>CAVVST010000006.1:0-184497 GCA_963750995.1 uncultured Acidobacteriota bacterium | reverse complement strand
GCCGTTTCCACTCAAAACGGAAACCCCCATACCCGAATCGCCTTCGACCGCGAGGGACTGCTATACATGGCCGTCTCGCATCACAACCAGGATGGATATGCACAGGACCTGAACAGCCACGGCGGGAAGGTCCTTCGTCTACGAGACGACGGCACTCCAGCGCCCGGTAATCCTTTCATCGGGCAGGCGGATCGCCGGCCCGAGGTCTTCACATACGGCCATCGCGCCCTCCACGGCATCGCGGTTCACCCGGACACCGGTGAGATCTGGATCAACGAACACGGGGACGAGGTCAACATCCTGAAGGCTGGTGGCAATTACGGGTGGCCGTTCGTTGGTCTGATGGGCCTTGGTGGCGGCAACCCCACTCCTCCGGCTCCGAGAGGTGTCATGCTCACCGAGCCGTATATTTCCTGGGTGCCAGCCGTGAATATCTCGGGCATGATGTTATACACCGGCGACAGATTTCCGAAGTGGAAGGGCAATCTGCTCGTAGGTGGGCTGGCGAGCGGCCAGGTGCACCGCGTGGCCTTCAGGACAACGCCCAAGTCGGGTGAGGTGCTGTTCACGCAAGTCCGCGAAGCCTTGTTTACCGGTATTGGCCAACGAGTCCGGGATGTGAGACAGGGCCCGGACGGGTTGATCTACTTCGTGGCCTACGGCGACACGTCCGGAACGGTGATGCGTATCGAACCCGCATCGTGACGCCAGAGACGGCGGCGGTCAACGCGGACGGTTTCACTTGACCGTCAGACAATCAATAGTGCGTAATTTGTTTCTTCGAAAGACCAAAACGTCGCCGCAGAGGTCAGTGGGTGGGGGGCCTCACGACGCAGAGCATTTCGAGTGCGGCATGTCAACGGAGGCTCAAGCAATGCGCAAGATCACGATTACCTGCGTCCTCGCTCTTCTCGTCGTCCTCCGCCCGGCGTTTGCACAGGAGTGGATCTGGTACGTGAGCGATCGCGACAGCTTCGAGGCCCAATTCCCTGGCCAGCCGACCGTGACCGAGACGATGTGGGAATCCCAGTCGGGGTTCAAGCTGCCGGCGCGCGTCTATTCGCTGGAAAACGGACCCAGACGCTATTCCGTCACCGTTGCTGACTACACCAAGCTCCCCGAATTGGGCAAGGCGCGGATTAAGACGTGTAAGGACGACGACGAAATCTGCGTGGGTTCGAATCTATCCGGTGAAGGCTTCTGGAAGCACGACACCCGCGGCGCCATGATGTACGCCGTGTCGAAGCTGCTCACGCGTGACGTGCGGGTGACGGACGTCGCGTGGAACCAGGTCGCCAGGGTTTCGACCGTATTGGTATCGTTGGTCAACAACCGCGATCAGTCGAACACGTACGCACTGGTGACGATGCACGAGATGATGCTGTACACGGTCGAGGGAACGGTGCCCAAGGACTATCCGTCGCCAGTTCAGTTCGCGGGCAGTTTTACCCCGCATGTCAGAGGCACTGGACGCCCGCCGTCGTATGCGACGCTCTACGTACCACGAGATTCACGCCCTGAGAGAAGCGGCGTTACCACCGCCTAATCCGCCAGGAGGTGGCGGGCCCATCCTGTTCAAACGCGATTAGCGCGGCGGTCTCCAAAAACGCATCAATACGGCGTGGTGGGCCGACGGGCGCTCAGGTCGTTCTGCGTTCGATGGAGATGGTTGCGCGCAGGCGCGGCCCTGACCGCATTCGCGAATCAGGACCCGTAAAGATTGGTCGGGATGGCGGGATTCGAACCCGCGGCCCCCTGACCCCCAGTCAGGTGCGCTACCAGGCTGCGCTACATCCCGTGTCAGGCGCCGGCACGCCGGCGTTTGGTCTTGCTGGCCTTCGCGGCCGGTGCGCGGCGTTTCGAAGCCGCCGTGCGGGCTGGCGAACTTGAGGGCCCGCTTCTACCACCGTTCGACGACGCGCGTCGTATGGGCGCGAATTGGCCAGCTCCTGGATCCTTCGACAACACCTCGAGGATCGACTGCAGTCCGCTGCGAACGTTTGCGATCCGCTTGCGTGCGTCGGCGCCGAGCGTGTCGAGCACCTCGGCAATCTCGGCGTCGCGCTTCTGGCTCGCCGCCTGCGGTGACGCCTCCTCGATCCGCCGTCGCGCGCCCGCCAGCGTCAGCCCTTCAACGAATACGAGCTGCTTGATGCGCAGCACCTGGTCGAGATCCGACTGCCGGTAGAGCCGCGGCGTCTCGGGCGATTTCTGCACCCCGATCCCGGGGAACTCCTTTTCCCACGACCGCAGCACGTACGGCTGGAGTCCGGCGGCGTCGCAGACCTCCCCTGCCTTGTACAGCTTTGGGGTCACGGCGCCCAGTATATCAGCCTCGCGCGCCCGCTTCCCGCCGGCGACGGCGGACGTGCAGCCGGATAGGCGAACCCAGAAAGCCGAATTCCTCGCGGATCTGGTTGACCAGGAACCGCTCGTAGGAGAAGTGAAACTTCGTCGCCACGTTGGTGAAAAAGACGAAGGTCGGCGGCGCCACGGCGGTTTGGGCGGCATACAGCACCCGGACGTGGCTGCGGCCCGGGCTCGCCGGTGGATGCGCGTCGGTGATGCGCTTCACGAACGCGTTCAACTCCCCCGTCCTGACACGCTTCGTTCGCGCCGCAATCACCTTGTCGATCGTCTCGAGCAGGCGCGGCGTCCGCTCGCCGGTGGCGGCCGAGATGTGGAGCACCGGGGCATAGTCGAGGAACTTCAACTGCCGCCGCAGCTTCTCGTCGAACTCCTTCGAGAAATCCGGTCCCCGCTCCTTCATCAGGTCCCACTTGTTCGCCGCAATGACGATGCCACGTCCGGCCTTGTCGGCCTCGCCCGCGATCGTCGCATCCTGGTCGGTCGCACCGACGCTCGCATCCACCACGAGCACCACGATATCGGCGGCCTCGATCGCTCGACGGGCAAGCATGACGCTGAGCGTCTCGACCTGCCCGCCGCGCGCCACCCGACCGGCGCGCCGGATGCCGGCCGTATCGACAATCCGGAACTGGCGACGATGCCACGTCATCAGCGTGTCCACCGCATCGCGCGTCGTCCCCGGCATCTCGCTGACGATCATCCGCTCCTCTCGCAGCAAACGATTGACGAGCGACGACTTGCCGGCGTTCGGCCGTCCGATGATGGCAATGCCGACTTCATCGCCGGAACCGGGTTCCGTTGTGACTTGTGCCTTGAGCTTTGTGCCTTGTGCCTGGCCGAGAGCCTCCACCACCGCATCGAGCAGATCGCCGGTGCCCTCCCCGTGCTCGGCGGAAACCTCGAACACCTGGTCGAATCCGAGCTGGTAGAACTCCAGCCGGCCCGCCTTCGAACGCTTGTCGTCAGCCTTGTTGATCGCGAGCATCGCCGGCGTATCCGACGCCCGCACCACCTTCGCGATGTCGCGGTCGCCGGGAACCAGTCCCTCCCGGCCATCGGTGATGAGCACGAGCAAGTCGGCCGACTCAATGGCCCGCCGGCCGCGTTCGAGGACCAGGGCATGAAGCGGATCCTCACTGGCTCCGAACATGCCGCCGGTGTCCACGAGCTCGAAATGAGCCCCCTGCCACTCGACCGGCAGGGCGATGACGTCACGCGTCGTCCCGGGAATGGCCGTGACAATCGCCCGACGCGTGCCGCTGAGCCGGTTGAAAAGCGTGGATTTTCCGACATTCGGACGGCCGACGAGGACCACCCGCGGGGTGCGCTTGGGCATGAATCTTAAGGACGTGTTGACAGCGTAAGTGATTCTTCCTATAGTAGTTACAAGTTTTTCCCCAGAGGATTCCCGCGCATGATCAAGGTCGACATCGTCAACGAGGTCTCGAAGACTGCCGACATCACCAAGGTCAAAGCTGAGGTGGCCGTTGATGCCGTGTTCGACGCCATGCGCCTCTCCATGCAGCGGGGCGACCGAATCGAGCTTCGCGGATTCGGCGTGTTTCAGGTGAAGCCGCGGAAGCGCGGGATCGGCCGTAACCCACGGACCGGGAAGGAAGTACGCATCCCACCCGGCCGGACGATCCGGTTCAAGCCCGGTAAAGACCTCCAGAATATCGGCTAACCGCCCGCCCGATGGGCTTTTTCCGGTCTAGAGTTCCCAGCGTGGGGCCTTCGTCCGACTTTCCCAATTCTCCAGACACCTCGTTCGCATACGTGTCGGCCGTGGCAGACGCGCGGCGGCCGCGCCTGCCGTGGCGCCACATCCTCCTGTTTCTCCTGACAGTTGCGACGACGACGCTGGTCGGCGCGGAGCACTTCAGGAGCTTCTACGTCGACTTCGGCGCGCGCGGCGCCGACCTGGGCACGTGGGATCTGATCTTCAACGGCTTCTGGTATAGCGCGTCGATCCTGGCGATCCTCGGGGCGCACGAGTTCGGGCACTACTACGCGTGCCGCTACTACCGGGTCGATGCGTCGCTGCCCTACTTCCTTCCGGCGCCGCTGCCGCTCACCGGAACGCTTGGCGCGTTCATCAGGATCCGGCAGACGATTCCCGGGAAGCGCGAGCTGTTCGATATCGGGATCGCCGGGCCGATCGCCGGCTTTCTGGTCGCCATCCCGGTGCTGCTCGTCGGCATGAGCCTGTCGCGCGTCGCGCCGCTGCCGCCCGACACGCGGGGCTTCGTGGAGCTGGGCGAACCGCTGCTCTTCAAGGCGATCGCCTATCTCTTCTACGGCTCGCTGCAGGAGGGCTACTCCATCAACATGCATCCGATGGCGTTCGCCGCCTGGTTCGGCCTGCTCGCCACCGCGCTCAACCTGTTTCCGATCGGCCAGCTCGATGGCGGCCATATTTCGTACGCCGTCCTCGGACGAGGGAGCACGTTCGTCACCCTCGCGACGGTCGCCGCACTCATCGGGCTCACCTTCATCTCGAGTTCCTGGCTCGTCTGGACGGTCCTTACCGTCGTCATGCTCGTGACATTTGGTCCTCGCCATCCGAGGACGATCGACGAAGACATCCCGCTCGATCGGCCGCGGTTGTGGCTGGCCCTCGCCGCCGCGGTGATGTTCGTCGTCTGCTTCACGCCCGCGCCGATCGAGCCGTTCGATCTCGTGTCCCGGCCGTAGCCGGGTCCGCCGCTCACAACACATTCAGAGGATCCACGTCGACGGTCACTCGCCGGCGGGTCTCGGGCATCGCCGAGAGAACCTCCTTCAGCGCGTGGCGCATGTCGGCGCGGCGCCTGCCTTTCAGGAAGAACTGCACGCGGTGCTCGCCGCGCAGGCGGCCGAGCGGGGCCGGCGCGGGACCCAGGATCAGAAACGAGGCGCGCCCGGCCAGCGGCTCCAGGCGCCTGACGATGTCGGTTGCCAGTTCGCATCGCCTCGTCGAACGTCCGCCCGCGGATGACCGCGTTTACGAGCGCGACCATCGGCGGATAACGCATCCCCCGCCGGAACACGAGCTCCTTCTCGAAAAATCCGCGATAGTCCTGCAGGCACGCGAGCTGAATGCTGTAATGGCCCGGGTACAGCGTCTGGACGATCGCCTCACCGGTCTGTTCGCCGCGGCCGGCGCGCCCTGCGACCTGCGTGAGGAGCTGGAACGTCCGTTCGGCGGACCTGAAGTCGGCAAGACCAAGCCCGACGTCGGCTGAAATGACGCCGACCAGCGTAACGCGCGGGAAGTCGTGCCCCTTCGCAATCATCTGCGTGCCGACGAGCACGTCGATCTCACCCGCGGCGAAACTCGACAGCAACGAGGTGAGGGCTCCCTTTCGCCTCACCGAATCGCGGTCCACCCGTCCGACACGCGCCTGCGGAAAGCGCTCGCGCACCTGCTGCTCGATTCTCTCCGTCCCGAAGCCCGCGTGTTCCAGGTACGGCGCCGCGCACTTACGACACGCCGCCGGTACGTCGATCGAGTAGTTGCAGTAGTGGCAGCGCGCTCGCCCCTCGACGCGCTCGGGGCGCCCTGAGCCAGCGGAAGGGCGCCACCCCTTTCGCGCGCGATGCAAGGTCAGAGAGACCGAGCAGTTCGGGCACTCGAACGTATCGCCGCACTGCCGGCAGAACACGGCGGTGGCGTAGCCGCGCCGGTTGAGCAGCACGAGCACCTGCTCGCTCCGGGCAAGACGATCTTCCATGGCGCTCGCCAGCGGGCGGCTGATGACGACATCGGGCCCCTCGTCGGCGTATTCCTCGCGCATGTTGACGACGCGCACCGCCGCCAGCGGCCGATCGAGCACCCGACGCTCGAGCGTGACGAGCGCGTATTTCCCCGACCCCGCGTTCTGGTAGCTCTCCATCGACGGCGTTGCCGACCCAAGCACGACCAGTGCCCCCGCCGCCTGCGCGCGGACGATGGCGACGTCGCGGCCGTGATAGCGGGGGGATTCTTCCTGCTTGTAGGAGCTGTCGTGCTCCTCGTCCACGATGATCAGACCCGGCGACGGCAGCGGCGCGAACACCGCGGATCGCGTGCCGATCACCACGTCGATCTCGCCGCGGCGGATCCGCTGCCATTGATCGTGGCGTTCGCCGTTTGAGAGCGCGCTGTGCTGAATCGCCACGCGAGAGCCGAAGGCGGACCGGAACAACGCCGAGACCGACGGCGTCAGCGCGATCTCGGGCACCATCAGCAGCACCTGCCTGCCGGTGGCGTTCACCCGCTCCGCCAGGCGCAGATAGATTTCGGTCTTGCCGCTGCCAGTGACGCCGTGCAGCAGCGCCACCTTGAACTCGCGCGCGCGCGCCAGCGTCGTCAGCGACTCCAGCGCCGTCTCCTGTTCGGTTGTCAGCTGCCGGCTATCGTCACGGGTCACCTGCATGCCCGCGCGGTCGAACGGGTCACGTTCGTCCTGTTCGGCACGCACGGCGACGAGGCCGCGACTCGCGAGACGGCGAATCACGTCGCCGGTGACGCCGCGGTCGCGCAGCGTGGACGCGGGCAGGCCGGCCGGCGTGGCGGCCAGCATCTCCAGCGCGTCGCGCTGCTTCGGTGTCAGTTTCGTGGCGACCGTCGTATCCGGCGTCAGCCGGACCGCCCCCAGGCCATGCGCGGTGGCGGCGACGACGCGCTGCGTCTTCGACGCATCGTCGCGGCGCGACCCGGGCGGCATCGCCGCCGCGATGGCGTCGCCGTATCCCGCCATGTAGTAATCCGCTACCCACCCGCAGAGATCGACGATGGCCGGCGGCAGGTACGGCTCCTCGTCCAGAATCGCCGCCACGTCGCGCGCTTCGGTGCCGTTGGCGATTGCGGCGTCTTGCCCGACAACGCAGCCGACGAGCAGGCGCTTCCCTACCGGCACGCGCACGCGCGCGCCGATGACCGGCAGCGGGCCACGGCCAGGGACGTTGTAGGTGAGGGCGTCGAGATAGGGGACGGGGACGGCGACCGAGACGAGAGGCACTTAGTTACTTCACACTTCAGACTTCCTACTTCTCACTTAACAGCGCTTTCACTCGCTTCATATCCTCCCATACATCGCGCTTGGCCGACGGCGTCCGGAGCAGGTATGCCGGATGGTAGGTGGGCATCAGGATCGCGTCGCGGTATTTGTATTCACGGCCGCGCAGGCGTGTAATCGGGTCCGAGGTACGCAGCAGCGACTGCGCCGCGAACTTGCCGAGCGCGACGATGACTTTCGGCTTGATCGAGTCGATCTGGCGGAACAGGAACGGCTCGCATTGCTCCACTTCGTCCGGCTCGGGATTGCGGTTGCCCGGCGGGCGGCACTTGATGACGTTGGCGATGTAGACATCTTCGCGTTTCATGCCCATCGCTTCGATGATCTTGGTCAGCAGCTGTCCCGCGCGCCCGACAAACGGCTCGCCCTGGACGTCCTCATCGGCGCCCGGCGCCTCGCCCACGAACATCAGGTCGGCGTTCGGATTGCCGACGCCGAAGACAATCTGCTTCCGTCCCAGCAGGTGCAGCTTGCAGCGGGTGCACGGGCCGAGGTCCTCGCGAATAACGGCAAGCGGCAATAAATGGGGTCGGGGGTCATTGAAAGAGGACACGTCGCTCATGCCTTGCCTGGTGTGCCAGATGGTGTCCATCCGGACGCCGCTGACGCCTAGTTCCCCGAAGAATTCCAGGTGAGCCTCGAGATCCGATGGCGCGGGGGAGCGGCGATGCGGAGGTGCGGCGGACATCTACGCCCGAACGGTGGCGCGGGCGCGAAGCAGATGCTCGACGCGGTCGAGGATGGAAGCCGCCACGCGGGCCTTGCTCCGAAGCGGCACCGCCGTTTCGGCCTCGGCGTCGATCAGCGTGACGGCATTGGTCTCGACGTCGAACCCGGCGTCACCGCGCGACACGTCGTTGGCGACGATAAGATCGATCGCCTTGCGAAGACGCTTGTCGCGCGCGCGGGCCACCGCGTCGGCGGTCTCGGCCGCAAAGCCGACCAGCATCGGGACGCCGGTCGCGGACCGCGACGGCAGGCGTCCGAGTTCGGCCAGGATGTCGGGCGTCCGCTCGAGCGACAGGTACAATCGGTCCGTCCGACTTTGCCACCTTCTCGGCTGCAGGCGCCGCCGGTGTGTAATCCGCGACGGCGGCTGCCATGACGACGACGTCGGCGCGGGTGGCGTCGCGCATGACCGCGGCGTGCATCTCGGCGGCGCTGCGCACGCGAACTAGTTCGTCGACCGCCGGCGGGTCGATCCGCGTCGGACCAGCCACGAGCGTTACGCGGGCGCCACGCCGCTGCGCTTCCGCCGCCAGCGCGAACCCCATGCGCCCGCTCGACCGGTTGCCGAGATAGCGCACCGGATCGATGTCTTCGTAGGTCGGCCCGGCAGTGACGAGGATGCGCCGGCCGCGAAGCGGCGAATCAACCGGCGTCAGCATCGCCACCGCGGCGGCGACAATCTCCGGGGGCTCCGCGAGCCGTCCTTTGCCAATCCAGCCGCAGGCCAGGTAGCCTTCGCCCGGCTCGACGAACCGCACGCCGCGCGCCGCCAGCGTCTGCAGGTTCCGTTGCACCGCGTCGTGGGCGAGCATGTTCGTGTTCATCGCCGGCGCCAGCAGCACCGGCGCGCGCGTCGCCAGGTAGAGCGAGCTGAGGAAGTCGTCGGCGATGCCGTTGGCGAACTTGCCGACGATGTTCGCCGTGCAGGGCGCAACCAGCAGCAGGTCGATCGAATCGGCGATCGCGATGTGCTCGATATCGGCGTTCATCCCCGGTTTCCACTGCGACGTGATCACCGGGCGCCGGGTAATCGCCTCGAACGTCACCGGGCCGACGAACTTCGCCGCGGCCCGGGTCATTACCGCGACGACGTCGTGCCCCTGCTTCTGGAGCCCGCGGCACACCTCGACCGCCTTGTAGGCGCCGATGCCGCCGGTCACGCCGAGAGCGATGAACGACATTTGCGATTGTGTGATTTGTGACTGGCGATTACGCCGATTCGTCCTCGATCTTCTCGACCTTGCGGCGGAGCACTTCCCGCTGGGCGATGGTGATCTTCTTCTCGCCCTCCTCGCGCGGCAGCGCGCCGGCCAGCAACTGCCGGGCCCGCATGCCCGCCAGGACGACGAACTCGAACCGTTTTTCCTTAGGCGTTCTTTGCATGGCTTCTCTGTCCCTTGAATGTCTCGATGATCTTTTCGGCGGTGCGGCGCATGGTCTTCACCCGCGCCCGTTCGGCCAGCACGATTGCCCCGATCCGGGCCACCGCCGCCTCGAGTTCGTCGTTCACGACCACGTATTCGTACTCGGCAAACTCGCCTACCTCGCGGCAGGCCACTTCCAGGCGCTGGCGGATTTGCTCTTCGCTGTCCTTGCTGCGGCCTCGAAGCCGTTGCTCGAGGATCGACGCCGAGGGCGGGAGCACGAAGATGCCCACGTTCTCGATGCCGCGGTTGCGCACCTGCCGCGCGCCCTGCACGTCGATGACCAGCACCACGTCCTTCCCCGCGGCGAGCATCGCCTCGGTATCGGTGGCAGCGGTGCCGTAGCAGTGGCCGAAGACGTCGGCCCACTCGAGAAACGCCCCGTCGCGCACCATCGCGGCGAAGCGATCCCTGCTGATGAAATTATAGTCGACCCCGTCCTGCTCCCCCGCGCGGGTAGCACGGGACGTATACGAGCGCGACATGTGCAGGTTCGGCAGGCCCTGCACCAGCCGCTCGACCAGCGTGGTCTTGCCGGTGCCCGACGGCGCCGACACGATGAACAGCAGGCCGCGCGGGCTACTCGACATTCTGGACTTGCTCCCGCATCTTCTCGAGCTCGGCCTTGGCGTTGATGATTAGCTCCGACACCCGCAGCCCGTCCGCCTTGGCGCCGATCGTGTTCACCTCGCGGTTCATTTCCTGGAGCAGAAAGTCGAGCTTGCGCCCGCACGGCTCGTCGCCGTCAGCCAGCGCCTCCCAGTGCGCCAGGTGCGCGCGGAACCGCGTGACCTCCTCGCTGATGTCCGACCGCGCCGCGGCGCGCACGATTTCCTGCGCGATCATCGCCTGGTCCACCGGCAGCTCGAATCCCAGTTCGCCGATGCGCTCCCGCAGCCGTGCTTCCATTTCACTGCGTCCCGTGTCGGCTGCCTCGGCCAGTCCTTCGATCAGTCGGCCGAGCAGGTTTCGCCGCCCATCGAGATCGGCGCGCAGGTGAGCGCCCTCTCGCACCCGCATCGCATCGAGATCCGCAAGCGCCTGCTCCACGGCGGCCTCGACGCTCGCGCCGAGCTGTGCCTCGACCGCCGGGTCCGCTTCCACTGTCCGCTCGCGAATTGTGAGCGCCTGCGGCAGCCGCAGGAGATCTCCCGGGGAGAGAGTCCCGGCGACCAAGCCTCGCTCGCGCGCGACGTCGAGCGCCGCCATCAGGGCGCCGGCGAACTCGGCGTTCAGCTCCACCGTCGGCGTCGCCGCGGTCCGCATCTGCACCGTGATGGCGAGTTCCACCCGACCGCGCGACAGCCGCTTCTGCAGCAGCCCCCGGACCCGGGTTTCCACTTCGCCGAGCGATTGAGGAATTCGAAGCTGGACGTCGAGGAAACGGTGGTTCACGGCGCGCACCGTGATGCCGATGGTCGCGCGCTCATCCTCATGGGTAAGCGAGGCGAACCCGGTCATGGACTTAATCATGCGCTCTCGCGGTGCGATGGTGCGGAGGGGCGAAGGTGCGGAGGTACGAGCGTGCGAGGGCAACGAACCTCACCGCCGCATCGACGCACCGTCGCACCCTCGTCATCAGTCTCAGATTTCGATTTCCGACGGTTCATCCTGCAGCTGCAGCTCGTAGAGTCTGGCATACGCCCCGCCCCGGGCCATCAATTCGTCGTGCGTCCCCGACTCGACAATGCGGCCGCGCTCGAGGACGACGATGGCATCGGCGCGGCGGACGGTCGAGAGCCTGTGGGCGATGACGAACGACGTGCGGTTGCGCATCAAGTTCGACAACGCGTCCTGCACGAGCATCTCCGATTCGGCGTCCAGTGACGAGGTCGCCTCGTCGAGAATCAGGATTGGCGAGTCTCGAAGGATCGCCCGCGCGATCGCAATCCGCTGGCGCTGGCCTCCCGACAGCCGATGCCCACGCTCCCCGATCACCGCCTCGTAGCCGCCGTCGAGCTGCTTGATGAATTCGTCGGCGTGCGCGGCGCGCGATGCCGTCTCGATCTCCTGCCGCGTGGCGGCGGGCCGCCCATAGGCGATATTGGCGGCAATCGTGTCGTCGAAGAGCACTGTCTCCTGCGTTACGATGCCGATCTGCGATCGCAGCGACGCCAGCGTGACGTCGCGAACGTCGCGCCCGTCGATCGCGATCGAGCCGGCGATCACGTCGTAGAAGCGAGGAATCAGATTGACGAGCGTCGTCTTCCCCGCCCCGCTGCGGCCGACGATCGCCAGCATCTGGCCCGCGCCGACCGAGAAGCTCACGCCGTCCAGCGTTCGCCCGGTTGCGCCTGCGTACGTAAACTGCACCTCGCGAAACTCGATGCGCTGGGCAAACGGCGGCAGCGGCGGCGCGCCCGGGCGTTCCTGCACTTCGTTGTCGGAATCGAGGATCTCGAAGATGCGTTCGGCGGCGGCCATCGCCTGCTGCAGGTCGGCGTTGACCCGGCTCAACTTCTTCGCCGGCGCGTACATCATGAACAGCGCGGCGATGAACGCCGTGAACTCGCCGGCGGAGAGTCGGCCGGCGACGATCTCCTGGCTGCCGTAGACCAGCGCCGCCACGAACGCTACGCCGCCAATGAACTCCATCAGCGGCGGCAGCACCGACAGCGCGCCCGTGACCTTCATGCTGGTGCGGTAGAAATGCTGCGACGCGCCATCGAACTTGCCGGCTTCCCGCGCTTCGGCGCCGAACGCCTTGACGATCCGGTGGCCGGTGATGGCCTCGGCGCTTACGTGCGACATCTGCTCAAGCGCCTCCTGGCTGCGCCGGGCGGTGCGGCGGACGCGCTGGCCCAGCCGCACCAGCGGGTAGACGACGATTGGCGCGCCCGTGAGGCAGACGAGCGCCAGGCGCGCATCGTAATAAAACATCAGCGCGGTAAACCCCACCAGCGACAGTGATTCGCGCGCCAGGTCGCCGAGCGTTTCCGAGACCGCACGCTGGACCTGGCCGACGTCGTTGGTGATCCGCGACATCAGCCTCCCGGTCGTCTGCAGCGAGAAGAACGCGGCCGACTGGTCGAGGATGTGCCGGAACAACAGGTTGCGCAGGTCGCGGACCACGCGCTGGCCGACATCGGTCATCAGGTAGCCGGAGAGATACGCGCCGATGCCCTTCAGGAAGTAGACGATCAGGATGGCGGCAGCGATCGGCACGAGATTCTCGCGCGTGGGCAGGACCTGGTCGAAGATCGGCTGGATCAGCGCCGCAACCCCGGCTGACGCGGCCCCGTACATCACCATCGCGCCGAGCGCCGCCAGCAGGCGTCCGCGATGCGGCCGAGAGTACCGCAGCAGGCGCAGCAGCACGTTCGAGTGGACGCCTGGCATCAGCGCGGCTTGGCCTCGAACCCGCGGGGATGCCGCGAATGCCACCGCCATGCGTCGGCCACGATCGTATCGAGAGCGCCGCGACGCGGGGCCCAGCCCAACTCGGCCCGGATTCGCGCGGCCGACGCATACAATGCCGCCGGATCGCCCGGCCGCCGCGGCCCGGACCGATACGGGACGCGCTCGCCCGTCGCCCGCTCGACAGCCGCGAGTACGTCGCGCACCGACGAGGGTTGTTCGGTGCCGACGTTGTAGGTGGCCGACGCGCCCCCCTGCTCGAGCCGCGTGAGGGCGAGGACGTGGGCATCCGCCAGGTCGCTGACGTGCACGTAGTCGCGGAGGCAGGTGCCGTCGGGCGTCGGGTAGTCCTCGCCGAAGATTTCGAACGCCGGCCCGCCGGCCGCGGCGATGAAGGCGCGCGGTATCGCGTGAATCTCGGGATCGTGATCCTCGCCGAGCTCGCCCTCGGGATCGGCGCCGGCAGCGTTGAAGTAGCGGAGCCGGATCGACGGCATCCCATAGGCGCGTTCGTAATGCGGCAGCGCCTGCTCCACCGTCAGCTTGGTCTGCCCGTACGGGCTGATCGGCGCGGTGGGATGAGTTTCGAGCAACGGCAGGCCGGCCGGCTCCCCGTACACCGCACAGGTCGAGGAAAAGACAAACGCGCGGCACCGCTCCGCGGCCATCGCCTCGAGCGTGGCAAGGGCGCCCTTCACGTTGTTGTCATAGTAGCCCGCCGGATCGGTCATCGACTCCGACACGATCAGCCGCGCCGCGAAGTGCACGACGGCGCCCGCCTGAGTGTCCCTGAGAGCGCGGCGCACGGCATCGGCGTCGCGGATGTCGCCTTCGATCAGCGGCACGCCCAGCGCCGCTGCACGGTGACCCGCCGACAAATTGTCGAAGATGACGACGCCGTAGCCGGCGAGGCGGAGCGCCTTCGCGGTATGGCTGCCGATATAGCCGGCGCCCCCCGTGACCAGGACGACGCGGCGATCAGGCGCGCCCAATGGAGTAATAGGTGAAGCCTTGCTGTTTCATCTGGTCCGTGGTGAACAGGTTGCGCCCGTCGAAGACGATCGGGGTCCGCATCAGCTTCCGCATGCGGGCGAAGTCGGGCCCCCGGAACTCGCTCCATTCGGTGACGATCGCCAGGGCGTCGGCGCCCTTGAGCGCCTCGTAGTTGCCCGCGGCAAACGTGATCCGGCTGCCGAGAATCGCTTTCGCCGTACGCGCCGCTTCGGGATCGTAGGCCTGGACCTTGGCGCCCGCGGCCAGCAGCGCCTCGATCATCGGTACCTGACGGGGCCTCACGCATGTCGTCGGTTTTCGGCTTGAACGACAGCCCCCAGACGCCGATGACCTTGCCTTTCAGGCTGCCGAAATGTGTCTTCATCTTGGTGAAGAGTCGCGTCTTCTGCAGCGCGTTCACCGACTCGACCGCCTTGAGGATCTTGAAGTCGTAGTTCTTCTGCGAGGCGAACTGGCCCAGCGCCTGGACGTCCTTGGGGAAACAGCTGCCGCCGTAGCCGATCCCGGGAAACAGGAAGGACGTCCCGATCCGCCGATCGGCCCCCATCGCCCGCCGCACATGGTCCACATCCGCGCCCACCACCTCGCAGACGTTGGCAATCTCGTTCATGAATGAGATTCGCGTCGCCAGCATCGCGTTGGCGGCGTACTTCGTCAGCTCCGCGCTGGCGCAGTCCATCACCATGATCGGCGCGCCCGTCCGCGTAAACGGTTCGTAGAGCTCGCGCATCAGCCCTTCGGCCCGCGGATCCTCCGCGCCGATGACGACGCGATCGGGCTTCATGAAGTCGTCGACCGCCGCACCCTGCTTCAGGAACTCGGGGTTGCTGACGACGCTGAACGGATGCGTCGTCTCTCGGCGGATCACTTCGCGGACGCGCGCGCTGGTGCCGACCGGCACCGTGCTCTTGTCCACGATCACCTTGTATCCGTTCATCGCCCTGGCGATGTCGCCTGCGACACCAAGCACGTGCTGCAGATCGGCGGAGCCGTCGTCGCCCGGCGGTGTGCCGACGGCGATGAAAACAATCGCCGAATCGCGAACCGCCTTTGGCAGGGTCGACGTAAACGTCAGCCGGTGCTCCTGGCGATTGCGGCGAACCAGCTCCTCGAGGCCGGGCTCGTAAAACGTCATCTTCCCGCGCCGTAATGTGCGGACCTTCGCCTCGTCCTTGTCGACGCAGACCACGTCGTTGCCGCTCTCGGCGAGGCACGCGCCGGCGACGAGGCCGACATATCCCGTCCCTATGACCGCTATCTTCATTCGCCAGCTATCATAGCCGCTGGATGCGCATCCTCGCCGATTACCGGCCCGCCCTGCGCGAGCGCACCGGGGTCGGCGAATACCTTCACGGTTTGATCCGCGCGTACGCCGCCGCGCATCCCGGGGAGGTGACCCTCTTCACCAGCTCCTGGAAGGACCGGCTGCCTCCGGCTGTCGTATCGGATCTAGCGGTCACGGCGATCGATCGGCGCATCCCGGTGCGGGCGCTCAACCTGCTCTGGCACCGGGCCGGATGGCCGGCCGTCGAGTCGATAGCCGGGAACTTCGACGTGGTGCATGCCGCGCATCCGCTGCTCATTCCCGCGCGCCGCGCTGCGCAGGTCGTCACCGTTCACGACCTCTTCTTCCTGCACTACCCGGAACAGACCACTGCTGAAATCCGGCGCGATTACGCCGCCCTGGCCGGCGCGCACGCGCGCCGGGCGCACGCCGTCGTGACCTCGACCGAGCACGGCAAACGACTCGTCGGCGAGCAGCTCGGCGTGCCGGCCGACCGTGTCTACGTGTGTCCGCCTGGCATGCCGACCTGGCAGGCACTGGGTCGGGCGCCGCACGTCCCGCGCAACGGGTACATCCTGTTCATGGGTACGCTCGAGCCCCGCAAGAACATCGGCGCGCTGCTTGATGCCTATGAGTTGCTGCTGGAGCGGCGGCCCGCCATTCCGGCCCTGGTCCTGGCGGGACGGGCGACGAGCGAAGCCGCCGGATGGCTGGCCCGCATTACCAGGCCGCCGCTGGCTGGTCGGGTTCGCCACCTCGGATATGTACCGAACGACGATCGCGAGAGCATCTTCGCCGGCGCGCGCGTGCTGGTGATGCCATCGCTCGACGAAGGGTTCGGACTGCCGGCTCTCGAAGCGATGTCCGCGGGAATCCCGGTGGTGGCCGCGAATCGTGGATCGCTTCCGGAGGTGGTCGGGACGGGCGGACTCCTGTTCGATCCCACCGAACCGCCGGCGCTGGCGGACGCGCTCGAACAACTCCTGGACGACGACGGCGTGGCGGCGGCGTGGGGATCGGCGGGACTGCAACGCGCGCGCGCGTTTTCGTGGGCCGCCGCGGCGACCACGCTTCGTCAGGCGTATACGGACGCCGTCATGAGGCGGCGGGCGTAGTGCGCATCGCGGTCGACGCGCGGGAACTGCAGGGGCACACTACCGGTGTCGGCACCTATCTCTCCGCGATCCTGGAGGAATGGGCGACGCTGCCTGCGGCCACGCAGCACGAAGTCATCCTCTGTGCGCCAGATGCACACAGCGGGACGTGGTGGGAGCAGCGGGTGCTGCCCCGCCTCGTCAAGCAAGAGAAAGCTGACGTGCTCTTCTCGCCCGGGTACACCGCCCCGCTCTTCGCCGGGGTTCCCACTGTCGTCGCCATCCACGACGTGTCGTTCGCTGCGCACCCCGAATGGTTCGGCTGGCGCGAAGGGTTGCGTCGCCGGGTGATCACGCGGCTGTCGGCCCGGCGCGCCGCGCGGGTGCTCACGATTTCAGAATTTTCGAAGCGGGAAATCGTGACGCACCTGGGCGTTTCGCCGGGCAAGGTCGAGGTCGTCTATCCAGCTGTCTATCCCCTTTCCATCGGGCGAACCCGGCTGGATCCCCCGCCCGTGGTGCTGTTCGTGGGCTCCCTCTTCAATCGCCGCCATATCCCGGAATTGATTGCCGGGTTTGCCGGTGTAACGCGTCACGTGCCCGATGCACGTCTCGAGATTGTCGGCGACAACCGCACTGTTCCCCGTCTTGACATGGAAGCGCTCGTCGCGGCGTCCGGCGTCGGCGACCGCGTCGCACTCCGGGCTTACCTGCCGGAATCGGAGCTTTCCGCCCTGTACGCCCGCGCGAGGGCGTTCGTGTTTCTCTCCGAGTACGAAGGCTTCGGCCTGACACCGCTCGAAGCGCTGAGCGCAGGCATCCCCATCGTCGTGCTCGACACTCCCGTCGCGCGCGAGGTGTACGGCGCGGCCGCGTTGTACGTGGAGCGTCCTGACCCAGGATTGATCGAAACTGCGCTGCGGCGAGTCCTCACCGACGACGCCGAGCGGGCGCGGATCCTGGAGGCTGGACGAAACACACTGGCCCGGTACTCGTGGCGGCGCTGCGCCGAGCGCGTCCTGGATGTGGTGGTTTCATGCTCCCAATGCCCAGGCTCTCGATAGTCATCGTCACCTTCAACTCGGCGAAGGACATCGATGCCTGCCTGACGTCGCTGACCGTGCCTGCAGCGCCGGTTGACTTCGAGACAGTCGTCGTCGACAACGCCTCGTCAGACGGCACCGCGGCTGCTGTCCGCGCACGGTGGCCTGGATACGGGTGCTTGATGCCGGTGGGAATCTCGGCTTCGCCGGCGCCAGCAATCTTGGCATCCGGCAAACGTTCGGCGACCTGGTGCTGCTGCTGAATCCCGACACGATCGTGCGTCCGGGTGCGCTCGGCACGCTCGTCGCTGCGCTCGACGCTCGGCCGGATGCGGCCGTGGCCGGGCCTCGCCTGATCGATGCGCATGACCGCCCGGAGCTCTCCTTCGGGCGGATGATCGGTCCGTTCGCGGAGCTGCGCCAGAAACTGGTCGTCACCGGCAACGACCGCGGCGTGCCGCTTCTGAGCGCGTATGTCGAACGGCTGACCGGACGTGCGCGCGATGTTGACTGGGTCAGCGGCGCCTGCCTGCTCGTGCGACGGACCGACGCCGACGCCGTTGGCCTGCTCGACGAGCGGTATTTCATGTACGCGGAGGATGTCGATTTCTGCGCCGCCATCCGTGCCCGGGGCCGCCGGGTGATCTTCGTCCCGGGCGCCAACGTCGTGCACCTGCGCGGCCGATCGGTGTCGTCCCGGCCACGCGCCACGGAAATGGCCTATCGGCGCAGCCAGATCGCCTTTTACGCGAAGCACCATCCTGGGTGGGCGCCGCTCCTTCGGGCCTACCTGAAGGTGAGGGGCCGGCTGCCCGATATGAAGACTGACCCCCGAACGTCCAGCCATGAGCACTTCTAGTTATGTGTGGCATTGCCCGTCGTGCAGCCGCCGGATTCCTCGAAAATTTGAGGCCTGCCGGTGCGGATTCGCACGGCCTGCGGCAGCGCCGCCCGCGGCGGCCGTTCCGGACCCGTCACCCGAGCCGGTCAGTCGCGGTCCGAGCCCGCTCCTGCTGGGCGTGTTTCTCGGGCTCGCTGTCGCGGCCGGGATGCTGTGGTGGCTGAAAGACGCACCTCCCGAGCAGGCCGTCGCGACGGTCCCCGCTGAACCAGCTACGCCAGCCGCGCCTGAACCGTCCGACGACGGCCAGCCTTCGTTGTCGGATGCCGAGCTGAATTTTCCCGCCGAGACCACCCTGGACGCCGTCGCCTTGCCAGACCCTGTCGCCACTTCACCCTCATCCTCACTCGAAGACATGGTGGCGCGCGCGCTTCCGGCCGTCGCCTCTATCCAGGCGGGCCGGGGCCGGGGGACCGGCTTCTTCGTCCAGCGTGACATCGTCCTGACGAATCAGCATGTCGTGGGCAGCGAAACGTCGGTGCAGCTCAACGTCGGCAGCAAGCGCTACCAGGCGCGAGTCACGAACTCATCGCCGAGCACCGATCTCGCGGTACTGCAGGTTTATGGACCCGACCCGGCGCAGCCCACGCTGCGCCTCGGATCCGCGAAAGGCATCCGGGCCGGCCAGGAGGTCATCGCGATCGGATCGGCGCTCGGCGTGCTCCCGAACACCGTGACGCGCGGCATCGTCAGCGCGGTACGGGACACGGGTACGGTGATGCTCGTCCAGACGGATGCGGCGATCAATCCAGGCAACAGCGGCGGCCCGCTGGTCGATCGCAACGGCGTCGTCATCGGCGTGAACTCGATGAAGATCGGTAGCGCCACCGGCGAAGGGCTGGCGTTCGCGGTCGCGATCGATCATGCGTCGCAGCTGCTAAGCGGGCGGGCGACGACGGCGACTGCGACCCCGCTGCAGGGGCTCAACCGGATGATGACCGGCTCGTCGGCGAGCGAGGACATGCGCGATCAGGGAACCACCGCGTACCGTGCCGTCGTCGAGCGCGTCTCGCGCCGCGGCGATCAACTCGACGACCTGTGGCACCGATCAGCGCGAAGCTGTGTCGCCCGCGCCGCCCGCGCCGGCGATCGCGAGTGGTTTGCGCTCTACGAGCCCAAGGGCGTGCAGATCCAGTTGTCGTCTGCCTACGACTGCGAGAGCTGGTTCAAGATACTGGAGAACAACAGCGGTCTCGTGCGCAACGAGATGACACAGGCCGCCGAAGCCGCGCGCCGTCAAGGCGTCTACCCCGGCGTCATGCGCGACATCCGACGCCAATACAGGATGGAATGGGGCGGGTGGTGAGGTTCGGTCGATAGTCGGCGCGAATCGCCGGCACCCACTCACCGAAACAGATCGAGTCCCACCGCTGCGCCCATTTCGTAGTAGCCACGCGGGCTCGGATGAATGCCGTCTCCGCAGTTGAAAGGCGGATTGATCAGATCGGCGTTCCGCGGATCCTGAACCGTCTGGTCGAAGTCGATCACGGCATCGAATGGCGCCCGTGTACGCATCCAGTGATTGACTTCCTGGCGGATGCGCGTCTTCGCGTCGTTCCAGCCTGTGTTGTTCTCGGCGGCCGCGCGATTGTGCCGAGGGATAATCGTCGCGCCGATGATCTTGAGCCCGCGCGCCTTCACCCGCGCGGCGATACCCTCGATCCCTGCAATGAGCTGCGCAGCCGACGCCTCGCGACGAATGTCATTGGTGCCCATGAACACGATGACGTGCGTGACTCCGCTGTGGCTCAGCACATCGCGATCGAGGCGCTCAATGCCCGGTGGGCTGTCGGGCGGCGGTTGGAGCTTCTCTCCCGTGACGGTGTTGCCGCCAATGCCCTCGTTGATGATCGCTTTGTGCGCGTCGCGGCGGCCGAGATTCGCGGCGTCGAGGGCAAGGCGCACGGCGAGGAGGTCCTCCCACCGGTCGTGCGCATCCACGGTGGTGCACGTGCCGTCGGTGATGGAATCCCCGAACGCGACGATCGCGCCCGTGGAGGAAGACGTGGAGACATCGATGGCCTTCAGCCACCACATCGACGTCGTAGTGCCGGTGAATGGCGTTGCCGCTTCCTCGGCCGACACATCTCCCGCTCCATTGGCCGCCACATAGGACGTCACCTGGGCGGCGCCATGCTGGCTGGGCCGCACGTCGGCGTCAGGGATATACAGCGTGACCGCAAGGTCCTGTTGCGCCAGCACGTGCATCGACACGGGATCGCTCGTGACACTGCCGCGGGGTGGAACGATGACAGACGCGGAGGTATTGAAGAAGACTTGCCGGTTCGTCCCGGCGGCGAGCGCCGCACCCTGAGTCCGCTGTCCCACATAGACCTTCCCCACCGTCAGCGGTGCGGTGCCGAAGGTGTTGTCCAGCCGGATGCGCACTGCCTCGCCCGATGCCGTGATCCTCGCGATCATACGCACCGTGGTATTCGTCACGGCGTCCGGACCGATGCTCTGCTGCGACGTCCCCCAGGCGGCAATCCATCGAGCGGCCGCCGGCGGCTGCTGACGCGCTGTCGTCCCGGATTCCAGCAGCAGCGCCAGGGCGGCAACGAGGACGATTTTTACAGGCCAGGATGCGTTCGTCATGCGGCGCAGTGTATGACAACCGCTGCCACCCGAGTCATTGCGCGCGAGAGACGAACGGCCCCATAATCTCGAACCTCGAAAAGGAGCCGCGATATGCGAATGGGACTCGGCACAGCGGCGATCGTGACTGCCGTTGCGGTGGTGGCCGCCCTCCTGTGGTTGCGGAGTCCACCCGTCGCCGGTCAGACCGAGCCCTATCAGGCACCGCGGATGTCCGGCGGCCGGACGGATCTGAACGGAATCTGGCAGGCCGTCAACACGGCCCACTACGACCTGCAGGCCCATCCCGCACGGCCCGCACAGGCGCTCATCCCCGCACGCCCGCGCACGGGTGTCCCGGGGCTCAACCGGGCCACACCGGTGGAGCTTCCCGCGCCCGCCGTGCGTGCACTCGGCGCGGCGGGCGGGGTTCCCGCCGGTGAAGGCGTCGTCGAGGGGAATGACATCCCCTACCAGCCATGGGCGGAGGCGCAGAAGAAGGAGAACGCCGAGCACTGGCTGGAGCGCGATCCGGAGATCAAGTGCTTCATGCCCGGTGTGCCGCGCGCCACCTATATGCCCTATCCATTCCAGATCCTGCAGGGCGTGGATAAAATCGTGATCGCCTACGAATTCGCGGGGACGTCGCGGACGATTCACATGAACGCCGTCGAGGACAATCCCACGGCGACGTGGATGGGTCTGTCGCGCGGGCGCTGGGACGGCGAGACGCTCGTCGTCGACGTCACCGACTTCAACGACCAGACGTGGTTCGACCGGGCGGGAAACTTCCACAGTGACGCCCTGCACGTCGTCGAGCGGTATACTCGCGTCAGTCCGTACCACCTCATGTACGAGGCCACGATCGACGACCCGAAGGTGTTCACCCGACCGTGGAAGATCCAGATGCCGCTGTACCGGCGAAACGAGCCGGGCAAGCAGATCCTCGAATACAAGTGCACGGAGTTCGTCGAGCAGCTGATGTATGGACATCAAGGGCTCGTCGACCCCGCGACCGGGCAAGTGAACCGGTGATGGAGCGGTGACATGAGTTACCGATATCTGGTCCTCGTGACGCTGGCGGCGGCCAGCACGATCGCTGCGCTTGCGTCGGGCTGCGGCGCGAGTGGGCAGTCCACGACGGAGGGGACATCCGATGCTGGTGTCTGGACCCGGCCGCGGACCGCATGGGGCGATCCGGATTTGCAGGGCGTCTGGAGGTACGAATCGGCGATTGCCTTCGAGCGTCCGGCCGAGCTCAAGGGACGGGAACTCCTGACCGATGAGGAAGTCGATCAGAAGGAACAACAGGAACAGGAGCAGCAGGCGAACAGGCTGTCAGGCCTCGAGGGCGAAGCGGTGGGCCGCCGCTCCATCGCTGAATCACCTATTCGCGGGAACGAGTACAACAGCTTCTGGCAGGACCACGGACGGCCGAGGCGGATCGTCAAGCAGACATCGCTGATCGTGGATCCGCGCGACGGACTGCTGCCCTACACGCCAGATGCGCGGAAGGCGGAAGCGCGCTCGGCTGTACGATACGGCGTTGGCCCGTACGAGTCGTACCTGGATCCGGACACCGGGGAACGCTGCCTGACCGACGGCGTGACGGCGCTGATGTGGCAAGGCCCGAACGGCGGTCACAACATGATCGTGCAGAGCCCCGGCTACGTCACGATTCTTCACGAGGAGTACCGCGACCGCCGCATCATCCCGGTGGACGAACGCCCGCACGGCACCATCCGCCAGTGGTTCGGGGATGCTGTCGGACGCTGGGAGGCCGATACACTCGTTGTCGACACCACGAACTTCCTCGACCGGGCCAATTACGAGTGGGCGAACATCTGGACGCGGCCTACCGAAACCCTGCATCTCGTCGAACGGTTCACGCGAGTCACCGCGGATACGATCGAATACAAAATCACCGTGGAGGATCCGGCGACATTTTCGAGGCCCTGGACGGCGTCGATTCCGATCACGAGGCTTGCCGACGACACGCGGATCTACGATACGCATGTCACGAGGGAAACCAGGCGATGCCCAACCTTCTCAGCGGCGGCCGCGCCGACGCGGCGAAGCGGCGGGCCTCGTCGAAGTGAGGTAGGTCTGTGCGCATTCACCTGATCGCGTTGTGTGCTGCGTTCGGCGTGCTGACGACGACGGCGCCCGTCTCCGCGCATCATGCGTTTGCAGCGGAGTTCGACTCCAGCAAGCCGATCAAGCTCAAGGGAACCGTCACGAAGATGGAATGGATCAATCCGCACACCTGGATCCACATCGACGTCAAGCGGCCGAACGGCACCGTCGAGCGCTGGGCGATTGAGGGCGGCCCGCCCAACGCCTTGTTCAGGCGCGGCTTCAACCGGAATTCCCTCCCGACCGGCATCGAGATCGTCGTCGAAGGCTTCCAGGCGAAGGACGGCTCACGAAAAGGCAACGGACGGGACGTGACCTTCGCTGACGGTCGCAGGCTGTTTCTCGGGTCCTCCGGGACCGGCGCGCCCGTGGACGGCCGCGACCCCGCCGATCGACGGTAACGGCGCGACCTTCCGGCCGCTGGTCTCCCTCACGATCGTCGGTGCGATCGCGCTGACGGTCGGCGGTGCGAGGATCGAAATTCGCACCGAAGAGCGCAAAGCGTTCGAACCCACCGGCGAAGTCGGTTTGCACTGACCAGCGACAGACGGTTCGCACCGATATAATGCTCGCGGATGAGAGTGGCCATCGATGCGCGCAAGCTGCATGACTTCGGCATCGGGACTTACATCCGCAATCTGCTGCGGCACCTAGCGCGGATCGATCGCGACAGCGAGTACGTTCTGCTGTGCCAGGAACCGGACCTTGGCGTCGCGTCGCTGCTCGGGCCCAATTTTCGAACGGTACTCGAGCCGTCGCCGAACTATTCGATCCGTGAGCAGATCCATGTGCCGTGGGTGCTGCATCGCGAACGGCCCGACGTGTTCCACGCCCCGCACTACGTGCTGCCGCCGGCGACGCGCTGCCGGTCGGTGGTGACGATCCACGACTGCATTCACATGATGTTTCCACAGTACCTCCGGAACCGGGCCGCCTACGTTTACGCGCGGGCGTCGATGTGGAGCGCCGCGCACCAGGCGCACCGGATCCTCACCGTGTCGGAAGCGTCCAAGCGCGACATCATCCATTTCTTCAACGTGCCCTCGGAGAAAGTCGTCGTCGTCTACAACGCCATCGAGGAACGTGTCGCCATGACGCCTTCAGACGAGGCGATTGCAAGGGTGCGCGAGCGCTACCAGCTGAATCATCCCCTCCTGCTCTATGTCGGGAATATCAAGCCGCACAAGAACCTGGTGCGGCTGATCGAGGCGTTCGCGGAGCTGCGGCGCCGCGGATTCGACGAGCTCAAGCTGTTGATCATCGGCGACGAGATCTCGAAGCTGCCGGCGCTGCGACGCGCCGTCCACAGTCACAAGCTGCACAAGCACGTCCGGTTTCTCGGTTACCTCGAGGACGAAACGCTGGCGAGCCTCTACCGGCTGGCCTCGGTGTTCGTCTTCCCGTCACTCTACGAGGGATTCGGGCTGCCGCCGCTCGAGGCGATGGCGAGCGGGACGCCGGTCGTCACTTCGAACGTCTCGTCGATGCCGGAAGTGACCGGCGATGCCGCGGTGCTGGTGGATCCCTATAACGTGGAATCGATCGTCGACGGGATCGCGCGGGTGCTGACCGATCCGGCGCTGGCGGCGGAACTGCGCCGCAAGGGCATCGCGCGCGCCCGGGAGTTCTCCTGGGAGCGGTCGGTCGAGCGCACGCGCCAGCTGTACCAGGAAGTATGCGCACCGCGCTGATCCACGACTGGCTCACGGGCATGCGCGGCGGCGAGCGGGTACTCGAGGCGCTCTGCGGCCTCTATCCCGAGGCCGACATCTTTACGCTCTATCATCGCCGCGGCTCGGTCTCGGCCGGCATCGAACGCCACCGCATCCGCACCTCGTTCGTGCAGCGTCTGCCGATGGCATCGACCTACTACCGGCAGTACCTGCCCCTCTTCCCGATGGCCATCGAGCAGTTCGATCTCGACGCCTACGACCTGGTGATCAGCTCCAGTCACTGCGCCGCGAAAGCCGTCGTCGCGCCCGGGCGGGCACGGCACCTGTGCTACTGCCACTCGCCGATGCGGTATGCGTGGGATCAGTTCGAGGCCTACTTCGGGGCGGCACGGACAGGGCCGATGGTGAGCCGCTGGATCTATCGCCCGGTGCTGGCCCGGCTTGCGCGCTGGGACGCGGCAACGGCGGCGCGGGTGCATCGCTTCACGGCAAACTCCGAGCACGTTGCGGGGCGGATCCGCCAATACTATAATCGCGTGGCAACGGTCGTGTATCCGCCGGTCGACACGGCCTTTTTCCATCCCGCCGGCGATTCCCCGGGCAGCCACTTTCTCATCGTGTCGGCGCTGGTGCCGTACAAGCGGATTGAACTGGCGATGGCGGCGTGCGAGCGCGTTGGCGCGTCGCTGCGGATCGTCGGCGACGGCCCGGACCGGAAGCGGCTCGAAGCCCAGGCCGGCCCGAACGTGTCGTTCCTCGGCCACCTTGCCGACGCTGAGGTGCGCGACGAATACAGGCGGGCGCGCGCGGTTCTCTTGCCGGGCGAAGAGGACTTCGGTATCGTGCCGGTCGAAGCGCACGCCTGCGGCCGGCCGGTGGTGGCACTTGGCCGCGGCGGCGCGGTGGAAACGGTGATCGACGGCGAAAACGGCGTGCTGTTCGCGGAACCGGAGGAGGCGGCGATCGCCGCCGCGCTCGATCGCGTCACGCGCATGCGCTTCGATGCGGCCGCGATCGCACGCAGCGCCGCCCGCTTTTCGCGTGAACGGCACCTGGAGAGCATGCGGGCGGTGATCGAGGAGACGATCGCCGCGCCCGCCGGAACACGATGGTAAGACGCTACAACCGTCTGCTGGTCGCCTTTTACGTCGTCACCGACGCACTTTTCGCGAGCTGGGCGTTCGTGCTGGCGTACGTCGTCAGGTTCGAGAGCGGGCTGATACCGGTGACACGCGGCTATCCCCCGCTCGAGCAGTACCTGAACGTCGTGCCGTTCATCGCGGTGATGACGCCGCTCGCCTTCCAACTGCAGGGCATCTACCGACTGCGCCGCGGCCGCTCGCGTGTCGACGACTTCTTTGGCGTGCTCATCGGCAGCATCCTGGCCGTTGTGCTTGGCGTGATCTCGACCCTCTACGTCCAGGCCTACTACGCCTCGGAGGGAGCGCGGGCGAGTGGCGCCTACCAGGTGTCGCAGATCGTCTGGGCCCTGTTCCTCGCCCTCAACGTGGCCTTCACCTACAGCTCCCGGGAAATGATCCGCGAGCTGCTCGAACGCCGCTGGCGCGCCGGCATCGGACTCAAGCGCATTCTCATCGCCGGGGCCGGCGATCTCGGCCGGATGGTCGCCGATCGGATCCTCCAGCACCGCGAGCTGGGCTACCAGGTTGTTGGCTTCCTCGACGATCGGGCAGGCGGCGATCACATCGGCTACCGCGGCCTGCCGCTGCTCGGCACCCTGGACGAAGTGGCTGAGATCGCGCAACGCGAGCGCGTCGACCACCTCTACGTGGCGCTGCCGCTCGAGGAGCACGCGCGGCTCCTCAACCTGATGGAAATCACCAGCCGCGAGTTCATCGACGTGAAGGTCGTCCCCGATCTGCTCCAGTTCATCGCGCTTCGCGCCCGGCTGGAAGACCTTGACGGCCTGCCGATCATCAACGTCAACGACGTGCCGCTGCAGGGGCTCAATTCCTGGATCAAGCGGGTGATCGACGTGATCCTGTCCGGCGCCGCGGTCCTCGTCATGGCCATCCCGTTCGGCATCCTCGCCGCGCTGGTGAAGCTGACCTCGCCAGGACCGGTGTTTTATCGCCAGGAGCGGATGGGCCTCGACGGCAAGGCCTTCAACGTCTACAAGTTCCGATCGATGTACGTCGGCGCCGAAGACACCACCGGGCCGATCTGGGCCCGGAAAGACGACCCGCGCGCGACCCCGATCGGGCGTTGGCTGCGCAAGCTCGATCTCGACGAGCTGCCGCAGTTCCTGAACGTACTCAGGGGCGACATGTCGATCGTCGGGCCCCGCCCCGAGCGGCCCTTTTTCGTCGAGCAGTTCAAGCACCGCATTCCGCAATACATGCTCCGCCACAAGGTGAAGGCCGGGATCACCGGCTGGGCACAGGTGAACGGCTGGCGCGGCAACACCTCGCTCGAAAAGCGCATCGAATATGACCTCTACTACATTGAAAACTGGTCGGTCACGCTCGACCTGAAGATCATGTGGCTCACCGTCGTGCGCGGCCTGCTGGCCAGACACCCGGTCTGAGTGTCTCCCATCACTCATAGTTCACACGGACTCATTTCATGAGAATAGTCGTCACCGGCGCCGCGGGTTTTATCGGCTCGCATCTCTGCGAAACACTTCTCGACCGCGGCCACACCATCGTCGCGGTCGACAACCTGCTGACCGGGAACATTGCCAACATCGCCCACCTGCGCGAGCGCGACTTGACCTTCCTCCAGCACGACGTGACGCGCCATATCTCGGTCGACGGCGCCGTCGACTTCGTCTTGCACTGGGCCAGTCCGGCGAGTCCGATCGACTATCTCGAGCTGCCGATTCAGACGCTGAAGGTCGGATCGCTTGGCACGCACAACGCCCTCGGCCTGGCGCTCGCCAAGAAGGCGGGGTTCATGCTGGCGTCGACCTCGGAGGTCTACGGCGATCCCCTGGAACATCCGCAGAAGGAAACCTACTGGGGCAACGTCAATCCCATCGGTCCGCGAGGCGTCTACGACGAGGCCAAGCGGTTCGCCGAGGCGATCACGCTCGCCTACCATCGCTGTCACGGCGTGAATACGCGGATCGTCCGCATCTTCAACACCTACGGTCCGCGCATGCGTCTTCGCGATGGCCGCGCTGTGCCGGCCTTCATGTCGCAGGCGCTCCGCAACGAAGACGTCACGGTGTTCGGCGACGGCACCCAGACGCGGAGCTTCTGCTACGTCTCCGACCTGGTCGACGGCATCCTCCGCCTGATGGAGGCCGATACCAACGAACCGGTGAACATCGGCAACCCACACGAAGTCACGATCGAAGAGATTGCCCGCACCATCATCCGCCTGGTCGGTTCATCCAGCCGGATCGTCTACCGTGACCTGCCGGTTGACGATCCGAAACAGCGACGCCCGGACATCACCCGCGCACAGACGCTCTTGAACTGGGAGCCCAAGATCGGCCTCGAAGAGGGACTCCTCAAGACCGTCAACTACTTCCGGACCAAGGTCTGATACGCGGCGGCTTAACTCCCCGTTTCATTCACAAGCCGCCGCAGCTTCAGAAAGTAATCGCCGGCTGACAGGACCGTCAGCGCCAGCGAGAGCCACACCATCAGGTCGACGGCAGGTGACGTCTCGCCGCGGTAGTTGAAATACATGACGACCACGGTGGTCAGGATGAATGTCGCGGTCGCGGCCTTGCCCAGCAGCGACGGCCGGAAGTTGCGCGGCCCCGCGGCGAGCGTCACGATCGCAACCACGCCGACGATGACGACGTCGCGGCTGATGACGAAGACGGTCAGCCACAGCGGCAGGTGATTCGCCAGCGGAATCCCGGGCAGGGTCAGGATGACGAACGTCGTGACGAGGAGCAGCTTGTCGGCCATCGGGTCGAGCCATGCGCCCAGCGCGGTCCGCTGTCCGGCGCGGCGCGCGATCAACCCGTCGAGCGCATCGGTGACGCCCGCCGTCAGAAACACGATCAGCGCCCACCCGAGATAGCCGTAGACCACCAGCAGCACGAATCCCGGGATCAGAATGATCCGCAGGATCGTCAACTGGTTCGCCAGCGTGAGGTGCCCCACGGGGACTTAGCTCGCCGGGCCGGCGAGCGTGCGCAGGCGGGCGATGGTGTCGGCCGCTGACGTGCCCGACACCGGGCGCGCGGCCTCGAAGCGTTTGCCGTCGACGAGCGGCATGACACCCGAGGCAACGGCGATCGAGACCGCCGGATAACTGAGGTGCCCGCTGCGGCATGTCGGCAATCTCGGGCGGCGCCGCCTGCAAGACGGTCCGCAGCTCCGGGCGTCTGGACGCCGCAAGCTGCCTGACGATCGCGCTCACGGCGGCGGCCAGGTCGCCGCGCGTAATGCGGTCGCCCGGCTGGAAGGTATGGTTGGCGAACGGATCCATGATCGAGGCTCGCCCGACCTGCGTGATCCACGGCGCAGCCCAGTGCCCTTGCGCATCGGTGATCACGACCTCGCGCGCCGGCGCTTCGCGGACGACGTCTTCGAGGCGGACGCCGATCAGTGCCGCGAGGTCGCCGCGGGTGATCTGCGGCACCTCCGCGATCAACCTGAATTCGGGCGGAAGCCGCGCTTCGCGTCGCCCGCGCGGCCACTGCCGCCATCCGCGTCGTAAGGTCGGCAGTGGGCTCGATCTCGGCGGCGCGGCGATAAGCGTTCCCGGCGCCCTCGAAGTCGCCGCGCGCCTCCAGCAGCTCCCCGGTCTGAACGAGAGACACGGCGTCGGCGCTGTCGAGTTCGACAGCGCGCCGGAAACGGTCGAGCGCCGCGTCCGGATTGCCCTGTTTGCGCTCGAGCAGGCCGAGCTCACGGTAAAGAAACGGGCTGTCAGGCGACGCCTGCAGCGCTCGCTGATACGCCTCTCGGGCCTCGGCCAGCCGCCCCGCGGCCGCCGCCGCACGGGCGGACTCGATCACGTCCTGTAGACCGCGGAAGCGCAGCACGTCCACGCGGCGGCGCACATCGACAAGCGACGCATCGGCGGCCAGTGCGGCCTCGAACGCGGCGAGGGCGTCGGTGTCGCGCTTCAGCGCCAGCAGCGTCTGACCGCGGCCGACCAGCGCCGGCACATATGCCGGCGCGGCACCCAACGCGGCATCGAAGCCGCCAAGCGCCCGGTCCTGATCGCCGCGCGCCAGCGCCACGTAGGCCGACCCCACCTGGGCCGGGTACAGCCCGGGGGTTTGCTTCAGGGCAGCCGCGAACTCCCGTTCCGCGTTGCCAGGATCGTTGTTCTGCAGGTAGCGCCAGCCGCGATCGATCTGCGCCGCGGCGTCGGGGTTGGAATAGGCCGCCGGCAGCGTCGGATACATGAATTCGGGATACGGGAGCGTCGCGGGAAGCGACGGCGCAACGGTGCGCGTGGCGCAGCCTCCCATCAGCAGTACCGCAATCAGGATCCCGATCCTTGCCTCAATCAGTCGCATCTGCTCCTTCACCCGGCGTCGTTAACCGCTCGATGTACCGGCGCGGCACGTCTGCCTCAATGACGACGCGGCCGTTGGTCGCAACGTGGCTGATGACCCGCGCCACCCGGTATAACCGCGCAATCTGACGGCGGTCGAACTCCGTACCGCTATCAAATGTAATGGTAATGCGGCGCGTGTCGAGCGCGACCCGCGACGCCATCATCTGGACCAGCTCGTCCACCCCTTCCCCGCTGCGGGCCGAAATGACCGCCGCGCCAGGATCCCGCTCACCGAGCCGGCGCCGTTCGTCCGCGGTCAGTGCGTCCGCCTTGTTATAGACGTCCAGCACCGGCACGTCGGCCGCGCCAACCTCTTCCAGGACGCGCCTCACCGCCGCCACGTGGCGCTCCCGCTCGGGACTGGCGGCGTCGATGACGTGCAGCGCCAGGTCCGCCTCGGCGACTTCCTCGAGCGTGGCGCGGAACGCCGCGATCAGCGCATGCGGCAGCCGATCGATGAATCCGACGGTATCCGACAGGAGCAGCTCGCGGCGATCGGCGAGCCGGACCTGGCGCAGCAGCGGATCGAGGGTGACGAACAATGCGTCAGATGCAACCGCGCGCTCGTTCGTCAACCGATTGAACAGCGTCGTCTTGCCCGCATTGGTGTAGCCGACGAGCGCGACGGTCGGGACCGACTGCTTCCGCCGGCGCTCACGGAGTTGTGACCTGCGCTGGCGTACATGGTCGATCTCGCGTTGGATAGTCTGGATGCGGACGCGAATGCGCCGCCGGTCGGTTTCCAGCTTGGTTTCACCGGGTCCGCGGGTGCCGATGCCGCCGCCCAGCCGCGACAGCGCCGCCCCGGCGCCCACGAGACGCGGCAACATGTACTTGAGCTGCGCCAGCTCGACCTGCCACTTCCCTTCGCGCGTGCGCGCACGCCGGGCAAAAATATCCAGGATCAGCTGCGGTCCGATCGACGACCTTGCGCTCCAGCTTCTCCTCGAGCTGCCGCAGCTGAGCCGGCGAAAGCTCGTTGTCGAAGATGACGACATCGACGTTCGCGTCCGCACAGGCGGCGGCGAGCGCCGTCACCTTGCCGCCACCGATGAAGGTTGCGGGATCGGGTTTGGGCCGTTCCTGCAGCATCCGCAGAACGACCGTCCGCCGACGCCGCGTCCGCCAGCCCGGCCAGCTCGTCAAGCGACCGATCCGCGTCGATGCGCCGGCCCGATGCCGTCACCAGCCCGACCAGTGCCGCTCGTTCGCGTCGCGGCGCGGACGCGATGCGTCGATCCATCCTGAGGCCTACAATAACACCCGCGCTCATGGCCGCACGGCGTCGAAAACCCAAGGCACCCGCGAAGCCGCGCGCGCCGCTTCCGCGGCAGACCGGCGGCATCCACGAAGACAAGACCCGTCGCCCGTGGCGACGGCGCAAACACAAGGGACGGGACGGAGACGGCTAAGGAAGTCCCAATTCAGCAGGCGCCCGTCGTGCCCTGGTGCGCGTGGCTGATGTAGCACTTCGTCCACTGCAGGTACGAATCGCCCCACTGCTCGGTCGGCTCGATGGCCGACTGCTCGAAGTACTCGTTCCAGCTGTAGATCAGGATCATTTCCGGCTTCTGTGCAAGCGCGCCCTGCCACTGTTCGTGGTACATGCGTCCGTCATTGCGGGGATACACCATCGGATCGTCCCGTCCGAGGTGAGTATCGATATAGCCCGGCATGACCGGCACCACACCGTTGACCAGCGGCGGCGGGGTCTCGGCCCAGAACGGCCAGTCCTGCGGGTACAGCACGTTATCGAGGTTGAAGGTGTTGGCGCCCGGCCCGTACCGGGGAGTCCAGTACACGTTTCGTAACACGACCCCGGACACCGGGAAGTCGAGGCGCGACGCAAAGAGCAAGTACCAGGGGTCGATCGTGGTAGGAGAGATAGTTCGGGTAACCCAGGAATTCGGCCTTTACCTTGTCGACCCAACCCGCCTTGACCGAGGGCATCTCCTTGTAAAGGTCGTCCAGCATGATCACCGCTTTCAACGGATGGCCCTTCAGCCGCCCGAAAAAGGCGTGCGCGTTCGCCCAGTTCCAGGGCGTCTCCGGGCCGAGGTTCACGACGACAAAGTCCACCCCGGCGTCGACCATCTGCCGGATGTGCGCGTCCATCACCTTCGGATCCTCTGACTCGTACCACCCGAGCGACGGCTTGGGCGCACTCGATCCGACAAACGTCGCGCCGTTGCCCCACTGTCCCTGGATCGACTTGTACCAGGTGAAGTAATACACGCCGACCAGTGGGCGCTGCGACGAGAGCCGCGCGCCGATCTCGGCGGGCGGCAAACCACTTTCAACCCAGTAGCGCAGGCTTGCAGTGTCCCAGCCCGCAGGATCGCGGCCCAGCGTCTGCATGAACACCTGGCGCACCTCGCCCACGCGCTGCGCCTCGGGCGACATGGCGAGACGACGCTCGACTTCGTCAACCGGGAGATCGCGCCCGACCCATTGACGAAGTCCTTCGCAGTCGCCTGGAAACGGATCGCGCAGCAGCACCTTGAGATACACCTGCCGGACGGCGCCCACCCGCTTGCCCTCGGGTCCGAGCGCGAGAGCCGCGTGAAGCTCCGAGGTCGTGAACGGGCGGCTATCCCACTTCACGGTCTCTGCATCGAGCGGCCGGCGGCACAAGGTGTCCCCAAACACGGCGGTGAGTGTCTCGCTAGGAGGAATGCGCGCTGTCTCTTGCGACGACGCGTCTTCGGCACGCCAGAGCGAGCGAGTGCACCACGCCGTGAGAGTCGCGATGGCGATCAGGACTACGGCGATCAGTCGAAGCATCAGCCCTCCTCCATCGGCGGCGCGGACTCAACCGGTGGATTCCGTTCCACCATGACTTTTCGCACCACGATGGCCAGGATGATTAGCGCAACGATAGCCACGACGAAGACGGCGCGAATGCTGCGCGCGGCCACCAGTCCGCTCAGCACCGGGCTCAGCGCAATGCCGATGAGCGACGCACCCGTCAGAAACCCGAACGCCGTGGCATGCACCTCGGGCGGAATCACGGCGTTGCCGGCAGCAAACGCCGTTGTAATCGACGTGCCAATGCAGAGGCCGACGATGGCCAGCGACACGGCCAGCCTCCACACTTCCGCTGGACGCCGTGAAGACCGCCAGCGCCGACGCCCCGGCGAGGACCGACCAGGCAATGACGACCCGTGGCGAGTGCCGTCGTCAGCAGCCGGCTCGAAAGCTGGTTCCCGAGCGCGCCGGTGAACGCCAGGATCGAAAACAGGATCCCCGCCATGATCGGCACGCGGTCCGGCGCGTATCCGATCTCGCCGAGGTAGAGCGGCAACACCGGGCCAAAGCTGCGATCCACCAGCTGCAGTCCGAAGATGAGCAGCATCACCAGCATGAAATTCTCGAATGCCAGGATCGAGGTGAACGACATCTTCGAGCCCTCCGGTTTCTGCCGGCGTTTGCCGCGGCGGCTCGTGAAACAGGAACGTCAGGAGCACGAGCGCCACGACGTAGAAACCCGACGCGACGAGGAACGCATTGCGAAGCCCGACGATCGGCGCGAGCACGCCGCCAATGACCGGACCGAGCGTCGGCCCCATCCGCTGCGCCGTCTGCACGGTGCCAATCGCCGCCGCCACCTTGTCGCGCGGCGCAGACAGCGCCGCCATCGACAGCGTCAGCGGGCCGTAGCCGGCGAAGAACCCCTGGATCGCGCGCAGGGCGAAGAGGTGCCAGGCGCGGGTCACGTAGGCCATCGCGATCATCACGGGATGAAGCTGACGAGCGAGCGCTGAACCAGCAGCTTGCTGCCGAACCGGTCGCCGACGCGTCCCCAGAGCGGCGCGGTCAGCGCGGCAATCGCCGGCGAGACGCCGAGCGTCAGCCCCGTCCAGAGCGCGATGTCGCCGATTTCCGTGACGCCGCAGTTCGCGGAAATAGAGCGGAAGGAACGGCATGACCAGCGTGAAGCCGGTAAAGCCGACGAAGGCGGCGGCGGTGATCGCGGCCTGATTGCGCTTCCACGAATGCACGAGGTTGAGCTTCACGCCGATCTCGCACCGGTTAGAACTGGATCTTGACGTCTTCGACGTGTTCGACCTGGATGCTGTCGATGAAGCGGATCTGGTGAGGATGCGTCTGCATGATGAGGGATGTCGTCCGCGTGCCGTCGCCGAAGAACCGGACCCCCTTCATCAGTGTGCCTTCGGTGACCCCGGCCGCGGCAAACATGATCCGCTCGCCCGACGCGAGGTCCTTCGACTGTAGACCTTCTTGAAATCGGTGATGCCCATCTGCCCGGCAGCGCTCCTCGTGTTCCGGCTTGTTCACGACCAGGCGGGCGAAGATCTCGCCATTCAGACAGCGCATGGCGGCGGCGGTCAGCACGCCCTCGGGCGCGCCGCCCGTGCCCATCACGGCGTGAACGCCGCTGCCGACGACCGCGGCCGCAATGCCGGCAGAGAGATCGCCGTCGCCGATCAGGCGGATGCGGGCGCCGGTCGACCGAATCTCTTCGATCAGCTGCTCGTGGCGGGGCCGATCGAGCACGATGACCACCAGGTCGTCCGACGCGCCGGCCGAGTGCCTGGGCAATCGCGCGCAGATTGAAGCGTACCGGGGCGTCGAGGTCCACCACTTCGCGTCGAGCTGGGTCCGACGACCAGCTTCTCCATGTACAGGTCCGGCGCGTGCAGCAGTCCGCCGCGCTCGGACGCCGCGAGCACCGCGAGCGCATTGGGCGCACCGGTCGCGCACAGGTTCGTGCCTTCGAGCGGATCGACGGCGATGTCCACCTGCGGATAGGTGCGGCCGTTCTCCCTCGTGATGCGCGCAGGCCGACCTTCTCACCGATGAACAGCATCGGCGCCTCGTCGCGCTCGCCCTCGCCGATGACGATCGTGCCGTCCATCGGGACCGAATCCATCTCGCGCCGCATCGCTTCAACGGCCACCTGGTCGGACTTGTGCCGGTCGCCCTGGCCCATCGTCTGGGCGCAGGCGATCGCGGCCTGTTCGACGACCCTGAGAAAGTCCAGTGACAGGTCTGCGTCCATGAACTTGCCGCTCGGTCAGGCCTCGCCCTCGCCTGCGATGATCGGCCGTGCGCATCGACGGTCATTGCGTTGTGCCCTCCCAGGCCGGCAGCTCGCAGCGTGACGGCCGATCCGTGCGGTAGCCGAGCAGGTAGTCCGCCTGCATGATCTTGTGAATTTCGCGCGTGCCCTCGTAGATGACCGCGCCCTTTGCAGTTGCGATAGAAGCGCCCCACCGGATACTCGTCCGAATATCCGTTGGCGCCGTGCACCTGCACGGCATCGCCGGCCGCGCGCTCCGACGCGACCGTGGCGAACCACTTGGCCAGACCCGTCTCGCGGGTATTGCGGCGCCCGACATTCTTCAGCCAGCCGGCGCGCAGCCACAGCAGGCGCGACGCCTGGTAGTCGGATTCCATCTGCGCAAGCATCTCCTTCACGAGTTGGTGCTCGCCAATCTCGACGCCGAACGTCTTCCGCGTCTTGGCATATGCAACGCTCGCGTCGCGACACGCCCGAATCAGGCCGGTCGCCCCGCGGCCACGGTGTACCGCCCCTGGTCGAGCGCGAACATGGCGATCTTGAAGCCCTCGCCTTCGCGGCCGACCAGGTTCTCGCCGGGCACCTCGACGTCGTCCATCTTGAAGAAACCCGGTGTTCCCGGCGAGGATGCCCCACTTCTCCTTGAGCGTTCCGCTCGAGAACCCGCTTGAACGCGCGCTCGACGATGAACGCGCTCATCCCCGAGGTGTCGCGCTGCTTCTTCTTTTCCAGGTCGCTCCAGGCGAACACCAGGAAGTTATCCGCAACGTCGGCCAGCGAAATCCACATCTTCTCGCCGGTCAGCACGTAGCGGTCGCCTTTCTTGATCGCCACGGTCTGAATGCCGCGCGCGTCGCTGCCGGCCGAGGGTTCGGTCAGGGCGAAACTGGCGATCTTCGCGCCCTGCGCCTGCGGCACCAGATATCGCTGTTTCTGGTCCTCGGTTCCCCACGAGAGCAGCGTCAGACAGTTCAGCCCGGCGTGCACCGACATGATCACGCGCAGCGACGTGTCGACGTATTCGAGCTCCTCGCTCGCCATCCCGAGCGCAGATGTAGTCCATCCCCGCGCCGCCGTACTCGTCGGGCACGGAGATGCCCAGCAGCCCGAGCGACGCCATCTGCGGCAGAATCGCGGGATCGAACCGGTGCGCGCGGTCGAGTTCACGGATCCGCGGCGCCACCTCCCGCGCCGGCCCACTCGCGAACCGATTGCTCCAGCAGCCGATGGTCCTCGGTCAGATCGAAGTTCAACATGGAGAAAAGCCCGGCACCGTCGCTAATCCCGTTTATACACGCGAGATGGTGACACGTCGCGCCGCGAGCGAGCCGAGCCGCTCGGCGGCGCTGGCCCCGTTGACCGCGACCTCGAGATGATCGGAACTGCCAAACAACGCGCACACCGCGCCAGGCTGGCCCTCGGCGTAGGTCGCCACGACCCGGTCCACCGCCTGGGTACCCGCAACAATCTCAAATCTTTCTCCAGCGGCGAAACCGCTCGAACGTCCGGCGATCGAGGTTGGTGACGAGATTGCCGAACCGATCGACGCGCAGCACCTCGCCGATGATCCGCGAATCGGCGACCGTCGGCTCGGGCACACTCAGCATGTGCCACGACGTCAGTGCCCGGCCCAGGCCCGGTCAGGTCAATCCCGTTGGCCAGCCAGGCCGCCGCAGGCGCAAACCGATCGCGGCCCTCGAACGTGCGGCTGACCGTCGGGCGGGCATAGCGGCGTTCGGTGAGCTCGACGACGCGCCTGGGCGCAGCATCTCTTGAAGGCAAGCGTCAGCACCCCGTTGTCGGGCGCGACGAACCGGTAGCCGCCAGCCTCGGCCGCCAGCGGACGCCGCGACGACCCGACGCCCGGATCGACGACCACGAGGAAGATCGTGCCGGTCGGGAAAGTACTTGTACGAGGCCGCGAGCTCGAGCGCGCCGCCGAGCACGTCGTGCGGCGCGATGTCGTGGGTGATGTCGACGAAGGTGGCTTCGGGACAAATCCCGAGCGCGACGCCCTTCATCGTCCCGGCGTAATGGTCCCGCGTGCCGAAGTCGGTCAGCAGGGCGATGACGGGCCGCGCCATCAGGCCGCCGCGCTCAGCGGTCCGCCGGCGGCGCCTCGGTCGGCGCAGCGGCAGCCGCGGGCTTGCGGAACAGCACCTCGCGCAGGTTGGTCTTGAGCAGGAAATTTTCGCTGATGCGCAGCGGCTCGAACAGCCGCTGGATGTCGCGATTCAGCAGACGGCCGCTGCTTCCCGCGGGCCGCCTTGTACGGAGCGGCACTGCAGGTTGGCGCGGTCGACGACGACGTGGCGCGTGTAGGTCGGGTCGGGTCTCGGACCGCGGATCGGCGGTGCTGAAGAACGCCAGCAAGACGCCGTCGGGACGAAGCACGCGCGTGAGCTGGCGCGCGAGGCGTTCGGCGGAGGGCCGCTCCAGGTAGTCGAAGATGTCCCAGCAGAGAATGCCGTCGACGGTTCCGGTCTCCTGCGGAAAGCGCGTATCGAAGAAGGCCGGGAAGATCCTCGATCTTCGCCCTGGTGCACGTGCCGGTCGATATCCTTGGAGAGATCCTCGACGAAAATCTTGCAGCCGACCTCCTCGCCGAAGAACGTGACGTTTGAGCCGACGGCCGGGCCGAGATCGAGCAGCACGGGCTGCGGGCGGGCGCCGAGCCCGGCCAGAAACCGCGCGAGCGCGCGTGTTGGCTGGACCGGCGAATCGAGTGCGCCGGCGCCGGTGTCGTCAGCGTCGTCGTCCTTGCGCCGCCGCGCGAAGAGATCGGAGAGAGCCACACCCTTTTATGATTTGCGATTTGTGATTCGGGATTGGTGATTGACGAATCACCAATCACAACCACGTGTCACAAATGTTAGCGCGCGACCGGCTGAGCGACCTGCGCGGCTGGCTGCGCTGCTGCTGCGCGCCGCCCTGAGAGGCCGGGCGCTGCTGCTGCGCGCCCTGGCCCTGCTGTCCGGGCTTGCGCTGCATGTCGACGCTGCCGCGGAAGTGCGCACCCTCGGCGATGGCGACGCGCGGCGAGACGATGTCGCCGTCCACCGAACCGCCGTCGCGGATTTCCACCTTCTCGGTGGCGGTGACGTTGCCCGTTCACCTCGCCGAGCACGATCAAGGCCTTGGCGAACACCTGCGCCTTGATCTTTGCCGTTGGGTCCGATCGTCAGGACGTGGTCCTTCAGCTCAATCTTGCCCTCGACCTGCCCTTCGATCGTGAGGTCTTCGCTGCCGTTCAATTCGCCCTTGATGACCACCGACTTTCCGATATTCACCACGTCCCTCCCGGTCTGCTGCCGGGTCTCCGGCTGCGGTGTAGGCGCCTGGCTGCTGCTCTGGGCGACTGAACGGCCGGGGTCGAGCGGGCGCTCGCCGGCTTCACCGCTTCATCACGCTTCCACATCGTCCAATTCCTCCGCCCCGAAGGGCAACGCGGTCGGCCATCTGCGATCCAAAAACCAGGAACGCGGCCGCGGGGTAGAGAGCCCACAGAGTATATCGGCCGCTCGAAATTGTTGTCTAGGCGTTTTATTGCTGGGACTTAGCGCGGATGCTACGATGCCAGAGGTGGATCCAGTTCCCCGTGCAGCGCATCTATTTCGACCACAACGCGACGACGCCGGTGCATCCCGGCGGTTGCCGAGGCCATGACCGCGGCACTGCGGGAGGAGTTCGGCAACCCTTCGAGCGTCCACCACTTCGGGCAGCGGGCGAAGGCGGTCATCGATCAGGCCCGGAGCGCGGTGGCGGCGCTGCATCGGCGCCGATGCGTCCGAGGTGGTGTTCACGAGCGGCGGCACCGAGAGCGATAACTTCGCCATCCGCGGCGCGGCGGAGGCGCTGGAGCCGACGGGACGGCGCCACCTCATCGGCACGACGATCGAGCACGAGGCGGTGCTGAACACGCTGAAGGCGCTCGGCAAGCGCGGGTGGGAGACCACCCTGCTTCCAGTAGGCGAGACGGGTATCGTCTCGCCAGAGGCGCTCAAGGCGGCGCTTCGCGACGACACCGCCATCGTGTCGGTGATGCATGCGAACAACGAGATCGGCACCATCCAGCCGATCGCCGAGCTGGCGCGGCTCGCGCGGGAGCGTGGCGCGCTACTTTCACACCGATGCAGTCCAGTCGGCCGGCAAGATCCCGATTGACGTCAAGGCGCTGGGCGTCGACCTCGCTCTCGATCTCGGCGCACAAGTTCTATGGGCCCAAGGGCGTGGGAGCGATCTGGATTCGCCGGGGGCTCCGGCTGCTGCCGCTCATGACCGGCGGCAAGCACGAACGGAATCGCCGGGCGGGCACCGAGAACGTCGCCGGTATCGTCGGCATGGGCACCGCCGCCGAACTGGCGCGCGCGAAGATGGCCGACGAGAGCGCGCGGGTCGCGCCGCTCCGCGATCGGCTGGAGGCAGGCATCCTCAAGAGTGTGCCGGGCACTGTGGTCAATGGCGGACTCTCCCCGCGTGTGCCCAACACCACGAACATCAGCTTCGATCGCATCGAGGCCGAGTCGCTGCTGATCGCGCTCGATCTCGAGGGCATCGCGGTCTCAACCGGTTCGGCCTGCTCGTCGGGGACGCTCGAGCCGTCGCACGTGCTGAAGGCGATGGGCTTTCCTCCGCACCGGACGCAGAACTCGATTCGCTTCAGCCTGGGCACCTCGAACACCGTCGCCGACGTCGATCGCGTGGTCGCGGTACTCCCCGCGATCGTCGACAAGCTGCGCAACCTGACGCGCACGCCGGTACGCGCCTGAGTCCATGCGCATTGTCGTAGCCATGTCTGGCGGCGTCGATTCCTCGGTCGCCGCGGCGCTGCTGTCCGAGCAGGGTCATGAAGTCATCGGCCTGTCGATGCAGCTCTACGATCAGCGCGGCACGGAGGCGTTTGGCACCTGCTGCACCCTTGACGATCTGTATGACGCGCGCCGGGTCGCCGAGGCGATCGGGATTCCGCACTACATCCTGAATTTCGAGCGCCAGTTCCAGGACACAGTCGATCTCGAATTTCGTGCGGGAGTACGCGGCTGGCCGTACGCCGCTGCCGTGCGCCCACTGCAACAGCGACCTGAAGTTCGCGACGCTGCTCGACCGCGCACGTGGTTTCGGAGCCGAGCAGGTGGCGACCGGGCACTACGCGCGCGTCGAGCAGGCAGCCGACGGCCGCTGGCTGCTGCGCCGAAGCGGGGATCCCGACAAGGACCAGTCGTATTTCCTGTTCTCACTCACGCAGGATCAGCTCGCCCGCGCGGCCTTTCCGGTAGGGTCTCTGACCAAGAGCGACGGTGCGCGACCAGGCCCGCCGCCTGGGACTCAAGGTCGCCGAGAAGCCGGACAGCCAGGAGATCTGCTTCGTGCCCGACGGCGATTACGCAGCCTTCGTCGCCCGAAAGGAACCGGCGGTTGCGCGCGCGGGGGCCATCGTCGACACGCACGGCAACGTGCTCGCCTCGCACGAGGGCGTGCATCGATTCACCGTTGGCCAGCGCAAGGGTCTCGGCGTGTCCGGCCAGGCGCCGCTCTACGTCCTCAAGATTGAAGCCGAGTCGGGCCAGGTGACTGTCGGGCCCCGCGCGGCGCTGGACCAGGCGACCCTGACCGCGTCAGGTGTGAACTGGGTCTCAATGGACGCGCCCTCAGGATGGAGGCCGGTGGAGGCCCAGATCCGGCATCGCCATCGCGCCGCCGCCGGCCGCGTCCGGGCGCTCGACGCTGATCGCGCCGAGTTCGTCTTCGACCATCCCCAGCCCGCCATTACGCCCGGCCAGGCCGTCGTGTTCTACGACGGCGATTTCGTCGGCGGCGGCGGATGGATTGACTAGAACAAGGCTCAAGTCACAAGGGCCGAGACCCAAGACCAAATCGCAAATCACAACTCCTGAAACAGGCGTTTCAGGAGTTGAATCTGGCCGGCATGGTAGAGGTCGTGCGCCGCGACGCCGGAGAGCAACGCGAAGTTACTGACCTTGCTCCCGCGCGGCGTCTTCTTGAGATCGGTGGACGTCAACTGCGCGACCACGGCGCGAAGATCGCGATGGGTCCGGTCGAGCAGCGCGATGTCCTCGCGCCAGGCTCTGTCGTCACGCTGCTCGCCGCGCTCGAACCAGTTCGATCCCTTCACCGAAAACGAGCCCCGCGGCGCGTCGGTAAATCGCCGGAGCGCGGCATATTTCCAGTAGGCAGCGTGAACGACCAGCTCCCAGATGTTGTGCCGCTTCGGCGACGGCCGCCATGCCGCGTGGCGGAGCGTCACTCCGCGGATTGAGCCACGCAGGTTGGTGCCATGCCACGACTTACGGTCGTAAGCCGCGTCGATAATTTCGAGAAGCGTAATGGGGTCGGGAGTCATTTTACGAGGACACTTCGCGCACGGGGTCGAAGTGTCCTCGTAAAATGACTCCCGACCCCATTACAGTTTTAGGCGACGGTCTGTTCCTGCTTGCTGGTGTCTTCGGGAATGTTGTCGAGATAGTGTTCGGCGTCGATCGCCGCCATGCAGCCCGAACCGGCGGCGGTCACGGCCTGCCGATAGATGTGATCCTGCACATCACCCGCCGCAAACACACCGGGCACGTTGGTGTGGCTGCCCTCCCTGGTGACGATATAGCCGTTGGCATCGAGCTCGATCTGCCCTTTGAACAGCTCCGTGTTCGGCGTGTGGCCGATCGCGATGAATACGCCGTCGAGCGGGATCTCGCGTGAGCTTCGCGGTCTTCAGGTTGCGCACGACGATGCTGGTGACTTCCCTCTTGCCGACGTCCTTGACCTCGGCGACCTCGGAATCCCAGATGAAGTCGATCTTGGCATTCGCGAATGCCTTGTCCTGCATGATCTTCGACGCCCGCAGCGAGTCGCGCCGGTGGATCACCGTCACCTTCGAGGCGAAGCGCGTCAGGTAGATCGCCTCTTCCATCGCCGAGTCGCCGCCGCCAATCACGGCAATCGGTTTGCCGCGGAAAAAATAGCCGTCGCACGTCGCGCAGGTCGACACGCCGTGGCCCGACAGCCTGCGGTCGGACCCGATCTCGAGCCAGCGCGCGGAGGCTCCAGTCGCGATGATCAGCGATTCGGCGGTGATCGTCCTGCCTTCCCCAGTGCAATCGTGAACGGACGCTCACGGAGGTTCACGCCCGTGACGTTGCCTCCGAGGAATTCGGCGCCGAACCGCTGCGCCTGTTCCCGCATGGCCGCCATCAGGTCCGGCCCCATGATGCCGTCCCTGAACCCCGGCCAGTTCTCCACCATCGTCGTCAGCATCAACTGGCCGCCTGCTTCGAGCCCCTCGATCAGCAGCGGGTTCAGATTCGCGCGGGCGGTATAGAGTGCGGCGGTGAGTCCCGCCGGCCCGGAGCCGATGATTACAACCTGCCGGTCCGCCATGAATCAGAGATGCTTCTCGATGAGACGAGCGATCTCTTCCTTCGGCGCGAGGCCAACCAGCGTCTCCTCCAGCTTGCCGTCCTTGAACAGACCAGCGTGGAATGCCGCGCACCTGAAGCGGCTCGTCGGGATGTTGGGGTTCTCGTCGACGTTCATCTTGCCGATCGTCGCGCGGCCTTCATAGTCGCTGGCGAGCTGCTCCACGATCGGCGCAATGCGCCGGCACGGGCCGCACCACTCCGCCCAGAAATCCACGAGTACGACGCCGGTCTTCGTTTCCTGGTCAAAATTGCTGTCAGTAAGGGTCTTCATTTTGTCGGATGCCATGTATGTCTCCGGTTACTCTCCCGCCCGTACGTTAGATGTCACCCAATGGCCGGCGGTTACAACGGGCGGGCAGCCCGCTCGTAGACCTTCACGTATTCCCGCGCCGACGCGTCCCATGAAAAGTCCTGCTGCATGCCCGCCACCTGCATGCGCCGCCAGGCGGCACGGTCCTCGTAGATGCGCAGCGCCCACCGCAGAGTGCTCAGCAGTGCCTGCGGCGAATACTCGTCAAATGTAAATCCTGTGCCGGATCCGGTGGGTTCGTCGAAATTTCTGACCGTGTCGTACAGCCCGCCCGTCGCCCGCACGAGCGGCACGGTGCCGTAGCGGAGGCTGTACATCTGGTTGAGCCCGCACGGCTCGAAGCGAGACGGCATCAGAAACAGGTCCGCGCCCCCCTCAATCTGGTGCGCCAGCGCCTCGTCGAATCCGATCCGCGCGCCGACACGGTCGGGATAGCGCGACGCCAGCGCCAGCCACAAGTCCTCGTAGCGTCGCTCGCCGGTGCCGAGCAGCACGAACGATGCATTCAACCGCGGGAGCTCGTCACCCAGCGCCTGCGAGCAAATCGAATCCCTTCTGGTCAACCAGGCGGGAAACCATTCCCGACCACCGGCCGTCGTCCGCCCGGGGTCGCGCCGGCAGACCGAACGCTTCGAGTAGCGCGCGGCGGGCGCCAGCTTCCCGTCAAGATCGCGAGCGTCGAAGGGCTCTGGCAGGTATGGGTCCCGCGCCGGATCCCACTGATCGTAATCGATCCCGTTGAGTATCCCGACGAGGTCGCCGGATCGGTCCGCAGGATCCCGTCGAAGCCGAAGCCGAACTCGGGCGTCTGAATTTCCTGGGCATACCGAGGGCTGACGGTCGTGATCAGCCGACTGAACACAATGCCGCCCTTCAGACAGACTGATTCGGCTCCAGAACTCCAGCGCGTCGACGTGCATCAGCTCCGAGCCCAGGCCGAGCCGCGGCAGCCAGCTCGCGTCGACGATGCCCTGGTACGCCAAGTTGTGAATCGTGAACATGCAGGGCACTCGCCGCAGTGCCGGCGCCGCCATCCCCGTTGCAGACCGGCACCAGCCCAGACTGCCAGTCGTGGACGTGGATGACGTCGTACCGACTCGCCGGAGGACGTCGGCCCATTCGAGCGCCGCGCGGCAGAGGAACGCGAAGCGCTCGGGATTGTCGGGATAGTCGTGCCCCGCGGCACCGTACAGGTGGTCGCGATCGAAGTAGCCAGGATGATCGACAAAGAGCGTCCGCATGCCCTCGCTTTCGTGCGCGTACATCGTCGCGTCGGCGACCTGTCCCCCGAGCGGCACCGTCAGCCGGGCGATGGGTTCACCGGCATGAATGCCACGATATCGCGGCAACACGACGTCGACGGGCTGGCCCAGCCGCGCCAGCGCGCGCGGCAGCGCGCCGACCACGTCCGCAAGGCCGCCGGTCTTGGCAAACGGGGCGGCCTCGGATGCGACCATCAGGATACGCATCGTCAGCCTCCAACACTACCACTACGGTTCAGCCTGCCCTGTGACGTATGATCGAAGAGTGGATTCCGACCGCTCGCCCTCCTCGCCCCAGCCGTTCGGATACCCGCGAAGCGGTCGAGCTTCGCGCGCTGAAAGAACGGCAGCCCGAACTCGCCGACGCGATCGACATGCACCTGGAGCTGCTCGAGGTGCAGCGTCGCGTGCAGGGCCGCATTCCCGCTTCCCTCGCTTCGAACTGAGCACCGAGATCCTCGACGCGGCATCAGGCGCGAGCGCGTCCGCTGCTGCGCTTCGAAGACATCCCGCTCGAGCTGACCGACCTCCGGCTGGTCGTGCGGCAGACGGCGGACATCATGCGCCGCTTCGGCGCCCTCGAGGAGGCGGATTATCAGCAGGTGCAGGACGCTCGGACGCGACATGACGCTCGTCGGACGTGATCGCGGCGGTGGTACCGCGCAGGCGCCGAGAAGCATGCGTGCGCCGGTCAGCACACAGCGTGGTGCCAGACGCCGGCTGAGCGAAAGCGGGATCCTCGACCAGGTACTCACTGCTGGCGATGCGGCCGTTCCTGTCTCGTTGCGCGGAAGTGCTGCAGCAGCGCACCGAGCTTGCCATCTGGACCCACGCGCACTGCGCGTTGTGCGGCGGCGAGCCCGATTTTTCGCGTCATTACGCCGGCGGCCGAACGGCATCTGATCTGCGGCCGCTGCGGGCTTCGGTGGAAGTTCGAGCCGCTCACGTGCCCCTATTGCCGGCAACAGCGACCGCTCGCGGATCACCTCATTCGCGACGCCCGACGGGCAGTACCGCGTTTACGCGTGCGACGTCGTGCAGCCGCTATCTGAAGGCGTACGACGGCCGGCGCGCGTCGCGTCCCGTCATGCCGGTCGTGGATAGAGATCGCCACGCTGCCGCTCGACGCAGCAGCGATACAGCGGGGATATTCGAGCTAAAGAGGGTAAGAGACGTCAGTTCGTGACGGTCGCCGCTTCAACCGGTGGCGCGATCAGATCCTGCGCCTTGCCCGCCAGCCAGTTGAAGAGGTGTCGCGTTTCCCAGAAACGTCCCGCGTTCGACTTGGCGCCAAGCACGACCACCGCCACCTGCGGGCCGCCCTGCGGCAGGCGCAGCAGCGTCGCCAGGCAGTAGCCCGCCTTGCTGATGAATCCGGTCTTGCCGCCCAGCACGTCGACGTCGCCCTTCATCACGAGTTGGTTGGTGCTGTGGATGCTGATCGATGCGGCGGCCGACCTGGATGCTGTGATTCGCCTTCTGCATGACGCTGCGCGATCCGTTCGTCCTGACCGGCGAATGGCGATCAGCCGCGCCATGTCGTATGCCGACGACACGTTCTCGAGCAGCAGCCCCGAGGGATCGGCGTAGTGCGTCGCGGTCAGTCCGAGCTCCGCAGCCTTCTCGTTCATCCGCGCGATGAAGCCGGTCGAGCCCTGCGTGCGAGACGCGGGCGAGCACGCGCGCGGCGGCGTTGTCGGATGCTATCAGCAGTGAGATGCAGCAGATCGCCGGCTTCGTCAGCTTGTAGCCCGCGCGAAGTAGGTCGTCGACGCACGACGCACGTCGGCGCGCTGCACGACGACCTCTTCGGCGAGATCGGGTCGAGCTCTCGAGGAAGACCACGGCGGTCATCACCTTGGTGATGCTCGCGATCGACCGCTGGTTCTGCGAGTTCTGCTCCCACAGCACCTCGCCGGTCGCGGGATCGTAGATGATGGCGGCTTCGGCGCGAAGATCCGGCACCAGCTCACCACGATCGTCGAGCTTGAACTTGGCTCCTGCGGCTTCCTTCAGTGCCCGGGCGGCCGCGGCAGCACGGGCTCTAGCCGCAGCGCGGCGGCGCGCAGCGGCTGACACCGTTTTCTTGGCGGGCGCCGCGGCTTTCTTGGCCGGTGCTGCGGCCTTGGGCGCGGATGAGATGGTCTGAGAAAGGGTGAGACGTGGTTGTGGTTGGCTCGGTCCGCGGCGGCGCTGCCGTCTGCGGCAGCGATGCCACCGGCATGCCGAGGACGGCAATCACGCAGATCAGTTGGGCGGTCCTCAACAGCCGAGCCTGGATCACGGGCAACCCATTGCGTCATAAACTTGTTACGGATTGTGTCGGCATTGTAGCAAACAAACTGTAGTGTGCAAGCCCTTTTGACACGACCGGGGGGTCAACAGTTAACCTTCCGTATCTTTCACGTCACCTCAGCAATCCGTCACGCTCAGCGATTCCAAAACGGATGCCAGTAGAGCTCACTCGAATTGGCTGGAAAACAGATGACTGAATCGCTGACGTCTGCCGAGTTTACCGTTCTCCGGCAGACTATTGCCGCCCAGCGGAACGGCCCGCATGGTCATCGTCCCGACGACTTGTCTCGGGTGGGCGGCTTTTGACACTCCTTCTGTTGCTCTACGGAGGCCCGCCCGTCGGCAGCCTCGTGCTCGCTGGCGGTGCTGGTCGGCGGGTTCGAAGCCGTCCACGCCCTTCACGTCGGCGCCGAGCGTATCGGCCGCTACCTGCAGGTCTATTACGAAACGGCTTCCAGGCGGCCCGCGCTGGGAAACAGCCGTGATGACGGTGGGACCCGCGCTGCCCGGCGGCGGTATCGACCCCTGTTCTCTGTCGTCTTCATCGGCGCGACGATCATCAACATGGTCCCCGCGCTGCAGCCGCTGAGTGCACGCCGCTGGAACTCGGCGTCGTGGCGGTGCTTCACGCCGCGTTCGTCGTTCCGTATCGTGCGCGCGCGAATGGCGGCATCGAGCAGCGGGCGGTCGAGCTCGAAAGCTTCAAAGCCATGCAATCCCGCGAGCGCGCAGCGCGGCTGATGCCGTCGTCCAATCCCTTGAACGACGATCCATCGCTGTCGGTGACCGCCACATCCGCCGTGGCAGTCTGGCGACAACTCCCTCACCACGGGCCGTGCGCTCCCGCGACTTTGCGTGGAAATTCGAGCGATATCGGTCGTGTGCATCGCGTCGGTGATCCGCGGTGGACGATCGTCAGCTCAGCGGTACAGAGTTTGCTCCTACGTGCTCGGCGGAGGACGGCTATGAGTCTGGTGCGGCTCCTGGGATTTCGAACCCTGACTTGCGGATGCGTCATCGGCCGGTATCGCGAAGTGGCGACGAGTCGCGAGCTGACCTACGTCGAGGAAAAGGGCCAGACCTGCGAGCTCGCACGGCCATCGCCGCAATCACACGTCGCCACCGAACGCGGCGTTCGCCGCGCGTTCCGCAGCTCGCGCCGCTCAAAGCCATCCTAAGCGCTGTCCTGAGCCGAGTCTAACGACTCGTCGCGGTACAATCCCACTCGGTGCCCCGGTTTCCGCCCCCTCACACCTCCCTCAAGTCCGGCCGGTCCAGCTTTCGCTTCTATCTTGGCGACTGCCTCGACTGCTCGAGCGGCTGCCTCCCGGCTCGATCGACGCCATCGTCACGTCGCCGCCGTATAACCTCGGCATCCGCTACCGCAGCTACGACGACACCATGCCTCGCGATCGGCTATCTGGCGTGGACCGGCGAATGGGTCAAGCGCGCGGCCGGGTGCCTTGTCCCCGTCCGGATCGCTGTTTCTGAACGTCGGCGCCAAGCCGACCGACCCGTGGACGGCGATGGACGTCGCGCAGGCTGCGCGCCCCCACCTCCACCTCCAGAACACGATTCACTGGATCAAGTCGATCGCCATCGAAAAGGCGCTGGCGGGAAGCCGGGCGCGGCTCGACGACGACCTGGCCGTCGGCCACTACAAGCCGATCAACAGCCGACGATTCCTGCACGACTGCCACGAGTTCGTGTTCCATTTCACCCGTGACGGAAACGCGCCACTCGATCGTCAGGCGATTGGCGTTCGCTACCAGGACCAGTCGAACGTCGGCCGGTGGCGGGCGGCGGCATCCGGTGTGCGCTGCCGGGGGAACACGTGGTTCATCCCCTACAAGACCATCCAGAGCCGCGAGAAAGATCGCCCTCACCCGGCCACCTTCCCGCCGAAGCTTCCCGAGATGTGCCTGCGGCTGCACGGCCTGGAGCGGATCCGGACCGTCGCCGATCCGTTCCTTGGCCTGGGGTCAACCGCGGTCGCGTGCGCGCAACTGGGCGTCAGCTTCGTCGGGATTGAAATGGACACGGGATATCTGAAGGAAGCCGTCTCCCGGACCCGGGCCGCAATCACATAAAACCAGGCATCGATCGTATTGCACCCATGCGCAGCGCGCATGTATCCTGCGCCGATGGATCTGCGGCAGCTGGAGATCATCCGGGCAATCGCCGACACCGGATCGTTCACGGCGGCCGGCGAAAAGCTCCGAGTCTCACAGTCGGCCATCAGCCGCCAGATGCTCCTGCTCGAGGAGGAGCTTGGCGAGACCGTCTTTCACCGGATCGGGCGCCGGATCCGCATCACGCCAGCCGGCGAGTCGCTGCTGCAGCTCAGTCATCGCGTCTTCCAGGATCTCAGGACACGGTGGCGGCCATCAGCGACAGGCAGGAATCGCTGCGCGGCACGATGCGGCTCGTCGGCGGGCATGACGGTGTGCCTCTACGTGTTTCCCGCCCTGCTCGCCGAGATGCGGCGGACCCATCCGAACCTCGACCTGAAGATCACCGTCGGCAGCGCGGATCGCTCGATTGCCATGCTGCGCTCGGGCGCCGGCGACCTTGGGCTGGTCACGCTGCCGGTGGAGGCGGCCGACCTGGTCTCGGTGCCGGTGCTCCAGGAAGAACTCCTGCTGACGACCTACCCGGCGCATCCGCTCGCCAAGAAACGCCAGATTGTCCCCGCCGACCTGAACAAGCAGCCGTTCATCCTCTTCGAGACCGGATCGGTCACGCGCCGGCTCGTCGACGAGTTCTTCACCCGCGAGCGCATCGAGCCCGACATCGTCATGGAAACCGAGAACGTGGAGATCATCAAGGCGATGGTGCGCGTTACGGCCTCGGGATCAGCATCATCCCGTGGCAGGCGGCCGCCGCCGACGTGGACGCGAAGACGCTGTTCTGCAGCCGCATCGCGGGACACGCGCTGCGGCGGCAGACGGGGTGGATCTATCCGAAGATGAGCCGGTTGCCCCGGACGGTGTCAGAGGTGATGCGGGTGTTCGAGCAGATCCGGCCGCGAGTTCGACGAAGCCGCGCGGCGCCCCGGCACCTATTGAGGCGCCGACTCGGCCGCAGCGAATACGAGGTGCGCGACCACACCTGCACGCCGTTCCGCTTGGTCTTGACCTCGATACGGCGCGTCCGCTTCAGCGGATCGGGATTGGTCGAGTAGTAGCCGAGCACGTAGTAGTCGCTCGTCTCGGCATCGATGCGCTTCAGCGCCTTGTCGAAGTCGTTCTGGTTGACGACGGCGATGCCGCCGGTCTGCTCGGCCAGGACGCGCAGGCTGTCCTGCGTCTCACGCATGTGGTTCTGCCATTCCGCGGTCTCGACCTGCTCGTCGCCCAGATCCTGCCCGGCGACCAGCCCGCGCGGGTCGATCGTGTACAAGCGTCGCATTCGCGCGATTGGCGGCGCGGGTCAGCTCCGCCAGCTCGCGAACGAGATCCGACTCCGGCGAACTGCTGCCGTTGTTCTGCGATTTCCGCTGAACGGATCGATCGGTTCGAGTCGTCCGCGCTCGACGGCCGCCAGCTCCGCCTGGTACTTCAGCCGCGAGGTCTCGAACGGATTGAAGTCGTAGCCGCTGCTGATGTAGATGACCGCCTTGCGCCGATTACGCAGGCTCTCGAGATTCTTCATCAGCTGTAGGCGGTCGAGAACGCGACGTGCGCGCGATAGCGCAGCTCCGAGGCCCCTGGTTGCTGACTGCATGCTCTTGATCATGATCGTCGGGGCGGAGGCCGCCGCCCGTGACGCGGCTGATCGGCGGCCTCGAGCACCTGACGGTCGTAGGTTAACTGCTCCGAGATCGATGACGTGCCCGTTGAGACGATCCCGAACATGTCACCGTCGTGCACCAGGTTCTTCAGCATGCGCTTCATCAGGTCGCGCGTGCGCGGCGTCATCCGGAAATCGAGGTGCAGATCGTCGATGAAGATCAGGAACACGCGGCCCGGCGGCGTCGTTGGTGGGCCGGGCGGGCGGCAGGATGATGCCCTCCGGCGCGGCCGCGGGCGGCGGTGACTGCACGTTGAACACGCGGCCGCCGTGTGTCAGCACGAGCGAGACGATGTTCTGCGGCACCCCGTCTTCGAAGCACTTCGAACTCCTCCACCTTGAGATCCGAGACGAACTGATCGCGCTGGTCACGCACGATCACGTCGGTCGTGACGAGGTCGACCTGTACCGTGAACGTCGGTTTCTGAGGTGCCGTCTGCGTCGTGGAGGGCGGCGCGGGCGGCGCACCCTGCGCCGCCGGGCGAGCCTGGCCGACGATCAGGAGCGCGGCGCCGGCCGCGAACGCAAAGACCACGGCCACCAGAGAGTTAGCGGTATTTTGCATGAGATGAATTATATCAGCCCTGCTGCCCGTAGCCGGTAGGTGGCACTTCGTAGCTGGCAGCCAGTAGGTGGTAGCCAGTACCATGGTTCTCCGAATGCGCATTGCTATTGCCGGCGATCATGCAGGGTTCGACATGAAGCGCGACCTTGCGGAAAACCTCCGCCGCCACGGTCACGACGTGCTCGACCTTGGCACGCATTCGACCGCGGCCGTCGATTATCCCGACTGTGCGCAGTCGGTGGGCGACGCCGTGACCGGCGGCCGCGCCGAGCGCGGCATCATCGTGTGCGGCAGCGGCGCCGGCGTCTCGATCGCGGCGAACAAGGTGCCGGGCATTCGCGCCGCCGTCGTCCACGACACCTACACCGCGCATCAGGCTGTCGAACATGACGACATGAACGTGCTCTGCCTGGGCGCCCGTGTCATCGGGCCGGCGCTGGCCTCGGAAATTGTCGCCGCATTTCTGCAGGCGAGGTTTTCCGGCGAGGAGCGTCACCAGCGGCGCCTCAACAAGATCCTGGCGATGGAAGCCCGCCATCGAGGCTGACGGCATGCAGGTAGGTCTGATCGGTCTCGGCAGGATGGGCGGGAATATGGCCCGCCGGCTCATGACCGGGGGCCACCAGGTCATCGCCTGGGACCAGCGCGCGGATACGGTCGAGGCGCTCGCGCGCGCCGGCGCCACCGCGGCAACATCGCTCGAGGATTTCGTGACCCGGCTCGCACCTCCACGTACCGTCTGGATCATGGTGCCCGCCGGCGCGCCGACGGAGCAAACCGTCACCGCGGTGGCACAGCACCTCGATCAAGGCGATGCCATCGTCGACGGCGGCAACACCTTCTTCAAGGACGACATCAGACGCGCGCGGGAGCTGACGCCGCGGGGCATCGAGTACGTGGACGTCGGCACGAGCGGCGGGGTCTGGGGTGCACGCCGCGGCTATTGCCTCATGGTTGGCGGCCGGCCCGAAACGTTCGCAAGGCTGACTCCCCTCTTCCGGACGCTGGCGCCGGGTCAGGGTGCGACGCCTCCGACCGAAGGGTTGCCTCCCGGCACGACGGCGCCTGAAGGCTTTCTGCACTGCGGTCCGGTGGGCGCCGGCCACTTCGTCAAGATGATTCACAACGGCATCGAATACGGCCTGATGCAGTCATATGCCGAAGGGTTCGACATCCTGCAGCACGCCTCTACCGCAGGCCTCCCCGCCGAGCAGCGTTACGACCTGAAGCTGGCCGAGATCGGCGAAGTGTGGCGCCGCGGCAGCGTCATCGGATCGTGGCTCCTCGATCTGACCGCGATGGCGCTTGCGAAGGATCCGAAGCTCGATCACGTTCACCGGCCACGTCGAGGACTCGGGCGAAGGCCGATGGACGGTTGCGACGGCGATGGAAGAGGAAGTGCCGGCCACGGTGCTGACGGCTGCGCTGTACGCGCGATTCCGTTCGCGGACCACGCACACGTTCGCCGACAAGGTCCTGTCGGCGCTGCGGGCCCAGTTCGGCGGCCATGTCGAACCCCCACGCTGATCCGTGCGTCCTTGTCATCTTCGGCGCGTCTGGCGACCTCGCCCGGCGCAAGCTGCTCCCCACGATCTACAACCTCGCTGAAGCCGGCCTGCTGCCCGAGCCGTTTGCGATCGGGGGCGTCGCCAGGCCGGCGCTAGCGGAGGACGCCTACCGCGCCGAAGTGCGCGCGATCGTCGAACGCGAGGAGCGGGAACCGCTGAACGCCGGCATCTGGGAGCGCATCGGCGGTCGCTTCCATTACATCTCCGGCGAGCTGGACGAACCCGGACTGTACGAGCGTCTGAAAACCACCCTCGCCGACATCGCGCGCCGCTACCGCATTCCGCCGAACTATCTCTTCTACCTGGCGGTACCACCGGAGCTCTTTGCGACCGTCGCCCGCCGCCTCGCCGCCGCCGGTCTGGCTGACGAGCGAGACGGATGGCGCCGTCTCATTGTCGAGAAACCGTTTGGCTACGACCTCGAGAGCGCCCGCCGGCTGAATGCCGAACTGCAGCAGGGCTTCCGTGAAACGCAGATCTATCGAATCGATCACTACCTCGGGAAGGAAACCGTCCAGAACATCATGGCGTTTCGCTTTGCCAACGGCATCTTCGAGCCGATCTGGAACCGCCGATACGTGGACCACGTCCAGCTGGATGTCGCCGAGTCTGACGGCATCGGCAACCGCGGCGCCTACTACGAGAAGGCGGGCGCGCTGCGCGACATCGTGCAGAACCACATGTTCCAGTTGCTGTCGCTCGTCGGCATGGAACCGCCGAGCTCGTTCGAGGCGGAGGCCGTGCGCGACGAGAAGGTCAAGGTACTGCGCGCCGTCACACGCCTGACCGCGGCGGCGATCCGCGACGACGTCGTCCGCGCGCAGTATGACGGCTATCGCCGCGAGCCGCATGTCGCCGCGGATTCGCGAACCGAGACCTTCGTTGCCATCCGGCTTGTGATCGACAACTGGCGGTGGGCAGGCGTCCCCTTTTATCTACGCACCGGCAAGCGCCTCGCGGACCGTCACACCGAAATATCCGTTCACTTCAAGCCGGCGCCGTTTACGCTCTTCCGCGAGACGCCGGTCGAATGCACCAATCCGAACGTGCTCAGGCTGCTGATCCAGCCCGACGAAGGCATTTCCCTCTCTTTCGACGCGAAGCCGCCGGGCCCGCTCGAGCGGCTCGAAACGGTGACGATGGATTTCAGCTATGCCGGGCATTTCCATCGCGAGCCGAGCACCGGCTACGAGACGTTGCTCTTCGACGCAATGGCCGGCGATCAGACGCTCTTCCACCGCATGGACATCGTCGAGGCGGGCTGGCAGATCGTCCAACCCATCCTGGACGCCTGGTCGCGCGACACGGCTTCGCCGCTGCCGGTCTACAAGCCAGAATCGTGGGGACCGGCGGAAGCGGATTCTCTTCTTGCCCGCGACAGACGCCGGTGGCACCTGTCACCGTCCTGAACGACCGAGAGACCCTAGCTGCCGCCGCGGCGGAACGCGTGACGGTGCTGGCCGGCGCCGCGATCGCGTCGCGCGGACGCGCCAACCTCTGCCTGTCGGGCGGACACACACCGCGGCGTCTCTATGAGCTGCTCGCGGATCCTTCTCGCCCGTGGCGCGCGCGGATCGACTGGACACAGGTCCATGTCTGCTGGGGTGATGAGCGCCCGGTGCCGCCGGACCACGTCGAGAGCAACTTCGGCATGGCGCACCGCGCAATTCTCGCCCATGTACCGATTCCGCTGGACCACGTCCACCGCATCCGTGGCGAGCTGACCGACCCCGCGGAAGCTGCCCGCGAATACGCCGCGATCGTCCGCGCTTACGAACCGTTCGATATCCTGCTGCTCGGACTAGGCGAAGACGCGCATATGGCTTCGATCTTCCCAGGGAGTCCGCTGGTAAGTGGGCCGAACCCGACAGGGTCCGAGCCACACGACCCTCGCGTCGTCGCTGTCTGGGTGAAACGGGTTAATAGCTGGCGGATCACGCTGACCCCGCCGGCACTGCTCGCGGCGCGCGCGATTCTCGTGCTGGTCTCGGGTGCGGAAAAGGCGAGTGCGGTCTACGCTGCGCTCGAGGGACCTGAAGACGTATCGCAGTGGCCCGCGCAACTGCTGCGCGCGGCCGGGGCGCGCGTCGAATGGTTCACAGACTCCGCTGCCGCTCGACCGCCTGGCGCGCCGCCCGGGTAATCATCGTCGTCGATATGATGATGGCGATGAGACCGAGTACCAGCAGCGCGTAGTACTCCGGCCCTCGCGGCGGCGAGACGCCGGCGGCGAGCGCGGCCACATCGCCGACAACCTTGCCGTAGTACGTGTACATGATGATCGCGGGAATCATGCCTATCAGCGCGATCGCAAAATCCACGTAGCGCACGCCGCTCAGTGCCAGCGCGTAATTGAGAATATTGAACGGCACGAGGGGCGACAGCCTGAGCAGGAACATCACCCAGGCGCCTTGCCCCCTGACTGCGTCGCGTACCGCCGCAACCCGCCGGTCGCGCGTCACCCTGGCCATCAGTCGCGACCGCGACATCAGGGATCCCAGCACGTAGACCGCCGACGCGCCGAGCGAGGCGCCGATGAAGACGATCACACTACCGCGCCACACGCCGAACAACGCGCCGGCGGCCACCGTCAGGAAGAACGCCGGCGCCAGCGTGATAGCGGCAGCGATATACAGGAGGATGAACAGAACCGGACCCCAGGGGCCCAGCTCGGCGAGCTTGAGAACGACCGGCGCGAGCCAGTCCATCACTCGCTTGTGGGCGAGCCGTCCGGCGCGGGAGCGGCCTCCCGCGGTCCGTTCCTGTCGGGACCTTTCGTCCGCCTCGCTCGGCGGCGCCGCCGTGCAAAGACGCGCGACAGGCGCTCGATCGCTTCGCGCGCCTGCTGCAACCCGGCGACGATCTGATCCGCGTCGGTCCACGCGGCCGGATTCAGTCGTTCGGCGAGGGCGAGGAGCGCTTCGCGCCGCGCGGGATCGGCAGTCCGCTGGGGAATGCGTTCGCGCACGATCGGATACCAGCGCGCCAGGAAGGCGGTCTGTTCGTCGGGAGTCGCGCCTTCGATCGCCGAGGGGATCGCCGGGCGCGACGGCGCGACGTCGGCGGCCGGCGCTTCGACGCCGCTCACTGAGCCGCGAGCGGGAGCCGAGGGGTGAGGCTTCCCCGGGGACGACGCCGCGGGTTCGATCGACGGTGCCGTCTCTTCATCGCGGCGGCGCTTCCGAGGGCGGCGCATCTCCGGCGTCGTATCGACGACCTGGCGATTGTCGAAGACCGCCTTCCAGTCGAAAGCGATATCGGGATGCTGGGCCTCGATGTCGCGCAGGACGTCCGGCTCGAGCGACTCGCGGCCGACGCGCACGCCGCCGGGACTCCGAAAGACGTAAAGGATCCGCGAGCGCTGACGCGCGCCCTCGCGGTACCAGTGCATGAGATAGGTGGTTTCGTATCCGCGCTTGTCGCGGATCACGCGCAGAAACGGCACGATCTACTTCCGCTTCTGCGTCCTCGACGTGTGGGCATTCTTCTTTTGTGCGGCGGCAGGGCGCGCGGGACTCTTCTTGGCGGCCACCTTCCGCCGCGAACTCGCTGCGGCGGCCGTCGGACGAGCCGGCCGGGCCGGGGGACGCGCCGGGTGGGCGCGGTTTGCCGCGGCCGGTCTTGGTGCCACGGCCGCCCGCGGCTTTGGCTCAGGCGCTCGAGACGTGGCGGATCGCTGCACCAGCGTGAACCGCATCTGGTCGCCGAGCGCGTTGTACGCCCAGAGCTCCGCCGCCGCGATCTGGAGGTCCGCGCACAGGCGCTTTGCAGTATCGATGTTCGAGGCAGGAACGTAGAGGTGAAATGGCGCGCGCAGTTTCGAGAACGCCGCCCACTGGGACATGGCCTCGAGGTTGTTCACCGACTCGGCTGTCTCGACTTCGACCGTACCGAGGAGCTTCCGGCTTCGGTCAGTTGACTGCAGCACGAGGTCCGGGTACCAGGGCGAGGTCCCGACCGTCACCGGCATCGTCTGCTCATGGCCAGGGTTGATGGCCACGTCGAATTTTCGCTTGTATTTCGCCTGCAGCAGGCGAATGACCCGATCGTGCTCGAGCTGCTCGCGGACGGGCCGCACGAGGATGGGGCTCAACGGGTCCTCCCGAGCGTGTGCAAACCGGGTGAATATAGCACACGATTCCCGGCGCCTTGACGCGTGATCGGCCGAGCCCCACAATGGGCCGTGCCCTCCGGCTCCGACACCACGGCTGCTCGTGTCCTGATCGTCGATGACGATGCGAGCGTCACCGACACGTTTTCGCGGATGCTTCGCCTCGAAGGCTACCAGGTGTGGGCGGCCCACTCAGCCGACGAAGGCCTGGCGCTGGCCCAGGCCCACGGCCCACACGCGATCATCCTCGACATGCGAATGCCGCTGACCAGCGGCCTGCAGTTTCTGCGGGCGATCCGCGCCATCCCGGGATTGACGAACACGCCAGTGGCGATCGTCACCGGCGACTACTATCTCGAGGACGACCAGAAGGCGGAGATCGGCGCGCTCGGCGCTGAACTCCGGTACAAGCCGCTGTGGCTGGAAGAGCTGGTCGAGTTGGCGCGAGAACTTCTTAACATCCCTGTTCAAGAGTAAGTGGGGACCTCGCGCTTTCTGAAGGCGTGCCGGCGAGAGCCGGTCGACGCCACCCCTGTGTGGTTCATGCGGCAAGCGGGACGGTACATGGCCGAGTATCGGGCGCTGCGCGAGGAATACTCGCTGCTCGATATCTGTCGGACGCCCGACCTCGCCACCGAAGTCACACTCCAACCAGTGCGACGCGTCGAAGTCGACGCCGCGATTCTTTTTTCCGATCTGCTTCTGCCGCTCGAGCCGATGGGCTTGCCCTTCGATTTCATCAAGGGCGAAGGACCGCAGATCGAGCGGCCCATCGAATCGCCGGCGGACATCGATCGACTGCGGGATTTCGATCCGCGCGAATCGCTCGGTCATGTGCTCGAGGCAATCGGACTCATCCAGCGCGAGCTGGCCGGCCGTGTCCCGCTCATCGGATTCGCCGGTGCGCCGTTCACTCTCGCGTCGTACGCGATCGAAGGCGGCCATTCCAACAACTTCGCGCGCACCAAGGCGCTGATGTACGGCCACCCGGATGCATGGCACCGGCTCTGCGGCCGGCTCGCCGGCGTCGTCGCGGACTACCTGACGGCGCAGATTGACGCGGGGGTCGACGCGGTCCAGGTGTTCGACTCGTGGGTTGGCGCGTTGAACGCGGCGGACTACCGTGAATTCGCCATGCCGCACACGCAGCGCATCTTCCAGGCGATTGGCCGCCGGGTGCCGACGATCCATTTCGGCACGGGGACATCGGCCATCCTCGAGGAGCTGCGTGGGGCGGGCGGCGACGTCGTTGGTGTGGACTGGCGGATCCCGCTCGACGTCGCGTGGGAGCGCATCGGCCACGACCGCGCGGTCCAGGGCAATCTCGATCCGACACTCCTGCTCGGCCCGGTGCAGCGCATGTTCACGCAGACCGACGACATACTGGCGCGCGCCGCCGGGCGCGTCGGCCACATCTTCAACCTTGGCCACGGCATCCTGCCGTCTACGCCGGTCGAACACGTGCAGATGCTCGCGCAGTACGTCCATAGCTCGTCACGACGCCGGTGAACTCTGTCGTTCACACTTCCTGGTTCTCACTGCTCCGTTCGGGTTCAGGTTCGTGCTCGGGTCCGGCTAAAGCCGGACGCTACGTCAGCCTCGACGCCGCGCCGTACGTAGCGTTCGCCTTCAGGCGGACGACCCGCGCGCGAACCTCGAACCCTGAACACGAACCGAGAACCGAGCAGGCAGAAGCGTGAACGGCGCCGTTGTTGACGTCGCCGTCGTCGGCGGCGGGATCGCCGGGCTTGCCGCCGCGTTCGAGCTGCAGCAGCGCGGGCTGAGCGTCAGGGTGCTCGATGCGGCTCCGCAGCCCGGCGGCGTCATCAGGACCGAACGGTTCGACGGCTGGGTGATTGACGGCGGTCCCGACGCGCTCCTCATTCAGAAGCCGGCGGCGGTGGCACTCTGCCGCGAACTGGGACTTGGCGACCGCCTGGTCTCGACGCTTCTCCCGCGAACGGCATATGTCCTGCGGGACGGCCGGCTGCGGCCGCTCGTCGAAGGATCCTTTCTCGGATTTCCGATCAGGGTTGGCGCGCTGGCCCGGTCGTCGCTCTTCACCTGGGGTGGCAAACTGCGGATGGCCGCCGAGATCTTCGTGCCGCGTGGTCATGAAGACGACGCGTCGATCGCGGGGTTCGTGCGGCGGCGTTTCGGCAACGAAGCGGTGGACTATCTCGCCGAGCCGCTCCTTGCAGGCATACACGCCGGCGACGCCGAACGGTTGTCGATGCGCGCGCTCTTCCCGCGACTGCTCGACGCCGAACGGCAGAGCGGCAGCGTCCTCCGATCGTTGCGCGGGCTCCGCATCGCCCCGTCACCACGCGGGGCCTTCGTGTCACTCCCCGGGGGCGTCGGCGAACTCGTCGACACGCTCGTGTCGGCACTCGCGCCGAATACCGTCATGAGCGGGGCGCGCGTAACCGAGCTTGGCCGGGCCAGTGTCTATGCCGTTCGCTCGACTACCCAGACAATCGAGGCGCGCGCGGTGATCCTCGCCGTGCCCGCGTATGCGGCCGCCGCGTTGCTGCGCGCCTTCGACACGACGCTTGCCGGACTGTGCGACGCCATTCGCTACGCGTCAACCGCGACGGTCGTCCTGGGATATCGCCGCGACCAGATTCGCCATCCGCTCAAGGGGTCGGGCTTCGTGGTTCCGCGGGTGGAGCCGTGCCCGCTGCTTGCCGCGACGTGGGTCACGTCCAAATGGCCCGGTCGGGCGCCGGAAGGACATGCGCTGATTCGCGGGTTCCTGGGTGGCGGCCGCGATCCGCATCGGTTCGAACGATCCGATGATGAGCTGATCGACATCGCCCGTGAAACCCTCTCCGACCTGCTGGACATTGAAGGGGATCCTGTCGTGACGCGGCTCTATCGATTTCACCGACAGAGTCCCCAGTACGAGATTGGGCATCTGCAGCGTGTCACGGCAATCGAACAGCGCCTGTCCTCGGTGCCCGGAATGTTCCTGGCCGGCAGCGGCTTCCGCGCAATCGGCATCCCCGACTGCATCGCCGACGGACGCGACACCGCCGCCCGGGCGGCCGAGTTTCTCCGCCTCAGAACCCCCTAAAACCACGACGATCGCGAAGGTCGCGACCACCCCATTTCCAAGACTCGCGTCCTTCGTCGCCATCGTGACCGTCGTGGTTGATGGCGTGACGTAGAATCCGAGCATGCGCGCTCTCGCCTGCTGTGTGACGTACCTGGTTCTGGGAGCCACGATCGCCGCGCAGACGTCGCGTCCGGGAGGCGCGGTCACGCCGCAGATCGAATCGGTGCTGCGCGCGATCAAGGCGGCGGACAAGGGGCTGCTGGCGGTATCGGAAGAGGACGGCCGGTTTCTGCGCGTACTCGTCGCCACGCGCGGCGCGAAATCGATCCTCGAGATCGGCGCCGCGAGCGGCTACAGCGGGATCTGGCTCGGGCTCGGCGCGCGCGAGACCGGAGGTCGCGTCGTGGCGATCGAGTACGACCCGCAGCGGGCGAGGGAGGCGGCAGACAACGTCCGCAAGGCGGGCGTCGCCGATGTCGTCCGCGTTGTCCATGGCGACGCGTTCGCCGAGATTCCAAAGCTGGCCGGCGGTTTCGATCTCGTCTTTCTCGATGCCTGGAAGCCTGACTACAAGAAGTTCTTCGACATGGTCTACCCGCGGCTGAACGCCGGCGGCGTGTTCGTGGCGCACAACGTCGTCAACAAGAAGAACGAGATGGAGCCGTTCCTCCGGACCATCCTCACCCACCCGGCGCTCTACACGACGATCGTGTCGCCGTCGGGCGAGGGCATGTCGGTGTCCTACAAGACGAAGTGAAGCCCGTTCACATCATCGGAGTGCCGCTCGACCTCGGCGGCGGCCGCCGCGGCGTCGACATGGGACCGTCGGCGTTTCGCATCGCCGGCATCGGCGACCGCATTGCGGCACTCGGCTACCAGGTCGTCGACAACGGCGACCTGCCGGCGCCGATTCCCGAAACACAGAAGCCCGCCGACGAGCGGAAGAAGTACATCGGCGAGATTGCCAGGGTGTGTCGGCGGCTCTACGACGTCTCGCTGAAGGCGCTGGAGGCCGATGCACTGCCGGTCGTCCTTGGCGGCGATCACAGCCTGGCGGCGGGGTCGGTTGCCGCCAGTGCCGCCTGGATTCGCCGCACCGCGTCGCGGCCGCTCGGGCTGATATGGGTCGACGCTCACGGCGACATGAACACGCCCGAAACCACGACCAGCGGCAATGTGCACGGCATGCCGCTCGCGGCGCTGCTCGGCAATGAACCCTCGGAACTGGCGGCGATCGGATCGACCCCTTCGGTCCTGCCGGCGCATACCGTGCTGGTCGGCATCCGCAATCTCGACGAGAAGGAGAAGGCGCGGATCCGCGAGTCGGGCGTCCACGTCTTCACCATGAAGGACATCGACCGCGACGGCATCGCCAGAGTTGCGGAGCGCGCGATTGCTCTCGCCGCCGACGGAACCGGGGGCCTGCACGTCTCCTTCGACATGGACGTCTGCGATCCGGCGATCGCACCCGGCGTAGGGACGCCGGTCAAGGGCGGCCTCGATTATCGCGAGGCCCACATGGTGATGGAACTGGTCGCCGATTCGCGCCGTCTGGTCGCACTCGATCTGGTCGAGGTCAACCCGACGCTCGACATCCGCAACACCACCGCGGAGTTCGCCACCGAACTGGCGCTGTCCGCGCTCGGCAAAGGGATCCTTTAGCTCAGCGATATCAGAACTGCTGGCCTGCAAGTTGCTCCGCCGGTACAGGTGATACGTTCGCGCCTGGCCTTCGTCTTCGGCGGCCTGCTGGTGTTCGCAGGCATCGTAACGTGGGTCTTTGCTGCCGAGGCCCGCGGATCGCGCCCGCCAGGAGCGTTCGAGGTGCAGCACCGCCCCGACTGGCCAGTCACGCCCGCTCATGCTGACGCCTTTCGCCGCGATACGCTGAGACGCGCCGCCGTTCGTGTGCCGGGTCCGCTCCGCGGAACCCGGCCTACGTACTCGGATGTCGGGCGAGTTCCGCAAAGCGGACCCGCCGGACCCGCCGAACCGTCAATCGACGGACCCGCTGACCCGCTGGTCTGCCGTTACCTCTCCGACGAGCCGTCCGGCACGAGCGCAAAGTTCAACTGCGTGCTCGATGGCGGCGAGGTCGTCAAGGTGAAGTACGGCCGGAACCCCGAGATTCCTGCCGAGGCCGCGGCAACGGAGCTCCTGGCGCTACTTGGCTATCCGGCCGATGAGGTCCAGCTCGTGCGCCGTGTGCGGTGCTATGGATGCCCCCGGTTTCCCTTCCTCGCCACCCAACTGCTATCGATGGCCCGCGTGCCGGTGCTCCTCGGTCCCTACGGACACGACGACGGATATACCGACTTCGAGTGGCCGGCGGTCGAACGCCGATTCGACGCGCCGGCGATTGAAACAGCGGAAACCAAGGGATGGGCGTGGTTCGAACTGAATTCCTCGCAAGCGGCGCGCGAAGACCTCGATGCCCTTCGCCTGGCCGCCGTGTTCCTCGCCCACTGGGACAACAAGTCCGAAAACCAGCGGCTCGTCTGCCTCGACGATGTCTCCACGCAGCCGAATCAGCCCTGCGCCACGCCGCTCATCATGATCCAGGACCTGGGCGCGACGTTCGGCCCCATCAAGGTCAACATCGCCGCGTGGAGCGAGATGCCTGTGTGGGCCGACCGGCACTCATGCACGGTGTCGATGAAGCAGCTGCCTTACCAGGGCGCGACCTTCCCCGACGCGCGCATCAGCGAAGCCGGTCGAGCACAGCTCGCCCAGGCGCTGTCAGCGCTATCGCGGGATCAAATAGCGAGCCTGTTCAGGAACGCCCGGTTTCCTGAGTTTCAAAGCGCGACCGACGATGAACGCGACCTCGAGGCGTGGGTATCCGCTTTCGGGCACCGGGTAGCTCAGATCGTCACGGCTGGACCGTGCGTCTAGCCAAGTATCTCTTCCATCTCGTCCATCACCCGGTTCATCGTCTCCATCGTCTGATCCAGCGGCTCGTCGGTCGTCATGTCGACGCCGGCATCTTTGAGCAGATCGATCGGGTACTTCGAGCTCCCCGAGCTCAGGAACGTCAGATACCGGACGGTCGCGTCGGCGTCGCCGCCGATGACGCGCGCGGCCAGCGCTTCGGCGGCGGTGAACGAGGTGGCGTATTGAAAGACGTAGAAGTCGCTGTAGAAGTGCGGGATGTAGCTCCACTCGTTCGCGACGTAATCGTCGACGATCACGATCTTCTGGTCGTGCCCGTAGTAACGCGTGGCGATGTCGAAGTAGAGCGAGGAGAGCGCATCGCCGGTAATCGGCTCCGAGTTGAGCCCCTTCTCGTGCATGCGGAGCTCGAACTCGGCAAACGTCGTCTGCCGGAAGACCGTGGCCTTGATGTTTTCCAGGTAGCTGCCGAGCAGTGACAACCGGGTGGGCTTGTCCTTGATCTGTTTCAGCATGTAGTCGATGAGCAGCGCCTCGTTGAACGTCGACGCCACCTCAGCGACAAAGGTCGAGTAGTCCGCCGTCGCGTAGGGTTGCGTCCGGTTCGAGTAGTAGCTGTGCATCGTGTGACCGAGCTCGTGCGCCAGCGTGCTCACGTCGTTGTACTGCCCGAGGTAGTTGAGCAGGATATACGGGTGGACGTCGTAGGCACCGCCGTTTGAATAGGCACCCGACCGCTTGCCTTCCGCTGGATACCAGTCGAGCCAGCGCTCGGAGAACGCGCGATCGAGCACCGACACGTAGTCCGTTCCGAGCGGACGCATGGCGGTGACGACGTGGCGCTGCGCCTCGTCGGGGGTATAACGCAGGTTTACCGACGCTACGAGTGGAGCGTATAGATCGTAGTAGTGCAGTTCGTCGGTGATCCCGAGCATGCGCTTGCGCAGGCGCAGGTAGCGGTGGAACGTCGGCAGATGGCGCTGCACCCCTTCGATCAGGCGCTTGTACACCGAGATCGGGATGTTGTAGTTGTCGAGCGAGGCTTCGAGCGTCGATCGCGTACTTGCGTGCCCTCGAGTAGAACAGTGCCCGCTGGATGCTCGAGTTCATCGTCGTCCCGAACGTCCGGCGGAAGGCGCCCAGCGCCGTGAAGAATGTCGACATCGCCAGCTCGCGATCGGCGCGGTTCGGCAGCGTGCGCAGCTCGGCGTAGCCCGACTGGTCGAGCTTTACCTTCTGTCCGTCGCTGGTCGTGACGGTGGGATACGGAAAATCGGCGTTGGCCAGGATGCCGTAAATGTTGGGCGCGGAGCCGGCCAGCGGCTGTGCGTCGGCGAGGATCTTTTCCTCGGCATCGGTCAAGCGTGTGCGCCGCGCGGCGGATGACGTCACGCAGGGGAAACGCGTGAGGCGCCAGCCGCGGCTCGGCGGCGATGAAGGCCTCGATCGCCGCGCCGCCGATGCGCAGGATCTCCGGCTGCATGTAGGAGGCCTGCGCGCTGAACTCGGCGTGGAGCTGCTGCATCTCCTGCTGCATCCCCTGCGGTTCGCTCAGCCTCGTGTCCTGGTCGGCCGTCATGCTGGCGTAGACGTACAGGCGCGACAGTTCCTTGTCGAGGCGCGAGCGCAGGTCGAGGGCGTCGGCCAGCACCTCCGGTGATGTGCCCAGCTTTCCCGCGAACGCCGCAATCTGCGGCAGTTCGGCCTGGATACGGGCTTTCGCGGCGCGCCACGCCGCCATGTCCGGAAAAATCTCGGCGAGGTTCCACGTGTATTTCGGCTCGATCTTCGTCCGGTCGCGATCCTGTTCGGTCAGCAGCACAATCCCGCTAGTTTATGATGCCTGCCGATGCCGCGTCTCCCCCTGCGCACGGATTGGGCCGATCTCGGTGACGATGAGCTGCTCAACGTCCGCATGGCGGACCTTCCATTGGCGATCGAAGGCACCCTGGCCGAGCGGCTGGATCAATTGCGCGGCGAGCTCGCAGCCCGTCGCCTCACGTTCCCCCTGCATTTCTACCTCTCGGACGAGTGGTTTACACCCGACGGCGCCACGACGATCGCGATCCCCTTTTACATGGCGCATCCACGGCTGGCGCGGCTCGAAGAATCACAGATGCTGGAAATCGAAGGGGGCGAACACGAGTGGTGCATGCGCATCCTGCGCCATGAAGCGGGCCACGCCATCGATAACGCGTTCCGGCTGCGGCTGCGCCGGCAGCGCCGCCGGACATTCGGCCCGCCGACCAAACCTTATCCGGAGTTCTACACGCCGAAGCCGTACAGCAAGAGCTTCGTGCTGCACCTCGACGCCTGGTATGCGCAGAGTCACCCCGACGAGGATTTTGCCGAGACCTTCGCGGTCTGGCTGACCCCGGAGAGCGAATGGCGGCAGCGCTACGCCGGCTGGCCGGCGATGAAGAAGCTCGAGTACATGGACGGGCTGATGGCCTCACTCGCCAATCGGCAGGCCCGTGTAGCCAACCCGGATGAAGTCGATCCGCTGCGCAAGCTGACCAAAACGCTGCGGCAGCATTACCGCACGAAACGTCGCTACTACGGCGTCGACTATCCCAATTTCTACGACCGCGACCTGCGCCGCCTGTTCTCCGAACTGCCCGAGTTCGGCGACAACCTGACGGCCGCGCAGTTCATTGCGCGGATTCGGCGCCCGACACGCCGCCTCGTCGCGGGGTGGACGGGGATCTACCAGTACACGATCGACCAGGTTCTCGAGGACATGATCGCCCGCTGCCGCGAGTTGAAGCTGCGGCTGGCGGTGCCCGAGGACCTGGCGAGGCAGGAGTTTGCCGTGCTCCTCACCGTCCAGGCGATGAACTACCTGCACAGCGGAGGACATCGCGTGTTCCTGTGATGCCGTGGTCCGCTCAGAGGCGCGGAACCCGGCCTACTTATGAAGAAGCTCCGCATCCTCGCCCTCGTGCACGACCACCTGGTCCCGCCAGCGGACACCACCGGGATCGACGTGCGCGAAGCGGAATGGAAGATGGAGTTCGACGTCATCGAGACGCTCAGGGAAATGGGCCACGAGGTGCGCGTGCTCGGTCTCCACGACGAGCTCGGGTCGATTCGGCCGACCGTCGGCCTGTTCAAGCCGCACATCGTCTTCAACCTGATGGAAGCGTTCGCCGGCGTCACCACCTTCGACCAGAACGTCGTCAGCTATCTCGAGCTGCTGCGGCTCGCCTACACCGGATGCAATCCGCGCGGGCTCATCCTGGCGCGCGACAAGGCGCTCTCGAAGAAGCTCCTCGCCTACCACCGCATCCCCGTGCCCGACTTCACCGTCGTGCGGCGCGGCCGGCGCACGCAGCTCTCGAAGAAGCTTCGCTTCCCGCTGATCGTGAAGTCGCTGTTCTTCGAGGCGTCGACCGGGATCTCCCAGGCGTCAGTGGTGGAGAACGAGGAGCAGCTCGCGCGGCGGGTGGAGTTCGTGCACGGCAGCCTGGGCAGCGCCGCCATCGTCGAGCAGTTCGTCGACGGGCGCGAGCTCTACGTCGGGGTGGTCGGCAACCAGCGGCTCGACGTGTTTCCGGTGTGGGAGATGTCGTTCGACAAGATGCCCGAGAACCGGTGGCACATCGCGACCGAACGCGTGAAGTGGAGCACGCAGTACCAGAAGCGGCACGGAATCATGACTGATGCCGCCACCCTCCCCGCCGGAGTGACCGAGCAGATCCAGCGCATCGCCAAGCGGACCTTTCGATCGCTCGACCTGAGCGGTTACGCGCGCGTCGATCTCCGGATGGACGACGAGACCGGGCGGGTCTATGTCATCGAGGCCAACCCGAACCCGAACCTGGCGTACGGTGAAGATTTCGCGGAATCCGCGGAGGTCAGCGGGGTGTCGTACGAGCGGCTCCTCGAGCGCATCCTTGCGCTCGGGCTGAGGTGGGAGCCGGAGCGCACCTAGCGGTTATCCTACCCGCGGACATGGTGCATAATGCCGCGCATGGTGAAGCCTCTATTTCTTTTCCGCATCGTCATCGTCGCGCTTGTTGTCGCCGTCCCTGCCGCCGCCCGCGCCCAGGACGAACCGTTCGTACCTCAACCCGGCCAGCCGGGCAAGGATGTCGTGTGGGTGCCGACGCCGCCACAGCTGGTCGAGCGGATGCTTGACCTGGCCTCAGTCACCCCCCAGGATTTTGTCATCGACCTTGGGTCGGGTGACGGCCGCAACGTCATCGGCGCCGCGAAGCGGGGCGCGAGGGCGCTGGGCGTCGAGTTCAATCCCAATATGGTGACGCTCTCGAAGAAGAACGCCGCCGAGGCCGGGGTTGCGGAGAAGGCCACCTTCGTCGAGGGCGACATGTACCAGGCTGACATCTCGAAGGCCAACGTCCTTGCCCTCTTTCTTCTCCCGAGCAACATGCTGCAGCTGCGCCAGAAGTTCCTCGACCTCCGGCCGGGCAGCCGCATCGTCTCGAACACTTTTGGTATCGAAGGGTGGACACCCGACGAGACGGTCACGGTGGACGGCGACTGCAGCGCCTGGTGCACGGCGTTGCTCTGGATTGTTCCGGCGAAGGTGAACGGGCGCTGGCGGATCGGACAGGATGAGCTCGCACTGACCCAGAATTTCCAGATGGTCACCGGTACGCTGGGTGGGCGCGAAATAGCCGATGGCCGCCTGCGCGGCGATCAGATCCGCTTCACGGTAGGTGCGGTGGAATATACGGGAACCGTGACCGGCAACCAGATCGAGGGGATGGTCCGCGGCGGCGGGCCGGCGGGAATGTTCACCGCTACTCGCGCCAATTAGGCGGACCTGAAGATCCGCCTCTACGGACTAGTGCCAGCTGCCGGCTACCAACTTAGCCGGTGGTATCGTCTTCGTTCGCGCCGATCACGTCCTGGGCGATGGCCACTTCGTCGTTCGGCCAGCCCTGATCGTCGAGGCCAGTCCCGCTCGGGTTGCCCTGCCCATCGGGCGAACCTTCGATAGCACCCTTCTGCAAATCTGAGTCATCTTCGTGGAGTTCCACCTGGTGGCTCTGACCGGGATCGTTCGGCTTCGTCATGGTTCCCTCCGATGCAGCCGCAGTGCCAGCGCCGTGCAATGGCGCGTTGGCCTGTGCACGACCGGTTCGTCCGGCGCGCACGCAAGACTTTACTACCAGTGCCGGTCGTTCGGCTGACGCTCCTGGAGGCGGCCGAAAAGTCGACATGTGCAAGTGGCCGCACACTAGATCAACCCAATACATTCAACAACTTAAGTGACCGTGGCAGCCCGGCAATTGAATTGCTGAACTGCCAGGACATGACTAGATCGATCAGACGTTCGCTAGGCGCGGTGGTCGCAGGCATCATTCTCGCGCTGACACCGTTCACTCTGGACGCAAGCCCCGGGACGAAAGGTTCGGCACAGAGCACACAGAAATTCGATACCGCACTGCAGAAGCTCGGAAAGAGCGGGCTGCAGACGGTGCCCGTGATCGTGAAGGCCGATCCGGCGGAGCGCAACAAGGTACGCAAGGCGCTAACGGACCTCGGCCTCAAGGTGAAGCGCGAACACAGGGGCATTTCGGCGTTCACCCTCGACGCGCCGGTCGGTCTGCTCGACCGCATCGCCGCCATTCGGGGCGTCCTGGGGGTCTCTTTGGATGCGGAGATCGGCGGCGACCTGCTCGGCATTGTCGCCACGGTCCCGGCCACCACCGGCACGCTGCTGCGCGACACGCTCGGCGTCAATAACATCGGCGTGACCGGCAAGGGCGTCACCGTGGCCGTGATCGACTCGGGCATCGCGCCCGTCCTCGATTTCGGCGGCCGCATCAAGGCCTTCTACGACTTTACCCGCGGCGGCATCGCCACCACGCCGTATGACGACAACGGGCACGGCACGCATGTCGCCGGCCTGATTGGCGGCAGCGGCGCGAGCTCGGGGGGCTCTATCGCGGCGTGGCCTCCGGCGTGTCGTTGATTGGCCTCAAGGTGCTCACCGCGACCGGCAGCGGCAGCACCAGCAACGTGATTGCGGCGGTCGAATTCGCCACCGCCAACAAGACCAAGCTGGGCATCGACATCATCAACCTGTCGGTCGGCCATCCGCCGTATGAGTCAGCGGCGCTCGACCCGCTCGTGCAGGCGGTGCAGAAGGCCTCACAGGCGGGCATCCTGGTCGTGTCCTCCGCCGGCAACAACGGCATCAACAAGGCGACCGGCCTCCCCGGCTTCGGCGGCATCTCCTCGCCCGCCAACGCGCCCTCATCCCTCACGGTCGGCTCGGAGCGCGTCGAAGGCACGAAGCGGCGCAGCGATGACACCGTCGGCGCCTGGAGCTCGCGCGGGCCGACCTGGTACGACGGCTACGTCAAGCCCGACATCATCGCGCCAGGCCACAAGATGGTCGCGCCCGCCGCGCCGCTCAGCACGCTGGTGCTCAGCAACCCGACGCTGCTGCTCACCAGCAGCAAGTACTTCACGTTGACCGGCACGAGCATGTCCGCGGGCGTCGTCTCCGGGCTCGCGGCGCTGGTCATTGAAGCGAACCGCACGGCGTTCCCCGGCGGGGCGCACCTGACGCCGAATGCGATCAAGACGATCTTCGAGTACACCGCCTTCAACATGCACGATGCGACCGGCCAGTCGGTGAGCCGGCTCATTCAGGGCGCCGGCATGGTCAACGGCATCGGCGCGATCAGGCTCGCCAAGGTGATCAATCCCTCGGCGACAACGGGCGCGGCACGCCTCACGGGCTGGGTCGAGCCGAGCGACTGGATCGACGAGCAGCTGTCGTGGGCGCAGAACGTCATCTGGGGCGACAACGTCATCTGGGGCGACAACCTGCTGTGGGGCGACAACGTGATCTGGGGTGACAACATCGTCTGGGGCGAGAACATCGTCTGGGGCGAAAACATCGTCTGGAGTGAGAACCTGATCTGGGGCGACAACATCGTCTGGAGTGAGAACCTGATCTGGGGCGACAACATCGTCTGGAGCGAGAACATCGTCTGGAGCGAGAACCTGGTGTGGGGCGAGAACATCGTCTGGGGCGAAAACATCGTCTGGGGCGAGAACGTGGTCTGGGGTGAGAACTTCCTGACTGACAGCAACGCACCGGTGGTGCCGAGCGCCCCCAAACAGTATCCGCGCGACGCGGCGTTCTAAGGCGACGAAAGGACACGTTTATGGAAATGATGCCTTTCAACGCCGTGACCTCGCCGGAGCCGGGAGTTGTGATTCCGGCCCTGCAACCAACGTCGCCCGAGTGGCAGGCTTTCGTGCCGCTGCTGATGAACCGGACGACCAGGCTGCGTGAACTGCAGCTCTCGGATGCGCCCTGGCTGCTCTCGCTACTGTCGACCGAGGAAGTCAGCCGCTTCATTTCGCCGCCGCCCACCACCATCGAAGGCTTCGAATCCTTCGTCAAGTGGAGCCACAAGAAGCGCGCGGCCGGCTCGTATGTGTGCTTCGGCATCGTCCCCGCGGGGTATGACCATGCCGTCGGCATCTTTCAGATTCAGTGCAAGCCCGGCGAGCTCCCGGAATGGGGCTTTGCGATGGGCTCGTCGTTCTGGGGCACCGGATTATTCGTGGAAGGAGCAGAAGCCGTGCTGGACTTCGCATTCGGAGGGATGGGCTTACAGATGGTGGGCGCCCGCGCCGCGACCGAAAACCTCCGCGGCAACGCCGCCCTGCAGAAGCTGGGCGCGGTGCGCCAGGGGGTCATCCCGAACGGGCTCGTGCTCGCCAACCGCACCTACGACCAGTACTACTGGACGCTCTCCGCGGACGACCGTCCGCGCAAGAAGATCGTCTGGGATCCGGGCACGCACTAGGCAACGGAACCCGCACGGTCTTCCCTTTCAGCGCGGGTTTGTTCGACGTTACGATTGGTTCGGCAGGTGTCGTCCTTGGGACGCACCTGCCAACCGCGCGCCCGCATTAAGTCCCCGACCCCCAACCCAACACGCCGCCCCACGCGACACGACCAGGTGCCGGTCCTTCGGCCGCGCCCCAGTTTTCAGCGGCCGGAAAGTCGACATGTGCACGGCAGGCGCACACCTGGTCAGACCAATGTTTTCAACGACTTAAGTAACTTTGTCAGCCCGGCAGTTGAATTGCTCCACGGGCGGGCATGACTCACTCGATCAGACGTTCGCTCTGTGCGGGCGTCGCTGCCATCGTCCTGGCCTCGACGCCATTTCACCTGGCCGCAAGCCCAGGGCAGAAGGGGCGCGCAGCACGAAGGGCAGAGAAACTCGATACCGCACTGATGCAGGCGGGGACCAGCGGGCTGAAGACTGTGCCCGTGATTGTGAAGGCCGATCCCGCCGAGCGCAACAAGGTGCGGAAGGCGCTGAAGGACCTCGGCTTCAAGGTGAAGCGCGAACACGGGGTCATCTTCGCGTTCACGTTCGACGCGCCGGTCGGAATGCTGGAGCGGATCGCCGCCATCCCGGGCGTCCTCGGCGTGTCGGTCGATGCGGAAATCAGCAGCGATCTGCTGGGGGGCCTTTCAGCGGCGGTTCCCAACACGACGGGCACGCTGCTCCGCGATACCCTCGGTCTGAACAACGTCAGCGTGACCGGCAAAGGCGTCACCGTGGCGCTGATCGACTCGGGCATCGCGCCGGTGCTCGACCTGGGAGGCCGCATCAAGGCCTTCTACGACTTCACGCGCGGCGGCATCGCGACCGCGCCGTATGACGACAACGGGCACGGGACGCATGTCGCCGGCCTGATTGGCGGCAACGGCCTGACCTCGCTCGGCCTCTATCGTGGCGTGGCGCCCAACGTCTCCTTCGTCGGGCTCAAGGTCCTGACGGCGGCGGGCGGCGGCAGCACGAGCAACCTGATCGCCGCCGTCGAATTCGCGACGGCCAACAAGAAGGCGCTCGGGATCGACATCATCAACCTGTCGCTGGGCCATCCGCCGTATGAACCGGCGGCGCTCGACCCGCTCGTGCAGGCGGTGCAGGCGGCGTCCAAGGCCGGCATCCTGGTTGTGTCATCGGCGGGCAACAACGGCATCAAGCAGTCGACGGGCCTCCCCGCGTTCGGCGGCATCTCGTCGCCCGCAAACGCGCCCTCGTCGCTGACGGTCGGTTCAGAGCGCACCGAAGGCACCAAGCGCCGTGGCGACGACACCGTCGGCGCCTGGAGCTCGCGCGGACCGAGCTGGTATGACGGCTTCGTCAAGCCGGACATCATCGCGCCGGGCCACAAGATGGTCGCCCCAGCCGCGCCGCTCAGCATGCTGGTGCTCAGCAACCCGACGCTGCTGCTCAGCAACAACCGGTACCTGGCGTTGACCGGCACGAGCATGTCCGCGGGCGTCGTCTCCGGGCTCGCCGCGCTCGTCATCGAAGCGAACCGCGCGGCGTTCCCGAATCACAAGCCGCTCACGCCGAATGCGATCAAAGCCATCTTCGAATACACCGCGTTCAACATGAAGGATGCAAACGGCCAGCCGGTGCACCGCCTGATTCAGGGTGCCGGCATGGTTAACGGCATCGGCGCGATCAAGCTCGCGAAGGTCATCAACCCCTCGGCGACGACGGCTGACGGGCGCGTCACCGGGCCGGTCGACCAGCATGACTGGATCGACGAGCGGCTGTCGTGGGCGCAGAACGTCATCTGGGGCGACAACGTGGTCTGGGGCGAGAACTTGATCTGGGGAGACAACGTGATCTGGGGCGACAACATCGTCTGGGGCGAGAACATCGTCTGGAGCGAGAACATCGTCTGGAGCGAGAACCTGGTCTGGGGCGACAACATCGTCTGGGGCGAGAACATCGTCTGGGGCGAGAACATCGTCTGGGGCGAAAACATCGTCTGGGGCGAGAACATCGTCTGGGGCGAGAACCTGGTCTGGGGCGAGAACTTCACGGCTCCAAGCGATGCTCCCGCCGTGCCGAGCGACTCGGAGCCGTCTCTGACCGACGCCGTGATCAACTCCTACGTTCCGGAAACGTTCTAAGGCAGACCAGAGGATACGCCAATGGAAATGATGCCTTTCAACGTCGTCGCGACGCAGGAGCCGACGATCGTCGTTCCGGCGCTGCAGCCGGCGTCGCCCGAGTGGCAGGCTTTCGTGCCGCTGCTGATGAACCGGACGACCAGGCTGCGTGAACTGCAGCTCTCGGATGCGCCCTGGCTGCTCTCGCTGCTGTCGACCGAGGAAGTCAGCCGCTTCATTTCGCCGCCGCCCACCACCATCGAAGGCTTCGAATCCTTCGTCAAGTGGAGCCACAAGAAGCGCGCGGCCGGCTCGTATGTGTGCTTCGGCATCGTCCCCGCGGGGTATGACCATGCCGTCGGCATCTTTCAGATTCAGTGCAAGCCCGGCGAGCTCCCGGAATGGGGCTTTGCGATGGGCTCGTCGTTCTGGGGCACCGGATTATTCGTGGAAGGAGCAGAAGCCGTGCTGGACTTCGCATTCGGAGGGATGGGCTTACAGATGGTGGGCGCCCGCGCCGCGACCGAAAACCTCCGCGGCAACGCCGCCCTGCAGAAGCTGGGCGCGGTGCGCCAGGGGGTGATCCCGAACGGGCTCGTGCTCGCCAACCGCACCTACGACCAGTACTACTGGACGCTCTCCGCGGACGGCCATCCGCGCAAGAAGATCGTCTGGGATCTGGGCACGCATTAATCGAAGGACTGGGGATCCCGAGTGCGCAGCCTTCCCCGCTCCGCCCAGCTCTTCGTGGGCGGTACGATCGGTCTGGCAGGTGTCGTCCTTGCGACGAACCTGCCGACGACCCTTCCCCACCTGCCGCTGTTCATCGCCCTGTCGCTGGCCTCGGCCATCGCCTCGGGCCTGAAGCTGCGGCTCCCGCTCGGGACAAGTGCGTCGAACCTCTCTGTTTCCTACACCATCGACTTTGCTTCGCTGATCCTGCTCGGCCCGAACCCGACGATGCTGGTGGCGGCCCTGAGCGCGTGGGCGCAGACCACGGTCCGGATCGCGAAACGTAACCCGGCGTTCCGGGTCTTTTTCAATATCGCGGCGCTGATCCTGACCGTGCAGGCGGCCGGATGGGTGTTCTTCGCCCTCGGTGGTCGGGTGGGCACCTTCGATGCGGGGCTCGTCAAGCCGCTCGTCGGAGCCGCCCTCGCCTACTACCTGGTCAACACCACCACCGTCGCCAGCGCCGTCGGACTGTCCACCGGCCAGCAGACCTGGAAGGTGTGGCACAGCAACTTCCTCTGGACGGCGCCGAGCTATTTCGTCGGCGCCGGCGCCGCGGCCGCCGCCGCCTGGGCCTGGAGCACGGGCTGGGGCTGGCTCGTGCCGCTCGCCGTCGCACCCGTCTACCTGACCTTCCGTTCGTACACCGTCTACCTCGAACGAATCGCCGCCGAGCAGCGGCATCACGAGGAGATGGTCAAGCTCCACTCTCAGACCGTCGAGGCGCTCACCGCCGCCAAGCAGTCGGAACAGCGGTACGCGCTGGCCGCGGCCGGTTCGAACGACGGCCTGTGGGACTGGGACCTCAGCGCGGACGCGTTCTACGCCTCCGACCGCTGGAAGCTGATGGTGGGCCTGCCCGCCGAGAGCCCGTTCGTGCGTGTCGAGGACTGGTTCCGCGGGGTCCATCCGGAAGACCTTATGGATCTCCGCCGCGTGCTCGACCGCCATCTGGCCGGCGAGACCGCGCACTTCGAGCACGAATACCGGATGTCCCACCTCGATGGCCGCGACCGCTGGATGCTCTGCCGCGGCGTCGCCGTCCGGGACGAGATGTCGCGCCCCGTGCGTATCGCCGGGTCGCAGACCGACATCACCGAGCGCCGGCGCATCCAGGACGAACTCTCGCACGCGGCGCTGCACGACAATCTGACGGGCCTCGCCAATCGCGCGCTCTTCACCGAGCTGCTCGAGCGCTGCCTCGCCAGGGCGCGGCGGTCGCAGGCTTACACCTGCGCCGTGCTGTTCGTCGACCTCGATCACTTCAAGCTGATCAACGACAGTCTCGGCCACATCGCCGGCGATCGGTTCCTGGTCGAGATCGCCAAGCGGCTCGCCCACAGCCTTCGGCCGACCGACGTGATGGCCCGCCTCGGCGGCGACGAGTTCGCGATTCTCCTCGAGGACATCAGCGATCCGCACGCGGCCACGGTGGTCGCCGAGCGGCTCCAGGCATCGCTGCAGCAGCCGTTCGAGGTCGAGGGCCGCGAGGTCTACGCGTCGGCGAGCATGGGCATCGCCTTCGGCAACGCGAAATACCGCAGCTCCGATGACCTGCTGCGCGACGCCGACACCGCGATGTACCGCGCCAAGGCGCAGGGCCGCGGCCAGAACCAGACGTTCGATCCGTCGATGCATGCGTCGGCGATCCAGCGACTCACGCTCGAAACGCAGCTCCGCCGCGCGCTCGAGCGCCAGGAATTCAGCGTCCACTACCAGCCGATCATCGAGCTGGAGTCGCGCAGCGCCTGCGGCTTCGAGGCGCTCGTGCGCTGGAGCCGGCCGGACGGCACGATGACGCCGCCGTCGGAGTTCATCCCGGTGGCCGAGGAAACCGGCCTGATCGTGCCGCTCACGCACTGGGTGATGCGCGAGGCCTGCCGGCAGGTGGCCGAATGGCAGCGGACCTTCAACAGCCCGCTGACGCTGACGGTGAACATCTCGTCGAAGCTGTTCGACCGGTCGACGCTGGTCGAGGAAGTGCGCCGTGCCATCGCCGAGAGCGGCCTGCTGCCCGGGACGCTCCGCCTCGAGATTACCGAGAGCTTCCTCGTCGACAGCTCGGATACCGTGGTGCAGCGGCTCGACGAGTTGCGCGCGATCCCGGTCGAGCTCTACCTCGACGACTTCGGTACCGGGTTCTCGTCACTGAGCTACCTCCACCGCTACCGCCTCGATGCGCTGAAGATCGATCGCTCGTTCATCAGCCGGATCGGCGGCATGCACAACGACTCGCCGATCGTCGGCAGCATCATCAGCCTGGCGAGAGAGCTCGGCATGGGCATCATCGCCGAGGGCGTCGAGACCGACCAGCAGGCGAAGCAACTGATCGCGCTCGACTGTCCGCATGCCCAGGGCTACCTCTTCTCGAAACCCCTCGCCGTGAGCGACGCGCACGCGTTCCTCACGAAACAGCTGTCAGAGAGCGGCAGAGAGCAAGCTGTCCGTTCACCACGTCAACACTGATTCCGGAATCGTCAATGAAACAGAAACTTGTCGGCCACGCGTTTTGCGTTGTACTGCTGCTTCTGCTGGCCGCGCCGGCGGTGCACGCCCAGGGACTCCAGACCGGCACCATGACCGGCATCGTGACGTCGCAGGATGATGCACCGCTGCCCGGCGTAACCGTGACTGCGTCCTCGCCCGCGCTGCAGGACAGGCGTGAAGCCGTCACCGACCTCAACGGCGTCTACTATCTGCGCGCGCTGCCGCCGGGCTCCTACACGGTGCAGTTCACGCTTGCCGGTTTCCAGGGCGCGATCAGAGGCGGCGTCGCGGTGAGTCTCGGCGGCACGGCCAACGTTCACGCCACGCTGCCGGTTGCCGCGCAGTCTGAAATCGTCACCGTGACCGCGGAAGCGCCGTCGCTGCCGGCGACGACCGCCACCGGCAGGAACTTCACGAAAGCCGCGATCGATGCGCTGCCGGTGGGACGGCGTCCCACCGATGTCGCAGAACTGGCGCCCGGCCTGACCGCCAACACCTTCAACGCCGGCCAGCTCGCGATCGGCGGCGGCTTCGGCTACGACAACCTGTTCATGGTCAACGGCGTCGACAGCAACGACAACGTCTTCGGCACGCAGAACAACCTGTTCATCGAGGACGCCGTCCAGGAGGTCTCGGTGCTGACGGGCGGCGTGCCTGCGTCCTACGGTCGGTTCTCTGGCGGCGTGATCAACGTCATCACGCGGAGTGGCGGCAACACGTTCAGCGGCAGCTTCCGCCAGAACCTGAGCAACCCGGCGTGGATCAGGGAGACGCCGCGCCAGGTGCAAAACAACATCGAGAATCCCGATCTGCTTGGCCGCACCCACGAAGGCACGTTCGGCGGCCCCGTGGCGCTGGACCGCCTCTGGTTTTTCACCGCGGGCCGCTCCGAGCAGATCAACCTCGCGAACACGTTTGCACAGACAGCGGGGGCGTACACGAGGACTGACACGAACCGCCGCGGCGAGATCAAACTGACCGGGACGCCTGGCGCCGGACAGATGGTGCAGGCGAGCTACATCACCAACCATACACGGCAGGCGAATGCCTCGGGGCTGCCGGCCGCCGCGCTGGTCGACGCCAGCACTCTGGTGACCCGGACGCTGCCGAACAACCTCTTTGCCGCCAGCTACAACGGCGTGCTGGCCGGACGGTACTTCGCCAGCGCGCAGTTCTCGCGCAAGACGCAGGGGTTCCGTAACAACGGTGGGACGAGCGCCTCGATCGCCGACTCCCCATTCCGGACCCTGGGCGCGACCGCCGGCGTGCCGGCTTCGCTCTTCTACCATGCGCCGTATCTTGACGCGACCGACCCCGAGAACCGCGACAACCATCAGGTGGCCGCGAGCGTGTCGTACCTCCTGTCGACGCGCCGCAGCGGCAGCCACGACCTGAAGGGCGGGGTGGAGTCGTTTGTGAACCGCGCGATCGGCGGGAACTCTCAGTCGTCAACCGGTTATGTGTTCGCGACCGACTATCTCGTGCAGGGCGGCCGCCCGGTGCTGGGCGCCGACGGCCGGCCGACCCCCGTCTTCACTCCCGGTGTGTCGCAGGCGTGGAACTTTATGGCAACGCGCGGCGCGACGCTGAACATCCGCACGACGTCGCTCTACCTGCAGGACCGCTGGGTGGTGTCACCGCGGGTCACGCTGGACCTTGGCGTGCGCGGTGAAGTCGTCCGCGGGCGGGCGACCGGCGACATCACCACCGTGGACACCACCTCGCTCCTGCCGCGGCTGGCGATGGCCTTCGATGCGCGCGGCAACGGCCGCACTATCCTCCAGGCCACCTACGGCACCTTTGGCGGGCGCTACGGCCAGACGCAATTCGCAACCAATACCAACGTCGGCCGCCCGAGCGAAATCGATTACGTCTATACCGGTCAGGCGGGCCAGGGGTCGGACTTTGCGCCGGGCTTCGACGTCGCTAACTATTCTCGCGTGGTGTTCGCCAACATCCCGACCGCGAATATCCGCGTTGCCGACGACCTCGCGGCGCCGCGCGTGCGCGAGGCGACGACGGCGATTGGACAGGCGCTGGGTGATCGAGGTCACGTGAAGGCCTCCTACGTATGGCGGCAGACGACGAACTTCGTTGAGGACTTCGCCGATCTCTCTACCGGGGTGACGACGGTGCCCAATGTTGGCGAGGTGACGAATCGTCTGCTGCGAAACACGAGCGACCCGTCGCGCCGCTACTCCGCCGTCATCCTCGAGGGTTCGTTTGCTTCGGCTGATCGGTTTACGCTCGGCGGTGACTACACGGTGCAGCTGCGGAACCGCGGCAGCTTCGCCGGCGAAGCCGCCAGCCAGCCGGGCATCACGTCGGTGTACGGCAACTTCCCGGAGATCTTCGGACCCGCGCTCGATCGGCTGATGCCGGAAGGTCGCCTCGACAACTACCAGCAGCACAAGCTGCGTGTCTACGGTGTGCTGATGCAGTCCCTCGGTCGATTCGGGGCGCTGGATATCGCGCCGCTATGGCGCGTGAACTCGGGCACCGTGTACAGCCTCACCGCGAGCATCCCGCTTCCGCAGGCGCAGCTCGCGCACAATCCGGGCTACGCCGCCAACGACATCAACCCGTTCGTTCGCGAGACTGTCTACTTTGGCGAGCGGGGGGCGGGTCAGTTCAAGGGCTACGGCGTCGTCGATCTGGCGATGACTTACCGGATTTCCGTGTGGCGAACCGTTGCACCTTGGGCCAAGCTCGAGATTTACAACGCCCTGAACAACCAGAAGCAGATCGCGTGGGACCGCACCATTACGGTGGACGCAGCCGGCGGGTTGGACGCCAACGGCATCCCGATGGCGTACATAAAGGGACCCCGCTTTGGGCAAGTGAGCGCGGACAACCAGTTTCCGCAGCCTTTCCTGGGCCAGAACGGCGGCCGCGCCGTCCGCATGGCCTTCGGCCTCCGATTTTAAGGAGCGGGGTCAGACCGGGGGTCAGACCTAGGGTCGGACCACGGTCTGACCCTAGGTCTGACCCCCGGTCTGACCCCGCTCTAATCCCTCCCACCTCTTTGCCGGCCTGGTGTCGGCTAATCGACCAGGGCCGACGAGCCGATATCCTCTGAAAGGCGCGAATTACCGCGCCTTCCCGAACATCTGGGGATTTCAGAGTCGCGCGTGTCGCCCTTTCGGCACGCTGTCGGCCTCGCACTATCGCCATGACGAATACCCGCCAGCCCTCCGTCCTGATCGTGGAAGATGACGCGGATCTGAGAGAAACGCTCAGCGAGTCTCTCGAGAGCGCCGGTTTTGCCGTCGCGCAGTCGGCGGATGCAGCCAGCGCGAAAGAGCGGCTGGAGGCCTTCGCGTACGACGGCCTGGTGGTTGACCTCCACCTCCCCGACACGAGCGGCATGTCCGTCCTCGAGGAGGCGGTCGCCCGCTACCCGGAAATCAAAGTGGTCGTGATGACCGGCTTCGGCGGCGTCGCCGAGGCGGTCGAAGCGATGAAGCGCGGCGCGATCGATTTCCTGATCAAGCCCTTCCAGCTCTCCCAGCTCGCGCGCGTGCTCGAGACGGCGGTCGATCAGCAGCGCCTGCGCGTCGAGAACGCCGAGCTCCGCGCCCAGCTGCGCGGCCGCTTCAGCTTCGAGAGCCTCGTCGGCCGCGACAGCACGATGCAGCAGCTGTTTCAGACACTGGAGATGGTGTCGCCGATGAACAGCACGGTCCTTATCCAGGGTGAAACGGGCACCGGCAAGGAGCTCGTCGCACGGACGATCCACCATCACTCGCCGCGCGCCGATCAGCGATTCGTCGCCTTCAACGCGGCCGCGATTCCGGAAGGGCTGGTCGAAGCGGAACTCTTCGGCCACGTGAAAGGCGCGTTCACCGGCGCCATCTCGTCGCGGGTCGGCCGGTTCGAGCTCGCGCACCGCGGGACGCTCTTCATCGACGAAGTGTCGTCGATGCCGCTGCCGCTCCAGGCGAAGCTGTTGCGCGCGCTCCAGGAACGCGAAGTCGAGCGTGTCGGCGACTCGAAACCGATGAAGCTCGACATCCGCGTGATCGCCGCGACCAACGCGGACCTGCGGAAGCTCGTCAAGGACGGCACGTTCCGGGAAGATCTCTTCTACCGCCTGAGCGTCATCCCGGTGACGCTGCCGCCGCTGCGTGCGCGCCGCGGCGACATCCCGCTCCTGGCGCAGCACATGATCAAGAAGTCGTGCCGTGAAAACAACATCCAGCAGAAGCCGCTCACCCAGGAAGCGCTGCGCCTGCTGATGGCGTATCACTGGCCCGGCAACGTCCGCCAGTTCGAGAACGCGATGGAGCACGCGGTCGCCATGAGCCTCACCGGCAATGAGATCGGCCCCGAGGCGCTGCCCGACGAAATCCGCAAACCGACTGAAACCGGCTTCAATGCCGCGATCGCCATCCCGGACGAGGGGATCGATTTCAGCTCGATCGTGCAGAGGCTGGAACGGGATCTGATCATGCGCTGCCTCGAGAAGACCGGAGGCAACAAACGGCAGGCCGCGCGGCTGCTGAACCTGAGCCGGACGACCTTCATCGATAAGCTGCAGCGGCTGAACGTCGAAGAAGGTGTCGCGTCCTAATCGTTGACGATCATTAATATCCCTTCGGCACGCGAATCACGTACGACGTCGAGGCGTTCTGTTCGTCGAGCTGGAGGGTGCCGCCGTGCGCTTCGGCGATCGCACGCGCCGCGAACAATGCGAGTCCGCTGATGTCGGCCGCCGGCCGCGAGTGATCGAAGGGCTGGAACGCGCTCTCCGCCAGGCCCGGCGATCGCGGACGCTCGTCGGCCACCCGAATAATCGCCCAGTTGTCCTGCATGCTGACGTCGATGACGACTTTGCCCTTCGTGCCTCGCATGCCGGTTTCCGCGTTGATGATCAGATTGAGGATCGCCTGCTCCAGATATCCGCTGTTGCCGCGTACCAGGCAGGGATCGGTTCCCGGGTCGAACTGCAGCGACACGCCGGCGCGGCTCGCGGCAAACCGACGGAGGTCGACGGCCGCCTGGGTGAGCTCGCGCAGTTGCACGTCCGCCTTGTCCTGCAGCGACGCTTGCGTGAACGACGTGACGTCGCTCAGCGCGGATGCCGCGCGCGCGCTCTGGCGGCGAAGCCGCTCGAGCCCGCGAACCACGGCGTCCGGCAGGTCGGGTTGCCCCTCGAGCAGTTCCACAGTGCCGGAGATGACCAGCAGCGCGTTGTTGACTTCATGCACGACGCCCGACAGGAGCCGTCCCGTGGTCACTGATCGACTCAGCGCCACCAGCATCTCCCCCGTTGGGCCCGCAATCGAATCAGCCACCCTCACTCCTTCCGAATGTCGGAAATCCGGCCTAAACGGCCGGAAATCCGGCATGTTTCCGCGCAAAAACTCTAGTAACTCGCGAAATTGCGCCAGAAGCACACGCGCCGCACATGGCTCTGCCCTTGCTAACGCGCCGAAAACCCCCATGCGCGTCACGCGATCGCTGCTCTTCGTGTCGGCGCTCCTCGCCCTCGACGTCAACGTCGCCGGCGCGCAAACCGAGCCGTCGTCCACACAGGATATCCAGAACTTGTGCGCCTCGCCGGGCATCATCACCAGGCTGGCTGCCCACGACCGCACTGAGACGTCCGGCTCAGTCGTAGGATCGACCGACACAGCGTGGGAGTAGACACGGTGCCGCTCGCAGCCGCGCGTGGGTCGCACCGAGCCCTGTCCGCGTCCGCCCCGGCCGCGAAAACTGCAGGCCGGATCTGGGTCGGGCTGTACGTCGGCTGCGTCATTCTGCTCGGAACTGCCCTTCTCTTCTGGTTCACCCCGCGCACGTATCCGAATCCCCCGCTGACGATCGCGCTGCTGTGCTCATCGCTGCTGCTGTCGTCGTTCAAGCTGCGGCTGCCGCTCGGCAAGGGGGTGTCGACGATGTCGATGGCGTGCGCCGCCGACCTCGTCGCGCTGATGACGCTCGGACCGAACGTGGCGATGGTCACCGCCTCCACCGGCGTGCTTTTCCAGTGCACGTGGCGCGTCCGTCGATCGCAGCCGCTCTACCGCGCCGCGTTCAGCGTCGCCTCGGTTGCGATCACGGTGCAGGCGGTCGGCCGGATCTGGGGCGCGCTCAACGGCCGCGTCGCCGATCCAACACTGACCGCGACCCTCGTCCCGCTGCTGGCCATGTCGGCCGGCTATTTCATGGTCAATACGGGTCTCGTGGCCACGGCGGTTGGTCTCACCAACCGCGAGTCGCCGATCCGCGCGTGGTACCGCGAGTTCTTCTGGAGTGGCCCGAGCTATTTCCTGTCAGGCGCGGCCGCGGGCGTGATCAGCCTCATCATCACCAGCGGGGCGTACATCCTGCTGCCGCTGGCATTCGTTCCGCTGTACGTCTCCTATCGCGCCTACCACCTGTCGCTCGGCCGGATTGACGCGGAGCGGCGCCACGCCAACGAACTGGCCAAGGCGCTCGATCGCGCGACGCAGTCGGAAGCCGCGCTCGCGGAAGAAAAAGAACGGCTGGTTCTCGAAAGCTCCCGCCTCATCGTCACCGTCCAGACGATCCGCGACGGCGTCATGACGGTCGACCGCGACGGCGCACTCCTGCTGATGAACGATCAGGCGCGGAAGCTCTCAGCGCTGGCGTCCCCTCCGCTGGACGACCGTCCGATCATGTCCACGCTGCTGGCGCTCGGGATCGTACGCGGTCCCGCCGAGGACGCCTTGCGCCGCCTCTGGGACGGCGCGATCGTGCGGCTGCGCAACGAAGTACCGACCGACAGCCCGATTCCGCTGGTCGAAGTCACCGGTACGCCGACGCGCGCTGCCGACGGCGAAGTGGCCGGCGCGGTCTGGGTACTGCGCGACATCAGTCACATCGCCCGCGCCGAGCACGAGCGCGCGAAGGCGGCGCACCTGCAATCGATCGGCGTGCTGGCCGGCGGCCTCGCCCACGACGTCAACAACATCCTCATGGGGATCGTCGGCAACCTCTCCCTGGCGGAGTCGCTCGTCCGTCCCGATGAGACGGCACTGGCCACCCGGCTGAACCACGCATCGGCCGCCTGTGCCCGCGCGCGCGGCGTCACCAGCCAGCTCCTGACGTTTGCCAAGGGCGGCGCGCCCATCAAGACCACGTCCTCCGTCCGCGAACTGGTCGTCGAGTGCAGCCGCTTCGCCCTGAGCGGCTCGCCGGTCGCGCCGCGTTTCACCATCGACGACAATCTCTGGGCCGCCGACGTGGACCTCGATCAGATCGGCCAGGTTGTGCACAACCTGGTGCTCAATGCGCTCCAAGCCATGCCTCGAGGCGGAGTCGTCGATGTGTCACTGGCGAACGAGGAACTGGGCGAAGACGCGTCGCTGGCCCTGACGGGCCTGGCGCCGGGCCGCTACGTCCGCCTCACGGTGCAGGACCGGGGACACGGCATTCCGGCCGACAGGCTCGATCGCATCTTCGATCCCTATTTCACGACCAAGGAATTTGGATCGGGGCTCGGGCTGGCCATCACCTACTCCATCGTTCACGCGCACGGCGGAGCGATTACCGTCGAATCCCAGCCCGGGGAAGGCGCGTGTTTCACCATTCTCCTCCCCGCATCCGCGCGGCCGGTCGTCCCCGAACCCGTGCAGCCGGCCACCGTCGTGCGCCGCGCGGGCGGCCGCGTGCTGCTCATGGACGACGATGAGATGGTGTCGGAGGTGGCGCAGGAAATGCTCCAGTCGCTCGGGTACTTCACCGAAGCGGCGCCGTCAGGCGAGGTGGCTATTGAACGGTTCCGCGCCGCCGAAGAGCGCGGCGAGCCGTTCGACGTCGTGATCCTCGATCTGACGGTCGCGGGTGGGATGGGCGGCGCCGAGTGCGTCGGCCACATCCGGAATATCCGGCCCAACGTCACCGTCTACGTCACCAGCGGCTATACGGATGACTCCGTACTCGCCCATTTTCGCGACTACGGCTTTAACGGCGTCCTGCCAAAACCGTTCGGCGTGGCAGACCTCCGCCGGGTGCTCAACGCTGAGCAGCCCGCTCGCGGGTAGTGCTACCATTCGCTCCGTACTTTCACGGAGGACAAATATGTCCCGCATTTCAACGCTCACTCTGACGTCAGCGGTATTGTGCCTGGTGGTGACCGTGGCTGTGCATGGGCAGGGGCAGGGCCGCCAGGGCGGCGGCCGCGGCCAGCAGGCAGCGGCGCTTCCCGACGGCGCCGGCAAGGAAATGGTGCAGGGCCTCTGCAGCGCTTGTCATGGCGTCAACATGATCACCGGCTCCACCGGCTATACGCAGGAGCGGTGGCAGGACCTGATCAGCACGATGATGAACCTGCCCGATCCGCAGCGTGCGACCATCACGCAGTACCTCGCATCGCATTTCCCGCCGAAGCCAGGGCGCGAGCCCGTCCTGATACCCGGTCCGGTACAAGTCACATTCAAGGAATGGATCGCGCCGACCCTTGGCCAGCGCGCGCGGGATCCGCTACAACTCGCGGACGGCACCATCTACTGGACCGGCCAGTTCGCCAGCGTCATCGGCCGCCTGAATCCGCGCACCGGCGAGATGAAGGAATGGAAGCTCGAGACTGAGGCGCATCCGCACAGCATCATCAACGACCGCGACGGCAACATCTGGTACATGGGCAACGGCAACGGGACGATCGGCAAGCTGAATCCCGCCACCGGCGACATCAAGATCTACAAGATGCCAGACGCGAACGCGCGCGATCCGCATACGCCAATCTGGCTGAAGGACGGAACGACGCTCTTCTTCACGCTGCAGCAGAGCAACATGATCGGCCGCATGAACACCACGACCGGTGAGATCACGCTGGTCGCCGTGCCCACGGCACGGGCGCTGCCCTACGGCATCAAGGTGAACTCCCAGGGTCGCGTATGGGTGTCCTACAACGGATCCAACGGGGTCGCGGAAGTCGATCCAGTGACGATGGCGATCAAGGAGTACCGGCTGCCCCGACCAGGCACAACCGTGCGTCGCCTGGCGATTACGAGCGACGACATGGTGTGGTTCGTGAACTCAGGGCTCGGCGCGCTGGGCCGTCTCAATCCCAGGACCGGCGAGGTGAAAGAGTGGCCGTCGCCGAGCGGACCCGATACGCATCCCTATGCGATCGAGGTCGTCGACGACATCATCTGGTACAACGAGTCGCGGCGCCGGCCGGATGCGCTCGTGCGCTTCGATCCGAAGACCGAGAAGTTCCAGAGCTGGGCGATTCCGTCGGGCTACGGAATCATCCGGCACATGCGCGCCACGCCGGATGGCAACCTGGTGATTCATCAGAGCAGCAGCAACCGCATAGGCCTGGTGACGATTCAGAAACCTGGCGCGACCACGACATCAAGCCGGTAAATCTGAGACGGGTCCGCGGCGCGGAACCCGCCCTGCACGTGCCCTCCGTAGGCCGGGTCCCGCGAAAAGCGGACCCGGCTTTCTTATTTGGCTTCGACGCAAATCACGTGCGCCTCGGTGGTGCCATCCGCGAGAGTCAGCGTGTGCGGCTGATCGGCGCCCGAGCTGGGAAACCACCACGTCCGCCCCTGCTCCAGTGGGAACTCGAATTCGCCGCCTCCCCCTTGCGCCATCACGGTCCCCGACATGATGAAGATGAAGCTCGGATTCTGGTGCGTATGGGCGATCGTTCTGGTCGAGGGGCTCAAGCGCATATCGTAGACGGCGAACCCTCGATTCTCGGTCTGAAGCGTGGTGCCGGCCGCCATGAGCGCCGGCGGCGTCATCCACCCCTTGTCGCGCAGGTTTTCGACGACGATCGCGCGCAGCGGCGCGGTGCCGGCGTTCTCGAGGCGCTGGGTCACCGGTTCGCCGGTGAACTGGCTGAGATCGGCTCGCCCCGCCGCAACCGGGCGCGGCTCGCCGGCGGTGCCCGCACGATGCAGTCGCACAGTCGCGTCGGTCAGCGCGACGATCGCCCCGTCGTGGTCAAGGACGTAATCGGCCGTCGATTCGCCCGGCGTCAGCCTCAGCTCGAAAACGCGCATGTGGCGGATGTACGTCAGCCGCTGGTGGTGCGGCTCCTGGTTCATCGTCGGCGAGGACTGCTGCGCGGATGCCGGGACACCACAGATCACGGCCGCGCACAGAGTAAATGGAACGATGAGTGGCTTCATGCCGCGGGATTATAAGCGGCCGCAGCCGTTGTGGCGCCGCCCGGGGGTTTTCTGGCATATTAGGCGGAAGTTTCCACGCCGGAAGGACAAAATCATGCGCCGTATTCAGCTCATCATCGCCGCACTCCTGTTGTGCCTCCCTGTCCTCGCCTCCGCGCAGGAGGAGTGGATGGAATTCATCAGCACCGAAGACCGCTTCAGCATCCCGTTCCCCGGCAAGCCAACGGTCATGGAGATCATGTGGCCGTCCGAGTACGGTGCCGTCTTCCCCGGCCGCATCTATACGGTGCAGCAAGGGGGAAGTAAGTATTCAGTCACCGTCATCGACTACACCAACGCCGAAATGATTCACGCGAAGCTCCCTAAGGCTCCGTCATTCGATGATCCGCGTTACTTCCAGATCGACATCCAGGCTTCCATTCAATACGCGGCGACGAAACTGTACCGGAACAGGGCGGGCTCGAAGGTTACGTACGATGCGTGGCATTACATCAATCTGATCTCAGGCCACCAGCTGCAGCTGCAGAACGCCGACAACACCAAGACCTACGTGGCGATCTACCTGCACGAGAACCGCCTGTACATCGTCGACGCCACGGTTCCGGGGAATTCGCCGGCGCAGGGGATCTTCCAGCAGAACTTGTCGATGCTCGGCGCGGACGGCCGCAACGTACGCTACGACGAGATTTACTCGAACCGCCTACCGCCGATCACGATTCGTCGTGCCCAGCCGGGTGCCGCTGGCGGCAACGCGCCGCCGCCGGGAGGACGTGGAGGACGTGGCGGCGGCGGTCGCGGCGATGGGGCGGGCCGCGGCGGAGCCCAGTAGCGCTCAGACCACGTCGAGCAGTTCGATATCGAAGACGAGCGTGGCGTTGGGCGGAATCACTCCGCCCGACCCCGCCGATCCGTAAGCCAGGTCCGGCGGAATGGTGACGCGCCGCAGGCCTCCCACCTTCATCCCGGTCACGCCCTGGTCGAATCCGCGAATCACCGCGCCGGTGCCGAGTGTGAACGGGAACGGCTGGCGGCCGGCCCCCACGGACGAATCGAACTGCTGCCCCTTGTTCTCCGGGCGCGCGGGATCGTAGATCCATCCGGTGTAGTTGACCGTTACGCGGCGGCCTGCGGTCGCGTCCGCGCCGGTGCCCACGCGAACGTCCGTCGTCGAGAACGGCGCGCCCGGGAGAATCGTGGGAGATGTGCCCGAGTCGCCGCCGCAGGCGGCGCCGGCCAGCGAGGCCACCGCAACGAGGATCGGAAGAACAGATTTCATAGAATCCGAAGGTTACCAGTACCAGGGAAGCCGGCGTCCGTCGTAGGCTATAGGCGCATGGCAAATGACACGGCGGCGCCGCCGGCCGAGCGGCGGAAGGTGGCATGGGTGGGTCCCGGGGTGCGGATCGAGGGCAAGCTCATCAGCACCGAGGATCTGGTAATCGACGGACGGGTGGATGGATCAATCGAGGTCAACAATCATCACCTGTCAATCGGGCCCGAGGGCGCGGTCACGGCGAACCTGTCCGCGCTGCGCATCACGATCAGCGGAGCGGTCACAGGGAATATCAAGGCTCTGGAACGGGTCGATCTTCACGCGACCGGGTCGGTGACCGGGGACATCCACGCACCTCGATGCGTCATCGCGGACGGCGCGTACATCGCCGGGCGCGTCGATGCGGGCCCCAAGGTGCCGTCGTAGCGGCCGCGCTGCCGGAGGCAGTGTCGGCGAACCGTCACATTCCAGGCGTATAAGCCGCGACTCCGACGTCCACGACATGACACCCGGTGTCAGACGGCCTTCGGCGCGGCCCTTGCCATGGACAGAGGCATGCAGTGGGGTGAAGAAATCGAGGTCGCCGGTACGAACCCGGCGCTCGTCGAGGCGTCCACCGACGACCGCTATGTCCTGGTCGTGGACGACAATCCCGGCATCCGCCGGATGCTGACTCGCGCGCTTGGCCTGAACCGGTTCAGGGCCGTCGAGGCCGGATCGATCGCCGACGCCGTGGCATTCGCGGATGATCACGCCCTGAGCGCCGTGATCCTCGACCTCCATTTGGGCACCCAGTCCGGCCTCGAACTGCTGGCGATGCTGCGTGTAAACCCCCGTCACCGCTCGACCCCGGTGTTGATCCTGACAGGCTCGGGGGCCGTGACCGACGATCAGGAAGCCTTGATCCAGCGCAATGCTGCGCACTTGTTCTACAAGCCGCAGCCGCTCGGCGACCTGATGGAACACATCGGACGCCTGGCAACGGCGCGCGCCGAGACCGAAATGGCCGTGCGGGCCGCGGCGTCGTCTACGAGCCGCCCAGCCCTTCCGTGCTAAGGTACTCACAGCTGTTCTGAGCCTCCCGCAATCCGGCGGGTTCCTCACCATGGCATTGTCCAGAGGAACCCATGGTCATTCGACCAGTCGACGTCAATCCGTTCGAATTCGTCGTCGTAGCCGCCCTTCGCGCGCAGCAACTGCTTGCCGGCTGCGTACCGCGTCTTGACGGCCCACACGGGGCCGCCACGATGGCGCAGATGGAAGTCGCCGGCGGCCGCGTCGTGCGCACTGAGGACGAGGCGCCCGTCACCGCCCGGCAATGCGGCTGGCAGCTCTGAGCAGCCATGAATCACCCGGCCGCGCCCCCTCGCGTAGCCGCGCCTGAAAAGCCGGTCTGTCCCTTCTGCCGATCCGCGCAGGTGACGACCAGCAGCAAGTCGATCACGGATCGCACCTACTGGCGGTGCCATGGGTGCGGCGAAATCTGGAACCAGGCGCGGCTGTTGTCGTTTCACCGGCGACGCTGACCGTCACCGCCCGCGCGACTTTGCGGCGCGTGCTACACTACCGTGTCACGTTGGATCCCGCCGCGTTTGTTCTGCCTGCGTCAGTCTTGTAGTTGCACGCTCCAGAAGATATCAAGCCAGCAGCCTCCAACCTTTCAACTGGATGTGTCATGAGACTTTACGTAGGCAATTTGTCGTTCCATACCGATGAGCAGCAGCTCGAGGCGCTCTTCGCCCCGATTGGCGACGTCGCGTCGGTCAAGCTGATCCGCGATCACGCCACCGGGCAGTCGCGCGGTTTCGGTTTCGTCGAAATGGCGGATGGCGCCGCCGGGCGCACCGCGTGCGAGAAACTCGATCAGCAGGAATTCGAAGGACGCCGGCTGACCGTGAACGAGGCGAAGCCGCAGGAACAGCGCAGCGGCGGCTTCGCGCGCAACGGTGGCGGCGGCGGCGGCGGCGTCGTCAGCGTCGCGAGTCGCGCTGGTAAGAACGCGCAGCGACCAGAAGCGTCACCAGGGCCGGGAGCAATCCCGGCCCTTATTGTTTCTGGCCCCGTTGACACCGCGGGCAGCGGCCCCTACCATCTCGGACGTCACTTCTACCCGGGGGACGCATCTCATGCACAAGCTCCTGCACGCCGCCGTCCTGCTGTCGCTGCTCACGACGCTCTCACCCACGCTCGACGCGCACCATGGCCGCGGGTCCACCTACGACATGAACAAGCGCGTCACGCTCAAGGGCGTCGTCTCCCGCGTGGACTGGCGCAATCCGCATGTCGTTATCTACATGGACGTCAAAGACGACGCCGGCAAGAGCGTGACCTGGGGATTCGAGAATGCCGGCGTGAGCCAGCTCGCCCAGGCGGGCTACAACCGGAACACGCTCAAGGTGGGCCAGGAGATCACCGCGATCGTCAATCCCGCCGCGAACGGCGCGCCGACCGCGATCGTCGTGAAGGTGGTCCTCGCCGACGGCTCGGAAATCATGTCGCGTGAAACCGGCGCCAACCCGGTGAACTGAGGGAGATGCCAGCCATGCGCAGCGCCCGCTTCGCTCTTCTGCTGTTCTGCCTCGCGCCGGCCGTGACGGCGTCCGCGCAGGGGTTCCGGGAAGAAACGATCAAGGCGATCGACGCCAACCGCGGCGACACGAATTTCGATCCGCGCGACCTGTCGGGCATCTGGATGCTGACCAGAAACGACCACACGCTGGGCACGCCGGCGCCGCCGCTGACCCCGGCGGGGAGTGCCGCCAAGGCCGGCCGCATCGCCGACAGGGACGGCGGCATCGGCAACGCGCCGTGGTACACCTGCAACCCGATGGGCTTTCCGCGTCTGATGAACGACGATGAGCCGATGGAGTTCGTGATGACGTCCAACCGGGTCATCCAGTTCTTTCAGTGGGAGCACCGTACCCGGTTCCTCTGGACCGATGGCCGCGCCCTGCCCGCCGGCGAGAATCTCGAGAATCTCGGCCCGGCGTGGTACGGACACTCCGTCGCCACCTGGAATGGCAACACCCTCGTCGTCAACACTGTCGGTCTCGAGGAACGCGCCTGGCTGGACAACGCCGGCAACCCCAAGAGCTTTCACGCGCGCATCGAGGAAACCTGGCGCCGGCTCGACTCGAACACGCTGGAGATGCAGCTGACCCTGCACGATCCCGAGTACTACACGACGCCGTGGGTGGGGAACAAGAAGCTGTACAAGCGCGTCCCCGAGGAGCGCATGACCTACTTCGGATGGTCGGGCCTGTATGCGGGCGTCACCGAAGGCATCTGCGCGCCGATGAACGAAGTCGAAGGCTACAACAAAGGGTTCCGCGATCCCGGCCAGGCCGGGAGGTAAGACTCCTGTTGCCGGACGGCTATCAGCGGTCCGGCGACGCCGACCCCCTTTCGATCCGCGCAAACACGTAGAGGATCACCCAGGCGCACGCCGCGGACAGCACTGGCACCCAGAGCGGGCCAAGGCCGGCGGCGATGCCGACAGCGGCCGTCATCCAGATGCTGGCGGCGGTCGTCAGGCCCTTGATCTGCTGGCGGTCCGCCAGCTTCAGGATCGTGCCGGCGCCGATGAAGCCGATGCCGGCGGCCACGCCCTGGACGACGCTGGCGATCTCGCTTCCACGCAGGCCGGCCTCGCGGGGCGCGATCACGAAGAGTGCGGAGCCAAGGGCCACCAACATATGCGTGCGCAGGCCAGCCGCCTTCCCTTCCAGCTCGCGCTCACCTCCGATCACCGCACCCAGCAGCCCGGCGGCCACGATTCGTACGACTACGACTATGGTCTGAGTGGTGCCGGGGACGCTGAAGAGTTCGTCGGTAATCGAGTCCATTGACGCATAATACTCATCCTCTTCCCGGGACCCCTGATGTCGAGCCTGGCCACGTTATTCGAGCCGCCGGATGACGCCACCCCCGACGAACTGCGGGCGCGGCTTCGTTCGCTCGCCGACCTCGTTGCGCGAGCGCCGGTTCCAATCGCCGTTGCCCACGATCCGGACTGCCGGCTGATCACCGCGAACGACGCCCTCGCGCGTCTGCTTCACGTCGAGCCGGCCAAGAACATCTCGATGACGCCGCCGGCCGGCGAGCAGGCGTCGTATCGCATCCAGCGCCACGGCCGCGACATACCTCCGGGCGATCTGCCGATGCAGTACGCGGTGGCGCACCGCACGCACCTCGCCAACGAGATCGAGATCGTCCGGGCCGACGGGTCGGTGCTGTACGTCCAGAACGACGTCGAACCGCTCTACGATCGCCAGGGCAGGGTCTGCGGCTGCGTCAGCGTGTGCGTGGACATGACCGAGCGGAAGCAGATCGAAGACGTCCTGCGCGAAGCGGACCGCCGCAAGGACGAGTTCCTCGCGACCCTGTCTCACGAACTGCGCAATCCGCTCGCGCCGATCCGCAACGCGCTGGAGTTGATGCGCCGCGCCGGCGACGACCCTTCGCTGAACGAGCGGGCGCTCGCGATCATGGAGCGCCAGCTCCACCAGCTGGTCCGCCTGACCGATGACCTGCTCGACGTCTCGCGCATCACGCGCAACCGGATCGAGCTGCGCCGCGACCGGACCGACCTGCGCAGCGTGCTTCGCAGCGCCGTCGAGACGATCCAGCCGCTCAGCGACGCCGCCGGCCACTCGATCGTGATGGACCTGCCGGATACCGGCCTGTGGGTGTTCGGCGACTTCACGCGGCTGGCGCAGGCGTTTGCCAACCTGCTGAACAACGCCGTCAAGTACACCGATCGCGGCGGCCGCATTTCTATCTCGGCGCAGGTCGATGCGGACGAGGCCGTCATTGCCGTCAGCGACACCGGCATCGGCATCGAGCCCTCGGCTCTGCCGCGGATCTTCGACATGTTCATCCAGGTCGAGCAGGGCCTGACCAGAACGCGCAGCGGGCTGGGAATCGGGCTCACGCTGGCGAGACGCCTGATCGAGCTGCATGACGGCCGCATCGAGGCCCGGAGCGGAGGCCCTGGTAAGGGGACGACGTTCTTCGTCCGCCTGCCGGTCGTCACGGCGGCCGACGAGCAGAAGCGGACCGCGGCCCATGGACGGACCAGCGCGCCGTCATGCCGGGTGCTGGTGGCCGAGGACATTCCCGACGCCGCTGAAATGATGCGCCTGATGATTCAGTTCATGGGCCACGACGTCCGGGTTGCAGCCGACGGCGTCGAGGCGGTGGAGCTGGCGCAGGTATTCGAACCGCAGATCGCGCTGCTCGACATCGGCATGCCGCGCATGGACGGCTACGAGGCAGCCCGTCGCATCCGCGCGGCGATGGGAGGACGCGTCGTCCTGGTCGCGCTGACCGGGTTCGGGCAGGAAGAGGACCAGCGGCGCGCCTATGAGGCGGGCTTCGACCGCCACGTCACCAAGCCAGCGGAACCGGACGTCCTCGAATCGCTGATCGCGACGGCCGCAGTGCGACACCATGCCTGACGTGTTCATCAGCTACGCGCGCGAGGACCGGGACCGCGCGCGATTGCTCGCTGATGCCCTCCAGGACCGGGGCTGGTCGGTCTGGTGGGACCGCAAGATCGTCGCGGGCGAGGCGTTCGATCAGACCATCGAGCAGCAGCTCGAGACCGCCAGCAGCGTCGTCGTGCTCTGGTCGGCGCATTCAATCGGCTCAGAGTGGGTGCGAAACGAGGCGGGCCTGGCGTCCGAACGCGAGGTCCTGGTTCCGGCGCTGATCGAGAACGTCAAGCAGCCCCTCGAGTTCCGCCGCCGGCAGGCCGCCGACTTGACCCGGTGGACGGGCGACCCCGCGGACCCGGAATTCCAGGCCCTGTGCGACGGCATCGCGGCGAAGGCACGGGGCGCGGTCCTCGTGCAGCCGCCACCACAACCGGCGCAGCCGCCGACGCCACCCGTGCAGGTCCGGCGAGCCCCGCGGGACTGGCGCTGGATCGCCGCCGCGGCGCTTGGGATTCTGATCGCTGGAGCCGCCGGGTACGGGATCTGGAGGGTCGTGGCGGGAGGAGCGCCAGGCGTGGACGCGATGCGGGTTGTGAGCGCACCGCCGGCTGAAACGAGCGCGGATAAACCGGCGGCGCTGACACCCGGCACCATCCAGAAAATAGGTCTCGGACCGAACCAGGAGTACTACCTGCAGCTGCCGGAACCGGTCGGCGACCTGAAAATCGTGGCCGATATGCGGCTCATCGACAACCGGTCGAGCAACCTTCAGAGTCGAATCTCGCTGCTCGATGAACGTGGTGCGATGTTGCAGGATCGGATCATCGGCTTCAACGAGATCGATGTCGGCGCCCGGCAGACGGCCACCTGGTCGACGCGGCAGCCGGCACGGGTCGGCTTGAGACTGTTGAACGGCGACGCACCGGCGGATTTCTGGCTGAGCGTCCGACCGGCATCGGCGGTAGAGTTCGTACCGCTGTTCGGCAGCGTCGTCCCCCAGGCGTTGTCGCTCGGCGAGGAAAAGACCGGGCTCCTCGACGTCGACGAGGACGCGTACTATATCGTCGGACTGCGCCAGGGGGAGTACGAGATCACCGTCGACTTTGCCAACGCCGAACGGCGGAACACGAACATCCAGGGGTCGGTCGCAATCCTCGACGCGGATGGGGGCAATTACCGGGTCGTCACCCGGTTCAACGAAATTGACGTGACCTCGCGGAAAGTCGAGACCTTTCTCGTGCGTGCCGACGGGCCGGCGGTCTTCAACGTGCAGAACGGCAACGACACCGTAAGATACACGTTCAGGCTCGCTGCGGCTGGCGCCGGTCGGTAGCCCGATTCTCACAGGGAGTGGTTATGAACGCGAAGGCAGTGATGGGGGTTGCGGTGTGCCTGGTCATCACCTCGGCGCCCAGGCTCGGACAAGCACAGGGTGACTCCGCGATTACGCCGATCCCGGGGATCGTTGCCGCCGGCGCGCGCTTCACCCAGGTGTTCCAGACCGTCGGCAACAACGTCGACGGCATTGTCGCCGCCGCCGACGGCAGCCTCCTGGCAAGCCAGGAAGACAACAACGCGGTCCTCAAGATCGACAAGGACGACCGGGCATCCGTTTATCTCGCGGGCGTCGCCGTGGGATCGCTGTCGATCGATCGGCAGGGCCGTCTGTTTGCGGTGCGGCGGATGGCGCAGGCCAACACGCCGGCGGTGACGCAGGCGTCAGCGCCAAAGACCTCGGGCGTGTCGATGCTGCTTCCGGAACTGAAGATGTGGGACACGCTCGCCGACGGCACCACGATGATGGGCCGCCCCAGCGACCTGAGCGCAGACGGCACCGGCGGCGTGTATTTCACCCAGCAGCTGGTGTACTACGCGAGCCCGGGCGGCAGGATCGCGCTGGTCGGCGAGAACGTGCGCGGCAACGGCATCCTGCTCAGCGAAGACGAGAAGCGCCTCTACGTCACCAACGACGCGTCGATCGTCGTCTTCGACGTGGCGGGGCCGGGCAAGCTGACGAACCAGCGCGAATTCACGAAGCTCGAAAAAGGGGGCCAGGCCGACGGGCTCGCCGTCGACACCGCCGGCAACCTGTATGTCGCGGCCGGTCCCGGCGTGCAGATCTACAACCGCGACGGGAAGTACCTGGGTGTGATCCCGACACCCCCGGGGCGTCCGACCGGGCAGGCATTCGCGGGACCCGACCGGAAGACGCTCTACGTGGTGGTGCAGACACCCACCGACGCGCACGGACGGCCGATGGCGGGCCGCACGGTCCACCGGCTCCCCATGCTGGCACAGGGACCGGCGGGCCGATCGAAATGAGCGGGCCGGCAAATTGTGCAGTCTTTCAACGGCAGCGGCAGCTACTCTTTCTGGCTGCAACGGCCGTGACGTTCGCAACCGTCATCCTGCTCGGCACTGTAGTGACCGCTGCGCTGAACGCGGTGGTGCAGGGCCCTGGGTTGAGCACCGTGGCGCAGGGCGCCATGTCGAATATCGAGGAGCCCCGGCAGGCGATCGTCCGGACCGCCGCCGAATGGCAGGCACTCTGGAAACAGCACGGGAGCGAGGGCACGCCACCCTCCGTCGATTTCAACCAATCGACGGTCGTGGCCGTGTTCCTCGGCTCACGACCGACGACGGGGTTTGCCGTGGAGATCACGGCGGTGAAGACCGAGGGGACCCGCACGGTGGTCGAGTATCTCGAGCGCCAGCCGCCACGCGATCGGATCGTCGCGGAGGTGATCACGTCGCCGTTTCATATCGTGCGACTGCCCCGCATAGCCGGCCCCGTCGAATTCAGGCGGCTCAGCCGGTAGGAACGAGTTCAGGCTACAATCGGGTGTCTTTCCGGAGTTGGGGTGTCTTTCCGGAGTGAGGTGCTGCGATGACACGACGAATCATGCTGGCTGCGTCCCTGGCGGTGCTCTTCGGTTTCGTCGCGGTGTCGGCCCACCACAGTGCGGCCGCCGCCTACGACACGGCCAAGAAGATCACGATGAAGGGCACGGTCACGAAGGTGGAGTGGAAGAACCCGCACGTCTTCTACTACCTCGACGTGGCTGATCCATCCGGCTCCCTCGTCAACTGGGCGGTCGAGGCGTCCACGCCCAACCAGCTCTATCGCAACGGCTGGCGCAAGGACGATCTGAAGATCGGGGACGCCGTGACGGTGGTCAATTCGTCGCCGGCGAGGAACGGCACCCACAAGGCCTACGGCGGCACCCTGACGCTCGCCGACGGCCGCAAGGTCTTCAGCGGCTCCGCCGCCACCGACCAGTAACCCGCGCTACCGCGGCGCCACGACGGCTGCTTCCTCCGGGGTGCAGCCGTAATCCATCAACTCCCAGTCCGTCTTCCGGTACCGGATCGTCGTAATCACGGGCGTCCGGTAGTTTGCCGGATCGATGTGCGTGGTCTCGAAGGTCAGCACGTCGCCCTCGCGGTGAATCCGCTCGACGGTGTGCATGCGCCGGCTCTGCGGCATGCCGGCGCGCTCCACCATCGTCGTGATGTATCCAGGCGCGAAATCGATGGTGTCGATGACGAGCGTGTCGCCGTCGTACCAGGCCGCCGAATACCCGAGGGCGGGGTGTTTCGGCTGGTTGGAGCGCTTCGGGTTCGGGTCGAGCGGGTTCACCAGCGGAATGCGCCGATCGATATCCATCCATTCATCACGTCGAGCCTGAAATGCGCGTGAGGGTTGACCCACAGGATTTGCGTCAGCACCCCCTCGATCGAGATTTCCCTCGTCTGATCGAAATTGACGGGAACGGAATGGTGAGCATTCAGCCGTTCCACGCCCGCGAACGCCAAAGTGGCCACCATCAGCTGCGCAACCGCGAATCGCATCGCTTCCTCCCTAGAAGCCGAATTTCACGCCGAACTGCATGATGCGAGGAGCGCCCGACTGCGACTGGATACGACCGAACGTGCCGGCGCCGAGATTGGTGCCGGGATTACCCCAGTTGAAATGGTTGAGGAGGTTGAATGCCTCCGCGCGCAGTTCCAGGTTGTGGCCCGGCCCGAGTGACAGGATTCGCGAAAGCGCCAGATCGATGCTCCAGAAGGCCGGGCCGACCAGCGAATGCCGGACGTAGTTTCCCAGGGTTCCCGATGCCGGCTGCGCAAACGCGGTGGCATTGAGGTAGCTGTTCAGCGTGCCGCCGTAGACCTCGTCGCTGATCTGATTGGCGCGCTGCCCCGACTGGCCGTTGAAGGCGCCGTCGCGGCCGCTCGTGACGTTCAGCCGGCTGCCGGAACGTGCGCTGACGATCGTCGACGCGCGCCAGCTGGAGATGATGGCGCTGAGCCCGCCGGCACTGACCTCGGGCGTCTGGACGCCGACCGTGAGCGATGCCAGGTGCGTTCGATCCTGGTCGCAATAGCCGCGGTCTGCCTCGGGATGGTCAGGATCGGTGAAGCCGGCCGCCGCCTGCAGGAAACCGCCGCTGGTGATATCGCCATAGCATCGGGACAGGGTGTAGTTGCCGTTCAGGCTCACGCCGCCGGGGTTGCGACGCTGGAACGTCAGCTTGAGACCGCGGTACTCCTGCGCGCTGATGTCCGTGAACAGGTCGAGTACACCGATCTTGGCGGCCGCCGCGGGGTTTTCACCCGACAGCGACAGACGGCGGCGGGGGCCGATGTTGGCCGTGGTCGTACACACGGGATACGCAACCCCCAGCAAGGTGCAGGGCCCCGTTCCCATATACACGCCCGGGTTCAGGGGCATCGTCCACCAGAGGTGATCCGAGTAGCTGCCGAGATAGCTCGCCGACACCGCGTAGCCGGTGCCAAGCTGGCGCTCGACGGTGACGTTCCAGGACTGGACACGCGGGGAGTTGATATCGGGATCGACGACCGCATACGACTGGTACGGGAGAAACGGCGTGTCCGGGTTGGTGGTGAGCGGATGCGGGTCGCCGCCGAGACTTCGATACGGATCGTCCATGCCGCCCGCCGGATCCTCGAGCAGCGTTCCCTGGCCGAACGGCGAGTTTTGAACCGTCGGCTGGTGGTACTCGCCCGACTGAAAGTCGTACCCCAGCCCGTATGACGACCGGATGGACATGCGGCCGTCACCGGTCACGTCCCACGCGACGCCCACCCGCGGGGAGAGATTCCACCACTGCGTATTCAACCCGGTCTTGCCGGCCTCGAACCCGGGATCCCCGTGGAACAGCGGACCTGCGGGCGCGTTGTTGAAGATCGTGCTCCGGACGTTGTCGCGGAAGTTGTCGAGGCTGAAGTTGATCGGCGCGTGCTCCCGGAGCACGCGCTGCCCGAAGTACGGCTCCCAGCGAACCCCGGCGTTGATCGTCACGCGCGGCGACGCGCGCCACGTATCCTGCGCGTACGTGCCGAGGTACCACATGTCCATCGGCAGGTAGACCGGGCCGCCGTGCTCGAGCTGCTGGACACGCCCCATCAGGAAGTCGGCCATCCCCAGCCCGAAGATCTGGCCGTTGAACGTATAGCCGCCGCCGGAGCGCGCGTGGGTGACGAAGTCCATCTTCCAGTAGGCGACGTTGGCGCCGACGGCCAGCTGGTGGTTGCCCTTCACCAGCGTCAGGTCGTCGTTGACCTGGTACGAATTGGTGTCGAAGAGACCGACCGCCTGCGTCTGTCCCATCAGCGTGAAGCCGCCCGTGACCGCGACGCTGAGCTGACGCGCCGGCGAGTAGTTGTACAGATTCGATCCGATATCGTGTGCTTCGAAGAAGTCGGGGCTCGCGCGATGAATCGACGTTCGGTTGAAGGCCACGCGAAGCGCGTTGACCATATTCGAGCGCGGCACCAGCGTCTGGCCGGCGGTGACCGACTGCGCCAGGTTGTCGAGGCCCGCCGATGTCGTCGTCAGGACATTGCCCGACGTCTCGAATGCCGAGGGCTTCACGTAGGAGGTCGCCATGTAGCGGCCGAACACCGAGTGATCGGACCCAAGTTGATAATCGACGCGCCCAACCGCCTGCCACTCGTCGCTGTCATCCGCCCGGCTGTAGGTGATGTCCCCGCAGGGGTCGGCGCCGGCGGGCGGCAATTTTTTCGCCAGGTTGACGGCGGCCGGACTGAAGAGAGCCGGATCGATCCGGTTGTTCACGAACGGCGCGCGCAGGACGATCGCGCGACCGCCGTTGCACGCCGGGGATGCCAGCGCGGTGAAGTCGCCGGCCAGCATCGCGGCCGTGGGCACCCGGCTGGTCAGGTCGGCCGGGATCTGACGGAGATTCGTGCCCTGGTAGCCGCCGAAAAAGAACATCCGGTCGCGCACGATCGGACCGCCGAGCGTGCCGCCGTACTGATTGCGTTTCAGGCCGTCATCCTTTCGCGAGCCGTCGGGCAGTACTTCGGAAAACCGGCTGGTCGCGTTGAAGTGGCGGTCTCGGACGAATTCGAACGCATTCCCGTGGAGGGCATTTGTGCCGGATTTGGTCACCGCGCTGACGGAGGCGCCAGAGTGCATGCCGTTCTGCGCGCTCAGCCCGCTGGTGGCGACGCTGAATTCCTGCAGCGCGTCCGGGAATGGCAGCGGCAGGTTCAGGTTGTTCTGCGGATCGTTGTGCGTGGCACCGTCGAGTTGGTACGCCACGCCGAATGACAGGCCGCCCGCGACGGCGATGCCAACGCCTCCCTGCATCGAGCGCGTGCCGGCGGTTCCCGTTTGCACCGCCGCACCGGCCAGCACGATCAAGTCGGTCACCTGCCGGCCCTGCAGCGGCAGTTCGACGATGCGTTCGTTCTCGACCACGCTGCTGATGCCGGCACTGCGGACATCGACCAGCGGCGCGGCGGCTTCCACCGAGACCGTCTCCTCGAGGTTGCCGACGGCGAGCGACACGTTGATGGTCGGCGCGGCGCCGACCTGCAGCACGATGCCGGTCTGCACATACGTCCGGAAGCCCTGCAGCGTCGCTTCCAGGCGATACGGGCCAGGGGCGAGGTTCGGCATCGAATAGGTGCCGGTTCCGTCGGTGACCACTGTTCGCGTGACAGCCCGTGTCGGTCTGCGTCGCGGTCACGGTGACGCCGGGCAGGACCGCGTTGCTCTCGTCGGTCACGCGGCCGTTGAGTTCAGCGGTAGCCTGCGCCCAGGCGCTTGTGCCCCAGAACGCGAACACGAGTATCCGAAGACACGATGTCGCGACACCACGCTTCATCCAGGGCCTCCTTCGAAAACGCCGAGGTGTGAGGGTTTACTGTCCGCGGATCGGCAGCGGCTGTTTCGGCGCGTTCTCGTTGAAGCGCTCGTAACCCGCTTCTTCCGGTACGCAATCCCACGTGAGCAGTTGCCCGTCGGGAAGCTTGAGGTAGTTGAACGTGGTGGTCACCGGTTCCAGGAAATTAACCGGGTCCGTCATCCGGACGATCACCTGCATCCGGTTGCCGTTCGGCACGAAGCGCTCGACCGTCTGCATCTGATCGGACTGCCACAGGCCCGGATCGCCCAGCGAATCGAGCAGCCCGGCTTTCAGGTCGGTTGACTCGACCACCAGCGTGTCGCCCTCCCAGTGACCGGCGGATCGGCCGAGATGCGGGAACTGCGGCACCGTGTAGGGCGCATCCTTCGCGGCCAGCCCTGCTTTGATCGGTACCCGGCGATGGATATCCATGAATTCGTAGTTGATTTCCGCGTAGTCGTCGTGGAGCTTCACTTCGATCGGCGGCGATGGCGTGTGCATCACGCGCTTGAACGTCGCCGGAATGCACCGCATGGCCGGGTCGTCGTGGAGGTGATCGTAGCGGGCGCGTGCCGCGGCCCCTTCGGGCGTGAGCTTCAGGTTCTCGGTCTTGGTCCCGTCCACGATCCAGACGCCCTGGAGCTCGGCCCGCTTCCCCTGGGCATACGCCAGCACGGGCATCGAGAGGAGGAGTGCGGCCGCGCCGCAGCCGGCGACGAGTCGTGGCAACTTCATCGCGTCACCTGCGGGCAGTCCAGATCGGCGCCCTTCTCGACCGCGTCGGTCAGCGCGCCGGCGCCGCAGTCGCGGAGAATCGACCCATCGGTCAGCGTCGCGCTCTGGAAATAGCCGACGCTCTCGAGCCGCCGGCTCGGGCTGACTCGAATCGTGATGGTGTCTCCGATCTTCATCCGCTCGTAGCCCACCTTGCGGCGGATCAGCGCGTTCTTGTCGGACCACTCGATGAACCAGTCCTTGACGACGCCATCCGTCCCCTTCACCGACAATGTGATCTGCGAATGCGGATTCCGGATGTCGATCTCCTTCAGCTGGCCAGTCAGGTTGAACGCCTTCGTGTTGTCGAAGTTGATCCCGACCGAATGATGAGCGATAGCCGCGGCACCGAGGCAGACCCAGGCGGCCAGTGCGGCAATGGTTGTCGTGCGACTCATCGATGGCCCCCTTTGGATGTGACGAGCTGAATCCCGGCCGACGCTAACACCCGCGGTGGAGCGTGTCAATCAGGCCCGGGTGGGACAGGATATATTCCAGGACTGACGTGGATCTGACGACTCTCGGAAGGACCCTCGGCTTCTCGTTCGCGGCGGGAGTCAACCTGTATGCCACCGTCGCGATCCTCGGCCTGGCATCCCGCTACGGATGGGTGTCGCTGCCGCCGCAATTTCAGGCCTTCAACAACGACCTCGTGATCGGCGCCGCCGTCGTCCTCTACCTGGTTGAATTCTTCGCCGACAAGATTCCGTACGTCGACACGGCGTGGGACATGCTCCACACCCTCATCCGCCCCGTCGGCGGCGCGTTGATCGCGGTGACGACTCTCGGCGAGGCGTCGCCCGCCATCGAAGGACTGGTTGCGCTGCTCGGCGGCACAATCGCGGCCGGGAGTCATCTGACCAAGACGAGCACGCGGGCGGTGGCGAATACCAGTCCCGAACCCTTCTCGAACTGGATTCTCAGCATCGGAGAAGATCTCTTCGTCGTCGGCCTCGGCTATCTGGCGCTGCAGTACCCGGTGGCCGCTCTCGCCGTGGCACTCGCGCTCACGATCATCATCGTCGTCTTTGCCGCGGTGATCATCCGGGTGGTACGGGGGTGGTTCGGACGCCGTTTTCCGGCCACCAATGGCACCACCGGGACCCCCGGGTAGCGGCAGCGACAGCGACAGCGACAGCGCCTTACAGCCGCACCATCGCGGCGATGGTCGCGCGGCACGAGGCCGCCGGGAAGTGACGCCCCTTACTTGGGGAAAGTGGGCGGGTTCTTGTGTTCGGGGCCCTGGAAACCCTGCTGCGCGTCGACCAGCGAGTTCTCGTTGTCGGCACAGCGCGCCGGCATCAGCCGCACGTCCTTGCCCATCCGGCGCAGGTTCCGTGCGTAGGTGAACGGCTTGGCGTAGAACACCGGGTCGTCGATCGTCACCGTCAGGCGGATGACGTCCGGTCCGGTCTTCTGGAACCGTTCGGTAATCCGCAGCTTGGCGCTGTGCTCGAAGCCCGAGGTGTCGATCCAGGTTTCTTCGCGCATGCCGATGGTGTCGACGACCAGCGTGTCCCCTTCCCAGCGGCCGATTGAATGGCCCATCCACTCCGGGTAGTCGAGGATGTCGTCCGGGTGTCCGCGCCCGTCTGTGTAGATCATCCGGTAGTCGATGTGCTCCGTGATGATCGCCACCAGATCGGACGTCTGGATGATCTGAAACGGGTTGGTCGACTGCAGCCCCCTGGTCGGCCCGTAGGGCAGGCATTTGTACGACGGCGCATTCGCCATGTCGACCTTGCGGTAGCGCTCGGCGCCGTACGGGGTGAGCACAATCGCGCCGGGCTGGACCAGCACCGAAATATCGGCGGCCTGTCCGATCCAGATGCCGGTGAAATCCGGGCGCGACTGAGCGGCGGCGATGCCCCCGTTGACGAGTACGAACGCAGCCAGCGCGGCGACACAGGCTCTTTTCATTGCGTCGCGATTATAGGCCAATCGAGACCCGGCTATCGACGTGCCACCGCCAGCAGGTGAGCGCTTGCGCCGATGAGGCTCGGCTCGGTCTCCACACGCCGCAGGACCTGGAGCAGCCGGTCGCGTGCGGGTTCCTCATCCAGCCACGAATCCAGATCCTGGCTCATCCAGGCCGGGCCTTCGATCGCCACCAGCGTTTCGAACCGTAAGCCAGCCTCTTCGACTTCAGGCCTGATCTCTTCGGGCCGGTGAAAGTACGCGGTTGTAAACCACTCAGGCCGGCTCGTCGGGTTCCGGTGGATGCCGTCGATCAGATCCTGATCGACGATCGCCGCAAACTCCGGATCGCGGAGTGCGCCCTCCTGGATGCCGTCGCAGGCCGAGGCGAAACGCGAGATGCAGGCAGCCAGGAGGAGCCCGCCGTCGACCAGGACTCGACGAGCTTCGCGCAGCGCGGTCACCCGATCAGCACGCTCGATCAAGTGATAGAGAGGGCCAAACAGAAGAACCACGTCAAAGGTGCCGTCGGGCACGGACAGCCGTCGCGCATCGCCGACATCGGCCGCGGTCAACGGGGCAGCCGATGCCTGCGAAAGCACTCGTGCCCTCCCCACGTGGAGCGGAACCGGGTCGACGAGATGCACACGATACCCGTGGGCGGCGAGCGGGAGCGCGTAGACGCCGGTGCCCCCGCCAACGTCGAGAATGCGGGCCGGTGGCGGCGGAAGACAACGTTCGAGCAGCTCCCACGTGCGAATCCACTCCAGCCGTCCGATCGAGACAGTGAGCCGGCGCTCCTCGTCGCCGCCCTGGTAGTAACGCAGGATGTCTTCGGCGATCATGACCGCATATCACATCACGCCAGCGTGTCCACTGTCTGCACCATTGCGCGACCAACGCCGTTGGCGGTGAAATGGGCGGATGCAGACGTCAGCGCTCGAGCGTTTCCTCCGGTACGTGCGCGTCGATACTCGCGCCGACGAACGATCGGTCACGTCCCCCAGCACGCCCGGCCAGCTCGAGCTTTTGAACCTGCTGCGCTCGGAGCTGTACTCGATCGGCGTCACCGATGCGGTTCTGGACGACCACGGCGTGTTGATGGCGACGGTGCCGGCAACCGCAGGCCGCATTGACCTTCCTGCCGTCGGTTTCATCGCCCACGTCGACACCTCACCCGAGATGCCTGGCGACGGCGTCAAGCCGATCGTCCACGAGCGATACGACGGCCGGGATCTCGTCCTTCCCGACGAGCCATCCGCCGTGCTCCGCGCCGCGGACAACCCCGCCCTGGCCGACCGGATCGGTGACGACATCGTCACGGCGTCAGGATTGACCCTGCTCGGAGCCGACGACAAAGCGGGCGTCGCGGAAATCATGGCGGCGGCCGAATATCTGGTGACTCATCCGGACATTCCGCATGGCCCCGTGCGGATTGCGTTCACGTCCGACGAGGAGATCGGACGGGGCGCCGACCATTTCGATGTCGGCCGGTTCGGTGCGCGTTGCGCCTATACACTCGACGGCGGCAGCCGCGGCGAGCTCGAGGCGGAGAACTTCTCCGCCGACGCCATGGTCTTCACGTTCCAGGGCTTCAACACGCATCCCGGATATGCCAAGGGCCGCATGGTGAACGCCATTCGGGTGGCGGCCGACTTCGTGGCGCGGCTTCCACGCGACGAGGCGCCGGAAACGACAGACGGCTACGACGGGTTCGCGCACCCGTACATCCTTGATGCGCAGGTGGACCGGACGACGGTGAAAGTGATCGTCCGCGATTTCGATCTCGATCGCCTGCAGGATCGGGAGCGCCGGCTGCAGTCGCTCGCCGAGGTAACGGTGGGCCGGCACCCGGGGGCTGCCTTGACCGTCGCGATCCAGGAGCAGTATCGCAACATGCGCGATGTGCTGGATCGGCACCCTGAAGTCATCGAATGCGCGCGGCTCGCGATCGAACGCACCGGGCTGCCAGTGCGGCTGAAGCCAATCCGTGGCGGCACCGATGGTGCCCGCCTGTCCTTCATGGGTCTCCCAACCCCGAATCTGTTTGCTGGCGAACACAACTTCCACTCCCGGCTGGAATGGGTGTCGGCCCAGGACATGGACAAGGCGGTCGAGGTGATGGTGGAGTTATGCCGGGTGTGGGAACAGAGATGGTAGCTGGGTAGTTCGGTAGCTGCGGTAGCTACCTGGCTACCGAGCCACCCCGCTACTACGTTTCACTGCACCCGCGACAACTGGTCGAGGAGCTTACCCCGCGGACTGTCGGCGGGCACGAAGCGCTGCACCCGCTCGCCGGCGAACACCTCGCCCGTGTAGATGTAGCCCCGCGAATCGGTGGCGATCATGTGCAGGCCGAAGAACTGCCCGCCGCTCTCCCCCATGCTGCCGAGTCTGCCGACGACCTTCCCGTCCGCGCGGTTCAGGAACCAGATCGTGTTGTTCTTGATGTCGGAGATGTAGAGATACCGCTGTCCGGTGTCGGGTGAGAACGCCACGCCGCCGGCGGCACCGCGGTCCGACGTCTCGCCCCGCTTCGTCCCGGGGGGCGAGAGCGCAAACTCCTTCACGAACTTGCCGTCCTTCGTGGTGACGTGAATGCGGTCGGCCGCGCGATCGGCCGCGTAGACGAACCCGTCGTTGGAGAAGTTCAGCGTGAGGTGGCCTCTGAACTCCTTCGGGGGCGTATTGCCCGACCACTCGTGGTCGGCGTCGTTGGTTGAAATATCCGCCAGCCGGTGACCGTATGCGCCCCACCCCCGCTTGAACGCAAGCGTGTTCAGGTCGAACACCAGCACGCGTCCACCAAGATAGTTGTCGGCGACGTACATTTCGCCGGCGGCCTCGTCGAGGCGGATCTCCTCGATGCCGCCGACGATCATCGGCGTGGAAGGCGGATACTTCTTGCGGAACGCTGCGCGCGCGGCCGCCTGCGCAGCCGGATCGGGCGCGTTGCCGCCGCGGCCGCCGCCGCGCCCGGCGCCGGGAGGCGGGGGCAGGAAGCCAGCCACCGGTCCCTGGCCGCCGACGCCAGGCGTGCGCGCCGGGATCTCCGCGGGGCCGAACTTGCCGCCGTTCTCGAGCTCCGGGGTGTGCGCCACTTCGCCGACCATCTTGCCGGTCCTCGTGTCGTACTTCCGGACCGTATTCTGACCGAGGTACGCAAAGCCTTTGCTGTCGATGTCCATCCCGTGGCCCTGCGGTGCGTCGAACGACCCGATGACGGTGCCGTCCTTGTTGATATGGATCATCGACGGCGGCCGGACGCAGCAATCCGACACGCCGAGCTCGGCTTCGAGCTCGAGGTTCGTCAGGTCGTTCGGGCGGTCATAGACCCAGACAGTGTCGTCGTTGGGCGCGACCGCCAGGCCGGTTACGCCGCCCATCTTCCATTTGTTGGACAGCGGCTTCGGCCATTCCGGGTCGTACTTGTATCGTGGTCCGGCTTGGTCCTGCGCGCCGACGGCCACATAGAGCGCCATCCCGCAAAGGCCGGCGGCTATGACGACGGCATTCACCCACGTGTTGCGATCACGCTTCTTCTTCATCGACCTCTCCCTTTGTAGCCGAGGAGGCCATCACTTCGGTTGACAGTCCTCGAACAACGGATTGTTCGGTGCATCGAGCGGGTGAAGGCCTCCCGCCTGGCCCGCCGGCTCGATCACCGCTACGCGCTTGCTGACAAAGAGCACCTCGTACGCCCATGACGGGAACGGGTCCAGTTCACCGACGCAGCTGGCGTTGTTGAAGTGGATGTGCGCGATCTCGAAGAACTGCTTCAGCCGCTGCACCAGGCGGATGTACCGCTCCTGCTGGATCCATCGCGAGCTATCCATCTCCCAGTGGAACTCCACGGCCATCTGATCGATGCGCTGCAGGACCTCGTCCGGTGCGGACAGCAGCGAATCCCACTCCGCGCCCTCGACGTCGATCTTGAGCACGACGCGTTTGCCGGCGTCGCCGTTCTTCCGGAACTGGTTCTCGATCGAGTCGAAGGGGCGACCCTCGATCGTCGCCGCCGTGGCCGCGACGCATTCCGGATGAAACACGGTCTTGCCGCCGGGACACGCCGGTTCCGTCAGGTTGAAGCAGTCGTATTGGTGCACCGGCACGCGAAGCGTGCTCGAGATATCGCAGCCCCACTTGTCGTAGCCGGAGATGCCGTAGGAGTAACCGCTCTCGACGGCCGTCAGCAGGTTGCCGCACATCAGGTAGCCGCCGTCGTTGGGCTCGCCGAATCGTTCGAGCCGGCAGTTGGCGAGTGCCACCGGCTGCAGCAACTCGAACAGCAGGCGGCGCTGTTCCCGCTCGAACAGCGCCTGCCTCTGCTCGACCCCCCTGGTTTGACGACCTTGGTACACCCTGACCTGGTTGCGAACCACGAAGCCAAGGATCACGACGATCAGCGTGATGCCCGCGATGAGCCAGGGTCGTCGTGACAACGGCTATGTCCGGGTCAGCGGCGCGTCTCTACCACACACTGGGCCAGGGCTTGCCAACCAGAAACGCGGGGTTGGCGCCCTTGCGCGGCGTGTACTTCTGAACCCGGCCGGTCCTCACTTCGGCGGTGTAAAGGTTGCCGTCCTTGTCGGTGGCGAACCCGTGGATGCCCCACTGGCAGCCCTGGCATGCGCCGAACGTGCCCCACGAATACAGGAAGTTGCCATTGGCGTCGTAGCCAACGAGCTTGTGCGATCCCTGGTCGGCCGCCCAGAGCACGCCGTCATTCCCCATGGTGATGCTGTGAATGTTCATCGGCGGACGCGGGCCGGTATCCCACTGGTCCAGGAACTTGCCGTTTTCGTCGAACACCTGGATGCGGCCGTTGTTGCGATCGTTGACGAACACCTGCCGCGTCTTCGGATTCACGGCAATGCCGTGCACGCTGTTGAAGTAGCCGGGACGCCGTTCGTTCGGCTGGGTTCCCTTTTCTCCCCACTGGAGCAGCTTCTTGCCGTTCATGTCGTACTTGATCACGCGGGTGTTGTCGTAGCCATCGGCGAAGTACCACGTGTTGGCGTCCATGAAGGCCAGGAATGTCGGCCGGGCAAAATGCGTGTCGTCATTGCCCGGGACGCCGGGAGTCCCCAGCATCAGCACCTGCTTCTTGCCGTCGTTTGTAAACTTGGCGACGAAGTGGTTATCGGCATCGACGATCCAGATGTGCTTTTCGGGATCGTACGGGCTGATCTCCACGTCGTGCGGCCGGCCCCAGATCTTGTCCCACTGCGACCAGTCGTTGATCACCTTCCCGTTGCGATCGAACTCGACGATGACGTGCTCCCAGCGCCAGTCAACCCCTGGCCGGCCGTCGCTGCCATCCGGGGCGGCCTTGCCCGAGCTCGGCGTGGCACTGGCGGTTTCGCGCAGCGGCACGTTGCCACCGACAGGGAATTTGATGCCGGCGCCGAGCTGCGGCAGCCAGGTGGTTTCGAGTCGCGCCGGCAGCACCGGCAGCTCCCCCTTCTGCGTGACGATCACGCGGTCGGGGCTCTCGGCAAAGACGTCGGTGGACTGCGACCAGGTCCATCCCTGGTGATTGGGCAGACTCTCCGCCAGCGGAAGCGGCCATTTCTGCACCGGGTCGTAGGGGCCGAACACGTCGTGTCCCCCTTTGAGTCCGGGAACCGCCGCGAAACCCTGTCCCGGAACCGTTTCCCTGTCCTCCTGCCCCGCGACGGGAGCCGGCGAGCAGTTCACCAAAAGCGTGACCGCGCACAACGCCATGAACGTCGCTGCAATCTTGAGCATTCGTCCTGTCATTCTCTGCCTCCGCGATCTTGCAACCGATGACTGTTCGGATCGTTCAGTTCGTTCCGCGCCGGCCGGCAGCCTCGACCAGCTTCGCAATCGGGTCCATGCCCCCGTGCACGTGCACCATCTGATCGACGGTGAGCTTCAAGCGCTGCACGTTCTCGTACAGGTTCGTGGTGAAGGGGCTCGCGGGCAGCGGTTTCGCGCCCGCCGGCCGCGGCGCGTAGGCGTCGGCCTGCACGAGCAGCCTCTCCTTGGGGAAATACACCATCAGCAGCCCTTCGGAGTGCAGGTTGCCCTTCACATGATGCACTTCAATCGTCTTCGTCCCGTCGGTGATCACCTTCTTGTCGCCCATGCCCTCGATCATCGGCGCCCTGGGGCTGCGTGCGAGCTTGTCGGGCGCGATCGTGGCGGGGTTGCGCAGCATCTTCTCGTAGAACGCCTTGTTGACCTGGTGCGTCAGGATGGGAAGCCCTTCGGCGACGACGGCGCGCAGGCCGCCGGAGTGATCCGAGTGCTGGTGCGTGTTGATCACGTACCGGATCGGCTTCGAGGGTACCAGGCGCTTGACCTCCGCGAGCACGGCATCGGTGCGCTCTTCGCTGCCGACCGCCTCGATGATCACGACGAAGTCGCGGAACTCGACGAGGAAGTTCATCGGAATCGACCCCTCGAGTGCCCAGAAGCCGGGGGCGATTTCCTTGCCGGTGGCGCGCGCCGGCGCGGCCGCCGGCGGCGCCGCCGGACGCTCGGGTGCTGAGGCGGCCAGCGCCGCGGCGCTGTTCGGCTGGACGCTGCTGAGCGTCAGCTCCAGGGTTGGAAAGCCGCCCTGCCGCTGGACGATCCGCATCGGATACTTCACGCCGCCGACGTCGCGATAATCGGAGTAGTCAGCCTCGAGCACCATGTCGCCATAGAGCGGGTTCGCCACCGTGGTCTGCACCCGCTCGACGAGATTCTGTTCGTTGATGGTGCCGCTGATCGTGTACCGATCGAACGCCCGGAACGACACCACCCGCCGGCCGCGTGCCGTTCCCGCTCGCATCGTGGCGTTGTTCGCGGCGGCGCCCTTGAGGAACCCGTGCGGGGTCAGCCAGATCTGGAGCGCGCCGTTCTCGGTGCGGCCATCGCGCACCGCGTTGGCCGTCTGTGGACCGAACGGGATCGGCCGGATGCCGCCCTGCTGGGTTTCGGGCACGTAGGGGCCCGCTCCCCCGCCTCTCGGCGGGTTCTCGTCGTCCACGCGCACGGTCTGCTCGCGCATCACCGGCACGCTGTAATTGATCAGGGCGGTGTACTTGGTTACCGTGAAGCGCGGCCACGGCTTGCCCGGCCCCGGCGCCTGACCGGCGGAATACGTGTTGCCGCTCGCCGCCGAATATTCGACCGCTTGCAGGGTTGACGTCCCCATCGTCTTCGACGCCTCGTCGATGACACCGCGCGCGTCCTGCGCGACGAGCGGTGCGGCCATGGTCGCCGCGCAAACCGTGAGGACCGGCAGGATCTTCTTCATGGCCACCTCTCCTAATCCCGTTTGGACACTGACCTTCGCCAGGCGGGTGGAGAGAGGCTAGTCATCGCCCGGGGCGATGTCAATCGTGAAGGGGCTACGTGAAGCGGCGCGATCAGCCGGGCGGGACGGCAGTCATCGGCGCGCAGGTGGCCGCCGGTACAGACGCGCCTCCGTTGATGATGGCCGTCAGCCGCGTCGCGAGGTGGACATAACCCGCGTCGTTCGGATGAAACCCGTCGCGCGCGAAATTCGCCGGCACGTACAGAGCGGGGTCGCACATCACGTCCATGACGACAATGCCCTGGCCGGCCTGCCGGTTGGCTTCGCGTGAGAAAGCCACCGAGATGGACTGGAGCACGCGCCGGTGCGCGACGGGATATTGCGCCGCATACGGCATCGCCCCCAGGTTGGGCACGTTGACGACGATGATGAAGCTGCCGGCGGCGCGGTTACGCACGCCCTGCACGAGCCGGTCGTAATCGGCGCCGAAGGCGCGCGCCTGGGTCTCGATGTACGCAGTGACATTCGCGCCGGCCGCGCCCTTTTCAATCGCCTCCCCGATCGCATTCGCATCGTTCACGCCGCCGGAAATGCTGACGACGGTTGAATTCGTGGGCACGAAGGGCATCTGGCGATCGACGAAATTGCCGGTGACGTCGCGGCCGATCTGCCGGGCGATCGCCTCGACCGATGGACTCAACACCGAGGCCGGGATGCCGAGGTTCATGACCGTGACCTCGCGCGACGCGCGGAGCTGCCGTGCCGTGACCGGCACGTAGCCGGTGCCGTTTTCGCACGGCGTAAACGGCACACAGGGGACGGTGCTCCCGACGCCGTTCGCATCACTCGCGCCGATCGCCGTGTAAAAAATGGCGGCCGAGGGCGCGGGCGGCGTGACCGTGGACGGCGATGTCGGCGAATCGCCTTTGTTGACGAGGTCGCAGCCGCAGAGAAGAACCGCCGATAGACTCCAGACCACCCCGGGAATGCGTGTCACCCGACGCAATTCTAAGCCATCTTTCCTGTACCATCTGGCATCGCATTCCCGCTATGGACACGCCCTTGACTCCATCCGTCGCCAGTGCTGCGTCGAAATATCGGTACTGGGCTTTCATCAGCTACAGCCATCACGACGAGCAATGGGCGCGGTGGCTCCACGAGAGCCTCGAGACCTATCGGATTCCGAAGGCGCTCCGAGCCCGCGTCCAGGGCGTGGGTGCGGATGAGGTCGTGGATCGCCTGTTCCCGGTCTTCCGCGATCGCGACGATCTCGATGGTGGTTTCGATCTGAACGAGCGCATCACCGCCGCGCTGCAGCAGTCGCGCTGCCTCATCGTGATCTGCTCGCCGCACTCCGCCAGGTCCGCGTACGTCCGCCAGGAGATCGAGACATTTGAGTCGTTCGGCCGTCAAGAGCGCGTGCTCTGTCTGGTCGTGGACGGCGAGCCTGGCGTCACCGGCGCGCATCCCGAGGCTACGGACCTCGAATGTCTCTCGCCGCCGCTGCGAACGCGACGCCAGGGTGATGTCCTCGTTCCGTGCGAGCCGCTCGCGGCCGATGCCCGGAAGTCGAAGGACGGCAAGACCAACGCCACACTGAAAATCATCGCCTCGATGCTCGGGGTTAGCTTCGACGACCTGAGGCGTCGTGAAGACGAACGCCGCCTGCGTCGGCGCATTCGTATCGCGGCGGCCGTTGCCGCGTCGACGATCCTGCTGACGGCCGCCTATTTGATGGCGCTCGACGGCGGCGCCGCCGCCCCGGGAGGAGACGCGTTCCGACAGTGGCTCGACGGCCACGAGGTGTCACTGCTGCGGCCGATCCCCACCGACGAGGCGATCCGCACGCAGGCGGCCGCACTCAAACAAACGCTGGTGTCGCGCCTGGAAGCCTCGCGCGCCAGGTACCTGACTCGTATCCGGCGATGTTCGACGGGTCGCGCCCGCAGGGATGGGCGCACAACATGGCTCTCTTCGCCATGCTCACCGACCCGCAGGGCTCGCTCGAGCTGGCCAAGCGGTCCGCGTTCCCGCAGTTCACGCCCGACCTGACCGTCCTCGGATCGAAAGCGATATCGGAGTTCTGGGGGTTCATGGCGCTGGCGCGTCTCTCGGATCAACCGGCCGGTGCGGCGATGCGATCGCAGGTCCCGGTGATTCAAGCGGCGCTGGGGCCCTTTGCATCGGCGGGCGATTCCGGCGGCTGGAGCTTGTTCGCACCCACGCCACTCCCGCAACCCGCTGACGCGTACACCACGACGATGGCACTCAAGGCGCTGCTCGAGGCGCGGCGTGCCCGTCTGCCGTGGAGCGGCAGCGTCGAGCAGCGCGATCAAATGATCCGCAATGCGTTCGACTGGCTGGTGCGGCACTTCAATGCCGCCGGCGATCCGCCGGGATGGCAGGCCGGTAGTTCCAGCTTCGGCGATACAGCCGATGGCTTGACGCTGCAGACCTTCGCCACGCTGCTCGATGCGGAAGCCGAGGCCGGGCTCGAGATCCCCGAGGTCCTCGCCCGCGAGATCCCGCGGCACCTGGAGGGCACGATCGGCCGCGACATGACTTTTTCAGTCGCGAGTGGAGAGTTCACCCTCGATCCGGACGGCCCGAACGAACGCACCGAAGGGATCAATTTCCTCTGGCACCCCTGGGCAATCGACTGCACCGTGCGATGGTTGAACCGGGAGCGCGCGATCCCGTTGTCCACCCAGGAACAGGTGGCGATGCGCCGCGTGCTCGGCCACCTGATCCTGGACCTCGGCGACGAAGCAGTGACGCAAGTCACGCGACAGTTCACGTTCGGTGCGTCGGAAACGCTATATACCCTCTCGTCCATCCCGGCGCCCGCCGGTGGACAATAGATCTCTGAGTTGGAGATCGTCGGGTATCCCGAACGGATGATGGGGCGCTGGCGGCAGCCGTCATGACCGGTGCGGTCGCGCGGGGACTGTGCGCGGATTGCACCTACGCGGAAGCGATCACCTCGTCGAAGGGCTCTGAGTTCGTCCTCTGCCGGCTCTCGTATTCCGACCCGCGATTCCCGCGCTACCCGCGGCTGCCAGTCCTGGCGTGCGCTGGATACACGGCGAGGCCACAGGAGCCGCGCACGACTTCGACGAGCTCCACGTCCTGAGGGACACGCCGTAGTAACCTACGCCGCATGGAGGCTTCAATGAGGCTGTGTCTTCTCTCGAAAGCGGCTCTTCTCTGCTGGATCGTCGGCGTGACAAGTGCGTTTGCCCAGAGTCTCCCGGCCGATCTCGTGCAGGCGCGGGCGGATCGCAGGGCGGCGATGATCCAGGGAAATCCGCAGAACTTCGACAAGCTGACCACGGCTGATTTCATCGGCGTCGATGCCACGGGCCGCGTCGAAACCAAGGCGCAGCGGGCCGCGCGGATCCAGGCTCCGCCAACTCCTCCGGGTCCTCTCGCGCCGCCGCAACGCCTGAACGAACACACCGTCACCTACAACAACGACACCGTGACCTTCTTCTGGCAGCAGACCAACGCGCAGGGCACGCAGAACTTCAGCGAGACGTGGGTGAAAGACAACGGACAGTGGAAGTGCGCTCAATCGCACCAGTCTGCGTCACCGCCGGCCGAGGCGGGTGGCGGCGGCGGGCGCGAAGGCGGAAGAGGCCGCGGCGGGAACTAAGACGGGTTAGAGACACTGCTTGCGGAGGTCGGTCCCGTCGAGACCGCCTGATGGAGGGGCGGCCACCTGCGCTATCCTTGCCGATGTGTGCATGGTCGCGGCCGCAGGTGTGCGCGCGCGGATGGGTCGGAGGGCACACGAAAGATGAGGGCACTATGCCGAAGAGACTACTGACCGTCGGAATCGCCATCGGGCTCGCCGTCTGTGCCGGAGTCGTGGGCGGCACGCGTGCGTCCCAGACACCCGCCAATACGATAGCGATCGACAACGACGACCTGGCGGGAACGGTGACCGGGCCGGCCGGACCCGAGGCCGGGGTGTGGGTCATCGCTGAAACCACCGACCTGGCCACCCCGTTCGCGAAGATAGTCGTCACCGATGACCGGGGGCGATATCTGGTGCCGGATCTGCCCAAGGCGAACTACCGCGTCTGGGTCCGTGGGTACGGGCTGGTGGATTCGCCGAAGACCCAGACCGCTCCGGGCAAGCACCTGAATCTCCAGGCGGTGGTGGCGAGCTCTCCGGCGGCGGCGGCGCAATACTATCCGGCCGCGCACTGGCTGTCATTGATGGAGATGCCGGCCAAGAGCGAGTTCCCGGGCACCGGCGACAGCGGCAACGGCATCTCGCCGAACATGAAGAGCCAAGGCGACTGGATCCGCAGCGTGAAATCGGGAGGCTGTACCGCGTGCCACGCGCTCGGCACCAAGGCCACCCGGGAGATCCCCGCCGCGCTCGGTCCATTCCCCACCACCGCCGCGGCGTGGGATCGCCGCCTGAAGTCGGGACAGGCCGGCGGTCAGATGAGCAACGCGCTCAATCAGTTCGGTCGCGCGCGCGTGCTGAAGATGTTCGCAGATTGGACGGATCGGATCCGCGCAGGCGCCGTTCCACCGGCGCCTACACGGCCGCAAGGTATGGAGCGGAACGTGGTGATCACACAGTGGGACTGGGCCGATCCCAAGGCGTATCTGCACGATGTCGTGTCGACCGACCGGAGGAATCCGCGCGTCAATGCCGACGGGCCGGTGTACGGAGCGCTCGAACTGAGCGCCGATTACATCCCGGTATTGAATCCGGTCACGCACGCCGCCAGTCAGGTGCCATTGACTGTCCGAGACCCGAACACTCCAGCGACGAACGCGGCCATGCCGGAGCCGTCACCGGTACTGGGGCGACGAGGTGATCTGGACCAGTAAGAACAATGTCCACAATCCGATGATCGATCACAGGGGACGGGTCTGGCTCACGTCAACCATCCGGCCCAATGCCAACCCGGCAGAGTGCAAGGAGGGCTCGAGTCACCCGTCGGCGAAGCTCTTCCCGATTGCCAACGCGGGCCGTCACCTCGCCATGTACGATCCCGCGACGAAGAAGTTGACGCATCTCAGCACCTGCTTCGGAACGCACCACCTGATGTTCGCCGAGGACGCGAACCACACGTTGTGGACCAGCGGCGGGGGACAGGTGATCGGCTGGCTGAACACCAGGATGTTCGACGAGACGCAGGACGAGATGAAGTCGCAGGGCTGGACCGCGCTGATCAGGGACGCCAACGGGAATGGGAAGCGCGACGGGTATGTCGAACCCGATCAGCCGCTCGACCCGAGCAAGGATCAGCGAATCGGCGGCGCACTCTACGCCGTGGCGCCCGCGCCTGACGGTTCGGTCTGGGGCACGCAGCTTGGGTATCCAGGGGCCGTCATCAGGCTCGCGCCAGGGCCAAACCCTCCCGACACGGCCCTGGTGGAGATTTATCAACCCCCCGTCGACAATCCGAACGCCAAGGTGCAGGGGTTCTCGCCACGTGGCGGTGACGTCGATCGCAACGGCGTCTACTGGGCGGCCCTGGCCAGCGGGCACCTTGCGAGCTTCGATCGCCGCAAGTGCAAAGGCCCGCTGAATGGTCCGAGCGCCACCGGTCAGCATTGTCCCGAAGGCTGGACGCTCTATCCCGAGCCGGTGCCGCAGCTCAAGGGCGTCACCGATTCCGGCAGCGCCGAAGCCAGCTACTACACCTGGGTCGACCAGTTCGATACGCTCGGGCTCGGCCGCAACGTACCGATCAATACGGGAAACGCCGCCGAAGCGCTGCTGGCGCTGAAGGACGGTAAGTTCGTGACGCTGCGCGTGCCGTATCCGTTAGGCTTCTACACGAAATGGATGGATGGCCGCATCGACGACCCCAACGCCGGCTGGAAGGGCCGCGGCATCTGGACCACGGTGTCGACAAGGGCGCCTTTCCACATGGAGACGGGCAGAGGAACGACGAGTAAAGTGATGAAGTTCCAGGTCCGTCCAGAGCCGCTCGCGAGATAGTCGCGCCGACCATCCTTCTCCGTCGTAATGCATACCGACGCCGCGCTTCCGAGCGCGGCGTTGGTGTCTCGGACGACACCGTCGGAGACGCCCTGAAAGCAGGTCGAGTCGTCCTCTCATCGCCAGAACTCGACGTGCGTCTGGGCAAGCCGTTTCAGTTGCGCTCTGGCACAGGCTCCAAGTACAGCTCCGCCCTCGCCGTCACGTCCGCGTCTACCTCCACTGACAGCCCCTGCGTGAGGTATCCGGTCTGCGAGACGAAGAGCGTGTACGCCCCCTTCGCGACGCGCACCTCCGCGACGCCACGCTCGTCGCTGACGGCCTTGTATGGGTGCATGATCACACGAGCGCCGCTGATAGGGGTTTGAGTGACTTGATCGACCGCTTCAACCCTCACCACGCATTCGGGAGGGCTGACGACTCTGACGCCAAAGCTGGTGGAGCGGTCATCGTGCGGGATCCCGGCACCCGGCCCCGAGCCTGTCTCCAGCTTGGTCTTGACACTCCAGGTGTGGAGACCCTCGCCCGCCGGGGCTTCAAGTTCGACCTCCGCCACATATAGGCCGGTCGTGCCGGGCCAGCGCTCGTCAGACAGCGTCCCCGCGGCTACCTGTGTTCCCTCGTCGTTGTAGATTCCAAAGTCCGTGTTCGTCAGGTGACACTCGTTCGAACACTTAATCCCAACCTTGATCTTGAATCTTTCGGCCACCACGACCGCTGATGGTACGTCCCACACGACGACACTCGTCGTGTGAGGCGTGACCGCGGCAATCAGCGTCGACGGCTCCATCTCAAGTCGTCGGTTCCGCGGCGGCGTTCGTGCCGGCGATGTAGCCATGGACGAGCGCGCGACCCAGGCCATGCTGCTGGCCCCCGCCGCTTGCCTCTCCACCCGCATAGAGGCCGGGTATCGGTTCGCCCTGCATGTCGACGACCTGGGCCCGCCCGTTGATTCGGAGCCCCCCGTACGAATCGTGCCAGACCGGATAGAGGGTCGCCGCGTAGAAGGGCGGTTTTTCGATGCGGTACATCGGCGCATCCGACCCACGCCCGAATTCGGGATCGCTGCCCTTGTCCACGTACGCGTTCCACCTGCGCACCGTCTCCACCAGGTATGTGAGCGGAACTCTCTGGAATTCATGACCGGCGTGGATCTTGGCCGCCAGTTCCTCGATCGTGTCGGCGCTGAAGAAGAAGCCGTTGGTCGGTGACGTGAATGGCGGATCGATGTTCCATTTGTCGCGTTCCACCGCGGCGCGATCGAAGATGGCCCAGATCGGCCCGGAAAAGTAGTCCGGCGCCTTCGAGCCTTCGTTCATCGCCAGGGCGGCATGGATGCTGTTGGGCTCGGCGTAGGTCGCACGGATGTTCTCGACGCTCGCATTGCGCCAGTCCAGCTGCACGTGTTCGAGTCCCCGCTTCGGCTGGCCCTTGTCGGGCCCCGCAGGAAAAGCGGCGCCGCCCTGCCTCCTCGTGACAAGCAGTTCGTTGAAGAACCGTTTGCCAGCCTGGTTGACGACGATCAAGTGTTGGAAGGAATCACTGCCAAGGAGAACGCCAGTGGATCCCCGGAAGGGGAACGTCGGGTGGCCCGGAAGCATGTCGGTGTAGGGATCGCGCGTGGCCAGCACCCCCGGAAAATGGAACGTGCTGTCGTATGCGAGATTCTGCTGCATGCCCGCGAGGTTGGCCCCGATCCGCATGCCGGCAATGATGCCGCTTGCGTCCTGACCGCGGGGTCCCAGCAGCGCCCAGCCGCTCGACACGAAGGCCGGCTCTCTCCACGCCGGGTAGAACATGCTGCGGAACTGCGGGTTGGCGGCGTGCCCCCCCGCGCCGATGACGATCGCCTTGCGGGCCCGGATGAAGATCGTTTCCGTGCGGTCGTCGACGTTGCCGTTCTGCCAGAGGCTCTCCAGGCGCGTGCCGCTCTGCGGATCGAATCTGGGTGAATAGCTGGCCCGGATACCAACGACCCTGCCCGAGAACTGCTGCTCCCGGATGATCTCGTCCATGTGGCGGTTGAGGATGAACCGGATGCCCTTTTCCCGGGCGCTGAACTCCAGTCCCCTGGAGAGTGCGGCGCCGTTGATGCGCGCGCCCGGGCTGGCGATCTTGGCTCCGTCAGTCATCAGCCGTGGCGCAAAGTGACTGGAGCTCACCCTCGCGACTCCGGCGTCCTGTTTCGACACCGTGCCTTTCTTGATATCAGTGACAGGACCTTCCATGAGAAAGGTCGTCGCCCGCCTGGCGCGCGACATGCCGCCGTTACCGTGCGTGCCGGATACGCGGCTGAAGCGGACGTAATTCGCCATCAGGAATTCCCTGGTGACGAAGCAGTTGTCGGCATAGGCGCGATGGAGATCGCGTTCGTTGTAGCGGTAGGGCGCCTGCGCTGCGGCGTCCATGACCGACCAGTCGGTATGGTCTCTGAACAGGAAGTCCGGGTCCTCGGTGAGTTCCTCCACCGAATGCTGTCGAGGCGCGGTGACGAAGCCCTCCCGGTCTCCCTCGCCTTTGATATCTCTCTGCTGCAGCGGATCCCCGCCCCCAAGGGAGACCCATCCGCCGCTATGCAGCATCTTGCCGCCGAGGTCGAAATTCTGGTCGACGACGATCACCGACGCTCCGAGGTCCCGTGCTCGAATGGCGGCGGGCAGCCCGGTGCATCCACCTCCGATCACAACGACGTCGGCCTCGTAGTGCCACTGAATGGCCTCGACGGGGGAAACCTGCGCGAGAGCGGTGCCCGACGTCGACAGTACTGCTGCGCCTACGCCGGCGGCAGCGCCAGTCTTGACGAAGTCTCGCCGACTGACGGCCTTCTCGCCTTGAGCTCTTTGATCTTTATCGCCGTCCCGCTTCTTGGCCACGTGCGTATCTTCACTTGAAGCCCCGCGGGGACTCAGTTTTGGCTGACGCATTCTACGCCCGGCGAGGGTGGCTCAGGCAAGCTGGCAACATAGGGGGAATACCGGGAGAGGTGTTCCAGGATGATTCGCGAACTCGTCGAAGCCTCACGCCAGGCGGCGGGCAAAGCTCCGAGCCGTTGACGGTTCATTCGAACGTCATTGTGAAATGCGCTAGGACCGGCCTAGAACTCGACGTGGGTCTGGACGAGCAGCCGGCGCTCGAGCAGCTGGGAGTTGACCGTCTGAGAGATCTGCTCGAGCGAGACCACGACACCGAGCCGTCCGCGCCCGACCTGGCTCCAGTGCGCGCCTCCGAAGACCAGCCGACGCCTCGAGTCACTGTCGCTCGACGCGTCCGGATCGAAGAAATCGAGGCCGCCGACGCCGGCCCAGCCAGTGGGTCCCTGGCGGCCTTCGCCGAAGAACGACATGCCGCGGCGCTCGACGTCAACGGCGACGAACGGGTTGTCGGTGGCGGACAGGTACTGCGCCGTGGCGACGACGTGCGTGCTCTCGTAGCTGCCCATCGCGATGGCCACGTTGCGCGGGCGATCTCTCGCGTACCAGCCGGTACTGGTAGAACCCCGAGAGGCTCACCTTGCCCAGTTCGCTGCCTTCGGCGAACGGACGGAACGTCGCGCGGCCGTCGATGCTCTTGTACTTGTCGACTTCGGCGCGTCCATACCCTTCGCCGTTGTAGACGCCGACGTGGAGGTCGGCGTGGCCGGTCGTCGCCTTGATGCTGGCGCCGAGGTCGGTGGCGCCCGGAATCAATCCCAGGCGTTCGGCGAACAACGGCCCGAGCACGCGGTAGCGGTTGAGAGACTCCTCGAAGGTGAGCCAGGGCATCTCGTGCAGGCCGAACATGACGGCGATGCCGTCAGTTGCCTGCACGTCCAGCGAGGCGTACTCGAGGCGCAACGCCAGGTTCCTCTCCAGGCTGGCATCGGTGGTCGGCCTGACGTCGGGCGTGAACCGGACCTTGACGCGGTCCGAAAGTCGCGCTACGACGTTGAAGTAGCCGCGCGTGACGTCGAACGAGTTATACCCCTCTGATTCGTGCAGTTCGGCGGCGTACTGCAGGAAAGAGACGACCCCGAAGGTCACCGCGGGGAAAGTGGTGGAAGCGGGTGCGGCCGCCGGCGTCTCCGGTGCTTGGGCCAGCGCCGGACCAGACAGGCTCACCAACACGACTGCGGTCAGACAGGCTCGATTGATGCTGTTCACGTCAACTCCCAAATGCCAACTCCCAACTCCCAACTCACATCTCCAAGCCCTTTTGGAAGTTGGGAGTTGGACGTTGGGAATTTAGAAAACTGCCGGCGCGCCGGCGCGAAAGTCACCATTGAGAATGGGCACCGAGTTCACGCCGAGCCACTGGTCGAGCAGTCTCGCGTAGACGGACCGGAAGTCCGTCTCGTAACGAACATCTCCAGAGTTGTTTTCGAGCGTTGGGTGGCCCGGCGATAGCTGCGGTGCCGTACCGTAAAGCCCGCCGCGTACCGACCCGCCGAGCACCATCATCACGCCCGCCGCTCCGTGATCGGTGCCGGCACTGCCGTTCTCGGAGATGCGCCGGCTGAACTCTGAAAACACGATGATCGTCGTGTCGGGCGCGAGACCCTGGTTGCGGATGTCGCTGTAGAACGTCCCTATCCCATCACCCAGCGTGCCCATGAGACCGGCGTAGGCGCCACCGCCGCCGCCGCCCTGTCCGGCGTGCGTGTCGTAGCCGCCGGTCTGGACCCAGTACACCCGTGAGCCGATGCCTTTCACAATCGCCCCCGCAACAGTGCGCAGCGACTGGGCAAACCCGTTGTTCGGATACACGACCGTCGGCGTATATGCCTGCGCCTGCGCCACGCGATCGAGCGTTTCGATCGCTCCCCGGCTCGTGCTGTTGACGTAAGCCAGGTGCGGCCGGCCGGTCGCCGCATTGCCCGCCATCGTCTGCGCCGCGGCCCGCTCTTGCAGCGCGGCCGCACCACGGTTCGGGCTCGCATACGTGTAGGTCGACGAGTTCTGAATCGCCGGGACACCGGACTGCCCGGAAAGAAGCGCGCGCGGCGTGTCGCCGGTCGTGTTCCACGCGGCCAGCGCATCGAGCGGCCGAGGAAGCGTATCGAGGTAGCGACCGAGCCAGCCCGAGCCGGTGATCGTCTGCGGGTTCGCGGTACCCCAGATGTCGGTGGCCTCGAAGTGGGAGCGACTCGAGTTCGGGTAACCCGTACGCTGGACGAGCGCCAGGCGCCCGTCGTTGAAGATGTTCATCAGGCCGGTCAGCCGCGGATGCAGACCGAGCACCTGACCGGAGGCATCGGTGCCCACCTGCAGCACCTGCCCCGCAGGCACGGCAATCGACGGACGACGGCTGTAGTAGGCCGGATCGCGGATACCCGATCAGCGTGTTGAGCGAGTCGTTGCCGCCGCCCAGGTAAACGACGACCAGGCGCCGGTTCGGCAGGCCTTGTGCCTGCGCGATCGCGCTCAGAAATGACGGCGCGGCGAGACCAAGCGTGAGGGTTGCGACGCCGTCACGGATGAAGATTCGTCGAGATACGCTCATGGTCCCTTTCTAGACGAGCTGATACTCGGCGCTGCCAACGAGCAGGCGGGCCAGTCCCGAGGCTCTGGTGTTGAGCTGTTCCGGGTTGCCGGTCCACGACCCGCCGGCAAGCAGGTAGTTCATCAGCGCCTGCTGCGGCCCCGGGTCGAACGGCGCCGGTGTCACGCGATTGAGCATCGCCGTCAGCAAGCCCTGCGACGTGCCGCCCTCCGATTCCAGCGTCGCGGCCAGGTGCTCCTTCTGGCTGGACGCGAGCGTGGCGGCGAAATTCATGCGCGCCAGCATCGTTCCCGTCGAGAACCAATTGGCGCCGAGATGCCATCCGGCGACATTGGGCGGCTCGAAGAGCAGTTGGCCCATGTTGGCCAGCGGCGACCGCACCCGGTCGAGCGAGAGGTTCTGCCAGCCGACCTCTTTGATCGCGCGCGTGACGTATTCCACCGGCCAGGCATAGCGCGCGTAGCGCGCCGACGGGCTGGTGAACCACGGCGAGGTGAGGATGTACCGCACGACCGGCCTGATCTCGGTGCGGTTCTGCAGGTAGACGGCGGCCACGCTGTCGAGGAAGGCTGCATCCGGCGTCTGCGTCTCGCTGACGAAGAAGCTCCAGAATTTCCGGGCCAGGCGGCGGGCCGTTTCCGGATGGGTCGCCAGGGCGTTGATCAGATCGATCCCGTCCTGCATGCCGTTCGCGACGCTGCGTTCCGGGATGGTCCGGCTGCCGTTGCTGTAGATCGGGAAGGAAAATGTCTTGGCGCTGCTTTCGTGTTCGTCGGCGTTGTAGACGAACTCCTGGTACGCGTTGATGTCCCCGTAGTCGTCCTTGCGGTACTCCGCGGATCCCCGGAGATTCCACCCGGTGAACACACGCGCGGCGGCGTAGACGTCCTGCTCCGTGTAATAGCCGACGCCGACCGTGAAGAGCTCCATGATTTCGCGGCCGAAGTTTTCCTGCGGCTTCGCCTTGGTGTTGGTTTGACCGTCGAGCCACACCAGCATCGCGGGATCCCTCGCCACCTCCAGCAGGAGGTTGCGGAAGTTGCCGAGCGCGTACTGGCGGAAAAGCTCAATCTGCCCCTGCGGCCCTCGGAGCACGCCGGGCTTGTGCGCGAGCATCTTGGCCGCCTGCTGCGTGCCGGAGTCGGCGGCCAGCTTGCTGTAGGCGGTCGCGAAGTGGTTGTGCCAGAACACCGCCATCTTTTCCTGCAGCGGACGCCGCGTGTGAATCATGCGAAACATCCAGCGCTGGCGCGCGTCGTCGATGTCGATGTCCGGAGTGAAGGCGTCCTTGGTCGTTACCTGCACGTGATCCGGCCGTCCGATTCGTGCATCGACGTCGTCGGGTCTGCCTTCGTAGTCGACGAGATGGTCCACCGCGGCGGCGAGCGACATGTCGCGGAAGGTCGACGCGTCCGCGGCGCTGGCGCCGAATCCGGCGCGGCGCAGCAGATGATCGATGTCGGGATTGAGTTGCGGCATGGGGCGATATCAGAGCGCGATCGTCACGACGCCGTCCGCGACCGTCGTGCCGTACTGACGCAGCGCCGCCCTCGCCGGGCCCGCCAGCACCTGCCCGTTGCGGTTGTAGCGCGAGCCGTGGCACGGACACACGTAGGTGGCGCCGTCCGCGCCGTTGATGGTGCACCCTTCGTGCGTGCAGACTGCTTCGACCGCCGAGAAGGCGCTCTCGCTTGTCCGCGCCAGCAGGAACACGCCGGCGGTGGACTCGACGAGCGCTGCCCCGCCTACGTTGGCCAGCGGCGACCCGGCGATCGTGACCTGTACTCGGGAAGCCGAGAACCGCCCGGCCACGACGGCGAGCGCGGAGGCCATGCCGCCGGGCGAAGTTGGTGACCCGCCGCCGCACGCGGAGAACAGCGTGGCGAGCGTGACACCCGAAGCCGCCTGGCAGGCGCCGGCGCAGAACCGGCGTCGTGAAACCGTGTTCGTATCTGACATTGACGAAGATCCTCGTGAGGGCGCAGGGCTACCGGGCAGCGGTTGCGCAAAATCAAGGCCACTGGCAAATAACCGGCGTTTTTGAATCGCCAGGAATCTGGCGGGCTATTCGATCACCGACTGGGCGGTCGATGGGTGATTTCGTAATCGGAGCGGGGCCGATCGGCGGACGCATCGAAAGCCGGCGTCCGCCCACCGGGGAATGAACCCCTTTTTCATGGCCGGTTCACCACTACTACACGCGGCGGAGACCTCGGTACAAGGCTTGCGCATACGCCGGCATGCCCATGCGATCACTGCTCGCAGCGCTGTGCCTGATTCTGACCGGGACGTCCATCATCCAGGCACAGTCCACAGCCGTCGAACTGAATGACGCCGGCTGGAAGATGCTCGAACGTGGTGAAGGCGCGCGGGCGGCACGAATGTTTGCCGAGGCCCTCGCATTGGCGCCGGACAATCCGGTCCTCTGGTTCGGCGCGGGAGCGGCCGCTCATGTCGACGGCCGCCCGAAGGACGCATCGGACCACCTACGGAAAGCATTGGAATACAACCCGAAGCTGACTCCCGCCTCGCTCCTGTTCGGCGAGATCGCCTACGCCGACGGCGACGTCGCGCTGGCGATCGCGACCTACGAGAAAGCGCTGAAGTACGCCCCCGGCGATCAGCATCTCACGAAGCGGCTCGCCGCCTGGCGAGTGGACGCGGACGTACATCGCGACTTCGAAGAGCGGCGCTTCGACCGTTTCAGAGTGATGTTCCAGGGGTACGCCGATGCCGCGCTGGCCGCGCAGGCGACCGAGCTGCTGAATGCCGCGTTCTGGCGGATTGGCGCAACGCTTGGCGCCTATCCATCGGACAGCGTCGTCGTGATGCTCTATACCGAACAGCAGTTCCGCGACATCACGCAGGCGCCCGAGTGGTCGGGCGGCGTCTACGACGGCCGAATCCGGGTTCCCGCCGCGGGCGCGACTGGCTCGCTGCAGTCATTCGAGCGCGTGCTGACCCACGAGCTGACCCATTCGATGATCGCCAATGCGGCGCCGCGCGGGGTGCCGACCTGGTTGCACGAAGGGCTGGCGCAGTACTTCGAGGGTGACGATCCCCGGGCGGCGCGGGGCAGGCTGGGCGCCGTTGGCCGCGACCGGCTGATCCCTCTCAGCCGCCTCGAGGCGGCTTTCAGCCAGTTCGGCGCGGCGCAGGCGCAGGTGGCCTATGACGAGAGCCTGGTCGCCGTGGACGTCATCATGCAGCGTCCGGCCTTCAACTGGTCCAGTCTCTTTCGTGCGCTCGGCGAACACGATCGGACCGAACAGATCTTCGACAGTTTTGCGCTCTCGTACTCCGATCTCGAAGCCCAGTTCGGCCGCTAGCGCCTGCTGTGGCGCGTCACGTCTCCGCTTAGATCGGCTCCACGCCGGCGCGGGCACAGAAATATTCCCACGCGCGATCGAGCGCCAGCGGCGACAACTGCGTCGCCCGTGAGCGTTCAACCTCGCCGTCGGAGAGTCCCCGTGGCGTCCCAATCGCCATCGCCTGCAACTGGACTTCCGCATTGACCTTGAGATAGATCGCGGTGATCACGGCCTCCTTGAGCGACGCGGCCGCGATCACGGCGCCGTGTCCGCGCATGAGCGCACAGGTATTGCGGCCCAGCATCGCGGCGAGATCCCGCCCCTGCTCCATCGTGCGCACCAGCATGTCCGTCTCGTTGAACCGGGTGGCGATATCCCAGGTCGGGATGTCGGATCCGATCACCGAGGCCACATGGACCACCGGCTCGAGCGTCCGCCCGGTGATGCCAAACGGGAGGACCGAATAGGCGTGATTGTGCACCACCGCCTGGACGTCGCTGCGCGTTTCGTAAATGGCGCCGTGAATCATGCGTTCGCCGTAGGGGGTGCGATTGTCGGGATCGAGCGAACGGCCATCCTGCTCGAACTTGATGAGATCGGCGTACTCCACGAGCTCAGGGCTGCGTGACCGGGCCATGACATACCGCTTCGCGTTCTCGGGATCGCGGATGCTGACATGTCCGAACGCATCGACGACGTCCTCGCGCGCGAGAATCCGGTTCGCCGCGACGAGGCGCCTGAATTCAATCCGATCCGTGAGCCGGACGGTGTCTTGCGCGAACGCACGCGCTGCGACTGGCCAGAGCGCAAGCGCGCCGATTGCTGTACGAACGAACTCACGGCGTGCCACGCCCGGGTGTGAAGACATGCGCCCTCCTCGAAGAAAGACGCTGACGAGCCTAGCACAGCGGTTCAGTCTGTGGTTCACAGGCTCACCGTTGATATTTCCTGATAGATTACTCAGCCGAACGACTCAGCACAGAAGGGACTCTTAACATGCCGCAATACATCACGAGATTCTGGACGATTCTGCCGTTGCTCTCCCTGGTCACCGTATCCTTCATGCCCGGGTTGACGGTGAGCGCGCAATCGCCGGCCGGCGGCGCGGCCAACACGCTCACCCCGGCTGAATCCTCCGCCGGGTGGACCCTGTTATTCGATGGACGCGCGCTGTCGGGCTGGTCTCCGACCGGCGATGTCGACTGGAAGGTGGAGGACGGAACGATTACCGCGACCAAGGGGTCTGGGTATCTCGTCACCCCCAGGCCCTACGGCAATTTCGAGTTCAAGACCGAGTTCTGGATCGACAATGCAGCGAACAGCGGCGTCTTTTTCCGCTGCGGGCAGGGCGCGCCCGGCGCGATGACCTGCTACGAAGCGAACATCTTCGACGCGCACGCGATGTGGCCGACCGGCAGCATCAACAACTTGAAAACGTCGCTGCCCGACAAGCCGGATACCGTCGGCAAATGGAACACGTTCGAGATCCTCGCCGACGGCAATCACCTCGTCATCAAGGTGAACGGCCGGACGACCGTGGACGTCCAGGACCAGCGACTTGCCAGCGGCCCGCTGGCGCTGCAGGAAGGCGGCGCCGGCGCCGCCGGACTGGTGCGATTCCGCAACGTCAAGGTGCGGCCACTCTAATCAGAATAGCCGCGGGCCAGGATAGCCGCGGGCCTCAGGCCCGCGGCTTCCACGGCTTGAACGCGTTGTCGTCGTCCAGCCCCTTCATCGCGAACGCGACCGACGGGAAGTGCCGCGAGATCACGTCCTTCATCGAGTTCTGCTCCACCCAGTCGATTCCCTGTTTGGTATAGATCTCCGGGCGATAGTCCTGCGACAGGAAGCGATCGCTCTTGAGCCGGCGCGACGCCATCAGCAGGAAGATGCGGAAGGCGGTATCGCTGAAGCCCATGCCCTCGGGCAGCGGCTCGGCCATCATGCCCACCATCGTGTCGACCATCTCGAGGTCGTTGTTGTAGACCCGCTTCATCTCGGCGGCCCATGCCGCGTTGTCGGTCAGTTCCTCGAAGCTCTTGACCGGCTCCTTATGGAGGAGACGGCGGAACCGGTTATAGCGCGGCACACCGCGCTCACGGTCGCGAAGGATGTCGATCGTGCCGATGTCGAATTGCTCGCCGGTGTCCTGCACCAGCGTCTGCAGGAACTTCGGGTAGTTGTGCAGCCGGACCGCGCCGGGATTGTGGATCCCGAACGAGTAGAACAGATCCGCGAGGTTGAACCGTCCAAGAAAATCCACCCCGCGCCGCCCTAACAGTTCGGGCAGGTCGGCGTTCGCGAGACCTTTGCCGGTGTCCGCGGACTTGATCGTGAAGTGATCCGGCATCAGCGTGTGCATGCGATAGACCGAAACGAACTCCTCGGTCAGCGAAAACGGCACGCCGGTGTGATCGGTCGGCGACCCGGGAATCCCGGAGAAGATGTCGTTGTCGGCGAGGCCCGGAAAGACGTTCTGCAGACTGCTGAAACGACCGTGCCAGTTGGTTTTGAGGCCGGTGGTGAGGACCTCCCTTGGGAGAATGGCGGTCGACCACTCCACCGTGTGGATTTTCGCGAGCAGCGCGGCGTTGACGAGACGGGCCTGCTGGAACAGGCGCTCGTCGTCCCAGAGCGGATTGTGCTTCTTCAGTTCGTCGCAAATGGCGTTGTGCTCGAGGGCGAACAGCGCGTGCAGCAGGCTCAGTCCGACCCAGCCGTTCTCGGTGAAGCCGGTGATCTCACGGCCCGTGACCGGATCGACGCCGAGCCGGCCGCTCGGACTGATTAGCACCTTCCCCTCGCGCCCGGCACGGAGCGACGCCTGGGCGGACGGGCTGCTGCCGTAGACGTGCGAGCCGTCCCACCAGTGGGTGTTCTCGTTGATGTACGCCGGCGGCAGTTTCGAGTCGGCGACCTTCGGCGGGTCGGCCGGCGTCTTCGGCACGCGCATCGGCCGTTCGTGCCAGCTGTCCCCGTCCTGCAGAGGAATGTCGTGCGTGTGCGTCCAGCTGCCTTTCTTGTGGACGAACCAGTCGTGGACCATGAACTGGATCCACGCGGCGGCGATCACGTTCAGAATCGTGGCCGGTTGAAAGGTGGTGCGGGTCAGGAGCTCGAGGCTGACCTGCCGCGGGCTCGGCGTCATGAGGTTGGCCGTGTCCGGGAATGCTTCGCTCAGCGGCACGTTGCGCCCGAACCGTATGCCTGCACTGCCCATGCGGGGACACTTGAGATCGTTATACGTGCCGTCGCTCGTGCGCACGTTGTGGGCGTCACCTCCCACCGGCGCCGTGGAATTCTCGAGTTTTGGCTCCTCGGTGTCGTAAAGGTTCTTCTCCCGCAGCTCGTTGCGATGCTCGTACAGCTTGATGCCCTGTGCGGAACGAGGAAGGTCGTACCAGTTGTCAGCCACTTTTGTCATGGCACACTCCTGCGACGCCGTTAATTGTGCGCGCGTGGAAAAGAGACACCGTAATGCCGAGGTCGCCGTGGTGTCAACTTCCTGCCCTGGGCGAACGCAGCGTCTTCGGTCCCGATCGCAGTCATCCTCTGCGCAAAAAGCTCGGTCGGCGTCATGCCTTGACGCCGGTTCACGACCCGGGTACCGTGGCTGCGACAATCACTTCGACGCGTTCGATGGATCATGTCGACCGATCAACCACCTACGGGACACGCCGGGCCTAATCCGGGGCGAGTGGACGCATCGGCCGGCCGGTCATTCGCCGGCGATGACGAACGGCTGGCCGCACATCTGTTCGATCTGAGCCCGTTTCCTGCCGTGGTCAGCCGCCTTGCCGATCACACCGTGCTCGCCATCAACGCTCGCACGTCGGAACTCTTCGGCGTCCCCCAGAACGAGGCGTTCGGCCAGCGGGTCACCGACTATTACGTCGATCCTTCGAAGCGAGACCGGATGGTCGATCTCCTCACGCGCGACGGGCGCGCAGACAACCTCCGAATGCAGCTCAAGCGCCCTGACGGCGTGCTGTTCTGGGCGCAGGCGTCGACGCGGCTGATCACCTATGGCGGCGAGCCCGCGGCGCTCACCTTCTTCATCGACATTACCGAGCAGGTTGACACCGAGCAGGCGCTCAAGGCCAGCGAACAACGGCTCCAGTCGCAGAGCGACGTGCTCACGGAGCTGACGGCGCAGCACGCTGACGTCTCCACCCGCTTCGATGAGCGCCTGCGGACGATCCTCGCCGCCTCGGCGCGCACCCTGCGGGTCGAGCGCCTGAGCATGTGGCGTTTCGATGATGAACGGCGCGCGATCCGCTGCGTCGGCATCTATGAGTGTCGCGCCGATCGGCATGACTCAGGCGCGGTGCTTCGTCGTGAGGTCGCCCCCGCCTACTTCGATGCACTCGAACGCGAGCGCGTGATCGCGGCAGCCGATGCCGCCACCGACCCGCGCACCAGGGATTTCCTCGAGACGTATCTCGAGCCCACCGGTATCGGCGCCATGCTGGACGTGCCGCTGCGGCAGAACCAGGTGACGGTCGGCGTGCTCTGCGCCGAGCATGTCGGCGGCACCAGAACCTGGACGGTCGACGAGCAGAATTTCGCGATCTCCACGGCCAACCTGATCGCCGTGGCCGCAGCGCACGAAGAGCGTCATGAAGTGCTCGAACAGCTTGCCGAGAGCGACAAGCGTGCGCGGCTCATCGTCGACACGGCGCACGACGCGTTCATCAGTGTCGATGGGTCGGGACGGATTGTGGGCTGGAATGCGCAGGCGGAGAAGACCTTCGGGTGGGCGGCCAGCGAGGCGGTTGGGCTCAACCTGATTGAGACCGTCATCCCGGCGGAGTTCCGCGAGGCGCACCTCGAAGGCATGCGGCGGTTTCACGATACCGGCGAAGCGCCGGTCGTCAATCGGCGCCTCGAGCTGAAGGCGCTGCATCGCGATGGTCACGAATTCCCGATCGAAATCACGATTACGTCGCCGATGCGCGCGAAGACCGGCTATCTCTTTGGGGCTTTTCTCCGAGATATTTCCGATCGCCGGCACCACGACGATCAGTTGCGCCGGGCGAAAGACTCGGCTGAGGCCGCAACCCGCGCCAAGAGCGAATTCCTCGCCAACATGAGCCACGAGCTGAGGACGCCGCTGAACGGCGTCCTTGGCTACGCACAGCTGCTGCAGCGCGATCGCAGCCTGAGCGCGCCACAGCGCCACGGGTTGGACGCCATCGCCAAGTGCGGCTCGCACCTGCTCGACCTGATCAACGACATTCTGGATCTGTCGAAAATCGAAGCGGGCTTTCTCGAGATCGAGTCCGTCTCCACCGACCTCCCCCAGCTCGTGATCGATTTGCGATACGTCATCGGTGAATCGGCGCGCCGGAAAGGGCTGCAGCTGACGATGGTGATCGCGCCCGCACTTCCCCGCTGCGTCGTGCTCGATGGGCGGCATCTGCGCCAGGTTCTCCTGAACCTGCTGGGGAACGCCATCAAGTTCACCGAGCACGGAGAAGTCGGGCTCCACATCGCGCCCTCGGACGATGGGCGGATTCTCTTCGAGGTGAGCGACACGGGCATCGGCATCGAGCCTGAAGCGCTCGAAAAGATCTTCGAAGCGTTCACCCAGACCGAGGCCGGAGCCGCTGCGGGCGGAACCGGGCTCGGCCTGGCCATCAGCCACCGCCTGATTCACGGGATGGGTGACGAACTGAGGGTCGAGAGTACGCCGGGACGAGGCAGCCGATTCTTCTTCGCGCTGCCCCTGATGCCGGCCAGCGAGCCCTGTTCGACGCAACCCGACGACGGGAGGGTCACCGCGGCATTCGACGCGAAGCTGGCGCCCGGGGAGGAAGTCACGGCACTGGTCGCCGATGACAGCGCTGTCAACCGCCGGATCCTGGCAGCGCTCCTCGAGAGCGCTGGCATCCGGGTGATCACGGCGGCTGGTGGACTCGAAGCCATTGAGCTGGCACAGGAGCATCGGCTCGACGTCATTTTCATGGACCTCAAGATGGGCGATCTCGACGGGCTCGAGACAACGAGACGACTCGGATCGACGCCAGCGACGGCGCACATCCCGGTGATCGCCGTCACCGCGAGCACGCTCGGAGACAGGCGGCAGGCGGCGCTCGATGCCGGATGCGTCGATTACCTGACGAAGCCGGTTCGCGCCGAGTCGCTGTTTTCCGCGATTCAGAGCCATCTCGGCGTACGATTCGTGCGCGAACCCGACGAACACGCGGGCGACGGGGCAGTCGATGTCGAGCATTCTCCGCGGTGGATGGCGGTTGCCGGCCGGCTTCGCCAGGCGAGTGCCATCGGCGACATCACCGACCTTGAGAGTCTCGCAATGGAGCTCGCGGGTGGGGATGCGCAACAAATACTCGTGGGCGAGCGGATCGCCGCACTGGTATCCAGGTTCGATTTTGACGGCCTTCTGGCCCTGGCAGCGTCATTGAGCGACGGGGTGACTGCGCGTGCTGACGATCGACCGCGCTGATACCGGCGCTTCCGCGTTGCCGCAGGCGACGATTCTGATCGTCGACGACACCGCGGTGAATCTGCAGGTGCTCGTTCGTACGCTGCAAGGAAGCGGTCACCGAATCCTTGCCGCGAAGGACGGGGCGACGGCGCTCGAGATCGCCAGGCGCGCTCGACCGGATCTCATGCTGCTCGACGTGATGATGCCGGAGATCGACGGGTTCGAGGTCTGCCGGATTCTCAAGGCCGACCCTGAGATCCGGGACACGGTTGTGATCTTCCTGTCGGCACTCGGCGAGGTGTCAGACAAGGTCTCAGGACTGAAGCTGGGCGCCGTCGACTACATCACCAAGCCGATTCAGGCCGAAGAAGTGCTCGCCCGCGTCGAGACGCATCTGACGCGCCAATATCTCGAGCGGGAACTTCGCCGGAGCCGTGATCGCCTGGATCGCGAGCTGGCCGGCGCCGCAGGCATGCAGCAGCTGATCCTGCCCTGCGCGATGCCGTCGCACGAATCGGTCGGTTTCGCCTCGTACTACCGAACCAGCCGGCATGCGGGAGGGGACTATTACGACGTCCTCGACCTCGGAGGCGATCGCTACGGGATCATGACGGCCGACGTGTCGGGCCACGGCGCGCCCGCCGCCATCGTCATGGCGATGATTCGCGCCGTCCTGCATACGTATTCCGCACCTGACGATCCCTCCGCTGTCCTGCTGCACATCAACCGGCACTTCCGCTATCTCCAGAACCGGGGCATCTTTGCCACGGCGCTTTACGGAGTGCTCGATGCAGGGCGTCGCACGCTGCGCCTGTCCTGCGCGGGACATCCAGCGCCGCTGCTGGGCCGAGGATCCGGGAGCGTCTCGCCGATCGAGGTGGACGCCGTCGTGCCCCTCCTACTGATGGAGCTGGACGACGTGCCATACGTCGAGCGGGAGCTGCGGCCAGGCGACCGCCTCGTGTTCTATACCGACGGAGTCACCGAAAGACAGCGCGCCGACGGCACGATGTACGACGAGAGCCGCCTGATGTCGACGCTGGCCGAGGCGGCGGCGCTCACTCCTGCCGCCATCGTCGAGTGTCTGGTCGCGGATCTCGAAACCTTTGCCGGCGGACACGAACCGCACGACGACCAGACGCTGCTGGTGATCGGAATCAGCTGACAGGAGGGATGACCCCATACCCGCCTTCCCCTTCAGCCCACTGAATCAGCTCGTAGGTTCACCATCGAGAACTGGCGACATCCGCGCCCACGACGGTCGGCGGGAGATTGGGAGAGTTGTTTCCTCCTCGAGAGCGCTACCCTCCTTGAACCAAAAGCAGAAACAGAACGCGATCAGGATCGCCCAGAGTCCAACGACTGCAATCAACAGTTCTGTCCGGCTTATCTGCTCGCTGTGCTGATCCATGCGCTTTTCCTCCCTCCAGGCGATCCCCGATGCACCGGTACACGCGCTCGTCACCCTGGACAGCACACGTAGAGGAGCAATGAGGCGACCGATAGCCCCCCGACGACGACGGCTGGATACCGCCAGAACCAATGACAGCTGTCAGTGTGGGCCGGCCACGAATCACCCTGCGGAGGCGCGGGGACGGCCGGGTGGCGCGCCTGACATGCGAGGTCCTGGTGACCAATAGCCAGTGGCTCGGCTGCTCGTTCCGCTGGTGACCTGCGTACCACGAAGCTCTGGCTGCAGACCAGGCAGTAATGGAGCTCCGTTAACGCCGTCGCAGCGGTATTGATGGTCTGTTCGCGATCACACCTCGGACAGATGGCTGTCGGCTTCGCGCCAACGCCCGCTCCCGCTTCCGCACCTGGAGAGCTGGTTGCCGCCGGGAATGTCGCCGGGCCAGGAATCACTGCCGGCGAGCCTCCACGCCGATGCCGAGCGCCTCTCGATCCAGGTAGTAGAGAACGAGCACTCTGCGCAGGAGGAGGTCATCCGCGGTGACATCCTTGGTACTGATGTCTGTGCATCCGGGGCCGCACCGGCTCAATGTCTGTCGCACAGCCGTCGCAATCTCTTCCCTGTCACGACGCGCAAGCATCTCAATCGCGGCGCTTTCAGCAGACCTCTCGCGGGCTTCGCTGATACTGGCCTGGGGTCGTACCGCGGCCTCGATGCGGCGGAGGTGCGAATCCGTGCCCAGGTACCGTCCGGGCCCGTGAGGTGCCATGAGGAGCGACACGGTCGCGACAATCCCGAACAGCGCGACAACCTTCGGGTGCGCTGCAATCAGATGCAGCAGCGCAGAACCGCCAAAGAACGTAGGAGTTTGCATGATGACCTCTTACCGAGAAAGCGTCGCACTGGGGTTCCAGCCGACCCACAGGTTCGCGAACACTACAGGTTCAGACGTTTGTTGACCGCTCTGGAATTGGCGCTGGGTTCGTTGTGCCACGCCGGCCTCGATTGCCGCGCCGCCGATTGCGCGAACCGCCTTGAACCCGACATCGGCGGTGGCGCGGTTGTTCCAGGGGCGATCCTTCGTGTCGATTGACGCCTGCAGCGATGCGTACGGGACCGCAGCAATGCCGTAGTGGCGATAGACGCGGACACCCTGCTGCACCGTCGCCCACGACACCCAGTTGTCGGGCTCGCGTCCGTTCAGCAACCCCGACGCGAAATTGAGACTGCCGGGCAGCCCGATTGGTGTCGCACCCACGTGCGAGCTGCTGTCAAGCTGCCATCCTGTCCAGTAGCCAGTGAACAAAGAGGCGTGCCGTCGCTGCCCGGTGGCGGGATTGCGCTCGATCATGATTCCGCCCCCGCCGTAGATCACGCCCCCCGGCGTGCGGCGCTGCAACTTGACGCCGACCGATACCGGGTTTCGATCGTTCCATTCATAGCCGCGTGAATCGGCCACCAACGAGGCGTTGAAGAATGGCGTGACGAACCACGGCCCGTGTCTGAACACCGTGATTCCCTGCTCGAAAAAGGCTTGGCCGACGTTGTTGCCGGGTTCGGACGGGCCCGCCTCGCCGGCGCTGACCCAGAACGAACCTGGAAACGCCAGTGAGGACGGCAGCTGCTCCTGCGCTGATGCGATGGAAGCCGACGTGAGCAGTGAGATGGCCGCGAAGATCAGTACTTTATGCATTGATAACCCCTAAGAACGGCTGTGTGCGGGACTGGGCCGGCACTGATAACGTCGAGGAGTGAACCAGGTGCTCAACGTTCGTTGACGCACGATTTCGGTCCAGAAGGTGCGCAGCCAGAGGAACGAGCTGATCAGGCGCAACACCACGAAGGTCGGCGAGCAGAGCAAGACGTCGGGTCGCCGAAGATGCACCGCGCACACGGCCGCCGTCGTGATCGTCACCGCGACGTCCAGCGCCATCCATCGCCACACCAGGTCCGGCATGACGAGCAGCAGGAATGGCAGCGCGAGGCTGATCGCCGAATACAACAGACCTTCGGCCGCCACCAATCCGAACTCGATGTCGATGGACTGTCTGCCGACTGGCAGCCGCCGCAGGCGCATCACTTGCCACGCGCCGCTGTACCAGCGGGTGAGTTGCCCTACGTAGTCCGCTACACGGCGCGGGTCCTGAGTGTAGGAAATTGCCTGAGGGACATAGTCGACATCGCCAAGGCGCTGCCTGTGGACCTGAACCGTGAGGTCCATATCCTCGACCAGCGTTCCGCCCCGCCAGTCCAGCGCCGGAAGGATCGACGTCTGGTAGGTCGATGCGCAACCTGGCGCCACCGTAATGACCCCAACCGCGTGTTGCCCAGGGCGGTAAATCCAGGCGCTCAGCGAGTATTCGAGCGCGCGATACGCCGTAATCCAATTGCCGCGCTCGCTTTGAGGCGCGCCGCACACCAGCACCGCCGACGGGTTTGCGCGGAACCCGCGCACGACCGCGTCGAAGTAGAGCGGATGAACGTGGCTGTCAGCGTCAAGGACGGAGAGATAGCGATAGGTCGACTGCAGCGAATAGCGTTCAATCGCGCGTTCGATGCCCCGCACTTTCCCGAGACGCTCCTGGTTCCGGAGCACGTGAATACCGGGAAACCGAGTGAGAGAGTCAACCGTCCGATCGGTCGAGCAATCGTCGACCACCACGATCTGGCCAGGCAGCAGTCCGGCATCGAGTACGCTCTGGATGCAGCGACCGATCAACTGCTCCTCGTTGAACGCCGGGATCACCACGCATACGTCGCGTGTAGGTACCGGCGAGATGCTCGTGGCGGAGCGAATCATGTCGCTGGCAAACTGAGCAACTGAGTTGCCAAGCACAGCCACTTCACCGCAAACCGCGCAATGCTCGTAACTTGTTGAACGATGAAGGAACCGGCGATTAGAGTCTTCCAGAAAGCAGAATTAGTTCGTGCGAACCGTTCGACGACGCGGCGGACACTGAACGCGATGTCAGAGCTTTGTCTTGTCGCCGCAAGATGATCGAGCGGGGTCTCACGCAGGCTGTGGCTCGCGTGCTTGACGCGTGAGGATCGATCGCGATCACGTCTGGGTCGTTGCATCGATGCGTCGATGGGCCTTGCCACGCTAATGGCGTGACCGACCGGGCGGGGCTGCTGTCTTGTGCGTCGAACTCCAACGCGCTGGCTAGGCGAGGAACGGCGCTCGCGCCGCGGCAGCACTCCGCTTACGCTGCTGCCGCGTCGCGAATCGTCTCACAGCGCCTGTTCGGGCGCTGAACTCCGAGACGCGGACATCCGAAGCGTCTCCACAACCCGATGCTGGTGGCAAACATCGCCGCCGTGGCAACGACGTCGATCGCGTAATGCGCGCCGGTCAACACTGTGGCGGCGACCAGCAGGGCGTTGAGAATCCCCAGTCCTATCAGCCAACGATGACGTCGGCGGAAGGCCCAGGTGACCATCAGGGCCCCGGCGACGTGGAATGAGGGAAACGAAATCATCCCTTCGACATCGCCTGGCCGCACCAGCAACTGCGCCCCGGAGCGGAATTCGTGAAAGTGGCGAATGAAGCGCGTCTGGTCCAGCAGCGAGTCAAAGCCGTAATAGGTGAAGGCGCAGGCCGCCGGCCATATGGCAAGACCCAGCAATGTGACGATGACGCACACGTGGAAGTGAAAGGCATACTCCCACAGCGCTGCACGATCCTTGAACCAGCAGCCGACAACAGCAATCGGCAGTATCAATTGCGGCAACAGCGAGAAATATGCCGACGAGAGCGCTTGCTGAATCCAGGGGTGTGCCCGCGTCCACTCGACCAGGGCGGGGACGTAAATGCCCATTCCAGCATCGGCAGCGGCGAGCCATTGGTCCACGAGCGGGCGCTTGAGCGCAATCGCCGCATATTGAAACGGTGATCCGATGATCGTGACGGTCGCAATCAGACCGGTGACGAGTATCGCCTCTGTCACGACCCATTCGCCCTGACGTCGCGCCGGCACCAGCACGTGTGCCCCCCACAGGGCCAGGAGGCACAGCGCTCCGCCGACGGGTACTCTCGCCTCGCTCCACGCATAGGCGAGGCCGGTCACCCGGAATGACACCACTGTGAGCGCGAGAAGTCCCGCCTGAAGCGCCAACAGCAGGAACGTAAGCGAGTGCACTCCGAGGTCTGACATCCGCGGTCGAACTGGCATCGAGCGGCTGTTGAAGCAACTTCCATACGAAGGGCGTGCATTCTGCATTTCGTCTGATGGACCCCCGATCGCCTGGCAGTTCGAGGCCGATTTTCACCGGGATTTCAGCGATCGAACCTGAAGCTCCCGGAGTCCGCGGCCGCCGCGGGTGGGCGTCCGGTCTGGAGTGCTGGTGCCAGCCGGAAGTTTGTCTGGGACCCGCCAGATGTTTCGACCGCCACCGTGACGTTGGCGTGGATTTCCGCGAGAGCACAGGTCTTGCACTTCGACGTCCCAGAGTTTGCGCGCCGCGATCGGGAGGTTGTCGCCATGATCGCCGCGGACATGAGGAGTTGACCGATGAAATCTCGCTTCTGGCCTGCAGCCGCACTGGCTGCCCTTTTTGCAACCGCCGCATGCGGCGAGGACCCACTCATGCCTGTCTCCCCGAGTGACTCGCCCTTCGCGACGCAGTTCACCGGACTCTGGAACGGCACGATGCAGTTGAGCGCCGTCTCGGGAGGAGAATGTGTTGGGGACGACCTGCGTGCCTCGACAGCCACCGGTCCCACGTTCGATTTTGGGACGGTAGCAATCATTCAGAAACAGAGCGACGTCACCGCCGTCGTCCGATCGGCAACGACCGGCCTCTCATGCCAGTACCCGCGGTACCGCATCCCTGGCCGGCTTCGCCCTCAGTTCCGAATCGTGCGACGCGGCGGTCCTGTTTCGCTGTTCCAACGGGAATGCGCGCGTACTCGAGCCGATCGGCTCAACGATGACGGTCCGCCAGAGCGCCAATCAGACGACCGGTATCGTCACGACGAGCTACAACGTGTTTTCCGACAGCACCGAGGTCAACCAGCGGAAACCAATTGCCGGGCTCACCACGCAGCACCAGTTCGCTGCGAGCCCACAGTAGACACCGTTTCAATTGTGACGGGCCGTTGACCGGCCCACAGACGCGGCGTCCCAATCGAGATGCCGCCGGAGAGATCTCATGCGTCTCTTTAGATCGATAGCGTTTGTTGCCGTTGCTGCCGTGACGTGTGTCACACCCGCCCTTGCGCAGAATCGCGAAGCGCCAAAGCCCCGCTGGGCGGATGGTTATCTGATCGGCAGTGCCAGCACGCTCATCACCGACGGTGTTGCGCCGGTATTCTCGGCCGAAATTGCGGAGAGCGCGACGACAAATGTCGAGGTCTACCTCACGTTTTCGTACTACGACAATCTGATGTCGGATGAGACGCGCGCTGAGCTTGACGACGTCAGCGCACAGCTGTCGTTCGCGACCGGCACGCCCTGGCATTTCCAGGGACGAGACCGCGGGCGGTCGATTACCGCAGGCGCCAAGTATCTGATGCCCACCGCCAGCGCAGTGCGGCCTTTCGTCGGCGCTGGCATCGGCGTCATCAACCTACGTCGCACCATCGCCGAGCAGAGCCGCGGCAACCTGACCGCCGCGTATCTATCACAGTTCGGCGGCACCGCCGGCGTCCTCGACCTTTCACAAACGAACACCAACAAGCCTCTCGGCGAGTTGACTGCGGGCGTGGCCGTGGTCGTTCGGCGGGCGTATGTCCAGTTCGATTACCGGTTCAGAAAGCCGTTCCATAGCGGCGATGCTGACTTTGACATCGCCACGGCTGGAGTCGCGGTCGGAATCGCATTCTAGATAGGGTGTGAGCCAACGTGAGCACCGCATTCGTCGCGCCGCTGCTCCGACGACCGGCCGCACCGTGCACGCTGCGGAATATCCGGAACGGACAATCGCTGGCTGATCACATTTGCTGCGCGTTTGATTCGAGCAGCCGCCGGATCGGGCTACTCCGGCACGATCGATTCGAAAGTGGCCAGGCCATGATCATCGCCCCCACCACCGCCGTTCATACGTTCGGCATGCGGTTCCCCATCGATATCGCTGTCGTGACTCGAGACGGACGCATCGTGAAGAGTCGTTCGATCGTGCCCCCCTCTCGGATCGTGGCGGCACTGCGTGGGTACGCTGTCATTGAATTGCCGGCCGGCACACTGCGAAGGCACGACACTCTGGATGGAGACAGACTCGTGATCGAGAGCGCGTGTCTGGCGCCGTAGCGAACATTGCATCTTGCGCCGACCAGACGATGAAAGGCTCTCGCTGCGCGAAAGTGACCGTTCCCGCCTGTTTCCGGACGGTGATGATCCTTCGGACACGGCACTCACCTTGCGACCGAGGCATCCTGTGGCCGCGAAGGGCTGTCGGCCGTAAGGGAGATTCGATTGAGTGATGAACACAGGCACGGACGGCGGAGCCACCGGCGCGTCTCAGTAGTGCCGCCCGCGGCCGGACTGCTCCGTATCCTTCACGCTGTCGATGTCGAGTCTGAGAACAGTTCAGAATTCCTGGTGATCAGCGGAGCACCCGGCGTCAAGGGTGAGGAGCTGGCAATCGAGGTTGGCGATTCCACTCGCACTCACATGCTCCGGGCGCACGTGACCGAAAGCCGAATCGCGGTGATTGACGGGGACGTCCGATACCGGCTGCGAGTGCGCGTCACGACTCCACGCCCGACAGTGGCGCACACGGCAGTGATGGATGACACGACCCCTGCTGTAGACCGCGTCGGGTTTCTGGTTCGCGACATCAGCGTACGACTGCTCGATTGCAGCCCCGTTGGGGGCCTGTTCGAGAGCTCGCACAGCATCGACGTCGGCACTGTGGGATCCCTTCGCCTGGTTGTGCGGGACCGCCACATCCTCGCCCACATTCTGGTCGCGCGGTCGCAGGCGCTCGAGGGAGCTGGCTCACGGTGGGTGGTCGGTTGTCAGTTCCTCTGGTTCGGATTTCCGAACGAGGCTTCCCTTCGGCGAGCTCTCTCTTAGCGTACGCCTCCCGGGACGAGCGAGCTCCTGTCCCGTCAACCGTAACTCGCCTCCAGCCGACCTCGCATCGATTCGGAACACCCTCTGCCACATCTTCGACTCTGCACTGTGCGCTGGCGCACATGGCGAGCACCGTTCCGCACACTCACCCGCATGGGCATCCAGAAGCGCAGGACAGGACTGCTGGTGCCGCCTTTCAGCCGCCCGCACCGTGACAAGAGAAAGGTCTGGTCGTGACCTGAACATCCTGGCGCGTCATCTCGGCACAGAAGCCACCGGGTCGTCGGTAACTCACTGCAGGGGAACGAGATGTCAGGCCGCACACCGCACCGCACGAGTACGGCAACGCCGTTGCTCAACAGGAAGCCGGGTGGAACGTTAATTCGTCACAGTGAATCAAATCGACTGATTAGGAGACAAGGAATGAAGAAGCTGCTTACCCGTTTTACGCGCGAAGAGATCGGCCAGGACCTGGTGGAGTACGCGCTGCTGCTCGGCGTCATCACGGTGCTGTGCGTCGTTGCTATTCAGACGATCGGCACGCAGGTCGCCGAGATCTACCAGGCCGTTGTTGGCATCGTTACCCCGATCGCGTAAACGACCGTCCACAGGAGTCGAAGTGGGCGTTCCCCTTCGACTCCACTTTTTCAGGCACACCCTCCATGCCTCGAGCTGATTTGCTGCTGCGACTGCTGGGCAAAGACGACCAGGGGCAGGACCTCGTTGAGTACGCGCTGCTCGCCATGATGTTCGGAGTTGCGGGGGTTCTGGTGTTTCCCGTACTCCGCGACGCAATCGCCGCGGCTTTCTCGGGCTCCACCGACGCGGCCTATGACATTTGGGTACCAAACGATCCGGGAGTGACGCCGTAAATGGAAATGAGCGCAAGCCAATACATCGCCATCGTGATTGCGCTGATTTCATGCGTGACCGATGTGCGCACCCGCCGAATACCCAATGTTCTGACACTGGGAGGGGCGCTCGCCGGCGTGGCTTTCCACACCATGAACGCCGGTCTGCCGGGCTCGCTCCAATCAATCACCGGTTGGGCAGCAGGAGTCGCCGTGTTCTTCCTGCCCTTCGCGCTTGGTGGAATGGGCGCGGGTGATGTGAAGCTGGTGGCGGCGCTTGGCGCATGGCTGGGCCCCGCGGACACGCTGACACTCGCCATCCACAGCGTTCTGCTCGCGGGCGTGGCTGCTGTCCTGGTCTCGCTTCGGCACGCGTACCTGCGGCAAGCCCTGGCGAACGTCGGCCGGCTCCTCCTGTACTGGCGCGCCGCGGGCCTTCGACCGCTCCCAGAGGTGTCGCTCGAGAGTGGCAAAGGGCCGCGACTGGCGTATGCGGTTCCGGTATTTGCAGGACTGGTGACGACGATATGGCTGCACTGAGGCGGTTGCGCGCTCGCCTGGGTTGCGAGTCCGGCGCCGAGATCGTCGAGTTCGCGGTGACGCTTGCCGCTGCTGCTGTTGATCGTGCTCGGCATCATCGAGTTCGGACTGATATTCCGCGAGTACGAAGTCGTCACCAACGCGGCGCGGGAAGGGGCGCGGATCGCCATTCTCCAGGGCGGCGTCGGCGGATATGACGACGCTGACGTGGTGGCGCGCGTCGAGGACTATCTGACCACCGCAGGCATGGATCTGACCCTCGCGGATGTTGACCCTGGTGACCCGGTGCCCACGCCAGTCGGCGGCGCAGGGGCCTGCGTATCGATGGTGCCGGTGACCGTCACCTACGACCATCCGGTGCTTTTCCTGTCGGGGATCGCTGATTTTTTCGGGACCACGATCGGCACGATGACGTTAACCGCCACATCCTCGATGCGGACCGAAGTTAGCGCCGGTGCGTGCGCTCCATAGGCGCTGTAGTTAGGAGAAACGTATGAATCGCCAGACGCGAACATTAGTGGTGGTGACGGTCGCGACCGCCGCGGCCGCCCTCGCCAGCTTCGGTGTGTATAAAGCTGTCACCAGCATCCCGGAACGTCGAGTCGAGATTGCCACCAAACACGCGGTGGTAGCCGCCAGTGAGCTGCCGCTCGGGACGATGCTGACCCGAGACTCGATCAAGCTCGTCGACTGGCCCGAGAAGACCCCCGTGCAGGGGGGCTTCGACTCGATCGATGCGGTGGTCGATCGCGGCCTGATTTCCTCCGTGGTCGCCAACGAGCCGATCACCGAGAACAAGCTCGCCGCACGCGAGGCGGGTGCCGGGCTGCCGCCGACGATCACGAAGGGCATGCGTGCCATTTCGGTGAAGGTCAACGAGGTCATTGGCGTCGCCGGGTTTGTCGTCCCGGGTACCCGTGTCGATGTCGTGACGGTGATCGATCCGAACTCGCAGGGCGGCCAGCAGGACACCATTTCGCGGGTCGTCGTCAGCAATGTGCAGGTCTTGAGCGCCGGCACGCGCTACGACCAGGAAGAGCCGAAGAAGGATGGACAGGCCATCCGATCCACCGTGGTCACGCTGATGGTGTCCCCTCAGGATGCCGAGCGTGTCGCCCTGGCTCAGGCCGAAGGGCAACTCATGCTCACCCTGCGGAACCCACTCGATGTCGAGCCGAGCATCACGACTGGCGTACGCAAAGCCGCCCTGTTCGCATCGGCGACACCGATTCCGGATGCCAGCAAGCCGCGTCCGGGCAGACCGGCGACCCGTCCGGCTCCGGTCGTGGTCGCATCACCCCAGCCCCAGCCAGCGCCGGCTCAAAAGTACACCGTTGAAACGATCCGCGCTGCGAAACGCAGCGAAGAAGTAGTTCGTTAGTCCGTCAAAGGATGGCATTTCAATGATCGCTAGAATCTTGCACTCGACTCTCGTCCGTAAGGCGGTGGTCTACCCGATCCTGATATGGCTGGTCGCGGCTCCTGTGGGGCTGCGGGCGCAGCAAGCCGCAGACTTTCCGCGGGTGACGTTGACGGCCGGGCGGTCGACCGTGCTCGCCACCGACTTCGACATCACGCGGATTGCAGTGACAGATCCTGCCATTGCTGACGCGGTCGTTGTTCAGCCTCGAGAAGTGCTGATCGACGGCAAAGCTCCAGGCACGGTGAGTCTCATCGTCTGGGGCACCGCCAATCGCCGGCAGTACGACATCGTCGTCGATCCCGGCGTCTCGACCCTCCAGCAGCGGCTCGAGGCGCTGTTTCCGGGTGAAGAGCTCCGTATCAGCGCGAATGGTGACGCGATCATCCTCTCGGGCCGGGTATCGAGCAACGACATCTCGCTCCGTGCCGCCGAGATTGCCCGTGCCACGTCTCCGAAAGCGCAGATTGTCAACCTGCTGCAGCTCCCGGGCGGTGCCGGCAGTCAGCAGGTGATGCTGCAAGTGAGATTTGCCGAAGTGAGCCGTCGCGCACTGATGGAACTCGGGGTGTCGCTGTTCACGGGTCCCGCCGGGGTGGCCAACACCCTCGGACGCGACGACCACCCAGCAGTTCGCGGCGCCAGGCTTCGACAATCTCGAATGGACCAAGGATAGCGGCAAATTTGGCGACGATGTGACCAGTGCCAAGGGAGAGTTTACCTTTGGCGATTTTCTCAACATCTTCTTGTTCAGTCAGAAGTACGACATCGGCGCGATGATCCGGGCGCTGCGCGGCAAAGGACTGTTCCAGAGCCTGGCCGAGCCGAACCTGATTGCCTATAACGGCCAGGAGGCGAGCTTTCTCGCCGGCGGTGAGATTCCGATCCCCGTCGTTCAAGGAACGACCAACGCCGTTTCGATCGATTACAAGGAATACGGCGTCCGGCTGAACTTCCGTCCGACCGTTGCCGGCGACACGATTCGACTGCGCGTCAGACCTGAAGTCAGCACGCTGGACTTCCCGAACGGCATCCTGCTCTCCGGCTTTCGCATCCCGGCGCTTTCCACCCGTCGCGCCGAGACCGAAGTGGAATTGCGGGATGGGCAGTCATTTGCCATCGCCGGGTTGATGAACAACCTGTCCCAGGACGACGTCAATGAGGTCCCCGGGCTCTCGCGGCTGCCGATCATCGGACATTTGTTTCGCAGCAAAGCCGACCGGGCCGAGCAGACGGAGCTGCTTGTCCTGATCACGCCGCAGCTTGTAAGACCGCTGAATCCGGACGAAGTACCGCCATTGCCGGTATTGCAGCGTCGCTTTCTCCAGCGCGGCGACGAACTTGGCAGTCAGATTGAGGGCGGGGGCGGGCTCGTCGACGCCCCCGATGCGAGCACTCCCAACCGGTAGGGGCTGCACCAGCCATGGATGATGCGATGACCACCACACCGACGCCCCGCCGGCTGGCAGCCGAGGACGGAGCGACGCTCATACACGTGGCGCTTGCGCTGCTGGTACTGATCGGCCTGTCAGTGTTCGTCGTGGATTACGGCGTGATGTGGCTGGCCCGTCGCCAGGCGCAAAACGCCGCGGATGCCGGTGCGCTCGCCGGCGCAGTCGCTCGCGCGTTCGACGCGCCTGAGGACGATCCCGGCTCAGGGTTTCCCGTTGATGAGGACACCGTGCGCGACCATGCCGTCGCGGCGGCACAAGCGAACGAAGTCATCGGTGCCGAAGGTGGGGTGCTGGTCAGTTGGCCCTGTCCGGCGTATGCGGCGGGTGGACGTTGTGTGCGGGTTGATGTTCACCGTGACGGCGAGGATATAGACGGAGATGGCGCGGACGACAGCGTTCCTGTGCCGACCTTTTTTGCCCAAGTGTTCGGGATGAATTCCCAACTGGTTCGGGCGACAGCGACGGCGTGGGTGGCCTCGGCCAACACGACCAATTGCATGCGGCCCTTCGCCGTCGCCGACAAATGGATTGACAACGTCAACCCGGCACTGACTCCGAAGAAGTTTGAAAGATGGAAATAGTGGGGCCCAACGCCGTAGAGCTGACTCCGATGACGGATGTGTATGTGCCGCCGAGTAGCGGCAGCACCGGCACTGGCTACACGGTTGAGGCGGATCTCGGAGCGCCTGTCACGCTGAAGCGCGGCAATCCGAATCAGACCGCTGACACCAACGTCGAGCCAGGCTGGAGCTTACCGGTGCAACTTCCCGACGGTGACGGCGGCTACTATTCAGGCGCCAGCGACTACAAATCCGCGATCAAGCACTGCATTGGCAATCCGGTCAGCGTCGGTGATTACCTGCCGACCGAAACCGGCGTGATGTCTGGGCCGACGACTCAAGGGGTCTCGACCGATGCCGATTCGCTGATTAACCAGGACTCCGCGGCTACGTGGAACAGCTCCACTGAGTCAGTCCAGGGCACTTGCGCACCGACCTGTGCGCCCTTCAGTCCGCGCATCGTGCCGATCGCCGTGTTCGACATGGACGAGTTCCAGTGGAGGTCAGTCCAGAACGACTGGACCACCGCCTGGGAACCAGGCGTGGGTCCGGGAACAGGAGCCTTTTCCTGTCCGATTGGCGGCCGATGCATCCGCGTCACCAATATCATCGGGTTTTTTGTCGAGGACCTCACCAGCAGCGATGTCCTTGGCCGTGTCGTCATGTATCCGGGCGACTTCGTCGTGGGTCCTCCCGGCCTGACGCCAGGGGCGTCGTTTCTCACCTTCATACAGCTCATTCGTTAGGGACTTAGACATGTTGAAGCACGTCGTGACAGTCGGCGGACGGGATCAGCGGCCAGCGGAGCTGCTGCGGGCAGCGGGGCTGCAGGTCAAGTCGATCGATGACAAATCTTTCGAGACACTGGCATTCGCGGCCAACCAGCCGGACGCGATCGTGTTGGACCTCCGTGGTGCGTCGGCCCTGCCCGCGGCAGTGAGTGCCTTCCGCCGCAAGCACCCCGATACGGGCATCGTCATCGTTACCTCGACGCTCGATCCTGGGCTGCTCGTCGAGGCCATGCGCGCCGGCGTGACCGAAGTCGTCCCGGAGCCGTTGGAATCCACCGCTCTTACCGCCGCCATCAACCGCGTCGCTCGAAGCAGTGACGCGGACGACGTCGGTCACGTGATCGGCTTCGTCGGCGCGAAAGGCGGCGTGGGCACGACGACGATCGCCGTGAATGTCGCGACCATGCTGGGGAATCTGAGCAAACCCGGCCGTTCACTGCTGATCGATTTTCACGGCACATGTGGGGACGCGGCGGTGTTTACCGGGGCTGAACCCCGATTTTCGCTGGCCGACGCCTTTGACAACACGCATCGATTGGACAAGAGCTTTCTCCAGAGCCTGGTGACGACCGTCGCGCCGCATACCGATCTGCTGGCAGCGCCCGAGGCACCCGCCGCTGGTCCATACGATCCACAGAAAGTGCGCCGGATCAGCGAAATCGCCGCGGTGAACTACAAGCACACGGTGCTGGATGTGCCGCGCTCGGATCGCGTGGTGCTCGACGGTCTCGACCACCTGCGGTCCATCTACATCGTGATCAACCAGGAGGTAGGCACGGTGAAGAGCGCCACTCGACTGGTGACGATGTTGCGACAGCGGTATGGCTCGGAACGTGTCGCTGTCGGTACTCAGCCGTTCGGATCGCAACGCCGAGATCGCAAGCGAAGACATCGAGCGAGCCCTCGGCGTGCGCATCGCTCATACCTTTCCCAGCAACTATCGCGTGGCGCTGCAGGCGCTCAACAAAGGCCGGCCCCTGGCGCTCGAGAACCACAACGAGCTTTCCGCCTCGTTCAAGCGATTCGCGCAGCAATTGTCCGGCGTCCGACCGCGCGAGCAGGCCGAGCGCGCGCCGGGACTGCTGGCCAGACTGACATACCGACGCGCCTAACGGAGATTATCGTGCTGACAACCATTTCACCGACCGCCCCATCTGAATCCATGGCCGCTCCGGACACCCGGAGTCCGGAGTACAAGCCCTCAAAGGGCGGATTCACACCGAGCTGCTGAATCGCCTCAACCTGGATCGCCTGGCCACGGTGCGCAGGGCCGAGGCTGAGCCGGAGCTGCGGGGCATCATCACTGAGTTGCTTCAGCGGGAACAGCGCACGACGCCGCTCAGTTTCGGCGAGCGCGAAACACTGGTCATCGACGTGTTCAACGAGCTGTTCGGGCTGGGTCCGCTCGAAGCACTGCTCGCCGACCCGTCGATCTCCGACATTCTGGTCAACCGGTTCGATCAGGTGTACGTCGAACGCGAGGGCCGTCTGGCGGAAACCGACATCGTCTTCCGTGACGAGCGCCATCTGCAACAGATTATCGAGCGGATTGTCAGCGCCGTCGGCCGCCGCATCGACGAATCGACCCCGATGGTCGACGCCAGGCTCAAGGACGGCTCACGTGTCAACGCGATCATTCCGCCGCTGGCGCTCGACGGTGCGGCCCTGTCGATCAGGCGGTTCCGCACCGATCGACTCGGTGCCACCGACCTGGTCGCCCGCGATTCACTCACGGCGCCGATGCTTGAATTTCTCGATGCTGCGGTGAGCTGCCGCCTCAACGTGCTCGTCTCAGGTGGCACAGGCGCAGGCAAGACCACCCTGCTCAACGTGCTGTCCGGATTCATCGGACCGGCCGAACGCGTGGTCACCATCGAGGATGCCGCCGAACTGAAGCTGCGGCAGCGTCACGTCGTGCGACTCGAGACCCGGCCGTCGAATATCGAGGGCAAAGGCGCGATTCGACAGCGGGAGCTGGTGGTCAATGCCCTGCGAATGCGGCCCGACCGAATCATCGTCGGCGAGGTGCGTGGCGAAGAGGCATTGGACATGTTGCAGGCGATGAATACGGGTCACGACGGCAGCCTGACCACCATTCACGCCAACAGTTCGCGGGATGCGCTCTACCGGCTCGACACGATGGTCGCGATGGCCAATTTGAACATTCCCGAAAGAGCGATTCGGCAGCAGGTGGCCTCCGCGATCGAGTTGGTCATACAGGTCTCGCGGGTCGCCGACGGTACCCGTAAGGTCACCGCGATCACCGAGATCACCGGGATGGAGCGCGACATGATCACGACGCAGGACCTGTTCGTCTTCGAAAAGACCGGGATGGCCGACAACGGGAACGTGCGCGGCCGCTTCCGGGCGACGGGCATCCGGCCGCGTTGCGCCGAAAGGCTTGCCGCCAGCGGGATCCACCTGCCGACGCACATGTTCGAACACGTGAAAGTGGTTGAGTAGGAGGTGTTGTGGGAATCGCAGTAGCGGTTTTCGGGATGGTTCTGACGACCATCCTCGGTGTGTACTGGGTGCTGGTCGCCAGGCCCGAGCAGCAGGGCGAGCAGCAGATTCTCAAACGCCTGCAGATGACCCCTGCGCGTGCCAACACGCGGTTGGTCAAGGCGCAGGAGGCCCTGAGCTCGGTAGCAGCGCTGGATGTGTTGCTTCGCCGCTGGGGCGCCCTCACCACCCCGCTGCAGCTGATGGTCACCCGCTCCGGCAAGCGCATCAGTGTCGGCGCATTGATGATGACCAGCGTGCTGTTCGGTCTGCTCCTGGCCGTGGTTGCAGCGCAGATCACCACGTTCATGACCGGGCTGGTTATCGGCCTGGGCGGCGCGTGCCTGCCATTCCTCTACGTGCGACGTGCCGCTAAGAAACGGCTCGAGGCCTTCGAGCAGCACTTTCCCGAAGCCATCGACCTGATGGGCCGGGCGCTCCGCGCCGGCCATGCAGTACCGACCGCGCTTCAGATGGTCGGCGATGAGGGAGCCGAGCCGGTCGGCGGCGAATTCAAGCTGCTGTTTGAGCAGCAGAACTTTGGCATGTCGCTCCCCGAGGCACTGCGGGCGTTTGCGGCACGCATCCCTCTCCTCGACGCACGTTTTTTCGTCACCGCGGTGCTCACGCAGCGCGAGACCGGCGGCAACCTGTCCGAGGTGCTTGATCGCCTCGCCGCTGTCATGCGCGAACGCTTCAAGGTGAAACGGCACGTTCGGGTGTTGAGCGCTCACGGTCGCATCACTGGCTGGGTGCTGAGTGCGCTGCCGCCAGTGGTGGCCGGCATTCTGTGGTTCCTGTCGCCAGAACACATGCGCACGATGGTCGAAGATCCGGCAGGTGTGTATATGGTTGTGGCGGCGTTGACGCTGCAGTTCGTCGGCGTCCTGTTAATCCGCAAGATCGTCAACGTGGAGTATTGAGATTATGGCGTCCGAGCTGTTGATCGGAGTAGCCGGGGTATTCGTCCTGGTCGCGGTCGCCGGAAGCGCGGCGATGGCATGGTGGCTCACGCGGACCTCGACGGAACAACGGCGTCTGCGTGCGGTGTCACAGGGTTCCCGGATCGGCCTGGACAACGCCACCGTGCGGCTCGCCGCCGACGCGGCAGATCCTTCGCTGGCCCGGCTCTCGCGGCTCGTCCGGCGAAGCCCCAAGGCGATGTCGCGCCTGCAGCGGCGGCTCACCCGCGCTGGTTACCCCAGCTACTCCGCCGTGGTGATTTACGCCTTGTGCGAGATTGCACTCCCGATCCTCCTGGCGTTAGCCGCCATCGCCTTCTTCGGGCTGGGCGGCGGGCTGCTGCTGGCGGCCTTGTTCGCCGTGATCGGCTACGTCGCTCCCAGCTTCTATATCAGCCAGCGCACCAAGAAGCGGCAGAAGCTAATCAGCAACGGCCTTCCAGACGCGCTTGACCTGCTGACCGTGTGCACGGAGGCCGGCAGCGGTCTGGATCAGGCGATTGTCAAGGCGAGTGACGAGTTGCAGACCACTCATCCTGTGCTGGCGGACGAGCTGCGGCTGATCACGACTGAAATCCGCGCCGGCAAACCGCGCGTTGAAGCGTTCAAGAATTTTGCGGCTCGAACCGGCGTGGATGACGTGCGCGCCCTGGTGGCGATGTTGGCCCAGACCGATCGTTTTGGCACCAGCATCGCCGATGCGCTGCGCGTCCAGTCGGATACCTCTCGGACAAAACGGCGACAGGCGGCAGAGGAACGTGCCGGAAAAGTCGGCGTCAAGTTGGTGTTTCCGCTCGTGCTGTGCTTGTTCCCGGCGTTGTACGTCGTGTGTTTGGGACCTGTGGCGATCAGGATTTATCGCGTGTTTGTTGAGAACCCCATTAACTAGGAGTGAGTGACATGAATGCGTCAACGATGATTCTTATCGGTGTCCTGTCGGTGCTCGTGGTGCTGTATCTGCTGCGGCGGCAATCGCGCCTCAGCCACGACGACCTCGATTAACTGCCAGACCCGAGCATAGTGATGATGAGTCTCCGAACGGCAGGCATAACCTCGGCGTGTCTCATGGCAGCACTGTTCGCGGCCGGATGCGCGCCTCGGGGCTATGTCTCCGACTACGCAGGTTCACGGCGGCCGGCGCCGACCGATGCAGCAGCCGCTCCGCAGCCCAACCGGAAAGCGGACCGCAAGACCGGAGGGTCACGAACTCTGGCGTCGACGCTGGAAAGCAGCGATGGCCGTCTGGCTGCTGCGCTCCTGCAACTCCTCGGCGTGCCAAACGCGGTCACGCATCGCCAAGTCGCGCGCGAGTACCGGCGGTTGCGCGTGCTCGACAAGGCGCACGAGCACTATTCATCCGCCGTCCGTCTCGATCCCACTGACGCCGAATCGTTCGAGGCGCTTGCCCGGATCTGGCGGGGACTGGGGAACGCCCCACCTCGGACTGGGCGATGCCTACCGTGCGGCATACCACGCGCCCCGCTCGGCGTCAGCGGCCAATACGCTTGGCACCGTCCTCCATGCGATGAAACGCATCGAGGACGCCAAGGCGTGGTATGCGCGCGCGATCCTGCTCGAGCCCACCGCATCCTACGCGCTGAATAACCTCTGCTACGCCGAGGTGATGAGTGGCGGTGACCTCTCGATTGAGATGTGCCACCGAGCGGTCGCGGCCGCCCCCGGCACGAAAGCCGCGCAGAACAACCTGGCGCTGGCCTACACCGCAGCAGGTGAGCGCGACATCGCGAAGAAGTGGTTCCGCCGTGCAAACGACCGGCCGTCGATCGCCGCCTACAACTACGGTATCGCGATGATGGCGGCGCGCTCGTACAAAGAGGCGACGTCAGCTTTTCAAGAGGCGCTGCAGGCCGACCCGTGGTTTACGCTCGCGGCCCATCGCGCGAATCAGGCCCGCAATGCCCTGGCAAAGGATCAGAACCGTGTCGATGACTGATGTGACCTGTCACACGCTGCCGGCCCCGCAGAAGATCGAGGATACCGGCCTCTCCCCCGACTTGATCCTGCAGATGGTCACCAAGACGCTGCACTTCGCCGGCGAGTTGAAAGGGACGGAGCTCGGGGGACGCCTGGGCGTGCCGTTCTCGGTCCTCGAGTCTTCGCTCGAGCTGTTGCGGCGCGAACGGCACTGCGAGATTTCTGCCGGCACCATGGTTGGTGCGTCGTCGTTCGTCTATCGGCTTACCGATGCCGGACGCGTTCGTGCAGCGGTGTATCTCGACGACAACCGCTACGTCGGTCCGCTGCCGGTTCCGCTCGAGCAGTATCACGCCTACATGCGGCAGCTGCGGGAAGGGGCCGCGCCGACGCGGGAAGCCATGCGAAACGCTTTTTCGCACCTGGTGCTCAGTTCCCGCATTCTCGACCAACTCGGCCCCGCGGTCGCTGCGTGGCATTCGTTGTTCCTGTATGGTCCGCCGGGAAACGGCAAAACAGTCATTTCCCAGGCGATCAGAAACGTCCTGCAGGGGCATCTCGCGATTCCGCACGCGCTGTCGATCGACGGGCACATTGTTCGCGTGTTCGATCCCGTCAATCACGAACCAGTGGAAGACCAGAGCAGGGCCGGCTCGCAGCTGGAGCTCGTCAACCCGACGGACGGACGATGGATCAACTGCCGGCGCCCGTTGGTGACCGTTGGTGGAGAGCTGACACTCGAGGCGCTCGATCTCACCTATAGCGCCGTCAACGGCTTCTACCGCGCTCCGGTCCAGGCGATCGCCAACGGCGGGGTGTTGGTGATCGACGATTTCGGACGTCAACACATCACGCCGCGCGACCTTCTCAACCGGTGGATCGTTCCTCTCGAGAGTCGCGTCGACTTCCTGACGCTGCAGACCGGTCAGAAGTTCGAACTGCCGTTCAAGGTGTTCGTGGTGTTTGCCACCAACCTCAAACCTGGCGACCTGGTCGACGAGGCCTTCCTCCGCCGTTTGCGCTACAAGATCCTGGCGGAATCACCGAGCGTCGATGAGTTTGTGCAGATTTTCGCGAACTATTGCCGTGACAAGTGTGTGCCCTGCCCGACCGCCGTCATCCACCGTATGGTCGAGGACGAACTGCGTCGCCGCGGCGTCCCGCTGCGGGGATGCTACCCGCGCGATCTGATCGAGCACGCGCTCGCGCTCGCGGACTATCTCGGACGGCCTCGTGAGCTGACTTCGGATCTATTGAGCGACGCCTGCGCCTTGTATTTCGTCGAAGATCGCGACTTCGCGAACGCGTGATCACGGGTCAGCCATGCAACGGGTATACGCAGCAAGCTTGATTATCATGGCCGCGATCGGTGTCGCGGCGCAGGCGGAGCAGACCGTCGAGCCATCGGCCACGGTTGCGGACCGGCCCGCCGGCGCTCAGGACGGCACCCCCGGGCCGGCGATTCGCATCACCTCTCCGCTGGGACGGACCGGGGTCGCCGGCAAGGTCCGCATCGTTGCGCAGGTCGACTTCCCCAAGGGCAGACCGCCGCTTGTCTTGCCGGCGGTCCAGTTCACCGTCGACGGTGTGCCGATCGGTGGAGTCGTTCACGGTCCGCCTTACGCTGTTGAGTGGGACGACGAGAATCCGTTCGAGCGTCGGGAAATCGTGGCGGAGTTCGAGGATGTATCCGGCAACACGGTTCGCGATCTCGTGGTGTTGCCGCCGTTCGAAGTCGACTACAAGACCGGCATTCGCAGCGTCCTCCTGGACACCGGCGTCTACGACGGGCGCGGCCGGCCGGTGACGAACCTGGAAGGCAAGGCGTTCACGATCTTCGAGGACGACGCGCCTCAGACGATCGATGTCGTCACCCAGCGAACTACAGCAACCACCATCGCGCTCCTGGTGGACAACAGCCAAAGTATGAGGCAGCGCATGCCGGCCGTCCGCGCGGCGGCCGGTAAACTGGCGAAGAACCTTGCCCCGGGCGATCACGTCATCGTGGTGCCTTTCAATCACCATGTCGGCACCATTACCGGCCCTACCAACGATGTGGCGACGGCAGCTGAAGCGATCGACGCCATGCGCGCTGAAGGCGGCACCGCGCTGCTCAACGCTGTCGCTGAAGGAGTCCGTTTGCTCGATGGCGCTTCGGGGTCCCGGGCGCTGGTGCTCATCACCGACGGGTACGATGAGAACAGCACGATTGAGGTCGGCGATGCGGTGGGGAACGCCAACCTGGCGAACGTCACCATCTACGCAGTCGGCATCGGCGGCGTGGCTGGAGTGTCAATGAACGGCGAGAGTACGCTGCGGCGACTCTCCAGCGGGACCGGCGGCCGCGTGTTCTTTCCGTGGCGGGATTCCGATCTGCTGGGGGTCTCCGCGGAGATTTCGCTGGACGCGCACAGCCGGTACCTGCTGACCTACACACCCACGAACCAGCGGGCAGATGGGACCTGGCGGACCATCGCCGTGCAGGCCGGTGCCGGCTACGTCGTCCGAACCCAGCCTGGCTACCTGGCCCCGGCACCGCCGCCAATTCGTCCGACGATTGAGTTCAGCGTCACCGACCCGGACGCCCGCAGCGTGGAGATCAGCCCCGGCGACATCGAAGTCTTTGAGGACGGGGTACCACAGGCGGTCGATGCCTTTCAAGAGGCCGTCGATCCGGTATCACTGGTGATTGCCTTGGATGCGAGCGGCAGCATGCGCAGGAGTGCCGATCTGGTACGAGAAGCGGGGCGCCAGTTCGTGCTCGCCCTGCGACCGCAGGATCAGCTCGCGCTCATCACCTTTGCTGACCAATCGCTGTTCGGCCACGTGCTCGGCACCAATCGCGATTACTCGTTTGCGGCGCTCGATCAGTATCGTCCGTCTGGAGGCACGGCATTGTACGACGCGCTCTGGACTTCATTGATGCACGTGAAAGCCGTCGCTGGACGAAAGGCTGTGGTCGTGCTGAGCGACGGAAAGGACGAGAACAGCAACGGATCGGCACCGGGCAGCGCGCACACGCTCGAAGAGGTCGTCACGCTCGCACAGCAGGTTGGCGCCTCGATCTTTCCCGTTGGCCTCGGCACCGGCGTTGAGCGGCGCGTCTTGGAGCATGTGGCCCGAGAGTCCGGGGGCGTAGCGCACTTCTCCCCCGATTCTGCACAATTGACCGATCGATTCCGTCGCGTCGTCGACAGCCTTCGCCACCGGTATGTGGTCAGTTATACGTCGACCAACCCGACCCGGGGCGCGGCCTGGCGCAAGGTCGAGGTGCGTCCACGTCAAAGCGGGCTGCTCGTGTCCAGTGTCGGCGGCTACGTCGCCGCAGAGGAATAAACTGGCGCGAGCAACGCGAGCATCCGGTCCGCTGCACCGCGCGGTTAGACGCCGGCTCACGAGTCGCTCACGACCCGGAGGGGTTCGCCGTAGACCACCTGGAATCGCTCCATCACGAGCGGCGCTTTGGTATTCGGCTCCAAGCCAATTCGTCGGCACTCTCGCTCGATGTAGTCCCAGTAGATATCGCGCCAGCTCGCGAGATCGCGATCTTCCTCTCCACCGTCCCATGCATAATCCGCGGTCACCTCATCAAACGGAACAATCCGGACTTCCGTCGTCTTGATGATACAAACGGGGGCGTCGGGACCAGCAGTCACGATCCAGAGATCTCCGACAATTGGTAGAGGCTTCTTATCGGCGTCATATGACCAAAGGACGGATCCGGTGGCGGTCTTGGTCCCGTTCAAGACAAGCTGAGCGATCTCCCGGGCGTCAGCTGGCGTGAAGCCGAACGAAAAGGATTCGACGTAGCGGCTCGGCCGCTCCTGCCCGAGGGGGATCGAACCGAAGGTACTGGTTCCAGGACCGTTCGACGTTCTTGGTCATAACGTCCCCCGGGTGCGTCTAACGTTGTGTAGGTGGAGGGCAGCAATCGCTGGTTCCTGTTACGAAAGCGCTCCTGCGTGGCTGACGCTCTCCACCGGTCGGCCCCGATTGTCTTGGGCGGCCGGATAGCCCTTCGGCGTTTACCGGGAACTAGCTCGGCCGCCCTAGATCTCACCCGTATAATCACGTCATCGTTGGCCCTAGCCCGGCACGCCCGATCTCCGAATGCACCGAAGTCGAATGCAAGACAACGATATCTGATGATCACCATTCTTGGAGCAGGCGGCGCCATCGGCAACGAACTCGTCAAGCTGCTCGCGGCGAAGAAGCAGCCGTTTCGGCTGGTCGGCCGAAATCCACAGCCGACGCTGGGCGCGACCGACATCGTCGCGGCAGATCTGACGGATACAGATCAGACGATTCGTGCCGTCGCCGGATCGAGCGTCGTGTACCTGCTTGTGGGTCTCAAATACGACCACCGGGTCTGGCAAGAGATGTGGCCGCGGATCATGAGCAATACCATCGAAGCCTGCAAACGCGCCGGCGCGAAACTGATCTTCTTCGACAACGTGTACATGTACGGCAAGGTGAGCGGCCCCATGAGCGAGGAGACGCCGTTCAGTCCCTGCAGCAGGAAAGGTGAGATCCGCGCGACGATTGCCTCCATGCTCATCGACGAGTGGAAGTCGGGCGCACTTACCGCGATGATTGCTCGCTCCGCCGATTTCTATGGGCCCGACACGCAGAACGCCGTCACCAATTTGCTCGTCTTCCAGCCTCTCGCTCGAAGGCGCAAAGCGTCATGGCTGGTGAACGATGCGGTCCCGCACTCCTTCACCTACACGCCGGATGCCGCGTGCAGCCTGGTGCAGCTCGTCGAGCGGACGACCGCTTGGAATCAAACCTGGCACGTTCCCACCACGCCAGATCCGCTCACAGGAAAAGAATTTGTCGCGCTGGCCGCGATGGAATTCGGCGTGGCGCCCCGCCATCGCGTGCTGAGCCGGCCGATGCTTCGGGTTGCCGGCTGGTTCGATCCGCTTGTCGCCGAATCCTATGAAATGCTGTACCAGAGCGATCGGCCGTATCTCTTCGATTCCGGCAAGTTCGCCAGAGAATTCGGCTTCAGCGGGACGCCGTACGCCGACGGCATTCGCACCACTGCCGCCTGCTTCAAGCGCGACGCGCGCCGATAGTTCCTCGGAAGTCGCCTTGTGCCGGGCGTGCTTTCGGACCACGTGCTACGATGCTCGACTTTGGCGCCCGCGGAACCAACCACGACGCTGACAGGAGTTCAATATGCCCGTGCTCATCACCGCAGTCGTTCCGGGGCAAACGCGCGAAGGATACGATCAGACGATGGTCATGCTGAGCCTCGCTGCCTTGAACAGGCCAAGGGTTTCATTGCTCACGGAGCGGGTGCGTCTGCCGAAGGCTGGCGAATATTTGAGATTTGGGAATCGCAAGAAGAAGCGACCGAATTCTTTGCGAAGTGACATCCACCCACATCTGCCCCCTGGAGTGACGCCAAAACGCACGTGACCTCGACCTGCACACTCTGTGGTTCAGACACGGGGAACTCGCGTCGCGACGTAAGTGTTACCGATGCGACGGACCAGGCGGACTCGCTACGCTCGACGTGTGTTGCTGGCGTAGCCGGCTGGTCGGCATGATGGCGTAATACTGGCGCCAAGCGTGTTGTGTCACTAGAGCCCGAGGACCGACCTCATGAAGAAACGCATTCCCATTGCCGCCGGCCTGGCCGCGGCGCTGGTGTTCTGCTACTTCGCGATCAATGCGGTCAACCAACAGCTGTTGACCGACACCTTCAATCGCATCTATGCGGAAGGAACGTGGGGCAAGGACGTCGCAGGCGAGGGAACCAGCGGCACGGGATCGACCTTGGAGATCACGCGGGAATATCGCGTCTACGTCGAAGACTTCATGAAGAAGCACAGCGTCAAGTCGGTCGTCGATGCTGGCTGTGGGGTTTGGAGCTTCTCGAGCGCGATCGACTGGGGCGACGCGAGCTACCTCGGGATCGACATCGCCTCGGATGTCATCGCGGCCGTCCGCAACAAGCATGAGAAAGGCAGGATCAAGTTTCAAGTAGGCGATATTACCGACGAACTCCCCGCCGCCGACCTGCTGATATCCAAGGACGTCCTACAGCATCTCTCCAACGAGCTCGTTCACAAGTTCATCAGGAACAACCTGAGGAAGGGTAAGTACAAGTGGGTCATTCTCACAAATGACCGCGGCAGCGAGAACCGTGACGTCGCGAGCGGGGGATACCGAGCGATTGACCTCGCCGCCCCTCCGTTTGAGGTCAGAGGGCTCGTCGACCTTCCGATCAATTTCGGAGACGAGACCAGTAAGATCACCTCGCTCCTTGACCTCACCCAGCAGCCCTAGCGCCGCGATCAAACGCGAATCGAGCCGAGGCCGCTTCTGCAGCGCAAGCGCTGTCCGCACGCATCGCGCAGATGTTGGCTCCAAAGGGCGTGACTCATCGATTTCATGTCACGAGGCGGATTGCGACCGGCCGCACGGCATCAGTACACAGTGCGGCGTTACTTTGGTAGTTATGCACGTTCGGCCGAGAGCCGCGGCGAATCATGTATTTAGAGCTGGCACAGCGTCTCATTGCTGGGTCGCCGCGAATTGGATGATTGCTTTAGCCAGTGCGTCAGCCCCTCCGTCCATTGCGTTGTGTTCTTGGCGCTCGAGCACTACGAGGGTCGGGGTTCGGCAGCGACTCCCGCAGTGCGCCGATCGACTGTTTGGCGTACGGAGACGCTGTGTTTTCGCCGATCAACAACAGCGTCGGCATCGTCACGGACTTCATGCGGCTGGCGTCGAATCGATACGCCGCCAGGGCGCGCATGGTGCGGGCATGCACAGCCATGGATGCGACGAGTCCGGGCCACGTTGACCGGGTCTTCATCCTGGCGATCTCTTCAGGCGACTGCTTGACGATTTCCGTCTGGAACATGACGAGTGCCCGTTCAAGCTCTCCACGCTCGACCATCTCCTCGACTCTGGCCGCGACCGCGAGGAGGTCGTCGGCCGGGTCGTACAGAGGCGGTTCGTAGAGCATCAGCCTGGCGATGCGGTCGGTCAGGAACGTGGCTTCGAGCGCCGCGACGGCGCCTAACGAATGGCCGAACACGAAGACCGGTCCTACGCGCGAATTCACGACCGCGGCGACGTCCTCCGCTTCCTTCAACAAGCTGTATTCGGCCGAGTCGCCGCTTGCGCCGCGACCGCGCCGATCCATTGCGCACGTCGTGAATCTCGAAGCCAGGAGCGGAAACATCGGCGTCCACCGGGTGCGGTCGCCGACGCCACCGTGAACGAACAGCAGCGTCGGGCCGGTTCCCGCACATTCCACGCCGATGCGCGTGCCATCTTTCGATGTCACCGCGATCAGTTCACTTCGATTTGCAGCGGGCGCCGTCTGACCTGCCGATGCCTCCAGAATTGCGGGCTGATGGCCTCTGAGCAGCGCCATGAGCAAAGTCCCTCCGACAACGAACGACAAATGTGATGACCGCCACATAGGAAACCTCTCACCTCCAGCCGTTGACCCTCGCGGCTCCTGCTGCCGCGACCTCGCGCCTACTGTTTGCGTAAATACGCCAACAAGGCCGACCGCTCCTCTGGCGCGACGAAGCCGCGATCCACCACGGTGCCGTTCGACGACACGATTGCCGGCACATTCTGTGGCGGATTAGTCCGCACGACGAAACGAAAGAACGCGTCGTAGTGATCGAGCACCTGTTCGAGTGTCGCGGCGGAGTTGTTGTGAAAATAGGGCGCAGTCCGGCTGATGCCACGCAACTGCGGTGTGTCCATGGCGCTGAGGTCGGCAGGCTGGCCTGTCAGCAGCAGGCGGCCGGGATCTGAGGTCGTCACAAATTGATAAGCGCCGTCGCCCCGCGTAATGCGATAGATGCGCGCGTTACGCGCGAGTCTCGGGGGGCAGGGGTCGAATCCATCTGTGCTCGGACGCGGACACGCAGTCTGGATGATGTGATACCGAGCCCGGATCGGCCGCGGAATGCCTGCATCGGGCGTCGATCCGCTGGGATGGAGCATGCCTCCGTGGCACTGCGCGCACGAGCGGTTGAACACCGCTTTGCCTCGCTGTTCGAGTTCGGTGAGCTCGGGGTCTGGATCGGGAAACGCCGTGGCACCCGATGCGATTGCGTCGGCCAGCGTTTCAACGGCCGGTGAGGAGAACAATGTGCGCTGGAACGCCGCTAGATCGTCGAGCATCCCGACCGGGGGTTCGACGGTCACCTGCGCATGCGCAAGGAGGGCACCGCGCGCCTGCTCCTGCAGCGTGCCGAATCGCGCGTCGTGCTGGTAGCCACCTTGCCGGTTGGGCCCATTCGGATCGATGCCCATGATCGGCGCCCGTGGCGCCGGAGGCCAGATGGGCGGAACGTCGTCGGGGCCGGTAATTGCCACGTTGTGCAATGGCATCACCGCTCGCCACACGTCCACCGATGTCTCGTCGGTCGGCTGGCACGCGACCGGGTCTGGCGTCGGGCAGGTCGCTGGATCGATGAGCCTGACGTTTGGTGGGAGCGGCAGCGTCACCCGCACCAGGCCGTTCTCGACCAGATTCGAATAGTCGTTCGCCAAGTCGCCGTGCTCACGGAAATCGTCGGCATCGACAGGCCGGAACAGCGGATCGTCAGCATTCTTGTTGACCGAGCGCCTGGCAAGGAGTGCCTCGAACCTGGCGCGGGCCACCGCCGGCGAGAGCTGAAAGCTCTCGGATGGGATATGACAATCGGCGCATGCGCGACCGTTCCCGCCTAAACCGTGCAGGTTGCGGTCGTTGAACGCAACACGTCCTCGCGCCACTGCATCGCACGGCGAATCCTGACAATTCAGTTGGATCTCGCCGCGTCCTTGAGCGGAGACGGCGATCCATGTTCCCACCGACAACGCGGCGACGATGAGTGCACCCGTCAGACATCGACCAAACACGCGCATGCTTGCCTCCCGCGCACACCGACCTGCCTTTGCCAGGCTTTGGCGAGATCTCGCCGCAGCGCTGCGTGCGGAGGCGGACGTTGTGCCGCCTCATAACGCGTAAACGGCGGTCGGACTGCCTCATGCCGCTGGATTGCGTGGCTCACGGGCGCCCGCGGCATGGAACACGGCCGAAGGTGATTGGCTGAAGCGCCTATAATCGCCCGAGCCAGCTACCCGCACCAGCGGGCCGAAGGGTCAGCGACCGATGGGAGATCCCTGGAAATGAGTGCGGCGCCCACCGGGACCGTCAGCCAGTTGCTCCGGGCGTGGGGACGTGGGGACACGCAAGCGCGGGAAGACCTCCTCCCACTCGTGTACCAGGAGCTTCGGCGGCGCGCGTCGGCATACCTTCGGCGCGAACGTCCGGATCACACGCTGCAACCCACCGCGCTCGTGCACGAGGCGTACATCCGTCTCACGGCACAAACACGTGTGAGCTGGTCGAATCGCACCCAGTTCTTCGCGATTGCCGCACAGTTCATGCGCCGCATCCTGGTCGACCACGCGCGGGAACGGCAGGCGGCCAAGCGCCCGGGCGGCATCCGTGTCACGTTTGAAGAAGGAGCACACGCGGTTCCACCACCCGATTGCGAGCTCCTCATGCTGGACGATGCCCTGCACGATCTCGCGCGGCTCGATCCGCGGCAGGCCGAAATTGTCGAACTGAAGTACTTCGCCGGGCTGTCGGAGACGGAGGTTGCGGCCGTGCTGTCGCTGTCGCGCGCCACGGTGACGAGGGAGTGGCAGTCGGCGCGAGCATGGCTCTATCGCCGGATCACGAAGGGGCGGGCCGCACGATCATGAACCAGTCGGACCGCTGGCCACGAGTCAAGGACATCTTCCACTCCGCCCTCGCGCGCGCGCCGCACGAGCGTGGTGCGTTTGTACGCGAGGAATGCCGAGAAGACTCAGCGCTCAGAGAAGACGTGGAGTCGCTCCTTGCCGCGCATGCTGACGCTGAAGGGTTCGCTGAGACTCCTGCCATCGCCGGGCTCGCTCGAGCGGCCGCAGATGCTGGCGCGCCTGTCGCTGCCGCATTGGCTCCGGGCGTCGAGCTCGGGCCTTACATAATCCTGGGGCCGCTCGATACGGGCGCGATGGGTGAAGTCTATCGCGCGCGCGACACCCGGCTGGCGCGTGACGTCGCGGTCAAAGTCCTGCCCGCCGCGTTCTCCGTCGACACTGAACGGATTGCGCGACTGGAGCGAGAGGCACGTCTGCTCGCGACGCTGAACCACCCGCACATCGCGACGATTCACAGTCTCGAAGTTTCCAATGGGGTCTGCGCGCTCGTGATGGAGCTCATCGAAGGGCCGACGCTCGCCGAGCACCTCGCCGGCAGAGCCCTGCCGATGAATCGCACGCTCGAGATCGCGCGTCAGATCGCCGACGCACTGGCGGCGGCGCATGCGAGAGGGATTGTTCACCGCGACTTGAAGCCGGCGAACATCAAACTCACGGGCAGCGGCGCCGTGAAGATTCTCGACTTCGGTCTCGCGCAAGCCGTTGGCCCCGACGATCGCGACGTCGGCACGCCTGGTGAGGCCAGCGATGTTCCCATACGGGAAGATCTGATCGCCGGAACCCCGGCCTACATGAGTCCCGAGCAGGCGCGGGGCGAGCGCGTCGACCAACGCGCCGACGTCTGGGCATTTGGATGCGTGCTCTACGAAATGCTCACTGGACAGCGGCCGTTCGGCGGCACCACGATTTCCGAAACGCTCGGTGCCGTTCTGGACCGCGGGCCCGACTGGCAGGCGTTGCCACCGACCGTGCCGGATGGCATCCGGCGGCTGCTGCGCCGCTGTCTCGAACACGATCCGAAGCGACGACTGCATCACATGGCCGACGCGCGAATCGAAATCGATGACGCAGCTCTTAACGGCGTGGATGACTCACCGGCCCAACCAAGACGATCTCGATACCGCGAGCGCATTGTTGTGGGATTGGCTGCCGCGTTGGCGATCGTGGTCGGCGTCCTGTTCGTGCAATCGGCACCCGAAGCACCGGAGATGCGCATCGTCGACATCACGACGCCGTGGACCTCCGATCCGTCGTCGTTCGCGCTCTCGCCCGATGGACGTCGTCTCGCATTCGTCGGCGATTACCAGGGACAGCCCACGCTCTGGGTGCGTCCGCTTGACGCTGCCGAGGCGCAACCACTGCCGGGAACTCAAGGCGCGCGGCGGCCGTTCTGGTCACCCGACAGCCGCTCGATCGGGTTCTTCGCGTTCACCGAACTCAAACGGATCGACGCAGATGGTGGGGCGCCGCAAACGGTCACGTCAATCATCGCCGGCACTGCAGCAGCGTGGGGCGCTGGAGGAACCATCCTCTTGTCGGGCAGGATGTCGCGCACTATCTCGCCCTCCCCGACCGGGCTGTTGCGCGTCGACGTCGCCGGAGGTGCGTCGGACATTGCGACTTGGCCGGTGCCGCAATCGACCGGGCATCGGTATCCGGAGTTTCTTCCCGGCGGACGACAATTCCTGTTCTTCGCCGGCGGCGCTGATGATGTGCGCGGGGTGTACGTCGGTTCTCTTGATTCCTCCGAGACTACTCGTGTTGTCGCGTCCGACTCACAGGGAGCGTACCTGCCTCCAGAGTGGTTGCTGTTCGTCCGGCAGGGGGCGCTCCTGGCGCAGCGGTTCGACATCAGCCGCCGCATTGTCACCGGCGAGCCGATCACGGTGGCGGATTCGGTCGCCTTCGATCCGGTGACCGGCGACGCCGCGATCTCCACGTCCGACACGGCGGTGTTCGCGTATCGCTCCGGTCGTGGACCAGTGAGCCAGCTCGCGTGGTTCGACCGATCGGGCCGTCCGCTTGGAACGATCCGCCCGCCCGATGAAGCGGCGGTGTCGAATCCGAGGTTGTCGCCCGACGGACAACGCGTTGTCGCCGAGCGTACTGTTCGGAACAACACTGCGCTGTGGCTGCTGGATCGCGGTCGTCAGATGCTGTTCACTCGGACAGACGACGAGGGCATGGCGCGATATCCCGTCTGGTCGCCGACCGGCAACCGGATCGCGTTCGCATCCGTTCGGATCGCGTCCGTGAGGCTGTCCGCGAAGCCATCAGAGGGCACCGAGGACGAAGAGGTGCTGTTGGAGTCCTCACAGGACGCGCTCCTCACCGACTGGTCACAGGACGGTCGGTTTCTGCTGTATTTCGCTCCGGATCCGAAAACCGGCACGGATTTGTGGATGCTGCCCCGCGACACGCGCGTTCCCAAGGTCTTCCTCGCGACCGCGGCGAACGAGATGTGGGGGCAGTTCTCGCCTGACGGACGCTGGGTCGCGTATCAATCGAACGAGACCGGCAGGTTCGAGATCTATGTGCGGTCTTTTCCGGCCGGGGGCGTAGCGATTCCGATCTCTACGGCCGGCGGCGTCTACGCGCGGTGGTCTCGTGATGGAAACGAACTCTATTACGTGGCACCCGACGCAACCATGATGGCGGTGCCGATTCGACGCACGCGGACGACACTCTCGGCCGACTCGCCGGTCGCGCTGTTCAAGACGCGACGCGTGGGCGGCGGCGTGAACGTGATCGGCTACGGGCATCAGTACCGACGTCGCGCCGGACGGCCGCTTTCTCATGAATGTTGAACTCGACTCCAACCCGCGACCGATTACGCTCGTGATGAACTGGAAACACTCGAGTCGCTAACTGATTGTGATCGATCCGTGTCAGCTGGACCTGTTTGGGATTCGAACGGCTTTGGCGGCGACAACCCGTACGTGTCGAACGAGTTGTGGGTGCGGATCCTCTTAATGTTGAGCTGGCTGAGTGACTGGGATTCGAACCGATCATGTCAGCGCATGCGCATGGTAGCTGATCCCTGCCAATTGTAGAGGGCAGCGCATGAGAATGAGGTGAGGCCTTGGTTGCGGCGTTCAGGAAGCGAGCGGTGCGAACGTTGGTGCCTCCTGACGCATCGGCTGCACGCGTCCGTACGTCAGCGTGCGCCACAGCCACTCGGCTGGCCCGAACCGGAAGCTTTGGAGCCAGATCGGGCTCACGATCAACTGCACGATCCAGATCGCGACGACGATGAGCAGCTGCGCGGCGTAGTCGAAGCGGCCGGCCAGTCCGAAGCCCCAGCCGAGGAACAACACGGAGGCGGTCACGCTGTGGAACAGGTAATTGGAGAACGCCATCTGCCCAACGGCAGCAAGGCGGCGGCGCACGCCGGCCATTCTCCCGTGCTTGACGATCCAGATGAGCGTCGCGGCGTAGCCGATCGACGCGAACACCGCGCCGACATAGTTCCAGAGATCAACCGCGGCGCGGATCGGCATGGCGTACGCGACGCGTTCCAGTTCGAGTGCCCCGATGAACGCGAGGGCCAGCCCAACGGGCGTGGCGATCAGCGCGACGCGAGCATACGTTGACGAGGACAGCCGCCCGTCCAGGAACCCCGATTTGTACAGCGACATTCCCAACAGCATCATCCCGCCGCATCGCCAGAGGAAGAACATCAGGAAGAACATCGTTTCGAACATGAACGTCCCTGGCGCGCTTCCGGCCACGAATCTCGTGTAGCTGCCGAGCATCAGGCCGACGTGGCCAAGCGCTTGTTCACGCGTGGGCATCATCAGCTCGAGTTCCGCCGCGCGGTCGGCCTCGCTCATCGAACCCCATGCGAGCCAGTGGACGACGGCCAGTGCGGCGCCGATCGCCAGCATGCCGACGGCGGCGATGAGCAGCGTGCGCGCCGTACGGTTGCGCATCCACCACAGCAGGAGGATGCCGCAGAGTGCGTAAGGCACGAGGATGTCGCCGGCCCAGATGAAATACGCGTGCAGGAGGCCGATTGCCAGCAGGACGAACATCCGCCTGAACCAGAGCGCGCGCGGCGGCTGTCCGGATTCCGTGCGCTTGTTCGCGTAGAGCAGCACGCCAGCACCGAAGAGCATCGAGAAGAGTCCCATCATCTTCAGGTCGAAGACGACGGTCGTGAACAGGTAGGCGAGGCGGCTGGGGCCCTCGTAGTCGAAGAGCGCGTAGGGATACATGTAGGCGCTCATGGGCGCGGCCATCGCGCGGATGTTCATCGCCAGGATGCCGAGCAGCGCGAAGCCCCGGAGGACGTCCAGCGTTTCGAGCCGCTGAGTGGAAGAAACGGGTGCGAGCTGCTGCATGGGGCGCCTCTGAATGGCGGACCTGAAGGTCCGCAGCCGCCGGCGGACGACCGAAAGAGATCTAGCCCGCGAGACACTCGCAGTCAAGCGCCCATTTCGCCGCCTTCACTCGAGGACGCGGCGTCCAGTATGTCCGTCGCCCTTACTTAATCTTATGCCGATGCGACCGCCTATCGAACTTCTGTCAGCCTGAAGAAGTCGCCGGTCGCTTCGAGCAACACACCGGCCGTGCCATCGGGGAAATTAAAGAAGCGTGGGTCAGGCCGATTTCCGCCGGCGAGTCCCTTCAGCGTGACCGTCTGCAAGGTGCTATCGACGAGCCCCACCCTAAATACGGTCTGGCCGGTCAAAGAAGGCGCGCCGGTGATGGCGTATACCGAGCCACCAACCAGGTCGCCAAAAAGAGACCTGATGCGGTTGAACGATTGCGGACTGATAACAGGACCCGATACCCCTATAGCGGGCGCGTTTTGCCGACCGAACTGCGCGAGGGGATGGACAAACCCGGATTCGGGGGTCGGCGCGACTCCAACGGCAGTGCCAGTCGGGTCGATGTAGAACGTGCCTTCACGAGCCTGGCCATCGCCGACGTTTCGACCCCAGCCGAAGTTGTGAATGGAACCGTCGGCGAGCAAGTCGGCAAGGCGGATGCCGTTCACTTCCTCGGCCACCCAGCCTCCGAAGTCCACAAAGATCAGGTGCGCGTCACCGCCGTTCGGATCGATAACCAGTCGCTGCACGTTGCGAACGCCAAGTGCGACGACTTGCGCGGTACCGTCGGCAGCGTTGATCCGCAATATCTTGCCGAGATGGTTTGTGGAATCCTGCGGATAGTTGAACCCGTCCTCGCCTGCGAAGCCGTTGTCGCCGGTCGCCAGGAGCAGCATCTCATCATCGAGAACTGTGAGACCGCCGCTCGTGTGGTTATCGGTGCGCACCTGAAGCGCCGTAAGGGCTCGCGGATTTGAAAGCTCTGTCCCGTTGAAGTTGTACCGATACAGCACCAGCCACGCGTCGGCACCCGGTCGGGGCGAGACCCATTGCGGAATGCCGCTCGGCACCGTAGAGGATGTGAATATGGCGTAAACGATGGTGCCGGTTGCATTCGCGGCGACGTTCTGCAGGGCCTGCGTGCTCGTCGGGCTGATCCCGGCCGGCAAGTTGGCGGAGCTCAGGAGAAGGCGGCTGCTCGTGCCGTCCCATGCGTCGAGGTGCCCCCACTGATCAATCAACAAGAGCTGAGAACCGGCAAGGGCCGGCGACGTAGCGTTCGTGCTGGACCGCATCCGCCCCACGCGATCCAACCGCACCCTCAACGTGGACGATTTAACCGAATCTGGCACCAACCTCTGATTTTTTCCGCGTGAGTTCTGTGAGGCAGCCACCATTTCGGCGCTACTGCTGTGCCCGCCACTGTAATCGGCATTCACGCGTGGCGACTTGATCAACATGCCGGCGAGAACAGCGACTGCGGCAACCGTCCACATTGCTTTGGCGAATCGTATTGCTGACATTCGCGATCCCTTTGTCTTTCTTCTGGGTGTTGCCGTGCTCGTTCGGCTGCTCAGATTGAGCAGCATGATAATCCAGCAGTGCACGCCCCAGGTTTAGTAAACACTAGTCGCTAGTGTCTAGTAATCCGTCCGATGGCACCCCCACGACGAGTGCCGGTTGGGGGTTTTGTTACGGGCTCTTAGGCGGTTCTTGCTCGGGCCTCGTCCGAGGTGGATTGGGACACGTCAGTCAGAGCTGGCTGACCGAAACGCGGGCCAACAAAGGCGAACACTAGCGGCGCCGGCGACCGGATCAATTGCCGTATGTCCGGCGCCTCCGTTACGGCGTCGACGAACACTGAGAAGGCAGCGCGGGCGCCTCGGATTCGACAGCCGTGGGCTTGACTCTCGCACCGAATGCCTTCGTCACGATGGTTCGTATAGCCGCGATAACATGCTTCGTTGGGGACCAGACGTGTCGCCGCCACGGAAACAGCGGCGTGTTCAACATGCGGCGCGCCGCCTGGTCACCGAAGGCGGCGCCTGTCGCCGGATACCAGATCAACGCGACAATGCCGCTGCAGGTCCAGTAGGGCGACCCGCTAATCAGCGCGATCACATATCCCACCGCCAGCACCAGACTCAATGAGACTGCCGACTCACACACGCGTGCCCATGTCAGGCGTGGAGTGTGCGGGGCCACGGCTGCGAACACGAGACGCAACTCCGGGGTCTCGGGATCGGCGGGGCGCGCCGCCGTGCCTTGTGCGTGGGCGAGCTCAGAGAACAGCTCGCGGAACTCATCCCCGTGACAACCGTCAGGAGATAGTCCTATCGTCTGCAGATATTGGCGAGCGAGCGCACGCCGATAAATCCCCGGCGGCCATCTCGACACGTCATTCCGCTCAAGGTCGGCCAGTAAACCGCGGTTGACCTTGATCGATGCTGCGACTGCCTCGATGGTGAGCCCGCGCCGTTCGCGGTGCGCTCGTAGGCGAGGACCAAATGCGACGTCCGAGCTGATTGACATTCTTCATCCGCCGTTTTGCGTTACGGGCCCAGACCGGACCAGACAAATCGTCGGTGCCACGCGCCTCCGTAGACACCACGGAACGAAGCCTACGAACAGCACCTGGGAGCCGCGGTAAAGATACTCACGAATTCGCGGTTCGGCAATCGGCGTTTCATTGCGGCGAACGCCCAATTTTGCGTTTCGTCCAACATCATGACGTTTGGTTGGGCGACCCAGATTCGACCTCGCGGGTTCTTGGCGACTCAGTGCCTCGTGAGCGCTATTCCGGCAGAGACTAACGTCGCCGCAGAGGAATAAACGAGAGCCCTTGATCACTAGTAGATGGCAGGTGCACCGCCTGCGAAGAGGCGGCGCACCAGTGTAGGTGGGCAGGTGACGCGGGCGGGGATCACCCTGTTTGTCACCCTGTTTGTCTCGGGGCTTCTGCGAAGACGTGGGCGAGGCGGTGGTACTTGCGTGGAGGCTATCCTGCGAGCGATTTCCGTTCGTCCACTCGATGCGCGTCGGTGCGCGGACTTGCTGGCGAGCCCTGGCGGAATTCGCGGTAATCCACCATGCAGTCATGGGCCGCCAGGAAATTCAACACCTTCTTGTATTCGGAGGACGGCATTCCGAACAGCTGGACAACGGCGCGGTAATTGCCGGAAGTGGCTGAGAGGCCGCGGCGGACGAGATCACGCACATCGGCCCGAGTGATATCTCGGTTGGTGAATAGTGCGTGGACGTCGTTCCAGAAGTGGGCCTGCCCCGCTGTCAGTTCTTCAAACAGACGATCAGAGACGCGACGACGGCGCTCGCGTCGGGGGTAGAGATGGCTTCCCTGCGGCACCGTGAGGCTTTGCGGCAGATCATCTACGCCGATTTCGCGGCCGGCGGCCATCGCGGTCGCCTGTTCGATCACGTTGTGCAGTTCCCTCACGTTCCCGGGCCACCGGTACTGCTCGAGCAATGAATAGGCTTCCTCGGATATCAAGTGGCTGGTGCCGTACTTCCTGAGTACGTCGTCGATCAGCGGCCGCACGTCTTCCTTGCGATCACGCAGCGGCGGCACGTGCACGTGCGCCACCTTGATGCGATACAGCAGGTCCTCGCGGAAATCGCCTTTTGCCACCATCTCAGCGAGATCACGGTTGGTTGCGGAGATCACCCGGACATCGCTACGCATCGCCGGTGCGTCGGATCCGACCGGCTGAATCTCGCCGTTTTCGAGAAAACGCAGGAGCATGGCCTGCATGCGCAGGCTCATTTCACCAATCTCATCCAGAAAAATGGTTCCGTGATGAGCCTGCTGGAGCTTCCCCACCTTGTCGCGGTATGCGCCGGTGAAGCTCCCCTTGACGTGACCGAAGAGCTCTGACTCGAGCAACGTCTCTGAGAACCCCGCACAATTGAGGGCGACATAGCGTGCATCCCGGCGTGCCGAGTTCGCATGGATGAACCGCGCCAGCACGTCCTTGCCGACGCCGCTTTCCCCGGTGATGAGCACCTTCGCGCCGCCTGCCGCGACCCGTTCTGCAATTTCCAGAATTCGTTTCAGCGCGGGACTGGTCGCGACGATCCGCGGCGCCTCTGCGTCGCGGTTGTGACCACCGTGGGATATGACTTTCATGCGAATCTCGTCTCCTTAAGGTTCACGTAGAGAGGCGGCCCCATCATCGACAACCGAGAGCTATGACCGCTTACACCACAAAATTGAAATCGCTTCTGTGTCCGCACAAAAAACTACTGCAACCGACACTTTCGAAAAGGCAAATGCACTGCCAGCCGCGAAAAGTTGCTAAGTCGTTTAACTCTGTGGCTTACCGAGAATGACAGGAACGTATTTCGATCTAATTCAGCTGACATTCCTGGAAAACTCAGAAAGTCAGAGAAACTGAGAATTGTTCGAACGGCTATGGAAGACCAAGAGGTCCGCGGCCCATCTCATTGGCAACGCGAGCACGGTCCACGGAGTTACGTCGATATTCGTGAACGGCGAGATTACACTTCTGCTGATAGAGGAAGGCGTGGAAGCGTTTGTAGTCACTCGCTGGCAAATTGAACAACCGAACCATTTCTCTATAGCTGCCGCCGGTCTCGCGCAGACCGCGGTCGATGATTCTTAACAAATCCACCCGGGTGAGCAGGCGTATCTTGAACGGCCGTTGCACCACGTGCCAGAAATCCTCTCCGTTGCGCATGCGCTGCCACAGCTCCTCGCCGACCGACGCGACGCCTTCGCCGGCGACGTGCGAGCCTGTTGCCACAGGCACGACCGGGTGATCGACTTCGCTCCATGAAGCGCGGGGATCGGGCAGGAGTTCGGCCGGCAGGTCGTCCGGTGTCAGGGGCCGGCGACGGTCCAAGAGCACGAACCGCTCTGCCACATTGCGCAGCTGACGGATGTTCCCCGGCCATTCATAAGCAAGGAGCAGCTGCGAGGCATCAGCTGTCAACGTGGGTCGCGGCAGGCTGTAGCCGAGAGAGGCTTGTTCGAGATAGTACTCCAGGAGCAAAAATACGTCGTCACCGCGCTCCCGGAGTGGAGGCACTTCAATCGTGAGCACATTAAGCCGGTAGTACAAGTCTTCCCGGAATGCGCCGGCGGCGACCCGGGCGCGCAGGTCTCGATTGGTTGCGGCGATCAGACGCACGTCGGAGCGGCCGATCGGCCGCTCGGAGCCCACCGGCTGAATCTCGCCGGTCTCAGTAAAGCGCAGCAACAGCGCTTGCATCCTGAGGCTCATTTCACCAAGTTCATCAAGGAACAGGGTCCCGTGTTCCGCTTGGCGCACGATCCCGGCTCGGTCCCGGTGGGCGCCCGTGAAACTCCCGCGCGTATGTCCAAATAGTTCGGACTCCAGCAGCGTCTCCGGAATGCCGCTGCAGTTCACCGGGACGAATGGCCGGTCTCGTCGCGCGCTCAACATCTGGATGGAGCGGGCGACCACTTCTTTGCCCACGCCAGTCTCGCCGGTGATCAGGACCTTCGCGTCCGTCCGAGCCGTTGCCTCAATTTCGGCTCGAACTGCCTTCATTTGCGAGCTGTCACCCAGAAGTAGCGGTGCGCCGTGACATTGCCCGGCACGAACAGTCATATCTACACGCTCCGATCCGAACCAGCGCTAAACCACCAGCACACTCCGAGGCCATAGGCGCACACACAGCGCCTGCGCCACGTGAACCACAGACCCGCCGGGTTGCCGTCAGTGTTCGGTGCAGCCTGATGAGCAACGTGGTTGCCAGTGAAATATGGTGCAATTCGCTGCTCAATTAGCAACCTGATGTCGGTGACCCGTCCCCGGTGAAATTGCGGTTTCGCTGCTAAACCGGCGTAACGGCGATATGCACGGCGTGAATCGTGACCGACCGCCGATGTCGGTCTTCCGACATGCTCGGAGTCCCTTGACCGGGTCAACGAAGCTCACCACCCCGCTTTCCCCGACTCGTTCGACCGCCGAATTCCATCGATCGATCACAGACCGCGAAAGGTTGGTCTGGAACTGGCACTGTCGGACCGGCGGTGCTCGAAATCAAGCATTTAGGGGGACCGGCACCATGTAAGTTCGCTCGCCGGTAGAGATTGATCTGCTCGCCGCCTCTGGTCCGGAGAGCTCGACCCTCTTGAAAGGGTGGTATTCGCGATGAGTGTTCGGTGGGGACAGTATCGGGTCGTGCAGCCGTGGGGACCGGACAAGGTCCGCCAGACGACGGTGATTAGTGAACATCACACCGTCGCGGGAGCGTTCGAAGAGATTGACAGCTTCGCCGATCGAATGATGAAGAACGGCGTGCCGAGCGACGCCGTGGAACTGATCGTATTGGATGCACAGGATAAAGTCGTGGCTCGCCCCAATGTCCACTAGGCAGCAGTCCCAGAACTAGTTCTGTTCCAGGGAAGAATCGGAGCCGGTCTACCCAAAGCCGACCGGTGTTTTCCTAGACAATCCTGCACCTGCGCAGGTCCTTGCGTCGGCTGAGCATTTGCTCGACATGACGCTGAAAGGGGTGGGCCAGATGTTGACCGACGACGGTCATGGGACCACACCCGACAGGAGTGAGGGTATGGGACGAGCAATGTGCAGGACGGCCGCAGCAACGATATTCGTGCTGTGCGGAATGGCCACCGCGGACGCCGCGAGCGTCAATGTCAATCTCGTCGGTTCGCCGGTGAGCATTGAGGCGGGAAGCAGTGGCACGGTCGCAGTGGAATTCACCATTTCCGGCTCGACTGGTCGAAACGGCATCCCCGCGATCACCTATTGCGGCACGCTGACGTTGCTGGCCGACGGGACCTTTCAGTGCTCCGCCGAGCTGCTGCAGTTGAATTCTCGCCAGCAGTACACCGTCGGCGGTGTGCCAACGACGGAGACGCGTCTCATCACGATTGTGGTGGGAAGCGACGTGCCGTGCCCGGCGTCCTATGGTTACGCGATGCCTCTGACCTCCAACGCAGGGGCTGGCCTGGACTTCGGCAACAGCGTGCTCAGCATCACGCGTCAGATGACGGTCAACGTTTCGTGCGCGACAGTCGTCGGCCCGCTCGGCTGCGGCCATGGATTCTGGAAAAATCATGAAGAGGCGTGGCCGACAACGTATGCCACGGCAACCCTCGGTGACGTCTTCACGCTGGACGGCGAATTCGCCACCCTCGCTGGCGACTCATTGATGGCGGCGCTCAACTATCCAAACGAGCCGGGCCAGAGCAAGACCACCTTTGGCAAGGGCAAGATCCTGCTGATTCAGGCGGTCGCGGCTGTGTTCAACAGCGTCGTGTTCGGCGGAGCGTATCCCTTCTCCACCGAAGCCATCCAACTGGCCGTTGACGATGCACTCGCTGCAGGCGAGGCAGCGCAGATTCTGACACTCAAGGATGAGTACGACGCGGCGAACAACAGTTATTGCTCGCTCCCGGTCGATTAACTGGCTAATCGTCGGACACACAACGGTGTACCAAATCAGGGGGCTGGTGCTCACACCGAGAACTCCCATGCAACTGGATACTGCCCGTCTATGTCTCAATTGCGAAGAAGTCCATGATGCGCAAAGTTGTCCGACATGCGCGTCCGAGACATTTGCGCATCTGACGCGCTGGCTCCCGTCGATCGAAGCACGCCGTCGTGCGCGTCAAGCCGCGAACCCGATGGCCGCTCAGACCGCAATCCAGGGAGGCGCTGTGGAAGGCGGCATGCTGCATTTGATCGCATGCGGCGTGAAGCGCTGGTCTTTTCTCACTCGTAAGCGTTTCCTGATGCTGTCATTCGTAACACCGGAGAGCTGCGCTAAGTCGCACCCGAGACACCGTAATGCCGAGGTTGCCCCTCACCTCGACAATGCGGCGAGCGTATCATGCGGTGATGGACGCGGTCCCTCCGCTATCTCGCCCGTGCCACGAATGAACCAGGCACAGCCGCCCTTCAGCGCCTGGTACTCATGCAATCGCGCGCGCACTCGGGCGCTGTTCGATCTCGTCACAGACGACGCGTACTACCGCCGTCCAATTGACCTGCGGCATCCGATCGTGTTCTATGAGGGCCACCTGCCCGCCTTCAGCTTCAACACGCTGGTGAAGCGCGCGCTCGGCGGCGCGAGCATCGATCCGACCCTCGAAACGCTGTTCGCCAGGGGTATCGATCCCGCAGACGATCAGGAAGGACGCAACAACTTCGCCTGGCCGGGGCGGGCCGAGGTCCGGCAATTCGCGGCAGAAGCGGATCGGCGTGTCGGCGAGGCGCTCATCTCTGGTGACCTCGATCGTCCCGGCGATCCGCTGCTCCACCGGTCAGAAGCGGTGTTCGCGATCCTCGAGCACGAGGCCATGCACCAGGAGACACTGCTCTACATGTGGCACCAGCTGCCGCTCGATCAGAAGCGGCGGCCGCCAGGCTATCGGCCGCGCGTCGAAGGCACGCCGCCCGTGGAGGAGTGGATCGACATTCCCGCCGGCCGCGCCACGCTCGGCGCCGACCCCGCGCTCTTGCGGTTTGGCTGGGACAACGAACGTCCCGCGCACGCTGAAGACGTCGCTGCCTTTGCCATCCAGCGCCACAACGTCACCAATGCCGCTTTTCTCGAATTCGTCGGCGCGGGTGGCTACGACGAGGCGCGATGGTGGACGGCCGAGGACTGGGAGTGGCTGCAGAAGACAGGGATGCGATCGCCGATTTTCTGGGAGCGCGGCGCAGGCTCGTGGTATTGGCGCGGGATGTTCGACCTGGTGCCGTTGCCGCTGTCGTGGCCGGTATACGTGAGTCACGCCGAGGCATCCGCATATGCCAGATGGCTGGGGCTGCGATTGCCGACTGAAGGGCAGTATCAGCGCGCGGCGTACGGAACCCCAGACGGTGAGGAGCGCATCCACCCGTGGGGCAGCGCGGTCCCCTCCCCTGTCCACGGCGTCTTCGATTTCACCAGCTGGGATCCGGAGCCGGCAGGGTCACATCCGGCTGGCCGGAGCGCCTGGGGCGCGGATGATCTCGTCGGCAACGGATGGGAGTGGACGAGCACGGTGTTCGCGCCGTTCCCCGGGTTCGTACCGTTGCCGTCCTATCCGGAGTACTCGGCTGACTTCTTCGACGGTGAGCACATGGTCATGAAAGGCGCATCCCCGGCGACGGCGCGTGAGCTGCTCAGGCCGACCTTCCGTAACTGGTTCCGCCCGCGGTACCCGTACGTCTACGCGACGTTTCGATGCACCCGAGGTCGATGACGAACTCTACAGCCATCTCCTCGACATCATTTGCCGAGGATGTGCGTCATCACCTGCGGCTCACGCCCCGGCAGCTGCCGTCGCGGTATCTCTATGATCCACTGGGCTCTGCGCTCTTCGATGCGATCTGCGAGCTGCCCTGGTACGGGATTACGCGCGCCGAGAATCGGCTGCTGGCGACCCGTCGCGGCGAGATCTTCGCTCATGTCCGTGACCTGACGCGCATCGTCGAGCTTGGACCCGGCGACGGACGCAAGCTGCAGACGCTGGTCGGGGCGACCTCGGCGCCACTGATCGCGCACCTCGTCGACGTCTCCGCCGCCGCGCTGGTCCGCGCCGCACATACGCTCTCCGATGCGCCGCACCTTACCGTCGTCACACACCAGGCGTCGTTCGAGGACGGCCTTCAGGCCATTGCACGCCTGCCCGATAACGAGGACCGCCCGCTGGTGCTGTTGCTCGGCTCCAACATCGGCAACTTCGACCCGCGTGCAGCGCTGGCGCTGCTCCGCCGCATACGCGATTCGGTCGGGTGGGGAGGGACACTGCTGCTCGGCGCCGATCTCGTCAAACCGGAGGCCGAGCTGCTGCTCGCCTACGACGATCCGCTCGGCGTGAGCAGTGCCTTCAATCTCAACGTGCTGCTCCGCATCAATCGAGAGCTTGGCGGCAACTTCGATCTTCGCGCTTTCCGCCATCGAGCTATATGGAATGCGGCCTGCTCGCGCATGGAGATGTATCTCGTCTGCACGCGGGCGCACCAGGTGCGCATCGCTGCGATCGATCTGAATCTGGACGTTGCCGATAACGAGGCGATCTGGACGGAGAGCTCGTATAAGTACACAGCCCCGGGATTGATGCGTCTGATCGAGGACGCGGCGTTCACGCCGCTCGCGCAATGGATCGATGACGATGCCGCATTTGCGCTGACCCTGGCACGAGCGACATAGGACCCATCCGTCACCCGCCTTGCGTTTTTTGAGCCAGAGGTCTGCCCGCCCTGAGCTCAGGACAGCTGAGCGCCCCTTGGCGTGGTCAGCAGCCGGGCAATGGCCGCAACCAGTTCATCCGGTAAGCACGGCTTGGCCAGCACATCATCGAAGCCGTCTTTCAACGCCGCGAGCCTCTCGTCCTGCAGCGCATGGGCGGTGAAAGCCACGATCGGCACGTCACTGAAGGCGGAGTCGCTGCGCAGAATGCGCATCGCCTCGGTGCCCGTCATGGCCGCCATGCTCAGGTCCATCAGAATGACCGCAGGCAGGTGCGTGCGAGCGACCTCGATGGCTTCTCGTCCGCTGCGGGCCGTCACGACGCGGTACCCCTTGAACGTGAGGTACTGCTGATAAATATCCAGGGCGTCGTCGAAGTCGTCAACGATCAGGATGAGTGGAGGCTTGGACATTGGGAATGACGTCGGTGGCGGCGTGAGGTGATCTACTTGCGTGTCTTGACGGATGGGGGTGCGTCGGCCAGCAGGTCGTCCAGGCGCTGACGGGTCGTGCGCGGACGGTCGTCGGCCGTGGCAGGAATGCTCTCGTGCCCGGGGACGCGCTCCGCCCACCGTTCGGCGACCAGCATCTCGGCCGTCGGCTCCGCGAGGTCGATCACGTCGCCGACACTGTACGGGCGCAGGTCCACGCCGTTCAGCGCGTTGCTCAGTTTTCGCGTGAGTTTGATCCGCACGGAGAACCTGGGCCGCCGGGTGCAAATCGCACACCGCACGCGGGATGCCGAATTCCACCGGTTACCCGAGCCTGCGAGGTGGAGCTATCAAGACGTCATTCACGCCGCACCCAAATCCGGACAGCATGCATCTGCGATCCAGATCAGTAGCGACCCGCATTACGGTTGAGGTGCAGCGCGAGCTACTTGTCGCCGCTTTGTTGCTTGAGGCAGGAGAAAGTCCTGCGGCACGGCGACTTCATGAACGGCGAGAGGCCGCGAGGACCTGGCCACAGGTGCGTTGGCTAGCCACACCGCAACCAGTTCCTCGCGGATTACCGAGACTTCTCGGCACGATTCGTCTACCCGCCTTATCAGCGGATAGAACCGGACCGGGTCGGGGGGAGCCACGGCGCGGCCGACTGATGCAATTGCTGCTCCGAAAATCCACCGGCCCTGTGGCGGTCTAATCTCCGGTGCGAGGATGCGTCTTTGGCGCGGATTCGGCTCCAAGGGGTTCGCTGAAGGGCGCCACGGAGATGCGCTCATAGCGCACCTCGAGGATCTGCAGTTGCTCCGTCGTGCCCGGCGCGTGAAGGACCACGCGGTCGCCCGGTCCCGACTTCATCAACGCGCGCGCAAGTGGCGACATCCAGCTGATGTGATGGCGATCCAGATCGACCTCGTCGACGCCGACGACGCTCACCACCCGCTCTGCTCCAGCGGCGTTGGCGTAGCGCACGGTCGCCCCGAAGAAGACCTGGGTCGCCGCCCGCCCACCTCTCGGGGCTTCCGGGTCCACCACTTCCGCGGCATCGATTCGTTTGGTGAGAAAGCGAATCCGCCGATCGATCTGGCGCAGCCGCCGCTTGCCGTACTGATAATCGGCATTTTCGCTGCGATCACCGTTGCTCGCCGCCCAGGCCACCACGTTTGTCACCGCCCGCCGTTCCCTGGTGAGCAGAAACCGCCGCTCGTCGATGAGTCGCTGCAGGCCGCCCGGAGTGATGTAGTTCTTAAGCCTCTCGGCGGCTTCCTTCGTCTGCGCCTTGCTCATGCAGCTCTCGCGACCAGGCTCGTCTTTACCTGGGTTGTGGCGCCGCGTCAACGGGCCGCGGGAGGGGATTGACGAAGCGTGGATCGTATGTCGTGTCCAGGACTTGACCATCCTTGATCACCATGCGGATGTTCTCGTCGTCGCGATGTCCGCTCAATGGATTCCCCTCGACGACCATGATGTCGGCCAGCTTGCCCGGTTCGACGCTGCCCAGGTCCTTCGCCTGGCCAATCGCCTCGGCGGGCCAGAGAGTCGCCCCTTGAATGATCGTCATCGGACGCACTCCGATATCGGAGACCATCTGCATTTCGTAGTGCATGCTGAGCCCCGGCATGAACCCGGCATCCGTCGCGCTGATGACTTTGCCTCCGGCCTCCGCATACCTGCGGACGAACTCCGCCATCTTCTCGTATCCCTCGCGGTTCGGTTCGCGGCCGTCCGGTTGGCTCCAGGATTGCCGAATGTCGGCAGGCACGAATGCGAGTCCTGGGTCTTGCACAATCTTCGCCGCGGCGGCCGCCCACTCCGGCCCCCGAGGGGTGGAACTCCTCCACTGAGCAGCCAACGTGGGATTCACGAACACGCCCTGCTTGACCATGAACTCGATGAGCGAGGGAAATTGCGCAGTATCCATCAATGCGATGTCCGCTCCACGCTGGTCGGGCGTCACCCTCGCAGGTCGCCCCATCGCTTCGAGAATCGGCCATCGTCAGCGTGTTCGTGTGTTCCATGTACTTGAGGCCGACTTCAGCCGCCTTGCGGATGTTCTGCGAGTGTCCGACCACGCTCAAACCAGCCGCCGTCGCCTCCTCTATGACGGCGCGCAGTTGGTCGTACGAGATACTCGAGTCCACCTTGATCACATCGACACCCAGTGCCATGAGCTTCCTCACATACGCCCTGGCCTCGTCCACCGTCTGCAAAGGAATGCTGGGGGGATTCCCTTCACGAGTGTTGGCCGCTCTCTCGCCGGACACAAACGTTCTCGGGCCCCGGATCTTGCCGCTGTTGATCGCATCCCGCTGCGCGAGGCTCCACTCCGTGGGATCGTGCGTGTCTGCAACGGTCGTCACGCCATACCGCAGAAACATTTGCGGCATGTAATCCCGAATGTGAACGTGGGAGTCGACCAAACCGGGAAGCATGGTTCTCCCGTCTGTCCTGATGACCCTCGCGTTGGAGGATACGAAATCTGGCCTCTCGAGCCGACCGCCTTAATTCGTGACCCTTCGATCACAATCACGGCGTCGTTGATGGGAGTGCTGCCAGTCCCGTCGATCAGCGTCCCGCCCTCCAACACGAGCGTCTGAGCCTCAGCCCGGACGTGCAGCGGACCCAGCACGCCGCGATCAAGAAAATCCAGCCCAGCCCATGACCTCATATCGCACCCTCACTCCACTTATCTTCGCGATCACGTAGCCTCGGGCATTTGCACTATCAACTGGGACATAAGTATTCCCCATATGTCGCACGAAAAAACCTTGACACTGATCAAACTTCGTGGCGAACATACGCTCCCCTCGGCACGTGTTCCACCTCGCTCCGACCCCGTTTACGTTTCTTAGCAAGGAATCATGCCGGTCAATCTGCTGTCAGATATCGGGAGGCCTGAGTTGGCGCAGCGCGATGCTGCGACCGGCGGCAATCCCTCGCATCTGACGCTCGTCATTACCGATCGTTCTCAGATCATGATCGAGGGACTCAAGCAGGTTTTCACCAGCGAACCGGGATTTCGTGTGCTCGCGACGTGTTGGGAAGAAGAGCACATCTCCCAGACCGTTCATACCCACCGCCCTGATGTCCTGGTGCTCTCGATGTCACCGGGGCGGGGGGAGTTCCGGATTCTCGAGACGCTGCATGCGTGCCGGCAACACAACGCCGCTGAAGACTCGCACCATCCTGCTCACTGACCCCTTGGATGCGGACGATACGCTGCGAGCGATGCAGCTCGGCGCATCGGCGGTTGTTCTCAAAGACATGCCGCCAGCCATGTTCGTGCGTTGTGTCAGAAAGGTCCACGCCGGCGGCCAATGGGTGGAACATAGCTCGATTTACAAGGTCGTCGAACGGCTGTTGCAACGGGAAACTGCGGCAGCTGAAGTGGCACGCGTGCTCACCCGGCGGGAGGCGGATGTGATGCGTCTGTTGGCGGCGGGCCTGACGAATCGCCAGATTGCCGCTCGCATCAACGTGTCCGAAGGAACCGTCAAAACGCATCTCCACCACGTTTACAAGAAGCTGCGCGTCACGGGCCGCCTGCAGCTGACGCTGCACGCACGAGACCAGGGGTGGGCTTAGCGAGCAATATCAATATCAAGGATAGAAATACTTCTATCTACTGCTCAATAGTCCTCTACTGCCTATCAAGTTCGTTTCCCGCCCCAGGTTAGACGCGACATACATCGATCGATAGAGAAAAAGCTACCGTCCCGGCGATTGTCCAGTTCCTGCACATTCGATAGATTCACGCCTTCACGACGCTCCTACACCAGTCAACCTCCGCAGCACCTGTAAGTGAAAGGGCGAAGCTTTGCGCGATGCGAGCCCGTCCAGGCTGGCTGGTTCGGTCGCACCACCCAAACGCGTCGAAGCCGTGCTTCCCCACCGTACCCAATCGATCGACCGGTCGTGGTCGCAAAGGCGAATGGCTCGAGTATCGAGGACGCCCGAATTGTTCGTGATCGTGGTCGGCCTCCTCCTTTCGATCGCATCTGGAGTCATCGCGTTTCACGCGTCACGGACCGTACGGCGAGAAGCAACGGAACGACCCGCGTGTGCGGCGGTACTACGACGACGACGGCAAGCTGACGCTCCTGGTGTATGACGCCAACGGCGACGGCAGGTTCGACACGCGGAGCTTCATGGACGGCGAGCGGCTCCTCCGCAAGGAGCTTGACGGCAATAACGATGGAATCATCGATCGCTGGGAAGAATACGGACCCGGCGACACGTTAATGCGGGCGTACGAACGCGCGCCCGACGGAACCCGACGCGAAGTGGCGATGCCGACGCTTCTCAGCGGTCGATGACAACCTCGGCATCGTTCAGGAGACAAGACATGAGTCGAACGCAACTAGTGATGATCGTGCTCGCAATCGCGATAGTCGGTGCCGCGATTTCGGCGCTCCTCGCCCAGGGGCCGCCGGAACGGGTGACGCTGTGCCATAAACCGCCCGACAACCCGGAAAACGCACAGACGCTTATCGTCCCTTCTGCGGCAGTTGAGGCTCATTTAGCGCACGGCGATACACTCGGGCCCTGCCCGGTGAGTCCGACCCAGTAATTCAGAGTTCGCTTGGTGGGGGGCCGGCCCATGTCTTCCCTTGCGATCACGCGGACGATCGTCGTCGCGATTCTCTTGGGAGCGCCAGGGGCCGGTTCGGCTTTCTGCCAGGTCGTCATCGATCAACTCGCCGATGAAGGACTCCCTTCAGGGATGCGCTTCGGCACGCTCACACTCAGCCCAACACTGGAACTCATGACCGGCCTCGACACCAACGTCTTCAACGAGGTCGAGGAGCCGAAAAGCGACCTGATGACCTCGGTCAGTCCGGGGGGAACGTGCGGCTGCGGCTCGGCCGGGCGCTCGTGGCCGTCAGCGGGCGCGCCGACTTCCTACGTTTCAACCGCTACGCGAGTGAACGATCAGTAAACGGACTCACCTCCGGCGGCATGGTTGTTCCCTTCAACCGCGTGCGGCCGTACGTCGGTGGCTCGTTCCTGGCGACGCGGCAGCGCCCGAGCTTTGAAATCGACGCCCGATCCCGGCGGCGCGAGCTGCGCGCAACGGCCGGCGTCGACGTGCAGTTGACCCGCGTAACGTCGGTGCGCGTCAACGGCGCTCGCGAGCGAATCGCGTATGTCGGTGATGCGGTCTTTCAGGTACGTGGCTGCGCGAAGTGCTGAACCGCGAGTCGGGGACGATCGGGATCGCAGTTCGTCAAAGCGTGACGCCGCTGACAACAGTGACAATTGGCGCCGAGACCGCTCAGGATGTGTTCCAGTTCTCGCCTGGGCGCAATGCGCGCAGCCGCAGGGTGAGCGCGACCGTCGAGTTCGCACCGCTTGCGCTCGTCAGCGGAAGTGCTTCCGCCGGATGGCGTGCATTTGATGCTGCCAACGCCGCCGTGCCGGATTACCGGGGAGCGACCGGCGCCGCCGAACTGAGCTACGTGCTGCTCGGTTCCACGCAGTTCACCGTCCAAGCGACACGAGACGTCGAATATTCGTTCGAACCGCTCGCACCCTATTACGTCCTGACAGGCGCCGGGGGAACGATCAGGCAGCGTCTCACAAACTCAATCGCAATCACCGCCACGACCATGTTTTACGGCTTGCAGTTTCGCGGCGTCACCGCCGTGCCTCGTGTCGATCGATACGCGATGTACGGCGCCGGCGGCTTCTATCGGATCGGACGTCGCCTCCGCGTGAATGTCAATGGGGAGTACTACGCGCGTCGTTCGCCCCTTGTTGCCCGTGACTACCGCGGACTCCGATCCACCACCTCTCTAACCTACGGGATGTAGCTGTATGCGCACCATCTGTCATCACGTCGAACCAATCGCGGCTGGCCTGCTACTCGTCGCTGGCTGCTTTCATTTCAGCGCTACCGTGGCACGCGCTCAATCACCCGGTTCGCACGCCGCCGAGACTGCGTCAATTCCCCCGAACAACGACTACGTTGTCGGATCGCAGGACGTGCTGACCATCACCGTCTGGGATCAGCTTGATCTTTCCGGCAAGTTCAACGTTGAAAGTGACGGCACGTTCACGTTTCCGCTGATTGGACGCGTCAAAGCGGGCGGCCTGACTTTGCGAGACGTGGAAGGCGAGCTCAAGCAACGGCTCAGCCGAGGTTACTTCAAAAACCCACAATTGAGCGTCGCGGTCGGCGAGTATCGCAGCCAGCGGATCTTTGTCGTCGGCGAAGTAAGGACGCCAGGTTCGTACTCCTTGAGCGGCGACATGACCCTGATCGAAGCGCTGGCACGAGCCGGATCAACCACGGATCGGGCCGCAAGCGCGGTCGTGATCGTGCGCCCGGCGACCGACCGCTCGGTGTCCGGACCTCAGCTTCCCGGCCAGCAGGAGGGTTCTGAAGTTCGGCGAGTCGACATCAACAACCTCCAGAGCGGTGCCCTCGCGAACAATGTCGTATTGCGCAACGGTGACACTGTCTTTGTTCCGAGAGCCGAAAACATCTACGTGTTCGGTCAGGTAAACAATCCTGGAGCGTTTCCGCTGGCTGCCGACACAACGGTGCTGCAGGCGTTGTCGCTCGCGGGAGGCACCACCGACCGCGGCACCACCCGTCGGATCAAGGTCGTGCGACTCGTTAAAGGGAAGCAACAAGAAGTGAACGTCAACCTCAACGATCTCCTGCAGCCCGGCGACACCATCATCGTACCGGAAAGGTTCTTCTGATGTTCCCGAACCGTCGAATAGAGCATCCGCTGCGCGACGTCACGCAAGAGCACGTCAATGTTGACTCTTGGCCGTATCCGAGCCGGGGCGGCGACTCGTTCGAGCCGCCGCCGGGAAGTCCCGAACCGCATCTGCTCGATTACGTGAAGGTGGTGTATCGACGCCGCTGGATTGTGGCAACGGTCTTCATCGTCATCGTCGTCGGTACCGCGGCATACACATTCACGGCCACACCAATTTACGAAGCGAAGGCGCGACTGCTGCTCGAGTCCGACAAGAAGAACGTCGTCAGCTTCAAGGAAGTGATCGAGCCGGAAGCCTTGGGGAGCGACGATTTCTATCAGACGCAGTACCAACTGCTCGGAAGTCGCGGTTTGGCGAAGCGAACGTTGGACGCCGGGCGTTTATGGGACCACCCACAGCTCAAGTCCGATCCCGCCAGGCCCGGACTGATAAGCCGACTGGTCGGGTCGGGACGTCGCGGAAACGCGGACCAGGCGGCCGAGGCGCAGCTGGCACTAGCCGCCGCGTCACCAGGGCTCGAGGGTGAAACTGCCGCGCAATCGCGGGTTATCGACGCGTTTCTCAGAATGCTCACCGTCGCGCCTGTCCGGAACAGCCGGCTGGTGGACGTCAAGTTCCAATCGCGCGACGCGGCACTCGCCGCGGCGCTCGCCAATGCTCACGCAAGAGCCTTCGTGCAGCAGGATCTCGATTTCAAGTTTTCCACCTCGAAAGAGGCGTCGGGCTGGCTGGAGCAGCAGCTCGAGGAGCAGCGCAAGCAGGTCGAAGCGAGCGAAGCCGCGGTCCAACAGTATCAGGAACGGAACGACGCCGTCTCACCCGAAGAAGGTCAGAACATCGTCGTCCAGAAGCTCACCGAGGTGAACGCTGCGCTGACGAGAGCCAAGACCGAGCGCATTCAAAAGGAATCGCTCTACAACCAGGTCCGTGCGATAGAAAATGACCCGGCGGCCATCGACACGCTTCCGGCGGTTCTGTCGAATACCTTCATTCAGGAATTGAAGGGACAGCTTGCCGACTTGCACCGGCAGCGGGCGCAGCAGGCCGAACGGATCGGCGACCTCCACCCGGATATGGTCAAGCTCAACTCGGCGATTCAGAACGCGGAGACCAAGCTCCAGACCGAAATTACGAAGGTCGTTCAGTCGGTGAAGAACGAGTATCTCGCCGCACAGGCGCAGGAACAAAGTCTTGGCACGATGCTCGAGAGCCAGAAGCGCGAGGCGCTGGCGATGAACCGCAAGGGGATCGAGGGCGGCGTGCTGCAACGCGATGTGGAGAGCAACCGGCAGCTCTACGACGGCCTGCTGCAGCGTGCGAAGGAAACCGGCGTGGCGGGCGAGCTCAAGACCAGCAATATTCGGCTCGTCGATGCCGCCCAACTTCCCCGCTCGCCGATACGTCCGCGGCATCTGTTCGACATGCTGCTCGCGCTCATGGCCGGTGGGGTGATGGCACTCGGGTCAGCGTTCTTCTTCGAATACATCGACAAAGGGATCAAGACACCGGACGAGATCGTCGCGCACCTCGGCATCCCCTCCCTTGGGTTGATTCCAACGATTCCCACCAAATCGATCATTGCTGGGGAATCGCCACTCATCAGCAACGGCGTGCCCGCGAATTTCGCGGAGGCATTCCGAACCGTACGCACCAACATCCTGTTCTCGTTCGCCGATGAAGGCCCGCGGTCGTTTGTGGTTACGAGTACGAGCCCGAACGAAGGCAAGACGCTCGTGGCGAGCAACCTCGCGATCGGGTTGGCCCAGACCGGCCAGCGCGTGCTCCTCATCGACGCCGACATGCGCCGCGCGCGCATGCACGAGATATTCAAACGGTCTCAGGAGCCGGGGCTCTCGAACCTGCTCGTGGGCGATACGCGGCCGACCGACGCTATCGGAAAGTCGGTGGTCCCTGGCCTGTGGATCCTGCCGTCGGGCCGCGTACCGCCGAACCCCGTGGAGCTCCTCGGGTCTGTACGCTTCAAGGCGTTCCTGAAGTCACTGCCCGAGCAGTTCGACGCAGTCATCATTGACTCTCCGCCGGTGATGGCCGTGACCGACGCCACCGTACTTGCTCACCTCGCGTCCGCGGTCGTGTTCGTCGTCGCCGCGGACCGGGTGAATCGCGATACCGCGGCCAAGGCCGTCGAACAACTTCAACGTGCCCGAGCGCATTTCGTCGGCGCCATTCTCAACCGTGTCGATCTCGATCGAAATGGCTACTACTACTCGCAGTACTACCGGTCCGACTACCACCAGTACGACACATCATCGGCCCAAACGTAGGTGCTCGTACGCAATACATCATGGAGCGCCGTCGCCAACATCACGAGCGCCGTTGGCCGCATGGGGATCACCGTCGTGCTCGCCAGATCCCTTGGCCCGACATCATTCGGGTTGTTCGTGTTTGTCCAATGGCTCATCGACATGACGTTTCTGATCTTCTCGGCTGGCCTCACGGGCGTGGCAACACGCTTCTTTCCGCAATCGGTCGCCGACGGACCCGACCGGTTTCCCAGTTTCAATCGGTGGTTTCTCCGCGCCGCTGCACTGGCAGTACTGCTGACCAGTTGTTTTGCCGTCGTTGCCCTCCTTGCCTTTTCAAATGTGAGTCCCGTTACCGCTATCGCCGCCGTGATCTTCTGGGCCTCGGCCTCTTCGATGTCGGCGCTTCTTGGGGCACGCGCCCAAGGACTGTTCCAGTTCAGGCGACTCGCAGCTTCGTCGGCGCTCTACGTCGGTGTCGCTTTGGCCGGACTCGCACTCCTTCGGCCAGAAGGCGATCTCACCGCCTGCAATGTAC
>CAVVST010000005.1:0-1700377 GCA_963750995.1 uncultured Acidobacteriota bacterium | reverse complement strand
TCATTTTCGCCGGCCTGGATACTGTGGGTGGCCTGCAGCGCGCCTCTGCTGAGGGCGGCGAAGCAACGCCCCTGACGCGTCCCGACCGCGCGCTCGGGGAACAGAATCACTGGTGGCCGGAAATGCTGCCTGACAATCGCGGTGTCCTCTTCACAATCACCGCGGCAAGCGGAGGGCTCGATGCTGCGCAGATCGCGGTCCTGGACTTGGAGACCGGCATGCGCAAGGTTCTTCTGCGCGGTGGTAGCCATGCGCGATATGTATCAAGCGGACATCTCGTGTATGTCGCCGCGGGAACATTACGCGCCGTCGCATTCGACCTGGAAGATATGACCACCGTCGGACCATCCGTTTCGGTCGTCTCGCAAGTGATGGCGACGCCGCTTGGCGCCGTGGGCGCAAGTATCTCGACTGATGGCACGCTCGTGTATGTGCCCGGAGGATTCGTATCAGGCGCGACGCGCGCTCTGGTATGGCTGGATCGGCAAGGCGGCAGAGAGCGGCTTCCATTCTCTGAGCACACTTATGCCTACCCACGTCTTTCCCCCGACGGGCTGCGGGTAATCGTCGTCAGTCCCGATCAGGACTATGACCTTTGGCTCGCCGATCTTCCTCGAGCCACCGTTACGAGAGCGACCTTCAGTTCTGCTCAAGATTCATTTCCCCTCTGGACACCAGACGGGAAACAGATTCTGTTTGTGTCGGCGCGGTCTGGAGCGCAGAACATCTTCCGACAGGCCGCCGACGGCACAGGCACGACTGAACAGCTGACCGAAGGAGTTAGCTCACGCAACCTATCATCGATCTCGCCGGATGGCACGCACCTCCTGTTTTCCGAGAACGCTGCCTCGACAGGTCTTGACATCATGATGCTGACCCTTGACAGCCGGCGGCATGTCGCGCCGCTGGTGCGAACACCGGCGAACGAACGCAACGCGGAGATCTCGCCGGATGGACGTTGGCTGGCGTATCAATCGGACGAATCAGGCCAGATCGAAATCTATGTACGTCCATTTCCGGCAGTCGAGAGTGGTCGATGGCAAATCTCGACCAGTGGCGGCACGCGACCGCTGTGGTCACGCGGTGGCCGGGAGTTGTTCTACCTGTCGACGACCGACAGTTCACTTATGCATGTCGTGGTCGAACGAGGTGCAACATGGACGGCCAGCGCGCCGGCCAGGGTGTTAGACCTTCCTGTCCCATTCATCTCCACGTACGGGAAGAACGTACGACGTCTCGCCAGACGGTCAGCGGTTTCTGTTGCCTGATTACGGCATGCCGTCGAATTTGAGTGCCGGACCCGCGAGCCTCGTCGTCGTGCAGAACTGGTTCGACGAACTGAAGCGCCTCGTGCCGACGACTGATGGCGCTCACTCCTGGTACGCGGCTCGGCCCGTACGAAGTCATCGGCACGATTGGGTGCTGGCGGCATGGGCGAGGTGTATCGCGCGACGGACACGAATTTGAAACGGGCCGTCGCCATCAAGGTGCTTCCCGAGTCGGTCGCGGCGGATGCCGAACGGCTCGCGCGGTTCCAGCGCGAAGCCGAAGTCCTCGCACGCCTCAATCATCCAAACATTGCCGCCATCTATGGCCTGGAGCGATCGAACGGCATCATCGCGCTCGTGATGGAACTGGTCGAAGGGCCGACGCTCGCGGACCGGATCGCGCAGGGGCCGATTCCCGTCGACGAAGCGCTGCCCATCGCGCAAACAGATTGCCGAGGCGCTCGAAGCCGCGCACGAGCAAGGCATCATCCACCGCGACCTGAAGCCCGCGAACATCAAGGTGCGGCCTGACGGCACGGTGAAGGTGCTGGACTTCGGCCTGGCGAAAGCGCTGGAACCAACGCCGGCGCGATGTCGCCGAGCGTGTCGCAGTCGCCCACGATTACGTCGCCCGCGATGATGACGGGCGTTGGCATGCTGCTCGGCACCGCGGCCTACATGAGTCCCGGAGCAGGCACGCGGGCAAGGCGGTGGACAAGCGCAGCGACATCTGGGCGTTCGGCGTGCGTGCTGTACGAGATGCTCACGGGCAAGCGGCCGTTTGCGGGCGACGACTGTATCCGACACGCTCGCGGCGGTCCTCAGGGCCGAACCTGACTGGAACGCCTGCCCGCCAATACGCCTGCAGCCATTCGCCGACTGCTGCGTCGATGCTTACAGAAGGACGCAGAGAGCCGCCTCCACGACATTAGCGATGCGCGAATTGAGATTCAGGAGGCACAGGCGACGACCGACCCGGAAGCGACCACCGTCGCGCCTCCGGTTTCAGTTCGCCGTCGCGAGCGCGTGGCATGGACGCTACTCGCGGTCGCCACGTTGGCGCTGGTCGCACTCGCCGTGCCAGCGACGCTCTACGTCCGCCGAACGGTGCCCGAGCCGGTCGTCACGCGCCTGGACGTTGTCACGCCGCCCACGACCGATGCGTTTTCGTTCGCGCTTTCACCCGACGGGCGGCAGTTGGTGTTTGTCGCCAATGGGGAGAAAGGTCCACAGCTCTGGCTGCGACCGCTCGACCAAACGACGGCGCAGCCGCTCGCAGGCACCGAGGGCGCCGGCTTTCCCTTTTGGGCGCCGGATGGCCGCGCAGTGGGCTTTTTTGCCGACGGCAAATTGAAGCGAATCGAATCTGACCGGAGGCGCGGTGCAAGTGCTTGCCGATGCACCCGGTGTCTCGTGGTGGAACATGGAACGCTGACGACGTCATCGTGTTTGCGCCGTCGACCACTGGCGCACTCATGCGCGTGGCGGCGACGGGCGGGACCGTTGCGCCAGTGACGCGGCTCGCGTCGGGGCAAGGCAGTCATCGCTGGCCGCAGTTCTTGCCGGATGGCCGCCGATTCCTCTTCTCGATGGCGACGGGGCTGCCGCACACGCACGGCGCCTATGTGGGCTCGCTCGACGGTGGCGAGCCGACGCGTGTCATGTCAGCCGAAACGGCTGCGGTGTATGCCGCGCCCGGCTATCTCCTGCTGGTGTCGCAGGGGGTGCTCGCCGCCTATCCATTCGATGCGGCGCGCGCGACCGTGACTGGCGAGCCGATACCGGTGGCACAGGCGGTTGGGACTGACGACGGCGACGTTTCACAGCGCCTTCTCGGTGTCGGACGCAGGGCGTCTTAGCCCATCGCGCAGGCGCTGGCTCCAGACGGCAACTCGTCTGGGTCGACCGCACGGGCAAGATGCTGGGCGTGCTCGGCCCGCCCGACGAAAATGCGCTGGACAATCCTGAGCTTGCGCCAGACGGGCAACGGGTAGCCGTAAATCGCACTGTGCAAGGAAACATCGATGTGTGGCTCATTGATGTGGGTCGGGGCGTGCCGAGTCGCTTCACATTTGATGCCGCAGTCGACAGCCGGCCCCATCTGGTCGCCGGACGGGCAGCCAGGTCGTCTTTCGGTCTACTCGCAAGGGCGTCTACGACTTGTTCGCAGAAGCCCGCAAGCGGCACCGCTGATGAGCAACCGCTGCTCATCACGCCGCAGACATGAAGTCACCACTCGACTGGTCACAGGATGGGCGCTTCCTGCTCTACAGCACGCAGAACCCGAAGACCGCATCGGACATCTGGGCCTTACCGATGATGGGCGAGCGGAAGCCATTTGCCGTCCTGCAAAGCAGCTTTGATGAAATTCAAGGACAGTTTTCGCCTGACGGTCGGTGGCTCGCGTATGCGTCGAATGAATCGGGACGCTACGAAATCTACGTCCGGACATTTCCGGAGACGGGTGGGAAGTGGCAGGTGTCCGCGGCGGGCGGCGTGCAACCGCGCTGGCGACGTGACGGTCGAGAACTGTTCTACGTTGCGCCGGACACGCGACTCATGGCGGTGCCGACTCCGCCTGGCGCCAGATGCACACTTGTTAGAGGCAGGCACGCCTGTCGCACTCTTTCCGACGCGGCTCGCAACTGGCGGAAATATTCCGACTGCCGGGTTTCTAGCTCGGGCGCAGTATGCCGTCGCGCCCGATGGCCGGTTCCTGCTGAACATCGCCCCGACGATGCGGTCACGTCGCCTATCACCATCGTGCACAACTGGACTGCGGGGCTGAAGCAGTAGGCTAGCTGGTTCGAGGAACTGAAGCGCCTTGTGCCGACGAACGATATGGCTATCCTTCAACCAGGGTACCGTCTGTCGCACTCCGTACAGCGTTAGTTCACGGCATTACTGACCAGATGCACAACAGCTAATTCTCGGGCTGGCCCATTCGCATCCATCCCGCGACGATGAGTTCCGCGAATCAGATAGGACCTGAACTGTCCGGCAGCGTGATGAGCATGTTCTACCCGAGGCTGGTCGGCTGGCAGGACGCGACGAAGTCGATGTCGGCTGTCACAACCCAGCCTAGCTCATTAGTTAGCTGAATCACTGAATGGCACAATTCCCACGACATGCCGCTCACGCCTTAAGGAGATAGCTGAAGCTATCGAACGCCTTGACGTGGTGTGCCGCGAGGCTCAGGAACTACAGGAACGCCTACGCCGGGCGATGGTCACGCGAGCGCGCACAGAGCAGCAGCTCATCTCCAACAGCGGCTCCGGGCGGCGACGGGCACCGCGAAAGCGCCGTCTGTCCAAGTCTTCTGGCTAAGCGACTTGACGTTCCGCACGTCTCCGTCGTGGAGCTGACGGCACTGGTTCGATGCTCTCGTCCTGCGGTGTCTCTGTGTCGGCTCCGAGCATTTCGCGTTCGGCCTGAAGCCAGTCGTCCCAATCGCGTCCCTCTTCGCGTCCGTGCTGCTCGTACAAGTTCATAGGCACGGCGTTCAACATCTTCGTGACGAACGGTAGTGGGCATCAAGGCGATTCTCCGCTGATTTCAGAAATTGTTGTTTGGACGTGATCGTGACGACGCGGTCGGCCATCCGCAGCGCAACGCGGACATTGGTACGTCAAACCATGACGGCAGCGTTCTGACGTTGGAATTTCGCACCACCGTTCCGCCTGCCATTGTTCGGACTCTTGATCAGGCGCATGGCTGTGGCAGGCCACCGCTCCGCGTTTCGACCAGAACAGCGTCTCCGGCATTGCCGTTAGCTCGCGACACGACGCTGGTCGGGGCCGCGCCATTTGTCATGTTGTTTGCGACGGTCTGAGGAAGTCTGAGCGAGTTGATACCCAGCGGCCAAAAGGTGCTGCTCGATCTTGGCCTGACGCGTCATGCACTCGGTTACGTCTGCGAATTTATAAATTTCGATTTCCGGTCCGGGTCCATACACGAGCACGCGGCAATCCTTTGGGCGTTCCTCCCGCACCAGACGCACCGACTGTGTCCCTTGCGTGAAGAGCCAAGCCTGACACTGCGCTCATACGCCGTTGAGGCGGAACGAGGCAGAACGCGTTCACGCAGTATGGCCTTCGCTTGTGCACCAGCCGTAGCTGGCGACGCGATGTACGAACCGCTGTCGGTCTTGAAGAGGAAGCCGTTACGCACGAGTTCTTCGAGCAACATTTCGCATGTGGAAACGTCCATCTGCCACAGACGGCACGCCTGCGTGACGGTGAGTTGCAGACCCGGCATCCCCTGGAACTCGCCGCGAACGCGGGCGAAAAGGCTTTCAAGCGACAGCATCGGGATCATCCGTCGCTAGGACTCTCCCACGGCATCCTGAAGGAACTGTCGCAGTTGACGTTCCGCCTGAAGCCAGTCTTCAAGATGTCGGCGGTGCTCGCCACCGAACTCCTCATAGAGTCGGTAGGCGCGACGGGCGATCTCGTCGTGGGTCGGCTGCTCGACGCGCTCGACCGGATTCGGGTCGCCCGCCGCGGTCGACACGGTACCCGGCGTGTCGATCTCACTTAGCGGTTCTCGATCCTTCCGGCGCCGACGCGGCGTAGACATGCGCTCTGATCTCTCTTTACGCATCCGTCACGAGTTCTCGATAGTCGCAGCCGCCGTTTCGACAGGCCCATGCCCGCTCGTAGCGAACGACATCGCCGACATCAGAACGCTGTCTCGTGAGCGCCATGCCCAGGCTGAGAGTCGATGGTGGCTAGAAAACACGAGCGTGGCCCTGCACTGCGGACAGGGCCGCATATCGTCATCCGTTGATACCGGAACACCCCCATACCCGTTAGCACCAGCGGCCGAGATTTTGCGAAGTCATTACTAAAATTGCGGATGTTTTAGGATAGGCGACCGGCTCGAAACTCGTCTGTCGGCTTCTAACATTGCGCCAGTGAACGTGTTACTCTGACGCGGGTTTCCTGAGGGTCTACCGCCGCCTCGCCCTGATAGGGCAGAGCTGGGTTTTCGACAGCCTCTTTTGAAATTCACCGCCGACGGGCGGAGAGAGGCTGCCACATGGTCACGTCCGCCACCCGTCCCCCACCGAGCAACCATCTGCTCGCATCGCTCCCTTCCGCCGATTTCGACCGGCTCGCCTCGACGTTGGACATCATCCCGCTCAAACTGAAGACCGTTGTGCACACGGCCGGTGAGACCGTGCAGCATGTCTATTTTCCCGGCGGAGGGTTTCTGTCGATCCTCACCGTGCTGGAAGATGGCGGCAGGGTGGAAGTCGCCACCATCGGGCGGGAAGGCGTCGCGGGATTGCCGGCCGCCTTGGACGGTGGCGACCCGTCGCCGTCAGAGACGCTCGTCCAAGCCGAAATGGATCGTGCTATCGCATGTCGAGAGCGGACTTTCGGCGCGAGATGGATCAGCGCGGAGCCTTCTACGAGCTGATCGCAAGATACATGCACGCCTTCTACGGCGTTGTCGCGCAATCCACCGCCTGCAACGCGGTCCATTCGGTCGAGCAGCGGCTTGCGCGCTGGTTGCTGATGGCGCACGACCGCGTTGGACGAAACGACTTTCCGCTGACCCAGGAATTCGTGGCGATGATGCTCGGCGCGACACGGCCGACCGTCACCGTCGTCGCCGGGACGCTGCAAAAGGCCGGGTTGATTACCTATCACCGGGGCCACGTGACGATTGTGGATCGCGAGAAACTGGAATCGGCGTCATGCGAGTGCTACCGTGCGTCGACCGCTTTACTGAAAAGAGTCACCGCCAAAGAGCCGAAGCGCCGATAGGCACGTCTCAAATTGCCCTGACTTCAGATTGCGATTTCCGCCCGGTTCTTTACAAATGATTGGTGCCCAGTTTCGAAGGTATGCGGTGCGGACGGCACCCTGGCATGTCCGAGCCGGTGGTGATCCGTCCACGTCATATCGTCCACAGCCCCCACGACGAACCGACGGTCCTGTCCCGAAAACATCTGTTTGTCCCGGTTAGCCACCAGAAACGGCCCGTGGCCCGATGCGAGGAAATCGGTGCGACAGGCCGGGATTCTAAAGGTGGTGAGATCGGCGCAACGGCGGACACCGAGCGTACACGCCTGGGACCCGCAGATCGTACCGGCGAACGATAGTGATGATCCCGGTAGTGATTTGAGCCCGTCGTTCCGGGCTCGAATCGATGGTGCGGAAGGGGGGACTCGAACCCCCACGGTATTGCTACCGCCAGCCCCTCAAGCTGGTGCGTCTGCCAATTCCGCCACTTCCGCGAAGAGGGTAGGCGGGTCTGAAGACCCGCCTCTACATACGATACAGCTACCGCGCTGGTGCTGGCTGCGCGGGTGGGGGTTGCGCTGGTGCCGGAGCCGGAGCCGCAGGCTTGGGTGCTGGCGCCGCGGGAAGCGTCGCTGCTGCGGGCGGTGCTCCGGGCTGCGTGCGTCCACCGACGACCGATCCGGGTCCACGCTGGCCCAGGATGCCGAGCACGAGCGCGCCGACGATGAACAGCACTGCCCCGATCGCGGTGGCGCGCGACAGCACGGTCGCCCCGCTCCGCGCGCCGAACGCCGTCTGACTGCCGCCGCCGCCAAAGGCGCTGGCAATGTCGCCCCCCTTGCCCTGCTGCAGCAGAATCACCAGCATCAGCACCAGGCAGACGAGGACGTAAAGAACCGTGGTCAGGTAATACAGCATCTAATTGCCCTGTGTATTGAGAAAGTCATTATACAAGGTGACCCTAGACGGCTGCCTGCCGGCTCCGGTTCACGATATCCACGAAACTGCGCACGTCCAGGCTGGCCCCGCCCACCAGCGCCCCGTCCACGTCGGGCTGCGCGATGAGGTCCGCGATGTTCTCGGGCTTGACGCTGCCGCCGTAGAGCACGTGGCAGAGCTCGGCCGCCTCGCCTCCGAACCATTGCCGCAGCCGCGTCCGGATATGCGCGTGGGCTTCTCCCGCCTGCGCCGCCGTCGCGTTGCGCCCGGTGCCGATCGCCCAGACGGGCTCGTAGGCAATCACCAGCTGACCGATTTGCTCCGCCGTCAGGTGATCCAGGCCCTGCTTGATCTGACGGTCGAGCACCTCGAACGTCTCGTTGCGCTCGCGCTGGTCCAGCGTCTCGCCGATACAGGCGATCGCCGTCAGGCCGGCGGCAAACGCCGCGTTCACCTTCCGGTTCACCATCGCATCTGTCTCGCCGAACAGCGTCCGCCTCTCGGAGTGGCCGACGATGACGTACTCGGCGCCGGCTTCGCGGATCATCGGACCGCTGACCTCGCCGGTGAACGCCCCCTCGCGCTCCCAGTAGAGATCCTGCGCGGCGATGAGCACGTTGCTGTTGCGCGCGGCTTCGCACGCAGCATGCACCGCGGTGAAAGGCGGCGCCACCACAATCTCGACGCCGGTGGTGTCCTTCACCCGGAGGCGCAGCTCTTTGACGTACTTCACAGTCTCGTCGACCGTCTTGTACATCTTCCAGTTGCCGGCGATCAGAGGGGTGCGCATCAATGCTCCCGAGCCGGGCCGGCTAAAGCCGGGCCCTTCGAAAACTGCGTCCGGCTGAAGCCGGACACTACGCTGCCGACGGTCCGGCTAAAGCCGGACACTACGCTGCCGACGGTCCGGCTAAAGCCGAACACTACGCTGCCGACGGTCCGGCTAAAGCCGAACACTACGCTGCCGACGGTCCGGCTAAAGCCGGACACTACGCTGCCGACGGTCCGGCTAAAGCCGGACACTGCGTCAGGCGTCCGGTAGAACTGCCACGCCCGGCAGCGTGCGTCCGCCGAGGAACTCGAGCGACGCGCCGCCGCCAGTGGAAATGTGCGTCACCTTCTCGGCGACGCCGGCTTTCGTGATCGCCGCAATCGAATCGCCGCCGCCGATGATCGTCGTGCCCTTTACCTGCGCCACCGCATTTGCCACGGCGAGTGTGCCCTTCGCGAACGCATCGATCTCGAAAACACCCATCGGCCCGTTCCACACCACGGTCTTCGCGTCAGCCAGTGCCCGCGTGTAGGCCTTCGCGGTCTCGGGTCCGATGTCGAGCCCCATCCGATCTCCGATCGCCGCGTCATCCACGTTCAAAATCTCGGTGGGGACGCCGGCCTCGAGCTTCTCCGCCACGACGTGATCGACGGGGAGCAGCAACTGCAATTTCCGCTCGGACGCCTTCGCCAGGATCTCCTTCGCCGCGCCAAGCTTGTCGTCTTCGACAAGCGATTTGCCCACCGGCTTTCCCTGCGCCTTGAAGAAGGTGTACGCCATGGCGCCGCCAATCAGCAGCCGGTCCACTCGCGGGATGAGATTTTCGATCACGTCGATCTTGTCCGACACTTTCGCGCCGCCAAGCACCGCGACGAATGGATGCTCGGGACGGCTGAGCGCCTCGCCCAGGTAGCGCAGCTCCTTCTCCATCAGAAGTCCCGCACCGGCCTCGGGCATCAACCGCACGATCGCTTCGACTGACGCGTGCGCCCGGTGCGCCGCGCCGAACGCGTCGTTCACGTACACGTCCGCCAGCGCTGCCAGTGACTTCGCAAACCCGGGGTCGTTCTTCTCCTCTTCAGGGTGAAAGCGGAGATTCTCCAGCAGGACGACGCGCGACGCCGGCGGTGACGCGACGGCACGCTCGGCTTCGGGCCCGATGCAGTCCTTCGCGAAGCCTGCCGGCACGCCGAGCAGCTCGCTGAGCCGCGTGGCTACAGGCTGCAGGCTCATCTCCGGGTTCGGCTTGCCCTTCGGTCTGCCAAAATGCGACGCGAGCACCACGCACGCGGCGCCTCCCTCGAGCGCATGCGCGATCGTCGGGAGCGACGCCCGAACCCGGGTGTCGTCACCGATCACGCCGTTCTTGATCGGGACGTTGAAATCCACCCGCACGAACACGCGGCGGCCCTTCAGCGGAAGGTCGCGGATCGAGCGCTTCTTCACAGGCCCTTGGCGACGACGTCGAGCAGCAAATCAACGCAGCGGTTCGAATACCCCCACTCGTTGTCGTACCAGGAGAGCACCTTCACGAAATCGCCGTCCATCACCTTGGTGTAGGCCGCATCGACGATGGAGGAGTGGGGGTTGCCCTTGAAGTCGATCGAGACGAGCTCCGCTTCCGAGTAGGCGAGGATGCCCTTCAGCGGCCCGTTGGCGGCGTCGCGCAGCGCCGCATTCACCTCTTCCGCCGTCGTCTTCTTGTCCACGATCGCATTCAGATCCACCACCGACACGTTTGGCGTCGGCACACGCATGGCGAATCCGTCGAGCCGGCCTTTCAGCTCGGGCAGCACCTCGCCGACGGCCGTGGCCGCGCCGGTCGTGGTCGGAATCATCGAGAGCGCGGCGGCGCGCGCCCGCCTCAGATCCTTGTGCGGCAAGTCGAGCAGATTTTGATCGTTCGTATAGGAATGAATGGTGGTCATCCACCCCTTCTTGATGCCGAACTTCTCGTGGATCACCTTCGCCAGCGGCGCCAGGCAGTTGGTGGTGCACGACGCGTTCGAAATGATGTGGTGCTTCGACCCGTCGTACTTCTCTTCGTTCACGCCCAGCACGACCATGATGTCGTGCCCCTTCGCCGGCGCCGTGATGATCACCTTCTTCGCCCCGGCGGTGATGTGCTTCGACGCGCCCTCGCGGGTGGCAAAGATGCCGGTCGATTCGAACACGACGTCAACGCCGAGGTCTTTCCACGGCAGCTGCGCCGGGTCTTTCATCGAGAGCACCTTGAACTCGTCGCCGTCCACGGTGATCCCTTCGGCGCTCGGTTTCACCTCGGCGGCGAGGTTGCCGAGCACCGAGTCGTACTTGAGCAGGTGCGCCAGCGTCGCGGCGTTGGTCAGGTCGTTGACGGCGACGAAGTCGATCGCAGAATTGCCCAGGGCGGCACGCATGATGTTCCGCCCGATTCGTCCAAAACCGTTGATCCCAACCCGCACCGCCATCGATATCCTCCCTCGCGCGCACCTATCGCCCGCAGAACTTCAAATTGTAGCTGACGCGCCTTGAACGCAGTTAATCGCGGCGGGTATACTTCAACCTGTAAGGCTCACATTTTCCACGAGTTAGCGTTGTATTTCCTTTACAGCCTCGTCACCCTGCTGGCGCTGGTCGCGCTCTCGCCGTACTTCGTTTACCAGGCGCTGCGGCATAACAAGTACGTCGGCAGCTTCGGGCAGCGTCTCGGCTACCTGCCGGTCTCGCTCAACCTGGATGGCGACGACTCGATCTGGGTGCACGCGGTGTCGGTGGGTGAAGTGCTGGCCGCGCGATCGGTGATCGCCGAGTTGCGCCGGCGCTATCCGCGCCTGCGGCTGTTTGTGTCGACGACGACGCGCGCCGGCCAGCAGCTCGCGCGCCGCAGCGTCGCCGACGTCGACGGCGTGTTCTATTTCCCGTTCGACTGGACGTTTGCGGTGCGGCGCACGCTGAACCGCGTGCAGCCGCGGCTCTTCGTCATGATCGAAACCGAGATCTGGCCGAACCTGCTGCGCGAATGTCGCCGGCGCCGGATCCCGACCGTCCTGGTCAACGGCCGAATCTCGTATCGATCGTTCCCGAGATATCGGTTGATCCGTCCGTTCTTCCGCCGCGTCCTGGCCGACATCGACCGTTTCTGCGTCCAGGGTGACGAGGCCGCGCGGCGGCTGGTGTCGCTTGGCGCCGATCCCGCCCGCATCACGATCACCGGCAGCTTGAAGTTCGACGCGCTCGAAGTGATCCCGACGCCGGGCCGCGGTCGCGAGCGGGTGCTTCGCTTCTTTCGCATGTCGAAGAATCGTCCTGTGCTGGTCGCGGGCAGCACGCTCAAGGGTGAAGAAGAGGCGGTGGTGCGTGCGTTCAACCGGCTCAGGACAGCTGGCAGCCATGCGCTCCTGGTGATTGCGGCGCGCCATCCCGAGCGTTTCGCCGAAGTGGAGCGGCTGTGCCGGCAGGAGGGACTCTCGACCCTGCGGCGCACCGAGCTGCCGATCGACGCAGAGCCGCGGGCGGACGCCGTGATCCTCGACACGATCGGCGAGCTCGCCGAGGTGTATCAGATCGCCACCGTCGTGTTTGTCGGTGGCAGCCTGGTCCGCGCCGGCGGCCACAACATCCTCGAGCCGGCGGTGTTCGGCAAGCCGATCATGTTCGGGCCGCACATGGAGAACTTCGCCGAGATCGCCGAGACGTTTCTCGCCAACGACGCGGCAGTGCAGGTCCGCTCCGACCGCGAACTGGAAACCTCCGTCGTCAGCCTGATGGGCGATCCGGTCCGCCGCGCCCGTCTTGGTGCCGCGGCCCGTGCGCTGGTGGACGCGAACCGCGGGGCGAAAGACAAGACGCTCACGGTAATTGCCGGCCTGGTACCGCCCGAAGAGCGCGAACGGTCGGTGGTGCGTCCCTTCCGCGTGATCCATTGAGATTCCTCAGCGGGGTGTACGGGCGCGCGGCGCGGTTTCGCCGCGCGTGGTACGGCCGGCATCCCGACCGCGTGCGCCGGCTGGCGCGGCCCGTGATCAGCGTCGGCAACCTTGCGGTCGGCGGCAGCGGAAAGACGCCGCTCGTCGCCGCGATTGCGCGCCAACTGGTCGCCGCCGATGAACGTCCAGCCATTCTCAGCCGCGGCTACGGCCGGCGCCGTTCCGCGGATGGCGTGGTGGTGGTCAGCGACGGACGGGGTCCGCTGGTGCATGCGGAAGAGTCAGGAGACGAGCCGCAGATGCTGGCGCGATCGCTCCTGGGCGTCCCGGTACTCGTGGCGCCGGATCGGTACCTCGCCGGCTCGCTGGCCGAACGCCAGTTCGGATGCACGGTGCACCTCCTGGACGACGGGTTTCAGCATCTGCAGCTGGCTCGCGACATCAACCTGCTCGTGATGTCGACTGACGACCTGACGGAATCGCTGCTGCCGGCCGGCCGTCTTCGCGAGCCGCTCGACGCGGCGCGATCGGCCGATGCGCTGCTGGTCAGTGGCGATGAGCACGACGCTGAGGCGGTGTCGTCGGCTCTTGGCGTGACACCGGTGTTCCGGGTACTGGCGCGGCAGGGCGAGCCGCGACTCATGTCGGAACAGGACGCCCGGCCGACCGGACGTCGTGTTGTCGCTGTCGCCGGCATCGCGCGGCCGGCGCGCTTCTTCGACGCGCTCCGCGGCGGCGGCTGGGACGTGGCGCAGGAGATCGTGTTTCGCGATCACCACTGGTTCTCGCACCGCGACCTCGACGCGATCCACCGCGCGGCCACGGACGCGCGCGCGGATCTGATCGTGACGACCGAGAAAGACGCTGCGCGCCTGGACCGGTCGGCCGTCGCCGCCGCCCCGGTTCCGTGGGCGGCGGTGCCTCTGCACGTGACGATCGAACCTTCGTCGTTCTTCTCCTGGCTCCAGGAGCGCCTGGCGACGAAAACCGTAATGGGGTCGGGGGTCATTTTTCGAGGACACCCGAACTTCAGTTCAGTCGGTGTCCTCGAAAAATGACCCCCGACCCCATTACGGTTTTGAGATACCGGCTCGAGTGGCTGGTCACACGAGGCGTGACCGCGATCGTTCGCCTGGCGCCGATGTCGGTGGTCCGCACGCTCGGCCATGGGCTGGGTCGGGCGGTGTACCTGATCGACGGTCACCGGCGCCGGATCGCGCTCGAGAACCTGGCGTTCGCGTTTCCCGGCCGTCCGCTCGAGGAGCGCAAGACACTGACCAAAGCGATGTTCGCGCACTTCGGCGCGATGCTGCTCGAGCTGATCAAGTTCGGCACCTACTCCCGCGAACAGATGCTCGCGGCGGCCGATGTCGAGGGCGAGGACCGGCTTCGCCAGGCACGGCGCCAAGGGTGCGGCGTCCTCTTCTTCACCGGGCACTTCGGCTACTGGGAAATGCAGGCGATGTCGCACGCGCTCACCGCCGAGCCGATCTCGGTACTGGCGCGGCCGCTCGACAATCCTTATCTCCACGCGATGCTCGAGGACACGCGCACGAGTACCGGCAACGCAGTGATCTACCGTCAGGGCGCCGTAAGGCGGATGCTGAGGGAACTGACCGCCGGGCGCGGCGTCGCCGTGCTGATCGACCAGCATCTCCACACCGACGCGATCTATGTCGGGTTTTTCCGGAGGCCTGCGGCCACGACGTCCGCGCTTGCCGCGCTCGCGTTGCGAACGGGCGCCCCGGTGATCCCGGTGTTCGCGCTGCCGATGCCTCACGGCCGCTACCGTTTCATCTACGAGCACCCGGTGGATCCGCCGCGCGCCGACACGCCCGACGCCGTCCGCGAGTTCACCCAGCGTTGCACCGACGTGCTCGAGATGTACGTGCGCCGCCATCCCGAGCTCTGGATGTGGATGCACCGCCGCTGGCGCGACGATCGGGGATCCGCGATCGGCGATTCGGGATCGGAAACCGGTGATCCAGATGTGCTCAGTTCAGGCGCGTCCAATACCCGATCCGTGATCCCTGATCCCCGATCCCCGACGGATGTCTGACCCGGCCCCTCGACCTGGCGCGGGGCAGGCCACCATCGTGGTAGTGGCGCCGAACTGGCTTGGCGATGCGGTCATGGCGCTGCCTGCCGTTTCGGATGTCCGGCGCCGGCTCCCGGCCGCGCGTCTGGTCGTCGCCGCCCGTCCTGCGGTCGTCGATCTCTTTCGCCTCGTACCCTTCGTCGACGAACACGTCACGCTTCAGTGGAGCGGCCGCTGGTGGCACAGGCACGCACTCGCGGCCGATGCGGCGCAGCTTCACGACATCGGCGCCGAGACGGCGATTCTGCTGCCGAATTCATTCGCCACCGCATGGCTGCTCAAACGCGCAGCTGTTCCGGGCCGATGGGGCTACGCCTCGGACATGCGGGCGCCGCTGCTGTCCCGCTCGGTCGCGCGCCCGGGCCGCAGCCTGCACCAGGGCGCCTACTACCAGCATCTGACGCGCGCGCTTGGCTTCGACAGCGGACCGCTCGAGCCTGTCCTGACCGTTTCCGATGCGGTATCTGCGGCCGCACGCGCGCAGCTGGCCGATCGCGGCTGGGACGTCATGCGGCCGCTGATCGCCTTCGCACCAGGCGCCGCGTATGGCACCGCCAAACGCTGGCTTCTGCCGTACGTCGCCCGCGTGGCTACCGATGTCGTCCGCGATCGCCATGCGACCTGCGTGATGGTCGGCGGCCGGGGCGATGCTGCCGCGGCCGGCGAGGTCCTGGCTGGAATAGCAGCCGACGCGCGGCCACACGTCATCGACCTGACGGGACAGACGACGATCGAATCGCTCGGCGGCGTGCTGTCGCTGTCGGCGGCCTGCGTGGCCAACGATTCGGGCGCGATGCACATGGCGGCTGCGATTGGCACATCCGTGATCGCCCTGTTCGGACCGACCCGCGAGCATGAGACGGCGCCGCTCACGCGGTCGAACGGGCGCGTCGAAGTGTTGACGCACCCGGTCTGGTGCCGGCCCTGCATGCTGCGCGAGTGTCCGATCGATCACCGGTGCATGAAGGGGATCGGTCCCGATCGCGTGTACACGGCGCTCACGTCACTGCTATCCTCAACAGCGTAAAGGAGGCCCCCGGGTTGGATGCCGCACAGCTCGTTTCGCTCACCGATGCCCTTCGCAACCGGAAGGTCGTCGTCGTGGGCGACATCGTCGCGGACGAATTCGTCTACGGCAAGGTGGCGCGCGTGTCGCGCGAGGCACCGGTACTCATCCTCGAGTACGACTCCACCGAGATCGTCCCTGGCGGCGCTGGCAACGCGGCCAACAACGTGGCGGCACTGGGCGGCCGCGCCACCCTCGTCGCGGTGGTCGGGCGCGACGTCGCGGGGCGGCGGGTCGTGGCGGCGCTGCATCGCCGCGTCGATTCGCGGTACCTGCTGCGAGTGGCGCAGGCGCCGACGCCGGTCAAGACCCGCATCCTCGCCGGCGGGATCCATTCCGCCAAGCAACAGGTGGTGCGGATCGATCGCGGCGTGGCGCAGCCGATTGAACCGGCCGTGCGGCAGTCGTTCGAGAAGGCCGCGCTGGAGGCGGCTCAGCGCGGCGACGCCGTACTCATATCCGACTACGGGTCGGGGCTGATCACGCCGCGGTTCGTGGACAGGGTCCGCAAGACTCTCCGTGCCGCGAAGGTGCCGATTCCCGTGCTCATCGACACCCGTTACGGTCTGCTCAAGTACACGGGGCTCACTGCGTGCACGCCGAACGAGTCGGAAGTCGAGCAGGCGCTCGGCGTTCAAATTGACGACAACCTCAAGACGCTGGAGCGCGCGGGACGAGAGATTCTCGAGCGCACGCGGATGGAGGCGGTGCTCATCACCCGGGGCAGTCGTGGAATGGCGCTCTTCATCCGCAAGGGGCCGACACTCCACATTCCGATCTTCGGCACGGATTCAATCGTCGACGTCACCGGCGCCGGCGACACCGTCGTCTCGACTGTGGCGCTGGCGCTCGCGGCCGGTAGCAGTTTCGAAGGCGCGGCACGGCTGGCCAACTATGCGGGCGGGCTCGTCGTCATGAAGCGCGGAACCGCTACCGTGGGCTGGGACGAGCTCCGCGCGGCCATCAATGGGTGAGATCCTTTCACGCGACCAGTTGATCGAACGCATTCGTGCCGACCGTGCTGCCGGCCGAAGCGTGGCGTTCGCCAACGGATGCTTCGACCTGCTGCACGTCGGCCACGTCCGCTACCTGCAATCCGCCGCCGCCGAGGCAGACCGCCTGATCGTGGCGATCAACGATGACGAGTCGGTACGACGGCTGAAAGGGGAGGGGCGGCCGGTGCTGGCCGCGGCTCACCGCGCCGAGCTCGTCGCCGCACTGCGGGGCGTGGATTACGTCGTGATCTTTCCCGAGCCGACGGTCGGTCCCCTGCTCGAAGCGCTGAAGCCAGACGTCCACTGTAAAGGCACCGACTATACGCTCGACACCGTTCCCGAGCGCGACGTGGTCAAGGGCTACGGCGGCCGTGTCGCGATTGTCGGCGACCCGAAGGACCATTCGACCCGCGACCTGCTCGGCCGCATTGGCGGTTCCGATCGTTGAGCGATCCCCGATTTCTCATCATCCGCCTTGGCTCGCTGGGCGACGTGATTCACGGCATTCCCGCGGCCGCCGCGCTTCGCCGCCATTTCCCCCGGGCGCGGATCGACTGGCTCGTCGATGCGCGGTACGTCGAGCTGCTCGACCTGGTCGACGGGCTCGATCGGAGGATCCCGTTCGACCCGCGGGATCTGACACGCGGCCGCGGGGCGTGGTCGAAGGTGTCGGACCTGCGCCACGCACGCTACGACGCGGTGCTCGATTTCCAGGGTCTGCTTAAGTCCGCCGCGCTGGGCCGTCTGGTGGGAGCTTCGCGGACGATCGGGTTTCCACGCGCACACCTCCGCGAGCCCTTTGCCGCGCTCTTCTACTCGACGACCGCCGACCCGGGCAATGCGCCACACGTAATCGACAGGACCCTCAGCCTGCTGGGTCCGCTCGGCGTCGTCGATCGCACGGTGCGCTTTCCGATCACCGTTCGCGGAACCGTCGTTGCCGATTCGATCCGTGAGCGTTTTGGCGCTCACGGTTACGCGCTCATCAATCCAGGCGCCGCATGGCCCAACAAGCGCTGGCCGTCGGCGCGATTTGGTTCGCTGGCGGCGGCGATTCACCGCGAGCACGGGCTGCGGTCAGTCGTGCTCTGGGGCCCGGGCGAGGAACCGCTCGCCCGGTCGGTGGCCGCGGCCTCTGAAGGCGCGGCAGAAGCAGCGCCCCCCACCACGATTCCCGAGCTCGTGGCAGTCGCGCGCGCTGCGCGGCTCATGGTGTCGGGGGATACCGGGCCGCTGCACATCGGCGGCGCCGTGGGCACTCCGCTCGTCGCGCTGTTCGGCCCGACGTATCCCGAGCGCAACGGTCCATGGTCGCCGCACGACGTCGTGCTGTCGCGGGTCACGACGTGTGTGTGTTTATACGAACGTCAGTGCCACCGCCCCGCCGCACCGCCGCACCCCCGCCCTGTTGCACCGTGCATCGAAGACATTACGGTCGATGAAGTAGTCGAGGGCGTGCGCCAGCGTCTGCGCATCCATGGCTGACGCCTCCGGCAACCTCGTTCGCACCGTCGCTCGTCGCCGCGTGGCGCTGGGTTTCGTCTCCGCGGTCGTCATGCTCGCTCTTGCGCGGCCGACGCCGGAGTCATTGGGCGCCGGTTTCCTGGTGGCCGTTCTCGGCGAGTGCATCCGCATCTGGGCTGCAGGTCATCTCGAAAAGGGGCGAGAGGTCACACGCTCAGGACCGTACCGGTTCTTCGGCCACCCGCTCTATGCCGGCTCGATGGTGATCGCGCTCGGCGTCGCGATCGCCGCACGCGGGGCGCTGCCGGCGCTGCTGGCGGGACTCTACATGGGCGTGACCGTCTCATCCGCGATCCAGGTGGAGGAAGCACATCTGCGCGAAACTTTCGGCGCGACCTACGACGATTACCGTGCCGCGCGCAGCGAGCCGATGGCGCGGCGCTTCAGCCTGGCGAGGGCGATGCGCAACCGCGAGTACCGCGCGGTTGGTGGCCTGGTCGCCGGATTCGGCCTCCTTGCGCTCAAGATGATCGGGATATAATGAGCTGTTTGCGTGAGGCGGGCCTGCCTCGCCGTAGCGGCGCACACGAGCGAGGCGCCGCGAAGGCGGGCGGTTAGCTCAGTGGTAGAGCACCGGCTTTACACGCCGGCTGTCGCAGGTTCGAACCCTGCACCGCCCATATCCAAGTTGGAAGTAGGAAGTAGTAAGTCGAAAGTAAGTTTGTAATTGAAAGTCGAACGCGTCAAAGTGGAGTGACAGGGGTGGGCTACTTCCACTTCTCACTTTGAAGTGTGAACTTGCAAGTGGGGTCGTAGTTCAGTTGGTTAGAACGCTGCCCTGTCACGGCAGAGGCCGCGGGTTCGAGTCCCGTCGACCCCGCCAATTCCCAGTTTCGCGACCTTGTGACAGAAGGTCGAACGGCTTAATGTAAGTCGGGCAAAGGGTTCCGCGGTCGAACGTGCAGTTCGATAGCACCGAATCCAGCAGCCGTCGCCGTTCAGCAGGATCCTGCTGCGAATACCGGGAATGGGCGTTTTTCGCGAGTTCTAAAATCTTCTCGGCTGTCGCGACGTACGCCGGCGTAGGCGCGACAGCCGGCTCACCTCCGCGCCGATCATCGCCAGCGCCGATTCCCACTCAGTCGATTTCCGCCTCCAGAAGTCCTCAGAGATGCGCCCTTCGAGGTAGTCGTCATACCCCCGGTCCAGCTTTGATTGCACGGTATGGCGGCGCTGGGCGAGTAGAGCGAGGGAGTCCTGGCGGCTCTGCTCGAGGGAGTTGTGGCTCTCGCGTAACCCCGCAGCGATCCAGTCGGCCACATCCGCCGGGATCTCGATCGCTTCACTCCATCGCCAAGCAGATCGGCCAGTACCTCCTCACGAACGTATGCATTACCGCACCGGCCCTTGAATCCCGTGCAGCGGTAGTACATGTTATTCCCCTTCTTCCGCTCCGCCGTGATGGTGCAACCGCAGCGCCCGCACGTCAGGAGTCCCATGAAGGCATGCTTCTGCCTGGGATACTGTGTGCGCTGGCTTGCGTTTCAGTACATCCTGCACCTGCTCGAACCGGTCACGGGAGACAATGGGGGGTATGGGACCCTCGGCACACCCTCCCATGCCACCGAAAGCCGCCCGTGTAGATCAGATCCTGCAGGATGCGGTGGATCTCGGCCTTCATCATGCGGCGGCCCGAGCGTGGGTGCGTCAGCGCCATCGCATGGGCTTTCACCGTCAACGCCTTAAGGAGTAGGTGCCGCAGTCCGGAACGGGGGGCATGAGGTGCCCCGTGCGGGCCACGTCGCGTAACGGCTGTCTCCACCTACTTGCCCCGCGTAAAAGTCCCGGCCTCGGCACTGCCAGTACGGCATCGCGCGGGTGTAGTCGGTGCCTTCCTCATGCCGCAGGATGACGGCCTGCCAGGCGCGGCAGTGCGGGCAGTTGAGCTCGTCTCCCGGCTTGAGTGAAGTCACCCCCATCCCAGCAAGGTAACGCCGCTACTACGACAGCCAAGTCAAGCTGCGCTTTGACGGCGGCTGCCGCCCACAACAGTGGAGCCAAAAACACGCTGCGTTACATGATGGGAGAAGAGCTGATCACGCACCTGGGCCGGGGGTACTGCGACCGACCTCACGTTATCAGGCACTCGTATGGCAGATTCAGCCAACGTCTGGCGGTGTTTCCTCGGGGCTTGGCTCGCCGCGGGTGTCCCCGCCTTTCTCCTGGCCATCTGTCACCTCGAACACGAGCGGTGGCGGCTCACGCTGCACCAAGTAATCGAACTGCCTCCGGAAGTCGTCCAGCGACAGGCTGGCGGTCGCCGCGAATTTGGCCAGTTCGTGCGGATCGTCGAAGTCGTCGCGCCGCAGCCGGATCATGTAGCGTCGGGCGATTGCATACCGCGTAGAGGCCACATCGACAAGTCGTACCCGCGTACGTCCGGTCTCCTCCTCGATGAGCCTGCCGAACGGTACGGGCGCGAACCGCCCGCCGTGCATCGCAATCATCGCGCCGGTGCCGCCCGCCAGAACATACTTCGCCGCACAAAACCCAAGATCGCGCGCGTAGTCCATGTCGTACGGAATCGGATCCGCGCAGCGGAGCTCGTAGCCGATGTTCTTGGCTGCAATAGTGGTCTTAATCCCAAACTGCTGCAAACGACGCATGACCTGCGTTTTCAGGATCTCTCCGAGGTTCACCTCCGCGAGACGTACATGACCGTGAGCATCGCGCTCCACGTCCTCGAGGCCTCCCAGATCTCGTGGCGCAATCTCGAGGACCACGCCCTCGGCGATGACCGCGACGCCGTCGCGGCGGCCGTAGCTCAGGCGTTTGATGATGGCTCCGACCAACGTGTCAACTAGCGTGTTCAGCCGTATAGGTTTATCGAATTCCTCGGGAATGAGTGTCAACGTTGCTCCAACTGCTTTCCCGATGCCCAGTGCGAGGTGCCCGGCCTTTCTCCCCATCGTGATCACGAAGTACCAGCGTGACGTCGTCTTCGCGTCCACCATCAGATTCTTGACAATCTCCACACCATAATGGCGGGCGGTCTGGAACCCAAAGGTATCTACGGAGGCGGGAAGATCGAGATCGTTGTCGATGGTCTTTGGTACGTGCACCACGCGAATGCGGCCGCGCGCGCGCGTCTCGAGCTGCATCGCTGAGTAAGCGGTGTCGTCGCCGCCGATGGTAATGAGCTGTGTCACGTTCAGACGCAGGAGCGACATGACCACAGTCTCCAGAGACTTGGGATCGACCGTAGGGTTGGCGCGTGAAATTCCGATGTGAGACCCTCCGCGGAAGTGGATGCGGCTCACGGCCTCAATCGTGAGGGGCGTCACTTGGTCCACGTCGCCTTGCATGATTCGTTCGAACCCGTCCTTGATGCCGAGAACAGTGAGGCCTTCGAGCCGGGCGCGAATAGTCGCCGCGCCGATGACGGCGTTAATCCCAGGTGCGGGACCGCCGCCGACGAGGATCGCAAGATTGTTGTGATGTTCCACAGGCCCACCGCCACGGTATCAGGGAATCCGCCGCCAGCTACCACGGATTATCGATTCCCGCCCGAGATATTAGCCACGCCGCCTGGCTTTACCACTGGTTCTGTCTGAGCTTTCGCGATACCGAAGATCTCCTCGCCCAGCGCGGCATCACCGTATCCTACGAGGTGATTCGGCACTGGTGTCGGACGTTCCGTCCAGCGAACGCTCGCTCTCCTCCGGTACCGCCAGCGACATCCGGGGGACACTTGGCTTGGACGAACTCTTTGTGAACATCCAAGGTCGCCAGCAATATCTCTGGCGGGCGACCAAGACGGCGACGTAATTGACATCCTCCTCCAGCCGAGGCGTGATCGGCGGGCGGCCACACGCTTCTTTCGGAAGCTGTTGAAAGCGCAGGGTCGTAACATCGGAGAGAGGAACGGGACTTTGTCACCGGCGTTCCCACTGCTTGAACAAGCTGACAATCATCTGCCCGCTTTGCAACGACGCGAACATTTCCGTCATCGAGAGAACCTTGCACGGGACGCGTCTGCTGACCGAATTTCGCTGCGACGCGTGCGGCAAGAGGTGGGCAGAAGTCAAGAAGACCTACCTCGCTCCCCGTTGTCACCGCCCTCGGCCAAGACCGGCATCAAACGCTTCTTCGCCTCTTCCGTGTAGCGCGTTCCGCCAGGTCAGGTGCGACGACGCGGTGCGCCCTGGGGTCGCTGCGTGAAAACCGGACCGGGGGTTATTCCCTTGGGGTCGGAATCGTGGCGAGCAAGGGGCGTCAGGGAAACAGCGTTGACATTGGTGGCCCCCCGTCTGGGACTCGGGCACCAGCGCCCATTCTTCGCCGGCCAATTGTTGGATGGTGAGGCCGAGCGCATGGTCGCGGCACAGGAGGATCCCGTGAATCGACTCAGCGACGCCGGTCACCACGATCGATGGCTCCCGGCAAGAAGTTGCTCACGCCTCGCCACAGTTTCTCCCCGATGGCACACACTTTCTGTATCTTGCGGTGAGCTATACGGGAAACCCCGCCATCTACGTGGGGTCACTGGATTCGAAGGAAAGAACGCTGCTCCTCAATGAGGGATCCAACGCCCTTTATTCTCCTCCAGGCTATTTGCTCTACCACCGCGATGGGACGCTGATGGCGCAATCGTTTGATACCGAGCGCATTCAACTAACCGGTGAGCCGGTTCCCATTGCGGAGGGGCTGCAGGTCGATCCGGCAGCGGTCGTGCAGCGTTTGCTGCCTCCGAGAGTGGCGTGCTGGCCTACCGCGCCGAATTGGAACGCCCCTCCGCACGTTGGTGTGGGTCGACCGCACCGGGAGGGAACAGGCTGTGGCCGCCTCTCCACGAGCCTATAACCGTCCGCAGCTTTCACCCGACGGCCAACGGGTGGTCGTGGAAATCGGCCCGGAAATCTGGCTCCACGATCTGACGCGGGGTGGGTTGACCCGGTTTACGTTTGAAGGGGCATACAACCAGAACCCGCTTTGGACGCCGGACGGCAAACGGATCGTGTTCTCGTCAGTCAAGGAAGGCCCGCCGAATCTGTTCTGGCAACTCGCAGACGGCAGCGGCGGGCTGGAGCGGCTGATGACAAGAGAGCAGATTCAAAATCCGACGTCATTCTCACCGGATGGACAATTGCTGGTCTTCAATGAGAGGACCGACCGGCGGAACATCTCGGTGCTGAGCCTCAGCGACCGCAAGGCGCAGCCGTTCCTCGGAACACCGTTCAACGAAGGGAACGGAACGTTTTCCCCCGATGGGCGGTGGCTGGCCTATGTGTCCGACGAATCGGGGCGCCCGGAAATCTACGTGCAACCCTATCCCGGCCCTGGCGGGAAGCGGCTGATTTCAACGGAAGGCGGGACGGAGCCGGCATGGAATCGCAATGGGCGGGAGTTGTTCTACCGAAGCGCGAACAAGATGATGGCTGTCGAGACGACGACCCAGCCGACCTTTACCGCGGCGAAACCCCGTGTGCTGTTCGAGGGAGACTTCCTGGCGACTCCATACCCCAACCTGGCGACCAACTACGACGTGTCGGCCGATGGCCAGCGTTTTCTGATGGTGAAGCCGGGCGAACAAGTTCCCAGTCAAATCAACGTGGTTCAAAACTGGCTTTACGATGTGAGGCGCCGCGGGCCAACGAACTGACCGGCCTTTCCCCTTCACAGTTGACGGCATTAGCCGTGCGGATGCGCCAGAGCTAACGTGACGGAGTGGCTGGTTCGCATCTATCCCATTGACACGTCGATAGTAGTCGTCGAACCCGCCGAGGAGTTGAACCGCCTCCTGCCGGCTAACTAGGCGGCGCGCCTGTTGTCTCCAACGAGTGGCACCTCGAAATACCTATCGGCGAGACCCGGTGGGGATTCGAACCCGGTTCGGTCTCCGTTGCCAGCCTGTTTTCCGCCGGCAACGTGACCCCAGGCGATTCGCGGGCAGGTCCACCACGAATTTCGTACTACCGACTGATCGAGGGAGCGACGACGACCGTAAATTCGCGGAGCGGAAAGGTGTTCGCGTTTGCCGGAGCCGAAACGTCTACGCTGCCGCGACCACCCAGTTGCGAAACTCGTCCCAGACACCCCGCCAACTAACGTGACGACCGGGCAGGGATTCGCGGTAATTCCTGCCCGGTCGTCGCCACAGACTCTCCAGACATACACTCCCCGGTCGCACATTCAATCCACGTAGATTCCTCGCGCCGGGAATTTCTTGAACGCTTTGCGAGCGATCTTGACTGCGTCATAGTCGAGATCCTCTTCGTCGTCGTCGACCTGGGCAGTGACCTCGGCCCGGTACACCAGGTCGCCGGTGGTGCGCTCGATGACGTCAATCGCTGTGGTCCCTTCGAGGTAACGATACGTCCACACATCGCCGCCCCAGCCCGGTACGCCCCAGTATCCGGTGTATCCGTATCCCCACGGCCCGTACCAGCCGTATGGATTAGCGGGCCAGGAGCTCACGAGCTCCGTCCGTTCAGTTTCTCGGCTCGCCACGCGAAGAGTGAGATCCGCTTCACCATCCGTGGGTGTGAGTCCGCGTGCCCGGAGCGCAGTTGTCACCGCCTCGCGCAGACGGTTCATGGCGATCGTGTTAGCTTCATCCACTTCGCCGTCCCGAATCGGCGGGGAGACCTCAACGCTGAATGTCGTGTATTGGCGGAAGTCCTTGCTGCGGTTTATGTCAACGCGCGTCTCCGCCATGACGGTGACCGGGAATGCCAGAAGGCACACGAATGCGAAGACGTTCAGGCGAAACATGATGACCGCTCCCCGGAGGGAACATCGACCTCGACGGCGGCTCCCTCGCTTCACTTCTTTAGACGTTGGGACGGATGAAGGAGGTTTGAGCTCTGCCCGTCGCCACCGTTGCCGATCAGGTTCGGCTCAGTAGGTAAAATCGCACAGCCGAGTCGAGCTGCAGCGCGGCGATCGGGTTGTATGCCGATCACGGCGCGAGGACGGTAACCGGCGCCGGCTTCGGCACCGAAGCAAGGTAGGCGCGCACGTCCGCCAGTTCCTGATCCGGCATCACCTTGACGGTATACGGCGGCATCTGCAGGCGCGGCGCTCGCACGTAGCGGATGAACGCGGCGAGGGGAAGCGGGTTCGGCGCGATGCGCGGTCCGCTGGTCGGGGCTCCCTGCCCCAGGAGCCCGTGACAATCCGAGCATCCATATTTCTCGTACAGTTTCTTTCCGTTCTCCAGGTTGCGCGCGGGCTCGGTCGCGGTGGGTGGCGCGGGCCCAGGAGCCTGAGCCGGCGCCTGCTGCGCGAGCGTCGCGGCGCCCGACAAGACGGCGGCCATCCCGACGACGGTCATGATGTGTCTGTTCATCATTCTCTCCTCAACCCCAACTCCCAACTGCCAACGCCCAAGAAAGCTTCGGAGTTGCGAGTTGGGAATTGGGAGTTGGGAATTGGTTCAGCGAGGCTGCATGATCACGTCGATCAGCGCCGGTTCTCCATTTTTCACGGTCGCGATGGCGCGCCTGATGGCGGGAGCCAGGTCGTTCGGATTGGTGATCGGCCCCTCGGCGTGCACGCCCATGCTCTGGGCGAGCTGCCTGTAGTCGATCGAGGGATCGTTGATCGAAGAGCCGACGTCCGAGCGATCGATGCCCCGCTCGCGCCGGTTGGCCATGCGCTGCATGTGCATCACTTCCTCGTGGTAGGCACGGTTGTTGTTCATGACGAAGAGGATCGGAATCCGGTGGTGGGCGGCCGTCCAGAGCACGCCCGGCGCGTACATGAGGTCGCCGTCGTTCTGAAGGTTGATCGACAACCGTCCATATTTCTTGTTGGCCAGCGCCGCACCCACCGCGGCCGGCGCGCCGTAGCCGATGCCCGACCCGCCCGACACACCGATGTACTGGTAGTACCTCTCGAAATTCCAGAGACGATTCACCCAGCCGCTCAGCGCGCCGTTGACGAGCGCCCAGTCTTCGTTCTGAATCTGGGCCCACACTTCAGCCGCCACCCGTGCCGTGCTGATGGGCGTGGCGTCCCAGGCGTACGTGGCGTCGGCGCGGGCGCGGTCGCGGGCCACGCGGCCCGCCTCGGCATGCTTTAGCCCGCGCTCGGCGATGAGCCGCTTCCGGTCGTCGGTCAGCAGGCGGTTCACTGCGTCGACGAGCGACGGCAACGTCGCCTCAGCATCGGCGGCCAGCGCCAGATCGACCTCCGAGTAGCGCTGGAAGTCCTGGTAGTTGGCCTTCGTCTGGAGCTCGCCGGCGGTAATCGTCACCAGCTTCGCGCCCGCCTTGGTGGCGGGACGGGAGCTCCGCTGGATCTGATCGCGATAGACGTTGGTCGCGGCGAAGAAATTGGCGACCTCGAGTCCGACGACGAGGTCGCCCTCGGCGATCGCGGCCCCGGCGCGCAGCGTGTGGTTCAGCGGATGACGGGACGGGAAATTCATCCTCCCCGCACCGAGCGGCGGCATCGATCCGTACTGGGTGCTGATGACCGGCGCCTGCAGGAGTTCCGCGAGCTCGACGAGCGTATCCATGCCGGCCTGCGAGCGGGCGGCGCGATCGGCGACGAACACGGGGCTGTCGGCGCCGACGAGCAGTTTCGCCAGCTCGAGGACGGCGCCGGCGTCGGCGGCGGGGGGCGACGCAAGCGTCAGTTTCGGGATATGGAGACTTTCGGCGCCGTGCTGATCCGCCAGCGGCCGCTCCTGCAGCTCGGCGTCCGCTACCAGCACGACGGGGCCGGCCCAGGGGGTCATCGAGACTTTGTACGCCCGCACCGCCGACTCGGCGAAATGCTGCAGCGAGTACGGCGTGTCGTCCCACTTGGTGTAGTCGCGCACCATCGCCGCGGCGTCCTGGACGCTGTGGACCCATTCGACGCCGGGGAACCGCATGGTCGCGTCGAGCGTGTTGCCGAGAATGAGGTAGACGGGCACGCGATCGCACCACGCGTTGTAAATCGCCATCGACGCATGCTGCAGTCCGACGGTCCCGTGGGCGAGCACGATGAGCGGCTTGCCTTCGATCTTGGCGTAGCCGTGCGCCATCGCCACCGCAGTCTCTTCGTGGAGGCAGGTCAGAAACTCCGGCTCGCGATTGCCGGCGTAGTTCACGATCGATTCCTGCAGGCCGCGGAAACTCGAGCCCGGATTTCCCAGGACGTAGGGAACGCCGAGCGCCTTGATGACGTCCACCATGAAATCCGAGCCACTGCGGCCGCCGGTCAGCACTTCGACGGCCGGCGTTTCGGCCGCCGGCGGCGAGGCCGCCGCACCCTGTCCGGCGTCCGCCTGCGCTCCCAGGATCGTTGGTGCGGTGACGGCGGCGGCACCCGCGGACGCGGCCCGCTTCATGAACTGTCTCCGATCAACCGATCGCGTCTTGTCCATATGCGTCAGATTCTGCGATAAGAGAGGGTCGTTCCGAAGCCGACGTCACTGTTACCAGAGTCTTCTCAGTACGCGCAACGCGATCAACAACACCAGCGGCGAAAAATCGAGCCCGCCGACGAGGGGGAGCGCCCTGCGAATCGGTGCCAGGACGGGCTCCGTGAGCCTATATACGATCCTCGCCAGCGGATGTCGCGGGTCCACTCGTATCCAGGAGATGACGACGGCCGCGAGCACGACGAGCGAGTACAGGTCGATGAGCGTCCCAACGATTCGCATGATATGCACACCCGACGTTTCTGTCGTGACAAGGCCCGCCGTTGACTGAACCCTGGTGCCACGAGCTGCCGCCCCCGCAACTCCTGCAAGGTGTCGAGCAGTTCAATCGTGGAGAATACTTCGAACAACACGAGACACTCGAGTTGCTCTGGCGCGCCGAGACTCGCCCCGTGCGGCGACTGTACCAGGGAATTCTCCAGATTGGCGTAGCCTTCTACCACCTTCAGCGGCGCAATTATCACGGCGCTGTCTACATGCTCACCCGCGGGTCGGCCTACCTCCAGCCGTTTGCCCCGGCGTGTCAGCGGATTGACGTCGCGTCGCTGATCGAGCTCGCCGCATCCACGCTGCAGGTGGTCGAGCAGCTGGGGCCGAACCGACTCGACGAGTTTTCGTGGCAGCCGAAGCCCAGCGTGAAAGTGACGGAATAGGAAACCAATCGTGGAAGCGGGAGGCGAACGACGATAGCATCAAGCGCTGCGCCATTCAGCTCAGTAAAGTGAGGAACCCTTGCAACCTTCTTTGCTCCGTCTTATCGCAGCCCTCGCCGTCGTGACGCTCGCGACGCTTCCGGCGCTGGCGCAGCAGAAGCCGCTTCCAGTCGTCCAGTTCGCGAAGGTGTCGCTGCCCCCGGGCTTTCAGATCGCGCTCTATGCCGAGGGCCTGTCGTCTGCCCGCCAGATGGCCCTGGCTCCGGACGGCACGGTGTTCGTCGGCAGCCTCGGCCTCTTTTCCGGAAACCCGAAGATTGGCAACGTCTATGCGGTCCGCGATACCAATCGCGACGGGCGCGCCGACGAGGTGAAGACGATCATCACGGGCCTCAACATGCCCAACGGTGTTGCGTTCCGTGATGGCGCGCTGTTCGTCGGCGAGCAGCACCGGATCGTCCGGTTCGACAACATCGTCAGCCGACTCGACAACCCCCCCGCGCCGATCGTGGTCGCTGATCTGCCCACCGACTCGAGCACCACCAGTCACAGTTGGAAGTACCTGCGATTCGGGCCGGATGGAAAGCTGTACGTGCCCGTCGGCGGTCCCTGCAACGTCTGCGATCGCGGCGACCCCTGGGCCACGATCCTTCGCATGAATCCCGATGGATCGGGACGTGAGGTGTACGCCCGCGGTGTCAGGAACTCGGTGGGCATGGCCTTCGACCCGACCGGCGGCGCCCTCTGGTTCTCCGACAACGGGCGGGACATGCTCGGGGACAACCTGCCGAGCGACGAGGTGAATCGGGCGACCGGCGTCGGACAGCACTTCGGATTCCCGTATTGCCACCAGGGGGACGTGCTCGATCCCGAGTTCGGGAAGGGCAAGTCCTGCGGCGCTTACGTGCCTCCGGTCGTGAAGATGGGACCGCATGTCGCCGCGATCGGCATGACGTTCTATACCGGCACGATGTTTCCGGCGCAGTACAAGAACCAACTGTTCGTTGCCGAGCACGGGTCGTGGAACCGCAGCGCGCCGCTCGGCTACCGGATCGCCGTGGTGCGCATCCAGGACGGCACCTCGTCAGGCCAGGAGGTCTTCGCTGGCGGCTTTTTCGACGGGAAAGAGGTGATGGGCCGGCCGGTTGATGTCTTGCAGTCAGCCGACGGATCGCTGCTCGTGTCTGACGACGTGCAGGGCAAGATCTACCGGATCACCTACAGCCAGTAGCCATCGGCGGGTCCGCTTCGCGGAACCCGCCCTACGCTTGTCGCTTCGCAGAACTCGCCCTGCGCGTTGTCGCCTCGCGGGATCCGATCGATCTACTGCGTCTTGGTCTTGACGGCGATGTCTTCCTTGTAGCCGGTGACTTCGGAGGCCGCGTAGATCTGCTCCAGGAAATCCGTATTGTCGGGCAGCCGCTTCAGCGGCATCCGGTCGCGGGATATCCAGGGCTTGGTGTAGATCTGCGGATCGTCGATGGTCACCGTCAGCTCGATGGTGTTCAGATTGACCCGGCGGTAGCGTTCCTGGACGCGCATCGCCTCGCTGTGCGGGAAGCCGCCGCTGTCCACCCATGTGCGATCGGTCATCCCGACCGTGTCGACGACGAAGGTGAAGTCGTCTTCCCAGCGCCCGACAGAGTAGCCGAACCACCGCGGATCGGGATCCTCGGGCAGCTTCCGGCCGTCGGTCCAGATGACGCGCCACGTCTGGTTGAACGAGTACAACATCAGCACCGCGCCAGGCATCTGGACGATTCGGGTGGGCCGGAATTCGTAGTTCACGATCCGCGGGAAGCCTGACGGATCACCGCGTGTCGTCAGTGGATCGTTGCCCTCGGATACCTTCGCGGAGTAAGGGCCGTGCCCCGGTCGATTGCCGGCCACCATCTCCTTGCCGCGCGGCGTGAAGGGGGCCACGCTCCTCCCGGAGAAGTAGTTCTCGCCTCCGGCGATGCCCGCCTGGCCTGGATCCCACGCGCCCGTCAGGTCACGCGGTGGCGGCGCCCCTCCAGGAGTGACCGCTGCGAACTCCGCGTTGCCCAGTCCGGGGAAACTCCAGGACTGCGCCGCTGCCCCGGACGGACAAATCGCGATCATCGCCGCGATCAGAGATGCGACCGTCAAACGTGCGCGCATAGTGATCCTCATGGCTACTGCAGTTTCTGGCCATTGGCCAGCAGGACGGTCCTGATCATCCCGACCGGCTCGCCGCTCTTGGCCGGCTGGATCGTCACGGTGACCTCATCACCCGCGGCTGAACGATCGCCGCGCCCATCCGCGTTTCGAGAGGTCGGCGATGTTGGCGGTGGCGACCGACCACTTCTTGACGGTGCCGTCCGCCGCCTTGACTTCGAGCCTGAGGATGGAATGCGGATTGGACCAGACCCATTCCGTCACGGTTCCTTTGATGGTGATTTCGCCTTCCGTATCGAACGTGGCGGCACCGTGATGCGCCACCACGAGGGCCGGGCTCATCAGGAGCGCGGCGCCAATCACGACGAGGGCAATGATGCGTCTACTCACGGGAACACCTCCGTAGGCGCGCATTATCCCCCGAAGCTGGACTTTGCGCACAGCCGTGCCCGTGCACGCTCTCCAGAGGCACTTCCCTTGCTGTGTTTTTCAGGTGATGCGAGCGAGGTGGTCCGTATTCGCTCTGCTCCTGCTTGCGGGGTGCCAGCGAACTGAACCTGCGCGCGAAATCGCGAGTTCCGCCGACGCCGGCGGGTCCGTTTCACAGAACCCGCCCTACACGTCAGACGCGGCCGTCGCCACAACTGGCCGATCCACCGGACCGGTATCCGTCGATTTTCAGAATGTGCACTTCCGGATTGGTCCCGGGATCGTGCTGGAGGTCCGGCACATCCAGGGCGCGTTGATCCCGCTGCGTCCTGGCCGGCCGCCGATCTTTGACGATGTCGGGTCGTACTCGCTGCGCATCGACGCCGGCGAAGTGGCGATGACGCCGGCAAGCCTGACATCGCTCCTTAACAATCGAACGTTCAATTACAAGGGTGCGCCCATCAGCGATGTCACTGTGACGATCGAAGACGGACGAGTGAAGCAGAAGGGGACGCTCCACAAGGGCGTCGCCGTTCCGTTCACGATCGTCGCGGACATCTCGGCGACCCGCGACGGCCGCATCCGGCTGCATCCGCAGTCGGTGAAGACCGGAGGCATGCCGATCGGCGGGTTGATGAACCTGCTGCACCTCGAACTGGACGACCTGGTGTCGTCGAATCGCGCGCGCGGCTTTGAAGCGCAGGACGACGACTTTCTGCTGCTGCCGGACAGGCTGCTGCCCGACCCGAAGATCTCAGGGCGGCTGACCAGGATTCGTGTTGATGGCGATCGGATCGTCGAAACGTTCGGGTCGTCGCCGCCGGCCCGCGCGACGGGTGAAGGGCGGAACTACATGCACTACCGGGGCAACGTGCTGCGGTTTGGCCGGTTGACGATGACCGACACCGACATGCGTCTCATCGACGCCGACCCGAGCGATCCGTTCGACTTCTCGCCGAAGGAGTATGTCAGGCACCTCGTTGCCGGCTATTCGAAGAACACTGCTGACGGTCGCCTGAGGGTTTATATGCCCGACTATGACGAGGCTTCGCGCGCCGATCTTCGCCCCGCTTCACCGCGGCATTGATCCTGTAGCACTTCCCCGTCATCTGCGCGAGAATCAGGGCGCCTTCTGAAGGGAGGTCGTCGTGCAGGGACGTCTTGTCAGAATTCTCATCGCGCTGACCGGCGCCGCGGCGTTGTCGCCGGCGATGCTCGTCACGCTCGCCGGGCAGGAAGCCCCGAAGTCCGTGTGCCCTGACGACAATCACGCCGCGTTTCACGCCTGCGCCGTCGAGGCGGCCAAGACGTTCAATCCGCCGCGCACGCCGGACGGCAAGCCCGACTTCCGCGGCTACTGGCGGCGCCGCGTCGCCGCCTTCGAGGACTTCGAAGCGCACCCGCGAACGCCCGACGACAGCGGCGGGCCGAGCGTGGTGGTCGATCCGGCCGACGGCAAGGTGCCGATGCAGCCGTGGGCCGACGCCCGCCGCCGCGAGAACGCGGCGAAGTACCTGCACCACAACGCCGCGTGCTTCCTCGCCGGCGGCCTGGGCACGATGTACATGGCGAACCTGTATCAGTTCCTGCAGAACGCCGATCACCTGGTCGTCACCGGCGAGGGGCTGTCCGCGCATCCGTTCCGCATCATCCCGCTCGACGGCCGTCCCCACATCGGCGCGAAGATCGCGCTGTGGCAGGGAGACCCCCGTGGCCGCTGGGAAGGGAACACGCTGGTGATCGACACGACCAACCAGAACGGAAAGCCGTTCGTCGATCAGCGCGGGCGCTTCTTCACCGAGGAGGCACGGACAACCGAGCGCCTCACGCTCATCGACGCGAACACCATTCATTTCGCCGCCACGATCGAGGACGCGAACGTGTACACGCGGCCGTTCACGATGGCGTTTGCGTTCCGCCGGAACACGGTGCCGGGCTCCGAGGTGTGGGAGGAGGCGTGCTACGAGGCCAACACCGAGCAGATGCAGCTGTTCCGCAACAGCGGGCTGGGCGTGTTCCCCGGCATCAGCGCCAGCGAAGCGCGCGCGCTGCGGCAGGCGTGGGAGAAACGGCAGGTGCAGCGATGATCGGACGATGCCTGGCGGGCGTCGCCGCCGCCGCGCTGCTGGCGTCGGTCGCCGTGCAGGCCCATCACTCGGTGGCGGCCGGATTCGAAATGAGCAAGACGGTCACCGTAACGGGAACGATCACCAGGATGGAGTGGCGGAATCCTCACGCGCGCCTCTCCATCGACGTCAAGGACGACAAGGGCGTCGTCCTGGGCTGGGAGGTCTGGTTCAGCAGCGCCAACGGCCTCTATCGCCGCGGCTGGCGCGACGATGACCTGCCGGTTGGCGCGGCCGTGACGGTCACCGGCTTCCAGGCGCGGGACGGATCGCGGCAGTTGTACGGCGGCGGGCAGACCAAGCTGTCGGACGGCCGGGTGCTCTTCGGCGGCGACAACCCCGAGGAGGGACGCTAGGCGTGGCGCGCGCGGTTGTCCTTGCGCTGCTCCTCCTTGCGGCGCCGGCGTCCGCGCAGCAGGCGTATCGAGCGCCGCGAACCGCTGACGGACATCCGGACCTGCAGGGTATCTGGCAGGCGCTCAACACCGCCGTCTGGAACATCGAGGATCATTCACCGGAGCTCGGCGTCCCCGGAGGCCAGGGAATCGTCGAAGGCGGCGAGATTCCCTACCTGCCGGCCGCGCTCGCACGGCGCCAGGAGAATTTCAAGAAGCGGCTCACCGACGACCCCGAGGCGAAGTGCTTCATGGCCGGCGTGCCGCGAATCACGTACATGCCGTACCCGTTCCAGATCATCCAGCAGGGTGACCAGGTCTCGATCCTCTACGAGTACGTCCACACCGTGCGGAACATCTACTTGAACACGCCGCATCCGAAGGGGCCGATCCAGTGGTGGATGGGGGATTCACGCGGCCGATGGGAGGGCGACACCCTCGTCGCCGACGTCGTCCACTTCACCGACCAGACCTGGTTCGATCGGTCGGGCAACTATCACAGTGCCGGACTGCACGTGGTGGAGCGCTATACCCGGACCGGCCCCGATCACATCCTGTACGAAGCCACGATCGAAGACCCGAAGGTATTTTCGCGGCCGTGGAAAATCAGTCTGCCGCTGTACCGGCGGCAGGAACGCAACATGCGCGTGCTCGAGTACGAGTGCTACGCGTACCTCGAGGCGCAGAAGTAGAGTCCGCCTTCAGGCGGACCACTCGCGGCAGACGTAGTGTCCGCCTTCAGGCGGACCAGGGTAGGTCCGGCTAAAGCCGGACACTACGACGGACACGACGAGGAAACTGACAGCTTCAACGCGCGTTCCGCACGGCGCGGACGTGGAAGCTGAACGGCTGGCCGACATAGACGGGAATGTCCGGGCCGAAACCGACGTACCACGGCACCGCGGTCGGGCCAAGCAGCCGCCGCGACGAGGTCCAGTAGCTGGCCGGTGCGTTCGGGCCAAACGCCGGGTTGATCCGGCCCGGAGACGCGGGCTCGACGATCGTCTGCAGTTCCTGCATCGTCGGGATCCGCCAATCGGTGTGACGGGCAAACGCGGTGTCCGTGGCGAAGGCGATCAGCCTGCCGTTCAGCCGGTCCACGTAATCATTCATCGCGTATTCCCACGTGAACTTGTTGTCGACGTCGCGAACATCCATCGAGCTCGCGCCGCTGCCGACCGCAGACGTCTTCTTTTCCCACATCAAGCCCGTCATCGTATCGGTGACCGTCTCGTCGCCGTTGTCTACGAACCGTCCCGCGGGAGAAGGACCCGGGCCTGCACCGCGCCCCTGTGCCTGGACGATGACCGGCACCATTGCCACGACCAGCGCGATGATCGCACCGCTGACCCGCCCCGCTCGATTTGCCATGAACGCCGCCTCCTCGCAGCGGGCACAAGTAGACCACAGGTTCGGCCGCGCGCCGACGGTCGAAAAGAACGGTGTAGACTACGCGGCGTCTTCGTCCACGCCTTCGGAGGGGAATGCGTATGCGTCGTGTGCTGATGTCTTCGAGTGCGCTGGCTGGCGCGGTGATGCTGCTGACCGTCCAGACCGGGCGCGCGCAGGCGCCCACTGTGTTCCCGGTAGCGCCGGCGCCGCCGGCGAACCTGCTGGAGCTCAAGAACTTTCTGCCGACGACGCAGCCGCAGAACCTGAAGCCGTCGGCGGTGCCGAACCTCGCGGGTTCGTGGCTGGCGACTCCCTATCAGAGCATCAGCATGGCCGACCGACAGGGAGCGCAGCGCGGCAAGGAGAAGGACATCGAGTACCAGCCGTGGGCGCTGCAGCGGACGCTGTCGGAGATCCCGCCGACCGGCCCGGAGGCCCAGCCGGAGAAGACGACCGACCCGTGGATCCGCTTCTGCGAGCCCAATGGACCGCTGCGGGCGTACGCGCATCCGACCCGGACACAGTTTCTCCAGATGCCCGATCGCGTGATCATGCACCACGAGCTGATGCAGACGTTCAGGGTCATCCGGCTGAACAGCACGCATCCGCCGCTCGAAGACCTGGATCCCACCGCCTGGGGCGACTCGATCGGCTGGTACGAGAACGGTGACACGTTTGTGATCGACACGATCGGTTTGAACGGGCGGGCGTGGCTCGACCAGATGGGACACCCGATGACGCCGAAGGCGCACATCATCGAGCGCTACACCCTGGGCGCCGACAAGATACTCACCGTGCGCCGCACCATCGACGACCCGGGCGCCTATATGAAACCGATCGAGCACACGATCACGCTGCGCCAGTCCACCGTCGCGTTCATGCAGGTGCCGTGGAACTGCTCGGTCCGCGACAACATGTACTTCACGGAAACGCTGCTGAACGACGCGGTGCCCGCCGCCAAGTGATTGGAAAGAGGCAGCGGAATCGGCTATAGTCGCGCCGAATGAGGAAGTCGAGCGTCGCATTTTCTGTCGCCGCGGTGGGCCTTGCGCTCGTGACGGCCAGCCTGGTGGCGGAGACCGCGGCGCCGTTGCAGGGTGGCCGGGGAGCCGCGCCGCCTCCGGAGCCGCAGGCGGGACACCCCTCGGGACAGTTGGTCATCTGGGGTGACTCGGCGCTTTTCGACGGGCGGCTGAACCCGGAAAACTGCATTCTCCTCAGCCGGTTCAAGCGCGGGATGCGGATGGGATTCCGCATGACCGCCATAGACGGCGGCAGCGGCGAGGTCGAGAACACCGCCGTCATCACCGGCCACATCACCTACACCAGCAAAACGAAGGGCAAGCTGACCGTCGACGTCCCGATGCGATGGCGCGGGGCTGCCGGTCCGAACGCGCCTGCCCCGAACGGCTATCTGCGTGTGCCGCTGGAGTTGTGGACCGGGTTCTGGATTGTTGCGGAAGACGCCGAGACCGGGATGATCTCCTACACCATGACAGCCACCGATCGCTTCGGCCGTAAGGCCTCCTTCAGGCCGTTCCCCGACATCGGGTCGCAGGTCTACATCGTCGACTGACGGAGGTGCCGTTAGTGCCGTGGCGCCGTCGTTCCAATACTTCCTTCCTCGCACTTATCGCGCTGCTCGCGCTCATCCTCGTGTGCCGGGCCTGGCGCTCAACCGGCCCCGGCGCCGGCGTCAGGGGAACAGGCGCCCGCCACTGCCACCGAGCAGCGCGCCGGGCAGCCCTACCAGCCGCTGACATTCGCGTACGAACGCCCGGTCGTCGGCGCCGAAGTGCGGGTCACCGCCGACGGGCTGCCGCCGGGCAAGAACGTTGACCTGATGTGGTCCACGGTCACCGGCGGCTGGGTCATCGAGGATAGCTACTACTTCCGCGGAAAGAAGTACGAGCCCGTCGCAAACGCAGCTTGGGACAATTTCCGATCGACGGCGAGCGGGCGGCTCGATGCGCGCTTCCGCATACCCGAGGATTACGGCGGTCTGCACGAGGTGTCCGCGGTGATCGACGGCCAGACGATCGCGCAGAAGGGGATCGAGGTCACCCAGAGCTTCGAGATGCGGCCTGCGTCAGGGCCGGTCGGCACGCCGATCGAGCTCACGGTGAAGGGTCTCGGCTTCCGCGTGATGGAAAGCACGTGGGTGGTCAACTGGGACAACAGCCTCGCCGGATTCGTCTCGGCGGCCTCGTCCAAGGGATCCGCCGTCGCGCGATTTCGCGCCGCCGGCCCGGCAGGACCACACGTCGTGCAGGTGCTGTCCGGTTTCCAGGGGCTGGGATACCTGAACCACGAACAGGCGCCGAACGACTACCTCCCGCGTCCCGCGGTTCTCGTTCCAGACGACCGCCGAACGTCCCGCGTCGCTCGCGCCGTACGCCGAACCGTATCCGACGCAGCCGGTGCCCGACGACCGAACTCTCGGTTCCGGCCTCACTGCGGCGCTGGCGCCGACCCAGGGTCCCGTCGGTACGCGGGCGACGCTCAAAGGGCAGGGCTTCCCGGCGAGGAAAGCCGTTGCAGTTGCTGTGGCAAACCTCGGTGGGCAGCCGCGTGTCGGGCGAAGGCTTCGGCCCGAGCGAAGTCGCGCTGCCGGGCGTGACCGCCGGCGCCGACGGACGTCTCGACGCGCCAATCGTGGTGCCGGAAGATCTGGGCGGGCTGCACGGGATCGCCGTGCGCGACGGCGATCGAACGCTCGCGCGAGTCTTCTTCGTCATCGAGACGAGCATTGCCGGCATTTCACGCACGTCAGGGCCGGTAGGGACGCCGGTGACCATCCACCTGAAAGGCGTCGGCTGGACCGAGTACGACAACATCTACATCGCCACGTACGACAACGCCTACATGGGATACGCATGCGGCTTCAACAGCCAGGGCGACGTCGTGATCAACTTTCACGCGACGGGCGCGCCGGGCATCCACGTGATCGACCTGTATCCCGGCATCTACCAGGGTCCGCCGAGCGAGCCGCAGCTCCTGTACAAGCAGCCGCAGCTGACCTATGCCGAGGACCATCCCGGCAACAAGATCCCGGCGCTGCGATTTATGTTTGAGGTTACTGCGAAGTAGTGGAGCGTAGTGTCCGCCTTCAGGTAGAGCGTAGGTCCGCCTTCAGGCGGACCGCAGAGGTCCGGCTAAAGCCGGACACTACGCAGCCTGGAGGCTTCAGCGCTTCAGTTCGGTGCCGTCAGCCTTCACCAGCCGATCGAGATTGCCGACCGTCGCGCCGTTCCGCGCGGCGAAGACATAGGCCGTCACCGCATCGCCCGGCGCGAGCGACCGGCGCGTCCAGCCACGCTCGAGCATGACGCCTGCCGGCTCGGTGGCCACGACCCAGTGCTGCACCTCGCCGCTGGCGAGTTTCACGTCGAAATAGATCTGGTTATGGGGTGTTCCCCATTCGAACTTGGTGATGGTCCCCTTCAACTCGGTGGCCTTGCTCGTGTCGTAGAGGTTTCCGCCGTGATGCGCGAGCAGTGCGGCTGACCCCAGCATGACGCCGAGCGTGACGGCGAGCAGCGCCTTCTTCATGTTTGATTCCTCCAACCGATCCGGAAAGCAAATTCTATCATCGGATTCGAGAGGGTCAGGACCGAGGGTCAGACCAATTGGTCTGACCCTTGGTCCGACCCTCCCGATCCTCATGGTAAAGTCCGCGGCGCTGCAGCGCTTTCTGTTCCCCTTGGTCGTCTTTCTCACCGGCGCCTGCGTCCTCATCGTCGAGGTCCTGGCAGTGCGTGTTTTTTCCCCTTATTACGGCAACACGATCTACACCGTCTCGAGCGTCATCACCGTCATCCTGCTCGCCTTGAGCATCGGCTACTACGCCGGCGGGGTCTCAGCCGATCGACACCCCAGCCGTGAACGGTTCTTCGGCCTGATCCTCGCCAGCGGCGTCGTGCTGTTGCTGCTCCACATCGCCGGCACCCAGACGCTGCCCGCGGTGAGCAGCGCGCTCTCCATCCAGGTTGGCCCGCTGGTGTCGGCGGCGATGATGTTCCTGCTCCCGGCGCTCCTGCTGGGGATGGTGTCGCCGTACGCGATCAAGCTGCAGGCCCTGTCGTCGCCGCAGCGAGGCGTGGGTGAGGTCTGCCGGGACGATCTTCTTCTGGTCCACGCTCGGGAGCATCACCGGGAGCCTCCTCGCCGGTTTCGTGCTGATTCCCGCCGTCGGCGTCGACCGCGTCTTCATTGCCGTCGGCGCCGTGCTCGTCCTGCTTGGCGCCATTCCTCTGGTCGCGCTCCGGCTCGCGCGGCGGAAGGCACTGGCGTCGGCCGCAGGCGGGCTGGTCCTCGCGCTGGCGGCTGCGCAGTTTGCGGCCGCGCCCGTGGTGGATGCCGAGACGATCGTCTATCAGGCAGACGGCCTGTATCAGCAGATCACGATTTACGAAGGCATGTACCTCGGGCGTCCGGCGCGGTTCCTGCTGCTGGATCGAAGCGAGTCGGGTGCGATGTTTCTCGATTCGACCGACCCGGTTGACCTGGTCTACGACTACACCAAGTACTACTCGCTGTACAAGGTCTTCACGCCGCAGGTACGGAACGCGCTGGTGCTCGGCGGCGGCGCCTATTCGATCCCGAAGGCGCTGCTGCACGAACTGCCGGACGCGGTGGTGGACGTGGCGGAAATCGAACCGTCGTTCCTCGAGCTGGCGAAGAGATATTTCGGCGCAGCTGACTCGCCGCGCCTGCGGAACTACGTCGAGGACGGCCGCCGGTTTCTCAAGGACAGCGACACACAGTACGACCTCATTTTCGGCGACGTGTACTACTCGTACTTCTCCGTGCCGCCCCAGTTCACCACCCGGGAGTTCTTTGCGCTGGCGAAAAGCCGGTTGCGCCCGGAGGGTGTGTTCATCGCGAACATGATCGGCGACTTGTCGCGTCGAAGTCCGTCGCTGATCATGGCGGAGATCCGCACGTTTCAGTCGGTGTTCCCCAACAGTTATTTTTTTGCGGTCGAGTCGGCCGAGCGTACCGACCAACTCCAGAACATCACGCTCGTCGGCTATAACAGCGACCGCCGTGTGGACGTCACGGCGCCGCCGGTCACGACCCATCCGGACGACCTGATTCGATTTCTCCGGTACAAGGCAGTCGATGTCGGCCGGCGGTTCGAGCTCTCGTCGTACCCGGTGCTGACCGACGACTTTTCTCCGGTCGAATACCTCACCGCACGAGTCCTCGGACGTGCGTTCGACGAGCCGGTCGAGGTTGACGGCGAGGAAATGCGGGCCGTTGCCGATCAAGTCCTTCGCTATGGTCCGCTAGGGCCAGGTTCGCCGGGCCGTCAGCGCGTGCGCGATTTTCTGTCGGCCGAGATGGCGGGTCTCTCGCCGGAAGTGGCCGTCACCGGAACGGGCATTTCGGCGGGACTCTTCCTCAGCGAAACGGCGCGCAAGACCGTGGCTGCCCCGCTGGACGACGCAGCGGCCGTCGGGATGCTCGTGGAGGCGGCGCGCAGCCTGATCTTCTCACCGGTGCCGCCGGCGGTCGGCGTCGACGTGATGTTTTTCGAACCTGGGTTCAGTCCTCCAGCCGACGCCGTCGTGCTTCGCGACGTCTGCCCCGGGGGTGTCACGGCGAGTGCGTGCGACGCTGAACGATTGGCCGGCGCCGGACGGCAGCTGTTGGCGCAGCTGAGGACCCGGCCAGCGGGTTGACGATTCCTTGACACTCGCTGTCGAGCCGTGTAGTTTCGCACCCCACAGGAGGAAATTCATGACGTTTCGTCACATCGCGGCGTTTGGTGTCGCCGCCGGACTGCTGTTCGCACCGGCTGCGGCAGTGGCCCAGAGCGGAAGCACGATCACCGGCGTAGTGAGAGACACGTCCGGCGGCGGTCCTTCCGGGCGTGACGGTCGAAGCTGCCAGCCCGGCGCTGATCGAGAAAGTCCGCAGCGCCGTGACTGACGCCGAGGGCCTCTATCGCCTGGTCGATCTGCGGCCTGGCGATTACACCGTCACCTTCACGCTGCCCGGCTTCAACACGTTCGTCCGGGATGGCATGACGCTGCCCGCGAACTTCACCGCGACTGTCAACGCTGACATGGCCGTCGGCTCGCTGCAGGAGACGATCACCGTCACCGGCGAGGCGCCCGCTGGTCGACACCCAGAGCACCAGGCAGCAGACGCAGTTCCAGCGCGAAACGCTGGAGAGCATTCCCGGAACGGGCCGCCTCACCGGCTTGGCGGAGGTGATTCCTGGCGCCACCCTGACCACCCCGCAGCAGTACAGCGTCGGCGGCGTCAACGATTCAGGCCAGTACACCTACAGCCTCCACGGCGCGCCATCGGCCGAGCCGATCGTCGACGGCATGAGCCAGTCGGTGGGCGGGCTGACCAACGGCGTGTTCATCTACAACCAGCTCACGTTCCAGGAAGTCGTCGTCGAAACGAGCGGCGTCGGCGCCGACCGCGAGACCGGCGGCATGCAGATGAACCTGATCCAGCGCGACGGCGGGAACACGTTCTCGGGCGGCATGTCGTACAGCGTCAGCGGTCCCGATTTCGAGAGCGCGCAACATCTCCGACGACCTGGTGGCCCGCAACCTGACCGCCAGGCAGATTGGCGGCCTCAAGAAGTACTACGACCTCGCCTTCGCGATGGGCGGTCCGATCAAGCGCGATCGCGTGTGGTTCTTCGGGGCGTTCCGGTCGGGCGACAACCAGCAGCTGCAGCAGGGCAACTACTACAACAAGCGCCAGGGCTCGCTGTTCTACGAGCCCGACCTCGAGCCAGCCGGCCCACACCGACCAGTGGTCCAAGGACCACACCCTGCGCCTCACCGCGCAGATCGGGCAGAAGCACAAGATCGTCGGCGCGACCTCGATGCAGCCGAACTGCAACTGTTTCTTCAACCTGCTGAACCCGACCGGCGGCGTGCCGTGGGCGCCCGAGGTCAGCGCGCAGCATCGCTACAACCCGCAGGTCAACACGAACTTCTCGTGGAGATATCCGGCGACAGATCGCCTGCTGTTCGAAACGACCTACGCGTTCCTGACCGTGAACCAGCAGACGAAGCGGCAGGCCACCACCGGCCTCGACCCCATGGTCACCGACGTCGGCACGAATTACCGGTACGGATCGCGCGCGCTGAATCTCGGCACCACCGGCTCGTACATCTACGTGCCGCGCTGGCAGTCGCAGCCCGGTTTCACGATGTCGTACATCACGCGGCGAACACGTGTTCAAGACCGGGTTCCTCTTGCGCTACTTCACCACCGGCGATGCGAGCCGGAACGTCGATCCGAACCAGATCAACCAGGGGCGCGACTACACGTTCCGGAACGGCGTACCGACCAACGTCCGTATCTGGGCCGTCCCGTACGCGTGGGAAGAGGACGGCCGTGACCTCTCGTTCTTCGTGCAGGATCAGTGGACGCTCGCGCAGACGACGCTGAATCTCGGTGTACGCTACAACGACGCGAGCACCTCGCTGCCCGAAGTCCACCTGGCGCCGGGATACTTCGTCGGTGCGCGTGTGCTCCCGGCGGTAAAGAACCAGCCGCACTGGAAGAACCTCAACCCGCGGGTCGGCGTCGCGCTACGACCTGTTCGGCACCGGCAAGACCGCGCGTCAAGGCGTCGCTCGGCCGCTACAACCCGGCGCTGCGGTCGACGACGACCAACCCGCCGGCCGCGGGCATCGCGCCGAGCACCAACCGCACGTGGAACGACACCAACGGCAACTTCGTCCCGGATTGCAACCTGCTCGACCCCAACACCAACGGCGAATGCGGCGCCTGGTCGGACCGCACGTTCGGGCAGAACATCATTCCCACGCGGAACGCGCCGGACGCGATTTCGGGCTTCAACCGCCAGGACTACAACTGGCAGGCCTCGGCGTCGGTCCAGCACGAGCTCCGGCCCGGCATTGGCGTCAACCTCGGCTACTTCCGGACGTGGTACGGCGGGTTCCTGACCAATGTGACCGGCAACGCCCGCTGGTGCCTTTCGACAACACGCTGATCGGGCCGAGCGATTTCGACGAGTACTGCTTTACCGCGCCGACCGATCCACGGCTGCCGCACAGCGGCGAGCGGCTCTGCGGCCTCTATGACCTGAAGCCGGCGAAGTTCGGGCTGGTCGACAACCTCGTCACGCAGCAGTCGAACTTCGGCGACCACACGCGGGTGTACAACGGCGTCGACGCCACGATGAGCGCCAGGTTCCCGGGCGGCGCCCAGGTTTCGGGCGGTCTGAGCATCGGGCGCACCGTCGACGACAACTGCGTCGTCATCGACTCGCCGCAGGATGCGCGCGCCCGGACTTCTGCAAGACGGAGCCGCCGTGGGGTTCGGGGACGCAGGTGAAGTTCCTGGCGGTGTATCCGCTGCCGTGGTCGCTGCAGACGAGCATCATCTACCAGAACTTCGGCGGCGTGGAGAACACGCCGACCATCACGCTGACGAATGCGCAGATCGCGCCGTCGCTGGGCCGCAACCTCGGCCAGTGCGGCGTCGCCGCCACCTGCACGGCGACGGTCACGGTTCCGCTCGAACCACCGGGCTCGATGTTCGAGGAACGCCTGCAGCAGGTTGACCTGCGATTCAGCCGGTCGTTCCAGATCGACAACTACCGCATCCGGGGCAACGTCGATGTGGCGAACCTCTTCAACGCGAGCAACGTGCTCAACCTGCAGCGGCAGTTCGGTCCGACCTACTTGAACGTCCTCCAGATCATGGGTGGACGGCTGGTGAAGCTCGGCCTGCAGCTGGATTTCTAGAAGCAATGTCCTACGCGCGAGCCGTGATCACCGTTGCCGCCGGCATGGTGATCACGGCGACCGTCGCCGCACGTCAGAGCACCCCGGTTCCAAACTCGCAGCCGAATCCATACGCCGCAGGCCAGAGCTGGGGGCAGTTGCCGGCCGGCCGGCCGTACGGCAACACCAGCGCGGTCCACGTGGACGCGCGCGGCGTCGTGTGGATGGCCGACAAGTGCGCGAGCACCACCTGCACCGGCCGCACCGAAGATCCGATCCTGGCCTTTGACTCCTCGGGCAAGTTCCTGCGCAGCTTCGGCAGCGGGCTGTTCGTGTTCCCCCACGGCATCTACGTCGACGAGGGCGGCAACCTGTGGGTGACTGACGGCCAGGGCGCGGAAGGCAAAGGACACCAGGTGTTCAAGTTCGGTCCCGACGGCAAGGTGCTGCTGACACTCGGTACCGCAGGCGTCGCCGGCGCGACGCCCACGACGTTCAACCAACCGAGCGATGTCGTCGTCGCCGCGAGCGGCGATATCTTCGTCGCCGACGGCCACGGCGGCGAGTCGAACGCGAGGATCGTCAAGTTCTCGCGGGACGGCCGGTTCATCAAGAGCTGGGGGCGGAAAGGCGCGGGACCGGGAGAATTCGACGTGCCGCACGCGCTCGCGCTCGACTCCCAAGGTCGCCTGTTCGTCGGCGACCGCGGCAACAGCCGGATCCAGATCTTCGATCAGGAGGGCACCTTCCTGGCCGAGTGGCGCCAGTTCGGACGTCCAAGCGGAATCTTCATCGACCGCAACGACACGCTCTACGTGACCGACTCCGAGTCGAACCCGACTCGGAATCCGGACTACCAGCGCGGCTTGCGCGTGGGCAGCGCGCGCGATGGATCGGTGCGCGCGTTCGTGCCGATCGTGAGCGCGAATCCCGCGGCCGCCGCGGGCGGGCCGGAAGGGATTGCGGCGGATGCGGATGGAACGATTTACGGGGCCGAGACCGGCGGCCGGGATATCAAGCGGTACTTAAAGAAATAGTTGGGAGTTGGGAGTTGGTGAGTTGGGCAGTTGCCAACTCCCAACTCCCAACTCCCAACACCCCAACTCCCAACAGCCAACCAACCAGTCTAGGCCCCAGGCCACTCCAGATAATCGCCTGAACAGGAGATCTCGCCGATCTCCCAATCCGGCCTCAGGTCGAAGTAGCCCTTGCTCGTCCACGGCTTGGAGAGCGTTTTGGTGTCCTCGATGATCATGTCCATCTGGAGATGATCGAAATCCACGCGATTGAAGCGCTCGGTCACTTTGAGCTGGTCGCTGTGCGGCGCGCCGGCGCGATCGATCCACGTCTTGTCGTTGAAGCCGACCGTGACCACCTCGAGGGTGGTGTCGTTCAGCCAGCGGGCGACTGACGTGCCCATCCACAGCGGTTCGGGATCGGTCGGGATCGGCCGGCCGTCGGTCCAGAAGCGGCGCATGAAGTGGTCGTATTCGAACACCTGCAGGACCGCGTTCTTCGTCTGCACGAACTCGAACGGGTACGGATGGAAGTAGACGCGCGGCACGCCCGGGGGATAGCACTTGGTCAGCACCGGGTCGTTGGTTTCGTGAAGCTGGAACTCGCCCGAGTTATTGGGCTTGTTCTTGGCGCGCATTTCCTGGCCGAGCGCGGTCAGCGGCGGCGGCGTGCCTGGCGTCCAGGTTGAGCCGTCGAATGTCGGCATGCCCGGGGGCGTGCGGCCCTTCATCCAGACGCCGTTGAGATCGCGCATCGGCGCGGGCTTCGACGCCGGGGCCGCGGCTGGTGCGGCACCGGCTCCGCGCCCGCGGCCCTGCGCGGCAAGGTCGGGCGTGTGCGCGAACGTTACCCATGCCACCGCGAGAGCGACGGCGCCCATGGCCGCCGAGCGAATCATCGTGTGCCGCATATCTGGCCTCCGCTCAGTTCTCGGACAGGGGAAGCGCTTTGCCGTCGGGCGCGACAAGCTTCCGGATCTGGAGAATGTGGCTGCCGCCCTTGTGCGGCGTCCCGCTGACTTCGATCTTGTCACCCGGCTTGAGCGTTGTCTTCGTCCAGCCCGCCCGCGCGAGCTTCGTCGGGGCGGTGAGCCATCCCGACCACTTTTCGGTCGTGCCGTCCTTGGTGACGTCCCAGTAGACGAGCACATGCGGATTGGTGAATGTCATCTCGGTGACCGTCCCCGTGAACGTCACGGTCTGGCCCTGTTCAAACGCGGCCCCGCCGTGATGGGCGCCAAGCTGCGCCGCACCAGTCAACGCCGCGACGGTGAAGCCCAGGATGAAGAGTCTCTGTTTCATGAGGTGCTCCTTCAGGGCGGCCCAGGCCGGCCCCGATTCGTGGCCAATTCTACTGCGGGGCCGCCGCGGGATGGTAGACTACGCGCGTTTTTTCAAGGAAATGGCGACGCCGGCCGACCATGGGGACCACTGACCATCCGGGAGCGACGATGAATCGTAGAGTGCGCGTGTTCGTGGTGACCGCGGCGCTGTGCCTCGCGGGCGCGGCGTGGACCGCGGCCCAGGCTCCGCCGCAGCCCCCGGCCGAGAAGGTGTTCAAGAACATCCAGGTGCTGAAAGGCGTCCCCGTCGACGAGTTTCTCGGCTCGATGGGCTTCATCTCGAACGCGCTCGCCGTCAACTGCACCTATTGCCACCTCGGCGAAGGGGGCGGCGGGTGGGACGAGTACGCCAAGGACAACCCGAAGAAGCTGATGGCGCGCACCATGATCGTCATGGTCAACACGATCAACAAGACGCACTTCGGCGGCCGCAAGGTCGTGACATGCGTGACCTGCCACAACGGGTCGAACGTCCCTGCGACGATCAGGAAGCTCGATGCCGTCTACAACACGCCGACGACGGATGAACCCGCCGCGATCACGCGTCAGGCACCCGGCTCGCCGTCCGCCGAACAGGTGCTCGATAAGTACATTGCCGCTGTCGGCGGCGCGGACCGGCTCGCGCGGCTCACCAGTTGGACCGCGAAAGGCACCTACATCGGTTACGCCGAAGCCCAGACCGTGCCGCTCGAGATTTACGCCAGGGCACCCGGCCAGCTCACGAAAATCATCCGGACGTTCAACGGCCTCAGCACCACGGTCTTCGACGGACGAAATGCCTGGACGTCAACGCCTGAAGCCGAAACGCCGATTCCGCTGCGGCAACTCTCTGGCAGCGAGCTCGATGGTGCCCGGCTCGACGCGCAGCTGGGTTTCCCGGGCAACATCAAGCAGTTCCTCACCGGTTGGCAGGGCTCGGTGCCGGCGGTGCTTGGCGACGACAGGGATCTGTATGTCATCCAGGGCAACGCACCCGGCGGGTTGCCGGTGAAGCTCTATTTCGACGCCGAGTCCGGGCTGCTCGTCCGCCAGATCCGCTACACCGAGGCGTTTCTCGGCCGGAACATGCAACAGATTGACTACGACGAATACCGGGACGTGGGCGGGGTCAAGATGCCGTTCAAGTGGACGTTGGCGTGGCAGTCAGGGCAGGGTCGTTACGAGTTGACCGACGTGCAGCCGAATACCGCGATCGACGCGGCTCGCTTCGCGCAACCGGCGCCGCCGGCGGCGCCCGCACGACAGTGACTACTTCGCCTGCGCCGCGGTCTCGAGCAGTGTCTCGGTGAAATAGAGGTTGTCGCGCACCGAGCAGTTCCACGGGCTCTGCATGAACGGCACGTTCGACCGCTGGAAGCGGCGCTTCAGTTCCCACGGCTTCGTATAGGCGCCGGGGTCGTCGATCACCACATCCCACCCGAGCGTGTCTGCGTCGATACGCCTGAACCGCTCGGTGACGTGCAGTTTTTCGGTCGTCGGCTTCCCCTGCTGATCGAGCCATGCGCGGCCGTTGAAGCCGATGCTGTCAACGACCAGTGCGCCGTCCTCGTACCAGCCAATCGAGTCGCCCCACGGCGTCGGGTCGAGATCTTCGAGCGGCGGATGCTTGCTGTTGAGCCGAACGATCCGGAACTGCTGCATGACTTCGTGGAGAATCAGCACGCGGTCTGGCAGCTGCACGAACGACGTCCGGCCGGGGTGCGCGTAGATACGCACGGGACCGTTCGGTTCACAGTAGCGAATCCACGGATCCGTGGTCTTGTCCGGCTCACCGAACGGCCCGGTCGGCGGAATCTCGGCGAGCATCTTCTGCCGCGCCGATTCCTGGTACGGAATATCCGGCTCCTTGCCGCGCAGCTTTCCACCCGGGTCGACCGTGCTCGCGCTCATGAGGGGTTGACCGCGCCACGCGCCTGAAAGATCGGGAACGCCCGCGGCAGGCGCCTGCGCATGGAGCGCGAGCGCGTTCATGCCGAGCAGGGCAGTGGTGGCGAGCAACAGGCGGCAGTGCATATTCGTTCCTCCGGCGGTGAATATGCGCCGTAGTCTACTTGATGAACGTGCCGCCCTGCAGATCGTGGATCGCCTGCTGGATTTCCTGCTTCGTATTCATGACGATGGGCCCGTACCAGGCAACGGGTTCCTCGATCGGCTGGCCGGAGACCAGCAGAAACCGAATGCCCTGATCGCCGGCCTGCACCACGACCTCGTCGCCGCGATCGAACACCACCAGGGAACGGTTGCCGATTGATTCGGCGCCTCCCGGCGGCGCGGCTTCACCGACCTGTTCCGTCGCAACGCCGCGCGGCTCCGAGGCGTCGCGGAAGGTACCCGATCCGTCGAACACGTAGGCGAAGGCGTTGCGGTTCATTTCCACCTGCAGCCGCTTGCGGACGCCGGGCGGCACGAAGACGTCGAGATACCGCGGATCGGCGGCGACGCCGTCCACTGGCCCGCGCTTGCCCCAGAAGTCTCCGCACACAACCCGCACGCGAGTGCCGTCATCGTCGGTGATCTCGGGGATGTCGCGCGCAGTGACGTCCTGGTAGCGAGGCTTCGTCATCTTCATCGACGAAGGCAGGTTCGCCCAGAGCTGGAAGCCGTGCATGCGGCCCTTCGGATCACCCTTCGGCATCTCCTGGTGAAGGATGCCGCTGCCTGCCGTCATCCACTGCACGTCGCCGGCACCAAGGCTGCCCCGGTTACCAAGGCTGTCACCGTGATCGACGGTACCGGCGAGCACGTAGGTGATCGTTTCAATTCCGCGATGCGGGTGCCACGGGAAGCCCGCGAGGTAATCCTCGGGGCGCTCGTTGCGGAAATCGTCGAAGAGGAGAAACGGATCGAACTCGCTGGTCGTGCCGAACCCGAACGCGCGGCGGAGGTGTACCCCGGCGCCTTCGAGCGTGGGCTGCGACGCCGCTACGCGCTTTACAGGGCGAATTGACATGGTTCTCTAAGGATACACAGGAGGTAAGAGTTACCGCCCGCGCGGTGGGTGGCCGGCTACCTACGTACAGGCTATGAGGAGGGCGATCCAAGCGCCAATACGGCTGTGTCCGGGTTGTGCTCCTCGTACAGGTCACCGTCGAAGTCAACCCGGTAGCCTCCAACCGCGGCTTCGACCGGGTTGCCGTAAACGTCAACGTTTGGTGCGATCACGGGGGTAACCTCGCTCGTCGGTTGAGGCGAGGCCGACCATACAGCAGGGGTCCGGCCCGCCAAAAACGCCACCACAACAAGCCCGCCGAGGAGCACCCGCAACATCGTGATCCTGCCGAGAGCAACTGGAGTGCCACGGCGCCGCATCGTGGCATGACCGTTGCGATTTCACAGGCGGGTGATGTCCGTGTCCCTTCCCTTACTTCTTGCCAACACACGCCGACGCCTTGCTCAGGCCGCCCGAGCTCATCGCGGGCTCTTTACCGCCGTGGTCGTCTCGCTCTCACTGCTCATGTGGGCGGGCGCCGGTGTTGCCGCGTGGCTGGTGTTCGATGTTGCCAGCGGTTTGCCCGACCACAACGCGCTGCGCGGCGTCGGATCGATGGCGCGTGCGACGACGGTCTTCGATGCGGGCGACGCCCCGGCATTCACGATTTTCAAGGAACAGCGGATCGAAGTTCCGCTCTCGCGTGTCTCTCCCTATCTGATCTCCGCGATCCTCGCGGTCGAAGATCAGCGCTTCTTCGATCACGGCGGTGTCGACGTGATTCGAGTGGCCGGCGCGGCGTTGAAGAACGTCAGCGATGGATGGGGGTCGCAGGGAGGAAGCACGATCACGCAGCAGCTCGCCCGCCAGAGCCTGCTCACGCGCGAAAAGACCGTCACCCGCAAGCTCACGGAAATCGTGGTGGCGGCGCGGCTCGAGCAGGAATTCACGAAAAAACAGATTCTCGAGCTGTATCTGAACAAGGTGTATTTCGGCGACGGGCTCTACGGCGTGGAGGCCGCTTCGCTCGGCTACTTTGGCAAGCACGCGGCCGATCTCGACATCGCCGAGGCCGCGCTCCTCGCCGGGCTGGTCAAGGCGCCGTCCACCTACGCGCCGACCGTGAGCGTGGCGCGCGCGACATCCCGGCGCAATGCCGCGCTCGACGCCATGCATGACGCCGGCGCCATCGATGAACCGACGCTGCGCGCCGCGAAGGCAACGGAGGTGGAGCTACACGACGTCCTCCGCGGGCAGGAATCGGACGGCCAGTACTTCAAGGAGGAGGTCCGCAAGGAGCTCGTCCGGCAATTCGGCTGGGCCCGCGTCTATGAAGGCGGGCTGAAGGTGTACACCACGCTCGACCTCGATATGCAGAGGGCGGCTGAGGCGGAAGTCGACCGCGCCGTCTCCGAGATCGAGAAGCGGAAGGCCCGCGCGCGGAACGGCGCAGGCCCCGAGGACGATGAACCGCTTCAGGCCGCGCTGGTGGCGCTCGACCCGAACACCGGCGAGGTGCGCGCGATGGTCGGCGGCCGCAGCTTCGACGACAGCCATTTCAACCGCGTCACCCAGGCCCGGCGCCAGGCCGGCTCCGCCTTCAAGCCGTTCGTCTACGCCGCCGCGCTCGAACGTGGCTACACGCCGGCCAGCCTGATCAGCGCGCTCGACGCGCCGATCATGACGCTGCAGGGCGCCTGGGTGCCGGATGACCACGGCACGGACGACGAGATGACCATGCGAGCGGCGCTCCGGACGTCGAGCAACCGCGCGGCGGTCAAGATGCTCCAGGACATCGGCATCCCGGCGGCAGTCTCCGCCGCCGATCGTCTCGGGCTGGGTGATGTTCCCGGCGTGCCCTCTCTGGCCCTTGGCTCAGGGGAGGTGACGCTCCTCTCGATGACGGCGGCCTATGCCGCGTTCGCGAACACCGGGATGCGGCCGGAGCCGATCCTGATTCGGCGCGTCGAAACGACGGAGGGCGAAGTGCTCTTCACGTCGAGCCCGCACGCCGAGCGCGCCGTCAGCGAAGCCACGGCGTTCCTCATTACCAACATGATGGCGGATGTCGTCAACAGCGGCACCGGCTGGCAGGCTCGCAACGTCGGCTTCACGCTTCCGGCGGCAGGGAAGACAGGTACGACCAACGAGTACCGCGACGCCTGGTTCGTGGGCTATACACCGCACCTGGCGACCGGCGTCTGGATTGGGTACGACCAGCCGCGCACCATCATGCGCGACGGCTACGCCGGCGACCTCGCGGTGCCGCTGTGGGGACGGTTCATGGACGCGGCGACGCGCGGCGACAAGCCGGACAACTTCAAGGCCCCGCGCACGGTGACGTCGGCGACCATCTGCAGGATCACGGGCAAGCTGGCGACCGGCGAGTGTTACGGCGCGGAAGCGGTCGACAAGAATGGCAACATCGTCGCCGGAAAATCGGTCTACACCGAGTACTTCGTGCGCGGAAGCGAGCCGGAAGACTATTGCCCGTTTCACACGCACACGGTCTCGCCGCCGAACATGATATTTGCCGCCTCGCCGCAAGCGCCGCGGCCGGCCGCGGTTGCTGCCGCCGAAGTGTCCGCGCCGATCGCGACAGCCGCCGGCGTGGGTGAGCCTCCGGCGACCGTAGCCGCGGTCCCCGGTGCGGCGGCTGCCGAGGCGCCGAAGCGCGGATTCTGGAGCCGTTTCTTCCGCCGCGGCGGCAACAACAAGCAGAACCCGCGGCCCGCGGAATCCGATCCGGCGCCCGTTCCCGCCACCCGCTAGCCGATCCAGCCACTTCAGTCCGGCTGAAGCCGGACACTACGATCTCGCGTACGTAGCGTCGATCTCGCGTACGTCGATCCCGCGTACTAGCGTCGATCCCGCGTACGTAGCGTCGATCCCGCGTGCGTAGCGTCCGGCTTTAGCCGGACCTGCCGTCAAGTCCGGCTCGGTCTGCGCCGATATTCAGGCGAATGAGCTTCTGGCGGCACCAGCGTGTCCTGGTCACCGGCGGCAATGGGTTCGTCGGCGGCCACCTGGTGCGCCGCCTCTGCGCGCTCGGGTGCGCGTCGCTGGCGGCGCCGCGCAAGGCTGACTACGACCTGCGCGATTTGAACGCCGTCGTCCGGCTATACGAGGAAACGAAGCCGACGCTCGTCATTCACCTCGCGTCGGTCGTCGGCGGCATCGGCGCCAACCGTGCCCGGCCGGCTGAATTCTTCTACGACAACCTGGTCATGGGAACACAGCTGCTGGACCAGGCGCGGCGGGCCGGTGTGCCCAAGTTCGTCGCGATTGGCACCGTCTGCGCGTATCCGAAGTTCGCGACCGTGCCGTTCCGCGAGGACGATATCTTTAGCGGCTATCCGGAGGAGACCAACGCGCCATACGGGCTCGCGAAAAAGATGCTCCTGGTCCAGTCGCGGGCTTACCGTCAGCAGTACGGCTACAACTCGATATTTCTCCTGCCCGTGAATCTGTACGGACCGGGCGACAGCTTCGATCCGGACACCTCGCACGTCATCCCTGCGCTGATCAAGAAGTGCGTCGAGGCGGTGGAGCGGGGCGCGGATCGCATCGAGGTCTGGGGTGACGGCACGCCGACGCGGGAATTCCTGTATGTCGAGGATGTCGTCGACGGGATCCTGCTCGCCAGCGAACGCTACGACAGCAGCGATCCGGTGAACCTTGGTTCGGGGGAAGAAATTTCGATCGCGGATCTCACCAGGTGCGTGGCCGCGGCCACAGGCTTCGAGGGACACATCGAGTTCGACACCTCGAAGCCGAACGGCCAGCCCCGTCGGAAGCTCGATACCAGCCGGGCGCGCGAGCGATTTGGCTTCGAGTCGAAGACAACGTTCGCGGAAGGTTTGAAGCGGACCGTCGACTGGTACGTTACGACGCGACGTTCCTGAGCATCGCCGCCTGCCGCAACTCGACGTAGGACTTGATGACCGGCTCGAGCGCGGCCGCCGGATCAGGATCGATGGTTGCCGCCGCCCCCTTTCGCGCGAGCAGCCGCATGCGGATTGGCCGCCCCTGGCTGAAGCGCTCGTCCAGGTCGTGCATCGAGGTCACCACGCCCATGCCCGCGCGCGCCAACAATCCCCTGAGACATACCTCGGTGAAAGCGACGATGTGGTTGCGGCGATGGAGGCAGTATTTGAAGTCGCCATGCTCGGACAAGCGGTCCAGCCGGGGCACGCTCACGAGGCAGTGACCGCCCGGACGCAACGCCTTCGCGAGCTCGCGCAGCGTCTCCAGCGGCCGCGGCAGGTGCTCCAGCACGTGGTACGCCATCACCAGGTCGTAGTCGCCGGAATTCGGAATCTCGGTGAGCCTTTTGTGTCGCACGAAGGCTTCGTTGCTGCACGGCTCGAGCCCCGTCGTGTCCCACCCATGGTCGTGAAACGAATTGAGCCAGGTGCCGGAACCGCAGCCGAAGTCGAACACGCGAGCGCCGGCCGGCGGCGCACTGGCGGGAAAGTAGCGGTCGAGCGCGGCAAACATCGCGGGCGCCGCGCCCTTCGTCCGTGACTGCGCCGGTCGCGCCTTTTCCTCGCGCGATGCCTGCCATCCGCCCTCGGGCGCGTAGTACGCGTCGAGCACTTCGGGCGGCGGCTGCGGGTTGACGAACAGCAGGCCGCACTCGAGACACGCGACGGCACGGTGCTCCCGGCCGAGGCGCCATTCCTTGACGACGTTCACGCGGCGTCCTTCGCACGCGGGACACGCGATCGTCTCGCTCATGTGCGTTTCAGTGTATCAGCGGATCCCGCCTGTTATGCTGAGGCATGCCTTTCGCGACCATCGCCGGTCACCAGCGCCTGCTCGCGCTGCTGGCGCGCGCGATCGCGCGCGACACCCTGCCGCCGTCGCTGCTGCTGGCGGGGACGGCGGGCATCGGCAAGCGCCGTACGGCGGTGGCGGTGGCGGAGGCGCTCAACTGCCTGGCGTCCAGGAAGACCGGCGCTCTTGAAACCGACGCCTGCGGCGAATGCGCGTCGTGCCGCCGCATCGGCCGCGGCGTCCATGCCGACGTGGTGGTGATCGAGCCAGGCGAGACAGGCACGATCAAGATCGAACCGGTTCGCGACGTCATCGATCGCGCCAACTACCGTCCGTTCGAAGGCCGCCGCCGTGTGGTGATCGTGGACGAAGCCGACGCGCTGGTGGACGCGGCGCAGAACGCGCTGCTGAAGACGCTCGAGGAGCCGCCGCAGGCGTCGGTGTTCATCCTCGTCTCGTCGATGCCGGATGCGCTGCTGGCAACGGTTCGATCGCGATGCCGGCCGCTGCGCTTCGGCGAGCTGGCCCCCGCGGACGTGGCCGCCACGCTCATGCGCGACCACGAGTACCGACGAAGCGGATGCACGGGCGGCGGCAGCCGAGGCCGGCGGCAGCATCGGCCGCGCGCTGGCGGCGGGCGGTGTCGACCTGACGGAGGCGCGCGGCGCGGCGCAGCGCTTGCTGAACCAGGCCGCACGGGTGTCGGATCCGGGAAGACGGCTCGAAACCGTTCGCGGGCTCACCGGCAAGGCGACCGGCGCCGCCGAGCGCGACCAAATGGCCACCTGCCTGCGGGCGATGGCGTCGCTGCTCAGGGACGTCGGGCTGCTCGCTAGCCGCGCCGACCCCGGCTCGCTGGCAAACCCCGATCTTCAGGATGATCTTCGCCGCCTGTCGGCTGCCTTCGACAGCGAGCGGAGCATGCGCGCGTTCGGCGCGGTCGATCGCGCGCTGGCCGCACTGGACCGCAACGTCAATCCCAAGGTCGTGGCGGATTGGCTCGTGCTGCAGCTTTGAGTGCCGGGTCCGCTTCGCGGAACCCGGCCTACGTACCCCGGTTGAGCGGCTCCGCGAGGCCCCGGTACCACGTACGTAGGGCGGGTTCCGCGAAGCGGACCCGCCAATCGATCATCTGAAGCACGGCCATCCGGTCGCGGCATCCGTGCCGCTCGGCTGCCGCGCGCGCTCGACCAGGATCTGAATCGTTCCACCCTCATCGACCGCCACGTCGGCCATCGGACGATACGTGGCCTGCACGTACGCCTCGACCTGGTCGTACTTCCGCTGGAACGACTCGAAGTCTCCCATGTGCAGCACGAACAGCGCCGGGTCGGCGCGCAGCCGCACGATCGTTCGATCCTGGTGCGTCACCGACGAGTACCACGAGCCAAAGACGATGCCGTCGCCAGCGAAGCGGCGCCCCGCCAGCACCAGGACGTCGGGGAATTCGCCGGTGACGATGAGACGATCCGCGGGCGTGGTGCAGCGGTCAACGTAGGCGAAGAACGGTCCGAGCGCCAAGGAGTACCGGCTCGGCACGTCGTCGCGATGCTGGCTATGCAGACGCCGGGCGACCTCGGCTGCATGCGAGCGGATACCCGCCAGTCCACCGTCGAGTCCGGAGTCCTCGTATTGCTCGGCCACACCGGCGACACGGCCGGCAGCGACAGCAGCCATAACGAGCACGACCACGCTCGCGGCCTGGACCGCCTTCTGCGCCGCCTGACGCCGCCAGGGCCCGGTCCAGCACAAGCCGAGCGCCCAGGCGCCGAGGAGCGCGGCCGGCACGATCGCATCCGGCACGCGGACGTCGAGGCTCTCGCGCAGGAAACTGGCGTTCACCAGCACGGCGCACACCGCCAGGGCGGCCACCGCTGCCGATTCGCCCTTCCACCGTTGCCGGCCGACGACCAGCCGCCTGACCGCCGCCGCACCGCACGCGATCGCCACCGTCCAGTAGATCCAGAAGAGCCACGCGTCGGGGCCGGATGCGGGCAGGGCTCCCAGGCGTGTGGCGTCGGCTTCGGCACGCGAGTAGTCGAGTCCCGCTTCGAGATACGCGAAAAGACCTCCGCTCATCAGGACGAAGACGATCCAGGGAAGCAGGAAGATCGCCGTTGCCCCGGTCAGCAGTGCGACACGACTGAGAATGCTGCGCCAGGGGATGCCGCGGCTCGCCAGTACAACGCAGATGGCCGCCGCACTCCCGATGAACAGACCATGGTCATGCCGGAAGAGGAACGCAATTGCGGTGAGCAGCGCCATCAGCACGATCCGGCGTCGTGATGGGTCGGCTGCGAGCCCGAGCAGCGCCCAGCCGGCCGCGGCGTAGATCAGGATCTTCGGGTACGAGTAGGCGCGCGGGAACACCAGAATCTCGATCAGCGTGACCGCCACGGCAATCGCAACCGATCCGGAGAGGCGCGAGCCGGCGGCCACCGTGCACGCCGCGCCGATCGCGAAGGCCGCGGTGCTGATGATCCACTCGGTCGCCATGATCTTTCCGGTCGCGGCCCATCCGAGCGCCGTGAGCGTGTATGTCAGCGGCCAGCCGGGATCCGCGAAGTCCCGAATCGGTCGATCGCCGAGCAGCAGCTGCTGCGCCATCGCCAGGTGGGCGTAATGGTCGTTGCTGAAGCCGGTAAAAGTCAGGAATCTCCAGGCGACGACCACGAGGAACATCGCAATCACCGCGATGGTTTCGCGCGAGGTTGCGCTGAGCGTGTAAGTATTTACCCACGTACGGGCCGGTACGCGTCGAACCAAGGCGGGTTCCGCACCCTTCGACGAGCTCAGGATGCGGACCCGCCGCTCAACGAAGAGCGCGACGACGAGCGCGCTGGCGATCAAAAGGGCAGCGCCGCCCGCAAGTCCGTAGGCCATCGCCACCACGCCCCGCGCCATCCCCGCCGGCGCACCGCCAATCAACCCGCCGCGGCGGGGCGTCAGCGGCGGGTTATCGGCGATCGAGAATGTCCGGCGATTGATGCCGTCGGTATCGGCGACCGATGGGTGCGCCACGATTGCACGCAGTGTCTCGCTGGACGTGTCGGCCGGCACGTACGCCCATATCTCGTTCCCGAGCGGCGCGGCCTCTGTCAATCCAAAGCGCTGCTCGAGCGCAAAGCGATCGGGTTCGGTGATCGCGTTCCACCGCACGTGCACCATCGGCAGCGGCGAGCCGAACAGCAGGGGGACGACCGCGAACAGGGCCGCCGAGGCAGCGGCGCAGATGAGCGCGGCTGCGAGCACGCGCGTCCGACCCGGACGCGAATCAGCGAAGGGCATGTGCCGCCGGGATTATAGGAGGTAACCTGTACGCTTCGTGAGGATCCGCAAGCCGCGCATTGCCATCACCGTCGGCGACCCGGCCGGAATCGGACCAGAGATCGCCGCCAAAGCCGCGGCGGACCCGCGCGTGCGTGATGCATGCGACCCGGTGATCTACGGTCCGCCGGCCGGAGCACAGTTCGAGGCCGGCGTGGTCTCGGCGAACGCCGGCCGCGCGGCCTACGACGTGCTGTGCGCGGCCGTGCGTGACGCCCAGGCCCGCCGCGTGGACGCCATCGCCACGGCCCCGGTCAACAAGCTGGCATTTGCGCGCGCCGGTTTGCCGTGGAAAGGGCACACCGATCTGCTCGCCGAACTGACCGGGGCATCGCGAGTCGCGATGATGTTCTGGTCGGAGCCGCTGAAGGTGGTCCTGGCGACTGTTCACCTCCCGCTCGCGGAGGTGCCGACGGCGCTGACGCGCGAATTGCTCGACGGCATCATCGACCTCACTGCGCGCGAACTGCCGCGATTCGGGAAGGTCGACGGATTACGCCTCGCGCTTGCGGGCTTGAATCCCCATGCTGGTGAAGAGGGCGTGATTGGCTCCGAGGAGCAGCAGGTGCTGCGGCCGGCAGTCGAGGCCGCGCGCGCGCGCGGCGTCAATCTGCAGGGCCCGTTTCCGGGCGACACCATCTTCGTGCGCGCGTCACGGGGGGAATTCGACGCGGTTATTGCCTGCTATCACGATCAGGGACTCATCCCCGTGAAGCTGCTGGCCTTCGGGACCGCGGTCAACGTCACCCTCGGCCTGCCGATCGTTCGTACGTCGGTGGACCACGGCACGGCATTCGACATCGCCGGGAAAGGCGTCGCCGATCCATCGAGCATGATCGAGGCAACGCTGCTGGCGGCGCGGCTGGCGCAGTCCGGCTGAAGCCGGACACCACGCAGACATGCGCCGATGTACATAGTGTCCGGCTTTAGCCGGACCTCGCGAAAGTCGCTTTAGCCGGACTTCGTGAAGCACGGCCAGCCCGTCGCGGGGTCGGCGCCCGTCGGCGGACGGCTGCGCAGCACCAGAACCGGTACCGGCTCGGTGCCGTCGACCGACATTACCGTCATTGGTATGTAAGCCTCGTCGATGTACGCCGCGATCGGCGGGAACCGGGTGCGGAACGCGCGCGTGTCCATGAGCAGGACGAACAATGCCGGCTGCTCCCGGAGCCGCGCCAGCGTTCGCCCTTGACGCGCTGCGGACGAATACCACGCACCGAAGACCGCTCCGTCGCTGGCAAACGCGCGCCCCGCCAGAACGACGAGGTCGGGGAACTCGCCGGTCACGATGATTCGGTCGCGCGTGGACGTGCACCGATCCAGGTACGCAAAGAAGGGCATCAGCGCCGCCGCCTGTCGGCTTGGCGGCGCGAGCGTCTGGCGATGCGGGCTGGCCAGCAGATCCGACACCGCCCCCGCGCGCGTCCGGAGGCCCGGCAGGCCGTCGCTGACGCCAGTCAGCGTCAGACGTTCGCGGGTCTCCGCGATCGTCGTCATCGCCGCGCCGGTGATGATGAGCACGACCACCGTCAGGATCCGGGCTGCACGCTGCCACGAACGGCGCTCCCACCGTACGACCCAGCACAGGCCGAGCAGCCACGCGCCGAGGAGCGCCGGCGGCACGATGGCGTCGGAGACGCGGGTGCGGAGGATGTCGCGGAGAAAACCGGCATTCACGAATATCGCCACGAGGATGAGCGCGGCAACGAGCGGGAGTTCGCCGGGCCATCGTTCCCGGCGATGGCTGGCGCGGACTGCAAGCGCCACCGCAGCGACAACAGGCAGGCTCCAGAACAGCCAGAACAGCCACGCGTCGGCGTTCCCGGCGCTGTGCACGGCCGGCGCGATGCGCAGGGGGGACACGCTGGCCAGAAGTTCCCGCCATGCGGGCCGGCTGATGCGCCCCAGGCCGGTGCTGCCCGCGACGTGAGGGTCATCGCCCAGACTCTCGAGATTTCCGGCCGACGTATCGATCACGCGATAGAAGGTGCCCTCGTCGCCGTCGCGGACGAACTCCAGTCCATATCGTGCCTCGAGCGTGTGTCGAAGCGCGCTGTCGGTTTCTGGCGTCCACTGGATCTGCGCCTGCGGCCGATCCGGAGGCGCGAGCCCAATGAGGGGTTGGCCCGGTACGAGTGCCAGCCGCGGCCACGATCGCAAGTTGGAGGCGTTGGCTTCCGCGCGCGCGAACTCGAGCGCCGTTTCGAAGTACGAGGGCACGCCGCCGTTCAGGCTGACGAACACGATCCACGGCAACAGAAAGGCAGCGGTGGCTGCCGTGAGTGCCGCCACGCTCGCCACGGCCATGACGATCGGCCGCAGGCCCGCCTCGCCGACGCTCGAGCGGAGGCGGGTGAGCACGAGGCAGACCGCCGAGGCGATGCCGATGTACAGACCGTGATCGTGGCGCAACAGGAACGCCGAGGCGATGACCGCGGCCATGAGGACGATGCGGCCTCGGGAGGGCCGGGCGGCGAGGGCAGCCATCACGCACGCCGCGACGGCATACGCCGCCAGCTTCGGATACGAGTAGGTCCGTGGGAAGATCAGGATCTCGAGCGCGGTGACGAAGGCGGCAATCGTCAGCGACCCTGACAGTCGATGCGCCGCGATCAACGTGCACGCCGCGGCGACAGCGAGCGCCGTGGCCGTCAGCGCCCATTCCACCCACATGGCGTTCCCGGCCATGCGCCATGCCGTTGCCGAGAGCAGGTAGGTGAGCGGCCAGCCCGGATCGGTGAAGTCGCGTACGGGGCGATCGCCGAGCAGCCACTGCTGTGCGAGCGCCAAGTGCGCGTAATGGTCGTTGGTGAAGCCGGTGAACGTCAGGAAGCGCCAGGCGAGCGTGGCGACGAAGGCTGCTGCGGCCGCCGCGGCCGGGCGGGGCGCGAGCGCCCGCGCCCGTTCACTGCGCGGCACAGTCGTCTCGGGCCTCCGGGGGCCGATGCGCAGCGAGCACATCGCGGACGCTGGACGCGTCAGAGATGCACCACGCGCGCTGCCACACGTCGGCGCTCGGCGCCGCGCCGAGGTCCAGCACGAGCTGCACGAGCTCGCCCTGGCGCGCCGCCGCGGCCGCTTCGATCGGCGTGAGCGTCGCGGCGTCCGACAGCACGATCCGCGCGCGCACGTCGCCAGCGGCATTCGGATCCTCGCCGGCTTCGACCCGTCTGACGACCGCCGCCGGATCGCGGAACGCGACCGCCTCCGGCAGGTTGCGCGGCTGCAGGCTCCACACCGGATGCCGGCCCGTTGTGGCGGCAAGCGCGAGAGCGGTAATCCACCAGGCAAACCCCAGCACGGGCGGCAGCGCCACGAGCATGACGCGGTATGGCTGCGTCACTACTCGCTCCACAGCCATGCCGGCCATTCGGGCTGATCGATTCGCGTATTGGGAATGGCCAGCTGCACCGCCTCGTGGCGCAAACGAAGGATCAGATCCCGTTGCACGCCCTCGTGCGGCCATTGGCCGGCGCGCTGCCAGCGTCCTGGCAGTTCCACCCAATCGACCTGATGCTTGATGGCCTGGGACCGCAGCACGTAGTGCAGGCCGGCGGCGCGAATCGCCCATCCGGTGGCGAGGAGGCACAGCACCACTGACAGCGCGACCGCGGCGGCAGGGCGGGACAGCGTTGCCGCGAGCGCGATCCGCATGCCGCCAAATGCGGCGAGTGCGTAGAACACGCCCGCCGTGCTCATCACGTCATCCTTGGTATACGCGAACGACAGCACGGCACTGGCGACGACAACCGCTGCGCCCAGCGCGATGAACCGAGTATGGTCGTCAAGCCGCCGGCCTCGCCGCATGCCGCCGGTGCCGGCCCACACGATCATCGCGGTCGTCGCCAGCGACGTGAGCAGAGGGATGATCACGCGTGGCATGACGCGATCGTCCATCCACGCGCGAACGGCGGCAAAGACGCCCGCCTGCGGTTCCGAGAACAGCACCGACATCACCGACGCGCCCACGTTGTAGCCGTAGAACAGAAAGGGACGCTGCCCGAACCGTCGCTCGAGCTCGGGCGGGTCCAGGATCGAGAGCAGATACCCCGAACTGCGTTCCGCGAGCGTCGGCACGCCGGTCGAGAGGTATCCGAACCGCGCATACATATACGCGCACAGGCAGAGTGTCATGAGCGCGAGGCCGCGACCCGAGATGCCCCGCCATCCCGCAAGCCATGCCGCCGACACGACCACCCACACGAGGACGCCCGATTCAAGGGTGAGTACCGCGGCCGCGAACACGCCGACGGCCGCCGCATCAATCCACCATCCGCCGCGCGAACGCGCCAGGTTCAACGCCGCGAGGCAGAAGACGGCAATTTCAAGGAAGTGGTTGATGGGAAATGCTTCCTGGACGGTGCCGCGGAAGGTGTGCAGGCCGGTCAGGACCGCCAGCGCGAACGCCGCGGCCGCGGCATCCAGCCACGTGGTCACGCGCAGCGCGCGCACGAACAGGAAGGCGGCCGCGAGCACGAGGAGGGCGTGAAACCCGCGATAGACCAGCCAGTAGTGCTCGCCGCGCGCGGCGTCGAACAGCCCTTTGATCTGAGCGATGCGCAGCGGCCGGAGATACGCTTCGGTGCCGAAGCTGCCGGCGAACGACGTCCAGGCCGACGCCGAGCGCTGCGCGTCGAGGATCTCGCCGAGGCTGTCGGTGACCTGGATCGGCATCCACAGCAGGTCGCCTGCCAGCGCGGCCGCGACCAGGCAGGCGAGTCCGTACGCGGCGCCGCGCGGGCTCAGTTGAAGCATGTGGAGCGGGGTGATTATAAGATACGGGTCATCCGCATCCTTTTCTTCCTCAACAACGTTTCCAAGGTCCGGCACTTCGACAGCGTCATCGAGCTGCTCGCCGAGCGCGGGCACACGATCGTCCTCGCGGCCGCGCGGCAGCGTAATCGTCCGCTCGCGCTGCCGAAGAACCTGTCGCTCGCCAACCGCAGCCTGATCACGCGCGGGCGTCGCGGCCGCATCGAACTGACGCCGTGTCCGGTGCGCCGCGTCGATCGCTGGCGACAGGCGGCGCCGGCGCTGCGGCAGGCGCGCGACTACCTCCGGTTTCTCGATCCCCGCTACGCGCGCGCGGGGAAACTGGAGGAGCGATCCGCCGAGAACGTTCCGGAGCGCTGGCGCCAGCTTGTGCGGCGCCATCCCGGCCTCGCGCGTCACCTCTTCACCCGGACGCTGGCGCTGGCGGAGGATGCGATCCCGAGCGAACGGCTCTTCGACCTCTTCATCGCCTACGAACAACCGGATCTCGTCCTCGTCACACCGCTCGTGGACTACGGCTCGTACCAGACCGATTACGTGAAGAGTGCGCACCGGATCGGCGTGCCGGTGCTGTTCGCGCCGTTCAGCTGGGACAACCTGACCAACCGCGGGCTGATTCGCGTCGAGCCGGATCGCATGCTCGTCTGGAACGAGATCCAGAAGAAGGAGGCGATCGAGCTGCATGGGGTGTCGCCGGATCGAGTCGTCGTGACCGGGGCGCCGCGGTTCGATGCGTTCTTCGCGATGCGGCCATCAGGAACGCGCGAGAGGTTTTGCCGGGAGCGTGGTCTTGAGCCGGGATCTCCGTACGTCCTGTACCTGTGTTCGTCGGAGTTCGTCGCTCCTCGTGAAGTGGAGTTCGTCCATCAATGGATCGGCCGCCTGCGGGCGGGCAGCAATCCTGCGGTGCGGTCATGCGGGGTGCTGGTCCGGCCCCACCCGGCGCATGTGAAGCAGTGGAACCACGTGAAGCTCTCCGGTTTCGCGAATGTCGCGCTCTGGCACGACAAGGAAACCATGAATGCGGACCAGGGGCTGTTCGATTCACTGCACCATTCGAGCGCCGTTGTCGGCTTGAACACAAGCGCGATGATCGAGGCGGGCATCCTCGACAAGCCGGTGCTGTCGCTGGTGATGCCGGAGTTCGCCGGCGGCCAGGAGAACACGCTGCATTTCCATTACCTCCGCGCCGCCAACGGCGGGCTGCTGGAGGAGGCGGCCAGCTTCGACGAGCATCTCGAACAACTTGCCGCCGCGCTCGGCGGCAGGGGGCGCGATGGCCGCATCCGCAGCTTCATCGAGCGGTTCGTGCGGCCGCGGGGCATCAGCACGCCGGTGACGCCGATCATGGCTGACGAGATCGAGCGGGCCGCCGGCATCTCGAAGCGACCCCGCCGGCCGGCGCCGTGGCACTATATGGCCAGAGGCGTGATGCGGTCCGGACTCCTGCTTCGCGGTCGTGTATGATCGCGCCCCAAATGACCCAGGTCGACGACACCGTCACGCTTGAAGAGGCCGTGCGCCAGCTCGCCGTCCAGCGATCGGAACTGGCGCGGCTGAAACGCGCGCACTTGCTCGATCTCGAGGACGTCGAGCGGATTCGCAGCATTGCCGACGTGTGGAAGCCCGCCGAGATCGCGGCCCACGTCCGCGACGTGGTGGCCGCGACACCGGTGCAGACCGAGCCCTTCCCGCATATCGTGATGGAGCCGCTGCTCCCCGAGCGGGCGTTTCGGGTGCTGGTCGATGCGATCCCGCCCGAAGAATTCCTCGAGGGAGACAAACACCTCGATTTGCGGGGCATCGGGTTTTCAACCACGGTCATGCCCCTGTTTTCGCGGCTGATCTGGCGGTCGCTGCGAACCGATGTCATCGGCCCGGTGCTCGCGCCGGCGCTGGCCGAGCGTTTCCGTCCGTTTGCGACCGAATTTCTCCGTCACGGAGTCGGCGACGATTTCGTGGACGAGGCACTGGCCTTGCCGTTACATGCGCACGGGTTGCGCCTGATGCTTCGCCGCCGTGGATGGACGCTGGCGCCACACTGCGATCCGCGCGATCAGTTCATCAGCACCCTGCTCTATCTCGCGCGGCCCGAGGAAGGCGATACCTACGGCACCCAGTTGTTCCGCGTGCTCCAGGAGAATTTCGTTCCGCAGTACGCCAACACCTACTATCCCGAGGGCGAGGGACTCGCCTGCGAGCTCGTCAAGACGATGCCGTATCGTGGCAACCTGTGTCTGTCCTTGCTGAATCTCGGCGGCGGAGCGCATGGTGCCTCGGTGCCGGCAGACGCGCAGCCGGCCGACCTGCGGCGCTGGGCCTTCCAGTTCTACATGGGTCCGGAACGGGAGCAGCTCGAAGCGCTGGTGAGCCGACTGCCGCCCGAACGGCAGGAAGCGTGGACGCGCCGCGTGAAGCAGACGAATCGGAAAGGAAAGCTACCGGTCCGCTGATTCGACGGCGTCAACCGCGAGCGGACCGAGCGTCGCGGCAGCGTGCGAGGTGAACCGGAGCTGCTCCCAGTCGAAGGTGTTCACTTCGCCTTCCAGCGTCACGGAACGCACGTCCCGCAGGTTGTCGGCGCACGAGCCCAACGCTCGCCAGACATTCGCCCGCGCGCGGGTCGACCCTCCAACCGCCTCATCGAACTCCCGCACGAACTCCTCGTGCGGGTTGCAGCGCAGCTCGACGCTCCCGTCGTGCGTCGCGGCGACGATGCGGTAACGTGGCAGCCGCGTGGCGGCGTAGGCCGCGGGACTCTCGTAAGTGCTGGAGTACATCGGGTAGTACCGAGAACATCGGTGCGCGCTCGATTTGGATGGTCGAGAAGAGAAGCTGCTGACCGATGACAAAGACAATAGTCGCGAGCTGCGCGGCGGTGACGACATGGCTGACGAATCCAGTCGTGGGGACCGGCTTCGGCCGGCTCGACACAGAGCGGCGCAGCTCCGAGATCCGCTGCCAGGGCAGGTAGCCGAGCAGCAGGATCCACCAGCCCGGCCAGAAATGGCCCATGAACACCCAGAATCCACTGAGCAGGCCGACGCCCGCCAGTCCCATTGCGGCTCGGTACCGCTCGCTGCGCACGAACGCGGATGTGACCATGAGGGCTTCGGTCACGACCGCGAACAGCGACGCGGTGATCGCGAGCCTCGGATGATTCGCGAACTGGAGGCCCCAGTCGAACGGGGCGATCACCGAGTCGGTGATGAAGTGGTACTTGATGGTGCCGTTCAGGATCCAGGCGGGGCCGGGCGCGAGCTTGGCCCACGCCGCGGCGGCATAGCCGACGCCGAACACCAGTCCCGGCACCCACACCGAATACCCGTAGTGTTTGCCGGGACCACCAACGGCGGTGCTGCCGCGCCGCCAGCTGTCGACGCTGTACGCCTCGCCCCACCTGGCAGGGAGCAGTGTCACGATCGCAAGGACGAAGGTGGCGCTGGGATGCGTGCTCTCGACTGAGATCCTGACGTACGCCCACACCAGGACGCCGGCGACGAACAGGGAATAGGTCGTCCTGGTGAATAGCCCGATGGCAAATGCCGCACCCGTGATCAGCAGCCACGGGGTGAGGGCATCCACGATGACCGGGTAGGCACGCAGCCAGTCGAGCACGGCCGCGTGGAAAGTGCCTTCGACCTCCAGGTCGAAAGTTGCCCTGAGCCACGACGCATCGACCGAGCGCGAGGCAAAAAACGCGAGCAGTACCATGCCGAAGATGATGCGGAAGATGCCGGCGGTTTCTGCGTCGATCTCAGGGACGGCTCGCCCCAGGAATTGAAGAGTGGGCCGGACGGTCGTGCCGATCGTAGCGCGGCTGACGGCGAGAAGCGCCGGCGCGATCGACCGCCGTACGACGGGCATCGCGAGGGCACCGACCGCAAGCGCAAGCAGCGCCACGGCGAGTCGATCGGCGATGCCGACAATTGTCCGGCCCGCGTTGCCGAATCGCTGACGCCGATCGGTGCGGATGGCCGACTGGCTTATCGAATACGTCGAGCGATCGAGGTCGTGGGTGTCAGCGACCTGCGCATCACTGATGATCGCCTGGATGTTCCCGGGCCGCGGGTCTGTCAGGTCGTAGCGCCAGGTCGTGCCATCAAGACGCTGACCGTCGGCAAGTCGAAAGCGCGACTCGAGCGTCCGCCGCCCCGTGTCGTCTACGGACGGTTGCCATCGGACGTGTATTTCCGCGCCACGAGGGCCCGCGATCAGGCGTCCGGCCGCCGCGAGGCACACCGCCGCCACGGCAAGCGACAGCAGCACGAGTGCTTTGACTCGGGCAGAAGGGACCACGCGCGCGAATTCTAGCATCGCGAGTACGGCGTCGCTGGTCAGTGCCCGCTGGTTGCCGCAACGGCGGTCGCGTCGACGGCAAGTGGACCGTGCACCGCCACAGCTCGCGTGATCGTGAACGCCATCCGCTCCCAGTCAAAGACGAGGCGGTCCTCTTCGATGAGCACGCCGCGGGCGCGGGCGAGGTTGCCGCCGCACGCGCCAACCGCGCGCCACACGGCGGCCGCCGCCTCCGTCGATCCCGCGACCGCCGCCGCCAGCCTCTCGGCCAGATCGTCGTTCGGCCTGCAGCTCAACTCGGCCCGCCCCTCGTCGGTCATCAGGACGAGGCGATACACGGGGGGCAGCCAGGCGTTGAATTCAGCGGGGCTGGCGAAGGTGTAGGCGTACATCGGGTAGTTGGTGAAAATCGGCGCGCGCTCGATGCCGAGCGTCGAGACGACAATCTGCTGGCCGAGTAGAAAGACGATCATCGCCGCCTGCGCGGTGGTGATGAGCCGGCTGAAGCCGGCTTCCACATTTGCGCCGGCGGTCGTGGGGGCCGGGTCCCACCGGCTCGAAGAATCGCTCGTGGGGGCGGGCTTGCGCCGGCTCAATTCCGAGATTCGCTGCCACGGCAGGAACCCGAGCAGCGGAATCCACCATCCAAGCCAGAGCACGCCCATGAACACGAAGAACCCGCCGATCAGGCCGAACGCAGCGACGCCGACCGCAAGGCGGAAGCCCTCGCTCCGGATGAATGCCGCGGTGATGACCAGCGCCTCGACGGCGACGGCGCCGAGCGAGGCCAGGACGGCGAGCTGCGGATGTGCGGCGAGCCGCAGACCCCAGTCCACCGGCGCGTTCATGGAATCGCTGACGAAGTGGTACTTGACGCTGCCGTTCATGACCCACGTCGTCCACCCGTCCGGGTGCGTCAGCTTGGCCCATGCGGCCGCGGCGAAGGCCACTCCCACGATGAGCCCAGGCACCCAGACGCTGTATCCGTAGCGCGGGCCCGGTGGGAGCGGACGCGTGCGACGCAACCGCGCGTCAACCGAGAGGGAGTCCCCCCAGCGCGACGGCAGCAGCGCCAGCAGCGTCAGCATCAGCGTGCCGTGGGGATGCGTGCTGTCGAAGGCGACCGCGACGCACGCCCATACGATCGCCGCCGCCACGAACAACGCAAACGAAACCCGCGTGAAGACACCCGCAGTGAACGCGAGGCCCGTCACCAGCATCCACGGCCAAAGCCAGTTGGCGAGGGAAGAGTGCGCGCGAAGCGATTGAAGGACCATCGCGTGCAGCGGTCCCTGGCTCGGCGCGTCGGCAGACGAAGCCAATCGGGCGGCGTCGATGGCGTAGGTGTAGAAGAACAGCAGCACCGCGAGACCGAAGATGACCCGAAAAAGACCGGCGGTGCGCGCATCGATCTCGGGAATGCAGCGCTGCAGCCAGCGACGCGTCGGGACGAATAGCGCCGCCAGCGCATCGCCGATCGAAGCGGACCGCCTGCCGGCGTAGCGGGCCGCCGCCGTGGACGAATCGCCATGGCCGGTGAGGCCGATCACCACGATCAGCACCGCGAGCACTCCGAGCACGCCGGCCAGCGTGTCCGCGGCCGCGACGAGGGCATCGCCACTGCCGAAGCGCAGCCGCCGTCCCGTTCTGACGGCGGCTGCTTCGAGCGTGAATGTTGCCCGGTTGATGTCGTGCGTGTCGGCCACCGACGCGTGAACGACGATCGCGCGAATCGCCTCGGGGCGCGGATCGACCAGGTCGTAGCGCCACGTCTGGCCGTCGAGCGGTTCAGGGTCGAGGAGATGGAAATGCGATTCGAGGCGCTGACGCGCGCCGGGGTCGATCGACGCCTGCCACCTGACGTGCACCCGTCCACCTGATGGCCCGGCCACGAGGCGAGCCGCGAACGGAGCCACAGCGCAGAAGACGACGAGTGCGAGCGCAGTCTTCTGCCACCACGGTTTGGAGTGCATGGATCAGCGGTCCGACGTGTCGGCGTGTGCCCGGACGAGGGGGCCGATGACGCGCGCGGACCGCGTGGTCGTGAACTGCAGCCGGTCGAAGTCGAACGTGGTGAGGTCTCCCTCGAGGATGACGGACCGCACCCCCGTCAGATCGCCGCAGCCGCGCAGCGCTTCCCATACATCCGTCTGTGCCCTCAGCGAGCCTCCGACCGCCGACTCGAATTGGCGGACGAATTCCTCATGCGGGTTACAGCCGCCGATTCCGACAGTGCCCGTCGCCGTCGACGCCACGATCCGAAACCGTGGCGCCCTCGACGCCGTGAATGCCGCGGGGCTGGCGTAGGTCGCCGAATACATGTCGTACCAGGAAAACATCGGCGCGCGTTCGAGCTTCATCGCGGAGACGACGATCTGTTGTGCGATGACCGTGACGATCATCGCGAGCTGTGCGAGGCCGAGCGTGCCGACACCGCCGGCCCGGCTGACGCCTGGCGCTGCGGCATCTGCCATCGGGGCCGACTGTGCCCGACCTGGGCTCTGGAAGCCGCCGAACGCCTGCCACGGCAGGAAACCGAGCAGCGGCACCCACCACCCCGGCCAGAACACGCCCATGAACAACCCGAAGCCGGCGATCAGGCACACCGCACCCAGTCCCATCGCGAGGCGGTACCACTCGTTTCGAACAAACGCGGCGGTGACGACCAGCGATTCGGTAGCGATCGCGAGGAACGAAGCGAGCACCGCCAACCAGGGATGGGCGGCCAGCTGAAGTCCCCACTGCACCGGCGCGTTCACCGAATCGGCGATGAAGTGGTACTTCACCGTGCCGTTGACGACCCAGCTCGTCCAGCCGAGCGGCACCGTCAGCTTTGCCCAGGCCGCGGCCGCGAGCGCCACCCCGAAGGCCAGCACCGGCACCCACACGCTGTAGCCGTACCTCGAGCCCGCCGGAAGCGCGATCGATCGTCCCGCTTTCGCGTTGCGCCAGGCATCGATGCTGGTTCCGTCCCCCCATCTCGAGGGAAGCAGGGCGACCAGTGTCAGCACCAGGATGCTCTGTGGGTGCGTGTTCGACACCGAGACCGCGACGTAGGCCCACACCAGGACGCCGACGACAAACAACGCGTACGTCACCCGGGTGAACAGCCCGGCAATGAAGGCGATACCCGTGCCGATCAGCCACGGCGTCACGAGATCGACGACCACCGGCCGCGCGCGAAGCCACTGCATGAACACCTGATGCACCGGGCCTTCGATCTCCAGGTCGAACGTGAGCGCCAGCCACGACGAGTCGACCGGATAGACGACGAAGTACACGAGCGCCGCCGACCCGAACACGATCCGGAAGACTCCGGCAGTACGGGCGTCGATCTGTGGAATGCCTCGCTGCATGAACCGCGCGACCGGTCGCAATACTGAGGCGGAGAGCACGTCTGCGGTCCGGCGTGTTCGCCGTGCGGCCGCGTTCGCGATTGGAGTCCTGGCAACCGCTCCGCCGAGCGCAAGGACGAGTCCGAGCACCGCGAGCGTGGCCGCCAGCCGGTCGGCCACGGTCACCACGGCGTCGCCGCCGGGGAAGCGGGATCGCCGCGTCGTGCGTATCGCGGCTGGATCGAGCGAACCCAGCGAGCGACTGATGTTATGCGTGTCGACGGCGGCCGGCTCGGATATCAGGGCACTGACGTTGCCGGTCGACGGATCGACCAGGTCGTACCGCCAGGTTTCGGGTTCGATTTCCTCCCCGTCCGCGAGCCTGAAGCGGGCTTCCAGCGTCTGCCGTTCGGCAGCCGTCACCGACGACTGCCATCGCACGTGGACGATGGCGCCGCGGGGACCTGCAAGCGCGCGGACGCCGAGTGCCAAGGCGGCGGCCAGCAGCACAAGGCCCACGACAGTCCAGCGCCATCCGCTGTGTGGTTGCATGCTCAGGGTTCGGTGAGCAACGCCAGGACGGTGGCCTCGCGGGTTTCTTGCCTCGGACACGGTTCGGTGGATGGAAGTTCGCCGAAGGGTTCGAGCGACCGCTGGATGTCCTCGTAACCCAGGTATCTGGCCAGACAGATGGCCCGCCGCTGCGTATTCGGATCGAAATGCGCGCCGAAAGCCAACAGCATCGGCAGGGACTGCCTGCTGGCCGTTCCGACCGCCCAGAGCACAGGTGACACGCGCACCCATCGCCCGCCGGTGAGGACCGCGTGGCGGGCCGAGATGAGCCCGTTTGGATCCTTCCCGGAGCGAATGAACCCGTATGCCTGCATCACGTCATCGATTGCGATCGCGTCCGCAAGAGAATCCACACGCGGCGTGACGAACAAAGGAGAGAGCGGCCGCGCGAATCGCCAGCCTTCGAGCGCACTCATGCCAAGGGCCGTCATAACCGTCGGGACCGCCATCAGCCACGCGAGAACGCGCCGCCGCCGGCCGAACGGCTGCGAACTGCCGATGGTCGTCATACCTCCCCTATGATGAGCAACACCCAATCGGGAAACCGAGTGGTTCTCGGCGCCGCCGGATCGATGCCCTGCTCGACCATCGACTCCATGATGCGGAGATACACCGTTCGATGGGCATGCTCAATTCGGCGTGACGCCAGCCTGACAAACCACTCTTCCTGATTGCCCCAGGAGTGGACATGTGCGTATTCGAGAGTGGCGACGGCCCGTGTATGCCAGGCGGCGCCGAGCAGCACGAGACCCAGGCTTGCCATGACGAATCGCGCGCGCGAAGCCGCCAGGGCCTGAGCCGCAGCCTCTCGAAGGGCAAAAAACGCCGCCATCGCGTAGAACACAACCGCCATGCCTCCCAGTCGATCGCGCGAATAATTGAAGCTCAGCGCGCCGCAGGCAAGCACGATGACCCCTGTGGCCACGAACAGGCGTGACTGCGGCGACCAGTTGCCGTTCGAATTTCGCTTCAGGGCGCGAATCCCCCACCAGGTAATGACACCCGTCAGCGCGACTGACGAGCCGGCATGAATGATCTGCCAGAGCTCTGTCTCGCCATCAGTCACGGCTCGCACGATCCGAAAGATCCCCCGTGTCGGTTCTGCGAAGAGGACGTTCGCCACCGTGCTGGCCCCGTTGTAGACGTACATCCAATAGGGGAACGCGGCGAACCGGACCGCGGCTTCACCTTTTTCGATCTCAGCAAAGCCAAGCCCGAGGTCCTGCTGGAACAGCTCCCAGGATCCGCGCCAGCTCAAGCGAAGCGCGACATACGCGACCGCGATAGTGCCGAGTGTTACCGCCATGGCTCGGCTGGAGCCAGATGCGCGGGTCCACGACGCGACGATGACGAGCGGCACGAGCACCAGTCCCTGCTCCTTGAAGCCGATCGCTACCAGCGTCAGGACGACGACGAGCGGCGCGTGCCAGGGGCGCCACTCGCGGTTCAACAGAATCCACACGACCAAGGCAATCAGCATGCCCACGATCGTGTAGCTCAGTCCAATCTCCAGGTTGTCGCGGAATCCTGGACTGCCTACCAGGACGGCAACGGCGATGCCGGCCGCCGCGGCGTCGATCCCCGTCCGCGGACGAAGATGCCAGATGAACAGAGCGACGATGAGCACGACGGGAATAATGGTCATGAGCCGGATTCCGGCCAGCGTCGTGCCAAGCGTCCCTCCGTGGTGCCAGAGGGCGGACAACGTGAAATAGAAAAACGGCCGGTAGTAGGCCGTGTCCGGAATCAGAAAGCGGGCAGGAGGCCGGGCTGCCGTGTCTTCGAGCAGGGCAACCGCTTCGTTTATCGGGAATGGCGTTCGCCACAGCGTGACGCAGAGAATGATGACCAGCGGCGCCCAGACCGCCATAACCGCAGCCGTCCACAGGCGCGGGCGATCGTCATAACTGAGGTCAACTGCGGGGTCGAGCCGCGCCCTGGTCGCCGATGACGGCACTGTCCACCTGGCGCGCACCCATCGCGCCGTCGCGGCCGGTATCCGTAGTCTCACTCGGACGAGTGTCAACGCGGCGATGACGCCCGCGAGCATCGCCAGAAAATCCGAGACCGCCACGATTCGATCCCCCGCGGTGGAGGCACGCAGGCGGCGGGAGGTGCGTACCGCCGAGGGAGCGAGCCTGCCGGTGGCGCGGTCGAGTGCATGCGTGTCCGCGACGGCCGGCTCGGCAACGAGTGCCCGGATGTTGCCGGGTGACACATCGAGAAGGTCGTACTTCCAAGTCGCGGCGTCCGGCATCTCGCCGTCGGCCAAGTGGAATCGCGACTCGAGGTTCCTTCGCCCGGCGTCCGTGATCGACGGTTCCCACCGGACGTAGATGACCGCGCCGCGGCGGCCCACGAGTGCACGGGTGGTGAGGGGCAGCAGTACGGCGAGTAGTAGGAGGCCCACCGCAGTCCGCCGCGACACGTTCAGAGCACTGCTCAAGCTGCTATGTTTCGCGAAATGCGTTTGTCAGCGGATACCGACGGTCGCGTCCGAAGCTCTTCCGCGTGATTTTAACACCCGGCGGCGCCTGTCTCCGCTTGTATTCCGCCGCAAACAGCATGCGCTGCACGCGGGTTACGACGTCGCGGGCAAATCCGCGCGCGGTGATTTCATCGACGCTCTGCTCGTCCTCGATCAGACTGGTCAGGATGGCATCGAGGATGTCGTACGGCGGCAGCGAATCCTGGTCGGTCTGGTTGGGCCGGAGTTCGGCCGTGGGCGCCTTCGTCAGCGACGATTCGGGGATGACGCGGCCGCGAGGGCCCAATCCGCCATCGGGCACGTGTTCGTTCCGCCATCGTGACAGCGCGTAGATCTCGGTCTTGTACACGTCCTTCAGTACCGAGTAGCCGCCGCACATGTCGCCGTAGAGCGTGGCGTAGCCCACCGACATCTCCGATTTGTTCCCGGTCGTGACGAGCAGATCGCCGAACTTGTTCGACAGCGCCATGAGGAGCACGCCGCGGATCCGCGCCTGCAGGTTCTCCTCGGTGACGTCACGGGGGCGGCCGGTAAAGAGCGGCGTGAGCGTGTCTTCGACCGCCTTGACCGGCGCTTCGATCGCGATCGTCTCGAGCCGCATCCCCAGCGCGCCCGCCGACGTGGCCGCGTCGTCCTGGCTGGCGTCCGAGGTGAAGCGCGAGGGCAGCCGAACGCCGCGCACCCGATCGGCGCCCAGCGCATCCACGGCCACGGCGGCGGTCAGCGCCGAGTCGATGCCGCCGGAGAGTCCCAGCACCACGCCGCGAAACCCATTCTTCCGCACGTAGTCGCGAAGTCCGAGCACCATCGCGCTGTAGATCGCCTGTGGCCGTGGGAGTTCCGTGTACGCCTGCCTCGCCGAAGCCTCCGGCGAAGGCGGGCCGATTGGGGCGTAGCGGCCGTCGCGGCATTCCCAGGTGGTGAGGACCAGCGCCTCGCTCCAGAAGGGAAGCACGTGCGCCAGCGCCCCACTGGCATTCATGACGAACGATCCGCCGTCGAAGACGAGCTCGTCCTGGCCGCCGACCTGGTTGACGTAGGCCAGCGCGAGCCCCGATTCGGAGACTCGGTGGCGCGTCAGGTCGAGACGCTGATGAAATTTGTCGACCTCGAATGGCGAGCCGTTCGGCACGAGCAGCAGCTGCGCCCCGGCCGCGGCCAGATGTGCGACGGATTCCGGGTACCAGACGTCTTCGCAGACCGGGAGCCCGAGACGGACGCCGCGGAAATCGACCGGATCGGGCAGCGGGCCTGGTGTGAACACGCGTTTCTCGTCGAACACCCCGTAGTTCGGCAGTTCGCGCTTGAAGCGGAGATCGGCGCGGCCGTCGGCGACGAGCGCGACGGCATTGAAGACGTGTCCATCCTGGGCCCACGGCAGCGTGACCACGAGGCCCGGACCGCCCGCGGCGGTCTCGTGCTGCAGCTCGCGGAGGGCGGCGGCCGCCGCCTGGACGAAGGCGGGACGCAGCACGAGGTCCTCCGGCGGATAGCCGACCAGCACGAGCTCGGATAACACCACGAGGTCGGCGCCGAGCGCCGCGGCATCCTTGCGCGCGCGCCGCACGAGCGCGAGGTTGCCCTGCACGTCGCCGACGGTGGGATTGGCCTGCGCGAGCGCGATCGAGAGGCTCACGGAATGAGGATACCTCGGCGGTGGGATAGCATCGAGGGGTGGCGGAACAGACCGAACGCGAGAAGGCGCGGCGCGTCATTGCCGAGAACCGGAAGGCGCGTCACGACTATCACGTGCTTGAAACGTGGGAGAGCGGCGTCGCGCTGCTGGGCACCGAAGTCAAGGCCATCCGCGAAGGACGCGTGAACCTGCGCGACAGCTACGCGCGCGTCGAGAACGGCGAAGTGTGGATGCTCAACGTCCACATCAGTCCGTACAGCCACCGCGGCTACGCGCAGCATGCGGAGATGCGGCAACGGAAGCTGCTGCTGCACAGCCATGAAATCAGGAAGCTGGTGGGCCGGACCAAGGAGAAAGGGCTCACCCTTGTACCGCTCGAGCTCTATTTCAAGAATGGTCGCGTGAAGGTGCTGCTGGCGCTGGCAAAAGGCAAGCAGGCGCACGACAAGCGGGAAACCATCCGGCGGCGCGAGACGGATCGCGAAACCCGCGCCGCGGTCAAAGGCCGCAGCCGGACGTAGGGCGGGTTCCGCGAAGCGGACCCGCCGCTAATAGTCGACGAGCGCCTTTCCCGCCCAGAGCGTCTGCCGTTCCGCCGGCAGCATCGACTTGAGCCTGGCAATCCACTCCAGCGTCGGCCCGAGGCGGAACTGGTAGATATACCGCCGCAGGTTTTCTGGCTGGGCATCCGGCGGGATGACGGCGCCGTGGGCCCCGTCGGAATTGAGGAACACGACCATGCGGTTCGGGACGAATTTCACGTCCTCGACCATCGTGCAGTCCTTCTCGTCGATCCAGTACGGCGCGGCGCTGGTCGCTTCGCGGTCGTTGCCTACCGCGTACATCTGCGTGCCCCACGACTCGTCGTCTCCGGGGAAGGCGAGATACAGGATGCAGGTGATGAACGACCACTTCGGATCGCGGTGCGGCCGGATGCGATAGCCGCGGCGGCGATACATGATGCGGCCGCCGCTGCCGCGCAGCTCGATCGATTCGGGCGCCAGGTCGGGCCAGTTCCGCCGGATCCACTCGTCGATCTCGACGCGGAACTTGGCGAGCAGCGCCGGCGTGATGACGTTGGGAATGAGCTCGTTCGCCATGAACCGCCAGATCCGCTGCGAATAGAGCGGCGCCAGCGAGAACGGCACGTCGAGGTGCTGCTTGCCCATGGGCTTGCTCTCGAACAGCTCAACCGGCGGGATCCCGGTGAGCAGGGCGTCGTAGAACACCGTGGGCAGGAGGTTGTCGATCACCGTATACGGGAACGGTGTACGGTGATACTCGGCGTCTTCGATCGCGGTCGTGACCCTCTGCGCCATCGTCGTCTTGCGCAGGGTCTTTTTCAGCCGCTCGAGGTGCGCGTCCAATTCGGTGGCGCGCTCGAGCACCGCGCGCAGCTCCCCTTCGCGCACGTTCACCTGCGCGACCTCCTCCCGCATCGCCTTGACCTGCGCGAGGATCTCCTGGCACTGCTGCTGGACGAGGGCGACTGTCTCCGCCAGCGCCGCGTTGGGGTCGCCCCCCGGCGACGAAACGCTGTTCTCCCTCATCGGATCGGTTTTCAGAATTGCCATGTGAATGCCTGATTATACCTGCCGGTGAGAATCGGCTTGCCGCGCCGAAGCCGGCTGCCCAAGGCAGGGGCGGTACAATGCTCCGTCCCCGTGACGCAGCCGCAGCTCTCAGTCATCATCCCGGTTTATAACGAGCGCTACACCGTCCGCGAGCTGGTCCGTCGCGTTGTCGCGGTGGACGTCTCGAAGGAAGTCGTCCTGGTGGACGATGGGTCCACCGACGGGACGTCGGAGATTCTGAAGACCCTCGTGGCGCGATACCCGGAGGTGCGGCTCTTTCAGCAACCGCGCAACCAGGGAAAGGGCGCGGCCATCCGGCGCGGCATCGCAGAGGCCACCGGGGAATTTCTCATCATTCAGGACGCCGACCTCGAGTACGACCCCACCGAATACCCCGTCCTCCTGAAGCCGCTGCTCTCGGGGGAGGCCGACGTGGTATATGGGTCGCGATTTGTCGCGGGGTACCGGCGCGTCCACCTGTTCTGGCATGCCGTCGCGAACAAGGGGCTGACGCTGCTGACGAACGTGCTCACGAACCTCAACCTCACCGACATGGAGACCTGTTACAAGGCGTTCCGCACGGATCTGATCAAGCGGATCCCGCTGCGGTCGGATCGCTTCGGCTTCGAGCCGGAAGTGACGATGAAGGTGGCCAAGCTGGGATGCCGGATCTTCGAGGTGCCGATCTCGTACCACGGACGCGATTATGCCGAGGGCAAGAAGATCGGACCCCGCGATGCTGTCTCGGCGGTGTGGACGCTGCTGAAGTACTGGTTCGTCAGCGACATCGGCCACGTTGGTCAGCACACGCTCGCACGCATGAGCGAGCTCGGGTCCTACAACCGGATGATGTTCGAGTTATTCGCGCCCTTTCTCGGCCGGCGGGTGCTGGAGATCGGCGCCGGCGCCGGCAATCTGTCGAGGTTCCTGCTCGACAAGGACGCCGTCATCCTCAGTGACTACGAGAGCGAGTATCTGCACCTGCTGCGGCGGCGGTTCGGAAGCTATGAGAACGTCGAGATCCAGCGTATCGACCTAAACACCTTCACCGCCGCGGAGCTCGCCGGCGACAGGATTGATTCCGTCGTCTGCCTGAATGTTCTCGAGCACATCGAAGACGACACACGCGTGCTGGCGGAGCTGTATCGAGCGATCGAACCGGGCGGCGTTCTCGTCGTCCTCGTGCCCGCCCACCCGGAGCTCTATTGCGACCTCGATCGCAACCTCGGTCACTTCCGTCGGTACACCCGTGAACTGCTCGAGCAACGCTTTCGCGACGCCGGCTTCGTCGTCGAGAAGAGCCGGTACTTCAACTGGGTGGGGGCGCTGGGCTGGTACGTGTTCGGGCGCCTGCTGAAGCGGCCGCACATCTCGAGGGTGGCGACGCGCGGCTATCGAATGGCCTCGTCACTGAGAGGTCTTGAAGAGCCCGGTGGTTTCGGGTTCGGGTTGTCGACGATTGCAATTGGGCGTCGAGGCATGAAGCCGTGACGCCGGGTCAGGTATCACCGACGTTGTCACCTCGCGGCCGTTGGCTTCGATGGGCCGCGTGGGTCGTCGTCACCGCGGTGGTACTTGATTTTCTTTCACCCACTATCCTGCGGGCGATGGGCGCGCAACTGATTCATGCCGACCCCCTGCAGCGGTCGGACGCGATCATCGTGCTGGCGCCATCTCTGGATCGCGTCATGGAGGGGGCCGACTTGTACCGGTCCGGGTACGCCCCGGTTGTCATCCTCACACGTGGACAGCGGGAAGAGGTCGAGAACGAACTCATCAGCCGGGGCATCATCGCCAGCCTCGAAGACAGAAGACGCCAGGCGCTGATCGCTCTTGGCGTGCCGGCCGAGACCATCGTGGTGCTCGAACCGCTGGCGGACTCGACGGCCGACGAGGCGCAGGCCTTCGCCAGCTGGGCGAGCACCCGTCCGGTCCGGCGCGTGATCGTGGTCACCTCGCCCCCGCATACCGCGCGGTCCAGACTGGCGTTCATGCGGGCGGTGGAGAACCTGTCGATAGAAGTGCTCATGCGGCCGTCGAACCGAAACAAGTTTCGAAGCGACACCTGGTGGAGAGGCCGCGATACGTTGAGAGACGGAATGCTCGAATGGCAAAAGCTCGTGTATTACCGCCTGGTCGAGCTGCCGCGCCTGGTGCCACCGTCGCGGCGGACCGCGAACGCGTCGTGAGCGTCCCGCTTCTGGACCTGGACGCACAATATCGCCCGCTTCGAGCTGATCTCCTCGCCGCGATCACGCGGGTCTGCGACAGCCAGCGATTCATTCACGGTCCTGAGGTCGAGGCACTGGAGCGCGAGCTCGCGTCGTACCTCGCCATTCCCCACACCGTCGGTGTGTCGTCCGGGACGGACGCGCTGCTGATGGCGCTGATGGCCTTGGAGATCGGTCCGGGCGACGAGGTCATCACGCCCACCTATTCGTTCTTCGCCACTGCGGGCGCGGTTGCGCGTCTGGGCGCGCGGCCGGTGTTCGTCGACATCGACCCAGACACCTACAACATCGACGCCGCAGCGGCGGTTGCAGCCATCACGTCGCGAACCCGCGCGATTGTTCCCGTGCATCTGTTCGGACAATCGGCCGATCTCGGTCCCGTGCTCGACGCCGCGTCGCCGCGATCGATTCCCGTGATCGAGGATGCCGCGCAGGCCATCGGCGCGACCTACCACGGACGCCCCCTCGGCAGCTGGGGCGCGATCGGATGCTTTTCCTTCTTTCCCAGCAAGAACCTCGGAGCCTTCGGCGATGGCGGGCTCGTCACGTCCACTGACGAGACGCATGCACGCCGCCTCCGGCTGTTGCGCAATCACGGAATGGAGCCGAAGTATTACCACCATCTCGTCGGCGGAAATTTCAGGCTGGACGCGCTGCAGGCGGCGGTGTTGCGGGTGAAGCTGCCGCATCTGGCCGGGTGGACCGCCGCACGTCAGCGCAATGCCCGCCGCTACCGGGCGCTGTTCGACGAAGCCCGGCTCTCCGGCGCTGTGCGGTTGCCGGTAGAAGCGACCGATCGTACCCACATCTACAACCAGTTCGTGATCCGCGTTCCCAATCGCGACGCACTGCGCGACTACCTTGCGCAGCACGGCATCGGCACGGAAATCTATTACCCCGTGCCCTTCCACCTGCAGACGTGCTTTGCGGGCCTGAGCTACAGGGAGGGTGCCTTTCCGGTTGCGGAAGCCGCTGCGAGGGAGTCACTGGCGCTGCCCATCTACGGCGAACTGACCGAAGCGCAGCAGGCGGAGATCGTCTCGGCAATCAGGTCATTCTTCTGGGATCTCGGGGCGATCACGGGTTGACAAGATCGTTGTCAACGGCGACAATCGCGCCGTTCACGCGCTGAACAATAAGCCCATAACCCAGTTCCCTCCAACGGTTTCGGTGTAACCGACGGGCACAGAGTGTCCGCTCGCCCCGCGTCGATGGACGCCCACGAACAATACGAACATCAGATCCTGAACGCGATTGACGGCGGTCAATCGGTGTCGCAGCGATCGCTCGCGAGCAGCCTCGGCATTGCCCTGGGGCTGACAAACCTGCTCATGCGCCGCCTGGTGGGCAAGGGATGGGTCCGGGTGACGCGCATCAAGCGCAATCGAGTCCGCTACTTCCTGACGCCCACCGGCGTCGCCGAGAAGGCGCGACTCTCGCGCGTCTACCTCCAGTATTCAATCCGCTTCTATACCTCGGCGCGCGTGCGCATCCGCGAGAGCCTCGCCACCGTCGGTGGACCAAATACCCGCATTGTGTTCTGCGGGGCCGGCGAGGTCGCCGAGATCGCCTACGTGTGCCTCCAGGAAACACCTTTGCAGCTGGTGGCGGTGGTCGGCGACACCCGCAGCCGGCACTTCTTCGGCGTACCGTCTATCCTTCGATGACCTGCGCGACGGCTTGGTCGGCCAGACGCCCTTCGATCGCCTGGTCGTCGCGTCGTTCGAAAATCACGAAGCGTCCCGGGCCAGGCTCAAAGCGCTGGGCGTGGCGCCCGAGCGCGTCCATTGGCTGTAAGGTCATGAGAAACCGATACATCCTGCTCGCGGATATCGCGTTGATTGCGCTGGCGGTGTCGGCGGCTTTTACCGCCCCGTGATGCCACGAATCGTCAGCCGCATCGGTCCGCGGACGGCCGCGTACGTGATTGCCGGCATCATCGCGCTGTCGTTCGCGCACGATCTGATGCGTAAGCCAATCCAGGTCTCGGACAGCCTGCAGGAGCTGATCGACGTCCAGCAGTCACCCTCGCTGTGGGCGACCTTCGTGGCGCACTTCCCGAGGGGACCGTTTCTCCGGCCGCTCAAACAGGTGCAGACCAAGGTGCTGTTTGATGGAGCCGCCGGTCACTACTGGCTGGTCTTCCGAGGCTTTCATGCGCTGTTGATCGCCGCGACCCTGCTGCTGTTTACGCGTGCCCTGCGGGTCCGGACGTGGGCCGATGCCGCGGCCGCCATCTTCGCCCTGACCGTCCTCACCGGACTTCACACCTTTCGCGGGCTCGTGCGGGAAGCGTTTCCGATCAACCTGTATCTGGAAAGCGTTCTCGGCTGTCTGGTCGTCCTCAATCTCGCGCAGTCGCGCGGAAGTGTGTGGACTGACGTCGCGGCCGCGGTGACGTTCGTCATCGCCAGCCTGACGGTGGAATCGGGTGTGCTTGTGTGGGTCGTCGTCGTCGCCGCCTGGGCGTGCGGCCTGCGCGGTGTGACGTGGCGCGGCGTGTCGGCGGTGACCCTCCTTCTGGTTGCGTACCTCGGCGCGCGATTCGCCCTGTCCATCGCCACGCCTGGACTGGATGTCGGCCGCGATTCGGGTTTCGGAACCCGGATGCTCGAGACCGGCGAGCTTGCGCGGAGGTTCGGCGCGAATCCGATATGGTTCTACCTCTACAACGTCGGCACGTCGATCCTGTCGGTGCTGTTTTCGGATCCGGACCGCGGTGTTTTCCACACGGTGCGCACTTGGCTGCAGGGTGAAATGCCGGCCCGCCTGTATTTGCCCGTCGTGACGTCCACGATCACGACCACCCTTATCGTGTTCGTGAGTGTCGCCAGGTGGCGTCACCGTGCGCCGACGGTGCCGGCCTCGAGCCTTCAGCTGCTCACCATCTTTGCCGTAGTCCTGATCGCCAATGCCGTCTTCTCGTACGCCTACACAAAGCACGAGATCATTAGCGTGGCGGGGGCGTTCTATGCGTTCGCGGCGTACGTCGCCGTGCGTTATGCAATCGACATCGGCGGCCGGGACGTTGGGTCCGCAGGCCTGAACGCCTCCGGCTCCCAGATAGGGGCATTCGCACGAGTCGCTCTGTGTGTGCTGCTCGGCGTGCTCGCCTTCGCGTGGGCGTTTCGAAGCGCCGGGGTCCATCACATGCTGCAGACGCAGGCCTTTCGCGAACGGCTCGAATGGGCTCGGCTGGATCCGGAGCGAATCGCCGAACGCGGATACCCGTCGGATGCCCAGGCGCGCGCGCTGACCGCCCAACTGCGTCGGGACGCCCTCGATCTGCGCCTCGCCAACACCAATGAAGTGCCGGCGTGGGCCGACGACTGGTGGGGGGAGTAAGTGCAAGGGGGAAGGGGGCAAGAAGGAAGGGGGCAAGTGGGCAAGGGGGAAGGCGGTAAGGGGAAAGGGGCCATGTGGACGGCTGTTCTCGCCGCACTACCCGGATGCCTGCTCGCGGCGGCATCAGTCGTCGCCCTGACGATGACGACTTTCGACCGGCACCCGATGTGGCCCCACGAGGAGCTCACGCTCGCCGAAGCGGCCGGCGCCCGTGACGAGGCGGAGGTCATCAGGCTGCTCGAGCGGGGGCAGGATCCGAACCGCCGGTATCCCGTTCGCGAGGGTTTGGTCCTCGAGCGGCCGGAGAGTTTGACGCCTCTCGAAGCTGCGGTGTTGAACGACGATCCGGCGATCGTCAAGCAGTTGCTGGCGCGCGGCGCTGCGGTAGACGAGACATCCTGGGTCGCCCTCCGCTGTACGGCCGGCTCGCGGGTAGCCCCCGTCCTGGACGAGTACCGTCCCTCGAAGAGCCCTGATTGTGCCGGGATCAAGACTCCTTGGGACTAAGCGGCCGCCTTGGTCATATGACCGCGCCAATGGTGCGTGACGGACAGCGAGGAGATGCGCGAATTTCTCGACTGCTGTCGTCCGCCCGAATCCGCTCCGGCGTGTCACTCGCACCACCCGTCTTCTGACGAGGGTCCGCACCCGTAAACCGCTGCCCCTTCCCGTGTCTTTCATTCTCACGGCGCGTACGTTCGCCGTCGTTCTCCTGATCATCCCCGCGGCCGCCGTGGCCTCCTGGCTGATCGGCGCCGAAAGCGCGGGCGGAGCCGCATTCAAAGTCGTCAGCGCGACGCTGGCCATGGGTGTCACGCCTGGCGCGCTGCTGACGCTGCTGTGGCGCCCGCGTTCGAGCCTGACGATTATCGAGATTGTCGGGTTCGGCATCGCTCTGAGCCTGGGCGTGGTCCATCTGTTGACGATCGCAGCCGTCACGGCCCATGTCAGCCCCGCATACGTCTTGGCGGTGCTGGCCGTCGCGTCGTTGGCCGCCGCTGTCGCAATGGTTCGAAGAGGAACGGGCACGATCGTCGTCGTCGATCTCGACGACATCGTCGTCCTGGCGACGGTTGTGATCATCGGGGTGCCGCTGTATCTGCAGGGATCCCCGTTTGACGCGTATGAGGATCAGGTGCTCATCTCGATTGTCAGGCGGCTGAGCGTGCTGGAGATGCCTCGCCTCGACAACCTCTACGTCGCGCCCGGCATCGTTTACACCTACCCATTTCCGGGCGCTCTCTATTTCATGAGCCTCGTATCGCGGCTCGCGGATGTCGACCCGCTGTTCGTGTATCACAAGCTCCGGTTTTTCTGGGGCCCGGCGGCGCTCATCATGCTGAACCTGGCCGGGCGCGCGGTGTTCGGGTATGCCGCGGTCGCCACGGCCGTGACGATCACCGCTGCAGTCCTGGTGGGGACCGGCGTGTTCGCGATGGTGGCCGGCTTTCCGTCGTGGTGGGGGCAGCTCACCCCCTACACCTACGTGCCGGATGTCGCCATGACCGTGCTCCTGCCTGCGCTGCTGATGATGGCGTTCGGCTACGTGCTGTCGAACTCGCGCCGTGAGCGTGGGTACTTCCTCGCCGGTTCCGGCCTGCTCATCCTGATGCTCACCGTCATCCATATCAGGGAGATAGTGCAGTTCGCGGCATATCTCGGGTGTTTCGTTGTCCTTGCTGTGTGTGTGCAGTCTTTTCGTCCGTATGCTCGGCGGGCGGCGGCGCTGCTCGCGGTCACGCTGGTCATGGCCGCAGCCTACACGGCATGGCAAGTACGAATGGTGCCGGTTGCCAGCGACATCGTCGCCGAAGAGCGCGCGAATCTGATCGCGGCTGCGTCCGCGATGCCGCTACAGAGCCTGATAGCATCATCCGCGGCCGAGACGCTTGGCGACTTCGTGCAGGATTTCGATCAGATGTTTGCCGGGCTCGTGCCGTTCTTCCTCTTCGCCGGCGTCATCGTCGTCGTCGCGTTCCGCGAGCGCCCGCTGGTGTGGCTGCTGTCGTCCAGCACCCTGGCATACCTGCTCGTGATGACGGTGCCGCTGCTCGCAATTCCCTACATCTATCTGACGTACTTCGAGATCCTGCAGATCCCCGTTCGCAACATCATCTTCTTTCTCTACCTGCTGGCAGGGGCGCTCGTGTATCTCGTGGTCGTGATGCTGACGGGGCGGGATCGAACGAAGCTGTCGCTGGTGCTGGCTGGATCGGCAATGGGAATAATCGCCCTGCTGGCGACGCTCACCGTCAACCGTTCCGCGGCAGGTTTTCTGGTTCCTGCCATTGCCGCCTACGCGGCGGCGCTGCTATACCTGCGGCCGGTCACGACGCGGGTCAGCCCGCGAACCGTTGCGATCAGCGTGATCGCCGTGATGGCCCTGTTCGCGCTCTGGCCCGATCATCAACCCGTGCCGCGATCGGATCAGGTTACGATTCGCTGGAGCACCGGGCTGAGCGACGACCGCCGCCTGGCGCTCGAGCAGCGGTTCTCGCTGCTGAACCCTGAGCAAAAGGTAGACAGCCGGCCAGATGAGAACGTCTGGAACTACAGGCTGCGTGACGTTTCGACCGGCAACGTCCGGAACATCGTCTCGAGCACAGACGTCGTCGACACCCACTTCATCGATCGGTCGTCCTTCACGGTCGAACAGCAGCCGCCGCCACAGGATCATCCCGCGTTCGGCGTCGTGCACGCGGGCTGGCTGCATTACCCCGGTCTGTTCCTGATGACGATGACGGCGGTGGCCATCTGGGCGCTGGCCTTCCTCGTGCCCGCGATCATGTCGGCGAACGGCGGGTGGAGTCTGCCGACCGCCGCGTTCAACCAACCGTTCCACAAGTACGCGCTGTCGTACCTGCTGTTCATCGTTCCGTTTGCGCTGTGGTCGGCACGCCCGACGCTGTCGCCGTTCGCGCTGGCGCCGATGGCGCCTGCCGGCCGAGCCGCCACTCCGCGCGCCCTCGTCGAGCAGCTTCCATGTATCGAGACGCCGAGCATGCCGGCGCGATTTGCGGAGGAAGAGGTCGTGCTGCCCGCGCGCACCACCTGTCCACCCGATTATCCAGTCGTGCAGTGGGTCGCGCAGAATGTTCCCGTTGACGCGGTCTTTGCCGTCGATCGCTGGACGCCGTATCCGCCGCAGGTCTTCATGGCGCCGCAGGCGGTGGTGTTTCCGACGCTCGACGCGTCGTTCATCCATGAAGACAGCCTGTTTCGCGACTACTACCGCCTGTTCGACGATCGGATTCGGAGGTACCGGTTCCAGCCTTTTTTCAATACGGCGGAGTCCGCCGACGAGCGCATGGAGTTCGTGCGCCGCCTTGGCGTGACCCACGTGCTTGTCAGCCCCGTGCACTACCGCGAGCTGCGGCCCGTTCTCGACGCGCTGCCAGATCAGTTCACGCGCCGCTATGACAACGACGCCTGGGCCGTGTACAGCGTAACGCGTAATTCCCCCTGAGCGCTTCCTCGACCGGAATCTTCCTGGTTCTTTCAACTCGCGTCGCCACGGCGTCGCTAATCGCCTTGCCTGCCATCGCAGTGGGCGTGCGCCTGGTCGACGGCACAGGCGCGCTGGCGACAGCGCTGAGGCTGGTCGCGGGCACGTGCGCAGTCACGATTGTCCCCGGTGCTCTGCTTGTCCTTCTCTGCCGGCCGCGGCCGCAGCTGACCATGCTGGAGCTGGCGGGATTCGGCCTCGCGGTGACGCTGGGGCTGGTCCAGTTGCTGACGATCCTGGCCATCTCGATCCATGTCGGCACCGGAGTCGTTCTCGGCATTCTGCTCATCGGATCGATACTCATCGCCATCCGCACGCTGCGCGCCGGCGCGCCCACGGTCGCGATCACCCTCGACGAAGTCATCGTCGTGGCGGCGCTGGCCCTGCTGGGCTTTTTCCTGTACAGGCTTGGCTCGCCGGTCGACTGGTTCGAAGACCAGGTCCACGTAGCCATCGTCAGGCGGCTGAGCGCGCTGGCGGCGCCGCAGCTCGACACCATCTACTTCACGCCGGGCGTGGTCTACACGTATCCGTTTCCGGGCACTCACTACCTGATGGCGCTGGTTGCCACCATCAGCGAGATGGACGCGCTGTTCGTGTATCACAAGCTGCGTTTCTTCTGGGGGCCGGCGGCGCTTGTCATGCTGTACCTCGCCGCGCGATTGGTGTTCGGAGGTAGCGGGATTGCCACGGCGGTCGCCGTCACGGCAGCCGTATTCGTGTTCAGCGGGACGTTCGCGATGGTGCCGGGCTTTTCGTCCGGTTGGGGGCAACTGGCGCCATTCAGCCACGCATCGGACGTAGCGATGACCGTCCTCCTGCCGGCGCTTCTGGTCGTCGCGTTCGGATTTCTCACGGCCGGGGAGGCCCGAGAGCGGCGGTTTTTCCTGGGCGCGACCCTGATCCTGATGTTGATGCTGGCGAACGTGCACATCAGAGAACTCGTGCAGTTTGCCGTTTACAGCGGCTGTTTCCTGGCGGTTACGCTCATGGTCCGCCGGCTTCGATCGCATGCGTGGCGTGCCGCGGTGCTCGTTGGGGCAGTTGTCGCCGTCGCGCTTCTCTACACGACTTGGGAGGCTAACGCCGTCGCTCTAGTCACCGACATCGTCGATGTCCACCGGGCTCGGCTCGCATCGATCGCGCGCACCACCTCGTTTCGCACCCTCGTGTTTTCACCTGCATCAGACGTACTCGGCGATTACCTGACCAATGCCGAGCAGGTGTTCGTTGGCCTTACGCCGCTGTTTCTGTTTGCCGGTCCGCTGCTGCTGGTGATGTTCGCCCGCGAGCCTCTTGTGTGGCTCGTCACGTCGGGCGTCGTGGCCTACCTCGCGGTGATGACCATCCCGCTGCTGGCGATTCCATACGTCTACGCGACCTATTTCGAGATTCTCTACACGCCCGTGCGCAACGTCATCTTCTTCGTGTATATGGCGGCCGGGGCGCTGGTGTACGCAGTCGTGGTGGCGCTGGCACGGATCGATCGGACGCGTATTTCGCTCCTGGTCGCCGGAACGGCGGCGGGAGCGCTCGCGCTGCTCACCATTCTGTGTCTGAACCGGAGCATGAGCGGCTTTTTTGCTCCGCTCATCGCGGCATACGTGCTCGCGTTCGTGTTGCTCGCCTTGCCTTCCGGCCGTGCGTTCTGGTGGCGGGCGAGCGTCGCGGCCGCCGTCGCGGCGGCCGGTCTCGTCGCGCTGCTGCCCGAACGCGAACCCACGGCGCGGATTTTCGACGTCAGCGTTCGGTGGGCCACCGACCTTCCGGACGATCGACGGACGGCGCTCGAAGAGCAGTTCTCGTTGACGCACGGGGAGCCGAACTCGAATCGTTCCGCGGCCATCAATGTGTGGAACTACGAGTTGAACGACACGTCGCGGGACAACGTCGGAAACCTTGTCAGCAGCCCGGAGGTGATGGATACGGGAGGAATCGACCGGTCCACTTTGACCGTGGCGGCGGAGCCGCCCCCAAGTGATCACCACTTTCTCGGAGTCGAACGCGTGACGTGGGTGCAGTATCCCGGCGCGGCGCTGTTCATGGCGGCGGCGCTGTTCGTCTGGGCCCTCGGGTTCGCGTTACCCGCGATACTTGCCTTGAGACAGCGCGAGTGGACGGCATGGATCCCGGCGGCCGCGCAGGAGCCCTTTTATCGCCGCGCCGTGCCGTACGCGATGTTCATCGCGCCGTTTGCCCTGTGGTCAACGCAGCCGACATTGTCGCCGATCGCCCTGCAGATGACGTCACCGGCACGTCCTGTCGCGACCACGGTCGATCTCTTCGCCGCGCTGCCATGCGTCACCACGCCTGCCGTCCCTCCGCGCTTCGTGGAAGAGTTCTTCAGCGACGATGCGCGGTCGCTGCCGGAACGCACGACGTGCCCGCCGGATGCAGCGCTCATCAACTGGTTGAACACTCACGTCCCGATCTCCGCGGTGATGGCGATCGATGTGTGGAACCCGTATCCGCTCTCGCTCTTCGCGCCGCAGCAGATGGTCACTTTTCCGCTGGTCGAACAGCGGTTCGTCCACGAAGATCAGTTATTCAGGCGGTACTACCGGTTTTTCGACGAGCGGATGCGCGAGCACGGCGTCCAGCCCTTTTTCAATGTCATCGAGACGCCTGCCGAGCGCCTGGCGTTCGTCGAAGAGCTCGGCGTCACGCACGTCGTCGTCGATCCGGTCTATTACGCTGATGTGCGACGGGTGCTCGACGGGCTCCCGGATCGGTTTACGCTCAGGTATTCCGACGGGAAGTGGGCGGTCTACGAAGTGGTCGGAGCTCGGGCATAGGTTTGACGCTGACCCGCAAGCGGCCTACGATGAATGAGATACCGTGACAATTGAGACGCGAGAGACCCTGGCAGTCGAGGGCGGCGCCCCGGTTCGAGCCTCGTTCCTTCCGTACCATCAGCCGCTGGTCGACGCCGACGACGAGCGGGCGGTGCTCGAGACGCTGCGATCCGGGTGGCTGACGACCGGACCGCGGACGAAGGGGTTCGAGAAGGACCTCGCGGCCTACACGGGCGCGTCGCACTGCGTCGCCGTGAACTCGTGCACGGCGGCGCTTCACCTGGCGCTCGAAGCGGCAGGCGTCGGCGCCGGCGACGAAGTGATCACCTCGCCGATCACTTTTGCCTCGACGGCGAACGTCATCGTCCATCGAGGGGCGCGTCCGGTGTTCGTCGACGTCGAGCCCGATACGCTTCAACATCGACCCGGCGCGCCATCGAAGCGGGCGGTCACGCCGCGGACGAAGGCGCTCATCCCGGTGGACTTTCGCCGGCCAGCCGTGCGACCTCGACGCGATCATGGCGATCGGCGGACCGTCACGGATTGCCGGTCATCGAGGATGCGGCGCACGCCATTGGCGCGTGTTACAAAGGCCGCCGCGTCGGCGGCATCGCCGACATGACCTGCTTTTCCTTCTACGCGACGAAGAACATCACGAGCGGCGAAGGCGGGGCGCTGACGACCAACCGCGCAGGAGTGGGCGGATCGCATCGCGGTCATGGCGCTGCACGGCATCAGCCGCGACGCGTGGAAGCGGTACGGGATCCGAGGGCTACCGCACTGGGACATCATCGCGCCCGGCTACAAATACAACATGTTCGACCTGCAGGCCGCGCTCGTGCGGTCGCAGTTCGACAAGATGGACGCCTTCCACGCCGGCGGGTCGCGCTGAAGGCGCGCCTCGACGCCGGCCTGCGCGATCTGCCGGAGATCGCGCTTCCCGGCGGAGCGTGCCTGGGCGGCGCACGCGTACCACCTGTATCCGATCGTCGTGCGGACCGAGAGGCTCTCGCGCCGACCGCGACACGATCATGAACGCGATTCAGGCGGAGAACGTCGGCATCGGCATTCACTTCCGCGCCGTGCACCTGCATCCCGTTCTACGCCGAGACGTTCGGGTTCGCACCGCGGCATGTTTCCGAACGCCGAGTGACTACTCCGACCGCACGATTTCGCTGCCGCTCTATCCGACGATGACCGACCCGGACGCCGACGACGTCGTGGCGGCGGTGCGAAAGGTCATCGTCGCATTACCGCCGGTAGCCGCGCGTGGCGAACTCATGGAAGTGCACGTGATCAGACCGAGAGCGCGATCGGTACGGACTGCGCCGCGGAGCGGAAGAGTTTCCGCTGATGCTGGTGCTCTCGATCATCTATCCCTGCAACTTCGGCTGCCCGAACTGCCCGTACACAGACGCGAATTCCGAGATCCGGCAGTTCTACCACCAGCGGAACGGCGACCTGTTCCCAGAGCCGCTGTGGAACCGGCTGGCGGCGGAGTGCGGCGAGTACGGCGCCTGGATGCGCTGCACGGGCGGCGGCGAACCGATGCTGCACCCGCGCATGGTGGACATGATCGAGTTCGCCAAGGCGAAGGGCGCGCGCGTCTGGCTGAACACCAACGGCAGCATGTTCGGGCCGACGCGAGGTGCTGCGGACGAAGCTCGCGCGTCTGCTCGCCGCCGGCATCGACCTGATCGAGTTCTCGATGGATGCCGGCGACGCCGAGACCTACGCCGGTTGTCCGGCCGCCGCACCGAGGCGGACCGCCGCGCGATCCCGCAGAAATGGTGGGGCAACGCCGTCGACAACGTGCGCGCGGCGCTTGCCCTTCGCAAGGAGCTCAAGGCGCCGACGCGCATCGTCGTCTCGATCATCCGGCAGGAGCAGATCGAGGGGAAGCTCGACGCGGCGATCGACTTCTGGATGAACGAGGTCGGCGTGGACGAGGTGATCACGCGGAAGTTCCTGACGTGGGACGACAACACGCACATCCAGATGGGGCACGCGCTCGATCCGCACCTGTATCGATCGCTTCCCACGCAGAAGAACGGAGCCGTGCGTGTGGCCGTTCGAGCGGCTGAATGTCGATACGCTCGGGCGGATCGCGCTGTGCGGACAGGACATTTCGTTCAGGACCGCGGAGCTGTTTCCCAACGCCAACGACGTCTCGATCAAGGAGATCTGGCAGGGCGAACGGTTCAACTGGTATCGGCGGATGCACCTCGAAGGGCGGGGCGCCGAGGCGTTCCCGTGCCGCGGCTGTTCGGCCTGGTTCGCCGGCATTCGCGACTGGGATCACGGCTGGTTGAAGGTGCTCAAGAAGTCCGGCGATCATCTGAAGGAGGTGATGCGAAAGGATCTCGGCGTCGAGGTCGCAGATCTACGAGCCTGACGCGCGGTCGCTGACCTGATGGCCTGAGCGCCTGCGAGCTCGTTCCGCTGGATCGCCCGCACCTGGACGCGCACTCGCGAGTGGGCGAACGACCCGAGCTTGATGCGGCTCATGGACCGGCAGCAGCCCGTCTCGGCGGTAGAGCACGAGGCGTGGTTCGCGTCGCTGCCGCGGCGCGCCGACTGCGCCTACTTCGCGATCGAAACGGTGGACGGCCGCGCGCACGTCGGCAACGTCTGGCTCTGGGATATCGATCGCCGGCATCGCAAGGCGGAGCTGCGCGTGGTGATCGGCGATCGGGGCGCGCGCGGCCAGGGGCTTGGCGCGGAGGCCATCGATCGCCTCTGCCGGTACGGCTTTCGAGCAGCTCGGACCTGCACCGCGTCTACGCCTACGTCCTGGCATCAATCCGCCGGCGCGGCCGCGCCTTCGAACGGGCGGGTTTCGCGCTGGAGGGAACGCTGCGGGACGATCGATGGGCCGTCGATCGCTTTGTCGACAGCTACCTGCTGGCGCGGGTGAACACGTAATGCTGCGAGGTCATCTACGACGGGCAATGCGGCTTCTGTGTGCGATCGTTGAAGGTGTGCCGGGCGCTCGACGTCAGCACGCGCGCTGCGGTTTCACGATGCGAACGCGCGGCAGCAGGTGTTCGCGCTGTTTCCCGAGCTCTCCGGCGCCGATTTCGAGAACGCGATGTTCGCGGTGGCGCCGGACCGCCGCGTGACGCGCGGCTTCTTCGCGTTCCGGCGCATCCTGCGGGAAAGCCCGCTGATGTGGCCGCTGATTCCGCTCTTCTATCTTCCCGGCAGGGGCATCGTCGGTCCGCGGGTGTACGCCTGGGTGGCCAGGAACCGGCGCCGCTTCGGCTGCGAGTCCGACGTCTGCGAAATGCCCCCCGCCGTGCGCGATCGTCTTGACTGAGTAATGCTCGAAGGATCGCTTCATCCACAACTCAGCGCGTCCACGCAGGCCTTCTTCAGGTCAGCGTACGGCGTGCTGATGATGGCCACGCTGCTGCAGGCGCTGCCTGAAGCGCGCCGCTTCTTCCTCAGCGAACGGTGGGGTGGCTATGCGCGATCGTCGCGCGACGTGGACGCCGTCCAGAATCCGGTCGTCGTGCCGCTGCTGCTCGGCGACGTGGTTCGCTGCCGCGGTCGATGATTGCCCTGGGCTGGTGGAGTCCGTGGGCGGCGCTCGTCAACCTGGCGCTCTGCCGCTACTTCTTCATCCATATGCGGTGGAAGGGCATCCTCCGCGGCATGGGCGCGCCGGGCTTCATCGCGTACTGGGCCGGGCTCGCCGTGTTCCTGCTCGAATACACCGGTCGATTCGCGCCGGACCTTCGGAGCGTCGCGCTGCTCGTGCTGCAGGTGGACCTCGCACTTATCATGCTGTCCGCCGGCGTCTACAAGTTCACGGCCGGCTACCCGCACAATCACGGCATGGAACTGGGTCTGTGCAATCCGATGTGGGGCTACTGGTGGAGGCTGGTACGCCGCGCGTCCGCCTGACAGCGCTGTCTTCTGGACGATGAACCAGCTGGCGTGGGGGACGGAGGTGGTCGCCGCGCTGCTGATGCTGATCCCGGCGACGCGCGAGCTCGGCGCCGTCCTGCTCATCCTCAGCTTCCTGTTCATCCTCACGCAGATCCGCCTCGGGTTCCTCTGCGAGATGGTGATGGTCTGCGGCGTGCTCTATCGTGGTCCCCGGCGGAGTGCTCGACGGGTGGATCGCAGCGGCCGCTCGGGCCGGCATGACTGCCGCATCGGCGACGCGCACCTGCGGTCGCGACGTTGAACGGCCTCCTCCGCGCGGCGCTCTGGACCTACCTCGTGCTGCTGCCGTTTGCGCATGCGGGTCTGTACTACAACTTCTACGCGACGCCGCTCGCTGCCGCGGCTGATCCAGCGCGCGCTCGAGCGCTATACGAACCTCTTCGGCATCATCATCTGGCGCGTGTTCTCGGTTGACCTGGTGAACTTCTTCATTCGGGTCTGGCGCGAGCCGCACGCAGGTGGCGAACTGGTGCCCGCGAGCCGGCTCGGCGCCTGGCCGCGATTCAACCACGTCGGCGAGATGATCTGCTTGACCTCGCTCTTCACGACGTTGAAGTACTACCCGAGCAACGACGCGATCTTCCGCGAACGGCTGCTGCGCTACGCGCGCACCCTACCCCGCGCGGCCGGCGACCGCGTGGTGTTCGAGTACGTCAGCGTGGTCCGGCGACAGACGCATTTCGACTGGGTAACTGTTGGCTCGACTACGTGGTTGACGTCGACGCCGCCACGGTGACCGAGCAGCTCCTCGACAAGTCGTTTTCTCCGCGCGCCGCCCACGCTGTGTCGCCGGTTCATGAAGGCGCGCTGCCGGGCAGCTACGCGCCGGCCGGTCGTTAGCCACCATGTGCGGCATCGCGGGATTCTTCGGCGCCGGCAACCGCGACGCGCTGCCGGCGATGCTGGCCGCGCTTCATCATCGCGGCCCGGACGATCAGCACATCATTTCCGGCGACCGGTTTGCGCTCGGCGCTCGCGCGTCTGAGCATCATCGACGTCGCGGGCGGCCGACAGCCGCTGACCAACGAAGACGGCACGGTCGATCGCCGCGCAGAACGGCGAGCTCTACAACTTCCCGGTTGCGCGTCCCGCGCTTCTCGCCCGCGGTCACCACCTTCACACCCACACCGATACCGAGCTCCTGCCCTCACCTCTGGGAGGACCACGGCGAACGCCTGCCCGAGCACATCGACGGCATGTTCGCCGTGGCCGTCTGGGACAGCCGTCAGCAGGTCGGGACTGCTGGCGCGCGACCGGATGGGAAAGAAGCCGCTGTACTACTGGGAGCACGACGGCGCGCTGTACTTTGCCTCCGAGCTGAAAGCGCTCCTGGCCGTGCCGGGTTTCGAACGCCGCCTGAACCTCGAAGCGCTTCATCACTATCTGGGCTACAAGCACGTTCCGCATCCGCTCACGATCTTCGAAGGGCGTGCGCATGCTGCCGCCGGCGCATCGCCTGGTGTTTCGTCCGGGGGCGGCGCCCGTCATCTCGCGATATTGGCGGCTTTCGTTCGCCCCGAACGGGCGCGTGCCCGACGAGCGCGAGGTCGCCGACGAGCTGCTGGCGCGGATGCGTCGGGCCGTCGGGCGCCGGCTGATGTCGGACGTCCCGGTCGGGTTCTTCCTGAGCGGCGGGATCGATTCGTCGCTGACCACCGCGCTGGCTGCCGAACAATCCGCCGCGCCGGTCAAGACATTCACGCTTACCTATGCCGGCGGATCGACCACCGAGGGGAAGGAGCAGGATCGCCGCTGGGCACGGTGGGTGGCCGAACGGTATGGCACCGAGCACCACGAGGAGACGATCGCGGTATCGGCGTATCCGGACAGCATCCGGAAGATTCTGCGCGCCTTTGACGAGCCGTTTGCCGGTGTGGTGTCTACCTACTTCCTCTCGCAGCGCATGGCGCAGCACGTGAAAGTGGCAGTCGCCGGCGACGGCGCGGACGAACTGTTCGGCAGCTATCGATCCCACCGCACGGCCGCCGGCGTGCATGCCGCTCCAGGTGCGGCGACCGATCCTGACTGGGCGTGGCGCGCGGACCTGCTCGTCATGAGCGACGAAGAGAAGTGCGCGCTGTATGCGCCGGACGTGCGGGCCAGGCTGAAGGCCGTGTCCACGCGCGAGCATATGCGCTCGGCCTTCGAGTCGCTTTCGGCGCGCGATCCGCTCAACCGCGTCCTCGAGGCCGAATTCCACGGCATCTTCCCAGACCAGGTGCTGACGTTCGTCGATCGGCTGTCGATGGCGCATTCGCTCGAAGTGCGGAGCGCCTTTCTCGATACCGACGTCGTGGAATACGTGGCGTCGCTTCCGGGATCGCTGAAAATCCACAACGGCGAGACCAAGTACATCCTCAAGCAAGCGGCCGCCCGGTACTTTCCGGAGGAGATGATCCGCCGACCCAAGGAAGGGTTTCTCATGCCGGTGACTGAGTGGGTGCTCGGCGAGCTGCAGCCCTGGGTGCGCGCCACGCTGTCGCCCGAGCGGTTGCGCGGCCACGGCATCTTTGACCCCGGCCGCGTGGGCGCCCTGATCGATCGCGTGTACGCAGCGCGGCGCTGACCACCTGGCGGTCAACAGGGTCCTCGCGCTCGTCATCTTTCAGGAGTGGTACGACTTGTACCTCGCTTGACGACCCGGACGTCCATCGGCGTGATCAGCCGCAATCGAGATCCGCTGGAGATCGTCGTCGGGGGGCGCGCGCTCGGCGTAGCCCTGCTGGTCGTCTGCCTGCTTTGCATCGCGACGCGAGCGACGCCGGAAGCGGCCGGGTGGGGCTGGGCGTTGAGAGTGGCGGGGGTGACAGTGCTGGTTGGCGTCGCTCCCGGGCTGATGACAATCCTCGCCTGGCATCCGCGGCACGAGTTCTCCCTGGTGGAATGGCTCGGCCTCGGCGTCGCCAGCAGTCTCGCAATGTTGCATCTCCTCACGATCGCGGCTGTGACGCTGCATCAACCCCCGTCCCGCATCATCGCGGTGCTGGGAGTCGTAATGGCCATCCACCTCGGGATGACGCGTCGATCGGCTCCCGGCGGTGTGGCCGTGCGGTTCGGTGCCGGCGACGTCGCACTGCTGATGGTGGTGGGCGGGATCGGCGTGTTCCTCTACGCACTCGGATCCCCGTTCGTCGACTCGCAGGAAGACCGGGTTCACATCGCGATCGTCCAGAGGCTGAGCCGACTCACAGCGCCGTCGATCGCGAATACGTACCTTTCGCCGGGGGCCTACACCTACCCGTTTCCCGGGACGCATTACGCGATGGCGCTGATGTCGCGGATCGGGAACGTCGAGCCGATATTCCTGTATCACAAGCTTCGGGCCTTCTGGGGTATTGCGGCGATCGTGCTCGTGTGGGCATCGGCGCGCGTCATCTTCGAGAACGGCCGCATGGCGCTGGCCGTGGGCCTCGTTGCCGCCGCGTTCGTGGCCAATGGCACCTTTGCCGCCTGGTCGCAGCTGGCGCCGTTCAGCCACGCCGCCGACCTGGCGATGGGCGTGCTGCTGCCGGCACAGTTGCTCCTCGTGTTCTCGTATCTTCGCGCGAACGAACGCGGTGAGGCGCGGTTCTTCCTCGCTGCCGCCGTGTGCATGGCGCTCATGCTGCTCATGGCGCATCCCCGCGAGATCGTGCAGGTACTGGTGTACCTCGCGGCATTCAGCATCACGCTCATCGCCATCCGGGGACCGCGGCTTCTGCTGAGGCGCGCGGCGATCCTGCTGCTGCTCAGCACGTCCGTCCTCGTCGTATATCGACTGTGGTATCAGGTCGCCGTTGGCACCGTGGACACAATCATCAGCCAGCGACGGGAACGGCTGACGAACCTGTTCGCCGAAAACTCGTGGGCGGCGCTGTTCGGGCAGCCCCTGCCGCTGCTCGAGGACTACATGCCGGCGTCCGTGCTCACGTTCCGGTGGTGGGTGCCCATCGTGCTGCTCGCGAGCCCGATCGTGCTGTACCTGCTACGAGGCCGACCGCTTGCCCTGTTCGTCGCGTCGGGCATTGCCGCCTACCTGGCGATCATGAGGGTTCCGCTTCTGGCCATGACGTACGCCTACGCCACGTACTGGGAAATCCTCTACGCGCCGGTCAGAAAAATCGCGTTCTTTACCCATCTTCTGGCAGGGGTTTCCCTTTACCTCGTGGCCGTCTGGCTGGCGCGATATGGCTATGTGGCGCTGGTCGTCGGAGCGCTGTTGGCGGCCGGGGCGCTGATCGAGCTGTTCGAGCGTATCGGCCCGGCGGCCGCTGTGCGGGCCGATCTGTTCTTCGTTCCCGTGCTGATTGTCTACGGCCTGGCGCTGACTGCGATGTGGCGCCGCGAACCGCCGGCGGAGCCCGCACGGTGGCCCGACGAGCCACGCCCCCGCTGGGCGCTCGCTTTCGCCCTGATGCTGATCGCGATCGTTCCGGCCACGTGGCAAGCAGAGAGCGCGATCGTCAAGCTGCCCCTGAGGAATCGACAGCCAACGCCCGCCGCCCTGCTCGCCAGCATCAAGTGCGGGGACGACAACGAATACTGCGCGCCGTCGCCGGCGCTGATTCAATTTGCCCGCGATCGCATTCCGGTGGAGTCGATATTTGCTGTCGACTATCGTCAGGCGTACGAACCCTCGATGTTCCTTCCTCAGCAGGTCGACGTCTGGTCCGGTGCGATCGAAGGACTGGTAGAGCCCGAACTGACGTTCCCCGGGTACTTCAAGCACCTCGCCCGTGCGCGAGCGGCCTCGCTCGATCAGCCGCTGTTCAACGATGCCGAATCGCGCGAAGAGCGGGCAGCCTTCGTCCGCGATCTCCGCATTACCCATGTCCTCGTCAACCCGCGGCTGCACGGGATGATGACGGGTGTCCTCGCACGGCATCGAGACCTGTTCGTACCGCTGTACGACGACGGCGCATGGGCCCTGTATGAAGTGAGCCAGCGCAGTGGCGGCTGAGGTTCCCCAATCTGCGGATATCCTCCCGGGCACCCGTCGCGTACCGTTCAGCCTTTCAATGCTCGGGTGGGCGCTCAACGAACAGGAGAATCTGGGGCCATACATCGATCGCGCGGGCGCCTTCCTGCAGGCGTTGACCGATGATTTCGAGCTGGTCCTGATCGACGATGGGAGCACCGATGACACCTGGGACATCGCGCTGGCGTACCAGAAGACCCGCCCGTGGGTGAAGCCGTTCAGGAACCCCCACAACCGCGGTTCCGGTTACAACACCAAGCGCGCGATCGCGCTCGCCACCAAGGATTACGTTTTCTGGCAGACGGTGGACTGGGCGTATGACATCCGTGAGCTCGCGCGCTCTCTGGGCGAACTGTCGCGGGTCGACGTGCTTCAGGGTGTTCGCCTGGACACGACCTCGGCGCGAGGGATCGTCGGCCAGCGCTCGGACAATCCGTACAAGGGTCTTGTCTCGGTCGTGAATTACCAGTTGATTCGCACGCTCTTCCGATTGCCGCTCGGCGACTACCAGAACGTCACCGTGTACCCCCGCCCGCTTATCCAGTCGGTCGCGTTGGAGACGGAGAGCGCGTTCACGAACCCGGAATGCCTGCTGAAGACGTGGTGGCGCGGTGCAACCTTCAAGGAAGTGCCGGTCCCCTTCGTCAAGCGCCAGCGCGGGCGCGGTACTGGAACGCGCCCAAAGGCGATTGTCGCGGCGATCGCCGACATCCTGTACTGGTGGACGCGCTGGATCGTGCTCGGCCGCCGCCTCGACCGCGGTGCAGGCCACGTCATTCGATGAACGGAGCGCCCCGCGGAATGGTGTTCGCGGCGATCGTCGTCGTGGCGGTCGCGGTGGCCGCCCGGTATCTTCCATCCAACTCGGATGCGACGTGGGCGTTGCGCATTTTCTCGGCGGGCATCGTTGTCACGGTAATACCCGGGATGCTGGCTGTCCTGGCGTGGCGGCCGCGGGATGCCTTCAGCCTGCTGGAACTGATTGGCGTCAGCCTGGGAATCAGCTTTGCCCTGATACAGCTCGTCACGATCGCCGCCGTGATGTACGCGTTTTCTGTCGACGTTGCGATCATGCTGCTGGCCACGCTGGCGCTGATTCATGCGGCGGTCGCGCTGTGGCGCGGTGGGAGCGGGGTCAGCGTCCGGGCGCCTCATGGCGAAATCGTGTTGGGCATCACGGTCGTGGCGCTGGGTGCCGGGTTGTATCTTGCGGGATCGCCATTTGACACGACCGAGCCGCGCATTCACATCTCGCTCGTCCGCCGGCTCGTGCACCTATCGTCGCCGACGCTCTATACGATGTATATCGCCCCGGACATCGTGTACACGTACCCATTTCCGGGCACGCACTACATGCTCGCGCTGATGGCGCGGCTGGACGACATCGACCCATTTTTCCTGTACTACAAGACGCGGGCGATCTGGGGCATGGCGGCGCCGGTCCTGCTGTATGGCTGTGCCCAGACGATGTTCGCAAGCCGGCGGATCGCATTGGCCGCGACGTTCGTCGCGGCGGCGCTGGCTGCCAGCGGTGCGTTCGGGGGTGTTCCCGGCTTCTCCTGGGCGCAGCTGGCGCCGTACAGCCATGCATCGGACCTGGCGATGGGGGTGCTGCTTCCCGCCCTGTTGCTCCTCGCCGTGCAGTTCCTTTCGGCAGCTGAGACACGCGAGCGCAACTTTTTCGCAGCCGCCACGCTTGGGCTCGCGGTGATGCTGATCATGGTCCATCCGCGGGAGATCGTGCAGTTCCTCGTGTACATGACCGCATTCGCGGCTGTCACGTGGATGATGCGAGACAAAGCACTCGTTTCGAGGCGCGCAGCGTTCCTGGTGGTCGCCACGGCGGGCGCGCTTCTCGCGTATACGGCGTGGCAACGAAGCGCAGTTCCGCTCGTTGACGACCTGGTCGAAGGTGAGCGGGCAGGTCTTCTGGAAGTCTTTCGCGGTGCTTCCTGGCTCGACCTCGTCGGTCGGCCATTCCCGCTGCTGCGCACCTACATGGTGGCCTTCGAACCGATGTTTCACGGCTGGAACCCCGTCGTCCTGCTCGCGAGTCCCTTCGCGCTGTTCGCATTGCGGCGCCGCCCGCTGGCAATGCTCGTGGCGGCGAGTATCGTCTGCTACCTGCTGATCATCCGGTTCCCGCTGCTCGCGATTCCTTATGCCTACGTGACGTACTTCGAGATCCTCTACACACCCGTCCGCAACGTCATCTTTTTCATCCATATCCTCGCCGGCGTGTCGCTGTACCTTGTGTCAGCCAGGCTGTCGCAGTGGCGCTACCTGGTCGCGTTGCCCATCGCGCTTGGCGTCGCCGCCGCGGCCGGCGCCGCGATCCGCGAACTGGGTCCCTACCTGGCGGATCATCCGGAGCAGGCAGATCTGCTTTTCGCGCCGGTACTGGCGGGTTACGCCGCGATGGCTTGGCGGTTGTGGTGTGCGCGCGGGAGGCCGGTCGCCGATCGATGGGTGGAACATCCTCGCCGCGGCTGGGTGGTGATCATGGCGGCAATGGCCGTACCGCTGGTCGTCGCGACCGAGTTGCCGCAGAGCTCGCTCCGCTCCAGCCTTGCGGCGCAGTCTCCCGGCACGCCCGCAGAACTTCTCGCGTCATTGCCGTGCCTGGCAAATGGGCAATTCTGTCCACCGCCGCCGGCGCTGATGCGGCTGGTCGCGAATGACCTGCCGGTCGACAGCGTGCTCGCGATTGACATCAACGAAGAGTACCAACCCACGCTGTTCGTGCCCCAGCGGATGGTGGCGTGGCCCGGACCCGCGCAGGGTCTCATCCCGAGGGCAATTTTCGTCAGGTACTTCGAGAGCTACGACCGTTCGACGGCCGCCTGCGGCGACCAGCCGCTCTTCAATGCCTGCGAGGCGCGAGCCGACCGGCTCGCCTTCGTCCGGAACCTGTCGGTGACACATGTGCTGGTCAATCCACGATTTCACGCGCTCATGACAGGCGTACTCGCGCAGGATCCCGACGTGTTTACACCCCGCTACGACGATGGCCGGTGGGCGCTCTATGAGGTGTCCCCGGCATTCCGCTCACTTCGGCTGTGAATACCAGGCATCGTTGGGTCGTCGCGCAGACGCTGGTGACGGTGGTGCTGCTGGTGCTGTTGGCTCGTCGCCTCGACCTTGCTGCAATGACGGCGCTCTTCGCTGGCGTGCCATGGTGGTTCTACCTGCTTTCTCTTGCCGTCGTCCTGCTCGGACAGGTTGCGTATGCGTGGCGCTGGACGAAGCTGCTCCGCGCCGGCGGCGTGGCCGTGCCGTTTACACGGATTCTTTGTCACTACTTCGTCGCCATTTTCGTCAATAACTTCCTTCCATCGACGGTGGGGGGCGACGTCGCGAAGGTGTACTACCTCGGCCAGCGTCATGGTTACCGGCCGATCGCGGCATCCGTCGCGCTGGATCGAATCCTTGGCGTTGGCCTTCTGGCTGCGCTCGCCGCCGGTGCGCTGGCGGCGAGCCCGGTTGGCGCCGCCCGGCTCACGGCGGCGCAAATCGTCTGCAGCGGTATCGCGGTGGCTGCCCTCGGCGCACTGGTGTTGACTGGCGTCGGCACGGGTGGTCTGCCCGCGCGGGTGCGTTGGCTCGGCACGCGGGCTGTGGACGTTGCCGCCCGGTTACAGCGCCTTCGCCTCGAGATGTCGGTCCCGCTCAGCCGGCCGGCCGTCTACGTGCACGCGGCCGTGGTCGTCATCGGGTATGCGGTCGCGGTGACGCTCGTGTACATGCGCTTTGTGGCGCTCGATCGAAGCACCCCGCCGCCCTTTCTGGCGATGTTTGCCGTCGTGACTGCAACGACGGTGTTGAGCAGCGTTCCCATCTCCGTCAATGGGCTCGGCCTGCGCGAGCAACTGCACGCCTCGCTGCTCGCTCCGCTCGGCATTGCGCCTGAAGTCGCCGTCGCGATCTCGCTGCTGCTGTACGCGCATCTGTTGATTGCCAGTGCGATTGGGCTGGTCTTCTGGCTGCGCGCTCCAGTCGTCACTGACGATGCCGTATCGGCTTCCTGATACGCCGGCGTCAGCGGCCCTCGATCCGGTACAGACGGTAGCCTCGCTTGTCGATCACGAGGGCGGCGTCGACGGTCGCCATGCGAAGCTTCCGGGCGATCGCTTCTGCATAGGGCGGATCGGCGAGGATGTACGACACTCCATACTCGCCAAGCAGCGCGCGCTCGGTATCCGCGATCGCCGGGTCGTCGTTGTAGAAGGGATGACGCGGCATGTCGGCGCCGTCGTCGGTGACATACCGTTCGAAGTAGGAGGCCGCCGGCTGAAAGTAATGGCCGTAAATCGATGCAGGGTTGATGCAATAGGCATCCAACAGGACGACGAGTGCGCAGCTGTATAACGGGTTCGCAAGCAGGACTTGGCGTGGCGGCATCCGCGCGCGCAGTTCGTCGACCACCTCTCGCGGCACCGGCAGCGAGGGAGCGATCGAATCTTTCAGGAGCTCGTAGTACCTCGGCCACTGCATGATCGACGGCGTCGCCCGCGCGGCTCGCAGCCGTTCCAGTATCGTTACCGGCTCGCGCCGCGCGAAAGGGCCGCCGAATGCGCGCTCCGGCATCGCGGCGACCAATGCGAACGCCGCCGCCACCAGGACCACGCCCGTCGAGAAGGCAGACGTCTTGAGCCTCGGGTCGTTCGACGCTCGCGCGATCATCAGCACCGCGATTGCGACCGCCACGGCGAGACCCAGCCCGACCTCGGGCTGGGTAATCGTGCGTGCGGCGAGCCAATCGGCGCCGCGCCTGATTACGGTCCATCCCAGGACCAGGACCACTGATCCGACGGCTGCGGTCACGACGACCTGCCGGAATCCGTCCTGTCGCCAGGCCGCGGCTCGCAACACCGCATGGGCAAGCGCCGTGATGCCCAGCGCGAGCGACAGAAGTCCCAGCAGCGAGAAGTACGCATTGACATCCTTCACCGTCGCCACCGACGTCAGGAGCGTGAGCACCATCAGTCCGGCGGGAGCCGCATAGACCAGGGCCAGGGGAACGATGCCCATCGCCAGGATGGCCGCCGCCACCGGCGTCCGCAGCGCGGCAAGCGCGAGTGCCGGAATTCCAAACACGATAGCCGTCGTCGAGGGGATCGTCCGGCTGAGGAGGTCGCGCGCTTCGGAGCGGCCGATGATGGCCCTTACGGGATCGGCGCTAAGCCGCGTCAGGTCCGCGCGGACGCCCCGCTTGGCCTCGCGTTCGTGCTCGGCAACGTATGGGACCAGCCGTGACTGAACGGATACGTACGCGCCGGCGGTGACCGCCAGGAGCAACATCAGCGCTGCGGCGTACCGTCGATCCCCGCCCCGATCGATGCCTGCGAGTGTGACGAGCGCAATTCCCCCGGCAAAAAAGAGCACCGTGAACATTTCGAGTGGATGCGTTGCCAGGGAAGCCACCAGCAGGCCCGGAGCCATCGCCAGCGCCACGGCGCGTATCCGGCGGGCAGCGGGTTCTTCTGCCCGTCGTGTGGCCGTCAGGCACAGCACCATCAGGGCGGGCACGCACAGACCGGCGCTGAACCCGCCGCGCCGCACAAAGGGAAACAGCGAGTTCCATTCCCACGTCTGGACGTCCAGCACGACAACGATCGCCACGACGATGAACGCGCACACGGCTTCGGCCTGGGTGGCTGCGAGCCGTCGCAGCAGGCTGTAGAGAAAGATGGCGGCCAGAGGCGCAAGGAACGCCCTGAATTTGAGGAACGCGACGACAGGATCCGTTCCAGCGGCGCGCGCGACCATCGCGACTGCCAACTGGTACGGCTGAAAGAGGTAGACCGGCCGGGTGCCTGGAAAAAGCGACGTATTTTCAAAGGTGATACGTCCACCGTCAGCGAATCGCGAAATCGACGCGACGTCCAGCGCCTCTTCGCCCGTGAAGGGCGGCTCGTTAATCCACCCGGCGACGATGCTGCCGATGACGATCGCGAGCACCAACAGCGTGTCGCTTCGAACCATGGGCCGAACGCGGCCGGCAGCCGATGCGTTGCGGCGCCAGTGCCTGACGCCGGCGCCGATCAGCGCAGCGGCCAGTACGATCGTGATCGCGAGGGCGTAATCGACGGTGGCTCCTGCGAGGGGCACCAGGATCGACAGGATGAACATCCACACGTAGCTCGCGGCGAAGGCCATGACGATGCGCTCGGGCCATTCGGACCGCAGTCTCAACAGCGCGAGCATGGCGAGCCCGGGAACGAGCAGCAGCGCGGTACTGACTGCGAGCAGTCGTCCGGCGAGCATCGCGGTCTCGACGCCGTTCATCGCACGATATTACCCTCACAGGTCCATGCTATTCTCGCGAACGTGCGCGCTGATTCACTCAACGCCGCAGCGACGACAGAGCGTCGGCGCATCCGCTGGTTCGCGGCAGCAGGCATGATCATGCTCGCGGGCGCGATCGCGCTCCGCGTGTGGTCGCCCTCACCGTTCGCACCGCGCGTGCACGTGCGCTGGGTGCCCGGCCTGTCACAAGATCAGCGCGCGTCGCTGGAGCAACGGTTCGCCCTGGCGAAGGGCGAGCCGAGAGACGACCAGACGTGGGGGTACGATCTCACCGATCCCTCGACCGAGAGGGTCGGCGCACTCGTCGGCGATCCACGTGTCGCCGATACGCATTACATTGAGCGCGGCACCGCCCGCATCGCGGCGGACGCCCCGGCCGGCACTGTTCGGCTCGGCGATCGACCCCTGACGACGGTGGTCCATTCATTCGTCTTCGATTGGTTCCTGTTCTTCTGCGCTTCCTCGATCATCGTGTCGAGCGTGTGGCTGGCCTCCGATGCGGACGCGCGCGATTGAACGACCGTTCGATTGGCACCGTCGTCGTTCTCCAGCCCGGCTACCTGCCGTGGCTCGGCTTCTTCGACCAGCTCCATCGCGCCGACGTGTTCGTTTATTACGACGACGTGCAGTACGACAAGCATGGATGGCGGAATCGGAATCGCATCAAGACGCAGAACGGGCCGCAATGGCTGACGGTGCCCGTCCGTCACGGCGAGAACGGCTTCCCGTGCCTTGTCGATGTCGAAATCGACGGACGCACGCCATGGGCGCGCAAGCACGTGACCAGCATCCGGCAGGCGTACGCGCGCGCGCCGTTTCTGGACGACTACATGCCGGCGCTGGAAGAGCTGCTTCAGCTGAAGTGGGACCGACTGGTCGATCTCGATCTCGCCTGTGCGGCGCTGCTCGCCCAATGGCTCGGGCTCGACACGCGCATCGAGCGATCGTCTGCACTCGGGATCGGCGGCGAGCGCACCGAGCGGCTCGTCAACATCTGCCGGCACTTCGGCGCATCCCGCTATGTGTCGGGGGACTCGGCGCAGGACTACCTGGATGTCGCCGCGTTCGAGGCGCACGGCATCACGGTCGAATGGCAGCGCTATGCACATCCGACCTACCCGCAGCTCCACGGACCCTTCGTGCCCTACATGTCGGCGCTCGACCTCGTGCTTAACTGCGGCGGCGACGCGCCGTTGATTGCCTTCGGTGGCATACGTTAGAGTGAACCATCCTGTGAAAACTTTTCTCGTCACCGGCGGCGCCGGCTTCATCGGCAGCAACTTCGTTCATCACATCTACGACAACTACCCTGACTACCGGATCCTGGTGCTGGATCTGCTCACCTATGCGGGCAGCCTCGAGAACCTGCCCGGGGGGTTCAATCATTCGTCGAACAGCGGCCGGCTCCAGTTCTGGTACGGCGACGTGCGCAACGCCTCGCTGGTTGACTCGCTGGTCGAGCAGGCGGACGTCGTCGTGCACTTTGCCGCCGAAACGCACGTGACGCGATCGATCTACGACAACTACCACTTCTTCGAGACCGACGTGCTCGGCACGCAGGTCGTCGCCAACTCGGTGCTGAAGCACGTCAAGCACATCGACCGCTTCATCCACATCTCGACCTCGGAGGTGTACGGCACGGCGCGGGCGCCAAAGATGGACGAGGAGGCGCCGCTCATGCCGATGAGCCCGTATGCCAGCGCCAAGGCGGGCGCGGACCGGCTGGTCTACTCGTATTTCGCCACCTACAACCTGCCGGCGATCATCGTCCGTCCCTTCAACCAGTTCGGCCCGAGGCAGCACCTGGAGAAGGTGATTCCCCGTTTCATCACCAGCTGCCTGCTGGGCGAACCGCTGCGCGTGCATGGCGACGGCTCGGCGGCGCGCGACTTCACCTACGTCGAAGACACCTGTCGTGCGCTCGATTGCCTGGCCCATGCCGACAAGGCGCGGCTCGTCGGTGAGGTCATCAACCTGGGATACGGGGAGAGCATCTCGCTGGCGGAGATGGCGCCGCTGGTCGCGAAAAAGATGAACAAGCCGAGACGCCGAGATCCTGTATGTCGGCGACCGTCCGGGCCAGGTCTTCCGCCATACGGCTGATCCCTCCAAGGCGCAGCGTCTGCTCGGCTGGCGTCCGGACGTGAGCTTCGACGCAGGACTCGATCGGACGATCGCGTGGTACACGGCGAACCGCGGATGGTGGGAGAAGCAGCTCTGGATGCGGGATATTCCGATCATTACCAAGACCGGCAACCGGGAACTGCACTGATCGCTTCCCGGAGTTCATGGACAGTCTGATCGTCGAGGATCTCGGCAAACGGTACTTCGTTCCCTCGAAGAAGGCGGCTGCCGCCCCCCGCAAAACACTCAACCTCGGGTTCGCTCGGATGCCGCTCCCGCGGATTACGTTGCCGGGGCGAGTAGCCCAGGGCCGCGATCTCTGGGCGCTGCGCCACGTCACGTTCACGGTGCCCCCGAGCCAGATCCTCGGCATCATCGGTGCGAACGGCGCAGGGAAGTCGACGCTGCTCAAGGTCATCGCGCGCGTCACTCGTCCCACCGAGGGGCGGGTGTCCGGCGTCGGCCGGGTCGTCTCGCTGCTCGAGCTGGGCGCCGGCTTCAATCCTGACTTCTCCGCGCAGGACAACATCCTGATGAACGCCGCCATGCACGGGATTCCGCGGCGGGAGGCGCTCGACCGGATTCCCGCGATCGTCGAGTTCGCCGAGCTGGGCGACTTCGCCGACAACCCGCTGCGCCAGTATTCGAGCGGCATGTACCTGCGCCTCGCCTTCTCGGTCGCGATCAACATGCAGCCCGACATCCTGCTGGCGGACGAGATTCTCGCGGTCGGCGACATCGCGTTTCAGGAACGATGCCTGCAGCGAGTGGCCCAGGAAGCCGAACGTGGCCTGACCGTGCTGTTTGTGTCTCACGACATGGCCGCGGTCTCGCGCCTCTGTCATCGCATCATCTGGATCGACAAGGGCGAGGTGATGAAAGACGGCGAGCCCGAGCTTGTCGTCGCCGAGTACGAAGACGCCGCGCTCAGGGGCACCGGCCGCGAAGCAGCCTTCGGCGAGAAGACCGGCCGCCACACCAACGTCGTCGCCGAAATCGCATCGGTGCGTCTGCTGAACTCGCTCGGGGAAGAAATCGGCGCCGCGCCGACGACCGAAGACATCTATGTGCGCGTGCGGCTGAAAGTCCGTAAGCCCGGCCCGACGCTGCGCGCGTTCCTCGACGTCTACGCCAAACGGTTCCTGGTCTTTCGCACCACGCAGGCCGAGGAGTTCGTTGCCGATCGCCGCGGCGTGGTCGATCTCGTGGTGCGCGTGCCCGCGCACCTGCTGGCCGAGACGACCTACACCGTGAACGTTACGGTGTACACGAACCTCGGCAAGGAAACGAAGGTGGTTCTCGACAATGCCCTGACCTTCATGGCGTACGGGCGCGAGCCCGGTACCCAGCTGAAGCGCGGCGCGATCGCGCCGCAGCTCGACTGGACGGTACGCAGCCACGTCAATGCAAGGAAGAAACGCAAGTCTGCCGTCTGACCCAGGCGCCCTGGCGCGCCGCGGCCCTGGCGAAGGCGGGTGGATCATCGCGCCCGATGTGGACCAGGGGTTCGTCGCCCGCACGCGCGAGGTGTGGCAGTACCGCCGTATTCTCTGGTTCTTCTCGTCGAAGGCGCTGGAATCGCTGTACTCGAAGACCCACCTCGGCGTTTCGTGGATTTTCATCCGCACGCTGGTGCCGCTCGGTGTCGGCAGCTTCGTCTTCGGGTCGATCATGCAGGTACCGTCGGGCGGGGTTCCCTATTTCGTCTTCTTTCTCATCGGCCAGATACCCTGGAATTGCTTTGACGGCCCGGTGATTCGCGGCAGCCAGGGACTCGAGACCAACCGCAATCTGTTGACGAAGCTGTATGTGCCCCGGATCATCCTGCCGCTCGCGCAGATGACGGCCGGTATCATCGAACCGGTCATCATCACACTCGTCCTGATCGCGAGTCTCGTGTATTACCGGGTCAACGAGGGCGTCTGGTACGTGCAGGCCAATCCGCGCCTGTTCGCGTGCGCCGCCTCGGTGCTGCTCATCCTGGCGTTCGCGTTTTCGTTATCCCTCTGGGTATCGGTGTGGCAGGCGCGCGCCCGCGACGCCCGCTTCGTTCTTCGCTACGTGGTCAGCTTCTGGCTGTACTTCACGCCGGTCATCTATCCACTGTCGGTGGTGCCGGCTGGCATCCGGTGGCTGGCGCACCTGAATCCATTGACCGCACCGCTCGAAACGTTCCGCTGGGGCATGTTGCCGGCGCTCGAGCACTCGTGGCCCTGGTTCGGCTACTCGATGGCGATCACCGCCGCGACGTTTGCCGGCGGCGTCTGGTATTTCACGCGCTCCGAAGCGGCGACGATGGACAAGCTGTGACCGAACGCTGGGAAGTCTCGTCGCGGTACCCCGGCGCGATCGCCACGATGCGGGAGGTCTGGCAGTATCGGCGCCTACTCGGGTTCATCGGCGACCGCGCACTGCGAAAAATGTATCGCCGCACCGTGCTCGGGTGGCTCTGGCTGTGGATCAACCCGCTGTTTCCGATCGCGCTTCGCGCGCTGGTCTTCGGCGGGCTGCTGGGAGTTGGTTCGAATGGTTTGCCCTACTTCCTGTTTCTGCTTGCTGGAACGGTTGTCTGGGACGTGTTTGCGACCAGCCTGATGTGGGGCACGCGCGCCCTCGAAATGAATCGTGATCTGACGGACCAGATCTACCACCCGCGCGCGATCCTGCCGTTCGGCAACATGATGCCGTCGCTGCTGAACCTGGCGCTGAAGGTCGGGGTGTTTCTTGCCGCCACCATCTATTACACGGTGCAGGACGGCCGAGTGTATCTTCGCCCTGACGTCTCGATCCTGTGGGCGGCCGCCGCACTGGGGCTGGCGTTTTTCTTCGCGCTGGCGATTTCGCTGTTCACATCGATCTGGGGGGAAACAGCGCGCGACATCCGCTTCGGCATGGGCCAGTTGCTGTCAGTGTGGTACCTCCTGACGCCCATCCTGTATCCGCTGTCGCAGGTGCCTGAGGATCAGCGCCGCTGGATGCTGTTCAATCCGCTGGCGATCATCGTCGAGACCTTCAAGTGGGGCTTGTTCGGAGTCGGCGCGTTCTATCGCGAGCAGTTCCTGGTGACGGCCGTGGCGGTGTTCGTCCTCCTGTGTGCGGGGCTGACGTATTTCGCACGGGCGGAGGCGCACACGATTGCCGAACGCTAAGACGCCGCTGCTGTGGTTGCGGTACGAGAACGAGGCCCGTGCGTGCCCGGCGTGCGAGTCGCCCCGGATCAGGCTGCTCGACGTGTTCAAGATTCCGCGCGACCGCCGGGGGCGCCGGTTGGCGTTTCTCACCGGCTGCCAGGAATGCGGCGTGCTATTCGTCAACCCGCTGCCATCCCGCGAGGAGTTGCACGAACGCTACGCGCCTGAGGGCGCATGGGCAGAAACCCGCCAGGTTCGCGCCGCCAGGCCGCCCTCACAGACTCCAGCACGAGATCCGCGCGAAGTGCTGCTTGACGCGCTGGAGCCGTACGTGCCGGTGCACAGCCCACCGTCTGGCGCCAAGGTGATCGACTTCGGGTGTGGGGAAGGAAAGTTTCTCGATCGGCTCCAGGCCGCGGGATGGGAGACCTTCGGGATCGAGCCCTCGACGCCGGTGCCGTTTCAGCGCCATCACCGGCTCGATCGGCCCCCGCAGGACGGCAGCTTTGATTTCGCGATTCTCCACCACGTGCTCGAGCACGTGACCAACCCGCTGCAGATCCTGCACCAGCTCGCGGGTGCGCTGCGTGACGGCGGCATTCTGTTTGTCGGCATTCCCGCCCTTGACACGCTGCCGGTACACGGCGATTTCAAGTACTGCGTCGACGGCCGGAATCACTTGTTGTCGTATTCGCGCCGCTGCCTGACCGGATTACTGGCGCGCGCGGGATTCGCCACGGTCGCCCGGCTCGAAGGAACGCACCTCGACGCGCTGACAAAGGACCAGCCGCTGCGGCTTCGCGTGGTGGCGAAGCGCACCCACAAGCCACCGCCCGCCGAGCCCTCGCCGCTCGGACCGGCCGTCGATGCCGTCAATGAATTTGCGCGCAGCCGCCGAGGCCTGGCAGCGAGGATGCGTTCGACGCTTCCGGTTCGTCTGCAGGGCGCCATGCTGGACAGGGCGGTTGAGCGGAGGGCGCGCACGCGCCGACATGCCGCCTCGTGAACCCCGCCGCTGGTGGATCCGGTTCGACGGGGAGGCCGTGGAGTGCCCCGCGTGCCGATCGGCACGGCTCACTCTGCTCGACGCCTTCTCAATTCCGAAAACGACTGACGGGCGTCGTGTGTCTTTCATCAGCGGCTGCCACGCCTGCGGTGTGCTCTTCGTAAATCCGCTGCCGACGCCGTCGCAGCTGGAAAGGTACTATTCGGAAGAGGGCACGTGGGCGTCGCGGCAGGCCGGGCGCGTGAAGGCGATGCCAGGCGGATCGACGGGTCCGCGGCGACCTGATCGCCTGCTGTCGGCGCTGGAGCGGTATGCACCGCAGCTGTCCTCGCCGGCCGGCCGGGTGCTCGACTTCGGCTGCGGCGACGGCAAGTTTCTCAACCGGATGAAGGCGCGTGGCTGGACGACCTATGGCATCGAGCCTTCGACCGACGCGGCATTCCGAAAGCACCAGCGCCTCACCGAGGTGCCGCAGGATCGATCGTTCGATTTCGTCGTGCTCAACCACGTGCTCGAGCATCTGCTCGACCCGCTGGACACGCTGCGGCGGATTGCCGGGTCGGTGCGCGACGAGGGCATCCTGTTCGTGAGCACGCCGAGACTGGATACACTGCCCACGCATCGCGATCTCAAGTACTGCCTGAGTGGACATCGCCACGTGGTGAGTTTCTCAGAGACATGCCTGCGCGGGTTGCTCGCGCGAGCGGGGTTCGCGACGATTGCGCGGATCGACGCCCCGGAGCTGGACGATGCGTTCACAGCGGGGAAGCCGCTGCGCCTCCGGGTCGTCGCCGCGCGCAGCGCGACGCCGGTTGCGCTGCCGGCGCGGCCTCTGGCAGCGGCGCGGCAGGCGCTTGCGGGCTACGCCGCGGCGGAGCACGGTATCGCCGGCCGGTTACAGCGGTGGGTTCCCGTTAGGGTCCGAGCGGCGCTGATCGAAGCGAAAATGAACGAGCGAATCGATCGCAGGCGGCAGGTCGGCGAATCGGTCACGCGGCGAGTTGGAGGGTGAGATGGCCAAGGCAGGCAGGAGATAGACGCGCGGAACGCGGGGTGGACCTTCGAGGGCATCGCCGGCCAGTTCGACGACCATGTCCGTCTCTCGGTTCCGCTCGACGACGAACGGCTTGAACTCGCCTGTCGCCTCGGCGACTTCTTCCTGCCCCAGGGCGGAACTGTCGTCGAGCTCGGCACTTCGACCGGTGTGCTCGCCAAGAAATTTCTCGACCACCATCGATCCCGTACGGACCGGTACACTGGCATCGACCGGTCGAGGGCTTGATCGACGCCGCGCGCCAGCGCTGCGCCGGCGACCTTCGCGCCGAATTCGTCGTCGACGACGTCGCGGCTGCGACGTTCGGGGGCGCGTCGCTGGTGTTGTCGTACTGGCCGGTGCAGATACGCGCGGCGCTGCTCAGTCGGTCGCGAGAGCGCGACCGACTTCGCCGCGAAGCGTAGCGCTCAGCGTGACCCGCTGATACCGCCGCGCCGCTCGAGCGCGGCGAGCAGCAACCGCGCGGCCGGGATGTGCCATGCCGGAGTCCGATGCGGTCGCTTGGTCATCGTCGCGACGCGCTCGATTTCCTCCACCATGATCGGAGCGACCGGCCGGTCGAGTCCGCGCGGGCGTACGAATGATTCGACGAAGCGCCGGCTGCGCTCGGCGCCGGCGGCCGGATTCGCCACCGCTTCATCCAGCTGGCGGCAGTGCTGCTGCAGGTTCTCCGCGACTTCCACCAGCCCGCCGTTCCGTGCCAGCAGGTAGTGAAAGTGCAGCGTCTGCTCCTGTCCCCCGGCGAACTCGGAGGTCTGAATCGTGTGCACCGCCTTGCCGAGAATCCCTGCTTCGATCATCGCGCTGGTATTGAGACCGGCGACGGCAGCACAGTGGTACAGCGAGTCGTAGAGCGCCGGATCCGCCTGGACCTTCGGCGGTTCCTTCCAGACGGCCGCATTCGGGATGTCCGTCGAAGTCGACGCGGTCCCACGGTTCGGCGTTGGCCGGATGAGGACGCACCAGGATGCCGCAGTTGCCGACCGCGGCGTCCTCGCGAACCGTCCGCGCCCAGTCGCGCACGAAGTTGACTTCGTCGGGCGCGACGAAGTGCGACGAGCACAGGTACAGAAGGAACGGACGCGACGGGTCGAGGCCCGCGCGCGTGCAGAACTCATCACGGTGGTCGACGGGCGCATCGCAAAAAACTCGTCGAAGCGCGGCGCGCCGGTGATGACGATGCGGTCCGCAGGCACGTCGTGATAGGTCACCGCCTCGCGCTTCTGATGTTCGTTCCACACCAGCACACGATCGGGCGCGATCCGCACGAGGCCCCGGTTCGTCAGGTTGTCCCAGCTGAACGGCAGGAACACGATCGGGATGCCCAGCCGGTGTGCGCTCTTGACGTAGTCCGTCTGGTACGAACCGAAGTCGATGAGCGGCGTGATGAGAATTACGTCGGGCGCATGAGAACGGATGAACAGTTCGTAATAGCGTTCGCTCGGCACCAGCGACTCCGCCAGTTCGAGCGTCCGCTTGACGAGGATGCGCCGCCGGCCCAGTCCGTTCCCCGAGAGTCGCTCCGGCCAGCCGCGCGGTGCGTAGGCACGCGCCCGTTCGGTCAGCTTATGCGCATGCCCGTACCCGGGATGCAGATACCGGACGTAATCGCGTGCTTGTCGCAGCGGCCGGACGAACGGTTCCCAGTCATCGACGCGCCGGACCGGATTGGCGACGACGTCGATCAGCGGGTTGTGGCTGAAGATGCCGAGCTTGAGCGGTTTGTTGCGCTTGTGGGCGGCGGTGATCACCACGGCATGGCCGCGCGCGGTCAGCGCCTCGAGCACGCCCTCGAAGTGCCGTGTCTTGCCGAGGTTGTGCGCCAGGAACAAGATCTTCACGAAGCGTCCGGCACGCCGCTGGCCGCGTTCGCCGCGTCGCGCTTGCGGCGCCGGTGCTGGGCGATCCGCTGCTGGCGATGGGCCTCGAGCTGCGGGGCCTTGCGTTGACGATGTTCCTCGAGCCGCTGCACGCTGCGGCGCCGCGATTCCTCCTCCATCCGGCGCATTCGCTCGGCCGCGGCGTTGGCGAATGGTTGCAGGACCGGACGAATCATCGGCGCCCACACCGGAATCGGCATCGGTTCGGGGGTGGGCTGGGCCGCCAGCGACTCCAACTCCTGGACGAACACCTCGGTGGCCGGCGTCGTCAGGCCGCGAGGCCTCACGAATGCACGAACGAATCGTGCGCTGCGCTCGGGATCGGGGTCGCGCCCTTCCAGAGCCGCGGCGAGCTTGCCTGCGTGGTCGTCGAGCGATCGCGCCGCGTGAAGCAGTCCCCCGGGCTCCTCGAGGAGGTAATGGAAATGAACGGTCCCTTCCTGGCTGGTCTGGAATTCCGGCAGCAGGATTGTGTGAACCGGATGCCCCAGAATGGCGCCTTCGATCATGGCGCTGGTGTTGAGCCCGACGACCACGGCCGCGTGGTAGAGCGAATCGAAGTAGTCGGTCTTCGACCGCGCGTCGACCGGGAAGTCCCCCGCCTTCGGCCAGCACGCCAGGTTGTCCATCCCCTTGACGTTCACTTTGCGCCACGCCTCGCCATGCTCGTGGTGCGGCCGCACCAGGATTCCGCAGTCGCGCAGCGACTGATGGCCGCTCTGCCGGAGGTGCTTCGCCCAGCGGACGACGAATGGCGGCTCGGGCGTGCTGCCTTCGAGCAGCGACGAGCAGACGTACAGCACGATCGGGCGATCGGGCCGGAGTCCGACGCGGGCGCAGAATTCATCGCGTGAACTCGAAGGGGTCTTCACGAACCATTCGTCGAAGATTTGCGAACCGGTTGTGATCACGCGATTCGCGTCCAGCTGCAGGAGTTCGACCGCCTCGCGCTTCTGCAGGTCGTTCCAGACGATCACCCGCTGCGGCTGGAACGTCAGGTCTCCCTTGCTCGAGAGATGATCCCAGCTCGCGACCGCGAACACGTTGCGGATCCCGAGCTCGAGCGCCGCGCGCGCGAGATCGAGCTGCGCCGTCTTCAGCACGATCATCGGCGTCAGGACGACGATGTCGGGAGCCAGTTGGCGCAGGTACTGGTGGTAGATAGCGGCGCTGCGCGTCGATTGCTCGAGCAAATTCAGGACGTGTGCGAGCAGCCAGCGCCCCGGCGGGCCGAACCATTCGGCAATGCGGATGGCCGGCACCGGCGCCCGCTTGCGCGCCCGGGCGAGCAGCGCCGGGGCCGTGCGATAAGCCGGCGAGAAAAATCTCAGGTAGAAGAGCGCGCGCCGGAAGCGGGTGGCGAGCTCCCACCAGTGCGTCTTCGCCGCCGAGGGCATCGTCTCGAGACGAATGCCCGGGCAGCTATCCGCCAGAGCGAGGACGAACGGAGGCCACTCGAATTCGCCGAGCGCCTCGCGGACGATGGCGACATCGTGGCCGCGGGCGGCGAGGGCGCGCAGCACCGACTCGAACTGGCGAACGTTCGACGGCTTGCGGACGGAAAAGAGAATGCGCAGGGCCATATTATCGGCGGCTTACGGCATGCGCTGCGCGCGCCACGGCGTCGGCCGCCTTGCGGTGGCGGTGTTCCGCGAGCCGCCGCGCCTTGTCTTCGCGGAACGCGCGGCTGACGCGGCGAGCCCGCCGCCCGGCGGCCTGCGCAAAAAGAGACAAGAACGGCCGAATGACCGGGGCCCACAGCGGGACAGCGAGCGGCGGCGGCGCCGGCTGCGCTGCCACGTGCTCGAGCGCATCCACGAATCGATCGGTGGCGCGGATATCGACGCCGCAAGGCCGCACAAACGTGTGGACGAACCGTGCGCTGACACCAGGATCGACGTCATGTCCCTCGAGCACACGCGCAAGATCGCGCGCATGCTCGTCGAGTGACCGCGACACCCGCAGGGGGCGATGGGGCCCATCGAGCAGGTAGCGGAAATGAAGCGTGCCTTCCTGGCTGTGCTGAAACTCTGGAACGAGAATGGTGTGCACCGGACGCCCCAGGATGGCTGCCTCGATCATCGCGCTGGTATTCAAACCGACCGTTGCCGCCGCGTGATACAGCGAATCGAAGTAGTCGTTCTTCGAGGGCGTATCCGCCGGCACGTCACCGAGCGGCGGCCAGCACACGACGTTGTCGAACGCCGAGAAATCCACCGCGCGCCATTCACGGGTTCGATGAGGATGCGGCCGCACCAGGATGCCGCAGTCGCGCAGCAGGGCGTGGCCGCTTCCGCGAAGATGACGCACCCACCGGTCGACGAACGGTGCCTCGGGTGGACTTCCCTCGAGCAGGCTGGAACAGGTATACAGGACCAACGGTCGATCCGACCGCAACCCGACTCTCGCGCAGAAATCCGCGCGCCCGCGCGATGCCGTCCGGCCGAACCAGTCGTCGAACACCGGGGCGCCAGTGACCGTGACACGCGCCGGATCGAAGTGGTGCAGGTCCCGACCCTCCTGCTTTTGAATGTCGTTCCACACGAACACGTGCTGCGGCGCGAAATTCAGCTCGCCCTTGCTCGAGAGGTGATCCCAGCTCGCGACCGCGAAGACGTTGCGGATTCCGAGTTCGCCCGCGGCGCGCGCCAGATCCAGCTGCGCAGTCTTGAGCACGACGAGTGGCGAGGTGACGAGCACGTCCGGCTGCTGCTCGCGCAGGTAATCGCGAAAGAGCGTGGCGCCGCGCGTCGCTTGTTCGAGCACGTCGATGATGCGGACGATCACGCTGCGGCCCCCGGCGCGTCGCCCCGCCCATTCGCCCAGGCGAACGGCCAGCGCCGGCGCCCGGGCGCGGGCGCGCGAAAGCAGCTCTGGTGTCTGTTCGTATTCGGGCCCGAGAAACCGAAGGTAAAAACGCGCCTGCCGCAGCCGCGACGCGAGCTCCCACCACGGGTTGAAAGTCACATCCGGCAGCGCCGAAAGTCGGATACCTGGACAGTCCTCAGCGAGCGCGACCATCGACGAGGGCCAAGCGCGCTTCCCGGCCTGCGTAACCAGCTGGACCGTGTGACCGCGCGCGGCAAGCGCTCGGAGCACAGAGTCGTAATAGCGGACATAGGCCGGATTCCGGACGGAGAACAGAATACGCAAGTGGCTGATTTTGTTGACCGTTTCGGCTCAAATCTCATATTATCTGCAACTTAGAACGCGCGCCACTCCTTCACACGGCCGTACAGCAAGGCCAGCCTGCCCGCCGGAGCGCGCCTCCCGGGTTCAGCTCCGTCGTTCGAGGTAGTCGGTAGCAGTGTGCGCGCTGGACACTGTACGCGCCTCGCTGTAGGTGAGAGGGCGGTAGCCTGTACAGACCTGCCGACCCTGTCATTTCGTCCGTCCGCTCGCAGCGACGTTCGCCCTTGCCGATGAAAGTCCTCTTCTCGGTCTCCAGCTTCGGGTTCCTCCGGAACTTTCAGTCGACGATCCGCCTGCTCGCGGAGCGCGGCCACGCGATCCACCTGATCGCCGAGCGGACCGACGCCATCGACGGCCAGAAGATGGTCGACAGCCTGAAGGCGGACCATCCGGCGATCGAGTACCGAGTTCGTCCCATCGAGCCGCCACCGTCTCTGGTACGCGCTCGGGACCGGGGTGCGCGCCGCGCTCGATTACTGGCGCTATCTCGACGCCCGCTGGGACCACTCGCCGAAGCTCCGTGACCGTGCCGCCGAACAGGCGCCGGCTTTTGCGGTCGCGATCGGGAAGGTTCCGATTCTCGGCACGCGCGCCGGCCGCGCGCTGCTCGTCCGTCTGTTCCACACGATTGATCGCGTCCTGCCGCCGCCGCCGGAGGTCACCGACGTCTTCCGCCGCATACAACCTGACCTGATGCTGTTGACGCCGCTTCTGTACTTCCGCTCGCACCAGGTCGATCACGTCCGCTCGGCGCGCGAGCTGGGGATCAAATCGATACTGGGCGTCGGCAGCTGGGATCACCTGACGACAAAGGGACTCATCCACGAGGTGCCCGATCGGGTGCTCGTGTGGAATGAGGCGCAGAAGCGCGAGGCCATCGAACTCCACGACGTGCCGGCAGAGCATGTGCTCGTAACCGGCGCGCAGGCGTACGACCACTGGTTCTCGACGCAGCCGTCGGTCGATCGCGAAGCGTTCTGCAGGCAGGTTCGGCTCGATCCCAGCCGTCCGTTTCTGCTCTATCTCTGCTCCTCGCCGTTCATCGCACCGGAGGAAGTGGGATTCGTGCGCCGGTGGATCGCCGCTATCCGCGCGAGCGGCGATCAACGGTTGCGCATGTCGGGCCTCCTGGTGCGGCCGCATCCGCAGAACTGGAAGCAGTGGGAGAACGTTGATCTTGCGGCAGAATTCGACAACGTCGCGTTCTGGCCGAAGACGGGCGTGAACCCGATCGGCGGCGCCGCCCGCAGCGACTACTTCGACTCCATCTACCACTCCCAGGCGGTTGTCGGCGTTAATACCAGCGCCATGATCGAGTCCGGCATCATCGGCCGCCCCGTCTACACGGTGCAGGCCGAAGAATTCGGCGCGACGCAGGAAGGCACGCTGCACTTCCAGCATCTGAAGAATGTAGACGGCGGGCTCGTGTTCCAGGCCGCGACCCTCGACGAACACACCGGGCAGCTGGCGCGGATGCTGATCGGGGACGGTAGCGAGCGTCTGCGCGCCCGCGGCTTCATTCAGGGTTTCATCCGTCCGCACGGCCTCGAGGTCGCGGCGACCCCTCGCGTCGTCGATGAAATCGAACGTCTCGGGGCCAGCGCCGCGTTGGCGCCGGCGACGCGCGTCGATCGGGGCGCGTGCGCTGCGCGCCGCGCTCGTGCCGGCGGCGGTGCTCGCCACCGTGATGACGATGGAGCGGGCGAAGCTACGGTCGATCGTGCTGCACTGGACGCGCCCCGCGCGGCTGGTGTTTCGAGCGCTGGTGACGCGTTTGATTTATGCCGGCACGATTCGCCAGGCGGCTGCCGCGTCTCATGCTCCGCGCCGCCGCCCTGGTAATTCGCCGGGTGTTCGTCCTGCCGGCGCGCTGGTTGATGAACCGCACGAAGGTGCGGCTGCACGAATTCCTCGTATGGCGCAAAGGCGACGAGGTGCCGTAGGCCGCGTGAGCAAGCCGATTCGGATCTTTCTCTCGGTGCAGCACCTCGGTTCGTTCCTCGTCTACGAACCGGTGGTTCGCGAACTGGCTGAGCGCGGCCACACGATTCACCTCGCGGTGAGCCGCACCGAGTCGCTCGGCTGGGAAAAGACTCTCGAAGGCGTGATCGCCGACTATCCGCAGATCACCTGGAGCTGGCTTTCGCCATCGCCGTCGATCGTCGGGATTCTGGTTCGAGCTCGCCAAGACGATCCGGCTGTGGGCGGACTACCTTCGGTACTTCGATCCGTACTACGCCAGCGCGCCGAAGCTGAAGGCGCGCGCGGAAGAGCGGGTTCCGCCCGGGTTGGTCCGCCTGACACAACGCGTGGCGTTCAACGATTCACGCACGCGCAACCGTGTGCTCCGCGCGCTGCGGACGCTCGAGCGTTCGCTGCCGACGGTGAGTGAAATCCGGCAGCAGCTGCGCGAGTTCAAGCCTGACGTCGTGCTGATTACGCCGCTCGTATACCTTGGTTCGTGGCAGTTCGAAGTGCTTCGCGCGGCGCATGCCGAAGGATTGCGGACGGCGTTCGCGGTCGGCAGCTGGGACCACCTGTCGAGCAAAGCGCTCGTCCGCGACGTCCCGCAGCGCGTGTTGGTGTGGAACGAAACTCAGAAGACCGAAGCGGTTCGCCTCCACGGCGTGCCGCCCGATCGCATCGTCGTGACCGGCGCGCAGTGCTACGACCAGTGGTTTGGCCGCCAGCCGATCCGATCCCGTGAAGAGTTCTGCGCGCTCGTCGGCCTGCCATCCGACCGCCCGATCCTGTTGTATGTGTGCTCCGCGTTGTTCTGGGGCAGCCCGGTCGAAGCGGAGTTCGTCGTGCCGCTGGATCCGGAGTCTTCGCAGCAGCGACGACGCCGAGGTGCGATCGGCAGCGATCCTGATTCGTCCTCACCCGGCTCGCATGGACGAGTGGAAATCGATCGATCTCGGGCAATTCGAGAACGTGGCGCGCTATGGTTCGAACCCGATGGATGCCTCGTCCCGCGAGGATTACTTCGAATCGCTGTTCTACAGCCGCGCGGTCGTCGGGCTCAACACCAGCGCCTTTCTTGAAGCCGCCATCGTGGACCGGCCGGTGCACACGATTCTCGCGCCGGAGTTTGCCGAGAACCAGACTGGCACACTGCACTTTCACTACCTGCTGCAGGTCGGTGGCGGCGTGCTGCAGACGAGCACCAGCTTCCAGGAACACCACGCCAAGCTCGCCGCGTCGCTGCGACGATCACCGACGGCGCCGGGAACGAATCCCCGGTTCGTCCAGGAGTTCATCCGCCCGCGCGGGCTGCGGACGCCCGCGACGCTGGTGTTCTGCGATGCGGTGGACGAGCTGTCGACGCTCCCGATTCCGCGGCCTGAGCGCACCCCGCCTCGATTGCTGCTGTTGCGGTGGGCTGTGTATCCCGTCTTCCGGGTGCTGCAACGCGCGTACGGGACGGATCTGTTTCGCGACGACTGGCGCCGGACCGATCCAGAGCACCAGCGCCTGCTGCAGGAGCGCGAGAAGGCCCGCCAGGCGCGCCACAAGGCGGCCGAGGAGACCAGACGCGAACGTGAGCGCCGGCGCGCGGCCAAGACGGCGGCGCGCGCGGAAGCGTTGCGGCGGAAAGCGAGCCGGAAAGCGAGCCGGGGTTCCGGGCGGGAGAGGACGCCCGCGTGAGCGAACAGACGCGGGTGGAGGCGGTGCGCGAACTTGAACGCCGCGTCGAGGACCTGCAGCGTCTGCTCGAGGAACAGGACCGGAGCGTCGCCGAGGCGCTCGAGCGAATGGGCGTCCTCGACGAGCAGGGCATGGGCGATCGCCGTTTCGTCAAGCGTATGGAAGCGATCGTCTGCCACAAGCGGCCGGTGATCGTCGGGCCGTGGACCGGTGAAGTCGGGTTCGAGCTGATTTACTGGATCCCATTCGTTCGATGGGTGCTGCGCACGTATCAGATTGCGCCAGATCGGCTGTGGGTGGTGTCGCGCGGCGGCACGCGGGCCTGGTACGGCGACATCGCGACTCGTTATGTCGACGCGTTCGAGTTCTACTCGCCGGACGAGTTCCGCGTCGCCACCGCCGAGGCGAAGAAGCAGCGGCGGGTCGGCGAGTTCGATGCGGATCTGGTCGAGCGCGTGACCTCGACGCATCAGCTCGGCCGGCCCGAGCTGCTGCATCCCGGTCTGATGTACCGGTTGTTCATGCCGTTCTGGAAAGACCTGGCGACGATGCGCAAGGGTCGAGCAAGTACGCAGCCTATGCGATCGCCTTGCGGCGCCGGATGATCCGGTGCTGACAGGTCTTCCCCGCGACTACGTGGCGGCGCGCTTCTATTTCAGCGAGTGTTTTCCCGACACGCCGGCGAACCGCGCGTTCGTGGCGTCGACGATCGACGGCATCAGCCGGCAGGCGCCGGTCGTCCTGCTCAATACGCCGTTCGCCGTCGACGATCACCGCGACGCCGATTCGCCAGGCGGACGTGTGCACACGGTCGGCGCGCACATGGCGGCGCCGACGGAACCTCGCCGTCCAGACGGCCGTGATCGCGCGCGCGCGCGCGTTCGTCGGTACCTACGGCGGCTATTCCTATCTCGCGCCCTTCTGCGGCGTGCCGTCGCTGGCGTTCTATTCCGAGCCCACCTTCAAAGTGCATCACCTGCAGGTGGCGCAGCACGTCTTCGCGACGGCTGGGCGGCGCCACTCGTCGTTCCGCTGAACGTGTCGGCGGCGCCGGTGCTCCGTCTCGCGCTGTCAGGCGGTCTGGTGACGGCGTCATGAAGGTCCTGTTCGTCTGGGATTCGCCGGAGTACCTCCGGTTCTACGACTCTGCCATCGAGGAACTGGCAGAACGCGGCCACGACGTGTCGATTGCGGTCATCAACACCAACGCCAAGAAGCCTGTCGGTCTCGAGGGGCTGCAGGCGTATGCCGACCGCGTGCGCGTCCTCGGACTTCGTCCCGCAGCACGAGGGCACGTGGGGCTCGGTTGCGCACGGCTTGCGCGGCGTCATGGATTTCGTGCGCTACCTGCATCCGCGTTTCGCCGGCGCGGCGAGCGCTGCGCGCGCGGATCAAGCGCAAGGTGCTGCCCGGTCGGCGTATCACTGGATCGACGCCATTCCGAAGCTGGCGCCGTCGCGTGTGCACGGCATCGAACGCGCCTCTGATGGCGGGCGAGCGCGCCATTCCCGTCTGCGGCGCGATCGTCGACTTCCTGCGCGAGCAGAAGCCCGACGTCATGCTGGTCTCGCCGCTGATCGACGCCGCCTCGGAGCAGGTGGACTGGATCAAGGCGGCGCGCGCCTGCGGCATCCGGTCCGCGGCCTGCATCGCCAGCTGGGACAACCTGACGAACAAGGGACTTGCTGCGCGTCGAGCCCGACCTGGTCATCGTGTGGAACGAGGCGCAGAAGCAGCGAAGCGCACGAGTATCACTACATTCCGGACGACAAGATCGTGGCGACCGGCGCGCAGTTGTTCGACAGCTGGTTTCTCAAGGCGGCCGACGCGCGACCGCGCAGGCGTTCTGCGCGCGCGTCGGCCTGCCCGACGACGCGGCCGTTCCTGCTGTTCACCGGCTCCTCCAGCTTCATTTCGGAATCGCGCGCCGAAGTGGCGTTCGTCCGCCGCTGGATCGCCGCGCTGCGGGCCAGCGACGATCCCACGCTGCGCGACGTCAACGTCCTCGTGCGGCCGCATCCATACAACTGCCATGCGTGGGATCCCGATCCGCTGGCCGACCTGCCTGGCGCGGTGTTCTTCCCGCGGCGCGGCTATAACCCGATCGACCCCGACAACCGCGCCGATTTCTTCGATTCGATTTATCACTCCGCGGCAGTCGTCGGCATCAACACGAGCGCGATGATCGAGGCGGCCATCATCGGCCGCCCCGTGTTCTCGATGCTGGCGGAGGAGTTCGCCGGCACGCAGGAAGGCACGATTCACTTCCACCACCTGCTGCCCGAGAACGGCGGCTGCGTGCGGATCGCGTCGACCATCGACGAGCACGTCCGGCAGTTGAGCGATCGGCTGCAAGGACCCCGCCGCGGCCGCACGCCGAGACGCAGCGATTCATCGGCAGCTTCATTCGGCCGCACGGCATCGATCGGCCGGCGACGCCGATGTTCGTCGACGCCGTCGAGCGCCTGGCGGCCGCGCCGGCGCCGCCGCCGCAGCCCGCGCCCTCCTGGGGCTTTGCCGTGCGGCCGCTGGTGCTCGCCGCGGCGCGTGCCTGGTGGAATCGCCGGCTGGGTGGCCCGGCCGGATCCGTTCAAGCCGGCTGCGCAGACGGCTCTATCGCACGCGCAAGACCGCATCCAAGAAGTGGCAGAAGTCGGTGATCAAGCCGCTGCGCGCACGGCAGGTGACGTGAGCATGATCGACCGCCTGATCGCCGCGATTACGGGCCGCCGCGACGCGAGAGCGCCTCGCGGAGATCGAGCGCGCCACTCCGCAAGCTGGCCGAGGCGGAGCGCGACCGCTCGACGACGTCCGATGCGAGGCTCGAGGAGCTCGTGCGGGCGGTCGGCGACCGGCGGACCGCCAAGGAACTTCGGGAGCTGCGGCAGGCGCTGCGCGGTGTTGCGCCATCCACGCCGGGTCAATCGCTGTTCGAGACGATCGACCGGATTGCGGCGAGCACCCGTCCGATCCTGATCGGCCCCTGGACCGGGGAAGTGGGGTTCGAGCTGCTCTACTGGATCCCGTTCCTCGAGTGGGCGCGGGCGCGCTGGCAGCTGTCGCCTGAGCGCGAAGTCGTCGTCTCGCGCGGTGGTGTGGCGTCCTGGTACGGGCGCAGCGCCGATCGGTACGTCGACATCTTCGAGCTGTTCAGTGCCGACGAGTTCCGCGACGCGGTCGCCGAGGAGAAGCGGAAGCATCGACGGCCAGGCGCATTTGACGAGCGCGTGACCGAAGCGGTGATTCGACATCGGGGCCTGGGCGAGGTCGATATGCTGCACCCGGGCCTGATGTTCCGCGCGTTCGCGCCGTACTGGAGCGACGAGGCCGGATACGCGCTGATCGATCAATTCACTCGTCCCAGGTTGCTGCCGCCGCCGAACGAGACGCTGCGAAAGCCGCTGCCGGCCGACTACGTCGCGGTACGGTTCTACTTCAGTGAGTGTTTTCCCGCGACGGCGGAGAACCGCCTGTTCGCCCGCAGCGTCGTGTCGTCGATGGCGGAGCGAACCACGGTCGTGCTGCTCAATCCCGGCGTGGCGGTCGACGAGCACGCGGATTGGATGCCGGACGCCTGCGATCGGATTCTCTCGATTGGCGAGGGGCTCACACCAGAACGCAACCTGGCCGTGCAAAGCGCGGTGATCGCGCGCGCACGCGCGTTCGTCGGTACCTACGGCGGCTACTCGTATCTCGCGCCGCTGTATAAAGTGCCCGCGGTCGCGTTCTATTCGAGGCAGTCGTTCAAGCTGCATCACCTGCACGCCGCGCAACGCGTCTTCTCGCAGGCCGGCGCAGCCGCGCTGATGCCGCTCGACGTTGCCCATGCCGTCCTGGTGCAGGCCGCGCTCGGCGCGCTGGTGATCGCATGAGGGCGATTGTGCTGACGAGCACGTTCCGCCGGCATCTGTTCATTGCGAACACGGTCGCCGCTGGATGTGACCTGGCGGGTGTGTGGCAGGAAGAGAAGACGTTTCGCCCGGAGCGCTATGCCAACGACGCTGGTGACGAAGCCGTCATCCAGCGCCATTTTGCCGCCCGCGACGATTCCGAGGCACGGTCACTTTGCGTCCGACCTGACGCTGCGGCTGAAGCCAGGCGCGGCGCATCGAGTGGTTGGTCCCGGTGGCTGCAGCGATCCCTGCCGAAGTGGCGCTGATGGCGGCGGCGCGGCCGGACGTCGTGCTGGTCTTCGGCACCGGCATCCTTCGCGAGCCGCTGCTGTCGGCGTTCGTCGGCCGGATCATCAACCTCCACCTCGGCCTGTCGCCGTACTACCGCGGCGCCGGCACGAATTTCTGGCCGCTCGTGAATCGCGAGCCAGAGTACGTGGGCGCGACGATTCACTACCTTGATCCCGGCATCGACACGGGGCCGATCATTTCGCACGCGCGGCCCGTCATTGCGCACGGCGACGGGCCGCACGATCTCGGCAACAAGACGATCGTCGCCGCCGCCCACGCGCTGCTGCGCGCCGCGGCGGCCCATGTGGGAGGCGTCGCCCGCGCTGTGCCGCAATCCGGCGGCGGCAAGCTGTACCAGCGGAAGGATTTCAATGCCGACGCGGTGCGCAGGCTCTACCGCAACTTCGAGACCGGGATGATTGACGAATATCTGGCCGCGCGCCAGGGGCGCGACGCCGCGCTGCGGCTCGTGGAACCGGAGCGAGTCGCATGACGCCCGGCTGCACATCGGTCTTCTATCACTACGTGCGCGACGTCGAGCGCACGCCGTTTCCTGGCATCAAGGCACTGTCGGTGGCGGGGTTCGTCGACGCAGCTCGACTGGCTGCAGTCGCGTTTCGACGTCATCGACGGCCCGACCTTCGAACGTGCGGCGTTGTCGGGCCAGGGCTTTGACCGGCCAACCGCGCTGCTCACCTTCGATGACGGCTTTGTCGATCACTACGAGCATGTGTTTCCCGTCCTCCGGGATCGCGGGCTTGGGGGGATCTTCTTCATTGCCGGCCGGACGCTCGGCACAGCACCGGTGCTCTTGAACGTCCACAGGACACATTTCCTGCTGAGTCACCTCGGCGCCAATTGCTTCACCGAAGAAGTGGCTGCCGCACTCGGGCGCGAAGGCGTGGACACCGGTACCTCGGAACGGGAAGGCATTTACCGCTACGACGAAACGCCGGATGTCCGCATCAAGCGCATCCTCAACTACGAGGCGCCGTATCCCGTGGCCGATCGCGTGTTGTCGGCGATGTTCACGCGTCATCTGGGCGACAGCGCGGCGTTCGCGCGCGACCTGTATCTCTCGGCCGCCCAGATCCGCGAGATGGCGCAGGGCGGCATGACCTTCGGCTTCCACACCGAAAGCCACCCGGTGCTCTCGCGGCTCGACGCCGCGGCGCAGCGTGCCGAGCTGCAGGACGGTCCACGGCTCGTCGCGGACCTGACCGGGCAGCGGTCGGTATCGTTCTGCTATCCCTACGGCTTTTCCCACACCTACAACTCCGACACGCTGAGCGTGCTTGCGGCCTGCGGCTACTCGATGGCGTTCAACACGGTCCGGCGCGAAATGATCTTCGGCCAGGATCAGCGCTACGAGCTGCCGCGATTCGACACGCGCGATGTCGCGCGTGCGTACGAGGTGCCTGCCGGTGCGTAAGGTCTGCGTCGTCGTCGGCTCGCGCGCCAATTACGGCAGCATCAAATCGGTGATGCGGGCCGTAAAGGCCCATCCCGATCTGCAGCTGCAAATCATTGTCGCGGCGTCGGCGCTGCTCGACCGGTTCGGATCGGTCGTGGACGTGATCGAGCGCGACGGTTTCACGCCCGACGCGCGGGTGAACATGATCGTCGAGGGCGAGACGCCCGTGACGATGGCGAAGTCCACCGGCCTCGGGCTGCTGGAGCTCCCGACACTGTTCGAGTTGCTCAAACCGGACGTCGTCGTCACCGTGGGCGATCGCTTCGAGACCATGGCCACCGCGGTCGCGGGCGCGTACATGAACATCCCGCTGGCCCACACCATGGGCGGCGAAGTGACCGGGACGATTGACGAGAGCATTCGGCACGCCATCACCAAGCTGGCGCATGTCCATTTCCCGGCGAACCAGCACGCCGCTGACCGCATCATCCGCCTCGGCGAGGATCCGGAAGCCGTGCACGTCGTCGGCTGTCCGCGAATCGACCTGGTGTCAGAGGTGATCAGCAACGGCACGGCGGCGCTCGACGCCGATTGGCTGGACCGCGAGGGCGTCGGCGGACACATCGCGACCGACGAACCGTTTCTCCTGGTAAGCCAGCATCCGGTGACGACGGAATACGGTCACGCCGAGGATCAGATCAACGAGACGCTGATGGCGCTCGACGAGCTGAAGATGCCGGCAGTCATGCTGTGGCCGAACGTGGATGCCGGGTCGGAAGACGTATCGCGCGGCATGCGCAAGTTCCGCGAGCGCTACAAGCCCGAATACATCCGGTTCTACAAGAACTTCCCGGTGGAGACATTTCTGCGGCTGATGCGGAGCGCAGCCTGCCTGGTCGGTAACTCGAGCTCGTTCATCCGCGAAGGCGCTTTCATCGGGACGCCTGCCGTCAACATCGGCAGCCGGCAGGACGGCCGCGAACGCGGCCCGAACGTGGTCGACGTCGGCTATGACCGCGCGGCGATTGTGACCGCCATCCGCAAGCAGATCTCTCACGGCCTGTATCAAACGGCGCATCTCTATGGCGACGGGAAAGCCGGCGAACGCATCGCCGACCTGCTGGCGCGGGCGCCGCTGCACGTCCAGAAGCGGATCCAGTACCTGAACATCCTCGGTGTCATCCCCGCGCGCGGCGGATCCAAAGGGATTCCGCGGAAGAACCTCGCCACGCTCGCTGGACGTCCGCTTCTTGCCTATACCGCCGATGCCGCGAGGTCCAGCCGCCGGCTGAGCCGCGTGGTGATCAGTACCGAGGACGAAGAGATTGCCGGCGTCGCGCGTCAGTTGGGCGTGGACGTGCCGTTCCTTCGCCCGGCGGCGCTTGCCGGCGACGATACGCCGATGCTCGACGTGTTGACCGACCTCGTCGCGTCGTTCGAGCGTCGCGAAGCGTACCGGCCGGACATCCTCGTTCTTCTCCAGCCGACCTCACCCTTCCGGCGCGCCGGTCACATCGACGCCGCAGTTGAACTCTTGATCTCATCGGGCGCCGATTCGGTCGTGACGGTCGTGCCTGTTCCCCATCAATTTACGCCGTCATCCCTGATGCAGTTGCAGGGCGACCGCCTCGTGCCCTGGAACGACGGTCCGCCTGACGGCGGACACTACGAAAGGACTGACGTCGTGTCCGGCTTCAGCCGGACCCCGATGCGGCGTCAGGACAAGCCGCTGCTGTTCGCGCGCAACGGCCCCGCCGTCGTCGCGGTTCACACCCGCATCGTGATGGATGGGCGTACGCTGTACGGACCCGACACGCGCGGGCTGGTGATGGCGCGTGAGGAGTCGTTCGACATCGACGATCCGTTCGACCTCGAGGTGGCCCAACGGCTGATGGCGCCGCGGACATGATTTCGGCGCTCGCACAGGTTCGATGAAGATTCTGTTTCTCGCCGCGCATCACGCGTACTACCGCAACTTCGAGTCCGCCGTCGCCGCGCTGGCGGAGCGGGGCTACGCCGTTCACCTGGCGGCCGACGAGCCAGAGTCGATGGGCGGCCAGGCACTCGTGGAGCGGCTCTCGTCGACGTATCGACACGTCACGCACGGCTTCGCGCCGTCGCTCGATGCCGAGCCGTGGTTCCGGCTGGCGCGCAAGCTGCGCAGCGCGTCGGACTACGTGCGCTTTCATGACGCCGCGTTCGCGAGCTTCCGCAAAACGCGCCTGACCCTGCGCGATCGCATTCCGCGCGGCGTCCTCAGCGTGATGGATGCCGGCGCCGAGAAGAGCGGCGCGCTGCGCTCGGCCATCGGCGGCGTGCTGCGTTGCAGCGAAGCGCTGATGCCGATCAGCGAGGCCAGCCGCCGGTTCATCGAGTCTCACGACCCCGACGTCGTGCTGCTGGCATCGGTCACGGCGTGGCGGCTGCCGCAGATCGATCACCTGCGGGCCGCGCGCGCACTCGGCCGCCGCACCGGCGTCTGCGTGTTCAGCTGGGACCACCTCTCGAGCAAAGCGCTGCTCCGGAGCGTGCCCGACCGGATTTTCCTGTGGAACGATACGCAGAAGCGCGAAGCGATTGAATGGCACGACATGCCTGCCGACCGCATCGTCGTCACCGGCGCGCAGTGCTATGACCAGTGGTTCGATCGCGAACCGTCGCGTGATCGAGCCAGATTCTGCCGCGCCGTTGGCCTGTCGCCCGACCAGCCCATCCTGCTGTACGTGTGTTCGGTGATGACGCCGAACCCGTACGAATCAAAATTCGTGCTGCGGTGGATCGAGGAGATTCGGCGCAGCAGCGACCCGCGCTTGCGCAGTGCCGGCATCCTGGTACGGCCCCACCCGGAACGGCTCGAGGAATGGGAAGGGGTGTCGCTCGAGCGGTTCGGCAACGCCGTGCTGTACGGCCGCAACCCCGTGAGTCCCGACGCACAGGCTGATTATTTCGATTCGCTGTTCCACAGCCACGCCGTGATCGGGCTGGTGACGAGCGCCTTTCTCGAGGCGGCGATCGTCGGCCGACCGGTGTATACGCCGCTGCTTCCTGAGTTCGAGATGTACCAGGAGGGCGTGCAGCATTTCCGCTACCTTGTTGAAGTCGAAGGCGGACTGCTCAAGGTGAACCGATCTCTGCCAGATCATCTCGCCGAGCTGGCATCGGCGCTGGCGAGGCCGGTGGCGCGCGATGAACAGAACGCGAGGTTCATCCGTGCGTTCGTCCGGCCGCGTGGGCTGGATGCACCAGCCACACCGGTATTCGTGGCCGCCGTCGAGGAGCTCGGCGCTGCGGCGCCGCTGCCCCCTGACCGTGCGCCAGCCTGGCATCGCGCGATGCAGCCGTTTGTCCGCGCCGTGGTCCGTTCATCCGAAGAGGGCTGGCTGCGCGCACCGCTGCGGGATACGCCGGAAATGATCAACGACCGCGCGAAGGCGCGGAAGTCGGCGCACAAGCAGGCGGCTGCGGTCGACCGCGAGCAGCGGATCGCGAACAAGCGTGAGCTGCTGGCGTCGCGCCGCCGCGAGCGGCAGCGCGAACAGTGGGCCGGTGCGCGCCGCAAGCAACTGGCGCGCATCAAGGGACGCCTCAAGGCGTTGGTGGGGTCGTCCTCATGACGAGCCGCGCGCCGCTCGTCGGCATCGGTATGGCACTGCACAACCGGGCGGCGTATCTGCCCGAGGCGGTTGAGTCGCTGCTGGCGCAGTCGTTTGCTGACTTCACGCTCACGCTGGTTGACGACGGCTCGACTGACGAGAGCGAGACGCTCGGACGCCGGCTCGCCGAGCGCGATGCGCGCGTAACGTACGTGCGCCTGCCGGAGCGGCGCGGCATGGTCGCCGCCTGGCGCGAAGCGTTTGAACACGCCACTGCGGGTGGCGCGACGTATTTCGCATGGGCCAGCGATCACGACCGATGGCACCAGGTGTGGCTCGAGACGCTCGTCGGCACGCTCGCGCAGCATCCAGCCGTGGTGCTCGCATACCCGCTGACGCAGCGCATCGATCCCGGGGGCCAGCCGCTGGCCAAGCCGGCGCGGCAGTTCGAAACCTTTGGCGTGCGGGAGCGCGGCGCCAGGTGGCGTTTGTTCAACCGGAGCGACGCCGTCGCGGCCGGCGACATGGTGTACGGACTGATGCGGGCATCCGCGGTGCGCGAAGCCGGTGTGTTTCGCGAGGTGCTGTGTCCGGATCGCCTCCTGCTGGCCGAATTGACACTGCGTGGTGAGATTCGCCAGGTGCCGGAGGTGTTGTGGTACCGCCGGCAGTTCTCTGTTGGCAGCATCGAGCGTCAGCGATCGACGCTGTTTCAGCCCGGGACGCAGCCGCCGTCGCGGTGGACGCCGCCGTGGTACATGCATGCGCAGTCGCTGTGGACGAGCTACGGGCGCGCGCCGCATGCGGCGCTGCCACTGCCAGCCGGCGACGCGCGGCGCATGATTGCGGCCTATGCGCTGTCATATGCCTGGCGCCACTACGGCAAGTCGGACGTGCAGCGCGGAGTTCTGTCCGTCCTCGGCTGGCCACGCTGGGCGTATAAGCGCGTGAAGCATGGCGCGCTGCTCGGGCTCTACCGCGTGCTCGTCGCGGCGCGCCACCTGGGGATCACGCCGCTCGTCGAGAAAGTCTGCGAGCGCCTTACCGGACGTCCACGTCCGTGGCGCCCTCACGCATGAAGATCCTCTTCATCGCGCGCCACTTCACCTACTTCCGCAACTACGAGACGGTGATCGCCGAACTCGCCCGCCGTGGTCATCGGCTGCACCTCGCCGCCGAGCGCGAAGAGGATCTGGGCGGCCGCGAGATGGTGGAGCGCCTGGCGCGCGAACACGAGAGCGTGACCTTCGGCTGGGTGCCGGGCCGCGACGACGGGTGGGCCGCGTTCGCCACCAAGCTGCGGATGACGCTCGACTACCTGCGGTATCTCGACCCGGCTTACGCCGGCGCGCCCAGGCTGCGTGCGCGGGCGAGAGAGCGCGTGCCGCGCATAGGCCTGTGGCTGGTGGCCGCAGCGGGGGCGCACACCGCGCCCGGCCGCACGATCGCGCGGGCCGTGCCTCCGGGCGTACGAGCAGGCCATTCCGCGCAGCGCCGGCATCGACGCGTTTCTTCGCGAGCAGCAGCCCGACGTAGTGTTGTTCACGCCGCTCATCGGCGTCGTCGCGTCGCCGCAGCTCGATTGCCTGCAGTCGGCCCGGGCGCTCGGGTATCCGACGGCGCTGTGCGTCTGGAGCTGGGACCACCTTTCGAGCAAGGCGATTCTGCGCACCATTCCGGACCGCGTGTTCGTCTGGAACGACACGCAACGGCATGAAGCCATCACGCTGCACGCCGTGCCGCCGGACCGCGTCGTCGTGACCGGGGCGCAGTGTTTCGACCAGTGGTTCGACCGCCGGCCGTCGATGGGCCACGATGACTTCTGCCGGAAGGTGGGACTGCCTGCTGGCGGCCGTTCCTGCTGTACGTGTGCTCGGCGCTCTTCCAGGGCAGCCCGAGCGAGGCGCGCTTCGTGCAGCGGTGGATCCGCGCGCTGCGCGCAAGCGGGTTGGCGCCGCTCGCCTCGACGCCGGTTCTCGTGCGCCCCCATCCATCCCGCATGAAAGAGTGGGCAGACATCGACCTCTCATCCGAGGGCGACGTCGTGCTGTGGGGCAGGAATCCGGTCGACGCTGACGCCCGCCGCGACTATTTCGATTCGCTCTTCCACAGCGCCGCCGTCGTCGGCCTCAATACCAGCGCATTCCTCGAAGGCGCGATCGCCGGCCGGCCTGTGTATGCCACGCTCCTGCCGGAGCATCACGAGAACCAGGAAGGCACCATCCACTTCCATTACCTGTTGAACGTGAATGGCGGCCTGCTGCACACGGCGAGGACACTGGACGATCACGTAGAGCAGCTCAATTCCGCGCTGAAGGTCGCCGGGCAGTGAATCGGAACGGAGCCGCCGCTTCGTCGAAGCCTTCATCCGGCCCCGGGGAGTGGATATCGCGGCAACCCCGGTGCTTGCCGACGAAGTGGAAAAACTGGCGGCGATCGCCGCCCGCGCGCATGGAGCAGACCCTGAGGACCCGGGTGCTGCGCGCCGCGCTGCGACCGGCTGCCGCGCTGGCGGCGCTCGATGCGGCGGCGCCGCTGACGCTGAGCGCGCACGAGCGCGAGATTACGGCGCGGCATCGCGCGCATCGTGAACAGGTCGCCGAGGCGTGGCGCGTGAAGGACGAGCACAACGTCGAGGAGCAGCAGCGCAAACAGGCGCGCGCCGCTGAGCGGCAGCGCTACAAGGCCGAGCGGGCCGCCGAGTGGCGCCGCACGAAGAAGATGAAGAATCTGAAGCAGCGGTTGAAGAAGCGGATCGGCATGGCGTCCTGACACGATGAAAATCCTTTTCCTGGCGCGGCATTTCTCCTACCTGAGGCTGTTCGAGTCGGCGATCGCGGAACTGGCGGAGCGCGGCCACGAGGTGCACCTCTCGGCCGACCGCGAAGAATCGCTGGGCGGCGCCGGGATGGTCGAGCGGCTCGCCGCGCGCTATCCCGAGGTCACCGTCGGGTGGACGCCGGGCCGCCAATCGGGCGCGTGGGCCGACCTCGGCCGCAAGCTTCGCCTTGGCATCGACTACCTGCGTTTTCTCGATCCGCGCTACGACGCGGCGCCGCGGCTGCGCGGGCGGTCGGAGGAGCGGACGCCGAAAGCCGTCAAGTGGCTGGCGACGCTGCCGGGGTTGAGCGGACCGGGCGGACGCCGCGCGCTGGCCTGGGTCCTGCGGCAGTTCGAACAGGCGGTGCCCAGGAGCCGCGAACTCGAGGATTTCTACCGCGACCAGAAGCCCGACGTCGTCTTGATCACGCCGCTCGTCGATCTGGGCTCGCCACAGCTCGATCACTACTTGAGCGCGCGCGCGCTTGGTCTCCGGACGGTGCTCTGCGTCGGCAGCTGGGACCACCTGTCGAGCAAGTCGCTGCTGCGTGCCATTCCGGATCTCGTCACCGTCTGGAACGACACGCAGAGACAGGAAGCAATCGAGCTCCACCAGGTGCCGCCCGATCGAATCGTCGTCACCGGCGCCCAGTGCTACGACCAGTGGTTCGGCCGCACGCCGTCCCGCACGCGCGAGGAATTCTGCGAACAGATCGGGCTCGACGGATCGCGGCCGTTCATCCTCTACGTCTGCTCGTCGCTCTTCAAGAACACGGCGAACGAGGCGCGGTTCGTCGAACGGTGGATCCAGCACATACGCGGCAGCGTGGATCCCGTGCTTCGGGAGGCGGGCCTTCTCCTGCGGCCGCACCCGCGCCGGCTCGACGAGTGGCAGCAGGTGGACCTGACAGAGTTCAAGAACGTCACCCTCTTCGGGAGCCACCCGGTCGATCCATCCACCAAGGACGACTACTTCGATTCGCTCTACTATGCCTCGGCCGTCGTCGGCCTGAATACCAGTGCGTTCCTCGAAGCCGGCGTCGTCGGCAAGCCCGTGCTGTCGGTGCTGCTGCCGGAGATCTCGAGGGACAACCAGGAAGGCACGATTCACTTCCACTACTTGCTGAATGTCGGCGGCGGCCTGCTGGAAGTGGCGCGCAGCCTCGAGGAACACGTCGCCCAGCTTGCGGCGACGCTGGCCGATCCCCGCCCCGGGGCGGAGCGGGCACGCCGGTTTACCGAGGGGTTCATTCGGCCGCACGGACTGACCGAGGCCTCCACCCCGCGGTTCGCTGCGGCGATCGAATCGGTGGCGCAGCGTCCGGCGCCGCGCGCCGCCGGTGCGCCGCCCGCTGCGTGGGTCGCTCGCGTGCTCCTCCTGCCGTGGCTGGCCTTCGCGCAACTCCGTACCACGACCCAGCCGTTCCGCAAGGAGACGCGATACAAGTACCGGCGTTTCCGCCGCCACGCGAAGAAGCAGGTGTTCCTGAAGATCCGCCACTTTGCCGTCAGCCGGCTGAAGCAGATCGTCGGGGAAGAGCCGCCCCAGCTACGGCAGGAGTCGGGCGCCATCCTGACCCCGAAGCTGAACAAGCACCGCGATCCGGCGAAGAGCCTGCTTTTCCCGGGCGTGCCGGAGGTGGACGAAACGAAGGAAATGATCACGATGCTCGGCCGGCAGGACCGTCCGATCATCGTCGGGCCGTGGCTGACCGAAGCCGGGTTCGAGCTGCTGTACTGGATTCCGTTCCTGGCGTGGGCGAAGGCCTACGCCAGCCTGCACGACGATCAGTTGATCATCGTGTCGCGCGGCGGATCGGCGCCGTGGTACCGGCACATCTCACCCAACTACCACGACATCCTGTCGCTCTTCACCGCCGAGGAATTCAGGACGCGGAACGACGCGCGCGTCCACGAGCAGAAAGGGCGGCTGAAGCACATCGACCTCGGCGAGTTCGACCGCGAAATCATCGAACGCGTCAAGCGCGCTCGTGGTCTCGACAAGGTGAAAGTGCTGCACCCGTCGCTGATGTACAACCTGTTCAACGTGTTCTGGCGCCAGCAGGCGCCGATCACGCTGATCGAGGCGTTCAGCGTGTTCCGCCCGCTGCCGAAGCTGCCGCTGGGTGATCTCGCGTCGCACCTGCCGCGTGACTACGTTGCCGTCAAGTTCTACGCGAATACGGCTCTGCCCGATACGGCCGCCAACCGCGCGCTGACGGCGCAGGTGCTCGAGGACCTCACCGCGACGACCGACGTCGTGCTGCTGAACACCGCGCACCGCTACGACGATCACACGGATTTTGCGCCGGTCCGGCGGGATCGCCTGCATATGGTGGAGCACCTGCTGCCGCCGGCGACGAATCTCGAGGCGCAGACACGCATCATCAGCAACGCGCGCGCGTTCGTCGGCACCTACGGCGGGTTCTCGTACCTCGCGCCCTTCTGCGGCACGAGCACGGTAGCCTTCTACTCGAACCCGGCCGCCTTCCGCTTTGATCACCTCGAAGTGTCGAAACGCGTGTTCTCCAGTTTGAAGAGCGGATCCTTCGTGCCGCTCGAGGTCAAAGATCTCGACGTGGTCCGTCTTGCGCTCGGACGGGTCGACCAGGTGCTGCAGGCCGGCGCGAGAGTCTCGTAAGCGTGGAAAACCGCGAGCAGATCGCCGACATCCAGAAGCAGCTCGATCGGCTCACCAAGCTGGTCGAGCGTATCGGTTCGGCGCAAAAGCAGGAAGCGAAGTGGCGGATGGTGTTCCGGCGCCAGCTGAACGCGCTGGTCCGCCGGTCGGCGCTTGCCGACGCGGCGCTGCCGCATCCGATGGCGATTGGCGCTCAGCGTTTCCGCTTGAGGTCGCAGCACGAAGAGGACGGAATCACCCTGGCACTGTTACGGGCGGCCGGCGTCAAGCACCGGACGTTCGTCGAGATTGGATCGGGCAGCACCGGCGGGAATTCAGGCATCCTCGCCTACGAGTTCGGGTGGAGCGGCCTGATGGTCGATGCCAATCGCAAGGCGGTTGACGGCGCGCGGCAGACCTTCCAGTTCAACCCGGGCGTGTGCGTCGTCAAGTCGCGGCTCGAGACGGGCACGATCAACGAGTTTCTGACCAGGCACGGCGTCGGCGCGGAAGTCGATTTCATGTCGATCGACATCGATAGCTTCGACTACTGGCTGTGGAAAGCGATTACGGTGGTCAGTCCCCGCGTGCTGGTCATGGAATACAACGGGCTGTTCGGCCGCGACCGCGCCGTCACTGTTCCCGACGCTCCGCGGCCGCCGGTCGCGCCGAAGGGCTACGGCGGCGCATCGCTCGCCGCGCTCGAGAAGCTCAATCGCACCAAGGGATATGGACTGGTACTTTGCGAGGACGCCGGGATCAACGCCTTCTTCCTGCGCGATGACGTGGCGCCCGAGGTGCCTCGGTTGACCGCCGGCCAGGCGTTCCGGCCGCAGCTCGCCAGCTTCGACGCGGCGGGGGATACGGAGAAGCAGGGCGATCTCTTTGCCGCCGTCGCCCGGGCAGGGCTGCCGCTCGTCGACGTATGAGTTCAACTTCCGGACTGCAGAAGGATCGTTGCCTGGTCATCGGCGAAGTCGGCCTCTCGCACGACGGCAGCCTTGGCCTGGCGCACGCGTTCATCGACGAAGTCGCGCGCGGCGGCGCCGACGCGGTGAAGTTCCAGACGCATATCGCGGCGGCAGAAAGCACGCCGGCAGAGCCCTTCCGCGTCAAGTTCAGCAAGCAGGATGCGACCCGCTACGAGTACTGGAAACGCATCGAATTCTCCGAAGCGCAGTGGAAGGGGCTTGCCGACCATGCGCAGGAGAAGGGACTGATTTTTCTGAGTTCTCCGTTCTCCCGCGAGGCGGTCGACCTCCTGGACCGCGTCGGGATGACGATGTGGAAAGTGGGATCGGGCGAAGTCAGCACGCTGCCGCTGCTCGACGCCATGATCGCAACCGGCAAGCCGATCCTGCTGTCGAGCGGCATGAGCGATATCGCCGAACTCGATAAAGCGGTGGACCGCGTGCGCCGCGCCGGCGTTCCGCTCGCCGTCCTGCAGTGCACCACGGCGTATCCCTGTCCTCCCGAAAGGATCGGGTTGAACATGATGCCGTTCTTCCGCGAGCGCTACAGCTGCTTCGTCGGCCTGTCGGATCACTCCGGCACGATCTACCCGGGCATCGCCGCGGCGACGCTCGGCGCCGAAGTCGTCGAGGTGCACGTGACCATGAGCCGCGGGATGTTCGGACCAGACGTGCCGGCCTCCGTGACGATGGAGGAGCTGCGGCAGCTGGTGGACGGGATTCGGTTCGTCGAGAAGATGCGCGCCAGCCCGGTCGACAAGGATGCGATCGCGCGCGACATGGCGCCGTTGCGCGCGATCTTCACCAAGAGCCTGGTGGCGCGCGAACGCCTCGCCGCCGGCACCGTGCTGTCCGAAGCGCACCTGGCGATGAAGAAGCCGGGCACCGGCATCCCGGCCGAGCGGCTTCCCGAGGTCCTCGGACGCGTCCTCCGCCGCGCGCTCGAGGTTGATGAGCAGCTTCGTCCTGACGACATCTAGCATCCGGCTGCTCGCCGTCGCCGCGGCCGTGGTGCTGGCGGTCGGCATCGGGCACGACCTGCTGCACATGCCGCTGCAGATCGGCGACTCGCTGGCGCCGCTGCTCGACGCCGTGCGCGGTTCGTCGCCGTGGTCGGAATTCCGCGGCCACCTCGCGCAGAGCGGCTACTTCAGGCCGATGCGATTTGCGATCATCAAAGGGGTCTCCGACCTTGCGAACGGCCACTACATGCTGGCGTACCGGCTGTTCCACGCTCTGCTCGTCCTGGCATTTCTCGTTCTGTTCGTGCGGGCCCTCGAGGTGCGCGACCGGGTCACGCTCGCGGTCGTGCCGCTTGCGCTGACGGTGTTCGTCGGCATTCACACCTTCCTCGGCACGGTCAAGGAGATCTATCCCACCAATCATTTCCTCCAGATCGCCGTGCTGGCGCTGCTGGCGTTGAACCTGGCGCAGTCGAAGGGAGGCGTGCTCATCGACCTGGTCATGTTTGTCACTCTCGCCGTCGCGGCGCTCACGCTGGAGTCTGGACTGCTCGTAGCGGTGGTCATCGTCGCCGCCTGGATTGCCGGGATGCCCGGTGTATCGCGGCGGACGGTTGCCGGCGTCGCCGCGCTCGTCGGCGGCTACGCCGTGCTGCGGTTCTGGATCTTCGCGACTGGACTACCGACGGTCGAGGAACGCAGCACCGGGTTCTTGCTCGAGGCGCTCAGTCCACCCGAGATCCGCGAGCGCTTCGGCGACAACCTGTTGCCGCTCTACGCCTACAACATCGCCTCGTCGATCTCGTCGGTGCTGTTCTCCGAGCCGCGGTCGGGCGTCTTTGTATTCGTTCGCGCGATTCGCGGCGACCAGCTGGCGCCGCGGCATTTCATCCAGATCGGGGCGTCGCTGTTTGCGACCGGGCTGCTCATCGCCTACGTCGTCTCGCGCGTCCGCGCGGGCATCAGGCGGCCGGTTACGCTGGCGGACCGCCACACGGTGATCTTCCTGCTGGTACTCGCGGCGAACGCGGCACTCTCGTACGTCTACACCAAGGACGAGATCATGAGCACCGCGGGCGCCTTCTACGCGCTGCCGGTTGCCGGCGCCGCGGTGTATTTCCTGCGGTCGTGGCCCCTCCGGCTGCGAACCTGGCAGGCGACCGCGGCCGTGTGCCTGGTCTGCCTCGTCGGATCGGCGGCGTGGGCGATCCGTGCCGCCGGCGTGCACCACGTGCTGCGATCGCAGGCTTTCGTCCAGCGCAACGACTGGACCCGGCTCGACCGCGAGTGGAGCCGCGACGGCAACTGGGAGCGCTACCGCGCACAGGAGCCGCTGGTGCGCGAGCTGCAGCGAGAAGCCATCGAGACGCGGGTGGTCAACCCGCGCTTCGAGCCGCGCTGGATGGAACGCGTCTTTGACATCTATTACTGACCGGCCGACCCAGTTGAAGCCAGCCACTGCGGCGATGGGGATGGCGATTGCGCTGCCAGGGTTGTTCCTGATCGTGGCCACCGCGCTGATGCTGATCGGTCTGCCGTTCGGCGTCGATCCGTTGTGGCGTGTTGAGCCATTGACGTTGGCTGAAGCCGCGGCGCTGCGCGACAACGGCGAGATCGTCCGGTTGATCGATGCCGGCGAAGACCCGAACCAGGCCGGGACGGTTCGGGCGGAATTTCTGCGCAACGATGCGCTGACGATCACGCCGCTCGAGGCCGCGGTCGGCTCGGATCGCATCGACATCATTGAAGTACTGCTCGACCACGGAGCCCGGCTCGACCCCGCGACGTGGACCCGGTTGATGTGTTTTGCCACGGCCATTGAGGCCGACGAGTCTCGAGCTCTTCTCGAGCAGCGGCGGCCCGACGGCGCGTCGCTCGCCTGCGATCACGTGCAAACGCCCTGGTAACCATGCTTCGATATGTCTAAGCGCCGCATCTGCGTGCTGGTGACCGCACGGCCCAGCTACTCTCGCATTCGGTCCGCCCTCCACGCGATCCAGGCGCACCCCGACCTCGAGCTGCTCCTCGTCGTCGCTGCGTCGGCGCTGCTCGAACGCTACGGCAACGCGATCCAGGCGATCGAGCACGACGGCTTTATACCCAGGGCGCGGGTGTTCATGGTGCTCGAGGGGGAGAACCTGGTCACCTCGGCGAAGTCCACAGGGATTGGACTATCCGAGCTTGCCACGGTGTTCGACAACGAGAAGCCCGACGCGGTGGTGACGGTTGCGGATCGGTACGAAACGCTTGCGACGGCGGTCGCGGCGGCCTACATGAACATCCCGCTGGTGCACGTCCAGGGCGGAGAAGTAACGGGTTCGATCGACGAGAAGGTCCGCCATGCGGTCACCAAGCTGGCGAACCTCCACCTCGTCTCGACGAAGCTGGCGCGAGAGCGGGTGATCAAGCTTGGCGAAGCCCCAGGCTCGGTGGTGCTCACCGGGTGCCCATCCATCGATATCGCGGCGGAAGTGGCGGCGCGACCGCAGCTGGACTTCGACCCGTTCGAGCGCTACGGCGGCGTTGGCCCGCGCGAGGACTTGTCCAAGGGCTACCTGGTGGTGATGCAGCACCCGGTGACGACCGAGTACGAGGAAGCCCGGCAGCAGGTAGAGGAGACGCTGTATGCCGTGAAGGACAGCAGCCTGCCCGTCCTGTGGTTCTGGCCCAACGTCGACGCCGGCTCCGATGGCACGTCGAAGGGCATTCGCGTATTCCGGGAAAAGGAGAAGCCGGCAAACTTCCACTTCTTCCGCAACATGCTGCCCGAGGACTTTCTCCGACTGCTGTGCCGGTCGACCGCGATCATCGGCAATTCGAGCGTGGCAATCAGAGAGTGCTCGTTCCTGGGTGTGCCGGCGGTCAACATCGGTAGCCGGCAGACGGGACGGGAGCGTGGCCGCAACGTCATCGACGTGGAGCACGAGCGGCGCGCCATTGCCGGCGCGATACAGGAGCACATCCGCCGCGGCCGGCCGGAGCCGGATCGGTTGTACGGCGACGGCAAGGCGGGCACGAAAATCGCCGACACACTCGCGACCGCCGACCTGACGATCGAGAAACGGCTGGCGTACTGATGGCGACCGTCAGTTCCGGCACACGCGCCGAACGGATCACTGCGCTGGCCTTCGATTACGCGGCCCAGCCAAAAGCCCGGGTCGAGCGGTGCAACCTGTGTGGAGGGACGATGTTCGTCGGCCTGACGCATCGCGATCGCTACGGCTATCCGGCACACGCCTCGGGTTGCGCTCGCTGCGGCCTGGTCTTTCTGGACCCGGTCATGACGGCGGCCGCGTACGGCGACTTCTACGCGCGCACCTACCGTCCGCTCGTCAGCGCGTTCCACGGCCGTCTCATCGACGCTCGCACCATTCAGCAGGAGCAGCGCGAGTACGCGGTTGAGCGCGGTGACCTGCTGGCGCCTTACGTGGAGGGGCGCGGGTACACGACGCTCCTCGACATCGGCGGTTCGACCGGCGTCGTCGCCGACGCCTTTGCGAAGCGGTTCAGCCTGCGCGCGACAGTGGTCGATCCCGCCCCGCTCGAGACGGCGCAGGCGCTGGCGCTGGGGGTCGAGACGATTGAAGGGCTCGTGGAACACGTCGACCTCGGCAGCCGTGAGTTCGATGTCGTGGTGCTGTGCCAGACGGTGGATCACCTGCTCGATGTCACTGGAACGCTGCGCCGCCTGCGCGATCTGATTGCGCCTGGCGGCGTGTTCTTTGTCGACATCGTGGATTTCCGTGCGGCCTACCTGCGCAACGCCTCGGTCGAGGCCGCCGTCAAGATCGATCATCCGTATTACCTGACCGAAGCGACGATGACCGCGTACCTCGCGCGCGCCGGGTTCGACGTCCTGCGCGCCGATTACGCCGCCGATCACCTGCATGTGAGCTACATCGCGCGCCCGGCGACGCCGCGCGCCGAGGCGCTGCCGCCCGCAGAGTCGGCTGCCTCGTTATGGCTTGAAGTCCGGTCGGTGCAGAACGCGCCGCCCTCCCGCAGCTGACCACCCGCATGGGTCACGTTCTGGCGCTGGTCCCCGCCCGCGGCGGGTCGAAGGGTATTCCCGACAAGAACATCCGTGCGCTTCTCGGGCACACGCTGCTGCACTACGCGACGCAGGCGGCCGTCGCCTCCGGCGTCGTCGACCGCATCGTCCTGTCGACCGACTCGGAGCGCGTGGCCGCTGAAGGTCGGCGCGCGGGCCTGGAGGTGCCGTTCCTCAGGCCCAGCGACCTGGCGCAGGACGACACGCCGATGCTGCCGGTGATCGAGCATGCGGTGCACGTGTTGAGCGATAACGGGTGGGAGCCGGAGATCGTCGTCCTGCTGCAGCCGACGTCGCCGCTGCGCACCGGCGCGCACATCCGCGCCGCGGTGCAGGCGCTCCGCGACTCGGGCGCCGACTCGGTGGTCACGGTTGTCGAGCTGCCGCGACACCTGTCGCCGGACTACGTCATGCGCATCGACGGAGGTCGGCTCGTCCCGTTTCTTCCCGACGGAATGCGGATTACGCGGCGGCAGGACACGAGGCCCGCGTTCGTGCGCGACGGCACCGCGTACGTCTTCTGGACCAGGACGCTTCGCGACACACGCAGCATCTACGGCGAGCGATGTCATCCGCTGGTGATCCCTGCGCACGAGTCGATCACGATCGACACGCCCGATGACTGGGAAGCGGCCGAGCGGAGGCTATCCGGCAATCCACGCCTGGCATGACCGAGCGGGCAAGCGATCCGCTGGCGGCCGTGCGCAACCTCGCCGCGAAGGCGTGGCGCCGCGCCGCCGCTATTCCGAAGCGCGGCGTCCGGATGGCGCGGCGTGCCGATCGTCTGCGCGAGCAGGCCGCGGCCTTCGGCGACGAATGGCGGGTTGAGCGAGACATCGCCGCGGTCGCGCGCGGACGCGGTCCCATCATTGCCGGACCCTGGTTGTCGGAAGTCGGCTTCGAGGTGCTCTACTGGGTCCCGTTCCTGCGGTGGTTCGAAGATCGGTACCGGATCGATCCTGAGCGCGTCATCGCGGTGTCTCGAGGAGGCGTAGCCTGCTGGTACGGCGATCTGGCCGCTCGCTACGTTGAGATTTTCGACCACCTCACGCCCGAGGAGTTCGCGCGCCGCAACCGCGAGCGCCATCAGCGCGAGGAATCGGGGGGGCAGAAGCAGACGACGATCGGGTCTTTGGATGAGGAGCTGATTTCCGCGGCGCGCACGGTGACCGGGGTGGCGCACGCGTCGACCTTTCACCCGTCGTTGATGTACCGGTTGTTCAGCCGCTTCTGGTACGGCAACCGCGCGCTCGATCTCGTTACCTCGCATACCCGCTTCCTTCCGGCTGCACCCGACCGCTCCCCCGCGCCCTCGCACCCGGCACCGCCGCACCCCCGCACCGCCGCACCGTCAGCCCTTGGCCTTCCCGAGCGCTATATCGCCGCGAAGTTCTATACAGGGGCTGCGCTGCCCGGTACTCCCGACGCACGCGGCGCGCTCCGTGAACTGGTGCGGACAGCCGCGACCCGCATGCCAGTCGTCATGCTCGACACCGGCATGGCGACCGACGAGCACGAGGACTACCTGTTCCGCGATATTCCGAACGTGACCAGCCTGCGCGACCGGCTGTCGCCCGCGACAAACCTGGGCGTTCAGACCGCCACCATTGCAGGCGCGCAGGGGTTCATCGGCACATGCGGCAGCCTCGCGTGGCTCGCGCCGCTGCTCGGCGTCGATACGCTGGCCGTATACAGCGAGGAGCGTTTCCTTGTGTCGCACATCTTTTTCGCGGTGCAGGCGTACCGTCAGGCGGGCACGGCGCGCTTCGACACGCTTGATCTGCGTGCTGTAACCGAGCTCGATCTGCTCGCATCGGCTGCGGCCGTCGCGCAGGGGCGTTCGTGAGCGATCGGTGGCGGCGCGCCGCCGTAATCGGTGTCGCCGGGCTGGTCGCGCTTGTGGCGTTCATCTTCCGGTTCAATACGCTGGGCGGTGCGCTCGGCGGCTTCGACAACGACCACTTCATCTACCTGATTCGCACAGACATGGTGCTGGCGGGCGAGCAGCCGCTGCGTGATTTCGTGGATGCGGAGCTGCGCGGCGCCTGGCCGGCCCTGACCTACTCGGTGTCGGCGTGGGCGCAGCAGATTGGCGGCCGAACACTTCTGCCCGAGGCCTACCTCAGTGTCGGCGCGCTGGCCCTGGCGACCGCCGTCGTTTTCGTGCTCGCCCTGCGTTTCTCGAGACGGTGGTGGGTCGCGATGCTGGCAGCGGCGGTGACGATCGTGATGTCGCCGAAGCTCTACAACTATCCCAAGGTCCTGATGCTGGCACTTGGCATTTGGGCGCTCGCCGGGGCGATCGAGTCGCCGTCGCTGCTGCGTCTTGGCGCGCTCGCCGTGGTCACGGTGGCAGCTGCGCTGTTCCGCCACGATTTCGCCCTCTACATCGGCGCCGCGGCGATCGCAGCGTTCATCGCGCGTGATGCGGGCGAGTGGAAGGCCCCCGCTCGCACGGTCGGGATCTACGCGGCGCTGACCCTGGCGCTGGCTCTGCCGTCGATCGTGTGGGTGCAGGTTTATGAGGGAATACCCTCGTACATCGCTGGTTCGCTGGCGAGCGTGGCGGTTGAACGGGCCCGTACGCAGTTGTTCCTGCCGGACCTCGATCTGGCAGCGCCGTTCTCCGGCGAGAGCCTTCTGCTCGTCACCTACTATGCGTTCTGGGCGGTGCCCGCTGTTGCCGTGGCGGCGTGGGCCGCTCGCTTCGTCCAGCCGTCGCCCTCCCGACTCAGTGCCGCCGAACGCGCTGCGGGTGCGGGCCTCCTCGCGATGGCGATCCTCGCCAACATGTCGTTCCTGCGCGCCAACCTCGCGGAACGCTTCGGTGACGCCGCGGTACCGATTGTGCTGCTCGCGGCCTGGACGGCCGGCACCGCCACCGCGTGGACGTCGCCCGTCGCGCGCGGATGGGTGACACTGGTTCCGGCGCTTCTGCTGATCCAGATATTCGTGGCTGCCTACGCCTTCTCCGACGTGCGGCGCGAGCTCGATACCAGCGGGCTTTCCGATTCATTCGGCAAGATCGCGCGGCGCTACGTCGCCGTGCGCGACGAACTGCGCGGTCTCCCGCCGGCAGCGTGGCAGGAGATCGGCCCCTCAGGAGTGCTGGCTGCTGCCGCCTATGTCGCCCAGTGCACCAGTCCCGACGATCGCATTCTCGTGACCGGCCCGACCCACGAAGTTCCCGTGCTCGCCCGGCGGCGGTTCGCCGCCGGCCAGGCCATGTTCAAGCTCTCGTTGTATACGTCGGAGCACGACCAGCAGCGGGCGCTTGCGCGTCTCGAGCAGCAATCGGTGCCGCTTGTGCTTGCGGACATTCGCGAGTTCGAAGGTGGCTTTCTTTCCGACTATCCGCTCATCGCTCGGCACTTTGCAGAGCGTTACCGAGAAGCCGGCACGATCGATGTGGACGAGGAGCCGCGGTTGCGGGTGTTCGTGGACGCGCGCCGCACGCCGTTGCGGCTCGATGCTCGCTTCGGGCTGCCGTGCTTCCAGTAGCGGCGCGGCGCCTGGTTCCGCCGGCGGTCCGCCGCGCGGCGGCACAGATGGTCGCCGCCAGGCGCGCCTCGGCCATCGAGCGGCGGCTCGCATCGCTCGTGGCGGAGGGTCGGCCGATCGTCGCCGGCCCCTGGCTCGGCGAGGTGGGATTCGAGCTGCTGTACTGGCTCCCGTTCCTGCGATGGTTCGTCGAACACTTCGGGGTGCCGCGGGATCGGCTGATCGCCGTCTCACGCGGCGGCAGCGCCGCCGCATGGTACGGATCGATTGCCGGCCGGTCGCACGACGCGCTCTCGTTCATGGCGCTCGACGAGTTCCGGCGCAAGAACCAGGACCGCAGCGGCCGTCTCGGCGAACAGAAGCAGATCGCCGAAACGCCGCTGGACGAGGAGATCATCTCGTTCGTGCGTCAGTCGGAAGGCCGGCTGGTGTCCGTGCTGCACCCTTCGATCATGTACCGCCTGTTTGCGCCGTACTGGTGGGGACACAAGCCGCTCGAGTGGGTTCGGCAATACACGCGCTATAGCCTGCTCGCGCCGCCGGCGCTGCCGGTGGAGCTTCCCTCGAGTTACACGGCGGTGAAGTTCTACTTCAACGACTGCTTTCGTGACACGCCGGGCAACCGCGCATTTGTCGATCAGCTGGTTCGCGGTCTCGCCGCACACGACCCGGTGATTTCGCTCTCGACCGGCGTGGCGGTTGACGATCATGACCCCTGCGAGCCTGACATCGCCGCGATACAGGGGATCCGGCACCTCCTCTCTCCGCAGAGCAACCTCCTCGTGCAGTCGGCCGTCGTCGCCGGCGCGCGCCGGTTCGTCGGCACCTACGGCGGCTTCGCCTACCTTGCGCCGCTGTGCGGCGTCCCGGCGGTAAGCTACTACACGGAACCCGGAACCTTCTCGATGCGGCACCTCGATCTCGTGTGCGATGTGCTGGCGTCGAGCGGCCGCCCTGATCTGCTCGAGGTTGTCGAAGTGCCGCGGGAGGGCCAGTGAGGCGAGCGCTGGCACGGTGGCGCGCGCGGACGCGCGACGTTGGCGATCGGTGGCGGACGTGGCGGCAGCAGTGGGCGGTCGAGCGGGAACTCGAGCGCGCGATCGACGGGTCGGCACCCATCCTCGCGGGTCCCTGGTTGTCGGAAGTGGGCTACGAAGTGCTCTACTGGGTGCCGTTTCTCCGGTGGGTCAAGGCCGCGTATCGCATTCCTGACGAGCGCTTCGTCATCATGTCCCGCGGCGGCACCGGCAGCTGGTATCGCGACATCTCGCCGCGCTACCTCGAGGCACTCGATCACGCGTCGCCCCAGGAGCTGGCGGCGCGGGCATCAGCCGGCGCACTGAAACAGCGTGAGGTCTCGGATCTCGATCGGCGCCTGGTTGAGCGGGCGTCGGCGGCCGTGGGCAGCGGACGTATCAACCTGCTGCATCCCTCGCTGATGTTCCGCTCGTTTGCGCCGTTCTGGTCGGGCCACGAAACGCTGAGTTTTGTCGAGAGCCATACGCGTTACGCCCGGATCCAGCCGTCGCCGGATATCAGCGTGCCGGTGGCCCTTCCGTCCGAGTACGTGGCCGTCAAGTTCTACGGCGCGAAGTCGCTGCCCGACGATCCGGCCGTGCGCGTGCAACTCCGTGCGATCGTCGATGCGCTGAGCGATCGGTTTCCGATCGTCCAGCTCGATACCGGCCTTGGGCTCGATGACCACGCCGACGTGCGGCTCGAGACCCACGACCGGGTCACGAGCATCAGCGGACGGCTGGAAGCTCGAACGAACCTTGCCGTGCAGACGCGTATCATCGCCGGAGCCCGGATGTATGTCGGCACCTGCGGGAGCCTTGCGTGGCTTGCGCCTCTGCTCGGCGTACCGACCGTGCCCGTGTTTACGGATGCCGCGTTTCTCCATGCGCACCTCCACCTGGCGCGCCGCGTTTACGGCCGTGTCGGGGGTGGGGCGTTTTCGCCGGTCGATCTCGCCGGCCTGCTCGATGCCGGCCTCGCGATTGGGCGGACCGACCGGGTAACGGTCGGCCGCGTGTCCTGATGCGCATTCCGAACATCGCGCGTGCCGCCGTGAACCTGGCCGGTGTCCGCCTTCGCCGCGCCGAGCGTCACTGGCGAACGGTGGCACGGACGATGGGCCACGTCGGCCGCCAGGCGTCGCGGCAGCAGGAGCGAATCACGCGCGCGCCGGAGCTGGCCCGTGTCCGCGTCGAGCAGGGCCGTGCCGCGATCGAACGGTCGCGCAAGCGGCTGGCGCGGTTCGACGATCACGTGCTCGAGCCCTTCAGGATCGAGCGGCAGATCAAGCGTGTCCTCGGGCAGCAGGCCGCCGCTGGAGGTCCGCTCATCGTCGGTCCCTGGACCTCGGAAGTCGGCTACGAAGCGCTGTACCGGGTACCGTTTCTCGCGTGGGCTGCTGATCACTACGGCGTAAGCCCCGAGCGACTCGTCGCCCTGTCTCGTGGCGGCACTGGCCTGTGGTATCGCGGCATCGCCGGCCGGTACATCGAGATCTTCGATCTGGTCGATCCGGCGGTATTCGCGAAGCAGGCGGCGACCCGGCGCGAGCGCGGCGACCAGAAGCAGATGGCGCTCTCCGAGTTCGATCTCGACTTGATTCGGCTCGCCGGCGGCCGTCTCGGCGTTCAGAACCCGGCGGTCTGGCACCCCGGACTCATGTATCGCCTGTTCCGGGCATTCTGGTACGGTGACCGCTCGCTCGACTTTCTGCTGCGGCACACGGACTTCAGGGCGGTTCGCGCCGTGGAACCGGTGACCGACCCACCACTGCCTGAGAAGTATGTCGCGGTGAAGTTCTATACCGGTCCTGCACTCCCGGATACGGATGCCAACCGCGCCGCGTTGTTCGAGCTCGTGCAACGCCTCGCCGCGAAAATGTCGGTCGTGATGCTCGACACCGGTTGGAGCGTGGACGAACATCACGACTACTCGTTCGAAGGCTTGCGCAACGTCACGACGCTGCGGCCTTCGCTGAATCCCAAAACCAACCTCGGGCTGCAGACCCAGGTCATTGCCGGCGCCGCGCAATTTGTCGGAACCTGCGGGGGCCTGGCCTGGCTCGCGCCCCTGCTCGGGGTCGATACGCTGGCCGTCTACGACGACGACCGGTACCTGACGGCGCACCTCTACGCGGCAAAGTACGCATACCGGCGGACGGGCGTCGCGCGGTTCTCAACCCTCAACCTCAAGGCGCTGCGCGCCGTGGAGCGTTTTGCCTGATGGCTATTAAGTCCGTGTTGGTGACAGGCGGCGCCGGGTACATCGGGTCGCACCTGGTCGATCGCCTGGTCTCGGACGGTTACGCCGTGACCGTTCTCGACAGTCTCGAGCCGCAGGTGCATCGCAGCGGCACGTGGCCGTCGTACGCGAACGCGCGGGCACGCTACGTGCGCGGCGATGTCCGCGATCGTGCGGTGTTCGAGCCGCTGGTTGTTGCCGCCGACGCGGTCGTGCATTTCGGCGCGGCCGTGAGCGTCGGCCAGAGCATGTACCAGGTCGATCGGTACGTGGACGTGAATACACGGGGAACGGCGCTGCTTCTCGACATCCTGGTGAACGCAAAGCACGACGTCCAGAAGGTACTCGTCGCCTCGTCGATCGGCGTTTACGGTGAAGGGGCGTACACCTGCGAGGCGTGCGGGCCGGTGGCGCCAGGCATCCGGCCGGCGGAACAGCTGGCGGCGCGCGACTGGGAGCAGCATTGTCCCCGCTGCGGGCGCCACGTCGCCTCGATTCCCACGCCCGAGGACAAGGCGCTGTATCGCGACAACATTTATTCGATGACCAAGTACCACCAGGAAGAGATGGTGCTGCTCATCGGCAAGACTTACGGCATTCCCGCGGTCGCGCCGCGCTTCTTCAACGTCTACGGGCCGCGACAGAGCCTCAGCAACCCCTATGCGGGCGTCGCCGCCATCTGGCTCAGCCGCCTGCTGAACGGCAAGGAACCGGTCGTCTTCGAAGACGGCGGGCAGCTGCGCGATTTCGTCTCGATTCACGATGTCGTCGACTGCCTTGTGCTGATGCTGGAGAAGCCGGGCGCCGATTTCCTTCCCGTCAACGTCGGCTCGGGCGAGACCGTCACCATCCTCGACATCGCACAGCTGCTGGGCCGGTTGCTCGGGACGACGATCGATCCGAAGGTGACGAACACCGGGCGGAAGTTCGACATCCGCCACAACACCGCCGATATCACGCGCGCGCGCACGACGCTTGGCTTTTCGCCGAAGGTCTCGCTGGAGCGAGGGTTCGGCGAGCTGATTGAGTGGGCGAAGACGACACCCGATCGGGCGGAAGACTTCTTCGAACGAGCGCTCCAGGAACTGCAGGACAAGGGGCTGCTCGTACAGGGGTCTCCGACTTCGTGATCCGCGCGGCCCGCCACACCGTCACCGACGGATTGCTGGTCGGGGCCGTCTTCGCGGCGGCGTTTTTCTACCGGTTCAATACGCTCGGCGGCGCTCTTGGCGGGTTCACCAACGACGAGTTCGGCTACCTCGCCCGCGGTCGCCAGATCCTGAGCGGTGAGCTGCCGTTTCGCGACTTCAACGATCCAGGCTGGATCCTCACCGACACGCTCTCCGGGCTGGCGCAATGGCTGGGCGGGTACAACCTGAGATCCGAGGCGCTGCTGACCGTCGGGATGCTGTCGCTCGGCGCGGCGATCACATTCATGCTCGCGCGAAAGACATCAGGGTCCACGGTCGCCGCGCTGCTGGCGATCGCGATCCACATCGCGCTCGATGCGCGGCATTACAACTATCCGAAGATCGTGCTCTATGCCGCGGGAATTGCGCTGGCGTGGGCCTATGCCGACAACCCGGGCCGCGGACGGCTCGCGGCGCTGGGCGGGTTCGTCGGCCTGGCGTTTCTGTTTCGCCACGACAACATCGTCTACCTGGGCGCTTTCGTTCTTCTGACCCTGGCGCTGGTGCATCGCCGGTCGGTTCGCGACGCAGTGGGGGCGGTTGCGGGCGCGGGCGCGGCAGCCGCGGTGCTGATCGTGCCGTTCATGCTGTTCCTCGCGCTCAGTGGCGGCGTGGTGGAGTACTTCCGCGCGGCATTCGTCTATGTCGTGCGCGACGCCGAGCGAACCAGCTTTGCGCTGCCACGCCTCACGCTGGATTTCTCGAGACCCCTCGTCGCCTGGTCGACTGAGGCGGCGCCGGATCCGGCGCGCATCAACGTGCGGTGGTCGCCGATGCCCGAGGCTGAACGGCGGGCGCGCGAGGTCCGGGTACTCACTGGAACGCGGTGAGACGATCGACGCCACCACCTGGACCTACGTCCTGGCTGACCGCTCCTCGCACAATATCCAGTCTCTGGTTCGGGATCCGCTCGTCGACGACACACACGGCCTCGACCGCACCGCCTTCACGGTCGCCGGAGGCACGGCGCCCGGGCGGCTTGAAACGCAATTCGACGCCGTGCCGAACGCGACCGCATTCCTTTACTACTGTTTCCTGTCGCTGCCGGTGCTTTCAGCGCTCGTCCTGTGGCGGCTGCGCGGGGTGACCGCGCCGACGCGCGTACTCCGAGACCCCGAATACATCGTCCCGCTGCTGGTGCTGACCGCGCTGCTCAATATCGGCTTCATGAGCCGTGGCAGCACGAACATCAGGATTGCGGACGTCGGCGTGACCGCTGCGATCCTGCTTGCGTGGCTCAGTACGGCGCTCCTCAGTCGGGACGGACGTGTCGTCGCGCCTGGGCGCGTGGGGCGGGCGCTCGCGCGCGCGGCCGTGATGCTGGCGCTGTGTCTCACCGTGCTCAGCGCCAACGGCCTGGCCCAGGGAGCCCGTACCGCCCGCGACGCCGGCTTCACAGAGGGTCCGGGCGAACTCGTTGCGCGCGCGCGGTCTGCATGGGACGTGCTCGGCACCGATCCGGTCTCGCTGGCAGCTGACGACGAGCAGCCGGATGTGCTCAGAGTTGCCAGCTACGTGCGCGCGTGCACGGCCACCGACGATCGGCTGTTCGTGCTTGGCGAGTACCCGCTGCTTTACTACTTCTCGGATCGCCTGTTTGCCGGCGGTCACGCCTGGCTGTTGCCGCTCTACTACACCAGCGACGAGGACGAGGCGCGCATCGTCGCGCGGCTGATGTCGGCGCGGGTGCCGATCGTCCTGACCGAAGACCGACCGGTGTACGACGAAGAGTACGTCCCGGTATTCGAACACGTCGACGCGTATCTCCGGCGCGAGTATCGTCAAGCCGGCAGCATCACGTTCGACCGGACGCGGCGTCTTCGCGTGCTTGTCACCGCCGACCGTCAACCGGTTCGCCGCTACACCCCGCTCGATCTGCCGTGTTTCCGCTGATGCGAACCGGCCCTGGTTGCGGTCACCACCGTCGCTTCGGCGCTGCTCGCGTTCCTGTTTCGCTTCCACTCGCGAGAAGGCTCGATCGGCGTGTCACCAACGACCAGTTCGCCCAATTGGATGCGCGCCGACGAGCACTACCGCCATGCCGGCATGATCGACGACCGGTTTCTCGTCTTCGTCGAAGCCGCGCGGCCGCCGCGTCGCGTCGACCCGTATTCGGGGCTGCCATGCTTTCGGTAGAATCCGGCGGCGCATGATCCTGACGTTCGATGACCTGCCCGCGTATCGCGGCGCCGTGGCAATGGTGGACGGTGCGTTCGATCCGCTGCACCGCGGGCACATCGAATACTTCCGCGCCGCGGCCGAACGCCTCGACGTGCCGCTGCTGTGCAACATCGCCTCCGACGCCTACGTCCGGACCAAGCATCCGCCGCTGCTTCCGGAGGATCAGCGCGCGGCGATTGTCGACGCAATCAGGTACATCTCGTATACCCACGTCAACCAGTTCGATACGGAGACGATCCTCACGCAGCTGCGTCCCAGGTACTACGTCAAGGGCAAGGACTGGGAAGGCAGGCTGCCGCAGGAGCAGGTCCGCATCTGCGCCGGCCATGGCATCGGCATTGTCTATCTTGATACCGTGCTCGACTCGTCGAGCCGGATCCTCGAGCAGTTTTTGTCCGGGAAGCAAAGCACACGATGAACATTACCGAGTTCGAGCAGCGAGTCTTGGAACAGCAGCCGGTCGGGTCCAGTCATTACGATGCCGAGTACTTCACCGGCGACTGGCGCGACGCCGGCAACAACTACAACCTGGAGACCAGGCGTCAGATCGAGGCCCAGAACCCTTCGCTGATCAAGGACGTGTTTCAACCCACGAAAGCGCTAGATCTCGGCTGCGGGCCGGGCGCGCTGATGCACCTGCTGTGGGAGCTGGGCGTCGAGGTTGAGGGCATCGACTTCGCCGAGAGCAGCCGGCAGCTTGCCACGCCCCAGGTGCGAGACCGGGTTACGGTCGGCTACGTTGGCGACCCCGGCATCAAGCCCGACGCCTCCTACGATCTCGTCATCTGCCGCGAAGTGCTCGAGCATCTCACGGTTCTGCAGGTGAAGCAGACGGTGGCAAACATGGCGCGAATGACGTCGAAGTACATCTATGTCACCACGCGTTTTCACCCGAGTCCTGCCAGCCTGCTCGACTTCACGACGCAGTTCGACGTCGATCCCTCGCACATCACGCTGCTCAACAAGGACATGCTCCGGTTGATGTTCGTGCTGGAGGGGTGCCGGTCCCGGCCGGATCTCGAAGCCCGGATGGACTGGGGGAACAAGGGCCGGGTGCTGGTGCTGGAGAAGCCGTCGCGGTGATGAGCCCACAGTCCGGGGTGATCCACGCCCCGGCGCAGCCCGCGGAAACGACTGCCGCTGCCAAGCCGGCGATTCCATGGCTTGCCTACGGGTACGGCCTGGTCGTGGCGCTGACGCTCGGACATTTTCTCCTGGGGCTGCCGATTCAGCTCACCGACAGCTTTGGACAGATGCTGAAGCTGCCTGGACCGTGGAGCGACCTCCTTTACGGCGAGTTCACCCAGCGCGGTTACATGCGGCCGTTGATGTGGGGAGAACTGAAGCTGGTGTACGACATGTCCGGCGGGAACTACTTCGCATGGTTCCGAGGGGCGCATGTCGTCGAGGTCGTCATCGTCGTCCTCCTGTATGTGCGACTGGTGCGGCCGCGGACCTCTCTGGATCTCGCGGTGCTTCCGCTCGGCCTCGCCGTACTCGTGGGACTCCACACGTTCCAGGGAACGGTGCGCGAGGCGTTCCCGCTCAATCATTTCCTGACCGTGCTGGTCTACACGCTGCTCGCGGCAAATCTGATCATGAGCCGGCTGCGCTGGTGGAGTGACGCGCTAGCGGTGATCCTGTTCGTCGTCTCGGCGCTGACCATCGAGAGCGGGCTGCTCGTGTGGGTAATCATGGTCGGCGGAAGACTGGCCGGTGCCAGGGGCATCTCGCGCGCCGCCGTGCTCGTGCTGATAGCGCTGCTCGCCGGCTACTTCATCCTGCGATTCCCCATCCTGGGCGTCGGCGCCCCGGACCTCATGGAACGAAGTTCGGGCTTCGGATTCCGCATCCTCGATCCGCTGGAGCTCGTCGAGCGTTTCGGCTCGGATCCCCGCGGCTTTTATTTTTACAACATCGTCTCGTCGGCCCTCTCGGTGCTGTTCTCCGAACCGACCGGCGGCGTTTTCCGGCTGACCCAGCAGATACTGCGGCGCGATCTCGACGTCGCGGCCTTGATCAGCCCGGTCGCTTCCTTCTGCGCGACCGGGCTGGTGTCCATGTTCATCTGGCGGCGGCGCCGAGCCATCCGCGAGTGGCGTCTTGATCGCGACGATCAACTCATGGCGCTGTTTGTGATGGTGCTCGCCGCGAACGCGGTCATCAGCTACCCGTACACCAAGGACGTCGTGATGAGCCCTGCGGGCGCGTTTCTCGCGGTTGGGGTGTTCGTGGCGGCCCGCGACATGGTGGCGTGGCTTCCAAGCGTGCGGTCGTCGCGCATGGCGATGGTCGTCCTGGCCGGACTGGTTGTCACCGGTGTGACGTGGGGCATCCGCGTCACCGGCACACACTTCAGCCTTCGGCGAGGGGCATTCGTCGAGCGCAACGAGTGGGCGTACGCCGAGATCTCGCTGGCGCACGACGGCGTTGTGCTCACCGACGCGGACAAGGCTCTGTTCCGGACGCTTCGCGACGACGCGCTATTCAGGCATCCGGCGCCGCCGCCGCTCGAGCCTCCGTTCGGCATCCTGCTCGGCGAATGACCCGCCAGCTCTTCCTGGCTTGCAGAATCGCGTTGCTGGCCCCACTGTGCGCCGCCGCCGCCGGTGTACTGCTGGTCGCGCTCGGCGAGCGCGCGGGAGCGTCGCCGCTCGCCGGACTGGTGCCGCGGAACAGCGCAGAGGCGGCCGGATGGGGCCGCGCCGGCGATCTGCTCCGCTTTCTGCGCGACGGCGAGGACCCCCGCGCCGTCCATGCTGTACGACCAGAAATCATTTCATCCGCAGTGCGGGAGGCGACCACGCTCGAGGCGAGCATGTGGTCGCGGCAACTTGAACTGGTGCAACTGCTCGACCAGGCAGTCGCATTCGATCAGGAGGAACGTGCCGAGCTGGCGTGCCTCGCGGCCGATCTCGAAATCGACGACGTGGTCGAGTATCTGGCGCCTGACGGCATTGGGCATTGCGAGCCGGGAAAGGCACTGGAGCGCGTGATCGCCCGCAGCCGATCCTCGTGACCGCGCCGCCCGGACTGATGGCGGAGGCACGCTGGCGCGGGACGTCGGTGGCGCTGCTCCTCGTGCTCTCCGCGGCCTTGACCGGGTCGTTCCGGTTTCTCGGAACTCCGGAATTCAACAACGATCACTTCGTTCAGCTGACGGCGGCGGCCCAGCAGATGCTGTTCGGCGAGTGGCCGACGCGGGATTTCTTTGATATCGGGCGTCCCCTGCAAATAGTGGCGTCCGCGGCGGCTCAGCGCCTCATCGGGCACAATCTGTTTGCGGAAGCGCTGCTCGTGAGCGCCGCGTTCGGCATCGCCGCGGCGGTGACGGCCGCCATCATTTTCGCCGTGACAGTTCGGCACGGAGACCATCTTGAAGCAGCTGCGTCCCAGAGTACTACGTGAAGGGCAGGGACTGAAAGGCAGGTTACCCGGAGTCTTGGAACAGCAGCCCGTGGGGTCGAGCCATTACAATGCCGGGTACTTCACCGGCGGCTGGCGCGACGCCGGCAACAACTACAACCTGGAGACCAGGCGTCAGATCGAGGCGAAGAACCCCTTGTTGATCAAGGACATGTTCCAGCCGAAGAAGGCGCTGGATCTGGGCTGCGGACCCCGCGCGCTGATGCACCTGCTGTTCGTGCTCGAAGGCTCCCGGTCGCGGCCGGATCTCGAGGCAAGGATGGGCTGTGGCCACAAGGGCCGCGTGCTCGTGCTCGAGAAGACCTAGGCCAATGCCGGTCGCCGCGTCGGTCAAGCTTGGCGACGACGTCGTGATTCACCATCCCGACCTGGTGAACCTGTACGGCTGCGCCGTCGGGGACGGGACGACCATCGGCGCGTTTGTCGAGATCCAGAAAAACGCCGCCGTCGGCAGCCGGTGCAAGATTTCCTCGCACACCTTCATCTGCGAAGGGGTGACCATCGAGGACGAGGTCTTCGTCGGGCATGGCGTGATGTTCATCAACGACCGGCATCCACGGGCGACCGCGAACGGCCAGCTTCAGGGCGAGGCTGACTGGACCCTGGTGCCGACGCGGGTTCGGCGCGGCGCCTCGATTGGCAGCGGCGCGGTGATACTGTGCGGCGTCACGATCGGCGCGCGCGCCATGGTTGGCGCCGGCGCCGTCGTGACGAAAAACGTGCCGGACGATGCGGTGGTGGTTGGCGTGCCGGCCCGGGTGCAGGCGCAGCAGGGGCGCGGATGATTACGGTCGGCGTGATCGGTTACGGGTACTGGGGCGCGAACATCGTCCGCAACTTCGCGGAGCTGCCTGACGCTCGCGTGACGCGGGTGGCCGACGTGCATGCCGAGCGTCTCGCCCGCGTAGCCGCGCGGTATCCGTCAATTCAGGTCGGTACAGACCAGGCCGACATCATCAGCGACGCGTCGGTGGACGCCGTTGTCATCGCCACGCCGGTCCAGACGCACTTCGACATGGGCATGGCCGCACTGCGTGCCGGCAAGCACGTGTGGATGGAGAAGCCGCTCGCGGCGACGAGCGACCCGGCGGCGTTGCTCTCGCATGAAGCCGAGCGGCGGCGGCTCCTGCCGCTTGCGGCGCGGTGGGCTCCCCAGTGAACATGCGCGTCGCCGCCGCCGAGCGTCTCGGGTCTCACCCCTTCGCCGGCCTTGTGCCGCACAACAGTGCGGAGGCGGCGGCGCTGGCAGACGCCGCCGGCCTGCTCCGTTTCCTGCGGCGCGGAGAGGATCCCCGCGCCGTGTACCCAGTGCGGCCCGAGGCGATCTCGTCGGCGATTCTGCAGGCGACGACCGTCGAGGCGGCGATGTGGTCACGGCAAGTCGAGATGATCAAGCTGCTCGATCGCGAAGGCGTCATCCACGACGGGGAGGAGCGCGCCTCGCTCACCTGCCTTGCCGTGGACCTGGAGATCGACGACGTCGTGGAGTACCTGGCGGCTGACGGTACGAGTCGATGCGAAGCTGGTGAGGCGCTGGCGCGCGTTACCGCACGCACTGCCACCGTGGGACCCGGCAAGTGAGCGATCCGACCGGGCGGATCGTGCCTGCGATGCACGGCAGGCGCGCGATCGACCAGGATCCGGCGTTCGAACGTGGTTTCAGCGATCACCTCAGGGCGCGTTACGACGCGTCTGGACTCATGGATCTGTACGGACGGTTCGTGCAGGGCGAAGCGGAGTTCGACGGGTTGATGCGCCGGGGGATTCTGCGCGCGCTGGCACGATCGGTCGGCGACGGTGTCACGGTCGGCCGCGGCGTGGTCTTTTGCCATCCCGAGACTTTCGAGATCGGAAACGGGGTGTTTCTCGGCGAACAGACTATTATTCAAGGGCGCGTGGATGGCACATGCCGGATTGGCGATCACGTTTGGATCGGTCCCCAAGCGTATTTTGACGCGCGCGACCTCGTGATCGAAGAGAGCGTCGGATGGGGGCCCGGCGCGAAGGTACTGGGCTCGAGTCACACTGGGCGGCCCGCCGACGTTCCCGTCATTCAGACTGACCTCGAAATCAAACCCGTCCGGATCGGCGCCTGGGCCGACGTCGGCGTCAATGCCGTCATCCTTCCCGGTGTCACCGTCGGCCGCGGCGCCATGATTGGCGCCGGAGCCGTCGTGACGGAGGACGTGGCTCCCTTTTCCATCGCCGCCGGCGTGCCGGCAAGGTTTCTCAAAAACCGATGAATGACAGCCGATCCAATATCGTTGTGACCGGCGGTGCCGGGTTCATCGGATCCGAACTCGTGCACCAACTCACATCGGCTGGGCAGCCGGTTGTCGTCATCGACAACCTGGTGAACGGGAAGAGAGAGAACCTCGACGAATGTCCCGCCGGCGCCGTGACGCTGGTCGAGGCGGACGTGCGCGATCTCCCCGCGGTCCGCCCGTACCTGCGTGACGCCCGGGTGGTCTACCACCTCGCCTGCCTTGGTGCCCGCCATTCGCTGCACTCGCCAATCGAAAACCATGACGTGAATGCCACGGGGACGCTCCACCTGCTCACGGCCGCGCGGGCGGCCGGGGTGCCCCGGTTCGTCTATATCTCGAGTTCCGAGGTGTACGGCACGGCGAGCCAGGTGCCCATGACCGAGGAGCATCCAACCATGCCCTCGACGGTCTACGGTGCGTCGAAGCTTGCCGGAGAGTGCTACGCGCGCGCGTTCTACCTGACGTATGGCTATCCCACGGTGGTGGTGCGGCCGTTCAATACCTACGGGCCGCGGTGCCATCATGAAGGCGACAGCGGGGAGGTCGTGCCGAAGTTTCTGCTGCGATCGCTGGCCGACCGGTCGATGGTCATCTTCGGCGACGGCCTTCAGACCCGGGATTTCTCATTCGTGGAGGATACGGCGAGGGGAATCATCCTGGCGGCCACGTCGGATGACGCCGTTGGACGTACGCTGAACCTGGGCAGCGGCCATGAAATTACGATTCGTGACCTAGCGCTGGCGATCGCGTCGGTAACGCAGCGATATCCCCGCATAGTGCACGATGCACCACGGCCGGGCGACGTCCTGCGGCTCTGTGCCGACGTATCGCGGGCGCGACGAATCCTCGGTTTTGGCGGTCCAGTGTCCCTGACCGAAGGCCTGGTCCGTCTCCTCGAGTGGTATCGTGCCCACGACAAGTCGCCGGAACAACTGCTCGAGGACGAGGTCACACGCAACTGGAACCTTGCGGCTGCGCCCCGATCGAGCGTCGTCCCACCCTGAATACGCCGATGATTCCCGTAGCCCGTCCGTGGATGGACGAGCGGGAGGCGGATGCGGCGCGGCGCGCGATTCTCAGCGGTTGGGTGACGCAAGGGCCCGAGGTCGCCGCCTTCGAGCACGAGTTCGCGGCCGCGGTTGGCGCCTCTCATGCGTGCGCCGTATCGAGCTGCACCACCGCGCTGCACCTCGCCCTGATCGCCTTCGGAGTCGAACCCGGCGACGAAGTCGTGACCGTCAGCCACTCCTTTGTCGCGACTGCCAACGCGATCCGGTATTGCGGCGCGACCCCGGTCTTCGTCGACGTCGAGCTCGACTCGTCGAATATCGATCCGGACCGCGTCGCGGATGCGATCTCTGCGCGGACCAAGGCGATTCTTTGCGTTCACCAGCTCGGCCTGCCGTGCAAGATGGCGGCGCTCGTGCCGCTTGCGATGTCACACGGCCTGCCGCTCATCGAGGACGCGGCCTGCGCCGCGGGCAGCGAAATCCTCTGGAACGGGAGCTGGGAGCGCATCGGCCGGCCGCACGGCGAAGTGGCGTGTTTTTCGTTTCACCCCCGCAAGCTGCTGTCAACCGGCGACGGCGGGATGCTGACGACCTCGAACGCGGTCCTCGACCGCAAATTTCGCCTGATGCGCCAGCACGGGATGAGCGTGTCCGATGCGGCACGGCATGCCTCGGCTACGGTGATGCACGAGTCGTATACGACGCTCGGATACAACTATCGCCTGACCGACATCCAGGCGGCGATTGGCCGCGAGCAGCTGAAGCGGTTGCCGGATATGGTGTCGCGGCGCCGCGAGCTTGCGGAGCGCTACGCACAGCACCTGTCGGCGCTGGCAGCGGTGACCACGCCGCGCGAACCTGCCTGGGCGCGCACCAACTGGCAGAGCTATGCCGTGCGACTGCGGCCGTCGCTCAATCGAGACGAGGTGATGCAGCGCATGCTGGATGACGGAGTCGCGACACGGCGCGGCGTCGTGAACGCGCACCAGGAGCCGGCATACCCGCCGCACACGTGGCGCGGGGCGCCGGGCGGGCTGGCCAGCAGCGAGCAGGCGGCCGCGACGACGCTGGTGCTGCCGCTGTTCCACCAGATGACTGTCGAGGATCAGGACCGCGTGGTTGAATCGTTGGCGCGCGCCTGCCGGTGATGCTGTCGATCGTCACGCCCGCTTTCAACGAAGCCTCCAACCTCGAGGCGCTGTACGCCCGGCTGGTGCGTTTCTTCGAGCAGGCCGGCGTCGACTGGGAGTGGATCGTCGTCGACGACCACTCGCGCGACGACACGTTCGGCGTCGTCGAGCGGCTGTCGCTCGTCGACAACCGGGTCCGAGGCTTTCGCCTGGCGCGCAACTCCGGTTCGCACGTCGCCATCACGTGCGGATTGCATCATGCGCAGGGGGACGCGGCCGTGATGATGGCCGCCGACCTCCAGGACCCGCCGGAAACGATCGAGGCGTTGGTGGCCGCCTGGCGTACCGGTGCCCAGATTGTCTGGGCGGCGCGACGAAGCGCGCCGTCTGCGTTCTCGTCCTTCTACTACACCGTGATGCGCAGGTTCGTCGGGATGGCCGAGATGCCGGCGCACGGCGCCGACTTCTTCCTGGTGGACCGCGTCGTCCTCGACGCATTCCGCCAGTTCCCCGAGCGTAATGTCAGCGTGCTGGCCCTCATCACGTGGCTCGGGTTCCGGCAGGCCTACGTCGAGTATGACAAACAGCCCAGGGCCTCGGGAGAGTCCGGATGGACCCTCGGGCGCCGCATCCGGCTGTTCGTCGATTCGGTGACGGCGTTCTCGGACCTTCCGATCCGGCTGTGCGGCTACGCCGGCGCGCTGCTGCTCGCGTGCGGGCTGGTCGTAGGGGTCGTGGCGCTGGTGATGATGCCCAGCGTCGGGGCCGTGCTCATTTTCGTGCTGGCAGCGATGTTCGGTTTGACCGGGATCCTGCTTTTCGCCGTTGCGATGGTGGGCGAGTATGTATGGCGGGCGCTCGACGAATCGCGCCGGCGGCCCCATTACCTGATCGAGCGTATTGCCGGCCGCCATTCCGCCGATATCAGGGCGTAAACCTATTGTTTGCAGGTAGATGCACCGCTACTCAGCCGCGTGCGTTACAATAGCGTCTCTCCGAACCCTGAACCCTGATGTTCGACTGTATCGCCGGATATCACCTCAACCCCTGGACGTGTGGAATTGCGAAGTTCAACACGATCCTCGGCCGGCACATGTCCCTGCCCGTCGTGGGCATCGGATCGCCGCGAGCTCAGCAGGTACCGCACGCCCCTTTTGTCGCTCGAAGATGTCGGAGTTCTCGCTCGAGGACGCGCGGGTGCTCGACGCCTGGGTGGCTGAACGCCAGGGCGGGTTCGAGCTGTTCCTGCACGCGTTTGACGGGACGCCAATCGAAGAGCGGCTGATCGCCGGCGCCTCTCGCGTCTACATCGGCAACCGCGAGCTCTCCGCGACAGCTGTGCCCCGCTTCGCCCGGACGCGTCGAGCTGTTCTGCCCGGGCACGCTGCTCAATCCGCAGCGGTTCCAGCGAACCGAGCTTTCGGTCTTCACGTTCGGGATGGCGCACAAGATTCGCGTGCCGCTCTACCGCCGGCTGCACGACCTGCTCGAAGCAACCGGCCAGAGCTATTCGGTTTACGTGTCGACGGCGCTTCACGAGAACACCAGCTTCGACGAAGCCGTTCGTCGTCCGGTTCGAGGAGCTCCAGGCGATTTTCAACGGGCAGATCTATTTCATGGGTTACCTGTCCGACACGGCGGTGTTCAACCAGCTCGTCGACTGCACGTTCCTCGCCGCCTTCTTCGAGAAGGGGCTTCGCGCGAACAACACCAGCGTGAACGCGGCGATGGAATGCGGATGCGCGGTGATCACCAACCTCGACGAGCATTCGCCGCAGGGGCTGGTGCACATGAAGAACGTCATCGACATCAACGCGTGCGACCGGCTCCCTGGCTACGAGCAGGCCGCGGCGATCGGCAAGGCGGCGCGCGAGATCGCGCACGCCGATTACGGGTGGGATCAGCTGGTGGCGCAGCTGCGGCCGGCCGTGCGCGTGTAGGAGAACCCAGCGTGGCAGGAACGTTCAGGATCGGCGCGCACGAACTTGGCGACCACGCTCCGTGCTACGTGATCGCGGAAATCGGGCACAACCACCAGGGCAGTCTCGAGAAGGCGCGGGAGCTGTTCCGCGAGGCCAAGCTGGCCGGCGCCCACGCGGTCAAGCTGCAGAAGCGCGACAACCGCGGGCTTTACACGCGCGCGGCCTACAACAAGCCGTACGACAACGAGAACAGCTTTGGCGCCACCTACGGAGAGCACCGGGAGTTCCTCGAGTTCGGCGTCGACGAGTACCGCGAGTCTGCAGAAGCTATGCGCGCGAGCTCGGCGTCGATTTCTTCGCCACGGCGTTCGACGTCGCCAGCGCGGATTTCCTCGGTCGAGCTCGACGTGCCGGCCTTCAAGATCGCCTCGGGCGACGTCAAGAGCACGCCGCTGCTCAAGCACGTCGCGTGGTTCGGCAAGCCGATCATCATCTCGACCGGCGGCGCCCTGTTCGAGGACGTGCAGCGCGCGTACGACACGATCATGGCGATCAATCCGCAGCTCGGCATCCTGCAGTGCACCGCCGGCTATCCGGCGGCGTTCGAGGAGCTCGATCTCCGGGTCGTCGCGCAGTACCGGGAGCGGTTCCATGGCGCCGTCATCGGCTATTCGGGCCACGACAACGGCATCGCCATGCCCGTGGCCGCGTACGTGCTGGGCGCGCGGATTGTCGAAAAGCACTTCACGTTGAACCGCGCGATGAAGGGGACCGATCACGCGTTTTCGCTCGAGCCGGTCGGTCTGCGCAAGATGGTCCGCGACCTGAGCGCACCCACAAAGCGCTCGGCGACGGCCGAAAGAAGATCTACGAGAGCGAGAAGGCCCCGATCGTCAAGATGGGCAAGAGCCTGGTCGTGGCCCGCGACCTTCCGGCAGGCCATGTCCTGACGCAGGACGACATCGTGATGAAATCGCCGGGCGGCGGCATCCCGCCCTACGACCTCGAGAGCGTGCTCGGGCAGGATCACGCTGAAGGCGCTCTACGAGGATGATTTCCTCTCGTTCGAGATGTTGAGCAAGCCGAGCGCACGAGCTCGCGCGTTCGTGACCAATCGCATTCTTCCGACTCGACAATCAGACGGCCGTCGTCACCGGTGCCTGCGGCAAGCTGGGTCCGGTGTGGGCCGAGGCGCTCCTCGACGCCGGCGCGCGCGTCGCCGCGTTGGAGCTGGCCGGCGCTCCGGCGTCTGCCGGCTACAAGGCGCTTGCGGAGCGTGCAGGGGACCGGCTCCAGCGATTCGATTGCGACGTGACGGACCGCGCGTCCATCCAGCAGCGCGCTCGCCGCCATGGTCGTCGAAGCTTGGAGAGCCGTCGATCCTCGTCAACAACGCCGGCATCGATCAGCCGCCGGATTCCGGCGGCAACCGATCCGCAATCGAAGACCTGGCGATCGACCAGTTCCGCCGCATGGTCGAGGTCAACCTGCTCGGCACCTTCCAGGTGACGCAGGTGATCGGCGGACGATGGCCGAGCGCGCGGAGCGGATCGATCGTGAACATCGGGTCGCTGTACGCGTCGGTTTCGCCCGACCAGCGTTTCTACGATCACCTGGCGGGTGACCTGCCGTTCCTGAAATCGCCCGCGTACGGCGCGTCCAAGGCCGCAGTCGTGAACATGACGAAGTACTTCGCCACGCTGTGGGGCCCGCAGGGGGTGCGCGTCAATACGCTGTCACCCGGCGGTGTGCTGGGCGGGCAGGACGATCAGTTCAAGTCGAAATACGGCGCGCGTGTCCCGGTTGGCCGCATGGCGCAGGCGGACGACCTGAAGGGTCCGCTGGTGTTTCTTGCGTCGCGCGCGTCCTCCTACGTCACGGGACACGAGCTGAGGGTCGATGGTGGGTTTACTGCCTGGTGAACTCCATACCGTCGTCCGATCGGCGTCGCGGGCACTGATCTATCGCGTCCCGGGAGAAAGTGAACAGTGCCCCGCCTGCGGATCGAGCCGGTTGTACGAGCTCGACCTGCTGATGCTCCGGCCTGCCGTGCAGGGCTATCGCACCGGGTTCGTGAGCGGGTGCGACGAGTGCGGGTTGGTGTTCAGCAATCCGCCCCCGACTGCCGAGCAACAGGATCGGTTCTACAGTCCTGAAGGCGAGTGGGGTTCGCGCAGGAACGTCGCGGGTGCCCCGATGCCCGCGTTACCTGAGCGAGAAGACGGCGAGGCCCTGGCGTCCAGCGGCGTCGAGCGAAGCCACGGCAAGTCCTGGAGCTGGGCGTTTGAACCAATTCGCGGCGAGCTGTCGGTGACCGCGCCGCCAGATGGGGCCAGGGTGCTCGATTTCGGGTGCGCTGACGGCAAGCTGCTCGATGCGTTTCAGGACTGCGGATGGGAGACGTGGGGCATCGAGAGCGCCGTCGAGACCGCGTTCGCGCGCCATCGACGGCTGAGTGCGATTCCGGACACGCCGACATTTGATCTGATCGTGGCCAACCACGTGTTCGAGCACGTAACGGACCCGCTCGGTGTGCTGCGCGCGCTCGCACGATCGTGCCGCGTCGGTGGTTTTCTGCATGTCGGCGTACCGCGGTTCGATACGCTGCCTGATCATCGCGACTACAAGTACGTGATCAATGGCCGCGCTCATGTGACCGCCTTTACGTGGCCTTGTCTGCAGGGTCTGCTCGCGCGGGCGGGCTGGCAGCCGGTCGCCCTGCCTGCGGATCGTGTGTCGAAGGGACGCGGCCGCGACACGTCAGCCCGGCTTCGGGTGCTGGCACGTCGTGTCGACGAGACCGTCGACCCGCTTCCGTCGCCGGCGCGCGCGGCACGCACGGCGATGAGCCGGTATCATGCTGCTATTCAGGGGCGTCCGCTGTTTGAACGGCTGGGGTGGTACCGCCTCGCCGCGCGACGAGCCGAAACGCGGCGGAGAGAGGGTATCCGCTTACGCAAAAAGAAATGGGGTCGGGGGTCATTTGTTGAGGACACCCGGTTCCGTCCCTGAGGAGTGTCCTCAACAAATGACCCCCGACCCCATTTAAAAATGGTCATCGCATCGCATAGCGACACAGTCGACCTCAAGACGATTCCGTCGGTCGTTCCGAACCAGCTCGGTGGCCAGGACGCGGCGGCTGGCGACGGTCGTACGTTCGCGAAGATTGATCCGGCGACGGGCCGGGTGCTCTGTCAGGTCGCTCGCTCAACCGCGACGGACGTGAACCTCGCTGTCGAGATCGCGAAGAACGCGCAGCCGGCATGGGCGGCGACGACGGTCGTCAAGCGCGGGGAAATCCTTCGCCAGATCGCAATCCTGATGCGCGAGCGCCGCGCCCAGATCGCGGACCTCGTGGCGCGGGAAACGGGGAAGTCGCGCAAGGACGCCCTGGGCGAAACCGACGCGGCGATCGAAATGGGCTTCTTCGTCGCGGGCGAGGGCCGCCGTTTTTACGGTCAGACGACAACGAGCGCGGTTCCGAACAAGTCGGCAATGATCATGCGCCAGCCGCTGGGGGTGGCAGGGTTGATCATTGCGGCGAACACACCGATCGCCAACGTCGCATGGAAGGCGTTTCCCGCGCTGTTGTGCGGCAACGCCGCGATTCTCAAGGCGGCAGAGGACACACCGCTTTCCGCATGGGCCTTCGGTGTGCTCGCCCGCGAAGCGGGCGTGCCCGACGGGGTGTACACGACACTGCACGGCTTCGGCGAGGAAGCCGGCGCGCCGCTCGTCGAGCACCCCGACGTCGCTGTCGTCAGCTTTACGGGGTCGTGCGACGTGGGTCGCTGGATTGCTGAGACGGCCGGGCGCCGCCTCGCGAAGGTGTGCCTCGAGCTGGGCGGCAAGAACCCGCTGATTGTCTGCGATGACGCGGACCTGAAAAACGCCGTGACGTGGACCGTCGGATCGGCGTTCAGCAACGCGGGGCAGCGGTGCGCCGCGGGCAGCCGCATCATCGTCTTCGACGCCGTGTACGACAGGTTCAAGCAGATGCTGGTCGATGCCGTGAAGCAGTTGAAGGTGGGGACCAGCGACACGGACGACTTCGGGCCGGTGATCAACGAGGCCCAGATGGACGGAATGCTGGCATCGGTCGATCGCGCGACAGGCGGCGGGCGCCGTGGTGCTGACGGGCGGCCATCGTCTGAAGGGGGATGGCTACGGGAACGGTTTCTTCGTCGCGCCGACGATCGTCGAGCACGTCGGCCCGAACGACGAAATCTCGCGCAGCGAGCTGTTCGGGCCGATCACCTGCCTCTACCGCGTGTCCGGGTTCGAGGAAGCCATTGCGCTCGCCAACGATTCGCCGTTTGGCCTGACGGCGTCCATCCACACCAGGAACCTGCATCGCGCGATGACCTTCGTCGGGCGGATCCAGTCAGGGGTGGCGGTGGTGAACGGCGGCACGTATGGCAGCGAGCCGCACCTGCCGTTCGGCGGCCTCCGGCAATCGGGGAATGGATGGCGCGAAGCGGGGACGCCGGCACTCGACGTCTACTCGGATCTGAAAACCGTGTACATCAATCACGACCCCGGACAGGTCTAGCAGCATTGCCTTCCAGCCGTCGCCTTGATTCCGGCGCGACAGGGCTCGAAGCGCGTGCCGGGCAAGAACGTTCGCGCGCTCGGTGGACATCCGGTGATCGCCTACACGATCGCGCCGGCGCTCGAAAGCGGCGTCTTCGAATCGGTGATCGTGTCGACCGACTCGGAGGAGATTGCCGCCATCGCCAGGCACTACGGTGCGGACGTGCCGTTCCTGCGTCCGCCGCAGTTTGCCGGCGACACTTCGCCTGACATCGAGTGGCTGGACTACACGCTGCGTGAACTCGAGCGCGCCGGACGGCAGTGGGACTGCTTCAGCCTGCTGCGGCCGACCAGCCCGTTCAGGACCGCCGCGACGATCCGTCGTGCCTGGTCGCGGTTCACGGGGCAGGAGGGCGTCGACTCGCTGCGCGCGGTTGAAAAATGCGCCCAGCATCCCGGCAAGATGTGGATTGTGGACGGCGATCGGATGACGCCGCTGCTGCCGTCGGCGCCGGGGACACAGCCGTCGCACAGCACGCCGTACCAGGCGCTGCCGCCGGTTTACGTGCAGAACGCGTCGCTCGAGATCGCCTGGACGCGTGTGGTGTTCGAGGGCCGCACGATTGCCGGCGACGTGCTGGTCCCGTTCCTGACCGAAGGCTTTGAAGGGTTCGACATCAACGACCCCCACGATTGGATGATCGCGGAGCGGCTGATTGCCGATGGCGAGGCGGTGCTGCCGCCGGTGCCCCAAGTTCCGCACGGAGCACAATGGGTGAACAGCAACTAGAACAGGTCACGAGCGACGAGCTCGTTTACGTGCCGGCCGCCGAGTTCCGGCGCCTGCTGGAGGCGCGGCTGCCCCGCGTCGCGGCGGCCGAGGCGTTTGCGGCGCTGGCGCGCATCAACACGCTCTACATGATCGCGCGCGCCTGGTCCGGCCATATCGGCACCAGCTTCAGCTCGCTCGAGATCTTGAGCTGGCTGTTCCTGAACGAGATCCGTGACCTCGATAAAGGGCCGGCCGCGTGCGACCTCTTCTTCTCGTCAAAGGGACATGACGCGCCGGCTCTGTATGCGGTGCTGGCCGGCCTCGGGCTGCTGCCGGAGGAAAAGCTCGACAACCTGCGCCGGCTGCACGGCCTGCCCGGACACCCGCACGTCGAGACGCCGTACATCCAGGCCAACACCGGCTCCCTCGGGATGGGTATTTCCAAGGCGAAGGGGATGGCGATCGCGAACCGGCTCGCGGGCACGCCGCGCCGCATCTTCGTGCTGACCGGTGACGGCGAGCTGCAGGAAGGGCAGTTCTGGGAATCGCTCGCGTCCGCGGCAAACCTCGAGCTCGGTGAGATCGTCGTGCTGATCGATCACAACAAGATCCAGTCGGATACCTGGGTGAAACAGGTGAACGACCTGGGCGACATCGAAGCGAAGCTTCGCGCCTTCGGCTGGCACGTCAGCCGGTGCGACGGCCACGATATCGCTGCGATCGAGCGGACGCTGCGGGCGCTGGACGGCGTCACCGATCGCCCGAAGGTGATCGTCGCCGACACCGTCAAGGGGAAAGGCGTCTCTTTCATGGAAGGTCCGGCGATGAAGGCCGGGCAGTTGTACGGCTACCACTCGGGCGCGCCGACCGAATCGGAATACGCGCAGGGCTCGAAGGAGTTGCTCGAGAATGTCGCACGTCTCTTCAGGAATGCGGGGCTTGGCTCGCTGGCGACGAAAACCTCCCGTCGGCCGGAGCGCCGCGAGCCGCGCGTCACGCAGAACCTGATCAACGCCTACAAGGACGCGCTCGTCGCCCAGGGCGACCGCCAACCGGGCATCGTCGTGCTCGACGCGGATCTGGTGAAGGACTGCGGTCTCGTGCCCTTTGCGGAGAAATATCCAGACCGCTTCGTCGAGTGCGGGATTGCGGAGCAGGACATGGTCTCGATGGCCTGCGGCCTCGCACATCGCGGCGCCCTGCCCGTCGTCCACTCGTTCGCCTGCTTCCTGGCGGCGCGGCCGAACGAGCAGATTTACAACCAGTGCAGCGAAGCCTCGAAGGTGATTTACGTCGGCTCGCTTGCCGGCCTCCTGCCGGGCGGCCCTGGCCATTCCCACCAATCGGTCCGCGACATCAGCGCGCTCGCGGCGGTGCCGAACCTGCTCATGGCTGAGCCCGCCGTCGAGGCTGAGGTGCATACCCTCGTCGACTATCTCTTCGCCGCCGCGAAGGAGAGCGCGTACCTGCGTCTTGTATCGGTGAAATGGCCTGTGCCGTTCGACTATCCGGCCAGCCAGCGCGTGCAGCCGGGCCGCGGCTGGGTGGTCCGCGATGGACGTGACCTGGTGGTGATCGGCTACGGGCCGTGGCTGTTGTCGAACGCCTGGCACGCGGCGGAGGACCTCGAGCGAACCGACGGTCTGACGACACGTCTGATTAACCTGCCGTGGCTGAACCGTGTCGATGCCGGATGGCTGCGGGATGCCGTCGGGGATCGTCGCGCGTTGGTACTGCTCGACAACCACTACGTGCACGGCGGCCAGGGGGACATGGTGGCGGCCGCGTTGGCCGGGCTGGCTCTTGAACCGGCGCCCGTGGTCCGGCGCGCCGGGGTCACCGAGTTGCCCGAGTGCGGAACGAACGACGAAGTCCTGGAATATCACCGGCTCGACGTCCCTTCGCTGGCCGCGGAGTTCCGCACCGCAGTTGCCAGCCGACGCCCGGTGGTGTCGCCCGCATGACCGTCCTTTTCTGGGATATCGACGGCACGCTGCTGACGACGGCAAAGGCAGGCGTGTTTGCGTGGGAAGATGCGGTTCGCGAGCTCACCGGACGCGAGTTCGAGTTGATTCGCATGCGGATCGCGGGGCTGACCGACTACCAGATTGCCCAGCGGACGTTCGAGACGCTGGGAATCGGCACTGACGAGGCATTCCTGCGTCGCTTCGTTGACCGGTACGGCGAACTGCTGCCGTCAAGTCTGCCTCGGAAGAACGGTCGCGTTCTCCCCAACGTCCGGGAGATTCTCGAGCACTTGCGCGGACGTTCCGATGTGCGCTCGTACCTGCTGACCGGCAACACGCGCGCGGGCGCCCAGGCGAAACTCACACACTACGAGCTGATCCAGTTCTTTCCCGACGGCGCGTTTGCAGAAGACACCGGCGACCGGGCGTCGATCGCGCGCCGCGCGCTCGACCTGGCCCGCCGCGGCGGCACAGTCGCCGAAGACGGCGTGTTCGTCATTGGCGACACCCCGCACGATATCGACTGCGCCACCGCGATCGGGGCGCGGACGATCGCGGTCGCGACCGGCGGCTACACCCTCGAAGAGCTCGAGGCGCATCGCCCCTGGCGCGTCTTCAACGAACTCCCGGCGCCCGATGAATTTCTCCGGTTGATCGACGAGAGCCGGTCGAGCCGGCTGAAGCCGGCCCCGACGAGCGCATGAAGCACGGCATACGACGGCTTCCAGCGCTCTGGCGTGCCAGCCGGTTGCTGCGGCGGTGGTACCACGCCCGCTTCGGCGCCTATCCCGACTGGCGGTCGGCGCTCGCTGCCGATTCAGCGTTGTGGCAGTCCGCCCGGAGCGCCGCGCAGGGCGGTCCGCGTGTGCTGATGGCGACCGCGATTGGCTCTCATGCGCACGCGATTACGCTCGAGAGCGCACTTGCCGCCGCAATGACGTTCCGCGGAGCCGAGGTCCACGCGCTTATCTGCGACGGCGCGATGAGCGCCTGCGCTGAGTGCGAAGCCTCGTTCTACCCCGATATCGCCAGGTTTGCCGCGCGCGGGCCCGGTCCGGACTTGTGCCGCGATTGTTCGTGGCCGGCCGAACGCGTCTACGCGGATCTCGGCCTGAAGGTTCACCGCTATAGCGATTGGTTGACGCCGGCCGACACCGCCGAGGCGCGGCGCATGGCAGCCGATGTGCCCATAGACGGCATCAGGGCCTTTACGCTGCATGGCCTGGCCGTCGGCGAGCACGCGTACGCGGGCACCCTGCGGTTTTTTGCGACCGGCTCGCTCGAATCGGAGCCGGCGGCCGAGCCGGTGCTGCGCCGCTACCTCGAGTCTGCGATCGTGACCGCGTTCGCGTCACGGCGCCTGATGCGCGCAATCGGGTTCACGTCGGTTGTCGTTACCCACGGTATCTATGTGCCCTGGGGCATCATGGCCGAGGTTGCGCGCGCCGAAGGCGTGCACGTGTCGACATGGAACGTGGCCTACCGCAAGCGGCGATTCATCTTCAGCCACGACGATACCTATCACCACACGCTGATGACGGAGCCGCGCGAACACTGGGAAGGCCGCGAGCTGACGGCGGCGCAGGACCGCGAGCTGACGAAGTATCTCGCCAGCCGCCGGGAAGGGCTGTTCGACTGGATCGTCTTTCACCGCGCCCGGAGGCAGGACGCCGGCGAGATCGCGAACAGCATCGGGCTGGACCGATCCCGCCCGGCTGTTGGCCTGTTGACGAACGTGACATGGGATGCGCAGCTTCACTATCCGGCCAATGCGTTTCCGAACATCGTCGAATGGCTCGTGCAGACGTGCGAGTACTTTGCAACCAGGCCGGACCTGCAGTTGATCATCCGGGTACATCCGGCGGAGATCAGCGGGTTCCCGCCGTCGCGGCAGCCGATTCTCGAGGAGCTCCGCAAGCGCCTGCCGGCCCTGGCTCCGAACATCATCGTCGTTCCACCCGAGAGCGACATGAGCACGTACGCGCTGATGTCACTGTGCAACGCGGCCATCATCTACGGGACCAAGATGGGCGTCGAGCTGACCAGCGTCGGGCTGCCGGTGATCGCGGCGGGGGAAGCGTGGATCCGCAACAAGGGACTCACTTGCGACGCGAGCACGCCCGCCGAGTACTTCCGGATCCTCGGGCAGCTCCCGTTTCCGGAGCGGCTGAACAGCGGCCAGCTTGCCCGCGCCCGCCGCTACGCCTACCACTTCTTCTTCAACCGGATGATCCCGCTGCCGTTCATCGACCCCAAGGCGGGATTTCCGATCTACCGGCTCAAGCTCGACCGTCTGCAGCAACTGCTGCCGGGTGCTTCACCTGGCCTTGATACGATCTGCGACGGCATACTCAGACGGCAACCCTTCGTGCTGCACGCCTCCGATCGCACGCCGGAACTGGCCAGTGCCGCAAGCGGCTGACCTATCGTGTTGATACTCTTGGCGATCGTCTTTGCGATTGCCGCCGCAAGCAGCGTCATCGGCGGCGGCCTGGTGCGCCGCTATGCGCCGGCCAGCGGCGCCGTCGTCCCGCCGCGGCCGGATCGCTGGCACTCCGCGCCGACGCCGACGATGGGCGGGATCGCGATCGCGGCGGCCACCATTGCCGGATTCGTGGCGCTGGTGGCGCGTCCGGATCTGATCGACGTGCCCGCGGAATGGGTTCCCGTGCCGCTGGCTGCGCTGGCGATGTTCGTCGTCGGCGTTTTCGACGACCGGCTGCAGCTCTCGCCGCTGGCCAAGCTGGTGTCGTCGCTGGCCATCGGCGCCTTCCTGGTCTTCGCGCTGGCCGGCACCGAGCCTGACGGCGCGCTGCCGTCGCTCTTCACGCTCGTGGCGATCGTGTGGTTCGCCGGCATCTGCCACGCGATGAACCTTCTCGACAACATGGACGGCCTCGCCGCCGGGGTGGGACTGATCGCGGCCGCGTTCCTGGTGGCATTGATGCCCGGGTACCTCGGTTCGACGGTCGTCGGTCCTGTTGACGTCGCTGGCCGGAGCGCTGCTTGGCTTCCTGTACTGGAATCGCAGCAGGGCGCGCCTGTTCATGGGCGACTGCGGGAGCCTCTTCATCGGCGGCCTGCTGGCATCGGCCTCGCTCGTGCCGGCCTACAATGCCCCGCTCGCCTTCATCAACCCGCTGGTCATCGTCGTGCTCGTGCTCATCGTGCCGATCTTCGACACTGGCTTCGTTCTGGTGCTGCGCCGGCTGGCCGGGCGCAAGGCGACGAGGGGCGGCACCGATCACGTGTCGCATCGCCTGGTGTCGCTGGGATTTTCGGAGCGGAGCGCCGTCCGGATCCTGTACCTGCTCGGCCTGGTCGGCGGCAGCTGCGCCTGGCTGCTGATGTGGAGCCGGGGCCTCGAGCCGATGCTGCCGCTGGTGGCGGTGTTTGGCGTGCTGCTGGTGCTCCTCGGGATCTACCTGGCCCGGATCCCCGCCTACGATGCCGAGGATTTCATCGCGCTGCAGAAGTCGTCGTTTGCGCCGTTCCTGAAGGACCTGGCGTTTCGCTGGCACGCCGCCGAGGTGATGCTCGACTTCATTCTCATCGCGGTGTGCTACTACCTCGCCTACCGGCTGCGGTTCGAGGGGGAGGATCTCGACAACTTCCTGCCGTACTTCACGGCGTCGCTGCCGATCGTGCTTGGGTGCAAGCTGGCCGCGCTCTATGCCTCGGGCCTGTATCAGCGCTCCTGGAATACGTTCGGGCTGCGCGATCTGACGGCGGTCATGCGCGGTGTCGGCCTGGGATCGCTGCTGTCGGTGCTGACTGCGGCGTACCTGTATCGCCTGGAGGGATTTTCGCGCGTTGCGTTTCTGCTCGACGCGATCCTGCTGGGCATCGCCATCGTCGCCACGCGCGCGTCGTTCCGCGCGATGAACCTGGTGGCGGCGGTCCGCAACAAGCGCAGCCGGCGCGTGATCGTCTACGGCGCCGGCCAGTTCGGGCAGACACTGGTCCGCGAGATGCGCGCCAACACCCAGTGGAACATGAACCCGGTCGCCTTCATCGATGACGACCCGATGAAAGCGCGGCGCTGGATCATGGGGGTGCCGGTCCGGGGCAACGATTGACGGGCTCCAGTACACGATGGAGCGCTATAGCGTCGACGAGGTGATTCTCAGCAGTCCCGCGATCAACGGCAGCGTGGAGCACCGCATCCGTGAAGTGTGCGGGCAGCTCGATCGCCCTGTCCGCCGCCTGCACATGGAGATACGTTGAAAAGGGTAAGAGGGAAGGGGCAAGGGGGAAAGGCTGTCTCAGGCAGCAGGCCTATTTCCTGAGACCGCCTTATCCCCTTCCCCTTTGCCCCCTTCCCCCGTCATGCTCCGTATAGGCATCGACGGGCGCGCATTCGCCTCCCCCGCGCCCGGTATTCGTCGCTACGTCAGGGGCCTGACCCGTGCGTTGCTGGCGCTGGGCGAGCCGCTGGAGATCGTGGCGCTCGGCGGGCGCGATTCAAGCGTGGTGCCCGCCGGCACCAGGCACGTGGCCGAACCTCCGCATCCGCCGACGAACCTTGGCTGGACGCTGGTCGGCGTGCCTCGCGCAGCCAGGCGCGCCAAGGTCGACGTCATTCACGCACCCGCCTACACGGCGCCTTTCTGGGCGCATGCGCCAGTCGTGCTCACTGTGCATGACGTAAGTTACGAGCGCCACCCGCAGTGGTACCCCTACCGGCGCGACTGGGCCCGCCGCGCGTTTTACCGGCAGAGCGCGGCAGCCGCCTCACATATCCTGACCGTGTCGCGTTTTTCGGCGGACGAGATCACCGCCGCCTACCGGATACCGATGGAGCGCATGACGGTCACCCCTCTCGGCGTCGACGAGGCCTTCGCCCCTGGAGATCCGGGCATGTCGTTGGAGCTGCCACCGGGCGTGACCCCGCCGTACGTGCTGCACGTCGGCGACCTGCACGAACGGCGCAACCTGCCAATGCTGGTGGAGGCGCTGCTGGCGGCCCGGCGCATGGCGACGACGGCGCCCTTGTCGCTGTTGCTGGCCGGCACCGATCGCGGCGTCGGTGCAACGATTCGTGCGATGGCGGCACAGGCAGGCGCCGGTGACGCCGTCGTGCTGCTCGGATCCGTCACCGAGCGCCGGTTGCGCGCGTTGTACCGTGGCGCCGCGGCGCTCGTCTATCCGTCTTTCTACGAGGGCTTCGGTCTGCCGCTGATCGAAGCGATGGCCTGTGGAACCCCGGTGATCGCCTCGCATGTGACCGCGATTCCCGAAGTCGTCGGCGAAGGCGGCCTGCTGCTTGATCCAGCGGACGCGGCCGCCTGGACGATGGCGATGCTGGAGGTGGCGAACGACGAGCACGTGCGCGCCCGACTGCGCGCCGCCGGCTTACGGCGTGCGGCCGAGTTCACCTGGGAGCGGACGGCACGGCTAACCCTCGAGGTGTACCGCCGTGTCGCCTGAGGTGTCTGTCGTCATCGTCACCTGGAACGGCCGTCAGTACCTGGAAGCCTGCCTGAAGGCGCTGCAGGCGCAGCAGGGCGTGAATGCGGAGATCGTCCTGGTCGATAACGGCTCGTCCGATGGAACGCCGGCGTACGTACGCGCCAGGTTTCCCGAGGTCAGGCTTGTTCCGCTTGACGCGAATCACGGCTTTGCCGGCGGCAGCAATGTCGGGGCGCGCGAGGCGCGCGGCGAGTACGTCGCGTTCCTCAATAACGACACGGTGGCCGATCCCGGCTGGCTTCGCGCGCTCCGCGCCGGCGTCGATGCCGCTTCGAGAAGCCTGCTCGTCACCTCTCGCATCGTGTACATGCACGATCCGTCGGTCATCGACAGCGCCGGCGACGGCGCTTTCCGCTGGGGCGGCGCGTACAAGCGGCTGCACGGCGACCGCGCGGAGAACGCGTCCCAGGCGATGGAAGTATTCGGCGTCTGCGGCGCCGCCTGCCTGATGCCGAAGAAGGTCTTCGACGAGCTGGGTGGTTTCGACGAAGACTTCTTCGCGTCCCACGAGGACGTCGACCTTTCGTACCGTGCGCGCCTGCGCGGCTACCGGTGCCGCTACGTGCCGGACGCCATCGTGCGGCACCGCGGCAGCGCGACGCTTGGCACAATCAGCAAATTTGCGGTGTTCTACGGCCAGCGCAACCTGGAATGGGTGTTTCTCAAGAACACGCCGGGCTCGCTGTTGCTGCGCACGCTGCCCGGCCACATCGTCTACAATGCCGCCGCCGCGGCGCATTTCGCCCGCCTCGGGCTGCTCGGCGCCTTTCTCCGCGCCAAGGGCGCGGCTGTGGCGGCGCTGCCCGGTGTCATGCGGAAACGGGCGGCGATACAGAACTCAGCCCTGGTCGGATCCGCCGCGATTGAGCAGCACCTCGACCGCGGCTGGCTGACCGCGAAGGTGCGCGAAAAACGGTTCGATGTCGGACTCGCGGAGCAGACGCGGTGACGGTTCCGCAGGTCAGCGCCATCCTCGTCAATTACAACGCCGGCCGCGAACTGGCGATGGCACTGCAGTCGATCGCCGACGATATGGCGGAGCGGTCCTGGGAGGCCGTGGTCGTCGACAACGCCTCGTCCGACGGCAGCGCCGAGGAGGTGGCAGCGTTCGCGCCGCACGCGCGCGTCGTCCAGAACCCCCAGAACGTCGGATTCGCGCGCGGGGTCAACCAGGGGCTGGCGGCGACCGCCGCCCCGACGGTCCTGATCATGAACCCCGATTGCCGGCTCGAGCGGGGCGCGTTCGGCGTACTCAACGGCGAACTGCAGCGTGACGAGCGCGTGGCGCTGGTCGGGCCTCGAATCCTTAATCCGGACGGGTCTGTGCAGGGGAGTGCGCGAGGCGATCCCGACATGCTCACGGGTCTGTTCGGACGCTCGGCGGCGTTGCGCCGGGCGCTGCCCAACCTGGCCGTCTCGAAGCGCAACGTGGTCGCAGACGCAAGCGGCGCCAGCATCGAGGTCGACTGGGTCTCAGGGGCGTGCATGCTCGCCCGCCGCAGCGCCCTGGACCGGGTCCACGGATTCGACGAACGCTATTTTCTGTACTGGGAAGACGCCGACCTGTGTCGGCGGCTGCGCGGCGAGCGCTATCAGATCCGGTACGTCCCGGCAGCGACTGCCATTCACCGTGTCGGGCACTCCAGCCGCGTGGTGCGATCGTCCGCGATCCGCGCGTTTCACGAGAGTGCCTACCTGTATTACTCGACGCACGTCGCCACGACCGCGTCTCCGAAGCGGCTCGCGGCGAAGGTGCTGCTGGCCGCACGCTGCTGGCTCAAGCTCCAGCAGTCACGACCCTTCCTGAACTAGCCGCGCGATCTCTTCGCCAATCGCCAGGCAGGCCGTAAGCCCGGGCGATTCGATGCCCGCCGCCTGAATCAGGCCCGGACAGTCCCGGTCCCAACCAACCCGGAAATCGGCAAACGAACCTTCAGGAGGGTGGAGCTTTGGGCGAATGCCGCTGCCTCCGAGCCTGAGATCTTCGAGCCCCAGCGCCGGCAGCAGCTCGCGCGCGGGCTCGAGAAAGTCTTCGAGCGGAATCCGGTTCGACTCGTAGTCGTCCTTGCGCGCCTGGAAGCACACGGTTGGTCCGAGCGTGACGTTTCCGTGGACAGTCTTCGAGAGGTGCACCCCGAGGCTATGGCCCGACGCGTGCGGCAGGGGATACACGAGGGCGTTGACGAGCGGTCGCCGGGCAGGCACCAGCTCCGCATACTCGCCGCGGCACGGGTAGATCGTGAACGCCTCGCCGCCAAACGCGGCTGACACCTCGTCTGCGTAGAGACCAGCGGCGTTGACGACCACGCGGGCCAGGATGCGTTCGGACGGCGTGCGAAGCTCGAGGTCGCCGTGGCGCCGATCCGCGCCGCTCAGCGGCGTGCCGGTCAGGATCGCGGCGCCGTGATCCACGCACAGCCGCTCGAGCGTCCGGACCAGCGCTTCCGCATCGAGGACGCCGGTATCGGGGGAGTGCAGGGCCGCCGTGGCGCGCACGTGCGGTTCGCGCTCGCGGATGAACGCCTGGTCGACAATCGCCAGGCCGCGCACCCCGTTTCTCTCCCCTCGTACTTTCAACGCCTCGAGCGCGTTGACGTCGGCGGGGTGCTGAGCCACGATCAGCTTGCCGCAGCGTTGATGGGCCACGCCATGTGCCGCGCAGAAGTCGTAGAGCATCCGCGCGCCCTCGACGCAGTACGTGGCCTTCAGCGTTCCCGCCGGGTAATACATGCCGGCGTGGATCACCTGACTGTTATGCGTGCTCGTGCCCAGCCCGGGCCGGCGCTCGCGCTCCAGTACGCACACGCTGTGGCCGCGCCTGGCGATGGACCAGGCGGCCGCAAGGCCGACCACGCCTCCGCCGATGACGGCGGCATCAATCCGGGACGTATCCATAGTTTGTTTGGAAATGGTACGATACGGAGTTTGCGGGCGCCTGTGAACCGTCGGTATAGAGGCCAATGAAGGACCGAATCCTTGTGACTGGCGCGGCGGGACGGCTGGGCGCGGCCCTGGTCGAGGCGTTCGGTGGTGACCAGGTCATCGCGCACGGCAGGCACGGGCTCGACGTCACCGACCCGCTCGCCGTGCGTGACACGATCGCGGCGGCGGCACCGTCCCTGGTCCTCAACTGCGCCGCCTTCAACAACGTCGACGGCGCGGAGGATCGCGCGGTGGAGGCGCTCGCTGTCAACGCGTTTGCCGTGCGAAGCCTCGCCCGCGCCGCGGAGGCCTGCGGCGCGACATTCGTGCATTTCGGGACCGACTTCGTGTTCGACGGCGCGGCCGACGAGCCCTACGACGAAACCGCGCTGGCGTCGCCGCGCAGCGTCTATGGGTTGAGCAAGCTGCTGGGCGACTGGTTCGCCCTGGAATCGGGCCGGTCGTTCGTCCTGCGCGTCGAAAGCCTCTTCGGCGCAATCGAAGGGTGGACGGGCCGCCAGAGTTCGCTCGATGCGATCCTCGACGGGCTCGAGCGCGGTGCCGACGTGCGCGTTTTCACGGACCGGGTAGTGTCGCCGAGCTACGTGGACGACGTCGTCAGCGCGGTCAGGCACCTGGTGGAATCGGGCGCCGCGCCGGGACTGTATCACTGCGTAAACTCGGGGCACACGACGTGGCACGGCGTCGCCGTGGAAGCGGCACGGCTGATGGGTGTGCGGCCGCGGCTCCAGCTCGTCACGCTCGACCAGACGGCGTTCAAGGCCGCGCGGCCGCGGTTCTGCGCGCTGTCCAACCAGAAGCTGGAGGCGGCGGGCTGCGCGATGCCCGCCTGGAACGATGCGCTGCAGCGATGGATCGCGGCGCGGCAGATACGGAACGCCAAGGTAGACAAAGTGCATGGCTAAACGCGCAATCATCACCGGCATCACGGGACAGGACGGCTCGTACCTCGCGGAGCTGCTGCTCGACAAGGGTTACGAAGTCACCGGCATCGTCCGCCGCCTGAGCGCGGCGAATTTCTGGCGGATCGAGCACCTGCTCGATCGCATCACGCTGCGTCCCGCGGATCTGCTCGACCAGCTGTCGCTGATCCGGGTCGTGCAGGACGTGAAGCCGCAGGAGTTCTACAACCTCGCGGCGATGTCGTTTGTGCCGGCGTCATGGGACCAGCCGCTGCTGACCGGCGAGTTCAACGCGCAGGGCGTGACCCGCGTGCTCGAGGCGATCCGGCAGGTCGATCCGACCATCCGCTTGTACCAGGCCTCGTCGAGCGAGATGTACGGGCGCGTGCGCGAGGTGCCGCAGACCGAGCTCACGCCGTTCTATCCGCGCAGCCCGTACGGCGTGTCGAAGGTGTTCGGGCACTACATCACGGTGAACTACCGTGAGAGCTATGGGCTGTTCGCGGTGTCGGGCATTCTCTTCAACCACGAGTCGCCGCGGCGAGGTATCGAGTTCGTAACCCGCAAGGTGACCGACGGCGTCGCCCGCATCAAGCTCGGACTCGCCAACCAGCTCGGCCTGGGCAACCTCGATGCATGTCGAGACTGGGGCTTTGCCGGAGACTATGTGCGGGCGATGTGGCTCATGCTCCAGCAGGACACCGCTGATGACTATGTCATTGCAACCGGCGTTTCTCATTCGGTTCGCCAGCTCGTCGAAGCTGCCTTCGGGCACACCGGCCTCGACTGGCAGAAATATGTTCGCCTCGACCCCACCTTTCTGCGCCCCGCCGAAGTCGACCACCTGATTGGCGATTCGAGCAAAGGCCGCCGTGTGCTGGGCTGGGAGCCGCAGGTCAGCTTTGAGAAGCTGATTGCGATGATGGTCGATGCCGACCTCGCGCGCCTGTCGGGACAGGCGGCCAGGGCCGGCGCGGTTCGATAACGAACAGGAATCACTGTGAGCTTACGGGAACAGATTCGAGACAGAAAGGCGCGCATCGGCGTGATCGGCCTCGGCTACGTCGGCCTGCCGCTCGCCGTGGAGTTTGCGAAACAGGGCTTCGACGTCACCGGCTTCGACGTGGACAAGTCGAAGGTGACGGAAATCAACGCGGGTCGGAGCTATATCCTCGACGTCAAGACGCAGGACGTCGAGGACAGCGTCAACGCCGGCCGGCTCCGGGCAACGACCGACCTGTCGAAGCTCAAGGACATGGACGTTATCGACATCTGCGTGCCCACGCCGCTGCGCAAGACCAAGGACCCCGATCTCTCCTACGTCGTCCAGGCGGTGGATTCGGTCAAGGCGCACCTCAAGCCCGGGCAGCTCGTGATCCTGGAGTCTACGACCTATCCAGGGACAACCGACGAAGTGGTGCAGCCCGCGCTCGAGGAGGGCGGCCTGAAGGCCGGCCACGACTTCCATCTGGCGTTCTCTCCCGAACGCGTCGATCCGGGCAACGAGTTGTACAGCACGAAGACGATCCCCAAGGTGGTGGGCGGCGTGAACAAGGCGAGCACGGAGCTGGCCGCCGATCTCTACGGCTCCATCATCGACAACGTCGTGCAGGTCAGCTCGACGCGCGTGGCCGAAATGGTCAAGCTGCTCGAAAATACGTTCCGCGCGGTCAACATCGGCATGGTGAACGAGATTGCGCTGATGTCGCACCGCATGAATATCGACGTCTGGGAAGTGATCGATGCGGCCGGCACCAAGCCGTTCGGCTTCATGCCCTTCTATCCGGGTCCCGGGCTGGGCGGCCACTGCATTCCCATCGATCCGTTCTACTTGTCGTGGAAGGCTCGCCAGAGCGGTTTCGAGTGCCGGTTCATCGAGCTGGCCGGGCACGTCAACTCGTCGATGCCCGCGTACGTCGTCGAGCGCGTCGGCGAAGCGCTCAACACGGTGAAGAAGGCCGTCAACGGCTCGAAGGTCCACCTGTTCGGCGTCGCGTACAAGAAAGACGTCACCGACATGCGCGAATCGCCGGCCCTCGACATTCTCGAGCTGCTGCGTCATCGCGGAGCGACCGTGAGCTACACCGATCCGTACGTGCCGAAGCTGGAGCACGGCGATCTCAAGCTCTGTTCGGTCCCGGAGGACAAGGCGGGGCAGGGCATCGACTGCGCGGTCATTTGTACAAATCACCGCGTGTTCGACTATCAGGCCATCGTCAAGCGTTTCCCGCTCGTCGTTGACACGCGGAATGCGCTCAAGGGGATCGAGTCGCCGAGCATCTTCCGTCTGTAGGCGGCTATCGGCGGAACGTTTCTCGATCCTTGAACTCCACCATGATGAACTCCGCGGCTTCGGCCGCGGTGTTCTCGGGCAGGTGGATGTTTCCATCGCCGCAGCCGAGTGCGCCGGCCGGCACCGACGCGGGCTCCGTCGTCCCGTCCGGAAGCGTGAAGTCGAAGGTCTGGTCGGTGAGGAAGATCACGCAGCTGGCGGCATGTCGATGCATGACGGATTTTTCGCCGGCGCCGTACCTGACGCGCAGGAGCCGCACGACGTCGTTCTCGAACGACACGGAATAGTGGTTCGGATCCGCACTGACCGCATCCGGGACGGACGGCCCGCCTACCCGCTGCGCCAGCAGCGCCGATGAGGCGGTTGTGATCGCCAACCCAAGCACGACGCCGATAAGGCAATTCCGCATCTCTCGTCCCTCCTGGTTCAACGCAGCGGCATCCATTCGAGCCGTTCGACCATCAGGCTGACCGGGCGGCGCGCCGTGCGCTGCCCGAGCCGGATCTCCTCGAACCACTCCCGGCTGGCGCGAAAATCCACGCGCCGGAATCCGGCGCGCGCGGTGCCGCGGGCGGGGATGTCCCAGGTCGTCGACTCGTCGGCGAGGACCTCGTGGCGATCGACGACCTGTCCGCCGATCGATGTCTCGAGCACGACCGGCTCGGACGCTGCCCACCCTGGCGCGCGAAGGCGCAGGTGCAGAAACCCGGCTTCTTCCGGGATGTACATCACCGCGTGCCGCGTCATCCAGCGGAATTCCCCTCCGTCCCGCGTGGTTTCAAACTGGTGGAACCCGTGTTCCGGCGGCTGATCGCCGGGACGCGCGTAGACGGTCGCAGCGCGGCCGACGCCGACGGCAAGGATCACGCCGGCGGCGATGGCGAGGGTCCGCCACGGCATGATGATCGCGGGGCTGGCCGATGACGCGGCGGCCACGACGCCAAACGCCGCCCAGAATGGAAGCGCCGATTCGGACACGAGGAGCGGATGGCCGGTCGCGCACGTCAGCATGTATGCGGCAGTGCCGGCAAACAGCGCGTCAAGGCTAACGTCGCCCGGCGACCGCAGTGCGGCGCGCCATGCGTGCGTCAGGACGATCGCAACCAGCCACACAAACAGGAGTCCGCCCACGAGACCAAGCTCGGCAAACTGCTGCGCGAAGTAGTTGTGCGCGTTCTCGTTGCCGTACAGGTCGCGCAGTTCAGGGGTCATGAAGTCCGCCGACTGTTCGAAATACCGCCCCACGCCGACGCCGAACGCCGGCGCCGACGCGAACATACGCGCGCTCGTCAACAGGAACTGTGAGCGCAGGTTGACCGATTGCTCGGCACTGCCTTCAGTTTCCGACTGCGGATCAACCAGGAAACCTGCGGCGAGCATGGCGGCCAGAAACAGCGTGCCGCCGAGGGCAAGGTGCCGGCGGGTCGGCTGCCACTGGTACCGGACGACGGCGAGCACCGCGGCGCCCGCCGCGATCGCGAAGTACGCCGAACGCGACCCGCTCAACCAGATCGCGGGCATGAGGATGACCAGCGCCGCCAGCCACAGGATCCGCTGCCGATGCTGCAGCCATGCATAGCCGAGGGCGATGACCGCGGCGAGCGCGTAAAGGGATCCCGCGGCGTTGACATCGGCGACGGGAAAGCTGAAGCGTTCACCGCGGAAGGCACCTGCCTGCGTGAGGGTCGCCGCGGCGAGAACCGTCATCGACGTCACGACTGCCCATCCGACCGCCCGGACCGAGCGTGAATCGTCGTGCGCGATGCCAACCGCGGCGGCAAACACGCCGAGACCCGCCAGTGCCTGCACGAGCGTCCACGTTTCTGGCTCCGGGCTCGAGAGAATCAGGTGGTTGCCGGTGATGGCCGCGCCGATGAATCGCGGCAGGCCCGCTGGCGGCACGCCGGCCGCGCCCGCGATCGTGAGCGACAGCCAGGAAGCGATCAGTGCGCAGGCGTACAGCGCGAACGGCACCATCACGGTTCGCGGCCACCCGGGTTTCGAGAGCGGACGCCATATCGCGAGCAGCCAGCCCGCGACCAGTGCCCAGGCAAACAACTCGGCGCCGCGCGCCGGTGCCGACGCCAGCAGCGCGCCTGCGGGCGCCAGCAATGCCAGGACAGCCAGTCCCCAGCGCGGCTGCCACATGGTGACCGCCGCGATCGCGAGCGCCGCGGCTTTGCCCGCCACCGAGACGTCAGCCGATGCGATCGCCCCGACAATGCACCAGGCGAGTACGCCTCCTGCGATCAGGCGAAGCACCCCGACCCGCCACGTCACGGGCGTCGGCCGATTGCCGCGTAGTCGAGCCAGGTGAACAACAGCCGGTTGATGCGGTCGGCGTTCGCATTCAACGTGTCCACGGCGTCGCCGAGCGACGCGTTCGGCGCCATGCGCTGAAGCTTCTCGTGCTCCGGATATGGCGCGCGGTACCGGACATCCACGTGTTGAAAACCGGTAGCGATCAGCAGGTAGGAGAGGGTGTCAGGGTGAATCGGCCGCACGTGCGTGATGTCGCGGATGTAGCTCTCGAAAAACGCGAACCAGCAGGCCGGGTTGATGGTCTCGAGGACGATCGGCGAGCCGGGGCGCAACTTGTCGAACGCCGCGTCGAGGAGCGACGTCAGATAGCGGGGTTCGAGGTGCTCTACCACCTGCGCGGCGAACAGGCCGCCCAGCGACCCGTCGGGTTGACTGCGCAGGTAGGCGAGCGCGTCGGCTTCTGACGCGTCCAGTCCCTGCTGGCGGCAGACATCCACCATGGCGGCGTTGATGTCGATGCCGCAGGCCGTAGTTCCGTGGTCGCGCAGGAGCGACAGGAACTCGCCCCTCCCGCAACCGATGTCGAGCACATCGCGCGCGCCGGCGAACAACGGCAGGTATTCAGACACCCGCTGGCGGATGTCGTCGCTCGAGCCGCGAAACCGGTCCTCGAATCCGACGTACTTATGACTGTCGAGCGCGTCGAGCTGGTTGCCGGCCACGGCGACTGCGCCGGTCGGCGCTGCGACCTGCTGCACGACGACACCGGATTCGACGAGGCGCGACACCTCGCGCTTCAGGTTCTGGGCGGCCTGCTGCAGGCTGCCGATCGACGCCCGCAGCTCGTCCTGCGAAGCGATCACTCCAGCCACGGCGATTTCGTTGCGGCGATCGCGCGCCAGGAGCGCTTCCTGGTAGCGCCGGAGTTCGTCGACCGCGCGGTCGATCTTCTGTTCCGCCCAGTCGAGGGCGCGGGCGCTCGCCACGTGCGCCTCGCTGGCCACGCGGTCGTTGCGATTGAGATGATCGACCACCGCGGCGTTGAACTCGCGCTGGCGTGAGAGCACCCGGGCGATCAGGATCTGGATGCGGTGGAACAGCCGGCCGCTGGCGCCGGGGTGGCGCGGGTCGCCCTCCAGGCCGTGGATGGCGTTGAGATGTTCGATCTGGTGGCGGTCGGGAGGAGGAATGGGGGCAGGGCGCGGCGTGTCGCTCATCGCGTCAGCGGCCGACCATCCCCTCTGCGCCCGTCGACGGGCTCAGGGCGCCCCGAGCGATGTCGAGGGGCGGACTGCTCGCAGTCGCGTACATCTTCCTCGGGATCCGGCCCGAGAGGTATGCCAGCCGTCCGGCGATGACCGCGTGCTTCATCGCCTCGGCCATTGCGATCGGCTCCTGCGCGCCGGCGATGGCCGTGTTCATCAGCACCCCGTCCGCGCCGAGCTCCATCGCCAGCGCCGCGTCGGAGGCGGTGCCGACGCCGGCATCCACGATCAGCGGCACGCGCGTGAACTCCCGGATGATCCGCAGGTTGTTGACGTTCTGGATGCCGAGGCCGGATCCGATCGGCGCGCCAAGCGGCATGACCGCGGCCGCGCCGGCGTCCTCGAGTTTGCGGCAGGCGACCGGATCGTCGTTGGTGTAGGGCAGCACCACGAAGCCGTCGCGCACCAGCACCTTCGTGGCGTCGATCAGCGCCTCGTTGTCGGGAAAGAGCGTGCGCTCGTCGCCAATCACTTCGAGCTTCACCCAGTTCGAAAGTCCAGCTTCGCGCCCGAGGTGCGCCGTCCTGATCGCGTCGTCCGCGGTATAGCACCCGGCGGTGTTGGGCAGCAGGAAGATGCCCGGCTCGATGTAGTCGAGCAGCGACTCCCGGGATCGATCGGAGATGTTCACCCGCCGCACCGCAACCGTCACCATGTCGGCGCCCGATGCCGCATGCGCCTGCGCCATGACTGCGTGTGACGAGTACTTGCCCGTGCCGACGATCAGCCGCGACCTGAACGTGCGGTCAGCAATCACGAAAGGAGCGTCGTTCATGGCCATGCTCAAATCATCGATCATCGATCTCCCGATGATCACCCTCCGCCGACGAAATTCACGATTTCGACCCGGTCTCCCTCCTGGATCTGCGTCTCGCCGAACAGCGGCCGCCTGAGGATGACCAGATTGTGTTCCACGGCCACGCGCCGCGGATCGATTGAAAGCCTCACCAGCAGGTCGGCCACCGACAGCGGCTCATCGAGGTCGTAGGGTTCGCCGTTGAGCGTGATGCGCAAGGAGACCGCGGGCCTGTGGAAGAACGACCTCAGCGTACTGCGCCAGCTCCGCACAGTCAAGATAAGCCCTTGATTCAGTGCGGGTTGCGGGGTGCTGCCGGCGCATATCCGCTGCTACAGGCGCCTCGCCGCCGCGCCGATAGACCGGCCGGATTCCCAGTAGATGCACTTCATCCGGCCTGTGCCCCGCCGCGTCACGCGGCCGTTATCCGTACTCGCGCTGATTGCCTGGGTCGGGTGCATGGCGCTGCTCGTCAACCGCTCGTACCTGCAGGCGTCGACCAATCTCGCCACCGACCTGGCGCGCTATGGCCCGACGGCCACCTGGCGCGGCGTGTACTACCGCGGCGAGAAGATGGGATTCACCGTCAGTCAGACGATCCGCACTGACGACGGCTTCGAGCTCCAGGAAGACGCGCGGCTGGTGATGAACCTGTTCGGCTCGACGTCCACGACGAGCATCCATACCACCGCCTGGGTCGATCGTGACTTCAAGCTCAAGTCGTTCGAGTTCTCTCTCGATCCCGGAACCGGACCGATCCAGGTGCGCGGCGCCGTGAACCCGCCGGGCTCCAGCCCGGAAGGCGGCGATCGCCTGACCGTGGCGGTCACATCCGGTGGCCAGACGCGGACCGAGGAGCGCCGGCTGGCAGAGGTGCCGGTGATCACCCTGAACCTGTCGCGCCTCCTGGCGACGCGCGGGTTCGAGGCGGGGTCGCGCCACCGGTGGACGATCTTCGATCCTGCCACGCTGACGAACGCGCCGGTCGACGTCCGCGTCGGCGAACGGGAAGTCGTGCGCACCAGGGACGGGATCATTCCCGCGTTCCGCGTCGACATGGCCTACCACGGGCTGACGACGACGTCGTGGGTAACGGATACGGGGGACGTCGTCCGCGAGGAGAGCCCGATGGGGTTGATGACGCTGCGCGAGACGCCTGAAGCCGCGCAGGGTCTGGCCGTCCCGGAGCGGGTCCAGCAGGACCTGCTCCGCATGTCAGCCGTCATCCCCGTCATGCGCCGCCGCATCGACGAGCCGCGCGACGTCCGGCGCATGGTGCTGCGGCTCGAGGGCGCGAGCGTCGGCGGCGATGACCTCGACGGCGTCGGCCAGTCGGTTGACGGCTCGACGATTGAGATCCGCGATCCACAGACGCTGCAGCCGGGACCCGCAGACCCGGGCGCCGCCGTGTTCCTCGCGCCCGAACCGTTCCTCGAGAGCGACGCCCCCGAGATCATCGCCGAGGCCAAGCTCGCGTTGAAAGGGATCACCGGCGCCCGGGCGCGCGCTGAACGATTGACGCGCTACGTCAACGCGCTGCTCGACAAGAAGCCGACTGTCAGCCTGCCGTCCGCGCGGGAAGTGCTCCGCACCAAGGTGGGGGACTGCAACGAGCACACGGCGCTCTACGTCGCGATGGCTCGCGCCGCCGGCATTCCTGCGCGGATCAACGTCGGCCTCGTGTTCGTCCGAGGCGTGCAGGGCGCCTTCTACTACCACGCGTGGCCCGAGGTGTACCTCGATGAAGGCAATGGCCGCGGCATGTGGCTGCCGGTCGATCCCACGCTCAATCAATTCCCGGCCGACGGCACGCATCTTCGTCTCGTGCGCGGAGGACTCGATAAGCAGGCCGCGATTCTTCCGCTGATGGGATCGCTGCGCATCACCGTGGTTGACCTCGATCTCGACCCGCAGTCGACGCCGCTCCTCGTGGGCCCCGAGGCGGTTGCGCCACCGCCGGTGAACGTGCGGACGGCGCGAGCGGGCGTGTGCGGGTGCGACGAATGATTGCGATTGAACAGCTCGTCAAGCGCTACGGCGGGTTTACCGCCGTGGACGGCGTCAGCCTCGACGTGAAGCCCGGGGAAATCCACGGCTTCCTCGGCCCCAACGGCGCCGGCAAGACGACCACGCTGCGAATGATCGCCGGACTGCTGCAACCGACCGCCGGCCGCGTCATCGTCAACGGCCACGATCTCGCGGTGGAGCCCGAGGCGGCAAAGGCCTCGCTGGGCTTCATCCCCGATCGCCCGTTCATTTACGAGAAGCTCACCGCCGGTGAGTTCCTGAAATTCCATGGCGGCCTTTACGGCATCGACGGCACCGGCATCATGGACCGCGTGCACGAGATGCTCGATCTCTTCGAGCTTCGGCGGTGGGAGAACGAGCTGATCGAGAGCTTCTCGCACGGCATGAAACAGCGGCTGGTCATGAGCGCGGCCTTCCTGCATCGTCCGCGCGCGGTATGCGTTGACGAGCCGATGGTCGGGCTCGATCCGCGCGGCGCCAGGCTGATCAAGGACGTCTTCCGCCGCATGAGCGAGCACGGGGTGGCGATCCTGATGAGCACCCACACGCTCGAAGTCGCGCAGGAGATGTGTCACCGGATCAGCATCATCCTGAAGGGGCGGATCATCGCGACCGGCACCGTAGACGAGGTCCGGCGGATGGCGGGCGATGGCGACGACGAGTTGACGTCGGTGTTCCTCAGGCTGACCGGCGGCAGCGGCCTGCAGGAGATCGACGAGATCGTCTGATGACGCCGGCGTTCCCCTTTCTCCTCCTGCCGCATGTCTGGTCGTCGCGCAATCGCGCGCGGCGCCGGCAAAAGGGCGACGCCTTACGAGCCGGAATGTTTGGCGGCGTCGGGGTGACCGTCTGCGGCGCACTGTTCGCCGCAGCCTACTGGCTGACGATCAAGCTGGCCGTGTACGAGGAGTTCGGCGACTACCTGCTCCGGCTCGGGTTGTCCTGGCTGTTCCTGACCTTCCTGGCGTTCCTGGCCTTCAGCGGCGTCGTCACCGCCCTCTCCACCTTCTTCCTGTCCGACGACCTGCGCCTCCTGATGGGCGCGCCGGTGTCCGCGGGCCGCCTCTTCATGGCGCGGTTCACACGCACGGTCGGCCAGGCGTCGTGGATGGTCATCTTTTTCATGGCGCCGATCCTGCTGGCGGTCGGCGTCGCCAGCTGCGCTCCGGTCGGCTTCTACCTCACGGCGGTGCTGGCGGTGGTCCCGTTCGTGGTGATCCCGGTCGCGCTTGGCGCGGGGATGACGCTGATGCTGGTGAACGTGCTGCCGGCGCGCCGCGCGCGCGACCTGCTCATGCTCGCCAGCCTGCTGTTTGCGGCAGCGATTGTCCTGACGCTTCGGTTCATCCAGCCTGAGCGGCTGATGCGGGTTGAGAACCTGCCCGATATCACCGATTTCTTCGCCACGCTGCAGTCGCCGATCACGCCGCTCCTGCCGTCGTTCTGGGCGGGCGAAGTGTTGTTCGCCGGACTCCAAGGCGCCGGCGACCTGCTGCACGGCGCAGCACTCTGGACGACCGCGGTGGCGTTCACCGTGATGCTCGCCGCGGCCGATCGCCGATGGCATTTTGCCGGCTACAGCCGCTCACAGGAATCGCCGAAAGCCCGCGTCACGTCGTTGCGCATCGTGGATGCGCTGGCGTATGCCTTGCCGCTGTCGATCGTGCGGCGGCAGCTCCTCGTCAAGGACGTAAAGGTCTTCCTGCGCGACGTCAGCCAGTGGCTGCAGCTGCTGCCGTTGTTCGCGCTCGTCCTGCTGTACCTCTACAACTTCAGTGCGCTCGATCTCGAGCGGATTCCCTACATGAGCGGAGTCATCAAGAACGTTTACGCGCTCGTGAACCTGGGGATGGCCGGATTCGTTGTCGCCACCGTGGCCGTTCGCTTTGTGTTTCCCGCGGTCTCGGCCGAAGGCGCCGCATTCTGGCTGGTACGCACGTCACCCGTCTCGATGCACGATTTTCTATGGTCGAAATTCTGGACCGGCCTTGTGCCGATGGTTCTGTTTACGGAGATCCTGACGATCGCGGCCAATCAGTTGATGGGGGTGGATCCGTTCCTGAAGGTCGTCGCTGCGGTGGCGGTGATCTTCATGACGTTCGCGATGGTCGGCCTGGCCGTCGGCCTCGGCGCGCGCTATCCCCGTTTCGGCGCCGACCCGAACCAGGTCGCCGGCTCCTACGGCGGCGTGGCATTCATGATCCTGGCGGTGCTCTACATCATCGTGATGATCGTGCTGATTGGCTGGCCCTCGGCGATGTGGCTGTTCAGCCGGGTCCGCAGCATCCAGCTCTCGGCGTTTCGCGAAGCCATGATGGCGGCGAGCTTCGTCGCCGCTGCGGTCATGAGCGTCGCGACATGGATACTGTCGATGCGATCCGGCGTGCGAGCGCTGGAGGACATGAACCGGTAGTTCAAGTTAGAAGTGGGAAGTGGGAAGTGGAGTGAAAGTAAGTGAACAAGTGCCTCTAGCTTTTTGGGATCTTCTTCAAACGGTTCGTGTTCCTCTTAGCCGTTTTCACTGAGGTCACGAAGATCTTAGTGAGCTGGGACGCTTCATCTATCAACACCGCGTCGTGACGTATCTCCGCATCGCGTAGGTACTCCAACCAGTCAAGACATTCATCAGCCTCTTCCGCGACCGTCCCCAGCTTTGCTTCGAACTCCGCCCGCGAACGGCCCTTCCGGGACGCGCGATAGTTTGAGCGGACCGAGTTCGCCGCCCGGCGCAGCTGGGTGGCGGCTTCCTGGGCCTCGGCTGTCATCCGCAGTTTCCGGCAGAATGTTCTGATACCAAGAGCGAAGACTCGGGTGCGTTCGCGCAGATCACGGGAAGGCATGACGTCTCCGCGACTGCAGCGTGCCTGCCATGGAGAATCTGGCCGGTTTCTGGCGGCGGACCGCCCGATGTTGGATTTCCTCCCCCCGCGTTCAAGAGGGGATGCTGCAGTTTCCGCGTACGAAGAGGCAACGATTCAGCTGGGCTGCACTTGCCAACTTACTTCCCACTTCTCACTTCAAACTTCTAACTTGCACAGAGCTCCTGCGCGGCGACGGCGGCGCCGAGCAGGCCGGTTTCCTCCGACAGGATCACCTTGACCGGGATCCTCGACGCGAGTTCGGCAAAGGCGCCCTTCGCGCGGAACGCCTCGATGAACCGCCCGTCCTGCAGCGCCGGCAGAATCTTCGGCGCGATCCCGCCACCTACGAAAACCCCCGACGTCGCCACTCCGCGCAGCGCGAGGTTCCCCGCTTCGGCGCCGTAGGCCTCGACGAACATCGACAACGCCTCTATGCACGACGCGCATCGGCCTTCGAGGGCGCTGATCGACACCCGCGCGGGGGCTTCAATCGGGTCGGCGCCGGCAACCGCATCGCAGGCGCGTCCGTTGTGGGTGAACCGATACAGGTTGAGCAGGCCGGGGCCGCTGAGCACGTGCTCGACTTCGGCGCGGCCGTAGAGATCGCGCAGCATCCGGACGAGCGCGATCTCGCGATCCGTTCTGGCGGCGAAGTCGCCGTGGCCCCCCTCGGATGCCATTGCGGTGAGCCGTCCATCGACGCGGTGCAGGTACGCCTGTCCCAGTCCCGTGCCCGCGGCGATCACGGCCGCATTGCCGTCATCGCGGGGTTCGCCGCGCTGGAGCTCGATCATCTCGTCCGGTCCGAGCACGCCTGCGCCCAGCGCCATCGCCTCCAGGTCGTTGAGCAGGTCCACCCGTGCGCCCTTCAGGTGCGTGCCGATGTGGGCGCGTTCGATATCCCAGTCGATGTTCGTCAGCCGGGCGACACCGCCAACGACCGGGCCGGCCACGCCCGCCACGGCGGCGTCGACAACGAGCGGCGCGCCGATGTCGCGCGCGAAGGCGTCGAGGATGGAGTGAAAGCTGGTGAACTGGTTCGTGAGATAGGTGCGCGCCGCCACCAGCCGGGGCCGCGGTGCTGCACGCTCGAAGAGGCCGAGCAGCGTCTTCGTGCCTCCTACGTCACCCGCGAGCAGCACCAGTGGATTATAGTGAGCCGCGTGGCGACCACCGGTTCGGCTTCGACATCACGGCGGCATCTGCTCGAACGGTACACACGCGTGCGCGAGGATCATCTGCGCTACATGCAGAAATGGGGTCTTATCCGTCCCGAGCAGCGGAGCGACGGCGAGACCTACTACGCGTTTCCCGACGTCGCGGTCATCCGCCAGGCCGACGAGGCGCTCGGCGAGGGTGCCAGCTTCCGCGCGGTGCTGCGCAACCTGATCGCGTCGCGGGCGGGTCAGCTCGCGTTCGATTTCCGGATCGAGGCGCAGCCGGCCAAGGTCCTGCAGCTCAAGCGGCGCGAGCCGCCGCCGCTGGCAGCGTTCATGGATACGCCGCCGCTCGCCGGATACGTCAACCGCCGAGGAACTACTTCCGCGGCGCCTCGATGCTCGACGACGGGCGATCCGGCCAATGTTCGACGCGGCCTCGGCGGCGTACCGACGAGCGCTCGAGGTCGACCCGTACCTGGTGCCGGCGCTGATCAACCTCGCCAACATCCACTACGCCCGCGACGAGATCGCCGAAGCGCAGGCGCTCTACGAGCGGGCCATCGCGCTCGACCCCGACGTCTTCGAGGCGCACTTCAATCTGGGCAACATTTTTCACGACCTCGGGCGCTACCCCGAAGCGCAAGCCTGCTACCGGGACGCGCTGCAGGCTGAACCCCATCTACGCCGACGCGCATTTCTATCTGGCGGTGACGCTGGAGAAGAACGGGCAGTCGCACGATGCGCGCGCCCACTGGCGGGCCTACCAGCAGCTCGCCCCGAAGGGCGAGTGGGTTGACCTGGCGAAGGAATTTTCGGACTGATCGATTTGACGAATCTACGAATCTACGAATCTACGGATTTTTACGCAATACCCAATGAGGTTCGTAAACTCGTAAATCCGTCGTTAGTCAGTACCGAGTAGTCGTCCGGCGACCGTTTCTTCGGGGCCCGGCGCAGCTTGTAGTACTAGCAGTCGGGGCACCAGGCATCCGCGTCGAACCCGGCCGTGCCGGCGTACGGCTTTACCTCGCGATGCGTGCAGAACTCGGTATTGCCGTTTTCGGCAGGCTGCATCCAGCGGCACGACCGGAATCGAACCAGCGAGGCCGACTCCGGGACGTCGGACGTCGCAGGCGCCGGTGGAGCAGGGACCGGCGGCGAGGCGACGTCGTTTGCGGTCGCGGATGCGGCGGGTTGACCGGTGCCGGACAGGCCCGGCGTGCTGTTATTGAAGTTGAACCCCAACGGCTTTCTCCAGCGCGCGAAGCGCGCGCACTTCTTCGGGAGCCACGAGCGTCAGCGCGCTCCCGGTTGATTCCGCCCGCCCGGTGCGGCCGACGCGGTGAACGTAGGCTTCGGGCGTGTCGGGTACCTCGAAGTTGACGACGTGCGCGATGCCGTCGATGTCGAGGCCGCGCGCGGCGACGTCGGTGGCCACCAGCACCGGATAGGTCCCCGGTCCTGAACCCTTCGACCGCCGACATCCGCTGCTGCTGCGTGCGATCGGCGTGCAGCGCGGCCGTGCGGATGCCCATCCGGCTCAGGCTCGACGCCAGCCGATCGGCCCCGATCTTTGTCCGGCAGAACACGAGCACCGGGCCTTCCGCCTCGTTGCGCAGCCACCGCGCCAGCCACTCGGCCTTTTCGCCCTTGGCCACGGTCTGGATCGCGTGCGAGATCGTCTGCGCCGGCCCGCCCCGGCGCCCCACCTGGACGTACTTCGGTTCGCGCAGGAACTCCTGCGTCAGCTTCAGCACCTCGCCCGGCATCGTCGCTGAAAAGAGCAGCGTCTGGCGGGTGGGCGGCAGCGCCGACAGAATGCGCTGCACGTCGGGCCAGAAGCCCATGTCGAGCATGCGGTCGGCTTCATCGAGCACGAGCATCTTCGAGCCCGGCGAAATTCACCGAGTCGTGCCGCATGTGGTCCATCAGCCGCCCCGGCGTCGCCACGACGATGTCGACGCCGGCGCGCAGCGCGCGCTCCTGCGTGTCCATCGCGACGCCGCCGTACACGGCGATGCTCGAAATCGCCGTGTGGTACGTGAGCCCCTGCACCTGATCTTCGATCTGGACGGCCAGTTCGCGGGTTGGCGCCAGCACCAGCGCGCGGGTCGCGGCGGGGCGCGTCGGCACGGCGTTCAGGAAGCGCTGGAGAATCGGGACGAGGAATGCCGCGGTCTTCCCGGTGCCGGTCTCGGCGCAGGCGATGACATCGCCGCCGGCCAGCGCGAGCGGAATGACGCCGCTCTGGACCGACCGCGTCTCGTTCCAGCCAAGGTCGCGGATGCCGCTCAGCAGCCGCGCATCCAGGCCAAGTCGATCGAACGCGATCGGCGCAGGGTCGAACACCGACGACTCGTACGGCGGGGTCGTCATGTCCGCAACCGGCAGCGGGCTGTCGTGCCGGCGCGGGCGGCTCGACGACCCCGATCCCCGGCGGCGCGATGGGCCGCGGCGCTTGCCGTTGTGCGGTGATGAGTGCGTGGAGTGTGTTTTCAACGCGGTCGCTAACGTGCGCGGAAGGTGATGATGCCGCGGACGGGATCGTAGGGAGAGACGCCAACGGTCACGCGGTCGCCGGGAACGACCTTGATGCGGAAGCGGCGCATCCGGCCGCTCAACTGCGCGAGCACCTCGTGGCCGGCGTCGCATTGCACACGGTACAAGCCCGCCGGAATGGACGGCGACGACCGTTCCTTGCATATCAATCAGATCGTCCTTGCTCAATAGCTCATCCTTTCACGCAACATAGCAATGAGTGTGCCACACACCATGGCGCTGCGCAACCCTAAGCAGCCGTGATATTTGGCGAAAAACCTGCGTATCCTGAACGTCCTCAACGCGTTTAGAGCGATCGCACCTTTTCTTCCACCTGTCGGGCGAGCGCTGCGTAGTCCTCGCCGTGCAGACGCAGCGGCGCGCCAAACGCGACGCGCACCTTGGCGGGCCGGACGAAATACCACGATGGGTGCAGCACATGGTCGAGGCCGTCGAGACGCACCGGGACAACCGGCAGGCCCAGCCGCGAGGCAATCATTCCGACGCCGCCGCGGAACGGCTTGATGTCGCCGGTCGCGGCGCGCACGCCCTCGGGAAAGATCAGGATCGACCAACCCCTCGCCGGTGAGCTCGCCCATGTAGCGTAGCGTATGCCGTGCTCCCGCTTCGCGCTGGGGAATGGGAAACGTGTTGAAGTAGAAGCACGCGAGGTAGTAGTTCAGCGAGTTCGTGAACCACTGCCGCCACGTGTGGTCGCGCGGATGGAAGTGCGCGGTGAAGAACTCCTTCAGCATCGCCGGCGCCAGCCGGGCGCGCCATCGGCCAGGCAGCGCCGCGAGAATCACGGGCACGTCCATATGGCTCTGGTGGTTCGACGCGAATATCACCGGCCCGTCGACCGCCGCGAGATGCTCGACGTCCTTCGATGCGTGCGTGCGCGAACACGCGGGCGAGCGGCAGAATCCACGTCGCCAGCGACAGCCGCCGGATGACGCGCGCCGGCCACGCTGCGGTTCCAGGTCGGAAAGTCGACCGGAGGTTCGGTGTCTTCGGGAGCCGCCCCCTGCTCGATCAGCCGTTTCAGCTCGCCGACGCTGCGCGCCTCCGAGAATCGCCCCTCGTCGATGCGCGTCTGGAACTTGATCCTCGAGCGCCACCATCAGCTCGACGCGCTCGAGCGAGCTCAACCCGAGGTCCTCGAGCGTGGTCGTCGCCGCTGACGTCGCGGCCGCGCGCAAACCGGGCGATCAGCGCCTCCATCGTGTCGCCCCCGGGCGTCGCAAGCGGCTGGCCGCCCGCGGCGACCCATTCGCGGATGGCGGATCGTTTGAGCTTGCGCGTGCCTTCGGTGCGCGGCAATTCCGCGGCCGGCCAGACCGACGCGCCGCGAATCCGCTGATGATCCTGCAGCCGAGTGTTCGCGTCCCGCAGGATGGCGTTCCGATCGACGCCGGGTTCGAGCACCAGCACCGCGTGCACCCGTTCCTCGCCCTCGCTCGTCACGCCGACGACTGCTGACTCCCGCACGCCCGCCGAGCTCGTTCAGCGTCCGTTCGACGTCCTCCGGAAAGACGTTGAGCCCCTCCGGCGTGACGATCATTTCCTTCTTGCGGCCCTTGATGAAGAGGCGTCCCTGGTCGTCCCGCTCGCCGATATCGCCGGTGTGCAGCCAGCCGTCGGCGTCATCGGCATCGCCGCGAGTCGCCGCCGTAATAACCCGATGTGACGTTCTCGCCGCGCACGAGAATTTCGCCGTCGTCCGCAATCCGGATCTCAACGCCCGAGATCGGAGTTCCGACGGACCCTTCCTTGCCCCGCTTGAATGGATGGTTCAGGGTGACGATGGGCGCGGTCTCGGTGAGGCCGTAGCCCTTGGATCACAGCGAATCCCATGCGCCGCCAGAACTCCTCGAGGTCCGGTGCCAGCGGCGCCGCGCCGACGATGAACGACCAGAACTTGAAGCCAAACGCGGAATGTACCCGGCGATAACGCCACCAGCGGCCAGGAACGGAGGTGCCCGCGGGGGGTGCCTCGGCCGATTCCGGGTAGTTGTGCGGCGACGTGCTCCCGCAGGACATCGAGGATCTTCGGCACGCACACCAGCACCGACACGCGCCGTGCGCGAATCAGACCGCAGCAGGTCGTGCGGATTGAAGCTGCGCGTGAAAATGACGGTGCCGCGCACCATCGGCGGAATGTTCGTCGCCATCGACTGGCCGAACATGTGGCTCAGCGGCAGCAGGTTCAGAAAACGGATGGGGTGAAAGGGCCGTGCATATCCGCGATACTTCGCGATTTCCCGCTCCACCGGGACGATGTTGGCGAGCACGTTCCGGTGCCGGATGACCACCCCTTTTGGCTCCGCGGTGGCGCCCGACGTAAAGATGATCTGAACCACGTCGTCGCGCGACGCCGGCACGGCCGGCATCGGGCCGTCGGCCCGCCAGTCGATGTCGGCAAAGTGCCACCACTCCACGCCCGGCGTCGTCGATGCCGCGCCACCCATCGGCACGTCATCACCGGCGAGCACGATCCGCGCATCGACCAGGCGGCGAACCTTTTCGACGAAATCCGCCGACGATCGGTAGTCAATCGGGACGACGACGATGCCGGAAATCAAGCAGCCCCAGTAGCAGACGACCCACTCAGGGCGGTTCTCCCCCCAGAAGACGACCTTGTCGTCTTTCCCGAGGCCGGCCGCGCTCAGCCGGCGCGCAAACCCGCGTGCGGCGCGCGCGACATCTTCGTAGGAATGCTGGCGCCGGCGATATCCGTCGTCGTACACGAGAAATTCCGCGCGAATCGTCGAGAGGTCGCGGAAAAAATCGATGAGGGTGTCGCGCGGCACGTTTGGATTATCCCGCGAGTCCTACGGGTTGGGCATTTCACCGATTCGTTTTTTGTTACAAGCACGTCCGGCACCAGACCGACTACAATGCGCACTTCCCCATGCGCACCTTTCTGACCGGAGCCACCGGCTATCTCGGGTCTGCTGTTCTCGACTCACTCCTGCGCGGTCGCCACGAAGTGACGGCGCTCGTGCGCGATCCCGAAAAGGCGGAGCGGCTCAGACTGCGCGGAGTGCAGGCGATCGTCGGCGATCTGTCGGTCCCGAAGTCGTACGCGCAAGTCGCGGAAGGATGCGACGCGATCATCCACACGGCGCTCGATCGTTCCAAGCGCGCGATCGAGGTCGATCGGCAGGCCATCGACACGCTGCTTGGCGCCGCCATCAGACACTCGGCCAAGGGGCACTCGGTCACTGTGGTCTACACCTCCGGTCTGTGGGTGCTCGGCAATACCGTCGGACAGGCGCAGGAGGATGCACCGGTTCAGCCCACCCCGCTGGCGGCCTGGCGGCCCGAACACGAGAACCTCGTGTTGGACGCTGGCAAGGGCCGGATGCTGCGCACTGCCGTCGTCAGGCCCGGCATCGTCTACGGTGGCGGCCGGGGAATCATCGCGGATCTACTGAAAGACGCCGCAAATGGGCTGGTTCGGGTCATCGGCGAGGGGCGGAACCACTGGGCGTGTGTATACGACCGTGACGTCGCGGATTTATACCTGCGGCTGGTGACCGATGCCGAGGCGTCGGGGATCTTCCATGCCACCGACGAAGCGGACGAGCGGGTCGCCGACATCGTCGAAGCAGTCGCGCGCCACGCGAAGATGCAGCCTGATGTCCGGAACGTGCCGATCGATGAAGCGCGCGCGAAGATGGGGCCGTATGCCGACGCGCTGGCGCTGAATCAGATTGTCCGCAGCACGCGGGCGCGGGCGCTGGGCTGGACTCCTACGCTTCACTCGGTTTCCGGTAACGTCGCGCGGCTCCTGGAAGAGTTCCGGTCGAAGAGAGAAGCGGCGTAGGCCGGAGGCATGGAAGTCCACCAGTAGAGGCGAACCCTGTAGAGGCGAACCCTGTAGAGGCGGACCTTCAGGTCCGCCTACCCTACCCCTCTGTTATCCCGTCGATCAACCCGTACTCGAGCGCTTTCTTCGCATCCAGGTAGAAATCGGTGCGTTTGGTATCGCGGATGATCTTCGCCAGCGGCTTGCCCGCGCGCGCTGCCAGGATCTGGTAGATCTGCGACTGCATCTGCTTGAGGCGATCGAGATGCTGCGCGGCGGCGGACGTCGACTGCCACCCGGCCCACTTCGCCGGCTCGTGAATCATGATCCATGAATGCGGCTGCGCGAGCCGCCGCCCTTCGCTCGCCGCCTGGAGCACCACCGAGCCCATCGAGTAGGCCATGCCCTGGACGACGATCGTCACCTCGATGCCCCGACGAACCACCTCGCGAATGGAATCGTGGATAGCGAGGCCGTCAGTGACGTTGCCTCCAGCACTGTTGATATAGAGGGTGATCGGCTTGGGGTTGTCGTTCGCCAGCTCGCGCAGGCGTTCGATCACCGCGCGCGCCGGGTCCTTCTCGATGTCGCCGATCAGGTAGATGTCGCGCAGCCGGTCGGACGTTTCCTTGCGCAGCACACCTTTGACGGCATCGATCAGGTCTGAGACCAGCCGATCGTTCAGCTCGCGGTGGGCCGGGAACGTGGTGACGGAGGCGGGAGCGCTTCCAACCGAGGTGTCGGGCGGAACAGTCGAGTCAGGCACGCCGCTGTATCGGTGCAAACGAGATTCCTGCCCCGTTAAGCATCGCTATACTGGGCCTATGCGGACGATTTTGTGGATTGTCGGGCTGGCTGCCGTAGTAATTGTGGCCGTTCTTGCCGGGCAGGAGCGTTCCGGGTCACCACGGCCGGCCGTCGTCGCAGCCGGCGGCACCGGCCCTGCCCTGGATGAGATTCGCGGCGAACAGATTGCCGCACACCAGCAATTCCTTGCCGACGATCTCCTCGAGGGGCGCGGACCTTCGACGCGAGGGGGCGACCTCGCCGCGCGCTACCTCGCCGCGCAACTGGCGCTGCTCGGCTTCGAACCTGGCGGCGAGAACGGGACCTACTTCCAGCAGGTCGCCATCGTCGAGTCCATCGTCGATCCGTCCTTCACGCTGAGTGCCGGGTCGGGCGCGCCGTTCCGGTATCTCGAGGACGTGGTCGGATTCAGCGGCATGCAGGCCCCGCAGGTGCGGACGTCAGGAGAGCTTGTCTTCGTGGGCCACGGGATCGTGGCGCCTGAATACAACTGGAACGACTACGCCGGCGTTGACATGAATGGAAAGGTCGCGCTGGTCATGGTCAACGATCCGCCAGCAACGCCAGCGGAGCCGCAACTGTTTGGCGGTCCGGCGCTGACGTACTACGGACGCTGGACGTACAAATTCGAAGAGGCTGCCAGGCAGGGTGCAGCCGGCGCCATCCTGATTCACACTGACGAATCCGCGACCTACGGCTGGCAGGTGGTGCAGTCGTCGTGGAGCGGCACGCAGTACTCGATTCCGGTTGTCGCCGGTCAGCCTGCACTCGGCCTTCGCGCATGGGTCACCGATCGGGCGGCGCGCGAGATCGCGAAGCGTGCCGGGCAGGATCTGGACGGGCTGCGCAAGGCCGCACTTGTCCGCGGCGCGAAGCCGGTGCCGCTCGGTATCGATGCGTCCGCCACCGTGCTTCAGAAGGTGCAGCAGAAGACCTCGCCGAACGTGATTGGTGTGCTCGAGGGGACCAATCCGCAGCAAGCCGTCATCTACACGGCCCACTACGATCACCTGGGCACGCGCGCACCGCAGCCGGGCGAGCCGGCCGACACGGATCGCATTTTCAACGGCGCCGTCGATAACGCCTCGGGCCTTTCAGGGACACTCGAAGTAGCGCAGGCGCTGGCCCGCGCGCGAACCCGGCCTGAACGATCGATATACATCTTGTTCACGACGGCGGAGGAGTCCGGGTTACTCGGGTCGGAGTACTTCGCATCGCATCCGGTGCTGCCGGCGAGCGCCTGGGCGGGCAACATCAACATCGACTCGTTGAACATGACCGGACGCAGCCGCGACATCGTGCTGCTCGGTGCCGAGCGTTCGACGCTGGGGCCGCTGGCTGCCCAGCTCGCGGCCGAGCGGGGAAGGGTCGTGGGGCCCGATCCGGCGCCCGGCAACGGCTATTTCTTCCGGTCGGATCATTTCCCGCTGGCCAAGGTGGGCATCCCGGCGCTCTCGCTCAGCGATCCCGTGGAGTACACGGGGGCCGATCCAGCGGCCCAGAAGGCCATGAAGGAAGAGTACGAGAACAAGCGGTACCACCAGGCTGAAGACGAAATTCAGCCGAACTGGGACTACACAGGCGCCGTGAACGACATGAGGTTCCTCGCGGAGCTCGGATGGCGCATCGCCAACGTGCCGGAGATGCCCCGGTACAACGACGACCAGCAGTTCGCCCGGCCGCGCCAGACCGCAACGAATTGAACGTGGCCGATTCCGCGACGGCGCCCGCGCTCGTCACCCTTGCCGACATCCAGGCCGCCGCGGAACGGATTCGCGGTATCGCCGTGCGCACCCCCGTCGTCCGCGTTTCCACGGATCGCAGAGGCGGACTTTCAGGTCCGCCTGTAACGCTGAAATGTGAAAACCTGCAGCCGATGGGCGCCTTCAAGATGCGGGGCGCTTGCAACTTTCTCGCGCAGCTTGGACCGGAGGCACGCGCAGCCGGCGTGATCACTTACTCCTCCGGCAACCATGGCCAGGCCGTTGCCCTCGCCGCCCAGCGACTCGAACTACGCTGCGTCGTCGTGATGCCTGAAACCGCCCCCCGCGTGAAGGTCGATGGCGTGCACAGCTATGGCGGGGAAGTGATCTTCGCGGGCACGACGTCAGCCGACCGCAAGACGCGCGCGGAAGCCGAGGCGGCGGCGCGCGGCCTGACCATCGTTCCGCCCTTCGATCATCCCTGGATCATTGCGGGCGCCGGGACGTGCGGGCTGGAGATTCTCGAACAGTGTCCGGAGGTCACCGCCGTGTACGCTCCGATGGGGGGCGGGGGACTGGTTTCCGGAATCTCGACGGCGATCAAGGCGGTGAAACCTGACGTCCGCGTGGTCGGCGTCGAACCCGCCGGCGCCGCGAGGATGACCGCCGCGCGCGCCGCCGGGTACCCCGTGCGACTCGAGAAGAGCGCAAGCATCGCAGACGGGCTCCTCCCGCTTCAGTCTGGCGCGCTCACGTTCGCGCACATCCAGGCCTTCGTGGACGAGATTGTCACCGTGGAGGAGGACGAGATCGTGAGTGCTGTGCGGTGGCTGTTCAGGGAAACGAACATCGTCGCCGAGCCAAGCGGCGCAGCCAGCGTTGCCGCCGTCCTCCACACAGGTAATTCGCTCGGACCAGAAACCGTTACCGTGATCTCCGGCGGCAACGTGTCCCGGGAAGATCACGCACGCTACGTCGGCTGCTGACTGCTCTGATCCGGGACAGTCCAGTCAGAGTAGTCTCTTCGCTTCCGCAATTCCTTCCTCGACGCTCGTGATCTGGCCATCAAGCTGTTTCTCGTAGACCTGCTGAAGAATTTCGCCAATCACCGGACCCGGCGGGAGCCCCAGTTCCAGCAGGTGCCTCCCCATGAGCAGCGGCGCCGGCGGCCGGTGCTCGACGCCGAGCGCCCGGGCGCGCTCGAGGAACCAGTCCATCGCTGAGCAATCAAAGTGGCCGGTACGGCCAAGGCAATCGGCGCGGGCGAGGCGGGCAAGCAGTTCGAGATCGACTTTCTGCGCCAGGCGGCGGAACGCGCCGTCGCCGACGTTCTCCGCCTTGCGCAGCATCCCGGGTTTGAGATGGTGCGCCGTCAGGCCGATGACCTGCGACCGCACGTCGAACCCGTCGATCGTGTGGATGTTCAATCGATCGAGCAGACCGACGGTCGGCGCGACTCCGGCCTCCTCGTGGTTCAGCGATCGGATGCGGCCGTCGAGAAGCGCGGTGGTCGCCGGCTTGCCGAGATCGTGGCAGACGGCGCCGAGCATTACCGTGATGAGCCGCGGACGATCGAGATCGCCGTTCAGATCTCGTGCCTTGTCGATCACCATCAGCGTGTGCACCCAGACGTCGCCTTCCGGGTGCCACTCGGGCTCCTGCTCGCAGCCGACGAGCGGTTTCATCTCAGGGAGAATCTGATCGATGACGCCAAGGTCGAGCGCCAGTGCGAAGCCGATCGACGGCCGATAGGCGGCGAGCAGCAATTTCTCCAGCTCTCCCCATACGCGCTCCGCCGGCAGGTCGTCGAGCGGGATCCGGCGGCACAGTGCGGCGGTGTGGTCGTGCAGCGTGAATTCGAAGCGCGCCGCGAACTGGATCGCACGAAGAACGCGAAGACTGTCATCGCCAAAGGTGGCCGGATCGACGACACGAAGCAGACGACGATCGATGTCGGCGCGGCCCTTGAACGGGTCCTCGTAAATTTCGGTCAGCGGGTCCCACGCGATTGCGTTGACGGTGAAGTCGCGGCGGCGCGCCGCCTCCGCGATCGACATCGAGGGATCCCCGACGACCTCGAAGCCCTTGTGTCCACGGCCGGATTTTGACTCCCGGCGGGGTAGCGCCACGTCCAGGCCGCCGACCTTGTAGACGGGAAAGCTCTGGCCGACAGGTTCGACCCGCCCGAACGGCGTCAGCAGTGCGGCCAGCCGATCCTGGGGGATCCCGAATACTTCGAGGTCGATATCCTTGGACGGCTGCCCCCGGAGCCGGTCGCGCACCCAGCCGCCAACGATGAGCGCGCGGCCGCCGGCGTTCTTGACGGTCGCGGCAATCTCGGTGGCCAGTGCCAGTGACATCCCGTAGTGATTGTGCTTCGATGTGGGGCGCTAGAGAAACCGTGAGCTTCAACACCGATCCTGCCATCCGGCTGCTCGAAGACCTGGTTGCCATCGACTCGGTCAATCCGTCGCTCGCTCCTGGCGCCCGCGGCGAAGGGGAGATCGCGCGGCGCATCGCCGCCGAGTGCGCGAGTGCTGGACTCATCGTCGACGTTGTCGACGTGGAACCGGGCCGTCCGAATGTCGTCGGCGTCCTCGAAGGGCGGGTCCCGGGCCCCGCGCTGATGTTCTGCGGCCACGTCGACACGGTCGGCGTGGCGGGCATGGACGCGCCGTTTGTTCCGGCGCACCGCGACGGCCGGTTGTACGGGCGCGGCGCCCAGGATATGAAGGGTGGGCTCGCGGCGATGCTGGGCGCAGCCAGAGTCGTTGCCGAGAGCGGCGGACTGGACCGCGGCGCGCTGATCGTTGCCGCCGTCGTGGACGAGGAGCACGCCAGCCGCGGTGCCGAGGCGCTGGTCGAACGGTGGAGCGCCAATGCCGCCGTCGTCACGGAGCCGACGGACCTCGACGTCGCGATTGCGCACAAGGGATTTCAATGGGTGGAGATCGAGACGCGCGGCCGCGCGGCGCACGGAAGCCGCCCGGTGGACGGCCGCGATGCGATCCTGCGCATGGGCCGCGTCCTGAACCGGCTCGAGGCCATCGATCGACAACTTCAGACGCAGCGGGCCCACGCCCTGCTCGGCACCCCGTCGCTTCACGCGTCAATAATCGCTGGCGGCACCGAGTGGAGCAGCTATCCCGACCGGTGCCGGCTCAAGGTCGAGCGACGGACGGTCCCTGGCGAGGCCGAAGACATCGCGCTGCAGGAGGCCCGCAGCGTGCTCGATCGTCTTCGCCGCGAGGACTGGGAGTTCGACGCCGCGGCGCACGGCGTGTTCGGGCGTGGCGCGTATGAGATCGATCCAGCCAATCCGCTCCCGGCGATGCTGATCGGCGCCGCATCGGCAGTGGGGTGCCGGCCGCGCCGGGTCGGGATGACGTTCTGGAGCGATGCCGCCATTCTTGGCGCCGCCGGCATCCCCTCCGTGCTGTTCGGCCCCGGGGGAGAAGGTCTCCACAGTCCCGGCGAATACGTGCGCGTCGAGGACGTGCTGAAATGCCGCGATGCGCTGGTGGGGCTGGCGCGTGACTTCCTGCGCTGAATAAAACGAAACCGGGTTTGGTTTTCGCTTGGAGGAACGGCGAAAACCAAACCCGGTCTGGAAGCGAGCGATCCGCGTCGCGAAGGAGGCGTTACGCGACGCGCCGCTCGCCGAGGAGCGGCAGCCGGATGATGTGGCGCGCCGTCTGTGGTGCTTCGCTCCGCGCCGGCAGACTCTTCACATCCCACCCCGGCGTCTGGTACCCGCACGAGGTGCACTGCAGAGAAATTCGCCCTTGTTCGAAGTGCAGCAGCGCGTCGTGGCCGTGAAGGCCGCACAGGAACTGCCGCACGTGCCCGGCCGCCCGGCCGATCGCGCCGATTTGTGGCTCCGCTGGTGCGCTGGTTCGCGGCTGCCCGGATTCGGTCCGCATTGCCGAGTTCCCCTTTCGTTCGCGCGGCGCCGGGTTGACTCGCAGAAAAAGCGTCTGCTTCCCCGTCACTCGGTGCGCGACAGCCCAGCATTTTCAAGAGCAGTGCCATCGAACAGTCGAGCGCTGCATGGCTGACGCAGCCGACCTCGTGCGGCGAATCCAACAGGTTGTTGGCGTGCGTACGTAGCCGTCACTCAGGGTGGGTAACGGTTGTGTCACATACGGTCGAGGTGGGTTCGATCAGCCTTCGCGAAAGAGCGATCGGATCACGAACGCGACGTTGGCTGGCCGTTCACCAAGCCGACGCATGAAGTATGGAAACCATTCGCGTCCGAAAGGGACGTAAACCCGGACGTTGTGTCCATGGTCCACCAACGATAACTGTAAGTCGCGACGGATGCCGTATAGCATCTGGAACTCGAACCGGTCCGGCGGAATCGGCTGTTCTTTCGCGTACGTACAGACCTGATCGATCGCGTCGGGATCGTGCGTCGCGATGGCGGGATAGGTGCCGTGGTCGAGCAGCAGGCGCGCCAGCCTGGTGAACGCCGCTCGCACATCGTCGATCTTCTGATACGCCACCGAGGGCGGCTCCTTATAGGCGCCTTTCACCAGCCGCACGCGTGCGCCGAGGTCGTTCATACGCCGCACGTCGCGCTCGGTACGGTACAGGTACGACTGGAGCGCAACGCCGACGCTGCGATAGCCCTGTTCCCACAGCGTCTCGAAAATCTCGAGGGTCCGCTCCGTGTAAACCGAGTTCTCCATGTCGATGCGGACGAAAAAATCGCAGCGCGCGGCCGGTTCGAGGATGCGCCGCAGGTTGTCAACGCAGGTGGCCCGATCGACGTCGATGCCGAGCTGCGTGAGCTTCAGCGAGATGTTCCGCTCGATGCCGGCGGCGACGATGATTTCCATCAGGCGGACGTATTCGCCAGTGGCCGCCGCCGCTTCGTCGAGCGTTTTGACGCTTTCGCCCAGGTAGTCGAGCGTGATGTGCAGCCCCTGCGCCTGCAGGGTGCGCGCGGTCTCGATCGCCCGCTCGATCGTCTCGCCGGCGATGAACCTGCTGGCGAAGCTGTGGCTGGTGGCCAGGCCGTACTTCGACGCGACGCGCTTCAACAGCGCGCTGCGGGAGAGCGCGTAGAAGAAGGCCTTCGAGCCGGCGTACATCAGTGGGTGCGATGCGAGGGGGATGCCAGGAGGTGATCGAGGGCGCGCGCGTAGTACCGGAGCACGTTCCGGTCGCGCACCCGAACGCGGCCGCGATCGACGACCAGGATGCCGCGCGTCTCGAGCGGCTCGATCGCCGCGTCGACCGCCTCGGCGCCGCTCTGCACGCCCAGGTTCGCGCGGTTGGCGCGCAGCGTGTCGATGACGGCATCGGCCCTGGCCTCGAGCTCGCGGCGGGTGATCGACGGCCGCATCGCGCTGGCGACCACCGCTGTCGGCAGTACCTTGTAGAGCCGGCCGATCGCGTCCATGACGGCATGGGTGAAGTCGAGCACGTCTTTGCGCGACGCCGCGTCGATCTCGACGGAGATCGGCTTGCCGAACGTGACGAATGCCCGCGACCGGTAGCCGACCGCATAACGGACCATCTCGGCGAGCTCGCGGCTGAATGGGCGTTGGGTTCGTTTGACGCCTTGCCGCGCGAGCACGTGATCCTCGAGCACCAGATCGTAGGCGACCGCTGTCGGCAGCACCACCATGTGCGGATGATCCGCCTGCAGCGCTGCGTGCATCAGACCGGTCTTCGGCGTCTTGATCTCGCCGCTGTAGCTGCGGCCCCCTTCAGGGTAGAAGAAGAGGTCGTGCTTCCGCAGCAACTCCGCCACGTACGCCTTCAGCGTCAGCAGGTAGGCCGGGTCCCTGGTATTGCGCCGGATCGGGATCGCCCCGGTGACGTGGCGATGCAGCAGGCCGAGGGGACCGCCGAACAGGTTGATCCCCGCCGCGATGATCGGTGGCCGGACCCCGTTCTCGTCGAGCACCAGGAGCTCGACGAGATAGTCGGTGTGGCTCTTGTGATTCGAGGCGTAGATGACGCGGCCGCCGCCGCGAGTTGCCGCCATGGCGGCGTCGATGTGTTCGGGAATCCGTTCGATCTTGCGCAGGATCGGGTAAAGCGGATGCTTGAGGGATCGGTAGAACGAGTACCGCTGCGTCGTTCTCAGTTCCTCGAGATAGCCCTCGATCTTCGCCCGCGCCGCGCGCCCGCTCTCGCCGTGGCTCCCCTCGATATACCGTGCGATTTCCTCCCGGGAGAGCACGGCCTCGGTAATCTCGTCGAGGATCGGCACGAAGCGACTATACACCTAGGCAGCTAACCGCCGGCAAATGGCTTCGGCGTATTCGGTCGTGGTCGCAGTCCCGCCGATATCGCGCGTGCGGACCTTCCCTTCGCTCAGTACCTCGCCGACCGCCTTCATGATGCGGTCCGCAATCGCGCCTTCACCGATATGCCGCAGCATCAGCAGCGCCGAAAGCAGCAGTCCCGTCGGGTTCGCAATGTTCCTGCCGGCAATGTCCGGCGCGCTGCCGTGAACGGCTTCGAAGACGCCGATTTCAACCCCGAGGTTCGCGGCAGGGACGACCCCCAGGCCCCCCACGAGTCCGGCGGCGAGGTCCGAGACGATGTCGCCGTACAGGTTCGGCAGGAGCAGGACATCGAACTGCGTCGGATTCATCACGAGATGCATGCAGGCCGCGTCGACGATCCGATCGTCGCAGACGATATCGGGGTACTGCTCGGCGACCTTGCGGATGGATTCGAGAAACAGCCCGTCGCTCATCTTCATGATGTTCGCCTTGTGCACGGCGGTGATGCGCCTGCGGCCATGCCGGCGCGCGTACTCGAAGGCGAACTTCGCGATCCGGGTGGACGAAGTGGCGGTGATGATCTTCAGGCTCTCGACGACGCCGGGGACGACTTCGTGCTCGAGCCCCGCGTACAGGTCCTCGGTGTTCTCGCGCACGATCACCAGGTCGACGTTCTCATAGCGCGATTTGATCGACGGGATGTTCCAGACCGGCCGCAGGTTCGCAAACAACTCGAGTGCCTGCCGTAACCCGACGTTCACGCTGGTGAACCCGCCGCCGACGGGCGTGGTGACCGGCCCCTTGAGCGCGACCTTGTTGCGCTTGATTGAGTCGAGGAGTTCGACCGGGAGCGTCGCGCCGTGCCGCTCAAGCGCCGCGACGCCGGCCAGGTGCGGCTCCCATTCCACCTGCAGTCCGGCACGTTCAACGATCGTGACGACGGCTGCGGTGACTTCAGGCCCGATGCCGTCGCCCGGGATGAGGGTGATTGTGTGTTTCAAGTTAGAAGTGGGAAGTTGGAAGTGGAAAGTAAGCTTCCCAACTTCTAACTTTCTCTGGCTTCCCAGTACAGCAACACCAGTGCCCCCGCCATGTTGAGCATCATCAGGCGTGTCGAGAGCAGGTGCAGCGCATCGAATTCGGTGCGTCGCGCGTCGCCGGCGGGCAGTTGTGACGGCAGGTGGCCGACCTCCCGCTGGATGGCATCCACGCGCTGCAGCACCACGAAGCCCGAGTAGGCGGCCACGCCCAGCATCAGCACGATGATGCCGCTTCGAATGGCATAGGACGCCGGACGCGGGCCAAGTACGGCCATGATAGCGAGCGTCACCAACAGAATGCCTCCTGCGGCGTAGGCCACGTAGTGGAAGCGGCTGAGGATCGAGCCGAACACGTCGCCGGCCAGTGCGCGGCCGGTCGCCGGCGCGCTCGCCTGCAGAACTTCGAACGTCGTCGGGGCCACCACCGCACCCAGCAGGACCATCCCTCCGAGCCAGACGACGAGCGCGAGCACGTAGACGTACCGCAGCGCGAGCATCCGCGCATTATAATTCCCGTTCCGGAGGTCCTTCCTTGTCCGTGCAGACGTCCATCAACATTCCCGCGCTCATGAACGTCGCGACGCGCCTTCGCATCGATTCCGTGATATCGACGAGCGAGGCGGGCAGCGGGCACCCGAGCACGTGCTGCTCAGCCGCCGAAATCGTTGCCGCGCTGTTCTTTGCCGAGATGCGGTACGACGCCATGGACCCGCAGAACCCCGACAACGATCGTTTCGTCCTGTCGAAGGGGCATGCGGCGCCGATCCTGTACGCCGCCTGGGCCGAAGCCGGCTTCCTCAAGCGTGAAGACCTGCTGACGCTTCGCCGTCTCGATTCCGATCTCGAAGGGCATCCCACGCCGCGGCTACCCTTCGTCGACGTCGCCACCGGTTCCCTGGGCCAGGGTTTGTGCGCGGGCGTGGGGATCGCGCTGAACGCACGGCGCATCGGTTCCGATTACCGCACTTACGTGCTGCTCGGCGACGGCGAATCGGCCGAAGGCTCGGTCTGGGAAGCGGCCGACGTCGCCGCGTACCACAAGGTCGATTCCCTGTGCGGAATCACCGACATGAACGCGCTTGGCCAGAGCGGTCCGACCCACCTCCAGCACGATACCGAGGCGCTGGCCGGGCGCTGGCGGGCATTTGGCTGGAATGCGCTGACCGTGGATGGCCACGACCTGCCGGCGATTCTCAACGCGCTCGAGAAGGCGCGTCAAACCCGCGGCCGGCCGACGATGATCGTCGCGAAGACGCTGAAAGGCAAGGGCGTCTCGACCATGGAAGGGAAGGGCGGCTGGCACGGCAAGGCGCTGAAGAAGGGCGAAGAACTCGACAAGGCGCTCGCCGAGCTCCGGTCGCAGTTCGTTTCCGAAGACGCCCCCCTGCCGCGCCCGGAGAAGCCGAAGTCGCTGCATCGCCAGTCCCCACGGCCGGGGACAGTCGGCCCGACCGCCTACAAGCTGGGTGACAGCGTGGCCACGCGCGAAGCGTACGGCGCCGCGATCGCCCGCCTTGCCGCCACCGACGACCGCATCGTCGCCCTTGATGCCGACGTCAAGAACTCCACGTTCAGCGAGAAGTTCGAGCAGCAGCATCCGCAGCGCTTCTACCAGAACTTCATCGCCGAGCAAAGCATGATTGGGGCGGCGATGGGGCTGGCCAGCCGCGGCTCGATTCCGTTTCCGTCGACCTTCGCCGCGTTCCTGACGCGCGCGTACGACTTCATCCGGATGACGGCGATCAGCAACCTGAACGTCAAGATGGCTGGCTCACATGCGGGGGTGTCGATTGGCGAGGACGGCCCGTCGCAGATGGCGCTCGAGGATCTGGCGATGATGCGCGCCGAACCGAACATCGCGGTGCTGTATCCCTGCGACGGCGTCAGCACGGAAAAACTGATCGAGCGCATGGCCTATCACCCGGGCCCCGTCTACATGCGCACGTCCCGGCCGAAGACGCCGGTCATCTACGGACCCGACGACGAGTTCACCGTCGGCGGGCTCAAGGTGCTGCGCGAGAGTCGCGACGACGTGGCGACGGTGGTGGGCGGGGGCGTCACGGTGTTCGAAGCGCTGAAGGCATACGACGAGCTCAAGGCGCAGGGGATCAACATCCGGGTCGTGGACCTGTATTCGCTGCAGCCGATCGATACAGCGACGCTGGTGAAATGCGCGCGCGAGACGAATGGGCGGGTCGTGACCGTGGAGGATCACTACGCCGGCGGCGGGATTGGCGATGCGGTGGCGTCGGCGCTGGCGTCAGACGGGTTCACGGTCCGGCGGCTCGCCGTCAGCGAGATTCCCCGAAGCGGGACGCCCGAGCAGTTGCTCGATCGCTCCGGGATCTCGGCGCGCCACATCATCGCGGCCGTTCGTTGAACTTCTCGACCACGCGGCGTGCCTGCTGCAGGTGGCGGCGCTCGTGGGCAATCATCGTCGCGAACCCGGAGCCGAGCGGCATCCGGATCCAGCGCGCGGCGGGTGAGGCGACGCGGGCGCGTGCGAGGTCGAGACCGTTGGCCTGCCTCAGGCGGTCGATGTACTGCACCTGGTAGGCGCGGAACGCGGCCATGACGTCGTGGCGCGGCCGGCCCGCCGGCGGCTCAAAGAGCCTGGGTGTCTTCGCGCGAATCCGCGTGTTCGGGTCCACCACCCACGCCATCAGCCGGCCGATCCAGTTGTAGGCGTACGGCCCGGGGCTGTAGAGCCCCCGCCGGATCGCGTCGGCGATCCCCTCGTCCAGCATCGGCAGATATTCGCGAGCGGTTGAATTGAGGTGGTCGATGCATTGCGCCACCGACCACGACTCAGCCGTCGGTTGCCAGGTGAACTGCGAATCGTTGAGCGGAGCGACGAGGGTGTCGGCTTCGGTGGAGAGCCGCTCAAACTGCGTGCGGAAGCGGTCGATCTCCGGCGCGAGCGCCAGCGGACCCGAGGCGGGCATCGACCAGAGATATTAGCCCCTCCACGTGTTGAGAACGGTGCAGAGAAAGGTCGAACGATCTCAACCGTATAAGCCCCGCCCAGCCGTTCTCATTAACGTCGAGCTCGATAAATCCAAGTGCGATAGCTATTTACAGCGGCGCGATGGTCCGATAAGATCAGTGCTTCACCACTCAAACTACGGAGACCCGGCGGCCTCCGGAATCGCGTCGAAGGGATTCTTGTGCTCGGAGGCAAACTTCCTCGGACCCGTCTGTTCTGGATCGGGACAGGTGCGCTCCTCGTCGTGCTCGCTTTGACAGCGTTTTTCATGCTGCGGGCCAGTGCGCCCTCGCCGTCAACGGTGGCCTTCTCCGAATTTCTACATGATGTGCAGGCCGGCCGTGTGTCGCGGGTGATCGTCGGCACCGAAGGCCTGACCTTCGAGCGGCTCGACGGCACGACGTTCCAGACGGTTGCGCCGCAGGGGTACGTCGCCGGGAACCCGACGTTTGTCACGAACCTCACCGAGCGTGGCATCCGGCTCGAAGTGAGCAAACTCGAGACCTCCGGGGCCGGCAGTTATGCAGCGTTTGGGATGGGGCTTCTTTTCTTTGGTGTTGCTGGCCTCGTGCTCTACCGCATGATGACCGGCCGCGTGCCGACGCTCGAGCGGACCCGCACGGTTGACCTGCAGCAGGTCACCGTGACGTTCAAGGATGTCGCCGGCGTAGACGAGGCGAAGGACGAGGTCAGCGAGATCGTCGATTTCCTCAAGGAGCCCGCCCGCTTCGAGTCGATTGGCGGACGGATTCCGCGAGGCATCCTCCTCGTCGGACCTCCGGGCACCGGCAAGACGCTGCTCGCACGCTCGATGGCGGGCGAAGCCGGCGTACCGTTCATCTCGGCCAGCGGCTCCGATTTCGTCGAGATGTACGCCGGCGTCGGCGCCTCCCGCGTCCGCCGCCTGTTCCGCGACGCGCGCCGCCATAAGGCCTGCATCATCTTCATCGACGAGCTCGACGCCGTCGGCCGCAATCGCGGCGGCAATTCGCTCAGCCACGAAGAGCGCGAACAGACGCTCAACCAGCTCCTCGTCGAGATGGACGGCTTCAGCCAGTCCGACAGCATCATCGTCGTCGCCGCCACCAACCGCCAGGACATCCTTGATCCCGCGCTGCTGCGTCCGGGCCGCTTCGATCGCCAGGTCATGGTCGGCAACCCCGACATCAAGGGGCGCGAGCAGATCCTCAGCGTGCACGGGCGCAAGGTCTCGCTCGAGCCGGGCACCGACCTGCGATCGATCGCGCGCGGGACTCCGGGCTTCTCCGGAGCGGATCTGGCCAACCTCGTGAACGAAGCGGCGTTGCTCGCCGCGCGCGCCGGCCGCAAGACGGTGAACACGCTCGACCTCGACGCCGCGCGCGACAAGGTCCTGATGGGCGTGGAGCGCAAGTCGGTGGCGATGAGCGAGAAGGAGCGCATTACCTGCGCGTATCACGAGGCAGGCCACGCGGTCGTCGCGTCGCTCCTGCCCGACGCCGATCCGCTGCACAAGGTGACGATCATCCCGCGCGGCCGCGCACTGGGCGTGACGATGCAGCTGCCGGAGGCAGATCGGTATACGCACTCGAAGCCGTACATCGAGTCGCAGATTGCGATCCTGATGGGCGGGCGCGTCGCCGAGGAGCTGTTTCTCCGCCAGATGACGAGCGGGGCGTCGAACGACATCGAGCGCGCGACCGAACTGGCGCGGAAGATGGTGTGCGAGCTCGGCATGTCGCCGCTCGGGCCGCTGCACTTCCGCCGGCCGTCGGGCGCATGGGAGACCGACAGTCGTCCCGGCGGCTTCAGCGAGGAAACGGCGCGCCGCGTGGACGACGAGATTCGCGTGCTGGTGATGCGCGGTTACGAAACCGCCCGGCAGATCGTCGAGCGGCAGCGCGCCGCCGTCGCGGCGCTCGCCGTCGAACTGCTCGACGTCGAATCGGTGGACGCCGCCCGGCTCAGGGAACTTCTCGACGCCTCAGTCGTGCATAACGCGCCTGTTCACGCGCCCCGGACGATCGTTTCGGCGGCGGGCGATTCCGGCCAGGCAGGGCGAGGCCCGGCCGTATAGCCGGCGTGGGCCAGCGACCGCTGAAACAGCGCGGTCTGTGACGCCATGAACTGCAGCTTGAGCGCCAGCCGCGCCAGCAGGTAAACCTGCGTCGCGGCGAACGCGAGCCACATCCCCGCCCCGGCGCTGCCCGCGCCGGGATCGACGATCGCCCACACCGCCAGCAGAACCAGGAACATCCCGCCGTTCAGCGCATAGATGCCCAACGCGCGGCCCGGATGCCGTGCGAGGAAGCCGAGCGCCGCGGACAACGCGCCGACGGCGCTGCGCCGATCCTCGACGACCAACCGAATCTTCGCGTAATCCGTGACGATATTCACCGCCACCAGCGCGGCGCCGAACACGGAATACAGGCTGAGCCGCCAGAAGAACGCCGTCCGCTCCGCTGAGACATCGAGGATCAGCCTCTCGTAGGCGTCGTCCAGCAGCCAGCGATGCACGTAGGTAAAGAGGACCCAGTAGAGTGCGCCCGCAACCACGCCAAGCCGCAGAAAGCGCCAGAAGAAAACGCCGCACGCGGCGAAGAAGCCGTGGGCGCGCGTCGGCCGCTGGCGGGCGAGGCGATCGAGGATGCCGCCCGAGAGGAACAGCCACGCGAGCAGGTAGATAGCCAGCGCCGCGGCCACCGGCGTCACCGCGCCGCGGGCGTCGGCCACGCTGCTCAGGCTGTCGAGCGTCGCGGCGAAGCCGACGACTGCAGGCGTGAAGGTCGCATCCAGGCCTGATGCCTGCGACATGAACTCCTGCCACCAGTCGTAGTTCACCCCGTCGGCGGCGGCGTCGGCGGCGAGGCTGCGGCCCAGGTGGGCCGAGATGGTGCCGCGCATAATCACCGCGAGCGGCGTCGCCGTGACCAGGGTCAGCAGGAAGACCCCCGCCAGCAGCGCCGGCGCGCGGCGGACGCGGTTGAGCCCGTCGAGCCACGCGGCCCGGATCATACGAAGAACGCGTAGGTGAGCATCAGGTCCTGGAGCCACGTGACCCACTTGAGGCTCCATTTCAGGCTGGCGTCGCCGGCGCGCGACTCGAGCGTCGCGCTGTTGTTCGTGTAGTTCACGTCGAGCAGCAGGAGGCGCGCAGGATCCACCTGCACCGACAGCGCCTGCGACGGGCGGTCGTAGGTATAGATCGCCCTGCGGTCGCGTCCATCCCATCGTTCGGTCACGGTCTTGCCGTCGCGGAACGTGGTGACGACGTCAACTGGGTGGAGCGCTTCGCCGAACCGCCGCGGCACCACGACGGTGCGATAGCCGTCTCCATGCCGGGTGCTTCTGAATTCCTGGATCCCGTAGTCGAAGACATTCGAGCTGCGGTACACCTGGTCAAAGAACCACGTCATGTCCTCACCTGTTACCTCGTTGACGGTGGCGAAGAAATCGTCGGGCAGCGGATGCCTGAAGCGCCAGCGTTCCCAATACGTAGACATGACCTTCTGGACAAGCGGCCACCCGAACCGGCGTTCGAGCGTGTGCAGCCACAGCGCGGTCTTGTTGTAGGTGATGAACGTCGCGGTCGACGGCCAGTAGCGATAGGTCGGGTTCGACGGAGTGTCGGCTTCCGCGTTGTCGCGGTAGCCCGTCAGCCGGTTCAGATCGGTGGCGCGGACCATCTGAATGTCGTCGATCACCCACGGCACGAACCCGCCGAAAAAACGCAGGCCGACGTAGTTCGGAAACGCCGCCGCCTCCATCGTTCGCGCTTCCGAAAATGTGTTGAGCCCCTCGTCCATCCAGGCGTGTTCGAATTCATTGCTTCCGACCATCCCGTACCACCACTGGTGGCCGGCTTCGTGGATGGTGACCCGCTGGGGCACGGCGACGCGCGACGGCGCGAGCCAGCGGGTACCCGCGGTGAATAACATCGGGTACTCCATGCCGCCCGCTGCGCTCTGATAGGCCGGATCGATGATCGTGATGGAGTCGTACGGATAGGGTCCGTAGAACTCGCCGTAATACTTCAGGGCGGCGGCGGTGGCGTCGAAGTGCCGCGAGGCCTGGCCGGCGTGCTCGGGCTGCAGCAGCAGCCGCATCTGCACTGCGGGCAACGAGGGATGCTCGAACATCCGCAGCGACTCGATGTAATCGGGGCTCGTCGTCCACGCGAAGTCGTGGATGTCCTGTCCCGAGTACCGATGCGTTTCGGTGCCGTCGGCGTTGGCCGTTCGCTCGATCTGGCGGCCTGACGCGCCGAGGACGAAGCCAGCCGGCACGGTCATGCGGACGTCGTACATGCCGTAGTCCGAATAGAACTCGGTCGCCGCGTGGAACTGATGCGTGTTCCATCCGCGGTTTTCGAGAACGCCCAGCTTCGGGAACCACTGGGCAATGAAGTAGTAATCGCCCACGTACCCGGTTCGCGCGAACGGGCGAGGTATTTTCGCCTTCCACTCGACATTGACCTCGACCATCTCGTTCGGCTGCACTGCTTGCGGAAGCGGTACCGCCATCACCGTCCGATCGGCTGTATTCCCATCGTCAGGCGCCAAGAACCGCTGCTGTGCCGAAAGATCGGTGCCGCCGACCGTGATCTTCATCACGTCGACCGAGCCCCACGCGTCGTCGCGAGGCGGCGTGAAGCCGGCGGCGAGCTGCCGCTCGCGCATGAACGTCGACTCCAAGTCGCGCCAGGCGTTCCAGTAAAGATGGAACTGGAGTTCCGTCGCCGGGCTGCTCGCGATGTTTCGCCAGCGGATGGTTTCGCGCCCGGTCAGCGTGCGCGCAGGGTGGTCGAGACGGACATCGATGTCGTAGCTGGCGTTGCGGGGCGAGCGCGCGGCCGCCGCCGGCTGGTCGAAGGTCTGGACCGGCGACTGTTGCGCTTCGCCTTCCATGAGACACAAGAGCACGAGAACGGACATCGCGAAGCCCGGGCGCATGGTGCGTGCATTCTATAATCGGTCCTTCTGGCGGAGGCGTTGATGGCGATTCGTGTAGTGCTGGTCGGTCTCGGGCCGATCGGAGCGGCTGTGGCGAAGCAGCTCGTGGAACGAAAAGGGTTTCAGATCGTCGGCGCCGTCGACGTCGATCCGCTGAAAGTGGGAAAGGACGCTGGCGAGGCCCTGGAGATGGGACGCCGGCTGCGGGTCAAGGTGACGGACAGCATTGGGAAGACGCTGAAAGCCACGCGTCCCGACGTCGCGATCCTGTGCACCCTCTCGTCGCTGAAGCGCGTGATGCCGCAGTTCGAGGAGGTGCTCAAGCACCGCGTGCCGATTATCACGACGACCGAGGAGGCTGCTTATCCGGCGCCGTCAAATCGGAGCCTGGCGAAGCGGCTCGACGAGGCGGCGCGGAAGGCGAAGGTCGCGGTCCTGGGCACCGGGGTGAATCCCGGTTTCGTGATGGACGCGCTGCCGATCGCGCTGACGTCGGTATGCGAGCGGGTCGATCGCGTGGAAGTACACCGCGTGCAGGATGCGCGCGTCCGCCGGCTGCCCTTTCAGCAGAAGATCGGCGCCGGGCTGACCCGGGAGCAGTTCAAGCGCGGCGTCGACAACGGCACGCTCCGACACGTCGGCTTCACCGAATCGATTCACATGATCGCCGCGGCCCTCGGCTGGAAAGTGGAGCGGGTCACCGACGACATCACGCCGAAGATGGCGGACCAGCCGGTCGCCAGCGAGCTGCTGGCCGTGGATCCGGGCTATGTCGCCGGGATCGTCCAGGACGGCGTCGGCTACGTGAAAGGTGAGCCCCGCATCCGGCTGCACCTCGAGGCCTACCTTGGCGCCCCGGAGTCGTACGATTCCGTGCTGGTCGAGGGGTCGCCGCGGATCTATTCGAAGATCGAGGGCGGCGTGCACGGCGACATCGCCACGGCCGCGATGACGGTCAACTCTATTGCCGCGGTCATAAACGCGCCGCCTGGGCTGAGGACGATGCGCGACATGCGTCTGCCTGCGTTCACCGCGTAGTGTCCGGCTTCAGTGCCTGCGTTCACCGCGGAGTGTCCGGCTTCAGCCGGACCGTGTAGTGTCCGGTTTCAGCCCGACTCAGTGTGGACGCAGCGTTTCCGCCCGCCAGCAGAATCCACATCCTTTGCAGCAGTAGGTACCTGAATTCCACCCATCCGCAGCGTGGGCCGCACCTGGTCCGATCCGCAGGCTGTGCAGTGGATGAGATGGAGCAGCGCCTCGTCCAGTGTCTCTGGCGACGCTGACTCGAGTTCGAGCACGCGCCGAATCGTAAGGACCAGGTCCTCGGCGACAGTCGGATGAGCCAGCCACGCATCGCAGCCCGCCTTCGCGCTGTCCGCGGCGCACATCTTCGAAACGTCGGGCGTCAGCACCACGATCGGCATTTCCTTCGCCGGCTTGTGCTGTTCCTTCATCTCGCGGCAGAGGTCCCACCCCGACATGTCGGGCAGGCGCAGGTCAATCACTGCGCACTCGGGAATCTTCTCTTTCACCATATCAAGCGCGTCTTTTCCGGTGCGCGCCAGACGCACGCGGAAACCGTGGTTCGTCAGCGCGCGCTGATACGAGGCGACGTGATCCGGGATATCGTTGACGAGCAGCACCATCTCTCCAGCAGCCATCGTGTTGATCCTCGGCTGGGCTGAGGCACGAACCGTGCCCGGCCGGACCACCGGACCACAGAGAACTGATGAAGTGGGTCGAACCGTTTATCGGCGCTGCCGTGGGACGGGGCGGCCGGGCCGTGCGTCCATGGGCGGCCGGCGCCGCGCCGCCATGGCTCTGATCAGCTGGTTACGCACGTCGTCCATCATGCGTTGCGCGTCGTCGAGACGTGCCAGCAGATTAGCCAGCTCCTTGGGGGAGAGAGTCGCGTTGGCCATGATGGCAAAAGATAAGCAAACGCCCTTCCTTCCGGCGATTAAGGACGTTCGATAAGAGCCACTTCGCACCCCAGCTCGAGCGCGAACCGTCCGCGGCCCTTCGGGATGATGCGGATGTCGGGACATTTCTGATCCAGCCGGCGACGCAACAGGAGCAGTCGTGTTTCGAGGTTGTCCTTCCACTCCGGCAGGTTCAGCGATTTGTCGAGCCGCAGCTCACGATTGGTGAACTCCGCGCGCCCTTCAGTCGTGCGCCGGCGCAGCAGCCGCCACAGGATTTTGGCAGGCAGGCTGCGGATCAGGTACTCGCCGTCGACCAAGATGCACTCCTCGCCGGTGTAGTAAGCGAGTTCCCGTGACCCGGCGTGTGTCGGCTTTGGCGACGGTTTCGCTAGCGCGGCAGCAGTGGATGCGGCGGCGCGCGCCGGTTCGCCGGCGGCATCTGCCGCAGAGCGCTCGGTGAGCTGCATGTTCTGGATCGCGATCGCGAGATAGCTGCCGAGCAGCTCGATCGTCGTCTTGTCTTCCTCGTGAAACCTGTACGGGTGGGTGCTCTCGATGCAGAGCACGCCGACAAGTTCGCCTCGTACGAGCAACGGCACGCCGAGCTGGCTGTCGGGCTGGGGCAGTCCGGGGAGGGGAATGCGCTGCGAGGCGACGATCCCCTGCTCGTGCGCGCGCTTCTGCACGGCCAGCGCATACAGCATCTGCCGGATCAACCCCGAAATCCGGATTGGCTTCCGCGCTTCCGCCACCATGCCGATGATGCCTTCGCCGAGCCGCGCCTCGGCGCCGACGCCTGTCTCCGGATAACCACGGCTGGCAATGGTGACGTAGGTGCCTTCTTCGATCGTGGACACCAGGATCATTGAATGCTCGAATCCGAAGCTGGCTTCGAGTCCTTCGAGGATTGAATCGAGCAGCCGCTCGAGCGAATCGGCGCGATGGATCCGCGTCGAGAGATCCTGCAGTGCCTGCATCGTGAACACCGGATCAACGCCGGATCGGCGCTGCGTCGCCACCTCCATCGCCGGCTCGTCGGCGACCGGCTCCACCGCCAGCACTTCGTAGATATCGGCGGCGAGCAGCTTGAAGATGCCCTTGAGGCCGGAATAGGAGGCGATCGCTTCGATGCGCAGCGCCATCCGCTCGAAGACCGGGCCATCGGTTTCGGACCGGACATAGCGGAGCTTGAGCCGCCAGCCCTGGCTGGTGTCGGGGTCGATCAGCCGCACCAGCGCCTGCGGATTCTCGGCGATGTTGCGTTTGCTCTTGTTGAAGAACTGGAACGACAGCGCGACGTGCGTCGGATCCACGTAGTCCACGTGACTGAGGAACGCCGCGTTCGGCGTGCCGTCCTTCGAACAGGTGAAGAGCGCCGCCGGGATCAGTCCCTGAAAGCACGAGGCCATGGCCTCGAGCCCCAGCGCTTGCCCCGCCGAAGCGTCCGGGCGAAGGGGGGTCATAACACCGCGCCCGCGTTGGGCCCGGGCGTCTGGTTGAAGAGTGCAGTGACACGAAGTCGTACCGCGACGCATGGCCACACGTCCCAGCCTTCGAGCGTCGAGAGCGGCAGTCCGATCGTCGTCAGCCGTTCGAGCCAGCGACGCCACTGATCGCGCACGAAACCCTCGTCGGCGCTGCCGGCGGCATCCATTCCCTCGAAGACGCCTTTCACCTGGCACGATCGCTCGTCGGGCGGGCGGGCGAAGACCAGTGCCGCCTGGCCGTTGGCCTCGAGATCCGACGTCACGACCTTGATCGCGCGTTCCGGCACGAACGCCACGATGTGCGTCCCGTTGGCCTCCACCCTGACGGCGACCACGCGCGCGCCATTCGGCTCGAGGCCGGCGCTCCTGGTGCCGATCTGGATGGCGATGCCTTCCTCGAGAAACGCCGCCAATTCCTTGTCGATCATGGGTTTAGATGAGGTACTTCGTGGCCCGCTTCGGCGGAACCGAACGGCGCTTAAGGTTTATTTAGGATACCAGTAGGAAAGACTTAGGTTTCAGCCCTCTCACGGCTCGCTACAGTGGCCTCGTCACACAGATGAAGGAGATGACGATGTTCAAGAGCCGCCTCGCGATTCCGTTCCTGATTCTCACGATCACGCTGTTCTCGACGATGCTGGCCCGCGCCACGTCCGAGGGTGCGTCCACGCCCGACGGCTCGTCCGCCAGGTCGGCCCGCGTGGTTCGGGGCGAATATCTCGTCTCGTTCGGCGGCTGCAACGACTGCCACACGCCGTGGAAGCTGGGGCCGAAGGGACCGGAGCCCGACATGTCGCGCATGCTCAGCGGTCATCCGCAGCAGCTGACGATGCCGCCGGCGCCGGCGCTGCCGGCGGGACTCTGGGGCTGGACCGGCGCGGCCACGATGACGTCATTTGCCGGCCCATGGGGTGTGAGCTTCACCGCCAACCTGACGCCGGACACGGAGACCGGCCTCGGCGAGTGGACCGAGGAGATGTTCATCGCGACGATGAAGACCGGCCGGCACCAGGGGAAAGGAAGACCGCTGCTCCCGCCGATGCCGTACTTCAACCTGAAGGCGCTGACCGACGAGGACATCAAGTCGGTGTTCGCCTACCTGCAGTCGATTCCGGCGGTGCACAACAAGGTGCCCGCGCCGATCGATCCGCCGGAGCAGGAGATTCAGTAATGGGCCCCCGTGTGCTGCAGGGCATCGCCGCGTCGCTCTTCCTGGCCGCGGCGGTCAGCGCCTCGCACATCCCGTCGGCGCCGCCGCGGCTGCTCTCGGAGACCGGGCTCTACACCGGAAAGGGGACGAACGTGATCGACCCACGCAACCGTCCCTTCTCGCCGCAGTATCCGCTCTGGAGTGACGGCGCGGCGAAGTCGCGGTGGGTGCGGCTGCCGGACGGCGCGACCATCGACACGCGCAACCTCGATCGATGGGACTTTCCGGCGGGGACGCGGTTCTGGAAGGAATTCCGGTTCGGCGGCCGCAAGGTGGAGACGCGGTTCCTGCGGAAGAACGGCGACGGCTCGTGGACGTTCGCGAGCTACGCCTGGAACGAAGCCCAGACCGACGCGATTCTGGCGCCGGCGGACGGGCTGCCGAACGTCGCGGAGATCGCACCAGGCAAGTTCCATAGCATCCCGGCGGTGACCGACTGCCGCGCGTGCCACGACTCCGATGGTCCTGTCACATCCGGCGTCGACACTCCGTCGCCCGTCGTGTCCAGCGTCGGCCGGACTCAGATTCTGGGATTCTCGGCGCTCCAGCTCTCGACCGATCGCGACCCCGGCGCTCCGCATGCCGAATCGCTCGCCGACGACATGATGACGCTGCGGACGCTGGCGGACGAACACGTGCTCGAACCCGCGCGGCCGGAGCTGGTCGCGGCCCCGCCGCGCATCGCCGCGCCAGACGCGCGCACGCGCTCCGTCCTCGGGTATCTTTCGACCAACTGCGGCAGCTGCCACAATCAGGACAGCTCGATCGCGAACCTTGGACTGCTGCTGAAGGCGTCCGCCTCACCCTCGCACCCCGCACCCTCGCACCCGCGCACCCCTGAATCACCGGATCTGTTAAGGCCGACTTCGAAGTGGCAGATCCCGAATGTGCCCGAAGCCGCGAGCCAGTACGTCACGCCGGGCGCACCAGAACTGAGCGCCATCCTCGTCCGCATGAAGTCGCGCCGCCCCTCGACGCAGATGCCGCCGCTCGGAACCGTCCTGCACGACAAGGAAGCCATTGCGCTCGTCACCGAGTGGATTGAAAGCCTCACGGCCCAGGAGTGAACCGTGGAGGCGAACCTTCAGGTCCGCCTACTCGATTTGAATCGAGCCTGATCCGGTCGATAGATCGACGCGCGCGCCGCCGCCGCGCACGGTTCCTCGCAGGCGGGTCCGCGAGTTCCCCGCACCGAAGGTCAGTGGGTGGTTGGTGTTGATCGACCCCGATCCCGTCCGAACGTTCAGCTCGAAGGCTGAATCATCCGGGAAATCGATCCTGATGCCGCCGGACCCGGTTTCGACGTCCCAGTTTCCCGCCGGGTGTCCCTCGGCCTCAATCGAGCCGCTTCCGGCACGGGCATGCAGTGCCCGGCGAGCGCCGCTGACGTCGATCTCCCCGGATCCCGTCTCCACCGCGACATCGGCTTCGCCGTTCTGTTTGACGTCGATACTGCCACTGCCGGAACGGGCGTCGACCGCGCCGCGAACCGCCGTGGCGGTGATGCCGCCGCTTCCAGCACGACCCACGAAGTTGCCAACGTCCTCGATCTCCAAGGTGCCCGAGCCGGTTGACGCGCGGACGTCGCCCCGGATCGCTCGAAGCACCAGGCTGCCGGAACCCGTGCTCACCTCGACGGGTCCGCTCAGCCCGGCGACGGTCTGGCCGCCCGATCCGGTGCGCGATTGCACGCGCGTCTCCATCGGCACGGTGACGTCGTAGCTGATGCTGATATTCCGGTACAGACGGTCGTCCTCAACAGGGCCGATGCGAACCGAGTCCCCGTTCTGAGTGATGGGCGGCGCGGCCTCGATGCGCCGCACCCGTTCGTCCACGTCCCCGTTGAACCACGACCGTCCCGCGCGCACGCGTCCGACGATGCGCACACTGTCTACCTGCCCGCTGTGAATTTCGATGTTGCCCGACCCCGTTCGGATGTCCAGCGTCACTGGACTGCCGACCGCGAGCGTCCGCTCGAACATCCCCTCGGCGCGTGCCTGAGCTTCCAGGGTGCAGGCTGCCGACCAACCAATCAGCAGTGCGGCAAACGCCGCGGCGGTCATCTGGCGGATAGGCATACCCACTCCTCAGCGACATAAGACGACATTACCCGGGAAAGGTTCCAGCCCACAGGTCTGGAGGCAATCATTTCACCCACGCATAGCTCACCTTGCCGAAGACCGTCCGGCTCGTCTGCGTCAACGGTGCGCGTTCGGTCGCGCTCCCGCCGCTGACGTAGCCAAAGTAGAGTGCCGTCTGTGCGTTCACCTTGTAGGAAAACAGCAGCTGCGTGAAGAAATCCCGGCTCTCGCGGGCGACGGTCGTGATGTACAAGAACGGGTTACGGGTGACGTCGCTGTACTGCAGGATGATCCGCGCCATCATTCGCAGATCGTGTTGATAGACCACCCGCGCCTCCGGGACGTGCGCGGAGTAGAGGCGGCCGTCCGCGACGTCGAGCAGCTCGTAGACATGGCTGAACCGGACGGAGACATGCCGGCCGGCGTTGATGTCCACGAATGTGCGTCCCGCGCGCACGTCGGCGGGCCGGATTTGCGAGAAGTCGACCGTACCGCCCCAGTTTGCACGGCTGCCAATCCGTACGTCGGGCGCCGCCTGAAATTCGGCATTCGCGCTCTGAAACCGCCGATCGATCCTGATGCCGTTCCATATTTGTCTGCCCACGCCGCCGCCCCAATTCGCCGACGACTCGCGTGGGCCGTTGTAAGAGATGTAGCCTTCCCACTCGCGCTCGAGCAGCGACCCGTCTTCCTCTTCCGACTGGTCGACGTTCCCGCTGACGTTGATGCGATTGAAAAACTGCCCTTCCTCGCCGTGCCAGGTCCAGCCGCCCCCGACCTCCCCGCGCCTGGTGTCGACCTGGGTGATGAAGCCGACATCTGCGCGAAAGTCGCGTCCCATGTTGGTGTAGTTGCTGTACGCGTTCCAGCTCCGCGCGCTGTGGTCGTAATAGACGTCGATGGCGGTGTCTGACCGCTGCTGCGGCGACGCCACCCCGGCGATTCCGGGATCATCCTTCGTCGTCGCGATTGCCATCGTCGCGGACACGCTGTCGGCCGACGAGATCCGGTGGCGGGTGTCGAATGCGACGACGTTGTTGAAGTAGCCACCGCCGCGGCGATCGGTCACCATCGCGCCGACGGTGGAGTTCTGCCCGATATCGGCGCGGTAACGGCCCACCGTGGCCGTCGTGTTCTCGTCGAGCACCAGCGTGCGGGAGCGCAGGCTGCCGGGCAGGATTAGCGTCGTCGTCTCGTCGCGCGCCGAGAACAACCCGAACGCATGTCGACCGGCCTTGCCGCTGACCTTCAGCGCGCCGTCCGGCTGCGCCACCTGGCGCGTATGCAGCAGGTTGAGCCGGGCGGTCCGAAAGAGATCAGACCCCTCGAGGAAGAACGGGCGCGTCTCCGGAAAGAACAGCGCGAACTGGGTGTTGACGTCCAGCTGCACGGCGTCGGCTTCGATCTGCGAGAAGTCCGGGTTGACGGTGGCGTTGAGCGTGACGTTCGGCGTGACGCCCCACGTGACGGTCACACCCAGATCGATGTCTTCCCGCTGGAGCGACTGCAGGGCGGTGAAGGTGGGGACCACCTCGAGGTTCTGCACCGGCTGGATGCCGGAAAAACCGGAAATCTTCTCTTCCTGGCCAAGGTAGCTGTTCTCGCCGCGGAGGCGAGGGAAGAGCGTGATGTGATGACGATCACGGCGCGGGTAACTGCGGATGCCGTCGATCCCCCACGTCTGGTCGCCAGCGGTCGCCTGGAAGCGCAGCTGCGTGAGCGGAATCAGGAACTCCACTTCGTACCCGTCGGCGGTCATCCGCCCGGCTGATTCCCAGATGGCGTTCCAGTTCGAGTCTTCATTCCCCGACACGTCGTCCATCAGCATGTCGCCCTGCACGCCGAGCGGGTTGGCGAAGAATTCGAACGCCCGCCGCTCGTCGTTGAAGGTGTCGAGCACGATGCCGACGAAGTCGTCGCTGAACATGGAGTCGCGATCGGTAAACCGGGCGCGAATCGCCGAGGGATCGCCGTCGTGGCACCGGAAGCCGACGTACAGGTTCACATCGTCATAGGCCACGAACATCTCGGTCCGCACCGGCGGTTCGATGTTCTCGCCCGGCTGGACCTCGTAGCGGAGCGGCAGCACGAGCGCCTGCTCCCACAAGGCTTCGGCGACGGCGCCGTCCAGCGTGAGCACTTGGCTGGTACGCGGAACTGGAGAGGGAATCCGCGCGCGCGCGGGGGCTGCGAGCTCTTGCGCCTGCGTCAGGCTTGCCATCGCGGCCACCAGCAACAGCGCCCAGAGTTCCGCCTTTCGCGCGATCTGCATCGTCACTCCACTCTGCTGTGACTACGAGATTGCCGTTGCGTTGGTTCCGGGTTGCGAGCTGCTATTTTCCCCTGCGCAGGTAGACCCGTCCGTTGAAGCTCCGTAGCTCGATGTCGGGACCGCCGCCGTTCAGCGACGCCAGGATGGCACGTTCCACCTCCAGGCGGAACCTGCCGTCGCCCTGCCGGGAACCGCGCGGCGCCTGCCGGGGCGCGACCGGCGGAATGTCGAAGTCGGTGAACGTGTCGCCATTGTCGGTACGCAGCTTGAGGTTTGCCTTGATGGCCGGCGGCAGCGTCACATCGACTTCGCCGTTGAGCGTGGTGAAGGCCATCGGTGCTTCGGCGTCGGCTCGCGTGAGGACGGCGGTGACGGCGCCGTTGACCGTGTGTGCGACAACGGAACCCGCGACACTGGCGAGCGAGAGGTCGCCGTTCATGCTGTTGGCCTCCAGGACGCCTTCGACGTTGGTAACTGATATGTCGCCGCTGATGGTCGAGAGCTTCACGTTCGTCTTCAGCGGCACCTCGATGTCGAAATCGACATTGTCGAACATCGGGCCGCAGGGCAGGCTCTTCAGGACGCTCGGGATGAAGGCCGGCCCCGGACCTCCGGGGTTCTGCTTCGGACTCGGATTCGGGTTCGGATTCGCATTCAGCAGCAGTCCGGCACACGACGATCCTCCTACCGACACTTCGTTGTTGCGCTCTTCTACGCTGAAGCCTCCATCTGGGGTCAGCCGGCGCATGCCCGGAGGCGCCGGCTCAGGCTGACGGCGTCCTCTCGAGTTGCGCCGGCTGTCCGAGCTTCGCACCAGCACGTCCCGGCGGCTGGTGCCGCGCACGACGATGTTGCCGGCGAAGGCGCTGACTGTGAGCACGGCCGGCCGCGACGGGTCGGTCAGTGGGACGACGACCTGGTCGGCGCTCTGCGTCTGTGCAGCGGCGGCGCTCCCGAGCGCCGCGGAACCGGCGGCGGCGAACAGGACACAGTAAAGCGCGGGGAATCTGGTCACGTTGGGCTCCTACCCGAGCATGCGCACGCCCCAGGTGGCCCGGGCGCGTACCGCCTCGTGGACCTTCGGGTCGTCTGCGATTCGTTTCAGGACGTCCAGCGAATTGCGTTCGCCCGTCTTGACGATGAAGTCGATCAGTGCAATCTGGACGAGGGGAGACATCTGCGTCTGCACCCCGTCGACGGCGGCGCGGCGAACGACCTCGCGATCCGCGAACCGTTCGAGCGCGTCGAGGCTGGCCAGTCGCACGTTCACGTTTGGATCGTTCGCCAGCGCATCGAGCAGCGCCTGGACGATGTCGTTGCGCGGCGCGTCGATCTGGCCGCTCCAGCTCACGCCTTTCAGCCGGTCGGTGGCCGACTGCTGCTGCATGAGCGAGAGGGTGACCATGTGACGCAGGTCCCGGAGCTCCTGGCGCATGACGTCGATCTCGGATGACGGCAAAGACGGCTCGGCCGTGTAGCGGCCGACTGCCAGCCCCAGCGCGAGCATCACGATCGCCGCCACCGCCTGGAGCCCGTAGAGGACCCGACGGGATCTCTGCCCGGTGTCGTTCACCGCCAGCATCGCATCGAGCCGGCCGCGCATCCGAACGGTCGCCGCCGCATCCGGCGTCGCCGCCCCCAGCGCGCCGAGCGAGCTCCACAGATGGGTGAGCGATGCCGATTCCTCCCGGCACGCGGCGCATTCCGCCAGGTGCCGCTCGACGTTCGCCCGATCGTCCGGCGAGGCGCCGGTCAGACCATCAACAAGCCGTTCTCTGGCTGCTTCACACTGCATGGCTGCTTCTCCGATAGCCCAAGAAAGATGTCGCGGAGCTGGACGATCGCGCGGTGCATCCGGGTTTTCACCGTGCCGACCTCCACGCCAAGAAGGTCTGCGATCGCCTCGTACCTCATACCGTGATACCGGGCGAGGACGATCAGCTCACGCTGGTCCTCCCGCATCAGGAGCAGGGCGCGGCGAAGGCGCGCCGCCTGTCGATCGTGCTCGAATGCGTCCGCCGGTACTGGCTTCGCGGGTCGCCGGCTCTGCTGCCTCGTTCAACGCCGTTTCCCGCATGTGGTGGCCGCGAAAATGGTCGGCCCGCACGTTTCGCGCGATGCGGAAGGCCCAGGTGTCGAATCGGCTGTCGTCGCGGAAGGTGTGGCGGTACTTCAGGATGCGAACGAACACGTCCTGGACGAGGTCCTCGGCCGTCGACCGGTTGCCAGTCATGCGCGCCAGGTAGTCGAACAGCTGGCGGTGGTGGCGCTCGAACAGCGGCGCCAGGCGCGACATGTCGCCGGCGCGCACGGCAAGCATCAGGTCCTCGTCGGTCACTGGGCTACCAGTAAGACCGCTGCGACGCGAAAAAGTTACGGGTTACTGGATTTCGCCGCGAACTAACAGCATCGGGCCGAAGGTAGGCTGGCCGAATCGACCCGCATCGACGCCCACCGTTCCATCGAGCTGATATCCCAGTGGCTGCCCTGACGCCGCCCGGCGGAGGACGTTTGCGAGTTCCGGAAGGTCCGCAAAGCTGATGGTGAGATCGATGGGCACGACGGATTCCTGCCCCGCGCCGAGGGGAAGACCGAGCGGGAAGGCGCCTGTAGCGGCGTGTTGCCCTTCGAGCAGCAGGGTCGTGTCCAGCGTGCTCAGCGTGAAGCCGAACGGGTTCGGGTTGGTGATGCGAATCCACAAGGTGACGCCGGCGCCGCCGGCCGGGTGGCTCAGCGACGGCCCGATGAGGCGCAGGTCCGCGGGTTGATCGCCCTGCTCGAACCGCGGCGGCTGAATCAGCTGGCTCAGCGAGGTGACCGCGGCGCAGCCGGCCGACAGCGTCATGGCGCCGAACAGCATGACAGCGACGATCTCCCGGTAGAGCTGCCGGATCCGCATTGACCTATGAAGACGCACGGTTGGTGCCAGTGGTTCTGGTTGGGGCGTATGATCTTCCCTGGCTGAGATATGTGGCGCATTGTCCTGTGTCTGGCGATGCTGGCGCCCGCAGGCGTCACGGCCCAGGCGTCGCAGACGGCGGTGCCCGCCGGGGCGCAGCGGCCGGGACTTCCCCCGCGTGACACGCCCGTCGCCTCAAAGCAGGCCACCGGCAAGATCCGCGGTCGCGTGCTGGCCGCCGACACCAACGCCCCCCTTCGCCGCGCGCAAGTCACCCTCCTGGCGGGGCAGCTCGGCGTTCGCCGCCTGACGACGACCGACGGCGACGGCCGCTACGAATTTGCCGAAGTGGCCGAAGGCCGCTACACCATCAGCGCGGGCAAGGGCGGATACGTCACCCTCCAGTACGGCCAGCGCCGCGCGTTTGAACCGGGCCGGCAGGTGGCGGTGGCCGACGGACAGGATCTGACGCAAGTGGACATCGCCCTGCCACGCGGCAGCGTGATCACGGGGCGTATCACCGACGAATTCGGCGAGCCGATCGCTGGCGCGCAGGTGCAAGTGCAGCGGTATCAGTACACCCCGAGCGGGCAGCGCCGGCTGACGTTCGCCGGCGGCACCGGCTTCGTTCAGACGAACGACCTGGGGGAGTTCCGAGCCTACGGCCTGATGCCGGGCGATTACGTCGTCAGTGGCATCGTCCGTCAGCCAATGACGATTACCCCGACGAACGCCAACGACGCGACCGAGGGTTACGCGCCAACCTACTACCCCGGCACGCCGAATCCCGCGGAAGCGGAGCTATTGACGCTGGGCCTGGCCCAGGAGATGTCGATTCAGTTGACGCTGCAGGCCACGCGAATGGCGCGGATCTCCGGAACCGTTGCCGATTCAGAGGGACGGCCGTTGCGCGAGGGGAGGGTCATGGTTCGCAGCGCCTCAGGCGACGCGGTGATGGTGTCTCGCGGCAGCAGCATCGCCGCCGACGGCGCGTTCACACTCACGGACGTTCCGCCAGGCGACCATTTCATCGACGTCGTGACGCAGGCACGCACGCCGGATTTGCTGCCCGAATCGGCGTCGGTGCCGGTGCTGGTCTCGAACCAGGACATCAGCGGCCTGCGAATCAGCACGGCGCGTGCGGGCACCGTGTCTGGCGTCGTCGTGTTCGAGGGGAAATCTCCTCGCGCGGGTGTGCTCGGCGGACTGAGGGTGACCGCGCAGACCGCCGATCTGCAGCGCCCTGGTCCCTTTCTCGGCTTCGACGAGCGCGGCCGCGTCGGCGACGACGGACGGTTCGAGCTGCGAGCGAGCGGGAAAGTGTTCTTCCGTACGATCAATCAGGGACCGTGGATGCTGAAGCAAGTGACGCTCGCGGGAGAAGACATCACCGACACGCCGTACGACCTGACTGGCGCCGCCAACGTCGAAGGACTCCGCGTCGTCGTCACCGATCGCCTGACTGACGTGACCGGGGTAGTCAAGGACGGCCGCTCGCAGCCGCTGAAGGAGTTCGTCGTGGTGGTGCAGCCCATGGAGGACGTGCCCGCGAACGCGCTGCAGCGGTTCCTGCGAGCGGCGCGCCCGGACCAGGACGGGAAGTTCGGTCTCCGGGGGATCCCGCCGGCGGAGTACGTCGCCACGGCGGTTGAGACGCTCGAGCAGGGCGGCGAATGGAACCCCGAGTATCGAACGCGGCTGCGCGACGCGGGGCGACGCTTCTCCGTCAAGGAAGGCGAATCAATCCAGCTGGATCTGGAGCTGACGCCGGGCCTGTAGCGGTCGCCTCGCATGCCACTGAAGTCGATTCGCGCCTGGCTGGGGCTCGACGCTCCAGAACAACCCGATCCGGCGCCGCTCCGCGAAACGCTGAATGCGCTCGATCACCTGGAGCCAGAACGCGCGCGCTACCTGGCGGCCTTTGCGTACCTGCTCGGGCGCGTCGCACACGCGGACCAGCATGTGTCGCCCGAGGAGACCGTCGCCATGGAAACGCTGGTCCGGGACCAGGGGGAGCTGCCGCAGGACCAGGCGATGGTGGTGGTCCACCTGGCGAAAGCCAGCAACCTGCTCTTCGGCGGCACGGCGAATTTCCTGGTGGCGCGGGAGTTTTCAGCGCTGGCCACCTATGAGCAGAAGCTCGCGCTGATGCGTTGCCTGTTCGCGGTCTCGGCTACCGACGACGCGATCTCGATCGCGGAAGAGGGCGAGATTCATCGCATCGCCAACGAGCTTCGCATCGACCATCCCGATCTCGTGAAGCTGCGCGTCGCGCACCAGCGCCATCTTCCAGGCCTGCCTCGGCGCTGATCCGCGCGGCCGTTGACATACGTAGAAGCGCAAGGTATAACACTTCTACGTATGGAGCTGGGCAAGGACCTCGTCGCGGCTTCCGCCACGCCGCTCGTGCTGGCCATCCTCGCCGAAGGCGACAGCTACGGTTACGCCATCATCAAGCGCGTCCACGAGCTGTCGGGCGGCCACCTGCAATGGACCGACGGCATGCTCTACCCGGTGCTGCACCGGCTGGAGCGCCAGGGGCTCGTCGCGGCGAAGTGGGGCGTTTCCGAAACCGGACGACGGCGGAAGTACTACCGCATTACCAGAGACGGACGGACGCAGCTGGCGGTCCAGCGTGAGCAGTGGCGGGTGGTGGACGACACGTTTCACGCCATCTGGATGAAAGCCGTGACGGTATGAGCGCGTCCGTCGATCAGCTGCCGCTCGAGGAGCAAATCGCCCACTGGCGGGGATATCTGCGCCGCCGCCGGGCAATCAACGGGCCCGATGTCGAGGAACTGGAAGGGCACCTGCGCGACCAGGTGGCGGGGCTGACCCAGGCCGGTCTGGCCGGGGACGAGGCATTTCTTGTCGCGGTCAAGCGCATGGGCAGCCTCGACGCTCTCTCGCGCGAGTTCGCTCGCGAGCACTCGGAGCGGCTGTGGAAACAGCTCGTCATCGCGCCTGACGCCGGTACCGAGCGGGCCGACACCGCGCGCACCGAGGTCCTCGTCGTCGTCGGCCTGGCGATCGCGGCGGCGCTGGCCATCAAGACTCCCACGCTGTTTGGTCTGCCGTTCGGCGACGAGCACGCTCCCTTTTATGCCCGCAACGTCAGTCTCTTCGTTCTGCCGCTGCTGACCGGCTACTTCGCCTGGAAGCGCGGATTGCCCGCGAGGACGGCCGTTCTACTGGCGCTGCCGTTCGTGGCAGGCGCCGTCTTCGCCAACATCTATCCATTCGCGCAGGAAAGCCACACCCTTATCCTCACTGTGCTGCACCTGCCGATTGCGCTCTGGCTGGCGGTGGGTGTGGCCTACGCCGGCTGCCGCTGGTTCGCCGGCAGCAGGCGCATGGACTTTGTCCGGTTCTCGGGCGAGCTGTTCATCTACTACGTGCTCATTGCGCTCGGCGGCGGCGTGCTGACCGCCTTCACGATGATGATGTTCCAGGCGATCGGGATGAACGTCGAGTGGCTGGCCGGGCAGTGGATCATTCCCTGCGGGGCGATGGGCGCCGTCATCGTCGCTTCGTGGCTGGTGGAAGCAAAGCAAAGCGTGGTCGAGAACATGGCGCCGGTGCTGACGCGGCTCTTCACGCCGCTCTTCACGGTGGTGCTGCTGGTATTCCTGGCGACGATGCTGTGGACCGGCAGCCCGATTCGCGTGGAGCGGGAAGTGTTGATCGCTTTCGACGTGCTGCTGGCGCTGGTCGTGGGGCTGGTGCTCTACTCGGCGTCGGCGCGCGACCCGCAGGCGCCACCCGATCTGTTCGACGCGCTGCAACTGGTGCTGGTGGTGACGGCGCTGGTGGTGGACGGGGTGGCGCTGGCGGCCATCGCCGCCCGGATTTCTGAGTTCGGTTTCACCCCCAACCGGATGGCGGCACTCGGGGAAAACCTGATCCTGCTCGTCAATCTCGCGTGGTCGGCGTGGTTGTACGCGCAGTTCCTCCGCGGCGGCCGGCCGTTCGCCGCGCTCGAGCGCTGGCAGACCGCCTACCTGCCGGTGTATGCGGCGTGGGCCGCGTTGGTCGTGATCGTCTTCCCGCCCCTGTTCGCGTACGCCTGAGCTGCACCCTTCCTGCCGCACACGTGTGCACGGAATCCGCGCACACCCTCGCCGCGCACAGTAGTGCCGCCGAAAAGACGCACCGATAATTGTCAGGGACGCACATTACCTGATGTCGCAATACCTGTACGCGAGCAACCTCACACGGCCGGGCCAGCCCCTCCCGCGCCGCGAAAAGGTCTTGGTCGTTGACGACGAGCTGGGGATCCGGATGATCCTGACCCGCATGCTGAAGGGCTGGGGGTACGGGGTGTGGCACGTGGCGAGCGCCGCAGAGGCGCTGCAGATCATGGAGGCCGAGCCCGCCGACATCCTGCTGTCGGACGTGTCGATGCCGGAGCATGACGGGCTGTGGCTGGCGGAGCACGTGCACGCGCGCTGGCCCCGCACCGCAATCGTCATGAGCACCGCGCACCGCGATCCCCATACCGTGCAGACCAGCCGCAAGGTGGGCGCGGCAGGGTACGTGACCAAGCCGTTCGTGCCCTACCTCGTGCAGGAGGCGCTTGAACGCGTCTCGGGCCGCGGCCCGGTCCGCCGCTAGTCGCGACGCCCGCGCCACTTTTGTTCCCCCGGTGATAATGGCTGATGGCTCATATCCTTGGGGGACTCACACGTGGTTCAGCCGACACCATCCGTAAGCGCACCGCCTGACGCGGCGGCACTCCAGCAGATCATCCAAATCGCCACCGGCTTCATGGCCTCGGCGGCGCTCGGCGTCGCGGCGCAGCTCGGCGTCGCCGACCACCTCGCCGACGGACCGCGCTCCGCGGCAGACCTGGCCGCGCGCACCGGCGCGAACGAGGACGCGCTCTACCGCGTGATCCGGGCGCTGGCCACGGCCGGCGTGTTCATCGAGACCGCTCCCCGCACCTTCGCGCTGACGCCCGCCGGCGCCCTGCTCCGATCGAACGTACCCGGCAGCGTGCGCGACATGGTGCTGTGGATGGACGATGCGTTCCATTTCCGTATCTACGGCGAGCTCGTCCACTCGGTCAGGACGGGCGAAACGGCCGAGAAGGCCCTCGGCATGCCGGCGTTCGAGTACCTCCAGCGCAACCCGGAACTCGCCGCGCGCTTCAACAACGCGATGACGAACTTCAGCGCCGGCGTCGCGCCGGCGGTGCTGCAGGCCTACGATTTCAGCGGCATCGGCGTGCTCGTGGACGTGGCCGGCGGCCACGGCATGCTGCTCGCGTCGATCCTTCGCCAGTACCCGGGCATGCGCGGGATCCTGTTCGATGCCGAACACGTCATTGCCGGCGCCAGCGCACCGGAGGCGCTCGGCGTCGCCGGCCGGGTCGAGAAAGTGGCGGGCGATTTTTTCACCTCAGTCCCGCGCGGTGGCGACGCCTACATCATGAAGCACATCATTCATGACTGGAACGATGAGCGCGCCGGGCTGATCCTCCGGAACGTCCGCACCGCGCTCGATGGAAAGCCGCGTGGGAAGGTGATCCTCGTCGAAGCCGTCATCAAGCCGGGCAACGAGCCAGACCTGTCGAAGCTGATCGACCTCGAGATGATGCTGCTGCCCGGTGGGCGCGAGCGCACCGAAGCGGAATTCAAGGAGCTGTTCGCACGCAACGGCTTCGAGCTGACACGCGTCGCCCCAACCGAGGCGCCACTCTGGGTCGTCGAAGCGGAGGTGCGCTAAGCAAGGTGCGGCGGTGCGGGGGGTGCGATTCAGACTTGTCTGAAGATCATCAGCGAGCCGACTGCAACGAACCATGCTGCCCACACCGCCAGCACGGTCAGCATCCCACCGACGTCGAGCGTGACGATCCCGGTGAGCAGCGCAAGGGCGGCGAGCGTTCCGGCGGCGAGGCCGCTCAACCCCACCCATCTCGCCGGGCCCTCGTCACGCGTCAGGTCGGCCGACCAGCACGCCATCGCCGCCGACATCCCGATCGCGCCGGCCACGGCGACGACGGCGACGGCTGCGTTCATGGCCTGAAGCGTCACGCGCAGCTGTTCGCTGGAAGTGGGCGCCGCCAGCGCGCGGCGGGCGATGGCGACGATAACAAAGCCGTTGAAGAGCCCGGCGATCGCCATGCCGGCGAAGCCGATGACCCAGGCGACGAGGCCGAGGAGTACCAGCGAGCGGTTGATCCCGCGCTGGATGGCAAAGGCGATGAGCGCCCAGGTGGTCACCGCCATCAGCGCGAGCATCGTGCCGTGGACCGCCTGGTTCAGCCCGGCGAGGCGCTCGACGCTTTTCGCAAACTCGATGAAGTCGGCGCCGCCCGCCGTCGGGTGATGGGCCATCGCAAACATTGCCAGGGCCGCGCTGGCCGTGAGGGAGATGCCCGGGATGCGGGTATCCATCGATCTAGAGCAGGGCTTGCGCGTCGCTCCAGATCTGGTTCAGCAGGTCGCCGGCCGCGACGGGTTTCGCCATCGCCGCCGACTGCCCGGCCCAGAGCTGCATGCGATGACGATCGCCGGCAGCGGCGCCCGCTTCCTTCATCGCGGCGGTCAGCGCGCGCTGGATCGGATAGGGCGCGGGGCGCGGCGCGTCGGGTAACGCCGCGGCATTCACGAAATCTGTGGCCACGGCGCGGGCGAGGCGGCCGGTCAACGCCCTGGTCATGGTGGTGTGTTCCGGCTCGAGGTCAGCAAGCGCACTGGCCCAGGCGGGATGGGTGTGGGCTTCGGTGCAGCGCAGGAACGCCGTGCCGATCGAAGCCGCGCTGGCTCCGAGCGTGAGCGCCGCGGCGACGCCGCGGCCGTCGCCGATACCGCCGGCGGCAATGATCGGCACCGCAAGGTGGTCGGCGAGGCGGGGTACCAGGGCGATGAGTCCCACGCCCTGGCGCTCGGCCGCGGCGTGATCGAAGGCGCTGCGGTGGCCGCCGGCCTCGTACCCCTGGGCGATGATCGCGTCGGCGCCGGCCGCCTGCGCCGCTTTCGCTTCCGCCAGTGTCGTCGCCGTTGCGAACCAGGCGATGCCCTGGTCTTTCAGCCGCGCGACAAACCGCTCGGGGAAGACGCCCATGATGGACGACGCCGCGGTGGGCTTCAGCTCGAGGAACGTCTCGAGCTGCGCCGCGAAGTCGGGCATCGCCGCATTGGCGGCCTCTGCCGGGACCGCCGGCCCCCAGTTGGCGAGGAAGGCTCGCATGCGCGCCTCGACGTGGGCCTCGCGCCGCGGCGGCGGATCGGGAATCCCGACATTGAGCTGGAACGGGCCGCGGCTGTTCGCCCGGAACTCCTCGACCCACGCACGAATCCCGGCCGGCGGCGTGAGCAGCGCGCCCATGGCGCCCATGCTGCCGGCGTTGGCGACGGCAATCGAGAGGCTGGCGGGTGATGCCCCCGCCATCGGCGCCAGCAGGATGGGGGACTTCAGACCGTAGCGCGCCGAGAAGGCGGTAGCCCGATCGAGGGGACGCACAGCATCCCACTATAGCGCCGAGCCCGATATACAGGGACGTGGCAAAGCTAGGCGTCAGAGTTGTCCTGCTCTTACAACTGGTTTGCGCAGGTTGCGCAGGCGCAGTCTGTCAGCCTCCGCAGCACCCTTATCAGCTGATCGCTTGAAAACAATGACTCGCGTGTGACCGGCTCCGCGTCGTCGTCACGGGTGGATACTGCCGCGCGCGATCGCGAATGTCGGCGGCACTGAACAGGTGCCGCTCCAACTGCGCCAGGGTTAACTTCCGACGGGCAGGGGGCACTAACGATTCCTCTGGCGGTAGATGGCTAGCCGGGGACCGGCTCGTGGCCGCTTGTCATGGCACGGGGCCCTTGCCTGACGCGGCACGTTTGAGAGGACTCCGCTTCGCTTCTTGGCCTATGCCTTTCGCGCTTCCACAGCTGAGGAATTCGTCAAATGCGGACTGCAGGCTTGCGGTAGTCGTCTTCGCGTCGAGGACGACCGGGGTGGTTGCAGAGAGCGTTGAAGCCACGCTACCATCAGGCGGACTATTCTTGGACCTTTTGTTTTGGGAATGAAAGTAGTTGGGGTGATTTCTTCGATTGAAGCGTGCAAATACGAGCTGCAAGCGTAGAGCACACATTTTCAAAAGTGTACCGGTGACCGTCGTTAAAGGCTTCTTGATGCGATGAATACGCACTCAACACGCCAATGAGTCGATCGTGATCGGTAAGTGGAGTGCTTATCGCAGACCGCAAGCCAGGTTCAAACCCGTGAACGATTTGGGCGAGGTCAAGCGACGCATCCGAATTCATCGCGGTTCGCCGATTTGCTCCTGCCCACCCTGTAACTCTCTGGCCCAGGGGAATCGTAAGACCGTAGATCAGCTTGTTTGCGTCGCCGACGACGTTGCGACACACGAGACCATCCGTATGGATGTCGAGTTCGTATAAGGAGTAAACCGTCGCGGGCAGCAGCTGCCGAAGGCTATGCGCAGCTATTTCAAATGCGGCAGCCACCGAGTCGGCCTTCGCGATTTGCTGAGTGAATGTTCGCAATAACGCCGCTTCGGACGCATTCTCCCGGATCTTGCGCAAGGGGCGCGACGCGCTTGCGTCGGCGGCGCCATCATCATCTTCCGATGCAAATAGTGTTCGCGCCTCTTGACCCGCCCGTGCAGCCAGCGGGGCAATTTCCGAGTATGCACGAATGAAAGTGTCGACGACTAACGGGTCATACATCGTGCCCCGACGTTCACGGAGAATCCTGAAGGCATCCTCGGTCGTTAGTCGAGGCCGGTAGGGACGATCGGAGGTTAGGGCATCGAAACAGTCGACAACTGACAGGATTCGTGCACCGAGAGGGATATCTGTCCCTGAAATGTTTGTTGGATAGCCCGTCCCGTCCCAGTTTTCGTGATGGTGGCGAACGATGGGTACTGCCGGGTACGGAAATCGAATCGACGAGAGAAGGTCGGCGCCGAGGCCAGCATGTTGCTTCATACGCTCGAATTCGGCCTCGGTGAGCCGACCGGGCTTGTTCAAGATATGTTCGGGAATCGCTAACTTGCCCATGTCGTGCAGCAACGCGGCTGCCGCGATGGCCTTCTGCTGGCCGCCATCGGATACGCCAAGACGCCGCGCGAGTTCGGTGGCAAAGACTTGCACTCTTCTAATGTGGCCATGCGTAATTTGATCCTTTGCGTCGACCGCCATTGCCAGTGTCTCGATTGCGGACATATAGAAGTCCTGAACCTGGTCGATGTATCGGGAAGCCTCTTCGACTCGCGCGGTCGAAGTTTTGTACGTCAAGTAGGAAATTACAAGCAGAGGCAGAATCACGCTAACAGCTGCCAAATCGATCGATTGAGTGTAGGAGACTAGGAGCGCGGCGACCGATACTCCCCCAAAGTAATTCAAGCTAAGCCACGCGAAGTTCTCCACCCATAGGCGGAAGATGCTTACCCGACGCTCGAACGCTAAAGCAAGCGCCACGAGCCACGTGTTCATCAAGAAGTAGATTGCTGCGAGTAGGAGCAGAGGTAACAACAGCTTCGGGAGCACCAACGGCGCAGCCGGTGTTGTGTCAACAACGAAATAGAAAATCGTTGCGGCTGTCCAGATTGCGAATGCTACGGACGTGAGACTAAAAAGCGACCGCAGGTGCGAACCCTTCGTTCGTCTAAGCCAAAGGGTCGCGACCAGGCAATCAAGAGCGACGATTACCGTCGGTACCGCTGACCCGAAGAGCAGAACCGAAGCGAATACGAAGGTGTCTGAAACGGATAATCGAGCCGACAGCCTAGGAAGCTTTACGGTAAAAGAACCTGTCAGCAGTGTGAACGCCGCAAGAATCAGCCACTCCTGCCCTGGAGGGGTCTGGTACATGCGGGCTATAGACGACAGGATGACAGTCAGTCCTGCCGTAATGACCGCACCAACGTACCAGGTGCCCGCGCGCGATAGGGGAACCGTTTCGGGCATGGGGGTAAGTGGTTAGCCGTATCGACTATCGGCTAGTCGCCCCAAATGATTAGGCGGTTCATAATACCTCCACAAAACATAGTTAGGTTCTGCTAGTCGCCCCAGACGACGTGGTCACCCCAGACGACGTGGTCGCCCCAGACGACGTGGTCACCCCAGACGACGTGGTCACCCCAGACAACGTGGTCGCCCCAGACAACGTGGTCGCCCCAGACAACGTGGTCGCCCCAGACAACGTGGTCGCCCCAGACAACGTGGTCGCTCCAGACAACGTGATCGCTCCAGACAACGTGATCGCTCCAGACAACGTGGTCGGCCCAGACAACGTGGTCGCCCCAGACGACGTGGTCGCCCCAGACAACGTGGTCGCCCCAGACCACGTGATTCCCGTCCAAGTTCCCGAGGTTGGCTTGTGCAAATACCGTTGCACCGATTTGCACTGTTTCGCCCGCTATCACCATTGAGTTTGCAGATTCGCCAATCGCGGTTGCCAATGCTCCGAGGGCGTTGAGACTTCCAGTTCCCTGATGCACTAGCCCCCACCCCGACAAGCTGATCGACCTGGTACTGAAGCGCGAAGCGGACTTCAAACGGTGTGAACTTCGAGGAGCCTTCGAGAACCAAGGCGCTTGTGGCGGCTGCGACCGCCGTGGCCATACTGGTTCCTGAAAGCACGAGTCGTTCGCCCTCGACGGTGTCAATCACCAGTTCGGGATGCTCGCGCGCGAGCGTGGAGCCCGGCGCCTTCAAACCCACGATCTTGTTTCCAGGCGCGACGAGGTCGGGCTTGATCAGGTGGTCGAACCGCGTCGGCCCCCGCGAGCTGTAGGTCGCCACGACGTCGTCCGACCGGAACGCTGTGCCCTTCGTGTTGAGCGCGCCGACGGTAATCGCGAACGGCGAGTTGCCAGGAACCGTGATGCCGCCAAGCACTTCGTTCCCCTCGGCGTCCTTGCCGCCGTTGCCCGCTGACGCGACCACGACCAGCCCGGAGCGGTAGGCACGCTCTACGGCCTGGTTCACCGGATCGTCCGCGGCCGCTTGCAGCACCGGGCCGCCCAGCGACATGTTCAAAACGCGGATGCCGTAGCGCTCGCGGTTGACGATCGCCCACTCGACCGCCTCGACCACGTCGGCGGCGTAGCCGCCGCCGTCGGCGTCGAGCACCTTCAGGCTGATGATGTGCGCGCCCGGCGCGACGCCGCGGGTGGTGTCGCTTTTGTTGGCCCCCGCCGCGGCAATGATCCCCGCCACGTGCGTGCCGTGGCCGTTCTGATCGCCCGGATTGCCGATCACGCCGCCGGACGCGGTCGTGCATCCCGCACCCTCGCCTTGCTCCGCCGCACCCCGCACCTCCGGCCCGTTCTTCCTGGCGGTTGCCGTGAAGTCCACGCTGACGACGATGCGGCCGTGGAGCTCGGGGACCTCGGCGACGCCCGAGTCGATCACCGCGACGCCGACGCCCGCGCCGGTAACGCCGCGGGCGCCTGGCGCCCAGCCGTCCTGCCAGAGCTGGTCGGCGCCAATCGCCGCCACCGTCACCGCCATATGCGCCCCCAGGCGATAGTTCCCTGACAGGGACGCGACGTCGGCGTCGGCCGCGAGGGAACTGAGGCTCGCTGCCGGCACCTCCACCAGGGCACCGGCAGCGAGACGCTTGCGTACGCGCAGTCCATACCGCGTTGCCAGCGTGTCAATGTCCGCCTGGGAGCCGGGGAGGATGACGCAGGTCGTGTCGTCGCCGCCGCTCGAAATCTTGTCTGCCAGGTCCTCGGACAAACGGGCCCGGCGTCCTTGTGCCGATACAGAAGACGGGGCCAGGACGACGGCCACCGCCAGGCAGGCGAGCAAGGGGCGCCAGCTCAGTATTTTCGGAGATGCTGTCGCCTTCTGTTCGAATGCCATGTGATCCCCTTATTGTTCAAAAGCGGAAGCTAGTTGCGGCCCGGACGAACGGCAAATGTGGCCGCCGAGGCCGACGTGGAAAACGCCTGCGGGCGGAACCCGAGGTCGTAGAGCGATTCCACGAGCACGCGCTGCGACCCGCCAAGTGTCCGGATGGTCTGCAGCCGCCCGTCGCGGATGCGGTTGTATACGGTGCGCCGTGAAACATTCAGCAGGGTCGCGGCCTGATCGATCGAGACGCTGCGCCCGAGACGAGGTTCAGTGGAGGGAGCGGACTGTAAGGCGGTGGACACGATCACTTTTTCCTCCGTTGTCACCAGTCGATATGGCAGTGTTGGTGCCACAAACTCAGCCGGAATGCTTGAGCGGGAGTAAACGTCGAAGCCGAAAGTGTTTAGGGGAGAGAACGCCGCGGCGGCTGCACCCGCTTTTTGGCGGCAGCGAGGCAGACGCTTGGCCCACAGAATCGTCAGCGCCGGCGCGCCGCTCGGTGATTTGCACACTGATATGTTGAAATCTGCAGAAATCGTGAAAGCGGCCAAGAAGTTAACCGCCGGAGCAGGAATCTGAAGGCGGCGGCTCCCCGTCTCGTCGGCGTCCTCGTCACCGCGGCGCTGCTCGCCGCCTTCGTCTACGTCCTCAGGATGGGCGGGGGCGAGGACCCTGCGCCGGCGCCGGCTGCCACCCGCGGCGGCCAGATCGTCGCGTCGATCCGCGGTGAGCCGCGCACCTTCAATCGCTACGTCGCCGCCGACCAGGCGTCGGAGCTCCTGAGCCTGTTGCTGCAGGCGCGGCTGGTCCGCATCAACCGCGCCACCTTCGAGCTGGAACCCTGGCTGGCCGAGAAGTGGGAGTCGAGTGCGGACGGCCGCACCCACACCATCCACCTGCGCTCGGGACTGACCTGGTCCGACGGCATGCCGCTCACCGCCGAGGACGTGCTGTTCTCGTTGCGCGCCGTTTACGATCCGAAGGTCGAGAGCGTCCTCGCCGACAGCCTGAGCGCCGGCGGCCAGCCGCTTCGCGCCGCCGCGCCGGATCCGCAAACGGTCGTCTTTTCGTTCGCGGCGCCGTCGGGCCGGGGAATCCGGATGCTCGACGGCCTGCCGATCCTGCCGAAGCACAAGCTCGAAGCCGCGCTCACCGCCGGCACCTTTGCGTCGGCCTACGACACCAGCACGCCGCCGGCGGAGGTCGTCGGCGCGGGTCCGTTCGTGCTCCGCGAGTACCAGCCGGGGCAGCGCGTCGTCATCGACCGCAACCCGCGCTACTGGCGCAAGGCCGCTGACGGCGCCACGCTCCCGTACCTCGATCGCCTCGTCCTGCAGATCGTCCCTGAGCAGAACGCTGAGCTGCTGCGCATCCAGTCGGGCGAAACCGACCTGACGTCGAGCGAGCTGCGCCCGGAGGACTACGTGCCGGTGCGGCGCGCGGAAGAGGAAGGGCGGCTTCGCCTGATCGAGCTGGGCGTCGGTCCCGATGCCGACGCGTTCTGGTTCTGCCTGAAGCCCGAGGTGAAGGGAAAGGATCCGCGCTTCGCGTTCGTTTCGCGCCCGGAGTTCCGGCGGGCGCTCTCGCTACGCGGTGGACCGGGAGGCGTTTGCCGAGACGGTGTTCCTCGGCGCCGCGGTCCCGGTGTGGGGACCGATCACGCCCGGCAACACCCGCTGGTTCTGGCCCGACATTCCGCGGTATCCGCACAACGACGACACCGCGAAGATGCTGCTGCGCGAGATCGGCCTCGAGGATCGCGACGGCAACGGCGTCGTGGAAGACGCGAAAGGCACCGAGGCGCGCTTCACGGTGATCACCCAGCGCGGCATCGGGTGGTACGAGCGCGGCACCGCCGTGGTGCGCGACGAGCTCGCGCGGGTCGGCATCGCGCTCGAGATCGCGCCGCTGGAACTGGGCGCGCTGGTGCAGCGTGCTCCAGGCGTGCGACTACGACGCGATGTACTACCGTCCGGTGATGACGGATCTGGATCCGGCCGGCAACCTGGACTTCTGGCTCAGCTCGGGCTCGAGCCACTTCTGGAACATGTCGCAGAAGGCGCCGGCCACCGACTGGGAGCGGCGCGATCGACACGCTGATGCTCGAGCAGGCGGCGGCGCTCGATCCGAGCCCGCCGCGAGATGCAGTTCAGGGCGGTGCAGCAGATCCTCGCCGAGAACCTGCCGGTGCTCTATTTCGCGGCGCCGCGGATGTACTACGCGCACAGCGCGCGGCTGGGCGGCGTCGTGCCGTCGGTGCTGCGGCCGCCGGTGCTGTGGAACGCCGACAGTTTGAGTGTGACGCCATGAACGTCCGGCTGAAGCCGGACACTACGACGTCACGACCGCCACGACTGGAACGACTGCGCAACGTGGCTAGATTTCTCGCGCGGCGGCTGATCTTTGCCCTGGTCCTTGTGATGGTCGTCTCGTCGGCCTCGCTGGTGCTGGCGCGGCTGGCGCCGGGCGACGTCACGGCGCAGCTCGGCCCCTTTGCCACGCCCAGCGAGATCGCCGGCGACCCGCGCGCGCTTCGACCTCGATCGCAGCCCGGTGGAACAGCTGGTGCTCTGGGCCGGCCGCGCCGCTGCGGTTCGAGTTCGGCGACTCGTTTCTCTACAACCGCCCGGTTCGCGGTCTGATCGGGCGCGCCGCGGCCAACACCGCGGCGCTGGCGCTGGTTGCCCTGACCGCCGCGACGCTGCTGGGCATTCCGCTCGGCATCTTCACCGGCAGCCGCCGCGGCGCCGCCGCGGCGTTCGTGCGCGGGGCGTCTCTCGTCTTTCTGTCAGTGCCGCCGCTGCTCACGTCGCTCTTCCTGGTTTTCATCGCCGCAACGACGCGCGTGCTCCCGCCGGGCGGGATGACGACGGCGGGGGTGCTGGAGATGAGCTGGTCGGCCTGGGTGCTCGACGTCGCGAGGCACCTGCCGCTCCCGGCGCTCGCGCTGGCGCTGCCGATCGCGGCAACCTTCGAGCGGCTGCAGTCGCAGTCGATCACCGACGCGCTGCACCAGCCGTTTACCGTCGCGGCGCTCGCGCGCGGCGTCGCGCCGCACGACGTCATCGTCCGCCACGCCTGGCGGGTGTCGCTGCGGCCGATCTGCGCAGTCTACGGCCTGGCGATCGGCGCGCTGCTCTCCGGGTCGTTCGTCGTGGAGTTCGTCACCGCCTGGCCCGGACTCGGGCGCCTGATGTACGAAGCGCTGCGCGCGCGCGACGTTTACCTGGTGGCGGGATGCGCGGCGATGGGCGGGTTCTTTCTCGCGTTCGGCAGCCTGGTTGGCGATCTGCTGCTGGCCGCCGCCGATCCCCGTGTTCGGGAGGCGGCGTGAAACGCGCCGGTCAGCTGCTCCTGGCGATCGTCATCCTGGTGGCCGCGGCGGCGCCCTGGCTGGCGCCAAGCCCGCCTGACCGCGTGTTCGACGATCTGCTCTACGCGCCGCCTACCCCCCTCCGCCTGCTGGCGCCAGAAGGCTTCGGCGCGGCAGGTTTCCATATTTATCCGCTGCGGCTCGTGAGCCGGCTCGAACGCCGATTTGAGGAAGATCGCGAACATCCCGCCCGGCTGCGATGGTTCACCGACGGCCGTCTCGTCACCGTTCCCGAGACAGAAGGCGGCCCGCTGCTCCTGCTCGGCGCCGATCGGTTCGGCCGCGACACGTTCTCGCGGCTGCTGTACGGCGCGCGTGCCTCGCTGGCACTGGCCGTGGTCTCTACCGTGCTGGCGCTGGCGATCGGCGCGCTGATTGGCGGCGTGGCCGGCTACGCCGGCGGAACGGTGGACGACCTGTTGTCGCGCTTCACCGATTTCGTGCTGGTCCTGCCGGCGATCTACGTCGCGCTGGCACTGCGCGCGGTGATGCCGCTGGTGCTGCCGGCTGCCACCGTGTTCGTGCTGCTCGGCGGCATCTTCGCGCTGCTTGGCTGGCCGATCGTCGCCCGCGGCGTGCGCGCGATCATCGCGTCGGAGCGCGAGCGCGACTACGCGATCGCCGGCCACGCGCTGGGCGCGCCGCCGTCGCGCATCCTGCTGCGTCACCTGCTGCCGGCGGCCCGCGGCTATCTCGCGCGTCCAGGCGACGCTGCTGCTGCCGGCATTCATCCTGGCGGAAGCGACGCTGTCGTACGTCGGCCTCGGCTTTCCCGAGACGGTGCCGACGTGGGGCACGATGCTGCAGGACGCGGCGAACGTCTCGCTGCTCGCCGACGCGCCCTGGATGCTGGCGCCGGCCGCCGCGATCTTCGTCGTCGTCCTCGCCGTGAACCTCGCGGTGCAGGGAACCGGCCGCGCGCCTGTACAATTGGAGCCATGACGGCGCCCGGACGTTTCACGGGGATGTTCACTCCGATCGTGACGCCATTCCTGGCCGACGGCACCATCGACGAAAAGGGCGTGCGCGGCAACGTGGCGCGCTGGATGACCACGCCGCTCAGCGGTCTCGTCGTCCTCGGTTCGAACGGCGAAGCGCCACAGCTCGACGATGCCGAAGCGGACATGATGCTCGATATCGTCCGCTCGGAGATGCCCAGCCAGCGGCCGCTGATTGCCGGCACCGGGCGCGAATCCACCAGGGCGACGATTGCGGCGACCAGGCGCGCGGCGGCGGCAGGTGCCGATGCCGTGCTCGTCCGCACCCCGTCGTTTTTCAAACCGCAGATGAACGCCGAGGCGTTCGAGCGCTACTACCTCGAGGTGGCGGACGCGTCGCCGGTACCGGTGCTGCTCTACAACGTCACCGTGTATACCGGCGTCAACCTCGTGCCGGATGTGGTGGCGACGCTGGCTGAACACGCGAATATCGTCGGCATCAAGGAATCGGGGAGCGACATCGGCCAGATTGCCGAATATGTCTCGCGAACGCCCGACGAATTTTCGGTACTCGCCGGCTCGGCGGCAACGTTCGTCCACGCGCTCTGCGCCGGATGCGACGGCGGCATGCTGGCGCTTGCCGCGCTGGTGCCGCGCGAAGTGGTCAGCCTGGCTGCGCTGGTCGAAGAAGACCGGCTCGAGGAAGCACGGGCGCTGCAGCGCCGCCTGATGCCGCTCGCACGCGCCGTCGGCGCCCAGTACGGCGTGCCCGGGCTCAAGGCCGCGCTGCAGCTGATGGGATTCGCGGCCGGCGCGCCGCGCGCACCGCTCGTGCCGGTGTCGCCGGAGGTCGTCGATATGTTGCGCGTCCAGCTCGATGCGCTGGGCGTGTTCGAGCAGGCGTCGATCTTGCAAAACGAGCGAAAAGCCGAGCCGCAGACCTGACGCCTTCGACGCCGAACTCGGCTACCAGCGATCCTGCTTCGTGGTTGCGTGCGCTGTCGCATGCGCCACCAACCCCGTCACCGGCCGCCGCGAGCTCTCGCTCATGAGCGAGGCGCAGGAAATCTCCATCGCGCAGGAATCCGATCCGCAGATCAAGCAGGAGATGGGCGTCTACAACGACCCCGCGCTGCAGGAATACGTCAGCGCGATCGGGATGAAGATGGCGAAGATTTCGGAGCGGCCGAATCTGCCGTGGCGCTTCACGGTGGTGGACGTGCCGGCCGTCAACGCGTTCGCCATCCCGGGCGGCAGCATCTACATAACGCGCGGCATCATGCCCTTCCTCGATAACGAGGCGGAGCTCGCCGGCGTCCTCGGCCACGAGATCGGCCACGTCACCGCGCGTCACTCCGCGCAGCAGTACACCCGTCAGGTCTCGGGTCAGGTTGGCCTGGTGGCGCTGGGCATCTTCGTGCCCGCGGCGCGGCCGTTCGGCGAGCTCACGGGGCAGGCGCTCGGCGTGCTGTTCCTGAAGTACGGGCGCGACGACGAGCTGCAGGCCGACGAGCTCGGGGCGAAGTACGAATCCACCCTCGGGTGGGACCCGGCGGCGGTGCCGGGGTTCTTGTCGACGCTGGGACGTCTCGACGAAGCCGCGGGCGATCGGCGGGGCGTGCCGAACTGGCTGTCCACGCATCCGGATCCGCTGACGCGCGTCAAGGACATCCAGCCGACGGTCGAAACGCTGAAGGCCAAGGGCACCCCGTTCGCCACCAACCGCGACGCCTTGTGGCAGCGCATCGACGGCCTCCTCTACGGCGACAACCCGGAGCAAGGGCTGGCGCGCGGCAACGTCTTCCTGCACCCGGTGCTGCGTTTCAGGATTGATTTCCCCGACAAGTGGGAGATTGCCAACAGCCCGCAGCAGGTGGTCGTCAAGGCCCCGGGCGCGGACGTGTTCATGCTGCTCCAGGGCGTCCAGAAGCCGCAGGGGCGTAACATCCAGGAGATCGCGCTGAACGATATGAACAACGCCGGCTTCCGCGCGGTTGACGGCGGCCGGACGACGATCAACGGGCTGGAGGCGTTTGTCGGTGTTTACCAGGGACAGATGGAAGGGCTGGGCGCCGTCACCACGAGGGTCGGGCACGTCATGCACGGCAAGGACGTATATCTGATCGCCGGCCTCGCCGCGCCCAACGTGTTCTCCCAGGCTGACCAGGCGTTTTCGTCGAGCATCCGATCGTTCAGGCCGCTCTCGGCCGCCGAGGCGGAAGACATCCGACCGGATCGCGTGGATATCTATGTCGTCCGCGCGGGGGACACCTGGCAGTCGATCGCCGAACGGTCGGGCGGCGCCATCAAGCCGGCGACGCTGGCGGTCATGAACCAGGCCTCGCCGACGTCGCAGCCGCAACCGGGCACCCGGATCAAAATAGTCGTGCGTGGCTAAGCCGAAGAGCTGGGTCATGGCGGGCATGCCTGGTGGCAGCGGCCGCCGGGTTCGCGGTCGTCGCGTACGTATACCTGACGCTGCCGGATGTCCGCGTCCTGGCAAAGAGCAACCCCCCTTCGACCGCCTGGATGGAGATGCGGGCCGCCGAGGCGGCGCGTGAAGGGAAGTCAACGCGCCGCGTGCAGCGCTGGGTACCGTACTCGCGCATCTCGCAGAACCTGAAACGGGCAGTGCTGGTGGCGGAGGACGCCGCATTCTGGGACCACGAGGGGGTTGACCTCGAGGAACTTCGAAAGTCGATCGAAGTCAACTGGGAGCAGGGGCGTGCCGTCCGCGGAGCCAGCACCATCACGCAGCAGCTGGCAAAGAACCTGTACCTGTCGCCGTCGCGTGACCCACTGCGGAAGCTGCGCGAGCTGATCATCGCGCGGCGGCTCGAAGCGGCGCTGTCAAAGGCGCGCATCTTCGAGATTTACCTGAACGTGATCGAGTGGGGCGACGGCATCTGGGGCGCGGAAGCGGCGGCGCGCGCGTATTTCGGGATCCCGGCGTCGGCGTTGAGTCGCCAGCAGGCGGCGCTGCTCGCGGGCGCGATCATCAATCCCCGCGTCCTCAACCCGGCGCGGCCGACGGCGCGGCTGCAGGCGCGGCAGCGGATCATCCTGGGGCGCATGGGCGACGTAACGCCGCCGGCGCCCGTGCCCGTCGCGGTTGTGCCTGATGCGGCGACGGCATCCTCGGAAACGAACGTGCCGGCCGGCGATGCGACTGCCGAGAACGATGAGCCGTCAGACGACACTACGGCTGAGCCAGAATTGCCCGCAGAGGCACAGCCCGCGCCCGAACCGTCTCCCTTCCCAACACCTTCCCCCGACTCCGCACCCCAGCCGTAACAATTTCGCAAAAAAAAATTTAACGGCTCAGTGCAGCCGCGCCAGCGGTATACCGAGATCGCTTATATAATCGTCGCGGCTCGTAACCTTTCGCACAACTGAACGTACCGGAAACCTCGCGGCAGGGCCGTAGTGTCTCGCCGCGCGCGATCCAGCAACGCTGCATGATCAATTACACGGAGCGGCTTTCTCTGCTCATGCAAGACATCGTGGCACGTGTGCCTACGCTGTCGTTCATCGACATGAACAAGGTGCTGGTCTTCGCGCGGTCCGGCCGCACGAGCGCCGAGGGTGCATATGCCACCTGCCACTGCGTGTGCCTGCCGCCCAGCGAGCCCGGTTACTATTTCTGGCGCGACCGCACCACCGGCCGGCTGACGCGCCGCTCCGAGTGGTTCGTGACGAAGTCGCCGTCGGTGACGGTCGAAGAGAAGTCGATCGACTACATGGTCTCGTTCACGTTGCCGCGGTTTACCGATCAGATCCTGTCCCGGTCGCGGAAGCAGGTCCACTACCGCGGACAGCCGAACTGGGTGGCCAAGCTCGATACGATCGTGCACGAGCTGTATCACATCGACCCCGCGCGCCCCGGCATCCGCCGGATGGAGAAGGCGGACGGCACCTACTCGGCGAATTGCCACGGCGACCGCTTTTTCACCGACGTGGTCGAGATGGTGAACCAGTATCTCGACACGAAGCCGGATCCCGCGCTTACGGACTTCCTGCACTACAACTTCGATGAACTGACTGACCGGTTCGGCAGGATTGCCGGCACCGCCTTCAAGGGTTTCCCGTCGTATCCGCAGCGCTACACCGAGGTGCTCGACCCGCAGCCGCCGCCACCGGTGGAAGCCAGCTGCCGTGTCGAGCCGCTGAAGGTGCCGCGCGTGGTGACCAGCTTCACCGACGACGACCTGGTGACGCGCGAATTCCTCCAGAGCACCTCGCGCCGGCTGCTGCTCGAAGGCACGCTCCGCGCCGCATAACTCCGTGCGACTGACGGCCATCGCGCTCCTTGCGTGCACCGCGGTCGTCGCCGCCCAGCAGAATTCCTATACCACCGTCGCCGACCACTTCAAGATGCCCGACGGCCGCAAGGTCGGATCGACGGCGGGCATCACGATCGATCGCGACGGCTCGAGCGTCTGGGTGTTCGAACGCTGCGGCGCCAACGACTGCGTCGGATCGACCGTCGCGCCGATCCTGAAGTTCGACGCTTCGGGCCGGGCTGTCAGAAGTCTCGGCGCCGGCATGTTCATCCGGCCGCACGGGATTCACATCGATCGCGACGGCAACATCTGGATCACCGACGGTGAAGGCCCCGACGGCAAGGATCCCCGCCGGAACGGCAAGGGCCACCAGGTGTTCAAGTTCGGTCAGGACGGCAAGGTGCTGATGACGCTGGGCAAGGCAGGCGTGGCGGGCGACGGTCCCGACACCTTCAACATGCCGTCCGCCGTCCTGGTCGCACCGACCGGCGACATCTTCGTCGGCGACGGCCATGGCGGCGCCTCGAACGCGCGCGTGTTGAAGTTCTCAAAAGACGGCCGGTTCATCAAGGCATGGGGCAAGCGGGGCACCGCGCCGGGCGACTTCGAGACGCCCCACGCGCTGGCGATGGACTCGCGCGGCCGGTTGTTCGTTGGCGACCGCGGCAACAATCGCATCCAGATCTTCGATCAGGACGGCACGTTCCTCGACGAGTGGAAACAGTTCGGCCGGCCGAGCGGCGTCTTCATCGACCGCAACGACATGCTCTACGTGGCCGATCACCAGTCGGATGCGACCACCAACCCCGGATTCCGCAAAGGCATCACCATCGGCAGCGCGAAGGACGGCAGGGTGACGACCTTCATTCCCGATCCGGATCCGGAGGGATCGCAGGAAGGGGTTGCCGTCGATGTCAGCGGCACCATCTACGGGTCGCTGACCGGCGGGATGGCGCTGAAGAAATACGTAAAGAATTAGCGCTCTCGAGTGAGGGCCGCCGTCCAGTTGAGCACGACGTTGATCGGCGCCGGCGCCGCGCCTGCCGGCGGCACCGCGACAAGAAACTTCTTCCCGTCCGACGTCACGTCAAACACACCCAGCGCGCCTCCGGGAATAATCGGTAAGGGCAGCGGCGTCCGGAACAGCGGCAAGCACCTGCGCCTCGCGCTTGAACCGCGCGAACCGCTCCGGATCGGTCGCGAACCAATTGGTCTCGAATCACCCAATGCCGCGTCAGTACCCAACCGCCTGACCGTCTTTGCGATGGTCTGACCCCGCGCGGTAGAAGCCCTGGATCGGCTGCGCTCCGCTGCCGGGCGCCGGTGCAGCCGGATCGGGCGTGAACATGATGGCCTGGTATCCGCCGACATTCGTGCCGTCGATCGACTGCACCGTGTGGCCCATCGACTGGAGCTGCGCACCAACGAGGCCAAAGAGGCGCGATTCCAGGCTCAGCATGTTCGGCACCTGGTTGTGCCGGAAGCGCGCCATGTCGCTGGCCGCCTGCAGGTTCGCGCCGAGGTCGAGGACGTTGACCAGCACCTGCGCGATCCCCTGCGCCTGCATGTCGCCCCCCATCAGCGTGACCGTCATCAGCGGACGGTTGTTCCGCATCACGAAACCGGCGGAGAGGGTGTTGAACGGCCGCTTGTTCGGCGCGATCACGTTCGGCGACTTCGGATCGAGGGTGAACAGCGCGCCGCGGTTGTGCAGGACGAAGCCGTAGCCCGGCACGGTGAGGCCGGAGCCGAAGCTGGAAAAGTTGCTGTTCACCCACGAGACCATGTTGCCGAAGCGATCGGCGGCGGAAAGCACGATCGTGTCGCCGCTGCCGTCAACCGGCGCGCCGGGAGCGGTCGCCGTTGCCCGGCTGGGATCGACCAGGCTGCACAGCGAGCTCGCGTGCGCCTTTGAGAGCAGGCGCGCGACCGGCACCGTCACGACATTCGGGTCCGCGTTGTACGCGTACAGATCCTTGAACGCCAGCTTCTTGGCTTCGACGATCATGTGCCAGAACTTCGGGTTCGCCGGTCCGAGCGTCGCCAGTGTCTGTCCGGGCGCCCACTTCGGTACGCACGCTTCGAGGATGTTGAGAATCTCGTCGGTCGCCCAGGTCTGCGCCGGCGGCGGCAGCGTGAACACGTCGTAGCCGTGATAGTTCGTGGTCGACGCTTCGACCCATTCGCCGGCGTAGTTCGCCAGGTCCTGCAGCGTCATCGTGCCGCCGACCGCGGCGGACTTGGCGACGATCGCCTGCGCGATCTCGCCACGGTAGAAGCCGTCGCGTCCCTTCTGCTGCAGAATGCGGAACGTCTTGGCGAGCTCGGGATTCCGGTAGATTTGTCCGACTGCCGGACGCCGGCCGTTGACGTACCAAGCCGCAACCGAATCCGGATCGATCTGGGTGCAGCACCCGCGCGGATCGGACGGCACCGGGCCCAGCCCCCGCGGCAGCGTCCAGTCCGCCGCGATCCGCTCGGAGATCGGGAAGCCGGTTTCTGCATAGTCGATGGCGGGCTGCAACGTTTCCTTCAGCGTCATCGTGCCGAAGCGGCGCAGCACTTCGTCCCAGCCCCACGCGGTCCCCGGTACGGTCACGGTGAGGATCCCGTAGCCCGGCATGCCCGATCCCGGCGCCCAGTTCTTCTCATTCCAGCTGTAACCGAGCGAGTTCATGCGCGCGAGCGTCTGGCCGGTCGGCGCTTTCCCGCTGGCGTTGAGCGTGTAGAGCTTGTTTTCCTTCGCGATGTAAATGATGGCGAAGAGGTCGCCCGCGACGCCGACATTCATCGGTTCGACGAGGTTGAGCACCGCCGAAGTGGCCACCGCCGCGTCTATGGCATTCCCGCCCCGCTTCAGGATGTCGAGTCCCACCTGCGCGGCGAGCGGCTGGCTCGTCGTCACCATTCCGTTCCGCGCCATGACCTCCGAGCGTCCCTGCGGGAGCCAGCCGGACGATCGATCACCCGTGACCGCGGCACACCACGCAGGCTTCGGGGTCGCGTCGCAGGACGTCACCGGCGACTGCGCGACCAGGAACGAGCCGGCGCCGAGCGCGAGAACGACGATCGCCACGGACAGGAGCGTGCGACGAGTCATGTCGGTGCCTCCGTGAAGGGAACGGCCTGTGAACCGCGCGGATTATAGCGCCCCCCGAGCACCCGCTCAGAAATCAAAGGTGACGACGAGCTGGAGGACGCGGGGTGCGGTATTCGTGTCGGTGATCTGTCCAAACGTCGGGCTGTTCACGTCGTCGTCTGTCACCCAGAAGTTCACGGTGTCGAACAGATTGAGGAGATCGGCGCGGACCTGAAGGCCGGTCTGCTTCCACAATCGAATGCGTTTCGCGAACGCCGCGTCGAGCAGGAACTGCGACGGACCGTCGAGCGACAGGATCTCCATGTTTCCCACTTCGCCCGCCATGGGATTGAAAAATACCTGGCCGGGGAAACCGGGTGTGTTCGCCAGCGTGTCGGGGCCGACCGCGCGGCCAGTGTTTGGGTCGATCAGCGCCGGGTCGATCCAGTACATGTTGCCGTTGGCCTCGCGCACGCCGAGCAGCTTCTTCAGTTCGCCTTTGCTGAGCGACGTTCGTGCGGTCTGGCCGGACGATCGACCGGTGCGATTGAAGGTGCCGCGGCGGGCGAGAATCGACAGTGGCGATCCGCTCTGCCAGTGGATGATCGTACTGGCCTGCCAGCCTCCCACCAGGCGATCCCAGGCGCCTCCGCCGTTCAGCCAGCGCCGGCCCGCGCCGAACGGCAGCTCCGCGATCAGATTGGCGTTCATGACGTGCGTGACATGGAATGCCGATCGGCCTTCGTTGAGCTCGGGCCGCGCGTTGTCGAGGAACGGCTCGAACCGGATCTCGCTGGTCCCGGCGGAATTCGCCTGGCTCTGGGCGAGGGTGTAGTTGACCTGTCCCATCACGCCGTTGCGCAGCGGACGGCGTAGCTCCAATTGGAGGGCGTTGTAGTTCGTGAACCCGCCGTTGTGAATGAGATCGGCGACGTAGATGCCGGGATTCCTGAGGAACATGCGGCGCGCCTGGGCGGCGATCGCGGGGCCGGCGCCGGTGGTGTAGAGATCGGCCAGCGCCGCCACCTGCCCGGTCTGGATCAGGCCGCGGACGGTCGCGTTGGTGAGGAAGCCACCGCCGAACCCAGGGATGACGGTGAGCGGTTGACTCCCGGGAATCGCCGGATTGAAGGCTGGATTGAATACGCCGGTCGCGTCGAGCGCGAGGAATCCGTTGGTCCGGGCCCGCAGGAAATCGTCCTGGAAGGCGCCATGCGGATTCGTCTGATTCAGGTCTATCCCGCGCCACAAGCCGCGGCCAAATGTCCCGACATACCGCGCTTCGCCGGCAAGCGTCCACGGCAGCGCCTGTGTCACGCCGATGCTGACCTCGTGAACGTGCGGCTGCTTGATGTCGGGATCGATCGCGAACGCCGCCGACCCCAGCGAGACGTCGAGCTGGTCTTCGTAGGTCCGCACGCTCTTGAAGACCGGCGCCGGCACCGCGGGAACACCCGCCCCGAGGGTCGTGTACAGGTTCGTCAGCGCAGCGCTCGTCTCGAGGCCGGCATTGCCGGTCGCTGCATTGTCGGCGACGCTGATCGTCTCCTCGTTGACGAAGGCCAGCGAGTAGCCGCCGCGGATGGCCGTGCGGCCGTTCTTGAACGGATCCCAGGCGAAGCCGAGTGACGGCCCGAAGTTGTCGAGATCCTTGTTGTAGAAGCCGCCGTTGACGAACGACACGCGGCCGTCGGGATCGAGCAGCACATTGCGCACGGGACGTCCGTCGAGCACCGGCAGCAGCGCGAGATCGTCGTCTTCACGCAGCGGGCTGTAATACTCCCATTTCAGGCCGGCGCGAATCGTGAGGTTCGCTTTCCACCGCCAGTTGTCCTGCAGAAACGCGGCGGTGTTGTTCAGGCTGTAATTCGTATTGCTTGGCAGCCCCGCGACAAATCCCGACGATCGGTCCTGTACCTGGAAGGTCTGGCCAACCTCCCCGATGGTGCCCGAGAGAAACGACAGCCAGGAATTGGCCGCGGCGAGGTCGGTTGCGCTGATGCCGCCCGGAAACTGGGCCGCCGAGAGCTGCACCGACGCGGGTGCAATCGTGCTGAAACCAAAAACGACTTCCGGAAAACGCCCGGCGTAGTTGTAGGGATTGATCCGCATCTGCTGCAGATGTCCGCCGAACTGCACCTCATGGCGCCCATGCAGCCACGATCCCAGCGTGCTGTACTGATACGTCCGGCTGTCACGCCCCTGCGGCTGAACGGACACCGTGCGGTCGGTAATCAGCGGCAGCGTCGACACGAAGGCCCCGTACGTTTCAGAGCTCTCGAAATCGACCGGTGCGGTGTTGCCTCCGCCGCGCACTTCGTTGATGAACCCGGATCGCGTCCATCGCCATGCGCCGACGTACCGCTGGACCGTGGAGTCGGTGAGGATCACCGGCCGTTCGTGGATGGCGTCAAGGTCGCCCCGGTCGTGCGTCTCGCGGAACCATCCATAATTCATCTCGAACCGGTGCGCAGGCGTCGCTTCGAAGTCGAGACGGATGCCCCACTGATTGCGTTCGTTCAACTGGCGCTGTAGAAACCGGTACCCGGCAGTATTCAGAAGCCGGCCATCGCGGGAATTCCCCGCATCGAAGTTGTTGACGCTGGAGGCCCCAGGCACTTGCGAAAGGATGGTCCGGCTCACGACCGGATCAAGTGGTAGTCCCGACAGCTGCAGCAGGTTGACCGAACGGATCTGACCGTCCACGCCAACATAGCGGAATGCCCCTTGGAGCAAGTCGTCGTGCGCCGGAATCACCGTGTTCTGGGCAACGTCGCTGCGCTGACGGAACGCTTCGGCGTATCCGTAAAAGAAAAGACGGTTGCGAAGGACGGGCCCACCCAGCGTGCCGCCGAACTGGTTGCGATGGAAATCCGGCGCCGGCAGGCCCGCGCGCTTGTTGAAAAAGGAATTCGACGCGCGCCGGTTCGCGCGGTTGAATCCGAAGAGGTTGCCGCGGAATTCATTGGTGCCCGATGGCGTGACCAGCCGGACGGCGGTGGCGCCTCCGGCCGCATCCGCGCCCTGGGCCGCGGTCACAATCGTGAGCTCACTCACCGTTTGAGGCGTCGGCCGGTTGGGCACGAAGTCGAGTGCGTTCTGACGGATGAAGTTGTCCTGGATGTTGATGCCGTCGAGCGTCACCTGCGTCCACGTCGGCCGTCCGCCGTTGATCGCGGTCGTCGTCCGGTTGACGATGCCGGGGACGCCGGCCTGCAGGCGAATCAACTCGATCGGATTCCGGCCATCGAGCGGAAGGTCTGTGATTTGCCGCTGGACGACGGTGAGTGACACTTCGGGGGAAGTCGTCTGCAGCGGCGATCGATCCGCGCTCACGGTAACCGTCTCGGTGACGGGACCGACGTCGAGCCGCGCCGTCAGCGAGCGCTCGACGCCGACATTGATCTCAATCTGTGTGAGTTCGGCGGTCCTGAATCCGGCGAGCGCCAGGGTCACCGAAAACAGTCCGGGCTGCACCTGGGGAAACAGGAAGGTGCCCGCTTCGCTGGTCGTCGTGGTCTGCGTCTGGGCGGTCAGGTCGTTCGTCAGCGTCACCGTCACGCCGGGAAGGACCGCGCCGCTGTCGTCGAACACGGACCCCGCCAGTCGGCCGAATGACGCCTGCGCCGGCACAACCCGCGCGGCGAGCACGACGAGCAGCAGAGCGGCGGCGGTCCTTTTCACCACGGGACGTACGCGAATTATAGGGCCACTGTCGCTCACGGCGGCCCCTCACTGTCACAGATCGGCGGTGGGGTCAGACCAAGGGTCAGACCAAATGGTCTGACCCTTGGTCTGACCCCCATCTCGCTAGAACCCGAACTTCACGCCGAACTGCACGATGCGCGGATCGCCCGCCATCGACGTAATCCGGCCGAACGTGCTCTGGTCGTAGTTCGTCTGCGGATTGCCCCAGTTGAAGTTGTTCAGCAGGTTGAACGCTTCGACCCGCAGTTCCAGGGTATGCGCGGGCGAGAACGTCAGCAGCCGTGAGACCGCGAGATCCACCGACCAGAAGCCGGGGCCCTCGATGCTGTTGATCACATGATTCCCAAGCGTCCCGTTGGCCGGATATGCGAACGCCGCCGGATTCAGGTAGTTGTTCAGGCTCCTGTCCCCGTAAGGCTCGTCAAGCAGCTGGTCGAGCCGCTGGGCGCTGATGCCGGTCGCCGCGATGTCGCGCCCGGTCGTCACCGTCAGCCAGGCGCCGGAACGCGCGCTGACGATACCCGAGAGCCGCCAGTCGGAGGCGACGGCCCGCAGGGTGGCATTGTCGAACTGCGGCGTCTGGAAGCCCGCCGTGACGTTGCCGATATGAGTGCGGTTCTGGACGCAGTTGCCGCGGTCGAAATCGGGATCGTCCGGCTTCAGATATCCCGCGCTGATCTGCGGGAACGCGGTCGGCGTGACGTTGCCGACGCAGTGCGAGACGGTGTAATTGCCAGTCAGGCTCACGCCGGAAGCGGCGCGCCGCCGGAATGACAGCTTCAGCGCCCGATAATCCTGCGTGCCGAGATCGGTGTGGCGATCGACCGGGCCGAGGAACTGCGCTTCGCGTGGATTCTGTGAATAGAACACCCGTCGCTGGTCGAGGTTTGCCGCCGTGGTGCAGACCGGATAGGAGACGCCGGCGATCGTGCAGGGACCCGTTCCGAGGAACTGGCCCGGGTTGAGTGCGACCTGGTTCCACATGCGGTCGGTGTAGCTGCCCAGGTAGCTGACGGCGGCGCCCCAGTCGTCGCCGATCTGCTGCTCGGCGGTGACGTTCCACGTCTGCACCCGGGTTGAATTGATGTCCGGATCGATGGTCCCGAAGGAGCCGAACGACGGATACGCCACGTCGGGGCTCGGCGGCGGAATCGGGAACGGGTTGCCGCCCGGATTGTTCGCATACGGATCGTCGAACGACACGCCCTCCACGCGCAGGCGGTTTGCGAACGGCGCGGCGCCGGCGTTGATGAAGTGGTACTGGCCGCTGGGGAAGTCGTAGGCCATGCCGTACGACGTTCGAACCGCGAGCCGGCCGTCGCCGTGGACGTCCCACGCGACACCCGCGCGCGGCGACAGGTTCCACCACTGGGTGTTCACGCCCGACTGGCCGCCTGGATACTCGGGGTCGCCCGGGTACAGCAATCCGGCCGGCGCGTTGTGGAACACGGTGCTCTTCACGCCGTTGCGAAAGTTCTCGAGGCTGAAGGTCGACACCGCGCCGCTCTGGACGTTCATGCCGAAATAGGGCTCCCAGCGCATCCCGGCATTCACGGTGATGCGGTTCGTCAGGCGCCACGCATCCTGCGCGTACAACCCGATGTAGGTCTGGTCCATCGGCAGGATGTTCGGCGCTCCCTGCTCGAGCCGGAAGAGCCGTCCTGCGAGGAAGTCGGCAAGCCCGAGTCCGGTCAGCGACCCGTTGAACGTGAACTGACCGCCCGATCGTGCGTTCAGCTGCTGATACGAATCCCAGTAGGCGAGGTTCGCGCCAAGTGCAATCTGGTGACGTCCCCGCACCAGTGTGATGTCGTCCGCCACCTGGTAGGCATCGCTCGTCAGGATGCTGTAGATCGAATCAGAGTGGCCAACGCTGAACCCGCCGGTCACGCTGAGCGTAATCTTGCCGGGAAAGTAGGTGTACACCTTCGAGCCAAGTGACGCGGCATCGACAAAGGGCGCGCGGTTGGCGCGCAGGTCGCCACGGTTGTAGGCGAACCGCAGCGAATTGACGACGTTGGGGCCGAACACCAGCGTGTCTCCGAGCGTCAGCGCGTGCGACTTGATCCTCCGGTCGCCGCCGGCGTTGCCCGATGTCAGGATGTCGCCCCTTGCCGGATCCCACACCGGGAGCTCGTTGACGTCCGTGTACATGTAACGGCCGAACACGTTGTGGTTGGGGCTCCACTGGTAGTCGATTCTCCCCATCGGCTGCGATTCGTTGCTGTCACGCGGGGCGCCCCACGTGACCTGCCCGCAGGGATCCGTGGTCGAGGGCAGCATCCGGGCGAGGTTCATTGCCGCCGGGCTGAACTGCGCGGGATCGATCCGGTTGTTCACGAACGGCGCGCGCAAGGCAATCTGTCGCCCCTGGTTGCACGCCGGCGAGGTAAAGGCCGTGAAGTCCCCGGCCAGCATTGCCGCGGTGGGGACGAACGCGATGTTCGCGGCCGGCGTCTGGCGCACCACCGTGCCCTGGTAGGCGCCGAAGAAGAACAGCCGATCGTTGACGATCGGACCGCCGAGCGTGCCACCGAACTGGTTCCGCCGCAGCCCGTCGTCAACCCGCTTGCCGTCGGATCCAAGCGCTGCGAACGGATTCGTGGCGTTGAAACGGCGATCCCGGAGGAACTCGAATGCGTTTCCCGACAGCCGGTTGGTGCCCGACTTGGTTACCGCGTTCACCGACGCGCCAGAGTGCATGCCGTTCTGCGCCGTGAGGCCGCTGGTGGCCACACTGAACTCCTGCAGCGCGTCGGGAAAGGGCAGCGGAAAATTCAAGTTGTTGTAGGGATCGTTGTGCATCGCGCCGTCGAGCAGGTACGCCACGCCGTAGGCGAGCCCGCCGCCGACGGAAATTGAGACGCCGCCCGGGTTGTACCGTGGATTTACGGCGCCGGTATCGACGGCGGCCCCCGCGAGTACCAGCAGGCTCGTCACCTGCCGGCCCTGCAGCGGCAGTTCGACGATGCGTTCGTTCTCGACGACTTCACTGATGCCGGCGCTGCGCACGTCGATGAGCGGCGCCGCGGCCTCGACCGCGACCGTCTCCTCGAGGTTGCCGACGTCGAGCGCGGCATTGATGGTCGGGGTTGCCCCCACCTGCAGCACGATGCCGGTCTGCACGTAGGTGCGGAAGCCTGACAGTGCGACTTCGAGGCGGTACGGGCCAGTCGGCAGGTTGGTGAGTAGATAGGTCCCGGTTTCGTCCGAGACGGTCGTGCGGACCAGCCCGGTATCAGTCTGCGTGACGGTGACGGTCACGCCTGGCAGCACAGCGCCGCTGCTATCGGTGACCCGGCCTGTCAGGTCCGCTGTTGAAAGCTGGGCCGAGGCGCTGGCCCCGGTGAAAAGCGTCGCAACCGCGACAAAAGCAAGAATCCGACAACTCCGGTACATACGCCTCCTGTCTCTGCGGGGCGGATTATACCGTCTCGACAGGAGGGGCCGGGCCCGCCGCGGTTCCGCGTCAGGGCCCGGCCAGGCGTCGACGATGCTTACCGGGTGCCCGTTGCGGCTCCGGGCCTAACACCTTTCAGCGTCCCATAGACGGCCGCGATGTGCGCTTCGCGCGAGGTGTCCCAGCGCTCGAACCCTTTGTAGGCTTCCAGCATGAGCGTCTTCTGGATCTCGGCGAGGGTGCGGCCCGCGCCAACGCCGGCTGCGACGCCCCGCGAGATGTCCTCCAGATAGCGCAAGGCAGCAACGGCGTCCTGTTTCGTTCCCGCCATCGCGTGCCCGGTCAGCGCATGCTCGAAGTCGAGCGCGTTGATGATCGTCAGCGCGTCGATCCACGCCCCGACGGTTGGCGCCAGCCCGCCGGGCAATCTCCGCACCTGCAGGATGTCCGCGCTGAACACCGCGCGTTCGTCAGGGAAGTGCAGCACCGAGCTGTCGTCGGAATGCGCGGTACCGAGGTAAGTCATGGTGACGCGCTTTCCACCGAGTGTGACGGTGTGGCGGTCGGTGTACGTCGTAGTCGGAAGGTACACGTCGCTGACCGACCCGCGGGCCAGTTCGGCACCGCTGATGACCTCGTCGCGGTTGTAGTCGAAGAGCGCGAAGCGCTCGGCAGCCGCCCCGCTAGCCTCGGCGCGCTCGACGAGCCCGTTGCGATTGGCATCCATTTTCACTGCGTCAGCGGTCAGGGGCGGGTTACCGGCGGGAGGCGCGAGCGCGGCGAGCATGTTGCGATGGCCGACAAACTCGGCGGTGTCGGCCCAGACGACGCCGCCCGAGGCGTGATCCCAGTCCTTGTGTGTGTACAGAACGTACCGCACAGGGACTTTGAACCGGCTCGCGATTTCGCCCTTGAGCCACCGCGAGAAGTCGCGATTGATCGGGTCGCTCATGATGATGCCCTCGGGCGTCACCAGGAACACGGTGTAGTGGTTGTCGTTCTGCGCGCGATACAGCTGGCCGGTGATGTTGACGATGCCCCGCGGAGGTGGCTGCTGGGCCGAGGCGCCCGTCGCGACACCCACGAGTGCCCACATCGAAAGAGCGATACATGTGACAAATCGCATGATGATGAACTCCTTATGAAGAAGATGGCAGAGATTGTTGATCATCCGAATGGCGAGCGCGAGGAGGCAGCCTGCGCAGCCGTGCTGTCGCGCGCATGGCTTCAGTGAGAGAGCCGCTCGACGGCTCGTCTCGCCTCGCGGGGCTCGGGCAAGCCGGAATCGGCGTGTTTCCAGAACTCCAGAAAGCGTTCGTACTCCTTCAGTGCAGCCTGGCTATTTCCGGAACGATCGAGCAACCGCGCGATCTCCAGCACATACCGCGGCTCGAATGCCGACACCCATTTCTGCTCGGGCCCATAGGACAGCAGTTGACGATAGATCTGAATCGCGCGGGGCAGATCCCCCCGCGCCTTCGCCACGCGCGCGAGTCCATCCCGCGACATCAGATTGTTCGCCAGAATCGACAAATTCGAATTGAAGGTGCTGAACCACATCTTCTTCGAGGGTTGGCCGGCGGAAAAACTGGATGCCGCCTTGTCGAGGTCGCCAGTCGCCAACGCGATTTCCCCTTCCAACGCGTTGTGCCACCAGTTCTCAGCCTCGACGCCGGAGTTGAACAGCCGCTCTTGCATCTCGAGATGCACACGAGCTCGATCTATACGGCCCGCCCTGACCTGAGCGAGCCCGCTCATCAAGTGAACCAGCACGAGGCCGACCCTCTTTGTCTCGTCGGGCAAACTCGCCAATGTGCGTTCTGCCGAGCCAGCGTCCTGCAGCGCGCGTTCGTACTCCCCGCGCTCGATCGCAAGGAACGACGACACCAGGAACTGGATCCCACGCTCCGCTGCATTTTCGCTAATTCTGGGTTCTCGGCTCCCGGTCTCGATGGCCTGGAGGGCTTCGCGATATCTGCCGACGCGCGAAAGAACGAGCGCCCGGACGGATGACCAATTGGCCAGCAGGAACTGCGGCGGACCCTCGAGAATCGCGTCGTCATAGCGCCCCAGGCTCGCGAGGCTCCACGCGCGTCCGATACGTGAGCCGGCAAAGGTGGGGTCGATGGTGAGCGCTCGCGAGTAGGTATCGAGCGCTTTCTCGGGGGCGCCCATCACGAGGTAGGCTTCCGCGAGACTGTCGAAAGGATTCGGTTCACGGGGAGCCAACCGCACATAAGCGTCGAACTCACCAAGCGCCTCTTTATACCGACCCAAACCAAGCAGCGTGTATGCGAACACTATGCGCGTGAGGCTTGACCTCGGCAGGGCGGCAGCACCTGCGGCAGAGGTTGTCAACCATTTCGCTGGGTCGTAGACGACCCCAGTTACCGGGGCATACAAACTGGCAGCGAGGGCGTACGCCTGATCGGTATCAGGAAACTTCTCGATCAGTTCGTCGATGGCCCGTGCCGTGGTTGCGGAATCGCCCTCTGCCCGAGCCGACACGGCTTCCAAAATGAGCCGGTGCCGTTCTCCCAGCCGATCGGCATGCTCCGCTGCCTTACGAAGGTACTCTCGCTGGAGACCGACAAACCCTCGGAACATGCTGGCGTCCGCAAGTTGCACGTATGCGTCCGCGAACGTCGGATCGATGGCCACCGCGCGTTCGAGCAATTCCTCCGCGTCGTCCATTCGCGAGTTGAACAACGCATCCACACCTTGCGAGTACAACCGGAACGCCTCGAGTGAGGTGGTTGAAACGTCCGACACCCTGCGGATGCTGGTTGCGTCGCGGAATCCGATGCCGTCACGGATCCGCGCGGCCAGCTGATCGACCAGCGCGAACACGTCGGTGCCGCGCACGCTTTCGGCCACCAGCACGCGACCGTTGGACAGGTCCTCGAGCTGCGCGTCGATCCGGATTTCGTTGCCGGCTTTGAAGATGCTCCCGACCACCACCGCGCCGGCACCCGCGCGCCGCGCGACATCCGGCACCTGGGCTCGATCCAGCGATTCGAGACTCTGGCCGCCTATCTCCTTGACGACCTCCTGGAGGCGCTGCGCGCTGACGATGTCCAGGCCGCGCGTCTGTGCGAGGCCGGTAAGCAACATAGACGGCAGCCCCTTGGACAACCATGCGGTGTCCTCCGTGCCAGCCATGTTGTCGAAGTACATCACCGCGACTGCCGGCCGCCCGGATGCGCCGAGTGCAACCGGACCTCCAGATCCGTTCATCCAGCGCCACGTGAACGCGCCCGCGACGACGGCCGTCATCACCAGCACGATTGCGGCGACGGCTGCACGCCTCCCACGAAGGATCCGGTGTGCACCTGGCCTGACGGGTGTGTGACTCGCGCCGCTGCTGACTTCCGCCTGCACCGCCTCCAATGCGGAGCGCACCTCTATCGCCTGCCCGTAGCGTTCGTGCGGATCCTTGGCGAGGCAGCGCCGGATAATCGTCTGGAGAGACGCCGGAATCCGGGCCGGGAGCGCGGCTGGCGCCGCGTGCAGGATTGCGGCACTCAGCTCGAACGACGTCTCGCCATTGAACGGGCGATGCCCGCTGGCTATTTCGTACAGCACCACGCCGAGCGCCCAGATATCCGAGCGCGAGCTGGCGGCCGCGCCGCGAAGCAGTTCCGGCGCCATGTAGGAAAGCGTGCCCGCCACGGGCGGCGCCATGGTCTGGGCCGCGCCCGTCGGCCCCATCTCCTGGCCGGGCTCTGACGCCAGCGCGTGTGCCAGACCGAAGTCCAACACCTTGGCCCGCCCGTCGGGGGTCACCGCCACATTCGCGCTCTTGAGATCGCGATGGACGATGCCCTGGGCGTGGGCGTGCGCGAGCGCGTCGGCAACGTGAATCCCGTACCGCAGCGTCGTTTCGAGCGGAAGGCCGTCGCGCCCAATCAGCGCGCTGAGCTGGCTCCCCTCGACATACTCCATGACGATATAGGCCCGGCCGTCGACGTCGCCGACTTCGTGAATCGTGCAGATATGCGGGTGATTGAGCTGCGACGCGCGCTGCGCTTCGCGCCGCAGCGCGAGCTGTGCCGCTGCGCTGCCGCCGCCGCCGACCACCTTGAGCGCGACCGCGCGATCGAGGTCGGTGTCGTGCGCAGCGTAGACCGCGCCCATGCCGCCGGCGCCGATGAGGCGTCCGACTGTGTAGTGATTGATTACCGAACCCGTCAACGTGGTGGCTACCTGTCCCGGTGTGTGCGTCAGCCCGGCAACTGGTGAGGTTTCGATGAAGCCGCCGGCATCCACGTGCGCCGCCAGCAGCCTGGCAATTTCGGCGCGAAGGGCCACGTCACCTGCGCACAGGCGATCGAGGAACGCGTCGCGCTCGTCTGGCGGTCGCTCGAGTGCGGCGTGAAAGCCTTCCTTGACAAGCTGCCACCTGTCGGGGGTCATGGGCTCGGGCGCCTCACCTCCGCGTCGCCGAGCCGTTGCACCGCGCGGCGCGCCTCTGCGAATTCAGGCAGCCCGCCATCGGCGTTCTTCCAGAGATCGAGGAAACGCTGGAACTCCTGGCGCGCGTCGTTGCGATATCCGGTACGTTCGAGCAGCCGCGCCAGTTCCAGCACGTGGCGAGGCTCGAGCATTGCGGTCCAATTGTGGTGATTCGTGGGACCAACAAGACGGCGGTAGGCCTGAATCGCGCCCGCGAGATCTCCGCGCGCTTTCATCGTCCGGGCGAGCAAATCACGAGACGGCGCATTGTTCGCGAGGATTGCAGGGGGCGTGAGGACCATGTAGGTCCACATCCTCCTGGACGGTTCACCAGCGTCATACGCGAGGGCGGCTTCATCCAGCCGGCCCCTGGCGAGCGCGATCTCGCCTTCCAGCGATTTCGCCCACCACCGCTCCGCAGGAAGTCCGGGCTTGTGATGCTGTCGCAACGACTCCAGGTGCGCCTCGGCCGCGGCGGGTCGCCCTGCCTTCACTTCGACCATCCCTGACAGAAAATGCAGGAGTACCAGATAGAGCCTTTGACGTTCCTCTGGCAACTGAGCAAAAAGCTTCGCAGCTCCCGCGAGGTCTGTCCTGGCCCGATCGAGCTGACCGCGCTCGAGCGCAATCAGCGAGGTCAATAGCTTGATGCTTCCCTGATCGATAGCGTTCTGATTGGTGTCAGCCCGTCGACTGGCGCCGCCGAGGACCTGTGCTGCGTCCCGATAGCGACCCGCCCGCGAAAGGACGTACGCCTTCACTGATGCGTCTGGCGGGTCCTCTGCGATGGCTTCATCGTAGCGGCCCAACATCGCCAGGCCCCATGCCCGTCCGGTGTGGGCGGCGGTAAAGCCGGCGTCGACCGTGAGCGCGCGCGAGTAATACTCGAGGGCGCGTTCGGGCGACCCCATTCTGAGGTGCGCTTCACCGAAACTGTCGTACGAATTCGCCTCGCGGGGAACAACGCGGGCGTACTCGTCAAATGCTTGTACGGCATCTGCGTCCCGGCCAACATCGAGCAGTGAATACGCATACACGTTTCGAGTGAGCCCGGACCTGGGAAGTGCGGCGACGCCGGTGGCGGCGATGTCCAGCAGCTTGGTCGGGTCAGGTAACAGTCCGACGGTACCGTAGAGCCACAAGGCAACGGCGTAGGCGTCTTCGGCATCGGGAAAGCGGGCGATCAGCGCGTCGAGCTGGCGCGCCGCCGCGGCCGAATGGCCGGCGTCGCGAGCTGTTTCGATTTCGAGAAGCAGATGCTGCCGCTCGTTCAAGCGTTCGGCGTGTTCGGCAGCCTTACCCAGATAGTGGCGTCGGGCAACCGGACGGCCGATGAAGTCGTTGACGAAGGCCAGGTGCAGGTAGGCCGCGGCAAAAGCTGGATCAATTGCGATTGCCCGTTCGAACAGCTGCTGGGCATCCTCGGGCCTGACGTTGCTGTAGGCATCCACTCCCAGCGAATACAGCCGGTATGCCTCGAGTGAGTTGGACGAGACATCAGCTACGCCGCGAATGTTGGCCGCGTCGCGAAAGCCGACCCCATCGCGAATCCGCGCCGCGAGTTGATCGACGAGGGCGAACACGTCGGTGCCGCGCACGCTTTCGGCCGCCAGGACGCGGCCAGTGGAGAGATCTTCGAGCTGCGCGTCGATCCGGATCTCCGCGCCAGCCTGGAAAATGCTGCCCACCACCACGGCGCCCGCCCCGGCGCGGCGCGCGACGTCGGGCACCTGGTTGCGCTCGAGCGATTCCAGCGAGTCTTCGCCCATCTCTTTGACGATCTCCTGAAGACGCTGCGCGCTCACGATGTCCAGGCCCCGCGTCTGGGCAAGCCCTGTCAGCAGCATGTTCGGCACGCCTCTGGACAGCCAGGCCGTTTCCGGCGTGCCGGCCATGTTGTCGAACGACATCACCGCAATCGCCGGACGCCCCGCCGCGCCGACCGCCACCGGTGTCTCGGGGCCGCCCGTCCAGGGCCACGAGAACGTAACCGCGAGACCGACCGCAGCGATCGCAACGACAAGTGCAACAGTCGCGATCTGTACCCGAAGGACTCGCTGCCGGCGGGATGGCATCCGAGGTGCCCGAGCGCCGCCTTCGACTTCCGCCTGCACGGCTTCCAGCGCGGAGCGCACTTCTATCGCCTGCCCGTAGCGTTCGTGCGGATCCTTGGCGAGGCACCGCCGGATAATCGCCTGGAGAGACGCCGGAATCCGGGCCGGGAGCGCGGCTGGCGCCGCGTGCAGGACTGCGGCACTCACCTCGAACGACGTCTCGCCATCGAACGGGCGATGCCCACTGGCCATTTCGTACAGCACCACGCCGAGCGCCCAGATGTCGGAGCGCGCGCCGGCCTTCGCGCCGCGCAGCAGTTCAGGGGCCATGCACGAGAGCGTTCCTGCCAGCGGCTGACCCCCGGCCGATGGGGCGCCCGTCTGCGCCGCGTCGCCGGCCTGGTCCGCCGACACCGCAAGCGCCAGGCCGAAGTCGAGTACCTTGGCGCGCCCATCGGGTGTCACCGTCACATTTGCGCTCTTGAGGTCCCGATGCACGATGCCCTGTTCATGGGCGTGCGCGAGTGCGTCAGCGACCTGAATCCCGTACCGGAGCGTGGTTTCGAGCGGCAATCCCTCGCTTCCGATCAGTTCGTACAGTGATTGCCCTTCGACGTACTCCATGACGATGTACGCCTGACCCTCGAACGCGCCGACCTCGTGAATCGTGCAGATGTTCGGGTGATTGAGCTGCGAGGCGCGCTGCGCTTCGCGCCGAAGGGCTAGCTGCGCCGCCGCGCCGCCGACGCCGCCGACAACCTTCAACGCGACGGCGCGGTCGAGATCGGTGTCGTGAGCGGCGTAGACCTCGCCCATTCCGCCGGCGCCGATGAGGCGTCCGACGTTGTAATGATCGAGCGCGCGGCCAGTGAGCGTCGTAACCGTTCGAGCCGACGGCTGGACCACGCCGGACACGGGTGAGGTCTCGATGAAGCCGCCGGCCTTCGCGTGCGCGGTCAGCAGACGTTCGACTTCGGCGCGAAGGTCGTCCTCGCCGGCGCACACGCCGTCCAGGAATCGCGCGCGCTCTCCGGGTGCGCGGGCGAGCGCGAGGTGAAACACCTCCTTGACCCGCCGCCATTGATCGGGATTCATGACGTGGCCGGACCGAGCTCCGCGTACAGCCACGCTTTCGCCAGCGTCCATTCGCGGCCGACCGTCGCGGGCGAAATGCCGAGCACCTCGGCGGTTTCCTCGATCGTCAATCCGCCAAAGAACCGCAGTTCCACGACGCGGCTTTGTTGCGGGTCCAATGCCGCGAGCCGTGTCAGCGCCTCGTCGAGGGCCAGCACATCGACGTCAGGCGCCGGCGCGATCGCCAGCGCGTCCTCGAGCGAGAGCGGCCGCTCGCCGGCCCCGCGCTTCGACGCCCTGTGCGCCCTCGCATGATCTACGAGAATGCGGCGCATGATCTGCGCGGCGATGCCGTAAAAGTGCGCGCGGTTCTGCCAGCGCACGTCTCGCTGGTCCACCAGCTTGAGGAAGGCTTCGTGGACCAGCGCCGTCGCCTGCAGGGTGTGGTCCGGCCGTTCCCGGCGCAGGTAGCTGCCCGCAAGGCGTTTCAATTCCCCGTAAATCGCCGGCAACAGCTGGTCGAGCGCCTCCTGGCGCCCGACGCTCCACTGCTGGAGCAGTTCGGTGACCTCTGCGCGTGGCACCACCATGGCTCAAATAGACGCGCAGAATACCTCGCCTCCTTCACTAACGCGTAATTCCCCGCGACATTCCCTCACACCGCGTTTTTCACCGCTGCTGAGTGAATCCCCCCGAGATTTCCGCGTGATCAGGTGGAGGCGGACATGCGCGGACTCTTACTGGTTCTGGTCTTACTTGAAATTCCGGTGAATGCGGGCGCCGAAGCGGAACCGATGCCCGGCCCGGCCGTCGTGGTGCGCTTCTATAAGGTCGCGGTCCCGGCAGATGAGTTCAGTGCCGCTCGCCGTCTGGCGACCGCGATTCTTGATACCGCCGGCATTACGGTGACGTGGTCAGCATGCTGGTTGGAAGCCGGGCAGGTCGCGTCTGCCTGCCATCGGCCACTCGGTCCCGGCGAGGTCATCGTGCACGTCGTATCCGCGACGGACGCCAATGCCAGGCACCATCGGCAATCCCTGGGATTCTCCCTGATCGATCGCGGGACATCGACGGGAAAGACGGCCAGCATCTACGCGGATCGCATCGCAGTGCTGGCACGCGGGGCTGATGCGGATCGAGTGGGCCTGCTGGGACGGGCGGTCGCCCACGAAATCGGGCATCTCCTGATGGGAACGAATCGGCATTCCACGCGTGGACTCATGCGAGCAGTCTGGTCTCAGTCGGAGTTGCGTCGGAACGCGCCCCTCGACTGGCAGTTCTCAGACGAGGACGCTCGAACGATGCGAACTCTCGTCGAGGCGCGCAGACTGGGGCACAAGGCGCTCGTATCGCTCCCGTGAGCATCGAGCCATCGAACGGCAGAAGTCTGGGAGTTGGTTAGTAGGACGCGCGGACCGCGCCGGGCAGCCCGCCACGGGTCAGCGGGGAGCCAGCAACGACGACGCGGCGGGCGCCGACGAAACGCTGTGCCCAGTACCGAGGAGTCATACCGTTCCACGCGGACAACGCCGCGGGAGCTGGGGGCGTGAACGAACTGGCCGCCGCCGACGGCCATGCCGACGTGCGAGGCGCCGCGGCTGACCGTCTCGAAGAACAGAAGATCGCCCGCTTCGACGTCGTCCACGTCGATGGGCGTGCCGGCGTGGTACTGCTCGCGCACTTCGCGCGGCAGCGCCGTCCCGAACTTCGCGAACACGTACTGCACGAAACCGCTGCAATCAAAGCCGGAGGGATCGCTTCCGCCGTTCCTGTAGGGCACACCCTGGTATTGCAGGGCGGTACTGACGAGCGCGGGCGGCGCGGCCGTCGGCGGAAGTTCCGGGGAGGTTTCGACCGCGCCCGGGGGGAGGGCGGCGCCTGGGAAGGGGCGAGGGACACCACCTCGCGCGGCGCAGGCGCCGTTCAGAACGGCCACCGCGACCACACCCAGGGCCAGGTATCTCCGGATCACGTCGGTGGTATCGGTGTAACCCACTGTGTTCACTAGTGTTCGGGCTCTACCATTCTGGACAGCTCAGGCGGCCTCCGGTTATCATAAACGCGGTCATGGAGCAGACGCTCCTTCTAAACGCCTCGTACGAGCCTCTCAAGGTCGTCAACTGGCAGAAGGCGATTACGCTCTGGTGCCAGGGGAAGGTAGAGGTGATCGCGGTCCACGACCGCGAGATAAGGGCAGTGTCCGTCAGCTTCAAGCTGCCGTCGGTCATACGCCTCCTCCGCTTCGTCAAGATCAAACGCAGGTTCGATTACGTCCCCTTCTCCCGCGCCAATATCTACGCGCGCGACTATCACACCTGCCAATACTGCAGCGAGGCGATGTCCACGTCGGAGCTGACGTTCGACCACGTCGTGCCGGTCGCACAGGGCGGCCGCAAGGACTGGGAGAACATCGTCACCTGCTGCATCAGCTGCAACCGGAGGAAGGGCGGCCGGACGCCGTCGGAGGCGGGGATGCGGCTGCTGCGGACGCCGCGCCGGCCGGATTCGGCGCCCGCAATCCGTATCACAATCGGCCTGCGGAACGCGCCCGAGAGCTGGCGCGATTACCTCTATTGGAACGTCGAGCTCGACAACGAAAACTAGGATAAAAGAGGGGACCTACATGGGTGCGGGTCCCACGATTTCCTCCGTCCGTCCGCTGCGAGCGGTAGAAGGCGGACGCGTCACGATTTACGGCTCATCGTTTCCTTTCGACAGACTTCAGACCGTCCCGCTCGGCGATACGCCGGCCCGTGTCGCATTTGCCTCCTCGAGCCGGCTCGTCCTCACGGTGCCCGAGGACCTCGAGGGCGGACCGACACCGGTGAAGATTCCTGGCGCGCCCGGTGAAACGGTGTTCGTAAGCGTGGGCGCGAAGTGGGCAACAGGACTGCACCAGGTGGACAACCCCGTTTTCGACGCCCGGGGCAACCTGTTCGTCACCTACAGCGGCTCACGCGGGCAGGAAGCGCCCGTCTCGATTTTTCGGGTCACCCGCGACGGCACGCGCGAGCCGTTTGCGTCAGGTATCGTCAATGCCACGTCGATGGCCATCGGCCCTGACGGTCATCTGTATGTATCGAGCCGGTTCGAGGGCGCCGTCTACCGGATCGACGAGGAGGGTGCGCATGAGCAGGTGGCGTCGGACCTCGGCGTCGCGTGCGGGATCGCGTTTGACCGGGACGGATCGATGTACGTAGGCGACAGGTCAGGCACGATCTTCCGTGTGCGTGACGGACAGGCGTCGGCGTTTGCAGCCATCCCTGCGAGCGTCGCGGCGTTTCACCTGGCGATGAGCGTCGATCAGGAACTGTTCGTGACGGCGCCGACGCTGAATGCCTACGACTACGTGTACCGGGTCGATCGGGACGGACGCGTTCGCCCGCTGCCGTCCCCGCTCGGGCGTCCGCAGGGACTGGCGTTCGCGCCGGACGGTACGCTGCATGTGATCGACGCGCTCGCCGGCGTGAGCGGTGTGTACCGGTTTGCGGACCTGGACGGGCCGCCAGAGATGGTCGTGACGGGCGGCGCACTCGTCGGCATCGCATTCGGACCGCAGGGCGAGGTCGTCGTCGCCTCGAACGAAACCGCTTACCGTTTTTGAAATGGGGTCGGGAGTCATTTTCAGAGGACACTCCTTAGTCCGGCTAAGGAGTGTCCTCTGAAAATGACTCCCGACCCCATTACGATTTTCGCGCGAAAGCCGATCGAGGATCTGCAACCGCCAGGCGAAGATGCGCACGCGCTAAAGCGGGTCCTCGGCGCCGGCGACCTGGTGATGCTCGCGATCGGCGCAGTGATCGGCGCCGGTATTTTCGGCGCCATCGGGACTGCGGCCGCAGGGCAGCTCGGACCCAACGGCGAGGTGATTCGTTACGGGGCCGGACCGGCGCTGATTTTTTCTTTCATCCTCCTGGGCGCGGCGTGCGCGCTTTCCGCGCTGTGCTACGCGGAGCTGGCGGCGATGATCCCGCAGGCCGGGAGCGCCTACGCGTATCCTACGCGACGCTGGGAGAGCTCGTGGCATGGATCATCGGGTGGGACCTGATCCTCGAGTACGCGGTCGGCAACGTCGCGGTCGCAATCTCGTGGGGCGATTATTTCAACACGCTGCTGGGCGGCGTTGGTGTGGACCTGCCAGCCTGGCTGACCACCGGCTACCGGTCGGCCCTGCTCAGCGCGAACCCGGATGTGCGCGCGCTGCTTGATACTGCGCCGCAGGTCGGCGGCGTCCCCGTTCTCGTCAACGTTCCGGCGTTCGCCATCGTGATGATCATTACCTGGCTCCTGCTGCGCGGCGCGCGCGAGAGCTCCACGGCCAACAACATCATGGTCGTAATCAAATTGCTGGCGCTCGGGCTGTTCATCGCGGTCGGGCTGATGAACATCGAGCCCGCCAACTACACGCCGTTCGCGCCGAACGGTTTCACCGGCATCCACCAGGGCGCGGCGATTGTGTTCTTCGCCTATATCGGCTTCGACGCCATTTCGACCGCGGCCGAAGAGACCATGAACCCGCAGCGCAACCTGCCGATCGGCATCCTCGGCGGACTGGCCGTGTGCACCATCATCTACGTGATCGTCGGCGCCGTCCTCACCGGGATGGTGCCGTACGACCAGCTCGGCGTCGCGGATCCGCTGGCGCGCGCGCTGGAACTCACTGGGTACGCCGGTGTCGGCTGGATCGTCGCTCTTGGCGCCGTCGTCTCGATGTCGGCGGTGCTGCTCGTGTTTCAATACGGCCAGCCGCGCATCTTCTTCTCGATGGCGCGCGACGGCCTGCTGCCGTCCTGGGCAGCGCAGGGTCGATCCGAAGACGCGCATCCCATATGTCACGACTCTTGTCACCGGCATCGTCGTCGCTCTGGCGTCGCTCATCGGCGACGCGGCCGAGACTTACGACCTGACGAACATCGGGACGCTTTTCGCATTCGCGCTGGTGTGCGCCGGCGTCCTCGTCCTGCGCGTCAAGGAGCCGGAACGTCCGCGCCCGTTCAAGGTGCCGTTCGTGTGGGTGATCGCGCCGCTTGGCGTGGCGGCATGCCTCTTTGTCATGGTCGGCTTGCCGTACCAGGCATGGGAACGCTTCGGCATCTGGCTCGTCATCGGCGTCGTCATTTACGTGCTGTACGGGTACAGGCACAGCCGGCTCCGGAGTAATATGAAGGATTAGGTTTTTCCCCGGGGACCCTGACTGTAGGTATGTCGCACGATTGGATCGCGGTACGCGGCGCCCGCGTTCATAACCTCAAGAATATCGACGTCGATCTTCCCCGCGACCGGATGGTGGTCATCACCGGCCTCTCCGGTTCAGGCAAGTCGTCGCTCGCCTTCGACACGATCTATGCCGAAGGGCAGCGCCGCTACGTCGAATCGCTGTCGGCCTACGCCCGGCAATTCCTCGAGCAAATGGAGAAGCCGGATGTCGATCTGATCGAGGGTCTGTCCCCGGCGATTTCGATCGAGCAGAAGACGACCGGTTCGAATCCGCGATCGACGGTCGGAACCGTCACCGAGATCTACGACTATTTGCGGCTCCTGTTCGCCAACATCGGCGTCCCGCATTGCTACAACTGTGGGCGGGAGATCTCCTCGCAGTCGCTCGAGCGGATCCTCGATCTCGTCCTCCTGTATCCGCAGGACGCACGCATCAACGTGATGGCGCCAATCGTCCGCGGCCGGAAGGGCGAGTTCAAGAAGGAACTGCAGGCGCTGCGGCAGCGCGGGTTCACCAAGGCGCGCATCGACGGCCAGTTCAGGTCGCTCGACGAGGACATCAAGCTCGACCGCCGCCGTAACCACTCGATCGACGTCGTGGTGGATCGGCTGGTGGTGAAATCAGGGATCGAACGGCGCCTCTCCGAGTCGCTGGAGGTGGCCCTCCAACTCGCCGACGATATCGTGCTCATCAACACGTATGAGGGGGGCGACCAGCTGTTCTCCCGCCGCCTGGCGTGCGTGCACTGCGGCATCTCGATGCCGGAAATGACGTCACGGGCGTTTTCGTTCAACTCTCCCCACGGTGCATGCCCGGACTGCCAGGGCCTCGGCGCGACCTACGATTTCGACCCTCGGCTGATCGTGCCGGACGAATCGAAATCGCTGCTCGGCGGTGCGATTTCGCCCTGGGCGCGTGGTGATCGAAAACTGGTTCGCGAAGCGATCATGACGCTCGGACAGATGTTCGGGATCGACCCGGACACGCCGTTCTCGAAGTTGCCGAAGAAGCATCGCGAGCTGCTCCTCACGGGTCCACCTGCCGCGGCGGCGAAAGCCGCCAAAGCAGCCAAGGCCTCTGCCGCCGCCGCCGCTGTGCCGATCGAAGACGACGACGATGGTGACGAAGAGTTCGAGCTGCCGCCGACCCGGCGCCGGCGGCCGCGCGACGGCGAGCTCGACCCGTTCGGCAAGGATTTCGAGGGCGTGATTCCCAATCTGCGCCGCCGCTACGAAGAAGGCTCGTGGGTAGTCCAGGAAGATCTGGAGCCCTACCGGACGTTGCGGCAGTGCCCGACGTGCGACGGGCACCGCCTCAAGCCTCAGAGCCTTGCGGTCCAGGTCAAGAACCGCGGCGTAGCGGAGTACGTCAACCTGCCGATCAGCGAGGCGCTCGAGGTGTTCGAGAAGTTCGAGCTGAGCGAGCGCGAAACGCTGATCGCCTCGCGCGTCCTGCGCGAGATCCAGGAACGGCTCCGATTCCTGCACGAGGTCGGGGTCGGGTATCTCACGCTCAATCGCAGCGCGGCGACGCTGTCGGGAGGCGAAGGGCAGCGTATCCGCCTGGCCACGCAGATTGGCGCGAACCTCTCGGGCGTGCTCTACGTCCTGGATGAGCCATCGATCGGGTTGCACCAGCGCGACAATCGCAAGCTGCTGTCGACGCTGTCGCGCCTGCGCGACCTTGGCAACACGGTCGTCGTCGTCGAGCACGACGAGGAGACGATCCGCACGGCCGATTACGTGGTCGACCTCGGGCCTGGCGCCGGCGAACACGGCGGTCACGTCATCTTCCAGGGGCGGCCCGCGGAACTCTTGAAGGACGGACACGAATCGCTGACTGGAGCCTACCTCCGCGGTGAGCGGTCCATTCCGACACCGCGATTCCGGCGTCCGGCACTCAAGGGTGAGATTGTCATTCGAGGCGCGAAGGCGAACAACCTGCAGAACATCGACGTCGCGATTCCACTCGGCACGTTGACTGCCGTCACCGGCGTGAGCGGCTCAGGCAAGTCAACGCTCGTCAACGACATCCTTTACAAGTCGCTGGCGCAGGTCATCTACCGCGCCGCGGCCGACGCCGGGCTCCACGACAAGATTGAAGGGATCAACCTGATCGACAAGGTCATCGAGATCGATCAGTCGCCGATCGGCCGCACGCCGCGCTCGAACCCGTCGACCTACACCGGCATGTTCACGTTCATTCGCGAGCTGTTCGCGATGATGCCCGAAGCGAAGGCGCGCGGATTCAAGCCGGGCCGCTTTTCGTTCAACGTGAAAGGCGGCCGGTGCGAAGCCTGCCAGGGCGACGGGGTCATTGCGATCGAGATGCACTTCCTGCCGGACGTCTACGTCACCTGCGAGCAGTGCAAGGGACGCCGTTACAACCGCGAGACTCTGGAAGTGCGCTATCGCGGCAAGTCGATTGCCGAAGTGCTCGACCTGACCGTCGATCAGGCGCTGCCGCTGCTGGAGAATATTCCGCCGATTGCCACCAAGCTGCGGACGCTGCAGGACGTCGGTCTCGGATACATCGAGCTGGGGCAATCGGCGACGACGCTGAGCGGGGGAGAAGCGCAGCGGGTGAAGCTGGCGCGCGAGCTTTCGCGCCGGAGTACCGGCCGCACTCTCTACATCCTCGACGAACCGACCACCGGGCTGCACTTCGAGGACACGCGAAAGCTGCTCGATGTGTTGAACAAGCTGGTCGAGCAGGGCAACACTGTGGTGGTAATCGAGCACAACCTGGATGTCATTCGCTCCGCGGATCACCTCATCGATCTCGGGCCCGAAGGCGGCTCTGCCGGTGGCCGGGTCGTCGCGGTCGGGACCCCGGAAGAGGTCGCGGCCAATCCGAACTCGGTGACCGGCGCCTACCTGCAGCCCAAATTGGGGTTGGGGTCAGACCGTTTGGTCTGACCCTCGGTCTGACCCCAGTTCCGAATGACAAATCTGTCGTTCAGGGCATGTGCCCTGTGGTAAACTCGCCACGGATTTCGCCGCAGGCGTTGTGGCAGGGCTGCAACAAAAGGGTGACGGCGAAAGTGCAACACGGCCGTAGACTCTGCTGCAAGCCGTTCCGGTGCAATTACTTAGAAAGGTTCCCCAACCATTGCCCAGCTCGGCATTGTGATTGCTTCCCTTCGTGAAATCCTCGGTTCACGACCAGGGAGCTTGATGCACGCACAACGGACGCTTCGCCGACCGATATCCTGCGCCGGAATCGGTCTTCATTCGGGCAACAAGGTCACGCTCTCACTCAAGCCGGCTCCTGCTGATGCCGGTATCAGCTTTCGCCGTTCCGATCTTGGCGGCCGCGAAGTCCCGGCCACAGTGAGCCACGTCGGCGGCATCAACCACGCCACCGTCCTCATGCGAGACACCGTCCGGGTTGACACGGTCGAGCACCTGCTCGCCGCGTTCGTGAGCCTCGGCGTCGACAACGCGATCGTCGAACTGAGCTCTCCGGAAGTGCCGATCATGGACGGCAGCGCGGCGCCCTTCACGTATCTGATTCAGGAAGCGGGCATCAAGCCGCTGCCGGCCGCCCGCCGGTACCTGAAGGTGCTCCACCCGATCTCGCTGTCGCGCGGCGACAAGCGCATCGCGCTGTATCCCTCGGATCACTTCAAGGTCACGTACAGCATCGCGTTCGACCACCCGCTGCTCCGCCACCAGTCGCGGACGATCCGCCTGACGGAAGAGTCGTTCCTGGAGGAGATCGCCCCGGCCCGGACCTTCGGTTTCCTCGAGGAGGTCGAATGGATGCGGCAGCAGGGACTCGCGCTCGGCGGCTCGCTCGAAAACGCGATCGTCATCGGCGACACGGGCGTCCTGAACAACGCCCTCCGGTTCGACGATGAGTTCGTGCGGCACAAGATCCTCGATGTAATCGGCGACATGGCGCTGGTCGGCCATCCGATCATCGGCCATCTGGTCGCCCATCGCGGCGGCCACGCGCTTCACACGGAGTTCGCGGCGCGCGTGCTTGAAGAAAAGGACTGCTGGACGCTGGTCGAAGCGCCGGCGCAGCCGGCGACATCGGCGCCGGCCGTGAAGACCGTACCGGCGGTCAATTAGCTCGACGTTGGCGGGGCGACACAGGGCGGGAGCCGCAAGGCGGCCCCGCCCTTTTTATTTGCCGATCTTCCGCATGTAGGCGTCGAGCTTGTCGTTCTGGTACTTCACGGTATTCAGGAACAGGCTCTCGCGCAGGTAGGTCTGACGCTCTTCGTCCGTCATCTGGCCGATGAGGTGGTTAATTTCCCGCATCATGTCCTCGAAGGTCCGTTCGAGCTCGCGCCGGGCGGTGACCTCGCGGTAAAGGGTCTCCATGATGGCGAGCAGGTCGCCGTCGAGGGTGATGGTGGCGCCGGTCGTCGTCGTGATGGCGCGCATGGCTAGGCCCCGAAGCTCCGGATCGCCGAGGTGGCATCGGGATGGATCTCGAGGAAATTCTGCGCCCCGGTCATCGTCAGCATCGTCTCCACGCGCTTCTGTACCCCGGCGAGCTTGAGCGCGCCGCCGGCAGCCGTCGCCTGGCGGTACAGGTCCATCAGGCACCCGATGGTGGCGCTGTCCACGTAGGTCACGGTTGAGAGGTCGAGCAGCACCTGGCGCTCACCGGACCCGATGAGCGACGTGATCGTGCTGGCGAACTCCGAGAGGAGCGGATACATCAGGCGGGACTCGTTGACTCGCACGATCGAGACCCCCTGCGAGCGGTCGGTGGTCAGGTTCATCCTCGCACTCCCGTGTTCGGAACGGCGTCCTGCTTCTGCCGCAGCGCCTGCAGGTGGCGCGCGAGCTCGGTGCGCCCGCGGTTGATTCGGGACTTCACCGTGCCTTCAGGCAGTCCCAGCCGGTCAGCAATCTCCTGGTAGGTCAGCTCCTGGACGTCGCGCAGCATCACCGCGGTACGGAGCGCCGGCGGCAGCCGATCGAGCGCCGTCCGAAGGAGGTGGACACGATCGCGCTGTTCGAGCTCGGCGTGCGCGCCCTGGCCTGACGCCGCGGGAGCGAGAACCTCCGGGTCGACGTCGCGGGCGATGGCCTCGCGCTCCTTGCGCACGCTTCGATAATGGTCGATGCACAGATTGCGGCTGACGCTGACCAGCCAGGTCTGAAAGTTCGCGCGCCGATCGAACGTGCCGAGCGACTTGAACAATTTGAGGAACACGTCCTGCGATAGATCTTCCGCGAGCTCGTAGGTGCCGACGAACTTGTACGCGACATTGAAGACCAGGCGCCAGTGCCGACGGACGATCTCGTCCCAGGCCGACTGATCGCCGTTGAGACAGCGTTCGATGATCTCGTCGATCGGCCGCGGAAGTGCGGACGAAGCATCAGCAGCCATCGCTGCAGCGCGCGCGCGAGCGCGAGTTGGTGAAGATGCGCGCATGATAACATGCGGACGCTGGTGCACCAATCGTTCACGCCCACTCCGAGCGGCCTCGCGTGCGACACCGTCGGCATTGAATCGATCGTCGAAGCGGTTGGCACCCCCACCTACATCTACAGCGCGCGAGCGATCCGAGACGCGTACCGCGCCATCGACGCCGCCTTCGCCGCTTACCCGCACGCGATCCATTACGCGCTGAAGGCCAACTCCACCCTCGCGATCGTCCGCCTGCTTCGATCCCTCGGCAGCCGCGTCGATGCCAACTCCGCAGGGGAGATACGGGTGGCGCAGCGGGCCGGATACGCACCTGACGAGATCGTGTTCACCGGCGTCGGCAAGACGCACGAGGAACTCGAGTTCGCGATCGGCGCTGGCATCGGGGTCATCAACGCGGAGTCCGCCGGCGAGCTGGATCGGATCGCCGCGCTGGCCGCGGCGGCGGGCCGCGAGGCCCGCGTGGCGCTGCGGGTGAACCCCGATATCGACGCCGGCAGTCATCCAAATATTTCTACGGGACTGCGGATCAACAAGTTCGGCGTCCCATTACAGGACGCCCGCGCCATCTACCGCGATCGCCGGAGACGCCCGGGCCTGCGGTTCGTCGGCGTCCACGTCCACATCGGCTCGCAGATCACCACCGCCGAGCCGCTTCGCCGCGCCGCCCGCACGCTCGCCACCCTGGCGACGGAGCTGGGCGACGACGGCTTCGAGCTCGAGCACCTCGACGTCGGGGGAGGACTTGGAATCGCCTACGAGGGACGCCCGGTCGCGGGACCGACCGAGTATGCGGATGCGGTCATTTCCGAGCTGCGGCGCAGTGGGCTGCCGGTGCTGCTCGAGCCGGGGCGGTCGGTCGTCGGTCATGCCGGCGCGCTCGTGGCCAGGGTCGTCGATACCAAGCGCTATCCCGACGGCCGCCAGTTCGCGGTCCTCGACGCCGGCATGAGCGAACTGATTCGTCCCGCGCTGTACGGCTCGTACCACCGTATCGTGCCGGTCCATCCGAGGGCCGGCGCTGAGAGCTCGTGGGATGTCGTCGGCCCGATCTGCGAGAGCAGCGACGTCTTTGCGCGCGACCGGCAGATGCGGCCGCTCGAAGTACAGGACCTGGTTGCGATTCTCGACGCCGGTGCGTACGGGTCGGTGATGGCCTCCAACTACAATCGCCACCTGCTGCCAGCCGAGGTCATGGTTGATGCGGATGCCTGGACCGTGATCCGCCGGCGCCAGACGCTGGACGAGGTGCTCGCGCTCGAATCATGACCCGGGGACTGCTGATTGCGTTCGAAGGGCTCGATCAGAGTGGCAAGCAGACGCAAGCCGAGTTGCTGCGCGATCGCCTGACGACGAAGGGACGTACCGTTCGACTGCTGTCCTTCCCCGACTACGACACCGTCATCGGCGCCGAGATCGGCCGTGCGCTGCGCGGCGATCGCCATTACGGCGCGGATGTCATGCAACTGCTGTACGTCGCCAATCGTTACGAATACAAGCAGAAGATTGTCGATGCCACGGCGGCCGGCACGATCCTGGTCTGCGATCGCTACCTGGCGTCAAGCGTCGCGTACGGCGAGGCGCAGGGGCTCGATCGCGCATGGCTCGTCGAGATCCAGAAATACCTTCCGCAGCCGGATGTGACCATCCTGCTCGACATTCCGCCCGAGGCGTCGGCACGGCGAAAGAGCAAGGACCGCGACAAGTACGAACAAGATCTGGCGCTGCTGGCTCGCGTGCGTGAGAGCTACCTGAGGCAGGCGGCCGGCGGTGGCTGCGTGCGAATTGACGCCGATCGCGACCGCCAGGCGGTGGCCGCCGACGTCTGGTCGGCTATCGCCGATCGGGTATGATCTCCTTTATCCCTTGAAACTTAGAGCCGCTTTTGTTGCAGCCCTGACGCTCGTCCCCTGCCTTGCCGCGCGCGCAAGGTCCGCGTACGCCGTTCATCGACGGCCCTCCCGAACCGGTGCCGCCAGCGGTGGCATCGCGCGACGAAGCTGGACACGTGACCATCCGGGCGATCCGCCTGACGGAACCCCTGACGCTGGATGGCCGGCTGGACGACCGGCTGTACCAGGAAACCGCTGCGGTGACCGATTTCCTGCAGCAGGAACCGCTCGAGGGCCGGCCCGCAACGGACCAGACGGAAGTCTGGGTGGCGTACGACGACGACGCCATCTACGTCGGGGCACGGCTGTGGGAAAGCGATCCGTCGAGGCGGGTGACAAGCGATATGCGCCGCGACGCCGCCAACTTGTACAACAACGACCATTTCGCCGTCCTGCTCGACACGTTCTACGACCGCCGCAACGGGTATGCGTTCTTCGCCAACGCGCAAGGCGGGATCAGCGACCTGGAGATCACGAACGAGAACCCGAGCAGCGACTGGAACGCCGTGTGGGAATCGCGCGCGGCGAACTTCGACCAGGGCTGGACGATCGAATTCCGTATCCCCTTTCGATCGATCCGGTTCCAGGAGAACAGCCGTATCTGGGGGATCAACTTCCGCCGCATGGTTCGCTGGAAGGCGGAAGCGTCGTTCCTCACGCACATCTCGGCCGCGTACGCCCGCAACGGCCTCTACAGGACCGCGAGCGCGGCGACGCTCGTGGGCATCGAAGCGCCGGCCGGCCTCCGCAACATCGATATCAAGGGATACGCACTGGGATCCACGCTCACGAACCGGACGGCGAGGCCCGCCATCTCCAATCAGGGCGACGGCGAACTGGGCGCGGACGTCAAGTGGGCCGTGACGCAGAGCTACCTGGCCGATTTCACCTACAACACGGATTTCGCGCAGGTGGAAGACGACGAACAGCAGATCAACCTGACACGCTTCAACCTGCTGTTTCCGGAGAAGCGCGAGTTTTTCGTCGAAGGCTCGCAGTTCTTCGCGTTCGGCACGCAGAACGGCACTTTCAACAACCCGGAGCTGCCGACGCTCTTCTTCAGCCGCCGTATCGGGCTGGAGAACGGCGGCGCCGTGCCGATCGTCGGGGGCGCCCGCCTGATGGGGAAGAGCGGACCGTACCGGGTCGGCCTGCTGCAAATGCGCACTGGCGACGCGCCCGCGGTCGCCGCCGCGGCCACCGACTTCTCCGTCGTGCGCGTCCAGCGGGATATCCTCCGCCGCAGCCGCATCGGTGTCATGGCGACGCGCCGTGCTCCCAGCGCCACGGGGGAGACACGGAACCACGCGTACGGCGTGGATTCGATGCTCCAGCTGACCGACAACACCCAGATCACCCATTACCTCGCAAAAACCGAGACGCCCGGACGGCCGGGCAGCGACACCAGCTATCGATCGCGATGGAACTGGAATCCGGATCGGTGGTCTGTGGACGTCGAACACTTCTACACCGGCGAAGATTTCAACCCTGAAGTCGGCTTTCACCGCCGGACCGAGGGGTTCCGGCGCACGCACGGGAAGTTCGAGTTCAGCCCGCGGCCGAAGAATCTGCGCGGGGTGCGCAAGATGGCGTACTCGGCGGACGTGGACTACTTCGAGGATGCGCACGGCGGACGCGTACAGAGCCGGGATCAACAGGCGCTGGTCCGGGCTGATTTCGACAGCGGCGACGTGGCGCAGTTCGACGCCGTCCGAACCTACGACGCTATTGTGGTGCCGTTCCTCGTCGCCAAGGACGTTCTCGTCGAGGCCGGCAATTACGACTACACGATCTACCGCGCCAGTTACACGTTTGGCTCCCAGCGGAGGGTCAGCGGCACCGCGGCCTCACGCTTCGGCAGCTTCTACGGCGGCGACTTGCGTGAACTGAGCTGGCGCAGCCGCCTCGAGTTCTCGCCGCAAATTTACGCCGAGCCGACGATCACCTGGAATGACATCCAGGGACCGTTCGGCGACGGCCACAACAACTTGTTCAGCACCCGGCTCACCTACACCGTGTCGCCTCGGATGTTCGTGTCAGCGCTCGTCCAGTATCAGTCGCGCACCGATTCGATCTCTACCAACGCGCGATTCCGGTGGGAGTACCAACCAGGCAGCGAGCTGTTCGTCGTCTACAACGACGGGCGGACGACGCTGACGCGCGGGTTTCCCGACATCCAGAACCGCAGCTTCGTCGTCAAGATTACGCGGCTCTTCCAGCTCTGACGCGGTTCGCCGCCGTCAGCGCCCGCACCTCTTTCGCGCCAGCCGCTTTCAGCACACCCGCGCAGGCCTCGAGCGTCGCCCCTGTCGTCCGCACATCATCCACGAGGACGAGGGTGCGGTTCGCGATTGCCGCTGACGCGAGCGGACTCGCGATGAACGCCTTGCGCAGGTTTCGCCGTCGGGCGGCGGACGTGAGTCCCGTCTGTGGCACCGTCGCCCGAACACGCCACAGGGCCGGTGCTACCGGAATGCCGAGGTGACGGGCAAGATCGTCCGCCTGGTTGAAGCCACGCCGCAGGCGCCGCCACGGATGCAGCGGCACGGGGACGACCGCGTCGGATCCGGCGAGGACGGCCGCGCCTGCCGTGCGCATCATTTCCGCAAGTGGAACGGCCAGCCCTCGGCGGCCTTCGTACTTAAACCCATGGATGATCTCGCGGAGCACGCCTTCGTAGAGTCCCGCTGAACGAGCGGCGCTGAGGAGACTGGGGGAGCGCCGGCAGCGCGGGCACTTCTCGAGTGCGGCGCTGATCACGCGCCACGAGGGGAGCGGATCGCCGCAGGTGCGGCAAAACGGGGCAGGCAGCAGCGTGACGTCAGCCCAGCACGAATCGCACACCGGACCGGCCAGCGGAGCGTCGAGAACGCGGGAACACGCCGCGCAGCGGGGCGCGAGCGTAACGACGAGCAGGGCGTCTACGACTCGTCGGCAAATTCGAGCCGCTCGGCGCTCCCCCAGAGCCGCTCGAGGTCGTAGAAGGCGCGGCACTCGCGGCTGAAGACGTGCACGATGAAGTCGAAGTAGTCGAGCAGGATCCATTCCGATTTGTGGATGCCTTCCGCAAGGGTGGGCCGCTCTCCGAACTCAGTGCGCAAGGTGTCCTGGACGCTGTCGGCAATCGCGTTGACCTGCCGCGAATTCATTCCGGTGCAGATCACGAAATAGTCGGTGAAGCCGCCCGCCTTCCGCAGGTCGAGCACGACGATGTCGACGGCCTTCTTGTCGCGTGCGGCCTGCACCGCGCCGGCGATCGCTTTCGGTATCTTCGGCGTCTTCGCGGTCTTCCGCGCGACGGCGGTCGTCTTAACGGACCGTTTTGTCTTGGTTGTCGCCATGCAAACTGTCTTCCGCTCCGTAGAGGTGGTGCGCGGCGATGTGCCGCGCGACTGCTGGAGGCACGAGATCGTCGATCGAGTGACGCGCCGTCAGGCGCTCGCGGATCGTCGTCGAGGACACGTCGCGGGTGGCGGCCTCAACCAGAACAATGCCGGTTGTGCCGCCCGTGGACATGTCACGGCTCGGGGGTCGCACGCGGGATCGCAGCGGCGGCGTCCGCGCCAGCGCGCCGTCGATCGCGGTTCCCGGTCGCGCGATCACCGCGAAGTGGGCTGCGTCGAGGACGGCCGGAAACTCACGCCAGGTGGCAATTTCTGCAAAGGCGTCGGCGCCCAGGATGAAGAAAATCTGCACGGGCGTCCAGCCGGCGGCGTGAAGCGCACGGAACGTGTCTGCGGTGTACGAGCTGCCCTGGCGCCGCAATTCCTCGTCGGACGCGCCGAACCCGGGCACGCCGTCGATCGCCAGCGCCACCATCGCGAACCGGTGGAACGCGGTGGCGTGCGGGTCAACCGGCCGGTGCGGCGGATCATGCGACGGCATGAACAGGATGTCGGTGAGGCCGAGCGCGGTGCGCGCGGCTGCCGCCGCGTCGAGATGGCCGTAATGAACGGGATCGAAGGTGCCGCCGAGTACGCCGAGTCGCCGTGTCATGCCGCGTTGTCGCGGACGGCCGCAATCTGCCTCCAGGCCGCTTCGAGCAGTTCGTCGACGCCGTCGCCGGTGACGCCCGAGATCCGGTGAATGGGCAGTCCAAGCTTCTTGACGTGCTTTTCGAGCCGGGTGAGGCGCGAGCGGTCGTCGAGGGCGTCGAGCTTGTTCGCCGCCACGATCTGCGGCTTGGCGGCGACCTTCGGGTCGAACAGGCGCAGTTCTTCGCGGATGATGTCGAAGTCCTCGACCGGATCGCGGCCCGACGCACCCGAGACATCGACCAGGTGAATCAGGACCTTGGTCCGCTCGATATGGCGCAGGAAGCGGTCGCCAAGTCCCTGGCCGGCGTGCGCGCCCTGGATCAAGCCGGGGACGTCGGCGACGACGAAGCTGCGATCGTCGCTCAGCGTCACGACCCCGAGATTCGGGGTCAACGTCGTGAACGGGTAGTCGGCGATCTTCGGACGCGCTGCCGAGATGCGCGCGATCAGCGTGGACTTGCCTGCGTTGGGAAAGCCGACCAGGCCGACGTCGGCGAGCAGCTTCAGCTGCAATCGCAGGAACCGCTCCTCGCCAGGCTCACCGGGTTCGGTCCGGCGGGGCGCACGGTTGGTGGACGACACGAACTGCGCGTTGCCGCGCCCGCCGCGTCCTCCTTTCGCAACCAGGACCTTCTGGCCCTTCCTCCGCGAGATCGGCCAGCAGGTTCAACTCGCCGCCGCCAGGCGCCTTCTCGAACACCAGCGTGCCGATCGGTACTTCGATGTCCAGATCGTCCGCACTCTGGCCGGTCTTGTTCGCGCCCTGGCCGTGCTTACCGCGCTGCGCTTCGAACTCCGGATGGAACCGGAAGTCGACGAGCGTGTTTTTTCTGGGAGTGGCGACGACGTAGACCGAGCCCCCGAGGCCGCCGTCGCCGCCGTCCGGACCGCCGCGCGGGACGAACTTCTCGCGCCGGAAACTCAGACAGCCGCGCCCGCCGTCGCCGGCGGTGACATGGATGTCCACCTCATCGACGAACATCTGTGATCAGTATAGGCCCTAGGGCTCAGGCTTCAGGCCCCAGCCCGAGGTCTACTTGGTGACAGGAATGACGGAGATCTTGCGGCCGTGCTTGCCGTGATCTTCGAACCGGACCTTGCCCTCGATCTTCGCGTAGAGCGAGTGGTCCTTGCCGAGGCCGACATTGAGGCCTGGATCGAAGCGGCGGCCTTTCTGCCGCACCAGGATCGAGCCGCCGGTGACGACATTGCCGTCGTGGGCCTTCACGCCGAGCCGCTGCGAATTACTGTCGCGGCCGTTGCGTGAGCTGCCCTGTCCCTTTTTATGTAGCCATCGTTACACCTGAATATCGGTAATGCGGACGCGCGTGAAGATGCTGCGATGGCCGCGCGTCTTGCGGAATCCCTTGCGGCGCTTCTTCTTGAATACGCGGAGCTTCGGGCCGCGCGCCTCGCCATCGACGACGCCGAGCACCCTGGCGTTGGCCACGAAAGGCGCGCCGGCGAGAATCTCTCCGGCATCTTTCTCGACGAGCAGCACCTGGTCGAAGGTGAACTCCGACCCGGTTTCGCCGGGCGTTCCGTCGATTTCAACAACGGCGCCGGGGGTCACCTTGAGCTGGCGGCCACGGGCCTGAATGATGGCGTACACGGGCGTTTCCTCGGCTGGTGTTGGCTAGGTGAGCCCGGAAATGGGCTCACACAAAGGATTTAGCTTATCAGGTCCGGCGGGTCTGGGGCAAACCCTGACCAGAACCCGCCCTACGAACGTAGGCCAGATTCCGCGCGAACGTAGGCCGGGTTCCGCGGAGCGGACCCGGCGTTTACTGCAGGAGGACGCGGGTCCCTTTGATCTTCTGGCTGCTGAGGGTGCTGAGGAAGCTCGGAATCAGCCTGTCCATGAGCTCGAAATACGACGACAGGGCCGGCGAGGTCTGGTTCGCGTTGTAGAGAATCTCCTCGCGGAAGTTCTCCGAGTGGAGCACGGCGCCCGTGCGGCCGTCGATGAAGATGAAGCGCGGCTTGAGCACGAACCCCTTGCGCTCCATGTAAGTGCGCACCGGCACCACGCGGCGGCGTCCGAACGAGTCGTACACTTCCTGGTCGCGCTGGACGATGCCCGAGCGCGCCTGCGGGGCGAACATCACGGTGCCCGTGACGATCAGCGGCTGCTGATATTCCTCGCCGATCCGCTTCCAGGTACTCGACGTCGGCGAACAGATGCTCGTACGGCTCGAGGTCGGAGTCTTCCTTGATCACGCCAGGCGCCGTGCCCTGCGCCTCGTTCGGTTGCGCGTCCTCGCTGGTGGCGCGCGTTTCCGACGCGACGTCCATCAACGGCAGCACGTCGGTGTCGATGACGCGCATCTCCGACTTCGTGCGCAGCTGGCTGCGTAGGAGCCGCGTCGTCTCCAGGTTGCCATCCACGTCCTCGGTCCCGCCGGCGATGAACCCGGCGACAAGTACGCGCTGGAACGCCGAGACGTCAAGCTTCGGACGGATTGGCGTTTCGATCGGGATCTCGTAGTAGTTGGTACACGCGACGGTCAGCGCGACCGCAGCGAGACTACTGAGTGTCCGGGCGAGTCGTGCGGTCATTGATTTCCTTGAAGAGCTCGTAGTTCTGCTTGATGAACGTGTTGTTCGGCTCGAGCTCCAGCGCCTTCTCGTACGCGGCGCGCGCCTTGTCGAGGTCGCCTTCGTGTTCGTACGCGATCGCAAGGTTGTTGTGCGCGGCGGCGTAGGTGGGGTCGATCTGCGCCGCGCGTTCCCAGCGGTAGATCGCTTCGCGCCACAGGCCGCGCTGCGAGACGGCAATGCCGAATTCGACCTGCTTCTTGGCGTCGCCGCGGGCGTCGGCCGCCAGCGGCGCGACGCTCAACGTCAGCAGGAACACAAAAAGCAGCGAGAGAAGGCGCATGGAAGGCCCAAATATAGTCACGGGTTTACGCGACGCGCAAGTGCTTTACGCATCAACAGCTTACTACGGTCGAGCAAGCCATGTACCAGACCAGCACGGGTGAAACAGCCCAAAACCGCGCCCTTTTTCCTCCAACCGTCCACGGGCGCTTTCGTACACCGTCACAGACGCGTTGCGAACTCGCAAATCGACTGCCTATAATCAGGACAGCGAGGTCGGGTGCCACAGCCGCACGTGCCGCGGCGGGGTGTCCGGCCTCTTGTGTTTTCAGGCCTCCTCCGCGGCGCGTGCCGCCGGGCATCCCGGCAGGGACTCCGCATGACGCTCGATGAGGTCGCCGCGCTCTCGCTCATCCCCGACCTTCCCGCGCGTTGGTCTGTCAGACCGTCTTCGCGCCGACGATCCAGCGCTGCTCGAACGCGCCCGCAACGGCGCCGACGAGGCGCGGTCGGTTCGGCTGCGTGCGGCGGCGGACGGCATCCACCTCCTCGCCGTGGGACGATCCTGCGTTTCCGCCCGCGCTGCTCGCGACGGCCGACGTCGCGCCGGCGCTGTGGTACCGCGGGACGCTCGACGCGCTGCGGGCGCCCGCGGTCGCGATCGTGGGGTCGCGCGCCGCATCTGCCGTCGCGCTCGAAACCGCGCAGCGGATTGCCGCGGATCTCGCGGCACGCGGCATTACGGTGGTCAGCGGCTTGGCGCGCGGCGTCGACTCAGCCGCGCACCGCGGCGCGCTCGAAACCGGGCGGACGATTGCCGTGCTTGGATCTGGAGTCGACTATATCTATCCGTCCGAGCACGTGAAGCTCGCCGCTGAAATCGCGCGCGACGGCCTCGTGCTGAGCGAGTATCCGCCGCGGACGCCACCATCGCCGTTTCAGTTTCCGATGCGCAACCGCATCATCAGCGGTCTCTCGCGAGCGGTGGTGGTGATCGAAGCGAACGAGAAGTCAGGGTCGCTGATCACCGCAGCCTGTGCGCTCGAACAGGGGCGCGAGGTGATGGCAGTCCCGGGCAACGTGCTGAGCGGGCGCAACAGAGGGTGCACATGCCCTGATTCGGGACGGGGCAAAGATTGTGGAGTGCGCGGACGATATCGTAGAAGAGCTCGGTTGGACGTCCACGCTCGCGGCATCCGGTAGACAGGCCTCAAGTAACGGTGAGCCAAGCACTTCTGGCGATCCGTTGCTGTGCGTGATGCAGACCAGGGACAGGCCTACGATCTCGATGCGCTTGCTGCGGCGTCGGGCGTGACGGCCGTGCGGTTGCTGCCGCGTTTGCTCGAGCTGGAACTGCGCGGATACGTGCAACGCGTCGGGGGTGGCCGTTTCAGGCGGCAGATATGAACGTGTTAGTGTGACGACTGACATGACTGATGGCAGCTGCGAAACCACTGGTGATCGTCGAATCGCCCGCGAAGGCCAAGACGCTGGGTCGCTTCCTCGGCTCGAAGTACCGCGTCGAAGCGAGCTACGGCCACATCCGCGATCTCCCCGAGTCGGCCGCCGAAGTCCCCAAGGAGATCAAAGCCAAGGACTGGGGCCGGATGGGCGTCGACGTCGAACGCAACTTCAGCCGTACTACGTTGTCCCCGGCGACAAGAAGAAACAGGTGGCACATCTCAAGGACGCACTCAAGGGCGCGTCCGAAGTGCTGCTTGCCACTGACCCTGATCGCGAAGGCGAGTCGATCAGCTGGCATCTCGCCCAGGTCTTGAAGCCGAAGGTTCCAGTTCGCCGCATCGTCTTCCACGAAATCACCGAGGACGCGGTCAGGGAGGCGCTCGACCACCCCAGCGACGTGAACGAAAACCTCGTTCGCGCGCAGGAGAGCCGGCGCATCCTCGATCGCTCTCTACGGCTACACGCTGTCCCCGCTGCTGTGGAAGAAGGTCCAGACCGGATTGAGCGCGGGACGCGTCCAGAGCGTCGCCGTCCGTCTCATTGTCGAGCGTGAGGAAGAGCGTCGTGCGTTCCGGACGTCCGTCTACTGGGACCTCGAAGCAAAGCTGAAAGGCGAGGGCCGCGAGTTCATCGCGACGCTCGTGCGACTGGACGATCAGCGCATCGCCACCGGCAAGGATTTCGACGCGGAGACCGGCGACCTTCGCAACCAGAACGCTCGCCTGCTGGATGAACCGGCGACGCTGCACCTGGTCGAGGCCATCCGCCGCAACGTGCCCTGGACGGTTGCCTCAGTCGAGCAGAAGCCGGGAGTCGAACGGCCGGCACCGCCGTTTACGACCTCAACGCTCACGCAGGAAGCCAGCCGCAAGCTCGGGTTCTCCACCGAGCGGACGATGCAGGCGGCGCAGCGGCTGTTCCAGGGGGTGGATACCGGCGACGGCGAGATGGAAGGCTTGATTACCTACCATCGCACCGACTCCACGACGCTGTCGGACAAGGCGCTGAACGAGTCGGCGCGCGTGATTCGGGAGATGTTCGGCGGCGAGTATTACGCGGAGCCGCGGCGCTACCAGACCCGCGTGAAGAACGCCCAGGAAGCGCACGAAGCCATCCGGCCGAGCGACTTCCGCCTGGCGCCGAGCCAGCTCGAACGCATCCTCGATCCCGACGACTTCAAGATCTACGACCTGATCTGGAAGCGGACGATGGCATCGCAGATGGTGGATGCGCGGGTGTTGCGCACCACGATTGAGATTTCCGCGCAGGCCGACGGCGAGACCGCGGTCCTGACCGCCGAGCGGTAAGGCCATCGAGTTTGCCGGCTTCCGGCGGGCCTACGTCGAAGGCAGCGACGATCCGGCGGCGGAGCTGGAAGAACAGGAAGCGATCCTGCCGCAGTGCAAGGTCGGCGATCGCATTCACACCGATGGGTCCACCGCCGTGACGCTACTCGGCACCGACCCGAAGCGGCACGAAACGTCGCCGCCGGCTCGGTTCACCGAAGCGTCGCTCATCAAGGAACTCGAGCGGCTCGGCATCGGCCGGCCTTCGACCTACGCGCCGACGATTGCCACGATCGTACGCCGCGGCTATGTCTTCCGCCAGGGCAAGGCGCTGGTGCCGAGTTTCACGGCATTCGCGGTAACGAAGCTGCTGCGCGACCACTTCGGCGATTTCGTCGAGACTGATTTCACCGCCGAGATGGAAGACGACCTCGACGAGATTTCCCGCGGCGAGCGCGAGTCTCAGGCGTTCCTCAAGGAGTTCTACTACGGTGACAAGAAGCACCGGGGCCTGCTGCCCGCCGTGGAGAAGGGCGCCGAGAACGCGGACTATCCCCTGCTCGACCTTGGCACTGATGCTGACAGCGGCGAGCCGGTGCGCATCCGCATCGGACGATTCGGTCCGTTCGTCCAAGTGGCGGAAGGCGGACCCGGCCGCACGGCATCGCTGCCCGACGACCTGGCGCCTGCGGACCTCACCGTAGAAAGAGCGATGGAGCTGGTCCGCGTCAAGGCGGAAGGGCCCCGAACGGTTGGAGTGGATCCGGCGACCGGCATGAATGTCTACGTCATGAACGGCCGCTTCGGCGCCTACGTGCAGCTCGGCGAAACGCCTGAACCGGCGCCAAAGGGGAAGGGGAAAGCGGCAAAGGCTGAAAAGGTCGAAAAGCCGAAGCGGGCGTCGCTGCAGGCCGGTATGACCGAAGCGACGATCACGCTGGAGGAAGCCCTCAAACTGCTGTCGCTCCCGCGCGTGCTCGGGATTGCATCCCGACGACAACGAGCCGATCACCACGAACTTCGGGCGGTTTGGTCCGTACGTCAAACACGGCGACGAATTCCGATCGCTTGAATCCGAAGACGACGTTTTCAACATCTCGTTTGATGCGGCACTGGCGCTGATTCGCGCGCCGAAGCAGTCGCGCCGCCGCCAGGCGGCGCAGAAAAAGGTGCTGAAGGAGATCGCGCACGGCGAGACGAAGCTGCGCGTCCTTGCCGGGCGCTATGGTCCCTACGTCACCGACGGCACCACCAACGCGTCCATTCCCAAGGGATCGAATCCCGAATCGCTGACCGTCGAGCAGGCGATGGAACTGCTCGAGGCGCGCCGCAACGCCGCTCCCTCGCCGCGCCGCGCTGGCGGCGGCCGGCGCGCGGCGCGCGCCACACCCGCGGCCCGTGGCGCCTCGGGGCGCAGCCGCCGCAAGGCCGTCGAAGCGTAAGATCGTTCCGTGATTCACATCATCGGCGGCGGCCTGGCCGGAAGCGAAGCGGCCTGGCAGGCGGCCTCGCTCGGCGTACGCGTCGTCGTGCACGAGATGCGGCCCACGCGACCCACCGCCGTCCACAAGACCGACCGCCTCGCCGAACTGGTCTGTTCCAACTCGTTTCGCGGCGACAAGCTGGATAACGCCGTCGGGTTGCTGAAGGAAGAGATGAGGCGGCTCGGTTCGCTGGTGATGCGCGCCGCCGACACGCATCGCGTCCCCGCGGGCGCGGCACTGGCGGTTGACCGCGAGCGGTTTGCGCAGGAGATTACCGACGCAATCGGGTCGCATCCGCTCATCTCGCTCGAGCGCGCGGAAGTCGCGCGCGTCCCCACGGACCCCTTGATGTTTCCGCTCATCATCGCGACCGGGCCGTTGACCTCGGATGCGCTGTCGGCCGACGTCGCTGCGCTCGTAGGCGCCGAACACCTCTACTTCTACGACGCGATCAGTCCGATCGTCCTGGCCGAGACGATCGACATGAGCAGGGTCTTCCGGGCATCGCGCTGGGGGAGAAGTCTACGACCTGCGGATCGTGCCGACCGATGTGGGTGTGGCCTGCGGCGTGGACGACGGCGAGGGCGACTATCTGAACTGTCCACTGACGAAAGAAGAGTACGACCGCTTCTACGACGCGTTGGTTTCGGCCGAATCGGCGACGGTGCACGACTTCGACAAGGAGAAGTTCTTCGAAGGCTGCCTGCCGATTGAAGTCATGGCGCATCGCGGCCGAGATACCCTGCGGTACGGGCCGATGAAACCGGTCGGCCTGCCGGATCCCCGCACCGGCCGGGTCCCGTACGCGGTCGTCCAGCTCAGGCAGGACAACCTGGCGGGTGATCACTTCAGCCTGGTCGGGTTCCAGACGCAGTTGAAGTGGGGCGAGCAGGCGCGGGTGCTGGCGATGATTCCCGGTCTCGAGCGCGCCGAGTTCGTGCGTTTCGGGATGGTGCATCGTAATACCTACATCAACGGCCCCACCGTGCTGCGCGAGACATGGCAGACACGGGCGCGGCCCGATCTGTTTTTTGCGGGACAGATTTCCGGCGTGGAAGGCTACGTCGAATCAGCCGCCTCGGGGCTCATGGCGGGCCGCAATGCCGCCGCGCTGGTTCGAGGCGACGAGCCGCGGACACCGCCGCGGACGACGGCGATCGGCGCCCTCGCCTATTACGTGTCGCACGCCGACCCGAGAAACTACCAGCCGACGAACATTACGTTCGGCATCATCGCGCCGCCGGACGCCGCGGTGAAACACAAGAAGGATCGCAAGCAGGCGATCTCTGAACGTGCGCTTCGGGCGCTCGAGGACTGGATGCACGATGACGTCCCAGCTTGAGGCGTTCGTCGATCACCTGCGCCTCAATCGCAATACCTCGGTTCACACCTCGGCCGCCTACCACAGCGACCTGGCGCAGCTCATCGAGTTCACCGCCGGCCACCTGGACAAGCCCGTCAAGCGGCTGAGGCCGCGCGACCTGGATCTCACGGTGGTGCGCGCGTACATGGCGGAGTTGTATCGCCTCGGGCAGTCTCGGGCGTCAGTCGCGCGAAAGCTGTCGGCACTGCGCACGTTCGTCCGCTTCCTTCGGCGTGAAGGCTGGATCGACACCGACCCCTCCGCACTGGCGCAGGCGCCGAGACGCGAACACAAGATTCCGGCTCATCTCTCAATGGACGAGATGACGACGCTGCTGGAGACGCCAGATGTATCGACGCGGCTCGGCCGGCGTGACCGGGCCATCCTGGAGCTGTTCTATGCATCAGGGCTGCGTCTGAGCGAACTCGTGGGCCTCGACATGGAAGATGTGAACCTCTCGTCGCGAATCGTCCGGGTCGCCGGCAAGGGCGGCAGGGAGCGACTGGTGCCGTTCAATTCGGCCGCCCAGAAGTCGTTGCGCGGCTGGTATTCCGACCGCGCCGTGCTGCGAGGGGCGGCGGCGAAGGCCCAGGTCCCAAAGCCCAGGGCCCAAGGCACAAAGGCCGATCCGGTTTTTGTCAATTCACGTGGCGGCCGTCTCACAGGCCGCAGTGTGCAGCGCCTCGTCGCCCGGTACGTGGCAAGATGCAGCACGCGGTTCGGCATCAGTCCGCACGCGCTCCGGCACTCGTTCGCGAGCCACCTGCTGCAGCGCGGCGCCGACCTCAGGGCCATCCAGGAGCTGCTCGGCCACGTCCAGCTCTCGACGACGCAGCGGTATACCCACGTGAACGCGGCGCAACTGCTCGCGGTGTACCGGAAGGCGCATCCCCGAGCGCAACGCGGTTCGAACTGAATGACTACGCGATCACAGCCCGAAGCCTGGCAGCGCGGCCCGGTGCCAGGCATTCCCGATCAACTTCAGCCCGTTGCCCACGCGCTCGTCGGCGCCGCCGAAGACGCCGACACCGCGGTCGCCGGCCTGACAGCATCTCAACTGTGGTTCTCGCCGGGCGGCGCGGCGTCAGTCGGGTTTCACATGATGCACCTGGCGGGCAGCACCGATCGCCTGTTCACCTATGCGCGCGGCGAAGGGTTGTCAGCAGCGCAGAAGGACGCGCTCGCGGCTGAGCGGACGCTGTCGGACCCGCGTCCCACCGTGGAGGCGCTGCTACGGGCGTGGCAGGAGACCGTGGACCGGGCGCTCGATCAACTGGCCCGCACCCCGGATGCCGACCTGGGGACGCCTCGAGGCGTCGGACGCATGGCGGTACCGTCCAACGTGCGCGGCCTCCTGTTCCACGCCGCCGAACATGCCACCCGGCATGTCGGCCAGATCATCACGACCGCGAAGATTGTGAAAGGGCTGGGCCTCCAGGGCTGACATGCGCGCACGCCTGTGGGCCGCGATTGTCGCCGCGCTGGTGGCCGGTTGTGTCGCCGGCGAGCAGGCGCCTGCGAACACCCGTCCGCCAATTCCATACGAGGATGCCGGCGCGTGTCCTTTCGAAGGATGCGTCTACCGCGAGTGGGTCGCGAATGCGCCGGTCGAAATCCGCACGGACCGGGCGCTGACGTCGCCGGTCGCGTTCGCAGTCGCCGCCGGCGAGAAAGTCACGGCGGTGACCGGCGTGGTGATCACGACCCGAGCCGGCCGCGTCGAGTTCGATTTGCCGCAGGACATCGAGGTAACCGGCGGGCGTATCCACATCGAGCCCGGTCAACCGCTGTTCCTGCTGACCGCACAGGGTGAAGGCTTCATGAAGGCGTGGTTCAACGGCCGATTTTACGAAGACTTCGATGCCACCATCTTCTCAAGCGGCGGCGGCGGCTGCGGTGTAGGTGCCAGGCCGTGCGTGGGCCGGATCGTGGAATCCTGGCAATCCGAGTGGTGGGTTCAGATTCGGAACGCCGCGCGACAGGTTGGCTGGACGCGGGAGCCGGAAAAATTCGACAACAAGGATGCCTATGGCTAAGCGTCCACGGCAGCTGGCGTATAGTCTTGTGGCAATTTGCCAGGAGGCTTCATGACACGCCGTTGCCGGCTCATCGCCACGATGCTATTCGTCTCGGCGCTCAGTTCGATCGCGTCGGCGCAGGACCTCGGGCCGAATTTCCGGAAGATCAAAGAAGGGATCTACGTCCAGTCGGCGCGCGAGGTGAACTCCACCGTCGGCATCGTCCTCACCAGCGAAGGCGTTGTCCTGATCGATACGGGTCAGACGCTGGTGGATTCGCGCCAGGTGGCGGACGCGGTCAAGAAGCTGACGCCCCTGCCCGTCCGGTTCGTGATCAACACCGAGGTGCACCCGGATCACACAACTGGCAATTTCGTCTTCGCGCCTGCCGTTGTGATCAACCACGCTGGTGCGGGCGACGCGATGCGGAAGGCCGACAATCCGAACCGGTTCGCCAACGCCGCCCCGGAAATCAAGGCGGCCGCCGAGGGCTATCGGCTCGTCACGCCACACGTCGAATACCAGGAGAAGATGACGCTTCGCGTCGGCGAGCGGACGTTCGAGCTGCTCCGGGTCCGGAACGCGCATAGCGAGGCGGATACGGCCGTCTGGCTCCCAGCGGAGCGTGTCCTGTTCGCGGGTTCGGCCGCCATTCCCAACAGTCTCAACAACGTCCGGCCGTTCGTGACCATTTCCGATCTTCTTGCCGCCGCAAGAATGCTGAAATCGTTGAATCCGGAGGTTGTCGTCCCGGGCCACGGCTCGCCGGGGACGACGCGCATCTTCGACGAAAGCGAGAAGTACTACACGCTGCTGCTCGAGCGGGTCACGGCAATGGTGAAGGCAGGAAAAACGCGGGAGCAGATCGGGATGGAGCTGCGTATGCCGGAATACGCGGAGTGGGCCTACCAGGATCGGATGCCGAGCAACATCGACGCGGCCTACAGGGCGGCGACAGCGCGATAAAACGAAAAAGCCTGAGGCGCACGACGGCACGAACATGTCGTGAAACCTCGGTGGCCGTCGTGGTTCAGGATTTATGCGCCGAGAGGCGCGATCGCTTCGTGCGTCTGCGGCTGCAGCGGCGCCGCGCGGCGGCCGCGCGGGAACTCGATACCGAGCACCTTGATCTTGTAGTTCATCACGCGCGGGCTGATGGCGAGCAGTTCCGCTGCGTCCTTCTGCACCCAGTTCGACATCTTCAGCGCCTCGATCAGTGCCAGGCGCTCGATGTCCTCGAGCGGGATGCCGGTCGGCGGAATCTTGATGATCGACGCCGCCTCGCGGGGCGACCCGACGGTACCGGTGTCGCCAAGGCGCAGGTCCTCGGCGGCGATGTGCGTGCCGTCGGCCAGTAGCATCGCGCGCTCGATCGCGTTCTCGAGCTCGCGGATGTTGCCCGGCCAGTGGTAGCGCATCAGGAGTTTGAGCGCTTCCGGCTCGAGTCCATCGATCTTTTTCTTCAGCTCGCCCGAGAACCGCTTGATGAAGAACCCGGCCAGCGCGCCGACGTCTTCCTTGCGCTCGCGGAGCGGCGGCATCTCGATCGTCACGACGTTCAGCCGGTAGTACAAGTCTTCGCGGAAGTGGCCTGATTCCACCATGGTGGTGAGGTCGCGGTTGGTGGCGGCAATCAGTCGAACGTCCACCTTGAGCGTCCGCGTGCCGCCAAGGCGCTCGAACTCGTGCTCTTGCAGGACGCGCAGGATCTTGGCCTGCGTATTGGCGCTCATGTCGCCGATTTCGTCCAGGAACAGCGTGCCGCCGTCGGCCTGCTCGAAGCGCCCGATGCGCTGCTTGTCGGCGCCGGTGAACGCGCCTTTCTCGTGGCCGAACAGTTCCGACTCGAGGAGGTTTTCCTGCAGCGCCGCGCAATTCACCTTGATGAAGTTGCGCGCGGCGCGATGCGAGTTGTGGTGGATGGCGCCGGCAATCAGCTCCTTGCCGGTGCCGGTCTCGCCGCGCACCAGCACGGTGGTGTTGCTCTTGGCCACCTTGCGGACCACGCCAAGCACCTTCTCGAGCGCGCCGCTCGACCCGATGATGCGGTCGAAGTCGTAGATGTCGCCCTGGGCGTGACGGAGGTAGTCGATCTGGTGCTGCATCCGGCGCATGTCGAGCGCCTTCTCGATCTTGACCTCCATCTCTTCGACTTCGAACGGCTTCTGCACGTAGTCGAAGGCGCCCGACTTCATCGCTTCGACGGCGGTCGAAACCGAGCCAAAGGCCGTCATCAGGATGACCGCGCACGACGGGTGCAGCTGCTTGGCGGTCTTGAGCACGTCGAGGCCGCTGCTGCCGCCCATCTTCAAGTCGCTCACCACCACGTCGAAAAAGCCTTCGTGGAGCTTCTCGATCGCGGCATTGCCGTTCGGCGCCTCGTCGACGTCATGCGACGCCTCGGACAGCGCCTGGGCGAGGCCCCGGCGGAGCGAATCGTGGTCGTCGGCAATCAGAATACGGCCCATCACACACCTTCCTCGCTGCCGCGGACCGGCAGCGTCACTCGAATCACCGTCCCGCGTCCGGGCGCAGTCTCCAGATCGATGCTTCCATCGTGCGCGTCCACGATCTTGCGCACGATGGCGAGCCCCAGGCCCGAGCCCTGCGGCTTGGTCGTGAAGAACGGGTTGAACACCCGGTCCGCCACGTCCGGCGGCATCCCGGGCCCGTCGTCCGCCAGTTCCACGAGGACCGCCTCGCGCCCATCCATTCCGTCTTCGACGTGCACCGTCCGGGCGCCGAACCTGACACGCCCCGCGCCGTTCATCGCCTCGTAGGCGTTGATCAGCAGGTTGGTAAACAGCTGCGTCAGCTGATGCTGGTCGCCGTTAATCAGCGGCAGACCCTGGGGCACGTTCACCTCCACGTGAATGCCGCCCCGTCGAGCCTTTGTATCGGCCAACTGCACCGCTGCCTGCACCGCCCCCGCCACCGCCGTGTGCTCCACCTGCAGCCGGATCGGCCGCACGAATTCGAGTACTTCCTGGACGATGGCGTTGGCCATCTTCGCTTCGTTGATGATGTCGGTCAGCACCGTCTGCGTTTCGGGCGCATCCGGCGTCTTCCGCCGCAGCAGTCCCGCCATCACCTCGATCCCCGCGAGCGGGTTCTTCACCTCGTGCGCAATCGCCGCCGCCATTTCACCCACCGCGGCAAGCCGGTCGCGCAGCCGTTCCCGCTCTTCCAGTTGCTCGACGCGCGTGAGGTCCTTGAAGAACATCGACGCGCCAATCACGCGGCCCGAATCGTTCCGCACCAGCGCCAGCGTGTAGCCGATCACCTTGCCCGACGGCCGCAGCCGCATCTCGGCGCGGTTCGGCAGCAGGTGCAGTTCAAACACGCTGCTCAGCAGCCGCACGACCTCGGGATGCTGGCGAAGTACCTCGGCGATCGGCCGGCCAAGGTCGGTCGCGTGCGGCGTAATCCCGAAGATCCGATATGCCTCGTCGTTAATCAGCGCCAGCGTGCCGCCGGCCGTCAGCGCCAGCACACCGTTCCGCATACCGGTGACGATGTGCCGGAAAAACACGTCATCCACGCTGCCCGCCGCGGGAAAGGAGGTCCGCTGCACAGGGGCCGTGCGTGCCGGCATTCGCACTTGCTCGGGCCGGATAGGGCGGTGGCGCGACTTGGTCATCGAGAGGTGTTCCGAGCGTTAACCCCCGCCCCCGGAGCAACCCGCAAAGCGCGACACACGAGGGTGGGGGCCCCGGCCGATAATGGCCGAGTTGGCAAAGGACGTGCCCGCTCATCTCATCTGGAAATGCCTTTAAAGGCATGAAAACACTCCCTTAAGCGTTGGGCTATCAGCACACCGCAATTACACTTCTGTAACTGTAACGCGATTTTTGGGGGTTCGGAAAGATGCTGCTTACGATTCGGACGCGTGCTCCTGGAGGGCTTCCCACTGCGCCATCAGATCGCCGACCTCCCACATCAGCGTCTTGTGGCGATCGATGGCCGCGGTGGCCGCGGCAGGGTTGTCGTAAAAGCCGGACGCGCCCATGGCGGCCTCGAGCGCTTTGATCTGCGCTTCGCGCTCCGCGATTCTCCCCTCTAGATCACTGATTCGCTTCAGCAACGATTCGTTGGCGCGCTGTTTCTTCCGTCTTTCCGTCTCTTCGCGTTTGCGCGCTTCGCGGTCTGGCGAACCGGAAGACCCGCCGCTAGGTGCAGGACCCTTTGAGGTGTGGGCTTTTGGCGTCGGGACTGGTTTGTGATTGGTGACTTGAGTCTTGTGCCTTGTGCCTGGTTGATCGTCAGGGTGCTCTTTGTGCCACAGAAATTCCGCGTACGTCCCCGGGTAGACCAGCGCCTCGCCGTGCCCGATTTCGATGATCTTCGTCGCCAGCCGCTCGACGAAATACCGATCGTGCGAGACGATGATCAGCGTCCCGCCGTAATCTTCGAGCGCGTCGAGAAGCACGTCCTTCGAATCGAGATCGAGGTGGTTGGTGGGCTCGTCGAGCAGCAGGGTGTTGGACGGCCGCAGCAGCATGCGCGCGACCGCGAGCCGTGTGCGTTCCCCGCCCGACAGCACGCCGGCCTTCTTGTAGACATCGTCGCCCGAGAACAGAAAGCCGCCGAGGATGTTGCGGATTGCCGGCACCATGTCGTTGGGCGATCCGGCCTGTAGCGTCTCGTAGACCGTGAGCGCCGGATCGAGCCGTGCCGCCTCGTCCTGGGCGAAGTACTCCATCACGACCTGGTGGCCGACCGTCCGCGTCCCGCTGTCCGGCGACTCCGCTCCCGAGAGCATCCGCATCAAGGTCGATTTACCGGCGCCATTGGGGCCGACCAGGGCGATGCGATCCCCGCGTTCGATGTGCAGTCCCAGATCCTTGAACACCACGAGAGGGCCGTACGCCTTGCGGACGTGCCTCATCTCGAGCACGGTGCGTCCGCTCTTCGCGCACGCCGGAAACTTGAAATGGATGCGCTTCCGTTCCGGCGGCACCTCGATCGGCACCACTTTCTCGAGCAGCTTGATCCGGCTCTGGACCTGCGCGGCCTTGGTCGCCTGGTAGCGGAACCGGTCGATGAACATCTTCACGCGCGCTACTTCTTCGTCCTGGTCGCGCTTGGCCTGGCGCAGGCGTTCGAGCATGGCGTCCCGCTGCTCGACGTACTTGCTGTAGTTGCCGACGTAGTCGGTCAGTTTGCGCAAATTGAGATCGGTGATTCTCGTGACGAGGGCGTCGAGGAAATAGCGGTCGTGCGACACCAGGATGACCGCGTAGGGGTAGCTCGCCAGGTACTCCTCGAGCCAGTTCCGGGCCTCGAGGTCGAGATGGTTGGTCGGCTCGTCGAGCAGCAGGAGGTTCGGCCGGCCCAGCAGCAGCTTCGCGAGCGCGATTCTCATCTGCCAGCCGCCGGAAAACGTATCCGCCGGCCGCTGCACGTCGTCCTGGTCGAAGCCAAGGCCGCGCAGAACGGTGGCGATACGCAAGTCCATGTTGTAGCCGTCGGACAGCCTGAAGCGATCCTGCAGATCGCTATAGCGCGCCAGCATTGCCTCGTGCTCCTGCTCGGGCACCGATGCATCGGCGAGCCGGTGTTCGATCTCGTGCATCTCGCGCTTCAGATCGAGTAGTGGCTGGAACGCGGAACTCGCTTCCTCGAACACCGTGCGTCCGGCGTGCGTCAGGCCGTCCTGCGGCAGATACCCAATCGTCAGGTTCGCAGGAGTGACGATTCCCCCGGAATCCGGCTCTTCGTCGCGCGCCAGCATCCTGAGCAGCGTGGTCTTTCCCGCGCCGTTCGGACCGCATAGACCGACACGATCCCCATCGTCGATCTGCCAGGTCACGTGGTCGAGCAGAACCCGGTCGCCGAATGATTTTGTGAGCTCGGAAAGCTGGATCAATTAAGCGCGGGGGTACCCAGTGCTTTGGCGGCGGCGGCGAGGACTTCGGGTACGCGGAAAGGCTTCCGCAGATAGCCGGCGACGCCCAGGTTCACGGCCTCGATGGCGCTCGACTCCGTGGAGAAGCCGGTGATGATGATGACGGGCAATTCCGCGCGAATACGCTTCACCTGACGGATCAGCGTCAGGCCGTCCATGCCCGGCATCCGCAGATCGGCGATCAGTAGATCGTACTCGGCCGCACGGACCCGGCCCAGCGCCGTGCTCGCGTCGGCCGCGGTATCGACGTCGTATTCCGCGAGGGCCAGCGTCTTCGACAGGAGATCGCGAATGCTGGCTTCGTCATCGACGACGAGGACACGGGCGCGCCCCTGGCGGGTTGCCGGCGCTACCGCGGCGGTGGCCGCTGCGCCGCCGCCCGACTGGGTGCGCTGGCTATCCAGCCACGCGTCGATATCGCGCTTCCGGAACCGCCACTGCCGTCCGACGCGGACAGCCGGAATTTTCCCCGCCTTGATGAGGCGGTAGACGGTGCGCAAGTTGACTTGGAGGTACTCGAGGACCTCCTCGGTCGTCAGGAAGACTTCGTCGGTGGGGAGGTTGAGAGCCAAACGTGTCACATTCTAACGCGGTTCCACAATCCTCGCCCTTAAACTTTTAGCGGGTAAGTACTTACGTCGTAAGATCGTGAGAAAGCCGCCAGCCGGTCGCCGCCGTCTTATCCAGTGACTGGCTAGCTCGCCGTCGCCTTGGGCGCGGAGGCGGAATCCGGATACGCCGTTGATGAACTGGACCGACGAGGACCTCGTCGCCCGCTCGAGGGGTGGCGATCTCGACAGTTTCAACCAGCTCATCCTCCGATGGGAACGGCCGATTTATGCGCTTGCGTATCGCGTAATCGGTCGCGAGGAGGACGCGCGGGACGTGTGCCAGGAAACGTTCCTGCGGGCGTTTCGCGCTTTGCCTGGTTTCAAGGGGCAGGCGAAGTTTTCGTCGTGGCTGTACCGGATTGCGCTCAACCTCTGCCGCGACTGGATCCGCCGGCAACGCCGGGCGCCGACGGTTCAACTGGCGGAGGGCGTAGATCCGGCTGAACTCGCGTCCGAGCAGGGACCGGTCGAATCGATCGAGGATCTGGTCGCCCGCCGCGAGCTGAGCGCGGTTGTCGAGGAGGCAATGGCGCTGCTCCCCGAGGAGCAGCGGACGGCGATCGTCCTGAAGGAATACCACGGCATGACGTTCCAGGAGATCGCCGACCTGCAGGGCTGCCCGTTGAGCACGGTGAAGACGCGGCTCTATCAGGGCCTCAGCGTCCTGCGACGGCATCTGGAGAAAAACGGCCGCGTGCCGCAATTGGTGAAACGCGCATGAGTGAAACATTTCAGTGTGGGGATAACACCGGGCTCGTCGGCTATCTATATGACGACTGCGAGCCGGGGGAACGCGCGGCGATCGACGCGCATATCGAGTTGTGCGGCGCATGCGCGGCGGAGATAGCGGCACTGCAGTCGGCGCGCCGCAGGCTGGCGTCGTGGACACCACCCGAGGCCGACCTGGGCTTCGCCATCTCCCGGTCCGAGGCCACCGCTCCGAAACCTCAGAACCGGGCCAGACCGGAGCCCCTCGTCAGCCGCGAGCCCCGGGGCATGAAGCCCGGGCCTTGGTTCCGCCAGCCGATGCCCGCGTGGGCCCAGGCCGCGGCAGCATGCCTGATCTTCGGCGTCGGCATGTCGCTCGGAGTCCTGCGGGGCACTACGCCGAGCGCGTCACCGACGCAGACGGTCGCGGCGGCGAACACCGCGCCTGGAGCCCCGACAGTAACGGCAAGCGATCTGGCGTCGCTCGAACAGCGCCTCCGGGCCGAGATGGCGGGGCTGCGGCCGTCGGCCGGCGTCGCCACCACCGCGGCGGCGCAATCGGGAAGCAACGCACAGATCCTGGCGCAGGTTCGCGCGCTCATCGACGAAAGCGAACAGCGGCAGCAGCGCGAACTCGCGCTGCGCACGGCGCAGGTCGTCAGGGATTTCGACGCGCAGCGCAGAGTAGACCTGGCGCAGATCTCGAGCAACTTCGGCCAGATCGAGGGACTGACGGGCGCCGAGGTCCGCGAACAGCGCCAGATGTTGAACTATCTGATGCGCGTCTCTGAACAACGGTAGGGGAGGGATCTGTCTTGAGAAGTTGGGTTATCGGGGTCGTCATGGGGATGGGCATCGCCGGCGGCGCGTCGGCGCAGACGGCGGCTGCCCCCCCGCAGAATACCGAGGCGGATCAGATCAGGGCGCGGCAGCGGATCTTCATCATGGAAGGCGTGCTGGAGCACGCGGTGCAGGTAGGGGTCGACAACCTGCGGCGTCGCCTGCGCGCGGTCGTGCCCGACGACGCGCTGCTGCAGGGTGGGGCACCCCAGGTACGCGGCTTCCGTCTTGACGGCTACGGCGTGTTCTTCGACGTCGAAGTGCCGGCGCTGCGCCAGAGCCTGGCATGGTCGATCCGCACGATCAACGAGACCGGCAACGCGCTGGCCCGTGATGTCGCCGCGATGCGGGCGTTCGTGCGCGCCATACCTGATCCGGGCGTGCAGGCCGAGTTCGAGCGCACGCTGCGGCGCGTGCAGCAGCAGGTGAGTCCGACGCCGCAGGTGCCGGCGCTGGCGTCAGCCGCGCCCGCAGGGCAGGTCAGCGCGCAGACCGTGGGCGCCGCCCAGGCCGTCACGGCGCAATCGGTGGGTGCGCCGCAGGCAGACATCCCGGCGGCGCCGGAGATCGATCCGGTTCTGCTGAACGATCCGAGCGATGCGTATACCGAGGAGGTCAAGGCGGCGGTGATCGACGCGATGATCGAGAACAGCGGATCGCTCGTGCTCAGCGACAACGAATGGTTGACAGTCGCGGCGCGCGACAACGCCCCCACCGCGCCGTTCATCTCGGCAGATCCCGCCGTCGTCACGCTCGTGCTTCGCATCAAGGGCAGCGATCTGAGCGCGTTCCGCGCCGGGCAGCTCACGCTGGAGCAGGTGCGGTCCCGGGTGCAAATCGGGGAGTTCTAACCGCGCGCATCCGGTGTCTAACCGGATATGTACAATCGCGGTATGGCTCGACGCCTGGTTCTGCCGTTCGTGGCCCTTGTCCTGTTCGCCGCCTGCGAGTCCCGCGAAGTCGGGAAAGATTTGAAAATTGTCGACGTCCGGACCGGCTGGTATGACTCGGGCGTCGTCGCCGGGGGCCAGAACAAGCTCGTGCCGAGCATTTCCCTCGGGCTCCAGAACATCTCCGATCGCGACATCGCGAGCGTACAGTTGAATGCGGTCTTCAAACGGGTCGGCGAAGACCAGGCCTGGGGAGAACATTTCATCCGTGCCATCGACACCGATGGCCTGCCGGCCGGGGCCACTGAGGGCAATATCGTCCTGCGCTCCACCCTCGGCTACACCGGCAGTCAGTCGCGCATCCAGATGCTCCAGAACCGCGATTTCGTCGACGCCCGTGTTGAAATTTTCGGCAAACACGGATCCCGCACATGGGTGAAGATGGCCGAAATTCCCATCGACCGGCAGCTCCTGACCGAGTAACCGCGAACGCACGGAGGGCGCGACGATCACGAATCAAAAATAATTTCGTGTTCTTCGTCTGTTTCGTGATCTTCGTGGTTAGAATTCCGGCGTGACCACTGCCACCACGAACCCGGCCGGCCAGTCGCTCGAACGCCGCCTCGGACCGCTCGACGCCGCGGCACTGATTGTCTCCAACGTCATTGGCGGCGGCATCCTGTTCTCGCCGCCGCAGATCGCCGCGTCGGTGCCAAGCGCGCTGGCCTTCCTTGCGACGTGGGTCGCCGGGGGTGGGCTGGCCTTCGCGGGCGCGATGGCCTATGCGGAGCTAGCCGCACTGCGGCCTCGAGCAGGCGGGGAGTACGTCTACCTGCGCGCCGCGTTCGGACCGATCGCCGGCTTCCTGACGGGATGGACATCGTTCGTGGCCGGGTTTTCCGGCGCCATTGCGACCAGCGCCGTGGTACTCGCGTTCTACCTGGGTCGCTTCATCCCGGCTGCCGCGAACGACACCCCGTTCCTCACGCTTCCCGTGATTCCCGGCACGCTCGTCCTGACCGCGTCACCACAGAGCATCGTGGCGATCGCCGCGATCTTCGGCATGGCATGGATACACCTGCGCGGCGTCGGTCCGGGACGGCTCGTCAGCGACGTGCTGGCCGTGCTGAAGGTGACGGCGTTCGTGCTCTTCATCGCGATCGGCTTCTCCTTCGGCCAGGGCACCGTGAGCAACATCACCCAGAGCGGTCCGGTATCGGCCACGAACTGGCTGCTCGCGCTGATCCCGGTGATGTTCACCTACTCGGGATGGAACGCGGCGTCCTACGTCGCCGAGGAGGTGCGCAATCCGGGGCGCAATGTGCCGCTCGCGCTTGCCCTCGGCACCGGGGCGGTCATCGTGATCTACCTGCTGCTCAATGCGCTCTATCTCTACGTGCTGCCGGTGAATGAACTGGGTGCGGTCAACGGCTCGGTGCTCGACGTCATCGCCGACCGGCTACTCGGCGCCGCGGCCGGCAACACCATGGGTATTGTCTCGATCGTCAGCCTGCTGGCCAGCATCAGCGCGATGACGTTCGCGGGTCCGCGCGTCTACTTCGCCATGGCGCGCGACGGCCAGTTCTTCAAGAGCGCCGCGAGGGTGCATCCGCGCTACAAAACGCCGGCCGTGGCCATCATCGCGCAAGCGGTGTGGAGTTCCCTGCTCGTCCTCACGGCCCAGGCACAGGCGCTGCTCACCTACACGGGGTTTGCGATCATCCTGTTCTCAGGGGTCGCCGTGGTGTCGCTGTTCGTACTCCGCGCGAAGCAGCCGGACGCTGAACGTCCGTTTCGCGCGTGGGGATATCCGGTGGTACCGGGGATTTATGTGGTGGCGGCGGCGTTGATCCTGATCAACGGCCTGTATACGGCGCCGGGTCCAACCGGCGCCGGCGCGCTGGTGATTCTCGCCGGGATTCCGCTGTACCTGCTTTTCCGGCGCGGCGCGCCGGCAGCGTAAAGCGGTAGCAGCGCAAAGCGGTAGCCGGAGGCCTTCAGGCCTCCGTCATGTTCACGGCCGGCGTCGCAAATCGCCCCTATAGTTGATCTTCTGACCCGGGTTGATTCGGACGTCGAACATCAGATCCTCGAAGCCGGGAGCGGCGATGCGGATCTGATACGGCCCGGCCTCGAGCTTCAGCGCCTGGAACATGCCGTCGTAGTCGTCTACAGTGCCCGCGTAGTACCCGTCGACGAAGACCTGCGCGTTGCGCGGAAAGACCTCCAGCCGCAGCTCACCGATGTCAAAACCGAAACCGGAGCCGTATCGCGGCGAGTAGCCTGAGCCGTAACCGTAGCCATAGCCGAGTACCCCGGATACCAGCGATACGGGTCGTAGTAGAAGTAGCCCAACCCGAACGCGCCGTAGCCGTACGGGTAGACCGGCGCGGGTAGTTGTAGTTATAAACGGGCGGCGGATTCACGATCACCGTGTTGCCGCGGTTGACGAGTCCGCGCGCACGCTCGTTTTCACGGCCGCGCTCCGCGGCACGACTACGAACGGCCGGTGCAGACGTATCTGGTGCCGGCGCGGGCCCAGGAACCTCGCGTCGCGGCACCGCAGTTCCGGTTCGCGGGTTGTCGCCTTGCGGTCGGCTGCCTCGTGGTACCGCCTGGCGCTGCTCACTTGGCGGCGCCGGCGGCGGCTCATCCTGCGCGTCCTGGGCGAAGGCCGGCACGGTGATGGCCACGGTCGCAGCGAGCATGACGCATCTCAGGAACATTGCGGGTCTCCTCAGGTGGACCTGACAGTTCATCACCAACCACCTGAGCAACTGTTCTGCCACACAAAAATCACGCATTTCGGCCAGAAACAGCCGGTAATCGGCGCGGCACGCCCCCGTGTCCTCTGTTCACTGTCCCCTTCCCCCTTCCCCTTGCCCCCTGCAACCTGTCCGCTAATACTGCAAGGGTGATCCATTCGACGACAATCCTGGCCGTCCGGCACCAAGATCGAACCTGCCTCGCCGGCGACGGACAAGTGACGTTCGGCAACACCGTGCTCAAGCAGAGGGCGCGCAAGATCCGGCGGCTCTACAACGAATCCATCCTCGCCGGGTTTGCCGGATCCGCCGCCGATTCCTTTGCGCTGTTCTCGCGGTTCGAGTCCAAACTTGAACAGTACCGTGGAAATCTGGAGCGCTCGGCGGTCGAGCTCGCGCGCGACTGGCGGACCGACCGGCTGCTGCGGCGCCTCGAGGCGATGATGATCGTCGCCGACCGGAAGGCGACCTTCCTGCTGTCGGGTACAGGGGATCTCATCGAACCCGACGACGGGATCGTGGCGGTCGGGTCGGGAGGTCCGTTCGCCATGGCCGCGGCGCGCGCGCTCGCGCGCCACAGCACGCTGAACGCGCGCGAGATTGCCCAGGAGGCGATGGCGATCGCCGCCGATATCTGTATCTATACCAACCCGAACCTCACGATCGAGGAACTGTGAATCCTGCAATGGCCATCTTTCTCCCCGAACGCAGCGCCACCGCGGTTGATGCCCTGACACCGCGCGAAGTCGTCGCCGAGCTCGACAAGTACGTCATTGGACAGGCCAAGGCGAAGCGCGCGGTCGCGATCGCGTTGCGCAACCGCATCCGGCGCCAGCGCCTGCCGCACGAGATGGCCGACGAGGTCACGCCGAAGAACATCCTGATGATCGGTCCCACCGGCGTCGGCAAGACCGAGATCGCGCGCCGGCTCGCCCGCCTGGCGCAGTCGCCCTTCATCAAGGTCGAGGCGTCGAAGTTTACCGAGGTCGGCTACGTCGGCCGCGACGTGGAATCGATGGTGCGCGACCTGGTGGAGCTCTCGGTTGACATGGTTCGCGGGGAGCGGGCGGAGGAAGTGCAGGACAAGGCCAAGGCCGCGGGCGAGGAGCGGCTGCTGGACCTGCTGCTGCCGCCGACGCGGTCGCCGATGGCAGGCGAGGACCCGGCGGCCATCCGCGACCAGGCCACGCGGACGCGCGAGCGGTTTCGCGAGCAGCTCCGCGAAGGCCGCCTCGACGACCGCGTCGTCGAGCTGGAGGTCCGCGACACCGCGATGCCGTCGTTTGAGGTCATTGCCGGCACGTCGGTCGAGGAAATTGGCGTGAACCTCAAGGACATGATGGGGAACATGTTCCAGGGACGCTCGAAGACCCGGCGGATGAAGGTGCCGGAGGCGCTCGAGTACCTGGTTGGTGAGGAGCAATCCAAGCTGGTGGACATGGAATCGGTCGGGCGCGACGCCGTACGCCGGGTCGAACAGGCGGGCATCATCTTCATCGACGAGATCGACAAGATCGCCAGCCGCGATGCGATGGGCGGTTCGGGCCATGGTCCGGACGTCAGCCGCGAAGGCGTCCAGCGCGACATCCTGCCGATCGTCGAGGGCACCACCGTGAACACCAAGCACGGGATGGTGAAGACCGACCACATCCTCTTCATTGCCGCGGGCGCGTTTCACGTCTCGAAGCCTTCGGACCTGATCCCCGAGCTGCAGGGACGCTTTCCTATCCGCGTGGAGCTCGAGCCGCTCACCCGTGACGACTTCGTGCGCATCCTGACCGAGCCGCGGAACGCGCTGGTGAAACAGTACATGGCGCTGATCGGGACCGAGGACGTGGCGCTCTCGTTCACGCCCGGCGCGATCGACCGGATCGCCGATTTTGCCGCGCGCGTCAACGAGATCACCGAGAACATCGGCGCGCGGCGCCTGCACACGGTGATGGAGCGGCTGCTCGACGAGCTCTCGTTCGAGGCGCCCGACCTCGGTCGTCAGTCCATCACCATCGACGAGGCATACGTCGACCGCATGCTCGCCGACATCGTCAAGAACGAAGATCTCTCGCGCTACATCCTGTAATCACTCCCCGTCGTCGCGCTCGGCCAGCTCGCGCCAGATGGTGGTGCCGGCGTCGATCGCGGCGGCGCTGTCGAAGTCCGCGCGATCGCTGCCGCGGTTCCGGGTGAATCCAAAACGTTCATAGGCGGCGGCCAGCGTCGCCGCGCTGACGACGTCGGGGCTGCGCGCCACTTCGAGCGCATGCTGCAGCTCGTGGCCGAGGATGGCGATTTTCCTCGGCAGCGGGAGATCCCAGCCGATCCGCACCAGCACGTACCGCAGTTTCGCGGCAGTGGTCAGGAACTGCAGTTCGCCGGCGAGCCCTGTGCGCAGGAATGCGCACTGCACGTAGACGACGACGTCGGTGTCTTCGAGGTGATCGACAAGCGCGCGAAACGACGGCGACTGCCGGCGTCCGGCCTCCACCACGGTATGCAGGCGGGGGTCGGTCAGCCGCAGGCGAGGCGACCGAGGGACCGGGTCGGCGCGGATCGGCGCCGATGTAACAAGAGTGATCAGGATGAGCAACAAGACGACCGGTGAGGTCCGAACCATCACGATGGCGTGGTCACGGCAAGCGGCGCGCCAGAATTTTTCTCGACGCGATGATCGATCTGGCTCGCATTTCGGGCGCGATTCGGTAAAATGCGGTATGCGTGACAACCGAAATTTCACACAATTTTGTCGTGTGAATTTTGTGTTACTACAAAAACGTGTCAGCGTGTCAGCCAGCCCATGCGGCTTGGACACCGCACAGTCCGCGGCCCTCGCCTGGGAGGCGCGGCGGCCGCGGCCGCCTGTGTACATCGTTGTGGAATCGACGCACCGAGCCCTCGGAAATGTAGGAGCCTGATATGCCCGCTGCTCTGAAGACTGCTACGGCCGACCCGAACACCGCCACGCGCGACGCGCGGCGTCTGTCGACCCTGCTCGAGGTCAGCCAGGCGCTCTCGGGCACGCTCAACCTCAAGGCGTCGCTGCAGCGGGTCCTCAGCATCCTGGCGCGGCATCACGGCGCCATCCGCGGGATGGTTACTGTGCTGCGCGACGGGGAACTCCAGGTCGACGCGGCTGAAGGGTTCGAGGATCGCGCCCGGTCGGTGCGCTACCGGGTCGGAGAGGGCATCACCGGGCAGGTGGTCGAGAGCGGCAAGCCGATCGTCGTCCCGCGGGTGAGCCGCGAGCCGGCGCTGCTCAATCGCGCCGCCAAGCGCGGCGACGCCTCCCGGCAGGAGCTCAGTTTCATCTGCGTGCCGATCATCCTGAATCGCCAGGCGCTGGGGGCGCTCGCCGTCGACCTGCGCTTCAAGGCGGAGCGCGACTTCGACAGCAGCGTGAAGTTCTTCGGTATCGTCAGCGGGATGATCGCGCAGGCACTGGCGGTCCAGCGCCAGGTCGAGGACGAGCGCCGACGCCTGCTGGACGAAAACACCCACCTGCGGCAGGAGCTGCGGGAGCGCTACGATTTCTCAAACATCATCGGCACCAGCGGGCCAACCCGCCAGATGTACGAACAAGTCGCCCAGGTCGCGCAGACCAACACGACCGTCCTGATTCGCGGCGAGTCGGGCACCGGCAAGGAGCTGATCGCTCACGCCATCCACTACAACTCGCTGCGCGCCAAGAAGCCGTTCGTCAAGGTGAGCTGCGCGGCGCTGCCGGACACGTTGATTGAATCGGAGCTGTTCGGCTACGAGAAGGGGGCGTTCACCGGCGCCGCCGCGCGCAAGAAGGGCCGCTTCGAGATGGCGGAAGGTGGCACCCTCTTCCTCGACGAGATCGGCGACATCAACGCCGGCACGCAGGTGAAGCTGCTGCGGGTGCTGCAGGAGCGCGAGTTCGAGCGACTTGGCGGCACCGATACCGTCCGCGTGAACGTGCGCGTCATCGCCGCCACCAACAAGGACATGGAGAAGGCGATCGTCGACGGCACCTTCCGCGAGGACCTCTATTACCGCCTCAACGTCTTTACCATCTTCGTGCCGCCGCTGCGCGACCGGAAGGCGGATATGCTGCTGCTGGCGGATCACTTCCTGGAGAAGTTCTCGCGCGAGCACGGCAAGGTGATCAAGCGGATCTCCACCCCCGCCATCGACATGCTCATGAGCTACCACTGGCCGGGCAACGTCCGCGAGCTCGAAAACGCGCTGGAGCGGTCGGTCCTGGTGTGCGACGGCGCGGTGATCCACGGCCATCACCTGCCGCCGTCGCTGCAGACGGCGGATGCGTCCGGCACCGTCACCCGTGTCACATTGAAGGATGCGGTGGCCGCCTTCGAGCGCGACCTGATTCTCGACGCGTTGAAGACCACGCGCGGCAATCGCGCCAAGGCGGCGCGGCTGCTCGATACGACCGAACGGATCCTGAACTACAAGGTCCGCGGCCACGCCATCGACCCGCGCCGATTCAAGTCGCACGAGGCGGCCAAGCGCGCCGCCGCGCCGCTGGAAGAGTGATGCGCCCGGCCCGACTGGCGGCGCTCGGCCTGCTCGCCGCGCTCGCCGTCGCCGGCTGCGGGAAAAAGGGACCGCCGCTGGCGCCGTTCGTGCGCATCCCGGCGGGAGTCGAAAAGATCGCCGCCTCGCGGTTCGGCAACGACGTCTACGTCACCCTCACGGTCCCGACGGCCAACATCGACACGTCGCTGCCGATTGATCTCACGCGCATCGACGTCTACGGCTACACCGGCCGGGTGGCGCCGACGCGCTGCCCGCTGGCCCGAGCTCGGCACCGTCGTCGCTTCGATTCCGGTGGTGCCGCCACCGGTCGATGCCGACAACCGCCCGTTGCCGCAACTTCCGACCGACAAGGGCGCAATCGCCGGCGCGCCCGTGACGATCGTCGATCAGCTGACGGCCGACGACCTCGTTCAGGGCCCCCTCCCGATCGTCGATCCGCGATTCGCCGCGTTGACGACGGTGCCCGAGCGCCGCGACGCCGGCCGTGCTCAAGCGGTTCTATATCGCCATCGGCTTCAGTCAGCGAGGACAGGCCCGGTCCGTCCGGCGCCCAGACAGAGCTCGTGCTGACGAACGTGCCGGACCCGCCGACCGAGCCGCGCGCCACCTATGCGCCGGCGTCCCTGTCGCTGACGTGGGAGCCGTCGGGAGGACTGGTCGGCTTCCTGCTGGACCGCGCGCTCCCGGCCGAGCCGTCGCCCTACGACACCGCGCAGCCGGTCACACCCGCGACGCCGGTGGTTGACTCCTCCGTGCCGCCCGGGCCAACGACCTACAGCGTGTACCGCGCAGCTCGCGCCCGATCCGTTCCTGCTGCCTCCGGCCGAAAGCCCGGGGTGGAGCGCTCCTCCGCCGATGGCGATCGAATCCTGCGCCGCTCGCCGTGACGTCGTTGACCGATGCGCTGGAGGGGGGCCGGGCGCGCTGCTATACCGTTCGCGCGCAGCGTGGAACGGTGATGAGCGCCGCGACGCCGCCGCTCTGCGTCACGCCCGTCGACATGTTTCCGCCCGCCGCGCCCGCCGGGCTCGCCGCGGTGCCGTCGGAAGGCGAGTATCAGCCTGATCTGGGAACCGAATACCGAACTCGATTTCGGCGGCTACCTGGTCTTGCGCCGCGAGGCGGGCGATGCCACACTGCGTCAGCTTACAGACCGGCCGATTGCTGAAGCCCGGTATCGCGACGCTGACGTGAAGGCGGGAACGCGCTATATCTATTCAGTGGCGGCCGTCGATACACGGGTCCCGCTGCCGAATATCAGCGCGCTCTCGGCTCCCGTGGAAGAAACGGCTCGCTAGGTGGTAGCCGGTAGCTGGTAGGAGATTCGCAATGAAGTTGTTTGTCGACACCGGGAACGTCAAGGAGATCGAGGCGCTCGCCGCGCTCGGCATCCTTGACGGCGTCACTACCAATCCGTCGCTGCTCGCCAAGGAATCGGGCGACTACCGGCAGATCCTCAAGCAGATCTGTCGGATCGTGAAAGGCCCCGTCAGCGCCGAGGTCGTGGCAACCGACTTCGCCGGCATGGTGCGCGAGGGGCGCGACCTCGCCTCGCATCGACGAGCACATCGTCATCAAGGTCCCGTTCACGAAGGACGGCGTGCGCGCCTGCAAGACGCTGGCGTCCGAGGGGCAGCGAGTCAACGTCACCTTGATTTTTTCGGCGACGCAGGCGTGGCTCGCGGCCAAGGTCGGCGCCGGCTACGTCAGCCCCTTCGTCGGCCGGCTCGACGACGTCGGGACCACCGGCATGAACCTGATCCGGGAGATCGTGGACATCTTCGACAACTACGAGTTTTCCACCGAGGTGCTGGTGGCGAGCGTGCGCAACCCGATCCACGTCGTCGAGGCGGCCCGCATGGGCGCCGACGTCGTGACTGCGCCGTCCGCCGTGGTCGAGCAGTGCTTCAAGCATCCACTCACCGATATCGGCCTCGAACGATTCCTCAAGGACTGGGAGAAGGCGCAGGCAGCAAAGGCCTAGCTCCCGGATGGATCCCAACGATCACCTGGCCGATCTCGAGCGGCGCGCCGAGCTGGGCGGAGGACAGGACCGTCTCCGCCGCCAGCGCGACGCCGGTAAGCTGACGGCGCGGGAGCGCATCGACTTGCTGTTCGACGCCGGTACCTTCGAGGAAGTCGACAAGTTCGTCACCCACCGCTGCGGCGACTTCGGCATGGCCGAGCAGGTCGTGCCGGGGGACGGCGTGGTGTGCGGCTACGGCCGGATCAACGGGCGGCTCACCTACGCGTTCGCGCAGGACTTCACCGTCTTCGGCGGCTCGCTTTCCGAAACCAACGCCGCCAAGATCGTCAAGGTCATGGATCTGGCGGTGAAGATGGGCGCGCCGGTGGTCGGCTTGAATGATTCGGGCGGCGCCCGCATCCAGGAGGGCGTGCTTTCGCTCGGCGGCTACGCCGACATCTTCCTGCGGAACACGCTCGCGTCAGGGGTGGTCCCGCAGATCTCGGCGATCATGGGACCCTGCGCCGGCGGCGCGGTCTATTCGCCGGCGATCACGGACTTCACCGTCATGGTGAAAAACACCAGCTACATGTTCGTCACCGGGCCCGAGGTGATCCGCACGGTCACCCACGAGCAGGTGACGAAGGAGGAGTTGGGCGGCGCGATGACGCACAACGAGCGCAGCGGCGTGGCGCACTTCGCTGCCGAGAACGACCAGGAGTGCCTGCTGCTGATTCGCGAGCTGCTGTCGTTCATGCCCGGCAACAACGTCGACGATCCGCCGCGCACCGACAGCGCCGATCCTCCTGAACAGGCGGTCCAGGCGCTCGACCGCGTCGTGCCGGCGTCGCCCAACCAGGCGTACGACATGCTCGACGTGATCCGAGGGATCGTCGACGAAGGCTACGTCCTCGAAGTGCACGAGCACTTCGCCCGCAACATCCTCGTCGGCTTTGCCCGCTTGTCCGGCCGGCCGGTCGGCATTGTCGCCAACCAGCCCGCGCACCTCGCCGGCACGCTCGACATCGACGCGTCGGTGAAGGCGGCGCGCTTCGTCCGCTTCTGCGACGCGTTCAACATACCGCTGGTGACCTTCGAAGACGTGCCGGGGTTCCTGCCGGGAACCGTCCAGGAGTACGGCGGCATCATCCGGCACGGCGCGAAGCTGCTGTTCGCGTTTGCCGAAGCGACGGTGCCGAAGGTGACGGTGATCACGCGCAAGGCGTACGGCGGGGCGTACTGCGTGATGTCGAGCAAGCACATCCGGACCGACGCCAACTTCGCCTGGCCGACGGCGGAGATCGCGGTCATGGGCGCCGAGGGCGCGGTCAATATTCTCTACAAGCGCGAGCTCGAATCGGCCGCCGATCCAGAGGCGGCGCGCGCCGTCCGCATCACCGAATATCGCGAGAAATTCGCCAACCCCTACATCGCGGCCCAGCGCGGCTTCGTCGACGAAGTGATCCAGCCGCACCAGACCCGTGAAAAATTGATCGCCGCGCTTGCCGCGCTCGAGACCAAGCGCGACCGGAATCCGCCGAAGAAGCACGGGAACATCCCGCTCTGAGACGAACGCGCGTAATGAGGAGGATTCTCACCCTTGTCGTGACCTACAACGAGGCCAAGAACATCGCCAGGCTCATTCCCGAGATCCTCAGGCATGTTCCGGCCTCGTCGGTGCTGGTCGTCGACGACAACTCGCCGGACGGAACTGGGGACGTGGTCCGTGCACTGGCGGCTCACGATACCCGTGTCGAAATCCTGAGCCGGCCTGCCAAGAGCGGGTACGGTTCGGCGACCGTTGACGGCATTCAGCATGCCGTGCGGCAGGGCTACGACGTCGTCGCGACGCTGGACGCCGATTTCTCACACGACCCGGCGGACCTTCCCCGGCTGATCGATGCGCTCGCCGCGGCTGACGTCGCGATCGGATCGCGATACGTCGGCGGCATTCGCATCCTGAACTGGGGTGTGCAGCGGCTGCTTCTGAGCCTCGCGGCCAACAGTTATGTGCGGTTCCTGAGCGGTTTGGCGTGTGTCGACTGCACGAGCGGGTTTCGCGCCTACAGGGTCGACACGCTCAAGAAAGTGGCGTTCGACCGGATCTCGAGGTACCGGCTACGCGTTTCTTCCCGAGTTGCTCTTCGCGTTGGACCAGGTCAGGGTCGAGGAAGTCCCGATCTGTTACACGGAACGGCGCATCGGCAAGTCGAAGATGGGAACCCATGTCATCGCCGAGGCGATTGTGCGACCCTGGGCACTTCTCGGCCGCAGGGTCGCCCGAGTCATTAGTCGCCGGTGAGCTCGAAGAGCTGTACCGGTTCTCCTTCCCAGCGTGCTTCCGTGATCAACCGCAGTCCCGGCGAGTGACCCATCAGGGTCATCGTCTCCTTGCAGACGTTCCGCTGCAGTCCGCAGTTCACGGTGACGTGCGTGACGCCGCGCCGGCGGAGTGCGGCGATGGAGTCACCGCGCGGAAACTCCATGAGCTCTGGAATCACCGCGACGTAAGACTCCGGAATGTAGCCGCTGTAGCCATTTACGATCGGCCGCCAGTGCCACACGGAGAAATACATGAACGGCGTGTTGAAGACAGGGTTCTCGTCGACCGGAAATTCCGCGAGGACCACGTCACGCCGGGCCTTTAGCGTCTCGTAGATAGGAGGCGGCTCCTTCCAGACGGGCACGAGCGGCAGCGCCGGCCACGCATCGATGGCGATCAGCACGATCAGCACTGCAATCGCAGCCCGCTGGTTGATGCGCGATCGACACCAACCGAGAATGCGACGCGCCCCGAACCCGGCAAAGATCGACAGGGTGAGGCCGACGATGACGCTGAAACGCGCCGGCACGCGCAGCCCTCGAACCGGGGGAAACGATCGGTGCAGGAGCGGATAGAAGGCCCCGTTGAACCCGAATGAGCAATCGAGCGCGACCAGCAGGCCCACCGTGTACACCAGCCGGACGGCGCTCAGCGGCGGCGCGATTCCGATCGCGGCAAGCGCCAGCGGCATGACGCCGGGAAACAGGGCTCGTTCCGGTTCTGGAGGCAGGATGCGGTCCTTCCACAGCGCGCTCTGAAGGTTCCCTCGAAAGTAATCAAGCGGCGTGGCGCTGTAGAACCGGACTTCATCCGTCGTTCGCTCTGCCTTCAACGGTTCCGCCGCGACAAATGCACGGGCGAGCGGCACCGCGAGCAAGGCGGCCACCACTGCCGCCGCTGACGCCGGCAGGACCAAGCGGCGCAGGGGAGTCCGGTAAGCGAGAATCAGCCCGACGCCGATGACCACGGCGTAGAGCAGAAAGAAGACGGCGGAGTACATCGAGGAATAGAGCTGAGCCGCGCCGGCAAGACTGAGCGCGATCGCGTACCGCCATCGGCCAGTCGAGACAAAGAGATGCAACGCCAGCAGGCCGAGCGGGATCCACTGCGTCATCTGCAGTTCGAGATGGCCGTAATGCTCGAACCGGTACGGATAACACGCGTAGATGACCCCGCCGACGAACGCGGCGAGCGGCGATGCCGTGAGCCGCTCCACCAGCAGGTAGGTTGCAATACCGGAGAACCAGAACCCGGAGAGCAGCAACAGGTTATAGGTGACGACGGGATGCAGCCCAAGACCTGCCAGCGGCGCGGCGATCAACGAAGGCAGGATGATCGGATCCGAGAACGTCAACGTCAGGCGCTCTGGGGAGAAGATGTTGGCGTCGAAGAGGTGTCCCGGATCTGCAACCAGTTGGTGCAGCACCCAGCCGATCCGCCAGATCGAAAACAGTGGATCTCCGTAGTCGGCGACTGAATACGGATACTGGAGCTGGTCCTGCACCAGCACGCAAAGCACCAGCAGAATGCCGAGCGAGGCGAACGCCGCGCGTCGGCCAAGTCCAGGAGTCGCGCGTACCTGAAAGGCGTCGGTATCGCCGGGAAGCCGCGGGAAGCGCGGCCATGAGCCGAATACGATGCCGAAGGGGCGGGTGCGCCGGTCGATCGTCAAACGGACAACCACGACCACGACCATCCACAGCAGCGTGCGTGAAGGCGTGCGCAGTGAGACTCGGGAATCCGCGAACTGAAGGACGAACCCGCCCGCGTTGACAATCGCCGCGGCCAGAACGGCCAGCGCCAGGGCGAGCACATCGAGCGTGGCTGCGATGGCTCGCCGGCTCATTGTCGCCATTGTATAGGCCATCCCCTCTGGACCCGATACCGGCGTGGTTCACGCGACGCTACATTGAACGCATGGATGCGCTGGTCATACTTGCCGCCTGCGACGGTCCGGTGAGGGCGCCCGACGGCGCCATCGCGTGTCCGACCGCGCGCCATGTCGTCGGGTTGCTCCGTACATTCGCGGTACCGGTGGTATTCATCAGCGACGAGCCACCGGCGGTGATGGTGCTGCTGCAGATCAACTCGCCATACGCCACCCGTTCGTTGCGGCAGGCGGCACCCTCCTCTACGTGCCGCGCGGGTATTTCCCCGATGGGTTCGACACAGAACCGGACGAGGACCCGGACTGGCAGGTCCTGCGGCTCCCGGCGCGGGGCGGCAACGTCGGCGACGCGGTGCGGCTGCTGATGGCGTTGTATCGGTTTGGCGACGATCCGGTGCTGTTTGTCGGGCTGGGCGAGAAATGGAAGCACCGCGAGCTGCTGCGCGCCGTGGACGTGCCGGTGATCGTGCGCACGGACGGCATCGATCAGATGCGGCTGCGGCGCACCATTCCCGACGCCTACTTGACGATGGCGGCGGGAACCGCCGGCTGGACCGAGGCGATCCTGGGAGCCACCGCCGACTGACGAGCTCTGGATCGAGACAATGACGCACTGGACCGCTTCGCCGGACGCCGACTACGATGCGGAGGAGAACCCCGCCGTGGCTGCCGCGCGCATTGGCCCTACGTCGACGATTCGAGGAGCGCTCACCGCCGGCTTCGCCGTTGTGTTCGCGCTGTGGGGTGCCTCCGGCTACGAGCTGGTCCGCAGCCTCCGCGAAGTCGATCGCCGCCTCGAGGCGAGCCGCGACGATTTTCAACGCGGCCAGGATGTGCTCGCCACCGTCCGAACCAACGTCCTGCTCGGATCCGTCTACCTTCGCGACGCGCTGATCGATCGCACGCCTTCCAGCTACGACGACTACCGCGCCGCGCTCCTGAAGATACGCGACGACGTCGATCGCGTCCTTCCGGTCTACGTGCCGCTGATCGGCTCGCCGATCGAGCGCCAGCACTGGGACAACCTCCAGGTGGAGCTCGAGCACTACTGGAAGTCGCGCGACGTGGTGTTCGTCTCCGAGGGGCCGTTCACTACCGCGAATGCCGCCGCGCTGCTTCGTCAACGTATCGTGCCGGCGCGCCAGTCGATCCTGGAGATTGTCGATTCACTGTCGGCGCTCCAGCGCGCTTCGCGCCAACGCCACGAGGCTGAGGCGGCGCTGCTCTACAGCAACGCGCGGAACCGGGTTCTTTCGCTCGCCTCGCTCGCCATCGTCGTCGGACTGGTAGTCGCCGTCGTCGCCACGCGTCACGTCGGCCGGCTCGAGCATGAGATCGAACGGCGGCAGGCCGCGGAACGCCAGACCCGGCGCGACCTCGAGCGGTTGTCGGCGAGGCTGGTGACGGCGCAGGAAGAGGAGCGCCGCAGCCTCGCGCGCGAGTTGCACGATGCGGTCGGACAAGCGCTGACCGCCATCAAGATGGAGATGGGCGTCGCGATGCGCGGCGTCGAGACCGACTCGCGCGCCCGCCGGGCGCTCGACGAGGGGCGCGCGATCGCCGAGTCGACGCTGCAGAACGTCCGTGACCTGTCACAGTTGCTGCACCCGTCCATGCTCGACGACTTCGGGCTTCCCGAGGCGGTGAGCGCGCACCTGCGCAGCTTCTCGAAGCGTACGGGCATCCGCACGCAGCTCACGCACGAGCGGATGGACGATCGGCTTCCCCCCGACGTCGAGGTCTGCGTCTACCGCATCGTCCAGGAGGCGCTGACCAACGTGGCGCGCCACAGCGGTGCCTCGTCGTGCACGGTGTCGCTCGTCCGCCGGGAAGGCATGCTGCAACTGACCATTGAGGACGACGGCCGCGGCATCGACACCACCGCGGCGCGGGCATCCGATGCGCGACGCCGGCTCGGCCTGATCGGCATGCGCGAGCGCGCGCAAGCGCTCGCGGGCACGTTCGTCATCGAGAACCGCACCGAGGGCGGGACGCGCGTCACCGTCAGGCTTCCGGCTCCGGCCGCCGCGGCGGCGCCGGCTGCCCATCCGCTGGCTGGCTGACATGGCACAACTCCGCATCCTCCTTGCCGATGATCACACTGTCGTGCGGCAGGGACTCCGCAAGGTGCTCGAGGAACGGCCCGACTGGGTGGTCGTCGCCGAGGCGGGCAACGGGCGCGACGCGGTGAAGCAGGCGGAGGAGCTCAAGCCCGACGTCGCGATCCTCGACGTCGCGATGCCGCTCCTCAACGGCATCGAGGCAACGAGGCAGATCGTCAAGCGATCGCCAGCCACCCGCATACTCGTCCTGACGATGCACGCGGATGAAGCCTACGTAAATCAGATCCTGAAGGCCGGCGCGACCGGGTACCTGCTGAAGGATTCCGCCGACGTCGATCTGATCCAGGCCGTGGCCGCCGTCTCGCAGGGGAAGTCGTTTTTCAGCCCCGCGGTTGCCAGGCTGATGCTGGACGACTACGTCCGGCAGCTTGCAGACAAAGGAATCACCGACCGGTACGAATCACTGTCGGAGCGCGAGCGCGAGATCTTCCAGTTGATCGCCGAGGGGAAGGCGAACAAGGAAATCGCGCACATTCTGTCGATCAGTCCGAGCACGGTCGAGACTCATCGCGCCAGAATCATGGAGAAGCTCGACCTGCACAGCGCCGCTGAGATCGTCCTTTATGCCGTCAGGCGCGGCGTCATTCGGTAATCCCTAACGAATCCACTCGATCGTCCAGCTCACCGACAGCGAAGGGACGAAGATTTCGGCCACTCCGCCGCCGGCCATAAGGTGCACACCCTCATACCGACGGATCCCGACAACGCTACCGCACGTCCCGAGATTGGTGTTCAGAATCGACGCACCTGCCAGGCGAATCACCAGGGTGTCACACCGCCCAGCCGGGACTTCTCCGGTAATGCGAACACGGGAGACCCAGGCCGGCACTTCGAAAACATCACTCCCGCTCCCTCTTGCCGACCATGGCGGAGGCTCGAGCTGGAAATCGAGCGTGCTTCCTTTGTCAATGTGCACACCGGCGACGGCTTCAGGCATGTCCGTGGCAGACGCCGATACGTTCGCATTGCCTGCCGTAAGGTTGTCGAACTTGTAGATCCCCTTCGTGTCGGTCGTCACCAGGAAGCCCTTGTTGGGACCATCCAGAATCTGTACGACGGCGCCCTTGACTCCAGCTGTTGACCCAACCGCCCGGACGACTCCGGACAGCGTTGTCGGTTCTGGCGTCGCGTTCGCCGAAGGGCCCGTCTGTGTTTCAAAAAAGCGGCAGCCCGTTGTCAGCACGGCGAAGACGAGGACGAGAAAAGCGCGGTACATCATCGGACTCAGACTCCTTAGCGATCGCAACATCGTGATTGGTTGATCCTTCGGCAAGAAGCGCACCAGCTCAACGGGGGGTGACTAAGCCGAGAATGCCGGTCACGATCGCGGAAGCTGGGATTCACCGCGCGACTAATGTCCCCTTGTGCCGGGACTTCTAGTCACTCAAGTGCGCGACTTCCGTGAATGTGTGCGAAACCAGTCCCTGGAGTCTGGCACTGACCGCCGGCGCTGACGAACCAGTCGGTCTCGCACCGTAAGTAGTAGAATTACAACGTTTTGCGCAAGATTTTGGTCGCCAACCGCGGCGAAATCGCCGTGCGCGTCATTCGTGCGTGCCGCGACATGGGGCTGGCGTCGGTTGCGGTCTATTCCGAATGCGATCGCACGGCACGGCACGTACGGTTGGCGGACGAAGCCTGGGCCATCGGACCAAACGCCCCGACCGAGAGCTATCTCAACATCGAGCGACTGATTGATGCGGCGCGCAAGACTGGCGCCGATGCAGTACATCCCGGGTACGGATTTCTCGCCGAAAACGCACCGTTCGCATCGGCGTGCCTCGCCGCCGGCCTAACGTTCATCGGGCCCACGCCGGAAGCCATCGCGCTGATGGGCAGCAAGACCCAGGCGCGCCGCCTCGCCATCGCGGCGGGCGTCCGGGTCGTTCCGGGCACCGAGCTGCCATTCGCGCCGGGCGACCCCGACGACGCCATCGCCTCTGCGGCTGAGGGGGTCGGCTACCCGCTGCTCATCAAGGCTGTGGCCGGCGGCGGCGGCAAGGGCATGCGAACGGTCACGAGCGCCGCCGACCTGGCGAGCGCGGTCCGCGCCGCGCGATCGGAGGCAGGCACCGCTTTCGGCGACTCCGCGATCTATCTCGAGCGACGCCTGACGCGTCCGCGCCACATTGAAGTGCAGCTGCTCGGCGATCAGCACGGGACCGTGCTTCCGTTTGTCGAGCGTGAATGTTCGATTCAGCGGCGGCACCAGAAGGTGATCGAGGAAACGCCGTCGCCAGTGATTACGCCGGCCCTTCGCGCGCAGCTGATCAGCGCGGCCGCCTCGGTCGCGCGCGGGGTCGGCTATACCAGCGCCGGCACGATCGAATTTCTCGTGGACGAAGCGGACCGGTACTGGTTCCTCGAGATGAACACGCGCCTCCAGGTCGAGCATCCGATTACCGAGATGGTGACCGGGATCGATCTCGTCGAATGGCAGTTCCGCATCGCGCGCGGAGAGCCGCTCGACGTCGATCCTGTGCTGGCGCACACGCCGGATGGCCACGCCATCGAATGCCGGATTTACGCAGAAGACCCGGACATGGGGTTCATGCCGTCGCCGGGCCGAATCGCCGCCTTGCGGGCGGCCGCCGGCCCATGGGTCAGGGACGACGGGGGAGTGGAATCGGGCGGCGAGGTCCCTATTTATTACGACCCGTTGATCTCCAAGCTGTCCGCGTGGGGTCCGGACCGGCCTCGCGCGATTGCCCGCATGACACGAGCACTGCGCGAATACGAGGTCCTGGGCATCCAGACGACTGTCCCCTTTTTCCGATGGCTGCTCGCGCAGCCGGCGTTTCTGGCTGCCAAATTTCACACGGGATACTTGGACGAGCTCTTGCAGCAGCGGGGCGGCGAACCTTTCGCCACTGCCGATCGGGAAGAAGAGGAGGCGGCAATCGTCGGGGCGGTGCTGCACCTGATGTCACGCGAGACGCACTCCACCCACGCGAGCTCTTCCGCGCGACTCACGAACGAAACAGTGCTCCCGCGGGACGAGTTCACTCGCGCTCGTGGCGGTTGGAAAGCACTCGCGCGCGCCGAGGCGCTGCGCACGTGACGTTCGAACTCGTCGCGAACGGTACACCCCGGCACGTCGAGAGTCGCGGCGGTCGCCTCTGGCTCGACGGCCGCCAGCTGGATGTCGAGGCCGTCAAGGTGGACCACGCATGGTCCGTGCTGCTCGGCCGCCGAAGCTACGAGGTGGCGCTCGTCGAGCGTGATCCTGGCGAGCTGCTCGTGCACGTCAACGGTCGCGCCGTCGTCGTAAGAGGAGGCGTCCAGCGGTTCGGCGTACGGCGGGCACATCCCGGGAGCGCTGGCGGAGGCGTCGCGTCGCCAGGATCGCAGCGAGTGGTGGCGCCGATGCCCGGCCGGATCGCCAGGGTGCTGGTCAAAGCGGGCGACACGGTGGCCGCCCGCCAGGGGCTGGTGGTCGTCGAAGCGATGAAGATGGAAAACGAGCTGCGCTCGCCGCGCGCCGGCACTGTCAGCGAGGTGCGCGTGGTCGCGGGAGTGCTCGTCGAGGCGAACGCAGTACTGATCGTGATCGAGTAGTGATTGAGTAGCGCCGGGTCTTAGAGCCGGCGAGGTGTCGTGAAAAAGCTCTTCGACCATCCCCTCACACAGACAACGCGGCGCATCGTCCGCCGCGTCGTGGCGACGTGTGCCGTCATCATCGCGGTGGCGTTCGTCACTACGGTCAGCGTCGATCTCGGGCCTTCGCTGAGGGGCCGCGCCGAACAGGCCGCATCCGACTACATGGACCGGCCGATGCACATCGGCCGCATGTCGGTACACCTCTGGCTCGGTCGCTTCGTCCTCGAAGACATCGTCATCGAAGGACTCAAACCCGAGGACCGTCCCTTTCTCCTCGCCGACCGTATCTACGTGTCCATGCCGTGGTCCACGCTCTTTAACCGCCGCGTCGTCTTCGATGCGATCGAGATGACCGACTGGCGGATGTACGTCGAGACGTTCCCGGACGGCACCCATAATTTCCCGCGCTTCACCCGCCAGAACCCGCGCGGCCCGAGCGCATGGACGACGACGCTGCAGTATGTGCGGGCGTCGAGAGGGGAGTTCGCCTACGCTGACCACGGGACGCCGTGGAGCGTGATCACGCGGAACCTCGATGTCACCGTCGCGCGGCCCAATACGGATACCGCGGGCAGGCGAGTTTCTCCAACGGCACCGTGGCCATCCAGAACTACGTCCCGATGCGCGCCGACATGCGTACGACGTTCAGGATTGTGGGCGGTAAGGTCGTCCTCGATCGGATCAACCTGACGACCGACGGCGCCGAATCCCTGCTCACCGGGCAGGTCGATCTGACGCGGTGGCCGGAGCAGCTCTATTACGTGCGCTCGAAAGTGAACCTGCCGCGGATGCGCGAGATCTTTTTCGCCAATGACAAGTTCACGCTGTCAGGCGAGAGCGACTTCAACGGCACCTTTCATCTGTTCCGCGAGACGGTCAACGGCCGATCACGCACTGGACGCGAGCTGAAGGGAAACTTCTACAGTGCCCTTGCCGGCGTGAATGCCTACCGCTTCAGCGAGCTGCGCGGGTCGGTGGTGTGGGTGCCGGAAAGCCTGGAGGTCACCAACGCCACCGCGGGACTCTTCGGCGGCGCCGCACGTTTCACCTACCGCCAGGCGCCGCTGGGGCAACGCGGCGTGCCCGCGATTGCCCGGTTCGATGCGGCGTATGACGACGTCGACCTGACCGCGTTTACGAATTTCCTCGAACTGCAGGGCATCCGGCTCGGAGGACGGGCCAGCGGGCGGAACCTGCTCGAATGGCCGCTGGGACGCTTCGCGGAGCATCGGGGCGAGGGCGCGATCACCACCGAGCCGGGTGTGCAGACGCTCGCTCGTGAGATGACGGCCCCACAGCTGGCCCTCGCCGAGGCCCGTAGCCGCGACTGGGGCGAATTCAACAACCAGCTTCCGGCGGCGCCGGTACCCCTCCGCGCGGAGCTGACGTACACGTACGGGCCCGAGTGGGTCGATATGGCGCCGAGCCGGCTGGCGACGCCCGACACCTATGTCGAGCTCGAGGGGCGCACTGCGTACGGCGATCGATCCCGCATCAACTTTCACGTCACGAGCGCCGACTGGCAGGAGAGCGATCGCCTGTTTGCCGGCGTCCTGACCGCCTTCGGTTCCCGCACCAGCGTCGTGCCGCTGGGTGGCTACGGCACGTTCGACGGCGTCATGGTCAACAACGTCCGGAGGCCCCGCATCGAAGGCGCATTCGCCGGCGAGCGCATGCGGGCATTCGACGTCGTCTGGGGCCGTATCACCGGGCGAGCGGTCATCGAGAACGCCTACGTCGACGTGACGAGCGGAATCGTCAACGACGGCAGTTCCGCGATGCAGGTCGATGGTCGCTTCTCGCTCGGGTTCCCGCGCCGCGATGCGGGCGAGGAAATCAACGCTCGCATCCGTGTCATCAGCCGCCCGCTGAGAGATCTGCGGCACGCGTTCGACCTGGATGACTACAACGTCGACGGGTTGTTCTCCGGCGAATTCCATGTGTTTGGTTCCTATCTCACACCGTTCGGGTTCGGGCAGATGGCGATCGTCCAGGGCGTGGCGTACCGGCAACCGTTCGAGACCGCGACCGCCGCGGTGCGTCTCGACGGCGAGGGCGTACGCCTCGATTCGCTGCAGATCGTCCAGGCTGGCGGGCGCGCGCTTGGGGCGGCGTGGGTGGGGCTGAACGGCACTTACTCGTTCAACCTCGACGGGCGGGGCATTCCGCTGAGCGGTATTGCCATGCTGTCGTCGGCGTCGACACAGCCGCTGTCGGGCCGTCTCGACTTCACGGCGGGCGGCAGCGGCACGTTCGACCGCCCGCGCTACGACGTGCGCGCGACCATGAGCGACGTGTTCGTCGGCGACGAAGGTGTTGGACAAGTTGTCGCCGACCTGAACATCAACGCCGATGAGCTGACGCTCAAGGTGGAGGCCGCATCGCCGCGCCTCGCGGTTTCGGGCGCAGGCCGCGTCGCGCTGACCGGCATGATGGACGGGGAGCTGTCGTTCAGCGTCGCCGATACGTCACTCGATCCGTACATCCGCGCGTTCAATCCACAACTGTCGCCCTACACCACCGCGATCGTCAGCGGCAATGTTCGTGTCGCCGGCCAGCTCGCGAACGTCGACGAGCTGCTCGTCGAGGCGTCGGTCGAGCGGCTCGATCTGCGCGTGTTCGATTACCGGGTGCGGAACGCGACGCCAATCCGTCTGGCGCTCGATCGGCACACGGCGCGCATCACCGAGATGCGGCTGGTGGGCGACGAGACCCAGCTCGACATCGAAGGGCTGATCGACCTGCACAACGAACGCATATCGGTCCGGGCCACCGGCGATGCCGGCCTGGGCATCCTCCAGGCTTTTGTGCCGAACATGCGCAGCTCCGGCCGCGCCTCGCTGCAGGCCACCTTCGAGGGTCCGATGCGCGACCCAATCGTCAGCGGGACGATGAACGTGGACGACGGCCGCATCCGACACTTCAGTCTCCCGCATGCGCTGGAAAACATCTCGGGGCCGCTGCGCTTCGACACCCGCAGCGTCCGGCTGGACGAGGTCACCGCCCGGCTCGGCGGGGGGCCGGTCAGGTTCGGCGGACGTATCGACATCGAGGGGTACCAGCCCACCCGGGTGGACGTATCGATGTCGGGCTCGGGTATGCGCCTGCGGTTCCCCGAAGGGATGCGGTCGCTGGTGAATGCCGACCTGACGGTGCAGGGTCCGGTCGACGCGTTGACCCTGGCGGGCACGGTTGACGTGCGCAACGCGCTCTACACGCGGCCGTTTGACGAAGGCGGGGGTCTGTTCAACCTCACGTCCAGCGGTGCGTCTGCGGGCGGCGGCGGGGCCGGCGCTCCGCTCGCGACCACCCTCCCGCTCCGGTACGACGTCCGAATCGTCGCGCCCTCGACGCTGGAGGTCCGGAACAGCACCGCGCGGCTGTTTGCGAACGCCGACCTGCAGCTGCGCGGCACTTACGACCGTCCGCTGCTGTTCGGGCGGGCGGAAGTGGACCGCGGTGAGTTCACCTTCGAGGGACGCCGATACGAGGTGACGCGCGGCACCATCGACTTCAACAACCCGACCCGGATCGAACCGTTCTTCGACATCGAAACGGAAACCCGGGTGCGCGTGCCTGGCCAGACATATCGCGTCATCGCGCGGGCGGCCGGGACGCTCGATCGCCTGACGCCCTCGTTCGAGGCGGATCCGCCGCTGGCCGAAGTCGAGGTCCTCAGCCTGCTGTTTGGCGACGTCGCCCCCGGCCAGGACGTCGAGTTCGTGCAGGTACAACACGAACATCACGCCGCAGCAGCAGTTGCTGCGCGAGCGGGCGACCCGCGCGATTACCGGATCGCTCTCGTCCGAAGTCGGACGGGTGGTCGAGCAGACCTTTGGCGTGGACACCTTCCAGCTGACCCCGTCGCTCATCGATCCCAACGCGCAGTCATCGCGGCTCGATCCCGCCGCCCGCGTCACGATCGGCAAGCGGCTGTCCGAGCGCATCTACCTGACCTATTCGCGGAGCCTGTCCTCGTCCAGCCGCAACCAGATCATCCTGCTCGAGTACGACCAGACCGACCGCTTTTCCTGGATCCTGTCGCGCAACGAGGACCGCACCTACGCGCTGGACGTCCGCGTCCGGCACGCGTTCTGATGCTTGCCGGCGTCCTGGCGACGGTCTTCCTCGCCCAGACTCCGCAGACCATCACGGAAGTCCGCGTCGAACAGGAGGGGCGGGTCGTCAACGACCGCGTCGTGAACAGCCTGATCGAGACAACGGCCGGCGAGCCGCTGTCGATGCGTGAGGTGCGCGACACCCTCGCCCATCTCACCAGCCTCAACCGTTTCGAGGACGTCCAGGTTTTCCAAGAGCCGGTCGGCAACGGCATCCGGCTCCGCTACATGCTGTTCCCGCTCCACCCCATCGATCGGATGGATTTCCGCGGCGCCCTCGGCATGTCCGACGACGAGCTCCGCCGTGTGTTCACCGAGCGTTTCGGCGCCGCACCACCGGCCGGGCGTTCGGACGAGATCGCGGACGCGCTGCGTACCTTCTACCGGGACCGCGGTTACGCGTCGGCCCAGGTCACGCCCCGGATCGAGGAAACCCACAACCCCGATCGCGCGACGATGGCATTCGAGATCAACGCCGGATCGAGGGCCGTAATCGGCCGGGTGGACGTGGACGAGATCGACGGCAGCGGACGTCCCGTGGCCGGAGGCGTGCCGATCACCGCCGGCGATTCGTTCGACAACGACGCGATCATCCGTGCGCTCGATCGTTACGTGGCGCTGCTTCATTCCCGCGGCTTCTACGAGGCGCGGGCCGTGCACACCTTTGGCTTCGAGCCCGACGGCACCGCCACCGTCAGGATCACCATCGACCGGGGGCCGATGATCTCGATCGCGTTTGCGGGTGATCCGCTGCCTGAAGCCGATCGCGATCGCCTGGTGCCCGTGCGGGCGGAAGGCTCGGCCGACGAAGACCTGCTCGAGGACGCGAACGCCGCGATCGAGGAGTACCTGCAGGCACGGGGCTACCGCGACGCCGATCGTCGAGTACGCCCGCACCGAAGGCGAGGCTGCCGTCACCATTACCTACAAGATCGCCCGCGGCCCGCGCTATGTCGTCGATAGTGTCGCGATCACCGGCAACACGGCGGTGCCGACCACGGAACTGGTCGAACTGCTCCGCGTGGAAACGGGTGAGCCGTACGTGCAGGCGGTGGCAGGCACCGGCGCCGCCGCCATCCGCAACGTCTACCGCGCGCGCGGCTTCACCCGCGCCGACGTCAGGACGACCGTCACGGAGCTGCCCGGCGATGCCGACGCCGCGCCGGGGATCGATCGTCACGTCGACGTTCGGTACGCCGTCACCGAAGGACCGCGAACGCTGGTCGGATCGATCGGGTTCCAGGGCAACACGGTGCTGGGCGAACCACAGTTGCGGGCGCTGATCGCCACCGCGCCCGAACGGCCGTACTCGGAGGGCGAGATTACCGTCGACCGAGATCGGATTGACCTCGAATACCGCAATCGCGGATACGAGGCGGTGCTGGTCAATCCCGTGATCACGCTCGTGGAAAGCGGCACCCGCGCCGACGTCCGGTTCGACATTACCGAAGGTCCGCAGGTGATCGTCGATCACGTCATCATCATCGGCAACCAGCGGACGAACACCGAGACGATCGAGCGCGAGGTGCTGCTCAAGCCGGGGCAGCCGCTCGGCTACTCGGCGCGGATCGAGACCCAGCAGCGTCTCGCCGCCCTTGGTCTCTTCCGCCGCGTCGCGGTCGACGAGCTTCGTCTCAGCGGCGAGACCCGCCGCGACGTGCTGATCCAGGTCGAGGAAGCGCCGCCGACGACCATCGGCTACGGCGGCGGCGTTGAAGCGGGGACGCGGCTGCGCCCGACCGGCGACGGCGGCCAGGCCGAGGAGCGTTTCGAAGTGGCACCGCGCGGTTTTCTCGAAGTCAGCCGGCGGAACCTGTGGGGCAAGAACCGCGCGGTCACGCTGTTCACCCGCGTCAGCCTTCGCTCGCGCGACATCGTGCTCTCGACGAACGGCATTCGGCTGGAGCGGCCGGCGGAAGACGGCGGCTATGGCTTCAACGAGTACCGCGTCGTCGGCACGTTCCGGGAACCGCGCCTCCTCAACACCGCCGCCGACGGCCTGGCGACCGGCATCCTCGAGCAGGCGATTCGATCGAGCTTCAATTTCGTGCGGCGCGAGGCGCGGGTCGAGGCGGGATTGCGCCTGTCGCCGCGGTACAGCCTGGTCGGACGCTATTCATACGAGCACACGCGACTGTTTGACGAACGCTTTACCGACGAGGAGAAGCCCCTCATCGACCGCCTGTTTCCTCAGGTGCGGCTGTCGAAGTTCTCGGGGTCGTTCATTCGCGACACGCGCAACGACGTGATCGATCCCGATGGCGGCACCTTCGTCATCCTGGACACCGAGCTGGCGCCCCGAGCCATTGGCTCCGAGGTCGGCTTCGTGCGGACGTTCCTCCAGGGCTTTGCCTATTACCGCGTGCCCGGGCCGCGGCGGACCGTGCTGGCGTTCGGCGCGCGCGTCGGTGCGGCGCATGGCTTCCGCCGGACGGTGGTGAGGGAAGACGAGAATGGGGTCCCCGTGCCTGGCCCCGACGGGAGTCCGATCGTCGACGTCGTTCAGGACCTGCCGGCGAGCGAGCGGTTCTTCGCGGGAGGCGACACGACGGTCCGGGGATTCTCTCTCGACAGGCTCGGCACCGACGCGACGATCAGCCCCACCGGGTTTCCAACCGGCGGCAACGGTCTTGTCGTCCTCAACGGTGAATTGCGAGCCACGGTGATTGGCAGCTTCGGCGCCGTCGCGTTCATCGACGCCGGCAACGTCTTCCTGCGCGCGACCGATCTCGATCTCGGCGAGTTGCGCGCCGCCGTCGGGTTCGGCATCCGCTACCAGTCGCCGGTGGGTCCAATCCGCATCGATCTGGGCTTCAAGTTGGATCGGCGCGAATTGTCGCCCGGGCGGCTCGAACGGCGCAGCGTGCTCCACATTTCGCTCGGGCAGGCCTTTTGAGCAGTCTCGCAGGGCCCACACGGTTTCATCGTGCTCCTGGCGCTGTTAATGAGTGGCGAGTCGATCTGTGCGCAGCAGCTCCTCGACCGCATCATCGCCCGTGTGAACGGGGTCGCGATCACGCTGACCGACGTGAAGGCGGCGATCGCGCTCGGCATCGCCGACCCGCCGGAAGCCGCCGCGATCGAACAACTGATTAACCGGCAGCTCGTGCTGGGCGAGGTGGCGAGGTTTCTTCCGCCTGAGCCGTCAGCCGCCGCGATCACTGTCGAAGCCGAAGCGCTGACAACGCGCGTCGGCGAACGGATGCCCGATATCGTCGCGTCGACGGGGATTGACGACGCGCGGATTCGCGAGATCGCACGGGAGAACCTACGGATCCAGGCCTACCTCAATCAGCGATTCGGCGTGGACGTGCAGCTGACCGAGGAAGAAGTGGCGCAGTACTACCGGATTCGTCCCGAGGAATTCACGCGCGGCGGCGCGTTGATGCCGTTCACCGAAGCCGAGCCGCTGGCCCGCGAGCGCGCCAGCGCCGAACGGCGCGCCGTCACCGTCGCGCAGTGGATGCGCGACCTGCGCGCCCGCGCGGTGATCTCATTGCCCAAGTAGCGCGACGCGCAGTACTTCCAGCGTGTTGAATCCCGCATGGCTGACGACCGGGGCGATGACGCTGCGCCGGCGCAGGTAAAGGGCCGCCCAGAACGCTCCCAGCACCCCCGTCGTGATCATGGCGTCGAACCCCTGCACGCCGTGGCCGAGACCGAATGCCACGCTCAGCACGACCAGGCCGACCACGGGCCCGCCGAGATGCTGCTCGAACCGCCGCAGCAAGAAGGCGCGCTGCAACTCCTCGCGCAGCCCACCGGCGAGAATCGCGACCACCGCCAGCATGGCTGCACCGCCGGCCGTTCGCGCCATCTGCTCGAGCGGGTTCGTCGGCACGTTGTGCAGCCATGGCGCAAGCGCCATGAGCAGACTGAGCAGCACGACCACCATCAAGAACACCGCGGGGATGAGTAGCGAGCCGATGGCAGCCTCTTTGCTAAGGGGCCGGCTTCCCACCCATAGGTCGTGTACCCGCTCGCCGCGCGCCCACGTCAAGGACGCCATCAGGCCGACGAGAACAAGTGTGTCCACCACCGAGAGGGTGACCACAAACGGCAGAGAAAGCTGTCCTGACTCGTCAAATGCCGCCAATCCGGCCGTTCGGAGGGTAAATGCGATGAGGAGCTGGGTGGGGACGCTGGAGCAGAGGAGAACCTCGACAATGGCTCGAATTCGTGGGTTCAGACCCTCGGCGCTCATGGATGTGCTAGACCGTGTAAAAACGACAGGCTAACATCGGGCTCAGGCGTGCCATGACCTCCGCAAACTCGCGCGACCGCGTCCTGATCGTCGAAGACGATCCAACGACCCGGCTCGGGCTCACTGAGCTCGTGCGTACGTGGGGATTCGCCACGGAGGCCGCCGCCGACGGTGAAGAAGCGCTCCAGCGTATCACCGCCTTCCGCCCCTCAATCATCATCAGCGACCTCGTCATGCCCCGCATGGGCGGCCTCGAACTGCTGCGCGCGCTGAAGGAGGAGGGCGGAGAACTGACGATCGTCATTCTCACCGCGCAGGGCACCGTCGAAACCGCGGTAGAGGCGATCAAAGAAGGGGCATACGACTACCTCACCAAGCCGATCGAGCCGCAGCGGCTCAAGATCCTGCTCGACAAGATCGTCGAACGCCAGGATACCCGCCGCGAAGTCAAGGTGCTGCGGCGGCAGCTGCGCGACCATGGCACCTTCGGCCGGATGATCGGCAACAGCCAAGAGATGCGGAAGGTGTACCAGGTGACCGAACAGGCGGCGCCGACGTCGGCTTCCGTGCTGATCTGGGGCGAGTCGGGCACTGGCAAAGAGCTCGTCGCGCAGACCATCCACCAGCTCTCGCCGCGCGCGCAGATGCCGTTTGTGCCGATCAACTGCGCGGCGATCCCCGAGACGCTGCTCGAAAGCGAGATCTTCGGGCACGAGAAGGGCGCGTTCACCGGCGCGGCTGAGCGGCGCGAGGGGTGTTTCGAGCTCGCCGACCGCGGCACGCTGTTCCTCGACGAAATCGCGGAAATGACCCCGGCGACGCAAGTGAAGCTGCTGCGCGTGCTGCAGGAGCGCACGTTCCGCCGCCTCGGCGGTCGCGCGGAGCAGACCGTGGACGTCCGGGTGATCGCCGCCACGAACGTGAATCCCGCCGAAGCCGTAAAGAGCGGCAAGCTGCGCGAGGACCTTTATTACCGCCTCAACGTGTTTGCGATGGAGCTGCCGCCGCTGCGCCTGCGGAAGGATGATCTGTCGCTCCTGATCCAGGCGTTTCTCACCGAGTTCAACGCCAGGAACGGAAAATCGGTGACCGGGGTCGAGCCGGCGGCGATGAAGACTCTCGAGCAGTACCACTGGCCTGGCAACGTACGCGAGCTGCGCAACGTCGTCGAGCGGGCCGTCATCCTGGCGTCCGGCGAATTCATCGAATCGAAGCACCTGCCGCCGCTGGTAATGGAGGCGCCGCCGGGTGTCACCGGGCCGGTGGTATCGCTCGAGCCCGGGACCACGGTTGAAGAGGCGGAGGAGCGGCTGATCCTGATGACGCTGAAACACACGCGTGACAACAAGACGCGCGCGGCGGAGATTCTGGGAATCAGCCTCAAGACGCTGCACAACAAGCTGAACCGGTTCCGCGGCAAAGTGCCGGGCAAAGCGTTCAGCGAGTCCTGATGCGACTGGGAATCAAGGCGAAGCAGATCGCCGGTGTGACGGCCATTGTCGGCGTCGCGGTGGCGGCGCTGAGCGCCTTGTACGTCGCGCGCCTGGCGGAGGTCGTGCTGCAGGAGAGCCATGGGCGCGCCCTCCTGTTGTCGAATGCGATCTTCCACCGCGCGCGCGAGGTCGTGACCGCCAGCCCCGAGCCGTACGCCGCGCTCCGCACCGATCCCGGCCTGCGAGCGATCCTCGAATCGACGATTTACGGGGAAAGCGTCACCGGGGCCGCGATTCTCAATACCGACGGTACGATCGTCGCCAGCAGCGACACGTCGCGCGTCGGCCTGCCGAGCATCGGCGGAGACGATCTGGGGGCGCTGCTCCAGCAGGACCCGGTCGAGCAGCTGCGCGTCATCTATTCCGAGGAAGGGCGAACGCTCGAAGTCCGGCAGCCGATGACGCTGGGCGACGAAGCGTTCGGGTCGATCCGCATCGGTGTGTCTACGCTGCTGATGCGGCAGGAGCTGAATGCGTCGCTTCGCCCTGCGTTGTTGACCGCTGCCATCGCCATGGCGGTCGCGGTGTTCGTCGCGGCGCTGCTGGCGCAGTTGCTGTTGCGGCCGATCCACGTGATCAGAAGCGGCCTCACCAGGCTTGGGAAAGGCGAGTTCGGCGCCACCGTCGACCTGCCGCCAGGCGATGAGTTCGGCGAGCTCGGAGAGTTCTTCAACACCGTCAGTCAGCAGCTCTCCGCGGATCGCATGCAGCTCGCCGGGCAGGATCTGAAGCTGCAGTCCGCAGTCGAGCGCGCCATGGCATACTCGCGCAAGCTCGTGGCGCTCGGACGGCTCACCGCCGGCATCGCCCACGAGGTGAAGAACCCGCTCAACGCGATGATGATCCACCTCGAGTTGCTGCGGACCAAGATCCGCAAGGGCGCCCTGGCCATACAGCCGCGTCCCGAACCCGTGGTGGCGTCCGGATCGGTCATCGGCCTGGCTGCGGCCGAGCGGGAGCCCGGACCGTCGCCGGCCGTGCAGAGCGTGCTGGCGCATGTCGAGATTATCGAAAGCGAAATCCGCCGGCTCGACGAGGTGGTCCAGGGCTTCCTGAAATTCACGCGGCCCGAAGAGCTGCGGCTCGGTCCGGTGAACATGGGTGACTTGTTCGCGGAGATCATGCCGGTGGTCGAGCCGGAAGCGCAGGCGAACAAGGTGAAGGTGTCGGTCGACGTCCCGGCGTCGATTCCCGCCGTCAATGGCGATGCTTCGATGCTGCGCCAGGCGTTTCTCAATCTCGCCATCAACGGCTGCCAGGCGATGCCGAACGGCGGGACCCTCCGGCTCGCCTGTGCGCCCGCCCCCGGCCAGCGCGTCGAAGTTCGCGTCGAAGATACAGGCGTCGGCATCCCGCCCGACCACCTAGAAAAGATCTTTGACCTGTACTTCACGACGAAGGATCATGGAACGGGCATCGGCCTGTCGATGGTCTACCGCATCATCCAGATGCACGATGGCGAGCTGGAAGTGCAGTCGATCCCGGGCAGCGGCACGACCTTTCGCATTCTTCTGCCACGCGCTCATGAACAGTAGTCTGTGGAGTCTGGCTGCCGGGCTGGCAATCGTGCTCGCCCTCAACGGCTGCGCGAAAGCTCGAGCGGCAACCGAGCCCGAGGGTCCACCCTTACAGGTGCCTGCGCCGCCAGGGCGGGTGCTTGCCCCGGTTGAAGAACCGCCTCTGGCCGCAGCCCCGATCCCGGAAACCCCGCCGGTGGTCGAACCGGTTCGTCCAGCGCGCCCCACGGCCGACGTGAAGCCCGCACCGCCACCAGTTGTCGCAGCCCCAACTGCCCCAGCGCCGGCTCCACCTCCGCCTCCAGCCGCCACCACGCGTGACCTCCAGGCGCCATCGCCAGCTAATGCCACCACCGAGCGCAGCGTTCGAGACCTGCTCGCACGTGCCGCCAAAGACATCAATCAGGTGGACTACAACCGGCTGAGCGTCGAGGGGAAATCGCAGTACCGAGCAGTCGAAGCGCTTCAGTATCCAGGCTGAGCAGGCGCTTCGCGAGCGCAACCTCATCTTTGCAGCGACGCTCGCCGACAAGGCCGCCACGCTCGCGACTGAGCTGTTAGGGCGCTGACGTTCCCATTCGGGTCGGCGCGATAGCCGTTCCATTACACAGGCCGTGATGTTACGGTCGAGCTCACCCCCAAAAAATCAACGAATTACGCCTGATTGAGGCGAATTCCGGCCGATTCATGATTTGGCACAGGCCCTGCTCTCCAGAGGCGCAGAGAGACAGTTTCCTCGTCCCGTAGCGAAAGTGGCGGGACTTACCTGCAAGTTGAGCCTGCCTGTGCACCCGGGGGAGGCGCTGAAAAGCGACTCCCTCCCACCTCACCCCGGTTCTTCGAAATCTCAAATCATCGACCCCGAAATGTCTCAGTAAATTTGTGGGTTGGCGATTTGCGATTTGCGATCGGCGTTTCGGGGTTAGACAATAGATATTGCGCTTGCCCTAACGGAAATGCGCAAGATGTTGTGGTTTTGATATTGACAAAGGCGTTACGTGGGGAGCATATTGTCGCTCGCGCTTGAAGAGGTGAGGCCGGATCTCCCAGCTCCAGGCCACGACGAATGACCCCTCAGGTCGTCTAGAGCGCAACATCACAACCACGAGTTCGCGAATGCCCACCGGGGTGGGTGCATTCGTCGTTCGGAGGAACCATGGAAAGAGGCCCAGCCCGGGAAGCTGCCGCGTCGGTGCAGCAGGCGCAATCAGCAGGGGCGACGCCCGCATCGGCCACGCCTGAGGGGTCGGTCCGTGCGCGGAAGGCCGCCGAGTCAAGAGCACTGGTTGCGCCGGGGCTCGAGTTCCCCCGGTATTTCACGCTGCCGGGCGTCGATCCGTTCGACGAGGTCGTATGGGAGATCCGCTCGGCGGTGATCGGCAATGAGAAGGGGAAGGTCGTCTTCGAGCAGCGCGACGTCGAGATCCCGAAGTCGTGGTCCCAGCAAGCCACGAACATCGTCGTCTCCAAGTACTTCCGCGGGCAGATGGGCAGTCCGGAGCGGGAGCGCAGCGTCAAGCAGCTGATCGGCCGCGTCGTCGACACGATTACGCACTGGGCGCGCGAGCAGAAGTATTTCGCCAGCGAGGATGCCCTGCAGTCGTTCTCGGCCGAGCTGAAGCACCTGCTCGTGTACCAGAAGGCGGCGTTCAACAGCCCGGTGTGGTTCAACTGCGGGTTCGAGAAAGCGCCGCAGTGCTCCGCGTGCTTCATCAACTCGGTACAGGACACGATGGATTCGATCCTGACACTGGCCAGGACCGAGGGGATGCTCTTCAAGTTCGGCTCGGGCACCGGCAGCAACCTGTCCGCGATCCGATCCTCGCGCGAGCTGCTGGCGGGCGGCGGCACCGCGAGTGGTCCGGTGTCTTTCATGAAGGGGTACGACGCGTTCGCGGGCGTGATCAAGTCGGGCGGCAAGACCCGCCGCGCCGCCAAAATGGTCATCCTCAACGCCGACCATCCGGACATCCTCGACTTCATCAACTGCAAGGTGCAGGAAGAGAAGAAGGCGTGGGCGCTAATCGACGCCGGCTATGACGGCTCGTTCACGGGTGTGGCGTACGGGTCGATCTTCTTTCAGAACTCGAACAACAGCGTGCGCGTGACCGACGACTTCATGCGCGCCGTCCTCGACGACGGCGACTGGCAGACGAAGGCGGTCACCAACGGCGACGTCATGGAGACGCACAAGGCGCGCGACCTGATGCGGCAGATCGCCGAAGGCACGTGGGTGTGCGGCGACCCTGGCATGCAGTTCGACACGACGGTGAACGACTGGCATACGTGCCCGAATACCGACCGGATCAACGCCAGCAACCCCTGCTCGGAATACATGTTCCTGGACGATTCGGCCTGCAACCTGGCGTCGATCAACCTGATGAAGTTCGTGAAGGACGACGGCGAGCTCGACGTCGCCGCGTTCAAGTCGGCCTGCCGCACCTTGATCACGGCGCAGGAGATCATCGTCCCGAACTCGAGCTATCCGACCAAGTCGATCGAAAGGAACAGCCACGAGTACCGGCCGCTCGGGCTCGGCTACGCGAATCTCGGCGCGCTGCTGATGTCGCGCGGCCTGCCGTACGACAGCGACGAGGGGCGTGCCTACGCGGCGGCGATTACCGCGGTAATGACCGGCGAAGCCTACGCGCAGTCGGCGCGGGTCGCCCGCGACCATGGCGGTCCGTTTGGCGGCTACGAGAAGAATCGCGAGCCGTTTCTGCGCGTCATGAACAAGCATCGCGACGCGGTGAACGAGATCAACGCCCGGTTCGTCCCCGCCGATCTCTATGCCGGCGCCAAGCAGGCCTGGGATGAGGCGGTGGAACTCGGCGAGGACTTCGGCTACCGCAACGCGCAGGCGACCGTGCTGGCGCCGACCGGGACCATCGGCTTCATGATGGACTGCGACACGACCGGGGTGGAGCCGGATATCGCCCTGGTCAAGTACAAGAAGCTCGTTGGCGGCGGGCTGATGAAGATCGTCAACGGAACCGTGCCGATGGCGCTCGCCAAGCTGGGGTACACGCAGCCGGAGATCGAGGCGATCGTGCATCACATCGACGAGCGCGAGACGATCGAGGGTGCGCCGTTCCTCAAGGAAGAGCATCTGCCGGTCTTCGACTGCGCGTTCAAGCCGGCGCAGGGCCAGCGGTCGATTCAGTACATGGGTCACATCCGGATGATGGGTGCGACGCAGCCGTTCATCTCCGGTGCGATCAGCAAGACGGTGAACGTGCCGCGCGAAGCGACGGTCGAGGAAGTCGAGCGGGCGTACCTCGAGTCGTGGCGCATGGGCGCGAAGGCGATCTCGATCTACCGCGACGGCAGCAAGCGGACGCAGCCGCTCAACACGTCGAAGGCCGGCGTGGCCGACACCCGCCTCAACGCTGGACCGGCGGAAGTCGTGAAGGAAGTGGTCAAGATCGTCGAACGCCCGACCCGGCGGAAACTGCCGGACGAGCGCCACTCGATCACCCATAAATTCGACATCGCCGGCCACGAGGGCTACATCACCGTCGGGCTGTTCGACGACGGGACGCCGGGAGAGATCTTCCTGACGATGGCGAAGGAAGGCTCGACGATTTCGGGCTTCGCCGACGCCTTCGCCCAGGCGATTTCCTACGCGCTGCAGTACGGAGTGCCGCTGCAGGTGCTCGTCGATAAGTTCAGCCACGCGCGGTTCGAGCCGTCGGGGATGACCAAGAACCCCGAGGTGCGGTTCGCGAAGTCGATCGTCGACTACATCTTCCGGTGGATGGCGACGAAGTTCCTGTCGACCGAGGCGCAGTTCAATGCCGGCGTGAACCTGCGTGAACCGGCAGAGCCGAAGCCGCAGGCGCCGGCTCCGGTCGTCGCGGCGGTACCGGCGAAACCCCGCTCTTCCGAATTCGCCGCGATTCAGAACCAGGAAGACGCGCCGCCGTGCTCCACGTGCGGATCGCTGATGATCCGCAGCGGCTCGTGCTACAAGTGCACGAACTGCGGCACGACGTCCGGCTGCGCGTGATCCATCGAACGTAGTGTCCGGGCTTCAGCCGGACCTTCCAGCACGCAGAGGCGGACCTTCAGGTCCGCCTTTTTTACGTCGGCCGCCCTTCGCCGGCTGGGCACGCCGCGGCAACGGCTCGAAGGCGAGTCCTCGCGGCTACGGTCGCGGATACCTCGAACAGCGTGCAAGTTCGGGCACACGCATATATGCATCTCGGATGGCGTGCTATCCTCCGCGCCAGGGTGTCCCGTGCTTCGTTCAGTCATTACAGGAATCGCACTTCTGTGGATTGCCGCGTCCGCGGTGGTTGATGCGAGCGCAGCCGCGCGCCTCTCGATGCAACCCTTCTACAACGCCCGCCTCCGCACCACCTGCGTGGCCACACGCGTGGATGCCGGCCACGCGAACAACGCGCTCCCTCAGATAGCCCGTACCGTCGTGAACTGCCGAATTCTTTCCGGTGAGGCGACCGCCCCGGTCGAAGCCACGCTGCGACGGCTTGCCGGCGAGAAGGTAAGAGTAACAGTCCTGTATCCGCCGACTGCGAGCCCGCCGTCGCCGCTGCCGGCACCGTTCCTGGCTACCCTCGAGCGCCGTGCCGCGGCCCAGTGGCCCGGCGGGCCCCGGGCGCCGGTGATGGGGGCAGGCGCCACCGACGGCATGTATACGCGTCTGGCCGGAATTCCCACCTACGCGGCTTCCGCCCTTCCCGAAGATCCAGACGACGTGCGCGCGCACGGCAGGGATGAGCGCGTCGGCGTTGAGACGTTTTACCAGGCGACGGAGTTCTGGTATCGCACGATCAGGGCGTTCGGAGAAGAGCGTTAGCGCGCCGGGACAGCCTGACAGTGTCTCGGATCGTCGGATTTCACCAGGACGATGAGGGCCACTGGGTCGCCGAGTTGTCCTGCGGCCATCAGCAGCACATGCGCCACGACCCGCCGTGGCAGAACCGGTCGTGGGTGACGACCCACGAAGGGCGCGAGCGGTTCCTCGGTACCGAGATCGAGTGTTCGCGGTGTGAAGAGAAGAGGCGGACCTGACCACCTCCGCCAAGGCTACGGTGGTCCGCCGTAGCTTTAGCGAAGGCGGAAGGTCCGCCTGCCTCTACGTCCACCCAGGTTCAGCGTGTGCCGGTTCTGCCCGCGCTGATCTTCCAGATGCGGTTGGCACCGTCGTCGGACACCAGCAGGCTTCCGTCATTCGCAACGGTGACGCCCACGGGACGTCCCCAGCGTGAGATTTGTTCGCCGCCCGATCCGTCGGTGACGATGAAGCCGGTCATGAAATCCTCGAGCGGGCCGGGCCGGCCGTTGTTCATCGGGATGAACCCGACCTTGTAGCCCGATGCCACCGACCGGTTCCACGAGCCGTGCAGCGCCACGAACGCGCCGTTGCGATACCGCTGCGGAAATTGCGTGCCGGTATAGAAGGTGATGCCGAGCGCCGCGGCGTGCGCCGGGATCAGCACGTCGGGCACGATCGCGCGCTTCACAAGATCGGGAAACGCACCCGGGTAGCGCGGGTCGTAGTTCTGGCCGATGTACGAATACGGCCAGCCGTAGAATCCGCCGTCCTTCAGCGAAGTCGCATAGTCGGGAACGAGATCGTCGCCAAGGTTGTCGCGCTCGTTGACCGCGGTCCACACGATATCGGTGCCGGGCTGCAGCGCCAGTCCCACCGGGTTCCGGATCCCCGAGGCATACACCCGATAGCCTGAACCATCCGGGTTGAACTCGAGCACGGCCGCGCGCCGGCAATCCTCGCCGGCGTTGTTGTTCGACTGCGATCCAACCGACACGTACATCTTCGTCCCCGCCCGGCTGAACAGGATGTTGCGTGTCGAGTGACCGCCCACGGGCATGTCGAGCAGCTTCTCCGGCTCGCCCTGCGCCTTCAGGTCGCCGGCGGAGTACTTGAAGCGCACGATCGACCCGGTATTGCCGACGTAGAGATATCCGTCGTGAAAGGCGAGTCCGAACGGCGCCGCAACGGTGCCGGGGCCGCGGCTGTTGAACGCCGGCGGCGGCGAACATCCGGGTGCAGACGCGCCGAGGATCGGGCCATTGACCGTCGGGTTGACCGCGGCTTGACCCGCAGGGGCCTGCGCCCTGCCGGCCGGTGGAGGCGTTGCGGCCTGGGGCGCCGCGCCGCCGCCACGTGCCGCCGGTGGCGTCCCGGCGTAGAGGCTTCGCGCTTCGAACACGCCGTCGTTGTTCGCGTCACGAAGCACGGTGATGGTGTTCGAGGCGGGCGAGCTCACGAACAGGTCGCCGTTCGGCGCGTAGACCATCATGCGGGGCGTGTCCAGCTCCGCATAGGCACTCACGGTGAAGCCGTCGGGCGCACCGGGAATGACGCTCGTCGGCTTCTCGACGAGGGCTCCCCGGTTGGGCCTCGCCGGACCGACGGCGGCCAGACGGCCGGCCTGCGGCTGTGGGACCGTGGAGTTGCGCTGCGCGACCACGGCAGTGCAGAGGAACCCAACGGCGACGCCCAGGATGCCAAGAATTCGAGGGGCAGTTTTCATGCGCGTACTCCTGTGTGGCGATACTACCGCCTGTCAGATGCCGCGTGTCACCGAAAGGTCCTGTGATTCGCTCAGCCAGGCGACGAACCGCGCGACCCCATCGGCGTATCCGGTCCTGGGTTCGTAGCCGAGCAGACGCCGCGCCTTCTCGATGGAGGCCCATGTCTGCGGCACGTCGCCCGGCTGTTCCGGTAGTCGATCCAGAACTGCCGGCACCCCCACCGCCTGCTCGATCCCGCGGACCATGTCCACCATGGTGACTGTCCGGTTGTTGCCGAGGTTGATGACCTCGAACATGGTGCGGTTGAACAGAAGGGCGGCGCGAATCCCCGACACGATGTCGTCGACGAACGTGTAATCGCGGCTGGTGGTGCCGTCGCCGTAAAACGGGACTGGGTGGCCGCCGCGAATGAGCTGGGCAAACTTATGAATCGCCAGGTCGGGCCGCTGCCGCGGGCCGAAGACGGTAAACAGCCGGAGCGCGACAAACCGCATCCGGAACAAGTGGCTGTAGACGCGTCCGAGCAATTCCGCGCTGAGCTTGGTGCTGGCGTACGGGCTAATCGGGCGCAGATCGGTGTCTTCCTCGTTCCATGGCACACGGGGGTTGACCCCGTACACGCTGCTCGATGACGCGAGCACGAACTGTTGCACGCCCCGCTCTCTCGCAACTTCGAGGAGGTTCTGCGTGCCCCGGACGTTCACGTCGTAATACCCGATCGGGTCCGTCACCGATCCCCGCACGCCAACTTTTGCGGCGAGGTGGACGATCGCATCCCACTCCCCGCGCAGCTGTGTGCGCAGGCTTTCGAGATCGCGCAGGTCGCCCTCAATCAGCTCCCACGACGGATGCTGTCGGTGCGACGCGATATTCCGCTCCTTGACGGCACGCGGGTAGAACGGATCGAAATTGTCGAGCACGCTGACGCGATATCCGTCAGCCAGCAGCGAGTCCACGACGTGACTGCCGATGAAACCAGCGCCTCCCGTGACCAGGACGTGGGGCATCCGTTGTGAGTCCTCCGTTGTTGCAGGTTGAGTAATCTGCCGCAGCGGGGTCTTTGTTCGACCCGCGTGCCGCGGCTACGAATCTACAACAACGGCGACTGGCAGGCGGCGATAGGCAAACGACAGGACCCCTTTGGTCAAGAAATTGACCGATTTTCCCATCGTAAATTGCGGCATTTTACCGGTCTGGCGTGGCCGTTCCGGTGGCAGGCTCATTGCTGACCACTGCTGGGCATAGGGAGCCCCCATGAACGTTCACCCGCAGTTGCTCATCGTCTCTCCGTCGCCGGCGCTCGCCGAGAACCTGATCAAATGGGTTGTTCCGGCAGGCTACCGGCCTTCCGTCGCCACGACGTTCGAGGCGGCGAATCGCCAGCTCCGCACGAATCCCCAGATCGTGATTACGCAGGTGCGGCTGCACGAATACAACGGATTACACCTGGCGCTTCGTGCGCGTGAGGCTGGGATTCCCGCGGTGGTCGTCGGTGACGCGGATACGGTACTCGAGCGTGATGCGGAGCGGCTGGGTGCGACGTTCGTGAAGCGCGACGAGCTGGAGCGCGAGACGATGCTTGCGCTCCTCCATGACCTGAGCGCGGTGTCCGCGCGCCCCCCTATCTGAGCGACTGGGCGCTCTGCGCCACGAAGGCGGCTGCCGCAGCTTTCAAGCCGCGCACGTTCTCGGGCCAGTGTTCCGTTCGGCGATTGGCCTGCCACTCAGACGTGAGTCCTCGGCCATCCATGCCGTAGCGATTCCCATAATACGAGGCGAAGTAGCGGAACAGGGGCTCCACATCCTCGGGTCGTTCGCGCAGCGGCGGAATCGGCAGGTACATCGTATTGAGGAGGTAATACAGGTCGTCTCGAAAGGTGCCGGCCAGCACGCGATCGATCAGGGGCTTCTGCGTGGATGCCACGATCCGGATATCGAGTGGCCTTCCCGAGGTGCTTCGAGTCCGGTCGGCAGCAAGAACGTGGAGCAGGGCGTCCTGCAGGGCTGGTGTTAACGAATCGACATCCTGCAGAAGGATCGTGCCGCCGTCCGCGCGCTCAAAGGCACTCTGCCTCGCCTGGGCGGAATCGCCTTGACCGCACAACCGCGCGTAGAGCCGCGTCTCGGGCTCCCGCCCGCACCGGACCTGGAGAAATTGTCCGTGACGCCGCGAGCTCTCAGCGTGGATCAGCCTCGCGAGCCGTCGCTTCCCAACTCCGTATTCACCACTCATCAACACGCGAACGTCCAGACGGGCGGCGAGTTCGGCTTCCTTCTGGACTTCACGCATGGCGACGCTGGCTGCGACGAGAGGTCCCATCCGGGAAGGCAGCCGCTCCCTGTCGAATGTCATACGGAGTCATGTCAGCAATCGGATGACCACAGGGTTGTGATCGGGTAGTTCTGAAAATCCTAGGAAAACAGCCTGTATTTGCTGAAGGTGTGTCAGCGGCTCGTCACGGCCGACAGTTGGTGCGCCGGGTCTCCGACATCAAACCGGCACACCAACACTCTGGCCGGGGGGCGGAACGAAGGCGCCTACGTCCGCAGAGCCCTATGCTGCGCAGAACTGCACAAAAATGCCGCCTTTCCGATGGTGCCCGAGACGTGTGCTTGAGCGAATGAGCATATTGACGCGTCGTCTCAATGGGGGCCGAATTGGCTCGAGGACTCCCGACGCCGCCCGTTCGCGTCGCGTTGCAGGACGCTATCGGATATCCAGTCGTGACGATCACGTTCCACACCCTGGGCGTGGAAGATCGTGCCCGCAACACCAGCTGCAACCCGTTAGGGGCCCCAACCAGCGAGTGCGACGCGGCCATGAAGCGATCAGGCGGACCGGCGCGAGCGCCATTACGGGGCCGATCGTGTCCGTGTACGGTTGCGTCACATTCTTCTGTCTGAGAGTCAAAAATCCTCGCTCCGGCCGACTTTATTCTTCAGAGGTCATGGATAGTGGGGAGTCCCGACGGGGATCGAAATGACCACTACGCAATCTCGCTCACCGCGAGATCAACGTAACCGACGCACCCACAGGTCTTAGCGGCTGAGACATTACTCCGCCAGCGGGTGGCGACTTCTTTGCTACTAAGGCCACAGCTTCACTGACAAACATTTCCGCGGCCACGGCCAGCACGTGTCGCGCCATCGTTCAGCGAGTAGAAATATGAGGCAAGCAAGTCCCCCGTCTCTCGTCGGTCAGACCCCCGCCTTGCGGGACCTGATGGAGGAGATCTCGCGCGTCGCTGATTCCGACGCCAAGGTACTCATTACGGGCGAGAGCGGCACGGGCAAGGAGCTCGTCGCGCGCGAGATTCACGTCCGGAGTGCCCGCGCGGCGCGTCCGTTTGTTCCAGTCAATTGCGCCGGCATCCCGGAAACGCTGCTCGAGTCGGAGCTGTTCGGCTACATCAAGGGCAGCTTCACGGGTGTGTACCGCGATCGCCCCGGAAAACTGGAATCGGCGGACCAGGGCACGATCTTCCTCGACGAAATCGGCGAGATGACCGTTCGCATGCAGGGCCTCCTGTTGCGGTTCCTCGAGACCGGCGAAGTGCAGAAAGTCGGATCGGACCGCATCGAGAAGCACGTGAACGTGCGCGTCATTGCGGCCACCAATCGCAGCCTGTCCGAGATGGTTGCGCAGGGTCAGTTCCGGGAGGACCTGTTCTATCGCTTGAACGTGATTCATTTGTCGGTGCCGTCGCTGCGCGAGCGGCGTGAGGACATCCCGCTGCTGGTCGAGCATTTCCTCGCTCGTTTCAACGCGCGGAGCAACGGCCACGGCAACGGCCACGCCAACGTCAATGCCCATGGCAACGGCAACGGCCATGCGAACGGCAACGGCAACGCTCAATGGGAGCAGGCCGGTGAGAAGGCTGCGGCGCTCACGGTACCGCAGGACGTCATCGCCGCGCTCATGGAGCACAACTGGCCAGGCAATATTCGCGAGCTCGAGAATGTCATCGAGCGGCTGGTGGTCACGAAGCGTCGCGATGCCGTACGGGTCGAGGATCTGCCGAGCGAGATTCGCGCCCAGCGTCCGGCAGCGCCGATGCGGTTTCGCGAGCGGCGCCGCACCATCGCGGACGACCTCTATCGCCGGGTGAAGGAAGGGGAGTCGTTCTGGACCAGCGTCTACCCGCTGTACATGCAGCGCGAAATCACGAAGGGCAACGTCCGGGAAGTCGTCCGGCGCGGACTCGAGGAAGCCAAGGGCAACTACAAGATCGTGGCGCGGATGTTCAACATGGGGAACGAGGATTACAAGCGTTTCCTCAATTTCCTGCGTAAACACGATTGCCAGCTGCCGTTCAAGGAATTCCGCTGATCTCGCCGATCGCCTAGATCGTCAGTACGATACGGTCGTGAACCGTCATCTTCGGGCAATCGCGGTTGCCTTCTTTTGCCCTTTGGTCGCAATGACCTGGGGATGCGGCGAGGGCGAGTCTCCCGGCCAGCCGCCCGGTGGCGGCGGCAGCGCGCCGGCTCCCCAAATCTTACGGTTGGCCTGGTCTCAGGCGGCGCCGTCTTCGGCGGCAGTCCAGGGCTACAGCTTCTTCCTGTTCATCGACGGTGCGCGAACCTCGTTCGTGGGTTCGGCCTGCGCTGGCGCTCCGGCGCCAGGGGGTTTCGAGTGTTCTGGACCGCTGCCTGCGCTGGCTCCCGGCCGACGCGTTCTCGAGGTGTCAGCACTGGACATGATCACCAGCCTGGAAGGTCCACGTTCGACTCCCCTGACCCTCGACATCGGTAGCGACGGCCGTCCGAGGCCACTGTTGAGCGCGGACAGCGCGCCCGAGCCTTCGGCGTCTGTCGCGGCCCCGTCGACCGTCTGCGCCACCGAGACCCCCACCGAGTGCTTCACCGTCACGGTCATTGCGAGAGATCTCGCCCCGGTGCGCCGCCTGCTTCCGCTGCCCGATGGCCGTCTGCTCGTGTTGCTCGTGAGCGGCGCGGTGACCATTCTGCCCTCAGGCACGTCAGAACGCCCGGAATTCGGCTCGAGCGGCGCCGGATTGATAGTGGACGTGGTGGACGTGGCGGCCGACCCGGATTTCGGTGTCAATCGGTTCCTGTACCTTCGCCACGACGGCTACGGCAACGGACGGGCGCCGCACCGTCAGCGTCGTCCGGGTGCGGGAGCTCGCCGATCGGGTCGGCGAGCCGGCGACGGTCGTGGCGGATCTCCCAGCCGCCCCGGGTGATAACCCGGCGATGTCAATCGGACCGGATCGACGTATATATCTGGCGATGCCGGGGCCGGCTGACGCCGCGGCGGGATACGCAGGCTACATCCTGCGATTCACCCCTGAGGGAAAAGGCGCGGGCAACGACCGGAATGCATCGCCGATTCTGGCCGAGGGACGCTCCCGGCCAACGCGGCTGGCGTGGGATTCTTTCTCGCGGCTTCTGATCGGATCCACGGACTCGGGCGCCACTCCAGGCCTCGCCGCCGTTCCCATCGAAGTCGGCTCTGCCCGGTGGCCTGCGTCACCCACTTCCGTTTCCGGAATCGTCGCCGCCGGTCTGAATGCCGGGTTGGACGACCTGGCTGCGGCGCGGGCCCCCGGGGGCACGGGGGATGTTGCGATGGTTACCCAGGACGGGACGGGGCGGGGTGTTCTGCGTTTTGCCACGATCTCACTTTCCCACCCGCCGGAAATTGCCTCGCCTCGCACAATACCGCTAGGGTCGCTGGCGTCCACCGCCATTGCATTTGCCGGTGACGAGGACCTTTTCCTCGCGGCCAGCCGTGGTACCGATCCTGGGGTCATCCTCATTCGATTGCGAAGGATTTCGCCCTAGCGCCCCACCTCTCAGAAGGTCACACCAGGCCTTTTTATCTCGGAGGCAGAGTGAAGTCTCCGGCCCGTGTGACCGCCTGTAAAGGCGGCCGGCCTCGCAGCTCTCAGACGTCGTCGTCGCTCGAAGACACTCTGAGGTCGGTTTCGCACCAGAGACGTAAACCCGCGCGAGCCAGATGGCATCGCCCGGGTTTTTCTTGGGCCAAGCCCGCACTCGTCGTAATCCAGACGGAAGCAGAGCGAAGTCCGCCGTCAGCGTGACTTTCGGCGGACGGTACCATTCCCGCGGCCGCAACCCAGAACGCCGAAGACAATAAGCACTGTGGTTTCAATTGTTTGACGCGAACTACGCGAAATTGCGCATCTCGAGCCTTCCGCGGCAGTGTGCGTGCTACAGCCAGTCCGTGCGCTTCGTACGCAGGTCCGTACGTCCTCTCCGGTGCCTCTCAGCGGAACTGGCCCAAAGTGGCGCAACTACATTGTGGCCATCGCGATGCTCACCGCAGCGTGCGGCGGAGATCCAGAGAAGCTGAAACGCGAGTATCTCGCGACCGCCGACGCCTACATGGGGCGTGAGCAGTACGCGGAAGCGATCATCGAGTATCGCAAGTCCGTCGAGCAGGACGGCCGCTTCGGCGAAGCTCGCTACAAGCTGGCGCTGGCCTACCTCAAGATCAACGACGGCAATCGAGCACTCGACCAGGCGGTTCGCGCCGCCGACCTGCTGCCGGAAGACGTTTATGCGCAGATCCAGGCGGCCAATCTGCTCGTGCTCGCCGGCCGTTACGCTGACGCGCAAGACAGGGCGAACGCGGTCCTCCAGCGCCACCCGGGCGAGGTGCGTGCGATGGTGGTATTCGGCAACGCGCTTGCCGGACTACGAGATCTGGATGGCGCCGTCGCGCAACTCGAAGAGGCGATTCGTCTGGATCCGACGCGCGCCGGCAGCTTACACGAACCTCGCCACGCTGCAGCTCACCGCGGGGCGTCTCAAGGAGGCGGAGAGCGCGTATCGCGAGGCCGTCGAAAAAGCGCCTGACTCGGTGCCGACCCGACTGGCGCTCGCGCAGTTCTACTGGCTGACCTCAAGGCTGGAGGAGGCCGAACGGGAAGCGCAAGTCGCGCTGCAGTCGGAGCCGCGCAACATACTCGTGAACCGCTTCGCCGCCGCGTTCTACCAGGCAACGGGCCATGCCGATAAGGCGGAGCAGTATTTCCGCGCGGCGGTGGCCGCGGATGGGTCGAGCCGCGCGCGACTGGCCCTCGCCGAATATTACATTGCAGCGTCGCGCGTGCCGGAGGCGACAACGACGCTCCAGGGGCTCGTCTCGGACAAGGCGGTCGGGCCGACCGCGAAGATCCGCCTCGCCAGCATCGACTACGGTGCCGGACGGGTGGATGCCGCGACCGCCGCGATCGACGCGATTCTCAAAGAGCAGCCGCGCAACGTCGAAGCGCTGCTGGTGAAAGCCAGCATGCTGTTCGATCGGAAGCAGTTCGACGAGGCGCTCGCCCGTGCCACGGAGGCCACGGTGGCCGATCCGATGTCCGCCTCCGCCCAGTTCGCCAAGGGTCGCGTGCTGGCTGCCCTGGCCCGTCGTGAGGAGGCCAAAAAGGCGTTCAATGCGGCGCTGAAGGTCAACCCCCGGGCCGCCGCTGCCCAGGTCGAGCTGTCCAAGTTGTATCTGCAGACCGGCGCCACGGCCAGCGCGCTTGCGTACACCGGCGCCGCAATCACTTCCGACCCACGGCGGACGGATGCACGGCTCGTGATGGCGCGCAGTCTCATTACCAGCGGCGACTACGCTCAAGCAGACTCGGTCCTCAAGCAACTCGCGGCGGCACTTCCAGAGGTCGCGACGGTGCACGCGCAGGTCGGCCTGCTCCACCTTGCCCGCAGGGAAAACACGGCGGCGATGGCGTCGTTCCGGCGGGCGCTCGACCTGGATCCGATGGAGCTCGAGGCGGTGCATGGCATCGTCGCCCTCGATTTGACAGCGGGGCGTAAAGAAGAGGCATTTGGCCGCCTCCGCGCGCTGCTGGATCGAGAACCGAATCACGCCGGACTGCTGGCGCTTGCCGGCGGAGCCTATCTGGCGAGCGCGAACCTCACCGAGTCGGAGACTCTCCTGACTCGGGCGATTGCCGCCGATCCGAACCTGCTCGACGCGTCCTCAGACCTGGGTCAGGTCTATCTGCGGCAGAACCGGATTGACGACGCGCGGCGCGAGTTCGAACGACGGGCGGAACGCGAGGAACGGCCCGTGGCGTCGTTGACCATGGTCGGGCTGATCTACCAGATGCAGAAGCGCGACGACGAGGCAAAGCGGGCGTTCGAACGCGTGGTCGCGCTCGAACCGAAGGCGCCCATTGCCGCCAACAATCTTGCGTGGATCTATGCCGAAACCGGCGGGAACCTGGATGTGGCGTTACAACACGCCCAGGCCGCCTATGGCGCCGCCCCGAATTCGGCGACGACGGCTGACACCCTCGGCTGGATCTACCTGAAAAAGGAACTCTACCCGTTCGCGATCAAGACCTTCGTACGGGCCGTCGAGCTCGACCCGCGAAACCCGGCGCTTCACTATCACCTGGGTCTCGCTTACGCGCGAAGCGGCGAGGCCGGGCGTGCCAAGACCGCGCTCGAAACGGCGTTGCGTTTGAAGTCGGACTTCGAAGGCGCTGCCGATGCCAGCAAGGTGCTGGCGAGCCTCTGACCTCAGACGCAGGCGGTTCCCGGCCTGGCGGTCTGAGGACTGTCAGGAGACCGGGTGAAGCGCGAGGTCCAGCAAGAGCTTCTGGAATTCGATGATGCCTGTTCGAATGCCGTCGCGGGTCTGCCACCACCGATTGGGATTGAAAGCTGAATAGCGTGCGACTCGCACGCTGATTGTTATCCCGCGGCCGTCTACGGCCCGGTTAAAGACACGCCGGAGCCGCCGTGAATGATCCGCCGTGCCGACCACGACGACCGACCGAAACTGCCGTGGACGGCACCAGTCGGGCAGCACGCGGGCCTCCTCCTGGGTGCCGGCAACGGATTTCGGGATCCGCTCCACGGCTTCGATTCCCAGCGACTTCAGCTGACGTATCGACGTCGCGGCCGCGTCCTCGAACGGGATGCCGCGACGGATGAACTCACGGTCGGCCTCGCCCGGCGGGTCGTCAAACACGCCCACCCGGGTTGCGATTCCGCTCTGAACCAGTTCCGCCGCCTCGAGGATGCCGGCGTCGCTTTGGGCCGCTGGTATGACGATTACGTCTGCCGGACCGACGGGATCCTCTGCGACGAGCGTCCAACCCGCAGCGCGCAAGACCGAGGTTCGCACCGGGGATATCCCGATGCCGCTCGCGACCAGGAGAACGATCAGCAGCATCAGCATCAGGCGCGGCCGCCTGAGGAACAAATTCACGCCTCCGGGGTTGATGCCTGCGCGGTTCTGTCCCGCTCGATTGGCCGTTGTCGTTGACATTTATCCCTGATTTCGAGGACTTTGCCTCGTCTGCCGCGCCGGCAGTGGATACGACAATCTATGTAAGTTGCTGATAAGTAATCCGATACGGGGTAAGTGCAAATCCAATCCTATGGCCGCGCACTTGCTCGTATCGCCAGCGAGTCTACCCCGGCCGCACCTGGCTCTGGAACCCGTCGTAAATATGACACCTGACGAAACGATTGTTACTGAAGACCTTGCGTACATTACTTCACACGGGCGGGCTGAGTTCGCTCGACTAGCGGGGCGGCATCTGGTGGTGGCTGGGGGTGCGGGCTTCCTCGGGTATTACCTCGTGCAGGCCCTGCTTCACTGGAACAAGACGCATCCAAGGTCCGCACCAATCTCGGTAACGGTATTGGACAGTTTTGTTCGTGGTGTGCCGAAATGGCTGACCGCGCTCCAGCCCCGGCCGGACCTGAACGTTCTGCAGCATGACATCACGACTCCCTTGCCCGAGGGACTCGGCGACGTCCAGTACGTCATTCATGCGGCGTCAATCGCATCGCCGATTTACTACCGGAAGTATCCGATCGAGACGATGGATGCGAACGTCAATGGGCTTCGTTTTCTGCTCGAGTACTGCCTGGCCCAGCAGAAGAAAGGGCAGGCCCTCGAAGGGATCCTGTTCTTCTCCAGCAGTGAGATCTACGGAGATCCCACGCCGGAGAACATCCCGACGCCAGAGTCCTATCGCGGCTATGTGTCCTGCACCGGTCCACGGGCGTGCTACGACGAATCGAAGCGGTACGGCGAGACGCTTTGCGTGAATTTTGCTCGTCAACACGGCCTGCCCATCAAGGTCGCTCGGCCTTTCAACAACTACGGTCCCGGGCTGAAGATTACCGACGGGCGCGTAATACCCGACTTCGCGCGGAACGTTCTTACGGATCAAGACATCGTCCTCCTCTCGGACGGGTCGGCCAAACGCACCTTCTGCTATGTTGCGGACGCGGTAATGGGCTACTTCAAGGTACTCGTGAATGGCCGTGCGGGTGAGGCTTATAACATTGGTGTCGAACATCCGGAAATCTCCGTGATGGAGCTCGCCAGCCGGGCGGTGGACGTCGGCAAGGAGTTGTTCGGATATTCGGGTCGCGTGGTCCTGCGAGAGAGTCCAGATAAGGATTACCTCGTTGACAATCCGACCCGCCGTTGTCCGGTCATCACAAAAGCGCGCACCGAGCTTGGTTTTGACCCGAAGATCATGATCGACGAGGGGCTGCGCCGATCGTTCGTGTGGTACTCGGGCAATCGGCAGGCGTCGGAGGCGTGATGAGGGTCTCCATCGTTGGAACCGGCTACGTCGGGCTGGTTACGGGAGCTTGCCTGGCAGAGAAGGGGCATCAGGTCCGTTGCGTCGACATCGATCCGGATCGCGTCACTGCCCTCAATCGCGCCGAGGCGCCGGATCTTCGAGAGAGATCTCGATGACCTGCTGCGCAGGAACGTCGGGCGTACGCTCTCCGCATCGACGGATCTTCCGCAATCCGTGCTTGATTCCGATCTCACGCTGATCGCCGTGGGGACGCCTTTCGACGGCCAGAGTATCGACCTCACGGCCGTTCTTCGTGCCACACGACAAATTGGCGCCGCGCTCAAGTCGAAGCAGTCCTACCACGTCGTGGTGGTCAAGAGTACGGTGGTCCCTGGCACCACCGATCGCGTCGTGCTTCCCGCGCTCGAGGAGGCGTCCGGCAAACAGGCCGGCGTGGACTTCGGCGTCGCCATGAACCCGGAGTTTCTCTCCGAAGGCGAAGCCGTACACGACTTCATGTTCCCGGACCGTCTCGTCCTGGGCGGGATCGACGCGCGGACCATTGAAACGCTCGATCGTCTCTACGAGATGTACGCCGAAGTGCCGAGGCTGCGTACCAACACGCGTACGGCGGAGATGATCAAGTACGCGAGCAATGCGTTGCTGGCCACACTGGTCTCGTTTTCGAATGAGATCGCGAACCTTGGCGCCGCGCTCGGCGACATTGACACCGTTGATGTCATGCGGGGGGTGCACCTCAGTCAGTATTTCCGGGGCCGCAGGGCCGACGGGCTTCCGCCGATCACAGCGTTTCTCGCCGCAGGATGCGGCTTCGGCGGGAGCTGTCTGCCCAAGGACGTCAGCGCGCTGATCGCGCATGGGCGGTCCGCAGGCAACCCGATGCCGCTGCTCGAGGCGGTGATCCAGCTCAATCGCGACCAGCCCGAGGCGTACGGTGGAGCTGCTCAAGAAGCATTGGCCGGATCTCCGCGGCAAGCGGGTGAGCGTGCTGGGCCTCGCCTTCAAGCCCGGGACGAACGACGTGCGCGAGAGTCCGGCCTTTCCGATCATGCGGGAGCTGCTCGACCAGGGCGCGGTCGTCGGCGCGTACGATCCGGTAGCGATGGCAGAGGCGCAGAAGGCTTTTCCAGCACCGGAAATCTCGGTCACGACCAGTCGATCGACGCGGCACTCGCGGAAGTCGACGCGGTGATCATCGTCACGCCCTGGGAGCAATTTGTCGACGTCCCAGCACGTCTGAACGGACGCCAGCGGCACGTGGTGTTCGTCGACGGCCGCCGAGCGTTCGACAAGAGCGGCGCTCCGTTATACGAGGGGATCGGGCTGTAACTCGCAATGGAGTTCACCGAGACCAAGCTCAAAGGCGCATTTCTCGTTCGTCTTAAGAGTATTGAGGATCACCGTGGCTATTTCGCTCGCGCGTTCTGCCGCGACGAGTTCCTGGCCCATGGTCTGAACGGCAACATGATCCAGCTGAACGTCGGCTTCAGCCACGCGAAGGGGACACTCCGCGGCCTTCATTATCAGCAGGCGCCTCATCAGGAGGCCAAGTTCGTGCGATGCACTCGCGGTGCAATCTACGACGTGATCGTTGATGTGCGTCGCGACTCTCCGACCAGGGGTCACTGGATCGGAGCCGAGCTTCGGGCAGACAGCGGCACAATGCTGTATGTCCCCGAGGGTTTCGCGCATGGGTATCAGACTCTGGTGGATGGAACTGAGATGTCCTACCTGACTTCCACGCCCTATGTGGCAAGTGCGGCGAAGGGCATTCGTTTCAACGATCCGGCATTCGGCATCGTCTGGCCGCTTCCCATTGCGGTGATTTCGGATCCTGATCGTAGCTGGCCCGATTTCGAAGACCGCGACGCTAATGCCCTGGTCTGATGTGGCAGCGACCTCGCACGTCTCGCCTGGGGTAACGACGGGAGTCCGAAGGCCGCAGCAGGCTCCCGCGTCCCGCGTGCTTGCGCGTGAAACGGTCGAGGAAGGACTTCGGGCCAAGACGGCGCGCGGCGGTGCGGTCACATTGGCGGCGCACGCTCTCAAGTCTGGGATTCGCATCGCCTCGATGATGATTCTCGCTCGCCTCTTGACGCCTGAAGACTTTGGCATCCAAGGAATGGTGATCGTCGTGACGGGGTTCGTCAGCCTCATCAAGGACGGGGGGCTCGGGCTGGCAACGGTGCAGCGCGAGACGATCACTCATGACCAGACCTCGACGCTGTTCTGGATCAATGGCGCCCTTGGTCTGATTCTGGCCGCCGTGCTGATCGGCGTCGCCCCCATTCTTGCCACGTTCTACGGCGAGCCTCGCCTGAACGGCGTGGCCATGGTTTCGTCCGTCGCGTTCATCCTGAACGGGTTGTGCGTACAGCATCAGGCGCTGCTCCAGAGGAATCTCCGCTTTACGGCACTTGCCGTCGTTGAGATCGCGTCGGTGCTGATCAGCACGGTCGTTGGCGTCGTCATGGCGCTTTCCGGGTATGGCTACTGGGCGCTGGTCGGTATGGCTGTCAGCCTGCCGGCTGTCAACCTTGTCAGTCTTTGGATCGCCGTGCCATGGCGGCCAGGGCTGCCGCGTCGCCGTCAGGGCCTGCGGTCGATGTTCCATCTCGGCGGAACCTGGACGTTCGTCGGTGTCGCGTCGTACGCTTCCTACAATCTCGAGAAGGTCCTCCTCGGACGCTATTTTGGCGCTGTGCCGTTGGGGCTGTACGGAAGGGCCTACCAGATCGTCAGCCTTCCGACGGAGCTCATGACGTCGATCGGCACCGTCGCCATATCTGCGTTGTCACGGCTCCAGCAGGATCCGGACAAGCTGCGCCGCGCGTTTGTGGACTGCTATACCTTGATCGTGTCGGCGACAATTCCGGTGACATTCCTGACAGCGGTGTCGGCGCCGGAGATCGTCGCGGTGGTGCTCGGACCGCAGTGGAATGAGTCGAGCGCCATTCTCAGGGCATTGGCGCCGACGACCCTCGCCTTCGCGTTGATGTACCCGTACGCGTGGTTTCTCGCATCGACCGCTCGAAACCGGGTGAGTATCGGCACGACACTGCTGGTGCCACCGTTCGTCATCTCCGGGATCGTGCTGGGCCTTCCTTACGGTCCCGTCGGCGTCGCGATGGGATATTCCGCGGGCGTCGTGCTTCTGGCGGTGCCCGTCGTCATCTGGTGCGGCTCGGCAACCGGGATTCCGGCGCGCACTCTCTGGGACGCGATTCGACGACCGTTGTGTGCGGGGCTGGGCGCTGCCGGCTGCACCCTCGGTGTCAAAGCGGCGCTTCAGGGCGCCCTCCCGCCGCTGATGGGATTGACGGTACAAGCTGGCGTGTTGTTCGCGGTTTACGCGTGGCTGCTGCTGACGATCTTCGAGCGGAAGACTTACTACGTGGATTTGGTCATGGCGGTGCTCAGCCGGTCGCGATCCGGCCGTGTGCCAGCGCACGACGACCCGCCGGCCGAGCCGGCGGGTGTCGTTGGCAGGTGAATGGGTCATGTCGCGTGCTGAAGCAGCGGAGATGGGGACTGTCGAGCGGATTATCGTCAGGGCTGACGAGCCGCCGTGGGCTCTCGTGACCCGCATCGCCATCGGCTATGCGCTGGTGCCCGCCTGGACGACTCTGGCCGGGCGGGATTCTTCCCCGTGGACTCTGATTCCCTTCTTCGTCGGTGTTCTCGCGTCGCTTCGCATGGTTCCGGTGGTATGCCGCAAGTTGCTGCCATTTGGCGCAGCAGCGCGGGCGACGTGGACCGCACGGCGCCAGATCGCCAAGCAGTACGACTCCTACCAGTGGCAGAAACTCCTGTCGGTGGGTCTCGGCTTGGCGGTGTACGCGTTTCAAGACACCACACGGTCACACGTCCAGATCGGGCTCACCCTGTTCTGCCTGCTCAGTGGAGCAGCCGCGCTGGTGATCTGGCGGCAGAACGATGCCGGTCGACCCCGCCATGTAGCAACAGTGAGAGGAATATGAACCTGCGTGTCGGCGACTGGGTACAGGTCCGCAGCCAGGCGGAGATTCTGGAGACGCTCGACGAACGGGGCTGTCTGGATGGCCTCCCGTTCATGCCGCAGATGGCTGATTCCTGCGGAAAGCGATTCCAGGTTCTCAAGCGAGCGCACAAACTCTGCGACACCGTGTGGGGACCGCATCCGCGAAAACTGGCGAGCGCCGTTTTCCTGGACGAGCTGCGATGTGACGGCCAGGTGTACGGGGGCTGCGAGATGGAGTGCCTGATCGTCTGGAAGGAAGAGTGGCTTCAGAGGATCCCAGCCCCTTCGGTCCATGAGATGCACATTGCCGCCAGCGCCGAGGTTCCGGCTCTCCGGGAACGGATCCAACGGGGAACACGCCAGCCAGGCGAAACCGACTCGCCCGGGCCGCCGAGATACTCGTGCCAGGCGACACAGATGCCCGTAGCCACTTCGCCGCAGACGGTGTGGGACTTCCGGCATACGCCGAGGATTACACCTCCGGGAACGCCACCTTCAAACAGATCGTTGCGGCGGTGTTTTTCCTGGTCTACGACGCCCTGGTCACGTCAGGCATCGGATTCCGAGTGTTTCTGATCTGGATCTACGACGCGATACAGCAACTGCGGGGGGGCCCGCCGTACCCGTTTCGGAAAGGCGCTCTCCCGCCGCAATCGCGCACGCCCAGCGCGAACCTCGGTGTCGGCGCCGGAGAGCTTGTAAAAGTAAAAACGTATCGCGAGGTGCTCGACACGGTGAATGAAAATCTGGCCAACCGAGGTATGAACTTCTCGCCCGAGATGGTGCCGTACTGCGGTCAGTCGTTCCGGGTAAGCAAGCGATTGCGTCGAATCATGAATGAAAAGACGGGGCAACTGATCGAGCTCAAGAACGAGTGCCTCGTACTCGAGGGAGCCACCTGCGTCGGCCGCTACGCCCGTCCGTTCCTGTGTCCGCGGGGGATGGCCCCGTATTGGCGCGAGGTGTGGCTCGAACGTGCGGAGCCGGCGGCCCCACAGGCTGTCCCGCGGTTGGCTGGAGGCCTGGACGCTCGTGCGAATGCAAGGAATGAGGACCTCGTATGTTGAGTATTGATTCGGCGCTGGCGGCAGGAGAAGCGGGTGGAACACCGGTCCGCGTCGCCTTGGTTGGTGCGGGCGTCACCGCGAAGATGATCGCGCTTCAGCTCGGCGCTCCACCCATCCCTGGCATCCGCCTGGTCGCCATCTCGAACCGGACCCCGATGAGGGCAATGAACATCTTTCGCGCCATCGGTGTCGACAATGCCTCGGCCGCTGGGAACGTGCGAGAGCTCGAAGATGAGATCGCACGTGGACGACCGGCGGTCGTGCAGGACGCCGATCTCGTCTGCCAGGCCGGCAACATCGATGTCATCGTCGAGGTCACCGGCACGGTTGAATTCGGTGCCCGGGTCGCAATCGAGGCGATTCGCCATCGCAAGCACGTCGTGCTTGTGAATGCGGAGCTCGACTCCACACTCGGCCCCATTCTGCGGTTCCATGCCGAGCGCGCCGGCGTCGTGATCACCAATACTGATGGCGATGAGCCGGGCGTGGCCATGACGCTGCTCCGGTACGTGAAGACGGTCGGTCTCAGACCTGTCGCCGCGGGGAATCTCAAGGGACTGATCGACAGACATCGCACGCCAGAGACCCAGCGAGAGTTTGCGGCCAAGTACGGCCAGGACGCGTTCAAGGTCACGTCGTTTGCCGACGGCACGAAACTCTCGATGGAAGCGACCATCATCGCGAATGCCACTGGTTTCACCGTCGGCACGAGGGGCATGTACGGCCCCCGATGCGCACACGTGCGTGAGATGGCTGGGTTGCTCCCGTCAGATGCTCTTCTGAACGGCGGCCTGGTCGACTATGCGCTCGGGGCGGAACCGCATACCGGCGCGTTCGTCGTTGCCTACGAGGAACATCCACAAAAGCGCAAGGAACTCGCGTACTACAAGATGGGCGACGGCCCATTTTACGTCTTCTACACGCCCTACCATCTGCCCCACATTCAGATCGTGTCGACGATCGCGCGAGCCGCGCTCCATCTTGACGCCACGGTGTCACCCTTGGGCGCGCCTGTATGCGAGGTCCTCACCGTCGCGAAGGGCAATCTCAAAGCGGGAGATCTGCTCGACGGAGTCGGAGGGTTCGCGACTTACGGCCAGATCGACAAGGCGGATGTCATTGCCTCACAGAAGCTGCTTCCAATGGGATTGTCTGGCGGCTGCCGACTCGTGCGCGACGTCAGCCGCGACGACACCATCACGTATGCGGACGTTTTGGTGCCGGAGAACAGGTTGTGCGATCGGCTCAGGGCCGAACAGGTGGCCCGGTTCGGTGGCGCGACGAACGACGCGGTGCACCTGACGAGTGCAGCCGACACGCTGGTCCCGCGGTGACCGAGCTGCAGCTCAGCGGTCTGAAGCGGGTGTTGTGTGTCGGCGCGCACTCGGACGACATCGAGATCGGATGCGGTGGCACGCTGCTCATGCTGGCCCGAAAGTATCCCAGTATCGAGTTTCGCTGGGTCGTGTTCAGCGCCGAAGGGGTGCGATCGCGTGAAGCACGGCGAAGCGCGAGTGCGTTGCTGCGGGGGGTCAAGAAGAAGCGGGTCGTCGTCAAGCAATTCACCGGGAGTTTTTTCCCATCCGAATTTGCCCGTATCAAGACGTATTTCGAAACCCTGAAGGCATTTCAGCCTGACGTTGTTTTTACCCACTACCGCGATGACCGGCACCAGGATCATCGGGTGCTCTCCGACCTGGCGTGGAATACGTTTAGACATCACTTGATCCTGCGAGTACGAGATCCCGAAGTATGACGGTGATCTCGGCGCCCCGAATGTGTTCGTCCCGCTGGACGAAGACATCGGCAAGCAGAAGGCGGCGCACATCTGCGAGTATTTCCAGACCCAGACGAATCGGCACTGGTTCTCAGAAGATACATTCCTGGCGCTGATGCGTCTCAGGGGAGTTGAGTGCGCGTCCAATACGAAATACGCCGAGGCGTTCTACGGTCGGAAGATCACAATCGTTTAGGTGGCAACGATGGCGAGTATTGTCGGTCTGCAGGCAGACTTCCTGCCGCTGTTGAACGTCGTGAGTCGAGTCGCGTGCGTAAAACCGCGATCCCACGGCCCTTAGCGACCGGCCGCACCGCACTGGCGCTGGCCGATTCCTTGCTCCAAAAGGTTCGGGTTTCCAGACTCACAGCGCGGTTTCGACAGCTACCGGGACACAGGCTCCCGCGTGGTGAACTGAAAGGGCTGTTCCCGATGAAGGTCGTTCTGTTCTGCGGTGGCCTCGGCATGCGGATCCGCGAGGCCGGTGAGAGCGTGCCGAAACCAATGGTAACGATCGGCTATCGGCCGATCATGTGGCACGTGATGAAGTACTACGCTCACTTCGGCCACAAGGAGTTCATCCTCTGCCTGGGGCACCGCGGTGACGTCATCAAGAACTACTTCCTGAACTACAGCGAGACGGCGTCGAACGATTTCGTGCTGTCGGAGGGCGGGAAGCGTCTCGATCTGTTGGGCAGCGATACCCACGACTGGAAGATCACGTTTGTGGACACAGGGGCGACGTCCAACATTGGACAGCGCCTGAAGGCGGTTGAGCGGCATCTGCGGGACGAGCCGGAATTTCTGGCTAATTACAGCGACGGATTGACCGATCTGCCGTTGCCCGTGCTCCTGAATCACTTCCGATCCCGCGACGCGATCGCAAGTTTCGTGAGCGTTCGTCCGAATCTCAGCTACCACGTCGTCTCGGTCGGCACCAATGGGCTGGTGACTGACATCGAGGAGCTCAAGCGGACGCCCATGCGCATCAACGGCGGCTTCTTTGCCTTCAAGCGGGAGATCTTCGAATATGTCCGCGACGGCGAGGAGCTCGTGACCGAACCGTTCCAGCGATTGGTGCGGTCCGCCCGCCTCGCCGCGTACGAATACGACGGATTCTGGATGTCAATGGACACCTTCAAGGATCGCAGCCAGTTGGAGGAGATTCATGCGGCTGGAGGCGCCCCCTGGGAGGTGTGGAACCGCGCGCCCCTCGAGGCCGAGTGCTCGAGCGTAGCGTCCTACGCGTTGCGCTAAAGCCTGACGGCGCAAATCTGCCCTCCGATGGCGCGATGCCACACCGGGTCGTCGGGCGCGCTCCACTGGTAATCATGCCTGCGACGTCCCGACCGCTGGTCAGCGTTGTTACTCCTGTCTACAACGAAGACACAGTACCTCGCTGAATGCATTGACAGTGTGCTTGCCCAGACATATCAGCACTGGGAGCACATCGTCCTCGACAATTGCAGCAGCGATCGGTCGCTGGAGATTGCCCGTCGCTACGCGGCGAAGGATTCTCGCATCAGGGTGGTAGCGAGTCGAGACTTCCTGCGTGCACTGCCAAACTTCAACAGGGCGCTGCGTCAGATTTCACCCGAGAGCAGATACTGCAAGATGGTACTGGCGGATGACTGGCTCTTTCCCGAATGCATCGAGCGGATGGTCGACATCGCCGAAGCGCATCCGTCCGTCGGTTTGGTGGGTGCATACGCCCTGGAAGGATCCGCCATTACGTTGAAAGGCGTACCGCCCGGCCACCAGGTGCTCAACGGTCGCGAAGCCTGCCGCCGCCATTTGCTCGATAGGAAGTATTTTTTCGGCACACAAACGTCTGTGTTGTATCGGTCGGACCTTGTCCGGTGCACAGACGAGTTCTATAACGAGTCCAACGTGCAGGCAGACACGGAGTCCTGCTTCCGAATCCTCGCGAGTTCAGACTTCGGCTTCGCCCATCAGGTGCTGACGTTCACTCGCGTCAGGCCGGGCTCCATCAATACTGCCTCGATGGCGCTCCAAACTTCTTGGGCCGCCTTGTTGCACCTCCTGTTGACCTATGGTTCGACGTGCCTTACTGCGGCCGAACTGAAGGAACGCTTGGAGCAGCACCTCTCCGACTACTATCAGTTCCTCGGCAAGAGCCTCGTTCTGCGCCGCGACAAGAGATTTTGGAACTATCACAAGGGCAAGATGGTCGCTGCCGGCGTCGGCTTCGACAGGTCTCGCGTGGTGGTCGGTCTGTTCGCCGCGGTGATCAAGATACTGAACCCTCGGAACGCGTCGGAACGTTTCGCTCGACGCATCGGACTGGCTGCGCGCTGACGGCGCGCGCTCTGCGAACAGCGACTGGGAGCGTGTGTGTCCGGCCGTTCACTGTAGCGAGCTGCCAGCAGCAACACGATTGCAACAAACCATAAAAAAGAAGAGACTCAACCCCCCCGCGTCGTTCAGCGGTGTCCCCACGGCTACGCGAACTTTCTGAATAAGCTCGCGAACGCGTCAGGCAGTGGTAATTACCCCGCGCGCCGGCGGGTGATGCGTCAGTGGCCCTCCAGCGACTCCTTTCAATGCGCGAGTGTCTCTCGGGCTGCTAGGGAGCGGGAAGGTGAACCATCGCCGCCGTCGACGGTACGCCGTTGCTGTCCACCAGGAAGAGCATGTAGTCGCCGGGAATCGCCGTGTTCCGGTCTGGCGGCGCGGTGACCGTCAGCCCGCCGGCGGCCGGCTGGTACGTCAGCTCGAGATAGCGCTGATCGATGTTGAACGCATGTGTGACTGACCCGAGGCGTATCAGAGACACCTTGGCAATGCGCGCCGCATCGGGAGTCGCCACGAAGAACGGCGCGCCGTACTGGGCATTCGCTGGTGCGGAGGTGATGACCGGACGCGGCCCTTTGAAGAGATACGGTGGGGAGAAAATCTCCGCGTTGAATTGATTGCTGCCCAGGCCATTTGGCCGGCCGCTGCCGGCGACGAGCACCCGCCCGTCCGGCAACAGGAGTGAGACTCCATGATACAGCCGTGGTGACACCATTGCCGACATGGTCGTCCACCTCTCCGTGACGGGTGACCATGTTTCGGCCTCATGTACCGCCAGGTCGATGTCGTTGGCATTGGATGTGCGGCCGCCGCCAACCGCCAGGACCGTGCCATCCGGAAGCGAGGTCAAATTGTGATGACTTCGTGGAAACGCCATGGACGCGACCAGCCGCCATGTCGCGGTTGGCTGATTCACGTCGAGCACCTGCGTCGTTGGAAACGCCTGTACCGTCAAATTCGGATTACCCGCCGTCCCGCTGCGCAGGAACTTCCCGGGGAGATACATCACGGTGCTGCCGTTGCTCTGCACGTTGGTATCGAGCGTGGTCCAGGTCTGAGTAGACAGGTTGAGTGTCCTTGTGGTTACCGGCTCTTCAGACGCACCGGTGACGACGATGCGGCCATCCGGGACGACGAAATAGATTCGGGTAGTACGGCAGCTGGATCTGCATCGCCGGCAGTGACGTCCAGCGTATTGGCGAGGCGGTTATATCGCTCGGGAATGTTCTGCAAACAAGTGGAGCACCCGTTGGTGCCCGAGAAGACGAGGGCGTTGCCATCGGCGAGCGTGATGAGCGTGGGATAGTAACGCGCGTAGGTCATCTGTGCGACGGCGCTGAAACTATCTGTGACCGGATTGTAGACAACGCCGTCCCGGAGGCCGATGTTGAATGTGTTCCCGGTACCTCCCGCGATCAAGAGTCGGCCATCGGGCAGCATGGTGTGCCCTGAGCACCAGAGGTTGGCGGAGCTCGGCGGATATGTCGTGATCGCCCCGGTAGTCGGGTGCCACATGTACATGCCCTGGTTTTCGGTATGGTCGTCCCAGGCCAGGACGTTCCCGTTCGCGAGCAGCGTCACATGGATCGCGACAAACGCCCAACGCGTACGGCCCGGCCCATTGCTCCCACCGCGGCGGGATCGGTGGCGCCGATGTTGGTGACCGTGATCGGCACGGCCGATGAGGTGACGATGTTGCCGACCGAGATCGCGAGCGACCGCAGTGACGCTGTGCAATCCGTTCCCGATATTCGTCGAGTTGAACGGCACCGAGTACGGCGGGGTGATGTCTTCAGCCCCGGTGTTGACGCTGTCAATCCGGAACTGCACCCCGGCGATACCGGTGTCATCGCTGGCAGTCGCCAGCAGTGTCACCACCCCGCTCACGGTCGCGCCCGATGTTGGGGCCGTGAGCGAGATGGTCGGCAGAGCCGTGTCAGTCAGCGCGGTGGAGAAGTTCACGGCGTGGTCGCTGCCGGCGATCTTCGAATGATCGGCCCTGACCAGGTATCCCTTCAAGAAGATGCGCTCCGGCGCTCACGTTCGTGAACTGATACGCGCCATCGAAGTCGATGTCCATGACCTCGGGCCGGGCATCGAGCTGGAAATGGACGTGCCCGACGTTGGTCAAATCGCCGGTCGCCGTATAGGTCACCGGGATGACCGTGGCTTCGTTGAAGACCTGGTTTGTCCGTCGGCGTCAAGATCTGCAGAAGCGGAGGCGGCGGGCCACCGCCGACCGGGACATTCAGGTCGGCCTGGATTTCCAATGCGGTCAGCGCGCGGTTATATACGCGGACATCGTCGATGCGTCCCTGGAAATACTCGTTATACGGATTGTTGCCGCCGATCCATAGCGGGCTCGCCGTGGTCTCGATCAGCCCGGTGGCCGCCAGAGTGACGACCTGCGTCCCGTTGACGTACAACCGGAGGGTCGTGCCGTCATAGGTCTGGGCGAGGTGCGTCCAGGTGTTGATCGGGATCGCGGCCGGCCCGCTCACCCAGACAACGCTCCCGCCGAAGGTCCCGCCGGCCGCCGGCAGCAGACCGCCCGTGTGATTGCTGGCATGCAGGAAAAACGCATCGACTTCGCGCTGGATGATCGCCCGCCACCCGGTCTGCGTCGCCGTCGGGTAGACCCACGCTTCCAGCGTCAGCCCCGTCGTCACGTTCAGGGACGGCGATGCGGGCACCGACACGCGGGCCGTGCTCCCGTCAAAGACGAGCGCGCTGCCATACTTGCCGGCCGTCGTCCACGTCGTGGCACTGGCCGTCCCGGTGTTGTTGTTGCCGGAGGCGTCGACGACGGTGGCGCCGACGCCGGCATCGAAGTTGTATGCCGCCACCAGGCCCCCCGTTGGCGGGGCGGTGATCGTCACCAGAAACGCCGTCGCGGTGTTGAGCTGGCCGTCGCTCACGTTTACGGTGATGCTGGCGGTCCCGCTCTGATTCGGCGCGGGCGTCACGGTGACGGTGCGCGACGTCCCGGTGCCGCCGAACACGACATTCGCCTGCGGTATGAGCAGCGCGTTCGAGCTCGTGCCGCTCACGGTCAAACTGCCGGCGGGCGTCTCAGCATCGCCGATCGTAAACGCAAGCGCTGCGGTCGCGGTATTCACGGGGACGGTCTGATTGGCAATCGCCGAGATCGTCGGCGGCGAGTTCGTCGTCCCGGCCGTGGTCGAGAACGTCAGGGTAGCCTCTGAGCCCGCAATCGGCGAGTGATCGGCTCGGACCAGCATGCCCACGAGCGTATGCGCGCCCGGTGGCACATCGATGAAGCGATAGGCCCCATCGAAGTCCATATCCATCACCTGGGCGCCGCCATCGAGCTGAAAGTGCGCGCCGCTGACGCCGGTCAGGTCGCCGCTCGCGGTGTAGGTCACGTCGACGATGGTGGTGACACCCAACAACTGTCCTTCGAGAGGCTGGACAAACTGGAGCACGGGTGGCGGTGGCGGCGCCGGCCCGCTGCCGACCGGCGTATTCATGTCGGACTGCAACTCAGCAGCCGACAGTGCGCGGCTATAGACGCGGACATCGTCGATGCGTCCCTGGAAATACTCGTTATACGGATTGTTGCCGCCGATCCACAGTGGGCTCGCGTTGGTCTCGATCAGCCCGGTGGCCGCCAGAGTGACGACCTGCGTCCCGTTGACGTACAACCGGAGGGTCGTGCCGTCATAGGTCTGGGCCAGGTGCGTCCAGGTGTTGATCGGGATCGCGGCCGGCCCGCTCACCCAGACAACGCTCCCGCCCAGGGTCCCGCCGGCCGCCGGCCGCAGGCCGCCCGTGTGATTGCTGGCATGCAGGAAAAACGCATCGACTTCGCGCTGGATGATCGCCCGCCACCCGGTCTGCGTCGCCGTCGGGTAGACCCACGCTTCCAGCGTCAGCCCCGTCGTCACGTTCAGGGACGGCGATGCGGGCACCGACACGCGGGCCGTGCTCCCGTCAAAGACGAGCGCGCTGCCATACTTGCCGGCCGTCGTCCACGTCGTGGCACTGGCCGTCCCGGTGTTGTTGTTGCCGGAGGCGTCGACGACGGTGGCGCCGACGCCGGCGTCGAAGTTGTATGCCGCCACCAAGCCCGACACTGTCGCGGTGATGGTCAGCTGGAAGCTGGCCGCGGTGCTCAACTCGCCGTCGGAGACGGTGACGGTGATGGTCGCCGTACCCGTCTGACCCGCGGCAGGGGTGGCGGTGACCGTTCGTGCCGCGCCGCTGCCGCCAAACACGAGGTTGCCGACGGGCAGCAGGGTCGGGTTCGAACTGGCGCCACTCACGGTCAGGCTGCCGGCCGAGGTCTCGAGATCCCCGACCGTGAAGCTGGCGGGCGACGCCGCGGTATTGACCGGCGTCGTCTGATCCGCGATCGTCGAAATCGTCGGGGCATCGTTCACGGCCGTGACCATGAGCAGGAAACTGCTCGGCGTGCTCGCCTGCTCGTCCGACACCGTGAGGGTGATGGTGGCCGTCCCACTCTGGTTGGCCGCGGGGGTGAGGGTCACCGTCCGGCTGCCGCCTGTCCCGCCCAGGACGATGCCGCCGACGGGCAGCAACACGCTGTTCGAGGTGGTCCGTGTGACCGTCAGGCTGGCCGCGGGCGTTTCGGCGTCCGAGATCGTGAAGGCGAGCGCGCCGGTGCTGGTATCCTCATTGATCGTTTGATTGACCAGGGCTGAGATTACCGGCGGCTGATTCACGATGGCCAGGACCGTCAACTGGAACGTCCGGCTCGTCACCGCCGTGCCGTCACTGACCGACACCGTAATGAGGGCCGTGCCGCTCTGGCTCGCCGCCGGCGTCACCGTCACCGTGCGGCTCGCGCCGCTGCCGCCGAACACGATATTGCCGACGGGCGCCAGCGTCGGATTCGACGTGGTCGCGCTGAGCGTCAGCGCGCCGGCCGCCGTTTCCACGTCCCCCACCGTAAACGAGATGGGACCCGCCGGCGTCGCCATATTCGTGATTTGATCCGCCAGGGCCGAGAGCGTGGGCGGATCATTGACCGCCGTCACCGTGACAAGAAACCCGGTGGACTTGGTGGCGACGCCGTCGCTCACCGTCACAGTGATCGTCGCGGCGCCACTTTGATTCGGCAGCGGCGTCACCGTCACCGTGCGGGCCGCGCCACTGCCGCTGAACACGAGGTTGCCGGCGGGGACCAGGGCCGCATTCGAGCTCGTGCCGCTGACCGTCAGGCTCGCCGCCGCCGTCTCGGCATCACCGACGGTGAACGACAGGGCGCCGCTGGCGGTGTCCTCGAGCACCGTTTGGTTGCTGATCGCCGAAATCGTCGGCGCCGTATTCACGGGCGGGGGGGCGACCGGCGTATTCATGTCGATCTGCAGCTCGGCCGGGGTCAGGGCGCGGCTGTAGATGCGCACATTATCGATGCGCCCCTGGAAATACTCGCCGTGCGGATTGTTGCCGCCCATCCACAGCGGGCTCGCGTTGGTTTCGATCAGTCCGGTGGCCGCCAGGGTGGCGACCTCCGCGCCGTTGACATACAGCCGGAGCGTGGTGCCGTCATACGTCTGGGCCAGGTGCGTCCATGTGTTGATCGGGATCGCGGTCGGCGCTTTCACCAAGCGGACGCTCCCGCCAAAGGTCCCGCCGGCCGCCGGCCGCCTGGCGCCGGTCTGATTGCTGGCATGCAGGAAAAACGCATCGACTTCGCGCTGGATGATCGTCCGCCACCCGCTCTGCGTCGCCGTCGGATAGACCCACGCTTCCAGCGTCACGCCAGTCGTGACGTTCAAGGACGGCGACGCTGGCACCGACACGCGCGCGGTGCTCCCGTTGAAGACGAGCGCCCCCCCGTACTTGCCGGCGGTCGTCCATGTGGCGCCACTCAGCGTCCCCGTATTGCTGTTGCCTGAGGCGTCGAGAACGGTTGCGCCGACTCCAGCGTCAAAGCTGTACGCGGCTACCGGACCGGAGGCTTGGGCCGCCACCGGCTGTGCGGTTGCGAATGTCAGTGCAAAGACCGCCAGCGAGATCGATGGCGCAGGGCGCTCGAATAGCGACGTCCACGAATTAGGCATACTGAGCATCGGAGCAGTGGGGAACGGTATGGGACAAAGACCGCGTAAAGCAATAACCCTTCCGAGAAAATCGTGGACGATTCTCGTAAAGAAGGGGTGTTCGTGACATTGCCGCCGTGCGGCTCGGCCAACCTGCCGACTGAAGTCTTCCGGAACGGGGATATTCAGACCACTGCTGGTCAACCCTGGCCGTACACATTCTGCGTACGCCCATGGCCATAGTGACGGTCCGGGACTGACGCTCGGCCATTAGACGCGCACAAAGATGTGCCGCCGGTAGAGCACGTAGAGCATGAGCCAGTAGGCCGCGAGGACGGCGCACCCGTACAACGCTGGTTGGTACGCCGTCCCCAGTGCTTCAAATACACGCGCCCCAAAAACGTGTCGTAGGGCGTTGAAGCTAAATGCCGGATAGACGTGCGACATCGCGTAGGCGACGATTGAATTCGTACCGATCACCCTCAGCGGCAGTGCGACTCGCGCGAGCGCGGCGACATCGAAAGCCGCGTAGAATACCGCGAGCAGTAAGTAGCACAGCCCGCCGCTGAACAACACCCAGCTCGGCGTCCAGATCGGCTTCACCACCGGACACACGCCGAGCGCGCCGAGCACCCACCCGAGGAGAGCGACAAGAGTTCCGACGGTCAAGAAATGACGGATCCGCGAACCTGGCGAGAGCGTCCTTCCCAGCGCACTGGCCGCGAACAGGCCGAGAATCATCGTCGCGATGGTCGGGATGAAGTTGAGCGTTGTGAGCCCATTCAATTCGCCGACGAACGGGTCGTCGACTGGAAACAGGTTCACGAACCAGCGGTCGAACACGGCGGCGGGATTCGTCCCGATCTGCCAGTGTGCCGCGAAGCCAGTCAGCCCGTGCGCCTCTATCCATCCAGGCGGAACGGAGACAGCCGAGTAGTCAAAATCCGCTGACGGCAACGGAGCGACAGCAAACCAGAGCCAGTAGCCGATCAGGATCGCGACCAGAGCGATCCACCAGTCCCGCTTCGGACGCCGCGCAATCATGTAGAGGAACGGGTAGGCAAACCCGATCTGCGTAAGTGTGTCGTCAAACCACCACCGCCATTGCCTGGGGTGGAGTGACACGAGCAGCATGCCGAGGACGACGAGGATGGCCGACCGCATCGCGACATGTGCGGTGATCACGCCCGGAGTCGCGCCCGACGAGAGCCGCCGCCGCATCGAGAAGAACAGCCCGATGCCAACCAGGAAGTAAAAGCTCGGTTGGATGAGGTCGTGCAGAGATGCGCCGACCCACGCCGAATGCGTCTGCTGTTGGCAAATGGTCGTCCACAAGACCGATCCGGGCAGCGATTCGGCGACAGCGCAGGAGCGTAGCACTTCCGCGAGCATGAGCAGCATCACGAGACCGCGGTACGCGTCCACTGCAGCGATTCGTGCTGTCGGCGCTGCGACTCGGGCAGCGCCGGCATCCAACGTCGCCACCGACCTCGGGGTGTCGGAATACCGCGGGATGGATTGATGAAACAAGAGGGAACCTGCGGGCGATTGAGCTCGCGATGGCCGTCGCCGCCTATACAGGCAGGTGTCGTCGCAGCACGGGTAAAAGTGCCTGAGCGAACTTGATCGCATCCTCTCGCGCGGTCTCCGAGTGGACGCTTGCAACGTCGTCCCACGCGATCATCACCACCGCACCGTTGGTTCTCCCTCGCGTCACCGCGTCCCAGATCGTGTAGCTCTTCAGGCGATAGAAGTCGCCGACGATGCGGCCGTTGACGTCGTACCAAAAAAGGACCCCACGCCGTGTTCCAGCCGTTGCCCGAACGACCTCGTTGAGTTCGAGCGGCCGCGGTTCCGTCGTGACAGTGACAGGCGAGGCGGCGATGGCAAGAGCGGCGCCGGCGTCGCTGGTCAGTTCCTTGCCATCCTCCTGACGGTGGTAGTACCCGATGTAGAGTCGTACCCGGTTGCCGGCGGAGTTCCGATACACACGCACCAGCTCCTCGTCGACGGCGATGAACCGGCGCTCGCCGGTCGGACTCGGATACCTGCCCACATTCACCAGATCGTCATCAATACTCGGGAGCCGGACCGCCATCGACGGCGGGTCGATCTCTATTGTCCAGTCGCCGATCTGGTTCTCGAGCGCGCCCAGGTCTTCCCTTAAGTGGACGTCGAGCTGCCGTGCCGACAATTGTGGGCTGCCTGCTCCCAGCAGGACGATGAGAATCGCCAGATCCAACCAGACGCGCCGCGTCGTCAAAGGCGAGGACACGGCCGACGACGCGGCCCCAGTGTCGCCGTCGGGTTGGCGACCGGCAACCGGGTTCGATGTCGAGAGCAGCGCGAAGCATCCCCCGATCGCGAGATATCCGAGGGCAGATACACCGAGGCCCTGAAGCAGATGGACCAGCCCCGTGCCATTGATGTCACCGTCTCCAAGACCATTGACCGCGAGCCACCCGATCAGCGCAATCCGGAAACCGTTACCCAGGTAAGCGATACCCACTGCCAGAATGACGATCGCGACGCGACGGGTGACGGAGTTGAGCCACAGGTAGGCGGCAGGCAGCACCATCGCGGTGACCGCGATCAGCTGATTCACGCCGCTGCATTCAAGCAGAACCGACAGCGTGTGAGTCGGCAGGATGATATCGGTTCCCTGTCTGAGTACGGGCACGCCGGTGAAATCGAGCAGGTTGGCGGCGATTTTCGTTGATAGTATCCGACTGGGATCCTGCAGATGACCGATCGGCACGTCCCAGATCGGAATCATCAAGAGGAGGTAGGCGATCGCAAACCAGTAGTACCTGATGATGTCGCGCCCGAACAGGAGCAGAAGCACGCCGGTGAGCGTGACGACCAGCGAGGTCTGCTCGACCCCGGTGAGCGTGCCAAGCCGTCCGATCACCAGCATGGCGACGCCGGCGAGCGTGACGGGGACCCCAAAGGCATAGTCCGGCGCGTCCGCGATGACGGGCCTCTCGTGCGACCTGGTCCAGACGATATAGGCTGCGATGAGGGGTACCGCGAAGCCGTAGGAGTACAGGTAGTGGGTCGACCAGGTGTCGACCAGTGACGCGATGATGCCGGCGTAGCAGATTCCAAACGCCGCAGTAGCGATGGCCGCGGTGGTTAGTCGTTGAGCAGATCTCGTCATTGGTGCGAGGTCGCCAATCGAGCAAGAACCCATCCAGAACAGCGTCTCGCTCTTTTGACCGCGAAGTGGCCTGAAATCGGTCAATCAGCCCGGGTGTCCGGCGGCTGCCGTGCGGAAACCGCGGCGGGGAAGTCACTTCGGGAGGAGACTTTAGTGCGAGCCTGCCCGCCCTTTCGGTGCGAGAAGTTCGGCGGGCGGGTGACCAAGTCGAGGAGGAGTCGTGTCCGCAGAAACGCTCAAACGGTGGATTGGCGTCGCCTTGATCATCGCTGCCGTCCTGGCAACGGCGTTGGCCTGGAGCGGTCAATCGGTCAGGGACATCCTGGGGGCATTGCTACGATGAAGCCGGCTCCGGGCGGCGGGCGTTCTGCTGTTGATCGTAATCAATCAGGGCCGCGCCCAGCAGCGGAATCATGATCTCGTGATGGCCGACGAGCGAATATCCTTTGCCTGACGTCGCCGTCGGCCGAGCCACCACGTTCGTCAACGGCCGGTACATCCTCATGAAATCGAGGTTGACCGTCGTCAGGTTGGAGAATGTGACTCCGCGATTGCGGGCCAGGGCGATGGCCTTCAGAAACACCTCGGGCAGGACCACAGCCGAACCGCAGTTCAAGTAGACGCCATTCTGGAGCCGTCCGACGTTGGTGACCAAACAGCGAAAATCGCGGAGGCTGCCTTCACCGATGGCCGCACCGCTGGCCGCCGGATGCATGTGGATGATGTCGGTGCCCATGGCGACGTGGACGGTCACCGGGATATCCAGGCGGGCGGCGGTGGCGAAGATGCTGGCGTTGGCGAAAGGCCGGCGGCTGGACATGAGGAAGCGGCACACCGATTGGCCGATGCCAAGGCCGTCGGCCACCCCGGCATTGATGGCTTCATTGAGTACGCGTCCGGTTTCTTCCGCCATTCCGAAGCGCCCTGGGCCGAGCGAAGCGTCCACGTCCTCGGAGGTCGCTCCTATCAGGGCAATCTCGACATCGTGAATGACGGCCGCGCCGTTGGTGGCGAGCGCCGAAACGAACCCGCGCTCCATCAGCTCGATGAGCACCGGCCCCAGCCCCGTCTTGATGACGTGTGCACCCAGTCCCCACAGGATTCCGCCGTCCGCCTTTTTGGCCTCGATGAGGGCAGCAATCACCGCTTTGAAGTCGGCGGCGGCGAGAATATTCGGCAGCGCGTCGATGAAGGCACCGATGCCGCCCAGCGAGGACAGCGACCCGGCGAAATCCTCGGCCCGCGCCTTGTTTCGTCGGGCATCCAGTGGATAGGTCTTGACGTCCGAGAGGTCGAATTCTTCGTACGAAAACCGTGTCACGATTGCACTCGTTTTCTCTGATCGTTAGGTAGTGCGGAGAATGTTACGACTTGAGGCTTTGCTCGACGAGGGTACACATTGCGTGTATCGCCGTTCGATGCACTTCCTGCACTCGCGGGGTAGAAGCTTCCGCCACATTCAGGTGAATATCGGCCTGCGCGCCGATCGGCCCCCCATCCCGCCCCGTCAACGCAATCGTGGTCATGCCTCGCGCCTGTGCCGCCACGAGCGCCGCCAGGACGTTTGGCGAACGGCCGCTCGTGGAGATGCCGAACGCCACATCGCCTTCGCGACCCAACGCTTCAATCTGGCGGGTGAACACCTGCTCATAGCCGTAATCGTTGCCGATGGCGGTGACGACCGACGAATTCGCCGTTAGAGCCACGCCGGCCAGTGCCTGGCGCTCGCCTTCGAACCGTCCCACCAGTTCAGCCACCAGATGCTCTGCATCCGAGGCGCTCCCGCCGTTTCCGAATGCCAGAACTTTCCGGCCAGTCGTGACCGCCCTGCTGACAGCGGCGGCGGCGGCCGCGATGCGTTCCAGGCCCTGTCCGGCAAACCGCCGATGCGCCGCGGCGGTGTCGTCGAAAATGGCCTGGAGTGTGGCAACCGGGTCAAGTGACATCTTTGAATCCTTATGTTTGGTTATTGCGACTGCACCGACCGGGCAGTCCGCTGATGAAATCGCCGACACAGTCCGTGTCTAGACGACCTTAAGTCTACCCACATCAAAACTTTGCCTCCCTGCCGGCGGCCACCGATGTTCATGTATCGGTTAACAACAGTCAATTCAACAGGTTGTAGGGATCCATGGGGTCGGCGGCAATTCGGAGCGACCTTTGCCTCATTACTCTCGGTGCGGGGCTGACCCTCGCGGCGCGTGACAGAGCGCCCAGAGATTCCCATGACGCTCAACGAGACCACAGATCCCCTGGCGGAGTACGTTTCCGACTTCACGCATCGCCGCGTGCTGGTCGTCGGCGACGCCATCCTCGACGAGTACCTGGTCGGCGATTGCAGCCGGATCTCCCCTGAAGCGCCCGTCCCGGTGCTGAAGGTCGACGCCTCCCGACACGTGCTGGGCGGCGCCGCCAACACTGCCGCGAACATCGTGTCACTGGGGGGACACGCCACGCTGATTGCGCTGGTCGGCAACGACGAGGGGGGACGCACCCTGAGTCGATGTGCGCGGGACGCCGGCGTCGATCTCCAAGGCGTCGATCACGGGCTGGCCACTCTTCGCAAGACGCGTGTGGTCGGCCAGCATCAGCAGATTGTCCGGCTCGACTACGAGGACATTCAGACACCGAGCCCGGCGCTCGAGGCGGAGATTCTCAAGCGGTTCGAGGCCTGCGTGAGCGGGTGCGATATCGTGGTGGTCTCCGATTACGCCAAGGGCTTCCTGTCGCAATCCATCTCGCAGGCGATCATCAAACGCGCACACGACCTCAATCTCGAAGTCGTGGTGGACCCTCGCCCGCAGCATCGGGACTTCTACAAGGGTTGTGATTACCTCACCCCCAACTGGAAGGAGTCACGGGCGTTGTTGCGCCTGCCCGATGCCGAACCCTCGCAGGAGGCAGTCGGGACCGTGGCGCGCGCGCTGGCCTCGGAGCTGGGCACCAATGTCGTGCTGACGCTCGGTGCGCACGGCATCCTGTTCCATGACAGAAGCAGCCACAGCCAGTTCTCGATGCCCACCCTTGCGCGGGAAGTGTTCGACGTCAGCGGCGCTGGCGACACCGTAGTGGCGGCGTTTGCCCTGGCGCGCGCGTCTGGCGCCGATCACGAGACGGCCGTGGGTTTGGCCAACCGCGCCGCCAGCGTCGTCGTCGGCAAGTTCGGGACTGCGACCGTGACCCCCGAGGAGATCCTGCAGGACACCGACGCCCTCCGACTCGTCCCTCGGCTGGCCCTCTCCCAGCTGGCGGCGACACTGCGGGCCAAGGGCAAACGGATTGTCACCACCAACGGATCATTCGACCTCCTCCACAACGGGCACCTCTATCTGCTGAATGAAGCTCGCCAGCGGGGAGACGTGCTGATTGTGGGACTCAACAGCGACTCGTCGGTGAGATCGTACAAAGGACCCAATCGCCCGATCGTGACGGAGCGGCGCCGGGCAGAGATGCTGCTGGCGCTGCGGATGGTCGATTACGTCCACATCTTTGATGAGCCGAATCCGATCGCGTTCCTGAAGGAGCTGAACCCGGACGTCCACGTCAACAGCGCCGAGTATGGAGAGGATTGCATCGAGAGCGCCACGGTCAGGCACGGCGGTGGGACCGTTCACATCGTCAACCGGATTCCCGGGATCTCCACCACCGGCTTGATTGCCGACGCGCGATCGGCGGCGGCCGCGGTTTCCTAATGGCTTCGTTTCTCAAGGTCAACGGGAGCGCGGGCCAGACGGCCGGTTTCCGCGAGATCGCGTTCGACTGCAAGTTCTTTCTCGGCGATCGGCCGTGTGTCTGGCACAAGCAGACGGGTGTGCTCTGCCGGTGCGATCGCTACGACCAGGTCGCGGAGCGCCTGCTGATCATCAAGCTTGACGCGATGGGCGATGTCCTGCGGTCAACGGCGCTGTTGCCTCCGCTCGCCGAGGCCCACCCTCGAGCGGCGATTACGTGGATTACCCGTGAAGAATCGGTCCCGCTGCTGCAGCGCAATCCGTACGTCGCCGAGGTGCTGAAGTACGGGCCAGAGGCCCTGCTGCACCTCCAGACGCGGACCTTCGATCGTGTGATCAATCTCGACGCATCGAAGACCAGCGCCGCGCTGGCGACTGCCGCACGATCCAGCCGGAAGGATGGATTCGTGCTGGCTGAGCAGGGGTACGTGCAGCCGACGAATGAGCCGGCAAGACGCTGGCTGGAGGCCGGGACTTTCGACGACATCAAACGTCAGGGGTCGGAGACCTACCAGAATCGCATGGCCGAGATTCTCGGACTTGCCGGATGCCAGCATCGGTATGTCCTCGAGCTCGGCGAAGACGAGCGCGCATGCGCCAGGGCTCACCTCGCTTCGATTGGGCTGGACTTGACGAGACCGGTGATTGGATTGAATACCGGGGCCGGCGGACGCTGGCCGCTCAAGCAGTGGAGAGAAGAGGCCTACGTGGAGGTGGTCGCGAGTCTGGCCCGCCGCGTCGATGTCCAGTTCGTGCTCCTGGGAGGACCGGGAGAGCGCGACCGCCACGAGCGACTGAAGGCCGCTTCGCGTGTGCCGTCTGCTCGATTCGGGATGTGACAACGCGGTTCGTCACTTTGCGCGCGATCGTCAGCCACTGTGATCTGGTGATCACCGGGCGACACGCTGGCGATGCATCTCTCCCTGGCTCTGGGCAAACGAACCGTTGTGCTGTTTGGCCCCACGAGTGCGGCGGAGATCGAGCTGTACGGGTTCGGAGAAAAGGTCGTGCCCGATATGGCGTGTCTCAGCTGCTACAAGACGAGCTGCGACTTCGTCCCGAATTGCATGGACCTGATTTCCACCGACATGGTGGAAGAGGCAGTCATGCGTCAGCTGCGGCTGGTTCGGACGGTCACCGATCCGGTCGGTCAGCTATCGTTGACCCCCTGACGGCTTCTGGGAACTGGGTCCCTCTACCCCCCAGAACTTACATGATTGTCCATTAGCTGACAGTCCTAGGGAAGCGGATCAGGAAGTCCCCGCCGGCCCGTCCCTCATGACGAGCCCAGCGTCTTGGCAGTGCACAGCTGTTACCGTTCCCGCATCGGAGACCCTTGTCGATGCGGTGGGCGCCTCACCCCGGCATTCGAGTACGGTCTTTGCAGGGGCCGGAATCTGCCCAACTCCCTGTATTCCCGCCTGAAACAGAGTAGACGATGCGACTCTTAACGGCTCTCGCGATGGTTTCGTTTGCAGGCGTCACCGCGGCCGACGCGGCGACGTTCACAGCGGCGAATTGTTCCTCCGCGGCCGTTCAGGCGGCGATCAACTCCGCCGCCGATGGCGATACCGTGATCATCCCGAACGGGTCCTGCACATGGACATCGGGCGTCTCGATCCAGGGCAAGGGAGTGATTTTGCGCGGTCAGACTGCCGGGGGCGTCACCATCACCAACAACGTCACCAGCCAGCCGGCCATCAATATTGCAGAAGACACTACACATCACATCGAGATCAGCCACCTCGCGATTGTGGGCAATAGCTCGGAGTGACGCCGCCATCGACGTGGGAACCAACGGCGTAAACGGCGCTGGCAAGGCGGTCCTGATTCACGACATCGTGTTCACGAACAGCCGCGCGATCCGGATGAATACCAATCGCGGGGTCATCTATTCGAACACGATGAATGACAACAAGGGGATCAGGGATTTTGTCCAGTGCACGCCAGCTGGACGCGTCACGAACTCCTGGACCACGACTTCCACGATGGGTACGGCCGACACGACGGGACAATCCAACGTGTACGTCGAGGACAACACCATTCGCTATTCCTTGGCGCAGTCCATCGACATCGCTGGCGCCTGTCGAATCGTCATCCGCCACAACACGTTCGATCACTCAGCCCTGAGCAGCCATGGTGCTGACACCGAACCGACAGGCCTTCGGCATTTTGAGTTGTACGACAACACATTCATCTGGGTGAATTTGGGGGACTGTTCCGGAGCCCAGACCGTCGGCCTGGACTATTTCTTTTTCCTGCGGGGCGGGACGGGGCTGATCACGAACAACACGGGATTGGTCGACATGAACAGCTGCGCGTGGGGGAACAAGGCAGCGCTCAAGGCGACGGTCATGAACCTGCAGCGCAACGCCGGGCCGAATCCGTGCTGGGGGGGCGGGACGTCGGGCGGCGCGATGTATCCGGCACCGCGACAGATTGGATTGGGTCGCGTCACCGGCAACGGCAAGGACGGCCTGGGCAGGACCAGTGACTCGGTCACCTATGTGGGAGACCGTGAACCTCTCTACATCTGGAACCAGCCCGGCCTGGTGCCGAGATTCCAGGATTACGGTCCGAGCAACCCCGGGACCTGTCCCGCGCCTTACGACTCGACCGCCAACTACGTGGTGCAAGGACGCGACTACTTCGTTGGCACGGCCAAACCTGGTTGGGCTCCCTATGCGTATCCGCATCCGCTGCGCGGACAGCTGCAGCAGGCCCCGGCCCAACCCACGAACCTGAGAATACAAACGAACTAACAATCCGCTCGCCCGCCGGCGCCACCTGCTGATTACGGTCTTGCCTCGCTGACAGCCGGCGTTTCCACGCGCAGCGTTGACTGCGGAGGAAATTGGCTGGCCGGTCGCCAGGCGTGCGCACCTCTATTCATCGACGCTAGATGACCGGGCTCTCCCGATCCTTCTTGGCCGCTTCGTGAATCTCGCGAAGGATGTTTTCGAGGTCGTAGCGATACTGCCAGGTCGGATAGTGACTCTGGAATTTTGCGACGCTGCTGATCCACCAGATGTGGTCACCGATACGGTTGTCGTCGACGTAGGTCCAGTTCAACCGGCGTCCGGTGAGGCGCTCGCACCCCTCGATCGCCTGCAGCATCGAACAGCAGGAATGGCGGCTCCCGCCGATGTTGTAGACCTCTCCTATACGCGGTGCCTTGAAGAACTCCCAGAACGCCTCGACGAGGTCGTGGCTGTGGATGTTGTCCCGCACCTGCTTCCCCTTGTAGCCGAAGACCCGGTAGGGCAGCCCCACCGCCGTGCACTTCATCAGGTAGGCGAGAAACCCGTGCAGTTCCGCGCCCGCGTGCGCCGGGCCGGTCAGACAGCCACCGCGGAAGCAGACGGTCTTCATGCCGAAGTACACCCCATACTCCTGCACGAGCAGATCGGCCGCCGCCTTGCTCGCGCCAAACAGCGAGTGCTTCGTCTGGTCGATCGACATCGTCTCGTCGATGCCGTTGTGATAGGGGTGGGACGGATCGATGTCGTAGTGGGTGTCCAGCTCGATCAACGGCAGCCGGTTCGGCGTGTCGCCATAGACTTTGTTGGTGCTGGTGAAAATGAATACGGCCTCGGGACAGGACTGCCGCGTGGCTTCCAGCATGTTCAGCGTACCGAGGGCGTTGACGCCGAAGTCGGTGTGCGGGTCGCGCGCTGCCCAGTCGTGCGACGGCTGGGCGGCGGTGTGGATCACGACCTTGACGGCGGAGCCCAGACGGCGGAACAACGCTTCGACCGCGTCTCTGTCCCGGATGTCGATGTTGTGGTGAGCGTAGCGCCTCAGTGATGCCTCGAGCCGTTGACGCGTAGGTATCGTTGAGGCGTCGGCGCCGAAGAAGGTTGCCCGCATGTCGTTATCGATACCGATGACATCGAAGCCCTCGGCGTGAAACTTCTGGCAGGCACCAGAGCCGATCAATCCAGCCGAACCCGTGACAATCGCCACACTCATAGCAATCCTCGACTTTTCCTTCAGTGAGATTCCACTCGTGCGCCGGCGAGGTACCGCCGCAGACGCCCGTCAATCTGGTGGAGCGCTCGCGGCAATACTCTTGGACGCATCAGGGAAGAACGGTGGAAAACGGACCTGACGTGATTGCGATGATCCCGTCAGCTTTGCACGACCGTCGAGCAAGTATCATTCCGGTCGCGTCCAAGGCGGTTCGCCTGGGACGCGGCGATCGTTGCGCTGTTTTTTCACGTGGTTTCGCAGCGGTCTCACAGCCGTGCGCGACAGAAGTCACCCTGAGCGCGCCCAATTTTCTCAGAACCACCGACGCGCCACAGCCACGTTATCCGGAATTCGTGGCAAGAAGCGTTGCGACTGAATCAGAAAACTCAGTTCACAACCCTGAGGTTCGAAGGAGCAGGTGGCGTGGTCCCGGTTTGTCCGTAGCAGTTCGCCGGATTAAAGTTCGCGATATTTCCACCCGCCGCCGTGTAGCAGTCCCGGGCAGGGATGGTATAGGCGTGACCGGACAGTTCCGAGCCACCGGTCACGTCCGGACCGATGGCCGGCCACGGTTTCGAGACCGGCCACCAGGAGGGCCGGGCCGAATAGTAAAACGAGGCCGGGAGCGTCTGGCTCGCCGGGACCGGGTTGGGGAAGATCGGATCGGCGTCGGTACCTCGCTGGCGATCCATCGAGTCGAGGCACCGGCCGCACAGTAATTGCCCCAGAGCATCGCCGAGGAAGCCACCATCGGATCGTCCGCCTGGTTGCTCGAGCCCACATCCGCCACGTTGTGGTTCTCGGCTTCCCGGTTCTGTGATCCGTATCCCAACCGGAAGCAGTAGCCGTCCCAGCGCGAAAACTTCATCGCATCCGTGGATCGAGTCTTATAAATGGTGTCTCCATTCAAGACGTTGCCGATCAGGCTGAACCAGCGATTGTAAGCCCAGATGTCCACGCCCGCTTCGCTGCTGAATGTGTGGTTCCGGAAAACCGTGTTCAACTGGGTATTCCCGTGGATCGTGTCCACCCAGAACTTGAGGACCGAGTTCCCCTCCATCAGGTTCATGGCTGCCCCCTCCTCGTGGAGTTGGATGCCGCCTTCCCCCTGGTCGAAATTCTCGTAGTTGTAGGAGATGACCGTCCCGGTGGATCCGGCATTGAGCAGGATGGGAGACTCGACCCGGTTGAGAATGTTGTTCTCAATCAGTGAATGCGACAACTGCACGAGCGCCATGCCGTAACTGGTGAACTGGCCGCCGCCGCCGCCGACGATGCGGTCGATCCAGCTGTCCTTGATCGTAATATTCCTGGAATCCCACGCCACGATGCCGGTGGCGGCGGACTGCGTCCCCGTGATCCCGACGCCGAGAATCCAGGAATCCTGCGCGCCGTTGATGCCGATGGTGCCGAGATGCGAGCCGGTCCGCACGATCCCGAGGTACTCCAGGCCGGCCCCGCTGATGAGCCCCGACTGCCACCCCGCTTTTGGTGATTGCGCTGTGGCCCACGCCCCGGTCGGGCGCGTAATGCCGGGAGCTGCAATCGTGACCTGGCTGCCGTTGATCGCCACTACCCGCACGCGCTGCGTCTGTGCCGCGTTATGGCTCTCCGAGGTGCCCTTCCAGGCAATGTCGCCGCTGCCCGTGAAGCTCTTATCGCTCACGAAGTAGCCGTTGTTCGGCAACGAACTGTTGGCCGAGTCGGATTGCCACAGCGTGATCGTGCCCGCAACCGTCAAGCCAGTGGGGGCGGAGGAGAGGTTGAGCACCGTCGCGCCCTGGGTGTAGACGCCGGATTGACCGTTGGTGCCCGTCCAGTCGCGGATGGTTGACGCGGGCACGCCGCCGGCGCCCGGTGCGGCGCTATCGCCCGAGCCGCTCCAGCCGGTGCCCTGGAAGGCAACCGCGACATCCGCACCCATCCAGTAGAATGACGACCCGTCCTGATTGAGGAAGTTGAGGATCGTCGACATGCCTTGCCCGCGCAAGGTCACGTTGCTTCGCATGACGATCGTGCCGAGCAGGTTGTAGGTGCCGGCATTCAGAACAACAACGCCACCCGAACATGCCGCGAGCGCGTTGTTGATTTGCGCGATGGATGCCCCGGGATTGAGCGTGGCGCAGATTGTGGTACGGGCTGGAATGCCGCCGGTTACGCCAGCCTCGTTCGCACCCCGTGGCCCGGCTGGGTGCGATGATGCCGGACCACAGCTGGGCAGACGCTGGCGAGTCCATGCACAACACCGCTGTACAGACGACGGCAACGAGCACCGGTCTGCATCGCATGGTTACACCTTCAATCGTTTTCACGCGGAGACCGAGCGCTCCGTCTTTCGGGGTTTCGCTGTCTTCCAGCCATCGCGTGCGGCACTCGGCATGTTCATCCACACACCATTGTGTAAGTGGCGTTGGGACGCGTGCGGACTCAGGCTACCTGGGCAGAGGCGCGGCCGACCTGGTCAATCAGGGCGTCTAGCGCTTTCGCGACCGGCGCTGGGCCGTAGGTGTTCTGTGCAGCCTTCGTCGCGACGCGATCCTGCAGACGGTCATTGATTACGCGCGACAGCGTCGAGCATCGTTCGGGGGATATTGTCTGGCATATAAGTGATGCCGCGTTCGAAATCCGCCTTCAGCATCCCCATCGGCGACCTCACGAATGCGCACCGGCAGCGAGGTATTCATGATCTTAAGGCAAATACATTGCCTGGGGTCTCGCTGACGTCGCGCGGATTGATAGCACCTGGCCGAACCAGCAACCGGGCGTTCGCCGCACGATCGAGCACCCCATGAAGACGATGGTTCGGTTGGCCTCGGCCATCTTCTCGAGTTTGGGCGTCAACACGCCGCGTCCGGCTATGTGGAGCTCCCAACCGGGCAGCGGTGTGCTGTTCCACGCCTCGATGAGCGGCTCCAGTCCTTTACCCGGAACGTGAGTGCCGAGTAGGCGACCCATTTCTGCCGCGACGCCGTCGGGTGTTCCCGGGCACGCAGGATCTCGTCGGCACCACGCCTCGAAGCAGCAACTTCGGCATCGCGCTGGCATCCTGGAAAGCAAATGAGGCGATACGCCCAGGCAGGCCGCCGGGGAATATCATCTGCCTCTCGCTGACTCAGATAGAGTTTCGCTCCAGGCCGCGCACCGGTTCTCCTCCGAGACGCACAAACGCGTCGTCCTGTATCGAAGACGACCGGCAGTCCGAGGCGCCTGATCACATAGTCGCGCACACGACCTGCGGACGCTTGAGGTTGTAGATGATCACCAGGTCATAGGGTGCAAACCCGTGCATCTTCTGAACAAGCGTAAGGTCGTCGACGTCCACCAGAGTCCGTTCAGGAACTTGATCGGCACCGTCGACGAGTAACGAACGGGGATTCTGGTGATGAAAGGGGCGCGGCTCGGAGAAGGGCTCGTAATACTTGAACCGTTGCTCAACCACTTCGCCCTGCGAAATCACGTCGACTTCATGGCCGCGACGGGGGAGTTCGGCAATCAGCTCGATCTTTACGTTGCCCGCGAGTGCCAGATTGTGGAGGACCGGCCGCCGTTTCAGCAGTTCCGGCCCCTGATAGGGCGCTATATATGCCAATTCTCATCGGTGCTGCATGCTGGTCAGTGGTGGGGGCGAGTCCTGGGAGAGGAGGTCGACATACACCCCACTCGTGATCTCGGCAACCGTCTTCCCAGGAATGACGCTGAATGGCCACGCTCCGGATATCGTCCCGTCGCGAGTCGAGTTCCTTGTGCAGTGAACTCTTGAAGTAATCGCCGATGGTCCGTGCCAATGCCGCGGGATCGTTCAGCGCGCGCACCAATCCGGTCCGCCCCTGGATCACCACCTCCCGCAGGGAACCGACATCGGTGGCAATCACCGGCCGGCCGAAGTTATAAGCCAGGAACGTTACTCCGCTCTGAAAATGTCCCGATACGGGAGGACGATGGCGTCCGCGGCCTTGAGTACGGCTCGACTTCCGCATCGGGAACAAACCCAATCCGCTTGGTGACATGGCGACCAAGACCACGGTCCTCGATCATCTGCTGGGTCTCGTCCCAATACGCCTCCCAGCCGCTCTTCACCTTTCCCACGATCATCAGGTGGACATCCACGCCAGACTCGGCGAGCAGCGCCAGCGCCTGAACAAGGTCCTTCAGTCCCTTGTAGGGGGCGATCTGGCCAAAGAAAAGCACGGTCGGCACACCGGCCGGGAGTTCGAGCCGGCGCCTGGCGGCGGCCATCGTCAAGTCGGTCGATGGAATCGTGTCGTTGATCCCGAACGGGATGACAGCCACTCGATTGTCGGCAACACCGAATTCCTCGACCAGTTCCCGTTTCATCAGTGCGGTATGAACGAACACCCGGTGACACAGGCGATACTGGAATCTGAGCGACGCCCGGTTCCACCACGTATCGCGCGAGTCCCGCTTCGCCGCGTTGACATTGTGCGCGGTCAGCACGACCCGCTTGGCGAGCACCCCGTAGAACACCATCAGCGCAGTCCGATCGAACCACTCGAACCGGCTGTTCCACAGGATGTGCAGGATGCGGGGCCGCCCGGTGGCGGCGTAAACCATCAGCCGCCAGTAGTAGGCGAGCACGCGGGACACTTTCCGGAAGAACGGGACATTCTCACTTTGATCCCCGCGCAGGTTATAGAAATCGACTCCCGGGTATCCAGTGACTTGCGGGGTCTCGAGTTTGTCGCTCCCGATGAAGTCGACAAGAACGCCTTGGGCCGCCAGGGCGGTCGTCAGCCCAAGGGCGTACGGCTTGTCACTGCCGCCGGTCAAGAGTCCGACGCGAAGAGCGTCGCCAGCGTTCGTATGGATCACCATTGCACCCGGTCCGCGTTGCCCCAGCTACTGCCGGGCTGCAAATTGTGTTCGGCCGGCACGCCAGGTCGCGACCAGTGAGACGCCCGCGAGGATGCTCAGGAAAGGGACGACCTGAACGCTGTGACGGGCGTGCGCAATGACAAGGACGTGCACGGCAACGATGCAGGCCGTGAACCCGACGATGAGTGCCATCCTGCGTGCCAGGCCCCGTTTCCACAGCAGGTACGCGCCGCCCAGCGCAAAGGCCAGGAGCGGCAGCTGGACGAGCGCGTTTAAGGAGGTCGCCCGCCAGGTTTTGCCGAGAAACCAGAAGTTGAACAACAGGTTCTGCCCAACACAACGCGCCAACAGCATTGGATCGTTGCGGTAGTTGGCGGCCACGCCGGCCAAAAGTCTGTCGTTGAAGGTCATCTCGTCGCGGACAGAGTAGAAATACTGGTAGTAATAGCCCTTGAACGGACCGCCAATCTGACGGGCCACGTCGTTGCGCTCCATCGCCGCTGCGTTCTGCAATTGGAAGAATTCCTGTCCTGGCGCCAGACGCTGGCAGGTGAACTGTCCCTCCTGCGCTGATGTCCCCTGAACAGTCCCGGTCAGCACCAGCCGTTCCGCCAGCAGGTAGTTCCGGGCTACCCACGGGGCCATGACCGCGGCCATCCCCAGTATCAGCACACCGATGTTCAGCATCGACCGCAGCCGCTCGGCGACGGTCGTCGCCGTCAGGAGGAAGTAGCCGAGCAGGAACGCCGGAAACACCAGTGGCGAGCCCCGGAACATGACCACCACACCGAGCAGCGCCCCCGCGACGAGGTATCGCCAGCGCTCGCCCTTTCCACGGCCTGGTGAAGGGCCAGCATGAACAGCATCACGAAAAAAATGAAAGCGATCTCGATTCCGCCGCGCGCCTCGGACACGAGAGTGGCGGGATACAGGAGGAACAGCAGTGTCCCCACAAGAGCGCTCGCAGGATCGCCCGTCACCCTTCGCGCCAGCCGCATCATCATCAGCGCGATGCCGGCCGCCAGCAGCAGATTCGCGACACGAATCGCCTCGATGCTGTATCCGGCGACTTTGAACACGCCGGCGAGGAACAGCGGGTAGCCGGGCTCGCGAATCATCGTCGCGGTCGTTTCGGGCTCGACACGATAGCCGATTCCCCTGGCGATGTTGTCGCCGATGAGATCGTAGAGGTCTGCGAACCCGATGCTGTACTGGGGCGATACCGACCCGCTGATGGCCGGTAGCATGCCGAACAACAGTGCTGCCTTGAGAATGAACGCGCCGAGCAGCAACGCCCCAACTTGTCTCGCTTGTCGGTCTCCAAGCGAGACACCGAAAGTGAGCGGGGCCGCGGGAAGGGACTGAACTTGACCTGTTTTCAACATGTCGACATCGAGGATCAGTTCCGCGCCTTCCGCGCCGGCTTGTTCCAGGTGTAGATCGACGTCACGGCGTAGTTCCAGACGGCCCCGATCACGATCCCGGCCAGTGCCGCAACCACCCAGACCGTGTCCTGCGCGAAGAGATAGGACGCGATGCCGACATTGGCGAATGCGCCGAGCGAGCAGACCAGCGTGAACGACGCCCAGCCTCCGAACCAGCGCCAGCCCTTGAGCCGCATGTCCCTGTATGTAAGGGCGTTGTTCAGCGCAAAGTTGCTGGTCATCGCCACTCCCGTGGCGATGCCCTGACTGAGGGGAAAGGACATCGACACTCCTCGGAACAGCAACGTCAGGATCGCGAAGTGGGCGAACACACCGACAATGCCAACCAGGGTGAAGGCGATGAATCTGACGGGAACAATGTGGCCGACGAGTTTGTCGGCGAGCAACATCAGGTAGCCCCAGACCGCCTGGCTGTCCAGCTTGCTCTCACCCGCGAAGCGGTTGCGGAACTCGTACGGCAGTTCCATCACGCGAAGCGGGCGGGGTGATGAGGCGACGAGGTCGACCAGGATCTTGAACCCGATGTTCGAGAGGTTGCGTACGGCCGGTTGCAGGACGTCTCGACGCAACGCGAAGAATCCGCTCATCGGATCCGACAGTTCGCACTTGATAACGGCGCGACTGAGGTTCGTGGCAAACCGGCTCATCATCGCCCGCGACGAATTCCACGTCCCAATCCCGCCGCCCTCGGTGTAGCGGCTGCCCACGACGAGGTCGGTATCGGCGCGCCTGAGGGCGTCGAGCATGAGGGGCAGGATGGTCTCGTCGTGCTGGCCGTCGGCATCCATGACAGCGAGGTACACAGCTGAACTCGACATCATGCCTTCCACGCACGCGGATGAAAGGCCGCGCCTCCCGATTCGCTGAAGGCAGCGGACCCGCTGGTTCTTCCGCGCGATGTCACGTACCCGATCCGCGGTTCCGTCGGTCGAATCGTCGTCGACGAAGATGACCTCCCAGGACAGCCCATCGAGGCAGGCCTCGAGTCGCCGGACGATCTCGGCCATGTTCTGGCTCTCGTTGAAGGTTGGGACGATCACCGACAGCTCCGCCGTCTGGATTTCCGGCTGGACGTCATCGCCCGTAAAGGCGATCGCTACGTTCGACGACAAGCGACGATTGGCGGGTTCCTGTAACATGTTCAACACCTCGGCTCACGAGACTTCACGGCACCCAGGCAACCAGGGTTCCAGTGGGCCACCCCCGATTGGCGAGGCGATATCCGAGCTTTTCGCAGGGCTGCAAGGATGGCGCCCGAACCAGGCAAAAAGAATCCTTCTTCTATCCCTTCGTAGATCAGTAGGTTGGGGTCAGAAGCACAGACAAACGGAGCCAGACCGCCGACATGGGATCTATCGAGGGCCGATTGCTCATGACAAAAGTCCGCTCATTGTCAGACTCAACTCAGGGAGTCATCCTCGCTCGCGTGGCAGCGCCTGGCTCACGAAGCTTGGCGGAAGCCGTTTGGCGTCTGCCTGCGGCGTCAGGATCTTCCTGACGGTCCAGAGCGGGTTCGGTGCTCTGCTCGGCATCGGATGAGAAGAGGGTACTTCGCGCGTACCGGGGACGGGACTTGGCCCGCCAGCACTGACTGCATCCCCGGCAGCGAGCGCGAGGCGACCAGGAGCAGCCCAAGCCATATCAAGTTCTGTCTGACCACGGCTTCGGTCACACCGTACATGACCGTGATAATCAGGAACGCAAACCGAAAACGATCGCCCTCGGTCTCGCCGCGAACCAACTGCCGCACGGCCCGCCTCGTCGACCCCGCCAACATCACGAGGTACAAGGCAAGTCCCACGAGTCCGACGTTGAGGTAAACCTCGAGATACGCGTTATGGGCTTCGTTCGTGCCTTTGAGACCGGCAATCCCGACCTCAATCCTTTCCCCCATCCAGAAGCTGTACGCCCCGGTTCCGATGATCGGATTGATGTCCTCGGCTAGCACCGCCCGCCAGACGGCGTCTCGGCCAGTGAAGTTAATTTCTCGGCCGAGGAGCCCGACGATCGGCTCCAGGACCGTCATTCGTACGTCCGGCACCATGGCTAATGACAGCACTGCGATTCCGAGCGTCACCCATATGGCGAGCGTCCTTCTGACGCTCGTCATGCTCAGGATGACCAGTATCGCGGCGCCGACGGAACTACACGCCAGCGCGGTCGCACAATCGGCGGCTCTGAGGAGCCACACGATCATACCCAGGAGCATGGCGTAAGCGGCGACTTCAAGCTTCCTTCCGCCATTCGGCTTCTCGCGGCCCGCCTCAATGAGTCCCCACATCAGAGCAAGGGCGAGGACCGTCAGCGTCATGCCCAGCATGTTCTTGTCGGCGGCGATGGCGGATGAATAACCTCTTCCCCACGGATCGAAGTAACGACTCACCTCCGGGAAATACTTCATCGCGACGACGGAGAGCGGAACCAGCACGTAGCTTGCGCGAATGAAGAGCGCCTTGCCGGCGGAAATCGGATCCGCTTCGCTCATCACCACGAGGATCATGATCAGGTTGCCGAGATCCTTGACCCACCGCTTGAATGCGATAAACGTGTAGTCGGACCACAGCAGACTGAGGCAGAGGTAGCCAAAGAAGACAACGATCCATTTGTTGGTCGAGGCGTACCGAAGCCAATCGAATCGCCTGGCGAGGAGAATCCAGAGCCCGGCGGCGATCAGGACCAGGTAAACCGCGCGATCGACCGGGCTGCCTTCGTAGACAGCTTCCAGCGAATTGATGCTCGAGGGCGAAAACCACGTGGTTATCGGCCTCGAACCCTGGACAAGGGCCCAGATAATCGGAATCGACCCGCCAATGGAGATCGCCCGCCGCCACTGGCGGTCCAACACGAAGAGCGCAAGAATCAAACAGAAGCAAAGCGCCAGCGCAAGGTAAGGAGGCACGTCGTTCGTGTCTACGCGGCCACGGCGGGTGACTGATGTCGGACGCGTTCACACGGGACGCTCATGAGCCGATCAGCTCGCTGCGTTCCATCATGGCCGGATATGCGCTTCCACGGATCATCAGTCGGTCCACCGCCTCGAGGGTCAACACCGCGTTGATCTCTCGAACGTAGTTCTTCCGGCCTTCGACGTGATCGCTCGCAGCCGATGTCAGGAATGGACGACTCCAGTAGGGCGACCCGAGCGTGCGCGGATCGGTGAGGACGTCGCGAACGTACGCGCGCAGCTCGTTGCGGAACCAGTGTCGGTAGGGCAGGTACTTGTGTGAGCCGAGGACGCCGACACTCGACAGGATGCGGAGCGCCGGGTCGAGCGACGACAGCCAATCAGGCGGGCCCTCCTGGTGCATGTAGTCCAGCTTGAAGGTCACTGCGGCGAACAGCTTCCGGAGCGCGTGGACGGCGCCATGGCCGCCAACGACAACGCCGCGGTCGGTTGGAATCCGTCCGAGGCGCCGCTGGCCTCCGCCGATCAGGTGAAGCGCCGACGCCGGAGACTGTCGTGCCTGAGCCGGGGCCCGATACGCCAACGACACGATGTCGTTGTCCATGTACGGCGTGCGAAACGTCACCTGCGATCGTCCAGCGGCGAGGCTCCCGAACAGGCTCGAGGGGATCTCCTGGAAAGCCGAGAACGTCACCGGGTGCTCCCCGCCACGGCGTGACGATCCCGCGGACGAGGCCACCATCAGGCCGAACTGGTCTCGAAACAGCTGCGGAGCCAACCCGAGCGGCTTGAACGTGGACATGCTTCGAAGCACTTCACTGCCGAAGTTCCCAGTCAGTCGAATGGGCGCCAGCTCCCTGGCCTTCGCGTTCAGGTACACCTCATGGGCTCCGGTGGCGCCGAAACAGCCGTCGGTGACGAAAACCGTCTTGTCAACGTAGCGCCCGTAGTCCGACAGAAAGTCCGAACCGATTCTGAGAACTTGATGGTCGAGCCCGCAGGTCGCGGCGACTCTGGCGGCGATCCGCTCGTCCAGGGTGCGTTCGTGCCGGCCGCTGAACGTGTACGTCACAGGGAGGTGCCGGGTCGCGGGAAGGCACGACATGATCATCCGCGTGTCCAAACCGGCAGTCAGAGAAACCCCGATGCCGACGCCGTCTCCGACGTAGCGGGGAAGCGCGCGGGTGAACGCGGCGGCGAATTCCTCGGTGAACGCCTCTGCGCTCAGGGCCGGCTGCTCTTCCAGGCAGGCTGGCGTGACGTAGCGTTGTCTGCGACGCCCGCCGCGATCGAAGGTCCACAAGGACCCGCCCTCGAGAAGGCTCACACCCTGAAACAACGTCTGCGGCCCACGGGTGCATCCAAAGGCGAGCAGCTGGGCGACGCTGTCGTCGTTCAACGCACGGGCGCCCGGCAGCACCGCCAGGAGGGCCTTGGCCTCGCTCGCGAAGTAGAGGGCGTTGGCAGTCTCGTGAAAATAGATGCGTTCCAGACCGTATCGATCGTTGAAGAGGACGGCTCGCGCCCGCGCCCGGTCGATCAGGAGCCCGCTGAACAACCCGTTCAGTTCCCGGACGAAGCTGTCGCCACGCGTGGCGTACATCGCGGCGAGGTCGGTCTCGTCTGGCGCACCGACACACTCGCCAGCGAGCACCCACATCAGGTGGGGCGGTTTGGCGGCCGCCGATTCGCGTGCCGCAAGCGAGCGCGGGTGCGCCGTCCAGCCGGCATACACGCCGATGTCCCGGGCGCTGCAGGTCCCGGATTCGTAGAACGGCTCGTGGCTCATGGCCGCGACCATGCCGGTCACCAGGCGCTCACACTCGGCCGCGGGCCTCGAGCTGATGATTCCGGCTATCCCAGGCATGTCACAGAGAATTCAGGCGGAAGTGTGCTCACTATTGCCGAGATTCGTACCACGACGCCCGAAGCCGCTTGAGGGGAGCCTTGACGCTGGCCGGCAGCATGGCACTCCATCCCCTGTGAGCGCCCACCTGCAATCCGAGCCTGCCTGCTGTCGTAAGGGGCACGTAGTAGCGCGGCACCCGCGTGCGCTCGAAGCCGCAGCGGCGTTTGAACTCGCTCAACGAATCGTCGCTCCAGAACAGGTAGACGAGGTGCTCCAATCCGGCCTTCTCGCAGACCTCAACGGCCTTGGCGATGAGCGCGTTGTTGGTCGCCTTGTCCCGGTGCTTGATGCTGGAAATGATCTGACCGGTGATTCCGAACCGGCCGGCGTTGCCCAGCATGATCAGGCCGATCATCTCGTCACGGTAGTACGCGCCGATCATGTGCTCGCGGTGCACGTAGCGCGAAAACTGACGCTTCACCATCTCGAAACTCTTGCCGTAGTGCCAGAAGCGCCGGCCCTGCCGCACCGGCGCCTCGTTGAAGATCGCGGTCATGCCCCGCACGAAGTCGTCGTCGTAGCTGGTTTCCCGCACCACGACGCCTTCCTTCTCCGACTTTCGAACCAGGCTTCTTACCCGCGACTTGATCTGATGGTTCCACCAGTGATCGTAGTTCGCCGGCAACACCGCGATCTCGTTCCACTCACAGTGGAAGGAATAACGGGGCTCGAGGTCGGGCAATCGTTGCCAGAACGTAAACAGGTCCGGTACGAAGGCGCGTTGGTCCTTGAGTATCGCGATCACGGCCTCAGGATCCGGCAGGTCTTCGTACCATTCATCTTCAAGGCTGATGACCGTGAGGGGGCCTCGCGTAATGGAGTACGTCTGACCCAGGATCTCGACACACTCGATCTGGCTTGGCTGGCCCTTGATCAAGGTGTCCTTGGTGAACAATCTGAGCGCGGCACGATCCGGAAGCGACATGGTGTGTGACATTTGGCCTGATCAGTCTCGGGCTAGAGCGATGCGTGCGCCGGCTGCGGTACTCGCGTTCCCCGCAACCATTGTTCGAACATGACCAGGCTGAAGAGCAGCTTGTGGTTGTCCTGTCGGCCAGACCGGTGCTCGTCCAGCAGCCGCGTGACGGCGTGCGGTTCGAGCAGGCCGTAGATCAGCGATCCGCTGTCGAGAAGCATCTCGGGCAAGGCCCCCTTGAGTGAGGCGTGGAACCAGTCGTCAACCACGTTCACGGCAAACCCGCGCTTCTTGCGGGAAAGAATCGCCGGGTGCAGGTACTGGCGGCAGACTTCACGGTGCAGCCATTTCCCTTTACCCTTCCGGATCTTCATGCTGGTATCCAGGCGCTGGGCAAATTCCACGACCGTCCGATCGAGATACGGAACCCGCGCCTCGAGGCCGTGAGCCATCGACAGCTTGTCCGCAAACATCAGCAGTTCATCGGGCAGCGACGACCGGATCTCGAGCAGCTGGAAGCCCGAGAGATCATCGAGGTGCTCCATCTGCGGCAGCAGGGAAGACCAGTACGCAACCGTCTCGCGCGGCTCCCGTGGCAGCAGGCCGTCCCGGAACAGCCCGCCAATCGTTTCCTCGGAAGCCAGCGCGAACACGTGCTGATACCGCTGGAGGCGATCATCGATTCCCAGCGAATACACCCCGCGCTTCAGTGTTTCGTTGCGCGGCAGGCGGTTGACCGCCTCTCGAATCAACCCGCGGATCGCCGGAGGCAGGCTGCGCCAGGTCCCGCCGTAGCGGACGCCGACATGCCGCTTGTAGCCGCAGAACAGCTCGTCGGGCCCCTGCCCGATCAGCGCCACCTTTACATCGGCGCGGGCGCGCTGGCAGACGAAGTACATCGGCACGATGGACGACGAGGTGATCGGTTCCTCCAGGTAACCCACGATCTTCGGGAGCGACCGTTCGAACTCCCTCCGGTCGAGATGAACCGGGATGTGACGGGCGCCGAGCAGGGCGGCGGTCTCCGCCGCGTCGCTCAACTCGTCGTCCGCGAACGTCTCACCGTATCCCACGGTGTAGGCCGGCCATTCGCGGCCGTGGTCGTTCATCAACGCGAGGAGCAGTCCCGAGTCGAGCCCGCCGCTGAGCAGGATGCCGACGGGGACGTCGCTGAGGAGGTGGCGTTTGACCGCCCCCTTGTAGAGATCGAGCAGCTCCGCGGTCGCCTCGCGGTCGTCCTTCGCACTTGCGAAGGGGACGGGCGTGTAGTTGTACCAACGCTCCTCGCGGCACGAGCCGTTCTCGGCGACGAGCATGGTCCCCGGCGCAAGCTTCCGGATGCCGCGGAAGACCGTCATCGGCGCCGGCGTGTACCGAAACTTCAGGAACAGGTTGAACGCAACCGGATCCACCTCGGGCGTCGATTCGTCGGCAGCGAGCACCGCGCGGATCTCCGATCCAAACGCCAGCCGGCCCCCGGCGTCGGTGAAGTACACCGGCTTGATCCCCATGGCATCACGCGCGACCACCAGCCGCTCCCGCCGGGCGTCCCAGATCGCCAGACCGAACATGCCGTTGAGGCGACCCAGTACGTCGGTGCCCCACTCCTTGTACCCGTGGATGATGACCTCGGTGTCTGAACGGGTCTGGAACTGATGGCCGCGCTGCTCCAGTTCTGCGCGTAACTCCTTGAAGTTGTAGATCTCGCCGTTGAAAATGATCCACACGCTCTTCCCGGCATCGGACATCGGTTGATGCCCGCCGGCCAGATCGATGATCGAGAGGCGGCGGAAGCCGAGCCCAAGCGAACCGGAAATCAGATAGCCCGCGTCATCGGGTCCTCGATGCGCGATCGAGTCGGCCATGCGATGGATCACGCCCGGATCAATCGGTCGATTGCGGGCGTAATCGAACTGGCCGGCGATTCCACACATCGAGGTCTCCTTCAGTGAATCGGCTGACGAACGGCGCGTATCGACGCAAGTTCCGGCTTCCGCATTTCGCGGTAGTAGAACGCAAGGCTGCGGAACATCTGGGACTGGGCCCACCGGTGCATCGGCACGTTGTCCCAGCCGATGAACAGCTGGCGCGACCGAAACGAACCGTCGGGCTTGACCCAGCCCTTGACGATGCCGGCCACTACCGTCTCCAGCGTCGTCTCGCACTCGGGGAACCGGTCCCGCAGCAGAAGGCAGAGATTGATTGACTCGGCGCAGTCGTACAGCTCTCGCCGGTAGACCGTCAGACGCGGCGCGCGCGAGAAAGGCTTCGGCAGGCCGTCGTCATCGAACAGGTTGGCGAGGTAGTACTTGATGCCCCGCGACAAGGCCTCGAGAATGGCCTCGTCACCGGTAAGCGCATGGATCTTCGCGAGCGCTTTCATCACAAAACAGGTGTGGAAGTGGTCGACGAAGTCGCGGACGCCATCGACCGCGTAGTACCAGGAGCCGTCCGGATTCTGGTTGTCCAGGACGAATCGCACGTTGCGGTCCGCGGTTTTCCGGTAATGGTCGTTCCCGAACAGCTGTGAAGCGCTGGTCAGCAGGAATGCCCGGTACGCGGCCGCGTTGATCACGCCCCCGGTATCGTACGGCGTGTAAGAGCAGCTGCTGGCAGAGTCCGACGTGGGGTAGTCCTTGATGTCGAGCGCGGCGTGGCGCGCGATTGACCTCAACACCTGCAACCACCCTTGCCGCAGGTCGAGCATAAAGAGCTGCAGGAAGGCCTCGTAGGCGTACGGGGTCGTCGTGATCAACGGAGTCTGCTTCCGGATCGTCCCGTTTCGCGTGACCCAGTCGAAGGGGTAGCCCCAGCAGTACTCGCCAAAGCCCGGGCAGCGCGACTTTTCGAGCGCACTGAGGAAGTGCGTCGCCTTGCGATAGTCGTCCGGGTTGGACGTCGTTGCGTAAAGGAACGCAAAGCCCATCGCATAGTGCGCATCCGCGATGGGAAAACGCGTCGGGCCGTCGAAAAAACGGCGCGCCGACGGGACCAGCGCCTCGCAGGCGATGATCGGTGCCACGGCGGCCATTCCGAGTGTCGGCCGCCGATAGTACAGCTCTTTCGCGAACCCTCCCACGCGACCGGAAAAGAACGTCTGGTGATCGAGCGAGGTTTCTCCGAAGCCCTCGAGCCAGCGGACGAAATCTGCCAGGACCTGACCTACGGTATCGGCGCGGGCGTTGGTCCGATCCTCCTCGGTCAGCATCGGCATCGCTAGCGAGCCTCCGTCCCGAGCGAGAAGTTTTCAACCCGTTTGAGCCTGAGGAGAGTGCGCAGAATGGTCCCGAGTTTTCGCATCTGATCCTGCCGGTGAAAGCGCATCAGCTCCGGCGTCACCGGTCGCCTCACGCGCCGCACGGCCGCCCAGGTGTATCCGAACAGCAGCGCCAGGCCTCCGGTCACGAACGGTCTCTTGGCCATCCGATACGTGACGCGGAACAGTTGCCAGACCGGTGATCCCCCCAGGTAGTAGTCTTTCTCGCCGTAGGAGAAGAGCGCGGCGAGCGGTCCGCGCCCGGCGGTCCCCATCGACCGGTGATGATGAAACCGCTTTTCGGGGAAGCACTGCACCCGCCACCCCTTCATGCGCGCCGTCATCACGGCAATCCAGTCCACGCCGCCGGCGGGGTTGGGGACGTACCCGCCGATATCGCGGAAGCACTGGTAGCGAAACAGCTGGCACGGGCCAGCGACATAATGCTGGCCCTCGAAACTGTCCTTCGTGGAGTCGTAGCCCCCAGCCTCGGTGAACGGCGTGCCCGCCACGCCGAGCTCGGCGTTCGCAGCGAACTTCTCCATCAGGAACTGCATGTAGCCAGGCTCGAAAGACACGTCCGCGTCCAGGTTCCCCATCACCTCGAAGTCGAGCCCCTGTACCCGGTCGAGCCCCGCGTTGACCGAATGCGCCTTGCCCGCGAAGCTCCGCTGCGGGCGCGGCGGCCGTCGAACCAGTTCGATCCATGGGTGCGCCCGGGCATACTCGGCGACGATCTCCGCGGTCCCGTCTTCGGAACCGTCGTCGACGATGACCCACCGTGCCGGCAACCGAGTCTGGCTGACGACCGATGCGAGGGTGTGCGCAATCACGGACTGTTCGTTTCGTGCGGCGGTAATGAGGACGTAATTCATCGCGACTTCAGATCGGCTCGGCCGACTACAGGCCGAACTCACGGATCTTGCCGACGATGTAGTCCGTCTGCTCGACCGAGAGCTCCGGGAACATCGGCAGGGACACGATCTCCTGCGATGCTTTCAGCGCGACGGGGAAATCCTGTTCGGTGTGACCGAGGTATCGGTAGGCGTTGAGGAACGGCAAGGCGATGGGATAGTGGATTCCCGTGTCGATGCCGGCTTCCTTCAGCGCCTCCTGAAACCGCTCGCGGCGCTCAGCCGGCACCCGCACCACGTACAGGTGGTAGACCGCCCGCACGCTATCGAGTTCCTCGGGCGTGCCCACACCTGTCCCTTTGAGGGCGGCGTTGTAGCGGTAGGCATTGGCGCGCCGGCTCTCCGTCCACTGCTCGAGATATCGCAGCTTCACGCTGAGGATCGCCGCCTGGATGCCGTCCAGCCGGCTGTTCACGCCTTCGAGGTCATGGTCGTACTTCTTCGTCCGGCCGTGGTTGGCCAGCATCCTCGCCGTCGACGCCCATTCCCCGTTGTTGGTGACGAGCGCGCCGGCGTCGCCGTAGGCTCCGAGGTTCTTCCCGGGATAGAAGCTGAAGCACGTGATGTCGGCCAGCGTCGCAATCGGATCGCCCCGGTAGACGGCGCCGTGGGCCTGGGCAGCGTCGCCAATCACGCGAAGGTCGTGCTTCTTGGCGATTGCGAGAATGGCATCCATGTCCGCGGGCTGGCCGTACAGATGCACCGGAATGATCGCCTTGGTGCGCGCGGTGATCTTCGCTTCGATCTGGGTGACGTCGATGTTGTAGGTCTTCGGGTTGCAGTCGACGAACACGACCTGCGCCCCGGCCATCTTGATCGCTTCAGACGTCGCAACGAAGCTGTTGGCGACGGTGATCACTTCATCGCCAGGACCGATCCCGAGAGTCCTCAGCGCAATGAAGAGGGCGTCGGTGCCGTTGGCCACGCCAACGCACTGTGTCACTCCGCAGTAACGGGCAAACGCCTCCTCGAACTGCTTGACGTACGGCCCTCCGACAAAGGCGGTCTTGTTGAGCACGTCCGCAATGGCTGCGTCGACCTCGGTTTTGATCGACTCGTACTGGGCGCGCAGATCCACGAACGGGACGGCCATGAGTGCCTTGGGTGTCTCTACCACTTGCATCGTATGTTCCTTTCGAACGGTGAATTTAGGAAATAGGGAGTGCCGCGTAGGGAAGCTCTGACACGTGTCGAATGACCCGTGCCGGGTTCCCGGCGACGACAGCGCCGGGAGGGACATCACGGACGACGACGGCGCCGGCGCCGACGAGCGCGTTCTCGCCGATGACCACGCCAGGCAGCAGGGTCGCGTTGGCGCCGATCTTGGCACCCTTGCGGATCACCGGGCCCACCAGCGAATCCTTGACCCCTGGCGACAGGGGGTATTTGGCGTTGGTCAGCACCACGTTGGGGCCGATCCAGCAGCCTTCTTCGAGCACGGAGAATTCGGGCACGAACACCTGCGTATGGATGCGCACGTTGTCGGCGATCTCGACGTGGTGCTCGATCACCGACAGCGTCCCGATACTGACGTTGTCGCCGATGCGGTTCGACTCCCGGATGTTGACCTTGTTGCCGGTCTGGAAATTTCGTCCGATGGTATTGCCGGCATAAATCACGGTGTGGGACCGAACCACCGCGCCGTCGCCGAAGGTGGTGGCGAGCTGCCCCTCGCGGGCACCACGAGGCGGGGTTCCGATGATGCAGAAGTCCTCGACCATTGAACCTTCGCCGAGGATGACGTTCTGGTAGATCTTCGATGTCATGAGGCCATCCCAAGCCGGCACTTCCGCGGGCGGAAGCGCAGCGGCACATCCGTGTTCGTCTCAATCGACTCGTAGAGCGCGGTGATCAGCTCGAGCGACTTGCGGCCCTCGAGGCCGTCCACCAGTGCCGCTTTCTTGGTCTGGAGGGCAGCGACCACGTCGCGCAGGTATTCCCCGTGGTTGTAGGCGGCCGCCTTGGGGTTCTTTCCGTACTGCTGGAAGATGGCGTCGTCTTCGGGCCGCTTGTCCTCGAAATTCCAGGTGACGAGCTCGTTCATGAAGAATCCGCCGATCACGACGCTGCCCTTTTCACCGAGGATGCTGATCGAGCCCTCGAGGTCCTTGGGCCGGGTCGCGGTCGTCGCTTCCAGCACGCCGAGCGCGCCGGAGTTGAAGCGAATGATCGCGATGCCCGTGTCCTCACACTCGATTTTGACCAGCCGTGTCGCCGCCATGCTGCGCACCGACTCGACGTGTCCCATGAACCAGGTCAACATGTCGATGTGATGCGCCGCCTGATTCATGAACACGCCGCCGTCATGCTCCCAGGTGCCGCGCCAGCCTTCCGAGTCGTAGTAGGCCTGGTCCCGCGTCCAGCGCAGCCGGACCGTCCCCAGCACCAGCCGACCGAACCGCCCCTGCGCCAGCGCCTCACGCGCCTTGATGATGGGCAGGTTGTAGCGATTCTGGTGGACCACGAACAGCTTCACGCCGTGGGCATCACACGCATCGATCATGCGGTCCGCGTCCTCCAGCCGGAGGGCCATCGGTTTCTCGACGACGATGGGTCGGCCGTACTCCACCAGTTCGAGCACGTTTGGACAGTGCGCCCCACTGGGGGTGAGGACGGAGAAGACGTCGATGCGATTTCCCACCGCGCGCATCATCTCTGACGCGCTGGAGAACGCGGGGGCGCCGTACTGGGCAGAAAATTCGCGCGCGCGGGCGATGTCGAGATCGACGAAGGCGCCAATCTCAGCCCCTTCCAGGTAATGGTGCAGCGCGTGCGCGTGCTTGCGCGCGATCGTGCCGCATCCCACGAGAGCGAATCCCAGGTTGCGCATGCTCAGTTCTCCACAAGTTGCTGATAGAAGTTGACGAATTCGGCGCCGTGCCGCTCCCACCCGTATTCCCCGAGGAACCGGCTCGCCCGCCCGGCCTGCCTCCGACAGGTTGCCGGGTCGCGCGACAGCCGGTCGATGGCGTCGGCGAGTGATTGCACATTCTCCGGCTCATAGAAGCCCACCATGTCGTCGGAGAAATAGTGGGCGATGGTCTTCAGGCGGGGCACCACCGCCGGTATTCCCAGCGACACGTACTCAATGAGCTTGACGGGCAGCATCAGGTCACAGGCCGCGCTTCGCCGGTTGCCGACGACACCCAGATCCATCGAGCTCAGCCGCGCGGGAAGCTCGTGAAGCGGATATCCCTTCGGATTGAACACGACCGTGTCCTCCGCGCGCAGATCCGTGGCCAGCTGCTGAAAGCCGGCCAGATCGTCGCCGTTGCCCCACAGGTGGAGGCGTAACCCCGGCACACGTTCACGCAGCTGCGCCGCGGCCCGGATGATCAGGTCGACGCCCAGTCGCTCGGCCATGGTGCCGTGGTAAACAAGATTGAAGACACCGGCGGCCGGTCGTGCTCGAGTGGGGGCGAACGTCTGGTTGAAGATCGCGGGGTCGGCGATATTCAGGGCGACATACGTTTTGGAGGCTGGAAGGCCGCGCGCGACCAGCGTGTCGCGCTGTGGATGATTCACACAGATCACCTTGTGGGCGACCAGCGCACTGATTCTTTCTTCAAGACAGAGCGCCTTCCACACCGCCGTTCCGCCGGAAAACTTGGTGACAAATGTTTCCGGGACAGAATCGTGAACATCGAGAATGACCTTCGTGCCGGCCAGGCGGGGGAGCACGCCCGCCAGCACCAGGAAATCAGGGATGTTGTGGACGTGAAGCACGTCGAGCTCGCGTCGGGCCAGCAGACCTAGACAGGCGACCGCGGCGGCCAGGGTGAAGGAGCCGTAGGACCACACGTAAGCAAGCGCGCTCTTGCCCCGGTACTTGCGAACACCCAACTCACGGACCTCAACCCCGTTGAGGACGGTTTCCGCTGGCGACGCTCCGGTGTTCAGTGCAAGGCAACGCACCCGGAACCCATACGAGGCCAGGGTTTCCGCTTCCCGGCGCACTCGCGCGTCGGTGGCGTAGTTGGTGTAGGCAATCATGCAGACGAACCGGGTGGTGCCCGTGCCGCCGGCGGTCTTCTTTGGCCGCGTCGGTGAGCATGCCGGCGTGGTGTCCTGCCTCGCGGTTACGTTGTCCGTGATCACCGGTACTCACAGGTTCACCGTCACCGGCTCACGGCCGTCAAAGGGCAGTTCCTGGACAACCGGTGCGGAGGTGCTCCCGTTCGGGCGGTGGATCCGCATGCAGCCGGCAGGCATCTGTTTGCCCGGCGACGGTGCCGCCACCGTCACAGCGCCCGCGGGTTCCGCGGTGAACCGAATCGAACGTCGCCAGCGAAACCAGTCCACGGCGTCACCGGCGGTCGTAAACCAGGCGCGGTCGCCCTTGCCGACCTCGGCAACCAGTTCCTGGTAGAAGTCCCCCCAGAGACGTTCCGGGGCCAGGCTGCGATCGTGCCAATTGATGACCACGGTGCCGCCGAAACGCCTCGCATTGGTCACCACGTGACCGCAGTCCTGCCGGGCGTCTTCGCGGGACCGGTTCATCCGGCTGCTGTAGAAGAGCGCCGAGTCCATGATGGAGAGAGGCAGTTCCATGAGTGCTGCGCTGTCAGGCAGACGGAAGACTTGCGACGTTCCCGCGCGGTAACCGACGGCGTTGTTGTATCCCCAGGTCGAGTCGTAGTCGAAGCCCGCCGCTTCCAGCCGCCGGGGGGAATCCGTCGCCATGTAGAGCCAGTGCATCCGGACGCCGGCGGTCTTCCTGCCGGTGATCGAAGTCAGCTGCATCATCTCTGAGCGTCCGGACTCTGCATCGCGCCACGAGTCGAGCCCGTGCACAGCGAGCTCGCTGCCCCTGGCCGCCGCCTTGCCCATCTCATCCTGGATTTCGTGCACGTCGTAGGAAACCGCCCGTGTTGCCTCGATGGTGCCGTCCGGCGCAACTCCAGGACGGCCCTTGAAGGGCACAAGGAAGAACGTCGATCGCGAACCATCTTCGACGCGCGCGTAATCGTCGAACGGACGCCAGAAGTCGGGTGCCAGCCTCAGGAACACGAACGGCAGTGAGAGCAGCGCCATCCAGTTGCGGACGGCGTGTGTCAGCGGCCGCCGGCCGCGGACGAGATCAGCCAATGTCTTCACTGACGCACGACTGACGAAACCCGCGAGCGTCCGGTCGAATTTGTGGCGCCTGATTCCGAAGAAGTCCACGTCGTGAGTCAGGCAGCAGATGAAGTCGTGGCCTTCCGGCCGCGGTGGAATCTCCACGAACGGAACGCCTGACTCGAGAAGCACCTGTCGAAGCAGCGCGATGTGCAGCTCGAGTGTCGGCGACGATGCATGCTGCGCAGGCTGTCCATCAGTCAAGAGGTGCCGGACTTCGTGAAAGAGGTCGTAGCCGATTCGCCAGACGGTGCGGGTACCGACCTCGTGCCGGTAGTCCACTGCCTGTGCGCCGGTCCTGACCGTGAGAGGGAGGCTCCCTTCGAAGGTTGCAAGCCGGCCGTAGACCGGGAAGGTCGACCCTGCCCATTCGAGATCGACGGGGCCGCTCACCTCACGGAGGGGGACGCCGGCGGCTCGATCGATCGCCGTTCTGCCCGACCCGTAGAGCAGGACAAGGTCGGAATCAACGTTTTCGAGGCCCCCGTCGGTGCTCAATACCACCGGGTATCTCTTCTTCGGGACGGCTGGCTCCCATGGGGTCTTGAACAGTTCAAAGAACTCCCCGGCGATCTGGAGATCAGTCGGGCTTGCGGCGACGCCGATCACGCAGCTCGGCTCCGGTCGATCCCACGTCGTTCGTCATGCCTCGAGACGGCTCATCAGCGCGTGCCGATCGACACTGCCGTTCGCGTTGTAGGGCAGATCTGACACGACTCGAATCGTGTGCGGGATGGCAAACGCCTGCAGCTTCGATTTCAAACTCGAGCGGATCGCGGTGGCATCTATGTCGGTCCCCTTGAGAAAAGCGACGATGCCTGCCGCGCCAGTCGCGGTGGTAGGCCAGCCGACCGCGACCGCCGCGTCAACGCCTGGCTCGTCGCGCAGCGTGGCTTCGACCTCACCGAGTTCCACTCGATGGCCCGACACTTTGATCTGATGATCGAGCCGACCAAGATAGGTGAGTGGGCCGTCGCTGATCGGGCGAACCACTCTGTCCCCCGTGCGATAGAACAACCTGTCCCGGTTGATCGGTCTGACGTGCGCTCGCCGGGTCGCCTCCGCATCGTGCCAGTAGCCAGGCGTCCGCTGTGGGCCGGTCATGAGCAACTCGCCCGCGGTGCCGGGAGGCACCTCACGCAGGGTCTCGTCGACGATCAACGCCTCCATTCCGGGTGACGGTCGTCCGATCGGCACGATGCCAAGCCGGCACTCGGAGGGAGACGCGACTGGATCCCACCGGTACAGTGAGCACGCTACGGTGAGCTCTGTGGGTCCGTACAGGTTCTCGAGCACGGCGTGCGGGGCGGCCTGGGCCCAGGCAGTGGCCAGTTCCGTCGGCAGCGGCTCGCCGCAGAACAGACTCCATCGCAGCGACGGGTAACGGCCTCGCCGCAGTGCGCCGAGACGCTTCAAGAGCATGCCAATGCTGGGCACTGACAGCCAGACACTCAGCTTCGCGTCGCGGATGAACTTGTCAGGATTCAGCAGCACTGGTGCCGGTGGACAGCAGACGCATGCCCCCTTCTCCCAGGCGACGAACATGTCGAACACGGACAGGTCGACCGTGTGGTCGAACATCTGTGAGAAACGATCGGTCTCAGAGATGCCGTACCTCTCGGCGATGGCATTGACGAAATGCCCGATGTTCCGATGGGTGACGCCCACGCCCCTGGGGATCCCCGTGCTGCCCGATGCGAACAGCAGGTAGGCGATGTCGTCGGGCGACGGCTCGTCAGACACCCACGAGTCAGGCGACTCGAGTTCCCGCGCGCCGATGACGGTGTGCAGCGGCCAGCGTCGCGCGAGCGACGTGACCTCCTGCCGATCCGGCAGGATGATCAGGTGCCTGGTGTAGATGCCGTCAAGGACGACATCGAGCTGAGACTCGGCCTTGGAGTCGACGATCAGCGCCCGGCAGTCGGCGCTGTGGAGCATTGACCGGGAGCGCGCGGGTGGGAACGTGGGGTTCAGCGGCACGTACCCTCGCCCCGCCAGCAGCGTGCCGAGGATACCCGCAAACGCGACCGACGATCGATGGGCGAACAGCGCCGCCATCCGCGATCCACTCGCCGGCGTCTTCCGCTGCAGGGTCGCCGCAAGCGCGGTCGCTTTGGTGTGCAGCGTCGCGTAACTCAACGTCTCACCGCCGACTTCCAGCGCCGGCCGTTCGGGAACGGCTGCGCAGGAGCGCAGAAATCCTGAGGACAGGACTGTCATCTTGCTGAAATCACCCAATGAATGGAGGGTGCGGCGCTCAGAAATGAGCGCCGCCGTGAACGAATGGCTGACGACGCGGCGTCGTGCTTACAGAAGGACGGCCTTTCCGCGATCGTTGAGCGACTGTTCTGCTGCTTCCAGCAGTTTCACGACCCGCAGGCCTGCAGCCCCGTCGTTGGTCGGCGTCTGGTTCTTCATGATGCAGTCGATGAAGTAGCCGAGTTCCAGCTTCAGCGCCTCGGTTTGATCCACCTTGGGCGCCCAGACGTCGCCGGTGCGATAGCTGACGAGTATCTCGTGCACGCCCTCGCCGCTGGTGACGTCGACGCCCTTGTCATAAATCCGAATCTTTTCGTCCGGTTCGAGGTCGTTCCATACCAGCATCTTGTCCTTGCCGCCGATCAGCGTCGTGCGGACCTTGACTGGCGAAAGCCAGTTGACATTGATGTGGGCGATCAGGTTTCCCGGAAAATACACGGTGATGAATGCCATGTCGACCAGCCCGTTCAGGTGCTTGCTGCCGGTCGCGACCACGGCTTCGGGCTGAGCGCCGATGATGTGGTCCATGATTGACAGGTCGTGTGGCGCCAGGTCCCACACGACACTCACATCGTGTTGGAACAGCCCAAGGTTCACCCGGGTTGAGTCGAAGTAGTACAGCTGCCCGAGCGCGCCCTTGTCGACGAGCTCGCGGATCTTCCGCACCGCCCCGCCGAACAGGAAGGTGTGATCCACCATGATGCGGAGGTTCTTCCGCTCTGCCAGCTCGATGAGCTGTTCCGCCTGCTGCGAGTTCGAGGTGAAGGGCTTTTCGACGAAGACGTGCTTGCCGTGCTCCAGAGCCGCCTTGGCGAGCTCGAAGTGCGTCCAGACTGGTGTCACCACCGCGACGGCATCGATGTCCGGCGAGCGCAACACCTGCGACATGTCGGTGGTGAGCTGGACGCCGGGCAGGGCCCGCTGCGCTCGCTTCAATGACGCCGGGTTCTTGTCGCACACCGCCACCAGCTGGCAGTTGTCGACCGCGTTCAGGTTGCGGGCGATGTTCGGTCCCCAGTAGCCGTAGCCGATGACGCCAACTCGAACCCCCTGGGCCGGGCTCGGGCGCCCCGCCACGTCGGTGGTGAGCGGTCGATCGGTGACTGTCGGTTGGACCGCTGACTTGGGTGTCATGGTGTGAAACTCCTTGTGCCGCTGCCTAGCGCGCGCCTGACGCGCGCGGGATTGCCGCTCACGATGGTGTCGGGCGGCACGTCACGGGTGACCACGCTGCCGGCGCCGACAATCGCGCGCTCGCCGATGGTCACGTTGGACAGGATGGTGGCGCCGGAGCCGATCGATGCGCCCTTCTTGACGAACGTGCGTTCCACCGCCCAGTCAGCCGCAGTCTGCAGCGCGCCGGACTCCGTCGTCGCGCGGGGATACGAGTCGTTGATGAAGGTCACGCCGTGCCCGATGAACACGTGGTCTTCGAGCGTGACGCCCTCGCAGATGAAGGTATGGCTCGAAATCTTGCAGCGCCGTCCGACCGACGCGTTCTTCTGGATTTCGACGAAGGCGCCAATCTTGGTTTCGTCGCCGATCTCGCAGCCGTATAGGTTGATAAACCGCGCGAGTCTGACGTCTTTTCCCAACTTCACGTCGGGAGTGATACAGATGTAGTCGTTCAGCAGTTGTTCGCTTGGTGTCACTGGGGGTTGCTCCGAGAACGGGGGAGAGAGTTGGCGCCTGTCCTGCTCAACCGCGTCATGCGCAGAATGTCAGCAGGCGCCTTTTCCCGAAATCACCGCACGCGGTGTCGCGAGAAGAATTTTGAGATCGGTCCAGACCGAGCACGTCCGGGCGTAACGCAGGTCCAGGCGCACCATGTCGTCGAAGGTCGTCCGGCTCCGGCCAGTCACCTGCCACAGCCCGGTGATGCCGGGCTTGGCCTCGAGCACCCGCCGGTAATGCCATGGCTTGTACTGCTGGACTTCGTAGGCCAGCGGCGGCCGAGGCCCGACGAGCGACATCTCGCCGCGCAGGACGTTCCAGAACTGCGGCAACTCGTCCAGGCTGGTCTGGCGCAGGATGTGGCCGATCGGCGTCACGCGCGGGTCGTTGACGATCTTGAACACCCCGCTCTTGTCCAGCCGGTCGCTCGAGCTGATGAAGTTCGACACATACTTCTGATGGATCGCGGAATCCGAATTCACCTTCATCGACCTGAACTTCAGCATCCCGAACGGCTGTCCCATGCGGCCGATACGGTCCTGCCGGAAGAACACCGGGCCGTCGGAGGTCAGCTTCACGAGCGCCGCGACGACGAGGTAAACCGGCAGCAGCATCAGCATCAGGGCGGCGCTGCCAGCGATGTCGAGCACGCGCTTCAGGGCGGCGCGCACCGGCGTTCCGGCCGCCGGCGCGCCCAGTTCCGCCGCCATCGGTTCGCCGTTGCTCACCTGCGATGCACCGGAATGGATGTGAAGCCGGATTGAGAATCGATCGAGGGAGCCGGCAGGCTGCAGCCGCTCCACCAGTTCACGGCGCGTTTTCTTGTAGAGAGTTCGACCGACCGCGGCGTCCGTCCCGATTTCCGGGACGATGAGGCCGAGGGTCGTACCTTTCTCGAACCACCCGAGGACGTCGGTTTCACCGGTGATCGAGCGAAGAGCCTCGATTGCCGGACTCCAACTCATCGAATCCGACGCGGCGCTCAGCCTGGCCGCGACCAGCACCACCATGAAGGACTGATCAAAACGCTCGGCCCGTTTCCGTTCCTTGGTCAACGCGTCTCTGAACAAGGACGCGTCAAGCACATGGGGGCGGCCGGGGCGGTGTTGCTGGACCCGTGCCCTCGCCGCGAGCGCCTGATCGGACGATGCCGCCGCCGTGGACGGGAGGAATGACGGAAGCGCGCCGGAAAAGAGTTCGGCTATGGCACCCATCGCGTCGGCCTCCTCGAGAGCTGCAGCACTCTCACCCGCAGACGTTGCGCCTCGCGCCTCGAAAGACGCTGCCCCAGCACGCGCGTCACCCGTTCGGCAATGGCACGGACCGCGGCCGGCTCCGGCATCCCCAGACCCTGCGTCAGTACCGCTCCCGCAACGCGCTCCTGGCGGTACCAGCCGATGAAGTCAACCTCACGCACCGCCAGCGCCAGTCCCGAAAACAACCGCGAGGCCGCTTTCGCGGTGATCGTCACGCTCAGCCCCGGTTCCTTTCGCAGGCTGACCAGCAGGAGCAGGAACGACCGACTCGCGCGCGCGGCCCGCTTTCGTTCGATCGTCAGAAAGTGGCGGAACGCCTGCTCGTTGTAGGCCTGACCTGATCGGTCCTCGAGCGCCAGGCCACACGAACAGTCTTCTATTCCGGCCCACATGATCGATACGGCTCCAACTTGAGCGAGCAAACATTCGACGGCGCACACCCGCAGCGTCCCCTGCACGCAGATAACCTGCGTCGCAGGAGAAGTTGCAAGGTTTAATGCTTGGCTGATCCGTATCGTGCAAATGGATCGCCACAGAAACCGCCGCGATCGATCGGTGCCGGGTGTCGTTCATCAAGAGCCGAGTTATCAACGATTTGCGTCTGCAGCCTCACCGTGGATCATCGATGCACGCGGTATCCATCTACCAGGAAGGTCGCGTTGGCAGAGATGTAAAGTCGGCCTGAGGTTGGAGATCACGAGAACGTCACGCATTGCGGGGGTGCTGATACAGCTTCGCCCTCTCAGTCACAGCCGCGGTGAACTGAAAAAGCTGGAGTCGGTCCGAATCTGACGACGTCCGGCGGAAGTTGACGCGCGCCAGGGAAGTCGAAAGCGTGGGAACACCTACGGTTGAGCAAGAAATGGCCCGGGCAGTTCGACAGCGGATTTGAGGCTGTAAACCTGATTAGTTCAATTGTTTAAGTGGCAGGTCCTGGAGCGACCGGCTCGCCGGAAGTCGCGCTAGGCCAGGACTATTGAGCCTATGTTGCGGAGACTTTTTGAACGTCCGAACGGAGGGGATCAGGAGGTCGATTCGAGCGGGTCGTAGGTCGAGGCAACCGGCACCGCGGCTTCCTCAACGCCGTTCAAAACCGTTCCGATGATGGACTCGCGCCCGAGTTGCGCGACGGCCCTTTCGAGGACGTGGTACGAAGCTGCCCCGGCGCGGATGACGAAAATCACGCCCTGGACGAATCGCGCAAGAAGCTGGGCATCCGCTCCAATGCCCAATGGTGGCGTGTCGACCAGAACCCAGTCGAACCGCGCCGCACATTCCTCGAGGACCGGCTGTAGCCGGTCGTGGCTCAAACGAACGAGCGGGTTCGGATCCGGGCGCCCCGCCGGCAACACGAAGAGCTGCTGCGAAATCTGGACGATGGGCAGCTCACCCGCGGGACGACTCAGCGCGTCGCTCAGACCCCGGTCCACGGTGATACCAAGTGCTCGATGCACGGAAGGCCGGCGCAAGTCCGCATCGACGATCAGCACGCGCCGCGCGTACGAGTGGCTGAGGGTAATGGCGAGGTTGACAATCGTGAGGGTCTTGCCCTCCTGCGGTGTCGCGCTCGTGACGAGCAGGGTCTTCAGCCCTCTATCCAGTTGCGTCTGGTGTAACACCGTCGCGAGGGTGGCGTACTGGTCCGCCGCGATCACGTTCAGGGTGCTCCCGTCCATCACCTTGCCGTCAAAGCCCTGAGCAGGGACGATTGACGAGTAGGGGTCGACAATCGCCGCCGGAAGCGGCGGCGGCACCGGGCGCATCATCGGACGACCGACGAACGCGTGGCGTCCTTCGTGGGCGTACTGCTCCAGCGCGGTTACCGCAGGCGAAGGAAACGCCGTTGGCTCAGGCTCGACGACAACGTCATTCGCGCGTGCCAGCGCTTCATAGATCCGGCTCATTTGCCCAGTACTCCGGCCGGCTCCGAGAAGGGACTGCGGGCACGGCGGAACCAGAGGGACCGTTGCCGCTTGGGTAAAGCCTCGACCGCTTCGGCCGTGGGTCGTGCGCCGGGTTGTGCAGTCGCGGCGAGTTGCTCGGGTACGCCGGCCGATGGCTGGCCGCTGGCATCTGGCGGAGCGACGCAGAAGTCACGCCCGACTTCGACGACGATTGAGTGATCGACAGGTTTGCGGCTGAGCGCCATGCCGCTGACCAGCGCGTTGTCGCACAGCACGCTGATGGTTCGCGGGATTCCGCCCGAATACTCGTGAATCAGCGCCACCGCTTCTCGCGAGAACATGCCCGACGCACTGCCACCCGCCTCGGTAATACGGCTGGCGATGTAAGCGGCGGTTTCCGAGAGGTCGAATGGACCGATTTCACAGCGGAGCGCCACTCGTTGCTTCAACTGTCGAAGAGCCGGGTCATTCAACCGGGCGTGAAGCTCCGGCTGTCCCGCCAGAACGAGGGGAAGCAGCTTCTGGTCCGCGGTTTCAATATTGGCGAGCAGGCGTAGTTCCTCGAGAAGCTCCACGCTCACGCTTTGCGCCTCGTCGACAATCAGCGCCGTAATGGTTCCGTTGGCGCGGCGCTCGCGCAGAACACGTTCCACTTCGTCGAGAAACACGGCCTTCGATTTTCGTGCCTGCGGACTGAGATCGAACCGGATCGCCAGCAGCCGGACAAAATCCTGCGGCGTCAGCGCCGGATTGCTCAGGTACACGGCCTGGACCTGGCGACACGGCTCAGACTCCAGCGCCGCCCTGAGCAGCGTGGTCTTGCCGGTGCCCGCTTCCCCGATCAGCACCGTAATGGCCTTCGCGGAGGAGAGCCCATACTGCAGATTGCTCAGCGCTTCGCGATGACGGGGCGGCAGGAACAGGAACCGCGGGTTCGACGTCAGCTCGAACGGCAACTCGCGAAGGCCATAGAAACGTTGATACATCGCTGAAAGGCCCTAGAGCTGCAGAAACTGCAGTCGCCACGCGACTATGAGTCCCACCGCGCCCAGCAGCGCGACACCAGCCGTCAAGTTCGCCGTCAGGGTGCGCAGCCGACGCCCGCGCCGCTCGCGGCGCGAACGCATCGCCGGCACAAGCGCCAGGACCGGCAGCGACAGAATCCGCACCACATCAGTCTCATGCCGCAGCGTCAGATCCCGGAACTCCCGGAATCCGATCGAACAGGAGGCCGACCGCGATACCCACAAGGGCGCCCGAGGCCATGATGCCCAGACGGAGTGCCTCGTTGTACGGCCGCTCCGGCAGGGAGGCCGGGTCGAGAATTCTGAACTGCTCGCCGATCTGCCGCCGCTCGAGATTCGCCGCAATCTTCGAATCCTCCCGCTTGGTCAGGAGACTGGTGTACGCGGTCTGGAGCGTGCTGTAGTCGCGGGTCAGTTCCACCAGCTCCGACTCCCGGGTCGGCACGACTTCCACCTTCGACTGGTAGTCCGCCATCACCTGCTTGAGCCGGCTCTCTTCGGCCTGATTCGTCGCCAGTTGACGGTCGATGACGTCCAATTCTGCCTGCAGGTCCTTGATGCGCTTCTGCCGCGCCAATTCAGCCAGTTCGCCCGGCGCAGGCGTTTGCGCCTTCACGGGCTGGGGCAGCTTGGCTTCTTCGTCAGCCTTCACCTGTAAATCGCGGATCGTGCGTTCGAGACTGCGTACGGTCGGATGATCCGACGTGTAACGCAGTCGCTGCAGCTGAAGCTGCGCCTGTAAGACCTCGAGTTGCCGGGCCGTCGTCGCTGGCTGGTCCGGGACCGGGGCCACCGGCGGCGGTGCCATGACCAGGGCCGGAAAGGCCTCGGCGTCCGCGATTTGCCGCTCCAGGAGCAGGCGCCGCTCACGGGCCCGATTCATCGATTCGCTGACGGACTGCAATTGGAGCTGCGCGTTCTGAATTGCCTGGAGATTGCTGTTGAGTTGCGACGGAAGTTGGCCTGAATATCGGCGGCGGTACGTTTCGAGCCGCTGCTCGTGTTCGACCAGGCGTTCCTTCGCTTCGTTGAGCTGAGATTCCAGGAACAGGTTGGTCTCTTCGGCCAGGTTCTCACGATCGCGCAGATTCTCCTCGATATAGAGCGACGCGAGACGCGCCGTGACCTGCTGGGCGGTCTTCGGATCGCTGCTCACGTAGCTCACGCGAAAAGAGTCCTGCCCTTCGAGGCTGACGTCAATATCCGCGCGCATGCGTTGAACGACGTCCTCCATGATTCCTTGCGCCCGTTGCTTCGCATACAAGTCGAAATCGGTGATGGTGCGCTCGAGGCGCGAGCGGCTCAGGATCTGCGGTACTGATGGAAGGAAGACGATCTTCGACCGTCGCCGTTACCGTCGATTTCACGTACTCGTCCGGCACCCGCTGGGGGATGACCATGATCATCGTCTCGGATCGGTAGAGCTCGGGCGCGAGCTGAGCGAGCCACGGGGCCGCGGCCAGACCGATGGCGAACAGCAGCACGATGACCCAGCCCCGCCGGGCGAGCATGCGGACGATTTGTTCGGGCGAGAATGTTCTGCCTGGGAGCACGACGTTTACCAGTCCACCGTGGGCACAAAGAGTGTGAGACCGATACGGACGCCGTTTCGCTCGAGTGCCGGCGCCATGCCGGGTACGGGCGTGTATCGGCGGAAATCGTAGCAGGTAGAACAGGTACTCGCCATAGAGCGATACCGCTCGACTCAGCGCGAAGCCGAGTCTCACATTGCTCGTATACGTATCGAAGGTCGGCCCACCGAGGTTGAACGCGGAGGTACCACTGGCGTAGCCGGCACCAGCACGCACCTCGAGCCGCTGTGTGAACGATCCTCCGATCTGCCCCGTCAATCCCTCCGTAAACACCGGCTCAGTGAGCCCCGGCACGTAGTCGACTCCGCGGCGGTACATCGCACCGAGTTGCCATGTCCTCCGGAACTGATAGTCGGCGCCGGCTTGTCCGACCAGGCGATACGAGGTCGTGAGCCGGATTGGCCCCGCAAGGGGCTGTTCCTGAGGCGTGAGCACCATGCCTCCGAGGGCGACATTGAACACCGTCCGGCGACTCGCGGATAGCGTCCGGCCGTGGCTGATGCCGATCTCCACCGTGTGTTCTGTGCTTCTTACGCCCTGGTCGATCGTCAACGCGGTGACCGTCGGATTGGTGCCCGCGAAGGTGCCGGCACGGTAGGAATACTGGCCCGTGGCCCGGGTATCGCGGGTCAGCGCACGTGCGAACCGGCCGGTCATCCCATAGGAACCCAGCTCCGACGTACCTTCCGCCCCGCTCTGGCGGACCCTCTCTGCGAGTTCGCCAGTCGCCGTGACGCTGAGGCTCAGACGCCGCGTAGCGTCGTGCGTCAGCGTCGCCTGCGTGCTGTAGGAAAACCAGTCGAAGTCGCTCGCTCCGTAGTCGTTTGCCGCGGGCGGCGCCGTGCCAGGACCGGAGACAGCGGCACGCGGGAACAAGTTGTACAGATTCGAGCGCGACGAAAGCGCCGTCTGGTTCAAGGTCAGCGTCGTTCGCCCCGGCAAGCGGGCAGTGAGGCCGGCGGCCGCGGAGCGGCTCAGGCCGGTGACCATCCCACTCTGTCGGTCGTGAAGCCAGGCCGACGTGCCGTTGGCTCGAATCTGGACGTCCCGCGCCGCCCATCGGTACTCCGCACCCGCAAAAAGCTGGTTGGAATGCGCGATCACCTCCGGGCCAAAGAGCTGAGTTGCCCCGACTGGCGCTCCTCCAGACACGTCGCTGTCATACGCCGCCGACAACGACACCGACCCGTCGAGGGTCTGACGCCCTTTCGGGTTTGCCTGCTGGTTCGCCGGTCCCTGCGGGACGGCAGGGGCTTGCGCAAAGCAGGGATCGGCCCCGGCGATGACGAGCATCGCGAACGCGATCACCAGTGGCACGTTGAGATTTGTTCTCACGAGTAAAGAGAGATCGACGCGTGGCAAATCAACAACTTAGAAGAGGGGTATCCCCACGCCAGCTTCGCTCACCACCACGGTGTCGCCCGGCTGCAGGAAAACATTCTGCTGTACGTTCTTCCCCCCCACGACATCGTTGTAGTTGAACTTCAGGCGGTGTTCTTCTCCGTTCTCGGTACGAATGATGACGATGTTCTTCTTGTCGGTGTACTCGAGGAGCCCGCCACTCATCGCAATCAGTTGCAGGACGGTCATGTCTCCGCTCAAGGGAACCATGCCGGGGCTGCCGACTTCGCCGAGGACGAAAACTTTGCGGCTGCGAATCTCCTTGACGATGACCGTGGCGTCAGGTTCGGTGATGTATTTTGACGCCGCTTGCTCCAGCGTGGCCGCCAACTGCTGGGGGGTGTACCCGGCCGCCTGGACGTCGTTCAGCAGGGGCAACGAGATTTTCCCATCGGGACGGACAACCACGTCCGACGCAGCGAGCTGTTCCTGCCAGAACGCGACCGTCAGCACGTCGTCAACGGCTATTACGTACGCGGGCGCCTCAGGGCGGACCACGATGTTGGCAGTCTTCGAGCCGCACCCGGCAGCGCTCAAGGCCGCGCACAGTGCAACGGCATGCACCCTGCGGGTTAGGAAAAGTTTCATGGGTTCTTGGTCCTTCAAACAGACGGCATCAGTGCAAGGAAATCGCCAGCGACGAATCCGCGGCGCGGGTGCGAATTAAATACTTCCCGTGAAGTGCCTTGCAGATGATCTCGCGCCGGCGGGCGCGCTGCCGGGCGGAAGATGACGCGCCGCTGACAAGCGGAAGGTCCCTGTTGTCGGCGATAAAAGTCTGCCGGTTGGATACTTTCGTGCTGCGGGGGGCTGTCTCTTTGCGTTGCCGAGGCGCGGGCCGCCCGCGCCTATGCTTGCGCGTCCCGGCAGACGAAGGCGCCACCGACGGTGGCGATTACATCGCCGACAACGCAGCCGACCTAGACCACCAACCTCGGGTCGATCCCGGACCGGAATCTTTTGTCCTTGAGATTTTGCACGCGGATCGAGTGTGGAAAACCCTGCGGAGATCCTGTGCAAAACCTGTGCATTGTCACCGCAGCATCGTTGATACCTCGTTGGAGAAATCTCCCGTGATCGTAGGCATCAGTGGCGGCAGTCGCGGCGTGCAGGATGAAAATCGCCCACCCCGCGCATGCGGCCTCCAGCGTGATTCTTACAAGGGAGCATGGTGTCGGCAAGAGTCTGGTCGCTCGCCTTATTCATCAACCGGGGGCCTGCTGTTCCGCGGACACGCCGTCCTCGGACCATTTGCTCGCCCTGGCGGAAAGCGAAGGCTGCGTCAAGACGCTCGTCGAGTCGATGAATGGTGGCGCCCGCGGCCGCGTAGCGGGTTGGCTCGGCTCAGGCCGTCGCGGATTCCTTCTCGGCTTCCTTCGGTTCGCTCGCGGCAGGCGGACGCCCGGCGCGCATCATCCGGAAACCCTGGAACGGGACGTGGCACTGGTACTTCTGCAGGAAGTTGAGGAACTTCTTGTAGTCGTCCGGCGGCATGTTGAAGGTGGTCACGAGCAGCTTGTAGTTGCCACGCGTGTGCTCGAGGCCGAGGCGCACGAGCTCGCGTACCGTGCGGCGCGTAAGGTCGCGCGTCATGAACGGTTCGTACACGCCCGACCAGAACGTCTCCGTGCCTTGGAGCAGGCGCGCAAACAGTTCTTCGTGCAACGCGGGCTCGGCGACTCCTGTTGGCTTGATCGCTTCGACCCGCTTCCGCGCGCACGTGACTTCGACTGGAAGCATGTCCACGTCAACGCGGCCGGTCCGGCTGCCCTTTAACACGAGCCGCTCGGTGATGTTCTTGAGCTCACGGACGTTGCCCGGCCAGTTGTATTCCGTCAGGAACGACATCGCGTCAGGGTCGATCTCGGCGAGCGGACGGCGGTGCGCGTCGGAAAACGTCCGGAGAAAGTGGCCGATGAGCAACGGGATATCTTCGCGACGATCCCGGAGCGGCGGCACTTCAATGTGCACGACGTTCAGCCGGTAGTAGAGGTCTTCCCGGAAATCCTTGGCGGTGATGGCGTCGAGCAGTCGCCGGTGCGTTGCCGTGATGACACGCACGTTGAGCGGCGCCATGCGCGCATCCGAACCCACGCGCTGAATTTCGCCGGTCTCCAGGAAGCGAAGCAGCATCGCCTGCATGCGCAGGCTCATTTCGCCGACTTCGTCCATGAAAATCGTGCCGCCGTTGGCGGTTTCCAGCCAGCCGCGCTTGTCGCGGTAGGCACCGGTAAAGCTGCCGCGTACGTGTCCGAACAATTCCGACTCGAGCAGGGAATCGGGCACGCCGGCGCAGTTGATGCTCACCAGCTGCGCATGCGCTCGGGCGCTGCGCTGGTGAATGATGCGGGCAACGATCTCCTTGCCCACGCCGCTTTCGCCGGTGATCAACACCTTGGCGTCGCAGCGCGCGGCGCAGTCAGCCTCGTCCAGAACGTTACGCGTGGCGCTGCTCGCGCCAATCATCACTGATGGAGCCATACCGTATTTCCGCTCTCCAAAACCATGCTTGAGGGACCAAGAACGAGCTAGGGGATCTTCATCTCAGCGGAGCTTAAAGTCAACCGCCAAAACGCGACAAAAACAGTGTGCACACGACATCAAACGACGGGTCCGGCGACCCTATGCCCTTGCTGCTCTGTCAGTTGCGTTAGGGGAAGAAAACGTTGAAAAAAATCTGCGCCGTGCGGTTCTGTCTCACGTCGCACACCTTCACTTTGCGGACTGCGTCCCCGACCCCGGAAAGGCGGCATCGCGGAGAACTCTTACGGCCAGCGAGGCTATATTTGTAAGACTTCCATACAAAATAGAACACCCCGTTCGGTGCCTAAGCTGAAAGTGCAGCCAATTTGCTAGAGTTTCATGAGCATTGCGCTCAGCAGCAAACTTGCATATTTGTTACACCGAAGAACGACGCACTTGCTGCCCTCCCCATTTGCTCATACGCTGACCGGAGACTCGAATATGGCCAGAACCGTCCTGTTGGTGTGTGCCGACAGGGAGCAATTGACAGCCCGGGAGAGGGCCGTGGAGCTGATCGCGGACAAGGTCTATGTCGCTTCGACCTTTCCTGAGGCCAAGAGCATCCTGATTGAGGCGAAACCAGACGTCCTCGTCACCGATCTGCGCCTCCACGAATTCAACGGCATTCATCTGGCGCTCTGGAGCCGAGTACGGCTGCCGCATCTGCGCAGCGTCATCATCGGACAGACGGATCCGAGCCTTGCCGCCGACGCGCGGGCATTTGGCTTTGATTACGTCCAGGAGGAAAGGGCCGAGGCGATTGTCGATCACACCCTGCGGGCGCTTGATACCGAACTGCCGCAGCGTCGCTGGCCGCGCAAGCGACTGTCGTTGCCGTTGTCGGCAGAAATCGAGGGCTCACCGGCGGCGATTCTCGACATCGGCCACGGCGGCTGCCGCATCCAGATGGCGGAAGGCGCCCCGGAACTCAACACTACGTTCAACCTGCGAATCGCGGAATTCGGCGTACGCGCCACCGCGACGTGTGTGTGGGTCAAAGCCCTTCCCGGCCCGGCCCGCTGGTGCGGGGCACTGGTCTCTGACGCCGAGATGAACACTGCGGAGTGGCGTGCCTTTGTCGATGCCCTCGAGGCCGACGCCGCCGCCTGCGTGCCCGGCGGCCCGTCCATCTGACCCTCAACAGTCCAATCACTCTTTCCCCGCCAGAGGCTGGCGATTTCGATCCGGCCGCCGCCCGATATGTTGCGCTCGTGACCGGGATCACGGACGTCGTCTCCCAGCTCACCTCGCAGCGTGACGTCGTCATCAACCGTTTTTCCGTAACCGAGGCTGCCGCTGCCCACCGGTACGCGCCCGGCAAGTGGAGCGTGCGGGAGGTGCTCGGTCATCTCTGTGATGCCGAGCGGATCTTTGCCTATCGCCTGCTGCGGATTGCCCGGGGCGACGCGACGCCGCTTGCGGGTTTCGATGAGAACACGTACGTGCCGGCGGGGGCATTCGAGCAACGGGCGCTCGCCGCATTGACCGACGAGTGGACGGCGACGCGGAACGCTACGGTCGCGCTTGCTCGTGGTTTACCGGCTGGCGCCTGGACGCGCTCGGGCATCGCCAACGAGAAGAATGTCACTGCGACGGCCCTTGTCTACATCATCCTGGGCCACGTCGAACACCATCTGGGCGTGCTTCGCGATCGTTACGGCGTGTAACGGCCCCGATCACACACTCGTGGTATCCTCCGCGAACACGTCTTCATCCCCGGGACATTCTGAAAGAGGAGCCTTGTATGGAACCGACGAAACAGCCGATCCCCAGAGAGGCGATTGACGCGTACAATCTGTTCATTCACGGGAACATCGACCGCCGTGCGTTCCTCGACCGCGTGAAGAAGGTCGCTGTCTCCTCTGCCGCCGCGGCGGCGATCGTCGACCAGCTGATGCCGAACTACGCGGCAGCTCAGCAGGTCTCACCGACCGACCCGCGCATCAAGACCGAGCGCGCCACCGTGCCGTCGCCGAACGGCAACGGCAAGATCACGGGGCTGCTGGTGCGTCCAACCGCGGCCGGCACGAATCGCCTCCCGGCGATCCTCGTCGTCCACGAGAACCGCGGCCTCAACCCGCACATCGAAGACGTCGCACGTCGGATCGCCCTCGAAAACTTCATGACGTTCGCGCCGGACGGCCTCACGTCGCTCGGTGGTTATCCCGGCGACGACGTGAAGGGCGGCGAACTGTTCGGCAAGGTCGATCGCATGAAGATGGGGGAGGACCTGTACGCCGCGGCCGTGTGGCTGAAGAACCGTCCCGACAGCACGGGCCGCCTCGGCGCCACCGGTTTCTGCTTCGGCGGCGGCGTGGCGAATCAGCTGGCTGTCCGCATGGGGTCGGATATCGCCGCGATTGCGCCGTACTATGGGGGCGCGCCGCCCACCGCTGACGTGCCGAAGATCAAGGCCGCGGTCCTCGTTCATCACGGCGGCGAAGATGCACGCCTGGTGGCGGCATGGCCGGAATACGACAAGGCGATGACGGCCGCCGGCATCGTGCACGAAGGTCACATCTATCCGGGCGCCGTGCACGGCTTCAACAACGACGCTACGCCCGAACGGTTCAACAAGGCCGCGGCAGACCAGGCGTGGAAGAGCACGATCGCCTGGTTCAACAAGTACGTCCGCGCCACCAGCTAAACAGCTGGTCGCCCGGTAGCTGATAAACGGAAGGCGGGCCTCGCGGCCCGCCTTTTCTTTTTCGAGGCGGAGTACGCTGCTGCATGGCCCCGCTCGTGGAACGGCTGCGCGACGCCGTTGAGCTGCTCGAATCGATCGCCGCCGACCGCACGGTACTCGAGGGTGTCCCCGACGAGGAGCGCAAGCGGCTGCTGCAGGCGGTGGCGTCGGTGTATCACCCCGACCGTGTCGAGCGCCGGCGCATGTCGAAGATCTCCGCGCGCGAACGTAAAGCCGCCCGCGTGAAACGGGACCAGGCCGCGCGCGCCGGGACCGGGATTCAGACGCTGAGGCGGAAACCGGTGTTCCACACGCCGAACGTGTTTCCACCCGAGAACGTCGAACTCAGAACCGCACCTTCGCACCTCGCACCTCCGCACTCCGCACCTCCGCATGCCCGCACTGTCGAGCTGCAGCATTGCTATATCTGCAAGCAGAAGTACACCGAGATCCATCACTTTTACGACCAGCTCTGTCCCGGGTGCGCGGCCTTCAACTTCCGGAAACGCACGGAGCTTGCCGACCTGCGCGGGCGGGTGGCCGTGCTGACCGGTGGCCGCGTGAAGATTGGCTACCAGGCTGGACTGAAGCTGCTGCGCTGCGGCGCGCAGTTGATTGTCACGACCCGCTTCCCGCGCGACTCAGCGGCTCGCTACGCGCGGGAGCCGGACTTCGGCGAGTGGGCCGATCGGCTCGAGATCTTCGGTCTCGACCTTCGCCACACGCCCAGCGTCGAGGCGTTCTGCCGGCATTTATTGTCCACGCGCACCCGGCTCGACTTCATCGTCAACAACGCCTGCCAGACGGTGCGGCGGCCGCCCGATTTCTATGCACACATGATGGAAGGGGAAACCTCGGCGCTCGACGGGATGCCGCCGCATGTCCGCCGTCTCCTCGGCGCCTACGACGGGCTGCGCGGCTACCATCTCCTGCCGGAAGGCGCGCACGCCGACGGCCGGCCTGGAGGGCCGCCGCGGCGAGCGGAAATCGAGGCCCGCGCCGCGCACGTCCCCGGGCTGACGCGGTCGGCGGAACTCTCGCAGGTGCGGCTGCTGCCCGACGAGGTCGCCGCGCAGCAGGACCTGTTTCCGGACGGACGGCTCGATCAGGATCTCCAGCAGATCGACCTGCGCGATCGGAATTCATGGCGCCTCCTGCTCGCAGACGTGCCGTCAGTGGAACTGCTGGAAGTGCACCTCGTCAACGCCATCGCGCCCTTCGTTCTCAACGCGCGCCTCAAGCCGCTCATGTTGCGTACGTCCGAACGCGACAAGCACATCGTCAACGTGTCGGCGGTGGAAGGGCAGTTCTATCGAAAGTTCAAGACGACCCGCCACCCCCATACCAACATGGCGAAAGCGGCGTTGAACATGATGACGCGCACCGCCGCCACCGACTATCACGGCGGCGGCATTCACATGAACAGCGTCGATACCGGATGGGTGACGGACGAAGATCCGGTGGAGATCGCCGCGCGCAAGACGGTGGAACAGCGTTTTCATCCGCCGCTCGACATCGTCGATGGCGCCGCCCGAATCGTTGACCCGATCATCGACGGGTTCAACACGGGCACCCACGTCTGGGGGCAGTTTCTGAAGGATTACAAATCGACTGATTGGTAAGGTCCGGCTGAAGCCGGACACTGACGTACCAGAACGTAGTGTCCGCCTTCAGGCGGACCTGGCTACACGCGCCCCGCGAATTCGCGGGTTTCCGTATGCACTTTCACCCGCTCGCCTTCCTTGATGAACAGCGGCACCCGGATCTCGAGACCGGTTTCGAGCGTGGCGGCTTTCGTCACGCCGCCGCTGGCGGTGTCGCCGCGCACGCCGGGCTCCGTGTAGGAGACGGTCAGCTCGACGATCGTCGGGAGCTGCACGCCGATCGGATTGCCGTTGAACTTCTGGATCTGCACGATCATGTTGTCGGACAGCATCAGGCGGTCGTCGCCAAGCAGGTCCTCGCGCAGCGTCAGCGTCTCGAAGTTCTCCTGGTCCATGAAGTGATAGCCGCCGCCGTCCTTGTAGAGGAAGGCCGCCTCGATCATCGCCAGATCGGGTTCCTGGAACTTGTCGCCCGCCTTGAAGGTCTTGTCGAAGACCGCGCGTGTGATCAGGTTGCGCATCTTGATGCGGACCAGGGTCTGGCCGCCACGGGCGGTCGGCTTCGAGACCTCGACGTCGAGGCACACGTAGGGGGCGCCCTCGTGCTCAAAGAAGGTCTTGCGCTTGATTTCGATTGCTTCGAGAAGGCTGGCCATTCGCAGGATCAATAGTATCGGTTTACTATCCACCTTTGGACTGCCCACATGCAGATTGTCTGGCGGCTCCTGATCAATGCTGCGGCACTATGGGCGGCGACGCGGCTCGTCTCGGGGATCTCCTTCGACGGCGACTGGCGGCTGCTGCTGGTCGTCGCGCTGGTGTTCGGCGTCCTCAACATCGCCGTGCGCCCGATCCTGATGCTGCTGACGCTGCCGCTGTTCATCCTGACGCTCGGGTTGTTCACGTTCGTGCTCAACGCCGTGATGCTCTGGCTGACCGGCAGGATATCGGACGCGCTCGGGCTCGGTTTCCATGTCGGCGGATTCGGCGCCGCATTCCTGGGCGCGCTCGTGGTCACCGTCGTCAGCTTCATGCTGTCGCTCTTCGTCGCCTCGGGCGCGCGCGCGCATCGTTCATCCCATGACTGATATCACCGGCGCCTGGCCCGCACTCCCGCTTAACGCCTGGGCGGACACCTACGCGACCCTCCACCTCTGGCTGCAGATAGCGGGGAAGGTCCGGCTCGCACAGAGCCCGTGGATCAACCATGCGTGGCATGCGACTTTGTACGTCACGCCGTGGGGTCTCACCACTTCGCCGATCCCGTACGAACGGCGGGCCTTCGAGATCGTGTTCGATTTCATCAGCCACGAGGTCTCGGTCGAGTGCAACGACGGAAGCCGCCGCGCATTCGCGCTCGAACCGCAGTCGGTTGCGACCTTCTACCGGCGGTTGATGGAGACGATGCAAGCACTCGACCTCCACGTCCGCATTCATAAGCGGCCCAACGAGATTGCCGACGCCATTCCGTTCGATCAGGACGAGACGCATCGCGCCTACGACCGCGAGCACGCGCACAGGTTCTGGCAGGTGCTCGTGCAGGCCGATCGGGTGCTGAAACAGTTTCGCGTCGAGTTCATCGGGAAGTGCAGTCCGGTTCACCTGTTCTGGGGCGGGCTCGACCTCGCCGTTACTCGCTTTTCGGGACGGCCAGCGCCACCGCATCCGGGCGGCATTCCAAACCTGCCGGATTGGATCACGCGCGAGGCGTACTCGCACGAAGTCAGCAGCTGCGGCTTCTGGCCCGGCGGCGGTCCGATTCCCTACGCCGCCTTCTATGCCTACGCCTATCCGGAGCCGGCCGGTTTTGCGCAGGCAGCGCTGCAGTCGCCCGGCGCGTTCTACAGCACTGACCTTCGCGAGTTCATCCTGCCGTATGACGTCGTCCGCGAGTCCGCCGCGCCCGACGCAGCGCTCCACGCATTTCTTCAGTCAACCTACGAGGCTGCCGCCAATCTGGGACAATGGGATCGACAGGCGCTCGAACGCGCCGGCGATCCACGCCCCAGATGAGATGAAGATTTCGGTCATCGTTCCGGCGTTCAACGAGGAACGCGGCCTGGCCGCGTCGCTGCGCAGCATCCGCGACGCGGTGGTCGCGTTCGAGCAGGCCGGGTGGACCACTGAGCTCATCGTCTGCGACAACAACTCCACCGACGCCACCGCCACGATCGCGCGGCAGGCGGGAGCGGACGTCGTCTTCGAGCCTGTGAATCAGATCTCACGAGCACGCAACGCCGGCGCGGCGTACGCAACCGGCGACTGGCTGCTCTTCATCGATGCCGATTCGCACCCGAGCCGCGCGCTGTGCGTCGATGTGCGCCAGGCGATCGAGAGCGGACGCTGCGTTGCCGGCGGCAGTACCGTGTGTTTCGATCGTCACGCCGATCGGGTCGTCAACGTCATAGGGTCGGCGTGGAACTGCATCAGCCGCGTCATGCGGTGGGTGGCCGGCTCGTTCATCTTCTGCGACGCCGCCGTGTTCCGGGCGATCGGGGGATTCAGCCAGACGTTGTACGCAGCAGAGGAGATCGACCTGTCGCGGCGGCTGAAGCGGCTCGCACGGCAGCGCCGGCGGCGTATCGCCATCCTTCATCGTCATCCCCTCCTCACGAGCGCGCGCAAGGCGACGCTGTACACGCCGCGCGAGATGACTCGGTTCATGGCGCGGACGATCGTCCGCCGGGGCCGCACGCTGCGGAGCCCGGAGGAATGTTTCTCCTGGTACGACGGTCGGAGATGAATTACGGCAGACGATCGGCGGGAATACCGATCGCCAACGCGATCTGGCGGAGCTTGTCCTGAATCAGCCGCGCGTTGCGCGGCCCCATCCTCGCCAGCTGCTTCTGCGCCGGCGTCAGGTTTTCCAGTTCGTCGTCCTCAAAGGCATACGACGCTCCCTTTGGCACCACCCGAGTCTCGGGTCCGACCGCCGGCGTTCGCAACAGCGCCACAATCGCCCGCTCCAGCGCCACGTCGAACGATCCTTCGCGGCCGAGTTCGGCATAGGCATCGACCAGCCGCGGCTTCAGCGTGCCGCACAGCTGCGCCGCGTTTTGCGGTTCGATGGAGTCGACCGCGTCGGCGATCGGCGCGTAGCGCTCGAAGCTGCGGGCGTCGATGAACAGTCCGCCGCGCGCTTCGCGCACCCGGAATGCTCCCGCCGGCCGCAGCGCCCGCATCCGTGCCGCGGGCGTTGCGCCGCTGGCGATATTGTCAACCGCCACCACGAAGTTGCGGATCACGTTGTCGGTGGCCAGCCACGCGGCCACGCGTGGATGCGCGGACATGCCGGTCGCAGATTTCTTGGCGAAGGCATCGCTGTCGTTCAGCGACGGCAGCGCCGCATTCTCGGCCGCGGTTGCGGCGCATAGCGGCCGGATGTCGGCCGGTGCGGGGGCCGCCGCGGCCGCTGGCTTCGGCGCCACGGCTGTGGCGGCCTGCTCCGGCGCCCGCCGCATCATGAAGAACCAGACGGCGGCGCCGGCCGCCAGTAACACCACGATCCCGATCAGCAGCGGCGTGAGCCACCACCGCTCCTGCGGAAATGCCACGGACGTGTTCTGCGCGGGCTCTTTCTCAAAGTCGAAGTCTTCCAGCATATGCAGTGTCCCTGTCCGCCGGGAGCGTGTGGGAGAGAATACTCCTCTGATGTTCGCAGGTCATCTTGCGGTTGCGCTTGCCACCAAGCGCGCAGCGCCCAGGGCGCCGCTCGCGGCGCTCGTTGCCGGCGCCTTCGGACTGGATCTGCTCTGGCCAGTCCTGCTGCTCGCCGGGATTGAACACGTGCGGATCGTGCCTGGCTACACCGCTTTCACTCCGCTCGCGTTCGACTACTATCCCTGGAGTCATAGCCTGAGCATGGCGCTTATCTGGGCCATCATTGCCGGCCGTCTGTCCGCGATGGTCCTGAAGAATCTGACGGCGGGACTGTTCATCGGGTTTGCCGTCGTCAGCCACTGGCTGCTCGATTACGTGACGCACGTACCCGACCTCCCACTGTGGCCGGGCGGGCCGCGATACGGACTCGGGTTGTGGAATTCGATAGGAATGACGTTCGTGGTGGAAGGCGCACTCTTCACGGCCGCGATCGCGATCTACCTGCGTTCGACCACCGCACGCAACGCGAAGGGCACCTGGGCGCTCTGGGGACTGATCGGTGTGACGACGGCGATCTGGGCGAGCGGGCCGTGGGCTCCACCGCCCCCAAGTGTGACGGCCATCGCCGTCGCCGGCTTGGGAATGTGGCTGTTTCCCGTGTGGGCAGCCTGGATCGAGCGAAACCGCGCGGGTCGCTAGCGTCCCGTCGGAACGCTGACAGGCCAGGGTTCCGGTATCGCGGCCGCCATCAGCGCGCCGCCCAGCAGTGCCACGTTCTTGAGAAAGTTGGTCTGCTCGCCCATCCGCTGCTGCCCGTCTTCCAGGTTCCAGAAGTCGTGCATCTGCGACGTCACGCCGAGCAGGAACGCACCGATCAGTGATGCGCCCAGCTTGGGCCGCACGCCGGTTAGCAGGCTCAGCCCGCCAACCAGGATCATTGCGCCTGAACCGGTTACCGCCGCCTCGGGATACGGCACACCTTTGCTGGCGCCATAGCCCGACAGCATGGCCTTGTTCCGGAAGTGGTTGAGGCCACTGTAAAGAAAGTAGCCACCGAACAGCGCGCGTCCTAACACGAGCGCCGCCTTCTCGCCTGCATTCCAACGCGAAGCGGACTGCCTGTGTCGCTCGCGTTCCTGTGATTCTCGAACTCGACGCAGTATCGCGATCTCAGCCATTGTTCCCTCGCTCAGACTTCGACGAGGCAGGCAGGTGCAATACGCTAACCAAGCCGGCCGACGTAGCCGCTGAGCACTGGCACCCGCCTGCCCGCGGCGGCCGCGGCTGCCTCCGCGGCGATTGCCGGCTCGAGTTCGGCCAGCGTCCGCAGCATGTCCCCTTCCATCGCCGCAACCGGCACGCCGTTGCGGTAGACAACGCGGTTGGCGGCGGCGACACGAATGCGATCGCCGGGTGTGATGATGCCGGTAAGGTTCAGCGGATCAGCGGCACTGATTGTGATCAGGCGATCGTCGGCGGTCGAACGCCGGGTTTCGCGGAGTCGTTCGACCGCTTCCGGCAGGGCGTATTGCTCCCCGGTCATGCCCGAGACGAATCGTCCGCCGCGAATTTCGCCACGCGCCTCGAGCCGCCGGTAAATCCCCGCGAGCTCGCGCCACGGGACCCCTGACGCTTCACGAGCGAGCACACGCCGGAAGACAACTCCGTACCGGCGGAGCAGCGTCCATGCGAGTGTTTCGACCGCCTCAGTCCTCGGTGTTGTCGGTGCCGGCAGCGCGAACCATCGTCCTTCAGAATGGCCGGCGCCCGGAGCCGGGGGCGCGCCGATGATGCGGCGGAGTCCGGCCGGACCGTCGCAGCTGACGTCGCCGGCCGCCACGAGTTCTGCCAGGGCGGCGCGAACGTCATCCGGCTTCAACGAACACCCCGAGCTCAGGTCGTGCGTGAAGGAAGCGCCGTGGGAGCGGAGTCGATCGAGAACGAGCCGGCTGACGCCAGCTCCAATACCCGTACGGTCTCCAGCGTCGGTTGCGCCGTCGTGGAGGCCTGCGTCGGCCGGATCGGCTCTCAGCGCGAGCCACGCATCGGCATGTTCGCGCAGGAACAGTGCAATCGGTGTGGCGCCCACGACCTGCGTGGGACCACTTGACAGCCGGGTCCAGGACACTTCGCCGGCAAGACACAGTGTGTCGAGCAGGGCCGGCGTGTAGCCGGCGATCCGCGCGGGCAGCACGTCGCGCTCCCATGCGCGCGCCGGCAGCTCCACCCCATCCATCTGCGCCATCACCGCGCGCAGCCCGTCGGGACCGGCGAGGCCGTTCGACGCATCGACGTGCTGCCACGCAAAGAGAAAGCGCATGAACTCCGCCGGGGTCACCGGGGAGATTTCTGCGCGCAGGCGATTCAGGGTGTAGCGATGAATCCTCGCCAGCAGCACGCGGTCGCACCATTCGAGCGTTTTCGCGCCAGGCGTGAAGACACCGCGAAGGACCAGGCCCTGCGACTCGAGGTCCAGCAGGGCGCCGTCGGCGTCCGCGCCGGCGATCCCGAGCGACGCCGCCAGCACCGAAGCGGTGACCGGACCGATGAATGCCATGCGCCCCTGCAAGAGCGACGCGACCGCTTCCTCCCGCCTCCACGTGCGTCCCAGGCGTGATGGTGGCGGCGCGATTACCGGATCGAGACAGATGGTCGGATGAACCGCCAGGATTTCAGGAAGACGTTCGGCAGCCACCCAGATCGCGTCGCCAGCACGGGTAGCACGGGCGTGCGACGCGAGGGCCGCGAGCAACGCGGCGTTCGCTTCATCCTCGCGCAGGAAGCCGGCCGTCAGCAGCACATCGTGCAGTTCTTCCGCGTCGCGAGGGTCTGGCCGTGCCTCGTCGATTACGCGCGCGATGGCGGCGGCGTCAAGCGATCCATGCGCCGTACCAGGCTCAGCCGGCCGCCGCGTCTGCACTGCGTGAGCGCGACGCTCCTCGAGCGGCGCGTCGTCGACGAACGCATACGGACGGGCGTTCACCACCTCGTCGGCAAACGGCGACGGCTCCGGTGTGTCGCGCGAGACGAGCGTCAACGCGTCGTCGTGGATGGCGTCGAGCACGGCCGAGAGGCCCTGGATGTCCATGGCTTCTTCGAGGCAGTCCCGCAGCGACTGGTTCACGAGCGGATGATCGGGGATCTCCCGATCGCCCGGGATGTTGTCAAGGCAGGCGGCAGCGTCCGGAAAGGCGGCCGCCATCAGATCGTCCGCCTGCATGCGCTGCAGCGGGGGCGGCACCTTCGACCCGTTCCGGTTCCTCGGCACGGCCAGCGAAATGGTCGCATTCCAGCGCCAGCGGGTGGCGAAGAGCGGCGCGTCGAGGACGGCCTGGATCAGCGTCTCGCGGAGCGTCGCCGGGTGGACGTAGCGGAAGACGTCGGCCAATGGGAAGGAGTGCTGCGGCCCGAGCGACAACATAAGCGCGTCCTCGGTGGCGGCCGCCTGCAGCTCGAAGTTGAACTGTCTGCAGAATTTCTTGCGCAGCGCCAGCGCCCACGCACGGTTGATGCGGCTGCCGAAGGGGGCGTGGAGCACCAGCTGCATGCCGCCCGACTCGTCGAAGAAACGTTCGAGGACAAGTGTCTTCTGCGTCGGGATCACGCCGAGCGCTGCGCGGCCGGCGGCGAGGTAGTCGAGCACCTGTTCAGCAGCGTCAGGGGCGAGACCAGTTTCCGATGTCAGCCAGCCCTCGAGCCGGCTAAAGCCGGCCCCCACGTCTTCGCGGGAGAGCAGTGCGTCAATATCGGTGCGCAGGTCGCTGACCGCACGCGAGAGCTCGTCGCTGCGCGCCGGCGCCTCTCCCAGCCAGAACGGGATCGTCGGGGGCGCGCCGTGCGCGTCGATCACCCGCACCGTTCCAGTCGTGACACGGGCGATCTGCCAGGATGCATTCCCGAGCTGGAAGACGTCGCCGGCGCTGCTCTCGATGGCGAAATCCTCGTTCAGCGTGCCGACAAACGTCTCTTCCGGCTCGAGGACGACGCGGTAGTCGGCGACCTCGGGGATGGCGCCGCCGGACTGGATCGCGAGCATGCGCGATCCGCGCCGGGGTCGGAGCATGCCGTGCACCTCGTCGCGATGGACGAGCGCGGCTCGCCGCCCGCGCCTGGTGGCGAAGCCATCCGCGAGCATTGCGACAACGGCGTCGAAATCGCCCCGCTCCAGCGCCCGATACGGCCACGCCCGACGAACCACTCTGAACAAGTCGTCTTCGGCGTATTCGCGACACGCGAGCTCCGCGGTGACCTGCTGCGCCAGGACATCTAGCGGCGCATCATGCGTGACGATCCGGTCGAGGTCGCCCTGCCGAACCGATCGGAGCAGCGCCGCACACTCCACGAGGTCATCGCGTGAGGCGGGCATCAGCCGCCCCTTCGGTGTCCCTGACACCGAGTGGCCGGACCGACCGACGCGCTGGAGGAAGGTCGCGATCCTGTGCGGCGAACCAATCTGGCACACGAGATCGACGTGGCCGATGTCGATGCCCAGCTCCAGTGACGCCGTGGCCACGAGCGCCTTCAGCGCCCCGGTCTTCAGCCGGTGCTCCGCATCGAGTCGCGTCTCTTTCGAGAGGCTGCCGTGGTGGGCCGTGACGTCGCGTTCACCGATCCGCTCGCTCAGGTGACGCGCCACCCGCTCCGCCATCCGCCGCGTGTTCACAAACACCAGCGTCGTCTTATGCGAGGAGATCAACTCCGCCAACCGGTCGTAGTACTCCTCCCATACCTCGTGCGCCATCACGGCGCCGAGCGGCGAGCGTGGAATCTCGAGCGCCAGGTCGAGCGTGCGGCGGTGGCCCTCGTCGACGATGGCGCAGTCGGCGCGTCCGCGGTCCGCACCGACGAGAAAGCGCGCGACCTCCTCGACGGGCTTCTGTGTGGCCGAGAGCCCGATTCTGAGCACTGGTTGTTCCGCCACCTGCTGCAGCCGTTCGAGCGACAACGCGAGATGCGCGCCACGCCGGGTGCCGATGACCGCGTGAATCTCGTCGACGATCACCGTGCGGACGGTTCGCAGGAGATCGCGGCTGCGGCCCGCTGTCAGCAGCAGATACAGCGACTCCGGAGTGGTGACGAGGATGTGCGGCGGCGTCCGCAACATGGCCGCGCGTTCAGACTGCGTGGTGTCGCCGGTGCGGACCGCTGCCGTGATGCGTGGAGCCGGCTCGCCGCGCGACTCGGCACGTTGACGAATTCCGCGGCGGGGCTCCGCCAGGTTCTTGTGGATGTCCGCACTCAGTGCCTTCAGCGGGGAAATGTAGACGACACGGATTTCGTCGGGGAGCGGGGCGCTGACACCCTCCTGGACGAGATCGTCGATGGCCGTGAGAAACGCGGCGAGCGTCTTACCCGAGCCCGTCGGAGCGGCGATCAGCGTATGGCGCCCGTTGCGGATCTGTTCCCAGCCGGCCGCTTGCGCCGGTGTGGGCGCACCAATCGTCTGGCTGAACCATTCAGAAACGAGCGGGTGGAATTCCTTGCCTGGCATGGACCTCAGCTAGTAGCGCACCTCGACCCAATCGAACGTCCTCGCGACCGCCTTCTGCCAGCCGCGGAACGCTTCGTCGCGTCGATCGTCGCTCCACGACGGTTCCCACTGGCGATCAGCCTTCCAGTGCCGCCGCAGCGTTTCACGATCCGGCCAGAAGCCGACCGCGAGCCCGGCTGCGTACGCCGCGCCGAGTGCGGTGGTTTCGGCCACCACGGGACGGACAACCGGGACGCCGAGGATGTCAGCCTGGAGCTGCATGAGCAGCGCGTTCACGGTAGCGCCGCCATCGACTTTCAGCACCTCGAGCCGCACGCGGGCATCTCGGAGCATCGCGTCCAGGACCGCACGCGTCTGAAAGCAGATCGCCTCGAGGGTCGCGCGGGCAAGATGGGCCTTCGTGTGGAAGTGCGAAAGTCCCACGATAACACCGCGCGCGTCGGCCCGCCAATACGGCGCGAAGAGTCCGGAGAACGCGGGTACGAAGTAGAGCCCGCCGCTGTCGGGCACGCTGGACGCGAGCGCCTCGATCTCGCCCGCGGAACGGATGACCTCGAGCTGATCCCGGAGCCACTGCACGGCGGACCCGGTGACGGCCACCGATCCTTCGAGCGCGTAGACCGCTTCGGAGTCGGCGAACTGGTACGCAAGCGTGGTGAGCAGTCCCGACGAGGATGACACGGCCTGCCCGCCGGTGTTCAGCAGCATGAAGTTACCGGTGCCGTAGGTGTTCTTGGCATCGCCGGGCGCGAAGCACGCCTGGCCGACGAGCGCGGCATGCTGATCCCCCAGGTCGCCGGCGATCGGAACCTCGGCGCCCATCGGTCCGGCAGCCCGCGTGACGCCGAACGCCGAGGGATCGGACGAAGTGCAAATGCGGGGAAGCATCCGGCGCGGAATCCGGAACAGCGCCAGCAGCTCGTCGTCCCAGTCGAGCGTTCGCAGGTCCATGAGCTGCGTGCGGCTGGCATTGGTGGCGTCGGTGACATGGCGCCCGCCGGCGGGCCCGCCGGTCAGGTTCCAGATGATCCAGCAATCGATCGTGCCGAACAGTGCCTCGCCGCGTTCGGCCGCGACACGGGCACCGTCGACATGGTCGAGAACCCACTGTAGCTTGGCCGCCGAAAAGTAAGTCGCCGGGGGCAGCCCGGTGCGCGCGCGCAACAGCTCGCGCGCCGGTTCGAGCGCGGCAACGGCGCGGTCGGTGCGCGTATCCTGCCAGACGATCGCGTTGTGCCACGGCCGGCCGGTGCGCGGATCCCACACCACGGTGGTTTCCCGCTGGTTGGTGATGCCGATGGCGGCAAGGTCCGATCCGTTGAGGCCGGCGCCGCGCAGGGCGCCGGCGATGGTCTCGTCGACGCGCGCGGCGATCTCGATCGGGTCGTGCTCGACCCATCCGGCGCGGGGCGTGATCTGCCGGTGCTCGAGCTGACGGCGGGCGACCTCGCGCCCCGCGCCGTCGAACACGATGAACCGCGTGCTGGTTGTGCCCTGGTCGAGCGCGCCGACGAAACGGCTCACACCCGCTCGGCCCGCTCCGCGTTCAGACGCGATTCGATCCGTTTGTCCGGGATCAGCCACATCCCCGCGACCGTGATGTAAATGGCGTCCGAGATCCAGTGGTTGACGAACGCCATCGCGACCGCCGTGGCATAGAGGACGAGGGAAAGTTTTTCCTTGCCGCCCCGGCCGACCGCTTTGGCAAGTCTTGAATGTGGTCCGTGCTCGGCGAGGATCGCGGTCTGGAGAATCCAGTACGCGAACGCCGCGCAGAGCTGAACCACGCCATATGCCGCCGTCGGCGCCGCGGCGGATTGATGGTGGCCCAGCCAGCCGGTGACAAACGGCGTCAGTGACAGCCAGAAGAGCAGGTGGTTGTTCGCCCAGAGGATCCGGCCATTGATCCGCTCGGCGGCATGGAGCATGTGGTGGTGATTGTTCCAGTAGATGCCGACGTAGACGAAGCTCAGGACGTAGGTGAGGAAGACGGGCAGCAGCGGCTGGAGCGCGCGGAAGTCCTCGCCTTCCGGGGTTGCCAGTTCGAGCACCATGATCGTGATGATGATGGCGATCACGCCATCGCTGAAGGCTTCCAGCCGTGTTTTGGTCATTCCCGTTCTCCGCGCGCGTCCTGATCACTATCACGAATGACGGCGTACCTCGAGATCGTCGCGCAATCACGTACCAACCGATTTGGACCACGACGACACGAATGCCACGACCGGACGTACGTAGTGTCCGGCTTCAGCCGGACGTGGGTCCGGGGCTTTAGCCGGACGTGGTTCGGATTGGTCGGAATCGTGCCGTCGTGAACGTCGTGGTTCAGCTTTTCTGCAGGTCGTGCCGGAAGGGGGGACGCTGCGCACGAACGGACTCACAGGACAAACGGATTCAAAGCTGCAAGACGCCTTCAACCACACGACACGATGGCCACGACCGGACGTACGTAGTGTCCGGCTTCAGCCGGACCTGGTTTCGGATTGGTCGGAATCGTGCCGTTGTGAACGTCGTGGTTCAGCTTTTCTGGAGGTCCGCCGGGAGGGGGGACGCTGCGCACGAACGGACTCACAGTACAAACGGATTCAAGCTGCAAGACGGACTCAAACCACGACGACACGACGGCCACGACCGGACTACGTAGTGTCCGGCTTCAGCCGGACCTGGTTTCGGGACGCTTCAGCCAGGAGCAGATGGTTATGATGAATCATCGCAGTGTTCATGGATCAGGGTGCAGTGTGGCTCAAGCAGTACGTGACGCTCGAGGAGCAGCAGATGCTCGTGGCGCGCTGCCGCGGTCTGATCGACGGCCCGGCCGGCGGCTACGTCCCGACCGTGCGAGGCGGCGGAAAGATGCACGTCCGGATGCTGTGCCTGGGACGGCACTGGAACCCACTCACCTACACGTACGACACGTCACGGTCTGATTACGACGGCGCGCCGGTCGCGCCGGTGCCGGAGGAATTCATGGCACTGGCGATCCGGACGGCGGAGGAAGCGGGATTCACGTTCCGGCCGGACATCTGCCTTATCAACTGGTACGCTCCGGAGGGCCGTATGGGACTGCACCAGGACAAGGATGAGAGCCCCGCCTCGATCACGGCAGGTCTCCCGGTGGTCTCGATTTCGCTCGGAGATACGGCGCGGTTTCTCTTCGGGGGGCTGCGGCGGCGCGAGCCGGTGGAAACGATGCTGCTCGAGTCGGGCGACGCGTTCGTGTTCGGCGGCCCGGCCCGGCTCCGTTATCACGGCGTCTCGCGGATCCTTCCGGGCACGGCGCCGCCCGCCCTCGGCATCGAGGGGCGGTTCAACCTGACCTTCCGGCAGTTCTGACGCGTCAGGACGTCGCGAGCACCGTGGACGTGCGGGCGCAACCGTTCAGGAACCGCGAGGTCTTGAGCCACTGCGCGTCGGGGTAGTAGGAGAAGACGACGCCGCCGCCCTGGATGGTGTTGATGACGTCGCGCGCGACTGCTTCTCGCAAGGCCGGGCACCCCCAGCTGCGGCCGAGGCGTCCCTGCGCCGCCGCGACCTTCTCGTTCACGTAGGGCGCCCCGTGCATAACGATCGCGCGCTTCCGGGCGCGCGCATTAAAGCCAGGCTCCAGGCCGTCGAGCCGCAGCGAGTACCCGTTGTTGCCGACGTAGGTATCGGAGGTGACGAATAGGCCCAGGCTCGACTGGTGGCTGTTCATCGCATCTGAAAACTGGGTCGCCATGTTCTCACCCGTGTGGCGGCCATGGGCGACCAGCTCCTTGAACAGGAGCTTCCCCGCCTTGAGATCGAACACCCACAGACGGGGCTCGACCGAAGGACGGGAGTAGTCGATCACTGTGAGCGTCGGTGGCGCCGCAAGGTCCCCGGATGACACCCCGCACTGCACGGCTCGAAGCGCAAGGCTGAGCACATCAGGCGAGATACCGCCGAGGTCCGTAACCGCTGCGGGCGCATAGGCCACGACTCTCCTGGGTGCCGGCGCGGATTGTGCGCTCCACGGAAGAGCTGCGAGAGACAGCACAGTCGCACCGAGCACGCTGATCAGCTTCCTGTTCAACCTGCTAACCTCTGGGGTAAAAAGATGGACCCTTGATGTTAAGGGTCCGATTCCGCGTATTCAAGCCCGGCCGTACACAAAGGAGCTGAATGAACGCCGACGAGTTGAAGACGATGCAGGCGCCGTTGACGCAGAAATACAAGGACGAGCCGGCGGCTGCCGTCGTCACCCTGCGGGCGGAGAGTCGATCGACGGACGGCCTGTCGTGTAAGGTCGCCACCGGGAAGTCGATCGTCGAAGCGGGTCTTCATCCCGCCACCGGCGGCGATGGCTCGCTTGCCTGCTCGGGCGACATGCTGCTCGAGGCGCTGGTCGCCTGCGCCGGCGTAACACTGCGCGCGGTCGCGACCGCGATCGGTGTGGACCTCCGCGGCGCCACGTTGCCGCCGAGGCGACCTCGACTTCCGCGGCACGCTCGGCGTGGCGAAAGACGCACCGGTTGGCTTTCGCGACATCCGCCTGCGCTTCAACCTCGATACCGATGCACCCGACGAGCAGCGGGCCACGTTGATCCGTCTCACCGAGCGCTACTGTATCGTCCTGCAGACGCTCAAACGACCGCCACCTGCGTCGGTGGTGTAGGCGCGCATGAATCCCGCTGTCGCCTTTTCACTGGTCTACCTGCTCGGCGCCGCGATCGCGCTGGCCGCGGTAGCGGTGATCTGGCCGCGGCGGGCGGCGCCGGGGGGCACGCCGCTGGCTCTCATGCTGGCGGCGGCCGCATTCTGGGCAATCTGCGACGCGATTGAGCTGCATCTGCCTACAGCCGGCGGAAAGCTGTTGATCTCACAGGTCCAGTACATCGGCGTCATCGCCGCGGCGCCCCTTTTCTTCCACACCGCGATGGCGTTGTCGGGACAAACCGGACCGATGGCCGTGTGGCTGCGTGCCGCAGTGTGGGCTGTGCCGCTCGTCTCGCTGCTGATTGCGTGGACGAATCCGTGGCATCAATGGCTCTGGACTGGCATCCTGCTGCCGACCGGCGCGCTGCCGTTCAGTAGCTATCAATACGGGTGGTGGTTCTGGGTGCTGACCGCCCAGGTCTACCTGCTGATGGTGGCCGCGACCATCCTCCTGGGTGACGCCATCCGGAGAGTCCGGCGTCCGTTTCGCACCGGCATGACCGCGGTGCTCATCGCCGCCGTGCTCCCCTGGATCGGTAACGCGGCCTACAACGCGAAGATTGGTCCGTGGCCCGGACTGAACTGGCTGACGCTCTCGCTCGGGATCAGCGGCAGCCTGCTCGCGTGGGTCGTCCTGCGGGAAGGGCTCCTGGACTTGCTGCCGCGCGCCCGCGAGGCGCTGCTCGACAGGATGACCGACGGCGTGCTCGTGCTCGATCGCGACGGACGCGTGATCATTGCCAATGAAGCCACTCGCACCTTGCAGTTGGACGGCCCGAACCTCGCTGGCGCTCTGGGCCTGGCATCATTGAGCGACGTGCCCGAGCAGTGGAGCGCTGAGGTCCAGGTAGGAACGGGAGCCGTTCGCCCGTGGCTCGACGTGCGCATCGATCCGGTCCGCGATCGATGGGGTGCGCTCGCCGGCCGCCTCGTGGTGGCGCGCGACGTCACATTCCAGAAGGCGTTCGAGGACGAGCGCGAGCATCTGATCGACGAGCTCCAGGATGCGCTGAAAAAGGTGGTCCAGCTCGAAGGGTTATTGCCAATCTGCGCGAGCTGCCGCAAGGTGCGGGACGATGGCGGGTACTGGGGACACGTCGAGGAGTATTTCGGTAGCCGCGCGCCGGTCGAGTTCACGCACGCGATCTGCCCCGAGTGCGTGACGAAGCTCTATCCGACGCCGGCCGAATAAACCTCCGTCCTACATCAGCGCGTTGCCGCCGTCGACATCCCCTTGAACGCCAGCTTCTGCATCCCGGCGCCTGTGGCCGCGATGTAGAGGTTCCCCTTCGAATCGGTCGCGATCTGATGGCCGGCGCCGATCATGCCGGGCGGGTTGATCGCACCGACAATGGTCAGCGACTTGCGGTCGACCACGGCGATCTCCTTGCCGTCCCCCACATAGAGCCATTGCTGGTCGGGGGACAGCGCAAGATTGCGCGCGAACGGCGTATCGGTCTTGATCACCTGGTTGAGGAACTTGCCCTGCTGTGTGAACACCTGCACGCGCCGGTTCTCGCGATCCGCGACGTACACGGTGCCGTCTTTCGCCACGCGAAGTGCGTGGACGATGTTGAACTGGGCCGGGCCCTTGCCGGCGGGGAAGGTCTTCGGTGTCATCACCATGCAGTTGTCTTCGTCGGTCGGCGTGCTGCCGAAGGCGCCCCACATCCGCTTGAACGCGCCGGTCGTGGCGTCGAATACGGCGACTCGACGGTTGCCGTAGCCATCCGCGACGAACAGCTCGTTGGTGGCCGGGTGCACCTGGACATCGGCCGCGCGGTGCACGTTCCGCGTGTCGGCGTTCCCCTTGCTTTCGCTCGTTCGGCCGATCTGCAGCACGAACCTGCCTTCCTGCGTGAACTTCAGAATCTGATCGTCGGCCACTGGATGCAGGTTCTTGATGCCGTTCGTCGGGCAGTTGTTACCGGTGACCCATACGAAGCCCTGATGGTCGATGTGGATGCCATGCTCGCGCTCGACCCATTGGTAGCCGGCGCCCTCGCCGCCCCACGTCCTTATGAAGTTCCCCGCCGTGTCGAACACGACGACGGGCGGGGCGGCCATCTTCGCCTCCTCGGGCTTGAGCAACGTCCGCGGCCGGTGGAGCAGCCAGACGTTGTCATTGGCGTCGATAGCGAAGCTGGATGGATCGCCGACCTTGTTACTTCGGCGGCAGTTTGGGCCAGGCCTTATCGACTTCGAAGATGGGCAGGCTGCGCGTCTGCGCTTCAATTCCGACGGCCCCGAGAACCAGCGCAGCGAGTGCGGCGGCGCAAATCATCGTGCGAGTCACAGTTCCCTCCTTGCCAGCCAATGACCATGTCCTTAATGGTGGTTTGAAGCATACCGGGGTCCGGTCTATCCGGCGAGCGCCGCCTGCCATGCCTCGAGATATTTGTAGCCGCTGCCGGTGTTGAACAGCACGACCGACTCGCCGCGTGCGATCTGCCCGCGTGCGACGAGCTGCTGGATGACCGCAAGCCCCGCGCCCCCTTCCGGCGCGGCCAGGATGCCCTCGAGGCGGGCCATGTCGCGGCAGGCGGCCATCAGCGCCCCGTCGTCGACGGCGACCGCGTGGCCGCCGCTCGCATAGACGTCGGCAAGGATCAGGAAATCGCCCAACGGCTTGGGGACGCGCAGTCCAGCGGCCACCGTGGCGGCGTTCTCCCACGCCTCCGAGGCGGGTGCTCGCCGATCGAACGCCCGCACGATCGGCGCGCATCCGGCCGCCTGGGCGGCGATCATGCGGGGCCGCCGGCTGCCGGTGAGGTTCATCGCTTCGAGCTCCTCGAACGCCTTCCACATGCCGATGAGGCCGACCCCGCCGCCGGTGGGGTAGACGATGACGTCCGGGAGCGCGCCCTCGAGCTCCTCCCACAGCTCGTATCCCATCGTCTTCTTGCCTTCGATGCGATACGGCTCCTTCAGGGTCGACACCTCGAACCACCCGTGCTTCGTCGCGTTCTGCGCGATGAAGGCGCCGCAGTCGGGAGATCAGACCGTCGATGAGGTGCACGTCGGCGCCGAAGGCGCGGCATTCGAGCACGATCGCCGCAGGCGTGTCGGACGGCATCGCGATGACGCACCGAAGGCCGCCCCGTGCCGCGTAGGCGGCGGCCGCGCCTCCCGCATTGCCCGCGCTCGGCAGCGCGATCGTGTCGATCCCGAGCGCCTTGGCCATCGTGACGGCCGCCGAGAGCCCGCGCGCCTTGAATGAAGCGGTCGGGTTCTGTCCTTCGTCCTTGATGTAGAGCCGGTCGAGACCGAGGTGCTGTGCGAGGCGACCCGCCCGGAGGAGCGGCGTCATCCCTTCGCCGAGTGACACCGGCGGCGCCCCCGGCATCACTTCCTCGTAGCGCCACATCGACGCCGGACGCGTGGCCAGCGCTTCCCGGGTGAACGTGCGGCATGCGGCGGAGAGGTCGTACCGTGCCAAGAGCGGACCCTGGCACTGCGGACAGAGGTTTCGCGGAGCCGTGTGATCGAAGACAGTGCCGCACGTTGGCCGGGAACACTGGAGATGGGTGAGCGTTGAGGCCATGTGAATCGGCAGTCTACACGGTGCCACCGAGGAGGTTGTGCGATGCGACTCGCGGCTGCGCGCCCGATGAACGGCAGTGCTCGTCGTGGGGCACGTTGGGATATAGTCCGCGCATGCGCAGAGGCCTCCTCGTCCTGGTCGCCCTTGTGTTCGGGGCCTTGGCACCCGGGACCGCCGCCGCGCAGGGCCGCACGTCGAAAACGCTCGACATCTACGTCGTCGACGTCGAAGGCGGCAACGCGACACTGATCGTGTCGCCCACGGGCGAGTCGCTGCTCATCGACACCGGAAACCCGAGCAACGGCCGCGACGCCGAACGCATCATCGCGGCCGCGAAAGACGCCGGCCTGACGCAGATCGACCACCTGATCATCACGCACTATCACGCGGACCACATCGGCGGCCTGCCGGAGCTGCTGCCGCGCTTCCCCATCCGGCACTTCATCGATCACGGACCGAATATCGACCCGATGGGATCCGGCGCGAAGTTCGAAGCGGTCTACAAGGAGATGTACGCGAAGGCGAAGCACACGGTCGCCAGGCCCGGCGACCGCATTCCGATCGACGGCATAGACGTGCGCGTCGTGACGTCCAACGGTGACGTCCTCAAGACGCCGCTGCGCGGCGCGGGCGCGCCCAACCCGTACTGCGCCAGCTTCAAGCCCGGGACGAACAACCTCGAAGACCCGATGTCGGTCGGCGTCCACATCACCTTCGGCAGGTTCCGCACCATTCACCTCGGCGACTTGACGAAGAACAAGGAGCTCGAGCTGATGTGCCCGATCAACCGGCTCGGCGCCGTGGACGCCATTCTCGGTGTCCATCACGGACAGGCGAGCTCGAATTCTGAAGTCATCATCCACGCCCTGCGCCCGCGCGTCATCATCATGAACAACGGGACGCGCAAGGGCGGCGAGCCGGAAGTGATGCAGACGCTCTTCACGTCACCCGGGCTCGAGGATCTCTGGCAGATCCACTTTTCGCTGTTGAGCGGGCAGGAGCACACGGTGCCGGGCATGTTCATCGCCAACGTCGCGGACGACAACCCCGCGGCACTCCCGGTCGCCCCGATGCCGGCGCCACAGCCGGGCGCGAACGCTCCTCCTCCGCCCGCGCACAACGGGCTCGCGTATTGGATCAAGCTCTCGGCGCAGGAGGACGGCACGTACACGGTCGCCAATGCGCGGAACGGGTTCATCAGAGACGTACCAACCCTAGCGACAGGCGGAATTGACGCGCCGCGGCCAGCAACTCCTAGTTCGTCTGTTGCACCTGCGGCCCGATCGGCAGCCGCTGGACAATTTCGATACGGGTACCCAGGGATCCGTGATGTACGTGATGGTGTTGCCGGTGGCGCCCTTGCCAACTGGTTGGTCGAGTTTGATGCCTTCCGCTTCGAGTCTCTTCACGAACGCTGCGTGGTCATTCACGTCGAATCCGAAGTGATCGAGCACGCGGCCGCGCGTCGGCGCCTGCTTCGTATCGGCCGCGTTGAACCGGATCTGGACTCCCGGAAGGTTCACGACCGGCGCGTTGTTGCGAGTGGCTGTTTGCCCGCCGAACGTTTTCGCATACCATGCCTGCGCTTTCGGAATCTCGGCCGCCGGCAGCACCAGGTGAATATGTTCGTTGCGAATCGGCACCGTCTGCGTCTTGTCTTCCAGAATTTCCATGCGAACGCCGTCCGGCGTTTCGACGTAGGCCTGGTCCAGCCGGTTGCCGCCCGTCGGGAGCGCGCCGCCCGGGAGCACCGTCACACCCGCCGCCTTCCACTGCGCGACACGCTGCTGAACGTTGTCGACGATGAAGCCGACGTGGTTTACGACCGAGCCAACGGTGCCGCCATCGCCCTTCTCGTTCCCGAGGATCAGACTGATATAGAGACCCGGGAACATGATGAGCGGCTGTCCGCCGGGCATGTACAACTTGCCGCCCATGGCAAGAAAGAGTTTCTTGTTCGCCTCCACGTCCTTGGAGGCGATGTGCCAGTGACCCATGGTCACGCCGGCCTGGTTGACGGGGGCCGGCTGCGCAGCCGCGGTGCCCGCGGAAAGCGTCGATACGAACAACAAAGCGGCGAGCACATGTGTCTTCACCGATGCCTCCATCTCAAACCGGGCAAACGAATTGAGGAACGGACATGAGACTACTTCACATGCTGACAGGTCTGCTGCTGGTGGTTGGTGTTGCCGTGGTCGCCGGCCAGGCGGCGTTTCCCAAGGATATTTACCCCGAGACCGGCAACCGTTTTCCGGCGATTAACCGCCAGGCAACACCCGATTCTTTCGGGCCCGCGGCGATACGGATGTACAGCCCGCCCGTGGCCGAGTCCATGACCGGGCTGAATGACTATCTTCGACGCAAATCCGGTCTCGACCCCCGCCTCGTGGAGCTGGCGATCCTGGTTACGGCCCGCGAGATGGACTGTGTCTACGTGTGGACCGCGCACGAACCAGCCGCTCAGAAGGCCGGGTTGCAGCAGGACATCATCGACACCGTCAGATTCCGCAGGCCGCTGACGAATCTGGCGGAAAAGGACGCCGTCATCGTTCAGCTCGGTCGTGATGCGATCGGCAAGCACAAAGTCAGTTCCGACACCTTCGCGCGCGCCGAGAAACAGTTCGGAAAGCAGGGACTCGTCAACATCGTTGCCCTGATTGGCGACTATGCGGCGACGACGATTCTGCTGAACGTGGCCGATCAGCACGTGCGTCCGAAGGACAAGGCACTGCTGCCGATTCCGTGATGGAATTGACGTGTCGCGGTCAGCAAAGGAGACGCCTATGGGTTCGCACCGCCACTCGGATCGTCGTCAATTCCTGACAGGGAGCGCCGCGCTGGCGAGCCTTGCGGTCGGAGCGGTGCAGTCGGCTGGGGCGCAGACTTCGCCCGAGGCGCGTCTGAAAGACACGCTGGCGTACGGGCAGCCGTCGCGGTTCGACAACACCGTACGGAAAGCGCTCGGGAGCGGGAGTCCGATCACCGACACCGCATTGACGACTCCGCTTCAGGACCTGGACGGGATCATCACGCCCTCGGGACTGCACTTCCTGATGGATCACGTCAACGGCATTCCTGACATCGATCCGAAGCAGCATCGCCTGCTGATGCACGGGATGGTCGACCGTCCTCTCACCTTCACGATGGAGGAACTGAGACGATTCCCTTCGGTCTCGAAGACCTATTTTCTCGAATGCAACGCCAACAGCCGTCCGCTTCGCGGCCCCAACGGCGACTCCGTGCAACTGGTGCATGGACGAACCAGCTGCAGCGAGTGGACTGGAGTGTTGCTGTCAGTGCTCCTCAAGGAGTGCGGGGTGCAGCGCGGGGCGAGCTGGATCGTCGCTGAAGGATCGGACGCCAACAAGTACACGATGAGCATCCCGCTGGCCAAAGCGATGGACGACATCCTGGTCGCGTATGCCCAGAATGGCGAGCCGGTGCGCCCCCATAACGGCTATCCGCTGCGGCTCGTCGTCCCGGGATGGGAAGCGATTCGTGCGGTGAAGTGGCTCAGCCGCATCGCCGTCGGCGATCGACCGGCGATGGCGTGGCACGAGGCGGGCAACAACGCCGACACCCGTCCCGATGGTAAAGCGCTGGGGTTCAGGTTCGAGCTCGGACCAAAGTCGGTCATCACACGACCGTCCGGCGGTCAGCGTTTACCGGACCGCGGATTTTACGAGATTACCGGTCTCGCGTGGACCGGCGGCGGCGTCGTGAAGAGCGTTGACGTATCAGTAGACGGCGGCCGGACGTACAAGGAGGCGCAGCTTCAGCAGCCCGTATTACGCTACGCGCACACTCGATTTCGATTTGCCTGGGAGTGGAATGGCGACGAGGCGGTACTGCAGTCGCGGTGCACGGACGAACGCGGCGAGGTCCAGCCGACCATCGCCGAAGCGGCGAAGAATCTGGGCGTGACTCCCGAGTACTTCCTGCAGGCGGATCACTTCAATGGCATTCAGCCGTGGAAGGTGAACCGTGACGGCAGCATTCAGAATGCGCTCTTCTAAGCTGCTCGCCGCCGCGATCGGGCTGTTTGCCTCTACGACAGCGTTGGCGCAGGGACCGACGTATCGGCTTGGCACGCCTGCCAGCGAAGCACAGATCAGGGCAGCAGTGCCGGCGGTGTCGGCAGAGGGCACAGAACTGCCGCCGGGCAGCGGAACGGCGAAGCAGGGCGTAATCGTCTATACGCAGAAATGCGCCTTGTGTCACGGACCCGAGGGAAAAGGGACGGCGCTTCATCGCGGGCTGATCCCGCTTGGGAACGCCAAGCCGGTCAAGATCGAAGGGAGCCTCGTTCCCTACGCGACCACGGTGTGGGACTTCATCAACCGGGGGATGCCCTGGGCGAAGCCCGGTTCCCTCACACCTGATGAAGTCTACGCAGTCACGGCGTATGTGCTGTTCTTGAATCAGATCATCTCCGACACCGATGTCATGGACCCGATGACGCTTCCAAGAGTCCGCATGCCGAACCGCGACCGGTTCGTTGGCGTCGAGCTCGACTGGAAGCCCGGTCAGAAACGTCCACTCGGGTTCTACCCGGGCAAGTAGGCGTCGAGCGCGCGGCGTGGCGTGGCGATCGACGACCATGACGGCGACACGGATCCCTGGAGAGACGAGGTGCCGGTGCTGGCGGGCCTGGCGCGCGGCCACCCACGAATCGGCAGTGGGCGGCGTTGATGCAACGGAGCTTCGGGCCCTGCATCGACGACATCGCCGTTCCGTGACCGGGCTTGAGCCATGCAGGCGCGCCTGCTCGCCTGACAAACCCTGACAATCACAAACCCTGACAATCCCTTGACACGCTGGCACTCCCGGCCGATCATCCGCGCTGTACCCCGGCCATCGGCGCGGCGCGCGGGCCGATGCTCGCTGTCTCGGGGCGGCGTCGCAGAACGGACGTTAGTGGAAGACGGCCAGGAGGCTCCCAAGTGTCCGATGTGTTCCTCAGCTATGCGAACGCCGATCGCGAGCGGGCGGCGGCACTGGCCGAAGCCCTTGGCGTGCGCGGCTACTCAGTCTGGTGGGATCGGACCATCCCGCCAGGTCGCGTATTCGACGAGGTGATCCAGGAGGCTCTCAGCGCGGCCGGTTGCGTCGTCGGTACTGTGGTCGCGGACATCGGCCTCGTCGAACTGGGTGAAGACCGAGGCCGCCGAGGGGGCGAGCCGCCACGTACTCGTGCCGGCGGTCATCGACGATGTGTCGATCCCCATCGAGTTCCGGCGCATTCAGGCGGCGAATCTCCAGGACTGGACCGGCGATCCCGGCCATCCGGAGTTCGAAGGCCTGGTGCAATCAGTCGAGCGGTTGTCGCGAAGCGCGGGCCAAGCGGCGCCGCCGCGGCTCGACCACCGGGCCCCCGGCGGCCGGGTGCGGACGGTACGTCGTGTCTCACCCGGGGCCGCTGCAGGAGCCGCCGTCGCCCTCGCTGTCGTCGGCGCGGCGCTTGTCCTGGCGGCTCGCGCATTCTGGCCGGCCAGCGATCCTCCCGTCACGATGGCCGCACTTGGCGCTGCGTCCCCGGAGCGCCCGGGCGACCCTGGCGCCGCTCCGAAGGTGTCCTTTGGGAACGCTCCTGCGCCGGAGGCGCCGGCAGCATCGGAGGTGGGCAGCGTCGCGGGCGGGCGCCGCGTCAACCTGCTCGCGCAGGACAACGGCGGGATGGTCCTCGCGGCATCCGATAACGAGTGGACCAAAGCGATCGACGGAAGGGAAGACGCATTTGCCACTATGGGTGAGGCCGTCTTCGCGTTTCGCGACGAGCGTGCAGCCCTGTTCGATACCTTTACCGTACTGGTCTCAGCCGCAGGCGACGCCTATCTGCGCGATTTCGAGTTGCTCGCCGGCAACGAGTCACCGACGGGCCGCTTCGAATCCGTGGGGAAGTTCCGTACCAGAAACATGAAGCTGTTCAAGACTCCCTACCAGGAGTTCCCGTTCGCGGCAGAACGAGCAAAGTATGTGAAAGTCCGCGCCATTGCCAATCATGGTGGCTCACCCATTGTCTGGGCTCATGAGTTCCAACTCTGGGGCATCCCCGATGCGTGGTGAGCAGGGCGCCTACGATCCCGTCCATTGCGGAGTACGTTTTCCGAGGAAGGCCGCAACACCCTCCCTGAAAGACGAGAGACGATATTAAATATCGCGCTTCCAGCAGTCCGCATGCCGAACCGCGACCGGTTCGTTGGCGTCGAGCTCGACTGGAAGCCCGGGCAGACACGTCCACTCGGGTTCTACCCGGGCAAGTAAGTCGTCCTCACCATCGAAACGGCGTAAGCGCCGGCGTCGCGCCCGCTGGAAGCCCCGTGCGCGCTGTATTCAACACCATCGAAATCGTCGTGTAATGCCCTGTGAGGCCAATCATGTCGACGATGCCGCGCTCCCCGTACTTCGCCAGGGCTCTGGCGTACGTGGCATCGCTCACGGTGTGGTTGCGCTGCAGCTCGATGATGAAGTCGTATGCGACTTCTTCATCCTCCGCCATCTGCTGCGGACGGCGCCCTTCCGCGACCGCCTTGGCGATGTCTGGATTGAGCCCGTCCTTCAACGCGGCTGGGTGGTGCGCATTCCACACGTACTGCTGCGCCCAGTGACGTGCCGTGATGAGAATGATGAACTCTGACACTCTGGGTGACAGGACGCTGTTGAATCGAACGTAATCGCTCACGCCCCGCTGTCGGTTTATGAGCTCCGGGCTCCGAAGCAGCACGTTCCAGGGCCCCGTCAGCGGCCCGCGCGCCGCCGTATATTCCGCGACCGCTTTTTTCTGAGCCTCCGTCATCTTCTCGGCAGGGATAGGCGGCAGGCGGTCCTGCGCCTGCACGCCGGCACAGAACGACAAGAGAAGACCAAGGACCAATACGTACCCGATCATGAACGCCTCCATTCGCGGGCGGAAAGGCCCCTCATCTCAGTACGTAAACACGTAGGCTGCGCCGGAGTCGTCGGCGGCGTTATCCGCCTGATTGCCGTTGACGCCTTTGGCAGCGCTGTCCTCGGTGTGAGCGCCAACCACCAGCACTCTGCCGTTGCCGCTCAGCGCCACGGCGCTGCCGAATTCGTCGCCCGCATCAGTGTTGGCACCCTTGATGTACGCGCCCTGGGTCCACGTGCTTCCGCTTCGCGTAAAGAAGTAGACGGCCCCCGATTCCTCGGCCTCGTTCCGGTGCTCGCGCCACGAAGTGATGATGTCCTGAAGCAGGAAGGGCACGATCATCGGCGGACGGACGCCGCGGTCGGCGCTGTCCTCGAGGTATGCGGAAATGGCGAGCGTGTTGCCGTCACCGCTTAGTGCCAGCCTGACGCCGAACGAGTTGAACGGCCGTGCGTTGTTCGCCTTGATGAACGACTGCTCGCGTCCACGTGGTGCCGGTCCGCACGAAAACATACGCGGCGCCGACCCAGATGTTCGCGCCTCGCAGTGGCGGGGCGTCGTCGGCACACCCGGGGGGATCGATGCCCGGCGTCAGGCAGGCCTCATCCCCGGCGCCGACCGCGATGGTATTCCCGTCGTCGCTGATGGCCGTGGCAAAGCCGAACCCGTCGCTCGTCTCACCCTTCGAGCCCTTGATGTACGCCTGCTGGGTCCACGCGCCACCCTGGCGGGTGAAGACGTAGAGCGCCCCCGAATTCTGGGAGCCGTTATCGTGAGGCGGATTGGTTCCGCGGCCTGCCCCGTCTTCGTCGAAGGCGGCGGCGGCGAGCGTGTTGCCGTCGAAGCTCAGCGCGACGGAAAAGCCAAAGTCGTCACCGGCCTCCATATTTGACGTCTTGATGTAGGCCTGCTGTGCCCACGTACTGCCGCTCCGCGAGAACACATACACGGCGCCGGCAGAATTCGCGGAGTCGTCGCTCTGGTTCCCGTTGATTTGCTGCGCCGCGCTATCTTCCGTGAGGGCGCCGACTGCGACTGTGCTGCCGTCGCCGCTCAACGCGAGTGAGTAGCCAAACTGGTCGCCGTCGCCGGGCACGTCGCCCTTTCCGGGCCTGCCGGTGTTCGAGGGCTTGACGTACGCCTGCTGCGTCCAGGTGGTGCCGGTGCGGGTGAAGATGTAGACCGCGCCGGCCTGCGGAATCAAGTTGTCGTTCTGATTGCCGTTGATACCGGTCGCGGCGCTCGATTCCCAGGGGGCACTGACCGCCATCGTATTGCCGTCGCGGCTCAGAGCGACGGACGACCCGAAGTGATCACTCTGCCCGGGGTTGGACGCCTTGACGTATGCCTGCTGCGTCCAGGTGTCGCCCTGGCGGACGAAGACGTACACAGCGCCAGAGGCATAGGTCGAATCGTCGTTCTGGTTGCCGTTAACCCCACTCGCGCCGCTGCTCTCAAATGGCGCACCGACCGCCATCGTGCTCCCGTCGCCGCTCAGCGTGACCGAGGTACCGGTATGCCCCTGGTTTCCGCCCCCGCACGCGAAATGGTCGAACGCCTCGGTGTTCGATGCCTTGATGTATGCGACCTGCTTCAGCGGCAGCATTGGCGGGACGACGGTGGAGAGCCCGGGAGCCTGTGACAGCAGGTCGCCGGGAATGATCAGGAGCAGCGTCAGGACAGCAGCGATTCTTGGCATTCCGACTCCCTTTGATGCCGCAGGGCGTGGACGTCGTCGAGTGAGCGTCGCCATTATGGTCAACGCAGGAAAGCGGGTCAATTTGTGGCAGACGATAATGAAACGGTGAGCCGTTCCATGGACGCGGAGTTCCGGACAGCGCATCCCGACTACGAAGCCACGGCCGCACTCGATGCGCTCCGGGCGTCGCAGTACGGCCGGCTCGACGCGCACGGCGAGGTGTACCTCGATTACACCGGCGCCGGCCTGCACGGAGACTCGCAGATTCGCCAGCATGCCGAGATGCTGACCAGCGCGGTATTCGGTAATCCTCACTCGGCCAGCCCGACGTCCTCAGGGATGACCCGGCTGGTGGAGCGGGCGCGCCGGGCGGTGTTGACGTGGTTCAACGCCGGCGACGACTACACCGCCGTGTTCACCCAGAACGCGACCGCGGCCCTCAAGCACGTCGGCGAGTCGTACCCGTTTGCGAGGGGCGGGTCACTGCTCCTGACCGCCGACAACCACAACTCTGTCAACGGCATCCGCGAGTTTGCCTGCGCGGAAGGAGCTCTCGTCGCCTACGCACCGCTGACGACGCCGGAGCTGCGGCTCGATCGCGAGCGGCTGCGCGAGTTGCTCGCTCACGCGGATCCATCCGCCCGGAATCTGTTTGCCTACCCCGCGCAGTCGAATTTCTCGGGCGTCAGGCATCCACTCGAACTGGTCGAGACGGCGCAGGCCGCCGGATGGGATGTGCTACTCGACGCGGCGGCGTATGTGCCGACGGCGCGGCTGGACCTCGGCGCCGTGAAGCCCGACTTCGTGGCGATCTCGTTCTACAAGATGTTCGGATATCCGACCGGCGTTGGCTGCCTACTGGTGCGGAACACCACGCTGCGCATCCTCCGCCGGCCATGGTTCGCCGGCGGCACGGTGAACTTCGCGACGGTGGAGGGGCGGCGCCACATCCTCGCGCCGGGCGAAGCCGGCTTCGAGGACGGCACGCTGAACTACCTGGCGATTCCCGCGGTGGAAATCGGCCTGCGTCATCTCGAGTCGATCGGCATGGAGACAATCGCGACCCGCGTCCGTTGTCTGACCGAGTGGCTCCTGGCGCAGCTGCTCAACCTGCGGCACACCAACGGCCGCCACATGGTGCGCATCTACGGCCCGGTGACGTCGGCGTCGCGCGGCGGCACCGTGACCATGAACTTCTACGACCCCGAGGGCCACCTGATCGATTACCGGCGCGTCGAGGAACTGGCGGGGAAAGAGCGGATCTCGCTGCGTACCGGCTGCTTCTGCAATCCTGGTGCAGGCGAAGCGGCCGAAGGGCTGACCGAAGACGACGTCGCGGCGGCGATGCGCGAGAGCCCGGACATGACGATGCCGCGGTTTCTGCAGTTCATCACCCATCGCGACGGGAAAAGCGCTGGCGCGATTCGCGTCTCGCTCGGCCTGGCGAGCAACTTCGCGGATGTCGATCGGTTCATCCGATTCGCTGCCGGCCTGCGCGACCAGACGCGGCTAACAGTGGGCGCGGTGACGTTCGATATCGAAAGCTGTCGCGTGATCCGTGACGGCAGTTGAAGCCACGACGGCCACGACTTCCTTGAACAATTCGTGTCACTTGTCGTCCTAGTTGCTTACTTCGACTTGCCTGCAGCTCGTCGTAAAAACCGCCGGACGCGGCGCGGACGAACAGCGACGCCGGGTCGACGCCCCAGCCAAGGTCGTCCGTCTTCAGCCTCGCTACGTACTGATCCTTCGGCACGCCCTGTTTGATCAGTTCGCGCGTGCGGGTGTGGAGCGTCTGCAGGTTGTCCTTGTATTTCTGCAGGTCGGCCTTCGTTGCCACCGGGCCGTGGCCGGGGATCACCGTATCGAACTCGAACTTGAGCGCTTTTTCGAGGGTTGGCACCCACCCGAGTGTCGAGCCACCGCCGGCATAGTCGACATACGGAACGTTCCCGAGGACGACGAACAGATCCCCCATCGCGATGACCCGCAGATCGGGAAAATAAACGACGATGTCGCCGTTGGTATGGCCGGTCCCGAGGTAATGCATCTGCACTTCGGCGCCGCCGAGGTGAATGGCCGCCTCGGTCGTGAAGGTCACCGGGGGTGGACCGGGCAGCGGCTTTGGCCCGTTGGTCATCGACGCGCGCGCGTTTTTGTGGCCGAAGATGGTTGCGTGCTCCAAGAATCGGACGTTGCCCCCGGTGTGATCGCCATGGTGATGCGTGCTGATCACATACTTCACCGGCTGGCTGGTGACCGTCTTGACCAGGGCGATGATCTGGTCGTAGTTGCGCTCGAACATGTCATCGACCAGCAGCACGCCGTCGTTGGTCACGCGGACCGCAAGCGTGTTGGAGCCGGGGTTGAGGATGGCGTAGAGCCCCGGCTTGACCGGCTCGATTCGCAACTGCGCGGGCGGCGGCCCGCCCTGCCGCGCCTCGCCGATGACGCCGGCCACCAGTCCGGCCGCAACCACGCCGGCAAGAATCGAGACTCTATGCATGGGCGGATTATAGTCGCGTGATGGCCAGGGCAGGAGCATATGGTACGTGGGCGTCCCCGCTGTCGGCGGCCGCCGTCGCCGCCGGTGGGCTGCGCCTTGGCGCGGTCTCGCTTGACGGCAAAGACATCTACTGGCTCGAAGGGCGTCCGAGCGAAGGCGGTCGATATGCGCTCATGAAGCGCGCGCCCGACGGGACAACTACCGACGTGACACCGCGCGACATGAACGTCCGTTCGCGCGTGCAGGAATACGGCGGCGGCGCCTACCTTGTCGCAGCGGGGGTGGCGTTCGTCGTCAATTTTGCCGATCAGCGTGTCTATCGGCTGGCGCCCGGACAGCAGACGCAGCCGCTCACCCCGGAGGGCGCGTGGTTCTACGCGGATTTTGCGCTCGACACCCGGCGAAGGCGGTTGATCTGCGTCCGCGAGGATCACACCGGGCCGGGTGAGGCGGTCAACGCGCTCGTCAGCATTCCTCTAGGTCCGGCTGAGGCCGGACCCGACGCCGGCCAGATTCTCGACCCCGGTCAGATTCTCGCGTCGGGCTACGACTTCTACTCGACGCCGAGACTGAGCCCGGACGGCTCGACGCTGGCGTGGCTCTCGTGGCGCCATCCGAATATGCCGTGGGACGCCACGGAACTGTGGGTCGCCGACGTGACCGAAGCTGGAGCGCTCGAGAACGCCCGGCAGATCGCCGGCGGCGTGGCCGAATCCATCTACCAGCCGGGATGGTCAGCGGAGGGAACGCTGTACTACGTCAGCGATCGATCCGGCTACTGGCACCTCTACCGAACGAATCCGAACGCCAACGGGCCGCACGATACGCACGTCACGAACGATCCGAACGTGGCGAGTGCAGAGTTCGGACGGCCGCAATGGGTGTTTGGAACATCGACGTGGCAATTCGCCGGGCCGTCGCGGCTCGTCACGTCCTACACGCGCAAGGGGCAATGGCATCTGGCCATCGTGGATCCGGCGACCGGTGCGCTGACGGACATTGCGCCCCGGCTCATGCCGAGTGAGTGGTTGGCGGCCAACGATACCCACGCCGTCGTGATTGCCGGATCCGCCACGCAACCCGACGCGGTGGTTCGCGTGGATCTCGCGTCGGGCGTGGTGGAGACGCTTCGTCGCGGATCGACGCTGGACATCGATGACGGCTACATCTCGGTGGCCGAGCCGATCGCGTTCGAGACGACCGGCGGGGAGCAGGCGCACGCGTTTTATTACGTGCCGCGCAACCGGGATTTCACGGCGTCCGCCGGCGAACGGCCTCCGCTCGTCGTCATCAGTCACGGGGGACCGACGTCGGCCGCGCGGCCCACGCTCGACCTGCAGATCCAGGTACTGGACGAGCCGCGGATTTGCGGTCGTGGACGTGAACTATCGCGGCAGCTCGGGGTACGGCCGCGCCTACCGGGAGCGCCTGAACGGCAAGTGGGGGATTGCCGACGTCGACGACGTCATCGCCGCGATGCGGTTCCTGGCGGCCCAGGGGAAGGCCGATGCACACAGGGCGGTCATTCGCGGCGGCAGCGCCGGCGGTTACACCACGCTCGCGGCGCTGACGTTTCATCCGGAGGTGTTCAAAGCCGGCGCCAGCTACTACGGCGTCAGCGATCTCGAGGTACTCGAGATCGACACGCACAAGTTCGAATCGCGCTACTCGCACAGCCTTGTGGCGCCGTATCCAGCGGCCAGGGCCATCTACCGTGAACGTTCGCCGATTCACGCTATCGATCGGCTGGCCTGTCCGCTCATTCTTTTCCAGGGACTCGAAGACAAGGTCGTGCCGCCCAACCAGTCCCAGATGATGGCCGACGCCGTCCGCGCCAAGGGGCTGCCGGTGTCCTACCTCGCCTTCGAGGGTGAGCAGCATGGCTTCCGGAAGGCGGAAACCATCATCCGCTGCCTGGAGGCGGAACTCTATTTCTACGGCGCGGTGTTCGGCTTTACCCCGGCGGACCCCATCCCTCCCGTGCCGATCGACAACCTGCGGTAACATGCGCGCAACTCGAGGGCATATGCGAAAAGCAACAACCGTCGTCGTCGTGACGCTGGTGGTCGCGGCGTTCGCCCGCACCGCCGCAGAGGAGCGTGTCGACCTGGACATGTTCTGGAAGTTCCGCCAGGAGGGCACCAGCAACTCGAAGATCCTCGAGACGCTGCACGTCCTCACCGACGTCTACGGTCCTCGGATGACAGGGTCCCCGAACCTGAAAGCAGCGGGGGAGTGGGCGATCGAGCAGATGCACGCCTGGGGGCTGAAGCAGGGGCGCCTCGAGCCGTGGGATTTCAACCGCGCCGGCTGGACCAACGAGCGGCTGACCGCGCATCTCGTTTCGCCGGTGCAAGACGCACTGGTCGTCGAAGCGCTTGGCTGGACGCCCGGGACGAGTGGCGCGGTGCGCGGACTGGCAATGCAGATGACGCTGCCACAGCGACCGACGCGGGCGACACTGACGGCGTATCTCGAACCGCTCAAGGCGTCGGTGAAGGGCAGAATGGTGCTCGTCGGCGTCCCGCAGCAGGTGCAGGTCACCTTCAGCAAGCCGGCGCTTCGCCGCGACGACGCCGATGTGATGAACACGCTGAACGCCGCGCCGGCAGGTGGACCGGCGCAACAGCAGACGCCTGCGCCCGCGGCGCAATCGCCAGCCGCGACGCCGCCCGCCCAGCCGGCGGACGATCAGCCGCTGAACAACAACCAGCTTCAACAGCAGCTCAACCAGTTCCTCGTCGACAGCGGCGCGCTGGTGCGCATCAATGATGCCGGCCGCGATCATGGTCAGATTCGGGCGTTCAACAACCCCGCCTACGACGTCGCCAAGGCGCCGCCGACCGTCGTGATGCGCAACGAAGACTACGGCCGCATCTGGCGGCTCGTGGCCGATGGGCGCAGCGTCGAACTCGAATTCGACATCGTCAATCGCACCCACCCCGAGGGGCGGACGAGCTACAACGTGATTGCCGAGATCCCCGGCGGTGACAAGGCCGACGAAGTCGTGATGCTCGGCGGACATCTGGATTCGTGGCATGCGGGCACCGGCGCCACCGATAACGCCATCGGCTGCGCCATCATGATGGAGGCGGCGCGAATCCTGGCGGCTACCGGGGCCAAGCCTCGCCGGACCGTACGCGTGGCGCTGTGGAGTGGCGAGGAACAGGGACTCCTTGGCTCTCAGGCCTACGTGCGGGAACACTTCGGTACCGTCGAACAGCCCAAGCCGGAGCACGCGAAGTTCGCCGGCTATTTCAACGTCGACAACGGCACTGGCCGCGTACGTGGCTGGACGGTATTCGGTCCGCCCACTGCGGGCTCGATTCTTCGGGAAGCCGTCGCCTCGTTGAAGGACCTTGGTGTGATGGGCGCGACCACGACGCGGAGCCGTCAGCGCGGCGGGACGGATCACACCTCGTTCAATGAAGCCGGGTTGCCCGGCATCGGCGCGCTCCAGGATCCGATCGAGTATCAGTCCTACACCTGGCATACGAACCTCGACACCTACGAGCGGATTGTCGAGGACGACGTGAAGAAGACGGCGATCGTCGTGGCCAGCGCGGTCTATCACCTGGCGATGCGCGACGAGCCGCTCCCGCGATTCACGAAAGAGGACATGCCGCGTCGTCCGCAGCAACAGCAACAGCAGCCGCCTGTTCCGGCAGCCGCACCGGTTACGCGTTAGGTAATGGGGTCGGGAGTCATTTCTAGAGGACAGTCGAAATTTTCTTGCGGTTCGTTCGACTGTCCTCTAGAAATGACTCCCGACCCCATTACAAGGAGCGTAAATGGTCTCGCTGGCGTCGTTGTGGCTTCCAATCCTCGTGGCGGCGGTGCTCGTCTTCTTCGCGAGCTTTCTGCTCCACATGGTGCTGCCGTTCCACCGCGCCGATTACCGCCCCGTCCCGTCCGAGGACGCAGTGATGGACGCGCTGCGTCCCTTCAACGTGGCGCCGGGCGACTACATGGTTCCGTGCCCGCGCGGACCGCAGGCGCACCGGTCACCAGAATTCATCGCCAAGGTGAACAAGGGGCCGGTGATGATGATGACCGTCAGGCGTACGGGTGACATGGCGATGGGCGGCCGGCTGGCCGCATGGTTCGTGTTCTGCGTCGTCGCCGGCATTCTGTCGGCCTACGTCACCAGCCGCGCGCTCCCCGCCGGCGCGCCCTACCTCGAGGTGTTCCGCTTTTCCGGCACCGTCGCGTTTATCGCCTACTGCGTGGCGCAGTGGGAGAACACCATCTGGTACGACCGTCCATGGACGCGGACGGCGAAGGAGACGGTCGACGGACTGATCTATGGATTGCTGACCGGCGGCGCGTTCGGATGGCTCTGGCCCTGAACAAGGCACAAGGCTCAAGCACAAGGCTCAATAAAGTCACAAGTCACAATTCACAAATCATCAATCTCAAATCACCAGATGCATTTTCTTCTCTTCTACGACGTCGTTGACGACTACGTAACCCGGCGCGTGCCGCTCCGCGCCGCCCACATCGGCTATGCGCGCGAATCGATGGCTCGCGGTGAGCTGGTACTGGGGGGCGCTTACAACAATCCCCCCGATGGGGCGGTGCTGCTGTTCAAGGGCACGTCGCCCGAGGTCGCCGAGCGGTTCGCTGAGAAGGATCCGTACGTGATCAACGGCCTGGTGAAGAAGTGGCGCGTCCGCGAGTGGACGACGGTCCTCGGGCGAGACGCTGAAGTGCAGCTGCCCGACAAGCTGTGAGTCTCGCCGCGTCGTCCGCCGCGAAACCCGTCGCCGCGCCGGCGCGGGCCCGGCTCGAGTCGATCGATCTCGTCCGCGGCGCCGTCATGGTCGTGATGGTGCTCGACCACACGCGCGACTTCGTACACAACGTTGCGTTCACGTTCGACCCGACCGACCTCACGCGAACGACGACGCTGCTTTTCCTCACCCGGTGGATTACCCACTACTGTGCACCTACGTTCGTGTTCCTCGCCGGCGTGGCCGCGTATCTTCAGCGCGCCCGCGGCGCGACCACCGCGGAACTCTCGCGCTTCTTGTTCACTCGCGGGCTGTGGCTGGTCGTGCTCGAATTCACCGCCGTGCGCATCGGCACCTGGTTCAACCTCGACTACGCGTTTCTCGGCGTGATGCAGGTGATCTGGGCGATCGGCGTCTCCATGGTGGTGCTGGCGGGTCTCGTCCACCTGCCGATGGCCGCAATCGCGACCTTCGGCATCGCGATGATCGCGCTGCACAACCTGCTCGACGGCATTCATGTGCAGGGCTGGCAGGGCCCGGGCTCGCCGGTGCCGAGCGCCGCCGCCAGGTTGTGGATGATTCTTCACCAGGGCAATGAATTCTTCCCACTGTTCACCTGGCCCGGTCCGGTGGTGCTGCTGATCTATCCGCTGGTGCCCTGGATCGGCGTGATGGCCGCGGGATATGCCTTCGGCCGCGTTTACGATCTCGACCCGGACCGCAGGCGTCGCGTGCTCGCGATCGCCGGCACGGCGCTGATCGCGGCGTTCATCGGCATCCGCGCGCTGAACATCTACGGCGATCCGGCGCCATGGCGAGTGCAGCCGTCAGCACTCTTCACGCTGTTGTCGTTTGTCAACACGACCAAGTACCCGCCGTCGCTCCTGTTCCTGTTGATGACGCTGGGGCCGATGATGCTCGCGCTGGCGTGGCTGGAGCCGCGGCGATTGGACAATTCCGGCGCGCGCGCGCTCATCACCTTCGGGCGGGTGCCGCTGTTTTTCTATCTGCTGCAGTGGCCGATCGCGCACAGCCTGGCGATCGTGGTCAGCCTGTTCGCGGGCAAGGACGTGGGCTATTACTTCATCAGCCCTCCGGCATTCTTCACCGACGTCCCGCCGAATGCCGGTTTCGAGCTCGGGATGGTCTACGCCTGCTGGGCCGTCGCGGTCGTCATTCTCTACTTCCTCTGCCGCTGGTATGCAGGGATCAAGCGACGGCATTCGAAATCGCTACTGCGCTATCTCTGAACCAGCGTCGCGTCGGTGCAAGTCACTCTTCGCTTGTCGGTGAGACCACCTGGCGAACGTCGGTGCGATCTGTCGCGCGTCGGTGCGAAGCCTCTGTCGCTTGTCAGTGCTCGGGTCTGCGGTTATCTGCGCTGACAAGCCAAGAGTGATCGCACCGACGACCGACGCGCGATCGCACCGACTAGCGAAGCCAGATCGCACTGACTATCGAAGCGGCATCGCACCGACGAGCATTAGTTCGATCGCACTCCCGAGTACTCCAGCATCTGGGTCGTCAGATCCTGCGGATAGGAGATCGTGACGTCAGTGATTTTTCCGTCCGCGCCCGTCGCCGCCGTCAGCTTCGGCATCACGAAACCGCTATAGGACGGGAGCTTCAGCGCATCGACGCGCTTGACGATTTCGTCGCGGATTGCCGGGTCGAAGTGGATCCCGTAGGTATCGAACAGCCTGGCCGCGGCGGCGGCGTCGCCTTCTGACTTGATTCGCTGGACTTCGGCCAGCAGCCGCCCGACGCCTTCGTGGAAGGCGGCAGGGTCGATCATGACGAGATAGTGCTTCCCGTCTTTGGTCCGCTCCTCGATCGCTTTGCTGTTGGCCAACAGCCATCGCACGACCATCTGACGGTTCCGCATGTGGTCTTCTTCGAGCTGCGTGCCCTCGCGCACGCGCCGCAGCTGCACCAGGGCATTGCGCGTGTAGGCTTCGTACTCGGCGCGGACGACGGCGTCCTGATTGGCCGCCGGGATGATCCCGAGCTCCACCATCTTCGGATCGGGGAGGAAATACAGCGCCACCAGGTCGGCGCGCGCTTCCTCGAGCGCCGAGAAGTGCTCCTTGATGAGTTCCTGCGGCGATCCCTTGAGTCCCTCTTTCTGCCGTCCGGATGCATGGCCGAGCACTTCGTGCAGGTCGGTGGTGAGCTCGCCGCCGAGCGTCCCGAATTTCTCGGCACGCGCCGCCTCGTCCGGTGACCAGGCGAACTCACTCCGCATCGAGCCGGGCGTCGACTTGTCGTAGGCCTCGTTCACGTTGGCCAGCGAGATCGACTTGCTGCCGTATTGCTCGCGAATACGCTGATCGTTGGGCAGGTTGATGCCGACCGGCGTCACCGGCCCGGAGTCGCCGGTCTCGACGACCACGTCAATGGCGTTGGCGATGATGCCGGTGACGTTCGGCTTGCGGTACTGCGGGTTCCACGGCATCCGGTCCTCGAACCACTGCGCGTTGGCCGCGAGCGTTCGAATCCGCTCGGTCTTTTCCAGGTTCACGTAGAACACGAGGCTCTCCCACGACCCCTTGATGCCGCGGGGATCCATGTAGACCTCGATGAAGCCGTTGATCGTGTCGACCGGGGACTCCTTGTCCTCGACCCACGCGATGTCGTACTTGGCGCGGTCGGCGGCTTCGCCGGTCCGGTAGAACTGGATCAACGCCCGCAGCGCATTCGCCATCGGCGCAGACGCGAAGGGCACGGCCGCCTCGAGATGCTTGACCACGTTCGCGATCTCCGCGCCGAACCGGCCGTCGATCCGGTAGACCTCCTCGACCAGCCGCCCGTCCCGCTTGACGAGACGTGAGTTCAAGCCGTACTTCTCCGTGAAGCCCTTCAGGTCGGCCATGCTGACGCCTGAGTAGAGGTTGTTGGCGCTGGCTGTCAGGATGTCGCGGCCTGGTCCGGGCGTCTTGTTGGTGACGATGGGATCGACGTTCGGGTCGAAGAACATCGGCCCGAGACGCGCCAGCATCGCGTCAACCGTTTCGCCCTGCGGCGGCGTGAAGGTTGCGCCGGCCGCGGTCGCGGCTTTGACCGCGGCGGACAGCGCCTGCGGCGTCAGGTTGAGGACGAATTTCCGCGCGGTGAGGTTGTTGAACGGACCGTTGTTCAGCCAGAACAACTTCGCGTAGCGCTGGACTTCGCGGAGCGTAGTCGCGTCAACACCCTGCGGGTGGGCGATGACTTGCTCGAACACCCCGCGCATCTCGAGTGAGTTGCGGTGGCGCTGGTCGATGTAGATGTCGCGTCCGGCGAGCGACGCCTGATAGAGGTGATAGATGAGCGTCTTCTCACGGAGCGGCAGCGACGAGAATCCGTCCGCATACAGCTGCACGACCGCCGCATCGTCCACCTGCTCGAGCAGGTAGCGCCGTTCGGTCGCGGCCGCCGGCGCGGCCGCCGGCGCTGCGCCGTTCGTCCCTTCCTCGTCGTTCCGCTGGCTCGAACAACCGGCGGCAAGCACGGCGACGGCGACCAGCCAGATGAATGGTGTGAATATCATCCGATCACCATACCAAACCTCGCGGCGCGATCGCGGTCGTGCGCCGGTCCCGCAAAACCGCTGTGCTAGCATCCGCGAGAGGAGGCAAGATGCCTGCGGTGTCGCTTGTGGCCACGCTCGTGGCGACCATCCTGGGGTTCATCCTTGGCGCCCTCTGGTACGGGCCGCTGTTTGGCGCGCGCTGGACGGCGCTCGTCGGCATCTCCAGGGAGCAGGCGCGGCGCGATTTCAATCCCGCGGTGGCCTACGGGCTCACCTTTGTGCTGGGATTCATTGCGTCTTACGTGTTCGGCCTCTACGTGGGACCAAATCCAGGCCGCACGTTCGCAATCGCCTGCGGCGCCGCGGCGGGAGTGTGCTGGGTCGCCACGGCGCTCGCGACGAACTATCTTTTCGAAGGCCGCCCGGCGGCGCTCATTGCCATCAACGCCGGATATCATGCTGTGAGGTTCACGCTGATCGGGGTGGCGTTTGCATTTCTTGGCTGAGGTGGAGCGCCGGACGCCTCGCGGTCTCCGGCTGCCCGTCGTCGTGTGCGTGCTGCTGTTGTCAGCCGGGGCGGCGTACGCCCAGTTCGACTTCGGGTTCCGCGGCGACAGCAACATGGGTCCGCGCTTCCCGCCCGCGCTGCGCAAGGACCGCGCCTTTTCCTTCTGCCGCCTCCTCTACACCAGCGTCAGGCGCGAACCCTCGGGTGGCGGATGGCGCACCGACTATCCCTACGGCGAGATCAACCTGATGATCCGCCTCTCGGAGCTCACCAAAACCCCGGTCTCCTTCGAGGGCGAACGCCAGCCCACGCACTACGTCGTCAGGCTCACAGACGATGCGTTGTTCGAATGTCCGCTGACGATGGCATCGGATGTCGGGACGATTGGGCTCAGCGATGCGGAAGCCGAGAAGCTGCGGCTGTATCTGTTGAAGGGCGGCTTCCTCTGGGTGGACGACTTCTGGGGCACGGCGGCGTGGCAGCAGTGGACTCGCGAGCTCGCGAAGGTGCTGCCGCCGTCGGAATATCCGATCGAGGACGTGCCACTCACGGATCCGATCTTCAGCAGCCAGTTCGTCGTGACCGAGGTGCCGCAGATTACGAACATCGGCTTCTGGCGGCGATCGCGGGGCCGCGAGACGTCAGAGCGCGGGGATGACAGCCGCGACGTTCATTTTCGCGCGATCCGCGATACACGCGGCCGGATCATGGTGGTGATGACTCATAACACCGACATCGCCGATTCGTGGGAGCGCGAAGGTGAGGATCCGGGCTTCTTCTACCAGTTCTCGCCGCACGGCTACGCGCTCGGTATCGACGTACTCCTGTACGCGATGACCCACTGAACGTGAAGACCCCGTTCACTTTTCCGGCGTGAACGACAGAGTTCGGTACTGCCCATCGCGTCATCTTCATCGATCTCGCCCGCGCGCTCGCCGTCGTCCTGATGGTCGCCGGGCACACCTCGAGCGCGCTGCTCGCCAGCAATTACCGCACCGGTGGATGGGTGCATGCATGGGAGTTTCAGCGCGGCCTGACCTCGGCGCTGTTCCTGCTGCTCTCGGGATTTGCGTTCAGCATTGCCACTACCCGCCACTGGGCGTCGCACATCCGGCCGTCAATGTCGCTCGTCAAGCGCCTTCGGCGTTTCGGCCTCTTCATCCTGCTCGGATATGCCCTTCATTTCCCGGTGCCGCGTTTCTCGATGCTCGCGGACGCCACCGAGCAGCAGTGGCGGGCGTTTCTCGCCGTCGACGTGCTGCAGTTGATTGGCGTGACGTTCGTGGTCGTCCAACTGCTCGTCCTGGCCACGCGGTCACGCCGCGTGTTCATGGCGTCGGCATTCATCCTCGCCGCGTTTCTGATTGGCGCCGCCCCGGCGACGTGGCGGACGGACTGGACCGGGACGCTGCCACTCGGCCTCGCGTCCTACCTGTCACCAGGCACCGGGTCGCAGTTTCCGCTTTTCCCGTGGGCGGGCTTCGTCCTGATCGGGGCCGGGGCGGGACAGATCTACGCGCGGTGGGGCGCGGCGAATCTAGGCGCGTTCGCCACCTGGGGCATGCTGCTGCCGGGCGTCGTGCTGACCCTGCTCGCGTACAACATGGGCGGGACGCCGCCGTCAGCAGGTGTGGACGACTTCAGCTGGGTGCCCGGGCAGGTCCTGCAGCGCACGGGGGTCTGCCTCATCATCCTCGGCCTGGTCGCCTATGCCAGCGATCGCATCGACCAGTTACCTCATGTGTTTGGTGCTGTCGCCCAGGAGTCGCTGGTCATCTACTTCGTACACCTCTGTATCGTGTACGGTTCGATCTGGAACGCGGGCCTCTATCGGTTCTATGGTGAAGCGCTCGGTCCCGGCGCGACCGTCCTTGCCGTGGTGGCGGTCGTCCTACCAATGATCGGGTTGGCCTGGCAGTGGAATGGGCTCAAACACCAGCGTCCGCGGGTCGCGCGGCTTGTGGCTGTGGCGATGGGCGTGGGGCTCGCCGGGTGGTTGATCTAGGGGTATGATCGCCCCTCACCGCGGCCCGCTTATGTAGTGTCCGCCCTGGCTCACGCCTCGGCGAGACGGAGACACCCGTGTTTGACGCCATTTTTCAGACACTCTTCAGCTACCGGCCGATCGTCTTCCAGCAGGGCGAGTTCCGCTTCGACATCACCACTGGCTCGTTGGTCGCCGCGGTGCTGGCGGGCGCTGTCATGGTGGCGGCCGCCGTCACCTACCGGGGTGTCCGCGGCAAGGGACGGATGCGCGATCGCGTCGTGCTGACCGTCCTGCGCATGGCGGCGCTGGCGCTCGTCCTCTTCTGCCTGTTCCGTCCAACGCTGATCGTCCGCGCCGCGGTGCCGCAGCAGAACGTCGTGGCGGTGCTGTTGGACGACTCCCGGAGCATGCAGATTCCGGATTGGGGCGGCCAGGCGCGCGGCGAGTTCGTCAAACAGTCCTTCAGTGCCGCCGAGAGCCCGATCATGAAGGCGCTGTCGGACCGCTTTCTCGTCCGCGTCTTCCGCTTCTCGTCCACCGCCGGCCGCCTCGAATCCGCCAACGACCTGACGTTCAACGGCTCGCAGACGCGGCTCGGCCGTGCACTCGACGGCGCTCGCGAGGAACTCGCAGGTCTCCCGGTGTCGGGCGTCGTCCTGGTGTCGGACGGCGCCGATACCAGCGACACGTCGCTGGCGGATGCGCTGCTCGGGATGAAGGCGGAGAAGCTTCCCGTTTATACGGTAGGCGTTGGCAGCCCGCAGCTCCCGCGCGACATCCAGATTGACCGGGTAAGCACGCCGCGCAGCGTCCTGAAGGACGCGTCGCTCATCGTTGACGTGGTTGTTACACAGACGGGTTATGCAGGCCGCACCGTCACCGTCGACGTGGAAGACGAGGGACGGATCGTTGGCTCCGAACAGGTCCGTCTGCCGGCGGACGGCAGCCCCGCCACGGCGCGTGTGCGCGCCGCCGCTTCCGAAGCAGGGCCGCGCCTGTTCAAGTTCCGCGTCGCGCCGCTCCCGGACGAAATCGTGACCCAGAACAACGTCCGCGAAACGTTGATCCAGGTTCGCGACACGCGCGAGCGCATCCTCTACTTCGAAGGCGAACCGCGCTTCGAGATGAAGTTCATCCGCCGCGCCGTTGCCGACGACAAGAACTTGTCGGTCGTTTCGTTGCAGCGGACCGCCGACAACAAGTTCATGCGTCTCGGCGTCGAAGGCGCGGAAGAGCTGGAAGGCGGGTTCCCGAAAACGCGCGAAGAGCTCTTTTCCTACAAGGGACTGATCCTCGGCAGTATTGAGGCCGCGGCCTTCACGGGCGATCAGCTCCAGATGATCGCCGACTTCGTCGACCGCCGCGGCGGCGGGCTGATGATGCTTGGCGGCGCGCGATCGTTTGCCGAAGGCGGCTACGGCGGCACGCCGATAGCCGACGCGCTGCCGCTGGCGATCGACCCGGCGACCCGCGCGTCCGATCCGGCCGACCTCTCGCGTCTGCAGATCCTGCCGACGCGCGCCGGGCAGACGCACGCCTCGACGCAGATTGCCGCCAGCGAAGCAGCGTCCGCCGCTCGGTGGCGCGACCTGCCGCAGGCGACGAGCGTCAACGCGCCGCTGCTGCCCAAGCCGGCCGCGACCGTGCTGCTGACCGGCACCGACGAACGCGGGCGTTCTCAGCCGGTGCTCACCTGGCATCAGTACGGGCGAGGCAAGGCGGTGGCCCTGACCCTCCAGGACACCTGGCAGTGGCAGATGCACGCCAGCATCGCGCTCGACGATCAGACCCACGAGAACTACTGGCGGCAGATGCTGCGGTGGCTCGTCGATGGCGTCCCCGGCGTCGTCGAAGCGCGAACGACCCAGGAGCGGGTTGAGCCGGGCGAGGCGGTAACCGTCGAAGCGACGGTCATGGACAAGACCTATGTCGAGCTCAACGACGCCAGCGTGACGGCCCGCGTGACCCTGCCGAACGGGGGGACGAGGGACGTGCCGCTCGAATGGACCGGCGAGCGCGACGGCTTGTACCGCGGCACATTCGTCAGCGCCGACGCCGGCGCCTACGAGGTTGCCATCGATTCGTCACGCGGTTCGTCGATCATCGGCAGTGGCGTGGCGTTCATGCGCGCGGGCCCGAGCGACGCGGAGTTCTTCGACCCGACGATGCACGAAGGACCGCTCCGGCGGATCGCCGAGGAGACCGGCGGCCGCTTCTACACGCCGGAGACGACGGCAGGCATGGCCGAAGACGTCCGCTACGCGGGTCGCGGCGTGACATCCGTCGAAGAGCGTGAGCTGTGGAACATGCCCATCATCCTCCTCGCGCTGATGGGTATCGTCTGCGCCGAGTGGGGCTACCGGCGGGCAGTAGGTTTGTCCTGATGCTCAAGGCCTTTCTGCTCGTCGTTGTCGGCCTCGCGGGCGACCCTGAGCACGGCGCGCTGTTTCACAAGTGGGGGACGGCGCTCGTCGACTCTTCGGAGAAGGTCGGCATCGAGTCCGGCCAGGTCACCTACCTGGGCGACGCGAAGATCGGCGGCGCGCGGGTGAGCGGGCCGGCAACCAAGGAACAGATCACCCAGACCTTTGCGGCGCTGGCCAAGGCCGCCGGGCCCGACGACGTGGTGTACGTCGTGCTGCTGGGCCACGGGAACTACGACGGGACCGCGGCGCGGTTCAACCTGCCTGGGCCCGATATCACGGCCGCGGAGTTCAACACGCTGTTGCGCAAGGTGCCGTCCCGCAACGTCGTGTTCGTCAACACCGCCAGCTCGAGCGGCCCGTTTGTCGAGAATCTGTCCGGCCCGGGCCGCACGATCATCACCGCGACACGGAGCGGCGCGGAGCAGTACACCACGCTCTTCGGCGGCTACTTCGTGGAGGCGTTCTCCTCCGAGGCGGCGGACGCGGACAAGAACAAGCGCGTGAGCATGCTCGAGGCGTTTCTGTACGCCAAGGGCGAAGTGACGCGCGCGTACGAGCGGGAGGGGCTGCTCGCCACCGAGCACGCCACGCTCGACGACAACGGCGACAAGAAGGGCAGCCAGGACCCGACGCCGAGCGGCGCCGAAGGCAAGGTGGCTGCCGCACTGTCGCTCGGGTCGGCGGCTGACGCGGCGCCGCTGCCGGCCGATCCGAAGCTGCGCGCGTTGATACTCGAACGGCGCGACATCGAGCGCCGCGTCGAAGCGCTCCGGCTGCTGAAGGACAGTCTGCCGCCGGCGAAGTACACCAGCGAGCTCGAACGCCTGGTCACCGACCTGGCGATGAAGACGCGTGAAATCCGCACTCTCGAGGGAGACGCCAAGCCATGAGTGACCGAAGCGTGATGAACCAGTATGCGAACGATGTCGTCGACCTCGATTCGGCGGACGATATCGCGCTTGCCGATCGGATGAAGGTGGGCCGCGAGCAGATCCTCACGGAACTGCGCAAGATCATCGTCGGCCAGGAAGAGGTCATCTCGCAGGTGCTGACGACGCTGTTCGTCGGCGGGAACAGCCTGATCGTCGGAGCGCCGGGGCTGGCAAAGACGCTGCTGATTCACACGATGGCGCGCGTGCTGCACCTGAAGTTCTCGCGCATCCAGTTCACGCCCGACCTGATGCCGTCCGACATTACCGGCACCGACCTCGTGCAGGAAGATGCGACGACCGGGCGCCGGCAGATGGTGTTCGCGCCGGGCCCGATCTTCGCGAACATCGTGCTCGCGGACGAAATCAACCGCACCCCGCCGAAGACGCAGTCGGCGCTGCTCGAGGCGATGCAGGAGCATCGCGTCACGATCCAGGGGCGCACCTACAAGCTCGACGAGCCGTTCTACGTGTTCGCGACGCAGAACCCGATCGAGCTCGAAGGCACGTACCCGCTGCCCGAAGCCCAGCTCGACCGCTTCATGTACCACATCATCGTCGACCACCCGCCGTACGGCGAAGAATACGACGTCGTGCGGACGACGACCGCGCTGCAGGATCCGACGCTCGAGCGTCCCGTCAGCGGCGAGGATCTCATCGCGTTCCAGCGTCTGGTGCGCAAGGTGCCGGTCGCAGAGCCGGTGATGCGCCATGCGCTCGACATCGTGCGCGCGAGCCGGCCGAAGGACGGCACCTGCCCCGACGACGTGAAGAAGTGGGTCGCGTTCGGCGCCAGCGTGCGCGCGGCGCAGTATCTGGTGCTGGGCGGCAAGTCGCGGGCGTTGACCAACGGGCGGTATCACGTCAGCTTCGACGACATCCGCGCCCTCGCGCATCCGGTGCTGCGGCACCGCATCATCACGAACTTCCACGCGCAGTCGGAAGGGATCACGACGGACATCCTCGTCGACCGGCTGCTCAATGCCGTGCCGCTGCCGCGTTCGGGAATGTAGGTTCATGTCATGAGCTTGCTGGGCGGCCACACCCCGACTGCCATTCCCGGCGCGCGTTTCATGGATCCCGCTGTGCTCGCGCGCATCGGGAACCTGGATCTGGTCGCGCGCGCGGTGTGCGACGGCTTCATCAACGGCCTGCACAAGGCGCCTTACTTCGGCGCGTCGGTGGATTTCGCCGAACACCGCGGCTACGTGCCGGGCGACGACATCCGCCGCATGGACTGGCGTCTGTGGGCGCGCACCGACCGTTACTACATCAAGGAATACGAAGCCGAGACCAACATGAACTTCTCGGTGCTGCTCGACGTGTCGAAGTCGATGGACTACGGCAGCCGCGGCATCACCAAGCTGGATTACGCGCGCATCCTCACGGCGTGCCTGACCAACCTCGTGCATCACCAGCGCGACCGTGTGGGATTTGTCGCCTTCGACAGCGAGGTCGTCGAACACGTGCCGCCGTCGGCGAAGCACATGGACACGGTGCTGCACGTGCTGGATCGCCTCAAGCCGGGGCGTCCCGGCGGGCACATGCGCGGGCCGCTCCACAAGGTGGCCGAGCATTTCGGCCGTCGCGGCGTGCTGGTCGTCATCTCCGACTTTTACGAGGATCCCGAGGAGATCGTCGACGCGGTCACGCCGCTGCGCTTCCGCGGCAACGATCTGGTTGTGTTCCACGTCCTCGACCCGGCGGAGCTGGAATTCGGGTTCACCGATGCCCAGGCCTTCGAGGATCTCGAGAGCGGCGAGCAGATGCCGGTCGTGCCCGAGGCGATGCGCAAGGAGTACGTCTCGCTCGTCAACGCCCACATCGGCGCGCTGCAGTCAGCGGTTTTCCGAGGTGCGCGTCGATTACACGCTGCTCGACACGTCGAAACCGCTCGACCACGCGCTGTATAAGTATCTGAGCAGCCGCGAGAAGAAGATGCGGCTGCGTTAGCCTGTAGTCAGTAGCTGGTAGCCATGTCATTCATTGCCCCGTTGTTCTTCGTTGCGCTCGCCGGACTGGCCATTCCGGTACTGATCCATCTGATCCAGCGCGAGAAGAAGCAGATCATCCGCTTCCCGTCGCTGATGTTCGTGCAGCGCGTCCCCTACAGGTCGGTCCAGCGCCGCCGCATTCACAACTGGCTGCTGCTGATGGTCCGGTTGTCGGCACTGGCGCTCATCATCCTGGCGTTCGCGCGCCCGTTCTTCGAGCGCCAGGAGCTGCCGCCGGCGGGCACGGGCGCGCGTGAAGTGGTCGTCCTGCTCGATCAGAGCTACAGCATCGGTTTTGGCGATCGCTGGGAACGCGCGCGGGCGGCGGCCTACAGCGCGATCAACGGCCTCGGCGCGACGGATCGCGGCTCGGTCGTCCTGTTTTCGTCGGGCGCCGAGATCGCGCTGCGATCGACCGCCGCGGGCGAGCGCGAGCGGCTGACGGCGGCGGTCGCTGCCGCCAAGCCCACGGACGGTTCGACGCGCTACGCCCCGGCGCTCAAGGTGGCCGGCAGCATCCTGGCGGAATCGCCGCTTCCGCGCCGCGAGGTGGTGCTGATCAGCGACTTCCAGCGCGGCGGCTGGCGCGGCGAGGAAGGCGCGCGGCTGCCGGCGCGAGCGACGGTGACGCCGGTCACGATCGGCGGCAATGAGGATGCGCCGAACGTATCGGTGACGGCGGTGTCGTTCGCCCGATCGACGTTCTCGAACCAGGAGCGGGTGGCGGTGACCGCGGTGGTCGTCAATCGCAGCATGCGGTCGCTGACCGGCGGCCAGTTGTCGCTCGAGATGGGCGGCCGGCCGGTGCAGACGCAGCCGCTCGCCGTCGAAGCGTCCGGCTCCGCGTCGATCACGTTCGATCCGGTCACCGTCGGCGCCGCCAGCATGCGTGGCACGGTGCGTGCCGGGACTGATGCGCTGGCGGCGGACAACGTGTTCAACTTCGTGATCTCACCGGTACAGCCGCTGCGCGTGATCGTGGTCGATCGAGGCGGCACGGGCAGCGCGGCGCTGTACCTGACGCGCGCGCTGGCCATTGGCGATACGCCGCGCTTCGAGACGACGGTGAAGCAACCGGACGCCGTGTCGGACGACGATCTGCGCCGTGCGTCCACGGTCGTCCTCAACGACGTCGCGGTGCCCGCCGCGCTCGGCCGCCGGCTCGCGCGGTTCGTTGAAATGGGTGGCGGCCTGCTCGTCGCGCTCGGCCCACGGGCATCGTGGCCGCAGGAGGTCGATATCCTGCCCGCCGCGCTGCAGGCCCCTGTCGACAGAACGCGCGGCGACGCGGCGCGGATCGGCGCGCTCGAGTACGGCCATCCCGTGTTCGAGCCGTTCCGCGCGCCCCGCAGCGGCGACTTTGCCGGCGCACGCATCTACGGCTATCGCGGCGTGGCACCGTCGCCGATGGCGCAGATTCTTGCCCGCTTCGACGCCGGCGCGCCCGCGCTGCTCGAACGCCGCACCGGCACCGGCCGCGTCCTGCTCTGGACGTCGTCGCTCGACCTGGCGTGGAGCGACTTCCCGCTTGAAGCCGGTGTTTCTGCCGTTTGTGCACCGCGCCGTGCGCCACCTGTCGGCGTACGCCGAGCCCGCGCCCTGGTCGACCGTCGGCCAGGTGCTCGATGCGTCGTTCGGGGCTTCCGGCGCGCAGCCGCTGAACGGCGTCGTGATCACGCCGTCCGGGCGCCAGGTGCCGGTGGACGACGAGGGCGGGGAAGTGCTCGAACTGACCGAGCAGGGCTTCTACGAGCTGCGCACGCGGGCCGGCGAAGGCGTGGCCGCGGTGGTGGCCAGCAACGTGGATTCCGCAGAGTCGGACCTGACCACGATGGACCCCAAGGAAATCGTCGCCGCCGCCGTGAACACCGACGGTGGCGGGCCGGGGACGGCGGCCGGCGTGCCGCTCCCGCCCGATGCCCAGGAGCGCTCGCAAAGGCTGTGGTGGTATTTGCTGTGCCTCGGGATCCTGGTCCTTGGCGCAGATACGTTGATATCGAACCGGCTGTCGAAATCTTAATCCCGGGCCCAGAGATGGGCGTATTCTGAGGGCATCATGCTGGAGTACACCGAGTACCTGCGACGCCGCTCAACCCCGCCGACCCACCTTCACCAGGTCATCAACGAGGTACGTGCGCGCTGGCGCATGAAGCTCGCCCTGCGCGGGGTTGCATGGGCCGCCGGCATTTCGGTGGCGTTGTTCCTCCTCGCCGCGTACGCCATGGAATGGGCGCGGTTCACCCCCGTTTCCATCATCGGCGCACGCGTGCTGCTCGCCGCGGCGATGCTGGCTTCCATCTATTACTTCCTGGTGCGGCCGCTTCGCCGCCAGGTCACCGACGAACAGGTGGCGCTGTACCTCGAGGAACACGAGCCGTCGCTGCAGGCCACGCTCGTCAGTGCTGTGGAAGCTAGCCGCCAGGGCACCGGTTCTGAGTCGGCGGTCCTGATTCGGCGCCTGGTCGAACAGGCCCTGGAGGCCTGCGCGTCCACCAACGCCGCGCGCCGCGTCGAAGAGGAACCGCTTCGCCGCTGGGGCGTGACGCTGGCCGGCCTGGCGGTTGTCGCCGCGCTGATTGTGACGCTCGGTCCCGCGTTCGTGCGGAACGCGCTGTCGGCAATCCTGCTCGTGCAGCGGAGCGTCGAGGCGGCAGCGCCGTACCGCATCGAAGTGCAGCCCGGCAACGCCAACGTGCCCAAGGGTGCTGACCAGACGGTTACCGCGACGCTCGCCGGGTTCGACGCCGAGGATGCCTCGCTGATGGTCAAGCGGACAGAGACCGGCACGTTCGAGGCGCTGTCGCTGGTGCGCGGCGACGACGGGAAATACGAGGGGATCCTCTTTGACGTCGGCGCGCCCCTCGAATACTTCGTCGAAGCCGACAACGTTCGCTCGGCGGTCTACAAGCTGACCGTCGTGGACGTGCCTTACGTTGAGCGCCTGGAACTGGAATATCACTTCCCGGCATACACCGGGCTCGAACCGCAGAAGATTGAGGACGGCGGCGACATCGCGGTGCTGAAGGGGACCGAGGTACGCCTGCGGGTGATCCCGACGATGAAGACGGACGGCGGACGTGTGGCGCTGAACGACAAGGATTCGGCCGCGCTCACCGCGCAGGCCGATGGTTCGCTGACCGCGGCGTTTACGGCCAACGCCGACGGGTTCTACCGCGTCGAGCTGAATGCGCCCTCGGGCGAGCGGACGGCGGCGTCACCGCAGTACACGATCGACGTGCTCACTGACCAGGCGCCCAGCGTCTCGTTCGCCAAGCCGGGCCGCGACACCTCGGCGTCCGCGATCGAAGAGGTGTACGTCGAGGCGCAGGCCGAAGACGACTTCGGCGTGCGCGATCTCGAACTGGTCTACTCGGTGAATGGCGGCGCGGAAAAGACGGTCAAGCTGTTTGGCGGACGCAACCGGCTGCCTGAGGTGACGGCCGGCCATACCTTCTATCTCGAGGAGCTGGGCGTTGAACCTGGCGATGCGGTGCTCGTACTACGCCCGCGCGCTCGACAACTCGGGCGGACAGAATCAGTCCGCGGAGAGCGATCTCTACTTCGTGCGCGTCCGTCCGTTCAGCCGCGACTTCCGCCAGGCGCAGTCCGGGGCCGGCGGTGGCGGCGGCGGGGGCGGCGGCGGCGGTGGCCAGGTGGAGGCGCTGTCGGAACAGCAGCGCCAGATCATTTCGGCGACCTTCAACGTGCAGCGCGATCGCAGGAAGAATACGGCGGCGAAGCTGCGCGAGAGCTCCACGGTCGTGGGCCTGTCGCAGTCCCGGCTTCGCGAACAGGTCGAAGGGCTCCTCACGCGCATGAACAGCCAGCTGGTGCAGCGCGACCCGGCATTCGAAAAGATCGCCGAGCTGCTGCCGCAGGCGGTCGCGGCGATGAAGGAAGCGGAAACCAAGCTCGCAGCCGTCAGCCCCGACGGCGCGCTGCCGCCCGAACACAAGGCGCTGCAGATCCTGCAGAAGGCTGAAGAGGAATACGAGCAGCAGATCAGCGTTCAGCAGCAGCAGGGGGGCGGCGGCGGCGGCGGCGGCAGCGCGCAGCAGCAGGAGCTGGCCGAAATTTTCGAGCAGGAGCTCGAGAAGATGGCCAATCGCTACGAGACCGCCAGCCAGGCGCAGCAGCAGAGCGGCGACCGCGAAGTCGACGAGCTGCTCGAAAAGCTGAAGGAGTTGGCGCGGCGGCAGGAACAGGAGGCCGCGCGGCAGCGTCTGCGCTCGCTGGAACAGGGCGGCAGCAGCAGCTCGGGCGGCGCCGCGCAGCAGCGCGCGCTGGCGGAGCAGGCGGAAGAAGCCGCCCGGCGCCTCGAGCGCCTCGCGCGTGAAGAGAATCGTCCTGACCTGCAGGAAGCCGCGCGGCAGATGCAGCAGGCAGCCGACGCCATGCGGCGGGCCGCGGCCGGGGGTGACGCGAACGCGGCCGCCCAGGCTGCCGCTGCGCTGGAGCGCTTGAAGGAGACCGAGCGGCGGCTGCAGCAGAACCAGGCGGGCCGCGCCGAACGCGACGTCAAGGACGCCATCCGCGAGGCGGATGAAATTGCCCGCCAGCAGGAGGAGATTGCCGACGATGCTCGCCAGGTGGCGGCGTTGCCGAACAACGGCACCCGCCGTGAGCAGGCCGGGCGTGTCAACGAGCAGAAGACCGACCTCGAGGAAAAGCTGAACGCGCTCGAGCAGCAGCTCGATCGCGCGGCCCGTGATTCCGCGGCCACCGAGCGCGCCGCCTCGCGGAAGATGGCCGAGGCTGCCGGCTCGATCCGCGACAACCGGCTGGCCGACAAGCTGCGCTATTCGCAGAACCTGGTCAACCGCGGGGCGACGCCCGCAGACGGTTGACGCCGCCGAGAACGATATCGCCGGCGGCATCGACGAAATGAGGAAGCGCCTCGGCGAGGCTGCGGGCGCACTCGGCCAGGGCACGGAAAACGCCAACCGGATGGAGAACGCGCTCGAACGGGCGCGCCGTCTCGCCCGCGCGGCGGAATCGCTGCAGGAGCGCACGCGTGAACGCGGTCAGCAGCAGGGGCAGCAGGGCCGTCAGGGTCAGCAGGCAGCAGGGCAGCAACAGGGACAAGGGCAGGGCCAGCAGGGGCAGCAGCAGGCCCAGACAGGGTCAGGGTCAGGGTCAGGGTCAAGGCGAAGGCCAGGGTCAAGGTCAAGGCGAAGGTCAGGGCCAGGGTGAAGGCCAAGGGCCAAGGCCAGGGTCAGGGCGGTGGCGGAGCTGACGGCCAGCAGGCCGGCGGCCGCGGTGGCGACCTCAACAACGGCGGCATCGGCAACGGCTTCAACGGCGGCGCATGGGGCGGCGCGAACTGGGGCGGCGGCTGGGGCGGTGGTTGGGACTATCGCAACTGGCGCCTCACCGAAGAGGACGTCCGGCAGCTGCGCGGCGAAGTCCGTCAGTATACCGGCGATCTGCAGGCGCTGCGGCGTGACCTGGCTGCGGAGAACATCGATCCACGCGACCTCGATGAAATCCTCCGCGCGCTGCGGCAGCTCGACGATCCGCGCGTCTACCAGAACGTCCAGGAGCTTGCGCGTCTGCAGTCGACGATCGCCGAAGGCCTGAAGCGTTTCGAGTTCGGCCTCCGGCGCCAGTCAGAAGCCGCCAACACCATCGTCCTCTCCGGCTCGGACGAAGTGCCCGAGGAATTCCGGAAACTGGTGCAGGAGTACTACCGGTCGCTCGGCAGGACTGGCAGATGAAACGGGGGTTCGTGGCTGCCGCGCTGGTGCTGTGCCTCACCAGCGCTGCGGCCGCGCAGTTCGGCGGCGGCTTTGGCCGCTTCGGTCCACGCGGTTATCCGATGAAGTACGCCAACGCCGAGAGCTTCGGCCACGGGTTCAATTTCTGCCGTGCGGCATACACGAGCGGCCGCCGTGAGGCCGGCGGCCAGGGGTGGTCCACCGATTATCCCGACGCCGAGCTGAATTTCTCGATCCGCCTGTCGGAACTGACCAAGACCCGGGTCAGCAAGGACAGCAACGGCCGGCCGGAGCATCTCGTCGTGCGTCTCACCGAGGATTTTCTCTACCAGTGTCCCTACCTGCACATGGAGGACGTCGGCACCGCGTCGCTGACCGAGGCGGAAGTACAGGGGCTGCGCGCGTTCCTGTTGAAGGGCGGCTTTCTTTGGGTGGACGATTACTGGGGCAGCTACGCGATGCAGAACTGGCAGTCGCAGCTCGCGCGCGTGCTGCCGCCGTCGGAGTACCCGGTCCAGGACATTCCGATCGATCATCCGATTTTCAAGTCGATGTTCGAAGTGAAGACGCTGCCCCAGATTCCGTCGATCCAGTTCTGGCGGACGAGCGGGGGCGGCACGTCGGAGCGTGGATCGGACAGCGCCACGCCGACCGTCCAGGGCGTCATCGATCACCACGGCAACGTGATGGTCCTGATGACCCACAACACCGACATCTCCGATGCCTGGGAACGCGAAGGGGAGGACCCGCGCTTCTTCTACCAGTTTTCGCCTGACGGCTACGCCGTCGGGATCAACGTCATTCTGTACGCCCTGACGCACTGAGACTGCCATGCGCATGAGACCGGCCGCTGCCGTGCTGCTCGTCGCGTTGATCGCGCTGCCGCTGATCGCCTCAGGCCAATTCCGCCGCCAATCACAGCAGAGAATCGCGACAGTCGAGTACAACAGCCATTTCGCCTTTACACGCATCCGGTATCGAAACGGCAATTGGTCGCACGATTACCCGATGGGGGATCAAAACCTCTCCGCGATCCTCGATTACATCACCAACATGCGGGTGCGGCTCGACGGCACCAACGTGTTCTCCCTTGACGATCCGGGCATCTTCGACAACCCGATCATCTACGTGTCCGAGCCGGGATACTGGACGATCTCCGCCAGCGAGGCGGAGAACCTCGGCAAGTACCTACGCAAGGGCGGGTTCATCATCTTCGACGACTTCGAGGGGGACTCCCACTGGCGGAACATGGCTGCGCAGATGGCGCGTGCACTGCCCGACCACCATTGGATCCCGCTCACCGTCGACCATCCGATCTTTCATTCTTTCTTCGACATCCAGAAGCTCGACGTGCCGCATCCGTCGGTCAACGTCATTCCCAGCTATCGCGCGATCTTCGAGGACAACAATCCGTCCAGGCGGATGATTGCGCTCGCCAACTGGAACAACGACCTCGCGGAGTACTGGGAATGGTCGGCGGAAGGTCTTTTCAATCCGGACCCGACGAATGATGCTTACCGATTGGGCGTGAACTACATCGTGTATGCGATGACACACTGATGGGAGGTGCGGCGGTGCGGTGGTGCGGAGGTGCGACGGTGCGCGGCAGTGCGGCGGTGCGGCGGGGTAAACGTCCGGCGATAGCCGCGTTGCTGGTGCTCAGCCTGGCGTTGCCGCTTCTCGCGGCCGGCCAGTTCCGGCGGTCGCGGTCAGGCCCGGATACCCTTACGGCGGAGTACGACAGCCACTACGTGTTCACGCGCATCCGGTACAACGCCAGCGGCCGCGGCCTCGCGAGCGGGTTCTTTGGCGGCGGCGGCTGGGAGCATGATTACCCGACTGCCGATCGCAACCTCACCGCGATCGTCGACTACATCACCAACGCGCGCGTTCGTGTGGACGCCACCAATATTCTCGACCTCGACGACAAGCGGATCTTCGACAACCCGATCATCTACATGTCGGAGCCCGGCTTCTGGATCACCAACCCGGAGGAAGCGGCGAACCTGCGAGCTTATCTCCTCAAGGGCGGGTTCATCATCTTCGACGACTTCGAGGGGGAGGACGACATGCGCAACCTGACGGCCCAGATGAAGGAGGCGCTGCCCGACCACCACTTCATGCGCCTCGACGTCGGTTCGCCGGTGTTTCAGTCGTTCTTCGGCATCCGCCATCTCGAGGTGCCGCATCCGAACTACAACGGGCCGCCCGCCTTCTACGGCATGTTCGAGAACAACGATCCCACCGGCCGGTTGATGGCGATCGCGAACTTCAACAACGATCTTGGCGACTACTGGGAGTGGTCGGCCGAAGGTCTCTACGGCAGCGATCCCACCAACGATGCCTACCGTCTCGGCATCAACTACATCGTTTACGCGATGACCCACTGAACACCAGAAAACCGTCGTTCGAACCGAACCTGAACCTGCACACGAATCGAGCCGCAAGAACTTCCGAAGCGTGAACGACTAAGATGGGTTGATGCCTTTTTCGTCGCTCAAGCTCCACCCGGCTCTCCTGAAGTCCACGCGCGAACTCGGGTTCGCGCGCCCAACGCCGATCCAGACTGAAGCGATTCCGCCGGCGGTTGCGGGACGCGACCTACTCGCGTGCGCGCAGACCGGCAGCGGCAAGACCGCCGCGTTCCTGTTGCCGATCATCCACCAGCTGGTCGACCGCCCGCGGCGGACGACGCGCGCGCTGGTGTTGACGCCGACCCGGGAACTCGCGGCGCAGATCCTCGAAGACTTGAATGCGCTGGCGGTGCACACGCCGGTGACGGGAGCCGCGGTGTACGGCGGCGTCGGCATGGGACCGCAGGAGCATGCGTTCAGGAGTGGCGTCGACGTGATCGTGGCGACGCCCGGTCGCCTGCTCGATCATTTCCGATCGTCGTACGCCAAGCTCGACGGAATCGAACACCTGGTGCTCGACGAGGCCGACCGCATGCTCGACATGGGCTTTCTGCCGGACATCCGCCGCGTGCTCCGCCACATCCCGGCACGGCGCCAGACGCTGCTCTTCAGCGCGACGATGCCGCCGCCGATCGCCAAACTGGCGTCAGAGATGTTGAAGAACCCTGTGCAGATCAACATGCAGCGCCAGGCGGCGCCGGCGGTTGGCATTGCGCAGGCGGTCTACCCGGTACCGCAGGACCTCAAGGGTCCGCTGCTGGTGGAGTTGCTCGAACGCGGCATCCTCAAGGAGGTGCTCGTCTTCACGCGTACGAAGCACCGGGCCAACCGCCTGGCGGATCTGCTGGTGCGGCATCGTCTCAACGCGGCGCGCATCCACGGCAATCGTTCGCAGGCGCAGCGAACCGAAGCACTCGCCGGGTTCAAGAGCGGGAAGTACCGCGTCCTGGTGGCGACCGATATTGCCGCGCGGGGCATCGACGTCGAAGCGCTGAGCCACGTCGTGAATTTCGACGTCCCGGCGGTCCCGGAGGACTACATCCATCGCGTCGGCCGTACCGGCCGCGCGGAGCTGACCGGCGATGCCTTCACCTTCGTCGCCCAGGACGAAGAGGGCGATTTGAAGGCGATCGAGCGGGCCATCGGGAAGTCGTTGCCGCGCGTGACCCTGCCCGATTTCGACTATCGCGCCCGGCCTCAGGCCAAGCTGGAGATCCCGATCGCCGAGCGGATTGCGGCGATTCGCACGCGTAAGGCCGAGGAGCGCGCCCGGGGCAAGGCCAAGGCTCAGCGACGCGCAGGGCAGCACGCCGGGACCCCCGCACCGTCGCACCCTCGCACCCCTGCACCCTCCTACCCCCGCACCCCCGCACCCTCGCATCCCCGCACTTCCACATCGGGGTCGCCGTCTTCCCGCCGTTTCCGACCTGGTCAGCACTCCCGCCGCCGGCCCTGAAATTTTCCAGCCGGGCTCTCTTTCGCGCTCGGCCGTATCGGCTCCTGGTACGCGCGATGCTCCTTGTACTCAGGGAGTAGTGCAACTCATCAGGAGGTCTGTGATGCTGCAGAGATGTGCCGCAGTGCTGGCCGCCGCGATCATGACTGTCGCGTGCGCCCAGACGGATGCGGGAATTACCACCAACGTAAAGACGAAGCTGGCTGCTGACGACACCGTCAAGGCGTACACGGTCGACGTCGACACACGTAACGGCGTCGTGACGCTCAGCGGCGAGGTCGAGAGCGCGGCCGCGAAGGAGCAGGCGCTCCAGATTGCCCGTCAGACCGACGGCGTTCGCGACGTGATCGATCAGATCCACGTCGGCGAAGCGGCGGCAACGGCCGGCACCTATCGGGACAACGACACCGACATCGACGATCGCGCCGCCGACGCTGCGCGCCGCGGCGCGTCGGAAGTGAGGGAAGAGAGCCGCGAGGCGGCGGACAAGGCCGGCGATATCGCCGACAAGACCGGCGCCGCGGTGACCGATGCCGCCATTACCACGGCGGTGAAGACGAAGTTCCTTGCCGACAGCACGGTGAAGGGGCTCGACATCGACGTCGACACCGACAACGGGATGGTGACGTTGAACGGCAACGTGGCGTCGCGCGCCGAAGCGCAGCGCGCGCTCACGATCGCACGCGATACCGACGGCGTGAAGGGGGTCCACGACAATCTGAAGGTCGCCCGTTAAGCCGGATCGAGTGGAGCGGGACAAGGGACGCCGAACATCGCGTCCCTTGTTCATGTACGCGATAAGATCTAGCGGTGTCGAACGCGCCTGGCCGCCCGATCTGTGACAGCATCCTCGACGCCATCGGCAACACGCCGATGGTGCGCATCAATTCGATCACCAAGGGAGTGGTCGACGCGACCGTGCTCGCGAAAGTCGAGACCTTCAACCCGGGGAACTCGATCAAGGACCGGATGGCCGTCCGGATGATCGAGGACGCCGAGAAGGCCGGGCTGCTGAAACCGGGCGGCACCGTCATCGAAGGCACGTCCGGAAATACCGGGATGGGGCTGGCGATTGTCGCTGTGGTCAAAGGCTACAAGTGCATCTTCACCACCACCGACAAGCAGTCGAAGGAAAAGATCGACGCGCTGAAGGCATTCGGCGCCGAGGTGATCGTCTGCCCGACCGACGTCGATCCGGAGGATCCACGGTCGTACTATTCAGTGTCATCGCGGCTCGAGCGCGAAGTCCCGAATTCCTGGAAGGCGAACCAGTACGACAACCTGTCGAACACGGCCGCGCACTACCACCAGACGGGACCCGAAATCTGGGAGCAGACCGGCGGCCGGATCACGCATCTCGTCTCCGGCGTCGGCACCGGCGGAACGATCACGGGCGTCGGCCGTTATCTCAAGGAACAGAACCCCGCGATCAAGGTCTGGGGCATAGACACTTACGGATCGGTGTTCAAGAAGTACAAGGAAACCGGCATCTTCGACAAGAACGAGATCTACCCGTACATCACTGAGGGGATCGGCGAGGACTTCCTGCCAGCCAACGTCGACTTCGGCATCATCGATCACTTCGAGAAGGTGACCGACAAGGACGCCGCCATCATGACGCGGCGGATTACCCGCGAGGAGGGCATCTTCGCCGGCAACTCGGCGGGGTCGGCGATGGCGGGCCTGCTCCAGCTCAAGGAGCACTTCGGCAAGGACGACCTGGTCGTGGTCATCTTTCACGACCACGGGTCGCGCTACCTGGCGAAGATGTACAACGACGAATGGATGCGCGCGAAGGGGTTCCTCGAGGTCACCGGCATGACCGCGCGCGATCTCGTCGCCCTCAAGGTATCAGGAGAGCTGTACGCCCTCGAGGCGGCCAGGCCGGTCGAGGAGGCCATCCGGGTGATGAGCGACCACGATTTCTCCCAGATCTCCGTCACCCGCGACGGCCGCGTCGTCGGCTCGCTGAACGAATCACATCTCTACAACGAGTTCGTCCGCGACCCGGACATCAAACGAAAGCCGCTCGAGGCGATCATGCAGCCGGCGTTTCCGTTCGCCGACATTTCCACCCCGGTCGAGCTGTTGTCGAAGATGATCACGCCCGAGAGCCCGGCGGTGCTGGTCCGTGATTTCAAGACCGAAAAGACCTTCATCATCACGCGCTCCGACATCATCCGCGTGCTGATGTAGGTGCAATGGGTCCGACATTGTCGGTGCGATCCGTCTGATGCTTCTCGGCGCGAAACGCGCTGCGCCAGTCGGTGCGACGTCACTTCGATCGTCGGGGCGAAGCTCTTGCGCCGGTCGGAGCGTCGATTCCAGCGCCGGTCGGCGCCAGATGTTTTCGCAATGCGTTTGGACTTGTAGATCAGGAGCAACAATTATGGCCGTCAGGCCCGTTCCCGAAGGGTTTCGTACGGTCACTCCCTATCTCACGGTCACTGATGCGGCTGGTTTGCTCGAGTTCATCAAGAAGGCGTTCGCCGCCACGGAGCATTACGTTATGCGGGGGCCCGGCGGTGAAATCCGCCACGGCGACGTCATCGTCGGCGATTCTCACATCATGCTTGGTGAAGCGGGCGGGCAGTGGACGCCCACACCAGCGCAGCTTTATCTCTACGTGCCTGATTGCGATGCCGTGTACCGCCAGGCGCTTGCCGCCGGCGCGACGTCTGTCCAGGAACCGAAGACCCAGTTTTATGGCGACCGCCACGGCTGTGTGAAGGATGCGTGGGGCAACCTATGGTGGGCAGCGTCGCACGTGGAGGATGTCTCGGAAGACGAAATCGCGCAGCGCGCCAGGACCGCGACGCCGCAGTAAGCGCCGGCGAACCGCTAGTCGAGCGCCTTGACGATGTCTTCGACGACCTTCTTGGCGTCGCCGAACACCATCATGGTTCGATCCATGTAGAACAGGGGATTGTCGATGCCGGCATAGCCGGCAGCCATCGAACGTTTGTTTACCAGCACCGTCCGTGCCTTGTGGGCTTCGAGGATCGGCATGCCGTAAATCGGGCTGCCCGGTTGCTCGGCGAGCGGGTTCACCACGTCGTTGGCGCCCAGCACGAACGCCACGTCTGTTGATCCGAAGTCGCTGTTGATGTCTTCCATCTCCAGCACCTGGTCGTAGGGCACCTCGGCCTCCGCGAGCAGCACGTTCATGTGACCTGGCATCCGGCCCGCGACCGGATGAATGGCATAACGCACGTTCACGCCCCTCGCGGTGAGCTTCTGAGCCATCTCCTTGACCGCGTGCTGCGCGCGGCCGACGGCAAGGCCGTAGCCGGGCACGATGATGACGCTCTCGGCGTTGCCGAGCAGGAAGGCGACGTCCTCCGCCGAGCCGGACTTGACGGTGGTCTGCGCCGCGCCCTTCGCCGCGGTCCCCTCCGCGCCGCCGAAGCCGCCGAGGATGACGCTGAAGAACGATCGGTTCATGGCGCGGCACATGATGTAAGAGAGGATCGCGCCGGAGGACCCCACCAGCGATCCCGCGATAATCAGCATCGAGTTGTTGAGGGAGAAGCCGATGCCCGCCGCCGCCCATCCGGAGTAGCTGTTCAGCATCGAAATCACGACCGGCATGTCGGCACCGCCGATCGGGATGATGATCAGGACCCCGAGGAGAAACGCGATCCCGGTCATGTAGATGAACGCCGGCCACTGCTGGCCGGGGATTTCGTTGACGAACAGCACGCCGTAATAAATCATCACCAGCGTCAACCCGAGGTTGATCCAGTGCTGGCCCGGGTAGGTGACTGGCGCGCTCGAAAAAATGCGGCCGTAGCGGCCAAGTCCGGCGAGCTTGCCGAACGCGACGACCGACCCCGAAAACGTAATCGCGCCGACCACGGTGCCGATGAACAGCTCGACGCGGTTACCTCGTGGAATCGGGTACGCGAGGTCGAACGCCAGCGGATCGTTGAGGATTGCCACCGCGATCATCACCGCCGCGACGCCGACCAGCGAGTGCATGGCGGCCACGAGCTCGGGCATCTGCGTCATCTGGACGCGTTTGGCCACGACGATCCCGACGATGCCCCCGACTGCCATCATCGCCAGCGCGATGTCGATCCGCCGCGCCACCGCCAGCGTGGTCGCGACCGCCATCGCCATGCCGACGATGCCGAAGACGTTGCCGCGGCGGGCGGTGCGCGGGTGTGCGAGGTCGCGGAGAGCGAGGATGAAGAGCACGCTCGCGATGAGGTAGGCGATGGCGATCTGGTTGGCCGACATCACTACTTGCGGCGGGTCTCGTCCTTCTTCCGGAACATCGCCAGCATGCGATGACTGACCATGAAGCCGCCGAAGGTGTTGATCGCGACCAGCGCCACGGCGATCGCCCCGAGCATGCCCGCCACGGCGGTGCCGGCGCCGGACGCCAGGATCGCGCCCACCATGATGACCGAGCTGATGGCGTTGGTCACGCTCATCAGCGGCGTGTGCAGCGCGGGGGTGACGTTCCAGACGACGTGGTAGCCGACGAATACGGCGAGAACGAACACGGTGGCGTTGATGATGACGGGATCGACCGAACCGGTCATGCGAGCGATGCCTCTCTGGTGCGCACCGGCGCGCCGTCGATGCAGACCAGGGTGGCGCTGATGATGTCGTCGGCGCGATCAACGCGGCGCTCACCGGTGGCGGGATCGCTGAGAAGCGCCGCGAACGCGAGCAGGTTCCGCGCGTAAAGCGCGCTGGCGTCGGCGGCCACCAGCGCCGGCAGGTTCGAGTGCCCCACCAGCCTCACGCCGTGCTTGATGACGACGCGGTCGCGTTCGGTCAGCGGACAGTTGCCGCCCTGTTCGACCGCGAGGTCGACGATCACCGATCCAGGCCGCATGCGTTGCACGGTGTCCTCGCGAAGCAGCACCGGTGCCGGGCGGCCGGGAATCAGCGCCGTCGTGATGACGATGTCGGCGGCGCGCGCACGTTCATCGATCAGCGCGGCCTGGCGCTGGCGATACGCGTCGCTCATTTCACGCGCGTAGCCGCCGGCCGTTTCCGCCGCCGTGTCGGCCTCGGTCGCCGGCACCTCGATGAACCGCGAGCCGAGCGACTCGACCTGTTCCTTGACGGCCGGCCGAACGTCGAATGCCTCGACCACCGCGCCCAGCCGCTTCGCGGTGGCGATTGCCTGGAGACCGGCCACGCCCGCGCCCAGCACCAGCACGCGCGCCGCCTTGACCGTGCCCGCAGCCGTCATCAGCATCGGCATGAAACGCCCGTATTCGTTGGCCGCGAGCACCACGGCCTTGTAGCCGGCGATGTTCGCCTGGGACGACAACACGTCCATCGTCTGGGCGCGGGTGGTACGGGGAATCAACTCCATCGCGAAGGCCGTGACGCCGGTGGCGGCGAGGGAGTCGATGGCGGCCTCGTCGTGCGGATTGAGGAGACCGACCAGGAGCGACCCGCGGCACAGCATCGCCCGCTCCGCGCTCTCGGGCGCCCGAACCTTCAGGATGAGGTCGGATTCCGAGTAAATCTGCGCCGCGCCCGCGGCGATGACTGCCCCTGCAGACTGGAAGTCGGCGTCCGGGATTCCCGCAGCTACGCCGGCGTGCGCCTGCACGGCGACGGTGTGGTGACCGGCGATGATCTTGCGAACCGTCTCGGGAGTGGCAGCGACCCGGCTTTCACCGGGCCGCGTTTCGGCGGGAATGCCGATACGCATACGAAGGTGGACATTGTACCGGAGAGCTTTCGCTCTCCGGTGCTTTCGGCGTGCCTAATCTAGAAGGTGCCCGACGTGAACGTGTCGCACGACTCCATGCGGCCTGAATCCAGTCCCCGCCGCAGCCACCGGACGCGGTCCTCGGACGAGCCATGGGTGAATGACTCAGGTACGACACGTCCCTGCGTCTGGCGCTGGAGCCGGTCGTCGCCGATGGCCGCCGCAGCCCCCAGGCCTTCCTCGGCGTCACCTGGCTCGAGCAGCCCGCGCCGGGCGGCGTAATGGCCCCATACGCCCGCGTAGCAGTCCGCCTGGAGCTCCTGGCGGACCGACAGCGCGTTCGCGTCGCGCTCACTGCCACGCTCTCTGGCGGCGGCGACGCGCGACGAGGTGCCGGTCACCGTCTGGACGTGGTGACCGACTTCGTGCGCCACCACATAGGCTTGCGCGAAGTCGCCAGGCGCGCCGAACCGCGTTTCCAGTTCCTGGAAGAACGACAGGTCCAGGTAGACCTGCTGATCGTTCGGACAATAGAACGGGCCCATTGCCGACTGACCGACGCCGCAGGCCGATTGGGTCGCACCCGTGAAAAGGACGAGCGTCGGCTCCGGATAGTCCATGCCATTCTCGCGGAAGATTTCAGACCAAGTGTCTTCCGTGTCCTTCAGCACGACCGATACGAACTCCGCCTGCGGATCGTCGGCCGGTACTCCGGTGGTTCCGACCGTTGGGTCCGAAGACTGGGTGTTGATGATATCGACGGGGTTCTGACCGGTCAGTGCCGAGAAGAGCAACAACAGTACAAGGCCGCCGATGCCGCCGCCGACTGGCAGCGCCATCCCCATGCCCCGGCGATCACTAACGTTTCCGCTACCTGCGCGACCCTGCCATCTCATCGGCGAGAACCTCCTTCCGACCATAATGCACGCGCTGGGCCAGTCTTCCTGTCCAGCTATGATCGAGAGCTTGCCGCGCCGCAGCGGCACGCGGAGGCGGGATGGATCTTGGACTGACCAACAAGGTGGCGATCGTGACCGGTTCGAGCCGCGGGCTCGGCCTGGCAAGCGCCAAGTCCCTGGCGGCAGAAGGCTGCCGGGTGTGCATTTGCGCGCGGGGCGAAGCCCGATTGCGCGAGGCCGCATCTGAGGTGAGCGCGGCTGCCGGAGACGCGGCGCGCGTACTACCGGTGGTTGCCGATGTCTCGCAGGCCGACGGGGTGAAGACCGTCATCGACCGGACCGTGGAGACATTCGGGGCGCTCGACATCCTGGTCAACAACGTCGGACTCGCTGGCGGCGGCGCACTGGTCGAGACGTCCGACGAGCAATGGCGCGAAGCAATCGATCAAACCCTGTTTCCCACCATCCGCGCGTCGAAGCACGCGGTGCCTCACATGCAGCGCCGCGGCGGCGGCGTCATCGTCATCATCGCGTCGATCTTCGGCCGCGAGGCGGGCGGCCGCATGGCCTACAACGCGATGAAGGCGGCGGAAATCAGCTTGGCGAAATCGCTGGCGCAGCAGCTAGCCGCATCCGGTATCCGTGTGAACAGCGTGTCGCCCGGCTCGATTCTGTTCGAGGGCGGGTCGTGGTGGCGGCGCCAGCAGGCGGATCCGGCCGGCATCGCCGAGTTCGTCAAACGCGAATTGCCATTCGGCCGGTTCGGCCGTCCGGAGGAAGTCGGCGATGTCGTCGCCTTTCTCTGTTCCAAGCACGCCAGCTGGATCAGTGGGACGTCGATCGTCGTCGACGGGAGCCAGAGCCGGGCATTCTGAACCACGGCGGGCACGAAGACGGGTTTGCCACAAAGGCACCAAGACCCGTCTGCACCAAGGTCACCAAGGGACAGACCTACGCCAGGTCGGCCCTCAAACGGGCCGACCAATCGACCGGTGCGTCTTCGTTCCTTCGTGAAAGAAGTGTTTTCATGATTTTCGTGGTTAAAGCGTCTGGGTGTTCCTCGTGGCAAAGGCAGCGAAGTACACAGGCACGCCGGCGAGCACGATCGCGAACGTCACCGTGGTCCAGACTGGATCGCTGATCAGGGCATTGCCTACCAGGTAGATCACCGCCCCGACAAAGATCGCCGGTACCACAGGGTAGCCGGGGACCTTGTACGGCCGCGGCAGCTCAGGTCGTGTGCGTCGAAGACGGTACAGTCCGGCGATTGCCAGCCCGTAAAACGGCCAGATCGACAGCACGAACGTGTCGGCGAGCTGTTCGAACGTCCGGGTCAGCACGAAGAAGGCGCCCAGTGCCGCCGACAGTGCGATCGCGATGTGCGGCGTGCCGTGGCGCGGATGCACGCTGGCGATCGTCTGGAAAAACAGACCGTCGTTCGCCATCGCGAAGAAGATACGGGGCGCCGACAGCATGATCGCAATCAGGGCTCCGAAGGTGGAGATCGTGACGACGATCGAAACGAAGGCGACGCCAGCCTGGCCGACGAGCGCCTGCATCGTGTCGGCCGCGATCAGCGGCGAAGCCGCCATGCGTTCGACAGGAATGACGTACAGGTACGCGGCGTTCGCCGCGATGTAGATCCCGACGATCGCGAGCGTGCCGACGACAATCGCCCGAGGCAGCGTCCGATGCGGTTCCCTCACTTCTCCGCCGGCGAATGACACGTCCGCGAAGCCGTCGTAGGCCCAGAGCACGGAGATCAGGGCGAGTCCAAACATCCCTGCGTCCAGCGGGGCCGCCGCAGCGGTGAAATTGCCGACGGATGCGCCCGCGCCGCGTCCAAGCACGAAGGACGCGATCACCAGCAGCGCCAGGGCGCCGAACTTCGCGAGGCTGGACGCTCCCGCGATGGCGGCGCCGAGCTGCACGCCCCGGATATTAACGATCGCCGCGGCGATGATGGCGGCTGCCGCGATGTAGTCGGTTGCTGCGGGGTAAGCGGCGGGTTCGTATCCGAACGAGCGAAACAGGTACTCACTGAAGACCGTCGAGATGGCGCCGGTGGCCGACGCCCTGATGAGTACGAGTTCCGCCCAGCCGAAGAGAAACCCTGCGAGTCGGCCCCATCCTTCGCGCAGGTAGACGTACCACCCTCCCGTTTGTGGCAGCGACGCCGACAACTCGGCCACTGACAGCGCGCCGGCGATCGAAATCAATCCGCCGGCGATCCAGACGGCAAGCATGAGCGCGGGGTCTGGTTACTCGCGCGGCGATGGACGCCGGTGTTCTGAAAATGCCGGAACCAATGGTGACGCCGATGACGATGGCGATCGCGGACCAGAAGCCGAGCCGTCGCTCGAGCTGAGCACTGGAATGCGCGCTGGTTTGCATGAACGGCCTAAAGCGTAGCTGAGTAGCCGGGTTTGAACCTAGCTGCCCGGCCACTTCGTTATCCAGCTACCGAGCTACCTACCTATCAACCTCGTGAAGGAGGACATCTGTGGCGGTTCCATCTCTCAACCTTGAACGTGAACGGCATCACCACCCAGACACTGAGCCGTCGCGTGCGGCGCGCGTGAACGTCGGACACTTCGAGCGATGGCTGTCTGTGGCTGCCGGCGGAGCGCTCACCGCCTACGCGCTGAGGCGGCGCTCGATTCCGGGCGGGGCAGCCGCATTGGCAGGCGCCGCACTGCTGTATCGCGGCGCTACAGGCCACTGCGATGTGTATCAGGCGCTCGGCGTCAACCGCGCAGGCGGTCATGGCACCGGCGTGCTGGCCGACCGTGGTTCCGACACGCGTCGGAAGCTCGGCGGCAGCGCCGGCATCCACGTCGAAGAGTCTGTCACTGATCAACAAGCCCGTGAGCGAGCTGTATCGCTTCTGGCGCGACTTCGAAAACCTGCCGACGTTCATGAAGCATCTCGAAACAGTCTCTGTGCGCGAGGAAGGCATTTCCCACTGGGTCGCGCGAGGTCCGGCCGGCACCACGGTCGAATGGGATGCGCGCATCATCAACGACATCGACAACAAGCTGATCGCGTGGCAGTCGCTCGAAGGATCGATGGTCTCGACCGCCGGCTCTGTGAATTTCCGCGAAACCGATCGCGGAACTGAGTTCCGTGTGAACCTGCAGTACCACCTTCCGGCCGGCAAGCTGGGTGCGGTTGTGGCGCGCCTACTCGGCAAGGAACCACACGTGCAGATTCGCGAGGATCTGCAGCGCTTCAAGCAGTTGATGGAGACCGGAGAGATTTAGACGGTCAATTTTTCGGCCTAAAAAGCGTTGACCTTTGCTGTTTCTACGCTTTACTATCGTCCGTCATGCAGCTGGCGAAACGGACTGGACCTGCACACGAAACGGCGTTGCAGACGGTCCTGGATCGCCTGACAGGCGGGGTTCCGGTGCCCCGCGACGCGCCCGACGGGTGGATCACCGCCGTTCGCGTCCTGCCGGCACAGGCGGCCTCTCATGCGCCGTATCCATCGGCAATCGACCAACGGCTGCGCCACGCGCTGACCGCGCGCGGCATCGAACAGCTCTACACGCACCAGGCAGTCGCAGTCGAGCACGCCCTGATGAGACGGAACGTGGTCATAACCACGCCAACTGCCTCCGGCAAGACGCTCTGCTACAACGCGCCCGTGCTGAGCGCCATACTTCGCGATCCTTCCGCGCGCGCGCTGTATCTGTTCCCGACCAAGGCGCTTGCGCAGGACCAGCTCGCCGAGCTGCACGAACTCGCGAACGTCCTGTCTGCCGACGCGGCATCGATTGGCGTTTTTACCTACGATGGCGATACGCCGCAGGATGCGCGGCGGGCGATTCGCGGCCGCGCGCACATCGTCCTCACCAATCCCGACATGATCCATTCGGGGATCCTGCCGCACCATCCACGCTGGGCGAAGCTCTTCGAAAACCTGCGCTACGTCGTCATTGACGAGCTTCACGCCTACCGCGGCGTGTTTGGCAGCCATCTGACCAACGTGTTGCGCCGGCTGCGCCGCATCTGCCAGCATTACGGATCGAGCCCCACCTTCATTTGCTCGTCGGCGACAATCGCGAATCCGCGGGAGCTCGCCGAAGCGCTGGTGGAGCAGCCGTTCGAGCTCGTATCCGAGAATGGCGCGCCGCGCGGGGAGAAGTTCTTCCTGTTCGTGAACCCTCCGGTGGTGAGTCAGCAGCTCGGTATCCGCAGGTCGTACCTCAGCGAGACCCGGCGCATCGCCGGTGAGTTCCTGAAGCGCGGTCTCCAGTCAATTGTGTTTGCGCAAAGCCGGCTGTCGACCGAACTCCTCACGACGTATCTCAAGGACGACTTCGAGGGGCCGCCTGGTACCCGCGAGCAGATCCGCGGCTATCGCGGGGGCTACCTGCCGCAACGGCGGCGCGAGATTGAAAAGGGCCTCAGGGAGGGCACCGTTCGCGCGGTGATTTCAACCAATGCTCTCGAGCTGGGGATTGACATTGGAGCGCTCGATGTCTGCGTGATGGCTGGTTACCCCGGAACGATAGCTGCCACCTGGCAGCGAGCTGGCCGCGCCGGCCGCCGGAACGGCCGCTCGGCGGCAGTCCTGGTTGCCAGTAGCGCTCCGCTCGACCAGTTCGTCGGTACGCAATCCTTCCTACTTCTTCGATGCGCCACCTGAGCGCGCGCTAATCAATCCCGACAACTTGCATATTCTGGTTGACCATGTGAAATGCGCGGCCTTCGAGCTGCCGTTCGCGACGACGGAGTCGTTCGGGCGCCACGACGTGCAGGAGGTGCTCGGCATTCTCGCGGAGAGCGGGCTGGTGCACAGGACCGGGGATCCTGACTTGAACGACGCCGAAGGGCAGTGGCAGTGGACGAGCGAGTCTTACCCGGCCGATGCCGTCAGCCTCCGGTCCATTTCATCCGACAACTTCGTCGTCGTCGATACGACCCAGGGCGCCGACGTGATTGGCGAGACGAGCTTTACGAGTGGTCCTGCTACGCTCCACGAGAAGGCGATATACATGGTGGAAGGCGTCCTCTACCAGGTGGAGCGGCTCGACTTCGAGGGACGCAAGGCCTTCGTCCGCCGTATCGACTGCGACTATTACACCGATGCGATCACGTATACAAAGGTGGCGATTCTCGACACCTTCGCGGCGGACGCGACCGCGTCGCACGGCGAAGTCCACGTCTCGTCGCGCGTCGTCGGCTTCAAGAAGATCAAGTTCTATACGAACGAGAACGTCGGATCGGGTGAGCTCGACCTGCCGGAGCAGCAGATGCACACCAGCGTGTACTGGCTGACGGTTCCGCGACCGGTAATGGCGGCGCTGCCCTATGCCTCAGATGATCGGCGTGACGGGATCGTCGGCTTGTCGTTTGCGATGCGGCAAGTAGCCCAGTTGCTGCTGATGTGCGATCGCCAGGACATCGGGATTTCCATAGGTGGGGGGGACGAGGCCGAGACGGCGGTGTCCTCGAAAAATGACTCCCGACCCCATGTAGCCGACGAACCGCGCGTGTTCATCTACGACAACTATCCCGGGGGGATCGGATTCAGCGAGCCGTTGTTCCGGATGCACGGCGAGTTGCTGTCTCGGACACGCGAGTTGATCGCCGGTTGCGAGTGCGAACATGGCTGCCCGACCTGCGTAGGACCGATCGGCAACACCGGGCCGCTCGCCAAGGTTGTTGCGCTGCGCATTCTCGAACACATCGACGCGCAGTCCTCCCACCGTCTGGAGGCGGGCGTCGCGTGAACCTTGGCGAACGTCTTCGCGGCGTCATTCGTCCCCGCGGGTCGGCTTCGCCGAACCCGTCCTACGCCGTAGCCGGGTTCCGCGCGACCGTCGAGGAGGCGACCCGGCTCCGGGTTCCGCGGGACTGTCAGATGCGGAGGACCCTGCGCACGGAGACATCGCCGACACATTGAACGGCGAATGGCGCGAAGCGCGCGGTCATCGCTATCTCGTCGTCGATCGCACCTATCACGCCGGATATCGTCTTGGCCGTGTGGCAGTCGCAGATTGCCTTCCCGCCGAGGAAGGGCGCTGGCCTCGATTGGAGTTGCTGCTTACTGGGAAAGCGGCGGGCGACCCTGGCGGACCGCTCCTGTTCCTGGACCTCGAGACCACGGGACTGGCAGGCGGTGCTGGCACGTACGCCTTCCTGGTCGGATGCGGCTGGTTCGACGGGGGCGTATTTCGCGTCCGCCAGTTCGTGCTCACCAGCTTTGCCGCCGAGCGGGCGCTGCTCGAGGACGTCGCCGCGCTCATGCGCGCTGCCGGGGTGCTCGTCACTTACAACGGCAAGACATTCGATGCGCCGTTGATCGACACACGTTTCCTCTTCCATCGGCTCGTTCCTCCGTGCAGCAGCCTGGTGCACCTGGATTTGCTCAACCCGGCACGCCGCCTGTGGCGTTCTTCCACCGCCGCCGCCGATGAAGGAAGCGTGTCGTGCCGGCTGTCGCTGATCGAGCAGGCCATCCTCGGCCACGTGCGCGAAGACGATGTGCCGGGCTTCGAGATTCCCTCCAGGTATTTCCATTTCGTGCGATCCGGCGATGCGCGGGGGCTCGATGGGGTACTCGAACACAACCGGCTCGACCTGCTCGCGCTGGCGATGCTTACCGCCCGGGCGGGACAGTTACTGGACGACGGTGCTCAAGCCGCCCGTACCGCGCGGGAGGCGCTTGGCCTGGGCCGCTTGTACGAGCGCGGTGGTCTGCTCGACGAGGCGCGCGCGTGCTTCGTCCGGGCGATCGAATTCGATGCTGATGTCCTCACACATACCGAAGCGCTGAGGGCTTACGCAGTCCTGTGCCGGCGCGAGCGGCGCTACGTCGACGCGGCCGACGCGTGGCGGCGCATGCTCGCGATGCGCGGATGTCCGCCGAGGATTGCCCAGGAAGCGACCGAAGCGCTGGCGGTTCATCACGAACACCGTGCGCGCGATCTGTCGGCTGCGCGCCAGTTTGCGGTGCAGTCGCTTCAATTCAAGGCCAGCCGATCGAAGGCACAGGCCGTGCACCATCGGCTGGCGAGGATCGATCGGAAGATGGGAGGGGTATCGGCGCAACCGGCGCCGTTGTTCTGACCGTGGCTAGTCCTAGCCTGTTTGCGCCAGCCGTTCCCGAGGGTTTCGAGTACCGCGAGGATTTCATCACCGCGGCGGAAGAACGCGAGCTTCTCAAATTCATAGAGGCGCTGCCGTTTGCCCAAGTTGAAATGCGCGGCGTCGTCGCCAGGCGCCGTACAGCGCATTTCGGCTGGACATACGGCTATTACTCGCGGCGCAGTGAGCCCGGTCCGCCGCTGCCCGGGTTCCTGCAAGCAGTGCGAGCCCGCTTCGCGGCATGGGCTCACGCCGAGGCTGGGCTGTTTGTCGAGGCGCTGGTAACCGAGTATCCCGCCGCTGCCACGATTGGGTGGCACAGGGATGCTCCGATGTTCGGCGATGTCGTCGCCGGGCTGTCCCTGTGTACCGCCGGCCGTATGAAGTTCCGTCCATACATCTCGCCTTCCGCGGTCAGGTCCCCCAATTCTCCCAGGCGGACGAGCCATGAAATCGAACTCGCTCCTCGCTCCGGCTACTTGATAGCCGGGGCCGCACGACGTGAGTTCGAGCACAGCATTCCGGCGGTTCCGGCGACACGGTATTCGATTACCTTCCGCACCCTGCGGGTCCGCTAGCTCGGCCGTTCAGACCTCAGCAGGCTCCGGCACGGATCATGGACTCCCGCAATGCGGAAGTGACATGTGTGTCGAACGGAGACTCTTATGCCAGAACTCACTCGGGCCGGCCTGCTGCTAACCTTGGCCGTCAGCATGACCGGCTGCGGAATGCTTGCCCAGGACCGCGCGAAGGGGACAGAAACCGCGACGGGGACGGAAACGGTGCCGGAGGCGGTGACGCCCGAACAGAAGTCAACCGCCTCGCCCGCTAATCCCGATTCGCCGATCCTGGCTGACTTCAATGCGCGCCTCGATAACTACGTCAAGAAACAGCGGGCGCTGCTGAAGGATTCGCCGGTAGAGGACGACGCCACGCCGGCGCAGATTAAGGCCCGGCAGGAGGCAATCGCGGCTGAGTTACGCGCCGTCCGCAAAGACGCCAAGCAGGGCGACATTTTCACGCCCCAGGTCGCCGCGCTGTTCAAACGGCTGATGAACCCGGAAGTGAAGGAACAGCCGCGCGAGACGAAACAGGCACTGGAGGAAGAGGACGGAGAAGTGGCGGAGGTGAACCTGAAGGTGAACGCCACCTGGCCCGACAGCGAACCGCTGACCACCGTTCCAGCCAACCTGCTGGCCGCCCTGCCGCAGCTGCCGATGGACGTCGAGTACCGCATTTCCAACAAGCGTCACCTGGTGCTGCGCGACGTCGACGCCAACATCATCGTTGATTTCATCTATAACGCGATTCGTTGACGGGGGATTGACCATGCGCCGGTTACTGCTCTCCATTCTGCTGCTTGCACTGACAGGTCCGCTCACCGCGCAGGAGGTGAAGCTGCCGAACAAGGATGGATCCGTCAAGTTCGCCGTCCTTGGCGACACCGGCACGGGCGGCAGCGACCAGGTCGTTATCGGCAAACAGCTCGCGGCGTTTCGCGCGAAGTTCGCCTTCGACGTCGCCCTGCTGCTCGGTGACAACCTCTACGGCAGCGAGAACCCGCGCGATTACAGCCGGAAGTTCGAGGTGCCCTACAAGTCGCTGCTCGACAGCGGCGTGAAGTTCTACGCCGCGCTCGGCAACCACGATGATCCGAACCAGCGGATGTACAAACAGTTCAACATGGGCGGCGAGCGGTACTACACGTTCAAGCCGTCACTGACCGCCGGCGTGAGGTTCTTCGCGCTCGACAGCAACTACATGGATCCCGCGCAGCTCCAATGGTTCGAGAAGGAGCTCGCGAGCAGCGGCTCCGACTGGAAGATCGCCTTCTTCCATCACCCGCCCTACGCATCGGGGATGCATGGGTCGGACGAGATCTTGAAGAATCAGCTGGAGCCGCGCTTCCTCAAGCACGGCGTCAACGTCGTGTTCACCGGGCACGAACATTTTTACGAGCGCATAAAACCGCAGAAGGGGATTCAGTACTTCGTCGAGGGCAGCTCGGCAAAGCTACGCAAAGGAGATATCAACCCTCGCAGCGGGCTGACCGCGTTTGGCTACGACGACGGCTACACCTTCATGCTGGTGGAAGTCGCCGGTGACGAGCTGTACTTCCAGACCATCAACGAAGCTGGACGGACGATCGATTCAGGCGTGGTGAAGAAGGGCGCCAACAACCAGGTGGTTGGTACGGCCGGAACGGGGACTTCGAAACCGGCGGCGCCGGCCAAGCCCGCTGCCGCCCCGGCGAAGCCCGCGCCGACGCAGGGGAAGCCCGCGCCTGCTCCGGCTCCGCGCAAAACCTGTAGCGCCGGCGCCGGCCAGGTAGTCTAGGCGGAGGCGGTGGTTTTGCGCGGCCGCTTCGCAGTCGCGCTCGGCGTCTTCGTTACCTTCTTCGCCTTCGCGGCGGTCTTGCGCTGCTCCGACGTCTGCGCGCCGAACTTCTTGGTGAAGCGCTCGACGCGGCCTTCGGTGTCGATCAGCTTCTGGCGGCCCGTGAAGAACGGGTGGCAGGCCGAGCAGATTTCCAGGTGCAGCTCGGGCTTGGTCGAGCGCGTCTTGAACGTGTTGCCGCACGCACAGCGCACTTCGACTTCCTGGTACTTCGGGTGAATCCCTTCCTTCACGGCCAGCTCCTTCGGAACACGGGGAAAAACGAAATTATACCATGCGTTATACTCGTCGCGTTTGACGCCAAGTCCTTCCAGTACAGCGTTTTCCACAGCGCCTTCGACGCCCCCTTCCACGCCGCTTTCGCCGGTCCTTTCGGTGGTCATACCCGCCTTCAACGAAGCGGGAGCTATTGCCGGGACGCTGCGCGAGCTCGGGTCCTACCTGGACCACCTCGGGCTTGATTGGGAGCTGATTGTCGTTGACGACGGGAGCAGCGACGCTACCGTGGCGATCGTGGAGCAGACGGCGGCCGGCAATCGGCGGATCAGGCTGGTCCGAGGAGGGCGCGGTGGAAAAGGGAAGGCCATCCAGCGCGGGATGCTGGAAGCGCGCGGGGCGTGGCGGTTCATGGCCGACGCCGACCTCGCCATGCCGCCCGACAACCTGGATCGCTTTCTCGACGCCGTCGCCAGGTCGCCAGCACCACACATCGTCATCGGCTCACGCGAAGCGCCGGGCTCGATCCGGCTCGGCGAGCACTGGCTGCGTCACCTAATCGGCCGGGTATTCAATGCCCATGTCCGGGTGTTCGCGGTGCCGGGCATCATGGACACGCAGTGCGGCTTCAAGTTGTTCAGCGCCGAGGCCGCGGAAGCGCTTTTTCCGCGGCTGACGATTTCTGGATTTGCGTTCGACGTGGAGCTGCTCGTGCTCGCCCGACGCGCCGGGTTCGACGTGCGCGAGACCGGTATCGTGTGGCGCGGCCGCGCCGACAGCCGCGTCGCGATCTCGCGCGGTGCCGCCGCCTTTGGCGACGTCCTGCGTGTCCGCTGGAATGCGCTGACCGGACGCTACGGTCCTAGGACTTCCCGGCCGCCATCGCCGCAAGGAATTCGGCGTTCGTCTTCGTCTTCCCCATCTTCGACAGCAGCAGCTCCATCCCCTCGCTAGGAGACAGCGGCGTCAGGACCTTCCGCAGCACCCAGACGCGGTTCAGTTCTTCCTTCGGGAGCAGCAGCTCTTCTTTCCGCGTGCCGCTCTTGGTGATGTCGATGGACGGGAACACCCGTCGATCGGTCAGCTTGCGGTCGAGGTGGACTTCGGAGTTGCCGGTTCCCTTGAACTCTTCGAAGATGACTTCGTCCATGCGCGAGCCGGTGTCCACCAGGGCGGTCGCGACGATCGTCAGCGACCCGCCTTCCTCGATGTTGCGTGCCGCGCCGAAGAAGCGCTTTGGCCGCTGCAGCGCGTTGCTGTCGACGCCGCCCGACAGCACTTTGCCCGACGCCGGCACGATCGTGTTGTAGGCGCGCGCCAGCCTGGTGATCGAGTCGAGCAGGATGACGACGTCCTTCTTGTGTTCGACCAGGCGCTTGGCTTTCTCGATCACCATTTCCGCCACCTGCACGTGCCGCTGCGCCGGTTCGTCGAAGGTCGACGAGATGACCTCGCCGCGGACCGAGCGCTGCATGTCGGTGACTTCTTCCGGGCGCTCGTCGATCAGCAGGACGATGAGGTAGACCTCCGGATGGTTGGTCGTGATGCTGTTGGCAATGCTCTGCAGCAGCATCGTCTTGCCGGTGCGCGGCGGGGCGACGATCAGGCCGCGCTGCCCCTTGCCGAGCGGCGTGAGCAGGTCCATGACGCGCCCGGACAGGTTTTCCGCGGTGGTCTCGAGGTTGACCTTCTGCTGCGGGTAGAGGGGAGTCAGGTTCTCGAAGAAGATCTTCTCCTTCGTCTTCTCTGGCGGCTCGAAATTGATCGCCTCGACCTTGATCAGGGCGAAGTAGCGCTCGCCGTCCTTCGGCGGCCGGATGACGCCTGAGACGGTGTCGCCGGTATGCAGGTCGAACTTCCTGATCTGCGACGGCGAAACATAGATGTCGTCGGGACCGGGCAGGTAGTTGTAGTCGGGAGCGCGCAGGAAGCCGAACCCGTCGGGCAGCGTCTCCGAGGACGCCTTCCGAGAAGATGTTGCCGCTCTTCTCGGCCCGGACCCGCAGGATCTCGAAGATGAGCTCCTGCTTGCGCATGCCGGTGGCGCCGGCAATGTCCAGCTCCTTGGCGATCTTGGTCAGCGCGGAGATGCTCATCTCCTTCATCGCCGACAGCGAGATGCTCTGGGCCGGCGCGGCCTGGGCGGGGGCCGCCTGTGCGGGCGCCTTGGCTTCGGGGGCCTTGGCTTCGGGAGCGGCCGCAGCGGTGGCTACGGCGCCGTTCGGTTTATTGTCGCGATCACTTTCCACAGCTCTTCCAATCCTTCCCCCGTTTGCGCTGAAACCAGCGTGACGGGGACGTCAAACAACGATTCGAGTTCCTGGCCATGGCGCGTGCGTTCGGCGCGCGTCAGTTTGTCCACCTTGGTCGCGATGATGCCGTGGGCGCACGGCTGCGATCTCAGCCAATCCCACGCGTCCAGATCCGATGCCAGTCCGGGATGTCGGGAATCCACGAGGAGCAGGACCGCGATGTCCTGCCGTGCCCGTGAAAAGTACGCCTCCGTCAGCCGATTGAATTCATTCGCGGATGCGTCACCGCCCCGGGCATACCCATAGCCCGGCAGATCGACCAAGTAGAACGCCCGCGCCGACCCCCGCTGAACGCGGTAGAAGTTGGCCAGCCGGGTCTTTCCGGGCGCCGCGCTCGTGCGCGCCACTTTCCGCTTCACCAGCGCATTGATCAGACTCGATTTGCCGACATTGGACCGGCCCACGAGGGCCACTTCTGCCAGCCGGTCACGCGGAAAATCACTGGCGCCGGCGGCGCTGGTGACGAACTCGGCCGAAATCTGCAATCAATGGGTGCGGGTGTCTCCGGAATCCGCAACCTCCGCCACGACCGGTGCCGCGGGTATGCGCGCCGGCAGCGGGCCAGCCAGCGCAATCTTCAGAACCTCGTCCATCGTCGACACCAGATGCAGGTTGAGTGCATCGAGCACGTTCTTCGGGATGTCGGCGAGGTCCTTCTCGTTGTCACGCGGTAGCACGATGTTCGTGACGCCGGCGCGGTGCGCCGCCAGCACCTTTTCCTTCACGCCCCCGATCGGCAGCACCTTGCCGCGCAGCGTGATCTCGCCTGTCATGGCGACGTCGCGGCGAGCGGGGATCTTCGTCAGCGCCGAAACGAGCGTGGTGGCCATGGTGATGCCGGCCGAAGGTCCGTCCTTGGGGATGGCGCCCTCGGGCACGTGGACGTGAATGTCCATTTTGGAGTGGAAGTCCTCGGACAGATTCAGCTCCGCGGCCCGTGACCGGACATAGCTCAAGGCGGCCTGCGCCGATTCCTGCATCACGTCGCCGAGCTTGCCGGTCAGCGTGAGCTTGCCCTTGCCGGCCATGAGCGTCGCTTCCGTGACGAGCAGCTCGCCGCCGACCTCGGTCCACGCGAGCCCGGTGGCAATACCGACCTCGTTCTGCTCCTCGGCCATGCTCGGCCGGAAGCGGGGGACGCCGAGCAGCTCGGTCACCTTCTCGCCGGTGACCAAATCCTTGTAGGTCTTCCCCTCGACCACCACCTTGCGGGCCACCTTGCGGCAGATCGAGGAGATCTCCCGCTCGAGGTTCCGGACGCCCGCCTCGCGCGTGTAGCGCTGGATGATCGTCTGGATGGCGTCGTCCTCGATGACGATGTTGTTGTGGGTGAGACCGGCGCCCTCAACCGCCTTCGGCGCCAGGAACCGCTTCGCGATCTCGATCTTTTCCGCCTCGGTGTAACCCGCCAGCTGCAGCACTTCCATGCGATCGCGGAGCGCCTGCGGGATCGTGTGCAGCACGTTCGCGGTACAGATGAACATCACGCTCGAGAGGTCGAATTCGACGTCGAGGTAATGATCGAGGAAGGCGTTGTTCTGTTCGGGGTCGAGCACTTCGAGCAGGGCCGCCGACGGGTCGCCGCGGAAGTCCATCGACATCTTGTCGACTTCGTCCAGCAGGAAGACCGGGTTCTGCGTGCCGGCCTTCTTCATCATCTGGATGATCTGGCCGGGAAACGCGCCGATATAGGTGCGGCGATGGCCGCGGATTTCAGCCTCGTCGCGCACGCCGCCGAGCGACAGGCGGACGAACTTGCGGTTCATCGCCCGCGCGATGGATTTCGCCAGCGACGTCTTGCCGACGCCCGGAGGGCCCGAGAACGTCAGGATCGTCGCCTTCGGCTTCTTCACCAGCGAGCGCACGGCCAGGAACTCGAGGATGCGGTCCTTGATCTTCTCGAGGCCGTAATGATCCTCGTGCAGCACCGATTCGGCGTGCTTGAGGTCGCGGTTCTCGCGCGTCTTCTTGTACCAGGGCACCGCGATGAGCCAGTCGAGGTAATTGCGGGAGACGGTGGCTTCCGCCGACATTGGCGGCATCGCCTCGAGGCGCTTCAGCTCCTGGACGGCCTTTTCCTCGACCTCCTTCGGCATCTTCGCCTGTTCGATCTTCTTTTTCAGCTCGTCGATCTCGTTGCCCTTCTCGTCCTTGCGCCCCAGTTCCTTCTGGATCGCCTTCATCTTCTCGTTGAGGTAGTACTCCTTCTGCGCCTTCTCCATCTGCTTCTTGACGCGAGACTGGATGCGGCGATCGACCTGGAGCTTGTCGACCTCGATTTCGAGGATCCCGGCGATGCGGTTGAGGCGCTCGAGCGGCGAGATGATCTCGAGCAGGTTCTGTTTCTCGTCCACGCCCACCAGCAGGTGCGCAGCGATCGTGTCGGCGAGCTTGCCTGGGTCGTCGACGCGGACAGCGGCAATCATGGCGTCGTAGTGCAGGTTGTTCGACAGCTTGACGTACTGCTCGAACAGCGACACGACGCGGCCCATCGTCGCCTCGACCTCGCCGGCCGTTTCCTTCTGCCTGGCGAGCACCTTGACGACTACCCGGTAGAAGCCCTTGTCTTCCTTCCACTCGACGGCGCGGGCGCGGTCGACGCCTTCGACCAGCACCTTGATGTTGCCGTCCGGCAGCTTCAGGCTCTGGACGACGTTGGCGACGCAGCCCATGGTGTAGACGTCGTCCGTCTTCGGATCGTCGATCGACGCGTCGTGCTGCGCCGCGAGGAAGATCCGCTTGTCCTTGAGCAGCGCGTGCTCGAGCGCGCGCGTGGACGACGGCCGTCCGATTACGAACGGCATCATCATGTGCGGGAAAACGACCACGTCCCTGAGCGGGACGATGGGCAGGGTTTCGTAGACTTCCATTCGGTGGCTATCCAGCCTTTTCGATCAGAGTGATCGACTTGTCCTTTGCTTCGACGATTTCGCGGGTGACGACCACCTCGCGCAGTTTCTTCTGGCCGGGGACGGAGTACATCAGGTCGAGCATCAGGTCCTCGATGATCATGCGCAGGCCGCGCGCACCGATCTTCCGGGTGAGCGCGGACTCGGCGATCGCCTCGAGCGCATCGTCGGTGAACCGGAGCTTGACGTTCTGGTACTCGAACAGCTTCTGGTACTGGCGCGTGATGGCATTGCGCGGCTGGGTGAGGATCTGGACGAGCGCCGCCTTGTCGAGCTCGTGCAGGGTCCCGACCACCGGCAGGCGGCCGACGAATTCAGGGATCAGGCCGTACTTGATCAGGTCTTCGGGCTCAACCTGTTCGAGCGTCGTCCCGACCTCGCGCTTCTGCACCGACTTGACGTCGGCCTTGAACCCGAGCGTCTTCTTGCCGACGCGGCGATCGATGACCTTCTCGAGCCCGACGAACGCGCCGCCGCAGATGAAGAGGATGTTGGTGGTGTCGATCTGGAAGAATTCCTGGTGCGGGTGCTTCCGGCCGCCCTGCGGCGGGACGTTGGCGACCGTGCCCTCCAGGATCTTGAGCAGCGCCTGCTGGACGCCTTCGCCGGACACGTCGCGCGTGATCGACGGGTTTTCGTCCTTGCGGCAGATCTTGTCGACCTCGTCGATGTAGATGATGCCCTGCTGGCACTTCTCGATGTCGCCGCCGGCGGCCTGCAACAGCTTGAGGATGATGTTCTCGACGTCCTCGCCGACGTAGCCCGCTTCGGTCAGCGTCGTCGCGTCGACGATGGTGAAGGGGACCGAGAGTAGCTTCGCGAGTGTCTGAGCGAGCAGCGTCTTGCCGGTGCCGGTCGGCCCGATCAACATGATGTTCGACTTGATCAGCTCGACGTCGTTGCGGCTGCGCGGCTGCTTCTGGATCTCGATGCGCTTGTAGTGGTTGTAAACGGCGACCGCCAGCTTCTTCTTGGTGCGGTCCTGGCCGATGACGTACTCGTCGAGGAACTTCTTGATTTCGGGCGGCGACGGCAGCGACGACCGGACGCCGCGGTTCTCGAACCGGTTGTCGTCCGCGATGATGTCGTTGCAGACTTCTACGCACTCGTCGCAGATGAAGACCGTCGGGCCCGCGATGAGCTTGCGGACGTCGTTCTGGTCCTTGTTGCAGAACGAGCAGCGGAGAATCTCAGTCTCGCCGTTCTTCTTGACCATACTGTGCGGCTTTTCCCTCGATGTTACACCCGTTTCCGGATGACGTCATCGATAATCCCGTATTCTTTGCCCTGATCCGCCGACATAATGTAATCGCGCTCGGTATCCTCCTGGATGCGCTTGACCGGCTGGCCGGTGTGGAGCACCAGGATTTCGTTGAGCCGTTCCCGCATCCGCAGGATTTCACGGGCGGCGATATCGATATCGGTCGCCTGGCCCGCCAGCCCCTGCATCAGCGGCTGGTGGATGACGATGCGCGAATTCGGGAGCGAGAACCGCTTGCCCTTCGTTCCCGCCGACAGCAGCACCGCCGCCATCGATGCCGCCTGCCCGATGCAGATCGTCTGCACCGACGGCTTGATGAACTGCATCGTGTCGTAGATAGCCAGTCCCGCGGTGATCGATCCACCAGGGCTGTTGATATACAGCATGATGTCCTTATCCGGGTCTTCCGCCTCCAGGAACAGCATCTGCGCGATCACGAGGTTCGCAATGCCATCATCGATCGGCGTGCCGATGAAGATGATGCTGTCCTTGAGCAGCCGCGAATAAATGTCGTACGCCCGCTCGCCGCGGTTGGTCTGCTCGACCACCATCGGCACAAGCTGGGCGCGTGGCTCGAAACTCTGGCGCATATCGTCCGGGTCGCGTCGGATTGTCGCTGTGATTTGGCTGGGCAGGTCTGGTACCGGAGGCGTTCACGCCTCCGCGCTGGCCCGGAAACCTGCGGGTCTCCGGCTACCCGGCCATGATGTTAGCACGCGACAATGCCAAGTCAACCGCCTTCTCCCGCCGCAAACCCGCGTAAAGGCGGGAGATTCCGCCTTCCTTTTCGAGCTGGGCCCTCAGGGCCGCCGGCGTCCGGCCAGCCCGCGTGGCAAACCGTTCGATCTCCTTATCGACATCTTCGCCACTGATCGTTATCTGCTCGCGGCGGGCGATTTCGTCGAGAACTAGGGCACTTGCCACTGCATCTCGCGCCGCCTCCCGCTGAGCTTCACGGAATTGCGCCCAGTCAATCCCGGCCTGGCGCGGGTCCACATGCTGAGACATCAGCTGGCGCGCAAACTCCTCGAGCCGCCGGTCCATTTCTCTATCAACCAGGGAACCAGGCAGTTCGAATGTGATGCGCGCCGAGAGCTGTTTGAACAGTTCGCCGCGCACCTGCCGTCGGCTGTTCTCCTGCGCCTCTTCCTGCAGATCGGTCCGCACGCGATCGCGCAGCACGGCGAGCGTTTCGAACTCGCCTACATCCTTCGCGAACTCGTCGTCGAGCTCGGGCAGCACGCGCCGGCGAATCCCCTTCACCATCACGGTATACGTCTGATCGGTGTTGGCGAGCTCTTCCGCCGGGTAGCTCTCGGGGAAGTGAATCGTAAACGTTTTCGCGTCGCCCTCGTTGAGGCCGATCAGGTTCGCATCGAAACCAGGCGGGTTGCCTGGCGCGCCCAGCTGGAGCGTAATGCCGTCATGATGATCCGTCTTTCCATCGGGACCCGTGCGATCGAGATCGGCGACGACGGCGTCGCCATCCGCAACCGGCCGGCCTTCCACCGGTTCGAACTTGCCGGCGCGCTCGCGCAGGCGCTGCAGCATGTCGTTCACCGAGTCGTCGCTAATCTCCACCGGCGGCCGATGCAGCGTGATTGCTGACAGATCACCCGGGTCCAAGGCGGGGACCGTCTCAACCGCGGCGGTGAACTTCAGCGGCCGACCTTCCTTGAGCGCGACGTCCTTGATATTCGGCGTGTCCACCGGCTCGATCCCGCGTTCCTGCAGCGCCTCTTCGACCGCGCGTGGAATCAGCCCGTGCATCACGTCGTGCAGGATCTGGTCTTTGAAGCGCTGCTTGATGATCGTCTGCGGCGCCTTACCGGGTCTGAAGCCGGGCAGCCGCGCCTGTTTCATGTAGCCACGCGCGATGCGGTCGATTTCCGCGTCCACCACCTCGGTCGGGATTTCGATCGTGATGGTTTTCTGCGTTTCGCTGACGTCGGTGAACTCGGTTTTCATCGGGAGGCCGTTCCGGAAGGAGGGACGTGAACGTGAGCCCGATTTCAGAATAGCACGGTCAGCAGGCGTGTTCCGACGATGAGCCCGCCCAGTCGCAGTCAAGGATCGACCAGAGCACCTGGTCGTGGGTACTTCCCGTGCCAGAGGAACGACCGCCGGAGCACGCCTTCCGGCGTGGCGCCGAGCTTGCGGAGCGCGCCATTGCCGCGGCGGTTCTCGGCGCACGCACGCGCTTCGAGCCGGCGCACGCCGACGGTCCCGAACGCGAAGTCGAGCACCAGGCGCGCGGCGTTGGCAAAGAGTCCGGATCCCCAGTAGGGCGATCCAATGGCGAATCCCCATTCCGCCGTCACGAAGTCCGCTTCGAGCGACCGTATCTGGAAGACGCCAACCGGGCTGTCGCTCCCTTCCGGGATGACGACGAAGCAGACCGAGACACCGAGGGTTCGCTGCTCGTGAATCCACGCGACGAACCGGCCAAAAGAGTCGAGCGTGGGGGGCAGGCGAGACATGAAACGACTAACGTCGTCGGTGGCGAGCATCGCCAGCAGCGGCGACGCGTCATCCTTCCGGATGTCACGGAGGGTCAGGCCGTTGGACGACAGCACCGGCAGCGCCTGCCGCCAGGTCGTCTCGGGAACGGTTGCAGTGAGGGTCTGATGCATCGGGCCTATGTCCTAGAACGTCAGTCCGAGCCTGCCGACGAACTGCGGCGTGTCTCGAGGATCCGACGTCGCATCGAGCGCCCCGCTCCCTTCAGCAACCGCGGCGTACTGTCCCGTGCCTTCGGTGACGGCGAGGAGGACGTCGCGCACAGTGATGCGGGTGCTATCGCCATCGGGCTCAAAGGATCCGTTCAGGACCTGGCCCCGAATGGTGCCGAGGACGTCCTTGGCTCCATCGGAACGTTCGGCCGTGACCAGAATCAGCCACGATCCGCCGAGGATCGTCTCGCCCTGGCAATCGAACGCCACGGACTCGTGCTGATCATTCACGACCGGTTCATCGGCATTGACGGCGTCCTGCACGGCGGCTTTCGACGCGAGGTGCTCCGTGCCGTAGGCATTCGGGCTGGAGTTCTGGACGAACAGGACGTGGAGGCCCGCGAGATCCGTCGCGGTCACGCTGTTCAGCTGAACCGGGGTGAAGCCGGCGGCGACGATCGGCGGTTCCTGTTCCGCCGTGACGCCGGCGCCGATGTTCATGTCGTAGTACCCGACCTTGATCGGGCCCTGCGCGTGGGCGTCTGCCGTCACGCCCAGGACGGCCAGAGCGACCACTAACACGCCAATTGGGTAGTCGGCGACCATCAATCGCCGGAGCGTTGTCCTCACACCTCTAACAAAAAGGCTTGGGGAACGAAATTTCGTGCGTGTGGCGCCGGGGAGGGGGCAGCGCCGGGCCAGCTTGCGCGGCGCGTCTAATGAATGCTTGGCCGCGCCTCCTGCCCCTGGTTGTCCGCATCCCAGTCGGAATCGATAAGCGACCACAGGACCTGGTCGTGATACCGACCATTTCGCAGGAATGCTCGACGGAGCACGCCTTCCTGGACTGCGCCGAGCTTTCTCAGCGCGCCGTTGCCGCGGCCATTCTCCACCGAGGCTCTCGCTTCGAGTCGATGGATGCCAACCGTGTCGAACGCAAACTCAATCACGAGACGGGCACCTTCGACGAACAAGCCGGTGCCCCAGAATTCTGACCCGAGGGCAAAGCCCCACTCGGCCGTGGAGAAGTCCGGCGAGAGCGAGCGCACCTGGAAGAGGCCTATCGCGGTCGTCATACCAGCGGGGACGACGGCGAAACAGATGTACTGCCCGGCCGCGCGCTGCTGCTTCGTCCACGTAATGAATCGTTCAAACCCTTCAACCGTCGGCGGCGGCGGTGAGATGAAGCGGGTGACTTCCCCCGTCGTCAGCATCGCCAGCAGTGAGGGCGCATCGCTCAGTTCGAGTTCCCGAAGCGTGAAGGCGCCGCTCGACAGAACCGGAAGCGCCTCGCGCCAGTCGGATTGCACCGACTCGGGTGTCGTCCCCCGGGAGGTCACAACGGCAGCGGTGGGCTGATAGAGACCCTTTTCCATGAGCCCTCCTACCGCCCCAGCTCCTTGCCCAGCCTGTTCAGGCCGCGGCCGACCGCGCTGGTCGCACCCGAAAGGACGCTCTGACCGCCGACGCTCTCGCCCCAGACGATGTTGTCGCCCCAGACGATGTTGTCGCCCCAGACGATGTTCTCGCCCCAGACGATGTTCTCGCCCCAGACGATGTTCTCGCCCCAGACGATGTTCTCGCCCCAGACGATGTTCTCGCCCCAGACGATGTTGTCACCCCAGACGATGTTGTCGCCCCAGACGATGTTGTCGCCCCAGACGATGTTGTCACCCCAGACGATGTTGTCGCCCCAGACGATGTTGTCGCCCCAGACGATGTTCGTGCCCCAGATCAGGTTGGTCGCATCGACGACCTGCGGTCCCCAGATCACCTGCGACGCCCAGGGCAGCGACTCGCCGGACAGTTCCGAAACCGTCGGCATGAAATAGGGATCGTTGAGATACATCGCCGGGTCGAACGCGCCCATCCCCGGATCCGCGCCCGCGCTCGCGAGCCAGGCGATCGTGGCGGCGACGCGCGTTGCGCCTTCCGCGTTGATCTGACCGGTGGCCTGGGTCAGGGCGTCGATCGGTGCGCCGTTGCTGGTCAGCAGGACGGCGCTGTACCTGCAGAAGCGCCTTGACCGCGGTCGGGGTGAGCGGCTGCCGTGCATACCACGAATACCACTGGTGCGATTCCAGGACGGTTGCGATCACGCCCGCAGTCATCGCCGACGCCATGCTGGTGCCGCTGAGGCTCAGGTACTCCGTGCCGTTCGCTTCCACACGGTTCTGCGCGAAGTGTGAGAACAGGTAGCTGCTCGAATCCGTCATCGACACCATCTTGTGTCCCGGCGCCAGGATGTCAGGCTTGGCGTAGCCGTCGTACCACGACGGCCCGCGTGAGCTGTACGGCGCGACGCTGTCGTCAAACCGCGTCAGCGTGTTCTTGGTGTCCGACGCGCCGGTCGTGATCGCCGACGGCGCATTGCCCGGAGAACCGATGCCCGCGTAGCCGAGTTCGCCAGTGACCGGGTTCTTGCCCCAGTTGCCGGCCGAGACGGTGACGATGAGGCCCGCGCGAACTGCGCTTTCCACGGCCTGGACAAGCGGGTCGTCCGCGGCCGGCGCCAGGATCGGGTGGCCGAGCGACAGGTTCACGACCTGGATGTTGAGCTGCTCGCGGTTCGCCACCGTAAATTCGAGCGCGCGGATGACGTTGCTCGTCAACCCGCTGCCCGTCTCGTCGAGCACCTTGAGGCCAATGAGGTTGACGTCAACCGCCACGCCGGGGAACAGCGGGTCGTTGCCGCCGATCAGGCCGGCGACGTGGGTGCCATGGCCGTAGCCGTCGTTCGGCGCGGTGGCGACGATACCGCCGTCGGTAAAGTCGTAGAACGCCGTGATCCGGTCCTCGAACGCCGGCAGCGGCGCGATACCGGAGTCGATGACCGCTACGCCAATCCCGGAGCCGGTCGCCCATTCGTGGCCACCGACGGCCTCGCGCACGGAGTAGGCGCCGTACACCTGCACGGGGTCGGCATTCATGATCGAATCGTCACTGAATCCGACAACCGGCGTGGACGTCACGCTGGCATCGCTGCCGGCGGACTTCACGCTCTGGTTCTCGAGGAGGGCGTCCAGGCAGTTACCCTGAAGATTGACCGTCAGCGCATTGATGAGCTGGTGTTCCTTGGTGACGACGCCGCCGCACTTTTCGATAGCCAGGCGAACCTGACGTCGGGTGCCCGGCTTCACGCTCAGGATGACCGAGTGCCGCTCGGACCGCCCTTTGAGCGCCCCGCGAAGCGCCTTGTCGGCCTTCTTGTCCCGGCCGGGGCCAGCCAATACTGGCGTCGCCAGGAAGAGAATCGCCACGGCCGCGATGACCAGGCGCAGTGCACGGAGGGAGATCGACATGCCGCCGTCGTCGAGCAAGGTGCCCGCCACAATGGTCGAGGTAAAGATCGTTAAAAACAGGCCTGAATTTGAGGATGCCGGAACAGGGGGTGTCGAATGCACGGCCGTGCGTGCGGCCGCATATCCGACAGTATCATTAGGATCCCTCGGTCGGATGGCCGATCCTTAGGAATTCAGGGGGGCCCAGCCAGTGACGGTTTTCAGGTCGCCAGATCCGGATTTCCGATCCGGCACACCGGCTTCGAGTCGTATGGAGTCGCTTCAATAGTCATTCAGGACGTCTAGCGAACGCCTGAAAACGTGTGCAGACCCGTTCCGCGTTCTGGGTTCGGAAATGCGAAAGGAGGGACTCGAACCCCCATAGCCTTTCGGCTACCAGATCCTAAGTCTGGCGCGTCTGCCAGTTCCGCCACTTTCGCTCGACTCAGCCTAACACGCCTGCCTGCGCGGCAACCCTGCTATCATCGCGTGCACAAATGACAACCCGACCCGTCACCGACCTGTTTCACGGTTTATTTGAGTGGTATCCGCAGCCCCAAGGCACCGGCCGGCTGGCATCCAATGCCACCCGCCCGTCGGCCATTCCGGATCCGCAGACCGGCCGGCCGTTGCGAGTCGCCTCGGTGGAATTGAGCGATCGGGGGGTCTGCCCAGCGTGCACCCAGCTCGGCGCCGGGGGATACGTGACCTTTGTCTCGGACCTACGCCTGGCGTTCGCGTGCCCGAGTTGCCGGAAGCTGGTGTGGATCGCCGGAGCCTAGCCCGGCGCGCAGCATCCTGAGCGGCACCCGCATTCTTCCACCGGCGGCCGGCGCATTCGTCACAATCAGTTCGTCCACCGGCCCCCGAAGCGCCGCCCGCGAGTTAATCGCCCGGCGAGCAGGCACGCGGTGCATCACCAGCCCAGCCTCCTGGACCGGCGCGGCGGTATAGGCTTTTACCATCGTGGGCGCGCTGGAATTCGAGAGGAGGATCGTGGCTCCCCGTCGGGCGGCCGCGAGCAGGGCCGCGAGCAGCCGCGTGTGATCAGCTTCGGCGAACCCGCCCGCCGTGTAGTGCGCAAAGTGTGCAGTTTTGCTGACGGGGACGTAAGGCGGATCACAATAGATGAAATCGCCATCACGAGCGTCGGCGAGGGCTCTGTCGAACGTCATGCATTCGAGGCTGACTCCGTCGGACGACAGGGCGCGCGCCACCGAGCGTATGTGATCGGGTTCACAGATGGCCGGATCCGCATACCGTCCGGCCGGCACGTTGAACGCCCCGCTCCGGTTCAACCGGAAGAGCCCGTTGAATCCGGTTCGATTCAGATAGATGAACATGGCGGCGAGTGTCGCGTCGTATCGGCCTGAGGCCGGCGCACCTGCCGCTTCAGCGCGCGCCGGGTTGAAGCGGCGATCGCGAACCTCGTAGTAACACTCGCTGCCGCGCGCGCGATGGTCGCGTTCAAGCCGGTCGAGGGCGGCGATCACCGCCTCCGGTTCATCCCGGACTGCGCGGTAACAGCCGATCAAGTCAGGATTCGCATCCGCCAGCCTGACGACTCCTCCGTGCAGTCGTCCCGCTGATAACAGATCGAAAAACACCGCGCCGCTGCCCAGGAACGGCTCGACGTAGCGGTCAAATGCGGCGGGGTAGTGCTGCCGAAGCGCCGGCAGGAGCTGGCGTTTGCCGCCCGCCCACTTCAGCAGCGGGCGCGTCGGGGTCAGGGAGAGGGAGGGCACGTGGGTTCTATCGGAGCGGGTTCAGGTATTCTGCATCCCCGATGGCGATTCCAGTTTGGGATTATCGCGCAGAATACGACGCCGAACGCGACGACATCCTGGCGGCGGTCGACCACGTTCTGCGATCCGGCCGGCTGATCCTTGGCGACAGCGTCCGGTCGTTCGAGCATGAGCTTGCGGCCTACTGCGGCGTGAGCCACGGCGTGGGGGTCAACAGCGGTACCGATGCGCTGGTGCTTGCGCTTCGCGCACTCGATCTGCAGCCTGGCGACGAGATCATCACGACCTCCAACACGGCCATCCCCACGGTCTCAGCCATCGTCACCGCGGGCGCGACGCCGCGATTTGTCGACATCGAACCAGACAGTTACCTGATGGACGCCACGCAGCTCGAATCGGCGATAACGCCCCGTACCCGTTGCATTGTCCCAGTCCACTTGTTCGGCCAGTGCGCGGACATGGACGCGGTACAGGCCGTGGCTACCCGGCATCGTCTCGCCGTGGTCGAGGACTGCGCGCAAAGCACGGGCGCGGACTATCGCGGACGCCGCGCCGGGGCGATGTCCCGCATGTCTGTCTTCTCGTTCTACCCGACGAAGATTCTCGGTGCGTACGGCGATGGCGGGATGGTGCTGACCAGGGACGAGGCGCTCGCCGGACGGGTTCGGAGGCTCCGCGCCTACGGCACGGAGCGAACCTACTACGCTGAAGAACATGGCTACAACTCCCGCCTCGACGAGCTGCACGCCGAGATCCTGCGACGCAAACTGCGGCGTATCGAAAGCTATATCGAGCGGCGCCAGGCGCTCGCGCGCCGCTATGACGAGCAGCTCCGCGATAGCGGTCTCGTCCTGCCGATGACGAAGCCTGGCAACCGCCACGTGTATCACCTGTACGTCGTCCGTCACGCGGCCCGCGAGAAAATAATTGCGGCCTTGACGGAGCAGGGAGTGACGGTCGGCATCCACTATCCATGGCCGATTCATACGATGCGTGCGTATCGGCAATTCGGCGCGGGTGAGGGATCGCTGCCGGTGACCGAACAGGCGGCGCGCGACATTTTCTCGCTGCCGATGTATCCGTCGCTGACGGATGCCGAGCAGGACCGGGTCTGCGAGGCGCTGCGGGCTAGTCTTCGATCCGACACCCGCAGAGTGTTTTCATGACCATGTGGCCGAACATCAGGTGGAGGTCTTCGCACAGTTGCATGTCGAACGACGGTACCCACACGCAGTGCCTGGCGATTTTCTTCAGCGTTCCGCCGTCGTAGCCGACAATCGCCAGCGTTTCTGCTCCCGCCTGATTCGCATACTCGACGGCCTTCACGACATTCTTCGAGTTGCCGCTGCCGCTGATCGCGACCACCAGGTCGCCGGGGGCGAGTATCGCCTTGAGTTGGCCCGCGAACACCTCGTCGTAGGACCCATCGTTGGCAAAGGCGGTGACGATGCCGATGTTGTCGCAGAGGGAAATGCCGCGAAACTTCCTGCCGGTCGTCAGGTTCACCATCTTGTTCCAGTCGGTGATGTAGTGCGACGCCGCATGGGCGCTGCCGCCGTTTCCGCAGGCGATGATCTGCGTGCCGGCCTCGAACGCGCGCCGCACCGCATCGATACCGGACTGGAACGCACGCGGGTCGAGCTTGTCCGCCAGACGCGCGTGCGCGGAAAGGTAATTCGCGACCGAGAAGTCGGTGCTCACGGCAGGTCCACGGGCTGGTAGAAGACGATCTGCGAGCCAGTGCGATCGAACCGGAAGCTGACCGGCTTGAGATCCGCGAGCGCCCGCGTGATGCGGGTATGCAGATCCGGCGGCGCGAAGAACATCAGGAACCCGCCCTGGCCGGCGCCGAGGAGCTTGCCGCCCAGCGCGCCATTCGATTTGCCGGTCTCATACCACTCGTCGATCTGGCCGTCGGAGACGCCGTCGCTCATCTGCTTCTTCAGGCACCAGTTCTCGTCGAGAATCGTCCCCACGCTTTCGAGCCGCGCCGACTCGAGCTCGATCTTGAGGTCGAAGGCGAGCTGCACCATGCGGCGCATGAGACGGCGGTTGGTCGTGATCGTCGCCGCCTGGCCGGACAGGATCTTCGAGGCGCTCCGGGCCCGGCCGGTGTAAAAGACCAGGGTCGACGCCTCGAACTGGGCGAGCACCGTCGGGGCGCAGATGATCGGGTCAACCGACACGGAATTGTCGGGATGGAAGCGAATGAGGTTCAGGCCGCCGTGCGCGGCGGCGTACTGATCTTGCTTGCCGATCGGCTCGTTGCAACGCTCGATCTCGATCTCGCAGGCAAGCCGCGCGAGCGCGTCCTTCGACACGTACTCGTTCCGATAGGCGAACAGCGCGTTCAGCAGCCCGACGGTGTACGCGCTCGACGATCCGAGCCCCGTCCCTCGAGAGGGGATGTCGGCCATCGACGCGATCTCGATGCCGCCGTCGATGCCCGACACATCGAGGGCATGGCGCACGAGCGGATGCTCGATCTGTTGTGGCGTCTCGACTTCCTCGGTACGTGAATAGGAGATCCGGATTTTCTGGTCGAACTTCCGGTTCACGGCGATGTACATGTATTTGTCGATCGCCGTCGATACGACCGCGCCGAGTTCCTCGCGGTAGAAGCCAGGCAGATCGCTGCCGCCGCCGACGAAGCTCATACGGAAAGGGGTCTTGCTGACGATCATTCGGCAGTCCAGGCGGCGACGATGAAGTCGGCGCGTGAGCGCGCGCCGAGCACCGGCGCGGTTTCGTCCTTGGTGCGCGACGCAACCAGCGCATCGACCGCGCTATCGGCGGCGCCGCGCCAGCGGTAGTCCGCGCGCAGCCGTTCCACGCGCGCCGGCTCGGGCATCTCGAGATGCACGCGAACACCCGCCGCAGCGCTCAATTCCTCGACGAGCAGGGCCGGCACGCCCTCAACCAGGATCACGTCGCCCGGATCGATCGACATCTCCACCGGGCGGCCGTACGGCGCGCGGCGGGCGCGGTCGTAGATCGGCAGGCTCACCGACACCCGCGTCTGCAGCCGCAGCAACGGCCTTACCGTCGTCAGCATCGTCTCGAGATCGTACCGGGAGGCCACACCTGTTCCTTCGGTCCTTTCGGCCACCGGCTTCAGCCATGAATCGAGCGGGAAGATGTGCGCAGTACGGCCCCGATCGGCCAGAATCTCGCGCAGGACCTGCGCCGCCGAACTCTTCCCCGACCGCGCCAGTCCGCCAATCACCACGAGACGAGCTGTGAGAGCCGCTTCGGCCACAGGTGCCAGGCGACGCCGCATGGCCGGATGTCCGTCGAGGATCCAGGATATCGCCGCCGACAAATCGAACACGACATAGTCGGGGCGAAACGGAAAGCGACCGTCCTGTCCCGCGTGGCCGGTGCGGACCAGGACGGTACGGAGCCCCGCCCGGCGGCCGGTCTCCAGGTCGGACGTCGTGTCCCCCACGATCCAGGAGGTCCGCCGACCAATCTGCAGATCGCGGCAAGCCTCGTCCACCATCCCCGTCCCGGGCTTGCGGCAGCTGCATGCGATTTTCAGCTCGCTGACCTCGCCGGGGAATCCGCGATCCGGATGATGAGGGCACACGTAAATCCGATCGACGTAGGCATGGCGGGCGCCGAGCAGGTGCGTCAGGCGGGTGTGAATCTGCTTCAAGCCGGCGTGCGTGACATCGCCCCGCGCGACCACCGACTGATTGGTGACCACCACCGCGAGGTGGCCCGATCGGTTCAGGCGCTGAAGCGCTTCCGGCACGCCAGGGAGAAGCGCCAGTTGATCCGGCCTGCTGAGGTACTCGACCTCCTCGTTCAGCGTGCCGTCGCGGTCGAGAAACACCGCCGAACGCAGGCCTCGTGACGACAGGCGGTCGGGCATGCCCGCGCCGATATCGGCCGCGACGCGGTCGAGGCGATCGGGCGTGCCGACATCCTTGATGTATTCGGGCGAGACATATCCGAACAGACGGCTGCCGGACTGCAACATCTGCGGAAAGAGGTGCTTCGCGAGGTCCGCCTTGCCTTCCGCCGGAATCAGGGGCTCGAGTCCCGCGCGGCGCATCACGTAGAGCGCGGCATTGACGAGATTTTCGTATTCGGTGTCTTCGGGATGTGGATAGGGATGGAGCGCAGTGATGAAGCCCGCGTCGTTGATCTCGACCAGGTCCGAATCCTGCGGGTGATCGTTCGGATGGACGAAGAGCGTGGCGTCGGCGTCGCTTGCCGCGTGCGCATCACGTATGCGCCGCAGGTCGACGTCGAGATAGGTATCGCCGTACAGCACGAGGAAGGTCTCGGCCAGCCGTGGCAAGCTGTCTCGCAGCGCGCCGGCGGTGCCGCGCGGCGTCGTTTCGACAGCGTACTCGACCGAGATGCCGTAGCGTTCGCCGTCGCCGACGTGCGCGCGGATCGCCTCGTGGCCGTAGTGCACGAGCAGCAGCACGCGGCGATAGCCGTGCGCGCGGCAGAGATCGAGCTGATAGTCGAGAATCGGGCGGCCGAGCAGCGGCACCATCGGCTTGGGCAGGGTGCCCGCCCGCTCGCGGAGGCGCGTGCCCTGGCCGCCCGCCAGGATCGCGACGTCGCAGGCTTCGCTCATCGCCGCTGATCGAGGAGCCAGCGATTGGCCACGAGCCATCGTGCGGTTTCACGCACGGAGGACTCGATGTCGTGCACCGGCGCCCACCCGGCGCTCATCGCCTTCTGCACGTCCAGCCACACGAACGGATTGTCGCCGATCCATCCGCGGTTGCCGGTGCCGTACTCGAGCTGCGGCGACAGCCCAAGCTCCTCGCAGATCCATCGCGCGGAATCGCGGACGTAGCAGAACGCGGGGACGCCGAGATGGTAGACCTCGAAGCGCCGCGGCCCGCGAAGCGCCGGCCGCACGACCTCGCAGATCTGAATCAGCGCACGCACGCAGTCTTCGACGTGGAGGTAGCTCTTGCGCTGCGAGCCGTCGCCGAGGATGCGCAGCCGCGACGGATCGGCGACGAGCTGCTTGACGAAGTCGAATACGTGGCCGTGCGGATACCGCGGCCCCAGCAGCGAGACGAACCGGAAGGCATACCCCTCGAACCCGTAGCCTTCGCAGTACGCCGAGATCAGTCCTTCGCACGCCATCTTCGACGCGCCGTACAGCGAGGTCTGCGTCGGAATGGGGCAGGTCTCCGGCGTCGGCACCTGTGCCGGCTCACCAAGTGCGGCGGCAGACGAGGCAAAGACGATGCGGGTGCAGCCGGCCGCGCGCATCGCTTCGAGCACGTCGAACGTCGCGACGGTGTTCTGCTGCAGGTCGGTGCGCGGTGTATTGAGGCCGCCGCGGATATCGGCGTTCGCCGCCATGTGGTAGACCGCGTCTACGCCCTGCATCCCGCGGCGCAGCGAGAAGCCGTCGAGCAGATCACCGCGGATCAGCGTGAACCGGTCGGCGTGCAGCGCGTCTTCGAGGAACCGATCCTGCCCGGTCGAGAAGTTGTCGAGGCCGACGACTTCGTGGCCGCGCGCGATCAGCGCATCGGTCAAGTGGCTGCCGATGAACCCCGCGGCACCGGTGACGAGATACCTCACTATTCGAACGTCCTACCTGGCGCACTCAGGCCAAGTGTCGCGAGGACCCGTCGGCGAACGTCTTCGCGCCATTCACGGTACGCATAGACAGGCTGTGACGAGTCCAGTGAAACCCATGTTCCGCGGATGTCGTCTTGCTGTGAAGAGAACACGCCATAGTTCAGTGCAATGCCCATGAGATTCAGCACGAGGATACCGACAACGGCGATCTTTCTCGACAGCAGCCACCGGCCCGAGGTGGCGCATGCTACGGCCAGAAACGTCATGACGGCAGCTTCTCCCGTCACCCGCACCTCTGACGCAAACACAAACGGGATGTACATCGCGAGGGCCATCGCAGGAACCCAGAGATCGTCCCTGCGGATCGGTTGTAGTGAACGCGCGATCGCAATCCAGCACGCGGCATAACCAATCAAGGCGAGCGGCGGTGCCCAGATGGCGATTGCAAACATCGGGATCGGGGCGAACACGTAGAACACGCCCTCGAGCAGTTTGACGATTCGCAGGGGCAGCGACACTGCGATCGGAATGGAGGAATTCGCAAGCGTGTCGATGCCGGTTGCGCGGTCGTAGTAGGTCACGTATCCGGTGAAACCGAAGGCCAGCAGGCAGACGAAGGGAATCACACTCGCGGCGAACTGCCGTCGCCGGAGGAGCTGGAAAGAAAAGACCAGGTTCTGGAAGATATACGGCGTTCTCATGGCGCTGCCCGTGACGATCATCGCCAGTCTGGCCGGAGTTCGCGTCGCCGCGATCGCCGCCAGCACGAAGAAGATGACGAAAAGGGTGGAACGCTGCGCGATCCACGTGACCCCCCAGAGGAACGCGGGGTGAAAGAAGGATGAGAGGGCCAGGAACGCCGACCAGGCTCCTGGCGCCAACCGCCGGCAGACGAGCCACATGATGCCGATGCACGCGACGTACATGAGCAGGCTCACGGCATGGTGGACCGCCGGATGCTTCGGCAAGAGGGCGAACGACAGCATCTCCACCGGGCGGCCGTCCAACTTCAGGGGATCGTCCAGGAAATCCGCCATGTGGTGGGAACGCGCTCAAAGTCATCGGACGAAAAACCACGATTCAGGATCGGGATCCAGATGAGTGAAAGCGCGACTGCCGCAAGCAGGGGCCAGGCGGCGGCGCGACTACTCATCCCGATCCTTCCGGTCCGTCGCGCGCCCGTAGGCCAGCGATGTGAGGTGCGACGCTGCGATTCCCGCGGCGATCGTACGATAACCAGCCGCATAGGGATGAACGTCATACGGGAGAGTGGATTGGGCGAGAACCGCCAGATCGAGGATGGGAACGCCGGCCCGATCGAGCGCAGAGCGGAAGTCCGGTGGAAACGCGGAGAACACGCGCCAGACGACGAGGTACGCCAGAGCGGCGACGCTCGCCATGTCGCAGGCTGCGGTCACCGATCTGTCCATTGATTTCCTCAAGACGTCAGCGCTCGCTGAGGGAATCGAGAATCCGCGCGAGCGGCTCCGTAAGCACGTCGGTAATCACGCGATGACCGGCGGCGCTGAAATGATCATCGCCGGGAATGAACAGCTCGTCGAACGGCACATCGCTCTTCCCGAAGCCATCGAGGGCGTCGATGCAGGTGACGGCGTTGGCTGCGCAGAACTGCAGCAGCGCCTCACGGAGCATGACGGCCGAGCGGCCCGGTGCCTCGGCGGGCACCCCCCTGCGCTGCGCGATCTGATGCTGGGAGGGCAGCAGGACGATCACAGGGACGGCGCCTTCATCTCGTATGGCGGCGGTGAAATCGCGGTAGATCGCCAGCGCCAGCGACAGCGGCGGCGGTCGCATTTCCTGGTCGGTGAACTCGCGTGCCTGAATGCGCGCGTCGACGAGGTTATAGCGCGCCAGGACGAGCAGGTGCGAACGGCTCGCCAGCCATCGGTAGACCTGCGTTTCAGCGAGCTGTTTGGCGAGCGGCGCGTCATACGGAACATACGTCAGCCGATCGCCGTCCAGGCGAAATGCGGCGCGCGACCACGCCACTTCATCAAGGTCGTTCGTGAGACAGACGGCGATGACGCAGATTCGGGGAGAATACCTCCGGCCCTCTTCCTGAAAGAGCAGGTATTCCTGGTCCGGGCCGTGTCCGCTGACGCCCAGGTTCAACACATCGACGGCGTCAGATCTCTGCCTCAGCCGCCGCTCTGTGCGGTGCACGAAGGTGTCCTCGTTCTCGACCCCTACTCCAAGCGTGAGCGAGTCACCGTGGACGACAATCCGTGTTTCGAGCGGCGAGTCATACGCTTCGCCGCGATCGGATCTGATGCCCTGGCTGTTCGTCCGAAGCCGGTACGGGTGTCCCCACGCTCTCACGGCGTCCATGTTGGGATAGTGCCGGAAACGGTACACGGGATGACTCTCGTACCAGGGCGCGAGGACGCCCAGGTCCTGCGGCATGAATACCCGCACCAGTGTCTCCGCGGCGCCGAGGCCGGCGGCGAAAGACAGCGCGAGGGCGGTCGCGCGGAACACGAGTGTGCTGCGGACGTTGCTCACGACGGTCGATCACCCTTTTTTCGCGCCAGGAACAGGAGACGCTTTGGTGGCTGGTCCCAGCGCGGCGTGGATGTCAGGGGCAGCAGATCGTACAGAATGCTGCTGCGATCGTCCCGCCACGCAAACCCCATTACGCCCAGGTCCGCGACACCGGGCAACCGCTGCATGTGCTGGATGACCGCTGCGGTTCCCAGGGGTGCGTAGAGTCCCGGCCGTTCGTCCACACGCCGGCGGACGAACGGATTATCGGCGTTGGGCGTCACGCCAATCAGCCGCCCGTTCGGCGCGACAACGGGCCACAGGTTTTGAAACAGGGTTGCCGGCGGCACGTACTGCAGGATCTCGATCGCGAAAACCAGGTCGAACACGCCAAGGCCGCCGATCGCGGTGGTGTCACACACGCTGCCTGATTCCCAGCGAATACCCGGATCGGAATCTCTCAGCGCCTTGATCGTCGCGTCGATGTAATCGAGCCCGGCGACCTGTCGCGCGCCGGCGGCGCGCAGCATCCGCGCAAAGCGGCCTTTTCCGCATCCAGCGTCGAGGCATCGCAGGCCGTCGACGGATCCGCACGCGAGCAGACAGGTCCCGAAGGTGAAAGCCTGCTCCTCAGCGGTGGCATAGTCGAGGTGTTCGTGGGATTGTGCGTGAAGCTCTGAGAACGTCTGGCGCCAGTAGGCGTCGCGGACGCGGTCCGGTTGCGGTGGACCTCCGGCTACCATCCCGCGCGTACGCCCGCCAGAACCTGCTGGACCTCTCTGTCCGACAGGCTCGAGTGCAGCGGCAGCGAGATCTGCTGTTCGTCGAAGTGATCCTGACCGAGGAGCGCCGGCCGGATTCCGCCAAAGACGGAATGGCGATCGATCCGGCGATGCACCACCGAGGTGGGAATCCCGCGGTCTTCGAGCGCCTGGACGAACGATGGCCGCCGCTCCACCAGCACCGTGAACAGCCAGTGCGCGCTATGGTGGCCTGGATCCGCGCGCAGCAGCGTCAATCCCGGCACACCCTCGAGGCCTTCGCGATAGACCGCCGCGATCTCCCGGCGGCGCGCCAGCCGCTCGCGGAAGCCGGCGAGGTTGCCCAGGCCAATCGCGGCCGCGAGATCGTTCATGTGGTACTTGAACCCTGCGGACCCGATATCACCCTCGCGCTCGCCGAGCTCGAACGGTCCTGCCTGCGCGCGATCGATGCCGAACCACCGGCGCCGGCGCGCCTCGGCGGCGTCGGCAGCGTCGCTGCAGCACAGCGCGCCGCCATCACCGCAGGTGACGTGCTTGATCGCCTGAAAGGAGAAGCAGGTGAAGCGCGACAGGCTGCCGATCGCACGTCCGCGCAGCGCTGCACCGAGCGCGTGCGCGGCATCCTCGATGAGGACGACGTTGTGGCGCGCCGCGATTTCGCCGAGCGCCGTCAAATCGCAGGGATATCCGCCCCAGTGCACCGCGATGACCGCCCTGGTGCGAGCGGACAGAGCACATTCGAGCGACGCCGCCGACAGGTTGCCCGTCGTCGGGTCGATGTCGGCGAAGACCGGCGTCGCCTGCTGCATCAGCACCGCGTGCCCGGTGGCGACAAAGGTCTGCGGCGGCAGCACGACTTCGTCACCTGCTTTCACCCCAGCCAGCACCAGCGCAAGGTGCAGCGCCGACGTACCGCTGTTGAGGGCGACAGGATGGCTGAGCAGATGCTCCCGCGACAGGACATCCTCGAATTCAGCGACCCGGAATCCCTCGCTCACCCAGCCGGAGCGCAAAACCTCAGTAGCCTGCTGAATCGCACGATCGGAGATGACGGTCTCAAAGAAGGAAATGCTCACGGTCCCGCTTCATGGTGTCGGCGTAGTAGTCGAGCGTCGATCGGATGCCGCTCTCGATCGGCGTAAACGCAAACGAAGAAAAGTACCTGGCGAAACCTGCGGTCATCCATGACCTTGCGTGGCGCACCGTCCCCATAGCCAGTGTTGTAGACGACCGCACCGTCGTATCCCACGGCCTTCCGAACCAGCTCCACGAGCTCGCTGACCGTGAACCCCTGCCGCTGCGCGATGTTGACCGGCACTTCCCAGCCCACTCCGTCCTCCATCACCTGCCGTACGACGCGAGCCATGTCCCGGACGAATAACCACTCTCGAACGGGACGCCCGGTTCCCCAGACTTCGACCAGCATCGATCCTTCGCGTACGGCCCTCGCGAACTTCAGCGCCAGCGCGTTCAGCGCGTGGGTCTTGTTCGGATCGGCGCTGTCGAACGGCCCGTACATATTTCGGGACGATCAGGTTGACCGAGGCGAGTCCTTTCTGCCGTCGATAACACTCGGCGACAGTCAGCAGAAGGCGACGGGACTCGCCGTACGATTGCACTGAGGGGTGGGGAGGGCCGTCCCAGAGTCGCGCCTCATCGTACACGTCCATCTCACCAGGGTAAACACAGTTCGCCACGAGGTTGATCACCGACACGGGTCCCAGCCGTTCGGCGACGCGGTAAACGCCGAGCACCAGGCGCGTGTTCGCATCGATCACATCAGCGGCATATTCCTCGGCGTAGTTGACGCTGCCGACGACGGCGGCGCAATTCACGACATGCGTGGGTGCGAAACGCCGCAGCGCCGCGAGCGCGCCCTGCTCGTCGAGCAGATCGCACCCGGTCCGGCGGCTGAACGCCTGCACGCATACGTCCAGTGAACGCAGTTCGTCGACGATACTGCGCCCGGCAAAGCCCATCCCCCCGAGTACCGCCACTCGCGCCGCGGCGAGCCGGACAGGATCGATCATGCCGCCGGTCCTGCAAGCGAACGAAGCGGGACGGCATGCATGCGCCCGATCGAAAAAGCCGGGCTCAGACGGTAGCGAAGAAACAACGGCGAACTGGAAACCGACGGATCACGCCGCTCCGCAGCGTGAAGGAGAGCCGCGAACTCCGTGCGATCGTGGGTGCAGAGACCGGTCGCGAACGGTACGACGTCGCCGCCGAAGCTGTTCTTGAAGCCAAACAACGAGTCCGTGGTCGACGCGGTTCTGCCGCCGCCCAACCCCACGCGTGATGCGCCGGCCCTGGCCGCCGCCAGCGTCATCTCGTGGACGACCGCGTTGCTCGTGCCGCGGCGCGCCTCAGGCTCGCGGACACCGGCCGCCAGGAAGTAGTACCAGGTGCGCCCATCCACCAGCGCGAGAGCCCCCGAGACCAGCCGTGCCCCTCGAACCGCGCCGAACAGCGCGAAGCGAGGGTGATGCTCCAGGCGATCCCAGAGCTCCGGCGTCAGTTGCCAGTGGAATGCAGCGGCAGAGACCGCGAGGGTGCCGTCGTACAGCTCCCGTAATTGAGACCATATCTGCGACGTCTTCTTCAGGATCGAGACGTCAGTCGATCGGTATCCGACACGCACCATGTTGCGCGTCGCCCGCGGATACGCCGACATCCGCGACTGCTGCTCGTTCTGCACATGGAGGTAGACGACCGGCTTCGGCTGCGACACCACGAGGTCGGGTGTGAGTCCGTCGAGGGTCCTCTGGTTCTGAAGCAGGGGGTTGAATCGCATCAGCTCGGCGACGATCCCGTTATCGCGGCAGATCGTGCTGTAGCGCCGGAGCGCGGCGATAAGGAAGTCCGCCGGTGCACCTGGCGTGGCAAGCGGTCCGGCATAGCCGAAGAGCGGTTCGATATCCAGCAACCCGGTTGTGCCGATCATTGAGGCCGCGAACGCGTGGCGCAGTGCGTGCCCGTCTTCTTCGATCACGATCGACGTCCAGCTGTCGCCGCAAAGTGCGGTGAGAATGCTTTCTTCGAAAAAAGGGTCCGGCTCCGGCGCAGGAAACCACCGTCGCAGCGGTTCTGGATGTCGGCCGTACTCGAGATGGACCCTCAGCATGCCCGTCAGGCTACGCCGGCTGTGTGGTTTCTGGCGCGCGCGGCCACCGGCCTCAGGATCGCCCGTTCGACCAGGTATCGGTAGGCACGGAACGGCCACCCGACTCGCGGATGAAAGGCGGCGAACCTGGCGCACCAGGCCACGTGACGGCGGAACGAGCGCGGTGGACGACGCAATCCATGCGGCGTGAGCATCCAGTCGGCATTCTCCCTTGTGAGCATGCGTTTGCCGGCAAGCGCGAGATTGTGCGCCGCCTCCGCCCCGAACCACACGCCTCGTTCCCCGTCGGGATGGTGCGCGTACGAGTGGTCCTGGTGAATCGTCGTCACCGCAGGAGTCGCGTCTACCAGCACCCCTCCCGTTTCGAGCGCCCGGAATAGCATCCATCCGTCGAGTGCCGTGCGTCCTTCAACGAAGGGGGGAAATCGCCCCCAGAACGACTTCGGAAACAGGAAGAAGTCCCCGGCCGGCACATCCTCGACCGACGGCGCAATCGCTGCCTCCCTGACTCTCGACTGCCAGTGCGCGTCATCGAAATTTATCGGTCCCGGACGGGGGAGGCGGTAGCGTCCGGCGATCATGCAGAACCGTTGAAAGCGCCCTGACACCTTCTTGGCGGCAGGTATCACGTCGTCACACAGAATCGTGTCGGCGGCGATCCAGAGGAGAAGCGGGTGCCGCGCGCGCGCTTCGGCCAACTCGATGATCGAGTCGGCGAACGGGGTGCCGAATTCGTTCACGCGCACGTCCAGCACGTGCTCGGCGCCGAGCGCTCGGCACACCGCGGCTGTGCCCGGCTCGTTGCCGATCAGCAGGACCTGCGGCCGCGGCCGGAGCCGGGCCCAGCTCGCGACGGCATTCCGCTGGATGACGTCGAACTCACCGGTGAATGCCTTCGGCGACGCGAAGATCGTCAGCATCGGATCATCGTCGCCCGGGCGATCGCACGAATGTGAACTTCCATTCGTCGTGGCACAGATACCGGAACCCGTGGCGATCCAGGTTGCGGACGGCAGAGGCGACGCGCCAGAATGCCGCCGGCTGTGTGAATACGATGCAGAGAACGCGAATGTCCGGTCTTTCCTGTTCAAGGAAATGCCGCAGGACCTGCCATTCCGCCCCTTCGATGCTCAGCTTCAACAATGTCAATGCGTTGTGTCCGAATGCCTTCATGAGCGTCCCGACGGTCGTGCACCCTGCTTCGAAGAAGGCGTCGGTCTTCCAGAGATTGACCGCCGAATAGGCCGGCAACATCTCGCGGTCGTGGTGCTCGAAGAAACGGAGCGTCCCGGTCTTGTCGGCAATGCCCGTCGGCACGAAATGGAAACGCGCTGGATCGAAAGACTGCCGCGCGACGTAAGCCGCGGATTCCCGCGTCGGATCGAAGGACCAGACGAGACACGCTGTTCGCCTGAGCAAGTCATCCTCGAGCGACGTCTCTTCGCCGACGCCGGCGCAGTAACACACGCCACCCGCCGTGAGCGGTTCCATCGGCAGAATCCAGCCGCCCGATTTCGTACCGAATCGCTGGAGCGTTGCGTCCGGTCGACGCAGTCGCCACAGGAGACTCATCAACCACATCCCGAATCGATTCGTTCTTGCGACGATCGTAGTGCGAATGGTCTTGAGAAGTCCTGCTGCCGCCTTGTTCCGCCAAATCCGTGTCCGCGCCGCGATGTCAGCAGCGGCGAGGATGACCGTGCCGGCCGCGGCGGTTGCGCCCGCGGCCGGCGTGCTGCGGCGGGGAAGAGCAAGAGAAGCCTCAACGAACCGCTCGAAGTCATCCGCCCATGCCTCGTGGTCCCACCCCGTGACGCGCTCGGCGCCTCGCGCGGCCATCGTCCTGCGCAGGCCGGCGTCGGCGGCCAGCGCGATCATTCTCTTGGCGAGCGCATTGATGTCGCCCGCCGGGACGACGAACCCGGTGACGTCATCGGCGACCCGCCGCCGGATGTCGCCTGCCGCGTCGCTGGTGATGACGGGAAGCCCGGCGGCATGCGCCTCCTCGATGACCTGGCCGTGCGGATCGCCCAGCGTCGGGAAAACGAACACATCACAGGCGCCGTAATACTGCGGCAATTCCGGCGCCTGCACGAACGGATGGAAATGGACGCCCTTGATGCCGGCGGCAGCGGTTCGAAGCGCGGCTTCGTCCGGGCCGTCGCCGACGAGCAGAAGCGACACGGCGGGATTGGCTTGCGCGACCTGCCGAAATGCGTCGAGCAGCACCGAAAGGCCCTTGCCGTCCCAGAGCCGGCCTACATAAAGGAAGGCACAGCCGTCGAGCCCGGTCTCGTTTCGGATGCGCGCGCGCTGCTGACAGGAGATCGGCGCCGCATACCGATCCACGGCGATCGACTGTCTGACGGCGAACACCCGGTCGTCGGTGAATCCGTAACGGCGCGCGTATGCCAGTCCATCGGCTCCCGGCACCTTCGCCGCATCCGCGGATCGAAACAGCACGTGCTTGCCGATCTCCTTCCACCAGGCGCGGCGGACCCAGGCGTCGTAGGTCGGGAGAACGAGAAGGGCGGTGCTGAGACCGAGGCCCTTGAGAATGAGGTGACCAGCGCCGAACGGACGTTCGCCATAGAGCGCGAGGATGAGATCCGGCCGGGCTGCATCACAGCGGCGAGCGAACTCATGAGCCGCCTGGAGGCTCTCGCTGGGGTCTTCCACATACACGCCGCTGAATCGCCATGCCGATTCATCGATCTCCCAGCTCCGCTCGGCGTCGGTACGTCGCGAAAACCATACCGAAAAGTCGAAGGTCCCGCGATTGGCGAGGGTGTTGTACCGCTCCACGGCATACGGAGCGGGGATGTTGTCCCAGTAAACAACCCGTGTGCGAGGCATACCTGCGGGCGGCCGCACCTCCTCGTGCGCCGCGGTGCAGGGTAGCCTATTTCTTACCGTCGCTGGCGACAGACTGCTTGCAGTCGCCCTGGTTCTTCAATCCGCCGAAGTTCATCCAGTTGGATTTGCTGCAGTCGCCGCTGGCGAGCGCAAGGCCGTCGGCAGGCGAGACCGCGACATCCGAGACCGGCATGCTGGTTGGGATAGAACCCAGCAACTTGTCGGTCGTCGTGCTCAGCCGGTAGATACCGTTTACGGCTCCGCAATCGACGTAGCCGTTTCCCACATAGCCGAGACGGCCGTTTAGCGAGAATGCGATCGGGTAGCTCCCCCCCGGAAGAGCGATCGTCCCGGTCATCGTCCGCGTTCGCACGTCGATCACCGAGAACACAGGATCGGCGCACGATGTGACATACAGCCGGTGGCCCGATGGATGAAGGAAGATGGTCGCATCAAAGGAGACCGGCAACACCTCGATGTAGTCCACAACCGTCCTGGCAGCCGTGTCGATGACAGCGACGTGGCTCCCAAGCGACAGCGCGACAAACGCAAGCGTGTGATCGGCGGAGAAGGCGACCGCCGAGGGACCGCCGAAGATCGGTATCTCAGGATCTGCGACGGAGGTGATTGCGACGGCTGGGCACCCCGCGCTCACAAGCGAGAGGCGGGCGACTCGTTTCGTGCGCGGTGGCTACACGTCAGCCCAATGTCGCACGCGAGAAATTTCTTTCAAGGTCACGCGTCACACTCGAGCGGTGCTCGACGATGTCGGTGAACAACTCTGCATACGCCTGCGCTCGTTGGTCTGCCGTTTCCGTTGCGAGGATCCGCTCGCGCGCAAACCGCGCGCGTTCCGCGCGATGCGGATCGCCGAGCACTGCTGACAGGCCGGCGGCAAACGCTTCCGGATTACTGTCGGTGACGATCCCGCCTCCCGTGGGCAAACCAGGAATCTCGCACTGCTTCGTTAGCACGCACGGCGTTCCACAGGCCACGGCCTCGAGCGCGGCGAGCGAGGTTTCTTCGTAGCTCGTCGCCGCCACGGCAAAGACATCGGCGTCAACATACGCCTGCACGCGCGCCACTTCGAACGCGGGTGGGAGCAGTCGCAGCGCGCGCTCCAGCCCGAGCGACCTGCTGACGCGGACGACGGTACGCAGAGCGCCGTGATCCCATCCGATGAGGACGACCTGTAGCGTGGGATGCGTGCGCCTGACGATCGCGCATGCGTGAAGCAGCACGTCGAGCCCCTTGGTCGGATGCAGCCGGCCGATGAACAACACCACCGGATGCTGTGGCTCGAGCCCGACCGCGTGGCGAAACTGTCCGCGCGGCGGCAGTTTCCGGAACCAGCGGCCGTCCACACCGAGTCCGATCGTGGCCACCTGGGCAGGCCCTGCGCCAAGCGCTTCGAATACTTGTGCTTCATGCGCCGACTGGGCGACCAGCATCCTCGACTCACGCACCAGCCGGGCGGTGTCGTGAACGACGTCATAGCCTCGACGATAGGGTTTGCGGATGCCGACGCCGGGCGCCAGCCCGCCGAGCGGCGACCAGACCACCGGCACGCCGCTCGCGCGCGCGGCCGCGAACGCCCACCGCGCGTGCGCGCCTCGCGCCTCAGTCACGTGCATCGCGTCGAAGCGGTTGACCGTGTCCTGCAGCCGGCGCCGCAGGCCGATCGGATAGAGGCCGAGCCAGGCGGCCTGGCTGGCCAGGTAGTTCCACGGGTTCGGGAAGCGGTGGACCTCGATCCCATTCAGGCACTCGTGCCTGACGGGTGACCGGTGATGTTCGTCGATCTGATCGGTGGTGTAGACGGTGATGTCGAAACCGCGCTCGGCGAGCGCGGCGTCGAGGTCGTAGCTGAACCTGACGCTGCCGCCGTACTTCCACGCGGGCGCGTAACGGGGAATGACCCGTAACAGCCGGATCGGCCGCCCGAGGGTCCTCATGTTAGGGACGGCTGCCTCCGAATCCAAGCATCAGCGCGATCGCCAGCAACGCAAGATTCGTGGACGCCCGCGAAAAGCCTTCGGCCGTCGCCAGCAACGGCCCCGACTCGGTATTGCCGGTGAAGTTCGTCACGACGGCCATTAGAAACGCTGCAGCGGCGGCTGCGACCAGTGCCTTCGCGAGCTGTGCCATGTGCCCTCCAGCGCGGCAGGGCCGCGCGCGTCAGACGTTCGCCTTCTGTTTCACGCCCAGCGTCCGCAGCACCCGCCCCATCGCGCCCGGTTCGGCGTGCTTGAGGCTGGAGTCGATTTCCACCAGGACCTCGAGACACTCCGAAGTGGTCGAGACCATGTGGATGCCCATGTTCTTCAGGATGGGCGGGGGCGCGACCTCGGTGCTGCGGAAGATGGCGATGGTCAACGCCTTCGAATCGGAGGCGACGTCGACGCAGTTCTCCGGCGTGTCGTCGACGACGATGTCGAGCGTCAGCCCGGCGGCGATGAGACCCCGCGACGCGGTCACGACGTAGACGCTTGGCAACGGGAAGCCCTTGTTGACCAGCCACCGCTGCGACTGGAGCTGCGCTGTGTCGCCCGACGTTGTCGGCCGCCTGGTCAGGAAGATGATTTCCCACCGCCGGTCGGCCGCAAGACCGGACAGCTTCCTGACGATACCGGGCTCGGTCTCGTCGAGCGATTCCCAGAAATCCTCGATCGAACGCACATGGCGCCAGAGAGCCCGGCGCTCGCGGTCGCTCAGCTGGAGTTCGTGCTGGAGAGGCGCGTTGTCGGCAACCTCGGAGGGGACAATGTCGGCCATCGACGAGGCGTCAGGGGACTGCCGCCGTGACTCGTCGCGTCTCGGTCGTGCGCCGAAGAGCTTTTCGGCTTCGCGGACGAGCGCGCTTTCCATGTCGGCGAGCACGCCGTCCAGATCACAGCCAATCCGCAGCGCCATCCGTCAGCCCTGATCCTTCTCCTGGGTAGTGTGGAAACGATCAAGGTCCTTGAGGTTGATCTTCCGCGTGTCGGAGTCCGGACGCGCCAGCGCCGTGCCGCGCAGGTTCGGCGGGTCCGGGGCCTTCATCCGTAGCGTCGAGCTCGGCTCGTCGTCGCCGAGGCCAGTCTTCTTCCATCCCCGCCACTGGCAGGCGCGGCAGCGATACGGACGTTTGCCGGTGATGTCCCTGCGCCACCGCTCCCAGCGGCTTCGCGTGTGCGACAGGCGCAAATCCTTGGAATTGCAATTAGGACAGTGGGACACCGGTCATGTTCCTCAAGGGAAATCGATCGTATCACGCGCATCTCGCACCGACGGCGTGCGCGGGACGACCGGTGTGAGCGTTACCGACACCAGCGTCGCGAACAACAGTGCATTCACGGGAATCTGGAGACTGAATTCCACCATCTCCTGGATGGCGACGGCGACCAGCCCGATCGCCGCGCCGGCGCGGATCCAGAAGCCACGCGATTCAGGACGCGCCGCGCGGAGGTTCGCCGCGATCGCGCGCGCCAGCAGCACCACGGCGACCACGGCTGGCACCACGACGAGCAACCCGCCCTCTGCGGCGAGCTGCACGTAGTCGTTGTGCGCCTGCGCCATGTGAAACCCGGCGTTGCGTTGCTGGTAGAAGAGCATCGCGTCGCCGAAGGTATTGAGTCCCGTTCCGAAGAGCGGGAAGGCCTGAATGACGTCCCAAGCGTCGCGCCAGGCGTCGAACCGCCCCAGCAGGTTGCGATCGTCCCGGAACCACGCCAGCACGCGGTCGGGGCCACGCCACGCCACACCGGTCACGAGCGCGGCACTCAGCGAGACCACGGCGAGGCTGCGCCGCGTGGCGCCCAGGCGCCGGCGCCGGGACGCCAACCATGCGAACAGCGTGGCGGCCGCCGCGAGGCTGACGATCGACGACCTCGAGAGCGCCCAGAAAATCGCGACGACGCCGAGGATCACCACGGTGCCGGTGGCGAGCAGCGCATTCGCGGACGAGGAGGAGAGCCACGCGAGCCTGCGCGCCGGCTGGTGCCCTGTGTCTCGCAGCGCACCTTCGAAGCGCCCGAACACCGATCCGATCAGCAGGCCGAGCGTCATTAACATCCAGCCGCCGAAGTGATTCCGGTTGATGAACGGTCCGAACTGGTTCCCGCCGCCGCCGTCCTGCGGCTGCCAGAAGCCGTAGATCAATCCGTTGTTGTGCTCGCGGGTGTAGATGCCGTAAAGCGCCAGCGGCACCGCAATCACCGCCAGCGCGCCGGGCAGCGTTCGCAGCGTTCGCGGCGAGATCAGGCCTGGAAGGCCAAGCAGGTACAGACTCAGCGCAATCAGCGACACGACGGTCACCGCGGTGCTCTGCGGGCGGATTGACAGCGCCGCCCAGGCGCCGTCGCTGGCAAATGCGAGGTCGAACGAGCGGAGCAGCTGCGGCGTTGCCGGACTGACGTACGAGACAACCGCGGTGGGCAGCGGCACCAGTTGAAGCGTGCCGGCGGCGCAGACGGCGAACAGCGCGAAGGCGGCCGGCCGCAACTCCGGCCGAAGCCCCGACCGATTCAACCCGGCAACGCCGATTGCCGCAGCGGCTCCGAAGAGCGGGATGAATCCCCACGGGTAGACCGCACCAAAGGCAAGCGTGCCGAGCGCGATGATCAGCGCCAGGAGCTTCGCCATTCAGGAGGCGCGCTCGCCGGCGCGGCCGCGCGCGCCGAACATGAAGTCCTCGTGTGCCGCCAGGACCTTCCGCTGATCGAAATGCGCCTCGGCGTAGGCGCGATTGCGAGTCCCATACCCGCGCAACTGCTCCGGCGACAGCCCCATGAACCATTCGGCTGCAGCCGCGAGCGCCTGCGGGTCCTCGGGCGCAACCAGCCGTCCGCCATCGGCCTCGAGAAGGATCTCGGCCCCCTGGCTGCTGGCATTCACGGCCGCAAGCACCGGGCGGCCGGCGGACATGTACGTCAGGAGCTTCGACGGGATGACGGTGTCCTTGACGGTCCGCAGCTGGTTCAACAGGAGCACATCGGCAGCCGCGAACATCGCCGCCAACTGATCCTCCTGCTGGAAGGGAACGAACCGGACCTGCTCCTCGAGGCCGCGCTGCCTGACCGCCTCGACCAGCGCCGCCTTGTCCTCACCGTCACCGACGAACACCCACCGCACCCGACCGCCGCGCTGGCGGGCAGCGGCGTCGACGACGTTCATCAGCCCCTGCTTCTTGCCCATGCTGCCGGCATGGAGGATCACACACGCATCGGCCGGGATGTCGTCACTGCCGTCGGAACGCGCCGTCATCGGCCACCGGGCGGATTTGCTGGATATCGATCGGGCTTCGGATGAGTCGAATCCGGTCGCCCGGGTACCCGTGTTCGACGAGCGCGTCTTCGAACGCGTGGCACAGGACGCTGGCACCGGCGGCGCCACGGTATGCAGCAAACTCGAACGTATCAAGCAACCTGTAGAGCGGGCCGGCGACGATCCCCACATCAAGGGCGGCGCGAGCGGCGAGGTCGTTGACGTTCACGAAATACGGGCGGCCGAACAGCGCCGAGACGATGCGGGTGAACATCGCCAGCGCCGGCTGCGCGCCGATGTACAGGAAAGTGTCCGGCCGCCCGCCACGCATCGCCGCGGCGAGGACCGCGGGCAGGGCAGAGACGCTGAACGTGCCCTCCATCAGGATGCGTTGGAGCGCACTCGATGCACGACGCGGAATGAAATGCGTGAGCCGGTAGACCGTCGCTCCGTCTTTTGTCTCGGTCCTGAACAACTGGCCGCGGTCTTCGGCCCGCCGTGTCCACATCGGGGCGAACGGAAAGCCGGTAAAGACCGACACGTCGTGCCCGCGTCCTGCCAGGTGAGCCGCCAGGGCCGCCGCGTGGGGTGCGAACCCGGTCGGCTCCGGCGCGTAGTTGATCGAGATGATGAAGAGGCGGGGCATGAACTAGGACCTTGAACGGCGTCGTTCACTCTGCTGTGTTCTCGCTGCTCGGTTCGTCTTCATGATTCGGGGTTCGGTTCGAGTTTCGAGGTTCGGGGTTCGGTCCGGCTGAAGCCGGACACTACAGCTGGCCGTCGTGATCGAATACGGAGTGTTCGCCTGGAGGCGGACCCAACTCCGAACCCCGAACCTTGAACCGAACGCCCAACCAGAACACGAACGGAGCAGCGAGAACGTAGAAGGGTGAACGACAGGTGCGGGTTCAGGTTCACGCCGGATGAAAGGGTTCAGGTTCACGCCGGATGAAAGGCGTAGCTGTGGTCATCGAGGAACTGCGGCGTGCGTTCGCCGCCAACGGGTTCGATGGCAACGGCCTGGCTCGAGTACCCCAGTGCTCGCAGCAGCGACAGCACCGCATCGCGGCTGACGCCGGCGTGCAGTTCCAGGACGAGGCGGGGATGCCAACGCGCCAGCGCCTCGCGCATCCCTTCGAGAGTGTCGAGCTCCATCCCCTGCACGTCGATCTTGACGCCATGGATCGCGTCGTTCCCGCCGTTGATCGCCGGCCACAGCCAGTCGAAACGGGCGATGCCGGCGTTCACGAACCATGACGAGTCGGCTTCCGGCAGGGTGGAATCAGCCATGCCCCTGGTCAGCGCAAGCCGCTTGAATTCCATGGTCTCGACGCGGCCGAGTCCGAGCGGGATGACAGCGACGTGCGGAAGATCGTTCAATGCGCGTCCCTGGTCGACGCAGCCGGCTGTCGCCGGCACCGGTTCGAACGTGAAGACGCGCCCCTGTGGGCCGACGAGCCGGCCCAGCGCGATGGTGGTGTAGCCGTAGTGTGCGCCGACGTCGAGCCAGGTCTCGCCTGGCCGCACGTGTTGTGTGAACCAGTCGAGCAGCGCGCGCTCGGTTCGACCGGTGAGACCGCCGGGATAGTCGTGCCACGAGGTAACCAGCCACGCGCCGCGCAGCGGGCCCGCCACGATCCGCCGCGGTCGGATGGTCCGCGGCAGCAGCGCGCGCAGCAGCGGCGTCACGACCGGCCCTGACTCGGCGTGGGGGCGGGAATGGCGCCGGCGGCCTCGACCAGCTGCTCGAGCGACAGGGAGTGCCGCTTGAGCTGTCCCCGCAAATCGGCGATGTGGACGTCCACGATCAAACGGAACCAGAACGTCTGCAGCGAGTGATACACGAAGCCGTTCCACCCGTCGAGGAACCCGCGGCGAATGAAGTAGCGATAGAGGAAGAGCAGCACCGGCCGCACATAGAGCGGCATCCCGTACCAGATGTTCTTGAGCCAGATCATTCGCTCGTCGGGATTGCCGAGCAGCGTCGGGCGAAGGTGCGACGACCACGCCAGCACCTTCTCGGCCCGCAGGATTTCTTCGATCGCCATCCGGCGCGCGAACTTCTGGTGCTTGTCGATCCAGAAGTCGATGTTGACCTCGTTGGCGTTGCTCTCGATGATGGCACCCGGCAGACGCCCGATGGTGCCGTGGACGACGAGGCGGAAGTCCACCAGCTCGCTGTCGTCGACCTTCACGTGCGAGCGGCGGACCAGTCGCAGCCATTCGGGCTTCAGGCCGCGAACGCGCTGGTTGCGAAAGTAGTGGTGGTGCGGGTTGTAGTGGCCGTGGACGTCACGTCGGTCGTCGCGGAGCATCCGCTCGATGTCGCCCTTGAACTCGGGTGTCATGACGTTGTCGGCATCGAGCAGCAGCAGCCACTCGTGCTGCCACGGGACCTCGGTCATGCCCCAGTGGATCTGGCTGCGGTGATCGGCATAGGCATGGAAGATCGCGCGAACGCCGTGCTCCGCGCAGATCGCCAGCGTCCGGTCGTCGCTGCCGCTGTCGACGACGACGATATCGGCGGCCCATCCGGCGACGCTGGCGAGGCACGCGCCGATATTGCGCTCCTCGTTCTTCGTCAGCACCAGGACGGACAGGGGAACGCTCACGCGCCGGCCACCTGTGCGATCTCGCCGACCGAATCCCGTACCCAGCCGGCAAGCGCCTGCACGCCGTCGGCGGTGCGCATCTGCGGCTTCCAGCCAAGGTCGCGCGTGATCTTCGTGGTATCGGCGATGAAGATGCGCTGGTCGCCGGGCCGCCAGGGCCCAGTGCCGGGGTTGAGCGGCTTGCCGTTGATTCGTTCCAGCATCTGTACGACTTCGACCACCGAGAGTGCATTCGCTGGACCGCCGCCAATGTTGTAGACCTGGCCCTTCACCCTGTCGATATTTTCGATCGCGGCGCGGTAGAGCGCACAGAGATCGTCGATCCAGAGCAAATCGCGCACCTGGTAGCCGTCGCCGAAGATGGTAATTGGCGCGCCGGTCGCCGCGGCGATCGCGAACCATGCCACCCAGCCCTGCTCCTCGAAGCCGAACTGCCGCGGGCCGTAGATGCAGGACTGGCGGAAGACCACCGTCCGCAGTCCGTAGATGCGCGCGTAGTCGCGCACGTACTGGTCGGCGGCGCCCTTGGAACAGCCGTACGGGGAGTGGAAATCCAGCGGGCACGATTCGTCGATCCCCTGCGGCCGGTCCTTCCACTCGTAGCGCTCGCCCCGCTTCACGATCGGCTCGTGCTCGAGATCGCCAAACACCTTGTTGGTCGACGCATACAGGAACGCGGCCCGCGGCGTGTACTGCCGCACCGCTTCGAGCATGTTGAAAGTACCGAGCGCGTTCGCTTCGAAGTCGGGCCGTGGATCGACCACCGAGGTCGTGACGGCGGTCTGCGCGGCCAGGTGGACAACGGCGTCGGCGTCGCGGTGGCGTGCGAAGACCGCGTTGATCTCAGCCGGGTAGCGCACATCGGCCTTCTCGAAGACGTGGTTCGACGCGCGCGCCTTCAGCCACGCGAGGTTGCTGGCGGCGCCGCGCCGCGACAGGTTGTCGATGCCGACGGTGGTGGCGCCCGGCACCGTCGCCATCGCGTCGGCGAACGCGGACCCAATGAATCCCGCCGAACCGGTAATGATGATCTTCACGAGCGTTGTGCCTGCATCGATGTTCCGCCAATCGCTTCGGTGTAGCGCGCAATCAGCCGGGGCACGATGGCGTCCCACCCGTAGCGATCGCGGACCATCGCCGGTCCGAGCGCGGCGATGCGGCGGCGATTGCCGGTATCGGCCAGCGCCGCGTCGATGCCCGCGGCCACGGCGTCGATCGAGCACGTCACCACCGTTGCGGCGCCGGCGTCCGACAGCTCGTGATGGATGTTGACCTGGTCCGAGATCACCACTGGCAGGCCGCAGGCGAGGGCTTCGATAATCACCCCTCCGAAGTTTTCGGCGTAGGACGGGAGGACGAATAGGTCTGCGTCGACGAAGGCGGCGAGCTTGACGTCGCCGCTGATCAGACCAGGAAACAGCACCCGGTCGGCCACGCCCACCCGCTGTGCAAGAGCGCGCACTTCGGCCTGGTACCCCTCGTGGTCCGGGCCCGCCAGCACAAGCCGCAGATCCGGCCGTGTCCGCAGGAGCCGCTGAAATGCCGGCAGGAGCAGGTCGAGTCCCTTCTGGCGGCTCAGGCGCCCCAGGAACAACAGGAACGGGCCGTCCAGCCCGGGGAATGCGGCCCGAAAGGCACCCCGCGGAGGCAGCCGCTCGTAGGCCGCCATGTCGAGCCCGTTGGGGACGACCCATTCCGGCCGGCGCGGACCGTATTCGGCTCGCTCGCGCTCGTCCTCGGCCGTGAATACCACCGCGGCCGCCCGCGTCAGCAGTGGCCGCGCGATCGTCGAGAGGTAGACGCGCTTCGCCACAGCGTTCTTTCTCCGCATGTGCGGGTCAAGGCTGGCGCGCGGCTGGACGACGAACGGGACGCCGGCGGCGACGGCGGCGCGCGCGGCGGCCATGCAGGCGAAGTTGTAGAGCCAATGAATGTGCACCAGGTCGTAGTTCGTGACCGTGCGCTTCAGCGTGGACAGGAGCGACGGCGCGAACCCGAAGCGGCTGGCGACCGGCCACACGTGGTGAAAGACGTGTGGGACACCGTGGCGGACGACCGGCACGTTCAGAGGGACGTCGAGCCGCCCATCCGGATCGTTATCCGTGGTGAGCAGCGTCGTGTCGACGCCGTGCCTGAGCAGCCCGCGCAGCAGCCCGGGAATGTTCGTCGGTCCTCCGTACTTCGGCGAGATGCCCGGGACAACATGAAGGATACGCACTCAGCGGGAGCCGGAGGCCGAGACCTCTCGATATACGTCGGAAATTTCGTCCGCGTATCGTGTCCACGAGTAGCGTTGCGCCTGCCTGAGACCCTCGGTGCGCAGCCGCGCGGCCAGCGGTGCGTCGTTCAGGATCTGCTGCACCCTGTCAGCGAGCCCTTCGTCATGGTCGGGCGGCGCCGACAGCGCCACGCCGCCGGTTGTTTCCAGCAGGACTGGAATGCTCGAGACAACGACCGGTGCACCGCAGGCCATCGCTTCGATCGGCGGATAGCCGAAGCCCTCGTCCCACGAGGGAAACAGAAAGACGTCGGCCAGGTTGTAGAAGCCGACGAGGCCGTCCCACGACACCCGTCCGAGCGGACGCACGTGTGCCTGCAGAGCATGTTCGTCGACGTACGCCTGCTCCTCGGCCGTGAGGGCCGCGCCGATCAGGAGAAGCAGCGTCTTCTCGCCGCGGCGGACGAGCGCGCGCTGCGTGCGCAGTGTTGCCATCCTGTTCTTGTAGCCTCCGCCGCCCGCAGCCGAGACGACCACCACGAACCGGGTGCCGTCGGCGGGCAGCCGGTGTTCCTCGATCAGCGCCTTCAAGGCCGCTGCGTCATCGAGGCGCTTGAACATCGAATGGTTGATGCCGTCGTGCACGACGCTGACCTGTGAGGGATTACAGTCGAAGAACCTGATGATGTCGTTCTTGAGGGCATGGCTGCACGCCACGATGCGCGCGCATTTCAACATACCCTTGTGCCGCAGCCACATGCTGGCTCTCAGCGCCGGTGGAATCGCGAACCCGGGAATCTCCCCGGCGATCGCTTTCGGGATGCTCATCGAGTTGCACGAGACGATCGTACGGCGCGGATCCAGCGTGAACGCGAGATGCCCGTAGGCGTGATCGAGAACATGATTGATGGTGCCCTGGTGGCGCGCCGCATACAGCGGGTGGACGACGTATCGATTGAGCGGACCGTTGATGCGAGACGGCATACCTCGCTGGAAACGGCGTGAGAACGGGATCTCCACGGCGTCGACTCTCTTGGCGGCGAGCGCCGGGAGCAGATTCCTCGCATAAAGGCGGACGCTGTCGAACGGATGGTCTTCCGCGATCGGCGGAAAGATATTGACGCGCACGTCAGGAGGCGTTCGGCGAGCAGCCGCCAAAGCGGATCAGCTGCGTCGTCCCGCCGCGATCCGCGGCCGCTGAATCACAGAAGGCCGCATAACTGCGGGCGACCGGCGGCCGGCACCAGCGAAGACCGCCGCCGGTGAGCGGGGCTCAATGGCCGCCGACCGTGCGATGAGGTCCGGAAGACTCAGGAGCACCCCGGCCCAGAACCAGAAGAAGACGCGGCTTGGCGGAAAGTGAAGCGGATCGTAGGCCCAGCTCTGGAGGAAGATAGCGACCTCGAACCCGACGATGCACGCTGCGAACAGGTGCAGATCGGTGTTCTTGCAGCGGCGCATCGCACGCACGCTGTGGACGAGGAGCGCGACCATGAAGCCGTAGAAGAGCAACAGGCCTGGAATGCCGGCTTGATATACCAAGGCCGCGGTGAAACTCTCCGAGGGCTTGATGGAATCCAGCGGTCGCGGCGCGGTCCCCATTCCCGATGCCGGGGCCAGCCTGCCGGAGCCCGGGGACGCGATTCCGAGCCCGCCACCCACCACGGGTGTCTGGAGCGCTCCGTTCATGCGGTCGAGCGGAATGACCACGAGCGTGTTGTTCAAATCATATGCAATTGATTCGAGGCGCTCGGTGAATACGGCACCCGCCACGCGGAGGCCGATCATGCCGCCGAACACGATGATGGCGACTGCGATGCCCATCTTCAGAAAGGCCTGTCGTCTCCGCGCCATCATCGCAATCATCGGCAGGATGACGGCGAGGATGACGATTGCCGCGCGCTGCGTGTTGACCATCAGGCCCACCGTCGCGCCAAGCAAGCCACCGAGAAACACCAGTCGCTTCCAGGCGGTGGCGCTCATTCCCAGCAGGCCGATCGCAAACGGGACGGCAAACAGCAGAAACATGCCGTAGTGCCCCGACCAGGAAAATGTCCCGGGCGGACGAATCACGCCGGCGAGGCTGTAGCCGAGCGGAACCTCGAAGACGGTGCCGCTCACTGAGCTCTGGCTCGACAGCTGTGCCGCCGCGACCGCGGCGCTCACGACGGTTTGCAGCATCAGAATCGCTGCGACGTTCTCGAGGCCCTGGCGGCCCGTAAAACTGCGATAGCCGATCCACACGAGTGGCAACGGCAACAGGTAGGTGCGCAGGCCGAGAATGGTCAGGAGCAGGCCGTTCTGCGCGATGCTGTTGGGAACGAGCGCCAGCGCCCAGACGACAAACGGCAGTGCGAGCCACACGACGCGCGGCGGGCCGTACACCGCTGGCGCCTTGAGCGCTCGGGCCAGGAAAATCAGATAGATGCCAACGATCTGGAATTCGTACAGAAGGACGGTCGCCGTCGAGTCGTTGAAGACGTTGAGCTGGAACCAGCCTTGGACGGGAATCCAGAGCAGCAGCAGCCACACCGTCTGTCGCGTATAGCGAATGGCGGCCACGAGCCACACCGCCGCAAAAACTGCCGCCAGGAACACGGGACCGGTCACGACAGCTCCTGTGCGCTGATTCGGCGCGCTGCTGCATTCCGGGTCAGCAGCGATCGCGTGTCGATGATAACTCGACGCAGTGCGCTCAGATCGCCACGCGTCGGAGTGCATAGGGCTCTGACACTCGTCCCGAAGAGGCTAAGCGCGGTCGTCACCATGTACACGTGAATGCACAGGTAGGCCACCAATGAAGCCACTGCCGCTCCGTACACGCCGTAGCGTGGGAGGAGAAGGGCCAGCGCAGCGCAGGTCGAGATCAGGCCCACCAGTTCAGCCTTGCTCGCAATATCAGGCCGCGCAACGCCGCGGAAGGCCGCGGAGAGCATGACGTTCATGCCGAGGACAATCGTCGCGGGAACGAGCAATAGCGTCAGCGGCACTGCATTCGCGAACGCCGCGCCAAACAGCAACGGAATCAAGTACATCGCCGCTACCCCCGTCGCCGCCGCTCCTGCGACCGTGACCCACAACACGCGGCGGTACCACTGCTCGAAGCATTGGCGGGCGGTTCCCTCCTGGTGATGACGGACCATCCGGGGCAGCATCACGAGCGCAGCCGACCCGGGAATTACCATCAGAACGTTGGCGTAGGTCACCGCGACGACATACAGACCCAGGCTGGCGGCCGGGGCGAACACAGACAGCAGCAGCTGATCCAGCCGCACGCTCGCCGCGTTGGACCAGTTGCCCAGCTGTACGCGGACGCCGTAGCGAAACATCGATCGCGCCATATCGAGCGACGGAGAAGCGGCGGCGATCTCCGCCACTGGACCGAGCGCGGCGCCGACCAGCCAGCCTGCTGCGTTGCCAGTCAGCAGCACGACGGCGAACGTTTCCACGCGGTTGGCGCCAAACGCCCCGATCGCCGCCATGCCGGCGGCGTTGACGACGTGGACCGACGACCGCGTGATGTTGAAGCGATGGACGAAGCCCGCGCCCTGCAGCCAGCTACTCGCGCACAACGAGCCCAGGCAGGGCACCGAAAAGAGCATCAGAAACCAGCGAATGTCGTCGCGCCGCGAGGCGGCTGGAATCACCAACCCGATGAGCCACCAGCCGATGGCCATTACCAGTATCCCCAGCGCGATCGCGGCCACCTGCGCCGTCGTCCAGATGCGCGCGCCAGCGTCGCGGTCAGCGGCCGCAAAATAAGCGGCTGCTTCCGGCAGGCCCAAGGTGCCAGCGTAGAGCAGAACGTTTGCCCACACGGTGATCGCCGCGAGTTCGCCGCGCCCGGCCGGCTCGAGGATGCGGGCGGCAATCAGACCGGTAATCAGGCCGCAGCCGAGAATGACCGCGGTCGCCACCACGGTGGAGGCCATTGCTCGACTGGCGGGTGCCAGCGGCTGCTGAGGCGTCAATGGAGGAGTCGTGGCATCATCCCCACGCCCGCGACTGCGCCCGGCCGTGGGGAGCCACAATCGATTCGAACCACGCGGAGAGTTCCGCGCCGAACCTGTCCCAGGTATAGAGCCGTGCCTGCTGTTGCGCGTTCCGCCCCAGTGCCGCTCGGAGGCAGGCGTCCTCGGCGAGCCGGGTCATCGATGCCGCCAGCGCATCAACGTTGCCGGGCTCGAGGACAAATCCATCGATTCCGTCGCGCACAACAGCCTTCGATCCTTCAGTGACGATTACGGGGAGCCCCGACCCCATGGCCTCGAGCGTCACCATCCCAAAGCCCTCGACCAGCGAGGGGAATACAAACACATCGGCCTTTCGATACGCCACCCGTATGTCGGGGCCTACCTGGGACACGACCTGGACCCTCGGGTCATTTTCCGACATCCATTCCTGCACGAGGGCTGCTTCGAACGGACGAATCGGGTGTCCGACGATCGTCAGCCTTGCGCCCGGATGCTTCATGCGCGACCACGCCTGCCGCAGTACATGTACGCCCTTATGGACGCTGAGCTTGCCGATGAACAGGAACCGGACGTCGCTGCTTGGCTCATGCTCCGAGGGCAGCGCGGCGCGATCCATGTCAACGCCCAGCGGGATTTCCTTGATTCGGTGGGCGGGGACACCCGCCTCCAGCAGGCTGCGCGTGGTCATCTCCGACGGCGTAAGACAGTAGTCGGCGAGCTCGAGCTCACGCCACAGCCGCTCTCGAGTCGGAGGAACCGGTTCCCTGTACCCAAGCTTGCGATACTCGTCCGCCACGATTCGGTCCGAACTCACGGGGTGAATCACGTTCAGCACTGACGGAATGCCCATCGCCCGGGCGACGCGAAGCGTTCTGAGTGCCGAGCCGTGATACGGCATCACGAGATCAGTCTGCCGATGGCGCCCGAGCCACCAGCCCGCGTGCAGATCGTGAGCGAGTTCCACCGCCCGATACGGCTCGCGGTAGGCCAGCAATGAATCGAATACGGGAAGGCGCTGCAAGGCCCTGGTCGTCAATTCCACCCACGGCCAGTCGACGACGAGTTCGGGAGGGATCGCGGCCGATCGACGCTTGTGCAGCTCACGCGCGATGCTCTGCCCGCGCGCTCCGGACAGGCGTGACGCGAGCCGGTACGGAAAGCGATCGGCAACGTAGTAGGTGGCGGCGAGATGTGCGGCGAGATGGCCGCGCGCGGCGAGCTGCGCGCTGACGTCGTACACGATCACTTGTTTTGCAGGATGCGAAGTCACGATGCGCATCCCATCACACCCGACGGCCGGCGGACGTGAGAGAATCGGCGGCACCGGCAGCCACATGAATCCGTACAGAATGCTGTTCTGGGCCGCGGTGTACGCAGGGCGTCCCTTCGGCGGCATCCGCCCGCATCGAATCGTGTACTGGCTGTGGCGTCATGCCTTCACTGCCGCGGATTTCTCCCTGTCGGATTACGGGTGGTGGCGCGATCGCTGGGGATCCGAGCTATGGCTGCACCCCCGTTACCATCTGGATTTCACGATCATCGCGTTCGGCTATTACGACAAAGCCCTCCATCGATTTATCGACCGAAACGTCAGCGCCGGTATGACGTGCTTCGATATTGGCGGGAATATCGGCGCGGTGTCGACCCACCTGGCGCGGAAGGTGGGTAAGACCGGCCAGGTTCACGCGTTCGAGCCGGTTCCGGCCCTGCGCGCGCGCCTCCAGAAAAACCTGGGGAGAAATGGCTGCGAAACCCGGGTCACGGTGCATCCCCTGGCGCTGTCGAACACGACCGGCGAGGCGCACCTGGCGATCGCCAGCGTCAACGCGGACAACCAGGGACTGGCCTCGCTGGTCGCGAGCGGCAACGACTGGCTCACCTCGACCGTGACGGTCCAGACCGCAACGCTCGACGATTTCGTCGCCGCGCGTCGCATCAACCGAATCGACTTCATCAAGATGGACATTCAGGGGGCGGAGATCCTGCTGCTCGAGGGGGCGCAGCAGACATTGTCGGCGCTTCGTCCTGACTTGATCCTTGAAGTATCGCCGCAGGACATGGGCGGGATCGGCAAGACGAGCCGCAACCTGCTCGAGATGATCGAGGCCGTCGGTTATCGCATTCACGAGCTTCGGAGCGACGGAACGCCCGGCGCGCTGATCCAGGCGCACGCCGTCCCTCCCGATTTCGAAAGGGAAAACATCTTCTGCACGATGAAGCCCGCGCTGACGCGGCTAGGGCAGCGCGTGCTGCGGAGGGAGGGGGGTCTCGACCGCGGCGCCGGCGTCGAGCAGCGTGCGGCACCACGTCTCGAAAGCCAGCAGCGAGAACAGCGGGTATGAGCCGTCCACCTCGCCGATCATGGTCTGATCGATCAACTGCTGAACCGCCCCGGCGTCGAACACGGCGCGTTCGCGAATGGCCTTCGACGACAACGTGTCGCGCACGCGCGCGCTGAGGTCGCGCGTCATCCAGCGGCGCAGCGGGACGCCGAAACCCGCCTTCCTCCGGTAGATGATGTCGTGAGGAAGCAGCGGCGCCATCGCCTTCTTGAAAATGTACTTGCCCGTGTGCCCCGAGATCTTGAGGTCAGACGGGATCGACGCCGCAAATTCCATGAACTCGAGATCGAGCAGCGGCACCCGCCCCTCGATGCTGAATGCCATCGTCGTCTTGTCGAGATAGTTCAGATTGTGATCGGCGAGAAAATGCCGTTGCTCGAGGTGCAGCATGCGCGTGAGCGCGTCGGCCTGAGCCGGCAGTCCGGCAATCGTGTCGAGCAGCGGTTCGAGATCCCGCCCGGCTTCGACGGCTGAGAGAAGCGCCGGGTCGAGCAACCTTGCGCGCAGCCCGGACTGCGTCGTCCGGAGACGCCCGGCCAGGCGGCGCGGCTGCCTCTGATCGAGCTGGCCCAGGAGTTTCAGGACTCGTTTTGACGCGAAGTCGCCTGCCCCGACGCGGGTGTCGTCGAGTTCGCGCCGTGCCCACGTGGACACCGGCCGCCGCACACCCGCTGGAATCGCGTCCCAGAGAGCTTCGAGCCCCAGCCACCGGTGGCGCGGGTAGCCGGCGAGGATATCGTCGCCCCCCGTTCCCGACAGCAGCACTTTCAGGCCGTCAGCGTGCGCGCGTTCCGAAATGAGGTAGGCGTTGATCGGCGCCGGATCGCCGGTCGGCTCATCGAGCGCGAACAGCACCTCGTCCAGTCGATCGACGACGCGTGGCCCGGCGTGTACCTCGATCAGATCGACGCCAAGGTGCCGTGCGGCCTGCCGCGCAAACGGCAAGTCCGAGGGGCTCCCCTCCGACGAGAAGTCGTCGTCGAAGGCCATTGTGTAACACGGCAGCCGGTAGTCGGGCTGCGCCTGGCGGACGAGCGCGACGATCGCGCTCGAATCGAGTCCGCCGGAGAGGAACGCGCCGATCGGCACGTCCGAGAGCAGCTGCCGCGTGACCGCGTCACGCAGCTGATCCTGGAATTCAGTCACCAGCTCGGCGAATGGTCGCTGCAAGGGCGGCGGCGCCGGCAGGCGATAGAAGATAGAGCGCGACGCGACCCGCCCGCGACGCAGCACCAGGAATTCGCCGGGCAGCACCTTCCGGACGGATTGCAGCACCGTTCGAGGCGCGGGCACCCACTGGAAGGCGAGGTACTGGCTGACGGCGATCGGATCCAGTGCGCGGTCCACGAGCGAGGCGCCCGACGCGAGCAGGGCTTTCATCTCGGAGGCGAACAGGACGCCGGCCCGAGACTGGCTGTAGTACAGCGGTTTGACGCCGACGCCGTCGCGCGCCACGAGGACATCACCCGGTTCCACGCCGTCGTGCTGACCGCTCGCGCGGCCGTCGTAAATTGCCAGCGCGAAGATGCCGTTGAGCCGGCGAAGCATGGCGACGCCGTGCTGTGCGTACAGGTGCAGGATGACTTCGGAATCGGACCGCGAGAAAAAGCGGTGCCCCGCCCGCTCAAGCTCGCGGCGAAGTTCGGGAAAGTTATAGATCTCACCGTTAAAGGTCAGCCAGAGCCGCTGGCTTGCCGCGCCGGAGCCCTGAGCAACGCCAGGGGCGCAGGCGGGGCACTGCAGCGTCATCGGCTGCTTGCCGGCGGGGCTCAGGTCCTGGATGGCGAGGCGGCGGTTCGCGAGTCCGACGGGCGTGCCGTAGCCCGAGTACACGGCATTGCCCGCGGCATCGGGACCGCGATGCGCGATTGCCGCGCCCATGCGGGTGAGGACACTGCTGTCGAAGTCACCGGCGAAGCCGGCTATGCCGCACATCGAAACAGGACCCGGTCGTTCACGCTTCTACGCTCTCTTTTCTCGGTTCGTGTTCAGGTTCGGGTCGCGGTTCTGGAGTTCGGTGTTCGGGGGTCGGTCCGCCTGAAGGCGGACACTACGTACGTCACGTTCATGCGCGGCTTTCAAACGCAGTGTCCGGCTTCAGCCGGACCCGAACCTGAACCTGAACACGAACCAAGAAGAGAGAACCCGGAAGGATGAACGGCATGTTCCCGGTTCAGGATCCCGATCCCGAGAAGACGGCCCACACGGTCCGACCGAGAATGCGCATGTCCAGACCCAGGCTCCAGCGGTCGATGTACTCGAGGTCGAGGCGAACCCATTCGTCGAAGTTGCTGATCCGATTGCGGCCGCTGACCTGCCACAGGCAGGTGATGCCTGGCTTGAATGTCAGCTTCCGCTTGTGCCACAGCTCGTAGCGCTCGAGTTCGTGGCGGAAGGCCGGCCTCGGCCCGACCAGGCTCATGTCGCCCTTGAGCACGCTCCAGAGCTGCGGGAGTTCGTTCAGGCTGTATTTGCGCAGGAAGGCGCCGAGGCGCGTGACACGGGGGTCGCTCTTGATCTTGAACACAGGCCCCTGCATCTCGTTTTGCGACATCAGGCTCGACTTCTGCTCGTCGGCGTCCGCCACCATCGTGGTGAACTTGTATCCAGTGAACGGACGGCCGCTGAGGCCGATGACCCGCCACGGGTAGAACACGGTCAGGTTCGGCGTGGTCAACTTGATCGCCGCCGCAATCAGGAGAAACAGCGGCGCCAGCAGTATCAGCAGCACTCCCGAGACGAGGATGTCGATCAGGCGCTTGACGAAGAGCATGTCGCCGTCGAGGTAGCGCGGTGAGAGCACCACTTCCGGCAGCCGCAGCGGATCGTCGCGGAATGCGAGCTCGAGATCGCCTACCCGCTTCACCAGCAGCGCCTCGGGGACGATCCGGAGCCGGATCCGGAAGTAATCGCAGTGATCGATGACCTGCCGCAGCCAGTCGCGATCGACTGAGGACTGGATGGCGATGATTTCGTGCACCGGATGGTGCACGAGCAGTGCGCCGAGGTCCTCGACGCGGCCCAGCCGTTCGAGTGGGATGTCGCGGGCGCTGTCGCTCTTCCGCCGCTCCGGTGCGTGCGAATGCTCGACGTGGACGCTGAGCCATCCCGCCAGGCGGAATTGTGTGTCCTGCACGTTCCGCTGGAAGTGGCGCACCATCCATTCGACCGAGCGCGGTTGCCCGACCAGCAACACGTTCTTCGCGTAGACGCCCCGCCTCTGGCGGCGGCCCTGATAGCTCCAGATCGTGCCGCGGTAGGCGATGAGGCCGAACGCTGCCAGCAGGCCGTAGGTGAAGATGACCACGCGGCTCGAGCTCGACAACTTGAACGCGACGACGAGGAGTGACGCGAAGCTGATCGCGACTACCTGCGAGAGGATGGCATTGGCTGCGACTCGCAGCGGGGACTGTATCAGCGAACGGCGGTAGCCGCCGACCAGCTCCATGACGACCAGCGTCACAGGCACGGTCGCGACCAGCAGCCACGCCCACTCCGACAGGGCCGGAAATTCCGCGGTCGGCGTCGGTGCCGCCGGAATCGGAAAAATCGCGGGCAACACGGGGTAGAGCACGCCGCCAGGGAGGAGCGCGAGGTGCAGAGTGGGCGCGAACGACTTGGCGACTACGAACGTGAAGACGAGAATGGCGACATCCGCCGCGCCGAGGAAAATCCTCGGGATGCGGTCGTCGTCGCCCGCCGCCACCGACACGGGCGCCAGGCGGGCAGCCGCCGCGCGGGCCCGCGCGACGTCGCCTTCGTCTCGGCGAATCGCCTCGACGGATGGCGCGGTGTGGCTCATGCTCAGAAAAAGCGTTCGGGAACGACGATGGTGTCGCGCGGTTCGACGAAGTCGTCCAGCTTCGCGTCGATCTGCGGATCCTTGAAAAAGCCACCCGCCACCAGCTGTTTCTCCAGCATCTCCTCGACCGTGCGCAGCGTCAGACCTGCAGTGCGCACGCGTCCGATCAGCGGATACGTGAACGACCCGTCGGTTTCGATCGTGAACTTGCCGGTGAGGTCGGCCTGGTCGTAGGACGTGATGACGAGGACGTCCTGCGGGCCGACGATGTAGCTGGCGCCGGCTGCCGGCTCCTGGGCGAAGGCCGCAGCCACCTGCGCGATGATCGCGAATGCCAGGCCGAGCAGGAACTTACGTCTCATAGGTCAACGAGAGGCCGAACCGCAGGCCTGTAAACGTGCGTCCCGGGATCGTGGACCTCCGGCGCTGGCGGTCGAGCGTGAACCCCAGCCTTTTGTCGATACCCATGCGATAGCCGGCGCCGATGCCGACCATGTTGACTCGGTCGGTGCGGTTCGACACTGCGACAGCGGCGCCGATGCGATCCGTGTAGGCGAGCCCCCGGGTCCCGATCCGGCCGAGCACGTCGAAGGGCCCAACCACCTGCTGCTGCACCGACGCCGTGACACCGCTTTCGAGGTAATACGGCTGGTCGAACTCGAACGAGGACCGGATGTCGCGTGTCGCCTGGACGCCGAGCCGGGTGATGCCCAGCAGGCTGTACGACAGGTTCAGGGCGGTGATGACGCCGTTGAACGCCGGTACGTCCTGGGGCACCGGATCGAACAGGCGAACGCCTACCGATGCGGTGCCGCTGATCAGCGCCACCGGCTGGAACGTGACATTGCCCACCGCCTTCATCGAATCTGAATCGCGGAACTTCGACGTGACGAAGCGCTCCTGTTCGCGCGTGGCGTCGACGGCCACGCTCGTCAATGGGGTCAAGGCGTGGCGAACCACGAACCCCGCCCCCGAGGTCGTGCGATCGAGCTCGCGTGAGAGATTGGCCTCGGAGAACGTCGCCGCCTCATCGAAGTCGGTTTGCCGGCGGAACACCGTGGCGCCGACGCTTGTCTTCGACATCACCTGAACCGTCGCCTCGCCGTCGTACTGGGTTTCGAATCGCTGCGCGCGCGCGTCGATTTCATAGCCGGGACGATCCCGCGTGCTCAACCGGCGCGCGTTGGTCTTCACCGCGACGCGATTGAACGTGCGATCGACGCCAATCCGGAAGGCGGAATTGGCGGCGCGCTCGGACGCGAACTTGTTGTAGTAAACCCAGTCAATTTGCACCGCGCCCGTGATCCATGTCCGGCCCATCCGCAGCCAGACGTCGGTGTTCGGCGAGAACGTCATCGTGAAGTCGCTCTCCGGCTGATCGGCGTCCGCTTCGTTGAAGACGTTCGAATCGACGCCGAGGTTGTTCAGCGCGATCGTCGATTTCAGTGATAGCGGTCCGAACCGGATGTTGGCTTCGGCGTCGGGATCAGGAGGTGGTGTTTGCGCGAAGACCGGAGCCGTCGAGAGAACGGCCGCTGCGACAGCAGTTGACAGCCACGATCGGCGCCTTGGCGAAATCATGGTGCTCCGGCGCTCGTACAGGTTTACCGCGAGGGACTGGCCGGGACGACGTTAGTCGCGATCGAGACGCCGGCGACCCCAGCCGTAGCCGCCGCGTAGGTGACGGCGCGCGCAGCCGTGCTGCCGAAAAGTGTCGAGGCGAGCCCCGAGCTTGTGGCCGCCGCGCCCAGGGCGCCGGCAGCGGCCGTGACGGTAACCGAGGTGATCGCGGTCCCCGCCGTCGCCGCAATGAACGGGCTCGTGCCGACGATCTGGCCGCCGGCACCGACGACCTCCAGCAGGTAGCTGCCAGGAGTGACGCTGATCGAGAACTGACCGGCCGCTGCGGTTGACGTCGAGCCGCCGACCTCGCCGTTAATCAGGTTGCGCGCCCGCACCGTCGCAGTCGCCAGCGGATTCCCGTTCGGCGTGATCACGCGGCCACTGATCTGTGCCTGCGGGAGGGTCAGCACCGTGCTGCCGTTCACCGCCTGGGGCTGGGCAGCGGAAGCGGCTGCCGGCGCCGCCTGTGCCGATGCCAACGACACTGCCGACGACACGGAAAGCACGCCGACCGCGATGAATCCAGCTACGTAACGCATGTGACCTCGATGTCTGTGTTTCGGCCCGAGCCTCACTCTACTGCAGCGAAAGCCGACGTAAAGAGTGGATAGGCCGGCGGTCTGTGCTGCAAGGCGGGGGCCGCGGCCCGACTACGGCAACTGCTCGAGCCGCACAGTGCCATCCTGTGCATAGACCACCCGCCGATCGGGCCTGCCTCGCTGCTGCGTATCAAGGGATACGGCGGCAAGGCGCGTCCCCTCGTACACCTCCCACTTGTCGACGTGGCCGTCGGCGTTTGTGTCCTCCTCGGCGCGGACGCGGGCACCCGCTTCGTAGTACTCGACGCGGTCGACCGTCCCGTCCCGGTGTGTCGAGAGCTCCAGCTTCGTGATCGTCCCGCCGGTGTCATAAAACGCCCACGAATCAGGCGTGTTGTCGCCGGCGCGTGACGACCCGACCTTCTCGATCGCCTGGTCCGGACCGTAGGACTCCCACCGGTCGATCACGTTGTTCTGATCGAGATCCAGTTCAATGCGGACGACGCGCGCGCCGTCCATGTAGCTCCAGGTGTCGATCGTGCCGTCGCCGTCGGCGTCGTACTTCAACAACTGCAGCCGGCCGGTCGCATCATCGTAGACCGGTTCGACGCGGCCGCCCCCGAGGGGTGTACCGCAGCTGGCTGACGTCAGGCCGACGATCAGGATCGGGATGCCGACGCCTGCGCGCAGGGACTGAAGATGTGACACAGCTTCGCTCTGTGACCGATGCGGTGAGCGATGACCAAGTAGGCCGCGATCCGCGAAGCGATCCCGGCGATAAGGGAAGGCAGTAGTCGTGTGTGGCTAGGCCTTGGGCCGCATCCAGAACGGCTCCGCGCCCTTGGCTCCATCGGCCGGCGCTGCGCCGGCAGCGGCCATTTCGGGCGCGGCGGCGGGCCTGCGGCCCGAGCGGCCAGGTTCGATGACAGACACCTGCTCGGCCAGTGCGGCGATCGCCGCGATCTCACGATAAGCCTTCGCCTTCAGTGCATCCACTATCAGCGAATTGAGCGACGCCTCCGTCCGATCGAGAAGTTCAGTAGCGTTGTCGATGAATGACATGGTGAGCGGAGCCTCCAATGGCCGTGCCAACACGGTCAAGAAATCGGTTGCCTCATAACTGCCTTTGCGTGCGCACGTTTGCATCGATCGATTGGGTCGCTTTCGCCGCCATGAACGCGCCGCCGTCACTGCCAGCGCCGCCGATTGACGCGGCGCTGCCCGAGCCGTAGTAGCCCCCGTACTCAGGACGGTAGTAGCGCGAGTAGTAGTACGCGTTGTGCTCGAGATCGACGCGGTTCAGCACCGCGCCGAGGAACCTGGCCTGGCTCATCTCGAGCTGTTCGACCGCGCGCTGCGCCACGCGCTTGCTCGTCATCTCGGCGCCGACGACGAACAGGACGCCGTGCGCGAGGTTGGCCGCGATCGACGCGTCGGTCACAGCCATCACCGGCGGCGTGTCGATGATGACCCAGTCGAAGTACTCCTGCAGGAACACCGTGAGGTCCTTGAACTTTTTGGAGCCAATCAACTCCGCCGGGTTCGGCGGGTAGGTGCCGGCGGACATCACCCACAGCCCCTCCTGCGGCGTTTCGTTGATCACCTCGGACGGAAGAGACGCGCCCACCAGGAAATTCGACAGTCCCGGCGAGAGCGCCCGCGCGAAGACCTCGTGCACCCGCGGCTTCCGCATGTCGGCGTCAATCAGCAGCACCCGGTGGCCCGACTGCGCCAGCGCCAGCGAGAGGTTGGTCGAGACCGCCGTCTTGCCTTCGCCGGGCGCCGAGCTGGTCACGACGACCAGGCGCGACCCCTCGTCGGCCGACGAGAACAGCACGTTTGTCCGGATCGACCGGAAACTCTCGCCGAAGAGATTCGGCGCGCCGCCGGTGATGAGCGGGGTCGTGATCGTCTTGTCGAACAGCGCCGGCACCATGCCGAGGAAGGGCAGGCCGAGGCTCTTCTTCAACTCGTCGGGGTTCTTGATGCGATCGTCGCCGTACTCGAACGCGAACGCGAGGCCGACGGCGAGCGCCAGGCCGCCGAGCAGCCCGATCAGCAGGTTGTTGAATGTATTCGGCGACACCGGCCCGCGCGGCGTCTCCGCCTGGTCGACCACGCGGATGTTCCCGGCCTTCAGCTCCTCGGAGATGCCGGTTTCCTGCGTGCGCTTGAGCAGCGCTTCGAACATCTGGCGGTTCGCGTCGTTGTCCCGCTGCAGCACGCCGTACTCGATCCCGGTGCGGTTCAGATCCTGCGCTTCGCCCTTCTGACGATTCAGCGTGGCCGTTAGCGACCGCTCCTCGGCCATCGCCGCTTCGTAGTCGCTGCGCATCGATGAGACGATCTGTGCCACCTCCGCCTTGATCCGCGCCTCGGCGTTCTGGACCGCCACGCCGACCTTGACCATGTCGGGGTGATTGGGTCCCAGCTTCTCAGACAGCTGCGCCCACTGGCGCTGCAGTGCCGCGAGCTCGGTCTTCTGCTGCTGGACGAATGGATTGGAGAGAATCAGCGGAACCGTGTCGATCGCGGCGGGGTTCTCCAGCGCCGCCTTCACCTGGTTGTAAGCGGACTCTTTCTGGATGCGCGTTGTGTTGGCGCGCGTCACCGCCGCGTTCAGGTCGGCAAGCCGCTGGACGACGACGTTCTGCCGTTCTTCGAGTGAGACCGAGTCGGTGCGCTCACGATATGCCTGAAGCGCCTGCTCGCTTGCTTCGAGCTTTTCCCGCTGTTCCCCGAGCTGCTGCGTCAGGAAGGTCGACGCCTCCTTGGTGGTCGTGGAGGTGAACTCGACGTTCTGCCGGATGTAGGCCTCGCCGATGGCGTTCGCGATCCTCGCCGCCAGCACCGGGTCCGACAAACGATAGGTCACATCCACCAGCCGGCTGTAGCGGACGGCTTCGACGTTCAGGTTGGTGAGGAACCGATCGATGACGCGCGATTGTGCGGCGGTCTCCTCCGCGTCCGGCGCTTCGATCGGCCGCGGCGGCTCGAACCAGCGCGTCATCGCGTTGAACGGCGTCATCATCAGGCCGCGAATCGAAAAGCCCGGCTGCTGGTTGAACAGCGGGTGATCCCACAGCTTCAGCGATTCAATCGTGCGGCGCGCGAGGCCGCGGCCCCGCAGGATGGCGTACTGCGTTTCGTAGTAGTCGTCGGTCTGCGCGCTCTGGTCGAGCACTTCCTGGAACGAGACCACGTTCGGGGTGTTGCGCTCGATCAGGATGCGCGCGCTCGCCTCGTAGATCCGCGTGGCGCTGACCGTGTAGAGCGTGACGCCGAGAAAAATAATGAAAAAGGTGCTGAGTGCGGCGTACCGGCGCCGGTAGATGATCTGCAGGTAATGAACGAGGCTCAGCTCGGAGTCGCCGGACGTGGCGGCCCCGTAGCCCGGGCCGTAGCCGTAGCCAGCGCCGGTGTTGTCCGGGGACGAGTCGACGGCCATCGGATCAGCCTGGTGGTTCGGCTGGTCATACGGAGGTTGTGAAGGAAACTGCGTAGGCATTAAGAAGGTCTTCTCAGCACTTTTCCCGAACAAATCTGGCTAGAATCACGAAACTGTAATCGCGTCCACCCTGCTCACCATAGAGTATCGGCATGAACCTTCGGGAACCGATACTCATCCCCGAATTTCTCGACGCGGCCACCTGCCGGGAGGTCCGAACCGCCATGGACCGGGGACTCGTCGAGACGGCTGAAATCCTCGAGTCTGGCATTGTCCTCAACGAGGAAGCCCGCCGCGCCACCAGCATCGACGTGGATTTCTGCACATTGGCCGCCGTGGAACAGCGGCTCGACGCGGTTCGCGACGAGGTGTCAGCCCGATGCGGGATCCCGCTGCACGACCGCGAGGGCGCCGGATTTATTCGGTACTCCGACGGCGGTTTTTATCGACTCCATCGTGACCGGGGCGACGATGGCGAGTGGCCGGCCGCCGCTGAACGCCGCCTCGCGGTCGTCGTGTTCCTGAACTCGGCCCGGGACGATCTCCGACGCGGCGATTTCGTCGGAGGCGAACTGGTGATCTATCCCGACGTGTCCGGGGATCGAGGTGATACTCCGCTCCGGGTTCTGCCGCTAGCGGGGATGCTGGTCGCGTTTGACGCTGCCTGGCTGCATGAAGTCCGCCCCGTGGTGCAAGGCACCCGCGACGTCATCGTCGATTGGTTCTACTGACCGGTCTGGTCTACTGCCTCTCCGGAACTCTATTTCACGTCGAGCAGCTCGACGTCGAACAGCAGCGTGGCGTTGGGGGGAATGACGCCGCCCGCGCCGCGCGCGCCATAGCCCATATCCGGCGGAATCGTCAGCATCCGCTGGCCGCCGACCTTCATGCCGGCCACGCCCTGATCCCAGCCGGTGATGACCTGGCCGGAGCCAAGGTCGAACGAGAACGGCTCGTTGCGATCGCGCGAGCTGTCGAACTTGGCTCCCTTGTGGTCGGCGCGCGTCGGATCGTAGAGCCAGCCCGTGTAGTGCACCGTGACGCTCCGCCCGGCAACGGCTTCCGCGCCGGTCCCCACCCGGCCGTCCTGCTTGATGAGTTCGGTCACGTTGGTCCTTTCCGTGTCGCCGCCACAGGCCGCCACGAGCATCAGCGAGAGAAGGGCAAAAAACAAACGCATGGCGGGATTATACGTGGCATTGCGGTTCCTCCGGCCCATGCACGCGTGCCACACGTCCGCGTGTAGGCTATTCAAATCGATGAATTCACGAATTTACGGATCGAACGATCGGATCTGCAATTCGTCAATCCGTAGACTCGTCAATTCGACGATTAGGAGGCTGTTGTGACGTTACGCCGCGGCTTTGCTGTCTTCTTTACCCTGGTTGGCGTGGGGACCGTGTTGTCGATGGTCTTGCTCTTCGCCGCCTACCTGGCCGCCTCGCGCGGGCCGGCGATCCCCGGCGAGTCCGTGCTCGTCGTGCGTCCTGGCGGCGAGCTGCTCGAAGTGCTGCCGGACGACGTGGTGGGCCAGGTGCTCAGCGGCGATGCGGCCACAGTACGCGGGCTGATCGAGAGCCTCCAGAAGGCGAAGCGCGACCCGCGTATCACGTCGGTGCTGCTGCTGCCGGCGACACTCGAACTGCCGTTCTGGGCCAAGGTGCAGGAACTCCGCGATGCCGTCGTGGACTTCCGCCGATCCGGAAAATCGGTCGTCGCGTTCCTGGAATACGGCGGCGACCGCGAGTACTACCTTGCGAGCGCGGCGGACCGCGTCTTCCTGTTGCCGTCGAGCCCGCTCGACCTCACAGGCATCGCGTCGTACGAACTTTTCCTTCGCGGCGCGCTCGACAAGCTCGGGGCGTATCCCGATTTCGTGCACGTCGGCGCGTACAAGACGGCGGTGAACCAGTTCACCGAGAAGGACTTCACCCCCGAGCACCGCGAGATGACCGAGTCGCTCAATCGCGACCTGTATGAGCAGCTGGTGCGCGGCATCGCCGAAGCCCGGAAGAAGACCCCCGACGAAGTGCGGCGGCTGCTCGACGAAGGTCCGTTCACGCCGGAGGCTGCGCGACAGGCGGGACTCGTGGACGACCTCGCCTATCTCGATCAGCTGGACGATCGGGTGGCGGCACTCAAGCGGGACGACGAATCGCGCGAGCGAGTCGAGGAACAGGACTACCGCCAGGTCACAGCACGCTCGCTCGGCGGCAGGCCGGGATCACGCATCGCCGTGCTGTACGCGTCGGGCGTGATCGCCTCCGGCCGCAGCACCCTGGATACCGTCAACGGCGCCGTCGTCGGCTCCGACACGATGGTCGAGCAGCTCGAACGCATCAGGGACGACGATTCGATCAAGGCGATCGTGCTGCGGGTCGACAGTCCCGGCGGATCCGCAGTGGCCTCGGACGTGATCTGGCGTGAGCTGGCGATTACCCGCGATCAGAACCCGTCGCGGCCGCTGATTGCGTCGATGTCGGACCTGGCGGCGTCCGGCGGGTATTACATCTCCATGCCGGCTCAGGTGATAGTGGCGCAGCCCGGCACGCTGACCGGCTCGATCGGCATCTTCGGCGGGAAAGTCGTGATCGGCGACACGCTCGAGAAAATCGGCGTCAACGTCGGAACGGTGCAGTCGGGCCGGAACGCGACGCTGTCGTCGCCGTTCGAGCCATTCACACCGGAACAGCGCGCCAGGCTGCAGGCGTACATGGAGTCGTTCTACGACGGCTTCGTTCAGAAGGCCGCCGAATCACGGCACTCGACGCGCGAGCAGATCCACGCCGTCGCGCAGGGCCGCGTCTGGACCGGGCGGCAGGCGCGCGAACATGGCCTGGTCGACGAGCTCGGCGGGCTCGACCGCGCAGTGGCGATCGCGAAAGCGCGCGCCGGGATTCCGGCCGACGAGGAGGTGGAGCTGGTCACGTATCCCCGCCTCGCCGCACGCTCTTCGAAGCGATCGCGGAGCAGTTCGGCTCGTCGTCCGGGGCGAGATCTGTGGTCGGGTACTGGGCGGGGCGGAGGGGCGGGCGATGGCCGCGCTCACCGCGCCGGTGCGAATCTTCCGGCGCGGCGAGCCGCTGGCGCTGATGCCGTTTGCGTTCGTGAGATGAGCAGGGTATCAGACCTCTGGCTCAGGTCCGTCAGAGGCCTCAGACAGCCCCGTGCCCCGTGGCCTCTGGGCCTGGGGCCTGCTTAGATCGCAGTAGCCGCGAGCATCCGCGTCACCACGTCCTGCCTGACCTCGATGTCCATCCGCTCCTTCGCCTTCGTCATGTAGGCGGCGAAGAACCGCGTTCGGCGCTCGTTGAGCAGCTGCTCGCGGAACGCCTCCTTGCCGAGGCGCAGCTCCTCAGGCGTGACGTCGTCGCGCTCGAGCACGCGAACGATCACCGTGGCGTCGCGGGTCGTGATCGGCTCGCTCACGCTTCCCGCCGGCAGTGCAAAGACAACCTTCTCGACGTCGGGGCTGACGCCGATGTCGGGCAGCGGCGCGCCGCGGGCAATCAAATCGGTGTCTTTCGCCTCAAAGCCCTGCGCCTTGGCCGCCGCGGCGAAGTTGCCGGCTGATCGGAGCGACGCGGCGATTGCGGCGGCCCGCTGGCGGCTGATCTCGGTGGCTTTGACGCGGATCGCGTCAGTCACGCACCCGGTCCTTGACCTCGTCGAGCGGGGTACGCGCGGTTCGCGCTTCTGCGTGACCGTCACGAACACCGGGCCGCGCGGGGACGCGATCGGCGCGCTGACGGTGTTGTCCTGGAGCGCGAAGGCCGCCTCCGTCACCTGCGGCGCGACGCCGAGGCCCGCCACGGGATCTTCGCGGGCGAAGAACCCGGACTCGGTCACCATCACGCCAAGCTCGCGGGCGACGGTATCGAGATCGGACGGGTCGTCGATGCGGCTGGCGAGCTCGGTGGCGCGCGCGGTGAGCTGCTGGTCGGTTCGCTGGGCTTTGAGCTGCTCCTCGAGCTGCGGCCGCACTTCGTCGAAGGTGCGCGTCACCGCCGGCTTCTTGTCCACCACCTTGATGATGTGGAAGCCGTACTGCGACTTCACGAGGTCGCTGATCTGTCCAGGCTGCAGCGCGAACGCCGCCGTTTTCGAATTCCGGCACCATCCGGCCGCGGCTGAAGTAATCGAGGTCGCCGCCGTTGACCTTCGAGCCCTCGTCTTCCGAGAACTTGGTCGCCAGCGCCGCGAAATCGGCGCCGGCGCGTGCCTGTTTCAGGATGTCCTCAGCCTGTTTCCGGACGGTCGCTTCGTCCTTGCCCGCGGTGTTGAGCAGGATGTGGCTGGCGCGGATCTGCTCAGGCGTCTGGTATTGCGCGATGTTGTCGTTATAGAAGCGCTGCACGTCGGCCGCGGGCACGATCGTTTTCGCCTGCGCCTGTTCGCGGTCGAGGAGCAGCATCTTCACCTTCCGCTGCTCGCCGATGCGGTAGTCCGGCCTTGTGCATCTCGAAGTACGCGGCCACATCCGCGTCGCTGACGGTGACCTGGTCACGGAAGCGGTCGGCGGTAAGCGCGACGACCTGGAGCTTCACCTTCTGGTTGCGCTCGGTGAACTGCTTGTCGACGTCGGCGTCGGCCACGGTCATCCAGTCGGTCAGCGCCGCGCGCAGCTTGTCGATCATCAGGCTGCGCCGCAGGTTGTCCTCGAACATCGACTTGGTCTGCGGCGGGATCTGGGTGCGCAGCAGCAGCTCGTACCGCTGCTCGCCGATGAACCGTCCGTTCTCCTGCAGGCCCGGAATCGAAAAAATCGTCTGCGCCAGTTCCTCGTCGCTGACGTTGAGCCCGAGCCGCTCCGCCTCGGTCAGGGCCGCCTCCTCGTCGATCATCTGCTGCAGGATCTGCTGGTCGATCCCCAGCTGGCGCAGGAGCTGGTCGTTCATCTGGCTGCCGTAGGCGGTGCGATAGGCCTGGATCTGGCTGTTGTAGCGCTGGAGAAACTGGCCGGCGGTGACGTTCTTCCCCTCGACTTCCGCGATGACCTCGCCCGGAAGGGCTCCCACGCCGATGGCGGTCGGATCGTCAAGAAAGCTGGGGATATAGAAAACGATGAAGGCCAGCACCACGAGGCCAAGGCTCCACTTGAGCCAGCCCTTGTGGCGGCGCATCCGATCGAGCATGGTCATGAGACAACCTCGGCACGTCCGTGCACGGACGCCGGAAAAAATCTCTGTAAGACCCTCCATCTTACCTCTTTTCAACGGGTTCCGGCGCTTAGCTGTGGTATATTTACCCCGTCCCCAAGGACGTAGCGGCCTCGAGTCGCACACTCATGCCCGAGCGCGCCCCCGCCCCTGCGAGCGGTGAGACCAATTTCAAGCAAGCCTGACGCTGCCCGCCGCATTGTCCGGGCGGCTCGCCGCCCCGACTTTGCGAGCCGCATAAAGGTACGCCTCCGCACGTTGCGCGCGCGTCTCGAACGGCGCGACGCGATGATCGAGGCCGTCCGCGAGGCCAACGCAACGCTCGATCCCCAGAAAGTGTGCCTGTGGCTGGTGCGCCAGGCGGACGAGTGGATTCCGGCGCCATGCTGGGCTGTGGTCGCCACGGATGTGACGGGCGAAACCAGCATCATGGCGGACAAGGGCTGCATCCACGAGCTCGAACATTCGGTCTGGGCTGTGGCCAACTGGGTGATCGCCCAGGGTGCAGAGTTCCTGTCGGCGGACCTGACCAAGGATCGCCGGGGTGCGCCGAACGCCCGCGGGACTGCCGTGGGGCTGCCCCTGAACTGCCGCAACCGCACGCTGGCCGTGCTGGTCGGACTGGACCCGCATCCATCGGCCTCTGCGCCGTCGCTCGGCACGACGGTGCTGGCGTCGATGCGGACGCTGCTCGAGCCGGCGGCCATCGCGCTCGATAACGCCATGGCCTTTCAGAAGGCCGAGGCGCTGTCGGTGACCGACGACCTGACGGGGCTATCGAATTCCCGCTACCTCAACCTTGTGCTGCGGCGGGAGGAAAAACGGTCAATTCGCAGCGGAAAACCGCTGTCGGTGCTGTTCATCGACATGGACGGCTTCAAGAACGTCAACACGAACCACGGGCACCTGGCGGGCAGCAAGGCGCTGGTCGAGGCGGCGAATGTCATTCGCGCCTGCGCCCGGGAAACAGACGTCGTCGCGCGGTTCGGCGGCGACGAATTTGCCTTGATCCTGCCGGATACCGGCCGGGAAGGCGCCATATCGGTCGCCGAGCGCATCCGCGATCGTCTCCGGGCGTTCTCGTTCCTGGAACTCGAGGGCTTATCGCTGCGCTTGACGGCGTCGATCGGCATTGCCACTCTGCCGGATATCACCGGATCGGCCGAAGAATTACTGAAGGCAGCCGACAGGGCCATGTATCAGGTCAAGGATTCGGGCAAAAACGGCATTCATATCGCGGAAGGAAACACGTAAGTGGGACTCGGCTCGTTTTTCTCCCTGTTTTCCAACGACCTGGCCATCGACCTTGGCACCGCCAATACCTGCGTCTACGCCCGCGGCAAGGGGATCGTCGTCAACGAACCCTCGATCGTGGCCATCAACAAGATCAACGGCCGGGTTGAAGCGGTCGGCAAGGATGCCAAGGAAATGCTCGGCCGCACGCCGGGCAACATTGTCGCGATCAAGCCGATGAAGGACGGAGTCATCGCCGACTTCGAGGTCACCGAGAAGATGCTGACCTACTTCATCAAGAAGGCGCACAATCGCAATGTGTGGGTCCGCCCGCGCATCGTGATAGGCGTCCCCTCCGAGATTACCCAGGTCGAGAAACGCGCGGTGAAGGACAGCGCCTATCGCGCCAAGGCGAGTGAAGTGCACCTGGTCGAAGAAGCGATGGCCGCCGCCATCGGCGCCGGCATGCCGATCACCGAGCCCTCGGGCAACATGATCGTGGACATCGGCGGCGGCACCACCGACATCGCCGTCATTTCGCTCGCCGGCATCGTCTACAGTAAGGCGGTGCGCGTCGCCGGCAACGAAATGGACGAGGCGATCATCCAGTACATCAAGAAGACCTACAACCTTCTGATCGGCGAGCGCACGGCCGAGCAGATCAAGATGGAGATCGGGTCCGCTTTCGCGCTTGACGAGAAGATGACGATGGAGATCAAGGGCCGGCACTTGATTGAAGGAGTGCCGAAGACGATCACCATTAGCGACGAGGAGATTCGCGAGGCGCTCGCGGAGACCGTCAACGTGATCGTCGACGCCGTCCGCGTCGCGCTCGAGCGGACGCCGCCGGAGCTCTCGGCCGACATCGTCGATCGCGGGATCGTGCTCACCGGCGGCGGCTCGCTGCTGAAGAACCTGGACAAGCGGCTGCGCGAAGAGACCGGCTTGCCCCTGGCGATGGCGGAAGACCCGCTGTCGTCGGTCGTGCTCGGCGCTGGAAAGATGCTTTCCGACTTCAATCTGCTGCGAAAGATCTCTATTGATTGAATTGACGAATTGACGGACGTACGAATTTACAAATGGAACGCGCAGCAATTCGTCAATTCGTAAGTTCGTCCATCCGTTGATAACGTGGCTCTCCTCGATATCCGTCAGCGCACCGGTTACCTCTTCATGGCCGTGATTATCGGCCACATCATCCTGATCTCGGCGCAGGTCAACACGGAACGTGGCATCCCGCTCCTTGAAGTGGTCACCTTCGGCACGTTCGCCGAAGTCCAGCGCGGCGCCTCGAGGCTGATCGGCGGCGTCAGGACGTCCTGGGGCGACTACCTCGCGCTGCAATCGGTGCGTAGCGACAACGAGCAGCTGCGTCGTGAAGTTGCGCAGCTGCAGGTGGCGCTCCAGCAGCAGCGCGCGCTGGCTCAGCAGTCGCGCACGTTGGTCGAGTTGCTGAAGCTTCGCGAAGGTATCCAGCTCGACACCGTCGCCGCGGGCGTGATCGCCGGCAGTGCCAGCCCGGACTTCCGCACGATCACCATCGACAAGGGATCCTCAGACGGTCTTCGCCCGGATATGGCTGTCATCGCGCCCGCGGGCGTCGTCGGCCGCATCATCACGCCGAGCGCGCGCGCGGCGAAGGTGCAGTTGCTAATCGACCGCAACGCCGCCGCGGGTGCGATCGTCGAACGGTCTCGCGCGCAGGGCGTGGTCGAGGGAACCGGAGGGAGCCTGCGGCTGAATTACGTTTCCGGTACGGCCGATGTTCAATCCGGTGATGTCATAAGCACATCCGGAATTGATGGCATTTACCCTAAGGGCTTCGTGATAGGTCAGATAGAATCTGTTGAGCGGGGCTTCGGGGAGTTTGGCGCTATCGTCATCCGGCCGGCTGTCGATTTTTCGTCGATCGAAGCGGTGCTGGTGGTGACGACGCCGCCTGTGACCGGGGCTGAAGGCGCCGCAGCCGCCGGCGAGGGGGCGTCCGCAGGGCCGGCGGTGCAGGCACACGAGTGAAGGCAGTCGGGGTCTTCATCGCGATAGCTCTGGCGCTCGCGTTGCAAACGACCCTGGCGCGTTTTCTGGTTGCGGGCACCGTCGCACTCGATCTGGTTCTCGTCGTGGTGGTGTATGTCGCGCTCACGAGCGGTCCCGTGACCGGGATGCTCGCCGGCAGCATGGCGGGAATCATCCAGGACGCGCTCTCGAGCGGCGTGATCGGCATCGGCGGACTCGCCAAGTGCATCGTCGGGTTCATTGCGGGTGCTATCGGCCAGCAGTTTATCGTCACCGCGGCGCTACCACGCCTGGTGATGTTCCTCGCAGCGACCGCCGGGCATGCGGCTGTTTTCATGGGATTGTATGTGCTGCTGGGCTTGCGATCGTTTCCGGCGCCGTGGGCGGCGATCCTGAGCCAGGCACTGGGCAATGCGGCGGTCGGCATGATCGCGTTCGCCATCATCGAGTCGCTGCCGGGAATGGCCGAGCGAAGGCGAATGCGAAGACGGATGTAAGGATTAGGCACGATGGCTCTGACTGAAGATCGTCGCCGCATCACGGTTCGCCTCACCATTCTCCAGGTGAGCGTCGTCGTGACATTCGCGGCGTTGGCGATCAGTTTCTGGTTCCTCCAGATCGTCCAGCACTCCCGCTTCGAGGAGATGGCGGAGAACAATCACCAGCGGACGCTCGCGCTGCGGGCGCCGCGCGGCGTGCTGTTCGACCGCAACGGCAAAGTGCTGGTCGAGAACCGCCACTCCTTCAACATTTCCATCGTCCGCGAGCACACCAAGGATCTCGATCGAACGATCAGGCTGCTGGCCGCGGTGGCCGGCCTGGACGTGGCCCAGGTGCAGCAGATTGTCGACCGCCACCGCGGCGAGCCGTCCTACCGCCCGATCGTCGTTATCGAGGACGCGTCGCTCGCGCAGGTTGCCGCGCTCGCGGCGCGACGGCTCGATTTCGAACTTCCGGACGTCGTCGTCCAGGAAGTGCCGACGCGGCAGTACCCGTCGGACGCGCTGGCGGCGCACGTCTTCGGCTACGTCGGCGAAGCGAACGACGCGCAGGTGGGCGACGGCATCACCACCGGGGCGATCGTCGGCCAGTCGGGCATCGAGCGCGTCTACAACAAGCTGCTGATGGGCGAGGATGGCGCCAAGCGCGTCGTCGTCAACAGCATGGGGCGCGAAATCCGCACGCTCGAGGAAATACAGCCGGTCGAGGGCCGGCGGGTGCAGTTGACGATCGACTACGACCTGCAGAAGGCGGCGGAAGAAGGCTTCAAGCATGCCGGCTTCAATGGATCGGCGTTGATCATGAATCCCAACAACGGCGAAGTGCTGTCGCTCGTCAGCCTGCCGGCGTACGACCCGAACGACTTCGCCGCCGGGATCGATCGCGCCACGTGGGCCGCGTTGAACACCGACGCGCTGCGGCCGCTGCAGAACCGTACGATCCAGGGACGATACTCACCCGGGTCGACGTTCAAGATCGTGGTCGCGACGGCGGCTCTCGAAGAGGGGATCGTCGATCCGGATTTCCGGGTGAATTGCGGCGGCGGCGCCAGCTTCTTCGGCCGCTATTTCCTCTGCCACTTGAAGGGCGGCCACGGTTCCGTCGACATGCGCACGGCGCTCGAGAAGTCGTGCAACGTCTACTTCTACACACTCGGCAACATGCTCGGCGTCGATCGGATTCACAAGTGGGCCGAGAAGCTGGGATTGGCGGGGCCGACCGGCATCGACCTGCCGAACGAGCAGCAGAGCATCGTGCCCTCGACCGCATGGAAGCTCGAACACACCGGTGAGCGCTGGTACCCGGGCGAAACCATTTCGGTGTCGATCGGCCAGGGACAGGTGACTGTGACGCCGGCGTCGCTCGGCGTCATGATTGCCACCGTGGCCAACGGCGGCACCCGTGTGACGCCGCACGTGATCCGCGCGGTCGACGAAGGCGGCGGCTGGAAGATGGCCACGCCCCCGGTCGTGGCGGAACGCGTGGCGTTCAAGCCGTCGACGCTGGCGGCGCTGCATGACGGGCTGTGGCGGGTGGTCAACGGAGCGGGCACCGGTGTTCGTGGCCGGATCCCGGGCCGCGACGTCGCCGGCAAGACCGGCACCGCGCAGGTGATCTCCAACCAGGGACGCCAGGCCGCGCGCGGCAGCGGCCGCGACCTGCGCGACCACGGCTGGTTCGTCTTCTTCGCGCCGAGGGACAACCCTGAGATCGCCGGCGTCATCTTCGGCGAGCACGCCGAACATGGCTACCTCGGGGCGCCGATCGCCAAGCACGTGATCGAAACGTATTTCGCCAAGAAGGAAGGGCGCCCGCTGCCGACGTTGACGCCGGTTCCTGCGCCCACCCCGCCCGAGACGGATCCCGATACCATCACCGTCGTCGCGCCAGCCGTCGCCGCGGTGACGCCGGCCGCTCCGGTACGCGGGTACACACTAGGTCATGTTCGAACGCCGTCTCTATCACCACGTGGACTGGGGCCTGATGGCCGCGTTGCTGGCGCTCTGCGCCATCGGCATCACCCAGATCTACAGCGCGACAGGGGGATGGACGCCGATCGTCCAGACCCAGATTTACGGTGTGGTGATCGGCGTCATCGCGCTGGTCATCTGCCTCAGCATCGACTACCGATCGATGGCGGACAAATCGCACTTCATCTACGTCGCGATCGTGGCGCTGCTGCTGTACGTGCTGTTTTTCGGCGCGGTGCGCGGCGGATCGCGCCGCTGGATCGATCTCGGGTCGTTCAACCTGCAGCCGTCGGAGTTCGCCAAGGCCGCGCTCGCCCTGGTCCTGGCCAAGTTCCTCGGCGAAAGCCGCCGGGGGATCGTCACCCACGTCGACCTCATCATGGTCGGCGCGATTACTGCCGTTCCGCTCTTCATCATCGCCAGGCAACCGGATCTCGGCACGGCGGCGACGCTCATCCCCGTGGCATTCGCGGTGGCGTTCGTGGCCGGCATGCCGATGCGGCTGCTTGGCGTGCTCGCGCTCATTGGACTGCTGGCGGCGCCCGTTGCCTGGCAGTTCGCGCTCCAGGACTACCAGAAGGAGCGCATCTCGACCTTCCTCGATCCGTCGCAGGACGCGCGCGGCGCCGGGTACCAACAGATTCAGGCCCGCATCACGGTGGGATCCGGCGGGCCCTGGGGGAAAGGGTTCACGGAGGGCACGCAGGGACAACTGCGCTTCCTTCCGGTCGCGCACAACGACTTCATCTTCTCGGTATTGGCCGAGGAGCAGGGGTTTGCCGGCGTCATCGTGGCGCTCGGCCTGTACTTGTTCGTCATTCTGCGGGCGCTCGAGTCGGCCCGGCTTGCCAAGGATCGGCTCGGCGCGTACCTGGTGCTGGGAGTGTTAGCCAGCTTCACGTTCCAGGTGATTTACAACATCACGATGTCGGCCGGCCTTGCGCCGGTCAAGGGACTGACGCTTCCGCTCATGAGCTACGGCGGTTCCTCCATGATTGCCACGCTGGCGGGGTTCGGCCTGATCCTCAACGTGCGGATGCGTCGATTTACCAATTAGGCGGACCTGACGGTCCGCCTCTACAGGGGTGCGACGGACGTGACTGTGCTTCTCGGACTGCTGCTGACGTACCTGCTGGTACGGGCGGCGGAGGTCCGTCGAGCGCCGTGTCCACAGCCCCCAGAGAGCTGCGGGCATGACCAAGGAGATGATCATCTCCTCGAGCGCCCACGAGACGCGGGTCGCCATCCTCGAGGAAGATCAGGTCGCGGAAATCTTCATCGAGCGCGAGCGGTCGCGCGGTGTGGTGGGCAATCTCTACAAGGGCCGGGTGTCGAAAGTGCTCCCCGGCATGCAGTCGGCGTTCATTGACCTCGGCCTCGAGCGCGACGGCTTCCTCTATGTCAGCGACGTCATAGCCCCGTCCGAAGAGTTCGAGCGCTTCGAAACGGAGGACGAGTCCCCCGCCGCGCCGGCGCCGGGTGAGGGTGGCGGCGCTCCGGCGGGACAGGGCCCTCGTAGAGGCGGACCTTCAGGTCCGCCCGGGCGTCGCGGCGACCGCAACGACCGTGAAAAGGGGCCCGAGCCCAAGATCGAGGAGCTCCTGAAGGAAGGCCAGGAGATCATCGTCCAGGTGGCCAAGGAGCCGCTCGGCACCAAGGGCGCCCGGCTCACGTCGCACGCCACCATGCCCGGGCGCTTCCTGGTGTTCATGCCCACGGTCGATCACGTGGGCGTCTCTCGCAAGATCGATTCGCGCGAGGAGCGCAGCCGCTTGCGCGGCATCGTGCGCGAGTTCCGCGACCAGCACGGGTTCACCGGCGGCCTGATTATCCGGACCGCAGCGGCCGGACGTGCCAAGGAAGACATCGTCTCCGACCTGAGCTACTTCCACCGCGTCTGGACTGAAATCCGCCAGAAGTCGGAGTCGTCGCGCGCGCCGGCGGTGGTTTACCGCGAGCAGAGCCTCGTCGCCAAGCTGCTGCGCGACCTGCTGACCGAGGACTTCACGGCCATCCGCATCGACAACGAGGCTGAATATCGCCGCATCTGCGAACTGGTGGAGCGCATCATGCCGGCGCTGGCGCCGAAGGTGAAGCTCTACGAAAAGGAGTACCCGATTTTCGAGGAATACGGCGTGCAGGCCGAGATCGACCGCGCGCTCCGCAGCAAGGTGTGGCTGAAATCGGGCGGCTCCATCGTCATCAACCAGACCGAGGCGCTGGTCGCGATCGACGTGAATACCGGGCGGTACGTCGGGAAGAAGACGGCCGGCCGCCTCGAGGACACCATCCTCAAGACCAACCTCGAGGCGGTGAAGGAGATCATCCGGCAGATTCGGCTCCGCGACCTGGGCGGCATCATCGTGCTCGACTTCATCGACATGGAAGAGAAGAAGAACCGGCAGAAGGTCTTCCAGACGGTCGAGCAGGAGCTGCGCAAGGACCGCGCGCCGTCGAAGGCGCTGCAGGTGTCGGACTTCGGCCTGGTCATCATCACGCGCAAGCGCGTAAAACAGAGTCTCGAGCGCGTGCTCACCGAGCCGTGCCCGTACTGCGCAGGCAGCGCGGTGATCAAGTCGAGCTCGACGATCTGCTACGAGATCCTGTCAGAGGTGAAGAAGATCAGCGCCGACCTCAACGGCCAGAGCCTGGTGCTGCGCGTCAACCCCGATATCGCGCGCGCGCTGCGCGACGAGGAGCGCGCGGTGTTCAAGGATCTGAGGCAGTCGCTCGGCCGCGATATTGCGCTGCGGTCGGACGCCCAGCTGCACCACGAGCAGTTCGACCTGATGGCGATAGGATAGGCGTATGACGGAAAAGGATATCTTCGCGGAGCGTGAACATTCGCTGGAGGAGGAATACTTCCGGCGGAAGGACAGAGAGCTGATCGAGAAGATGCGGGCAGCGGCCGCGGCCGAGGCGGCGCGCGCCGAGATTGGGAAGAGCTCGGGCCTCCATGACCCCGAGCTGCTGAAAGAACTCCAGGATCTGGGATTCACGCCGGACACCGTCGTCCTCCTGCCGCTTGTTCCGCTCGTACAGGTCGCCTGGGCGGAGGGAGGCGTCTCGGATGCCGAGCGCCATCTGCTCATCAAGCTGGCGCGGGCCCGCGGCATCGACGAGGACAGTGCCGCCGATCGTCAACTCGCCGAATGGCTGACACATCGCCCGGCAGATCGCATCTTCGTAAATGCAGCGCGGCTGATTCGTGCGCTGATGGACACGCCTGGGCATGAGGATCTCAAGGCCGACGACCTGGTGAAACAGGCTGAAGCGATCGCCGCGGCATCCGGCGGCATGCTCGGCATCATCGGTCGGATCTCGGCCGAGGAAAAGGCCATTCTCACTTCGTTGGCCGCGCAGTTGAAGGGGCGCGCCTGACGGCGGCTTTCCAGCGCACGTCGCGGAACCGGCGGATGCGTGCCTGCCGCGCCGAAGCGCTACTGCGCGGAGGCGGGCCCACCTCGATCCCCTCGGCTCGCAACAGCTCGCGTTTCAGCTGAAGGTTGCCGCCGTAGCCGCCCAGCGCGCCGCCGGCGCCGATGACGCGGTGGCACGGTGTTGCCGGATCGCGGCATTCACGCATGATGTTGCCGACCGCCCGCCAGGCGCGCGGGCTGCCCGCCAGGGCGGCCACATCGCCGTAGGTCGCGACGCGTCCCCTGGGAATTCGTCGCACCGCCGACAGCACCCGCGCCCGGAAATCCTTCACATTCCGACGATGACCCTGAAGCGGAAGGTCGTGCCGCCCAGGTCGGACTCGTTGAACTCGCGAGCGACGCTGTTCGGATCCTCGCCGATTGCATCCGGCACGGTCGCCCACTGCAGCTCACCACCGAGCGAAAGCCACCGCACCAGCCGGACCTCGGCGCCGCCGAGGACGTGAAAACCGGAAAACTGCTCGTCCACGTTCTCGCTCGTGTCGGCGAACTGCGACGTCTCGGTGAAGTGGTGCCAGCCCGGCCCGGCGCCCGCATACGGGGTGAGCCCGATGACGCGAGGAAAACGATAGCCCGCCGTGACCTGCAGCGGCGTCAGCGTCACGGTCGTCGGAATGCCAAGGTCGAATTGCTCACCACCCGACACGAACACGCGCTGGCCGGTCTGGCGGAACCGCGACGCCCGCACGTTGACGAAGATGCGCTGGGGAAGAACGACTTCGACCCCGCCGCCGAACACCGCGGCCGTGCTGGACCCGAGGATGGCTGTAAAGCTCTGCTCGGCCGTGAAGGTCGTGGCACCCATGTCGCCGAAGCCGCGGAGCATGAAGCCGTCGTCCTGCGCGCCAGCGCCGGCCGGGACCAGGAAACAGAGAACGGCGAGCGTCAGTAACGGCTTCACTTGGCCAGCCCCATGCCGCGCAGCGACGCGCGCGGGTTGATGAGTCCGTATCCGAACTCGTTGTCGCGCCCGCTCGGGCCCAGGTCGATCGCATAGTGCTTCATCACCGCTTCGATGGCAGCGGGACTGGTGATGCCCTGCTGGATCAGCAGTGCCGCGAAGCCGGAGACGTGCGGTGCGGCCATCGATGTGCCCTGGAACGGCTGGTACGCGAAGACGTCGAAGCGCGGTGCGCGAAACTGGGCAGGAGTCCCCAGGTAGGTGTCGACGAAGTCCAAGTCGTAGGTCTGCTGCAGGATTGCTCCGGCCGGGCCCCCGACGAGAGAGTTGCCTCCCGGCGCCGCAAGTTCCACGTAGCTGCCGGTATTTGAATAAAATGCCCGGCGCCGGTCGCGGCCGATCGCGCCGACGCTCACCATGCCGTTGATCGCCGGTGCGAATTCGGCATACCGCTCGATCAAGTTGCCTTCCTCGAATCCGTTGCCGGCGGCGACGACGACGAAGGCGCCGCGCGACACCGCGTAGTTGATTGCCTCCTGGACGACGGGCGCCGGCGAGCCGGCGCGGCCAATGCTCATGTTCAGGACCTGGGCGCCGTTATCCGCGGCGTAGCGCACCGCGCGCGCCACGACGTCGTCGGTCCCTTGCAGCCGGGCTCCGAAGATGACGTCCCACACGCCAGAGAGGACCTTCACCGGCATGATCCGGACGTTGAAGGCCATGCCCGCGACTCCGGTCCCGTTATTCGTGAGCTGTCCGATCGTGCCGGATACGTGGGTGCCGTGCCCGTCGAGATCGACCGGCGTGGTCGTCTCCCAGATGAAGTCGCGCGGAGCGACGAATCGATCCGGCCCACTCAGGTCCGGCGCCGCGGCAAACGGCACATCGATCAGGCCGAGCGCGGGGAACCGCTGCCCGTCCAGCGTGAACGGCCCGGCGTTGTAGCGCATCAGCGCGGCGCGATACGCCACGCCGCTGTCGAGCACCGCGACGGTGACCGACGACGTGGCGCCCGGGTTGATGTCCCACGCGCGTTCCATGTCCAGCGCCGGATAGTTCCACTGGCGCGCGTACAACGGATCGTTCGGCACGAACTGCGGGTAGACGCGGTAGCGCGCCTGCGCGTACTCGACATCGGGTTGCGCGTCGAGCCGCTGCGCCGCCTCCTCCGGGTCGGCGCTCGCGGCAATCGAGACGATGTCGAAGTTCGCATACGGCAGCACCGGCGTGATCGATCCGTCCACCTGCGACAGCATCGCGCGCTGCGCATCCGGTGAGGTGCCGGGGCGGAACTTCACGATGATGCTGCCGCGAATGAACCGCTCGTCATCGGCCGCCACTGCCACCGTGCTGCCCTGGGTACGAGGCATCCGCGGCGCGTCGTCGCGGAGCCCGCGATCGATCCCGGGAGACGTGAGATCGGAGATCAGGATCGGAAAGCGGGGCAGGAACCCGGAATCCTGCGCGAGCGCCGCGCCAATGCCGATGGCGGCCGCGCATACGAACCCTGTCGCCGCGCGCGTGCGTGAAATCTTCATGAATCCCCTGGGACTGTAAGCGAGGGCAGGCTACTTACTAAGATACGTCAACGGATCGATGTCGTAGCCGGCTGGATCGACCGGTGACTGGATCGATCGCGGTTGATCAGAATCCTTCTCCCACAGGTTGAACTCGCGGACCCGCGTGAAGGCGGCGCCCGTCGCATCAAACAGCAGCCGGACCCGCGGCCGATAGGGATCGGGGGGGTAGGACTTGAGCACCACCGCCACTTCACCAGTATTCAAACGGACGAGGTTGCCTGCGGGGTAGATGCCGACAAGCTGCGAGAAGCGCCGCACGAGGTGTTGATCGAACTGCTTGCCGTCGTTCCGCTGCAGCACCGCAAGAATCCTGTCGGTCGGAAAGGCTTCCTGGTAGACGCGCTGCGACCGCATCGCGTCGTAGACGTCCGCGATTCCGCACAGCATCGTCGCCAGGTTCAAAGTCCCGCGCGAGACACCGAATGGATAGCCGGTGCCGTCGAGCCGCAGGTGATGCTCGAACGCGACCACCGGTGACAGCGCCGGGATTTCCGGCGTGCGCCGCAGGATCTCGGCGCCGTCGACCGTATGTCGGCGCAGGATCTCGAACTCCTTGTCGGTGAGCTTTTCCGGCTTGTTGAGGATCTCCGATGGCGTCTTCACCTTGCCGATGTCGTGGAGCAACGCCGACAGACCGAACTCCCGCAGCAGCGGGCCGTCGATGCCGAGGCCGCGCGCCTGGCCCATCGTCAGGATCGACACGTTCACCATGTGGGTGAACGTATAGCTGTCGTAGTTCTTCAGCGTCGTCAGTGCCAGCAGCGCTGTGCGGTTCTGCGAGACTTCGTCGGCAAGCGAGTTGACGATCTGGCTGCCCGCCTCGGGATCGGGCATGCCGTCGAGTGTGGCGCTGTCCCACAGCTGTCCCGCGACCGACACGGCGTCGTTGTAGAGCTTGCGATAGGTCTCGATATCCGCGGTCGGCTCCTCTTCTTCCAGCTGGAGCCGGCCGACGCGAATTTTTTTCAGCTTGTTGAGATTGGCGCTCGACTCGGGCGTCGAGACCGGGGAGCCGAGCGTCTGAGCCAGCTCCATCAGCTCGGCAACGTCGACCCCCTTGTCGATGACGATGCGTTCGATGCGGGCCTGCCGGAACTGGCGGACCAGCTTCTCCATGTTTTCGGCTGCCCTGGGGATGGGCGTGTCCTGCACAACCAGGTCTTCGCCGACGATGCCGATGGTGACCGCCGGCGCCGAGCTGTGCATGATGTTCAGCACTTCGGCGAACGAATTGATGCTGCGTTGGACCAGCGGGTGTCCTGGCGCGTACAGCGTCACCGCGCGAAGCGCCGCAGCCAGGCGCCGGACCACCTCGTCGACGAGTCTGATTCGCTGGGTGGCGCTCATGCCCGTTCCTGCTGTCTCCGCGGCGGGGCGATTGGCGCAAGCCGCGCGGCGTTACGGACGCCGCGGCTCCCTTTTTTCTTCGCCTCCTCGAGCACCTGGCGCGCTTCCGGCGAGCCGATGCGGCCCAGCGCCAGGGCCGCGGCGCGGCGCAGGGTTGCTGTACGTGTCGGCGCCCACCATTCGCCGCGGTAGAGGGCGCGCTGGAGCGTGGAGATCGACTCGGGCTGCGCGCCGAGCGTGCCCAGTGCCTCCATGATCTGTGTGTGGACCTCGATGAGGCGTCCGCGCGGAGCCGTATGGGTGAGGACGTAGCACAGCAGCGGCGCCGCCCGCTCCTCCTTCAGCGTAATCAGCTGCTGCGGGATGGTGTTGCCGGCGGCTGTCCCCGACATGAGCGCCTTCTGCAGAACGGCGAAGGCCTCGTCATTGCCGAGCTGCGCGATCGCCTTGATGGCGTCACGCTGCACCTGCGGCTCGCGGTCCTCGAGCATCGTCGCCAGGTCGGCGAGTGCGTCCTGGCCGCCAAACATCCGCAGCATGTCGATCGCCGTACGCCGGACCGTCGGGTTGGGCGACCGCTTGAGCCGCTCGACGGTTTCGCGCCCCGCGGCGCCAAACCCGAACAACATCTCCCGAAGCCGGCGGATCGCCCTGCTGTTCTCCTCGACGATCAGGACCTCCGCCAGCGGACCAATCATGCCGGCGCCGATGGTGCGGCAGATGCGGTTATAGGGATCGACGCCGACGTCTTCGACCTTGCGCAGATGGCTGGCGATCTCCCGCGCCAGCGAAACGCTCGCCAGCGCTTCGACCACCGATTCTGCCGCGGGCCTCATCGTCTCGCGGCCGCCGGTGCCGATTTCGCGGACAATGGCGAACGCGAGCTTCTGCGCCGATTGGGGATCGCCTGCCTTCACGCGCTTCTCGATCTCCGACACGACCAGCTTCGCGGTATCGCGCCAGGCCGCCGGGTCGTCTTCCACTCTCAGCAAGTCAAGTAGGAGCTGGAAGTCGAGCGCCTTGATTGCCTCGTCCTCTACCGTGGCCTTCCACGCCTGTACGCGCGCCGGCGGGTCGTCGACGACGCGCTCGACGTCGAGCGACTGCTTCTGCGCGCTGGTGAGTTCGCGCGCATACTCGGTCGAGACGAAACTCTCGTCTGAATACGACGCCAGCATGTTGGCCGCCGACTCCCACAGTTCCTGGAACCCTGCCAGCTGGCCGAGCGGGCTCTTTTCGGCTTCGTGCTTCGCGAGATCGATCAGGCGTTCCTTGCGCTCGATGTCGGGCACGAGCAGCTGGAGCGCCTGGGCCAGGCGCTCGGAGGCCCCATTCTGCTTGGCAACGTTGCCGGCGACGAAGGACGCAATCGTGTTGTCGCCCATGCGGTCGACGACGGCGGCCGCGACATCCGACTCCTGGCCCTGGTGGGCCTGCGCCTTCTCGATGATCGCAATGAGCATGTCGGGCGTCAGTCGCGCCGAGGAGTCGGCGACGGTCTGGAGTACCCCTTCCTTGCTGCCTTCACCGGCGCGCTCGGCTGACGCCTGGAGCATCTGTGTGACCAACTGGAGCAGCGCCGCGACCCGCGCACTCACGGTCGTGTCGCCGCCGGTCGTCGTGCTTTGCAGGCGTTCGATCAGCTCACCGAACCGGGCCGAATCGCCGAGGGCGTCGAGCAGCGCCGTTAGCGCGTCAGAGTCCAGTCCCTCCCCTCGCAGGCAGAAGCTGATGATCTGATCCCACTCGGTGGCGCCGTCGCCGCTCCGCTCGCGGAGCACCTCGGCATAGTCGATTTCGAGGATCTCGAAGTGATTGCGGCCGGTCGCCGTCCACGCCCTGGCGATGCCGCCCTCCTGCGACAACTCGTCGAGCGGCCGCACGAGCAGCAGCAGCAGCGCGTGCCAGTCGTGGATGTCGGCACCGGATTCGAGCCGGAGCGCCCCCACGAGGCGATCCTTCATGAGGCCGGCAAGCTCCTCGAGCGCTGTGTCCGACCGTGCCGGCGCCTTGCCGTCAATCATCAGCGTCCCGGGGTGCACGGCGAGCGTCACGGTTCCGGCGGGCGCCAGCCGCCCGGCGGCGCCGATGACGCGCTGGAGCGACGCCTGGATCGACGGATGGGTCGCCGGGTAGAGGGAAACCGAGCGAGCGGCGGTGCGGCAGGCTCTCGCGAATTCCACGAGGAGCGCGGCTTGTTCGATAGACATCGGGTTGGGACCCGGCGTCGGTGGCATGTCTGGAAACTTGATTATACTGGGCGATCTTCCATGGGGTTTATCGACGTCATCGCGAAGAAGCGCGATGGGATGGCGCTCTCACGCGGCGACATCGATGACTTCGTTCGCGGCGTCAGCTCGGGACACATTCCCGATTACCAGGCGTCCGCCCTGCTCATGGCGATCGTTCTCCGTGGTATGTCCGACGAGGAAACCACCTGGCTGACCGATGCCATGAGGCGATCCGGCGACCAGGTCGATCTCTCCAGCATTCCCGGCACCAAGGTCAGCAAACACAGTACGGGCGGCGTCGGCGACAAGGTCTCCATCATCCTGGCGCCGATCGTGGCCGCCTGCGGCATCGTCCTGCCGAAAATGTCGGGCCGCGGCCTCGGACACACGGGCGGCACGCTCGACAAGCTGGAGTCAATCCCCGGTTTCCGCGTCAGCCTCTCGATTGACGAATTCACCCGCGTGCTCGCCGACGTCGGCACCAGCATCGTCGGCCAGTCTGCCTCGCTGGCGCCCGCCGACAAGAAACTGTATGCCCTGCGGGATGTCACCGCCACGGTGGCCAGCATTCCGCTGATTGCGGCCTCGGTGATGAGCAAGAAACTGGCGGAAGGGAGCAGCGCGCTGGTGCTCGACGTCAAGTGTGGCCACGGCGCGTTCATGCAGTCGGAGGCGGACGCGCGCGAGCTGGCGCGGCTGATGGTGGCGATCGGCACGCAGAGTGGACTCCGCACCGATGCCGTCATCACCGACATGGACGCCCCGCTCGGCCGCGCGGTCGGCAATGCCGTTGAAATCATCGAGTGCGTCGAAACGCTCAAGAGCCACGGGCCGCCCGACACCACGGCGCTTGTCATCGAACTGGCGACCCGGCTGCTCATCGTGTCGGGGCACTACGGCGACCTCGACGCAGGTCCCGCGGTTCGTGACGCCATCTCGTCAGGGCGCGCATTCGCGAAGATGCGCGAGCTCGTAGCCCGGCAGGGTGGCGATGCCCGTGTGCTGGACGACTACAGCCGTCTGCCCGGTGCGCGCGGGCGCCACGCGGTGAAGGCCGAGCAGAGCGGATACGTGACGACGATGACGGCCGACCTGATCGGACGCGCATGCAAGGCGCTGGGGGCGGGGCGGCAGCGGATTGAAGACCACATCGACCATGGGGCCGGGGTGCTGATTACGAAAAAACCTGGCGAACGAGTTTCCGCGGGCGACACGATCCTTGAACTGCTGTACAACGACGACCGCGAGCTGGCCGAGGCCATCACCCTGGCGAACGCGGCTGTCAGCGTGGCGGCCACGCAGCCGGCGTTGCGGCCGCTCGTGCTGGGAACCATCGCGAGCGGAGCGCAGCAATGACGATGCCGGTGAACGGCCCCGCGGTTGATTCTGGCCGGTCACTGCGGCTGGCGGCGATCGGGTTGGTCGTGGTCATGGGCGCCGCTGCCTGGCTGCTCGGCAGCGTGCTTGGTTTCCGCGCCCAGGCCGCGTGCGGTGCGGTCTGCTTCATCGCGATCATCGCGGCGTGCTCACCGAACCTCCGGCTCGTGAACTGGCGGACGGTTGCGTGGGGTGTGGCGTTACAGCTCGGTTTCGCGCTCCTCATCCTGAAGTTCGCGGTCGGAGACCGGCGCCCGGGGTACGAGCTGTTCAGCGCGATTGGCGCCACCGTGAGCCGCTTCCTGCAGTTCACCGACGTCGGATCGCGCTTCGTCTTCGGGGTACTGGCGAATCCAGGAGAGATGGCCAAGGTGTTCGGACCAGCAAATGGGCTCGTGTTTGCGTTCGTCGCGCTTCCCACCATCATCTTCGTCTCGTCGTTCTTCACGGTGTTGTACCACTTCGGCATCCTCCAATTCGTCGTCCGGTTGATGGCGCGCGTGATGATGCGGCTGATGCAGACGAGCGGCGCCGAGACGCTGTCGGCTGCTGCGAACGTCTTCATGGGGCAAACCGAGGCGCCGATCATCGTCAAGCCGTTCGTCCCGCGCATGACGCAGTCGGAGTTGCTGGCCATGATGGTCGGCGGGATGGCCACCATCTCGGGCGGCGTGATGGCCGTCTACATTGCCCTGGGCGCCGATCCGGTCGCCATCCTGACCACCAGCGTGATGGCGGCGCCCTGCGGACTGTATCTGTCGAAGATGCTTCTCCCCGAGCTGGAGCAGCCGGAAACGCTGGGCACTGCCAAGGTGAATGTCGAGAAACTGCACGTCAACGCGATCGACGCCGCCGCGAGCGGGGCCTCGGACGGGTTGACGCTGGCGCTCAACGTTGCCGGAATGTTGATCGCATTCCTCGCGTTCATCGCACTCTTTGATTTCATCCTCGGCGCCATTCGCCCCGGGTTGACGCTGTCGGGAGTCTTCGCCGTCGTGTTTGCGCCGGTCGCGTTCCTCATGGGTGTGCCGTCCGCCGACATTGCCCCGATGGCCGATTTGCTGGGGACCAAACTCGTCGCCAACGAGTTCGTCGCTTTCGTCAAGCTGACCGGGGAATACCGCACCGTGCTCAGCGAGCGCTCTTACATCCTGGCCACCTATGCGCTCACCGGCTTTGCCAACATCGCCTCGATCGGTATTCAGCTTGGCGGCATCGGCGGCATGGCGCCGAACCGGCGCGGCGATCTCGCACGGCTGGGCGGCCGGGCGCTGCTGGCCGGATTCGTGGCGACGCTGGTGAACGCATGCGTGGCTTCGATGCTGCTCTGATGGGTCTGATGTTCGAGCGCGTCGAGGCCGCGGCCGCTGCGGTGAAGCGTCGGTGCGGAACGCTGCCGCAGACGGCGCTGGTCCTTGGCTCCGGCCTCGGCGACTTCACCGATACACTTCGCGACGCGGTCACGATGCCGTACGGTGAGCTGCCGGATTGGCCGGTATCGAAAGTCGTGGGCCATGCGGGAAAGCTGGTTGTCGGGTCGGTCGCCAGCCGCCGTGTGGCGGCGCTTGCCGGCCGTGTGCATGCCTACGAAGGTCACCCGCTCAGCACCGTCGTCTTTGCCACACGGGTGATGGCACGCCTGGGCGTGCGGGAACTCGTCTTGACCAATGCCGCGGGAGGCGTGAATACCGGCTTCGGGCGGGGGGCGCTGATGGTGATCGACGACCACATCAACCTGATGGCGGCGAACCCGCTCATGGGCGACAACGACGATCGCTTCGGACCGCGCTTTCCCGACATGACGGAGGTCTATTCGAAGCGGCTCCGGCGAATCGCCGACGATGCCGCCGCGGCGAAAGGCCTGTCGGTCTCGCACGGGGTATACGCGGCGCTCGGAGGCCCGAGCTACGAAACGCCGGCGGAAATCCGGTACCTCCGGACGATCGGCGCCGACGCCGTGGGAATGTCAACTGTCCCGGAGGCGATCGCCGCGCGGCACATGGGGCTGGAGGTCCTGGGGCTGTCGTGCATCACGAACATGGCGGCCGGGGTGCTGCCGGAGCCGCTCAATCACGAGGAAGTGCTGGAGACGGCGAGGCAGGTGCGCGGCACTTTCATTGCGCTGCTCGAGGGAATCATTGAGCGACTCTGACCTGATCGCCGCCGCACGCAAGGCCCGCGAGTTCGCCCACGCCGGATACTCGAACTTCAAGGTCGGCGCGGCGCTCGAAACCGCCGCCGGCGCCGTCGTCACCGGCTGCAACATCGAAAACGCGACCTACGGGTTGACGATCTGCGCCGAGCGCGTGGCGATGTTCAAGGCGCTGTCCGAAGGGCATCGTGAATTTCGGCGCATCGCGATCGTCGCCGACACCGGCAACCCCACCCCGCCTTGCGGCGCGTGCCGCCAGATTCTGTGGGAGTTCGGCGGCGACCTCGAAGTGATTCTCGCGAACCTCACGCGAGAATCAGGTCGTCATCAGCTTCGAGATCTGTTGCCCCTGCCATTCGACAATCGATTGCTTCGCTAGGCGGATGCCAGGCGAATCCCCTTCGCTGAACCCCGCCCTACCCGCATCCCTTCGTATGTAGGCCGGGTTCCGCGAAGCGGGCCCGGCGTGACGGGCTGATATCATCGACCTCACATGCTGCCCACGATCGAGTGGAAGGAAGAGGGCATCGTGATGATCGACCAGCGGAAATTGCCGTCCGCGGAGGTCTACGTCACGTGCAAGACCGCTCCGGAAGTCGCCAGGGCAATCAAGACGATGGTGATTCGCGGTGCGCCGGCGATCGGCGTGGCTGCCGCGATGGGCATCGCCCTCGGCATGCGCAAGAGCAAGGCGACCGGGACGAAACAGTTCGCGACGGAATTCCAGAAGACCTGCGATCTGCTTGGGGCGACGCGGCCGACCGCGGTCAACCTGTTCTGGGCGATCGACCGCATGAAGCGCACGTTTGCTGCGGCTGCCCACGCCGGCTGTTCGGTGGATGAGATCAGGCAGCGCCTCGACCACGAGGCGCACGCGATCCACGACGAGGACGTGGCGAGCTGCCGATCGATGGGGGCGCATGGCGCCTCGCTCGTGCCACAGACAGCGAATATCCTGACCCATTGCAACGCCGGGGCCCTCGCCACCGCCGGCTACGGTACCGCCCTCGGCGTGATTCGTGCCGCGGTGGAGCAGGGGAAGAAGATCGCGGTGCTGGCGGACGAGACCCGGCCGTTCCTGCAGGGCGCGCGGCTGACCGCGTGGGAGCTGGTCAAGGATGGGATCGATACAACGGTCATCACCGACAGCATGGCGGCGTCGATGATGCGGCTGGGGCACGTGGATCTGGTCGTTGTCGGCGCCGATCGCATCGCCGCCAACGGCGACGTGGCCAACAAGGTGGGAACCTACGGCGTCGCGGTGCTGGCGAAAGAGCACGGCATTCCGTTCTACGTGGCCGCGCCCATTTCCACCATCGATCTCAACACGCCCGATGGCACGCACATTCCGATCGAGGAGCGCAACGAAAAGGAAGTCACGCATGTCGGCGCCTCGCGGCTCACGCCTGGAGGTGCGCGGATCCGGAACCCGGCGTTCGACGTCACTCCCGCCAAATACGTGACCGCCATCGTCACCGAACGGGGGATTGCCTCCGCTCCATACTCCGATTCTCTCCGTGCCCTCGTCGAACGCGAACCTGACGCTGCACACGAACCGAGCATCGAGAACCCGGAAGCGTGAACGACGTGATTGTGCTCGGCATCGAAACGTCGTGTGACGAGACCGCGGCTGCCGTGGTCGAGGAGACTGGCGACCCTCAGCGTCCGTGGCGCATCCGCTCGAATGTCGTGGCGTCGCAGGTGGACGTCCACCGTGAGTGGGGTGGGGTGGTCCCTGAACTCTCGGCACGGCAGCACGTCCGCGACATCTGCGGTGTCGTTGAACAGGCGCTGGCCGATGCGGGCATCCCGGCGTTCGACGCAATTGCCGTGACCCAGGGGCCCGGCCTGGTCGGCTCGCTCCTCGTCGGCCTGTCGTTCGCCAAGGCGCTCGCCTGGGCGCGATCGGTGCCGTTGATCCCCGTGCATCACCTCGCCGGCCATATCGAATCGCTCGTGCTCGAAGGCGGCGAGATGCCGGTGCCCGCGGTCGTCCTGGTGGTCTCGGGCGGCCATACGAGCCTCTATCGCATCGAACGGCCGGGTGCATACGAGTTACTTGGCCGCACGAGGGACGACGCGGCGGGGGAGGCGTTCGACAAGGTGGCGAAATTGCTGGGGTTGGGCTATCCCGGCGGCCCGGTCATCGATCGCGTCTCGCTGCACGGCAACGACCGCGCGGTGGCGCTGCCGAAAACGAAAATGACTCATGCCGATCGAAATGCGCCGCACCTGCCGGGACGACGCGATTTCAGTTTCAGCGGGCTCAAGACATCCGTGCTGCGGCACGTGGCGACGCGCAGAGAACAGCTCGGGCTGGCCGCGGAGACGCCGCTGCCGGCGCAGCACGTGGCTGACCTGGCCGCCAGCTTTCAGCGCGTCGTCGTCGAGACGCTGCTCGACCGCCTGTTCGAGGCGGCACGTTGGTACGGCGCGGAGAGCGTCGGCATTGCGGGCGGCGTCTCGGCGAACAGCCGTTTGCGCGAAGATGCCCTGGCTCGCGGAGCCGTGCGCGGCATCCCGGTGTTCATTCCCGGCCTGGCATTATCGACCGACAACGCCGCCATGATTGCCGCTGCCGGGCTCCGGCGCCATCGCGCCGGCGCCGCCGGCGAACTCGACGTGAACGCGGACGCGTCGTTGGCGCTAACCTAGGAACCACGACGACTCGAAGGCGACGAAGGACACGAGATGTTATTGGTTATTTCGTGCTCTTCGCGACCTTCGTCCCTTCGTGGTTAAGACATGAAAACGCTTACCGACTATCTCTGGTTCGAGACCAAGCGGCGGCAGGAGTTCATTCGCATCACCGACCAGGTGGCTGAGCTCGTCCAGAAGAGCGGCGTGACGGAAGGCATGGTCCTGGTTTCAGCCATGCACATCACCGCGGCGGTCTACGTCAACGACTGGGAAGACGGGCTCATTCACGACTTCCAGGTATGGCTCGAGAAACTCGCCCCGTCGGGCCTCGATTATCGCCATCACCAGACGGGAGAGGACAACGCCGACGCCCATCTGAAGCGCACGCTGATGGGCCACCAGGTGTTGCTGCCGATCACGAAGGGCAAGCTCGATCTCGGCCCGTGGGAACAGGTGTTCTATGCCGAGTTCGACGGCCAGCGCCGCAAGCGGGTCGTCGTCAAGGTGATGGGCGAATGACGGGTGAGCCGCGCGCCGACACGCGCCAGTATCCCGAGCGCCCGATTGTTGGCGTCGGCGCGGTCATCATCGAGGCGGGCAAGGTGCTGCTCGTCAAGCGGCGCTATGAGCCGCTGGCCGGCCGGTGGAGCCTTCCCGGCGGGACGCTCGAACTCGGCGAGACGCTGGAAACCGGCGTCGCAAGGGAGATGCGCGAGGAAACCGGCCTCGAGATCGAGGTCGGGCCGGTGATCGAAGTATTCGATCGCATCATCGTCGACGCGGAACAGCGCGTGCGCTATCACTTCGTCCTCGTCGATTACCTGTGCTGGCCGATCGGTGGCGATCTGCAGGCCGGCTCCGATGTCGACGATGCCGTGCTGGTTGAGCCCGACGCACTGGACGCGTACGACCTGACAGTGAAGGCGAAAGCGGTGATTGCCCGGGCGCTCGAATTACATGGGGTCGGGGGTCATTTTTCGAGGACACTCCGATGAGGGTTGTTGGCGATCGGAGTGTCCTCGAAAAATGACCCCCGACCCCATTTCTCGAGACGCGGCGTGGGCGCTTCTCACCGAGTGGACCCGGAGCGAGAGCCTGCGCAAGCACGCGTTAGCGGTTGAAGCTGCCGTCCGGGGATACGCCCGCACGTTCGGCGAGGACGAAGAGGGCTGGGCCGTGGTCGCCCTGCTTCACGACTTTGATTACGAGCGATACCCGTCCCTGGCGGACCACCCATTTCGAGGCTGCGAAGAGCTGCAGCGGCGCGGCTACCCGGAGTGGGTGACGCGCGCCATCCTGTCGCACGCGGACTACAGCGGCGTCAGCCGCGACAGCCTGCTGGAGAAGACGCTGTTTGCCTGCGACGAAATGGCGGGCTTCGTCACGGCGGCGGCGCTCGTTCGTCCCAGCAAGAGCATCCTCGATCTCGAGGCCTCGTCCGTCATCAAGCGTATGAAGGACAAGGCGTTTGCTCGCACGGTCTCGCGTGACGACCTGCGAAACGGAGCAGCCGGGCTCGGCCTTTCGCTCGAGGCGCATGCCGCCAACGTCATCGCGTTCATGCGGGGGCAGGCCGAGCTCCTCGGCCTGCGTGGAAGCCTGTGACCGACCCCCTCGACATCGCTCAGGACAAGGGCCTCGACACAGCTCGGGGCGGGCCCGTCGCGACGGTCACGCACGTCAGCGTCAGATACGGCCAGCGGACGGCGCTCGAGGACGTTACCGCGGTGCTGCCGGCGGGCGCCGTCGGCCTGCTCGGTCCGAACGGGGCGGGAAAGAGCACGTTGATTAAATCGCTGCTCGGGTTCATCGCGCCTGATCATGGCGAGATGCGCGTTCTCGGGCTCGACGTCCGCCATGCGCCGCTCGAGATTCGACGGCGCGTCGGCTACATGCCTGAAACCGATGCGCACATACCAGGCATGAACGCCGTCGCGTTTGTCGCTTACTGCGGCGAGCTGGCCGGGCTGCCGCGCGCCGACGCGATGCAGCGCGCCCACGAGGTGCTTTATTACGTCGGCCTCGGCGAGGCGCGGTACCGCAACGTCGAGACCTACTCCACCGGCATGAAGCAGCGCATCAAGCTGGCCCAGGCGCTCGTCCACGACCCCGACCTGCTGCTGCTCGACGAACCGACCAACGGCATGGATCCAAAGGGGCGCGACGAGATGGTGGCGCTCATCCGCGACATCGCCCACGAACGCGGCCTCAACGTGATCGTGTCGTCGCACCTGCTGCACGACGTGGACGACACCTGCGACCACGTGCTGGTGCTGTCACGCGGCCGCGTCGCCACGCACGGTCCGATCGCGTCGCTGAAGGGGCACGGGCGGCGTGTGTTCGAGGTGCGCGTCAAAGGGGACGCGGATCGTTTCGCGGCGGCGCTGCAGCAGGCCGGCCTCGATTGCCACGATACCGACGAGGACGTCATGCGCGTGTTCGTCCCGGAAGGACGCGATTCCCGCGATCTCTTCTCGGTCGCGGCGGAACAGGGTGTCCAGGTCCGGCACCTTCGCGCCAGCGTGCCGACGCTCGAAGACGTCTTCGTCGAGGCGATCGGAGCGCCGTAGTGCCGATCCACGATCAGGGCTACCGCCGCTACACCGGCCGGCGGAACCCGCCGGGCCGCGGCTGGTGGGTCGTCGCCCGTGCCGGCGTCCTCGAGCGCCTGCGCGAACGGCGTTTCCTGGCCCTGCTGCTCCTGGCATGGAGCCCCTTCATGATCCGCGCACTCCAGATCTACGCCTCGAGCAGCTTCGCGCAGCTCTCGTTTCTCGCGCCCGATCCCGACACCTTCCGCGAGTTTCTCAATCAGCAGAGCCCCTTTCTGTTTTTCATCACCATCTATGCCGGTTCCGGCCTGATTGCGAGCGATCGCCGCGCCAACGCGCTCCAGGTGTACCTCGCGAAGCCGCTGACCCGCGTCCAGTACGTCTCGGGAAAGCTGCTCGTGCTGGCGATCTTTCTGCTCGCCGGGAGCTGGCTGCCGGCCCTGACACTACTCGCACTCCAGGTGATTTTTGCTGGGAGCCCGGGTTTCATTACCGACAATCCGTGGCTCGTGCCGGCCATCACACTGTTCTGTTTCATCGAGGTGATCGCGATCTCCTTCGCGATGCTGGCCCTTTCGGCGCTGTCGAAGAGCCGCCGATTCGTCGCAGTCATGTACGCCGGCTCGGTGTTGTTCGCCGCCGCCATGTACCGAGTGCTTCGGGGCCTGACCGGCAGTACGGCGTGGGCGTGGATCTCGCCTGAAGACGTCTTCGATGCGCTGTCGATCGCCATCTTCCGCGCCCCTGAACGTCCGACGCTCTCCGCGCCAGCGGCGATGCTCGCCGTTGGCGTGATCGTCGCCCTCTCGATCGTCATCCTCGACCGGCGCGTGCGGGCGGTGGACGTGATCACATGACCGACTCCATCTATGGATCGATGATCGATGATCTGATAATCGATTGTGCCGTCGATGATGGAACCATGGACCCATCAGCGGATCAATGACCACATCGATGGACAAATCATCGTTCATCGATCATCGATCGACGCCTGTGCTGGTGGCCGAGCGTCTCTCGAAGTGGTACGGCGAGGTATCCGGGCTGAACGACGTCAGCGTGGCGATACCGCGTGGCGTGACCGGCCTGCTCGGTCCCAACGGCGCAGGCAAGTCGACGTTCATGAAGCTCGCGACCGGGCAGCTCGCGCCCAGCTCCGGCACCATCCAGGCGCTGGGAGAGCCAATCTGGGGCAACCCGGCGCTGTATGCGCGCATCGGATACTGCCCCGACCAGGATGCCTTCTACGACGGGATGACCGGCCGGCGATGGCTCGAGGCGTTGGTCCGGCTCAATGGCCTGTCGCCGGCCGACGCGCGCGCAGCAGCGGCGCGAGCGCTCGAGGTGGTCGAACTGGCCGATGCCGCTGACCGGAAGATTGGCGGCTACAGCAAGGGCATGCGGCAGCGGGTGAAGCTGGCGCAGGCGATCGTCCACGACCCGGAATTCCTCATCCTGGACGAGCCGTTGAGCGGCATGGACCCGTTGATGCGGCGCAGGACCATCCAGCTGATCAAGGACTGGGCGCGAGCCGGCAAGAGCGTGCTGGTCTCGAGCCACATCCTGCACGAGGTCGAGTCGATGACCTCGAACATCCTGCTCGTCAACAACGGGCGCATTCTCGCCGAGGGCAACGTTCACCAGATCCGGGAACTGATCGACGAACATCCGCACACGGTGTTCGTGCGCGCCGCGGATCCGAGGCGCCTTGCCCAGCACCTGATGGCGCAGGACGACGTGCTCAGCGTGACGTTCGAGGAGGGCGCCGTCGTGATCCAGACCGCCAGGCCGGACGGGTTTTACACGCGCCTGACGGCGCTGGCCGCCTCCGGCGACGCCGGGGCCATCGATGAAATTACCTCGCCCGACGACAACCTGCAGGCGGTGTTCAAGTACCTGGTGAAATCGTGACCCCTTTCCTCACCGGTGTCGGGCGTGTTTTTCCGCTGGCGCTCGGCGAGATGGTGCGGTCGCGCCGCACCATGTTCGTCGCCGTCATCGTCGGCGTACCGGTACTGCTGGCGATGCTCGCGCGCCTGGGCGGAGATGCCAGCGTCAACGTGACCATCAACGGCGGCCGCGTGAGCGCCGCCGAGATGTTCGACACGATTCTGTGGCTGCTCTTCCTCAGGTTTGCGGTGCCGGTTCTCGGCGTCTGGTACGGCACGTCCCTGATCGCGGACGAAGTCGAAGAAAAGACAATTACCTACCTCTTCGTCAGGCCGATTCGCCGCGGCGCCGTCGTGGCGGGGAAGTATCTCGCCTACCTGGCATGCGCGTCGATCGTCGTGCTCGGCGCCGTCACGCTGGTGTACGTGGCGATCATCATGCGATCCGCATTCCCGGAGGACGTCAGCCTGATCCGGGCCCTCGCGGTGCTGGCGCTCGGTCTCGCAGCATACGGAGCGCTCTTCGCATTCATGGGGGCGTCGCTCAGACGGCCGCTGGTCAGCGGGCTGGTGTTTGCCTTCGGCTGGGAACAGGTCGCGCTTCTGGTCCCAGGATATCTGCGACGGTTCACCCTGGCCTACCACCTGGATGCGGTGTTCCGGGAGAGTCCCACCGCGTCCACCAGCCTGTTCTGGCTCCTCGCCATCACGGGCGGGTGTCTCCTGCTCGCTACACGGGCGGTGGAGCACCGCGAATACATCCTCGATCAGTAGCCGGAGGCCCTTCAGCCGTCGGCAGTAAACAGGCTGCGCCCGCGGGGCGTAAGTCCTTCTTAAAGCAGTGGAATGACGGACCTGGTGTTCTTCTACGGGACGCTGATGACGCCTTTCAACCGGGCGGGACGCCTGCGCGTCGATCAGCACTTGGTGTACACCGGGCGCGGCACCATTGCCGGGGCTCTGTTCGACCTCGGCATCTATCCCGCCGCCGTACCCGCGTCAGACGCTCGCGTCTGGGGGGAGGTCTACCGGATGGACCACCCGACCATCGTCCTCCAGGCGCTGGACGAACTCGAGGGTTGCCGGGCCGAAGAACCTGAGAGCAGCCTTTACAACCGCGACCTGGCCCCGGTCACGCTCGACGATGGGCGCGAGGTCATGGCGTGGGCGTATTTCTACAACGCGCCGCTCGGCCGCGCCGAGCGCATCCATTCCGGGGATTACCTCGAGCACCTGAAAGTCAGGTAGCGTCAGCTGCCGGTTCCGCTCCGGCGGACGTCGTTTCAATCAGAAATTCTCGAATCGCGTCCAGCACCGGTCCGGGCGCTCCCACGAACTCGATTCCCGACCGGTAGGTGACGATGTCCTGGTTGACCTCGCTGATTTTCGACTCGGCGACCCGTCCCTTCACCACGACGGATTTCTGAGCGAGTGCCAGGCGGAGATCGTGGAGGGAATCGAGGTGGAGAGCAAACCTGGTTTCAACCGTAACGCCGCTCTTGCTGATATCGCGTATCAGCATCGGTTGAAACACCATGATTTCGCCGTGAAGGTCGGCCATGCCGGGGCGGAATATAGCATGCGCACCGCCGCATCCGGGCCGGGGGCGGCGGGAACGGGCGGGGCGTTAGTTCATGCGCAGCGCGGGGCGGCTCGGAAGCAGGTCGTCTTCTTCTTCCGCCAGTTGCGCAATGGCGGTGTCAAAATCCTGTCCCTCGTACTCGGTGGTGTAGGTCAGCACCGGGATGTCGCGCGTGTCGGCATCGAGCTTCAACATCGTGAGCAGGTTAAAGCCTTCGAGGTTCTCGATCCTGACGCAGAGGATAACCAGGTTCGGGAGAACCTTCTTGATCTGCGAGTAGGCGTGGTCGCTCGACTCGACGAACACCATGTCGTACCGACCCGCGTCCAGCACCGCCTCCAGCATCCCGAGGACCTCGGTGCTGCCGTTGACGACGACAACCTTCTGGATTGGCGTGGCCGCGATTCGGGTCATGTTAGTCATCGGCTAATCCGCCTCTCTCCTGCCCCGATGTCAATTCAGGATCCGTGCCACGCTGAAACTCCTGTATTTGAGGGTGACATTGGGGACTTGTTCGCAGCAAATTACACGTGTCCTCTTGCGCAAGCTCGGCCGCAGGGGGGCGTAAGCCGTGTATTTGCCTCAGATGCGTGTCGATTCGGGCTGGAGACACAGGCTGACTAAATGTAGGCAGTTTCGCCGACGTGCGTAAATCCCGGCAGGCCTGCTTGCGGCGCTGGAGCCGCATGCGTCACTCTGTGCAACATATGCCCGTCCATCATTCCCCTACCGTCCGGACATGGAACAACTTCATTGACGGACAGTGGGTGCCCTCCCGTTCCGGGCGCCAGTTCGAGAACCGCAACCCGGCCGACCAGGACGATCTGATTGGCGTTTTCCAGGAGTCGACGCCCGAAGACGCGGGCGAGGCACTGGCTGCCGCGCATCGCGCCTGTGCGTCCTGGCGCCACGTGCCGGCGCCGCGGCGCGCCGAGATCGTGCTGCGGGCGGCGCAGATCATCGCCGAGCGCAAGGAGCAGTTTGCCCGCGACATGACACGCGAGATGGGCAAGGTGCTCGAGGAAACGCGCGGCGACGTCCAGGAAGCAATCGACATGTCGTACTTCATGGCGGGCGAAGGGCGCCGACTGTACGGTCAGACGGTACCCTCCGAGCTTCGCGACAAGTTCGCGATGTCGGTGCGTCAGCCGATCGGCATCTGCTCGGTCATCACGCCCTGGAACTTCCCGATGGCGATCCCGTCGTGGAAGATTGCGCCGGCGCTCGTCTGTGGCAACACCGTTGTCTTCAAGCCGGCGTCGCTGACGCCGCTCTCCGCCATCAACTTCGTGGAAGTGCTCCACGAGGCCGGGCTGCCGCCCGGCGTCGTGAATCTCGTGACCGGCGGTCCGGACGTCGGCACGTTCCTGACCAGGGACGACCGGGTCTCGGTCGTCTCGTTCACCGGCTCCACCACGGTCGGCCGTATCGTCAATCAGAACGCCGCCGCGGGCTTCAAGAAGGTCCACCTCGAAATGGGTGGCAAGAACGTCGTCATGATCATGGACGACGCGCAGCTCGAGTTGGCCGTGGAGGGCTGCCTGTGGGGCGGGTTCGGGACGACCGGGCAGCGGTGCACCGCCGCCAGCCGCGTCGTGGTCCACGAGCGCGTGTACGACGCCTTTGTCGGGGAATTCGTCAAGCGCGTGACGGCGCTGCGCGTGGGCAACGGGCTCGACGAGGGCGTGCAGGTGGGCCCGCTGGTGAGCGACGCGCAGCGCGCCACGGTGGCGCGCTACGTCGAGGTCGGTCAGCGGGAAGGGGCCCGCTTGTTGACGGGTGGCCATGCGCTGACGACCGGCGCCCATGCGAAAGGGTTCTTTCACGAGCCCACCGTGTTTGGCGAGGTCGATCCGAAGATGCGTATTGCCCAGGAAGAGATTTTCGGCCCGGTCGTCGCGGTGATGCGATGTCACGACCTCGACGAGGCAATCGCCATCGGCAACGGCGTGGCCTACGGCCTGTCCGCGTCGATTTACACGCGCGACGTCAACAAGGCGTTCGCCGCCATGCGCGACATGTACACCGGGATTTTCTACGTGAACGCGCCGACGATTGGCGCGGAGGTCCACCTGCCGTTCGGCGGGACCAAGGCGACCGGCAACGGCCATCGCGAAGCCGGCGTCGCCGCCCTCGACGTGTTCTCGGAATGGAAATCGATCTATGTCGATTTCAGCGGCAAGCTCCAGCGCGCGCAGATAGACACTCAGGATTTGTGATTGACGATTTGTGATTTGCGATTGCAAGAAATCACCAACCACCAATCACAAATCGCAAATAAAAAGGGGCGCTGGCCGCAGCCAACGCCCCTTTTTGTTTCGCCGAGCTCCGCCGATTAGAACTCGAACTTGACCAGGAAGTAGCCGCGGGTGCCGTCTTCGAACAGGTCGGCCATCCCGTAGCGCGGCTCGTAGGCGTTCGCTCCGTCCGTCGTGGCGCGGATGAGCGCGTTGTAGTCGTAGCCGTCGATGAGGTTTGTGTGTGTCAGGTCGATCAGCGACGACCCACGCTCAACGCCTGAACCGCGGTTCAGGAAGTTGAAGATGTGGCGCGTCGTCTTCTGGTTGAACACGTTCAGGACGTTCAGCTCGAACCGCACCCGCCTGCTGTCTGCCACGTCAATCGTGTGCGATACCAGCAAATCGGTGCGGTTGAGGAACGGCGTGCGCTTGCCCTGGGTGACCTGGCCGTTCTCGAAGAAGTTGCCACGGCCCTCGACGAAGGCGTCGGCCGTGTTGACCGTGGTCACGTAGGTCGAGACGGGCGTGCCGCTGCCAGCGTAGAAGAAGCCGCCGATCTGGGTTCCGAAGGGGAAATCGTACGCGCCATACAGCTTCACGACATGCGGACGATCGGTCGCCAGCCGGCCCAGGACGTCGAGGTTGCCGTGCGAGTCCCACAGCAATTCATCGAGGTCCCACGCGCGATTCACGTTGCCGCCCGGGCGCGAGATGCTGACCGCCTGCTGCTGCGGCGTCGATGACCCGACGCCGGTCGTCGGGGTGGTGATCTCATCCGACGAGGCGAGGCCGGCGTAGTTGCCATACAGGCGGCTCAGCGTGTAGTTCGCGCTGAGGAACCAGTTGTCGGCGAAGCGCCGGCTGTAGCCGAATTCCAGCGCGTCGTAGGTCCGGACCGGACGCGGAACCGGCTGGCCGAGCGGGGTTTCACCGGTCGGGAACTGAATCGAGGCCTGACGTTTGCCCGGGTTGCTGATCAGGTAGCCTTCATCCCCCTCCGCATTCAGGAAGCCCACGTCCTCGATCGTCTCGAGCAGGTCGTTGTGGATGTAATGGACCGTGACGACGCTGTCGTTGCCGAGCTGGTATTCGACGCCGCCGCTGGCACTTGACTGCCGCATCGGCTCGAGGTCCGGATCGATGTCCTGACCGAAGGACGGCACGCGGCGGTCGCGGCAGCTGCCCGGGTTGACCCAGAGGTCGCGGCCCGGCATGTTGCTCAGGTTCAGGCTGGCGAGGTCGAGCGTGTCGAGGCCACGATAGTAGATGCACCACGTCTCGGCACCGAACGAGCCGCGCGGCAGCTCGTATTTCGTCCAGTCGTAGTAGAGACCCCAGCTGCCGAATACCTTCAGCCGGCCGTCGCCCCACACGTCGTAGGCCGCGCCGAGCCGCGGCGCCAGCTTGTCGGCGAACGTGAAATGGAACGCCGTTTCGAGGACGTCGGGCCGGAACGTCGGCACTTTTTCATCCTCGGTCCGCAGGCCCAGGTTCAGGGTCAGGCGGTTGTTCACCGTCCACTGGTCCTGGACGTAGAGCGACTGGATGTTGCTGCCCGCCTTGTTGCTGACGCGGCGGTCGTTCACTTCGTAATAGCCGTAGGTGCCGCGCCCGGTGGTCTGGCCGCTGAAGGTAAAGCTGCGGTCCCAGAACAGGAACACGTAACCGCCCGGGTAGAAGGTGTTGATGTCGTTCTCCACGTGCTGGAACCCGTAGCCGCCCTTCAAGGTGTGCAGGCCCGCGCCTTCGAACACATGGTTATAGTCGGCGTTGAAGTTCGAGCGCTTGGTGGTGTCGAAATCGGTGATCTGCGCGCGAACGATGTTCGAGGTATTGATGCCGCCGCGAAGCGACGGCGGCAGCAGCGCGTCGATCGGAGTCGTCGGCGTCTGATACGTGTACGACGTCGTCAACGGGATACCCGTGTCGCTGAAGCGGTCGTGAAAAAACCCGCCGCGGAAGCTCAGGAACGAGGCGTTGCTCAGCGAAAAGTCAAAGGTTCCGCTGGTGTTCACCTGGTTGACTTCGTAGCCCCGCCCGATGTTGCCGGCCAGCGACGCCATATTCCCGACATACGCGTTCGGCGTCGCGCCGCTGTACGCCTGGAGCGTGCCGCTGGCATCGGCCGGCGTCCACAGGGCTGACCAGGTCGCCGAACCGCGCCGCATCGCGTAGCTCAACTTGCCGAACGCCTGTTGCCTCCAGATGCTCCGCTCGATCTCCGAGCTGCCGTCATCGAAGTTGTAGAGATTGGTCTTCTTCTCGTTGCGCGGCGAATACGATCCGAAGAAGAACAGCTTGTCGCGGACGATCGGTCCGCCAACCGATCCGCCGAACTCGTTGTGGTTCTCCGGCGACTCCTCGTCCTGGACGAAGAACGCGGTCCTGTCGCCCACCGGATCGAGCACGAGCCGCTTGACCGGCGCGGCTTTCAGGGCACTTCCCTCGAAGAAGTAATGCCCCTCGCCGCGGAGCACGTTGCCGCCGCTCTTGGTCACGGCGCTGACGACGCCGCCGAGCGCGCCGCCGTATTCCGCCGAAATCCCGCTGGTCTTGACCTGCACTTCCTGCAGGTACTCGAACACGGTGTTCTGGCGGGACTGGCCGTTGATGAGCGAGTTGGTGACGATGCCGTCGACGGTGAAGGAATTTTCAGCGCCGCTCGCGCCGTTCACCTGGAAGCCGCCTTCGACTTCGCCGGCATTGACCGACGGCGCGGTGATCGCGATTGACTGGAACGAACGGCTCTTCGGCAGGCGGTCGAACTCCTCAGCCGTGACGTTGTGGCTGATGAGCGTGCTCCGCGTGTCGACGAGCGGGGTCGCCTCCGCGGTGACCTGGACGGTCTCGGTCAGCTGTCCGACGCGCATCTGCGCATTGAGCTCGAAGCCGCGTCCGAGCATGACGCTGATATCCGGCCGTTCCACCCGCGCAAACCCCGCGAGTTCGAATGCCACGTTGTAACGCCCGGGGTTCAGATCGAGCGCGACCCACTGGCCGTTGGCGTCCGTGACGTAGACCTTGTTTTCTCCGGTTTCAATATTGGTGACGGTCACCGTCACGCCGGGCACCGGGGCGTCCTGCTGATCCGTGACCCTGCCTGTGAAGAGTGCCGAAACGCTCCTGTGCCGATGCGAGGCCGGTCATGACCAGCGCGACCGTGACAAGAGCAGCACTTATGCGTGCGTACATCTGTCTCTCCTTGAGGAACGCGTTCAACCTCAACAATTGCGGCGCTCCGGTTCCGTTACCGAAAACGCGTACCAGATTTGGCGGGAGAGGATGCGTGGAGAATCCGTCTTACGTATTGAAAGTGCGTCTGTCGAGGTGGGACGAATCGATCCATGAGAACCGATATTCAAAACCAAAATCATGAATCAACGACGACTGGTCCCTGCGCCGTGCGCGCTGATCACGGCGCGGACGCGATTGCGCTCATCAGGTGTTGAGTGAACACAGCCGGCTCGGCTGTTGAGCGTGAAGAACGGCGGGTGGAGTGACTAAACTGTCCCGATCCCGCAAAAAAAGGACGAGGGGAACAGGAGTTCCCCTCGTCCTTTTTTGCGTGTCGTTAGAACTCGAACTTGATAGTGACGTATGCCCGGGTGCCTTCTTCGAAGAGGGCGTCCTTCCCATACCGAGGGTCGTACGCACCGCGCCCCTCTGGGGTCGCCAGAATCAGCGCGTTGTAGTCGTAGCCCTTGGTCAGGTCGGTGCGCACGAGGTCGATCGCGGCGGACGTCCGCACGCCACCGGCGCCGAGCCCACGGTTGAGGCCGTTGAAGATATATCGCGAGGTCTTCTGGTTGAAGAGATTGAGCACGTTGAGTTCAACCCGCATCCGCCTCGTGCCTGCAAAGGGCAGCTCATGGCTGACGAGCAGGTCCGTCTTGGTCAACACCGGGGTCCGGCCCATGTCGCCGCGCCCTTCGACCATCGACCCCATCCCGCCCGACGTGTGCGTGCTCATGACGTAGGTCGTGGCCGGCGTGCCGCTGCCGCCGTAGAAGAATGCCCCGACCTGCGTGCCAAATGGGGTCAGGTACGCGCCATACAGCTTGACGACGTGCGGGCGATCGGTCGCGAGACGACCGGTGACGTCCAGGTTGCCGTGAGAGTCGTACATCAACTCGTCGACGTCCCACGCGCGGCTCACGTTGGTGCCCGGCCGCGCGATGCTGCCGGTCTGCTGCTGCGCGGTGGAGGCGGTATTTCCGGTCGTCGGAGGCGTGATCTCGTCGGAGCTGCCAAGCCCCGAGTAGTTGCCCCAGAGGCGGCTGAGCGTGTAGTTCGCGCTCACGAACCAGTTGTCGGCGAATCTCCGGTTGTATCCGAGCTCCAGCGCATCGTATTGCCGCTGGGCAAGGGGAGTCGGCTGCCCGGGCGGCGTCGTGCCCGTCGGGAACTGGAGGGCGGTTCGGCCCTTGCCGGGGTTCCCAATCAGATAGCCCTCGTCGCCCGCCGGCGTCAGGAACCCGATGTCCTCGATGGTGTCCCGCAGTTCGTTGTGGATGTAGTGCGCCGTCACCGTGCTGCCGTTACCCAGCTGATATTCGAGACCGCCGCTGAAGCTGTCCTGCGACATCGGCTTGGCCTCTGCATCGATCGACTCCTGGAACGCAGGCACGCGGCGGTCGCGGCACGATCCCGGGACCGACCCCGGCAGCGTCGCGCCCGCGGCGTTGGTCGTCCACAAATCTCGTCCCGGCATGCTGGTCAGATTGAGGTTGTTGAGAGCAAGCGTGTCCAGGGTACGGTAATAGATGCACCACGTCTCGGCGCCAAACTGTCCGCGCGGCAATTCGTACTTCGTCCAGTCGAAGTAACGCCCCCAGCTTCCAAAGAGCTTCGCCCGTCCGTCGCCCGTGACGTCGTAGGCGACGCCGAGCCGCGGAGCCAGCCTCTCGCCGAAGCCAAAGACGAACGCATTCTCGAGATAATCCGGCCGGAAGGTCGGCACGACTTCGTGCTCCGTGCGGATGCCGAGGTTCAGTGTCAAGCGTGATCCGATGGTCCACTGATCCTGGGCGTACAGCGAGTGGATGTTGCTGCCCGCCTTGTTGAAGATCCGGCGGTCGTTCACCTCGTAGTACCCGTAAGTTCCGCGTCCTCGATCGACGCCGCCGAACGGGAACGTCCGGTCCCAGAAAATGTTGACGTAGCCGCCGGGGTAGAGCGAGTTGATGTCGTTCTCCGCGTGTTGGAAACCGTATCCGGCCTTGAGCGTGTGCAGGCCTCCCGCTGACATCACGTGGTTGTAGTCAACGTCGAACGTCTGGCGCTTCGTCGTATCGAATTCGGTGATCTGGGCGCGAGGAGTGTTGACGCCGGCGACATTCGTGCCGCCCTGCAGCGCAAGCGGGATCACGTTGTTGAGAGGGGTTGTGGGCGTCTGATACGCATAGGACGTGATCAGCGGAATGCCCACGTCGGATACCGATCGTGGAAGTAGCCGGCGCGCAGGCGGAGGAACGCGCTGTTGGTGACGGTGATATCCACGTTGCCGCTGGTGTTCACCTGGTTCAACTCGTACCCCTGATCGATCGACGACTGCAGGGAAGCGACCGTGCCGAGATACTGGTTCTGATTGGGGCCCGCGTACTTCGGCAGCGTGCCGTCCGCCTTGGTCGGGGTCCACAGCGCGGACCAGCTTGCATTGAACCGGGACGCCGCATAGCTCAGCTTGCCGAACGCCTGCTGCCTCCAGATGTCCCGCTTGATTTCCTGCGCGCCGTCTGACGCCGTGAACGTGTTGGTTCTGCGCTCATTGCGCGGCGAGTACGCCCCGTAGAAGAAGAGACGATCGCGCACGACCGGTCCGCCGATTGATCCGCCGAACTCGTTCTGATGGTTGGGGTCTTCGTTGTCCGCGGCATAGGTGACGGTGCTGTCGTCAATCGGGTTGAGCACAAGGCGCCTCACCGGGCCGGAGGCCAGCGCGCTGCCCTCATAGAGATAATGGGTTTCGCCCCTGAACACGTTGCCGCCGCTCTTGGTGACGGCACTGATCACGCCGCCGAGCGCCCCCCCGTATTCGGCCGAAATGCCGCTGGTCTTCACCTGCACTTCCTGCAGGTATTCGAACACCGTGTTCTGGCGAGACTGGCCATAGATCAGCCCGTTCGTGACGACGCCGTCGACGGTGAACATGTTCTCGGCGCCGCTCGCCCCGTTGACCTGCAGGCCGCCTTCGATCTCACCGGCGTTGACGGACGGCGCCGTCAAGGCGATTGACTGGAAGGACCGGGCCTTGGGCAGCCGGTCGAATTCTTCCGCGGTTACGTTGTGCGCGATGAGCGTGCTCCTCGTATCCACGGCCGGCGCCGCCTCGGCCGTTACCTGGACGGTCTCCGTCAGCTGTCCGACGCGCATCTGGGCGTCGACCTGGAACTCGCGTCCCAGGAGCACGGAAATATCTGCTCGTTCGACCCGCGAAAAGCCCGTCAGTGAGAACGCAACGCTGTAGCGCCCTGGATTCAGGTCCGGCGCGAGGTACTGGCCGTCGCCGTCCGTGACGTAGTCGCGGGCTTCGCCCGTGACGGTGTTTGTAATGGTGACGCTGACGCCGGGCACGGCCATGCCCTGCTGATCAACGACCGTTCCCCGAAGTGTGCCAAAGCGCTCCTGCGCGGACGCGAGGCCTGTTAAGACCAGTGCGACTGCCACGAGAGCGGCACTAATACGTGCGTACATCTGTCTCTCCTTAATTGTTGAGTTCGAGTGGATCACAACAACTTACGGAAGATACGTACCAGCTGGTCAATTTCAGGAACCTCAACTAACACAGCTATTGCGGAATCAAGACGGCGGGGCTGGGGACGAATAATCCATGGGGACTGATCTTGGGAACCAAAATCATGGATCCTCCACGAGCCGTAATCGAACCATAACCTTGTATCACAGGTATGGCTCGTCTGGCCCCATCGGCAGAAAAGGGTGTGCAACGGCTTCGCTCAGGTGCCAGGAGCCTGCGGCGGGTCGGTGGTGGCTGCGTGTCGGTGCGGACCGTCACAGACGTCGTGCTAGATTCTCTGCTTCCCATATGAGCGTGCACGCGATTCTGGCGACAGTCTCCGACCGGCCGGGCATTCTCTTCGGCCTGACCAAAGTGCTGGCGGACCATCGCGCCAACATCACCTACGTCGACATCCATACCGGCCAGCCGACTTCGAAGATCTACTTCGAGCTCGAACTGGATGACGCGCTCCTCGACCAGGTGCTGCGGGAACTGGAGCACGTCCCCGGCGTCAGCGGCGTGGTCGAGACGCCGTCGTTCGCGAAGATCTACGGCAAGCGGATCATCGTGATGGGCGGCGGGGCGCAGGTCGGCCTGGTGGCGATGGGCGCCGTCTCCGAAGCCGATCGCCACAACATCCGCGGCGAGCGCATCTCGGTCGACACGATTCCGCTCGTCGGCGAACAGGAGCTCGCCGCCGCCGTTCGCTCGGTCGTCCGTCTCCCGCGCGTGCGCATCCTGGTGCTCGCCGGATCGATCATGGGGGGCGACATCACCGAGGCGGTCGAAGAGGTCAGGAGAAACGGGCTGTTCGTGATCTCGCTCAACATGGCGGGCAGCGTCCCCGATGCCGCCGATCTCGTGGTGACAGATCCGGTCCAGGCCGGTGTCATGGCGGTGATGGCGGTCGCCGACACCGCGAAGTTTGATTTGATGCGCCAGCAGAAGAAGCGGTACCAGCTTCGCTCGTCGGTGCGACACGCCTTCGGCTCGTCGGTGCAATCCGGCTTCGATGGTCGGTGCGAAGTGCTTCCGTTTGTCGGTGCAAGTGAAAGCGCTACTCGGTGGGCGCCACTCGGATCATGGGTTCGAAGAGGCGCGTTCCTTTGCAGGATGGGCAGCGCCCGGCTTCGTCAGCTTGTCAGCGCCGAACACGAAATCGCAAGCCTTACACCGTGCGGGAATCACCTCGATGCGGTGTCCAGCGGCGCTCGCAGAGCGCAATGCGTGCTGCAAGTCTTCCTCGATGTCTCCGCGCTTGAGTTCCCAGTTCTCGCGCCAGCGACGAGATTCGATCGGGGTTCATACGCAGCGATGAAATTGTTCAGAGCCGGATTGCCGCCGTGTGAGCGCTGAACGTTCGTGATGTCGTTCGTCGCGATGTGCATCCTTCTGAGTCTACGCTTCGTCAGCGAGTCGCACACCTCGTTCAGTGAGCGACGGCTTATTTCGAGATAGCGGGCGAATTCGGCGTGCGACGCGCATCCGAAACCTTCGGCGATGTTCCGGCACACGGAATCGATGGCATCTTCCGCCTGGGATCGGTGCCTGAAATCGGTCGAAAACGGCGGCCGCCGCGTGAACTTGAAGATGACGACCCTGAGTGCGTCCGCGAGCTGCCACGAAACAAGCTGTGAATAGTGCCGTGCAGCCGCCATGGAAAGGGGCCTGGCGGAGCATGCTCGTTCCACTCGTTTTACCCTAGGATTCCCGGCCGTAGTGCCAATGCCGTGGCGAATTCGTCAAAGTCGGGGACGAGACGCGTCGGCAATTCTTGCCCGCCGCGCCTGCCGAGGGAACGTCGCGCCGACGACGAGTGTCGCACCGACGAGCGAAGGGCGTTTTGCACCGAACGCCGAAGGCATGTCGCACTGACCCGCGAAGGTCCTCGCACCGACTGCGAAGCCCCTTCGCACCGACCCGCTGACTACTCTCCGAGCTTCGCGGCGGCGAGGCGCCGGGCGTTCCGGGCGCGGACACTTTCACGGATCGCGCCTGCGTCGCGACTTGTGAATGTCCAGTCGTCGGCGGCGGCGCGGCGGATCGTGGCCTGCGACCACGCCGCGCGCATCAGGCCGGCGGACGCGTGCGCCGTCGTGCCAAGAAGCAGATGGCCGATTTCGTGGGCCGTCGCGCGGGCGAGCAGCGTCTGCACCTCGATATGGCAGCGTCCGGCGAGCGCCGCCACGCGATTGACGTAAATCGTGGCCAGCGCGCCGACGCGGAGGCGCGTGTCAACCAGCGAATCGCCGAGCGTCACCAGATCCTGCTCCGCGAGATGCGGCGGCAGGCGGACGAAACGGATCGCGAGCTCATTCGCCACCAGTGGCCTCAGGCACGGGTTGGCGTCCCGCTGAACGAAGACGACGTCACAGCGGACCCAGGTCACGCCGATGCCGGCGTCCTCGAGAATCGCTGCCGCATCGGCGAACGTGGCGGCGAGATCCTTCAGCGCGGCAGACGCGTCGTATGTCCGCACGACAATGTGAAAGTCGGGATCGACGACCGCACCATGCGCCGGCGTGGTGAGCATCACAGAGGCCGCGAGCGCCACACCGGCACCGACCGCGGAAAGTGAACCCAGGGACGCACTGACCTGCAAAACAGCCATGCCGCCACTGTGGGCCGCGCACGCGGGTGCCTCAATGCACGCGAGGTGACCGGAGGTGACATGTAGGTGACAAGGCGCCGTATTGTGTGACGAACATTCCATTCCCCGCTTTGCAAACGCCCGCACTTGCGGCATCGTTGAGGGCATCACCATGGAAGCCTTGATGGACGCCGACGGGACGCTGCGTTTCGGGTCGTTCGAGCTGGACGTGCGGTCGCGGGAACTCCGCACCGGGCGGGCCGTCGTCCGGCTGCAGGAGCAGCCGTTCGAAATCCTGCGGATGATGCTCGAGCGTCCGGGCTCCGTGGTCACCAGGGACGAACTGCGCCGCCGCCTGTGGCCGGACGGCACCTTCGTCGATTTCGAACACAGCCTCAATGCCGCCGTGAAGCGCCTGCGCGCGGCGCTTGGCGACGATGCCGACAATCCGCGGTTCGTGGAGACGCTGCCGCGGCGGGGCTACCGGTTCATCGGCGCGTTCGCAGCCGGGGCGGAGGACAAGGCCGGCGAGGGCGTGCCGCGCGTGGCGGTGCTGCCGTTTTCGAACCTGAGCGACGAGGGATCGCAGGAGTACTTCACCGACGGCCTGACCGAGGAGATGATCGCGCAGCTCGGCCAGCGCTGCCGCGGCCGCCTGGGCGTCATCGCGCGCTGGTCGTCGATGGTCTTCAAGGGCAGCACCCAGCGGTCACGCGAGATCGGGCAGGCGCTGCGCGCGCACTACCTGCTGGAGGGCAGCGTCCGCCGCGAGGGCGATCGGGTGCGGGTGACGGCCAGCCTGGTCGAGACCGCCAGCGAGACGCATCTCTGGTCAGAAACCTACGAGCGCCACCTCACCGATTGCCTGCAGGTCCAGTCGGACATCGCCTCACGCATCGCCGAATCGCTCACGCTGGAGCTCGTGCCCGAGGTCGCCGCACCCGCCAGGACCAGTGCGTCACCCTCGTCCGCGTCGGCGTACCAGGAATACCTGAAGGGCCGCTACCACTGGAACCATTGGGTGACGCCCGACGACGAGGGCGTGGAGCTGGCGCTCGCGGCCTTCAACGAGGCGCTCAGGATCGACCCCCAGTTCGCGCCTGCCTATGCGAGCCTGTCGCGTGTGCACATCGCGCGCGCGGTGCACTACCGGGAGCAGCCGCGCCGCGCGCTCGAAGCGGCGCGTGCGGCGGCGAAGCGTGGACTCGAGCTCGAGCCCGAGCTGTTCGAGGGGCACCTCGCGCTGGCCGACGTGCGGCGCATGCTCGAGTGGGACTGGCGCGGCGCCGAGACCGCTTACGTCCAGGCGATTGCGCTCAATCCGAGCCAGGAAGGCGCCCATCGCGCCTACGCCGCCATGCTCATGGCGCTCTCGCGCCCGGCCGAGGCGATCCGTGAAGCCGAACGCGCGTGCGAGCTTGATCCCCTGTGCCTGGTGGTGAACACCAACGCCGCGTGGGTGCGCTATCTCGCCGGCGACTACGAGGCGGCGCTCGAGCGCTGCCAGCGTACGGCGGAGCTCGATCCTCAGTACCTGCCGGCGCGACGGATGATCGGCGCGATCTTTCTCCAGGCGGGGAAGACCGCCGACGCGATCGAGGTGCTTGAAGCGGCGCACGCCGAGGCGAGGCAGGATCCGATCCTCGGTGCATCGCTCGCGCACGCAAAAGCCGTGGCCGGCGACCGCGCCGGCGCGATGGCGGTGCTCGAGGAGATTCGCCGGCTCGATCGGAAACGGTATCTGCCGCCCTACCAGCTCGCCTTGGTGCACACCAGCCTGGGCGACCTTGACCGCGCCTTCGCCGCGCTGGAACAGGCGACGGTCGACGCCGATCCCGCACTCGGCTATCTCAAGGTCGATCCGCGCGTCGCTCCACTTCGCGCCGATCCGCGCTACAGCCGCCTGGTCGATCTGCTCGGGCTTTCTTAGACAAGTCACAAGGCTCAGAACCTCCAACCCTCAAGGTTGTGCCTTGTGACGTAAGCCTTGAGCCTTGTGCCTTGATATTCTTCACCCGTGAGAATCTTGGTCGTCGAGGACGAGCAGAAGGTTGCCAATGCCCTGCGCGAAGGACTGCAGGGCGAGCACTACGACGTCATTGTCGAGCGCACCGGCGAAGGGGCGTTCTTCAGGATGACGACCGAACAGTTCGACGCCATCCTGCTGGACCTGACGCTGCCCGGGCGCGACGGCATCGAGATCCTCAAGGCGATGCGCGATCGCGGGATGAAGACGCCGGTCCTCGTCCTCACCGCCCGCGACACCGTCCAGGACCGCATCGTCGGCCTCGACAGCGGTGCTGACGACTATCTGATCAAGCCGTTTGCGTTCGCCGAGCTGCTGGCGCGGATCCGCGCGCTGGTGCGCCGCGGCCGGGTGACGGAGACGCCGCGCCTGGCAGTCGGCGACCTCGAAGTCGAGCTCATCACCCGCAAGGTGACGCGGGCGGGCGAGCCGATCGACCTGACCGTGCGCGAGTTCGAGCTGCTGGAGTACCTGCTGCGCCACCAGGGCCAGGTGGTCTCGCGCGAGCTGCTGGCGCGTGATGTCTGGAAGGAGACGGCGCGGACCACCCCGCTCGACAACGTGATCGACGTCCACATCGCGCGGCTGCGGCGCAAAGTGGATACCGAGCAGGCCGCGAAGTTGATTCACACCGTGCGCGGCGTGGGCTTCATGCTCCGCGAGGGGGAACCGTGACGCGCTGGTGGCGATCGCACAGCGTCCGCGTGCGGCTCACGCTGTGGTACGTCGCCGCCATGGTGGTTGTCCTCTGTGTATATGCAGCCGTCGTGTTCGTCTTCGTTCGCCGCAATGCGTCGGCGGCGCTCGACAGCCGTCTCCGGGGCGACTTCCAGTGGGCCTCCGCCATGATCGACCAGACGCCGGAGGGCGGCATCACCTGGTACGAGATGGAGGAGTTGACCGAGGAAGAGCGGCCCTGGCTGCAGGTCTGGAGCGTGGAGGGCCAGCGGCTCTATCAGAACTTCGAGGCGCAGCGGCGGCCGCTGGCCGAGGCAGGTGAGCTCGCCCGGCGCCCGGAGGATTCGCTGGTGGCCGTCGACGCGGCCGACGCGCCAGTGCGCGTGCTGACACGACGGGGCCGCGTCGGGGACAAGGCGGTGGTCATCCAGGTTGCCCGCTCGGAAGCGGCGATGCGGGATGAACTGCAGCAACTCGTGCTGATCTTCGTGCTGGGTCTGCCGGTTGCCGTGGCCGTCGCCGGCCTTGGCGGCTACACGCTGGCGCGGCGCGCGCTCCGACCGGTCGAGCGCATGAGCGAGCGCGCGCGGTCGATTACCGCCGAACGCCTGAGCGATCGGCTTCCCGTTGACAACCCGGACGACGAGATGGGGCGGCTGGCGACGGTCTTCAACGAAACCCTCGGTCGCCTGGAGCGATCGTTCGAGCAGATGCGGCAGTTCACGGCGGATGTCTCGCACGAGCTGCGCACGCCGCTCACGTCGATCCGCAGCGTCGGCGAGGTCGGGCTGCGCGAGCGCCGCGACGAGCCGGCGTATCGCGGCATCATCGGCAGCATGCTCGAGGAGGCCGATCGGCTGGCGAGCCTCGTCGATCGACTGCTGACGCTGTCGCGCGCCGAAACCGGGCAGGCCCGGCTTTCGTCCGCGGCGTTCGATCTGCGCGGCCTGGCCGACGAAGTCGCCACGCATCTGGGTGTGCTGGCTGAAGAGAAGAACCAGGCGATCCGCGTGGACGGTGCCGCCGTTGACGCCTACGCGGATCGATTCGTGGTGCGGCAGGCGGTGATCAATCTTGTCGACAACGCCATCAAGTTCAGCCCTCTGGGCGGCCGCATCGGGATCCGGGTGGGCGGGTCGGCCGACGCCGTGACGCTGGACGTCGTCGACAGCGGACAGGGGATATCGGCGGCCGCTCGCGATCGCATCTTCGATCGATTCTTTCGCGCGACGCACGATGGGAGTGAAACGGGGGCCGGGCTCGGGCTGTCGATCGCGCGCGGCGCGGTCGAGGCCAACGGCGGCCGGCTTACGCTGGTCTCGTCGGGGGAGAACGGCAGCACGTTCCGCGTGACGCTCCCTCGGGTGCCGGTGCGGCTGAAGCCGGACCCTACGTACCGCGAGGCACCCCAATCAGTACGTCGTGTCCGGCTTTAGCCGGATTTGGTCGGCAACCCCGCGGTCTCCCACGCCGTGATACCACCCGCCAGTTCACTGACATCGGCAAATCCATCCCGTTGCAGCAGGCTCGCCGCGATCGACGAGCGGTATCCGCCGGCGCAGTGGACCAGCAGCGGACGTCCCCGCGGGATCTGCGAGATTCGATCGACGAGGTGGTTGAGCGGGATGGCGGTGCTTCCTTCGATGTGCTTCTGCGCGCGCTCCGACGGCGTGCGCACGTCGAGGGCCACCGGCGGCGTGGCCGACGCGAGCCGTGCCGCGGCCACGTCCGCGCCCACGCGCTCCGTCGTGACAATGCGCGCCGGTCCCACGGCGGCGCTGGCGAGGCCGCCGGCCAGGAATCCAACGACGTGATCGAAGCCGATGCGGCCGAGGCGCAGCGCCGACTCCATTTCGGTGCCCGGATCGGCGACGAGGACGATTGGCGCTTCGCGACCGAGGATGGTGCCGGCCCACGTCGCGTACTGTCCAATCAGCCCGATGTTGATGCTGCCGGCCAGGTGCGCGGCCGCGAAGGCGGCCGACTCCCGGGTGTCGAGCACCTGCGCCCCGCGTGCCTGCTCCTCGAGCAGCTGGTCGATTGTCAGCGGACGCAGTTCGCGGGCCAGCGCCTGGTCCAGCGTCGGCCGCTCGCGGCTGTTGAGGACGGCGTCATAGGTGAAGTACGCCGGCGCATCAGGCTGGTCGGCGGTGACGAGGTCGATGAACGCGGCCTGTGACATCGGCTGCAGCGCGTAGTTCGACGCCCGCTGCTCGCCGATCGTCGACACCGTTTCCTTGCTGATGGCTTTCCCACAGAGCGAACCGGCGCCGTGGGCCGGGTAGACGAGGCTCGTGTCGGGCAGCGTCAGCAGCTTGTCGCGGAGCGAGGCGTAGAGCATCGCCCCCAGGTCGGTGGCGGACCATCCGAGCGCCGCCCGCAGGTCGGGACGCCCGACGTCGCCGACGAACAGTGTGTCGCCGGTCAGGACGGCCTTCGGAGTGCTGGCGGACTCGGCAAGGTCGTAGACGAGGAGGCTGATCGACTCCGGCGTGTGGCCGGGCGTTTCGAGCGCGGTCATCCGCACGCGGCCGAATTCAACTGACTCGTGGTCGTGGAGCGCATGGAAGGCGTATTCCGCGCGGGCGGCGGCGCCGAGGTAGATCGTCGCGCCGGCGCGATCGCGCAGCTCCAGGTGGCCGGCCAGGAAGTCGGCATGGAAGTGGGTGAGGAAGACGTGCGCGATCCGCAGCCCGTGTTCCGCGGCGAAGTCGAGGTAGCCGTCCACGTCGCGCTGGGGGTCCACGACGGCCGCGATTCCGGCGGATTCGTCCCCGACCAGGTAGGACGCGTGCGCGAGGCAATTGAGGTAGAACTGCTTCAGGATCATTGATAGACTCACCCCGCCAGCCGGCGCTTCCGGTGTCGGCAGGTTCTCTGCTCGACAATCAGCAAGGTTACACGTATGTCGCTGACACGCCGCAACTTCATCAAGGGCGTCATCGCGGGCGGCGCCGTGGCTTCCTCCACGGCCTACCTGTTTCGCAGCAGCCTGCCGCTGCTCGGGCAGGGATCCGCGCCCGGCTCCGTCGATCGGCTGATCACCCTTGTCGTCAACGGCCAGCAGCGCCGCGTCGACGTTCTCCGCCAGGAAACGCTGGCGATGACGCTGCGCTACAAGCTGGGCCTCACCGGCACCAAGCTCGGGTGCGATCGCGCGGAATGCGGCGCGTGCACGGTGCTGGTGGACGACGTGCCGCACTACTCGTGTTCGGTGCTGACGCACTCGATCCGCGGGCGGCGCATTACGCACGATTGAAGGCCTGGCTGCCGCCGGCGGGCGAGCTGCATCCGATCCAGCGGGCGGTGGTGGACGAGCAGGGCTTCCAGTGCGCGTTCTGCATGCCCGGCTTCGTGATGGCGGCCGCCGGTTTTCTCAAGACCAACCCGAACCCGACGCGCGAGGAGCTGGCGCACGGCGTGTCCGGCAATCTGTGCCGCTGCCAGGACTACGACAAGATTCTCACCGCGCTGATGCGCGGCGCTGAGTACATGAGGAGGGCGACATAGCCGATGGCGAAAAGTTGATTGGCCAGAACTACACGCCTCCCGATCACGTCGCCAAGGTCACCGGCCGGGCGCGCTACGCGGAAGATTTCCGCGCCGAGGGGATGCTCTTCACCAAGCTCCTGCTCAGCCCGATGCCGCACGCGCGGGTGCGATCGATCGACACGACGGCCGCGCTCGCCATGCCGGGCGTGAAGGCGATTCTCACCGCCGAGGATCTCCCGGATCTTGAACGGCGCGGAGCGCGGGCTCACGAACGAGCCGCTGTACGCAGGCGAGCCGATCCTCGCGGTGGCCGCGGTTGACGAGCTGACGGCAGCCGAAGCGGTTGAAGCGATCCAGTCGTGGATCTCGAGCCGCTGCCGTTCGTGACCGATCCGCTCGACAGCCTCCGTCCTGACGGGCCGAACCCGCATCTCGAACGGCAACGCGTGGGGCGCCCCGCCTGCCTGGCGGCCAGGGTCCCGCCGCCCCGGCGCCCGCGCAGACCATCAAGTGGACCGCTGAAGATTTTGCGCGCGACGAGGAGGCGGGACGCCTGCCGATGGGCAAGGCGCTCGAGGAATGGGCGTATCGGCGACCTCGACGCCGGCTTTGCCTCCGCCGCGCTCGTGCTCGACGAAACGTTCGTGGCGCAGTCCACCGCGCACCACCCGATGGAAACGCGCAGCGCGATGGCGTACTGGCAGAACGGCAAGCTGTTCATCCACGCGTCCACGCAGAGCGTGGCGCAGACGCGCGGCAACATCGCGCGCTGGGTCGGCATCGAGCCCTCCGACGTGATGCTGATTGCCGAGTACCGCGGCGGCGGTTTCGGCAGCAAGGGCGGCGGCGCCGTCTCGATGTCGATTCCGGCGCTGCTCTCGAAGAAGGCCAACGCGCCCGTGATGATGCGGATCACCCGCGAAGAGGAGAGCTACATCGGGCGCGGGCGCGCACCAACATGACCGGGCGTGCCCGCGTCGGCTTTGCGAAGGACGGGCGCATCACGGCCCTCGACCTCTTCATCGTGCAGGACACCGGGCGCCTACGGTCCGCTCGGCGATCATCGCTCGGCCGGCCTCGCCGCGTCGCTGATTTATCAGCCGCCGGCGATGCGCTGGCGGGCGGTGAACGTGATCACCAACACGCCGCCGCGGTCGCAGCAGCGGTCGCCCGGACCGATGCAGGCCAACGGCATCGTCGAGCCGGTGATCACGAAAGCGGCCAAGCAGCTCGGCATCGACCAGGTGGAGATCCGCCGGATCAACTCGCCGGAAGGCAAGGCGTTGTTCGGGCCGGTGCAGCCGAACGGCCAGCGCAACCACGTGACCGAGCGCGTTCGTGAAGGAGGCGCTCGATCGCGGCGCCGCGCGTCTTCAACTGGGACGAGCGCAAGGCGCGCGCCGGGCAAGCGCCAGGGATCGAAGGTGCGCGGCGTCGGCGTGACCGTCGGACCGCACGGCGCCGGATCGATCGGCTGGGACAGCATCATGACGATTCGTCCCGACGGCAAGCTCTACGTCCAGTCGGGCGTCGGCAACCTCGGGACGCATTCGGTGATCGATCTCGCGCGCGTGGCCGCCGAGCTGCTCGACATGCCGTGGGAGAAGGTCGAGGTCATCTGGGGCGACACCGGCAAGCACCTGCCGTGGACGTGTCCCTCGGTCGGCAGCCAGACGACGCACGGGATGACGCGCGCCAACCATGGCCGGCGCCGATGGACGCCCGACGGAAGCTGCAGGAGCTGGCGGCGCTCGAGATCTGGGCGGCTCGCCCGCAGACTACGAGGTCGGCGGCGAGCGGGTGTACCGACCGGCGCAATCCCGGGCGCGGACTGAGCTTCGCGCAGGCGGCGCGCCGTGCCATCCGAGCGTGGCGGCAAGTTCGACGGCCACGAGTTGCCGGAAGACATCAACCCGATGACGCGCGCAGTCGGCGACGGCGCTCGCCGGTCTCGGGCTGATGGGCGTGGCCAAGGACACCTACCCGCGCGACGGCGTGACCTACGGCTTCGTCATCGGCTTCGCCGAAGTCGAAGTGGACATCGAGACCGGCGGCGTGACGCTCGTGGACTTTCTCGCGCGTCGGCGACGTCGGCACGGTCGATCAACCCGCGAAGCCTGGTGGCGCAGATCAAGGGCGGCGCGTGCCTGGGCATCGCGCACGCGCTGTTCCAGAAGTCGGTGGTCGATCCGCGCTACGGCGTGTCGCTCGGCGACCGGTTCCACTACAGCAAGCCGCTCACGATTCTCGACATCCCGACGAGCATGCACGCCGAGGCCGTCGGCCTGCCGGATCCCGGGACGCCGGTGGGCGCCAAGGGGGTTGGCGAGCCGCCGGTCGGCGCCGGCTACGGCGCCGTGATGAACGCGATTGCCGATGCCGTCGGAGTCGACGTCTTCCGCCGGGCGCCGGTCACGGCCGACATCATCCTGATGTCGCTGGAGAATGGGCGCCGTATGCACGAACCTCTGCGCGCCCATGTGTAGGGGGCGAGCGGGAAGGGGGAAAGGGGAACCTGGATGGCTGTGATCCGCGACGTGATGCCGGCGTTCGAGCTGTTCCAGCCGGCGTCCATCGAGGAGGCGCAGGCGGTGCTGGACCGCTACGGAGCGAGCGCCTGGGTGCTGGCGGGCGGCCTCGACAGCTTCGACTGGCTGAAGGACCGCATCAAGCGTCCGCAGGCGCTGGTGGATCTGGCCGGGATTCCCGAGTTGAAAGGCATCCGCCCCTGGCAGGACGGCCTCGAGATCGGCGCGATGACCACGCTGACCGAGGTCGTGCGGCATCCCGTGGTGCGCGAGCGGTACGCCATCCTGCTCGAGGCGGCCGAAGCCGCCGCGTCGCCGCAGATCCGCAACCAGGGCACGATTGGCGGCAACGTGTCGCAGGACACGCGCTGCTGGTACTACCGCGCCGGGTGGCCGTGCTACCGCGCCGGCGGCAACATCTGCTACGCCGACACGCCTGAGGCGATCAATCGCGAGCACGCGATCCTCGGCGCGGATCGGTGCGTGGCCGTCAGCCCGTCCGATACCGCGCCGGCGCTGATCGCGCTCGACGCGCAGATGGTGGTGCGCACGGCCGGCGGCGGCGAGCTGACGATCGCGGCCGAGGACTATTTCATCGGCCCGGCCACCGACATCACCCGCATGACCATCCTGCAGCCGGGCGATCTGCTGACCGCCATCCGCCTGCCGGGGGCGTGGGGCGGGGCGCGGTTCTATTTCGAGAAGGTGCGCGACCGCCAGGTGTGGGACTTCGCGCTCGTCAGCGTCGCGTCGGCGATGATCATGAACGGCTCGGCGATCGAGCGCATGCGCCTCGCGGTCAACGGCGTCGCCGCGCGTCCGCTGCGGCTCGAAGCGGTCGAGGACATCGTTCGCGGCAAGCCGCGCAACGAAGCCACCGCCGTGGTCGCGGCCAACCTGGCGATCGAAGGCGCGCAGCCGCTGAAGTTCAACGCCTACAAGGTGCCGTTGATGCGGAACCTGGTGAAGCGCGCGATCCGCGGGGTGGAGGCGGGCACGTGGACGTCCTGACCTGGGGCCGCAACCCCTGGGACCAGCCGATCCTCACGCACGTCTCGTGGGATCTGCTGTGGGCCTCGCTCTTTGCCGGCGTCGCGTTTCTCATCGCGCACGCCGGCTACATGGTGCTGTCGGCGCACCGCAAGCGGCACGCCGCCGAGACCGACGCCATGGAAGCGGCGCGCGCGCGACCTGCCGCGCGCGGATCGTCCGCCACTCGCTGCCGGCGCGGATGTTCCACTGGGTGATGGCGGCGTCGATGTTCACGCTGCTCATCACGGCCTTCCTGCCGATCGCGGGAGTCCAGTTCGCGTGGGTGACATGGCACTGGGCAGCGGGCCTCGTGCTGACCGCGTCGATCCTGTTTCACATCATTCACGCGACCGTCTGGCTGGACTTCTGGTCCATCTGGGTCGGGCCGCGCGACATTCCCGAGTTGAAGGCCGAAGTCCTGCGCGAGCTGGGACATGACGTGCCCGGCCCGAAGCCGGGCAAGTACCCGCTCGGCAACCGTCTCTACCACCTGGCGATCGTCGCGGCCGGACTCTCGGTCGTCGCGTCCGGACTGTTCATGATGGTCCGGGTGCGGACGCCGTTCTTCAACCGCAACCCCTATCTCTTCAGCGACAGCACCTGGGGCTTCACCTATGTGCTGCACGGCATGGCCGGCGTGGCGCTCGTCGGCCTGGTCATCGCCCACGTGTACTTTGCGGTGCGGCCGGAGAAGTGGTGGATTACCAAGTCGATGATCCTCGGCTGGATCACGCGGCGGCAGTACCTTGAGCACCACGACCCAGACCGGTGGACCGTGATCGTTCGGTCCGTTCGGATCGTTCGGACGTTCAGCCCGTTCGCTCGTGAACAACCCGAACGGCGTGAACGATCCGAACGCCCCGAACGAATCGAACGATCTGCGAATCCGCATCGACACAATCGAAGAGGCCTACGAATTCATGCTGGCGTACGCCGCCCAGGGCGTGTCGGGCGACGCCAGCAGCCAGTCCGGCGGCCAGATCCGCGCATTCCTGACGCGCGCTGCCGAGGCGCTCAACGGTCTTGGCGATCTCTATCTCTCGCTGGTCGAGCGGGAGAGCCTCGAGCCGGTCCGCTATCGTCCGTTCGGGGCCGTCCTCGACCGCGATGCGCGCGACAGCCTCGCCGCGATCGACCTGGTCCTGGCGCAGACCGCCATCAGCTCGCAGATCGTGGACAACCTGAATGCCTCGATCCACCTGCGTGCTCTGCTGACGGATCTGTTTCTGATTGATGAGATCCTGAAAGTCCGGCTGAAGCCGGACACTACGACAGAAACAACCGCACAGCGTCCGTAGTGTCCGGCTTCAGCCGGACCCGGCTGCCGTAGTGTCCGGCTTCAGCCGGACCTGGCGTGCGTTCGCGCCCGCCTCCGGGCCCTGCCTGCGACTTGCGGCCTGCGCGGCTTTGCGATCATCACTTCCGTGGACTTGATGATCGCGAGCGCATCGTCACCACGTCGAAGTTTCAGCGCGCTAACGGCATCTGCAGTAATCACCGCGGTCAGCGACTGATCGCCCACCCGCAATCGAACCTGGGCGAGCAGGCCATCGATGCGAACCTCATCGACGAACCCGCGCAGACGGTTGCGCGCACTGATCCCCTCGAACGACTCGTCGTCAGTCGAGGTCGGTCGCTTGGGTTTCTTTTCGGGCTGCTGACGTGCCAACAGACGTGCGATCTCCGCATCCGACACCCGGTGGTGTCCACCTTCAGTGCGAGTGGTGCGCACGTGCCCGGTCAGCACCCAGCGCTTGAGCGTCGAATACGCGACGCCCAGTTGCCCGGCTGCGTCCCTCACGGTGAGCAGCGACATTCGACTCCTTTCGCTTTCAAAATTGTTCCGAATCGTATCATTATACGTACATGTCGCTTCGCACCACAGGCTTGAGCGTCGCGCTCGCCGCACTGGCGATCATCCCGGGATCGGCCGCGGAATTGGCCGGCCAGCGCCCCCCGACCATCGCCGCCGCGGCCAACCTCAATTTCGCGCTGACCGAGATCGTGGATCAGTTTGCCCGAGAGCGCGCTACGCGCGTCGAGGTCGTGTTCGGCGCGTCCGGTACCCTCACGCGCCAGATCCGCGATGGTGCCCCATTTGAGCTGTTCCTGGCGGCCGATGAAGAGTTTCCCAACCAGCTCACCGCTGCCGGCCTGACTCCTGATGCGGGCGTGGTCTACGCGAGTGGACGGCTGGCGCTGTTCGCGCCCACCGGCTCCGCGTTGACCGTCGACGAGCGACTCGAGGGGCTGGCTCGGCTGCTCAAGGCCGGTGCGGTAAGCCGCTTTGCAATTGCGAACCCTGATGTCGCGCCGTACGGCCAGGCGGCGGAAGCCGTGCTGCGCAAGCGCGGGTTGTGGGAGGCGATCCGGCCGCAGTTGGTGCTGGGCGACACTATTGCGCAGGCGGCCCAGTTCGCGACGACGGGCAATGCAGTCGGCGGCCTGATTGCCTATTCACTGGTGCTCGCCCCCGGGTTTGCCGATCGCGGCAAGTACGCGGTCATCCCGGCCGCCGATCATCCGCCGCTGCGCCAACGTATGGTCCTGCTCAAACGGGCGGGGGCCGTGACCAGACAGTTCTACGCCTACGTTCAAAGCGCGTCGGCGCGCGCGATCCTGCGAAAGCACGGGTACGAGGTGCCACGATAGCCATGGACTGGACGGCTCTCCGTGTTTCGCTCTGGCTCGGTGCGGGCACTGTCATGGTGCTTCTGCCATTCGGCGTCTGGTTTGGCCGCTTGCTCGCCGTTCGCGATTTTCGCGGGAAGCTGCTGGTCGAGGCGCTCGTCACGGTGCCTCTCGTCCTGCCTCCGACCGTCCTCGGGTTTTATCTGCTGGTGACGTTCGGCGCGCGGTCGCCGCTCGGCCAGGCGTTCCAGGCCATCGTCGGACAGTCGTTGCCGTTCTCGTTCGAGGGGCTGCTGGTCGCCTCCGCTATCGCCAACATTCCTTTTGTCGTCCAGCCGATTCAGCGCGGCTTCGAAGCGATTCCGCCGGACGTCCGCGACGCGGCAGCCTGCTGCGGGCTGACGCCATGGCAGCGATTTCTGCGCGTCGAACTCCCGCTCGCGTCGCCCGGGCGTTCTGACCGCCGCGATTCTGACGTTTGCCCATACTCTTGGCGAGTTTGGCGTGGTGTTGATGGTCGGCGGCAACCTGCCTGGCGAGACGCGCACCCTGAGCGTGGCGATCTACGACCGGATGCAGGCGTTCGACGACCGCAGCGCCGGCGTGATGGCCGCGACCCTCCTGGTCGTCTCGATCGCCACGCTCATGGCCACGACGGCGCTGTCGCGGCGGGTGGGTCGGCAGCGTGTCTGACAGCCGCCTGTCGGTCAGGCTTCGCCAGTCGGCCCCGACGCCGCTCGACGTCGACTTCTCCTGCGGGCCCGGCGAGGTCCTCGCGATTTTCGGGCCGTCGGGCGCCGGCAAGACGACGATTCTTCGCGCGATTGCCGGCCTCTACCAGCCGGTTGACGCGCTCGTGCAATCTGGCGCCGACACCTGGGCGGACACGCAGTCGGGGATCTTTGCCGCCCCACATCGCCGCGCCGTGGGGTTCGTCTTTCAGGAGTACGCGCTCTTCCCCCACTTGACCGCGCTCGGGAACGTGATGACCGCGCTCGGGCATCGCCCCCGCGCCGAGCGCCGCTGCCGCGCGGAGTCGCTGCTCGCGCTGGTGCACTTGTCCGAGCAGACGTCCCGCCGTCCGCATCAACTCTCGGGTGGTGAACGGCAGCGGGTCGCACTGGCGCGGGCGCTCGCACGCGAACCCGCTGTGTTACTGCTCGATGAGCCGTTTGCCGCGGTGGACCGCGCCGTTCGCCGGCGCCTTCAGGAGGAAATCGATGGACTGCGGCGCACGCTCGACATTCCACTGATTCTGGTGACTCACGACTTCGAGGACGTCGTTCGGCTGGCGACGCACGCGCTCATCCTGGAGCATGGCCGTGCCGTGGCCTGCGGCGCACTATCGACGTTGACGAGCCGCCCTGACCTGCCGTGGCTCCGCGAGGCGGTCGGACTCGGGTCAGTCTTCGATGCGCGGGTGACACGCACGCTGCCCGAACGCGGGCTCGTGGAGCTGACATTCGATGGCGGATCGCTGCTGGCCGCCGACCGGGTTGTCGCAGCAGGCACGGACGTCCGCGCCCGTATCGCCGCGCGCGAGGTGATCCTCGCAACCGGCCAACCGGACGGCCTCAGCGTCCACAACGCATTGCCGGGCACCGTCTCTGGTCTTCACGTCGATCCGGCGTTCGAGCACGTCATCGTGCAAATCGCCGTCGGGCGCATTCTGTTGCTCGCGGAGGTCACCCGCGACGCCGTCGAGAAGCTTGGCATCACCGCAGGCCGGCGCGTCTTCGCTCTAATCAAGTCGGTCTCGATTCGACTGGTGGAGCGCGAGCCCGCCGGCGCCCGACCGATGCCGAGAACCACGACAGTGTCCTAGCGCCCGTTTTCACGAGTACGTAGTGTCCGCCTTCAGGCGGACCCGCCGAGTCCGGCTAAAGCCGGACACTACGTCATCAGAACCAGCTCAGACGGACTTCGCCGAGTATCCAATACAGTTAAGTCGGATTGAGTCGAGTTGAATCTCGTCTCAGTCCGATCTAGAGTTTTCGTCGGATGAGCGGGATCCGGTGGTGGGTGTCCGTGTGCCTGGCGGCGGTGCTCTCCGCGGTGCTGTCGTCGCAGGCCGTGGCGCAGATTGGGGGAGGAACACTAACCGGGAGCGTGACGGATCAGGCGGGCGTCTCGGTTCCGGAGGCCTCGGTCACCGTCACCGCGGTGGGCACGAACCTGTCCCGTACGGTGGTGACCGGCGCTGAAGGAACATATGTGGTCACCGGGCTGGCCCCCGGCACGTATCGGGCGCTCGTCGAGTTGGGCGGATTCCGGCCGCTGGCCCGGGATGGTGTCCGACTCGCCACCGGCGAGAACGTCCGGCTCGACCTGCAACTGGAAGTGGGGTCGGTCGCCGAAGCGATCACCGTCACCGCAGATGCGCCGTTGCTCCGCAGCGAGACGTCGGGACTCGGCCATGTGATCGACAACCGGCGGGTCGTCGACCTCCCGCTCAACGGACGCAGCTTTATTACGTTGGCGACGCTGGCGCCCGGCGTGGCCGTACCACCCGCTCCGGCGGCGCCGTTCCCACGCATCAACGGCGGACGGCCTCGTACCAACGAATACCTGTTCGACGGCATCTCGGTGCTGCAGCCGGAACCCGGACAGGTGGCCTTCTTTCCAAACGTCGACGCGATCCAGGAATTCAAGATCGAGAGTAACAGCCCGCCCGCCGAGTTCGGCCGCTTCAACGGCGGGGTCGTGAACCTGACGACCAAGTCCGGGAGCAATGTCTTTCGCGGCAGCGCCTTCGAATTCACCCGGCACGAGGCGCTGAACGCGCGAAACTTCTTCGCCTCGCCCACGGCCGCCAAACCGCGATTTCGCCGCAACCAGTTCGGGGCGTCGCCGGCGGACCGATTCGCGCGGGATCAGACGTTTTTCTTCGTCGACTACCAGGGGCAGCGGCAGACCATCGGGCGGACGGTGATCTCCACGGTCCCGACGCTGCTGCAGCGCCAGGGTGTGTTCACCGAAGCCATCGGCGGCAGGGTCCCGGCAATCTACGATCCCGCCACTGGCGGCGCCGGGCGCAGCCCGTTCTCCGGCAACACGATTCCACTCGAACGGATGGATCCCGTCGCCCGGGCGCTGCTCGAGCGATATCCGCCGCCGACCAGCGCCGGCACGGCCAACAACTACCGCCGGGTCGGCGATGAATCCGTCGATCAGGACCAGTTCAGCCTTCGCGTCGATCATCGATTCGCCACCAATCGCGACCAGGTGTTTGCGCGCTTCACTCGATTTCGGGAGGAGTTCATTCCCGTGGCGCCATTGCCCGAGGGCAGTGGCTTGACTGCCGGGACGCTGGGGCCGCAGGACACCACCTCCTCGTCGTTGGCGACCAGTTACCAGCGCACGTTTTCGAACGATGTGCTCAACGAGCTGCGGATCGGCGATACGCGGCGCGCCGTGGACCGCACGGCCGCGGCACTCGGCGGCACGGCATCGGCGAGTCTGGGGTTGCCCGGCATCCCTTCGAATGCGCGTTTCCCAAACACCCTGCCGACGTTCCTGATTGGCGGATATCAGCAACTCGGATCGCCGCCTAATACGGCGTCCAATTTCAGCACCAGCGTGACGCAGATCGCCGACTCGCTCACCTGGCTGACGGGTCGCCACACGTTCAAGATGGGAGCCGACCTTCGCTGGGAGCGGCTCAACGTGCTGCAGCCGCCCTCGCCGACCGGGTCGTTCACCTTCAGTAACCTGTTCAGCGATCTGCCCGGCGTAGCGAATACCGGCACGCCGCTGGCGAGCTTTCTCCTGGGCCAGGTCCAGGAATTCTCAATAGATTTGCAGCAGGACGAGATCCGGAATCGGGCGCACTGGGAGGAATACTTCATCCAGGACGACTGGCGCCCCTCCGACCGCCTGACCCTGAACGCGGGCGTGCGGTACACGCTCAACTTCCCGTCCACCGAGGAGAACGACCAGGCGGCGGTCTTCAATCTCGAGACGCGGCAGCTCGAATTCCTGGGCCGCGACGGCCAGCCACGGGCCGCCCGGCAGCTGCACAAGCGCAATTTCGGGCCCCGCCTCGGCGTTGTCGGCCGCGTGACCGATAAGACCGTCGCGCGCGTCGGCTACGGCATGGTCTGGATCGAAATGGCGGGCATTACCACGCCGTTTACGACACCAGTGTTCCCGTTCCTGCAGACCGTGTCTCAGCGCACCCTCGACAACATCACGCCGGCGTTCACGATGGCCCGCGGCCCCAGCGTCGAGCCGATTCCGTTGACCCCCACGGCGGGGATCGGCCAGGGCGTCTTCGCGGTCGATCGCGACCTGGGTTCTGGCTACGTCCAGCAGTGGAACACCTCGGTGCAACGCGAGCTGACCGCCGACCTCTCCGTGGAGGTCGCGTATACAGGATCGAAAATCACCCATGTGGGCATTCCCGACACCAACCTGAACCAGCTGACCGCCGAACAGTTGGCCCAGGGCGCCGCGCTGCAGCAGAGAGTCCCGAACCCGTATTTCGGCGTCATCCCGCGGTCGTCCTCGCTTGGAGACCCGACGATCCCGGTTGCCCAGCTCCTCAAGCCGTATCCGCAGTACACGACGGTCAGCCTGTACCGTAACAACGTGGGCACGACCGTCTATCACGGCGCCTACGTCAAGCTCGAACAACGCTTTTCAAGTGGGTTGTCGTATCTCGTCAGCTATACCCGGTCGAAGCTGATGGACGACGCATCGTCGGTCTTCGATGCGTCGATCCTGACCGGTCCGGTTGCCAACTTTCCGGTGGCCGACGGTTTCAATCGCCGCCTCGAACGCGACTACTCGAACGGCGACATCCCGCATGTGTTCGTCACCTCAGCGGTATGGGATCTCCCATGGGGGTCCAATCGTCGCAGTCGCGCAGGCGGTGTCTTCGGGGCGCTCGTCAACGACTGGACGCTCACCGGTGTGGTCACGCTGCAATCGGGGATTCCGCTCGCGATCAGCCAGACCACCAACAACAACGCGTTCGCCGGCTTCGGCACCCAGCGGCCGAACCTGGTCGGCGATCCGGAGCTGCCTTCAGACGAGCGGTCCGTCAGCCGGTGGTTCAACACCAGTGCCTTCGCCGCGGCGGCCCCCTTCACGCTCGGGACGAGCTCCCGGAACCCGGTCCGCGGGCCTGGCTACCGCAACCTCGATCTCGCCCTGATGCGTCGTCTGCCGCTGTCAGGCGGCAACGCGCTGGAGTTTCGCGCGGAGGTGTTCAACGCCACGAACACGCCGCCGCTCGGCGCGCCCAACACCACGGTCGGATCAGCGGCGTTCGGCACGATTACGTCCGCCGGCGATCCGCGGGTGGTGCAGTTAGCGTTGAAGTTTGTTTTCTGACGAGGCACAAGGCCCAAGTCACAAGTCACAACGGATTCAAACCACGACGGCACGACGGCCACGACTGGCTTCACCGAATTCGTGTCGTCGTGAACGTCGTGGTTCGGCCTTATCGGATCTGATCGGCGAGCAGCGCCACGGTCAGCGCGTAGTAGTGCGCGCAGTTGTAGCGCAGGATCGCATCGTAGTTTTCGTACGCCAGGAACGTCCGCCGGTCCGTCGTGACGAGCCCGGCCTTCACGTCACTCTTCGGCAGCGCCCCGCCGTTCGGCAGCCGGACGCCGAGTTCCTGCCATTCGGTCAGCGGGATCCGCTCCGTCATGTTCCGCATCGCGAAACAGCCTTCGGCCCGCTTCGTCGTCTCCTGGTCGATGCGCGCCCGCACCGCAGGCGTGACGCGCACCTCGCGGCCCCACGTGAACTCGTCGTCCCAGCCCCATTCCTCGAGATAGTTGGCGATCGACGCCAGCGCGTCGGGCGTCGATCGCCAGATGTCGCGCCGCCCGTCGTGATCGAAATCCTCGGCGAACTTCAGGTAGCTCGACGGCATGAACTGGGGTTGGCCCATCGCACCCGCCCACGATCCCGTCATCGTCCTGGTATCGATATAGCCTTTCGACACCATCGACAGCGCGTTGAACAATTCGCCGCGGAAGTACTCGGCGCGCCGCGGCTCCCACGCGAGCGTGGCGAGCGCCTGGAAGACCGGCGTGTTGCCGGTTACCCGGCCGTAGCGCGTTTCGATGCCCCAGATCGCCATGACGAAGCGGCGCTGGACGTCGTACTCGGATTCGATGCGTCCGAGGACGGTGCGGTGCTCGCGGGCGAGGTCGCGGCCGCGGCGCACGACCGCCGGCGTGACCCGACGGGTGTAATAGCGGTCGAACCCGACGACCAGCTCGGCCTGGGAGCGGTCGTTCTGGATGACGCGGGGAAGCGGCTCGACGCTGCCGAGCGCCTGCTGGACGAGCGCGTCGCTGTAACCGCGCTCCCGGGCCTCGGCCATCAGCGCCTGCAGCCACTCGTCGAACGGCGGCGGCTGCGCTGATCGGTTCCTGCGGCGCCTGGATGCAGCGCAGCAGCGAGGACGAACAGCGAACAGACGCACGAATTCATTATGGACGGCCGCCAGCCCTTGCAATTGACGACGCCGTCCGGTCTAATTCCTCCACTGAGGCCAAGACACCTATGCCTTACACCTTGAATGTGAACGGACGCTCGACCACGGTGGACGTGCCGGCGGATATGCCCCTGCTGTGGGTGATTCGCGACGTCCTGAACCTGAAGGGCACCAAGTTCGGCTGCGGCATCGGACAGTGCGGCGCCTGCACGGTGCACGTGCGCGGCCGCGCGGTGCGCGCCTGCCAGACGCCGGTGTCGGCGGCGGCGAACGCGCCGATCACGACGCTGGAAGGGCTGTCGGCGGACGGGACCCATCCGCTGCAGATCGCGTGGCGCGAGATCGACGTCCCGCAGTGCGGCTACTGCCAGGCGGGCCAGATCATGTCGGCCGCGGCGCTGCTGGCGACGACGCCGAAGCCGAGCAACGAGGACATCGATCGGGCGATGAACGGCAATGTCTGCCGCTGCGGAACCTATCTCCGCATCCGCGAGGCGATTCACAAGGCCGCGGCGATGCCGCCGCGCAACGTGCCGCAGACGGCGCGCGCGGAGCGATAGCCATGACTACGATGCAACTCAATCGTCGCGCGTTCCTGAAGGTCACCGCGCTGGCCGGCGGCGGCATGATGGTCGCCACCTATCTCGATCCGCTGACCGGCGTGTTCGCCCAGGCGCCGCAGGCTCCGGCGGTCAACTTCGTGCCCAACGCCTTCGTCAAGATCAGCGCCGACAACGTCGTCACGATCATGTCGAAGAACCCCGAGATCGGGCAGGGGATCAAGACATCGCTGCCGATGCTGATTGCCGAGGAGCTCGAGGTGCCGTGGGACGACGTGCGCATCGAGCAGGCCGACCTCGACCAGTCGAAGTACGGCCAGCAGAATGCCGGCGGCAGCACCGCCACGCCCGAACAACTACGACCCGCTGCGCCGCGTCGGCGCCGCCGTGCGGCAGATGCTCGTCGCCGCGGGCGCCCAGACGTGGAACGTCCCGGTCGCCGAATGCTATGCCGCGAAGACGGCGGTGCATCACCGTCCGAGCAGCCGCTCGATGACCTACGGCCAGCTGGCGGCGACTGCGGCGACGCTGACGCCGCCCGACATGGCGAGCGTGCCGCTCAAGCCGGCCGCGCAGTTCACGATTATCGGTCAGCCGAAGCCGCGGCGTCGACAACCGCGCGATCGTCACCGGCAAGCCGACGTTCGGCATCGACTTCACGCTCCCGGGCATGCTCTTCGCGGTTTACGAGAAGTGCCCGGTGTACGGCGGCACGGTGGTGCAGCGCCAACCTCGACGAGATCAAGGCGCTGCCGGGCGTCCGCCATGCGTTCGTCGTCGAAGGGACGACCGATACGCGCGGGCTGATGCCGGGTGTCGCGATTGTCGCCGACAGCTGGTGGCAGGCGCAGTACGGCGCGGAAGCCGGCTGCAGGTCACGTGGAACGAGGGCGCGACCGCGCAGCAGAGCAGCGAAGGCTTTGCCCGCCGCGCGCAGGAGCTCGCGACGCAGAAGCCGGCGTTCCCGCTGCGCGTCGACGGCAACGTCGACCAGGCGCTTGCCGAGCGCCGCCAAGGTCGTCGAGGCCGCGTACTCGTATCCGTTCATCTCGCACGCGCCGCTCGAGCCGCAGAACTGCACGGCGCACTACCGCGACGGCAAGATGGAGATCTGGGCGCCGACGCAGACGCCGCAGCAGGGACGGCAGCTCGTGTCGACCGCGCTCGAGATCCCGATGGAGAACATCACCATCCATCATCCAGCGCGCGGGCGGCGGGTTCGGCCGCCGGCTGACCAACGACTACATGGGCGAGGCGGCGGCGATCGCAAAGCAGATCGGCGTGCCGGTCAAGGTGCTGTGGACGCGTGAAGACGACATGCGCCACGACCACTACCGCCCGGGCGGCTTCCACTTCCTGAAGGCCGGTGTCGACGCCTCGGGCAAGCTCGTCGCGTGGCGCAACCACTTCATCAGCTACGGCGACAACGAGAAGCGGTCGTCCAGGGATTCTCGAACTCGGCCAACATCAACGGCGTCGAGTTCCCGGCGCGATTCGTGCCGAACTTCGACTTCCAGGCGACGCTGATGCCGCTCGGCGTGCCGACCGGCGCGCTGCGTGCCCCGCGCAGCAATGCGTTCTCGTGGGCGTTCCAGTCGTTCCTCGACGAGCTGGCGCTGGCCGCCGGCAAGGATCCGCTGCAGTTCCGCCTCGATCTGCTGTCGGGACCGGCGATGCCGCCGCCAGCTGAGGGCGCCGACGGCTTCGACGCGGCGCGGATGCGCGGCGTGCTCGAACTGATTCGCGAGAAGTCAGGCTGGGGCACGCGGCGGCTGCCGGCGCGCACCGCCCATGGGCGTAGCGTTCCAGTACAGCCATCGCGGCTACTTCGCGAACGTCGCCGAAGTGTCGGTTGACAGCAATAACCGCATCGAGGTGAACAAGGTCTGGGTGGCCGGCGACATCGGCAGCCAGATCGTGAATCCCAGCTCCGCGGTCAACCAGGCGCAGGGCGCCGTCGATCGAGGGCATGAGCCACCTGATGAACTGGGAGATCACCTACACGGCCGGCCGGGCGGTGCAGGGCAACTTCAACGAATACCAGCCGACGCGCATGGCGCAGGCGCCGCGAGATTGAAGTGCACTTCCTGAAGACCGACAACCCGCCGACCGGGCTGGGCGAACCGGCGCTGCCGCCGACGGTCGGCGCGCTCAGCAACGCGATCGCCACCGTCATCGGCCGGCGGATCCGCAGCTTGCCGCTGGCGAAGAGCGGTTTCCGCTGGGCTTGAGAATGTAAACCACGACGACACGACGGTCACGACGTCTACCGATCAGTGGGTTTCGCGTCGTGTTCGTCGTGCCGTCGTGGTGATTGCCCTTGTCTAGTCCATCCTTCCAAGGCCTGTCGGTGTTGGTCCTCGAGAGCCGTCGCAGCGTCGAGATGGCGACGCTCGTCACCAATTACGGCGGGAAGCCGATCGTCGCGCCGGCTCTCCGCGAAGTCCCGCTCGAATCGAATCCACAGGCGCATTGCCTTCGCCGACGCGCTCATTCGCGGCGACTTCGACCTGGTCATCCTGCTGACCGGCGTCGGCACCCGCGCGTTGCTGGACGTGGTGCAGGGCGCGGGCAAGCGTGACGCTTTCGTCGCCGCGCTGGCGAAGACGAAGGTCAGTCCCGCGAGGCCCGAAGCCGCTGGCGGTGATGCGCGAGCTCGGGATAGCACCGTGGGTGATGGTGCCCGAGCCGAATACGTGGCGCGAACTGCTGACGGCGGTCGATCACAGCCGGGTCCGTGAAGAATCTCGGCGTGGCCGTGCAGGAATACGGCGTTTCGAACCCCGAATTCCTCGCGGGCCTGGAGTCGCGCGGCGCGCGTGTGACCAGCGTCCCGGTCTACCGCTGGGCGCTGCCGGAAGATCAGGCGCCGCTGCAGGCCGCGGTGTCGGCGGTGGCGCGCGGTGAGGTTGACGTCGCGATTTTCACGACCGGCATGCAGATCGTCCACCTGCTCCAGGTCGCCGGGATGATGCAGCAGGAAGACGGCGTCCGCGCCGCGCTGCGCCGCATGGTCGTCGCCTCCATCGGCCCGACGACGAGCGAGGAGCTCCGGCAGCAGCAGCTGGCGATCGACCTTGAAGCGTCACATCCGAAGATGGGGTTCCTCGTCCGTGAGGCGGCCGAACGCGCCCCAGACCTGCTCCGATCCAGACGTCCATAGTCGGGTTCCCGTCAGCCGGCTCAACCGTGACGCACCGCCGTTAAGTCGCTCCGTGGTGCGACGTTACGCTTGAACGTGGTAGCGCAGGCGCCGTCCCGGCTGTATAGTATCCGCCTCGCAAAATCGCATAACCGAACAGGCTCCCAGGATGGGTTTCATGCTTGAGCCAGGCTCCCAGCTCGGTCGGTACGAAATTCAGCGTCGCCTTGGACGCGGCGGCATGGGGACGGTGTATGTGGCGCACGATCCCGTGCTCGGCCGTATGGTGGCGATCAAGGTTTTTGCGGGTGAACTGGATTTTCCCGACGCCCGGGAGCGATTTTCACGGGAGGCTCGCTCCGCCGCCGCGCTGAGTCACCCGAACATCGTCACGGTGTTCGACTACGGCGAGTTCGATTCGCAACCGTACATCGTTATGGAGTACGTGCCCGGGGAGACTCTGGCGGCCGTCATCCGCCGGAAGGCAGAGGTGGCGACTGCCGACAAACTGCGGTGGATCGAGGAGTTATGCGCCGGGGCGGGCTACGCGCACGAGAAGTCCGTGATCCATCGCGACATCAAACCCGCCAACCTGATGATCGACCGCTCCGGGCGGCTCAAGATTCTTGATTTCGGCATTGCGCGGGTGATGGGTGCGGCGTCGAACACGACGGCGATGATTGGGACGCCGGGATACATGGCGCCCGAGCAGATCGAGGGCAAGCCCGCTGACCATCGCGCCGACCTGTTTTCCATCGGCGTCGTGTTCTACGAGCTGCTCGCCTATACGGATGCCTTCCCTGGCGAAACGATTCCCGCGATCACCCATCGCATTCTCACCGAGGATCCGGTTCCGTTGTCGCACCTGGTTCCTGACGCCGATCCGGGTGTCGCGACGCTGATCGAGCGGGCACTGAAGAAGGACGTGGCAGACCGGTTCGAGGATGCGGAGACGATGCGCGCTGCCATTGCCCGCATCCGCCGGCAGTTCGAACTCGACGTCACGTCAATCCGGCCGGCGGACGCGCCGCGCCGCGATGTGCCGCCGGCGCGGCCGGGCCGGGGGACCGGATCGGCGAGGGTCCCGTCGAGCGCTGGGCTCGGCGTGGCCTCGCTGACGCCGCCGCCCGAGCGGATATCCACGGATCGCGAGGCTGTGGCGCGCTTGCGAGTCGCTTACCTGGAGACGGCGCTCGAAGCGGCTCGCGCGCTCTTCGAGCAGAACGAGTTGACCGCTGCGCTCGAAGCGTGCCAGCAGGCCCTGGCCTACGATGAAACAGACGTCCGCGCCCTGGATCTCGCGCACCGGATCGAGAACGCGATGATGGAGGGCGCCGAGGCTGAGCGCGAGACGTCAGGCGCGCCATTCCAGGCGCTGCAGCCAAGGGCGCCGGATCCGGGCGCGGCAGACCGCACGGTTCTGAAGCCCATTGCGAGGACTCCGCCCCCGAGCGAGGCGACGGTGATGAGGCCGAGTGCGCCGCCGGTCATGCGGCGGAGCGAAGCGCCGCGGATGCCGCCTGCCGAGGCGACGATCATCGCCCCGTCGCGCCGCACCCCTCCGCCGGCGCCTCCCGTGCCGGCGCCTGCCGCGCGGCGGCCCGCGCCTGCGCCAGTCGCGAAGGCGCCGAAACCTGCGGCTCCCGACCTCCGGGCAAGGCTGCGGTCAATGTCCGCGAGAATCGCTGCGGCAATGCCCGCGCTGCCGGCGTCGCCCGCACTGCCGGCGCTGCCCGCACTGCCGACACTCGACTTCCGGCGGCTGGACAGACGCAAGGCACTGATATGGGGCGGAGGAGCGGCCTTGGCAATCGCGGTGTTAGCGGTGGGCATGCTGACCATGGCCGGTGGTCCTGCTCCAACCGGCACCCTGATCCTCGACGCCGTACCCTGGGCAACGGTCAGCGCGGTCGTTTCAGAAGACGGCGAGCCTCAGCAGCTTCCCTCGCCCGCGTCAACTCCGCTCGCACTCGCTCTTCCCGCCGGAGACTACGAGGTCGTCCTCGTTGGACCGCCTCCAGATTCGCAGGAACAGCGCGTGAGCGTCCATGTTGACGCTGAGACACCGGTCGCGGTTCCGCTGGTTCGATTCCGCGCCGTAACGCCCGAAGAATATTTCGAGCCGTATCTCGCTGCGCCTGTCAGAACCTCCGCTCGCTCCCGAGCCGGTCACGCCGGTTCGCCGGAAGCTCCACACCCGCCCCAGGGGTCAGTCAATGATGCGCGCCGCCTCTTTCCGTACGGTAACAATGCTCGTCATGTGCCTTGCCATCGCGTCTGCCCGCGTCCGCTCAGGACAAAGACGAGGCCTTCCGGCGCGGGCTCGACGCGCGGAGCGACAAGAAATGGCAGGAGGCCGCGACCCAGATGCGGAATGCCATTCAAAGTGACTCGCAGGAATCGACCAGAAAAGTCGCCGGAGGATTGGGAAGACTCCTGGGACGGGCTGTCGCAGACCGAGTACCTGCCCCACTACTTCCTCGGTGAGGCGTTGTTCAACCTGAATGACTGCGCGGGCGCGGTCGAGGCCTGGTCAGTATCCGAGCAGCAGCGTGTCGTCAACAGCAACGGCGATTTCGCCAAGGCAATCCAGGAGGGTTACAAGGTCTGCTCCTCGAAAGGCGTGCTTCTGCCTCGTGAGTTCACCCCGCTGCTGACGTCGACGAGACAGCGGATCACCGAGGTTACGGCGCTCGCCCAGCAGATTCGCGACCAGGGACAGGCGCAGCCTCGGCTCTGGACCTCTCAGTTCAACGAACAATTCGAACGTGCTCGCGCCGAACTTGTGGCGTCGAACACGCGGTTGGCGTCGGCCACGCGGGCGCGGTCAGCCGCTGATTTCGCCGAGGCGACTGCGGCCGCCGATCGCGCGGCTGGACTGTTGCGATCGCTCGACACCACGTTGAAAACCGCGATCGATAGTCGCATCACACTGCAGAACCAGGCGAAAGCGATCCAGGACCTGATCGCCGCCTCTGAGGCCACTGATCGTTCGATCGACAACATCGGAGGGAACCTCTCGCCGGCGCTGGCGGCCACGCGCACGAATGGTCGCGCGATGCTGACTCGATCCAGGGAAATTCTTCAGGGGGGCGTAGACGCCCTCAACGCGGCGTCGGCGGGCGAGGCGTTGAAGTACGCGCAGGAGGCGTCGGGCCTTTTCAATCAGGTGATCGATCAAATCAAAACCGGCGCACGTCAGGCGCTCGAACAGCACCTGGCCGAGGCTGTCGGCCTGGCTACGGAAGCATTTTCGTTCGTTGACGCCTCCTTTGCCACGCTCGACCGGCTGACCGCCGAGAAGCCTGACCTGGTGCGGCCGGAGACGGCGAGCGAGCGGGACGCCGCACAGAAGCAGTTCGACGCGCTGAGGCGCCGGTTTGACCGCGCACGGCGCGGGGAAGACGTGGCGGGGATTCAGGAAGTGGCCCGCCTCACGTCGGAAGGACGCGGCCGCCTCGATGCGCTCATCACGTCGTTCGGCCCCCTGACCCTCAGGGACCGAGGCGTTCATGCCTCGCTCGAGGCAGGGGCGCGGGCGTTCTTCGACGGCGATGGACCAGGCCGCGCTGGCGGCGCTCGATCCGGCGAACACGCCGACCGAGGTGCCTCTGCAGGTGCACGTGCACCTGTTTCGCGCCGCTGCGCTCTACGCGCTGTATGTGCGATCCGATGAAAAGGACCAGTCGCTGCGGTCGCGGGCGCTGTCGGAGATAGAGCAGTGCAAGCAGCTCAGTCCCGCGTTTGTTCCGGCCGCGAACGCGTTCGGCCCCCGCTTCATCGACTTTTTCAATCAAGGCGCCGCCCAGCGATCGTTTGCCGCCGGGGCCGCCGTTGCGAATCCGTAACCCTGACGAATCTGCGCCACCCATGGTTCTGATGTTGGAAATCAGCGGCCCCGAGGCAGCCAAGCTCGGAGGAACCAGCCGCAAGGTCTTCAATGCCCGCGGCGGGACGATCGGACGCGTCGTCACGAACGACTGGGTCCTGCCCGATGGCTACGTGTCGTCGCGACACGCCAGGATTCAGGACCAGGACGATACCTACTACCTGATCGACGAGAGTAAGAACGGGGTCTGCATCAACTCGCCTGACAATCACCTCGAACCCGGCCGCCCGTACGTGCTCCAGACCGGCGACTGGATCCTGATCGATCCGTACGAGATCCACGTGTCGATTGCCGAGGAGGAGACGGCGCGCGAAATGCCAGCATTGAGCCGCCCGTTGGATACGCCTCCGCAACGGCCGGTGCCTTCGCCGATCGATCCGTTCGCCGCTGACACTCCGTCTGGCGACTATCCGCGACCGCGGCCGTCGAGCGGAGGTTCTTCCGACGCGGCCGTCGGGTTCGATCTGCTTCCGGCCGAAGAGGTCGATCCCCTCAGCCTGCTGGGCGGATCCAGTCGCGCGCCCGCTTACGACACCCCACGGGCGGCCGATTCTGGCGGGCGGCTCCGTCATCAACGAGCATTACCGTGCGCCGGTGATTCCCGCGCAGCCTCCGGCACAACCACAGGCGGGTCTGATCCCGGACGACTACGACCCGCTGGCCGCAGACGACCGATCGGCCGTTCGTTCCGTCGCGCCGCCGGCGCGCGTGCGGCAGCCCCCGCATCCGCCGGCGCCACCGTCAGCGCCTCGACCCGAAGTGATCCTTCCGAAGGCGAGTGACGCCGGGGCGGCCGCCCGGGGGCGTGCGCCATCACCGGTTGTCGCGGCCGCCGAGGGTGCTCGCCGTCACGACGGGAGCCTGGCCGACGTCCTCGCCGGCGCCGGTCTCGAGGGCGTGGCCATCACGCCGGAGTTGAGCCGCGCCTTTGGTCAGATTTTTCGGGTGGTGGTCGAAGGCGTGATGGATGTCCTCCAGGCGCGCCAGCGTCTCAAGGACGAATTCCGCATCGGCGTCACCACGTTCCGGCACACTGACAACAATCCGTTGAAGTTCTCGGCCAACGTCGAGGATGCGCTCCACAACCTGCTGGTGAAGCGGAACGCCGCCTATCTCGGACCGGTCGATGCCTTCGAGGATGCGTTCGACGATCTCAGGCACCACCAGATGGCCATGCTCGCCGGCATGCGCGCAGCCTTCGAAGCGATGGTGGCGCAGTTCGAACCCGACCGGCTGCAGGAGATCTTCGATCGGCAGCTCAAAACCGGCGGATTCGTCCCGATGCCAGCCAAGATGCGGTATTGGGAGCTGGACCGGGTACGAGGTTTGAGGACATCGCCAAGGATCCTGAGAGGAACTTCCGCGATCTCTTTGGCCGGGTGTTCAGCAAGACCTACGAAGAACAGCTGGCGCGGTTGAAGGGCGAGAGCCTGAAGAGCGAGGGGAACGCGCGCCGGCGCTGACCGTCATGCGCAACAAGGAATTGGTGATGAGCTTACGCCGACATCGCTTCGCCATGGTTGTTGCCGGCGTCGCCGCCTGCCTCGCTGTGGCATGCGCCAAGAAGGCGCCGGAGCCGGCGCCCCCGGCGCTGACCATCGCCGCCGCAGCCGACGCCCGCGTCAAGGCGCCGATGACTATCGCCGCCAGTGCCGACGCGAATCCCGACGGCACCGGACGCCCGTCTCCGGTGGTCGTTCGCGTGTATCAGCTCAGGACCGACGCCGCGTTCACCAGCGCCGACTTCTTCGCGCTGTACGACGACGAGCAGAAGGTGCTCGGCCAGGAACTGATCAGTCGCGACGAGTACGTGCTGGCGCCGTCGGAACAGCGCGTCATCGACGTCACGGTGTCGGGCGATACGCGATTCGTCGGGGCGATCGCCGCGTTTCGTGACATCCGCAACGCGCAGTGGCGCGCGGCGGTGGCGGCAGTGCCGCAGAAGGCGATGACCGTCGCCGTCGAACGAACGCGGGTCGTCGTGACCGTGGCGCCCTAGAACCTCAACATGTCCTCGTACAACAAAGTCATCTGGACCGAAGGCCTGTTCCTCCAGCCGCAGCATTTCCAGCAGCAGGATCGGTACTTCGAGCGTTACGTCGAGAGCCGGTGCCAGGGGCTCGCGCCGCACGGCTGGGGCTTCCTCGACATCGAACTGGAGCAGGACTTCCTGGCGATCGGCAAATTCGCGCTGCGCCGCGCCGCCGGCGTGTTTCCCGACGGTACGCCGGTGCGGATGCCGGACGACGATCCGTTGCCGGCGCCGTTGGCGGTCGGCACGCAGGTGCGCGATCAAATCGTCTATCTCGCGGTTCCGTTGCGCGGTGCCGCGCCGCTAGAGGCTGAGCGCGCGGGAGGACCTGACGGGCTGGTGCGTCACGACGTGCGGGAGCTGGAGACCCGCGATGCCACATCCGCGTCGAGTGACACCGCGGTTGTCGAGGTCGGCAATCTCAAGACGCGCTTTCTGCTCGCCAGTGAAGTCACCGATGCCTATGCGTGCCTGCCGCTGGCGCACATCGTCGAGGGGCGGACCGACAATCGGGTGGTGCTCGACGACAAGTTCATCCCGACGGTGCTGCACGCGCGCGCGGCGCCGCGGCTCGACGCGTTTCTGCGTGAGCTGCACGGGCTGCTGCATCATCGCGGCGACGCGCTGGGCGGCCGGGCGGCCGCCACGGCCAGGGGGGCGTCGGCGGAGATTGCCGACTTCCTGATGCTGCAGGCGATCAACCGCTTCGAACCGCTGGTCGCGCACTGCGCCGAGGCCGGCGTGATGCACCCCGAAGATCTGTACCGGATGTGCGTGCAGGCGGCGGGTGAGCTCGCGACGTTCACGACGCCGTCCAAGCGGCCGCCGTCGTTGCCCGCCTACCGGCACGATCGCCTGCGCGAGTCGTTCGAGCCGGTCATGGCAGCGCTGCGTCAGTCGCTCGGAGCGGTGCTGGAGCAGGCGGCGATTCCGATTCCGATCGAGCCGAGGAAGTTCGGAATCAGCGTGGCGATGGTGGCCGATCGTTCGCTGTACGGAACCGCGGTGTTCATCCTGGCGGCGCGCGCGGACCTGCCGGCCGAGGAGTTGCGGAAGCGGTTCCCGGCGCAACTCAAGATCGGTCCGGTCGAGACGATTCGCGACCTCGTGAACCTGCAGCTGCCCGGGGTGCCGGTCCACGCCGTGCCGGTGGCCCCGCGCCAGATTCCGTATCACGCCGGCTACGTCTATTTCGAGCTCGATCAGACCCACGAGTTGTGGGGCCGCCTCAAGACCTCGGGTGGCGTGGGACTGCACACCGCCGGCGACTTCCCAGGGCTGGCCATGGAGTTCTGGGCGATTCGCGGCTGATTGCGAAGAAACGTATGCCGGATATCGACGATCCCTTCAAGCCGTCAGATGCCACCGTCCTGCGGCCCCGTCCGGGCGGCGGCAGGCCGGGAGCGGTGCCGGCCGGCTCCCCGTTCCGCCGGCCGATGGATTCGGCTGCGCCGGCGCCCTATGTCGAGGAGATCTCCGATAGTGCCCGCGAGTTGCTCGGCACGGGCCTCAATCCGCTGGTGCAGGCAGCGACGCCGGTGCTCGTGCTGGCGGGCCAGGCGCGCGGCACGTTGTCGGTTCCCGACGTCGGCGGCCTCCGCCGCCACGCGCTCGATGCCATTCGCCGGTTCGAGGAGCGGGCCCGTGCAGCCGGCGTCTCCAACGAGACCGTGCTCGTAGCGCGGTATGCACTGTGCGCGGCGCTCGACGAGGCGGTGCTCTCCACGCCGTGGGGGGCTCAGAGTGAGTGGGCGCAGCAGACGCTGCTGGTCGTGCTGCATCGCGAGGCGTGGGGCGGCGAGAAGTTCTTCGAGATGCTCGATCGGATCACGCGCGATCCTGCCCGCCACATCGACCTCATGGAGCTGCAGTATCTCTGCCTGGCGTTCGGCTTCGCCGGCAAGTACCAGGTGAGTCAGCGCGGCTCTGCGCAGCTCGCCGAAGTGCAGCACGATCTCTATCGGAAAATCCGGGAACATCGCGGCGGCACGCCGCCGCCCGAGCTGTCGCTGCGCTGGCGTGGGCTCGAGGACCGGCGCAACCCGCTGATCCGCTATGTGCCGTGGTGGGTCGTCGGCGCCGCGACGCTCGGGATCCTGGCGCTGGCGTATGTCTTCTATTACAGCCGTTTGGGAAGCGCCGCGGCGCCCGTCCACACCGAGCTGGCCGCGGTCGGACTCGAAGACTTCACTGGACCGGTTCCGGCGGCGTCGAGCCCGGGCCTGACGCTGAAACAGCTGCTGGCGGCGGACGAGTCGCGCGGCGACGTGAGCGTCGAAGAAGACGGCGGACGCACGCGCGTGACGATGCTGACGCCAAGTCTTTTTGGGTCGGGCAGCGCCACGGTGAACCCTGCCCACACGACGATGCTTCGGCGGCTGGCGGAAGCGCTGGACCAGGTTCCGGGCCGCGTGCTGGTGGTGGGGCATACCGACGATCAGCCGCTGCGCTCCTTTCAGTACAAGGACAATTTCGAGCTCTCGCGCGAGCGGGCCGTGAGCGTCGTCCGGATGCTGCAACCGGCGCTTGGCAACCCGTCGCGCGTCGAATACACGGGAGTCGGCTCGTCTCAGCCGCGGTATCGCCCCGAATCCGACCCGGCCAACCGTGCGCGCAATCGGCGGGTCGAAATCATCCACGTGCGCGGGGCCTGAGATGCGAGTCCCCTGGCTTGTGATCGCCTGACTTCACCAAGGTGGACGATGTTTTCATTCTTTAAACGACGCGCCTTTCTGGTGGTGCTGGGATTCGTGCTCCTGGCGCTGTTCGTGTGGCTGGCCGGCCCGTACTTCAGCTTCGCCGACTACCGCCCGCTCGAGTCGGTCACGGGCAGGCTGATCGCCATCGCGCTCGTGATTGGCGTCTGGGCCGGGTGGATGCTGCTCAAGCGCGTCCGCGCGAACCGGGCAAGCGACCAGCTGGTAGCGGCCGTTGTCCAGCAGTCGCGCGAGCCCCAGGCCAGCCCCGAGGCGCTGCGGCTGCGTGAACAGTTCGAAGAGGCCGTTGCGGCCCTCAAGCAGAAACGCCGGGGCGGGCACAGCCTCTACGACCTTCCCTGGTACGTCATCATCGGCGCGCCCGGTTCGGGCAAGACCACTGCGCTCGTCAACTCCGGCCTGCATTTCCCGCTCGAGCAGCGCACCGGCAAGGGCTCGCTGCGCGGCATCGGCGGCACCCGCAACTGCGACTGGTGGTTCACCGACGAAGCGATCTTCCTCGACACCGCCGGGCGCTACACGACGCAGGATTCCGACGCCGCCACCGATAGCGCGGGCTGGTCCGAGTTCCTGTCGCTGCTGCGCAAGTACCGCAAGCGCCGCCCCGTGAACGGCGTCATCCTGACGATCAGCGCGCAGGACCTGATGCTGCTCGCGCCGCGCGAACGCGAGGCGCACGTGACCGCCGCGCGGCGGAGGCTCGACGAGCTCAATCGCGAGCTGCGCATTCAACTGCCCGTCTACCTGATCGTGACCAAGTGCGATCTGGTCGCGGGTTTTTCCGAGTACTTTGAAGATCTTACCCAGGAAGGACGCACCCAGGTCTGGGGCGTCACGTTCCCGTATGCGGAGACGCTGAAAGGCAAGGGCGCGGAGGCGTTTCCCGCCGAGTTCGACAGCCTGATCGGCCGTCTCAACGCCCGTCTGTTCGCGCGGCTCGAAGAGGAGCGCGACAGCCGCCGGCGCACGAAGATCTTTGCATTCCCGCAGCAGATGGCGGCGCTCCGGGATGTGCTCTCGGAGTTCGTCACCGAAGTATTCGGATCGACCCGTTTCGACCAGCAGATCCTGCTTCGCGGCGTGTACTTCACGAGCGGCACGCAGGAGGGGACGCCCATCGATCGCCTGCTTGGCGCGATCGGTCGCCGCTTTGCCGTCTCCGACGCGATCGTCGCTCCGGGCGGCCGGGGCAAGGCGTACTTCATGGAACGCCTGCTGAAGCAGGTGCTGCTCGGTGAGTCGGGCCTTGCCGGCGTGAACCGCCGCCACGAGGTCCGGAAGGCGGCGCTCCAGCTCGGAGCGTATGCGGCCATGGCGCTCATCGCGATTCTGGGCGTCGTGGTTCTGACCGTGAGCTACAGCCGCAACCGCGCGTACGTGACGGAGGTGGGAAACGACGTCGCCCGTTTGCGGGAAGTGCCGCCGGTCACGCGCGACGCCGCGCTCGAACAGCTCCTGCCGCGCCTGGACGCCGTGCGCATGGTGGTGAATTCGTCCGAGCGGTATCGAGACGACACGCCATGGGGAATGCGCTGGGGCCTCTACCAGGGCAACTCGCTCGGCAACGCCGCGCGGGATGCCTACGAGCGCGAGCTTGACGGCGCCCTGCTTTCGCAACTGGCGGCCCGCATCGAACAGCGGCTGGTCGAAAGCGCCCCGGAGCCGGAAAAGCTGTACCAGTATCTCAAGGCCTACCTGATGCTGGGTGAGCCTGCGCGGCTCGACCGGAACCTCCTCGGCGTCATTGCCGATCTCGAGTGGAGAGCCGCATACGCCAATCCCGACGAAGCCGAAGCGGTGAACGAACACTTTCGAAGCCTCCTCGATTCCGAGGATTCGCTTCGCCCTGTCGCGTTGAACCAGCAGCTGGTCGCGCAGGCCCGCAGCACCATTCAGCAGGCGTCGATTCCGCGCTTGATCTACAACCAGATCAAGCTCAGTTATGCCGACGACGAGGCGCGGGCGTTACGGCTCGACGTGGTCGCTGGCGTCGGGGCCGATCAAGTGCTCACGCGCAAGAGTCGCCGGCCGCTGTCCGAGCCTGTTCCGAGCCTGTACACGAAGCCGGTCTTCGACGAGGTGAGCGGCCGCAGCGCGGCAGAGCTCGTCAAGCAGATCGCCGAGGACTCATGGGTCTGGGGCGAATCGCGTCTGTCGCTGGTCGCGAATGCGAACCTCGCATCCGAGGTCAACGACATCTACGAGAAGGATTACATCGCGGCGTGGGACGCGATTCTCGCCGATTTCGACGTCTCGTTCGCGTCCCAGCGCGCCGCGGATGCGCTCGCCATACTCGCGGGTCCCACCTCGCCGCTGCGCGGACTGCTGAAGGCGGTGGATGAGCACACGTTCCTGGTGAAGCCACCCGACCCGGCGGCATCTCCGGGTGTGATTTCTACCACCCAGGATCGGGTGACGAGATTGCTCAACCGTGGCCGCCAGGCAATTGGCCTGTCGACGGCGGCGCCCGGCGCCCAGGTGACGGCGCACTTCGCGCCGATCCATCAGCTCGTCGCCGGCCAGCCCGGTTCTGCGCCGATCGATCGGGTGCTCGGCAAGATGCAGCAGCTCCAGCAGCAGCTCAGTCCCGTGGGCACCGCCGTCGGCGGCATCGATCCGCTTCGGGCGATTACGACCGCCGGGAGCGGCGAACTGGTCAAATCGCTGCGGCAGGACGCGGCGACGCTGCCCCCGGCCGTGGGCGGCCTGGTGGCGCGGATCGCCGACCGCGCCGCCGGCGCCGCGCGATCGGATGTTCGCGGTGAGCTCGACACTCGTTATCAACAGGAAGTAGTGCGCCCCTGTCTCGAGTTGCTGGACGGCCGTTATCCATTGGCTGCCAACGGGTCCGACGCGCCGCTGGCAGATTTCGGGCGGGTGTTCGGGTACAACGGCGTCTTCGATGGATTTTTCAAGCAGAACCTGGAGGCGCTGGTGCTGACGACGGGCCAGGCCTGGCGGTGGCGGACCGACGCCTCCGGTGCCCCGGTGGGCGGCTCGGTCGCGATGCTCCGTCAGTTCGAGCAGGCGCAGCGGATTCGCGACATGTTCTTCGCCGCGGGTTCGCCGACGCCGCAGGTGCGCTTCACGGTGACGCCGTCATCGCTGGACGCGGGCAGCAGGCAGTTCCTGCTAGAGATGGACGGCCAGAACATGATCGACAATCACGGCCCCGCGCGTGCCGTGAACGTCACCTGGCCGGGTGTCCGGCCGGTTGGTGCGGCAACCTTCGAGGAGCGTGGCGGCATGCGCGTGAACATCGTCGCGGAAGGCACGTGGGCCTGGTTCCGGTTGCTCGACATGGCGCAGGTGGAACCGCAGAGCGACGTCAGCTACCTCGTCACCTTCGCCAGGGGAGGCCACGAGGCCAAGGTGACTCTGGAGGCGGCCAGCGTTCGAAACCCGTTCGGTAAGCGGGAACTGCAGCAATTTCGCTGCGCCGCAACCACCTAGCAGCGGCACCTGACAGCCATGCGTAGTGACCAGGCGCTTCGCCAACCGCTCATGCCGACCATCACCCTTCGATCGGAGGTGGGTTTTTACGGCAAGCTGCCGAGCAACGGCGATTTTCTCCGGCGGCGCGTCTCGGACGCCTTTGTCGGCGTGTGGGACGGGTGGCTGCAGGAATGCATTGCCGCGAGCCGTGCCGCCCTGGGCGATCGCTGGCTCGATGTCTACCTCACGAGCCCGGTCTGGCGTTTCTGCTGCGCCTCCGGGGTATGCGGATCCGCCCCGCTCATCGGATTGATGGCTCCCAGCGTCGATCGGGTCGGCCGCTACTTTCCCCTGACCCTGGTTGCCGAGCTGCCGTCGGACGCGACCCTCGTGAGCGCCGCGCGCGACGCGGAACCGTTCTTCGAGAACGCGGAGCGCCTGGTGATCGAAACCCTTGCCGCCGACGCGATCGATGTCGACGGCTTCGAGTCAGCGGTCACGGTGCTCGCCCGCGATCTCGTGGCCATCGGCAGCCCACCGCCGGTGGTGCTCGAGCGAGCAGCCGGGGCGATTCTCACCGAGGACGGCCGCGCTGACTGGCAGGTGCCGATCGCCGCGTCGGCTGCGCTCGCCTCCGCGTTCGACCAGGTCTTGTCGCAGCGGTTGTCGCAGCTCTACGACCCGCTGGTCCTGTGGTGGAGCAACGGTTCCTCGACGATCACACCGAGCTGCCTCATCACCAAAGGGCTGCCGCATCCCGACACCTTTGCGGCGCTGCTGGACGGGGCCTGGAGCCGGCGGCAGTGGCGGTCGGTTGCCGCCCACGTGGACATCTCCCACGACAGCGGTCCGGTCGACGTCGAGGGCGCCAAGCCGCCGCGGTTCCGCTCGGCGGCCGCGACGGATGTCGGCCGGGTGCGTAATGTCAACCAGGATGCATTCGTAGAGCGTACCGAGGTCGGACTGTGGGCGGTGGCCGACGGTCTTGGCGGACACGTTGACGGTGAAGTCGCGAGCCGGATGGTCTGCGACGCCCTGGTCGATTTCGTGCCCGACTCGAGCTTCGAGGATGCGATCGACGGCGCGCGCAATCGCATCACCGAGGTGAACGATTACCTGTTTCGAAGTTCCGGCAGCGGGAAGGATGCAGGCCGCTGCGGCAGCACGGTCGTCGCGTTCCTGGCGCGCGGCACTCGCTGTGCCGTCGTCTGGGCGGGCGACAGCCGGGTCTACAGGTGGCGAGGCGGCCGATTCGAACAGCTCACGCGCGATCACAGCGCCGCCGAACCCGGAGACGCGGGGACCCACGGACAGACAAACGTCATTACCCGCGCCGTCGGTGGGGAGGCCACGTTGATGCTCGACGTCTATCGCGGCCGCGTCCATGCCGGCGACCGTTTCCTGCTCTGTTCTGACGGCCTGACCCGGGTGCTGCCCGAGGGGAGCATCCGGACCTGGATGCAGCACGAGGACATCCAGTTTGCCGTCGAGGGGTTGATCGCCGCGACTCTGGACGGCGGGGCGCCGGACAACGTCACCGCCGTCATCGTCGAGGCATTTTCGTAGGCCGGGCATGCGGATGGTGGGTGTCGACGGCATCGAGGGACGAGGGAAAGGAAGGCCGCTCTGGCTTGCGTTCGAAGCTGGACTTTCGTCGCGAAGTCGATAGAATCCAACTCCCCAGCCCCGACATCTTGGTGGCCGACAGCGCACAAGGTGAACGGCTGTGCGGACGACGTAAGAGCGAGGTGGCGTGGACGGGGGTCGCATGGTGAGCGCGGGGAATGGATCGCCTGTCACCGTCGGGTGGGACGGCCAGGAGCTGCTGCAGCCCATTGCGCCCGATCAGCCGTGTGGCGAGAACCTCGAGGACACCCAGTTACTCGCCGCGTTCGATGCCTTTCGGCTGTTCGGACAGCAGAATCGCCCTCGACCCCGAGCCGCAATGGGGCGACATCAGGAACCAGGCGCTCGAGGCGCTGCGGCGGAGCAAGGACCTCAGGCTGCTGGCGCATCTCGGCAGCGCGATGCTGAGGACCGACGGGCTTCCGGCATTCTCGGGGGCGTTACGGGTGGCGGCGCACTGGCTGGACGCGTACTGGCCGCAGACGTATCCGCTCGTGGACGAAGACGCGATCGTCAGGCGAAACGCGCTCAATTGCTTTGCCGACCAGGTCGCGGTGCTCGATGGGTTGCGGCGCGCGGTGCTGGTTGACAGCCGGGTGCACGGCAGGTTCAGCCTTCGCGACGTGGATATTGCGGCCGGTCAGGCCCAGCCCACGGATGGCGAAACCGCCGCGCAGGGACCGCAGATCAACGCGGCGTTTGCAGTGATGCCGCTGGAGGAGCTGACCGGTCTGCAGCAGAGCGTCACCGAGGCGCTCGCGGCGGTCAAGAGCATCGACGCGAAGATGCGCGAGGAAGCCGGCACCGAGGCGGCACCGGAGTTCGACCCGTTGTCGGCGCACCTGGGACGAATTGACAGGGTGCTTCGCGCGCAGATGGCGATGCGGCCCGACGGAGGCGGCGAACCGGCGGCTGTGGCCGATGGCGCCACGATCGGCGTGGGGGCAATCAGGTCGCGCCAGGATGCCATTCGTGCGCTCGACGCCGTCGCCAGCTTCTTCCGGCAGAACGAGCCGTCGAGCCCGATCCCGCTGATCGTCGAACGGGCAAAGCGGCTGGTCTCGAAGGACTTTCTTGAAGTGCTGGCGGACATCGCCCCGGACGCCGTGGGGCATGCCAAAGCCGCCGGCGGGTTGAGGGATTCGTAGCAGGAGGTGACCCGTGGCCAAGGCTAGCAGTCAGAAGTTCATCGCGCGCAATCGGGCGCCTCGCGTGCAGATCGAATACGACGTGGAGTTGTATGGCGCAGAGAAGAAGATCCAGCTGCCGTTCGTCATGGGCGTCCTGGCGGACCTCTCCGGGAAGCCCGCGGAGCCGCTGGCGCCGGTTGCCGATCGGAAGTTCCTGGACATCGACGTCGACAACTTCGACAGCCGGATGAAGGCGATGAAGCCGCGGGTCGCGTTCCAGGTACCGAACACGCTGACCGGCGACGGCAATCTGAACGTGGAACTGACGTTCGAGAGCATGGAGGACTTTTCGCCAGCCGCGGTGGCGCGCAAGGTGGATGCTCTCAGCAAGCTGCTCGAGGCGCGGCAGCAGCTGGCGAACCTGATCACCTACATGGACGGTAAGACCGGCGCCGAGGAACTCGTCGCCAAGCTTCTGCAGGATCCTGCGCTGCTGCAGACGCTGGCTACGTCGACGAAACCCGAGGGCGACGCCTCGTAGACACGTGAACCTCCGAGCGGAGAACAGTGATGGCAGATCCAAAAACCCAGCAGGAAACGCCGGCGACCGGGGCGGTTGAAGTTACCGAATTCGACACCCTGCTCAAGAAGGAATTCAAGCCCAAGACGGTCGAGGCCAGCGAAGCGGTCGAACGCGCGGTCCGGACGCTGGCCGAGCAGGCGCTCGCGGACACCAAGCTCATTGGCAGCGACGTGATCCAGTCGATCGAGGCGATCATCGCCCAGCTGGATCGGAAGCTCACCGAGCAGATCAACGTGATCCTGCATCACGAGGATTTCCAGAAGCTCGAGGGCGCCTGGCGGGGGCTCCACTATCTCGTCAACAACAGCGAGACCGACGAGATGCTCAAGATCCGCGTGCTGAATATCAGCAAGCAGGACCTGGGCAAGACGCTGAAGCGCTATAAGGGCACCGCCTGGGACCAGAGCCCGATTTTCAAGCGGATCTACGAGGCCGAGTACGGTCAATTCGGCGGCGAACCCTTCGGCTGCCTCGTCGGCGACTACTACTTCGACCAGAGCCCGCCAGATATCGAGCTGCTGGGCGAGATGTCAAAAACGGCGGCTGCCGCGCACGCGCCGTTCATTGCCGCCGCCAGTCCGACCGTCATGCAGATGGGTTCGTGGCAGGAACTCGCCAACCCCAGGGACCTGACCAAGATCTTCACCACGCCAGAATACGCGGCGTGGCGTTCCCTGCGTGAGTCGGAGGACTCGCGGTATCTCGGCCTGGCGATGCCGCGCTTCCTGGCCCGTCTGCCGTACGGCGCCAAGAGCGATCCGGTCGAAGAGTTCGACTTCGAGGAGGATACCGGCGCCGCCGATCACAGCCGCTACACCTGGGCCAATTCCGCCTACGCGATGGCGACCAACATCACGCGCTCGTTCAAGCTCTATGGGTGGTGCTCGCGGATTCGCGGCGTCGAGTCAGGCGGCGCCGTGGAAGGGCTGCCGGTGCACACGTTCCCGACCGACGACGGCGGCGTGGACATGAAATGCCCGACCGAGATCGCCATCAGCGACCGGCGCGAGGCGGAGCTCGCCAAAAACGGCTTCATGCCGCTGCTGCATCGCAAGAACTCCGACTTCGCGGCGTTCATCGGCGCGCAGTCGCTGCAGAAGCCCGCCGAGTACGACGATCCCGATGCGACGGCGAACGCCAACCTCTCGGCGCGGCTGTCGTACATGTTCGCCTCCTGTCGTTTCGCCCATTACTTGAAATGCATCGTCCGCGACAAGATCGGATCGTTCAAGGAGCGGGACGAAATGCACCGGTGGCTGAACAACTGGATCATGAACTACGTTGACGGCGATCCCGTCAATTCGTCGGAGGCCACCAAGGCGCAGAAGCCGTTGGCAGCCGCCGAGGTCGTGGTCGAGGAAATCGAGGGCAATCCGGGCTACTACTCCGCGAAGTTCTACCTGCGGCCGCACTATCAGCTGGAAGGACTGACCGTATCCATGCGACTCGTCTCGAAGCTGCCGTCTGCGAAGGGAGCCTGAGACGCCGAAAGGAGCCTGAGCCAGGGGGGAACGAGTCTATGTTCGTCGTGGCGTTCCCGGACGTTTATACCTGTTGAGGGTTCCCGGCCGCTGCGCCGCTTTCGCGGTCGACAGCCGGCCCCGCATGGAGGGGTCAGATGGCACAGGTCGATTATTTCTTGAAGATCGAGGGCGTCGAGAGCGAGTCCACCGACGCCAAGCACAAAGGGGAGATCGAGCTCGAGTCGTTCAGTTGGGGCGAGACGCAGTCGGGGACCGCCGGACGCGGGGGCGGCGCCGGGGCCGGTAAGGTGCAGCCCCAGGATTTCAACTTCGTCAAGCGCACGGACAAGGGATCGCCGGTCCTCTTTGTCGGGTGTGCCACCGGGCAGCACTTCAAGTCGGCGATTCTGACGGCGCGCAAGGCCGGCGGTGAACAGCAGGATTACCTGAAGGTGACGATGTCGGATGTGCTGATCAGCTCGTTCCAGTTCGGCGGTGCCGCCGCGAGCGAGCTCGTCCCCACCGAGCAAGTAAGCCTCAACTTCTCGAAGCTCGAAATGAGCTACAAGGAGCAGAAGGCGGACGGCAGCCTCGGGGGCGAGGTGAAGCAGACCTACGACTTCGCCGCCAACAAGAAGGTGTAGTCGACGAGTGGCTATTGCCGACATGTTCCTCAAGATGCAAGGTGTCACTGGCGAGGCCGGTGACACCGAGCACAAGGGTGAAATCGAAGTGGTGTCCTGGTCCTGGGGCATGCAGGCGAACACGTCGCTCGCCACCGGCCAGGCGGCCGCTCGATCGACGATCAACGATCTGCGGATCGTCAAACGGGTTGATTCGGCCTCGCCAACGCTGATGAATTTTCTGCGCAGCAACAAGCCGATCGGGCAGGCGCAGCTGACCGTGCGAAAGGCGGGCAAGACGCCGCTCGAGTACTTCAAGATCGAACTGGAGAACGTCCGGGTGACGTCGATCACCGCCGAATCAGACAAGGCCGAGCTAGTGGAGCACGTCAGCCTCGGATTTTCGAAGGTCAAGGTGAGCTACACCCCGCAGGACAGCCTCGGTGCCCGCGGCGGCGGCACGAACGTGTTCGAGGCGGACACCCACACCGGCTCCTGACGGTAGCCGAGGCCGCTTTCGCATGTCTCTCGATGCCGCCGAACACGCCGTCCGCGAAGGTGATCTCGACGGGGCACTGCGCAATCTCCAGGAGCAGGTCCGCAAGCAGCCGTCGAAGGCGGAACTGCGGGTGTTCCTGTTTCAGCTGCTGGCGGTGATGGGGCAGTGGGAACGGGCGCACACGCAGCTCAATGTCGCCGCCGACCTTGATGCCAAGGCGCTGGCGATGGCGCAGATGTATCGCGAGGCGATCAGCTGCGAGCTGCTGCGGGCTGACGTGTTCGGCGGCAGGAAGTCGCCGGTCGTTTTCGGCGAGCCGGAAGAATGGCTGGCCCTGCTGATCGAGTCGCTGCTCACCGACGGCACCCCGCGCGCCGCCCAGGCGCAGGCGCTGCGCGCTCGCGCATTCGAGGCCGCCCCGGCGTCAACCGGCACGATCGACGGCGAGCCGTTCGAGTGGATCGCAGATGCCGACATGCGGCTCGGGCCCGTCTGTGAAGCGGTCATCAACGGGCGTTACTACTGGGTCCCCTTCAGCCGGATTGCGAGAATCGACCTGGAGGCGCCCGTCGATCTGCGGGATGTGGTCTGGATGCCGGCGCATTTCCAGTTTGCCAACGGCGGAGAGACCGTTGGCGTGATCCCCACACGGTATCCGGGCTCCGAAGCGGCCGACGATCCGCAGCTTCGCCTGGCCCGGAAGACCGTCTGGAACGAGGACGCCGCCGAGGTCTATTTCGGACTCGGACAACGAATTCTGGCGACCGACGCCGGCGAGCACGCGTTGATGGATGTTCGAACCATCGTGATCGGCGATGCGGTCGATCGGGCGCAGGAGCGGGCGGATGGCTGAGCTCACACCGCAGGAGCGGTTGCAGCCCTCGCTGCTCGATCGCCTGACAGACGACGAGCCCGACAAGCAGGTGGAGCCGCGGGAGGCTCGCGTCATGTCGAAGAGCCGCCTCCGGCAGGCGGTCCTGCGCGACCTGGCGTGGCTCTTCAACGCGACGCGCCTCGAGGCCGAGATGCCCCTGACTGGCGTGCCCTACGCGCGCCGGTCGGTCATCAACTACGGACTCCCGGCGCTTTCCGGCCGTCCGGCCTCCTCGCTGGATGTCGTTGATCTCGAACGGGCCATCCGGCAGGCCATCCTCGACTTCGAGCCGCGCATCCTGCCGGGCACGTTGCACGTGAAGGCCCTGCTCCAGGCAAGCCTCCTCGACCATCACAATGTCGTCGGCGTCGAGATCCAGGGCCAGCTCTGGGCCCAGCCGGTGCCGCTGGAGCTTCTCGTCCGGACGGAAATCGACCTCGAGACCGGCAAGGTGGAGATCGCCGACCTCGTTCCCGCGCGGACCACCTGAGATGGATCCGAGGCTGCTCCAGGTACCTACAACCTCGAACTGCAGCACCTGCGTGAGATGGGCGCGGAGTTCGCGCAGCAGTTCCCGAAGATCGCGGCGCGCCTCGGCATGAGCGGCCTCGAAGTGGCCGATCCCTACGTCGAGCGGCTGCTCGAAGGCGTGGGCTTTCTGGCGGCGCGCGTCCAGCTGAAACTGGATGCCGAGTTTCCCCGCTTCACCCAGGCGCTCCTCGAAATCGTCCACCCGCATTACCTTGCCCCCACTCCGTCGATGCTGGTGGCGCAGTTCAAGCCGGATCCCGGCGAATCCAGCCTGGCGACTGGACTGAGAACGGTTCCCCGCGGAAGCACGATGCAGGGGCAGATGTCGGGAGACGAGGTCACCGCCTGCGAGTTCAGGACCGCGCACGACGTGACGTTGTGGCCAATCGAGATCGCGTCGGCGAGCTACTTCACTTTCGCGCCGGACCTTCCCCTCAACACGCTCCCCATTGCCCAGCGCATCAAGGGAGGTGTGCGGATCCGGCTCCGGACCACCGCGGGACTCAAGTTTGCGCAGACGGCACTGGACCGCCTCTGCTTCTACGTCGCGGGTCGCGACGACGTCGCCAACAAGCTGCACGAGCTTTGTCTGGCACACAGCCTTGGGGCTCTCGTCCTGCCCGGCAAGGGCGCGCCGCGGTGGCACGAGTTCCTGCCGGCGTCGAGCGTCAGGCCGGTTGGCTTCACCGACGAGCAGGCGCTCCTGCCGGTGGCGCTGCGCTCGTTCCAGGGTTACCGGTTATTGCAGGAGTACTTCTCGTTTCCGCAGCGCTTTCGATTCTTCGAGTTGAGCGGGCTGAGGCCCGGGGTCACCAGGACCGATGGCGACGAGATCGAGTTCGTGATCCTGCTGGGCCGCGGCGACGCGGCGCTCGAAAGCATCGTCGACGCCTCCAATTTCGCCCTGTTCTGCACGCCCGCTATCAACCTCTTCCCGAAGCGCCTGGACCGGATTCATGTCGACGACGGCGGACACGAATATCACGTCGTCGCAGACCGGACGCGGCCGCTCGACTTCGAGGTGTACGAGGTCACCGATGTCGTCGGCCACGGCATCGGCAGCGACAGCGAGAAGCAGTTCCGGAAGTTCTATTCGGCGTTCAGCGCCGACAACCGGGATCCGCACACAGCCTATTTCACGGTCCGGCGCGAACCGCGCCTGGTGTCGTCGTCGCAGAAACGGCGCGGTTCCCGTTCGAGCTATATCGGCAGCGAAGTCTTTCTCGGACTTGTCGACTCCGTTGAAGCGCCGTTCAGCGGAGACTTGCGGCAGCTCTCCGTCCACGCGTTCTGCACGAACCGGGACCTCGTCCTGCAGATGCCGATCGGAGCAGGGAAGAGCGACTTCTCTCTCGACGTCGCCGCCCCCGTCGTCGCCATCCGCGTGGTGAGCGGTCCGAGCCGGCCGCACGCGCCGCTCGCAGATGGCGCAATTTCGTGGCGTGCGATCAACCATCTCGCTCTCAACTACCTGTCCCTGGTCGATGCCAGCCCCCAGGAAGGGGCGGCGACGCTGAGAGGGCTGTTGGAGCTGTACGCTCCGGCGGCGGATGTCAGCGCCCGACGGCAGATCGAGGGCATCAGGTCGGTGACCGTCAATCCGGTTGTGCGCCGACTGCCCGCCCGCGGGCCGCTCGCATTCGGCAGGGGACTCGGCATCACGCTGGAGGTCGACGACCTGGCCTTCGAAGGTGGCAGCGCCTACCTGCTCGGGTCGGTGCTCGATCGCTATTTCGCGCGCCACGTTTCGATCAACTCGTTCACCGAAACAGTCCTGCGATCGCAGAGCCGGGGCGAAATCAATCGATGGATGCCACATTGGGGCGCGCGACGCGACGCTGTAGGGTTCTTCGCCGCGCTGGCGGAAGCCCCCTATCGCTTCGATTTCTACCAGGCGCTGCGCCGGCTGGAGTGCCTGTCGCTCGACAAGCCGCGCTGGGGCAGAGCCCTCAGGCCGGTTGACGAGCCCGTGCGCCTCGGCCAGGAACCCGATCTCTCGTTTGCTCCTGCCCCGATTGCTTCGTTCGACAACACTCGAGGAGGCCGGCAACCGCGACTGCGTGTGCGGCTGTTCGGCCTTCTTGGTCCGAACGGCCCGCTGCCGCTGCACATCACGGAATACGCGCGGGAGCGCGAGCGAAATGCCGCCGATCCCACGCTCGGCGCCTTTCTCGACGTCTTCCACCATCGATTTCTGGCGCTGTTCTATCGAGCCTGGGCCCAGGCACAGCCGCACGTCAACCGGGATCGTCCGGCCGACGACCGCTTTGCCGCTTACATCGGGGCGTTCCTCGGCGTGTCGCCCGAACGGTTTCGCAACCGCGACCATGTCCCGGACGTCGCCAAGTTCTTTCACGTCGGCGCGCTCGTGCGTCAGGTGCGCAATCCAGAAGGTCTCGCGGCGATTCTCGAGCATTTCTTCGGCGTTGGCGCCGAGATCGAGGAGTTCGTCGGCCACTGGATGCCGCTCGGCGAGCGTGAGCGCACGTATCTCAAAGGCGACAGCGCGGTGCTGGGGATGGGCGCGGTTCTCGGCCGGCAGGTCTGGGATCGCCAGCACAAGTTCCGCATCCACCTCGGGCCCCTCACCCTCGAGCAGTACCAGAGTTTCCTGCCGGGTGGCATGCGGCTGCGGCAGCTGGCTGACTGGGTACGGCTCTATCTGTGTTTCGAGCTCGATTGGGATGTTCGCTTGAAGCTCAGGCAACGCGAGGTGCCGGCGTTGAAGCTTGGCCGGGGCAGCCGGCTGGGTTGGACCACATGGCTTGGTGTCCGTCGGTCGCAGACCGATGCCGACGATTTGTGCCTGCACGCCGAGTCGTTCGTTGATCCCTCTAGGGCCCAGGTCGCATGAGCGAGATTAACCGCACCGCGCTGTTCGGCAAGCTCAATAGCCTCGCCTACAAGGCGATCGAGGGGGCGACCGTCTTCTGCAAGCTGCGGGGCAACCCGTACGTTGAGCTGGTGCACTGGATACAGCAGATTCTGAACACCTCCGATTCCGACCTGCATCGCATCGTCAGACACTTCGAGATCGATGCGTCGCGGCTGGCCAAGGACGTGACCGATTCCCTCGATCGGCTGCCTCGCGGCGCAACATCTATCTCCGATCTGTCCGCGCACATCGAGAACGCGGTCGAGCGGGGCTGGGTCTACGCCACGCTGATGTACGGCGATCAGCAGGTCCGCACCGGGTATTTAATCATCGGCATGTTGAAGACGTCTGGATTGCGGAACTCGCTGTTTGCCATCTCTCGCCAGTTCGAGCAGATCAAGCTCGACACGCTGACCGAGGATCTGGCCCGTATCGTCAAGGGCTCTCCTGAGGATGCGCTGACGGCGAAGGACGGAACCTCGCTTGCCGCGCCCGGGGAAGCGAGCGGCGCGATGGTGCCGGCGCAGCTTGGCAAACAGGAAGCGCTCAAGCGCTTTGCGACCGATCTGACCGAGCGGGCACGCAAGGGGCAGATCGACCCGATCAGCGGGCGCGACGAAGAGATCCGGCAGATCGTCGACATCCTGATGCGCCGCCGGCAGAACAACCCGATCCTGACCGGCGAGGCTGGCGTCGGCAAGACCGCCGTCGTCGAGGGCTTCGCCCTGCGGCTCGCCCGCGGTGATGTGCCGCCGCCGCTGCAGAACGTCTCGCTCTACACGCTCGACATCGGGCTGCTGCAGGCCGGCGCCAGCATGAAGGGCGAGTTCGAGAACCGGCTGCGGCAGGTGATCGACGAAGTGCAGGCGTCGCCGAAGCCGATCATCCTCTTTGTCGACGAAGCGCATACGTTGATCGGCGCCGGTGGCGCGCAGGGCACGGGGGACGCCGCGAATCTTCTGAAGCCGGCCCTGGCGCGTGGCACCCTGCGCACCATCGCGGCGACGACCTGGACGGAATACAAGAAGTACATCGAGAAAGATCCTGCGCTGACCCGGCGCTTCCAGGTGGTGCAGGTCGCCGAGCCGACCGAGGAGAAAGCGATCCTGATGGTCCGGGGCGTTGCCTCGGTGCTCGAGAAGCATCATCGCGTGCAGGTGCTCGACGAAGCGCTCGAGGCAGCCGTTCGTCTGTCGCACCGTTATATTCCTGCACGTCAGCTCCCCGACAAGGCGGTGAGCCTGCTGGATACCGCGTCGGCCCGCGTCGCCATCAGCCAGCATGCCGTACCGGCCCAGCTCGAGGACTGCCGGCGAAAAATCGAAGCGCTGCAGACCGAGCTCGAGATCATCGGGCGTGAGGAGGCGGTTGGCGTCAACGCATGTGAGCGGAGAGCGAACGCCGAGGCACAGCTCGCCGCCTGCAACCTGACGCGCGAATCGCTCGAGCAGCGATGGCAGTCCGAGCGGGCGCTGGTGGACCGCATTCTGGAGATTCGGGCGCGACTGCGCCAGGGAAGCGAGCGCGTTGAGGGCACCGGCAGCTCGCTGGAGCAGGCGGCGCAATCGGAGAAAGCCGCAGAGGGCTCCGCAGTTGCGCCCGCAACCGGCGGGCCGGCGGAGCGCGAGACGCTGCTTGCGGAACTGCGGGATCAGCAAACCCAGCTCGCCGCGCTACAGGGAGATTCGCCCCTGATCCTCCCGAGCGTCGACGAGCACGCCGTCGCATCCGTGGTGCAGGACTGGACGGGTGTTCCTGTCGGCCGTATGGTCAAGAACGAGATCGAGGCGGTCCTCAGGCTCGCCGAGACGCTCAACCAGCGCGTCATCGGCCAGCGCCATGCCCTCGAGATGATCGCGAGCCGCATCCAGACGTCGCGAGCAAAGCTCGACAACCCGAACAAGCCGATCGGCGTCTTCATGTTGTGCGGTCCGTCAGGCGTCGGCAAGACGGAGACCGCCCTCACGCTCGCCGAGGCGCTCTACGGCGGCGAACAGAACGTCATCACCATCAACATGAGCGAGTTCCAGGAGGCCCACACCGTCTCAACGCTGAAGGGATCGCCGCCTGGCTACGTTGGATACGGGGAAGGGGGTGTGCTGACCGAAGCTGTCCGGCGCCGCCCCTACAGCGTGGTGCTCCTCGACGAGGTTGAGAAGGCGCATCCCGACGTCCACGAGATATTTTTCCAGGTCTTCGACAAGGGGTGGATGGAAGACGGCGAGGGGCGGCGGATCGATTTCAAGAACACCATCATCCTGCTCACGTCGAATGTCGGCACCGACCTGATCATGAACATGTGCAAGGATCCCGAGCTGATGCCCGAACCGGAGGGAATCGCGAAGGGGTTGCGCGAGCCGTTGTTGAAAGTGTTTCCGGCGGCGCTCCTGGGACGACTCGTGGTCATCCCGTACTACCCGTTGCGGGACGAGATGCTCAAGTCGATTGTCCGGCTGCAGCTGGGACGGATCGCCAAGCGCGTCGCCGAGCACCACAAGATTCCGTTTACCTACGACGACGCCGCGGTTTCGCTGATCGTCAGCCGATGCACGGAGATCGAGAGTGGCGGCCGCATGATCGACGCGATCCTCACAAATACCGTGCTCCCCGCCATCAGCCGCGAGTTCCTCACCCGAACGATGGCAGGATTCTGAGCTCAACGGCGTGTGCCTGGCGGTGACCGGCGGCGATTTCGAGTACCAGTTTTCGTAGCGCGACGAAGCGAGTGCCTATGAGCGATTCGTCCGTCAAAGAACGCGAAGTCACCCTCGAAGAGGCGATGTCGATTGCCATCCTCTTCCAGAAGAACGGCCAGCTCGCCGAGGCGGAAGAGGTGTATCGGAAGATTCGCGGGGTCGCGCCCGATCATCCTGACGTCCTGCATTTTTCCGGCGTCCTCGCCCATCAGCAGGGGCGCAGCGAGGAGGGCGTGGCGCTGATCCGGCGGAGCCTCGAGCTGAATCCGGAACAGGCGGACTGCTACAGCAACCTCGGCATCATCTTCAAGGCGCTGGGGCGGATCGACGAGGCCGTGGCCGCCTACGAGCGGGCGATTGCCATCGACCCCGACCACGCCAACGCCTACAACAACCTCGGCGTGCTGCTCAGGGCACAGGGGCGGAACGCGGACGCCGAAGCGGCGTACCGGACGGCCACCCGGCTGAATCCCGAACATATCGACGCGTACCACAACCTCGGCGTGCTGCTGGCCAGCATCAACCGCACACCGGAAGCGGTTGCCTGCTACTGCAAGGTGACGACGCTCAGCCCGAAGCACCCCGAAGCGCGCCGGCTGCTGGCCCTGGCGCACTGCACCCTGGGCGAGGTCGAGAAGGCGGTGGAGATCTTCGAGCGGTGGCTCGAGGAAGAGCCCGACAACGCGATTGCGCGGCACATGCTGGCCGCCTGTTCCGGGCGTGAAGTCCCGGCGCGCGCGTCGGACGACTACGTCGAGAAGGTATTCGACGAATTCGCGGGGAGCTTCGACGAAAAGCTCGGCAAGCTCTCGTATCGCGCGCCCGACCTGGTCGCGGCGATGCTGGCGGATTCGGGCGTCGAGGCGGCACGGAGCCTCGACGTCCTCGACGCCGGCTGCGGGACCGGTCTGTGCGGCCCGCTGCTCGCGCCCTACGCGCGGCGGCTGGTGGGCGTCGATCTCTCGAACGGGATGCTCGCCCGGGCCCAGGAGCGGAAGTTGTACGACGGGCTGGTGAAGGACGAGCTCACGGAGTACCTGCGTGGCCACGAAGCGGCGTACGACGTGATCGTCTCCGCCGACACGCTGGTGTATTTCGGCGCGCTCGAGCAGGTGATGCCTGCGGCTGCGGCGGCGCTGCGCCCGGGCGGCATGTTCATCTTCACGCTCGAGGAACGCCCGGGCGATGCCGGGGAGAGCGCGCCCCCCGGTTACTCGATCAGTCATCACGGCCGCTACATGCACACGCGCCCCTACGTCGAGCGGGTGATCGCGGAGGCGCGGTTGCGGGCGGACATCGTCCAGGCCGAGCTGCGGATGGAGGCGGGTGCGCCCGTCGCCGGCCTGGTGGTGCGCGCCACGCGTGGAGACGCTCATGCCTAGAGTCATGGAGATCACCACGCCGGTCGGCGAGGACCTGTTGTTCCACGGCATGCACGCGCGCGAGGAGCTGAGCCGTCCGAGCGAGTACCAGATCGATCTGCTCAGCGACAAGCCTGACGTTCCCGCGGAAAAGGTCCTCGGGAAGATCGTGACCTTGAAGGTGTTGCTGGGGGACGACAGCGTCCGCTACTTCAACGGCTACGTCACCCGTTTCGGCGCCGGCGGCAAGATGGGCCGCTACCACCGCTACTTTGCGGTCGTCCGGCCCTGGCTGTGGTTCCTCTCGCGGACGGCGGACTGCCGGATCTTCCAGGACCAGACCGTGCCCGACATCCTCAAGGAGGTATTCGCGGATCACAGCACCGCCGACGTCGTCTTCGAGCTGACCAGCAGCTACAGCAAGTGGACCTACTGCGTGCAGTACCGCGAGACCGACCTGAATTTCGTCAGCCGGCTGATGGAACAGGAGGGCATGTATTACTACTTCAGGCACACCGAGGGGCACGACACGCTGGTCGTCACCGATTCGACCGGCAAGCACACGGCGGCGCCTGGATGCGGCGAGCTGCCGTTCATCGCGCCGTCGCAGCTGGCGCGGGCCGACATCGATCACATCAGCAGCTGGGACTGCGCGCAGGAGATCCAGCCCGGCGCGTACGTCCACGACGACTACGATTTTGCGCGGCCCAGCGTCGAGCTGCGGACCACCACGCTGGTCAAGCGGGCCCACGAGCGCGGCGACTACGAGGTTTACGACTATCCCGGCGAGTACATGGTGAAGTCCGAGGGCGAGCAGTTGGCGGCGGTTCGGATCGACGAGTTTGGCAGCCAGTTCGAGGCGGCCAGGGCGGCGACCAATGCGCGAGGGCTGCTGGTCGGGCATCTCCTGAGCGTCACCGGGTGCCCGCGCGAGAATCAGAACGGCAAGCACCTCGGTACTCTCGGCGAGCTACGACCTGGAATTCAGCGCCTACGAGGGGCTGCCCGAAGCGGGCGGCGCCAGCTACCAGTGCAGCTTCTCGGCGATGACGACCAAGCAGCAGTTCAGGCCCCGCCGGACGACGCCGAAGCCGTTCGTCCAGGGGCCGCAGACCGCGATCGTCGTCGGTCCCTCGGGCGAGGAAATCTACACCGACGACGACGGCATGGGGCAGGTGAAGGTGCAGTTCCACTGGGATCGGCGCGGAAAACACGACGCGAAAAGCTCGTGCTGGATCCGGGTCTCGCATCCGTGGGCCGGCAAGGGGTGGGGCGCGGTTGCGCTGCCGCGGATTGGGCAGGAAGTGGTCGTCGATTTTCTCGAGGGCGATCCCGATCAGCCGATCATCACCGGCCGGGTCTACAACGGCGAACAGGTCCACCCGTACGCGCTGCCCGCCAACAAGACCCAGTCGGGGATCAAGTCGCGAAGCTCGATGGGCGGCAACCCCGACAACTTCAACGAGATCCGCTTCGAGGACAAGAAGGGCTCGGAACAGGTCTTCATCCACGCGGAAAAGAACCAGGACATCGAGGTCGAGAACGACGAGACGCACTGGGTCGGGCACGATCGGAAGAAGACGATCGACCACGACGAAACCACGCTCGTCAAGCACGACCGGACCGAGACGGTCGACAACAACGAGACCATCACCGTCCACGGCGCCCGGACGGAGACGGTCGACAAGGACGAGACGATCACGATCCACGCCAACCGGACGGAGACCGTCAACAAAAGCGAAACCATAACCGTCGCGCTGCAGCGGACGCATACGGTCGGCATCAACGAAACGAAAACCGTCGGCGGGGCGCAGGAGATCACCGTCGGCGGCGCTGCAGGCGATCACCGTCGGCGCCGACGCAGACGATCAACGTCGGCGCGCAGTCAGACGTTCAGCGCCGGCGCGAGCCAGTCGATCAATGTCGGCGCGAATCAGACGACCAACGTCGGCAAGAATCTGATCGACGACCGCATGGCGGCGACGAATTGCGCACCGTGACGCGGTAAGCGTGAGACCTCGACATCGGCAAGGACGACACGCTCAATGTCGGGAAGAATCTCGTGGTCCGGGCGGCGGAGTCGGTCTCCATCACCACCGGCGAGCGCCAGCATCACGATGAAGAAGGACGGCACCATCGTCATCAAGGGCAAGGACATCACGATTGAAGGCAGCGGGAAGATCAACGTCAAGGCAACCGGCGACATCGTGATGAAGGGGTCCAAGATCCTGCAGAACTGAGGGGCTAATGAACAATCGACGCGCAGCGCGTACTGTTACCGAGACGGTCGAGGAGTCCGGCGCCGAGAAGCTGGATCGGCTGCTAGCGGCGCCGATGTCGACGGCGGCGCCGCGGCCGGCGCCGTTTATCGACGGCGTCAGGATCGGCAAACTGGTCGGCTTCACGGATGGCGGTGCCACCCCTCTCGTAACCTACTTGGACCAGCCTACGTCGGCGGCGGTGCCGGCGCGCTCGACGCTCGATCTCCATGCGGCCCACGTCGGCAAGGAGGCCGTTCTCGTGTTCGAGGGCGGCGACCCGTCGCGGCCCATCGTTCTCGGTTGCCTGCACGCGGCCCGCAGCGAGGCGCTCACGGCGGTGCCGGGACAGGTCGAGATCGATGCCGACGGCCAGCGTCTGATCATCACCGCCAAAGATCGCGTCGTCCTGCGTTGTGGTAAGGCCAGCCTCACCCTGACGAAGGAAGGAAAGGTGACCGTCCAGGGCGCCTACGTCTCGAACCAATCGTCCGGTGTGCTTCGCCTCAAGGGAGCCTCCGTTCAGATCAACTGAGCGGGGCGATCTCATCATGTGATGGAGTGGCGCAGGATCGATGAATCTCGAGAACGCGACGCCTTTTGGCGCGCTGGCCATGCCGTCATCGGATCGAGAGGGACGCGACCTGCTCCTTATCGTCGTCGGCGCCCAGTTCACGCTGCCGGCCCCGGGCGATGAGAATCCGCGCCTGCGTCTGTTTCCGACCCAGGAGCTGCCGCCGATGAGCGACGAGTACTTCGGTGAGCCGGGACGGAGCAGCATCCTGCGCGAGGGACAGTCGGCGTACACTAAACCGGCGACGGATATCTGCCTGTCCGGCAGCGCGTGCGCCCCGAACGGTCGGGCCGTCACCGCGATGACCGTCAACATCCGAGTCGGCCCATGTGCCGTGGATCTACGCGTCTCCGGCAATCGCGTCTGGCAGCGCGCGATCACCACCGGCGCGCGGCCGTCCAATCCGGCGCCGTTCGTGACGATGCCGCTCGTGTGGGAGCGCGCCTACGGCGGCGCGGCCAGTAGTTCGACGGAACAGCGGCCGAAGTTCGACCCGCGCAATCCGCTCGGGTGCGGCTTCGAGACCGATGCGAACGACGCCCTCGGCAAACCAGTGCCCAATATCGAAGATCCCCGGCAGTTGTTGCAGCGCATTGCCGATCGGCCGCAGCCGATCGGCACGACGCCCATCGGTCGTCATTGGCAGCCGCGGGTGGGATACACGGGCACCTACGACGAAGCCTGGAAGCGGAACCGTGCGCCGCTGTGGCCCGACGATCTCGATCTGCGCTTTTTCTGCGGGGCGCCGCCGTACCTGCAGGCGTCCCCGCACATGGTCGGCGGTGAGCCGGTGGTCCTGAGCGGGATGCATCGCGACGGCGCGATCGGGTTCCGCCTGCCGACGCTGCAGTTCTCGGCGCTCAGCCGCTTCGGCAGCAGGACTATTCCCTCGACACCGATCATGGATGGCGTCGTCATCGAAAGCGATCGCGAGCGGCTGACGCTCTACTACCGGGCAGCAGTGCCCGCACCGCTGTCAATCGTCAAGCACCGTGGCACGAGGTTGCAGCTGTCGAACGTCGTTGAAGGGCTGGTGTCGGCATGACCGCAGCGGGCGCCGTCAGCATTGTCGGCTTCGCGGGCTGCACATCGCTCGGCTACACGCTGCCGCAGACGCTGGCGGCGATGGGCGCTGGCCTGAGCAACTTCAGCGATACCGGATTAAAGAACGCGTATGGAACGGCCGTCACGGCGGCTTCGCTGCTCGACCGTGATCTGCCGGGCCACGAGCGACTGGCCGCGCTAGCGAATGTAGGGCTGACCGGCGTGCAGCAGCTGCTGGCGACGGTGGGCGTCGAGTTCGCGCCGCTGATGCTCGGCGTGGCCGCCGGGCTTGACGACCATGAAGCAGTCGCCCTTCGCGCGGAGCTGGGGCGCAGCCCAGTGGTGATGCCGGAATCGGCGTGGTATCCCTACGGACGCGCCAGCACATTCATCGCTTTCGCGCAGGCGGCAGCGTTGATCGATCGAGGAGCGCATCGATTCATCGTCGTCGGCGGCGTCGATAGCCTATGCGCCATTCCCACGGTCTACGAGCTGGTCCAGGCGGGACGTGTCCTCGGTCCTCACACCGAAGGCACCATCCCGGGTGAGGCCGCGGTATTCGCGCTCCTCGCGAAATCCGACGATCCGGCCGTCAATCCGTCGACCTCCGTTCTGCTGGAAGGAATCGCGCAGCATCGCGGACGGCCGTTCAGGAAGGCCGACCGAGTTTCGGCCGAAGAACTCGCCGTGGTGTTCCGATCGTTTCGCGAGCGCGGATCGCGGCGCGTCGACCGCGTGATTGCGGCCCACAGCGGCGAAGGCTATTTCGGACGCAGCTTCTCGCATGCTTATCTGCGAGAAGTCGAAATCATGCCGGAACCGCTCGAAGTCGATCTGATCGCCGACTGCGTCGGCGACGTGGGTGCGGCCGCCGGGCCGCTCGGGCTGGCGTTCGGGATGTATCGAATGGCGACCGAGCCGGGAGGAGCGTGCGGCCGGTCTCTCGTCTATACCGAATCCGACACTGGAGAAGTCGGCGCAGCCATCATCGATGGCGTTCCCACGTCGTGGGAACGACCGACTGGCGCGTGACGAACCAAGGAGAAGGGTAATGGGTCAACCTGTAGACGCCAACGGTCGCAGCATTCTTCACAAGGGTCACGGTATGACGCACACCTGTGCCGTGCCCGACGTCTGCAAGACACCGAGCCCAGGCGGACCGATCCCGATTCCCTATGTCAACATCGCCATGGACAGCAACATCACCGACGGCGCCGACTCGGTCAAGATCGAGGGCAATCCGGTCGCCAACATCGGCGCAAAAATCTCCACGAGCACCGGTGATGAACCGGGCTCGGCCGGCGGTGGCATCCTCTCGGGCAAGATCAAGGGCACGGTGACATGGAAGATGGGCAGCCTCGACGTCAAGGCCGAGGGCAAGAGCGTGGTGCGCTTTGTCGACACCGATTTCCACAACGGAAATTCGTTCAACACATCGTTCGTGGCTCCCGGCTTCACCGGGATGGCCTATGGCGACGACTTTCCAGACCCCTGTCCCATCTGTCAGAAGGAATCCGGCGAGCACAAGATCCTTGAGAGCGATAACACTGCGGAGCGATGTAGCGCCATCGTCCAGGAACTGCGTGCGCAATTTCAGGCGGCATCCAATGACACCAAGAAACGCGAGTACGCGAACTTCTGGAATGGCAAGTGGAAGGGCTACATGGTGGGCGTGATGATCTGTAAAGAGAACCCCGATAAGAAGGAGCCGAGTATCTTTGCTGCCATGTCAGGCGGACGATGCCTGCCTGGATTTCAGCGTATCGCCAAGTCGGCAGGCAAAGTACACGTAGTGATCGGCGATGGGGGCGCCGGGGGAGACGCACGTGCGATTGAAAGAAACGACCTCATCAGGGCGAATACATCTGGCCCCGGGCTCGGAGATCGCCTCGCGCACATTGCACGTCGTGCCAAGGTAATTGAGGTCGTGAAGAAGCGCTGGCGGACGCAGATCGAGGACCGGAATTACTCGAAGTACAGCTGCGCCGGCGCGCACCTGATTGCAAGAAGCAATCACGCGCCGATGCAGATGACCGAGATGTACTTCGCGCCATTCGGCCACTACCCGCTGACGTTTAGCTACATTGTCGATCGAGTGAGGCTCCATGGCCGGCGCTTTGGACCGAACACTCCGAGAACCACAGATACCCAAAAGACACCCTGGGGGGAGACTGTTGGTTCGTGCGAGACCTGCCAGAACCTGCTGTTCCTGACCATGTGTCCGGTACGAACATGCTGATGGACTGGTCTCGGGTGATGGCCTTCATGCAGCAACGGGATCCGGCGCTAGTGGCATCCCTGGTCGGTGTGCCGCGGCCGCAGATCGACGCCGTCCAGGCTCAATACCGGATCCAATTCCCCGCGGTGTACGTCGACTTCCTGCAAACAATGGGTGAAGGCAGCGGGGGTTTGACGCCGTTTGGGAACACGCAGGTGCACCGATTTTCGGAGCTGATCGCGCAGTTGCCGCCGCAGGACTACCCGGCCGACAGGTTCTTCAAAGTGGCGTTCGAGTCCGACGAGATGGCCCTCGCCTGCTTCGATACCTACCTCGATCTGGCGCGAAACGACGGTGATGATAGCGCCATCGTCAGATTCGAGTCGCCGCTCGAGACCCCTCCTGCAGGCCTCCCGGAAGAGACGCTAAGCCTCGCCGAGAGACTGATGGAGTACTCTTCTGGAATCTCGATGTGGCACGCCAGCGGTACGGCGCGAGGATTTTCGTGCTCGGGGACGAGCCGTGGAACGGCGTTGCGATAAAGGAGGAGGCAGTGACTCTGCTCGTGCGCTCCGCCTTCGCGCCTGTCCTGCCCGAGGTACGCCGTGTCGCCTGTTTAACTCGCGATGCCGTGAGCGTGCTGATTACGGATTCCGACACGAGCGAACTTGTCGACATACGACTCGGTGGCGCCGACCTCGAGACGGTCGACTCGCTGACGCGGCAGTTGCTCGCCGGCATCCCACGCGCCGAGTTGGAGGATCCGCCCGCGGAGCGAACGGCGGAATCCGAGATCGAACCCGAGTCGCCATGATTGTGCCTGCTGTGCTGCAGCAGCACGCCGACGATGCGATGCTGCTCGCGTCCAACCGACTGCTCATGGTGCGCGGACCACATGCCAGACTCGGGCAGTTGAGTCAGTTCGATCGACGCCTTACGGCCCATCTCGCTGGCCTCCGGCTGGGAGGGGAGGAGGCCTGGCGAATGTGTGAAGCGACCCTCGAGGCGCCGTTCCCAGGCGCGGCCTTTCCGCTGACGGTGAGAGCGTTGGAGACGCGGGACGAAGCGAGGCTGGCGAGGATGGTGGCGCTGGCCGCCGCCGCTCCCGAGACGGCACCGGGACTTCTCGCGGCATTCGGATGGGTGGAGCCGTCGCGGCTTCAGGGCACCGTGGCCGCGTTGCTTGCCGGTGACCCGGTCAGCCGCACGCTCGGCGTCGCGGCGTGTGCCATGCACCGCGTCGACCTCGGCGGCACCACTGTTCGCTTGCTGCAGGATGCGAGTTCGATGGTTCGTGCGCGCGCCTATCGCAGCGCCGGCGAGCTGGGTCTCGGGAACCACCTGCAGCGATGCGTCGCCGTCACGCGCGCGGAGGAGGACCCCGAGGTGCAATTCTGGGCCGCCTGGTCCGCCGTGCTGCTCGGGGACCGCGGCGCTGCCCTCGACGTGCTGACAACGCACGGCCTCCAGCCGGCGCCCCATCGCGAGCGCGCCTACCGCCTCGCGCTTCAGGCGATGCCGATCAAAGCCGCACATGCCGCGCTGCAGCGACTGGCGGCCGACAAGAACAATGTTCGCCGGGTGATTCAGGGCAGCGGCATTGCAGGGGACCCTGGATATGTCCCCTGGCTCATCAAGCAGATGCAGGACGTCCAGACGGCGCGTCTCGCCGGAGAGGCCTTTACGTTGATCTCTGGAGCCGACCTCGGATTGCCGCCCGGGCTCGATCGGCCTGCGCCCGAAGGATTCGAGGCCAGACCGACTGACGATCCCGACGACCCTGACGTCAACACGGATCCCGACGATGGACTGCCGTGGCCCGACGCGGAGAAGATACAGGCGTGGTGCGAGGCGAACAGCAAGCGCCTTCAGCCCGGCGTTCGCTACTTCATGGGTGAGCCGGTCAGTCGCGCGCGCGGGATCGACGTGCTGAAGAACGGCTATCAGCGGCAGCGCGTCCTGGCCGCTCATTATCTGTGCTTGCTTGAACCCGGAACGCCGCTGTTCAACACCAGCGCGCCCGCCTGGCGTCAACAGAAACTGCTTTCGCAGATGTGATGGCGGCCAAAGTACATCCTTGCGGCGCTGGCGGTGCTGTTTGTCGTGCTTGCTGTGGCTCGCGGCGGTCTCGCTCGTCCGCAGGCGCGAACCTGGCTGCTGATCGCTGGCATCTTCGGCGTGGTGAGCGTCTGGTTGTTCTATGCCATCTGAACTTCCTGAATGCCTCCGAGCCGCGTTCCTTCCCAACCCACGCACGTCGAGCTCCCGCCCGGGGAGCACCTCTATAAATCGTCACAACCCGATCGTCCGCCACCGTAGAGAGCCCCTAGTGGACTCGCCAGCGCGACTTCGACGAACTGCAGACCCGCGCCCGTCGGCTGCAGAAGCCGATGGCCGACTTGGTGAGATTACAGATGGCGGTCGCCGTCGAGTGGACTGGGGTGCTAGATCGGTCGCGAGAACTCGGGAACGCTGGCGCAGTGATGTCGAGACTCAGAGGCGACCGGCGGCCTTCCGACGCCTCGCAGATGTGAAGGAGGCATGGCCGGACAGCGGACACCCTTGGAGCTCGGGCCCGATGCCGACAGCGGCCCATCGATGGCGGCACCTCGGCCCTGATGTCCAGCCCTGCGCCTGGACCCGCATTGGCCCCGGCGCGCTCGACGTCTGTCGCAGGCCCGGTGGATGCACCGATGTCGGGCGGGATTCCCTACGCCATCGGTCAGTCAAGCATGGTACGGATTCCGATTCCCGGAACGAACGGGCTCGCGATCGAACTGACTGGACGAGGCTGGAAACCGAAGACCGGCTCGACGTCGACGCTGTTTTTCCAGGACGTCACCGGCAAGCGTCATCTGCGACTTGACTACGGACACAACGTCAGGACGAACACGATCGACTATCACTGGAACCAGAAATCGACGGCAGAGGTCTTCAAGATCACGGATCACACGCCGGCCGGCCGCGCGGGACAGACTGCCTATGAGAGCGCGAAGTACTTTCGATACGCCGGCCGCGTGCTCGTGGTGGCGGGTGTCACCCTTGACGTGATTGCGGTCGTGCAGGCGAGCAAGCCTCTCAGGCGCGCGTCGCAGGCGGTCGCCGGCTGGGCCGGCGCGTGGGTCGGGTGTAAGGTCGTTGGTGCTACCGGCGGCCTCTTCGGCACCTCGTTGACCCCGATCGGGACGGCGGTGGTCGGCATCGGCGGCTGCATAATTGAGGGCATCGGCGGATACTACGGCGCCTCGGAGCTGGCCGGCGAAGTCTACGACTGGTCAGAGGACACGTTCTTCACGCAGCTCCCTGAAGCGCCCGCGCCGTGACCACGACGTCGATTCTAGCCAGGATTCTTCACAACAGACGCGCTCGAGCTGCAGCGCATCCGCTGACGTGAGCGCAAATATCACAAGCTCCGGCTTCTTATTATTGTTAGCTCGGCGCGAGCGCCGGCGCGTGCTGACGGACGATCTCCAGGAGTCGGTCTTTGAATGGCGAGCCCAGACGTGAGATATCCTGCAGTCTCACGACCTCCTCGAAGGCATCCATCCCCGTCAGTTCTGCACTCTCAATGATCAACGCATCCGGCGGCCGCTCGGTCTCCACGTCGAGGCTGATGCGCATAACGGGAAGCTCACCAAATTCCGCCGAGGTCGTCTTGGTGATTGGGAAATGCAACATCTCGAGGATGCCCATGATTCCTGACTGATGCTTCGTCACGACATCAAGCATCAGATAACTAACGATGAACCGCTGAAGCTCCTCTTCGGAGCGGCGCAGCTTCATGTCCAGCAGCTCTCTGAACCGAGGAAGCTCGAAGCCCGCGTAGGTGACCGTCCAGGTCAGCGGCCGTCGAACCAGAATCTTCCTGCTACCTGTGCCCGATTGCGCCGTGTGCATGTACTCAACGGGCGTGATCTCAAGGCGCATACCTGCGAGATCAAAGGGAGGTGTGAGAGCGCGCCGCAGATTCAGCGGTCTCGTCGGAGCCAAGTCCTCGTACAGCGTCTGCAGTTCTTTGAGCGCCTGATTGGGGTTGTGCGTCGATTCGCGCCTGGCACCTTGGATGAGTTCGGCGAATACCGTCTCGGGCCGAATCAATGGCCCGAGAGTGGTCAGGTACTCGAGTACCTGACTTCGCGCCGCCTCCGCGATCGCGCGCGTAACTTTCCTCAATACCAGGATCGACTGAATGCTCTCACGTTCGTCCATTCTGAGGCTCCCTGCTCGACACGATCCCGGCGCCTGACGCGAGCGTCAGCTTATCGGCGCACAGTTGGAGTGTCAATGAACGACGCGCCTCACATTTCCGAAGCCGGGGAGGGCAAGCACCGACAGCATGTCCAGACCTCTCTATCCTGATGTGTTGCGATGTTCGATTGGACAAGCGATCCCAGCACCCGCGTTCCCCGTGCGATCCGGCCCGCGTCATGACCATGAATCACCGTGCTAGACTGCCCGCTCATACCGCGGTCGAACGACTCAGAGGCCGCTGGTTCGAAAGAGCATGGCAGGAAAGCAAAGTCCGTTCGCATTCGGACCTATCGCCGCTATCGACGAGATCGATGCGGGGACATCGGCGCGCATGTCCACGGCTGAGACCGGACCACTCGTTGCAACCGTCGTGACAATTTGGCGACGAGCAGAGACGATGCTCGATCCACTCCTTGCCAGGTGGGCTACGAATGCCAGCCGTTTCGAGCCAGGCACGCGCTACTTCATGGGCGTGCCGGTGACGCGCGATCACTGCATCGACGTACTAAAGAACGGCTATCAGCGCCAACGCATCCTTGCCGCCAACTATCGGTGTCTGTTTGAACCCGGCACGCCGCTGTTCAATACGAGCGCGCCCGCCTGGCATCAGCAGAAGCTGCTCGCGCAGATGTGATGGCGACCAAGTACATCCTTGCTGGTCTGGCCGTGCTGTTCGTCGTGCTCGCCCTGACTCGCGGCGGTCTCGGTCGCCCTCAGGCCCGAACCTGGCTACTGATCGCGGGCATCTTCGGCGTGGTGAGCGCCTGGTTGTTCTATGCCACCTGAACTTCCTGATCACCTCAGGGCCGCGTTCCTTGGCGAGCCCGCGCACGTCGAGCTGCCGCCGGGTGAGCACCTCTATAAGTTCGTCAGCATCCCGATCGTCCGTCATCGCATCCTCGAGAGCCCGTGGTGGATCCGTCAGCGCGATTTCGACGAGGTGCAGTTGCGCGCGCGACGCCTGCAGAAACCGATGGCCGAACTGGTTCGGTCGCAGATGGCAATCTCGATCGAGTGGAATCCGGGCATGGACACGATGTACGTGATCGTCCTGGGAGCAAGGGTCGATGCGTGGGAAGGCCAGGCCCGCTCGCATCGCATGTCGATGCGTGATGGGAAGGTCGCCTTCATCGGAGGCGGCCGCCAGCTGTGCGTCCCGGCGTTGACGTGGCAGAACATCGGTCGCGAATACTCCGGAACACTGGACCAGTGAGTTCGAGACTCGGGGGCGACGGTCGGCCTTCCGACGCCTCGAGGGTGTGAAGGAGATACATGGCCGGACAGCGAACCCCCCTGGAGCTCGGGCCTAATACCGAGAGCGATCGCTTCGACACCGGCACCGCGGCGCTGATGTCCAGTCCGGCGCCTGGACCTGTAACGGTGGCGTCGGCCTCGACTTCAGGAGCCGGTCCGGTGGATCCCCCGATGTCGGGTGGAATCCCATACGCCGTCGGTCAGGCAAGCCTTGTGCGGATTCCAATTCCCGGCACGAATGGCCTCGCGATCGAATTGACGGGACGAGGCCGGATACCGAAAACCGGCTCGACCTCGACGCTGTTCTTTCAGGACATTACCGGGAAGCGTCACCTGCGGCTCGATTACGGGCGCAACGTCAGGACGAACACCATCGACTATCACTGGAACCAGCAGGGGACCGCAGAGCAATTCAAGATCAAGAACCACACGCCGACCGATCGCGCCGGACGGATTGCCTATGAAAGCGCGAAGTACTTTCGCTACGCCGGGCGTGTGCTGGTGGTCGCGGGTGTCGCACTTGATGTGATTGCCGTCGTGCAGGCGAGCAAGCCGCTGCGACGCGCGTCGCAGGCGGTCGCCGGCTGGGCGGGCGCCTGGGTGGGCTGCAAGGTCGTCGGCGCGACCGGCGGCCTCTTTGGCACTTCGCTGACACCGATCGGGACCGCGGTGGTGGGCATCGGCGGCTGCATCATCGGCGGCATCGGCGGGTACTACGGTGCCTCCGAGCTTGCCGGCGAAGTCTACGATTGGTCGGAGGACACGTTCTTCACGCCGCTCCCTGAAGCGCCCGCACCGTGAGCACCACGTCCATTCTTGTCTGCCGCGATCCACGCGGATCGCACTGGCAGCTCGGCACATTGCCGCCGCCACAAGGGCCGCTCACGCTCATCGGCTGGCGACAGCTGCCTGAACCTTCCGACAGCGGCGTGCCGCATGAGGTGGCCGCTGTCCTGGCCCGCGCGCTGACAGCCGTAGCGCGCGTGACCTTCCCCAGTTCCGCGATCGACGTGTCCGTGGGCGAAGCGTGGTCAGCGCACGGACACGACGTGGTGCGTGAACTGACTTCGCAAGGCGCTGGCGGCCACGCCAAGACGATTCTCAAGGGACGACCGAACAAAGTCGTGCTGGTGTCGACTCGAGCACCGGCCACCGTGATGACGGCGTTCGACGATGCGCAGTATCCCTGGTGGATGCAGGGACAGGTGCTGATGCTCTCCGCCGTGGATAGCGAGCCGCCCGACGTCGATCTGGAGAAGCTGTTCGCCTTCTTCGACGAGGAGTGGTCACGCCAGGCTGCGGCGTTGAGTGCACGCGGGCTCGTCGGCGTGATGCGCCCTGGCGTCGACGGCGACGTGGCCGGCCTGCTCGCGCTCGCGGATGCAGTCGGCCAGGCGTTTCTCGGGAGCCTCGAGCAGGAGGCACGACTCGCCGGCATGAACTGGGAAATGGCGGACGAGCGCGCGTTCGCCGAGCGGCTCGCCTCGTAACTGGTAGTAGCTGTAGGGTCAGACCTAGGTCTGACCCCAGGTCTGACCCCAGTCCCGCCAGAACCACACCCACTGGGCTGTTCGATCTCCAGCCTCGCGACGTTTCACCATACATGGATCGACACGCGCGCCTGTTCTTGCTCGCTTGTGCGCTGTCGCTGGCTTCGGCCTGCGGCGGCGCGGTCAAAACGCCGACGGCACCGTCCGCCGCCTCGTGCGACCTGACGATCGCTCCGGCATCGCAGGTCGTGACGCGGGACGGAGGCAGCTTCCACACGCGCGTGACCGGCGGGTGCGGCTGGAACGCGACCACCGACGAGAACTGGATCGCCGTGACCTTCGGTGAGGGGATGTCGCTGGGCACGGTCACGTACACGGTGACCGCCAATGCTGGCGACGCACCGCGAGAGGGCCGTGTCCGGATCGGCGACGAGGTACTTCACGTCGTGCAGGAAGGACCTGCAGTGCCCCCGGCGCCCTCTCCCGTGCCGCCCGCACCGGAACCGCCGGCTGCACCATCGCCCGCGCCGCCGCCCGCACCGGCACCGCCACCGCCTGCACCAGCACCTCCAGCTCCGGCACCACCCGCGCCGCCGGCTCCGCCTTCGCCTCCTGCGCCGCCGACACCTCCGACGCAACCTCCGGCGCCGCCGACGCAGCCACCGCCGACGCAGCCGCCACCGACACAGCCACCACCGACACAGCCACCGCCGGCCCAGGTGTGCAAATACGAGGTGGGTCCGTCCAGCCAGTCGGTGACCGCAAAGGGCGGCGAATTCTCGCTCACGGTGAAGACAGCGGCCGACTGCAAATGGTCGGCGTCGTCTTCGCCGTCGTGGATCACCGTCCGTTCCGGCAGCGGCGCGGGGGAAGGCCGCGTGACGTACGTCGTGAGTGCGAACGAGGGATCCGCGCGAACCGGGAAGATTGAGGTCGGCAGTACCGACGGTGACGGTCTCGCAGGAGCCACCGCCACCACCGGTCCTGCCGTGCAAGTACGACGTGAGTCCGTCCAGCCAGTCCGTGACCGCCAAAGGTGGCGAGTTCTCCCTCACGGTGAAAGCGGCGGCCGACTGCAAATGGTCAGCGTCGTCCTCGCCGTCGTGGATCGCCATCCGTTCCGGCAGCGGTGCGGGGGAGGGCCGCGTGACCTACGTCGTGAGCGCGAACGACGGGTCGGCGCGATCAGGGAAGATCGAGGTCGGCGGCACGACGGTCAGCATCTCGCAGGAGGCGATGCCACGACCGGCGCCGACCTGCACCGTTACGCTCAGTCCATCATCCCAGTCGGTCCCGCTCGAGGGCGGAGTGTTCTCGATCAAGGTTGGTGTGGACGCGCGCTGTTCGTGGTCGGCTGAGGGGAGCGCCTCCTGGGTGGCCTTCAAGTCCCGCTCGGGCACTGGCCCCGGCGAGATCATCTACATCGTCGAGCGGCACGCTGGACCTGCGCGGTCGGCCGCGATCACCGTCAGCGGACAGTCCGTCAAAGTGAGTCAAGCCGGTGTCAAGTAACCGGCAAGACACCGGTGAGGGGCGGGCTATAATCGGGCGCCCTTCCACCGGCGACCGCCCCTCAGGAGCTTCTATGTCCTATTCGTCGCCCGCAATTCGGGCCGTGATAGCGATCTGCCTACTCTGGGCGTACCCGGGCATCGTCGATGCCCAGACGACCACCGACACGGGCCTTTCGCCGCGTCAGGTCCTGCTGCAGTTGACCAACGCGGCCGGAGAGAGCACGGGCGTCTCCAATATCGGCCAGGTCATCGCTGACCTGGTGGGCCTGGAAGTCTCCACCGCGCCGCTCGGCTCCTCCGCCGGTGGCTTTACCTTCACGTTCGATCCGGCAACCCGATCCTTCGCCAGGGCCGCGTCCTCCTTTGGACCGATGTTCGGGGAGCGGGCGATCACGGCGGGAGAGGGACGCGCCAGCTTCGGCGTCAACTACATCCACACTACCTACGACGCGCTCGACGGCGTCGACCTGCGCGACGGCTCGCTCCAGACGGTGGCGCTGCGTTCGGGAGCGGCGAGCCCGTTCACCGGCATCGCCCAGCTCGAGATCACGACTGACACGTTCGTGATGTTCTCGAACGTCGCGCTGAACAGCTGGTTCGACGCCGCTGTCGCCGTGCCGTTCGTCAACCTTCACATCGACGGCACGCATCAGATCGGCGATCGTCTTGCCGAAGGCAGTGCGTCGGCCTCCGGGATTGGTGATATCGCCGCTCGCGCCAAGGTTCGTCTCTACACGCAGGGCCAGGGCGGCGTGGCGCTCGGCGTTGACCTGCGCCTGCCCACCGCCGATCCGGAGGCGATGCTCGGCGCAGGAGTGTCACGCACGCTCGTCAGCGGCATCTGGTCGACGACCGCCGGCGTCCTCGCTCCGCATGCGTCGTTCGGGTTCGAGTACCTGGAGCGATCCGTTCACCGTCTACGACCCGCTTCAGCAGGCGTCCGTGGACGCCGGGCGTCACGGTGTGGTCTACGACGCCGGGGTCGAGTGGACTCCCTCGGATCGCGTCACCGTCAACGGCGAGCTCATGGGGCGGACGATTGCGGATGGCGGCCGGCTGACGTATCGCGACCTCCCGCTTCAGCCGAACCCCTTCGGACTCACGAGCGCCGCGGTCGCTTCCGTCGATCCCCGCGGCCTTCACCGCATGTCCTTGGCCGGCGGCGTCAAATGGAACTTCGCCGGCACCGCCCTCCTGACCGCGAACCTCGTGCTGCCGCTGAACGACGCCGGGCTGCGCGACCACTTCACGCCGATCGTCGGCCTCGACTGGGGGTTCTGAGCATGACGATGAGGATCGGCCTTTTACTCTGCGTCGGCGTCCTCGCGCTTCCCGGGCGCGCGCAGGCCCAGATCGATGACACCTCGTGGGGCATCACGGCCGGCGTCAGCCCGCGCTGGAGCATGCCGGGCACGCTGCTGGCGGACCTCTTCGATGCGACTACGCTCGACGTGAAGGGCCCGGAGTTCCGGGTCGGCGTCATCCGGGGAACGACGCTCGGCGGCGAGTGGGGCGTTTCGCTGATTCACAAGCGGCTGTCCAAGGAATCCACGCTCGCAATCGAGGGGTCCGACGACGTGCTGCTGGTGGTGGCGGACGATGCCGAGCTGCTCGGGCTCGAAGTCCACCGGTTCTTCCCCTTCGCGCGGGCCGGCGAGCGCGTGCAGATCGGCGTCAATCTGGGCGGTGGAATCGCCCAGCTTCGCGGCTTTGTCACCGGGTCGTACAGAGGCATCACATCGACCGACTTCACTCTGCGGTTTCCGGAAGCGTTCGTCGCCGCCGGCCGCGAGATCGACTGGCTTCCGCTCGCGCGCGCGGAGTTGGCTGCCGCTGCCCTTGTCGGCGAGCGGCTCAAGGTCAGGGTCAGCGGCGGATTCAATATGCCGGGCTTTCAGGTGGTCAGCCTGTCGTTCTCTTATCTATTGGGACAGGACCGGTAGTCATGTGGACACGATTTGCTCTCGTTGTTGCCATCGCCACGAGCGTCGGCGCGTGCAGTCCAGGCACCCTCCCCGGCTCGCCGAGTCCGCTTGCGGTCGGGGGCGGCGGGGCGCGGTATAACGGCACGATCACCTATCGCCGCCTGAGCGGCGGCTACACGCTGAGCGAAGCGGCGCAGTCGTTGAATCTTTCCCTGGTGATGCGCGGCGCGGATCAGATAGTGGGACGCTTTCAGGTCGGCGGGACCACCGGCACGTTGACCGGCATTGTCAGCGGGAACCTCGCAAGCGGCACCTTCCAGGCGACGACGCTGGTCGTGACTACGGCGAGTTTGGGGGGCGCGACGACGTCGTGCGAGGGGCGCGGCCAGGTCAGCGGCTCGCTGGCCGGTGTCAACCTCACCTGGTCCGCGCCGTCGATTACCTACGACAACTGCCCGGGCCTGTCCACCACTTCACAGGTGCAGGCGGTCGCCGTCAGTCCGATTCCGGGGAGCTTCGGCAACAACGCGAGTCTCTCGATCACCATCCTCGGCAGCACCACCGTGGCCCGCAGCACCTGCGGAGGATTGCCGGGATATCCGTTCACCATCGAGATTGCTGAAACCGCCGGCATCGACGTCACTCTCGACCCGACCTTTCTTGTCGAGGAGCGACGAAACTTCGGCGGGGTGACGGCCACCGTGCTCGACATGCCGTTCACCGATGTCGACGGGGGCAGCCGTCGCACCTACAACGCGTGCAGCCCGGTGGCAGGGACCTACCAGGCGTTCTTCAGCGGGACCGACGTCAACGGCAACCGCATCCGTGTCGCCAGTCCGATCGTGACGATGGCCCCCTAGCAGCCCGCGGTGAGCGCTGAATCTGGCCGGCCCTCCGCGGTGTCATTGGTTCTTTCCGTCGCGGTTCGCTCGCGCCTTGACCCACGACACATAGTTCTTCGGGACATCGAGCTTCTTGAGCTCATTCCACGCGGCGACGATTTCTGCACGCGTCGCCTTCTTGTCGGCTGCGAGGAAATCAGCGACGAAGTTGTTGTAGCGGCCGACAGGGATCCTCTCGAATCGCTGCATCTTGTTCAAGACAATGTACTGCCGGACGAGATCAGCGTACGTGGGGCGCGCGCCGCTCGTGATCTGTTCTTCTCGCCAGCGGTTCAAGCGATACCAGACTCCGGATTTCTTGCGAACATCCGGAGCCATCAGACGGGCCTGTTCGATGATGAAGCCCTTCGTTTCACGGTTGCTCGTGTAGTTCTCGATCCGGAGCTTCAGGTGGAGGCCACGTTCAACGTCCTTTACACCCGTCCTGCGCAATGAACGCTTCGTAGGCAACGCAGCACTGCCCGTGCGCAGGAACATCACGATGGCTTTTTCGAGTTCGTCTTTTCGCAGCTTCGTCGCGGCGGGGATACCGATGCGCTCGGCGAAGTCCTTCAGTTGGTCGCGATACCAGTAACCGTTCTCGAACTCGCGCAGCGTCATCGTTGGCGAGAGGGCGTTGGCCATGGTGGTTTGTCAGTCACCCCGGGTCTCGCAGCCCTGGCCGGCGCGTTTCACGTGTACGCATCTCACGTGTACGTAGTGTCCGCCTTCACCCCTCGACGTTGCTCGGGGTGCCCTGAGCGAAGTCGAGGACGGCGTTCAGTCCGGCTAAAGCCGGACACTACGCACTCGTTTGCTAGCGTCGTCCGGTGTCCATGACGCCCGCATTCTCGATCAACCAGGCATCGCCGAGTTTGCGCAGCAGAAAGACGTCCTGCACCGACGCCGGCTGCGCCGGTTGGCGCGACTTGGGCTGGCAGGTGTAGGTCGATCGCACGTTGACGGTCGCCGACGTGGGGTCGTCAGGCGCCAGCGCCAGTTGCGGGTTGAGGAACGACACTTCGTAGGCGCGGCAATCGTTGAACGACCGATCGAGTTTCTGCCCTGTTTCTCGCGGCAACGATGGATAGACGTCTCGCAGCAGCTTGACGCTGCGCTCTCGATAAGCGTCCTGGTATCGCGTCAATGCCCGCATGATGCCGGATCGTTCTGCGTCCAGCGCGGGTGGCGCAGCGGCCGCGGCCACCGGCGCACCGACCGGGGCGGCAGCCGGGGCCGCTGCGATCGGAGCCGGTGCGGGCGGTGGAGCAGATGCCGCCGCCGGCGCGGGCACGGGAGGAGAGACGTTTGCCGTCGGAACGACCGCCGGCTGCGGCGAAGGGACGGTGGCCGCGGCGGTCAGCGCCTCTTTTTCCGCCCGCCGGTAGTTGTCAGACGCTGCCAGTGCGTAGGTTCCGACACGGACGTAGTCAGTGCGCCGCAGCGCTTCGTCGGCAAGTGTCTTCGAGCGTTCAGCGGCGCCGAACGAGCCAGGCGACAGGTTAGCGGCGTTCTGCGCGCCGGCGGCGCGGGCGGCGCCATTCATCATCTGATACGCCGCCGTGGCAATCGTCTTCGCCAGCTGGCGCACGCGCTCGTCATCGTTGGTCGCCAGCGTCGGCGCGATCTGCTCGAGGGCGCCTGACAGATCGCCGCTGCGATAGGTCGCGGTGATGCGATCCAGCCGGGCCTCAAGCGCTGCGGTCGCACTCGGGACGTCGGGCGAGGGGACCGTCGATGTGTCGGGCGGCGGGGTGACCACTGCCGTAGGTGGCGGGTCTGCATCTGCAGTCGGAACGCTCGGAGTTGTGCCGGCCGACGCTTCGGATTCCACGCGGGTCCCACTCGTCGCGTCCTCCTCGCCGCCGCCCCACCACGACATCGCAATGACGATGGCGCCGACGAGAGCCACGACTGACGCGGCGATCGCGACTGTTGACCAGGTTGACCGTGCCGGCGATGCCGAAACGGCTGGCGTAGTCCCCGTTCTCGAAGACGGAGTTCGCGGTAACGTCGGATCGATCTCGGCACTGCGAGCCCGTGGCGTATTCCTGGGAAGAAGCTCGGTTGGCGCCGCCGCCGGCCGTGGCGACGGCGTAGCAGGGCTGCCGCCCGGCCTCGTCTGTGAGCGCGGCGGAATCGTCTCGAGCTGAAGCGCTGGATCGATTCGGCGACGTACATCACGAAGAGCCGTTCGTGCCTCGTCAAGATCGGCGAATCGGTCTTCTGGCCGCGGCGCAAGCGCCCGCATCACGATCTCGTCGAGCCCGGGGGGCAGGCCGGGACAGCACTCCGCAAGCGGCAGGGGTACATCGCTGGGCAGCCGCGGACGCAGCGCCGCCTCGAGGTTGAACGCCTTCTGACCGGCCAGCAGCTCGTAGGCGACGGCGCCGACCGCATAAATGTCGCTTCGATAGTCGACCGCGCGGCCGAGCATCTGTTCCGGCGCCATGTAGCTGAGCGTGCCCAGCATCGCGCCCTCCTGGGTCATCCCCGATCCCTCGATGCGCGCGATGCCGAAGTCCAGGATGCGGATGACGCGGTGGCGGTCCAGCATCAGGTTTGCGGGCTTCACGTCCCGGTGGATGATTCCCTCGCGGTGGGCGTAATGCAGGCCGGCGCAGACCTGCTCGACGTAGGACAGTTTCTCGGCGAGCGGCAGCGGCTGGCGTTCAGCGATGACGGCGGCGAGCGTCGTGCCGTCGACGTACTCCATCGCCATGAACGGCTGGTGGTCGTGCTGCCCGATGTCGTAGATCGTGATCAGGTTCTCGTGCCGCAGCTTCGCGGCCGCGCGCGCTTCACGGAGGAAGCGCTCGAGCAGCTCCTCGTCGTAAAGCGGGTCCCGCAATACTTTGATTGCGACGAGACGATCCAGGTCGGGGTCCCGGCCGAGATACACCGTGCCCATGCCGCCGTGGCCAAGGCGGCGGATCAGCTCGTACTTGTCGATGTGGGCAGGCGGGGCGGCCAATGTCCTCCCGGTAAGGGGTCCCGAAATTATACGACCCTGCGGCGGACGCCGCGTCTACAGCTCCGCTCGGCTCGGCGTGTGGGGTGAGACACGCCGGAGGTTCGGCACGCGGTCGAGCGAAGCGCCGTCCCTGAGATCGACGGCGATCTGGGCCCCGCTGGACGCGAACCGGTAGCGACGGCGCGTCGCGCCGCCGAACACGGTCAGCCCCGTCTTGCCTGTGTACTCGTAGCGAATGGTCGGCGCTGCGACCGCGCGCGGGGCGTACGCGGATGGCGCCCGCCCGTTCGTCGCCGCGGGTGTCGCTATCCCTGCCCGGTTCTGTCCGCATTGACACATCTGTCACGCCTCCTCGGGATCTTCCTGGTAGACGGCCGCCTCCGGAAGTCGAAGGCGAACCACGACGTGATCGAGCACGATCGCGCCGGCCGACAGCGCCGGCCACGCGAGTGCCCGATCACCCCAGCTGGCCCCGACGAACAATGCGAACGGGGCCGCGATCCACAGGCTGAGGCAGTTGAAACACCCCATTGCCTGCCCGGCGACACCGGCGCCCATTCGCCGGCGCAGCCGGCTAATCAATTGCCACGGCCCCTCCTCGGCGTGCAGCAGGTGCGTTACCCGCCACACGCCGAGGATGCCGAGAGTCAGCCCGAGAAAGGACACTACCCGCAGCGCTCCACCGCGAGCGCGTACGGCTGCGACACGTGGTAGACGAGACTGTAGCCGTTGCGGATATGCGACCACGCCCCGATCGTCAGCGCGAACGCACACGTGCCCGTCAGCCCAGCCGTCATCGGCGCGCTCGAGACCAGCTGATTCACTGGCACCGCGAGCCCGCTGTTTGACGTGGCCGTGGCGAGCGTGCCGCTGGCGATGTTCAGCCCCTTCACGTAGCCAAGACCCCAGGAATGCAGCCTGCCGTTTTCCTGGTTGACGTGGGCGGTGAAGTTGAACGGCGTGGACGTGATCGGCACCACGCCGCACGGATTCACGACCGCGGGGAACGACAGCGAGACCGTCGGCGCCTTGTTGTCGACATGGAGGATCAGATCGCAGCTATCCACCATGCTCGGCAGCACGTTCGGCGGCGCCACCGTGCCGTCGCGATAGTCCACCGTCGCCGAGGTCTGTTTCACCCCCGCGCTGTCGAACACTTCAAGCCGCACGGTGTACTGACCCTCGTCTGGAACGAAGGTCTCGAGATCGTTCGCCCACGACGTGTACCAGGCGCCGACCCAGTCCTGGTTGTACCAGTGGTAGTTGGCGGTGTCGCGGACCTTGTACAGATTGTCCGTCGTCCCCACCGTGAAGGGCCCGAGATCGTAGTCGTCGCTGAACAGCGTAGCCTTGTTGACCCGCGTGTCGGTCAGCTTGGCCTTGATGTCCTTGAACACGCCGCCGGTCGTCGGTCCGGAGATCGACAGGCGGTAGTAGAACTGCGGCGCCCCCGATGACAGGGCATCGCCGAAGACGGCGTGAAGGTTCAGGCTGCTGCCGTACGCCATGTTGCTGTAGGCGCCGCCGAACGGCGTCTCGTCGAAGAGTCCGTTCGCCTGGTTGATCTTGTACACCTCGTCGTTACCGACGCGCACGAAGAAGGCGACCGGGCCATCAGGGTTCGGCGTGCAGCCGGTGCCGCACACGATGTCGTCGTCGTCCAGGAGCAGGTCGATGTAGGCGCCCCACGAATCCCACCGCGTGCTGGTGTAGGGGTCGAGGTAGATGACCCGCGACGAGCCGCCAATGACCTGGGTGACCTTGATGACGATGTCCGGCCGCGAGTCGAAGCGGAGCCGGCCGTTGCGCACGTGCCACGGCCACCACCAGAAGCAGCAGGTGAACCGCCCGTCGCAGTCCGTCGTCGTCTTGCAGACGATCGCCTTGCTGTAGAAACAGCGCGGCCAGATCAGCCAGGGTGCGATGCGCGAGGTAATCGTCAGCGAGTCCAGCCGTGCGGCGATGCGCTCGGGAAGCGAACTGAGCTCACCGACCCGGCGCAGCGAGGCTGGAAACGGCGGATCGGGCTGGGGATTGAAACCGACGGCAGCGCCCGGCGACGGCGGCTCCGGCTGCGGATTGAAACCGACCGCTAATCCCGGCGGGTCCGGCTGCGGATCGAAAGCGACCGCACCGCCTGGCGGCAACGGCTGCGGGTTGAGCGCGACGCGATCGATCCGCCCGGCGAAGCCGGCGATCGGGCCGATCGGATCCGGTTCGGGGATCGGCCCCGGCTTGAGCAGCTCGGGGAGCCGGAATACCGGCTTGTCGAGGAGATCCGGAATCCGCGGCCTGAGATACGGCCACAGGCATCCTTCCCGATCCACGTCGTAGACTTCGACCTTCGTGAACGGCACGGGGCACGGTGTCCGGCCCGCTTCGTTCTTGCGTACGCGCCCGCGGACGCACACGCGAATCGGCCGCCACGGCCACCAGATCGGTCTCGCGATCTGGAGGTCCGGCGTGAGCCTGTAGCCGCCAGTCTCCGATCGCTTCCAATCCTTCTCCGTGAAGCGATTCGACGGGGGTTTGGCCTGGCGGACGATATCTGCTTCCACGGCCGGACCGACGATGACTTCCACGTCGCCCGGCTTCTTGAGGGAAACGGGGAACTGGTAGGCGCCCTTGGCGTCGACGTCGCCCGATCCAATGAGCCGTCCGGTCGAGTCGAATGCAAACGCCCGCAACGGCAGCTCACCCTCGTCGGGCTTGAACTCCTGCAGTGCGACGCGCCCCTCGACCACGAGTGCGTCCGGGGCAAGATCATTTCTCTTCACAGCCATAGTTCTCCTTATTGCCGTCGAACGTCGGGGGGCCGTACGGCAGCGCATGGATCAACGATGGCGAGGACTGAAGCGAACATCGGCGCTCCGATGCCACCGGACCTCGGACCTGACCTCAAAGGGATTCACGTTGCTTCTCATTGGGGTCACTGCGCGGGCAGGATCACAAAGAAACTGGGATAATTCTTGTGGCACAGGGCTTGCGCCGGTGACCACCGATATGAATACCCTTCGGGCTTTCGTGTGTCTCGTTGCTCTCGCGTCCCTCGTCGCAGGATGCTCCGAATCGCCTGCCACCCTGACATCACCCTCGTCGACTCTGACGCCCGGCCAGTTGTCCGGCACCTGGAAGCTCGTGTCGATCCATCCAGCCGGCCAGGCGGAGCAGGCCACGCCGGCCGGCACCACTTACGCACTGACTTTCGCTGATGGCCGCCTGTCAACCCAGGCGGACTGCAACACCTGCGGCGGGGCATTCGCGCTGTCGGGTCAGACGCTGACAGCGGGGCCGGCGCTGGCATGCACGCGCGCCGCGTGCCCAACGATGGAGTTCGAGAGTGTGTACACCCGCCTGCTGAGTGGCGAAGGCACGGTCACGCTGTCGGACAGCACGCTGGTGCTGTCGTCACCACGTGGCGTGCTGCGGTTCGTTCGCTGATTCCGAGTTAAACCACGACGACACGACGGCCACGAATTCCGTAACGGACGTGGCGTCCGGCTTTAGCCGGACCTTCGTTCCCGGTCCGCCTGAAGGCGGACACTACGTACGAGGGTTTTCAAACCTCGACGGCACGACGGGCCACGAACTCATGGTTCTGGAGTCGTGTTCGTCGTGGCCGTCGTGGTTTGATTTCGATCAAACGTAATCCCAGACGTCCGGGTCTCCTGTTACGTAGTAGTGTCCGGCTTCAGCCGGACTTTGTTCTTCGGTCCGCCTGAAGGCGGACACTACGTACGAAGTGCACCCGCGAGCGCCCGTTACAGTTCGCGGAGCGCGGACGGAATTGGCAGACGCGCTGCGCGGACGGCTGGCAGCAGTCCGCCGATGAGTCCCATCACCAGGGCGTAGAAGAGGCCCATCCCCAGCAGCGCCGGCGTGACCTGGAACGCGAACGCCACCTGGCTGAATGTCTGGAAGTTCATCGTCGACGTCTGGTATCCGTGGAATGCCAGGTAGGCCGCGAGGCCGCCGATCGCGCCGCCGATCGCGCCCAGGGTGAGCGATTCGACGAGGACCGACACCAGGACCGCCGCCGTGTCGAACCCGAGCGCGCGAAGCGTCGCGATCTCGCGCGCGCGCGTGGCGACCGCGGTGTACATCGTCAGGATGGCGCCAAAGACCGCCCCGATGCCCATGAGCGCAGCAATCGCGAAGCCGATTCCGCGGATCAGCCGCGTCATCGCCACCGACTGCGCCGCGTAGTACTCGTTCTCGCGGCGGATTGCGACGTTGACCTGCGGATTCGAGGTGAGCGCGTCGCGAAACGTGTTGAACGAGTCGCTCGAGTCGAGCTGCACGAGCACCGACTGGTAGGTGTTGCCGCGCCGATAGGCGCCCTGGAGCGTCCGGACGTCCGTCCAGACCTCGGTTTCGGCCACGCCGCCGTCCGCCTCGAACATGCCGACCACCTGCCAGCGGTTCTGGCCCGAGACGATCGTGTCGCCAACCCGCATGTTGATGAACTGCCCGCTGGCTGCCCGGCCGACGATGACTTCGGTCGTGCCGAACTGGAACATGCGACCTTCGACGATCGAGACTTCTTCGCGTACCGACGCGCCAATCGGCTCGATGCCGCGCATCGGGACGTTGGCGGACGCGTCAGGCGTCGATCGTTTCGGGGCGTCGATGATCACGTAGAGCTCCGCCGAGGCGAGCGGACCCGAGCCCCCGCGGCGGATGCCCGGCGCCTGCTTGATCACATCGATGTCGGCCCCCTCCAGCCCGCTCGTCATCTCGGTGTCGGCTCCGCTCCGCATCACGAGCGCGCGGCTGGACGAACCAGACCCCTGCATGGCCGCGGAAAACCCCGCGGCAATCGAGAGCACCGAGACGAACACGACGACGACGCCGGCAATGCCGACGATGGCCACGGCAGAGGAGCTGAGCCGCGCTGGAATCGTGCGCAGATTCAGCGCGATGACCGCGATCGTCTGTCTCAGCCACCGCATTTCAGGCCCTCCTCAACGCGTCGGTGATCCTGAGTTGCATCGCGCCCAGCGCCGGAGCCGCCCCGGCCAGGAGTCCCATCGCCATCATCAGGGCGAGGCCGATTGCGACGTCGCGAGGCGGCAGCCGGAAGATCGGCAGCAGCCCGCCCGTCGGGTCTCCCTGCTGCACGAACAGCCAGGCGACTCCGAGCCCGAGTCCGCCGCCGACGATCACGATGAAGAGCGATTCGGCCAGGACGAGCGCCAGAATCGCGCCGCCGGTGAAGCCGAGCGTCTTGAGCACCGCGAGCTCGCTGGTGCGTTCGCGTACTGACTGGGCCATCGTGCTGGCGGCGACCAGCCCGAACATGAAGAGGACTACGGATGAAATCGCGATCATGATGGCGCCGATGTCGCCAATCTGCTTGGCGAATCCCTCGATGAAGCCCTTCTCGGTGGTGGTCTTCGTTTCCGCCGCCGAGTTGGCGAACATCTCGTCGAACGTCCGGCTCAACGCCACTGCCTGGGACGGGTCTGCGATCCTCACGACATACCAGCCAACCTGCCCTTCTCCTGCGGCCCGGTTCTCGTCGAGATAGTCGTAGCGAAAGAAGAACTGTGTCTTGTCGATGCCGTCATCGGCGTCGTAGATGCCGCGGATGTTGAAGTCCCAGACCTGTCCCTGCTTCGGCTGCCAGATCGTGCCGATCAGCGGGACCCGGTCGCCGACCTTCCAGCCGAAACGGGTGGCGAGATCCCGGCCGACGAGCGCGCCCTGCCGATCGGCGAGCCATGCCTCCACCTGGTCGGGCGGCACGCGAAACTCCGGGTAGATCTTCAGGAACGGTTCCGGCTCCACCGCGATGTTGGCGAAGAAATTCGCCGGCTCCTGGTAGATGCCGTTGAACCACGTCTGATGCGTCGCCAGCTCTACGCCGGGCGTTGTCTGCAGGCGTCCCAGGTAGGACTGGGGCAGCGGCATGATCAGGCTCACCTTGTGTATCAGGATCAGGCGATCGAGTCCGGCGATGTCCACACCAAGGCTGAAGGCTGCGCGGATCGTCATCAGCAGCCCGAACAGCAGGAACGCGACGAAGATCGACAGCAGCGTGAAGATCGTGCGGAACTTTCGCCGCCACACGTTCTTCCAGATCAACGGCAGGAACTTCATGCGTGCACCTGCCCGTTCCCGGTCAGGACACCCTTTTCAAGGTGCAGGGTGCGCCGCGCCCGATCGGCCGCGCGCGGGTCGTGCGTGACCATGATGATCGTCTTGCCATGCTCGCGATTGAGCGCCTGCAGCAGGTCCAGGATCTCGTCGCCCGCCTTGCGGTCGAGGTCGCCGGTCGGCTCGTCGCACAGGAGCAGGGTGGGGTCGGTGACGATGGCGCGGGCAATGCCGACGCGCTGTTCCTGGCCTCCCGACAGCTGCCGCGGATAGTGCCGCGCTCGATCGGCGAGCCCCACCACTTTCAGCGCGATGCCGACCCTTTTGCGCCTCTCAGCCTTCGACAACCGCGTGAGCAGCAGCGGCAGCTCGACGTTCCTCTCGGCGGTGAGGACCGGCAAGAGGTTGTAGAGCTGAAACACGAAGCCGATGTGCTGCGAGCGCCATCGCGACAGCTGCGCGCCGCTCAGAGCGTTGATGCGGACTCCCTCGACGTCGACATCGCCGCCGGTCGGCGCGTCGAGACCGCCCATCAGGTTCAGCAGCGTCGTCTTGCCTGATCCCGACGGCCCCATCAGCGCGAGGAAGTCGCCCCTGGGGATCTCGAGGTCAACACCCTTGAGCACGTCGATGCGCTCGCTGCCGCGGGTGAAGTGCTTGTGGACGCTCCGTACCTGGACCAACGCCTGTTCGTTCATGGCTCTCTCACTGGACTTTCACTGGACACTTCTCACTGGACGACGACTCTCGCCCCTCCGGCCAGCTCCGGCGGGGGAGAAATCACCACCTGTTCGCCGGCCGTCAGTCCGGCGATCACTTCCACGCGGTCGCCGTCGGCGCCGCCGACGCTCACGGCGCGGCGATCGACGACGCCATCACTCGAGACGACGAAGGCGTAGGACTGGTTCCCTTCGGCCCGGATCGCGGTCTTCGGCACGAGCGCCACCGCACGGGCCGCCGGTACATCGGCGCGCTCGTCGTCGCGAAGGAACGTCACCTTCACACCCATGTCCGGCAGGATGCGCGCATCGAGCTGGTTGAATCCGATCCGCACCAGCACGGTGGCCTTCTGGCGATCGGCGGTCGGAACCGTCGTGATCACGCGCGCCGGGATCGGCGCATCGGGGTAGGCGTCGAGCGCCGCGCTCGCGTCCTGGCCAGGCCGCACCCGGCCGATATACGCCTCGTTGACGTCCACTTCGATCTCGAGCGAGTCCATGTCGACGATCGTGCAGATGCCGGTCCTGGTGAAGCCGCCGCCCGCCGACATCGGCGACACGGTCTCGCCCGGCTGTGCGTCCTTCGAGATCGCGACCCCGCTGAATGGCGCTCGGATGATCGTGTCGTCGAGGTTCGTCCTGGCCAGCGCGATCTGCTGGTCCGCCACGCGAACCTGCTCCTGGGCGGCGAGGATGCGCGCGTCGTACGAGTCGACCTGCGCCTCGGCCGCCTCGATCTCGGCCTGGGTTGACAGGCCGTTGCCGATCAGCCGCTTCAGTCGCGCGAGCGATAACTGCGCTTCCTTGAGGCGCACCTCGTTCTCGCGCACGCCCCGCCGTGCCGCCGCGGCCTGGGCCTCGGTCAGCGCCAGCGTTGCTCGCAGCGTCGCGTCGTCAAGCCGCGCCAGGACCTGTCCCTCCCGCACCGCCATCCCTTCCTCGACGTTCACCTCGACGAGTTTCCCCGTGATCTTGGACGACACCGTCGCGCGGCGCCGGGCGGTGACGTAACCGGCGGCGTTGAGGACGGCTGCCTGGGTGCCCGCGGCGCGTTGCGAGACGGTGGCGGTCTCGACTTCGATCGGCTGCTCGCGCGCCAGCCATCGCCAGGCCGCGGCGCCGACGGCAGCCACGACGACGAGCAGGACGAGCCAGGCGACCCAGCGCCGGGCCGGGCGGTCGGGTTCCCGCTCGATGCGAAGTGCGGCCAGATCGTCTTTGAGGTCAGGCATATCCGTTGATCAGCGTAGCGGAGCCCTATGACGCATTCATATACGACTTCGCGGATGCTTCGGTTCACCGGATCGCCGCCGCGCCTTTCGGATCTGCGGCTGCGTGCCGAGCCATTTCACGTGCCCGGCGCTGACCTCGAGCGCGCGCGACAGGTACTCGACGATCAGGGCGAGCTCGCGCTCCCCGTAGCGGTTGTGCAGCCGCGACATGGCGGTGGCAAGCGGCGCGTAGAACGGGCCCAGGGTCTCGAGCGCGCGCGGGAGCACCTCCACCAGCACCCGGCGCCGATCGTCTGCGTCCCGGCGGCGGCGGAGAAACCGCGCCCGCTCGAGCCGATCCAGGACTGCGGTCATGGCGCCCGTCGTCAGCCCAGTGTGCTCGGCGAGGCGGCCGGCGGTGGTCGGCCCGGCGAGGAACAGAAGGTCGAGACATTCGAGATCGGTCGAATTCAGCCCCACCCGTCCGGCGATCGTGTCGCTCATCAGCACCGATTGCGCGCCCACCTGCCGCAGCACGCGGTCGAGTGCGTCGAGCAGCTCGGCGCGGCTGCGGCGGGCGGCAGCGGCGATCGTCATCTCGTTCGGCAAGTATCTTAAAAATAAAGATACTTGTCAAACGAGATGAAGGCGCCGTCACCGGGGCGCAGTCACTAGCCGCCGAACTGCTCGGTGAGCTGCGCGTGCGGGTTGCAAGACGCGTCATCGGACGCGGTGAAGATCTGGCGGATCTCGCATTCACCCTCGCCGGCGATGGCCAGAAACGTCCTGGCCAGCTCGATCGCGTGCTCCTTCGAGGTGGCCTCGAGCAACGCGAAGCCGCCGACGACCTCCTTGGTCTCGACAAACGGGCCGTCGGTCACCGTCACCTTCCCGCCCGAGAGCCGGACGCGCGCGCCAAAGGCGGTCGGCAGGCAGCCTTCGGTCGCCAGCAGCGTGCCGGCCTTGGTCATGTCCTTGATGAGCTTTTCCATCCGGGCCATGTACTCGGGAGTCGGCGGAACGTTCGTTTCCGCTGCCTTGTAAATCGACAGGAATCTCATGCGTGTCTCTCCTTCGCGAGTGTGGCCCGGCCGCTGCGGCCACGGCCGTCATTGACTGGTCGAACGGAAGGCGGTGAAATCGACATCCGGCGTAAATACTTCATAGCAGGGAGGATGACATGCCATACGTTGACGGATTCCTCGTCCCAGTCCCGAAGAACAAGGTCCAGGCGTACCGGCGCATCGCGCAGAAAGCAGGTCGCGTCTGGCGGAAGCATGGCGCGCTCGAATTCCGTGAATGCGCCGGCGACGACCTCAAGGTGAAGATGGGCGTCCCGTTCACCCGGGCAGCGCGGCTCAAGCCGGGTGAGACGGTGATGTTCTCGTGGATCGTCTATAAGTCGCGGGCGCATCGGGACCGCGTGAACGCGAAAGTGATGAAGGACCCGCAGCTCGCCGGGATGATGGATCCAAAGGCGATGCCGTTTGATATGAAGCGCATGGCCTACGGTGGTTTCAGGACGATCGTCGATCTGTGAGCTCCACGTCGACGCCCAGGAACGCGGCGTAGGCGCGCGCGGCTCTACTAATCCCGGGGCCAATCCCGGGGACAGCTCCCTGACGTGGCGCCCGGGGATCCACCCTGACGATGACGCTGTTCTTCTTCAGGGTGCTTCTCCATCCACCGGCGACGCGTCCGCCGACGACAAGCGGCGCGGCGAACGGATCGCGATCCGCTTCCGGCGTCGACCGGCGAGGGTTGAGCGCGTCGCTGCGATCCTTGTAGGCGATCAGATACTCGTCGTAGAGCGGCAGCAGCAACGCGGTTCGCCACGGTCTACGGCTCGCCGGCATCGACGAGGCGTACCAGTACGTCTTGCCCGCGGCGACGTGGTGTAACAGCTCCGACTTGACGAGCGTCAGACCGGTGCGGGCATCACCCATCGTCAGTCCGGACCACCAGGCAAAGTCCTGCACCTGGGCAGGGCCGTGACCGGTGAAGTAGCGGCGCGTCAATTCAGCCAGCGCCTCCTCGCGCGAGAGCGGCGCCGATCGTGCCACGCGCTCCTCGAGCAACGCGTAGGTGAACTGCCTGCCGCGGCGCGCGCCGCTGCAGATCACGCCGTCCAGCTCGGCCCGCATCACCAGGTGGGCGAGGCGCTGCACACCGTCGGCCGCCACGCCCGCGCGCTGCAACACGCCTTTCAGTTCCTGGCGCGTGAGCTGTGCGCCGCCGCGCAACGCGCGGGCGAGGACCGCGTTGCTGCGCCTGAATACGCCGGCGTCCAGATCGAGCTTGCGATCGTAGGACGCCATCGCTGCCTTTACGCGCGGCGCCGTCAGCGCCAGCATCCAGCGGATGTCAGCGGGGGTCACGAAATGCCAGGTCGGTCTCAGAACGTGGGTTCGGAGGATCGCTCCTTCCTCGAACGCGCGTTCGACCCTCGCGTCGGTGGCGCGCCGCATCCGCAGCCCCAGCGCCCATTTCGCGCCCGGGTAATCCTGCGCCTGGACCGCGCCCAGCCAGCTGACGACGTCTTCGGGCGTGGTGAAGCGGGTGGAGGAGAGTCCCTGGTTGTGCAGTCGCGCGGCGCAGATGTCGAGCTTCGCTGGCAGGAGCGCGTCCTCGTCAGGCGTCCCGACCCGGCTTGCTGACCAGCCGCCAGAACTGCGCCTCGTTGAGCAGCGTCACCCGGTGCCCTTTCTCGCGGAGCCGTTTGACCTCCATCAGCTTGAGGCCGGCGTCACGGCCGGCAGCCTGCAGCGGATTGGGACGGCCGCGGACAACCACCGTGGTTCTTGCCGACGGGCTGGCGTGCACGACCGCTCCCGCCCGCCGCGCGGCGCGCGCCGCTTCGCGGCGATGCCTGGTCAGAATGCCGGTAAAGGCCAGGTGAGCGCCCTTCAACGTGCGGAGCACGCCCGCCTTGAGCGATTCCGGCGGGCGGTTGAGGGCTTCGATCATCTCGTCGGCGCTTTCGTAGCGCTTCCGCCGTTCGCCGATGCAGCGGTGCACGATCTCCTTCAAGTGATCGCTGCAGGGAAGGCGCCGCACGTCCGGGGTGCGGATCCGCGTCCGCGCGTCGCCCTTGATCAGCATCGCGAGCAGCTGTCCCACCTGGTACACGTCGTCGCGCGCCTGCCATTTCGGCACGGCCCTGGCCAGGATGTCGCTCGGCGCGGTCAGCGCATTCATCGTCCGGGCGGTGACGCCGCGCCGATCGCTCTGCTGCCGGGCGATGCCGAAGTCCCCGAGCTTCAGCCGGCGGCCGTCGCAGACGAAGACGTTTAACGGGGTGAGGTCGCGGTGCAGCGTCTGCCCGCGATGCAGCTTGCCGAGGACGTCGAGGATGCCGGCAATCTCGCGGCGGGCCGTGATTTCACGCCAGCCTTTGCCGCTGCGGAGAAACGCGCTGAGATCGCCATGGCTGGCATACTCGAGCACGAGGCAGTACAGGATGCGGCCGTCCTCGCGCGTCAAAGGAAAGGCCTCGTAGACCGCGATCGCCCGCGGATGCCGGTCGAGCAGTTGTCCGATATAGGCCTCCCGCAGCCACCCGTCAATGCGGCGGCTGACTTTGATGCACACCGTCGCGGGAACCGCCGCCGACCGCGTCAGCCGTCTGGCCAGGTAGACCTCGCCGAACCCGCCCTGGCCCAGCAGCTCGCCGATGCGGTACTGCAGACGCGTTTCCGGGCTGACGATCGCGTCGCCCGGACGCAGCCACCTGCCTGGATCGAGGGACAACCCCGGCGAGGTTTGTCTCCGGGTTGTCGCGGCCGATGCCCGAGTGCTTACCATTCGTACTGGCACATTGTCGATCGAGATACCCGCGACACGCGCTGCCGATCTGCGCTGCTCAGGCTCTGCCCAGGCTCTGCTCAGGGCGTAAGATCGGGTTATGCCGACCTCCGACGAACTCATCGAGCTGGCCGACCGGTGCGCCGCGAAACTGGAACTGGATGGCGCACTGCGTCACGTGCCGTCCTTCTCCGACACCGAGGATCAGTGCGAAGACGAGTACCAGACGCTGCTCCAGGCCATCCACGAGGACGAGCTGTTCGCACCGGTTGACATCCAGCGCCAGGAGGACCTCGTCGAGCAGATCGCCGCCGCGCTGCCAGAAGACAAGCGAATGCTGATCGTCGAACTGGCCGACAACCATGCACGGCACGTCTGGATGCAGCAGGAAGGCGCATACCACGTCGGCCTCGCCATCGGCCGCAAACTCAGGCTAAAGCATCCGAAAGTCTGAAATCCAATTCCCAAATCCCAAATCCCAATTCCCAATTCCCAACTCACAAATCGCAAATTTCCCGTGCCCCTCTCCTACCTCCACTACGACGTCTTCACCGGCGAACCGTTCACGGGAAACCAGCTCGCGGTTTTCCTGGACGGCCGCGGCCTGTCCACGGAGCGGATGCAGGCACTCGCGCGCGAGATGAACTTCTCCGAGAGCACGTTCATCCTGCCGGCGGAGACCGCGGGCACCGACGTGCGCATGCGGATTTTTACACCCGCCACGGAAATGCCGATGGCGGGCCACCCGACCATCGGCAGCACGTTCGCGCTTGCGCACGCGGGCGCCATCAGGCCCGGAGCCCCGCGTTTCATCTTCGGCCTCGGCGTGGGCCCGATGCCGGTCGATCTCGAATGGGACGGAGACACGCTCCGCTTTGTGTGGATGACGCAGCTCAATCCGACGTTCGGAGCCGTGATCGACGCCCGGCGCGAGGTCGCCGCCGCCATCGGCTTGAGCGACGCCGACCTGCTGCCCGATCGGCCGATCACGGAAGTCAGCTGCGGCGTGCCCTTTCTCATCGTGCCGATCCGCAGCCGTGAGGCCGTCGATCGCGCTGTCAGCGATGCCGCCGCGTTTCGCCGTTTCACGGCGTCCACCGGCCTCGATCTGCCGATCTTCTTCTTCGCGCTGTCGGACGCCGGCGCCGCCGAGACCGTCCACAGCCGTATGTTCGCGCCGGAGTTCGGCATCGTCGAGGATCCGGCCACCGGCGGCGCCAGCGGACCACTCGGCTGCTACCTGCTGCGGCACGGCCTGCTTGGTGCCGATGCCGCCACGCGGATTACGAGTCTTCAGGGCGCGGCCATGGGCCGCCCGAGCCGCATTTACATCTCGATCTCGTCGAGTGACGGGGAAATTACCCAGGTCAAGGTCGGCGGCCGTGCCGTGCTGGTTGCGCGGGGCGAGCTGTTCGTGCCGGAAGCCTGAAGGCTTCCGGCTACCAGCATGATTTCCTTCTCGCGCATCAGCAAGCAGTACGGGCGGCAGATTCTCTTTGTCGACGCGTCCTTCCAGCTCAATCCCGGTGAAAAAGTCGGCCTCGTCGGTCCGAATGGATCCGGGAAGACGACGCTGTTCCGGATGATCGTCGGCGAGGAGTCGCCCGACGAGGGCGACGTCTCGGTGCCGAAGAAGATGACGGTCGGCTACTTCCGGCAGGACGTCGAGGAGATGTCAGGCCGCTCCGTGCTCGACGAGGCGATCGCCGGCAGCGGAAGGCTCGGCGATCTGCATCATGAACTCGAGGCGCTGCAGCATGCGATGAGCGACCCTGCCCGGGCCGGCGACATGGACCGGATTCTCGCGCGCTTCGGCGAAGTGCAGGAGGAGTACGACCACGCGGGCGGCTACGGCCTCGAAGCGCAGGCGCGCGAGGTCCTGCACGGCCTCGGGTTCGACGAGGAACGGATCGACGGCGACGTCGGCGCGTTGTCCGGCGGCTGGAAGATGCGCGTGGCGATGGCCCGCGTGCTGCTCGGCAGGCCCGACGTCCTGTTGATGGACGAACCCACCAACCATCTCGATATCGAGTCGATCATCTGGCTCGAAGGGTTCCTGAAGTCGCTGTCGGGCGCGCTGCTCATGACTTCGCACGACCGCGAATTCATGAACCGCGTGGTGACGAAGATCGCGGAGATCGACGGCGGCGAGATCACGGTGTACTCGGGCAACTACGATTTCTACGAGCGCGAGCGGGCGATCCGGGAGGCGAACCGGGAAGCGGCGTATGCGCGTCAGCAGGCGATGCTGGCCAAGGAGCAGCGGTTCATCGAACGGTTCGCGGCCCACGCCGCCAAGGCGGCGCAGGTCCAGAGCCGCGTCAAGGCGCTCGAGAAGATCGAGAAGATCGAACTGCCCAAGAAACGCCGCGTGGTGAAGTTCGATTTCCGGCCGCCGCCGCGCTCGGGTGATCAGGTCGCCGTGCTCGAAGACGTGACCAAGGCCTATGGCCGGCGCGTCATTTATGACGATCTCAATCTCACCATCCGCCGCGGCGAGCGGTGGTGCGTGATGGGGAAGAACGGCGCCGGCAAGACGACGCTGCTCAAGATGGTGGCGGGAGCCCTTCCGCCCGACAGCGGCAACGTCAAGCTGGGCGCCAGCCTGAAGCTCGGCTACTTCGCGCAGCAGGCGCTCGACCTGCTCGACCCCGATCTCACCATCGAGGAGCAGTTGCAGAAGGACTTTCCGCACGAGTCCATCGGCGTCCTGCGTAACCTGGCGGGCGCATTTCAGTTCTCTGGTGATGACGTGGACAAGAAGATCCGCGCGCTCTCGGGAGGCGAGAAGACGCGGCTGGTGATGGCGATCATGCTGCTCAATCCGCCAAACTTTCTCGTCCTCGACGAGCCGACGAACCATCTCGACCTGGCGACGAAGGAAATGCTGATCGACTCTCTGAAGGACTTCGACGGAACGATGCTGTTCGTGTCGCACGACCGGGCGTTCCTGCGGGCCCTGAGCAACCGCGTGATCGAACTGGGAGGGGAGAGCGGCACCGACGTCCAGCCGCATCTCTATACCGGGTCATACGTGGAATACGTGGCGCGCACGGGCCACGAGGCGCCGGGAGTGCACGCGTGAATCCAGCCAGGGCGTAATTCCTACCTGCTCCTCAAGACAAATTCGCAATCCTTTGATGCAGATTGGAGCACGCCGCAAAGTCTCCATTCAGGCTGACTTTATTCCGCTATTTGGGGGATAACAGGTCAACGTTGATCGACCAGTCTGATGATGAGGCGTGAGTGATTCGTTGAACCTCAGCGTGCTCTAGGTGATGGGCACAACGCCCTAGAATCGATGACGCGACGAGAAAATCCGCGAATAGGCAGAAAAAAATCAGTCTCGTGCACTCGGACTCCTGCCGTTCTGTGGTCGGCGTCCCGGGCAACGGTCTTGCTGCGGTCGGGATGGCATTCCGCCCATATTCCGAGGGTACCGACGTGAAATCCAAGTCTGTGCTGCTTGTTGACGACGACGAACAGATGCTCGGATTGGTCGAACACTGGCTGGAGGACGCTGGCTACGAGGTCGTCGCCTGCTCGCGCTTCGAGGCCGCTCGGGACTACCTTGTGGCGCATCCTCCTGATGCACTCGTGACGGATGTGCGGCTCGGCGCCTACAACGGTTTGCAGCTCGCGCTCCGCGCGTCGCGGACATCACCGAGCACCGCCGTGCTCGTCATGTCGGCGTACGATGACGTCGTCTCGCGGCGCGACGCCGTCGCATTCGGCGGACGCTTCGTGCTGAAGCCGTTCGACCGCGAGTCGCTGCTGAACGAGTTGTCGGAAGCGAGTTCGACATCCGTCGCGGTCTGACGGCCTCGCCGTCAGGCACTGATGGCGTCGCGGACGCGGTCCATCGCGTACTGCTTGAGCGCGTTGCCGCGATCATCGGCGCCGCGGAACTGGCCGTCAATCACCAGCATGGCGATGCCGTGCACCACCGACCAGATGAACCGGGCCAGGAGCAGCGGATCGTCCCGCCGCACCAGCCCGGCCCCCTGCTGTTCAACCAGCGAATCCACCAGCACCTGGAACGCCGCCTGCGCTTCCTGTACGAACTCCTCATCCCTGGCGCACGATTCGATGAAGCCGCCGAACATGACCCGGTAGTGTGACGGGTGCGCGACGGCAAACTGCACGTACGCGAATCCCATGGCTTCGAAACCCTCCCGGTCGCGCCCCTGCTGCTCCCAGGCGGATGTGAGCGCCAGCCGCAGCATGCGGAACCCTTCGCGCCCGACGGCCGCCAGCAGCGCCTGCTTGTCTGAGAAATGGCGATAGAGCGCGGTCCGCGAAACGCCGAGCCTTTCCCCGACCGTCCGCAGGGTGAGCCGGTCCACACCCTCGGCTTGAATCGTCCGCAGCGCTTCGTCGAGCAGCGCCCGCCGGAGATCGCCGTGGTGGTACTGCCCGGCCCGCTTCTTGTTCGGCCGGGGATTCGCGGGCTGAGCCATACATTCCGATAGTAATCTTTGATGTTGACAGTGTCAACACTACTGATTATATTGATGTTGACAGTGATTACATCAGGGCACGGAAGGAGCACGACCATGTTGAACAGACTCTGGAAAGGCAGCGCCCCGCTGACGGCAACCGGCCTCGTGATGCTGGTCGTTCTCGCCGGCACGCTGGTTGGCCTGGCCGTCGATCCCCGCGTGATCACCGGTGCGCCGGCGTGGCTGAAGCCGACGAAGTTCGCGGTCTCGATCGCCATCTACGCGTTCACCCTGGCATGGGTGTTCAGCCTGATTCCGGAATGGACCCGCGTCCGCCGCATCATCGGCTGGACGACGGCGGTGACGCTGGCGCTTGAAATGGCGCTGATCAGCATGCAGGCGTTTCGGGGCACGACGAGCCATTTCAATGTCGCGACCTTGCCAGACGCCGTGATCTTCGCGGTAATGGGGCTTGCCATCGTCATCCAGACGCTGTCGACGGTCGCCGTCGCCGTCGCGCTCTGGCGCCACCGCTTCGCCGACCCCGCCCTCGGCTGGGCGCTGCGGTTCGGGATGACGATGACGATTGTCGGGGCAATGACCGGCGGCCTGATGACGCAACCGACGCGGCAGCAGCTCGACGCCGCCCGCGCCGGTGAGCGGATGACCATCGCTGGTGCGCATACGGTCGGCGCACCAGACGGCGGACCAGGTCTTCCCGGTACCGGATGGAGCACACAACACGGCGACCTGCGTGTCGCGCATTTCCTCGGTCTGCACGCGTTGCAGGTGCTTCCGATCGTGGCGCTGGTGCTGGGACGCCTCCGCGTCAATGACGCGACGCGTGTCCGGCTGACGATCACCGCGGCCGGCAGTTACGCCGCGCTGTTCGGGATCCTGCTCTCGCAGGCACTTCGCGGACAATCGGTGCTCGCGCCAGATTCGACGACGCTGACGCTGCTGGCCGCCTGGGCGCTGATTACGGCGTGTGCCGCAACGGCGTCGGCGTTTCGCATACAGGCGGTCCAGCCGCCGGTTGCTGTCTGAGGTTGCACATGTCTCCAGAACAGTTGTTCGCGATCACCAATGCCATCGCGGTACTCGCCTGGCTGCTGCTCGCCGCGCTGCCGGGTCGTCGCTGGGTTACCGAGGTCGTGACCGGGTTCGCGGTGCCGATGCTGTTCGCCGTCATCTACGTCGCGATCGTCGCGACCACGTTGGCCGGCGCGGAGGGTAGCTTCACGACGCTGGCCGGCGTCGCCACGCTGTTCTCCAATCCGTGGCTTCTGCTCGCGGGCTGGCTCCATTACCTGGCGTTCGATCTGCTGATCGGGACATGGGAGGCTCGCGACGCGCGCGACCGCGGCGTCCCGCAAGCGGGTACTCGTGCCGAGCTTGTTCCTGACGTTGATGTTCGGCCCTGCCGGCTGGCTGCTCTACATGGGCCTCCGGCGATGGCGGTCGTTGCCGACCGTCCATCGACCGGCCGGAAGGTGACGTGCTACTTCAGGTACCAGTGGGCCGACACCGTGGCGCCGACGCCGTCCAGATCGAAGTCGCTTACCGTGGTTGTCGGAGCCCACTGCCGCCGAACGTCCGCGCTCACGGCGAACTGCGGAACGCTCGCCCAGGTGAACTCGGCGCCGCCGACGATGTGCGAGCCGACGACATGCTCGACGACATCCACGCCGTCAAGGGCGCTTCTGAGCGTCAACCGATTGAAGTTGATGCCTCCGCCAAAGTATGGCCGCGCCCAGAGCGCATTGGTCACCACGTTGCGCGGCGAGAACACAATGCTGGGTGCGAGCTGCATTGATCTCACGCGCCCGGACGTCGTGAGGCTCGGGTAAATAGACTGTCCCGCTTCGAGCTGCAGGCCGAGCGCACTGTACGCCCAGGCCCGGCCGGTGGCAGCAATCCCCATTTCCCTCGGGCCGATGCGGCCGCCAAGGCCGATGACGTGAGAGGGGAGCGAGAGCGCACGCGGCGGGAGCGGACTCGTGCGCGGCGACTGGGCAACCGGAACCGCCGCCGGCAATGCGACCGGTTCGAACGCCGGAGTCGTCACCGGTTGTGCCGGTGGCATCGCGCGCGGAGACTCGGCCGCAGCGACGGCAACCGACGGCTGACCCGCGGCGCCGTGGGACAGCTTGCCCCACGCCACGTGCAGGTACGCCAGGCCGCCCTCAGCGTCGGGCCACGACACGCTGACCCAGCTTCCGAGCTCGCGCCTCACCTCAAAGGTCCGGCCCCGCATCGCCTTTCCAATGACCGCACTGCCCGTGCTCGGGGCCCGGTGAATGTCGGCCGACGTCGTGGTGACGACGAACACCACATCCTGGGCGTACAGCGGCGATGTGCCCATCACGATCAGAACGACAATGGCGGCAGCATACCGACCCATCCCTGTACCTCCTCGCGCCATGCAAACGTCGACGCCGGAATGACGGTTCTGTCATCGGCGCGGGCCGAAAGGCCCTGAAAATGCGCTAAGACTGCTTAGAGGGTGTGGTGGAGCAAAGGACGTGCTATCGCAGCTCGCTGGCTTTCCACAGGGCGAGCAGCTGCATTCGAGCTTGCGCGCGCTTGAATAGCTGGCCGAGGCCGAACGCCATTAGACCGAACGCCCCGTCGCCCGCGGCGACCCGATGCATCATCGTCGGTGCGAGTCGGGGCGGCATGGCCGGACGGGACTCCGGCCGCGAGTGCGGAACCCACCGCGTCAGGTACGCGAAAGTCTCGGAGGCGCAGACGGGACACGATTGCGCGTCATGGAGTTCTTCGCAGTTCAGGCAGAGTCGTGCCGTAGGGAGCTGCACGGTTCGCCCTCAGGAACGCCGGCGGAAGGCCTGCTCGTCGAGCGACGAGAGGCGGTTGACGCGGGCCGCGAGCGCCACCGGATGGGTCCGGCAGAAGCTGGCGCGATCGTTGACGTCGTGCTGCGACGATCCGTTTCCCCACCAGATATTGCAGCTCTGACACCACCACAGTTCAACGACGTACGTGTCCAGTACCGGTCTGGTAGTGGTTCTCCAGCGGTCCGTGGCAGGACCGGCACAACGCCGCGGCAGTCGTCGATGCACGTGGCATGCACGAGACATCCGTTCGCATGCTGGCGGGTAACGCAACTCGCGGGCCCACTCGCTACCCGCGAATTTCCGCGTCATTCCACGAACGATGCGTCGGATATCCTGACGCCGGGGCCGACAGGCCGTCACGGCGCAATCGACGATGTTCTGGCTCGAGACACCCCGTTTTGTAATAGGCGAGACCCCACGTAGTGTCCGGCTTTAGCCGGACTTCTCGAGCGTGAGATAGATCGGCCCGGCGCCAATCCAGGCCAGTACCGAATAGGTTCCCCACCCGGCCTTGTTGATGACGGTGAACCGCGCGTGTTCACCAGGGTGCAGATCGAACTCGATCGTTTTCCAGATCAGCGTGTTGTGCGCGCGGATGCGGTGGCGGCCCGGTTCTCGGACGCGGTCAGTTGTAGATCTCTTTGACTCGAGCCACGTCGTCCGCCGACACACCCGGGAACTTCGCGATGTCGTCCCGTGTCTTCAGCTGCATCCGGTACCGGTTGAAGAAGCCAGGTATGTCGCCGCCGAACCCGAAGAAATACATGATGTCGCGATACTCGTCGGTATGTTCGAGGCCTACCGCGTGCCCCAGCTCGTGGACGCAGGTGAGATAGACGATCGTGTCGCGTAGCAAGGGATCACGGCGTGCGGGACCGGCGATGTCGGCGCCGAGCGCCTCGGTGTCGGGACGGATGTAGACGGCGGCGCCACGCCGGCCGCTCACGGTCAGCGGCCGCATCTCGCCGTACTGCGAGTCGCCGGGTTTGATCCAGTAGACGCGAACCAGCGCGTCGGTTTCCGGCGATGGCTCGAACCGGAGTGCGCCGCCGATGCTCTGTTCCCACGCCCGCAGCGCCCAGGTGGCGAGCTGCTTGTCCGCGGGCGTGAACTGCGATCCGGGCTCGCCGTCGGCGACGAAGTAGGTTACGCGGCCCCTGGCGTCGAGCGGCTGCAGCGACCGGAACGCCTGCGCGCCCGCATCGTGGGAGACCGACGCCACCACCAGTGCGGCAGCCAGCAGGGGCAGAACACGAGGCACGGGCATCCACATAAGATATTCCTGCTGCATGTCCGGCGAAACACCGTTCCACGTCCGCCGGGCCACCGAGGCCGACGCACCTGCCCTCGGACGCCTGGGCGGGATGCTGCTCAGAGCGCACCATGCCTTTGATCCGCAGCGGTTCATCGCCCCCGGCATCGATCCCGAAGGGGGCTACGAGTGGTTCCTGCGCAGCCAGCTCAAGGAAGAGGACGCCGCCGTGTTCGTGGCGGAGGAGAAGGGCGCGGTCATCGGATACGTCTTCGCGGCGCTCGAGCCGATCTCGTGGAAGGAGCTGCGCGACGCCTGCGGATTCATCCACGACGTCGCGGTGGACGATGCCGGGCGCCGCAGCGGCGTCGCCACGGCGCTGATGGAAGCCGCGATGGCGTGGCTGCGCAGTCGCGGGGCGCCCCGGGTGGTGCTGGGAACCGCCGAGCGGAACGCCGCCGCTCAACAGCTCTTCGAGAAGCTGGGTTTCCGCCGCACCATGATCGAAATGACGCGGGAACTGTGACGTCCTCTCATCGATAGACCACGTCAGATGCGGCGTCAGGCGGCAGCGCCTCGGGGAGGACGTCAAGCACCAGGTCGGCAGCGGCATCGATCAGCGCCAGGTCGCGCCCCCAGAATTCATAGATGAGCGGGCGCGGAACTGCCGGCAGCACGATGGTCAGCGGCATCCACGGCAGCGCCTCGTCCAGACGTTGACGCAGCACGTGTGCCACCGCCGGCGAAAAGAACTCACCAGGGCGGGCGAACGGCCGGGCGGCGACCAGCACGCGCCGCAGTTCGTCGGCTACGAACGAATCTTCCTCGTCGAACATCTCCGATGGCGGCAGAGCGCGGGCGAGGCGCCTCTGCAACGTCACGTACGCGTCGATGTTGGCGTTGAACGTCGCAAGCGAGCGTTCTTCGATCGCCATCGGTGTCAGCACCTCGAGCTGGCACTGGGGCGGAGCGGGCGCCTGCAGCAGTGGAGTGATGACCAGTGGAACCTGCACGAGGATGGTGGCTAGCATGTATGCCTCCCATCCGCCGCGGGGCACACCTCGTGCCAGCCGCTCCACGCCGTCTGCAATCGAAATATGCCGGGGATGGCGAGCCAGGTGCGAACTAGCCCGCAGCCGCGCGCAAATTTCCCCGCGGAGCCGCTACGACACTTCGAAGGTCAGCGTCGTCCAGAGACTTTCCCAGTCGACGTCGCCGGAGGCGCGTTCCATGTGGATCGTGTGGAGACGCCACTGTCCCTTGCTCACGGGCACGGTGACCCGGCCCTGCGCGTCGGTCGTGCCGACGACGTGCGCTTTCTCGGTCGCGCTCGTGGCCTTGACTTCGAGGTTCGCCACGGGTGCGCCGCGCAGCAGCACGCGGACCGGAAGCGGTTCCCCCGGCTGCAACCGGTAGGGATCTTTTTCCGGCACGATCTCGAGTGGGAGTCCGACTGCTGTCTTGTACGCCTCGCCGGGCGTTCCGGACAGCAGGATGGTCTTCGCGTACATCGTGTAGCGTTCCTTCCCCGGCTTGTCAGCTTCGCCGCGCTCTTTCCTGGCGGCGACGATGTGGCCGAGCCCTTCCTCGGCAAGATACTCCTCGAACGACGCGGGACGCATTTCCTCGGTGGCCGCGCCGTTCACGGCGGTGACGATGAGATGCCCGGCATCGCCGACGCTGATCGTTGCGGCGAGCCGCTTGCCGTCCTCCTTGAGGCCGTCGATCGCGAGCCTGCCGCGCGAGGTGTGAATGGCCGGTTCCTGGAGCCGCTTCAGGATCGCGGTGCTCTCCGGAAATCCGTCGCCACTGTGGAACCCGACGACGACGGTCTCTCCGCTGGCGACGCGGAAATGCTGGGGCAGGATGTAGGTGTAATGCGCCGCAAGGTTCGCGGCGCCGAGCAGGATCAGGACGAGCGCGCAGGAGATGGTTTTCATGGCGGGGAAGTGTATGAAAGAAATTTCCCGCATCACCTGAAGAATTCCTGAACTTTCCGTCAGGCAGGTTGGTTGACTGATAGGATTAAGGGGAAGTCGGGGCGTGGCGCAGCCTGGTAGCGCGCCTGCTTTGGGAGCAGGATGTCGGAGGTTCAAATCCTCTCGCCCCGACCAATTTTTTCCCCAACAAATTGAGCGTTTTGGTCACTCCCTGAGCGAGTCGGGCCTTCGTGTGTCCCGCGATGTGGTCTGGTGTGGCTGGATGTGGCTGGACGTTGGTGGGGATAAGCAGGATTTAAGCAGGACTTTCTTCGGCCGAAGCAGCCCCTGGATGGGGAGGTGGTCGCCTGAATCAGTCCCCGCAGCGTGTGCGGCTGCCCTCATAGACAGTATCGAACGCTCAGGGAGTTGACGTCTCAGCTTTAGGGCTGGGGTGGAAGCAATCAATGTTCCTAGGCTGTCGTGGCTTGTGCAGCCAAGTAACAAGGCAGGAACCTCAGAAACCGTACGGTTTAGCAAACCGCCGCCTTCAGCCTCTCGGCCACCTCACCACCTGAGGATTGCCTAAGGCCGACCAGCGTATTCCAGCCGACGTCGCGCGTGCAGCATAACGGCAAACTGGCAGAAACAGATCTTGGAGAGCTCTAGCGCAATCGAGTTCTGGATACACGGCCCCCAGCCAGTGGGAAACGAGCCGATCACATTGCTTTCCCGATGTCTACTCCTACGGTCCTGCGCGTCCGCGGCGATCACTACTGGCCAGTCGCCTAGTGACGACCGATGCTTCCCAGGAAATCGGTCGTCAGTGGGCGTTTTATCGGGGGACCTAACGACCAGGTTTCAACCGTGGCGGCTCATGGCGCACCGGCCACCGTTGGTCGTAAACCGTGTTGGGTGGCCGCCCTCAATCCGGCACCGGGCCGAGGTTTAAACCGGCGTTTCACACGTCTTCCCATCGACCGTCGGCGTTCCACACGAGCAGCCGAATGTTGTCCGCGTACACGATTCCCGCGCCGGACAACACGATCCCGTAGTTAAGCCAGTCCGTATTGATTGGCAAGGGGGCATCGATGAAGTAACGCGTCCAGTTCGTCGTGCCGACGACCGGGCGTCGAGACATGTTGTCAAAGAATAAGTTCGGCTCCTCGTCAGCGTCGGCTCGAAGCCACAATCCAGCCCATTCCGCGACGTTTTCCGTTCGCAATTCACCCTCGATACGAATCGTCCTTCCCGCCAGCACATGTCCGGGGCAGCGTTGCATCAGCGACCCGAACTCACCCTCGACCGTTGCCCCCTTCTCGAGGACGGCACATGTACCGGCCGCAGAATCCGAGGCGCGTCGAACGAGGCGTATGAGATAGTCCGTTGACACTCCCGAGACGTGACCAAAGCTATTGAACCAGCCAATTGGAATACCGTTCCGCACAGAGCCATCGAAACCCAAGTTGAGCGGTCGATCGACCACCAGGGGACTGTCGATCGATGAGGCGGGGCGCCCTGGAATGTGCGGGGGCAGTGATTTCTCGTTGGCATCGGTCCGGGTCGGTAGCTGCGCACGATGGTCACCTGTTGCTAGGGCAACCTCGCCTGCTGGAATTGCCGCCTCGAGGAAACGGAAATACTGATTGACGCTCCTGCCGAGTGCCACGAGCGTCGCTTCAGCGTCGCCGAACGACATATCGGACAGGGGTCGCTCCGGACTATTGACGCACTGGTAGCGAGCGAGTTCTTCGTGCTCTCGGAAGAGGCAATGGCTCACGATTAGCGGCACAATGAGGAGGCCGCCCCGCGCAGCCCGGTGAAGCAGCGATGGCAATTCGTTGTTGACAACGAAATCTGATGCGAGGAAATCGGCGCTGATCACGAGGATAGCCACGCGCGCGCGCGCGAGCGCCTTGGAGATTTCCTCGTGCCACGCTTGTCCGGGCGAAATTCGCGAATCGTCCCAGACATCAAGGCCTGTTTGTCGCACAAGCGGGCGAAGGTGGATCTTGACGCGATCGAGCCACGCTGCGTCCGCGTGGCAGTAACTCACGAAGACAGCGCGCTCAGTCATGATTCAGGTCATTGATCGCTCGGCGCGGTCGGTCATGCTCGTTTGGTCTCCTTCGCCCAACTACTCTTGGAGTAGACCGCCGAGCGTCTCCGCAGCACTGGCGGCGGCTTTGCCGCCATGTCGCCGGTGGCAACTCCAAGACTGGCGGGATGATAGCACCGGGCTGCGCTACACGATCCGCCCGTTGATTAGCTGCGGGCGGCGTGGTTGGCTGCGGGGCGGCTGCAGCCAACGTCATCACGTCGAGGTTTGTTCTTTGAGTGCAACTGCCAGTCCGTCAGGCGGTTAGTGCCGCGACTGCGGAAACGGAGGGCGTGATTAGCTGCGAGTCCCTTGCAGCTATCGCGGCTTCACGAGCGCAATACCTGACGGTTACTAACGAGAAGCCTTTTGGCGACCAATGCCTGAAAAGGCCAGGCGTCCTCGACAACGATTGCTACGATTGTTTGGAGGTCGAGCGGGGGACGGCGACCGACTTCGCCTACTTCACCTTGGCCTGGGCCTTCTTCCTCTCCGCCCAGTACTTCTTCATTCGCTCAGACACAGCCTTCCGCGCCGCGGCAGACACCGAACGACTCCGTGTCTGAGCTTGCTTGACGGCCCGTCGAACTTGCCGTCGCCGTTGAGGCAACGAGAGCTCGGGAAATGTGCGTTCAATGGCCACGATCTCCGCCCGCAATTGGCTGAGAAGCTTCTCCGCTCCTGCTCTCGCCAGTTCCCGAACACGTGCCGCACTCAATCTTCCTGGTGTCTTTGCCAAACGTCCTCCGAAATCGAAACAGAGTCAGCCCGCGATTCTATCAGCCTCTTGGCGCCGCTGACGACAGGGTCAGCTCTGTGAACGGGCGCTAATGGCGTAGGTCACGCTCCTGCAAAGCCCGATCAGTCTGGGTACTCACCTAGCGGCGGCCAATGCGCCCCGGTGAAATCAGAAATCACTGCGGCGTTTCCCAGGAGCAATGGCCGGTGCATTTCCTCGTCGGGAACAAGCCAAGCGGTGTCGCCCATCCACCTCGATGTACCCATTCACAAGGAAGTCACGGAGACGACGTTTCACGGGTCGTCGTCTACTCACGAATGGTAGGCTGACCAGGCTGAGTCGGCGGAGCCCGCCACGTTGGCAGCATGACTTAGACTCGGCGCTGAGATTACTAGGATGATTTACCTTACGCAGCTAATCTATGTGCGCGAGGGCCGCGAGGCCGACTTCCAGCAGTTCGAAGAGATCGTTCTTCCTCGATTGAGCCAGTATTCGGGTGAGCTTGTGCTACGTCTTCGGCCAGACCCGGCTTCCAAAATCGCTGGCTCCGGCGATCTGCCATATGAAGTGCACGTCGTCCGCTTCGAAACCGAGGAAGGTCTTGCTCGCTACTCCAACGATGAGGAGCGGCAACGTTGGCTCCATCTCAAAGATCAGTCTGTTCGCAGCGCTCTCTTGATAAAGGGTGCGCTAGTGTGAGCACGTTTGTATGATTGGATTCGAAACCGCTGCCCATAGCAGGCGCACACAGCTTTTCGCTAATTGGTCTCGGGTAGTCGCCTTGTGGCGACGGAACGGTGCGGCGCTTCGTCGTCAGTACTGGCGTTGATCGTTACTAAGGGTGGAGTCGAGCCGCCGCGAGGCGAAGTCGAGCAGTTCGGCTCGAACGTCTTGTTCATTCGCCCATCGATGGTTGCCAACCCGAGTCTCGCTTGCTACAGGCACGCCTTAGCCGAGCTGCTCGGCAAGCGCGACAATGATGCCCTCAGGCCCGCGGATGTAGGCTAGCCGGTACGTGTCCTCGTACTGCATTTCGCCAATGAGCTCGGCCCCGTGGGCGCGCATGCGCGCAACGACAGCGTCGATGTCATCGACGGCGAACATGATGCGACGGATGCCCAGCGTGTTCACCGGCGCGTCCACGGGCCCAAACCTGATCGCGTTGGGCGTGTGGAACTTGTCCAGCTCAATGCCCTGCCCATCGGGAGTCCGCATCATCGCGAGGGTGGCCCGGACATCCTTGAGCCCGATCAGGCTCCCGACCAAAGGCCCTTCGACTGTCGTCTCGCCCTCGAGCTTGAGGCCCAGTTCGATGAAGAACGCCTTGGCGGCTTCGAGATCGTCGACAACGATGAGGACGTTGTCCATCCGTTTAAGCGTCATATCCTTCCTTCCCTCGCTTCACTGCTGATGCCCGTACTTGCCGCACGTGGCGTATAACGAATAGTAGGCGGCCCGGCATGTCACGGCCGACCCTGCGAGGCCCGCAGCTAACGCCAGACCGGCTCTGTCGAAGAATGTCTGAAACTTTTTTGGCCACAGGCACTGGTTGGAGGACGCGGGCTCCCGTGAAACCTGCAGCAAACCAATCTGCGGCGTCTGCTGCAAGGCCCTAGGTGGCAGTCAGCCTGAGCTCGAAACGGACTTCTCGACCGCAAAGACGAGTGCGTGAGAAGCCCATACCTTGCACTAGGCGGTGGGCTCGCACATTCGTTGGGGTAGTCAGAGCGTAGAGTCGTTGAGCTCCCACTTGGAATCGAGCGAACTCGACTAGTGCGGACAACACCTCGCGGGCGTAGCCGGCGCCCCAGTACTCGGGGTCGAGCTCAATTCCGACCTCGGCTTCCCCGGGCGGATATTCGGCCTGGCGCAGCCCAGCGCAGCCGATGACCGTGGCGCCCAAGGCAAGTGTGATGATCAGCTGGTAGTTGAGACGTGGCGACTCGGCGGCCCAAAGGCGTGCCAACTGAACAATTCGTTGTGATTCTGAGCGCTCGAGATAGTGTTCTAGGTAGCGGGGGTCGCTCTGGTAGGACGCCAGCGCGAGCGCATCCCGGTGCTCTGCTTCCCGCAGGATGAGTCGCGATGTAGCGAGTTCCACTCTTGCTGCCGCCTAACTATTAACTATAGTAGGCCGATGGGCATAGGTAAGGGGTGGTCGCCCAGTGTTTACCTATCTGCGGTGGGACATTCGAATCCGCGCGATGGAGCAAGGATGTTCGACAAAGACTGAAGGACCCTCAGCCTGCGCTTCAGACTTAAGCAGGGTTTGAGCAGGCTAATGGGTTAAATGATCAAAATTCTGCGCTTGGCGCCGAATAGAGATAGGTCGTGCGTTAGCCGCTCAGTAGTTCGCGCATCGTAGCTCGGCGAACGACTATCGAGGCCGCTCAGGAGAGTGCTCGACCTACCGGCTCCTCACAACCGCGTAGTCGCCTCGCTACTCACTGCAGTTCGCATCGATAGGCCATGACAGCGCGTGTCTCTGGCGCAAGACCTCGAGCCGCTTCGTCGGACACGACAGCTGCCAGCTCGGGACGAAGCAGATCGCGCGGGATCTCCACAAATCCGAGACGGGCATAAAAGGCCAGGTTCCAAGGCACGGCTCTGAACGTCGTCAGGGTCAGGATCGAGAAGCCGGAGGTCGTCGCCCATTCGCAAGCAGCTCGGACAAGCGCGGTGCCGAGCCCCCGTCGACCGTGCGAGGGTTCGACGTCGACTTCGTCGAGATGGGGGAGATCGTCCGCGAGCATCTCCACGAGCGCGAAGCCGACCGGCGCGTCGCCGGCCAGAGCCACCCACAAGCGCCCTTGGCGGGCTGCGTCTGCAAATGTGTTGCAGTCCGTTGACTCGTTCAGGACGGATTCAGGCGCGTGTCCTCGGAGTAACTTGGCGGCTGCAAGCTCGATCGCCGGAAGCAGATTGAGATCCTCAGGTCGAGCTCGAGCGATTTGGTAGCCAGATGGTGTCATATCCGACCTACGTTACTCCCGTGTAGTCGCCTTGTGGCGACGGATGCCGCGTAGCAAGGTGTCGTCAGTACGGCGTTATCGCGACCTCGTAGTTCTACGCGAGCAACCGTGAGACGGTTCTCGAGATGGACCCGTGAACCCCAATTGCAGTGCGACAGAGCCAGAGTGATGCCACTCGTGCTTGAGCACGTTTGCGGCATCGGTACTTGACGGCCACCGCAGATGACCATACCTAACGGCCATACAGTCGTTCGAGGTGGTGCCTGCGCCCCAGGATAGGTTCGGTTGAAGCGTTCCCATGCGAGGACCTCAGCATTTCCCGTTCCGCGGACCGCCGTGTTCAAAACCGGACAGACACGCCGCATGCGGATTCGCCACACTACCGCTCGCCTAATTCGGGGCGATCTTTCTCTGGGACGGCTTCCGTGTTCATTGGAACCGACCCCTCACCTCATCCCACGGAGGACATTATGGAGATAACCCTAAGGCGCGCGTGTCGCGCGGCGGCGATGGCCGGTGTTGTTGCAATGGTGGCGGGCACGGTGCTCGCTCAGTCGCCCGACGCGCACATTGGTACCTGGAAAGTCAATCTCGCGAAGTCGACGTACAGCCCGGGCCCCGCCGCCAAAAGCGCTACCACGACGATCGATGCCGCAGGTGCGGGAACCAAGGTCATCGTCGACCAGTCCCTCGCCGATGGCGCCGTTCGGCACTGGGAATTCACCGCCAACTACGATGGCAAGGACGTGCCGGTCACCGGCAACAACCCGGATGCCGACACGATTGCTCGCACGCGGCCCAACGCGAACACGGTGAATTCGGTTTCCAAAAAGGGGGCAAGACCACCACCCTGCAGACATCTGTCGTGTCGAGCGACGGCAAGATGCGGACAGTCACGACCACTGGCACGAACGCTGCCGGGAAGCCCGTGAACAACGTCGTGGTGTACGACAGGCAGTAGGACGAGGCACCCCTGAGCATCAGCGGTCGTGGTCATTCTGACGTGACCGCTGACCCGCACCCTATGACCTGCCACAGGTGGCTATGACTTCCGGCATCGGTTCGGACACGTCTCACGTCATCCGAACTTTGCCAGTCGGCCGGATCCCGCAACCGGTAGAGGAGCGCAATCGCTTTCTGGATGGCGTGGAGCGGTTGGGCAACGCGCTGCCCGATCCGGTTCTGATCTTCGTCGGCATGATTGCGGTCCTGATGGCCTTGTCCGCGGTTGGCGCCGCGGCGGGCTGGTCGGCTTTGAATCCCGTCACCGGCGAAACGCTGAGCGTGACGAGCCTGTTGTCGGAACAGTCGCTGCAGTTGCTCATTACCGAGATCCCGCGCACCTATGCCGGGTTCGCGCCGCTGGGCATCGTGCTCACGATCATGCTGGGCGCGGGTGTGGCCGATCGCAGCGGCCTGTTCGCCGCGCTCGTGCGCGCAAGCCTCAGCGCCGTACACGAGCGCGCGCTCGTGCCCGCGGTGATGTTGACGGGCATGCTGACCTGCCATGCCGGCGATGCCGGCTATGTCGTCTTCGTGCCGCTGGCCGGCCTGATCTTCGCTAGCGCGGGACGGCACCCCGTCCTGGGACTCATCGTCGGCTTCGCCGGCGTGTGCGTCGGCCTTGCGGGCAATCTGCTGCCGGGCCAGTACGATGTGCTGATTCTGGGCATCACCGAAACCGGTGCTCGGCTGATCCAGCCCGGCTGGACGATGAATCCCGTGGGTAACTGGTGGTTCGGCATCGGGATCGCCGTTGTGTTCACCGGCCTCGGTTGGATCGTGACGGAGCGCATCGTCGCGCCCCGGCTCGGAGCCGTGGCACGGTGACGGCCCCGCCGCGAGCGAGCGGCAGGCCGCGCAGCTCACGACGGCGGAACGGCGTGGCCTGCGGGCAGCGGGACTGGCCGCGCTGGGTGTCGTCGCGTTGTTCGCCGCGCTGTCGCTCTGGCCAGGCTTCACACCGTTGTACGACGAGGCAGCGGCACCGGGCCAGCGCCTCACGCCGCTGTTTCGCGCCCTGGCGCCCGCATTCCTGCTGCTCTTCCTCGCCACCGGCTGGGCGTACGGCGCGGTCGCCGGCACGGTCCGATCCCATCGCGACGTCGTGGCGATGATGGCGAAGGGCCTGGAAGGCATGCTGCCCTATCTGGTGCTCGTGTTCTTCGCCGCCCAGTTCGTGGCCATGTTCGGGTGGTCGAACCTGGGGCCGATCACCGCGATCGTCGGCGCGGACCAGCTGCGCGCCATGCATGCGCCGCCGGCGCTGCTGCTGCCGATGTTGACGACCATGTCGGCCTGGCTCGATTTCTTGATCGCTTCCGGTTCGGCGAAGTGGACGGCGATGGCACCGGTGGCTGCGCCGATGCTGATGCTGCTGGGCATCTCCCCTGAAATGACCACGGCGGCCTATCGGGTCGGCGACACCGTCACCAACCTGATCTCGCCGCTCAATCCCTACTTTGTGCTGACGCTGACCTTCTGCCGGCGCTGGATTCCGGACTTCCGCCTGGGTTCGCTGCTCGCGCTGCTGCTGCCCCTGAGCATCGCGTTCTTCCTCGGGGGTGCCGTCCTGACGGCGATCTGGGTGGCGCTCGAAATCCCGGTCGGCCCCGGCGCGGCCGTGTCGTACACACTGCCCACCCCGGTGCGTTGAACGGGTCCGTCCTACGGCGAATGAACTCCGTTCAGGCCTCGTGGGGCGGAGCGATGCCGGATAAGTAACGATCAGTCGCCCAGTGTTTACCTATCTGCGGTGGGACATTCGAATCCGCGCGATGGAGCAAGGATGTTCGACAAAGACTGAAGGGACCCTCAGCCTGCGCTTCAGCCTTAAGCAGGGTTTGAGCAGGCTGTCGGGTGACTTGTGACGAATACCTAGCGAATTCGACCTCCCAGGGCCGCTTTGGGAGCAGGATGTCGGAGGTTCAAATCCTCTCGCCCCGACCAATTGTTCCACACAATTCAGCGTTTGTCGGCCCCTCCCTGAGTGAATCAGCCTTGGTGGGCAATCGCGCATTCGATCAGAGGGGATCACACAAACAGATCGTCCCCAATAGTGCCGTTGTGGCCAACCGCGACTCGAATCAGCCGCAAATGCGAGACAATGGAAGCTTCAAAGTGGCGGAAGACCGCGAAGAGCGCGAATTAACTCGCGCTTGTAGACAACGTCTGATGCGCCGGAGATGCGTCGGGCGGTCTTGAATTGTTCCCTCGCTGTCTTGGTCACGTTTCCAACATCTCCGTCTATTGGTCCAGGATACAAGCCAAGCGTTGCCAGCGCGGCCTGTTCGAAACAGGCGCTCTGATGGTCCTCAGCCACTAAGATACCTTCAACCTTCTCCGTCAATTCAGCGAGGTCAAGTTGGACGTAGCCGGTCACGTCGCAAGGCGTGCCGAGAAACGCTGGGATCCGTTGTTCGAGTTCCTGCCTGACGGTATGTTCTTTCCAGCTGGTATGGACTGGTGGGGCCGCAAGGCTGACGAAGAGCGGAAAGGCAAGCGCCGAAATCACCAAATGAACATATCCCCGGCCTGCGGAATTGCCACTGCCGAGTGAGGTCCGACACGAATCGAATCCGACCTCAAAGACGACAAAATCGAAAGGATGCTTGCCGCGCAGTTCCTGGTCCCACTGCTCCAGTGGTATGCCGACGCAAAACAGTTCATTCTCAACAACGACTTCATCCACACCGGCTGCGAGGGCATAGGCAACACCCTCGTCCGGCCCGGGACGGCGTCGCCTGACAATCGTATTCCCTAGCGTAGGGTCGCTCAGCGAAAACTCGCCAGCGGCCAAACGCGCCATTAGGCGTGGATGATTCAAATAGGATTTGACGCCGCCAGGGTCCACAAGGTCGGAAGGATGCGCGATCACCAAGTCCCATAAATGTGCTTCTGATCGTGCTCCCTCCCGTGGCAACGACGGGGCGGGACGACCAATGACCCGCAGCTGTCTGTCGGGATATTGATCTTGCTCCGGGGCCGCAAGATCGAGGGCGAAGTGAGCCCACCACAGCGACCACTGGCTGAAGAGGTGTGCCAGCCGTGCGGGGTCATCGCTGTCACGGTCTCCCAAGGCCTCGCTGTGGATCCTCAGTGCAAACTCGAAAGGGATCGTGACGGTTAAGTCCACCCGATGGATCACGCTAATACGGTGCTGCAGCACAACTGATTCCTCCGCGACCAGAGGGGGCGGTTACCCAAGACCGCGTTTGCCGTTGACTCAACAACTGAGAATCGGCTACTCGGAGGTTGACATTCTTGAGTCCCGACAGTTGCTCGTCAACCACGAAATCATTGACAGTGATACGGGAGGACCGCAGTTTGAGCTGAGTGTATTGTCCGACTGGGCTGCGGGCATGCGGTGCATCCCGCCAAGTGGGGCCAAAGTTGGTGCTAATTCAGGATGGCGTTGTCCCAACGCATCACGATGAGGAGCAACGAAGTGCACGGCCTGCAGCCATCTTCCATCAAGTTTTCTGAAAGGCGCAAGGCAGAGTTCGTGAACAATTGGTCGCGCAGCTGGCCATCCGGCCCCTTCACCTGATGAGTGACATCGCTATCACTAAACACATAGGCCATATCGCCTGACGATGAGAACTCAATGCGTCGGATGGTCGTCTTTGCCCGCACGAAAACGCGCCCCGAGACTTGTGCCATCGGCTCCGCAGGCGTCTCGCCACGCACCCGAGGGCGGCGTAACGCCCCGGTAAATACGATTCCATTGGGCGTCTCTTCCACGGTCGCGCCTGCATCCAACCTCGTCGTGATGTCGCGGAGCGCCCTCTCGTCGTCGGGAAATGAGCTTGCGCGTAGGCCAGGGACATGGTGATTATCGCGGCGGCCACAAGTGCCAAAAGCGCTCTGGATACCATTGAAGCATCTCCTCCAAGAGGGGCAGAGATACCCCGGATGGCAAATAGGTTTCAGTTGGCGGAAGAGGCAAAGAGCGTAGTCGGAGGGAATGGCGCCGTCAACGGGACATCGCAGGCGATTTACCCGTCGCCATCCAACGGGCCGCGGTGCTCTTAGACCACCCCAAGGTATCTCTCTAACAACTGTTTACTGAGACGCGGGGGCGCCGCCGGGCACCCCCGAGTTGCCGAAGATTCTAGCGGGCTTGGAGCTGGATTTACGCGAAGTTTATCGAGACGCCGTTAATGCTCGATGGTGGCGGCTCAGGCTGGAGGCCAACTCTTACCGATAGTGTCGAGGCCCGACCGGCCCAAGTCCTCGGGCGTCATCACCAGCTGCAGCTTGATGTCGGCGTTGAACGACAGCAGCCACGGTTCGGCCAGCGCGGGAAGCTTCGAGGCGTCTGCGATGTCGACCACCATGACGCCGCCGCGCTTTCCATCGATATCGGTGAAATAAACCGCTTCGGGCTTCTGTTCAGCAAGAATCCGCTGAATCGTCTGCCCCGCAGTGCCCGCGCGGACAGCAGCATTAAAGGGTTCGTGCGGGAAGGACACTTGAACTAGAAATCGCATCACGTCTCCTTGTGTGGCGGATGGACCGGTCGGTCCGAGGGCGGTAGCATACGCCCTTTCGCCAGCCAGCGGTGAGCGGTGGCACGAGACACGCCGAGGCGGCGAGCCATTTCATTTTCATGCGGACTCGATTGGTCCAAGTCGATGTTCGAGGGGGGTATCTAACTTGCACGAGACTCGCCTCAGATTGGACGGGCCTTTTCCGTATAATCTGCTGCCGTGCGACGCAGAGACTTGTTGGCGCTCTTGGCGACATTGCTGGGGCACGTTGCTCGGTTCTAGGAGTCGCGCGATTGAAGACGCTTGGCGTTCAGCTCGTAAGTGTTCGGGATGCTCTGAACAGAGAGGCTGAGCCTGTAATCGCAGCGTTGTCCCAGATTGGGTTTACGGAAGTCGAAGTGTGGTTCCCGCCAACGAACGCACCCGATGTCAAGTCGTTGCGAGCGGCCCTCGATAGGCACGGCATGGCGGCACCCTCCCGGCATTGGGTGAGCCGCGACTTGAGCCCTGAAAACCTCGATCGGATGCTCACCGAGTGTGAAGTGCTCGGGAGCCAAGTCCTGGTCGTAACGGCTCTGCCGGTGGAACAACGGGGCAAGCTCGATTCATACAAGCAAGCGGCGGAGTGGTTTAACGAGGTTGGTAAAGCGGCTCACAATCGTGGAGTTCAATTCGCCTTTCACTCTGAGCCTTTTGATTTTCCACCACTAGATGGCATCGTCCCGTTCGACTACCTGATTGACCACACCGACCCGACGCTAGTGGAGTTTCAGTTGGACACCGCCAACATAACGAAGGGCGGACAACGGCCGTTGGACTATCTCACGCGACTAGGAAACCGGGTCGTCTCGTTACACCTAAAGGAAGTTACCACTAACGGGGAAGCAGCAGACCTCGGAAGTGGCATTGTCCCCTTTGCCGAGATTCTCCAACGAGCCACTGGCCTAGGCGTGAAGCACTACTTTGTCGAAGACGAACGACGCGACCTCGGTTACGGTCACGTCGGAAGAGCATTTTCCTTTGTAATGTCTCTTGATGTCTGATTCGGCTCTCGACTCCACGCACCCCGTCGCTGCCAGACGGGATAACTCCCTGAGCTTCAGCCAGACTCCTTGGCCCTTCGACGAAGCGCACCGGCATCCGCTCTCGCCTAGAGCTCCGATAGACATCCAGAAACCAGCGGGGTATGCGTTGGGAAAACGCATCCTCTACCGTTCATGGGACGCGTTGCCGCAGTCGACGCTCAGCCAGCTCCTACCTTCAGCGATTTGAGTTCGGTCGTCAACAGCTCTTCCAAGTGACGGATGCTACGGAACACCAAACATCTCTGCGTTCGAACATCAAACTTGAGCTCATCCCCTTCGGCCACGAGTAATACTGTGTTTACACCGCGGCCCCACGCATAGCCAACTTCCAGATACACGTTCGGATTCGCGGCAGTAAGGTCCGCCACTACCAATGCGGCAGTGCCGATACGATCCTTAACCCAGGCAAGCACGTCGCCAGTGAAGGACGCAAGATCGGCGCGCTCGCAGAGAAACCCTGCCGCATTCGCCGCCCCCTTTATGCCGTAGTGGAAACGATCCGCGGAACTCGTCTGCAAACGGCATCGCTACGAAGACGTGCGGTTTCCCGCGCGAGTCGTGGCCAACCGATCCGAGTTGTGCTCTCGCCTCACCTAGCGTCGGCGAGTCTCCTTGGCGCAGCGAACGACTCTCGCCAATCATGCCAGAAGGTGCAACGTCGTTCAGGATGACTTTCAGACGCGAGGCTGCGTCACCATCGCTTTCGACTATCGAGACTCGCAGCGACGCCGGCGGCTGTTCGCCGGAGTGCACCGCATCCAGCACGCCGGCTATTTCAGCGCGGAAGGCCTCATCCTCATCAAGTCCGAAGCCTCTACCGTGTAGGGTCATCGCCACATGGCCGACGGCAGGGCGCGCCCTCCACAATATCGAAAGTGCCAAATAAGCAAACCTACGGATGGTTTCGTAGTCGAATCTACCCAGCGGCTCGACACCGACGAACAAGATCTCTCGCGCCGCGACGGCTTTGTCGGATTCGACCAGAAGCGAATCGCCGATAGCCGGGAGGCGACCGTCAACGCGGATCCCTTTTCTCGCAAGCCGGCCAACGACCTTGGCATCGACGCCGTACAAGTCCTGTGCAAATTTCAACGCGAGCACATCGGCGTCGTATTGAAGCACGTCGCCATGTACAACTTCGAGCCGAATGTGCATGATGTCTGCGCTCCTTGCGGTACACGCATCGCTCTGGCGAATCAAGCCGTGCAGGTGTCTCTGATTTCTGCGTCTGACCAGTCTAGTTCGCCGGTTCCCGCGAGGCTCGCAGCATAGCGCGAATCGCCTTAGCTAGATCAGGCGGCAGGTTCACCTTCAAGGAAATGCGTGTTGAAGTGAGGTCCGGGAACCGACCTGACACTCGCGCCCGCGCGGTCGCAATGGTCCGATATAATTCCGCGACATGGATGGGAGGACAGACGGCTGGACCAAGGCCCAATCCGTCGCGGCCATTGTCGGCACGATCGTCGCGGTACTCGGTCTCGGGTTCACCATGTGGACGTACGAGCCATCATCGAGTGCCGGCTCCTCCAAGGCGGCTCCGCCGACAGAGCCCGAGCTGCCCGGGCGGATCGTCGGTCGTTGGTACGTCCATCAACCCGCGAGGCCGGCACCCGGGCGGACTAGTGGGAGCATCGGGATGACCATGGCGTACGACTTGAGGGAAGGCGACGCCCTCGTAGTCAACGCCACCCTCGTCATGAATGACTTCGCACAAGGGCGGCAGATCGAAGTTACGTGCACCGGATTGGCGCGTGGACGCTGGACTCTTGCGGGCCGGTCATTGACGTTGAACCTGACCGAGAACCTGATGGTCGCGGTGGCAGGCGGCCGCGACGCCGGCGTTCCGCTGAGCGGTGCGCTTGCCGAATCGAAGGGGTTTCGTTGCCCCGACACGCCGATCGTCCCGGCGAACTACGCCGCCACTGAAGAGATCCTCGAGATTACACCTGAGGTGATGCGCGTTATTGAACGCGGCCCGGAAGGTGTCAAAGAAACCACCTACGTGCGCAACCTGCCGTGACGATCCGGCGCGGGACATAGCGCCGCGTCACGCGCGAATTCGAGACCGACCTCCGGTGTGGGACTGCGAATTGCGCGGTGGAAGCCTTGAAAAAGGTACGAGGGCTCGATCGGGTTCATCCTCTTAAGCAGGATTTCAGCAGGCTGGTGGGATAAATCGACCAGATCCTTGAGAATCTTGGCATCCAGGGCCGCTTTGGGAGCAGGATGTCGGAGGTTCCAATCCTCTCGCCCCGACCAATTTTTCCCCACACAATTCAGCGTTTGTCGGCCACTCCCTGAGTGAATGAGCCTTCGTGTGTCCCGCGATGTGGCCTGGCCTAGTTGATCGTGTAGCTCGCTCCGTCCGGGCGCTACTTGCCAAAGCTGATCGTCAGCACGCCGCCCAGGGTCTCGATGTCAGTAAACGTCGGCGCCGCCCTCCCATTCTTGTACGTGACGCCAACTCCGATATTCGGTGCCACCTTGACCTCGAAACCTGACACGAAGAAATTATGGGCTTCGTCGTCCTCGAGCGGAACGGCGGCGAGAGTATTGTCGGCGAACAGGATGGCACTCGAGACGTTGAGGGCTCGGGCGAGCGCGTTGAACCGCAGCGTGGCTCGCACGCGTGGCGTTATCCTCAACACTGTCGATCCGATCTCTGCTGATGCGCCAGGCCTTAACGTGTGGCCGAGATCGAGTCCCAGGTACGGCCGCCACCAGAACTGGACGACGTGTTTGGGATCGGCGGTTGGTCGCCCGACGCCGATGCCGAGCGTGCGGCTCGTGGGCGTCAAGACGTTTTCCCACATGGCCTTTTTCGTGGTCGCATCCTGGCTGGTTTCGTATTTCAGCCCGCTCCACCAGCGCAGAACGTCCACCGTTTGCTGCCTGCTGAGATTCGCCGGATCTATGAAGTTATGGACTAACACGGCATTGACGTGGTACTTCCATGCATCTTCGGACGCAGACTCGTCACTCGTGAGGTGACCTTCCCACGCCATTTGAAGCGAGGTAGCGGTGCGCGCGCCTGTCAAGAACCGATCCCAAATCAGGGCGAAGTCTGCGGTGAAGACCGTCTGTCTTTCCGCCGAAGCTAGGAACGAGAACTGGGCCCCCTCCGTGGCGTCGACACCGGCAATCGCTCGTTGGAGAGAGAAGCCGGCGTTTTCCAGACGTTCGAACACATTGAGGGCGGTCGAGAAGGAAAATGGCGATCCGTTGGCAGCGACCGTCTGGTTATCGGGACATTCGGGCGATCCTGAGCCGCACTCCGCCAGGACTCGCCAGAAGTACCGTGTCCCCTTCGCCATCTCGCCGTCGGGAATCGCGAATGACGTCACGCCCGCCGTAACTTTCTCCTCGAGCACAAGGTTCTTGAAGTCGACATCCCTGCTTATCTGCACGATATACCCGGCAACGTTCGCGGCGGTCCACCAGAGAACCAGGCCGGTGATCGGCTGCGCGGGACTGCCGTTGGCAGGAGCCGAGAGATGAAACAGGGGCTGCGGTTGCGCGGCCACTAGCTGCGTGGCGCAAAGCAACGCTGCGGCCGCCAACGAAGGAACGCGGAATCGCATGGGCATGAAGATCTCCACAGCGCAATCGCCAGCTAGAGTGCGTCGAAGGCGGCCTTCGCCAAAGCGCCGACGCTGGCGGCCTTTCTGCAAGCGGCGGGAGTGAACTTCTTTCCCAGGATGCATCCGACTCGTTCGACAGACATCTTGATCGGGAAGAAGTACAACTCCTTTGCGAAGTCATCTACCACCAGGTCCCGGCCGAACATGGTTCCTTCCGAGATGTTCGGCATCTTGTGCAGCTCTCGCAGAACGCCGACGACGATTTTCGACACTTCGCCTTTTGTAAGCGAACACGCCATTGTGTTTTTTCCTCCAGTAAACGGGCGTGCCGCATCTTCGCCCGTCTGAACCAGCAAGATGTACAACGCGGCCTAACCCGGAATCCCACAAGACGCGCTTCAGCCGCTAGATCGGCGGGGCTGACGCCCGCTGCTTATGGAAGACGGCTGATAAAGGAAACGAGCACAGTCAATAAGGCGTTGATCATGAGTTGGTGGGGTGGGGAGCTTGCAGCGCGCATCGTCGGGACTTTAGCAATTAGCTCGATCTACCGCTGCGGATGGTTGCAGCAGACACGGCTGTCGTAGAATCGTCCGTCCGCGAAGCGCTCCGCGTGGCCGCGCCCGATCTTGTCTCGTGAGGTGACCGGTGGCATACGTCTCCGTGAACTATGTGAACAACGCGAATGCGCCCGTTGGAAAATGGACCTGTGCGCCGACCTCGCAGATGACGCCATTGGATCGTGCACCCACGGAGTCTCAGTCCAAGGCCCCCGACCTGTGCGGGCAGTGTGTGTCGTACGTGAAAAGGGTCTGCCCGACGCTCCCAGCGACGGCGAACTGGAAAAAGGGCGTGCAAGTGAAGGGAGCCAAGAACCTGATGGCCGGAACGGTCATCGCCACGTTCAATGCCGCGAACAAGTACGAAGGGCATGCCGCCATCTACGTCAATCAGAACAACGATGGGATCAACGTGTACGATCAGTACCGGACGCCCCCGACTCCGAAGCCAGTGGGACCGCGACTGCTAAGATGGGGTGCACAGGGCAACTCGAACAACGGTGATCGCTTTTATGTCGTGGAATAGATGCGCTCTTGTCCTCGCTCTAATGCCGCTGCTGGGCTGCTCCAGCGGGGTTCCGAGTCAATCGACTTCGGGCCAGTCGGGTCAAGCAAGTTCATCGAACCCATCCAATCCATGCCCCACTAAGGAGGGCACGACGCTTCGGCTCGTGGACGTCTTCGACGGACCGCCAGAGTCGCTCGCCACGTTGATGCCGGACGAAGCGGGAGAACGCTCTGGCTATTGGAACCTGAAGTACGTGTATGACGCTGGCCGGTCGGTGACGATCCGATGCAAATACGCCGACGACGAGACGCACGACGTGAAGCTTTTGGCAGTCACGACGAGGTGCGACTACGCGATCGACTCCCAACAGGGGCTGACGCTGCTTTGCAAATGACCGAGACGTGTTAGCGATTGCCGAGACGGGTCGCCGAATGAAGGCCGCATCGAGCGGTTCCGTTACGAATCCCAACGCTCAGCGGTGAATTCAACCAGCAGAAACCCCTCCGCCATTAAGGTCCTCTCGCACGCCGACTGTGCCGCCAAGACCCCATCGAGCGTGTGAAAGGTGTGGCGTTCCCGGTGCGACGGTCCCGCCATGAGCAACTGATAGCCCTGGGTGGCTTCACAGGCCGTGAGACACACCGACTCTGAGGCCGTTGCGTAGCGCCAGGTAGTCGCACGGAATGCCGACATGCGCTAGGTATCGGCGCTGGCCCACCTAAACCTTTACGGCGCTACCGTGCGTCACTCCTGACGCTGCATGATGCGCTGAAACATGTCCGTGACACATCGACGTCCACCGGCTTCGTGAAACACCTGTCCGGCCACTGCGCTGGCGAGATGATGGTCGGACGCGAACCAGACTTTCTTAGAGAGCATGCACGTTACTGCACGTAATTCCACTGCGGAGGGCCTTGCAGCTCCGGGGAGTATGGACGGCGTGCTGCTGGAGGTCTGTTGGCGGATGCGGGGCCGCAGCGACTGCATATTCACATGTCGCATTTACGAAACGATGCCGAATCTCCTCGAGGTTGTCGTCATCGGGGATGGCGGACGGGATGTCGTGTTCTCGCACGCGGTGCAGGACATCGAGGTCGCGCGCAAGCTCGCTGAGAGCTGGCGCCAATTAGTGCTCGCCAAGGGGACGTTCAACGAGCTGCTGCATTGATGCGGCGGTATGAACCGGCACGGCGACCGGGGCGTGGACCACGCGCAACTCATTCACGAGCACTACCAACCCGCCTCTTGCTGGCGACGAAGATAAGGTCGCCAGGATGGTCGTCAAGCCTCTCTAGCGCAGCCGCGGTGCACGGGTGATGTGGCTCGATGGCCGAGTCCTGATCTGACTGAGCACTCGTACGCCGCGGTGTGTGTGCCGGAACCACGACGTGGCTATGTTGCCTCTAGCATCGCTACCACGTTCGAGGAAACAGACACGTTGCCGCTGATAGTGCTCTGAACAACCGCCTGAAAACGGGTCTGTTTGCCTACGCGCTCTCGTAACATCCTGAGACCTTTGTCTGATGTGATGAGCCGTGAGACACCATGATTGCCGGCGCCATAGTTGCTCGCCAGAACAAAGATGGGAACTCCCCTCGATTTGTCAGAGGAGATCTTCGCGATAAATCCGACGTCTTGTTTCAGAGGACCGGTGTCGTCGAATAATGACTTGAAAGACACTCCGTTACCTTCGATTTCGCGGATCGATTGAAGGCTATAAGGCAATCCCTTGAACCAAAAAGGGAATTTGCTCGCGGCACCAAGTCGCGCAGTCATGGCGTTGGCTAAAGGACCACCCAGGCTCACCACCGGCGATCCCCAATCGATCACCGCCTCATCGGTGACAACCAATACTTCGCTGAAATGTTCAGCAAGAAACGTCCGAACTTCGCCAAGGGTGATTCCATCCACGATGTTCATCGTTGGCTCAATTTCGCCGCCGAAGTCTTTTTCCTTGAGTGACCCAACCAAGATCGTGATCTTGTTGTGGTGGTGATATTCCCAAAACCATCGCCGATCCCTACGCCGAAGTGTCGCACGGGACCAATTCACGACTTGAGCAATAACAAAACCGATACCAGCGGCCACGAGATTGAGAACGACTTCAGTCATGCTTAGGTCCAATCCGCAAAGAGACGAAGGATTTCCCGGTGGTAAGGAACCATCAACTCCTCACTCGTCTCGTGGGCATTGCGCCACGTCGATTCAGCTCCTTCGAACGGGTATGCCGGCAGCACGGACGCGCTAATCCGCGCGCGAAACACATGAATCAATATTGCGGATCCGAGAAGTTCCCAATAGCGCGGCGGGATTCGGGCTGTAAACGGGCCGACGTACTCAAGTTGTGACGGCAGCAGTCTGATGTGCAACTCTTCCCAGATCTCGCGAAGCGCTCCGCTGCTCGGTGCCTCGTCTGATTCAAGCCAACCACCAAACAGGCCCCAGCGGTTAGGAAAGGGGACCCATTTGTCTCGGAGCTGCAAGGCTACGCGACCGCTCTCGTCCACGAGGATCACAACTGCACCTTGTCTCATAACCGTCGATCTCGTGGCAATGAATATTCTTTGTCCTGGTCACGGGAATACGCGCTGGCCGCCGACGCCAGGGCCTACACGTTGACCACAACTGGCATTAGAGCGCAAGGGCAACTCGTTCACCACGTCGTGTTGTACGAGAAGCAGTAGCGCGACTACACGCTCCCCCACCTGACGCACCTCGCCTGCTGGTCCGGCAAACCTGGCTGGGGTTTGCCGCGGTTTTGGAGTAGATTCGACCGCACCATGGATGTGGACGTGATCACGATAGGTGGCGGTCTTGGCGGGTCGACGCTGGCGTCCGCGGTTGCCCGCAGCGGCCGCAGCGTGCTGGTGCTCGAGCGTGAGAAAGAGTTCAAAGACCGCGTGCGGGGAGAGAACATGCTGCCCTGGGGAGTCGCGGCGGCGCGGCGGCTTGGCGTGGTCGACGATCTGCTGGCTGCGGGCGGTCATCAAGTGCCCTTCTTCAATGTCTATTTCATGGGCACGCAAACCGAGCACAGGCCGTTTCCGATGACGACACCAACACGGGAAGCCTCGCTCAACATGTACCACCCGGATCTGCAGGAGACGCTTCTGGTTCGGGCCGCGAACGCGGGCGTGGAGGTCGTGCGCGGAGCCCACGCTCAGTCGATCGTCCAGCAGGAGGGAGGCTGGAGGGTCACGTTTGGCGAAAACGGGACGACTCGGTCCATCACGGCCCGGCTTGTCGTCGGTGCGGACGGCCGCTTCTCCGGGATGCGGGAAATAGGCGGCTTCACCGTCCGGCGCGACCCGGACCACCTCCGAATCGCGGGAACCCTCGTGGAGGGCACGAAGGTACCCGATGATGGCGTCCACTTGTGTCTTGGGCCAGGGTTCGGGACGTTCATTGCGCCGCTCGGCAACGGGCGGGCGCGGGTCTACTTCGTCTATGTGGGAGCGTTGGGCGACCGCAAGCTCAGTGGCAGCGCCAAAGTCGGGGAGTTCCTCGATGGATGCCGCGCAACCAACGTCCCGGCGGACTGGTTCGACGGGGTGAGGGTGGTCGGCCCGCTGGCCGAATTCGAGGGTGCCGATCACTGGGTGCCGTCACCCAGCAAGCCGGGCCTTGCGCTGATCGGCGATGCCGCGGGCGCCACCGATCCCAGCTGGGGCTGCGGCCTCTCCAAGACACTGGTGGACGCCGAAACCCTCGCGACCCAGTTGGCCGCGACTGAAGACTGGGACGCCGCCCTCCAGCGATATGCGGCGATGCACGACGATTACTTCGGCAAACTCCACGACATTCTCTCGTGGATGACAATCCTCATCTGGACCGGCGGCCCGGAAGGCGACGCCCGCCGTGCGAAGGTATTTCCTCGAATGCAGCAGGACCCCACGGGTTTCCCGGATCCCCCCGGACAGGGTCCGTTCGGTCCTTGCGACGAACGTGCGCGGCGTCTGATGCTCGGCGAGGAGTAGTCAGAACGGTTACTTGCGGAGCGTGTTCTTGATTGAAGCCCACTCCTCGAGCGTGCACTCGTAGCGATTGATCGCTTCGCCAGGATTCCAGACGAAATACGCGTTCCAGACGAACGGCTTGACGAGCGATGCGGGTTCATTCACCGTCATCACGTAGTTGAGCCGGCTGCCATCCGGGACAACGGTAAAACGTTCGTTGATCATGACGTTCTGGGTCTGCGGTGCCCCCGAGCGGTCGAAATACGGCCAGTTGATCCTGGAGGTATCGACGACGAGTGTCTTGCCGTCCCAACGTCCGACCGAGTAGCCAAGGGGCGATAGTGGCACGGCCGCCGGACGAGCAACACCCTCGCCCATGTGAATCTTCCGCAGCGCATCGAACTCCTCGAATCGCAGCTCGATGTCGCGGCCGACCTGCACGAACTCCATCGGATAGGGGTTGCCCATGAGCGACGGCATGCCCGGGGCCACGCATCTGGTCAACGGGTTGTCCGTGATGTCGTCCCATTTGGCGGCGGCCGCCGCAGCCGATCTGGTCAGCTGGTAGTTCGAGCGCCCCGCGAAGAACCACGCGCCAGTACCCTGGCTCCATACTCGGAATATGGAGTCTCCCAAGGCAGCGGCGGGCTTGCTGGTCCCGGCAACCACGGCACCGCCAGCGCTCTTCCCAGACCATCGCGGTTCCCGGACGCCTCCCACCAGCAGCTCGACGCCATCCGGCAAGAGCACATGATTGACCTGGAGGTATCGGTCTCTGCGAGTCGACGGCCAGCCGGCCACGCGAACTTTGTCGCCAACGGCGAGCCGATCGCCCGTCAGCCCTCGGCGGCGTTGCGCGCTGACCGCGCCCCCCTCGAGATGCCACACGGATTTCACGCCGTTCCGGTCGGTGCTCGTCACTTCCAACAGGATGTGCGGGTTCTTCCACGAGACCCTCGACACCACGCCTTCCACTTCCGTGACGACGTCGCGATTGAATTCGGACATCGAATGATGCGCGGTGGCCGAGAAAGGCACGGCCGCCAGCATGCCCGCGACTATCGCGCTGGCGAGTCTATGATGCCGATTCATGGCGTCCTCCGGATTCGTTATGTCGAGATCAAGGCCTAGCGGCTGAGAGTATAGCGGGTAGGGTCACGCGGACGCGATACGGACCGTTCACGGCCATGTCGCGGCAAGCCTAGACGTCCTCTATACGGTCGCGTGCGGGAAGGGCCCGGCAATCCGCCTTTGTACGAGCAATCCGGATAACCCCGGGCGTCTGCTGTGGCTATGAAGAACATGGAGGACCGCCGGATGAATGTGCGTTTATCGCCACCGGTTGCCCCGCGATACTGCGCGGTTGGTGTTGCGCGACGCGCGGTATTCGTCGGATTGCCGGAGCGCGGACTCCAGTTCGCGCTGACTCCAGTTGTAGCTCATGACCTGTTGGGTCCAGTTGCGGAGACCGTCGGGGTCTGGGTTTCGCCCGAGCACCGACTGGTAGCTGCGACGCACGATTGCCTCGGCATCGCGGTAGCTCCATCGGCCGGCGTTCGCCTGGCCGCGGTTTCTGGCGCGATCGAAGCCGGCGTCGACGACATACGACGACACGCGATCGTTGAAGCCCATTCCTCGCATGTCGCGGACGTCATAGTCGATGACCTTGGCTTGCCCGCGGAGATTCGGATCGCGATAGACCGTCGCGACGGCGTTGCCGAACACACGGGCCGACGAAATCCGGTCATTCATTCCGGACGGCACGCCTTCCGTGACGGAGCCAACCGGGGAGCAGAAATACCGGCCGTTGAAGTTGATGTCTTCGTAGAAGCAGACGCCTGACCGCGGCGTGGCCTCGCGGCCCCAACGTTGCGCGGAGGCGGTCGATGCGTGCGCCAGGAGCGCGGCGCCAATCAGGATGCCAATCGTTGTGTAGCGCTTCATGATCTCCCTCGATGTGAGTTGGATTACGTGGCTACAGCTGGGTTGGCAACGGTTGTGCCATGCGGAACGCGCCGTTCGTGCGGATATGTGGGGGCTGGCGCCGAAGTTGTACTCTGCCGGCGACGTTCGCGGCGCCAGCCGCGTCGCCTGTCAGCACCAAAACGGGTTAGACCGCCCGCACCTGCTAGTTGCCAGCGAGGCGTGGCGGAGTGCACGCGTCTGGTGGTCCAACAGGCAATCCCGCCGCGCGCCACGCGCGAAAGCCGCCGATGACATCGGTGGTGCGCTGGAGCCCGAGTTGTTGGAGGGTCGCAGCCGCCAACGAAGACGCGAAGCCTTCATCGCAGAGGATGATCCAGGCTACTTCGTTGTCGACGGCTTCCGGAATGCAGGCTTCGCTGCCGGGGAGGAGGCGCCACTCGAGGTGATTGCGCTCGATGACAATGGCGCCGGGGATCTCGCCGTCGCGGCGTCGCTGGAACTCGGGTCGAATGTCGACGAGTCGTGCACCCTGGCGGATGGCTTCGAGTGCGGCGCTGGGCGACACGCGCGTGAGTCGTGACCGAGCGGCGGCGAGGAACTGATCGAGCGAGTTCAACACAAGCTCCGATTTGACCAATTGTAGGCCGGTCACTCCACCGTGACCTGACGCTCACGCAGCTGTGGACCGTGGCCTCCCGGGGTGCTCATGTCGCTGCGCCTGGCGATCGGGTGCTATGTGACGCGCGGTCGATAGAGTGCTGGCAAACAGAGATGCCAGGGCGGCGAGTGACACCAGGGTCCGGAGGCCGTGATAGAACTCCCACCGATCGCGTATGGCCTTCCAGTCAGGCGGCAACGTGTCCGTCGTCCACGATTGAATCTGACGATCAATCGGCACATTCACGACCAGCGTGACGACCAGTGCCATGGCCATGAGGACCAGCGCAGCACTCGCGAAAAGACTGGCCCGGGGTTGTCGACCGCGAAAGAGCAACACGCAGAGCACGAGGGCGGACAGCAGCGCCGACGGCATCAGCCCGCTCATCGGACCGCCAAGATTCGCAATCATCAAGCGGCCAACCTCGAGGAATGTCCCAGGCGTGATCTCCGCCATTGATCGACTGAGACTGAACCACGTACCCCAGAACACTCCGGTCACGAGAGAGAACAGCAGCAGCGTCACGAACTGGACGGCCTTGATCATGACGTACCTCGTTCGTCGATCCCGTTGGGATACCGGTCTCCCACGAGGTTGAGCTTCACACCATGCTCGAGGAGCGCTTTCAGGCCAGCCAGCACCATAGTGAATCCCTGTGTCGAATCGGCGACGTACTTCACGAGCTGATCGCCGCTGCCGGTGAAGCCGGATTCGGTGACCTTCACGAACGTATTACCGTCGTTCAGTTGCGCGAACGTCCATTCAACCGTCGTGGGGCCGCCGTATCCCGGCCACTCGATGACAATCCGCCGGTTGTTGTCGATCGCTTTGGCGGTGACCTCGATCGAGACGTTGTACATCTGCCAATCCCAGCGAATTGGCCGACCGACCGCGAGCCGTCCGCTACTTCTGGTAAACCAGAACCTGGTGGTGATCTCGGGGTTCACAATCGCTTCGAACACCTCGGCAACCGGCTTTCGAATGAGCATGCCGGTTTGTGTGATCGGCACTCGTGTCAGGTGGAGGCTCTCTGTCTGGGAACTGCTCATGGGGACTCCTTCGAAACGACGAGCATTGCCTCATCCTTGTTCGGGTGTAATCCTGTTCAGTTCTGTCGTCAATCAGTCGGAAGCGTCCATGGATGAATCGGGATACGGATGCAGGAATCATCCCAATCTGGCGTGTGGCCATAGCCACACTCTTGCGCACCCTGCCAGAGGTTCAGACGTTGGTGTGCAACGTGCACGGGAGGTCCTGAGAGCTGTATCCCTCCGAATTCAAGGATTCACTATGGCCGTTTTACAGTCGACACACCCCACCCCGGAGCTAGTCCATTCGTCGTTTGCTCAGGTGCTGCACGCCGATGGTCCGGATACGACCCGTGCCACCGAGCTCGCGCTCTATTCCTGGATTGTGGGCCGATGGGACATGGACGTTACGACGATCCTCGAAGATGGCACGTCGCACCGGGGCCAGGGCGAGATTCACGCAGGCTGGGTGCTGCAGGGTCGAGCCATTCAGGACGTCTGGATGATTCCACGCCTGGGAGACCGCCGGCCCGGAATCGAGCCGCTGCCCGGCGCGGGCAATTGGTACGGCACGACGCTGCGGATCTACGACCCCGAGCTCGACGCCTGGCGAATCCTGTGGAACGATCCCGCGACCAATTTCTTCACGCAGCAGATCGGGCGAGCGCGAGGCCGGGACATCGTCCAGACCGGCCAGGATCCGAGGGGCGGTTCGATGCGATGGGTCTTCAGTGAAATCGAGCCGCATTCGTTTCACTGGACCGGTGAACACGCTCAGGACGACCGCAACTGGCGGCGCGAAGTAGACATCCGCGCCCGGCGCGCGTGAGCTACGGAACCCAGCCGGGCAGTGCGGCCGCCTGCCGGATCCACCTCGCCAGCTGCGCCTCGTCGAGCTGGTCGTTCTCGCGGATGTCGAGGTAGCGCACCTCCTTGTGCTTGGACTCGCCAGGCGGGATCGGACGCAGCGACGTGCCGCGGAAGAACGCGACCTTGACGTAGTTCGTGAAGGTATGGAAGTTGAGGAACCAGCCCTGGTCCTCGACTCCGTAGAAGGGGGAGTTCCATTTGACCGCCTTGCGCACGCCCGGCACGGTGCGCACGATGAGCGCGTCGAGGCGGCGTCCGACGTTGCGTTTCCAGCCCGGCATCGCCGCGATGTAGGCTCTCACCGGGGCGTCGCCGTCGGCCTTCGCGATCTGAGGGTTGCCGCCTGCGAGGAGAGCCACCTTTTTGCGCTTCTTGCCGGCCATTGTGCTCACTCCGGGACTGCGGTGAACATGAGCAAGGCGAGCGGGAGGAGCGGCGAGCCTGTGTTCCAGTTCAATGGGACCTCCTCTGAAGACGAGCCCGAATCGGATTTGCGCGTTGCTGAATGTCCGCCTACCAGCGCATCAGCTGCGTGATCTGAACGAGATTGCCGCAGGTATCGTTCAGTCTGGCAATCTTGGAGCCGGTCACGTCGGTTGGCGGCATGGTGAACTCGGCGCCGCGCACTTTCAGACGCTCATAATCGGCCTGCACGTCGTCGGCGAAGAACATGACCGCGGGCTGACCCTGCTGGAAGAGCGCCTGCTGGTAGGCTTTGGCGGCCGGGTTGTCGTTGAGCGCCAGCTGCAGCTCCGTGCCGTTCGGGTCCTCTGCTGAGGCGACCGTGAGCCAGCGAAACGGCCCCTGGCTGAAGTCGGCCTTCTTCACGAAGCCCAGCACTTCAGTGTAGAAGCGCAGGGCCTTCTCCTGGTCGTCGACGTGCAGACTGGTCAATTTGATCTTCATCGGTTCCCCTCGTATCGTCACACTGGCGATGTCCGGTTCGTCACTACCATGACGGACTGCGAGGGAGAAGTGTGACGGATGACCACACCTGAGCGGCTCGCCGAAGAGTTCGAACGGCACCGGGCGCATTTGCGCGCCGTGGCGTACCGGATGCTCGGGTCGGCGAGCGAAGCAGAGGATGCGGTCCAGGAAAGCTGGATTCGACTCGGCCGGACCGATGTCAGCGACGTCGAGAACCTGCGCGCGTGGCTCACGACCGTCGTCGCGCGCGTGTGCCTGGACATGTTGCGGACGCGGACATCGCGCCGGGAGGATCCCCTGGGTGAGAATGCCACGCACGTACCCGATCCGGTGATCACCCGCGCCGACCGGGATCCGGAGTCCGATGCGATGCTCGCGGACTCGGTCGGACTCGCGCTCCTCGTGGTGCTGGAGACGCTCGAGCCGGCGGAACGACTCGCGTTCGTGCTGCACGACGTGTTCGCCCTGACGTTCGACGAGATCGCGCCGATTGTGGACCGCTCCGCCGTTGCGGCGCGTCAGCTCGCCAGCCGCGCGCGGCGTCGCGTCCAGAGCCGAGCCCCGAACGCTGACCCCGACGTGCGTCAGCAGCGGCGCGTCGTCGATGCGTTCATGGCAGCCGCTCAGGACGGCGATTTCGAGCGTCTGGTGGCTGTGCTCGATCCGGATATCGTGCTGCGGGCTGATGGCGGTGCGCTCGCGGGCCTGTCACGGGTCGTGCGAGGGGCGAGCGCCGTCGCCGCGCAGGCCGCGACGTTCTCGAGGAGCGGTCTGTCCAATCAGCTCGTCCTCGTCAACGGCCATCTTGGGTGTGTGTCGCGCCGCCCCGACGGCCGCGTGTTTGCCGTGCTCGGCTTCACGATTGCCGGCGGGAAGGTCGTTGAGATCGACATCCTGGCTGATCCAGCGCGTCTTGGCCGACTCGATCTGTCAGCCATCGAGAGCTGACGTCTCCCTTCAATGCGACCAGGGTCGCACGTAACGTCAATCCTCAGCTTGCCGCGGCGACCGTCCGGTGCGCCCGCAGGAACGACCGTATCTGGCGCACGGCGAGCGGAATCCGCTCCTTCGGCTCCTTCCACGGGAACATGCTGACTTCGGCCTTCGGCGCCAGCATCGCGGCTTCCATGGCGACCGCATACGGGTGCGCCGGGATGTCGTCCGGCAGGATCAGGACCGGCGTCTGGCACGAACGCACGAAGTCGCGGGTGACCGTGAAGACGAAGTCGGGATTGGTCCGGTACATCTTCGTCACGAAGCGGTCGACCATCGCCATCGTGATCTCGGGGCGGCGCTTGACCAGTTCGGGACCCCAGCCCTTCATGTTGTTTTCGTAGAAAAGGTCGCGCGCTTCCGGGCGTGACCCGCTGGGCTGCGCCAGCACCGCCGCGACCACGCGATCAGGGGCTCGCTTCAGGAGGTTCCAGATGAAGGGGCCGCCGATGCAGAAGCCCATCACCATGAACTTGTCGATGCGCAGATGATCCATCAGCCCGAGATGGTCATCGGTGTACGAATCCCACGGCCGGTCGATCTCGAGCGGGCCGGAGGACTGGCCGCCATTGGCGTTGCGCAGGTCAGACGCGATGCAGCGGTACTCGCCCTTGAACTCCGTGAACGGGTTGAACGGATCGCCGCGGTGCAGGCCGGCGATCGTCGAATTCAGGCCGCCGCCGGCGATCAGCAGCAACGGGAACCCGGCGCCGGCCTCTTCGTAGTGGATGCGAACGTCGCCTTTTTCGTAGAACGACATCGCCGCTTTCTTGCCCGGTGCGCTGTTGCGCGAACGCGCGGGCCGCGGCCATGCCGGCCGCCGCTGCCGCCGCGCCCGCTTTCAGCAGGCTGCGTCTGGTCGGATCCACAGTGGCCTCCCTTCGTAAAAGCGTTCTCTCCCCCGCGCTTTCGTCCCGCGCGGATGATGGTGCCCAACCGGCGGCGGAGTCAAGCCGTTTCGAGATCGGCCAATTACCGATCCGACACCGGTCATTTATGAGTTGCGCGAGGCCGCCGATTGCCGCAGTATTCGACCGCATGCGGATGGAAACGCGGCGCGCGCAACGGCTGCTGATGTCGGTCCCGATTTCCTATCGGAGGCCGGGAGATGACGAATGGCTGTCCGGCCGCGTCCGGAATATCAGCGAATCCGGGGTGATGTTCGCGCCGGCCGACCTCCGCGTCGGACAGGACGTCGAAGTCATCCTGTCGTCACCGATTCCAATCCAGTCGATCGCGGCAGGGCGGTTGTTCTTCAGCGCCAAAGTCGTCCGCACCGGGCCCGACCACTCGGCTGCTGCGAAGTTCCAGGAGTGCCGGTTCCTGCTCGGGACGTAACAGCAGGGCTGCGGCATTAACGCGTCGCTGCCGGCGCATTCGCCGGAGGCAGCAACAGCGGCTGCTTCATCCTGACCAGCTGCCGCGCTCCGTCGTGATCGACGACCGCGACGCTGTGCAGACCGGCCGCGTCTTCCTCGACCACGATCTCGCGTGGACGCCGGATCAGGTGACTCCCCTGGTCGAACGCGACGTCGAGCAGATACCGGATTCGCGCATTCTAGCCTGCACACGTTCGCAGCGTCGGGCCTCTCGCATCGCCAGGTGCTGGCCTCGAGTTGCGGAGTGATGTACGTTTGTGGGCATGGACGGAGGCTGTGCGCACATCTCGGCGATAGAGACTGTCAAGACGGCGCGGGCGCACGAGTGCGAGGAGTGTGTGAAGATCGGCGCGAAATGGGTCCACCTTCGCACCTGCCAGGCGTGCGGCGTCACGCTCTGCTGCGATTCCTCGCCGAACCGCCACGCCAGCAAACATGCGCGCGCCGTCTCGCACCCGGTGGTCGCGTCCGCGGAGCGCGGCGAACGATGGCTCTACTGCTTCCCTGACGACGCCTTCGCCGAGTACTGATTCGCCGCCCCGACCGTTCCCCACGACGAGGGAACGGTCGCCGGCGGCGAACCGCGATTCAGTTCCCTCCGACCACGTTGACGAACCCGAACATCCAGTCGTTGAGAAGATGCGACCGGTTGATGCAGATCACGAGATAGCGGCCGGTCTTGAGGAACGCGTAGGTGATCAACTGGCCGTTGGCCACGGTGGTGCCGCCGTTGAGAAACTGCTGCCCTCCCGCGGACATCAAACGACCAGGTTCGTACCACACACGATTGGTGGGATGCACGTTGGTACCGGCCGGCTGCGGCGCCGCGACGATCACGACGTCGCCCTTGCCGTCGGCAATCACGTGTTCGGCTGCGGCGTTGGTCCCGCCGATGCCGCCAACGCTTGCAGGTGTGCAGCGGTGGTCCAGAAGATTGGGGATCTCCGACGGGTCCATGCCCGGACACAGGAACTGTCCGAGTTCGTCGCGGGTGGTGTCCTTGCTGACTTCATAGATCGCCAACCCGTGACCGCCGCCATGCACCTGGAACGTCACCTCGCCGCCTTTGAAGATCGTGACTTCTTCAGGAATGAGATGGTGAAGTTTGTAGGCGCATGGATCGGTCGGGCCGCCGATGGCGTCACCTCCAGGGACCGTCACCTGCACGCAGGGTGGCGGACCGATCGGAGCGAGTGCCAGGACACCGAAACCAACTTCCGCGCTGGGCGTCGCCGCGTGTTCGTGAGTGAGGTCTCCTTTCTGTGCCCACAGCGTGACGGGCAACAAGGCAACGGCTGTGAACAGAACGCCAACCGTCGCGAACCGGGTAGTCATGTCGATCCTCCTAGGTGCCTCCTAGTCGGCACGGATCCTACTCCGTTTTCGCCGGGACACGTTGCAACCAACCGCCACCAGTGATACAACCGTGTCTCCCTTCGGTCGCCCATGTCGGGCATGACAGGGAAGTCCGGTGCAAGTCCGGCGCGGTTCCGCCACTGTGAGTGAGGGCGTCCCGCTTCGATAACCACTCGGCGCCGCACGCCGGGGAAGGTGAAGCGGGCTGCGAAGATCCAGCCGTCGCGCGTTCAGCGCCATGGCGGGCAAGCTTTCGCACCCTCCGAGCCAGGAGACCTACCGTAAGGGCCGTTCACACCGTTTTCTGCGGAGAACAGAAACGATGTCCAGCCCAGCTCCGTCCATTCGTGTCTGCCATCTCATAGTTCTCTCGTTCCTGCTCGTCGTGTCGCCTGTCGCGCCCGCGCGGGCCCAGACACCGCTCGCCGGTGTCGTCGCCGACGCGCTCGGGGGCGCGATCGCCGGCGCGTCGGTGACCGTTCGCACCCCAGGCGGGTCCGTCGTCGCCGCCGGGACAACCGCGGCCGACGGGTCGTTTTCGTTGGCGTCCCTTGCCCCCGGCCGCTACGAAGTGGAAGCGGCGATGCCATTGTTCGAGCGCGCGCGTGTGTTGATCGACATCCCGCAAGGCGGCGAGGTCCCGCCGGTTCGACTGGTCATGGACGTGGCGGGCCTGGTCGAGAGCATGGTCGTCACCGGTCGCCGTACGGAGACACGCCTGGCGGAGACACCTCAGAAGATCGAGCTGATCGATCGACGAGACATCGAGCGCAGCGTCGCCGCCGATATCACCGACGTGCTGAAGAAGAACTCCGGCGTCGAGGTGGTCCAGTACAGCGGCGTGCTGTCCGGCATCGGCATCCGCGGGTTCCGTCCGGAGACCTCGGGCCTGAACAAGCGATCGCTGCTGCTCGATCGACGGCCGGCCGTCGGGCGTGACCAACCTGTCGACGCTCATGCTCGACGGCGTCGAGCGGATCGAGGTGCTCAAGGGGCCGGCGTCGTCGATCTATGGCGCGTCGGCTATGGGCGGGGTCGTCAACGTCATCACGCGCCGTTCGCGAGGCCCCGTTGCTGGCGGCGGCCGCATCGCCTTCGGCCGATACCACACGTCCGAGCTCGGCGGCCACGCGGGAGGCAGCCTGGGGCCGCGCGTCGACTTCGACGTCAACGGTACGGCCTTCAACCAGCGTGACGACTTCCGAATGGGCAACGGGGTCGTGAGACCGGCCACCAGCTACCGTACCTACGACGGCTCGGCGCGCGCGGGACTCGACCTGGCGAAGGCGTGGCGCGTGGATGGGCGCGTCAGCATGTATCGGGGCAAGGACATCAACACGCCTGGCGACGTGTTTGCCGGCCTCACCTCGCAGGGACGGAAGGATCTCGAACACGCCGCCGCCGACCTCCGCGTGTCTGGACCGCTCGCCCGTCATCTCCTGTCTGGCACGTTCTACACCGCCGACGAACAGAACCACACGCTCAACGTCACCACAACCAACCCACTCGACCAGCCGTACCTGCCGTACTTGACGTTCGAAAACGCGCTTGGCTGGAACGGCGTCCAGGTACGAGACGCGTGGAGCTGGTCGAACGCCAGCAGCCTGCTGATCGGCCTCGACGTCGAGCGCGCCAGCAGCGAGAGCCGCTCGTACGCCCGGACCGGCGATCCGCTGGCGCCGTTTTCCGCGAACAGCCGGAAGAACACCGTCGGCCTCTACGCGGAGAACACCTTGCGTCTGTCGGAGGGGCGGACGGTCGTCTCGGCGGGTGGACGGATCGACCGGATTGCCGTCGAGACAGTGGAGACGCCGTTCAAGACCAACTTCACGCCGTCGACGACGACGTTTACGGTGTTCAATCCGAGCGTCGGGATCAAGCAGCAGGTTATCGACAGCGTTCGCCTGCATGCGACCGCTGGACGCGCGTTCGTGCCGGCTGATGCCAGCGCGCTGACCGGCTACACCACGAACATCGTCGGCGGACGAACCCAGATCAACCAGGGCAACCCCGATCTCAGGCCGGAGCACAGCATCAGCGGCGACGTCGGCGTCGAAGTCCTGGCGACCTCGTCGCTGGTTGACGTCACGTATTTCCGCACGTCGGTGAAGGATCGCGTGGTCTCGAACGTCCTGCTCAGCAATCCGCCGCCACCGGACCCGATTGTCCTCACCGCCGTGAACAGTCTCGGCGCGCGCATTTCCGGCCTGGATGTCGACGTCACGCATCGCCTCAGCCCGATCATCAGCCTGTTCGGCAACGCGACGCATTACTTCGCCCGGCGGGAGCAACTGCCCACGACCGGCGAGCGGAATATCCTGAACGTTGCGACCGATACCGTCCGCGCTGGCCTGGATCTCGATATCGGGGCGCTTTCGAGCCGCCTCTCGGCTCGCTACGTTCACGGCCGGCAGGACCAGGACTTCAACGTGGCCGGCTCGCCGGTCGTCGACTATCCGGATTTCGTCGTGGTCGACCTGAGCGCGATGTACCGAGTGCACGCGCAGCATGCCGTGCTGCTCAGCGTGAACAACCTGTTCGATCGCTATTACTACGAGAAGAAGGGCTTCCCCCTGCAGGGGGTTGGCGTCACGCTGAAGTATCAGCTGGGTAGGTAGGCGGCGTATTTCAAGAGGACGACACGCATGGGCAGCATTGCGACGACACGCGGAGATGGAGGAGAGACCGGCCTTGCGGGTGGCATCCGCGTCTCGAAGGGATCGGTTCGCGTCGACGCCTACGGCGGCGTCGACGAGCTGAACGCGGCTCTCGGCTTCGCACGATCGATCTGCGACGACCAGGCGATCGGCGAGTTCACGCGCAGCATCCAGACCGAGCTCTTCAAGATCGGATCATCGCTGGCGACGCCTCCTCAGAGTCCCAAGCCGCAGGTGGTGATCGCTGCCGAGGCGGTGGAGTGGCTGACCGCCGAAGTCCACCGGCTCGAAGCGATCGAGGGGATGTTGTCTGACTGGTCGCTTCCCGGCGATCACCGCACCGCCGCGGCGTTCAACCTGGCGCGGACGATCTGCCGCCGCGCCGAGCGCGGTGTGGTGCGCCTGCACGAGTCGGGTGAGGCCGTTCAGCCGTCGATCCTGGGCTACCTGAACCGATTGTCCGATCTCCTGTGGCTGTTTGCGCGCAAGCTGGAGCTCGACGCCGGGGTGAACTCATCGCTCCGGACCCAGACCGGCAAGGACGGGAACAGATGGTCGCGCGCCTGGTAAAGGTCGCCGCCGCCTGCGCGGCGATGCTGTGGCTGTGTGCGCTTCCGGTCAACGCCGCCGATCCGGCGCGGCTGGTGTCGACCTCGCCCAGCATCACCGAAACGCTCTTCGCGCTCGGCCTCGGCGACCGCGTCGTCGGCGTGTCGACCTACTGCCGGTATCCGGAGGCGGCGCTGCGGTTACCGAAAGTCGGCAGCTTCATGCGGCCCGACGCGGAACTGATCGCGCGGCTGCGACCCGACCTGGTCATCGTCCATGCCGGTCCGCATACCGTGCCGCAGCAGTTGGCGGCGCTGGATATCGCATCGATCACCGTGGATCGCGGTACATTGGCGGGCGTCTATTCGTCCATCCGCGCGATTGGCGCGGCAGCTGGCGCGGCTGACCGGGCGGCACGCCTCATTGCCGACATCGAGGCCCGCTTGGCCGCGGTGCAGCGATCGGCCGCGACTCGGGCGCCGAAGAGGGTCCTGGTCATCGTCGGCCGCCAGCCCGGAACGCTTGGCGATCTGATCGCCGTCGGCCGCGGCTCGTACCTGAACGATCTCGTGAAGATCGCCGGCGGCATCAACGTGCTCGACGATCCGCGCCTGCCGGAGTATCCGCGCGTCTCGATGGAGACGGTGATTCGGCTCGACCCCGACGTCGTTGTCGATGCGGGCGACATGGGTGAGACCGAGGCGGAGCATCGACGGCGGCAGCCGACGACCGAGCGCCTCTGGCGGCAGCAGATGCACGTGCGGGCGGCGCAGGCCGGCGCCGTCCATGCCGTGACGAGCGACGCCTTCGTCGTTCCAGGTCCGCGGGTGGTCGAGGCGGCGGACACGCTGGCGCGTTGGCTGGCCGCGGCCGGGGGCCGGTAGCGCGTGCTGAGTGTCCGTAACGCCGGATGGCGGGTGGGCGCCACGCCGATTGTCGAGCGCGTCACGTTCGCGGCCGAGCCGGGCGAGTTCATTGCCCTGATGGGACGAAACGGCGCGGGCAAGAGCACGCTGATGGACCTCGTCGCGGGACTACGCGCCCCTGCCGAGGGCAGCATCATGCTCGACGGACGTCCGCTGCCACAGTGGACGGCTCGTGATCGGGCGCGCACCATCGCTCACCTCCCTCAGGCGGTTCACGTGCACGGCCCGCTATCGGTCGAGCAACTGGTGATGATGGGCCGGTACCCGCACGCAGATCGATGGTTCGAATCCGACGACGATCGGCAGGCGGTGGATGCGGCGATGGCGGAGTGCGGCTGCATCGCGTTCCGCGATCGCCGCGTGACGACACTGAGCGGGGGGAACGCCAGCGCGTCTTCCTGGCCGCCTGCCTGGCGCAGCAACCGCGGGTGATGCTGCTCGACGAGCCGGCCGCGTTTCTCGACATCGATCAGCAGCTGAACTGCTTCGAGCTGCTGCAGCGACAGGCCGCGGCCGGCGTCCTGTGCATGGCCGTCTCGCACGACCTGAACCTCGCGCTCGAATTCTGCTCGCGGCTGATTGTCCTCAGCGGCCGCACCATCGTGTGCGACCTGCCCATGGCCGATGCGGCCGAGGCGGACCGACTGGCTGCCGTATTTCTCGACGCGGCTCGAGCGGGTGGTCACATCCGACGGGCGCGCGCGCATCTGCTACCGCTGACCGCGCATGGATAGACGCACACGACGATGGGTGTGGCTGTCGGCGGCGGCGTTCGTCGCGGCAGCCGTGCTGCTGCCGTTTGCCGGACCGTCGCCGCTCGATCTGTCGCGCGTCCTCGCGCGCGAGGCGCCCGACTGGTCGATCCTGGTGCAGCTGCGCCTCTCGCGCACGCTGCTCGGGCTGTTCGCGGGCGCGGCGCTGGCGCTCGGCGGGTGTGTCTTCCAGGCGATGCTGCGCGATGCGCTGGCGACGCCGTACACGCTGGGCGTGTCCACCGGCGCATCGCTGGGCGCCGTGATTGCGATTGCGGCCGGATGGGACGCCGTCGCCGGGGTGTCTGCCGTCTGGGTGGCCGCCATCGCCGGCGCCGCGTGCGTGCTGTTCTTCGTGCTCGGCACATCGGTGCGCGAGCACGAGATCTCGCCGTTCGGATTACTGCTCGCCGGCGTCGCGATCAACAGCGTATGTTCAGCGCTGATTCTGCTGGTCTACGGACTGTCCGGCATGTCGGCCTCGTTCGCGATTGCCCGGTGGCTGATCGGCAGCCTGGACGCGATTGATTACCGTCCGCTGACTGTGTTCATGGGAGTCGTTTCGCTGCTGGCCATCCTGATCGTCCGGCAGGCGCGGGCCTGGAACCTCGTGGCGATGGGCGATCAGTGGGCCGCGACGCGGGGCACCGACGTGCGGCGCCTGATGCGCTTCGGTTACCTTTCGGGCTCAGTGCTGGCTGCTGTCACTGTCGCGGTGACTGGCCCGATCGGGTTCATCGGCCTGGTGGTGCCGCACCTGGTGCGCGCCCGCGTGACCGCCGACGGCCGTGTGCTCATGCCGTGCGCTTTTTTTCTCGGCGGCGTGATGCTCGCATCGTGCGACGCGCTCGGCCGCGTTGTCCTGGCGCCGGCGGAAGTGCCGGCCGGCGCGATTACCGCGTGCGTCGGAGGTCCCTACTTGATCTGGCTCGCTCGGAGGCGCGCATAGTGCCGGCGAAGCCGCTGTTCATCGGCGGGACCTCGTCGAACGCCGGCAAGAGCTGGATGGCGACGGCGGTCTGCGCGTGGCTCCGGCGGCGCGGGGTGGCGGTCGCGCCGTTCAAGGCGCAGAACATGTCGAACAATTCCTATCCGTGCCGCCAGGGCGGGGAGATCGGCCGCGCCCAGGTCGTGCAGGCGGAAGCCTGCGGGCTCGAACCCGAGCCGGCGATGAATCCGATCCTGCTCAAACCCAACGGCGCCGGTTCGAGCCAGGTGGTCGTGAACGGCCGGGTCTGGAAGACGCTGCCGCCGCGCGCCTACTACGAGCACGTCCCCGAGTTGCGCCGGCATGTGCGGGCCGCTTACGAAGACCTCGCGCGCCGTTTCGACGTCGTCGTGATCGAGGGTGCCGGCAGCGTGAGCGAGCTGAACCTCAGGGCGACGGATCTCGTGAACCTGGATCTCGTGGTGCGCCTGCGCGCTCCCTGGATGCTGGTCGCTGATATCGAACGCGGCGGCGTGTTCGCGTCCATCCTCGGCACGATCGGCCTGCTCACGCCGGAGGAGCGCGGCCTGCTGCGGGGATTTGCGGTCAACAAGTTCAGGGGCGACGTCTCGCTGTTCGAGGAGGGCGCCCGCACGCTCGAGGCGCGGACCGGATCGCACTGTTTCGGCATTTTTCCGTACGCCGCTGACATCACGATCGACGCTGAAGACAGCCTCGCGCTCCAGACCGCGGCGCGGGCGCTGGCGCCGGCCGGCGCCCGCATCGCCATCGTCCGGCTGCCGTGCATGTCGAATGCGACCGACTTCCGGCTGCTGACGTGGGCGGACTGGATTCAGGCTCCGCCCGCTGGCGATTTTGATTTCGTCGTGCTGCCGGGCACGAAGAACTCGATTGGCGATCTCAAGTGGCTGCATTCGACCGGACTCTCGGCGTGGATTCTCGGGCAGCGCCGCCGTGGCGCCACGGTCCTCGGCATCTGCGGCGGGTATCAGATGATGGGGCGCCGCATCGACGATCCGTTGGGCGTCGAGGGAGGCGGATCAGCGACCGGTCTCGGGTTGCTGCCGGTCGTCACCGTAATGCGGCCCGACAAGCGCACGGAGGTCAAGGCGGCGACTACGAGGGGTGGCACGCGGTTCACCGGCTACGAGATTCACATGGGTGAGACGTCGTTCGAAGGGTCCGCGCCGCAGCCGTTCGCGCGCTTCGAGGATCGCACGGGCGACGGTGCGTGCCTGCCTGGCGCGATCGGCACCTATCTTCACGGCGCGCTCGAGAATCCCGACGTCTGCGCCGAAGTGTTCGGTGTCCCGATCGCGTCACTGGTACCCAAGCGCGATCATTACGAACGCCTGGCTGGCTGGCTGGAACAGCATGGGCGGGCACTGGAACGACTGCTGGCGGTTTGAATGGACATGACCTGGGACACACTACTCGAACGGCGGGAATTCACACTGAAGCGCAGCGGCCGGTATCTTCTCGCCGAACTGGCCCTGCCGCACCAGGTGCTCTCGACCTCCGTCGTCAACGGCGGTCAAACGGATCACGTGCGCTTCCTGTTGAATCACCAGAGCTGCGAAGGCGCCGGCCATCTCGACCTCCACCAGCTGATTCGTCGAGCTTGGATACGTTGGTTATCACGACCGGATCTGTGCCGATGTCGGCGTGCCTGCCGAGTCGACGGTGCTGATGGGCACCGCCGCCAACATGAACTACGCCGCCGTCGCGGCCGACACAGACGACGAAGTCGAGGTCATCGCCGTCGTCACCGCGGGCGTCGAGGGGAATGCGACGTGCGCGGGCGATCCCGCCAATTGGCGCGAGACCGACGCCGGAATGCAGAAGGTCCCCGTGCACGCAGGCACGATCAACACGATCGTGCTGGTCACGCGCCCGCTCACGCCCGGCGCGCTCACGCGCGCGGCGATGACGATCACCGAGGGAAAGAGCGCCGCCCTGCAGCGGCTTGCCGTGCCGAGCCGGCAGTCGATGGACCTGGCAACAGGTACCGGGACGGACCAGTTCTGTATCGCGGCGCCGGCGGGCAGCGTCGGCGTGCGAACTTCTACCAGTCCGCACGTCAAGCTCGGGGAATTGATCGGCCGGTCCGTCAGGCAGGCGACGCAGGAGGCGCTGCGGTGGCAGAACGGCCTCGAGCCAAGCTATACCCGCGGCGTGTTCCATGCGCTCGGCCGCTACGGCATCAAGGAAGCGACATTCATCGAGGACATCGCGTCCTTGCTCGATCCGCCGCGGCTCGAGCTGCTCCGCAAGAACATCAAGGCGCTGATGTACGAACCGCTGGTCGGCGCCGCCGCGCACGCGTTTGCGGCGGTGATGGACCGGGTGCGGCATGGCGCCGTTCCGGCGTCCGTGCAATGGGAGGCGACCGTGCAGCATGCCGCCGTGCTTGCCGCCAACGCGGCGGGCCGGCCTGATTCGTGGCCTGCCTACCGTGCCGCACTCCATCGGCAGGCGAAAGACGATCCGAAGTCGCTGGTACTGGCTGCGCTCGCCCTCGGATGGGCAGACAAGTGGCGGTCGCCATAGACTGGCCGCTGGCGCCGCACCCGCTTGCACTCGGCATCGCCGTCGCCATCGATTTTGCGATCGGTGATCCGGAGTACTCGTTCCATCCCGTCCGCCTGATCGGACGCTCGCTGCGTGCAATTGAAGACGGCCTGCGGCGGGCGGGTGCCGACGGCTATGGCGGCGGCATCGCGCTGTTTCTGCTGCTTGCCGTCATCTGGGCTGCCGGCGTGTCGGGCCTCGTCATCACGCTGTCCGCGTTTGCATCGTGGGCCGGATGGGCGGCGCACGTGTTCGTGCTTTACAGCTTTCTCGCGCTGGGCGATCTGCTGCGCCACGGGGGCGACATCGAGCGTGCGGTTGCCGCCGGCGCGCTCGACGAGGCGCGCAGGAACGTGTCGAAGCTGGTCGGCCGCGACACCGATCCGATGGACGGCGCCGCATGCCGCCGCGCCGCCGTTGAGAGCCTGAGCGAGAACCTGACAGACGGGTTCACGAGCGCGCTTTTCTGGTACGTCATCGGCGGCTTGCCGGCGCTCACGCTGTTCAAGATCGTCAGCACGATGGATTCGATGGTCGGCTACCGATCTCCGCGCTACCTCAAATTCGGATGGTGCGGGGCCAGGCTGGACGACGCGATGAACTTCGTGCCGGCACGGCTGACGTGGTTACTCGTGGCCGCCGTCGCGGCGCTGTTGCCGCGCTGTTCAGGGCGCAAGGCGCTGCGCGTCGGCATGGAGCAGCACGCACTGCTGCCAGGACCGAACGCCGGCTGGAGCGAAGCCGCGGTTGCCGGAGGGATCGGCCGCCGGCTCGTCGGTCCGATCTGGCTCAACGCCCGGCTCGTGACCGATCGATGGCTGGGCGATCCCGCCGATCCGCCGCTCGAGACGGCGGACGATTACCGCACGGCAAGCCGGCTCGTCGCCATCTCAGGCATCAGCGCCGCGGCGGCAGCCATAGCGATGTTGCTGCCATGAGTACGCCCAGTCCGACGAGCGTCGCCGCGGCGAGCCGGGGCCTGAGCGCCGCGGCTGTGTAGGCGCTCGTGCTCTTCGTACGCCCCTGCCACGTTCGCCCGCGCTGACCTCCGTCGTGTTCGACAGGCGTAAACAGGTTGTCCGGGCGGCCGTCGCGCACGGGAATATCGGTCTGCTGCGCCTCGAAGAGCCGGCTTTCCATGTACCGATCGGCGAGGCGGGGTGCCACGTTGGCCGCCGACAGGAGCGTGCCCGCACCGCCGACGACGACGTCGCGAGTCGGCTGTACAGCGCATCGAAGAATGGCGTCGGCGACAAGGTCGGGCGCGTACACCGGGGGCACCGGCTGCGGTTCGACGTCGAGACGGGTGCGCGCCTTCTCGAAGAAGGGCGTAGCGATGCTGGCGGGCTTGACCAGTGTCACGGCGATCGGCGCCCCTTCGGCCTCGAGCTCCATCCGCAGCGTGTCGGTGAATCCGCGGAGCGCGTGCTTGGCGGCGCAGTAGTTGCCCTGCAGAGGAATCGCCCGGTCGCACAGGGCGCTGCCGACGTTGATGATCGCGCCGCCACCACGGCGCAGGTGGGGAACCGCGGCGCGGCAGCCGTAAACCTGCCCCCAGTAATTCACATCGAACTGCCGCCGCATTTCATCGATGGACAGTTCCATGAGCAGGCCGTACATCGACACGGCGGCGTTGTTCACCCACGTGTCGATGCCGCCGAATTCACCCAGCGCCGCGGCCGCGATCGACGCGACCTGGCCGGAGTCGGCGACATCGGCCACTACATAGATCGCCCGCCCGCCGGTGCCGCGGATGTCATCAACCGCCTGCCGGAGGTCTGCTTCATTCCGCGCCGCCAGCACCACGCGTGCGCCGGCGCGCGCGGCATGCTGTGCCGTGACGAGGCCGATGCCACTCGAGGCGCCGGTGATGACCATAACCTGATCAGAGATGGGCTTGAGTGCGAGCTTCATGATTGGCCTTTCAATGCTTACCGCATCAGGGTCTCGAGCAACGCGTGCAGCCGATCACCGACGCCGGCGGTCAGCGACTCGGGAGGAGGCTGCCGGACAATGCGAAGCGTTCCGTGCTTGTGCAGAACCTCGAAGTCGGTACGCCCGTCCAAAGTGCGCCAGCATCGTAGCGTGAGGCTGGCGTCGCCGACCCGCAGCCCGCGCACTACGATCTCAGGCAGCCAGGCGGGAAGCACGGGGTCGATCAGCAGCAGCTCGTAACGCGCCAGCGGAATCACGCCGAGCAGGCTCTGGACGATCAGCGGAAATGCCGTCGCGTTCCAGAGCTGTGGGGCGTTCGCCTGTGGATACGCCCCCGGAGTGGCGCGCTCGGCCCGCGAATAGCCGCCGACGCATTCCGGGATGCGATAGTGGGGGTACAGCTGCGCGAGGTCGAACAGCGCGCGGGCGAGGTCGTGTGCCCGCGCGTCGAAGCCGAAGCGGCGCAGGCCAAACAGGATCGTCGCCTGTTCGACGGCCCACACCGTTCCACGATGGTAGCTGACCGGGTTGTAGTAGGCATGGTCGGCCGACAGTGTCCTGACGCCCCATCCGCTGAACATGTCCGGCGCAAAGAGGCGGCCGACAACCGGCGGCACATGATCCGCGTCGATGATGCCCGACGCGAGGCAATGGCCGACATTGGACGATGCCGCGCGCACGAGCCTCTTCTGCGGGTCCATCGCCAGCGCGAAGCAGTCGTCTTCCTCGAGCCACCAGTCGCGGTTGAAGCGTGTCTTCAGCTCCGACGCCGCCTGGAAGTGCGCGCGAGCATCGGCGCTCTGTCCCTGCATCCAGCTCAGAAGTCCCATGAGCTGCTGTGCCGCATACCAGTAACCCTGCAGTTCGCAGGTCGCTATCGGGGACGGTACCGGAGCTCCGTCTTCGTAGATGACGGCATCGCCGCTGTCCTTCCATCCCTGGTTTTTCGTCCCCGCCGGCGATCGAGTCTGGTACTCCAGGTAGCCGTCGCGGTCCTGATCACCACGGTCGTGCGCCCAGTCGAGGATGCGCCGCGCGGTGTCCCAGTGCCGGCGCAGGCACTCAGGGTCGCCGGTCCACGCGTATAGATTCGCGAGGGAAATCACGAACATCAGCGGGCTGGCATAATCCGCGTAGTACGCCGAATACGGATTGATGTCGAGGATGGCGAGCGGACCCCGGCGCATCTGGTAAGGGATGCGCCCCGGCTCCTCATCGCGCCAGTCGTCGAACCGTGAACTCTGGCGGCGCGCGAGCTTCGTCAGCGCCGCGTCGAGGCAACCCCCCTGGTCGATCAGCGCCGATTGCCACCCGGCGGTGACGGCGTCTCGTCCGAAGAACGCGGGATAGAGCGGAACCCCGGCCTGAAGCGCGAGCCACTCGTCGCGTGGCCCTTCCAGCAGGGCAAACGACGCGATATCGCGGACGCTACTGGCGACGATTGCTTCACACAGCGTGTTCTGCGGCGTGGCAATCGTCGTCGCTAGGCGCCGCCAGTCGTCAACCAGTTGTTCCCGTTCTTGAGCCGCCGCATCGTCCGGAACACCCTCGGCATCGTCGGGTCGAACCGTTACCGTCAGATGCTGGTGTTCATGGGGAGCGAGTCTCACACGCGTTGACGCCATCTGATTCCGGATGTGCCATGCGACGTCCGATGAGAACGTGATCCCGGAGCGATACGGCAGGCGGTTGTGAACGTATTGGAATGTGATGGCCCGGCCGTTGAGATGGACCTGTACGTCGGCCTGCTGCTGGCGTTTGGCTGCTTGCGCTTCCTGGATGTCAGCAAAGTCCGCGTCGACGTACCACCCGACTTCACAGTCGAGCGTTTCGCGTGACGAGTTGAGGATTGACGCGCCGATCTCGAGTGACGCGACGCGCACCCGATACCTGAGCTGAATATTGAGGCCGCGTTGCGGCAGGCCGCGCTGGTCCCTGGGCTCGTCGTCCCCCGCCTGGCCGCTGCCGCCCCCGCCGTACTGCGCGACCTCGGGGAAGACGTACGAGAATTCAAGAACCTCGGGATCGACGGCGGCCACCTCGCACAGCCACGGCTGCGTTCCATTGATCTCGAGGCGGCAGGCGCTGAGGAAGCGCGCTTCGCGAAAGTAATAGCCCGACAGCGCCTGGCCGGTGCCGCATTCCCCCCGGGTGTTCAACACCAGCAGGGACGGGCCCCTCCAGGCGCACAGCGTATCCGGCCGGATCAGCGCGCGCGCCACGGGCGGTTACGCTGCGCGGCGATTTTTCAGCGAGCTCGGCGCATCGACGAGCATCCGATAATCGACGAGCATCTGATAGACGGGATGACCCAGCAGTTTCGTGCGGCTTTCCATACTGCCTCCTGTGACCCACCGCTGATTTGCAACTTCTGTGCAGCAGGAGACCCTATAGACCCGCTGGCAGGAAGCGGCAGAGCCCTTGCAGCCTGGGCCGCTGAGGTGTACATGTCTGCAAAGCGCATCATTGGTGTCGTCCTCGTGATCGTGGGTATTGCGGCACTGGCCTGGGGCGGCGTGTTCTGGACCGACAGGGACACGGTTCTCGACGCCGGTCCGCTGCAGGTACAGACCGAGGAGCGCGAGGGTTTCGCCGTGCCCCCGGTGCTGGGCGTGATTGCCATCGTCGGCGGAGCGCTGCTGTTATTCGTGCCAGACCGTCGGCGCGCGTGAGGCGGCGCGGATACAATCGCCGCGGGAGGTCGTTGCCCGCATGTCCCGCCATGTGACCGCGCCGAATCGCCCTGTTGATCCCGTGCTGGAATTCATCCGGCTGATGTGGTCGGTCGACCATGAGCTCCAGCGCGTCTCGAAGCGAATGGTGACGCGCATGGGGTTGACCGCGCCGCAGCGTCTCGCGCTGCGCTTCATTGGCATCCGTCCGGGCCTGACGCCGGGCGCCCTCGCCGACCTGCTGCACGTGCACCCGGGCACCGTGACCGGGTTCGTGCATCAGCTCGAGGAACTCGGCTTGATCGGGATCAGGCGAAGCGACGAGGATACGCGCCGGCTCCACCTGGAGCTGACGTCACGGGGGCGCGTCGTGAACCGCCGCCGCACCGGGACGGTTGAGTCAGCAGTTCGACGCGTGGTCGGAGGCCTGACAAAATCCGAGCTCAGGCACGCTTCCGACACGATGCGAAGGCTGGCCGCGGAGCTCGCCGCCGAGTAGCCGAACGAGCGTCATCCGCACGGGGCCCGCTCGCGCTCCTCCTCGCGCCGCGGCTGTCGATCCGCCTGGTACAGAAGGATGAAAGGTCACCGCCAGAGCAACCGTACTGAGGAACGCAATCGTTTCGAACACGTCCTTGACCCTGGGTTGTATGTCTGAATGTTTGACGTACAACTATTATACGGGGTGCGGCACGCGATCAGGTGGACACCGGCTGCCGGTTGCCGATCAGCACATCCCACCAGCCGAAGTACGCCGCCACAATCTGGTCGAGCTCCCGGGTTTCGCCGGCGCCGTCCAGTAAATCGGGGGTGGGGAAGCAGTAGGCAGCATCAGGCGCCGCCCTGAGCATGTGCAGGATGCCGTCGGAAAACCCCTGGCCCGCGTAGGCGATGCAGCCGGTCATCGGCAGCGCGCGCAGGTCCTCGAGGGCGTAGGGGATCTTTTCGTCGGTGGTGCCCTGGCTGTCCTGGAACTTGCACTCGATCGCGAAGGCCTTCCCGCAGTCCGACACGCAGAACACGTCGACACAGCGGTCCTTGCCGATGATCGACTTGCCGATCCTGACTTCGCGGTAGACCTTCAATCCGCGGGAACCATAGCGGCGGGAGAGGTACGAGGCGACCAGATTCGCGTATTGCAGGCCCGTCACAGCGTCGGCTCGGGGATTTCCGGCGAGTCGGTCAGCTCGAGCAGGCCCGGTTGCGAGGCGGGAGGCAGGCCGTCCGGCTCCCGGCCGGGTCCAAACTCGCGCAACTTGTCGGAGGCGAGCCGCACGGCCTGCGGATTCAGATCGGTTCCGGCAAACCGGCGGCCGAGGCGCAGCGCCGCCACGCCGACGCTCCCGGACCCCATGAACGGGTCGGCGATCAACTGGCCCGGTTCAGAGCTCTGTCGAACGAGCACTTCCGAAACCGCTACGGGCTTTTCGGCAGGGTAGCCGCCGTGGATCCGCGGTACCGAGATGATGTCGGCGACACCGAGGTCGTGCAGCCGGCGCTTTCCCTTCTCGAAAAACAGGATGAACTCGTAACGCGCCCGGTAGTGATACCCCATACCGATCGTCCGCTTGTCCCACACCAGCGGTTTCCAGAAGCGGAAGCCGGCCTTCTCGGCTTCCGGCTTGGCGATGAACATGGTTTCGGCGTCGCAATACAGGTAGAAGTGAGTGTCCACCCGCAGCACGCGAAACGCTTCGCCAAACAGCTCGGCAAATCGCGCGTTCGGAAACACCGCGAACCAGTCGTTGCTCGACGCCTTGCTGTGCTTCAGCCGGGTGGTGGTGCCGACGGCCCGATGCTTTTCGAGCGATTCGTAAGCCGGATCGGTAATGAGGAGATCGACCGACTCTTTTGGCAAGCCCCGCAGCCACTCCACGGCGTCGAGCAGCGAGAGATCGAACACAGGGTTGCCCGGCAGGGCTCCGGAAGGCTCGCTCATATCAGTCGGATGTGGCATTGTACGCCTTCGGAAAGTATCAGACGAAGGCGTGACAGCCTAGGTCATGGTGCCGAGATGAATCTCCAAACGCTGCAAATGCTGCTTGACTATCATTACTGGGCGCGCGATCGCATGCTCGCCGCCGCCGAGACGCTCGCCCCCGAACAATTCACCAGGAACCTGGGCAACAGTTTTCCGTCGGTGCGTGACACGCTCGTGCATCTCTTGTCCGCCGACTGGGTGTGGTGCGCGCGGTGGGAAGGCGAGACGCCGCAGGCGATGCTCGATCCGGTGGTGTTCCCCGACGTGGCGAGCCTTCGCGCCGCGTGGACCGACCATGAACGGAAGGTGCGCGCCATCCTCGCGCAACTCGGCGAGAACGGCATCACGCGCACAATCGAATACCGAACCTTCAACGGCCTGGCGCAGGCGCAGCCGTTCTGGCAGCTGCTCCAACACCTCGTGAATCACGGTTCGTATCACCGTGGCCAGGTCACGACGCTGTTGCGGCAGCTCGGAGCGACGCCACCCGCGAGCCTCGATCTGATCGCGTTCTATCGCGAGCGCGGTGCCGCGGCGGCACACTAGGGTGTCGGGTTTCGAGCCGCATCCGCACACTGGGGTGTCAGGTTCTCGAAGGCCGACCCGAGCTGCGGGTGGTCGGCGGCCGCGCGGCGCGGTATTAAGACGGGCGTGTGGCGCGAGTCATCGCGCCATCACGTTACAGACCGTTCCGGCTCGATCCCGGCATTCCAGGAAAAACGCATGCGTCGTCTTGACGTAGGCCAGCCCGTCTGAGACCGATCCCCACCCCGGCACGCGTGAGAACGCGCCCGGCTCGCCGCGCTTGTAGCGGTTGAAGTAGTCCCCGATACGCCGCTGGTCGGACCGGGTCAGCGCGTACGTCGGCGTGCCGCCTGGCGCCGCCACCGAGACGACGACCTTCGAGTCGAGCCCTTTTTCGTCTTCCATCGACATGAGCCCGACGATGACGCCGCGCACGAGCGAGCCGCCGGCGAGCGGCGGTCCGAGGACGAGGATGTCGAAAGGGTCGCCGTCATACGACACCGTCTGCGGCACGAACCCGTAGTTCACCGGGTAGCCGCCGACCTGAGGCGGGATCATCCGGTCGATGGCCCGCTCGTTTGCCTTCATGTCGAACTCGAATTTACGCCGGTCCCCGCGCGTGATCTCCACGTAGCCGTTCACGGTGCCGTCGCCATTCATTGGCGGCATATCGCGCCAGACGTGCGAGGCGTGAGGCCTCGAGGCGTTGAGGCTCTCGACGAGTTTCGTGGTCGCCACGGCGGGAAGCTCGACAGGGGGCGACGATTGCGCTGCCGCGAGGGTAGCGGCGGCGAATATCGGGAGAATGACCCGGACCATGACTGCCATATATCGCACGAATCATTCCTGACGAACTCGTCAGGAAGAGTTCAGAAAGACTTCAGTTGAAGGCATGTTTTCTGTCACTTACTGTCTGTTTTCCACCAGCCGTCATTCTTCAGGGAGTACAGCGTGATGAAGGCCTTCCGCCTGGCGGTCCAGTGAGGTCGTTGCTCTCGCTCTGGGTGTTCGACTGGCGCAAGCTGCTGGCGTATACCCACCGCTGGCTCGGCATCGCCGGCTGCGTGCTGTTCGTCGCCTGGTTCGTCTCGGGCATCGTGATGATGTATGCGCGGATGCCGGGCCTCGCAAACGAAGAACGGCTGGCCCGCGCCGAGACGCTCGATCTGTCGGCCGTGCGGCTGTCGCCCGCGGAAGCGGCCGCGAAAGCGGAGGTGCGCGCCGATCGCGTGCAGGTCGGCATGCTGCGGGGCCGTCCCATCTACCGGTTCGGCGGTCGCGAGCAGACGGTGGTGTTCGCCGATACGGGCGACAGATTCGAGGGAATGGTCGGGGAGCGGGAAGCCCGCGAGGTGGCGCTGCGCTACGCGCCCGGCTACTCGGGTGAGATGCGGCTCGCCGAATACCTGACCGAGCCCGACCAGTGGACGCTGCAGTCGCGCGGCGAGCTGCCGATGTACCGGTTCGCGCTGGACGACGAGGCGGCGACGCACCTGTATGTCTCGGAAGTCACCGGGAACGTCGAGCTGCGGACGTCGCGCGCGGAGCGATTCTGGGGCTATCTCGGTCCGGTGTTCCACTGGGTCTATTTCACGCCGTTGCGGCGCAACGGTCCGCTCTGGACGCAGTTCATCGTCTGGTCGTCGCTCATCGGCTGCGTCATGTGCGTCACCGGCATCGTCTGGGGATTGTGGCGTTTTTCACCCAGAAGTCGCTTCCGGTTGAAACGCGTCCCGTCAGTGTCGCCCTATGCCGGCTGGATGAAGTGGCATCACGTCTCGGGGCTGATCTTCGGTCTCGTGACGCTCACGTGGACCTATAGCGGTCTGCTGTCGATGGGGCCGTTCAACTGGTTCCGATCGCCGCCTGCCGGACAGGCGGAACGCGAGGCGTCGACCGGCGGACCGCTGAAACTGGAGCTGCTCACGATCGACAGCATGCGGGCGGCGGTCAAGGCCATCGGTCCATCGTTCCAGCCGAAGGAGCTGGAGTCGATGCAGTTTCGAGGCGAGCCCCACTGGCTGGCCTACCGCGCGCCGACCAGCGGGGAAGCCGAGCAGTGGATGAACATCGGGTTGCTGCCGCGGGCGCCGCGGCCGCAGCTGGAGCATCGCTACGTGTCGGCGGTGCATCCCGAACGCGGGGCAATCACGACGTTTGGCCGGGAGGCGATGACGGAAATCGCGCAGGTGGCCCTGCCGGGCGTCCCGGTGCAGGATTCCGTGTGGATCGACGAATACGACGGCTACTACTACGACCCGAGCGGGTCGCGGACGCTGCCAGTGTTGCGCGTGCGTTACGCGGACGCGAACGAGACGTGGCTGTATCTCGATCCCGCCCGCGGCGGCATCGTGCAGCGATCGGGAAAGGTGAGCCGGCTCCGGCGCTGGCTGTACCAGGGCTTCCACAGCCTCGACTTCCCGTTCCTGTACTTCAAGCGTCCTCTGTGGGACATCGTGGTCATCGTGTTGAGCATCGGCGGCACGGTGCTCAGCTTTACAACCATGCTCCCGGCTATTCGCCGGCTGCGCCGCCATGGGCGGACCGTGATGGCCTGGCGGCCGTTGAAAAAAATCGCTGCACCGCGCGTCGTTGCCGAACGAGCGAACTGACCCAGCGACGGGCCGGGTCGGGGGCGGTATACTTCGGGTGCCTCATGACCATCGGACTCGTCCAGACAGCCTGGCTCTTCATGCGCGGGTCGCAGTCGGTGCGGATCGTCCGCATCACCCGTCCGAATGGCGCACAGCAGCTGCTCGTCAGCGGTCCTGGCGCTGAATCGTCCGTGCACGAAGCCGAAGATCCGATCTTCTGCGTGCGCTACCAGGCGGATCTCGAACGGCGGCTGGTGTCCGAAGGCTATCAGCTCGCCAGCTTCGTATCGGCCGAGCGCCGCTCGGGGACGGATCGCCGCGGCGCCGCCCGCGGCAGCGATCGCCGGCGTCAACTCCGCGCGTGATGTAGTCGGCGCTGCTTCCCCGCCTCCTCCTTCTCTCGGCCGTCATCATCTGGGGGTGGACCTTCGTCGCCACGAAGGTACTGCTCACCGAGCTCGACCCGATCGACATCTTCGCGCTGCGCCTCGCGATCGGCGTTCCCTTTCTCGGCGTCATCCTGCTCGCGAAGCGCGTGTCCCTCCGGTTCGCGCGCGCGGATCTGCGTCCGCTGTTGATCGGCGGTGCGATTTTCACCGTGCACTTCCTGGTGCAGGCCACCGGTCTGGTGACGACGACCGCCACCAACAGCGCGTGGATTATCTGCATTTCGCCGCTGGCGGTCGCCGTGCTCTCGTTCCTCTTTCTGGGCGAGCGAATCGGGTGGAGAGGGGTGGCAGGTATCGCGGTGGCCACCACGGGGGTTTTGCTGCTCGTCTCGCGCGGACGCCTCGCCGACCTGGCGTGGCTTCGGAGCACCGGCGACTGGCTGATCGTCGCCTCCGCGCATACCTGGGCCCTGTATACCGTCGCCACCCGCAACCTCGCCGGGCGGCGCGAGCCGCTGGCCGTCACCTTCGGGATTCTGTCCGTGGCGGCGGCGTTGACAGCGGTCGTCTTTGCATTGATCGGTGACGTCGCGAGCATCCGGGCGCTCTCGCCGCGGGGTGTAATTGCGCTCCTGTACCTCGCCATTCCCGGTCTCGCGCTCGGTCAGTGGTTCTGGCAGGAGGGAGTAGGCAAGCTGGGTGCGACGCGTGCGGGTCTCTACCTGTACCTCGAACCGCTCGCCACGCTTGCACTCGCCGTTCCGCTGCTCGGCGAACCCTTCGGCTCCGTCGTCGCGCTCGGCGGCGGATTGGTGCTGGCAGGGGTGTACATGGGACAGCGAGAGCGCACCTAACGGAGAACTTGTCGTTCACGCTTCCGGGGTTCTCTCTGCTCGGTTCGTGTTCAGGTTCGTGTTCGGTCCGGCTAAAGCCGGACGCTACGCACTCGCCGGGCTGACGTGCGTAGTGTCCGCCTTCAGGCGGACCGAACCAAGAACCGCAAACCAAGAACTCCGAACCGAACCTGAACACGAACCGAGCAGCGAGAAGTCGGAAGCCTGAACGACAGGTTCACGTTCATGTCGGGTTCAGGTTTTTGTTCCGGACTGGCCGCCGCGAACCCTGAAGGCGACGATCGCGACGCCCAAGATCAGCAGCACCAGGAACAGTCCCGGCACCCAGAGCGCCGCCGAGAACATGGCGCCTACGGTTTCGCAGCCGGCCAGCGACACGGCCGACAACAGCACCAGGACGAGCCAGAGCGCTCTCATAACGCCTCCGCGGTCAGCCGCGAATCTTCGCCGCGATGAAGCCAACAACGGCGATGATCAGCACGATGACGATCGCGCCGACCCACATCCCGGCCTGAAAGATATCGCCGACCAGTTCGCATCCTGCGAGGGGAATCGTCGCGAGCACCAGCAGAATCAGCCACAGAAAACGCATCAGGTCCTCCTATATCGCTGCGCTGGTCAGGAGTGGTGCAATCTGCGAACCAGATAGATAAGATCTCCCCGTCCTCTTAGATCTGCCCGGACCTCCGCCATGGGGTGCCTGAGGCAGGCTGAACCGTTCAAAGGGATCACTTCAGAGTGAATGTAGCGGCCATCGTTCTCCTGCTCCTCGCCTGCGCGGCGCCTGCCCTGGCCCAGGGTTCCCGGCCGGTCGCCACTGCGGTTCCGACCGCCGAAGCGCCCACCATCGACGGTGTGCTGGACGACCGCGTCTGGCAGACCGCGACGCCGCTGACCGATTTCGTGCAGGCCGAGCCGCTCGAAGGGCAGCCGGCCTCGGAATCCACCGAAGTCCGCATCGTCTACGACGACGACGCGATCTACGTGGGCGCGCTGATGCACGACGCGGATCCGTCGCAGATCGTGACGACCGACACGCGCCGCGACGCCGGACTCGGCGAAATGGATTCGTTCCAGATCATTTTCGACACCTATAAGGATCAGCAGAACGGCTTCGTGTTCGGCACGAACGCCGCGGGCGTGCAGTACGACGGGCAGGTCCGCGACCAGGGCAACACCTCGGCGAGCTGGGACGGCAGCTGGGAGGTGAAGACCAGCGTGACGGATAGCGGCTGGTCGGCCGAGTTCCGCATTCCGCTGCGCACGCTGCGCTACGGTCCCGCGCCGCAGACGTGGGGCGTCAACATCTACCGGAACATCCAACGCCACCGGGAGCGCGCCTACTGGGCGCCGCTCGCCCGCATCTACGCCCTCGGCCGGCTGTCGTCGGCGGGCGAGCTGCGCGGGCTCAACCTGCAGACACCGCGCAATTTCAAGGTGCTGCCCTACGTCGTGAGCTCGGCCAACCGGAATTTCTCGCAGCGGACCAACACGGATCTGGACGGCGACTTCGGCTTCGACGCCAAGTTCGGCGTCACGCCAAGCCTGAACCTGGACGCCACCTACAACACCGACTTTGCCCAGGTCGAGGTCGACACGCAGCAGATCAACCTCACGCGCTTCAACCTGCGCTTCCCGGAAAAGCGTCCGTTCTTCCTCGAGAACTCCGGCCTGTTCGCCATCGGCAAGGGGCAGGAGCTCGACCTGTTCTTCAGCCGCAGTATCGGGCTCGATGACAACGGCGCGCTGGTGCCGATCAAGGGAGGTGGCCGCCTCAGCGGCAAGACCGGAGGCTACAACATCGGCCTGCTCAACATGCAGACCGACGACGTCCGCTCCCAGCCGGGGAACAACTTTTCGGTGTTGCGTGTGAGTCGCGAGCTGCCGAGCCGGTCAGGGATCGGCGCGATGTTCGTCAATCGCACCGCGACCGGCACGCTGGCGCGATCGAACGACTGGAACCGGACGTTTGGCGCCGACGCGCGCCTGGGTCTCGGCAATTTCTTCAGGACATCCGGCTTTCTTGCCCGCACCGAAACACCGGGTCTGACCGGCCGCGACTACGCTTACAACGCCGACTCGGAATGGGACGACGGTCATCACCGGATTGGATTCGAGTACGGGGAGACCGGCGAGGACTTCAACCCGGAGGTCGGGTTTCTCGAAAACGAGGACGGCTACCGCCGGTTTTTGTTCCGCTTCGAGGAAACGCTCCGGCAGGAAAAGGTACGCAGTTGGGGCTTCCGCGAGCTCCTGCCGCACATGACGTACACGCGCTACAACTATCTCGACGGCGGGCTGCAGAATGCGGAGCTCCACATCGACAACCACTGGGACTGGGAGAACGGCAATTTCGTCAGCGCGGCGCTGAACGGCACGTGGGACGGCCTGCGCGATCCGTTTGAGGTATTCCCCGGCATCGTCGTGCCGCCCGGCGAGCACGGCGGCCTCCGGTTGTATGCGCGGGCGAACAGCGATCGGCGTAAGGCAATTTCGGCGAGCGGGGGCTGGGATCTGGGACGCTTTCTCAACGGGGATCAAAGCAGCCCGTCAGCCACGTTGACGATCCGCAACGGCGGCAACTTCACGATCCAAACGACCTGGAACTACCGGGCGATCTCGCTGCCGCAAGGCGACTTCCATACCAACCTCGGCAACATGCGCGTCACCTATAACTTCACGCCGTCGGTGTTCGTGCAGAGCCTCATCCAGTACAACGACCGTACCGATCGCTGGTCAACCAACCTGCGGTTCCACTGGCTGGAAACCGCCGGCACCGGCTTCTTCGTCGTTTACAACGACACGGAAGGACTGAACGGCATCGGTCCCGTGGATCGATCGTTCATCGTGAAGTACGTGCGGCAGTTTGATCTTCTGAACTAGGAAGACACCACGACGGCACGACAATCGCGATTTGGTCGTTAGACCGGTTGGCCGCGGATGAGGCGGATGAGCAGGAAGACGACGGCGATCACCAGCAGGATATGCAGCGCCCCACCCAGCGTGGTCGTCGTCAGCATCCCGAGCAGCCATAGCGCGATCAGCAGGACCACCAGGAACATCATGTCGTTCTTCTCCAGATGGCAGCTCTAGCAGAACCTGTGCCGGTTGCGCCGTTCGACTCGTCCGTAGTCGTTCATCGGGTTTCCTCGGGCCGAAACGGGCTGGCGCTGCCCTGCAGCTTGGCGCTGGCGAGCACGGCCGCCGCCGCGCACAGGGCTGGTACTGCTCCAGCCATGAAAATCTGCTGCGGCGTCCACTGCGCCGCCAGCATGAGCCCGCCGATGATCGGACCAATGATCGATCCGATGCGGCCTATGCCGAGCGCCCACCCGACACCCGTCGAGCGAATGACGGTCGGATAGTACATCGCCGACAGCGCGTTGATGCCCGCCTGGGCGCCCTGCACGGTAATGCCCAGGACGAACGTGACCGTCATCATTACCGGGAAGTTCGCGAAAATCTGCGATGCCAGGATCACGAGACCGAGTGACGCCAGGAATTCGCCGAGGATGGCCGGGAACACCCCGACGCCTTTCATCAGCGGACCCTGGAGGATCGTGCCGACGATGCCGCCGATGCTGAACGACAGGACGGCGGTGATGCCGGCGGAGACCGGCATGCCTGCCTGGCGCAGGAGGCTCGGGAGCCAGCTCAGGATGAAATAGAGGATCAGCAGGTTCATGAAGAAGGGCACCCACAGGAGCAGCGTGCCCAGCGTGCGGCCTTCGGTGAACAGGTGGGTGACGGCGACGCCGGTGTGGCGGTTGGGCGGCATCGGCGCGAACGGAGCGTCACCGAGGTCGGGGGCAATGCGGCGCATGATGGCGCGAACCTGCTGCGGGTCGCCGCCGCGCGCGGTGAGGAACCTCACCGACTCCGGCAGCATCTTCACCAGCAGCAGTGCCAGCGCGATCGGCAGGATGCCGCCGACGTAGAACACCGACCGCCAGCCCCAGATCGGAATGAGCGCGCCTCCCACAAGGCTTGCCAGCACCGCGCCGCCGCCCATGCCGACGAAGATCAGCGTCACCAGGATCGGCTGCAGACGCTTGGGCGCGTACTCGGATGCGAGCGCGACGACGTTCGGCATCGCGCCGCCGAGCCCGAGGCCGGTGAGGAAGCGCAGCGTCACCAGTTCACTGATCGGTGTCGGCCTGCGGCGTCAGCAGCGAGAACGATCCGAAGACCAGCGACGAACCGATGATTGCCCACCTGCGGCCCCAGCGATCGGCGATCGGGCCGGCGCCCATCGCGCCCAGCATGAGCCCGAAAAGTCCCGCTGACAACACCGGCCCGAATGCGGAGAGCGGGACGCCGAGTTCCTCGGCGATCGGCGGCACCAGGAACCCCATTGCCTGGGTGTCGAAGCCGTCGAGCAGCAGCACCAGGCCGCAGAGGAGGATCGTCGTCGACTGAAAGCCGCTGACGGGCCGCGAGTCGATGACGTCGTTGACGGTCTGCGCCGAGCCGGTTGCCATGAATGAGCGCTCCTTGGTTATGAATGCGCGGCGATGCGGTTGCGCATCGTCCCGATGCCGTCGATCGCCGTTTCCATTACGTCGCCGTCCTGCAGAAATTCCGGGGGTGTCCGCGCGAAACCGCAACCGTCGGGCGTGCCGCACGCGATGATTCGCCGGCCTCGAGCGTCAGACCGTGCGAGAGCGACGCGATGATGGCATCGACCGCGAAGATCATGTCGCGGGTATTGCCGTTCTGCTTGAGGGCGCCGTTCACCTTCAACACGATCTGCTTGCCCTGTGGAGCACCAAACTCATCGGCGGTGACGATGACCGGGCCGATGGGGCAGAAGCCGTCGAGGGTCTTGCCCTTGAAAAACTGGAAGTGGTTCTTCTGCACGTCGCGCGCGGTCACATCGTTTATGACGGTGTAGCCGAAGACATGGTCGAGCGCCGCGTTCCTCGGGATGTTGCGGCCCGTTTTCCCGATGATGACGCCCAGCTCGGCCTCCCAGTCCACCTGGTGGGTCACCGAGCGGTCCCACGGAATGTCGTCGAACGGGCCGTTGACCGAGGTCGGCGCCTTGGTAAAGAACACGGGTGCGTCCGGCAGTTTCACCTCCACGCCGCGCGCGCGGGCGCCTTCTTCGATGTGCGTCAGGTAGTTGCGGCCGACGCAAAAGACATTTTTTGACGGGCGCGGAATCGGCGCGTGCCAGCGGATGTCATCGGTGCCGTACGCCTGGCCACGCGGGCCGGGCTTGCCTGTGCGCATCAGCTCGACGAGGCTGCCCGGCAGAGTGAAGACGCGATCGCCCTCGAGCATGCCCAGGCGCGGCGCCGGATCGCCGGGCGCCGAGAACGTCAGGTATCGCATAAGAGGCACAGACTACCATGCACCCGGAGGCCCGCCCTTCGACTTCGCTCAGGGCACCCCGAGCGCCAGTCGAGGGGCTGAAGGCCTCCGCCTACCAGCGAGGGGAGTGATGACGGAAAAGCCAATGCCGCTGAGCGGAGTCCGCGTAATCGAACTCGGCGGCCTGATTGCCGGACCTTATGCCGCCAGCTTGTTCGCGCAGTTCGGCGCCGACGTGATCAAAGTCGAGTCGCCCGGCGAGGGCGATCCCCTGCGCCGGTGGCGCAAGCTGCACAACGGGACATCACTCTGGTGGTACTCCCTCAGCCGCAACAAGAAGTCGATCACGCTGAACCTCAAGTCCGACAAGGGCCGCCGCATCGTCCGTTCGCTGATCGAGAAGGCCGACGTGGTCATCGAGAACTTCAGGCCCGGGACGCTCGAGGGCTGGGGGCTTGGCTGGGAAGAACTGTCGCGGATCAATCCGGGACTCGTGCTCGTACGTATCTCGGGTTACGGCCAGGACGGCCCGTACCGAGACAAGCCGGGATTTGCGGCGATCGCCGAGGCAGTCGGCGGCCTGCGCTATCTCATGGGATACCCCGATCGCGCACCCGTCCGCGCCGGGGTCAGCCTCGGCGACACGCTTGCGGCGCTGTATGCGGTGATTGGCGCGCTCATCGCGCTGCATCATCGCAATGTCAACGGCGGCAAGGGTCAGGTGGTGGACGCGGCACTGTACGAGGCCGTCTTCGGCGTGATGGAAAGCCTGATTCCCGAGTACTCAGGCACAGGATTCATTCGCGAGCGCTCGGGCGCGAGTCTTCCGGGCATCGCGCCGTCGAACACCTACACCTGCGGTGACGGCAGCTATGTCGTGATCGGGGGCAACAGCGACGGTATCTTCAAGCGCCTGATGCAGACCATAGGCCGGCCGGACCTCGCGTCGGACCCCTCCCTTACGTATAACGACGGGCGGGTCCAGAAAATCGAAATCATCGATGCGGCTATTTCGGAGTGGACATCGAAGCATTCGCTGAACGACGTGGTGTCGGCCCTGGAACAGGCGGAGGTGCCGGTCGCAAAGATCTATACTGCGGCGGATATCCACGCCGATCCCCACTTTCGCCACCGCGGCATGATTGAGCCTGTCGTCCTGCCCGACGGGGTGGCCGTGGATTTGCCAGGCATTGTGCCTCGCCTGAGCGAGACGCCGGGGCGGACCGCCTGGATTGGCCCCGCGCTCGGGGCCCATGCGGAGGAGGTGCTGGGGCGGTTGGGCTTGGATGCTCCCGCTGTCGAGGGCCTGCGGAAAGAGGGCGTAATCTAATGGCCGGTTCGGACGGGCCGTTCAGTATCGGGCAAGGCTCACCACTAGAATGTCGCGCGGCGGCGCTTACCGCCTGAGGAGGATGTGAATGACGCGGGTGTTGCGAGTCGGATTCGGCTGCGTCCTGGTTCTTGTATTGGCGACTGCAGCGTGGGCACAGGCCACCGCGCAGATCAACGGCACGGTCGTCGACTCGAGCGGCGGCGTGCTGCCCGGTGCCACCGTCACCGCGATCCAGACCGATACTGGCTTTCGCCGCGAAATGGTGACGAATGCCGACGGGCTCGTACACGCTGACGAACCTGCCGATCGGGCCATATCGTCTCGAGGTGTCGCTGACCGGATTCCGGTCGTTCGCGCAGACCGGCATCGTGCTCGAGATCGCCAGCAACCCGGTGATTCCCGTGACGCTGCAGCTCGGCGAGTTGGCCGAAACGGTGTCGGTCGAAGCGTCCGCGCCGCTGGTCGAGACACGCAATCCCGCGATCGGCGGCGTCATCGAGAACGAGCGGATCGAGGAGCTGCCGCTCAACGGTCGCAACACCGCTGATCTGATTGCGATTGCCGGCGCCGTCGTCTCCGCGGGTCCGTCGTCGAGCCGCAGCATGCAGGGGGGCGTCGGCTATTCCGTTGCCGGCGGCCAGGCGTTCGGCGTTGCGTATCTGCTCGACGGCGCGATTCACAACAACCCGTACGACAACTTCAACCTGCCGCTGCCGTTCCCGGACGCGCTGCAGGAGTTCAGAGTGGAGACGAGCGCGCAGAACGCGCAGAACGGGTTCCATTCCGGCGCGTCGGTCAACGCCGCGACCAAGGCGGGCACCAACGCCTTACACGGCGACCTGTTCGAGTTCGCGCGCAACCATCGATTCAACGCGACCAACCCGTTCAACGCCATCGATCCGGTGACGCGCGAGCGGCGCGACGACGGCTTGAAGCGGAACCAGTTCGGCGGCACGCTGGGCGGACCGCTCGTCACCGACCGGCTGTTTTTCTTCGGAGCCTACCAGGGAACGAAGACCGACGAGCGGCCGTCCGAGGACGTCCGGTTCGTCCCGACGCCGGCGATGCTCGCCGGCGACTTCACGCAGGTCGCGTCGGCGGCGTGCAACACGCGCGGCAACATCGCGCTGACCGCGCCCGTTCGTGAACAATCGGGTCGACCCGGCGCTGTTCAGCCCGGCGGCCCGCCGCATCGCGGAGAAGCTGCCTGCGGCGACGGACCCGTGCGGCCGCATCGGCGTGACAAACCCGCGCAGCATCGACGAGCTGCAGGCGATCGGCCGCGTCGATTTTCAGCTCTCTCAGAATCGCTCGATCTTCGGCCGTTATATGGCGACGACCTACAAGTTCGAGCCGCCCTACGCGGAATCCGGCAACATCCTCTCGACGACGCTCGGCGGCCGTGACAATCTCGGCGCAGTCGCTCGCGCTCGGCGACACGATGGTGCTGAGCAACAGGTCGTCAACAACCTCCGCTTCGCCTTCAATCGCACGGCGGTTCATCGCACCCACGTCGACTTCTTCGGTCCCAACGATGTCGGGGTGAACACCTACAGCTACCTGGACGACTACATGCTGGTGACCGTGACCGGCGGATTCAACCTGGGCGGCGGCACGGAGAACGACGCGATCTTCCACACGAATTCCTACACGTTCGGCGACGACGTGACCATGATCCGCGGCGCGCACCAGTACGGCTTCGGCGCCAGCGTCGCGTTCTGGGATTCGCTGTCGAGGGCGAATGTCCGCTCGCCGGGCACGTTCGCGTTCGACGGCGGCGTGACCGGGCTCGGACTGGCCGACTTCATGCTCGGACGCCCGTTCACTGTTCATCCAGTCCGCGCCCAACACGCTCGACATGAAGCAGAAGTATCTCGGGCTCTACGGCCAGGACACCTGGAGGCTCTCGCCGACGATGACGCTGAACTACGGCGTGCGATGGGAGCCGTGGTTCCCGCAGCAGCATCAGAACGGCGCGATCTACAACTTCTCGGTCGAGCGGTTCCGCGCCGGCACGCGAAGCACGGTGTTCCCGCAGGCGCCTCCGGGATTCACCTACCCGGGCGACGAGGGATTTCCCGAACGGCAAGGCCGGGATGTTCACCGAGTGGCTCAACTATCGCGCCGCGCGTCGGGCTTCGCGTGGGATCCCGCCGGCGACGGGCGCATGTCGGTCCGCATCGGATACGGCATGAACAGCGAGTTCGTCAACGGCCAGTTCTTCATCAACACCGCCAACGCGCCGCCGTGGGGCTCGGAGGTGCGCCTCAGCGGCCGGCATCGGCACGTTCGATGATCCGTTCGCCGCCAGCGGCGTCGCGAATCCGTTCCCGATCACCTTCGACGCGAACGCGCCGTTCTCGCCAAACGGGCCGTTCATCGCGCCGCCGTCGGATCTCGACCCCGACGCGGGTGCACTCCTGGAACGCCAGCGTGCAGCGGCAGATCGGCGACAACATGGCGGTATCGGCGAGCTACATCGGCAGCTACACTACAGAACCTCTGGGACGTCGTCACCGGCAACCCGGGTGTCGATCCCCGCTGGCACCGGCCACGGCGTCCGTGCACGCTGAATACGATCACCGGCCCGCAGACGTTCCCGAACTGCTCGGCAGCGCCGCTCGAAGTACGCCGTGAGATCACGCAGGCCAACCCGGCCATCGGCCGTTTCATCGGGTTCCTCGACTACTTCACCGATCACGGCACGCAGAAATACAACGGCCTGCTGCTGTCGTGGACGCGCCGGGCCAGTCCAGCGGGATGTCGGCGGGCGCCAACTACACGCTGTCGAAGTGCGAGGGCCATCCATCCAGGGTGGCGGCACGGCGAACGCGGCGAGCGGATACATGACGCCTGTGTCGCTGGTCAACCCGCCAGCTGATGCCGAACGAGCGGCTGGACCGCGACTACGGCCCGTGCGACAGCGACCGGCGCCACATCTTCGCGCTCAGCGCCACCGTCGAATCGCCCCAGTTCAGCAGCACAGCCGCACGGATGCTCGCCTCCGACTGGCGCCTGTCGGGCAGTTTCCGCGCCGCGTCCGGGCGGACGCTCCTCCTGTATACGGGCCTCGACCGGGCGTTGACCGGCGCGCCGAACGTCCAGCGCCCCAACCAGGTGCTGGATGATCCGTACGGCGACAAGACGATCAGCAACTGGTTGAACCCGGCGGCGTTCGCGCAGCCGGCGCTGGGCGCCTTCGGGAACGCCGGGCGCAACGCCTACGTCGGCAATGGGTACGCGCGTGGTCGATCTCTCGCTGGTTCGCGCGTTCCGCATCGCGTCCTCGCATCGTCTCGAGGCGCGCCTCGAGGCATTCAATGCGTTCAACTGGTTCCGGCCCTCTCCGGCAGGGTCGACTCAGGCGACGGGCGTCGAACGCGACATCTCCGGTGACGAACCTGAACAACGCGAACTTCGGCCGCTACCTGGCCGTCAGACGAGCCGCGGATCTGCAGTTCGCCGTGAAGTACCAGTTCTGAAGGGAAGTCGCATGAACATTCGACTCGTTCTCGTGCTGGCCGCCGTTCTCACCTACGCGGTCGACGTGCGGGCGCAGGATCTGACCATCTCCAACGCTCGCATCATCGTCGGCAACGGACAGGTGATCGAGCAAGGCTCGATCGTCGTCCGCAACGGGCGAATCGCGTCCGCTCGCGGCCAGCGCCCCGGCACGCCGGCGCGCGGACGATCGACGCGCGCGGCCTGACGGCGATGCCCGGGTTCATCGACGCGCACCGCCACATCATCAACGGTAATTCCGACCAGTGGCTCAAGGAACAGGCTTCCGTCCGGATGCAGGAGTTCCTGGAGTCGGGGTATACGACGCTGATGTCGGGCGGCGGCCCCGTGCCCGGCATCGTCCAACTCAAGGAGCGCATCGAGAAGGGCCAGCTCAAGGGCCCGAGGATCGTCACGTCCGGACGCGCCGATCCTGACCTCTTCAAGACGCGCGGACGAGGCGCGCGCCCAGGTCCGCATGCTCAAGCAGGCGGGCGTGGAGATCATCAAGGCGCGGATCGAGCCGCCGGCGGCGGACGCCGCAACAGGCGCATGCTGACGGTCGTCACCGACGAGGCGAAGAAGCAGAACCTCGGGGTGATGGTGCACGCGGTCAGCCCGAGGGCGATGGTCGCAGCGGTCAAGGCGGGCGCGACCAAGCTGGTTCACACGCCGCATGACGGGTGGGTGACAGACGAGCGAAGCGCAAGTTCATCAAGGACTCGGGCATCGAGATGCTCTCGACGATTGGCTTCGGCGTGCCGGTGTTCGGGGTCTTCAACAAGGACAACAAGCCGACGTTCCGCGACGGGAAGCCGTGGCCCGGAGGCATCGGAGGGCGTGGGCGGCGACGGGCGCGAGGCGGGCGAGAAGGCGGTGAACGCGCGGACGCTCTGGGATGCCGGCGTGACCTACGGGTTCGGCACCGATACCGGCTACCACCCGAAGGCGGGACTGGCCCACGAGCTGCGCGCGCTCAACCTGATGTTCTCGCCGCAGGACATCGTCAAGCTGATGGGACCGGACACGGCCGCCTTTCTCGAGAAGAGCACCGACCTCGGCACGCTCGAGGCCGGCAAGCTCGCGGACATCGTGCTCCTCAACGGCAACCCGCTCGATGGTTACTGGAACCTGCTGAACGCGACGGTCGTGATCAAAGGCGGCGAGGTCGTCGTGGACAAGCGGTGACCAGAGCAACGAGTCGTCTCTGCCCCGTCATCTTCGGCCTTCTGGCCGCGGCCGCGTGCACCAGCCCGCCCCCGCCGGCGAAGGCCATCAAGGTGGGGATCATCCTCACCTATTCGGGGCCCGATGCGTCCATTGGCGAGGCCATCGATCGCGGCGCCGAACTGTACCGGACGCTTCATGCGAACGATCTTCCAGCCGGGGTCGACCTGCAGTTGATCAAGCGCGACGAAACCGGCCCGACTCCCGATGTCGCCAAGCGGCTGGCGCGCGAGCTGATCGTGCGCGAGGGTGTGCAGATTCTCACCGGCGGCCAGTGGACCCCGAACGTCAGCGCCATCGCGCCGCTTGCCACCGAAGCCGGCATTCCGTACGTCGTCATGTCGAGCGGCACGGCAAGCACGACACGCCTGTCGCCATTCCTCGTGCGCGTTGCCTTCACCACGTGGCAGCACAGCTATCACCTGGGCAAATGGGCGGCCGCCAACGGGCTGACGCGCGCATCGACGATCGTCAGCGACTACGCGGCCGGCGTCGATGCAGAGGACGCCTTCGTTGCCGGCTTCAAGGAGGGCGGCGGACAGATCGTGAGTTCGATCCGCGCGCCGCTGCGCACCGCCGACTACGTGCCGTTCCTCGAGCGTGCCAGGCGCGAGAAGCCGCAGGCCTTGTATGGATTCAATCCCGGTGGCCCTGAAGCCACCCGGTTCATCAAGGCCTATCACGACCTCGGCCTCGCGGCCGCGGGCATCCAGCTGATCGGGCCGAACGCCATCGTTCCCGACGACGAGCTGAAGAACATGGGGGAGGCGGCGCTCAACGTGATTTCGGCGTCGCACTATTCCGCCGCCGGGGATCGGCCGGCGAACCGCACCTTCGTCAGCGAGTGGAAGAAGGCGTACGGCCAGGACACGGTGCCGAATTACTTTGCCGTGGGCGGATGGGACGGGATGGCGGCGATCTTCGAGGTGATCCGGGCGCAGAACGGTGAGGTCGATCCGAAGCGCAGCCGCGACATCCTGACGAACTGGAGCAATCCCGATAGCCCCCGCGGCCCAATGCGCATCGACCCCGAGACGAGAGATGTCGTCCAGAACATCTACATCCGCCGCGTGCAGCGGGTCGATGGCGAACTGCGCAACGTGGAGTTCGCGACCATTCCCGACGTGAAGGATCCGTGGAAGGAGCTGCATCCGGAAGCCAGTGCCGGCACGCGCTAGCGGGTTGCCGCTGGCTCTAGAATGAGCAGCGATGTTCGAACTCGCCGACCTGCTGGTCTCGCTGACGTTTTACGGGACCGCCTACGGAATGGTCCTGTACCTGCTCGCGGTCGGACTCTCCGTCACATTGGGACTGATGCGGTTCGTCAATCTCGCGCACGGGGTGTTCGCCATGGCGGGCGGCTATCTCACGGTGACCGCGATGTCGCGCCTCGGAGTGCCGTTCCTGGCAGCGGTGCTCGCCGCCGTGATCGCGGTCGGCCTCACCGGCATGCTGCTCGAACGCACGCTGTGCCGGCGCCTCTACGCCGCGCCGATCCTCGAGCAGGTGCTGTTTTCGATCGGGCTGATATTCGTTTCGGTTGCGATCGCACGGTATCTCTTCGGACCGCTCGCGCAGCCCATCACGCTGCCCGCGTGGCTGACCGGCCGCGTGGACGTGGGCATCGGGGTGTTTCCGACCTATCGCGTCTTCCTGGTCGGTGTGGGGGCGTTGCTCGCGTTCGCGATCTGGGTGGGGATCGAGCGCACCCGGTTCGGCGCTTCCGTCCGCGCGGCCGTCGATAACCGCCGGATGGCGGAGTCGGTCGGCATCAACGTGAACCTGGTGTTCACCGTGTGCTTCGGCCTCGGTACCGCACTGGCGGCGCTGGGCGGGAGCCTCGGTGCTGACCTCCTTCCGATCTACCCGGGCTACCCCAACGACTACCTGGTCTACTTCCTGATCGTCGTCGCCGTTGCCGGAGTCGGGAACGTCCGCGGCGCGCTCGCGGTTGCGCTCGCGTTCGGCATTGCTGACACGGTGATCCGCTATTTCCTGCCCGACGTCGGGCGCGTGCTGATTTTCCTGCTCGTGATGGCCGTGCTGTTCCGCAACCCGAACGGCTTCGCACCCAAGATCCACGCGTGATGTCGAGACGCGTGCTCGACGGCCTGGTCATCGCCGGCCTGGCCGTCTTTCCCCTCCTGGCACCGGCGTATCTCGACCTCGGTACGCGCGCCGTCATTCTCGTCCTCTGCGCGATGTCCCTGGATCTCCTGGTGGGATATTGCGGGCTCGTCACGCTCGGGCACGCCGCCTTCTTCGGCGTAGGGGCGTACGCCGCAGGCATCTTCGCGCTACGGGCGTCCGCGGAGCCGCTCGCCGGGCTCCTGGTCGGGGGCGTGGCGGCTGCGATCGTCGGCGTCCTTTCCGGTGTCGTCCTGCTGAGAAGCCGGCGGCTCACGCTGATCATGCTCAGCCTCGCCATCGTGCTGCTCCTGCAGGAAACAGCCAACAAGCTTGGCTGGTTGACCGGCGGCGCCGACGGCCTGCAGGGGATTGCCATCGGGCCGGTGGCGGGGCGTTTCGCGTTCGATCTCTTCGGCCGCGTGTCGTATGCCTATGCCGCCGTGGTCCTGGCATTGGCCTTCCTCGTCTTCCGCTCCATCGTCGATTCGCCCTTCGGCAAGTCGCTGGTCGGGATCCGCGAGAACGAGGGGCGCATGCGCGCCATCGGGACGCCGGTGGACACCCGCCTCCGCGTCGCGTTTGTCATCGCCGCGGCAATGGCGGGCGTTGCGGGAGCGCTCCAGGCGCAGGTCGCCGAATTCGTCGCCCTGAACGCATTGAGTGTCGAGTTCTCGAGCGAGATCCTCATCATGCTGATCCTGGGCGGCGCCGGCCGCCGGTACGGCGCGTTTCTCGGTGCGCCCGTCTACGTCGTCATGCAGGACTACCTCGCGCGGGAGGACCCGGCAAATTGGTATCTGTGGATTGGCCTGTTGCTCCTGGCGATTGTGTTTCTGGCTCCCGGCGGCCTCGCCGCCTGGATCGGTGCGCTGGCGCCGCGCGTGAAGGGGAGGCGCGTGTGACGCTCGAGGTCCGCGGGCTTTCGAAGCAATTTGGCTCGCTCGACGTCATACGCCACGTCAGCTTCCAGCTCGAGGAAGGAGCCCGCTGCGCGCTGATCGGTCCCAACGGAGCGGGTAAGACGACGCTGATCAATCTGATTTCGGGACGTCTCGCGCCGGACAGCGGCGAGATTCTCATTGCGGGACGCAGTGTGACACTCATGGCCGAAGCGGCCCGGGTGAAGGCGGGCATCGGGCGGACATTCCAGATCACGAGCCTGTTTCGCCGGCTGACAGTCGAGGAGAACGTCGCGCTGGCGGTCGGCGAGCATCGCGGCATCGCCAGTCGTGTATGGCCGAACCGCGCTACTCGAGAGCATGTAAACGCTCGCGTGTCCGAGATCCTCGCGACGCTGTGTCTGCAGGACGAGCGCCGCCGCCAGGTCGAGTTGCTGCCGTACGGGATTCAGCGGATGGTGGAGCTGGCAATTGCGCTGGCGCTCGAACCCAGGATTCTCCTGCTCGACGAGCCCGCGGCCGGAGTGCCTGCGGCCGACGTCGCCGTCATTTTCGACGCCATCGCGCAGCTGCCGGCGTCGATGGCGGTTCTGCTGATCGAGCACGACATCGACATCGTGTTTCGTTTCGCGCACCGGGTGGCTGTCCTCGTGGCCGGGGAGATCCTCGTGGAAGGGACGCCGGCGGAGATCCGGGAGCACGCGCAGGTGCGGGCTCTCTACCTTGGTGAGTCCGGCCGTGGCTGACATTCTCCGCGTGGCGAACGTCACTGCCGGATACGGGGCCACCGTTGTCGTCGAAGATGTCAGCTTCTCGCTCAGCCGCGGGGCGGCGCTTGCCGTGCTCGGCCGCAACGGCGTTGGGAAGACCACGTTGATGCGGACGATCGCCGGTCACGCCGATCGGCACGACGGGCAGATCCTGCTCGAACAGACGGAGGTCGGCACCGCCCCCGCATGGCGCCGAGCGCGTCTGGGCATGGGCTACGTGCCGCAGGAGCGCGACATCTTCCCTTCGCTGACCGTGCTCGAAAACCTCACCGTCGGTGCCCGCGCCGGTGGATGGACGCTCGAGAAGATCTTCGAGCTGTTTCCGTCGCTGGCCCGGCGGAAAAGCAACTTTGGCAACCAGTTGTCAGGCGGCGAGCAGCAGATGCTCAGCATCGCGCGGGCGCTGGCGCTCCAGCCTACAATCCTTCTGCTGGACGAGCCGTTCGAGGGGCTGGCGCCGAACCTGGTGGAGATGCTGGTCCGGGTATTCGGCGAGCTGCGCCGCGCGGGCCTTTCGCTGGTGATGGTCGAGCAGCACGCGCGCCTGGCGCTCGGCATGACAGACGAGGCGATTGTGCTGGTGCGCGGACGTATCGTTCTGCAACGCACGAGCCGGGCGCTTCTCGACGAACCGGCAGTGCTCGAAGAGGCGTTGACGATACAGGAGACGGGGAAGAGTAGCGATCATGCCAATTAACGATCTGCGGGAATGGCTCGCGCGGGCGGAGGAGATCGGGGAGCTGGTCACAGTCAGTGAGCCGGTCGACCCCGACGAAGAAATGAGCGCGGTGACGTATCTGCTCGCCAAGCGCCAGCCGTCGCCCGCCCTGCTGTTCGAAAAGGCCCGCGGGTTCGAGCAGAACCCGCTCGGCGTGCGGATGCTCTGGAACATCCTGGGTCCCAGCCTGAAACGCACGGCGCTGAGCCTCGAGGAGCCCGCCGACACGCCGACCGTCGAATTGATCCGCCGGGTGAAGGAGAAGTTCAAGACGCGCATCAAGCCGCGTGAAGTCCCGCGCGAACAGGCGCCGGTGTACGAGCACACCGTCACCGGCACGGACATCGATTTGACGACGCTGCCGATCCCGCGGCACTGGCCGCTCGATGGCGGCCGCTACGCGGGGACTGCCGACGCGGTGATCACGCGCGATCCCGACAACGGGTATCTCAACGTCGGCACCTACCGCATGATGGTGCAGGGAAAGCAGGAGGCGGGTCTCTACCTCTCACCCGGAAAAGACGCGCTCCTGCACATCACGCGGTCGTGGCAGAAGGGCGAGCCGATCCAGGTGGCCGCGGCCTGGGGAATCGACCCGCTGTTCATGCTCGTCGGGTCGCAGAAATTTCCCAAGGACATCTCCGAGTACCAGTACGCCGGGGGAGTCAAAGGGGAGCCGATCCCCGTCGTGCGGGGTACGGCCACCGACCTGCTGCTGCCAGCCAACGCCGAGATCGTCGTGGAGGGCATCATCCCGCCGGATTCGGTGAAGCCGGAAGGGCCGTTCGGCGAGTTCACGGGCTACTACGGGCGGCCGGAGGGACGGGCACCGCTCGTGCAGATCACGGCGCTCCATTACCGTTCGAATCCGATTCTCACCAACGCGCTGATGGCCGACTACCCGTCCTGCGAGCAGAGCGGTTTCTTCGCCGTGCTGCGCGCCGCCCGCATCTGGGACGACCTGGAGAAGCTTGGCGTCCCGAGCATCAAGGGTGTGTACTCGCATCCGGCGGCGGCCGGCGGCTTCGGCATGACGGTCGTCAGCCTGGAACAGCGGTATCCCGGGCATGCGGCGCAGGTACTCGCGCTCGCGGCGCAGGTCCCTGGCGGCGCCTATTTCACCAAGTGGATCATCGCCGTCGACGAGGACGTCGATCCGACCGACATGGATCAGGTGATCTGGGCGATGGCCACGCGCTGTAATCCGGGAGACGGCATCGAGCTGCTGCGCAACACCTGGAGCACGACGCTCGATCCCGCGCAGAACCCGCCGGAGAAACGGGTGTTCGGCTCAAAAGCCATGATCAACGCGTGCAAGGATTATCGCCACCTGAAGACGTTTTCGCGGCGGACGACGCTGCGGAAGAGCGTGTACGACCGGGTGAGCGCGCGGTGGTCGCAGATGGGACTGCCGGGACGGGCGCCGGGCGTGCTCGCCTTCGAGACGGAAAACGACCCGCCGAAACAGTAACGGTCCGATCATGGCGAGGCGCCGCGCGCAGGAACTCACCGACGATCTCGTCGCGCGTCTCGGCGGCGCCGGCATTGGCGCCCTCGCTGGGGAAGCGATCGTCGTCTGTACCGTGGATGCCGATGGCTGGCCGCACCCGGCCATGCTCAGTTATTTCGAGGTTGCCGCGCGCGACCCTCGTACCCTTCTCCTCGCGGTGTACACGAACAGCCGAACCTGCGCGAACATGCGCGAGCGTGGCCGGGCCACGCTCATCCTCGCCGGTCCAGGTCTCGTCTGTTACGTGCGCGGCATGGTCACCGAGCTGGCGCCCACCATGCGCGAGGCGTCGTACAACGCGAAGCTCGAGCTGCACATCGATCAGGTGGTGTTCGACGAACCGCCGCCGGACCTCGAGCCGGGGGTCGGCGTGACGAGCGGCATTACGTACAGTCCGCGCACACCGGAGGCACTGGTCCGCGCGCGCGCCATCCTGGCGGAACTCCTCGAACCCTGAAGGCCGCAGGTCCGCTGAAGCCGGACACTACGGACGAAGACCGGTACGTAGTGTCCGCCTTCAGGCGGATCGACACGACCGCGTTATTTCGCGCGGCCCGTGAAGCCCTGGGCGAGCATCGGGATCTTGAAGATCGACTTGGCGTTGTTTCTGACCCCCGGCGGTGTGGAGATCTCGGTGCCATCGGAATTGAGCGCGCCGGCTGCCGACACGTAGAGCGTCCTCTTGCCGGGTCCGGAAAATGCCGCGCTCATGACCGCGCGCGGCGTCGGAATGAGTCCCAGGTATTTCCCTTCGGGTCTGAACACCTGGACGCCGGGCTGCGACGTGACGTAGAGCCGCCCCGCGGTATCGACCGCCAGCCCGTCGCCGGCCCCGCCGGCGTCGAGCTTTGCGAAGTCACGCTGGTTTCTCACCATGCCGTCGGGTTGGACGTCGAACGCCACCACGACGGCGCCATTGGTCACGTACAGGATCTTCTCGTCCGGGCTGAGCATGATTCCGTTCGTACGGAGGTCGCTGCCGATGGGGGAGACGGTGCCCGCCGCGTCGATCGAGAAAGCGCCGCCGGAGGTGAAGTACACAGTGCCCTGCTTACTGACGGTGATGTCGTTGGGCCGACCAATCGACTGGCCCTGGACGCGCTCCGCCAGGATCCGGCGCTCGCCCTCAGGGTAGATCACGCCGATCGCCGGTGGCACCGCGCACGGTTCGCGACGCCCGGGATCCGTGCAGGTTCGTTGCGCGGCAATCAAGCGGCCCCGGGAGTCGAGCGTCACCGACCCGGCGCCGCGGGTGTCGTTCACGAATACCGAGACTTTGTCGTTCTGATCGAGCTTGCTGATGCGGTTGGGCTGCTCTTGCGCGAACAACAGCCCGCCGTCCTCTGTTCCGACCAGCCCGTCGGCGTTGTCGGTACCCTGCCAGGCGAGCTTCCACTCCGACCCGGCCGCGACGACTCCCGGGATCTGTGTAACGGCGACTTTGCGCAGGCTGCCCGCCGGACCGCCGAGCTGCTGTCCCTGGGGCGGCGGCACCTGCCCTTGCGCGGCGGCGAGGATCGACAGGCACCCGAAGACGGCAAGGATCGATCTGAACGTCATACGAACGCGGACTAGGCGGATGCTATGCCCGCAGCAGAAAGAGTGTCAAGGAACGCCGACTCCGTCATTGACATTGGGCGGCGCTCGACGGAGTATTCGCGACGCTGACGGTTCATCAGCGTCGCGGGGAGGAGAGGCATATGTCACTCAAGAAGCGCGCGTGTCTCCTGGTATTCGCCGCGGCCCTTCCCGCGCTCGCGCGCGCGCAGGCGCCCGCGCCGGCCCCGCCGGCCAAGCCCGATTCGCCGGAGGTCAAGGCGCTGATCGAGAAAGCGAAGCAGGCTGGCGGACCGATGTGGGCCGACGAGGCGCATTTCTTCTGTGAAGCGCCGCGCGCGAATAGCGCCACGGATCCGGTGATCGTGCCGACCAAGATCTTCGACAACGTGTTCGCGATCGGGAATTCCGGCACCACGGTCTATGTCATCCAGACCTCGGACGGCCTCCTGATGATCGATTCGCTGGGGGCGGCCCAGGTGGACACGCTGCTCCTGCCGGGCTTTCAGAAGCTCGGCCTCGATCCGGCCCAAGTGAAGATCATCATCGCCGGGCATGGCCATGCCGACCATGTGGGCGGGTCGCGGTATATGCAGGACCGCTTCGGTTCGAAGGTCTATATATCGGCGCCGGATTGGAACCTGATCGAAAATCCTCCCGCGCCGCGCGGTGGCGGCCCGCCAGCCCCGGCGCAGGTGTGGCCGAAGCACGACCAGGTCCTGTCGGAAGGGCAGCCTGTCGTCCTCGGCGATCTGAAGGTGATGCCGGTGGCCATTCCCGGCCACACGCCGGGATCCATGGGCTTCATCTTCCCGGTGAAGGACAACGGCCGGACGCATATGGCCGCCTTGTACGGGGGAACGGTCCTGACCCCAGGAATCATTTCAGACGAAGGCCTGGCGACATACTTGACGTCGGTCGCGCACTTCCGGGAGGAAACGACGAAGGCCAAGGTGGACGTCGAGATTCAGAACCATCCGTTGATGGATCCGATCCAGGTGAAGCTGGACAAGCTGGCCGCGCGCGGCAAGGGCGATCCGAATCCGTTCGTCGTCGGCCAGGAGAACTACCAGAGGTTCCTCGACGTGATGGCCCTCTGCACGCAGGTGAATATCGCCCGCCGGAAATGACTACTGCACGATGTAGGTTCGTGGGGCTGGTGCTCGGCCTGGCGGCGAGCTGCATGCTCACGTCGGCGGCTGGCGTGGCGCAGACGTCGGCGCCCTATACACCGCCGCGCACGCCGGACGGTCACCCGGACTTGCAGGGCATCTGGCAGACCCTCAACACCGCCGCGTGGGACATTGAGGACCATGGTGCGAGCCTCGACGTGCCTGCCGGGCGAGGTGTGGTCGAAGGGGGCGCCATTCCTTACCAGCCGTCGGCCCTCGCGAAGAAGCAGGAGAACTTCGCCAGGCGCGCGATGCTCGATCCGGAATCGAAGTGTTACCTCCCCGGCGTTCCCCGCATCACCTACATGCCGCATCCGTTTCAGATCGTTCAGCAAGCCGATAAGGTCTCCATTCTGTACGAGTATCAGCACGCCGTTCGCTACATCTACATGAACGGGAACCCGCATCCACGTGGACCGATCGAGTGGTGGATGGGGGACTCGCGCGGCCGCTGGGAGGGAAATACGCTCGTTGTGGACGTAATCCATTTCAACGACCTCACCTGGTTCGACCGGGCCGGGAATTTTCACAGCGACGCCCTGCACGTGATTGAACGCTATACGCCGACCGGCCGCGATCACATGCTCTACGAGGCCACGATCGAGGATCCGAAGATCTTCACGCGGCCATGGAAGATGAGCATGCCTCTCTACCGGCGTCAGGAACGTGACAGTGAACTGTTCGAATACCAGTGCAACGCGTACCTCCTCGAGCAGGAATGGAACAATCCCGCGTCGACGCTCTTCGAGAAGCCCTGAGTTCGTGCATGAGAGTGCGAGGTGTCATATGAGCTGCCGGGTTGTTGCCCTCGTCGCTGCGCTGACAGTTGTGTTCTGGGCCAGCGTCCTGGTGCCGGGACGCGCGGCGGCACAGGCGTTCTGGCCGAAGGAAACGCCGAAACTCCCGATGGCCCGGACCTGGGTGGCCCAGAAAGCGAAGCTTCCGCCGTACACCCCGCCGCGGACACCGGACGGCGTACCGGATCTCCAGGGCGACTGGAGCGGCGCCGGTGGTGACAACAATAGTGTTCTCGAGGAACACGAATACGTAGACGTGACGACCCCGGCCCAGGAGAGCTTCGTCTCCGATCCGCAGGACGGGAAGGTTCCCTACGCACCCTGGGCACTTGCGAAAAGGAATGAAATTCTGGCCGGCCTGGCGCGAGGATGGCCCGGCGAGTCTGGCGAACGTCTCTATACCTCTCCGGGATCGTTCTGCCTCACGGCCGCACCCGTCTTCTCGTTTGATCCTCAGGAGATTGTTCAGAAGCCGGGCTATGTGATCATGCTCAGCGACGACGGCTACCGCGTCATCCCGACCGACGGGCGTCCGGCGATCAGCAAGAACGCCAAATCCTGGCTCGGAAGCGCGCGTGGCCGTTGGGAAGGCAATACGCTCGTGGTCGAGGTGACCAATCTGAACGGGAAGGGATGGTTCGACAGTACCGGGCAGTTCTACAGCGAGAACACGCAGATGATCGAACGCTGGACGCTGGTCGACGCCAACACGATCGACTACGAAGTGACGGTCGAGGACCCGACGATCTACACGCGACCATGGAAGATGACTTTCCCGAAGAGGCGCGCCGGGACCGGTCCGGGCGGTCCCAGAGGCGTCAGCGTGGCGTCAACGTTGCCGGCTGTGGCAAACGACCCGTATGCGAAGGAGTTGTGGGAAACGGCGTGCTACGAGGGAAACACCGAAAGCATGCTGAGCATCCACTCGCTCGGCTACAAGTGGTTCACCGGTGTGACGCCTCCGAAGTAGCGGCCTTCACCGTGCGCTGCACGGCCGGGGTCCGGTCGGCGGCCGCGGCGGCTCAGGATCTACTCGCGTCACGCGTAGAAAGAGCGCTGATCGTCACGTAGTATCCATCCGGATCGCGGAGTGAGAACTCCCTTGTTTGCGTGTTCGGGTTCACGTGGGGGTCCTCCTCGAATCGAGCGACGAGCGCGCGCGCCCGGTTCAGGGCGTTGTCGTAGTCGTCGACGCGGAAGAACAAGAGGAGGCCATTGCCAGGTGACGCGTCGCGGGGGCTCATTAAGGAGGGATGCTCGTGCGCGCCCCACTGGTGAAGGCAGAGCAACACGGTTCCATCCGTATCCAGAATCTGACCAAAGTCGTCATGGGCCGGCGGCGTCTCGGGCAGGCCGAAGAGCGACTGGTACCACTTGAAGCTGCCCGGAACGTCACGTACGCCGATGATTGTCCATATGCGTTTCATCGCATTTCCGCTATTGGCCTAAAGACCGCGGCACGCCGGCGGTGGCGGGCCGGAGCCGAGCTCCAACACTTGAGCCCGCGGGTAAGGTTCGGACTAGAGCCGCTTCCATTTGTATGTAGTGTCCGGCTTTAGCCGGACCGGCTTGGTCCGCCTGAAGGCGGACACTACGTCGTTGTGAAATGCGCACTAGTTCCGCGAAACGTAGCCGAAGAGTGCTCCGCCACGGGCAACCTCTATCGGCGGCGTCCACCCACGCACGCGCATCCGCCTCGGAGCGGAAATCGATCGGGCTCGGCACGTCCGCCTCAGGATCGGTCACGCCCTACGCCTTCCCGGCCAAAGAAGAACTACCAGGAACTAGCAGGGCCCTTGATCACTCCGGACAGGATGGCGTTCCGAACATCGTCGATTGTCGTCAGGCCGCCTGGGGCGGTACCGCCCCACTCGAAGCGAGTCGCTGCCGGCGTCCAGTGAAACATCGCCACATGCCACGTGTGGGCGATGCCGCCGCGCTCATAGTAGACGAGGCAATATTCGATGGTGCACCCGGCTGCGACCAGCCGACGGATCGGCAACTGCGGATTGACCGTTACTCCGGTGACCTGAAACTCGGCTCCGGGCTCGGCGATGTCGAGAGTTTGGCTGCCGAACAACGTTTGCAGTCCATCGCGGACGCCGAGCGGCAGTCCTCTAATGGACGTGACTATCCCGAACCGCTCGTTCTTCACGAGGTCCCGCAGCGCCCCGGATAGTGCCGCGGGGGCAACTGCCTGGCTGCCGGCAACCACAGCCGACCAGAGGCTCACGCCGATCGCGCAGAGAAGTCGTGTGCGACGCATCCACACCCTCGGAGTTTGGTTCACAGGACGATGCCACTGTCAGCGCCGCGGCGCAACCCGAATCGTTGGGCGGCGCCAGGCAGGGAGCGGCAGTGATCGAGTCTCGGACATCTCACTCCGGGGTCCTTACAACGGCACCATCCCCGTCCACCACATGATCTTGTCACCGACGTTGATGTCGTAGCTGCGTGCAAAGGTGAGCTTGCCATCCGCGCCCATGCGGAAGACCGACAGCCCTGCCGGCACGGTCCGCACATTGTCGCCATCGCGCACATCCACCGGCAGGTTGTGCTGCGCCACCAGCATGCGCCCGCTGGGATCGATGTGGAACGTGCGTGGATGAATTTTTCGCGTTTCGATGTGCTGGATTGCGGTCGGTTCACCGGTCTGCTGGTTGATTGCGTACACGACGATGCTGTTCTCGCCGCCCTTGTAGACGTTCTTCCCGTTGAACTCCACCACATCCTGCGATCGGTTTGCGCCGTACACGAAATGCCCGTTCGGATGCACGTGCACCGTGCTCGCCGCCTGGCGCGAGCGGATGTTGTTGGGTTCCAGTAGCGTGGTCTTGTTGAATGCGACTTCCGGCCGCGGCTTGCCACCCTGCATGCGGTGCATGTGCATCTGGTTCTGCGTTTCGATCGACACGTACATCCACGGCTCCGTCGGATGAAAATCCAGATGGCGAGGGCCATAGCCACGCCCGCCGTTGGGCGCGATCTTGTACTGGTTGGAAAGCACGCCGTTGTTGTAGTCGAATACCATCAGCGCGCCGGGGTCCTCAGGGCGTTGCGGCGTGCCTTCGTTGCCACGCGTGACCAACACCACATGGCGGCCGTCGGGCGTTACGCGCACCTGGTGCGCGTAGATGCCAGCGTCCATCGTGCCTTGTGGCACCTCTTCCCCGGGGTGAAATCCTTATTAATGCGATATACCCGCAACGAACTGGGGTTGTTAAACGCCACCAGTATGTGCTGCGATTCGTTGTCGAGTGTCATGTGGATCGGCCGCACTGGCAGGCGCATCGGATCGCCAATCTGATTGAGCGCACCGGTGGTGGGATCGATCTTGAACGCCGTCACGTGGTGTTCGGTGCCGGTCTGCACATTGCCCGCAGCGCTGCTGCTTGAAGCCACATAGAAATAGCGCCGGTTGCGATGCGGCCAGCGGTACTGCACGCCGGCAGGCAATGTCACCGAATCACGCTTGATCAATTCCGCGTTGGCGAGATCGACGTCGTAGTGCGTGAGCACCGGCCCGACATTGGCATACAACGCCAACTGCCGTGGGCGCCCTTGCGCGAAAGCGAAACGCGGGGCAATAGCACTACCTGCAAGAAGCGACAAGAAAGCTCGACGGCCGGGCATGGGGCTCCTTTGAACTGAGACTTCTGATCATTGAGACCGACGTGCTAACGAGGTTCTGGGAGAGGGATCCCGGGCTTTACGTCCACGTTGTGATATGCGACGACCTTCCATTCCTCGCCCTGTTTCACGACAACTTGTAGCAACCGCGTTCGCAGACGCCCCGCGGCATCACCACTCGTGCCCGGCGCCAACTGTGCCGCAACGACGCCGGCGACAGAGGTGAGCACTTCAACCACGGCAACATCGGGTCGCACGAACTTGAGCGATACGATGTCCTGTTGCAACCTCGTTTGCTTGAAGCGGCCTGCGAAGATCACCTCGTGTTGCTTGAGAAACGCCTCGTATCCGGTGAAGAATTGCCCCGTGATGTTGGTAAATGTGCCGTCCGCGGCAAAGTGGCGTGAGTACACGACGGCGTCTCCCTGGTTCCAGGCGACGATCTCGTCCTGGACGATGCGGCGGATGGCGGCTTCGTCCGGGGCGGTCTGCGCGCCCAGTTGGGTTGCCAGCACGCCGACTGCAAGGACAAAAAGAACCTTCATGCGAGCCTCCGGTGAAGTGCGACACAACATTGTGACAACCGCCGCGAACTGTGACCAGGGACGCATGAGACACTCTTCATGGACTGCAACCCGGACCCTCGCTACGGACGAATCGTGACCTTCTTGATAATCGGCGGAGCGAGGGGTCGGCTCATACCGCCATCAGCTCCCATGGTTGTCGGCGTGTTGGCGAGGGCGTCGACCACGTCCATGCCTGCCGTGACCCTCGCGAAGATCACGTAACTCGGCGGCAACGGATAGTCCTGATGAAGGATGAAAAACTGGCTGCCGTTGGTATTCGGCCCCGCGTTGGCCATCGCCACGAGACCGCGCCGGTAGCCGCCGCGGTAGAGTGCCGACTCCTCCTTGATCTCGTCGGCGAAGGGAGGGCCCCACGCACTCTGCCCGCCAGTGCCGTCGCCCACCGGGTCGCCGCCCTGGATCATGAACCCCCTCACAATGCGGTGAAACGTCAAGCCGTCGTAGTAGCCGTGCTCGGCGAGCAACCGGAAATTCTCGACGGCGTTCGGGGCATCTCCCGCAAAGAACTCGACGGCAATCGCGCCCTTGTCGGTCTCGATGATTCCGTGCATGCCGCCGGAGCTCGTGGCGCCAGCGGGCACCTTCGGGTTGCCTGGCGACGAACTGCAGCCGACAGTCCACAAGAGAGCAACACACGGGAGAAGAAACAACCAGGCTGATCGGGAACGAGGCGGCACAAGCTGGATGGACACGGGACGAGAATAGGCGATCGTGCCTGCGCCGCCAACATCCGGTTGGTGGAGAACGCGGCCGGGGGATTGTCCTCGAGCAGCCTAACGTGCGCTGCAGGGCCGTGGCGTCCAGCCGGCGGCGTCTGTCTGTCGCTTGAAGTGCGTGCTGTACAGATACGGCTGCGTCAGGTATTCCGGGTCTTCAATGGTGGTCGTGATGATCAAATGCGCATCGCCGTTCGGCTGGGTGATGCGGTCGAAGTACTCCGTCAACGTGGCCTTCGCGCTGTAGGGGACACCGTTCTTCCGGAGGTACCCGGGCTTGAGACGGGTGGTGACGACCTTCAACGAGCCGGTCAGCGGCGCCTGACCGCGGAGGCCGGGGATCACCTCCCACTGCGCGGTAGACGTACCCTGCCACGTACCGCCGGCGGCCGGCGTCGGCGCGAAAGAGAACACGCGCGTCTGAGTGCCCGCGTCGGTATCTATCTTCAGCGTCTGATCGTTCTGCCACGTGATGTGCAGGCGGCCGGGCACGCGCATGATGTTCGCCGCGCCGTAGCTGCGGCACTGCTCACCCGCGGCTTCATCCCTGGCCGGATCCCACGCGTCTGCGACCTTGCGCGCAGCGGCGTTCAGCGGAACGCCCGCGTAGTCCCCTTTCGGCGGGACCACCATCCGGAACCGCCAGTCCCTGGTCACGACTGCCGTCCAGTAGCCGGTGAGATCGAACGGCGCGGCGGCCCTCGGCGTGAGCGGCGCCTGGCCGCGGCCGCGTCCCTGCGCATGCGGCATCGCGCCGGCGAGCGCCACGATTGCCAACACCAGCGCGCCGGTCAGGAACCGCATCATCGGGCCACGGCCGCGACCGGCGGCGACTGCGTCAGGCTGTTGTACACGGCCTCGACGAACATGTCCGTGGTCCAGGGGCCAGACGTCGCGCCGAACCGGGTGTCGTAATCCACGGTGAGGCGCGCAGCCTTCACCTGCTCGAGCGTCGCGTTGGCCGCGATCATCGCCTGTACCCGATCGCGGACGATGACGATCATGTCGCGGTACTCGGCCACCTCCCATTCGTCCGTCACGCGGCCGCGGCCGGGGATGATCATCGTTCCCCCTTCTTCCTGCGCCTTGTACACGGTGCGGTCGAGGATATCGTTGAGCGCCTGAATCAAGCCCGCCACGCTCCCGCCGTTCTTCACGTCAATGAAGGGGTACTGGGTGGTGGTGAAGAGATCGCCGGTCACGATCACATCGGAGCGACGGAACTGCACGAAGCTGTCGCCGTCAGTGGCGGCGTTCGGGCGGTGCCAGATCTCCACTGCCTCGCCGTTGTGGTACTTGCGCCGGCGTCCCTGGACGAACGTGTCGCTCGGCCACCCCTCGGGCGGCGTGGGCGCCGGCTGTCCCGCTGGCGCACTCATCCGGTTCTGCACGTTCAGGTGCGCGATGATCGTCGCGCCCCGGCCCGCATCGGCGAACTGGGTCGAGAAGAACGATCCGATCACGCTCGGATCGCGTCCAGACGCTCGCAGGGCCGAGTTCCCGCCCGTGTGGTCCGGGTGGAAACTCGTATTCACGATGAACTGGATCGGTTTGGGACTGAGCGTGCGGATGGCGGCGACCACTTTGTCAGACAGCCGGCCGGCGCCGGTGTCGACGACGAGCACGCCCTGGTCGCCGATCTGGACCGCGATGTTGCCGCCGTCGCCCACGAGCATGTAGACGCTGCCCTGCACCGGCCACACATGAATCTGGCCGTCGCGAGGGTCGGGATCGGGTACGACGCTCGCGCTGGAGGGCCCTGCCGACGGCCGGAGCCTGGAGAGCGCATCCGCCTCCGTAGCGGCGGCGAGCGTGGCCATGTATTCGGGGTGCGTGGTCTCTGGTCCGCCGAGCGCGCCGAGCAGCGGCACGTTCCGCAGCTGCGCGTACTCACGCAGGTAAGGGTTCTGTCCAAACAGATGGCTTGGAACGACGTCGTCTGGCCGCCCCACGATCTGCTCGGCGTCGTCGCACGCGTACAGCCACGACGCCGGGTCGCGCGGCGCGCGCACGAAATCGACGCTCCTGATCCAGGGCTCCGCGAGGTAGACCGGGTCGGTGATCACCGACACGTAAGTGATGCGGTCGCCGTGGCGGGTGAAATACTCATCGACGGTGGCTGCGTCGCTTTGCGGCACGCCGTTGACGCGCAGCCACGCCCGCTTGAGGTGCGTGGTGTGCACCGTCAGGATGTGCCCCGCCCACGAGCCGGTCGCGAATCCCGTCCAGGAATGCGGCGCGTACGCGGGCGGGTGAGGACGGCCGTCCATCCAGATGGTCCGCGTCTGCTCGCTCGTCTGCGTGTACATCTTGATCGCGATCAGCTCCTGTGTGTACGGATCCCGTTCCTCCCAGAAGCGGAAGCTCTGCGGCGCGAAATAGAAGTACGGGATGACGTAGCCGGGGCACTGCTGCTGCCGGACCGTCATCCGCGAGGCATCCCAGGACAGTGCGTACATCCGGCCTGCCTCGTTGAGCGGGATGCCGCCGAAGTCGCCGATCATCCCGCCCCCGGTGGCGAGCCCCGCATCCTGGTGGAAGACGTTGCTCCAGTAGCCGGCGAGGTCGAGGCCGGTGCGGGCAGGTGCCGGTGCGTTCTGCGCGGCCAGGGTCAGGCCGAGGGCCAGCAGAGCAGCCAGGATCGCGGCGCCGTGGGCACTCGTGCTCATGAACGGTTTTCTCCGGGAAAACGTGCGCAGTGTACGGCCAGCGACGATCGAGCGTCAACGCGCCCTGCGCGTCCAGATGAGTGCAGCGTCAAGGCCGCTGCCGGCCCGGACGTGCTCTGATAGTATTCCGGGGTTGTCCGCAAGAATCGAGATGAGACCGCTCGTTCGCGTAGCCATCGTCGTGGCGGCGTTGACAGCCGGCGTGGCCGCCCAGGCGCCCGATGCGCTCGAGTTGCTGCACGTGCGCGGCAACATCTACGTATTGTTCGGCGCCGGCGGCAACATCACGATGTCGGTTGGGCCGGACGGCGTGCTGCTCGTCGACAGCGGCACCGCCGACAAGGCCGATGCCGTCCTCGACGCGATCCAGCAGCTGCAGCGGCAGCTCGCCGCGACCGCCGACCGGCGGCCGCTGGGGTGGGGCGCCGAGACGCGATCGTCGGTCATCATCGAGCGCGATCCGCTCGCGCCGCCGAAGCCAATCCGCTACATCATCAACACCCACGCCCATCCCGACCATGTCGGCGGCAACCAGAAACTGGCAGACTCCGGTCGTACCTTCACCGGCGGCAACGTGGCGGGCGACATCCGGGATGCCGCGCAGGGCGCCGCCGTGCTCGCGCACGAGAACGTGGAGAGCCGGATGCGGATGCCGCCGGCGGGCACGGCTCCTTCGCCGATCGCCGCGCTGCCGACCGAGACGTATTACGGCGAGGGCATGCGCCTCAGTCACTACTTCAATGGTGAAGGGATCGAGCTGATTCACCGGCCCGAGGCACACACCGACGGCGACTCGATCGTGCGATTTCGCGGGTCGGAGGTGATCGTCGCCGGAGACCTGTATTCGACCGAAACGTATCCAATCATCGACCTCGCCCGCGGCGGCAACATTCAGGGCGTCGTCGACGGCCTGAACCGCATTCTGGACCTGTCGTTCCCGGAGTTCCGCACCGAAGGCGGCACGATGATCGTGCCCGGGCATGGCCGTATTTCCGACTCGGCCGACGTCGCGTACTACCGCGACATGGTGACGATCATCCGGGACCGCGTGCAGGACATGGTGAAAAAGGGAATGACGCTCGAGCAGGTGAAGGCCGCCCGGCCCACGGCCGATTACGATCCGCGCTACGGCACGTCCACCGGCCCATGGACGACCGACATGTTCATCGAGGCGGTCTACCGCAGCCTCGCACCCGCCGCCCAGTCACGCGGTCGCACGGAGTAGCGCGCCGTGCGTACTCTTGCCGTTTCGATCAGGATCGACTCGGCGTCGTCGATGGCGACGTCGTGCGGGACATCACCGCGGCGCTGGACGTGATTCCGGCATACCGCTATCCGCTCCCTGAGCACGATCTGCTGATCGCGAATCTGGACAAGGTCACGGGCCGCGCGAAGGAGCTGCTCCCGAAGGCGCCAGCCGTTCCGCTGGCGAGCGTGAAGCTGCTCAGCCCGGTCGCGAACCCGGGGAAGCTGATCGCGGCGCCCGTGAACTACCAGAAGCACCTGGACGAAGTGAAGGCCGACAGCCAGATTCACGCGAACAACCCGGCGCACACCGTGACGATCCAGACCGCCGGCCTGTTCCTCAAGGCGACGAGCTCGCTGGCCGGCGCCGGGCGAAGGCATCGCGGTGGTCAAGCCCGAGCGCCGCACCGACCATGAAGTGGAGCTGGCGGTGGTGATCGGCCGGCACGGCGCGCAATGTCGCGCGCGGCGACGCGCTCGCGCACGTCGCCGGCTACTGCATCGGCCTCGACGTGTCGATCCGCGGTTCCGAGGATCGCAGCTTCCGGAAGTCGCCGGACAGCTACAGCGTGCTCGGTCCCTGGCTCGTCACCGCCGACGAAGTTCCCGATCCTGGCGTCCTCGACCTTGAAATCGCCGTCAACGGCGACCACGCGGCAGAAATCGAACACGCGGTATCTGATCCTGGGCGTGCCGGAGCTGGTCGAGCTCGCCTCGTCGTTCTACACTCTGCATCCCGGCGACGTGATTTTTACGGGGACCCCGGAAGGCGTCAGCCCGATTCAGCCCGGAGACGAGGTGCGCGCCTCGATCCAGGGAATTGGTACAGCGATGGACGTCCGGGTCAGGTAGGAGGACTCATGGAATTTACCGGCACGACCGTCGACTATTACCAGCGCCCGGAGCTCTCGCCGGAACGCAAGGACTTCTACAAGCGGCTCGACGGCAAACATACCGCGCCTCTCTGGGAGGTGCTCGCGAAGATCATTCCGCCGGAACCCGCGCCGGAAACCGTGCCGGTGATGTGGCGCTACGACGAGCTGCGGCCGCTGCTGATGGAGGCGGGGCGGCTGCTCACCACCAAGGAAGCGGAGCGCCGGGTTCTGGTGCTGGAGAATCCCGGTGTCCGCGGGCAGTCGAAGATCACCCAGAGCCTCTACAGCGGCCTGCAGATGATCATGCCGGGCGAGGTCGCGCCCTGTCATCGCCACGTCGTCGTCGGCGCTGCGCTTCGTCGTCGAGGGTAACGGCGCCTATACCGCCGTCGAGGGCGAGCGGACGACGATGCACCCGGGCGATTTCATCCTGACGCCGTCGTGGACGTACCACGATCACGGCAACCCGGGCGCGAGATCCGGTGGTGTGGCTCGACGGGCTGGACGTGCCGATCGTCAACATCTTCGACACCAGTTTTGCTGAGCGCCATCCGGATGAAACGCAGCCGCACACGATCCCGGAAGGCGACTCGCTGGCGCGCTACGGCGCGAACCTGCTGCCGGTTGACTTCGCCCCGTCCCGTCCCTCGTCGCCGATCTTCAACTATCCATACTCCCGCAGCCGCGAGGCGCTCGAGCAGCTGCACCGCGACGGCCCGCTGCATCCGTGCCACGGCGTCAAGATGCGCTACGTGAATCCGGCGACGGGCGGCTATCCGATGCCGACGATCGGCGCGTTCCTCCAGCTGCTGCCGCGTGGATTCAAGGGCGAGGCCTACCGCGCCACCGATGCCGCGGTCTTCTCGGTGGTAGAGGGGAAGGGACGGACCCTGGTCGGCGGCCAGACGTTCGAGTGGGGCCCGCGCGATATCTTCGTTGCGCCGTCCTGGTGCCCGTCTCGATCCAGGCCGACCAGGAATCGGTCATCTTCAGCTTCTCCGACCGCCCGGCGCAGAAGGCGCTCGGCCTGTGGCGCGAGGAAGCGCCGACATGCGAAGATGGCACCTTCGGCAACTCCTCGCAGAACGTGAACTCACGAACCGAACGCGAGTCGGACGAACCGTGAGAAGACGTAGAAGCGTGAACGACAGATCACTTACCGCATCGGCCAGATCGTTCCGAGCTCCAACACGACGATGGAGACGGAGATCCCGGCGATGTTTCGCGCGCGCGAGCTGGTGGCCCCCGAGCGGTTCACGTTTCACTCCAGCCGGATGCGGATGAAGAAGGTGACGCAGGAGGAGCTGGCGGCGATGGACGCCGAGTCGCTCCGGTGCGCGGCGGAGCTGACCGACGCGCGCGTGGACGTCATGGGCTACGCCTGCCTCGTCGCCATCATGTGCATGGGCAAGGGCTACCACTGCACGTCTGAGGAGCGGCTGCACGAGGTAACCGTGCGCGAAGGGTACCCCACGCCGGTGGTGACCAGCGCCGGCGCGCTGGTGGATGGCCTCAGGATCGCTGAAGGCGCGGAAAATTGCGATGGTCGCGCCGTACATGAAGCCGCTGACGCGGCTGGTCGCCGAGTACATCGAGGCCGAGGGGATCGAGGTGCTCGACGCGATCGCGCTGGAGATCCCCGACAATCTCGAGGTCGGGCGGCGCGATCCGCTGGCGCTGGTCGAGATCTACAAGGACCTGAAGCTCGAGGGCGCCGATGCCCTGGTGCTGTCGTCGTGCGTGCAGATGCCGTCGCTCGCCGCCGTGCCCGATTGTCGAGAAGGAGTGCGGCCTGCCGGTGGTGTCGGCGGCGATCTGCACGACCTACCAGATGCTGCGGAAGCTGGACCTGCCGACGTGGATACCTGAGACCGGGCGGCTGCTGTCTGGAGCCTATTGAGATGAAACATCCCGTCATCCTGATGTTCGTCGCCGTGCTGGTCGCGGCGCCGGCCCACGCGCAGGTGGATTTCTCCGGCGAGTGGGGCGTGCGGATGCACGAAGACCAGCCCGAGCGCGTGCCCGGGCCTGAGCTGGGCGACTTTCTCGGCCTGCCGATCAACGACGCCGCACGGCTGCGCGCCACGGCCTGGGACGCCTCGTTGCAGACGCTGCGCGAGTGGCAATGCCGTCCGCATTCCGCCGATTACATCTGGCGCGGGCCGTCGCAGCTGAAGATCTCGAAGGAAGTAGATCCCGTCTCGCGGGAAATCGTCGCCTTTCATGCGGAATGGCTGCGTTCGGTTGACCGTCCCGTTTACCTGGATGGCCGTGCGCATCCGTCGCCGAACGCACCGCACACCTGGGGCGGCTTCTCGACCGGCAAGTGGGAAGGCGACATGCTCACCGTCACCGTGACCCACCTCAAGGAAGGGTACCTCCGCCGCAACGGGCTTCCGCGCAGCGACAAGGCGACGGTGCGGGAACACTGGATCCGCAACGGCGACTTCCTGACGGTGATGACGGTGATCACGGATCCCGTGTACCTCACCGAGCCGTTCGTCCGCACCACCGACTACGAGCTGACCCTGAACCAGCAGGTGCCGCCCTATCCGTGCGGCGTGGTGCAGGAGATCGACCGGCCGAAGGACCAGGTGCCGCACTTTCTCCCGGGCACGAACCCGTACATGGAGGAGTTCGCGACCAAGCACAAGATCCCCGTTGAAGCGACGCGTGGCGGCGCCGAGACGATGTATCCCGAGTTCCGCGCCAAGATCCGCAAGTGATGCGCCGGTTTGCGCCGCTCGTCGGCATCATTGCGCTCGCGTGCGTAGTGTCCGGCTTCAGCCGGACTCTCCGCGCGCAACAGCCGCAAACGTCGCCACCGACGCCCCGCGCCCAGGCCCCGGTGGACCTCACCGGCTACTGGGTCTCGATCGTCACCGAAGACTGGCGCTGGCGGATGATCACGCCGCCAAAGGGCGACTACGCCAGCGTGCCGATGACACCGGCTGCCCGGAAGATCGCTGACGCGTGGGATCCAAAGCGCGATGCCGCGGCCGGCGAGGCGTGCCGGGCGTACGGCGCCGGCGCCATCATGCGCGTGCCGGGACGCATCCACGTCACGTGGGAGAACGACACCACGCTGCGCGTCGATACTGAGGCCGGTACGCAGACCCGCCTGTTCCGCTTCGGCGAGCGCCGCTCCGGCGAGTGAGCCGTCGTGGCAGGGTCGCTCTGCCGCCCAGTGGCAGATCTCCGGCGGCCGCCGGGGCGCGCCGCCGGCCGGCGGCTCGTTGAAGGTCGTCACCACCGGGCTCCGTCCAGGCTATCTGCGCAAGAACGGCGTCCCCTACAGCGCCAACGCCGTCGTGACCGAGTACTACAACCGCACGAACGAGCCGAACGGCGATTCCTGGCTCGTCGTGACGACTGTGGTGGAAGATCCGGTCTACCTGGCTGGGCGGTTCGTCACCAGCTCACATTTCAAGAAAGCGGCCGACGGTTCGGTGTGGAACCCGATGCCGTGCCAGGCGAACTGAGAACGCGGCGCAAGCCACAAATCACAAGTCGCAAGTCACAAATGTTCGTGCCTTGTGACTTGAGCCTTGTGCCTTGTGCCTTGCTTTGTACAATAGCCACGTGGAGGATCTGATCAGGCGCATGCTGCTCGAGCTCGGTGAAGATCCCGGCCGCGAAGGCCTGGCGCGGACGCCGCTGCGCGTCAGCAAGGCGATGAAATTCCTGACGAGCGGGTATGGCGCCGACATCGACGCCATCCTGAATGATGCCCTGTTCACCGTCGACTACAGCGAGATGGTGATCGTCAAGGACATCGATTTCTACAGCCTCTGCGAGCACCACCTGCTGCCGTTCTTCGGCAAGTGCCATGTTGCCTATATCCCGCGGCGGCACGTCATCGGCCTCAGCAAGATCCCCCGCCTGGTGGACGTGTTCGCGCGCCGCCTCCAGATCCAGGAGCGGCTGACCAACCAGGTCGCCCAGACAATCCTCGAGAAGATCGATCCGCTCGGCGTGGCGGTGGTGTGTGAAGGCACGCACCTGTGCATGTCGATGCGCGGTGTCGAGAAGCAGAATTCGTTCGCCGTGACGAGCGCGATGCTCGGGATTTTCCGCGACAACGCGCGCACGCGGACGGAGTTCCTCGAGCTGATCCGTCACCGGAGCGACGTGCCGCAGGGTATGCCCGCCGGCGCGGGGCTGACCTGCGTCAACGATTGACATGCGCATTCTGTTCGCGCTGCTCCTGCTGCTGTCGACCGCCGCGAGCGGCATTGCCGATGCCCAGGGTGCGGGGGCGCGTGGGCGTGCGGCGACGCGCGGACGCGCAGCCGCGCCGGCGACGCGCACCGAGCCGGCGATGTTCGATTGCCTGTCGCTGCTGGGCGAGGGCGTCCAGACGAAGCGCTCGTTCTGCGACGTGATGACCGGCCGCGACACCGCTGAAGGCATCATCATCAAGCTGCCGCCGCATACCGGCCCGATGACGCTCAGGTTCGACCTGCACAACCGGCACACCTATTCCGAGGAGCTGGTCAAGACCAACCGCGCCTACCGTCAGTACACGGCGACGATTGGCGTGCTGACCGCCGATAACACCCTCCTGACTCGCGCGGTCGTGCAGAACGAGTTCCGGACGGCTGCCGACCTGGTGGATCGCGTTTCCGGGGGGGCCGGACCGGGCGGCGTCAAGGCGGTGGCGCCGAGTGGTACGGAGTCCATCATGGTGGTGATCCCCGCGGCCGAGCAATCGGTCAGCATTCTTGGCGAGAAGCTGACGGTGATCCGCGTGGACGGCACCGATGTCTTCACCGTCTCGGGACGCCCGATCGCGATCATCAGCAACGTCACTCTGGAGTACAGGCCGGCGCCGGCCCGCCGCGCCCCCGCGCGACGGTGACCGCGCCGACTGAAAGCCTCTCGATCATTGTTCCCATCTACAACGAAGTAGCCACGTCGCGCGCCGTCATCGACCGGCTGCTTGCGGTCGACCTGCCGCTGCCGCGCGAAATCCTGGTCGTGAACGACGGTTCCACCGACGGCACCGGGACCGTGCTGGACGCGGCCGTCGGCGACGGCCTGCCGATCATCGTCGTGCATGCGCCGCGGAACGCCGGGAAGGGAAGCGCGATCCGCGAAGGCCTGCTCCATGCCACCGGATCGATCGTCGCGATCCAGGACGCCGATCTCGAGCTGGATCCGGCCCAGCTGGGCACGCTGGTGCGGCCGATTCTCGACGGCGATGCCACGGTCGTGTATGGCTCCCGGTTTCTCCGCGGCCGGGCCAATGCGCCGTTCGTCACCTTCGCCGCCAACCGCGTGCTCACCAGCGTGACGAACCTCCTGTTCGGCGGGTCGTTGACCGACATGGAAACCTGCTACAAGGTCATGCGGCTCGACGTGGCGCGGTCGCTGAGGCTGACGGCCGAGCGTTTCGACATCGAGCCCCAGATCACTGCGCGGCTGCTGCGACGGGGGCATCGAATCCACGAGGTGCCCGTGCGGTTCGACCCGCGGTCGCGCAAACAGGGCAAGAAGATCGGGTGGCGCGACGGCGTGCGCGCGCTGCAAGTCCTGATCGTCGAGCGCCTGCGATGAGACGGGCAGGCGTCGCCCTGCTGCTGGCTGCCGTAGTGGCGGTCGGGCTCAGGTGGGAGAGCTTCGTCGCCGGCGGGTCAGATTCGGTACTGCTACCTGTACCAGGCCGAGCGCTGGGCCTCGGGGCGCCTCCAGGTACCGGAACCGATGGCGCTCGAAGCGCCCTGGCCGAACGCCGCGCTGACGTTTGCTCCGGCCGGGCATGTGCCGTCGCACACCGTGCCCGGGGCGATCGTCCCGATGTGTCCGTCAGGCCTGTCGATCGTCATGGCGATCTTCGTCGCGGTCGGCGGCGTCTCGGCCGCCGTGCTCGTGGTTCCGCTGTTTGGCGCTCTGCTGATCTGGGGAACCTATCTCGCCGGTTCGCGGTTCGGCCCGCGCGTGGGCGTGGCGTCCGCCGCACTGGCCGCCTGCAGTCCGGTCTTTCTCTATCAGCTCCTTCAGCCGATGAGCGACGTTCCGGCGGCGGCGTGCTGGATGCTTGCCGTGGCAGCCATCACCGGGACACGCCGGCATGGCGCGGCGCTTGGCGGCCTTGCGGTGGCGATCGCGATCCTCATTCGACCGAACCTCGTGCCGCTGGCCGCTCCGCTTGGCGCGTTCCTGCTGCTGCGGCCGGAGCGCCGTTGGCGCCAGCGGCTGGAGTCCGCCGCAATCTTCACCATCGTCGTTGCCGCCGGATGCGTGGCCGTTGCGGTCATTCAACGGACGTATTACGGATCCGCGTTCAACTCAGGCTACGGCACCCTGGCGGCTATTTACAGCATCGACCGGGTGGCGCCAAACGCGGAACGGTATGTCCTGTGGCTGACTGACGTGCACTCGCCGGCCTGGATGCTCGCGGGGGCCGCCCCGTTTCTCCTGCCTGGCGCCCTGACGCGCCTGATGGCCAGCCTCGTCCTTGTCAACATCGCCTGTTACCTTCCGTACGTCGTCTTCGATCACTGGTCGTACCTGCGATTTCTCCTGCCGACGCTGCCCCTGATCGTGATCATGCTGGTGGCGGCGATCGATGCCGGCTGCCGGCGGGTTGCGCCGATCGCGACGAAGCCGGCGGTCGCGGCCGCCTCGATGCTGCTGGCGGCGTTGTGGGTGCTCGAGGCACAGAACCGGCAGGCATTTCGCCTCCAGGCGCTCGAAACGCGGTTCGAACGAGGCGGCACGTTTGTCGATCGGCGGCTTCCGCCGAATGCGCTGGTGATCACGAGCTGGCACAGCGGCAGCGTCCGGTTCTACTCGGGGCGAAAGACGCTGGTGTGGGACCAGCTGGATCCCGCCTGGCTGGACGGGGCCATTACCTTTGTCCGGTCTCGCGGGTTCGAGCCGTTCCTGCTGTTCGAGAGATGGGAAGAACCGGTGTTCCGCCGCCGGTTTGCGGCGCAGAGCGCAATCGGTCTCCTGGACTGGCGGCCGGCGGCGGAGGTCGCCGCCCAAGTGCGCGTCTACAGACCTGACGACCGTGAACGCTATCTTCGCGGGGTTCAGCCGCCTACCGAATACTCCCGGTAATCAGTAGTGCGTGACGATGCGGACGGATGACTCGACGCTCGAGGTCGAGTGCCTGCCGTCGTCCGTAATCTCGTCGAGCTTGTCGAGCAGCGCCGAGAACCCGCATTTGCTGGGATCGAAGAGTCCCCACTCGTCCTGGATCGGCGGCGAGCCGAAGCCGGTGTCGGTGTCGGCAGGGGCGGAAGGCGGCGCCGCGGCAGGCCTGCGCAGCGACACCGTCTCAAACGCGTCGTCCCGGACGGTAATGACCTGGGGCGGCTCGAAAATCACTTCAAACGGCGCGACCGGTTTCACGTCGCGCGGGATTGTCTGCCCCTGTGGTGAAGGAATGGGCGAAGCCAGCCCGAGGGGCATCGTGTCGATGCCCTTACGAAATGGCTCGTCGGCGAATTCGATGACTGGCGTGCGTGTGAGCAGCCACAGTCCCTCATCTTCGTCTACGGTGGGGCAGGCTGCCATCGGCGTCGTCTCCACTACGACCGACTCGGTCGCAGGCTCGACGAGGACCGGTTCGAGCGTGACCGGTTCCGGGGCGGCTTCAACCATCACCGGTTCGAGCGTGACCGGTTCCGGGGCGGCTTTAACCATCACCGGTTCGGGCCGGACCGGCTCCGGGGTCACTGGCTCGAGAAAGACTGGTCCGGGCATAACCTCGTCGACAGCGTCGACGGGCTCCTGGCTCAGGTAAGCGGCGACGTGCTCCGCGAACATCTTCGGTTCGCATCCGTGGGGGGCCAGGTTCCGCGGGCGGCGGCGCAGGCTTGCCAGCAGTCCGCGCTGCGGCGGTTCCTTGGCGACCTTCGGCGCGAGGATGGGGATCGTCAGCGCCCGGACGTGCGAGCCGGACGGCCCCAGCTCTCGCAGCCAGTCGGCGAGCCGGGTTTCGTCCTGCGGCGAGAGCAGCGGCGACGTCAGCAGCACATTGGGCACGCGACCGGCGATCGACTCGATCGCGGTGTCCGCCGACCTGGCGATGACCACTTCGGTGTTGCGGCGTCCACGCAGCACGGACGACAGGCGCGAGGCCTGGCGCGGGTCGGGTTCAACGGCAAGGATGACGGTCATTTATAGCGTCCGGCCAAGCATGATGAGCAGGACGATCGCGACAGCGATGAAGATCGCCATCGGGTCATACGACAGCCTCTCGATAAGTACGTCGAGCATTGAGATGGGCGTACCTGCCCGCTCCTCGATGCCCTGAAAAGGCAATAGGCGTTCCCGGTGAAAGAAGAGGTGCAAGTGTGCCTGAATCGCCCGATCCCGAGTCGGTTTACCTACAGGTCGGGCGATCGCGCGCCGCCGGCGCATCTCGTGTACTCACGAAAATCGGACGCCACCTTACGAATCTGCGAGGCCCTCCTCCGCCGGCGTCCCATCACGCGACACCGCTCAAGCATAGACAAAATGCGCGCATCGGCTTACGAATGTGCGGCGGGACGTGCGCTCTCGCGGTAGCGGCGCCCGCGTGACCGCTGCGCCCACCACCCGCGTTGGACCTCGCAAACACGCGGTCTGTAAGGACCTGCACGCCACACCCGTGTGCGTGGCACATCCGTTGCCCTCCCTCGGACCGTCGCCCGCGATTGCGCCGCTGCGTGATCGCATTTCGCACACATCAGTCGCGCGCTGTCGGCGCGCGGGGAGGAAATCATGAATCTGTTCGCCTACATGCGCACGTATCTGCGCGCCTTCGTCCGCAACGACGAGGGACAGGACCTGCTCGAATACGCGTTGCTCGTCGCGCTGATCGCGATTGTCTGCGTCATCGCGATTACTGCGACTGGGACGAGCGTCAACGACATCTTCGTCAAGATTGGCGACGATCTCGACGCGGCGCTGCCGTAACCGATGCTCGCGCGGCGCGCGGCCTGATGTCCGCGCGCCGCACACCGAAATGACCTGTGATGCCAACCGCATCTGACGCCCTCGCCCTGATCGCCGTCGCCGCCGGCGGTGCCACCGCTGCAGCTATCGACGTGCGGACGCGCCGCGTGCCGAACGCGCTGTCGCTCGCGATCGCGACAACCGGCCTCGTCCTCGCCGTGGCGGGGTTGGGCCGCGTCGCGCTGGCGGCGGCAGTCGGCGGATGCGTCATCGGCGTGCTCCTCATGCTGCCGGGCCACATCTTTGGCGCAACCGGCGGCGGGGACGTGAAGCTGCTCGGCGCACTGGGCACGTTCCTGGGGCCGGCGGGAACGGTGACGGCATTCCTGGCGATGGCTGTCGTCGGCGGAATGATGGCAGTTGCGATTGCCATCCAGCGCCACCGGGCCGGACAGGCAGATCACCGGTTTGCGTATGCACCGGCGATTGCCGTCGGCGCCTGCGTTGCCATTGTCGGCGGATGAGGGACGTGATGACCAAGAAACGATGCGCGAGGACGAACGGCGAACGTGGCGCCGCGCTACTGGAAGTGGCGCTGACCTTGCCGCTTCTGCTCCTCGTCGCCGTAGGAATTTTTGAATTCGGACGCGCCTACCAGACGTGGCAGATCATGACCAACGCCGCTCGCGAGGGCGCGCGCCTCGCGGTTCTGCCAGGCATCAATGACGATGCGGTGGAAGATCGAGTCCAGCAGTACCTGGCGGCCGGACTGGTCCCGGACGCTGACGCGGCGGACGTGACGATCGACCGCGACACCACGGTTGACATTGGCGACGGGACGGCGTCGGCCTCAAGGGTGGATGTCGCGCTTCCGTTCACGTTCATGGTGTTACAGCCGGTTGCCCAGCTGGTCGTCAGCGGGTCCAGAGCGGGCGCGCCGCTGACGATGTCGACGTCGGCGACGATGCGGAACGAAATGTAGGAGCGCAGGCCGGCCTGCCTCGCCGGAGCCGAAGGCGAAGGCGGGCAGCGGACCTGCCGTGTAGAGGGATCACATGGCACGCATTCGAATCTTTCTCGTGCTGGTACTGGCGCTGACCGCGGGCGGCGCGTTCGCATTTGGCACCTATCGGTACATCCAGCAGGTGCCGGACCGCGCCGAAGGGATCGCCACCAAGCCGGTGATCGTCGCCGCCGTCAACCTCGATCTCGGCGCCGAGCTCCGGCCCGAGGACCTCCGCATCGTCGAATGGCCGGTGAACACCGTTCCCACATCCGCGTTCGGCAGCGCCGACCAGGTGGTGGGCCGCGGCCTGATCCAGTCGGTGGTTGAAAACGAGCTGATCCTGCCGAGCAAGCTGGCGCCGAAGGAGGCCGGAGCGGGTCTGCCGCCGGTGATTCCGGCCGGCATGCGGGCCCTGTCTGTGCGTGTCAACGACGTCGTCGGCGTCGCCGGCTACGTGCTGCCCGGCACCCGGGTGGATGTGGTCGCCACCGTGAACCCGACGCAGCAGCAGCCCGACGTCACTTCGAAAGTGGTGCTGACCAACGTGCTGGTCCTCGCCGCTGGCACGAAGATCGAGCGCGACGCGGAAGGAGGGAAGCCACTGGCAGTCAGCGTGGTGACGCTCCTGGTTGACCCGATCGAAGCGGAGCGTCTCACCCTGGCGAGTACCGAAGGCAAGATTCAGCTGGCGCTGCGCAATCCGCTCGACAAGACGGCGCCCGTGACCCCCGGCATCAAGCCGGCGGCCCTGATGGGAGCGGCGGTACCGAGCTCCGCCCCGCGCCCACGCACGACCCCGCGCCCCGCCGCGCAGGCCGCGGCAGCACCTGTTGTTCCGGCGGCCATGCCGACGGTGGAAATCATTCGAGGCGATAAACGCGCCCAGGAAGTTGTGCGGTAGGAGCCACGCATTATGAACAGCAGACGCGCTTTGGTTTTCATCCTTCTGATATGCGTGCTCGGCAGCGGGCGCGCCGTCTATGCGCAGGAGCCGCCGCCGGCCGGCCCGAGTGCCGCCCCGGTCGATCCTGTGTCGGTTGACAGCGCCGTCAGGGATCTCAGCATGCTCGTCGGCCGATCGACGATCGTCGAGGTCGGGTCGCCGATCGCGCGCGTCTCGCTGACCAGCGCCGAGGTGGCCGACGCCATGGTGACTTCGCCAAACCAGCTGCTGGTGCACGCGAAAGTGCCCGGGCGTATCTCGATGTTCGTGTGGGATCGGGCCGGCTCGATCCAGCGCTACGAGATTGCCGTCCAGCGCGACCTCGCGCGGCTGGACGCCGACATGAAAGAGCTCCTGCCCAAGGAAACGATCGACGTCCGCGGCAACGGCAAGTACGTGATCCTGTCAGGTCACGTCACCAGCAAAGAAGTCGCGGAGCGCGCGGTCAATCTCGCGGCGGGATTCGTCGACGCACGCGCCGACGTGGTGACGCTGCTGCAGGTACAGCCAGCGCCGCCGACGCCGCAGGTGCTGCTGCAGGTGCGGTTTGCCGAAGTGAGCCGCGCGGCGTTGACTGAGCTCGGGCTGTCGCTCTTCACCAGCCCGACCGGCATCCGTAACACGGTTGGACGAGTCACGACGCAGCAGTTCTCGGCCCCGGGCTTCACCGAGCTCGAGTACTCGAAGGCGAGCAGCGAGTTCGGCGCTGACGTGACCGGCGCGTCGGGAAAGTTCACCTTCGCCGACTTCCTGAATTTCTTCGTCTTCAGCCAGAAATACGACCTCGGAGTGATGATTCGCGCCATGCAGCAGCGCGGCCTGTTCCAGAGTCTCGCCGAGCCGAACCTCGTGGCTGAGAGCGGCAAGGAGGCAAGCTTCCTCGCCGGCGGCGAATTTCCGATCCCGATCGCCACGGGGTCCGGGGCGAACATGTCAGTCGCCGTCTCCTTCAAGGAGTTCGGCATCCGTCTGAACTTCACGCCGGTCGTCGACGGTGACCAGGTCCACCTCAAGGTGCGGCCGGAAGTCAGCACACTCGACTTCGGCAACGCTGTTGTGCTCAGCGGGTTTCGTATCCCGGCACTCACCACGCGGCGGACCGAGACCGAGCTCGCACTCACCGACGGTCAGACGTTCGCCATTGCCGGTCTCCTGAACAACACCATGAACTCGACACTGCAGAAGATTCCCGGCATCGGCGACATCCCGATCCTCGGGTATCTCTTCCGCAGCAAGGCCGCGCAGAAGAATCAGACCGAGCTGGTCGTGATGATCACCCCCCGGATCCTGAAGCCTGGGTCGGTCGGGGTGACCTCCGAGCTGCCGCGGATGGCGGAGCCGTACATGCCCGCGATCCCGGCCAACCAGGCGGTGCCGACGCCGCCTCCGGCATACCCGAGATGACACGCCTTCAGCACCTCCGGCGGGACGAACGCGGCATGTCGTTCGTCTTCGTGGGCGTCGGCTTTCTGGCGTTCGTCGCCGCGACCACGCTGGCGATTGACGTCGGCATGTTCATGACCGCACGGTCGCAGGCCCAGACCGCGGCCGACGCGGGTGCGCTGGCCGGCGCCACCGCGCTGGTGTTCGACGATTACGACGATCGATCCGCGGGCGGACCGGCGGTGCAGAGCGCCATCAACACGGCGCTGTTCAACGGCGTGATGTTCTCGTCGGTGGCGGTCGCTCCGTCCGATGTGTTGTTTCCGATCGGACCGGGAGGGTTGTCGAACCGCGTCCGCGTCAACGTCTTCCGGACCGGCGGCCGGAACAACCCGGTGCCGACCCTGATCGGACCGGTGTTCGGCGTGCCAAGCGTCGATATCAGGGCTACCGCGACCGCCGAAGCGTCGCCGGCGAACGCCATGACGTGCGTGAAACCCTTCACCATTCCCGATCGGTGGACGGAGAACACCAATCCGGATTGGGATCCCGACGATACCTACGAGCGCTACGACAACAAGATGATGTTGATCCCGATGGCGGACGAGTATCACCCGCCCGGCACCGGCGGCTACGCCGGATACGACCCGGATCGCGACAAGGGGCTGCCGCTCATGATCCGCGCCGGCACTGGCAACAACATCGAGCCGACCATGTACTGGTCCTGGAAGATGCCGGGCGAAGACATCGGCGCCGACTTTTACAACGAGAACATCCGCCACTGCAACACCTCGATCGTGGGTTTCGGGTTTCTGATGACGCAGGAGCCGGGCAACATGAACGGTCCGACGATATCGGGGGTCCAGGATCTCATCGACCAGGACCCCGATGCGTACTGGGATGACGTGCACAACAAGGTCCACAGCACGAGGAATCCGACTCCGCGCGTGTTCCCGATTCCGTTGTATGACCCCGAGTACTACGCGTGGGGAAAGGCCAACGGCCGCAACGCGGACCTGCGCGTGGCCAACTGGCTTGGGTTCTTCGTCGAACGTATTGACGGCAACAACGTGTTCGGTCGGATCACCCCGATCCTGGGCGTGATCGACCCCAACGCCGGTCCTGCCCCGGCCGGCGTGTTTCCGCAGGCGATCAGGCTGGTGGAATAGCACATGGCACGTCTCGTAGCATCGATCCTCACTGAAGACGACAGATGTAAAAACGACATCGCCGGCGTACTCCGGACGGGGTCGACGCCGGTGAGTCTTGGCGGCGATCCGTTCTCGCGCGACGGTTCGCAGGCCGACCTGGTGATCGTCGACGCGCGCACTGACGTCGCGCGCGCGATGGCGGCGGTCGAGCGGCTGCGCTTGGCCTCGCCATCGATCGCCATCTTCGTCGTCGCCGACGACGCGCAGCCGGACGTCATCCTGCAGGCGATGCGGGCCGGCGCGAACGAATTCCTGACGTGGCCGCCGGTGCAGGCGGCGTTCTCGGAAGCGCTCGCCCGCGCCGCGGCGCGGCGGCAATCGGCGTCAGGTGCGCGCCAGGCGACGACGCTCGTGTTCTTCGGCGCCAAGGGCGGCTCCGGCACCACGACGCTTGCGGTCAATAGCGCCGTCGAGCTCGCCCGGCTCAGCAAGCGGCCGACCATCATCGTCGATCTCAATCCCGGGCTCGGCGAGGTTTCGCTGTTCCTCGGCATGCGGAGCCGCTTCACGCTGCTCGACGCGATCGACAACCTGCATCGTCTCGACGGCGAGTTCCTGCGTGAGCTTGTCGTCAAGCACAAGTCGGGGCTCGACATCATGGCGGGCTCGGATCACTTCGAGCGTCCTGGCGCGCAGGATGTCGCCGGCCTGGAGGAAGTGCTGCGGCTGTTCGCGCGGCAGGTATGCAGTACATCGTCATCGATGCCGGCAGCCACATTTGTCCCTGCGCGGCGACGGCCTTCTATACGGCTGAGAGCATCTGTTTCGTCGCCAATCCTGACGTGCCCTCGGTGCGAAACGCACAGCGTCTGCTGGAGCGGATTAGCCAGCTGGGATCGTGCCGCGACCGCGTCCGTCTGCTCCTCAATCGCGCGGCCGAGCCGTACCCGATCCCGCCGTCGCAGATCGAAGGCGCCCTCGGACATCCGATTTACCACACGTTCCCAAGCGACTACCGCACCGTTTCGACGGCGCTCAATTCGGGCGTGCCGGTGGCGCTGACCGGCAACAGCGGCATCGCCGAACAGTTCGATCGGTTTACCCGGCGCCTGCTCGACCCCGCCGGCGGCGAAGCACCGCAGGCGGCGGCGCCGGCGCGGCTCGGCACGCTCGGTCTCGAGCGGCTCGCATCCATCTGGTAAAAGCCCATGCAGTTCACCGCCACGCAGACGGCGCGCCCTGACACCGGCCGGATGCCGGTCCGTACGGCTCCGCCGCGTCAGCAGTATCTCGACCTTCGCGCCACCGTCCACCGCAAGCTGCTGAACCGGCTCAACCTCGAGGCGCTCGCCGTCACCGAACGGTCGCGCGCCGAAAGCGAGATCCGCACGCTCCTCAGCCAGCTGCTCTCGGAGGAGTCGACGCCGCTCAATGTTTCCGAACGGGAGACGTTGTTCGGCGAAGTTCTCGACGACGTCTTCGGGCTTGGCCCGCTCGAGCCGCTGCTTCGCGATTCCGGTATCAGCGACATCCTCGTGAATACCTACCGCAACGTCTTCGTCGAACGCGCCGGCGTGCTCGAACGCGTGAGCGCGACCTTCCAGGACGACCGCCACCTGCTGCGCGTTATCGACCGGATCGTCAGCGGCGTGGGCCGCCGGATTGACGACAGCTCGCCGATGGTCGATGCGCGCCTCGCCGACGGGTCGCGTGTCAACGCCATCATTCCGCCGCTCGCCGTCGACGGACCGATCCTCTCGATCAGGCGTTTTCCGACGGAGCGGCTCAGGGCCGACGACCTGGTCACCCTCAAGGCTCTGACCCAGCCGATGCTCGACTTCCTGTCCCACTGCGTCCGCGCGCGCCTCAACTGCCTGATCAGCGGTGGCACCGGCGCCGGCAAGACGACGCTGCTCAACGTGCTGTCGGGATTCATTTCCGAGCGGGAACGAATCGTGACGATCGAAGATGCCGCGGAACTCCAGCTCAAGCAGGAGCACGTCGCGCGGCTCGAAACCCGGCCGCCGAACGTGGAAGGCAAGGGCGCGATCCGGCAGCGGCAGTTGGTGATCAACGCCTTGCGTATGCGCCCGGACCGCATCGTCGTCGGCGAGGTCCGCGGTGAAGAAGCGCTCGACATGCTTCAGGCGATGAATACCGGCCACGACGGATCGCTGACCACCGTACACGCCAACTCGCCGCGGGACGCGCTGTCACGCATCGAGACGATGATCGCGATGGGCGCGACCAGTATGCCGGAGAAGGCGCTGCGGCAGCAGATCGCTTCGGCCATCCAGCTTGTCGTGCAGCAGACACGCCTCAGTGACGGCACGCGCCGGGTGACGAGCATCTCCGAGATCACCGGGATGGAAGGCGACATCATCACGATGCAGGAGATCTATGCGTTCGAGAAGGTCGGCGTGACGCAGGAGGGCAAGGCGCTGGGCCGCTTCCGCGCCACCGGCGTCCGGCCGAAGCTCTGCGAGCGCCTCAAGGCGTCGGGCATCAACCTGCCCGGCACCATGTTCGAGGGCGTCATGGAGATACGGTGATGCTGGCACCCGTGCTGGTCTTCTTCGGCGTGGCCGGTCTGGTGATCGGCATCTACTTTGGCGCGACGCGGTTCTTTGCCGCGATGGATGGCCGAAAGCTCGCCCAGCGTCTGCGGGAGGTAGGGCACAGCCCTGAGTTGCCCGACGCGGCCCTGGTCATGGACCGGCGGGAGGGACCGCTGCCGCGGCTTGACGGCCTGGTCAATCAAACCAGGATGGGTTCGCGCCTGTCACGGCTGATCGAGCAGTCCGGGATGCGAACGACGCCAAGCGCCGTGCTGATGATGAGCCTGTGTTCCGGGGTGCTGGCGGCGCTGGTTGCGGTGTACTTTCTCAGGCATCCGCTCGCGCCGGCCGCGATGGCGCCGATCGGTATGACGCTGCCGTTTGCCTGGCTGCTCAACCGCCGGTCGTCGCGCTTCAATCAGTTCGAGGAGCAGTTTCCTGAGGCGCTGGACCTGCTGTCGAGAGCCATCCGCGCCGGCCACGCCTTCCAGACGTCGCTCGGCATGGTCGGCGAGGAACTGAATGCGCCGGTCGGCCCCGAGTTCAAGAAGACGTTCGAGCGGCAGAACTTCGGTCTCCCGCTGCGCGACGCGATGGACGAACTGGCCGATCGCATAACGCTGCTCGACGTGCGGTTCTTCGTGACGGCGGTTGCCATTCAGCGGGAGACCGGCGGCAACCTCGCCGAGATCCTCGACAACCTGGCCCACGTTGTCCGCGAGCGCTTCAAGATCCGGCGTCAGGTGCGCGTGCACACGGCCCACGGCCGTTTCACCGGCTACGTGCTGCTGGCGCTACCGGCGGCGCTCGGGGTGGCGTTGTCGTTCATCAGTCCCGAGCACATGAAGCTGCTGTTCCAGGAGCGGATGGGACAGTTGATGTTGATTGCGGCGATGGTCATGCAGACGGTCGGATTCATCTGGATCCGGCAGGTCATCAAGATCGAGGTCTAATGCGATGATGATCCTGCTTCCGCTACTCGCGTTTCTGTTCGTCTCGCTGCTCGTGGCCGCGGGCGCGATGGCGCTGTCGCCGGGTACCGCGGTGGCGATCGAGCGGCGGCTCGGCGAGATTCGGGGCGAGCCGATGGCCGACGCGGCACCCTCGTATCGCACGAAGATCGCTGACTCGTTTGCGACCTTGAGCAAGTACGCGCCGACGCCGGCCTCCGAGATGGGCAAGCTGCGGGCGCGGCTGGTGGCTGCCGGCTACCGGCGTCCAGAGGCGCTCGCCGTGTTCACCGGCGCTCGCCTCGGGCTCGCCATCGTGTCATTCGCGCTGGTTGTGCTGCCGATCTTCGGGCGACCCAACCTGCTGCTGGCGCTCGGCGCCGCGGCGTTGGGTACCTCCTGCCGGGAATGGCGCTTGGGCGGATGGCGCGGCGCCGGCAGCACCGGATCCGGTTGTCGCTGCCAGATGCCCTGGACCTCCTGGTGGTGAGCGTCGAGGCCGGGCTGGGCCTGGACCAGGCAATTCAGCGCGTCGGCGAGGAGCTCGCGTTCGCGCATAAGGACTTGTCGGACGAGCTGCGGCTCGTGAACCTCGAGCTGCGGGCCGGCACGGCGCGCTCGGATGCGTTGCACAACCTGGCGGTTCGCACCGGCGTCGACGACCTCTCGTCGCTCGTCGCCATGCTGGTCCAGACCGACAAGTTCGGCACCAGCGTCGCGCAGTCGCTGCGTGTCCATTCCGACACGCTGCGGACCAAGCGCCGCCAGCGCGCGGAGGAGGCTGCGGCCAAGACCGGCGTGAAAATGGTGTTCCCGTTGGTCTTCTGCATCTTCCCGGCAATCTGGGTGGTGACGATCGGTCCCGCGGCAATCAAGTTCGTCCAGGTCCTATTTCCAATGGCCCAGCGATGAGCACCAGTCTCGGCGCGCCGCACACGCTCGAAGATACCGGGCTCGGCGCCGACCTGATCGAGCAGCTGCTGATCAAGACGCTGTACGGCGGCGAAGCGTCGGGGCTGGCGCTGAGCGAGCGGATATGCCTGACCTTTGGCGTGTTCGAGCCGATCATCGAGCGCGCCCGCGCCGAACGGCTGATCGAAGTGCGCGGCGCCACCGGCAGCTCGGCATCGAGCTATCGCTACTGCCTGACGGATCTTGGGCGTGACCGCGCGCGGCAGTACCTCGACATCAACCAGTACGTCGGACCAGCCCCGGTTCCGCTGGCGATGTATATCGCGCGTATGCGCGTGCTGGCCGCCTCACGCGGCTATGTCGATCGCGAACGCCTGCGCGGCGGATTTTCGCATCTCATCGTCCCCGACCGGATCCTCGAGCAGCTTGGGCCCGCCGTGAACGCCAACAAGGCCCTGTTCCTCTACGGCCAGCCCGGCAACGGCAAGACGGTGATCGGCGAAGGTCTCGGCCGGACGATTGGCGGCGAGATGTATATGCCGCACGCGATTGATGTCGACGGCTTGATCATCACCATGTTCGATCCGATCAACCACGAGCGGCTGGACGAGGCCGATGACAGGTCCCTCCTCATCTCCGAGTCGCCGCGCGATCGACGCTGGGTCCGCATCCGTCGGCCCGTGGTCATCGTCGGCGGCGAGCTCACGCTCGACATGCTCGACCTCACGTTCAATCCCGCGTCGAGGTTCTACGAAGCGCCGCTGCAGCTCAAGGCGAACGGCGGTGTGCTGCTGGTCGACGATTTCGGACGTCAGCGCATCCGGCCCGAAGATCTGCTGAACCGGTGGATCGTGCCACTTGAAAGCCGGGTCGATTACCTGACGCTCCATACCGGCAAGAAGTTCCAGGTCCCATTCGACGTCCTGGTCGTCTTCGCTACGAACCTCGATCCGGCGTCGCTCGCCGACGAAGCGTTCCTGCGCCGGATTCCGTACAAGATTGCCGTGGACGATCCGTCGGTGGAGGAGTTCTCGCGCATTTTCGAATTGAATTGCCGCCAGCGCGGCCTGAAGTACCACCAGGTGATGGTGGCTTACCTGCATCGCCGCCACTATCGGCCCGAAGGGCGTCCGCTGCGGGCGTGCCAGCCGCGCGACCTGCTCGACCAGGTCACCGCGCTGTGCCGCTATCGCGGCAGCGAGCCCGTCATCACGCGCGAGCTGCTCGACGCCGCCTGCGCGTCGTACTTTCTGGAATCCGGAACCGGGGACCGCGGGCCCGGAACCGGAAGAACGTCCATTCCCCGGTTGCCGATCCCCGATCCCGCAGCCCAGCTCGAACGATCCACAGTCCCCAGGCGGAGGCACCAGCCCCAGCCATGAACCTCGTGCACGTTCCCACCGGCGAAGTCGTCGCATCATCGGTGGACATGGCGCTCACCAGGAGCGATCGCCGGCGCGGTTTGCTCGGGAGAGAGTCGATCGCGCCGGATCAAGCGATGTTCATCGCGCCGTGCATTGCGATTCACACCGTGGGGATGGGATTTCCCATCGACGTCGCGTTCGTCGATGCCCGCGGCACCGTCGTTCGGCTGGTGCACAGCATGGCGCCCTGGCGGCTCGCCGCGTCGATCGGCGGTTGCGCCGTGATCGAGCTCGCGGCCGGCCGCCTCGCCGAATTCGGCGTGAAGATCGGCGATCGTCTCTCATTGGTGGGCCCTCCATGCTGATGCCCAGGCGCTTTGCGTCGGTGGCACTGGTGGGGGTGGTAGGCGCAGGCGCGGTTCTCTGGCTCCGGCCACCTCCCTGGCCGGCTGAGGCCAGGACGATTCCGACCGGCGCCGGGTTCACCGTCGCCGTGACGAAGTTGCGGACCGAACCGCTGGCCCGCACGATGGCCGCGCGCATGGCCGCCGCCGGCATTCCTGCCTTCACACGGAGCAATAACCGGTCGCACGAAGTGGTGGCCGGCCCGTATGTATCCCTTGATGAAGCCGATGCCGCGCAGCGATTTCTGGCGAAGCGCGGCTTCAAGGCCCGCGTACTCGTCGACGAGAGCGTCCGCCGGCCGCCCGGGTATGACGGCACGCCGCTGGTGAGCGCGGCAGCCAACGTCCTGCTGATTGCCGGCGCCGGCAGCGTTGCCGTCGTCCTCGAGCTGCCCGAGGAGCCCCGGCACATCGTGACCCAGACGATAAGCGCGCAGGAAATCGAAATCGTGGCCTCGCCCGCTGTCGCGCCGGTCGAGGCGATGCGATGGAAGGCGCCCGCCGGCGTTTCGCTGCTCCGGGAGGTATCGATTGACGAATCGGTGGAGGGCTCGGTCCGCGCGTTGAGGGCGCGGGTCTCCATACCGCGGTCCGCGCAGGCGTTCGTCCGTACGTCCGGGCGTCGAATTTACATCGACCTCGCCAGGCCGGCGCCGCCGCCCGAGCCGGAGGAACTGCCGGTGAATACGGTGGTCGCGGGCAGCCAGCATCGGGTCGTCCAGGACTACCGTGTGACCATCGCGCCCGTCCTGGAAAAGCTCGAAACCATCGAGCCCTTCCTGATGTCCGCCGTGGCGCAGCCGGGGGCCGACGTCCTCGCGGCGCTCGAACGAAGCCTGCTGGCCCTCGACGCCTGGGCGGGCGAAGTCACGCCGCCCGGCCGATGGCGCCAGAGCCACGACTACATCGTCGCCTCTGTGAAGAAGGCCGTGGAAGCGGTGTCGAGCGGCTTTTCGGGCGATCGCGAAGGCAAAGCCCGTGAGGCGTTCGCGCTCCGCGACGCCGCGAAACGTTCGCTCGACGGTTCCGATAGCCCGCTGCCGGTGAGCGAGTAGCTGCGCCGACTTCGTCCTCATCGGCACCCGCGCCTTCCAGAAAACACCGACCCGTCATGTGCCGTGAAAGCGGCCGCCAGTGTATCCTTCGCCTCGAGCGCTGACGGACCACACGCGGGAGGACCCTTCCGATGCGAACGACGGCAACGTTGGCGGCACTACTGGGCTTGTTGCTGGGTGCGCTAACCCTGGGAGCGCAGGTGCAACCGCCGCCGGCTCCCTGGCGCGGAGCGGGGGCCCCTCCGTGTGTCGCCTCCGACGGCGGAATCATTCAATGTCCGGCGAGTCCCAGGACGATCGCGGTGCGCGCCGGCCGCTTGTTCAACAGCACCACCGGGCAGCTGCTCATGCGCCAGGTCGTGGTGATCCAGGGTGACCGCATCGCCGACGTCGGCGCGGAGGGTCAGATCAGGATTCCCACCGGAGCCGAGGTGATCGATCTGCCACAGTCGACCGTCCTGCCGGGCCTGATCGACGCGCATACCCACATGTTCAACAACCCACGGCCCGGCATGTCGCGGGAGACGGCGACGCTCATCGCCATCCAGAACCTGCAGGCGGACCTGCGAGCCGGGTTCACCGCGGCGCGCGACATGAGCTCTCACGGTAACGGCTACGCCGACGTCGAGATCCGCAACGCGATTACCGAGGGGCGGCTCGACGGGCCCCGATTCCAGGTGTCGGGCCGGGGCATCGTCTGGGGCGCCACCCCCGCCAGCGGCCCCGAGAATCCGTTGGCCAGCACCGTGGTGCGATCGGCGGACGAAGCGCGCGCGGCCGTCCGCGAACACGTCGAGCGCGGTGTGGACTGGATCAAGCTGTTCCCGTCCGGGGGCTACTCGTTCACCGCCGGCGGCGAGGACCAGTACTCGCTCACCTATCCGCTGGCGGTCCTGCAGGCGCTGGTGGACGAAACGCATCGCCTCGGCCGCAAAGCCGGCTGTCATGTTCTGGGAGGCGAAGGGCTGAAATTCGCCATCACCGCGGGCTGCGACTCGATCGAGCACGCCTTCGGCCTGAACCAGGAGCAGGCGAACGAGATGGCGCAGAAAGGGCTGTTTTTTGATCCGACGTTCGTCCGCTACCTCGAGCCGTACATGGACGACAACGACGCCAAAAACACCGGTGGCAAGTACCGGATGATCCCCATTTTCGAAAAGGCAGTGACGATGGCAGCCGCCACGAAGGGGGTCAGGATCATGGTAGGCAGTGGCGTCGACGGCTCGACGTTTCCCCACGGGACCCAGGCGCTCGAGTTTGAGTCGCTGGTCAAGCGGGCACGGATGACGCCTGCGCAGGCGATCCAGTCGGGGACCACCATCAATGCCGAAGCCATGGGCTGGTCCGATCGGATCGGTTCAATCGACAAAGGGAAGTACGCGGACCTGGTCGCCGTGTCGGGCAACCCGCTGACGGACATCAGCGAACTTCAGCGGGTGAAGTTCGTGATGAAGGGCGGCAAGGTGATCAGAAACGATGTCTGGGCAAGAACCGAGAGGTAGATTGGGAGGCGTCAGGAAGCGCCGATGACGAGCCACCAGCCGCCGACCAGCATCGCCACGATCGCAGCCGACGCCATGACCGCGCGATAGGTGGCCGGATGCTCGGAGACCGCGCCCAGGCGCCCGGCGGCCGCGGCAAACAACGTCATCGCCGCGACGGTGCCGCCGCCGAACGCCCCAATGTACGCCATCGCTGCGGCGGTCGTGGGCAGCGCCAGTGCCGGCAGCACGCCGACAAAATGCGACGTGCCCGCAACCCCGTGGAGCACGCCCAGGCAGAACGACGCATGGGCGTGGCCCAGGCGTCGAACCCAGCCGGGCCCGGCCTGTACGTGCAGATGATCGTGCGCGGTAGCGCCGTGGACGTGCGGCGCGGGCTGCACGCGGCCGCTTCGCCGCAGCGCCCAGAACCCAACGCCAATCAGCGCAGCGCCGACGATCCTTTCACTCCACGCCGAAATCGTTTCGATCGGCGGCAGCAGGTCCCGCAGCAGCACGGCCAGGGCGGCGACGACGACGACGCCGGAGGCGTGGCCGAGGCCCCAGGTCCAGCCGGCGAGCCAGCCGCGCCGCCGTCCGTCGATCGCCAGCGGGCCGACCGCCGCGAGATGGTCGGGACCCGCGAGCACATGAAAAAAACCGGCGAGGGCGCCGGTGAGCGATTGTCAGCATGGATGACTCATTTTGGCGCCATTCGTATCGCGCCGTCGAGGCGGATGACTTCGCCGTTCAGCATCTGGTTCTCGAAGATGTGGCGGACGAGGGCGGCGTATTCCTCGGGACGTCCCAGCCGCGACGGAAACGGCACCTGCTGCGCGAGCGACTCGCGCGCGGCCTGGGGCAACCCGGCGAGGAGCGGCGTATCGAAAGTGCCCGGCGCGATCGCCATCACGCGTACGCCGATGCGCGCAAACTCGCGCGCCAGCGGCAGCGTCATGCCGACGATGCCGCCCTTTGGACGCAGAGTAGGCCGCCTGTCCGATCTGGCCGTCGTACGCGGCCACTGACGCCGTCGAGACGATCACGCCGCGCTCGCCGGCCTCGGTTCGGCTGGTTGCCGGCCATCGCTGCGGCCGCCAGGCGAATCGCGTTGAACGTGCCGATCAGGTTGATGGTGATCGTTCGCGTGAAGTGCGCGAGCGGCTGCACGCCTTCTTTGGGAAGCACTCGCTCGGCGACCGCGATCCCCGCCGCGCATACCAGGCCATGGACCGCGCCGAACACGGTGCCCGCCGCGTCAATCGCGCGCTGCATCTCGGCATCGCTGGTGACGTCGGTTTTCACGAAGTGCGCGCTCTTGCCGTGCTGAGCGGCCTTCGCGATGCCGGCCTGTTCGTTGATGTCGACGATCACCGCGCGGCCGCCGGCCGCCACGATCATGTCGACGGTCGCGCCGCCCAGGCCGGATGCGCCTCCCGTGACGAGGACGGTGCGCCCTTCAAGTCGCATCGGGTGATTCTACCAGCCCGAAAAACGAAAGGCCGGCGATCGCAATGGGACCGCCGGCCCGAACCTGAACACGAACCGAGAAGCGAGAACCTGAACGGTGAACGACGCCTCTACACCGTCGGCTTGTGCACCACTTCGGCGACTTCCTGCTTCTTGCGCCCACCTCCGAGCCCCTGGATCTGCAGCGTCGGCTGCTCCTTGAGCACTTCCTTGCGATAAAGGCGCTTCCATCTCCTGGTGCTTGCGGAGTCTCTTCGGGCGTCAGCGGCTTCTTGCGGGCCGCCAGTTTCTCTTCGCGTGCGTTCTTGGCGATGCCGAGTGCGTCGAGGTCGGTCTGCTTGCCCTTGGCCACCGCTTCGGCATTGAGGACGAGCGAGTGGTCCTTGCTCGCCATCTGCACTTCCTTGCCGCCGGCGAAGATCTCGTGCCGGCCGTGCTCTTCGTACCACTTGGTGAGCGTCGCCGTCATGTGCATCTTCTCGATGATGTTGCGCCAGCCGATGCCGGTGTTGTACGCGCAGAAGGAAATTTCGCCCTGCTGCGTCGCGTACGGGATGATGCACATCTCGGTGCGGCGGAAGTCGTAGTTGAACAGGTCCTGGAACCACATGCCGGCGATGAACAGGAAGTTCCAGCGATCCGCCCGCCGCTTCTCGATGTCCGTCATCGTCCGGTCGCCGGTCACCTTGCCGTAGTCCTTGCCGGTGGCGCCGAATGTCTTGTCGAACTTCTTCATCAGGTCGGCGATGCGGAAGTGCGTCGGCGCCTTGAACGGGTCGTAGTTGCGCATCAGCGCCAGCGCCATGCCGGCGACTGACAGGAACTTGCCGCGCGCGGCGTCGTTCACCTGCGCCACGTCCCTGGCGAGCTGGTCGGCCTTGAGAAACGCGGTCACCGGCACCGCTTCCTTGGTTTCCTTGTCGATCATCACCGCCATGCCGATGCCGCAGTTCGGGTGGCACCCGCAGGTGAGCTGGCCCCATTCACGGTCCGGTCCGTGGACGACGTCGGCCCAGTCGGTGAAGGTGGACATGAACGAGATCGGGAACCAGTCGCGGATCGGCTCGCCGATGCCGACCTGGTTCTTCACGTCGTGCGCCAGGTGCGACAGCGTGTAGCGCTGCGCCGCGCGGCGTTCCGGCGTGATCTCTTCGTCTCGGCCGGTGAACGAGACCGGCTGGAACGAGAGGAAATTGATCCGCTTCGGGTTGTCGAGCGCGAACTCGATCACCCGGCCGACCTGCTCGTTGTTCACGCCGTTGACGATCGTGATTACCGGCACGATGTCGACCCCGGCCTGGTAGAGGTTCTCGATCGCGCGGAGCTTGACGTCGAACAGGTTGCCGACGCGCCGGTGCGAGTTGGCGGCGTTGCCGATGCCGTCAAACTGCAGGTAGGCGTAGCGGAGTCCCGCTTCGGCCGCCGCCTTGGCGAATTCCGGGCTCTTGGCGAACTCGATGCCGTTGGTGGCGGCCTGCACGCTGTTGTAGCCAACCTTGCGCGCGTAGCGCACCGCATCCAGGAAGTAGGGTGACATCGTCGGCTCGCCGCCGGAGAACTGGACCGACATCTGCCGGCGCGGCTTGATGGTGATCGCGTTGTCGAGCACCTGCTTGATGTCTTCCCACGTCAGCTCGTGGACGAACCCGACCTGGTTGGCGTCCATGAAGCAGGGGTCGCACATCATGTTGCAGCGGTTGGTCAGATCGACCGTGAGGACGGAGCCGCGCCCATGCTTGACGGTGGAGCTGCCATGGTTGTGCAGCTTCTCGTCGTTGTGGGCACGAATATCGCGTCCGGGGAAGACCTCCTCGAGGTGCTTGAAGAACGCCGGATCCATCGCCATCACGTCCTCGAAGTGGCCGTGGAGCGGGCAGTCTTTCACCATCAGGATCTTGCCGTCGCGCTCGATGATCGTCGCCTTGATCTCCCCGACCTTTTCGTTGAGGAGCACCGACACGTCTTTCTTGCCGTCGAGGATCTCCTGCCGCGCCTCGCGCGTACAGATGGGGCAGAGCGAATCGGTCTCGCGCGGCCAGCCGAGCGGCGGCTTGGTCTTCTGATAGGACTTCAGGAGCGGCTTCTCGGACCACCGGGGCGTGAACGAGGGGTTCTGCTTGATCTTGGTTGGCGGCCGAGAACGACCTGCCAGATCCCGTTGGCGGCGACGGCCATCCCCTTTTCCACGTATTTCATCGGTGCATGCATCAGTCAACTCTCCTGAACGTTGTCGATTCCGCACATTCTATGGGGAGGATCGGCGGAAATAGCCCGATTTTCAGTGAATTGGCGCTGTGCGGGGGTGGGTTGGCAGAAGCGCATCTTGACCGGGATCGAAGACGCTTCCCTGCCCGTATCAGTTTTTAAGATTGATTATCCAAGAACATTGTATTTCCCTTATGAGTCTGCGGATCGTATAACAGTCCTTCCCATGGCTGCCCCTCACGACCCACAGACGCCTCCTCTGGACCAGGGGCTGTACGATTCGCGCGCCGAACACGATGCCTGCGGCGTCGGCTTCGTCGTCCACATCAAGGGACATCGCTCGCACGACATCGTGCGCAAGGCACTGCGCGTCCTCATCAATCTCGAGCATCGCGGCGCCTGCGGCTGCGAGGCCAACACGGGTGACGGTGCGGGCATCCTCGTGCAAACCCCGGACGCGTTCCTTCGCAAAGTCGTCCCGTTCGATCTGCCGCCAGCGGGGACCTACGGGGCGGGTCTGGTGTTCCTGCCGCGCGACGCCCGCGACCGCAACACCATCAAGGACGCGATCGGCCGCATCGTTACCGAGGAAGGGCAGACACTGCTCGGCTGGCGTGACGTGCCGTCCGACAACAGCCTGCTCGGCGACAGCGCCAAGGCGACGCAGCCGATCTTTCAGCACGTCTTCATCGGCGCTCGAGGAGTCGCAGGACGCGGCGTTCGAGCGCAAACTCTATGTGATCCGGAAGCGGGTCGAGGGCGTGGTCGACGCTCTCGATCTCAACGCGATCTCGCGCCGGTTCTTCTACATCGTCGGCCTGTCGGCAAGGACGCTGATCTACAAGGGGATGCTGACGGCGCAGCAGCTGCAGCCGATGTTCCCGGACCTGTCAGACCCGGCCCTGGAATCATCGCTGGCGCTGGTTCACCAGCGCTTCAGCACCAACACATTCCCGTCGTGGCCGCTGGCCCACCCGTACCGGTATATCGCGCACAACGGCGAGATCAACACGCTGCGCGGCAACATCAACTGGATGCGCGCGCGCGAGGGACTCCTCGCGTCCGACGTGCTTGGCGACGATCTGAAGAAGATCCTGCCGGTGATCCGCGAAGGCGGCAGCGATACCGCCACGTTCGACAACGTCCTCGAGATGCTGGTGATGGCGGGCCGGTCGCTGCCGCACGCCATCCTGATGATGATTCCCGAGCCGTGGAGCGGCAACCCGGAGATGGGCCCCGAGCGGAGGGCGTTCTACCAGTACCACGCGTCGCTGATGGAGCCGTGGGATGGTCCGGCGTCGATTGCGTTCACCGACGGCACGGTCGTCGGCGCGGTGCTCGACCGCAATGGCCTGCGTCCGTCGCGCTACTACGTGACGAAGGATGACCTCGTCATCATGGCGTCGGAAGTCGGCGTGCTCGATCTCGCGCCGGAAGACGTCGTGGTCAAGGAGCGCCTCCACCCCGGCCGCATCTTCCTGGTCGACACGTCGCGCGGCCGCATCGTGGACGACGAGGAGATCAAGAGCGAGCTGGCGGCGCAGCATCCGTATCGCCAGTGGCTCGACGCCCACATCGTCGACATCGACGCCCTGCCGGACGCGGACGCCGAGGAGCCCGATCACGAAACGGTGCTGAAGCGCCAGCTGGCGTTCGGCTACACGCAGGAGGATCTGCGCGTGCTGATCGGGCCGATGGCGACGAACGGCGAGGAGCCAGTCGGATCGATGGGGACAGACACGTCGCTGGCCGTGCTGTCGCAGCGGCCGCGCCTGCTGTTCGACTATTTCAAGCAGCTCTTCGCGCAGGTCACCAACCCGCCGCTCGATGCGATCCGCGAGCAACTCGTGACCGACATGGGCTCGACGATCGGCCCCGAACGGAACCTGCTGAAGCCGGAACCGGAATCGTGCCGGCAGATCCAGATCAAGTACCCGATCATCCACAACGAGCACGTGGCGAAGCTGCGGCACCTGCCGGCCGGGTCAGCATTCAAGCTCGACCACGCTGTCGCTGCTGTTCGACACCGACAAGGACGGCGAGGGACTCGAGCAGGCGATGGCCGAGCTGTGTCGCCGCGCGAGCGAGGCGGTCAGGGACGGTTACGACATCCTGATTCTCTCGGACCGCGGCGTCGGTCCGCGCCAGGCGCCGATTCCCAGCCTGCTGGCGACCGCCGGCGTGCACCATCACCTGGTGCGCGAAGGGTCACGCACGCGCTGCGCGCTGGTCGTCGAATGCGGCGACGCGCGCGAAGTGCACCACGTCTCGCTGCTGATGGGATACGGCGCCGGCGTGGTCAACCCTTACGTCGCCTTCGAGACGATCGACGACATGATCCTCCAGGGGATGCTCCCGGGGATCGAGCGCGACGAGGCGATCGCCCACTACATCAAGGCGCTCAACAAAGGCATCCTCAAGGTGATGTCGAAGATGGGGATCTCGACGCTGCAGAGCTACTGCGGCGCGCAGATCTTCGAGGCGATCGGCCTGAACCAGGCGTTCATCGACCGCTACTTCACGCACACGATGTCGCGCGTCAGCGGCGTCGGCATCGACGTCATTGCCGAAGAGGTACGCCGGCGCCACGAGCGCGCCTTCGGTTCGCGGCCGGCTGGCCCGGAGGAGCTCGACGGCGGCGGCGAATACCAGTGGCGGCGTGACGGCGAGTATCACCTCTTCAATCCGGAGACGGTGTTCAAGCTGCAGCACGCGACCCGCTCCGGCCAATACTCCATCTTCAAGGAGTACACGCGCCTGGTCGACCATCAGAACGAAAACCGGGCGACGCTGCGCGGGCTGTTCCGCCTGAAACCGGTCGGTCCCGCGGTCCCGATCGACGAGGTCGAGCCGATCGAATCGATCCTGAAACGGTTCTCGACCGGCGCGATGTCGTACGGCTCGATCAGCGGCGAAGCGCACGAGACGCTGGCGATTGCGATGAACCGCCTCGGCGGCCGGTCGAATACCGGCGAGGGCGGCGAAGATCCGGCCCGCTACGTGCCCGACGCAGAACGGCGACTCGCGTCGCAGCGCGATCAAGCAGGTCGCGTCGGCGCGGTTCGGCGTCACGAGCGAGTACCTGGTCAACGCCGACGACCTGCAGATCAAGATGGCGCAGGGCGCCAAGCCTGGAGAGGGCGGCCAGCTTCCGGGGCCGAAGGTCTACCCGTGGATTGCCAAGACCCGGTTCGCCACGCCGTACGTCGGGCTGATTTCGCCGCCGCCGCACCACGACATCTACTCGATTGAGGACCTGGCGCAGCTCATTTACGACCTGAAGAACTCCAATCCGAGGGCGCGCATCCACGTCAAGCTCGTCGCCGAGGGCGGGGTCGGCACGGTCGCCGCCGGGGTCGCCAAGGCGCACTCGGACGTGGTGCTGATTTCTGGCCACGACGGCGGAACCGGCGCGTCTCCGCTGACCAGCCTCAAGCACGCCGGGCTGCCGTGGGAACTCGGCCTCGCCGAAACGCAGCAGGTGCTGGTACTGAACAAGCTGCGCGACCGGATCGTCGTGCAGGTGGACGGCCAGCTCAAGACCGGCCGCGACGTCGTCATCGGCGCGCTGCTCGGCGCCGAGGAGTACGGCTTCGCCACCGCGCCGCTCGTCGTCATGGGCTGCGTGATGATGCGCGTGTGCCACCTGAACACCTGCCCGGTGGGGGTGGCCACCCAGGACCCGGAGCTGCGCAAGAAGTTCACCGGCAAGCCCGAGTTCGTCGAGAATTTCTTCCGCTTCGTCGCACAGGAAGTGCGCGAGCTGATGGCGGAGCTCGGGTTCCGGACGATCGACGAGATGATCGGCCGGGCCGACTGTCTCGACATCGAGTCGGCGGTCGAACACTGGAAGGCGGGCGGCCTCGACCTCGCGCCGCTCCTCCACGTGCCCGCGCTGCCCGCCTCGGTCGCCCGCCGCAGGGTCCGTGAGCAGGATCACGGGATCGACAAGGCGTTCGACAACGAATTGATCGAGCGCTGCCGGCCCGCGCTCGAGCACGGGTCGGTCGGTCGAGTTCAGCTCGTTCATCCGCAACGCCGACCGTACGGTCGGCACGATGCTCGGCTACGAGGTCACGAAACGGTACGGCGGCGGCGGGCTGCCCGACGACACGATCAAGATGACGTTCACGGGATCGGCCGGGCAGAGCTTCGGCGCCTTCCTGCCGCGCGGCATCACGATGACCCTGGTTGGCGACGCCAACGACGGCTTCGGCAAGGGGCTTTCGGGCGGCCGCTTGATCGCGTATCCGCCGCTCCGGTCCACGTTCCGGACCGAGGAGAACATCATCATCGGCAACGTGGCGTTCTACGGAGCGACCGGCGGCGAGGCGTTCGTCAGCGGCGTCGCCGGCGAGCGGTTCTGCGTGCGCAACAGCGGCGCGACGGTCGTCGTCGAGGGCGTGGGAGACCATGGCTGCGAATACATGACCGGAGGCCGCGTGCTCGTGCTCGGCCGCACCGGCCGGAACTTCGCCGCCGGGATGAGCGGGGGCATTGCCTACGTGCTCGACCGGGACGGCCGGTTCGAGCGCCGCTGCAACCTGGAGATGGTGGATCTCGAACCGCTGATCGAAGCCGAGGACATCGATTTCGTCCAGGTGGCGCTCATGAAGCACGTCACGCTGACCGGGAGCCGATACGCGGCGCGGCTGCTCGAAGAGTGGGGCACGCTGCAGGGGCGCGTCGTCAAGGTCATGCCGCGGGAATACAAGAAGGCGCTGGCGGCGGAAGCAAGCCGCCTGGTGGCCGAGCTTGCCAGCGATCCCGTGGCGGTCGTCAAGATTCCAGCAGCACGGTAGGCGGGTCCGCTGCGCGGAACCCGCTCTACATACGATACGCAGACTGGTTTCCGCGAGGTGTAGGTAGGCCGGGTTCACGAAGTACGTAGGCCGGGTTCCGCGCAGCGGACCCGGCAACAGGATTCATGGGCAAAGTCACCGGGTTCATCGAGATCAAGCGAAGGAAGCATCCGACGCGTCCCATCGAGGAGCGGGTCCACGACTGGCGCGAGGTGTACCTGCCGTACCCGACGCCGGAACTCCGCGACCAGGGCGCGCGCTGCATGGACTGCGGCATTCCGTTCTGTCACCAGGGATGCCCGCTCGGGAACCTGATCCCGGACTGGAACGATCTGGTCTACCGCGATCGCTGGCACGCGGCGATCGACCGGCTCCACGCGACGAATAATTTTCCGGAATTCACGGGACGGCTGTGTCCCGCGCCGTGCGAAGGCTCGTGCGTGCTCGGCATCAACGCCGAGCCGGTGACGATCAAGGCCGTCGAGGTGTCGATCATCGATCGCGCCTACGACGAGGGCTGGGTGACGCCGAGACCACCCGCGTCGCGCACGTCGAAGGACGTAGCGGTTGTCGGATCCGGACCTGCCGGTCTGGCGGCCGCCGACCAGCTCAATCGAGCCGGCCACTCCGTGACGGTGTTCGAGAAGTCGGACCGGATTGGCGGGCTGCTGCGCTACGGCATCCCTGAATTCAAGATGGAGAAGCGGGTCCTCGACCGGCGGCTTGCCGTAATGGCCGCCGAAGGGGTCGCGTTCAAAAGCAGCGTCGATGTCGGCGGGGCTGACATGCCGGCGGCACGGCTGCGGGCGGAGTTCGACGCGGTGCTGCTAGCCGCGGGGGCGGGGCAGCCGCGCGACCTGCCGGTGCCGGGTCGCGAGCTCACGGGCATCCACTTCGCGATGGAGTACCTGACGCTGCAGAACAAGCGATGTGAAGGCGACGTAATTCCCGATGACGCCTTCATCAGCGCCCACGGCAAGCACGTGATCATCATCGGTGGCGGCGACACCGGCGCCGACTGTCTCGGCACCGCGCACCGCCAGGGGGCAAAGTCCGTCACGCAGCTCGAACTGCTGCCGCGGCCACCCGCCGAGCGGGCGCCTGAGAACCCCTGGCCGCAGTGGCCGAACGTGTTCCGTGTGTCGACCGCGCACGAGGAAGGCGGCGAGCGCCTTTATGCCGTGTCCACGCAGCGTTTCACCGGCGACGATACGGGTCATGTGCGCAAACTGCATGCGGTGACGGTGAAAATGGTCCGCAGCGGCGGCCGCATGCACTTCGAATCGGTGCCGGGCAGCGAATTCGAGATTCCCGCCGATCTCGTGCTCCTGGCCATGGGGTTCGTGGGGCCGGAGCGTGGTCCGCTCGTCAGCGACCTCGGGCTGACGCTGACCGATCGCGGGAACGTATGGCGCGACGAACGCTGGATGACGAACGTCCCCGGGGTGTTCGCCGCCGGCGACATGCAGCGCGGGCAATCGCTGATCGTCTGGGCGATCGCCGAAGGACGCTCCGCCGCCCGCGGCATCGATCAATTTCTCACGGGCGATTCGAAGCTGCCCGCTCCGCTCGCCTGAGTCTCCACCACCAAGGCACGATGATCGCGCAGGACACCTTAGACTAGGTGCATGTCCGTGCGTGATGTCCTCATCGTCGGCGCCGGTCCTTCCGGTCTTGCCACCGCGATCGCCGCCAAGCAACAGGGTCTTGATTACGTCGTCGTCGAGAAGGGCGTGCTGGTCGACGCCATTTTCAACTTCCCCACGCACATGGTGTTCTTCACGACGCCGGAGCTGCTCGAGATCGGCCGCCTCCCGCTGGTGACGCCGTTCGACAAGCCCACCCGGCTGGAAGCGCTCCGCTACTACCGGCGAGTGGTCGACACCTACGATCTGCAGATCGCCTTTCACGAGGAGGTGCATGAGATCGAGCGCGAAGGCGACATCTTCATCGTCACCTGCCGCGATAAGCGCGGCACCACGCGCGCCCGGCAGGCACGCGCCGTCGTCCTGGCGATTGGTTACTACGACCACCCCAACTACCTCGGCGTCCCCGGCGAGGCGCTGCCGCACGTGTCGCACTACTACACCGATGCGCACCCGTATTACCGGCAGCGGGTGGTGGTGGTCGGGGGCAAGAACTCGGCGGCCGAAGCGGCGCTGGAGCTGTTTCGCGGCGGCGCGCACGTGACCCTGGTGCACCGCCGGGCGGCGCTGGGCGACAGCATCAAGTACTGGGTCCGGCCCGATATCGACAATCGCATCAAGGAAGGCTCCGTAACTGCGTACTTCAACACCCGGGTGGTTGAAATTACGCGCAGTGCCGTGATCGTCGAGGGCGAATCCGGCCGCCAGGAGATACCCGCCGATGGCGTGTTCCTGCTCACCGGCTACAAACCGGATGTCGATCTGATGCGCAGGGCCGGCGTGCGATGCGATAATGACTCCCTCAGTCCAGAGCTCGACCCCGACACATTCGAGAGCAACGTTCCGAACCTGTTCATCGCCGGAGGCGCGATAGCCGGGCGGAACACGGGCTCGATATTTATCGAAAACGGCCGCTTCCACGGGGAGCGCATCGTTCGCGTGCTCTCTCAGCGGCTTAGAGAGGGGATGCCAACGTAACTAGTGGAGGAGTATGTTTGTGAGCTATCGGATTTCGCTCGGTCCGCTGTTCGCCTCGCTGATTTTCATCAACACCGCATCCGCACAAAACTGGTCATTCGACGCTCGCAAGGTCGGAATGGGATCGCCGGGGGGCGGCGAAAACGTGGCCAGTCAAATGATCGAGGAAGTAGGGCAGTACCGAGCCATCGTGCTCCCCTTCGGCCTCATCCAGGTGTTTCGCGACTTCGATCGGCTGGACCCGTCGAAGGACGACTTCGACATCGCCCGCACTATCGAGTACGCGGCCTCACCGCTGCACTACACGATCGGCCGCGACAGCAGCGACACGAAGGCTGACGATTTTCTTGTCGATGTCGGCAACGGCGAACTGAGCCGCGATATCAACGAGTACAAGGGATTCATCCCGGTCAACCAGCCGCCGGCCGCCGGCCTGGCGACGCCGAACTGGGGCAGGACGTTCAGGCTGGTCGAGCGCCCCGGGGGTTCGTTTCAGGGCATCTACGTGGGCGGGGGCCCGTACGTCTCGATGCGGACCGCATCAGTCATCGACGATCGGCTGACGCAGATCCTCAGCGAAGGCCCGCCGGTGTATGTCCCGTTTACGCAGTTGACCGCGCTGAACAACACGCAGGGACAGCTGGCCATGGCAATCGCAGGGGGCTATCGCAGCCGCTTCGCCTTCCCGGTGGGCGTCGGAGCCGGGAGTGATCGCGAGGGCATCTACCTCGCCGCCAACGTCAACTACCTGCACGGCTTCCGTTATTTTGACGTGGACTCTACGCTGCGCATGGATACCGACAGCGTCGGCCTGTTGACGGTGAACCCGTTCCTTCCACCGCCGCTCTTCATCGCCCGTACGAGCGCTGATTCAGGCACCGGCATGGCGATTGATCTGGGCGTCGGCACTGTCATTGGCAACTGGGAACTGGGATTCGGCGCCAACGGCGTTGGCAACTACATCGATTGGACCGACGCCGAGCGGGCGACCTACTTTCACGCCAATCTCCTGCAGGGTGACGGCGATTTGATCGAGACCCCGGCGGTGCCGGTTGGCGAGGTGCGCGTCGAGTTGCCGATCGACTACCGCGCGAACGTGGGCTACGACGTCGGCCGCTGGGCGGGCGTCGCGGAGTTCGGCCGCGGACTGCAGGGCAAGTCGTTCCACGGAGGGGGCGAGCTTCGCTTCGGCACGATTGACCTGCGCGGCGGAGCGGTGTTCTCGCGGGAGATGTGGAACCCCGCCGGTGGCGTCGGCCTGAACATCAGCCCACGGGTGGGGATGGACGTGGCGGTGTACTCGAATTCGGCGAACATCGAACGCAAGCGGAACCCAGCAGTCGCCGTCTCGCTGCGGCTGAATCGCTAGCGCGTCCGCTCAGTGAACTGAGCGGCCTTTCCATGAGCTGGGCGGTGTCAGGGTCTTGATTTCGAGCAGCTCGATCAAGGCCCGGCACCGTGCCAGCGTGCCGTCCCTTTCGAGGAGCGCCTGACGCTCGAGCGGTTCGAGCTCGAGGTACTGGGCCAGTGCGTTCACCAGATCTTCGTCGGGCACCGCCGGCGGAAATCGCGGCTCCGATCCGGTCCGCTCCATCGCGGCGGCGAGCAGCGCCTCGAGGCGATGGCGATGCCGGCCCAGCTCGGGGCGATCCTCGTCCGGCACCGCTTCAGGCAATCCGCTGACCTGGGCGATACGATACGGCTTGCAGTTGTCTTCGCCGGCAATCCGGAAACGTTCCATCCCCCGCAGCACGATGTTGAAGCGCCCGTCGTCGAGCCTCTCCGAATGGGTCATGACGCCGGCGCACCCGACCGGGAACACCGGCGGGCGCCCCTCGTAATCCGCCTCGTGTCCCGGCTGCAGCAACACCATGCCGATGATCCGGTCGCCGGTGAGCGCATCGTTCACCATCGCGCGGTACCGCGGTTCGAAGATGTGAAGCGGCAGAAAGACGTTGGGGAAGAGGACGACGTTCGGGAGCGGGAAGATGGGAATGGTCGGTGGAAGCATCCGTCCGCCTAGGTCCTTTTAATGGATGGTCTTCGTCTTCCGATCCATGTAGTCCATCAGGACATACTGGCCCAGCGTGTACGGCGTGGTGAAGTACGCCTTGCCGCGGCAGATCGACGCGACCCGCCGCACGAAGGCGACGAGGTCGTGGTCCCGGGCCAGCATGAAGGTGTTGATCATGATGCCCGCCTTCTGGCAGGCGTTCACCTCGGCGAACGTTTCGGCCACGATGTAGGGATCGAGGCCGAAGGCGTTCTTGTAGATCTGGCCGTCGGGCCGGGTGAGCGCCGACGGCTTCCCGTCGGTGACCATCACGATCTGCCGCATGTCCTTCTTCTGCCGCTCGAGAATCCGGCGCGCCAGGCGAAGCCCTTCGCGGGTGTTGGTGTAGTACGGGCCGACGCGCACGCGGCCGAGCTGCTTGAGCGGGATCTCCTCGGCCGAATCATGGAACAGGACGGCGTGGAGCGAGTCGCCCGGGTACTGCGTGCGAATCAGGTGTGACAGCGCCAGCGCAACCCGCTTCGCCGGCGTGAAGCGGTCCTCGCCGTACAGGATCATGCTGTGGCTGCAGTCGAGCATGATCACCGTCGCGCACGAGCTCTGATACTCACTCTGCGCGACCATCAAGTCGGCGTAGTCGACCTCGATGCCACCGCTGGCACCGCTGCGACCCTCGGCGTGCAGCCGGCGCACCGCGTTGAGAATCGTGCCGCTCGGATCGAGGTTCATCGTGTCACCGAACTCGTACGGCTTGGATGCCGCGATTGCCTCGACGCCGGTCGCCAGGTGCCGCGTGTCGTGCCGGCCGGCACTGCTGCGGCCGACCGACCCGAGCAGGTCGCGCAGTGCGCGATAGCCAAGGAAGTCGAGCGCCTTGTCGGTCACTTCGAATTTCACCGGCCCGGCATCCTCGCCGATGCCGCCGCCCGCTCCGCGCCGCTGCTGACGCTCGCCTTCGAGGTCAGGGGGCGAGGTGATGAAGCCCTGCTCCATCATGCGGTCGATGATCTGCTGGATCAGGTCTTCGAGCTGCTGCCGCGCCGCTTCCTGATCGCCGTCGGCCGGCTCGCCGAGCAGTTGCTGCAGCGCGTCCTCCGACAGCACGCCGCCGCTGAACAGCGCCTCGAGAATGGCGTCGTGGAGCGCCTGCATGGTGCGGTCCTCGTCGCCGGCCGATGGGTCGCCCCACGGGTTGCTGAACCCGCTGGACAGCAGCATGTCGGACAGCTTCGACACGAGATCCTCGAGATCGATCTCGTCGAGCAGGTCGCCGGTGTATTTCGTGTAGCGATATTTCATAAGTCATCCGGGACCTGAAGGTTTCCGGCTACCGCATTGGGAGCCGGAGGCCTTCAGGCACCCGTTCAGTTGTAATACTTCTTCTTCCCGCCGCCAGTGGGCATCGGTGCCTCGTCGCGGAACGCCGCGTCGCGGGTCGGCCGCCTGACCGGCGTTTCCGTCGCCTGGTAGCCGCGCTCGTCGCTGCGGCCGATCTTCTTCAGCGCGTAGAGCCCTTCGAGCACGAAATCCACGCCCGACGCGAGCAGCGGCGCCGGCGCCTTGGCCGGAATTCCCGCGGCATGCGCCAGTTCCACCAGGCCCTGCACTTCACGGGCACGGGCGAGCAGATCGTCGGCGCTGGTCGAATCCGCCAGCTGGAGGCTGCCGCCGAGGTCGAACCACTCCACGATCTGCCGAGTCTCGAGATGGGCGAGGTAGCCGTCAGCGACGGTGGCGACCGCGGCGCGAATCAACTCCCGCGCGATCGTCTCGGCTCCCTTGAGCTCGCCCTCGTATTCCATCTCGAACTTGCCGGTGATCGAGGGGAGCGCGGCGTAGATGTCGGTGACCCGGGGCACGGCGATGTGTTCGTCGTTCACCAGGGCGCGCCGCTCGGCGTTGGACACGACGTTCTCGATCGCGGAAATCGGCAGACGCTGGCTGACGCCGGACCGCTTGTCGATGCGGCGATCCTGCCGCGCCTGGAACGCGATCTCTTCCACGACCTCGGCGACGAATTTCGGCACTTCCGTAGGCAGCGACGAGCTGTCGCGCGCGAGCCAGGCTTCCTGGGCGGTAATTGCCATGCCTTCGGCCCGGCCGGCTGGATAGTGCGTGCGGATCTCGGATCCGATGCGGTCCTTCAGCGGTGTGATGATCTTGCCGCGCGCGGTGTAGTCCTCGGGATTCGCGGTGAACGCCATCATCACGTCGAGCGGCAGGCGAACGGGGTAGCCCTTAATCTGGACGTCGCCCTCCTGCAGGATATTGAACAGCCCGACCTGGATCTTGCCCGCGAGATCCGGCAGCTCGTTGATGGCAAAGATGCCGCGGTTCGCCCGCGGCAGCAGCCCGTAGTGCATCGTCAATTCGCTCGAAAGGTTCAAGCCCGACTTCGCCGCCTTGATCGGATCGATGTCGCCGACCATGTCGGCGATCGTCACGTCCGGCGTCGCCAGCTTTTCGACGTACCGGGAGTCGCGGCCGAGCCAGGTGATCGGCGTGTGATCCCCTTCCGTCGCGGTCCGCGTGATGCATCCGGCGCAGATCGGCGCCAGCGGATCGTCGTTGATTTCACAGCCGGGCATGACCGGAATGGTTTCGTCGAGGAGTGTCGCGAGCGCGCGCAACAGCCGTGTCTTCGCCTGGCCGCGCAGGCCGAGCAGAATGAAGTTGTGGCGCGACAGCAGCGCGTTCACCAGCTGCGGCACCACCGTGTCATCGTAGCCGACGATGCCTGGAAAGAGGGTCTCGCCCGCGCGGAGCTTGGCAATGAGGTTCTGCCGCACTTCCTCGTGGACGCTGCGCCGCGGCACCTCGCCGTTTGCGATGGCGCGCCGAAGCTCGCCGACCGTGTTCACCTTGGGATTCGGCATACCCGCATTCTATCCTGTGCTCTGTGTCTTTCTTTGACCGCCGGCGGCCATTGATCCTCGCGCATCGAGGCGGATGCGCCCTGGGTCCGGAAAATACGATGGCCGCGTTCGACCTCGGGCTGCAGGCCGGCGCCGACGGACTCGAACTCGACGTGCATCTGTCGGCCGACGGCGTGCCGGTCGTCCACCACGACGCGACGCTCGACCGGACGACGTCGCACACCGGGCCGCTTGCGGCGCGCACCGCCGCCGAGCTCGCGCGGGTGGATGCCGGCTACCGGTTCGCGGCGAATGGCAGCTTTCCATTTCGTAACCAGGGCGTGGGCATCCCGTCGCTGCGCGACGTACTCGGGCGCTACCGCCACGTGCCAATCGTGATCGAGCTGAAAGTGGATTCGGCCGAGTTGGGGCAGGCGGTGGCGCAGGACGTGCTCGCCGCGGCCGCGGTGGACCGCGTGTGTATCGCCGGGTACGGCGCGCGCAGCGCCGCAGCCGCCAGGGCCGCACTCCCGGGCGCCGCCAGCAGCGCCACCCATCCCGAGGTGCGACTGGCCGTCTACCGCGGCCTGGCGGGGTGGCCGTTACGGCGTGCCGTCTACGGGGGCTATCAGGTGCCGGAACGCGACGGACTCGTCAGGATCGTATCGCCGCGCTTCATCCGTCACGCGCACGCCGCGGGGCTGAAGGTTGAGGTGTGGACGGTGGACGACGAGTCCGACATGCGCCGGCTGCTCGGCTGGGGTGCCGACGGGTTAATCAGCAATCGCCCCGACCTGGCCGTCGGCGTGAGAAACGCCTGCTTTCCATGAAGCCCCCTTCCGCGGCCGATATCGACGCCGCGCGGCCGCGCGTCTACGCGCATCTGAAGCCCACGCCGTTGATGCGGCATCCCCTCCTCGGGGAGTGGCTCGGGTGCAACGCCTGGGTGAAGCACGAAAACCATCAACCGACCGGCGCCTTCAAGATCCGCGGCGGCGTGAACCTGGTCGCGCAACTCACCAAAGAGGAGCGGATGCGCGGCGTGGTGAGCGCCAGCACCGGCAATCACGGCCAGTCGATGGCGTTTGCCTGCCGGATGCACGACGTCCCGTGCCACATCTTCGTCCCCGTCGGCAACAATCCCGACAAGACCGCGTCGATGCGGACGCTCGGCGCCACGGTGGTGGAGTACGGGCGCGACTTCGACGACGCCCGTGAACGAGTCGAGACGCTCGCGCCGCGCGAAGGATGGCGCTACGTCCACTCCGCCAACGAACCGCACCTGATCGCGGGCGTCGGCACGCTGGCGCTCGAGATTTTCGAGGAGTTGCCAGAAGTCGATTACATCTTCACGCCGGTCGGCGGCGGCAGCGGCGCCGCCGGCTGCTGCATCGCGCGCGCCGGGCGTGGATCGCCGGCGAAGGTGATCGGCGTACAGGCGTCCGGCGCACCGGCGTTCGCGCGCTCGTGGCGCGGACCCGCCCGCGTGACGACCGAGCGGGCGATGACATTCGCGGACGGCATCGCCACGCGGACGACCTACGATCTCACCTTCGACATCCTCAAGTCGGCGCTGGACGACGTCGTCACGCTGGAAGAGGAGGAGATCAGGGAAGGCGTTCGGGCCGCCCTGCGATTGACGCACAACCTCGCTGAACCTGCCGGTGCGTCGCCGCTGGCCGGCGCCTACAAGTCGCGCGAGACGATCGCCGGGAAGAACGTCGTGTGCGTGATGACCGGTGGCAACATCGACGTTACGACGCTGCGCAGCGTCCTGTGTTAGCATTCGGCCGCTCCGTTGGCCCGATTGCAGCCTCAAGGAGGGTATATGCGGCGTTTCACCACGTGTGCAACCGCGCTGGTCCTGGTTTGGCTGGGAACCCTCGTCATCGCACAGGGGAAAGTCACGACCCTGGAAGAGTACGCCAAGCTCATGAAGTCGAATGCGCAGAGCAATGGCGCCATGAACAAGGCCATCGGCTCGGGAGCGTTTGCAGACGCGCGGATGCAGCTCACGACCCTGCGCCAGAACTTCATGACTCTCCAGACCTTCTGGACTGAAAGGAAGAACGACGCCACGATCGCCATCGTCAAGGATGGGCTAACGAAGATCGATGCGCTGGACAAGCTGCTCGCGGCGCCGGCCCCGGACCCGCAGGCCGCCATGGCGGCAGCCAAGGAAGTGCAGGGTGCCTGCGGCGCGTGCCACAAGATGAATCGCGAAGGTGACAATCAGACGGGATTCCGATTCAGGCCGGGGTTGTTCTAGCTTCGCATCAGTCCGCCGACGCCAGCATCCGCCGCGCTCGTCTGAAGATGCTGTTCATCATCCCGGCCGTCAGCTTGCCAGTATTGGTGTTCTGACGGCTCGGGTGATAGCAGCCAATCAGCGTCGGAGTGCCCGGCACGACGACGCCGTGCCCGAATTGCGGCTTCGGTGAAATACCCAGACCCTGCCGGCGGAGCCGCTGCAACCACGCGTCGAACGCAATCTTTCCCAGCGCCACCACGACCCTCACGTTCAGCAGCTGCGCCAGTTCCGCATCGAGGTGGTCCTGGCATCGAAGGATCTCTTCAGGCAGCGGCTTGTTATCCGGCGGTGCGCAGCGGACCGCCGACAGGATGTACGCATCCGCCAGGCGCAATCCATCGTCCCGATGCGTCGACGTCGGGATGTTCGCGAAGCCTGCCGCGTGCAGCGCCGTCATCAGGAAGTCGCCTGAGCCGCCAGTCCCGTCTCCTGTGAACATGCGGCCGGTCCGGTTCGCGCCGTGCGCCGCCGGTGCGAGGCCGATCAACAGGAGTCGTGCCTCTGGATCGCCGAAGCCCGGCACCGGCCTGCCCCAGTAAGTGTCGAGCCGGTACGCGCGTCGCTTCTCCTGCGCGATCCGTCCGCAGTACATCCTCAGCCGCGAGCAGCGCTCGCACGAGACAATGGATGAGTAGACGCCGGACAGAGCGACAGGAATGTCGGACAGCGTCGTGGGAGGCATGAGAAGATCAGATAGTAAGATAGGAAGTTGTACCGACCCCACATGAGGATACATGCGTAGCACAGCCCCGAAGGACGCGGCCGAGCTGGAAGTACTCGAGACGCGGGAATGGCTCGAGTCGCTCGATTACGTTCTGCAATCGGGAGGGCCTGCACGGGTTGCCCGGCTGCTGGCGCTCCTCGAGGATCATGCGCGTCGCAGCGGCGTCAGACCAGAGTTCACGGCAAACACCCCCTACATCAACACCATCCCCCCCGCCGAACAACCCCCCTTTCCCGGCAGCCGCGAAATCGAGCGCCGCATCAAGAGCCTGGTGCGCTGGAACGCGCTGGCGATGGTGGTCAAGGCGAACAAGCTGGAAGAAGGCATCGGCGGCCACATTTCGACGTATGCGTCGGCGGCGACGTTATACGAGGTCGGGCTGAATCACTTCTTCAAGGGTAAGGGCGAGGACAACGACGGCGACATCATCTACTTCCAGGGTCACGCGGCGCCCGGCATCTACGCCCGCGCATTCCTCGAGGGCCGCATCGGCGTCGAGCAGCTGGAGAATTTCCGTCGGGAGCTGAGGGGCAGCGGCGGGCTGTCGTCGTACCCGCACCCGTGGCTGATGCCCGACTTCTGGGAGTTCCCGACCGTCTCGATGGGCCTCGGTCCGATCTGCGCGATCTACCAGGCGCGCTTCATGCGCTACCTGGAGGATCGCGGGCTGAAAAAACGGTCCGACTCGAAGGTCTGGGCCTTCCTCGGAGACGGCGAAACCGACGAGCCCGAGTCGCTTGGCGCGATCACCCTCGCCTCCCGCGAAAAACTCGACAATCTGATCTTCGTCATCAACTGCAACCTTCAGCGCCTCGATGGTCCGGTCCGCGGCAACGGGCAGATCATCCAGGAGCTCGAGGCGATCTTCCGTGGCGCCGGCTGGAACGTCACTGAAGGTCATCTGGGGCAGCGAGTGGGACGCGCTGCTCGAGAAAGACCGCGACGGCCTGCTGGTCAAGCGGATGGGGGAAGTCGTCGACGGCGAGTATCAGAAGTACGCGGTCGAGTCAGGCGCCTACGTTCGCCAGCACTTCTGGGGCGCCGACCCGCGGCTGCTCGAGATGGTCAAGCACCTGTCCGACGAGCAGCTGAAGAAGCTGACGCTCGGCGGGCACGATCCGATCAAGGTCTACTCGGCGTACAGGGCCGCAGTCGAGCACACAGGGCAGCCGACCGTCGTCCTCGCCCGCACCATCAAGGGCTACGGCATCGGCGAAGCGGGCGAAGGGAAGAACATCACGCATCAGCAGAAGAAGCTGAACGAAGACGAGCTGCGCGCCTTCCGCACCCGCTTCGGTGTTCCGATCGGCGACGAGGAAGTCGCCAAGGCGCCGTTCTACCGGCCGCCCGACAACAGCCCTGAGACCACCTACATCCTGGAACGGCGCAAGCAGCTTGGCGGATTCGTGCCCAGGCGCGTCGTGCACGCCGAACCGCTCAAGGCCCCGTCGCTCCCCGAGCTCTTCGCCGAATTCCACAAGGGATCGGACGGTCGGAAGGCGTCGACGACGATGGCGTTCGTGCGGATGCTGGCGAAGCTGCTCAAGGACAAGGACGTCGGCGAGCTGGTCGTGCCGATCGTGCCTGACGAAGCCCGCACGTTCGGGATGGAGGCGCTCTTCCGGCAAGTCGGCATCTACTCCCATGTCGGTCAGCTCTATGAACCAGTCGACATGGACGTGCTGCTGTACTACAAGGAAGCCACCGACGGCCAGATCCTCGAGGAAGGCATCACCGAGGCCGGATCAATTTCCTCGTTCATCGCCGCCGGCAGCGCCTACGCGACGCACGGCATCAACACCATTCCGTTCTTCATCTACTACTCGATGTTCGGCATGCAGCGGGTCGGCGACCTCGTGTGGGCGGCCGCCGACACGCGGACGCGCGGCTTCCTGGTCGGCGGCACGGCGGGACGGACGACGCTGGCGGGCGAAGGGTTGCAGCACCAGGACGGGCACAGCCACCTGCTCTCGCTGGCCGTGCCGAACCTGCTGTCGTACGACCCGGCATTCGCCTATGAAATCGCGGTCATCATCGAGGACGGCATCCGCCGGATGTACGTGGACGGCGAGAGCATCTTCTACTACATCACCGTGATGAACGAGCAGTACGAGATGCCGCCGATGCCGGAAGGCGCGCGCGAAGGCATCCTGAAGGGGATGTATTTGGTGCGCCCCGCCCAGAAGAAACAGGCGCAGGCGCGAGCCCAGCTGCTCGGCAGCGGCGCGATTCTGAACGAGGCCATCAAGGCGCAGCAGATTCTTGCCGAACAGTACAACGTCGCCGCCGACGTCTGGAGCGTCACCAGCTACCAGGAACTGTATCGCGAGGGTCACGCGGTGGAACGCTGGAACCGGCTTCACCCGGACGAGAAGCCCCGCGTGCCGTACGTGACCCAGTGCCTCGCCGGCGCCGAAGGGGTCATTGTCGCGGCGTCCGATTACGTAAAGGCGCTGCCCGATGCCATCGACCGGTGGTTGCCCCGCCCCCTGACATCGCTCGGCACCGACGGGTTCGGCCGCAGTGAGAGTCGCGCGTCGCTGCGGGATTTCTTCGAGGTCGACGCCAAGTACATCGCCTGTTCCGCGCTGGCTGCGCTGGCGAAAGACGGCGCCATCACGCCGGCGGTGGCGCGGAAGGCGATGAAGGATCTCGGCGTCAATCCGGACAAGCCCAATCCGGCGATCTCCTAGGAGCCTCGTTGGCCGAATTCAAAGTCCCAGAGCTGGGTGAAAATGTCGCCGGCGGCGACGTCACCCGCGTCCTCGTCAAGGTCGGCGACACCATCGCCGCCGATCAGACCGTCCTCGAACTCGAAACCGACAAAGCTACCGTTGAAGTTCCCTCGTCTGTGGCCGGACGGGTCACCGAGATCAAGGTCAAGCCGGGCGACAAGGTCAATGTCGGCGCCGTCGTCCTGGTGGTCGAAGACGGGGCGTCGGGGGAAGCAAGTCCCAGGGCGCAAGGCTCGAGTCACAAGGCACAACCAGACGACAAAGCCGAGAGTTCCGGGTCCGAAACGCCGAAGGCCGAAGCGCCAAAGGACAAGGTCGTGTCGATGCCCGCCCGGCCGGCGGCCGAGTCGAAGCCTGCGCCTCGCACGGAAACTGTCGACGCCCAGGCAAGTCCCAAACTCCAAAGCCCAAGTCCCAAGGCGCCAGCAGCGGCGAGGGCGACCGGAGGATACCCGGCGGCACCGGCCGCGCCGAGCGTCAGGCGGCTGGCGAGGGAAGTCGGCGTCAACATCGACGAGGTCCAGGGATCCGGCCCGGAGGGACGGATCTCGGAAGCCGACGTCAAGGAACACGCGCGCAGAATTCTGAGCAGCATGCCGTCCGTGGCGAGCGCCGCCGCGGCCTCGAGCGCCGGCGCGGCGGCACGACCGGCGATGCCGCTGCCCGACTTCTCGCGCTGGGGCGAAATCGACCGTCAGCCGATGAGCAATATCCGGCGGACGACCGCGGAGCGCCTCAGCCATGCGTGGAACACCATCCCGCACGTCACACAGTTCGACAAGGCCGACATCACCGCCATGGAGGATCTGCGCCGGAAGTACCGCGAGCAGATCACAGCCGCGGGCGGCAACCTCACGGTGACGGCGATGCTGGTCAAGGTGATCGCGACCGCGGTGAAGCAGTTCCCGCAGCTCAATTCCTCGCTCGATCCGCAGACCAACGAGATCGTGTACAAGAAGTATGTCAACGTCGGCGTTGCCGTCGACACCGACCGGGGGCTGCTCGTCCCGGTCGTGCGTAATGCCGATCGCAAGAACATCACGGACATTGCCATCGACGTGCATCAGCTCGCCGAGAAGGCGCGGAACCGCAAGCTGACACTCGAGGAGATGAGCGGCGGCGGCATCACGATTTCTAACCTGGGCGGCATCGGCGGCACCTACTTCACGCCGATCGTGAACTGGCCGGAAGTGGCGATTCTCGGCGTCTCGCGCGGCATCATCGAGCCGGTGTGGCGCTCCGACAAGTTCGAGCCCCGGCAGCTGCTGCCGCTGTCGCTGTCGTACGACCACCGGGTGATCGACGGCGCCGATGCGATGCGCTTCCTTCGCTGGGTCGTCGAGGCGGTCGAGCAGCCGTTTCTCCTCTCACTTCTCGGCTGATGGCCAGCGAATCCACGCAGGTTGTGGTCCTCGGCGCGGGACCGGGGGGCTATGCGGCCGCCTTCTACGCTGCCGACCTCGGGATGCAGGTCGCGCTGGTCGACGAGGAGCCCAACCCAGGCGGTGTCTGCCTCTATCGCGGCTGCATTCCCTCCAAGGCTCTGCTGCACGTGGCGAAAGTCATCGACGAGGCGCGCCATGCCAGCGCGTGGGGCGTGACGTTCGGCGAGCCGAAGATCGACCTCGACAAGCTGCGATCGTTCAAGCAGAACGTGGTCGACAAGCTCACCGGCGGCGTCGGCCAGGTGGCGAAGCTGCGCAAGGTCAAGTTCATTCAGGGACGCGCGACCCTGACTGGACCACGCTCGATGACGATCGCCGGCCAAGGCGGCCCGGCCACACTGCAATTCGAGCACTGCGTCCTGGCAACCGGCTCGCAGCCGACGCGGATTCCAACGCTGGCGCTCGACAGCCCGCGCATGATGGATTCCACCTCGGCGCTGGACGTCCCCGACGTGCCCGACGTCGCTGCTCGTGATCGGCGGCGGCTACATCGGCCTCGAACTGGGCAGCCTGTACGCCACGCTCGGCAGCAAGGTGTCGGTCGTCGAGATGACGGCGGGGCTCCTTCCGGGCGCCGATCGCGATCTGGCCAACGTGCTGCAGAAACGGCTCGAGACGCTGTTTGCCGCGATCATGCTGAACACGAAGGTCACGAAGCTCGCGGAAGACACGAAGGGCGTTCGCGTCACCTTCGAAGGCCCTGCCGAAAGTGGCGGCGGACCCTCGGGTCCACCGAAAGAACAGATCTTCGACCGCGTCCTTGTCGCTGTGGGCCGGCGGCCGAATTCGAAGATCCCCGGCCTTGATGCCACTGCTGTGAAGGTAGACGCAAAGGGGTTCATCGAAACCGACGGCCAGCGCCGTACCGCTGAGCCGTCGATCTTCGCGGTTGGCGATGTCGCGGGCGAGCCGATGCTGGCGCACAAGGCGTCGCACGAGGCGCGCGTGGCGATCGACGCGATTGCGGGCCACAAGGCGGTTTTCGAGCCGCTGGCGATTCCTGCCGTCGTGTTTACCGATCCGGAGATCGCGTGGTGCGGCCTCACTGAGGCGCAGGCGGCGGAGCGGGGCATCGAGATCGAGGTCGCCAAGTTCCCCTGGGCGGCGGTCGGACGGGCCATCACCATCGACCGGCCCGAAGGGCTCACCAAGCTGATCCTCGCACCGAAGTCAGGGCGCGTCCTTGGTGTCGGCATCGCCGGCGCCGGCGCCGGGGAGCTGATCGCGGAAGGCGTCCTGGCCGTGGAAATGGGCGCCACCGCGGACGACATGAAGCTGACGATCCACCCGCATCCGACGCTTTCGGAAACGCTCATGGAGAGCGCGGAAGTCTTCTTCGGCCAGAGTACCCACGTGTTCAAACCGAGGCGACAATCGAGGTAAACTGAGAAATTCCCATGACCAAGAGAATCACTTTCGCGATTGCGACGTGTGCCCTGCTGGCCCTGGCGGCAGGTTTCGATGCCACTCTGCGAGCCCAGGCCACGTCGGTGGCCGACGGGGTATTCACCGCCGAACAGGCGACGCGCGGCGCCACGGTGTATGGCGAACAGTGCGCCTCATGCCACGGTGAAAAGATGGAAGGCGTGGCCGACCTCTTCCCGGCGCTTACGGGCGATCCCTTCATCAAGAACTGGACCGGCAAGTCGGTTGGCGACCTCTACGAGAAGATCGCGACGACGATGCCGGCGCTGGATCCGGGTTCGATGAAGCCGGAACAGGTCGCCGATGTCGTGGCGGACATCCTGAGTTCTTCGAAGTATCCCGCCGGCACGACAGCGCTCGCCGCCAGCGCGGACTCACTGAAGACCATCAAGATCGACCCACCCAAATAGCCGCGCTGTCCCGATGTCGATGCGGACGAGGCCTTCGGAGAAGTGTGGATGGAAGTAATACCGGTTCGACTGGTGTCGCGGGGGTTTGGCGAAACGACCCGCCGCGACGTCTGGTGGTCGACGCCGATCGCGATCTTCATCGGCCTGTCGGCATTTGTCGGGTACGCGACCTGGGCGGCTTTTCAGAACGCGCATTACACCTACGGCCCGTACCTGTCGCCGTTCTACGCGCCTGAAATCTGGGGCGATTCGCCTCACGCGTGGTTCGGCCCGAAGCCGGCGTGGATTCCGGCGTGGGTGCCGTTCTCGCCCGCCCTGCTCATCCTGCCGTTTCCCGGCCTCTTCCGCTTCACCTGCTATTACTACCGCGGCGCCTACTACAAGGCGTTCTGGGGCGACCCGCCGGCGTGCGCGGTGGGCGAGCCGCGGAAGTCGGTACTGGGGCGAGCAGTCGTTCCCGCTGGTGTTCCAGAACGTCCACCGCTACTTCATGTGGATCGCGGTGCTGTTTCTCTTCCTGCTCGCCTACGACGTGTGGCTGGCGCTGTGGTTCACCGACGAGGCGACCGGCGCAACCGGGTTCGGCATCGGCCTCGGCACCGTCCTGCTCGCGGTCAACGTGGTGCTGCTGAGTTGCTACACGCTGGGCTGCCACGTGATGCGCCATATAGCGGGCGGCGCGCATGACGAGATATCGAAGCACCCGCTCTGCGATCGCGCCTACGCCTGTTCCACGGCGCTGAACTACAAGCACCAGCTGTTTGCGTGGTGCAGCCTGTTCTCCGTGGCCTTCGCCGACATCTACATCCGCCTCTGCTCGATGGGGATCTGGTCGGACCCGAGAATTCTCTGATGACGCATGCCACCCATTCGTACGACGTCCTGATCATCGGGGCGGGTGGTGCCGGACTGCGCGCCGCGATCGAGGCCGCGAATGCCGGGGTCTCGGTTGGCCTGATCTGCAAGTCGCTCCTCGGCAAGGCTCACACCGTGATGGCGGAGGGCGGCATGGCGGCCGCCATGGGCCATAACGACGACCGCGACAACTGGCGCGTGCATTTTGCCGACACCATGCGAGGCGGGCAGTACGTCAACAACTGGCGCATGGCGGAGATCCACGCCAAGGAGGCTCCGGATCGCGTGCGCGAGCTCGAAGCCTGGGGCGCGGTGTTCGATCGCACCAAGGATGGCCGGATCAACCAGCGCAACTTCGGCGGCCACCGCTATCCGCGGCTGGCGCACGTCGGCGACCGCACCGGGCTCGAACTGATCCGCGCGCTGCAGGACCACACCAGCTATCTCGGCGTGCAGGTCCACATGGAGCACACGGTCATCGACCTCGTGCTCGACTCCGGACGGGCGGCAGGCGTCCTGGCCTACGACCGGCAGAAGGGCGCGTTCCACGTATTCGCGGCCAAGGCGATCATCCTCGCCACCGGCGGCGTCGGCCGCGCCTTCAAGATCACGAGCAACAGCTGGGAAGGTACCGGCGACGGCCACGCTCTGGCGTATCGCGCCGGCGCCGAACTGATCGACATGGAGTTCGTCCAGTTCCATCCGACCGGTATGGTCTGGCCGCCGAGCGTCCAGGGCATCCTCGTGACCGAAGGCGTGCGCGGCGAGGGCGGCATCCTCAAGAACAGCGAGGGTCGTCGGTTCATGTTCGACGACATCCCCGACAACTACAAGCCGCAGACGGCGTCGGACGCTGAGGAAGGCTGGCGCTACACCCAGGGCGACAAGTCGGCGCGCCGGCCGCCCGAACTGCTCACGCGCGACCACGTCGCGCGCTGCATCAACCGCGAGGTCAAGTCGGGGCGCGGCTCTCCGCACGGCGGCGTCTTCCTCGACATCGCGTGGATCAAGGAGAAGCTGCCGGACGCCGAGGCGCACATCAAGCGCAAGCTGCCGAGCATGTATCACCAGTTCAAGCAGCTCGCCGACCTCGACATCACCAGGGAGGCGATGGAGGTGGGCCCGACGACGCACTACATCATGGGTGGGATCAGGGTGGACGCCGATTCGCAGATGTCGACGATCCCGGGGTTGTTCGCGGCGGGGGAGTGCGCGTCCGGCATCAACGGCGCCAACCGGCTGGGCGGCAATTCGCTCTCGGACCTGATCGTGTTCGGCAAGCGCGCCGGGGAGTATGCCGCCGCATTCGCCCGCCAGAACGGCCAGTCCCGCCTGGACGAAGGCGCGCTGGCGCGGGCGGAGCAGACCGCGCTCGCGCCGTTCGAGCGCGGCGCCCAGGGCGAGAATCCGTACAAGGTGCAGAGCGACCTCCAGGAAACCATGCAGGCGCTGGTCGGCATCGTCCGGATCGAAAGCGAGATGCGGCAGGCGGTGGACGCACTCGGGGGCTATAAGTCGCGGGCGGCGCGGGTCGGCGTCACCGGCAGCCGGGACTACCACTCGGGCTGGCATACGTGCCTGGACCTGCGCAACCTCCTCACGGTGTCTGAAGCCATCGCCCGCTCGGCTATCGAGCGGCGCGAGAGCCGGGGCGGCCACTTCCGCGAGGATTACCCGGATAAGCATCGCCGAATTCGGCTCCGTCAATGTCATGGTGAAGGAGGCCGCTGGCGAGATGCGGGTATCCCTGGCACCGATTGCGCCGATGCCGGACGAATTGAAGCAGGTGATCGAGGAGCAGAAGTCGTGATTTCTGACGCCACTTTCAAGATCTGGCGCACCCGCCCGGAAGGCGACGGCACGTTCCAGACGTTCCACAGCAAGGTGTCGGAAGGGATGGTCGTCCTCGACGTCGTGCACCAGATCCAGGCGGAGCAGGCGCCCGACCTCGCGGTCCGCTGGAACTGCAAGGCGGGCAAGTGCGGCTCCTGCTCTGCAGAGATCAACGGCAATCCGCGCCTGATGTGCATGACGCGGCTGAGCGAGTTGAACCTCTGGGAACCGGTCACGGTCGAGCCGATGCGCGCGTTTCCGCCGATCAAGGATCTGGTCACCGACGTGTCGTGGAACTTCCGCGTCAAGAAGGGGATTCAGAAGTTCCAGCCGCGGCCGGCCGATGCTCCCGACGGCACCTGGCGGATGGCGCAGCGCGACGTCGACCGCGTGCAGGAATTCCGCAAGTGCATCGAGTGCTTCCTGTGCCAGGACGTCTGCCACGTCCTCCGCGAACACAACAAGCACGAGGAATTCATCGGACCTCGGTTTTTTGTCTACAGCGCGGCGCTCGAGATGCACCCGCTCGACACGGTCGACCGGATTCCGGCGCTCAAGGAAGAAAAGGGCATCGGCTACTGCAACATCACCAAGTGCTGCACGAAGGTCTGCCCCGAGCACATCCACATCACCGACAACGCCATCATTCCGCTCAAGGAGCGCGTCGTCAGCCGCTACTACGACCCCGTCACGCGCCTGCTGCGGATGTTCCGGTAGCTCACTCGTAGCGCCTTACTGATCACGGCGCGACCGAGGCGCCGAGGATCTTCATGACGTGCTAGCATCGGCCACTCATGAAGGGCCGAATCTCAGCTCTCCTCATGGTTGCGGTGATCCCCGTAGTCTTGACCGGCCAGCAGATCAGCCTGGCCGAGCGGCAGCAGGAAGTCCGCGCCCGCGAGACGGCGTTCGCCAGGAGCATGGCGGACAGGGACCTGGCGGCCTTCACGTCCTTCATCTCTCCCGAGGCAGTCTTCGTCGGCGTCGGCGGAACCACCCGCGGCCCGAAGGAAATCGCGGCCGCGTGGCAGCGTTTCTTCGACGGCCCCCAGGCGCCGTTCTCGTGGCGGCCTGAGACCGTCGAGGTCCTGCCTTCCGGCACGCTGGCGTTGTCCACCGGTCCTGTCTTCGACCCCAAGGGAGAGCGGATCGGCACCTACAACTCCACCTGGCGCCTGGACGCCGACGGCGTGTGGCGCATCATCTTCGACAACGGCTGCCCCTGAGGCTCGAGGTATCGATGGCGCACTGGATGCGGTTACTGGCCCTTCTGCTGGTGGCATGGCCGGCGGTAGCGGCGGCGCAAAGCGCCGGCCCGGCCCCTGACGCCGACCCGCGTATCGAAAAGCTGGTCGCGTCAGTTTCCGTCGATCACCTGCGCCAGATGCTCACCACGCTGGCCGGGTTCGGCACGCGCAACACCTTGTCCGATACCACCTCGTCAACCCGTGGAATTGGTGCGGCACGACAGTGGATCTTCGACGAGCTGCGGCGGTCGAGCTCGAAGTTGCAGGTGAGCTTCGATACCTACCGGGTAGCGCCGCAGGGGCGGATCACGCAGGAAGTTGAAATCCGCAACGTCATGGCGGTGCTCCCCGGCAGAAGCAGCCGGCGGATTTACGTGACCGGCCATTACGATTCGCTGAACATCCCCGATCAGACGCGCAACATCAAACGGCCAACGCCGCTGCCTCCAGGCTTCGATGCGATGGCGCAACCCGGGCAGGACTTCAACGTCGACGCCGCGGGAGCCAATGACGACGGCAGCGGAACGGTGCTGACGATGGAGCTGGCGCGGAGGTTCGCCGAGAGCGGCGTCGAGTTCGACGCGACGCTGGTGTTCATCTGCTGGGCCGGGGAGGAGCAGGGGCTGATTGGCTCAACCGCGCACGCCCAGCGCCTCGCCGGCGAGAAGGTGGCTGTCGACGCGATGTTCGACAACGACATCGTCGGCAATTCGCGAGGCGGGAACGGCAGCGTCGACGGCGCGAGCGTGCGCGTGTATTCGGACGGCCCCGAGGATTCGATGTCCAGGTCGCTGGCACGGTACATCCAGAAGCTGGCCGCGCTGTATGTGCCGTCGCACCGGATCCGGCTGTTCGCGCGTCAGGATCGCTTCGGGCGGGGCAGCGACCACCAGTCGTTCAACGGTTTCGGCTTTCCCGCCGTGGTGTTCCGCGAAGCGAACGAGAATTATCAGAAACAGCACTCGGCGAATGACACGCTCGAGGGCGTTGATTTCGACTATCTCGCGCAGAACGCCCGTGCCAACACCGCTGCCGTGGCGGCCCTGGCGCTGGCGCCGCCGGCTCCCGGAGTCCTTTCTGAACGCGGCCAGCCGCTGCTCGGCCGCGATCCGTCCGGTTACGACGCGAACCTCCGGTGGGTCGCCTCGCCAGGCGCGGCGGCGTACCGGATTTACTGGCGCGATGGCTGGGCCACCGACTGGCAGCACCAGCAGCTGGTGGGAAACGTGACCCAGTTCGTGCTGCCGAGGCTGTCGATCGACAACGTTGTCATCGGCGTAGCGGCGGTAGGCCCCGCTGGTCACGAAAGCCTGGTCAGCGCCTACGTCTCGCCGTCCCGCCGTGTCCAGGGTGTGAAACTGGTCGAGTGACGCCGGCGAGGCCGCCGCGCCCTTCTTTCACTTTCCTTTGTTCTTAGCGCAGCACTGCGTCGGCCTGTTCGTGGGCATGGTACGAACTGCGGACGAGCGGGCCTGATTCGACGTGGCCGAAGCCCTTCCCGAGGGCGATCGTTTTCAGTTCGGCGAATTCATCAGGATGGTAATAGCGGGCCATCGGCGCGTGCTTCGACGTCGGACGCAGGTACTGACCGATCGTGAGGATCGAGACGCCGACGCGACGCAGGTCGTCGAAGACCGAGACGATCTCGTCGAAGTCCTCTCCAAGACCCACCATGATGCCGGTCTTGGTCGGAACCGCCGGCCGGTAGCGCCGCGACCGGTCGAGCAGCTCGAGGGAGCGCGGATAGCGGCCGCCGGAGCGCGCCATTCGATACAGCCGCGGCACGGTTTCGATGTTGTGGTTCAGGACGTCAGGGCCGGCGTCGAGCACGGCGCGCAGCGGCGCCTCTGCGCCTTGGAAGTCCGGGATCAGGACCTCGATCCGGCACCCGGGTATCCGCGCCCGGGTCTCCAGGATGGTGTGCACGAACATCGACGCCCCGCCGTCCGGCAGGTCGTCCCGGTCGACAGAGGTAATCACGGCGTGCCGCAATGCCATCGTCTCGATCGCGTGGGCAACACGGGCCGGCTCCGCAACGTCGAGCTCGCCCGGCCGGCCGTGGGCGACGGCGCAGTACGCGCAGGCGCGCGTGCAGACGTCGCCAAGGATCATGAACGTGGCCGTGCCGTGGTGCCAGCATTCGCCGACGTTCGGACACCGCGCCTCCTCGCAGACCGTGTGGAGCCGGAGCTCCTTCATCAGCCCTTTCAGGCGCAGATAGTTTTCCGACCCGGGCGCGCGGACCTTCAACCACTCGGGTTTCGGCTCGCGGGGCCGGATGAACTGCAGCGGAGCTTCGACGGACACTGCAACTAGTGTAATTGACGGATTTACGAATCTACGAATTGACGAATTTCATTGGGGCATTAGTTCATTGGGTCATTGGGTCATTGGGTCGCTGGATCTTCTTTATTAGGGTCATCGACTGCGGTCTCGTCGGCTTCCTCGACAACGAATGCGATCTTGTTGATGAAATCGAGATGGGATCGAGCCCTTGTTGCGGATCGGTAATTCGCTCCAACACGTGTTCCTGATCGAAAGAGCTGGTCCGACAGTTCGCGACCTTCCCAGGTCTTTCGCAGAGTGCGACAGAACACGATAATCTTTAGCGCGAACTTGAACGTGCGTTCCTTCAAGGCTTCGGCGAGTGGATTCATGTTCGACGTCAATGCACTCGGTATACCCGCTTCTTTTATTCGAAATGTGATTCGTGCGAGCGATAACGTGGCGTTTCTGATGCAGGAACTCAGATTGAGCGTGGCGAATTTTGCCGCCCTCGACCAATTCGTAAATCCGTAAATTCGTAGATTCGTAGATTCGTCAATCCGTCAATGCAAAGACTCTCCATCACCTGGTTCGGCCACAGCACTTTTCTGATTCGTACGCCTGGCGGCAAGCGGGTCTTGTTCGATCCGTGGTTCGCTGAGAATCCTGCCTGCCCGGTCGCGATGAAGAAGCCGCCCAAAGTGGATCTCGTTCTGGTTTCGCACGGGCATTCAGACCATGTCGGCGACCTGGTGGCGGTCGCGCGCGACAGTGGCGCCCCGGTGGTGGCGATGTTCGAACTGTGTGACTGGCTCGGGCGAAAAGGGATCTCGAGCCTGGCGCCCATGAACAAGGGCGGTTCGCAGGACATCGCCGGCGTGCGAGTGACGATGACCGATGCACGTCACAGCAGCGGGTTCTTCGACAACGGCCAGATGGTCTACCTCGGCGAACCGGCGGGCTATGTCGTCCGGCTCGAGGACAGCCGGTCGATTTACTTCGCCGGCGACACTTGCCTGTTTGGGGACATGCGGCTGATCGGTGAAATGTACTCGCCCGAGATCGCGTTCCTGCCGATCGGCGACCGCTTTACGATGGACCCGGCGGCGGCGGCACGGGCCTGCGAGTTCCTCGGCGTCCGCCAGGTGGTGCCGATGCACTGGGGGACGTTCCCGATGCTGACAGGACGCCCGGCGGAACTCCGCACGCTGGTTGAACCGCGGGGTGTGCAGGTGCTGGAACTGGAGCCGGGAGAGACCGCGGAATGATCCGGAGGCCTGAAGGCCTCCGGCTACCAGCTACCGCGCTACCAGCTACTGAATGACGATCGTGCCCTGGAGCGTCGTATCCGTATCGCGGTTGTGATCGTGAAAGCCGCAGGTCCGGGGCGTCGTGAGATTGCCTGTCTCCCGGCTCTGGCCAGGTTGCAGGAAACCGGCCTGGTTAATCGCCGGACAGTCGGTGTGCGCCGGATGCGGGTTCGAGCTCATGTCGTGCACGCGCGTGTCATTGTTGACGAAGTTGACCCGGCCGCCGGTGGCGATCGTAACCGACCGCGGCGATACGCCGGCAGATGTGATCGTGATCGTGGCCGTTGACCCGCCAGGCGTGGGCGTTGGAGTTGGCGCCGGCGCCGGGGTCGGCGTAGGTGAGCTCGGTGAGTCGTCGCCGCCGCCGCAGGACACGGCAGCGACGACGATGACCAGTGCAACGAACAGGGGCGCCAGGTGTTTCCGCATCAGAAGAATTTCCTCGAAATATTGAAACCAAGGTACCAGTCGTCGTTCGTGAACCCGCCTCGTGCCAGCTGGCCCATCGTCGTGCCGAAGCTGTTCGAGAAATTCAGCTGGAACGAGTGACCGCCCGCCCGCTTCTCGATCGCGAACGATCCGTGCGTCACGCCGGGGTCGTAGCCTGACACGCGGGGAATGATTTCGCCGACCAGGTACACCGTGGGGCGGACGCGAAGCCGCGCTCCCGCGCCCAGCATCATCGTGTCGTTGTCGATGCCGGCGACGTCGGGCCCGGTGTTGCTGTTGTGGACCCAGATCGGCTCGAAGTAGAGCGCGCCGTGTCCGCCGAGCGTCCGTGACAGCACGACCCCGAGCGCCGGGGAATAGACGTCTTCAAAGTTGTTGGTGCCGTCGACCGACGCCAGCACGCCGACGCCCACCGGTGATCCGCCCTGCTGCAGCAGGCTGTACTGTCCGAAGAACTCGATCGTCTTGTTGCTGGTGCGGTGAATGCCCGCCTGGAGTCCGCGCATCAGGCCGAACCTGTACTCGAGGCCGATTTGCGCGCCAGAGTCGAGGCCGAAGAGGTCGCGTGCGAGATCGCTGAAGTCGCCCGATCCGAGCGAACGCCCGAAGCGGTGGGTGACGCGGAACGCGCTCTTGAAGCGCGGCATCCGCAGCGTGGTCGGCAACGTGATCAGCGTGAAGTCGGGCTGATCGACGCTGAGATCGAGATCAGGATCATCGGCGGCCGCCGCCTGCGCCGCCGGCGCGTTCGCCGTGGTGCCCGACTGCGCGGAGGCCTCCGGCGCGATCGCGAGCCCGCCGGCGAGCACCACGACCACCAGCGCCGCCCACCGCGGCATTAGAAGAATTTCCTCGAGATATTAAAACCGAGATACCAGTCGTCGTTGGTGAAGCCGCCTCGCGCCAGCTGTCCCATGGTCGTGGCGAATCCGTTGGAAAAATTCATCTGGAACGTATGACCGCCTGCGCGCTTCTCGATCCCGAAGGTCCCGTGAGTCACGCCGGGATCGTATCCCGAAATCCGGGGCGCGACCTCACCGACAAGATACACCGTGGGCCGGACTCGCACCCGCGCGGCAAGTCCGATCAGCACCGTGTTGTTGTCGTCGACCAGTTCCTGCGGTTCAGGGTTGCTGTTGTTGACCCACATCGGCTCGATGTACACCGCGCCGCGCGAGCCGAGCGTGCGCGAGATGGCCACACCGAGGGCGGGGGAGTAGCTGTCACGGAAGTTGTTGGTGCCGTCGATCGACGCCAGCACGCCGAGCCCGACCAGTCGGGACGCGCCCTGTTGCATGACGTTGTACTGGCTGAAGAACTCGATCGTCTTGTTGCTGGTGCGATGGATGCCGGCCTGCAGGCCGCGCATCACGCCGAAGCGGTATTCGAGACCGATCTGCGCCCCGGCGTCGAGTCCGAAGAGGTCGCCGGCCAGGTCGCCGAGGTCGCCGTCGCCGAGCGGCCGCCCGAAACGGTGCGTGACGCGGAACGCGCTCTTGAACCGCGGCAGTCGCAGGGTCGTCGGCAGCGCGACCACGGTGAAGTCGGGCTGGGAGACGCTGAGGTCGAGATCCGGGTCGTCGTCCTGGGCCGAGGCATTGGCGGCGACGAGCGCAAATACCAGAACGAACAGAATCAGTGTTTTCACGATCAGTCTCTCCGTGCGCCGAGTTCGATCCATCGCCTGATGATGGCGATCTGGCCGTCGGACAGGTAAGGGCCGCGCTGCGGCATCCGGACGCCGATGATGTCGGTCCGAGTTTCGAGCTTGTGGAGCAGGTAGCTGTTGTCCGGATCGCCGGCCGCCACACGCGGCCAGGCTCGGTTTCTGCCGGGACGCTGCGCCGACCAGCGAGTCGTAGGAGCCCCCGCTCGACAGGTCGAGTCCGACAGCGCGGAAGGCGCCGCCGTTCGGATTGTGGCACGACGAGCACGACGGGCGGCCGCTCGAATCCGCGGCTTCGAAGATGTCACGCTGGATGCTCGAGAACGTTGGCGTCAGGTTCGGCGTCGGACCCGCGACGGTCGCGAGACTCTCATCGCAGCCTGCCACCGCGATGCTGAGCAGGAACACGAGAGTGATCGGAAGCAACAGGTTCATGGCCGTGCCTCTCAAGGCTGCGGGGACTCTCGAGCGGCTACCACCAACATGCCCTTCATGTCTTCGTGGCCGTCGCCGCAGAACAAGGAACAGAGAATCGGAAAATTGCCGGCCTCGCTGGCGGTGAACTCGATGACCACGGGTTCGCTGCCGCGAGGAATCTCTTTCGATACTTTGAACCTCTTGATCTCGAACCCGTGCGGGCCGTCCCCGGACTTCACGAGAATACGAAGCCGCTCGCCTTCGATCGCCTCAATCGTCGCCGGTTCAAACGTGAACCGGCGCGCGATCACTTCGATCGTCCGGGGCTCCGGTGCCTGGAGCGGCGCACTGGTGGACGCGACAGCCGGGGGAAGGAGCGAAGCCACGAGACCAAGCGTGAGGGTAAGCGTTCGCGATGAATGCATTCGAGAATGACCGGTACCGGTGGCTGTCGTAGCAAGCATGATGCCCGTAAAAATTACGGTAAAACGATGACAATTCACAGGAAATTGCCGAGGGTCCGTATAAGACTTACCGGACTGGTAATCGCCTGACGCGGCGTGAAAATTCAATCGATGCGGTACTTCGCGAGGTAGTAGCTCAGGGCGCGCTGGCTGATGCCCATGAGTTCGGCCGCGTCCTTCTTGATGCCGCCGGACTGTTCGAGCGCGCGGCGAATCGTCTCGCGTTCCACCCATTCGAGATTCTGGTGCAGGCGCATCGACGGCAGCCCCGGCGCAGGCGTCGAGGTCGCGCCGAGCAGCGAGATCGCGTCCGGCGTCAGTGCCGGCGTCGTTGCCAGCACGACGGCGCGCTCGATCGTGTTCTCCAGTTCGCGCACGTTGCCCGGCCAGTCGTATTTCTCGAGCGCCCGCGCCGCCTCGTCGTCCACGCCGTCGATACGCTTGCCGGTTCGCTGCCGGTGCTTCTCGACGAAATGATCGATCAGCACGCGGACGTCGTCGCGCCGCTCGCGCAGCGGCGGCAGCTCGATCGGAATCACGTTCAGGCGGTAATAGAGATCTTCCTGGAATCGTCCCTCGCTGGACCATCTGCTTCAGGTCGCGGTTGGTCGCGGCGATGACCCGCACGTCAACGCGCTGGGTCCGCTCGGCGCCGAGCGGCTCGAACTCGCGCTCCTGCAGCACACGCAGCAGCTTCGACTGGATCGAGGTGGTGAGCGTCCCGATTTCGTCGAGAAAGATCGAGCCGCCGTCGGCCAGCGCGAACTTGCCGCGCTTGGTCATGGTCGCGCCGGTAAAGGCGCCGCGGACGTGGCCGAATAGCTCTGATTCGAGCAGCGTCTCGGGAATCGCCGCGCAGTTCACCTTGATCAGCGGCATGTCGCGCTGCGCGCTGCGGTGATGGATCAGCCGCGCGACCATCTCCTTGCCGGTACCGGTCTCGCCGGTGATCAGCACGGTGCTCTTGGTCTGCGCGACCAGTTCGGCGCGCTGGATCACTTCCTCCATCGCGCGGCTCCGGCCGACGATGCCGTAGTAGTTGAACTCGGCGTCGCGCTCGCTGATCAGATACTGGCGTTGGGTCTGCAGGCGCAGGCTCTTGACTGCGCGGCGGGCCAGCGCCAGCAGTTCGTCGATCTCGAACGGCTTCTCGAGGAAGTCCTCGACGCCGAGCTTGAACGCCTCGCGCACGATCTGGGTGGATCCGTGCGCCGTCATCATGACTATCTGCGGGCGTTCCGCCGCCGGCTGCTGCGAGAGCTCGCGCATCGAGTTCGAGCCCGGTCATACCGGGCATCACGTTGTCGACGACCAGCAGGTCGAAGGGGCGCTCGGCGAGGTGGCGCTGTGCTTCGCGCGCCGTCGTCACCTCGACCACCTCGTGCCCCTCATCGCGCAACGCGCGCCCCAGGCGCTTGAGGATCTTCTCCTCGTCGTCGGCCAGCAGGATCGAGCCGTGGCTGGGTGTCATTCGTGCCCGCCCGGCGCGGCTTGCGGAAGGTCGATGCGGATTTCGGTGCCTTCGCCGCGACGGCTCGACACGGCCAGCGTGCCGCCAAGCCCCTCGATGATGTTCTTGGCGATCGGCAGCCCGAGGCCCGTGCCCGCGCGCCGCGTGGTGAAGTACGGATCGAAGATGTGCGCCATGTCTTCAGGTCAGATGCCGACGCCGGAATCCTTGATGACGATAGTGACACGGCCGCCGCTGGCCCCGCGTCCGCAGACGCGGACGGCAGGCTCCTCGGCAATTCCGCACCATCGAGCGCCCGGATTCAGGACGCGGCACCGCGAGCACCGCGTGCCGCGCGTTGGTCAGCATGTTGACGAGCGCCGTGCGCAACCGCTCCGCGTCGGTCACCACCGGTGGGATGGCGGGATCGAGATCGAAGGCGATCGCCGACGATGCCTCGCCGGTCCAGGCGGCCTCGGCCGAGGCGCGGCAGACCGCGTTCAGGTCCGTCTCCGCCAGTTCGAACCGAATCGGCCTGGCAAAATCGAGAACTTCCGACGACGATCCGGTTCAGCCGGCTGCGTCTCTTCGTCGATGTCCGACACGGCCTCGCGCACTTCCGCCGGCGTGGCCCGCGTCTCGCGCAACGTCGAGAGCGACGCGCGGATGATCATCAGCGGGTTCCGGATTTCATGGGCGATGACGGTCGAGAGCCGGCCGAGCGACGAGAGCCGTTCCTTCTGCGCCGCTTCGCGTTGGAACCGCGCGATCGACTCGGTCAGCGTATTGAAGGTCGACGCCAGCAGCCGCGCATCTTCGTCATCCCAGGCCCGGCTGGTCAGCGAGACTTTCCGCGTCAGGTCGCCGGTTGCGGCAACTTCGCGCATGGCGGCGGTGACGGCGCCGAGCGGGCTCGTCATCGTGCGCGCGACGCCGTAGCTCAGGATGGTCGCCAGCAGCAGCGTGACGATCATCACCCCGGCCAGGCCGGCGCGAATCGTGCTGAGAAACTGCCGGCTTTCGCTCCGTGAGCGCAGGATCAACGCCACGCCTGATTCGCCGGTGGTGCCGTCGCCGGGTACCAGCGGCCGCGCCAGCGCGACGAAGTCATCGTCGGCGATCGTGATCGATCCGATCGACGTGGTGGTCAACGCCGGCGCCAGCGCCGCGCGCGCACTGGACGGAAGCGTCGACGCCAGGATCCGCCCTTTCGCGCCGAAGGCGATCTCGCTGCCGGTGAGTCCCTTGACCTCCCTGGCTACCCGGTCGTCGAGGAAGACCCCAACTGTGAGGCGGCCAAGAATATCCGGTACGTCGCCCTCGAGCAGCACCGGCACGCTCACCAGCTGGAGCAGGCCTCGCTCATGCGGACTGAAGGTGGAGATCTCCTGCTGCGACTGCGCGTCGTACCTGGCGGCGCTGATCGTCGCCTGGTCCGCGCCCGCGGCTCCCAGCACCGCCCCGTCCCGGCCGGTGAGCACGAGCAAATCTGCTCCGACTTCGGTCCGGTACTCGTCGGCGAGCGGCTGGACGGTGGGTGGATCGCCGGTTTCAACTGCCGCCTTCAGCTTGGGCAGGTCGGCGACGACCCGCGCCAGCCGCGTGAAATGGTCGATCCTGGTCGCGCCGTACTCGATCGACCAACGTGCCCGCTTCGACCAGGCCGCGGCGCAGGTCGGCTTCCGCTTCGGTGGACGCCCGCTCGTTCACGAAATAGAACGCGAAGCCGAGCGACAGCATCGCCAGCAGCGTGCAGGCCAGGAAAACGCGATTGGTGAGCGACGTGGCAGCCGGCATTACTGGACCTGGAAGTCCTGCTCCACCACCCCGCCCTGCGGCGGGATCACGACGGCGCGTGTGTCCCGCGTCTGACCCTGGTACCACGCGACGACGTTATACGTGCCGGGGGGCACGCTCTCGATGCGGTATCGACCGTCGGCATCGGTCGTGGCGAAGTACGGGTGGCCGAACACCAGCACGAAGGCGCTCATGTGTGAGTGGATGTCGCAGAAGACCCGCACGATCCCTGGGGTGTTGAACTGCACGAACTTCGATTTGCCGCGGGCGTAGCGACCGAGATCGAAACGCCTGGCCTTCGAGAGCGAAAAAACGTTGTGGTAGGTGCTGTCGTTGTTGGGAAAGTCGACGACCGTGCCCGCCGGGACGGCAAGCAGATGCGGGACGAACGTCTCGTTGCGCTGGTCCATGCGCATGCGCGGCCGCTGGTCTTCGTCAAAGGCGCCGATCGGCGCCGTCTCGAGATAGACGACGGCGCGCCGCGCTTCGGGCGCAGGCCTCGCCGCCGGCATACCCAGTTCCGACACCGTTGGCCGGCGCTGCTCAGGCGCTGCGGCAGTTCGACGGATGTCGACGCGGCCGCGCAGCGACCCGGTGCGGCGCGGTCCGCCGCCCTGCACGAGGTCGGCGTGCGCGTCGGTGTCGCCATGACCAGTGAGGGTCAGCAGCGCGACAAGGGCGACGGCCAGCATTCGCATGTCAGAACCAGAACAAGAGCTGGGCGGCGATCAGGCTGTCACTTCGGGTGCGGCCACCCTCGCGATCGTTGTGCTGCCACGACAGGCGCGCCACCGCATTTCGCAGCAGGTAGTATCCGCCGCCGATTTCGACGCGCGAGACCGGCGCCTCCCACGCCAGGGTGCCACCCCGACCCGCGACGCGGCTGAAGGCGAGGTGTTCCCCCCGCGCGGCCACATAGACCCCAGGCAGGAAGGTGAAGCGCCCTTCGAGACTGCCCGCAAACGCGTCCAGCCGGCCGTGGTTGAGCGGCTCCGAGACGAGCGGCAACTGCCATCGGCTGTGGACGGCGTCAGCGCGGATCAGCCAGCGGCCGCGCGAATATTCGACGTCCAGGCCGGTCACACGCTGCACGAAATCGCCGGGCTCGCGGATCCCTGCGGCCTCCATCGTGCCGTCGCTCAAGAACTGCCCGCGTGCCCACGACGCCCCCAGGACCAGCCCGAACGCTGGCGACGCTGTGAGCCGCGCGGCGATCTGCTTGCCTGAGTTGTCGTCAAAGACGAGCGGGTTCGACGCGCTGCCGTTCGTCACGGCAAACGCCGCGCCCAGGGCGCGCCAGCCGGTGCTGACCTGCACGCCGGTATCCCATCTGAATGCGGTCACCAGCGGTAATCCGCGCGCAGGCTGCCGGTTGCCGATGCTGAACTCGCTGAGCCAGCCGCGCCCGCGCATGCGCAGGAGCTCGTCTACGGTCGCCGGCACCGCGTCGGCGCGCAGCGACGTCAGGTACTGGTATGCGAGCGGGTAGCCGATGAGCGGATTGTCCCGCCCGTAGGCCCGCCGCGTGAAGGCGCCGAAGGTCGGCGGAATGCGGCCGATCTGCACGTCAAGACGCCGGCCCGGAAGAGGCGTGATGCGGGCATACAGCGCAAAAGGCACAATATCCTGGAAGTTCTCGCTGCGCACCTCGCCGAGGAATGAGAGCCGGTCACTGGCCCGCATCGACGCGGTGACGCCCAGCCGCACCTCCCGCAGCGTGTTGTGCTCGTAGTCGCTGTAGTTGAAAAACCCCGGGTCGTCAGGCGCAACCGATACCGAGACATCAGCCCCGACCACCACCCGGCCGCCTGCCATGGTGACGGGCTCCGATGGCAGTATCTGGGCCATCGCCCCCTGGGCCAGCGCAAGGCAGGCCGCGACCAATACAGCGAGTTTCATGCGGCGTGAAAGCATCGTAACGCACGTTACGGCAGGCGCAGAACGATGAGGAGCGTGCCGGGTTCTAGCCGCCGCAGCGCCGGGTCCGGATACGGCCAGATCAGTGTCCACGACTCGACAACGCGGCCATTTTCCATGCGGGCGCCCCGGGCTGCGAGCGGTTGGCGTGCGCCGTAGACGCGCGCCAGCGCCGACCGGTCGTACGAGCCTGCCAGGCCAAACGCATCCAGCGGGAGTACGGCCCGGGGCTGCCACGCGCCGGGTACACGCACAAGCGAACCATCCGTCTCGAGCCGTCGCAGCGTCGTCGGAAGGTCTCCCGGAGAGGTGACTATCCGGTACACCGCGGCACGGGCGCCTGCCGGCGCAAATAGTGGCAGGTATTCCGGCGCATCGCGCCACGGTTTACCCGCCACCTGCGCGGCAGCGCCGATCCCACTCAGCAGCACGCCAATGACGACAATCCAGCGGATCTGCACCTCCGAGTTATACTTGGCCGCTGAAAATTGGCCTATATCATTTGCGAACCCTGCATCGGGACGAAGGACGCGGCCTGCGTGGACGTGTGTCCCGTCGACTGCATTCATCCCCGCAAGGACGAACCGGGCTTTGACACGACGGAGATGCTCTATATTCACCCCGACGAATGCATCGACTGCGGCGCCTGCGTGCCCGCGTGTCCCGTCGAAGCCATCTTCGCCCTCGACGAGACGCCGGAGAAGTGGATTAGTTTCATCGCCAGAAACGGGGAGCACTACCAGAAGTAGGTCACCGAGCTTGGGATTGGAGCGCTGAAGATGCCTGCCACCCGTGGTTTCGTGCTTACCGTCGCGGCCGCTGCCGCGGTGTTCACACTCGGTCCGCGCGTCCTCGGACAGGCCGTGCAGAACGACCCCGCCGCCCAGATCCAGCTGGCGACGGAGCACTTCGACGCCGCGCGCTATCGCGAGGCGATGGACTCCTACGACCTCGCCATCCGCGGGAGCAACGCTGACCTCGCTTTCCGCGCGCGCAAGGGCAAGATCAGAGCCGGGCTGCGGATTGCCGAGTTCGAGCTCGCCCGCATCGAAGCAGAAACGCTCGTCAACGACGCGCCGCGAGACGCCGAAGCGCAGACCCTGCTCGGCGACGCGATGTGGGCTAACGGCCTGTTCGACGAGTCGGACGCGGCGTATCGCGAGGCGATCGCGCTGGCCCCCGAGTCCTCCCGCGCTCATTTCGGCCTGGCCCGCTCGATGGCGACGCGAAGCCAGCTGGAAGACGCGCTGAAGGAAGCGCTCCCCGTGGCCGCCGCCGCGCCGCAGGACGCGGAGATTCACGCGCTCGTCGGCCTGATCTACGAACGCCTCAATCGCTACGAGGAATCGGCCGACGCGTATGAACGCTACATCGCGCTGCTGCCGATGACCGAGGTCAGCACGATGGCGACGATCTCGCAGAGCAAGGTCCGGCTGCTGCGCAGCTTCAAGGGTCGCGTGCCGATGCAGGTGGACGATGCGCCCGGCAGAGTGCACCGCGTTCCGTTCAGGTTGTCGAATCGGAAGATCGTGCTGCAGGGGCGCGTGAACCGCGTACCGGTGGAGTTCGTCCTCGACACCGGCTCCGAACGCACCGGCCTTTCGGATGTGACCGCGCGCCGCGCCGGCGTCGCTTCCATCACCGCGACGCTGACGGCGGGCGTCGGAGTCGCCGCGTTGCGGCGGCTCGAGCTCGGACGCGCCGACAGCATCGAGATCGGAACGATGCGGGTGCGTAACGTCCCGGTCGCGATCAGAACCGTCGTGCGCGGGGCGCTGCCGCGGTGGCAGAGCGAGAGCTTCTCGCCCCTCTCGATCGGCTACTCGGCGGTGGTGGACTACCAGAAGCGCGAAGTGCTGCTCGCGCGTGCGTTGCCGGAAGGGCAGGCGGATTTCACGCTGCCGATGCGCATGAACCGGCTGCCGATGGTGCGGGGCCTTCTCAACTCAACCCATCCCGCCTACTTCGTCGTCGACACCGGCGGCGAGCTCATCTCGATCAGCGCGGAAACGGCGCTCGCGCTCGCCATGCCGCCGGTGCGCAAGATTCCGCTGCGGGTGTTCGGGATGTCGGGCGTGGACGAGAACGCGTTCCTGCTGCCGGGCGTGAACCTGGATTTCGACGAGATCGAATACCGGAACGTCGGCCTGGCCGTGCTCAACTTGCGGGCGCCGAGCATCCTCCTTGGCTTCCAGCTCGGTGGCATCGTCGGCCACCGCTTCCTGTCGGATTACCGTGTGGCGCTTGATATGGGACGCAGTGAACTGCGGCTCGAAAAAGTGCAGCCGGTACCGGCGAGAACGAATTAACCGGCTATCCCGGAGGCCTGAAGGCCTCCGGCTACCGTCTTCGCTACCGTCTTCGCTTCCGGATACTGCGGTAGCCGGAGACTTTCAGGTCTCCGGCATCAGCGCTAGAAATCGTATCCAATCCACATGGAGAATTGCGGCTTGCGGAAGGCGGAGCTGCCGCCGTTGGCGGCGAATCGCAGGTCTTCCCAATCCCGGTTGAGCAGCGTGCGCCACGCCCAGTCGAAGTGAATCGGGAAGCCGAGCGCAAACGTCTCGAGCCCGATGCCGTACGACGCGCGCGCATCCACCAGCCGCAGTCCCTCGATGCGGGTAGGCGGTCCAAACACAGGCGTCTGGCCGCCGACGCCCTGCGTGTAGCCCACGATCGGGGTGTACATGTCGGCGCTGTTCGAAAGCCACTTGAACGGCTGCCCGTCGAAGTGCCCGCCGCCCATGTTCGCGAAGAGCACGCCGCGGATTCCGCCAAGGACGCCGAGGGGCGTCAACATCGCTTCGATGAACGGGAAACGCAGCTCGGCGTTCAGGAACGCCGTCTTCGAACCGAGGAACTCGAGGTATTCGTAACCGCGCATCTCCGAGTTGCCGCCGAAATACATGAAGTCGGGTGCGGCACCCCAGCTATTGAATCCCCGGGCGCGGAGCGCCAGCAGTCCTGAACCGCCCATGCGGAGGTAGTAGCGCGCATCGACGTCCACGGTCTGCCGGCCGAGCGTGTCGCCGATGTTGGGTGACACCTCATACGACAGGCGCATCGTATTGCCGGCGAGCGGACCGAACTCGCGGAACACAGTCGTTTCCTGGACGAAGTTGATGCCAAGCGGAATGTAGAGTCCAGACCGGAACAGCTGCCTGCCGAACTGCTCCTGCTGGAAGCCCTCGGAGTATTCCTGCAGCGTCGGATCGTTGAACTCCTCGTTGTACTGCAGGACGCCGCCGACCAGTTCCAGGCGGCGATAGCGGTTGAGCGGCCAGATGCCGAACACACTGCCGCCGCGTACGGTCCGCGTGGCGACGGCGAAATCCCGGTCGACGATGCCCGAGAACGCCGGGTCGTAGAAGACGCCTTCGAGCGCCCCGTAGAAGAACTGGGTCTGCGAGTAGGCCTGGACCGCGTAGTTGAAGCGGCGCGCGAGGTTCAGGTACGAGAACGACAACGTGCGGTACTGCGAGATGGACGCCGCGTAGAGGTTGAACTGCTTGTCGCCCAGGACGTCGCTGAACGTCACGGCGGATCCGCCGAACACGTCGCCGCCGCTCGTGACGCCGACATTCACCGGCGGCCGTCCGTCGAGGAACAGCTTCTCGAAGGTGCCCTTCGTGCGCTTGTTCTGCGTAATGAGCGTGTGCGACAGTGGCGCCTGGAAGTCGATGATCGGCCCCGGGGCGCCAAAGTCCGACGTCGACGCGGTGACGATCGGATCGCGTCGATCGAGCACGTGCAGTTCGTATTCGCCCTTGTAGTAGCCGACGAAGGCGATGCGCGGCTCGGCACGCCCGGCGTTGAGCGCGACGGCGGAGGTGTTGCCGCCGAGCGCGTCGGTGAACTGCCGGAGCTGCCCCGTCTTCAGGTTGAGCGTCCAGATGTTGTAGATGTTGCCGTTGCGGGCCACCTCGGGCTCGACCGGCTGCGCCGGGTCGGTGGCGGTCGACGAGAAGACCAGCGTGTCGGCATCGAAGAACTGCGCGGCGGAGTCGTCGTGCGTGCCGAACGTCAGCTGCGTTTTCTGGCCGGTCGCGACGTCGAGACGGAACAGCTTTTCGTTGCCGCTGACGCGGGCGACGTAGATGATCGACTGCCCGTCGGGCGACCACGTCGGGCCGGAATCAGCGAACCCGTCCTTGGTGAGGTTGGTGACCTCACGCGTCGCCAGGTCGACCACCCAGATATCGCCGACGCCGCCCTGCAGCGCCGCAAACGCGACCTTCTTGCCGTCGGGAGAGATGTCGGGCGACTCGGGATCGTCCACCGTCCGCAGCTCGACGCGCTCCTCGATGTTCCGGTTGAGCACGTTCTGGAGGATCAGCGTGCGCCATTTCTCCGCGCGGACGAAGTAGGCGACCTGGTCGCCGGTGGGTGACCACGACATCCACGGCACCGTGTTCGAATCGCATGCCGTTCTGGACGATGAACTCGAAGCCGCGATCCTGGTCGAAGCCGTTGGTCAGGTTGCGGATCATCGATCCGTCGGTCGCCGACACCAGCACGATGTCGAGCTCGCGATCCCGCCGGTTGCCGGTCACCATCGCAATCAGGTCGCCGGAGGGAGACGGCTCAATCGACACCGCGCCGATGAACACCGATTCTTCCGGGTCGGGCGCGAGGTTGCGCCCGTAGTCGGCGGGCCGTTCCTTGTCGCGGAACGGCTTGAACCGATCCTTCAGGTACTTGTCGAACTCCTGGTCGAATTCCTCCGGCGTGAGCTTGAACGCTTCCATGTAGGCGTCCTCGCCGCCGCCGATGACCGACTTGCGCAGCGAGAAGAGGTACTGCCGGATGCCTTCCTTGCCCCACCGCGACTCGATGAACTCGAAGACGGCGTGGCCGAGGTTGTAGATCATCCGCACGCTGCCCGTCGTCGTGTAGCCCTCGAGCGTGCTCATCTTGGGGACGATGTCGGCGACCGCCGCGTCGCGGACGGTCATCAGGTCGATCGGCCGCCAGATGCCGGTCATGTAGTCTGACAGCCCTTCGTTCACCCACAGCGGCACGCTGCGCCGGATCAGCGACGTCGGGATGATGTCGAACTCGAACTGGTGGGTCAGCTCGTGAAGAATCAGGCGATACAGCAGGTCGGGCGGTTCGTCGAGCGGCATCACGATCCGGTAGCGCATCGGCTCGGCAAACGCGCCGACCCCTTCCTGGGCCGCGCCGGGGATCACGTTCTGCTGCTGGAACTCGCTGCTGGTCTTGAACAGGATGAGCGGAATCTTGAAGGCGAGGTCGTATTTCAGCTCCGAGCTGATCTGCTGGTACGCGCTTTCGGCGTAGCCGGCGACCCGCTCAAGGTGCTGCTCGATCTCGGGGTAGTAGTAAATCTCGAAATGGTCGGTCGTGTAGATCTGCCACTTGAAGTTGTCGTAGCGGATCTGGTTCTTCCCGAAGTAGGGGATGTAGGGCGTTTGCGCCGAGGCGAGGAAGGGTGCCAGCAGGAGTGCCGCCACGAACGCCGCGACCGGGACCTTACGCATAGGATTTCTCCTCGAAGGAGCGACTATTGGACCGCCGCGCGGAACATACAACACTATATCTGACGGTCGCCGGGAGCAAAGGGTGTACCGAAGGGATCTCGCAGATCACGCCCGAATTCCGTCGCAGTGCGGCGTTTATGCGTCGTTGATTCGCGACGGGCCGTCCTCTGGCCCGTGCACCTCCGCCCCATGCAGGTGATAATGAAGGGACGCCATGCCTGACGAACTGCACACCAGCCAGGACCCTGTGGATGACGCCCCGCCCCAGACCGCGGCGGCCGGAGCCGGCAAGACCGGGGGATTGGGCCAGCGTCAGAAGGCGTGGCTCGGCATGGCGGCGGTGCTCGTCGCGCTTGCCCTCCTGACACTGATGCCGACCGGTTCGGTCGATCCCAACGCCCCGCCGCCGGCGGCGGATCCGGCGGCCGCGCCGCTCTCGGGCGTGGATTCGGGACTCTCGGCGGTCGGGATGGACGCGCCGCTCCACTTCGCGCTCAAGGATATCAACGGCGTCGACGTGAAGCTCGCCTCCTTCAAGGGCAAGGTGATCCTCGTCAACTTCTGGGCGACGTGGTGCGGCCCCTGCAAGGTGGAAATCCCGGATCTTATCGAGCTGCAGCGCGAGTACCCCGACCAGCTCGTCATCGTCGGCATGGACCTGCTTGACGAATGGAGCCGCGTGAAGCCGTTTGCAGACAACCTCAAGGTGAACTACCCGCTGCTCGACGCGAACAACCGCAAGGACGTTGAAGATGCCTTCGGGCCGATGTGGGGACTGCCGACGACGGTGATCATCGGGCGGGACGGCAAGATGGCGAAGCGGCACTCAGGCATCGCCACCAAGGAACAGTTCGAGCAGTAAGTCGAGTCGCTGCTGTAGTATGATGCCCGTATGTTGAAGGGGTTCACGCACGCCCGGCTCGCTTGCGGCTGTCAGCTGGCCTTCCGCGACGGCGTCGAGGGAAGCCCTGTCACGGTTGTCATGGAAGTCAAGGGCGCGCACTGCGTGATCCCGCTCCATGTCCGCGACCTGCCGGTCTACGATTTCCGCGAGGCGCTTCGGCCGCCGACGCGGTTCCTGCCGATCGAAGAAGAAGAGTACGAAGAAGAGGGTTAGTCGAGAGTAGGCGGAGACCTTCAAGTTTCCGCTAGCTGAACTGCACCCGCAGTTCCGCCACCAGCGGCAGGTGGTCCGACGCCATCAACGACAGCCGCGTCCTCGGCAACTCCAGCTTCACGACTTCCACCTTTCCCTCGTAATAGATGTGATCCAAGTGCAGTACCGGGAAGACCCCGGATACGTGCGTCGGCGCCGCAGGTGTCCACGCAGGTCGATGCTCTGGAGGCGCTCGCTCAACATCTGCGTCGCCAGCCCGCGCATCCATTCGTTGAAATCACCCAGGACGATCTTCGGGTGGCCGACGCGTCGATCGTGGACGATCGCGCTGAGACGGCCCGCCTGGTGGCGCCGCTCGAGGAAGGCGGTGCCGAGATGCACGTTGTAGAGATGCAGCGTGTCGTCGCCAATCGCGATGTCGACCCGCTGGCAGCAGCGCGGCTCGCAGGTCTTCCACGACAGGTCGTACTGAGCGTGATGGCGGATCGGCAGTCGGCTCAGAACGACGTTGCCAAACAGGCAGTTGCGGAGGTGGCGCGCCGGCGCCATCACCCAGCCCATGCCGAGCTGGGCGCCGATTTCTTCCGCGTGGCCGGAGGAATTGGGGCCTGCGCCGATCACTTCCTGCAGCGCCACGACGTCGGCGTCGATGCTGCGAATGACGTTGGCAATCCGCGCGGGGTTCGTGCGCCCGTCGAGCCCGCGGCAGCGGTGGATGTTGTAGGTGGCGACACGCAGGGTGCGCCAGTGGGCGTCGGTCATTCGGTTGGTGGTTGGCGGTCGGTGGTTGGTGGCTACCATCTAACCACTAACCACGACCACTAGCCACCAACTAGAATAGCTTCATGGCGAAGCTGAAGAGCGAGCTCGAGGTGACCTGTCCCTGCTGCCGTGCGTCGCTCGTCATCGACACGAACCTGGGCCGTGTGATCTCGCACCGCGAGCCCGAGCGCGGCGATAAGCCCGAGCTGGACGAGGCGGCGCGCATCCTCGCGACGGAAGCCGCCCGGCGCGAGGCCCTGTTCGAGCAGTCGATGGAAGCCGAGAAGGGGCGCGACGACGCGCTGACCAGGCGCTTCGAGGAGGCGCTGCGGCAGGCGAAGCAGGAACCGATTACCCGGCCGGATCGGGACTTTGATCTTGATTGAGGAATTTACGGATTTACGAATCTACGAATTCACCAATTGAAATCCGTCGATCCGTAAATTCGTCAATCCGTCAATTGCGTCATCCCCTGTCCCTGAATTCGGGCGGCAGCTCCGTCCATCGCTCGCGGCCGCGGTAGTACCTTCCACGGCTTGTAGCCGTGCATCTCACGGAATGCCCGATAGCGCCGGCGCAACCGGTCTGCGTGCCGATCGGATGACGTGATCCTGCGGTGCGGCCAGTCGAGCAGCAGCTGCTCCACTTTCCAGACATTGCCCGCCGCCAGCCTCCATTCGTATGCCTCCAGCACCCGCAGATCGACGACCGTGTACGCCTTGATGCGCCCGGTGAAGTCGATGTACTCGTCGAGATAGCTCAGCGCGAGCCCTCGCGGCGTGGCGAACACCGGCTTGCGGCCGTGCAGTCCCGGATCGCGCGAGCGCGCCACCGAGCCCCACCCTCGATTGCCGCGATACACGAAGATCACGTGATCCAGCAGGTCGATGGACTCAAAGCTCAGGACGAGTGGGGGGTAGCGGTGCTGCTCGAGGATGACCGCCGCCGTCAGCGCCGCTTCGAGACAATGCGCGGTGCCGGTGCGGACGACACCACGGAACGTTCGCAGCGTTTCGCCTCCCTTCTCGTTGTTGTACGGAAGCGCGTTGAGCCAGCGTTGGACGGCGTCTGGCGTCCGCAGGCGGGCGACGAGGCGGCGCTCGTCCGCCGTCAGCGCCAGGTCCGGCGGATCGACCGGATCGGCGCGCGGGATCGGGGGTCTACGCAATCGATGATCGCGCCAGCGATGATGTGATCATCGATTGGTTCGTCGTTGCATCGATTCGTTGAATCAATCTCGAATCATCGATGAATCGAGATTGATGCGCAGGATCATCGATCGGCAGATCATCGATGGGGAGCCGCCTTGAGGTCGGCAACGAGTTCGGCGGGTGACCATGTGCTGCCCGAATAGGCCTTCACCAGCCGCCCCTCGGAATCGATGACCGCGGTGCGAAGGTTGTGGACGACGGGCGCGCTGGGATCGCCAGGCTCGGTAATGATGCCGAAGCGCTTGGCGAAGGCGAGCACGTCGTCCCGCTCCCCGGTGACGAAATGCCAGGACCGCGTGTCGGCGCCAAGCATTTTCGCGTGCTGTGCCAGCACGGCGGGCGTGTCGAACGCGGGATCGAGCGTCACGGACACGAGCCGCACGTCGGCAAGTTCGGGCGTCTTGCTGATGTCCTGCTGTACGGCCTTGAACTGCTTGTCCATCAGCGGACAGAAATCCGGCAGGGGACATCGCGTGTAGATGAACGTCAGCGCGACGCGGTGGCCGCGCAGCGAGCTGATCGGACGCGGCGCGCCCGTCTGATCGACCAGGGCATGATCGGGGACAACCTCGCCCTCGGCAACCAGATCGGACGCGGTGATGGCCGGGCCGGCGGCGGCCGCGTCGAGCGGCGCGCGACCGGTGGTCGTCAGCGTCGAGAGGTACGCGTTCACCTCTTCGACGACCAGCGTCGCGGTCACCAGGTCGCCCGGCTGCTTCCCCTGGAGCAGCGACGGGTCCTGTACCTTGTAAGGCATCGTCATCGCCGGCATGAAACCGGGAATGTCCTCGTGGTTGACGACCACTTCCTGCCGTTCGGGGTCGACGCCGATGATCTGGCCGCGCACCTCGTAGCGGCGGGGCTCTGGTGCGCGGCTGCACGCCGCCGCGGCGATGAGCTGGAGAGCGATCGCAATTCCGCAGGTGCGGCGCATGTGTTTAACTCTACCAAATGATTTGGGTCGGCACCTCGGGCTACAACTACCCCGAATGGAAGGGCAGCTTCTATCCGCAGACGCTGCCGGCGGCGAAGATGCTGCCCTACTACGCGGAACGGTTTCCGACCGTGGAGATCAACTACACGTTCTACCGCGCGCCGAATGAGAAGATTCTCCAGGGGTGGGACGCGGCGACGCCGGAACGGTTCAAGCTGACGCTGAAAGCGCCGAAGCGGATCACGCACGACGCGCGCCTGCGCGACTGCGCCGATCGCGTGCGCCAGTTCCTGGAGACGGCGTCGATCCTCGGGCCGAAGCTGGGCGCGCTGTTGTTTCAGCTGCCGCCGAATCTGAAGAAAGACACCGCGCTGTTCGACGCATTTCTCGAGGCGTTCCCGCCCCGCGTCTGCGCCGCATTCGAATTCCGCCACGCGTCGTGGCTCGACGAGGAGATCTACGGCCGGCTGCGCGCGCGCAACCTGGCGCTGTGCGTGGCCGACAGCGAGAAGCTCTCGACGCCGGTAGAGGTGACGGCGGATTATGCCTACTTCCGGCTACGCGACGAGGGGTATGGTCCGGCGGATATCGAACGCTGGGGGCGCGTGATCGAGGAACGGACGGCGCAGTGCCGCGACGTCTACGTGTATTTCAAGCACGAAGAATCCGGGAAGGGACCGGAGTTCGCGCATACCCTCATGACGGCGCTCTCCATTTGAGGATCGATGATCGATGATCTATGTATCGATAGATGCATCGATGATCTCGATCATGTATCAACGAATCGATGCATCGATGCATCGATCAATTCTCAAAATCATCGATTGCGCGATCATCGATGGCGTGCTGCGCGAAGCGCAGGAGCTCGCGTTCCGCCCAGTAGCCGTCGTAGCCGCCGTCGGCGCGCTCGAGGTAGGCGCAGTGGCCGCCGTGCGACGTGATCGCGAGTGTGACGTGTGGGTTGCCAGTGACCGCGGGTTCGCGAAACGGGGCGCCCGGCACGAACGGGTCATCCTCGGCGGTGATAATCAGCGTCGGCACCCGGATACGGCCGATGACGCGCAGCGCGCTTGCGCGGTAGTAATAATCGGCCGCATCGCGGAAGCCGTGGTGCGGCGCTGTGTAGGCCTCGTCGAACCCTCGCACGGTCCAGACGCGGCGGAGCGGCTCCAGGGAGAAGTCCCCGGGAAACGCCGCCGCCTTGCGGCGCATCCTCGCCTTGAGGTTCCGCACGAAATTCCACTGGTAGACGAAGTTCGAGCGCCGCTCGAGGGCGTCAACACAACGCGCCAGGTCCATCGTCGGAGAGACGGCGCAGATCGACGCGAGCTCGGCCGGGGCCGATTCGCCCAGGTCGCCTGCCAGCTTCAGCGCCAGGTTGCCGCCGAGCGAATAGCCGGCTATCGCGATTGAGCGGACGCCGTCCCGTTCGATGAGCTCGCGCATCACGACCAATGCGTCGTGGGTCAGTCCGGAGTGGTAGAGACCACGGGACAGATGTTCCGTGTGGCCGCAATTCCGCTGGTTCAGGCGGACGACATTCCAGCCCGCCGCCCAGGCCTTGTCCGAGATGCCGGCCATGTAATGCGCGTGGCTCGACCCTTCGAGGCCGTGCAGCAGGATGATGCCCGGACGTCCCGCCCGGTCAGCCTGCCAGTGGCAGTGTGCGAGCACGCGTGCATCCGGCGCGACGTCGAAATAACGGGGTTCCGGCTCCGGCAGCCGTGGAAAGCGCCGCCGCCGCGCCCAGGCGTACAACGTTTGCCGATGACCGCCCGTGAACAGCGGGCGGTACGCAGACGGTGAAAAATCCATGTGAATATTTCAGCTTATCATCGCGTCATGGAGCGGGATCTCAGCTCGACGCTGCTGCACCTCACGCGCGTGCGCCTGACGCAGGACTATCCGGCGCAGATCAACGCGTGTCTCGATGTCCTCACGGACGAGGAGCTGTGGTGGAGGCCGAACGAGAACGCAAACGCGGTCGCCAATCTTATCGTGCATCTGTCGTGGTCGAATCGGTACTACCTCGAACAGGCAATTGCGGGGCGCGATATCGGCCGCAACCGCGACGCCGAGTTCGCGACCCGCGACGGCTTCGCGAAGCCGAAACTGATCGAGACGTGGCAGCACTCGCTGACGCACCGTCGAAGAGATTCTGAGCGGCCTGAAGCCGGAGCAGATGATGGAGACGACCGACCGCACCGGCAAGGTCACCACGTACGGTCAACTCCTGCTTCACGTCACGCATCACAACGCGGCCCACATGGGGCAGATCGTGTGGATAACGAAGATGCTGCACCCAGGGGCGCTGGATGAGCTGTGGATGAAGTCGCGAGCGAAGTAGTGCGGTACGGAGGCCGCGTTCCGCGACGCGGGCCCGGCTACCGAAGTGAGTAGATCCGGAACTGCTGATTCCGGTATGCGACCAGGAGTGGCAGTTCGGCTTCGGTGACCAGGAAATCGAGATCGTAGCGGCTGGCCAGTTCACGCGCGCGGTCGGCCGTCAGTGACGAGAAATCGCCAATCGCCTGCGTGCGCTCGACGACCCGCGCGGCGACGTCACGTGAATAAATCGCCAAGGCGGAATCCTTCACTTCCTCGAGCAGTACGTCGCGTTCGGCCGACACACGTACGCTCGTTCCGTACTTCCACCCGTGTCCGGGATCGGCAAGGACATGCGTTCCCCGGGGCTGGCGGCGCAGCCACGCCATCGCGTCCTCCCACGGTGAAACCGGCAGGTGCACCTCGAACAACGGACGTTCGGGCCGCTCGACGAGCATCACGTACAAGCCGCGGCCAGTTGCGAACAGAATCAGGGCCACCGCCACCACGACGCCTCGGCGCGTGAGAGTCTGCGAATCGCAGATCGCCGCAATCACGTACACGAGCGCGAGCAACTCGATCACCCAGAAGACCCGGGAGATCTGAAACTGCACCGCCAGCGACACCCCGGCGGCGACGAACGGCAGTGTCACCAGGAACAGCGCCACGAGCGCGCCGGCGCCCCAGGCCAGCGCCCGATCCTCGGCCGTCGCGTCTCCGCGCCGGGTGCGCGCCCAATGCGCCCAGGCGAGCAATCCAAAGAAGGCGAGGTTCGCGGCCCACGCCCACACTGGCCACTGCGTGGCAAACAGCGAGTCCTTGCTGGCCACCGCCTGTAACCATGTGGCGTCCATCGTCGTCATCGTGCCGCGAAGCGGTCCCGCCGCGACCGCTGCGATCAGGACGCCCGCGGCGACAGCGGCGCCGGCAATGACAACGCGACGGAGGCGCGGGTCGAGCACTGCCAGCGCTGTGCCGATCAGCACCGCAAACCACAGGGCGGTGGTGACGTGTATCGCAGCGGCCGCCGCGACAAGCATGATGGCAGCCCAGGGCCGGCGTCGAAGCACCGCGGCGACGGCAAGCATACCGATGCCGAACGCGAGCATCCGCGGAAGGAAGTAGGGCTCGAGCGAATTAACACTGGTCCGCGGGATCCGGTGACGCATGGCGAACGCCGCCGCGAGCGCCGCGACCGCCCATGGACTGCGATAGACGCGGGTGCCGATCAGCCACAGCCCGCTCCACACGACCAGCAGCGAGACCAGGTAGCAGCCCAGGAACAAGGTGTCGAGCGAGAGACCCGCCGTGCGGGCAAGGCCGGCGAGCACCTCGTCGACGATCATGAGCCGCCCCTGCGCGTCGATCAGCGGGCCGTCACGAGGGAACAGCGCGGGGTCGAGCGAGCGGGCGACGACCGGGATGTAAAACGCCTGGTCAGCAACACCATAGCGGTAGCCGGCTCCATTCCCGGTTGCAAGCAGGACGAAGGCGACGGCGCCGGCGGCAAATCGTGTCAGAAGGACGGCTCGTCGGCGGTGGGACCGTACGTCGCCGGCACCGGCACGTCCAGCAGGCGCAGGTACATCCCCAGCTGCGCGCGGTGATGAATGATGTGGCTCAGGACGAACGATCGCAGCACCGCCGTCTTCGGCATCGAGAACAGCGTCTTGCCGCCGCGCTTGAGCGACCAGATCGCCAGCAGTTCGCCGTCGGTCTTACCGGTCATGGCGGCGCGCGCGGCGGCAACGTTCCGGTCGAACGTCGAGATCAACTCGGTCTTCGACGGCAGCGCTCCCGCCGGTTGCTGCACCGCCGGCAGATCGATTTCCGACTTGGTCAGTGTTTCGGTGCCCCAGGTCGGAAGGTTGGCGAGGTGGGTCGCCAGCGCACCCAGCGAAAATGACTTTGCGTGCGGCTTCCAGTCGAACTTGTCTTCAGGCACCCGCTCCAACGCCTTCCTCGTCGTCGTCATCTCGTGATCGAACTCGGGCAGGAGCGCGTCTACCAGCGGCATGACTCCTCCTACGACGGGCGCTCGAAGGTCACGGTCGGCACACGTTCCGCTTCAGGCGGCGCGTTGAACACCGGGTACTCGCGGAACCCGAAAAGGCTCGCGGTGATGTTGGACGGGAACTGCCGCCGCGAGACGTTGTATTCCTGCACCCGCTCGTTGTAGCGCATCCGCTCGACGGCAATACGGTTTTCCGTGCCGGCGAGCTCGTCCATCAGGCGGTTGAACGTCTCGCTCGAACGCAGCTGGGGATAGTTCTCGACAATTACGAGCAGCCGGGCGAGCGCCGCGCTCTGTTCATTCGCCGCCTGCATCGTCTGCTCTGGTGTCTGCGCCCCCGACAGCTTGGCCCGCGACTCGGCGATCTGGCCGAACACGTCACGTTCCTGCTGCGCCACGCCTTTGGTCGTTTCGACCAGGTTCGGGATCAGGTCGTTGCGACGCTGGAGCTGATTTTCGACCTGGCCCCACTGCGTCTTGATCGCTTCTTCCTGCGAGACGAACGTGTTGTAGGAACAGCCGGACGAGATCGTCGCTACGAGCAACAGCGCCACGATTGAAATCAGTCGAGTCATCGGTATCACCTTTTGAACATTGTGCCTTGTGACTTGAATTTTGTGCCTTGTGCTCCTTACCAGGACGCCCCTCCGCCGCCGCCACCGCTGCGGCCGCCGCCAAAGCCGCCGAAACCGCCGCCAAATCCGCCGCCGCGGCCTCCCCCGAATCCGCCTCCAAACGGCCCGACGCCGCTCGTCCAGATCGGCGGCCCGCCCCATCCTCCACGGAATCGCCGCCGTCGGCGAGTGAAGCCGGCGAGCGCGTTGATCACCATGAACAGGACGAACAAGGCGACCAGCAGGTTCCCCCCGGATCCGGTGTCGGGTCCACGCGCGGCAGGAGCCCGGCGAACGCCTTGAAGCGTAACGTTCCGGCGCTCCGCGATCCGGTCGATCAGGCGTGAGACGCCGGCGAACAGGCCGGCGCCGTAGTTGCCCTGCCGAAACGCCGGCGCCATGTACTGACGGCTGGTTTCCCCGGCAAACCCATCGGTGATGAACTGCTCGAGGTCGTAGCCGGTTTCGACCCAGACCTGGCGGTCGTCGACGGCGAGCAGCACCAGCAGCCCGTTGTCCTTGCCGCGCTGGCCGATACCGCGGCCGCCGTTTTCGAACATCTTCACCGCATACTCGCGGATGTCGGCGTACGGCTTGAACGTTTTCACGGTGGCGACTACCACCACGTCGCCGCTCGCCTGCTGCAGGGATCGGATCAGCGCGTCCATCTCCGCCGCGCTTGACGCGTCGATCACGCCGGCGAAGTCGTTGACCGGCTGCGTCAGCTGCAGCGGCGGCTCCTGCGCAAAGGCCGTCGCTCCCAGGATCAAGAGCGCGATCACAACGAAACCACGAAGGGCACGAAGGTGGCGAAGGCCGCGAGATCCCCGCAGAGTGATCGTTTCCTTCGAGATCGTCGTGACCTTCGTGGTTATGCGCATCGCATTACGCGCGCCAGCTGTCGACGACGCGAGCGAGCTGTTCTACGGCGGCGAGGTACTGCGGGAAGAGCCGTGCTGTGTCAGTAGTCGGAATCGGAATCGTTTCCGGCCGGTCGAGCGCCAGGACGTCGGCCACGATGGCGTCGGCGAGGCCCGCGGCATGGGCGCCCTCGCGGGTGGCGTCGACGCGCCCCGACGAGGCGCCGCCGTTCAGGCGTGCCACGTTTCTCAGGAGGGCCGCAAACGCCGGCGCGGATGTGCGCACGAGATCGGCAATGGCCTGCGGCCGCCCGCCCGTCTCCATGAAGGCCTCGCGCAGATGGAGAAGATGACTCTTGACCTGGGTTTCGCAGGCGCGGCGCAAATCCTCGCGCGAAATCGAAATGCCGTCGAATGGATCCGCGCCGAAGATGCGCTCGTGTGCACGGAGGATTTCCGCGTACTCGAGCGGGAACGCGTCGAGCGAGCGGCGGAATTCCTGGTCCGGCAGGATCAGGGGAATGGCCAGTCCGTGGCGCTCCCACTGGTGGGCCAGCTTCGCGCACGCGTCCAGGTCGGTCACGCCGAGAGAATCAACCAGGGCAAGGCAGGTGAGCGGGGCTTCCGCCACGCCTTCGACTCGGGGGCCGTAGGCGACCAGCGAGCGGAGACGACCAGCGAACACTCGCTGCAGGTCGGTGACGAGCGCCGCGGCCGAGTGCCGCCACGAGTCCATGGTTCATTCTAGAATGATCTTCGTGGACTGCTCGGATGGGTCTGGTGCCGGCCCTGGGAAAGGACAACGCCGGTAAATGCAGCTTCGCGAACTGAACGTCGGCTGCGTTGGCGGTGGCACCGGGCTGCCCAGCCTGCTTGGCGGGCTCAAGACCAATCCGTGGCTCACGCCGAACGCGGTTGTCACGATGTTCGACAGTGGCGGCAGCTCCGGACAGCTTCGTGATGAGCTGGGCGTCCTGCCCCCGGGGGACGTCCTCAAGGTCGCGCTGGCGCTGGCCCGCAACGAAGGTGAAGCGCGGCGGGTGCTGCTGTCGCGCCTGCCGACGCTCGAGCACCATGACCGGCTCGCGGGACACACCGGCGGCAATCTGCTGCTGTCGATGATGGAACAGTACAGCGGTGATTTCCTGGCCGCCGTGGACGGACTTCGCGCGCTGCTCGGATGCCGGGGACGGGTCTGGCCGGTGAGCACCGAGCCGGCATCAATCTGCGCGGAATATGGCGACGGCACGCAGACGCGGGGCGAAGTAGAAGTGGACGCCGGGCAGTCGCGCGGCCACCAGGTCAAGCGCGTGTGGCTGGAACCTGACGTGCCGATTCACCCGGCAGTGGCCGAGGCGATTCGTTCCTTTGACGCCGTCATCATCGGGCCGGGCAGCTTTTTTACGAGTCTCATGCCGCCACTGCTCGTGCGCGGGGTGAAGGACGCGCTCGCCGAGATGCGTGGACCGATCATCGTCATCTCGAACCTGCTGACCGAAGGGCGGGGAATGGCCGGATTTACCGCCGCGGACGGCGTTCGCTGGATCTCTGACGCGATTGGCCGGCCGGTCGACGTCGTGATCGCCAACACCGGGCGGCCATCGGTCGACGCGCTCACGCGCTACGAAGCCGAGCACAAGCGGCCGTTGGAACTCGGCGATCTCGAGCCGGGCACCGAACCCGTGCTTGGCAGGTTCTGGTGCACCGAAATCGCGCGGCATCACCGGCGGCGGCTGTCGCTCGCCGTGTGGACCGTGCTCAGTCAGCGCCTGCTGTCATCCGAGCGCGAACCCTTTAACGCCGAGCCGGTCGCGTAGTCAGCGCGTCTTCCTGGCGCTGGTCTTCTTCCGGACAACAGCCTTCCGCTTGGACGACGTCGTCGAACGGCTCGAACGATCCGAACTACCCGAACGATCTGAACGCATTGCGAGCGCCCGGGCGATGATCTTTTCGAACATCGCTCCCGCCTCGCCACCCTGCGCCGGGCGGTTCGACTGCCAGATGTCGGGATTGTCCGCGGAGAGGATCTCCGCGAAGTCCCCTTCGCTTTTCACGCTGAGCGGCGCGAACTCCGCGATGTCCACGTCGCCCGCCCAATCGTCGCGATGCTTGATCAGCAGCCACGAGCGATCGTCGCCGCCCGACGACCATCGCGCGCCTTTCGTCCGGACGAGCACCCACGACCCTTTGAGCTTGTACCCGTTCAGCGTGAACTTCAGGTCGCCCTTCTTAAACGCCGCGTCCACGTCGTCAACTTCAGGCGTCCACGTACCCTGGTCCCAGAGCATGACGATACCGGCACCATAACCCGAAGGGATGACGCCTTCGAACGTGCCGTACTCGATCGGGTGATCCTCGACGTGCATGGCGAGGCGCTTGGTTGACGGGTCGAGCGACGGGCCCTTCGGAACGGCCCACGAGAGCAGCACGCCGTCATGTTCGAGGCGAAGGTCGTAATGCAGATGGCTTGCGAGATGCTTCTGCACACAGAAGAAACGTGGCGCGCGGCCGGACGGCGACTTGCGAGGCTTGTTCCCCGCCGGTTCGGGCGACTGCGTGAAGTCGCGCTTCTGTCGATACTTTTCGAGCGCCACGGCTTACCGCGCCGGTTCGGTCCACCGCCGCATCGAGGGCGCGAGGAACAGGAGCAGGACGCCGGCGCCAATGCCGAACGCGGCGACGGCACCGAACAGGCTGGGCAGCGTCATGGCCTCGTAGAAGCCGGCCAGGCGGCCGCCGATGTAGTTGCCCACGGCCGCGGCCAGGAACCAGACGCCCATGATCAGGCCGCCGATCCGTAGCGGCGCCAGCTTGCTCATCGCGCTGAGGCCGACGGGGCTGAGGAACAGCTCGCCGCAGGTGTGGAGGAAGTAGACGACGACCAGCCACATGGGACTGACCATGACGCCGCGCTCGGCCAGCACGGCACCACCTACCAGCACGGCGAAACCGGCGCCCACGAGCACCAGTCCCCAACCGAACTTTGCCGGGCTCGACGGCTCGGCGCCACGCCGCGACAGCCGCACCCACATCCAAGCGAAGAGCGGCGCGAGCGTGATGATGAAGAGCGAGTTCAGCGACTGAAACCACGTGCTAGGGAAGCTCCAGCCGAGGAGCGAGGTGCGCGTGCTGCGATCGGCGAACAGGTTCAGCGTCGAACCAGCCTGCTCGAACTCCGACCAGAACAGCGCGGCGCCGAGGAACAGGACGCCAATGACGTAGAGCTGCCTGCGCTCGACCGGCGTCCAACCGGTACTCAGATACAGCCACCCGAAGAACGCGACTGTCAGGCCGAGCAGGAAGTAGCCTGCGGCGTCGGCAATCTGCGTCGGCGTCACCGGCAGGATGCCGGAGTATACCGCCAGCCCGCCGCCGATCAGCAGTGCGGCAACAACAGTCGACCAGGTCAACGCGCTGCGGCGCTGTCGCGCTATCGCATCCGGTGAGCCGCTGGTTGCCGGATATCGTCCGGCGTCGCCGAGATACTTGCGTCCGAGCATGTACTGCACCAGCCCGAGCACCATCCCGACGCCGGCCGCCGCGAATCCAAGATGCCAGTTCACGCGCTGGCCGAGATAGCCGCATACAAGCGGGGCGATGAACGCGCCGGTGTTGATCCCCATGTAGAAGATCGAATAGCCCGCATCCCTGCGGCCGTCGTTGGCCGAATAGAGCCGGCCGACGATGACGCTGACGTTGCCCTTCAGAAGACCGGTGCCAATGACGATGAGGAGGAGTCCGAGGTAGAAGGTGGTGAGTGACGGCAGGGCCATGCTGAAGTGGCCGCTGGCGATCAGGATGCCGCCATATAGCACGGCTCGCTGCGGACCGATCAGGCGGTCCGCGATCCAGCCCCCGGGCAGCGTGGTCATGTACACCATCGACGTGTACAGCCCGTAGATGGCGCCGGCGGTGGCGGTGTCGAAGCCAAGGCCGCCGGCTGCGGGCGCGGCGGTCATGAACAGGATCAAGAGGGCACGCATCCCGTAGTAACTGAAGCGCTCCCACATTTCGGTAAAGAAGAGCGTCGCAAGTCCCCGCGGGTGGCCGAAGAAGGCGGTATCACGAGGGTCGGCTACCTGAGGAATTGCGTCAGCGCGCGCCGTCGATTGTTTCGCCACGGAGCAAGAATAGCCCTTTTCCATAGAATGGGGGGATGCGCGTAATGCTCATCTCCACCTACGATCTCGGTCGCCAGCCGTTCGGACTCGCGTCGCCCGCAGCGTGGTTGCGCGCCGCCGGGGTCGAGGTGGTATGCGCCGACGCATCTCGCGCCTCGATCTCAGACGAGCAATTCGTTTCCGCCGCAGTCGTCGCTTTCTACCTTCCGATGCACACCGCGACTCGACTCGCGGTGCCGCTCATCGACCGGGTGCGCCAGCTAAATCCAGCCGCGCGGTTGTGCGCGTATGGCCTGTACGCTCCGCTCAATGCGGCGTGGCTGCGGGAGCGAGGCGTGACCGTCCTTGGTCCTGAGGCCGAGCAGGAACTGGTCGATCTGATCACGGCTCAGATCCCGGCTCCCAGGACCGCAGGCGTGCCGAAACTGCGCTTCATTACCCCTGACCGATCCGGACTGCCGCCGCTCGAGGAATATGCGTCGCTGCGAATGCCTGACGGCACCCAGCGACTCATCGGCAGCACCGATGCAACTCGTGGCTGCAAACATCTCTGCCGGCACTGCCCGATCGTCCCCGTGTACGAAGGTCAGTTTCGTGTCGTGCCGCCCGAGGTGGTGATGTCCGACGTACGCGCGCAGGTCGCCGCCGGCGCGCAGCACATTTCGTTCGGCGACCCGGATTTCCTCAACGGACCGACGCACGCGCGCCATCTGGTCGAGGCCGTGTCAGCCGAATTCCCGGGGCTTTCCTACGACGTCACGATCAAGATCGAACATCTCCTGAAATACGCGGCGATGATCCCGCTGCTCCGCCGGACCGGGTGTCTGTTCATCTGCAGTGCGGTCGAATCGATTGACGACGGCGTGCTCAGACACCTCAGGAAGGGCCACACGCGAAGCGATTTCGTGACGGTCGCGCGGCTGTGCCGGGATGAAGGCGTCACGCTCGTGCCGACGTTCGTGACCTTTACCCCCTGGACGACGTTGGACGGCTTTGTCGAGCTGCTCGACCTGCTGGAGGAACTGGATCTCGTCGAGCAGGTGGCCCCGATTCAGCTCGCTATTCGCCTGCTGGTGACGGCAGGGTCGCCGCTACTCGAGCTCGACGACATCCGGCGAGTGGTGGCGCCATTCGACGCCGCATCGCTGACGTGGCCGTGGCGCCATCCTGACCCGCGCGTCGATGCGTTGCAGGCGGCGGTCATGCGCTTCGTCGGCGCAGCTGCGGCGATGCCGCGCGCCCAGGCGTTCGCCGGGATCGCGGCGTTGGCGCGCGAACACGCCGAGCTTCCGGCAGCTCCGCGCCGCGCGAGTGCGGGCGTCCCGGTACCGTACGTGAGCGAGCCCTGGTACTGCTGCGCAGAGCCGATGGAAATCGTGTGAAGCGGGTTCTTCTCGTCGCGGCGACAACCGGCTACCAGATTCGATCGTTCGGAGACGCGGCAGCTGCGCTCGGGGTTCGCCTCATGTTTGCGAGCGACCGCTGCGACCAGCTCGAGGATCCGTGGTGGGACCAGGCGATCCCCGTGCGCTTTCATGAGGAGGCGCGTGCGGTCGACGCGGTGCGGGAGGCGTGCGCGGCGGCGGCGATCGACGGGATCGTGGCGGTTGGTGATCGTCCCGCGGCGTTGGCCGCGCAACTCGCCCGCGCACTCGGATTGCCCGGTCATCCGCCGGAGGCCGCGGCGGTCAGCCGAAACAAGCTGGCGACACGAGAGGCGTTTCGCTCCGCAAGACTAGCGACGCCCGATTTTCTGGCGGTGCGAATAGATGTGGAGCCAGCTTCGGTGGCGTCGCGGGTCCGATATCCCATCGTCGTCAAGCCGCTGGCGCTTTCGGGAAGCCGGGGCGTCGTTCGTGTCAACACGCCGGAGGAGCTCGCCTCCGTGTTCGATCGGCTGCGGCGGCTGCTCGCCGCACGCGACGTTCGGCTCGAGCGGGACGAGGCGCATGGGCACGTCCTGATCGAGTCTTTTATTCCCGGTATTGAATACGCGGTCGAAGGGCTTCTGACTCACGGGGTGTTGCAAACGTTTGCGGTGATCGACAAACCCGATCCGCTCGACGGTCCATTTTTCGAGGAAACGATTTACCGGATGCCGTCAGTTGCGCCGCCGGCGGTTCAGGCGCGCATCGTCGACGCCGTGCGCGCAGCATGCGCCGCCATCGGCTTGTACCATGGACCCGTGCACGCCGAGTGCCGGGTCGAGCGTGGCGACGACTCCCTGGTGTACGTACTCGAGGTCGCGGCGCGGCCGATCGGCGGCCTGTGTTCACGCGCGTTCCGGTTTGGCGAAAACATCGCGCTCGAAGAGGTGTTGCTACGTCACGCGATCGGAGAGGACGTCTCGTCGTACTGCCGTGAAGAAGCGGCGTCGGGCGTGATGATGATCCCGATTCCGAGGCGCGGCATTTTTCGGCGCGTCGAAGGCGTAGAGGAGGCGCGCCGCGTGCACCTGGTCGAGGACATCCGGATTACCGCCAAGCCCGACACGACGCTGGTTCCCCTGCCGGAAGGAAAGAGCTACCTCGGATTCATCTTCGCGAAGGGCCGCGAGCCGGATGACGTCGATCGGGCGCTGCGCGAGGCGCACGCGCACCTCGAGTTTGTCGTGGATCGCGAGCTGGCCGTTTTGTAGCGCCTATTTGGCCTGCTGAGGCACGTAGCCGGGGGGCAGCGCCGCTCCCTCGCCGAAGAAGAAATCCTCCATCTGTTTCGCAATGAGTTCCTGTGCCTCTTTCTGCCAGGGCATCAGGCGGTACTCATTGAGGATCATCTTCATCCGGTCTTCCCATAGCTTCCATGCCTGGCCGGAGACCTTCTCGTAGATGCGCTGACCCAGTTCGCCGGGCCAGGGGGGTGCATCAAGTCCCGGCAGTTCCTTTTGAAACTTGACACATACAACGGTTCGGCCGCTCTTATTCGAAGCGGGGGTAGAGTCTTGAGGTGCGGGACCGCATGTGGCCATTACGCGATGGTAACTCAATGCGGCGTCGTGAGATGATTCAGTCCTAACCTCAACTGTAAAGTTCCACGTCATCTTACCGACAGTCTGTTCAGATCGACTGATGCCCCTACTGCACTGCGTTTACGGCACTTACAACTCCAATTTCCTTTTTGTCGCGTTGGGCACACGCCTTGTAAGCCCAGCACAAATTGCCCGAGCGGCCGGCATAGGCCGGGGGAAAAACCAGGAGGAGTGCCGTGGACGGAGTACGAAAAGAGCGTCGTGGATTCGCCTCGATGTCGATCGACAAGCAGCGCGAGATTGCCAGCAAGGGCGGGCGGGCTGCACACGAAAAGGGCACGGCCCATGAATGGACGCCAGACGAGGCCCGCGCTGCTGGCCGCAAAGGTGGCCAGATCAGCCGTGGCGGCCGCGGCCGCCTCGTGCCCCAGGACGGGCTGGACGTAACGACCCTCGGAACGGCCCATGTTTCCGGCATGGACCGCACCGCGTCGACCAGCGAATAGACGCCCCGACGCTACGACTTCGACCGGATGAGAGAGAGACGCTGTGCTAGTGCGTACCCTTTCCTGCGCGCTGCTGGTTGCCGCGCTCGCGGCTCCGGCCGCGGGTCAGGCACCTGCCGCGCAGGGCACGACGACCACCACGAGTCAAACCGCGGTCACCCAGGACGAAATCGTTTTACAGGGTGACAGCACCCCGCGACCGGCGCTCCCCACGATCAACGGCGACACGGGCTTCTGGTTCGTGCCGACCGCTGAGACGATGCCCGGGGGACGCTGGTCGTTCAGCGTCTTCCGGGCCAACTTCGATCGTCGGCAAGGCCTCACCGACGTCAACCAGATCGGATTCACCGCCGCCGTCGCCCTCGGCGATCGCGTGGAGCTGTTCGGCTCTTGGCGGACGGTGCGTCTCGATCGCGACGTCAGGCCGACGTTCATCCCGGCGGAGCCCGAGTTCGGCGGCGTCTCACAGGAATACCCCTACCTGCGGCGCGGCTGGTCGAAGACGCTCGGCGGGCCCATTGTTGTCGGCACGAAGTGGAGCCTGATCTCGCAGGCGCGCGGCGATGCGATGAGCATCGCGCCGCGCTTGATGGTCAAGTTCCCGAGCGGCTCCACCTGGGCGAGCACCAACGACTGGGACGGCCATCTGGACCTCGTCGTCAGCCGCGAGCTCAATCAGCAGTTCGAGATGAGCGGCATGGCGGGCGCCGTGCTGCGCGGCGACCCCGACGAGTTCCGGGTATCGGACGGCGTCTCGTGGGGCCTCGGTGCGAGCTTCCCGAGCCGGTCGAAGCTGCGCGCGCTGGTTGAATGGCAGGGTGAGTTCGTCATCAAGGACAACACGCTCGTCATCGCTCCGCCGTACGTGGCGGAGGACGGCAGCATCGCCCCGCTGCTCAGCCCGATCTCCGACCCGACCAACATCAAGGTCGGCGGCGTCTTCCAGGCCACCAACGGCATGTTCGTGCACATGGGCGCTAACTACAGCTTCGGCACCCAGAGCCGGACGGTGGGCGGGTTCGATATCGACCACAACTCCTGGGGCTTCGACGTCCGCCTCGGGTGGCACCCGGGTGTGACCCCGCAGCGCGAACGTGTGCGCGTGATCAAGGAGACGACTACGGTCACGAACACGGTCACGCCGCCGCCGGCCGCTGCGGCGCCACCGCCGAACCGGCCGCCAACGGTGACCGTGAACTGCGACCCGTGCACCGTCGAACCCGGGCAGACGCTGAACCTCAGCGCGACCGGCACCGATCCCGACGGCGACCCGCTGACCTACCAGTGGAGCGCGCCGCAGGGCACGTTCAACAACCCGACCGCTCCGAACACGGTGTTCACGGCGCCCAATCAGGAAGGCAACATTCCGGCGACTGTCGCCGCGCGCGACCCGCGCGGCGCGACGGCCAACGGCACAGCAACCATCCAGGTCGTCCGGCGCACGACGCTGATGTTCGAAGACGTGCACTTCGACTTCGATCGCTTCAATCTCAGGCCCGACGCGTTGAAGATCCTGGACGACGCAGTGCAGAAGCTGCAGGCGAACCCGGGTCTCAACGTGACGATCGAAGGGCACTGCGACAGCATCGGAACCGTGGAATACAACCTCGCGCTCGGCGAGCGGCGGGCCAACTCGGTCCGCGACTACCTCGTCAGCCGCGGGATCACGAACAACCGGCTGCGGACGGTGAGCTACGGCGAAGAGCGTCCGACTGCAGACAACAACACCGCCGAGGGACGTGCGATGAACCGCCGCGCGCACCTCGCGGTCATCATCCAGTAAGCCGGGAAACCGGGGTCGGGGATCGGGGGCCAGGGATCGCACGATCCCGGCTCCCGGTCCCCGATTTGCTTTTCTCCCCTCCATGAGATTCCTCACCATTTACCTCGTCGGTTACTTTGTGCTGCTCATCGGTGCCGCGTGGGCGCTGTGGGAGTCGGGCATCCTTCGCCAGATCCCCGCTGTATGGATCGGAATCGCGGCGATTATCGCGATTGGTCTCGGGATCATGCTGGCGGTCGCATCGAGCCGGCCGGCAGTCTCGACTCGATCCTGAAGCTGCCAGCTCAGGCGTTCACTGGCACGGTCTGTGTTAACGCACAGACCGCCATGCCCGTTGTACGGTCGCGCGTTCTCCTTTTCCTCCTTTTCACTGCCATCGTCGCTGGCGCCTGCCATGAAGACGGCGACATCGAGATTTCCAGCCTGACGTTCGCCGGCGTCGAGCGCGTCGACAAAGGTGCGTTGGCCAGCGTCCTCCAGACGCAGCGCGGCTCCCGACTGCCGTGGGGGCGCAAACGGTTCTTCGACCGCCGCGCGTTCGAGGCGGACCTGAAACGAATTGAAGCCTTCTATCGGGATCGCGGCTTTCCGGAGGCGCGGGTCACGTCCTTCGACGCGAAGCTCAATGACACGCAGGACAAGGTCGACGTCATCGTCATGATCGACGAAGGGGAACCGGTCGTCGTGTCGGAGATCGATCTTGCCGGCCTGGATGTCCTCTCCGAAGATGAACGGGAATCGCTCGAACAGACGCTCCCGCTTCGGATCGGGGAGCCGCTCGATCGTCAGCTCGCCCTCTCCTCGCGCGAGCGCGCGCTCAACGATCTCCGCGATCGGGGATATGTCTATGCGACCGTGACCGTCACCGACTACGAGAGTGGCCCGCGGCGCCGCCGCGTCCTCATCGAGGCCACTCCGGGGATCGTTGCGCGGTTCGGAGAAATCGAAATCAACGGCCAGGTCAGCGTCAGCGAGAACGTGATTCGCCGGCAGTTGACGTTTACGCCCGGCGATCTTTTCACGCGTCGCGAGATGCGTGAGAGCCAGCGCAAGCTCTACGGCCTGGAGCTGTTCGAGTTCGTCAACATCGAGTCGCGCGAGGACATGGCGGTGCAACTGCCTGACGTTCCCGTCCGCGTCACGGTGGCGGAAGGCAAACACCACAAGGTCGACGTGGGGGTCGGGTACGGCACCGAGGAGCAGGGACGCGCGCGAATCCGCTGGGACCACCTCAACTTCCTTGGCGGCGCGCGCAACCTCGGGCTCGAAGGCAAGTGGTCCTCGCTCGACCGCGGCGTCAAGGCCGAGTATCGCGAGCCCTTCTTCCTCCGGCCGCACTTCTCGCTCAACTTCGATGGCCAGGTGTGGCAGGCGGCCGAACCGGTCTATTCGCTGAACTCCGTCGGCGGCCGTGTGACGCTGCGCCACCAGGCGAACTCGCAGAACGTGTGGTTCGTCTCGCTGATCAACGAGTACCAGCGAAGCAGTGTGACGCCAGCAGCGCTGCTGGACTTGACCATCCGCGACGAGCTGATCGCCCTCGGTCTTGATCCCCGCACCGGGCAGTCGACCGGCACGCTCGGCGCACTTGCGTTTGACGTCACCCGCAACACCACCAACAGCCTGCTCGACGCGCGCAGCGGATACGTGCTGAGCGCGCATGTCGAACAGGCGGGGACGTGGCTGGCAGGCACGTGGGACTACCGCGCGCTCACGACCGAAGCCCGCCATTACCTGTCGGCCGGACGACGCCTCGTGTTCGCAAACCGCGTACGCCTCGGCACGATCGACCCGCTTGGCGACGTCGAGTCCAACGTCCCGTTCTACAAACGGTATTTCCTGGGCGGCTCGTCGAGCATTCGCGGGTGGGGACGGTTCGAAGTGGGACCGACCAGCGGGTTCGGGCTGCCGATTGGCGGCCACACGATGATCGAAGGGTCATCGGAAGTCAGGCTGCCGCTGTTCGGCAGACTCGGGGCGGTCGCCTTTGCCGATTTCGGCAACGTCTGGTCGGAGCCGTGGGACTTCAATCCCGGAGACCTGCGATACGCGGTCGGCCCGGGCCTGCGGTATCTGACGCCGATTGGTCCGGCCCGCGTGGACTTCGGCTACCAGCTGAATCCGATCGAGAACCTGCGAGTGAATGGCGATCCGGAGCGGCGGCACTGGCGCATCCACTTCAGTATTGGCCAGGCGTTCTAACCATGTCGATTGCCCGGCGGTCGCTTCAGGTTGTCGCTCTTGTCTGCACCCTGATCGTCGGGGCGGCCTCGATGGCCGTCATCGTCACCCAGACGACCTGGTTCAAGGAATGGCTGCGCGGCTTCATCGTCAAGCAGGCCGAGGACTACGTGAACGGCCGGCTGTCGATCGGCCGGCTGGACGGCAACCTCTTCTTCGGCGTCGATCTCGAAGACGTCGACGTCACGATGAACGGCGAGAGGGTGGTCGACATCAAGGATGTCGGCCTCGACTACAGCATCCTCAGTTTTCTCGGCGGTGGCATCGTCCTCGACGACATCCGCCTGAATCAGCCGGTCTTCCGGCTGGCGAAGGACGAGAACGGCTGGAACCTGCTGCGCTTGATCAAGGCACGAACGCCCGATCCCGACGAGCCGAAGATCGCGGCGCCCGATCGCCATCGGCGAGATTGGCATCAGCGACGGGACGCTCTACATCGAAGACGACAGCTGGTTGGTACATCCGGGGTGGACGTCCCGTCCCGAATCGAGCGGGTCGATGCCTCACTCGGGGTCTCGAGCGACGAAGACGAACTGACCGTCGCCATTACGCATGTGTCGTTGCGCGCGGCGGCGCCGTCGATTGGCGTCAATGCGCTCTCGGGGGTGATTCGTCGGCGCGAGGACGCGATCATTCTCGAGAACATCGCCCTGCGCACGGAAGAAACGTCGCTGCGCGTGGACGGGACGATCGGCAACATCGAGGACGGCGCCAGGACCATCGACATCAAGGCCTCGTCCGACAAATTCGACGTCGAAGAGATCGCGCAGCGTGTTTCCGGCGCTGCGCGGCTACGCTCTGCAGCCGGCTTTCGAAGTCAGCGCGAGCGGTCCGCTCGATCGCCTGTCGGTTGATCTGAACGCGCGGGAAGCCAGCGTGGGGCAGGTCGCAGCCGACCTGACGGTCGACGCCACCGGACCGGAGCGGCGTGTCACGGGGGCGGTCTCGACGGCGCATCTCAACGTCGCGCCGCTGGTCCGGCGGGCGGACGTGAAAAGCGACATCTCGGGAGATGCCCGCATCGACCTGGCGTTGCCTTCGGCCGGCCGGCCCATCCGCGGGACCTACACGGTCAAGGCGAACCGCGTGCAGATCGTTGGCTACGATGCGCGCAACGTCGACGCGTCAGGTCGCATCGACGGGCGCGTGATCCACGTCAAGGGCTCCGCCGACGCATATGGCGGCCGCGCCACGACGGAAGGGGTCGTCGTCGCCGGCCGGCCGCTCAGCCTCGATCTGAAGGGGCGCGCGGCCAGCGTCGACCTGCGCAACCTACCGCCGGTGGCTAACGCGCCGGGTGTGCCGAGCGACCTGCAGTTTGCCTACACGCTCACCGGACGGAATGCCAGGTATTCGGGCGACGTGACGATGGACGCCTCGACGCTGGCCGGCGCTTCGATCGCGCCGGGGACGACGGGGCAGTTCTCGTTCGGTGCAGGCCTGGCGCCGACCTACGCGGCGCAGGGCCAGGTGACCAATCTCGACGTCGAGCAGGTCGGCCGCGGCTTTGCGATCCGCGCCCTTGCCTCCGAGCGCTACCGCAGCCGCATCACCGCGACATACACGATCAACGGCAGCGGCGGCGGGCGATATCCGCTGACCATCGACGCCACCGGCACGGCGGTCGATTCGGAGATATTCGGCGCCAGCTTCCCACGCATGGATTTCACGACACACATCGGTGGCGGCGACCTCCATGTGAAGGCGTTGGGGCAGTTCGACGGGCTGGACCCGGCGGTAGTCACGGGCAGCGAACGAGTCGCAGGTAAGTTGACCGGCGCTGTCGATGTGGTTACCACCTTCCGCGATTTCACGGCGGGACTGACGGTGGACTCCTTCGATGCGACCGGCCGGCTCAATCTAGGTCGCTCGACGTTCGCGGATCTGGCGATTGACACGGCGATCATCGACGGCACCTATGCCAACCGTGAGGGTCACCTGACACAGGTGTCGATCGCCGGGCCGGAGATCAAGGTCGCGGCCCAGGGCGACATCGCTCTCAACGAGACGGGCGCGTCCAACCTGACTGCGCATCTTGAGAGTCCGGCGCTCGAGCGGATTGCCGAGGTGATCGGCCATCCGCTGAAGGGCGCTGCGATCATCGACGCTACCGTGACGGGAAACGCCTCCGAGCTGAAGGCGGCCGGCACGCTCCAGGGCAGCAACATCGGCTACGGGGACAACGAAGCACTGACCCTCAAGAGCAGCTTCGACGTGGCTGTTCCGGAACTGATGCCTGCGAAGGCAACGGTCAAGGCGAAGAGCACCGCCACGTTCCTCGAAGTGGCGGGCCAGCAGGTGCGCGAGCTGACGGCGGAGACGACCTATTCACAGTCGAAGCTGGATTTCAACGCAGTGGCCCAGGAAGGTGTGCGGCAGCTGGCCGCTCAAGGGTCCGCGACCTTTCATCCGGACCACCAGGAAATCCATCTCGGCGATGCTGGCGCTTCGCGCCGAACAGATCGAATGGCGCACCGCTCCAGGCTCGCAGCCCGCGATTCGCTATGGCGGCAGCAGGATTGGGATCGAGAACCTCCAGCTCGTCAGCGGCGATCAGCGCATCGAGGCGGAGGGGGCGATCGGGTCGCCGGACGAAGTGCTGCACGTGCGCACCAGCAACGTCGATGTCGCGCAGCTCGATCGATTGCTGCTCGGCGATCAGCGGCTCGCCGGGCGGCTGAATGCCACCGCCGCCGTCTCGGGACCGACGAAGCAGCCGCGCGTCGAAGGAGAGTTCACGCTGTCCCAGGGCGCCTTCCGGCAGTTCATGTTCGAGTCGCTGGCCGGCAAACTCGACTACAGCGGCATGGGGATGAACCTGGATGTGCGGCTGCAGCAGACGCCGCAAGCGTGGCTCACGGCCACCGGTTACGCGCCACTGTCGCTCTTCCGCCGGAACCCGGGTGCCGCGGGCGGACACGAGCTGCCCGGACCAGGTGAAGCCATCGATCTGCAGATTGAGAGCAGCCAGGTTGACCTGGGCGTCATTCAGGGCTTCACGTCTTACGTGACCAATGTCACGGGCGCGCTCCAGGCGAACGTGAAGGTGACGGGGACCGGCAACGACCCGCATTTCGACGGGCTCGTCGACATCCGGGGCGGTACGTTCGAAATTCCAGAGCTGGGCACGGCATATACCGGACTCGACACCCGCATTGACCTCAAGGACGAGGCGGTCAACATCAGCGAAATGCGCATCGTCGACGAGCACCAGAAGGTGATGACCGTCGGCGGGACGATCGCGGTGCACGAGCGTGAGGTCGGCGCGGTCGACGTCACGATGCAGTCGGAGGACTTCGAGGTCATCGACAACCAGCTCGCCGATCTGAAACTGGATACGGACCTCCGCGTCAGGGGCTCGCTGCGCGCGCCGCGGGTCGAAGGGTTCGTCGAAGTCGAGACCGGATCGATCGACGTCGCCAGGGTGATGGAGCAATTTGCCGCCGACCCGTACTCGACCGAGGCGCTCCAGCTCGATCCGGCCGATCCCGCGGCGGCGCCTCTGCCGGCGACCGAGACGCCGGTGCCTCCGCCGGCGTCGCTCCAGGCGACGATCCTCGACGCGCTCGACCTGAACGTTGGCATCGCCGTGCCCAGCAACCTGGTCCTCAGGGGCAACGACCTGCGGTCGGCCAACGCGCCGATCGAGCTCGGCGACCTCAACGTGACGGTTGGCGGTTCGGTGCGAGCTGCGGAAGGCGGCCGGCGCGCCGTTCCGGCTGAACGGCGAAGTCAACACCGTGCGCGGCAGCTATACGTTCCAGGGGCGCCGGTTCGAGATTCTGCGCGACGGACGCATCCGCTTCGCCAACGAAGCCACGGGAGAGATCGACCCGCAGCTCGATCTGCGCGCCAGGCGCGTGATTTCCGGCGTCGAGACGATCGTGCGGGTGCAGGGATCGATGCGCGAGCCCGAGATGACGTTCACGAGCAACCCGCCGCTCGACCAGGCCGACATCCTGTCGCTCATCGTCTTCAACGTGCCGATCAACGAGCTCGGCGAAGGACAGCAGGTCTCCCTCGTCGAGCGGGCCGGCGCGCTCGCCGGGAGCTACCTGGTGTCAGGGCTCACACGGTCCATTGCCAACGCGCTGGAGCTCGACGAGTTTGAAGATCCAGGCCCAGGGCGAGCTGGGCACCGGGCCGACGCTCAGCATTGGAGAGCAGGTGGGCGAGCGGCTGTTTTTCCGCATCCGGCAGGGGTTCGGCGCCGAGCAGGTGACGGAGTTCATCCTGGAGTATCAGATTGCCGACTTCCTTCGGCTGCAGGGCAAAGTGGCAGAAGCGCCAGGCGGGGCCCAGCGCACGATTTTCCGTCGGATCGAGCGCGGCGGGCTCGATCTGATCTTCTTCTTCAGTTACTGACGGCCGACCTACGCCCGCTCGACCTGCACGCGCGCATCGTTGAAGCATGCGCCGCCGCCGAGGTCGGTCAGCGTGTCAGGCACAAGCGCGTTCGTGGTGTAGGCCGTTGGCGGTGTGCCGGCGCCACAGCCCTTTGGGGAGCGAGACGGTACCGGGACGAATCCAGGTGCCTAACGTCACGGTGCACCGGATTTCCCCCAGCGCGTTGAAGATGCGGATCGCGTCACCCTCCGCCAGGCCGCGGGCGGCCGCATCCGCTGGATTCATCAGCAGGTGAACATCGGGCCGCGGAAGCTCGGCGAGCGTCGAACTGATCGTTCGTTCGCTGGCCGGTGAGATCAGCGCCAGCGGGAATTCCGCCGTAGCGGGGTCGGGCTGGTAGCCGTAGAGGCCGGCGGGCGCCTCCGTATCGAGGTGGTCCGGAAAAAGATTGGCCTTGCGGTCAGGCGTCAGCGGCCACACGTCGTGGAACTGGATCGGCCGCCCTTCGAAGGGCGGCGTCGCCGAGCCGCGATCCCGCAGGTCTGATCCGATCGACTCCGGCAGCTTCGACAGGACGTCGAGCATCTCCTCGAGTTCGCCGCTCGGATCGGTCTCAGACCGCACGTCGAGTCGCCCCATCAACTCACCGAACACGTCGGCGTTCGAGCGGGCCTCGCCCTGCGCCTCGACGACGGGCTTGGCCAGTTGCAGGGAGATCGAGCCGTAGCCGCGCGCGATGTCGTACCCCTCGAGGAACGTCGTCGCGGGCAGGAGGACGTCCGCGTACCGCGCGGTATCGGTCATGACCTGCTCGAAGACGACCGTAAAGAGATCCTCGCGCTCGAGTCCCTTGAGAATCTTCTGCTGGTGCGGCGAGGTCACGGCCGCGTTGTTGTTGTAGACGAACAGCACCTTGACCGGCGGATTGGTCTCGTCGAGGAGCGCGCGCCCCAGCTGGTTCATGTTGACAATGCGGGTCTCTGGTTCCTGGGCGCCGATCCAGGGCCTGGTAATCCCCCAGGATGCCGAATTGCTCATCATGTAGCCGCCGCCGCGCACGCCGAATTTTCCAGCGACCGCCGGCAGGGCCAGGATGGCCATCGAAGCGCTGCCGCCGTTGCGGTTGCGCTCCTGTCCCCAGCCGCAGCGGATCAGTGCGGGGCTCGCTGCCGCGTAGGCTTCCGCCGCGGCGCGCAGGCGGTCGGCGTCGATGCCGGCTTCCGCCGCCGCTCGCTCGAATGTCCACGGCAGCGCGCGTTCACGCAGCCGATCCGCGCCCCGGGTGTGCGCGTCGAGGAACGCGGTGTCCGCGTGCCCTTCCTCAAACAGAAACCGGTGGATTGCGAGTGCAACCGGCAGATCCGTGCCGGGGCGGACGGCGAGATGAATGTCGGCCTGTCGTGCGAGCGGCGTGGTCCGCGGATCGATCACGATCAGCCGCGCCCCTCGCCGCTGCGCGTCGCGGATGTACGGCACCAGGTGAATACCCGAAGCCGAGGGATTGGCCCCCCACAGCACGATCACATTCGCGTCGGGCACGTCCTGGTAGACAACCGACGCCATCTTTCCGTAGAGGCCGAGGTTCGCGGCGCCGGTCGGTGCGGCGCACACCGTGCGTGCCAGGCGTGAGGCGCCAAGCCGCCGGAACAACGTCGCATCGCTCGTGTCCTGCGTCAGCAGGCCGTTCGAGCCGCCATAGGAATACGGCAGGATGGATTCACCGCCCCACTGCTCGCCCGCGGCGGCCATCCGGTCGGCGATCGTCGCCAGCGCGTCTTCCCACGTTACGCGTTGAAAGCTGGCAAGGCCTTTTGGTCCCTTGCGAACAGCCGGGTAGAGAAGACGGTCCGCGCCGTACAGCCGCTCTGGAAAGCGCCGCACCTTGGCGCAGATGTACCCGCCCGTGATTGGGTTGACGTGCGATCCGTCGATCGTCGTGATCCGTCCATCTTGCACGGTGACGTCGAGGCTGCACGAATCAGGGCAGTCGAGCGGACACGCCGTCGCGACGTTGTGCTCGGAGGCGAGGGTGGATATTGCGGATTTCATGCGTTCGCGTCAGTGTACTGCACGTGGAACCCTCGGTCGTGATCATCGGCGGCGGATTCGGGGGGCTCGAGGCCGCGAAAGTCCTGCGCCGCGAACGGATGCGCGTCACACTGCTCGATCGGCATAACTACCATCTCTTCCAGCCGCTGCTGTACCAGGTCGCGACCGCGACCTTGTCGCCCGGCGACATCGCCTCGCCGATCCGCTGGATCTTCCGCCACGCCGCGAATGTGCGCGTCCTGCTTGCCGAGGCCGAGGCCATCGACGTAGCGGCGCGGCTTGTTCGGCTGAGCGATGGAGCCTCGATCGGGTACGACTACCTGATCGTGGCGACCGGGTCGAGTCACAGCTACTTCGGTCGCGACGAATGGGCGCGCAATGCGCCGGGCCTCAAGACACTCGAGGACGCCCTGGAGATTCGGCGGCGGATCCTGCTCGCGTTCGAACGCGCCGAGCGCGAAGCGGACCCCGCCAAGCAACAGGAACTGCTCACGTTCGTGCTGGTCGGCGGCGGTCCAACCGGCGTCGAACTGGCGGGTACGCTCGCGGAGATCGCACGGCAGACGCTGCGCGATGAATTTCGATCGATCGACACGGGCCAGGCGCGGATCGTCCTGGTTGAAGCGGGCGAAACGATCCTGCCGACGTTTCCAGCCAGGCTCCGGGACGCCGCTCGCGCGACGCTCAGCCGCCTCGGTATCCAAGTGCTGGAACGGACGAAAGTAACCGCCGTCGACGACCACGGGGTGATGCTCGGAGCCGATCGGCTTTCGGCCGGCACCGTGCTGTGGGCGGCAGGCGTGACCGCGTCGCCTCTGGTGCGATCGCTCGGCGTCCCGCTGGATCGCGCGGGGCGGGCGATCGTCGAGCCTGACCTGTCCATTCCAGGTCATCCCGAGGTGTTTGTTGTCGGCGACGCCGCGGCCTTTCTTCACCAGGGCGGCGCGCCGCTGCCGGGTGTGGCGCAGGTGGCGATACAGCAGGCGTCGCACGCGGCGCGCACCATCGCCAACCGCGAACATGGGCGTGCTCCGTTGCCGTTCGTATTCCACGACAAGGGCAGCATGGCGATTGTCGGGCGTCGCTCAGGGTTGGCCAATCTTGGCTGGATCGCGTTCTCCGGGACGCTCGGCTGGCTGGCATGGTTGTTCCTTCACATTGTCATGCTCATCGGTTTCCGCAATCGCCTCGCGGTGCTGCTGCAGTGGGCAGTCGCGTACTTCACCTATCAGCGCAGCGTCCGCCTGATTACCTATCAGCCGCCGCCATCGTAGGTCCCGCTTCTTGCTACTCCCAACGGAGTGGAGGTCGGGATGAAGTCGGTTCTCCGGTCAGCGCACTCAGCCGGGTTGCGGTACGTCCGTGACGATCGGCAAGGCATCCGCCGGGAAATGGGGTCGCTGGGCTTCCGCTACCGCGGGCCGGACGGCAAGGTCATACGCGCGGCGTCAACCCTCAAGCGTATCCGCGCGCTGGTCATCCCTCCTGCCTGGACCGACGTCTGGATCTGCACGGATCCCCGCGGCCATCTGCAGGCAACCGGACGTGATGCGCGGGGACGCAAGCAGTACCGCTATCACCCGCGATGGCGGGAGTCGCGCGATGAAACGAAGTTCTACCGGCTGCAGGCCTTCGCCGCCGCGCTGCCGGCGATTCGCGCCAGGACTGCGGCCGATCTCGAAAAGGCCGGGCTCTGCCGCGCCAGGGTCCTGGCGAGCGTCGTGCGGCTGCTCGAGCGCACCCTCATCCGCGTCGGGAACGACGAATACGCGCGCGCAAATCGCTCCTTTGGTTTGACCACGCTGCGCGATACTCACGTCGATATCAAAGGGGCGACGATCCGCTTTCAGTTTCGAGGCAAGAGCGGCAAACGCCACGAAGTCGGCCTCGAGGACCGCAGGCTCGCCCGCATCGTTTGTGCATGCCGTGACCTGCCGGGCCAGGAGCTCTTCCAGTATCTGGACGACGAGGGGCGACGCCGTGACGTGTCGTCCACCGACGTCAACGCATACCTGAAGGAGATCAGCGGCGAGGACTTTACGGCCAAGGACTTTCGCACGTGGTCGGCGACAGTGCTTGCCTGCACGTCGCTCAGCGGATTCAAGCCCGCATCGTCGCGCGCGCAGGCGAAGAAGAACATCGTCACCGCGATCGAGGCCGTTGCCGGTGTCCTCGGCAACACGCGCAGCGTCTGTCGCAAGGCGTACATCCATCCGGCGGTGCTCGACGCGTACGAATCCGGGGCACTGGCCAGGGTCTGGTCGAAGCGGGCCAAAGGCAAACGGAAAGGCCGGCTTCGTCCCGACGAAATTATGACGCTGGCGCTGTTGCGACGGTGCGAGCGGCAGCCATCCGACGCGAAGGCGGCCTGACACCCCAAAGCAAAATTCGCCGCCCGATTACGGAACCGACGGCCATCGTCGCGTCACGCCATCGCAACCAGCCATATCCGATGTCTTTTTGGCCGGGCATCGTCTTTGCGCCTGCCGGGTAGCCTGCCACGCCGAGATCCATGGCGAAGGCGGGGAATTACAGCCAAGGAGGACGTATGCCCGTGTCAGAACCCGGCTCGACGCCGCGCTGGACGACAGGAAAGCCGCTCATGACGCGGCGAGGTCGAGTGGTCGTCCTCGGCGCGACATGCCTTGTATCCGCAACGCTCGCGCTGGTGCAGTCCAGGCCGGCGCCGTCGACTCAGAGTCCAGCTGCCGATGAGCGGCCGCAGTTGACGGCGGTCGATCAGCCGGCGCCGAAGGCGCCCGCGCCCAGGCCCGCGGCCAGAAAAACGGCTGCGGTCAACGTTCGTCCGGTCAAGACAGCCTCGACGACGCTGCCGGTGCCCGCGAAGTCGGATATCACCTCGGTCGTGACGGCGAAGGCGCCTCGCGACGAGCAGGCGTCGATCGCGTCCTCGCTCGTCACCATCAGCGGCTGTCTCGAACAGAGCGATGAACGGTTCCGGCTCAAGGACACCGCCGGCGAGGAGGCACCCACGGGACGGAGCTGGCGGTCGGGCTTCCTGCGTCGCAGCGAGTCGACGATCGACGTGATCGATCACGCGGATCGGCTTCACCTGCCGACCTACGTCGGACAGCGCGTGAGCGTTACCGGTACGCTCGTCGACCGCGAGATGCAGGTGCGCTCGGTGTCGATTGTGTCGGAATCCTGCCAGGAAAAAACGGCCTGATGATCAGGCCTGGGGCCGGCGGAGGTAACGGGTCGCGACGTAGTTCTCGATTAGCGATCTGAAGCCCTCCGCCAGCTCGTCGTACGTCCCTCTCATCGTCGTGAAATGCTCGCCGTCGATGAACACCGGGCAGTTCGGCGCTTCGCCGGTGCCGGGCAGGCTGATGCCGATGTTCGCCGCCTTTGATTCGCCAGGCCCGTTGACCACGCACCCCATCACAGCGAGCGTGAGCGTCTCCACGCCTTCGTACTGGTGTTTCCACTCCGGCATCCGCTCGCGAATGTAGTCCTGCGTCCGTTCGGCGAGTTCCTGGAACGTCGTGCTGGTGGTCCGCCCGCAACCGGGGCACGCGGTCACACTCGGTGAGAAGGATCTGAGCCCCAGCGCCTGCAGCAGCTCGCAGGCGGCGTAGACCTCGTCGCGGCGATCGCCGCCAGGCCGGGGCGTCAGCGATACGCGAATCGTATCGCCGATCCCCTCAGCGAGCAGGACGCCCATGGCCGACGCCGACCACACCAGGCCTTTCACGCCCATGCCCGCTTCCGTCAGGCCGAGGTGGAGCGGCTGATCGGTTTTCCGGGCGAGGTCTCGATAGATCGCTACAAGGTCGCGCGGACGCGACACCTTGCACGAGATGATGATCTGGTCTTTGCGCAGTCCCGTCTCGAGCGCGAGCTCGGTCGACTCGACCGCCGATATGACCATGCACTCGTTCAGGATGTCCTCCGACGCGCGTCCGAGGGCACGATCGGTGTTCTCCTGCATCTTGGCGACGACGAGATCCTGGTTGAGAGACCCGCCGTTGACGCCAATACGGACTGGCTTGTCCTGGTCGATGGCGACCTTGCAGATAGTGGCAAAGCGCTCGTCCCGGCGCGCGCCAGTGCCGACGTTACCCGGGTTGATCCGAAACTTGTCGAGTGCGGCTGCGCACTCGGGATAGCGTGTGAGAAGGAGGTGCCCGTTGTAATGAAAATCGCCGATCAGCGGCGCGCGGCAGCCGACGTCGAGCATCCGGCGCTTGATCTCCGGGACTGCTGCCGCGGCTTCCGGCACGTTGACGGTCACCCTGACGAGCTCGGAGCCGGCCTCGGCGAGTTCGACGCACTGCCGCGCGGTGGCCGCGGCGTCGGCGGTGTCGGTCATCGTCATCGACTGCACGGCGACGGGCGCCCCGCCGCCGATCTGGAGGTGCCCGACGCGCACGCCGACGGTGCGATGCAACCGCACGGATTCCATGAGTGTCTTAATGATACCGTCTGGTGGTACGTGGTTCCGGATTCCCTGCCGGCCGCTCCGCTGTCGCGGCCGGAGGAACTCCGCTTGACGGCTGGTTGTGCGTCGCACTCTACTAGCCCGACCGGACCGATAGGATGACCGAATCAGCGAGGAAGACGTTGCCGTGCGGCTGCCAGGTTGACGCGGCGCGCGACTTTCTAGGGCGGGTGGTGGGAACCATCGTCAGCCGGGGCCCGGGCTGCCAGCAGGCGCAGCACGCGCCGGGTCACGTGGTGGTCATGCCCGGGCGGGAGAACGCCCGGCCGGAATAACGGAAAGCTCAAAGGCACAACGCACAAGTCACAAACCAAAAGGGGTAACGCCTTTTGTGATTGGATCTTGGGCCTGTGACTTGTGCCTTGCTAGGATCGGTAGCGCCCAAGCCGCGCGGTCAGGACTGCCTTGAGGTCCGCTTCCGACCGCGTGCCCGTCAGGTCGAGATCCGACTCGCTGAGCGCGTCGATCAGCGCGCGGATCACGTGCGCGCGGCTGATGGCGACGCCGCTGGCGGCGCGGATGTCGGCGCCCAGCCGGTCCAGGAACACGATCTGGCGATCGAACAGCACCACCGTGACCTTGGTCCAGTGCTCGGTATGCGAGGGTCGGCGCCCGCGCTTCTTCGGGCGCGTATTGTCGCTGCTCTCGACACGGGGAATGAAAATGTCCTCGCCGGTTTTGCCGATGCGGCGAGATTTGCCTGGGGTTCGGGTCGCCATCATGTACCTCATCGTGCCGCCCGTGAAACGGCCTGATGGGATGCACTTCAATTATTACGTAGTTAATTCTTTAGCAGGCTGAACGAGCGGCCCCATCGTAAAGCAGGAATGCCGGCCGCCGCAAGCGTATTTCAGCCAGTGGGACGCTTGATGCGTCCAAGCAACTCGCGCGCGAGTTCGTTGTACGCGCGAGCGGCCCGCGAGCGCGCATAGCCGACGAGCGGGATGCCGTGCGACGGCGCTTCCGCGGCGCGTGGATCTTCCGGGATTTCGGTGCGGAAGACGCCGCGCGGGTTATGCGCCCTAATGATGCTCACGATCTCCCGAGTCGCCTGCCGTCGGTAGTCCACCATCGTCAGCACGATGCCGTTCAGCACGGCTGCGGCCTGGCGGGACGCATATCGATCCCTGTACCAGCGCAGCAGGTGCGCCAGCGACTCGAGCGACAGGTAATCGGCCCGAATCGGGACGACCAGGTGGTTTGCGGCGAGCGGCACCCCCAGTGCCAGCGTTGATTACCCTGCCGGTGCATCCAGGATGATCACGTCGAAATCTGCGCGCAGCGGGCGAATGACGTCCTCGAGCCGGCGTTCCGACTGCCGCACGTTTTTCAACGCGTCGTCCATGGTGGCGAGCGCGGGGGACCCGGTAATGAGGTGGAGATTGGGAACGGCCTCGAGAGGCCGGACGATGTCGGGCGCCCGACGGCGCTTCAGCAGAACGTCCGCGATCGAGGGCGCCGAGTGCGACGGACCGATGCCGAGTGAGATCGAGGCATTCATGTCTGCTTCGAGGTCCACCAGGAGCACCGAGCGGCCCGCCCGGGCCAAGGACGCAGCGAGGTTGACGGCGGTCGTCGTCTTGCCGACACCACCATTGGGATTGAACGCCGCGATGATCATCGACTTGGCGCGACTGTCCAAGGCCGGACAGTTGCGGATTTATTTCCGCACTATATAACGCCCCCGTTGAGAGGTGGATCAGCGTGTCGCGATGCGGCTCTGTTGTTGTGCCGCCCGTACGATGAACCGATTGGGCGCCGAGCCGACGTAGGTGAACGGATAGCACGTCACGAGCGTGAGCATGGAGGTCGGTGTGTGATCGAGCACCCACGTATCGCGTGGTTTCACCACCGTCGTTTGCTCGACCTTGAAGGTCAGCGTCTCGTCCGGCGTGACAATCCGGATCTCGTCGTCCACCTTGATGTCGCGCAGCCGGCGGAAAAAAGTGTCGCGGTGTCCGGCGAGCCCGATGTTGCCCGCTTCGCCGGGAAATGCGGTGCCAGGGATGTGACCGACTGCCAGCCGCAGTGTGCGTGCGTCGCTGCCCGCCCGAATGATTGTCGACACGCCGAGGCGGGGGATCTCGATGCGGCCGATCAATCGATCCTGCCACCGGACGGGGACGAGGCACGTGAACAGCGTCGGCGGCAGCGTCGGAGGCAGTGGCAAGGGCAGGGGGGGCGCTGGCGAGAATCGCGTCGAGTTCACGGTTTTCGAGCGCTTGGTACAGATAGCTTTCGGCCACAACGTAGCCGAAATATCCGAGTGAGACCAGACCGATCAGGAGCAGTACGCGTTCGAGCGCCCGCCAGAACCAGCCACGGCGTCGCTCCGCATGTGGGGGCAGCGGCCCCCACTCGTCACCGGGCGCGAGCGTAATCAGACGACCGATAGCCATCACGCGTCCGTACACTGAGGTTATTGCGGCCGGGCGCCGACACCGTCACCTTGACGCGGCGGTAGGCTCCGTCCTGGTTCGAATTGGTCGGCACGTAGCCGATGCTGTAGCCGCGGCGGATATTGCCGGCCAGTTCATCGAAGTTCTCGATTACTTTCTCGTCCGAGCCCGGGAAATACGCGACCCCGCCGGTCACATCCGCCAGCTTGCGCAGTACACCAGGGTTGCCCGGCATGCCGATACGACGGTTCGCGTTGGACACGGTGTAGATGATGGCGTCGCTGGCGCGGGCGCGCTCGACCATCTCGTTCTGGGAATGCTTGCTGGCGTTGTCCTCGCCATCAGAGAGCACCACCAGCACGTGTTTCTGGTGCGTGGACTGCTCGAGGTGTTCCAGCCCGGCAATCACGGCATCGTACAGCGCGGTGCGGCCCCCCGGGCGGTAGGCCGCCAGCGCCGCGTGCAGCAACGACATGTTGCTCGTGAACGCCATGGTCACAGGCAGGCCGTACCTGACGGCCTCGTTGAAATGAATGGTGAACAGCTCGTCCTCGGGATGGCTCGATTGCGCAAACGCGGCCCCACCGGTAATCACCATGTGCTCGCGCGCGATCATCGAGCCGCTCGCATCGAGGATGAGACCGACGGCCACCGGGACATCAGCGCCGCCGAAGAAGGTAATCTTCTGCGGACTATCGTCCTCTAAAACTCTGAATGACTCTTGCGGCAGGTCTGGTACGGCGTCGGAGCGTCGATCGAAGACGTTCACGTGCAGGACGACGAGATTGGACTCGGAGCGAAAAACGGTGAGCGGCTCCTGCGCGATGACCAGGCACACAGCAGCGACGCAGAAGAGAGCGATCAGCAGGAATCGATGCATAAGCACATGAGCCGGAGGCCTTGCGGCCTCCGGCTATTGATTATTGAAACCAATCCTCGACTATCCCCGACAACGTACCGCCTAGAGACGGAACGACCGGATCCCGGCCGCGCCGGCGAGCGACAGCAGACCGAGCAGGCCGCTCAGCATGAGCGGGCTCGCCGTCGCCGGGAGTTCGCTCACCGCGCCCTGGTTGCTGGGCGTGTCGTTCTGCGCGATCGTCGACTCGCGGCGGACGTTCGAGTCAGTAGCGACCTGGTCGCCGCTGCCCGCCGTGCCCGACACTTCGGTCTCGTTCCGGCCAGAGGTGCCAATCACTTCGGTCTCGTTCCGGCCCGATCCGGATACACCAACCGTCGTCGACTGGCTCTCTGGAAGCCCCGGTCCCTCCACGACGCCGCTATCGGCAACGGTCTTCTCCTGAGCTGGCTCGGCCGCTACTTCAGCCTGCGCCGAGGCAGTCACCGGACCCTCTTCAGTCTGGACCGTGGCGCCCGTGCGCTGCGCGATCCGAAGCGCCTGATCCTTCGGATAGACGAACTCCTTGCCGATCTTCTCGCCCGGGTAGTACCAGAACTGCACCGCCGGCGTCGAGGCGGCGCTGGTTTCCCGGAACGACACGACGGTGTCGCCCGTAACTTCCGGACGTTCAGCTGAGACGAACAGCCACTGGCCCATCACGTCTTTCTCATCTTTATCCAGTACCTGGATGACATTCCGCGATGCCGAATCGGCAAGACGGAACACATAGGTGCCGGGCTCGAGCCGCATTCCGGGGAGCTCGACGGCACTGCTGAACGTCATGATCGTCCGGTCGCGGGTGTCGGGTTGTTGCGCCGCCACGTTCAGCGTCAACGTTACGAGCAGCGCCAGAACAGTTGCGGTCGCGATTGCAATTGCGCGTTTCATCCTTGATCCTCCTCGCTTCACAGTCAGTCGCATGGCTGGGCGCGGAGTCGCCGCGTCCGCGACAAGTGAAATTGCATCTTGCATGCCTCGCGAGCCCGTCCGTATCGGCTTAAATAAGAGCTGTGCCGGTGAGAACGGCTGAGGAAACGGCAGACCTCGTGGTCGTCGGCGCTGGCGCCGCGGGTCTGGCGACGGCGATCTTCGCGAAGCGTAACGTGCCGTCGCTGCGGGTCATCTGCGTCGACGGGGCAGCACGCATCGGCGCGAAGATCCTTGTCAGCGGCGGTTCGCGATGCAACGTCACGAATACCGAGGTCACAGAGCAGGACTTCTGGGGCGGATCCTCGCGTGTCGTGCGCGGCGTGCTGCGCGCGTTTCCGGCCGCAAGGACGGTCGCGTTTTTCGCCGATCTCGGCGTGCGCCTGCACGAGGAGGAGGACGGCAAGCTCTTTCCTGACAGCAACTCGGCGCGCGACGTCCTCAACGCGCTGCTGACCGCGTTGCGCGACGCGGGTGTCGAACTGCGGACCGGCGAACGGGTGACGGCGGTCGCGCGCGAGGACGGAGGATTTCTCGTCGCCTCGGCGACCACGCGTTTTCGAGCGAACGCGGTGGTGCTGGCCACAGGCGGACGCTCGTTGCCGAAGACCGGCAGTGACGGCACGGGCTACGCGTTTGCCCGTGCGCTTGGCCACGGTTACGTGGAAACGACGCCGGCGCTCGCGCCGCTGATTCTGGACGACAGCCGCAACGCCGCGCTCGCTGGAGTCTCCCACCGCGCAGGCCTGACCATCCGAAGCGAGAACGCGCCCCCTATTGGCCTCGAGGGCTCGCTGCTATGGACACATTTCGGCGCCAGCGGGCCGGTCGTACTGAATGCCTCACGGCACTGGCACCGGGCGCGGCTTGAACAGCGGACGGTCGACGTGCTGCTGAATATCTGTCCCGGGGAGCGGTTTGAGTCCCTGGAGGCCTGGCTGCTCGCCCAGGCCGTGGCGCGTCCTCGCGCGCAGATCGCGACGGTGCTGGCGGGGCGACTCCCGGCCGCAGTCGCCGACGCCTGGGTGCAAGCCCTCGATCTGGAAGACGTCACAGCGGCCCACCTGACTCGCGAGTCGCGGCGCGGCCTGATTCACGCACTGTTGGCGACTCCGCTTCAGGTCCGCGACAGCCGCGGCTACAGCTTTGCCGAGGTCACCGCCGGCGGCATTCCGCTCGACGACATCGATCCGGCCCGAATGGAGTCGCGACGGTGCCCGGGGCTGTTCCTGGTGGGAGAAATTCTGGACGTCGACGGCCGCCTGGGCGGCTTCAATTTCCAGTGGGCGTGGTCGTCGGCGTGGGTCGCTGGACGGGCGATAGCGTCTGGAGCGCCGCCTCGACCGCTGCCGCCGTCACCCTGAAGTGCGACGCGCTCCACACCACTCGTCCCCCGCAAATGAGCAGCGCCTGCGGACTTTCGTGACGGACCCCGAGCTTCTTCGCGACGGCGTTCGAGACCTCGCGGTGGGTCTGCACAGTCACCATGGCGTAGCTCGCATCCAGCTCACGCTCGTTCAGGTGCGAGACGAGCTCGTCGAGCGCTTCGGCGCTGACGCCGCAGGTGAAACTGTGCTTAAACAGGAGCAGCGGCCGCTCGTCGGTCGCGGCGAGTGCCCGATCGAGGTCGTCCATACCCGAAAGCGCTTTCAGTGCAGGGTGCATTTCTTTCAGTGTAACAATGCACGGCAAGCGGGGCCGTACGAAGCCGCACAGTATACTGAAGGGTCTGTGGCGGCCCCCTTTGTGGCGAAGCGGCCTGAGGCCGTTTCGCAATCGCCGGAGTGGTGAAACTGGCAGACGCGCCGGACTCAAAATCCGGTGGGGTTCACCCCCCGTGTGGGTTCGATTCCCACCTCCGGCACCATTCTTCGTTCTTACTGTGACCATCCTCCTCATCGAAGACGATTCGAGCGTCCTGTCGCTGGTGGAGCGGCTGCTGACCGCTAAGGGTCACACCATCCTCTGCGCCCACGATCCGGGGGACGCGGCCGGAGTGCTGGCGCGGCACGGCAAGGCGCCGGACATGCTGCTCGCCGACATCCTGCTTGGCGGCCAGACCGGCGTCGAATACGCGCGCACGCTCAAGGAGACGTATCCGGCGCTCAAGATCATCTTCATGACCGGCCTTACGCACCGGGCGCCCGCGGCACTGCGAACCGGCCTTGGCCCGGTCCTGCACAAGCCGTTCGGGGCGGACGAGCTGTACCGCATCGTCGACGAGCGGTAATCACGAATGAATAGCGTCTTCGTTGTCCTCATGCTCGCCGCCGGAGCGGGGATCGCGGCACAGATTGCAGTGAATGCGCACCTGAGAACCGTCTCGGGCAGCGCTCTGTGGTCGGCAAACATCGTCTTTGCCGTATCCGTCGCAGCCGGGCTGACCACACTGGGAATCACGGGCCTGTTCTCGAACCTGTCGCCGCCGAACCCCGCGCTCTGGCGCGCACCGGTACTGGACGTGGTTGGGCGGGCTGTTCGGCGCAGCCTACGTGGTGCTCGCGATTGTGCTGGCAGATCGGCTTGGCGCCGCGCTCGTGTCGGCAACCGGAATCCTCGGCCAGCTGGGCGCCTCGGTCCTCATCGATCACTACGGCTGGTTCGGCATGCCGGTCCAGCGCGCCACGCCTGCGCGGCTCATCGGCGTCGGTCTCATGCTGGCCGGCGTTGCGCTGATTCGATGGAAGTAAAATCGGGCGATGGCGATGGAAACGCCCGAACGCCGTTTGCTCACCGATCTTCGCCAGGCGCTGCTGAGGCTGCACAAGACGCTGCTCGACTGGGAGCGCACTGCGTATGATCGCGTCCACGGACGCACGACCGGTCATCCGTTGCTGCAGGCCATTCTCAACGACCCCCAGTTCGCCTGGCTCCGTCCGCTCTCGGAGCTGATCGTGCGAATCGACGAGACCCTCGACAATGATCTGGCCGACATTCCCGGCGAGGCTGATGCCATCGTCGCCCAGGCGCGCAAGCTGGTATCGCCGGCCGACCAGGGCGCGCCGTACGCGGAGCGCTACCAGGCCGCGCTCCAGGAGTATCCGGACGCGGTGTTCGCGCATCGCGACGTGGGGTTGGTGCTCAAACAGCATAGCGACCCGTCAACGACGTCCGGGCGGACTCACTAGGACCTTCCATTTGCGCACGCTGATCGCCGTTGTTGCCGTTGCCCTGGTGTTTGCCGCGCCGCCGGCGTCTGCCCAGGGACCCTTCCGGCAGGACGTGGTTGTGACCGCCGCCGCAAGCCCGGTCGAACTTGGGACTGTGACGCGGACGCTGACCGTCATTACCCGGGATCAGATTGCCAGGCTTCCCGTCCACAGCATCGCCGACGTGCTTCGATTGACCGCCGCGGTCGACGTACGGGCGCGGGGCGAGCGCGGCGTGCAGACCGATTTCGCCGTTCGCGGCGCCAACTTCGGCCAGATGCTCGTGCTCGTCGATGGCGTGCGCTTGAACGACGCGCAGTCGGGCCACCATAACGGAGACATCCCGGTGCCACTCGACGCGGTGGAACGGATCGAAATTCTTCATGGGCCGGGTTCCTCGATCTTTGGCGCCGATGCCTTTGGCGGCACGGTCAACGTCATCACGCGCAAAGCCGTTCAATCCGCATCGGCCGTGGTCGAGACCGGCAGCTTCGGCCTGGTTGCCGGGCGCGGGCAGTTCGGAGTCGAGCGCGGCGCGGTGCGTGAAGTGCTGGCAGCAGCGGTTGATCGCTCGTCCGGTTTCATGGACGAACGCGGCTTCGTCACCGCCGGGGTCAGCTCACACACGTCGCTGGGCGCGCGCACCGCCCTGCTCGCGTCGTATCTGTGGAAGGACTTTGGCGCGAATGGTTTTTACGGGCCTTCGCCGTCGCACGAGTGGACCAATCAGGCGCTGCTGGCCGCGGAGCATCGCCTCGGCACTCGAGCGGGTTGGCAATTCGGTGCGACCGGCTCGTACCGGACCCACGGCGACCATTTCCTGTACGACGTGAACCGGCCGGGGGTGTCCGAGAATCGCCATCGATCGCACGCCGTGCTTGGGGCGCTGCGCGGTTCGCGCGCCGTGGGCAGTCGCGGGTCACTCACGACCGGGGTCGAAGGAGGCGCCGACTGGGTACGTTCCACCAATCTTGGCGATCACGAGACACGGCGCGTGAGCGGGTTTGCCGAGTGGCGTTACGCGCCGGCGGCGAGCACCCAGTTCGACGCCGGCGTGCGTGTCGATCGCTACACCGAATTCGGGACGGCGTGGAGTCCGTCGCTCGGAGCGGGCTGGTGGCCTTCGGATGTCGTGCACCTGCGTGCGTCGGCGGGCCGCGCGTTCCGCGTCCCCACATTTACCGAGCGGTATTATTCGGACCCCGCGAATTTTGCGCGGCCGGAGGTTCACGCCGAGACCGCGTGGGCCGAGGAAGCCGGTGCGGACTTTCTTCCCGCGGACGGCTGGATTGCGTCGGCAACCGTATTCGCCCGGCAGGACCACGACATCGTCGACTGGCTTCGGCCGACGACGGCCGACCGGTGGCGGACCTATAACATCCGCGACGTCGACACGGTGGGAGCCGAGTTCAGTCTCAGGCGGGCGTGGAGCAACGGCTCGTTCGTGCAGGGCGGTACGCCGTCCTCGACGTGAACGCGGCCGCCGTCACGCAGTTATCCAAATACGTGCTCGACTACGCTCCGCACAGCATCGTCGGCGCGGCCTCCGTCGGACTGCCCGCTGGACTGGCGCTCGCGCCGCGCCTGGAGTTCAAGCGACGGACGCGTTCCACGGGCCGGAGTGAGTATGCGGTCGTCGATCTCCGCCTGAGCCGCGAATTCGGGATCTACGAGATCCGAATCGAAGGGACCAATCTCGCCGACGCCACCTACCAGGAAGTCCTCGGCGTGGCGATGCCCGGACGCGCTCTCTTGTTGTCACTCGCGTTTGGTCGGTGAGCATACGAACTACGACTCGAGTCCGCGATTACTGGCCTTGATGAATTCCTGCCTGAGCACCTCGTAGCTGTGAACGGCGGGGTACTGGGGAAACTCCGCAATCACATTGTCCGGTGCCCGAAACAAGATCCCTGCGTCAGCTTCCTCGAGCATGGCCGTATCGTTGTAGGAATCACCTGCGGCGATGACGCGGAAATTCAGGCCACGAAAGGCTTTCACGCTTTGCCGTTTGGCATCCTTTTGACGCAACTTATAGCCGGCAACTTTACCGGCCTCGTCTACCACTAGGCGATGACACAACAGGATAGGCCAGCCCAATTGGCGCATCAGCGGTTGAGAGAATTCATAAAACGTGTCGGAGAGGATGACCACTTGGAAGCGCTGCTTCATCCAGTCAAGAAAGTCAGTGGCCCCCTCCAGCGGCCTTAGATCGGCGATCACCTTTTGTATCTCCGCCAGACCCAACCCGTGCGCATCAAGGATGCGCAGGCGCTGCTTCATCAACACGTCGTAATCGGCAATGTCTCTGGTAGTTGCTTTTAGTTCCTCGATACCTGTCATCCGTGCGAAAGCGATCCAGATCTCCGGTACGAGCACTCCCTCTAAATCAAGACAAGCGATTTCCACGAAAGCTCCCTCAACGATGTCTGACGCCACACCCACGATTGACAACCGACCTGGCGTGGAATAGTAGTGCAATCGGCGAAGCGGGTTGGAATATGGCGACGGAGTCCTATCGCTCCAGCCGGGTGAGCCTGGACCAGGCGCAGCGGGCGAGGGACCACATCATCTCGCGTGATCGGTTGACCGACCGGTGAGGCGGGTCAATTCAGCTTCGCGACCGCGGTCGAGGTTGCGAGCGGTTCCTGTTGCGTGAGGCAATGATCGTCCCTAACCCCCAGACAAGATCCACGGCATGAATGCCGACGACTCGATGCGCCGGCATCAGATCGCTCAGGATGTTCAGCGCGATGCGGTCGCTCGGATCATTGAAGGTGGGGACGATGACCACGCCGTTGCCGATGTAGAAATTCGCATAGCTGGCGGGCAGCCGTTCACCGTTCATGATGACGGGACGCGGGAAGGGTAGCCGCACCACGCGCAGTGCCCCGACGCCGGGCCGCGCGGCTGTCGCCTCCAGGCGCCGCAGGTTGTCCATCGATCGCACGTGGTTGTCGTCGGCCGGATCCCGTTCGACTGCCAGCACCACCGTATCCGCTGCTGACGAAGCGCGCCACGTCGTCGATGTGGCCGTGGGTGTCGTCGCCGACGCATCCTTCGCCGAGCCAGATCGTCTCCCGGACGCCAAGCCATTCCCGGAAGAGGCGCTCGTAGTCCTCGCGGTTGAAACCCGGATTCCTGACCTGGACGTCTGTGAGCAGCCACTCCTCGGTGACCAGCAGGAGGCCATTTCCGTTGACCTCGATGCCGCCTCCTTCGAGGACCACCCGCTCACCGGTTCCGTGACGCGTCGGTTCCTCGCGCCGCAACCCGGTCAGCCTGGCGATGACTGTTCCGACCAGGCGCGTCCTGCTGCCAATTGGGATACTTCGCCCAGCCATTGAACGCCCAGTTCAGCAGCACGACCTCGCCCTTGTCGTCGAGGACGCCAGTTGGCGCCGAGTCGCGCAGCCAGACGCGATCGGTAGGGACCTCGTGGAGGTGAAAGCTATCGCGGTGGAACGCCGTGCGAGTCGAGCGCCGCGCGCGCGTTTTCGATGACGTCCGGTCGTGGCAGAGGATTTCGACCGGCTCGTGCGTCCGCCAGCACGCGGACGATCTCCGCGTAGACCCAGGGGATCGGCCCGAGCTTCCCGGGCCAGTCCGGTTCGTGGTGCGGCCAGCTGATCCAGGTTGCCCGGTGCGGCTCCCACTCCGCCGGCATCCGAAACGAACGCAATGCTGTCATTCAACCTTCTATGTTCTCCCTGCTCGGTTCGTGTTCAGTTTCGAGTTCGTCCGTTCGCGCGGCGCGCGGAACACGAACCTGAACACGAACAGGAAGCGAGAACCCGGAAGCGTGAACGACACGTTGCTATGACCCCAGGTAGCGGTTCAGGATCGGCCCGTAGGCGTCGACGCGGCGGTCGCGGAGGAACGGCCAGTTGCGGCGGACGGTTTCGATCAGTGCGGGATCGCACTGTGCAATCACGATCTCTTCGGCTTCTCCCGCTTCGCGCGACGTAGCGGCCGAACGGATCCGCGATGAACGAGTGGCCGAAGAACGTGATGCCGTTGGTTCCCGGTTCGTCCTCGTGGCCGATTCGGTTGGGCGACGCCACGTAGACGCCGTTTGCGATCGCATGCGCCCGCTGAATCGTGCGCCACGCGTCCACCTGCGCCTGGCCCCACTCATCTTTCTCGGCAGGATGCCATCCGATCGCCGTCGGGTAGAACAGCACCTGCGCGCCCATCAGGCTGGTGATGCGCGCGGCTTCCGGTACCACTGGTCCCAGCAGATCAGGACGCCAATCGTCGCGTAACGTGTCTTCCACACGCGGAAGCCCCCGGGCTCGCCTGGCTGTTCCCCGTGATAATCGAGGTGGCCGTCGCCGGGCGTGAAGTAGTACTTCTCGTGGAACAGCGGATCGTCGGGGATGTGCATCTTCCGGTAGATGCCGAGGAGGCTCCCGTCCGCGTCGATGATCGCCGCCGAGTTTCGATAGATGCCGGCGGCCTGCCGCTCGAAGATCGGCACGATCAGGACGACCGCCAGCTCACGCGCGAGCTTCTGCATCGCATCGGTGGTTGGTCCGGGAATCGGCTCTGCCAGGTCGAAGCGGTCGCACTGCTGCGACTTGCAGAAATAGAGCGCGTTGAACAGCTCCTTGAGGCAGATGATTTGCGCGCCGCGCCCTGCCGCGTCCCGTACGAGCCTCTCGGCGCGCCGCAGATTGCTCTCCGTATCGCCATCCGCATGATCCTGGATGATCCCAATCGTGAACATCTAGCCCTATGCTAGCCTTGCTGCTCGAAGGATGAAAACGAAACCGTTGCGCGTCGCGCTCCTCGGCTTTGGCACCGTGGGCGGGTCGGTCGCCCGCATTCTGACTGAGCGTCCCGAACTCGCCGATCGACTCCAGCTCACGCACATTTTCAACCGCGGCGTTGCCAGGAAACGCGCGGCATGGGTTCCCTCGTCGGTGACGTGGACCGAGGATGTGGACGAGCTCTTCGCGTCGAAACCGGACGCGGTGGTGGAAGTGGTTGGCGGCATCGACCCGGCCGGCGGCTGGGTGCGGCGGGCGCTCGAGCAGGGTGCGCGGGTCGTCACTGCCAACAAGCAATTGCTCGCCGCGCATGGCCCTGAACTCCTCCACCTCGCCGTGACCAATCATTCCCAGCTGCGCTTCGAGGCCGCCGTCGCCGGAGGCGTGCCGCTGATTCACGGCGTGCGCGAAGGGCTCGCTGGCGATCAGCTCCTGCGTGTGGCGGGCATTCTCAACGGCACCTCGAACTTCGTGTTGAGCACGATGGCGGGCGGCGATGCCCAGATGGCGGCCGTGCTCGATGACGCCCGACGTCTCGGATACGCCGAGGCGGATCCCAGCGCCGACATCGACGGCGACGACGCCGGGGCGAAGCTCGTGGTGCTGGCCGGCATCGCGTTCCGCCGGCATCTCAAGCTGCCCGACATTCCGCGGCGTTCGATTCGTCCAATCTCGGCGGCCGACTTCCGATACGCGCGACGGCTTGGGTGCACTATCCGGCAGATCGCCATGGTCGAAACCAAGGGCGACGGCTTTCACGCCTTCGTCGGGCCCGCGCTCGTGGCGCGCGGCTCGAACTTCGGGCTCAACATGGGCGCGAACAACGTGGTCACCATCAGCGGCCACTACGGCGGTGAGAACAGCTTCAGCGGCGCCGGCGCCGGCGGTCCGGCAACGGCCGTCGCCGTCGTGTCGGATCTCCTGTCACTGACGCAGCGCGAGCGCGATCATGGCGAAGAATGGACACCGGCGCGCGTCGTCCCGCCTCCGGCGCGTCCGTACTACCTCCGGTTTGTCGTGAAGGACCGGCCCGGCATCCTGGCGTCGATCGCCGCATCGCTGGCGAAGCAGGGCATCAATCTCGACGCGGTATTGCAGGAGCCGGGCTATCCGAAGGACGCGCTGCCGTTTGTGATTACCGTCGAGGCCTGCGAGGAGCCTGCGCTGGTGGCCGCGACGAAGGAAATCGGGGCCGCGGACTATCACGCGGAGCCTCCGCTGGCGCTGCCGATGCTCTTGGGCGACGAGCGGCGGCCGTGATATCTTCTTAAGTTCGTGTCACTTAACAGCACTTCAAGCGGATCAGGCGGGGCCGGGAGCACCCTATGAAATTCGTCGCCGGGTTGACGTGTCACCTGTGCGGAAAGAGATATCCAGCAGAGGCGTCGTGGGTGTGCGTGGAGTGTCTGGGCCCCCTCGAGGTGTTGGACGACTACGACGCCGTGCGCAGCGTGATGACCCGCAGTCTGGTGGAATCGCGGCCGCGCTCGCTGTGGCGGTACCAGGAGCTGTTGCCGGTCGACGAACCGCGCACCGGCTTCCACTCGGGCTTCACGCCTCTGGTGCGCGCCACCCGGCTCGCGCGCGAGCTGGGCCTCGACGAGCTCTACATCAAGGACGACTCGGTCAACCACCCGACGTTCTCATACAAGGATCGCGTGGTCTCGGTCGCGGCCACCCGCGCTGTCGAACTTGGCTTCCAGGTGTTTGGCTGCGCCTCGACGGGAAACCTGGCAGGGAGCGTCGCCGCTCATGCCGCCCGGCTGGGTCTGCCGTGCTACGTCTTCATTCCCAACGATCTCGAACCGGCCAAGATCCTGGGCGCCGCCATTTACCAGCCGCACGTTGTCGCGGTGGAAGGCAACTACGACGACGTGAACCGGCTCTGCACGCAGATCGCGGATCGCTATGGGTGGGGTTTCGCCAACATCAACCTGCGGGCCTACTACGCGGAAGGCGCGAAGACGATGGGCTTCGAGATCGCCGAGCAGCTTGGCTGGCGCTTCCCCGATCACATCGTGTCACCCGTCGCCGGCGGCACGCTGCTGCCACGGATCCACAAGGGGCTTCGCGAGCTGCGCGATGTTGGCCTTGTCAGCGGCCGGCTGCCGAAGATCCATGCCGCCCAGCCGTCTGGCTCGGCGCCTGTCGTCAGGGCCATCGAGGCGGGGCAGGAGTTCCCTGACCCGGTAAAGCCGAACACGATCGCGAAGTCACTGGCGATCGGCAATCCGGCCGACGGTTTCCAGGTTATTCGCGTGGTGAAGGAAACCGGCGCATCCGCCGCCATGGTCACCGACGACGAGATTCTCGACGCCGTGCAACTGCTGGCCCGGACGGAAGGCATCTTCACGGAAGCGGCCGGCGGGACGACCCTGGCGGCGACGCGAGCGCTGGTGAAGCGCGGCGTAATCAGATCTGGCGAATCGGTGGTCGTCTGCATCACCGGCAACGGCTTCAAGACCGCGGAAGTGATGTTTGACCGGGTGGCTCGGCCCACGCAGATTGGGCGCAGCCTGGCCGATTTCGACCGGGAGATCGGGTCGCGGATCGGCGAGGTGGCCGCAGCGCGTGTGTAAAACAGGCCAGAATTGACGTCTCCGCGGGTGGGCGTTAAGATCTCTGACACCGTGTTCTCCAACTGCTGCCGGCCGTGCGCGTGTTGTTGTATCAGGACCTTTAAGGTCCCGGCGCTTCCGGTCTGCGGCGTGGGTCGCGAATAACGAGACCCAACAACACGCAAGCGACCTGAAAGCCCGGGAGAGACCCCCGGGCTTTTTTTGTTTTGATGCCGATGTTTCCAGCATTCCTGCAGCTTCGTTCGCGCCGTGTGGTGGTCGTCGGCGGCGGACCTGTCGCCGCCGGCAAGCTCGAGGCGCTGCTCGCCGCGGGCGCCGAGGTGACGGTGGTGGCGCCACAGGTGCGTCCGGAGATCGAGGCGGCCGCCGTCACGATCGTGCGCCGCGAATTCCAGGATGCCGATCTCGATGGGGCGTGGTGGGTGGTGGCCGCCGCACCTCGTGATGTGAACAGGCAGGTTCTGGCGGCTGCCGATGCGCGCCGCGTTTTCGTCAACGCCGTGGACGACCCTGAGCATGCCACGGCGTACCTTGGCGGCGTGGTCCGGCGCGACGGCGTGACGCTGGCCATTTCCACCAACGGTCGCGCCCCCGCGATCGCCGGCCTGCTGCGCGAAGCATTTGATGCCCTGCTGCCGCGCGACCTCGAGCGGTGGATGGCCAAGGCGGACGAAGCGCGTCGCGAATGGAAAGAGCAGGGCATCCCGATGGAGCAGCGGCGGCCGCAGCTGCTCGAAGCGCTCAACAAGCTCTACGAGAAACCCGAACCGGCGTTCGGTATCGCGAGAGTAGCGCTGGTTGGAGCAGGGCCCGGTGACCCGCAGCTCTGGACGCTGCGCGCGGTCCGCCTGCTGAAGGAAGCCGACCTGGTGCTCTATGATGCCCTCGTGGACATCGTCGCGCTTCGAGGCGTGACCAGTGCGAAATGCTTCAGTGTCGGGAAGCGTGCCCGACGCGACAGCGTCCCCCAGGAAACGATCCATCGGCTGATGATCCGCGCAGCGAAGCAGGGCAGGCGCGTCGTGAGGCTGAAGGGCGGCGACCCCTTCGTGTTCGGCCGCGGGGGTGAGGAAGCACTGGCGCTGGCGATGGCGGGTGTACCGTTCGAGGTTGTTCCAGGTGTCACGACGGCGGTGGCGGCGCCGGAACTGGCCGGCATCCCACTCACGCACCGCGGCATCGCCTCGGGGTTCCTGGTACTGGCCGGCCACACCTCGGAGGCCGTGGACCACACGCTCAACGCAGTGCGGCCGAATACGATTTCGATGGTGATCCTGATGGGCGTCGGCGCGCGCGCCGAGCTCGCGTCGAGATTGATGGCGCACGGGTGGTTGGGGGAGACGCCGGCGGCAATCGTGTGTTCGGCCTCCACACCGGATGCATGGACGTGGACCGGGCCGCTTGCCGGGATGGGCGCCGCGACGCCGCCGGCCGGCGCAGCCGGTGTGCTGGTGATCGGCGAAGTCGTGCGGGTACGTGAAGTGCTGCAGGCGTCCAGCTCGCGGCACTCGACTGATGAGGTGAGTTATGGCCGCAGTAGGTGAAGTACAGCAGACGCTCGGGCGCGATCGCTCGTCGTTCGCAAGGCAACGGGACATCGACGAATTCGTCGAAACGCTTGGTCGCTACGAGAACGGCGAGATCTCACCCGACGACTGGCGGCGCTTCCGGCTCCTGCGCGGCACCTACGGGCAGCGGCAGGACGGCGTGCAGATGATGCGCATCAAGATCCCGCAGGGGATCGTCAGCGGCCAGCAAATGCGCGCCCTCGCCGACGTCGCGACGAAGTATTCACGCGGTTTCAGCCACATCACCACCCGCCAGAACATCCAGTACCACTTCGTGCTGCTGAAGGACGCGGAACTGGCGATGCGCGACCTCGCCGCCGTCGGTATGACGACGCGCGAGGCGTGCGGGAACTCGGTCCGGAATATCACGGCGTGCCCCTACGCGGGCGTCGCTCACGACGAGGTGTTCGACGTGACGGCGTATGCCGAGGGCATGACCCGATATTTTCTCGGTCATCCGCTGGCCGGTGTGCTGCCGCGCAAGTTCAAGATTGCGTTCGAAGGCTGCCCGAACGATCACGCCCTGGCTTCGCATTCACGACCTCGGGTGGTACGCGCGCATCGTCGATGGAAAGCGCGGCTTCCGCCTGACGATAGGCGGCGGCACGTCCATTCTTCCGACCTCCGGCTACTTGCTGTACGACTTCCTCCCCGCCGAGCAGATGCTCGAAGTGGCCGAGGCGATCGTGCGCGTCTACCACCGGTTCGGCGACTACAAACACCGCCAGCGCAACCGGATGAAGTTTCTCATCAAGGATCTCGGATGGGAGGGCTGGCGTCGGAAATACGACGAGGCGCTGGCCGAGGTGTGCAGGGAAGGGGGCGTGCCTTTCGACGCGAGCGCCGCGGCGATCGTGGTTGAAGAGGCTCCGACGTGGACCCACGCTCCGGCGCCGTCACTCGACCAGGTGAAGCGCACGGCGGCGAGCGTCGAGGTGCACGGTCCAGGCATCATGCCGGGATCGGTGAAGATCCAGACGTTCTCCGATTCTGTACCTGACGTGGCTGCACACCAACGTCGGACTTCAGCGCCAGGCGGGCTTCGTCCACGTGACGGTGCGTTTACCGCTCGGCGACATGACCGCTGGCCAGATGCACGTGCTGGCGGACCTTGCCGAGGCGTACGCCGACGGCACTGCGCGCCTCACTATCGGGCAGAACGTGCTCTACCGGTGGGTGAAAGTGGGAGTACTCCAGGAACTCTATCAGCGGCTCCAGGCGTCGGGTCTCGGGACCGCTGGAGCGAACACCATCGCCGACGTCGTCAGCTGTCCCGGGGCCGAGAGTTGCCGTCTGGCGGTGACCCAGTCGCGCGGCCTTGGCCGTGAGCTGACCGAATACCTCGACGTTCATCCTGAGTTCGTGGCCCTGGTGAATGACGGCGACATCAAGATCAGCGGCTGCCCGAATGGCTGCGGACAGCATCACATCGCCGCCATTGGGTTCCAGGGCAGCGTTCGCAAGGTCGGCAACAAAGCGTTGCCGCAGTATTTCGTCCTGGTCGGCGGCGGCAGGACCGACGAAGGCGCGAAATTCGGCCGGGTCGTATCAAAGGTGCCGGTGCGCCGGATGACCGCCGCCGTCGATCGGCTGCTGACGCTGTATCAGGAGCGCCGCGAGCCCGCTGAATCGCTGGGAGCCTTCTTCAGGCGGATACCGCCGGCGGTGGCGAGTGCCGCCCTTCGCGACCTTGCCGAGCTGCAGCCGGGCGAGACCATCCCGGATGACTTCGTCGATCTTGGTGAAACACACGCATTCGAGACGATCGTTATGGACGGGGAGTGCGCATCGTAGCTGGCACATGTCTTGGACCTTCCGGGGTATGGGTACACACGAACGCAGACGAGGTGAGAGCAAGGAACTCAAGAAGGACCAGCAGGTCCGCCGGGAAGCCCTGCAGGAAATAGGCTCGGAAATCGTTCAGGAAAGCCCCGCTCCAGGCTATCGCAATCCAAATCGCGATCAGGCCCGCGGCGACTGGGATCGCAGCCGTCGTCATCACGACGAAGGCAACAGCCGCGATTCCGAGCGGGACGGCGACGACGGCCTGCGGCCTAGCTAGCGTTCAGGGAAGCGTTCGATGCGCTTCTCGTCTTCACGCTTCTCGGGCGCCGGTGGCTTGGCCGGATCGGTCGAGGTCGCCGGCGCCGACTTCGGCGCGACGGGTGGTTTCTGCGGCGTGTCGATCATCAACCCCTCTCGACTATCCCACCTATAATCGCGACTGTGGTCAAGTTCGAGTCGCTCGACCCTGAAATTCGCGGCGTGCTCGGAAAGAAGGTCAGCGAGCTCGGGCTGCGCGTGGAAGGTTCGCCGGTTGAAGGTTACGTCCGCCAGTTGTACGTCGAGCTCGAGCGGCGAGGGCTGAAGAAGTTCCGGCCGGTCTGCTACCTGACCGACGAATGGGGCTGCCCGGATCAGCAGCCGGTGCTTGGTATTCCCTTCTATCTCGCGGATCCGAAACTGAGGAAACTCGAGAAGGCGGTGGATGCGCTCGAGACCGATCGCCAGGTGATGATGTACATGCGCCACGAGGCGGGCCATGTCTTCAACTACGCGTATCGCCTCTACACCACGCCCGAATGGAGGCAGCGCTTCGGCCCTTTCTTTCGCGCCTATCGCGACGAGTACCGTCCCATACCCTTCAGTCGCAACTACGTGCGGCACATCGAGGGATGGTATGCGCAGAAGCATCCGGACGAGGACTTCGCGGAGACATTCGCGGTCTGGCTGACGCCGAGGAGCGCCTGGCGCCGCCGTTACAAGGGGTGGCCGGCCATGCAGAAACTGCGCTACGTTGAGCGCGTCGCCAAGGCGCTCGCCGATGTCGAGCCGATCGTCAATACCGGGGAGGTCGATATCACGCCGGCCGACATCGACGTGTCGGTCGAGCAGTTCTACCAGCAGGCTTCCCAGGAAAAGCTTGCACGGATCGACATCGCCCTCGATGCCCACCTGCCGCAGATATTCCTGACGCAGGAGGCGAAAGGAATCGAAACCTGCGGCCGATATCGTAAGCAGGTATCGCCCCGAACTGGTCGAGAAAATTACCTACTGGACCGGGGTCGCCCGGCCGATCGTAAGCGGCCTGATCGATTCCATCTGCCGGACCTGCGAGCGGATGAAGCTGTGGGGCGAACGGGGCGAGGAGGCGCGGTATCTCGTGGAGGTCACTGCCCTGGCAACAACGCTGGCGATGAATTTTCTGACACGCGGACGGTTTGAGACCTGATGGGCAAGCTGAAAATCGTCGTCCTCTATGATCGTGTCCTCGTCGACGAAAGCGAGGAGCCGGCGGCCGGCGACAAGTCGCCCGTGGTCCGCACGCTCGACAAGAAAGAAGTCGAGGCGGAAGTGGCCGAGGTCATCACCAAGCTCGGACACGAGCCGGTGATGTACGAGCTCGACGGCACGCAGAGGAGCCTCCTTGGCCTTGCGAAGGCCGAGTGCGATCTCGTCTTCAACCTCGCCGAGTCGTTCGCGGATGACGACACCGCCGATTTCAAGATCGCCGCCTTCCTGGAGCTGCTGGGGAGGAAGTACACCGGCACCGGCACTCACGGCCTGATGCTGGCGCAGGACAAGGCCGTGGCGAAGAAGATATTCGCCTTCCATGGCATTCACACGCCGACGTTCGCCAAGTCGTTCCGTGGCCGGCTCGATTTTTCCCACGACCTGCAGTTCCCCGTCATCGTCAAGCCGGCGCGCGAGGACGGCTCGATCGGCATCGAGTTCAGTGCCGTGGTCAGCTCGATCCGCGAGCTGATGGAGCGGATGGACTGGCTGCATGCCAATTTCGATTCGCCGGTGCTGATCGAGGAGTACATCGACGGCCGCGAGATGTATGTCGGCATCATCGGCAACGACAAGGCGGAAGCGTTGCCGATTGTCGAGCTGGACCTGTCGAAGCTGCCTGATGGCACACCGCGAATCGCTGCCGCGGAAGTGAAATGGGGCAAGGGCACGAAAGCCTACAAGGACACGAAATCGGCGATCGCGACCGACCTGCCCGAGGAGATGGTGCAGACGCTGCAGCAGACGGCGGTCGCCGCTTACCAGGCCCTGGAGCTGCGCGACTACGGCCGCGTGGATATGCGGCTGCAGCCGGACGGCCGCGTGCACGTCATCGAAGTGAATCCGAACCCCTGGCTCAGTTCACGCGCCGAGTTCGCGATGGCGGCGAGAAAGTCGGGCCGCACCTACTCCCAGCTGGTCGAAGAGATCATCGAGCTGGCGACGACCCGGGGCTGATTCTCCACAGATAGAGCGTTCGCGTCTGGCGGTCGGCGCTGGTGAAGCGTGTCGACGAGGTCGGGTTCCCAGTCGCCCATGGCGAAGTTGTGGGAGATGACCCGCGCGCCGGGCTTAAGCTGCATCATCAGCGACGGTTTGAGGGCCACGTTCTGCGACGCGAGCAGGTAGAGCGTTACGACGGTCGCACCCGAGACGTCGGTGGCGAGTGCATCGCCGGTACGGAACGTCACCAACTGCTCCACCCCGGCCATGGCGGCATTGCGTTGCGCCTCCGCCACGCGCACCGGATCAATGTCGACGCCGACGCCCCGCGCGCCGAACTTCTGTGCCGCGGCAATGACGATTCGGCCATCCCCGGAGCCGAGGTCGTACACCACGTCGTCTTTGGTGACCCCCGCCAGCGCCAGCATCCGATCGACGACGTCCGGCGGTGTGGCGACGAAAGGCGCCCGGGGGACTTGGGCTGCCGCCAGAACCAGGAGGAAGGTAAGGACCGGGAGCGCCACGAAATGATTCTAGCCTCGACTGTACTCGGCAGGGGACAGCCTCGTGCGTTTGCCATCCAAGAGACGACCTCCGAAATTGTGCTCAAATCCCTACAAATCCGTGATTTACAGCCCGATCCGCCCGACGGACGATTCGGTGGCACGGTTCAGCGAACGGTCAAACGGCAGGGGTGAATTGCCGAAAAGCGCGCTTTTTCGGCCATTTCGCGTTGATTTTGGGCAGATCGTGATCTATACTCGTGAGTGCTGTTCCCGGCACGAAACCGGTCCTACCACCAACCTTCCTGCTACGGGGGAAACGTGACATTCCAGGTCGGCGACAAGGTCATCTACCCGAATCACGGGCTCGGTATCGTCGAACGAGTCGAAGAAAAAACAATTCTGGGTACCACCTGCGGCTTCTTCCACCTGCGCATCGTCTCCAACGACACAACGGTTCTTGTTCCTGTCGCCAACGTCGACGGCGTCGGCCTCCGCAAGGCCATCACCGACGAGGAGGTCGAGCGTCTGTTCGGGCTTCTGAGCGACGGCCGGATCGACAATCATCAGAACTGGAAAGGCCGCTTCAAGGACAACTCCGACAAGATGCGGACCGGTTCTATCTACGACATGGCGGACGTGCTCAAGAGCCTCACCTTCCTGAGCAAGTCGAAGAGCCTGTCGTTCAGAGAAAAGCGGATGCTCGATCGCGCCAAGGCGTTGATCATCTCGGAGATCTCCGAGGTGATTCGCGAGAAAGCGCTCGAGGTCGAGCAGAAGGTCGATCGCGCGCTCGAGAAGTGCTTCATGGTCAAGGCCCGTAACGTGGCCCGGACCGCGGCGCGCACCAAGATCGTCAAGCCGGTCAAAGCGACCGTCATGACCGCGGCGCCGCGACGGGCAGCGCGCGCCTCGTAAGCTTCGCCCACTTGCCTTAGCCTTCTTCACACGCCCGGGAGCTTGTCTCCCGGGCGTTTTTTTGTACATTTGAGGCGCTGGCCTTCCTCATCCCCTTCCGCGCCGTCCTGACCTACCTCGTCGTCCTCGCCTACATCCTCGTGGCGGGGCCCACCGGGCTCGTCATCGCGATTCTCTTCCGCTGGCAACGAGGCATGTATGCGCTCGGGCATGCGGGGGTGCGCCTGGCGCTGGCATGCGCGGGCATCCGGTTCCGCGTCGCGGGCCGAGAGCAGCTTCCGCCGACCGCCGTCGTGTTCTGCTCGAATCACGAGAGCAACGTCGACCCTCCGATCCTGTTCGAGGCGCTTCATCCGCAGCTCCGGTTCCTCTACAAGGCCGAACTGCACCGCTTTCCGATTATGGGAACCGTCTTCGACGTTGGCGGGTTCGTGCCGGTTGACCGGGGCGATCGCGACAAGGCAATGGCGTCGATCGCGCGGGGAGCGGAGGCGATTCGCGCCGGGCGTTCCTTCCTGATCTTTCCCGAGGGAACCCGCAGCCGTACAGGTCACCTGCTGCCCTTCAAGAAGGGCGGTTTCATCATGGCCATCCAGGCGCAGGCGCCGATCGTGCCCGTGGCGATCCAGGGAGGCCGAGCCGCCATGAAAAAGGGCAGTGCATTCGTTCGGCCGGTCCGCGTCACCGTGCGTATCGGCCAGCCAATTCCGACGATCGGCCTGACGCTGGACGATCGGGATGCGCTGATCGAGAAGGTTCGGCGCGAGATGGAGCTGCTGCTGAGCCAGGGATCTCTATGGGAGTGATGTGGACGGTTCAACCGCCCGCGGAGAACGTGATGGTCGCGGGCTTTACAGGCGAGCCGTCGAAAGCCTTCAGGCCCTCCAGTAACTCGATCCGCAGCGTGCGGAAACGTTCAAAGGGCTGCGCGAACTTCAGTTCGATCGCGCGCGTGCCGCCATCGTAAGTGTGCTGGAACTCGAGAGGTGGTGCACCCTCAGGCGGGCCGCCTCCGTAACTCGCCCGAATCTGGCCGTCGATCGACTTCGGATCGATCCCGCGTGAGAACTGGATTCGTACGGAAGACCCAACCGGCACATCGGTCTCGCCCTCGTATGGCGAGCTGAACACCACCTCGGCCGTCTCGAGCGGCGGCGGAGGAGGTGCGGCTTCTTCTTCGACCGGCTCCGCTTCAGGCGCCGTCGCTGCCGCCACCGTCGTGCCTGTGAGGGTCACGAGGCCGCGGTCCTGTGCCACCACGCCAGTCACCTGGAGCCAGCGGCCGGTATCCACGCGGGCATCCACCGACAGATCGAACCCCCGGCCCCGCGGCCGGAGATCGGTCACCCAGATCGCGGCGTCGGCTGACCGCAGCACGAAGTCGTAGCGGCTCTTCGCCGGTGCGCTGGGGAGATCACCAAACAGGTTGCGCCCGCGGAACTGACCGACAACCGTCACCTTCTGGCCCTCGAATCGCCACGGCTGCAGCGCCAGTCCTCGAACCGATGCCGTGGTCGTCAGCTGCGCCGGGGCGACTCCCGTGATGTTGAGGAGGAGTTCTTCGCCCGGTCTCGGCCACCGCTCGGGATCCCGCGCGCCGTCATAGGCAGTGAGACGGGGGTCGGTCGGTTCAAGGCGTCCGACATCGATCAACTGTCCGCGTACTTCGGCCAGCCCCGTCGTGGTCTTGGCGTCGTTCAGCAGGACTGGAATGTCACGTTCGCCGCCGCGGAGCAGGACGCGGGGACCTTCGACGAACTCGCCGTGCACGAGCACGTTCTGGAGGTGGTAGTACCCGGGGTATTGCCGGAGGGACGCAACGGTCGCGAGGCGGCGCGTCGTCTGCGCGCTGCCCGAGGCGACGGCTGCCAGGACGACGAGAAGGAGTGCGGGCCGGAAGTGCAGCCTCACATAGTCATTCTACTTTGCGCATCGCCATGCGGGCCACGATGACGGCGAGCGCTATGAACAGCGCTGAGCTGGCGAGCTGCCCGACCACCGTCTCCTGTGCGAAGAAGGGAAATGCCGTGCCGATCGCCTGGAATGGCCCGATCGTCCCGGTGCCGACCAGGATGGCGAACAGGATCCCCGCGATTGATCCTCCGGCGATCAAGCCCGAGCTGAAGAGGGTGCCCGCGCTCACGTCCGATTCCTGGCCGACGCCCGTCTTCCGTTCGACCCACCACCGGACCATGCCGCCCGCGAAGATCGGCGCGGTGGTCGCGATCGGGAGGTAGAGGCCCACGGCAAACGAAAGCGAGTGCACGCCACACAGTTCGAGCGTCACCGTAATGAAGATGCCGACGAGCACCAGTCCCCACGGCAGGTTCTGGTTGAGCAGGCCGGTAATGATGGTCGACATCAGCGTTGCCTGCGGCGCCGGCACCGATTCCGAGCCAATGCCGAACACCCGGTGCATGTACAGCGTCGTCAGGCCGATGATCAGCCCGGACGTCAGGACGCCGATGATCAGGCCAAGCTGCTGATAGAGGGGCGTGGCTCCGACGATGTAGCCGGTCTTCAAGTCCTGCGATGTCGTCCCGGCGTTTGCCGCGGCAATGCACACGATCGCGCCGACGCACAGCGCGATTGGCGAGTAGATGTCACCGGTCCAACCGAGCGCGACAAACAGCACGCACGTCAGGATCAACGTCGCGATCGTCATCCCCGAAATCGGGTTCGAGGATGACCCGATCAGGCCGGTGATGCGCGACGAGACGGTCGCGAAGAAGAAGCCAAATATCAGGATCAGGATCGCCGCGACGACGTTGCCCTGGGTCGGCAGCGTCGGCATGACCGCCAGGAAGACGGCGAGCAGCAGGCACCCGCCGAGGACGACGACCATGGGGATGTCGCGTTCCGTCCGCACCCGCCCCGCCGTTTCAGCCGTGGTGTCGGCGAAACCCTTCAGGCTGCCGCGGGCCGACGACACGATGGTTGGCAGCGTGCGCGCCAGCGTGATGAGGCCGGCGGCCAGCACGCCGCCGGCGCCAATGTACCGGATGTACGCGCTCCACAGCTGCCCGGGATCCATTTCCGAAATCAGGAAGGGCCGTCCCGTTGCCGGGTTCAGCGCGAAGTTCGGGTGAATGGGCGGGAAGGGGACCGTGATGTACTGTCCGAGGATCGTCAGCAGCGGAAGCAGTCCCAACCACGCCAGCACGCCGCCGGCCACCATCGTTCCCGCGATCGCCGGGCCGATCACGTAGCCGACGCCGAGGTACTCCGGCGAGATGTCGACGTCGAGCGTGGCGTTCGGAAACTGGCTGGTCCGCGGCATGACGTAGCCGATGTTGGTGCGAAACAGGTTGAGAATCCACGACAGGGCCTTCCACAGACCGCCGACCGCCAGCCCGCTGAACACCAGCGCGGCCAGTTTGCCGCCGCGCTCGCCCGCCACCAGGACCTCGGCGCACGCCGTTCCTTCCGGGTAGGGAAGCACGCCATGCTCCTTCACGATCAGCGCCCGGCGTAGCGGCACCATCATCAGCACGCCGAGAATGCCGCCGGCGAGCGTGAGCATCGTGATCTGCAGGTAGTTGAAGTACGCGGGTCCGTAGGGCACCAGGAATATGAGCGCCGGCAAGGTAAACACCACGCCGCCCGCGACCGATTCGCCGGCCGAGCCGATCGTCTGGACGATGTTGTTTTCGAGAATGGTCGAACCGCCGAACTTCTTGAGTACCGAAATGGCGAGGACCGCGATCGGAATCGAGGCGCTCACCGTCAGGCCGGCGCGAAGGCCGAGGTAGACCGTCGATGCGCCAAACAGCAGCCCGAACAGAATACCGAGGACGATCGCCTTCGCGGTGAACTCCGCGGGCGACTCCGACGCAGCCACGTACGGTTTCCATTCCGGCATGGCGCGGGATGGTAGCATTGAACCTTGTGAATCGGTTGAACAAGCGCAAGCAGACACCCGATCAAGTGTCGGAGCTCACTACCAATCGGCTCTCGGTTTACCTGCGGTGTCTCAACGAACTCGACGTCGCTGGCGTGCAGTCGATTTCCTCGCAGTCGCTCGCCGAGCAGTTCCATCTCAACGCCGCGCAGATCCGGAAGGACCTCGCCTATTTTGGCGAATTCGGCGTCCGCGGTGTCGGCTACTACATCAAGGAACTGCGCCGGCACCTCCGGCAGATCCTCGGCCTCGATCGCCATCTGCGCGTGGTGATCATGGGCGCGGGCAACCTCGGGCTGGCGCTGGCGGACTATCCGGGCTTCCGGCAGGAGGGGTTTGAGATCACCGCGCTGTTCGACGCCGCGAACGAGAAGATCGGACACGAATCGCGCGGCGGCGTGCCGATTCTCGACATCAAGGATCTGAAACGGATTGCGCGGCGCGACCGGCTCGACATCGCCGTCATCGCCGTCCCGGCGCCGCATGCGCAGCCGGTGGTGGACCTCGTCGTGGCGGCCGGGATCAAGGCGATCCTGAACTTTTCGCCCGGCGCGCTGAAGGTGCCCGAGGAAGTGAAGCTGAAAAGCGTGGACCTGACGGTGTCGCTCGAGAGCCTGTCGTTCTACCTCGCGCAGGAGCAAAGTGGTGGCTAAGAAGCGCCGCACCGCCGCACTGTCCCATGTCGATCGCCAGGGCCGAGTGAAGATGGTCGATGTCGGCGACAAGCCGGTCACGAGCCGTGAAGCGGTCGCCCGCGGAGAGATCGCCATGAGCGCCGCCGCGCTCGGCGCGATTCGCGCGGGCACGGTGACGAAAGGCGATCCCCTCCAGGCTGCCCGGCTGGCCGGCATCATGGCCGCCAAGCAGACGTCCAACCTGATTCCGCTCTGTCATCCGCTGCCCCTGACGCACGTCAGCGTCGAGCTGACGCCGACACGGCGCGGTTACCGGATTGAATCGAGGGTACGAACAAGCGCGCAGACCGGCGTCGAAATGGAAGCGCTGGCGGCCGTCTCGGTGGCGGCCCTGACCATTTACGATATGGTCAAGGCCGTCGATCAGAGCATGGTCATCGGCGACATCTGCCTGGTCGAGAAGCGCGGCGGCCGTTCAGGCCACTACAAGCGCGCTCAGGCGGTGCGATAGCGCCGCCACGCCATCCAGCCGCCCATCGCCAGCAGCGCGCTGCCAATGGCACGCTCCCACGGGTATTCCGGCATGTGGCGCTCGACGTAGCGGCGCGGCGTCATGTCGCGCGCACGCGCTTCGAGCTGCGAGAGCTTGCGGTCCAGGCCGGCCCGCGTCTGGCTCATTTCCGAACGGATGACAGCCGCTTCGCGATCCATTCCGAGTTCTCCTTGAGCGAGGAAATCGTTTCCGGCGGCACCGGGTGCACCTGGCGGAGCTGGCTGCGCCCCGACGACAGCGTGAGCCAGCCAGCGGCGCTGAGCAGGACGGCCACCACGAGGAAGCCGGCCCAGATCGGCCAGTCGAGCAGGTCGGCGATGGCCGTCGCAATCGCGATCAGCAGAAATGTTCCGGCAAAGAGCAGCGCCGCGGCTGCCACGCCGAAACTGATCGCGGCAGCACGCGCCCGGCCCGCCTGTTCGCGGATCTCGACACGGGCCAGCGCGATTTCCTCGTGAATGAGCGTGCGGAGGTCGGTGAGGATGCCGCGGATCAGGTCCCGAATTGACTCGCCATGGCCGAGTTCAGGATTTGCCATGACGATTCTCAGAGCAAGCCCGGTGCCTAACGCGGCGGCGGCGGTTCGATATGGATGACTACGTCCGCCAGGTGCGGAAACCGTCTCATCAGCCGGTCCTTCACCACGTGCGACGTCGCGTGTGCCGACTCGAGCGGAGTCTGTCCATCGAGCCACAGGTGGAGGTCCATGAACGCGTAATCGGCTGAGCCGCGCGTGCGGATCTGATGGCAGCCGATGACTTCCGGCACTGATCGGACGACTTCGCGCACGTCGTCCTCGGCGATGACGATTTCATCGGCGAGGATGCGCGATGCCTGCTGCGCGATCTGCCACGCGGCGCGGCAGATGAAGGCGGCGACGACGAACGCGGCGAGCGGATCCAGCAGTGGATAGCCCCACCACACCCCCAGCAGTGCGCCGAGCACCGCGGCCGATGTCAGCACATCGCTCCGCGTGTGCTTGGCGTCGGCGCCGAGCACTTCGCTTTTCAGGCGGCGTGCCGCCCGCTCCTCGTAGGCCACCACCAGGATGTTGGTGACGAGCGTCAGCGTCATGATCGCGATCCCTTCCGGGAACACCCGCGGCGTGCCGCCGTTGAGCAGCCGATCGTAGGTGGCGCTCAGCACCTGGACGAGCACAATCACCAGGAACACCAGGATCGCGAGCGAGGCCATCGTTTCGTACTTGCGGTGCCCGTAGGGATGGTTCTCATCGGGCGGCCGCCGCGCGATCGACACGCCGACGAGCGCGACGACGTTCGAGCCGGAGTCAGTGAGCGAATGGAAGCCGTCGGAAAGGATCGACACCGCCCCCGTGGCGTAGCCGAGTACGATCTTGACGAGAGCGACCGCGAGATTCAGGACCAGGACGTGGTAGAGGACGCGGACCACCGCGTCGTAACGCTCCTGGTCGCGCCACGGCGCCGGAGGGCCGCCTTCGCTCGGCGAGCTTCGGCGCCTGGGCGCGGAGGCCGACGTCAGAACACGTGCGCGGTCGGGATGGGCCACCAGCGCAGCTGTACACGGCCGATGATGTATTTCTTCGGCACGAAGCCCCAGTGGCGGCTGTCGGAGCTGTTGTTCCGGTGGTCGCCCATGACGAAGTAGTAGCCCTCCGGGATCACGGACGGCCCGAAGTCGTCGTGGCTGCGGTACTCGGGCGGGACAAAGTCGTCCTGCATCGGCACGTCGTTGACGAACACGCGGCCGTCAACGATGCGCACCTGATCGCCTTCTTCGGCGATCACGCGTTTCACGAACGACTTGTCCGGATTGAGCGGGTAGTAGAGCATCACGATATCGCCCCGCCGCGGTTCGCCCATCCGGTAGGCCAGCTTGTTGACGATCAGGCGATCCTGGTCCGCCAGCGTGGGCGCCATGCTCTGCCCCTCGACGCGCGCGACCTGGAAGCCGAAGGTGACGATCAGCGTGGCGTAGACCGCGGCCGACGCCAGCGTCTTGAACCAGGCCACGACTTCGTCTTTCCAGACATTGAGACGGTGCATGAACACCGCCGCGCGGTCGTCGATCGCGAGGCGCAGGTCCGGTGCGCTGCCGTCCACATGCGCGATGCCAAGCTCCGGCGGCGGCATTCCGGGTTCAGCGGTGCCCGCCATCGGCATCCCGTCGAACGCCTCCGGCGCACCTTCGGCCACCGGCGCGGTCAGAGCTTCAGGTACTCCCGGAGCCGCTTCGTCTGCGCGCGGCTCACCGGGATCTCCGTGCCCTTCGCGTCCTTCATCCGAAGGATGTAATTCCTGCTGAACCAAGGGACTATCTCCTTGATCTTGTTGATGTTAACCAGGTGCGACCGGTGCACCCTCCAGAATACGTCGGGGTCCAGGCGAGCCTGAAGTTCGTCCAGCGTCCGGTAGTTGGAAGTGCCCGCAACCTGCCCTGTAACTATGTTAATCGACTCATCGGCCAGCGAGGCATAGATGATCTCGTCGGCCTGGACGAGGAGGAACCGGTCCCCCACCTTGACAGCCACCTGATCCCGCCGAATCTGGCGATTCGCCATCATCTTGACGATTCGCTCAATCTGGTCGTTGGCCGGCGCTCCGGGCCGGTCGGAGCTCAGCCGGCGGCGGGCCCGCGCCAGCGCCTGTTCGAGGCGCGCCGCGTCCACCGGCTTGAGCAGGTAGTCGACGGCGTTGACCTCGAATGCCTCGATGGCGTGCTGGTCGAACGCCGTCACGAACACGAGCGCCGGCGACTGCTGTTCCTCCCGCTCGAGCAAGCGGCGGGCGACTTCGAACCCGCTCAGGCCGGGCATTTGAATGTCGAGGAAGACGAGGTCCGGCTCGTGACGGTCGGCGGCGGAGAGTGCTTCGATGCCGTTCCCCGCCTGCGCCACGACTTCCACCTCGGCGAGCTGCCCGAGCTGGTAGCACAGCTCGTCGCGCGCGAGCTGCTCGTCGTCGACGACCAGCACGCGAAGATGGCTCATGCGGTGATCTGTTGCGCAGCCAGCAGTTCGGGAATTTCGATGCGGGCGCGCGTGCCCTCGCCCGGCTGACTGTTCAGCGTGAGCTGGTAGGTCGCCCCGTAGATCACCCGCAGACGTTCACGGACATTGGCGAGGCCGATGCCGCTGGCCATCGGCTCCTCCAGCCGCTCCAGGAGAAAGCCCATGCCGTCGTCTTCGACTTCGATCACCGCACGCCCATGCTCGCGCCAGCTGCGGATGACGATCGACCCCTGGCCGACCTTGCGAGCGAGCCCGTGCTTGATCGAGTTCTCGACCAGCGGCTGGAGGATCATGCTCGGGACGATGACGTCCATCGTGTCGGGGCTGATCTCCTTGCGGACCTGCAGCTTCGGCCCGAACCGGACCACCTCGATGTCGAGATACTCGTCGATCGATTCGAGTTCTTCGCGCAGGGTCACGAAGTGCTGGTGGCTTCTGATCAACCGCCGCAGCAGGCCCGAGAGCTTGATGATCAGCGTCCGCGCCGTATCTGGCTGCGACCGGATGAGCGATGAGATCGACGCCAGCGTGTTGAACAGGAAATGCGGATTGATCTGGCTCTTGAGCGCCTCGATTTTCGCCGCGAGCAGCAGCTTTTCCTGCTCCTGCAGCCGATGCTCGATGCGCGCGCTGTTCCAGATTTTGATTGGCGTCGCCACCGCGAGCACCGACGAGAGGACGACCAGGGCCGTCATCCACGGTGTCAGCGAATCCAGGAAGAAGAGCCGCTGCTGGCTGAAACGCATCCCGAGCGCCTGGCGCAGCAGTTCGAGCGCGACCGGCGCGGCGAGGAGCACCAGCTGCCAGTTCGGCTCGAGCCTCCGTACGATCTGCCACACGTGCTTGCCCAGGTCCATGAAGACGAAGGGCGTGAACTGCCAGATCGCCTCCTTCGGGCAGACCTCGCGCAAGCCGCCGCCCGCAAACCCGCAGCCGACGGCGAACGGCAGCGCGATGAATTCGCCGGCGATCAGGGCAGGCACTGCGACGAGCACTCCCACCGTCGCCCCGGCGTAGGGGCCGGCGATCAGCCCTGCCAGGAAGGCCCCCTCGAGGGTGAGATCTGCGGCGTTGTAGTTGAGGAGCAGGCGCGCCGTCACTCCGGCCATCAAGGGCAGTCCGATCGCCAGCGCGAAGACGAGCCGATCGCTCCAGTTGCGGCGTTCGAAGATAAGGATGTGGCGGAACTGCCGGAACCGCGCGAGCATCGTGGCCAGCACCGCCATGACGGCGAGCTTCACGATGAGCGTCGTCAGCAGAAACTGATCGGCCGAGAGGAATTTGGGCTCTTCGAGCAACGAGCAATTGTACGCCTCAGCCGGCTCGGGGTATGATCGAATTCACATGATTAAGCCGTTCCTCGTCGGGCTGGGCACGACCTTCAGGCACATGTTCAAGAAGAAGGTCGCGGTGAACTACCCGGAACAGAAGATCCCGATGTTCCCGAAGTACCGCGGCAAGCAGGTGCTGATGCGCGACGAGAATGGGCTGGAAAAGTGTGTCGCCTGCGGCCTGTGCTCGGTCGCGTGTCCGGCCGACGCGATCTACCTCGAAGCCGAGGAAAACGACGGCACGGTGCTGGCCGGTCCGCGCTACGCGAAGGTCTACCAGATTCACAAGACGCGCTGCATCTTCTGCGGGTACTGCGAAGAAGCGTGCCCGGTATCAGCGATCTTCATGGGCAAGGACTACGAACTCGCGGTCTACAGCAAGGACGACTTCATCTGGGACAAGACCGACCTGCTGGTGCCGGCCCCGGCGAACGCGAAGCCTCCGGCGCTCGCGTAATGCAGATCGGCGCAGTCGCCGATATCCACGGAAACTTCGAGGCACTCGAGCAGGCGATCGCGCGGCATCCGGACGTGCCGCTGTGGATCTGCGTTGGCGACCTGGCGAGCCGCAACGGAACCTACCCGGACGTTCCCGCACCGCTGTACTGGATCAAGGGCAATAACGAGGACTTCGATCGCATCGCGGCGTGGATGAGGGGTGAGCCCGCCGGCAACCTGCACTTCATCTCGAATGGCACGGCGACAGCCGTCGGCCCATTAACCGTTGCCGGCCTGGGGGGCACCTACGCCCCGACGTGGTACGACACACCCGCCACGCAGCTCCCCTCGAAGCCGAAGGACGACAAGCGGCGCCACTTCGTGCGCGATGAGGTGGAGGCGTGCAAACAACTGGGCGGCGTCGACATCCTGATGACCCACGAAGCGCCGCGTCCGTTCATCGTCGTGCCCGAGGCGGTGCCCGGGAAACCGGGACGGCGGCTCGACGCGGGGAAGCCTCCGATCAACGACGTGCTCGCGACGTTGCAGCCGCGTCTCCACTTGTGCGGGCATCACCACCGGTTCGTTGAATCCGTCCGCGAGGGTGTGCGGTCGGTCTGTCTCGACCGGATCAACCGCTCCTACCTGCTGATCGACGCGGAAACGCTCGACTACCGCAAGATCGATCAGTGAGATAATAGGGATTCACCACGACGGCCACGACGTTCACGACACGACATGAGTTTCGTGTCCGTCGTGCTCGCCGTGGTTTTTTTCCGAATGAAGCCATTTCTCGAAGCGATCGACGAACGGGTGCTCGTCTGCGACGGCGCGATGGGGACGATGCTCTATGCGAAGGGCATCTTCATTAATCGCTGCTTTGACGCCCTCAACCTGACGGAACCGAGCAAAGTCGCCGAGGTGCACCGCGATTACGTGCGCGCAGGCGCCGATGTCATCGAGACGAATACCTTCGGGGCCAATCGCATCAAGCTGCGCGGCTTCGGACAGGCCGACCGGCTCCGCGACATCAACCTTGAGGGCGCCAGGCTCGCCAAGGCTGCGGCCGGCGGGCAGGCGTACGTGGCAGGCGCGATCGGACCTCTCGGAATCCGCGTCGAGCCTTGGGGAAAAACCGGGCGCGACGAAGCCGAGGCTTACTTCCGTGAACAGGCGGAGGCGCTCCTGGCAGGCGGCGTCGATCTGTTCGTGCTGGAGACGTTTCGCGACCTGACCGAGGTCCGCGCGGCGATTGCGGCGATTCGCGGCGTCTGCGATCTGCCAGTGGTCGCGCAGATGACGATCGAGGAAGACGGCAACAGCCTCGACGGCACTCCGCCCGAGCAATTTGTCCCGGCGCTCGAACCCTACGCCGACATCGTGGGCGTCAACTGCAGCATTGGTCCTGCGCCGATGCTCGAGACGGTCGAGCGGATGTCGGCGATCACCAGGGCCCGTCTCTCCGCCCAGCCCAATGCGGGACGTCCCCGCGACATCGAGGGGCGGAATATTTATCTGTCGTCGCCGGAATACATCGCCTCGTACGCCCGCCGCTTCATGAGCCATGGTGTCCGTCTTGTCGGTGGCTGCTGCGGGACGACGCCCGAGCACATCCGCCAGATCAAGATGGCGGTGAAGAAATTCGCGCCGGAGGTGGCACGGTCCCACGACGGACGCGACCGCGCGGCCGCCACATCGCCGCCCGCGGTGGTGGCGATTGCCGATCAGTCAGTGCCGCCGGTGCCGCGTGCGGAGCGGTCGCAGCTCGCGCGCGCACTGGCGGCGGGACAGTTCGCCACGATCGTCCAGTTGACGCCGCCCAAGGGCTACGTCGGCGATCTGCTGATCGAGCGGGCGCGGCTGCTCAAGGCGCACGACGTCGATGTCGTGCACATCCCCGACGGCCTGCGCGGTGCCCGCATGAGCGCGTTGTCCCTTGCCGTGCTGATTCAGCAGAACGCGCACATCGAAACAGTGCTGCAGTATTCCTGCCGCGACCGCAACCTGCTCGGCATGGAGTCGGATCTCCTCGGCGCGCACGCCATGGGAGTGCGAAACGTGATGATCGTGACCGGCGACGTTCGCTCGGTTGGTGATTATCCGGACGCCACCGCGGTATTCGACGTCGATTCCATCGGGCTCACCAACGTGGTGGCACACTTGAATCGCGGCCTCGACATCGGCGGCCAGCCGATCGGCAGTCCGACGGCGTTTCACATCGGCGTGCAGGTCAATCCGGGAGCCGAAGACATCGACGCGGAGATTCGCCGGTTCGAGTACAAGGTCGAGGCGGGCGCCGAATTCGCGGTGACGAAGCCCGTGTTCGACGTCGCGACGTTCGAGCGGTTCTTCACGCGCATCGCGGCGGCGAAGCTGCCGATCATCCTGAGCCTGTGGCCGTTCGAGAGCGTCCTCAACGCCGAGTTCATGGCGAACGAAGTCCCCGGCGTCCGTGTGCCGGAAGGAGTCCTCGGTCGTATGCGCCGGGTCGAAAGCGCGGCGGCGGCGCTGGCCGAAGGTGTGGCGATCGCCCGCGAGGTCGGCTGCGCGCTGAAGGGCACGGTGCAGGGAGTGCACGTCGCTGCGCCTTCTGGCCGAATCGAATCTGCCCTCGAAGTTATTGCCGGCTTCAAATGACAAAAAGGTACACAGCCCTTGTGATTTGGACTGTATACCCCGAGAATTGATGTATAGTCGCCGGGACGGTCCGACGGCGACCCAGGACCAGAATAACCCCGAAATCCAGTGGTTCCAACAGGTTACGGCAGGGGAGGCCTGCGAATGGCGTTGTTCGAACGTGAAAACGACAAGTTCCGGCCCGACCTGAGCAGCCAGGCCTTGTCAGTGATCGCGGTCGAGAACGATTTCGTAGAAGGCGTGTATCACAAGCTCGCCAAGGTCTACGACGTTCTGTTCGGACCGATTCTTCATCCCGGCCGTTTGCTCGCGCTCGAGCGGATGGGCATCGAGCCCGGAAACCGCGTGCTCGAAGTGGGCGTCGGCACCGGTATCAATGCCGGGCTCTATCCGCGCCACTGCAGCGTCACGGGCATCGATTTTTCGGCGTCGATGCTCGAGAAGGCGCGTGAACGCGTCAGTCGCAAAGGGCTCCCGCATGTCCGGCTCATGGAGATGGACGCGGCCTCCCTCAAGTTCGCGAACGAGTCATTCGACATCGTCTACGCGCCGTATCTCGTGAACTGCGTCTCGGATCCCGTCAAAGTGGTCGGCGAGATGCGTCGCGTCTGCAAGCCCGGCGGTAAAATCGTCATCCTGAATCATTTCCGTAGCACGAGCCCGCTGATGTCACGGCTCGACCGTGCCCTTTCGCCGTTGACGGTTCACATCGGCTTCAAATCGGATCTCGATCTCCCGGGATTCCTGGCGCAGACTGGGCTTAAGCCAACCTCGATCGAGAAAGTGAGCGTGCCGCGGTTGTGGTCGCTCGTGATCTGTAACCGAGACTAGGTCCGCCTCGAGGCGGACGCTCCTTCTCCGGCCGGAATCAGTAGTGTCCGGATTCTTGCCGGACTTCGGACGCGACGGGCATGCTCGTTGCGTTTGTGTGTGCGAATGGCACTCTCCCTTCGCGAACACGACCGTTTCGGTGCGGACGCGCTGTCGGCCGCCACGGTCGGCAACGCGCTCGTCGACCGCGTCTACGCCAAGCTCACCCCGGTCTACGACCTCATCTTCGGACCCACCCTGCAGCCCGGCCGGGTGAAGGCGATCGCGCGCATGGAGCTGAAGCCCGGTGATCGTGTGCTCGAGGTGGGTGCCGGGACGGGCATCAACGCCCTGCTGTATCCCCGCGACTGCCAGGTCACTGCCATCGATCTCTCGTCGACCATGCTCGAAAAGGCGCGCGAACGGATCGCACTGCATGGGCTGCGCAATGTCCGCCTGCTCGAAGCCGATGCCGCGCATCTGACGTTCGCCGACGATTCGTTCGACTCCGTCTACGCGCCGTACATGATCAGCGTCGTCCCCGACCCGGTGAAAGTGGCGATCGAAATGATGCGAGTCTGCCGCCCCGGCGGACGCCTCGTCATCCTGAATCATTTCCGCAGCGATCACCTGCTGATGTCGCGAATCGAGCGCGCCATCTCTCCGGCGACCGTGCACGTCGGGTTCAAAGCAGACCTGGCAATGCCGGCGTTTCTCGCGCAGGCAGGCCTCCGGCCGCTCTCGGTCGAGAAGGTGAACTTTCCACCGATTTGGTCGTTGCTGACGTGTACTAAAGACCGCTAACCACGAAGCTCACGAAGATCCCGAAAGACACGAAATAAGAATGTCTGTTCGTGTTCTTCGCTCCTTTCGTGCCTCGTGGTTCAGAACTTGGCGCGGGGCCTTCCGCGCGGCTTCTTCGGCGGCTTGTCGAGTGCCTTGAGCAGGGTCTCCGCCGCCACGTCAGCCCCATTAGTCTCGGGCTTCTTGTAGTTTCTCGGCCGCGACTGGGCGAGTAGCTTGTCCAGGTATGGCTCCCACTTCCCGCCGAACAGCTCCTCGTTGCTGATGAACAACGAGCGCAGGTATTTCGGCATGTCCTCGACGATCACGTCGTACTCGGGGAAGTGCCCGCGCGAGGTGTAGAGGACGGCGGCGTCATTGGCGATGCACTCCGAGATGATTCCGTATCCCGGCTTGGTCACGACCGCTTCGGCGGCGCCGACGAGGTCCTCGTAGCGGACTCCGGCGTCATACATCGCCTCTTCGTTGATGTTGATGAAGGCGCCCTTGCGCTCGGCGGTCGGGGTCTCCTTGCGCGTGCGGCCGACGGCGACGTTCGCCGTGCCGACGACCGTGTATTTCTTGAACTTGGAGAGGACGTCCGTATCCAGGCCGGGTAGCCCGTATCCGCCGAACGAGACCAAGACAATCGGCTTGTCCGACGGGATCTTCAGGATCTTGCAGATCTCTTCGCGCGTGCGCGAGGCGTGGCGGGCGATGAACGGGATGTCCTTGACGTTCGAGAAGGTCTCGAAGCCGGCCGACATCGGGAGCCGCAGCGCCATCGACGCCTTGGCGTACGCACCGCGGATCGCCGGCAGCAGCGACGGCGCCAGCCGCACCCGGGGATAGTCGGCGTAGACCCAGTCCCACGTGAAATTTCCCAGGCCGATCGACGGGATGCCCGACGCGGCGCTTACGGCAAAGGCCAGCGGCGGGATGTCGCCAACGATCAGGCCGGCACCGAGTTCGCGCAGCACACGCGTTTCGCTGGCGGCCCGGGTGACGAGATCGCTGTGGAAGGCCCACGCGCGCCGAATGGTATCGGCTTCATCCAGCGTCAGGGCGTCGATCTGCACGACGCCGGTGTCGCATTCGAGCGTGCTGAAGGCAACCTTCCCTTTGACGGTCAGGTCGAAGAGCCAGCGCGGCGCCGACGTGCGGACACCGATGCGCGTTTCGGGGCGCCGTGCGAGGACGGCGTTGATGACCTCGATGGTCCGCGAGGCATGGCCGAATCCGTGGCCGGATACGTAAAAGACGATAGCGGCTGCCAAGCTAGCGGCTCGACTCGACGGGCGTCACTTCGCGGCTTGCTTCTCTGTTTCCCACTGTTTCCACTTTGTCACTTTCCGACAGGGCCACTTTGATGACCTGCTCCAGTGTCTCGACGGGGACGAAGGTCATCTCGCGGCGGATCTCCGCCGGCAACTCCTCGAGATCGGGCTCGTTGAGCGCGGGCAGAATGAACGTCTTGATGCCGAACCGGCGCGCTGCCAGCGCCTTCTCGCGAATCCCTCCAACCGGCAGCACCAGCCCGCTCAGCGTGATTTCGCCCGTCATGGCGACGTCCTGACGCACCGGGCGGTTTCGGGCCGCCGACAGGATGGCCGTGGCCATCGTGACGCCGGCCGAGGGCCCATCCTTCGGGATCGCCCCTGCAGGTACGTGGACATGTAAATCGTGCTTCGCGAGGAAGTCCGGCGGTATTCCCAGCTCGCCCGCGCGCGCGCGCAGGTGGCTCAACGCAGCCCGCGCCGATTCCTGCATCACGTTGCCGAGCTGGCCCGTCAGAATGATGTTCTGGTTTCCGCCTGGAAGCAAGGTCGCTTCGATGAAAAGTACGTCGCCCCCCGTCTCGGTCCAGGCGACCCCGGTGGCCACGCCCGCGCGCGACAGCCGGAAGGCCACCTCTTTCTTGAACCTGGCGGGCCCGAGATAGTCGTCCACCTGGTCGCGGTCGACGACGGTCTTTTCGATGGCCGGGGCGTCGGGCGGCCGGGTCGCAATGCGTGCCGCCACCTTGCGTGAGATCGTCCCCAGCTGCCGCTCCAGGTTGCGGACGCCGGCTTCCCGCGTGTACTCGGCGATGATGAGCCGCAGGGCGCCGTCGGTGACGTCCATGATGTCCGCCGGCAGGCCATGCTCCGACATCTGCCTCGGCAACAGGTACTTGCGGGCGATGTGGACCTTCTCCTCCTCGGTGTATCCGACCAGGGGGATGATCTCCATCCGGTCGAGGAGCGCCGGGTGAATGGTGCCGAGCTGGTTCGACGTCGCGATGAACAGCACCTTCGACAGATCGACCGGGACTTCGAGGTAGTGGTCCCGGAACGAATGGTTTTGCGCCGGGTCGAGCACCTCGAGGAGCGCCGCCGCCGGATCGCCCTGATAGCCGACCGACACCTTGTCGATCTCGTCGAGCATGAAGACGGGATTCATCGACCCGGCCTGCTTGAGCGCCTGGACGATGCGTCCGGGGAGGGAGCCGATGTAGGTGCGGCGATGGCCGCGGATCTCGGCTTCGTCGCGCACCCCGCCAAGTGAAATCCGCACGAACTTTCGCGACATGGCACGGGCGATCGACTGGCCGAGCGAGGTCTTGCCTACGCCGGGAGGACCGACGAAGCACAGGATCGGCCCCTTCATGTCGCCCTTCAACTTGCGGACCGCCAGGTACTCGACGATCCGTTCCTTGACCTTGTCGAGATCGTAGTGGTCCTCGTCGAGGACACGCCGGCCTTCGACCGGATCGAGCCGATCTTCGGTCGTCACGGTCCAGGGCACGTCGAGAATCCAGTCGATATAGGTCCGCAGCATCTGGTATTCCGGCGATGCCGGTCCCATGCGTCCCAGCCGATCGACTTCGCGGAGCGCGGCGGCCGCGACCGTTTCCGGAAGCTTGGCGTCTTCCACCCGCTTTCGCAGCTCGGCGATCTCGTTGCCTTCGCCTTCGCCTAGCTCCTGCTGGATCGCCTTCAGCTGCTGGCGCAGGTAGTACCTGACGCTGCGCGTCGGTCATTTCCTGCTGCGCCTGCGATTCGATCTTGCCTTTGAGCTCCAGCAGCTCGATCTCGCGCGTCAACGAGTTCGCGATCGCTTCCAGCTTCTTGACGAGATCGTTCTCCTCGAGCACCGCCTGCTTTTCGGCCGGCTTCATGTCGAGGAGAGTGGCCAGCACGTACGCGAGGCGGAGCGGGTCGTCGATGTTCATCACGACCGCCCGCAGTTCCTCCGACAGGCCGGTGGCCAGCGACAGCGCCTTTTCGATCAGTTCCTGGATACGTCGGACGTGCGCCTCGACCTCGATGGTGCGCTCGTACGGTTCAGGGAGCGGGGTGACCTGTGCCCGCATCGACGTGCCGACGCGGCTCACCACATCGGCCCGCACCCGGGCAATCCCCTCGATGATGATGTTGATGCCGCCGCTCGTCTTGGCCATCTGGCGGACGACGGCGACGGTGCCGATCCTGCGCACGTCCTCCGGCGTCGGATCGTCCGCATCGTTTTCCTGGAGCAGCAGGAGGATCAGGCGATCCGCGCCGAGCGCGCGGTTCACCGTTTCAATCGAAACCGGCCGGTTGACGGCCAGCGGCTGCAGCGTCAGGGGAAACGCGACCGTCCGGCGGAGCGGAAGAACTGGCAGTTCCTTGGGGAGAGTTGGCGGGGTCGGCTCAGCCATCGCGAGAATCTCAGTCTATCGTAGCCGGGGCTTCCGGGCGTCCGGGATCGTGTACCCTCGCGGTGTGGACGAACGCCAGTTCTTTACCGAGAAACCCGAGCAGCGTCCGGCGAAGTTTCAATGCCCGCGCTGCAAGCGCACCAACGACTATTCAATCCGGTGGCTCCGCCGCACGAAGAAGGCGCAGGTGCCCGGCGGCGCCGATGCGCGCGACCGGGCGATCTTCGAGAAATCGAAAGACCACCTCATCCGCGTCGACGACGATGTCACCTGCAAGACGTGCGGCAGGAAGTTCGAGATTCCTTCGCATCGCGGTCTCGTCTTTCTTGAAGAGCTGGAGGGACTGCCGCAAGAAGATTACGACGAATAGTCAGAATAGTCAGTAGATGCGCGGTACCAGACGCCACCGCACCTGCTTCCGGTAGCGCTCGTAGGCGCCGGCCGCTGCGTTGAGCATCGATCGCTCCTCCAAGGGGATCGCGATGATCAAGTAGGCGCAGCTGACGGCGGCGAACACCAGTCGCGTCATGGTCATCGGCGACGCGGCGAAGACCATCAGAAACCAGCCGGTGTAAATCGGATGGCGCACCCATCCGTACGGCCCGGACGTTTTGAATTCGATCGCCCCGCCGGCCGCAGCGCGCAACCCGGCGAGGTCGCGGATGTCGAGCACGACCGCGCTTCGCAGCGTGAGCCACACGCCGGCGGCCTGCACTGCGCGCAGCACCCAGACGAGTGGCCCGTCAACCCGCCACGCGATGCCCGGCACCGGTTGCCATAGCGCACAGACGCCGATGAACAGGACGCTCGCGATCCAGACATAGAACGATCGCTCCAGCGGCTGAGGTAGCAGGCGCGCGATCGCGGCGCGCACGCGCCCGCGGGCGAACACGCTGTGGTGAAGTGCGAAGACGGTAAAGAGTGCGACGTTCCACGTAATCGCCGGCGCGGCCGCGCCGCCTGACGCGGGTTCTCCGAACGTCGTGAGATACGAGAATAGAAAGTACGCGAGCGAGACAAAAAAGACGATGGCGCCGAGCCACGTAAAGAGGAGCGCGGGAGGTGAGAGCGCGGCCGCCTGAGCGCGCACGGCCCATATTATAGTGAGCGCATGTCCGCCAACGGCGCGCCCGGCGTAGTGATCACCGGCATCGGCGTGGTCTCTCCCTTCGGCGTGGGCCGCGAGTGCTTCTGGGATCACGTGCGGCGCGGCGTCAGTGGATCGAAAGCCATCACCCAATTCGACGTGTCGTCGTATCCGTGCCAGGTCGCGGCGTGGGTGCCTCCTGTCTCCATCGAAGATGGCGGGCCGCTCGAAGGCGACGGCGACGAGGATCGGCACGCGGACCCGAAGCGGTATTCGCGGGCGGCGCTGTTCGGTGTCATCGCGGCGCGGGAAGCGTGGCGCGACGCCGGTCTTCGCGCCGGCGAGCCGGGAGCGGGCGTGCTCATCGGCAGCGGCGGCGGCGGCATCGACGTCGGCGAAAAGCAGTACCGAGGATTTCTTCACCAGCGGCGGGCGGCATGTGACGCCGTACGCCATCGCCGTGGGCATCTGCGGCATGGTGTCGAGCGAAATCTCGATCGCCCTCCGGCTTCATGGCCTGAGCCACGTGCTGTCCTGCGGATGCACGAGCTCGACCGACGCGATTGGCTACGCCGCGTCGCTGATTCGGTCAGGTGAGTACGACACGTTGCTGTCAGGGGGCACCGACGGCTGCGTGCTGCCCGGCATGATCTTCGGGTTCTCGCGCATGCGCGCGGTTTCCACGCACTACAACGACCGGCCGGCGGAAGCGTCGCGGCCGTTCGACCGCGGGCGCGACGGGTTCGTGCTGGGAGAGGGCGCGTGGATGTTCGTGCTCGAACGCGAAGACCGCGCCCTGGCCCGCGGCGCCACTGCGTACGCGCGGGTCGAAGGCTACGCGTCAACCTGTGACGCCTACCACCGGGTGCAGATGGATCCCGACGGCGCCGAGATTGTGCGCTGCATCGAAACCGCCGTCGAACGCTCCCACCGCGCTCCCGAGGAAATCGGCTACGTCAACTACCACGGCACCTCGACGCAGTTGAACGACGCGATCGAATCACGCTGCGTGCGTCGCGTGTTCGGCCGGCACGCCAACGAGGTCCCGGGCTCGTCGACCAAGTCGATGATTGGCCATCCGCAAGGCGCCAGCGGCGCCGCCGGCGTGGCGGTGACCGCCATGGCGCTGACGCGCGGCGTGCTGCCGCCGACCATCAATCTCGAGGACCAGGACCCCGCGTGCGACATGGATTTCATCCCCAATACCGCCCGTGAAGCGGACGTCGACGCCGCGCTCTGCAACTGTCTCGGGTTCGGATCCAAGAACAGCGCACTGGTACTCGGACGCGTCCGATGACGCCAGCGCTCGTCGTGGGCGCGGGACCGGCGGGCGCCGTAGCGGCGCTGGTCCTGGCGCGCGCGGGCGTGCATGTCCGTCTGATCGAGCGCTCGGATTTTCCCCGCAACAAGTTGTGCGGCGACACGTTGAATCCAGGGGCGCTGTCGATCCTCGACCGCCTCGGCCTCGGGGCTCGCGTCCGCGCGCACGCGATTCCGATCTCGGGAATGATCGTCACGGGTCCACGGGGTGCCCGAGTGTCCTGCGACTATCCACATGGCCTCGCCGGTGCCGCGATTTCGCGCCGGGATCTCGACGCGGCGCTCGTAGACGCCGCCATTGCCGCGGGCGTGGAGTTCATGCCTGCGGTGCGGGTGCGGGACGGACTCAACGAGACCGGGTTGCGTGTCACCGGCGTGCGGCTGGCGCGTCGAAGCGAGCGCATGGCCGCGCGCGTCGTGATTGCCGCCGACGGCCGCCGCTCGACGCTGGCGTTCGGCTTTGGCCTGACGCGCTTCGCCGACGCGCCGAAGCGGTGGGCATTCGGCGCCTACTTCTCCGACGTCGCCGGCGTGACCAGGCGGGGCGAGATGCACGTGCGGACCGACGGCTATATCGGTGTCGCCGGGCTTGGCGGCGGCGTCACGAATGTCTGCGTGGTGCATGAGATCGCCGCCGACTGGGTCCCGCCGGACCAGGTCATCGCGCGTGCAGTGTCGAGCGATCCTGAACTGCGCGATCGTTTTGCCCGAGCACGACAGATATCGCCGGTGTCGTCACTGGGGCCGCTCGCGGTCGAGGCCGATGCGGCCGGATGTACCGGACTGCTGCTGGCCGGAGATGCGGCCGGTTTTGTCGATCCCATGACCGGCGACGGCCTGCGCTTCGCGCTGCGCGGCGGCGAGCTCGCCGCCGAGGCCGCGCTGTTCGAGCTTCAGACAGGTGTTCCTGCGCACCCCCGGCTCCTTGAGGCCCGGCGCCGCGAGTTTTCGGGGAAGTGGCGAATCAACCGTGCCCTGCGCAGGCTGGTCGGCAGTCCCGGCGCTGTTCGGGTGGCGGCGGCGATATCCGCTTGCTGGGCCCAGCCCGTTCGATACCTGATTGGCGTCGCCGGCGACATCCCGCTGGCGCGCTCATGATCGGATCCGTGCCTCTCAGCATCCTCCTGGTTCTGTTTGTGGTCATGCTCATGATGCTGGCCGAATCGCTGGTGTCGCGCAGCCACGAGCGAACGCTGCGGCAGCAGGGCGCTGTCGAGCCGCCGGGGGACGTCTACGCCACCATGCAGTGGGCATACCCCGGCGCGTTTGTGGCGATGGCGGTCGAAGGCATCCTCGCCGGTCCCCCGGCGACAATCATCGCGGCCACAGGTGTCATTCTGATGGCGGCATCGAAGGCGTTGAAGTGGTGGGCGATGGCATCACTCGGCGTCCGCTGGACCTTTCGCGTGCTGATCGTGCCGGGCGCCCCGCTCGTGACGCACGGGCCCTATGCGATTTGGCGTCATCCAAACTACATCGCGGTCGTTGGCGAATTTTTCGCGATGGCATTGATGTCGAACGCGCGCATCAGCGGGCCGGTGACGACGCTGTTGTTCAGTTGGCTGATGTGGCAGCGCATACGGGTAGAAGAACGCGCGCTGCGGTACCCGACTTGCAGCTGAACCGGTCCCGCGGAACCGGTACAGACGCCCAGAGCAGGCCGAACGGTGACATATACTTACGGCAATCCGATGCCAGACGCACACGCTCAGAGCGGTTCGCCTGCGCGCGTTCTGACGAGGCAGCGGCTCCTTGCCGTCTGCGCCGCGATGCTCGTCGCGGTCACGACCTCCTCGTCAGGCCAGACACCCGCTGTCGATAATTCCCCGGCCGCGATAGCGGCGCGGGCGTTCAACACCGGCCAGTTCGAACAGGTGGACGCGGCGCTGCAGGCGGCGACCGATGAGGGTTCGATCGTCCTGCGCGCCCGAGCCGCGATTGCCCGCGGCCGTTACGCCGACGCCGAAAAGCTGCTTGCCGGCGTCGTCGCGACCAGTCCCGTGCGGGATGCCGCGCTCGAACTCGGACAGCTCCACCTGTATCTTGGGCGTCGCGAGCAGGGTGTCCGGCTGCTGCAGGCGGTTCTGACCCGCGGTCCCCAGAATACGCCGGCCGATCTGCTGCGGCTGGGGCTGGCCGCCCGGACGCTGGGGCGCTTCCAGGATGCGAACGGGTTCTTCCGCAGCGCGGCTGGGCAGGCGCCGGACGATCCCGCCATCAACACGGCCTGGGGCGAGCTGTTCCTCGAGAAGTACAACCGTGCCGACGCGGTGCGCTCGTTCCAGACGGCGATCAAGGCGGACGAATCGTACGTGCCGGCTCGCCTTGGCCTGGCGCACGCGACGCTCGACGAGAACCCTCCTGCCGCGAAGTCGGCCGCAGAGGCGGCGCTCAAGGTCAATCCGAATTACGTCCCTGCGCATCTCCTGATCGCGGAACTGGCGCTCGACGATCGGCAGCGTGACGAGGCGCGCGCCTCGATCCGCAAAGCGCTCGAGGTGAATCCGAACAGCCTCGAGGCGCGATCACTCGACGCAGCGATTGCGCTGCTCGAAGCCCGCACTGCCGACTACGAAGCGGCGGTCGCCGGCGTGCTGAAGCTCAACCCGTCCTACGGCGACGTCTACCGGACGGCCGGCGATCACCTGGCGCGGAACTACCGGTTCGATGAAGCCGTCCCGCTGACGCGCCGGGCGCTCGAATTGGATCCAACGAGCACACGGGCGTATGCGGACCTGGGATCGCACCTGCTGCGCACCGGCGACGAGACAGGTGCGCGACGGTCGCTCGAGACCGCGTTCAAGGCCGACCCGTACGACGTGGTGGTCTTCAACCAGCTGGCGATGCTCGACACTGTCGACAAGTTCGAGACCATCCGCGACGGCGATCTGATCGTGCGCCTGCATCCCGACGAGGCGGCGGTGATGCGCGAGCAGGTTGTGCCATGGGCGCGCCAGGCGCTCGACACGCTGTCGAAGCAGTACCAGTTCAAGCCGACCGGCCCGATTCTGGTCGAGATGTTCCCGAAGCACGACGACTTCGCGGTACGCGACGATCGGCCTGCCGGGATTCATCGGCGCCCTGGGCGCCTGCTTCGGGCGTGTCGTCACGCTCGACTCGCCGCGTGCGCGTCCGCCGGGCACGTTCAGCTGGCCCGCCACGCTGTGGCACGAGATGGCGCACGTTATCAGCCTGCAGATGTCGAACAACCGGGTGCCGCGGTGGATCTCGGAAGGCATCTCGCAGTTCGAGGAGCGGCGCGCTCGGGCCGAGTGGGGCCGCGAGTCTGAAGTCCCGTTCGTCCAGGCGCTTGACGCCGGCAAGCTGTACAAGCTGGCCGACCTCAACGAGGGAGTCGCCGACCCGCGGATGGCCTCGATCTCGTATCAGCAGGCCTCGCTGGTGATCGAGTATCTGATCGACACCTACGGTGAGCCCGCGCTGTGGCGGATGCTGAGAGCCTATGGCAAGGGGCTCGAGACCGACGCGGCATTCAAGGAAGCATTTGGCGCGACCCTGGACGAGGTGCAGGCGAGCTTCGATGCGGCGATGAAGAAGGAATATGCCGCGATGATCGCCGCGCTCAAGCGGCCCGAAATGCCGGAGGAGCCGACGGTCGATCAGTTGAAGACGCTTGCGGCGGACAACCCCGGCAGCTTCGCCGTCCAGATGCGGCTTGGCCAGGCGCTCTACGAAGCCGGCAATGCCGCCGACGCGATCGCGGCGCTCGAGCGCGCGTCGGCACTGCTGCCGCAGGCCAACGGCGACGCCAATCCCAACGCCATGATTGCGCAGATTGCCACCAAGCAGGGCGATACCGCCCGCGCCATCCGCGCGCTCGAAGCAGTGGTGAAGGTCGACTCGGCTGACGTCGAGTCGGCGCGAACACTGGCGCAGCTGGTGGCGAAAGGGAGCGACGCCGCCCGTACCGCCGCGGCGTACGCGATGGTGGCCGAGCTGGACCCGTTCGACGTGCAGGCGCAGACGGCGGTCGGCCGCCAGGCGATGCAGCAGCGGGATGCGCCGCGCGCCATTCGCGCGTTTCGCTCGGCGCTCGCCGCCGGGCCTCCAGACCGCGCCGCCGCGCATGTCGAACTGGCCGAGGCGCACTTCGCCGCCGGTCAATTCGGCGACGCGAAGCGTGAGACGCTGGCGGCGCTCGAAATCGCGCCGTCGTTCGAGCGCGCGCAGGACCTGCTGCTCAAGATCATTTCCGCACAGCCGTCCGGGGCCGGAGGAGCCCCTTGATCCGGCCCGCCGCGCTCGTGGTGGTGGGCATGATCGCCGGCCTGCTGCTCATCGAGCCGGCCCGCCTCTCCCAGGCGATCGCGCAGGTGCCTGCGCTGCAGGACGAACGGTTCGCTGGGCTGCAGTGGACGTTCGTGCGTGTCCGCTACAGCGCGCTCACGGTCGACAACCGGTACCGCCTCGATTACTGGGGCGAGCCGTGGGCGATCGACGCACCCGCGGCCGAACAGAACCTGTCGCGCCGCCTGCGCACCGCCACCGCCATCGAAGTGAACGACCCGATCGTCCTGACGCTCGACGACGCGAAGCTCTGGGACCAGGGCTGGCTGTACATCGTCGAGCCGGGGAACATGCACCTGCGTGACGACGAGGTGGGGATCCTGCGCGAGTTCCTGCTGCGCGGCGGCACCCTGACGCTCGACGATTTTCACGGTCCCTATGAGTGGGACAACTTCGCCAAGGAGATGCGGCGCGTGTTTCCGGACCGCGAGATCGTGGACCTCGAGCCGCCGCATCCGATCTATTCCTCTTTCTATTCGATCAACGCCTATCCGCAGACGCCCGGGCTCGGGTCGTTCTTCGCCGGGCGCACGTGGGAGAAGGGCGGCTTCGTCGCGCGGCTGCGCGCGATCCTGGACGACCGCGGCCGGCCCATGGTGCTCGCCAACTGGAACACCGACATGGGCGACGGCGTCGAGTGGTCGAACGCGGAGGAGTATCCCGGCTACCTGAAGTACACGGCCGACGCCTACCGCATGTTCATCAACGAAATCATTTACTCGCTGACCCATTGAGTACCTGTCATCTCGAACTTCGCCGAACGCGTCCAGCAGGGGCGCGAGCAGATCCTCACCGAGCTCCGCAAGGTCATCGTCGGGCAGGACGAGGTGGTGGACCAGGTGCTCATCGCCTTGTTCACGGGCGGCCACTGCCTGATCACGGGCGTCCCCGGCCTGGCGAAGACGCTGCTGATCAAGACGGTTGCGGCGATCCTCGACCTCCGGTTCAAACGGATTCAGTTCACACCCGACTTGATGCCGTCTGACATCACCGGTACCGAGGTGCTCGACGAGCAGCATGGCGCGCGAATGCTCCGGTTCGTCCCCGGGCCGATTTTCGCGCAGATCATCCTCGCCGACGAGATCAACCGCACGCCGCCGAAGACGCAGGCGGCCCTGCTCGAGGCGATGCAGGAGTACCACGTGACGGCGGCGGGCAAGACCTATCAGCTCGAGCGTCCGTTCTTCGTCCTGGCCACGCAGAACCCGATCGAGCTGGAAGGCACCTACCCGCTGCCCGAAGCTCAGCTCGATCGCTTCATGTTCAACATCCTCGTCACCTACCTTCCGGAAGACCACGAGGTCCGCGTCGTCACCGAGACTACGGGGGTCGACACGGCCGCCGTCAAGAAAGTACTGGCCGGGAGCGACATCCTCGAATTCCAGCAGGTGGTCAGGCAGGTCATCGTCAGCGACGAGATCGCGCGCTACGCGGTGCGCCTGTCCGCAGCGTCACGCCCCGGACAGCCGGGAACGCCCGAACTCGTGGACAAGTACGTGAAGTGGGGCGCCGGCCTGCGGGCCTCGCAGGCGATGATTCTCGGCGGCAAGGCACGGGCGCTGATCAACGGCCGGCATCACGTATCGCTCAAGGACATCCAGGCGCTGGCGGCGCCGATCCTGCGTCACCGGATCGTCACCAACTTCTACGCGGAATCGGAGCATCTGAACCCCGACGCCATCGTCGCGCGGCTGCTCGAATCTGTGCCGGTGCCGAAGAGCGGGTTGGCGGTATGAACGCGCAGGCAGCGGGAGCGCGGCCGAGCGAACTCCGGTTCCTCGATCCCGCGGTCCTCGCGCGCCTGGGCACGCTCGAACTGAAGGCGCGCGCCGTCGTCGAAGGACTGCTGTCAGGCCTGCACCGCAGCCCGTTCAAGGGCTTCAGCGTCGAATTCGCCGAATACCGCCAGTACCTGCCCGGTGACGATCTCTCCGCCATCGACTGGAAGGTCTACGCCCGGACCGACCGCCACTACGTCAAGAAGTTCGAGGAAGAAACCAACGTCGATTGCCACCTTCTGCTCGACGTCAGCGCGTCGATGGGATACGGGTCGCGCGGCATCACCAAGCTGGAATACGGCGCGCTGCTGGCCTCGTCGCTGGCGTTCCTCATGAATCGCCAGCGGGACGCCGTCGGGCTCACGACGTTTGACGATGCGATCGTGACGATGGTGCCGCCGAGCGCGCGGCCGAGCCACCTGCGTTCCATCCTGGTCACGCTCGATCGAACGACGCTGGGGCACCGGACGGATGTGTCGAAGCCGCTGCACGTCCTCGCCGACGGCATCAGCAAGCGCGGGCTCGTCGTGTTCATTTCCGACCTGCTCGACGAACCCGATCGCGTGATTGACGGCCTGCGCCATTTCCGTTTCCGCGGCAGCGAAGTCATCGTCTTTCACCTGATCGATCCCGCGGAGCTGACGTTCCCGTTCGATCGGGCGTCGCGTTTCCGCGATATCGAGCTCGGCGATGAGGTGATGGCGGTTCCCTCGGTCGTGCGGCAGGAATATCTCGACGCGGTGAATGGCGCGGTCGATCGTTACAAGCAGGACCTGGGATCGGCAGGCATCGATTACCGGTTGATCGATACGTCAACGCCGCTCGAGTTCGCCTTGATTTCGTATCTCTCGACCCGCGGAAGGCGGCGGTGATGCCCGCGTTCCTGTCGCCGCTGTTTCTCGTCGGCGTCGCCGCCGCGGCGATTCCAATTGCCATTCATCTTTTTTACCGGCGCACCGAACCGGTAATCGACTTTGCCGCGATGCGGTACCTGCGCCGGGCCCCGGTGGAGCATTCGCAGCGGCGCCGGCTGCGCGAACTGGTGCTGCTGGCGCTGCGGGTCGCGGCCTTGGTGCTGCTCGCCCTGGCGTTTGCCCGGCCGTACCTCTCCGACTCGGTGGCGGCCCAGAGCGGCGACGCCACGCTCGTCATGATCGACACCTCCGCCAGCCTGTCCGCGCCAGGTCGTTTTGACCAGGCGCTCGCGCGGGCGCGGCGCGCCCTTCAAGAGGCGCCGGCGACCCACGCCGTTGGTCTTGCCACGTTTGCGCAGGCCGCGGACGTGATCGCGCCAGTGTCGCAGGATCGCGCCGGGGCGCTGGCGGCGCTCGCGCAGGTGAAGCCGGGCGCGGGTGCGACCCGTTATCGGGCGGCGCTGCAGGGGGCAGCCAACGCCCTCGAGGGCCGATCGGGACGCATCGTCGTCGTCACTGACCTCCAGCAGACCGGGTGGGATACGGCCAGCGACGCCGGGATTCCCCAATCCATCGGCGTCGAACTGGAAGATATCGGCGCCCCGGACACGAACGTCGGAGTGACGTCGCTTCGCGTCGAGGGCGCCGACGCCGTGGCGGTGGTGCAGAACTTCTCTGCGCGGCCGGCCACCGACCAGGTCATCTTCGCAGTCGACGCCCGCCGGATTGGTGCCGTGCCGGTGACGCTCGCTGCCGGAGCCACCGTTGAAGCGCGCGTGCCACTCGAGGGTGTGGCGTCGGGAGGGCTGTCGGCGTCGATCACCGATCGCAACGGATATGCCGCGGACAACGCGCGCTACGCGGTTCTCGATGCCGCCGATGCTGTGTCGGTGCTGGCGGTCACGCCGACCGGCCATCCTTCAGAGGCGCTGTATCTCGAGCGGGCGCTGACAGTGGCGGAAGGAACGCGCGGTTTCCGCTTCCGGTTGATCGGAGGCGGTGGATTCACAGCCATCGATCCAAAGGCCCTGGAGCAGGTTGGTGTCATTGCCGTGCTGTCGACGCGGGCTGTTGCACAACGTGGCCGCGAGCGGCTGGCCGAATTCGTGCGCGGCGGAGGCGGGCTGCTCGTCGCGGCTGGCCCTGATGTCGATCCCGCCATCCTCGGTGATGCGCTCGCTGGTCTCGTCGAGACGTCGTGGGCGACGCGACCGGCCGAGGCGCTGACGTTTGCGCCGGACGACAGCCGCCACCCCGTGTTCCGTGTATTCGGCGGCGCCGGGACGCTGGCCAACGTCGGCTTTTCGCGCGCCGTCAGGATTTCAGCGCCGTCAGGTGCCAGCGTGATTGCGCGTTATTCCGACGGCAGTCCCGCGCTCGTCGAAGAGCGGACGGTGGGCGGTCGGGTGCTCGTGTTCGGTTCCGATCTGAACTACCGCTGGAACGACTTTCCCCTGCAGCCGGGGTTTGTCCCGTTCATTCACGAGACGGTGCGGTATCTCGCGTCGCCGCGCACGTCGCGCACCGAGTTTCTCGTTGGCGATCTCCAGGCCGCAACGATTCCCGGGGTCGTCGAACTGCAGGGCAGGCGCGTCGCCGTAAATCCTGATCCTCGTGAATCGGATCCAGCGCGGTTGGCCCCTGAGACGTTCCAGGCCGGCATATCCAGGTTGAACGCAGCGGCGGCCCGGACCGAACAGGCCGCGGCGGAACAACACGAGGACGGCCAGTTCCTGTGGTGGTACGGACTGCTGCTCATGGTGGTCAGCCTCGCGGCGGAAGGCGTCATCGGGCGGAGGCTGGGATGAAGGAAATTGCGGCGCTCCTGACGCAGGTACGAAACCGCTGGCGCCTGCTCGTCGTGCTTCGTGCGGCCATCATTGGAGTGGGGGCCGCCGCGCTCGCTCTCGGCCTGGCGCTCGCCACGGACAGCCTCCTGGATCCGCAGGGCCCCGCGCTCGTCGCGCTGTGGACGCTGGCCCTTGGCGTGGCGGTGTTCTGTCTCGTCACCGTCATCCCCTCGATGCGCCAGGTGCCGCGCGACTCCCAGCTGGCGAGGTTCATCGAGGAGCGCTGTCCTGAGCTCGATGACGTGCTGGCGACGGCGATCGACGGCGATATCAATGGTTCGCACCCGATGGCCGCGGCGGTGACGTACGACGCCGAGCGGCGCATCCAGTCGCTCGACCGCGGGCGCCTGTTCCGCTGCTTCGGGCTGCGCAAGGCGACGTTGAGGATGAGCGCTGCGGCCGTGGCGCTCGTGTTGATCGGCGCATGGTCGGCGCCGCGGGCGGCAGATGCGATACGGCTGGCCACGATCTATCTCTTCCCGGAACGACTGGCGCTCCAGGTGGATCCCGGCGACGTCAAGGTACGCGCCGGCGATCCCTTGCGAATCGTGGCGCGGATTTCAGGTTCCACTGCCGTCGTGCCCGTGCTCAAGACCGGCGACGGCAGCGAGACCGCGATGCAGCCCGGATCGGACGGGTTTGCGTTCGAGTTCGAGCGCGTGGAGGAGGACTTCACGTACGCCGTCGCCGCCGCCGGTGCGGCGTCGCGTGCATACAGCGTCACCGTGATTCGTCCGCCACACGTCGAACGCATCGACCTTCGCTATGAGTATCCGGTCGCGTTCAGGATGGCGCCTCGCGAGGAAGAAGACGGCGGCGATATCTACGGCCCTGCCGGGACGCGCGTTCGTGTCACCGTGCACGTGGACAAGCCGGTGACCCAGGCGGCGCTCAAGATCACCGGGGGCCAGCCGGTGGCGCTCACGGCAGATGGAGACACGCTGCAGGGGGTGCTCGTCATCGGCGACGACGGGTCCTACCGCGTGGCGCTCGCCGACGCCGACGGGCTGAACAATCCCGGCGACACCGAATACTTCATCCGTACGCTGCAGGACCGTCCACCTGACGTGCGTATCGTGCGGCCGGCCAGCGATCGGCAGGTGACGCGGGTCGAAGAGGTCGCGATCGAGGCCAAGGCCGATGATGACTTCGGCGTCGCGGCGCTGGATCTCGTCTACACAATCGGTTCCGGTCCTGAGAAGGTCGTCCCCTTCGAGCGCGAAGGTGAACCGACGGCCGTCTCCGGCCGGCGCACCGTCTACCTCGAGGATCTTCCGGTCAAGCCGGGCGACTTCGTCGCCTACTACGCGCGCGCCCGTGACGTCAGCCGTGGCAAGCGATCGACCGAGGCGCGCAGCGACATCTTCTTCCTGGAAGTCACACCGTTCGAGGAAGAGTTCGTGGCGTCCCAGAGCCAGGGAAGCGGGTCCGGCGGGGACGAAGGCACCCTCGAGGATTTGATCCAGCAGCAGAAGGACATCGTCACGGCCACCTGGAATCTCGATCGGCGAAGCCGGGAAGCCGGCGGCCGGTCGGACGAAGACATCCGCGCCGTTGCCAAGGCGCAACGCGAGTTGCGCACGCGATCGATGACGACGCTCGCGCAGATGCGTCGGGCAGCGGACCTCAGGCGTCGCAATACCATCGGTGGGCGCGGGTCGGGCGCCGCCGGTCCAGACCTGATGATTGAAGCGATTGCCCGGGCTGTCGAGGCCATGGAGCGGGCCCGCCAGCAGCTCGAGGCGCTCCGTACCGCTGATGCGCTGCCGCAGGAGATGAATGCGCTGAACGAGTTACTGCGGGCGCAGGCCGAGGTGCGCCGTCGCGAGGTCCAGCAGCAGGCGAACGGCCAGGGAGGGCGCGGCGCCAATCGTCAGCAGCAGGACTTGTCGTCGATCTTCGACCGCGAGCTCGCCCGGCAGCAGCAGACGAACTACGAGACGCCAGGGGGTCCTGAAGCACGCGACCAGGGACCGAAGAAGGACGATGCGCTCGAGAAGATCCAGGATCTTGCGCGCCGGCAAGACGCGCTGAACAAGAGCCAGCAGGAGCTGGCCAGGAACCGCGAGGCGACGACCGCCGAGGAGTTGAAGCGCCAGCTCGAACGTCTCACGCGGGAGCAGAGCGAACTGCGCCGCGAGGCGGAGGAACTTGCCCGGCAGCTTCAGCAGGGACAGCAGACGAGCCAGTCGAGCCAGGGACGGCAAAGCGGACCGCAGCAGGGCCAGCAGAGCGGCCAGGGCCAACAGGGTCAAGGCCAGCAAGCGGGGCAGGGACGCGGGCAGGGCCAGGGCCGGCAGGGCGGTCAAGCCGGGGAAGCCTCGCAGGGCGAGCAGCAGCAGGCGAGCCGCGAGCTCCAAAAGATCTCCGAGGACATGCAGGGTGCCGCGAGCGAGCTGCGCCGCGACAACCCCGGGGAGGCGAGCGCACGCGGCAATCGCGCCGCCGATCGGCTCCGGGATCTCGAGCAGCGGATGCGCAGTGCGCAGCCCGACGACCGCCGCCGCGCGCTCGGTGAATTGCAGCTCGAATCGCGCCAGCTGGCCGAGGCTCAGCGGCGTCTCGGCGGCGAAACCGCCGCTGGCCGCGGCACCGATGCCGCGGATCGGTCGCGCCGGCAAGCGGCGGAACAGGAGCGCCTCGCCGACCGGACCGAACGGCTCGAGCAGGCTGTCCGGCAGCTGGCCGGCGTCTCACAGGGCGCCGACGCGCGCGAACGCAGTGCGCTGGATGAAGCGGTCCGTGAGATCGACCAGCAGCGTCCGTCGCAGCAGATGCGCAGCGCCGCACGCGCGGCGCAACCGCCAGCGGGTGGGCAGGGCAATGCAGCGGGAGGGCCTCAGCCCTCCGGAGAGCAAATCGCACGCGCGCTCGAACGAATCGGCGATCGCCTCGGCGCCGCGGGCGGACAGAGCGCGGATTCGGAGCGGCTGACCGAGGAACTGTCACGGATCCGTCAGCTTCGTGAAGAACTGGCCCAGCTCGACCGCCAGCTCGCCGGCCTTCGCGAGCAGGCCGGCGAACGCGGCGGCACAGGGCGAGGCCGCGGCAACGCAGCCGGGACCGGGCGTCCAGGGTGGCGGGACGCAGAATGGCGATGTGCAGGAGCAGTGGCAGAACGCGCGCGAGCTCATGAACGAAATGCAGCGCGAGAACCGGCTCGAAAGCCTTGCGCGCGAAAGCGATGGCTTCAACCCTGGGCGGTCCGCCCCAGGCACTGAAGCGTGGAAGCAGGATTTCGCCAAGTGGGATGAGTTGAAGGTGCAGATGGCGGCGGCGCTCGAACGCGCCGAGCGGACCGCCGCCGATAACCTGCGCAGTCAACAGGCCAACGATCGACTGAACGCGGGCGCAACGCAGGCGGTGCCCGAAGCGTACCGCCGCCTGGTGGAGAAGTACTACCGTGCCCTCGCCAAGTAGTCGGGGTTCCGCGTAGCGGACCCGCCAAAAGCCTTTATGCAATTCGCCATCGCCCTCCCGTGGTGGATGCTGCTTCTCATCGCGATCGCCGTGTGCGCGGTGGCCTGGGGGAGTTATGCCGGGGCCATCGTCGGCCTGCCACGCCGTCAGCGTGCGGCGCTCACGACACTTCGCGCGCTGACGCTGGTTCTGCTCGTGGCCTGTCTCCTTCGGCCGGTCCGCGTCATGCCGCCGGACTCTTCGTCGGATGTCGTTGTGCCGATCCTGGTCGACGTCTCGCGCAGCATGGGATTGGCGGACATGGACGGCCGGACCCGCATCGAGGCCGCGCGCGAGCTGTTCGAGCGAGAGGTGCGCCCGGCGCTGACGGGCCGCTTCGTCCCGGAACTATGGACGTTCGGCGACGTACTCGAACACGCCGACGTCGCCGCGCTTGCCGCGAGCGCGGCTCGCAGCGACCTCTCCGGCGCCCTTCGCGCGCTGCGTGATCGGTACAGGGAACGCAAAGTCGCGGCGGTCGTCGTCATGTCCGATGGCGGCGACACCGGGGCGCAGGATGCGGCGGCGTCGGTGGACGCGGCGGCGGCGCCGGTCTACGCGATTGGCCTCGGCGCCCCGCAGAGTCGCATCCGATCTCGAAGTGCTGGACGTCACGGCGGGCGAGATGGCGGTCGCCGATTCATCCGTCGATATCAGCGTCGCCGCCGTCAACCGCGGCGGGGTGGCGCCATTCGATCTACGCGTGCTCGAGAACGGGCGGCCGATCGATCTTCGCCGCGTTGTCCCCGCTGCCGACGGAGGTCCGGTACGGGCGATCTTCACTGTCGCACCGTCGCGGGATGCCGCCACCCTCTACACGGTGGAGATCCCTTCGGCAGCGGGTGAGCGTGTGCTCGAGAACAACCGGCGTTCCGTACTGGTGGAGCCGGCCGGCCGGCGCCGCGCCGTGCTCATGATCGAAGGTGCGCCCGGGTTCGAGCATTCGTTCATCAAGCGCGCGCTCGCCGCCGATCCTGGCCTCGAGCTCGACTCCGTCGTCCGCAAGGGACGCGACACGACCGGTGCGGCCACGTATTTCGTGCAGGCGGCGGAGGCGCGCGCGCCTCGCCTGGCCTCCGGCTTCCCGCAGGAGCGTGAAGCGCTGTACGACTACGACGCGCTCATCCTGGCCAACGTCGAGGCGGATGCATTGTCGCGGCCGCAGCTCCAGATGATTGCGGATTTCGTCGATCTCCGCGGCGGCGGCCTGCTTGTCCTGGGCGCAAAGTCGTTCGTCCAACAGGGTTTCGCCGGGACGCCGCTCGAGGGCGTCCTCCCGCTTCGGCTGACCGATCGTGGCGGCGGCGTCGTCCGCGTCTCGGCGCGACAGGACACGCGATATGGCGTTACGTTGACAGCCGATGGCGCATCGCATCCGGTGATGCGGCTCGGCGCCGGCGCGGGCGCCGACAAGTGGTCTGCGCTCCCGCCGCTCTCCGGTGCGGCATCGCTCGGGACGCTGCGGCCCGGCGCGCAGGCACTGGCGCTCGTGCGGATGCCCGACGGCCCGCGGCCTCTCGTCGCGGTACAGCGATACGGGCAGGGACGCTCGCTGGTCTTCACCGGCGAGGCCTCGTGGCGCTGGCGGATGCAGATGCCATCCGGCGATCGCACCTACGAATTGTTCTGGCGCCAGGCTGCGCGGTGGGTAGGCGCGGGCGCTCCCGACCGCGTCTCGATCGTGGCGCCATCGGGTCTCGTGCCCGGCAACGCCGCTGCCATCGGCGTCGACGTGCGGGGTGACGCCTTTGCGCCGGTCACCGACGCGCAGGTATCGCTCAAGGTCACCCTCCCGGGTGGCTCGGTCCAAGATCTTCGGGCCGTAGCCACCGACCCGCAGTCGGGACGGTACGTTGCCGACATGCGCTTCGACGAACCCGGGGTGTATCGCGTGAGCGCGGCAGTTGAGGGTGGCGCCGCTCGCGCCAGGAATTCGGATCGCTGGCTGCTGGTGGGCGGCGCGGATCTCGAAATGGCCGACCCCCGGCTGAACGAACAGGTGCTGCAGCGGATTGCGACAGCCAGCGGCGGTCAGTACATAGCGGCGGACCAGACGTCCGAGCTGTCGGCGATGCTGCGATCAGTCGAGCCCGACGCCTCGGCGCCTCAGCTGCAGGAGCTGTGGCACAACGTCTGGATTTTCATCGCGGTGATGCTGTTGCTGTCGGCCGAATGGGTGCTCCGGCGCCGCTGGGGGCTGCGGTGAAGACCGGGGCGCTGCTCGTTGCCTTCCTCATCCTGTCGGCAAATGCATTTGCCGCCGAGCGGTATGCGCTGGTGATTTCCGGCGTATCGGGTGGAGAGAAATACGCCGCCCAGCAGAAGCAGTGGCGGGAGGAGATGGCGACGTTCCTGACCGCCGGCTTGTCGGTGCCTGACGCAAACCTGGTCGTGCTCGACGAAGAGAATCAGGGGAGCTCCACATCGACGGGGGTGAACGTTCGCCGCATGCTGGGTGACCTTCGCCGCCGCCTCACCGTCGGCGATACGCTGCTGCTGATACTGCTCGGCCATGGCACTTACGACGGCATCGACGCGAAGTTCAACCTGGTCGGACCAGATCTCAGCGCAGCGGAATGGAAGGACGCGCTGGAGGGCCTCGCTGGACGCGTCGTTGTCGTCAACACCACCGAATCAAGCTTTCCGTTTCTCGAGCACCTATCTTCGCGCGGCCGCGTCGTCATCACTGCGACCGACTCGGCCTCACAGCGCTTCGCGACCGTCTTTCCGGAATACTTCATCCGATCGCTGGTCGATCGGTCGAGCGACTTCGACAAGAACGGCCGGGTGTCGATCCTGGAGGCGTTCAACGCGGCCAGCGCCGGCGTGAAGCAGCACTACGAGCAGCGGGGCCAGCTGTCGACCGAACGCCCGCTCATAGACGACGACGGCGACGGAGCCGGCCGCGAGGCGGGAGCGCCTGGCGCCGACGGAACCATCGCCGGGACGGTATACCTGGATCCCGAGCCGGGCGCTCGGAGCAGCGGTGATGCCCAGGTCGCCGCCCTGGAGCGCCAGCGTCTCGTGCTCGAAGCGCAGCTCGAGGCGTTGAAGGAGCGCAAGGGCTCCATGACGGAGGCCGAATACCAGGCGGAACTGGAACGCATCCTCATCGACCTCGCGAAGATTGCGCAGGCCATCCGGCAGCGGTCCTAGGCGGGGACTGCACCCGCCTCGTCCCACTCAAGTACCGAATCCAGCCTGGCGACAGCCAGCATTCGAGCCACGCGCGCCGACGCGGCGACGAGCGTCACGCGTCCACCCGCGGTGTGAACAATGTTTGTCATCATCGCCAGCGCTGACAGGCCGCGCGGGTCGATATGGGTAAGCCCGCAGAGGTTCACGACCAGGTCGAGCCTGCCGACGTTGACCATGTCGCAGATCTCGGTGCTCAGCAGCGCGACATCGCGGTCGTCAGGCTCGGCCGGGAGCCGGCCCTTCAGATTCACGATCGTCAACGAACCGAGAAGCCGACGCGAAATATCCACATTCCGGTTAACGAACGTCGAGCCGGATCCGCACGCTGTGGCGACGTCATCGGTTTGACGGTCGAATATAATCACGGCTCGCTGAACGATGATCTGCAAACACTGTGGAACTGAGATCGCCGACAAGGCGTTGATCTGCTATCGCTGTGGAAACGCAACGACCGAACCGCGGATCAAGCCGCCGGCGGACGGTCCGTTGTTCGACCGTCCGCGGCGTTCGCGGCCGCCTCTGGCGGCCATTGTGATCGTGATCGTCCTGGTGCTGCTGGCGCTGCTCTACTTCTTCGCCACCCCCTCGTCGCCGTAGCGGCGGCTGCGGCCGCTGCTACTCGCGCTCTTTCACGCCTTCCGAGATGTGTTGCAGCGTATCGCCGATGCGTCCGTCCTTGCCTTCCTTGACGGCCAGGTCGCCGATCGACACGATCCCCACCAGGCGCTCGTTCTCGACGACGGGCAGGCGGCGGATCTGGTGTTCGCTCATGAGATCGGCCGCTTCGCGCGTGGTCATGTCGGGCGTCGCTGAAACCAGGCTGCGCGACACGATGTCGCGCACGGGCCCGTTGAGCTGGCCGCCTTCCGCCACCACGCGCACGACAATGTCGCGATCGGTCACGATCCCGACGGCGCGGCCGTTGTCGACGACTGGCACCGCCCCCGCGTCTTCGTCACGCATGATGACTGCCGCGTTCTGAATGCTGTCACTCGGCGAGACAGATCGGGGGTTGGGCGTCATTACTTCTCGGATATTCATCGGGTGCTCCTCCAAGAGACACACTGAAGCAAGAGACACGCCTCTGCCTGTTCAGGCCCAGCCGTATGCGCCGGGCAGATGACCATGTGGTTCTGACGGACCGTGTGCAGTTGCCGCCGGGTTGGCGGTGGTCAGTGCGGGACGGTCGCCAGGTGTTCGCGAAGCAGGTCACGTCCCCAGTCGCCGTTGAAGTCGCGCCACACCGAGTGAACATGATTGCCATTCCCCTGCGAGTTGTCGTACTCGATGAGGAACGTCGGCCCCTGCACCCGGTAATAATTCCTTCTGCCGGGTTCGAGCTCGCCCGCCCAGGCGAAGCTGATTTTCTCGAGTCCCGCCCTGGTCAGAGCCGCCATCCGGTCGGCCGCCAGGTCCGGGGCCATCACCGCCGTGTACGCCTCGATCACCCGCATGAGCATGTCGCGCTGCCGGGGCTGCATTTCCGACGCGGTGATGCCGACCGGCGACAGCGGCTTGATGGTGCTGTTGTTGCGCGTGAGGATCTCGTTCGGCGCAGTGCCCGCCAGGACCGCCTTCGCACGCTGAGACGGGTCGAGCATCCTGACCAGTTCCCGCGCGGGGTCCTCCTCATAGCCGAGGATTCGGAGCCCCTTTTGTGGTCCGTCCCTGACCACGGCCGGATTCGCGCCGAAGAAATGGGGCGCCGTCGAGACCATGGCGCCATTGACGATCGTGAAGTTCAGGGAAACGTGGTGCCCTTCCAGCTTCCAGCCCCAGGTGCTCCGGGTCCCTGGCGTGCCGAAGATCCACACGAAGTATTTCAACGGGTTGCGTTCGGGGCCTCGCGGCGCCGTGCCCGGCGGGTTTTCGATCAGGTTCAGGACCGATTCGAGTTGCATGATCGCATCGGTCGTCATGTAACCCTTCTCGCTGAGCCCGGCCTTGAGCAGATCGTGAAAGGCCGCACGCTGGCGTCCCGTCATCTTTTCGAGCGAAAGGCCGGCCCGCGGGTGGTCCTCGGTCGGTACGAAGCCAAATCGCTCCCGCTCCTTGAGGTTGTCGAACGCAAAAGAGACCGCCTTGCGCTGTTCCGGCGAGAGGGCAGAGAGGAACACCTGGGCGGCGTCGGACATCTCCGTCGGAGACTGGTCGGCTGCGGAGATCGCGCCGAGATACGCCGCCAGGCAGCCGGCGCAGAGAAGCAGACGCGCAGAGGCTCGTGAAGGCATGCGACGTTCCTTTCTGAACGTGGCGAGCGTATCACGCCGGGTTGGGAAGGCTCTGAAAATCAAGCGCGGCGATCACCGTCCCCCGGCACGCGCCGAAGCCAATCCGTCTGAATCCCTCGCGCTCGCAATAGCCGCGCAGCGTCACCTCGTCGCCATCGACGAGGTAGCCGCGCTCTTCGCCGCCCGGTAGCGTCAACGGCTGCCGTCCATTCGAGGTCAGTTCCAGAAGACAGCCGCGGTTGTCTTCTGCCGGGCCGGATACGGTGCCAGTCCCGAGGATGTCGCCGGGGTTCAGGTTGCAGCCGTTGCTCGTGTGGTGCGTCAAGAGCTGTGCGACCGTCCAAAACAGCTCGCGAAGGGAGCTGCGGCCGATGCCGACCGGCGCGATGTGCTGCTCCCGCATCCGCGCCGACTGAATCGCGACATCAAGCCGGAGATCGATACCGCCGTTCCTGGCGTTCGCGGCTGAGGACAAATAAGGCAACGGCATCGGATCGTCAGCGCCGCGCGCGAACGCCGGGCATCGAAACGGCGCAAGCGCCTCGAGCGTGACGACCCAGGGCGACACCGTGGTGGCGAAGCTCTTGGCCAGAAACGGCCCGAGCGGCTGATACTCCCAGGCCTGGATGTCGCGGGCGGACCAATCGTTGAGGAGAGAGAGCCCGAAGACATGGTCTTCCGCCGCATCGATTGACACCGGCACGCCGAGCGGGTTGCCGCGGCTGACGAACACGGCTGCTTCGAGTTCGTAGTCGAGCATACGCGTAGGGCGATATATGGGTTCCGTCTGATCCGGCGCCTTGGTCTGGCCCCAGGGGCGGCGCACCGGCGCCCCGCTGGCCACGATCGACGAGGCCCGGCCGTGATAGCCAATCGGCACGTACTTGTAATTCGGCAGCAGCGGATTGTCGGGGCGGAACAGGCGTCCGACACGCGTGGCGTGGAACACCGACGCATAGAAGTCGGTGTAGTCGCGGACGATCGCGGGCACCGTCATGTCTACGTCCGCCATCGACACCAGCGCCCGCGGCTCAGCGCTCGAGCTGTCGGCTTTGAGCAGCCGCACCAGCTGCGCGCGCACCGCGCGCATGGCCGCCGTTCCGAGCGACATCAGACCGTTCAGCGCCGGCGCGTCGAGCGCCGCCCGCACCTCCGCCGGCAAGTCCTGGAACAGGCCGAGTCCGGAGCACCGGCGCAAATCCATAATCTCGTTGCCGATTGCGACGCCGATCGAATCGGGTTCTGTGGCGCCGTGCCGCCTGAACACGCCGAACGGGAGGTTCTGGATGGGAAAGTCGGAATCGGGGTGATTGGCGGAGTCGACCCAGCTGCGGAGCGCCGGGTCGTGGGATTCATCGATCGGCCGACTCATAGAATCTGCATCCGTTTCAATTCATCAATCGGCTCGCGCAGCGAGCACGATCCGAACGAGCGGAAGAGCCCCTGCCGCATCGCCCGGAGATCATCCGTCGATATGCGCTGGCCGCGCCATTCCATGCCGTCTTCGTCGACTGCAAACGCATCGGGCGACGACTCGCCCAGCACGGCGAGCACAGCGTCTCTGGGCCGGGCGGCATGCACCAGCGCCGCGGCGGCCGCCAGACCCAGGAATCCGAACATCGCGCCGGTCGGACTCCAGGCCTCATAGGTCAGCGGATACCGGCCCGCCAGCGCGTGGTGAAGTCCGGCGGTGGCCTTTGCAGCCACCCCTCGGTCGGCGCAGGACCGTAGAAAGTCGCAGATCGCCGGCGCACCGGGGAACGCGTCAGGCGTGAGACCTCCCGCGCGGAGTTTCGCAGACGCGCCGCACGACGCAATGGCATCGAGGCGGTGACCGGTGTCGTCGTCCAATGGAACCTCGAAGAACGCCTGGACCTGCTGGTGGAACCTCCGCCGCCAGTGCCGCGATCGCGCCTGCCGGTAGAGGGCGGAACTCGAGGGCGGCGATCGTTGTCCGGCGAGCGGCGCTGAATACAGGCTCGAGATCGGCCGGCGATTGGGCGGTCAGCACGACGCTGACGGGGCCGACGGTTGGCTCGAGTTCCGCGAGCCGATCGGCAGCGATCACGAAGGTCCCCACGATCCAGGAATCCGGGGTGGCGCGGTGGCGCGCGTACTCCGCCACGGCGTCTCCTGGCGGCAGCCCCGCGGGTGGAAACATCCCGGCGTAGTCCACGATCCCGCGGAGCAGCGCATCAGCCGCGCCCGACGCCACTACCTGCCCTTCGACGGCCCGAGCGGCAGACCGGTCACCGACTTGATCTCGCTCAACACGATGCTGGTGCGAAGGCGATCGACGCCGCCGACGCTCATCAGCCGTTCCAGGAAACGTTGCAGTTCCTCGTGGTTTGCGACCACGAGCTTGAGCAGGCAATCGAACTCGCCGGTGAGATGGTGGCACTCGAGCACTTCGGGCATCGCCGCGACGCCGGCGCGAAAGCGCTTGACCGAGTCGGCGCGGTGATGCGCCAGCATGACGAGCACAAAGCAGAGAAGGTCGAGGCCGACGGCCTCGCGATTGACCAGTGTCACGTAGCGCTCGATCACGCCCTTTTCTTCCAGGCGCCGCAGCCGCTTCTGGACGCCGGGTGGTGACAACTTGAACTGCCGGGCTAGCTCCGCGGTGGACACCCGGGCGTCCTCCTGGAGACGCGCGAGCAGGCCGCGGTCCAGGTCGTCGAGGCTGGGCGGTTGACGCATATTTGACGAGAATACCGTTAATTGCGATTAGAAACTATGCATAGATTTTTAGCGTCGTTTCGGATCTAATATTGCTGTAATGGTTGCGTTATGCGCATGATGCGCAGGCGATTGGCCTGGCGGGGGTAATCGATGGCTGATTTCTGCCCAATCCGGAAAGTCGACCACCTCGAGTTCTACGTCGGAAATGCCAAGCAGGCGGCCGCCTATTACGGCGCGGCGTTCGGGTTTTCCACCACCGCCTATCGTGGACTGGAGACCAAGTATCGCGAGGCGGCCTCCTACGTCCTGGAGCAGGGCGACATTCGCCTGGTGCTCACGACCGCCCTCGATTCGTCCCACCCGATCGCGAAGCATGTATGCGAACACGGCGACGGCGTCGGCGTCATCGCCTTGAGCGTGCCGGATGCGGCGGCCGCGTTCCACGAGACGACCCGCCGCGGCGCGGTCCCGGCGATCGAGCCGACCGAGGAGCGCGACGAGCACGGGACGGTGCGTTACGCTGCCATTCACGCGTACGGCGACACGCTGATCAAGTTCGTCGACCGCGACGATTACGCCGGCGTCTTCGGTCCTGGCTTCCAGCCCCGGACCAGCACGGCGCCGGGCGGCAAGCCGGTCGGCCTGGCCGCCATCGACCACATCGTCGGCAACGTCGAGCTTGGCGGCATGGACCGGTGGGTGCACTTTTTCGCCGACACGATGGGATTCACGCAACTCGTGCACTTCGACGACAAGGCGATTTCCACCGAATACTCCGCGTTGATGTCGAAGGTCATGCAGGACGGCACCGGCCGCGTCAAGTTTCCGATCAACGAGCCGGCCACCGGCAAGCGGAAGTCCCAGATCCAGGAGTACCTCGAGTACTACGGCGGTCCCGGCGTGCAGCACATCGCGCTGACCACCGACGACATCGTCGCCACCGTCTCCGAGTTGCGCGCGCGCGGCGTCGGGTTTCTCCGCGTGCCGCGCGCCTACTACGAGGACCTGGAGAGCCGCATTGGTCCGATCGAGGAATCGGTGGAGAAGCTGGCCGAACTCGGCATCATGGCGGACCGCGACGACGAAGGCTATTTGCTGCAGATTTTCTCGGACACGGTCGAGGATCGGCCCACCCTGTTCTTCGAGATTATCGAGCGGCACGGCGCGAAGGGATTCGGCGAAGGCAACTTCAAGTCGCTGTTCGAGGCGATCGAACGTGAGCAGGCCAGACGCGGCAATCTCGTCTGAGCTGGATTGACATGTACTACGTCACGCGCGGCACCATTCCGCACAAGCGCCACACGCAGTTCCGGCGCCCTGACGGTTCGCTGTACCACGAAGAGCTGATGGGCATCCACGGCTTCTCGGGCAACAAGTCGCTGCTCTACCACCTGCGGCCGCCGACCGCGGTGCAGCGGGTGGAACCGGGCTGCGAGGTCAAGACCAGCGAGGCGCCGCAGGGTCCGGTCCGGCATCGCCTGCTCCGCACCGCCGGTATTCCCGCCGGCGGCGACGCCGTGCAGGGCCGCGTCCCGATGATGGGCAACGGCGACGTCCGCATCTCGCTCGTCCGCCCGCAGCAGGCGATGGATTACTGGTACCGATACGCGCACGGCGACGAAGTGATCTTCGTGCACGAAGGCGGGGGCCTGCTCGAAAGCCAGTTCGGATCGCTGCGCTACGGACCTGGCGACTACCTGGTGATCCCGACCGGCGTCATGTGGCGAGTGCTGCCCGACGCCGGCACCGCGCAGCGCATGCTGGTCGTCGAGACGGCGGGCGGACACATCGAGCCGCCGCGCCGCTACATCAACAATCACGGACAGTTTCTCGAGAGCGCGCCCTATTCCGAGCGCGACATCCGGCCGCCGGATCGCCTGGAGCCGCACGACGAGCGCGGCGAATTCGAGGTACGGGTCAAGGCACGCGGCCGCGTTTCGCGATACTTCTACAACCACCATCCGCTCGACGTGGTCGGCTGGGACGGCTACCTCTGGCCGTTTGCGTTCAACATCAACGACTTCGAGCCGATCACCGGCAGGGTGCACCAGCCGCCGCCGGTGCACCAGACGTTCGACGGCCCCGGGTTCGTCCTGTGTTCGTTCGTGCCTCGCCTGTTCGATTACCACCCCGAGGCGATCCCGGCGCCGTACAACCACTCGAACGTCGATTCGGACGAAGTCATCTACTACGTCGCCGGCGACTTCATGTCGCGGCGCGGCATCGAGTCCGCGTCGATCACCGTCCACCCGAACGGCATCCCGCACGGCCCGGCCCCCGGCACCTACGAGGGGTCGATTGGCAAGACCGAGACCCGCGAGCTTGCGGTGATGGTGGACACGTTCCGTCCGCTCCTCCTGACGCAGGAGGCGCTGGCGCTCGAAGACGAAGGATACGCGTTCAGTTGGCTGTCGTGAGGCAGCCGGAGGACCCCATGGCAGAAAAGAATTTCGAGGTGTTCAAGGAGACGATCGAACAGCAGTTCATGCGGCATCCCGTGGTCACCGACAACGCGTTCACGGCCTGGTTTGCCCGCGGCGGCATGTCGCTCGACGAGCTGCGCCATTTCACGGTGCAGTTCTCGGTGTTCTCGAACCAGTTCCTGCTCGCTGCGCTGAACCGGGCGATCAACGCCGACACCCTCCAGGCCACGCGTGAATCGAAAGAGATCCTGATGAACGAGCTGGGTGTCATCTACAACGACCGCGGTGTAAAACGGCACCAGCCGAATGCGGAGGCCCAGGCCTCCTCGTCTGAAGACCACGACCGCGAGGGCGATCCCGCGCTCGTCTCGACCGAGGGGACGGTCGACGGCGGGACCTTCCGTTTCCAGGCCGCCCACTTCGAGTGGCTGCTGCGTTTCGGCCAGCCGCTTGGGCTCACCTTCGACGACATGGGCAAGCGCCGGAACGGCACGGCCAGCACGCTCTTCTTCTGCGACGAGCTCTTCCGGCTGTACGGCAGCGACGACTACAACGAGGCCATGGGCGCTGCGTTTGCGGTCGAAAACTGGGCGGCGGCGGGCTTCTGGAAGGAACTCATCGCCGGCCTCGAGCGGATCAAGCGCGAGCAGGTCCCGGCGCTGCCGCTCGCGTTCTTCACCTGGCACGACAAGATCGAAGAACAGCACAAGAGCCACGTCTGGGACGAGCTGCGCGAATGCTACGACTCGCCGAAGTTTCGCGAGGAGCCGTTCATCCGCGCCGGCATCAAGATGCTCGATGGCGTGAAGGTGTTCTGGGATGGATTGGACCGCGATCGCCAGAATCCTGGGCTGAGGCGGGCATCCTGACGAACCACGACGCCACGACAATCACGACGTGCCCACGCACTGATTTCGTGGCCGTCGTGCACGTCGTGGTTGCTTGAGTTCTATCGCCCCGACGCGAGCCGTTTTTCGATATCGGGCCACGCCGCCAGGACGACATCGCCCACGACCTGCAGGCTTCTGGCGCTGACGTGATCGAGGTCGTCCTGCGCGGTGTGCCACGCGGGATAGTCGAGGTCGATGATGTCGACTGACGGGACGCCCGCCTTGAGGAACGGCAGGTGGTCATCTTCGATCGTCGTCTCTTCAGGCAGGAAATTCGCGCGATAGCCGAGGCGGCCGGCGGCGGCCCACACGATGTCGGTCAGCCACGAAGTGGAATTCGAATCGCGGCGGATGGTCAGGTTGCGGTCGCCGATCATGTCCAGCAGGATCAGCGCCTTGAGACCGGCGAGCGTTCCCGCCTTCTGGGCCGTCTCGACGTAGCGGCGGCTGCCGTAGGTGTTGTCGTTGTCGCGATACCACTCGACAACGGCTTCCTCGCCATCGAAGAACAGCAACTCGATGGTGAATTCGTTCTGCCGGCCCTTGAGCAGCCGCCCGAGCTCGAGGACCGCCGCAGTGGACGAAGCGGCGTCGCTGGCACCGACGAAGCGGAACTCGCGAACCAGCTTGGTGTCGTAGTGGGTGGCGAGGGCGATCCGCTCCGGACGGCGACCGGGAATGGTGGCGATGACATTCACCATCCGGACGCGCCCGAGCGGAGTCGTGGCATCCCAGGCGTCCTCGCGTGCCTGGATGCCGGCGTTCTTCAGCTCGCCGAGGATGTACTGCCGCGTCTGGGCCAGCGCCGCCGAACCGGCCGGCCGCGGCCCGAAGCCGACCTGCCGGCGCAGGTGCTCGTAGGCGCGCGCGCTGTCGAATTTCGCCGGCGAGGCGGTCTGAGTCACGGCGTCGCTGCCGCAGGCGAGGACGATGGAGGCGAGCAGTAGTGCCCCGCCGCAGCGTCGCACCCTCGCACCGTCGCACCTCCGCACTACCGCACCGTTAACTGCGGTTGTTGAGCGGCACGTAATCGCGCCGCTTCGAGCCGGTGTAGATCTGGCGTGGGCGGGCAATCTTCTGCTCGGCGTCGAGGATCATCTCCTCCCACTGCGCAATCCAGCCCGCCGTCCGCGGAATCGCAAACAGCACCGGGAACATCGTCACCGGGAACTTCATCGCCTCGTAGATCAGGCCCGAGTAGAAGTCCACGTTCGGGTACAGCTTGCGGCTGACGAAGTACTCGTCCTGCAGCGCGATGCGTTCGAGTTCGACGGCGATGGTGAGGAGCGGATTCTTGCCGGTCACCTCGAACACCTCGTCGGCGGTGCGCTTGATGATCTTGGCTCTCGGATCGTACGACTTGTAGATGCGGTGGCCGAAGCCCATCAGCCGCCCTTCGCCCGCCTTCACGCGCTTGATGAACCCCGGCACATTGTCGATGTGCCCGATCTCGTTCAGCATGCGCAGCACCGCTTCGTTCGCGCCGCCGTGCAGCGGTCCGTACAGCGCTGCCGCCGCGCCGGCCATCGCCGAGTACGGGTCCACCTGCGAGCTGCCGATCGCGCGCATCGCGCTGGTGCTGCAGTTCTGCTCGTGATCGGCGTGCAGGATGAAGAGCACGTCGAGCGCCCGCTCCAGCACCGGGCTCACCTTGTACTTGAGCTCGGTCATCTTGAACAGCATGTTCAGGAAGTTGCCGGTGAAGCTGAGCTCGTTGTCTGGCTGGTTGTAGGGGCGGCCGATGCTGTGGCGGTAGGCGTAGGCGGCAATCGTCGGAACTTTGGCGATCAGGCGGTGGATCTGCTTCTTCCGCGACTGCTCGTCGAAAATGTTCTTGGCGTCCGGGTAGAAGGTCGAAAACGCGCCGACGGTGCTGAGGAAGACGCCCATCGGGTGCGCGTCGTACTGGAAACCCTCCATCAGCTTCTTGATGTTCTCGTGGAGCATGGTGTGCGAGGTGATCTCACCCTTCCACGCCTCGAGCTGATCGGAGGTGGGCAGCTCGCCGAAGATGATCAGGTACGCCGTTTCCAGGTAGGTGGACTTCTCGGCCAGCTGCTCGATCGGATAGCCGCGGTACTCGAGGATGCCCTTGTCGCCGTCGATGTAGGTGATCCGGCTGCGGCACGCCGCGGTGTTCATGAACGCCGGGTCGTAGGTCATCAGGCCCGCGTCGTCCGCGCCGTTCTTGATCTGTCGCAGGTCGGTCGCGCGAATCACGCCGTCCTTGATCGCGATCTGGTACTGCTTGCCGGTGCGGTTGTCGGTAACGGTGAGCGTATCGGCCATAGTTGGAGAGGTTCTCTAAGATTCCGGGTCGTCGCTGCTGTCTGTCTGGGGCACCGGTTCGCCGGCCACTCGGTATCGCCCGTCGGCCCATCGCGCCAGATCTGCATTGCGGCAGCGCTCGCTGCAGAACGGCCGCCAGCGCTCGTCCACGGGATGCCGCCGGCACAGGACGCACAGGCGCGCCTCGCCCATCCGACTAATCATAATCAATTTGTGATTTGCGATTGATGATTTGCGATTTTCAGGCGGTTTGCGCTGGCCAGTCGGAGTCGGACACCGCCAATCGCAAATCACAAAATCAGGTTCATAAATCGCTAGTGTTCCCGGCTGATTTCGGCGGGCGGGTGGTGCCGGACGTCCCGTGCCGAGACCATGAAGATCACGTCTTCGGCGATGTTGGTGGCGTGGTCGCCAATTCGCTCGAGATGCCGGGACACGAGGATCAAGTCGAGCGCCGGTTCGACCGTCGTCGGGTCATCCAGCATATAGGTCAGGAGCTCGCGGAACACCTGCGTTTTCAGGCTGTCGAGGCGGTCGTCCTCGTTGAGCACCTGGTGCGCGAGCCGCGTGTCGCGCCGGACGAACGAATCCAGTGCATCGCGCAGCATGGCCTGGGCGATGTCGCCCATCTGCGGGATGTCCACCAGCTTCTTCACCGGCGGGTGGTTCGTGTAACGGCGCGCCGCCTCGGCGATGTTGACCGCCAGGTCGCCGACCCGTTCGAGATCGGTGTTGATCTTCACGGCGGCGACGATCGACCGCAGGTCGGTGGCCATCGGCTGGTAGAGCGCCAGCAACGTGAAGCAGCGGTTGTCGATTTCGATGTGGAGCTCGTTGACCGGCTCGTCTCCGCGCATCACCTTGTCGATGAGCGTCGTGTCCCGCGCGACCAGCCCGCTCACGGCCGCGCGCACCCGCTCCTCGGCCAGGCCGCCCATCTCGAGCAGCCGCGCCTGGAGCGCTTCGAGCTCCTCCTGGAAGTGTCGGTACGGCTCGTTCCATGACTTATCCGAATCGCCCAGTTACGTAGTCTTCAGTGAGCTTCTCGGCCGGGTTGGTGAACATCTTATCGGTCCGATCGGTACTCAACCAGGCGGCCGAGCCAGAAAAAGGCGGTGTAGTCGGAGACGCGCGCCGCCTGCTGCATGTTGTGCGTCACGATGACGATCGTGTACGTCTTCTTCAAGTCGTATACCAGTTCCTCGATGCGCTGGGTGGCGATCGGATCGAGCGCCGAGGCCGGCTCGTCCATCAGCAGGATGTCGGGCCGCACCGCCAGCGCCCGCGCAATGCAGAGCCGCTGCTGCTGGCCGCCCGACAACGCCAGCGCCGAGGCTTCCAGCCGATCCTTCACTTCGTCCCAGAGCGCCGCCTGCCGCAGGCTCTCCTCGACGCGCGCCGTCAGGTCGGCGCGGCTCCCGGCCATGCCGTTGATCCGGAGCCCGTAGGCGATGTTGTCGAAGATCGACTTCGGGAACGGGTTCGACTTCTGGAACACCATCCCCACCCGCCGCCGCAGCGCGACGACGTCGACGCCCGGACCGTAGATGTCCGACTCGTCGATCAGCACCTTCCCCTCGACGCGGGTGCCGGGAATGATGTCGTTCATCCGGTTGAGCGTCCGCAGGAAGGTGCTCTTGCCGCAGCCGGACGGGCCGATGAAGGCGGTGACGATGTTGGGGTGAATGGCGATCGAGATGTCGGCGAGCGCCGGGGTCTCGGCGTAAAAGAAGTTCAGCCGTTCCGACTGGATCTTCGGCGGCCGATCGCCGACCGGCTGCTGATCCTTGGCGCGCGTGGCCACCTGGGCCAGCGACGGTGGGACGATCGTCGCTTCGCTCATGACAACTTCTTCTGGTAGCGGTCGCGCAGCCAGATGGCCGTCGCGTTCATGGTGAGGAGCAGCGCGAGCAGCACGAGGATGCCGGCCGCCGCATTCGCCTGGAAGTCCACCTGTGGCCGCGAGACCCAGTTGAAGATCTGAATCGGCAGCACCGTGAACGGTGACCAGATGCTGTCGGGCGCGAACGCCACGAACGTCAGCGCGCCGATCGAAATGAGCGGCGCGGTCTCGCCGATCGCGCGCGACAGCGCCAGGATCATGCCCGTCAGGATACCCGGAAGCGCAATCGGGAGCACCTGGTACCAGATCGTCTGCCACTTCGTCGCCCCCAGCGCATACGACCCCTCGCGAATAGACGGGGGAACGGCGCGGAGCGCTTCTCGCGTGGCCAGGATCACCACCGGCAGCACCAGCAGGGCGAGCGTCGAGGCGCCCGCCATCACGCTGCGGCCCATGCCCATCGCCCGGACGAACAGCCCGAGTCCGAGCAGCCCGTAGATGATCGACGGCACCGCGGCGAGGTTGGTGATGTTGATCTCGATGACCCGCGCCACGAAATTGCGGCGGCCGTACTCCTCGAGGTAGATCGCCGAGGCCACGCCGACCGGCACAGCGAGCGCGCCCGTGACCAGGATGACGAAGATGCTGCCGGAGAGCGCGTGAAAGATGCCCGCGTCCTCCGCCCGGCGAGACGGAAAACCGGTGAGGAACTCCCACGACAGGCGGCTCGCGCCGTCGGACCAGACGTCGGCAATCAGCGCCGCCAGCGAGCCGAGCGCCAGCACGAGAATGAGGAGCGCCAGCGCCTGGAATCCCAAATCGAGCAGCCGGCGCGTCACGCGTACTCCTCCCGATACCGCTCGCGGAGCCACGCGCTCACAAGGTTGAGGGCAAAGGTCCCGAGGAAGAGCAGCATGCCGACCGCGAAGATCGTCCGGTACTCGAGGGTGCCCTGGGGCGTGTCGCCGAGGCTGACCTGGACGATGTACGCCGTCATCGTTTCAACCGGCACCAGCGGATTGGCCGTCAGGCGGGGCTGCTGACCGGCGGCTATCGCCACGATCATTGTTTCGCCGATCGCCCTCGACGCCGCCAGGATGAATGCGGCGGTGATGCCGGAGAAGGCCGCCGGCAGGACCACGCTCAAGCTGGTCTGCATGCGCGTCGCGCCGAGCGCGTAGGCCCCCTCGCGAAGGCCGCGCGGCACGCCCTGCATGGCGTCTTCAGCAAGCGAGGACACCAGCGGCAGGATCATGATGCCCATGACGATGCCGGGACCGAGCGCGTTGAACCCGGCCAGGCCCGGGATGAAGCGCTGCAGGATCGGCGTGACGAACAGTAGCGCGAAGTAGCCGTACACGACCGTCGGGACGCCAGCCAGGATCTCCAGGATCGGCTTGATCACCCGGCGCACGGTCAGCGGAGCGTATTCGCTCAGGTAGATGGCGCTCAGCAGTCCCATCGGCAGCGCCACGGCCATGGCGATCGCCGACACCAGGATGGTCCCGGCGACCAGCGGCAGCACGCCAAATCTGGGCGTGGCGAAGAGCGGTGTCCATTCGACGCCGAACAGAAAGTCGGTGAGGGGAACTTCGCGCAGGAAGGCGAGCGTTTCGACGGCCAGGATGATGATGATGCCGGCCGTCGTACCAATGGAGAGCAGGGCGCACAGCAGCAGCGCCCACTCAATCACACGCTCGAACGGCTTCATCCCTCGACCCGCTCGCCCCTCGACAGGACTCGGGGCGACCCTGAGCGCGTCGAACGGTCGGGATGACCCTGAGCTTGCCGAAGGGTCATCGCTCCTTGGCGAGGAGCTGCTCGAGCGTCAGGCCGACCTGGGAGCCGCCGTCGGCGAATGCGGTGCCCGTTTTCTTGTCGGCGAAGTGCTTCCGGGCAAGTTCGTAGATTTGCGGCGTGAGTTCGATATAGCCGACTTCCTTCACCAGGTCGGTCCGGGTGAAGAACATGTCGACGAACTGCTGAATCTCGGGACGCTCGACCGCTTTTCGCGACACGTAGACGAACAACGGCCGCGACAGCGGCTGATAGGTGCCGTCTCGGACCGTCTGGGACGAGGGAACGATCGGGCCCGGCCCGTTGTCGCCTTTCCCGTCGTCAACCGGCACCAGCTTCAACTTGTCGCGATTCGCCTCGACGTAGGCGAGCGGCAGGAAGCCGAGCGCGAGCTCGTCGCTGGCCACGCCCTGGACGATGACGTTGTCATCTTCGCTCGAGGTGAAATCCCCGCGGCTGGCGCCCTGCTTGCCGACGGTGGCTTCGGTGAAATAGTCGTAAGTGCCGGAATCGACGCCCGCGCCGAACAGACGGATCTCGCGGTTTGGCCAGGACGCTCGGACCTGGTTCCAGCGGGTGATCTTGCCCTGCGCCTCGGGCGCCCAGAGTGTTTTCAACTCATCGACGGTCGTTGCCGTTGCCCAGGTGTTCTTCGGGTTCACGACAATCGCGAGGCCGTCGTAGGCAATCGGAAGTTCGATGTATTCGACGCCCGCCTTCTGGCACGCGTCGATTTCAGCCGGCGTAATCGGACGCGACGCGTTGCTGATGTCGGTCTCGCCGCGACAGAACTTCTGAAAGCCGCCCCCGGTACCGGAGATGCCGACGGTCGGGGTGCGTACGTCCGGATGGGCTTTGCCGAATTCCTCGGCGACCGCCTCGGCAATCGGGAACACAGTGCTGGACCCGTCGACCGTAATCAGGGAGGGCGACGTCTCGCCGCCTTCCTGAGCTGGCTGGCTCGTGCCGCCGCCGCAGGCGTACACCCCGAGGGTCAGTGCCGCGACCATCGCGACCCGAACGATGCTGTGAGTCATATCGTTCACGCTATCGAACGGGCGTTTCGCGACCGTTTCTGCTGTGTTAATTCGGAGTTACGGGCCCGGAAACCCGAGGATGCGCGTGGGCGGCCGGAAGAAACCCTCAGCGATCTCGCCGATCCTGCTCAGCCACATCCGTCGGGGGGACGTCTCCAGGGACCTGATAGGGGGAACCAACGCTTCCGCCTGTCAATTGTGACAGGTGGAATCCCGTAACTTTTGCCGGCTGGCTCCACTAGTTCACTTGGCAACAGAATCGGGCGCCGCTGCCCACGGCGCGAAAATTCGGGCATTGGGTTTGGGGACGAGCCTCCTCGCCTGGTTCCGTTACGGGAGACAGAGTCATGCGTTCATCACGCGTCCTGCTCGCCGACGATCATCCAAGCGTCGCCGCGGCCCTCGGCGAGTACGTGGCCGAGGCGTTCCAGTTGGTCGGAACGGTTCAGGACGGTCGCGCGTTGCTCGAGGCCGCGAAGACGCTGAAACCTGACGTGATCGTGGCTGACATCTCGATGCCAGGAACCGATGGATTGACCGCGATGACGCAGATCCAGAAACACCTGCCGCAGGTGAGAGTGATCCTGTTGACCAATTATGGGGATGCCGATGTGGTACGCCACGCACTTCGCGCTGGCGCATCTGGATTCGTTCTGAAGGTCTGTGCGCCGACTGAGCTCGTGGCTGCGATTCGCACGGTCGTGGACGGCGGAACCTACGTATCGAGCGCGATCGCCGTGTAGCGGAACCTGGTTCGGGGCTGCTGTTTCAGACGACGACAAATGCTCCTGCGCGCCGGTCGGACGTTCGCTTTTCTCCTCGCATTGGCTGCGGGCGTTCCCTACGGGGCCTTCGCACAGGCGATTGCGGGCGTTGTGCATGACGAGTCGGGCGCCACACTTCCTGACGTCGCCGTCCACGCCGAGAGCTCCTCGCTGATTGAAAAGGTCCGCACCGTCGTCACGGATGGCAGCGGCCAGTACCGCATCGAGGATCTTCGCCCGGGCGTGTACACCATCACCTTCACACGTGAGGGCTTCCGTCCATACGTACGGGAAGGGGTGCAGATCACGAGTGCGTTCACGGCCGGCGTCAACGCTCAACTCGCGCTCGGCTCGCTCGCGGAAACCATCACCGTGACGGCGGCGGCTCCTGCCGTCGATGTCCGCGGCGCCGCCGCCGTGACAACACTGCACGGCGAACTCGTGAAGGCCCTGCCGACCGTTCGCGGCTATAACGCGCTCGTCGTGCTCATCCCCGGGGTGGTCACCACCACGAACGACGTCGTCACTGGCACAACGACCACGCAATTTCCCATCCATGGAGGCCGGAGCAATGAGGGGCGCCTGACGCTCGACGGCATCATCGTCGGAAGTCCATCCAATTCGCCGACCAGCTATGTGCTGGACGCCGGCGCGACCGAGGAGGTCACCTTCGCCGGAGCGGGTGGGCTGGGCGAGAGCGAAACGGGTGGGCTCGTCATGAACATAGTGCCGAAGACCGGCGGCAACTCCACGCGCGGCTCTCTGTTCGTCAGCGGGACAGGCGAGAAGCTCCAGTCCGACAATCTGACACCGGCTCTGAAGAACCAGGGCGTCGTCGCGGCGAGCCCGCTCAGCAAGGTCTACGACATCTCCGGCACGATCGGAGGGCCGATTGCCCGGGATCGCTTGTGGTATTTCGCCACCGCGCACCGTGGCGGGAGCACGACGGACAGCACGAACGTGTACTACAACCTCAACGCCGGGGACCCGGCGAAGTGGTCGTATGCGCCCGATTCGAGCCGAAGAGCGTACTCGGACCGCCTGTTCGAGAACGCCAGCGCGCGTGTCACGTGGCAGATGACCCGGCGCAACAAGGTCAGCGTTTTCTGGGATGAGCAAACGCTCTGCCGAACCTGCACGGGCGCCACTCCCGCCGGTGTCGATCCCCCGCGCGTGTCGCCTGAAGCGGTCGGCGTCTTCGGGCGCCCGCTGCGCGTCGCGCAGGCCACGTGGTCGGCCCCCCTGTCGAATCGCCTGCTCGTTGAAGCCGGCTTCGGCGCCACGTATTTCGGCTTCGCGAACTTCGAGCGCAACCCGAATCCAACCCGCGACCTGATTCGGGTCGTCGAGCAGTGCGCGAGCGGGTGCGCAGCCAACGGCAACATCCCGGGGCTGGCCTATCGTTCGCAGGACTTCAGCGACGCGTATAACGGCAATTACCTGTGGACGGGGTCAGTGTCGTATGTGACCGGGTCACATAGCCTGAAGGTCGGCTATCAGCACACGTTGATGACGCAGGACATCGTCTGGATGACGAACACTCAGAACCTGACGTACCGGTTCAACAACGGCGTGCCGAATCAACTGACGCAATCGATCTCGCCGTGGATGAACCGCTCTCGCACAGGGTGGGATGCGGTCTTCGCGCAGGAACGCTGGACGCGCGGCCGCCTGACCCTGCAGGCTGCCGTGCGGTTCGACCGCGCGCGGAGCTGGTTTCCTGCGCAGCAGGAAGGCCCGTCCAGATTCCTGCCGGTGCCCATCATCATTCCGGAAACGCCTGGCGTGGACAGTTACAAGGACATCACCCCCAGGCTGGGGGCGTCCTACGATGTGTTCGGCAATGGCAGGACGGCGCTCAAAGTACACCTTGGCCGATACCTGGAAGGGGCGGGCACAGGGGTGGGCATCTATACCAGTACGAATCCGACGCTGCGGATGCCGCAGACGACATCAACGCTCGGCACGGCAGGTGTGACGCGAGCATGGACCGATGCGAACGGCAACTTCGTGCCCGATTGCGACCTGCTGAACCCGAGCGCGCAGGACCTCCGGGTGACCGGAGGCGACCTGTGTGGCGTGCTGTCGAACACGAGCTTCGGACAGCACGTGCTGACCAACAATTTCGATCCAGGCGTCCTCAACGGCTGGGGCGTCCGGCCGTCGGACTGGACGCTCGACGTGTCGATTCAGCGTCAGATTCTCCCCCGCGCAGCGGCGACGCTCACGTACAGCCGGCGCTGGTTCCATGGCTTTACGGTTGCCGACAACCTGGCGCTGCAGCCGCCGGATCTGACGCCGTTCAGCGTGGTGGCTCCGGTGGATCCTCGCCTGCCTGGCGGCGGGGGCTACGTGGTGTCGGGTCTGTTCGATGTCGCGCCTGACAAGGCCGGTCAGGTGAGCAATCTCATCGCGGATTCGAGCAAGTACGGACGCTGGTATCAGTACTTCAACGGCCTCGATGCGATGCTCAATCTGCGGGCCGGCGGTTTCACGTTCACGGGGGGGACGAGCACGGGACAGACCGTGGCAGACAACTGCGAGGTGCGGGCGCGTCTGCCGGAGCTCGCGACGACCACAGCGGGCGCGAGCCCGCTTGGCCCCGGGCTCGGCAGCTCCATCGTGAGTCCCGTCAGCCCGTACTGCCATGTAGCCTTCGGCATCCAGACGCAGTTCAGGGGCCTGGCCTCATACGAGCTGCCGGGAATCGGCGCTCAGCTGTCCGCAACGCTCCAGAGCAAGCCCGGAACGATGCTGGCGGCCAATTACGCCGTGCCGAACGCGGCCGTGGCACCGTCGCTCGGACGAGACCTGTCCGGGAACGCGCCGAACGTGACAGTGAATCTGGTGGCGCCCGGCGCGATGTCCGGAGATCGAATCAACCAGTTGGACGTTCGCGCGGCCAAGATTCTGCGGCACGGGCGGTCGCGCACGATGGTTGCGCTCGACATCTACAACGCGTTGAACTCGAGCGCCGGCCTCACCTACAACAACGCGTTCGTCCCGGGCGCATCATGGCCGCGCCCCAATACAATCCTGACGCCGCGCTTCTTCAGGGTTACAGCGGAAGTGGAGTTCTGACCTCACGTGCGCATGCTGATCTCGCGACGTGGCGTTCGGCACAGGGCATTGTTGGCAATCGCCCTTACGGCCGGCGTCCTCTGTCCTCTCGCGAACGCGCACGCGCAGGCGTCCGACGGCCCGAAGCAAGTACTTGTCCTCAACTCGACGAGGTCCGATGACCAGTTCTCGGTGGTCTGGGCACGAGAGCTGCCGAAGCTGCTCGCCGAAGGCCTCGGGGAGCGTGTGGACTTCTACTCTGAATACTTTGATTTCGTCAGGTTCCCGCGACCTGAATATGAGAGCTCGTATCTCGACTTCTTGCGGCTGAAATACGCGGAAAAGCGTATTGATCTGCTCATCTTGATAGGAGACGTCGTCATTGACTTCATGAGCCGCAACCGGAACGCCCTCTTCCGCGGCACGCCTGCGGTGTTTTATACGCTCACCCCCCCGGGCGGCCATTTCGCCAATTCGACCGGTCTGATTAACCAACTCCACTTCAGCGGTTCGCTCGACCTCGCGCTGGCGCTGCAGCCCGATCTCAAACGTGTGTACGTCGTGAGCGGAGCGGGTGCGTTGGACCGGAGGAACGAGAGCCAGGCGAGAGCGGAGTTCCTCCCCTTCGAGGGGCGTGTCGAATTCACATATTTCTCGGGCTTGGCGATGCAGGATCTCGAAGAGCGACTCAGAACGGTGCCGCCACGCTCGGCGGTGTTCTATTTAGTCGTCAGCCAGGACGGCGCGGGCGAGCACTTTCAGGTGATGGCCTCCCTCTCCCGCGTCGCGTCGGCGGCCAACGCGCCGACTTACACCTGGGCGGATGCCGCCGTTGACTCGGGCATCGTCGGCGGCCGTCGCCGCGATCAAGTGGCCCAGGTAAAGGCCATTGCCACCCTCGGGCTTCGCGTGCTTCGCGGAGAGCGAGCCGACGACATACCGGTGTCCTCGCCCAACACGGATGTCGATCAGGTGGATTGGCGACAGCTGCGCCGCTGGGGGCTCGACGAGTCGCGTCTGCCAACCGGTACGCAGCGTCCTGTTTCGACCGCCGAGCATGTGGGATCAATACCAGCGCTACATCGTCGGCGCAGTAGTGCTGCTGCTGGCGCAGACGGCCCTCATCGCCGGCCTGCTCGTGCAACGGGCCAAGCGGCGCCGCGTCGAGCGCGAGTTGCGCGGCAGCGAGCGCGAGTTGCGTGGCAGCCAGGCCAAGCTGCGCGTGAGCTACGACCGAATCCGCCACCTGAGCCGACGGTTGCTCGGCGAACAGGAGACGGAACGCGCCCGCATTGCCCGAGAATTGCACGACGACATCAATCAGCAGCTCACGATCCTGTCCATCGACCTCGATCGGCTCCGTTCCGATCATCTGCAGGTGCACAGCGCGGAGCGGCTCTCCCGAGCCATGGAAACCGCGCAGGGCATCTCGACGAGCGTGCGCCAACTCTCGCACCGGTTGCACCCGTCGAAGTTACAGCTGATCGGACTCGTCGCCGCTCTCGACAACCTTCGACGCGACGTGTCACCGCCGCGCCTGCCTATCGCCTTCTGCCATCGCGATGTTCCGGAGGAGATCGATCAGAACATCGCGCTGTGCCTGTTTCGAGTTGCGCAAGAGGCGTTGTTGAACGCCGTGAGGCATAGCGACGCAGGCCACATCTGGGTTGACTTGACGGGCGGGCCGTCGAGCCTAGCACTCACGATCACTGACGACGGGAAGGGATTTGACGTCAATGGTCTGCTGAACGCGGGCCTTGGCCTGGTCAGCATGAGAGAACGCGTGGAATCAGTTGGGGGTGTTCTGGAGATTCACGCGACGCCGGCATCGGGAACCCATTTGAGGGTCACCGTCGCGACTCAAGCGTCGGAGTCGGCACTCGCTGCGATCGCGTCGGCATGACCGCCACTCTCACGTCAGCCGTCAACGAAACAGATGGTCGTTGACGTCCCCCTAGGGTTCTCGTCGTCGAGGACCACGGGCCGGTGGATGCTCGCTCCACCGTCTGGTCGCTCGGACACGCCGAAGCCGCCATTCAACTCGAACACCTGTGGGACGCAATCGCGATGAGTCGCCAGATGGATATTCTGTGCACAATCCGATGGCCGCCCGCGACGAAAGCGTGCCGGCCATGAGAAGGCCCGGTGCGGAGCGGCCGTCGAGATCAGCTGATCGCTGAAGCCTGTCGCCGTCCCACCCTTCACCCGATAACGAAATCGACCGGCCCGACCGATGACCGCCGGCGCCGCGCCGCCGACGGCTAGCTGACGGCGCGCATTAGGGTGGACGCTCGAAAATCGACCGCGGTGCATAACGATGCAGGATTTGGTTACTAGCCAGACTGCCGCCCGCAGGCGCAGAGTAATACGTGTAACGGGAGAGTAATGGGGTGGAACGATGACAAGGCAAAGGACGCCGTGAATCCGTTGCAGGGTCAAAGCAAGACGAATGCGACATCGGAGGCGCGCGTCGAACGCATCCGCGGCATTGCGGCGAAGCTGCTGGATTCGACCGGTACTAAACACGAAGAAGTCTCGCGCGGCTTGTCGGGAACTCGTGGGCGCGATGATTCAGTTGTTAGACGAGGAGGATGCCTTTCACCGTTCCCGGCCGGCGCCCGCTCTTGAGGAACATCACGAAGCGATGCACCGGCTCGCCGAGGCGGTGCGCGCGTGTCGGGAAACTGGCGAACAGGTGAAATTGTCGGCGTGTTAGTTCTGCGTTAGGGTGCCGGTCGAGCTCTTGTAATGTCTTCGCGCTGCCCACGGCTACGGTGGTATGGGCGCCATGCTAAGAACTGACGCTCCGGCGTGAGAGCTTCGCGCGCTGTGCCATCTCGTTCCGCTGTGGCTGCAGCGCCAGCCGCACGGGCTTCTCCATCAGCTCTTCGAACGGCTCGACGTGGCGCTGCGCGGCCCAGACTTCGAGCTCGGCGTCGCCGGCGGCGCGCAGCTCCAGAAGCATGTCTTTCCCCCGGTCCTGCAGCTCCAGCGCCGACACCACCTGGGCGTGACTCCGGTCCAGGCTTTCCGCCAGCCGGAGGATCGAGGCGAGCAGGCGAACCGTGCGACGGAGCGGGGGCCGCAACCGGGAATACTCCTCGTGAGTCTTCTTCGGTGTGCCGCGGCGGTGATAACGCGCCACCAGGGCCATCACTTCGATCTCCTCCGGCTCGAACCCGCGCAGGTCGCCGTTCTTGATCAGGTAATAGGAATGCCGATGGTGCCGCGGGTAGCTGATATGCACACCGAGGTCGTGCATCAGCGAGGCGTATCCAGCCACTCCCGCTCGCGATCGGTGAGGCCGTGCGTGGCGCGGGTCTGGTCAAAGAGGGCAAGCGCGAGCCGGGCAACCTGCTGAGCGTGAACCGCGTAGTAGTTGCACCGCTCGGCCAGCTCGATGGTGCTGCGACGCCGGACGTCGGGAATGAGATCCGCCTGGGCGATCTGCTTCTTGTGGCGCCGCACATAGTCGATCACCAGCCCCTCGCGGAGCGCAAGGTCGCAGAGCGTCAGCTCCTCGGCGTCGAGGCGCCGGAGGATGGTGTCGAGCAGGATGGCGCCCCCCACCACGAGGTCGGCGCGCCGGGGATCCAGGCCGGGGATTGTCAGTCGCTGCTCGAGGTCCGTTTCGCAGACTTCTTTCCGGACGCGGCGAATCTGCTTCGCCGACACCCGCAGGTTGCGAAGCTCCGCCGGCTCGGAACCGCGGGTCTCGGTCGCGGCGACGATGCCGAGGCTGAGGATGGTGCCCGACGTGCCGATGACGCGATCGAAGCCGATCGAGGCAATCTGCTCGCAGTGCCGATCGATTTCATCGAGCACGTGCCTGGCGAGCCTGCGCTCGTCGCGCTCCGAGATCGGGTCGGTCTTGACGAAGCGTTCGGTCAGCCGGATGACGCCGATCTTGAAGCTGCGCGCCAGCTGGATCGCGGTGCCGGTGCCAAGCGTGATCTCCACGCTGCCGCCGCCGATGTCGATCACCACCGCGCGCGCGCCGCCGACGTCGACGCCGTACACCGCGGCCAGGTGGATGAGACGCGCTTCTTCGGCGCCGGTGATCACCATGGGACGGATGCCGGTTTCGCGCTCAATGCGCGCGAGAAACTCGCCGCCGTTGCCGGCTTCGCGGGTGGCGCTGGTCGCCACCGCGAGAATCTCCTCGACGCCGTGGGAATCGGCGAGCCGCCGAAAGGTCGACAGCGCCTGGAGCGCTGCCGTCATCGCCTCGGCCGTGAGCGCGCGGCCATCGAGACCGCCCGCGCCGAGCCGGACCATGAACTTCTCCCGGTCAATCACCTCGAACGAGAGATCCGGACGGACGCGCACGACGATCATGTGAACCGAGTTGGTCCCGATATCGATCGCGGCGATGCGCATGGGAAGATATAGTAGGGCCTATCGTATTCGATGCCGGCAAAGCCGAATCCTTCTGAACTCCTCATCCGCCAGCGACTGAACGCCCTGACCACCGCCCTTCCCGGTGCCAAGATGGGCGATCCGGTGCTCGTCCACCAGGCGCGCGTCGCGACCCGCCGCCTTCGTGAAGCGCTGCCGCTCGTCGCCTCTGGATCGCGCGGGCGGAGGCTCGAAAGGCGGGTGCGCCGACTGACCCGCGCGCTCGGCCAGGTGCGCGAGCTCGACGTCGCGCTCGAAATGCTCGAGACGCTGACGGGGGAGGCCGAAGCCCCCCGTGGTGCAATCGCGAAGCTCCGCCAGGTCGTTCGCGAAGAACGGCAGCGCATGCACACCGAGATGTGCACGCGCGTCGGTCGCGTCGACATCGACAAACTGAGTCATCGGGCCGCGACCGCCGCCAGCAAGGGCGCCAGGGCGGACGGCCGCGACCTCAGGCGCGTCGCCGCAGCGCAGTTACGCGCGGCGCGCCGGGCAGTCCGGCTTCGCGAGGCGATCGAGAACGCCGCAGGCTTGTACTTGCCCGATCGGCTCCACGAGGTGCGCATCGCGATGAAGAAGCTGCGGTATGCGATGGAAGTCTCACGCGAGCTGAGCGGATCACGTGCGACCGCGCGCATCCGCACGCTGAAGGAAGCCCAGGATCTGCTCGGACATATGCACGACCACGAGGTGCTGATTACACGCGTCCGAAGCGTGCAGACCTTCAAGGCGCCGAACCTTCGGCTGTCCGGCGACCTCGATAAACTGGTCCGCCGGCTCGAAACCGAATGCCGGCAAATCCACGGCCAATACATGGCGCTCCGCAAAAAGCTGCTCGCCATTGCCGACGCCGCTGCGACGCTGCGTTCACGGCATGCGCCGGCGGCCTAGATGGGCAGCCCGACGACCCTCTATCTCGTACGTCACGCGATCGCGGCCGAGCGGGGCGAAGACTGGCCCGACGACGACCGGCGGCCGTTGACGGCGCGGGGCGTGGCACGGTTCGAAGAGGCCACGAGCGGCCTGTCGCGGCTGGACGTCGTGGTCGACGAGATCTTCACGAGCCCGCTCGTCCGCGCCAAGCAGACCGCCGATATTCTCGCGGCCGGCCTGCCGGGCAAGCCCGCCGTCAAGGTGCTCGACGCGCTGTCGCCCGGTCATGCGCCGGCGTCGGTGCTGGCGCAGCTGGCGCGCACGGCCCGGCGGCGTCGCATTGCGCTCGTCGGCCACGAGCCCGGGCTCGGCGAGCTGGCCGCCCATCTCATCGGCGCCGGCCGCGCGCTGGAATTCAAGAAAGGCGGCGTCTGCCGGATCGACGTCGAAAGCCTCACCTCGCGCCGCGCCGGCGCGCTCAACTGGTTCGTCACGCCAAAGGTTCTCCGCGGGCTCTCCAAGAAGTAAGTCGTGTCTCGACCGGTAGCCGTCATCATCAACCCGATCTCCGGAACGGGAGGCCGGATCGAGGTGGCGCGCGAACGGGCGGAGCACGCGGCCGCGCTGATTGCGGCGCGCGGCCTCCAGGCCGAGGTGTTCATGACCGAGCGGTCCGGCCACGCGCGCGAACTGGCGGCCGCGGCGCTCGATCGAGGCGTGAGGACGGTTGTGGCGTGGGGTGGCGACGGCACCGTCAACGAGGTGGCATCGGTGCTGGCGTTCCGCGACGCGACGCTGGCCATCATTCCCAGCGGTTCGGGCAACGGCCTGGCTCGCGAGCTGCTCATTCCGCTCGAACCAGACGGGGGATTCGAAGCCGCTTTCGGCGGCCGCGAGTGCCGCATCGATGCCGGTGAGCTCGACGGCCATCTCTTCTTCAACATCGCCGGGATCGGTCTCGATGCCCGCGTAGCCTACCGTTTTGCGGAGGACGGGCTCGTGCGCCGCGGGTTCCTGCGCTACCTCGAAATCGCGGTCCAGGAGCTGTTCACCTACAAGCCTGAATTTCACACACTCGTCACCGACGGCGTCTCGATCGGGGTTGACTCGCTGATCATCGCGATCGCCAACGCCCGTCAGTATGGCAACGGCGCGCTGATTGCGCCCGACGCCCGGCTGAATGACGGCCGGCTTGACGTGGTCGTGATTGAAGGACGTTCGCCGCTCGCCGCCATCGCCCAGGCGCCCAGGCTGTTCATGGGGCAGATTGGGAAGGTCCGCGGCGTCACGCAGCTGAACGCGCAGGAAATCGAGATCACCTCGTCGGGCCCGATGGTGTATCACGTCGACGGCGAGCCGTTCATCGGCGGGGCATCCGTCGCCGCGAGGTCGCGTGCCGGGGCGCTGCGGGTGATGATCCCGGCGGCTGCGAGGCCGGTCGTCCTCGGCTATAGTGCGCAAAGATGACCAGGGTCGCTGTCAAATCCCAACTCCCACATTCCAACTCCCGAACGGTTGGGGCATTTGGAGTTGGGCTTTGGGCTTGTGGCTGTCGTCATCATCCTGGCGCTGTCGCCCGAGCCGCGCCTCTCGGGCCAGGAACCAGCCGTCCGCATGGTCGCCGACGAAGGCGAGGGTGCGAAGTACTGGCCGCGCTGGCGGGGGCCGTCGGGACAGGGTGTGGTGACCGGCACTGGCTACGTCGACACGTGGTCGTCGACACAGAACGTGCTGTGGAAGACCGCTGTTCCGGGTCGCGGCAACTCGTCGCCAATCGTCTGGGGCGATCGAATCTTCTTCACTACCGCGTACGAGGGCGGCCGGCGCGTGTCGCTGCTCGCGTACAGCCGCTCCAGCGGGCGGCTGCTCTGGGAGACCGCGGCGCCGGCGGGCCGCGCCGATGCAGGCGCACACTACAAGAACGGGCACGCGTCGGCAACGCCGGCCACTGATGGCCAGCGGATCTACGTCTCCTTCGGTCCTCGCGGACTGTTTGCCTTCGATTTCGATGGGCGGATCGTGTGGCAGCGCGACCTTGGCGCGATGGAGGCGTATCACGGCGCCGCCGGATCGCCGCTGTTGTACCGGGACCGCATCATCCTGTACCAGGATCAATACCGGGGCTCCTTCATCGCCGCGTTCGACACGCGAACGGGGCGCGACGTCTGGCGGACGCCGCGCGAGGCGAGCAATGGGTGGGGCACGCCGATCGCCGTCCGCGTCGGCACCCGCGACGAGATCATCGTCAGCAGTCAGCAGCAGGTGCAGGCCTACGACGCCGAGCGCGGCCGGGAGCTGTGGCGGTGTTCCGGCAACACCTACGAAGTCATTCCCACGCCGGTCGTCGGCTACGGCATGATCTTCTGCTCCTCGGGCCGCGCCGGTCCGACGCTGGCGATCAAGCCCGGCGGGGCCGGCGACGTCACCAGGACGCACCTCGCGTGGGAGAGCCCCCGCGGCTCCCCGTTCGTGCCGTCACCCATCCTGTACGGCGAACAGCTCTACATGGTCAACGACATGGCGAGCATCGTCACATCACTACACGCGCCGACCGGCAAGACGATGTGGCAGGGACGGCTTGGCGTGGCGACGAGGGAAGGATTCTCGGCGTCACCGGTCGCCGTCGACGGGAAGATCTTCTTCACCAACGACGAGGGAGACACGTTCGTCCTGCGAGCCGGCCCGACGTTCGATCTACTGCACGTCAACCGCCTCGGCGAAGGCATCCTCGCGTCGCCCGCGCTGGTCGACGGGCGGTGGTACATCCGGACCGACCGGAATCTCTACGCGATAGGAAAATGAACCAGGATTCGATGATCGATTCTCAAATCATCGATCATCAATCCTCAAATGATCAGCCCAGAATCTGCTTGGCGATCGTCTGGAGCTGCAGGTTCGATGTCCCTTCGTAGATCTGGCCGATCTTCGCGTCGCGGTACAGCTTTTCGACCGGGTAGTCCTTTACGAAGCCGTAGCCGCCGTAGAGATTGACCGCGAGCGACGCGACCCGCTCGGCGACTTCGGACGAGAAGATCTTGCACATCGCGGCTTCCTTGAGGAACGGCTGGCCCGCGTCCCGCAGTCGCGCCGCGTTGTAGACCATCAGCCGCGCCGCTTCGAGGTCGGTCGCTGCACGCGCGATCTGGAACTGCACACCCTGAAACTCGGCGATCGCCCTGTCAAACTGCTTCCGTTCCCGGATATATGCGACGGTGTGATCGAGCGCCCCCTGGGCCAGCCCGATCATCTGCGCGCCGATGCCGATGCGTCCCTCGTTGAGCGTTTCGATCGCCACCTTGTAGCCCTTGCCGATGTCCCCGAGCACGTTCGCCCGCGGCACCCGGCACTCTTCCAGCAGCAGCTCGCACGTGCTGCTGGCGCGGATGCCCAGCTTGTCTTCCTTCTTGCCAACCGTGAAGCCCGGGAAATCGCCCTCGACGAGGAACGCCGTGATGCCGTGGTACCCCGCCTCAGGGTTCACCGTCGCGAAAACGATGAACAGGTCCGCCTCACGGCCGTTGGTGATCCAGAGCTTGCGGCCGGTGAGGACGAAGCCGTCCGGGGCTTCGGCGGCGCGGGTGCTGAGCGCGAACGCATCGCTGCCTGACGCTGCCTCCGACAACGCATAGGCACCCACCGTGCGCGACGCCAGCGACGGCAGGTAGCGCTGCTTGATCGCCTCGGATCCCCAGCGCATCAGCGCATTGGCGACAAGCGTGTTCTGTACGTCAACCAGCACACCGATCGAGGGGTCGACGCGCGACAATGCCTCGACCGCGAGCACGGCGTGAAAAAACGACGCGCCGGCGCCGCCGTGTGCCTCTGGTATCTCAATTGCCATGACACCCAGGTCGAACAGCTTGTCGATGAGCTGGCGGGGGATATGGGCCTGTTCGTCCATCTCGCGGACGTGCGGGCGGATTTCGCGGTCGGCGAACTCGTAGACGCTGTCGCGAAACAGCGATTCGTCCTCGTGAAGACCGGTCAATCCGTGCACAGAGTTGACCTGCGCCACGGTGGTATTATCGCGGAAAGGCGGCGCCCGATGAGGTATCAGACACCGATCGCCCTGTTTATCGCCGTAGCGTTCTGTTTCTCGCAGCAGCCGGCCGCGGGTCAGGCGGCTCAGCAGCAGGGCACTCCTGCGCCCGCTGCGCCCACCCCGGCGACCGCTGCCCCGGCGACCGCTGCCCCAGCCCAGGGCGACGCGCAGCAGCCGCCGCCACCGGTGTTCCGCGCTGGCGTCAACTTCGTTCGTGTCGACGTCATCGTCAACGACAACAAGGGTGAGCCGGTCACCAACCTCACCGAGGCGGATTTCGAGGTCCTCGAGGACGGCAAGCTGCAGTCGATCGAACAGTTCCGCCTGATCCGCGTCGACGGCAATCCGCGGCCCGGCGAGCCGCCGCCGCGGGAGCTTCGCAACCGCATCGACGAAGAGATCGAGATCTCCAAGGACGATGTGCGGCTGTTCGTGCTCTTCCTCGACGACTATCACGTGCGGCTCGGCAACTCGATTTCCGTCAAGGAGCCGCTGACCCGGTTCGTGCAGACGCAGATCCGTCCCAACGATGTGGTCGGCATCATGTATCCGCTGACGCCGCTCGACGGCATCACCTTCACGCGGAACCCGGCGACGGTGATCAGCGCGATCGAGCGGTTCGAAGGCAGGAAATTCGATTATCGGCCGCGCAACCTGTTCGAGGAGCAGTACGCGCGCGCGCCGTCGGAAATCGTCGAGCAGATTCGCAACCAGGTGGTGATGACGGCGCTGCGCGGACTGTCGACCCGTCTGGGCGGCCTGCGCGAGGGACGCAAGGCGATCATCTACGTCAGCGAAGGACTCACCGCGATGCTGCCGCCGCAACTGCGCGTCGCCGATGCCTCGCTCGGTCCGCTGAGCAACCCCGGCGGGCGGAGCCCGATGACCGGCGAGAACAGCACACGCGAGGAGACGGCGTCGTTTTTCGCCCAGTCGGACCTGTATTCGCAGATGCGCGACGTGTTTACCGCGGCGAACCGGAACAACGCCGCGATCTACGCGCTCGATCCACGCGGGCTTACGCCGTTCGAATTCGGGATCGACGAGGCGGTCGGACCCAACCAGGACCGCCGCACGCTGCAGATGACGCAGGACACGCTGCGGTCGCTCGCCGACGAAACCGACGGGCGCGCCATCGTCAACCGGAACGACCTGCTGCCGGGTCTCGCGCAGGTCGTCCGCGACTCGAGCTTCTACTACCTGCTTGGCTATAACTCGACGCTGGCACCGTCGGACGGCAAGTTCCACCAGATCACGGTTCGCCTGAAGCGCCGCGGCCTCGACGTCCGGGCGCGCAAGGGATACTGGGCGCTGACTGCCGAAGAAATCGTACGCGCCAACACGCCGACGGTGGAGACGCCGAAGCCGGTGCAGACGGCGCTCGCCTCGATCTCGACATCGATTCAAGCCGGCAAGTACGTGCGGACGTGGCTCGGCACGTCGCGCGGTGAAGGCGGCAAGACTCGCGTCACGCTGTTGTGGGAGCCGCTGCCGCAATCACCCGGGCTCCGGCGCGATCAACCGTCGCCTGGCCGCGTGTCGCTGATCGCCGCGGATCCGAAGGGTGACCTCGTCTTCAGGGGCCGGGTCCCCGAGACGGCATCGGCGGCAACGGCACCCACTGCCACCACCGTCCGCGCCCGGACCCCAGCGGATCACGTTCGAAGCCGCTCCGGGCCAACTCGAGCTGCGGATGAACGTCGAGGAAGCGGCCGGTGGGACGCTGGACAGCGAGATCCGCACCATCACCGTGCCCGACTTGACCGCGCCTGAAGCCGCCATCAGCACGCCGCGTGTGCATCGCGCCCGCACCGTGCGCGAGTTCCAGACGATTGCCGCCGATCCCGTGGCCGTACCGGCAGTCGCCCGGGAGTTCTCGCGTACCGAACGTCTGCTGATTCGGTTCGACGTCTACGGGAATGCGACTCCGACCGCCGTGCTCATGAACCGCAACGGCCAGAAAATGGCCGATGTCCCGGTGGCGGCATCACCCGTGATGGGCACGCACCAGATCGATCTGAGCCTGGCGTCGATTGCGGCGGGCGAATACGTGATCGAGATCACCGCCAAAGGCGCCAGCGGCGAGGCGAAAGAACTCGTCCCCATCCGCATCGGCGTCTAACGCACGTCCTTCAAGCGGCGGACGCGGATTTTCGAGGAAAGGCGGACCTGAAGGTCCGCCTCTACGCGATGAGCCGGCTGCAGCCGGCCCCACGAACCTCGAACGACCGCACCGAGAAGCCTCGCCACGTTGCACCGACGAACGAAGAAGGATCGCACCGACTGTCGTCAAAAAGGGATCGCACCGACGAGCGTCAGAGTGGATCGCACTGACGGGCGAAGCGCGTATCGCACCCGCAAAGATCAGGCGTACATGCCGCGCATCTTGGTGACGGTGCCGACGCGCGAGATCGCCACGATATAGGCGGCGGTGCGGAGGTCGGTCTTGTACTTCAGCGAAGTGTGCAGCACGTCCTCGAATGCCTCGACCATCTTGCGCTCGAGGCGGTCGTTCACTTCGGCCTCTTCCCAGAAGTACCCGTAGCGATCCTGCACCCATTCGAAATACGACACGGTGACGCCGCCGGAGTTGGCGAGGATGTCCGGGACGACGAACGTCCCGCGCTCGTGCAGGATCTTGTGCGCCTCGGGCGTGGTCGGACCGTTCGCGGCCTCGATCACGATCTTCGCGCGGATCGAGCCGGCGTTCTCAGCGGTGATCTGGTTCTCGAGCGCCGCCGGAATCAGCGCGTCGACCTCGAGCGCGAACAACTGTTCGTTGTCAATCGGCTCGCCGCCGGGGAACTTGTCGACGGTCGTGTGCTCACCGGCGTAGTCGAGCATCTTCGCGATGTCGAGCCCGGTGGCGTTGTAGACGCCGCCCTTCCAGTCGGTCACGGCGACGATGCGCGCGCCGGCCTTCGCCAGCAGGTCGGCGGAGACCGAGCCGACGTTGCCGAACCCCTGGATGGCGATCGACGCGCCCTTGAGGTCGATGCCGAGGTGTCTCGCCGCCTCTCGCGTGACGATCATCACCCCGCGCCCGGTCGCTTCGCGGCGTCCCAGCGATCCGCCCATCTCGACCGGCTTGCCGGTGACCACGGCGGTGGAGGTATGGCCGACATGCATGCTGTACGTGTCCATCACCCACGCCATGACCTGGTCGTTGGTGTTGACGTCGGGCGCCGGCACGTCTTTCTCCGGGCCGATCGCATCGATGATCTCGGCAACGTAGCGCCGCGTCAGCGCTTCGAGCTCGCGCCGTGACATCCGTGTCGGGTCGCAGACGACGCCGCCCTTGCCGCCGCCGAACGGAATGTGCGCGACGGCGCATTTCCACGTCATCCACGCGGCCAGCGCCGTCACCTCGTCGAGGCTCACATCAGGGTGATAGCGGATGCCGCCCTTGGCCGGCCCGAGCGTGATGTTGTACTGAACCCGGTAGCCGGTGAACACTTCGATCTCGCCGTTGTCCATCTGCACCGGGCACGAGACGGTGATCTGTCGTTTCGGGTGCGTGAGGATCTTCCAGATGCCGGGATCGAGCTTGAGGATGCGGGCGGCGCCGTCGAACTCCTGGAGCATCGCGCCAAAGATGCTGCCGTACTCGGCCATGAGTGCTTATTGTAGGCCGGGTTCTTTCGCCGGAGTCCCGGCTAGAATTGAAGAAGCATGCCGAGCGCCACGACGGTTTCCGGACGCCATATCGCGGCGCTCTACACGCCCGCTGACATCGCCGGGCTTGAGTACGCGCGCGACCTTGGTAATCCCGGTGAATTCCCGTACACCCGCGGCATCCACCCGAGCGGCTACCGCGGCAAGCTGTGGACGATGCGGCAGTTCGCGGGGTTCGGGACGCCGGAAGAGACCAATGCGCGCTACAAGCAGCTGCTGGCTGCCGGCGGCACCGGGCTGAGCGTGGCATTCGACCTGCCCACGCTGATGGGGCGCGACCCGGATCACGAGCTGTCGCTCGGCGAAGTGGGGAAGTGCGGCGTGAACGTGACGTCGCTCGCCGACATGGAGGTGCTGTTCAGCGGCATCGACCTCGGCGCGATCACCTCGTCGATGACGATCAACTCACCCGCCTCGATGATCCTGGCGATGTATCTGGTCGTTGCCGAAAAGCAGGGCGCCGACTGGCGGACGCTGTCGGGCACGATCCAGAACGACATCCTCAAGGAATTCATCGCCCAGAAGGAATACATCTACCCGCCACGCCCGTCGATGCGGCTGATCACCGACATCTTCGCGTTCTGCGCCGAGCAGGTGCCGCGCTGGAACACGATTTCGGTCAGCGGATATCACATCAGGGAAGCCGGGGCGACGGCGGCGCAGGAACTCGCCTTCACCCTGCGCGACGGGATCGAATACGTGCGGTACGGGATCGAGGCAGGGCTCGACGTCGACGTGTTTGCGCCGCGCATCTCCTTCTTCTTCAACGCGCACAGCGATTTTTTCGAGGAGATCGCCAAGTATCGCGCCGCCCGCCGCATCTGGGCGCGCGTGATGCGGGATCGCTTCGGGGCGAAGAATCCGCGATCCTGGCAGCTGCGGTTCCACACGCAGACCGCCGGCGTATCGCTCACCGCCCAGCAGCCCTATAACAACGTCGTTCGTACCGCGCTCCAGGCGCTCGCCCCGGTCCTCGCCGGCACCCAGTCGCTGCACACCAACGCGCTGGACGAGGCGCTCGCGCTGCCGACTGCCGAAGCCGCCACGCTGGCGCTGCGGACGCAGCAGATCATCGCGCATGAAACCGGCGTCACCGACGTGGTCGATCCGCTCGGCGGTTCGTATTTCGTCGAGCAGCTGACCAACGATCTCGAGCAGGAGGCGCTCGCCTATTTCGACACCATCGACCGCATGGGCGGCATGGTGGAGGCGATCGAACACGGCTATCCGCAGAAGGAGATTGCCGAGAGCGCCTACGTGTTCCAGCAGGCGGTGGAGGCGCGCGAGAAGATCATCGTCGGCGTGAACGACTTCATCGCGGAAAACGAGGCGCCGCTGGGCATCCTCTATATCGACGAATCCGCCGCCGGGACGCAGCTTGCCAGGCTCGCGGCGGTCAAGGCGGGCCGCCGCCAGGCCGATGTCGATCGCGCACTCGACCAGTTGAAGCTCGCCGCGGCGGGCGGCGACAACACGATGCCGCCGATGCTCGACGCCGTGCGCGCGTATGCCACGGTGGGCGAGATGTGTGACGCGCTGCGGATGGTGTGGGGCGAATACGAAGAGATCCCGGTGATATGAGTCACAAGATCCGAGTGGTGATCGCCAAGCCCGGGCTCGATGGCCACGATCGGGGCGCACGGGTGATCGCGCGCGCGCTGCGCGACGCGGGCATGGAGGTGATCTACACCGGCCTGCGGCAGACGCCCGAGCAGATCGTCGCGGCGGCGCTGCAGGAGGACGCCGACGTCATCGGGTTGTCGATCCTTTCGGGCGCGCACATGCACATCTGCCCGCGCGTCATGGCGCTACTCGAGGAGCGAGGCCTGCGCGATGTGCTGGTGGTCGTGGGCGGCATCATTCCAGATGTGGATATTCCGAAGCTGAATGAGATCGGCGTCCGCGGTATCTTTCTTCCCGGCACGCCGATGCAGGACATTGTCGAGTTCATCAGGAAGAAAGCCCGATCGCGACTGGAGACCACCTGAGCATGGCCGACGACACCAAGGCGCCGAAACCGTTTATCCCGCCCGAGTCGAACGAGGAAACCCGTCTCTACTGGGATCGGCTGGACGCCAAGTTCGCAAACCTGCACGCGCAGCCGGCGTCCCCGGCGCCCTGGCCGCCACCGTCGCGACCTGAGCCCAAGCCCCAGGCTGCTCCGGAAGCCGCCGCCGCGCCAGCCCCGGCATCGCCGGACGTGGTGGCGTTATTACCCGCGGCAGCGACCCCGAACGGGCTTATAGCCGAGGCATTTGCTGCGCTTCTCGCGCTCGAGGATGGCCGGCCGGGGGCAAGGCCGGTTCGATTGGCGATCGGCGAAGCGCATCCGTCGCCGGCGGCGGAACCACAGATGACCGACGCCGTCATCGAAGACATCGTGCGCCGCGTGATCGAGCGCCTCGGCCCCGACGCCGTGCGCGCCGTGGTCGTCGACCTGGTGTCGGAGATCGCCGAACGGCGCGTGAACGAAGAGATCGAGCGCATTCGCAAACAGCATGTCTGACGTTCGCGATCCGGAGCATCCCATCACCCTGCCAGACAAGCCCGCCCTCGAAGGTCTCGAGACGAAATGGAGCGCTCGCTGGGAGGCCGATGCTGTGTACCGCTTCGACCGCAGCCGGCCGAAGGGTGACGTCTACGCCATCGACACGCCGCCGCCGACGATCAGCGGCTCGCTGCACGTCGGCCACGTGTTCTCGTACACGCATACGGATGTCATCGCCCGATTCCAGCGGATGCGGGGGAAGGCCGTGTTCTATCCGATGGGTTGGGACGACAACGGGTTGCCGACTGAACGGCGCGTGCAGAATTACTACGGCGTACGCTGCGACCCGTCACTCCCGTACCAGCCGGGATTTCAGCCCCCGGACAAACCTGGCAAGCAGCCGGTGTCGGTCTCGCGTCCGAATTTCGTTGAGCTCTGCCTCCGCCTGACGGCGGAGGACGAAAGGGCATTCGAGAGCCTGTGGCGCTCCCTCGGCCTGTCTGTCGACTGGTCGATGACCTACGCCACCATCGACCGCCGCGCGCAACGGGTGTCGCAGGCGGCGTTCCTGCGGCTGCTGAAGGCGGGCGTCGCGTATCAGCTCGAGGCGCCGACGCTCTGGGACGTGGACTTCCGTACCGCCGTGGCGCAGGCAGAGCTCGAAGACCGCGAGCAGCCGGGCGCGTACCATCGGATCCGCTTCGGCCGTACCGGAAGAGACCCGATTGAAATCGAAACCACGCGGCCGGAGCTGATTCCCGCCTGCGTCGCCCTGGTCGCGCATCCCGAAGACGAGCGCTACAAACCGCTGTTCGGCACGGACGTGACGACGCCGCTGTTCGGCGTGCCGGTGCCGGTGCGGGCGCACGAGCTGGCGGATCCGGAAAAGGGCAGCGGCATCGCGATGATCTGCACCTTCGGCGACGTGACCGACGTGACCTGGTGGCGCGAGCTCGCGCTTCCCGTCCGGGCGGTGATCCTGCCCAACGGCGCCCTGCGCCCGGTGACCTGGGGCACGCCCGGCTGGGAATCCCGCGACGCCCCCCGTGCACAGCACGCCTACGACCAGCTGGCCAACCTTTCAGCCTCGAAGGCGCGCACACGGATCGTCGAATTGCTGCGCGAGTCCGGCGACCTCGTGGGTGAGCCGCGGGCGATCACGCACCAGGTGAAGTTCTACGAAAAAGGCGACCGGCCGCTCGAGATCGTCACCAGCCGCCAGTGGTTCATCAAGACGATGGAGCACCGGGATGCGCTGATTGCGCGCGGCCGCGAGCTGCAGTGGCACCCGGAGTACATGCGTCACCGGTACGAGAACTGGGTGAACGGCCTGGCTGGCGACTGGTGCATCAGCCGCCAGCGGTTCTTCGGCGTGCCCTTCCCGGTCTGGTATCGGCTCGGTGCCGACGGCGCGGTCGATTACGCACGGCCGCTCATCCCCGATGATGCGCGGCTGCCGGTGGACCCGTCCACCGACGTGCCCGATGGCTACTCCGCGGAGCAGCGCGGCACGCCGAACGGATTTGCAGGCGATCCTGACATCATGGACACGTGGGCCACTTCGTCGGTGTCGCCGCAGATCGTCGGCGGATGGTTGGACGATCCTGACCTTTTCGCGCAGGTGTTCCCGATGGACCTGCGTCCGCAGGGGCACGACATCATCCGTACATGGCTGTTCACGACGGTACTGCGATCGCATCTCGAGCACGACGCGCTGCCGTGGGCGCATGCCGCTATCTCCGGCTTCATTACCGACCCTGACCGCAAGAAGATGTCGAAGTCGAAGGGCAACGTCGTGACGCCGGCGTCGCTGCTGGAGGAGCAGGGGTCCGACGGGGTGCGCTACTGGGCGGCGTGCGCGCGGCCGGGCGCCGACACGATTTTCGAACCGGGTCAGATGAAGGTAGGGCGCCGCCTCGCGATCAAGATCCTGAACGCGGCACGGTTCGCGCTGATGCAGGCTTCGCCGCGCGGGCCGATTAACGAGCCGCTCGATCGCGGCATGCTCACCAGTCTCTCGCTGCTGGTCAAGGAATCGACCGAGCAGCTCGACGCCTACGACTACGCGCGGGTGCTCGAACGCACCGAGCGCTTCTTCTGGTCGTTCTGCGACGACTACCTCGAACTCGTCAAGTCGAGGCGTTATGGCGACTTCACGCCGGAAGCCGCCGCCTCGGCCAACAGCGCGATGCTGGTGGCGCTCTCGACCCTGCTCCGGTTGTTCGCGCCGTACCTGCCATTCGTGACCGAGGAAGTCTGGTCGTGGTGGCGCCCGGGGTCGATTCACCACGCGTCCTGGCCGACGCCGGAGGAGGTCGTCGAGTCGATCGGCGGCGCCGACGCGGCGGCGGTCACGGTGTTCGCGCAGAGCCAGGGGGCGCTGGCCGAGGTGCGTCGCATCAAGGCGCTGGCCAAAAAGCCGGTAAAGGCGGTGATCGATCGAGCCGTCCTTCCCGTCGCGTTCGAGGGACTTCAGCCGTCCGCCGGCGATTTCAAGGCGGCAACGCACATCCGGGAGCTCGCCTTTGCCGACGTCGCCGAAGCCGACCTCACCTTCGCGGAGGAACCCGCTGCATGAAGCCGGTCCCATTCGAGCCGCTCGATCCGGGTGTGTACCGGGAGCTGGTGCGCCGGGCGCTGGCGGAAGACTTCGGGTGGGGGGACATCACCACCGAGACCGTGATCGATCGGACGCAGAAAGCACGCGGGGTGCTGTTGGCAAAGGCGCCCTGCGTGATTGCCGGGCTTGACGTCGCTTCCGAGGCATTCCGTCAGCTCGATCCAGGCGTGGCCGTCACCGTGCACCACAAGGACGGCAGCCGCTGCGACGCCGGCAGCATCGTCGCCGAGTACCGCGGCCAGGCGTCGGCGCTGCTGACGGCGGAACGAACGGCGCTGAATTTTCTGCAGCGGCTGAGCGGCATCGCCACCCTGACGCGCCAGTTCGTGGACGCGGCGGCGGGACGGCTGACCGTTCTCGACACGCGAAAGACGACGCCGCTGCTGAGAGCGCTGGAAAAGTACGCGGTGCGTGCCGGCGGCGCCGTCAATCATCGCGGCGGCCTGGACGAGGGAATTCTGATCAAGGAGAACCACATCAGGCTGGCCGGCGGGGTCGAGGCGGCGGTGACGCGGATGCGGAAGGCGAACCGCGAGATGCCCACCGAAGTAGAGGCGCAATCGCTTTCGGAAGTAGACGAGGCGTTGAGGGCCGGCGCCGAGATCGTGCTGCTGGACAACCTGTCGACCGCGGACATCACCGAGGCGGTGAAGCGGTGCCGCGGCCGCGCCAAGACCGAGATTTCTGGCGGCGTCGTGCTGCCGCGGATGCGTGAGCTCGTCGCGACGGGCGCCGACTACGTGTCGATCGGCGCGCTGACCCATTCGGCCCCGGCCGTTGACCTGAGCTTCGAAATAGAACCGGCCTGACCATTCACCCATCACAGCCGATTCCCGAAGACTTCGTCGAGCCGCTCGCTCGTGCGGCGAATCGTCTCGGGATCTTCCGGGACCACCTTCTCTGGTACGCCGATTCATCCTCCACCAACGATCTCGCCGCTTCGATGGCGGAGCGCGGGGCCTCCGAGGGCTGCGTCGTCGTCGCCAATGCCCAGTCGGCCGGCCGGGGCCGCCATGGCCGCAGCTGGGCATCGCCGCCGGGCGCCGGGCTGTACGTGTCCGCGGTGCTCAGGCCGCCGGATCGCGCCCTGCCGCTGCTGACGATCGCCGCCGGGGTTGCCGTGGCGGAAGGAATCCAGGCGGCGACCGGGCTGACGGTCGACGTGAAGTGGCCGAACGACGTGTACGCGCACGGGCGCAAGGTTGCCGGGATCCTGGCGGAAGCGAGCTCGTCGAACGTCGGCGCGATCCGGCACGTCGTGGTCGGCGCCGGCATCAATGTGATGCCGGCCGCCTACCCGCCCGAGATCGTCCATCGCGCGACGAGCCTCGAAACCGAGCTTGGCCGCGCGGTCGACCGGGGGCTGGTGCTCGCCGAATACCTCTGTGCATTGGCTGCGCGATACGCTGAGCTGCAGGACGGCCGCGGCGACGCTGTGGCGCGGGCCTGGCGCGCGCGCGCGGCGTCGATGTTCGGGCGCCGCGTACAGTGGGACACTGCCGATGCCACCTGCGAGGGCGTCGCGCTCGACATCGACGACACGGGCGCACTGGTAGTGCGGACCGCGGCAGGACCGATACGCGTCACGGCCGGGGAGGTCAGGTGGGTGTGAGCACGGGTGTCGTTCACGGTTCTGGGGTCTCGGTTCCGGGTTCGTGTTCAGGTTCAGGTTCGATTCCAGGTTCGGTATTGTTCGTTGTTCTGGGTTCGGCGTTCGGTCCGGCTGAAGGCGGACACTACTAACGTTGGTGCCGTGAGATCTTTCGTAGTGTCCGGCTTTTGCCGGACCGGACCCGAACGCCGAACCCAGAACGTCGAACTCCGAACGAACGCGAACCTCGAACCTGAACACGAACCGAGCAGCGAGAACCTAGAAGCGTGAACGACGATCCCGAGTCCTTTTGCCGCTCCGTCGAGGCGTACCTCTGCCGCAAGAACGACGGTCACCTGATTCGCATCGTCGGCCCGGCGTTCGAGCAGGTGTGTGGCTGGGCAAAGCGGGGCATTCCGATCAACGTCGTCAATCGCGGCATCGATCGGTATTTCGAGCGGTACTACGCCAGAGGACCGCGGCGCCGGCCGGTGCGGATCGAGTTCTGCGAGGCGGATGTGCTCGATGTTTTCGACGAATGGAAGCGCGCGGTCGGCGTCGCGCGGACCGGGCCGCCTGGCGAGCCGGACGAAGAGCCCACGCGGAAGCCGCCGACGCTGCCCGCGCACCTCGAGCGGGTGGTCGCGCGGCTGACGACGCTGAGGGGCGGTGCAGATCGCCGGCTGGATGCGGTCCTGGACGAGATCGTCCGCGAGGTCGACGCGGCGCGCGGCGGCGCCAGGAACCTGCGCGGCGATGCGCGGGCCGCGCTGGTTGAGCGGCTGCGCGTCCTCGACGCGCGGCTGGTGCAGGCGGCGCGCGACCTCTGCGATCCGGCGACGCTGCAGCGGGTCGAGGCCGATGCCGAGCGCGAGCTCGCGCCCTTCCGTCCGCGCATGGCGTCGGAGGTATATGCACAGTCACGGCAGCTGTGTGTCGATCGACTGATTCGCGAGCAACTTCGGCTGCCAGTGGTCGCCTTCGAGTAGCCGATGGGCGTTGAAGCCGGGGCGGTGATTACCCTCGACGTTGAAAAACCGGCTGTCGGTGGACGGATGCTGGGCCGCCATGGCGGGCAGGTCGTCCTGGTGTGGGGAGCGGTTCCCGGGGAACGGGTGCGCGCGCGAATCGCGCGGGCGGGAAAAGGCGTGCTGTATGCCGAGACCGCTGAGGTGCTCACCCCGTCGCCTGATCGCCGCGAGGCGCGCGGCGACTGGCGCTGCGGCGGCAACGTCTACGCGCATATCTCGTACGACCGCCAGGTTCGCCTCAAGGGCGAGATCATCCGGGAGACGCTGGGGCGAATCGGGCGTCTGCCGCTCGAAGAGCCGCCGGTGATCCTCGCATCGCCCGAACGCGGCTACCGGATGCGCGCGAGGCTGCACGCGGCCGACGGGCGCCTCGGATTCTTCCGCGAAGGCACCCACCAGTTGTGCGACCCGGCGCCGACCGGCCAGCTGCTGCCGGAGACGCTGACATGGATTGCGAGCGCCGAGCGGTTTCTCCAGGAGGGCCAGCTATCCGGACTGACGGGCGTTGAGCTCGCCGAGAACGTCGCCGGCGACGAGCGCGCCTGCCACCTCGAACTCGCGCCGGGCACCGACCCCGCTCCGTTTGCGCCTCTCGCCACCGCTTCGAGCGTGACTGACACTTTGCGAGTTCGTGAGACTGATCCGGCCTCGATACTTCGCCTGCGCCGCAGCGCCCGCGCGTTTTTCCAGGGCAACCGGTTCCTGCTGGAGCCGCTCGTCCGGCATGTCGCGGCGCTGGTGCCGCAGGGGCCTGTCGTCGATCTCTATGCAGGCGTCGGACTGTTCGGATTGTCGCTGGCCGCGGCAGGTATTGCGGAAGTGACGCTGGTGGAAGGCGACTCGGTCAGCGGTACTGACTTGCACGCCAACGCCGAGCCCTTCGGCGATCGCGTCCGCGTCGAGCGGCGGAGCGTCGAAGCGTTTCTGGCGGGTCCGCTTCGCGGCACTCGCCCTGCGCACACCCTCATCGTCGATCCACCACGAACCGGCCTGTCCAAGGACGCGGTCTCGGGAATTGTCCGCATGCGGCCAGGCCGGATCATCTACGTATCCTGCGACGTGGCCACGTTCGCGCGCGATACCAGGACGTTTCTCGACGCCGGGTATTCGCTCGACGGTCTCACCGGGTTCGATCTCTTCCCGAACACGGCGCACGTGGAGACGGTGGCTCTATTTGTCAATCGATGAGGCCGTTAACACGAACCACGACGGCCACGACGGGCACGACATCATTTCGATTTAGAAAGGCGCAAGCGTCGTGTTCGTCGTGGTTGACGACTAGGGCTCACTCGTCGATGACGAAGTTCTTGCGGCCGCCGCGACAAAACCTTCGAACAGCGCCCTGAACTCACCGGTGCGATAGAAATTCTCGGGATGCCACTGGACACCGAGCAGGAACCGCCGCGACGGATCCTCGATGGCTTCGATGACTCCGTCGGGCGCGGTCGCGGTCGTGACCAGCCCTTCACCGAGGGTCTTGACCGCCTGATGATGCCGGCTGTTCACGTCGCAGGTGTCGCTCGACTTGCCGGTGTCGCCGGTGAGCCGCGAGAGCAGCGAGTCCTTCTCGATCCAGACTTCGTGCGCCAGGTCGACGGCGGCGTGCGGCGGAACCGCGAGCTTGTGCTCGAGCGTTCCGGTCAGCTCGCTGGGGATGTCCTGCACCAGCGTGCCGCCCCGGGCGACGTTGAGCACCTGGATGCCGCGGCAAATCGCCATCAGCGGCAGGTCACGTTCGGTCGCGAGCCTAATCAATTCGATCTCGTAGTCGTCGCGGCCAGACTCGGCGGCATCGAACGTGGGATGCGGCGCTTCGCCGAACAGTGCGGGGTTCACGTCGCCGCCGCCGGCGAGCAGAATGCCGTCGGCCCGGCTGATGACGTCAGCCGACAGGTCGATGCCCGAGTCCACGATCCAAGGTTCTCCCCCCGCCCGGCGGACGGATTCCTCGTAGTCGGGAAGCTTGCTGCAACGCGCAATTGCGATAATGGCCATTACATTCGCGGCGGAACCGCGATCCCCATGAGGTCGAGGGCGCACGTGAGCTGGTTGCGCAGGTATATCACCGCTCCGGCGCGCCAGCGACGAACATCGTCCCGCTCCTCGTTCAGGATCTGGGATCGATGGTAGAACGCGTTGAAGGCCTGCGCGAGCGAAAAGGCGTATTTCGCGAGCACCGAAAATTCCAGCGTTTTGACGACTTGCTCGACGATTTCATCGAGACGCGAGGCCTCGAGCACCAGCGACCAGAGCTCGTGGCTGCCGTGCTCTCCCGTCAGCTCCGCCGCCGAGACGTCGCGCAGCGACGCCACCAGCGCGGCTTCGTCCAGGTGGTCGCGCTGCTGCACTTTCTGGAAAATGTTGTTCGCCCGGACGACGGCGTACTGGATGTAGGGGCCGCTTTCGCCCTCGAAGCTGAGCGCTTCCTCGAGGTCGAAGGCGATGATCTTGCCGCGCGAGAACTTGATCAGGAAATACCGGACCGCGGCGATGCCGATCATCGCGCCAATGCGATCGCGTTCGGCTTCGCTCAGTCCAGGGTTGCGGGTGGCGACTTCGCGGCCGGCGTTGCGCATCAGGGTGTCGAGCAGGTCGTCTGCCTTGACACCGAGCCCCTTGCGGCCGGAGACCTCGACGAACGGCCGCTTCGCGTCCTCTGAATCGGGCGCCGGCGCGAATCCGAGCTCCCGCGCGGTGGCATGGGACAACGCCACCATCTCGTAAGAAAAGTGATGCGAGCGCTCGGCGCCCTCCGGGTGGCCGGCAGCCACCAGTGCCTGCTTCAACAGCTTCTGCAGATACGACTGCCGGACGTCAATCACGTTGTAGACGTAGCCGGCGCCGCCGAATGGCGGATGGTTCTGTTCACCATTCGACGAACACGTCGCCCACAGCGGACCGTCGGGACCGTCAGTGAAGATGCGGTACTCGAAGTCGCGCCCGAGCAGCCCCAGCTTCCAGAACTGGTAGGCGATGTCCTTGCCGACGTAGGTGACGACGCCGTTGGAGCGGACGATCACCTTTTCGCGCTCCTCACCCTCCTCGTCCGCCTCGCCATCCTCCTCGATGGCCATGACCCAGCAGCCGGCGAGCCGGCCTTCCTGCTGCAGGTAGACGGCGCCGCTGGCCTTCAACACGTCGAACGCCTGCGCCCAGAACTTCAGCCTGAGGATGTCGCCTTCCCAGGTGAGCAGGTCGTAATCGACATTCATCCGCGCCATCGTTTTGAGATGGCAGCGGACGATGCGATCGGCGATGAAGGCGCCGATGTACGCCGCGTCGTTGCCGCCATGCTCGATGTCGTGCAGCGTCTCGGTACGATGCTTCAGCCGTTCCTTGTCCTGCTCGTACCATTCCGTCACGCGCGCATAGAGGTCCCAGCAGTAGAAATCGAAATGGCTACTGTCGGCCACGGCGCGAACCTGCTCGAGCGTCATGCCTTCGAGCACGCGGAAGCCGACGACGACGTCGGCGACCTGGACGCCGGTGTCGTCGATGTAGTTCTGCACTTCGACCGGGACGCCGCGGAAGCGCAGCACGCGCACCAGCGTGTCGCCGAGCGCGGAGTTGCGCAGGTGGCCGATGTGGGCGGCCTTGTTCGGGTTGATCGCCGTGTGCTCGACGATGGCCTTCGTCGCCGAGGCGGCGGGCGCCGCCGGCGCACCGAGGCGTTCGAGCAGAAAGCCCCGGCGTTCCAGGAAGAAATTGAGGTAGCCGTTCGGGGCCGCGGCGACGCGCGTCACCCCCTCGAGTGTGCCGAACGCGCCGGCGATTTCCTGCGCGATCGCGCGGGGCGCCTTGCGCAGGCGCCTGGCCAGCTCGAAGGCGACCGGCGTCCCCAGATCGCCGAGCTCGCGATTCGGCGGGTAGTCGAGCACGACCGGCGGTGCGTCGGCGGGGTCGAGGGCGTAGAGCTGCACCAGCAGGCGCGTCACGTGCGCGCGCACACGGTCGTGGACGGGAAGAATCATCGGGCCTCGGGCTTTCGATTGCGGTTGGAGGGATCGTGCGGTACTCTTCTTACCGTCCGATCCGTTCGAGATGTCATCTTCTGCGGCGTGCCCATTTTAACAGCCGAGCATGATTGAGGCCGGCATCGGACGTCTGCTCGTCGCGAGCCTTCACCAGGCGATCGCGGACCTGCTGCCCACGCGGCTTGAATTCTACGAGGCGTGGCTCAATCCCACCGGCCTCCGCGACGGCCGCATCGGGCTGGCGCCGCTTGCGGCGGTGCTCAGCTTCCTTCGCCTGGAAGGGCAGCCGTACCAGCTCGTTTCCGCGCGCGCGGGGGAGTACACCGCCGAATGGTGGGTCGCGGGTATGCCTGCCTTCAAGCGCACGGTGATCAGGGCGGTGCCGCCAGGGTTGCGCGTGCATCTGGTGATGCGACTGGCGCGCGCGATGGTGCGCAGCACCTACCGCGGCAGCCGCGCCATCATCCGCTGGCGCAAGGGCAAGGGCGCCGTCGATTTGCGCGGGTCGATTTTTTGCGAGGTGCGCGACCGCGTCGAAGCGCCGTTATGTGAGTTCTATGCGTCCGCCCTGCGGCGCCTGCTGCTGCTGTTCAGCCTGGACGCCGAAGTGGGGCTGGAGCAGTGCCGGGCAACGGGAGCAGGACAGTGCCTCATGGTCATTCTTGTCAGGGTCGAGGGCGCCTCGGCGTGAGGGAGTTGGCGGCGGCCTGCCTGCCGCTGATCATCTGGGTGGCTGCTACATCAGCGTCAGCCCAGACAGTGCCAGTGGCTGCGCCGCCCGCGCTGACCTTCGTCATCCCCTTCGAGAACGAAAGCGGCGAACCGCGTATCTACTGGTTGAGTGAAGGGTCGGCGGTGCTCCTCACCGACGATCTCGGCACGCTCGGCGTTCCGGTGATACGCCGCGAGGATCGCCTGCGCGCGTTCGATCGGCTGCGCGTCCCGCCGGTCGCGACGTTGAGCCACGCCACCGTCATTCGCCTGGGTCAGGTCGTCGGCGCGGTTCAGGTCGTCATCGGGGCGTTCGAGCTCGATGGGCAGAACCTGGTGGTGAGAGCGCGGACGATCCGGCTCGACACCGGCCGCATGTCAGGGGAGTTGATCGAGCGCGGTCCGTTGAACGATCTGCTGAACATCTACGAGCGGCTGGCGGGCCGCATCGGACCGGGCAACGTGCCGGACGCGTCGCTGACGCGGACCTATCCCTCGCTGCCGGCATTCGAGCAATACATCAAGGGACTGCTGGCCGAAGCGCCGGCCGCGCAGATCACGTTCCTGACCCAGGCGATCAAGTTGTATCCGGCCTTTCAGCGCGCCCGCGTTGCGCTCTGGGACGTACACACCTCGCTCGGTGAGCACAGGGACGCCCTGACGGTGGTCAGGGGAGGACCGGCCAGCAGCCCGCTGTCGCGGCAGGCACGATTCCTGGCCGCGGTCTCGATGATCAGCCTTGGCGAGCACCAGGCGGCCTTCGACGCGTTGACAGCGCTCAATCGCGAGCGGCCGGATGCAGCCCTCCTCAATAATCTCGGCGTCATCCAGTTGCGGCGGGCAGCGGTCGCTGGCGGCAAGCCGGTGGCCGGCGGTTCGGCCGTCTCGTATTTCGGGGACGCCGTGAAGCTTGACGGCAGCGACCCGGCTCTCTTCTTCAACCTGGGATACGCGTACTGGACGACTCGCGACATGGCAGGCGCCATTCACTGGCTGCGCGAGACCGTCCGCCGCAACCCCGCCGATGACGAAGCCCATTACCTGCTCGGTACGGCGCTGCAGACGGCGGGAAACGCCGCGGAAGCGGCGCGCGAGAAGGAGCTGGCCACACAGCTCGGCGCCAATACGGTGACAAGGGATCTTGAACGGGTGAAGGCGGACATCGACGTGGCGGACTCGCTCCGGGTCGCGGCGGCGCTGGTGGCGGCCGAGCAGCGCGACCAGCGCGATATCGCGGCGTTTCATCTCGAACAAGGACGGCAGCTCTTTGCGCAGGAGCGCGACGAGGATGCGGTCGCCGAGCTGCGGCGGACGATCTTCCTGGCGCCGGTACGAAAGCGCGGCGCATCTCCTGCTGGGGCGCATCTACCTTCGCACCGGCCGGATGCAGGACGCGATCGATGCGCTGACGATCGCGGTGTGGAGCGACCCGTCGAATAGCGAAGCGCGCGAGCTGCTGGCGAGCCTTCGGTGATCGGACGCCGGACATTTTCATCACTTCCGATCTCAACCGTGCTAAACTGCGCACCACTGAATGTCAGACGAAGGGTTTCACGAGATTCAGCTGAACGGTAAGCAACTCGTGTTTCTCTTCATGGCAGCTACGGTAGTGGCTGTCGTGATTTTCCTCTGCGGCGTGATGGTGGGCCGGGCGTTCCAACCCGAGCCGCCGCGCCAATCGACGCTCCTCAACAAATCGCGCTGGATCCAACCGCTCCGCTGGGCGTGCCTGCCGCGGATCTCGGTGGCCCCGCGACGCAGACGCTGGCGACCGGAAATGGACCGATCACCGCTCAGGAAACCCTGACCTATCCAACGCTGCTGGAGGATCCGAATCCACCGGCGGAAACATTCGCGCCATCGCCCGATCCGCCGCCCGCTCCCGCGCCTCTGGTGACAACACGGGCCGCGGTGCCGAAACCCGCACCGCCGAAGCCCGCGAGCGCCGCGCCGAAGCCCGTGACCGTGGCGCCCAGGCCGGTGCCGCTGCCGGCGCCTCAGCCGACGGACACCGCGCTCCCTGAACCACGCGGGAACGGCTTCGTCGTGCAGGTTGCTGCGGTCCGCAAGCGGGCAGAGGCCGACACGATCGCGCGCCGCCTTTCCAGCAAGGGCTACCCGGTCTTCGTCACCACCGCCGGCGCCAACTTCCGCGTGCGCGTCGGCAAGTTCAACGACCGGCGCGAGGCAGAACTCACTGCCGGCCGGCTCCAACGCGAAGAGCAGTTCAAGCCCTGGATTACGCGGTAGATCAACCACCGCGCTTCTCGCCTTTCCCTGGTACTTCTCGTCGAGCCGTGTGCGGGCGTCTATAATTCCGACCGCCATGAAGACTGACATCACGCGCCGGGAATTCGGCCAGCTAGTCGGCACGGCCGCGGTCAGTGCCGTGGTCCCGGCCGTTTTGCCCGCGCCAGGGGTCGCCTCTCCCGTGCCGATCCAGAACGCCGGCTCGGAGCTGTGCTACATGAGTGCCGTCGAACTGGCGGATCGCATCCGCAAAAAGCAGGTTTCGGCGCGCGATGTCATGGCGGCACACCTCGCACAAATCGAGCGGATTAACCCGAAGGTCAACGCTGTCGTCACGCTGGTCGCCGATCGCGCGATGGCGGATGCCGCGCGCGCCGACGAGATGCTCGCAAGTGGGCGTTCCCTCGGCGTGCTGCACGGGCTGCCGGTCGCCCACAAGGATCTGGTCGATACGGCCGGCATCCGGACAACGCGCGGGTCGCGGTTCTACCAGGACAACGTGCCGACGCGCGACGCGCTGATCGTGGAACGGATCCACGCGGCCGGCGCGCTGACGCTCGGCAAGACGAACACGCCAGAGTTTGGCGCCGGGTCGCAGACGTTCAACGCCGTCTTTGGCGCCACGCGCAATCCCTACGAGCTATCCAGGACCTGTGGCGGCAGCAGCGGCGGCGCGGCGGTCGCCCTGGCATGCGGGATGGTGCCGATCGCCGATGGCAGCGACACCGGCGGCTCGCTGCGCAATCCCCCTGCCTTCTGCAACCTCGTCGGCCTGCGTCCCTCGCCAGGCCGCGTGGCCACTGACGCGGCGTCCTGGTCGCCCCTGACGGTGCAGGGCCCGCTTGCAAGGTCGGTTGGCGACCTGGCGCTGTTCCTGAGCGCGATTGCCGGCCCCGATCCGCGGCATCCTCTGTCCATCCACGAAGACGGGGCGCGGTTTCGCGCCCCGCTGAACCGGAACTTCAAGGGCGTGAGGGTCGCCTGGTGGCGCGGACTGGGAGGCATCCCGTTCGAGCCGGAAATCCGCCGGGTGATTGAAGCGAATCGCCGCGTCTTCGAGCAACTGGGATGCGTCGTGGAAGAGGCCGAACCGGATTTCGACGGGGTCGCCGACGCGTTCCCGATTCTTCGGTACTCCGGCAATCATCCACAGTACGCGCCGCTGATCGCGCAGAACCCGGCGTGGGTGAAGGACACTATCAAGTTCGAGGTTGCCCAGGCCGAACGCCTCAAGGCGTCAGATATTGGCCGGGCCCTGGCGCGACAGGCGCGCATGCACGAGCAGAGCCGGCAGTTCTTCGAGCGCTACGAGTACTTCGTGCTGCCGGTGACCCAGGTCGCGCCCTTCGACGTGACGACTGAATACCCGATGTCGATCAACGGGATGGCGATGACGAGCTACATCGACTGGATGCGGTCCTGCTGGTACATCACCTTCATGGCCAATCCGGCGATGTCCGTACCGGCCGGATTCACCTCGGGCGGGCTGCCAGTCGGCATTCAACTCGTCGGTCGCCACCGCGACGACTGGAGCGTGCTGCAGCTCGCTTATGCCTTCGAGCAAGCGACGCAGCACGGCCGGCGACGTCCCTCGGCGGTGTGAGCCTCGGCAGGGAATGGATCTTGAACCCTCTTTCTCTTACAGGAGGAGGGAGCTCAGCATGAGCACATTCCGTCGCAAGTCAGCTGAACAGGAATTGAAGGGCACCGGCCAGAAGCTCAAGGGCGTCGCGCAGGAAGTCGTCGGTCGCGCGACCGGCGACGACGATATGCGCGCCAGGGGCGAGGCCAACCAGGTCGGCGGGCACGTTCGCAGCCGGCTCGGCGAGGCCGGCCGGAAGATCAGCGGCGCCATCGAACGCGATCGGAATCGCCGCCGGTAAGACCCGCTCGGCGCTTGCCTAGCTGCGCGCCGCCTGCGCGCAGCAGGCAAGCTCGGGAGGGCGGACGTCCATCACCCGGCAGCAGCCGGTCGCCCGCTCGAGCCGCTTTCGATCACGTGCGACCGTGGCCACGTGACCGGCGCAGTGGGTCACGGCTTCCACGAGCGTCTGCAGCATGTCGTCCGGCAATTTCGCCAGCCGGTAATACACCCACAAACCCTGACGCCGGCCGTCGACGAGGCCTGCCCGCCGCAGATAGGCGAGGTGCCGCGACGCGGTAGGCTGCGGGATACCCAGCGCTTCGTGAAGATGGCAGACGCACACCTCGCCTCCCGCCACCAGGCCGAGAATACGCAGCCGGGTCGGGTCGGCCAGCGCCTTGAGGGCGGCGTTCATCTGCCTGAACCGGGGATCGGAACGGGGTGTCATATATTCGCCTTGACAAATATATCAGGCGGCGCATACGCTGGCGAGTGTATTCGGCAAAGCGAATGTAATGAGGACCCAATGGAGCACCAGAACATTACTGCGGCGGTGAAGGCGCGATACGGCAAAGCCGCCCGGGAGGTCAGGGAAGGCGGGTCTGCGGCCGCCTGTTGTGGCGACGCCTGCGGATGCGGCACCGACCCGATCACCAGCAACCTCTACAACGAGAGCGAGACGAGCACTCTGCCGACGGAAGCGGTGGCGGCGTCGCTCGGGTGCGGCAATCCGACGGCGCTGCTCGACCTGCGCGAGGGCGAAACGGTGCTGGATCTCGGATCCGGCGGAGGTATCGACGTGCTGCTGTCGGCGAAGCGCGTCGGCCCTGCTGGCAAGGTCTACGGCCTGGATATGACCGACGAGATGCTCGCCCTGGCGCGTGAGAACCAGGCCAGAGCCGGTGCGCAGAACGTCGAGTTCCTGAAGGGAGAGATTGAGGCGATCCCGCTGCCTGATTCGAGCGTGGACGTCGTCATCTCGAACTGTGTGATCAACCTGTCGTCGGACAAGGATCGCGTGCTGGCGGAGGCGTTCAGGGTGCTGAAGCCGGGCGGCCGCTTCGCCGTGTCCGACGTCGTCGTCGTTGGCGACGTGTCGCCGGAGGTTCAGCGCGACATGGAGCTGTGGGTTGGTTGTATCGCCGGCGCGCTGCGGGATTCCGAGTACGCTGCCAAGCTGCGCACGGCTGGGTTTGCCGACGTCACCGTCGAGCCCTGGCGCAGTTACGCTGAAACCGGCGGCAAATACGCGTCCGCGTTCGTCCGTGCCACCAAGCCGCTCGCGGCGGCCGCGTGCTGCGGGCCTGGCTGTTGCGCGTGATTGGACGGCCGACTATGGCTTCGTCGAGACGTACTTGATCTGCATGAGCACCTGCGCGTCGCGCGGCAGCTCGGTCATGCTGGCAGGGAAGCCGCCGACGCGAAGCATGTGGGCGATGATGTCGACCTTCTGCTGCGCACTGACTTTCCCCGGATCCTCGGCGGGCATCGACGTCCGGATTCGCTCGTACAGATCGCCGAGCGTCAGGCCGCTCCAGTTCGTGCCGAAGTCGAACCCCGTGAGCGGCGGAGCTGCCTCGGCACCGAGCAGCGTGCCGCCGTGGCACGCCGCGCAGTGCTCGCCATAGAGCGCTTCGCCGCGCTTTGCCTGCTCCGCCGTATAGACGCCGTCCCAGACAGAACGCGTGTCCTGCGCCCGGAGCACGGCCGCGAACGAAATGCCGGCCCATACGCCCAGGCTGATTGCAGTCGCTCTCTTCATCGCGAGGACGTGGTCGTCGCTGGCTGCGGCGCCCTGAACACCACCAGTTCTCCACTATAGCCTGCGCCGGAAATCGGCACCGCGAGGTACTGCCGCCCGTTGAGCATGTAGGTCATCGGCGAGCCCGTCTGCGGCGCCGGCATGGGCACGGCGCCGACCTCGGCGCCAGTGGCCTTGTCGTACGCCCGCAGCATGGCGCCCCGCTGCCCGTTCGGCATGGTGAAGAACCCCGGCTCGCCGGCGATGACCAGCGTCTTGGTCACGAGCGTGCCGATCCGGCCGGCGGCCCGCCCCGTACGTGGAATGTTCAACCCTTTCAGGGCGGGATGGTTGCGAACCGCGTCCGGCGTCTCGCCGTGCGCCACCTGCCAGACGATCTCGCCGCGATTCAAATCCGTCGCGGTGATCGTCCCGTAAGGCGGCTTGAGGATGGGAAGGCCTTGCACCGTCAGGGCAGGCCCTCCGCCTTCGCCGGCGGGCGCGGCGGCAGCGGCCGGCGCCGGCGGTGGTGCATTCGGATCCCGCGCCTGGCCGTTGATGAAGTTCATGTCCGAGCGGGCGGGGTCGTTCACCATTCCGATCACCGTGGGCTGGCGGAACGAATAGATGTAGAGAATGTTCGTCTCCGGATCCAGCGACCCGCCGGGCCAGTTCGCGCCGCCCGTTGACGAAGGCACCATGATGAGCCCGCGCGGACCTTCCCACCTGCTGACCGGAGGTGGTGTGAACAGCGGGCCGATCTTGTAGTTCGAGACCAGCTTGACCGCTTCGGCGCGCAACTCGGGCGTGAAGTCGATGAGGTCGTCGATCGACACGCCCTGCAGATCGTACGGTGCCGGCCTGGTGACAAACGGCTGGGTCGCGGCATACCACTCGCCGGGTACATCCCCCTTCGGTACCGGCCGTTCTTCGATCGGCCACACCGGCTCCCCGGTCACGCGGTCGAAGACGTACAGCCAGTTCTGCTTCGTCGGCTGCGCGATCGCCTTGATCGTCCGGCCGTTTACCGTGATGTCGGCGAGGATCGGTGCGCACGGGATGTCGAAGTCCCAGATGCCGTGGTGAACCAGCTGGTAATGCCACTTCCGCTGCCCGGTCTTCAGATCCAGGGCGACGAGGCTCTCGCCGAACAAACCGTTGCCGGGACGATGGCCGCCGTAATAATCACCGGTCGGCAGTTCCACCGGCATGTAGAGCATGCCCAGCTCCTCGTCGATCGTCATCTGCGCCCAGACGCCGACGTTGCCGGTGTACGACCACGAGTCCTGCAACCAGCTGTCGTTGCCGTACTCACCCTTCTGCGGCAGCGTGTGGAAGATCCACAGCCGCTTGCCGGTGCGCGCGTCGTAGCCGCGGATGTAGCCCTTCTCGTGCGTGCGGCTCTTCGGCGTTCCGCCCGGCAGGTGCGCGGCGCCGACGATGATGACGTCGTTCGAGACAATCGGCGCGGCGTGCAGCCCGACCTCGCCCGAGTCGAGGTCGATCGCCTGGTCCATGTCGAGCTTCAGATCCACCACCCCATTCCGGCCGAAGCCGGCGACCGTCCGGCCGGTTTTCGCGTCGAGCGCGATCAGCTGATAGCCGGGGGTCACGTAGACGATGCGGGCGTCACGGCCGTCAGTCCAGTACGCCAGCCCCCGTCCCGACAGCTTCCGCGGCGCGGCCTCGGCGCGCTTGCCCTCGTCCTCGCGCGACATCCACAGCATCTCGCCGGTTGCGGCGTCGAGCGCCACCACCGCGCGTCGCGTGCCCGCGGTCGTGTAGAGGACGCCGTTGACCATCAACGGCGTGGACTGGAAGTTGAACTCCGGCCGCGGACCGAGCGCGTCGGTCTTGAATCGCCAGGCCACCTCCAGATCCTTGAAGTTGTCGCGGTTGATCTGATCGAACGGGCGATAGCGGCGGCTGGCCAGGTCACCGCCGTAGGTGGTCCATTCGCCGTCTCGCTGGCGCGCCTGTCCGAGGAGGCCGTCGTCCATCGACGCCAGCAGGGTGACGAGCGCGAACACAGAGACGGTAAACGGACGGAGTCTGCTCAGCATGGACGGTCCTCCGCGGTCGGGCGGGCGATGGGGCGTGCGGTCGGATTATACGCTTGCGTGCGGCGCGGCCGCGTCGAGCCTAGCGGCGACGTTCGGTGGTGCCGCGCAGCGCGGAGCGCCTGTCCTGACCGGAGCGCCGATCGAACGGCAGCAGGCGATACCCTTGAGCGACGAGTTCCTGTTCGATCGCCAGCTGACGGCGTAGGCCGCTCTGCGGGTCGCCGTCCTGGTGGATCCTGGTGGCACTCCCGGGTCCGCTGACCATCAGGAGAACGCGCTCGCCGCCCTCTTCGATACGGACGAGCCGGATCGAGTTGGAGCCCGACACGAAGAGCCATTCGCGCCGGCGGCGCTCGAGTACCCGGACGATGGTTCGTCTCAGCGATTCGGCCGACACCGGTTTACGAAGGACCGTCGCGCCAGGGAGATAGGGCACTTGGTACAAACCGGTGACCACGATCACAGGCGGAACGCTGCCAGTCTGGCTGCGCGCGCGCAGTTCGTCGTACACCATCGTGCCCGGGACGCGCGGCAGGTTCAGGACAACCAGGTCCGGGTTTTCCTGATCGAGATAGCGGATCGCCTGCACGCCGTCTTCGCACGCATGCACGGTGAAATCGGACAGACTGAGCGCCAGGCGATAAAGCTCGCGCAGCGTCCAGTCATCCTCCACGACGAGAAGGATGGGACGAGGTGGCATGGGGAGCCACCTCTAGTATCTACAAGAATGGCTCGATCGTGAACGGGGCATCGTCAGTTGAGCGTCCAGAGCGTCAACGTCGAGACGTCCTTGACAAAAATGCGGTTGCCGGAAACAGCCGGCTGGGCCCAGGTTTCGCCGTCGCCGACCTTGTAGCGGCGAAGCTCCTCGAGGCCGGTGCGGCTGGTCCTGAAGACGACCAGCTCGCTGTCGTTTTCAAGCGACAGCAGGGTGTTGCCGGCGCGTACCAGCGCGGCCTGCGCCGCCTGGCGGGGCTCGGAGCTCCACAGGGTTTTCCCGCTCGTCGCGTCCACGACGTAGTACTGACCCATGTTCCGGCTGGTAAGGCCGTACATCACGTCGCCATCCAGGACGGAGTTACTCATGCGGCCGGGGAGATCCGGTGCTTCCCACGCGGTCGTGGAGGTCCACTGGTTGCCGTTCCGTCCGATCGTGAACGCCGTCATCGGCCCACCGTGTCCCCAGACGACGACCGTGTTTCCGTGCCGCACGGGAGTGATCGAGTTGGTGAAGTTCGGGCTGACGAGCGCCTGCTCCCAGAGCAGCGCGCCGGTCGCGGCGTTGACGCCGACCAGCTTCCCCTGCGTGATGGTGACCAGTTGTCGCACCCCGCCGAAGTCGGCGACGATCGGCGAGCCGTAGCCCGGCCCGTCCCCGGTCCATTCCCATCTCACCTGCCCGGTGTTCACGTCGTACGCCGTGAGCGCGCCCTTGTTGTGTCCGCCGACGTGGAAGATGACGGTGTTGCCCTCGATCACGGGTGAAAACGCGTGACTCGTGTACATCGGGACCGGCATCATCGCCGGCTTCTGCCATATCTGCTTGCCGCTCGCGGCATCGAAGGCGGTCACGGCGCCTGTCATCCCGATCGAGAACAGCCGGCCATTCGAGAAGATCGGGGTGGATTTCGGTCCGGGGCCGTGGACCTTGGCCGCGCTGTTCATCTCGAAGGGCGCCGGGTAGGCGGTTCGCCACAGCACCTTCCCGCTCGCCGCGTCGAGCGCGCTCATCACCTCGTCATCGCCCTGGCGCGAGAAGACGTAGACCCTGTTGCCGACGACGAGGGGCGTGGCGTAGCCGAGACCGACGTCCGCCTTCCATCGCTGCGTCAGTTGCGCCGGCCATGATCCGGGCGCCGTAAAACCGGTCACGACGCCGTCGCGGTTGGCGCCGCGCCACTGCGTAACATCAGTGCCGGCCTGCCGCGCCTGAGTTGCCGCCGTCACGCCCGCTACCAGAATGAGGATGATGATTCCACGCCGCATGCGAATCTCCTTGTGAGGTCCGCCTGAAGGCGGATACTACGCTCGAATTTCGTAGCGTCCGGCTTCAGCCGGACCTAATTCGCCCGGATGTTGTAGGCCGTAAGGATACCCTGATCGCGGATGTACAGGCGCCCGCCGCTGACGACAGGATGCGCCCACGAGGGCCAGCCTTGTTCGGGAATGCGAAACCGCCCGGTCTCGCGATACCCGGCCGGCGACGCGTCAGCCAGGCCGACGACGTTGTTCTCGCTCAGGAGGTACAGCGACCCATCAGCGTAGGCGACCGATCCCTTGCCGACGCTCCGGTTTCGCCACATCACCTTGCCGGTGGCAAATTCCAGGCACGTAAGGATCGCGTTGTGGAAGCCATAAAGGTAGCCGTTGACGACGACCAGGCCGCCGTGATGGTTCTGCATGTCGCGCGTGAAATACACCTCCTGCGCGCGCACTTCGCCGTTCTGCGCCCGCAGCGCCAGCAGCGCGCCGCCTGTGCCGTAGTCGGAGCTGTAGAACACCTTGTTGTCGAAGAAAACGGGTGTCGCGATGTTGGCGGTGCTATTGGACACGGCCGGATGGCGCCACATCAGCTTGCCGTCCGACGCGCGCACGCCGATGCCCGCCTCACCGGTGAGGGTCATGATGGTGCGGACGCCCTGCACGTCGGCGACGATCGGGGAAGAGTAGCCCGCGCGGTCGCTCAGTTCCTTGCTGACCCAGACAGTCTTGCCCGTCATCTTGTCGAGTGCAGCCATCCCGGCGCTGCGGCCGCCGGGCGAGATGATGACGTTGTTGCCGTCGATGAGGGGTGACTCGCTGATCAGCCAGTCGATGTTGCGGCCGCCGAATTCCTGGAGGATGTTCCGTTGCCAGACGATGCCGCCGTCCTGGACGCGCAGTGACGCCAGGTCGCCATTTTCGGTGAGGACATACATGCGGTCGCCGTCCACCGTCGGCGTCCCGCGTGGGCCCGGTCCACGGTCGTTGTCACCGGCGCGGCCGATCGGCTTTGTCCAGACCAGCATTCCGTCGGCGCGGTTGAGGGCGGACACGACGCTCTGAGAGTTCCGCATCCCCTGGACGAAGATGCGGTCGCGGCTCACGGCGATCGATCCGAACCCGGCGCCGAGATTCGACGCGGTCCACGCGCGCGGCGGCCCGGCGGCCGGCCAGGATCGCAGCAGCCCCGTTTCCGGCGAGACGGCGGATCGCGACGGACCGCGCCACTGCGGCCAGTCCGTCGCGCCTTGCGCCCCTGCGGTTTGTCCGCGCGGCACCGCTGCGCATGCGATCAGCAGGATGCCGGCGACGGCGAAGCGGATCATCGCGACGGGTCTGGCCGCCCCTCGGCTTCGGCTTCTTCCTTGCCTTCCTCGAACAGGTAGACATTCGAGCCGGCCTTGCGAATCGAGAGCAGCGATCCACGGCTTTCCACGACCTTGCCGCCGTAGCCTTCGAACACGACCTTCTCGCCCGGGAGCAGGTCGTTTGGTCCCCATCCCTGCCGGCGGATCCGGTTCGGGCTGGTCAGCTCGAGGTTCCAGTTCACGACCTTGCCGTCCGGACCGGTGACGTCGATGTAGACGCGCATGTGCGGGTTCGTCCACGCCACCTGCTTGACCACACCTTCCAGCTTCACCTTCTTCTTTGCGTCGTACTCGGTGTCGAACCCGTGATGCGCGAGCGCCGGCGCGGTGCACAGCAGGCCGAGCGCGGCAGCAACGATTCCCAGTCTCGATTTCATGGAACAGCCCCCTATCGGCCAGACCCGACGCCCTGGATCCCCGCGGCGGCGCCGTACTGATTGTCTTCGAGGCAGATGAACTCGAGCAGGTCGTCGCCGTCCTTCAGCCCCGGACGAATCAGGCTGGCCGTGAAGTTCAGCGTCACGGTTCTCGAGAACGCGCCCGGATCGTCGATCGTGAACTGGTGCGTCATGCGGCCGAAGTTGATGCGGGTCCAGCGCTCGATGGTGTGCAGCTTTTCGCTGTGCGGTGTGCCGCGGCTGTCGAACCAGAATTTGTCGTTATAGCCGATCGTGTCGATCACCAGCGTGTCCTTCTCGAAGCGGCCGATCGAGTGGCCCCACCATGTCGGGATCGGGTCTTCGGGTGCTTCGCTGCCGTCCATGTAGATGACGCGGTGCGCGCCGGCATCCCCGGTTTCATGGAGCTGATAGATGTGGGTCAACCCTTTGGCTGTGTAGCTCATCGCGAACTTCCACGGATACGGATTGATGCGCGGCACGCCCATCGGCAGGCACGCCGTGTACGGCTCATCCTTGGGCAGCCGCTTTTCCCTCAGTCTCGCGCGCCCACGGGAGCAACGGCAGCTCGCCCGGCTTTCAGGCCGCCCTCACGCTCGATGTCGCCATTCGAGCCGCCGCCGAACCACGGTCCGGTGATGTCGATGGTGCCGTCGGCGAAGCCGGGGAATCGGCTGGCTGTTGACGTCCTTGTCGGCAACGACCGGATTTGCGGGTGCGATGTGCCGCACCCGCTCCTCCTGTGCGTAATGCGCCGCAGGCCGACACTCGCGATCGCCATGAAGACAAGAGCAGTCGTTTCACGTCAGTCCTCCTTTGTCATGGGCAGGCCACAGAGACGCAGAGTCAGAGAGCACCCTGCTCCGGGTCTCGTGCTCACGGCCCGTTGACGCCTACTTTCAACTTTTCACTTTCCACTTTCACTGTCTAGAATCCGTACTTCACCGCGAACTGCATGATGCGCGGGTCGCCCTGCCTGGCGCGGTGATGCGGCCGAACTGTCCCGAGCCCAGGTTCGTCGTCGGCGTGCCCCAGCTGAAGCTGTTGAACAGATTGAAGGACTCGATGCGCAGTTCGAGGTTCTGCGTGCCCCCGAGCCCGATCAGCCGTCGCAGCGCCAGATTGACGCCGTTCCAGTAGCTCGGCCCGACGAAGCCGTTGCGCGGGCTGGTGCCGACCGTGCCCGGCGCCGGCGAGGCGAACGCCGCGCGATTCAGGTAGTTCGATCAGCCGTCCCTGCGCATCTTCCTCCGGTCCCCGTAGACATCGTCCGAGACCTGGTTCGCGCGCTGGTTGCTGATCCCGCTGAACGCGGTGTCGACGCCGGTGGTCACGCTGAGCGGAGTGCCGGAGCGGGCGGTTATGATCGCGGACACGCCCCAGTTCGACGCGATCGTCCGGAGCATCGTCGTTGCTGAATTGCGGCGTCTCGATCCCGAGATGGCGTTGCCGATGTGCGTGCGATCCTGATCGCAATACCCGCGGTCGTTGTCGGGATTGGTCGGATCCGTATAAGTCGCGCCGAACTGGGCGCGGTGCCCATTTCGGTCCCGAAGCAGCGCGACAGCGTGTAGTTCGCGCTGAGGCTGAGTCCGGCCGCCGCGCGCCGCTGGACCGACAGCCGCATGCCGCGATAGCTCTGATCACCGTCATTCGTGTACTCGTCGAGGATGCCGATCAGCCCGGCAGACCTCGGGTTCTCGTTCGAGAGCGAGAGCACACGGCGCTGCTGCAGATTGCCGTTGGTCGAGCAGACCGCGAACGCGACACCGTTGATAGTGCACGGCCCCAGCCCCATGAACACGCCGTAGTTCACTGCCTGGAAACCCCAGAGCCGATCGGAGTAGCGGCCCAGGTAGCTCGCCGACGCCTGCCAGTTCGTTCCGAGCTGCTGTTCGACCGTGACGTTCCACGACTGGATGCGCGGCGCGTTGAGGGCCGGATCGATGGACGCAAACGTCCCGACAGTGGGAACTCTGTGTCGGGCCCGGTCACGATCGGATGCGGATCGCCGCCCGGCAGATGGCCGTACGGATCGTCAAAGCCAGCCGGGAGGATCGGTCAGCCGGACGCGGTTGCCGTAGGGCGGCGCGGCCGCCGGGTTCGACATGAACTCGCCGGTTGGGTAGTCGTACGAGAGGCCGTAGGACGACCTGATCGCGAGGCGGCCGTTGCCGTGCACGTCCCAGCCGATGCCGGCGCGCGGCGCGAAGTTCATCCACTTCGTCTTCAGTCCGGTCGCACCGTTGGGGAAGCCGGGATCGCCGGGATAGATCAGGCCGGCCGGCGCGTTCCTGAACTGCGTGGTGATGACGTTGGCGGCGAAGTCCTCCCGGTCGAACCGCGTGATCGCGCCGCGCAGCAGGTTCTGGCTGAAGAACGGCTCCCAGCGCACGCCGCGCATTGATGGTGATTTTTCATTCGGCGCCAGGTGTCCTGCAGGTACGACGCCGAGATAGCGCTGGTCGAACGTAATGCCGGTCAGACCCGAATGGTCGAGCACCGCAATCCGTCCCACGAGGAAATCCGCCATGCCAAGGCCGGTCGCCTGGCCCGTGAAGGTCCACTGGCCGGACCCTCGGGCCCACGTCTGCTGATCAACCTTCCAGTACGCCACGCTGAGCCCATGCCGAGCTGGTGGCTCCCCTTGACAAGCGACAGGTCGTCGTTCAACGCATAGGTCTGGTTCTCGCGCGATGCCCTTCGCCGCGGTTGACGCGCCGATACCGAATCCGCCCGTCACGTTCAGCGTCATCTGGTCGGGAACGTAGCTGTAGGCCTTCGCGCCCAGATCGGAGGGATCGAAGAACTCGTTCCGCCGATCGACGTTGGTGTCGGTATAGGCAAACCGAATCGAATTGACCGCGTTCGTGCCGAACACCTGGGTATCGCCGAGTAGTCAGCGCCTGCTGCATGTTGTCGAGCGCGGGCTCCGTCGTCGTCAGCGGGTTGTTCGTACGCGCATAACGCCGCCAAGGTGTCATCGGTTGTCGCCATGTAGCGGCCGAAGATCGAATGGTTGGCACTAGAGCTGGAAATCGACGCGGCCAACAAACTGTCCTTCGGATCGGTCGAGCGGAATCGAATAGAGCGTCTCTCCGCATGGATCCGTTGTCTTCGGCAGGCGCCCGGCGAGGTTCAACGCGGCCGGGCTGAACGCCGCCGGACTGATGCGGTTGCCGACGAACGGCGCCCGCAGTGTCACCGCGGCACCGCCCTGGCAGGCGGCCGAGGCAAACGTGGTGAAGTCCCCGGCGAGCATCTGAGCCGTGGGAACCCGCGCCAGGAGTGATGCCGGCTGCTGGGTGGTCTCGGTCTGCTGGTAGGCGCCGAAGAAGAACATGCGGTCGCGCTTGATCGGCCCTCCGAACGTGCCGCCAAACTGGTGCCGCGTCAGGCCGTCGTCCATCTGCTTCGCCGTCGGGGCCGATGGGCGCGAAAGCGGCTGATCGCGTTGAATTTCGCATCGCGGTAGAACTCGAAGGCGTTGCCGGAGAACCGGTTGGTGCCCGACTTCGTGACCGCGCTCACCGAGGCGCCGGATCGCACGCCGTTCTCGGCGTTAGTGCCGCTCGTGGTGACTCGGAACTCCTGCACCGCGTCAGGGAACGGCAGCGCGAGACCGGCCGCGTTCTGGGGGTCGTTGTGCAGCGCGCCGTCCAGTAGATACGACACACCAAACGCCAGCCCGCCGGCGACGGAGATGTTCACGCCACCCTGGAAGCTGCGGTTGTTCGGCCGCCCCATATCCACCGCGGCGCCCGTCAGGCAGATGAGGTCGGTGACCTGGCGGCCCTGCAGCGGCAGTTCGACGATGCGTTCCTGCTCGACGACTTCGCTGATGCCTGCGCTCTGCGTGTCCACCAGCGGCGCGGCCGCCTCGACGGTAACCGTCTCAGCCAGCTCGCCCAGTCCAAGGGTGACGTTGATCGCCGGCGTCGCGGCTACCTGCAGGACGATACCGGTCTGGGCGTAGGTCGCGGAAGCCCGCCAGCATCACCTCGAGCCGGTACGGCCCGAGCGGCAGGTTCGGCAGAACGTACACGTCCCGCCATCGTCGGTCACGGTGGTCCGTGTGAAACCCGTATCAGTCTGAATCGACGGTGACGGAGACGCCTGGCAGCACGCCGCCGCTGTCATCCGTCACCCTGCCCGCTCAGTTGTGCGGTCGCCTGTGCGTAGGCGATCGCGCTCGTAAGGAACATGACCAGGGCGCAAAGCGAGAAAACCCGCAGAATCCGCTTCATTACACACTCCCAGTGGGTTTGTCAGGTAGAACCGGCGAAAAGTAGCCGAAGGCGACATTATCCGTCAATCCGCGGCGTGTGGCGGGGCTATCATCTCAAACGACCGTGGAGGTCAGCGATGGTCAGATTTCGTAGCGTGGCGGTGCTGGGCATTTGGGTCCTTGTGGCGTCGGCCGGCGCCGCCTCCGGCCAGACCAAGTGGACCAACGAGCGGCAGATCAATCAGCTGACCGAGCACGTCTACCGGTTCGGCACCAGCATGAACCACATGTTCGTCGTGACGCCCGAGGGAATCATCCTCGTCGACGGCGACTGCGACAACATGGAGTGGCTCAAGATCGAGCTGCGGACGCGCTTCAAGGTGCCCGTCAAGTACGTGGTGATGAGCCACGACCACCAGGGCCACATCTGCGACACCCAGGTCTTCGCCGACACGGCCATCGGCGTCGGCCATGTGAACCTCAAACCCCATATCGTCCGCGAAAAGCGCAGGGCGATCGTGCCGCAGGTCATGTTCGAGAACTCGATGGTGATCGAGCTGGGCGGGATGCACGTCGAGCTCCTCCACCTCGGCCCGACGCACAGCGACAACATGATTTACGTGTACATCCCGTCCGAGGGCGTGCTTTTCGCGCCCGACTTCGCGCGCGGCAAGAACATCCTGCCCGACTTCAGGGACCTCGAGATCAACAACGCGCTGAAAGCACTGCGGACGCTGGCCTACCTGCCCGACGTGAAGATTGTGCTCGAGGGACACGATCGATCGACGACGACGCAGCAGGCGTTTCTCGATTTTCACCGCTACCTGCTGGCGATGCGCGATCGTGTGCTCGAACGCATCGTCGCCGGCAAGACGCTGACGGAGATCCGCAAGGAAGTCACGATGGCGGACTTCAAGGACTATAACCAGACACCGGAGCGTGTTCTCGTGCACGTTGACACGACGTTCGATTACTTGTGGCGGCAACGGGAGCCGACCATCGGCGGTCCGCAGATGCCCGTTCGCGCGCCCCGCGACTGAGAGGAAGCGGAGGTCACGGAGGGCACGGATTCACACGGAGACACGGAAGCACGGAGACGAACGGAGCGTCGGTCACCCCGCTTCGCGCGGCATGGATGGGGCGTGCAGGCACGCTCCATCCATGAGCCGGCCGTAGGCCGGCGTGACCGGCGGGACGACTGCGCTTGCAACATGGGCAGTCGCCCTCCGTGCGTCTCTGTTTCTCCGTTGCTCCGTGTGAATCCGTTCTCTCCGTCCCCTCCGATCACTTCGGATGATTGAGCAGTATCAGGAGGTCGAGATGAATTCTCCGAGAATGCGTGGCTTGGTCAAGTGCCTTTTGATTGGTGTGCTGCTCGTGGCATGGGGCTCGGGTGCGCAGGCGGAGGTGAAGCGCATCGTCATCGACAGGAAAATGTCGCCCGCTTTCGACGGCAAATCGTTCGGCAGCGCGGGCCAGTACGAGACGCTTGCCGGCCGCGCGTTCGGTGAACTGGATCCGGACGACCCGCACAACCGCATCATCACCGACATCCGCCTGGCGCCGAGGAATGCCAGCGGAAAAGTCGAGTACGTGGCGACCTTTTTCCTGGTGAAACCGATCGACATGACGAAGTCGAGCCACCTGATGTGGCACGATGTGCCGAATCGGGGCGGCCGCATCACGATTGCCGAGGCGGAGCGGATCCTGGGTGACGTGGGATTGAGCAGCGGTTGGCAGGGCGACAACACGGGTGCCACCGCGCCCGGGCCCAACAACGACTACGTCGTTGTGCCCGTCGCGAGGCAGGCGGATGGATCCGCGATCACGGGTCTCGTCCTGGGCCGTATTGTCAACGCGACCGGTCCGGGATCGCAGCCGCTCGTGCTCAACAGCAATCCCTTGCCCTACAAGCCCGCCACGCTGGAGACGGCAAAGGCAACCCTCACGACCCGTACCTCCGAAACGATCGACGGCCAGGCAGGCGGGGCGAAGACGGTTGCGAGCAGCGACTGGGCGTGGGCGCGCTGCAGCGCGGACAGCCCGTTTCCGGGAACACCTGACCCCACACAGATCTGCGTCAAAGGGGGCTTCGACCCATCCCTGCTGTACCAGGTTGTCTTCACCGCGCAGGACCCGTACGTGCTCGGTATCGGGTTTGCCGCGTTTCGCGACGTGGCGTCCTTCTTCCGCAGCGCCGAGAAGGACAGCGTTGGGACCGTCAATCCGGTCGCCAAGCAGGTTTCGTGGATCATCAGCCGCGGCCGTTCGCAGTCAGGGCGTTTTGTCAGGGCGTTTCTACATCTGGGCTTCAACCAGGATGAGAGCGGCCGGCAGGTGCACGACGGAGCGTGGCCAATCATCGCCCCAGGCCGCCTTCCGTTGAACGTCCGCTTTGGTACACCCGACGCGGCAACGACGCTATACGACCGGGGCAGCGAAGGGCCGGTGTGGTGGGCGTCCTGGCCCGATTCCGCTCGCGGGCTGCCGGCGGCCGGCATTCTCGATCGATGCTCGTCGACCAGGACGTGTCCAAGAATCGTCGAGACGATGGGGGGAACCGAGGCCTGGGCGCTGAACCTGAGCACCAACTGGGTGGGCACGAGCGGCGACAAGGACATCCCCGTGCCGGACAACGTTCGGCGGTACTACATTGGAAGCACTCCACACGGTGGCGGCACCGGCGGATTCGACGTGACTCCCGCCGCGGCGCCGGCATGCCCCGGACCCAACTTTGGCCGCGGAATGTACGCCGCCAATCCGATGCCGTACACCGAAACGTCCAACGCGATCCGGCTCCACTTCAGGGACTGGGTGATGAACGGCACGCCGCCGCCGCCGAGCAAGTATCCGACGCTGGCAAACGGCTTCCTCGTGGATCCCACGAAGGAAACGCTCGGATTCCCGAGCATCCCGGGGGTGCCGCTGACGGCGCCGACAGACCTGATCAATCGGACGCTGGATTACGACTGGGGCGCTGAGTTCAACTACCTCGAGGGATCCGGCGTGGTGACGAACGTGCCGCCGCCGATCAAGCAGGCGATCCGGATGAAAGCCCCGCGCGTCGACGCCGACGGCAACGAGCTCGGCGGTGTACCGGTCGTGCTGCGCGAGGCGCCGCTCGGGACCTACCTGGGGTGGAACATCGTCGCGGCCGGCTTTCACAAGGGAAGGCTCTGTAACTATGCCGCCGGAATGATTCCGTTCGCCACCACGCGGGCCGAGCGCATGGCGAATGGCGATCCGCGCCTCTCGCTCGAGGAGCGGTACCGCACGCATGAGGGATATGTGGAGGTGGTCAGGACCGCCGCGGCGAAAGCCGTCCGCGAGCGTTTCCTGCTTCAGGCAGACGCGGACGCTCTCATCGCGCAAGCAGCCGCGAGCAACGTGCTGCGGCCGGCCAATCAGAGCCGTTGAAGGGCGGAGGCGGACCTGACGGTCCGCCTCTACGATCGAAGGGCTAGTTCAGACCGACGGTCCCCAGTTGCTGGATAACTTTTCCACGAGGGCTGTCGGCAGGGACAAAGCGCTGCACCCGCTGGCCGGCAAACACCTCGCCCGTGTAGATCGTCCCCGCCGAGTCGGTCGCGATCATGTGCAGGCCGAAGAACTGCCCACCCTGCTCGCCCATCTGGCCGAGCGTGCCGACGACCTTGCCATCAGCGCGGTTTAGGAACCACACCTTGTTGTTGGTGAGATCCGAGATATAGAGGTAACGCTGCTCCGCGTCCGGCGAGAATGAGACCCCGCCGGTGGCGCCTCCTCGACCGGTGTACGGCGCGATGATGAATTCCTGTCCGAGATACTTGCCCTGCTTGTCGGTGACCTGGATACGGTTCGCCACGCGATCGGCGATGTACACCTTGCCGTCGTTGGAGAAATTGAAGGTGACGTGGCCGGCGAACTCCTTGGGCACCGGGCCATTGGGCTTATATTCCGCGTCCGCGTCGTTCGTGCTGATCTCCGCCAGTGGCTTGCCGTACGCGCCCCACCCGCGTTTGAACTCGAACTTGTCGAGCGAGAAGACGAGGAGCCGCCCGTTCAGGTAGTTGTCGAGGATGTAGATCTCGTTGTTCGCCTCGTCAACGCGAATCTCCTCGAGCCCGCCGACGATCATCGGGGTCGACGGCGGATACTTCGCGCGGAACGCGGCGACGCGCGCCGCTTGCGCGGCCGGATCGGGCGCGTTGCCGCCGCGGCCGCCACCGCCGCCGCGCGCCGCGCGCTCCGGGAGGCTGTGGCAGGAAGCCCGCCACCGGCCCCTGGCCGCCCCGGCCGGGCGTGTGCTCCGGTAGTTGCGGCATGGTGAACTTGTTGCCGTTCTCGGTCTCCGGCGTGTGGGGGATTTCGGCGACCATCATGCCGGTCTTGGTGTCGTACTTCCGCACCGTGTTCTGCCCGAGGTAGGCGAAGCCCTTGCTGTCCACGTCCATGCCGTGCCCCTGCGGCGCGGCGAACGATCCGATCACGTTGCCTTCCTTGTCGAAGTGGATCATCGACGGCGGCAGAGTGCAGCAGTCGGACGCCTCGATCTCCTTCTCGAGCTCCAGCGCCGTGAGGTCATTCGGGCGGTTGTAGGCCCAGACCGTGTCCTGCCCCGGGACGACCGCGAGGCCGGTGACCCCGCCGATCTTCCAGTTATTGGGGAGCGGCTTCGGCCAGCCTGGATCGTAAACGTAGCTTGGCGCGCCGCCGCTGCCCGGTGCCCCGGCTGTGGCCTCCGGCGCCGGCGCCGGCTCAGGCCCGGAACAGGAGGCGACGAATGCCACGCCGGCGACCAATGCGGCGGCAGCGGCTGTTTTCAAACTGACTCTGATCATGTGACGTCTCCGTCTTAAGAGCTGGTAGTCGGTAGCCGGTAGGCGGCAGCTACCAGCTGCCGGTCACCAGCTACAAGCTTGCGCGGAGTCTAGTCCGGGCGCGGCGTGTTCGTCTAGTTCGGCAGGAATCGCTGCACGCGCTCGCCGTTGAACACTTCACCCGTATAAATCACACCCTTCGAATCGACGGCGATCATGTGCAATCCGAAGAACTGCCCGCCGTTTTCGCCCATGCTGCCCATCCGGCCGATGACCTTGCCGTCTTCGCGGTTGAGGAACCAGATGGTGTTGTTCACCAGGTCGGAGACGAACAGGTAGCGCTGCTGGCGGTCGGGGGAGAAGGCGACGCCACCGGTGGAGCCGCCGCCGCCGGTGGTCGGCGCGACGATGAACTCCTTGAGGAACTTGCCCTGCTTGTCGGTCACGTGGATCCGGTTGGCCTGGCGATCGGCCGCGTACACCAGGCCGTCGCCCGAGAAGTTCAATGTCAGGTGACCGCGGAACTCCTTCGGCATGGGTCCGCCCGGTTTGTAGGCGCGGTCTGCCTCGTTGGTGCTGATCTCATTGAGCCGGTGGCCGTAAGCGCCCCATCCTCGCTTGAAGGCAAACGTCTTCAGATCGAACACCATCACGCGTCCGCCAAACGAGCTGTCGGCCACATACACCTCGCCCGCAGGCTCGTCGAGCCGAATCTCCTCGACCTGCCCGACGATCATCGGCGCCGTCGGCGGATACTTCGCGCGCCACGCCTCGAGCGCTGCCGCTTGCGCCGCCTGGGCGGCCGGGTCGGCATTGCCGCGCCCGCGACCTCCGCCACCCTGCTGCGGGAAGGTGCCGACCGGTCCGGCGCTCCCGCGACCGGGCTGGCGCTGGGCCGGCGCCGCTTCGCCGCCGCCGCCGGCGCCGGGCTGCGGCTCGGCTCGCGCGATCTCCATCAGCATCTTGCCGCTCTTCGGATCGTATTTGCGCACCGTGTCGGAGCCGATGTAGACAAAGCCCTGGCTGTCGACGTCCATGCCGTGCCCCGGAGGCGCGTCGAACGAGCCGATGACGTTGCCGTTCTTGTCGATGTGGATCATCGACGGCGGCCGCACGCAACAGTCGGCGATGCCGATCTCCGCCTGCAGTTCCAGGTCGCGTAGATCGTTCGGACGATTCAGCACCCAGACGTTGTCGTCCTTATCGACGGCCAGGCCGGTGACGCCGCCGATCTTCCACTTGTTGGGCATCGGTTTCGGCCAGTCGGGATCGAACCGGTAGCGCGGGGCGCACTCTGCGCCTGTGCGCCGTTGCCGGTGAAGGCAATCAGGAACGCGATGCCGGCGGCCAGCGCCAGCACGAAAACGATTCTTGTATGAAGTCTGGTCATGTCGAGCCTCCGGAGAATTGCAAACCTCGACAACGTATCCCTTCTGTATACTGCGGCGCAAGGCAGCTTTGAGATACTTACGCACCGTGTTCCTCCTGGTTGCGGCCGCCGCGACAACGGTGGTCTTCGCGCAGGCGCCGGCTCCGTCCCTGGCCGCGGCCGACTGGCCCATGTACAACCGCGACCATATGGGCAGCCGCCACTCGCCGCTCACGCAGATCACGCCGGCGAATGTCTCGCGCCTGCGACCAGCCTGGAGTTACAAGCTGGGGCGCCATCCCGACGCGGGCGGGCTTACCGGCGGAAGCGAGTTCACGCCGCTTGTCGTCCGCGGCGTCATGTACGTGGCCACGCCGGCGAAGATTGTCGCGCTCACACCCGAAACGGGCCGCGAAGTCTGGACGTACGACGTCGCCATGGGTCCGCCGTCGAAGCGCGGCCTGGGTTACTGGGCTGGCACGGGCGCATCGCCGTCGCGCGTCTACTTCACGGCCGGACGACGATTGATCGCGCTCAACGCCGAGAATGGGCAGCCGGTCACAGAGTTCGGCGCTTCCGGCGTCATAGACATGGGGCAGGTCTATAACGGCGCCCCCACTGTTTACAAGAACGTCATCCTGGTCGGGACCAATACGTCGCCTGGCGCCGTACGGGGCTTCGATACACGGAACGGCGCGCGCCTGTGGGAGTTCCGATCGGTACCGCAGGAGCCTGAAGCGCCGGGGTTCGAGACGTGGGTAGACAGCAGCTGGCGAGATCATCCCGGTGCGATCAGCTGGGCGTTCTCGATGACGATCGATCCCCAGCGCAACACCCTGTATGCGGTGTTCGACAGCCCTGTTCCGGACTACTACGGCGGCGAGCGGCACGGCGACAACCTGTTCGCCAACTCGATCGTCGCGCTCGACGCGGAGACCGGCGCCTACAAGTGGCACTTCCAGACGACGCATCACGACCTGTGGGATTACGACATCCCGGCGCCCCCGTCGCTGCTCGACGTGTCGATCAACGGGCGGACGACGCCGGTGCTCGCGGTCGCGCACAAGACTGGCTACATGTACGTGCTGAATCGCGATGACGGGAAGCCGGTGTTCGGAATGGAGGAGCGGCGCGTGCCCGCGAGTGACGTACCCGGCGAGCAGTCGTCGCCCACGCAACCCATTCCTGTGAAGCCAGGCCCGATCGCGCGCGTCAGCTACGCCCCGGGCGACATCGTCACCGCGGCTGATACAAACGCCGAACACGCGGCCTTCTGCCGTCAGCTGGAGCAGCGCAGCGGCGGGTTCTATAACGCCGGATCGTTTACCCCGTATCTGCATCGCGCGTCCGGCGCGCCGCCGCGGTCGACGATCCTGTTTCCGGGATCGGTCGGAGGCGCGAACTGGGGCGGAATGGCATCGGACCCCGGGCTGGGCTATGTCTTCGTCAACACGATGGACGAGGCCAGCATCGGCTGGATCGAGCGTCGCACCGGGCGCGAGCGGCAGAAGGCTTCCAGCGCAACAGCATCGTCGGCACCACCTCGCGTTTCCAGTGGAGCGACGGCAATCCGAACGGCGGCGGCAATCTCGTCGGTTCGGGCGAAAAGGCCTGGCCGTGTCAGAAACCGCCGTGGGGGAACCTGCTGGCCGTGGACATGAAGACGGGCGACATCGCCTGGCGCGTGCCGCTCGGCATCACGGAGCAGCTGCCGGAAGGGAAACAGCAAACAGGACGCCTCAATCTCGGCGGACCGATCAGCACGGCGAGTGGCCTGGTCTTCATCGCGGCCAGCAACGATCGGCGGTTTCGCGCGTTCGATTCCCGTACCGGGAAGGAACTGTGGGCGGCGCGCCTCGACATGAACGCCCACGCGGTGCCGATCACGTATCAGGGGCGCGACGGGAAGCAGTACGTCGCGGTGGTGGCGGCGGGTGCCAGCGCGCTCGACGATCCGGCGCCCGCGGGGTCGGAAGCGCTCGTCGTCTTCGCGTTGCCATGAAGGTATGACGAACATCACACGCCGATCATTTCTGGAGGCCGGCGGTCGCGCGGCCGCGATCGGCGCGGTCGCGGGTGTGCTGCCGGCGTCGGTGATTCGTGCGGCAGCGGCGCCCGCGTCCGGCGCGGCGGACTGGCCTCGCTTCGGCTACGACCTGCACAACACCCGGTTCAATCGAAATGAGAAGACGCTCGGTCCACGCGAGGTTGCGCGACTGAAGAACAGGTGGACCTTCGACACCATCGACGGCTGGCCGATTCAATCGACGCCCACTGTGATCGGCGACACGCTGTTCTTCGGCGCCGGCGGCCACTACTACTCACTGAACAGCGCGACCGGAAGGATGAACTGGTCCTTCGACACCGGAATTGGCGGCGAATGGCTGGCCAACTGGCTGTTGCCCGGGACGCGGTCATCCGCGCATTACCACGACGGGCGCATCTATTTCGGCACCGGACTCTGCAACGTCCATTGTCTCGATGCGGCGACCGGCAAGGAGATCTGGAAGACCTCGATTGAATCGCGCAAGGAGATGATGGCGTCGATGATGTTCTCGCCCGTCGTCTACAACAGCAACGTCGTCGTCGGCTACAGCGGGAGCATGGCGGAAGTCGTCTGCATGCACGCGGAGACGGGCGCGGTGCGGTGGCGGTTCAGGGTCGTCAAGGATGTTCCGGAGAAGTACCAGACCGGCGGCGCCTCGATGTGGACGTCCGCGGCGATCGACGAGCAGCAGAATGCCGTGTTCAACGTGACGGGCAACGCCAAGGCGTTCAGCGGCCCGACGCTGTACGCCAACAGCCTGATTGCGCACGATATCGACACCGGCGAACTGCTGTGGGCCTACCAGGCTCACCCGCAGGACATTCACGATCTCGACTTCTGTGCGCATCCGATGGTGTTCGACGCGGTCTCACCTCAGCGCTCGCGCGGGGATGTTCGACGATGCGTCGGCGCCGGCAACAAGGCGAACTTCGTCTGTCTCAATCGCCACACCGGCGAGATTTACTGGAAGGCGTCGCTGAACGCGCCGAGTGCGAATTCAGGGCCGTTGATTTGCGCGACGGCCGTTGCCTACAACCGGGTCTATATCCAGACCGCCAATCCCACGAGCCGGCCGACACTTGGGCTGAGTGCGGCGCTGAACGCCTACACTGGAGACGTCGAATGGCTGACCGCGAACGAAGGGCTGCAGGCGTCGCCGATCGCGGTGGCGAACGGCGTGATGTACCAGGGACTGGTGAATCCCGCCAAGATCCAGGCACTCGATGCTGAGACCGGGCAGCAGCTGTGGGAGTACGACATGCGAAGCGCCGTGCGCGGCGGCATGACGATCGCCAACGGCGCGCTCTACGCAAGTAACGGGGAAGGGGGCGGCTGGCAGGGCCAGAAGACTCCGTACCCTCACTCCATCCACTGCTTCACGGTGGACGGGAAGTAGAGCGTATGGGTGCCGTGTCCCGGCGAACGATGCTCGCGACCGTCGGCGCCAGCGTGCTCGCGCTGCCGCAGCTGGGATTCGGCCAGACGGCGGTGGTGCGTGTCGGGCTGGCGTTCCCGCGGGGCCAGTATTTCTTCGATCCCGCGGGGATCTGGGTCGCGCCGGGCGGGACCGTGCGGTGGGAATTTGCCTTCAACGGAGGGGTGGGCGCCCTGATGGGGGTCAGCGTCACCGCGTTTCATCCGGCGAACGAGAACCACGAGCTGCGGATCCCTGAAACGGCGAAGCCATTCGATTCAGGCCCGATGAACCGGGCGGCGAACGGGTTCATTCGCTTCGAGCACGCGTTCGACGTCGAGGGCACCTACGACTACTTCAGCATCACGCACGAGTCGATCGGCATGGTCGGCCGTGTCGTGGTGGGACGGCCTGGCGGACCTGCCGAACAGGCACCCGGCTATGGCGCTCGCGATGGCCGCACCCCGATGTATCCCGCGTCCGCCGTCATTCTGAATGCGTGCCCCTCTAAGCAGATCGTGGAGAAGAAGTCGATTCCGTATCCGAGGGATCTCGTCGTCAGGCCGTACCCGTACGGAGAGTCGCGATAGTGCACCCGTCGCCTGATCGTGACCGGTCGTTCGGGCTGTCAGTCGGCACGGTGCTGCTGGCCATTGCAGCAGTCCTGTTGTGGCGTGGACGGCTTCGCAGCGCGGAAATCCTTGGCGTCGTCGGCGCCCTGCTCATCGTATTCGGTTATCTCGCACCGGCCGCGCTCAAGTGGCCCAGCGCCGCCTGGTGGCGGCTGGCGACGATTCTTGGCTACGTCAATGCGAGGATCATCCTGACCGTGGCGTTCGTGCTGATACTCACCCCGATTGGACTCATCTGGCGGGTGATCGGCCACGATCCGCTGGCGCGGAGGCGCCAACGGTGGCCCGGATGGATACCGCACCCGGAACGATATCGAAGCGCCGAACACTACAAACGGATGTACTGACCCCATGGCCAAGAAGCGTGTGCTCGTCGAGTTCTGGCAGTTCCTGCGCGAAGAGAAGAAATACTGGCTCATGCCCATCGTCATCGTCTTCGTGCTGTTCGGCCTGCTGATCGTGTTCGGGCAGTCGAGCGCCGTCGCACCCTTTATTTACACCCTGTTCTGAATGATGGTCGTTCACCCTGCTGGGTTCTCGCTTCTCTGTTCGGGTTCAGGTTCGGGTTCGGTTCGGTTCGGCGCTCCGTTCGGTTTTCGGGCGTTCCAGGTTCGGTCCGCCTAAAGGCGGACACTCCGCCCGATCGCGACTCGCCGCCGTACGTAGTGTTCGGCTTCAGCCGGACCCTCGAACATGAACACGAACCGGGAACCCAGAACAGGGAAGCGTGAACGACGGATTGACACGAGTGCCCACCCGGATCCTCGGTATCTCGGCCTTCTACCACGATTCTGCGGCGTGCCTGGTCGAGGACGGACGCATCGTCGCCGCCGCGCAGGAAGAACGGTTCACGCGCAAGAAACACGATCCCGCCTTTCCCTCGCACGCGGTGTCGTATTGCCTGCGCGAAGGAGGCGTCAGCGTCGCGCAACTCGATCTCGTGGGTTTCTACGAGAAGCCGCTGCTGAAATTCGAGCGGCTGCTGGAGACCTACCTCGCCTCGGCGCCGCGGGGCTTGCGTTCCTACATCATGGCCATGCCGTTGTGGCTGGGCAGCAAGCTGTGGTTGGCGGACGAGATCGCCGGCCACCTGGATGGCTACACCGGAGAGATCCTGTTCGGTGAACATCACGAGTCGCACGCCGCCTCGGCGTTCTACCCCTCGCCGTTCGAAGCGGCGGCGGTGGTGACGATCGATGGCGTCGGCGAATGGGCCACCTCGTCAATCGGGATCGGCCGCGGCCACCAGCTCGACGTCCTCCGCGAGCAGCGGTTCCCGCATTCGCTCGGCCTCCTGTATTCCGCCTTCACCTACTTCACCGGTTTCAAGGTGAACTCCGGCGAATACAAGCTGATGGGCCTCGCGCCGTATGGCGAGCCCAGGTACGTGAAGACCATCAAGGATCATCTGGTCGATATTCGTGACGACGGCAGCCTGTGGATGAACCAGGAGTACTTCACGTACGCCCACGGGCTGACGATGACCGGGTCGAAGTTCGAGCGGCTGTTCGGCGGACCTGCGCGTCAGCCCGAGACCTGGGTGACGCAGCGCGAGATGGACATCGCCCGGTCGATCCAGACCGTGACGGAAGAGGTGATGCTGAAGATGACCGCCTTCGCGCATCGCGAGAGCGGACTGCGCGATCTGTGCCTCGCGGGCGGCGTCGCGCTCAATTGTGTCGGCAACGGACGCATCCTGCGGGAAGGACCGTTCGAGCAGTTGTGGATCCAGCCGGCGGCCGGCGACGCGGGGGGCGCCGTGGGTGTGGCCCTCGGCCTCTGGCATCGCCACCTGGGAAAGCCGCGCGTCAGTCCCGAGAGGGCGGGCACGTGGGAACGGCCTGCCTCGTCTTCAAAGACGACGCCGCGCTACGCCGACGGCATGAACGGCGCATTCCTGGGCCCGCGTTTCAGCGATCGCGAGATCGAGGCGTTGATCGAGCGGAACGGCTACGCGGCACGACGACTCGACGGGCGCAGGGGAGCCGAGGAGGTGGCTGCCGCGCTGGCGGACCAGAAGGTGATCGGACTGTTCCACGGCCGCATGGAGTTCGGGCCACGGGCGCTCGGCGCGCGGTCGATCATCGGCGACGCGCGCTCGCCGAAGATGCAGTCGGTGATGAATCTCAAGATCAAGTATCGCGAGTCGTTCCGGCCGTTTGCGCCATCGGTGCTGCGCGGGCACGTGCGCGAGTGGTTCGAGCTGGACGCCGACAGCCCCTACATGCTGCTGGTGGCGGCGGTCAGGAACGACAAGCGTATCCCGCTTCCTCCGGAGGCCGCGGCGCTCACCGGCATCGACCTGCTGAACGTGCCGAAGTCTACCGTGCCGGCGATCACGCACGTGGACTATTCGGCGCGGATCCAGACCGTGCGTCCGGACGTCCACGGCTTTTATTACGATGTCATCGAGGCGTTCCATCGGCTGACCGGCTGCCCGGTGATTGTGAACACGTCGTTCAACGTGCGCGGCGAGCCGATCGTGTGCACGCCTGAAGACGCGTACCGCTGCTTCATGCGCACCGAGATGGACGTGCTCGTGCTCGAGCACTTCATTCTCGAGAAAGCGGCGCAGCCGCGCGACGCCCTAGAGGACGATTCGTGGCGGGCCGCACTGGCGCTCGACTAGTCGTCAGCCTGGTCGTCTTCTGCCTGGTCGCCGAACTGGCCGGCCTGGCGGCGTACTACGTCGACACCGGCGCGCTGTTCTACGTGCATCGCAAGGCCTACCCGGAGCTGCTGCCGGTGCCGCAGGATCGGCTGCTCGTCGGCGAGGCGCTCCATCCGTACTTCGGTCCGACCCACCGGCCAGGCACGCCCTTCGACATTCCGGCCGCGCTGCGCGAAGGCACCACCACCGTGCCGACGCGGATGACCACCAACAACTTCGGATTCGTGTCGCCGCACGATTACCCATTCGCGAAAACCAGCGACGACCAGGTCATCCTCGGCATGTTCGGCGGATCGGTGGGGTTGTGGTTCTGTCAAATCGGCGCGCCGCGGCTGATCGACCAGCTGCGCGCCAATCCGTACTTCAAGGATCGGGAGATCGTCCCGCTGTGCTTTGCGCACGAGGGCTACAAGCAGCCGCAGCAGGCGCTCCTCCTCGCCTACTTCCTGTCGATCGGCCAGGCGTTCGATCTGGTCGTGAACATCGACGGCTTCAACGACATCGCGCTCGCGTCGCTCAACAACGCGCAGGGGCTGGACATCTCGATGCCGAGCGTGCAACACCTCGACCCGCTGATTGCGCTGATCAACCGATCGGCGCTGACGCCGGAGAAGCTGGAGTTGCTGGCCGCGATCTTCCGCGACCGCCAGACGCTGGTAGGCCTGGTGGAGCGGATTGCGGCGAACCGCAGCGCCGCGGTGCACGCCGTGCTCGACTGGAATTACGGCCGCGTGTCAGCGCGATACAGCCGGGAGCTCGGACAGTTCAGCAACCTCCCGGCGAACCCGCCCGAGAACGCCCTGATCCAGACCACGCCCCCCACCCACGAGCGCGAGGGTCCGATGGTCTTCTCCGACATCGCTGACATGTGGTCGGGGGCGTCGCTGCTGATGGATCAGATGGTGGAGGCGCGAGGAGGCGCCTATTTTCACGTCCTCCAGCCGAACCAGTACTCCACGAAGCGGCGTTTCAGTGCCGCGGAAGCGGCGGCGGCGCTCAACAACGCATCACCGTACAAGGCGAGCGTTGAAGCAGGGTATCCGGCGCTGATCGGCGCCGCGCCACGATTGACCGACGCAGGGGTCGCCTTTGTCGACGCCACGTCCGCGTTCGACCGCGTGGACGCCGCGGTCTACATGGACGATTGCTGCCACTACACGCTGGAAGGAAACCGGGCGCTGGCGGACTTGATCGCCGCCTCTATCCTGGCTGCGCCCGGTCCCTGGACGCCGTAACTACGTCATCGGCTGCAGCCCGGCCTGCTGGAGTTGTTTCCCGCGGGGGCTGTCGGCCGGCACGAACCGCTGGACGCGCTCGCCGTTGAATACCTCGCCCGTGTAGATGTTGCCCTGCGAATCGATCGCGATCATGTGCAGGCCGAACCACTGGCCGCCGTTCTCGCCCATCGTGCCGAACTGGCCGACGAATTTGCCGTCGGCGCGGTTCAGGAACCAGATCTTGTTGTTGGTCAGGTCCGAGATGATCAGAAACCGCTGCTGCGGGTCGGTCGAGAAGGCCACGCCGCCGGTGGAGCCGCCCTCGCCGGTCGAGGGCGCGAGCACGAATTCCTGGTTCAGGTACTTGCCCTGCTTGTCGGTCACGTGAATCCGGTTCGCATTGCGATCGGCCGCGTAGACCTTCCCGTCGCTCGAGAAGTTCAGCGTCAGGTGGCCGGCGAAGTCCTTCGGCATCGCGCCGTTGGGCGTGTAGTCGTGGTCGGCGTCGTTGAGGCTGATCTGGCTGAGCGGCTTACCGTACGCGCCCCAGCCTCGCTTGAACGCGAACGTGTTCATGTCGTAAACCATCACGCGTCCGCCCAGGTAGCTGTCGGCGATGTACATCTCGCCCGCCGGCTCGTCGAGCCGGATCTCCTCGAGGTTGCCCACTACCTGCGGCGTCGTCGGTGGATACTTGGCCCTGAACGCCGCCACAAGTGCGGCCTGTTTGGCCGGATCGGCCCCGCGCCCGCCGCCACCCGGCTGGGGCTCGGGCACGCGCGGCAGCTCCTTCACCAGCATCCCGGTCTTCGGGTCGTACTTCCGGACCGTGTTCGATCCGACGTAGACGAAGCCTTGGCTGTCCACGTCCATCCCGTGGCCCTGCATCGCGTCGAACGATCCGACCACGGTGCCGTTCTTGTCGATGTGAATCAGGGCGGGCGGCCGCCGGCAGCAGTCGGCGGTCGGAGGATTCAGTCCCGCGTGACCCTCGATGTCGAGGGTGTCGTTGGGTCGGTTCAGCACCCAAACGTTGTCGTCCTTGTCGACGGCCAGCCCGGTGACGCCACCCATCTTCCACTTGTTCGGCAGCGGCTTCGGCCAGGCCGGATCAAAGATGTAGCGGGGCGCCGCCTGCGCGGCGGCATCCGGCGCGAGGTAGCCGGGCACGGTAAATAGCGCGAGCAGGCAGACCCCCGCTGCTGTCGCAAGGGCCGCGGCGCGTGCGATGCGAGTGATCTGAGTCATGCGGATCTCTCCTGGGCGCGGAGTCTAGCGAATAGCCTCGAACGTGTCCAATGCAGAAGGGGGATAGCTATACGAAGGAAAAAAACTGCGACCCGCTTATGACTTGCCCTTGTCCTACTGAAGACTGGCTGCCTTGACGAAGCAGAGGTAGGACACGAGCGTTCCTGCCATTCGAAACCAATCCCAGAAAATCCATGCTCGTGCCATTCGAGTGATTGTCTCTGGCGTCAGGCCGTCGCCGCCGCGCACCATCAGCGGTATGACGCCCCCTGGTATGAAGTACACCGCCGTCCAGACCAACATCAGGAAGAACACGGTCGCGCCCAGGCCAATCCAGCGCCGCCGGGCACCGAATGGCCAGTTCACTACGAGCGCCAGAACAATGACGACGGCGGTCGGAGCAGTAACAACGGTCCAAAAGCGATCGATCGCCTGGCCGGCACGCGGATCGCCGAAGTAGAGGACAACGGACTGCGGGAGCGCGTCGCCCCACTCGGGAATCAACGCGATGCGCTGGTACACCGAAGCGCCGAACATGGTGCCGACGAACACAAGGACGCTCCACAGCAGGGTGACCGCAAGGCGCTGGCGTGTCGTCACGGAAGTGACTCGGAGCAGAGCGCAACTGGGCGATCATGCTCGCGCCTCCCGTTCCAATGCAGAGGCGTCCCGTTCCGGGCGACAATGGCACGTTGGACTTCGCGTTAGCCATACTGTCGGGCGCGCTGCTCGCGCTCAGCTTTCCGCGCTTCGGCCATCCGGCGTTTGCCTGGATCGCGCTGGTGCCGCTTCTCGTGGCGCTCGCCAGAAGGCAGCCGCCGCTGCGCGCCTTTTACCTCGGCCTCACGACTGGCCTGCTCTATTTCATCGGGACCATCTACTGGACTGGCACGGTCGTGCGCACAGTTCGGCGGGCTGGCGCTGCCGGTGGCGCTGCTGGCGATGCTGCTGCTCGCGGCCTACCTCGCGCTGTTTCCGGCATTGACCGCGCTGATCACGGCGCGGCTGGTCAACCGCGCAGGCACCCGCGCACTGCTGCTGATGCCGGCCGCATGGGTCGCGACCGAGTTCGCGCGCGGCTACCTGTTCGGCGGTTTCCCCTGGGTGCCGCTCGGCAACAGCCAAGTGACGGTGCTGCCGGTGGCGCAGTTGGCCAGCGTGCTCGGCGTCTACGGACTGTCCGGCACTGGTGGCGTTCGTGAATGCCGCGCTGGCGTGCGCCGTGCTGTTCGCGCGGGCGCCATCGGATCGACGTGATTGCCGCGACGGCTGCGCTGCTGGCTGCGGCTGGGCGGCTGGGGCGCGTGGCGGGTGGCCGACGGATCGCTGACGCGCGAAGGCACGCCGCTGCGCGTCGGCCTCATCCAGGGCAACATCGCGCAGGACGACAAGTGGAATCCCCGCGAAGCGCGGCGCATCTTCACCACCTATATCGCGATGACGCGCGATGCCGTCCGCCGCGGCGCCGAGTTCGTGATCTGGCCCGAGTCGTCCACGCCGTTCATGTTCGAGGAGGACGACATCGGCGAGCGAGGCAGCTCCGCGACGCTGGCGCGCGAGGTGGGCGTGCCGATTCTGTTCGGCAGCGACCAGGTCGATCGCAGCGGCAGCACGCTCGGCTGTATCAACGCGGCCTTCCTCGTGACGGCCGACCGGGGAGACCGCGGCGGTGTACCGCAAGATCCACCTGGTGCCGTTCGGCGAGTACATTCCCGCAAGACTTGCTCTACTTCGTTTCGCCGCTGGTGGAGCGCATGGCGGAATTCGCGCCCGGCACCTCGATGGTCGATGCTGCCGGTCGGCGAGCACAGATCAGCACCGCCATCTGCTACGAGGTCGTCTACCCGTCGCTCATCCGCGAGGCGGTGCGTCGACGGCAGCCAGCTGCTGACGACCATCACCAACGACGCGTGGTACGGCCACTCGTCGGCGCCGTATCAGCACTTCGCGCTGGCGTCGATGCGCGCGATCGAGCAGGGACGCTACCTGGCGCGCGCCGCCAACACCGGCATCAGCGGCGTCGTCGACCCCTACGGCCGCGTGGTGCAGCAGTCGGCTATCTTTGAACAGGCAGGGCTGGTCGAGGACGTGCGTTCCTGAGCGGGCGCACGATCTATTCCCGGATCGGCGATGCGATCGCCTACTCGTCGATCGCTGATTACAGTCGCTGGCGCTGCTCGTCATCCGGCGGGTCCGCTTCGCGGAACCCGCCCTACGCAGGTAGGCCGGGTTCCGCGAAGCGGACCCGGCTGAACAGGGAGGCTACGTGGCGGTTGAACTCGAAGATCTGGTGCGGCGATACGACGACCTGGGACGCCGGGCCGCGGAACTGCGGAGGCATCTTTGAGGACGCTCGCCTCGACGAAGCAGCTCGCCGGCATCGAGAAGCGCATCGGCGAACCCGACTTCTGGAACAACCAGGCCGAAGCGCAGAAGGTGATGCAGCGCCGCCGGCGGCTCGAAGAAGACCAGGCGCTGCGGCAGTCGCTGCGGCGCCGCGCCGACGATCTCGGCGGTGCTGATCGAATGGGCGAACGCCGGCGAGGACGTCAGCGCCGATCTCGAGCGCGGCCTCGACGAGCTTCAGCAGGAGGTCGAGGCCGCCGAGACCAAGAAGATGCTCGGCGGCGAGCACGATCGCGCCAACGCCATCGTCACCATCCATCCCGGCGCGGGCGGCACCGAGTCGCAGGACTGGGCCGAGATGCTCCTGCGGATGTACCTGAAGTGGTCGGAGCGCCGCGGCTTCAAGCGCGAAGTCATCGACTACCAGCCCGGCGACGAAGCCGGGCTCAAGAGCGTCACGTTCACGCTGACCGGTGACTACGCGTTCGGGCTGATGGCCGCCGAGGCCGGCGTGCATCGGCTCGTGCGCATCTCGCCGTTCGACCAGGCGGCGCGGCGGCACACCTCGTTCGCGTCGGTGTTCGTCTGGCCGGAGCTGCCCGAAGACGTCGACGTCGAGATCGACGAGAAGGACCTGCGGATCGACACCTATCGATCGAGCGGCGCCGGCGGACAGCACGTCAACGTCACCGACTCGGCGGTGCGCATCACCCACCTGCCGACGGGCATCGTCGTCTCGTGCCAGAACGAGCGGTCGCAGCACAAGAACCGGGCGTCGGCGATGAAGGTGCTGAAGTCGCGGCTGTTCGACCTGAAGCTCAAGGAGCAGCAGGCCAAGCTGGACCAGATCGCCGGCGCGAAGAAGGACATCGGATTCGGCAGCCAGATCCGCAGCTACGTCCTGCAGCCGTATCAGATGATCAAGGACCACCGCACGAAGATGGAAGTCGGCGACGTGAACCGTGTGCTCGACGGCGACCTCGATCCGTTCATCAAGACGTACCTGATGCAGAAAGCCAGCGGCACGCTGGGCGCGCCGGCCACGGCAGACGAAGACTAACGAGGATCCGGTGGTTCGGCGGTGCGGGGCGCGGTTACGGCATCCTCTCCGGAAATCTGACGACGAAGCCGTCGCGGTTCGGCATGCGAACGGCGGGCAGCGTCCTGGCGTTCATCACGTCGGTGGGGCCAATGATCTTGTTGAGCGCGAGGATGTACGCCGTCAGCGCGTAGACCTCGTCATCGGTCAGTGATCTCGGCTGTTGCCACGGCATCGCCCGCCGCGTGAAGTCGAAGAGCGTTGTCGCATACGGCCAGAAGTTGGCAATTGTTTTCGGCGTGTCGATGCCGTTCGTAAGCGGCGCGCCGCCGACGAGCGCGGCATTTGTGCCGCCCTTCGCCTCCGGACCGTGGCACAGCGCGCACTTCGCGGCAAAAATCTTGGCGCCCTGTTCGGGGGTTCCGCTGCCGGGCGGGAGGCCTGAGCCGTCAGGCATGATGCTGATGTCCCACGGCGCGATCTCGGCCTCCGAGATCGGCGTCCCGAAGCCCTGCGCCAGAACCAGGCTCGACGCGAACGCCAGAGTCGCGAGGACGAAGGCGCACCCTCGCACGCCCGCGCACCCCCCCACTCCCGCACCCCCGCGCCGCCGCACCCTCTCAGGCATAAACATGGGTCACCTCGCCGCTCCCCTCGATGCGCCAGCTCGTGGGGCCGTTGTAGTGCTGACTCGTGAACGCCTGCGGATTCGTGACGGGCACCCTGGTCTGGCCGCGCCTGGCGATGAACTCGGCGCGCGTCGGCTGCACGTTGCCGCCCTCGTCCCACGCGCGGCTTTGCAGGACGACCGGTCCGCCGTCCCACCGCCACGGCACGCGGAACCGGGTGAACGCCTTCGGCTGTACCGGTTCCTGCAGCAGCGCCTGCGCCCAACTCGTGCCGCCATCGGCTGAGACCATCACTTTCGCGATCCGTCCGTTGGCCGAATACGCAATGCCGGAAATCTCGTAGAAGCCGGGGCCTCCGAGCTTCAGCCCGGGGGACGGATGGGTGATGAACGACTTGACCTCCTGCAGGAAATAGAACTGGTACGCCTTTCCGTCCGGCAGGATCGGGGCATACGTCCTTGCCTCGTAGAATGTCATCGCCGGCGCTTCAACCAGCTTGATGCGCCGCAGCCATTTCACCTGCATGTTGCCTTCCCAGCCGGGCAGCAGCAGCCGCATGGGATAGCCGTTGCCCGGCATGAGCCGCTCGCCGTTCTGGTAGAGCGCAATCATCGCGTCGTCGAGGGCCTTGGCCATCGGCACGCTGCGGCTGAGCGCGAGCGAGTCGGCCCCTTCCGCGATCAGCCATTTGGCCTTCGGGTCGATGCCGGCTTCCTCCAGGAGCGTGGAGAGCATGACGCCGGTCCATTCAGCGCAGGAGACGAGTCCATGAATCGCCTGCACGTCGGCCTGCACCGGCTGGTTCGAGAACATCGGCGCGCTGTTGCCGCCGCATTCGACGAACGTCATGCGCGACACCATGGGATACCGGGCGAGCGTGTCGAGGGTGAACAGCAGCGGCCGGCGAACCAGGCCGTGAATCACCAGACGGTGCTGGCGCGGATCGACGTCGGGATTGCCGGAATGCGAAATCACGAAATGAAGCCCGTTGGGCGTGAACGTGCCGTTCAGCAGGTGATGCGGCGTACGTCCGTGCTGCGTGCGGGGCTCGCCGCGCGGATTGGACAGCGTGCGCAGCACGTGTTTCTCGAACGCCGACGGCGTGCCGTACTCCTGGATAGCCGCGCCCCGTCCTGTGCTCCAGGGCTGGATCGGAGAGCTGCTGGGCGTGCGCCGTGTCGCTGAGCGTGTACCCGGTCACCGCGGCTGCGAAGGCTGCACCGCCGGTGAGGAAGACGCGGCGGTGAAGCAGGCCGTTTCCCGCCACCACCTCCAAGTCTTGCGATCGTTGTGCCTCGGGATTGACTGTCACGCCGTCCTCCTCGTCGGAGCGGATATTAGATCAAGTAGATGGCCGGGAAGCCTCGACACTGAAATCTGGTAGCATGCTCGGCCACTGAGCCCGCGACCCGGAGGTTGGTAGCAATGGTTCGACGACTCGCACTGCCGTTCGTCGTTCTCGCGTTGTTCGCCACGGCCACGCCCGCGGTGGCCGCGCCATGCGAAGACCTGGGCACGCTGCCCGTCCCCAATATCGACATCAGGAATGCCGGGGTCGTCGCGCCCGGCGAATTCACGCCGCCCAACACCGACAACCCTGCGGCGGCCGCGCCCTACAAATCGCTCCGCTCGTTTTGCCGCGTTGCCGCCACGCTGAAGCCCACGACTGATTCAGAGATCAAGGTCGAAGTCTGGCTCCCGGTCGGCGACTGGAACGGGAAGTTCCAGGCGGTCGGGAACGGCGGCTGGGCCGGCGTCATTCCCTACCCGTCGCTTGCGGGCGCGCTTTCAGCCGGCTATGCGACGGCCGGGACCGATGCGGGGCACGAAGGCAACTCGGCGTCGTTCGCGCTCGGGCATCCGGAGAGAGTCGTCGATATGGGGTACCGCGCCGTCCACGAGATGACGGTGTATGCGAAGAACCTCGTCGCGGCCTACTATGGCAGCGCGCCGTCGCTCTCGGTGTGGAATGCGTGCTCGACGGGCGGCCGGCAGGGGATCACGGAGGCCGCGCGGTTCCCGGGAGATTTCGACGCCATCGTTGCCGGCGCGCCGGCGGTGGACTGGATGCATCTGCATGCGGGACGCATTGCCTTGCACCAGGCGGTAAACCCATCGCCGACGCACCGGGTGCCGCCGCAGAAATACCCATGATTCGCCAGGCGGTCCTCAACGCGTGCGATGGCCTCGACGGCGTCAAGGACGGTGTGCTGGAGAATCCGCGCGCCTGCAGGTTCGATCCGCAGGTGCTCGCGTGCACCGGTGCCGATGCGCCGACCTGCCTCACGCCGTCGCAGGTCGCGGCGGCCCGGGCATTTTACGAACCAATCCGGCACCCGGTCACCGGCGAGATCGTGATGCACGGTCTCGAGCGCGGCACCGAACTGTCGTGGGACACGCTCGGCGGCAGCCAGCCGATCGGCAACGCGCTCGACGCGTTCAAGTACCTGGTCCACAAGGACAAGGACTGGAACTGGCGACGCTTCAACCTGGCGACCGATCTTGCGGCGGGCGATGCCGTCGATGGCGGGGTGCTCGCCTCCGCCGATGCGGATCTCCGCCCGTTTTTCGATCGGGGTGGCAGGCTCCTGATGTACCACGGGTGGAGCGACCCGCAGATTCCGCCCGGTAACACGGTGGCGTTCTTCAACCGCATCGTCGAGCGGGCAGGGCCCGCGGCTGTAGGCCGGTCGGTGCAGCTCTACATGGTCCCGGGGATGAACCATTGCCGCGGCGGGGTCGGAACGGACCGGTTCAACGCGGTTGCGGCCATCGAGCAATGGATGTTGACGGGGGCGGCGCCAGGGCGTCTAATAGCGTCCCGCGTCGTTGACGGGAAGGTCGATCGGACGAGGCCCTTGTGCGCGTACGGAACGGTCGCGCGCTGGAATGGGGTCGGCAATACGGATGAGGCGGCGAGTTTTGAGTGCGTCCCTGAAACAGACGCCCTGCAAAACAGGTAATACTGACTAGTCAGGGAGGGTGATCATGATTCGCGCGCTCCTGCATTCGGCCGATGATCTCTTCAACTCGGACGGCGCCTGGTGGATCCTGGCGCTTGACAGCATCCTGCTGATTCCGCTGATCTTTGCGGTGTTCTTCTATCCGGTTATGGTGCTGGGCGGTGTCGCGGCGGCGGCGGTTCTGACTTTTGCGCTGCTGGCCCTGATGCGCCTCATCCAGGCGCGCTGGCACACGTAGCTACTGCGACGCGGGCGTTACGTCGAACGACTGCGGCTGGGTGCCGTTGATGAACGCTTCGGTGATGCCCGAGTCGAGCGTCACGAAGGCGATGTTGCCCGGCGCGTCGAACTGCGGCGGGTTCTCGCGGTCGCCGCGCTTGTCGATGTAGACCCGCATGAAGTCCATCCAGATGGGGAGCGCGGCGGTCGCGCCCGTCTCCCCGTTGCTCGACCCGCCGATCGGCTTCTTCTCGTCGTAGCCGACCCACACGCCCACCGTGATGTTCGGATCGAACCCGATGAACCAGGTATCGGTATAGTCGTCTACCGTCCCGGTCTTGCCCGCGAGCGGCCAGTCGAGCACGGCGGCGGCCGCGCCTGTTCCGCGCTGGACGACGCCGCGCAGCAGGTTGGTCATGACGAACGCGGTGTCGGCCCGAATCGATTCATGGGCCTGCGGCCGGTTCTGCTCGAGGACGTTGCCCTCGCGGTCGGTGATCGTCGTCACGCCGAACGGCGTCATGCGGACGCCCTGGTTGGGAAACACCGAGTAGGCCGCGGTGGCGTCGAGCAGCGTCGCTTCGGCCGACCCCAGCGCCAGCGACAGGAACGGCTGGAAGTTGCCCCGCAGTCCGAACCGGCCGGCGTAGTCGACTACCTGCGGCGGCCCCACTTCGAGCATCGCCTTCACCGCCGGAATGTTGCGCGACTGCTCGAGGGCGCGGCGCAGCGTCACCGGTCCCTCGAACTTCCGGTCGTAGTTCATCGGTGAATACGGCGGCTGGTTCGGGCCCGGCGCGTAGGCGACCGGCTCGTCGATGAAGACCGAGACGGGCGTGAAGCCGCGATCGATGGCGGTCGTGTAGACGATCGGCTTGAAGATCGATCCGAGCTGCCGGCGCGCCTGCGTCGCGCGGTTGAACTTGCTGCGGTCGAAGCTGAACCCGCCCACCATTGCCCGGATTTCACCGCTGCGATTGTCGATCGCGACGAGCGCGCCTTCGAGGATCGGCGCTTGTTCGAGCGCGACTGTTTCGGGCACGCCGCCCTTCGCCGAGCGGACTTCAACATCGATCAGGTCGCCGACGCGGAACAGATCCGCCGCTGACGTCCGCCTGGTCCAGGCGAATGCCGCGGCGGGCAGGTCGAGTTCGTACACGCCGACCCGGACGCGGGCGGCTCCGCTGCGCGGCGCCGCTGTCACGATCGCGGGCACGACGTCGCCTTCCAGCATCGGTTGCGTCCATCGCGGAGTCGTGAAGCGCTCCACGGCGTGCCCTTCGGCGACGACGTTGTGAGCCGGCTTGCGGTATCCGCTCCGGCGCTTGTCGATCCGGCGGAGTCCCTGGTCGAGCGCGCGGTTGGCGGCTTCCTGCAGCTCGGCGTCGAGCGTCGTCTTGACCTGGAAGCCGGCCTGGTACAACTCGTCGGCGGTGAACTTCTGTTCCAGGTCCTTGCGGATTTCCTCGACGAAGTAGGGCGCGATCGATCGATCGGGCGTCGCCTGGCCCTGCACGACAAGCGGGCGTGCCCTGGCGGCGTCAGCCTCCTCGTCGGTGATGAACCCTTCGTCCGCCATCCGCGGCAGCACGTAGTTATTGCGCCGCGCCAGCGCCTGTTCCGGGTTGACGAACGGGCTGAGACGCGCCGGCGTCTGCACGATGGCCGCAAGCGTCGCGGCTTCTTCGAGCGTCACGTCCTTGGCCGGCTTGTCGAAGTACAGGCGCGCGCCCGCTTCGACGCCGTACGCACCGTGCCCCATCGTCACGTGGTTGGCGTAGAAGGTGAAGATCTCGCGCTTGGTGTAGCGCTTCTCGAGTTGCACGGCGACGATCGCCTCTTTGATCTTCCGCTCGAAGCCGCGCATACCCGACCGCTGGAAGACGCCGCCCTGCATGTAGTCCTGCAGGAACAGCATCCGCGCGACCTGCTGCGTGATCGTGCTTGCGCCGAACCGCTGGCCGTAGACCACGTCCTTGATCGCGGTGATGACGATGCGCGAGACGCTGAGGCCGAAGTGCTGCTCGAAGTCGGCGTCCTCGCTGGCGATGATGGCGTTGCGCAGTGCCAGCGCCATCTGGTCGTAGCCGATCACGAAGCGGCGTTCGATCGCGAACTCGCCGATTACCTGGCCGTCCCGGGCGAAGACACGGGTGATCGTGTGTGGTTCGTAGCTGTCGAGAGCGCTAATCTCGGGGAGGTCGTCGGTATAGGCGAAAAGCACGCCGCTGAGAGTGCCGAGCAGCGCCGCCGCGACGAACAGCATCACGATCCCCGCCTGGCGGGCGACGCGGATCACAATTGTGCGTTCGGTCATCGGTGCCTACATCTTACGGTCATAAACGGGTCTGACCCCAACTTATGACCTAGCGGCCAAGGTTGACTGCTCGACACTCAGATTTAATAATGAAAGTGGCCTAAAACTTGTGGCGCCGAACCGCCGGCGCGAAGGCGGACCGACCGCGCGAAGGACGCGACGACATGAGCAAAATTATCGGCATCGATCTCGGCACCACCAACTCCGTGGTGGCCGTCATGGAAGGCGGCGAACCCGTCGTCATCACCAACCCCGAGGGCAGCCGCATCACGCCCTCCGTGGTCGCCTTCGCCAAGACCGGCGAGCGTCTCGTCGGCCAGGTCGCCAAGCGGCAGGCGGTGACGAACCCCGAGAACACCGTGTTCTCCATCAAACGGTTCATGGGCCGGCGCTTCGACGAAGTCAACGAAGAGATGAAGATGGTGCCGTACACGGTGGTGTCGGCGGCGAACGGCGATGTGCGCATCAAGATCATGAATGAGTCGTACGCGCCGCCGCAGATTTCCGCGATGATCCTGCAGAAGTTGAAGCAGGCGGCGGAGGAATACCTCGGGCAGACGGTCACCAAGGCGGTCATCACGGTTCCCGCCTATTTCAACGACGCGCAGCGCCAGGCCACCAAGGAAGCCGGCAGCATCGCCGGCCTAGAAGTGATGCGCATCGTCAACGAGCCGACCGCGGCGGCGCTGGCCTACGGCCTCGACAAGAAGAAGGACGAGACCATTGCCGTCTACGACTTCGGCGGCGGCACCTTCGACATCTCGATCCTGGAAGTCGGCGAGGGGGTCGTCGAAGTCAAGGCGACCAACGGCGACACGCATCTCGGCGGCGACAACCTCGACCAGCGCATCATCGAGTGGATCATCGCCGAGTTCAAGAAGAGCGACGGCATCGATCTGAGCAAGGATCGAATGGCGCTCCAGCGCCTGAAAGAAGCGGCTGAGAAAGCCAAGATGGAACTCTCTTCGGTGATGGAGACCGACATCAATCTTCCGTTCATCACCGCCGATCAGACCGGGCCGAAGCACCTCCAGCTCAAGCTGACGCGCGCGAAGTTCGAGCAGCTCGTTGACGAGCTCCTGCAGAAGACCGTAGGTCCGACCAAGCAGGCGCTGTCAGACGCGGGGATCGACCCATCCAAGATCGACGAAGTGGTGCTGGTGGGCGGCTCGACCAGGATTCCGAAGGTCCAGCAGATCGTCAAGGAACTATTCGGCAAGGAGCCGCACAAGGGCGTCAATCCGGACGAAGTCGTCGCCGTGGGCGCGGCGATCCAGGCAGGGGTGCTCGCCGGCGAGGTCAAGGACCTGCTGCTGCTGGACGTGACGCCGTTGTCGCTGGGGATTGAAACGCTGGGCGGGGTGATGACGCCGCTGATCCCGCGCAACACCACCATTCCCACGCGCAAGAGCGAAACGTTCTCGACCGCCGGCGACAGCCAGACCAGCGTCGAGGTTCACGTGCTGCAGGGCGAGCGGCCGCTGGCGCGCGACAACCGCACGCTCGGACGCTTCCAGCTGGTGGGCATCCCGCCGGCGCCGCGCGGTGTGCCGCAGATCGAGGTCACCTTCGACATCGACGCCAACGGCATCGTCAACGTGTCGGCCAAGGACATGGGGACCGGCAAGGAGCAGAAGATCACCATCACCGCGTCGAGCGGCCTCAGCAAGGACGAAGTCGCGCGGATGATGAAGGACGCCGAATCGCACGCCGAAGAGGATCGCAAACGGAAAGAGGAGATCGAGACCCGCAACCGCGCGGACCAGACGGTGTACGCCGCGGAGAAGATGCTGCAGGAGATGGGTTCCAAGCTCGATCAGGCCGATAGCTCCGCGGTGGCGTCGGCGATCGAGTCGTTGAAACAGGCGATTGCCGCCAACGACATCACGGCCATGACTCGCGCGATGGAGCAGCTCACGCAGGCGCAGCACAAGGCGGCCGAGAACCTCTACAAGCAGTCGGGCTCCGGGGGGCCAGGCGCCGGTTCGCAGGCGACGAGCGGGCCTGGCCCGGAAAGTTCTGCCGCGGGCGGCGCGGCTCAGGGCGACGTCATCGACGCCGAAGTTGTAGAAGAAGAGAAAAAATAGATCTCAAATCACTAATTGCAAATGGATCTCTACGTCGTCCTAGGGTTGCCGCACGGCGCGACGGAGTCCGACATCAAGCGGGCCTACCGTCGTCTTGCCCGGCGATTTCACCCGGATATCAATCCGGGTGATCGGATCGCCGAGGCGCGATTCCGGCAAATCCTGGAAGCGTACGAGACGTTGATCGATCCCGACCGCCGCTCGCGTTACGATTCGGGCGGCGCTGCGGATCCGTCGAACCAACGGCGTGCCAGCGGCTTCGAGGGATTCGACTTCTCGGTGCGCGGCGCCGACCATTCGGCCACCTTCGGCGATCTCTTTGCCGAGGTGCTGAGCGACCGCGGCACGCATCCCCTTTCGCCGGAACAGGGCGCCGACCTGCATCTCGATATTCACCTCGGTTTCGAGGAGGCGCTGGCGGGAAGCGCCACCGCGATCACGGTCAACCGCCGCGAGACGTGCCGCAGTTGCGCGGGTACGGGCCGCACGCGCGTGAACACCGGCAGCTGCCACATCTGCCAGGGGTCGGGCGCCGTGCGGTCGGTGCGCGGACACATGGTGTTCTCGCGCAGCTGTCCGGCGTGCAGCGGTTCGGGGCAGCAGCGCCCGCGGCCGTGCGAACCATGTGGCGGCATCGGCCAGGAAACACGCACCGAAACGGTGCAGGTGCGCATCCCCGCCGGCGTGAGCGACGGCGACCGCGTACGTGTGGCCGGCAATGGCAACGCGGGCCTGCGCGGGGGGCCGCCGGGAGACCTGTACATCACCACCATCGTTGCCCCCCACCCGATTTTCCGCCGCGAAGGCGACGACGTGCACATGGTGCTGCCGATCGCGGTGCACGAGGCGGCGCTGGGCGCGCGGCTCGAGATCCCGTCGCCCGATGGCACCGCGCGGCTGCGAGTCCCGCCGGGCACGCAGTCGGGCCAGCGGTTCCGCTTGCGCGAGCGCGGCGCGCCGTCCAAGCGCGACGGACGCCGCGGCGATCTCATCGTCGAGGTGCGGCTGATGCTGCCGAAGCTGCTCGACGAGCGCTCCAAGGAACTGCTGCGGGAGTTCGGCCGGATCAACGACGAGAACGTCCGCGACGCGCAGGGCTAGTCAGGACATGGCGAAGCGCGCTGAACGGGGCAAGGCCTACTACATGATCAGTGCGGTCTCGCAGAAGTACAACATCCATCCGCAGACGCTGCGCCTGTACGAACGCGAAGGGCTGCTCAAGCCCTCGCGTACCGGAAGGCAACACGCGCCTCTACTCGGAAGAGGACCTCGAGCAGCTCGAAACGATTCTCGCGCTGACGCGCGACCTCGGCGTCAACCTGGCCGGCGTCGAGATCATCCTCAACATGCGGCGGAAGATCGAAGAGATGCAGCATGAGGTCAACGAGTTCATGGATTACGTGAAGCGCGAACTCGCCCGCGGCATCGACGACTGGGAGCATCGTCTCAACACCGCGCTCGTCAAGTCGTCGCCCACCGATCTGGTAAGGCACGAGACCGAAAGCGAAAAGTCGAAAGTAAAAAGTCAGAAGTAGAAAGCAAGTTCTGAAGTACGCAAGTTCGTACGGCTGTGTGTGGGTAAGTACGTTAGGATCCCGGTCGTGCCCTGCGCCATCTGCGACGACACTGGATGGAAGACGATCGAGGTTGACGGTGTCTCGCGTGCGGCGCGCTGCGAGTGCGTCCGCGCGTCGATGGCGGAGCGGCTGCTCGCGGAAGCGCGCATCCCGCGCCGATACCAGCACTGCACACTGGACAACTACACCGCCTACAACGAACAGCTCGCCAAGGCGCAGCAGCATGCGGCGCGCCTGGCCGACGGTTTTCCCGTCGTCGATCGCGGCCTGTTCCTGCTTGGACCGCCGGGCGTCGGCAAGACGCACCTCGCGGTGGCCGTGCTGCGGCAGGTGATCACCACACGCGGCGCGCGCGGGATCTTCTACGACACCCGCGATCTGCTCCGCGTGATTCGCAGCACCTACGATCCGGTCAACCAGACGGCTGAAATGGACGTCCTCAAGCCGGTCATGGAAGCCGACATGCTCGTGCTCGACGATCTCGGAGCGGAGAAGACCTCGGAGTGGGTCGAGGAAACGCTCAATCTGATCGTCAACGCCCGCTACAGCGCGCAGCGAACCACCGTGTTTACCTCGAATTACGAGGACAAACCCGATACCACCGACCCGGACGCGCTGCTCTTCCGCATCGGCTACCGGATGCGGTCGCGGCTCCACGAAATGTGCGAGTTCGTCGACCTCGACGGCGCCGATTACCGTGAATTGCCCCCGAACGGTGGCGTCGACGACCTGATCACGCTGTGGAAACTGCGCACCAAGGCGTCGCGCAAGACGACGCTGCCGTCCCGGTCCGCCGGGCAGGCGCGCGCACAGATCCGCGAGCGCGACGGCAAGGCGGATCTCAAGTGGTCTGGAGGCCGCGCAGGATCGTAAGTGCTCGGGCTCTACCTTCACATCCCCTTCTGCTCGGCGATCTGCAACTACTGCAACTTCAACCGCGGCCTCTTCGACGCCGGCCTGAAAGATCGGTACGTCGAGGCGCTGCTCGGCGAGATTCGTCGGACGGCCGACGGCTCGCCGACCGACACCATCTATTTCGGCGGCGGGACGCCGTCGTTGCTCGACCCGCACCAAGTCGCCGCGGTGATCGACGCCTGCCGCCAGTCGTTTGCGTTGACGCCCGGGGCGGAGATCACGCTCGAAGCCAATCCCGAGACAGTGACCCCGGAGACGCTCGAGGGCTTTCGCGCGGCGGGCGTCAATCGCCTCAGCTACGGCGTCCAGTCGTTCCGCGACGACGAGCTCGCGCGTCTGACCCGCCTTCATTCCGCGTCGCGCGCGGCAGACGCGTTCACCATGGCGCGGACGGCGGGCTTCGACAACATCTCCCTCGACTTGATGATGTGGCTGCCGCAGCAGACAGTGCGCGACTGGCTCGAGTCGGTTGACGCGCTAATCGCCCTCGGGCCCGATCACGCCTCGATGTATATGCTCGAGATCTATCCGAATGCGCCGCTGCGCGACGCGATGGCGCGCGGCCGCTGGTCGGTCGCGCCCGATGACGACGTGGCGGAAATGTATGTGTCGGGTCTCGACAGGATGGACAACGCCGGCTACGTGCAGTACGAGATCTCTAATACCGCGCGTCCCGGCCGCGAGTCGCGCCACAACCTGAAATACTGGACCGACGGTGAGTGGCTTGGGTTCGGCTGCGGTGCGCATTCCACCCGCGACGCGGTCCGCTGGAAGAACTTGTCCTCCACGGAGGAGTACATCCAGGCCGTCCAGGGAGGCGGCCCGGTGGCCACGGAGCGGCGAGCGCTCACAGCGGAGGAGCGGGTCGAAGAGGCGCTGTTCACGGGCCTTCGGCTGAATGCGGGCCTTGATTTACCGGCCGTGAAAGACCGGTACGCGCTTGATGTATGGGCTCGCTATGGCGAAGAACTGCAGCCTTTCGTAGATCAAGGCGTTCTGCTCTATGATGGCCGGTCCCTGAGGCTCACGAGGGCGGGAATGCTTCTTGCTCATGAGATCATGGCCGTTTTCATCAAGTGACGTTTGCGGTAGAGTAAACGCCTTTCCGCCTTACCAGGAGGCTTGAAGATGCGACGACTGTCCGGGTTCTTACTGGCTGGCGCACTGCTGATGCTGCCGGCTTTCTATGGCGACGCAGCGGTGAACGCGCAGGATGCGGCAAAGCCCGCCGCCAGTGCGCTGACGTTTGACGGCGACACCGCGATTCTGACGGTCGCCATCAAGCCCGACAAGACGGCCGACTTCGAGCAGATCATGAAGGACGTCGGCGCCGCCCTGATGAAGTCGGAAAAGCCTGAGCGGAAGCAGCAGGCGGCCGGCTGGAAGATCGTGAAGAGCGCGACGCCGATGAAGGACGGCAACGTGGTCTATATGCACCTGATCAACCCCGTGGTCAAAGGGGCTGACTACACGGTTCTCGCGATTCTCTACGAGGCCAATCCCGACCCCGCGGCGCAGCGCGCGATTTTCGAGAAGTACCGCGATGCATTCGCGGCGAGCCTGGGCGGCGGCGCGTTCACAACCACCGTCGACCTCTCGAAGCCGTAACGCGTCTCTGAAGGACGTTGATAGCCGGAGGCCCTTAGGCCTCCGGCTTTTTTTATGTACAGTAGCTTCCATGCGATTCACAGCCGCCGCGCTCGCGGCCGTCCTGGCGATGGGTGGGACTGCGTTCGCGCAGGTCTCGGCGCCACCGGTGGGAACCATTCAGCAACCGCCCCCGGGCACGCCGGGGACGGCGCCAGGCACGCAGGCGCCGGGCACGCAGGTCCCCGCCACACAGGCGCCGGTTGTCCCCGCGCCGGTGGTGCCGCCTTTGCCGCTGGGTGCGCGGATGTTCACCGGAAAGAGCGGGCTCATCTTCAACGCGGTTCGCCCCGATCGCGTCGTCGACTTCGAGATGGTCATTGGATATCTGCAGGCGGCGTTCGAGAAGTCGAACGACGCGAGCGTGCAGGAACAGGCGAAGGGCTGGCGCGTGTTCAAGGCGACCGAACCCGGACCCAACGGCAGCGTGCTGTATGTGTTCGTTATCGATCCGGCAATCCCGGGCGCTGACTACGGCCTCGGGCGCATCCTCGCCGACGCCTATCCGGATCAGATCGAGAAAATCTGGAGCCTCTATACCGGTTCGCAGGCGAGCGGCGGCAGCCTGCTGAATCTGACGCCCGTGCAGCCGCCGGCGACGTTGCCTACGCCGCCCTCGTCAGCGCCGTCAGCGCCGCCGGCCGCGGCGCCGCGTCCCGCGCCGCCCGCAGCGCCGTAGCTCAGAACGCGAGATTGATCCCCGCGTAGATGCGGTGCACGACCGAGTGGAGCGGTTCGCCGCTCAACTTGAACACGCGGTAGTCGAGTCGCGCCCTGAGCGGTCCCAGCAGCGAGATCTTCGCGCCGCCGCCAGAGTTGAAGCCGACATGCGTTTCCTGCAGCTCCCCGAGGCTCTCGCGGTAGAGCCCGGCGCCGGTCGTCACGTAGAACTGCATGCCGGCGACCGGAAATGGCGTCTGCAGCAGGACGTTGCCCATCCCGGTTCTCAGGCCGGGCGCGGCGTCTTCCGGCGTTTCGCTGGCGCTGGCGTATTCGAACTCGAAGCCGATGATGACCAGGCTGATGCCCACGGCCACGCCCTTGGTGGGCCGATTCGCGGGGGTCGTGGTGCTGCCGATGAATGCCGTCGCGTCGGCGAATGCGGGCACGGCGGACGACAGCACGAGCAGCAGCACGATCCAGAGGTGGCGCATACCGAATGATACGATCGGCTTGACGGGCGCACTGAGATGGATCTGCGGTTGAGCGAGGAGCAGACGCTGCTGCGGCGCGCGGTCCGCGAGTTCGCGGAGACCGAGATTGGTCCGTACGTGCGCGAATGGGACGAAGCGCAGCACTATCCGCCGGAGCTCACGCCGAAACTCGCCGCGCTGGGGCTGATGGGGATCCAGTTCCCTGAAACGTATGGCGGGGCGGCGATGTCGTCGGTGGACTACTGCATCTGCATCGAGGAGCTCGCCCGCGTCGATCCGTCGATCTGTCTGTCGGTGGCGGCACACAACGGCCTTGGCGCGGCGCACATCGCCGCGTTCGGGACCGAGGAACAGAAGCAGCGTTATTTGGTGCCGCTGGCGAAGGGCGAGCAGCTCGCAGCGTGGGGATTGACGGAGGCTGCCTCGGGAAGCGACGCGGCCGCGATGCAGACGCGCGCGGTCACATGACGGCGACTGCTGGGTCATCAACGGCACGAAGCAGTTCATCACCCACGGCCGCTCCGGCGATCTGATCGTGGTCATGGCAGTGACCAGCAAGGGCAAGGGCAGCCGCGGCATCTCGGCGTTCATCGTCGAGCGCGGCACTCCCGGGTACCGCGCCGGGAAGAAGGAAGACAAGCTCGGGATGCGCGCCAGCGAGACGAGCGAAGTCATCTTCGAGAATTGCCGTATTCCGAACTGGCAACTCCTTGGGGTGGAAGGGCAGGGCTTTGTCAACGCACTGCAGGTGCTTGATGCCGGCCGGATCGGCATCGCGGCGCTGGCGGTCGGTCTCGCGCAGGGTGCGTACGAGGCGGCGCGTGATTATGCGTTCGTGCGCAGGCAGTTCGGGCGCCCGATCGGCGAGTTCCAGAGCATCCGCGCCAAGCTGGTGGAGAACGGCGGCCGCATCGATGCGGCGCGGCTCCTGACGTTTCGCGCCGCGTCGATGAAAGATCAGGGGAAGCGGACCACGCTGGAAGCGGCGATGGCGAAGTTGTACTCCAGCGAGATTGCCGTGCGAGCCGCCGAGGACGGCGTGCAGATCCACGGCGGCTACGGGTTCATCAAGGACTATCCCGCGGAGAAATTCTTCCGCGACGTGAAGCTCACGACCATCGGCGAAGGCACGAGCGAGATCCAACGCCTGGTTATCGCCCGGCATTTACTTGCTGCGTAATGGGGTCGGGAGTCATTTTTCGAGGACAGTCTCGAATCGTTGGTGGCGCGGTCGGCCGTGCCCATGTCGTGCCGACATTCCCAACGCGTCTCGAATCTGCTGCATCCAGTCGTCGTCGCCGAATGGAAACCCGTTCTGCACCGCCCCACGAAACGCGTCTAACTCCGCCTGCGTTTGCGGCATGTTGACGTGGTCAGCCCATGGCGACGGCCGTGCGATCGGCCATTCGGCGAGCCATCCTGTTTGCTCGTCATCCCGGCGCAGGCTTGACCATTGCCAGTCCTCGGCCCGGGTCACAAGAGATGCGCGAAGTGGATTCCGCTCGACATACCTGCACACCCACAGGAAATGGTGGTCGTTACGAATGGGGATGGCTTTGAACCGTCCTTGATAGACTGCCCCCAGGCCAGTCAGGCCGCGAGAGTTCTGCCAACGTCGTGCATGCGTCGTCGTCAGCCAATGCATGAAGCCGGATACCGCACCGTCCGCTTTCGGAGCGAGCACTAAATGCCAATGGTTTGGCATGATGCAGTACGCAAAAAGTGCGACGTTGCTCCGCTCCACAGCTTTCTCGAGCAACCGCACAAAGGCCGCGTAGTCTCTCGGATTTTCAAAAAGAACGGCCCGTTTGGCGGCTCGGTTGAGTACGTGAAAGACCAATCCCGCGGTTCGCTCTCGAACGCGTCTCGGCATGGAGCCCTTCACGAGGCAACGCCGATGCCGCGAGCGGGGCTTGCGAGTGTCCTCCAAAAATGACTCCCGACCCCCTTACGGAGGGCGTAATTGCTGGCGAGGCGCGGGCGATCGCGCGGGCGATTTCGCTCGTCGAAGACGGCACCGCCGCCGGCACCCGACTGCTCCAGGCCATCTTTCCGAAGACGGGCCGCGCGCAGCTCGTGGGGATCACGGGTCCGCCGGGCGCGGGGAAGAGCACGTTGGTCGACCGCCTGACGGCTGAAATCCGCAAGGAGGGCAAGTCTGTCGGCATCGTCGCGGTGGATCCGACCAGCCCCTTCAGCGGCGGTGCCGTACTTGGCGACCGTGTGCGCATGGGACGTCATCATTCGGACGCGGGCGTGTTCATTCGCAGCATGGCGACGCGCGGGCATCTCGGCGGTCTCGCGCGTGCCACCGGCGATGCCGCCCTCGTGCTGGACGCGGCCGGCAAAGACGTCATCGTGATCGAGACGGTGGGCGTCGGCCAGGGCGAGGTGGACGTCGCCAGGACAGCCGACGTCTCGATCGTCTTGCTCGTGCCAGGCACCGGCGACGAAATCCAGGCACTCAAGGCGGGCATCATGGAAATTGCCGACATCTTCGTCGTCAACCAGGCGGACCGGGAAGGCGCGGACAAACTGGCCCAGGCGGTTGCGGCAAACCAGGCGTTGAAACCGGCGACCGCGAACGAATGGCGGCCGCCCATTCTGAAGACGGTGGCGACGACGGGCGAGGGCGTCCCGGAGTTGTGGGCGGCAATCGGGCAGTTCCTCGCGCATTCCGCCAGCGCGGCGGCCGCCCGCAGGCGACAGCGACAGGCGTACCGGCTGCGCGAGCTCCTCTCGCAGCAATTCCTGCAGCAACTGGAACAGACGCTGCCTTCCGGCCATCTCGACCGGCTGGTTGACCGCATCGCGGCGCGCGACCTCGATCCGTACACCGCCGCCCGCGATCTGCTGGCGGGCGCGCATAAATGAAGGCCGTCCTCGATCACATCGGCATCGCCGTCGCGGACATCAACGCCGCGCTGGCGTTCTATCGCGATGCGCTCGGACTGGAGATCGACGCGCCGGAAGACGTCATGTCCCAGCGCGTCCGCGCGCATGTGATCCCGACCGGAGAGAGCGCGCTGGAACTGCTCGAAGCGACCGCCCCGGACTCGCCGATCGCCAGGTATCTCCAGAAACACGGGCCTGGCATTCATCACATCACGCTGCGCGTCGACGACATCCGAGCGGCGCTCGAACACCTTCGTGCACGAGGTGTACGGCTGATCGACGAACAGCCGCGGCCCGGCGCCCAATCGGCGCTCGTGGCCTTCATCCATCCGTCGGCCGCGCATGGCGTGCTGGTGGAGTTGAAGCAGGCGGCACCGCGCCCAACCTCGCTCGTCGCCAATCGCGTCCCCTTCGGCGATATCGCGCTCGTGAGTCTGTATGACGGACTATTCCGACTGGATGGGGGGGCGATGTTCGGCGTCGTGCCGCGCACGCTCTGGGCGCCCCAATCACCCCCGGACGATCGCAGTCGGATCCAGCTGGCCATGCGCCCGCTGCTCGTCGAAGCCGAGTGGGGCCGCATGCTCATCGACTGCGGCATCGGTGACAAGATGGACGCCAAACAGCGCGATATCTACGCTGTCAATCGGGAGCGCAGCCTGGACGACGCGTTCGCGTCTGTTGGCCTCACCGGGAATGATATCGATCTGCTCCTGGCCACCCATCTTCACTTCGATCATTTTGGCGGTGCCACGGTTCGGCGCGGCGGCCGGATCGAACCGCGCTTCGGACGGGCCCGCTACAGCATCCGGGCCGGCGAGTGGCAGGAGGCGACCCATCCGCACGAACGCAACCGCGCGAGCTATATCGCGGACGATTTCGTTCCGCTCGAGGCCGCTGGTGTCGTCGACTTCTTCGACGACGACAGAACCATCCGGCCAGGCGTCCGCGTGGTGCGGACCGGCGGTCACTGCCCCCAGCACCAGATCGTATTCGTCGAGTCAGCAGGCAAGACGGCGGTCTTCACGGCGGATCTCATTCCCACCACCGCTCACATTCGCGACGCGTGGATCATGGGATACGACCTGTTCCCGATGGAGACGCTGGCGTTCAAGAAGCAATTCATCCGCGACGCGATCGATCGCGAGTACCTGATCTTCTTCGAGCACGATCCGCTCGTCGCCGCCGGCTACATCCGCGAGAAAGGCGGCAGGCGCTACGTCGATCAAGTGTTATAAACAAGGCATCCATGGACAACGTTCAGATCGGCATCATCGGTGGCAGCGGCCTGTACGACATGGCGGCGGTCACCGATCGCAAAGAGGTCACGCTGACGACGCCGTTTGGCGATCCGTCGGGCCCCTACGTCACCGGGACGCTGCGCGGCCGGCGCGTCGCTTTTCTCGCACGGCACGGCGCCGGCCATCGGCTTCTGCCGTCAGAATTGAATTTTCGCGCCAACATCTACGGGATGAAGCAGCTCGGCGTGCAGTACATCCTTTCGGCCAGCGCGGTCGGCAGCCTCAAGGAGGAGTACAAGCCCTCCGACATCGTGATCCCGGATCAATTCCTGGATCGGACCCGGGGTCGGGTGAGCACGTTCTTCGGCGGCGGGCTCGCCGCGCACGTCGCGTTTGCGCATCCGTTCTGCCGGATTCTCAGCGGCATCGCCCACGACAGCGGCAGGGAGGCGGGCGCCACTATCCACAAGGGCGGGACTTACGTGTGCATGGAAGGTCCGCAGTTCTCCACGCTGGCCGAATCGAAGCTGTATCGCTCCTGGGGCATGGACATCATCGGCATGACGAACCTACAGGAAGCCAAGCTCGCCCGCGAAGCAGAGATCTGCTACACCACGATCGCGCTCGTGACCGACTACGACTGTTGGCATCCCGACCACGACTCGGTCACAGTCGACATGGTGATTGCCACGCTTATGCAGAACGCGAGGATGGCGCAGGACATCATTGCCGGAGCCGTCGCGTGCCTGCCGTATGAGCGCACCTGCGAGTGCGCGTCGGCGCTGAAGTTCGCGCTCGTCACCCGCCCGGAAGCCATGTCGGCGCAGGTCAGACAGGACCTGGCGTTGATCATCGGCAAGTACCTGGAGCCGGCCCGGTCATGAAGCTGATCGTCACCGGCTCGATCGCCTATGACTACCTCATGTCGTTTCCGGGGAAGTTCACCGAGCACTTTCTCGCCGAGCACATGCAGCGCGTCAGCCTCAGCTTTCTCGTCGACTCGATGGACAAGCGGCGCGGAGGCTGCGCCCCCAATATTGCCTACACGCTGGCGCTGCTCGGCGAACGTCCGTACCTGATGGGCACGGCCGGGCAGGACTTCGGTGAATACCGCCACTGGCTCGACGCGGCCGGGGTCGACACCTCGCTGGTGCGCCAGGTGTCCGACAAGTTCACCGCGTCGTTCTTCTGCAGCACCGACACCGAAAACAACCAGATCGCGTCGTTCTACACGGGTGCGATGGCCCATGCGGCGGAGCTGTCGTTCCGCACGATCGAGGGCCCGGGTCTCGTGATCGTGTCGCCGAACGATCCGGCGGCCATGATCCAGTACGCCGAGGAGTGCCGCACGCTGCGGATCCCGTGCATCTTCGATCCCGGCCAGCAGTGCGCGCGCATGTCGGGCGCCGAGCTGCGCGACGGCATCGCCGGTGCACGGCTCGTGATCTGCAACGACTACGAATTCGAGCTCGTACGGCAGAAAACCGGGATGGCCGAAGACGACGTGCTGAAGGCGGCCGAGGCGCTGATCGTCACGCGCGGCGAAGAAGGGTGCTCGATCTACCAGAAGGGCAGCCGAACCGACGTGAAGGCGGTGCCGCCGTCGCGGATTGTCGATCCGACTGGCGTGGGCGACGCGTTCCGGGGCGGTCTCATGAAGGGACTCGCGGCTGGCGCCCCGTACCGGACCTGCGCGCAGCTCGGGAGCGTCGCGGCGACGTACGCGCTCGAGCACCTTGGGGGACAGAGTCACGCTTACACATCGACAGAGTTCAAAGCACGGTACGAAGCGCACTTCGGCCCGTTGGCCGGCGTCACCTTCACATCAGCGATCGAATGACTCGCGGCGGGACGATTCGGTGAGCTTGATGACGTAACGTTCCGGATTCTTCCGGAACATGTCCTGCATCTCGCCGAGGCTTCGCGCGCCGCTGTAGCTGATCGCCGAGCAGAGGTGCTTCAGCATGTCGCGGAGCAGCGGCCGCACCGAGCCTCGCGCCGGCACGCTGATCTCCATGCCCTCGGCGCCCAGCGCTTCGACGTCGGCGGCGTCGGCATCTTCGACGTCAAGCCGATCCACGATTGCCTCGAGCGATGCCATGCCGCGGAACACCTTGAACGGGACGCGTACCGTCTTGTTCGAGTCCGGGACGACTACCGGCTTCTGCACGACGTCGCCGGGGGTTTCAGTGGTGCCCGCAAGCGCGCTCCCGAGCATGACGGTGTCGCCGCCGAACGTCAGCGCCTGCACCAGGGCGCCGTGCCGCTTGACGCCGCCGTCGGCAATCAGCGGCACCCGGCCGTCGGCCGCCGCGCGGCACTCGGCCAGCGCCTGCACCTGGGGCACGCCGAAGTTCGTGTTGAGTCGGGTGGTGCATCCGCCTCCAGGCCCGATGCCGACCTTGATCCCGTCGACGCCGTGTTCGATCAGGAAGCGCGCGCCGTCCGCGGTCGCGACGTTGCCGGCCACCAGTTCCACGTCCCCGAATCGTTTACGGAACGCCTCGATCGCCCGCGCCATCACCGCCGAATGCCCGTGCGCGATGTCGATGACGATGACGTCGACTTCGGCGCGGAGGAGTTCGGCGGCGCGCTCGAGATAGTCGCCCTTCGCGCCGATCGCCGCGCCGACGCGCAGCCGGCCGTGCGCGTCGCGGGTGGCAAACGGAAGATGCCGCTGCGAGACGAGATCCTTGGCGGTGATCAGTCCGCGCAGCGTGCCGTCGGCATTGAGCAGCGGAAGCTTCTTGATCTTGTTCGTCCGCATCGTCTCTTCTGCCTAGCGTTTCGGGCTCGCCGGTATGCGCGATCAACCGATCGCGCGGCGTCATTCGCGACGTCACCGATCCCGGACTGGTCCACGAACCGGAGGTCGCGCGTCGTCAGCAGGCCCTGCACCCGGCGCTGGGCATCGACGACGACCAGCGTGCCGACGCCGGTGTCGCGCATCCGGGCCGCGGCCGTCGGCAAGGCTGGCGTCTGGCGCGATCGTGTACGGGTCGCTGATGACGCCGTGCTGCTTGCGCTTGACGATCTGAACTTCCCGGACCTGGGGATCGATCTCGCCGCTGCGGAACCCGCGGTCGATGATGCCAAGCCCGCCTTCTTCCGCCACGGCAATCGCCATGTCGGCGCGGGTGACGGTATCCATGTTGGCCGAGACGATCGGCCGCTTCAGGGTGAGATGCCGCGAGAAGCGCGACGTCAGGTCGATGGTCGAGGGGTCGCGGCGCTCGACGACGCTGTACTGCGGTGTGAAGAGGAAGTCGTCGAAGGTGCAGCCGCGAACGAAGTCGAGGAAGTCGGACACGGGCTCAGGATAGCGTAGGGCGGGTTCCGGGATAGCAGGACAAGTCTCAGGACGGTAGGGCGGGTTCCGGCGAAGCGGACCCGCCTCTGTGTCGCTACAGGCCCGCCGCGTAGCGGGTCCTTGCCGCCGCGACGATCTGCGCGTACTTGGCCTGCATCAGTTCCCACTCGGTTTCGAGCAGCGAGAGCCGCGCGTCATTCAGCTCGGTCGCGGTGATGACGCCGTTCTCGTAGGACACCTCGGCGATCGAGAGCCCTTCCCGGGCCAGCACCACTGCTTTTTCCTGCGTCGAAACGATCTCACTCGAGCGCCTCCAGCTCGGTTGACGCCGACGCCAGCTCGAGACGGGCGCTGTCGAGCGCCGCGTTCGCGCTGTGCTCGGCCTGGCGCACCCGCGCCATCGCGACGCCGCGCTTGGCGGCGACGGTCGGCGCGTTGAAGAGCGGAACGCGGACGGCGATCCCGAACTGGTAGCTGCGGTTCGTGCCGGCAAACAGGCTGTCGAGGCCGTCTTCCTGATACTGAAAATTGCCGGCAAGGGCGACGGTCGGCTTCAGCTCCGCGCTGGCAAGCGAGAACAGCCGCTCGGCGGCTTCCCGCTGCTGGCCGATGGCGCGGATGTCGGACCTGACGTTCACGGCCGTCTGCGAGCGCGGTCGCCGCCGGGAGCTCCGGCACTTCGTCCAGCGTGCCTGCGAGCTGCAGCGGTTCATTCTGCGGCAGCGAGAGCACCGTCCGCAGCGCCTGGTACGACACCTCGGCGGAGCTGCGCGCACGAATCTGCTTGGCTCGCGCGTTCGCGAGTTCCACCTCCGCGCGCAGGACGTCGAGCCGCGCCGCCGATCCCGCGCTGAACCTGCACCTGTGCCAGGTCGAGATGGCGCTCTGCGATTTCGACGCCTTCGGTGCTGACGCGTACACCCTGTTCGGCCATCAACGCCGCGTAGAACGTCTCGTAGACCCTCAGCGTCAGCGCCTGCTGCGCGCGCTCCACGTCCAACCGGCTCGCTTCCTGCGTTGCCGCCTGGGCGCCGTACGCGTGGTTGAGCCGCCCGCCGGTGTACAGCGGCTGCGGAGACGTCGAACCGGACGACGTTTTCCCGAACCAGGTTCGCGCGGAACGTCTGCTCATTCGGGCCAAAGACGCCCGCGGGAATCTTGAGCAGCGGCGAAGCCTGTGTCGGCGTGTAGAGGAAGTTCACGTCCAGCGTCGGCAGGAACGCCGCGCGCGCCTCGGCGGTTGCGGCCTGGCTCTCGCGCAGCCGTTCCTGGTTCACCTTGAGCCCCTCGTTGCGCGTCTCCGCGAGTCTCCATCGCCCGGCTCGATGGTGAGCGGCCCCGCCGATCCCTGATCGCCGGTCCCCGTTCCCTGTGCGAATGCCGACGCCACGCTGAGGAACGCCCCCATCAGCGCCAGCAGGATCAGCACCCCGGCGACGCGGGCCGCCGTCCGCAACCCGGCCGGCATCGGCTGCTGCCGCCACGCCTTGACGCGGGCGACGGCGCCTTCGAGCAGCAGATACGCCACTGGCACGACGACCAGCGTCAGCAGCGTGGACGTCACCAGCCCGCCAATCGTGGCAATCGAGATCGGCGCCCGGAACTCGCTGCCGTCGCCGGTGCCGACCGCCGACGGCAGCATGCCGAGAATCATCGCCACCGTCGTCATCACGATCGGCCGCAGCCGCACCGGACCGGCCTTGAGCAGCGCATCCTTCAGCGACAGCCCTTCGCGGCGCAGCTGATTCGTGTAGTCAACCAGCAGGATGGCGTTCTTCGTCACCAGCCCCATCAGCATCACCACGCCAATCATGGCGGGCATGCCCAGGTTCTTGCCGGTGGCGAGCAGCAGCAGCAGCGCGCCGACCAGCGCCAGCGGCAGCGACAGCATGATGATGAACGGCTGCAGGAACGACTCGAACTGCGATCGCCAGCACGATGTAGATGAAGGCGACCGCCAGGATCATCGCCAGCCCCATCGCCGCCGCGGATTCCTGCATCAGCTCGACGTCGCCGGCGAAGCCCCATTCGAACGTCGCCGGCATCTGTACCGACGCCACCACCTTTTCGACTTCCGCGGTGACGTCACCAAGCGCGTACCCCGGCGCCAGGTCGATGCCGATCTTCGCCTGCTTGCGGCGCTGCTCGCGGTCGATGTTGCTCGGCCCGACCTCAGGCCCGAACTGGACGACGTCGCTCGTGCGGACCGCGGCGCCGCCCGGAGAATAGAGCGGCGTCTGCAGCACCGCGTCGGGGTTGTTCCGATACTCCGGAGCCAGCCTGACCCGGATATCGTGCTCGCGGTCGCCGTCGCGCAGCCGTGTCGGCACGATGCCTTCGACCATCCCGCGCAGCTGCGATGGCGATGCTGCCGACGCTGAATCCGAGGTCGGCGGCCAGTGAACGGTTGATGCGTGCCACCACTTCCGGCTGGCCGCTGACCAGGTTGTTGCTGATGTCCACCGCGCCCGGCAGCTGCCGCACCTTCGCCTGGATCTCGCTCGCGACGCGCTGCAGCGTCGGCAGATCGTCGCCACGCACGAAGACGTTGATCGGCGGCTCGTACGGGCGCGCCCTGCATGAACTCCGGGTCGGCCACCTTGCCGTCGACGAACGGAATTTCGGCGAGCATCGTGCGGACCTGCGCCTTGATTTCGTCGATCCCGCGCTCGCGGACTTCCTTCTTCGTCGTCTTGACGCGCAGGTTCGACGCGCGGACCTGTCCGTTCACGCCGACCGTGCTGAAGACCTGCGTCACTTCCGGAATCGCGAGGACCTCGCGCTCGACACGCGCCGTGGTCGCGACGCTTTCCTCGAACGACGTCCCTGGCGGCAGCTCGACGATTGCCTGGAACTCGCCGCGGTCTTCGACCGGCACGAACTCGGTGCCCATCACCGTCGTCGCGCTCAGGCTGACGACGAACACGGTGGCGGCCACGCCCAGCGTCTTCCACGGATTGCCTCAGCGCGACGGCCAGTATCCGGTGATATCCGCGATCGAGCTTGTCGTAGGCGCGTCCCATCCGTTCGAACAGCCGGCCGGCCCGCGTCCGCGTCCGTTCCTCCGGCGGAATGAACCGCACGAAGCGCGACGACAGCATCGGGTCGAGCGTGAACGCGACCAGCAGCGACATGGCCACCGCGAAGGCAATCGTCAGCGCGAACGACTTGAAGAACTGGCCGACGATGCCGGTCATGAACCCGACCGGGAGGAAGACCGCGAGGATCGTGAACGTCGTCGCCATCACCGCGAGGCCGATTTCCGCGGTGCCGCGCCGTGCGGCGGTCATCGCGTCCTCGCCGTGCTCCATGTGCCGGAAGATGTTCTCGCGCACGACCACCGCGTCGTCGATCAGGATGCCGATGACGAGCGACAGCGCCATCAGCGTCATCATGTTGATCGTGAAACCGGCGATCCACATGAAGAAGAAGGTCGAGACCACCGATGTCGGCAGCGCCAGCGCGGTGATGAGCGTCGACCGCCAGTCGCGCATGAAGACGAAGATCACGAGCACCGCCATCAGCGCGCCGAAGACGATCGCTTCGCGCACCTGCTTCACGTTCTCGCGGATGAACTCCGCGTCGTCATGAACGGTGTTGATGTTCAGCGCCGGGAAGTTCGGCCGCGAGACGATCGATCGTGGCGTGCACCCGTTCGGCGATCGCTGCGGTGTTGGCTCCCGACTGCTTCTTGATCGAGAACGACACCGCGTCGGCGCCGTTCAGCCGCGTGGTTGACGTCCGCTCCTCGAAACCGTCAACCACCCGGCCGACGTCGCGAATGCGCACGGTCGATCCGCCGTCTGAGCGCAGGATGACCTGCTCGATCTCGTCCACCGTCTCGAACTCGCCCTTGGTGCGCAGCGCAATCGTCTGGCCCGGCCTCTGCATCTGGCCGCCCGGCAAGATCGAGATTGTCGGCCGCCAGTTTCTCGGCGACGACCGAGACCGGGATGCCGAGCGCTTCGAGCCGCCCTGGGATCGAGATCGACCTGGATTTCGCGCACCTCGCCGCCGTTGACCTCCACCGCCGCCACGCCGTCGATCTGTTCGAGCAGCGGTTTCAGGTCGTCCTCGATCTGCCGGCGCGTGACGTCCGAGCGCTGCGACGAGCCGACGGCGAACGTCATGATCGGGAGCGCCGCGACGTCGAACCGCACGATCGTCGGGTCCTCAATCTGCTCGGGCAGGCGGCTCCGGATCGCCGCCACCTTTTCGCGCACCTCGGCCGCGGCCGCCTGGGGATCCACTTCGAGCCGCAGCTCCAGGCCGACGAGCGCGCGCGATTCGGTGGAGGTCGAGATCACCCGCTTGACGCCGTTGATCCCGGCGACCGCGTCCTCGATCGGCCGCGTCACGAGCGTCTCGACTTCCTCAGGCGAGGCGCCGGGGTAGACGACGCTGATGTTGACGAACGGAAAGTTGACCTCGGGAAAGAGGTCGATGCCGAGCCTCGTCATCGACACGACGCCGAGCACCATGAAGCTCATGATGACCATCGTCGCGAAGACGGGACGGCGGATGGAGAGGTCTGAAATCCACATAAGCGCTTACTTCGAAAGAACCGGGTTCACCTTGGTACCCGCGGCGATGTCCTGGCGCGCATCCGAAAGGATGACGTCGCCCGCCTGCAGGCCGCTCGCGATCTGAACCAGCCGTCCGTCGCTCAACCCCTCGGTGACCGGGACCTCGCGCACGGTGTCGCCCTCGACGCGGATCGCCACGCGCTTGCCTTCGCGCGTGATCACGGCATCACGCGGAACCGCCACCGCCTGGGTGGCGCGCTGCAGCGGAATCGTCGCAGAGCCGTACATCCCCGACAGCAGCTGCGCACCCGGGTTCGTTGATGCGCACCTCGATCCGGAAGTGGCGGTTGCGGGCATCGACTTCCGGCGCGATCGCGGCAACGCGCCCGTCGAAGACGTCGCCTGGCCGCGCCTGCGCTTCGACGCGGGCAGGCATGCCGACTCGCAGCCGGCCGGCTTCGAGCTCCGACACGCCCGCTTCGAGCTTCATCACCCGCAGATCGGCGACGACGACGACCGGGTCATCGCCAGGACCGACCAGGCTCCCGGCGTCGTAATGCCGTTCGACGATGACGCCGTCAATCGGAGAGGTGAGTGTCGCGTCGCGCTGCACTTCCCTGGCGCGCCGGAGCGCCGCTTCGGCCTGTGCGTGGGTCGCTTTGGCCAGGTCACGCTGCGCCGCCGTCGAGCGCCGGGCCGTGTCGGCGGCGTCGAGCCGCTGCTTCGGGACGGCGCCGCGATCGAACAGGTTCTGCGCGCGATCACGCTCGAGCACGGCGTTCGCGAGCGCGGCTTCCGCCGCCTCGACGCCGGCCGTGGCGACGTTCACCGCCGCCTCGGCTGCGTCCACCTGGGCGTCGATCTCGCGGCGGTCCAGCGTTGCGACCACCTGTCCGGCCCGAACCCGGTCGCCGATGTCCACGCGAATGCTCGACAACGTGCCGGGCAGCTTTGCCGTCACCGCGACGCGTGTTTGCGGCACCAGATTGCCGGAAATCTGGAGGGTGGATTCGAGGTCCGCCACGGCGACCTTCATCGCCGCGACGTCGACGCGATGTTCGATCGTTGTCGCCGCCGCGGAGGCGGACGGCTCGGCGCCGTCGCAGGCGGCAGCCCGACGAGGGCGGGAATAAGGACGAGTGAAGACAGAGCGGAAGACTACGCATGGTCATGGGCCACTTTCGCTGAAGACACGTCGGTCGCGTGAAACGGACAATCAGATGCCACGAAATTTGGTGCGGATCTTCGTGCCGAAGCCCGCGAGCACTGTTTCAAGAAGGTCGTGCGCCAGGGCGTCGGGATCCTCTCCGGCGGCAAGGCGCTGCGCCAGGCCGATCGTGGCCGCGCCGAGCATCCCTACCCAGAGGACGTGTAACGCCGCCGCGGGGTTCAATCCGGCGGCAAAGTCGCCCCGCTCGACGCAGGCGGCGATATCCGCTTCCGCGCGCGCGGTGGTCTCCTGGAAGAACTCGAAACGCTGGAAATCCTGGCTGAGGCTGGGCACCGAGCGGTCGATGAACATCAAGTCGAAGTACTCGGGATGGCGTCTTCGAGAATTCATAGAAGGCCCACAGCCCGCGGCGCAGCCGCTCCAGCGGATCGGTGACGCTCCTGGAAGCCGCCTCGCCGGCGGCGGCCAGCAGCCGGAAGCCCTCCTCGGCCAGGGCAAAGAAGATGTCGTCTTTGCTGGGGAAGTAGCTGTAGATCGCGGCCGGGCTGTACTCGATGCGCTCGGCGATCTTGCGCATCGACACATTGCGGTATCCCTCGGCCACGAAGAGTTCGCGTGCGGCGGCAAGGATAGCCTCGCGCAGCCGGTCACGCTCCCGCTGCTGTCGTTCCTTTGTGCCCATATAAACACCAATCATAGTCCGAACACTGTTCGAATCTCTAATGGCGTTCGGTAAGAGCAGAGCAAAGCACCCGCCCGGTCGAGCGAGGCGGCAGCAGATTGGCTTATCTGTTGATATATCGGGTGTTAGGCGCGGTGGAGCGAGATGGATGCTGCCGCATAGACGAGCGCGGCAATCGACAGAGTGCTGGTAAATCCCCAGTTCATAGCGACGAAGACGGCAACCGTTGCGCCCACGACGGAGAAGGCGCCGTTTATGCCCCAGCCCCACGGAACTATGTCCGGTCCGCGCGTCGCCAGGAGCCGCATGCCGGCCGGCAGCGGGATCCCGAGCAGCACGCCCGTCGGGACGAGCAGCAGGCCGGCCACCACCACGCGCAGAGCCAGGGGCCACGCCATCGCCCAATCGATGACGAGCGGAAGACCAACCGCGCTCACCAGTGCGACGGCCGCGATGACCAGGAGCATGCGTGTCGCCACGCTGCTTCACGCGATCCGGCGCGATGCGGCGGCTCAGGAAGCTGCCCAGGCCGGTTCCCAGCAGCAGCGAGAACAACGTCACGGTCAACGAGTACACCGGATGTCCGAGCAGCAGTACGAAGCGCTGGAGCAGTGCGACCTCGAGCAACATGAAGCCGGCGCCGAGGGCGCCGAAGTAGATCAGCCATCGACCCCACCCCGGCGCCGGGGGTGCGGCGATCAGCAGCGGTCCGAGGATGAACACGACGACGAGCAGGGCTGAAATCCCCATCAGCGTCATCAGCGCGCTCAAACCGTTGCCGAACAGCATCGACCGGCCGAATGCGACATCGAACTGGTTGCGAAGTCGAGTCGTGTGGAAGAAGAACGGGCGGTCGTCGGTAGTCGGCGCGATGTCGAGCGGGTATTGCGCGACGAACTGCCGGCGATCGGGGGCGAGGATCAGGCGGCGATAGTCATCGGCGCTCGTGCCCGTTCTCTGCATTTCGATCGGATCCGCTGGGAGGTTCGTGCGATCGATGCCGGGCACGTACAACACCGAGAAGCCGAGTTCGTCGGCGAGATCAGTCAAGCGCCGGGAGTCGGCCTCGCTGAAAGGCGTCTTCTTGAGAAGGAACGTGGCCACGCGATCGAACCGCACGATCGCCAGATGCCGTGAGGCGTCGAGCCCGCGCGCGGCGCACGCCTCCTGCGCCAGCGACACCAGCCGCAGCCCGTCGAACACCCAGCGCGTAATCGTCAGGAATCCGGTGTCGGAGAGATGGTCGATGTACTCGCCGAACGCCTCGGTCGTGTAGAGCGAGTTCTCGGTCAGCGTATAGGCGCCCGCGGCGGTGGCGGCCCATGTGTCGACCAGCGACGCCTGAATCACGTCGTACCGAGCGCCGCTTCGACGCACGAAGCTTCGCCCGTCGTCCACGTGAACGGCCACCCTGGGATCGGCGTAGACGCCGCCGGAGTACTCGCGGAAACGCTCGAGCATCACGTCGCGCGCGATGATCGGGTTGATTTCCACGCCGTCCACCTGTCGCGCGCCAAAGACCAGCGCGGAGAGAAGGTCGCGTCCGCCCCCGGGGCCGATGACGAGCGCGGAGAATCCGTCGGGCCGCTCCACCAGGTGATAGGCCAGCGCCGTCAGCTCGTAGCGAAGGTAGTCCGGCCGGCCGGTGTTCCCTTTCAGGATAGGTGTCGAGGCGGCAGAGTCGATATCCATGAAGAGCGACTCTCCCCGCGCACCGGCATACCGTGGGCTGAGCGACCAGTCTCCGTGAGCGCGGTCATAGACGGCGACCCGCGAAAACGAGTTCCACTTACTGAAGAGGATGCGGTCCCCTTCATGGCCTTTTGTGTCCACGACATCGAACAGCGATTCACCGGTGGCTTGAGCCGCGGCCGGCAGACTGAACAGCGCCGCCCCGGCGATGGCGATCGCCGCCCGACGCGGCGGGGGCGCAAAGCACACGGCGGCGCTCAGGGAGAGGCCGGCCGCCGTCAGGACGACACCGGGAGCGCCGAGTTGGTTGAGCAGCGGGATGAGGGCGAGGCAACCCGCCGCGGCGCCCAGCAGGTCCGCGGCGTACAGGACGTTGATTCGCTCCGTTAGACGGGTGAACGCGAAGGAAATCACTGCGCCGCCCGTAAAGAACGGCAGAGCGGCCAGCGCGTAGATGGCGAGCATCAACGCCAGGTTTGACGGGGAGTAGTTCAGTCCAACCCGGATCCGCACGAGAAACGCCAGCGCCAGGACGGTCGCGAGGGCATGGGCGATTGCACCGGCGGTGAGGAGTTCGCGAGTCCCGATCGGCGCCAGCCGCCGGCGCATGACGAACAGGAAGACGCCGCTCGCGCTCAGTCCGAACAGCGCGATCGAAATCGCCAGGAACGCGAAGTGGTAGTACATCGTCACCGAAAAAATCCGCGTCAATGCGAGTTCGGTCATCAGCAGCGCGGCCGACACCGCCGCGACGCCAGTCGTAATTGCCCCCATCTTTCGGGCAGTCTAACAGGAACGTACCTTGCACCCTGCCGCAAGACGAGCCTTGTGAGCCAGGACACCGGACTCAACCGCAATGGCGGCAGCATGATAAAGAGAACTCTGATATCGGCACTGCTTGCGACGATGTGGATGATTAGCTTGGCCTCGTCGCAGCCGCAGGCCGCGGCCGGCCAGACCAGATTCCGTAGCGGCGTCGATCTCGTCGCACTGAGTGTGGTGGTGACGGATGGGCTCGACAAATTTGTCGGCGGTCTGTCCGCGACCGACTTTACGGTCGTGGAAGACGGTGTGCCGCAGCAGATCGAGTTCTTTTCGGCCGCCGCGGTGCCGATGGACCTCGCGCTGCTGCTCGATACGTCCTCTAGCATGTTCGACAAGATGGCCGTCGTGCACGAGGCGGCAACCGGATTCGTCTCGAGCGCGAAACCTGGCGACCGCGTGACCATCGTCGACATCAAGGACGGCGTGAAAGTGCTTCACCCGCTAGACGAGGATTTCGACGGGGCGCGCGCGGCCATTCGCTCGACCTCCGCGCGGGGCGGGACCGCTCTCTACAACGGCCTGTACATGACGCTTAAGGAGATGGTGAAGCTTCGGCGCGACAACGGGGAAGTACGGCGCCAGGCGATGCTCGTGCTGTCGGATGGCGACGACACCGCCAGTCTCGTGAACTTCGATGATGTGATGGAGGTCGCCAAGCAGTCGGGCCTTGCGATCTACACCATCACGCTACGGACCGATCTGCACCGGCTGCTGGCGAGGGACAAGAACACCGCCGTCCCTGGCGACTTCGCGATGCGGTCGCTGGCGCAGGAAACCGGCGCCCGCGCGTTCTTCCCGAACCTAGCGACCGAGCTCATTGGCGTGTACGGCACGATCGCCGAGGAACTCGCCAGTCAATACTCGATCGGTTACACGTCAACGAATCCGCGGCGCGATGGCGCCTATCGTCGCGTGGTGGTGAAGGTCACCCAACCTGGAATCCGGACGCGCACGCGAACCGGATATGTCGCCAGCGTTACGCACCCGCTCGAGACTCGCTGAGGCTCAGTAGCCCTCTTCGCTATCCCCCGTGGCCGCTCCACAGGCCGCCTGCTGCGCGGGCGCCAGCCGCCGAATGAGGCGTCCGTACTCATCCTTGGGTGGCCCGATGTAAAACTGGTACGCGTAACGGGTCGCCTGCGTCGCGTCGCGCGGGATGGCGGCGCCATGCGCCATGCCGGGAGCGTTCATGAAGATGAGCGCGGCGTTGCCGACGAATGGCACTGAACGCACATGCTCGGCGTTCGCGCCACACGACTCGGGGTAGAACGTTTTCATCGTCGGCGCCTGCTGGTCGTTCTGGATCCGGTACAGATCGGTGCCGTACTGCGCGCTGTCACCCGGGCGCGCGAAGTAGATCAGGCCGGTCAGCGCGGCGATTCGCATATCGCGATGCGGCTTGAGCCGGTAGCCGGGGCGCCGCAGCATCAGCCGGCCCCGGAACGCGCGTTTCGGCAGGCGTAGCGCGTCGCCGACAAGGTCGGGACCGAAGAAGTCGCGGTAGGCGTCGACCAGGTGCGGCTGGAAACGATCGAGCAGCATCGGCGTCAACACGCCGTCCACCACGTCCCGCTGGAACCACAGCCACGTCTCGCGCGACCGTTCAGGGGCGATGGTGGTCCTTTCGGGATCGAAGTTCGCCTTTACGCTGTCGGCAATGTCGAAGCCCTCTGGTGGCGGCATGGTGTCCAGGAGCAGCGCGTACATGTCGAGCGGCAGTAGATCCTGGACGACCATATGCGGCCCGGGGTCGATCTCGAGTGCCGCGGCGGCGACGGCGTCGCGAAGGTGTGCCACGTGAGACTCCACGATCACTGTCACTCGTGCCTCCAGTCTGCGAACACACCCGACGACAGATCAATCGTGCCCAGCGGCTCGCGCGTCGCCTTCTGGTAGAAGCGGCCGCGCTGCCAGTCGAACGCTTCCTCGTCGTGCAGCACTCTGAGGCTGCTGACAGGGGCGTTGAAGGTTGACTCGTACATGGCGACGACCTGGCGCAGCGCGTCGCGATCCGATGAGCCGAGATCGCCCCCCTCACGCAGAATATCGACGGCATTTGCGAGCGCATCGATCGCCTTCGGCAGCGCACGCAGGCGGTCGGTCACGTCGACCGGTTCGCCTGCGTTCGCGGTCACGTAGTGGTAGACCTGGTATTTCCGGCTGATCTGACGGTCGAACGCAGCGGTTGACGGCCAGGTCCAGGAGTACATGCCGTAATCGGACACGAACGGTTCGATCTCCACGCGACGTGCCGACGCAAACAATTGGATGCAGACGACCGCCGTCATGAGCGCAATGTAGCTGCTGCGGAGAACGGGCTGAAAGCCGATCGATCCCGTCTCCACCGGCTTCACCATCCCGGCGAGGACGTCCCATGGGACGAACGCGAGCAGCAACGTCCACCACAGCGGCCAGAAGTGCCCTTGGAGGAAGTACAGTCCGGTGAGCAGCGACAGGACCCCCAGGCCGGCGGCCGCTCGTAGCAGCCGGTTTCGGAAGAACAGATGCACGACGACAAGGCCTTCGACCAGGATGGCTCCGCACGACGCCGCCACGGCCCATGTCGGGTGCGTCGCGATCCAGAGTCCCCAGGTCGTTGGCGCGCGCTTGAAGTCTTCGATGAAGTGGTACTTCGCCGCGCCGCCCAGCACCCAGTCCACTCCGCTCGTGTCGAGCTTCGCGTACGCCGCAGCCAGCAGGCCGATGCCAAGCACAGCGCCCGGCCACCACACGGCATACCCGTAGGCATCTGTGTTTTTCGACCGCGCACCGCCATGCGGCCAGGCCGTCATGGCGCGTCCCACGGGACGAGCACGAGTCCCAGGAGCGCGACGAGCGGCAAGCCGATATCGTGGGCGGACCGGTACTGCAGGATAACGAGCGCGCGTACGGTAAGCGCCAGCATCGCGACGACGTAGGTGATGCGGGGATAAATGCCGGCAGCGAACAGCGCGAGCGCCACGAGTGCGAGCGCCAACACGGCAGCGTTGATGTCGGGATGAAGGGCAAGCCAGTGCACCCAGGCCCAGTCGGCGAACACGCCGGCATCGCGATGCAGTTCGAGGGGAAGTGGCGCGGCTGGCAACTCGAATACCCCGGGAACGCTCGCCAGGAGCACAAGGCCAAGGGCTATGCGAAACAGGCCGAGGCCTGCCGGCGACAACGGGGGAATCCCGCGGACGATGACGGCCTTGACGGCTGGATGCGAGACCGCCAGCAACCACGCAAGCACGAGCACCGCGGCCGACGCGTTCTGCCACGACAGCCACTTTTCAAGACCAGGTCCTGCGATTCGCTCGAGCACAGGGAATTCAGTGGTCAACCGTTGGGCGATGGTGACCTCGGGAAGCGCAATCCGAAACTGCTGTCGATCGATGCCGTCCGTATCCTCGACAGCCGGATCGGCGACCAGCGCGCGGATATTCGCCGTCGAGGCGTCGAGCAAATCGTAGTTCCAGGTGCGGTCGGCGTGGAGGGACCCGCGCCGAAGTCGAAGCGCTGACTCTCGTGACAGTCGTTGCGTTTCATCGACCGACGCTGCCCACCTGACCCTGATCAACGGTGCCTCGCCGGGGAGCGGCGCGGCGACGCGGAGATTGAGGATCGCGAGCGCCGCCAGCAGCCCGGCGGCCGCGAGGAGCGGGAAGCGGAAGCGCCGGATCAGGGTCAACCACCTCGACACAGCGGTGATCATAACGATAATAGGAGGCCATGACGCGTTCGACGACCAACCGATATTTGATTTGCGCGGCGGCGTGGGCAGTTCCAGGCGCCGGGCACTTGTGGCTGGGCCGAGCGCAGAAGGGCCTGATTTTTCTCATCGCGCTTCCGCTGATGTTCGCGACCGGGCTCTGGCTTGAAGGCCGGTTGTTCCCGTTCGAACTCGCGCAACCGCTGGTGGCGCTGGCGGCGTTCGCGGACATCGGCATGGGCGTGCCGTACTTCGTCGCGAAAATCGCCGGTTTGGGCGCCGGCCGTGTCATCGCGGAGTCGTTCGAGTACGGCAATGCGTTCCTGATCGTCGCCGGTCTGCTCAACATGCTGGTCGTGCTCGACGCGTTCGACGTGGCGGAGGGCCGGAAATGAGCCACCTCGCGGCGATGGTCGTCTTCGCACTGTTCGTCTCGGTGGTCTTTTCGGTGCTGATGCGCGACGAACCGAAGGAGCAGCTTCGACTCGGCCTCCGGATGTTCGCCGGTCTCGTCGGTGGCGGCGTCCTGGTCGGCTGGCTCCTCTACCCGCTTCCGTTTTAGGTAATGGGGTCGGGAGTCATTTTTCGAGGACACGTGTGAAGTGATGTCCTCGAAAAATGACTCCCGACCCCATTACGTTTTTTGGGTACCCGTCGTGGTCTACATGGCGGCGATCTTCTACGCATCGTCGTTGACGAACCCGCCGGTGCCCTCGAATACCGACAAGCCGCTTCACTGGCTGGCGTACCTCGGGCTCGCCGTGCTCGTGGTCCGCGCGCTCGCGGGCGGACTGCCGCGTCGTATCAGCCTTGGCGTCGCGGCCGCCGCGGTCGCCATCACGATCACGTACGGGGCTACCGACGAGGTGCATCAGTTGTTCGTTCCCGGACGAACCGGTGACGTCTACGATCTGATGGCCGACGCCGCTGGCGCGCTGGCCGGGACGACCGCCTGTGCTGTGTGGGGTTTCTTGTCGCAAGGCACGAGGCTCAAATCACAAGGCTCAAGTCACAATGTCTAGTGGCGTTGTGCCTCGTGACTTGAGCTTTGTGACTGGTGCCTTGATATAATCGCCCGGTCGTCCCCCGATGGACTTTGACAATCTTCTGCTCGAGCGCGATGGCGCGGTCGCCGTCGTCACCGTCAACCGCCCGCCGGTTCTCAATGCCCTCAATTCCGCAACCCTCGACGATCTGCGCCGGGCTGCGCTGTCGCTCAAGCACGACCCCGGCGTGCGCGCGATCATCATCACCGGTTCGGGCGAAAAGTCCTTCGTAGCAGGCGCAGATATCAACGAAATCGCCGTCCAGAGCCCGGTGCAGTTCAAGGAACATGCGCTTCGCGGCCAGCATGTGTTCGATCTGATCGAGAACCTTGGCAAGCCGGTGATCGCGGCGATCAACGGCTACGCGCTCGGCGGTGGATGCGAACTGGCGATGGCCTGCACGCTGCGGATCGCCGCCGACACGGCCCGGATTGGCCAGCCGGAAATCAATTTGGGAATCATCCCCGGTTACGGCGGGACCCAACGTCTCGCGCGGCTCGTGGGCAAGGGCGTCGCGCTCGAGCTGCTTCTGAGCGGGCGCCACCTCACCGCCGACGAAGCGCTGCAGATTGGCCTGGTCAATCGCGTCGTGCCGGCAGCCAGCCTCCTGTCAAGCGCGAGGTCCCTCGCCGCTGAGCTCGCCCTCAAAGCGCCGATCGCCGTGCAATTCATCATCGAAGCGGTCAACAGGGGTCTCGAGGTGTCGTTCGACAAGGCACAATTCCTGGAGGCCACGTTGTTCGGGCTCTCCGCTTCGACCGACGACATGCGCGAGGGCACCCGGGCCTTTCTCGAAAAGCGCAAGCCGGACTTCAAGGGCCGATGAACGAACTGCGCGGGTCCTCGTCGGCATCAGGCTGCCGCTTTGCCGTTGTCGTCTCAAGGTTTAACGAGGAGGTCACCGAAGGCCTCCTCAAGGGCGCCCGCCAGGCACTGGCAGACGCATCGGTGGCAGAGGACGACATCACCGTCATGCGGGTCCCCGGCGCGTTCGAGATTCCCGTGACGGCCCTCCGCGCTGCGGAGACGGGCCAGTTCGACGCCGTGATCTGCATCGGCTGCGTGATCAAGGGTGAGACGATGCACTTCGAGTACATCGCCGGAACCGTTTGCCAGGCACTGGCGGACGCCGCCTCAGCCACCGGCGTCCCTATTGCACTCGGTGTGCTGACGACGTTGACGGAGGAGCAGGCGGCCGCACGGGCCGCGGATGGTCCGGAGAACAAGGGGCGGGAAGCGGCGCTGGCCGCGGTCGAGATGGCAACGCTGTTTCGCCAGCTTCACGAGGGGATTGGCGAGTGACAACCAGAACCGAGCGGCGGGCGGCGCCGCGGGCTGGCAGGGAACCGCGCCACCGCGCGCGCGAAGCCGCCGTCCAGATGCTCTATCAATGGGAGGTGGGGCGTTCCTCGCTCGAGGAGGTGCTGTCGACGTTCTGGATGCACGACGACTCCCAGGCCACGTCGCTCTCGGACGACCATCGCGCCTTTGCACAGAAACTGGCCGCCGGCGTGGTCGACACGGTCAGCAACGTCGACCCGGTGATTGCCGAATCAGCCGAGCACTGGCGTATTGAGCGCATGAACGTAATGGACCGTTTGATCCTCCGCCTCGCCGTGTATGAGTTCCTTCACGAACCTGATACACCCGCCCGGGTGGTCATCAACGAAGCACTGGAACTGGCCCGCACCTTCAGCAACGACGATTCGGTGCGGTTCATCAACGGCATTCTCGACGCAATCCGGCGCCGCTTCGAACGCGAATGACGACCACCGAAGAATCCGATCAGGTCGTTCAGCGGCGCGCCAATCTCGAGGAGTTGCGCAAGCTCGGCATCCGTCCGTACCCGCACCGGTTCGATGCGCAGGCGAACATCGAAGAGGTCGTCCGGGCGCACGGCGAGAAGACGGCAGAAGCGCTCGACGGTGAGCAGATCGTCACGCGTACCGCGGGCCGCATCCTCGCGATTCGCAGCTTCGGCAAGGCGAACTTTCTTGTGCTGTCCGACGGCAAGGCGCGGATCCAGGTCTACCTCCGCCAGGACGCGTTGGCGGAGCGCGACTTCCAGATCTTCAAGCTGCTCGACCTGGGCGACTGGGTCGGCGTCGAAGGACGGCTCTTCCGCACCAAGACGAAGGAATTCACCATCTGGGCGTCGAAGCTCGAGTTCCTCGCCAAGTGCCTGCTGCCGCTGCCGGAGAAGTGGCACGGCCTGACCGACATCGAAGCCCGCTACCGGCAGCGCTACCTGGACCTGGTCGTCAATCCGGACGCTCGCCGCGTCTTCGAAGTGCGCAGCCGCGTGGTCACGGCGATCCGCGAGTTCCTGATCGCCCGGGGCTTCCTCGAAGTCGAGACGCCGATGATGCAGCCGATTGCCGGCGGCGCGCTGGCGCGTCCCTTCAAGACGCATCACAATGCCCTCGACATTCCGCTCTACATGCGCGTCGCGCCGGAGCTGTACCTCAAGCGGCTCACGGTCGGCGGTATCGAGCGCGTCTTCGAGATCAACCGTAACTTCCGGAACGAGGGGATTTCAACCCAGCACAACCCCGAGTTCACGATGCTCGAGTTCTACTGGGCCTACGCGGACTACACCGATCTGATGCCGCTCACGGAAACGCTGCTGTCGGAGGTGGCCACCAGGGCCATCGGCACGACCGACCTCCAGTTCGGCGACCATCGGATCTCGCTCACCGCGCCGTTCACACGGCTCTCGCTGCGCGAGGCGGCACGCGAGGCGGCAGCGCGCCGCCTTGGGACGGCCGTTGACCCTGCTGACCTGCGCTCGCGCGAGAAGGCGGCGGCGCTGGCGCCCAGGCTCGGCATTCACATCGACCCCGCGATGGGACCGGGAAAGATCACGGCGGCAATCTTCGAGGCGTTGTGCGAAGACGATCTTATCCAGCCGACATTCGTGTACGACTTTCCGACCGAGGTGTCGCCACTGTCGAAGCAGCGCCCCGATGATCCGGAAACCGTCGAGCGGTTCGAGTTGTACATCGCGGGCTTCGAGCTGGCGAACGCCTTCAGCGAGTTGAACGATCCGGCGGAACAGCAGCGTCGGTTCGAGGAGCAGCTCCGGCAACGCGCCGGGGGCGACGAAGAAGCGCACGCCATGGACGAGGATTACATCAGGGCACTCGAGTTCGGGATGCCGCCCGCGGCGGGCGAGGGGCTGGGGATCGATCGGCTCGTCATGCTCCTGACCAACAGCCTCTCGATTCGCGACGTCATCCTCTTTCCACTGATGCGGCCCAAGTGAGATTCGAGCTGTTCGTCGCGCTTCGCTATCTCCTGGCGCGCCGTAAGCAGGCGTTCATCTCCCTCATTTCACTCATATCGACCATCGGTGTGGCGGTCGGCGTGATGGCGCTCGTTATCGCGCTGGCGCTGATGACGGGGTTGCAGGGCGAACTGCGCGACCGGATTCTGGGGTCGACTGCGCACGTCTACGTGTGGAAGACCGGAGGCATCACGGACTACCGCGCGGAAGTCGCCCGCCTGCAGGCCATCGACGGGGTGGTCGGCGCCGGACCCGCGGTGATGGGTAAGGCGCTGATCTCGACCGATCGTGCCGACGCCTTTATCAGCCTGAAAGGCGTGGACCCCACGCTTGAAGGCAACGTGACGGATGTCCGCCGCTCAATGCAGAGCGGGTCCATCAGCGCGCTGACCCCGGTGACAGAAGACGCTCCGCCGGGGATCCTGATCGGGCGTAACCTCGCAGAGCAGCTCGGTCTGTCGGTGGGGGAGACCGCGACGCTGCTGACGCCGCAGGGCACACTGTCGCCCATGGGCATGATCCCCCGGACGCGACGCGTGCGCGTGGTCGGGATCTATGCCCTGGGGTTGTACGAGTTCGATGCGGCCTTTGGTTTCGTGTCGCTCGATTTTGCCGAACGCCTGCTGGGCAAGACAAACCCCGACCTCATCGAGCTTCGGGTTGCCGACATCACCAACGCGCCGGCGATCGCCGACCGGCTGGTTGAGGAGCTCGGTTCAGACTATGTGAGCCAGGACTGGGCCGACATGAACCAGACGCTCTTTTCGGCGCTCTGGCTCGAGAAGATGGCAATTTCGATCGCCATCGGCCTCATCGTGATGGTCGCGGCCCTGCAAATCGTCGCATCGCTCATCCTGCTCGTAATGGAGAAGAGCCGCGACATCGCCATCCTGAAGACGATGGGGACGTCGTCGCGGCGGGTGATGGTGATCTTCATGCTGCAGGGGCTCATCATCGGCCTGACCGGTACGGCGGTGGGCGCGTCGCTCGGCCTGGCGTTGTGCTGGGTGTTCGATCGCTACCGGCTGATCCGGATCCCGATGGACGTCTACCAGGTTGCCTACGTCCCGTTCGTCGTCCAGCCGCTCGACATCGCGATCGTGATCGTCTCGGCGGTTGTCATTTGCTTCCTGGCGACCATCTATCCCTCGCGGCAGGCGTCGCGGCTCGATCCGGTGCAGGCGCTTCGGTTCGAGTGATGGCGTTCGTCCGCGTCACCGGCCTGAACAAGTCGTATGTCGTCGGCAGCCAGCGCCTGCACGTGCTTCGCGACCTGAACCTCGAGGTCGACCGTGGCGAGATGGTGGCGATCGTCGGCGCTTCCGGCGTCGGCAAGAGCACGCTGCTGCACCTGCTGGGCGGGCTGGACCGATCCGACGCGGGCGACGTCCGGGTCGCCGACGTCGAACTCACCGCGATGCCCGGCCCTGCGCTCGTGGAGTTCCGCAACCGGCACGTCGGCTTCGTCTTTCAGTTTCACCACCTGCTTCCCGAGTTCGATGCGGCCGAGAACGTGGAGATGCCGATGCGGATCGCGCGCCTGCCGCGCGACGAGGCGAAGCGCCGGGCCGCCGAGTTGCTGGGCCGTGTGGGGCTGGGCGAGCGGCTCGCACACCGGCCCGGCATGCTGTCGGGCGGAGAACAGCAGCGCGTCGCCGTCGCGCGCGCATTGGTCATGAATCCGGCGTTGCTCCTGGCTGACGAGCCGACCGGCGACCTCGACGAAACCACCGCCGACGCGCTCCATCAACTGCTGCGCGACATGCACGCCGAGCACGGGCTGACCTCGATTATTGCCACGCACAACCCGCGCCTCGCCGCCGCGTGTGACCGCGTGCTCCGCATGGAGCACGGTCAGCTCGTCCCCGCGTGAACCACCAAGCGCACTAAGAACGTTTTAACCACGAAGACACGAAAAACCGTACCTGCACGAAGACACGAAGGGACCGGTCGATGGCAGGCCGACCAACCGATCTCGGCGACAGCCGTTGTGCCTTGGTGAAAGCCGCGCCTGTTTTGTGCCTTTGTGGCTAAACCGTCTTCGTGTTCTTCGTGAGCGGATGGTCTAGACCCGCGAGATCGAAGATCACCGTCGCAAGGCCCGAGTAGTCGTCGTCGCCGCGGCCGCTGGCGACGAGCGCGCTGACGAGCTGCTGGATCACTGCGCTCACGGGCGCCGGGACGTTGTGCTGCGCGAGCGTCGACGCCGCGATGCGGTAGTCCTTCCCGTACAGCGCCGCACGGAATCCAGGTTTGTAGTTGCCGTTGAGGATGCGCTCGCCGTGCACCTCGAGTACCCGGCTCGCCGCGAATCCGCCGAGCAGCGCTTCGCGCACCTTCGCTGGATCGACGCCGGCCTTTCGCGCCAGCGCGAAGGCTTCGCTCACCACGGCCAGCGCGCCGCCGATCACCATCTGGTTGCAGACCTTGCAGAGCTGACCGGCGCCGGAGTCTCCGATCCGGATGACCTTGTCGGGATTGCCCATCGCGTCAAACATCGGTTTCATCGTCGCGAAGGCACCGGCGTCTCCGCCCACCATGATCGAGAGCGTGCCGCTGACAGCGCCAATCTCGCCGCCGCTGACCGGCGCGTCGAGCATCGCGGCGCCGAGCGATGTCGCCCGTTCCGCGAGCCGTCGGGCCACCCCGGGCGCGATGCTGCTGCAGTCGACGATGATGGTGCCGCGCTGGAGTGCGCTGAACACGCCATCCGGGCCCTCCAGCACCCGCTCGACGTCCGGTGAATCCGGCACCATCGTGAAGATTCGCGTCGCCCGCCTCGCCACGTCGGCGGGAGATGTCGCCCGCTCCGCCCCCGCCGCCACGACGTCGTCAACCGGTCCCTGGCTGCGACTGTGGACGACCAGGGGGAAGCCCGCTTTCAACAGATTTTTTGCCATGGGTCGGCCCATGAGGCCGAGCCCGATGAAGCCAACAGTGTCCGCCATGCCGCGCAGTATAGTGCGCGCTGAACCTTCGGTCGCCTGGTCCCGTATTCATCTATGTCCGTGAATCACGCGAGTCCCGCGAGTGCCGCTGAGGCTGCCGAGAGGGGCGGGGCTGCCGCGCGGACCATCCCGCGGCGGGTCCGCAGGGTGGCGCTGGCAACCGCCGTCGCGGCCGGATGGCTGGGGCTGGCCATCGGTGGCGTGGTGTACATCGGCGGGCTGCTGGTCCAGGGTGTATCGCTTGCCATCACCCTTGTGCCCCGCGCGATCGTCTGGCTGGTGCTCGCGGCACAGGACGGCGCGGACTGGTGGTCGATCGCCGGCCGGGCCGGCGGGGCGGTGGCAACCATGTTCGCCTCGTCGCAGGTGATCTGGTGGCTGATCGGGTTGGAACTGCTGGGAGTGGCGGCGCTCGTGGGGCTGCAGAAGATGCTTCGCGATGAAACGCGCGGCCGCGATGTCGAGGAGGAAAAGCAATGACGCGTCAGTCGATCAGACGCACCGCGATGATGGTGTTGTTCCTGCTCTGTGGGGCAGTGGGAATGATCGTCCAGGCACAGGATACGGTCGGCGATCTTCGCAACCGGCTGCGGGATCGGTACGACGTCCTCAGCCTGCAGGACGGCGTGGGCCTCGTCCCACGGTCGCGCGACGCCGGCATCCGGGTGATCGAGATCCGCAACGGCGCGGTGTCGATCGACGGCATGACGGCGACCGGGGATCAGCTGCGCATGCGGCTTGGCGCGGACGCCGACCTGGTCCTGCGCATTTCCTACCTCGACGCCGCGCAACAGCGCCAGCTCTCCGGCGAGGCCACCCAGCCGGGTGCGTCCGTTCCGCCGCCGCCCGTACCAGAGGTCCTGGCGCCGCCGCCCGTTCCCGAGCGGCCTCGCAATGCCGGACGGCGCGGCGACGAGATCGTCCGCTTCGGCAGCGACGTCGTCGTGAACCGTGGAGAAACCGTCGAGGAGGTCGTCGTCATCGCCGGCAATGCCACCATCAACGGCGAAGTCGACGGCGAGCTCACAGTGGTCGGCGGGAACGCCACGCTCGGTCCCGAGGCGGTTGTGCGTGATGACGTCACGGTCGTCGGCGGCAGCTTGAACCGTGCCGAGGGATCGGTCATCGAGGGACGCGTCGAGAACGTTGGCGTCGGAGACGGGCGCTGGCGCGAGGCGGGATTCCCGGGGATGGTTCGCGACACCATCTTCCGCGACACGCTCGGACGCGTCGGCAGTTTCGCTGGAACGTTGCTGCGCATCGGCTTCCTCGCGCTGCTCGCGCTGATGGTCGTCGCGTTCGGCCGCACCTGGATCGAACGGATCGCCGAGCGCGCGGCCGCCGATCCCTTCCGTTCGGGGCTGGCCGGCTTTCTCGGCCAGGTCCTGTTCATCCCGATACTGCTGATCACGATCGTCGTCCTGATCGTGTCGATCATCGGGATCCCGCTGTTGGTACTCCTGCCGTTCGCATTCCTGACCGTCATGATCGTGGCGCTCGTGGGCTTCACCGGTGTGGCGTATTACGTCGGCAGCCTGCTGGCGGGTCGCTTTGGCTGGTCGACACGCGGCGACTACGTGGTGGTGTTGCTGGGAGTGCTCGCAATTGCACTGATGACGCTAATCGCGCGCGCGGTGGCGATCGTGGGCGGCGGGTTCTTTACGTTCCCGGTGGCGTTCGTGGGCTATCTCGTCGAGTACCTGGCGTGGACGCTCGGTTTTGGGGCCGCAATCCTCGTATGGCACCGCCACCACCGAACACGGAAGGAGGTCGCCGTTTCATAGGCAACTGCCCGATCCGTCGGCAGAAGCCTAACCAGACGAGCCACTTAGGGGGTAGGGATCATTGGTGACGCCAGAGCTTTGCTCTATAATGACGAGTGACGAAGCCACTCGGTACTCGTCACAACCCTTTAACCCTAGGCGGGCCGGATGTTCGAACGCTACACAGAACGGGCGCGACGGGTTCTTTTCTTCGCGCGCTATGAGGCCAGCCAGCTCGGCAGCATCTCCATTGAGACCGAGCACCTGCTGCTTGGACTGATCCGCGAAGGGAAAGGCCTCACCAGCCGCATCTTCGCGCGCTCGCATCTCTCACTCGAGAACATCCGCAAGGAAATCGAGGGGCGCACCGTCTTCCGCGAGAAAGTCTCGACCTCGGTCGAGATCCCGTTCAGTGCGGAAACGAAACGGGTGCTGCAGTTCGCCGCCGAAGAGGCGGATCGGCTGCTGCACAACTACATTGGCACCGAGCACCTCCTGCTGGGCATTCTGCGCGAAGAACGGTCGGTCGCGGCGTCGATCCTCATGGAGAAGGGGATGCGCCTGCACACTGTGCGCGAGGACATCGTCCAGCTGCTGAACGAGAAGACCACGCTCACCCGCGTCAAGGAAACGCCGCTGCTCGCCGAGTTCAGCCGCGACCTGACCGAAGCGGCGATGAAGAACCAGCTCGATCCGCTCGTCGGGCGCGATTACGAGCTCGAGCGCGTGCAGCAGGTGCTCTGCCGCCGCACCAAGAACAACGCCGTGCTCATCGGCGAGCCTGGCGTCGGCAAGACCGCGATCGTCGAAGGCCTCGCGCAGAAGATCGTCTACGGCGACGTGCCGCACTTCCTCGCCGACAAGCGCATCCTGGCGCTCGACATCTCGCTGATCGTCGCCGGCACGAAGTACCGCGGGCAGTTCGAAGAGCGCCTCAAGGCGATCATGAAGGAGCTCACCGAGAACCCGAACATCATCGTGTTCATCGACGAGCTGCACACGCTGGTGGGCGCGGGATCGGCCGAAGGTTCGCTCGACGCTGCCAACATCCTCAAGCCGGCGCTGTCGCGCGGCGAGATCCGCTGCATCGGCGCGACGACCCCCGCCGAGTACCCGGAAGTACATCGAGAAGGACCGCTCGCTGGAGCGCCGCTTCCAGGCGATCAAGGTCGATCCGCCCGCCGAGAAGGAAACGATCGAGATCCTCATGGGCGTGAAGGACCGCTACGAGCAGTTCCACCACGTCGAATACACCCACGAGGCGATCGAGGCGGCGGTCTACCAGTCGAGCCGCTACATCACCGACCGCTTCCTGCCCGACAAGGCGATCGATCTGGTCGACGAGGCCGGCGCGCGCGCCAAGCTGAAGGAAGCCGGTTACAGCGAGGAGTTCGGCGAGATCAACAAGAGCATCCGCGTCGCGGTCGAGCAGATGGAGAACGCGGTCTCGCAGAAGGACTTCGAGCGCGCGCAGTTCTACCGCGAGCAGGAAGTGTCGGCTCGCGAGAACCTGCAGTTCGTCCGCGAGAAGTTCGACGTCAAGTCGTCGCGCGCGAAAGGTCATCGTCAACAAGGCCGACATCGACGAGGTCGTGTCGAAGTGGACCGGCGTGCCGATCGCCTCGATCAACCAGGACGAAGGCGACAAGCTCCTTCGGATGGAGGCCGATCTCCACAAGCGCGTGATCAGCCAGGAGAAGGCGATCTCGGCGATCTCGCGCGCCATCCGCCGTTCACGCGCCGGGCTGAAGAATCCGAACCGCCCGGTCGGCAGCTTCATCTTCCTCGGACCGACCGGCGTCGGCAAGACCGAGCTCGCCCGCGCGCTCGCCAACTTCCTCTTCGGCAGCGACAACGCGCTGATTCGCTTCGACATGTCCGAGTACATGGAGAAGCACTCGGTGTCGAAGCTGATTGGCTCGCCTCCCGGCTACGTCGGCCACGAAGAAGGCGGCCAGCTGACCGAGAAGGTGAAGCGCAACCCGTACTCGGTGGTGCTGCTCGACGAGATCGAGAAGGCGCACCCGGACATCTTCAACATCCTGCTGCAGGTGTTCGAAGACGGCCACCTCACGGACGGCCTCGGCAACCGGGTGAACTTCAAGAACACGATCATCATCATGACGTCGAACATCGGCGCGCGCTTCATCCAGAAGAAGGCGTCGCTCGGGTTCCAGGCGAGCGACGCGGGCACGATCGACAAGAACGTGCACCGACATGGTGCTCGGCGAGGTGAAGCGCACCTTCAATCCCGAGTTCATCAATCGTATCGACGAGATCATCGTGTTCGAGGCGCTTACCGACGACGACCTGCGCCGGATCATGGCGCTGCTGGTCGAACAGCTGAACGCCAACCTGACCGACCGCCGGATGAAGATCGCCATCGCCCCCGACGTGGTCGACTGGATCATCGACGTCACGTGCAAGGACCGGTCGTACGGCGCCAGGCCGCTGCGCCGCGCTATCCAGCGCTATGTCGAGGATCCGCTGTCGGAGGAACTGATTCGCGGCAACCTGCGGGACGGCGAGGTCGAGGTGTTCCTGGAGGGCGGCCAGCTGTCCTACCGCCCGGCCGGCGAACTCACCGGCGGGCCGGCGCTTGTCGTAAGGCGGGTCCACGGCGGTTCTGCGTGTGGACCCGCCCTACGGAGCAACATTCGCGCGGGTCCCGCGTCTAAAATCCTGTAAACTGAAGGCGTTTCTACAGGATCTTCGAATCGTCATGAAATCCAGTACACTGCGTGCGTTCTGGCCCTCGCGGCCTTGCTGGCGGGTCGCGTCGTTCGAGCCGTGGCCGTGGCGCCCGCGCTCGGCGATCAGGCGCCCACGCCTACGGCGCCAGCGACCCAGCGACGCCCACGATTTGCGGCGTGCCCGTCCCGCCTCCGGCGAACCTGCCGCCAGCCGGCTCCGGCCCCGTGATCTACCAGATCGGCGCCCTGTTTCCCGGCCCAGGGCAACGCTCCGACCGTCGAACCGCAGACCTACCTCTATTACATGGAGCTGGCGAAGCGCGTCAGCCAGCCGATCGCAGAACATCTGGACGCCGTGGAACGAGCGAGGCGGAACAGATCGCGGTCGCCGATCACAAGCGTCTGTGGGCGACCGGCTTCCTGAGCGACCTCTCGATCGACGCGCACGGACTACACCTTCTCCAACGGCGTGATCGGCAAGCTGGTCACCTACAACATGGAGGAGCGTGAGCGCGTCAAGATCGTCACCTACGAAGGCATCAAGCCGATTGCGATCGCGCCAAGATCGACGAGCAGCTCCGCGCGCGCAGCATCGAGATGCGGCTCGACTCGTTTGTCGACAACGGGACGATCCGCCGGATCGAAACGGTGCTGCGCGAAATGATGGCGGAGAAGGGCTTCACCAACGCCTCGGTCGCGCACTCGGTGACGCGCGGTTGCCGGCGGCCCGAAGCTGGTGAACGTCACCTTCAGCGTCGGCGAGGGGCCGAAGATCAAGATTCGCAACGTCGATTTCCTGGGCAACGTCGCCAAGAGCGACGGCACGCTGCGGCGCAAGATGAAGGACAACAAGGCGCCGAACCCGTTCTGGGGCTGGATCACGCGCGGCGGCACCTACCAGGAAGCGAAGTTCGAGACCGACGCGGACCTGATCCAGGCCTACTACCGCAACGAAGGGTACGTCCAGGCGCAGGTCGGCCAGCCCGAGCTCAACGTGCTGCAGACGGCGAAAGACGGCAAGACGCAGTGGGTGCAGCTGCGCATCCCGGTCACCGAGGGGCAGCGCTACCGCGTCGGCTCGTTCGCGATTGACGGCAATACCGTGGTCAAGAGCGAAGCGCTGATGCCGCTCTTCAAGGTGAACGTCGGCGACTGGTACAACGAGAAGAACGTCCGCGACGGCCTGGTCAAGGCGCGCGAGATCTACGGCGCCGGCGGCTACATGGAGTTCACCGGCTTCCCCGACATCAAGCCGACGCGACGACGCCGAACGCGGCGGTGCCCGACGCCCTCGGCCGCGCCGCCGGAAACCGGCCCGCCGACCGTCGACGTGACGATGCGGCTGCAGGAAGGGAAGCAGTACCTCGTCAACCGCATCACCTTCGTCGGCAACACCACGACGCGCGACAACGTGATCCGGCGCGAGATGCGGCTGGTCGAAGGCTCGGTCTTCAACACCGAGGCGCTGAAGTACAGCGTCCGCCGCTTGAATCAGCTCGGCTACTTCGAGCAGATCAACGAGCAGGATCAGCAGGCGCAGAAGGTCGAGAAGACGCCCGGCCGCGACGGCATGGTGGACGTCACCCTGACGCTGAAGGAGCAGAACCGCAACCAGCTCACCTTCGGCGCCGGCGTGTCGCAGTACGAAGGCGTCTTCGGTCAGCTCGCGTTCCAGACCGCGAACTTCCTCGGCCGCGGCGAGAGCCTGACCGTGTCGCTGCAGGCGGGCGACCGCGCCCAGAACTACCAGCTCGCGTTCACCGAGCCGTTCCTCTTCGACCGCAACATCACCGGCGGCTTCGACGTCTACAAACGGCGCTGCAGTACATCGGCTACTACACGCAGAAGTCCACCGGCGGCAACCTCACGTTCGGGTTCCCGGTCGCCGACTTCAGCCGGATGTTCGTGAACTACGCCTACGAATCCGTCCGCATGAGCGACCTCAACGAGGCGTTCCTCGATCCGACCTGCATCTTCGACGCGGACGCCAACTTTGACCCGAACGGCTGTCAGGACATCGATCTCGGCAATCTCTCGGGGTCCGGCCTGAGCGACGACGTGATTGCGAGCCTCCAGCGGAATCCCTTCATTTTCGATTCGCTGCTGCTCGGCGCGGGCGGCCGTCGGACGGTCAGCAAGGTGATCCCGACCTTCGTGCACAACACGGTGGACAACCCGATCTTCCCGAACGTCGGCAAGCGCATCACGCTGGCGATCGACCTGGCGATGCTCGGCGGGAACACGCAGTTCTACAAGCCGACCGCGGAGATCATCAAGTTCTGGCGGCACACCTCGCGGACCTCGTTCGGCGTGCGCGGCCAGACCCAGTTCATCGCGCCGGTCCGCGACACCAAGACGCTGCCGATCTTCGAGAAGCTCTTCATGGGCGGCGAGTACAGCATCCGCGGCTTCGACATCCGCTCGATCGGCCCCTCCGATCCGACCACCGGTCTCGTTCTCGGCGGCAACAAGAGCCTCCTGTTCAACGCCGAGTACATGGTGTCGATCGTCTCGCAGGTCCGGCTGATTTTCTTCTACGATGCCGGCCAGGTCGCCGACGAGCGGCAGTCGTTCGCGCTCGACAAGTTCCGCACGTCCACGGGTGCCGAGGTCAGGTTCTTCATGCCGGTCCTGAACGTGCCGTTCCGCCTGATCTTTGCGTCGAACCCGCAGCGGGAAGGCGTGCGCGACAACAGCCTGCGGCCGGCGAAGAGCTTCGTGTTCCGGTTCGCGGTCGGGTCTACGTTCTAGTTAGTGGTTTGTGGTTAGTAGTTGGTGGTAGTCACGCGTGGATGGGTACAATCGAGCCACCATCCACCAACGACTATCCATCAACCGAAAGGATAGCAGACGTGATGAGAGTGTTTCTTGGTGCTGCCGCGCTCAGCATGATGCTGGGTGCGGCTCCCGCCTTCGCGGCGCAAGCGGCCCCGGCACCCCAGGCCCCCGCCGCCGCGCCGGCTCCCGCGCCGCAGGTTCAGCGGCCGTTCCCGACCGGAACGAAGTACGCGTTCGTGAACATCCAGCGGATCGCCGCCGAGTCCGCCGCCGGCAAGACGCTGGCCGGCAAGGTCCAGGCGCTCAACCAGCAGAAGGTCAACGAGCTGAACGAGAGGAACAAGGCGCTGCAGGCGTCGCAGCAGAAACTGGAGGCGGGTGCCAGCGTCCTGAGCGCCAACGCCGCGGCGCAGCTGCAGAAGGACATCGAACGCCAGCAGGTCGACATCCAGCGCTTTACCGAGGACGCGCAGCAGGAGGTCACCAACCTGCAGACGCAGCTCCAGGACGAGTTCCAGGTGCGGCTGACGCCGATCATCCAGGAAGTGGCGAACGAACGCAGCCTGCACATGCTGTTCAGCGTCGTCGACAGCGGCCTGGTGTGGGCGGACCCGGCGCTGGACATCACGACCGAGGTCATCCAGAAGTTCGATGCCATCGGCGGCGGCGCGGCGGCGCCGAAGCCCGCGGCGGCGGCACCGGTGCCCAAGCCCGCGGCCCCGGCCGCGGCACCCAAGCCGGCGGCGCCGCCGCCGAAGCCCGCGAACTAGGAACGTCGTGGTTCCGTGACCCTTGACCTTCCAGCGCTGCTCGACCGCGTCTACTATCGCTATCCTTCTTTCCTGATCGACACGGTGGCCGAACACGAGCCGGGCAACCGGCTCGTGGCGGTCAAGAACGTCACTGTCAACGAGGAATTCTTCCAGGGCCATTTCCCCGGCTCGCCGCTGATGCCGGGCGTCCTCATGATCGAGGCGCTCACGCAGGTTGCGGCCGTCCTCCTCCTCGACCGCGCCGACGTGCCGCCGACCGCGCGCGTCTGGCTGCGGGGCGTGGACAACGCGAAGTTCCGCCGCCAGGTGGTGCCAGGAGACCGGCTGCGCCTCGAGGTTCAGCTCGGGCGCATCCGTACGCGCCTTGCCAAGGCCCGCGCGATGGCCTTCGTTGACGACCAGCCGGTTGCCGAGGCGGATCTGCTGCTCGCGGTCGAGCCCGGTGCGGCGTTCGTCGACCCGACCGCGAACGTGCACCCGGCGGCGCGAGTCGGGGCAGGGACCACCATCGGTCCGAACTGCACGATCGGTCCCGAGGTCGTGATCGGCGCGCGGTGCCGCATCGGGGCGTCGGTGGTGATCGACGGCTGGACGGAGATTGGCGACGACACGCGGATCTTTCCGATGGCCTCAATCGGCCTCGAGCCGCAGGACCTGAAGTACAAGGGCGAACGCACGCGGCTCACCATCGGGCGCGGCAACACGTTTCGAGAGTTCGTGACCATCAACCGCGGCACGCAGGGCGGGGGCGGCCATACCTCGATCGGCGACGGCAACCTGTTCATGGCCTATGTGCACGTGGCCCACGACTGCCAGATCGGCAACTCCATCATCTTTGCCAACGGTGCCACCCTGGGCGGCCACGTCATGGTGGAGGATTACGCGACGATCAGCGCCTACTCCGGCGTGCACCAGTTCTGCCGGGTCGGCCGCCACGCCTACGTCGGCGGCTACTCCGTGGTCACGAAAGACGCGCTGCCGTTCGGCAAGTCCGTGGGCAACCGGGCCCGCATCTACGGGCTGAACGGCATCGGCCTGGCGCGGCGCGGCTTCACGCCCGATACGATCAGCCAGCTCAAACGCGCTTACCGCTACCTGCTGACCTCCAAGCTCAATACGACGCGGGCGCTCGCCGAGATCGAACAGGATCCGGCGCTCACGTCGCCGGAAGTGCGGTATCTGGTCGAGTTCATCCGCAGCTCGCGGCGCGGCGTCATCCTGCGGAAGCCGACGCGCCGAGCCGAAGAGCTGGTTGCCGATGAATGAGATTTACGAGTTGACGAATTTACGAATTGGCGGATGTCAAATCGTCAACCCAATTCGTCAATCCGTCCGTTCGTCAATCTGTCGATGCACATAGGTCTCATCGCCGGCAACGGCCGGTTCCCGTTTCTTGTGCTCGACGCCGCGCGCTCACAGGGCCATGACGTCACGATCGTGGCGGCGAAGGAAGAAGCCTTTCCCGAGCTGAACGAGGCGGCCGCCCGTCATGGTTCGTCAATTCACTGGATCTCGCTCGGCCAGCTGGGCAAGTGCGTCTCGGTGCTGCAGGACGGCGGCGTGACGCACGCCGTGATGGCCGGGCAGGTCAAGCACACCAAGATCTTCTCGGGCGGCATCGTTCCCGACATGTTGTTCCTCGGCGTGCTCGCCCGGCTTGCGTCGAAGAACACCGACGGCCTGATCGGTGCGGTGGCCAACGTCCTGCGTGAACGCGGCATCGAGTTGCTGGACTCGACCGCGTTGCTGCAGCCGCTGCTCGCCGGCGCGGGCGTGTTGACGAGACGAGCGCCAACCGACGCTGAGCAGAAGGATTTCGCGTTCGGCTACCGCATGGCCGACGCGATTGCCGCCCTCGACATCGGCCAGACGATCGCCGTGAAACAGCAGGCGGTGGTGGCCGTCGAGGCGATGGAGGGCACCGACGAGGTGATCGCACGTGCCGGCCACCTCGCCGGCCCGGGGGTGTGCGTGGTGAAGGTCGCCAAGCCGAAACAGGATATGCGGTTCGACGTGCCGGTGATTGGCGTGGCGACGATCAAGGCCATGCAGGCAGCCGGCGCCTCCGCGCTGTCGATTGACGCTGGTCGCACGCTTGTTCTCGACGGCGACGCGGTGCTGGCGGCGGCCGACGCGGCAAAAATTACCGTTGTCGGGCGCGCCCTGCCGAGCGAATGATGGCTGCGAAGACGAGAGTTGCCGTCATCGGCGTCGGGCATCTCGGGCAGCACCACGCGCGCATCCTGGCCGCCATGCCGGAGGCCGATCTCGTCGCCGTGGTCGACACCAAGCCGGCCCGCGCGGCGGAAATCGCGACCAGGCACGACGACCGTGGCGTTGACCGACGCGTCCTCGCTGGTCGGAAAGGTCGATGCGGTGACGATCGCCACGCCGACGGTCGCGCATGTCGACATCGCGCTGCCGTTCATCGAAGCCGGCGCGGCGGTGCTGGTCGAGAAGCCGATGGCGGCGAGCCTGGCCGAGGCGGATCAACTGGTTGCCGCGGCAGAGGCGCGGGGGACGCTGCTCGCGATCGGACACACCGAGCGCTTCAACCCGGCGGTCGCAGCCGCGCTGCCGCTGGTGTCGAGCCCCCGCTTCATCGAGATCCACCGCCTCGGGACGTTCCCCGAGCGGAGCCTCGATATCGACGTGATCTTCGACCTGATGATCCACGACCTCGACATCCTGCTGGCCGTGGTTGGGCCCGAAGTGACGTCGGTCGAGGCGATTGGCGTGAACGTGCTCACGCCGCGCGTCGATATTGCCAACGCCCGCCTGCGGTTTGCGTCCGGCTGCATCGCCAACCTGACCGCCAGCCGGATCAGCCGGGACCGCGTGCGCAAGGCGCGCTTCTTTCAGCACGATTCCTACGTCTCGATCGACTATGCGGCCCAGGAGCTCGAGGTGTACCGACTGGTTGCCCAGAATGGCGGACGTCCCGCGATCCAGGGCGGCCGCATGGACGTTCCCACCGACGAGCCGCTGCGGCGCGAGCTGGCGGATTTCATCGACGCCATCCGTACTCGCCGCCAGCCGGCGGTCCCCGGGCGCGACGGGCGCGCCGCGCTGGAGCTGGCGACGCGCATCGCCGACGTCATGTGATGACCGCATCATCTGCTTTCGACACGCTCCTCGAGCGCGTGACCGCCGGCGATCGCCTGTCGGCCGACGAAATCACGGCGCTCTCGGATGCTCCCGACATCCTGCCGATCGGCATGCTCGCTGATGCGCTGCGCCGGCGGCTTCACGGCACACAGGTGACGTACCTTCGCGTGGCCTCGTGCGCCTTTGACCAGTCGTTCGCCGACGCGGTTCCACCGACGGCGCACGACATCCGGATCACCGGCGCGCCGCCGACGCTGGACGTCGCGGTCATCGCGGTGCGCAGCGCGAAGGCCGTCGCGGGAGACCGCACGGTCTCGGGTTTGACCTGGCACGACATTGACCGCATCGCTTCCACAGCGGACATCGGCCTGCCGCGTGTACTGGAAGCATTGCAGACGGCGGGGCTGGACGCATTCGGCGAGCTTTCCCTGGACACGCTTCCCGATGCCGTCATTGCCGCGCTGGCGGACGCCGGTTTTCGTCAGCTCCGGCTCACAGTGGAGAACGCGCCGGCAGCGGAGCGGCGCGCGCTCGTGCAGCGTGCGTCGGCGCTCCAGGACAAGTACGGCTGCATCCAGGCGCTGAACCCGTTGCCGACGGTGCTCCAGGCCTTTCGCCCCACGACCGGCTACGATGACGTAAAAGCGGTGGCCACCGCACGACTGGCGGCGCCGAATATTCCGACCATCCAGGTCGACTGGTCGCGCTACGGCCCGAAGCTGGCGCAGGTCGCGCTGACTTTCGGCGCCGACGACCTCGATGCGGTGACCGCGTCAGACGATGCCCCCGACGGCCGCCGCCGCGCGCCGATCGAAGAGGTGCGCCGGAACATCGAGGCGGCGGGATTCATACCGGCCGAGCGCAACGGCCGCTTCACCCTCGTCGCGTGACCGTCAGACTCGGCGCGGTTGGCTACCTGAACGCCCGACCTCTGACGTGGGCGCTCGATCGATCGCCGGATCGATGGCAGATCCGCTACGACTTCCCATCTGTCTGTTCAAGGCTGCTGAAAGCCGGAGAGGTCGACTTAGGGCTGGTCCCGTCGATCGATTATCTCGACGCGCCCGACTACCGGCTGGTGCCCGGCGTCGGCATTGGTTCACGTGGACCGGTGGCGTCAGTCGCGCTCTTCACGCGCAAGCCGATCGACGCCGTGCGGCGAATCGCGCTCGATACCAGCTCGCGCACCTCGGTCGCGCTGGTGAAGGTCCTCTGCCGCCATCGCTTTCACATCGAGCCCGAGTTCGCGCCGCACGGTCCCGACCTCGACACGATGACCCGTGTGGCCGACGCGGCGCTGCTCATCGGCGACCCGGCGCTCGAAGCGGATCCGGCGGCGCTCGGGCTCCAGAAGATCGATCTCGGTGCCGAATGGACTGCGATGACCGGCTTGCCGTTCATCTTTGCCGCCTGGACCGGCCGCCAGGGCGCCATCAGTGCCCCGGCCGTGCGGCTGCTTCAGGAGGCGCAGGCGGAAGGCGTGCGCTCGACTGATGCGATTGCCGCGGAGTACAGGCCGCGGCAACCCGGCCGTCACCGCCCGGGCCGCCGCATATCTAAGAGATAATGTGAAACACGGGCTCGGCCCCGACGAAATCACCGGATTGCAGACCTTTCTCGACTACGCGGCGGACGTGAAGGCCGCGCCGCGCAAACGTCGACTGGAGTTTTTTTAGGCGGATCCGCGGGTCCGCCTCGACCACATGGTGCAGGACATCGCCAGCAAGGTGACGGCGGGCGGCCGCGTGAATGCCGCCGAAGCGCTCGACCTGTATCGGCACGCGCCGACGCACCTGCTCGGCCGCCTCGCCGACGGCATCCGCGCCCGCAGGCATCCGGATCGGATAGTCACCTACATCATCGACCGCAACGTCAACTACACGAACATCTGCGTCGCGCGCTGCAACTTCTGCGCGTTCTACCGTCCGGTCGGCTCCGCCGACGGCTACGTGCTCGGCTTCGAGGAGATCTTCCGCAAGATCGACGAGACCATCGCCGTCGGCGGCAACCAGCTGCTGCTCCAGGGCGGGCACAACCCTGACCTGCCGATCGCGTGGTACGAAGATTTGTTCCGTGCGGTGAAGTCGCGCTACCCCGAGTTCAAGCTGCACGCGCTGTCGCCTCCCGAAGTCCTGCACATTTCGCGCATCAACCAGGTCCCCGTTCCAGAGGTGATCGCACGGCTGGTTGCCGCCGGACTCGACAGCATGCCTGGTGGAGGGGCTGAGATCCTCGTCGATCGCGTGCGGAAGCTCCTCAACTGCTACGGCAAGGCGTCGGCCGACGAATGGCTCGACGTGATGCGCCACGCCCACCGCGCCGGCCTGCGCACGACGGCGACGATGATGTATGGGACGGTGGAGACGGAGGCGGAACGCATCGAGCACATGATGCGGCTGCGCGATTTGCAGGACGAGACCGGAGGGTTTACCGCGTTCATCACCTGGAGCTACCAGCCCGAACACACCGAGCGGGGCGGCATCGAGGCGACCGGCGTCGACTACCTGCGCACCCTCGCGCTCGCCCGCATCGTCCTCGACAACTTCGACAACCTGCAGGCCTCGTGGGTGACGCAGGGAGGCAAGGTCGGTCAGCTCAGTCTCGCCTTCGGAGCCAACGACATGGGCAGCGTCATGATCGAAGAAAACGTCGTCCGCGCCGCCGGCGCCGCGTACTGTATGGACGAAGTCGAGATTGTCGTGAACGTCGAGGATGCCGGGTTCATTCCGAAGCGCCGGAACATGCACTACGAGATCCTTGGCGACCCTGTCTTCCGCGAGCGCGACGTGCCGCGGAGGCTCGCGCTCGGCAAGGCGCGCGAGGACGGCGACACGTCTGTCCCGGAGGAGCTCCGCCAGTACCCGGCCCGAAGCCGTTCCGGCAAACAACTGCGTCTCGCTCAGTAGGTGGCTGTCTACAGGGCGGAGTGGGTCCTTCCTGTCGCGGAAGCCCCGATTCGCGGCGGCTGGGTGGCGGTCGAGGATGGCCGCATCGCGGCTGTCAGCTCGACGCCCACGGCAGGCGCCACTGACCTCGGCAGCGCCGTCATTCTCCCGGCGGTCGTCAACGCGCACACCCATCTCGAACTGTCGTACCTGCGCGGGGTCGTTCCGCCGTCGTCGAGGTTCCTGGACTGGATCGCGGCAATCATGGCGGCACGGCGGCGCTACGCCAACCCGCACGATCCGGTGATCGTGGCGGCGGCCCGCGCCGGCATCGAGGAAGCGCGCGCGAGCGGCACCGGCCTGATCGGGGACGTCACGAACACGCTGGTGACCGTCCCGCTCCTGCTGGAGGCATCGATGGCGGCGCGGGTGTTCTACGAGTTGCTGGGGTTCAACGCGGACGATCCGGCGGCGCGGGTGTTCCAGGCGCGGGCGGCGGTGGGGGCTCACGCGGCAGGCGGGGATGTTCGTTGTTCGGTGGCGCCGCACGCGCCGTATTCGGTGTCGCCGGGCCTTTTCGCTGCAATCCGCGAAGACATCGAGTCGCACCCCGGCGACATTTCTACCGTGCATCTTGGTGAATCGCCGGAGGAGATCGAGTTCCTCGCGCGCGGGACCGGGCCGTGGCGTGATCTCCTGACGACCCTCGGGGCGTGGAGCGATGCCTGGAATGCCCCGGGGATGTCGCCGGTTCAATACCTGGCCGAGCTCGGGTTCCTGGATTCGCGCGTGCTTGCCGTCCACGGTGTGCAGTTCGAGGGCGACGATCTCGCCCGGCTCCGGGCGCTCGGCACGACCGTCGTGGCCTGTCCGCGGAGCAACCGGTACGTGGGCGTTGGCGATCCACCGCTCGAGGCGTTCTATGCGATGGGCGTGAAGGTCGCGTTCGGCACCGACAGCCTGGCGAGCGTCAGCGATCTGAACATGTTCAGCGAGCTCGCGCAGGCTCGCCGGATTGCGCCGCGGGTCCCGGCGCGGACCCTGCTCGAGAGTGCGACCCGCTTCGGCGCGGCCGCGCTCGGCTTCGGCGACGAATTCGGCACCATCGAGGCGGGGAAGCGGAGCGCCCTGATTGCCGTGCGAGTGCCGGCCAACGTGGGCGATGTGGAAGAATACCTTCTCACTGGACTCGAGCCATCTGCCATCACCTGGCTCGATTCAGAAAATCCCAACTCCCAATGACCAATTCCCAACGCTTGTACCCGGCACTTTGGGTGTTGGGAGGTGGGCATTGGGCTTTGACGAAGTCATGAGCCGGCTGTCAACGTATCTATCATTTGTCCGCTTCAGCCATTCCGTCTTCGCGCTGCCGTTTGCGCTGACGGGCGCGCTGCTGGCGTGGCGCGAGCAGCCGTTTGCCTGGTCGCAGGTCATCTGGATCATCGTCTGCATGGTGAGCGCGCGCAGCGCGGCGATGGGATTCAACCGGCTGGTCGACGCCAGGTTCGACGCGGCGAATCCGAGAACGTCGATGCGCGAGCTGCCTCGCGGCGCGATGTCGACAACGGAGGCGGCGCTGTTCGTTGCGGTGTCCTCGGTCGTGTTCGTGTGCGGGGCGTCGCAGCTCAGCACGCTGTGCCTGCTGCTCTCGCCGGTCGCGCTGGCAATCGTGTTCTGGTATTCGTTGGCGAAGCGCGTGACGTCGTACACGCAGCTGTTCCTGGGCCTGGCGATGGCGGTCGCACCGGTTGGCGGGTGGATTGCCGCCGGCGGGGGACAGGGGCTCGAGCCGTGGCTGCTCGGGCTTGCGATCGGTCTCTGGGTGGGCGGCTTCGACATTCTGTATGCGTGCCAGGACGTCGAGGTGGACCTGCATCAGGGACTCCGCTCCATTCCGACGCGGTTTGGCATCGGCCCGGCCATCCGGTTGTCGCGAATCATGCACGTCGCGACGATTGTGGCGATGACGGCACTCTGGCGCGTCGCGGATCTGCCATGGCTGTACCTTGCCGGCGTGGCGATTGTCGCGGTCCTGCTCGCCTACGAGCAGTCGCTGGTCAGCGAAGGCGACCTTTCACAGGTGAAGCGCGCATTCGATCTGAACGGCTACGTCGGCATCATCTATTTCGTCGCGACCGCGTTGTCCCTGTACCTTGGATAACCAACCCGATAAGACGCCCGACCGCATCGCGGGGATGTTCGACGCGATCGCGCCCCGCTACGATCTGCTCAACCACGTGCTGAGCGCCGGTATCGATCGCCGCTGGCGCGCGAAGGCGATCGAGTCGCTTGCCTTGACCGGCCGCGAAACACTGCTCGACGTCTGCACCGGCACGGCGGATGTGGCGCTTCAGGCACGGAAGGGCGGACCTGGAGGTCCGACGGCCGCACGCGTGATCGGCGTCGATTTCGCAAGCGCGATGCTGGCGTTCGGCTGGCGCAAGGTTCGTGACGCCGGAGAGGCGAGACGGATCGCGTTGCTGCGCGGCGATGCGGCGAACCTTCCGGTTCGGGATGCCAGCGTCGATGCGGCGACGGTTGCCTTCGGCATTCGCAACGTCCAGCGCCCTGAACGGGCGTGCGCCGAAATGGCGCGTGCACTGCGGCGAGGCGGACGCCTGGCGATCCTCGAGTTCGGCGTGCCCCGGATCCCAGGCATCAGCACGTTGTATCTCTGGTACTTCAAGTACCTGCTGCCGCGCGTTGGCCGGATGGTGTCGGGGCATTCGGCGGCCTACTCCTACCTGCCGGCGTCAGTCGGTAGCTTCCCGCCTCCGGCCTCGTTCATGGCTATTCTCGAGCAGGCCGGATTCAGTCAGGTCCGGGCAGACTCGCTGACCTTCGGCATCGTCTATCTCTATACGGCCATCAAGCGCTAAGTCGTTGTCAGACCGAATGTTATAATTAGCGATCACGCCCGTGATTCATTTCGACTTCGACGATCGCTATCAAGACGAAAACGTCGTCGGCAGTGCCATCGCAAGGCGCGACGGCGTGGCGTTGTCGGTCGTCGTTCACGGGGTCCTGGCGGTGTTGCTGATTGTGGGGCCGCAATTGCCGATGTTCCAGCCCACTCCGGAAGAACTGGCGCGGCAGCAGGAGGCGCTGGAGCGGGAGCGCGAAGCCGCGCAGCGCCGGTTCGTGTTCGTGCAGCCGCGCCTCGATACGCCGGCACCGCAGCCGCGCGAACGCTTTGAACTCTCCGATGAGAACCGCATCGCGCAGGCGCCGCAGATCGCGCGCGTCCCGGAAAACCCGCTGCCGTTTTCACGCGGGAATTCCTCGGAGCGGGTTGAAGCAGAAGTGCCGGAACGCGCGCGTGGACCTGAGGAGCCGCCGCAGCCGAAGCCCGAACCCGAGGCGGAAGCCACCCGGCCGCTGCCGCCTTCGGAGACGGGGTTCAGGCGTCCGCCAGACGCGCAGACACCGCGGGCTGCGGGATCGCTGGGCGAAGCGCTGCGGAATCTGCAGCGCTACGTCCAGAACGAGACGTTCAACAATCCCCAGGGCGGCACGGATCGTCCCGGGGCCACCATTCAGTTCGATACCAAGGGTGTCGAGTTCGGCCCGTGGCTGCGCCGCTTCGTCGCCCAGGTCCGGCGCAACTGGTTCATTCCCCAGGCGGCGATGGTGATGAGCGGCCACGTCGTCCTGCAGTTCAACATCCACCGGGACGGATCGATTACCGACCTCATCATCCTGCAGCCCTCCTCGATCGAGGCCTTCAACAACGCGGCCTACGGTGCGATCGTGACCTCCAATCCGACGGCGCCGCTGCCGCCGGAATATCCTTCCGACCAGGCACTGTTCACGGTGACCTTCTACTACAACGAAGAGCCGCCCAATTAGCATCGATGATCGATGATTTGAGAATTGGGATTGGTTCATCGATGCCCACACGAGTACAGCAACTCGGGCTCCTCATCCTGCTCAGCGCGCTTGTCGTGTACGTGGTGGTCCGCGTCCTGCGCTGATGGTTCACTGATTCAATAATGGACCGATGCGCCGATCATCGATGATTCAATCGATGATCAGATCATCGATCATCGATCTGCAGATGGCCGCGAATGTACTTGCCGTCCTCGGTCCCACGGCTTCGGGGAAGAGCGCGCTGGGGCTGGCGCTGGCGGAGCGGTACGGGGGCGAAGTCATCAACTGCGATTCGACGGCGGTCTATCGCGGGTTCGACATCGGGACCGACAAGCTGCCGATTGAGGCCCGGCGCGGCATCCCCCATCACCTGGTCGATATCTCCGACCCGACCGAGGTATATACCGCCGCGCAGTTCGCGCGCGACGCCGCGCGGGTGATCCGCGACATTCACGCGCGCGCGCGGCTGCCGATTCTGATCGGCGGGACCGGCTTCTACTACCGGGCGCTGACACGTGGCCTGTTTCCGGGGCCCGGCGCCGACGAGGCGCTGCGCCGCCGGCTGAACCGGGTCGCGCAGCGGCGGGGAGTCGAGCGCCTGCATCGCATGTTGCAGCGGGCCGATCCGCAGTCTGCGGCGCGCATCATGCCGCGCGATCAGAAGCGCCTTGTCCGGGCGCTGGAGGTTTACTTCGCGACCGGCCGGCCCCTCACCGCCCACTTCAGCGACACGGCATCGCTGATTGCCGACTGTAACGTGACGGCGATCGCGCTGCGGCTCCCGGCCGAGTTGACGGCCGAGCGCGTGGCCCGGCGCGTGGACGACCAGTTCGCGCGCGGGATCGTCGACGAGGTGAAGGCGCTGCTCGCGGGCGGGGTGCCGCCCGAAGCGCGTCCATTCGGCGGCCTCGTGTATCGGCAGGTGATGGAGATGCTGAAAGGCGTGCGCGACGAAGCGGCGACGCGTGCGCTGATCGCGCAGGAGAACCGTCGCTACGCGCGCCGGCAGTTGATCTGGTTTCGCAAAGAGCCTAATCTAATCTGGTTCGACGGTCCCGGCGAGCGGCGCGAGACGCGCACCCGCGTGGAAGACGAGCTGGCGGCGCGTGGCATCCGGCCGCGCGGAAATGTTCTTTAGGAGCGGTCCATTAGATGGCCCAGGTCACAACCGAGCCCCGTGTTGCATCCGCACAGCCGAACATCCAGGACGCCTTTCTCAACTACGCCAGGCGCGAGCGGCTGGCTGTCAGCGTCCACCTGGTCGACGGTCGTCAGTTCGACGCGCGGATCAAGAATTTCGATCGCTTCGCGGTGATCGTGGAAGTCGACGGCGCCGATCACCTGGTCTTCAAGCACGCGATCGCCACCATTGCCACCCAGCGCTCCGTCGCCAACTACCTCGCGTCGCCGCACCCGTGAGGCGTTCGCCCGCGTCATCCTGATCGTCCTCGACAGTGTCGGTATCGGGGCGCTGCCGGATGCTGCCGCGTACGGCGACGAGGGCAGCGATACCCTTGGCAACATCGCCCGACAGATCCCGCTGAAGATTCCCGCGCTTCGCGCGCTCGGCCTCGACCGCGTCGCCGTGCTGCCCGGATCGGCTTCGGGGCCGGTGCGGGCCGCTTATGGGCGGATGACCGAGGTGTCGGCCGGCAAGGATTCGGTCACCGGACACTGGGAAATGACTGGAGTTGTGCTGGATCGGGCATTTCCGACGTTTCCGGCCGGTTTTCCCTCAGCACTCATCGCCGATTTCGAGCGCTGCATCGGCCGCGGCACCCTTGGCAATGTTGTCGCGTCCGGCACGGAGATCATCGATAGACTCGGCGCGGAACACATGCGGACCGGCAAGCCGATCGTCTACACGTCAGCCGACAGTGTGTTTCAAATCGCCGCACACGAGGACGTCATCCCGATCGACGAGCAGTACCGCATCTGCGAGGTGGCTTTCGAGCTGGCCGCCCGCAGGTCGGGCATCGGCCGCGTTATCGCGCGCCCCTTCGTCGGTCAGCCGGGTGGGTTCCGCCGAACCGCGAATCGCCACGACTACGCGCTCGAACCGACGGGCGATACCTTGCTGGACGCGTTGTCGCGTGACGGCATCGGCGTCCTGTCGATCGGCAAGGTCCGGGACCTGTTCGCCGGCCGCGGCATCACCCGCTCCGTGCCGACTTCGAGCGATGCGGACGGCATGGCCAAACTCGCCACTGCCATGTCGGACACCCCCGGTGGACTGATTTTCATGAATCTCGTCGATTTCGATGCCGTCTACGGCCACCGCAATGACGTGGCCGGATATGCCGCCAACCTCGAGCGGTTCGACGAGGCGCTGGCGCGGCTGTTGCCGTCGTTGCGCGAGGAGGATCTGCTGGTCATCACCGCCGATCACGGTAACGATCCCACCACGCCGAGCACCGATCACTCCCGCGAGTATGTCCCGGTGCTGGTGACCGGCCCGCGCGTGCGTGCCATCGACCTCGGCACGCGCGCCAGCTTTGCCGATCTCGGTCAGACGATTGCCGACAACTTCGGCGTCGGACCGCTGGCGCATGGCACCAGCTTCCTGGAGGAGATCGTGGAGCGCGGCGTCACGGACGGAACACGTGTCCAGCATTCGTGAAGCGCTCGAGCAGCGCGAGCGTGAAACGCTGTCGCCGCAGGCGGCGAAGAGCGCCGACTCGCGCGGCCGGCTTCGTCCCGAGCCGGAAGACGATGTGCGGCCGGCGTTTCAGCACGATCGGGATCGCATCATCCACAGCAAGGCGTTCCGCCGGCTGAAGCACAAGACGCAGGTCTTCTTCGCCCCCGCCGGCGACCACTACCGCACACGGCTCACACACAGTCTCGAGGTCTCGCAGATCGCGCGGACCATCGCCAAGGTGCTGTGGCTGCACGAAGAGCTGACCGAAGCGATCGCGCTCGGACACGACCTTGGCCACACGCCGTTTGGCCACACCGGCGAGCGCGTGCTCGACCGGCTGATGCCGGGCGGCTTTAACCACTACGAGCAGAGCCTCAGGATCGTCAACGTCCTCGAAAACGACGGCCAGGGACTCAACCTGACGTGGGAGGTTCGCGACGGCATCGCCCACCATTCCAAGGGCAAGCAGGGAGCGCCGGTGGGGGTCGATCCGTCGAAACGCGCGGCGACGCTCGAGGGGCAGATCATGCGGGTCGCCGATCTCATCGCCTACGTGAATCACGACATCGACGACGCCGTCAGGGCGGGAATGCTACGGATGTCGGATCTGCCCGGCGCGCCGGTGAAGACGCTTGGAGCGACCTCTTCGGCACGCATTGCCCGGATGGTGAAGGACGTCGTAACCGAAACCCAGAATGCCGGCCTGTCCGAGATCCGGATGAGCGACGTCGTGCTCGACGCCACGCTGGCGATGCGCAGTTTTCTGTTCGAGGCGGTGTACGAAAATGAGATTGCCACCGCCGAGTTCAAGAAGGCCGACGGCATCCTGCGGGGGCTGTGGGAGAAGGTCCACGAGCGTCCTGACGAGTTCCTCGATCGGCGGATCGTGGACGGCGAGGGGCTGGACGTCGCGGCCAGGGATTTTCTGGCCGGGATGACCGACCGGTTCGCCGTGACCCTCTACGAACGCCTGTTCGTGCCCAAGCCCTGGATCGGGCCGATCTCGTGGAATCAGCTATAATTTGATGTTTCGGCCATGCAGCTCGACCTCACACGGTACCGGAAGCCGGTCAGCGACTTCGCTCGGACGTTCAAGCCGGAGGAGGTCGGGGACGAGCGCGACGCATATCGGGTAGTGGCGCCCGTCGACCTTGCCTTCGAGATCCACAAGGACAAGGACAAGTTCCGGCTGGTCGGGCACGTCGCCACCGAGCTGGAGCTGCCGTGCAGCCGCTGCCTCGAGCCGTTTCGCCTGCCGGTGTCCGCGCCGTTCGATCTGCGGTATCTCCCGGCGTCGGAGGCCTCTTCCGACGCGGAGCGTGAAGTTGACGACGAGGATCTGGAGACGAGTTACTACGAGAACGACGCGATCGATCTGAACGGGCTGCTGCGGGAGCAGTTTTACCTGGTGCTGCCGATGAAGCCGCTGTGCAAGGAGGACTGCCGCGGTCTCTGCGCGCAGTGCGGCACCAATCTCAATACCGGCACCTGTGACTGCGCGCCGGTATGGGAAGATCCCCGGCTCGCGCCGCTCAGGGACCTGGGCCGGATCCGCGAATCATAAGACTATGCCTAACCCAAAACGCCGACATTCCAAGACCCGCACCGCCAAGCGGCGCACCCATGACACCCTCCGGGCGGCCACGACCGGCCTCTGCCCACAGTGCCACGAGCCGAAGGCGCCGCACCGCATCTGCCCGCACTGCGGCTATTACAGGCAGCGGCAGGTCCGGCCGGTTGACGAAGAATAGGTCTGCATTTGTGATTCGTGATTGGTGATTTGCGATTGACGGATCGGGCCTGCAATCACAAGTCGCAAATCATCAATCGCAAATCACATGATTTCTATCGCCGTTGACGCGATGGGAGGCGATCACGCGCCGTCGGCTGTGGTCGACGGGGCGGTGGCGGCCGCGCGGCATCTCACGGTGAAGATCGCGCTGGTCGGCCCCAGGGCGGCAGTGACCGCGGCGCTGGCGCAGCACCCGGACTGGGCGAGCCTCGACCTTGAAATCGTCGACGCATCCGACGTCATTGCCATGACCGAGTCCCCGGCCGCGGCGCTGCGGCGCAAGCCGGGCGCGTCGATTCGTGTGGCCGCCGATCTCGTCGCCCGGAAGCAGGCGGACGCGCTCGTCAGCGCGGGCCATACCGGGGCCACCGTGATGGCGTCGTACGCCGCGTTCGGCACGATCCCCGGCGTCGATCGTCCGGCGCTGGCGGCGGCGATTCCGACGCTGGCGCGGCCGGCCGTGCTGGTAGATGCCGGCGCGAACGTCGAGTGCCGGCCGCATCACCTGCTGCAGTTCGCGGTGATGGGCAGCGTCTATGCGCGGGTCGCGTATGGGACTGAACGCCCGCGGGTGGGGCTGCTGTCGATCGGCGAAGAGGAAACCAAGGGCAACGACTTGACACGGGAGGCGCACCGGCTGCTCAAAGCGTCGCCGCTCAATTTCATCGGCAACGTCGAGGGTCGTGAAATCTACGGCGGATCGGCGGACGTCATCGTCTGCGACGGGTTCACCGGCAACGTGGTCCTGAAGACGAGCGAGGGACTGGTGGAGACGGTGGAAACGCTGCTGGGCGACGAGCTGCGGGGGACCTTCTCCAGCCAGGTCGGCTACCTGCTGTCGCGACGGGCGTTCCGGCGGTTCCGTCGGCGCGTCGACTACTCCGAGTACGGCGGCGCGCCGCTGCTCGGCGTCGCCGGCCTTGCGATCATCGGCCACGGCCGATCGTCGGCCAAGGCGATTCGCAACGCGATTGCCCTGGCCTACCGGTTCGCGACGAGCGACTTCATTCCCCGCGTCGAGCATGAGATCGCCGCCGCCTCGGTGGCCGGCCGGTGATTGCATTTCTATTTCCAGGACAGGGATCGCAGAAAGTCGGCATGGGACGCGCGCTGGCCGAAGCGTTTGCCGAAGCGCGGACGACGTTCGAGGAGGCTGACGCTGCTTTTGGCGGTTCGCTGTCCGGCCTGTGCTTCGACGGGCCCGAGGGCCAGTTGACGCTCACGGAACACACCCAGCCCGCCATCCTGACGGTCAGCACGGCAGCGGCTCGCGTGCTGGCGTCGCGCGGCATTCATCCCGACATCGTCGCCGGGCACAGTCTCGGCGAGTATTCGGCGAACGTGGCCGCCGGCACGTTCGCGTTCGGCGACGCGGTCGGGGTGGTGCGCCGGCGGGGTCGATACATGCAGGAGGCGGTGCCGGTCGGGGAGGGCGCGATGGCGGCCGTTCTCGGTCTCGACGCGGCCACAGTCCGCCGTGCGTGCGAGGAAGCCGCCGACGGCGAGATCGTCAGCCCCGCCAACATCAACAGCCCCGACCAGGTGGTCATCGCCGGCGCCACCGCGGCGGTACAGCGTGCGGGCGCGCGCGCGAAGGAGCTTGGCGCCAAGCGCGTGCTGCCGCTCCTCGTGAGCGCGCCGTTCCACTGCGCCCTGATGAAGCCGGCCGAAGAGCGGCTGGCCCCCGAGCTGCGCGGGCTCACGGTGCATCCGCCGCGCGTGCCGATCGTCGCCAACGTCGACGCCGACGCAAAGCGCGATGGCGGCGCCGCGATCGATGCCCTGGTGCGGCAGGTGTCGTCTCCGGTGTTGTGGGAAGACATCATGCATCGTCTTGCGTCGGAGGGCGTCACCACGTATGTTGAGGTGGGCCCGGGACGCGTACTGAGCGGATTGGCCAGAAAAATTCACAAGGACGCCGAAGTGCTTGCCTTCGGCGGCCCCGAAGACTTGGACGCGATCCTCGCCCATGCTCGACCTTCGCGATAAGGTGGCGATCGTCACCGGCGCCTCGCGCGGCATCGGCCGCGAGGTGGCGCTGATGCTGGCGTCGCGCGGCGCCTGCGTGATCGCGGCCGCGCGTGGCGATCACGCGGCCGGGACCGCGGGCGCGATCGGCGCCGCCGGCGGCCGCGGCGAGGCCGCTGCCCTTGACGTGACCGACGCGGCGGCGGTGGACGCGATGGTCAGCGGCGTCCTCGAGCGTCACGGCCGCGTCGACATCCTGGTGAACAACGCGGGCATTGCCCGCGATCAGCTGCTGATGCGCATGAAGCGGGATGACTGGGACGAGGTCATCGCCACCAACCTCACCGCCGCGTTCGCCTGCGCGCGGGCGGTGATCAAGCCGATGATCAAGCAGCGCGCCGGCCGCATCATCAGCATCAGCTCGGTGGTCGGGCAGGTCGGCAACGCCGGCCAGTCGAACTATGCCGCCTCGAAGGCGGGGTTGATCGGGTTCTCGAAGTCACTGGCGCGCGAGGTCGCGTCGCGCGGCGTGACGGTGAACGTGGTGGCGCCCGGGCTGATCGAGACCGACATGACCCGGGCGATCACGGAGAAGGCGCAAGGCGACTGGGCGGACCAGATTCCACTCGGCCGGCTTGGCAGCACCGCCGACGTCGCGGCGGCGGTTTGTTTTCTTGCCTCGGATGAGGCGTCGTATATTACAGGGCAAGTACTCGCCGTCAACGGCGGAATGTACATGTAGCTTCGATTGGAGGCGTGATGGCCGTCGCAGACAAGGTGAAGAGCATCATCGTGGAGCAGCTCGGCGTGGACGAAGAGGAAGTGACGCCGGATGCGTCCTTCGTCGACGATCTGGGTGCGGACTCGCTCGACACGGTGGAGCTCGTCATGGCGTTCGAAGAGGAATTCGGGATCGAGATCCCGGACGAGGACGCTGAGAAGATCACGCGCGTGAAGGAGGCGATCGACTACATCGACTCGCACGCGAAGGGCAAGAAGGGGTAACCACCGGATCCACGGAGGTCGTTTGAGCAGGCGGGTCGTCATCACCGGCATCGGCCTGGTGTCGTCGCTCGGTATCGGCACCAGCCAGAACTGGCAGGCGCTGCTGGCCGGTACCAGCGGCGTGGCGCGGATCACCAGGTTCGACGTCAGCGGGTTCGCCGCGCAGATTGCGGCGGAGGTCAGGGGCTTCGACCCGCTGCAGTTCGTCGACAAGAAGGACGTCAAGAAGATGGACGTCTTCATCCAGTACGCCATCGCCGCGTCGCAGTTCGCGATGGACGACTCGGGCCTGGCGATCACCGCCGACAACGCGCCGTCGGTCGGCGTGTACATCGCCTCGGGGATCGGCGGCTTCGCCACCATCGAGCGCGAGCACGCGGCGCTGCTCGAGGGTGGCCCGCGCAAGATTTCTCCTTTCTTCATTCCGTCGGCGATCATCAACCTCGCGGCCGGACAGGTGTCGATCCGGTTCGGCGCCAAGGGACCGAACCTGGCGACCTGCACCGCGTGCTCCGCGTCGGCGCACGCGGTCGGTGAGTCGTTCGAGATCATCCGGCGCGGCGACGCAGACGCGATGATTGCCGGCGGGTCGGAAGCGGCGATTACACCGATGAGCGTCGGCGGGTTCGGGCGCATGCAGGCGCTGTCGACCCGCAACGACGACCCGGCGCGTGCGAGCCGGCCTTTCGACAAGGATCGCGACGGCTTCATCATCGGCGAGGGCGCCGGCGTCGTCATTCTCGAGGAACTGGAACACGCCAGGCGCCGCGGCGCCCGGATTTACGCCGAACTGGTCGGCTACGGCGCCTCCGCTGACGCGTACCACATCACCGCCCCGTCCGAAGACGGCGAGGGCGCCGTTCGCGTGATGGGACTGGCGCTGAAGAAGGCCGGCATCCGCCCCGAGCAGGTCGGCTACATCAACGCCCACGGCACGTCGACGCCGTACAACGATCGGCTCGAAACGCTGGCGATCAAACGATGCTTCGGCGAGCACGCCGGCTCGATCGCCATTTCGTCCACCAAGTCGATGACCGGCCACCTGCTCGGTGCCGCCGGCGGTCTCGAAGCAGGGATCTCGGCGCTCGCCGTCTACCACCAGGTCGTGCCGCCGACGATCAATCTCGATGACCCGGACCCGGAGTGCGATCTCGACTACGTTCCGCACAAGAGCCGCGCCGTGAAGGTGGACTACGCTCTCTCCAACTCGTTCGGCTTCGGCGGGACCAACGCCGCGCTGCTGTTCAAGAAGTACGACGGGTGAGACACCAAAGCACGAAGACTCGAAGCGAGCGAGGCACACGAGTACCCTTTGTTGTTCGTGACCTTCTCGATCGTCATGTCCGTCGTGGTTGAGACAGCATGAAGATTGCCGTCTGTATCAAGCAAGTCCCCACGCGCGAGTGGCAGCCGCGCCTGCGCGACGACAAGACCTGGATCCGCGAACAGGACGCCAGCTTCGAGATGAACGAGCCGGACGCCTATGCGCTCGAAGAGGGACTGCGCCTGCGCGAAAAGCACGGCGGCGAGGTGGTCGTGTGCGCGGCAGGCCCGGCCCGGGTGCAGCAGGTACTGCGCGAAGCGCTCGCGCGCGGCGCGGACCGGGCCATTCACGTCGAAGACGACTCGCTCGGCTCTGCCGACGCGTTCGTGACCGCGGGCGCGCTTGCGGCGGCGATGGCCGACGAGAAGTTCGACCTGGTCCTGACCGGGCTGCAGTCCGATGACCAGGGGCACGGCCAGACCGGCGTCGTGCTGGCGGAGCGCCTCGGCATCCCGCACTCCACCATCATCATGGAGATCCAGATTCAGGACTCCAGCCTGCGCGTGAAGCGCGAGCTGGAGGGGGGCTGGTTCCAGTGGGTGGCGATGCCCCTGCCGGCGCTCCTCACGATTCAGAGCGGCATTAACCAACTGCGCTACGCGACGCTCAAAGGGATCATGGCGGCGAAGAAGAAAGAGATCCGGAAGGTGGCACTGCCCGGGGGGCTCCAGCCGTCGCAGCAGATCGTCGCGCTTGCGCTGCCGGTCCGGTCGAAGCAGACGCAGATGATCCCCGGGTCGCCGGCCGCAGCCGCGAAAGAGCTGGTGCGCCGGCTTCGCGAGGAGGCGCGGGCGCTGTGATTCTCGTCATCGCCGAGCAGCGCGACGGGTCGCTCAACCGTGCCACGTGGGAAGCGCTCGTGGCCGCCCAGCAGATCGCGGCGGGCGACGAAATGCTCATCGCCGTGCCGGGCGCGGCCACCGGCGCCGTGGCACAGGAACTGGCGGCCGCCGGGGTCGGCGGCGTCCTCGCGGTGACCAATCCGGCGCTTGAGCCGTACACCCCGGACGGCTACGTCCTCGCCTTGTCGCAGGTGATGGCGTCGGTGTCGCCCCAGGTCGTGGTACTCGCCCACACCTACCAGGCGCGGGATTTTGCGCCGATGCTGGCCGCACGGTTGAACCTCCCGCTCGTGACTGATGTGACAGGGATAACGGGCACCGGACGACAGGCGACGTTGACGCGGCCGATGTTCCAGGGAAAGCTGGCGGCGGAAGTGAAACCGGCGGGGAATGGCGCCTGCCTCGTGACTGTTCAGATCGGCGCGTTCCGCGCCGATGCTCTCAAGAAAGGCACGTCGCCATCCGCGGTGAAGGAAACGGCAGTGGCGATCGACCGCGCCGCGATCCGCCAGACGCCCGAAGCGCCGTTCCAGGAGGCGCGCCAGGCGGTCGATCTGAGCCAGGCGGCCCGCATTGTCGCGGTCGGGCGCGGCATCAAGTCGCAGGATCAGCTGCCGGTGGCGGAGAAGCTGGCGCAGGCGATGGGCGCCGAACTCGCCGCTTCGCGACCGATTTGCGACAGCGGCTGGCTGCCGATGGAACGCCAGATCGGCAGCTCGGGGCAGACGGTGGCGCCGAAGCTGTACGTCGCGCTGGGGATCTCGGGTGCGATCCAGCATCTCGTCGGCATGAAGGGCTCCCGCACCGTCGTCGCCATCAACAAGGACGCCGACGCCCCGATCTTCGAGGTCGCCGATTACGGCATCGTCGGCGACCTGTTCGAGATCGTTCCAGCCCTGATTGAAGAGTTGGGAAAATAACCACGACGGCACGACGCACACGACGAAACACGATTGGCGGAAAGAGTCGTGCTCGTCGTGAACGTCGTGGTTCCTCCTTATGTCTGACACGCTTGACGTCGATGTCCTGATCGTCGGCGGCGGACCGGCCGGGCTGTCCGCCGCCATCCGGCTCGGTCAGCTCCAGGCGCAGCAGGGTGGCGAACCGCTCTCGATTGCCGTGCTCGAGAAGGCGCGCGAGGCCGGTGCGCATATGTTGTCGGGGGCGGTGCTCGATCCCTCGACACTGCGCGATCTCATCCCTGACTACCGCGAGAAGGGCGCGCCGCTCGCCGTGGATGTCAAGGAGGACCATGTCTATTTCCTCACGCAGACGTCCCGCATCCCGTTTCCCGTCATCCCCCCGCCGCTGCGCAATCACGGCAACAGCATCATTTCGCTGAATCACTTCGTGCGCTGGCTCGCCGCGCAGGCCGAAGGGCACGGCATCGATTTCTTCACCGGATTTGCCGGGCAGCACGTCATCACCAACGGCAACCGTGTGATTGGCGTCACGACCGGAGACCGCGGCGTCGGCCGGCATGGCGAGCGCAAGGCCGGGTTCGAGGCCGGCGTGGATATCCACGCCAAGGTCACCATCTTCTGCGACGGTGTGCGCGGCAACCTGACGAAGGAGTTGCTGCGGCGTTTTCAGCTCGGCCGAGGACGACAGCCGGAACAGTTCGCGCTCGGCCTCAAGGAACAGTGGGAGGTGCCCCCCGATCGCCTCGCGCCCGGCACCGTCATTCACTCGCTCGGGTATCCGCTGCGGCACGACGAGTTCGGCGGCGGTTTCATCTACGCGATGCCCGAGGGACGGCTGTCCGTCGGTTTCGTGGTGGGGCTCGACTACAAGGATCCGCTCTTCGACCCGCACATGGCCTTCAATCGGTTCAAGCAGCACCCGTTCGTTGCCGGGCTGCTCGACGGCGGCCAGATGGTTCGCTACGGCGCCAAGGCGCTGCCTGAAGGGGGATGGAACACGATCCCGCAGCCGTACATGGATGGTGGCTTGATCGCGGGCGATGCCGCCGCGTTCCTGAACTCGATGCGCCTGAAGGGAATTCACCTGGCCATGCGCACGGGGATGCTCGCGGCCGAATCGGCCTTCGAGGCGATCCGCGCGGGTGATACGTCGGCGGCAAGCCTGTCGCGCTATCAGCAGAAGATCGACGGCAGCGCCGTCAGGGCCGAGCTCTATCCCGTGCGCAGTGTGCACCAGGGCTTCGAATACGGCTTGTTCCCGGGCCTCGCCGTTGCGGGACTCGCACTCGTGACTCACGGCCGCGCGCTGCCGGAGCTCCACGGCCATCCCGGGCACGAGCGGATGAAGACGCTGAGTCGGTATTACGGAGCGCCACCTGCGTCACTCGCGCCAGGCAACGCGGCCACCGTCGATCGCCGGCTCACGTTCGACAAGGTCACGAACGTGCATTTTTCCGGCACCGCGCACGACGAAGACCAACCCCCGCACCTGCTCGTGCACACCGAGGTGTGCAGTTCGATCTGCGGCCCTGAATACGGTCATCCGTGCATCCGCTTCTGCCCGGCGAACGTCTACGAAATCGTGCAGGAGCCGACCGGCCCGCGTCTGCAGATCAATGCGTCGAACTGCGTCCACTGCAAGACGTGCGACATCATGGATCCCTACGCGGTGATCACGTGGGTTCCGCCTGAGGGCGGCGGTGGCCCTCAGTACAATGGAATGTAACCCGCTCAACCACGAAGCGCGCGAGGGTTGCGAAGACCACGACTACAGGAAAAGGGTTTCGTGTCCTTCGTAGTCATCGTGGCCGTCGTGGTTCATGGCTGACGACTGGCGAACTTCGGCGTTGAAACGCTTCCAGGCCGCGGCGATCGCGGCGCTGGCGTATCCGCTCATCAACGCGCTCGGGCGGACGCTGCGGTGGCGTGTCGAAGGGCTTCAGCATCTCGACGCGATTACCGCGTCCGGCCGGCAGCCGGTCATGGCCTTTTGGCACGGCCGCATCCTGCCCGCCACGTTCTACTTCCGCCGGCGCGGCATCGTCGTCATTACCAGCGAGAACTTCGACGGGGAATGGATCGCGCGGATCATCGAGCGGTTCGGATACGGCACCGCGCGCGGGTCGACGTCGCGCGGCGGGCTCAGGGCGATGCTGCAGCTGGTTCGCGACATGGAGCGGGGCAAAGCGGCGGGGTTCACGCTGGACGGGCCACGCGGCCCGGCGCGGGTCGCGCAACCGGGCGCGTTATGGCTGTCGCGGACGACGGGGAACCCGGTGCTGCCGTTTCACCTGGAGGCGTCGCGTGCGTGGACGCTCAGGAGCTGGGACCAGACACAGATCCCGAAGCCGTTCAGTACCGTGGCGCTCGTGGTGGGCGAGCCCATGGCAGTGGCGCCGGGTGCGACGGATGGGCAGCTCGAGCAGGCGCGTACAGAGCTCGAGTCACGTTTGCGAGCGCTCGAGCAACGGGCGCTACGGCTGATCTAGGGAATCTGAACGCCGTTGGCGTCGTGATAGTGGCCGTGCTCAGGTGACCACACGCGCGTCAGGCCCGTTGATCGCTCACCGGTGAACGACGCGATGCCAGCCAGGAGCGCCACCAGCACGGCGCCGCCGACCGCGAACATCATCACCCGGTTGCGGGTGCCGCCGTCGCGCTCGCCGGGTTCGCAACATTTCTTATATTTCCGGCCGCTGCCGCAGGGGCACAGGTCGTTTCGTCCAGTCTTGGCCATATTTCCTCGTTCGGAGCGTTCGGGAGCGTTCGAACCGTTCGAGTCGGTCGGGCCGTTCACTCTAGCGCAAGTTTTCGCTGAAAGTCTATGATCGCCGCTGCCGTGCCGGCCTTCCAGGAGCTTGCCATGCGAACCTGCATCCTTTGCTGCATTCTGGCGTGTCTTGCCGCGTTCCCGGCGGCTCAGCGGCCGGCCGCGCGCGGTCTGGAGATGTACCTGATCGACGTCGAGGGCGGCAACGCCACGCTGTTCGTCTCGCCGTCAGGCCAGTCGCTCCTGATCGATACCGGCAACGGCGGGGCCGCGGCGGCCCGCGATGCCGACCGCATCGCCGCCGCCGTGCGCGACGCGGGGCTGCAGCAGATCGATCACCTGATCACGACGCACTACCACGGCGACCATTTCGGCGGCATGGCGGCGCTCGCCGAACGGGTGCCAATCCGGCACTTCATCGATCACGGTCCGAACATCCAGCCCGCGGCTGCGGTCGATGAATTCCTCCAGAAGGTCTATCCAGGCCTCTACGCCAAGGGGCGCCACACGATCGTCACGCCGGGCGACACGATTCCGATCGAGGGGCTCGGCGTGCGCGTCGTCAGCGCCGCCGGGCAAGTGATTCAGTCGCCTGTCCCTGGCGCGGGTGCGCCGAACCCGTACTGCGCGAACTTCAAGAGCTCGCAGAATCCCGATACCGGTGAGAACTCGGCCTCGGTGGGCATCCATCTGACTTACGGACGGTTCCGGACGGTGCACCTCGGCGACCTGACGTGGAACAAGGAAATCGACCTGATGTGCCCGACCAACCGTCTTGGCACGGTCGACCTGTTTTTTGTCTCGCATCACGGGCAGCCGGTGTCGAATGCCCCCATCCTGGTCCACCCGCTCCGCGCGCGGGTTGCGCTGATGAACAACGGCACGCGCAAAGGGGGACAGCCCGATGCCATGCGGGTTTTGTACTCGGCGCCGGGCCTCGAGGACCTGTGGCAAATCCATTTTTCATTACTGAGCGGCCAGGAGTACACCTCGCCCGGCATGTTTATCGCCAACACCGTCGACGAGCAGCCCGCCGATATTCCGATTGCAGCGATGGCAGCGCCGCCGGCCGGGGCCGCAGCGCCTCCGCCGCCGGCGCACAACGGAACGGCGTACTGGATCAAAGTCAGCGCGCGCGACGACGGCTCGTTCATCGTGACCAATGCGCGCAACGGCTTCACCAAGACCTACGCCGCGGCCTCGCGGTAGGAGAAACCATGGCCCAGATGGCAGTGGATCTCGCTGTCACGCTTCCCGAGGATCGTCCCGGTATGCTGGCGCGCGCCGTTCACGCGCTGAGCACCGCCGGCATCAACCTTGACGGACACGCCGAGATGGAAGGCGTCGTCCACGTGCTGACGAGCGACGCCACCGCCACAAGGGACGCGCTCGAATCGGCCGGGTTTCGGGTCCTGAAAGAACAGCAGGTCGTGCTGGTCGAGGTCGAGGATCGTCCGGGATCGGCGGCCAGCATCTTCCGCCGCATTGCCGACGCGAAGGTCAATATTCGATTCAGCTATCTCGCCACGCGCAACCGCCTCGTCATTGCCGCTGACGATCTGCAGGATCTGATGACGGCGTTGTCTGCGTGAGCCTTACCATCTTCACGTCGGATCGATTTGCCGATCACCTGACGCCGCCGGGGCACCCGGAACGGGTCGAACGCGCCGAAGTCATGCAGGTCGTTGCGTCAGAATTCCGCAAGGGCGGCGGCGCCGTGTTGGATCCGCGTGGCGCGACGGACGAAGAGCTGGCGCGCGTGCACGACCGTGCCTATCTCGGTCTCATCCGCGAGACCACCGGCCGCGCCACGGCGCTCGACCCGGACACCTTCACGTCGCCAGATACCTACGACGTCGCCCGGCTTGCGGCAGGTGCCGTGCTCGCCGGCGTGGACCACGTCCTGGACGCCCGTCCTGGTGCGCGGGCGCTGGCGATGGTCCGCCCGCCCGGACATCATTCGGAGCGCGACCGCGCGATGGGCTTCTGCCTGTTCAACAACGTCGCGATTGCCGCTGCGCACGCGCGCGCAAAAGGGCTGGCGCGGGTTGCGATCGTGGACTACGACGTCCACCACGGCAACGGCACGCAGTGGATGTTCTACGACGATCCGTCGGTGCTGTTCATCTCGTCGCACCAGTACCCCTTCTACCCGGGCACTGGAGCGGCCGGAGACATTGGCACTGGCGCGGGGACTGGTGTCACCGTCAATTTCCCGATGGAAGCCGGCGGAACCGACGCCGACTTCGAGAAAATCTACGGCGTCGCGGGCGGTATTCTCCGGAAGTTTCGGCCCGAGCTCATCCTGCTGTCGGCCGGGTTCGACGCGCATGCAGACGACCCGCTCGGCGGCATGCGGGTGAGCACGGCGCAGTTTGCGCGGCTCACCGCGCTCATTGCGGCGGCCGCGGACGAGTGCTGCCAGGGACGGATCGTCGCGGTGACCGAAGGCGGCTACGATCTGGCCGCGCTGGCAGGGTCACTGCGCGCGGCGATCGGCGTGCTCGACGGCTCGACCGCGCTCGCGGATCTGCCCGCGGCTTCGGGCGACACCAAACGCGCCGAGGCCACGCTCGCGGCAGTGCGGCCGCATCTCGCCAAGTTCTGGACGATATAATCGATCAACTTGGCAGGTACCGTCCTCACGATCTCGATCGCAAGTGGCAGCACCGCTGGACGTCGTCGCGCGCGTTTGAAGTCGACATCGATCCGGCGCGGCCGAAGTTCTATTGCCTCGAAATGTTCGCCTACCCGTCCGGGCACGCGCACATGGGCCACGTCCGCAACTACAGCATCGGCGACGTGCTGGCCCGCGTGAAGCGAATGCGCGGCTATAACGTCCTGCATCCATTCGGCTGGGACGCCTTCGGCCTGCCGGCTGAGAATGCGGCGATCAAGGGCGGTATTCACCCGGAGGTCTCCACCCGCAGCAACATCGCGCACATGAAAGGGCAGCTGCAGCGGCTCGGCATCAGCTATGCCTGGGAGCGCGAGTTCGCCACCTGCGACGCCGACTACTACAAGTGGAACCAGTGGCTGTTCATCCGGATGTTCGAGCGCGGGCTCGCCTACCGTCGCCGCTCGTCGGTCAACTGGTGCCCGGTCGACAAGACCGTGCTCGCCAACGAGCAGGTGGTGGACGGCGGCTGCTGGCGCTGCGGCACGCCGGTCGAAACGCGCGACCTCGAGCAGTGGTTCTTCAAGATCACCGCCTACGCCGACGAGCTGCTCGACGCCACCAACTCCCTGTCGCAGTGGCCGGAAATGGTCCTGACGATGCAGCGGAACTGGATCGGGCGATCGGAAGGGGCGCGGGTCAAGTTTGCGCTGGAGCAGGCGCCGGATCACCGACATCGAAGTCTTCACGACGCGCATCGACACGATTTACGGCGCGACCTTCGTACTGCTCGCGCCCGAGCACCCGCTGGTCGCGTCGCTGGCCGAACGGGCGACGGATCCGGCCTCGTTTCGCAGGCAGGTGCAGGCGTTCAGGGCACAGGACCGGGCGGCGCGCGTGAGTGGTGAAATCGAGAAGCAGGGCTTCGATACCGGCTTCCGCGCGATCAACCCGTTCACGAAGGAACCGGTGCCGGTCTGGGTGGCCAACTTCGTCCTCGGCGAGTACGGCACCGGCGCGGTGATGGCGGTGCCCGCGCACGATCAGCGCGACTTCGAGTTCGCGCGCAAGTTCGGGCTGCCGATCCGGGTGGTCATCACGCCCGACGGCAAGCCCGCCGACGCAGACCGGATGTCGGAGGCCACCGAAGCCTACGGCACGCTCGTGAACTCGGATGAGTATTCGGGTCTTCCATCGGCCGAGGCGCAAAAGCGCATGATCGCTGCCGCCAAGGAACGGGGCATCGGCGAGGGGACCGTCCAGTACCGCCTGAAGGACTGGGGAATCTCGCGTCAACGGTACTGGGGCACGCCGATCCCGATGATCTATTGCGAGAAGGACGGCATCGTGCCGGTGCCCGACGACCAGTTGCCCGTGGAACTGCCGAAGGTGGCGCAGTTCAGCGGCCGCGGCGACTCGCCGCTGGCGCAAGTCCCGGAGTTCGTCAACGTGAAGTGCCCGAAGTGCGGCGGTCCGGCGAGGCGCGAGACCGACACGATGGACACCTTCGTCGACTCGTCCTGGTACTTCTATCGCTTTGCCGATCCACACAACGACAAGGTTGCTGTCGATCCGGCGCTGGTGAAGTACTGGCTGCCGGTCGATTTCTACGTCGGCGGCGTCGAGCACGCGATCCTGCACCTGATCTACTCGCGTTTTTTCGCGCGTGTCTTCCGCGATCTGGGCCTGGTCTCGCACGACGAGCCGTTCACGCACTTGCTGACCCAGGGCATGGTGCTGAAGGACGGCGCCGTCATGTCCAAGTCGAAGGGCAACGTCGTCGATCCCGACGCGATGATGCAGAAGTACGGCGCCGACGCGCTGCGGCTCTATGTCATGTTCGTTGCGCCTCCAGAAAAGGAGATCGAGTGGACCGACGCGGGCATCGAGGGTAGCTTCCGCTTCCTGGCGCGGGTCTGGCGCCTGGTCGACCACTGGTGTGAAACGATCGCCGGGGAGGGGATCGGCAGTGCGGACGAGTGCGAGTCGCTCAGCGACGCCGAACGCGCCCTGCGTCGCAAGACCCACGATACGATCCGCCGCGTCACCGCCGACATCGAGGAGCGCCAGCAACTGAACACCGCGGTGTCCGCGATGATGGAGCTGGTCAACGAGCTGTACGGCTTCGGCGAGCGCACCGCGACCGGCGGGCCGGGCCGACGCGCGGATGAGGATGTCGCGAGCGTCGGCGTCGCCGAACGGCGTGAAACCATCTGCGTCGTCCGCGAGGCCGTCGAGGCGCTGGTCCGGATGCTCTCGCCATTCGCGCCACACACCGCGGAAGAACTGTGGGAGCGGCTCGGCCACGACACCCCCGTCGCCACCGCGACCTGGCCGGCCTACGACGCCGCCGTGGCGAAGGCCGACGAGATTGTGGTTCCGGTACAGGTCAACGGCAAGGTTCGCAGCCGGCTGACGGTGTCGGCGGATGCGTCGGAGCAGGAGCTCGAACGCCTGGCGCTCGCCGATCCGGCCGTCCAGACGCACACCGCCGGCAAGACGGTCAGGAAAGTGGTTGTGGCCAAAGGCCGCCTCGTGTCACTCGTGGTGCAGTAGGGCGGGTTCCGCGAAGCGGACCCGCCGGGAGTCGCGTGAAGACGTTCATCGCGTTAGCAATGGCATTAGTGAGTTCAGGGTGCGGCTACTCTCTGGCCGGGCGTGGCTCGTTTCTGCCTGACTACATCCGCGTCGTCGGCATTCCGCCGCTCGTGAACAACAGCACCTTCTTCCAGGTCGAGCAGATCCTCACGGAAAAGATTCGCACCGAGTTCATCGGCCGCGGCCGTTACGCGGTGGTCCCGAATGCGGAAGGCGCCGATGCAATTGTCACCGGAGCCGTCACCTCGATCAACGTCCAGCCTGTCGGCTTTACCGAGCAGCAGCTCGCCTCGCGCTACGTGTTCACGCTGACGATGCGGGTGGAGTTTACCGACGTCCGCACGACGAAGGTGCTCTGGGCGAACCAGTCGCTCGCCTTTCGCGAAGAATACGAGCTCACGACCCGCAGCAATACCGCGCTGGAAGGCGCGACTTTCCTGAGCCAGGAACGCAACTCGTTCGATCGCATCGCCGACGACGTCGCCCGAACCGTGGTTACGGCGATTGTCGAGGCGTTCTAGGGGAGCAGACTCATGACACTCTTCCTGCGGTGTGCCCTGCTGGCGATCCTGACTGCGTCCCTGGGAGCGCAGGGCGTGGTGATGCAGCGCAATATTTCGCTGCCGATGGCGAAATCGATTGCGGAGGCGACGCTGGCCACGTGCAAGGCAAAGGGCTTCAATACGGCCGCCGCCGTCGTCGATCGCGCCGGCCAGGTGCTCGTGCTGATGCGCGACGAGCAGGCGACGCCGCAGGTGCTGGAAATGGCGAGGCGCAAGGCGTATACCGCGCGGATGTTTCGCGTCCCGACCAGCGAGTTCCAGAAGCGCACGGCCGACGCCACCGCCGGTAACGCGGCCCAGCGCGACCTGGCCGACATCATCGCCCTGAGCGGCGGCATGCCAATCAAGGTCGGCGAGGAGACGATCGGGGGGGTCGGGAGCGCCGGGTCGAACCTGGAGCTGGACGAGGCCTGCGCCAAGGCCGGCATCGATCACGTCGCGCCGCAGCTGAAATGACGGGAAACGGGGATTTCGGTTAGAGTTGCCCTGCATCCGCCGATGCATGCACCGGGAGGAACCATGCGCCTGATTCCGATCGTAATGGCAGCCGCGATCATGTTGGTGCCAGGGCCGGCCGCGGCCCAGGAGTGGATCGAGTACGTCAACAAGACCGATTTCTTTTCCGTCAACTTCCCGCACGAGCCGAAGGTCGAGACCATCACTTATGTGTCGGCGCAGGGAGCGCCGTTGCCGGGCCGGGTGTACACGGCCGCCAGCGGCGACAGCAAGTTCATGATGACGGTGATCGACTACTCCCATATCGAGGAGATCCAGCAGGAGCTGATCAAGAAGTGTCCGCCGGACGCACACATGACCTGCCGCGGCACCGGACCTGACGGGCCCAGCGGTTCGGGCTACTCGAAACTCGACAAGGCCGGGGCGTTCGACTGGGCGACGTGGAAGATCATCCAGCGCGGGTCGAAGATCACGCAGTTCCAGTGGACGTTTGTCGACTACATCATGGGGCGCTGGATCCATTCGACCAACGTGGACGGATCGCGCACCTATGACGCGCTGCACATGCACGACGATCGTCTCTACTGGATGACCGCGACGGTCCCGAAGGGATATCCGGAGCCGGGGATCTTCCATCAGTCACTGCACATCATCGACGACAAAGGCCTGCCCATCCGCTACAACGGGTTGTACTTGAACGGCTACCCGAAGCCGACACGCGCAGGCCAGGGCGCGGGCGCGACGGCTGCCCCAGCGGCTCCGGCAGCAAGGTAGAAGGAGGACGACCATGCGAATCAGGTGTGTCATTCTCGCGGCTCTCGGCGCGGCGGCCCTGGCGTTGCCGGCGTGGGCGCATCATTCACACAACAACTACGCCACCAGTGATTTCACCATCATCGAAGGCACGGTCAAGGAGATTCACCTCCTCAACCCGCATTCGTGGGTCTACATGGAAGTGAAGAACGATAAGGGTGAAGCCGAACTCTGGGCGCTCGAGGCCACCAACCCGCGCGGACTCGAGAACAAAGGCGTCACGAAGGAAACGCTCAAGATCGGCGAGCGCGCGAAAGGTACAGTTGCCACCGCTTGCGCGACAATACCAACGGCTGCCTGCTCGGGTTCCTGACGCCGCTGCACGGCGACACGGCGCGCGGCCACGGCGTCGAAAAGGAATGGGACTAGCCGTCGCCGCGTTCCTGGCTTTGCTGGCGGTGCCGTCTGTCGCGCGAGCGCAGGCGGCCGCGCCGCCAGTTCCCCCGATGGACGTCCATGCGTTGCAGAACTTCCTTCCCATCGGGCCTCCCGCATCGCCGCCGCTTTCGAAGGTCCCCGACCTGTCGGGCGACTGGGCTATCGGTATTCCCGCCATCGGCCAGAGCCTGAGCGCTGCCGACCCGGGCGGTCGCATGCGGGGTAAGGAACCGGATATTCCATACCACCCCTGGGCGCTCGAATACACGATGAGACAGAATCCGCCGACAGGACCGGATGCGAAGTTCGAACAGACGACGGATCCGCACATTCATACCTGCGAGCCGATTGGACTCGGCCGTATTTTCATGTGGCCGGCGAAGACGAAGTTTGTCCAGACGCCCGAGGCCGTGTACATCCTTCACGAGCTCGGCCCGACATACCGAATCGTCTGGCTGAAGACGAAACACCCCGAAGATCCCGATCCGCAGTACTGGGGGCATTCGATCGGGTGGTACGAGAACGACGACACGCTGGTGGTTGACACGATCGGCGTGAACGATCGCTCATGGCTGGATCAGATGGGTCATCCGCACACCGAGAAGCTCCACTTCATCGAGCGGTTCAAGAAGGCGGACGCCCAGACGATTCAGCTCGACATGACGGTGGACGACCCCGGCGCGTACACCAAGCCATGGCCGGGCCGCCGGACCCTCACGCGGTCGGCGACAGGGTTCCTGCGCTACCAGTGGGCGTGTTCGGTGCGCGACAACTACGAAAACTACGAGAAGATCGGGCGGCCCGGCAACCCCGGCGACACCACATTCAAGTAGGAGAGTGCGACCGTGGCCCATGACGACGATACGACGGAACGGGCTCCGGTATCGCGCCGTGCGTTCCTGAAGGGCGGCGCTGCCGCCACCGGCGCACTGTCCGCGTCGATCCTTCCGAGTGTTCCCGCCGAGGCGCAGCTCCCTGATGCCGCCGACCGCGACCCGCGGCGGTCGACCGTCGAGCTGCGCGTGAACGGCGTCCGTTACCGGCAGGATGTTGTCAACTGCACAACCCTGTTGCAGTTCCTGCGAGACGACTTGAAGTTGACGGGTACCAAGATGGGCTGCGATCGCGCCCAGTGCGGCGCCTGCACCGTCATCCTGAACGGCCGTAACGTGTATTCGTGCACTACGCTGGCGGTAGAAGCATCAGCCGGCGACGTGCTGACGATCGAGGGCCTCGCCGACGAAGATGCGCTGCACCCGATTCAGCAGGCGTTCGTCGAGCACAGCGGGTTCCAGTGCGGCTTCTGCACCTCGGGCCAGATCATGACGACCAAGGCGCTGCTCGATCGAATGCCGAGTCCGACCGAAGACGACGTGCGGCGCGCGCTCAGTGGAAACTTGTGCCGGTGCTCGGCCTACAAGAAGATTCTCGAGTCGGTGATGGCGGCGTCGCGGATGACGCGCGCGTAGGAGCGGCACATGACGCAGCAAGTCACCACCGGGGGCGGCGGGCCGATGCGGGTCATCGGTAAGCGGGGGCCGAATATCGACGCCGTCGAGCGCGTCACCGGCCGTGCGAAATACACCGGTGACATCGACTTGCCGGGGATGCTCGTCGCCAGGGTACTGCGCAGTCCGCACGCGCACGCGCGTATCGCCCGGATCGACGCAACCAGGGCGGAAGCGCTGGCCGGCGTGCGCGCGGTCATCACCTACCGGGATGCGCCAAAAGTCATGATCTGGGGCCACCGTCAGATACGCGCTCAACGAGCGTGTCCGCTTCGTGGGCGAGGCGGTCGCGGCGGTGGCCGCCGTCGACGCGGACACGGCCGAGCGGGCGGTCAAGCTGATCGACGTCCAGTACGAGCCGCTGCCGTTCGTCCTCGATCCTGAAGAAGCACTCAAGCCTGGCGCGCCGCAGCTGTTCGAGGACGGCAATCTTGAGGGGCCGCCGCGGATCCTCACCCGCGGCGACGTCGAGCAGGGCATCAAGGAGTCCGACAAGGTCATTGAACGGGTCTACCGCTGCCCGACGATGTGGAGCGGCGGGATGGAGCCCCGCGCATCGGTGGCCCAGTGGGAGGGCGATCGGCTCACGCTGTGGGCGTCGACACAATCGCCGTTCCGCGTGCACGGCAGCCTGGCGGCGATGTTCAACGTGCCCGACTCCAACGTGCGGATCATCGCGAGCTACATTGGTGGCGGGTTCGGTACCAAGAGCGCGCCACACACGGACGAAGCGCTGGCGGCGCTGCTGGCACGGAAGGCCCGGCTTCCCGTCAAGCTGCAGTACCTCGCGCGAGGAGGAGATCCTCGACTCCAACACACGGTTCGAGACGCGCATGTATGTGCGGATTGGCGTCAAGAGCGACATGTCGCTGCACGCCCTCGATGTGAAGGCCTATATCAACCAGGGCGCGTATCACACGCGGCTTGGCGGACTCGGCAACCAGGCCACCCACCTGTACCGGACGCCGCACGTCAGGACGGAGCAGTTGCGCGTCCACACCAACGTGCCGAACACCGGCCCCACTCGGGGGGTTGGCGACCCGCAGGAGACGTTCGGTATCGAGTCGGCAATCGACGAAATCGCCATCGAGATGGGCTGGGACCCGATGGCGTTCCGCCTGAAGAACATCAAACGTACCGGCGATCCGATCGCGCGCGGGGGCTCCGGCACCGAAGACGGCCGCCTGGTCACACAGGTGCTGGACCGCTGCATCGAAGACGGTGCTGCCAGAATCCAGTGGGCGCGGAGGAATGCCGTGGCCGGCAGCCCCGCGGGAGCGCAGGCGCGCGGCATCGGCATCGCGTGCACGGAGAGGGGCGGCGGCGGCGGGTTGGGCGGCGCGTCCGTCAAAGTCAACCTGGATGGATCGGCGATGGTGTTCTATTCCTCGACCGATATCGGTACCGGAAGCCGCACCACGCTCGCGATGATTGCCGCGGAGACTCTGGGCATGCCGCTCGCCATGTTCCGTTCGGTGTCGGGTGACACGGAAATCGCGCCGTACGACGGCGGCAGCCAGGGGAATCGCACGCTCCAGGGCACCGGTCGCGCGGTCGAAGCGGCGGCACGGGAGTGCCTGAGACAGATCCTCGAATCAGCGGGGCCTCTCCTCGACAATGCGGCACCCGCCGACCTCGAGATGGCCGACGGCGTCATCCGCGTCAAGGGCCAGCCGGCACGCACGGTCAAGCTCGCGGACGTCATGCAGCGCCGCGGCCGTAGTGTCGTGGGGATTGGGAACACCGTTATGCCTCAGACCGGCGTCGAGGTGGAACGCACGAGCGCGGCTCATTTCGTCGAGGTTGAAGTGGACCGGGAAACCGGCAAGGTCCGGATCCTCCGCTACGTAGCCGCGCATGACGTCGGACGCCCGGTCAACGTCACCATCGTGGAAAACCAGATTGAGGGCGGAACCATCCAGGGGCTGGCGCTGACGCAGGGCGAGGAAATGCGCTTCGACAGCCGCACCGGTGCCTGCCTGACCGCGAGCTTCGTCGACCTGAAGCCGCCCACCATGCTCGACTTCGATCCGCGCCTGATCGATGCGGTCATCGTGCCGAATGAGGGCAGTGTCGGTCCCTACGGGGCGAAAGGCCTCGGCGAGAATCCATGTCATCCGGGTATGGCTGCCGTGGCCAACGCTATCTACAACGCCATCGGCGTCCGACTGCGCGAGGTTCCCTTCACCCGCGGAGTCATCCTGCGCGCGTTGTCGGCCCAGCGACCGGCGAACAGCCCAACCGCCTGACTGGCAGAGGACGCGATGGACAATTTCAGTTACAGCCGGCCGGCCACGCTGAGGGAAGCGGCCACGCTGCTCGACCGCGAGCGAGGCAAGGTGGCGCTCATCGCCGGCGGCACCGATCTGCTGGGCGAGTTGAAGGACAACCTCGCCTCACCCGCGCGTCTCGTCACCATCAGGCACCTGAAGGACCTGCAGGGGATTCGCGCCGCGCGCGGCGGTCTGTCGATCGGCGCCGCCACGCTGCTCGCCGACGTCGTCGAGAGCCCGGCCGTCCAGCAGCAGGCGCCGCTGCTGGCGATGGCCGCCGGCAAAGTCGGAACGCCCCAAATCCGCAACATGGGCACGATTGGCGGCAACATCTGCCAGCGGCCGCGCTGCTGGTACTACCGGAACAACTACCCGTGCTTCAAGCACGGGGGCACCGTGTGTTTTTCCGTCACGGGCGAGAACGACTACCACGCCATCCTGGAAGGCGGGCCCTCGTTCATCGTCCATCCCTCGGACACAGCCCCGGCGCTCGTCGCACTGGGAGCGACCGTGCGTATCGCCACGCGCGGGCGCGAACGAACGGTACCGATTGATCAGTTCTTCGTGACGCCGCGGCAGGATCCCCGCCGTGAAAATATCCTGCTGCCTGATGAGATCGTCACCGCGATCGAGGTCCCGAACGCGCCCGCCGGTTCCGCGGCCGTGTACGTGAAGGAAATGGTCAGGGAAGTCTGGGACTTCGCGCTGTGCAGCGTCGCCGCCATGGTCACGGTGCGAAACGGCATCGTCCAGGATGCGCGCATCGTTCTCGGAGGCGTGGCGCCCATTCCGTACCGAGCGCTGAAGGCGGAAGCCGCCATCACCGGCCGACCGCTCGATGACGCGTCTGCGGCGGCCGCCGGCGCAGCCGCGGTAGACGGCGCACGTCCGCTGGCGAAGAACGGCTACAAGGTTCCGTTGACGCAGGCGGTGGTGAAACGCGCGCTGCTCTCGCTGGCATGATGCCGGCGGAGTGGGCGGTGCTGTTGCGGCGATCGGTTGACGCCTTCAACCAGCACCGCTCCCGCCACCCCGACGATCCGGTCACGCTGTTCGAAGAGGATCTGTCCTATGCCGACCTGCAGCGGGTGAACCTTGCCGGCGCCGACCTCCGCCGCTGCCAGATGCAGGGGTGCAACCTGGCGAACGCAAACCTCGACGAAGCAAGGATGGACCTGGCGAACCTTCGTTCCGCCACGCTCGTGGGCGCGAGCCTTCGCGGCGTCTCGCTGTTCAGCGGCACCTTCCAGGGCGCGAATCTCCGGGACACGTCGTTCCATGGGGCCAACCTGAGGAGAGTGAGTTTCTGCGACGCCGACCTGCGTGGCGCCGTCTTCACCGGCGCTGATTTCAGCGAGGCCGACCTGCGGTGGGCGAACTTCGAACTCGACCGCCTCGCCGACGCCGATCTCTCCGCCGCGCGGATCCGTTAGGTCCGCCTGAAGGCGGACACTACTCAGATGTAGTGTCCGGCTTCAGCCGGACCACTTTGCGAGGAAGACATGCGCCTACTTCTCGTGATTCTGACAGCCGCCACCGTGCTCATGCCCCGGCCCGCCGCCGCCCAGGAGTGGATCGAGTACGTCAGCAGGGAGGACTTCTTCTCCATCAACTTTCCGGGCGAGCCGCGCATTCAGACGATCGCGTGGCTGTCGGAGCAGGGGGCGACGTTTCCGGGTCGCGTCTATAGCGTGGAGAACGGACCCAACCGCTCTGCCATCACCGTCGTGGATTACACCGAGGCGGAGAGAATCAACGCGGAGCGCGCAAAGAACTGCCCGCCTGGCGCGCAGACAGCGTGCTCGGGATCGGCGACAATGGGAGTCGGCTCGTGGATCGTCGACTTGCAGGGGGCGATGGCGTTCGCGATCGCCAGGTTCCTCACGCGCGAGGGGTCCCATGTGACGTTCTTCGGCTGGTTCTACCAGGACCTCATCGAGGGCCTCCAGGCACAGATCACCAACGCCGACGGATCCAGGACCTTCGTCGCGACCCATATGCATAACGATCGGCTCTACGTCATCGAGGGAACGGTCCCCGCCAGAGCGCTCCAGCCCGGCCACTTCCAGCAGTCGATGCAGTTTCTCGATCGGGAGGGAAGGACCGTCCGTTACGAGACGGTCTACTCGAACAGGTATCCCAGGCCGACGCGCACCGGCCAGGGCGGTGCCGCGCCCGCGGCGCCGGCGGCGCGTTAACGGGGGGCACGATCTGCCTGTCCTGTCCCCAGCGACCCTCCGGAAGCAGATGGCCGCCGGCGAAACGGCGCCTCTCTACATGCTGGTCGGCGACGACGAGCTCGAGAAGGCGGACGTCGCCGCCGATTTCGCCGAGATGGTCGAGGAGGACCTGCGTGTCTTCAACGTCGATCGCCTCTACGGCGGAGAGATCAAGGTCGACGATATCGTCGATGCCACGGCGACGCTGCCGATGATGGCGCCGCGCCGGGTCGTGCTGATTCTCGAAGCCGAGAAGCTCCTCATTCCCAAGCGTGAATCAAAAGCCGCGGACGAGGAACAGGAGCGGCTCGAAGCCTTCCTGAAGGCGCCACCCCCGCACGCTACCACCGTGTTTGTCTGCGGTGCCGTGGACCGCCGCCGGCGGGCGGTCAAGCTGTTGATCGACGAGGCGCAGGTCGTTGACTGCGGAACGATTGGCGACGAATCCGATGCCGAACGCTGGGTGAAGGCGCGCGCCGCCAAATCGGGCGTGGCGCTCGACCCGGCCGCCGTCAACGCGCTCCTGCAGCGCGCAGGACTCGACCTCGTCCGGCTGCGGGCCGGTATCGAGCGGCTGGCACTCTACGCGCTGGGGCAGGACAGGATTACCGCCGAAGATGTCAGGCAAGCCGTGCCTGCGGGACCGGAGGCGCAGGCCGACTTCGGCATCGCCAACGCGATCGGCCGCAACGACGTGGCGGACGCCCTTCACGAGCTGCACCTCGCCCTCGATGCCGGGGCGCAGCCGGTCTTCGTGCTGGGCCAGTTGCGGTTGGCGGCGGAGCGGCTGCCCGGCCATCGGCTGCGCAACGGGATCGACGCGCTGTTCCGCGCCGACCTGGCGCTCAAGTCGTCCGGGGGCGAGCCACGGGTCCTGCTCGAGCGCCTGGTGGTCGAATTGTGCGAGGAAAGAAAGAGACGGTTGTAGGGCGGGTTCGCGGCGCGGACCCGCCGCGCGACGCGGATCCTACGCCGACGCTTTCGAGACCCGCGCGCCGAGGCGCGACTTGTAGCGGCCCGCCGTGTTGCGGTGGATGATGCCCTTGGTGGCCATCTTGTCCACGATCGACACCGTGGCGCGCAGGGCGGCCTTGGCGCCGTTGAGATCCTTGGCGTCGAGCGACGCGCGGATCGACTTGAGCGCCGTCCGCAGCCTGGACCGCATCTGGCGGTTGTGCTCGCGGCGTTTGATGTTCTGGCGGTTGGCCTTCAGGGCCGATTTCGTACGCTTAGCCAAGGGATCCTCTCGTCAGGGCGATTGAGTCTGTAGACTCGTCAATCCGTCGATCTGTCAATCCGTGATTGTACTGTATGTCGTGGGACCCGGCATTCAGCCGGCTCGGAGGCTAGCGTTTACCGACGACTTCGAAGACGCCCGAGGTAGGCCGCTCGGTCGTATAGCGTACGACCGGCTCACCGTTGATGACGTCGACGATCTTGTAGATCACCTGCTTGGGCGCGAGGCGGGCGGCCGGTGTCAGCAGGGTGCCGTCGGCGGCGGAACCGACCTTGCGGACGTAATCCTTCGTCTCCCGGTAGGGTGGTACACGGCGTCCGTACCGGTCGACAGCGCCTGAACCGGCGTTGTAGGCGGCCAGCGCCAATTCCTCGTTGCCGTCGTACTTATTCAGCAGCTGGCGGAGATATGCCGTGCCGCCACGGATGTTCTCGGCCGGGTCGTACGGATTGCGGACGCCCAGCTCGCGCGCTGTGCCAGGCATCAGTTGCATCAGCCCCATCGCACCCTTGGGCGACCGCGCCCACGGGTTGAACCCCGACTCTACCTGGATCACGGCGCGCACGAGGTCTGGACGCAGGCTCTGGCGCGCGGCGTGTTCCCGGACGAGCGGCTCGTACTGCTCCAGCGTGTCAGTCGAAGCCGCCGGGCGCGTCGAGCGGAAAGATGGGGCATCTGGCACGGCGTAGGTCGTCGCCCCGGTTTCGAGCCGCCGATCCGACAAGACCAGGTTGCCGTTGGCGTCGCGCCACGCGTAGATCTGCGCGTCGGCCTGGCTGGGCCAGGCAAGTGCGGCAACAACAGCGATGCAGAGCGCGCGAATGACCATCGTTGGAAACTGCTGAGCTGGAGGAATTTACCGTACAGCCAGGCGCTGGGGCTGTGAGGAATATCGGGTCGAGCCGCGCTCGCCGGTAGCCGGTAACTGTCAGCGGTCGCGGGAGGCCTTCAGGGCCTCCGGGCGCCGGGCTCGAATGTTAGGATCCAACCCACGATGACGTTTCTGACCCGCTGCCTGCGCCAGCCGCGCACGGTGCTGATCCGAAAAATCGCATTCCAGATACATCTTTGGATAGGCCTCGCGATTGGGCTGTACGTGGTGATGTTGAGCCTGACGGGTAGCGCGCTGGTGTTCCGGCGCGAGATGGACCGTGCCTTTGCTCCCGACCGGCCGGTCCGCGACCCGGCGCGGGAGGTCATGACGGTAGAGGCGCTGACCGAGGCGGGTCGGCGGGCGTATCCGGATTACGCGATCGCGTCGGTCGGCCAGATTCAGCGCCGCACTCCCGTCATCCAGATCGACTTCACCACTCCCGCGGGCGAGACCATCGAGCGCGAGTTCAGCGCCTACACCGGAGAGGATCTCGGCGACCCGTTTCCCGCGTCATCTGAGTGGCTGCTGTGGCTCGTCAGCCTGCATGACGACCTGCTGCTCACCCGCGACCAGAGCGGACGGTTCTGGAACGGCGTCGGCAGCATTCTCGCCACGCTGCTGTGCATCACCGGCGCGATCGTCTGGTGGCCCGGGATCGCGTCGTGGCGGCGCGCGATATCGGTCAAGCGCAAGGCGTCGTGGAAGCGCGTGAACTTCGATCTCCACAGCGCACTGGGCTTCTGGTTCTTCGTGATCATCTTCATCTGGGCGCTCTCCGGCATCTACCTGTCGATGCCGTCGGCCTCCATGGATGTTGTCAACTTCTTCTTTGGGCCGCAGCCGGACCAGTTGCAGAACGTGCGGGTCGTGGACGTGATGATTGAGTGGATGGTGCGCCTGCACTTCGGCCGGTGGCGGAGCCACACGCTCAAGGTGGTCTGGGTCGTCATCGGCCTGCTCCCGGCGGCCATGTTCGTGACCGGCTTCATCATGTGGTGGAACCGCGTTGTCAAAAAGCCTCGGACGGCGCGGGTGCGCCAGCGGAAGCCGGTGCTCGCCACGCTCCAGCAGGAGCCGCAGGGAGTGGACTGATGCACAGACGAGATTTCATGAAGGCGTCCTCTCTCGCCGGCGTGGCAGCGCTCCTGCCGGCCGAAGCCGCGGCGCAACAGGGCGCGCCCGCTATCGCCAGGCGGGAACCGATTCGCATGTTTTTCGGCGGCTACGGGCCAGCGTCGACCGGCTTCAGCCTGGCGATGAAGAAGATCGGCGATCGCCTGGTGGCAAAGTTCGGCCGCGATGTCGATGTGAAGTACGTCTACAACATTCTCGACCTCGGTTACCGCGGCGAGGACATCCTGTGGCTGGTCGAGAGTGGCGTCCTGACGCTCGGCTACCAGTCGAGCAGCTACCTCACCGAGCGCGTGCCGGACCTTGGCATTGCCGATCTGCCGTTCCTGTTTTCCGATACCGCCACGGCGCGCGCGGCGATGGACGGGAAGCTGGGGCACGTGTTGACCGAGCGCATCGAAGCGGGGATGGGGTATCGCATCCTCGGCTGGTTCGAGAACGGCTTCCGCCATGTGTCCAACAAGGTCAGGCCGGTCAGACTGCCCGCGGACATGAAGGGGCTGACGATTCGCGTGCTGCCGAGCAAGGTCCAGGCGCGGACGTTCGAACTGCTGGGCGCGGTGCCGAAGATCATGGATCTGAGCGAGGCCATCGAAGCGGTCAAGGCCGGTACCCTCGATGCGCAGGAGAACCCGTTCTTCAACACCGTCACCTACGGCGTCCACAACTTCCACAAGTTCCACACCGCGACCAACCATTTCTACCTGTCGCGTCCAATCTTCCTGCACCGGCAGTCGTTCGACAGCTGGCCGAAGGCGATCCAGGACGAGCTGCGCGCCGCGGTCAAGGACGCCGTCGCGTTCCAGCGCGACCTGCACGTGCAGGAAGAAGAGGACGCGCAGGCCGCGATCCGCAAGGCCGGCGGCGAGATTCTCGAGTTGACACCCGAGCAGCACAAGGCCTTTGTCTCCGCCGTGACGCCAATCTACGGCGAAGCCCGCAGCGAGTACAGCCGCGAGCTTCTGTCGCTCGTCAGTTTCTAAAACCCGGACCGGACCATCGTAGAGGCGGACCTTCAGGTCCGCTTGAAGACGACGGCGACAACGAAACGCGTTCTCATCAGCGGTGCGACCGGACAGCAGGGAGGCGCTGGTGGCGGCGATGCTGGAGTGGTGGTTCGATCGGGTCGGCTATGACGCCGACATTCCAGGGCTGGAGCGGGAATTCGGCATCACATCGACGACGCTGGCGGATTGGCGGTCCAAAGGCGGACCTGAAGGTCCGACTCTACGTCGACCTGCTTATCTAAGCTGACCGCGCGGCGACCGCCCGGACGATGGTGGCGATGAGCGCCTTCGGCGCGAACGGTTTGGCGATGTGGGCCACGAATCCCGCCGCGAGCGCGCGCCGGCGGTCCTCCACCGTGGCGTAGGCGGTCACGGCAATTGCGGGGACCCGGCCTCCCTGTCCCTCCGGCAGCTTCCTCAGTTCCTGCAGCAGGCTATAACCGTCGTGGTCGGGCATGCCGATGTCGGTGATCACCACGTCGGTGTGCGTGGTGCCGTCGTCGCGGAGCGCGGCGAGTGCTTCGCGCGCGCAGGTGACCGCGGTGACGGCGGCACCTACGTCGGTGAGCGATTGCACCAGGATCTCTCGGGCGTCTGCTTCGTCCTCGACCACGAGCACGCGGATCCCGCCGAGCGACGGCATCGAGGCAGCGGCCGTTGCCAGTGGCGTCGTGGCAGACGCGCCGGCGCGCGTGATCGGCAGCATGACCGTGAACGTGCTGCCCTGGCCGACGCCCGGGCTCTCGGCCTTTACCGTGCCGCCATGCATTTCAACCAGTTCGCGCACCAGCGCCAGCCCCAGGCCGAGGCCACCGTGGCGCCGCGCGGACGAGGCGTCGGCCTGCTTGAACCGCTCGAACACCTGCGGGAGGAACTGGGCCGGGATGCCGTGGCCCGTGTCTGAAACCGTGAGGCAGACTGCGTTGCCGCTGCCGGTGGCCCGCACCGTCACCTGCCCGCCCGGATCGGTGAACTTCACCGCGTTCGAGAGCAGGTTCCAGATCACCTGCAGCAGCCGGTCGCGGTCGGCGCGTACTGTCGGGAGGTCCGCAGCGAAGTCCGTGAGGAGCTTCACATTCTTCGCCGCCGCCGCCGGCTGGACGGCGTCCATCGCCGAGCCGACGATCGTGGCGACGTCAAGGTCGACGACCTCGAGCCGAATCTTGCCGGTGGCGATTCTCGCCATGTCGAGCATGTCGGAGATGAGCGTGAGCTGAGCGGATGCGTTGCGGTCGATCACTTCGATCGCGCGCCGGACGGTTTCTTTGTCGAAGTCGCGCGACTGCAGAATCTGGGTCCAGCCAAGAACGGCGTTCAGCGGAGTACGGATCTCGTGCGACAACGTGGCCAGGAACTCGTCCTTGACGCGCGACGCCGTCTCCGCTGTGACACGTGCGCGCTCGGCCGCCGCGATCCGGGCGCGGAGCTCGCGTTCAGTCGCCACGCGCTCGCTGACATCTTCGACAATCGTCAGCGTGCCGACAACGCGGCCCTTGCCGGCGAGCGGGCTGATCTGTCCGCGCTGCGGCATCTGTTCGTCACCGGTGGCGGACGGAAGGATGAACCGGTGTAGAGAATGTGAAAGGATCTTGACCTGCCCGGTCAAGGCTTCCTGGTAGGCCTGGTCAAGGCCTCGTTCAACCAGCGAGGGAAATAGTTCCAACAGCGGCTGGCCGATCGCTTTCGCCGGCGGCAGCCCGGTCGCTATCGCGAGCCACGAGTTCCAACTCTGGACCCGCAGGCTGGTGTCGGTGGTAAAGACCCCGCGGTCGCCATGATTCTGCGCCCACTCCAGCATGGCCGATTCGACGGTGGCGATGTCGTCGAGGCGCTCCGTCATGACAGCCGTTCCTCCCGCACAACCCACTCTTCAACGGCGATCAGCAGCCGGGTCAACGACTGCACCGTCAGCACAATGACGACATAGCCGGTCACCGAAGCGTCCCGCAGCCTGAAGCCCGCGGTCACGACCAGCGCGTACCGCATGGCGTTACCGCTCGCGATCAGCTTCGCGACCACTGTGCGCAGTGTGGCCACGTCGATGTCGGGAACGGAGAACGACATGGGCACTCTGAGCAGATTGCCGAACGTGCCGATGCACGCGTTGAGCAGGATGTTGCCGACTTCCGTCAACACCTCCCTGGACGAAGCGTCGAGCTCGAGCGGCAGCGCGGGTTCGTCCGTCAGCAGTTCCTTCAGCGTCGAGGCCGCCTGCGGGTCCAGGATCAGCAGCGCATCGCCGCCAACCGGACCGCTGAACACCTGGTGCACGCTCGCGACGTTGCCGGCACCCACCTTCTTGAGCGAGGCGTCGAGCTGGGAAACGGGATGGATGTCGACGACCGGGACCTCGAGCAGGATGCGCTGACCGGTCAGCTTCGACAGCGATGCCCCGGCCCGGCCGAAGCCGATATTCAAGAGCTCGACGAGCGCGTCCCGCTGGATTTCTGTAAGCGTCACTTGTCGCTCCCCAGCGTCGAGCGAACCAGGCTGAGAAGCTGGTCGGCATCGATGGGCTTGGTGACGAAGCCGGCGGCGCCGGCCTGCGCGGCCATTTCGTGCGATGACAACTGCACGTCGGCGGAGGCGACAATCACGCGCGCCAGGCCGTCGATCTCGCGGAGCTTGCCGAGCACGTCCATGCCGTACATTCCCTTCATAACCAGATCCAGTACGACCAGGTCCGGCCGGTCCACGTGGTAGCGCTCGAGCGCGGCCATGCCGTCTTCAGCCTCGACGACCTCGTACCCCGCCTCTTCCAGGATTCCGCGGACCCGGCGGCGGGCAAGGCCCGAATCGTCGACAACGAGGATCTTTTCACTCATACGAGCTCCAGGATCGCCTCAGCCATATCCGCAAGTGGAATCGACGCGTCGCTCAGCCCGGCTTCGGATACCGACCGGGGCATACCATAGACGACGCATGACGATTCTGCTTCGGTAAGTATTCGCCCGCCCGCGCCTTTGATCCAGGCGGCGCCTTCCCGCCCGTCGGAGCCCATGCCCGTCATGACGACGCCAAGCGTCCGCGCCCCATATGTCTCGGCAGCCGACTGAAACATGACGTCCACCGAGGGGCGGTGCAGCGTGTCCAGGGGCCGTATGTCGAGGTGGCAGACGACACGGTCGGCGCGGCGCCTGAACGTGAGGTGGCGTCCGGCAGGCGCCAGCAGGGCGAGGCCTGGCCTCAGTACGTCACCTTCCGCCGCCTCTTTTACCGTCATCGGCGTCACCTCGTTGAGCTTGGCCGCGTAGAGCTCGGTATACCCCTGCGGCATGTGCAGCACGATGCAGACAGGCACGTGGAGATCCTTGGGCAGGCGCGGCATGAGCGCCTTCAGTGCCTGCGGACCACCGGTCGAAATGCCGATGACCACCACGTCAACCGCGCCGAGTCCTGCGGGTCTGCTCGCCGGCTCGGCCCACGCAGCGCTTCCGGCGGCCACGGGCTCCGCGACACGCATCGGTGCGTGCGCGGCGGCCTTGACCTTCTGCACCAGCTCATCGCCCATGTCGAGCAGGCGGTCGCTGGCAAGGGCGGTCGGCTTCTGGAGAAAGTCGATGGCTCCGGCATCGAGCGCCGCCAGCACCTGCTCCCCGACGCCATTGGCGACGCTGATGATGATGATCGGGACCGGCCGGCGTTCCATCTGCGCCTGCACGAACGCGACGCCCCCCATCTCCGGCATGTTGAGATCGCAGGTGATCACGTCCGGCTGGATCTCGTCTGCCAGTTCGAGCGCCTCGCGGCCGTCTCGCGCCGTCGCCGCGACCTCGATGAACGGACTGCGCGACAGCATCTGCGCGACGACCTTGCGCACGTAGGCAGAATCGTCGACGACGAGTACCTTGATGACCGTGTTCATGACTTTACGTACACGTACGCCCCCCCGATGTCCTGCAGCTCGAACGGCGTCCCCAGCCGCAGCAACGACTCTGCGGCGCCCACGCACAGAAAACCGGGCGATGACATCAGCCCCGCCAGGCCGGTCACGACCTGGCGAACACCGGCCTCCCGGAAGTAAATGAAAAGATTCCGGCAGAAGATGACATCGGCGCCCTGAAGCCCGCGGAGATCGTCAGGCTGCATGACGTTGATCCGGTGCCACGACGACACGCGATCGTGAAGAGCCTGGCGCGCCACCCATTCGCCGGCGCTCGCGTCGTGGTCGAAGTACCGCTCGCGGAGCTCGGCCGGCAGCTGGCGGAACGATCGCAACCCAAACCGCCCCAGCCGCGCGCGGGCAAGCGCCGCTCCGCTCGCATCCGCCGCATGCAGCTCAATCGGCGCGCGGCCGAACCAGCCCGATTCGGTCAGCGCCATGGCGATGGACAGCGGTTCCTCCCCGGTGGCGCAGGGGAGACTCCAGATGCGGATCGCGCGACGGTGCAGCCGCGCCAGCCGCGGCATGATGGCGTCGGTCAGCGCCCGTACCTGGTCGAATTCACGCCAGAAATAGGTCTCCCGCACTGACAACGCGTCGATCGCACGCACCCACTCCTCGTCCGCCTGCTCGTCGTACTTCAGGAGGTAGTAGTAGTCGAGCAGGGAATCGAACCCCCTGGCGGCCGCGAGCGGCGTCAACCGATCCGCGATGACATCCAGCCGGCCATCGTCGTAGTGAAGGCCGGTTCGGTCGTGGACGAGGTCGCGAATGAGCGGCAGCGTCCGGTCCGGAATCCGGATGCCGGCATGCGCGCTGCCGGGCAAGGCACGGGATGTGGCGGAGTAAGTCATCGCGTCCACCCGTGACGCTGGCAGACGGCGGCGGCGCGGTGCCTGACCGCGGCGTCGGGATCATCGTCTCGCAGGGCGGCAATCGTCGAGGCGATCGATGGTGTCCCGAGGCGTCCGAAGCCGAACACGGCGGCGGCGCGCACCGACGGATCGGCGTCCCGCAGCGCCGCCGCCAGGGCTGCTGACGCGCGAGGGTGACGCATGCGCGCCAGCGCGTCCACGGCGGTGAGGCGCACGCCGGGCCAGGGCGCCGCGAGCGCCTGGGCCACCTCCGGGATCCCGTCAGCGGGCACGCGCACGAGCTGGCCGACGGCGGCTTCGCGCCGCGCAGCGTCCGAGCCAAGATCGACCAGCGCGGCGACGGCTGCGCCGCGTACCTCGCTGTCGGCCGCCGCGATGATGGTCCCAAGTGCTTCGGCCGCGGCGGCCGCCTGGTCTGCCGGATCGCCGACCCGCGTCGCCCACGCCAGCGCGTCCACCGCCGCAATCGTCCGCCGCGCCCCCAGCGCCCGGATGGCACAGGCGCGCAGTGCAGGACTGCCCGATCGGACCGCCTGCTCGATCAAGGTGTCGCTGCGGGCATCGGCCGCCGCCGCGATCGCGGTCAGTGCGGCGCAGGCCAGGTCCTCGTCCGGTTCCGAGATCAACTGCTCGGCGACGGGAAACGCGGCATTCGGATCCAGGACGCCGAGCGCTTCGATCGCGGCAATCCGTGCCTGAGGTGCGCGGTCGGTCAGGGCGACCGATGCCAGGACGTCAGCCGCTCCCTTCGGGGATCGCCCGCGCTGTCCAAGGCTTTTCGCGGCGAAGTACCGGACCCAGGCGTCCTGATCGCGCATCGCATCGAGCAGGGGACTGTCGAGTGCCGGTCCGTCGGCCGCCCTGGCGGCGTGCGCGGCCGCCGCACGGTTGCGGGGGGTCTCGGTGCGAAGGGCGGAGACAAGGCGATCGATCGCGCCCGCGGTGCTGATGACCGGAAGCTGCTCAATCGCGGCCCGTCTGACGTCTTCCTCGAGCGCATCGAGCGCGTTCATGAGCTCGGGGACGCATTCGTCGAAGCCGAAGTACCCGGCGACGCGAATCGCGCATTCGCGCACATGCGGATCCGCGTCGCGCAGCCGCTCGCGCACGAGCAGGCTGGCGCCGCCGGCGCCGAGTGAATTCACGGCGGCGATTGCCGCCTGTCTCACCGCCGGGTGTTCGTGAGCGAAGAGGAGCAGGAGGCGTTCGAGCGCCCGCGGATCCCCGATGGTGGCCAGCGCGCCCGCCGCCGCGGCGACCAGGTCGGCGTCGGCGGCGGCAAGCAGGTCGCTCAGGACCCCGAAGGCTTCGGGGTCTCCCAGACGGCCGAGGAGCCCGACGGCCGCGAGGCGGGCCGCACGCTCGCCGTCGCGCGCCACGGCGATGAGTGGGGCGACGGCGCGCCGGCCGAGTTGCAGGACCGCCTCGGTCGTTTCGGCTTGCACCTCTGGATCACCGACGGCCGAGACGACGTCGGCGGCATCGGTTCCCATCCAGCCGAGCACCGTGATCAGCGGTCCGACGGGGGTTTCGCGCGTGCGGACCGCGGAGGCGAGCCGCGCGACGCCGTTGGCAGTGATGGCTTCACGCGCGAGCGAGACGATCTGTTCGCCCGCGCCGTAGGTCTCCTCGTACCGGCGGCGAATCTGCGCCAGCGCTGCCGCCACCGGCCCAGCCTCGCCCTCCGGGGCGTTCAGCAGCGCGACGAGCGGCGCCACGCACTCCTCGTCGCCCAGTGCCGCCAGCGCGTCAACCACCGCGGGGCGCAGTAACTCGTTCGACAGCAAGCTCAACAGGCTCGGACCGACGCGCGCGTCGTCGGTGCGCGCAAGGGCGTCGACCGCCGGAAACGCCAGGAAGAAGTCGCCTGAGGCCGCAATCCGCGCCAGCGGCTCGACCGCTTCCGGCGCCGGCGCGCGTCCGATCGCCTCGATGGCGTGGAACCGCACATTGGCGTCGGCGTCGTCCAGCGCCGTAATCAGCGCCGGCAGCGCCGCGGCGTCCTGCAGCTGGCCGAGCGCGAGCGCGGCGTGCATTCGGAGATTCGGATTCGGATCCGACAGGAGTGCGACGAGCGGCGTCACGACATCGCGGCCCGCGGCGATCAGCACCTGCAGCGCGCTGCTCAGCAGGTTCAGGTCGTGGTGTTCGCGCTGCAGGCTCTCGAGCAGGTGGGCGATTTCATCACGGGACGCCGACTGGCGCAGGACGCGCACGGCCGTCCCGCGCAGGCGCCAGTCGTTCGCGCCGACCGCTGGCAGCGCCTCGCTGGCGGTGGGGCGTTCCTCGAGGCGTGCCGTCTGTGATCGGTACTCGTCCAGCCGTTCGGTGACGTCTTCGATCGTCACCACCAATCCAGCGACGCCGGCATCGGCTTGCAACGGCGCGACGGTGACGCGCTGCTGCATCTGGTCGAAATGCGCCGACGGCGTTCGCGGGGAACACGAAATCAGGTAGTGGTGGAACGCGGGCGCCAGCACGCGGGAGGCGCCCGTCTGGAGCACCTCGGCAAACAGATCGCGGTACAGATCGCGCCGTTCGGCCGGCAGCAGGTCGAGCAGGGAGCGGCCCTGCGCGGCCTGTTCGTCGATGCCGGTGGCGTCGGCGAGCCACGTGTTCCAGCTGCGGACCACGAGGTCGCGATCGGTCGTGAGGAGACCGAGTCCGGTGATATCTGTCATGCGCCGCTGATATCAGCGGCCGCGGCCGTTCCCGTTCCTGGGGGTATGTTTCAAGGCTTCTCCCATGAGGCCGGTGAGAGCCTCGGCGTGTTTCAGCAGCGCCGCCGTTCCGCCGCGCGTCTGCTTGACGCCCTCGGCGTTGCGCTCGGTCACGCGCCGCACGTCGGCGAGCTGCGTGGCCAGCTGGGCCATCGTTGCCGACTGGGTGCGGTTGGCCTGCGTGATCAGCTTGACGTCGCGCGCGGTGGTGTTCGCCGCGGTGGTCATCTCGCGCATCGCCCGCGCCTGCTCGGTCGTGGCCCGGGCCGCCTGTTCCGACTGTGTGCGCATGCTGCTGGCCGCCGCCGTGAGCTCGGTTGCCGCGGTGGCCTGTTCGCCCATCGCTTTGCTGACCGATCCGATCTGGCGTGACAACTCGGATGCGGACTTGGCGATTTGATCCGCGGCGGTGGCCTGTTCGGCCACGGCGCGCGCCGTGGTGGCCGCGCCGCGCCGCATCGATTCGCCCGCCTGTGTCAGCTGCGTCACGGTGCCAGCCTGTTCGGCGGTCGCCTGGCGAACCGAGGCCGCCAGCTTCGACGTGCTCTGGGACGCTTTCAGGACGTCGCGCGCGGCCCGGCTCTGTTCCGACACCGCCTTGGTCACTTCCTGGGCGATTTTCCGCATCTGGCCGGTGCTGTGGACCACCGCGGTCGCCGCGGTCGCCTGTTCCGCCGTCGAGGCCGCGATGAGCTTGGCCTGCTCAGCGGTCGCCGCGATGGCGGCGCCTACCGACCGGCCCGCGGTTCGCTGCTCGCTGGTGGCGGCGGCAATCTGGCTGACCAGGGTTACGGTGTCGCCGATGCCAGCCAGGATCTTCCGCAGACCTGCCGCGCCCGTCTCCGCGACGGCGTTGCTATCGTCGGCGACGCGGACGTTTTCCGCCGACGAGGCGATCGCCTCCTGCGCGACCTCCTGAAGCCCCTTGATAATGGCGGCAATGTCGGAGGTGGCCTTCGCCGACCGATCGGCGAGGTTGCGAATCTCCTCTGCGACCACGGCAAAGCCGCGGCCGGCGTCGCCGGCCCGTGCCGCTTCGATTGACGCGTTCAGCGACAGCAGGTTGGTGCGTTCGGCGATCAGATTGATGGTGTCGACGATGGAACCGATCTCGTTGGTCCGCTTGCCCATCTCGCGCATGACGGTCGACGATTGCGCCATCGATTCGCGCAGCCGTCCAATCCCCTGGATTGCCCGCTGCACCGCCGCGCCGCCCTCCTGCGCCTCGGTCGACACGCGTCGTGACGCATCGTCGGTCTGATGCGCCAAGGCCGCCACCGATTCGATCGACCGCTCCATCTGCGCAGCCGTGGTCGACGCGCCCACGGCCAGGTCGGAAATCTGGCGGCCGCTCTGGGCCACGCTCTGCACCGAGCGGGCCACCTGTTCGAGCGCGGTCGAATTCTGTTCGACCATGGTGCCGAGGTTCTCGGTCATCGCGCCGACTTCTTCGATTGACGCCGCCATCTCGTTCATCGAGGATGCGGTTTCCTCGGCGGCCGCGGCCAGATCGTCGGCGTTGCCGGAGACGCTGCGGACCGACGCCGACATCTCGGTGAGTGAGGACGCCGTCTCCTCGACCGAGGATGCCAGGCTTTGCGTATCGTGATTGACCGTCCGGATCGACGCCGCCACCTCGTTGATCGACGTCGTCACCTCGTCGGACCCGGTCGCCATCGAGGTTGCCGTCGCGGCAACGGCTTTGATCGACGACGCCATTTCCTCGACCGAGGTCGACGTCTCGGTAATCAAGGTGCTGAGGCTGACGGTGTTGGCGGACACCTGCTCGATTGACGCCGCCATTTCATTGATACCGGAGACCAGTTCCTCGGTTGTCGTGGCCAGCGTTTCAGCCTGGCCGGCGGTCGCGCTGAGCGACGAGGTCACACCGGTCACTCCCGCGAGCGCCTCGTCCAGCGACCTGATCTGTGTGTCGGCGCCGGTGGCGACCTGGTCGGCGATTTCGGCAATGTTCGCCGCCGATGCCGTCACCTCCTCCGCGCGTCCGAGGACCGATTCGCGGATCGACCGACCGGGTTCGCGCGTGACCGTTTACGCTGCGTTTCTGCGTCGCCATAATTCCTCTCGCGCGGCTATGCCGCCAGAATGGGTTCGGCCGGGTTCAGCAGTTCTTCGACCTTCAGCACTACGACCATCCGGTCGGCGATCGTCGCGATGCCGGAGATATACCGGGCGCCGATCCCGGAGAGCGCCTCGCCGGGCGGATGGATCGTGGAGGCGGGGATCATCATGAACTCGCGGCATTCGTCGACCAGCAGGCCGATGCTGCGGGCGCCGCTCTGCACGACCAGGAGGCGGGTCTTGATGTCCGCCGGCACCCGCTCGAATCCGAAGCGCGCGCGCAGGTTGACGGCCGGGACGACCTGGCCGCGCGAGAACACGACGCCGTCGACGAATGCCGGCGCGTTGGGCACGCGCGTGATCTGTTCCACCATCTCGACGTGCGCGACTTCGTGGCTGGGCAGAGCGTAAGTGGTGCCGGCCACGATGAAGAGGATGAAATGGTCCGAGCGGTTGTCGCTCATGCAATCTCCTTGACCGGTGCGGCAAGTGCGGCGCCACGTGCCCGGGCGCCGCGGGCAATCGCGGCGGCATCGAGGATCAGCACCGCGCGTCCGTCTCCCAGATCGGTCGCACCCGACACGCCCGGGACGCGGATCAGCGGATCGGCGATGGCGCGGACGACAATCTCGCGCTGACCCAGGATCCGATCGACGAGCAGTCCCACCGCGCCGGCGCCGGCGCCGATGATGAAGGCGTGCAGCCTTGAATGGGAACCGGCCCCCGGAATGCGGAGCACCGTCGACAACCGGATCAGCGGCAGGGCGGTGCCGCGATACGGCGTCATTTCACTGCCCTCCAGATTGCGGATCGCCGCCGCGTCGATTTCAATCACCTCGCGCACCGCCGCTTGCGGGACGGCGAAGGTCTGGGCGCCGACGCGGGCGAGCAGGGCATCCGTGATGGCCAGCGTCAGCGGCAGGTCGATGATGAACCGCGTGCCCTGGCCGGGCGTGGACACCATGCGGATCGCCCCGCCCAGTTCCTGCACGGTGCTGTGAACCACGGCCATGCCGAAGCCGCGGCCGCTGACACGATCGGTCTGCTCGCGGGTCGAGAACCCCGGCGACGAAATCAGGTCGAGCAGGACGCTGTCGTCGGGCGCGGCCGGGACGGGAATGCCGGCCCGCTGAGCGCGGGCGATCACCCGCGCCGCATCGACACCGCGCCCGTCGTCGGCGATTTCGATGGTCACGATTTCGCCGGCCGTGGACGCCGCCAGCGACAATGTGCCCTCGGGCGGCTTACCCGCGGCGATGCGCTCGTCAACACTCTCGATGCCGTGGCTGACGGCGTTCCGCACCAGGTGCAGGACGGGATCGATCATGCGCTCGACGACGTACTTGTCGATTTCCGTTTCCTGCCCGGAGATGTCCACTCTGACCTTGCGGCCGGTCTCACGGGCGAGGTCGCGCACGACGAAGGGCATGCGCCTGAAGATCTCGCCGACGCGGACCAACCGCACCCGCATCACACCCTCGCGCAGGTCGCGCAGTTGCCGCTCGATACCGCCGGCGTGCTCCTGGATGAGCCGCCACTCGGCGGGCGGCACGTGAGGCTCGACCCGCCTGATCGAATCCGCCAGCCGTGCTCGCTGGATGACCAGATCGCCGATCATGCGCATCAACTCGTCGAGGCGCGCCAGGTCGACGCGGACGTAGTGGCCCGACGACAACGTCGCGGTCGGCCTGAGCGCAGGCGCGATCTCGTTGCCGGCCTCATCGGTGCCGCCCCTGATGCCGGCGGGCGCGTCGAGCGCGGCGCACACCATGCCGTCGGCCAGCCAGCCGACCAGCGTCAGCTGATCGGGAGCGCCGGTAAACACGAAGCGAAATGCCACCGCTCCGCCTTCCATGACGAGCGGCGTGCCGCTGATGATCTCGCCTGCGCGGCGCAGGCGTTCGCGCACGACGTTGACGTTGATGCCGCGGGCGATTAGTGCAGCCGAGGGCGTGAACACACATGCCCAGCTCGTGGCTTCGCCCACCTGACGAGGTCCGCGATCGGGCGCGGGCTGATCGACGCCGGTCTCAGGCGCGTCGCTTATCAGCCGCTGGAGCGCGGCCAGCAGGACGGTCACATCGGGCGCAGGATCGCCGTTTCGCCGGGCGGCAATCGCGCCTTCGAGCAGCCGGGCGCCCTCGATCAGCGCATCCACGCCGCTGGTCGTCAGGCGGACGTCGCCGTCGCGGATCGCGCGCAGGTAGCTTTCCATCTCGTGGGCGAGCAGCTCGCTCTCGCGATGCTCGACCATGCCCGAGATGCCCTTGAGGGAATGAAAGCTGCGAAACAACTCCTCGGTGACCACTGGATCAGGACGGTCATGGCCAACCGATCCCTCGAGCGCGAGGAGGCCGCGCCGGACCACGGTCAGGTGTTCTTCGCACTCGGCAAAGTAATCGTCGAGAAAGCTGTCGAGGAAGTCGTTCATCGTCCCGACGCTCCCTGCCCGGCGATCGGCGCGAGCAGCGTCGCGGCTTCCCTGGCGAGACCCTGCGGCGCGAATGGCTTCGTCATGTAGAGATTCGCCCCCGCCTGGAGCGCCGCCTGGCGGCTCTGATCGTCGCCGCGCGTGGTCACGACCATGATCGGCACCTGGCGATATTTCTGATGCGCGCGCACGAAGCCGATGACCTCGAGCCCGTGCATGTCGGGCATGTTGAGATCGAGCACGATGAGATCCACCACGCCGAGTGCAAGCCTTTCGATCGCGTCGAGACCTGACGCGGCTTCGATGAACTCGATCGGCGGGGGCAAGGCACCCAGCGCGGCCTTGACCATACGGCGGATCGTCGCGGAGTCGTCGACGACGAGAATCTGAGCCATCGGTTCAGCCCCCGTCACTAGGCGCAGGGACAAACTTCGACTATATCGCGGCAAGGGCATCTCCCCGCACGGGAAGTGCCAACGGTTGAGCTGGATCCACGCGGATTTGAAGGCGCGTGGATTTAAAGACTTACTTACTTCAGGACTTCCGACAGGTTGTACGACGCGACCGTGTTCTCGTTCATGTGCGGCACGAGCAGGATGTTGCCGGAGGAGACGAACCCGATGTCCGCGGAACCCGGCATGAACTGCCGCAGCTCCCGTGTTTCGCCGCTCGACGACACCTGCAGGATTTTTCCGGCTACGTAATCCGACACGATGTAGCCGCCGCGCCCGTCGCGCTCGAGTCCGTCGATATTCGCGAACGGCTTCGGCGTGATGAGCGTCTTCTGCTTGGTCTGCAGATCGAGCGCGAAGAGATGGCCAGGCACGTCGGTGGAGAAGTCAGGCTTCGGCTTGCCCCAGCCGCCGACGAGCAGGCGGTTGCCGTCGATCAGCAGGCCATTCGGCCATTCGAGCTGCTCGCCTTCAGCAAACACCGACGCCTTGCCGTCGCGGACGGCGTGAATCTTGTTCGCCATCATGTCGGTGACATAGACCGTGCCGTCCGGGCCGACCGCGACGTCGTTGAGGAACATCGCGCCCGCGATCTTCGTTCGCGAGGTCACCTTGGCGCTGGCGATGTCGATGCCGATCACCTCGTCGAGGTCAGCGGTCCACAACGTCCCGTTATGGCTGCGAAGTCCTTTTGGTGCGTTCAGCCCCGTCACCCAGCTGGCCGAGATGACGCGACCGTCCCCGGAGAGCTGAGCGATGCGGCCGTTGCCGTCGCGTCCGTCCGGCGCGCCGTCAATCTGTGACGAGAAGATGAACCCCGACCCTTCGTCCAGGTAGACGCTTTCAGGGGTCGCAATACCCTCGGTCGCCTTCCATCCCGCCGTGACGGGCGAGGCGGCAGGCGCCGGTGGCGCGGCTGCAGGGGCGGCCGATTCAGCCAGTGGGGCGCTGGAGCCCCCGCCGCAGCAAACGGTCAGCGCCGCCGCGACGACGGCGGCGCTGAGGATCTGAGCTGGTCTCGTAGGCATGTTTAGAAACTGTACTTGATACCGAACTGCATGATGCGCGGCGCGCCGCCGTTGGTGGTGATGCGGCCGAACTGCGCCTGGTTCAGGTTCGTCGCGGGGAGACCCCAGTTGAAGTTGTTCGTCAGGTTGAACGACTCGAGGCGGAGCTCGAGGCTCTGGGTTCCGCCAAACTGGATCAGCCTCGAGAGCGCCAGGTTGATTGTCCCAGTACCCCGGCCCTTCGACCGCCGCGATACTCCAGGTCGCCAAACGTCCCCGGCGCCGGCGCCGCGAACGCCGCCCGGTTCAGGTAGCTGTCCAGCGTCTTGGCGCCGTAGACGTCGTCCGACACCTGGTTCGGACGCTGGCCGATCTGGCCGTTCAGTGCGTTGTCCAGGCCCGTGTGATGTTGAGCCAGGCGCCGGACCGAATGCCGAGGATGCCCGACACCCGCCAGTTCGAGGCAACGATGCCAGCACCGGTTCGCCGAACTGCGGCGTCTGGTAGCCCATCGTGCGCATTGGCCACGTGTTTCCGGTCCTGGTCGCAGTGCCCCTCGTCCATGTCGGGATCGTCGGGATTCGTGTAGCCGCTGGCGATCTGCGGCGAAGCTGCCCGGCGTGGCCGTCCCTCGGCAGTGCCGACGACCGTGTAGTTCCCGCTGATGCTCAGGCCGCTCGCGGCCCGTCGCGACATCGTCAGCCGCAGTCCCTGGTAAGTCTGCCAGCCGACGGCGTTGTGCTGATCCACGAAGCCGAGCTGGCCGCTCTGGCGCGGATTCTCGAGGAGCAGCTTGCGGCGCTGGTTCAGGTTGGCGTTCGTGCTGCACACCGTGAACGCGACGCCGTTGATCGATGCAGGGGCCCAGGCCCAGGAAGACGCCCGGGTTGACGCCGACCTCCGCCCACAGGTGATCCGAGTAGCGGCCCAGGTAGTTCGCCGTCACCGACCAGTTCTCGAACAACTGCTGTTCGAGCGTGATGTTCCAGGACTGCACGCGCGGCTGCTCGATGTTCGGATCCATTACGCCGAACGCACCGAACGGCCGGGAAGTTCGGTGTTCGCGTTCGTCGCGATCGGGTGCGGGTTGCCGCCGACGATCGCGTACGGATCGTCAAACGTGGTGGTGGTGATCAGCGACCGGTTGCCCCACGGCGGCGCCGACGCATTGATGTTCATGAAGTCGCCGCTCGGGAAGTCGTAGGTCAGCCCGTAGGACGATCGGAACGCCAGGCGGCCGTCTCCGCGGACGTCCCACGCCAGCCCCGACGCGCGGCGAGAAGTCGAGCCACCGCTTCTTGTAGCCGCTCTTGCCGTCGGGGAAGCCGCTGTCGCCGGGGTAGAGCAGGCCGGGCGGCGCGTTGAGGAACACCTGGCTCTTGACGTTGTTCACGAAGTTGTCGTGGTTGAAGTTGGTGGCGCCGCCGTAGAGCATCTGCTGGCCGAGGAACGGCTCCCAGCGCACGCCGCAGTTCAGCGTGACGCGGTCGCTCATCCTCCAGGCGTCCTGCGCGTAGAGGCCCGACGTAGTCCATGTCCATGACCAGCAGGTTCGGCACGCCGTGCTCCACGCTGCCGAGCGCGCCGACCAGCAAGTCCGCCAGCCCGCGGCCGGTCGTCTGCCCGTTGAACATCAAGCTGCCGCCCGACCGCGCATGCGACGTCTGCGATGACTTCCAGTAGGCGATGTTGGCGCCGAAGCCCAGCTGGTGGCGTCCCTCGGACCAGCGTGACGTCGTCGGTCACCTGGTACGAGTTGGTCCAGAAGATGCCGGTGGTGGACGTGGCCGGCCGAGATGTTGAAGCCGCCGGTGACCGCCAGCACCATCTCGCCGTCGCGGTAGGTGTGGAAGTTCCGCACGCCCAGATCGAGCGGATCGAAGAACGGCGGGCTGCCGCGGTTGATCGACGTCCGGTTGAACGCCACGCGCAGCGAGTTGACCATGTTGGTGCCGAAGACCAGCGTGTCGCCGATCGTCAGCGACTGGGCGAGGTTGTCGAGGCCCGCCGCCGCCGCGCCAGCGTCAGCACGTCGCCGGTCTGCGCATACGGCGCCGGCGCCTTGTCGAACGTGTACATGTAGCGGCCGAAGATCGAGTGGTTGGCGCTCTGCTGGAAGTCGACGCGGCCGACCGCCTGCCCCTGCTTGCTGTCGGCGGGCTGCTCGTAGGTCACCTGGCCGCACTGATCGTCGGCCTGCGGCAGGTACGACACGAGCTTCAGCGCGGCGGGACTGAAGAGCGCCGGATTGACCGTGTTGTTCACGAACGGCGCCCGCAGCGTGACTGGCCGTGCCGCCGTTGCACTGCCGCCGAGGCGTAGGCGGTGAAGTCGCCGCGCAGCATGGCCGCGGTCGGCACGAAGGCGATGTTGCCGGCGGGCGTCTGGTGGACGTTGGTGCCCTGGTAGGCGCCGAAGAAGAAGAGCTTGTCGCGCGCAATCGGGCCGCCGACCGTGCCGCCGGTACTGGTTGCGCGACAGGCCGTCGTACACCCGCTCGCCGTTGACGACGCGGGCGAAGGGATCCGTCGCGTTGAAGCGGCTGTCGCGGTTGAACTCGAACAGGTTGCCGGAGAACCGGTTGGTGCCCGACTTGGTGACGGCGTTGACCGACGCGCCCGAGTGCATGCCGTTCTGCGCGGTGAGGCCGGTCGTCGCGACCCGGAACTCCTGCAGCGCATCGGGGAACGGCAGCGGCAGGTTGGCGTTGTTCTGCGAGTCGTTGTGCATGGCGCCGTCGAGCAGGTAGGCGACGCCGAACGGCAGTCCGCCGGCCACGGCCACGTTGACGGCGCCACCGAAGCTGCGGCTGTTCGGGCTGCCGGTGTTGACCGCCGCGCCGACCATCATGAGCAGGCTCGTCACCTCGCCGCCCCTGCAGCGGCAGTTCGAGGATCCGTTCGCTTTCCACCACCTCGCTGACGCCGGCGCTGCGCACGTCGACGAGCGGCGCGGCGGCTTCGACCGTCACCGTTTCCTCGAGGCCGCCGATCGCCAGCGCCACGTTGATCGTCGGCGTGGCGGCGACCTGCAGGACGATGCCGGTCTGGACGTAGGTGCGGAACCCCTGGAGCGCCACTTCCAGTCGATAGGGGCCGGGGGACAGGTTCGAAACGAGGTACGCGCCTTCACCGTCGGTGACGACACTGCGCGTCGGCGCCCGTCTCGGCCTGGGTCACGGTGACCGTCGACTCCCGGCAGCGACGGCGCCGCTGGTATCGGTGACCTTGCCCGTCGAGCTGGGCGGTGGAAATCTGCGCGAACGCAGAAGCGGTCAGCAAAAGACCGAAGGCGCCGATGGCGAACAGCCTCGAGAAGCGCTTCATTGAGATCTCTCTCCTGTGTTGAATGAGCGCCCCTACTATAAGCTATTGGGCTGAAGGAGTTGGCCATGCAGGCGCGTGCATTTGTTGTCATTACGGGCGTTATCGCTTCGCTCGGCGGAGCCGTGGTTTCCGCCCACCATTCGTGGAACACCGTGTTCAGCGAGGACAAGCCGCTCGTTCTCAAGGGAACGGTCGCGAAAGTCGAGCTTGTCAATCCGCACGGCTGGATCTGGATCGACGTGAAGAACGCCGACGGAACGCGTGACGAAGTGGGGGATCGAAGGCGGACTCGCCGAACGGCCTGATTCGTAACGGCATCACGAAGGACTCACTGAAGATCGGCGAGGAGCTGATCGTGCGCGGCTACGGCACGCGGGACGGGTCGAACCTCGTGGCCGGCGTGCAGCTACCAGCGCGCCGACGGGAAGGCCTTCTTCCTTGCCAACGAGGGCGCCGAAGCCGCGGCGAAGGCCCGCGGCAATCTGAAATGACGCGCGGTCGACGTCCGCGGCGCTTGCTAGGCGCCGTCGCCTGCTCGTCGTCTCACGTGGCTCGCGGCGGCGCGCGCACTCGGGCGCCAGGGTCAGACTTACACCGCGCCGCGCACCGCCAGCCGGCCGTCCCGACTTGAATGGCTTCTGGCAGGCGCTGAATACGGCGCACTGGGATCTCGAGGCGCACGAGGCCGCAGCCGGGCCGGTCCTGCAGCTGGGCGCCGCGTACGCCGTCCCTCCCGGGCTCGGCGTCGTCACGTGGCGGCCCCATCCCTTACAAGCCCGAGGCGCTCGCGAAGAAGAAGAAGCTACGCCGCGAACGCGCTGAAAGAGGACGCCGAGATCAAGTGCTACCTGCCTGGTGTGCCGCGCATGATGTACATGCCCTATCCCGTGCAGATCGTGCAGTCGACGGCGCAGTTCATCCTGATGATGTCCGAGTTTGCCACCGCGCAGCGGACGATCTACATGACGACGAAAGAGCCGCCGCCGGCCGACACGTGGATGGGGTGGTCGAACGGCCGCTGGGACGGCGACACGCTGGTGATCGATTCGCGCGGATTCCTGGGGTGCGACGATCGGCGCGCTCGATCCCGAGGCGGTGCCATTCGAAGTCCGGTTTCTCGATCGCGCGGGCAACTATCACACTGACGGACTGCATGTCGTCGAGCGCATCCGCCGGACCGGGCCCGATCATCTGTCGTACGAAGCGACGATCGAGGATCCGAACGTCTACACGCGGCCGTGGACGATCAGCATGCCGCTCTACCGACGCGTCGAGCCGAACATGCAGCTGGGCGAGTTCAAGTGCGAGGAGTTCGTGAGCGATCTGGTCGTACGGCGAATACCAGCGAAGGGAAGCGGACAATGAGACACCGATTCGTCCTGGCGGATCGCCGCGGGGTGTCATGCTGTCGGCGCTTTGGCCGTCGCCGCGCAGGAGCGTCCCAGCGACGCGCGGGCACAAGCTACCGCGCGCCGCGCACGCCGGACGGACGGCCGGACCTGCAGGGGTTCTGGACCAACCTCACCTACACGCCGTTCGAGCGCCCGAGGGAGCTGGCGGGCAAGCCGCTTCTATCACGGAACAGGAAGCCGTCGACTTCTTCAATCGCTCCATCGCTGGCTCGCAGGATCAGATCGTCCATTACGTCAACGGCGATTTCGGCGCCACGCCGGTGCAGACCGGCGCCAGGCCGAACCGCCGCACCTCGCTCGTCATCGATCCGGCGGACGGACGCATCCCGGCGCTGACGCCCGAGGCGCAGAAGCGGCCAGCAGGCGCTGCTGGCGGCCGACAAGGCGCGCGGACCGCTGGCGCAGACCTGGCGTGACGACCGCGGCACCGTCTGGTGCGTCTTCCACGACCGCGCGGTCCCGGCCATCGTCGCGCCCTACGGCAGCAACTATCACATCGTCCAGTCGAAGGACTGGATCGTGATGACCTACGAATGGAACACCGAGCGCCGCGTGATTGCGCTTGACGGACGTCCGCATGCACCGGCGTCGTTCCGCACCTACGCCGGCGACGCGCGGGGTCACTGGGAGGGCGACACGCTGGTCGTGGAGACGACGAACTTCACGTCGAAGCGGATCTTCCTGGGGCAGCCGGGCACCCCGCCCGCGACATCGGCGTCGCCGGCGCTGACGCTGGTCGAGCGCTTTACCCGTACCGCCGACGACACGCTCGTGCATACCTACACCGTGACGGACGCCGCGACGTGGACCCGGCCGTGGACGGTGGAGCTGCCGATGCACCGGATCAACGGGCCGATGCTCGAGTACGCGTGCAATGAAAACAACCAGGACGGCTTCGCGGCTCTCAAGAACGCACGTCTGGAGGAAGCCGGCAAGCTCGCGCCGCTCGAAGCCGATGCGGCGCGGCGACGCGAAGGCCGCCATCGCCGAGCACGAGGAAAAGGGCGCCGCGACAGTCATCGGAGTCGACGACAAAGACGAAGCGAAGTGAGAACTTCCAGAACGCCCAACGCCCAACTCCCAACATGCGGGTCCGGGTGTTCGGGCTGTGCCTGGTCATCTTCACCCTCGCGCTGACGGCGTCGTTCGGCCGCGCGTTTGCGCAGCAGGCGCGCTCGGCGCGCGACGGCGTTTACACGACAGCGCAGGCCACGCGCGGCCAAGCGCTCTACGGGATGGAATGCGCCTTGTGTCATGGCGACACGCTGGACGGCGGCATCGGACCTCCGCTATCGGGCGATTTGTTTGCAGCCACGTGGGGGCCGCTGGCGGTTTCCGACCTGTTCGACAAGATCCACAACACGATGCCGGCCGGTGCCCCCGGCACGCTGTCGAGGGCGCAGGTTGCGGATCTGGTTGCCTACCTGCTGAAGGCCAATCAGTTTCCCGCCGGCTCCGCTGAACTCTCGTCGGTCGATGGCGCGTTGAAGCAGGTGTCACTCGGAGGTGTGCGCAGCGCGGCCACACCAGCAGCGGGCTCAGCGGTCACGTTTCCCGCCACCGGCAACCTCAACCAGGTGATGCGAGGCGTACTGTTCCCGAGCTCGAACGTGCTGTTCGACGTGCAGACGCAGGACCCCGGTGCGCGCCAGGCCGGTGCAAAGCCCGAGGCCGGCACCACGACCGCGCGCTACGGGGACGTGTACGAGCCATGGCAGGTGGTTGATGCCGCCGCCATCGCTATCGCCGAGTCGGGCCCGATGCTGATGACGCCGGGCCGACGCTGCGAAAACGGCAAGCCCGTGCCGGTCGAGCGCGCGGACTGGCAGCGATACGTCCAGGGACTTGTGGAGGTGGGGCGCGCCGCCTACAAGGCGTCGCAGAGCCGGAACGTCGAGGCCGTCAGCGCCGTCACCAACGACGTCTCCGACGCGTGTGCGAACTGCCACCGCGTGTACCGCGACGTGGCGAGCAATGCAATGCGCTGCACGGGGATGCCATGACTATGGACAGACGCGGTTTTCTCACCAGTTGCTGCGCGGCGGGACTGATTGCGGGCGTGCGGCGCGAGGCGGGCGCGCAGGGGAGCGGGGCGCGCGGGCCTGTAGACGTCCACGCCCATTACTTCCCGGAGCCGTTCGTCAAGGCTATCAACGAACAGGGCGGCCCGCCCGGCGTGTCGTTCGATCTCTCGAAACCGGACGCGCCAATCTTCGTGATCGGCGGCGGCCGGATTCCGATCGACGTCACCTACTGGGATCTCGAGAAGCGGCTGAAGCGGATGGATGCGCAGGGGGTGCGCACGCACGCACTCTCGCTGACCACGCCGTTTGTCTACTGGGCGGAGCCGGAACGCGGCGCGGCGCTCGCGAGGCTGGTCAACGACTCGATGATTGCCGCCCACACGGCGTATCCCGATCGATTCGTCGGCTGCGCGACGCTGCCGATCCAGGCGCCGGACCTCGCGGTGAAGGAACTGGATCGGATCGCAGCCTCACGGGCGATCCGCGGCGCCTACCTGCCGACCAGTTTCGCGGGCAAGGAACTTTCGGATCCGTCGCTCTTTCCGATCTACGCCAAGTGCGAGTCGCTGAACCTGCCGGTGCTGCTGCACCCGGACCAGGCCGCCGCCGCCATGGGCGCGGGACGCCTGCAGAAGTTCTACAGCGCCAATACGCTGGGCAACCCGTTCGACACCGGGATCGCCGTCACCAACCTGGTGTTCGGCGGTGTCATGGACCGGTTCCCGCGGCTGAATATCGTGCTCCCGCATGCCGGCGGCGTCGTGCCGTACCTTGCCGGGCGCCTCCAGCACGGCCAGCAGGTGCGTCCCGAAACGAAGGACACGGCACAGCGGCCGTTCATGGAATACCTCCGCCGCTTCCACTACGACACCATCGTCCACGACCCGAAGCTGCTCCGGTTCCTGATCGACCTCGTCGGCGTCGATCGCGTCATGCTCGGCAGCGACTACTGCTTCGACATGGGCTACGAGCGGCCGCGGGAAATCATCGACGCGCTGAAGCTGCCGGCCGCGGATCGCGATCGGATCTACTCGGGCAACGCCGCTCGCGTGCTCGGACTCTGAGCCTGCGGTTGGAACAATGAATCACGTCGAACGCGGTGATTTCATCTCCGCGTTCGACGTTCGCCGACATGGCTATCTCTGAAGTCCTGACGTGCCGGTGGTTTCGACCTCGCTGCCCGTCGTCCCGATCGGCTCACCTGAGACGACCAGCTCCACCCGCCGATTCTGCTGTCGGCCTTCCGCGGTTCCGTTCGTGGCGACGGGGCGGCTTTCACCGAATCCCTGCGCCGTTACCGCCTCCGCGGTGATGCCCTGCTCGACTAGGAACGTCCGGACCGAGTCCGCGCGCCGCTCGGAGAGCCTCTGGTTGTACTGATCGGTTCCGATGGCATCGGCGTGTCCCTCGGCTTCCGTCTTTAGCCCTGGATGCGCCAGCACGATTCCGGCGACCTTCGCCAGCTTCTCGCGCGCGCCCGGCCGCAGCGTCGCCTTGTTGAAATCGAACAGCACATCGGACAGGTTCACAATCAGCCCGCGCGCAGTCTCACGCGTTTCAAGGATCTCATTGAGTTGCACACGCAGTTGATCCCGGAGCACTGCTTTTTCCCGTTCCGCGGCGAGGGCCGCGTCCCGCGCTGCCTGCGCCTGACTCTCGGCCGCCGCCCGCGCCGCTTCGGCGGCAAGACGCTCGCGGTCGGCAGCGAGCCGCGCCCGCTCAGCATCGGCCTTAGCGAGATCCGCGGCCATCCTCGCCGCTTCCGCGTCCAGCCGCTGGCGCTCCGCCTCCACTCTGGCGGCTTGCGCCGCGGCTCGCTCGGCTTCAGCTCTCAGCCGCGCATCCTCTTCCGCGCGGGCGCGCGCCAGCGCGTCCGCTTCCCGCTGCGCGGCCAGGGCGCGCTCGCGTGCCTGGAACGCCTCTTCCTGCCGCTGCAAGGCGATGATGCGCGCGTCCTCTGCCGTCTGGACCGCCTGACGCGCGGGCTGTTGCACCGTATTCCCGCTCTTGCGCCGGGCTCGCGCCTCCTCGGCTTCGCGCAGGAGCCCCTCGGCCTTCGCGTACGCGTCCGCCGCGTATTCGTCCGCGCCAGCGACCCGGGAGAGGGCCACCGCGTTGCGCGCTTCCGCCAGGTCGAGCGGCGCACCGGGTTCCGGCGCCTTGACCTTGAGCTGCGCATAGTCCTGGTTCATGACGTACGAGCCGCGTTTCAGTAGCTCGTACCTCGCGTCGATTTCCTCGATACGACCCTCCGTCCCCTCCTTGACCGCGTTTTCCATCACGACGACGTCGCTCGGCTGCGTCACGGCGAAATAGGGCTCAGCGGTGACGATCAGCCCGAAGGCCTGCAGCTCGGTCGTGACGCGCACCTTGCGTTCATCCTTGATTTGGATTTCGCCGAGATTCTCGGCGCGACCTTCCGGCGTAATCGCCCACATCACATAGGTGAGGTATTCGGGTCCGAACCGTGTCGGCGGATCGATGCGGTCGAAGTCGCCGCTGATCTCCATGTATCCCTTTTTGCCGCTGACCTCGATCTCTCCGCGCGCACGCGGCATCAGGGAGGTGCCGATCATGTCGAGCTCGGTGTCTCCGCGCCGGGGCCTGTAGTTCACCGCGGGAACGGTGCGGCCAACGACCGTGACCCGAAAGATCGGCCGCCCTTCCGAATCGAATCGTGGTGACCTGTTGCTGAACGGGATTCGGCGCTGTCTGGGAAGAGGCGGGCTCAGCGATGAGGCCACCTGACACCAGGACGACAGCTGCGATTCGGCTGAGCATTGGTACCTCCGGGGACTCTGTCGAGCAAAGATGCCGCCATCCGACAGCAGCTTCTTACGTCTCGTGTTCAGTCGCCTCTGCCGCGATCGTTGGATGAGCCGCCACGAATGCAGCAGGGTGTGGGTGGGTAAGATGACACCGGAATGTGCCTTGCAGCCTCTCTGGCCTGGTCGCGGTACGGTCGAGGCTCGTGTCGAGCTTCGAGGACCGGAGGATGGCAACGATGAGGAACTATTTGATTGGAGCGGCGCTTCTGGTGGCGGTCATGCCGGCTCCTGCCGGAGCCGACTGGCTCTTCACCCCGAGCATTGGATCGACGTTCGGGACCGGCGACAACGGCCGTGAGCACTTTACCTACGGAATGGCGCTTGGCTGGATGGGCGCCGGCGTTTTCGGTTGGGAGGCGGATGCCTCCTTCACACCGGAGTTCTTCGAGGGGAACGACAACGATTTCGATTTCGACGGTGGGTCAAACGTCGTGACTGCCATGGGTAACGTGATCATCGGTGTGCCGATCGGAGGCCAAAGGGATGCGGGATTCCGGCCATACCTGACCGGCGGGCTTGGCATGCTTCAGGCCGAAGCCCGCAGCAACGACGACCTGTTCCATGTGGACAACAGCGAATTCGGCTTCAACGTGGGCATTGGCGCGTTTGGATTCTTCTCCGATCACGTGGGCGTTCGCGGTGATGTGCGGTACCTCCGGTCGTTTGTCGATCCGAACGAAGACAACGAGTTCGACATCGACGTCGGTAATTTCGACTACTGGCGGGGCGTGGGCGGTTTGACCTTCCGCTGGTAGGCGCTCTCGGCTATACAAGCGGCCGCCGCTGACCTGCTTTCGTTTGGCGGCCGTTCGGAGCGTGGATCCTGACCACGAAGGCCACGACGGTCGCGAGGGGCACGAATTGCACGCCCGATCGTGTCCCTCGTGGTCTTCGTGTCGTCGTGGTTACGTTTTGGACAGAAGTGTCTGGACGATGCCCCGGGCCGCGGCCAGGAGTTCTCCCACTTTCGACGGATCCTTCCCACCGGCTTCCGCGAAGTCGCCGCGGCCGCCGCCGCGGCCGCCGACGATCGGCGCGAGCTGCTTGACCACGTCGCCGGCGGGCACCTTTTTCGTCAGGTCCGCCGTGACGCCGACGACGATCGTGACTTTACCGTCAGAAGGCGCGGCGAGAACGACGACGCCGCTCTTGATCCGGTCGCGCTGCTTGTCGACCAGTGCGCGAAGTCCGTCCTTGTCGAGCCCGGTCACCTCGCGTGCGACCAGCTTGACGCCGCCGACATCGGTGGCGTCGTCCGACGATCCCGAAGCCTCGCCGCCGAGGGCGGCGCTCATCTTCGCCTGCTGCAGCTCGCGCGCCAGGCGTTTGTTGTCGTCCTGCAGCGCCCGCATCCTGACAGCCAGCTCGCCGGGGCGGGTATTGAGCTCGCCGGCCAGCGCCGCCAGCTCGTCGCGGTGCCGCTGCAGCAGGGCGAGCGAACCCAGCCCGGTGATGGCCTCTATCCGGCGGACCCCTGCCGAGACGCCTCCCTCCGATGTGATCGCGAAGAGACCGATATCGCCGGTGGCGCGCACGTGCGTGCCGCCGCAGAGCTCCATGCTGAAACCAGGCACCGAGACGACGCGCACGCTGTCGCCGTACTTCTCGCCGAAGAGGGCCATTGCGCCCGCCGCGATCGCCTCGTCGGTGCTGCGAACCTCGGTCTGCACGGGTGTGTTCTTCAGCACGTGCTCGTTGACGATCCGTTCGATCTCGAGCAGCTGATCGTGGGTCACGGGACCGGTATGGACGAAGTCGAAACGCAGTCGATCCGGCGCGACCAGCGACCCAGCCTGCTTGACGTGCAGACCCAGCACCTGGCGCAGCGCCGCGTGCAGCAGGTGAGTGGCCGTATGGTTCCGCCGCGTTGCGTCGCGGACCGCTGCATCGACCTCGGCGGTGACCAGGTCGCGGTGATGCAGCGCGCCCCGTGTCACGGTGACAAGATGAAAACGCGGCAAGTCCGCCGGCCCCTTAACCACGTCAGTGACCTGGGCCTCACCGCCCGGCGCACTCAGCCGCCCGAGGTCCGATACCTGGCCGCCCGACTGCAGGTAGAAGGGCGTTTCCGCCAGCGCTACCAGCCCTTCTTCCCCTTCCGAGAGCTGGTCGACCGACTGCCGGCTGGCATTCAGCAGGTCGACGATCTGCGTGTTGATCGACGTCGCGTCGTAGCCGCGAAAGGATTCCCGAACCGACGCGAGTTCGGGCCGCGCCTGCCAGACAGCCGCGTCGCCCGCGGCCGCCACGCCGAACTTGCTCTTCGCGCGGGCTTTTTCTTTCTGCCCCTTCATCGCCTGGTCGAAGCCGTCGGCATCGAGCGTGAGCTTGCGCTCGTCGATCATGTCTTCGATGAACTCGCGTGGCAGCCCGAAGGTGTCGTACAGGCGGAACGCGTCTGACCCGGCCACAACCCGCCCACCCCGCGCCGCCGCATCGAGGATCTCCTCCAGCCGCGGCAGTCCGCTGACGAGCACGGCGTCGAAGCGCTCTTCCTCGCTGCGGATCACCTGGACGACGTTCTGCCGATTCGTCTTCAACTCCGGATACGCCTCGCCGAAGTGCGTCACCAGCGTGTCGACCAGCATGTAGAGGAACGGCTGCGACAGGCCGAGCCGTTTCCCATGGCGCATCGCGCGGCGCATGATCTTGCGCAGCACGTACCCACGGAACTCATTGGACGGCACGACACCGTCGGCGATCAGGAAGGTCATCGCGCGCGTATGGTCGGCAACGACGCGCATCGAGACGTCGGCGGGCGACATCGTGCCGCCGTGGCGCGTGCCGGCGCGCTCGCCGATCGCTGCCAACAGCGGCGTGAACAGGTCGGTGTCGTAGTTGGACAGCTGTCCCTGGAGCACCGCGGTGATCCGTTCCAGCCCCATTCCCGTGTCGATCGACGGCGCCGGCAGCGGCTTCAGGACCCCGTCCGCCTGCCGATCGAATTCCATGAACACGTTGTTCCAGATCTCGATGAACCGGTCGCAGTCGCACTCGAGTCCGCGGCAGGCGCCGCCGGCGGCCTCGCTGGCGCACGAAATCCCCTCGCCGCGGTAGTAGTAAATCTCCGAGCAACGGCCGCACGGGCCGGTATCGCCCATCTGCCAGAAGTTGTCGGCCGCGCCCAGCTCGCCGATCCGCTCCGCGGGCAGCACGTTCTTCCAGATGCGATGCGCCTCGTCGTCCCGCGGAATACCTGCTTCGCCCTTGAAGACGGTTGGGTACAGCCGTTCGGGCGGGAGCTTCCATGTCTCGGTCAGCAGGGCCCAGGCAAACGGGATTGCGTCCTGCTTGAAGTAGTCGCCGAACGAGAAGTTGCCGAGCATTTCGAAGAAGGTGTGGTGACGCAGCGACGGTCCGACGTTGTCGAGATCGTTGTGCTTGCCGCTGACGCGCATGCACTTCTGCGCGGTGGTCGCCCGGCTGTAGCTTCGCTTCTCGCGGCCAAGGAATACGTCCTTGAACTGGTTCATCCCGGCGTTGGTAAAAAGCAGCGTCGGATCGTCGTGCGGGACGAGAGGCGAGCTGGGGACGATCCTGTGGTGGTGCCGCTCGAAATACTGCAGAAAAGAGCGGCGGATCTCGTTGGCGCTAATCGTCATGTAGAGCGTTCTTTACGCGGCTCCTGATGGCCGCGTTTACGCGGCCGGCGTCAAACCCCTGGGCCAGCAGATAGCGGTGAACGCGTCTCGCCACGGCGCCTTCCTCGAGCGCTGCGCCGTGGCGCAATTTGCGGTCGAGCGCCTGCGCGATCAGCGCGTCCTCATCGACCTCGCCGAACACCTCGGCCACGGCGGCCCTGGCCAGGCCGCGATCGATGCCAAGTGCCTCGACGGCGCGCAGCGCGCGCAGCCGCCCGTGCCGCTTCACGTTCGCTTCGGTCCTGGCGCAGGCCAGGGCGGTACGGCGATCGTCGAGCGCGCGAACCGCCTGGAGACGCTCGATGGCCTCGTCGATCACCCCCGAGGCGAACTCACGGCGTGCCAGCCGTGTCCGCACCTGCGCCTCCGAGAGCTCGCGGCGGGCGAGCATCCGGAGGGCGGTGACGTAAGCGTCGGCCACGCCTCTAATTATCGTGTAACTCTGGTGATTGTCGTCTGGACCGACCGGTGCATCTCTTCGCGCGCGGAGTCGCCCGTCGTCGTGATTCCCGCCATCCGGAGCTTGAACTCGTCGACGTTCGACGCCCAGCGCAGCGCTTCTTCCGCCGTGATGATGCTCTTCTCGTAGAGGCGGTAAATCGACTGGTCGAAAGTCTGCATGCCGTACTGCGACGTGCCCTGGGCGATGGCCCCGGGAATCAGCTTGGTCTTGTCCTTGTCGAGGATGGCGTCCTTGATGTACGAGGTCGTGATCATCACCTCGACGGCAGGGGCGCGTCCGGCGCCGTCGGTGCGCGGGATCAGGCGCTGCGACACGACCGCCTTGAGCACGCCGGCCAGCTGGATGCGGATCTGCTGCTGGTGATGCGGCGGGAAGACGGCGACGATGCGGTTGATTGTCTCGGTGGCGTCCACGGTGTGCAGCGTCGAGAACACCAGGTGGCCGGTTTCGGCGGCCAGCAGCGCCGTCTCGATCGTCTCGAAGTCGCGCATTTCGCCGACCAGGATGACGTCCGGGTCCTGGCGCAGGGCACTGCGCAGCGCCTGCGAAAACGACGTCGTATCGACGCCGATCTCGCGCTGGCTGATGATCGACATCTTGTCCCGATGCAGGTACTCGATCGGGTCCTCGACGGTCATGATGTGCGCGGTGCGGGTCGCATTGATCTCGTCGAGCATCGCGGCGAGCGTGGTGCTCTTGCCGGACCCGGTGGTGCCGGTGACGAGCACGAGACCGCGCTCCTCCGCCGCCACCTTCTTGAGCACCTCGGGCAGCAGCAGTTGATCGATCGTCTGCACCCGCATCGGGATGACGCGGAAGATCATGCCGATCGTGCCGCGCTGCTGGAACGTGTTGCAGCGGAAACGGCCGAGGCCGGCCACGCTGTACGCCAGGTCGACCTCGTGGTTGTCCTTGAACTTCTCCCGCATACCGGTGGGGAGGACGGCGGCGGCGAAGGCCATCATTTCCTCGTGGTCGAGGCGATGGTCCTCGGTCGCGGGGGTCAGGCTGCCGCGGAGCCGGAGCATCGGGTAGCTGCCGACCTTGAGATGAAGGTCGGACGCGCCCCGCTCGACGGCAATCTTGAGCAGGTCGTTAACGTGCATGGTAGCCATTTCGGCTTGCTTATCGGCTTCTGGCGGCTCCGGATGCAGTGGCCGCCGGCACCTGGACGAACTGCAGCCAGCCGTGCGTATCCGGCGCCTCGCCGCGCACGATCTGGAAGAACCGCTGCTGGATCGCCTCGGTCATCGGCCCCCGCCGCCCGCGCCCGACCTTGATGCGATCGACCGAACGGATCGGGGTCACCTCGACGGCGGTGCCGACGAAAAAGACTTCCTCGCCCACGTACAGCATTTCGCGGGGCAGCGTCTGTTCCCGCACTTCGAAGCCGAGGTCGCGAGCTATGGTGATCACGCAGTCGCGCGTAATCCCCGAGAGCACTGAATTGCCAATCGGCGGCGTGAAGATGACGCCGTCGCGAACGATGAACAAGTTCTGGCCGCTGCCTTCGCTGAGGTTGCCGTTGGTGTCGAGCGCGATCGCTTCCGTATAGCCGTCCACCACGGCTTCCATCTTGATCAACTGCGCGTTGGCGTAGTTGGCGACGCTCTTGGCCATGGCGGGCGTGGTGTTCGGGGCATTTCGCGCCCAGGTCGAGATCTTGACGTCGATCCCTTCCTCGATCGCCTCTTTCGTAAAATACGCCGGCCATTCCCACAGGATGATGGCGACGTCCACCGGGCAGGCGGCCGCATGCACCCCGAGCGTGTCGTAGCCACGGTAGATCAGCGGGCGGATGTAGCACGCGCGGAACCTGTTGACCTGGATCAGGTCGATGACGGCGTCGGTGAGCGTCTGCTGGTTGTAGGGCACGTCCATCCGGTAGATGCGGGCCGAGTCGAGCAGCCGGCGCATATGCGCGTCGAGTCGGAAGCAGGCCGGGCCCTTGACGGTGTCGTAGCACCGCGCGCCCTCGAAGACGCCGCTCCCGTAGTGAATGACGTGTGACGCAATGTGAATTTTCGCGTCCGCCCAGTCCACCTGCTGACCGTTCATCCAGATCGTGCCCGTGCCCGGAAAAGACATGTCGTGCTCCTTCCTCTAGATCCTATACGACGGGGTTTCCGGGCGTCGAATGTCGGTGCGACATTCCGCGGACCTCACACGGTCCGCGCCACACGACTTGTGGGGCGAGCCTTGTCAGGCTCGCCTGTTCGCTTCCCCGCAGAAGGGGCAGCGTTCGCTTCGGGCGTGGAGCGGCTTGCGGCAGTGCCAGCAGAAACGCGGCTGAGGCGCTTCCCGGGCGCGGAGGCGCGACTGGATCTCGGCGACCCGCGTGTCCCCGGCGGCGGTGCCGGTGCTGCGCGCCTTTCCGGCGGCCTTTCGCGGCGCCGTCTGGCGCGCCGCGAGCACATCGTCCAGCAGCTCCGACGCGCGTTGATATCGACGGGTCAGCTCCGGATCGAGCGCCTTCAGCACGATGTCGTTGATCGCCTTCGGGATCCGGCTGTTCTTCAGCCGCGGCGCCGTCACCAGCTCGCCGCGCATCAGGCGCTCGATGTCGGCCGGCGCGGGCGTGTCGTAGGGCAGTGCGCCGGTGAGCATCTGGTACATCGTGACGCCAACGGAGTAGACGTCGCTCGCAAACACGGCCTTGCCGTGGAACTGTTCCGGCGCCATGTACGGCGGGCTTCCAATCACTGTCGTTCCGTGCGCCGCGATCTCGAGGAACCGCGACGTCCCGAAGTCGGTGACCTTGAGCAGCCCCGTGTCGGTGATCAACATGTTGCCGGGGCGCAGGTCACGGTGAAGAATGCCGGCGCGGTGCGCGTGATCGACGGCGTTGCAGATCTGGCAGGAGAAATCGAGCGCGCGATTCAGCTCGAGCGCTCCCTCTTGCGCGATGATGTGCTCGAGCGTCTCCCCGGCCACGTACTCCATCACGATGAAGAAGGTGTTCTCGTGCTTCTCGGCGGTGAGCACCGTGACGATGTTCGGGTGGCTCATCGACGCGAGCAGCCGCGGCTCCTTCACCATCTCGCCGAAATCGAGATTCTGCTTGTGGGGGATCTTCAAAGCGACTTTCTTGTCGATCCAGGTGTCTTCGGCGAGGTAGACGGAGCCGAAGCCGCCGGCGCCAAGGGACGAGAGGATCCGGTACTTCCCGATCATCTGCCCCCGGAAAAACACGCCGCGATTATACCGAGGTGCGATCTATCTGGCGCTCGTCGGTGCGACAATCGCGGGGTGCATCCGCGATTTCATGCCCCGGACGCCGCGCAAACTGGCGACGTGGTGTCGCTGCCCGATGATGAGGCGCAGCATCTCACGCGCGTGCTTCGGCTGAAGTCCGGGGCGTCGATCCGCGTATTCAATGGGCGCGGCGCCGAGTTCGACGCCGTCGTCGAGCGCGCGGGTAAAGACGCCGCGGTGGTGCGAGTGGGCGAGCGGCGCGAGGCGGCAGGGGAGCCGCGCGTAGCCGTAACGATCGCCCAGGCGGTCCTCAAGCGCGACAAAATGGACGACGTCGTGCGCGACGCTGTGATGATGGGCGTCGCGGCGATTCAGCCGGTGGTGACAGCGAGGAGCGAGGTCACGTTGCCGTCGCTGACACGGGGGCGGCGGCGAGAGCGGTGGTACAGCATCGCCGTCTCTTCGGCAAAACAGTGCGGGCGCGCCGTCGTGCCCGCAATTCTCGAGCCGCTATCCTTTGAGGCAACGGTCGCATCGCTTTCGGCCCTGACGCTTCCGGAGCCGTGCCTGATGTTCGTCGAGCCGGGTGGGGCCGTCGCGGCGACCCCGATTGGCGAGCTCGATCCGGTTCCGCCACGGCAGGCGACCATCCTCGCCGGACCGGAAGGGGGCTGGACGCCTGACGAAATCGAGCGTGGCGCCGCGGTGGCGCGTCAGGTGACGCTGGGCGGCCGTACCCTTCGCGCCGACGCCATGGCCACCGTCGCTCTGACGGCCCTGTTCACGTTATGGCGGGATTTTTAGCCGGACCGCTCTTGACAGGCGCGTCAAGCCCGGCTGAGTATCGGCGCTGCCGGTGAACATGATGGAGGTTCTGATGCGTCCTGTCGCCAAAGGCGTAGGTCTCGTGCTGGCCGTTGTACTTCTTCCGGTGGCCGCGTATGCCCAGGCGTCGATTGCCGGGCAGGTGAAGGATGCGTCCGGCGCCGTCCTGCCGGGCGTCACGGTTGAAGCGGCCAGCGCCGCACTCATCGAGAAGGTCCGGACCGCCGTCACCGACGGCAGCGGCCAGTACCGCGTCGAGATCCTGCCGCCCGGCACTTATTCATTGACGTTCACGCTGCCGGGGTTCAACACAGTGAAGCGCGAAGGCATCCAGCTGTCGGGAACGTTCACCGCGACAATCGACGCCGAGCTCCGCGTCGGCGCCATCGAGGAGACGATCACGGTGACCGGCGAGACGCCGATCGTGGACGTGCAGAGCGGCACCCGCCAGCGCGTGATCGATCGCGACCTGATCGACGGCCTCCCGACCGGACGGACTCCCTTTGCTCAGATGGCCCTGATTCCTGGCGTGTCGGTGGGTGCGGCGAATCAGGACGTCGGCGGCGCGACACAGCTTTCGGGAGCGATCGGCACGCAGATCCACGGGAGCACGCAGAACTCGCAGCTGCTCATGGAAAACGGGCTCTCCACCGCGGTGCTGGTGGCGCCGTGGGGCTCGCAGCTGTCATTCAACATGGCGGCGACCCAGGAGATCGCGGTGAACTACTCGGGGTCGGGCGCCGAAAACAACGCGTCAGGCGTCCAGATGAACGTCATTCCCCGCGAGGGCGGCAACACGTTCAACGGCGTGTTCTTCGTCAACGGCACCAGCGGAGGGCTGCAGGGCAGCAACTTCTCGCAGCAATTGAAGGATGCCGGGCTGCGGACGCCCGATTCGATCCGCACGCTCTATGACGTCAATCCCGGTTTCGGCGGACCGCTCAGGCAGGATCGCCTCTGGTTCTATGCGTCGGCGCGCCGCGCCGTCGCGTCCCGATGGGCGGCCGAGGAGTTCTACGATCGGAACGCGAACAATCCGAATGTCTGGACCTACGACCCGGACCTGACGCGGCCGGTGTCGAACGACTCCGACGTGAACGACGGACGGCTCAGGCTGACCTGGCAGGCGGCGCCAAAGGTGAAGATCGGAGGCCTGTATGTGCAGCAGACCGCGCGCAACTGGCCGACAGTGCGCGACGGCTCGGGCAGGGGCGCTGGTGCCACGCTGTCGGCTTACGAAGCGTCACCCTATCACTACTTCCCCGTGGAGCGGCAGATGACGGCCGATGCGACATCGCCGATCACCAGCCGCCTGCTGCTCGACGGAGCCTTCAAGTACGCCGTCGAGCGGGCGATCCGCGATCGGATTCCGGCGCTCAACCCCCAGATGATCGCGGTGCTCGAGCAGGCGACCGGGCGCGAGTACCGCGCGCGGTCCCAGTACATCAACCGCCCGAGCTACACCTATTACTACCGCGCGTCCGTTTCGTACATCACCGGTGCACACTCGTTCAAAGTCGGCATCGGCGACATCACCGGCTATTTCAACCAGAACGACTACGACAACAACCCGGTCAGCTACCGGTTCAACAACGGCGTGCCGAACCAGGTCACCATGCGCGCGCTGCCGATCATCTTCCGCGTTGACGTGGACCATCAAATGGGCGCCTACGTCCAGGATCGCTGGACCGTCGATCGCCTGACGCTCAACCTCGGGCTGCGCTACGACCGGTTCCAGAACAGCTTTCCGGCGCAGGAAATCGGCCCCACGCCGTTGGCGCCGAATCGGAACTTCCGCTTCGAGAAAACGGACGGGGTTTCGTTCAACGACCTGAATCCAAAGTTGAACGCCGCCTACGATCTGCTGGGCGACGGCAGGACGGCGGTGAAGACCAGCCTCAACCGGTCGGTCGAGCCGTACACTTCCGGCGGATTGGCCGGCGCACGCAACCCAATCAGCCGCCTCGCAAACTCAACCACCCGGTCGTGGAGTGATGCCAACGCGAATTTCACCCCCGACTGCAACCTTCTCAGCCCGGATGCCAACGGCGAATGCGGGGCGGTCGCGAACCGGACGTTCGGCAGTCTCACGCCCGAACAGAACTTCGACCCCGAGATCCTGTCGGGTTGGGGGAAGCGCTCCTACGACTGGGAATTCACCGCCGGGGTGCAGAGGGAAATCGTGCCGCGTGTGTCGGTCGACGTCACGTACTTCAGGCGGTGGTACGGCAACTTTACGGTGGTTGATAACCGCGCCGTCACGGCGTCGGACTTTACTTCGTTCAGCGTCACGGCCCCTTCCGATCAACGGCTGCCGGGCGGCGGAGCCTATGCGATTGCCGGGCTGTACGACGTCAATCCGGCCAGGTTCGGTCAGACCGACAACATCACCACGTTTGCCGGCAACTTCGGCGACCAGGTGCAGATGTGGAACGGCGTCGCCGTGGGCGTCAACGCGCGGCTGGACAATGGTCTGCTTCTGCAGGGGGGCATCGACAGGGGGACCCTCACGAACGACACCTGCGAAATCCGGGCGCAGTTGCCGGAGATCGCGGCCGTGAACCCGTACTGCCGCACGGAGCAGCCGGCCACCCAGTTCAAGGTGCTCGGGTCGTACACCCTTCCCGTCATCGGTGTGCAGGTGAGCGGCACGTTCCAAAGCGTGCCGGGTCCTGAGATCGCCGCGACCTTCACGGCGACCAACGCGCTGATTACCCCGTCACTCGGCCGGCCCCTCTCGGGCGGCGCGGCGAACGTGTCCGTGAACCTGGTCGAGCCGGGGACGATGTACGGAGACCGGTTGAACCAGCTCGACTTCCGGTTCGGGCGGGCAGTGCGGCTGGGCACGAGGCGCGTCAATTTCAGCCTCGATATCTACAATGCGCTCAACGTGGATACGGCGTTGACGCTGAACAACGCGTTTGCCACCTGGCAGCGACCGCAATCGATCATCCTTGCGCGGTTCGCCAAGCTGGGGATGCAGTTCGATTTCTGAGGGCTGCATGCGTAGTCGTCAGCTCTGCATCCTCGCCAGCGTCGCGTTGATGATGTTCGGCGCCGCGGAGCGCCCGTCGGCGCAGCGCGCAGCCGACCGAGTGCGCGGCGAGCCTGGCGCCATGTCGGTGCGGGCGGGCGAGTGCCGCATGCAGCCGACAGCGGACATCCGCAGACGGATTGTCGATCTCGCGCTCCAGGAATGGATGTTTTTTGGCTCGCGCATCACCGATCCAGCCGAGGTCGAGGACGATCCGCCGTGGTTTTTCGCCGCCGGGCGGAGGTCCAGGCTGACACCGGCCGAGGCCGCGCGCGTCGCGCCGTCGATTGCCGGCTACTGGGCGGTCACGCCCGAGGGCGCCTGGATCGTGGCGCGGCAGAACGACCGCTGGAAGGGCGACGAAGGGGTTGCCGCGCGGTGGAACGCGCCATGGTCGGCGGCGTTCATCTCCTGGGTGATGTGCGAAGCGGGGCTTGGCACGACGGCGCTTTTCCAGCGTGCGATCGCCCATCACGCCTACATCGACCAGGCCATCCGGGCGCGTGACGGCCGCGCACCAGGCGCGGCCTTTCTCGCCTACGACGCTGGCGAGGCGGCGATCGCCCCGGGCGACCTCCTGTGTTCGTCGCGCCGGCCGGTCTACCGCACGCTCGCCGAGCGTCGGCGGCAGATGGGCGTCGGCGCCCGCAGCCACTGCGATGTCGTGGTGAAGGTCGACGAACCGGCCGGGCGCATTCACGCCGTCGGCGGCAACGTCCGAGGTGTGGTGAGCCTGAAGCGGCTGCCCTCAGTCCACACGCCCGGAGGTGGCGTGCGCGTCGAGGTCTTCGACCAGGACCGCCCCGTTTTTGCGCACCTCAAGCTGCGCGCCGCGTCGTGAGCCCTGTCCTGACCGATGGCCGCCTCTGACGAATTGACCGGGTTCGTACGCGAGGCGCTGTCGCGCGGCGCGCCGCGCGCCGAGGTGGAGGCTGTGCTCAGGCAGGCCGGCTGGGACCCCAAACAGGTCAGCGCGGCGCTCGGCGCATTCGCGCCCGTTGACTTTCCGGTTCCCGTTCCGCGGCCGCGGCCGTCGCTCTCGGCGCGTGAAGCATTCACGTATCTCCTGCTGTTCTCGACGATGTATGTCGTCGCGTTCCAGTTCGGCAGCCTGCTCTTCGATTTCATCAACCAGGCGTTCCCGGATCCGGCGGCGGGCGACTTCGAGCGCTTCCAGCGGGAGTCCATACGGTTTTCAGTGTCGTCGCTGATCGTGGCGTTGCCGGTGTTCCTTTACATGTCCCGTCTGACGAACCGCGAGACGGCGCTGGATGCCACGAAGCGGACCTCGCCGGTCCGGCGATGGCTGACCTATCTCACACTGTTCTCGGCCGCGTGCGTGCTCATTGGCGACGTGACGACGCTGATCTACAGCCTGCTCGGCGGCGAACTGACGACGCGGTTCGTCCTGAAGGTCCTGGTCGTCGCCGTCATTGCCGGAACCATCTTCTGGTTTTACGTCTCCGATCTGCGCGTTGACGAGCGGGGGAGCGCCGCATGACCGGCAGGTCGCGGGCGCAGATCGCCGGCACGGTCGTCACCGTCGCCGTGACCGCCGCCGTGATTGCAGGGATCTACCTGCTCGGGTCGCCGCTGGAGGAACGCGCGCGCCGGCTCGACGAGCGCCGCGTGGAGGACCTGTCAGGCATTTCGCAGGCGATCGACGTTTACTGGACGCGCCAGTCCAGCCTGCCCGCGTCGCTGGATCGACTGAGACCGGAAACCGGTGCAAACGTCACCATCGTCGATCCGGTGAGAGGCGCGCCCTACGAGTACCGGCTGCTGGAAGGCGGGAAGTACGAACTGTGCGCGTCGTTTGAAGGCGAATCCCGCGAAACCGCGGGTCGCCTCAATGCGGCTTTCTGGACCCACCGCGCAGGTCGGCAATGTTTCGAGCGTGTCGCGGAGAGCGTACGCTGATCGCGAGCCGGCTGAAGCCGGCCCCACTATTCCTAGAAGTTCCAGCCGGCGGCAATGCTCGGGCGCAGCAGCCACGACGCAGGGAGGCCGTGCATTCGCAGGCCAGGCGTCACTTGCAGGTGATCGCCCAGCGCGATGTGAGCCTCGAATCCCACAACAGGCCCGGCCCCGTACTGCACGCTCTCGACTCGCGAGAACGGCAGAACCAGGCCAACAGGCAAGACCGGGTCGATGCCGGCGCGGAGGCTCAAGATGCCGGATCCGGCGAGACTGCCCGCGGCGGCCAATCCGCGGAGGCCCCGATACTCGATCTGGCTGTCGGTGCGGTGAAAGACGACGCCGCCGAGGTAGGCGAGGGCGACGTTATCGCTGACCTGCTGACGGATTGACGCCGTCGTACTTATGGTTGTCGTTCGGGTCCGGAAGTCGACCTCAGGCAAGAACGCCGAGAGCGAGCCTGCCAGTGGACTTAGGCCCGGCTGCGACGTGGTGCGCCGTTCGGTAGCGCGTGAGACCTCGAGTTCGACCCCGAAGCGCGAAGCAAGCTCGGCACCAAGCCGCGCGGCGCCGCTCAATGCCTCTCCTCCGCCCACCGGGCCGCCGATGCCAAATGAGTCCTGGCCGCTGACCAGGGAAATGTCGGCGCCCAGTGCACCCGCGACATAAATGGACTGCGCATAGGCCGGGCGGGTGGTGGAAACCAACGCCAGGAACAGGACCAGACGCAACATTTTCGAAACCATGAATCCCCCAAGCCGGCTGAGGCCGGCCCCACCGATCGTAGTCGACTCGTCAGTGTTTGATGAGCGGTAGCAGGTCGCTGACTTCCTTCGGCACGGCGGTGCTGAGAATTTCCGCGCCGTTCGGTGTTACCAGGATGGTGTCTTCGACCCGGATGTGCATCTGCTGATCGGGAATGTCGATGATCGGCTCGATCGCCATCGTCATGCCCACCTCGAAGGGAAGATCCCAGTCGCCGACGTCGTGCACCGAGAGCCCGACGTAATGGCCGACGTAGGCGTAGCGCGGATCGAATCCCTGCTTCCGGAAAATGTCTTCCGCGATCTTCTGGACGGTGGCGCGCGTGACGCCGGGCTTGATGGCGGCGATGATCGCCTTCTGCGCGTCGAGCGTCGTCTGGTACGCCTTGAGCTGGGCGTCGGTGAAGCGCCCTGATACAGGCCACGTCCGGGTAATGTCCACGGTCAGGTAGTCGAGCGAGCCGGCGTAGTCCATCACCACCAGCTCGCCCGCCTTCATCTGGCGGCCGTTGTCTTCGTAGTGCCACTGGTTACCCATCGGGCCGGAGCCGACGATGGCCGGGTAGGCGGCGCCCTGCATGCCGTGCTTCGCGAGCCAGTAGGTCGCTTCGGCCTCGAGCTCGTATTCGTACCGGCCGGGCGCCGTGGCTTCGATCGCGCGGCGGAGGGCCTCGGCGCTGATCCGGCCGTTGTAGCGCAGGATTTCGATTTCGCGGGGCGTCTTGATCATCCGCAGCCGATCGAGGTGCGGAATGACGTCCTGGACCGTGTAGTAGGGGAATCGCTCCCTGAGAGCGGTGACGCGAAGCGCGTCCTCGGTGGGATGCTGCGCGAACGGGTTCACGAGCCGGCGAGCGTTCGAGATGGCGCTGTCGTCACGCCCGAGGTTCACCTCGTCCCGTTCGGACAGGCGCGTCCAGAGCATGTCGCTGCCGGCGGTGCTGCGCCGCCGCGCCAGGAACTCGGGCAGCGCCTGCAGCGGCTGGATCGTCGTAAACCCGTGTACCGCCGCGGCATTCGGTTCGTCGAGCCAGTTGCCGCCCTCGTAGCGAACTTCCGTGGATGACAGCTTGGGCATGAACAGGTGCGATTCGCCGCTCCCGGCATCCATGACCAGTGCCGCGTTCAGCGATTCATTGCCAGTGAGATAGAAGAAGTCGTTGTCCTGGCGGAACCGGACGCCGGGCGAGGCCGCCGTCGCTCCGAACATCACGAGCGTCCCCCGCTGGAGCGCCTTTGCCAGCTTCGCGCGGCGTACCGCGAATTCTTCCGGCGGGTAGCCCATGCGCTCGGCGTGGGGCGCCGAGGTCGAGATCAACGCGACGATAGCGAGGACGAGAATGACTACGGTCGCTGCACGCTGACGCATGCCCATTGCTCCTCTTCCGATCGACTGGTCACCGCATAGCCCGCGAACGCGGCCTTGACCTCGTCCTCTTCGTGACGCAGGAACCCGCTAAGGATCAGGCGCGCCCCCGGTCTCGCCAGGTCGCGCAGGCGGTCGGCCGCCTCGACCAACAACCCCCCGGTGAGATTCGCGGTCACCAGGTCGAATGTGCCAGGGGATGGGGATGCGGAACGCAGGTCGGCGGTGGTCAGGCTGACATCCCCGCCCCGGTTGAGGGTCAGGTTCTCCTCGGCCGCCTGCAGCGCGTTCACGTCATCATCGATCCCGACGACGGGCGCGGCGCCGAGGCGGCTGGCGGCGATCGCCAGGATGCCCGAGCCGGTGCCGACGTCCACCGCAGACTTGCCGTGCAGTGAGATCCGTTGCAGCGCCGCGAGGCACAAGCGCGTCGTTGCATGATGGCCGGTGCCAAATCCCATAGACGGTTTGATCACGATCACCACCGGGCGCCTGAGGCCCACGGCGCCGAACTCGGGCGAGAGGTCCAGCTTCAGCTTGCCGGTATGGGGGATGTCCCATGGCGGGGCGACGATGATGTTGCCGACGCGGACAGCGCGCAGCCCGGCCTGCGACCTGGCAACCCAGTCTTCGTCGGGAACATCGAGCGGTCGCAGCGAGAGATCGGGAAACTGCCGGGTGAGATTCGCTGCCGCGCGGTCGCGCTCGGCGTCGTTGCTGAAGAACACCCGCCACTGGTCGGTGGTCGGTTTCGTCGATCGCCGAGATGCGATAGTCGACGAGCGCCGCCTGGAGCAAGTCGGGTGCGCCCGTCGCGGCCGGCTTCAGCCGCCCCACTTCGAGCGCAGGCCACGTGCGCACGGCTATCCGAAGATGTCCTTGACGCGATCGAACAGGCCCTTGTCGTCCTGCTCGTCGGCCGGCGTCGGCTGGAATTTCTCTTTGGGCATGGTCGCGGCGAGCTCCTCGAGCAGCTTCTTCTGCTCGCGCGTGAGCTTCTTCGGCGTCACGAGCTTCACGGTCGGACAACCAGGTTCCCGCGCCCTCGCCCCGACACGTCAGGCATGCCCCGGCCGCGCAGCGTGAACGTGGCGCCGCTCTGCGTGCTTTCAGGAACCGTGAAGGCTTCCTCGCCTTCGAGCGTCGGGATCTTGATGTCGCCGCCCAGTGCGAGGGTCGGGTAGTGCAGCGGGATTTCGCAGAACAAATCGTTGCCTTCGCGCTGAAAGAACGGGTGGTCCTGGACGTGGATGACGACGTAGAGGTCGCCGGCCGGTCCTCCAGAGGGCCCGGCTTCGCCTTCCCCGCTGAGGCGCAGGCGTTGGCCGGTGGCGATGCCTGCGGGGATACGCACGGTAATCTTGCGTTCCTTCGGGATGCGGCCCGAGCCGCGGCACTCCGTGCACGGCTTGCTGATGATCGAGCCGGCTGCCGCGGCACTGGCCGCAGGTGCGGGCGACCGTGAAGAAGCCCTGCTGGTAGCGAAGCTGGCCGCGGCCCTGGCACTGCGGGCAGGTGGACGGCTTGGTGCCGGGCGCCGCAGCCGCTGCCCTTGCATGTCTCGCACGGCTCCTGCCGTGGAATCTGGATGGCGGTCTCCGCACCTTTGGCGGATTCCTCGAACGAGATTTCAAGGTCGTATCGAAGGTCGGCGCCGCGCTGCGGTCCCGACCGCCGCTGGCCGCCTGCACCGAACACGGAACCGAAGCCGAAGATGTCCCCGAGCCCCCCGAGGATGTCTTCGAACCCGGTGAAGACGCTCGGATCGAAGCCGGCGCCGCTGCCGAGCCCGGCATGGCCGAAGCGGTCGTAGACGCGCCGCTTGTCGGCGTCGGCCAGGATGGCATACGCCTCGGCCGCTTCCTTGAACTTGTCCTCCGCTTCCTTGCTGCCGGGATTGCGGTCGGGGTGGTACTTCAGGGCCAGTTTGCGGTACGCGCTCTTGATCTCCTGGTCGGCGGCGGTCTTGGAGACGCCCAGGACCTCGTAGTAGTCGCGCTTGCTCACGCCTTTGCTACTTTCACCATTGCGCGGCGCGGAGCAGGCGCTCGCCCAGCGTGTAGCCGCGGCGGAACTCCTCCATCACTTCGCCTTCGCGGTGGTCGGCGCTGGGTTCGTTGACCACCGCCTCGTGGAACCGGGGATCGAAGTCGACGCCAACCGCCTGGATCGGCTTGACGCCGCGGCGCCGGAGGAGCTCCATCATCTGCTGGTGGACCAGCTCCACCCCTTTCCTGTATCCGTCGGCATCCGCGCCGACTGGCGCCTGGAGCGCGCGTTCGAGGTTGTCGATGATCGGCAGCAGGTCCTCGATGGCTGCCGCCGCGGCACTGTCCGCCTGGTCGCGACGCTCGCGCTCGATCCGCTTGCGATAGTTGTCGAACTCGGCCGCCGTGCGCAGGAGTCGATCCTGGAGCGCGTCCTTGTCCCGGCGCAGCTCCGCCAGCACCTCGGGCTGCTCCGGCTGGGGCCTCGCCGCACCGCGGCATCCGATCCCACTCGTCGTCCCGTTCGTCAGAATCGTCATTAGTTCGCTTCCCGAAGGACGCGGCTGACCGCCTGGGTCGTCCCGTCCACGAGCGAAATCGCGCGTGAATAGTGCATCCGCGTCGGGCCGATGACGCCGACCGTGCGCACCGTACTACCGTCCATCTCGGTCGAGGCGATCAGGCTGAACGGCCGCAGATCCGGGGCGGCATGCTCCTCGCCGATCACAATCGTCAGTCCCGGGCCCTCGATGTACTGGTTGAGGAGGCGGACCAGGCGCTCCTTCTCTTCCATCATCTCGACGAGCGCGCGAAGTGTGTCGAGCGAGAAACCCTCCGGCACCGGGCTCGCGAGCAGCGAGGCCGCGCCTTCCACGTGAAAGGCATGATGCTTCGGCAGCTCTTCGAGCGTCGAGCGGGCCAGCCGGAGGGCGCGCGCGAGCAGCTCGTCGTAGAGCGTACGCTCCTGTTCGAGCCGCGCGAGCACCGCTTCGCGGACCTCGAGGAGCGGCAGCCCCGCGAATTCGGTGTTCGAGATAGTTCGCCGCCTGCACCAGGTCGTCAGGCCGCACGTCCTCACCGGCATCCACGACTTTCTGCGTCATCTGTCCGCCGCACGATACGACCACGACGAGAACACGGGATCCGCCGAGCGGCGACGAACTCCAGGCGCTGCAGCACGGCGACGGGATTGCCGGCAAACGCGAATCCGACGTGGCGCGCGGCGCGTGACACCAGATGCGACACGCTCGCCAGCAGGTCGTCGATCAGCGGCGACCGCTCGGCCTGTTCACGCAGGCGATGTTCGACGACGGCCGGCGGCTTGCTGCGCTTGCGGCCTTCGAGCAGCAGATCCACGAACACCCGGTAGCCCCGATCGGTGGGCACACGTCCAGCCGACGTGTGCGGCTGGTGTACGTAGCCGCTGTCCTCGAGCTGAGCCAGGATGTTCCGCACGGTTGCGGACGACAACCCGAGCCCGCTCTCGTGAGCGAGCCGCTGGGACGCCACCGGTTCGCCCGTCTCGATGTACTCGCGGACGAGCGTTGCCAGCAGCCGCCGTGAACGATCGGAGAACTCGTAGGAACCCATTGCCTGTCAGTCGCTTAGAGTGCCGTTCTGATTATATCGGATGGGCCGGCCGAAGCCGGCCTCCTGCGATGCGGGTTGTGCTGGGCCGCTGAAGCAGCCTTCGATGCGTGTAGCCGCCGGCTTCGGCCGGCTGGTCATCACCGTTTTTGCAGCGCGCCGTCCCACCGCATCCTCACGGCAGCGACGTTGGGCTCGGCGATCTTGCCGTGTTTGACGGCAATCAACTCGGCCAGGATGCTGACGGCGATTTCCTGCGGGGTGATCGCGCCGATGTCGAGGCCGATCGGCGCGTGCACTCCCTTGAGGCGCTCGGCGGGGAGCCCTTCGCCCAGCAGCGGTCGAAGATCCGCTTCACCTTCGCCTTGCTGCCAATGAGGCCGAGGTAGCGCAGGGGCGAGGCGGTCAACGCGCGCATCGTGTCGAGGTCGTAGGTGTGGCCGCGGGTGACGATCACGGCGTACGACGTCGGCGGCAGTTGATGGGCGGCGATCCAGTCAGGATCTTGTCGACCTGGACGTCGATCCCCTCGCCGAACCGCTCGGTGCTGGCGAACTTCTCGCGGTCGTCGATGACGTGCACCTTGAAGCCGACCTCGTACGCCATCTTCACGACGAAGTAGCCGACGTGCCCGGCGCCGAACACGAACAGCTCAGGTGAGGGCTCGACCGGCTCGATGAACACTTCCATCTGGCCGCCGCAAACGAGCCCCGTTTCCTGGGCGAAGTCGTCATTGAGCTCGAAGTTGACGTTGATCGGCTTGCGGTTCTTGATCGCCTCGCGGGCCTTCCAGAAAGCGTCGTTCTCGTAGCAGCCGCCGCCGATGGTGCCGACCGTCCGGCCGTCCGCGTACACGAGCATCTTCGCGCCGACGCGCTGCGGCGTGGAGCCGGTGGACGACACGATCGTCACGAGCGCCACTTCCTCGCCCCGCTGGAGCGCCTCTGTCAGCGCGGCGAACACCTCTTGGTTCATTTCCTTGATTATAGGCTGTCGTTCACCCTTCTTCGTTCTGGGTGCTCGGTTCGTGTTCAACTTCGAACGTTCGGTTCCGGGTTCCGGGTTCGGGGTTCGCGGGTTCAGGGTTCGCGGTTCGGCCGTTCTTGCCGTCAGGCTCCGCGGGTGGTTTGGCAGTTACTGCTCACCCCGTATCGTCGATCGCGCAATCTGGCGTGGATCACGACGGCATCGGATGTGCTCGGTGCCGAGGCGTGGGCGTTCGCCGTTTCACCCAGCTGCGGGCGTGGCAGGCGTGCCGCACGTACAAAAAGGCGGTCTATCGCCTCTGTGAGAATGGACCGCTCTCGAAAGACTGGGATCGCCGTTCGCAGCTGGAAGAGTCGGTGAAAGGTCCGCCCGGCCACATTGCTGAGGGCTACGGCCGGTTCAATCCGCCTGACTTCGCCCGGTTCGTCGTCATGGCGCGGTCGTCACTCATGGAGTCACAAAATCATCTGTTGGATCTGGTGGATCGCGGCTACATCACGGAAGACGTGCGGCTCGAACACGAGGCGCTCGCCGAAGCCGCGCTTCAGGAAGTCACGGGGTTGATGGAGTATCTCCAGTCGCCTGAAGCGCTGCGCAACGCCCGCCGCGCGCGCGAACGCCGAATCGCATCGCGGCCCGAGCGACTGAGTCGCCGAACGCGAACACAGAACGACCCAAACCGGCGAAGGCCACGAACCAACGAACCACCGAACGACGAACCCGAAACTGAACACGAACCGAGCAGCGAGAACGAAGAAGAGTGAACTGGGTTCTGGTTCTGGTTCGGGTTCGGGTTCGGTTCCGGGTTCGGTTCCTGGTTCTGCTCACCAGCGATGAATTTCGCAGTAGTCCCGGGGCTCGGTGCCGGCCAGGAAGGACTCGGTCATGGTGCGCGGGCAGTTGGGGAGCGCGAGCTTACCAGTGTCGCGGTCGATCTCCGCGAACGTGACGCCGTCGGGGACCTCGAACGGGACGCTCGGACGGCCCGCCGTCGCTGCCTTCATGAACGAGGTCCAGATTGGCAGCGCCGCCTGCGTGCCGCTCAGCGACACTGGCTGGTTGTTGTCGAAGCCCACCCAGACCACCGTCAGGAGCTCGGGCGTGAAGCCGACGAACCAGGCGTCGCGCAGATCGTTGGTCGTGCCGGTCTTGCCGGCGGCGTCGAGGGTGAAGCCGGCCGCCCGCGCGCCGGCGGCGGTGCCCTCGTTCAGGACGCCGCGCATCATGTTGGTGACGAGATAGGTCGTGTCTTCGCGCGCGGCGCGCTTGACCGTCGGTGCCTTCGGACGCAGCTCCTTCTCGGCGGTCTCGATACGCTGGATCGACGTCAGCGGACGCACCCGGCCGCCGTTGAGGAACAGCGTGTAGGCCTGCGCGACCTCGAGCGGGGTGAGCTCGAACACGCCGAGCGTGATGGCCGGGAACGGCCGCGGCGGCGTGCCGACGCCGACGGCGCGCCACAGGGCGGCGACACGATCGAAGCCGACGTTCGCGCCAACCTGGATCGTGCCGACATTGCGCGACATGGCCAGCGCGCGGCGGAAGGTAATCTCGCCGTCGTAGGCGTCGTAGTTGCGCGGCTCCCACACCTGTTCGTCGAACGAGAAGGTAGTCGGCTCGTCCACAGTCATCGAGGCGGGTGTGAGGTCAGTGCGGCCTTCTTCGGCGGAGCGCTCGAATGCCGCCAGGAACACGAACGGTTTGAATACGGATCCCGGCTGGCGCCGTGCCTCGATTGCGCGGTTGTACTGCGACTGGTTGTACGAGCGTCCGCCGACCATGGCGAGGATTTCGCCGTTCCGCGGGTCCACGGCGATGAGCGCCGCCTGGGCCGGCTGCGGGCGACGCCGTCGCGCGAGCAGCTGGTCGACAGTGGCGAGCCCGCCGCGGACGGCATCGAGCGCGGCGCGCTGCAGGTTGAGATCGAGCGTGGTGAAGACATCCACCCGCCCGGTCTGGGCGGTGACGCCCGGGAATGCCTGGGCGACCTGCTCGCTCACCATGTCGACGAAGTAAGGGGCCTCGTTGTCGACGGCGCGGGCGACGACGCGGAGCGGTTCCTTGATCGCGCGTTGCGCCGCCTCCGGGGACACGTATTCCTCGTCCGCCATGGCGCTCAGCACGACGTTGCGCCGCTCGACCGCGCGCTCGGGGTTGGCAAACGGGGAGCGCGGGCCCGGACTCTGGATGACGCCGGCGATCAGCGCCGCCTCGGACAGGCTGAGATTGGCGACGTCCTTGCCGAAGAACAGGCGCGCCGCTTCGGCGACACCGTGAATCGCGAATGACCCGCGTTGCCCGAGATAAACGTCGTTGAGATACAGCTCGAGGATTTCGTCCTTGGTCGCCCGACGCTCGAGGACGAGCGACATCAGCATCTCGCGCATCTTGCGGCCGTACGAACGCCTCCCCTCGGTCAGCTCGGCGTTGAATTCGTCGGCGAGGAAGAACATCCGGGCGAGCTGCTGCGTGATCGTGCTGTAGCCGACGAGATTCTCGTTGTTGCCGAACACGTTGGTCAGCGCGGCGGCGACGAGGCGGAATGGATTGATGCCCGGATGCGAGTAGAAGCCCTGGTCCTCGATCGCCAGCACCGCCTGCTGGACGTACTTCGGAATCGTCGCCAGCGGCACGCTACGGCGCTTCTCGCGGCCGCCGCTGGTCATCAACGCGGTCAGGAGCGGTGCGTCGAGCTGGACGGTCGCGGTCCGCCCGCGTCCCACAACCTCGATGGTCCGGATCGTGGCGCCGCGCGCGGGAAACGTGACGCGAAGCGCGCGGCCGCCGAATTCGGCCGATCGCGGCATGATCGCCACCTCGTTCCGGCCGATGGCGAACTCGCCCGGCGCCTGGGCGGCGCCGCGCTGCGCATAGCCGAGGTCGTTCAGGCGGACGACCAGTTCCTGCTGGCCGATCGCCTGCCCCTGTCGCAGCACGATCGGGCGGGCATAGACACGCGGCAGCGTGCGCTCACGCTCGCCGTGCAGGTGCGCGTCGATCAGCCGCGAGAACGAGACGTAGTAGTAGGTGAGTGTGCCGGTACCTGAGAATAGCGAAGACGGCAGCGGCATACAGCGCATACCGCGCCCAATCAGGCCGACCTGAAGGCCGGCGTCTACGCCCGATCCGGATGCGCGCCTTCATCTAAATCGTCATCACCCAGTGCTGACCCTGGTCGAGCGGCAGTTCCTCGCTCAATCGATCGATCAGGCCGGCGCCGTACTTGTTCAGGAAGTAGACGAATCCGATCTCACGTTCCTGGGGTGCCCGCCCGGAAACGCCTGGGCCTGCGCGTGCTTGAACTGCCGCCGCAGCGTCTCATCCTTCCGTTTCGCCGCCTGGATGATCTTGCCCTGCAGCTTCTTGAGGTCGTCCTGCATGCGGCCGATCGTCGATCGCGCGGCGGCCTCGAGCGTCCCGTCCAGCTCCGCAACCGCCCTGGCCAGCATCTCCATCCGCTCGGCCAGCGTCCGGCTGGCCTCCTCGAGCGAGCTCTCCACTGCAGGCGGGATCTGCGCCTTGAGTACCGCATTCAGCGCCGATTCGTCCTGGGCCCGCAGCGCCTCGAACGGCAAATCATGGCGGGCTAGCATCCGCATGGCGTTGGAGTCGAGCAGGGTGGCCGAGGCGCGTTGCTGCATCAGCGGCATTGGCACGCCGAACCTGTCGTAAATGCCGCGCAGTTGCGCCAGGTAGGCCAGCTCATTTGGTCCGGCGACGTAACAGGCGGTCGGAAACAGCGTGTCTTGCACCAGCGGCCGCAGCAGCACGTTTGGACTGAACTCGGCCGGATTCGCCTTGACCCGCTGCAGCAGCGCGTCGCGCGCGTCTCCGACGCGGATGCTGGAGCGAATGCCGTCGAGGTGAAACAGCGCGGCATGGTCTTCTTGCGGCTCGACCTGCGCGTGGTATCCGAGCACGGTGAGCCTGGTCCCGGCTGCGGCGGCCAACCGGGACGTCTCGCCGGCGTGCTCGATCTCGCGCGCGAACAGGCTGGCGGCGAGCGGCTTGGCGGCGGGATCGGACGCATCGAACACGACCAGCCCGCGTGGGCCAAGCCAGGTTTCGAGCCACCGGCCGAACGCCGCCACCATGCCGACGCCCGGCGAATAGGCGGCGCGCAGCGCATCAATCAGATTCGGGGTGAACTCGGTCGCCGGCACCGTGGCCGCCAGCATCGCGACGGCCTCCTCGATCGAGCTGTCCAGCAGGACGCGCGCCACCGGTCCTTCGCCGGCGCCCGGCGGCCGTCCCAGTGCCATGCGCACGAGTTCGAGGTCGGCATTCAGCACACCGCACGACTGCACCTCGTTCCAGTCGTGGTCTTCGGCATCGATCCAGAACACGGCGACGGTCGGCGCGCGGTATTCCGCCGCCGTCCGCTCCGCGAGCCGGAGCGTGGTCACGGCCTTCAACAGCGTGAACAGCGGGCCGCCAAACAGCCCGGCCTGCTGCCCGGTCACCACCGCGACGCTCAGCGGATCGCGCAGCCGCGCCGCCGCAGCGAGCGCGTCAGGGGGCGCGCCGCGCAGGCGCTGCTGGGCCATGACGATGTCGGTGATGCGGTCGCGGTCGCGAGGGTGGCGCTGCGCGCGGGCGACAGCGTCGCGCCACGCCGCCGGATCAGTCGGGTTGCCGGCGAAGAACTCGGCGACGCGCGCGTAATCGAAGGCGTAGTCGGACGCGAGCCGCTTGATCCACGGAAACCGGCGAATCTCGATGGGAAATCGGCTGCTGGTCGCGGCCGCACCTGTCTGGGGGAGCACCGGACGGTACTGTCGCAGAGCGCCGCGCGGAGTGTCAAGGCAACGTGCTACGATCTTCGCGAATCAAGGCACAATTCCCAAAGCACAAGGCACAAGTCACAACCAGTCACAAGATCGAAGTCGTCAGTCGCAGCCGTTGTGACTTGGATCTGTGCGTTGAGCCTTGTGCCTTGAAGGAAGCATGAACGCAGTACTCGCACTCGAAGACGGTACCTGGTACCGCGGCATTGCGGCAGGCGCGCAGGGTGAAGCGCGCGGCGAAGTCGTGTTCAACACGAGCATGACCGGCTACCAGGAAGTGCTGACCGATCCGTCGTACGCGGGACAGATCGTGACGATGACGGCACCGCACATCGGCAACTACGGCGTGGCGTCCGGGGACGCCGAGTCGCAGGTGCCGCACGTCGCCGGCTTCGTGATGCGCGAAGCCTCGCCGCTCGCCAGCAACTGGCGGGCGGACGGCACGCTCCGCGATTACCTGGTCCGCTTCAACATCGTGTCGATTGCCGACATCGATACCCGCGCCCTCACCCGGGTGTTGCGCTCCGCGGGCGTGATGCGCGGCATCATCGCAACCGGTCAGGTCGATCCCGACGAGCTGGTCGAGAAGGCGCGCGCCATTCCGAAGATGGAAGGTTCGGACCTCGTCTCGGGCGTCACCTGCAACACCGCGTTCGAATGGCGGACGCGTGCCCCGGCCAGCGGCGACGCGGCCCACGCCGAGTTCGGAATGCCGCCCGCCCGGCGCGCCGTCCGCCGGCTGAAGGTGGCGGCCTACGACTTTGGTGTGAAGTGGAACATCCTGCGGCGGCTCGACACGTACGGCTGCGACGTCCACGTGTTCCCCGCATCGGCCCCTGCCAGGGATCTATTGGCGGTCGAACCGGACGGCATCTTTCTCAGCAACGGCCCCGGCGATCCTGCGGCGCTCGACTACGCCATCGGCAACGTCCGCGACCTCGTGAAGTCCGACGTGCCGATGTTCGGCATCTGCCTCGGCCACCAGATACTCGGGCTCGCCGTCGGCGGCGAAACCTTCAAGCTGAAGTTCGGCCACCGCGGCGCGAATCACCCGGTCAAGGAACTCGCCTCGGGCAAGGTCGAGATCACATCGCAGAATCACGGGTTCGCGGTCAATCCCGACACGCTCCCGTCCGACGTCAGCGTGACTCACCTCAACCTCTACGACGGCACCGTCGAAGGCTTCCGCCACACGTCGAAGCCGATTTTCTCGGTGCAGTATCATCCGGAGGCCTCCCCGGGCCCGCACGACGCCGACTACCTCTTCCAGCAGTTCCTCGAGTCGATGGAGAGGAAGTGACGGCTTTGAATCACGACGACACGAAGGTCACGAAGGAGCACGAATGACCGTTTTCGTCGTGTTCTTCGCGAATCTCGTGACCTTCGTGGTTTGAGACTCATGCCCAAGCGGACTGACCTGAAGCGGGTCCTCGTCATCGGCTCCGGCCCGATCGTCATCGGCCAGGCGTGCGAGTTCGACTACTCGGGAACGCAGGCGTGCAAGGCGCTGCGCGCGGAGGGGCTCGAGGTCGTGCTGGTGAACAGCAACCCGGCGACGATCATGACCGACCCCGAGATCGCCGACCGCACCTACGTCGAGCCGCTCACGCCCGAGATGGTCGAGGCGATCATCGAGAAGGAACGTCCGGACGCGGTGCTGCCGACCGTCGGCGGCCAGACTGCGCTGAACCTGGCGGTCGCGCTCGCGGACCGCGGCACCCTCGAGAAATACGGGGTCAAGCTCATTGGCGCCTCTGTCGAGTCGATCAAGGTGGGCGAGGATCGTCTGCTTTTCCGCAACGCGATGGCGGAAATCGGCGTCGAAGTGCCTGACAGCGGCGTCGCCAAGTCGCTGGAAGAGGCGCTGGCGATCGTCGACAAGGTCGGTTTCCCGGCGATTATCCGCCCGTCGTTCACGATGGGTGGGGTGGGCGGCGGCATCGCCTACAACATCGAAGAGTTCCGCGAGCTGGCGGGCCGCGGGCTCGACCTGAGCCCGGTGCACGAGATCCTCGTCGAGGAGTCGGTCATCGGCTGGAAGGAATTCGAGCTCGAGGTGATGCGCGACGTCGCCGACAACTTCGTCGTCATCTGCTCGATCGAGAACGTCGATCCGATGGGCGTCCACACCGGCGACAGCATCACGGTGGCGCCGGCGCTGACGCTGACCGACAAGGAATACCAGCGCATGCGCGACATGGCGCGGCGCATCATCCGCCGCGTCGGCGTCGAGACCGGCGGGTCGAACATCCAGTTTGCCGTCAACCCCGAGGATGGCCGGATCGTCGCCATCGAGATGAACCCCCGCGTGTCACGGTCGTCGGCGCTCGCCTCCAAGGCCACCGGCTTCCCGATCGCGAAGATCGCCGCCAAGCTCGCGCTGGGCTATCACCTCGACGAGATCCCCAACGACATCACGCGCCTGACGCCCGCGTCCTTCGAACCGACCATCGACTACATCGTCGTCAAGTTCCCGCGGTGGAACTTCGAGAAGTTCCCGCAGGCGGATCGAACGCTGACGACGCAGATGAAGTCGGTGGGGGAGGCGATGGCGATCGGCAGGACGTTCAAGGAGGCGTTCCTCAAGGCGGTGCGATCGCTCGAGCTGGGGAAGTCCGGCAGCCTGTTTCCGTCGAGCCCCGACGACACGTCGGACGCGGACGAGGACGAAAGCGCGCTGCGTAAACGGCTGGTCGTGCCCAACGATCGGCGGATGTGGGCGTTGTTCCGCGCGCTGCGCCGCGGCTGGACGACCGAGACGCTCCACGAGCTGACCCGGATCGACCCGTGGTTCCTGCAGCAGTTTGCCGAGATCGAGGAACTCCGCCGGATGGCGGCGCTCGGCGAGTTCCGCGAGATGTCCAGCGACCTGCTGCGGACGCTCAAGCGCACCGGGTTCGCCGACAGCGAGATCGCCGCCATTCAGGGCGTTGGCGAAGAACTGGTGCGCCAACGCCGTTCGGACGAGGGCCTGGTGCCGGCCTACAAGCGGATCGACACCTGCGCGGCCGAGTTCGAGTCGTTCACGCCGTATATGTACGGGACCTATGAGCAGGTCTGCGAGGCGGATCCCACGCCGGCCCGCAAAGTCATCATCCTCGGCAGTGGCCCGAACCGGATTGGCCAGGGCATCGAATTCGACTACTGCTGCTGCCACGCCGTCTTCGGCTTCCGCGAGGAAGGCTTCGAGACGGTGATGGTGAACTGCAACCCCGAGACGGTCTCGACCGACTACGACACGGCCGACCGTCTGTACTTCGAGCCGCTGACGTTCGAAGACGTGATGGCGATCATCGAGCGCGAGCGCGCGGCGACCGCCGACGTCTCCTGCGTCGTTCAGTTCGGCGGCCAGACGCCGCTCAAGCTGGCGCTGGCGTTGCAGGAAGCGGGCGTGCAGATCCTGGGGACATCCCCCGACTCGATCGACCTGGCGGAGGACCGCCGGCGCTTCTCGCAGCTGCTGTGGGACCTTGGCGTGCCGCAGCCGGCGAGCGGCACCGCCGTCTCGCGAGAGGAAGCGCGCGAGGCGGCCGATCGCATCGGCTATCCGGTCGTCGTCCGCCCGTCGTACGTGCTCGGCGGCCGCGGAATGGCAATCGTCTTCGACTCCGGAGCGCTCGATCGCTATATGACGGGCGCGGTAGACGTCTCACACGACCGGCCGGTGCTGATCGATCGGTTCCTCGAGGACGCCTTCGAATTCGACGTCGACGCGGTGGCCGACGCCGGCGGCGCGGTCGTCATCGGCGGGATCATGGAGCACATCGAGGAAGCGGGCATTCATTCGGGCGACAGCTCCTGCGTGGTGCCGCCGTTCATGGTGCCGGAACGCCACCTCATCACCATCCGCGACTACACGCGCCGCATCGCGCGCGCACTGAAGGTCGTCGGGCTGATGAATATCCAGTACGCCATCAAGGACGACACGGTGTACGTGCTCGAGGTGAACCCGCGCTCGTCGCGCACGGTGCCGTACATCTCGAAAGCCACCGGCGTGCCGCTGGCGAAGGTTGCCGCGCGGGTGGCGGCAGGGAAGTCGCTTGCCGAACTCGGGCTGGTGGACGACCTCGTCGCGCACGGCGTGTTCGTCAAGAGCCCGGTCTTCCCGTTCGTACGCTTCCCCGGTGTGGACACGATCCTCGGGCCGGAGATGAAGTCCACCGGCGAGGTGATGGGCGGCGCGGAGAACTTTGGCGCGGCCTTCAGCAAGGCGATGATGGGCGCCGGGCAGCGGCTGCCCGAGCACGGGTGCGTCTTCATCAGCGTCAACAACAGCGACAAGCAGTCGGTGCTGCCGATTGCGCGCGACCTGGCCCAGCTGGGGTTCTCGCTGACGGCGACGCGCGGTACCGCCGCCTTCCTGCGCGTGCACGGCATCGACGTCGAAGTGATCTACAAGGTCAACGAGGGGCGGCCGAACATCGCCGACCAGATCGTCAACGGCAAGATCGACCTCGTCGTCAACACCCCGCTCGGCCGCGATTCGTTCTTTGACGATCGGTCCGTGCGCCGCGCCGCCACCATGGGGCAGGTGCCGTGCATCACCACCCTCACCGGCGCATCGGCCGCCGTCAGCGCGATCAAGGCGCTGCGCTCGCAGGCGCTGACAGTCAGGTCTCTCCAGGATTACTATTCAGGCGTCGAAGCGGCTCGCAGCCGCTGAGCGCCCCATGAACCACGAAGGGCTCGAAGGAGACGAAGGACACGAACCCAAAAGGGTATTCGTGATCTTCGTACTTTTCGTGTGCTTCGTGGTGTCGTCAGGCGCGCAGACGTTCAGGGCGCGGGTTGACACCGTCCAGGTCACCGTCACGGTCATCGACGCCGGCGGCCGGCTGATTACGGGCCTCACCAGGGACGATTTCCAGATCCTCGAGGACGAGATCCCGCAGACGGTGACCCAGTTCACCGACGAGCGGGTGCCGGTCAGCCTCGGGGTGCTGCTGGATGCCAGCGACAGCATGCGCGGGCAGCCGATCGTCGACGCGCGCGGGGCCGTGGACCGGTTCGTTGGCGGTCTGCTCGAGAGCGGCGATGAGGTCTTCATGGCGGCGTTCAATCACGAACCGCATCTCGTCGCGCCCTGGACGCAGCCGCCGGTCACGCTCAGGGGGCGCCTCGACACCTTTCGCCCCACCGGCGGCACCGCCATTTACGACGCGCTGGTGGCGTCGGCGCCGATGTTCGATTACCGCATCCACACGCGGGCGGCGCTGGTCGTGGTGTCTGACGGCGCCGACACCGCGAGCGACTTCACCCTTCGGCAGGCGCGCGACGTCTTGCGCCGTACCGATCCCTTCGTCTATGCCATTGCGATTGACGCGCCGGGCGCGCTCGCCAGCACGCGCGTCAATCCCGAGGCGCTGCGCGAGATTACCGGCCAGAGCGGCGGCTACACTGAAGTAGTGCGGGCGGCGGAAGACCTCGGGCCGGCGACCGAGCGCATCGCCAACGAACTCAACAAACAGTATGTCCTCGGCTACGTGTCGTCGCGTCCACCCGACGACGGCTGGCGTGCGATTCGGGTGAAAGTGAAGGACCGGAACTACTTCACCCGCGCCCGGCGTGGCTACTACGCCGCGCGGCGGATCAATCCCTAGCGCAGACCGAACGTGTCGAGACGACGATACAGCGCCCGCCGGCTGATGCCGAGCTTGCGCGCCGCCGCCGAACGGTTGCCGCCAAGCTGCTGCAGCGCCTGTTCGATGGAATTGCGATCCAGTTCGGGCATGACTTCGTCCGGCTCGGGCGCTGCCGCTTCACTCGTCGTTGCCGGCGCCGCGGCGGGCCGTGTGCCGCCAAGCGCCGCCAGTACCTCGCGCTCGCTGAGGATGCGTCCGTCGGTCAGCATGCACGCCCGTTCGATGACGTTGCGCAGCTCGCGGATGTTGCCGGTCCATGGCGCGTTGTTGAGCAGCCGTTCGGCGCCAGGGCTGACGCCGCCCACCCGCTTCTGGAACCGCGCCGCGAATTCCTGGATGAACGCCGCGGTCAGGTAGGTGATGTCGTCGCGGCGTTCGCGCAGCGGCGCCAGCGGGATCTCGACGACGTTCAGGCGGTAGTACAGGTCCTGCCGGAAGCGGCCCGCCGCCACCTCCTCGGGGAGCCGGCGGTTCGTGGCGGCGATGACGCGCACGTCCACCTTGCGGCTGTCGCTCCCGCCGACGCGCTGCACTTCGCCGTACTCGATCACCCGGAGCAGCTTGGCCTGCGTGGCCATCGGCAGCTCGCCGATCTCGTCGAGAAACAGCGTGGCGCCGTCCGATTGTTCGAACATTCCCGCCTTGGCCTCGACCGCGCCGGTGAAGGCGCCGCGCACGTGTCCGAACAGCTCGCTTTCGGCCAGCGTCTCGACCAGGGTTGAGCAGTTGAACGCGATGAGCTTTCGATCCTTGCGCGGTCCGAGCTTGTGCAGCGCGCGCGCCACCAGTTCCTTGCCGGTGCCGGTCTCGCCGGTGATCAGCGCCGTCCGCGCGTGGGGCGAGAGGCGACGCACCAGGTCGAAGAGCTCCTGCATCACCGGGCTGCGCCCCACCATGCCGCAGAATTCGAAACGATTGGCAATTTCCGTGTCGGCCGCCAGCAACCGCTGGCGACGGGCGATGCCGTAGCGGACGCCGCCGAGCAGCTCGCGCAGCCGGTCGAAATCGATCGGTTTGCTCAGGTAGTCGAGGGCTCCCAGCTTCACCGCCTCGATCGCGGACTCTACCGTCGCTTCGGCGGTCATCAGGATCACCTGGCAATCGGGGTCGCTCTCGCGGATCACCTTCAACAGCTCGAGCCCGCCGAGTTCCGGCATGTTGCGATCCAGCAGCGCCGCATCCGGGTTGAGTTTGGACAGCTCGCTCAGCAGCGCGCGTCCCCCCGGACGAATGACCACGTTGAAGCCCTCGCCTTCTGCAAACCGCTGCACCAGCGAGAGCATGCCCGGTTCGTCGTCCACGACCAGCAACTGAGGGGAGGGATCGCGGTTCACGGTCAGCGCATCCGCGTGGCGATCTGCGGCAGCATGTCCAGCGCAGCCTGGCCGGCCTTGCGCATTTCCTGGATGTCCGCCCGCTTCGGGTCGGCCTGCGTCATGTCGCCGAGCAGCAGGTCGCAGAACCCGACGATGATCGACAGGTGGTTCTTGAGCTGATGGAGCTCCGGCGAGTCTTGACCGGTCTCGCCCCGGCCCGTCACGACTCGTTCGCCTGGGCGCCGCCGACGACCTCGTCTATCAGACGAAGGACTTCGGCGATGTCGAACGGTTTCGTCAGGTAGGCGATAGCGCCCGACGCCCGCAGGCGGCGCTGCGAACCACTGCCGGCCTCGGCGCTGAGCACGGCGACAGGGACGTCGCGGGTGGACGGGTCCGACCAGATACGCTGCAGCACTTCCTCGCCAGGCATGTCCGAGAGATGAAGGTCGAGGATGATGAGGCTCGGCCTCGCGGCTTTCAGCATCTCCAGTCCGCCACGGCCGTCCTGCGCGTGCTTGAGGCGCACGCCGGGCCGCCGCGCCAGCAGTCGCTCCATCAGCACGACGTTCGAAGCGCTGTCCTCGATGTACAGCACCGAACCGGTGTAATCCGCTTCCGCACTCGCGGTTGGTGGCGGAGCCAGTTCGTGGGCGCCATCACGGTTGGAGCCGGACTCGATGCGGGCCATGTCGAGCTCTTCGTTGATCAAGCTGAGCAAGTGCTCGCCACCGCGCAGGATGTGATGGACGCTGTCCACCTGATCGGGAGCGAGTCCGTCGAGGTCGAGGAGCTGCGCGAACCCCATGATCGCGTTCAGGGGAGTACGCAGGTCGTGGCTCATGCGCGACAGGAATTCGTTCTTGGCGAGGTTGGCGCGATCGGCCTCGTGGCGGGCCCGTTTCAGGTCCTCGTTCGCGGACACGAGGTCGCGGGTGCGCTCGATGACGCGCGCTTCGAGCTGCGCGTTGAGGTGCCGAAGCGCGGCTTCTGCCGAGGCCAGGCGGCGGCGCTCCTCCGCCTCGCGCAACGCGCGGGTGACGGCGGTGCCGAGCTTGTCGAGCCGATCCTTGAGGACGTAGTCGGTCGCCCCGCTCTTCAGGCGTTCGACGGCTCGCTCTGCTTCAATCGAGCCCGACACGAACACGAACGGCACGTCTGGGCAGCACAGCTGCGCGAGGCTCTGGGCCTCGTCGCCGCCGAACCCGGGGATTGAATCGTCGGAGAGGATCAGGTCGGGCCGAGTCTCGAGGGCGCGCTCGAACTCGGCGCGGCACTCAGCCTCGATGACGGCGCAGTCGATCCCCTCACCGCGCAGCGTCCGCGCAACAAGTTCGCGATCACCTTCATCGTCTTCAAGGTGGATCAGCCTCACCCGCATCTATTTGATGCCCATGAGGTTACCTATCGGCGGACGATTCGCCAATCGTTGTAGGACAGGTCAAGACAGCTTAGTCATCTGACGGTCTTGATGGTCACCTCGCATGCAATTCCGGGGCTGCGTGGGACAGAAAATTCTGCCACCACTTTGTCACCAACGCTTCGCAGTTTCTGCGATCAACACCCATAAGTTGTTGAACCGGACGCACGCAGCACTGCCCATACCCTTGCAGGGCGCACCAGGTGCGACTGATCGGAGCGATTCCCGCCGTCGCGCTCGTCCTCGGGGCGACGAGCGCGTTGCAGTTCCACATCGGCATCTCGTTCGCGTTGCCTGCGCTGTTCATCGCAGCCGGCGCGGCGTGGGCCGCGTGGTGCTGCGGGCGGGATCGATCGGCGATCGCGGCGATGGCAGTCGCGTTTTTCTGCGCCGCGGCGGCCCTGGCCGCGGATGCGAAATATCGCGCCATCCACCCATCCTTCAGTCCCCAGCCGGCCCCGGTTGGTGTACGGCTGCGCCTGCTCGAGGACGCGTCGCCGCAGGACGGCTTCACGACACTGCATGCAACCGTAATCGCGGTACGCGCGGGCCGCGAATGGAGCCCCGCAGGCGCCGGCGCGGCAATCACCGTCGGCGGGTCGGTCGCGGCGGATCAGGCTGGTGAGTGGCGCGCCGGCCGCATCATCGAAACGTTCGCCACGTTTCGCCGTCCCGCGCGTTACCTGGATGAGGGCGTTCCCGACTTCGAACGCGATCTTGCGCTGACTGGCACTGCCTTTTTCGGATCAATCAAGAGTGCCTGGCTGGTTGATGTTCGCGAGCGTGGGAGCGCCGTGCAGGAGACCGCGGCAGCCATCCGCGCTCACGTCCGCCGCAGCGTGCGCCAATGGGTGGCGCCATACGACCCCATCGCCGCCGCGATCGTCACCGCGGTCCTGATCGGCGATCGCACCGGGTTGCCGGACGAGACCCGCCTGCGGCTCCAGGCCGCGGGGACGTATCACGTCATCGCCATTTCCGGCGGCAACATCGCCATCCTGGCCGGCATCATCTATGGACTGCTGATCGTGGGAGGAATCAGCGGCCGGCCCGCGGCGTTGATCACGCTGCTCCTGCTGGCCGCGTACGCGCAGGTCGTGAGCGCGGGGGCATCGGTGTGGCGCGCGACGCTGATGGCGATGCTCTATCTCGGTGCGCGGCTGATCGATCACCGGAGTCCGCCATGGCACGCCCTTGCCGTGGCCGCGGCGTTGGTGATCTGCGTCCGGCCGCTCGACGTGCGCGACGCGGGGTTCCTCCTGACATTCGGCGCGACCGCGGCGCTGCTCGAAGGCGCGCGGCGCGTGTCGCCGGCGCCTGCCCCGGGCGGGTCGAAGGCCTTGCCCTGCGCAGGGCAGCTGGATGGCTCCTGGCGTCGCTGGCGGCATCGCTTGCAGTGGAGATCGCGCTGCTGCCGATCAGCGCGTGGACGTTTTCGCGAGTCACGATCGCCGGGCTCCTGCTGAACCTGGCGGCGGTGCCGCTGATGGCGCTGGTTCAAGTTGGAGGCACCCTCGTGTCGTGCCTGGCTGATGTCGAAGCCGTCGCACGTCCGGCCGGCTGGCTGGCGTATGTTGCGTCGGCGTCCCTGGTCGGCAGCGCACGGCTCGTCGACGTGGCGCCCTGGCTGACGGCGCGAGTGCCACCGCCGCCGCTGCTGGTTATCGCCGCCTACTACGCAGGCCTCGCGTTCGCGCTGTTCGCACGCGGCGTCCGCCGCTGGTGCGGTATGACGCTCCTTGTCGGCTCGACGCTGGCGATCGTGAGCGGGCAGCCGGCAGGGTGGCTGAGCGATGTTTCGACGCCGAACCGGCTCCGGCTCACGATGTTCGACGTCGGCCAGGGTGACGCGACGCTGGTCGAATTGCCTGATTCCTCTCGTGTGCTGGTAGACGCCGGTGGCACGCCGTTCGGCGGCAGCACGTTCGACATCGGCGACCGCGTGCTCGCGCCCGCCCTGTGGGCGCGCGGGATCCGGCGGCTGGATACGCTGGTCATCACCCACGGCGATCCTGATCACATCGGCGGCGCCCCGGCGATCCTCGATGACTTTGCGCCGGCACGGATCTGGGAAGGTGTCCCTGTCATCCGCCATCGCCCGCTGCAGGATGTCCTGTTCCACGCGCGAGCGTCCGGTATCCAGGTGATGCGGCGGCAGACGGGCGACATGTGGCAGGCCGGCGCCGCGCACCTGCGGGTGCTGCATCCGCCCGTGCCCGACTGGGAGCGCCCGCGTGTCCGCAACGACGATTCGATCGTGCTTGAAATCGTCTACGGCGACGTCGCCGTTCTCCTCCTTGGCGACGTCGGTGCCGACGTGGAGCGCACCATCTATCCCCAGCTCACTCCGGCCCGGCACCGCATTTTGAAGGTGGGCCACCACGGGAGCCGCACATCCACATCGCAGGAGCTGCTCGACCACTGGCGCCCTGACATCGCCGTCATCAGCTGCGGCCGCGGTAATACCTTCGGTCACCCCGCCCCCGAAGTCCTGGGGCGCCTCGAATCCATCGGCGCACGGATCTACCGCACTGATCTCGACGGCCAGATCACGATCGACAGCGACGGCACCCGTGTAGCCGTGCGTACCTTTGATGAGGAAAAGAAGTGAACCACGACGGACACGACGATCACGAATCACGCTCTCAACGGCCGTATCACTTGCGGCTACCGACGCCGCTTACTCCGGAGGCTGAGCGCGCAATGTCGGGAACAATCGAATGCGCATTTCGAGTGCATCGCGAGCTCGGGCCAGGTTTCCTTGAGTCGATATATCGCAAAGCGATGCATTTCGAGATGAATCGTGTCGGCATCTCGTTCCAGTCTGAGCAACCTGTAAGCGTCAAGTATCGTGAGATCCAGATCCCTGGCCAGCGCGTGGATCTTATTGTCGAGAACCTGATTGTCGTAGAACTGAAAGCAGTCGTCAGATTTGATGATGTGCATCGCGCGCAACTGATCTCCTATTTGCGAACGACGGGATTACGCGGCGGGCTTCTGATTAATTTCCGTGTTCCGGTACTTCGTAGTGGATTGACGAGAGTCGTGCTTTAGCCAGAATTTGCTGACGAAGGCCGACGACACGACGAGAGCAAGAATTCGTGCCGTCGTGTTCGTCGTGGTTAAGACCTGCTTTCACGCGCTGCCATTCCGCTTCCATCTGCTCCAGCGTCGCGTCCTGGAGCGATTGACCGCGTGCGGCGAAGGCGTGTTCCACGGCGTCGAAGCGCTGCGTGAACTTCTCGTTGGCGCGGCGGAGCGCCGCTTCGGGCTCGATGCCGAGCTTGCGCGAGAGGTTGGCGATGGCAAACAGCAGGTCGCCCATTTCCTCCTCGGCGCGCGACAGGTCGCCGGTCGCACCCGATTCGACCTCACGGCGGACCTCCGCGACCTCTTCCTCGATCTTGTCCAGCACATCGGCGGAGCGGGCCCAGTCGAACCCGACCGCCGCCGCGCGGGCGCTGACCTCGTAGGCGCGCAGCAGCGACGGAAGAGTTCTCGGCACGCCGCTGAGCGTCGTCTTCGAGCGAGTCACTTCTGTGCCCGCGTCCGCCCGCTCGCGCGCTTTCATCGTCTCCCAGCGCTCGATCACCTGGGTCGTGGTGATGGCCTCGTCGCCGTTCCCGCGGGCGAACACGTGCGGATGCCGGCGGACGAGCTTGTCGCAGATGGCGTCGATGGCGTCCGCGATCGAGAACCCGCCGGTCTCCTCGCTGATCTGGGCGAGAAAGACCGCTTCGTACAGGTAATCGCCCAGTTCTTCGCGAAGGGCATCAGCGGAGCCGCTTTCAATCGCTTCCAGCACTTCGTACGTTTCTTCGAGGACGAACGGGCGAAGCGATGCCAGCGTCTGCTCGCGGTCCCATGGGCATCCGTTCGGCGCGCGTAACGCGCGCATGATCGCAATCAACCGGTCGAAGTGGGTGCCCGCTGTCTCTGCCATGGCGTCTCCGCGGCGTATGCTACCATCCGGTTTTGCCCTATGAGTGACGCAGCCGACGAACACACCACCCAGGATCGCGAAGCGTCGACCATCAATTTCGTCGCGTTCGTGTTGTCGCTTGCCCATACCGCGGCCGTCCATTTCGGTGACGTGCCCGATCCGGTCAGCGGACAGACATCGCAGTCGAACCTGCCGGCGGCGCAGCAGATGATCGACATCCTCTCGCTGCTGGAAGAGAAGACGCGCGGCAACCTCACCGCCGAGGAACGCCAGTTGCTCGAGCAGGTGCTGTTCGAGTTGCGCATGCGCTTCGTCGAGATCCAGAACGGCGCTGGCGCGGCGGCGGCGGAGCCGAAGTCGCGCATCATCCTGCCCTGACCAGGCTCCCTGCACGGGTCACATTCCTGGGGTCAGGCACCTCGGCCGGCATCCCCATGATTGGCTGCAGGTGCGCGGTCTGCCGATCCGACGACCCTCGGGACAAACGCTTGCGCCCGTCGATCCTCGTGGAGACCGCGGGCGGCGCGAGCGTGCTCGTGGACACGACGCCAGATTTACGGCAGCAGGCGCTCACGCACGGAATGACGCGGCTCGACGCGGTGCTGTTCACGCACAATCACGCGGACCACACTCTCGGGCTCGATGAAATCAGGCGCTTCAACTTCATGCAGGGCGCTGCGATCCCCTGTTATGCGACCGACGAGGTGTGGGAGAGCATTCGCCGGACGTTCTACTACGTGTTCGACGGAGTCAAGCGGCAGGGAGGCGGCATCCCGAAGATCGACGCGCACGGGATCGACGGGCCGTTCGACGTCGCCGGCATGCACGTGGTGCCGGTGCCGCTGTTTCACGGACGGATGCCGATCCTCGGATTCCGGTTCGGCGACTTTGCGTATCTGACGGACTGCAGTGCGATCCCCGAGGACTCGTTTGCGCTCGTCGCCGGCGTGGAGACGCTCGTCATCGACGCGCTTCGGGACAAGAAGCACTCGACCCACTTCACGGTGGCCGAGGCGGTCGAGGCGATTGCCCGGATTGCGCCGGCGCGCGCCTACCTCACCCACATGTCGCACGACCTGGGTCACGCCGAGACCAACGCGCGCCTGCCCCCGGGTGTTGAACTGGCATATGATGGCCTTTCGCTCGACGCCCGCGTCGACGCGTCGTAGCCCGCATGGAGGTCCTGCATTTTCCTGACGATCCGCGGCCGCCGTGGCTCGTGCATCCCGTGCTCGCGCTCGGCAACTTCGACGGCCTGCACCGCGGACATCTCAAGATCGTCGAACGCGTGAAGCGCGGCGCCGTCGAGCACGGCGGCATCGCCATGGCGATGACGTTCGATCCGCATCCGCCGCAGGTCGTTCGTCCCGACAAGGCGCCGCCGCTCCTGATGACGAAGGATCAGCGGATCGCCGCGCTCGACAAGGCGGGCATCCACTGCGTCGCCGTCGTCCGCTTCACGAGAGAGCTGTCGCAGTGGGATCCCGAGACCTTCGTGCGCACGGTCCTGGTCGAATGGCTGCGCGTATCGGAAGTATGGGTCGGCGCCAATTTTCTCTTCGGCCACGAGCGCAGCGGAAATTTCAGCCTTTTGCGGACGCTCGGGCAGCGCTACGGCTTCCGCGCGGAGAAGATCGATCCGGTCCGCTACAAGGAATTCGTCGTCAGCAGCACCCGCATCCGTCGTCTCGTCGCCGAGGGACGCATGGACGAAGCCGCGGCGCTGCTCGGCCATCCGTACTCGCTGGAAGGCAGGGTCGTCGAGGGACGGCACCGCGGGCGCGAGCTGGGATTTCCGACCGCCAATCTGATGACCGCCAACGAGCTGATTCCGCCGCACGGTGTGTATGCGACAACCCTGACGATCGACGGCATCGTCCGCGCGGCGATCACCAACATCGGCGTGAATCCGACTTTCGGTGATGACGGCGCGGCAACAATCGAGACCTACGTGCTCGAGTTCGACGGCGACCTGTACGGCAAGGACGTGCAGCTCGGCTTCGTCCAGCGCCTGCGGGATGAGCGCCGGTTCGACGACGTCGATGCGTTGAAGGCGCAGATCGAGGCGGACCGCCGCCGCGCGGAGCGTCTGTTTACCCGGCTGTCAGTCTGAGATGCTGCATCTCTATAACACCCTCTCGCGCCAGGAAGAGCCGTTTGCGCCGCTGAACGCGAGCACGGTGCGTCTGTACGGCTGCGGTCCCACGGTCTACGCGCGGGCGCACATCGGCAATTTCCGGACATACGTGTGCCTGGATGTCCTGCGCCGCACGCTCAAATACGTCTGCGGCTATGACGTGCGGCAGGTCGTCAACTACACCGACATCGACGACAAGACGATTGCCGGCGCGCTCGACGCGAAAGTGCCACTGCGCCACTACACGGACAAGTGGATCGCGCTGTTTCGCGCCGACTCGGACCAGCTGGGGATCGAGACGCCGGAAGAGATGCCGCGTGCGACCGACGAACCGAACCTGCAGGCCATGGGCGGGCTGATCGCAGACCTGGAGCGCAACGGGCACACCTATCGACGCGATGGGTCCATCTATTTCCGCATCGCCACGCTTCCGCAGTACGGCCGGCTGGCGCGGCTGGATCGTGACGGGATGAAGGACGGCGCGAGCGTCGACGCGGACGAATACTCCAAGGAGGACGCGCGCGACTTCGTGTTGTGGAAGGCGGCGAAGCCCGGCGAGCCGTCGTGGGACTACGGCACCGGTCCTGGCCGGCCCGGCTGGCACCTGGAATGCTCGGCGATGGCGCTGCGCCTGCTCGGGGCGCCTCCGATCGACATCCACGCCGGCGGCGTCGACCTGATTTTTCCGCATCACGAAAACGAAATCGCGCAGAGCGAGGGCGCCCGGAACGAGCCGTTCGTGCGCTTCTGGTTCCACGTCGAGCATCTCTTCGTCGAGAGCGAGAAGATGTCGAAGTCGCTCGGCAACGTCTACACGCTGGCCGAGATCGCGGCCCGCGGTCACCGGCCGTCGGCATTGCGCTACCTGCTGCTGTCGTCACATTACCGGAAGCAGCTCAACTTCACCTGGACCGGCATGGACCAGGCGGAGGAGGCGATTCGCCGTATTGTCGATTTCCTCGCCCGGCTCGACACTGTGACGGGAACCGGTTCGAACCCCCACATCGCCGAATCGGCAGACACGGCGCGCGAGGCGTTTCGAGCTGCGTTGCAGCACGATCTCAATACCGCCGCCGCGCTGGCGGCCGTCTTCGATCTGGTCCGGGATGTGAATGCAGCAATCGACGCCCGGGCGATCTCGGCGACCGAAGCGGCCGCGGTCCGGCAGGCGATGGACGATTTCGACAAGGTGCTCGGGGTCGTGAGCCTGCGCCAGGCGGAAGACGCGCAGCCGCCCGTGCCGGTCGACGAGATCGAGCGCCTGATCGAGGAGCGGAAGGCCGCGCGCCTGCGGCGTGATTTCGCCGCCGCCGATCGCATCCGGAACGACCTGGCGGATCGGGGCGTTCTGCTGGAGGACAACCCGGGCGGGACACGCTGGAAGAAAAAGTAAGCATCAGACGAAAGACTGCCATGAGCACGCTGACGACGACCGTGCCGCAGATCAGGACGAGCCTGCCGGGCCCGAAGGCCAGGGCCATCATCGAGCGGGACGGCAAGGTGGTGTCGCCGTCGTACACGCGCGACTATCCGCTGGTGATTGCGCGCGGCGAGGGCGCGGTCGTCGAAGACGTGGACGGCAACGTCTTTCTCGATTGCACGGCCGGCATCGCCGTGACGTCCACCGGCCACTCGCACCCCGACGTGGTCCAGGCGATCGTCGACCAGGCGCGTCAGTTCCTCCATATGTCGGGCACCGACTTCTACTACGAGCCGCAGGTTCGGCTCGGCGAGGAGCTGTCGGCGATCGCGCCGATGCGAGGTCCGCACCGCTCCTTCTTCGGCAACTCCGGCACCGAAGCGGTTGAAGCGGCGCTCAAGCTGGCGAAGTACTACACGAAGCGCCACAACGTCATTGCCTTCCTGGGCGCGTTCCACGGACGCTCGATGGGATCGCTCTCGGCGACTGCCAGCAAGGTGACGCAGCGTAAAGGGTTTTCCCCGCTGGTGCCCGGCACGTACCACGCGCCCTATCCCGACGTGTATCGTTTCAACGGCTCGGCCGACGCCTGCGCGGCAGAGTCGCTCAGCTTCATCGAGAACCAGCTGTTCGTCCACCTCGTCGCACCAGACGAAGTGGCCGCCATCCTGGTCGAGCCGATCCAGGGTGAAGGTGGATACCTTGTCGCGCCCGGGGCCTTCATCGAGGGCCTGCGCGAGATTGCCACCCGGCACGGCATCGTGCTGATTGCCGACGAGGTGCAGTCGGGCATGGGGCGCACGGGGAAGATGTTTGCGATCCAGCACACCGGCGTCGAGCCGGACGTGGTGACGATCGCCAAGGGGATCGCGTCCGGCCTGCCGCTTGGCGTCGCCACGGCGCGTTCGGAGGTGATGTCATGGCCGCCGGGCTCGCACGCCAGCACCTTCGGCGGCAACCCGGTGGCATGTGCCGCGGCGCTGGCCACGATCCGGCTGCTGCGCGACACCCTGGTGAAAAACGCGGAGTCGGTCGGGATCCACATGATGGCGGCGGCAAAGGCGCTGATGGCCAGGCATCCGATCGTCGGCGACGTCCGCGGCCGCGGGCTGATGATCGGGATTGAACTGGTCCGCGACCGGACGACGAAAGAACGCGCGACGAGCGAGCGCAACGCGCTCGTCCAGGAATGCTTCCGCCGGGGACTGCTGGTCCTCGGCGCCGGGCGCAACGCCATTCGCCTGTCGCCGCCGCTCGTGCTGACGAAGGACCAGGCCGACACCGCCGTCGGGATCCTCGATCAAGCGCTCACGTCAATAGGACGTTAGCACTACGAACAACACGACGATCTCGAAGATCACGAGAAACCATATTGGTCTTTCGTGTCCTTCGAGATCATCGTGTCGTCATGGTTCAAACTGCGGGCGCAGAATGTGCACCCATCAGCGCCGTGCCAGTGGATGGCAGGCAATCCCTCGGGAAAATGGGCGAGGATCTCGCGTGCGCGGAATTGGCGCGCCGTGGGTACGCAATTCTCGAACGCCGGTACCGTACTCGCTATGGCGAAATTGATATCGTCGCTCGATCCGGCGCGAGCCTCGTCTTCGTCGAGGTGAAGGCGCGGGAAGGAAACGAGTTCGGCGGCGGTGAGGCGGCGGTGACCGTCTGCAAGCAGCAGCGGATCGTCCGGATGGCGATCGACTTCCTGGCGCGCCGGCGCCTGCAGGATCAGCCCTGCCGTTTCGACGTGGTGACGGTGGATTTCGAAGGGGGCGATCCAAGAATCGAGGTTTACCCGCACGCGTTTACCGCGTAGGGTATGTAGGCCGGGTACGTCGCCGTCGGCCGGGTTCCGCGTCCTTCGACCAGCTCAGGACGCCCTGAGCGCAGCCGAAGGGCGGAGCGGACCCGGCGGATGCTGACCCGCCGAGCCTGCATGAGCGAACTGCGTAAAGATCCCGTCACCGGCCGCTGGGTCATCATCTCCACCGAACGGCGCAAGCGGCCCACCGATTTCCGGCTCGAATCCGTCACCATCAACCCCGACAGCTCCTGTCCGTTCTGCGCCGGGCACGAACACATGACGCCCCGCGAGCTGCTGGCGGCCGGGCGCAACGGCAGCGGGCCCGACAGTCCGGGCTGGTCGCTGCGGGTCATCCCCAACCAGTTTCCGGTGCTGCGGGTTGAAGGCACCCTCGACCGGCAGGGCGAGGGGCTGTTCGACAAGATGAACGGCATCGGCGCCCACGAGGTGATCATCGAGTCGCCCCGTCACGACGACACGCTGGCGACGCTCGACGCCGACCGGGTGGAACAGGTGCTCTGGGCGTGCCGCGAGCGCATCTCCGACCTGAAACGCGACCAGCGGTTCCGCTACATCATCATCTTCAAGAACCACGGCTCGGCGGCGGGCGCGTCGCTGGAGCACTCGTGCTCGCAGCTGATTGCGCTGCCGATCGTCCCGCGCGAAGTTCGCGACGAGGTGGACGGCGCGCGCGCCCACTACGAGACGAAAGAGCGATGCGTCTTCTGCGACATCCTGCGGCAGGAAACCGCGGACGGCCGCAGGATGATCGCGGAGAACGCCGACATGGCGGCCGTGGCTCCCTATGCGCCGCGCTTCCCGTTCGAGACCTGGATCCTGCCGCGCCGTCACCAGTCGCTCTTCGAGGACGCGCCGCGCCACGAGTACGCGTCGCTCGCACGGCTGCTCGGCGACATCCTGCGACGGATGAATAAGGCGCTGCAGATGCCGCCCTACAACCTGTTGATTCACAGCGCGCCGGTGACGGAGAAGGCGGGGGAGTACTACCACTGGCACGTGGAGATCATCCCGAAGCTGACGAAGGTCGCCGGATTCGAGTGGGCAACCGGGTTCTATCTCAACCCGACCTCGCCTGAAGAAGCCGCGCAGGTGCTGCGCGACATTCGCTTCTAAGCCAGTCTACGGCGTGGCGCACGCCTGGAGTACGGGGCTCTCGCACGGACGGCATGCGGGCACGAAAATCTCCGTGACGGCCAGGGCGGCGAGGTGATCTCTCACGTCGTCGTCGAAACCTGCGATACCCGTCACCTCGCCGCATCCCTGCAGCCGAAGTCCGCTGTCGTTGACCTGGTTGATCGTCAGCGGCTGGACGCGATCCTCGAACGGCTGACTGCGATCCACCATCACGTCCGCGCGCACCGCGAATGGTCCCTGCACGGTCAGGTCGCACGCTCCGCCCCCGCCGCCCATCGTGTACTCGACCCGCAGGGTCGCCGTCAGGTTCATGGTGGCCGAGATCGAGAAATCCTCGGTCAGCGGGTGCGCCACGCTCCTGCTGATGGGCATGAGTGACAGGCCGGCACGCGCCTGACTGACATGCGCGCGCATGCCACGGACGATGTCCGTGCTGCCGGTCTCGAACTCGGGGATCTCGATCGTGCGATCGGGAAGCATCCACTCCGCCGCGCGGCGCACCAGCGCGTCATCGGTCGGCGCCGGATCGATGCACGCCGGCGCCGCTTCGGCGTCAGGCGTCTTCTGCGCCGTCGGCATGCCGGGCACGGCCAGGGTGGCGAGGCAGACCAGGGCAGCGGTTCGCACGGCGCGCGAGTCTACCATGCGGTGCGGGGCGGTTCAGAAGCGGTACCCGAGTGTGAACGCCAGCGTCCGGTCGGTGTTGCTGCGTCCGACTGCCGGCGACCGGTCGTAATCAAGATCGTGGCGCAGCGTGGTGACGAATCCGGCTGCCAGCGTCATGCGCACGCCGTTCTGCATCCTGATGAACAGATTGTCGTCGCCGGTCACGCCAAAGTAGCCGTCGTGGACATGAAAAAACTGGATCCGGTCCGGCACCGCGAACGCGTCGAATGACACCGACTCGCGCAGGGCGGCGTAGCTGTCGTCCGGTTGCCGGGCGAGGTTCTCGTTGACGTAGCCGAGGCCGCCGTCGGCGGTGAGGTTCACGCGCGGGAGGGTCAGCACCTGGTAACCGACGCCGAAACCAATCGCTGTCCGCAGGTCGAGATCCCGGAATCGATCGTTGGTGAGGATCGCGTTGGCGTTGAGGAACATCCGCGTCGACACGAACCGGTCGTACTTGAACACCGTCGTCCAGTTGCGCGCCGTCTCGATGCCACGATCCTCGGCGCGGGTGACGACGGCGGAGGCGGAATACCGGTTCAAGCCGGCGCGGGTGACGAGGTCGCCGTCGAGGCGGAGGTTGTTCACATCGGTGTTGCCGGCGGTGGTGACGATGGCGGCATTGGCGCCGCCGTCGACGATGACCGCCGGTTGCGGCCGGAGTGCGTCGGCCAGGGCCGCGAGCATCGGATCCTGGATCGCGGCGCGAACGACCTCAGTCCACGGAATCCGCACATTGCCGTAGGGTGTGAGAAGCGTGAGTACGCCGGCGGCCAGGGACACCGTAGTGCCGGTCAGGCGATCGCCGTTCTTGAGCAGGACTTCGTCGGCGCGCGCCGGCGAGTTGGAGAGGATCGCGAGTAAAAGGAACAGCGGAGTCGAGCGACGCGTGAAAGTCAAGGTGCCGAATTATGCACCTGAGGTTGTCGTCTGCCGCCTTGATTGGCTGAGTTTCGCTGTGGTACGATCACTTTTCGTCGCGAGCGGGAATAACTCAGTGGTAGAGTGCGACCTTGCCAAGGTCGAAGTCGCGGGTTCGAATCCCGTTTCCCGCTCCACCTTCGCCTCGCACGATTCAGCCCCTCTAATCGGCGCCGTCGCCAAGTGGTAAGGCAGAGGTCTGCAAAACCTCCATCTCCGGTTCAAATCCGGACGGCGCCTCCAATTTTCCTCTGTGAAAATCGCTTATTACTCTCGGCGTCGGCGATATCTGCGGACTCGATTCTGGTCCCAATTGGTCCCAAGTGCGCCCGTTGTAACCGCCCACTAACGTGAATAATGGTCGGATTTTGACGTTTCCCACGAGATAGTCAGAGGTTCAAAGAACCTCCACATCTTCTGCGAACCATTGGATGAGTCCTGGTTCTACCAGGCTCGTCGGTCGGCTGGTGAGCAGACACCGCCAGTATGGCAAAGCGCACGCACCGATCGAGATGACGCGCGAGATCTAGTGTGGCGCGAAGCGTGGTGCTACTCAGCTCGGCAGCGGCAGGGGTACGAGACACGCAATGGCACGCCGCCACGAATCGGGAGCTAGCAGTAGAATGGCGGCGGCTCGCCATCATGCGTACCAATTGAACTCGACGATCTGAATCCAGGAGTCACGCTCCTGGGTGCTCCGAGGGACGCTTCTGCCTTGAGCCCGTTGAAGTTGTCATCGCCACGCGCCTGGTCGGCGCCGTGCGAGTGATCGGCGGGGGTCTGCAGACCGGAACCTTCGTTGAGCGGGTATTCGACCCGTCGCAGCTGGCTGCCCTTACGCTGCTCTCCAAAGAACCGACATTCGACGGCGATGGTCTTCGGTTCAAACTGGGTGTCGAAGCGACACGTCTTGGGCTTGCGTAGAGATACGATTCCGTACTTCTCCCCGCTCAATAAGCCGGAGCGTTCGTGGCATCAGTGGCGGCGGAAGACCGCAACCTGCCAGGGTCCTGTCGTCTTCGAGAAGCACCGAACGAGACCTGCCTCACGTGTCAGCCTCTCGATCACCTCCGGCGAGCGCACAGAGGCGTGAACGGGTCCACGCCACACGACAAGATTCATCACACTCACCACCATCCTGACCGGGAGGGTATCCCGTGGATAAACAAGCCCGTACAAGCGGCGAGCCCGTGCCGCCGAAGTGCGGATCAGCTGCTTCCAATCGGGATAAACGTTGATAACCCGGTCGAGCGTGACGATGTCGGCCGGAGGAATGGTTTCAGCAAGCTCCACGAAGTCACCGTGATGGTAGGAGACCCGGCCGGTGAGGCTTCGACGTCCGCTTTCCTCCCGCGCCGTTTGGATGTATCCGTCGGAAGCATCGATGCTCGTCACATGGCCTGCCCCGGCGGCCAGCAGCTCGTGCTGGATCGCCCCGATCCCCTCCGCCGATGTCGATCAATGTCGCACCCTCGACGCCCTCCGTCTTGAGTGCCTCGATGAGCGCCTTGGTCGAAGGAATCGGTCCCTTGTCGCGATAGCTGCGCAGCTCAGAGGCTGCTTTTCTTGCGTTGTAGAAATCTCCGAAGTCCCTTGTGGTAGGCAAATTACGCATCGGACCCGAGATGCGCTTCGATCCGGTCTCGCCGTCATCGCGCTGCGCTTCCAGCAGGGCTTTGAGCCGCGCAAGGTCGCCCTTAAATCCGTGCTGAATGATACGTCCGACAAATGGCCCCCCCAGCCTGCCGGCCCACCCGCCCGGAATTGGATGGACTTCGCCGACGACGGTGGCGAGACAGCCGTGTCGGCCGGCTCGCAGGTGCACGCCGTGGTGAGGGGGAGTGGCCCTTCGACGGTGCGATGTGCGATCCGACGGCCCGGAACGTAGTCCGTCACTTCGGCGAGGAATTTCATCCGTCGACGGAGGATTCTGATAACCATCCGTCCCCGGCGTCCTACACGAGGCGTGCCGCCGGAGTCGAGCCACTCCGATTGCATGACCGACGTCATCCACGCTGTGTCATTCGCTCGATTCTCGAGGAATGTAAAGACCTCGTCGGGCGAGCGGTGGATAATCGCACTCTGTTCGACTCTCATGGCTCTGCCTCCTTTCGTTGAGGAAGCATCGCACCCGACCGAGACCTGCGCATCGGTAGACCTACCTACCCTGCGTGGCGAAAGCGCTCGACTGAATTAGCGTCGCATGAGGTCGTGTTCAAGGGCGAAGAGGACCGCGGCGGCGCGGGTAGAGACACCGATCTTGTCGTAGATGTGTTGCACGTGGTGTTCGGCATACGACGAGAAATCCCGAGACGCCGCCCGATCTCGGGGTTCGAACAGCCTTCCACGATGAGCTGCATGTACCTCCACCTCGCGGTCGCTCAGCCCTCCTGGACGAAGGGCTTGACGTCGACCGCCCGTGAGATGGCTCGCGTCGAGGACAGTGGCAACGACCTCCGGGTCAAGTCTGCCGGCGCGCGCCTCACCGAGTAGTTCGTCTCGCGCCTGAGCTGGTTCCAGAGCAGGCCGATGCGGCCGGCGCTGAGTCATAGCCTGGAACGCGTCTGCGCACGCCAGCACGCGAGCGGCGACATCGATATCTCTGCCCCGACAGCCGCGGTGGTAGCCGGAGCCGTCGATCCGCTCGTGATGCATTCCGACAATGCGTGCCATCGGCTTCAGCGCGGACGTCGACGCAAGGACGCGCTCTGAATGATACGGATGCAGGTGCACCTGCTCCCATTCGGCGGTCGTGAGTGCTCCAACCTTCGCCCATATGCGATTGGAGACGCCTACACGACCCACATCATGGAGGTATGCTGCGATCTCGAGACACGCGCAGGTTCGACGATCCAGGCCGAGGCGGTCGGCTGTCGCCAGCGAGAGCCCGGTGACATTGGCAGCGTGACCATGTGTGAAGGGATTCTTGAGATCGGCCAACTCGCCGAAGGCGCGAGCAATGCGTGGCAGGTCCGCTTCGCTTATCTCCACGACCGGCGATGGTTCAGCGTCGAGAACGTGCACACGAGGATCGCCGCTCGTTATCTGCGTGATGATTGTGTTGCTGACGGCTGCGAGGTGCTCTACGACTGTCGGGTCGAGTGTCTTTCGCGCACGGTGTCGCAGCGCGTCGACGACATCACGAACCCCGAGACTGAGCAACTCCGAGGTCTCGGTGGCCACGCGCGCGATGCGCGCGGGTCTGGCGATTCGCTCGCCGCGTAGCGAACGAGCGCCGGCGCCGTTCCACCATTCATGAATGTCGGACAGGCTGTCGCTGATGGTGTCCGGAAGCCCGATGCGACGAGAGACGGTTCGTGCAACCTCGCAGCTTGCCTGATCGTGAGCTTTTCCGAACGCACGGCCTGACACCGCCATGCGCACCGCGCCTCGTATCCGCGCCGCGGCGGGAAGACCTCGCGTCGCTCCTGGGATCAGCGTCGCGAAGATATCGCGCATATCGGTGAGGTCTGTCTCCACAGCCGCCCGCCGTACTGCCTGGTCGTCCCCGAACAGCTCGAACGTTTCATGGGCATAGGCGACGCATCCGACGTGGAACAGCAGGCTCACGTAGAAGACATCGGCGACTTGACGTTCTGGCAGCGCCATGCGCCGCGCCAGTGCCGTTCCGATCAGACACGAGCGCAATGCCGTGTCAATCGGCAGGCCGTATCCGAGATCGGCAACGATCGAAAGACCACTGAGAAGATCGGCAAGTCGAAGCCGTTCACTCATCGCTCGATTGACCCACGGCGTTTCGACTCAGGTACTCTGGCGCATCGGTCATGACGTCTTGACACGCAATAGTCAAGTAATATATTTATTACTTAGTTATGGTCGACGTTACGCACCGAGAGTTCAAGAGCCGCCTGTACGGTGAATTCGCTCGCATCGGCAAGGCGTTGTCCAGCCCGCACCGCCTGGAACTCCTCGAGCTGTTGGCTCAGGGGGAGCGAACGGTTGATTCGCTTGCGACCGAGATTGGGCTCTCGCTGGCCAATACGTCCCAACATCTCCAGGCGCTACGGCAGGCGACCCTGGTCGACAGCCGCAAGCAAGGCCTGTTCGTGTTCTACCGCCTGTCGGATCCCGAGCGTCTTCGATCTGTCCAGGGCGATCCGAACGGTTGCCGAACGTCAGCTCGCCGACTTGGAACGTCTCGTTCGCGAGCATTTCGGCGACCGCTCGCGACGCCGAGCCCGTGGAGATGGGCGACCTCTTGAAACGAGCGCGGTCGAAGAATGTCGTCGTGCTCGATACCCGGCCCGCAAACGAATACGCCGCCGGTCACATTGCTGGCGCGCTCTCCTTTCCAGTCGATGCGCTGCAACAACAACTGCGTAGCTTGCCCAAGGGGAAGGATACGTCGGCGTACTGCCGCGGACCCTACTGCGTGTACGCGGATCGCGCCGTCGAGATCCTGAGATCCCGACGGACGACGAGCGCGCCGACTACGCGAAGGATTTCCGGAGTGGCGGGCGGCCGGGTTGCCGTCGAAACAGCGAGCTCTAATGGAGACGTCCGATGATCTTTCGACCCTATTACTACTTTGATCTCGGGTGCGCCGCCTATCTCTTTGGCTGCGGCACGCTGGGCAAAGGCACCGTCGTCGACGCGCGTGCCGACGACATCGACGCGTACATCGCGTTTGCGGCCAGCAAAGAATCTGCGCCTGACGCATGTCATCGACACGCATGTGCACGCGGATCACCGTTCCGGAGGCCGTGAGTTGGCCCGCCGGACAGGCGCACAGTACTGCGTCCACGAATCCGCAGACGTGACGCTACCCGTTCACCGCGCTTCGCGACGGTGACGAGATCGAGCTCGGCAACACGCGGGTGAAGGTGCTTCATACGCCAGGGCATTCGCCGGAGAGCGTCTGTCTCGTGGTGACCGATCTGAAGCGAGGCACCGAGCCATGGTTCGTCCTGACGGGCGACACGTTGTTCGTCGGCGCCGTTGGCCGGCCCGATCTGCCTGGACGAGCGCGTGAGAATGCCGCGCAGCTCTATGCGAGCCTTCACGACAAGCTGCTGACGCTGCCGGACGATCTCGAGATCTATCCCGGACACTTCTCGGGGTCGGTGTGTGGCGCGGGCCTGAGTGGAAAACCCACGAGCACCCTCGGGTTCGAGAAGCGTTGGAATCACGATGCTCTCGCGTGATCGAGAGGCGTTCATCGAAGCGCTCGCTGATGTACCGCCAAAACCGGCCGAGATGGAGCGCGTCCTCGCGTTCAACCGAGGACACGAGGAGGTCAGGACGCGCGCGTGAGGGTGGACGTGACGTCCAACGATCGTCCACCGTCCGTTTGGGACTCCGGGAGAACCTCGCGCAGTTCACGCTGCTCGTCATCATCAATGCGTTCGTCGGCGCGATGGTCGGCATGGAGCGCAGCATCCTTCCGCCGATCGCCGAGCAGGAATTTCATCTCGCCGCCCGTACGGCGGTGCTCTCGTTCATCGTCGTATTCGGCCTGACAAAGGCGCTCACGAACTATGCCGCAGGCCGGCTCGCGGACCGTATCGGACGGAAGCACGTGCTCGATCGCCGGATGGCTCGTCGCGGTTCCCGGTGCCCTTCCTGCTGATGTGGGCGCCCGAGCTGGAACTGGATTCTCGTGGCGAACGCCCTGCTGGGCATCAGCCAGGGCTTGACGTGGTCGACGACCGTCATCATGAAGATCGATCTCGTCGGGTCCGCAGCAGCGCGGGCTGGCAATGGGCCTGAACGAATTCGCGGGATATGTGGCCGCTGGCGGGCGCGGCGCTGGCCACAGGCTGGATCGCGGCCCGCACGGGCTGCGTCCGGAACCCTTTTATCCGGGCGTCGCATTCGTCGCCGTCGGTCTGGGCCTCTCGGCGCTTCTCGTTCGCGATACGTCAGTCGCACGTCGCGTTGGAATCGACAGTCTCCACGGTCCTCTGAGCATCCTCCCTTCGGCGCGAGGTGTTTTGGCGAACGACGCTCACGGATCGCAACCTCTCGACGATCACCCAAGCCGGCCTCGTGAACAATTTAAACGATGGCATGGCGTGGGGTCTCTTCCCGATCGTGTTCGCGGCCGCCAACCTGGGCCTCGACCAGATTGGGACGTTGGCGGCGATTTATCCCGCCACCTGGGGCATTGCGCAGATAGCTACCGGTCGCTCTCCGATCGTCGTCGGACGGAAATGGTTAATCGCAAGCGGGATGTGGGTGCAGGCTCTCGGTATCGTCGTCGTGAGCGTCGCGGCGAACTTCAATGGCTTCGCGACAGGTGGTGTGTTGCTCGGCATCGGTACCGCAATGGTGTATCCCACGCTTCTGGCGGCCATCGGTGACGTCGCACTGCCATCGTGGCGAGCATCGGCGGTTGGTGTCTATCGTCTCTGGCGCGACTTTGGGTATGTCGTCGGGGCATTGCTCGCCGGGATCACCGCAGATCTCGCGGGCCTTTCAGCGTGCGTGTGGCTGGTCGCCGCGATTACCTTTGCGTCAGGTGTCGTCGTGGCTCTGCGAATGGACTCGTTGCCTGCGCGCGACATAGTCGCGTTCGCAATATGAGGTGAACCGTTATGGCCATCGCCTGTCCCGTCGATCTCGATACCCTGAGACTGCGCGCCGAGATTCAATCGATTTACGCACGCGTCGCGACGGAGCCGTCCGGAGCGTTCCACTTTCACCGTGGGGCGGCGTATGCCGGCGGGATGCTCGGCTACGACGCACATGCCCTCTCTGCCCTTCCTGCGGATACCACGGCGTCGTTTGCCGGCGTTGCCAATCCACACGGCCTCGCGCCGATGTCGCCCGGAGCGACGGTCGTCGACATCGGATGCGGTGCCGGTATGGATTTATTGCTTGCCGCTCAGGCAGTAGGGCCCGGTGGCCGGGCTATTGGCGTGGATATGACCGAGGCGATGGCCGAACGCGCCCGCGTCGGAGCCCGTGCGACGGGCCTCAACAACGTCGAAGTCCGGCTTGGAGATGCGCTCGCGTTGCCCGTCGAGTCGGACACCGTCGATTTTGTGATCTCGAACGGTGTGCTGAACCTCACTCCGAATAAACGAGAGGCGTTCGGCGAAGTCTTCCGCATCCTGAAGCCAGGCGGTCAGTTCCTATATGGCGACATCGTTGTGGCGAACGAGCTGTCGGAGTCCATTCGCCGGAACATCGACCTCTGGACCGGTTGAATCGCCGGCGCTCTGCCGGAGGCAGAGCTCATCTCGCTCCTTGCGGACATTGGATTCCAGGGGGTCGTGCTGAAAGAGCGATTCGACTGCTTTCGAGGTACGTCGAAGGAAGCTGTCGCCACGAAATACGGTGTCGTGGGCGTCAATGTCCACGGTCGGAAGCCGATTCGCGCCTGAATGGTTGGACGGCTGTGAGCACATGCTGTTCGACCTACGGCGCGGTCGCGAGCGCCCATTTCAACGAGAAAATCGCGCGACGCGAGTTGACGAGCTATCGCAAGAAGGGTCCGGGTTCCACGACGCGTCTCCTTCGTGACCTGCTTCTCGAGAGTGGCGCGGTCCGGGGCACGGCGCTCGATGTGGGTTCAGGCGTGGGCGCCTTGACGTTCGAACTGCTCGAACACGGCGTTGAGCGGGCGATAGCGGTTGATGCCTCCCCCGCGAATCTGGCGGCCGCCACCGAAGAGGCCATCCGCCGCGGACGGGAGCGGCGTCGTTCGGCTGGTGCCTGGCGATTTCCTCGACCACGCGCACAACATTCCGACGGCCACGGTGGTGACACTCGACCGCGTCGTGTGCTGCTATCCGTGGACCAGCCACTCCTCGAGGAATCGCTGCGACATGCGGAGCGCTATTTCGCCTATTCCTATCCGCGTGATGTCTGGTACGTGCGTGCGGCCATTGCGTTCGAGAATGCGATCCGCAGGATTCGGGCAAATCCGTTCCGGGCGTTTGTTCACCCCGTCGAGCGCATGACACAGGTGATCGAGGGCGCAGGCCTGCGATTGGTGTCGCGCCGTCAAAACTGGCAGTGGTCTGCTGAAGTGTACGTCCGATAGTCGATTAGGTCTTTGGAGGGAAATCGACTTCACTGCAGCAAACTTTATCTCGCCTTTGATTCGCGAGCCTTGCTGGACATTGCTTCTGGCTTGGGATCCCTGTCCTTTGGGTTGCTGAATTCTCAGCTCCGCTTCGATCATCGGATCCGTACTGCGATACCGGGCCGAAGCGCAAAGCCGTTGATGCCATTTGTCCGCAATGCAAATGCATTCACTCGTAACGCAGGCACAACGCTGAAATGCGCACCGAGAATGAGCGGCATTTCCACCCCCACTATCGGGGATACGACATTGTCGATGTCGGTGTGCGCAACGACCACCAGGCCTGGTGGAACAGAGTCGAACTCCGTCGCGACGTGGAGAAAGCTGATTCCACCGAGAACTGTAAACCGTACGCGGGAACCAGTTGCCGGCGAAAATCCGGCCAACGCGGTAAACGCAGTGATTTGATTCCGAGTTCGTGACTGGAATGCTGTAACGTTTGGGACTAGCTCCTCCCGAATGGTGGTCGTTCCGCCAACCTCAACTTCGCCACGCACATCCCACCGATCCGAGACTTGATAGCCTACACCTCCGCCGCCGCCAGTACCCGTCACGTTGAGCGTTGAATCGGTCGAGTTACCCGAGAACCGCTTGTGATCAGCAAATATGTCGCCCGAGACGAAGACACCAGATTGCGCTAATGCCGGCTCGCTCAGCGCAAGCAGCAATAACGCTAACGAGGGGACGTTTCGCATAGGCCTCCTTATCCCGATGGACCCTTAGCGCTGTAAGCGCGGATCAATTGTGATTGTGATCGAACACACGGCATTAGCCGTCGTGAGGCAAACGTTACCCTCCACTACGTTAGCTCCGGGAGCCGCAAGGATTCGAATATCGACGCCAGCCGTCCCTGGATTGTTTACGGGCACTTGAAGCGGGATTGCCGAGAACGCGGTTTCTGAAGACGACGTTGCCTTCGACTCCAGCAACGAGCACGATGCCGTTTGTGTTGCCGAAGACGATGTTGTCGACTATGACGTTGTCGTTGGTGCCAGGATTGACAAGACCGATGCCGAAGTTGCCACCCTGGCCTGCGTAACCATTCCCACTTAACCGGTTCGCACGGAGCCGGTTGCGGCTAGCGCCGCCCGCCAGTCATATACCGCCGCACGGGGCGGCGCTGTTACCGTTGTTGACGAAAGTGCTTTCGTGAACATCATTGTCGGAAGAAGCGCCGGTCACGATAATCCCGGAATTGCAATTCGTTGCTGCGGTCACTTGGGTCACAAGCACTCGCGAACTGGAGCCAGTGATGATGATTCCGTGAGCACGGAATCTCTGGATGACTCCGGGTCCCTGAATGATGACGCCCCGCATGCCATTAACCAGAAGTCCGTGCTCACCTCCGACTGCGCTGCCACCGCAGCCGGTGACGGCATCGCCCTGTCCTGTGATCGAGAATCCATTCAGCCTGAGCGCTATGCCCGGTGCGCCGATCGTGATGCACGCCGCGCCAGTCACGGTGCAGGTAACGTTGCCAACAAGCTGGCTATCGTCTGTGATCGTCAACGGGCTCGAGATGATTACCGCGGATGTCCGCGGCGGAGGCCGGCCCGGCGATCAAGACGATCACACCAAGCATCAGCCTTGCGATCCGTTACTCTGATTGTCACCATGCGACACCTTGCCTTTCAGGAGGGGAATCCGACTGACCTGCTCGTTTCGTCTGACCAGAAGGGGAGAAGGGCGGTCACAACCAGGATCCCCCTGTCCATTACGCGTAAAACAGAGGGAAATCACCTCACGCGGTTAACTGCCAGCCTTCTTTGAGGAATCTGGGATTGTGACCTATGCTCCGCGGAGTGCCGGATACCCATGCGCGCGCTTCGGAAATCACCCGGTGGCTAATAGCCTGGAGCGAGGGGCAGCGCGACGCCTTGGATCATCTGGCGCCTCTCGTTTACGACGACCTGAGGCGGTTGGCGTCCGGCTACATGAGGGGTGAGCCCGCCGATCATCCGCTGCAGCCCACCGCGCTCGTCCACGAGGCGTATCTGAGGCTGATTGACCAGGACAAGGTCAAGTGGCGCAATCGTGCCCACTTCTATGGCGTCGCTGCGTCGATGATGCGCAGGATCCTCGTGGATGACGCGAGGAGCCGGCGGGCGGACAAACGAGGCGGCGGATGGGAGCGGGTGACACTCGATGAGGAGCTGACACCCGCGGCGCCGCGCGACGTCGACGTGCTGGCCCTGAATCGGGCCCTCGAACGGCTTGCGGCCTTTGACCCGCAGCAGGAGAAGATCGTTGAGCTGCGCTATTTCGGGGGTCTGACGATTGAAGAGACCGCCGAGGTGATTGGCATTTCGTCGGCGACGGTCGTCCGCGAGTGGACGATTGCCAAGGCCTGGCTGAGGGCCGACCTCTCAGCGGAGCGCGGCTGAGGCCGGGGGTCTATTCATCTTCGCCTGGTCCCGTTCGCGCGTTTTCAACTCTTCTATCCAATTGACGACCACGACGATCCGCGTCGAATAGATCGGGTCTTCTCGAACCATCAGAAACCGCTGGCCGTCGGGCGTGACGTCGTAACTGGCGGAGCTGACGCCAGGCATGCCGCACGACGAACCAGTGCCGGACGAGTAGGTGCCCTCCCATAACTGGCGCGGCGCCGACGCACGGAAATCGGGCGCCATGGTGACCGACACCGCCATCATCTTGTACTCCTGGCGGTAGTACAGTTCGCCGCCGAGGCGGCGCCATACGGGATCAGTTCCGCCTGCATTCGAAACCTGGATCTTCGGCCCGACGCCAGGAAACGGCTGGACGTACACTTCTTCCCGTCCCGACTCGTTCGACGAATACGCGATCCAGCGGCCATCGGGAGAAAACTTGGCGGAGCCTTCGCCGAAGCGTGACGTGGCGACGGGCCGCGCTTCCGCGGTACCCGTCACAGGAAGAACCCATACGTCATCGCGAGTCTGCGGATCCTTCTGGTCGAAGGCGAGAAACTTTCCATCAGGAGAAAAGGAGACGGGGCTCTGGCGCCTGCCCGTGGGGTCCAGGCGCTCCGGCTGACCACTTCGATCCGCCGGCATCCACCACATGGTCATGCCGCCGTACTGCCATGAACGAAACGCCACTCGTCGACCGTCGGGGGTCCAGACAGGATCGTGACTCATACCGTCGGTCGTCACCTTGCTGAGAACGGTGCGACCGAAATCGTAGAAGTAGAGGTCGTGATTTGGACCTTCGATTTCGACGGCCATAGATTGCCCATCTGGTGCGATGCGCGGATAAAGGTACGACGCGGGCGGCAGTGGCAGAGGATCCACCTTGCCAGATCGGTCTACCCACACCAGCGTCCTGTTACCATCGGCGGCGGGACCCGGGGCATACGCCAGGTCACCGCGGTCCGACAGGCTGAAGTGCGCCGCGCCGGTGTTTCGGCTCATCATGACGCCATCGAGCACTTCGAACGGGTCCCCAGTAATGGTGCGCGTCTCGATGTCGAACGGCACGGCGAAGAGCTTGCCCGCGCGCGCATAGACGATGTGGCCGGACCGGGAATAAAAAGGGGACGTTCCTCCTGCGATGAGCGTCTTCTTCTCGCGGGTGTTCAGATCCCACACGTCAATCCGCGCGTCGTCGTAACTGCTGATGCCGTCGAACGCAACCGTGTAGATGAGCGCCTGTTCGCCAGGCAGGAGCCGCGCAAAACGATGACTTCGTTCGCCGTTCTGGACGTCGAGCGTGGTGACCGGCTCGATTGTTCCACCAGAATCCCTGATCCGGACGATTCCGCCCGGATAACTGGCGGTCCAATAGATCCACCCATCGGCGCTCCAATCACCCTGGTGGAACATGTCGTAGTCGGCGAGCGTGACAGGCGCGCCACCGGCGAGCGCCGCCTTCAGAAACGGTCTCGTCCACGAGAAAATGGCGTTGCCCCCTACGAAAGATATGGACGTGCCGTCGGGTGAGAACACCGGCGCACCTCGGAACCCGGGCGACTTGGTGACTTCGAGAGGCCGCGTTTCGAGAGTATCCAGTCGCCGAACATAAACCGGGCCCGGTAAGGGCGTGAACGCGAGCTGCCCTCCATCCCGCGAGAGCGCGAGATTCGAGTTGAACGAAGGTCCGATTACCTGACCATTGGGAAGGTTGACCTCGAAACGCGACACTCTGGCGTCGCCGGCTGCCGCTGTGGCGTCCGATCGTCGAGCGAGCAACAACAGCACCGTTGATACGAGAGCGACCACAATAACTGCCCCAACCAGGAACCACGTCGGCTGTTTATTTGGTCTGTCGGTCTGTCTTGTTGCAGCCGCGTCGCCGGTCGAGCCACGAACCAGTTGCTCGAGTTCGACCCTCGCGTCGCCGATATCTCGAAGCCGCTGTCGCGGGTCTTTCTCGAGGCACCGCTGCAGGAGACGGCGGACAGGTGGCGGGGTGCCCACCGGTAGCAGCGACCAGTCCGGACTGCCGTCGACAATCGCTTCAATCGTGTCGGCCGGCGTGTCCCCGCCGAACGCCATTCGGCCGGACAGCATCTCGTAGAGGACGCAACCGTAGGCCCAGATATCCGTGCGCCGGTCCACCACCTTGCCACGGGCTTGCTCTGGACTCATGTAGTGAACTGTGCCGACGATCGTGCCTACGCTGGTGACACCCGACGGCATCGGATGGAGCTGCGTCAGGTCGATGGCCGGCGCGTCCTCGTTCATAACCTTGGCGATGCCAAAGTCGAGGAGTTTCACAATGCCGGCAGCGGTAATCGTGACGTTGGCAGGCTTGAGGTCGCGGTGGGTAATGCCCTTCTCGTGGGCCGCCTCAAGGGCGTCGGCAATCTGCCGTGCGTAATCGAGCGCGTCCTCAAGTCGAAGCCCGGGTCGTGCGGAACCGCGGGCGCGTGCGAGTCTCACGGCCAGCGTCTCACCCTCTACGAGTTCGAGCACCAGCCCTCGGACACCGTTGCTCTCTTCGACTCCGTAGATACTCGCAATATTCGGATGGTTGAGGGTTGCGACAACACGCGCCTCGCGCTCAAAGCGGGCGAGACGGTCTGGGTCGGCGGTGAACGCTCGTGGCAGAACCTTGATGGCGACGTCTCGTCCGAGGTACGTGTCATGTGCGCGATACACGTCGCCCATGCCGCCCCTGCCAAGAAGCGTCCGGACGTTGTCACGGCCCGATCGTGGAACCGATAAGTGACCGGTTGTCGTCGCGGCCTGGGCTGGGAAGTGGCGGCGGACCTCCGACAAAGTCAACGAAACTTGCGGTACCCACCGGCTGATCCAGCAGCATTTGCACGTCGTGCCGTAGTTCTTCGTTTTGCGCACAGGCGTCGGCCAGGAACGCTGCCTGTTCAACGGGTGCGAGCTTTGACGCCACGTCGTACAGCTGCTTGACTCGGTCCCAGTGCTCAGGGGTCATTTGGTCATTCCGCAGTGTGGAAGCGCATCTTAACCGACTTGGCGAGGCGTCAAGTGGGGCGCCTTTCAGATCCACGAGCGAATCGGGATCGGCGGTATGGGCGACGTGTATCGGGCGCGCGACACCAGACTGGGGCGCGACGTCGCGATTAAGGTATTGCCGCCGATCTTCGCGGCAGATCCAGATCGCCTGGCCCGGTTCGAACGCGAAGCCCGCATGCTGGCGGCTACATCCCGCATCCCACGGGACGCACGACCTTTGTTCAATCGTCTGTTCGACGCTATTCTTCGGCCGGTCGTCCAGGTTGCGCCGTCGGCGGCTCATTCCGGGTCGGAAACGGGTTTCAATCGCCTTACCATATCGGTCCTCAGTCGAAGGGCGAATCTTAATTACAGCGGGATCAACGCGTTCGGAGGGGCAAGTTGATCTGCTCGTAAGCGCCCTCCTATCAGGCTTACAATGGCGCCCGCCGACGGGCCCGGTTCGATTAGTGAGGCGAAGACCGGTCGCGATGGACGATGACCGGTCTTCCTGAGAGCCCGCAGGCAGCCTCGTTTAGGGGGTTTGTGCTCGATACATCACGAAACCGCGCGTCACGCCCAGGTCGGTGTACTGCCCGACGATGTCGCCCGGCGTGTTAACGCCGATCGCCAGCGTGCTGGAGGCTGGCGTGAGCGTCGGTGCGTCGAGGGACGCGTAATTCCCATGACGATCGCGTCTGAATGCCACCTGACGGCCGCCTACAGTATAGAAACCGACAATATCACCCCGGTCGTTCAGGCCGGGTGCATTGGTGTTGATGGCGCCTGGAAACGGCACGTCAAGCTGCGTCACCTGGTCGTCCGTCATAAGGAATCCGTGGACGGAACCGTCGAAGAACGAGCCGACGAGATCGCCGCGGGCGTTGATCCATTGAGTGAACGTTCCGTTTGGCGGCGGGCCTTGCGTGCCGTTCAGGTCGATCGTGCTGAAAACACCGTCGCGTCTCAACAGAAACCCGTGGCGTTTATCCGCCGTGTCGTAGTACCCAACGATGTCTCCGGCGGCGTTGATCCCGCGGGCAAGTGTGCGGATCGCTCCCGGCCCATTGATTACGGTGAAAGGCCCATGGGCCGGCCAGTGGAATCCGTGTTGGACGCCGCCACCGTCAACCCAACTGCCGACGATGTCGCCGCGGGCATTGATGCCGAATACATTAGTGGATCTCGCCCCGGATACGGGAACGTCGATCGTTGTGAAGTAACCGTCCGCAAGCAGGAATCCGTGTTGGCCCGTCGCATCGTTGAAAAACCCGACGATGCGCCCGTCCGCCGTAATGGCGCGCGCCGCGGTGAATGTCGCGCCCGGCACCACGATCGGAACGAACGTTCCCGTCATATCCTGAGCCAGACCGCTCGCGGCGCCGGCAAGGACCAGCAATGTCAAGACGGCGGTCACACGAATCGAACTGCGGGCAGATCTCATCCAAAGCATGGGTTGTCCTCCTCGTGAGCGCTATTCGCATTCGGGAGGGCCGGCCTGGACCTGCGCTCGTGATCCGACCCTCACCACAGATGGCGTAAAGGGAGGGCGAATTACCTCACGGGCCCGAATATGCGGTTCAGCGGGCCTGACCGGCCCTTTCGAGTTAGGCTGCGCCTCTGGAGAACAGCGGGGCCGGCGGATTTACCGCCGGAGTGGGATCTGGAACAGGTTGGTGTGAAACTCCGCCTTTGTGAACGACGTAGGTGGCCGGGTCCGATCCGATCGACACGCCACCATGCTCGAGCGCGCGCACGCCGGGCTGTTTCGCCAGCGCGGCGTAGTCGAAGATCGCGTGCACGCCCGCGGGCAATTCAGGAATCGACGAAGGCTCGGCGAGCGGAATGACGAGCGTCCTGCTCGGGGCTCCGTTTGCAAGGTCGAGGTCGACGCCAATGCTGAACAACTGGCCGTCGGCTGACCAACCCGCTGCGCAATAAGGCATGCAAATCCGACGGGCAGGCCCGCCGTCGATCGGCACGGCAAAGGTCGCCACGGGCTCCGTCACGCTTGACCCCGGCGAGTAGACGATCACCCACCGGCCGTCGGGGGAGACCTCGCCCTTCTCGTGCACCGCTGGTCCGTCGATCGGCTGCCGCCGCGCCCCATCCTTGCTGATGCGCACCAAGGCGTTGGCCGGCATCTGAATCGACCGGAAGATCAGATCATCCGCCAGGGCCGAAGGACACTTGATCCGCACTCTGACGCAATCCGCCGTGGCGGACTCCGTCGATCCAGAGGGGCGATCCAGATGTGCGACTCTCCGTTCTCCCGGCTCGTGAAGGCGACCTCGGACTCGTCGTCTGGAGATGTCGTAGTCGACGATCGAGACGCCCGGGAATCACCGTCTGCACCGCTCCCGTTGCGAGCTCCAGCACGCGCAGTTCGGAACTGTCGGAGTCGGCGGCGGGTCGCAAGAGGAAGAACACGCGTCTGCCGTCCTGTGACAGCCGCGGAAGCCTCGCGATACCCTTCCGCCACGATCGCCCGCTCACCGGTCGCGTCGTGAATCCAGATGGAGCTGCGACGAATCCCGAGAGCGGTGATGAGCGACCGGCCATCGGGCGCACTGTCACGCCTTCCTCTTCGGTGGGCCCGTACCGTGATTTGCTCCGGCGTCCCGTCGGGAAACCGCTGGCGCCAGAGATGCGAACGGCCGCCGACGCTGGCGCCGAAGTACATCCACTGCCCGTCCGGAGACCAAGCGGCGGACGTGCACGTGCCGCGGGGCCAACCTCGCGGCCCGCCGAGCGGCCGTCGGCGGGTATCAGCCGGCACGGCAGGCCAAAGGCGTGGGTCTGGTCCATCTCCACCACGAGAATCCACTGGCCATCCGGTGAGGCGTGCGCAAAGTGCGCCATCCCCAGCTGATGCGGTGGGAAGTACACGTCGCGCGCCTCGGAGCGGCGTTCGGTGGCGGCGACGATGCCCATGTGCAGGCCACCGCGAATTTCGGCGAACAGCACGCGGCCACTGGCAAGGAACGTCAGCCCTGACGCGTTGGGCAGCAGCCGCGTCGGCTCGCCGCCGAGCACCGGCACGGTGAACGTGTCCCACGACAGACCGTCCCGGGTCGTCTCGAGCTGCGTATACGCCACCCGCGAACCGTCGGGCGTGAAGACTGGGCCGTACTTGCGCTCTCGACCGCGTGTGAGCTGCACGGATTCGCCACTTGGCAGGAGCTTGACGTAAATCTGTCCGTCGCCCAGGAAAAAGTTCTCGCCGACCTTGAAGGTGACCATGCGTCCGTCGGGGGACAGGCTGGGGAGCGACAGCGGACTCGGCCAGGTCGGTGATTTGAATGTAGTCCGAGCTCGACGTCACCGGGCCGTCACGGCTGGCATTGCGGAACAGCGTCCATCCCACCATCGACACCAGCACGGCCGCCGCGGCTGCGGCAATCGCGGCGACTCGCCACCGATTCCCTCCGCGCTGCGCCCTTGTCGATCGTGCGCGCGCGCCTCCGCGATGTTCTGCAAGCGGAGAGCGATGTCTCTCTGTAAACAGTGGCGCAAGAGCTCCCGGATACGCGCCGGCGTCGAGGATGGCAACGCCTTCCAGTCGGGCTCCCGCTCGAGAATGGCTGCCAACGTCTCGGCGACCGTCTGCCCCGTGAAGGGCGGCCGCCCCGTGAGCATTTCGTACAGGACGCAGCCGAAGGCCCAGATGTCTGCGCGCGCGTCCACGGGCAGGCCGCGCGCCTGCTCGGGGCTCATGTAGGCCGCGGTGCCGAGAATCATGCCCACGCGCGTGGCGTCGATGCGCCGCCGTCGGCGACTCCGCTGACATCCTGAGTCGCTGTGATCTCGCTCGCCACCGCTTTGGCCAGGCCGAAGTCCAGCACCTTCACGAGGCCGTCGGGCGTTACCTTGATATTCGCCGGCTTCAAGTCGCGGTGGATGATCCGCTTTCGATGCGCGGCATCCAGCGCGTCCGCGATCTGTCGCGCGATGGTCAACGCATCGGCGGCGGGATCGGCCCGCGGCGCAGTCGATCGGCAAGCGTCTCGCCGTCGACGAGCTCCAGCACGAGCGCTGGCACGCCGCCGCCAGTCTTCGAGCCCGTAGATGGCGCCGATATGAGGATGATTGAGCGCCGCGAGCATGCGCGCTTCGCTGTCGAACCGCGCCACGCGCTCGCGGTCCGCCGTGAACATGGGCGGCAGCACCTTGATCGCGACATCACGGCCAAGCTTCGCGTCGTGCGCGCGATACACCTCGCCCATACCGCCTCGTCCGAGGAGCGACAACACGCGGTAGCTGCCAAGCTGCCGGCCGGTCAGATCGTTGGTGACGACACTGAGGAGTTTCGCAAGGGGTGGGCCGCCGACGAATTCAATGAAGCTGCCAGTGGACACCGGCTGATCCAGCAGCGCCTGCACCTCGCGCTCCAGCGCGGCGTCGCCCGCACAGGCGTTGGCGAGGAATTGAGCCCGATCGCCCTCCGCATGGGCGCGGGCGGCGTGATAGAGCCCCGGATCCGTTCCCAACGCTCGGGTGTCATGTCACGGTGCTCCGTTCCGCCGTTCGAACCGAGTTGGGCGATCGTTGAGAAATTACGCGCGGGCGGCCTCGCCCGGGGATTGGCGGCGATTCTACCCCTCCCCTTGAGATCCCCCAAGCCGTGACCTATTCTCTCGCCCACAGGCTATGAGCCACCCTGCCCCCGATACGGTAAGGATCACGGAGCTGCTGCTCGCGGTCAGCGACGGCGGACGAGAGGCCCTCGATCAGCTGGTCGGTGTTGTCTACGACCATCTCCGACGCATCGCAGGCGCCCAGCTGCAGCGCGAGGCGGCGGGCCATTCTCTCCAGCCAACCGCGCTCGTGCACGAAGCCTACGTCCGCCTGGTCGATCTGCGGCATGTCAAATGGCGCGATCGGGCGCACTTCTTTGGCGTGGCCGCGAACCTGATGCGGCGCATCCTCGTCGATCATGCACGAGCGCGTCTAGCCGATAAGCGCGGAGGCGGGCTCGAACGCGTCACACTGCAGGGTGACGAGGCGGCGGGCAATCCTCGCGGGATTGACGTCCTCGCATTGCACGAATCACTGGGCCGTATGGCCGTCTTCAACCCACGTCAGGAGCGCATCGTTGAACTGCGGTATTTCGGCGGGTTGACGATCGAAGAAGCGGCCGAAGTCATCGGCATCTCAGAGGCGACACTCGTGCGCGAGTGGACGATTGCGAAAGCCTGGCTCCGAGCCGATCTGTCTGGCTTGCGGCCTGAGGATACCGGCACGTAAGCGGCGACTAACCCTCAACCGGGAGCTTAACTCGGGCAACCACGAGCACCACCGCGAGGATGCGCCGAAAGGTGAGCCGCTGCACGCGACGACTCCCAAGACGACTCCCCATAAATCCACTCATCACCACCGCTCCCACCCATCAAACCAACGCCGCTGGCAAGCTCTCTACGCTGGCAAGGTTGCCGGCAAGTCCTGAGGCGGAATTCAGCAAAATGAAGGCGGCTGAGACGCCGCCGCTTTCGCGCGTGTGGGACCAGCCCGTGAAAAGCAGTATGGGACTCGCAAAATCCCGCCGCCGGTCCCGAGGCGGCGCTCGTCGCACTGATCGTCCACTTTTGGGACGATTTCCGGCGCGCATTTCAACCCAGCCGTCACGGTGGCAGACGCATCACAAGGTGGGCTCTCCTGGCACGAAGTTCCCGGATACATCGCCGCGTAGATCACCGGCGGTGATTGGCGTTTGGGCCGCTCATGCAATGTTCCAAGAACGCGTTTTTGATGCTGTCCGTACACGCGCGAAGCGGCCCGGCCCAGATATTCAGCGCGATCATCGGAACGGCTTAGGTCGGTTAGCTGGCGGGCAATGGCGGGCAATGCGCCACGGCGTCGCTGGCACTCACGGCAATGGTGTCATTGTGGAATCTGTAACTTACAGAGTCTAAAGAAGGCCTGCGAGTTCGAATCCCACTCTCAGTAGAAACGCTGGCGAGTGTCGTCCCGGAGCGAGGCCGCGCACATAACGAGCTTGAGAAATGTCGCCATCGCGTGCGGGGAACGGAGCCGCGAACTTGGGACCAATTTGGGACCACAACCGCCCAAACACCGGGTAAAACGAGGGTTTGGCAGACACCAGAAAGCAGGACGAGTCAACAACTTGGGTTTTCCCGCTTAATCTGCAAAACCTCCATCTCCGGTTCAAATCCGGACGGCGCCTCCATTTTCACAGGGTCAAATTCGATCACTTGTGCACGAGCAGCACAAACCGACGGTCGCAAATGGACCACACTGGACTACAAACGGTGCGTTCGCGACGGGGTCTCATCTCGTAAATCACCGAGTCGGAAGCAATTGGCTGCTCGGTAGCTGCGAAAGGAAGGAGGTTTGCAGAACCTCAGGCCTCACGCGTTTTCTCGGAGGGCGACGGCCGCGTCGATTTGATGGGCGTGTCCTGCAGGCCGCCCATCGGTTTGCTTCCAAACGGGTCTGGTGTGCGGCGGCCGCGCGTGCCAGGTGTGCGGGAACCGGGTCCCCTTCTACTGAAGTACATCTCGTCAGGCGTCGGTCCGCGAAACGCCGAATGGGAAAGGACCCCGGTGAGCTTAATACGCGGGCCAGCCGACGAAGAACTCGTCCGAGTCGCGTTTGTAATCGGACAAGGTGTCGCTGGTGTAACCCCTGCCCATCCACGGGTCCATGGCCAGAATGCGTTCGTTGCTCGGGTCGTCAACGACGCCGTAGACCGCAACCGCATGACCGATCCCGAATACGTTGTACGCCATGTATACATGTCCCTTGACGAGCTTTTTCAGCAGGGAGCTTGTCGTTAACTGGGATTTTTTGTGTTTCGGAAACACCTGGATGCTCATACCCGCCATCTGCGCGAGGATCGGAATACCTTTTTTGATGATCAGGTATCCCTCGTCGTTGAGCGCCCCCTTTTGTTGCATCACACCGATGAGTTCGTGCTGGCTTCTCGGCTTCCTGCCGGAAGCGACCGCGAGCCACGCTTCCATAGCGGCTGCCCAGCAACTCATTTCGTCCACTTGCTTAACCAACGGCGGTGCATTCAAGACTCCGAAATCTGGCATGTGTCCTCCTCGAAACAGCGGTCAAAGATTCCGATACACCGCATCGCGCGCGCCGGGTATGTCTTCCAATTCCTTCGTCCGGGATCGGGCTCGGAAGCTTACGGAGTCCCACGGCCTCGAGGTCCACGAGCGACTGGTTGCTGTGATAAGCACCGCGTTCACTTCGAGCGTGGTGGCATCGATACCGACCGTCTTGCCTTTGACCAACCCTGCGGCAGATCGGCATCGCCGACGCCGCCGCGGGAACGGCGAGGCTGCCGACTGCAACCTTGGACGCGGCGAACAATACTGTCCTGATCTTGTTCGGTGGAGCCGTAGGCCGCGCGGACCCACCGTCACTAGGATCAACGGTGCGGGAGGGAAGAACCGAACATAGAAGCGCAGCCCGACTACGCACGGTGCAGAACCCGCCCGGGGCCGTTCGAGGCACGGCGTGACGATGCTAGCTCGGCGCGGGAAGGGGGTTCAGGTCGTTCGGTTAAACCGCAGCGTTACCACTGGGCGCGAGCTGGACCGTGCGCGGGCTGGTCACCTACTACATGGCGTTTGTGATCGAACTCCACTCACGTCGTGTCCATGTGCCCGGCTCAGCACCACATCCGGACGAGGCCTTCGTGGTCCAAACGATGCGCCACCTCACCAACGAGGTCGACGAGGTGTTCGGCGGGAATCGCCCTGCTGATCTGCGATCGCGAGCGGAAGTGGAGCGCCGCCGTCGAGGGGCTTCTTCGCATCAGCAGGCGTCAAGGTGATCCGGACACCGTCCCTGGCACCGAACTGCAACGCGCATGCGGAACGATTCGTGCGGTCGATCAAGGAAGAATGCCTCAATCGCGTGAGTGGTCCCGTCCACCGGCGCCGGCGACTCGGTGGACTGCTCAGTTACTACTGTCGTGTCGCCGCATGGCGGTCCAGACCCAGTTTCCGGACATTACGAGCACGCTTGGAAAGTGATGCGGTGGAGCGACGTAGAGACGTTCCGAAGCACCTTTTCCGCAGCCCTTTCAACGACTTGACCGCAGAGTGATCTCTCTCGGTGTCTCCCCGGAAGTGACGGGTGTTTGTCGACGTTAGACAAACGTTAGAGCCCAATCCGGGGGCACAACGCCGACGACCAACCTGCAAGGCGGGTTGCCTCTACGCTGCGCGACTTGAACGAAGCCGCTGCCGCGACGGCAGACGGACATCTCTTACGTTAGGAACACAAGATTTTCCGGCGGTTCGGTCATCCGCACGATGTTACCGGCCACTTCCACGACGGTGTCGAAGTGCGTTATGTGGCCGGTCGAGATAATCAGAATCAGCTCGTCTTTGGCCTCGAGGAACTCCTTGAAACCTTTGACCGAGCCACCGCCGTCGAGAAACGCCGCGAGCCGACGAAAGAGCTTGGGCATGATGACGTGGCGCTCCGTCACCGCCGTGAGGTCTGGCACGTCGAAGCCCGTGTTGGTGACGTCCTCGGCCCAGATGTTGAGCCCGATCGAGCGCGCCCGCTGGACGGCGTCGGTCAGCTCGGCTCGCAGATCGGAAAAGAGGCCCTTGTAGTAGGTCGAGTACGCGAGGCCCTCGAGCACCGACAGGTCGAATCTGTTCGCCGAGCTCGGGTTTGACTACGTGCACGGGGTGGTGAAAGACACCGACGATCCGCTCCCGCGCCTTCCACCGTTCCGGACGCAGGCTGGCCTTCGCTACCAGTACAACGCGTTCCAGGTTGGTGGAAACGTCGTCATCGCGGCAAAGCAGGATCGGGTGCTCGAACCGGAAACGCCGACAGACGGCTATACGCTGCTACGGCTCTTCGCTGCCTACTCGATCCAAGCGGGCCCGTCATGAGGACGTGGCATCGGCCTGCCCGCCGCACGCCGACATTCGCGATGTCTAAAACTTCATGTTGTAGAGCAGCTTGAAGTTGCGCCCCATCTCCGGCGCCAAATCCTTGATCAGCGACAGATGGTTCCGGTACAGCTCGTCGGTCACGTTGTCGAGCCGCACCGTGATCGTATGCAGCACCGGTTGTAAAACGTCGGTCGCTCCTGTCGCTAGCCTGCCGACTCCCATCGAGACGCCTCCAGACCCCGGTATGTCCCCGTCTCCAGGTCTGCCTGCGGCACCCCGCTCCAGTGAACCATAACTGCACCACACCGGCATCGGCGACGTCGGTTCATCTCACCCTCGCGTACGGCGGGCGACGGAGGGAACTGGCTTGATTCTGGTCCGCGATGAGAGCGCAACGCCCCGTCCTGGCGGTTGGTCGCGTGCATTACAGGGGCTGGCCGGCGGAACCGGAGTTCACTCGCCACTGAGGCGACCACTCGGGAGTAGTCTCTACGTCGTCGGAGGTAGTGAATGTGCGCGCAATCTAGTAGTCGTGACACGTTCGATCGACTGGCGAGCGAGTATGACGAACTGAAGCTACGGGTGATACCGGGCTACCGTCAGGTGCAGGATCTGGCACTTCGGTACGCAAGCGCGAACCCCAGGCAGCGCGTTCTCGAACTCGGATGCGGCACCGGCGAATGGGCATCGGCCTTCTTCCGGAATCATCCGGAAGCTGACTATGTCGCCGTCGAGTTCTCGCCGAACATGCGTCACCTTGCGTCAACGCGCCTATCCGCCCACAGAACACGCCTTCAGCTTCTCGACCAAGATCTGAACGCCTCATTGCCTGAAGGACCGTTCGACCTGATCGTATCGTTCTTCGCCATCCATCACGTTGAAAACAAGGAGCGCCTCGTCCAGGACGTGTTCGCGTCTCTTGCGTCGGGTGGCCTGTTCCTCTACGCGGACATTACGATCGCATCAGACCCAGGATTGGAGCGATCGTTCCTGGACGGATGGGTCGCCTTCATGCACGGAGCGGGGCTCGACACCGAGCGAATTCCTTACGTGCTCGCCGATCATCGCGAAAACGACATCGCTGAACCCTCCTCAACGCAGTTGTCGTACTTGCGAGCGGCCGGCTTTGCGCCTGCAGAGGTGATCTGGTCCTGGGAGAAATTTGCCCTTTTCTACGCCGCTAAACCGATGGCGGCCGCATGACCTCCGAGGCCCTGCTCGATGACGCAGGACAGCCGAATCAAGAGGAACGGGCTGGTTGAGCAATGCCGATCTTCATCGGCGGTTGACTCGTTCCAAAATCAACCGATTCTGAAACAGCCGTAGTGCTGCCGTTCGTCCCGCAATCTGTTAGAGATTCTGATAGTACCGCCGAGAGGGATTTCTAAACACCCGTGCGGCAGCCACGGAAGCGCGGGGGAGCAATCAATCAGGCTTGTGTCTGGGCCGACACGCGGTTTTGCGCCACTCCGTACACCACCTTCGCCCTGGCGATGCGCTACGACCGCACCGAATCAGACCCTAACACAAGCGAAGACAACTCCAGATACGTGCGCTTGGGCGTCACGCCCGACGGTAGGTGCGGATGAATGTACTTGGCAAAGAATGCCGTCGCTTGTTCTGTTGACTCCCACACTTCAAAAACGCGCCAGCCTTCGGGCGACATACCCGCACCATGGGCAATGAAACCTCGGGCCTGCGTCAACAGCGGTCGCAATGTGGTCATCGCCTGGTCGTAGCCCTCCTGAGTCTGGCCGGGCACTAGAGCGGTAATGAGCACAGCCATCGTTGATCTCCTATCTCCGCGCAGTTCGGGCGCGGTCGTGAACGCTCAATCAACAGTCGGCCAAAGCACAAATCTGCGGTCGCTCATTGTAGACCCGCGAGGCTGGCACTCCTAGTGCCTTTGCGGCTTCGCGGACGGACAGCGCCGCGACGCGCTCAAGGTCGCGGGCGGCAATTCGCTGCCGGCGGCGTCCGAGTTTTGTCCCCTGGCGCCGGGCACGGTTCAGGCCGGCATAGACCCGTTCGCGAATACGCTCACGCTCGAATTGCGCGAATGACCCCAGCACGCCGAGCAGCAGGCGGCCGGTCGGGGTGCCGGACTTTCGCTTCTCTGAAATCCGCTATCGCGTTTTCGCCGTGCCGCTGGATCGTTGTAAGTGGAGATCTCGCCCAGGCGAAGGTCCCGCCAAGGGAGGATGTTTCGCCGCGCCGCGTCGCATAAATTCCTCATTTCGTTTACCAACGCGATCGCGTGCCAGCGGTGTCGAGTCCTCGCTGTAGGTGCGGTGTCACCGTAATACCAGGGCCAAAATTGGTTTGCAACCAGGTCCAGCGGTAGTCCGGGCCAGGCGATCGTAGTGGTGGTGGAGTCCGCCGATCAGCGGAGTCGCGACAATACGTCCGGCCGACGACGGTATGACTGGGCGCGAGACTGACTCATGGAGATCCCAACTTCTGAAGCTCGCCATGAATCCGCGGCGCTCCCCAGAGTGGATTCGCGGTGGACATCTCGCGAATCAGCATGCGGAGGTCCCGTGGTACGGCCGGGCGGCCGGTGCGGTGTCGGCTCTTCCAGGTCCAGAACCGGCGAAAGCCGCGCCGATACCACGCGATGATGGTCTCCGACTTGCCGATGTGGACGGCCGCGCCCAACCGGGCCCTGCTTGCGAGAGCCACGCCCAGAACATCCCGTCGACCGACGTCAAACGGAGAGATCGACGGGATTGATTGACGACCGCGAGCTGGTGGCGGAGTGCGAGGATCTCCAGGTGCAGCGACGCTCGTGACCGGACCAGGAATCGGAGCGAGTAGAGCAACGAGACGATGACGGACGCCACGACTGGAGGCTATCGGAGAACGACCGTAACCTTAATCGACGCAACGCGTACGGTGTTTCTGGAGGCACAGGCGTGAAGATTTAGGACAGAACGCGCCCTCTATCCCGGGTCTTCGCTTGCTGAGCCCACACCAGCGAGTTCTACAGGTGAGGAATATGCCTCAAACAGGCCGATCACGATCGCAGTGATGAGTGGCCCGAGCACGATGCCCAGAAGACCGAACACACTCACGCCGCCGAGCAGGCTGATAAACATCAACAACCCGTTCATCTGCGCCCGACCACTGAGAATTGCGGGACGAAGGAAATTGTCGATGCTCCCCACCAGCGTCGCGCCGAGAACGGCCAGGATCACGCCCTTGACGATCTGCCCGGTCGCCAACAGCCACACCGCTGCTGGCACCCACACTATCCACGTGCCCACGAATGGCAACAATGCCAGAAAGCCCATCATGACGCCCCAGAACACGGGAGCTCCGAGCCCAAGGAGTGCGAACACGACGCCTCCGGCAAGCCCTTGAAGCGAGGCGATCAACAGACCGGCCGCAATGTTTGCGGAGACCAGATCGCGTGTCTGGCGGATCATGCGTTCACGACGCAACTCTTCAAATGGCAGTGCACGCCGAAGTTCGCGCATGATCGTGTCGGCATCGCGGAGAAAAAAGAACAGCGCGAACAACGTCACGAAGAGCTGGAACAGCAGGACGACAATGTTCGCCAGCAAGCTGCCGACGCGGGCGGCGAGGAAGCCTCCCGTCCTTGATATGGCGTCATCGATCAATGACCCCAGGTCTACGGAGCTCGCACCGGGAATCGGTACACGAATCCGGTCCCATGCGGCCTGAGCGACGGCTAGTTGACCGGCCAACGCTTCGCGGTCCAATTCAGCAAGCGCGGCACGACTCTCACCGACGAAAGCGGCCAGAACGACGAGACCAGGGCCAACGATCAGCAACGTGACGACCGCGGTACTCAGGGCGGCAGCGCGCGCGTACCCGTAACGTGGCACAAGCCTTTCGTGCCAGGGATACACGAAGATCGCCAGGACTGCTGCCCAGCCAAGCGGCGCGAAGAACGGGGCGACAATTCGTACGAGAAAGTATCCAAGCAGGATTACGACGCCATAGAAGAACAACGTCGCGACGCGCTCACGTTCCCTGGCCAGCGGGCTGCGCACCCAGATCCCCCGAAGCCATCATACGGCGTTCATCGAATAACACCTCTCGGGTCGACCGTCTTGAGATCGCGCCACTGATCGATCGGCAGGCCAGTCTGCGGGAGGCCGGCCGAGAGGTGCAAGACGGCCGTGCTGAACCTGTAACGCCGATCTGACGACCAATCGTCGCGTGCTGATTCCTCATCACATGGCGACTCAGGACCAATCGCTATTTGCCGCGGCCCATTCCGAAGGGGCGTGTGCGCCAGCCAGCGGCCAACGGCTAGAATCCCTGCCTTTCAGCCACTTCGCTCGTTGCGCTCACTTGGTGGTTCTCCCGGCATACCGCTGCAGCGCCTATTTCGTTGAACCAGGCATAGCACCAAGCTGCTGCATGAGTCTTACGTCATCAAAGTAGCCCCACCGCTCGGCGGCCTTGCCGTTAACCATTCGGAGAATGTCGATGCCGCCGATCTCGACCGTCTTCCCGCTCCCCGGTATGCCCATGTACTCGCCTTTGTGCGTCCCCCGCACGAGCACACGATTCACCACCTTGTCTCCCTCAGCGATCTGATCCTGGACGATCATCTTCAGATCGGGAAATGCGGCCGCGAGTTCAAGGAACTGCTGCGTGGTCGCGTCGAGACTGCCCTACGCCGGCGTCTCCTGTCGCTGGCCTGCCGACTCCGCCGGAGACGCATCAGGACCCTGGGATGTCCCCGTCTCAATGTGTGCCTGCGGCCCCCCGCTCCAGCGAACCATAACCGCGCCATCGCCGGCATCGTCGGAAGTCCGGCTCGTGGGGTTTGCATCACGCGGAATCCCCGAAAACCGCGTTTCCACCTTCTCGCGAATCCCGGTGGGGGAATCGAACCCGGGCGGCTTCTTTCGGCCGATTCGGTTGCCTCGACTCAGGGCCAGAAATCGGGGGTCATGCCCCCGGTGTGGAGCGGGGGCGGGACCCTCTTCAAAGCAGCACATCCCCCCAAATGCGTTTTTTGGGATGCCTTTCCCGGCCACGAACAAGGATGCGCTGGACAGAACATCGCCGCTGCCCATCTTGCGTTACTGTCTACGTGTCATGTCCACGACCCACGACCAACGACATACCGTGCGCGTCGATTCCCTCGACCGACTCCGCCAAATGGCGGCCACGCTGAACGACCGCTTGGTCGACGCTGAGGACACTCGGGCCCGGTTTGTGAAAGCGCTCGATGCGAACCGCTGGCCCGATCTGCCCTCTATGTCTCGGCTGTTCACGGACATTCAAAGGCCCGCCTCTTAAGCGACTCTTTGCCATGCTCAAGGACGTCGGGTTGCTCTTGCTCGTCGTTCTAGTGTGCCCGCTCGCGATCCTCATCGTTGGCGCCCCTGTGGCACTGCTCGTGCGGCTGCTGATCGAGATTGCCGAACGGATGTAAAGGATCTAGGTGTTCCAATGACTCAGGGCGAGCTAATCGAAATCGACGACCGACTGGCGGCTCGACTGGATGCGTGCGGAGTTCCGCGCTGCACAACAGCGCCGATACGATCGCCGGTACGAGGAGAGCCCCACTGCCTTGACCAAGACAGCGCCGCTGGCGAACCCTGAGTCAGCGCCGAAGCCCAACCCTCCGACCGTCATTACACGTCACGCTGAGGGGCACCCGCTGGTTATCTAAGTGGCCGCTTCGTCCTGAGGCGGGGAGCCACCCCGCCTCGCTGCGGCTGACGATTCCATGACCAACGAACAAACGAACTGAGACCGGGGAGCCGCTATCGCTATCGCGCCGCGGTCGACGCGTTGCGGGCGGCTTTCTTCTGGAGCACGTCGACAAGACGACGGCCCGCGACGGGATCGGTGTTGCTCGTTCCCTGCACGATCTCTCGCGCCGTGATCTTATGCCCGTAAATTTCCGCACTGGCGTCGTCGTCCGGACGCAGCGATGTGCCTTCGAGTGACACCCCCGCGAACAGACCGCGCGAGCGGGAATAACTGAGCATCTCGGCCCGCAGCGACGCATCAGTGGAGGCGCCCGTGTCACGTCCCTTGGGTCCGGCAGCTGCGGATATGTTGGCGCCGAGTTGAACCTTGGTGCTCAGGAGCGCCTCGACTCCGCGAGTGTTCATGACCAGGAGCACGAGGTCGGTGGACTGTGCACCCAATTGCAGACCGAAGCTGCCGCCTTCGAGTGCATACATCGCGGGTGCCCCCCACGGTCCGTCGAAGCTCGAGCCGGAGCGGCATACCATCGCACCGCGGCCGTAACTACCGCCGAAGCCGATTGCCACTTTCGTCATCGATGGAACAACGATGACGCATTCGGCTTTATTCAACAGATCCTGGGGAATGGAGTCTGGAAGGTTGAGGATCTCCTCCATGACCAGGCCCGCGTTCTCCAGGCGTCCCTCTTCCTTGTTCTGGGCGCCGACACTCACCGCGGTCAGCATGAAACAGAGCGCAAGACTGAAAGAGCGAAACATAGGTGATCTTTCTGACGTCATGTCAAATGGGAACGAGTGCAGCTCGAAGGCAACATTGCCCGAGACGTGAAGCAAACGCCCATAGCGTACCCGGTGGGGTGGAAACCGACTGTCACTTTGTGAACAGCCAAATTCAGTCGATGCGCGTAGCGTCCTGATCGCGACGAAGGCATGAGCGCCAGATCTCGTGGAGCATGCGGTGCCGGTGGAGGTCGTTAAGCAATAAGGGCACCGGCGAGCACACCGGTGTGTGCGCACAGACGACTCAGCGCTGGAACTGTGGAGCGTTGAGTCGGCAACAGTGATTACGTTATGGAGGAGCGAATGCTCACTATTTTGCTCGTCGTCTTGGTTCTGATGCTGCTGGGAGCGATGCCCACCTGGCGACACAGCCGGGGATGGGGATATTACCCGAGCGGCGGCCTCGGTCTCGTGTTGTTGGTGCTGGTCATCTTGATGCTGTCGGGTCGGCTCTGACGCTCAAGGCCCTTGTGTGAGTTGCACGTGTCAAGAACTGGACAGGGAATTCCAGTCGATGGTGCGGGGACTGAACGAGCGGCGCTTTATTCCCGAGGAACTGGAACAGCCGAGGCCCCTGGATGAAGCTGCCGCTCATTGAGGGGTAGAAGCACTCCGATTCCATCGGAAGTCAGCTAAGGGAGTTCAATCCGGAACGTGACGGAGCGGAATGAACGGAGAGTCTTGTCCAACAACAGTGGAGCCCTGGCGATGGCGACGTTGGACCCGCGCAGCTCGTGGCAGCCAAGAGGACGGTAAGAGCGAGCAATGGACGAAGGCATTGGCCTCCTTGTCTGGCCCTGTCTTCCACGGCTTCTTGCGGAGAATAAATCTGGTCAGCAACGGCAAGTGTTCCTGACGCGCGCCGCGTCTCTTCAGGTGTGGCCGGTCCTGCGCGCCGCTCTCGTCGCGGGCAGAGTGCAGGTCATGAACATTTCAGGTTTTACTAACTAACCGGTGGTAGCCTAGTAGGTGAGGAGGCGGCGCGGGGAACACACCCACCGTATACCCCCGCCACCCATATAGCGAACATCTCGTCCATTCGGTGTTGCGTCGCATAAGAGAGGCCGTCGCATTCCTTCAGCCGCGCTTTTCTTCCCGCAACATCACCAGCAGCAAACGCGTGGCTTCAAGCGCTTCCAGGGCATGGGGGACTTCGGCGGGCATTCGCACGATTGTCCCCGGCGTCGCGCGAACGAGTGTTCCACCGATCGTGAGCGCGCAGGTTCCCTCGAGCACAATGACGAGCGCTTCGAACGGTGAGGTGTGCTCAGTGAGCCCTTGCCCGCTGTCAAACGCAAAGAGCGTCAGATTGCCCCCCGACGTCTTGACGAGACTCCGGCTGGCAATCCCGTTTGGCGTCGGCGTGACCAGTGTGTTCAGCGGGAACATCTCCGCCGGTGGCAGCGTCTGGCTCATAGCGGAGTAAGCGTTGGCGCCGGTTCGCCGGCACCGAACAGCAGGCGACCGGCTGCGCCCCGCCGGCGTAAGCCAATGATGAAAATCGCCAGTGCCAGCGCACCGGCGGCGAATATCGTGTCTCCGACCACGCGCAGCCACCGGAATGTCTCGATCGTGCCCGTCTGCAGGAACTCGGGGCTGCGCGCGTACCAGTAGCCGTGTTCGACCGACGCCCAGGTCTGCATCAGGCCGACCGGCAGCAGGCTGAGCGTCACCATCGCGAGCAGTCCGATGTTGATCGCCCAGAACCCGAACGCGACCAGCCCCTCGTTCCACTGCGTCATCGGGTCGCAGCGCCCGCAGCGAAAAGAGGATCAGCCCGATGCCGAGCATCCCGTACACGCCGAACAGCGCGGCGTGCGCCGTGGACTGGCGTCGTGTTGAGGCCCTGCATGTAATACAGCGCGATCGGCGGGTTGATCATGAAGCCGAACAGGCCCGCGCCGACCAGGTTCCAGAACGCCACCGACACGAAGAAGTAGATCGGCCAGCGGTACCTCTGCACCCACGGCCGGCTTCGCGACATCCGAAGGTTCTCCCACGCTTCGAAGCCCGACGAATAACAGCGGCACGACTTCGAGCGCGCTGAAGACCGAGCCGAGCGCGAGCACAACGGTCGGCGTGTCCGCTGAAGTACAGGTGGTGCAGCGTGCCGATGATGCCGCCGGAGAGGAAGATCGTGGCGGACAGCACGCTTGCCCGTGCCGCCATGCGCATCGTCACGAGCCCCAGCCGCGCGAACAGGAACGCGATGACGACCGTCGCGAAGACCTCGAAGAAGCCCTCCACCCACAGGTGCACGACCCACCAGCGCCAGTACTCGGCGACGGCGAGGTTCGTGCGCCGCCCGTAGCCGAGCGCGGCGAAGTAGAAGCCGGCGATCGCCGCCGCCGAGATCAGGAACATGACGAGCAGTGGCCGCTGCTCGCCCAGGCTGGCGGAGCGCCGGCCGCATGGCGCGCGCCACGAGGACCAGCCAGAGGAACAGCCCGACGAGCAGCGCGATCTGCCACAGCCGGCCGAGGTCGATGTACTCGTAGCCGCTGTGGCCGAGATAGAACCACGCCGTCCCCGGTGCCGAGCATCTGCTTCACGCTCAGCCACTCACCGGCCATCGACCCGACCACGACGAGCAGCAGCGCGCCGAACAGCACGTTCACGCCCAGCCGCTGCCATCTGGGCTCGACGCCGCTCACCGCCGGACCGATGAACAGGCCGGCGGCGAGCCAGGCGGTGGCGATCCAGAAGATGCCGAGCTGGACGTGCCACGTGCGCGCGACCGAGTAGGGCAGGAATTCGGCGAGCGGAATCCCGTAGAACGCGCTTCCCTCGACGCCGTAGTGCGCGACGACGACGCCGAGGAGAATCTGGACGACGATCAGCGCCGCCACGACCCAGAAGTACTTCACGATGGCGCGCTGCGACGGCGTCGCCACGGATGCCGAGCAGCGGATCGTCCTGGGGCGCTTCGGCCGGGAGTCCGCGTTCGCGTCGCGCGTAGCACGACGCCATCGCGCCAATTCCCGCGAGCAGCACGATGATGCTGACGCCGGTCCAGACGATCGCGTCGGCGGTCGGACGGTTGCCGACGAGCGGCTCGTGCGGCCAGTTGCTCGTGTAGGTGATCGTGTCGCCCGGACGGTTGGTCGACGGCGGCCCACGACGTCCAGAAGAAGAACGCGGCGAGCTTCCGCAGCGTTCGCCGGCATCGGTGAGCGCGCCGGGCGGAATCGCGTACTCGTCGCGCCCTCGGCGAACACGTCGGCGTAGTGCGCCAGGTTCGCCTCGAAGGCCGCGCGCTCGCACCGGGTCGACGGTGACGGTGCCCGGCAGCGTCGTAGGTGTTGGCGCGCACCAGTTGCGCGAGCCGCTCTGGAGCGCGGCCTGCGCTCGGCGGCGAGAGCCGCGAACCGCCTGTGGCGAGCCGCTCCAGCGCGTCGAGGATGAACATCGGCTTCGCGGTGCAGCCAGTCGGCGGTCCAGTCCGGCGCGACGTAGCTGCCGTGGCCCCAGACCGACCCGACCTCCATGCCGCCCATCGACTGCCAGACGTTCTGGCCCGCGAAGATGTCGTCGGGGCCGATCACGTCCTGACCGTCGGTGGTGACCACGCGGGCAGGCACCGGCGGGGCCTCTTGATAGATGCGAACGCCGGTCCAACCGAGCACCGCAAAGGACAGAACGATGACGGCGGTAAACGCGATCCAGAGATTTCTCACACGATTCTCTCTAAGCACGTGTCACGGTGGCTCCGTCTCTACGGGGAGCGTAGCAACGGAGAAGCGAGGCGTCTGTCTATCTTTGAACAGCCTCCGGCACCGTGCGCGCCGCCTGAGCGGCAATCTCTCGCCGCAGGCCCTTGATCATCTGCCGGGAGTCGCGCGTCAACAGGCGTTTGAGGATGAACCCAGGGACGTCGAACGCGGGACGCGCGGTCACCGCGTACGCGACTGTGGCGCCGGTTGTGCCCGCAGTTCGCGGTGTCACCCGCCACGAGCCCTCGTAGAGGGTGAAACTGTCGTGGGCGCGATCGACGAAGCGGATGGTGTCCCCGTCCTCGGTGACCTCGAGGACCAGGTGCACCTTCTTCGAGAACATCATGTACTGGGACACCGCCTCCTGCTCGATGACCAGATGGTCCGATGCTCGTTCGAGGATGACGCTGGTGCGCACGTCGGGCATGAAGTGGGGAATCTGCTCGTAGTCGGACAGGACGGCCAGCGCCACAGCAGGTGCCTCACCAACGTCAAACCGTGCCTGGACTGAGTACGTTCCTCGGTCCACCACAACGGTGACGTCGGCGGGCGCATCCGTGTCTCCGTTCGCCGTCAGATGCGCGGCGAGCACCGACACGCACAGGCTGGCTGTGGCCGCGATCAGGAACGAGCGAGACATAGTGACGCTGGCTCCGTCAGAACGCGACCACGCCTTCGAGCATCATGCCGTTGAACTTCCGCCGTGGCGGATGGTCGTGACCGGGTAGCCTTCGAATGACTGGGTCACGTACTCCGCCTTGGCGAGGAGACCCGGGGTGATGAACCATCCGCCGCCAAACTGCCAGCGGCGGCCCTCGACGTCATTGGTCATGCCGGCGAGCCGGCCGCTCACACGGTTGTAGCGCGCGCCGGCGTGAGAGGGAGTCGCCGAGGACCCGGTACGACCACGTCGACCGCCTGCTGATTGAAGGCGCGATCCGCGGTCTCCGCGGTCGCTTTGCCGTGGCTCCGCTCAATGACGCCGAACACTTCCAGTCCACCGAACCTGATGAAGGGGTTCAGCTGCAGGGCGGTCACTGAGTTCCTGAAGCCGGGATTGATGTTCCCCGACGTGAACTGGGTCGCTTCCGCCGCCGCGGTGTTTTCCAGCACGTAGTAGTAGCGGGATCCGGCGCGGTCGCCGCCATACAGCGTGTTGCTGAGCGATTTCTCGTTGCGATACATCGAACCGGTAAGGCGCACGCGAAGGTTCGGCTTCAGCTGCCGATCGGCGCCGATCTTGCCGATGAGCGACGGCCCACGTTGTCCCGGTGACAGCACCGTTCCACGAACCTCGCCACCGGTGACCGCGGCCATCATGATGACGCCCCTGTTCCGGAGGTACATCTCGGCCCCGATCTCGGTGGTGAAGGCGTCCATCATGTAGTTGCCGACGAACGGGTTGTAGATCGCATGGCCGTTGTCGCTGCGGCGGAAGTGCGCGTCGCCGTAGTTGATCTCGAAGTGGCCCGACGCGCAGCGTCACGTACTGCATCAGCGCGTGAGCGGGATGAAATCGATCGGCGACGCGTCGATCAGCAGGTAGCCGTCCTTCACCCAGCTCTCGGGGTGGTGGCGCGCCGACAGATAGGTAGTCAGCGCCACGCGGATGCCCTTGGCGATCTGAGCGTTCAGATACAGGTTCGCCGTCGAGTTATTGAAGCCGAACCCGATGTCGGCGAGCTGGTTCGCGTTCACACCGCTGACCATGTTCGGCGTCGCGGTGTTCGAATGGCTGAGCGACTGGACCTGCGACGTGAACGCCGCGCCCCAATCCAGCTTGAAGCCGGTGTACTCGACGCCCGGGGCCTTCGGGGACTCAAATATGTTGAGCCGCGCTTGTCGAGCGGGCGGAAGTGTTGCATCGTGATCGGCCGTCCGTCGAGAAGTCCGGCGTCAGCGGGGGGCGGATCCGCCGGTTCGGCGGCCGGCGGGGTCGCCGCCGTCGTCTCAGGCGGCGCGGTCTGTTGGGCAGTCGCCGTGCCCGTGACGAGCGCAAGGGCACTGAGGGTCACGGCGAAAAAGAGCAAGGGTCTCATCATCAGTCGTCTCCGGTCCCGGTGCGGGTGGGTGTCCCCTCAGGTGGTGGTGATCGCGACGAGAATGTCGAACGTCAGCTTGATGCCCGGCCCCGCCTTGATCATCCCGAGCATGGCCTTCGGCGGCGCGATGCCGTAATCGGTCATCAGTAGGTCGAGCGCGCCTGTCACCGTCAGGTTGTCGCCGTTCCGTGTGGTCTTCAGCGGGAACGTCACCTCGCGCGCGACCCCGGCGATGCGCAGCGTGCCCGACGCCATCAACATCCCGGCCGTGCCTTCCAGCCGCGTCAGGCTGAAGATGATCTCGGGATGTTGTGTGACCTTGAGCGCTTTATGCATGTTCTCGTCGAGGTCGCCTTTCGGCGACGTCAGGGAGGCGGCGGGGATCGACAGGTCGAACGCCTCGAGGCGACCGGGCACCTGCAGGTCCTCCCAGAACGTCACGCCTGGTGCTGTAGCGGCGAATCGCGCACGCGTTACCCGAGCGTTGGTGGTTGACGCCGCGTAGTCATGGACATTCGACGTCCCGGTGATGGAAAGGCGAGCGGTATTGATCGCCAGCGGCGGAGTGGACGATTGCGCCGAGCCGATGGAGCCTCCAGTGAACGCTGCGGCGAATACGAGCACTGAGCCGAGCAGTAAGCGAACCGACTGTGTCGTCATGACCACCTCGGGTTCGACGTTAGTTGCGATACGGAACGAATTCTGTCCCGTTGTGCACACTCACGCGTGCGCAGCGCGGCGTGAGCGACACTGCCGAGGTGAAGGGTCCACGGTTCGAATTGGGCTGTGCAATGTGGAACAACCACGATTCGGATAGGGCGATACGGTTCCGAACAGCCTTGGCCGGGAACGATCAGCATGATTCGCTGACGTCGCAGGTCGTGCGGATGAAGCGCGAGGTTAGGATGGTTGAGCAGCGGCGCAATGGTCGATTCGTGCGATCACTCAGCGCGACCGTCGTCATGGTTCTCGTTGCCACCACCGTAACGGCGCCGCAGGAGCCTCCGAAAGCCCCGGCGACGATCAAGGTGATCATGGCGACCATGACGGTCCCTTCATCAGAGGTGATCTTCGCCGCGGTGTCTGAGCCTCCGAAGGCCGATCTGCAGTGGGTGGCGGTGCTGAACAGCGCCATAACGCTCGCCGAATCTGGAGAACTTCTGATGACCGGCGGCCGCACACGCGACAACACTACGTGGATGGCGATGTCTCGCGGGCTGGTCACTCGGGCGCGAGCGGCGCAAACAGCGGCCGAAGCCAGGAACATCGACGCACTATCGAAGGCCGGCGACGACCTGTACGAAACCTGTAAGGCATGCCACGCGAGCTACACGGACCGCGAATGGCCCCTGACGCCGACGGGCTGGTGGGGCCTGCTCATAAGGTTTGTCCGTCGGCCGGCAGAAGCACCTTCAAGATAGGAATCTCATGCCACACGATCAAGGCGCACCCGAACAGCACCGCCGGCAGTCAGAGAGCGCGCGGGAGGCGGCCGAGGACAGCCGTCAGGATGCCGAGCAGGGCCGCGCGGTCACGGAGCACGACCGTATTTCCGCGGAGGGAGCGAGGAAAGAGGCGGAGCAGTTCCGACGATTGGCTGAGGAAGCGCGGATGGTTCGAGACCAGCATCGTGAGGCGCTCGAGGTAGTGAGCGAGGAGAGCGAGCGCCTGCGCAGCGCAGCGGAATCGGCACGGGTCGCGGGCGAGGACGCCCGAACGGCTGCCGAGGCTGCCCGTCACGCCGCGATGGATGCCGTGCGCGCCACCGCCGAGACGATGCAAGCAACGCACGAACAGATGAAGGTGGTGGAGGATATGCGCCGGACGCTTCGCGATTATGGGAAACGTCACGCCCCTGAAGAGTAATTGGTCGCAGTCGCCGAGAGGCGAGTGTCTCGCACTCGAGCTGGCGAGCCTTTGGTACTTGTTCAGAAGGGAACAGACACCACCCTGCACTGTTGTTAGCCTACAAACGCAAGGGAGAGAACATGGACACGACCACATTGCTCGTCATCGTCCTCGTGGTGCTGCTGCTCGGCGGCGGCGGGTTCTTCTACAGACGCAGGGTTTGAGTCGGATGGGCTGTCGCCGATCTTGGCAGGCTCGGCGAACGTACACGTCGCGAGTCTACGATCCCCCCGCACGCCGGTAGCCGCCATGCAGATTGATGCGGGGGCACCTTTGGTCTCGGTCCTGCGAGACACAGCCCCACGAACGGTCGCGCCTTATGGATGACACGTCGAAGACACTGAGGCGGTGGGTGACGTTCGCCGGGTGTGTCCTCGTCGTGGTCGTCCTGTACTGGGCGCAAGCCGTACTTGTGCCGATCGCGCTCGCCATCCTGCTTACCTTCGTGCTGACTCCTCCTGTCACGTGGCTTGAACGATGGATTGGCCGCATCCCTGCCGTTCTCGCGACGGTGACGCTGGTGTTCACGGTCCTTGGTCTCGCCGGCTGGGGCCTGGCGCGGCAGATGGACCATCTGGCCGAGGACCTTCCGCGCTACCGCGCGAACATCCTGGTGAAGATCGCCGACGTACGCAGTGCGGGCAAAGGGGGATCCGTCGAGAAGCTGCAGGACACGATCGAAGACATCAAGACCGACCTTGGAAAATCTGAGGTGCCCAGAGGAACGGTCTCGCGGCCCGTCGTCGTCACCTCGGAGCAGGTGACGGGTTTCTCGGGCTTCACGTGGCTCAGTCCAATCGTCGGTCCGCTGGGCACCGCGGGGCTCGTGTTGGCGATGGTCATCTTCATGCTGCTCGAGCGACGAGACCTGCGCGACCGGGTGATCGGACTGTTGGGTCATGGCCAGCTGGCCGTCACGACGAAGGCGTTTGACGAGGCGGGGACGCGGGTCAGCCGGCAGCTGTTGATGCAGTCCCTCGTCAATCTGCTCTACGGCATCGCGGCCGGCGCCGGACTCTACGTCCTCGACGTGCCGTACCCACTGGTCTGGGCGATGCTGGCTGCGGTTCTCCGATTCATCCCATACGTCGGGCCGGCGCTGGGTGCAGGCGCGCCGATCCTGGTCAGCCTTGCGGCCGCGAAGGGCTGGGCCGGGCCGCTTTATGTCGTCGGGCTGTTTGTCGTGCTCGAGCTGTTCACGAATCTCGTGCTCGAAACGGTGTTGTATGCCGGGGCGGCCGGCGTCTCGGCGGTGGCGCTGCTCGCATCTGTGGCGTTCTGGACGTGGCTCTGGGGGCCGCTCGGCCTGGTCTTGGCAACGCCGCTGACCGTGTGCCTGGTCGTGCTCGGGAAACACGTGCCAGGTCTCGAGTTCCTCGGGACGCTCTTGGCCGACACGCCCGCGCTCGCGCCGGAGTATGGGTATTACCAGCGCCTGCTCGCCCGCGATCAGAGCGAGGCGGCCGACCTGATCGAGCGGTACATCAAGACCGAGTCGCCGCGCTCGGTGTACGACGCCCTGCTGCTGCCTGCCCTCAACTACGCGGAGCGTGACCGCTTGGAGCAGCGCTTGTCGCCCGACGAAGAAATGGTCGTCATCGATGCGACGCGCGAGCTGCTGTCGGACGCCGCGGAGTCAATCCGGGGCCTCAACCCTGAGCCGCCCGCACCGCCTGACGGTCCACCGCTCCCCGGACCGCGCGAACCGTTGCGCGTGCTGGGCTACGCGACCAACGGCGTCGCCGACGAGCTCGCGCTGGCGATGCTCGCCCATCTGGTGGACGATCTGCCAATCCACGTCGAGATTACCGGGACGCGCCTGCAGGCCTCGGACCTGCTGTCGCTCGTGCACACGCAAGGGTTCTCGGTCGTATGCTTCGGCGATCTGCCACCGAGTCCATCGTCGAAAACGCGTTATCTCGTCAAGAGACTCCGCGCTGCGTTGCCCGAATTGCGAATTCTCGTCGGGCGCTGGGGACCGGCGGCGCTGGCGGACGAGAGCACCCAGGTGCTTCGGGATACCGGAGCGACTCTCGTGGCCTCGACGCTGCTGGAAACCCGGACCTACCTGGCCGGGCTCGTGGAGATCCCGCGGATTCCCGTTCCGGAGACAAACGTCGCGCACGCTGCGTAGCAGCTCGTCGCCGGATTGAAGATCGCGGGCGATCGCCTGTGTAGCCGTACTGAGCAGGAAGGGCCATGATCGAGTTGGTGGCTAGGTGTTCCGTTTGGAACACTCGCGCCGTGCAGATGAGGACGTCGGCCGTCGTCTCCTCGCGCGAGGCAATCTGGGCTCTACTCGCAAACGAGAAGACGTTTACCGGCCTTCAAAGCTGATCTGGAGACCCGATGAATAGATGCACCGTGGTATTCGCGCAATCGCTTCTCGTGCTGGCGCTCTTCGCCGGGCCGTCGTTTGCGGCCGACGATGAAACGCTCAGGAAGGATCTGACGGCGTGATCGCACTCCAGGGATTGCCGTGCGGAGAGGTCATCGAAGTGGCCGTTCAGGCCGAAAGCGACTTTGCCGTGACGTGCAAGGACGCCAATAAGTATCGCGTTTATCTGAATGCGGCCGGGCGAGTGGTGATCGATAAGCAGAAGTAGCCGGGCTTCGTCCCTAACGATGAGCTCCGACCGCGGGCAAACGCGATCTTCAGACGATAGTGCTGCGTGAGCTTCCAGAGATGCTACGCAACAACAAAAACAATCCGCGACGTTCTTGTGGAACTCGACCAAGAGGGCCGAGAGCCGGCGGTTCTGACATGAGAGGAAGAGCCACAGAGTACGCCGAGCCTGCGGGCAAATGGCGGGCAATGCGCCACGGCATCGCTGGTATTCACGGCAACCGTGGCATTGTGGAATGCGTAACTTACAGAATCTAAAGGAGGTGTGAGAGTTCGAATCCCACTCTATCCGCCAAACTTCGCTCACGCTCGTTTGTCGGAGCGAGTGGCTTCTAGGTTTGGTGCGACGTGCTCCGCACGTCGCGACCGGCACCGAATCCCGCTGTCTCCGCCATCTCCTGGCGCCCGCTGAAGAGTTGTTCTCAACGCCAAGACTTCACAGCGAGGAACTCGCCGAGGACGGAACAGAGCCCGAAGTTGGGCTCTGGGCTTCGGGCTAGTCCACCGTGCCGGTCGGCCCGCCGCCGGCGAGATCCTCGCATTCCTGTTCCTGCTCGGCGTGGGTCAAATGGTCGCCCATGAGGCTGGCGGCGCGGGCCGGTGCGTGCTCGCGAATCGCCTGGTAGATCTCGAAAGACCGGCGCGTTTACATCGGCGAGCGAGGGCAGAACCGGATCCAGGTGTTCACCGCCGAAGGGAAGTGGCTGCAGGACATCTACGTGTCGCCGAACTCACCCGCGCAGCGAGGCGGGTGCGGCGGCCTCAGTGTGCCCAACGCCCCGAGCATGGCAGTTCCCATGACGTTCTACCAATCGATTTGCGGCACCATGTACAAGATGGTGATGTCGAAGGACCCGCAGCAGAAGTATCTCTTCGTCGCGGACGCGCATAACGACGTCATCTGGATTGTCGAGCGGCAAAGCGGCAAGACCCTCGGGTACTTCGGCGGCAGTGGCCGGCTCGCTGGCCAGATGACCTTCCCGAACGCAATCGGGATCGATACACGGGGAAACGTCTACGTGGGCGAAGTCGATATGGGAAAACGGATCCAGAAGTTTGCTCCGGTTCTCAGCGGCGCCCGCTAATCGACGCCGACGATGCGCGAATGGATGGGACATTTTTATGGTCACACGGTCCTTCCTGCAATGTAGCCACACCGTCCTGACGCTGCTATCCAAGGACGTCGTTCGCGCGGAAGTTCAAAAGGAAAGCGGGATCACCGAATGCGTGATGGGGGGCGCTGGCTAGACTCAGGCTAGACGTTCACGACCGGCGTGGCGACTGCGTGTCGCGGCAGGTCGACCGTGAAGATGCATCCCTTCCCGGGCAGATTGCGCGCATGGAGCTCACCGTTGTTCGCGTGAGCGCCCCATCGGCTGTAGGCGAGGCCAAGCCCAAGGCCCGTGCGGTCGGTGCTGCGTTGCTGGAACGGGCTGAACAACTCCTCAACCTTGCCAGGCGAGAGGCCGCCGCATTCGTCCTCAACGTCAATGAAGACGCGGTCGGTGCTGACGCCCACCCGTAACGTGACCGTCGTCAGTGGCCGGGTGAACTTGAAGGCATTCTGCAGCAAGTTTCCTATCACCGCCGCGAGGACCTGGCGGTCTGCCTCGACCGTCACGCCGTCCACGACGGGTATAACCGTGAATGTGATGCCCCGGGCACCTGCCTCCAATATCGCCGCCTGCGTGACTTCTTCGATGAACCCCGACATCTGGATCGGCTCCCGATGCTGGACGCCCTGCGTCAGGCGGACCTCGCCGAGCGAACGCTCAATCAGGCCGCGTGTCGCCAAGAGACTGCGCTGAAGCACCCGTCCGGTATTCCCCGCGACTCCGACGCTCCCCGTCTTGAGGGCCTCGAAGGCAAGGAGCCCGGTATTCGTCAAGTTTCGTAACTCGTGAGCCAGAAACCCTAGGCGCTCGCTCCCGCGCGCGGCTTCTCCCTCGACTCCTTGACGGGTTCGCCCGCGCCCGAACTCGGTGACCGCGCCCGCGATGGCGTCGTCGAGGCAGCGGTTGAGGGTGCGGAAGTCGTCGGTGCTGATGGGCGCGTTCAATTCCATCGCCAGGTCGGTGATGGACTGGCACACGTCGCCGTAGTCGTGAACAACCTGCGACACGGTGAATCCCTGAAGCAGGAGGTCACGTCCGTGCAAGACCGCGCTGTTGGTGATCTCGGTGTTTTGTCTAGTCCCGCCGCCGCGAAGCGCGGCCACCAGTTGGTCGAGGAACAACGGCACGCCATGATCGATTTCCGCTGCCGTGGGCGGCGGAACCGACCGCGTGGCGACCTTCGCCCTGCAACGGGAAATGATGTCTTCGCGGTTGATCTCGATAAATTGCTCGAGCATCAGACTCATCCTACGGCAGACGGAATAGCTCCACTGTTCAATACCGCACAGTTGCCCTCTGGAGGCGGCCCGGCGCCTCCGGTGGCCCTTACGCCGCCAGCGGTCCCTCTAGTAGATACAGTCGGCCCGTGTTTTCGGGTACCGTTGGAGGCTGACTCAGCAGATAGGCACGACGGCCAGCACTCGCCCTCGGCAGACCGAAGTCGAAGAAACGGAAAGTGGGGAAAAACCGCCAGCCTGAGAGCAAGCCACGATGGACAGGATTTCCGCGAGCCTGGAGCGCATCAAGGCGTTGTGGCAGCAATTGGAGCGCGACACCTGGCTCTCCCCAGTACGACGCGATCGCGAAACAAATTCGCACCGAATCAGACACGTACAACGCACTCATTGAGGCTGCGAAGAAGAGTCCGCCCCCAAAAACGCGAGGACTAAACTGAAGCACCCTCGCGGCTTGGGTTTGTGAACGCACCCCATTCGAAAGTCGTCGTCGGTGCTCGTCACGGTTGCCGCTCGCGGTAACTGTCCATCAACTCACGCAACCGTCGTTCACGCTCGCGCTGCTGTTGATCGTAGTAAGACGCGAATCCGTCAGTGTCGGATAAAGGTGTAGGTGTAGGCGCCCGGGAACTCGTGCTTGAGAATGGAACGGTGATCGTGCTGGGTCCACAGCTCGGCGATCAGTCGGGTTGTCGTTATCGGTACGGGCACGGCTGGAACAGATTGACAGTGGTAGGGGGAGGCGAGAACTCTTCCCACGAAAGGAACGTGAGCGAAGGGGCGAAGGATGCAGAGGTTTCGGCGGCGAGTGCATCGCGCGTGTCAGCGGCGTAACCACAACGGCGCTCTCCGTCCCAAAAACTGACCGTCAAGACGAGATTCTGCAGTTCCCCGCTGGCCTGCACGTTGAAGGTCCCACGAAAGCCGTCACTACACAGGCGCTCCCAACCGTATGGGGGTTGCGCAGTTTCGGATGGTCATCGTGGAGCCCGATGCGGGCGCGACCGACGTCATCGTAATCTCAGGATGTCGCGCCCGGCCGCCCTGGTGTTGTCGAGGTCGTTATCATCCCCGTTGAGGCGCGTCTGACCGCGCTTTCCGTCGAGGCGCACGTGTTCCCCGAGCCCCTATGCGAGGACCTCCCCGAGGTGAAGTCGGAGGTGAAGACCTGGGTCGCCCAGGTGGCCCCGGAACTCGCCTCGGTTCGGGTCCGGGAACTGCCTGAGAAGACGGCGCTCGACGTGTTCGGTCGCGCGGCGGCGGCGGGCTGGGGGAGCGTCGATATCCTCACTCACGCCGTATTCCGCGAGCCGTGCACCTTCTATTTTTCCCGAGAGGCACTTCGCGCCGTGGACGCGGCCTTCGAGTTGGACCTCGTGACCCCCATCCGGGGAAAGGACAAGCACGGGCAGGATTTCGAAATGACCGCGCTCCTCGCCGGCCGCGGCAAGCTCGTCGTCTTGTCCGACCGCGACGGGATCGTCTACCGAAACGAGAGATTGGCCCGCAACTTCAAGCTCGCCTCCCGGGTCGAATTCGAAACGCCGGCCGCCGGTGCGCTTGAAAATATCCAGGGGCTCTGCACCAAGGTCCCGCTGTTTGGTTGCGTGCGCGTCCGTTCTCTCCTGAAGGTCGGCGAGATGCTCAAGATACAGGCCGGGACCTTCACCTCGGAGACGCCCTTGAAGCCGATCCAGGCTCGGGAGGAAGGGTGCGGTGACGCCCCGGGCGACGCGCGCGGGAGCGGCTCCTGAGCTCGTACACGTCGGAACGCTTGCTTGCATCGTCTATGCACAGACGCGCTTCAACTTCGACTTCTTCATGGCCTGCTCCTCGTTGGACCGTCCGAAGCGGCTATCTTCCTCTAGTTTCGACTGGCTGGAGCTACGCATTGTCTCTCCGACGAATTCCTACCGGTACCGCTCTGCTTCGCTGAGCTGGCGAGGTTCTCATGAAGCCAAAACACGACTCGAAGCAAGACAAGACAACAGACAACGACCACCAGAAGACTGTTTCTGGCCAAACCCAGCGCGGGCCTGCCGATAAAGTCGGAAGGAATGCTGGCGGAGCGTACGGCAGCAGGGGCCAGAATCGCAGGAGTGCCGGGTCGGAAAAAGGCGCCGCTTCAGTTGGTTCTCACAAGCCTGAAGGTGATGGGCCTGGTACTAAGAAGTTCAAGCATGAAAGCGACAACATCAAGCGCAGCACCGGTAGGCGATAGCGTAGGTCGTCCCAAAGAGGGTTGTCACCTCGCCCAGTCCAAGCTCAATCCCTGGACGGAACTCGACGTTCGGATGAAGAACGGGCGGCGCAAACGCACCATGGGCGCCGAAATCGATGAGTTCGCGGTCGAACACCACACCCGTAATGTCCCATGACTGGATCGACGGACGACGGCAGGACTTGCGCCCGTGATATAGACTCCGGCCGTGTTCGACGCTTCCGCGTTCCAGTTGCTGCTCACGCTCCTCACCAGATGGCTAAATCGCCAAGAACGAGATGTCCTTCGTTATTTGCTCGAAGAGAATCGTGTGCTTCGCCGCCAGCTGCGGGGCCGACGCCTGCAGTTGACCGACGACGATCGGCGCCGACTCGCCGTACGCGCGTATCCGTTGGGCCGTGGACGGTTGCGGGAGATCGCGACTGTCGTCACTCCTGACACGCTGCTGCGCTGGCATCGGCAGCTCGTCGCCCGGAAGTGGACGTACGCCAGACGTCGCGCGAGTCGTCGTGGAGTGCTGACGGAGATTCGGCGCTTGACGGTGCGGATGGCAGAAGAGAATCCCACCTGGGGCTACACGCGCATCCAAGGAGCGCTTGCAGAACGTCGGGCATCGCGTGGGCCGTTCGACAATCGCGCGGATCTTGAAGGCCGCCGGCCTGCCGCCTCAACCTGAGCGGCCGACCTCCTGGCAGACATTCGTGCGCGCGCACTGGGCCGTGACCGCCGGAGCGGATTTCTTCACCACGGAAGTCTGGACGTGGCACGGATTGGTGACGTACTACAGCCGTGTTCGTGATCGATCTCGCATCACGGCGCGTCCAGATCGTCGGGTCCACGCCGCATCCTGACGGCCTGTTCATGCGACAGGTGAGTCGCACGCTGACCGCGCCGGACGGCCTGTTGAGCGCCCATCGCGTGCTGATTTGTGATCGTGACCACAAGTGGAGCAGGGACGTGCGCCAGGTGCTGGAGGATGCCGGAGTTCGTGTCGTGCAGACGCCGTTTCAGGCGTCCAATGCAAACGCCTACGCCGAGCGCTTCATCCGATCCATCAAACAGGAATGTCTCGATCGCGTCATTCCGCTCGGCGAGCGACACTTCCGGCAGACCGTGTCCGAGTACGTCGCGCACTATCATCACGAACGCAATCATCAAGGGCTGGGTAATACGTTGATCGAAGGTATCGTGCCCAATCGGCGTCAGGGCCGGATCCGGCGCCGTTCACGACTCGGTGGCCTCCTGAATTATTACGACCGGGCCGCGTGATGCGTACGTCCGTCGACGTGAATCGCCTCGACGGAGTGATGGGACACTACGACCTCACCAATCCTCGAACGGTCCAGACCTCAGTGGTAAAGAAGTCCGCGGCCCGGAGTGCGCGCCAGTGGGCACGCAGGAACGTGCGCCACCTCATCGGGCGCTCACGGCTGGGCGGAATGCCCTGGTCCCTGAGGACCTTGGCGATCGTCGATCGCGCAACTCGATGGTCGAGGTTCTTGAGCGCGCCCTGGATCCGCGTGTAGCCCCAGCTCGGATTGTCGGTCGCCATCCGGACGACCAGGCGTCGGATCTCACCCAGTACCCCAGGTCGGCCCGATCGCTGCCTGGCAGAGGTCCATTTCCGAGCAATCAGTTCGCGATGCCATCGGAGAATGGTGTCTGGCGTCACGAGCGTCGCGACCCTCGCAGCATGCCGCGTTCGAGTCGCAACCCCAGCACCGCGAGTCGTCGGCGCTGATCGTCGATCAACCGGAGTCGCCGGCTGCCCAGCTGCGTCTTGAGCGCGCGATTCTCTTCGCGGAGAAAGGCGATTACATCGCGCTGCTCCCGCTCGAGCCATCCAAGCAGCGCCGCTAGGAGCATCTGCAGCGGAATCAGATGAAGACTCTACGCCACTCGGAGCCCGCGCCAGTTTTCGGACATTACGGGCTGGCTTACCCGGCTGCACCGATCACGCGAGGGACGGGCGTCAGGATTCTTCGGCCTTTGGCAACTCGTGGCCAATCGAACGAGACCGCTTCAGGCGATCGATGCTGTGTGTAGCCCGGCCCCCCGGACCTCTTCTACGGGCCGATGAACTCGCGGTAGTTCTCTGAGCTGATACGAACCGTGACTGCTTGACCCGCGGGTCCGAGATCGCGGCCGGGCCAATCGTTGATCCGATACGTGAACGCCGCTGGATCGCCAACTCTCAGAACGATGTAATCTCGTGCTTCGATCACAAGGCGTTCTCCCGGCTGCATCAGCCGGTAGGCAACCGTCCGACCATCAGCGGTCGCAGCGATCCAGCAGGCGCCTGGCGTTTCAATATCAAGGCGAGTAACCGTATCAGACTGGCTTGTGAGTGCGGCACCCGATTCCCGTCCTGACGTGGCGACTTCAGTCTGGTCCACAGCAGCCTTACTCGACTCTGGGGGGGTGCGCAGTCCCGGAAGAGTGATGACGAGGGCCACCGCGCACAGCGCCAGAGCCAATCCGACCATCAGCACCCGCATCGGGATGGCTCGTCGACCCCATTCACCGCCATCGGCGTCGTGATGAACAGGCGGCGTAGACTCGAGCTCCGTGCCGGCGGTCTCAGTCGCTACAGCGGCAGCGGGAAGTCGCTCGAACTGGGCGACGTATCGGCGGACCGTGTCCTCCGGGTCGAGCTCGACCTGGCGGGCGTACGCCTTCAGAAATCCCCGAAGAAAAATGCCGCCAGGCAGATGGTCAACCTGATTGCGTTCGAGCGCGCGAAGCGTCGCCACGCCGATCTTCGTGGCCCGGGCGAGCTCCTCCAGCGAAATCCCCCGTCGCTCCCGCGCCTCGCGTAGCGCCGCACCCACATCCATATCAGCACCACGATGTCCGTACCATCTTACCGCTCAAGACCGGATGTATGCGCAATGAGTGATTGCAAAGTGCTGCCCGAACCGGAAGGTGTACCTCCGACTCTGAGGACTGCGCACTCGTCGGAACAAAGCTCAGCAATTCGAGCGTGGCGCGATGGCGACCGACCTGAGTCGGCAACCGCTTCGCGATCTCCTCTGGTGGCAGGGCCGTGCGTCCGACTGACAACTCAACGGGGGTGGGTGCAGCACTCCAAACTGAAGTGGGGTGGCACGATACGGAAAGACGGAAGGCGTCTAAACGGAAGACGCGTTAAAAAGGGGTTGTCCGGAATCGATGAGCCTGACGCATGAGTAAGCTGACCTTCCCAAGTCCGACGGCAGCACGGTGGTGGATGACCGCCTTTTTTATTGGCGTGGTGTTCAGCGCCATCGCGCAACGATTCTTTCCAGACGCGATGCCATGGCCGGAGGATTTACCCAACCGAACTCAGGAGGTATTGCGTCTGTTCGTCGGGATCGTAGTTGGAATAGCGGTCCAAGCCGTTTGGTGGGAACCCGAAGAGCCATTCGTCAAAGTTGACCACGGCGGAAGTGGGCGCGATTCTTACCCGGCTTGACAGTCGGGCTCTGTGGTTTCGTGCGTGGACCCACCACATTCCATTCATTGGTGCAGGCCCCGCAGAAGAACGCGAGCAACGACGCTGCGCCTTTGACGATGGTTTCGTGGCGGACGAAGCCCAGACGATGACAGCGAGGACAGGCGACAGTATCAGCCACAGGCCACCGAGACAGGGCACAGTTCCAACCTGACGCCAACCTAACAAAGGACCGCGGTGATTCACAATACAGGCAGCACAGGACAGCGCAATCACCACATCACGGCACCGCTGCACCCGCGCTGGTGTGGTGGCATGAGACGAACGCGGCAACGCGTCTAACCGAAAGGGGTGAAGAAACGCTGATACGTTACCTGGGGAGGCCCAGAGTAGCGACCTCAGCGGCAGTAGCAGGCCAATTTTAATCGCACGCGGAGCACCACCACTGCAGCAGGACGCTCTCCCCTTGACCACCGTCTCAATCAAGACAGTGCCCTTACGCCCGCAATGACGACACCCGTCCGGACGGTCAAGGCGATGGGCGTGGTCATGGAAGGCCCAGATCCTACTGCCCACACCGCCGTCTGCTTGCTGACAGTTCGTTTATCGCGTATCGATGAGGATGGCGCTCAACCGTCGCTCAGCGTTAGTGAAGGCCGTAGTGTCCCACAAGTGGATCGACCGTAATGGGCGTAGACTCCGACCGTGCTGCCGTTCCAGTTGCTGATCGGTGCGGTGGGCGGCTGGCTCGAATCCGAGCAGACCCACGTGATCGCGTTCCTCCGCGAGGAGAATCGCGTGCTGAAGGCGCGGCGCGCGGGGCAGCGCCTCCGGTTTGACGACGGCGAGCGACGGCGCCTCGCGGAATGGGGGCAGAGACTTGGTCGCCGAGTGCTCGCGCAGGTCGTGACCCTCGTGACGCCCGAGACGATCCTGCGTTGGCATCGCGAACTCGTCGCTCGGACGTGGACGTATCAGGCTGGGCGGGGCCGTCCTGCGGGCCTGCAGGCGCATCGGCGCGCGCTGGTCGTTCGGATGGCGACCGAGAATCCGACGTGGGGTTACACCAGGATCCAGGGCGCCTTGAAAAACCTGGGGCACGGCGTCGGCCGCTCGACGATGGCGCGCATCCTGCGCACAGCAGGTCTTCCGCCCGGCCGTCAGCGTCCCATGACTTGGCGTACGTTCCTGCAGGCGCACTGGCCGGCACTCGTGGCGGCGGACTTCTTTACGACCGAAGTCTGGACCGCCCGGGGACTGGTCACGTATTACGTGGCGTTCCTGCTGGGGTGCAGTCGCGGCGGATTCAAGTGATCGGGTGCACCCCGTTCCCGAATGAGGTGGTCGTCATTCAGTGCCTCCGGCAGGTCACAGGCGATGCGGGTCTCCTCGCCGACGGCCGGCTGCTGATCTGCGATCGCGATCCCAAGTGGCGCAGTGGGGTCGAGGAGTGGCTGGGCACCGCGGGTGTGCGTGTCGTTCGGACGCCGCCTGGTGCGCCGAACTGCAACGCCCACGCGGAGCGGTTCGTGCGGTCGGTGAAGGAGGAATGTCTCAACCGCATCGTTCCGCTGGGTGAACGGCATCTGCGACGAACGCTGCACGAGTTTGCCGCGCACTACCATCGCGAGAGAAATCACCAGGGCCTTGCGAACGAGTTGATCGACCATCCGCCCGAGCAGACAGCGTCTGGAGCCGTTCGTCGCCGCCAGCGCATCGGTGGGATTCTCAGCTTCTACTACCGGTCAGCCGCGTGACGACCTGCGATCTGATTGTGGGACAGAACGCGGTTCAGTCCGCGGTTCCGGGCCGGCGGCCTCGTGCAGAAGCTGACGTGGCAGGGCGATCTCGACTACATCACGGACGCCACCGGAGCGGTAGTCGAGGAGCGCGCTGTGTCGGCCCTGTTCGGTGTGGTTTTCAACAGCGGCGACGGAGTGACGGTATCGGCGACGAAGCAGTACCAGCTCCTGCCGCTCGATTTCGCAATAGCGCCAGGTGTTGTCGTGCCCGCAGGCGGGTATCGGTACGAGACCGTGAACGCGTCATACAATGTGGCCGCGAAGCGGATGGTCTCAGGCAGCGCGTCGGCCTCGTACGGATCGTTCTACGACGGGACGCGGACAACTGCCCGCTATACCGGACGCGCCGGGTTGTCCCCGCACTTTGCGATCGAGCCGAGCCTGACGTTTAACTGGGTGCGGCTCCCCTACGGCGATTTCGACGCGAATCTCATTGGGATGCGGTTCCTCGTATCGCCCACTGCGCGGCTCGGATTCAGCTCGCTCACCCAGTTCAACGCGAGCGCCGATACGCTCACATTCAGGGTGCGGACGCGATGGGAATACTCGCCTGGCAGCGATCTGTACGTCGTCTACAGCGACGGCCGGAACACCGCCTCCGCGCCGCGTCTCGAGCCTGCAGACCCGATCGTTCGCGATCAAGGCGACGCGCCTGATCCGCTTCTGAGCGTTGGCGCGAATGTCGCTGTGCGGAGGCAACCGAAGTTTAAATCCCCCGATTCATCCGCGGCGAACGACGACTATTTCGGCTCCTGCCCGGGTGCGCCGCTGCCCAGGAACAACGCGCGCCCATCCGCGAACGTCAGGTTGGCGGCGTTCGCCTTGGTCCCGCCATCTCTCGACTGGTAGCCAAAGACGGTGATCTTCGTCCCTGCCGGCAGGTCCGTCTTCTTCAGACCACGGCGCAGCAGCGTGTTCGGCGTCCCGGCCTCAAAGGACCAGTTCTCGGTTGTGCCGTCAGGCTTCTTGACGTCGACGTAAATCCAGGAGTGGGGGTTGATCCATTCGACCTTGGTGATATTGCCCGTCACCTGAACCGGCCTGTTCACGTCGAATTCGGCGGTAAAGGAATGGTGCGCCAGCACGGACGCGCCGCCCACCACCACGAGCCCGCCAGCAAACAGGAAAGAAACCAGTGTGCGCATTATGCGTGATACCTCTGTCCCCGCCGATCTTACACCCAACAATTGCCGTTAAAAGGGGTTTTCCCGCTCGCATATACTCTCTTGCGTCGCGGCGGCGCCGCTCGACGATCCAACGAGGTCAAAAAATGCTCAAACGGTGGGGAAGCTTCCTGCAGCAGGTGGCACCGGCGGTGGTCATGGCAGTCCTCCTGGCTCTGATGGGCCAGAGACCGGCCGAGAGTCAGGGCGGCCCGATCCCGCGGACTTCATGGGACAAGAAACCCGATTTGAACGGGATCTGGCAGGCCCTCAACACGGCCAACTGGGATCTGGAAGCGCATCCAGGCGGCCCCTCACCGGTCTTCGTCACCGGCGCATGGGGCGCTCGTCTCCCCGGCCTCAGCGTCGTCGAAGGTGGAACGATTCCGTACAAGCCGGAGGCGCTGGCCAAACGGGAACAGAATCGAAAAAACGCGCTGCCGGGCAAACCGGGCCGGAACGAGGATGCCGACCCGGAGCTGAATTGTTTTCTCCCCGGGGTGCCGCGCGCCGCCTATCTCCCGCATCCGTTTCAAATCATGCAGAGCCCGAATCGCATGTGGATGGTCTATCAGTACCTATACGCGCGGCGCGAGATCTTCATGAACGGCAAGGAGGAGGCGCCGATCGATTCGTGGATGGGATTCTCGAACGCGCGGTGGGACGGCGACACGCTGGTGATCGACGTGAAAGGCCTGGGTGATCAGTCCTGGTTCGACCGGGCGGGCAATTACCATTCCGACGCGCTGCATGTCATCGAGCGCTACACGATGATCGACAAGGATCACCTCAACGTACGAGGCGACGATGGAGGACGCCAACGTCTTCACCCGCCCGTGGAAGATCAGCATGCCGCTCTACCGGCGGATCGAGAAGAACGCGCAGCTCCTTCCCTTCAGATGCGCCGAGTACGTCGAGGAGTTCTTCTACACCGACCTGATCGGCGCCGCCTAATATAGGCAGCGGCACCGGCTTAGAAGTCCAGCTGCAGGCCGAACTTGACGAACCGTGCGGTCAGGATCGATTGCGGCTGCCGCCACGTCGCAAAGACGGCGCTCTCCGTCAGCACCGGGTTGGCGTTCAACGCGTTGGCCACGTCGAAATTGACCGTCACGCGCCTGGTACTGCCAATCCTCAGAATCTTCGCGAACCGCAGGTCGATCTGGTTCACCCGGTCACCGAACATCGCGCCTGGTTCCAGGATGTTGACCGTGGCGTTGGCGGCGCCACCGGAGAGGCTCCGGCCGAGCGACGGCGCGATCATCGCGTTGGTTGCGACGTAGTTTGCCGAGAGCTGCGGCCCGGGGATGTTCTGGAACGACCCACTGAAACGCACGTCGATCTTCGGGACGGTGTAGGTGCCGATGAACTTGACCTGCGTGAGGAATGGCTCCTGTGACAGACAGAACTGTTCAGGGGCCGTCAGCATTTCAGGCAGCTGCGCCACCATCCCGCATACGTCGGAGGTCCTGCGCCCGGTGCTCACGCCGCCCTGGAACTGGGCGCCGACGAGGCGTGTGCTGGCGGTGATGTCCACACCATTCCAGCTCTCGGACTGCGTTCCATCCCCCGCAAACGTGATGTAGTTGTCGACTTGGCCGTACTTTGTTCGGATTGAGGTCGTACAGCCCGGTGACGGGATAACCGCCGCCGCCTGGCAAGCGCGGGTCGACCGGCGCCGTGATTTCGTAACTGGTGTAATCGCTCGCCGCGACGGCACGGTTGTCGGTGACGATGAAGTTTCCGAACGACCGGCGGAAGTAGGCGACTTCCAGCGACGTACGCGACAGGATCTCGTGCTGAATGCCGGTGCTGAATTCCCAGTTGTAGGCGCGCTTCCCCCAGCCGGTCGTCGTCTCGGGATCGTAGGTGGTGCCGGCCACCGTCTTCCCGAAGTTCTGGTTGGCCATCGCCGCGCAGATATCGCCGCCGGTCGCGGTCAGGTTCTGCGCCGCCGGGTTCGTCAGGTCGCAGTCAGGCACGAAGTTGTTGTTGCTGTCGGTCCAGTTCCGCGTCGTGCTGAGCACGAGGCGCCTGAAGGGATTCAGGAGATCGCCGAACGTCACATTACCCGCCAGCGCCTGGCCCGCGACGTACTTGTTGAGGCTGATTTTCAGCGCCGTCTTCCCGGTGCCGAAGACGTTGTACGCCGCTCCCAGACGCGGCACGATGTCCTTCCAGTTCACCCCCGCCGTTTCAGGGAAGTCCAGGTTGAGCGTCGGTGCCAGGGTGCCGGGCTCCACGTGCTGCGCCGGAAAAGTCGTCTTGAACCAGGAGGACCTGACGCCGTAGTTGAGCGTCAGGCGATCGATGGTCCACTTGTCTGACGCATAGATCCCCATGTCGTGGTCGAGGTTCGAGAGATCCTGGTACCGGTCGCAGCCGCGCGTGTTGTCGCAGGCGATGTTGGGCCCGTAGAACTCCGTCAGCTGGTTGGGCACTCCGTTGTTGACGCGGAACGCGACCGGGGAATCGAGCACGAGCGCAGTGGCCTTACGGAAACCCTGCATGTCGGCATAGCCGACCTTGAACGCGTGCGTGCCGGTGATGTACGACGCGGCCACACGGTAGGCGATGTTCGTGTTGACCTTGTAGTCGTTGGTGCCGGACAGGGCGCGGAAGCTCACTCCGGTCGCCTGTTCCGTGATCTTGCTCAAACCCAGTGCCGGGAGGCCCTCGGGACGCCCGGAATACGACGGCAGGCGCCGCTGATAGACGACCGATTCAAGCAGCACACGATTGGTGAGCGGCGCGGTCCATTCACCGAGGAAGGTCATGTCGTGGCGGAACTTCTGCACTTGCACCGACTCGGGTGCGGCGGTCGCGGTGATGAGGGGAGGTCGCGTCGCCTCCACTTGGTTGTAGCCGAAGGCGAGCTTGTTCTTCCGCGTCGCCTGCCAGGTCAGGCGCACGCTCGCCGTCTTCCACGGATTGGTCGTGAAGGCCGGCCGGCTGGTGTCGGGCTCGTAGGTGTAGGCGTTCGCATTGCCGGCGTTCTTGTTGAAGAACATCCCGCCGATCGTGTTATCCGCGCTGGTATCGCGGAAGGTGGTGAAGAACCAAAGCCTGTCCCGTTTGATCGGGCCTCCGAACCCGGGGTTGATGTCGTAGATACGCTTGACCGTGTTGGCGGTCTTCAGGCCTCGATCCCGAAGCTCCTGTGTCAGGTTGGTCCCTTGCATGGAGCTGTTCGCGAACGCGAAGATGACTGAGCCCCGGAAGGTGTTTCCGCCGTCGCGCGGGATCAGGTTGAGGGTGACCCCACCCAGATCGTTCTCGGCCGATGCCCCGGCGGTATCGATCGTCACCTCCTGATACATCATCAGGTTGGGCACGCCTTGCCCGCTCGCTCCATTTTCCGGGGAGCCGATCGAGACGTTGCTGGCCATCGTCCGGATGTCGGTGGACCTGCTGCCGTGGCTTACCATGCCCGGACCACCCGTGGCTGAATTACCCTGGCTGCCTCCGACCTCCTGCGTGCCGGCGTTGGTGATGCCCGGCATCAACCCGGCCATGTAGCCGGGCACGCGATCATTGGGCAGGGCGTCGAACAAATCCTGGCGTACCACACGCTGGCGCGCCGCGTTCGACACGTCCACGACCGGCGACTCGGCCGTCACCGTGATCGTCTCTTCGAGCGCGCCCACGCGCATCTCGGCGTTCACCGTGGCGGTGAAGTTCCCGGTCAGCTCGATGCCCTCGCGCCTGAAGGTGTTGAATCCTGACAGCGTCAGGGTGAGCGTATAGGTGCCGGGCCGCAAGTCCACGATCTGGTACTGGCCGCTGCTGTCAGACACCACCGTGCGCACTTTCTCGATCAGCGCCGGGCTGGCCGCCTCGACCGTCACCCCCGGCAGCACGGCCCCCGAGGTATCTCTCACGACACCCGCGATCGAGCCCTGGGCAAAAGCCAACGCCGGCAACAGCGTCACGACGCCTGCCATCAATGCCAGCCGCCGTTGATTCATTCCTGTACGCCTTGCCATATGCCCCCCTCTTGTCTGGCTGAGCGCTCTTCCAGCGGGCACGTTTATACCACGGGTGCAAACGCACGTCAGACCCTGATTGACAGCGTCGCATTGGAAAAAATACTCTCCGATAGCTTCGGCATTCATTTCGATCGCGTCCGCGCATATCCGGCTAGTCGTACGAGGGGGATCATGTGAAGACGATTCTGGTGACCGGGTCTTCCGGGCTGATCGGCTCCGAGGTTAGCGGCTACTTCCACGCTCGCGGATTCTGCGTGCACGGGTTGGACAACAACCAACGAGCCGTGTTTTTCGGGCCGAACGGGGACACCCGCTGGAACCAGCGGCGGCTTGAAAGCAGCCTGAGCGACTTCCACCACAACGAGCTCGACATTCGCAACAGGCATCGCGTTCTGGAGTTGTTGTCAACGCTCAGGCCCGCCGCGATTGTCCACTGTGCCGCGCAGCCGTCGCACGACCTCGCCCCTGCCATCCCGTTCGACGACTTCGACACCAATGCTGTCGGGACTCTGAACTTGCTGGAAGCGGCCAGGCGGTTCTGTCCCGAGGCTCCCTTCGTCTACCTGTCGACGAACAAGGTCTACGGCGACGCTCCGAACAGGATCCGGTTGAGGGAATTCGAGAGTCGGTGGGACTACGACGATTCGGCTTACCTGGACGGCATCCCCGAAACGTTCCCGGTCGACCAGTCGAAGCATTCGCTCTTCGGCGCGTCCAAGCTGGCGGCCGACGTCATGGTGCAGGAGTACGGCCGATACTTCGGCATGCCGACATGCTGCCTGAGGGGAGGTTGTCTCACGGGCCCCAATCATGGCGGCGTCGAGCTGCATGGTTTTCTGAGCTACCTCGTGATGTGCAACCTGGAAGGACGGGAGTACAGAGTCCACGGGTACAAGGGGAAGCAGGTCCGGGACAACCTTCACGCTGAGGATGTGGCTCGATTCATCTTCGAATTCTGGAGCAGCCCTCGCGTGGCCGAGGTTTACAACCTCGGGGGCGGCAAGGCCAACTCCTGCTCGATTCTTGAAGCTTTTGCGCTTACAGCCGCCCACACCGGCAAGGCGCAACGTCACACCTACGTCGACGAGCCACGCGCAGGCGATCACATCTGCTATTACAGTGACCTCCGCAAGATCCAGAATCACTACCCGAACTGGCAGATCACCAAGTCACTTGACGAGACGGTGGGAGACATCGTCGAAGCATGGTGCGATCGGTTGGCACTCAGCTCATCCCGACGGAGATGAAGAGTGAACACGGAGCGAGCTCGAACGGCGCGACGACACGGATCGCGCGGCTGACAGTCGTCATCCCGGCCCGGGACGAGGAAGCGTGCATCGCCGCCACCGTCGAGCACTTGCACGCGGAGCTGCGCTTACACGATATTCCTCAGGAGATCATCGTCGTCGACGACGGCAGCCGGGATAGGACCTACGCCATTCTCCTGGAGTTGAAGAACCGCATCCCCGAACTGCGGCCGCTGCAGAACACCGCACCGCACGGGTTTGGCCGGGCGATCGTGTTCGGCCTCGATCACATGTCGGGTGACGCGGTCGTCATCCTGATGGCGGACGGATCGGATGACCATCGCGATGTCGTGCGCTACTGGCAGGCGCTCAACGCGGGCTGGGACTGCGTGTTCGGAAGCCGGTTCATCAAGGGCGGCGGCACGATCGATTACCCCCGCATAAAGCTGGTGCTCAATCGGCTGGCGAATACGTTCTTGAAACTCGCGTTCGGCATTCACCTCAACGACACGACGAACGCGTTCAAGGCCTACCGCCGCGAAGTCATTGATGGATGTCGGCCGCTGCGTGCCGCTCAGTTTAATTTGACGGTCGAACTGCCGCTCAAGGCGATCGTCCGCGGCTTCACCTGGACCGTAATTCCGATCACCTGGCGGAACCGCCAGGCCGGTGAAGCGAAGCTGAAGATCAAGGAGATGGGAAGCCCATACTTCTTCACCGTTCTGGCTATATGGCTCGAAGAAGTACCCTGGGGCGTGGTGATCACCGCACGGGCCAGGAGGGTGCTGATCCTGCCGCGGCGGCGGCCGAGGCCGCGCGTGGGATTCGCTCAGGTCGTCGCTAGCCCGCCCCTGCGACTTGTATGGCTACCAGGACGAGCAGGTCAGGGAGGCAGCGACGTCAGCCTTTCGCCGCCGACCATCCACGGTCCGCCGAAAGACCGCGAGCTGCGGGGCCGGCGCAAGGCTTCGACCGGATCGACCTGTTTATTACTGCAGGATTAGCGGTGGCGACGCTCGCGGTGTACGGACAAGTCGCTGGTCATCAATTCATCGTTCTCGACGACCAGGTCTACATCCAGAACAATCCGATGGTCACAGGCGGCGTGACCTGGAAAGGCATTGTCTGGGCGTTTACGACGTTCTACGACTCGAATTGGCACCCACTCGCCTGGATCGCTCATATGGCGGACGTCCAGATGTTCGGTCTCAATGCGGGCCGACACCTGGTCGTCAATGCGCTGATCCATGTTGCGAACACGTGGCTTCTGTTCCTGTTCCTCAGACGAGTCACGGACGCCAGGTGGCCGAGCGCCATCGTCGCGGCTCTCTTCGCCCTGCATCCCCTGCACGTGGAATCGGTCGCGTGGGCGATCGAACGCAAAGATACGTTGTCGACCTTTTTTGGCTTGATCACCCTTCTGGCGTACGTCCGTTATTCGAAAAGACCCTCGAAGACACGGTCTGCGCTGGTTGCGCTGTGGCTGGGCCTGGGGTTGCTGGCCAAGCCGATGTTGGTGACCTGGCCTTTCGTCCTGCTCGTCTTGGATTACTGGCCGCTTCGTCGCGTCGATTGGCGGCCGGCGGATGGAATCGGGCGAATCGCCAAGGCCTGGTTACCGCTGGTTCGCGAGAAGCTGCCGCTGTTCGGCATGGTGGCGGCTTCCATGGTCGTGACCTGGTTTGCCCAGGCGAATGTCGGACCCGGGGAGAGGATCGTCGACGCCCCGCTGACCGTGCGCATGGCTAATGCGCTGGTGTCTGTACTCCCAATACATCTTTTTGACGTTCTGGCCTGCGGATCTGGCGGTTTACTATCCGTTTTCTCCCGGCGGCGCGCCGATCTGGCGGATCGCGGTTGCCGTCATGACGCTTGCGGTCATCACGGCAGTTGCGCTTCGAGGTGCGGTGACGCGGCCCTGGCTGATCGTGGGATGGCTGTGGTTCGTGGGAACGTTCATTCCGGTGATCGGTCTTGTGCCGGTGGGGATCGGCCAGGCAATGGCCGACCGTTATTACTACGTTCCATCCATCGGGCTCTACGTCGCGCTGGTCTTTGGTCTCGCTGAACTCGCGAACAGGTGGCGCATCGGGCGGCCGGTCATGGTCGCGATTGCGGCGGTGACGCTGGTGCTTCTCGCCTCTGTCACTGCCGTTCAAGCCAGTCGCTGGCGCGACACGGACACCCTGTTTCAGTACACCTTGTCGGTGACGAGGGATAACCTGGTCATCGAATACAACTACGGCTACGTCCTGATGCAGCGGGGAGAATACGAACGGGCGATTCCCCATCTTGCAGAAGCGCTGCGAATAGAACCGCGGTTTTTTGCTGCGCTTCTCTACATGGCCCTCTCGTTGGAGAATCACGGCAAACCGGACGAGGCGATCTCGTACTACGAGCGCGCCCTGGCCGTGCGGCCCATGCCGGAGGTGCGAACGAATCTTGGACTGGTACTGGCGCGTGAAGGCAGGTTCTCCGCGGCACTCGCGGAGCTGAATGAGGTCCTGCGGCTCAATCCGGGCAGCGCCGAAGCCCACAGCAATCTCGGAGGTGTGCTCCTGATGGCCGGGCAGGCCGAAAAGAGCGTTCCGTATTTGCGAACGGCGCTGCGTCTGAAACCGGGCCTGGCCGCCGCCGAGGACAACCTCAGACGGGCGCAGATCGAGATTGACGCCCGTCAGAAATCGATATCCCGCTAGTCCCTGGCCCCGGCACTTTCCGCCGCGTCTCCGAGGCGCAGCGGCGCGACTTCTGGAATTCCGAGAAACCGGGCGGGATTCCGCTTGGTCATGATGTCGGTGTCCGCCGCCGAAATCCCGCGTGCGCGCATGTTGCGGACGAAGGCGGCAAGGCCGTCGGCAATGTATTCGGTGTCGCCCTGGCCGAGGTCGCTCTCCATGATGACGCTGTTGGGGCCGACCTTCTTGATCAGGTCGGCGATCCGATCGTTCTTGGCATCGAGCCGCTTTTGCGCCTCAGGGGTGAGGGCTCGCTGCGATTGCCCTGCCATCTCGACAAAGGCGCCGAGTTTCGCCACCTCCTGCATTTCCGCCAGCGTCAAACCGGGCACATTCTCATTCGCATGCGTCACCGACAGGCGCACGGGCGAATAACCCTGCGCGAGCGCTTCCTTGATGATCAGGATCGCTTCCGCTCCCGAATTGTGACCGGTCGTGATCGACAGGTTGTGCTTCTTGGCCATGGCGATGACCGCCTTCGCCTCCGGCACCACCGCCCCGTCTTTCACCACATATACCGGCGTGTCGTTGCTCTTCGCCGCGGCGAGCGCGAAGGGGACGTCGTACGATCCCAGCATGACCATGCGGCCGTACCCTTCCGGCGGGTAGCCCGGCATCGACGTCAACGCGAAGTGCTCGACCGCAAACGCGTTCATCCCGCCATGCGTGCGATTCAGGTCGATCGTGCCAAAGGCTTCGAAGCCGGGCACGTACTTCCGCACCATGAACGCCTGGATCGCGGTTGAATCGTAGTGGGACTTGAGCACGAGCCCGCGCATGCCCTTCAACCGTGCGTATTGGGCCGCCTCGAGAAAGTCGGCGCTCCGCGCTTTGTCGTCGGGTCCCTGATGCGCATGCAGGTCGATCGTACCGACGAGGATGGGGTCGATGCCCCCCGTGCCGGGGGCGAAGGCGCCGCCGCTGCTGCCGCTCTGGGCGCGGGTCGGCCCCACCAGGAATGCGAGAAGGCCGGCGATCGCCAGCAGCGCGAATCCCGACTTCACCGCCCATCGATTCGATCTCAGGCTGATCATGGCGTGCTCCAATCTGCCGCTACGTCGTGCTCGCCGGCAGCTGCGGCATCATCCGCCGCACGTTACCCCGGTAGATTTGCGCGAGCTCCTCCGCGTTGAACGCGCCGCACGAGGCGAGCCCGCGCACGTCATCGACCATCGTGCTGTACGGGTAATCGGTCCCGAACACCACCTGGTCGAGGCCCACCACCTGCTTCAGCGCCATCATCGCCACCGGGTTCGCCGTCTGCGCAGTGTCGTAGTAGAAGTGCCGCAGCTGGTCGAGCCGCGAGTCGGCCGCCGCCGGGTTCCCCAGCTCGGCGACCTCTTTCCGGCCGACGATACGCTGAACGAGGAACGGCATGGTGCCGCCGGCGTGCGAGAAGATCCAGCGGATGTCGCGGAACTTGGTCGGCGCATCGTTGGCGATCAGGCTCATGATCATCCGCGTCGTGTCGGTGCCGTACTCGATCGTGTTCGGGATCACTTTCGGGAGGATGCCGATGCAGCAGGCGGCGTCGGTCGGATGCGTGTAGACGATCACTTTGCGGCGGTTCAGCTCCTCGAGCAGCGGCGTGAACATCGGGTCGCCGATGTACTTGTCGCCGTAGCTCGTCGGCAGAAACGCGCCGCCGGCCTTCAGCGTGTCGAGCGCGTACTCCAGCTCCCGCAGGCTCGCGTCGACGTCGGGCATTGGCAGCGACGCCATCAGCACGAACCGGCCCGGGTGGTCCGACCCCATCTTGGTGCCGTACTCGTTGGCCTCGCGCGCCAGCCGGCGGATCGACTCGGCGGCCTGTGCCGGGGAGATGCCGCGCTGACGCAGCCGATCCGGCGTAAATGCGCCACCGGCCTGCCCCGTCGAGATGAGCGCGGTGGCCGTGCCTGACTGGTCCATCGCCTCGAGGGTTTTTTCCGGCGTCCAGCCCCGCCGCGCGCCGGGGACGAAATCGGCTGACTCGAGCTCCTTGAACCAGCCCGGCGACGTGAAGTGACTGTGCACGTCGATCCGGCTTCCGGCGGCAATCCGGTCGAGCGCCGGTCCGGCCTCCTGGGCGGGCACCGCGGCCTCCTGGGCACCGCCGCAGCGCGCCGCGAGCATCCCTGTTCCCATGGCGGCAAGCCCCGCTAGAAAGTGCCGTCGGTCCTGTCTCATCGTTTCCTCCTAGGCGCAGGTCTAGAAGATCACAAGCAGCGAGAACGTGTGCGGGATATTGATATCACGGTTTCTCCATCCTGACCGGCCGTCACTGGCCTTCGTTTTCAAGATAGAATCGGTCGCCTTTCGAGCATAGGGACACCCGGTTCATATCGATGCGAAGGGCAGGAGGTGGTGCATGCACCGGTCCAAAATACTGGCGTGTGGTCTTGCCATCGGAGCGATGGCGTCCGTTGCGGTGTATTCACAGACAGGTCCGGCCGCCAATCCCGCCGTCATCTATGAAGGCGCCCGCCTGATCCTCGGCCGTGCGTCGACGCCTCCCATCAACGACGGCGCGTTCGTCGTCCAGAACGGCATGATTACGGCGATCGGCAGGAAAGGCGCGGTCACGGCGCCCGCCGGTGCCGCGCGCGTCGATCTCACCGGTAAGACCGTCATCCCGGCGCTGATCGACGTGCACGCCCACTTCGGCTACAACACCATCGCCGGTCAAGGCGTACGGCCCGAGAACTACACACCGCAAAACCTCTACGATCAGTTTCAACGCGAGGCCTTCTATGGCGTGGGCACGGTGCACGACGGCGGCACCGCTGTGGTTCCGCTCTCCCTGCAGTTCCAGGCGGACCAGAAGGCCGGAAAGTATCCGGGGGCGTCCCGCTACGTGTTCGCTCCCGGCATCGTGCCACCCGACGGGGGGCCCGACGAATGGCTGATCGAGGGGTCGCGTCCGCTCCACGCCAATTACTCCGTGATTAAGGCCCCCGAGGCGCGAGCCGTCGTGCAGGAGCTCGCCGCCAAGAACATCCGCAACGTCAAGTTGTGGGTTGGCGATCGGAACGGCACCTACCCGGCGATGCCGCACGAAGTCTACGACGCGATCATCGACGAAGCGCACAAGCACAACGTCAAGGTCCATGCCCACGCAATGATCGGGCGGGATCAGAAGGACATCCTGCGCGCCGGTGCGGACGTCATCGTCCACATCGTGACCACGGCCAGGATCGACAACGAGGAGATCGCGCTGATCAGGGACAGGAAGCCGTTCTGGTCGCCGAACGAGGTGTCGACCTACCGCCGCGACCCGTGCGACCCGTTCAACACGCTGACGCTGCCTGAGACGACCATCGCGCCGATGTGCAAGGCGAACGCGGCCCCCGCCAATGCTGAAGCGCTGGCCACGCGCGAGGAAATGATCAAGGTCAATTTCCAGGCGATGAGGGCGGCTGGCGCCCGGATTGTCGTCGGCACCGACTCGGGCGTGCGGAATGTGCTCACGTTCGGCAGCGCCGCGCATTCCGCGATGGCCGGGTTCGTGATGCTCGGCATGACCCCGGCGCAGGCGATCGAGGCGGGAACGGCGCTGGCCGCGGAGTCACTCGGCCTGACGGATGTGGGCAGGCTGGCGACGGGAACCCACGCCGATTTCGTCGTGCTCAACGCGAACCCGCTCGACAACATCGCGAACACCCGCCAGATTTCGGCGGTGTATCTGGGCGGAGCACAGCTCGATCGAGACGCGCTGCAGGCGAAGTGGAAGAATTCGCCCGCGACGCGGTAACGTCACGGAAACGAAAAGGCCCGCCCTCCTGATGAGAGCGGGCCTCCTGGAACACCGGACGAGCGATCTGAACAGACCGGCCCGATGCGGCCGGTCTTCTCCCGATCAGTAGTTGAACTGTATCGACAGCTTCAGGAAGCGGGCGGTCAGGATCGACTGCGGCCTGAGCCACGTCGCGTAGGCGGCGCTCTGCGTCAGCACCGGGTTCGCGTTGGTCAGGTTGGCGATGTCAATCCCCGTGGTCATCCGCGCCCCGCTGATCCGGAAGACCTTCGCAATCCGCATGTCGATCTGGTTCCGCCGTTCGCCGTACATCTCCGTGGGCGAAAGCAGCGGCACCGTGACGTTGGCAGCGCCGCCAGATAGCGGCCGGCCAAGCGATGGGGTAGCGACCGCGTTGGTCACCACGAAGTTGGCCTGCAGCGGGGGACCGGGGATGCTCTGCAGCGTCCCGCTGACCTGCACGTCGATCTTCGGGACGATGTAGCTGGCAATCGCCTTGACCTGCGACAGCCATGGCTCCTGCACGTGACAGTTCGCCACAGGCGTGAGCGGTGTGGTTTCCGGCAACGCCGCGACAATCTCGCAGTTATCGGTGGTCAAACGCCCGGTGGACACGCCACCACCGAAGATCAGGCCAGCTCGCGGTCGTACGTTCATGGTCACATCGACGCCGTGCCACATCTCGGTCTGCTTGCCGTAGTTCTTCGCGAAGGTGTTGAGGTTGTTGACCAGGCCGAATTGCGCCGGGTTGACGTTGAGCGCCGTCACCTGGTAGCCACCGCCGCCGGGCAGGCGGGAATCGACTGGCGCCGTGAACGTGAAGGGCGTGAAGTCGGACGGAGCCGTGGAGAGGTTGTCGGCGACCGAGAAGTTTCCGTACCAGCGGCGGAAGTAGCTGACGTCCACGGAGGTGCGCGCCAGCAATTCGTGCTGAACCCCGGTGCTGAACTCCCAGTTGTACTGCCGGTGTTGCCATCCGCCGAGGATTTCCGGGTCGTAGGCGGCGCTCGGGCGGTTCGTGCCGAAGGTCGCGTTGCCGGCTCCGCAGTTGTCACCGCCGGTGGCCGAGAGGTTCTGGGCGGCCAGGTTGGCGATGTTGCAATCGACCACGAAATTCTGATTGCTGTCGGTCCAGGCTCGCGCCACGCTGTTCACGAGCAGGTTCGTCGGCGTGAGGGCAGAGCCGAAGAGCACCGTGCTGCCCGAGCCGCGTAACGCTTGACCGGCGACGTACCGGTTCAGGCTCACCTTTACCGCGGTCTTGCCGGTGCCGAAGACGTCGTAGGCCAACCCGCTTCGGGGATTGATGTCCTTCCAGGCCACGCCCGGGGTCTTCGGCGTCGTGATGTCCCGCTGGGGCGCATACAGCGTGGGCGCGAGATGCATCTCGGGGAAGCTGGTCGCGAAATAGTCGAACCGAAGCCCGCCAGACAGCGTCAGCCGTCCCCGGGTCCACTTGTCCTGGACGAAGAGACCCAGATCGTGGTCGGTATTGCCATCCGCGATTGACGGCAGCGCATATTGGGTGAACTGGTTGGGCACGCCGTTGTTGAACCGGTAGGTCAGCGGTGGGCCGACCAGGTAGGTGAACATGCTCGATGACGACGGGCCGTCGTTGAAGCCCGCCTTGAGCGAATGCGAGCCGGTGATATACGAGATCGAGACCCGGTAGAGTTTCCGGATGCTCTTGTTGGTATTGTCGAAATCTCTGGATCGATACCGCATGCCGGTGGACTGTTCATCGACGGCGATCAAGGTCGATGAGCCCGCGTCGTCCGCGGTGCGGTACAGGTTGTAGTACATGAAGCTGCCGTCGAGCAGGATCCGATTGGTGAGCGGTGACGTCCAGTCGACGGTGACCACGGATTTCGGATCGTAGTAGGTGTTGGCGGCCGATTCGGGCGAGATGACGGGGCTGGCAAAGTTGCACTGGCAGACGCCGGTGTAGTCATAGCCAAAATTGAACTTGTTCCTCGGGTTCGCCTGCCAGGTGACGCGGGCCACTGCCGACCGGGAATTGAGCTCGTTGAATTCCTCCTCGGTACCGGGGGCGTAGGTCCACGAGTTCGGGTTGCCGGCGTTCAGGTTCGGGAATACCCCGACGAAGTTCCATGCCCCGGTATGACGGCCGGTGGTGAAGAACCAGAGCTTGTCCCGCTTGATCGGTCCGCCAACCGCCGGGTTGACATCCCAGATCCGCTTGATCTCGTTGGGCGCGGCCAGGCCACGATCTCTCAGCTCGTCGGTGAAATTGCTGCTCTGCATCCCGGTGCTCGCGAACGAACCGGTGAACGATCCGCTCAACGTGTTGCCGCCTTCGGCCGGGATCATGTTCATGCGAACACCACCGGTTGCCACGGTGGCATCGCCCGAAGACGTGTCGACCGTCATCTCCGCGTACTGGGCCATGTTGGCCACACCCTGGGGGGCCGCGCCGGTCTGCACCGACTGCAGTGAGAGACCGTTGGCCATCGTCGCCAGGTCGGTGGAGCGGCTGCCGTGCACCGTCAATGCTCCGCCGGTCACGACCGGACCCAGGCTGCCGCCGACATCGGTGGTGCTGACGTTGACGCCAGGGATGAGCGACGCGATGAACGCCGGCATGCGGTTGACCGGAAGCGCGTCTATCGTTTCGGCGTCCATGACTCGCTGGCGGGCCACGCTCTGCACGTCCACGATGGGCGTCTCGCCGGTCACCGTGATCGTTTCCTCGAGCGCCCCGACTCGCAATTCGCTATTGACGGTGGCGACAAACGACCCGGTCAACTCGATCCCCTCGCGTCTGACGATGCTGAAGCCGGGCAGAGTGAAGGTCACGCTGTATTCGCCCGGACGCAGGTTCTCGATTGTGTACTGCCCCGATCCGTCGGTGACAGCCGAACGGACCTTCTCAATCAGTGCCGGGCTGGCGGCTTCAACCGTCACACCCGGCAGTACCGCGCCCGATGGGTCCTTCACGGTGCCCGAGATGGACGCCTGGGCGTATGCGGCTACTGGGAACAGAGCGACACAGACAAATCCCGCGAGGAAGCGAAACCCTCGAACCATGTCTCTATATCTCCTGGATGAACTAATTTCCACCGGGCACGGCGAACGCAGCCGCCTCGTCACCGAGCACGACCTTCTTGCCATCCTCGAAGCCGAACTTAGCCAGGCCTGCACGTAATTTCACGATAACCTCCTAGGTACGTCCAGCTTATCGGGCGGAACCTGCTTCCAGCGTTCGATGACGAGCTCGCCGCCTTCGCCTCCGGTGACCCAAGGTGTCCTGTGGAAAGGTGGCGGCAATTCTACGCCCGGCGGCGCCGAATTGATAGCTCCGCCACGCGGACGGGAGTATCATTCCAGCCGACGAATGTCGGAGGTTTAGATGCGCCATCGTATGTTGATTCCGGCGGGAATTCTGCTGGCCGCCTTCGGTCTGACCGCCTGGTTTGCCGGGGTTGCCGCAGCCGGGCAGGCTCCGGTGGCAACGCCGTTCAAAGTGCCGGCGGCATCGTACACGCCTCCGAAGACCCCATGGGGCGATCCGGACCTGCAGGGGGTGTGGGACAACCACAGCACCGTGCCGCTCGAACGGCCCGAGCGCCTCGGGGACAAGAAGACCTACACCGCAGAAGAACTGGCCGGCATGCGTGGGGGATTCCGCGCCGGCAGCGCCGGTCGCACCCAGAACCCCAACTCGATTGACTCCCTGGATCGAGTCAGGGCCTACGACAATTTCTGGGGCCAGGCAGAGGGCGTCCAGGACAACCGCACGGCGCTGATCGAGGATCCGGCGAATGGAAGGATTCCGCCTCTCACTCCGGCGGCCAAGGCCGCACAGGAGGCGTATCTCGCGACGCACCCCTCGACCGACGAGGGGAGCGGCAGCGACGTCACGCACTGGGACGGTTTCGACACCCGCACGCGTTGCATCGCCATCCAGGTGCCTGCGGGCATCATGAGCTACAACAGCGCCAGTTACATCATGCAGTCGCCGGGCTGGGTGATGATTGCCCTGGAGCGCCTGAACACGCGCATGATCCCGGTGGATGGTCGTCCGCATAGCGGCATTCGCAACTGGCTGGGTGATTCGGTCGGCCACTGGGAGGGCAACACCCTGGTCGTCGAGACGATCAATTTCCTGGACCGCCCGTCACAGGGTGGCGGTGGGTCGGTCATTCCCAACGGCATCTCGCAACGCGAGATCCGTCTGATCGAGCGCTTCGTGCCGGTCGGACCGAAGCGGATGGAGTATTACGCCACGCTCGAGGATCCAAACACGTGGACGCGGCCGTGGACGTTCATGCAGCCGTGGGAAAAAGACCCGGTCTACAACTACGACACCGATGGCGGCAAGATCGGCGACTCCGAGCCGTACCAGATATTCGAGTACGCGTGTCACGAAGGGAATCGGAGCCTTGGAGCGAACCTGAGGTCCGCCAATGAACGGCTGCGAGTCGCGCAGGCGGCCAAGGCCGGGTCGGGGCAAGCAGCGGCCCCGGCGGCCAAACCGGCAACCGTCGCCGCGCTGATTGGGCAGACTGAAGCCGAGATTCGCGCGAAGTTCGGCTCCCCCCTCGCGACCGTCGGCCCGCGGTGGCAGGTACGGGACGACCGGCGGCGTTTTCATCGTGTTCGTCTTCTTCGAAAACGGCAAGGTCGTTCGCGTCCGGCCCGACGATCTCCCGCTCGACCAGGTGGCGAAGAACCAGCCATAGCGGCCGCGACGTAGAGGAGCGCGTCAGTCATGCGGTTCAGGCTACCGGCATCTCTTGTCGTCATCGGCTCCCTGGTTTGCGCCGCCGTCTCTGCACAGACTGGCCCCGCCAGTCCGGTTGTCGTCTATGAAGGCGCCCGGCTGATCGTCGGCCCGGCCGCGACCGCGCCGATCGACGATGGCGCGTTCGTCGTGCAGAACGGCATGATCACGGCCATCGGCAGGAAGGGCGCGGTCACGGCGCCCGCCGGCGCGGCGCGCATCGATCTGACCGGCAAGACGGTCATACCGGCGCTGATCGACACGCATGCCCACTTCGGCTATTCGGCGATTACGACCACAGGCGCGCATGCCGAGAACTACACGCCGCAAAACCTGTACGATCACTTTCAACGCGAGGCCTTCTACGGCGTCGGCACGGTGAACGATGGCGGCACGGCCATCGTCCCGATTTCACTGCAGTTCCAGGCAGACCAGCAGGCGGGGAAGTATCCGGGAGCGGCCCGCTATGTCTTCAATCCGGGCGTGGTGCCGCCGGATGGCGGCCCCGATGAGTTCCTGCGCGAGGCGACGCGTCCGATTCACGCCAATTACGAAGTGACGACCGCCATCGAGGCGCGAAAAGCCGTGCAGGACATTGCGGCAAAGAACATCCCCCACCTCAAGTTGTGGGTGGGCGATCGCAACGGCACCTACCCGGCGATGCCGCGAGAAGTCTACGAAGCGATCATCGAAGACGCGCACAAGCGCAGCGTCAAGGTCCATGCACACGCAATGATCGCGCGTGATCAGAAGGACATCCTGCGCGCCGGTGCCGATCTCATCGTCCACATCCTGACGACCGCGAAGATCGACGATGAGGAACTCGCGCTGATCAGGGAGAAGAAGCCGTGGTGGGCGGCGACCGAGGTGCAGGGCTATCGCCGTAACAACTGCGACCCCTTCAACACGCTGCTTCTGCCCGAGACGACCATCGCGGCCATGTGCAAGGCGAACGCGGCCCCTGCCAATCCGGCAAACGTCTCCACCCGCGAGCAGATGATCCAGAACAACTTCCCGGCGATGAGAGCGGCAGGCGCCAGGATTATCGTCGGTACCGATTCCGGGATTCGGAACGTGACCGGACTCGGCAACTCCGTGCATTCCGCGATGGCGGCGTTCGTGACGCTCGGCATGACCCCGGCACAGGCGATCGAGGCGGGAACCGCACTGGCTGCCGAGGCGCTCGACCTCAAGGACGTCGGGCGCCTGGCCACGAGCACCCATGCGGATTTCGTCGTGCTCGATGCGAATCCGCTCGACAACATCGCGAACACCCGCCAGATTTCGGCGGTGTATCTCGCCGGAGCCAAGCTCGATCGAGACGCGCTGCAGGCGAAGTGGAAGGGGCAGGGCGGAACGCGCTGACGCGCGAGATCTCGTGCAGCGAAGGCAGGGATGAACGCGGGACCTGCATCACCGTCACTCTGCCGACGAAGTGCGGGGTAGAGCCGCCCCTACTCAGAGCCGCTGGGCGCTCCGATAGAACGTCGGGGGCGAGGCGTCATCCTCGACCTGCCGTGACCCAAGACCCAAAAACCGCGGCCTTGGAAACGTGATAGTGAAGCGATCCGTGGTTCCCTCAGCGGGCATCCTCGTCTGGGTTGTGCTGATCTTTGGGGAGGGATGCGCTCCTGCCTCGAATCGATCTGCCTTCCCCGGCATGACCGTGCCCAGCCCCGAAGGCTGTTTCGTGCACGTCTGGGACGCGCCAAAATTGGCAGGAACCTCGGACTTCATCAATGGGCCGCGTGACTACCCCACGTTGCGAGATCTCCCTGGTGGGCGGCTGTGGCGCAACCGCATTCGCAGTGCGGCGACGGGCCCTGTCGCCAGGGTCACCTTGTGGACCGATGAGAATTTTCGAGGTGGCAGTTTTACGCTGAGGCCTGATACCGAATACCCCGGGTTTCCTGAGGCCCTCGTGGCAGAGGCCGAGTCGATGAATGTCTTGTGTCCTTCCTTACCCGCCGAGTAGCCTTACGGCGAGGCAACTATGAGCGCGCTCCCGCGTGGCAGGCCTATTATTCTGGCCCAATTAGTCCTAGAATGTTGGCCCCGGCGGCAGCCTATCGTGCAGGGACCGGTGCTGGCACCGATCAAGTTTGCCGCGTCTTTGGCAACCGGTACCCGGAAGTGATTTCTCATCGGTCGATGCTGGAGGGCAGATGATGGGCGTCAAGCACACGCGACACACTGAACCAAACTGGAACGTGGCGAGGGGACTCGTGGTTCTCGCGGTCTTGACCCTCATGGGCTCGACCTACCCTCGCGGCCCAAGGTGGCCAGCAGGCGCAGGGTCAGGGCCAGGGGGCGCGCGGCCAGGGTCCTGGAGGGCGGGGGGCGGCCCCACCGGCTGCGGAGTTCGTGAAGCCGACCGAGCCAGGGGATTTTAGCGGCTACTGGGCGATTGACGGCTACAAAGAGGTGTCCGGTTTTGGATTCGATTCAGCTGCAGCCTGCGGGGCGATCAAGGATCCGTCCGGTGCTCCCATGACACGCTGTTCACACCCCTGGGAAGCCAAGGGCGGCGCGAAGCTCGGGATCAAGGATTTCCTGAACAAGCGAGGACACGCCTGGATGGCGTTCCGTGACGAAATGATGTCCGGAATGCATCTGTGTCTGCCCAATTCCCTGCCGACCGTCATGGATCATGAGATTGGAGCGGTGCGCATGCTGGGTCCCCATCGAATGGAGATCCAAATGACGACCGATTCGTTCTCGGAGGGCCTCACTCGGGTCATTTACATGGACGGGCGAAAACATCCGGAGCCCCACTTCCTCTTCTCGATGGGACACTCGATCGGGTGGATGGAAGGCGAAGAGTTGGTCATCGAAACCACGAATTTCCCCTTCGATCCGGATGGGATCGACGATCATCTCCATATAGCCAGTTCCGCAGCGAAGAAGGTCACCGAGCGCTGGAAGAAGATCTCTGCCAACAAGATCGACATCACGTTCACGCTAGAGGACAAGATCTTTCTGAAGCAACCGTGGACTTGGACATGGCACTACGTCAAGGCGCCGCAGCCTGCGCTGTCAAACTTTACGTGCGACCCCGAGAGCGCCTGGTGGCAGATAAAAGTTGCCACGCCCTCGCCGTACGACGAAGACAACGACCCAAAGTAGGTCGCCAGTAAGAAGCTCTAGAAACCGGAGGAATACTGTGAGACTAGGCGCAAGTATGTTGATTGTCGTGCTTGCCGCTGTGCTCGTCATGCGGACGGCCTCTGTGCAGGCCCATCACTCGGTTGCGAATTTCTGGGAGGCCCAGAAGAAGGTGTCGGTAACCGGCGTGATCACGAGGGTGGCGCTCGTCAACCCCCATCCGTCCATGTTCTTGGACGTCACGGAGGGCGCGGTGACGACGAAGTACGTAGCCATCTTGGGGCAAGGCGTCGCCGGCTTGGCCAGGTACGGTATTACCAAAGAGACGTTGGCCCCGGGCACCAAGTTGACGCTGTATGGATACCCCCCAAAGGTGTCGGGGGGAGCCACGAAGGGCATCTTGGTCAACGCGATGACCCTGCCTGACGGCAAGAAGATCGAGTTGGGTGATTCGGGCCTGGGTCTGGGAACCCCTTAGGCGACTGCAGGCACGCAGTAGCCGGCAACCGTCGCTACCCGTGTCCGAGGGGTGCCATCAGCGGGGGAGGATGGGATGCTGAGGCGAGATTTCTTCAAGACACTGCCAGGGTTGGCCACGCTGACCATGGCGCCCATCCTGCTTCCGAAGTATGCACATGCGGTCCGGCTGAAGATCACCGACGTTCGCCTGATCAAGATCCGTCTGGTGAAAGATCTCGGCGCGGTTCCGAGAGGGCTGGCCGGTGGCGGCGGCCAGGCGCTGCCTTTCACCATCGGCGGGTTTACGGTGACGGAAGTCCACACGGATTCGGGGTTGGTGGGCATCGGCCCTGGCATCGCTCCTGGCGACGTCATGTCCGCGAAGCGCCTGCTCGTCGGCCGCGATCCATTCGACATCAATCAACACGCGGCCGCGCTGTACGCACCGCAGCGCACGTGGGGCGCCCCGGTGGAGATCGCCCTCTGGGACTTGCTGGGCAAAGCGACGGACCAGCCGCTCTACAAGCTATGGGGCGGAACGCGAGACAGAGTCCTGGTCTACGCGGCGATGTGGGGCGTCGGAACCCCCGAGGACCGCGGCCGCATGGCTGCGAGGCTCAAGGCCGACGGGTGGCGCGCCATGAAGGTGCGCAACAGTTTCCCGACGCTGAGGGATGACATTCGCGTCGTCGAAGAAGTCCGGAAGGCTACCGACGATCAGTTCCACATCCTGACCGATGGCAACAAGGCGCCTGGTAACGCCGACGCGGGCGGCGACAATCCGAACTTGTGGACCTTCAAACGCGCGGTCGACACCTGCCGGGAGTTGCAGAAGCTGGGCGTGTATTGGCTCGAAGAACCCCTGCCCCGCTACGCGCTCGACCTCCTGGCCGAGCTCAATCGGCTCGTCGAGCTTCCCATGGTCGGCGGCGAGGCGAACTGGGGCATCCATGAATTCAAGGACATGCTCGATAAGAATGTCTGGGACGTCTTGATGCCCGAGGTCATCAACCTGGGGCCCACGATGTCACGCAATATCGGTACGTTGGCGGCGGCCTACAACAAGCAGGTCTCGCCGCACGGGGCCACCTTCGAGAGACGGTTGGCCAATATCTGTGCGATTCACCTCGTCGCGTCGACACCCAACGCCCCGATTGTGGAGTTCATCCACGAACCGCCGATCGGCGACATCTTCGCCGGCTGGTCGGTCTTCGAGAACGCGCCCGTGCTGGAGAAGGATGGCTACATGAAGGTCCCTCAGGGCCCTGGCCTCGGCGTGACGCTCCGGCCCGATCTGATCGACAGGTCGTAGTCAAGCGATCTCTTTCCAACCGCCCGCGCACACACCACCCTCCTGTGTTCGGCCAACCGCGTGAGGAGGATCACCCATCACGGCGCCCATTGAGACCCTCACGATATCCCCTCGCAAAAAGGCACGGTGACCGGTGATGGGGGTGCTGGAAGCGCTCGAAGCCAGTGGTATCAGCACCTGGGTCCGGGAATCGCGTTCGCTCTTCGCGTTTCCGATGGTGCTGACCCTGCACACCTTTGGCCTCGCGATCATCGTCGGCGTCAGCGCCGTGATCGACCTGCGGCTGCTCGGCTTCGGCGCGCGCATTCCGCTCAAGTCCCTGAAAACACTCTTCCCGATCATGTGGGGTGGGTTCGTGCTTAACGCGCTCTCGGGGTCGTTGCTGCTGGCGCGCGCCGCCACCACGGTGGGGATCAGCGGGGTCTTCTGGACGAAGATGGTGCTGATCGGCCTGAGCATGTGGGTGCTCATGCGCATCAAACGCAAGGTGTTCGATGATGAATCGGTTGACGCGAGGCCGATCCCGAATGAGGCCCGCGTCCTCGCGTGTGCGTCCATTCTCTTGTGGGCGGGAGCCATCACCGCCGGACGGCTGATGGCCTACGTCGGTCCAACCAGACCGGAGGCGCTGATCGGCCTCATCGTCAAATGAACCTCCCGCACTGGCATCTCCTGCTGAACCATGTGCCGACCGTCGGTTTCGGCGTGGGTCTGGGCCTGTTTCTCCTGGCATTCGTCACCAGAGATCAGCCGCTTCTTCGCCAGAGCCTGCGGATCGTCGTGCTGGTCGCGCTGATCTCGATTCCGGCCTATTTGACGGGCGTCTCGGCCGGACGGCTGGTAGAGGGCCTCGAGGGCGTATCAGCGGTTCGCATTCGCATCCATGGCGACGCGGCGCTGCTGGCGTTCGTGGTCATGGAACTCGCCGGCGGCGTCGCGTGGCTCGCGCTCTGGCAGGCACGGCGGTTGAGCCAACCCCGGCCGAGCACCGTCGCCGCCGTCGCCCTGCTCGCGGTAGCCTCGTTCGGCCTCATGGCCCGGGCGGCGTACGTCGGCGGCCTGATTCGTCATCCGGAAGTGCGGTCGGTCGCGGACATCGCACCAACCGAAACCGCATGGTTGACGAATGCATCACTGAAGTCGCTCGTGCTGAACACGACGTCGGTCTGGCCCGCCGCCGAGGCCGTTCATTTCGTCGGGCTGGCGCTCTCGTTCGGGATCGTGCTCGTGCTCAACCTTCGCATCCTCGGCGTGATGAAGTCGGTCGCCTTCGCCGATTTGCACCGGCTGATGCCGTGGGGACTGATGGGAGTCGCCGTCAACCTGGTCAGCGGCATGATGTTCTTCATCGCGATTCCCGAACAGTACGACACCAACATCGCCTTTCAGTGGAAGATGCTGCTGTTCCTCCTCGCCGGCGTGAATCTCCTTTACTTCACCTCGGCCGAAGACCCGTGGATCACCGGGTCCGGCATCGACGCGCCAATCTCCGCCAAGGCCATTGCGGCGTCGACGATTGCCCTGTGGGCGGGCGTGGTCTTCTTTGGGCGCATGCTGCCGTACATCGGCGGTTCCTTCTGATCGAGTCCTACGGCGCCTGCACGAGCTCGGCCCGGCTCAGTTCGTTCACCTGATCGATGATCCTGGCGTAGGCGCGTCCAACCATCTCCAGCCCCGACGGCGGCACGAACTCCGGTCGATCGTGGTCCGATGAGAAATACACCGGCGTCACCAGCGTCTGGAGCGACGGCGCATCGCGCGCGACGGCGCCCAGCCCGGACCCGTCGTTCATCGCGTAATCCCAGAGTGCCACGCCAAACCGCGCGAGCGAGTCGAAGATGATGCGCGCGAGCCGGTCGCTGCCATAGATCCAGAACTGGCGCGCATTGACGGCCTGGGTCTTGTACAACCCGCCCTGCTCCGGATAGCTGGTACCTTCGGGCGGTTCGTACTGAATGAACTGGATCGACGAGGTGTGCTGGCAATTGATGATCAGGGCGGTATTGGCCAGCAGCGTCGCGCGATTCTGGTGCATCAACTGGGCACCGCCGGCGGCGGTCGAGACGAATCGAAGCGTCCGGCGCCGGCTGGCGGCGGGAATCCTGGCGAAGTATTCCGCCAGGCCCAGCATCGTGGCCACGCCCGACCCGTTCGAGAACGCGCCCTCGAACCGCGCATCGTGCTGCGCCATGATGACGATGTCTTCGTTGGTGGTGCCGGGCAGCGTGCCCCAGACATTCGCGTCCATGAGCCCGGTGCGCCGTTCCGTGCTCAACCGCGCGTGAACTTTCACCGGGCCTTTCTCCATCAGCGCCTTGAGCCGCGCCGCATCCTCGGAGCCGATCGAGAAGCCGGTAAACCCCGTCGTGCCGGCCGGTCCGCTGATCGATTGGGTGATGTTGCCGGGAATGGCCACATTGATCAGCAGCGCGGCGGCGCCTTTGGCGACGGCGCGCTCCAGGGCGCCGTAGAACCGCGCCGTCTGCTGAAATCCATTCGGCCAGGGCATGGCCTGAATGAAGACGAGCTTCCCTTTGACATCGCGACCGGCAAAATCGAGCTCGGTGCCGTATCCGGCCCACACGAGGTCGAGGTCCAGCCCCGCGGCGGGCGTCGCGGCAGCGCCTTGTGTCGGAAAGGCGGTCGCGAACGTCAGCGTCGTGCCGCTTCCGCTTGCGCTGACCTCCCAATCGGCCGGCACATTCTGCGGTCCAAGCGCGACCGGCTCGAAACGGACATCCTGCAGGCCCCATTCGCGAAACTTGGCGGCCACCAGTTCGTGAACCTCTTTGTCCGCGTCGGTGCCGGCAATCCGGCCCCAGTACTTGTGGCCCCGGTCACGATCCTTTCGAGAAATTGCGGTGATCTCGTTGACGAACTGCTTCACGCGGTCGCCATTGATTCGACCGTAGGGCTCGTCGCCGGGCCGGAGAGGAAAGCGCACGAAGGTCGATTCCAGATCGATCCGGCGCTCCTTGACCTCCGGCCTGGGCTCCGCCGCGCCACCTCGTTGCGCATCAAGGGGGAGAACGCCGAAGAGGACGAGCACCGCCGAGCACATCGCGACGCGAAGCTTTGTCATGAGGCGAAATCCTAGCGCGACGCGGGACGGAACCCTAGTCGGCGCGCAGAAGGGGAATGGTCTTCGGATCCGGTGGTGGCGGCAGCGACTTGAGGAACGCGTAGATCTCCGCCAGTGCCGTGGCCGGAATCTGTTGCTCGGTCCTGTAGGCTGGCATGCGGCGGGCCGGCTTGCGAACGTAACCGGTAAACGCCTGCACTGTCAGGCGGTTCATATCGAGACGAGGCCCGACGTCGGACCCTTGACCGGCATATCCATGGCAGGCGTAGCACGCGTACGTCACGAGATGCTGTTTGCCTTTCTCGAGCGTGGCTGCGGCCGCTGCGGGGGGCGGCGGGGCCGATGCCTGCTGGCCGTGCAGCAGGACGGCCGGAAATGCGAGCGCACCCAGCATCGCACCGGCGACCCAGCCCCACTCTTGTGATCGACCTGACATAAAAGCAGACCGCGTCGGAGCTAGTTCGGCTGCGTCACGGTGTCCAGCAAAGCCGGCTGACCGCGCTCGACCACGGCCAGCGCCCGACGGATCGCGGGACCGAGGTCTCGTGGATTGTCGATGGGCCCCTCGGCGTACCATCCCATGCTTTTCGCCAGCTGCGCGTAGTCGACGAACGGCTTGTCGAACACGTTGCCGAAGTGACACCGGCTGACGTCGCGATTGCGTTCGGCGGCGACGCGCGCGACGACCATGACCTCCTGGTTGTACATCCGGTTGTTGTGCATGACGGTGAGCATCGGGATCTGATGATGTGCTGCCGTCCACAACGTGCTGGGCAGGAACAGGAAGTCGCCATCGTTCTGCAAATTAATCGAGAGCCGGCCGTGTTTCCGGTTCGCCAGCGCCGCGCCCACGGCGGCGGGGTTGCTGTAGCCAATGCCGAGCGACCCTGACTGGCCGATGTGGTGGTAGTACTTCTCGAAGTTCCACAGCCGCCACGCCCAGTCGCTCATCCCGTCGCTGCGCGAGACCAGTGACCAGTCCTTGTTCTTGATTTGTTCCCACAGCTCGGCGGCAATCCGCGCCGTGCTCAGAGGGCTTGCGTCCCAGCCGTGCGCGGCCAGGACACGGTTCCGCTCCCTGGCCTGTTGATGCGCCTCGGCGAGCTTGACCCGCCGCGCGTCGAACGTCCGCTTTCGATCGGGCGTGATCAGGCGCTTGACCGCCTCAATCAACGCCGGCAGCGTCGCTTCGGCGTCCGCGGCAATCGGAAGGTCGGCTTCCTGATACTCGCCGAAGTGCCAGTAGTTGCTCCGGGTAAAGAGGTCGAACGAACTGATGCTGAGCAGCCTGGCTTCCGGCCGGAGACTGTCCCGGGAGAGCAGCGGATGCTCCAGCGCCAGCACGACATCTGCGTTGCGCAGGACGCTGGCGTCCTGACTGAGCGGATGGCGGGAAGGAAAGTTCATGCGCTGGATCGTGTCGACCACCGCCGCCTGGAGCAGCTCGGCGAGCTCGATGATGTAGCGCAGCCCCGCGGCGGTCCGCGCCGCACGCTCGACGGCGAGCACCGGGAACTCCGCGTTCACCAGCAGCCGGGCGACCTCCGACACCGCGCCCGATTCGCCTTCGGGCACCGCATTTGGCGTGTACTTCGGGACCCGCAGCGTGGTGCCCTTCGGAATCCGTCGCTCCTGCAGCGTTTGATCGATGGTGATCGCGACGGGCATCAACGGCGGCGTCATCGCAACGGAATAGGCGCGCACCGCCGAGGCCGCGAACTGCTCGAGCGACACCGGCTGGTCGTCCCACTTGGTGAAATCGCGCGCCAGCGCGACCGGATCCCGGGCGCTGCGTGAATCAGGATTCCACACTCTGTTTCCGAGCAGCAGGTAGACCGGCACCCGGTCACAGAACGCGCTGTAGACGGCCATCGAGGCGTGCTGCAACCCGACCGAGCTGTACATCAATGCCGCCAGCGGCTTGCCTTCGATCTTGAAGTAGCCATGCGCGATCGCGACGGCAATTTCTTCATGGAGACAGGTGATGAGCTCGGGGTTCTTGTTGCCGGTGTAATTGATGATCGATTCCTGCAGGCCGCCGGAATCCGAGTGCGGGTTGATCGTGACGTACCTCGAACCCCAGGGGCGTCAAGACGTCCATCATGAAGTCCGATCCGGGCCGTTCGTCGTTGACGATCTCGATGGCGGCCGGCGCCTCGGCCTGGGGTGATCCTGCGGTATCACGCTGCTGTGGCGGTTCGGCACCCACCGCCTGCGCGCCAACGAACGCCGCTCCGCCGGTGGCTGCCGCTTTCAGGAAGCTGCGTCGATCGACGGAATTTCTGTGCTGATCGTCCACGTCCACCGCCTCCGTGTCTTCCCGATATTTCCCGGGAATCGCCACTGGTGCGAAGAGCCGGGGGGAGTATAGCTGATGGAAGGGGCCGCTGAATCGATACGCCTTGAGCGCGTCCGGGCGACTGCAGTAGCATCCACGTGCTCGAGGCTCACAACACAGAGGTGAATGTCGTGCTGAGACGAGACTTTCTCAAGACCCTGCCGACTGTAACCGCGGCGGCCTCGATGCTGCCGGCGCCGGCGCTGGCGGCACAGGCCGCGCGAGCGGGGCGGTTGCAGATCACTGACGTTCGCCTCATCAAGATTCGTCTCATCGCAGACAAGGGATCCCTCGCACGACGGGTGGACAAGATTCCTGCTGACACGGGACCGCTGCCGATTCAGGTCGGCGGCTTCACCGCCATTGAAATTCATACGAACGAGGGCCTGGTGGGGTTGGGGCCTGGTATCCCGCCGCAGGAGGTCGCGGGCGCAAAAAAAACGCTGGTCGGCCAGGATCCCTGGGACCTGAACAAGCCAACCGGGACGCCGGGGCGCGGCGTGAGCCCCGCGATCGAGATTGCCATCTGGGACCTGCTGGGCAAAGCGGCGAACCAGCCGCTCTACAAGCTGTGGGGCCCGGTCCGGGACCGCATCCTCCCCTACGCCGCGATGTGGGGCGTCGGCACCCCCGAAGAACGTGCCGAGATGGCGGCCCGGATCAAGGGGCAGGGGTGGCGCGCCATGAAGCTGCGCTCGTCGTTCGGCACCCTGAAAGACGACGTTCGCCTGGTGGAGTTGGTGCGACGCGCGGTCGGCGACGACTTTCACATCCTGACCGATGGCAACAAGGCGCCCGGCAACGCCGACGCGGGGGGCGATAATCCGACGCTGTGGAACTTCACACGCGCCTACGACACGGCGCTGGAGTACCAGCGGCTCAAGGTGTATTGGTTCGAAGAGCCGCTGCCGCGCTTCGACCTCGCACGGTTGGCCGAGCTCAACCGTCTCCTCACAATGCCCATGGCCGGCGGCGAGGGGAACTTCGGCGGCCTGCACGAGTTCAAGGACATGCTGGATCACGGGGTCTGGGACATCCTGATGCCGGAGATCGCCCGTATCGGGGTCCAGATGTCCCGCACGGTCGGCATGCTCGCGGCCGCCTATAACAGACAGGTCTCACCGCACGGGGCACCGCAAGACCGGCGGCTGGTGAACATCTGCGGCATCCACCTGGCGGCGTCCACGCCCAACTGTCCGATCCTCGAGTTCATCCATGAACCGCCAATCGGCGATCTCTTCGAGGGCTGGCAGGTGTTCGAGAATGCACCCGCGCTGGACAAGGATGGCTACTTGCCGGTGCCTCAGGGCCCTGGCCTCGGCGTGTCGTTCAAGCGTGACCTGATCGAGCCGGCGTGACGCGGATGTGCAACTCCTCGTTAAATGCGAACATGGTTGGATTCATCAATAGAGACAGGAGCTGACAGTATGGCTGACAGATCAACGGGCCCCGGATCGCCGCTCGGAGCACCGACCAACCGCCGGGAGTTTCTGACCGGCGTCACGGCGGTGACTGCGGGCCTCTTGGTGTCGACAGCCGACGCGCAAGCGCAGGCTCCGGCCGGCAAACCGCGATTCATCGACTTCCACCATCACTTTCAGTCTCCTGAGTGGGTCAAGTACGCGAACGCCAATGGCGTCCGCGTGCCTCAGTTCGAACGCGAGCCGGTGACCAACAGCCTGTGGACGCCGCAGATCGCCATCGAGGCGATGGACAAAGCCGGAGTCGACATCGCGTACCAGTCGCACGCGACCTACTACACGAAGCAAGGGCTGATGGAGGTGGCTGGGAAAAACCCGCGCAAGTCTGAGACCGTCATTAAATACGCGCGCGAGTCGAACGAGTACGGCGCCCGCATCACGGCCGATTCAAAAGGGCGCTTTCGCTTCCTCCCGGTGCTGCCTCTGCCCGACATCGACGGCTGCTTGAAAGAGATCGAGTACACGTGTACTCATCGCTGAAACCCGTCGGTGTCTGCCTGCCAGGCAGCGTCGGTGGGCGCGACTATATCGGCCTCCCCAAGTGGGCTCCCATCCACGAGGAATTGAATCGCCGCAAGGCCATCGTCCACGTGCATCCGGCGGAACCGGACTGGAGCCTCGACCTGGTGGAGGGCGTCGACGCTCCCAACGTGTGGTACGGGGTCGATACCGCGGTCGCGATCGCGACCTTGCTCAACAATAACGTGGCGACGAAGTACCCCAACATCCGTTGGGTCTTCTCGCACGCCGGCGGCGGGTTCCCCGCGCTGGCCGGACGGATTATCAACCTGAGGGGAGACGCGGCAGGTGGCGGCCGTGGCGCCGCGGCGGCGGGTGGCGGTCGTGGCGCCGCAGCGGCTGGCGGCCGTGACGGAGCACCGGCAGGTGGCGGCCGTGGTGCAGCAGCAGCGGGTGGCGGCCGTGGGGCGCGTAACGGAGACCAGGGCCTCCGCGAAGCCCGCATGTTCTACTACGACTGTGCGGCGAGTACCAACCGCTTCACCATGCAAGCCCTCAACACGCTGGTGACGAACTCGCAGCTGGTGTTCGGCAGCGATTATCCGTGGAGCAACATCACCAGTCTGACCACGGCCCTGCCGGACTGCGGGTTCACCGCCGCCCAACTCAACGCTCTCAATTACGAGAACGGAGAGCGGATGGCATCGACGACGTAGGGTGAGCTCACAAGACAAAGGGGACGGCACCCGTGACGGGTGCCGTCGCTCGCCCTTCGCTCGGGGACGCTGAGCGAATCTGATGCCGCTCACTGTTCCGCGAACGCGTCCCCGACTCGCAGCGCCAGCCAGGACGTGTTCGCGTCCGCGATGTTTGACGTGACAGCGATGCCCAGGCACTGTCGCGCCGCGTCAACAGCGACATCACCACGCCGCCGGCGATTTCACCGTTGACGCTGCCGGGACTCGTCGCCAGCGCGAAGCGCACGAGATGGCGTTGCTCGCCTTTCTCGAGCGCGCGTGGTGTCAGCCCGACGAGGGAATCCGGGAGGTGCGCGGCCCCCGTCGTCACTTCACGCATTCGAAGGTGATGGCGTGGGTCGCCTTCGATCGGGCCATCAAGCTGTGGAGCGATACGGAGCCGAAGGCCCTGTTGATCGATGGCGGCAGATCGGTTTTGAAATCAGCACCTGACGTTCGAGAGTCGCTGCTTTCGGCTCGCGAAAAGGCGCCAGGTGACGAGCGATCGTGTTCCCTTGATCTTTCGTAGACGACACAAACAACGATTACGTGCACGGATGGTGAACCCGTTGGGACATTCGCCGTCGTAATATCCGGCAGACGCCCCAGAGCGCTGAACTGCGGAATCGGCGACCTCGATCTCAACCGCCTAAATGACCAAATCTAAGCCGCAAGCGAAGTAGACACCCCTACGAAACCGTGATAGGTTTCGCCCCAATCAAAAGCTGAACGATACGCACCCTGACTAGTGGGTTCACTCACACCGTCTTCGAAATCTGTCCAGGACAGGATGGAGGGTTACAGATGACGCGTGCTGCGAGACATTCTCTTGTTATCGGGCTGCTCGTTCTGCTCACGCTGACTGCGTCTGCCGCGTGGGCGCAGCTCTCCACCGCGGAACTCAATGGCCAGGTGACCGATTCAAGCGGAGCGGTGCTGCCGGGCGTGACGGTGACTGCGACACAGGCTGACACCGGACTTACGCGCACTGTCGTAACCGATGGCAGCGGGTCATACCTGATTTCGAACCTGCCGACCGGGCCATACCGTTTGGAGGTCTCGCTGCAGGGATTCCGCAGCTACGTGCAGACTGGGCTCGTGCTCACAGTCGGCGCTTCCCCCACGATCAATGTGTCGCTCACGGTCGGCTCGCTCGAGGAGACGGTCACGGTTGAAGCCGCCGCGCCGCTCGTCGACGTCCGAAGCGCCGGTATCAGCGACGTCGTCGAGAACGAGCGAATCCTCGAATTGCCGCTCCAGGGCCGGCAGGTCACCGATCTGCTCGTGCTGTCGGGCGCGGCGGTCCAGACGGGCGAGGTGAGCGATCGGGGTATTGTGGGCAGCGTGTACGTTTCGGTGGCTGGCGGTTTGCCAGCCGGAGTCGGCTACACGCTCGACGGGGCGTCCCACAACAGCCGGCAAATGAACGCAAATCTCCCGCTGCCGTTTCCGGACGCCCTGCAGGAATTCCGCGTCGCCACGAGCGGCCTCGCCGCAGAGTATGGTGTGCACTCCGGCGCGGCGGTCAATGCCGTGACGAAGTCGGGCACGAACCGGTTCTCGGGCAACGGGTTTGAGTTCATGCGGCACCATAGTCTCAACTCCACGGACGTGTTTGCGGAGATCGGCCCCGACGGCAGGCGAACCGACGACGGGCTGAAGCGCAATCAGTTCGGCGGCACGTTCGGCGGGCCGATTGCGAGGGACAGGCTCTTCTTCTTCGCCGGGTACCAGGGCACCGCGACCCGGGTGCGGCCGACGTCCAACATCGCGTATGTGCCGACAGCGGCGATGCTGGCGGGCGATTTTACCGCCTTCGCCTCTCCGGCCTGCAACGGCGGCCGACAGCTCAACCTTCGCGCGCCGTACGTCAACAACCGGGTCGATCCGGCACTCTACAGTCCGGCCGCGTTGAACCTTGCCCGCCGAATACCGACCTCGACCGATCCGTGCGGCGAGATCACGTTCGACGTCCAGCGGAACCGCGACGAGTATCTACCGGTCGCTCGGATCGACTTTCAGCCGAGCAGCAGCCACTCGTTCTTCGGCCGGTACATGCTGACCTGGCTCACGGACCCGCCGGGCTACGGCGGCGGCTCCGACAACCTGCTGAAGACCAACCTCGCACCAGGCCGGGAGAACCGCGTTCACTCGTTTGCCTTTGGCGAAACCACCGTCTTCAACTCGGCGGTCGTCAACGCGCTACGGGTCGGGATCAATAAGACGAAGGTCGAGATCTCGCAGAATGAGTTCTTCGACCCGCAGGATCTCGGCGTGAAATTGTTCAGCTACTTACCCGGCTACATGCCGATGACCGTCTCGGGCGCGTTCGAGTTCTACACCGGGACGGCCACCAAGGCGCTGTATTCGAACCACAGCTATCAGCTTGCCAATGACCTCACGGTGGTGCGGGGGAACCACCAATTCAGCATCGGCGCGGACATGGAGTTCTGGGAGGGCGACTACAATTCCGCCTCGCGGGCGAGCGGCAACTGGATCTTCGACGGGTCGGCGACCGGCTCGTCGATCGCGGACCTGCTGGTGGGCCGCGTGACCAGCGTCGAACACGGCGGCCTGGGCAAGCTGCCGGTGGACAGCTGGTACGCGGGGTTCTACGCGCAGGACGCCTGGCGTGTCTCGAACCGCGTGACGGTGAATGCCGGCCTGCGCTGGGAGCCGCTTTTCGGCCAGAACGTCCAGAACGGCGTGATCTCCGTTTTCGATATGGAGAACTTCCTGAATGGCGTGAGGAGCACGGTGTACCACAAGGCCCCGGCCGGCTTCCTCTGGGACGGCGATCCGGGGTTCCCGGAGAACGGGAAGACTGGGATGAACAAGCAGTGGGGGAATTTCTCCCCTCGCCTGGGCCTTGCGTGGGATGTGCACGGCGACGGTCACCTGGCGGTGCGCTCGTCGTACGCGATGATGTATGACTTCATGTCGGGCGATTTCCACAACATTCACGCCAACGCCCCGCCGTTCGGCAATCGGTTGAGGATCGTCGATCCCGTGGGGCTCTTCGACGACCCGTACGCGGGCTTTCCTGGCGGTGATCCCCACCCGATCGTGACCGGCCCGAACACGGACTTCCCGCCTTTCGGCACGTTCGGGACGATGGACCCGGATATCAACTCGCCGCGCATCCAGTCGTGGAACGCGACCGTCGAGCAGCAGCTGGGCTCGGACTGGGGGTGTCGGCGAGCTACATCGGCAGCTATTCCGACCGTCTGTGGGCGCAGCAGCAGCTCAATCCCGGCATCTTCATGGGGCTCGGCCCGTGCACGATCCAGGGAGTGGCCTACCGGGTCTGCACGGCCAACTCGAACCTGAACGAGCGTCGCGCGTTGTACCAGGTGAACCCGGCGGCGGCCCAGTTCATCGGTTCCCTCGACGAGGTGGTCGACATCGGCTTCCAGAAATATCACGGCCTGAAGCTGTCGGCGCGGCGTCGGACGTCCAGCGGGCTGAGCCTCAACGGGAGCTATACGTTGTCGCGCTGCACCGGCACAGACACTCCCAATGGCTTCGACCAGGCGAGTGCCGGCTACCTGAATCCGGACGACCCGTCGTTCGATGACGGCTATTGCGATCAGGACCGGAAGCACCTGGCGACGCTGACGCTCGGGTACGTCACGCCGATGGTGGACAACGCGGCCCTGCGGACGGTCATCTCGAACTGGCGCCTGTCGGGGATCGTCTCCGCGCGGACCGGCAGCCGCATCGACATCCAGAGCGGCAGGGACGATTCGTTCAACGGCCAGCGGTTCCAGCGGCCCGACGATGTCGGCAGCGACTACTATGGGGAGAAGACGCTCACTAATTACTTCGACCGCGCGGCGTTCGCGCAGCCCACACCAGGGACGCTGGGCAACCTGAAGCGCAACGCCGGGGTCGGACCCAACTATTGGAACGTCGACCTGGCGATCTCGAGGCTCATTACGCTGTCGGGAACACAGCGGGTGGAGTTGCGCCTCGAGTCCTTCAACCTGTTCGATCACTTCAACTGGGGTACTCCCAACAGCAACTTCAACCAAGGCACGTTCGGCCGGATCACCAGCATGGCAGGAGCGCCGCGCATCATCCAGTTGGGGATCAAGTACGACTTCTGATGAGGGGTTGACGATGAGCACGGCGAACCGACGACAAGTCCGAGTCCTGGGCTGCTTGATGGTATGGGTGGTGACGGGGATGTTCGCATCTCGTTCGGCGTGGGCGCAGCAGGGTCCGATCCGAATCGAAGAAGCCTCGATCACAGACATTCACAATGCCATCCGGTCCGGACAGACGACGTGCCAACAGATTGTGCAGGCGTACCTCGACCGGGCGAAGGCCTACAACGGCGCCTGCACGGCCCTGGTGACCCGTGACGGTGCGCCTATTCCCCCAGCAAGCGGTACCGTTCGGGCGGGCACGGCAGTCCAATATCCAACAGCGACGGTGCCCGTCTCGAGCCTATTTCCCGACTTCGAGCGGTACGCGGGCCCACCGTTTGAGTTCGGCCGGATGGAACCGTCAATCTCAGATCCGAGCGTGCAGTTACAGACCGGCATGCGCGTCGGCATCCCCGACGCGGGGCAGCTCAATGCGCTCGAGACGTTGAACATTCGCGGCGAGCGGTCGGTGACCTGCAAAGGCGAGTTCGACCGTGCGCCGTCAGCTGGACCGCTGCCGCAGGGAGCTCCGGTCGCCTGCGAAGAGTTCCGGAAGCAACCCGACGCGTTGGAGCGGGCCGCTGAGTTGGATCGGCAGTATGACCGGAATCCCGATGTGGCCGCGCTCCCCATGTACTGCGTCGTATTCTCCCTCAAGAACTGGTACGACGCGAAGGACATGAGGGCGACGGGGGGCAACGACGTGAACTTCGAAATGGACGTTCCCAAGGCCGACTCTCCCGATATCGCGGAGCTGCGGCAGAAGGGCGCGATCATCTACGCGGTCGCCACGGCCGACAACGTTGGAGGACCAGGCGCTGCCGGGCCCTCCAGAGCAGAATCCGTGTTCGCCAACATGGGCAGCCTTCAGTTCGGTCAATGGGGCGGCCATGCGTGCAACCCCTATGACACCGCGCGCGTGCCGCGCGGGACCAGTAATGGGTCCGGCGTTTCCGTGGCCGCTAACCTGGTGACCTGCTCAATCTGCGAACAGACCTCCGGCTCCTGCAAGGGTCCCGCCTCCAGAAACAATCTGGTCAGCATCCTGACAACCAAGGGCATCCTCATGGATGGCGGAATAAACAGTAAGAACTGGGGCGATCGCGCGGGGATTCACTGCAAGTCCGTCAGCGACGCGGCGCTGGTGCTCGATGCCATCAAAGGGTACGAGTCGGGCGACATGTTCACCGCGCTCCCGAAGGGGATCATCCCGGCGGCTCCGTACGCCAGCGCAGTCGTGCCAGAGTCGGCGGTCACCGCCCAGCCGCTCAGGGGGATGCGCGTCGGCATCGTCCGCGAGTTCATGGTGAAGCATTCGAAGAACGACGAGGCGATCAGCGATCAGCTCGATCGCGAAATCAAGACGGTGCTACGAGACAAACTGGGCGCCGAACTGGTCGAGTCGGTCGACCCGCTCTACCCCGACGATCCCGGGGTACCGAACATGACCTACACGTTCCAGGATGCGTTTGCCGAGATTCTGCCGCACAACGTGCCGGAGTACTTCTGGCGGACGGCGAGCTCCGGCGAGCTGGAGTTTGCGGTTCCCGGATGGGACGTGCGGACCGTCGATTATGCCGTGGCGTTGGCTCTGCACGAGGCGCCGTTGTCGCAGAAGATCAACCTTCGCAGCATCATGACCAACCTGGCGAACCCGTCGAGTCCGTTCGTCATCAACAAGTATCTGCGCGAACGAGGCGACGCGCGAGTCAGGGATTGGGGGAGTTGGGTCGCCAACGCAAAGTTCGAGACTGCGCAGGAACGGGCACGAGCCCAGAACGCCGTCGCCGATCAGGATCCGCGACCCGACCCCGACAGAGTGAGCCACCTGAAGATGGCGGCGGTGCTCCGGATGGTGATCCTGAAAGTGATGTACGAGAACAGGATCGACGTGTTTGTCAACCCTGAACAGACAACTCCGCCGTATCTGTTGGGCGGCGCCGAGGAACCAGAGGTGAACAACCGTCCTGCGCACAGTTGTTGCGGCGGGTTCACGGCTCTCCTCGGGGCGCCGGAGATCGAGGTGCCGGCGGGGTACGTCAGGGTCGTGTACGACCCAACGTACAGATTGAGCGTCGATAGGAAGGGGTACACGGAGGTCACCGGGGAGGTCAAGTCGCAGCTGCCGCATCCCATGCCGATCAGCCTGATGTTCTGGGCGGGACCAGGCAGCGACACCGACACGATCAAGGTGGCTTCCGCCTATGAGGCTGCGACGCACCATCGGATTCCACCACCGGCCTTCGGGACAATATCGAGTCCGGCGCAGCGTTCAGCCCGTTGATGCGCGAAGTGTGATCGGCCCACCGCGTGACGATCGTGTCCCTTTTCAAGTGGAAGGAGCGGAAACCATGAAGTTTCGTCGTGCGGCGGCTCTCGCTGTGGCATGCATGGTCCTGGCTGTTCCAGCCGTGGCTCACCACTCGTTCAACACCTTCTTCGACATGTCCCGCACCATCAAGATCGACGGCGTCGTGACGTCGTTCAAGTTGGTCAGCCCGCATTCCGAGATGCTCGTCGATGTTCCGGGCGCGGACGGCAAGGCGGTCACGTGGCGGATCACGGCGAGAACGGGCGCGGTGAATGCCAAGCGCGAGGGATGGCGTCCGCAGGACTTCGTCGGCAAGCGGGTCACCGTCGAAGGCAATCCGAGCCGCAGACCGGACGGAAAAGCAATGACCGCCGGCGTGGTGATATTCCAGGACGGCAAAACCGTGTGTCTGGGCGGCTGTCCCGGCGGGCCTCCGATCGAGTAGGCGCTGAAATCCAGAGGGGGGGACGAAATGACACGCCTGACGTGCGGGCGAAGCGCCGGCGCTTTCGTCGCGCTGGTACTCGTGATCGGTGCGGCGCCGGTCGCCGCCCAGACCGACGACGAGTACGACAAGATCTATCCGTTCCTCGGCAACTGGGACAGCCGGATCAGCATGCCGGACGGTCAGGACCGGGGCAACTGCGGCGGGCGCACCGACGAGTTCGGCGTCAAACTTGTGAACTGTTCCATGCCAGTGGGCCAACTTCCGCTGAACGCGCGAGGGGAGGCCTGGCTGAAGTACATGGATATCTTTCAGTCGCCGTCGACAACGGAGTGTGTGGGGCTCAGCCTGCCTTCGGCACTGGGTTCCGCTGGCAACATTTCCTTCTCTGCATCTCCCGGCCGCGTCGTCATCAACGTCAGCCAGTTTGGCGAACGCACCGTCTGGATGAACGGAAGCGGTCCGACGCCCCGCAATGGAGAGCTGTTTCACCATACGGGATATTCGGTCGGTCGGTTCGACGGGGATGACCTCGTGTTCGAAACGACCCACTTCACGTTCGATCCCGACGGCATGGACGACCACCTCCACATGGCCAATTCGGCGCGGATGAAGTTCACCGAGCGCTACCAGTTCATCGACGACGACAACCTGCGGGTGATCATGACGATCGATGACCCGCTCTTTCTGACGAGGCCGTTCACCTACTCGAGATTGTTCAGCCGGGCGCCGGTGAGGGGTGGCCAGGGCGGCGGATGGAACTACTGCGACCCTGAAGCCTCGAGACGGGAAGTGGAGTTCAACTATCCGCAGGGCAAGTACTCGACCGGGGAGCAACGATGACCACAGGCGCTGCGAGTTACCTGGCATCCTGGTGCGGCGTTGCAGTGATCGCCGGCTGGATGGCCACCGATGCGCACGCGCAGGCTGTCGTGGCGAAGAACCATGTCGATGCGGCACGCGCGGCCATCAAGCCGTCAGTGGAGAATCCACTGGCGCCGTTTCACATTTTCCAGCGTCTGTTCGATCAAGTGTGCGCAGAGCCAAAACTGCCAGACCAGATGTCGGTGCAGGATCGGTCGGCGGTCGTGCCGCGCAAGGAATGGTTCGCGTGGCCGGCGGACATTTTTGACAATCTCTTCTTCATCGGCACCAAAACGGCTGCCGTCTGGGCGATCAATACTTCTGAAGGGATCATCGTAATCGACGCGAACTTCCACTACTCGAGCAGGGAGCTCGTGCTCGGGCTGCTACACTTCGGTCTCGATCCCACCACCATCAAATACATCATCGTGACCCACGCCCACGACGATCGGTACCTGGGGCGCGAAGACCCTGCAGGACACGTACCCGAACGCGCGGGTGGCGATGTCGACCGCCGATTGGGATGTCGTGGGGAAAGACAACTCGCCTGCGCAGTTCAAGCCCCGGAAGGACATGGTCATCACCGACGGCCAGCAGATCCGGCTCGGCGACGTCACTGTCACGCTTTACATCACGCCGGGCCACACGCCGGGCACGCTGTCGATGATTATCGAGCCGCTGACGAACCGGAAGAGCGTGGCGTCCGACGAGGGGCGGCACGTGGCCGCCGTCTGGGGCGGCGTCGACCCCACGATCGGGCGGCAGGGCGTCCGGTACTATACCGACGCCCAGTCAATGATGAAGGCCCACGTGGCCTCGATTCGGCGCTTCATGGATGCGGCGACGAAAGCCGGCGTCGACGTGATCCTGCCTACTTCCGTCGGGCACGGGAACATCGCCGAGAAGATTCGCGCGTGGAGGCTGATGAATCCTGACATGTCGGGTAACAGTCAAACGGATGTCGTTTCCGTCATGGCCGAAGTGGTCAAGCTTGATGGCCAGCCGCATCCCTTCGTCAACAAGGACGCGGTCGAGCGTTTCCACCGGATTCTTTTCGAGTGCTATCAGGCCCAGCTGGCCTGGAGGGTGAGCTCGTAGCGTCTCGGGATGGGACCGGTTCTCGCACAGCTGGAGCAATCCGGTCTCGCCACCTGGATCCGTGAATCGGGCGTCCTCTACGGTATCCCCTCATCCTTTTCCTTCACACCCTCGGCCTGAGCACCGTAGTCGGATTGAGCTCGGCGATCGACCTGTGCCTGCTCGGGGTCGCGCCGGGCATTCCGCTCGAGTCGCTGCAAAAGACGTTCGGCCTGATGTGGGCAGGACTCGCGCTGACAGCGCTCACGGGAACGCTTCTGTTCATCTCCGACGCGGCGAAGCACGGGTCGAACCCCGCCTTCTATGTGAAGCTCGCCTTCGTGCTCCTGGCAGTCGTTACGCTGGTCATGGTGCGGAGGCGCGTCTTCGGCGGCGGGCAGCGTGGCAGGCTGCTCGCGGCGGCGTCGCTCGGCTGCTGGTTCATCGCGTTGAGCGCGGGGCGCCTGATGGCGTACGTCAGCGAGTTCGTTTCGTGAACCTTGCGCATCTTCACCTGCTGCTCAACCATGCGCCGACGATCGGCTTCGCCGCCGGCCTGGCGCTGTTCGGGTTGTCGCTGGTCCGTCGGAACGAAGAACTGCGACGCGCCAGCTTCCTCATCTTCTTTGGATTTGCCTTGATCGGCATTCCCGCGTATCTGAGCGGCGACGCCGCGTATTTCATTCTTCGAAACAGGGGCAGCGTTTCAGAAGACCTCGTGGCCGCTCATCGCAACGCCGCGCTGCTGGCGCTCATCGCCATGGAGATCACAGGGCTCGTCGCGTGGCTGGCGCTGTGGCGGCCCCGTCGCTGGCACGTCCCGGCCGCGATGGTGCTGTCGCTCGTCAGCTTCGTCCTGGTCGGGCGCGCCGCGACGATCGGCGGCCAGATTCGACACCCCGAAATCCTCGCGGAAGGCGCGCTCGCGTATGCGCCTGCCTGGCCAGATCCCGCCATCGCGGGAGCGAAACTCGTGCTGGATCACCCATGGGTCTGGCCGATATGCGAGGTGTTCCATTTCGTCGGCCTGTGTTTGCTGTTCGGTGTCGTGCTCGTGGTGAACCTGCGACTACTGGGACTCGTCGACGGCGTGCCGCTCGCCGAGATCAATCGGCTGCTGCCCTGGGCAATGGCAGGTCTCGGAATCAATATCATCACCGGCATGCTGTTCTTTCTCGCTTCTCCCGACCAGTACACGCAGAACACGGCGTTCGCGTGGAAGATAGGCGTGATGCTGCTCGGAGCGACGACCCTGCTTTATCCGACGATGGTGGAGGAGAACGGCGGCTGGAGGCCGGGCTCTCACGCCACTGTCGTGCGTAAGATCGTTGCCGCGGTCTCCATCTCTCTCTGGGTGAGCGTGATCTTCCTCGGTCGGTTTCTCCCCTATATCGGGAGCGAGTAGGCGCAGCTGTCGCCAAGGCCGTCAGGGGCGCGCTGACGGCCACTATCAACCGCTTATCAGAAGTCGAGCTGCACGCCGATCCTCGCGAAGCGGGCCGAAAGTATCGTCTGGGGCGTCAGCCAGCTCGCGTAGTTGTTGTTCAACGTGAGCACGGTGTTCGCGTTGAGCGCGTTGTAGAGGTCGAGGTTGAGGCTGGCGCGCGTGCCGGCGAACTCCAGCACCTTGCCAATCCGCACGTCCAGCTGGTTCAGCCTGTCGCCATACAGCGTCCCGGGCTCCACGATGTTGACGGTGACGTTTGCCGCGCCGCCCGACAGGCTTCGGCCGAGCGACGGTGCGACGACCGCGTTGGTCGCCACGTAGTTGGCAAGGACCTGCGGACCCGGCACGCTCTGCAGTGTCGCGGCGACCTGGACCGCGATCCGCGGAATCGTGTACGAGGCCAGCCCGGCCCAGCGGCTCAGGAACGGCGTGTCGACGTGGCAGTAGGGAAGACCGGTCGGATTTGATTCGGGGAGCGCGGCCAGCACCGCGCAGTTGTCGGTGCTGGTCCGCCCGGTGCTGACGCCACCCTGAATGAGCAATCCATTCCGCGGGCGTGCGTTCAGGCTCAGGTCTACGCCATTCCAGTGCTGGAGCTGCCGGCCGTAGTTCCGGTCGAGGGTGACGAAGTTATCGGTTGCGATTCCGAACCTGGCCGGCTTCACGTTGAACAGGTTCGAGACCGTGTTCGCGCCGCCGCCAGGCAGTCGCGGATCGGACGGCGCGGTGATGCTGAACGAGTCGAAATCCGCGGGCGACAGGTTCCGATCGTCGGTGACCGTGAAGTTGGCGTTGATACGGCGGAAGTAGCTGAAGTCGAACGACACTCTCGGCAGCAGCTCGCGCTGAATGCCCGCCGTGAATTCCCAGTTGCTCGGACGCTTCCCCCATCCGTGCAGGAGCTCGGGATCGAACTGTGCCGCGGGCGCGACGACGCTGCCGAAGGCGGGATTGGCCATCGCGCCGCAGATGTCACCACCGGTGGCGGTCAGGTTCTGGGCGACCGGATTCAGCAGATCGCAATCGGGAATGAAGTTGCGGTTTGAATCGGTCCACGACCGGTTGGTGGAGGTGACGAGGTTGCTCGTCGGATCGGCCTGGCCCGGAAGATTGGTACCGAGATTCGACAGGTACTTGTTGACGCTCACCTTGAGCGCCGTCTTCCCGTCGCCAAACAGGTCGTAGGCCGCGCCGAACTTCGGCGTGATGTCATGGTACGACGTCACGCCCTTCTGCTCCTGGAACGTGATGTTGCGCGTCGGTGCGAGCGGCGCCGGCCCCATGTGCTCCTCCGGATAGCCCGCGGCAAAATCGTCGAACCGGACGCCGTAGCTGATGGTCAGTCGATTCAGCTTCCAGTGGTCCTGCGCGTATAGACCGAAATCGTGGCTGACATTGGTCTGGGTCGAGAACGGCCAGGCCCGTAAGGTGATCTGGTTGGGAATGCCGTTGTTGAACCGGTAGCTGTAGGGCGTCCGGTCGACATTGAGCTGGTATTCGTATCCCCAGTTGTAGTTGAAGCCGACCTTCACGGCATGCGCGCCGGGAATGTACGAGACCGCGCCGCGAATGCGCCGCGCCGCGTTGGGGTTGAAGCGGTAGGCGTCGTTGGCGCGGTACTTGAGGCCGTTGGACTGCTCGGTGACCGAGATCATCGCCGGGTCGAGACCAGGAGCAAAGTCGCGGATGCTCGAGCCGTAGAGCTCATTGGCGCCGGCCTCGAACATCAGCCGGTCGGTCAGCGGCATGGTCCAGTCGACCACTTCGCGCCGCTGCAGCGGAAAACGCTGCCGGAGGTCTGCTTCCGGGGCGGTGCTCGCGTTGATGCTGCCCGGGCAGCCGCAGTTGTTCTGGTAGTTGATGCTGAACCCGATCCGGTTTTTCGGCGTCGCCTGCCACGTCAGCCTGGCATCGCCGCCGCGGAAGTCCGAGTCGTTGGACACCGGCTGGTTGGTGTCGGGCGCGTAGGTCCAGAGGTTCGGGTCATTCGCGTTCAGGTTGACGAACATCCCGGGCACGTAGTTGCTGGTGAACTGCTGCCGGCCGGAGGTATAGAACCAGAGGCGATCGCGGCGGATCGGGCCGCCGAAGCCGGGGTTGATGTCGTAGTTCTTCCGAATGGCTCCGGGCGTCCGCAGTCCTGCGTCTTCCAGCTCCTTCGTGAAGTTGTCGCCCTGCATCGCGCCGCTGGCGTAATTGGCGATGAAGGTGCCGGTGAAGGTGTTGCCGCCGTCGCGCGGGATGATGTTGATGCGCACCCCGCCGCTCGTCTCCTCCGCCGACACCGCCGCGGTGTCGACGGCGAATTCCTGCACCGCCGCCATGTTGATCGAGATCCGCGACGTATAGGCTGCACTTGAATACGCGTTGGTGTTGACGCCGTTCTGCCGGATGATCTGGTCGTTCCCCGTGCCGCCGTGCACCGCGAGCGAATTCGCGGCGTTAATCGTCCCGGCGCCGCCGACGTCCTGGTTGGCGGCCGACACACCCGGAATCAGCGTCGCAAGCGCGAACGGATTCCGTGCCGCCGGCACGGCATCCATCACGGCGTGATCGATCACGTGCCCGCGCGTGCTGCTTTGCACGTCCACCACCGGCGTCTCGCCGGTCACCGTGATCGTCTCCTCCACGCCGCCAACCCGCAGCTCGGCATTCACCGTGGCGATGAACTGGCCGGTCAGCTCCAGCCCCTCCCGCCTGACGGTGGCAAATCCGGGCAGCGTGAAGGTGACGGTGTACACGCCAGGCCGCAGATCGACGATTCGGTATTGACCGGTGCCGTCGGTCACCGCCGATCGGACCTTCTCGATCAGCGCGGGGCTCGCGGCTTCGACGGTCACGCCGGGCAGCACGGCGCCCGACGGGTCCTGAACGATCCCGGCGATCGTGGCCTGGGCGTAGGAGATGCCAGGCACGAGCATCACGCCGGCAAGGGCGAACAACGCGCAACAAATCATTCGGCGCATGCGGGTACCCACTTCTCAGATGAATGACGGATGGATATCGCTCTCGGCTAGCGTCGCGGCTGGCCGCCAGCCGGCGCCCTGACCAGCCTTCGGTACTCTTCTTCCTGCGAGGGCACGCAGAAATACTCGCCAATCTCGGTGCCGGCCGCAAGCCTGATCGTTCCGCTGCTGACCCAGGGCTTGGTATAGGTCTTCGGGTCGTCGATGGTGTAGGTCGAGTTTCAGCGTGTCGAAGCTGGCGCGCTGATATCGCTCCTCGACCCGCATCTCGTCGCTGTGAGGATGTCCCTCAGTGTCGAGCCAGCTGCGGTCGTCGAATCCGGATGACTGGACGATGAAGGTATCGCCTTCCCAGCGGCCCACGGAATACCCGAGGAACCTCGGCTCCGCGTCGTCGTCCAGAGTGGGGAGGACGCGTCCATCGGTCCAGATCGTGCGGAAGGTGTGGTACAGCTCGATGGTCTGGACGACGCGATCGGGCAGCTGGATGATTTCGGTGCCGTAATTGTAGCCAAGCCAACGCGGCATCCCGATCGGGTCGCACATCAGCATCGGGTCGTTACCGAGCGGCACAGCCCTGGGGCCCATCCCCGGCTTTGCCGCGTCGTACCTGGCCTGGCCCCATGGCGTCATCGGCGGGGTTGGATTGCTAAGGCCGACCCCACCGCCACGGACGCCCCACACGCCCGACAGATCGCGCGGATTGAATGCGCGTCCTTTGACGGTTGCGGCCGCTGCTGCCGCCTGCTCTGTCGTTTGACCGCGGGGTACCGGCAGCCATGTGTTCGCGAAGGTACGCTCCGTCGGCTTCGCCGCGGGCGTGCTCTGCACGCTGACGCGGGCAACCATACCAAGCGCAATGGTCGCTGTGAGCGCGGCGATCGGGATGATGCGAAGTCGCACGGGATGCACTCCTTACTTGTCTGCCTCGCGCCCGTTTCTCAAGCGCGATTCGTCCTGCAGGAGAACCTTGCCGTCCGCGGCCACGACCTTATATAGAAGGCCGGCCGGCGTTCCCGCTCTCGACGGCAGCACGGTCATCGTCAGCACGTCGCCCGGGTTGACGGTGCGGCGGGTCCACCCGTGTTCGCCAATCATCGAGGTCGGCGACGAGGTCTCGGCCGACCACAGTACCGTGCCGCCCTTGTCGTCCTTGACTTCGTACATGATGAAGACGTGCGGATTGCGCCAGCGCACTTCGGTGACCGTCCCCGTCATGGAGATGGCGACGCTGAGCCGTGTATCGTACGAGACCGCCGACCCATGGTGAGAGAGCACCGGCCGCCCGGCGATGAGAAACACCGCGGCCAGCGAAAAAGAGCAAAGTGTCATTCGTCCGTGTTTCATCAGTGCCTCGAAGTGCGGTGATTATGCCTAGGGGTAAAACCTCGGTCAAGGTCGCATGCCTCGCGTTCGTTGTGCTTGCCGGCGCGGCCGGCGGCGCCGACGGGCCGCAGGCCAGGCACGCGCGGTACGCGGAACTCCAGGCGGTGATCGACGCGCATGCCGCCCTTGCTCCGGTCGAACTCGGTGCGGCGACCGGCCCGGCGCGCGATCAACGGTGGTCTGCATGGATTGCCGGCCACGATCGTGAGATCCGGGCGCGTCTTGCTCGAGGTGACGAAGACACCATTATCAACTGGATGCTGTTTGGCAGCTCATTCACTTCTCAGCCGCCGGCGGTGTCTGCCACGCGCCAGGATCAGGATGCGGAGGCGCGGCGCGTCGCGACGCTGATGCGGGCGCGCGCGCAGGATCTCGTCCGGGCGCTGGCGGCGCCGAGCCGCGACGAGCGGATCCTGTTTGCGAGGCGCCTCTTCGAAGCGCGTCAGCTGTCGTTCGACAGCGACGCCGGTCGCGCCGCGGTGCTTCAGTACCTGATCGACAGTGTCGTGCGGGTCGCGAACGAACAGAACGGGATCGATCGCGAGCTCGACGCCGCGCGTACGGCGCCGGAACCGGCGCGACAGCTCGAAACGGCTGCGCGGGTGTTTCGCACCCGCGGCCTGTCGCTCGACACGTCGCTCGCCCCGAACTTCGCGATCGAACAGGCGCTGGCGGCGCTGAAGGCGGGAGACCTGCTGCGAAGCGGCGCGGTCAGGCGCGTGGCGATCGTGGGACCGGGACTCGACTTCAGCGACAAGGACTCCGGGTTTGATTTCTATCCCCAACAGAGCCTGCAGCCGTTCGCGGTCGTGGATTCGCTTCGGCGTCTGCAGCTCGGCACCACCAATACCGATGTTGTCGTGCTGGATATCAGCCCCCGCGTCATCGATCACGTGATCCGCGCGACCGAGCGTGCCGCGAAGGGCGAAGGTTATACGCTCTATCTCCCGCTGGCGAAACAGCGCGAGTGGTTGCCGCCGTTCCACAGCTATTGGCGCCAGTTCGGCGATCAGATCGGCGCGAGTGTTTCGGTCGACGCACCTCGATCGGTTGCGGCCAGTGCGGAGCTCAGGGCCATTCGCGTCCGTCCCGATCTCGTGCAGCGAGTGACCGTATCCGACCTCAATATCGTTACCGACCGTCTCGACGGCGACGGGTTCGATCTGATCCTGGCCACCAACGTGTTCGTCTACTACGACGTGTTCGACCAGGCGCTCGCCCTGGCCAACGTTGCGTCGATGCTGCGGCCCGGCGGGTTTTTCCTCTCGAACACGGCGATGCCAGACACCGGCGGGCCGGCACTACACCTGGCCGGGTCGAATGAGGTCACGTACTGGCGCTCTCAGCCATCGAGTGACGGGATGCCTCCTGCCTTCGGCGATCGTCTCTTCTGGTATCAGCGTCGTTGAGCCAAAGCCGCTGTCGAACGGCCTGACCTCAGAACGTGGGAACAATTTGGGAACGTTAGCACTCCAACACCAGGGAAAGTGGAGTAACAAGGCCGACCAGAAAGCAGGACGAATCAGCAAGATAGACAATCCAGCCCTGTCTGCAAAACCTCCATCTCCGGTTCAAATCCGGACGGCGCCTCCATTTTTCCGAAATCGAATACTCCTGGCGGCACTCTCGGGCTCGGCCGACGCGAGTTCTGGTCCCAAGCGGTCCCAAGTCGCCTCTTGTCGCTGCGCAAATGACGCAAATAATCGCCACATGCTGTGGTCTTCACGAGGCAGGTGGAGGTTCTGGAACCTCACTCCCTTCCCATCAGGTGGAATCGTTGCCTCCACTAAGGGGATTGTCATGAGCGGCTTTGATTCCGGCTAGTCCGCGAATTTTTCGACCGGTGTTAGCGTAATCACCGGCAACTTGCAGCGTTAAGTTTCTCTACCGTCCGCGGCGGAATCGAGCTCTCAACTTCAAACCAAACAAGGTTCCACAGTAGCCATCGTTGACGAGCAGCCTCCGAAGTGTTCCGGCACATCTACCTTGACGAAGCGGCGATGCGTCTCCGAGCCGCCAGGTCTGATCGGGACAAATCTATCGAAAGGTCAGGTCCAACGACCGCGTTGGATGGTCAGAGTTGCTCCGCTGGAGTTCGAGTCTGAGACCGAGCAGGCACTCGAATACGTTCCCGAATGATCGACTTTCAGTGGATCAACGACATAGAGACGACTGGCGCAGACGACGTTAATTCTGGTGGCCGCTGACGCCGAGCGCATTCCATAGCGAAGCTGAAGTGTGACCTCGTTGACGGAAGTCGGCCCATAGCGACGCTCCTTGCCCACGTTTGTCCACGGTGAGCGGAATTCTCCGGTCGCGGACTATAATCCGGCGCAGTCTCCAACGACAACTCGATTGATGCCACCCCACAAAGGGCGGTCGTAGGTCTCGCGTCCATGCTTGTGTCCGGCACCCGGCTCGGCCACTACGAGATTGTCGCCGCCCTTGGCACGGGAGGGATGGGCGAGGTGTATCGTGCGACCGATACCCGCCTGCACCGCACCGTCGCCGTCAAGATTCTGTCTTCCGAAATCGCCTCTGTCCCAGACCTTCGCGAACGCTTGGAGCGCGAGGCGCGCACCGTCGCTTCTCTGAACCATCCGCATATCTGCACGCTCTACGACATCGGGCAGCAGGATGCAGCGACTTCCTCGTCATGGAGTACCTCGATGGAGAGACGCTGGAGGAGCGACTGACGAGGGGTTCGTTACCACTCGGCGAGGCGCTCCAAATCGGAATTCAGATAGCCGGTGCTCTGTCGGCCGCCCACGTCGCTGGCATCGTTCATCGCGATCTCAAGCCCGGCAACATTATGCTGGCCAAATCGGGCGCGAAGCTGCTTGATTTCGGATTAGCCAAGATCAGCGCGCCGGCCATCGCGGGCCGGCTGTCGATGCTGCCGACGACGCCGCCGAATCCCACAGCGCAGGGAACGATCCTCGGGACGTTTCAATACATGGCGCCGGAACAGCTCGAAGGTCAAGAGGCGGATACGCGGACCGACATCTTCGCGTTGGGCGCCGTTCTGTACGAGATGCTGACGGGGAGGAAGGCGTTCAAGGGAAGCAGCCATGCGGGGCTGATTGGATCGATTCTCAAAGACATGCCGTCGCCCCCCTCGGCGCTGCAGCCTTCGGTGCCGCCGCTTCTCGACCATGTCATCCAACGATGCTTTGCCAAGGACCCTCAAGAGCGCTGGCAGAGCGCCGGCGACGTCATGCGGGAACTCCGCTGGATCTGGGAAACGCCCGCCGGCGCCGCGATAGCGGCACAGCCGCGACGGCCATGGCGGATGGCGGCAGCTGTTGCGGCGGCAGCGATTGTCGCCCTGGTCGTCGTAGCGTTGACGACTGTGTGGGTGGCACGAGGAACAGCTGATCCAGGCGGCAGCAGCGAAATGCGGCTTGAAGCTAGCACGCCGCCAACAGACGACCCCACGATGATCGCGATCTCGCCGGATGGACAGCGGCTGGCGTTCGCAGCCCGTGTAAAGGGCGTCACACAGGTCTGGATCCGGCCGCTGAACGCTGTCGTCGCCAGAGCGCTTGGAGGAACTGAGGATGCGGTGTATCCGTTCTGGTCGCCCGATGGGCAGTCGATTGGATTCTTTGCCGATCAGAAGCTGAAGCGCGTCGATTTGCAGATGGAACTGGTACAAACCCTGGCGGCGACACCAGTGGCGCGCGGAGGGTCGTGGAACACAGACGGTGTGATTCTCGTCGCGCCGAGTCACCAGCGGGCCCCTCTATCGCGTGCCAGCGACCGGCGGGGCACTCGAGGCAGTGACCACCGTCATGCCAGGTCAAAACGATCGATTCCCGCAGTTTCTGCCTGACGGCCGGCATTTCCTGTACTTCCGGATCGCGGCCCCGGATCAGCGTGGTGTGTACGTTGGAGAACTCGGCACGACCAGCGTAAAGCGCCTGACGCCTTCCGACACGACGGGCATCTATTCCCCGCCTGGTTTTCTGCTGTTCGCGCGCCAGGCGACACTAGTCGCGCAGCGTTTTGACCTCCGGACCCTTGCGCTCTCCGGCGAGTCGTTTACCGTGGCTGACAGCCTGGCCGTCAACGCCAGCGCCTACGTTGGCGCCTTCTCCGGTTCGTCAACCGGCGTGCTGGTGTACCGGACAGGCGCGGCGACGGGCCAACGGCAGCTGGCATGGGTGGATCGGACAGGCAGGCGCTTGAGCACACTTGGCGCCGCCGACTCCAGTTCTCTGGGGAACATCGAGTTGTCGCCGGACGGAAACCGTGTCGCATTCGATCGAACGATCAACGGCAACATTGATATCTGGATCGTCGACACGGCATCCGCGATCGCGACCCGCCTGACGTTCCTCGGCAGCGCGGAGTCCGTGCCGCTCTGGTCGCCTGATGGCGGCCGTGTCTTGTTCCGCTCCCGGCCGGCGGGCGTCTTCGATCTCTATGAAAAGGCGGCCAGCGGATCCGAATCCGAAAGACTGCTGCTGCACGACGATGCCGTCAAAATGCCGCTCGATTGGTCACCAGACGGCAAGTTCGTCCTCTACTACACAACCGACCTTCGCACGGGACGGCGACACGGGGACGCTCCCATGGACGTATTCAGGCACACCCGTCGAGGTCTCTGGTACCGACTTCGAGGAGGTGCACGGGCAATTCTCACCTGATGGGCGTTGGGTTGTATTTGCCTCAAATCAGTTTGCGACGTTTCGAAATCTACGCCCAGCGTTTCCCTGAATCGACCGGAATCGGACAACTCTCGACGGAAGGCGGCGTTCAGCCGCGATGGCGGCGCGACGGCAAGGAACTGTATTACCTCGCACCCGACGGGAGGATGATGAGTGTGCCCATCAGCCTCGCCTCTGATGGACAGATGTTGACGTCTGGGGGCGCGATCCCGTTGTTCGACTCGCAGATTGCTGGCGGCATCACGCCTGCGGCAAACAAGCACCATATGCCGTCGCCCCTGACGGTCAGCGGTTTCTCGTCAATCAGATAACGGACGACGGAACCGGCGCACCGATCACCGTCGCCGTGAACTGGGCGAGGGGGCGCATGGAAGCTCGACCAACATGCTTCCGTCCTGAACCGTCAGCGTAGTCTCGGAATCGGCGTAGCCTCGATCCCGACCGGCATGCCATCAGACCGCATGCGCTCAGCCCAAAGGGGAGCCCACCGCAGAAGTCCGGATAAAGCACGTCGCCGTCGCGTGAGCTAAACGACTCCTGGAGCTTGGGACCAAGCGCAAACACCGGGCAAAATGAAATACGACTCTGGCGGCGGATGGCCCCGACAACCGGATCGTAGTGAAACTGTAGGACTCGCCTCGAGTCCTACAGAGCACCTCGAGCCTAACTGATGCCGCCAGTGTCGAGCTTTCGAGCGGCGTCCTTCAGGTCGGTGTTCGACACGATGTTGTACCGCTCAAAGACGGAGCGCGTACGGTGGCCGCTTTCCAGGCGATCGTAAACGCGACGATCGGCTGCGTTTCTTCTTCCCGCCGCGGCTCACGGCGACCATCCGATGGAAGACCCACGGTTCGAGCATGCAGCACTACGACGAGCGATCGCGTTAGACTGTGCTGCTCGTCACCGACCACGTGTCAATCGACGACAGCGCGTTCGCCACGCCGAAGGGCGCACCACCCGCCTTTCAATCAGAAATCGATCTGCACGCCGAGTCGTACCACCGCGCCGGGAGAATCCCCGCCGGCTGCCGGAACACCGCGTAGCTCGGATTCTCTTCAACACCGCGTTCGCATTGAACACGTTGTTCAGGTCGACGTTCAGCTTCGTCTGCCGGCCGCCGAACCGAAGCACCTTCCCGAGCCGCAGGTCGAACTGATTCCGCCGATCGCCGTACATGGCGCCCGGCTCTACCAGGTTCACGGTGACGTTGGCCGCGTTGCCTGCGAGCGGGCGGCCGAGTGACGGCGACACGACGGCGTTGTTCGCCACGAAGTTGCCGATCACCTGCGGACCAGGCACGCTCTGCAGCGCGGCGCTGACCAGTACGTCGATCCTCGGGATCGTGTACGACCCGAGGAACTTGAGCTGCGTCAGGAATGGCGACTGCTGGTGGCAGGACTGCAGGGGGAACTGGGCGCTGCTTGGCTCCGCCCAGCACCGGGACATTGGTGAGGAGTTCCGGCAGCTGCCGCGCCACCTCGCAGTTGTCGATCGTGGTGCGGCCGGTGCTCATTCCGCCCTGCACCGCCAGCCCGCTCGCGGCCGCGCGGTGAAGATCAGATCGAACCCGTTCCAGTGCTCGGTACCGGTCGCCGGTAGTTCTCGGCATGCCTGATGAAGTTGTCCGCCGGCACGCTGAAGATCGCGGGCCGCACGTTATAGAGTCCGCCGATCGTGTTACCGCCGCCGCCGGGCAGCCTCGAATCGCTCGGGGCGGTGATGCTGAACTCGTCGAAGTCCGACGCGGAACGCGCGCGGTCGTCGGTGACGACGAAGTTGCCGTAGGTGCGGCGGAAGACGCTGAGCTCGACCGACATACGCTCCATCAGCTCCTGCTGCACGCTGGCGGAAAACTGCCAGCTATACATGCGCTTCCCCCACCCGCTCAGGACGTCCTCGTCGTAGGTGTTGGCGGCACGTAGGCTGCCGAAGGCGCTGTTGCTCAGCGGGCCGCACTCGCCGTTGGCGGCGAAGTTCAGCAGGTTGCAATCCGGTTCGAAATTCCGGTTGGCGTCGTTCCAGGAGCGGTTGGCGTTGATCACGACGCGCTGTGCCGGATTGAGCCCGTCGCCGAAGACCACCGTCTCACCGCTGCCGCGCAGCGCCTGGCCGGTGACGTATCGGCCGACGGACGCCTTCAACGCGGTCTTGCCGGTGCCGAACAGGTCGTAGGCGATGCCAGCGCGCGGCGAGATGTCATGCCACGAGACACCTTCGGTTGCCGGCAACGTGAAGTTGCGATCGGGCGCGAGCACTCCTGGACCGATGGGCTGCTCCGGGAACGAGCTCGCCCAGCGCTCGTAGCGCAGCCGTACGAGAGCGTGGCGCGCGTGATCGTCCACCGATCCTGCACGTATGCGCCGAGATCGTGATCGAGGTTGGCGAGCTGGACGAACGGCGTCGCGTTCATCGTGATCTGATTCGGCACGCCGTTGTTGAAGCGGAAGCTTACGGCGCGTCGAAGTTCATGATGAAATTCTGCTTCTGCCGATATTGTCGGAGAAGCCGACCTTGAAGGTATGCGCGCCCGTCACGTACGACATGGTCGCCCGGAACGGCGTGTCATGGCTCTGGTTGCGCATGGCCGAGGCCGTGTTCGCGTGATGGGTGATGCCCAGCGCCTGATCCTGGACGCCGATCAGATTGTTCGCGATGGCGGCACGGTTGTTGGCGATGACCTCGTCGAGGCTGTCGCCGACGTCCGGCAACCCGGAGGGATGGAGGCGGCGGGTATTAATGAAACGGTGGTAGGCCACGCCTTCGAGCAGCAGCCGCGAGGTGAGCGGCGCCGTCCACTCTGCGCTCCAGCCGCCGTTCGGCCAGTAGCGCTGCGGCAACCCTGATTCCTCCGCGAGGATCGCCGTCGTCGTCGTCGGACACTGACACGTGTAGTGTTCTCGTAGGCGAAGGCGAGCTTGTGTACCGGGTTCACCTGCCACGTCACGCGCCCCGCGAAATTGCGGGTCTCGATATCGGTGAAGGCCGGCTGGTTCGGATCCGGATCGTACGCGAACGACGTCGGGTTGAACCCTTCTCCGGTTGACGAACATCCCGGCAACCCAGTTCTGCGTCATGTTGTAGAGCCCGGTGCCGAAGAACCAGACCCGGTCGCGTCGGATCGGTCCGCCGAAGGCGGGGTTCAGCTCGATGCTCCTCTTCAGGTTGTTCGGTGTGTCCAGGCCGCGGTCCCGGAGCTCGTCCGAGAAATTGTCGCCCGCCAGCGATTGGTTGGTGAACGAGCCGATGAGCAGGCCGCTGAAGTTGTTGCCGCCTTCGCGCGGAATGAAGTTCATGCGCACGCCCGACCCGCGCTCCTCGGTCGACACCGTCGCGGTCTCGACGGCCATCTCGGCGAACACCGCCATGTTCGGCACGCCCTGCGTATTCGACCCGGTCTCGATGGTGGAGAGCGACACGCCATTGCGGAGCATCTCGAGGTCGGTCGTACGGCTGCCGTGCACCGAGAGGCCGCCACCGCCGACGACGGGGCTGCCGCGGTTGCCGCCGACGTCCACGACGCTGTTGTTGACGCCCGGGATCATGGCCGCCATCATCGACGGGACGCGATTGATCGGTGCGTTGTTGATCGCTTCCGCTGTGAGCACGCGTTCACGGTTGGCGCTCTGGACGTCGACCACCGGGGACGCGCCGGTGACGGTCACCGTTTCCTCGAGCGCCCCGACGCGCATGTCGGCGTTGATGTGGTCGACGAACGTCCGCTGAGCTCGATGCCTTCGCGCCGGAGGTACTGAATCCGGGCAGGGTGAAGGTCACGTCATATTCGCCTGGTCTGAGGTTTTCGATCGGTACTGTCCGGCGCCATCGGTGACCACGTCCGAACCTTTTCGATCAGCGCCGGACTCGTGGCCTCGACGGTGACGCCCGGCAGCACCGCTCCGGATGCGTCGCGGACGACACCGGCAATCGACGCCTGAGCGTAGGCAAGCGAAGGCAGAACGAGAAGGAAACCTAGGATTACACCCCCGGTCTTCAGTCTTGACATGGTACTCTCCAGAGGCCCGAAGTGACGCGGTGGCGCCATGATAGGGACCGCGCATGCCATGGTCAATCGCATTTCGCAGGGGCGGACCAGGTGCGTTTCTTTGCCGTGTCGCGTTGACACTGGCGTTGGCGCCCCATAAAATTTCGCCGCAGGCAACTAGTACTACTTTGTCAGATCCACGGATTTACACCGAAATCTGACCGCAATTGAGATAAAGGACTTGTACTTGTTCCTCGGAGTTCGGTACGCTGCCACGCGGTGCTGCGCGCTGCCGCGCAACGCGCCGGCGTGGTTGGATCGCTTGAGCAAGTGGCTCGAGCCGTTCGAGGTCTGCTTCAGGCACGTCGCGCAACGGGGCGCGTTTCGGCGCTATCTGCTCGGCCTGCTGAGCGACAGCCGGCGCAAGTCGATGAGCGCGATGCTCGCGCGCGTCAGCGATCCGGGGAGCTATCAAGCCTTTCAGCACTTCATCACCGATGCGCCGTGGAGCGCCGAGCGCGTGTGGCGGCACCTGCGCGCCGTGATCCCCGAGCGCAGCGGGCGTGCTGATTCTCGACGGCACCAGCTTTCCGAAGCAGGGCCGACGCTCGGTGGCGGTCGCGCGCCAGTATTGCGGCACGCTGGGCAAAATGGCCAACTGCCAAGTCGCCGTGACGGCGGCGCTTTGGACGGGCGTGCGGGCCTGGATGCTGGGCGCGGCGCTTGTATCTGCCCGAGGAGTGGCTGACACCCGAGGCGCGGCAGCGCGCGCGGATTCCCGCGACGGTGCGCTTCCAGGAGAAATGGCGCCTGGCGCTGACGCTGCTGCGGCAAATCCGAGCGGCCGGCTTCGAGGTCACCGCGGTGCTCGGGCGATGCGGAATTCGGCGACAACGCCACCCTGCGCCGCACGCTGCATCGACTGAGCTGCCCTATGCGCTCGGCGTCTCGTCGACGCTGACGGTCTTTCGCGGGACGCCACGCCGTCGCGGTGCCGCCACCGATGCCAGGCCGCAGCCGTCCGCCGTCGCGCCTCCACTCACCGACGACCGTCGGCCCGAAGCGGTCCGGGCGATGGCCGCCGCGCTGCCGGCGCGGGCTTGGCGCCGCGTGACGTGGCGCAACGGGACGAATCGTCCATGGGCCGCCCACTTCGCCGCGCTGCGGGTCACGCCCGCCCACGATTGGCGCGAGCGACGCCTCGCCCCCGAGGTCTGGCTGCTCTTCGAGCGCGATCTCGGGAGCACGCCGCGAATCAAGGCATACCTGATCGATTTGCCCGACACGGCGTCGCTGCCGTCGCTGGTGCGGTTGGCACACCACCGGTGGGCCATCGAGCAGCAGTACCAGGAGCTGAAAGACGAGCTCGGGCTCGATCACTTCGAGGGTCGCTCGTTTGTGGGCTGGCATCGGCACGTCGTGCTGACCGCGATGGCGTACGCCTGGCTGCAGGACGAACGCCGGCGCGGCGGCGCGCGCCTGCCCACGCTGCCGGTCGCACGTGCGGTGATCACCGAGATCCTCACCGCGCATTTCTTCGTGACGCGACCGCATTACTTACGAACCATGCAAAAACTCGCGGAAATCAATCTGCGAATCTAACAAAGTCGTACTAGCTGGTACCTGTGACAATTCAGAACTGCACCTTGCTCCGCAGTAAATGCCCTGGCTGGCGACTGCTGCCGGTGCTCGCCCTCGTCATCACGGTCGGGTGGCCGGACGGATCCGCGCCCGCCGCACAGGCCAGGACCAAGGTCAACCCCCACGATGGCCTCACGTACGTGCTCATTCCGGCGGGCACGTTTCAGATGGGCTGTTCGCCGGGTGACGCGGAGTGCAAACCGGACGAACAGCCCGCGCACTCCGTCACGATCTCGAGGGACTTCTGGATTGGCGAGACGCCGGTGACACAGGCGGCCTACCAGAAGGTGATGAAGGCCAATCCGAGCATCCACAAGGGCGACCAGCTGCCGGTGACGTTCATCAGGTGGGCTGAAGCCGACGCGTACTGCAAGGCCGTGGAAATGCGGCTCCCGACCGAGGCGGAATACGAGTACGCGGCACGCGGCGGCACCACGACCCCACGCTACGGAGAGATCAACGACATCGCCTGGTATTTCGCGAACAGCGGTGGACTGCAGGCGAAGGAGGTCCGGCAGAAGCAGCCGAACAAGTACCGGCCTGTACGACATGCTGGGAAACGTCTGGGTGTGGATGAGCGACTGGTATGCTCCGTACACGGCGGACAAGGCGGTCGATCCGAACGGCACGCCTCAGGGGAGGGAGCGCGCGGAGCGCGGCGGTTCCTGGTTCACCGGTCCGCGAACCGTGCGAGCCTCGTCCCGCGATTTCCACGTGCCCGAATACCGGTACACTGACGTTGGCGTCCGTTGTGCGGGGAATTGAAGGAGCTCACATGCGGATCCGTTTCCTGAAAGCGACCGTTCTGATCGGCACCATCGTCGTTGCTCCCACTGTGCTCGCCCAGGGTGGCGAGCAGGGCACCGCCGCTCGCCCGGGGACCACACAACCGGCGACGGCAAAACCCGCTCCGAAGCGTGACATCACCGGCGTCTGGAACCGCCAGCCCGGCGATCCGTCACTCTCCTCGATTCACAGCCTGAGCGGCGTGGCCCGCGGTCCCGGCTTCGTCGACATGCCTCCGATGACGCCGGAGGGCCAGAAGAGGTTCGAGGCGAACAGGCCGGGCTACGGCATCCGTCAGCAGCCGATGGGCAACGACCCGAACCTGCGCTGCATGCCGAGCGGAATGCCAAGGCTCGTCTGGAACGGCGGCGAGTTCGCCCAGCTTCCCGGCAAGATGGTGCACTTTCTCGGCTCGACGTGGCGGCAGATCGCGACCGACGGACGTAAGCTCGACGTCGATCCTCCCGAGTTGAGATACGACACGGGCTGGATGGGGGAATCAGTGGGCCGTTGGGAGGACGATTTCACCTTCGTCGTGGAATCGACAGGCTTCAATGATGGTCTGGCGTGGCTGAGCGAAGAAGGTCTGCCGTACAGCGATGAGATAAAGATAACCGAGCGCTATCGGCGGGTGGACTACGACACGCTGCTGTTGGACACTCTCATCGAGGACCCGAAGATCTGGACGCAGCCCTATAAGGTCACCACCGTCACGTACAAGCGCGGCCCCGACCGGGTACGAGTCCCGAACTTCTGCAATCCTGACAACGAGAGGTTGTTCGAAGAGCGCATCAGGCGCCGGGCCATCGAGCCACCGGCCGCCGGCAAGTAACGCATTACAGTGAGGATCCGATGAAAACCAGGTGTATCGTCGCGGCGGTATTCGCGATCGTTCTCGCGTCCGGCGGCAGGATGCTGGCACACCACGGCGTGTCGGCCTACGACGTGCTGAATCCGGTCACTATCAAGGGAACGGTGACAGAGTTCGTGCTGCAGAACCCGCACAGCATGCTGTTCCTGGACGTGAAGGCCGAAGACGGCAAGGTCGTCAATTGGGCCATCGAGACCGGCGCTCCGCGGAACCTGCGCACGCCCGGCGGCCTGAAGAATATGCCCAAAGTCGGTGAAGTGCTCACGGTCACGCTCGTGGCCGCCAAGAACGGCGCCCCGGTGGGCTTCTCCGGCGCCAACCTGGGCGGCGGAAAGATCGTTCGCGCGGACGGAAGCGTCATCTCGGCAGCGGCCGTCGGCGAAGAGCTCAACGCCCCCGGCGCGAACTGAGATCCCGCATACGCGGTCCCTCAGCCCCGGCGCGCGGGCGGCTTGGGCGGAGGGGGAGACGGCCTTCCGAACCGCGATGCCTCGATGGCAACGTTAGGCTGGATCTCGGTCACTTGCGTCGTTGATTTCCCGTCCGTCCAGGTTACGGTCCAGCGAAACGGCGTCTTGACGCCGGTCGCCGCCACGTCCCGATAATCCGCAAAGTCGATCTGTCTCGGATTGATCCCGACCGGCGACGACGTGTAGAGCAGAACGCGCACGAGCAGTCCCGATTCCGTATCGAAATAGAGCGTCACCGGGAGGCCGCCTGCCCTGCCTCTCCCTTGAACGAGGTGAACGTCTCGATCGTCGATGCCGGTGATGGAACCGACTCGCCAATCGGTCGCAATTTCCTTAATGCGCGCCGGGAAGAACAGCTCTGTCTCGATCCTGGCGGAATCGAGGTTTCCTCCCGTCAGCGTCAGCACCGAAACCGGCTTCATTGTCTCCGGCGCGGCGATCCAGGCAGCCTGTCCGTCGTATACCGTAGTGGTGTCGCCATCGAAGGTGTGGACGATCATCGCGCGTTGGTTCGGAGCCCTCACGTAAATTTCGACCGGCACTTTCAGCGAGAGCGTGTCCGTGCCGCCGTAAATGCCCCTGATGACGAGGCTTCGCACGGTGGCGAGCCGCTCTGCCCCGCCCAGCGTCTGAACAAACTTCGCAAAGATCGTGTCGACAGAAGGAGCGGCGGGATCCGAGCGTGAAAACTGAAACGGGTCGCGGGGCAGCTCATTGCTGTACTGGACGGCGAGGTCGGGCACGACCTCGGGGACGTTGTTGCCGTCGTGGCACGACCAGCAGGACACCACCGGCCGTCCGGCGAAGTTCGTTTTGTTGATCGCCGCCACCATCGCCATCATGCGGCGAGCCGTCGCCTTGCGCGCCGTCTCGTCGGCGTACCTGGCCCAATCGCCCCCGCTTTCCCCCACGTGGCAATCCTGGCAATTGAGTCCGGTGGCAGCCGAAAAGAAGCCCATGGTCTCCATGAACTCGTCGACAGGAATGCCGCGCAGCATCCGGACGTCCTTGAAGACGTCTTCGGCCAGGGGCGAGGTCGGCTCCGGCCCCTGCTGCGCCGCCGCGCCAGCCACCGCCGCCACCACGACGATCAGTCCCGCGAACACCAGCTTCATCGAGCCTCCTGGAGGGTGTGGCCATCGTACGCGTCTGCCGCCGCCGGGGCAACCAAATGACCTTGACGGTGGGAGTGGCGGCAGTTACGGTGTGCTCCCTATAGCGAGGTGGCGATGACTGACCCACGTACGTATGACCGTCGTCGATTTCTCACGGGAATTGCGGCCGCCGGCGCCGGTGCGTTTCTCGCGCATTGTGGCGGATCCGCGCCCGAGCAGGCAGCGGCCCCGGCCGCGACCGGCCAGCCTTCGGCGGCAGGCGGCCTCATGGATGTGGCCGCGGGCCGCCGGATCGATGTCCACCACCACTTCTCACCTCTCCCGGCTGGTTCAAGGAGCTCGAGGCGGCCAACCTCGTGCCGAACGCGCGGAAAGGATGGACGCCGGCGAAACGATCGAGGCGATGGACAAATCGGGGACGGCCACCTCGCTCATATCGACGGGGCAGGCCGGAGGCGCCTTCACGCCCGACCGTCTGAAGCAGCGCGGCGTCACGCCAGCACAGGCCGCCGAATCGATCCGGCGCCTGGCGCGTGAGGCGAACGATACGGCACGAAGATGGCCGCCGATTATCCGGGACGCTTCGTCCTGATGGCGTCGCTGCCGATGCCCGACCTCGATGCCAGCCTGAAGGAACTGGAGTACGCGCTCGACACGCTGAAAGCCGGCGGCGCCTTCCTGCCGCACGAGCTACGCCGACAAGTACATCGGCGATCCCGCGTTCGTACCGCTGCTCGAGGAGCTGAACCGCCGCAGGGTCACCGTGTATACTCACCCGACCGACGCGGCCTGCTGCATCGGCATCATCCCGAAGCTCATCCCTAACGTGATCGAATACGGCACCGACACGACGCGGATGATTATGAGCCTCATCGTCAACGACGCGCCGAACAGGTTCCGCGACATCCGCTGGATCTTCTCGCATGCCGGCGGCACCGTGCCGTTTCTCGTCGAGCGCATTGTGGGCAACGACGGCGACCTCGCGGACGTGCTGAAGAAGCCGGCCGAGCGTGACTCGCGGCTCGATCAGCTGCGGCGTTTCTACTACGACACGGCGCAGACCGCGAATCCCGTCGCGATGACGGCGCTCAAGCAGGTCGTCGGTCTCGATCAGATCGTCTTCGGGACCGACTTCCCCTACAGCACCATGGTCGACCACGTCCAAGGACTCGCCGCATCGGCGAGCTTCGATGCGCAGGAGCTCGAACGGGTGTATCGCGGGAACAGCGAGCGCTTCTTGCCGCAGGGCGGCCCTCCGACGACATAGCGGCAGGTTGGTCGTGCGCCGCTAGCTGAATCCCGTCCGGAATTCTCGCACGGGTTAATGGCGCGGCCAGGTGAGGGCGATCCCCAGCTCGTCGAGCAGCACGTGGCACTCGTACCTCGTATAACGGCTCGGTCTGCCGACGAATCGGCAGCTTCATCGTCCACGGACGTGTGAAGACCTTCGGGTCTTCGATCGTCACTTCGTAGTCGAGCGTGTTGTCGTCGACCTTGGTGTAGCGTTCGACGACGTGCAGCGCGTCACTGTGATAGTTGCCTGCCATGTCGAACCATGTGAGGTCGTTGAAATTCGTCACGTCGACGACGAGCGTGTTGCCCTCCCAACGTGCACGGGAATCGCCGTTCCACAACGCCGCGCCTTCGGCGGCCTGCCGGCCCTTCATGTCGTAGTACGCGATCCGCCGCTGATGCATCCACTCGTAGAGGAAGACGACGTCCCTTCGGGGTCTGGTAGATCTGGAACGGCCATCCGAGATAGGTGAGTCGCGGCACGCCGGGGCTGTAGCACTTGTGATACGGATCGGCGCTCTTCCACGGGTCGGGATTCCGGCTGTTCCTGAAGTTCTCGTCGCGCTTCTGAAGCGCCTCCGGTCTGTACGGAATCCTGCCGTCCGGCGGATCGACGACCACTCCGCGACTGGCGGGAATGCCAGGTCGCGCCGCGTGCGCTTCGACGTCATACCGGGCGAGATTCTCCACGCGCCAGACGCCTTGGAGATCGGGCTGGCCCGTCGGAGGCGCCACGTATCCCTGCGTCTGCCCGCGCGAAGGCCCCTGCGCCCCCGCTGCCGTCCAGAGGGACGCGACGAGGAGCAGAAGCGTTGCTGTGATGTATCGAATGGGAACGGTCATCATCGCACTCGGTTGTAAACACCTTTGGCGGCGCTGGTCCCGCCGCCAGCGGTTTGTCTTCGCTGAACGGTCAACACGTCGCCCGTGACGGTGTACACGTCACTCAAATCGACGACGACCTCATCACCGAACGGCAACGTGAACGTGCGCCTGCTCGTGACCACGATGGTGTCGCCTTCCACCCGCGCTCTGCCCGTCGCCGTGATCGCCGTACCAGACGGTGACGCGCACCTCGCTGCCGTCCAGTTTGTAGACGCCCTCGGTCGGATCCTGCCGCTCCGTCAACCCCAGGAGGTGCAGCTCGTCGGCCGTCCGTGCGAGCCGGAGCTCGCTCGGGAGCGCCGTCCCACCGTCCTGCTGGCCGCTCGCCTGCACGTCGTAAATCCATCGGCCCGAGAAGGGGCCCTGTCCGACGGGCATCTCGCGGCGGGGCGCGGCGGCCGCCGCGGTCCCCGACGCGGCGGCTGCGCGCGACGCGTCATACGTGTTCTTGAGAATCGCGAGGTCGCTGTTTCCCTCGTGACAGTGGTTCTCGGGAATCTCAGTCCATGTGCCGCGGACATATGGGCGGTTCCAGCGCCACGTCCACGGCCGCGTGAAAACCTTCGGGTCGGTGATGGTGGCCTCCCATGCCAGCGTGTTGGGGTCGGGCATCGAGAAGCGCTCCACGACCGTGGCCGCGTCGCTGAGGAAATCGCCGCCGAGCCCGAGCCAGGTACTTGCCGTTCAGGTTCGCCGTCTCCACGACCAGCGTGTCGCCGTCCCAGCGGCCGATGGAGTCGCCGAAAAAGCTGCGATACCACGCGGGCAGATGAGTGCCGCGATCCATGTGAATGGTGCGTGTCCCATGCACGTACTCGAACAGCAGCAGGATGTCGTTGGCCGCGTATTCGATCTGAAAGCTGAAGAGCATGATTCGCGGCACGCCGGACGGGAAGCAGCGGCCTTCGTTGTCGAGGTACGCGCTCTCGGACTTGCGGTTCTCGTTCCGCCGCGCCAGCGCCCACGGCTGGTAGGGAATGATCCCACCGGGCGGATCGACGACGACGCTCCGGCCGGCCTGGATGCCGAAGCCCGCCGGGTGCTCTTCGAGCATGTTTGAATTGGTAAGCGGCGGCGAGTTCCAGTGGCCGCGCAGATCGGGCCGGCCATCCGCCGTACGCGGGACGGGTCCCGTCAGCACCAGCCGTGGCGTCCCGAACGGACCGGAGGCGGTCGCCGAAACCGGCTGTGGGACGCCCGCCTGACCGGCGGGGTGAGCCGCGCCACCCAGGCCATCGTGAGCGCAAGCAGCAAGCCGGACAAGAGGTGTCGCATGGCGCCAATGATAATCAACAGCGCGTGGAGTTGTGCGATTTGGGCTCGACCCTGACTCCAGGACGATCCCTGGCGGGCCGGCACCTACGTCGTCGCCTTGTTCAGATGCGGTAACAACCGGAGCACATTGCTGCGGCCAATGGCGGCTTCGTCCTCTGCCGTGAACAGGCCATCTGCCACCATGTCGATCACATCCTGAACTAATCTGCCGGCTGGCCTACCATGGATGGTCAGAGCCCAGAACAATCTGGGGAACGCCGACGAGCGTTTTCAGGTTCTGCAGGTGCACGAAGTGGGAGATCTGCGCGATGTCGTAGTAGAACCGCCGCAGGATCGTCAGCTTCGGTCCGTACTTCCCGCCTGTGCCCAGGGCGCTCGGGCGCGAGCCGATCTCGCCGCTGACGAACCGCTGGCCCCAGATGTTGCCGCCGCCGTGCGAGAAGATCACCGGAATGTCGGGAAACCGCTCGGCGTTGCCGCTGTCGACCCAGCTGGCAATCGCGCGCGCCGTGTCCTGGCTGTATTCGAGCGTCGTCGGCCCCAGGAAACCATCCTTGATCGGATCGGCTGGCGGCAGCATGGGCCCACCTGGGGATGCGTGTAGAGGACCGCCTTCCGACGGTTGAGCTCCTCCATGACCGGCACGAACGATGGATCGCCAAGGTACCGACTACCAGATGCTCGTCAGCATGCAGATCCCGTCGCACTTCAGCGTATCGAGCGCGGATTGATCTCGCGGAGGCTGACATCGACGTCGGGAAGCGGCAGCGACGCCCAGATGCCGAAGCGGCCCGGGTAGTCGGCCTTCATGCGGGCGCCGAACTCGTTGCACTCTCGCGCGAGCGCGCGCGCGTCGTTGTTCACCCTCACGTTTAGCGCCAATCCGTTGCCGAATCCCTCGGCGAAGTACACGCCAGGGGTCGTGATCGACGAGATTCCACGTCTCGACGCCGGCCTTGTCCATGTCCTCGATGGCGCGCGCGAGCGTCCAATCCTTCCACGGCGCCGCCAGCGCTTTGTGGTCGCTGAGGATTCTTACCCACCCGGGAGGGCCGTAGTGGTGGTGGACATCGATACGCCGTCCGCCCTGGACCGTGGAGCTGGCTCGGTTGGGGCGCCGCCGCCGACTCCCCACCACTCCCGTTTGAGGAACATGCCGCGGCGCCGATGGCGGCGAGGCCCGCGAGAAACTGTCGTCGTGAGCGGCCGTTCGCCACATCCCTGCCCGCCGTGTCGCAGTTCCTTCCGTAGGTCAGGACACTCATGGTGGTGCACCTCTTGAGCGGTGAAGGCGCTGCACGTCAGGCGTCGGGGATCCACGCATGCCGAAGCAGCGCGTCAATGAGCGTGGGGGTTACCGAGGCGCGTATCATCCGGCTGCAACGCATGCGAGTCAAGACGGCCGACGCCGGACCTTATACTTTCGGCCGGTATGGCAAGCCTGAACACAACCCGGCGAGCCGCCATCGCGACCGTGGTTGCGACAGCGCTGGCACGGGCTAGTGGTCTCGTCGCACCCTGGGTCCACGCCGAAAGGAGTCGCCAAACGTACGTCAACCAATTAACCGGAGGGTTGCTGGTTCGACTGAGTTATGGCACGACCGTCCTCGTTTGCGGAGCGCAGAGGTTTTTGTACCTTCTGCCCCGGGGACGTGGGAACAATAGCGCCCAACCACCAGGCAAAAAGGAGGGGGAGGGCCGACCAGCGAGCAAGACGAGTCAACAACTTAGCGTTTCCGGCCCTGCCTGCAAAACCTCCATCTCCGGTTCAAATCCGGACGGCGCCTCCATTTCACACTGGGGTCCATTCCGGAGACATGGGTAACGGATTATTCCGGCCGGGGACATAGGTAACACTTCGGTCCGCACGCGCCGAAGTTCTTCCTGCGGCTCCCCTGACTTCTTGGTCCAGAGCTCCTCGGAATCTGATCGGGCGCAAAGCACGCGCCCACCGCTCCTTGGAAAACTACAGAACCGTTTTCCACGAGCTTCCACAGGCATTTCTTATTGAAAAGGGACATCGCTATTTCGCTTGACACTTCGGTGAGGCTGGGTTGACACACCGGCTTTCATTCGTTACGGTAGGGCCGCTGAGTTGGCCGACCTTCGCGTGCGACCGAAGATCTGACGACGGTGAGCTGCCACATGCCGGGGTGCCGCGCGCCAGCGACATGCCGTATCCGTTTTAAATCGCGCAGGACCGCGGGGCAGCGGCGATCTGTTACCAGTGCGCGCACGCCCTACGGAGCATCCACTTCGAGGGACGTCATCCTGAGGGGTGGCTCGAATACTCGAAATCGATCGCGATCACATTCTGTATGAGGCGACGATCTCCGACCCCGACGTCTTCACGCGCCCCGTTCAAGCCACCGTCGCAATGGGGATTGTGGGTCGAGCGAGTCGCCCGTGCACGTGCTCGATTTGTCTGCGTTGGCACTGGTTACTCCCAGAGAGGGTAGATTTCACATGACGCTTAGCATGCAGGTTTCACGATGGCTCCTCCAGCGCCGCCCGCGGTGGTCGGCGTTCCCCGGGATTGTGGCATTGGCATTCCTGGTGCTCACACCGGCTGCCGGCTTCGCCCAGAGCTCGATCGCGGGTGTCGTCACCGACGCCAGCAACGCCGTGCTCCCTGGCGTGACGGTCGAGGCCTCCAGTCCTGCGCTCATCGAAAAGGTGCGCACCGTCACCACCGACGGAAGCGGGCGGTTCCAGCTCGTCGACCTGCGCCCGGGCCTCTACAACGTCACCTTCACCCTGCCCGGGTTCAAGAGCGTCGTGCGCGAAGGCCTGTCGCTGCCGGCGACCTTTACCGCGACCGTCAACGCGCAGATGAGCGTCGGCGGCCTCGAGGAAACGGTTACGGTCACGGGCGAAAGCCCGGTCGTTGACGTGCAGCGTACCGCGGCTGGCACGACGTTCTCGAAGGAAGTGATGGACGCGATCCCGACGACCCGTATGCCCACGAGCTATGCCGTGTTCATCCCGGCTGTGCAGTCGAACATCGCCACGGCGGCCGCGACCGGCCCCGCCATCAACGGTCTCGTCGTGCACGGCAGCGAGCAATTCGAAGCGCTGATGACGATCGACGGGTTCGACATCCGCAACATGAACAACTCGGGAGGCGGAGCGTTCTTCTACTACCCGAACCAGGGCATGACGCAGGAGGTGACGGTCACCACCGGCGCCGCGGGCGCCGAGTCGCAAATGGCCAGCATCACGACCAACGTCATTCCGAGGGATGGTGGAAACACCTTCGCTGCCACCTTCAACGGCGCATACAACAACGGCAGCATGCAGGGAGACAATCTCAATGACGAGCTGAGGGCCCAGGGCGTGAGACTGAGCGGGCTGAAGGCGCAGTGGGATTGGAACCCGGCGGGGGGCGGACCGATCGTTCAGAACAAGGTGTGGTTCTGGGGCGCCTACCGCAACTGGGGTACGACGCAGGTACTCCACCGGGATGTACTACAGCAAGGACCCGAACTCCTGGGTGTACGAGCCGGATCTCAACCGGCCGGCGCTCGGCAAGGTGAAGAGCGACAGCAAGGCTATTCGTTTGACGTGGCAGGCCTCGCAGAAGCACAAGGTCAGCGGCTTCTTCGACTACCAGCCTTTCACGCACTATTACCGGAACTTTGGCAGGACGACCACGCCAGAGGCGACGACCTGGTCGCCGATCCGCCCGAACAACCTGGTGCAGGTGACCTGGAAGTCGCCGTCGACCAACCGCCTCCTGCTCGAAGCCGGCGTCACTCGTCTGGACGGCACGTTGCCCCAGTACCGGCAGGAGGACGAGGAGCTCTTCTCCGGCGCCAACCCATGGAATCCGAACAACATCGCCGCGCGGGAGCTGTCCACGGGCATCAACTACCGTGCCGCCCAGCTCTATGGCATCTTCGCGGCGAGCCTGAACTACAAGGTCCGCGCCGCGGTGAGTTATGTCACCGGCAGCCACGCGTTCAAGTTCGGTTTCGACGACAATTTCGGCAACCGGGAAGAGGTGCAGGAGCGCAACGGTGGCTATACGGTCTCCCTGCGCAACGGGGTGCCGACCTCGATCTCCCTCTTCGCGCCGGTCACGTACCTGACCAGGTTGAACGCGGACATCGGCATTCACGCCCAGGACCAGTGGTCGATCGGCCGTGCCACGCTCAACCTCGGCGTTCGCTACGATCACCTGGAGTCCAGTAACCGCGCCACACGGGTGGAGGGCAATCGCTTCGTGCCGGCGCGTGAGTTCGAAGGCGAGGGTGTCGTCAACTGGAACGACATTTCACCGCGGTTCGGTCTCTCCTACGATCTCCTCGGTGACGGCAAGACCGCCGTGAAGTTTACCGTGGGCAAATATCCGCAGGGCCAGTCGATCCAGCTCGCGCAGGCGAACAACCCGATCGCGCGATCAGTCCTCACCGCGACGCGGACGTTCACGGATCGCAACGGGGACTTCGTGCCCGACTGCGATTTCAACAATACAGGCGCCAACGGGGAATGCGGCGCGTTGTCGAACGTCAACTTCGGGAAGAACAACGCGAGCGCGACGACATTCGACTCGAAGATGCTCGAAGGCTACGGCGTGCGCGGGTACAACTGGGAAACCAGCGTCTCTATCCAGCGCGAGCTGTTGCCGGGAGTGTCGGTGGACATGGGGTATTTCCGCCGCAAGGGAGGCAACTTCGCCTTCGAGTCCGGCAACATTGCGCTTGCGGCCGGATATGTCGACAACCTGCTGGTCACGCCGGCCGACTACTCGCCATATTGCCTCACCCTTCCGGCCGACCAGCGCCTGCCGGGCGGCGGTGGCAGCCAGGTCTGTGGCTTCTACGACATCAACCCGAACAGGTTCGGCCAGGGTCAGTCCTTCGCGACGTATGCCGAGAATTTCCCTGGCGAGATTTCCAAGACCTATAACGGCGTGGACGTCGGCTTCAATGCGCGTCTGGCCGGAGGCCTTCGCGTGAGCGGCGGGACGAGCACGGGGCGCTCGCGGGTCAAGCAGTGCTTCGTCATCGACGACCCGGGTACGTACATCAATCCGACGACCGGCTTTTCGACGTGGACCGAGCAGTGGTGCGATCGGAAGCCGCCGTTCCTGACGCAGTTCAAAGGCACCGTCGTCTACCCGCTGCCGTGGGGCGGCGTGCAGATGAGCGCGATCTACCTCGACGTGCCCGGGCCGGATTTGTCTACGACGTCGTACGTCGCGACCAACGCCGAGATCGCCCCATCGCTCGGACGGAGCCTGGCGGCTGGCGCGAACGCGACGGTCACGCTGCCGATGATGGAGCCAGGCTCGCTTTACGGCGATCGCCTCCGCCGCGTCGACCTGCGCATGGGGAAGAGCTTCACGTTTGGCCGGACCCGCGTCGTGCCGAGCGTGGACATCTTCAACCTGCTGAACGCCAGCGGGGTCTCTGCATACAACACCCGCTACGGCCCACAGTGGCTGTATGCGACCGAAATTCAGGATCCGCGGATCTTCCGCATCTCGGCGCAGGTTGACTTCTAATTTCTGCTAGCAAAGATCAGCCCGCACCGGGCTTCTCGAGCGTCCGGTGCGGGCGAAGTTACTTGACGGGCAGGTTGATCTTGACTGGTTGCACGGCCGCACCGTTGCCGGCCGTATCCCACGCGGCGAAGCGCACCCATTTTTTGCCGGTCGCGTCGAACGGAATCTCGAAGCGCTTGCTCCCGAACGCCGGCAGGCTGGTGGTCGAGATGATCTGCCGATCGGTTCGTTGCCCGTCGCCCCAGACCACCTCCACGAAGTCGAGCGGGAATGTCCACTCCACGTCGGCCACGATCGTCCGCCGGCTGCTCGTGCCCTGCACCGAGTAAGAGGGGATGAGCACTTCGCCAGACGTGACGAAGTAGTCCCCGCGCCTCAGTGTGTCGAGCACGGGGGTCGGGTCGTCCGGCGTCGGCAGCGACGCAAGGTGCAGGTAGCTCACCGGCGCGCTGGCGTAGATGTCATCGTGGGCGGTCTGCTCCTGCACTTCGGAGATCGCCAGCAGGTACTTCGGCGGGGTCGGCAGGTCGGCCTGCCAGTTGGATATGTCGTCGAGCAGCGTGAGGCACCTGTACTCGCACAGCCTGCGTTCGGAGCGGTCGATACCCATCCCCCACCGGTAACCGATGCTATGGAAAGTCGGATCCTTGAAATAGTCCTTCTCTTTGAACCCGTCCGGGAATCCCGTGTTGTTCTTCGAGCGCGGATGCGGGTAGGAGACGAGGATGTTTTCACGCTTGACCATCTCGAGCAGGTCCTCAGCGGATCCGAGGTTGTACACCGCGCCGTATGGCGCGATCTCTTCCATGAGTGGCTGACCAGGCTTCCGTCCGTACCGCCAATACGTGTGACGTGAGTACAGGAGGTCAGTGTGTCCACCGTAAAAGCTGTCGTAGAACTCGTCGTTTGGTAGCACGAGGAAGTCCTTGTCCGAATGCCGGCGGGCGCCCTCGATCTGGAATCGCCGGATCTCCAGCGTATCGGGCCGAACCTCTCCCGACGCAGGGTTCAAGCCGACCGCCTCGATCGGACTCACGATGTTGATGCCGAGCGCCCTGATCGCGGCAAGATCCTCGATCTCGGCATCCGCGCTCCCTGCCGTCCGCAGGCGCGCTCCCAGTGCCATGTGATAGTGGTGGTTCATCACCTGGTAGCCGGGGATCGACTTGAAGCGATCGCCGCGGGTGAAGCGCCAGTACCGCTTCGCGCGCGGCGTCGGCGGCGTCGGCGGTCACGTAATAGAAAACCGGCATGTGCTGTTCAGTGCCAGGCCTCGCGGTGTAGAGCGCAAAGTTGCCCTGGATCCGTACTTCTTCTTCGTTTTCAGCCTGGCGGACGCCAAATGAGAATGAGCTGGCGCTGTCCTTGCGATACCAGTTGTATCCGAGGTTGTGGGCGCTCTCGCGCGCCCAGAAAAAATTGTGCGGCGGTGGAAACGCGGCGATCGATCCCGCCCTGCCGAGCTCGGCGATGACGACGCGGTTCCTCGTCTTCAGCGGCGACTCCCGCTCGTTGTTCGCGCCGCCGAACCAGTACGACTGCGGGTTGTTCGCCGGATCGCGCCACGAGACGCGTGTACCTGGGCCAATCGACAGCCCCTTGAGGCCGCCGTCGTACTTGTACGCGACTGGGTACTCCGTCGTGCTCGCAATGATTTCCTGGCGAATGAGGTTGGTGCCCTTGTAGACGGTGAACTGAAGCCGGCCTGCGAAGACGCCGAGGCTCACGCCTGGAAACACGATGTCGATCCGGGCACCGTCCGTCACGACTTCACAGCTCTGTGCCCGGTAAACGGCCATGGCCCGTTTGACTTCTTCAGGCTTTCGCGGCACGCCTGGCGTCCGCCGCTTGAGATCTCCCTCGTCGCCGGGGACATGCAGCGGCGCGTCCCAGAACGTATCCCATCCCCACTTGTCGAAGATCTCCTTCGTGATCGTGGTGATACCGTTCTTCCTCAATCCCTCGAGGCTCTGGTTGTCCATGCGGCGGATACCGGAGACAACGCGAAACTCGGGCGTCACGTTGGCCGCGAGGCTCGCCCACGCGCCGCCGCGTCTCCTTACCGCGAGTTCCTGGATTGTCGGTGTGCCCTCACTGATCCCAAGCCGCAGACGAAGCTCCTGGTTCCGGTCGCCGTCCCACGTCAGCGTGAGCGTCGCGGCATCGGCAACCGCTGTGAGCCCGGAGACGGCCTTGTACTGCGACAGACTGCAATTGAGCGGGTCGGCAACCGCATCCGAAACACTCCACCCAAGAGCGGCGGCGATAACAACGCACGTGAACTTCGTTGGCTTCATGGCATGCCCCGGGTATTATCGGGGCCAATTCTAACGGCTGCGGCAAGATTGCTCGAAACGAGGTCACTCATGATCATGAATGCCAGGGTCATTGCACGGCGGGTGAAGCGGATTGCGACGGGGCTGGCAATTGGCGGAATGACGCTTGGAGCCGTGGCACTGCTGGACGGCCAGGGCGCCCGGATGGGCGACGCCGTGCTGCGGACCGCCCAGCACGACCCGGCAAAGGAGCTGGCGATGAAGATCACCGCTCCGTTCACGTTCGCGGCCGTTGGCGACATCGCCATCCAGCGCCCCATCGCCGAAATCAGCGACCCCAGGTTCCAGACGCTGTTTTCCGTGATGCGGGCCGCCGACATGACCTACGCGAACATGGAGGGGCCGCTCGAAGACGACAAGCTGGTCAACGATCTCAAGGGGATGGGCATCCGGATCATGACCACCGCCAACAACCACACGATGGACGACGGCGTTGAAGGCATGTTCCACACCATGCGCGTGCTGGACGAGGCCGGGATTACGAATGCGGGGACAGGCAAGGACCTGGAGGATGCCCGCAGCGCGCGGTTCGCTGCCACGCCCAAGGGTGTCGTTGGCATCGTCGGCATGTATTCGATCGATTCTGCCTCCAGTCCGCCCGAGTCGAGGTACACCGATGCGCGTCCAAATTGGCCCGGCCTGAACCCGCTGCGGGTGACGCCGTACAACATCGTCAGCGCGGAACACATGAAGGCAGTTGAAGGCGATCCGCGACGCCGTGTACGCGCACAGGTCTGAGGTGCCGGTCCCGGTGGCGCCGGTCTCAAAGGACGAACCGGCCGACGAGTTGGGACTCTTCGGCAGCTTCTACAAGGTGGGGCCGAACGTCGGCAGCATCAGCTATTCATTCAACGTCGCGGACCGCGTGGCATCGGTCCGCGCCGGCGGCCCAAACGATCTGGACGGCATTCTGCAGAGCATTCGCGCTGGCAAGCAGACGACGGATTTCATGGTCGTGGCGATTCATTGCCACCAGAACTCGTTTGCGTACCAGGCGTATAGCCACGACAATCATGTGCCGGACTTCCTGGTCGAACTGGCGCACAAGTCGATCGACGCCGGCGCTGATGTGTTCGTCGGCCATGGCGTGCACACGATCCGCGGCGTTGAAATCTACAAGGGGAAACCCATCTTCTACGGCGTGGGAAACTTCCTCTTCCCACAAGGGGCTGTGGGCACCATCACGAATGGCCGCCAGGGTCCCGCTTCGGTGGCGAGCCAGACGGGCCAGCCGGAGAACCGGGAAGCACTGCTGACGACGAGCCGGTATGAAGGTGGGAAGCTCGTCGAAGTCCGGATCTATCCCGCCGGATCTCGGGCTCGACTTCGACCGGACGATTTCAAGGGCAGGGCTGCCCATGACCCCGTCACCGGCCAACGCCCAGAAGATCCTCAAGGTGGTGCAGGACGCGTCGAAGGTATTCGGGACGACGATCGCCATCGACAACAACGTCGGCGTGATTCGCGTGCCGGCGTCGGCGACGGCTTCCAACACCGCGCCCTAAGGGCCCAGGAGGCATGCGTTCTGTTCGCGCAACACCCGAAATACTATATAGTTACGTCGATTTTTAGCCCCGGCACGGGATGATGACGAGCGGCACCGCGGGGTCGTCGCCCGCCGAACGGAGGAATGTAAATGGCGTATAGGAACGGAATACTCATGAAGGTTGCCGGGGCGGGCGCGGTGTCGCTTTTCTGCGGCGTGCTGCTGTTCTGGCCCGGAGGTTCCGACGCCCAGGACAATCCAGCCGTCGCAGAGGCCGCCGAGGGGAAAGTTGTCCACTGTTCAGGCGGAGCTCCTGAACTGGCTGACACCGCCCGGAGTCGACAAATCCTACGATGCCATCGATGGCGATAAGCTGCACCGGTACGTGCGGGAGCAGGCGGCAATCTCGGTGAAGTACCGTGATGCCGGGAACCAATTCTGGGGCCGCATCGCCGGCATGCCGTCCGGAACGGACACGCAGAACTGGATCAAGGACAAGTTCAAGGAAATCGGCGTCCCTTACGAGACGGTGACCATCCCGGTGCCGGCGGAATATCCGAAATCGTGGGGCGTCGATGTCTCGAGCAACGGCAAGTCCATTCATCTCAGCAGCGCGTTCCCGCTCATCGATTTCCCTGAAACGGCTGGCAGCCTGAAAGGCGATCGCGAGCTCGAGACGGTCTGGGTGTCACTGGGCCAGGAATCCGACTTCCTCGGGAAAGATGTGCGCGGCAAGGCAGTCTTCATCTACAGCATTGCGACTCCGAGCGTGCTTATCCAATCGTCAATGTGGATGGAATCGGTCGGGCGCGCGCAAAAGGCTGGCGCAGCAGCGATATTCGTGCACGTAGCCATTCCCGGCAACATGAAGTACGTCAGTCACCTGGTTGGGGGGCGAGCAAGAGACATCAAGGTTCCAGTCTTCACGCTCGGGGATGACGATGGCCGTACGGTCGAGCAGATGAACGCCGCGGCGAAAGGCGCCGGTCTTGAAGACGCACGTGCGCTGGGAAGTCGGAGAATACCCCGATCTCAAACAGGACATCGTCATCGGCAAGCTCCCGGGGATGACGGACGAAAACATCGTCATGCTGTCACACACGGACGGCTTCTTCGAAGGCGCGAGCGACAATGCTGCCGGCACTGCAGCCATGCTCGGCACCGCCGAGTATTTTGCCAAAATGCCGAAAGAAAAGCGCCGCCGGACCCTGTACTTCGTCGCGTTGGTCGATCATCACAGCGGCGATCTCAGCATCCGATGGCTGCGCGACAAGTTGTTCCAGTCGGTCTTCCCGAAGACCGCGCTGATCGTGAATTCCGAGCACGTCGCTGTCCTGCATTCGGTGCTGGATCGCCGGTGGGGCAGCAACGATCGGCCGAGCCTGGTTGCGACCAACACCTACGAACCATCGTGGTGGGGCGTGTATGGCAGTGAGCGCCTCGCTCGCATCGTCGTGCGCGACCTCGCCACTTTCGGTGTACCCACGCAAATCGCTGCGGGTGGTTCGGCCGGCGAAGCGGCGCAGGTTCAGTTCGAGGCACCGTCGTTTTACCTCGACAACAAAGGCACCTTCTTTCACACCGATGCTGATACGCCCGACAAGATACCCGCGAGCGGTCTGAAGAATGCCGCGCAGGCGTTCGCGAAGATCTACAACGACATCAACATGCTGGAACTGAAGGATCTGCAGGCGCCGCCGTCCGATCGGCCGCCAGCGGCCACGTCGTCAACGCGCTAGTCGTCGCTGGAGCCACGTTGGAGACACCCATGAAGACCCTCGAGAAACTCGCATGGTGTATCGCGGCACTGATGTTGTCTGTTGCTGCCCCCGCAGAGGCGCAGCATGAGCCCTTCCAGCACGTGCCGCTGCCTGCTGAATTGCCCGCAGGCGTCAGCGTCGCTCAGGCACAGAAGTTACAGGACCTTCTCGATGAATTCAGGTACCGAAGAGCCTCTTGTCGTTTCCAAGCTCAAGGACAATATCTACCTGGCACGGGGGGGCGTTGGCAGAAACGTTCCCAACATGGGAATCGTGGTTGGCCAGACCGGCGTGATCCTGGTCGACAACAAGAATTCGATCGACGCCGAAAAAGCGGTACTCGCGGAAATCGCGAAGATCACCCCAAAGCCCGTGATCGCCAGCATCGTGCTGCACAGCGAGCACGAGAGCGGGATCGCCGCGCTTCCCGCCGGGTTGACGATTATTGCGCACGAGAATGCGAAGCGCCGGATGGAGGTGTCTACCGAGAGGGACAAGATTCCACCGGCGTATTTTCCGACCAGCACGGTGGGCAAAGACGAAATGAGGACCATCGATGGCATTCGCGTTCGCCTCCTTCAGTTTGCGCCGGCCGCTACGGCAGGCGATCTGATCGCCTACTTTCCGGACCAGAAGGTGGCCTTCGTGTCGAGTGTGCTGGTCATGAACTTTCCGCTCGCCAGCACGGTCATTCACCCGGATCTCGGCGGTTCGACTTCGGGATGGATGGAGAATGCCAGGGGCCTGCTCGCGCTCGACGCAGACACCTACGTCTCCAACCATGGTGGAGTGTTGACGAAAGAGGACCTCAGGACGAAATTGGCGTTTATCCAGGACAGGTGGAACAAGGTGAAGGCGATGGTCGCACAGGGCAAGTCCCTCGAGCAGGTCAAAGCGGCCATGCCAGGGCCGCCGGACCGCGACCCGAAAACCATTGAGAACATTTATTCAGAGGTGCAGTCGAAATAGGACTGTCTGCAGAGTCCGCAAGGAGAGGGCCGTTATGAGTCGTGTCAATTCGGTTGCCAGCGTGGCGTTAATCGGTGTCGTGTTTTCCGCGGCCGTATCCGCGCATCATTCCGTGCAGGCGCAGTATGCCCCGGAGGGTCAGAAGGTGACAGTGTCGGGCGCGGTTGCAAAACTCGAATTCCTGAACCCGCATTCGTATCTGACCCTGAATGTAAAGGACGCCAACGGAAAAATAATCAAATGGGCATTCGAACTCGGCGCGGCGGTGAGTCTTCGCGGAAGAGGCCTCAGTAGGACCGATCAGGGCGGCCTCAAGGTTGGGGAGGAGGTTACCGCCACGGCGTTGCCCGCTCGGAACGGGTCAACCAGTGGTTACCTTCTCACACTCCAGCGTGCCGACGGTAGCGTCATGAAGTTCGGAGTCGAGTGAAACCGGCCAGGTCCAGTGGAGGGCGTATGCGTCTCTTTCGTTGCTGCTGCATAGCGGCCGCGGCGGTTCTGTGGGTCCATTCGGCGGTGCTTATTGCGCAGGAGCGGCCTGCGCCTCGCACGACCAATGCTCCACCCACACCGTCTGGCCCCACGCCGCGAACCCCGGACGGCCATCCCGACTTGACCGGCGTCTGGAACGGAAGGGGAGACAGCCTGAACGGTGTGCCAAATCAGATGGCGAACAGTGGCGTTCTCGTGGACGATCAATACTCGGCACACGATATCGCAACCGGAAGAAAGATCGCCGCGTTTCCGCGCCCGGCAGGCACCACCTATGGTACGGTCTCCGGACCATTGGGCCCAGAGGGCGAGCGCGCTGCCACGCTGCTGCGGCGAATAGGCTCGAACAGGCCACTCTACAAGCCCGAGTACTGGGACGAGGTCAGGCGGCTCGACGATGACTCCAACGTCGAAGACCCCTCGAATCGCTGCATGCCGGCGGGGGTTCCTCGCGGCAGCATTCCTCAGCTGATCGTACAGATGCCGAAATATTTCGTGTTCATGTATCCCGGCCAGGGAGGGTTGATCGCGACGCAGCCGATGTACCGCATGATTCCAGCGGATGGGCGCCAGCACACGCCATTGCAGAAGTTGGACGGATCGTACACGGGAGAGGCGATCGCGCACTGGGAAGGTGACACGCTGGTGGTGGACAGTTGGGGCTTCCACACGAACACCTGGTTCGATCAGGTTGGCGGCTACTTTCACAGCGAAAACATGCACGTGATCGAACGTTTCCGCCGTGACGGGAACACGCTGACCTGGACGGTCACGGTCGAGGATCCCGACGTCCTCCTGGAGCCCTGGACCAGCACGCCGAGAGTGGTCTTGTTGAACCCGAACCCCGACGCGATGCTGCCCGAAGGGCTGCCGTGCAGCGAACGCGATTTGGACGCAACTACGACGAGAGAACACCACTGATGCCCAGGAAAACACGGATTCTGCCGATCTCGGGGATTGCCCTGGCGTTGACCTTCGCGTACGGGAGTATCGCTGCGAACGCCCAGACACCAGCAAGCCAGGCGAATCGCGTGAACGCCCAGGCACCGGCAAACGAGCCAGCTCGCTTGAAGGTCCTCAGGGCCGCGGCGGCTGCGCTGGGCCAGATTCGCACGTCGGATATCGGGGCTGGCAATGCGGTCCTGCCGCTCCTCGACGTGGTCACCACAATGCACATCTCGGCGACTGGCACCATGTACAGCAACGGCCAGCCGTCGAATGTGGACTATGACGCGATGATGGGCTACCTCCTGCCGGCGATGCGCGTGCAGATTAAGCCGGCAGGTGCCAACGGCCCGCTCACCATTCAAACCGTCCGCGAAGACGTTGCATGGAACGACTCGGAACTCGGCGCCGGCCTCATCCCTGGCAAGGGCACGGCCACACCGGCCATGGCCGCGGCTAAGGCCCGCCTGCTGCAGATGTATATCCTGCCGTACGGCGTTGTGAAGGCTGCGATTGAGGCCGGGGAGAAGACGACGATCTCGACGGCGCAAGGGTCCACAGTCATCACGTTTCCACTCAGCGGGGTCCTGGCCGGCGTTACGGTGACGGCTACGCTGGATGCGAACAACTTCATCACCAAAGTGGTGACGAAACCTGACAACGCCGCCGCGACCGACCTGGTCTATGAAGCGGAATATTCCGATTACGCCGATCACGGCGAGATTCCTACCGACATCCAGTCGCCGGGGCGCATCGTTCAGAGAGTGGCAGGTAAGCCCATGCTCGATGTGAAGATCAAACATGTGGACGCCAATAATCCGTACCTGGTGTTCCCAATCCCGGCCAACGTGAAAGCAGCACGCCCGCAGCCGGGCTCCGGTCAATAACCATCCGTTGGCCGAAATTCGATCTCAAGCTGACGTTCTCGGGAGTCAAGCTGTGCGCATGCTTCTCGCCGTAGCCGTAGTGGTGGCGTTCGTGTCGGGACCAGCATCGGCCCAGCGGAACATCGACCCGGCCACCGTCGACATCAAGACCCAGAAGCTCGACGAAAACGTCTACATGCTCCAGTTCCTGGGTCCCGCGGGTCCCGCCGGTAATGTCGGCGGCAATGTCGGCGCATTCATCGGAGCCGACGGTATTGCCATTGTCGACAGCGGATATGCATCGGTGGCTCCCAAACTCGAAGCCGCGTTGAAAGCGATTTCGGACAAGCCGGTCAGGTACGTTCTGAATACCCACTGGCATGGTGACCACAGCGGAGCGGATGAGTATTTTGGCAGCAGGGCGATCATCGTGGCGCACGAGAACGCGCGCAGGAAGATGCTAAAGGGAGGAACGCTGTTCCCGCCGTCGCCGGCCGCGGCGCTGCCCGCGATCACCTTTGCCGACCGGATCACCGTGCATATGAATGGCGGCGATGTCGAGGGCGTGCATTTCGACCATGGGCACACCGATACCGACACCGTCTATTTTTTCCCCGGCGGGAAGGTGGTTCAAACTGGCGATGATTTCGTCAACTGGCCCATCCCCGGCTTTCCGGCGATTGAGCAGGATAACGATGGCTCCGGCGGCGTCGACGGGCAGATCGCCGCGCTCGACTACATCCTGTCGCGCACGCCGGCAGACGTGAAGATCATTCCTGGCCACGGCAATGTCGCGAGCCGGGATGACATGGTGAAGATGCTGGCCGTGCTGAAAGATACTCGTGCGGCGGTGCTTGCCGGCATCAGCCAGGGCAAAAGCCTCGAACAGATGGTGCAAGAGAAAGCCTTCGCCAAGTGGGACTATCTGAACGAATCCCGCCACATTCAAAGTGATGTCTATTTTGGACGGCTGTATAAAGATTTGACGCGAACTCGAAAGTGATGATCTTCTTCGCAGGTCGGGCCACGTATTGCTTGGCCAACTCGGCTGACACTCGGGTGAGGGATATCGAGAGAGGCCGTCACCGACGTTACGCCCGTCGGCGAAGTTGGGAACAATATGGAAACAATAGCGACCAAATACCGGCTAAAACGAGAGAGTAGGGCCGACCAGTAAGCAAGGCGAGTCAACAAGTTAGCGACTCCGGCCCAATCTGCAAAACCTCCATCTCGGTTCAAATCCGCCCGGCGCCTCCGCCTTTACTTGGTTCTTTCCGGTCACATGGGTGACAGTCCATTCCGGGCACATTAGGTAACACTCGGCCCGAGAGGATTGTCGATCGGTTCGAGCCTGCATGTCTCATCGTCGAAATAGCCCAGGTCGTACTGCATGAAAATGACAAGCCAAATGTGGCCGCCGACCTGGGTGCCTCCGGGCTCCACGTCGCTCTTCGCCTCTCGCGGCGTTCGATTTCGCGAGCCTCGTCGTTAATTCCTTGTGAACAAGAGGGCCCGACCGCTGGTAAAGCCCTGATCAGCCTGCAACCCACGGTGCAGGATCAGGGGCCCCACAGCCCTTGGACGAAGCCCCACCGACGAATCACGAGAAGGGACTGGCTGCTATGGCACATCCGTCGTCACACGAAGATGGAACCGAAGAGGGAACCACTGTCGGGACAATTCCTTGCTGTCCCGAGCTGGGAGAGTGCGAGAAGTGTGAAACGCTCGACATTCAGTATCGGTTACCGTACCGACCCACAGGACGGGCTACCGCCGTCGGCAGAGGCCGAATCGAGCTGATCCTGAAGTTCCGGCTCGAACGCTGCCCCGGCCCGCTGACGTTGGGAGACATTATCTACACGACGACGCTTCTGCCCGGTGAGCAGGTGCGTCTGTTTACCAGCGACCGTCACACCAGGTTCACCTACGACACCCAATCGAACCTCGCCTACCGGCACGCGACCACCTCCGAGGAATCATTTTTCATGACCGGCATGGCGAGCGCGATGAGCTCGCTCGACGTCGTTGAAAACGTCAGCACCAACTCCACGTTCGAGTCCTCTTCGGTGAGCGGCGGCGGCGGCCTCAGCGTCGATCTCTTCGGGCTCGTGGAGGTGGGAGGCTCGGTGAATGCGAGCGGCTATGACTCGGAGTCGACGAGCGAGCTGGCGCGCGAGCTCTCGCAGCACGCGCAGTCGTCGAGTCGACATGTCGAAGCCGGCGTGCGATCCGCCAGCTCGACGTCGGTCGGGGAGGTGCAGACCCGCACACACACCGAAACCCAGTCACAGGATCATTTCGAATCGGCGTCCCGGGTGTTCTCGAATCCCAATAAGTGCCACGCGGTCAGCTTCTACTTCTACAAGCTGATGAAATGTCAGAAGGTCCGCTTCCAGCTGATCGCCATTGAGCGTCGGGTCATTGACCCGGCGGTGCCGACCGGTGTGCGGGCGAAACGGCCGATTCCCGACCGGGGGCGTTTCGGCTGTGCCGAACACGATCGTGGCAACCGCCGCCGACCGCCTCGAGGTGGAGCGCCGCGCGCGCACGAGCGTGATCGAGCGGGAGGGCGGCGTGGCCAATATCGGCCTGGCGCGCGGTTTCGGTGGCGTGGCGACGGTGATCGGCCGAGCCGGTGACACCCGACGTGCGGAAGGCGGTACTGGCGGAGGTCGACAAAGAGCTGGTCGCGGCGGGGCTTCTCGATCAATCGGGCGAGGTCTCGAAAGCGGCGCAGACGCGCTTTGGGTGGGAACGAACCTTGTTGCTGCCCACGGCCGGCGTGATCGTCAAGGGCTGCCTGGATGAGTGCGACATCTGCGAACCCGAGCTTCACCGGCGAATCGAGCTCGAGAACAAGCTGCTGGAGCGGCAGATCGAGCTTCTCGAGAAGTCGCAGGAGTATCGCTGCTGTCCCGCGGGGGAGACCGAGTCGGACGAGTCCTGAACCTGGTATCTGGGTCAGGCACGAAGGAGCCGGCAGCCATGCGTGCGCCGCCGGCTCCGGTCACCCCTTCGTCGCCTGAACCTGTAGCTGTCGAAAAGTCGATCTGGAAATCAAAGGTGCGGGGTTGGAGACCTCGCAGCCTGCGTGTGAGCTCTTGATGCACCACTGACGACGCCTCGCACACGCGCACCGTCGGCAACGTCGCACATACCGAAAGAGTGAATGAGGCGGATCGTGCAACGGGCCCGTCGGTAGGGACGTCGGTCGACAGTCATGCCGCGGCGCGGTCGTAGCGATGGTGCAGACCGCCGACTTCTGAACTAGCCACTATGCGCCCGGCGGATGGCGGCGCGATCGGGCGCGGGATCTGCGCATCCTTGCCGAGCACCTGAAAAAAGTGGCGATCGCGGGCGGTCCACCGGTCACGATCGCGACGCTTGATGGCAACTCTCGAGATCGAGCAATCGAGGGTTCGCGATCTGTTAGCTGCTTGAAGTGCTAAACGAGAAGGAACGCCAGGGAGACCGGTAAGTCGCTTCACCTGCTTGAAACGGATCACGCTCGCGCAACAATAGAATGAGCGCAACCAACAAAATGACGTCTTTGAACAACACGATCGAAGAAAAAGTTAGTCCCTGTAGAGAAAAGACGTCGTAGGCGACAGGAAAGACGAGATAGTTCACGAAGCCAAGAGCTCCGAACGCACCCAACGTCGCCGGCTGGCGGGCAACCATGAGTGCCGGCGGAAGGTACCACATAAGCCACTGCGGCGAGTCGATTCTAGAAAAGGTAACGAAGCTGTAGATTGCGAGAACGCCGTACTGAAACACCTCCGTCATGCTTCGAATACGCCTAACCAGGAGAATAGGGACGATTGAGAACTGAAGCGCAAAGAAAAGAAGTCTGATGCCTCTCCACGTCGCAGGCGCCCACCCGCTGCCCCACCTCTCGAGGATCCAATACGGGTTGAAGTACTGCGAACCACGCGCTGCGTGAAACCGATACGGCACGAGCATGCCGTCCCAGGTGAATACCGCAATACTGATCGCGATTATCGCTGCGGTCGCCGTCACGTAGACGATAGCCCAGCGTATGTCCCTGGGCCGGTGATCTGTCCACAGGTGGTACGCCACGAACACCGGAACCAGCAGGGCCGGATACCATTTGAGGAAGGTGGCCAGGCTCAGCAGCAGATAAGCCTGGCCGTACTGTCGGCGAGCAAAGGAAGCCAGACTCAGGCAGGTCACGAGAGCGCAGAGTACGTCGAACCGCATCAGCGAGAAATAGAGCGGGGAGGGCGTGAGCAGTATCAGCGCCGGCCAAGGGTCTAGGCCGCGCGCAACGCGATAGCGAGCAACCACGGAGACCAGGATCACGAAGCAAAAGCCCATTAGCGTTGCCCAAATCAGGCGATAGGCGTTGATGTCAGTGCGCGCGGCGGGCGCCAAGAGCATCGGAACGGTGAAGGCCAAGGTCGCGAGCGGTGGATACTCCGAGAAGACGTCGCGGTACGGCACCGCTCTCAAAGGCAAGAATTGCGCACGCTCAAAGTACACGCTTCACGTCGTTGGCGTCGGCGATCCATCGGCCGGGCGTGAGCGGCCCGTGTGTTAACTCAACGGCGATCAGCAGGAGATAGCAGGCGACGACCGCAGCCGTGACGACGAGAGGGGCTCGTTTGATCGATGGCATGAGCGATTTACTTCTGGGCCGGTTCGTCCATTTCCTGGGGCACCACGGCGTGAGAAAAGGCGCCGGCTATACCGGTGTGACGGGATCGGTGGCAGACAACCTGGATCGAAACCACCGCATGCTTTTTACAGCGAGGCGCTTTTCGCGCAGGTCGTCGAACAAGGCATACGTCACCGGCGTGACGACCAGCGTCAGCGACGAGCACGAGCGTCTGTCCCCCGATGACCACCCAGCCGATCGAGTGATTCGTCGCCGATCCGACGCCGCTCGTCACCACGAGCGGCACCATGCCTGCCACGAACGCCAGCGTCGTCATCAGGATCGGCCGCAGCCGGTTCCGGCACGCCTCGACGATGGCGTCGCGCGTGCTGAGCCCCGCCTCTTTCAACTGGTTGGCGCGGTCGATCTGCAGAATCGAGTTTTTCTTGACGACGCCGAACAGCACGAGCAGGCCCAGCGCCGAAAAGACGTTCAGCGACTGCTGGAACATGATCAGTGACAGCAACGCAAACGGCAGCGTCAGGGGCAGGGAAAGCAGAATCGTGACCGGGTGAAGCCATGACTCAAACTGCGCCGCCAGCACCAGGTACATGAAGATCAGCGACAGGGCGAACGCGGTCAGAAATGCCGTGGCTGTTCGGTTGAGCTCGCGGGATTGACCGCTGAACCCTCCTCGATAGTCCGCTCCCGAGACCAATCTGTCCGGCGGCCGCCGTCATCTCGTTCTGCACCGTCGCCTGCGACGTGCCGGGCAACAGGTTGACGATCACCGTGACCTGCCGCTGCCGCGCCAGCCGTCGAACGTCTGACGCCGCCTCGCCGCGCTCGAAGCTCGCGACATTCTCGAGCGCGACTGGACCGAGCCGCGAGGGCACCGGCAGCCGGCCGATCGCCGCCTCGGAGTTGCGATCGTCCGCTTCGGCGCGGACGTGGACTTCATACTGCTCGCCGCCCTCGTTGTAGGTCGTCACCGCGTCACCGCCGACCAGCAGCCGCAGCGCATCGGCGGCGTCGGCGAGCGGGACGCCGAGATCGGCGGCCTTCGGGCGATCCATGCGTACCGACAGCTCGGGCTTGCCGACGTTGAGCGTGGTGTCCGCATCCACGACGCCGGGGATGGTCTTCACCTTCGCCAGGAGCAGTTCGCTGTACCGCTGCAGCTCGGTGATCTCCGGCCCCTGCAGCACGTACTGCACCCCACCGCCGCCTCCGAACCCGCCACCGCCCACACTGGCGCGGACGCCCTGCGCGGCAAGCGGAGCCACGATGTCGTCGCGCACTTCGGCCATGATGGCGAACTGATCGCGATCCCTCGCCTCGATGGGTGTCAGCTTGACGAACAGCGACGCGTTGTTCTGCGTTCCGGCACCGTCGCCCGCAACGGTCACCAGTGTGTAGTCCACTTCTGGAATCCGCCGGATGGCCGTGGTGACGCGGTTCGCCATCAACTGCGTCGCCTCGAGGCTCATGCCCTCCGGCGCCCGAACGCTGACGTCGAATCCCGACTGGTCGTCCTGCGTGACGAACGTGACGCTCACCAATCGCATGAGCGGGATGCTCGAGAGGAGCACGAGCACGGCGAGCGAGGCGACGATGCCGCGGTGCGCCATGGACCAGTCCAGCATGCGCGCGTACGTAGCGATCCAGCGGTCCGAAGATCTTCGAATGCTTCGAGTCATGCACGCGCCCGTCCTCGCCGATGCGTGTGCGCGTCGGCTTCAGCCACCGCGCGCACATCATGGGCGTCAGGGTGAAGCTCACCAGCAGCGAGACCATGATGGCGAACGCCATGGTCAGGCCGAAGCTCTGCATGAAGCGTCCGACCATTCCGCTCATGAATGCGACCGGGACGAAGATCGCGACCAGCGACAGGGTGGTCGCGAGCACGGCCAGCCCGATCTCTTGTCGTCGCCTGCCACCGCCGCCTCGGCCGGGCGCCATGCCCTTCTCTTCGATGAACCGATAGATGTTCTCCAGCACCACGATCGCGTCGTCGATGACGATGCCGACGGAGAGCGTCAGCGCCAGCATCGTCAGCATGTTGAGCGTGAAGTCCATGTAGTGGATCGAGGCCGAACGTGGCGATGATCGACGTCGGAATGGAGATCGCGGCGATGAGCGGTGGAGCGAAGGTTGCCGAGGAACAGCAGCACGACCAGCGCGGCCAGCACCGAGCCGACGATGAGGTGTTCCTGGACGCTCTCGATCGAGGCTTCGATGAACTCGCCCTGGTCACGCACGATGCGCACCTGGTATCCGGGCGGCAGCGTTCGGCTCGAGCTCCGCGAGCCGCGTCCTTCACGCCGTTCACGATCGCGACGGTGTTCATGCCCGACTGCTTCCGGATCTGCAGCAGCACGGTCGGGTCGCCGTTGACGCTGGCAAGGGTCCCGGCATCGGCCATGCCGTCCTCGATGCGCGCGACGTCGCGCACGAGCACCGGGTGCCCGGCCACTTCCCGGACGACGACGTCGCCGAACTCCGCCGGCGACTCCAGGCGACCCCGCGTGCGCATCGTGATCGACTGTGCCCCCTGCTCGATCCGGCCCCCAGGCACGTCGCTGTTCTGCGCCTGGAGGGCGCGTGAGACGTCGTTGACGGTCAGGCGTCTGCGCGAACAGCCGCTCCGCGTCGAGCCACACGTTGAGCTGGCGCTGGCGTCCTCCGAGGACCAGCACCTGACCGACGCCCTCGGAGCTCTCGAGCTGCCGCCGCAGCACCTTGTCCGCGTACTCGGTGATGTCGCGCAGCGGCTTGTCGGCCGTCAGCGCGATGGTGAGCACCGGCTGGGCGTCGGGATCCCGCTTCTCGACGGTCGGCTGGGTGATCGTTCGCGGCAGCAGCGGCAGGATGCGGTTGACCTTGTCTCGCACCTCCTGCGTGGCGACATCCGCATTTTTCTCCAGCGTTGAAGGCGACGACGACCTGTGAGACGCCTTCAGACGACGTCGAGGTGAGCGTGTCGATGCCGCTGATGGTGTTGACGGCCTCCTCGATCTTGTCGGTGACTTCGCTTTCGACCTGCTCCGGCGCGGCGCCGGGCAGGCGCGTGGTGACGACGATGGCGGGGAAATCGACGTTCGGGAACTGGTCGATGCCGAGCTGGGTGAAGGAGAAGCCGCCGATCACCGTCAGCGAGAGAATCAGGACCGACGCGAAGACCGGGCGGCGAACGCAGAGAGCGGCGAGCCACTGCATGACGGACTATCTCGTCTCCTGGTGATGCGCACGCCGTCGGCGAGCTGCGCGACGTTGCTGGTGGCCACGACGTCGCCTGCCTTGACGCCACTGGTGATCTCGATCAGGCCGTCCATCGTCTGACCCGTGGTCACGATGCGTTCCTCTGCCGACCCGGCCGGAGACACCACATACACACGTGAGGTGTCCGAATCGGTGCGGACAGCGCTGCCGGGCACGAGCACCGCGGGTGTCTGCGACGCCTGTTCGATTCGCGCCGTCGCGAATTGTCCCGGCTTCAATTCACCCGCCTCGTTCGGCACGACGGCCTCGATGATGAGCGCGCGCGAATCCGCCTGCACCGCAGGCGAGACGTAGCGGATCCGGCCCGTAAAGGTTCGGCCTGGATACGCGTCCACCTCGAGCGAGACGGCGCGGCCGACGGCGATGGTGGAGATGTACTGCCCGGGGACGGTGAGCTCCACGCGCAGGGGAGTGGTGCGCATCACCGAGGCGACCTTGGTGCCGCGAACGACGTAGTCACCCACCGACACGAGCCGCTGGTCGACGACGCCGTCGAACGGTGCGCGGACGACCGTATCAGCGAGCGCCTTGCGCGCGACCGTCATTCGTGCCCGCGCGGCGAGCAGCGACTGGTACTGCTGTTCCGCGCTGTTGCGCGCGATGTCGTACTGGCGTCGAGCCACGTCGGCCTGCGCGCGGCTCCGGTCGAAGTCGGCTTGCGGCAGCAGCTTTTTCTCGACGAGCATCCGAGCACGCTCGAAATCCGACTGCGCGAGCTCGGAGGAGGCGCGGGCGTTCGCGACTTCAGGCACGCGGTCGATCTCGAACGAGGCGCCGCCGGACCAGTCCAAGCCGCGCCTCGATTTGCGCGGCGTTCGCGGCCGCCTCGTCCGCCTGCGCGCGGACCTCGGCATCGGCAATCTGGACGAGCGCTGCACCGGCGCTCACGCGCGTGCCGCGCTCGACCGGCGTAGACACGATGCGCCCGGCAGATTTCCGCGGCGACATCCGCCTGCTCCTGTGCGGAGAGCGTCCCGCTGACGGCGACGAACCGTGAGATGGGACGTTCGACGGCGACAGCCGTCGCGGCCGCCACGGTCCGCGCGTCCTCGGGCGCCGCGGTTTCGACCTCAGGTTCAGCGGTGGTCTCGCACGCGGCCGCCAGAAGAGCCGAGGTCAACAGCAGCCACAGGGGGCGTGAGAAGCGAACCAATGGGACGTAACTCCTGTCAGGGGATACGGAGGCAACGCCTGAACAGTTCGAGCGCCGCGTCCAGTATGGCGCGACCGTGGTCTCCCGCGGCGGCCTTGTAAATGCGAGCCATCTATGTATAATACATATATGCACGATGTGCAACTGGATTCGCGAGGACAGCTGATGGCCCTGCTGCACACCGCCAGCACGCTTCAAACGCATGCTGAGGTGAGGCTGGCGGCGGTGGGACTGTCCCTGCCGAAGCTGGCAGCGCTGACCGCGCTCAGCGAGGCAGGGGAGTCGATGCCGCTCAGTCAACTTGCGGATCGGCTGTCGTGCGTCAAGTCGAACATCACGCAACTCGTTGATCGGTTGGAAGCGGACGGTTTTGTGACGCGTTCGGCGGATCCGAACGACAGGCGCGCACGGCTCGCCGTGCTGACGCCGGCGGGCCGCGACGTCCATAAGAAGGGGACCCGGATCTATGAGGACACTGAGCGCGATCTCCTGGCTGGACTCGAGCCGGCGGAAGCACGTCAGCTCGCCGTCTTGATGGAAAAGCTGGAGCGTCGTATCGGCTAGTTTCTTTACCCGTTGTAGTTCATGTATGCATAGTCCACAGATAAATTACAGGGAGCACACAGATGACCACGTTGTTCGCCCAGTCACCCGTCGCCGCCGCCGCTTCGTTCGCACCTTCCACGACGTCGCGCACCGGCACCGTCGCACTGTGGGCCACCCAGATCGCGGTCGCGGGGATGTTCCTGTTCGCCGGCGGGTTGAAGCTCGCCGGAGCCCATGACATGGTGGCGCTGTTCGACGCGATCGGCATCGGTCAATGGTTCCGCTACCTGACCGGGTCAATCGAGGTGATCGCCGCGCTGCTGCTGCTCACTCCGCGGCTGGCGCTGTTCGGCGCTCTGCTGCTCATCCCCACGATGATCGGCGCCGTCGTCACGCACCTGCTCATCGTCGGCGCCTCACCGATGCCCGCGATCGTCCTGCTCGCCGGATCGAGCGCGATTGCCTTGGTCCGTCGCCACCAGTTCACTGAGTGGAAGAGATGAGATCCAACAAGGAGGTCGCGATGTTGAAGCAACGCCGTATCGCCCGCGTGGTCACCGTTCCACCGCTCGCCCAGGGATTTATCGGCCCCGGGCACCTCGCCGCGCAAGTCGTGTCGCCGGACGAGTTCGCGTTGAACGACCCGTTCATCATGCTTGCCGACGACCATGTGGATATCGGGGATCGTCCACTGGGTGGGCCGCACCCTCACGCGGGGTTTGAAACCGTCACCCTGGTCCTGGAGGGTGCGATCCACGATCGCGACGAAGGCGGCGTGATTCACGCAGGCGAAGTGCAGTGGATGACCGCCGGGCGGGGAGTCATCCACAGCGAGAACGTCAGGGCTGGCGGTCAGGTGCGCGTCCTGCAGCTGTGGCTGACGCTGCCGAAAGCGCAGCGGTGGACGACGCCCGCGTTCCAGGATATTCACGCCGACGCCGTCCCGGTACGACGTGAATCCGGCGTAGAGGTCCGCATTTTTAGCGGCGCCTCCGGAGGGCTGCAGTCGCCCACCCGCAATCACGTTCCGGTCACGATAGTCGAAATCACCATGAACCCCGGGACGGCGGTGGAGCAGGAGCTTCCGGCGTCGTATAACGGGTTCGCGTACGTGATCGGGGGCGCTATCGAGATCGGGGATGAGGCGACGCCGGTCGAGATCGGCCAGGTCGCTCGGCTCGATCGGGCGGAGGGCGAGGGAACAACGGTCCTGCGGATCGTGGCAGCACAGGAAGGCGCGCGGCTCGTGCTCTATGCTGGCCAACCTCAGGGCGATGCGATCGTGACCTACGGTCCCTTCGTCGGCGACTCGGAGGACGACATCCGGCGCCTGTATCGCGAGGACCCCGCGGCGGTCGATTTGAGCGCATGAGTGAGCTGGCACGCGTGGCCGCCGCGCGGACCTAGATGATCTCTGTGGGCCGTGGGGTTCGGGCTAGTCCACCGTGCCCGTCGGTCCGGCGCCGGCGAGATCCTCGCATTCCTGTTCCTGCTCGGCATGGGTCAAATGGTCGCCCATGAGGCTGGCGGCCCGGGCGGGTGCGTGCTCGCGAATCGCCTTGTAGATCTGCCGGTGCGTATCGGCGATGGGCCGCAGGTCGCGAGCGCGGCCGGCGGTGTCGCGTCGCAGCTCGTAAAAGAGGGCAGACACCATCTCGACGATCGCGGCCAGGATCGGGTTGCCCGACGCGGTCGCCACCGCGCGGTGGAAACGGATGTCGTGCACCAGAAATGCCTGAGGGTCGTCCAGCGAGGCGAACATGCCGGTTACTTCGTCGGCGATCGCCGCGAGCTGCTCGCCGCGGGCGCGCTCGGCGGCGAGCCCCGCCACGCCCACTTCCAGCGTGCGGCGCGCCTCGAACATCTCGTGGCGCGTGAATCCGTGCAGCGCGGCGAGCAGGCCCAGAGGCTCGCTGTCGAGCACCATCGGGCCGTCCGCGACGAAGGTGCCCGCGCCATGGCGGATCACCAGCACGCCCTTGGCGGCGAGCGACTGCAAGCCGGCGCGGATGGTCGTGCGGCTGACGCCGATCTCCCGCACCAGCTCGCGTTCCGGGGGCAGACGCTGTCCGGGGCGGCACTCGCCGCGCAGGATGAGACCGCGCACGTACTGCACGACCGCTTCGGTCGCGACAGGATCGTCGCGCTTGACGTCGGCGTTACGCGTCGCCATCGCGGTGCAAGGGCACTCGGCTTCGACCTTATGCGCGTTCAGCGAAAGAATCAACCACGACGACGAAGCGGGTGCGACGTGGCGGCGACGACGAGCATCCACCCGGCCACCAGCACCAGCCCGGTCGCCTCGCGGGCTAACTCGATGGCAGGGGTCTTCATCTCCCACGCGTCGAACATGTGCCGGTAGCTGTCGCCGCCGCCCACGCGCAGGCCGATCGCGACCGCCCAGGCAACCGCGGTCGCGGCCAGAGTGGCAGCCACTGCGGGATGCGGAGGCCGCCCGCGCGCCGCCATCAGACTGATGGCGCACGCTGCGCCGTAGACAGCCATCCACCGCGCCGGATCGGGATCGTTCCACTGTACGGCAGCGGCCAGCGCGAACAGCGCGGCCATGACGGCGTGCATGGCGCGAAGCATCGTGCGCGGGAGATCAGAACGGGACTGCCAGTCCTATCCTGGCGCTGCGCGGCGCCCCGGGGTACACGAACGGGACGGGCCGCCCGGTGAAATCCGCCAGCGTGAAGCCGAACTCCTCGTAACGATCATCGAGCAGGTTGAACGCATCCACGAACACCGCGGCGCGGCCGACCGGGCGCCGAAGCCTCAGGTCCAGGGTCATCGGCGCGTCGGCCCGAAACAGATGCTCGTCGTCGAGGAACATGCCGTGCGCACGCGCCAGTCGTGCGTGTGCGCTCACCGCCCCCGGCAGATCGAGATCCACGCCGACGGTGAACCGGTGTCTCGGGACGTTCTTGAGCTGCCGGTCGTCGTCCACACGAGCGACGCGGGCGTGCGCGTAGGCGAGCGATGGACGCAGCCGCCTCCAGGCGCCGGCCGCCTCGAGTTCCAGCCCGGCATGCCGGCTGCGACCGATGTTCGCGTAGGAAAACGTCCGCACGTCGAAGTCAATCTCGTCGTCCACGGCCATACGGTACACGAGCGCGCTCCAGCGGATTGGCCCGGCTCCCGAGATGCCGGCCTCGACGTTGACAGCACGCTGCGGCGCCAGACGCTCGTTCGACAGGGTGAACGTGCCGCCGCGGAAGTCGGGGAACGGCCGCGGATCGAACAACTGATCGAGCGTCGGCACCTTGAAGGCGCGCGACACCTGGCCGTACAGCGCGATCGTGCGGGCCTCGTTCACCTGCACCGTCACACCCGCGCGGGGCGACCACGCGCGCTGCTGTACTGCGTCGTCCACGCTGAAGGCCGTGTCGTCTACGTGGTCGCGGCGAAGAGCCGCCGAGAACCGCACGCGTGCGCCGGGTTCCCACGCTCCAGAGACAAATCCGCCGACGCGCACGCGATGGCCGTTCACCGACGCGCCGACTGCCTGGCGCGTTCCGGCCGGCGTGACCGGCTGATAGAACGTGTCCAGGCCTTCGCGCGCCCCCTCGATGCCCACACGCAGCGTTGCAGGACGCGGCATCGCGAAGACGTGCTCCCCTTCCAGGGTGCCGCCGGCGGCCCTCGTCGATACGCCCCGCGCCTGGCGATCGCCGAGCGCGGGCGCGAGCAGCACCGTGCGCACCCCGTCTTCGACGCGGTCCTCGATGTACACGCGCATCACCGGCCGCCAGGCCGGCATGGCGTGCCGCAGCACGAATGCCGTTGAGAGGTGGCGCTCGGCCCGGGCGTCGAACCGGAACAGCGGATCCGAGCTTGTCGGCTCACGCATGTAGGCGTCGCGAGACAGCGCGCCGGGATCCTCACGCTCGTGACGTCGTCCTCCCCCGGTCCAGCGCCACGCGTACCCGCGGAACACGCCGTCGGCGCTCCCCTCGCCGGTGATCTGGTTCGCGGCCGAGTGCTCGAACGCTCCGCCGCTCCGCCTCGCGGCTCCGGAGAGCACGACGGCCGTGGACGAGGCGCGCGTCCCCCACGTCGCGTCAGCGGTGACGGTCCCGAAGGATCCGGCGGTCGTCGTCAGGCGGCCGCCATCCGGCCGATCGCGGAACACCTGGATCACGCCGCCGATCGCGGAGTCGCCATACAGGGATGCGCCTGGACCGCGAAGCGCCTCGATTCTCCGAATCGAGGAGGCGGCAATCGCGGACCAGTCGATGAGTCCCGACTCGATGTTGCCGATCCGCACGCCGTCAACGAGCAGCGTGACGTACTCGGCCTCACCGCCGCCAAAGAAGCCGCGAGCCGACACAACCGGGCGCCCCGAGCTGAAAAGGCTCCGGGCCACCGCAAAACCGGACGCGCCTGGAAGCACCTCTCCCACGTCGAGCGCGGGCACGCGCGCCAGTGCCGCGGCGTCGATCGACACCGAAGACGCCGCAACCACACCGCGCGGCGTCTCTCCACGCTCCGGCGTGACGACAACGTCCATTGCAAATCGCGGGGCTTCATCTGGCGTCTGCGCCAGAGCAGCCCGCACACTCCCCACGTGCGCGACGATCAGCAGCGCGCTCACGGCTGCGCCCCTTCTACAGGCCAACGGGATCCGCATAAGCGATTGGTAGTATCACATCGGCTCCTCGCCGTTGTATAGTCTGCTGAATCTATTCATGCTGTGGCCATTGGCCCTGGATGAAAACGCTATGTGGTATGACCACATGGCAGCCTGGGGGAGGCTCACATGGTTCTGCTGCGGGCTCGGAGCATCATCATCCTGGCCGTCGCCGTCGCCGCAGTCGCCGCCGTCGCGGCGCAGGTCAACAACAGTCCGTGGCCGCCCGGAGTACAGAAGGTCCTGGAATCGTCGCCGCCGCTTCCTCCAGACCAGGCGATGAAGACGTTCTTCATGCCGCCCGGCTACCACCTCGAGCTGGTCGCGAGCGAGCCGCTCGTGCAGGACCCGATCATCATCGACTTCGACCCGGACGGCCGCATCTGGGTCGTCGAGATGACGACCTTTCAGCCTGAAGACGATCTCGCGGGAGCCAACGAACGCGCCCCCGAATGCCGGGTCGTCGTCCTCGAGGATACCAACGATGACGGCAGGGTAGACAAACGCACCGTCTTCATGGACGGCCTCGTCCTCCCTCGGGCAATCAAGGTGCTCGACCGTGGTGTGCTGATCGGCGAGCCTCCGAATCTCTGGCTTGCGCGCGACACGAATGGCGATCTCAAGGCTGACGGTAAGGAGCTCGTCACCGATACCTACGGACGCGGCGACGGCAACATCGAGCACAACGCCAACAGCCTGTTCTGGGGGATGGACAACTGGATCTACACGTCGGAGCACGACGGCTATCTGCGGCTGAAGAACGGAAAGTTCGAGACCGCCCGCACGCTGGCACGCGGCCAGTGGGGCGCGTCGCAGGACGATGCGGGTCGCATCTATCGCAACACGAACTCAGACGCGCTGTTCGTCGATATAGTCTCCGCCCGCTACTTCATGCGCAACCCGACGCAGGCGCGAACGCGCGGTCTGTACGAGTCGTTGCACGACGACGAGGTCAACGACGTGTTCCCGGTGCGGCCCACGCCGGGCGTGAATCGCGGTTATCAGACGGGTATCCTGCGCGCGGACGGCACGCTCCGGCAGTACACCGCGGTCGGCTCACCGACGATCTATCGTGGCGACCGGCTCCCGGCGGAGCTGTACGGCAATGCTTTCCTTGCCGAGTCGGCGGGCAATCTCGTCGGGCGGCTGATCGTCAGCGACGACGGCACGACGCTGCGGGCGCGCCGCGCCTACGATCGCGCCGAGTTCCTCGCCTCTACCGACGAGCGCTTCCGCCCGGTGTGGCTCGCGAACGCTCCAGACGGCACGCTGTACGTCGTGGATATGTATCGCGGCGTCATCCAGCACAAGGACTTCATTACCGAGTACCTTCGCGATTGGATTGTGAAGAACAACCTGCAGAAGGGCGTCGGCTTCGGCCGCATTTACCGCGTCGTTCACCAAACGACGCGGCGCGATTCGAGGCCGGCGCTGGCGCGCGCAACGGTCGCGCAGCTGGTGGCCGCGCTCTCGCACCCCAACGGCTGGCGGCGCGACATGGCGCAGCAGCTGCTCGTGCAGCGCGCCGACATGTCCGCCGTGCCGGCGCTGAAGCAGCTCGCCGAGCGAGGGTCGTCGCGCGCGAAGCTGCACGCGCTCTGGACGCTCGACGGCATCGACGCGATCGACCAGGCGACCGTGGTGGGCGCGCTGGACGATGCCTCGCGGGATGTGCGCACTTCCGCGCTGCGCCTCGCGGAACGGTGGCTCTCGAATCCTGACAGCCCGGTCGTGGCCGCCGTCCTGAAGCGGCTCGACGACGCCGACTGGAACGTGCGGCGCCAGCTCGCAGCCACGCTCGGCGAGTTACGGCAGGCCGACAGGCACGCCGCGATCGCCACCCTCCTCGAGCGGCATGGTGACGATCCGGTAGCCGTCGATGCCGCCGTCAGCAGCGTCGCCGGCAGCGAGACCGCGGTTCTCGACCGGCTGCTGTTGGCGCCCGCGGCATCGCCACAGCGAACGTCCGCGATTGTGATGCTGTCGGCGTCGATTCTCGGCGGCGGCCAGGAGCCCGCGATCCAGCGGCTTTTCGATCTGATGGCCGAGGATACCCGCGCGGCCTGGCAGCGCGGCGCGCTGATGCTCGGCGCGGAGGTCGCTTTACTCGGAGCGCCCACGCCGGACACGCCTGGCGGGCGCGGCCGCGGCGGCGCTGGACCGGTCGCCGGCGCCGAGCCGTGCCCGACGTGCCCGGGCGCGCGCGGGTCTGGGGGAGCGATGGCGTTCAATCCCAATCGTGGCGTCAATCCCGCCAACCAGCGGCCCCAGGGTCCGCCGATCACGCTCGCGCGCGAGCCGGCGCTGGCGCGGCTCGCGCAGAGCAATGGCGGCGAGCTTGGACAGCGTGCGGCAAAAGTGCTCGCTCGCGTGGCATGGGCCGGCAAGCCGGGCGCCCCCGCCGCCGCGCTCGCGCCGCTGAGCGCTGCCGAGCAGCAGCGGTTCACGGCGGGAGAGACCCTGTACCTGGCGCGGTGCCAGGGATGTCATCAGGACAACGGCCGCGGCCAGCCGGATGTCCTCGGGCCGGCCCTCGCTGGCTCGGCCGCGGTGCTCGGCCCGGGCGGGAAGGGTCACCCGCGTCATGCTGCACGGCAAGGAAGGCGCTGTCGGCCTCATGCCGCCGGCGGGCCTCACCATGACCGACGAGCAGGTGGCCTCGGTCCTGACCTACATCCGCAGGGCCTGGGACAACACGGCATCACCGGTGGATGCCGCGGCAGTCAGCGGCGTGCGCGCGCAGACGGCTGGTCGGAACCGGCCGTGGACCGAGGCGGAGCCGTCAGCCGTCGCGGCGGATCAACGCTGATCATGGAACACTCCACGGTCGCCCGCGCCGCGATGCCGCCGCTCCAGCGGCGCCGTGGTACCGCGAGCTGACGCGCGAGCACTGGTTCGTCTTCATCGTTTGCTCGCTGGGCTGGCTGTTCGACACGATGGACCAGCAGCTCTTCAATCTCGCGAGACGGCCTGCGATCGCCGAACTGCTGGTTGTTCGGCGACCGGCCGCCAGCGGCGCGATCGCTGAATACGCGGGCTACGCCACGATGATCTTCATGCTCGGCTGGGCATCCGGCGGAGTCTTCTTCGGAATTCTCGGTGACCGCATTGGGCGGGCGAAGACCATGATCTTCACTATCCTGCTCTATTCGCTTTTCACCGGTCTCAGCGTGCTTTCCACCAACGTTTGGGATTTCTCGATCTACCGTTTCCTGACGGGTCTCGGCGTCGGCGGACAATTCTCCGTCGGCGTGGCGCTTGTAGCCGAAACGGTTCCCACCGTGCCCGGCCTTACGCCCTCGGGTGGCTGCAGGCCCTGTCAGCCGTGGGCAACATGATGGCCGCGCTGATCGGCATCGGACTCGGACGACTGGAGGAGTCCGGTGCGATTGACAGTGCATGGCGCATGATGTTTGTGGTCGGCGTGCTCCCCGCATTCCTCTGCATCCCGATCTTCCGCAAGCTGAAAGAGCCCGAGCGTGGCTGTGAAGGCAAAGAAGGAGGCGGCGGGAAGCCCCTCGGCAGCATGTTCGATCTGTTCCACGAGCCGAGATGGAGGAAGAATGCAATCGTCGGAATGCTGCTTGCTTTCTCTGGCGTCGTCGGCCTGTGGGGCATCGGCTTCTTCAGCTTCGACCTGCTCCGCTCGGTCCTCGACAAGACCGACATGAACGCGGGCCAGAAGACCTTCTGGACGGGCATGACGTCGCTGCTGCAGAATGCCGGCGCCTTTCTCGGCATCTACGGGTTCACTCACCTGACAGCACGGACCGGCCGCCGGCCCGCTTTCGCGATCTCGTTCGTCGCTGCCGATGCCGGCCACTGCCTTCACGTTCTGGAACCTCGACGACTTCACGGATATCTTCTGGATGATTCCGCTGATGGGCTTCTGCCAGCTTGCGCTGTTCGGCGGCTATGCGATCTATCTGCCGGAACTCTTCCCGACGCGACTGCGCAGCACGGGCACCTCGTTCTGCTACAACGTGGGCCGCTTCGTCGCCGCGATCGGCCGCTCACGCTCGGCCTGCTCACCAGCCGGGTCTACGCCGGGTATGACGAACCGATGCGATACGCCGGTGTCACCATGTGCGCAGTGTTTCTCATCGGACTCGCGACGCTGCCGTTTGCCCCGGAAACCAAGGGCGCCGCTGCCGGAGTAGCCGTGCCTGACGCACCCACACCAGCATGCTGCCTTCTCTCGATCTGGCCGGCCGCGTCGCCGTCGTCATCGGCGGCACCTCTGGGATCGGTCGAGCGATCGCGCTCGGGCTCGCCCAAGCGGGCGCGGACGTCGTCCCCACCGGGCGGCGGGAGGCGCTGGTCGACGCGGCCTGCGAGCAGGAGACAAGCTGGGCGGCAGACTATTGCGTGCACCGTCGATGCCCGGACGGCGCACGCTCGACGGCCTGCAGGATCGCGCCGTCGGCGGGCTCGGACGCGTCGACGTGCTCGTCAACGCCGCCGGAACGATCTGAGGAAACCGACCCTCGAGATGTCCGAACCCGAATGGCAGGACATGCTCGACCTGAACGCTACCGCCACGCTGCTCGCATGCCAGATGTTTTCCCGGCGCTCGCCGACACGGCCGCGGACGGATCATCAACATCGCCTCGTTCAATTCGTTCGTGAGCTTCAGGAAGTGACGGCTACGCGGCTTCGAAAGCCGCGTGATGGCGCTCACCGCAGCCTTGCCGTCGAATGGGCGACCTCAGTGTCAATGTCAACGCGATTGCCCCCGGCGTGTTCCGGACCGCTGAACCGGGTCTGCTCGACGAGACCGACCGCGGGCGCGAGCTGCTGATGCGGGCGCCGATGCGGCGTTTCGGGACGCCGGCGAAGTCGTCGGCGCGGCGGTGCTGCTCTCTTCCGATGCCGCCAGCTTCATCACCGGCCAATGCTTCGTCGTGGACGGAGGCTTTCTCGCCTCGGGCGTGAATAGCTAGATGCGCCTCGCGCTGTTCAACGAGGCCGCCGGCGGCGAACGGCACTTCGCGCGGTTCCGGGAGGAGCGCGTCCTGCGGCGGCTGCGCGCGCTCACCGTGCGCGCGCAGCGCCACGGGCTCGAGTCGCTGCGCGCGGCCGACGAACCACTCATCGCGCTCGGCATGGAGCTCGACGGTGGCGGACGGGTCGTGCGCAACGGCTACGGCGTGTTCGACCTGGCGTGGCAGGCCGCCGTGCGTCCGGAGTGGCCGGACCAGGTGGTGTCGGAGGTCGCCGAGATCCGCAGCCAGCTGAAGGCGGCGCAGGGCGTCCCGCTGCGCTACCACTGGATCTGGGCGGGCATGGGCGGCTCGGTGGAGGACAAGAGCGCCTACGCCGCCGCCGGGCTACTGCGGCGCCGGATCCGCTTCTACGCCCTCGATTCCACCGATCCGGGTAAACTGCGCGCGATTCTCGATGACATCGAGGGGCGCTCGCGGCGGCCGCTTCGCGAGGCGCTCCGTTCGACGCTCGTCGTGGGGATGGCGCTCGGCATGACGTCCTACGAACCGGTGGTGAATCTGGAGCGGCTCACCCGGTTGTTCGAGCGTTACGGGATCGACAGCCGCACGAACTTTCTGGACCGATCTGCCTGGCTCGATCCTCGACCAGTTCGCCGCGCCGCGCGCGTATCGGCGCGTGCCGCTGCAACTCGACGGCCGTCACACGACGTCCGGGCGGCACAGCTCGCCGCTGACGCGCGGATTGCTGTTGCCGCTGGCGCTTGCCGGCGTCGACCTGCGCGCGGTGGGCATCCGCGCGACGTCGCTCACCGACGACGAGGTGATGACCGCGTGGCGGCTGGCCTCGTTCCTGCACGCCGCCGGGCTCGCCGGCCGCGACAAGGTCACGCTGCTGCTGCGCCGCCCGTGGCGCGGCGCGGCGCTCTGGACCAAGCAAGCCGTGGAAGAGAGCCTCGGCAAGAGCGAGGCGCTCGGCATCAAGATCGTCATCGACGAGAAGCCTGGCGCCGCACGTTATCGAGCCGCTGCCGATCCGGCGCAGGATCGCGCTTCCTCGTGATTCGATCGCCGGGCGATGCCGGCGATGGTGCTGCCGTATTGAGGCGAGCGGGATATCCGGTTGCGTCACTGCAGATGCCATCGCGAACGCCGCTCTCCGGGTACATGCAGACCGTTCATCACATGGTGTTCGCCCTCGCGTATCTGCGCGACATGAACTTTGTTACCCAGCCGGGGGTCGAGCTGTACAAGAGCATCGCGGCGGAGATCCACGCTGAGGCGGAGCGCGCCGGAGGCATCACGCGAACCAGCGCCTGGCGCGCGATGAGCGCTTCGCCGCGCCAGGCCGCGTGGCGCGGGCGCCTGACGCTGTATTTCGAGGCCCTCCGACGTTCCCGTGGACTGCCGCTCGAACACCGCCCCGCGGATATATGCGCAGCTGCTGCGCGCGCTCGCCGCTGAGCGGCGCGTGGATCTACGGCGAGCTCACCTTCTTCGGCGATCTCCAGGTACCGTCCTGCAGGCCGCAGGATGCGGACGGTGCTCGAAGGCGCCGCCCGGTGTATTCCGGCGCGCCCTGTCGATGCCGGCCGACGTCTACGAAGGCCCCGCCATGAATCATTCGTACCACGAGATGGTCATCGGCCACGGGCGCTGCTCTTCGACCATCCTGATGTCGCGCGCCCACGAGGAGATCAAGGCGATCGGCTGCGACGCGGCGTATCACGCCGCCCAGTTCCTCGCGACCCGGATCGCGCTCGCGCGCCGGAAGCGGCCCGTCGTGGCGATCCTTCTCAAGGACCTCAGCGACGCCAGTCTGGCGGCGGCCGGCGAGTTCTTCCGCGGCGCGGCCACGCACCTGCGCCGTTCATAGGAGATCAACAGTGAGAGTCGGTATCATCGGGACCGGCGCCATCGCCAGCCTGCACGCACAGGTCTACCAGCGCCTCGGCTTCGAGCTGCGCGTCTGCACGGACGTCAATCGCGACGCGGCCGAGCGTTTCGCCGCGCGCCACGGGCTGACCGTGGTCGGCGACTACACACAGGTGTGTGCGCATCCGGGCCTCGACTTCGTCGACGTCCTCACGCTGCCCGACTTCCGCCTGCAGGCGGTCGAGGCGTGCGCCGCGCACGGACGGCACGTCCAGGTGCAGAAGCCGATCGCGACAACGCTCGAGACGGCGCGCCGGATGATTGTCGACACCGCCAGGCGGGCGGGCATCGTGCTCGGCGTCGTCAGCCAGCATCGCTTCGACGAATCCAGTCAATTCCTCGCCACGGCGCTGGCGGCAGGGCGGCTCGGCCGGCTCCTCCAGGTCGATGCCTATGTGAAGTGGTATCGCTCACCCGAATACTATGCGCGTCCGATCAAGGGGACGTGGGCGGTCGAGGGAGGAGGCGCGCTGATCAACCAGGCGATCCACCAGGTGGATCTGCTTCGCTGGTTTGCGGGCCCGGTACGCGAGGTGTTCGGCGCGTGGCAGCTCGGCGCCGCGCACAGCATCGAGTCGGAGGATGTGCTCACAGCCGTGATTCGCTTCGAGCAGGGGGCCACGGGCGTGCTCCAGGCCTCCACCGCCTTCTGGCCCGGCTATCCGGAGCGCATCGAGGTCCATGGCACGAAGGGCACCGCCGTGGTGACGGGCGATCGGCTGACGCGCTGGGATGTGCGCGATGACGAGGGTGAGGCTCCGCCGCTCGCGAGCGACGTCGCCTCGGGCGCGTCCGATCCGATGGCGATCTCGCTGGACCCGTTTGAGCGGCAGTTCCGCGACTTTGCCCGGTCGATTGAATCCGGGGAACGTCCTCTAGTTGGCGGCGACGAGGGCTACGCGGCGCTCGAGTTGGTCGACGCGATCTACCGCTCGTGCAGGAGCGGGGAACGGGTGTCGCTCTCAGCGTGAAGGTCCCGCACCCGACATCATGGCGTGCAGCGTACGGCCGCAGATTCGACTCGCCTCGAGGCCATCGTCGCCCCGCCAATGTGTCTCCAAGCTGATCCAGCCCGTATAGCCATCCCGGGCCAGCGCGGCGAGCTGGCCCATCCAGTCGATCGCCATCGTGCCTATCGGGCCCCAGGTCGGTACGTAGTTGCGCGCGTGACAGTCCTTCGCGTGCACATGAACGATCCAGCGAGGTAACAGCGCCGCGTAGCCGTCGGGATACGGCGTTTCGCCCAGCACGTATGCGTTGGCCGGATCCCATATCACGCCAAGCGCGGGATGGTCGAGCGACTTGAGAATCTGGGCGGTCTCGGCGCCGGTGCCGACGTTGCAACCGTGCTCGTTCTCGAGGCCGATGGTGAGCCCGCGCTCCCGCGCTTCGTCGGCAAGGTGTGACAGCGCCTCGACGATGCGGTCGTGGCACCGGGCCGGCGCGTTGGTGCGCCAGTAGGAGAAGACGCGGACGATGGCCGCGCCGGTCTGTTCGGCAATCTCGAAGGCCCGCCCCGCCAGGCGTGGCTGATCCTCGAACACGTAGCGCGAGCCGAACACATCCTGCTGGACGCGCGGATCGAGCGGCGGACCATCCGGCAGGACGCACTTGAGCACCGGCGACGCGATTGCGACCACGGCCATGCCGCGCCGCTCCACCGCGGAACGCACGCGCGCGATCTCGTCGTCGTCCAGCTCGATGATGTTACGGCCACCGATGATCCGGAGCTCGGCGCCGGTCATGCCGACGTCCGCCATCGCGTCCAGCGCGACGTCGAGGTCGTGCGAGAACTCGTCGGTGATGGCCGCGAGGCGCGGCGCGGCAGGCGACGAGCTCATGCCAGCGCGGCACGGCAGTAGTCCACGCACCGCTTGAGCTCAGTCATCCGATCGGAGCCTGGAGGTACCGGATATTCGAACTCGATCGTCGCCTGGATATTCCAGCGATTATCCCTGATCGCCTGCAGCACCTCCGTGATCGGCGTGTCACCCTGGCCGAACGGCATGTTCGGTCCGCCATTGCGCTTGCGATCCTTGACGTGGATGTGGGTGATGCGGGCATGGTGCCGCTGCATGAACGGCAGCGGGGACATGTTCTGCCCCGCGACGAAGTGCCCGATGTCGAGGTTCGCGCCGTTGTGCGCCGCGTAGCCGAAGAGTTTCTCGAAGTCGGCCATGGAGGTCTCGGCATGGCCGTGGTAGCCAACCATGATCTTGTGCTTATCAGCGAACTGGCCGAGGCGGCGCGGACCCTCTTCCGCAATCTCGGTGGAGATGGCGCGCGCGCCGAGATTCTTCGCGAGCTCGAACTGGTAGTCGACGACGGCGTCGGGCATGTCGAAGATGTCGTCCACTTTGACGATCTCGATCAGGACGCCGGCATCCTCGAAGCGCTTCCGGAGCGCACGAACCGGGGCCATCGACGCCGACAGCCGCCACTTCTGCAGTTCCGCGGCAGCCGGCTGCGCCGGGGCGCCGAGGAACGACTCGACCGGCTGCGTCCGCAACTCGAGTCCGCTGATGCCGAGCGTAACGCAGTTCTGGATGATCTCGTCGACCGGGGCGTTGCGGCCGTTGCCCCAAGCGGCTCCACGAGGCGGTGTGTTCGGGCCCGGGCCGAAGTTGTAGGGAACGTTCATGCCGATCGTGACACCGCGGACCTTCGAGTCCGGCTTCGCCTGGCGGGCGAACACGGCCGGCGCGCCGACGATCCGCGCCGCCGGGATCGCGGCGAGCGCCATTCGTCCGAGCTCACGTCTTGTGTATGGCATGACTGTCACTCCTTCAGGAGATGAAGATGATAGCTGGGCTATCGCTGCACGCGTCCGCACCCGTCTCCGACCGCCAGCCGATCGACCTCATCTACCGTCACGCGGTTGAAGTCCCCCGGAACGGTGTGCTTGAGCGCGCTCGCAGCCACCGCAAACCGCAACGCGTCGTCCGGAGATCGCCCCGTCACCAGCCCATAGATCAACCCCGCCGCAAAACTGTCGCCCCCGCCGATCCGATCGACCAGGCGAACCTCGTAACGCCTGGCTGCGGACCAGCGCTCCCGTATGCACCGTCCCAGAGCACGGCACTCCATCCGTTGTCGCTCGCCGAACGGCTCTCGCGCAAGCGTGACGGCCACGCGTCCGACGCAAAGAAGTCACGCGCGACCTGCCGGGCGGCGCCCTCGAATGCGCGGACGTCGAGCTCCCCGGCCGTCACGTCCCTCTCTGTACCTCGATGGCGAGGACCGATTGCAGGTCCTCCTCGTTGGCAATCACCAGGTCGACATTGCGCACCAGCGGGATCATCACCTCTCGCGCGCGCGCCTCCGTCCACAGCTTACGCCGGAAGTTCAGGTCGACGCTGACGCGCGCTCCCGCTGCGCGGGCCGCGGCGAGGGCGGCGGCGGTGGCCGATGCGGCTGTTGGCGCTCCGAGCGCCGGCGTAATGCCGGTGAAGTGGAACCAGGCCGCGCCGTCCAGGGCGGCGGGCCAGTCGATCGCGTCCGCCGGGTCATCTCGCCGATCGCGGAGCGGGCCCGGCTGTACACCACGGTCGAGGGTGCTGACTGGCGCCGTTTTCCGCGAAATAGATCCCGACCCCCTCGATCCGGAACGTGTGGATGCTGCCGACGTCGATCCCCTCGGCACGCAGCGCTCTGCGAATGGCGGCGTCGCCGATCGGATTCGCAGGCAGGCAGCTCACGAAGCGGCTGCCGCAGCCCGAACTGCGCGAGGCTGACCGCGACGTTTGCTTCCCCCGCCGCCGAAGGTGGCCGAGAAGGCCCCCGGCGACTGCAGTAATCGTTCGAAGCCACGCGGGCTGAAGCGCAGCATGATCTCGCCGAACGTCACGACGGATGCGCTCATCACGTCCCCTCGGGCGGCGCGCACTCCCCGCGCATTCGTCGGCGTTCTCGCGCACTCGCGCTCGCCGCCGCCCACATCGCCGCCTTCGTCGACCAGCGCCGCGCCGGCACCGACCGCCTCGCGCCGGCACGAATCCAGTCGCCGGCGTTCTCGGGGGACACGCCGCCGGTCGGCATCACCTTGATTGCCGGAAACGGTCCGCGCAAGTTCGATGTAGCCCCGGGCCCGAGCGCGTGGCGGGGAACACCTTGACGATGTCGGCGCCCGCCTCCCAGGCCGTCACGATCTCGGTTGGGGAGAAACATCCGGGCATCATCGGCGCATCGGGCGCTCGTGGCTTCCTCGATCAGCGCGCGACGGAACCCCGGGCTGACGACGAACCGCGCGCCGGCATCGATCGCGGCGCCCGCGCGGTTGCCACGTCGAGCCACGGTGCCGGCGCCAAGCAGCCCCGCGGCAGGCAGCGTGCGCGCCAGCTCGCGAATCACGCTCGATCGCGTTGGGCACCGTCGTGGTGATCTCGATCGCCCGAGACGCCCCCCTCGCCAATCGCGTCGAGCGCCGGGCGCAGGCGCGTGCGGTCGGCCGGTGACGCGCACCACCGCGACGACACCCAGGCCGCGGATGGCAGCGGTTTGTCTGGTCCGCGTGCCGCTACCAGTTCCAGAGCGTGCCATCGAGCTTCCGGTTCACCGGAAGGTAGGCACGCTTGTACGGGTAGCGTGCCGCGAGCTCCCTCGTCGAAGTCGACGCCGTGGCCCGGCGCGTCGCCTGGCTGCATGTAGCCGTCGGCATACGAGAGGGCGCGCGGGAAGACGTCGAGCGTCTCCGGCGTGTGGCGCATGAACTCCTGGATGGCGACGTTGCTCCGTGGATATGTCGAAGCGCAGTGCCGCGCCCATCATCACCGGCGACAAGTCGGTGGCGCCGTGCGAGCCGATCTGCACGTGGTAGAGATCGGCCAACGCGGCGATCTTCATCGCTCCGTAATGCCACCGGCGCGGACCGACATCCGCAGATAGTCGATCAGCTGCTCCGTGATGAGCTGCCTCGCGTCCCAGACCGATCGAACATCTCGCCGACCGCGAGCGGCGTGGTCGTGTGCTGGCGGACGGTCCGGAATCCCTCCTGCAACTCGGCCGTGCCGGCGTCCTCCAGCCAGAACAGCCGATATGGCTCCAGGTCCTTGCCGACCCGTCGCGGCCTCGATCGGCGTCAGGCGATGGTGACCGTCGTGGAGGAGGTGCAGGTCCTCGCCGAGCTGCGTCCGGCGGCGCTCGAACAACTTCGGCACGTGGCGCATATACCCCTCCGATGACCAAGGGTTTTCGTCCGGCTGCTCGCTTCGCCGGCTCGTAGACGGCTTCCCCTTCGAGACCCCGTAGGTGCCGGCACGCCGGGCATCCCGCATTGCGCGCGCACCGCGAGATACTCCCTGTTCGACGTCGCCGCGCACCTCCTCGAGGTCTCCGCGATCGACGCCGCCGTTGGCGTGCCCGTACACCATCACCCCGGTGCGCGACCTTGCCGCCGAGCAGATTGTAAAGCGGCGTGTTGAGCGCCTTGGCCTTGATGTCCCAGAGCGCGACGTCGACGGCGCTGAAGTCGCCCATCGTCACCGGCCCCTTGCGCCAGTAAGCGCCGCGGTAGAGGTAGTGCCAGATGTCTTCGGTCTGAAACGGATCGCGCCCGATCAGGCAGGGAATCACGTGATCGGTGAGGTAACTGGCGACCGCCAGCTCGCGTCCGTTGAGCGTCGCGTCACCGAGGCCGTAGATGCCGCCGTCCGTGTAGATCTTCAGGGTGACGAAGTTCCGCCCTGGAGAGCAAACGAACACCTGTGCATCGGTGATTTTCAGGCTGGAAGTTGTACCAAGCTGCAGAGCCTCGGCTGCAGCCGCGACGGCGCCGCGATCACTCATGGGTGCTCTCCAGAGGGGTGCCAAGCAGTGAGTCCGGCGATACGGTAGCAGAAGAGAACGTATCCCAACAAGCCTTCTATGGATATTGGTGATACCACACGCTACCTGACGCCACTGCGGCCGTCAAGAACGGCTCCAGCACGATTTGGCGATGGGTTTCTCATTTTCTAGCATGTCCTGCGCGCAATTGACACCACCGCCTCGAATCGACTATGTTCCGGTCGCCATATTGGTATTATCACTGCCTGATTGTGATCAGCGATAGATCGGTCCAAGCCTCCGGTCGGACACGTTGCGGCTGACGCCGCAGAATGCAGGTGCTTCGCGGGCACGAGCAAGGTTTTTTGAGGACGACGCGTGGGCCCCTGGTGGAAGGCCGCGGCGCGAAAGACAGAGGGGAGCACAACGATGAGACGGGACGTGATTCGATGGAGTTTAGCCGTGCTAGCTGTCTGCGCCACGGTGGTGCCCGTTAGGGCGCATCATTCGTTTGCGATGTTCGACCTGGACCGCTTCATCACCTTGAAGGGGACGGTGACCGAGTTCCACTGGATCAATCCTCACGCGCACATCATTTTGCAGGTGGCCGCGGGGCCCGGTGTCGAATCCACGTGGGTTGGCGAGTGGGACATCGAGAGCGCCAGCGTGGTGACCATGGCTGCACAAGGCTGGACGCGGGCGGCCTTGAAGCCCGGCGATTCGATCGAGTTGAGGGCGAATCCGCTTCGTAACGGGGAGAAGGGCGCATCGCTCTTTTACGTGACGCTCGCCAACGGCAACCGGCTCTATCGCGACATCGCTCGGCCGGTGCCGGGCATCGAATAGCAGAGGGAGGCAGATCATCATGTCGATCTTGCGCCTTGCCACGGCGTTCGCGCTTTCAGCAGCTGCCGCGACGGTCCAGGCCCAGCAGCCGGCCGCGCCACTGACCTTAGAGGATCTCAACGGCGAATGGATCGTTCAGGATTCGGGTTCCGGTACCTGGACGGCCTTCATGGAGGGGAAGTACTTCCCACAGGCGGAAGTCCCGGAGAAAGTGAAGGAGTACCAGCGCGCGGTGCAGGAAAACGTGCGCGCCGGTAACGTCGTGAACACCAATGCCAACCGCGATCGCACAGACTGCGTACAGGGAACCAGTTTGTCGATGTTCATGGCGCAATCAAATCCGAAGACGCTCGAGGTCGGCCCTGCGGCGGTGATGTTGGCGGGTCGCGTGATCTACACGGATGGGCGTCCGCATCCAGATACCAAGAGCTCCGACTATAAGCCGACGGCACTCGGACATTCTGTAGGCAAGTGGGATGGGCGTGCCTTGGTGGTCGACACGTATGGGTTTCCGGGCTGGGGCCGCATGTGTGACGTCCGCTGGACGACCAGCCGTGTGCCCGGAGGCGGTGTGGCGATCGAGACGACGCGGCTCGTGGAGCGCTTCGAGTTGCTCGACCGCAACACGATAGAGATCACGTTCACCTGGATGGACCCGGCGGTATTTCTCAAGCCGCATACCTACAGCTTCAAGTTGGGGCGGTATGTTGCGCCGGCTGTCGTCGATCCGCCGGATGCTCCGCCCAACCGCGAGTTCCTGACGGACAAATACTGGGAACGATGAGCTGTTCCGACGCGGCCTCGTGGCCCTCGCGTCGGCTTCCGCGACCATCCTCGGCAGAACGTCCATTGCCACCTACGATGTCGGACCGAACACCCCGGAGAGGAGAGTCCAAATGAACGCGACACGCCGGATGAGTGTTCTGGTCACTGCGCTCGCATTGTTGGTCACGACCGTCGCCGATGCCAGCGCGCAGCTGACTACGGCGACGTTGTCGGGCACGGTGCGGGATTCTCAGGGTGGCGCCATCCCGGGCGCCACGGTGGTACTGACCAGCGAAACCCGCGGCATCACCGTGCCGGCGGTGGTCACCGACACGGTCGGTGAGTTCTTCTTTCCAAACCTCGCGCCTGACACGTACGCACTTGAAGTCAGCCTCGAAGGATTTCAGACGGTCCGCCGGACCGGCATCGCGATCTCGGGTGGCGACCGGTCGAGCCTCGGTGGAATCACGCTTGAAGTGGGAGGGCTCGCCGAATCCGTCACCGTCACGGCCGAGGCCGCTCTCGTGCAGTCGCAGAGCGGCGAGCGTTCCTTCACGGTGACGACGAACACGGTCGAGAGTCTACCGATTGCCAATCGAAGCTTCACCAGCCTCGCCGCATTGGCGCCCGGCGTCACGGCGGCGATTGGCGGCAACGTGAACGCGGGCATCCAGCCGAATCGCATCGGCGGTGGCGGCGCGCCGAACATTCTCATGGACGGCATCTCGACGATGGACGTCGCCAGCAACAGGCCGGCGTTGCAGATGAACGTCGAGTCGATCGGCGAGGTCAAGGTCTTGTCGTCGACCTATCAGGCGGAGTTCGGCCGTTCGAGCGGCGTGCACGTCATCGCGATAACCAAGAGCGGCACCAACCAGTTCCGCGGCTCGCTCTACGACGTCGAGCGCAGTTCGGACTGGAACTCCAACAGCAAGGTCAACATCCGCACCCGCGACCCGAAAGCGACATTGAGGGAACGAGAGTGGGGCTTCTCGCTTGGAGGGCCGGTCGGCAAGCCGGGCGGCAGCAACAAGCTCTTCTTCTTCCTTGCTCAGGAATATGCCCCACGCGAAGTCGGCGGCGACGTCAGGCGCTTCCGTGTCCCGACCGCGGCCGAGCGCAGCGGCGACTTCTCGCAGTCGATCGATCAGAATGGCGTGGTCTACCGCCTGATTCGCGATGCCTCGACGGGTCTCCCCGGACCGGCGGCGGACACGCGCGGTCAGGCTTCGAGGATGGCGGCGTCGTCGGGCGCATCCCGGGCAATCGCCTGTACCAGACCGGTCTGAACATCCTGAATCTCTATCCGCTGCCGAACGTCAACTGACCCAGCGCCGGTGTACAACTACGAGATCACGTGGCCGATCCAGAATCATCTGGCGTGGCAGCCGGCCTTTCGCACCGACTACAACGTGACGCAGGCGCTGCGCGGCAGCTTCAAGTACTCCGCGTGGATGCAGCGTGAAAAGAGCGTCCTCGGTACGCTGCCGGGTTTCAACGACTCGATCATGCCGAAACCGAAGGTCGACACGTGGGCGGCGACCGCCAACTACTCGATCAATTCAACGACGTTCGTCGAGGCGACGTATGGCCGGATGCGCCAGCCACAGACCGGATGTCCGCTGGCGACACAGGGCACGGCGCCGATCATCTGCACCAACGGCACCGCGGTGAACGACATCGCGGTTCCCGCCAATGCCGGGCTGGGCGCGCTTCCGCTGCTCTTCCCGGAGTCGGCGGTGTTGGATCCCCGGTCCTACGCGACGCGCGAGTTGCAGATGCTGAACACGCCGGTCTTCCGGAACGGGCGTGTGCTGATTGCGCCGACCTTCGCGTGGGGCAATCGTGTCGCGGCGGCCACCGCCCCACCCAATACGTCATTTCCGCCACCGGCGGTCTGACCCTGACGTACAGTGATGACTTGGTCGCGAGCCTCACGAAGCTCACCGGCCGCCATAGCATCAAGACCGGCTTCTACCATGCCCACGCCGTCAAGTACCAGGCGGCGGCATCGGGCAGCGGCGGCACGCCGGGGCTCGCGCGGGGCGCGATCAACTTCGGGAACGACAACAACAACCCGCTCGATTCGACGTTCGGTTTTTCGAACGCCGCGCTGGGCATTTTCAGCACCTATCAGCAGGCGTCCGCCTGGGCCGAAGGCGCGAACAGCTTCAGGAACATCGAGGCGTACATCCAGGATACCTGGCGCATGAGTGATCGCCTGACGCTCGACTACGGGATGCGGTTCGTGCATCAGCAGGCGCAGGCCGACGACCTCGAGCAGGGGTGGGCGTTCCTCCGGAGGAGTGGCTGCTGGCAAGCGCGCCGCGGCTGTATGTGGCCGGATGCGCCAACGGCGTCGCGCCGTGCACCGGCAACAACCGTCAGGCGATGGATCTGCTAGCGTGTTCCTGGGACCTGGCTCCGCGGTCAACATCGGCGCCGGCGTTCCCGGCACCGGCAATCGCCTCAACGGTCTCGTCGCGCCTGGTGACGGCATCAACACGCGCGGCCTAGACTGGCCGGCCCTCCGCGTCGGGCCGCGCTTCGGTCTGGCGTACGACGTCAGCGGCAGGCAGTCATTGGTTGTCAGAGGCGGATTCGGCCTGTTCTACGGCCGCGGCTTCGAGCAAAACCTGGTCGCGAATCCTCCGGCCACACTGGACGTGACGGTGCGCGCGTCGACCCTGCAGAGCATTGGGCCAGAAGGATTGTCGAACCTGCCGGTCGCGGGTCCTTCCCTTGTCGCGAAGCAATACGACGCGGGATATCCAACAGACGCGCAGTGGAACACCGGTGTGCAGGTCATGCTCCCGTTCTCGACGGCGATCGACCTCGCCTACGTAGGTCATCACGGCTGGAACGAGGTGATCAACACCAACATCGGCGCCGTCGACATCGGCGCCGCGTTCGCCCGGAAAACCAGGACCCGACGGTGGCGGCGAGCACCGTGGCGGGCGCCAGCGCGATCGTGCCGCAGCTGCTGTCACCCTTCCGCGGCTACAACGGCGTGAACATGACCCATACCAGGGCTGGCGCACGTATCATGCGCTTCAGCTTTCCATCAACCGGCGATTCAGCCGCGGGTTGCAGTTCGGCTTCAACGACACCATCAGCCTCTCCGACAAAGGACGCTGCGAGGCCGGCGTGAGCGCGAGCAACTGCACGTATAAAGCCCCGTTCCGGTACAACCACAATCCCGACGGCACCTACGTCCTCCGCGAAGACCAGGGACGCTCCGACGACCTGTTGCTCGATCAGCGGCCGGTCACGCACATCATCAAGGGCAACTTCGTGTGGGATCTTCCGCGCCTGAGCGGCAACGTCAGGACCACGCGCGCACTGGGTCTGGTGCTCAACGACTGGAAGCTCGCCGGTGTGTGGACGGCACAGACCGGACAAGACTACGTCGCGGGCTTCACCTACGCGGCTGGCGGTGCGGCGATCAACCTCACTGGTTCGCCTGACTACGCGGCGCGCATCCGCATCCTCGGCGATCCAGGCTCGGGCTGCAGCGACGATCCGTTACGTCAGTTCAACACCGCAGCCTTTGCCGGTCCTCTGGCTGGCAGCGACGGTCTGGAATCCGGCACCGGCTACTTGAAGGGCTGCTTTCAGAGCGCTGTCGATATGTCGCTGTCGCGGATGATCCGTGTCGGGGGCGCCAAAAACGTCCAGGTCCGCTTCGACGTCTTCAATCTGTTCAACGAAGCTCGCGTGACAGGTCGCAACACGACGATGAACCTTTCCAGTCCAAGTGATCCGGTCAATGCGACGAACCTTCCGTTCGATGCCGCTGGTAACGTCATTGACGCCAGGGCACGGCCCAATGGCGCCGGGTTTGGCGTGGCGAATCTGTATCAGACGCCGCGCTCGGTGCAGCTGCAGCTGCGCTTCGGGTTCTAGTTTCGGGATGGAGGGTCCGGCCGGGTTGATGCACTCGGTCCGGATGGTGATGAGCAACGACGAGATTGCCGCGGTGTTGACAGACGTGCGTCGGGAATGGGACAACACCGCGGCGCGAGGAGGCCGCCATGATGTACACGAGACGTGAACTTGGAAAGCTGGCGCTGTCGGCTTCGGCGGCCGCGCTCACATCGCGGTCCGCGGTCGCCGCCGCGGCCGAGGGGTCGATCGTTTCCGGCGTGAAGATCGGCATGAACGTACCCTACAACTTCAAGAATACCGCCACCACGACCGAGGCCATTCTCGACCGCTCCCTCAAGCTGGGTCTCAGCGCGCTTGAGTTGCGCGCACGTCCGGTCGAGGCGACTCTTGGACTGCCTCTGCACCTGCAACCCGCGGCCGGACAGGTTGGCGGAGGACTCGGCCGCGGCGCCGGGGCGGCGCCGCCGCCTCCACCGACCGCGGAGCAGCAAGCGGCGGCAAAGGCGCGCCTGGCCCAGCTTCGCGCGTGGCGGTTGGCGGCTTCCATGGAAGGCGCTCGAGCGATTAGCAAGTGTACGAAGATGCGGGTGTCATGATCGAGATCGTCAAATTCGACGACGTGCCAACGTACTCACTGGAGGAATTCGAGTATGCGTTCACGCTCGCCCGCACGCTGGGTGCCCGGGCGATCTCCTGCGAGTATGCCGTTAACGAAGCGAAACGCATTGCGCCGTTTGCGGAGAAGGCCAGAATGCTCGTGGGGTTCCATGGTCACGCAGAAGTGTCGCCAGCCCTCTACGGGCAGCTGTTTACTTACGGGAAGTACATCGGCGCGAACGTCGACATCGGCCATTTCGTTGCCGGCCAGAATATCTCGCCGGTTCCGCTCATTACGCAGCACCACGACCGGATTACCCATCTGCATATCAAGGATCGCAAGATGCACGAAGGGCCGAACATGCCCTTCGGTCAGGGCGACACGCCGATTAAAGAAGTCCTCCAACTCATCCGCGACAACAAGTGGAATATCCAGGCGACGATCGAGTTTGAGTATCCCGTTCCAGCGGCGTCCGATCTGATGACTGAGTTGGCGAAGACCGTCCAGTATTGCCGGGAAGCGCTCCAGGCCTAGCCATAATCTCTGGCTTAGCAGAGGGGCAGAAGGCCATGGCACTGCTTCGGAGAGTCATCGCTAAATCGACGCGGCCATTTGTTTTAGTTTTGAACGCCAGGTAAGAGCTCGAGCACCTGCTTCGTCAGAGAGAGGAATCCAAGGAAATGCATCCCGCTAAGTGGTTCGTCGCCACGTTTCTCGTGGTCGCATCGCTTGCTCTTCCGTCCCTCGCATCCGCACAGACGGCCGACATCGTCGGTCGCGTGACGGATAACACCGGTGGGGTCCTGCCCGGCGCGACCGTCACGGTCGAAAACATTGGCACCAGGGATGTTCGCACCGCCGTGGCGTCAGACACCGGCGACTATGTGTTTACGCTCCTGCCGATCGGCACCTATACGGTGAAGATCGAGCTCCAGGGTTTTTCGGCTTACAGCTCGCGCGCGGTCCTGACGAGCGGCGACCGCCTTCGCGTCGATGGGAAGTTGAACGTCGGCACTGTCACCGAGACGGTGGAGGTGACGGCGGAGGCCCCGCTCCTCCAGACGGATGCCTCGACGCTAGATCGCTGGTCACCGAAAAAGCGGTCCAGGACCTGCCGATCTCCGGCCGCAACTTCGTCAACCTGGTGTCGATGGTGCCAGGGGCGACGCCGACGAACGGGGCTCCAGGGGAAATAACAACGATCGCCGGCAGACCTCGTCCGTGTCGATCAACGGCGGCGACGGCACCGGGAACAACCACCTGATCGACGGCATGGACAACAACGAGCGTTACATCGGCACGATCGGCGTCAAGCCGTCGATGGACGCCATTCAGGAAATCCGGGTCGCAGACCAACCTGTATTCGGCCGAATCCGGCCGCACCGGGGGCGGTGTCATCAACATCCTCACCAAGTCGGGCACGAACGCTTCCATGGCTCGGCGTACGAATTCTTCCGGAACGATCGTTTCGACGAGCGCGACTACTTTGCGACCATCGATCCGATGCTGGACCAGCACCAATTCGGCGGCAGCATCGGCGGTCCCGTCGTCGCGAACCGCACGTTCTTCTTCGCCGACTACGAACGGCTCAACTCGACCAGTGGCCAGGTCAACAACCTGACGATTCCGACGCTGAAGATGCGGCAGGGCGACTTCTCGGAGGTCAGCGGGCAGATCTTCGACCCGTTCACCTCGCCGCGCGTGGCGTTCCCGAACAACCAGATCCCGGCCAACCGGATCGACCCGATCGCCGCGCGCTATCTGGCCCTCTACCCGGCTCCGACCACGAGCGGGCTGGCCAACAACTACCAGAGCACGACGGAGGGCATTCACCGCACCAATACGGCGGACGTCCGCCTCGACCACCGGATCGACGCAAGCAACACGATCTGGGGCCGCTGGTCGGTACAACGATCTCGACAACTACAATCCAGCCGGGTGCCCGGTGGATCCGGCCACCGGGATCAGCCCTGGCTGCACCGCCGGCACGAATAACGCCGTGGGGCCACACCGCACCACCGCGTCCGGCTATCAGGCCAACTACGTGCGGATGTTCAGCCCCACGCTCGTCGCCGAGTTCAAGGGCGGCCTGATGAACCTCGCCCTCGAGTCCTTCGCGGCGAACGTCGACCAGCCGAACCTCAGTGCGTCGTTCGGCCTGCCAGGGGTCAACGTCGACGACATCGCGACCGGGCTGGCACTCATGAACATGACCGGCTTCGCCGTGCTGGGCGACTCGCAGAACCTCCCGAACTCCATCAAGAACGCCACGAAGCAGTTTAACGGCGTGCTCACGAAGACCGCGGGGGCGCATAGCTTCAAGGTCGGCGGCGGCGTCATCTTGCGCGAGGTCACGAACGCCCAGAGTTCCTCGCCGAACGGCATCTTCGCGTTCAACGCGAACCTGACGCGCAGCGCCACGGGCACGGGTGGCCATTCGGTCGCGTCCTTGCTTCTGGGTGTGCCGACCACCATCACGCGAAACCACGCGCCGTTCACGCCCTTCTACCACAGCAACGAACCCTACGCCTTCGTCCAGGACGACTGGCGCGCGACCGACCGGTTGACCATCAACCTCGGCCTCCGCTATGACGTGGCGACGCCGTTTACCGAGGAAAACGATCTGCTCTCCAACCTCGATCCGTCGAGGGGACGCTCTACGTGGCCGGCCGGGACGGCGCCTCGAGAACCGCCGGCGTGAAGACCGACTACACGAACATCCAGCCGCGCTTCGGCCTGGCGGCCACGTTGCCGCACCAGATTGTCGTTCGCGGCGGCTACGGGTGGTCCTTCATCCCGGCGAACCGCAGCTCGTTCGCAACCATGAAGAACTTCCCGCTGGCTGTCGCCTACGCACCAACGAGCCTGGGCAACAACCTCGGCGGCATTCCGGATCTGCTGCTTCGCAACGGGCTGCCCCGTCGACCTGCCGTCGACGGTGCCCTCGCCGCGTGCGCTGGATGGCTCGTTCCGGGCGGTCGACGTGAATGCGAGGTCGACGCGGTACCAGCAGTTCAACGTGAACCTCGAGAAGGAGTTTGCCGGCAACGTCGCGGCGGTCGGGTACGTCGGAAGTCTCGGCGACTTCGAGCCGGGTGGCAACAACCAGAACCTCGATATGGCACCGGTCGGACCGGGCGCTCTGCAGCCGCGCCGTATTTTCAACGCGACGCTGCCAGGCCTGACCACGATCAACTACTTCACGACGCGCTACGAGTCGTCCTACCACGCGCTGCAGCTCGTTTTGCAGCGCCGGTTCCGCGAGGGGCTGTCGGTGAGCACGCACTACACGCGGTCGGTGTCGAAAAACAGTCAGCCGCTCCCGTGGGCCATTCTTGATCCGGTGACGCTCGAGTTCACCGACGACACCAGGGAGTGGACGTACCTGGCCGGCGACCGGCCACACAAGTGGGTCGCGCAGGCCAACTACGCGCTGCCCTGGGGCCGGGATCTGGGCGGCGTCACGGGTAACCTGGTCGCCGGCTGGCAGGTCAACGTCTCGACCTTCTGGATGTCGGGCAGCCCGTGGGGCGTGACGAACTCCACCGATCGCGCGAACGTGGGACCGACGAATGGCAACGATCGGCCCAACCTCGTCGGCGATCCGATCCTGCCTGGGAGCGAGCGGACGCTGGATCGCTGGTTCAATACCGCGGCATTCGAAGCGCAGCCCCTGTTCACGGTCGGCAATGCGCCGCCGACCGTCGGCTGGGTCCGTCCCAACGCCGGGTCGACCTCTCGCTGTTCAAGGACATCACTCTCAGTGGCGATAACAGACTGCAGCTGCGCTACGAGGTCTACAACGTGATCAACACCGCGAACTTCGCCGCCCCGAACACGGCGCTCGGCAACTCCAATTTCGGCCGCATCTCGAGCACGAGCGGCATCCCGTGGCAGATGCAGTTTGCCGCGAAGTACTGTTCTAAACAGTCGGACAGGGTCGCGCGAACCGGCGCCCGCAACCTCCAGAGGAGATATGTCATGAATGCTCGCCGTGTCGTGTTTGCCGCAGTGCTGCTGATGATGGCCGGCTCGGGCGGTCCGCTCAGTGCGCACCACGCGTTCACGATGTTCGACATGGACAAGGAACTGACCTACAAGGGCGTCGTAGTCGAGTACATGTGGAGCAACCCGCACGTGCACTTCACCGTGGACATCAAGCCCTGGGCCTGGGGTCGACCCGGCGACCGTCGGGCGATGGGATGTCGAATCCGCATCCACCAACATCATGGCGCGCCAGGGATGGGACGCGCGCCACGCTGAAGCCCGGCGACCCCATTACGCTGGTCGGGAATCCGATGAGGGACGGCTCCAAGGGTATCCACATTCTCTACCTGATCAAGCCGGATGGCACGCGCATGTATCGCGACATCGCGCGCCCGAAGGCCGAGGGGGCGCAATAGCCATCGCCATGTCTGCGCCCTTGCCTGGAGAAAATCGTCATGGATCCTCGCCGTGTCGTGGTTGCCGTCGTGTTGCTGCTGGCCGCTTCATCGGCGCCGGCGGATCAGCGACGGCGCAGCAAGCTGCGGCAGCGGACGTCCCCGATCTTTCTGGCGGCTGGCTTCGCGTAGACAGCGGCTCGGGAAGCTTCGACGGCACCACTGAAGAAGATTCCGCCGGCAGCGCTGACCGCCGCTGGCCAGGCCATGAGAGTCCAGGGCGACGGCCGGAACGTCATTCCGCAGGCGCCGGGACCGGCCCGGCCAACAAGGCCGGTGAAGCCTATATCGTGATCAACGGCGGGTGCACGGCTGAAGGCACGGGGGGCAGCTCCATCAACCGAATTCGACGGCGCAGTTCATCCTGCAGTCGAAGGACGAAGTGCTGATGGTTCGTGAAGGCCCCGGCAGCCGGCGCTTCCATATGGATGGTCGCCCGCATCCAGACCTGGCGCGGTTCACGCCGAGCATGTACGGCCACTCGACCGGTCGCTATGAGGGCAACGCCTTATCGTCGAGACGGTCGGCCTGACGGAAGGGCCCGTACAGGGCGGAGGAAGGCGGCGGCCGGAAACACGCCTCATCGAGCGGTTCGACTTGAGCCCGACGGCAAGCGTCTCACGCTCACCTACACGTGGGACAGATCCGGTGCTCTATGTTCGCCCCCATAGCTATCAGTACGTTTTCGAGCGGCTTCCCGAGGACAGCTATGCATTCGAGACCTGGTGTGATTCGAGCGATCCCCTTCAGAATTAGTCCATCGTCCCGCCGAAGCAGATACAGTAGCGTGAAGACGCTCGCGGCGGTCGCTGTCGGCCGCTGCTCTCCTCGCGGGGGCCGCGACGCTCACCGCCAGGTGGCGCTGCGCCCGATATCAGCGGCTACTGGGAGTTGTCGGTTGACGGCCGCTTTGTCCCCCCCGCGCGTCCTGTCACCCAAGTGTCACGCCGGCGATGCTCGAGGCCGAGGCACGCAAAACGGCGAAGGCCATCCGCTGGTGCAACTGGGTGGGCATGCCGACGACGATGGATGTGGGGCGGCCGCTCAATATCCGTGAGGGAGCGCGCGAAATCGTGATCGTCGCGGAGTCGCCGGTGACACCGGTGCGCCACCTCTATCTCAATCGCAAGACGCACATCGACAAGGACACGTTCGACCCGACGACCAGCGGCGATTCGATCGCGCACTGGGAAGGCGACACGCTGGTGGTGGACACGACGGGCTTCGATCCGAACAAGGGGCATTACCGAAATTCCCGGCGGCGGATTCCGGACGGCGAACTCACACCTGGTCGAACGCTATCGTCTGCTGAAAGGCGGCACCCTGCTCTCCGTGCGGTTCACCTGGACGGATCCGTCCGTGTTTCAGACGCCCTCACTCTACGAGTTCCGCTATCGGCGCGCGGAAAAGGAGTACGAGCCGCGGCCGTACGAGCGCTGCGATCCATTCGATCCGGAACGCACCGCCTTCTTCGAGCCGCCGAAGTAGAGCACTCCTTCGGCTAACGCTCGACACCGCCACTCCCCACGGCGATTGACCGACGGGAATCTTGGTGACGAGGGACATCGTCGCGGTATCGACGACGGAGACGTCGTTCGATGGGCCGTTAGCGGTGTAGAGGCGCGCGCCATCCGGACTGAGCGCGATCCCCCAGGGTCGCGCGCCGACAGCCACGGAACCGACCTGCGTGTCGTAGCGATGTCCACCGCCACGACGGTGCCGCCACGACCGGTTGACACGTAAAGACGCTTTCCATCGGGGGACATGCGATGGCACCCATCGGTCTCACGAGCTCCCCACTGAGTTTGATCTCGTGTGAACGACGGTGTGCGTCGTTGTGTCGACCACCGAGATGCTCGCGCTGTTCTCCGACGTGACGTAGGCCCGGCTGCTGTCCGGCGTGAACGCGGTGTCGCGAGGCCGTGGCCCGACAGCGATCTGCTTGAGAACCCGGCTGGCGGCCGTATCGATGACTGATACCTGATTGTCCTGTTCGGACGTCACGTAGACGAAGCGTCCATCAGGGCTGGTGGTGACACCCTCGGGCTCGCCGCCGACGTCAAATTCAGCGATCGTCTTGCCACCCGCGACCTCGAGGACGCTGGCGGTCCCCTTGTCTTCGTTGGCGATGTAGAGGCGCGCGCCATCGCGGCTGACGGACGTCTGCTCAGGATCCTGCGGTCCCCGCAGAATCGTCCGCAACGTCAGCGCCTTGGTGTCGACGATGCCAATGCCGTCGGCCGCGCGATCGGCCGGGGGCAGCTCCGACTCGTCGGTTCCCGGCGGAGAGATCGGCGAACCGCTCAGGGCGACGTACAGATCGGTGCCACCTGGCGCCACCCGGATGCCGCGGGGACGTTTCCCAAGCGGCAGCGTGGCGACGGCGGTGTTCGTCGCCGGGTCGATGACACTGAGATCGCCGGAGATCTCATTCGTCACGTACACGCCGTAGGGGCCCTGCAGGGTTGGCGCAGCGGCCGGGACCGCCGTGCGCGGCTGACTATCTCCGCAGCCGGTGACGAGCGCCGTGGCAATCGAGGCGTGGCGAGAGTTGACGTGATACGCACGTGAGGCACCTCAATCGGTTGAAGGTTGCCTGTAACCGGTTGCAGGCGTAGTGTAACGCGCATGACGTGGATTGCCACCGGTTACAAGTGGCGGTATATATATTCGACGCCTCGCGGTCAGCGGCCGCGTGCGCCGTCGTTTCACGCCCTTGTATGGAGATATGTCATGAATGCTTGCCGTGTCGCGGTTGCCGCGGTGCTGCTGCTGGCCGCGTTCATCGGTTCCGGCGGAACAGCCGCGGGGCAGCAGCCGGCGCCAGCCGTCGTCCCCGATATGTCCGGCGGCTGGCTTCGGCTCGACAGCGGGTCGGGGAGCTTCGACGGGACCGCGCAGAAGCATCCGCCGGCAGCGCTGACGGCCGCCGGCCAGGCGATGGTGGTGCGCGGCGACGGCCGGAATGTGATTCCGGCGGGCGCCGGCAGCGGCCCGGCGAATCAGGCCGGCCAGGCGTACATCGTCAACAACGGCGCGTGCACGCCCGAAGGCACGGGCGGCAGCGCGATCAACCCGAATTCGACCGCCATATTCCTCCTGCAGTCAAAGGACGAAGTCCTGATGGTTCGCGAGGGCCCCGGCGGCCGGCGCTTCTACATGGATGGCCGCCCGCATCCAGACCTGGCGAGGTTCACGCCGAGCATGTACGGCCACTCGACCGGTCGTTATGAGGGAAACGCCCTGATCGTCGAGACGATCGGACTGTCGGAAGGCAACGTGCCAGGGAGGGGGAAAGCGCCGGCCCGAAACACGCCTCACCGAGCGGTTCGAACTTGCGCCCGACGGCAAGCGTCTCACGATCACCTACACGTGGGACGATCCGGTGCTCTACGTTCGCCCCCACACCTATCAGTACGTCTTCGAGCGGCTTCCCGAGGACAGCTATGCACTGGAGACGTGGTGTGATTCGAGCGATCCCCTGCAGCGTCAGTCCATCGTTCCGCCGAAACAGGTGCAGTAGCGTGAAGACGTTCGCCGCTGTCGTCGCTGCCAGTCGCCGCCATCCTCGCGGGTGCCGCGCCGCTCACCGCTCAAGCGGGTGCTCCGCCCGATATCAGCGGGTATTGGGAGCTTCCGATCGACGGGCGTCTCGTCCCATCCGCGCGTCTGTCTCCACGTGTCACGCCGGCGATGATCGAGGCCGAGGCCCGCAAGACGGCGAAGGCCATCCGGTGGTGCAACTGGGTGGGCATGCCGACGACGATGGATGTGGGGCGTCCGCTCAACATCCGTCAGGGAGCCCGGGAGATCGTGATCGTGGCGGAGTCACCGGTGACGCCGGTGCGCCATCTCTATCTCAACCGCAAGACGCACATCGACAAGGAAATCTTCGATCCGACGACCAGCGGCGATTCGATCGCGCATTGGGAAGGGGACACGCTCGTGGTGGATACGACGGGCTTCGAGCCGACGCATGGCATCACCGCCATTCCCGGCGGCGGATTCAGGACGGCGAACTCACAGCTGGTCGAGCGCTATCGTCTGCTGAAAGACGGAGCCGTGCTCTCGGTGAGGTTCACCTGGACGGATCCGTCCGTGTTTCAGACGTCCGCACTCGTACGAGTTCCGCTATCAGCGCGCTGAAAAAGAGTACGAGGCGCGGCCGTACCAGCTCTGCGACCCGTTCGACCCGGAACGCACCGCCTTCTTCGAGCAGCCGCAGTAGAACTCCGCCGCGGCTTGCATTCGAGACCGTGGCTAGCTTAGTATCTGCCCTCGAATGTAACCGGTTGCACGGTCATCGCTTGGCTCGGATTCGTCCGAGAGAGGAATCCAAGGAAATGCATCCCGTTAAGTGGTTCGTCTGCGCGTTGCTCGTTGTCGCTCTTCCCTCCCTCGCCTCCGCACAGACCGCCGACATCGTCGGTCGCGTGACGGATAACAGCGGCGGCGTACTCCCCGGCGCCACCGTCACGGTCGAAAACATCGGTACCAAGGACGTTCGTACCACCGTGACGTCAGCGACACCGGCGACTATGTGTTCACGCTGCTGCCGATCGGCACCTACATCGGTGCGGATCGAGCTGCAGGGCTTCTCGGCGCAGACCCGCGCACGGTCGCTCACCAGCGGCGACCGCACCCGCGTTGATGGCGCATTGAACGTCGGCACGCATCAGCGAGACCGTGCAGGTCACGGCTGAGTCGCCGCTGCTGCAGACCGACGCGTCGACACTCAGCACACTGGTCACGGAAAAGGCCGTCCAGGACCTGCCGGTCAACGGACGCAACTTCATCAGCCTCGTGCAGCTGGTGCCGGGCGCGAACGACGGCGCGACAACTCAGTCGCAAGCGGCACGCGTCCTGACGATCGCCGGCAGACCTCGGCGGTCTCGATCAACGGCGCCGCCGACACCCAGAACAACCAGATGATCGACGGCATGGACAACAACGAGCGCTACATCGGCACGATCGGCGTCAAGCCGTCGATGGACGCGATTCACGGAAGTCCGCGTCCAGACCAACCTGTATTCGGCCGAGACCGGACGCACGGGCGGCGGCATGATCAACATCCTCACCAAGTCGGGCACCAACGAGTTCCATGGCTCGGCGTACGAGTTCTACCGCAACGATCGCTTCGACGAGCGCGACTACTTTGCGACGGTGGACCCGATGCTGAACCAGCACCAATTCGGCGGCAGCCTCGGCGGTCCCGTCGTCTCGAACCGCACGTTCTTCTTTGGCGACTACGAGGGTTCGACTCGGAGCAGGGACAGGTCAACAACCTGACCATTCCGACGATGAAGATGCGCCAAGGCGACTTCTCGGAGATCGACGGCACCGATCTCCGACCCGTCACCACGCCGCGTACGCCATTCCCGGGCAACATCATTCCGGCCAACCGCATCGACCCGATCGCGGCGCGGTACCTGGCGCTCTTCCCGGCCCCCACGACCGGCGGACTGGCCAACAACTACCAGAGCACGACGGAGGATTTCAGCGCAGCCACACGGCGGACGTGCGCATCGATCACCGGCTCAACCCGGGCAACACGATCTGGGGCCGCTGGTCGTACAACAACCTCGACAACTACGCCCCGAGCGGCTGTCCTGTGAATGAGGCCACGGGGCTCTACCCCGGCTGTCTGACGCGGTACGAACGCCGGCTTCCCGGGCCCGAACAAGACCACCGCGTCAGGCTATCAGGGCAACTACGTGCGCGTGTTCAGCCCAACCCTCGTCGGCGAATTCAAGGGCGGCCTGCTCGATCTCGACATCGCGTCCTACCCGGTCGAACTTCCGCACCAACGCCAGCGCGGCGCTTGGCCTGCCGGGCGTCAACGTCGACGACGTGGCGTCGTCACTGGCGCTGATGAACATGAACGGCTTCGCGATTCTGGGCGACACGCAGAACCTGCCGCTCATCATCAGGAACCTCACGAAGCAGTTCAGCGCCGTGCTGACGCAGACCGCGGGTGCGCACAGCTTCAAGTTCGGCGGTGGCGTCGTCATGCGCGAATTCGCGAGCATCCAGAGCTCGTCACCGAACGGCATCTTCACGTTCGGCCCGAACCTGACTCGCAGCGCAACCGGCCAGGGCGGCCACTCGGTGGCGTCATTCCTGTTAGGCCTGCCATCCACCGTGCTCCGGAACCACACGCCCTTCGAGCCGAGTACCGCACCAACGAACCCTCGCTGTTCGTGCAGGACGACTGGCGCGCGACCGGCTGGCTGACCATCAACCTCGGCGTCCGCTACGACGTGTACCCGCCGTATACCGAGGAAAACAATCAGATGTCCAACATGGATCCGTTCACCGGGACCCTCTACGTGGCCGGCCAGAACGGCGCGTCGGAAACGGCCGGCGTGAAGACCGACTACTCGAACGTCCAGCCGCGCATCGGCTTCGCCGCCACGTTGCCGTACAGCACGGTTGTCCGCGGCGGATTCGGGTTGTCGTTCGTCCCGTCGAACCAGACGTCGTTCTCGGTGATGAAGAACGAACCGCTGTTCTCCCTCTACGGTCCGGTTACGAGCCTGGGCGACGCGCTCGGCGGCGTGCCGGATCTGCTGCTCAGGCAGGGTCTGCCCGAAATGCAGAAACCGAACATCTCGGCCGCGCGTGATCTCGCCGGGACGTTCCGGGCGGTCGATGTGAACCTGAAGTCGACGCGCTACCAGCAGTTCAACCTGAATGTCGAGAAGGAATTCGCCGGCAACGTCGCGACGATCGGATATGTCGGCAACATCGGCGACTTCGTGTCGAGCGGCAACAACCAGAACCTCAACCTGGCGCCAATCGGCCCCGGAGCGGTCCAGGCGCGCCGCATCTTCGGGCCAACGCTACCGCGCCTGAACACCATCAACTACTACACGACACGACACGAGTCGTCCTACCACGCGCTGCAGCTCATCTTCCAGCGCCGGTTCCGCGACGGACTGGCGCTGACCACGCACTACACGCGGTCGGTGGCGAAGAGCAGTGGACCGCAAGCGTGGGCCGTGGTCGATCCCGTGACGTTCGAGTTCACGGAAGAATGGTCGGTACTCGGCCAACGATGTGCCACATGCATGGGTCGGGCAGATCAACTACGCGCTGCCGTTCGGTCGGAACCTGACGGGCGTCAGGTCGCTGCTCGCCGGCTGGCAGGTGAACGTCTCCACCTTCTGGCAGTCGGGCCGTCCATGGAGCGTGTCGAATTCCACCGAGCGCGCGAACACGAGCGGTGGCGATCGGCCGAACATGGTGGGCGATCCAATCCTCCCGAAGGGCGAGCGGACCGTGCAGCGGTGGTTCAATACCGCAGCGTTCGAAGCACAGCCGCAGTTCACGCTCGGCAATGCGCCAGCCACCGTCGGCTGGGGCCCGTCTCAACGCCGGCTTGACCTGTCGCTGTTCAAGGACATCTACCTGCGTGGCAGTTCCAGACTGCAGTTGCGCTACGAGGTTTACAACGTGACGAACACCGCGAACTTCGCCAACCCGAGCACGGCGCTCGGCAACGCCCAGTTCGGCACTATTTCGAGCACCGGCAACGCCATCCCGCGGCAGATGCAGTTCGCCGCGAAGTTGCTGTTCTGAAGTAATCAGACATGGTCGTCGTACGCGGACTTGCTCCGGTCGCGGTTGTCGTCTTCGCGGTCTTCGCCTTGTTGCATGCCCAGGAGGGGCCACCGGGCGGAGCCGGAGCGGCAACCGCCGCGACCCGGTTGGGCGTGAGGCCGGCAGCCGAGGCGGCGAGCGTAGAGCGGGGCTCGACAACTTATGCGTCCTCGTGTGGGTTCTGCCATGGCGGGGACGCGCGAGGGGCACAGGGGCCGGACCTGACTCGTTCGCTGTATGTGCTGAACGACGAAGACGGCAAGGTCCTCGGCGACTTCCTGAAGGTCGGTCGGCCTGAGACTGGCATGCCGCCCTTCCCGGGACTACCCGCGGCGCAGCTTTCGGACCTCGCTGCTTTCCTCAGGGTGCGGGCGGCGGAAGGAAGCGGTCGGCCGGCGATGAATCCGGCGAGTATCGTCGTCGGCGATCCCGTTGCCGGAGAGGCGTACTTCAACGGCGCCGGCGGCTGCCGCACGTGTCATTCGCCGCTCGGAGATCTCAAGGGCGTCGGCGGCAAGTACACGCCGGTCATCCTGCAGGGCCGCATGGTCAATCCGCGCGTCGTGACAGGGGGCCGGCGGGGCGCCCCTCCTCCTCGATCTGTTCCTGTTCAGGTCAAGGTGACGCTGGCGCGTGGCCAGGTCATTTCCGGCACGCTGGTGTCGGTCGATGATTTCTTCGTCACTCTCATCGACGGCGCGGGCGATCGACGCACCATCGAGCGACCCATCGGCAGCGATATACCAAAGGTCGAGATCAATGATCCACTCGAGGCGCATCGGCAGTTGATGCTGAAGTACACCGACGAGACCATGCACAATCTCGTCGCTTACCTGGTGACGCTCAAGTGAAGAACAGACTCGTTCTCGTTCCAGTCGTTCTCGCGGTCCTCGTGGGGGCGCTGTCCGCGCAGGCGAAACTGGACCCCGGGCTTTTGAAAAAGCCTCCTACCGACGCGTGGCCGACGTATCACGGTGATTACTCGGGCAAGCACTACAGCACGTTGAAGCAGATTGACAGATCAAGCGTCACTAAGCTGCGGCTGGAGTGGCAGTATCGCGCGAACCTGTCCCAGGACGGAGCGATGACGGGCGGCACGGTGGAGAAGGCCGTCCTCCAGTTTTCAGGACAGGCAATGAGAGGCTTCCTGATGGCGACGCCGCTCCTCGTCAACGGCGTCCTCTACTTCACGGCGCCGGACCATGCGTGGGCTGTCGACGCGAGGACGGGGCGCGAAATCTGGCATTACTTCTGGCGCAGCAGCGGTGGTGAGTACACGGGTAATCGAGGTATGGCCATGTACAAGAACTGGCTTTACTTCGGGACACCGGATGGCCACCTGGTGTCGCTCGACGCCAGGACGGGCAAGGAACGCTGGCACAAGGAAATCGGCAGCGTCAAGAGCAACTACTACGTGTCGGCCGCGCCGGTTGTCGTCAAGGACCATCTCCTCGTCGGGTTGAGCGGCGATGCCCTTGATGTGCCAGCCTGGATTGAGTCGCGGAATCCTGACAGCGGGGAGCTCGAGTGGAAATGGTTCACGACGCCGGGCCGGGGTGAGCCCGGATCGGAAACGTGGCCGAATGACTTCGCCCGCGAGCATGGCGGAGGGATGACCTGGCAGCCGGTCACGTACGATCCTGACCTCAACCTGATCTACGTCCCGACAGGAAACCCCACGCCCATGTACCATCCTGAACTGCGAAAGGGCGACAATCTCTATAGCTGCTCTCTGGTTGCGCTCAATCCCGATACAGGAAAAATGGTGTGGTACTTCCAGACTTCACCGAATGAGGCCTGGGATTTCGACTCGAACCAGGTACCAGTCCTGATTGACACGACCATGGACGGACGGCCCAGGAAGGTGGTCGCCCAGGCGAACCGTAACGGCACCTACTATCTCTTCGATCGGGCGACCGGCGAACACCTTGTGTCGGCGCTGCTGGCCGAGTCGGTCAATTGGTCGCTGGGATTCAACGCGCAGGGGAAGCCGATTCGAAATCCCGCCAAGATGTATCAGCGGGGCGGCGCGTTGCTCTCGCCGAGCAATGGTGGCATTCAAAATTGGGTGCCGCCCACCTACATGCCCGAGACCGGGCTGCTGTATTTCAATGTGATGCAGGGGTTCGACATCCATTACACCTATGGGGATCCGGACCCGGTCACGGGCGAGTTGGGACATCAGTCCCAGGGCGTCGGTGGCTATGACATGTCTCTCCGCGCGATTGACGTCAAGACCGGAAAAGCCAAGTGGATTCACCGCTACGCAGGCAGTGAGTGGAACCCGCCGCGCCCGCATCGGGTTGGCGGTCTCCTCAGCACCGCCGGAGGGGTGGTGTTTGCCGGGAACCCCGGCGGCTATATGGTGGCCTATGAGGCGTCCACCGGACAGATACTGTGGCGTGCAATGCTGCCCGATAAGGGAAATCCCGTGCTGAACAACGTGACGAACCCGCCGATCACCTACATGCTGGATGGGCGGCAGTTTCTGTTGTTTGCGTCCGACGACACCCTCTACGCGTACGCGCTGCCGCAGTGAGATCGCCGATATCGTCCCGCACGAGGATGGGCTTGTAACCGGTTACAAGCCTAGTATAATGCAGTTTCTGGGCCTGTGATCGGGGTCGCAAGCCGCTCGTTGACGATGTGTGGAGATATGTCATGAATGTTCGCCATGCCGTGTTTGCAGCGGTGCTGCTGCTGATCGCCTGCACGGGCGGGCCGCTCTTCGCGCACCACTCGTTCAGCATGTTCGAAATGGACAAGAACGTGACCTATAAAGGGGTCGTGGTCGAGTACATGTGGAACAACCCGCACGTGCATTTCACGATTGACATCAAGCCAGGGCCGGGCGTCGACCAGGCGACGGTGGGGAGGTGGGACGTCGAAGGCGGGTCCACCAACATCATGACGCGCCAGGGCTGGACGCGGGCCACGCTGAAGCCGGGAGACCCGATCACGCTGGTCGGGCACCCGATGAGGGACGGCTCCAAGGGCATCTCGCTTTTCTACATGATCAGGCCGGACGGCAAGCGCATGTATCACGACATCGCACGCCCGAAGGGCGAGGCGGCGCAGTAGCCGTCGCCATGGGCTCCTACTCCCGCCGCGAATTCACCACTGCCGCGCTGTCGGGGCTGGCACTGTCGGCCCTGCCGGGTCTGACCGGTACGCGCCGCAGCGATCGAGTCAACCGTCCGCGGCGTCAGGATCGGTCTGATCACGGGGTCGCTGAATCCGCTACCGGAGAACACCGGTCGCGATCCCATCGACGTCATCATCGAGCAGTGCCTTGCGTTAGGTCTGGGTAATGTCGAACTGGTGACGGTCTTTCCGCAGGGAACCCCTCAGGTGATCAACGGCGGGCGGTTCGGCCAGCCGCCCGCGCAAAAAACGCCTGAATACACCAGGTCCCGCCAGGCGCTGCGAGAGTGGCGGATTGCGCAGCCGCTGGATCGTTTCCGCGAGGTGCGGGCGAAATTCGACAAGGCGGGGCTCAATCTTTTCTCCTACGTCCAGACCATCGACGACGACATGACCGACGGCGAGATCGACGCCATGTTCCGGCAGATGCAGGCGCTGAAGGTGCCGATGTTCACGACCAACCAGACGCGCGTCGGGATGGGCCCGCGCGTGGCGCCGTTCGCGGAGAAATACGGCATCAAGGCGGCCTGGCATCCGCACGCGCAGGTGGACGATCCGAACGAAGTGGCGACGCCGGCGAGTATGGAGAAGCTGCTCGGCATGTCGAAGGCGTTTGTCGTCAACCTCGACATCGGGCACTACACCGCCGGCAACAACGACGCGGTGGCGTTCCTGCGCGAGCACCACGACCGCATCACCCACCTGCACGTCAAGGATCGCAAGCGGGACGGCGGTCCCAACGTGCAGCTCGGCACCGGCGACACGCCGATCAAAGAGTGCGCCACGCTGATCCGCGACAACAAGTGGCCGATCATGCTCTTGCTCGAGCGCGAGTATCGCGATGCACCCGGCACGGCGGTCGAGCAGACGCGCTGGCAGTTGAACTATCTGAAGGCGCTGCTGGAGACATGATGCCGGCGTGTCTGGTCGCGCTGCGTCCGGATGCGCAGGTGAAACGGATTACGTCGCTTTGGCGCTGCCGCGGTAACGGGCCCCCTGCGCTTGCGCCTGCACCGGCGCCGTGCTGCCACGGATCATCAGGGTATGCGGCAGCGTAATCGAGACCGGCGTCACGTCCGTCTTCCCTTCGAGGATCTCCAGCAGGAGCCGAACCGTGCCTTCGCCGATCTCACGCATCGGTTGCGCCACGGTTGTGAGCGGCGGATCGGTGTAGCCTGCGAACTGAATGTCATCGAACCCGATGACGGACAGATCGTTCGGCACCCGGCGTCCGCGTCGCTTGGCCGCCTGGATCACGCCAACGGCCATGCCGTCGTTGAAGCAGAAGATGGCGGTGGGGGGCTTGGTTTGCCCCAGCAAGTAGTCGCCCATAGCGGCACCGGAGCCGATGGAGAAGTCACCCTGCGCGAACAGGAGTTCGGCGGCCGCTCCCTCAGAGGCCGCCTGCGCCTTGGCGCCTCGCAGCCGGTCGCGGCTGAGCGGACTCACCAGCGGACCGGTAATCACACCGATCCGCCGATGACCGAGACGATAAAGGTGAGCCATCGCCTCGGCTGCGGCCTTCGCGTTGTCGATGTGGACGCTCGGCACGCCCAGGCGCGGGCTGAACTCGCAGCCATTGACGATCGGCGCGCAACGCGGCGCGGCGGCCTTGATCAGCGCGGCCGCTTCCTTGGGAAGCCGGTGGCCCAGAAAGATCAGGCCGTCCGCCTCCTTGCGCTTCAACATCAACGCGTAGCGCTCTTCCCGCTTGGTATCGTGCTGCGTGTCTCCAAGGAGCACCGCATAGCCGCGGCGCTGTGCCGCGTCTTCGATCCCCTGAAGGATTTGGGAAAAAAACGGATTGGAGATATCAGGAACGGTGACGACGAGCTTCCAGGTGCGAAACGAACGGAGGTTCGCCGCCACGAAATTGGGGGTGAAGCCGAGACGCTCGACTTCCTGCAGGACTTTCTTGCGCGTTTCGGGCGCAACCACATCCGGGCGGCTGAGGACGCGCGAGACGGTGGCCGTGGAGACGCCGGCGCGCTTGGCGACTTCGTAGATAGTGGACATCTCGTGCGGGGATTCCAATTCTACCCGGTCGCGATTCACTCACGGCGGAGGAGGGCTGGCTCCGGTCGGAACGTTGCCGGTCCCGGCCGAATCCAGTTCGCATGTGCAACCGGTTACATCTGAGGCCGTAGCTTTCAATGCCGCAAACGGTACTATCCCGCTACGTCTGCACGCTGCTCAGTCGGAGGATCATTCGTTGGTAACACCACGCAGGATTGGCATGGGGCTGGTCGGTCCCGGTTTCGTCGGGAGACATCACATCGACGCGGTGCGTCGGCTTGGTTTCGTCGACGTCGTGGCGATAGCGGGTTCTGACGATCGCCGCACGCGCGCCAAAGCCGACGCTCTCGGCGTCCCGAAAGCATACGGCAGCTTCGAGGCCCTCGCAGCCGATCCCGAGGTGCAGGTTGTGCACAACACCGCCCCGAACTTCCTGCATGGCCCGATCATTCGCGCAGCGCTGGCGCACGGCAAGCATATCGTTTCGGAAAAACCGCTCGCCGCCTCGGCTGAGGAAGCGTATGGGCTGTGGCTCGCGGCGCGCGAGGCGGGCGTGGTCCATGCCGTGACGTTCAATTACCGCGGTAACCCGATGGTTCAGCAGGCCCGCGCGATGATCGCCGCCGGGGATATCGGCTCCACGACCTACGTCCATGGCGGCTACCTCCAGGACTGGCTTCTCAAGCCGACCGACTTTTCCTGGCGTCTCGAACCGGACAAGGGTGGCGACAGTTCGGCGGTGGCGGACATCGGGTCCCACTGGTGCGATCTGGCGCAACACGTCACCGGCAGCCGGGTTGTATCCGTGCTCGCTGAGCTGTCGACCGTGGTCCCCACGCGCTATCGTCCGCGCACGGCTCGGGAGGCGTTTCCGGGCGCCGCCACTGAAGAACGCGGTGAGCCGGTTCAGATCCGCAGTGAAGATCTCGCCACGTTCCTGATGCGATTCGAAGGCGGCGCCAGGGGCGCGGTGTCCGTGGGGCAGGTCTGCGCCGGGCACAAGAACGACTTGTGGCTCGAGGTGAACGGAGCGAGGTCGTCGCTGCGTTGGCGCCAGGAACGGCAGAACGAGCTCTGGATCGGGCGTCGCGACGAGGCCAACCTGGTATTGGCGAAGGATCCGACTCTGCTCACACCTGACGCGCGCGCCTACGCGAACCTGCCCGGGGGGCATCAGGAGGGATGGGCCGACGCCTTCTTCAATGTGCTTCGGGATGTGTATACCGCGATCGCACGTCACCCCCTCGAACCACGGCCGACAGCATTCGCCACGTTCGAGGACGGGTATCACGCAGCTTGCCTGGTTGATGCGGTGCTGGCGAGCCATCGCCGCGGCGGGGTGTGGACGGCGGTGCAGGCCGCGGAGCTGGTGGGGAGCGGTCGATGAAACTGGGCGTATTCACACCGGTGTTCGCTCACCTCTCGACTCCCGAGATGATCGCGAAGGTGAAGTCACTGCGGCACGTGGAAGCGGTCGAATTGGGGACGGGCGGATGGCCGGGGCGTTCTCACCTCGATGACCTCACGGACATGATCGAAGGTCACTGCCGCGCCACCACCTATCGGCAGCTGCTGACCGACGCCGGTCTGACCATCAGCGCCCTCTCGTGCCATGGCAATCCGCTGCACCCTGATCCGGTCGTTGCCCGGGATGCTGACGCGCTGTTCCGGCAGACGGTGCGCCTCGCCGAAAAACTACAGGTACCGACGGTGGTGACGTTCTCCGGATGTCCCGGTGATTCGGATGGCGCCAAGCATCCCAACTGGATCACGACACCGTGGCCATCGGAGTTCCTCGAGGTGCTCGAATGGCAATGGAATGAGAAGGCGATTCCCTATTGGACCGACGCCGCGGCGTTTGCGTCCGATCACGGCGTGACCATTGCGATCGAAGCCCATCCCGGGTTCCTGGTCTACAACGTCGACACGATGCTGAAGCTGCGCGGCGCCACCGGCCCGGCCATCGGCATCAATTTCGATCCGAGTCACTTGTTTTGGCAGGGTGTGGATATCCCCGCAGCCATCCGCGCATTGGGCGACTGCATTTTCCATGTTCACGCGAAGGACCTCGCCTTCGACCGTCACAACGTCGCGGTCAACGGCGTGTTGGACGTCAAGAGCTACCGCAGGATGGGCGAGCGCTCCTGGCTATTCCGCACCGTCGGTTGGGGCCACGATGCGCTGGTCTGGAAGCAGATGGTCACGGCGCTCCGCCTCGTCGGCTACGACCACGTCATCAGCATCGAGCATGAGGACGCGCTGATCTCGGTGGACGAGGGATTACGCGCGGCCGTGGATCTCCTGAGCCGCATCGTTATGACCGAGCCGCCGGCAGATCCCTGGTGGACCTAGAGCATGTTTCCTGGTACGCGCCTGAAGCTCTCCATATTGATGTTCCTGCAGTACTTCGTGTGGGGCGCCTGGTCGGTCACGATGGGCACCTGGCTCGGCGCGACGCTCGGATTCAGCGGCCAGCAGATCGGGCTCTCCTACGGCACCACGGCGATCGCCGCAATGTTGTCGCCATTTTTCGTCGGCATGATCGCGGATCGATTCTTTTCAACGGAAAAGCTGCTCGCCGGGCTGCACATCGTTGGCGCAGGCATTCTGTTCTGGGCCTCCACGCAGAACGTCTTCGGCCCGTTCTACGCGGTTCTGATGGCGTACGCACTGTGCTACATGCCCACACTCGCCCTGAGCAATGCCATCTCATTCCGACAGATGCGTGATCCATCGCGTGAGTTCCCGCCGATTCGCGTCCTCGGCACGATCGGGTGGATTGTTGCGGGCCTGTTCATCGGCACCCTGGGTCTCGAAGCGACCGCAATTCCGATGCGCATCGCCGCAGCCGGATCGCTTGGGCTCGGATTGTTCTGTCTGGCGCTTCCCCATACGCCGCCGGCGAAGGTGGCGCTGCGTGTCACCGTTCGTGACGTTCTCGGGCTCGACGCGCTGCGATTACTGCGCGACTCATCGTTCGCCGTGTTCGTGCTCGGATCGTTTCTGATCTGCATCCCGCTCCAGTTCTATTACACGTTCGCGAATCCCTTCTTGAACGAGCTCGGCGTCAGCAACGCGGCCGGCAAGATGACGCTCGGGCAGATGTCGGAGATCGGCTTCATGCTGGTCATGCCATGGTTTTTCCGCAGGCTTGGCGTGAAGTACATGCTACTGGTCGGGATGGCCGCGTGGGCAGGCCGTTATCTGCTCTTCGCCGCTGGCGATGACGGCGCCATGGTCTGGGCGCTCTATTCCGGCATCTTGCTCCACGGGATCTGCTACGACTTCTTCTTCGTGACCGGGCAGATCTACGTCGACCAACGCGCCCCCGCCGACGTGCGATCGGCCGCGCAAGGGCTGATCGCCTTCGTCACGCTCGGTGTCGGCATGTTCATCGGGTCGCTCATCTCGGGGCGCGTGGTCGATGCGTTTGTGATCACGGCAGAGCCGCCCGCCCATGCGTGGGACCGCATCTGGCTGGTTCCGGCCGCCGGAGCGTTGGTGGTCCTGATGCTCTTCGCGCTGTTTTTTCGGTCGAGAGAGCGGTCGCACCAAGATCTTGCCGGCAGGCCGCAAGAAACCTCTGCCAACGTCGGTTAAGCGACGTTAGGTGTTCGCGGATCTGGAGTAGGACGTTTGTCCCACGTCCGGACGCGCGGTTTCGGTCGAACCGGGACAAAACGCCCATGGGCACGCGCCACGCGGTGCGGCATCCTCCTTGTCGAAAGAGGAGGAACGGCATGAGCAAGCATCTTCTGATCGGTGTTCTCGTTCTCACGGCCTCGTGGCCGACACCTATTCGCGCCCAGGGCACACAGCATCATCAATCACCACGCGAAGAGAAGGCTGCCGCCGGCGATCTCGTCAAGGTCGTGCGCGATGTGACAGAGCGCTTCAAGGACGTGTCGGTCGCCGAGGCAGAAGGCTACTCGCTGATGTTCGGCTGCGTGAGCGGACCGGACTGGGGCGCGATGGGACTGCACTACGTGAATCTCTCGCTGGTCACCGATGGTGTGCTGGATCCGGCGCGACCGGAAATCGTGATTTACGAGCCGCAGCCGAACGGGCGTCCGCGACTGATCGGCGCAGACTTTCTCGTATTCGCCGATGATTGGCACGCCAACAACGCGGCGACGCCGCAACTGATGGGGCAGCTTCTGCATCTCTTCGAGAGCCCGAACCGTTTCGGATTACCAGACTTCTACACGCTGCATGTCTGGGCGTGGAAGGACAACCCCGCGGGCGCCTTCTCGAACTGGCACACAACGGTGTCGTGCAACGCGTTCAGCGCGGAGAACTAAGGACGATCGACGCCGGCCACCGATGAAATGTCCCGGTGTTCGAAGCCGCAGATGTAATCCTCGATGCGGACATCCGTTCGCAGCGTGTAGACGAAACGCGCCTGCCAGTCGCGGGAATAGTATTCGGGATCGTGGATGGTGACCACGTCCTCGAGCTCGGTCGGGCTGATGCGGCGAATCCGCTCCGTCGTCTCGAGCATGTCCGTGTGCGGTGCGCCGGTGGCATCGAGAAACGTCTCGTCCTTGAAGCCACCCGATTGCACGACCAGCGTGTCGCCTTCGAAACGACCGACCGAATGCCCGTTGTAAAACGGCTCGATGAACAGCTCTTCGTACGGTGGCAGCGGCGTGTCCATGGCGATCCGGCGGATCATGTGATTCATCTCGTAGACGATGAGGATCTGGCCGGCTGGCGCCTCGATGATCTCGAACGGGTAGGGGGTCGCGAGCGAACGCGGGACGCCGTCGGGCGTGCAGTACTTCCGGGCTCGGTCCTCGATCGATCCGTCCTTGAGCCCGGCCATGTTTCTGGCATGCGCCGTCCGGCCCGCCTCGGTGAGTGGCAGCTCCCCTCCACCGACCACTTGAATATTTGGGTGGTACTCGGTCGCCCAGTAGATGCCGGAAAGACCGGGGGGCAGGTCCGGCGCCGCGCACCCGGCGATTGCGGCGGCCGCTGTCAGGGAGAACGCGAGCCATACCCGAGCCGACGCGCGCGTAGTCATGCGGCAGCTAAGGTACACTACCGGCGAGATGAGACTCAAAGCATTCACCACACCTGGCCTCGTGGGTATGGCGCTTGCGCTCTTGGCAGCGCCGGCATGGGCGCATCATTCATTCGCCATGTTCGACGTCAAGAAGACGGTGACCCTGAACGGCACGGTCAAGGAATTCCAGTGGATTTCTCCGCACGTCTGGATCGTGATGACGACGCCGGTGCCTAAAGGAGAGCCCAAGCAGTGGGCGATCGAGCTGTCATCACCGAGAACCTTGGCGCGCATGGGTTTTACCCCGAAGACGCTCAGGCCCGGCATGGATATCTCGATCGAGATGCATCCGCTGAAAGACGGCAGCCCCGGCGGAACCGGGAACGGCCTGATGCTGAAGCTTCCCGACGGGAAAGTGATGAAGATGGACTGAGGGTCGCGGCTCAGAAGTCAGGGGTGTCGTCCTGAGGCATGGGCACGAGGTCCTTGGCGTGGCTGAGGCCCCAGTTGAAGATGTCCGTGCCCCGTCCCGCGCCTTCAGCGCAGATCGCCTCCTCAACCGGCCCTTCCTCCGACGCGGCGTAGTGCTGCCGTGCGGTCCACGGCATGGTGAACGCGCCCGGATCCTCGACGCGCACGGTCACGTCGATGGTCTTGCCGTCGGCGCTGAGGCGATACCGTTCGATGACGTGAAGCTGGTCGCTGTGCGGCGTGCGGTAATTGTCGACGAAACTGAGCGGATGCGCGAGGACTCCGATGGTGTCGACGACGAGCGTGTCGCCGTTCTCGTAGTGGCCGACTGATTCCCCGCTCCAGGACGGCTTCGGGTTCGACGAATGCGGCACGTTCAGGTAGACGTGCCGGAACTGGTTGTCGCCGCGGTAGACCAGCAGCACGAACGCCGGCTGCTGCACGAAGAACACCATCGGCGGCGTCACGCGACGAAAGACGTTCCATGCCACCGGCCCCGGCGGATAGCATCGCTCCCGCGCCACGTACGGGATCTTGCCGGCCAGCACCTCGTTGTTGTCGCGCTCCATCTGCGCGCGCACCCACGGCTGCAGAATCGGATTGCTCAGATCGCCGACGCGATAGGTCGGTTGATCGGACGTATCGTTCGGCACGTACGGATAATCCGGCCTCGACATGATCGGGCCGGGCCCGCCGTCTTCCGGCGGCAGCCAGTTGTCGCCATCCACGCGGTCCGGATACCAGGAGGTCCGATCGTTCGGCGCGAAGTTCGGGATGCGCTCGCCTGCCGCCGGCGCGTCACCGGTCGGTGCGGAGGGTTCCCGCAGCGCGAACCAGAAACCGGCGGCACAGATCGCGACGCCGGCGCAGAGCGCACTCGCGCGGTTCAGGTTGGTCATCGTGCCGGTGCGAATCTAACACAGACCAAGGTAGTTGGAGGTCCGACGAAACCTCGAAGGTACACGTCTTCTGATCGAGAAGACATCCAGTCGTGACGCTGGTGCCCCGCGACGTCGCTCGGCTAAGCCGCTATTGCTGAGGCGCGCTTTCCAAAAACCAGGTGAGCCGCGGGAACCGTGGTCACCAGACCGATGGCCAGCAGCGTCAGCCCTATTCTTCTACGCCGATGCTCCGAAATCCGGCTCGCCAACAGTAAGCCGAGCCCGAATGCACCGGCCGCACGAGTGCCGATGACAAATCCAAACTGTCGAGGGCTCAGTACGAGGTCATGCATCTGGATCTCCTGGATCTCCCGATTCGAGTAGCGTGTATGCCCCTGATCAAGGTCGCGCGACGACCTCGGCTGGGAGCTGCGAGAGCAGGCGCTGTAACGCGCTTTCAACCTCGTACAGTGTGCCCCGGAAACGCGGGGAGTCCGTGTGAGAGATCTCGCGGCGCATATCGATGAGCTTCGCTTCGAGAACCTCTCTGATGATGGCAGCGTCGGCGTCGGTTATCGAGATTGTCATGACGATCCCAACCTTTCAGATTAACGAAGCGACGTGGCCACGTCCTCGCTCTGTCTCTGTCGCGGCTCAAGAATCGCTGATGCAAGCCTTGGTCTCACCGAACCCAACACCAGGTCCTGATTTCAGGGTGCGCCGATTACGCCTTGTGAATCACTCAACAACTTCGAGCGTGGAATGACGCTTGCGAGTTCTATACCTCGGGAGGGCCAACTGTGGATTCACAAACCCTTATGCTCGTCGGTATCGGTCTCGTTCTGCTGTTGCTCGGGCTTGCGGCCTGGGCATACACGACCCGGCGCCGGCGCGTGAGCCTGCGCGAACGTTTTGGACCGGAGTACGAACGAACCGTTGAGGCTGTCGGCCCCGCACGTGCTGACTCCGTTCTGCGGGAGCGCGCCGTACGCGTCAGCCGTTTCAACCTGCGCAAGCTCACTCAAGAGCAAGCCGATGCGTTTGCCCGCGAATGGCGGCGCATTCAAGCGCGCTTTGTGGACAACCCTGAGGGCGCCGTGGGCGAAGCCGATCAGCTCGTCACCCAGGTGATGACGGCGCGTGGCTACCCCCTTGAAGACTTCGATCGGCGTGCCGACGACTTGTCTGTTGACCATCCGGTGGTCGTTCAGAATTACCGCACCGCTCGCGCATTCGCGCTGCGACGGCAGCGGGGTGAAGCCGGCACGGAAGAAATGCGTCAGGCAGTGGTCAACTATCGCGCGCTTTTTGACGAACTCCTGGAAGTCGATACGCGTGGTGCGCATCGGAGGGCCTCATGAAGAATCCATTCAAACCGGATCGTCCAGATCAGGATCGCGATAACCCTGTCGTGCCCAACGTGGTGGAGCGACCTATCGAGCGGGCGGCTGATCGGGCTGTCATGCACGACAACCCTCTCGTGCCGAATGCGATCGAGCGACCAGTCGAGCGAGCCGTGGCGAGCGACCGCGGCGCTGTCGACCGTCCTGGCATCGTCGATCGCCCTGGTATCAATGACGGGCCGGGCGACCGGCCTGGCGTCAGGGATCATCCGTCAGACATTGCGCGCGGTGTGACAACAAGCACGGCATTGACCGACGACACCCGCCAGATGGAACTATTTCCGAAGGAGGAACTCGTCGGATATCGCACGCAGTGGGAGTCGATCCAAACGGGCTTCGTCGATCAACCGCGTGCCGCGGTTGAACAGGCCGATGCGCTGGTGTCCCAGGTGGTGACTCGGTTGACAGAGGTGTTTACGCGTGAACGCTCGATGCTGGAAGGACAGTGGACAAAGGGCGACAACGTTTCCACTGAAGACCTGCGGATCGCGCTCACACGCTACCGATCGTTCTTTCATCGATTGCTGTCAATGTAGTTACACTGGCACGCGCACAAACGCGTTGCGCCTCAAGCACACGAACCCTGCGGGGGTGGCGGCAGGCAGTCACCCGCCGTGGGGTTTATTAACCCAGAAGACCCAGCCCAGTCACGGTATCCGCTCGACGCACAGGCAATTTGGGTTTATTGTGATTTACTCGCTATAGGAGGGCCCATGTTTGGTGTCATCCGTCACTACCATTTCGACAAGAGGGACAGCGTCGAGATCGATCAGCTCATCCAGAACGAGTTCGTGCCGATCATCCGCAAGGCCCAGGGTTTCGTCGGTTACTCCTGGCTGGATACAGGGGCTGGCGAGGGCGCGTCGTTCGGCGTCTTCCAGGACAAGGCCGGCGCCGACGAATCGGTGCGGCTCGCGGCCGACTCTGTACGGACAAAGATGGCGAAACTCCTGAAGGAGAAGCCTGAGATCATCGAGGGACCGATCAAGGCGCACGACTGACGCGGAGAGCCATGTAGTCGAACGGGACGAGCGTTTGAAGGTTGCCGGCGAGCACGTGAATGAGCTCGGCCATCGTCCGGTGGCCGGCAAGGGTCTTCGAGATCCGCTGCAGCGCGTCGTAGCGTGAGAGGTGGGAGGCGATGAGCGCGTCTGCGTCTGTCATGAGACGCCCCGGCTCAAGGTGCAGTAGAAGTTTCCCGCCCCGCGCTCCGATCGCCGCGTATCCGCGCAGACACACGGGTGTCGTCGCGGCCGCGGACGATCGCCGTCACGGGATGTCGAGACGCGCACAGGTTCACCATTCGAACATTCGCGCGCCGTCGAACACAGCCAGGCGCTGACCTGCCTCGTTGAGCAGTTCCATCTGATCGCCGCGATCGAGCTCGAGGCAGAGGCGCGCCAGCGCACGGAGCACGTTCGTGCGGGAATGCTCCGAGGGCAGAGCCTCCCAGGCTTTCACCGACATCGTGGCCTGGTTCGGTCCACACTGCCGGCTCAGGAGAACCCGATCCCGCTCCATCGAGCCCACGGCGCGGCGTGCATCGTCGATGTCCACGCTGTAGGCGCTGCCGATGTAATACGGGAAACCGACTACGGCGAAGCCCGCCGCAAGGGCAAGCACGAGGGTGAAGGCGGTGCGGCCGCGGCGGCGCAGATCCTGGTCGCAGAACCGGCAGACGATCGCTTCCTTGTGGATTTCTTCGCCGCAATAGGGACAGGGTTTCATGTTGGCGACCTCCGTGCGCGTTAGCTTGCGTCCTCCATTCCTTAGTGAGTCTGCGGTCAAAATCGCCCTGGCGCTAGGTCGAATCGGTACGATGCGGCCGCGGCGGGCTCGGCCATAACTACTTGAAACGTCCGCTGAGATACACTCCACCTTCTTCGCCAGTCGCATGCGGGATGAAAGCGTCGACAGTGTCGCCATTCGTCCGTTCACACCGGACGATGCTCCTGCTCTCGTACGGGCAGTCAGAGAGTCCATGGTCGAACTCAGGCCGTGGATGCCGTGGTGTCATGCGGGCTACGCCGTCTCGGACGCCTCCACTTTCATTCAGACAACAATGGACGGGTTCGTGAAACGCACGGGCTTCGAATTCGCGATTACATCCGGCGGCGCCGTTATGGGCGTGAGCGGGATCAATCAGCTCGACAACGCCAATCTTCGCGCTAACGTCGGCTACTGGGTCCGGTCCACGGCCGCCGGTCGTGGGGTCGCGACATCCGCCGTCGGTCTCGTGTGTGAGTGGGCGTTCGCGCACACCGAGTTGGTCAGGCTCGAGATTCTTGTCGCCATCGGCAATTTGCCCAGCCAACGTGTCGCCGAAAAGGTGGGCGGGGTTCGGGAGGGCGTCTTGCGCCGCCGTTTGCTCCTCCACGGCGTGTCCCACGATGCCGTCATGTTTTCATTGACGAGGTCGTGATACGTATCGCGCAGCTCTAGGGTTCGGCGTTACAATCTGCGCCGTGACGCAGAAGATGTGGATCGCGTCGGCTTTTCTCTTTGCTTCCCTGGTCGGCCCGGCCGACCTCGTCTTTCCGCAGCAGGCGCAAAACCGCGGTCAGAACCCCGGGGAACTCGAGCTGGTGCCCGTCCAGGGCAACATCAGCATGCTGGCGGGGGCGGGCGGCAACATCACGGTGCAGGCCGGCAAGGACGGCGTCTTCCTGGTCGACTCCGGTGCGGCGGCCATGAGCGACAAGGTCCTGGAAGCCATCCGGACCGTATCGAGGGGCCAGGTCACTTACATCGTCAATACCAGCGACCGAAGCGATCACACCGGCGGCAACGAGACCTTCGCCCGGACCGGCCGGCCGCTGGCAATCAACCGGGCGGCGCAGGCGAGCGTGTTCATCGTCGCCTTCAGCACGATCCTCGACCGGATGAGCGATCGCAAGGCCACGCCGTCCATCCCGGAACGGGCCTGGCCAAACGACACGTATTCGGGGCCGCAGAAGAACCTGTATTTCAACGGCGAAGGCATCGAGATCCTGCATCAGCCGGCGAGTACCGACGGCGACAGCATCGTGGTGTTTCGGCGCTCCGACGTCATCAGTACCGGCGATATTTTCAGTCCCACGCAGTATCCCGTCATCGACGTGAAGAACGGAGGGAGTCTCCAGGGCGTGCTCGAGGGGCTGAACCGCCTGAGGCAGAGGGCGATTCCCGCCGACCACGTGGAAGGGGGCACGATGATCGTCCCCGGCCACGGACGGCTCTGCGACATGGCGGATCTGGCGATCTACCACCAGATGGTCACGATCGTCCGCGACCGCCTGCAGGACATGATCAAGCGCGGCATGACGCTCGAGCAGGTGAAGGCGGCACGGCCGACGCGCGACTACGACCCGATCTACGGCAGCACGACCGGCACGTGGACGACCGACATGTTCGTCGAGGCCGCCTACAGGAGTCTCAGCAGCGGAGCATCGTCATGAAGATAAGACTGCTCGTCTTTGTCACCGTCGAGTGCGCTCATCCTTCTGACAGCCGGCGCCGGCCTGACCTTCGCGCACCATTCGGTGTCGGCCACGTACATCACCGGCAAGTCCGTCCGGATCGAAGGGACGTTGAAGGAGTTCATCTGGCGCAATCCGCACTCGTTCATGAGGGTGGAGGCTCCGGATGACAAAGGGGAGAAGCACATCTGGATTATCGAAGGCGCCGCCCCGCAGCAACTGACCGAATCCGGCTTGTCGGCCACCACCCTTCGTCCCGGCGATCAGGTCGTCGTGACCGGGCGCCCCGGGCGGATTGCGGAGGACCACAAGCTGCTGCTGCACACCATCGAGCGGCCGTCGGACGGTTTCAAGTGGGAGGGTCCCAACAATCCGCAATGACCCGTTGCGGTGAGTGAGGCACGAACATGGAATCACGTGTACTCGTCCTGCTCGTCGCCGCGTTGTCGCTGCCGCTGCCGGCTCATGTCGCCGCGCAAGGGGCTGCGCCGGCCGGAGCGCCGGGAACCGCGCGCGCGGCCGCCCCGTACGACGTGACTGGGTATTGGGTATCAGAGGTCACCGAGAAGTGGCGCTACCGCATGATCGTGCCGGACAAAGGCGACTACGTGCAGGTTCCGCTCAACCCCGAAGGACGCAAGGTCGCAAACGCCTGGGATCCGGCCCGGGATCAGGCGAGCGGCGAGGCCTGCAGATCGTACGGCGCGGCCTCGCTCCTGCAGGTTCCGGGGCGACTGAATATCTCCTGGCAGGACGACAGCACGCTTCGTCTCGACACCGATTCCGGTACGCAGACACGCCTCTTCCGCTTCGGCACGACACCGCCGCCGGGCGCCACGCCGTCGTGGCAGGGACACTCGGTGGCGATGTGGGGCGGGGCCGAACCGCGGGACCGGCGCGACGGCCAGGGCGGACCAATCCAGGATGCGGAAGGCAAGCTGGTCGTCGGCAGGGACCAGCGGAAGGAACCTGACTATCTCAAGGTCGTGACCACCCGGATGCGCCCGGGCTATCTGCAGAAGAACGGTGTGCCGTACAGCGGCGACGCGCTGCTTGAGGAGTACTTCGATATCTTCTCGGACCCGTACACCAAGAACACCTGGCTCGTGGTGACGACGATGGTCACCGATCCGCGGTACCTGATCGAACCTCTGATCATGCACGCGCATTTCAAGAAGCTTCCGGACGCGTCCGGGTGGGACCCCACACCGTGCCGCGCCGACGAACCACGCTAATGAGGCTGCAGATGCGATCCACAGTGTTGCTGTTCGTGGCGCTGGTGCTGGCGAGCAGGCCGGCGAACGCCCAGGTCGATCTCGCGGGGGAGTGGTCGCCGAGGGTCTACAACACCCACATGGACATGGGCGACTACACGGGCATCCCGCTCAATGAAGAGGGGCGCCTGCGAGCGCAGGCCTGGCATCCTGACCAACTCGATCTTCCGGAAAACCTGTGCCGGCCGCATCCGATTGACCACGGGTTGCGCGTCTCGGTGTCGCAGTTGCGTATCACGCCGGAGCTGGACGCCGACACACGGCGGCCAGTCGGCTTGCGCTTGCACGTGGCGTGGCAGGAGCCGCAACAGGTGATCTACACGGATGGACGCCCGCACCCGTCGGCAAACGCGCCTCACAAGTGGTCGGGATTTTCGACCGGGCGGTGGGAGCGCAACACCCTGGTCTACACGACCACGCACCTCAAGGAGGCCTATCTCACACGCACCGGCGTGCCCAAGAGCCCCAAGGCGACCGTCACGACACGCGTTCACCGCTACGGCAACCTCCTGACGATCGTGTTCATCATCGACGATCCGGCATACCTGACCCAGCCCTACATTCGCGAATCCAGCTGGATCGCCGATCCGAACCAGGTCATCCCGCCGTACCCGTGCGAGATGAGTCCTGATGGCACGATCGTACCGGCCGGCAAAGTGCCAAGCTTTCTCCCCGGCAAAAATGAAGTGCTGAGCGAGTTCGCGACCGAATACGGGATACCGCTCGAATCCGCCCTGGGCGGCGCGGAAACCCTGTATCCCGAATACATCAAGAAGATGAAGACGATGAAGGTCGCTCCTCGCACCACCACGGAGCACTTCCGACGCGCGCAGTGATCGGCCCCGCTCCGCGATACCGCGTTTCGCAAGTACTAGCGTCCGCCTTCACCCCTCGACGTTGCTCGGGGTGCCCTGAGCGAAGTCGAAGGGCAGGCGGACCCGGCGAGTCCGGCTAAAGCCGGACACTACTATCGAACTACTATCGAAAACGCTCACTAGAACCCGTACTTGATCCCGAATTGCAGGATGCGTGGATCTCCTGCAATAGACGTGATCCGGCCGAAGGAACCGGAACTGAAGTTCGTATTGGGAATCCCCCAGTTGAAGGTGTTGAAGAGGTTGAAGGCCTCCAGACGGATTTCCAGGTTCTGGGTGCTCGCGAACGACACGAGTCGGGACACGGCCATATCGGCCTTCCAGAACCCTGGGCCCTGGAGGCTGTTGCGGACGTGGTTGCCGAATGTGCCAAGAGCGGGCAAGGCGAAGGCGGCCCGGTTCAGGTAGTTCAGTAGGGTCTTGTCACCATACATTTCATCGTTCACCTGATTCACGCGCTGCTGCTGCGAGCGCTGGCCGTTGAGGGAAGTGTCCCGGCCCGTTGTCACGGTGAGCCACGCGCCAGATCGAGCGTTGAGAATTCCTGACACTCTCCACCCCGATGCGAGCGCACGCATTATGGAACTGGCAAACTGCGGCGTTTGATATCCGAGGGTCAGGTTGGCGATATGGGTCCGGTTCTGATCACAGTTACCGCGATCGAGGTCCGGGTCGTCTGGATTGATCGAGCCGCTACTTATCTGGTTGAGTCCGCCGCCCATCAGATTGCCGAAGCAGTACGACCAGGTGTAGTTCCCACTGACGCTCACGCCGGTGGCGGCGCGCCGTTGAACCGACAGCTTCAAACCGCGGTAGGTCTGACTCCCGCGATCGGCGTATAGATCCACAGCGCCGATGAGCGCCCCCTCCCTTGGATTTTCCAGGAACAAGATACGGCGATTGTTGATATTGGCCGTCGTGCTGCACGTGGAGTAGAACGCCCCGTGAATCGTGCAGGGGCCCGTCCCCATGAAGACCGCCGGATTGATTCCGACCATGTCCCACAGCCGGTCCGTGTAGTTACCCAGATAGCTCGCCGCCGCCTGCCAGTCAGTCCCAATCTGGCGTTCGACGGTCGCGTTCCACGACTGCACGCGCGGCGAGTTGATGTCGGGCTCGATCGAGCCGAACGCTCCAAACTGCGGAAACTCGGTATTTCGACTCGTCACGATCGGGTGTGGATCTCCGCCGAGGTCTCTGTAGGGATCGTCGAAACCACCGGCTGGACTGGGAATCAACAGACGGTTTCCGAACGGTGGTGCAGAGGCCTGCAGGAACTGGTAATCCCCGGCCGGCATGTCATAGGCGATTCCGTAGGAGGCGCGCACCGCCGTGCGGCCATTCCCCGCCACGTCCCACGCGACTCCGACGCGCGGCGACAGATTCCACCACTGCCTGTTCATGCCTGTTTTGCCTGGCGGGAAACCGGAATCGCCGGGGAAGAGCAGGCCGGCCGGCGCGTTGACGAACTGAGTGCTCTTGACTCCGCTTCGAAAATTCTCGAGGCTGAAGTTGGTGACGGCGCCGTTCAGAATGTTCTGTCCGAAGAACGGCTCCCACCGCAGACCGCTGTTCAGCGTCACACGCCCCGAGGCTCGCCACGTGTCTTGTGCAAACACCCCCAGGTACCACTGGTCGAAGATGAGACCACCGGGCCCGCCATGCTCCATGACCGACGCCTGCCCCAGGAGAAAGTCAGCCAGTCCCAAGCCGGTGGTCTGGCCGTTGAACTGCCAGTCGCCACCGCATCGCGCGCACGTGTACTGTTTGGAGTGCCAGTACGCCACGTTGGCGCCGACCGACATCTGGTGGTCACCTCGAACGAGCGACAGGTCATTGCTCACCTGGTAGGCATCGTTGTCGGCAAGGCCGTAGCCTGAGTCCTGCCCGAGACTGAATCCACCGTCCACGTTCACGCGCATGTGACCCGGCTCGTAGCTGAAAACCTTTGCACCCAGATCGGGCCCATCGACGACGTGTACGTTGTAACGATCGACGGTTGTGTTGTTGTAGGTCAGGCGAAACGAGTTGACGGTGCTCGAATTGAGCACGCGCGTATCGCCAAGCGCAATGGACGTGGCCATGTTGTCCAGGCCTGAGCTTGCCGCAGCGAGGATGTTGCCGGGCTGGCTCAACGCCGCCGGATCGACCTTGTGAATCGTGGCCATGTATCGGCCGAAGAGTGAATGGTCGGCGTTCCTCTGATAGTCGATCTTGGCCACCACCTGTCCCTGGTTCTCATCAGCCGACGTTGTGAACCTGATTTCGCCACATGGATTGTCAGTCTTTGGAAGCATACCGGCCAGCTTCACCGCAGCGGGACTGAAGAGCGAGGGACTGACCCGGTTGTTGACGTACGGCGCGCGCAACGTGATCTGTCGGCCGCTGTTACACGCCGGAGAAGCGAAGCCGGTATAGTCGCCGGCCAGCATGGAGGTGGTGGGAACGTAGGCCAGGTTCGCTGCCGGCCTTTGACGGACCGCGGTGCCCTGATACGCGCCGAAGAAAAAGAGCCTGTCCCTGACAATCGGGCCGCCCAGAGTCCCGCCGAACTGGTTGCGCCTCAGTCCATCGTCCACCCGCGTGCCATCCGGTCCCAGGGCGGCAAACCGATTGGTCGCGTTGAACCGGTGGTGCCGGACGAACTCAAAGACGTTGCCGGAGAACCGGTTCGCGCCCGACTTCGTCACGGCATTCACCGATGCCCCGGAGTGCATCCCGTTTTCCGCAGACAGTCCACTCGTCGCCACTCGGAACTCCTGCAGTGCATCCGGGAAGGGGAGCGGCAGGCTCGCGTTATTCTGCGGGTCGTTGTGCATGGCTCCGTCGAGCAGGTAGGCGACGCCGAAGGACTGTCCGCCGGCGACGGAGATGTTCGCTCCTCCCTGAAAATGGCGGTTCCCCGGGGCTCCGGTCTGCACCGCCGCTCCAGCGAGGACGATCAGATCGGTGACCTGACGCCCCTGGAGCGGAAGCTCGAGAATCCGCTCCTGCTCGACCACTTCGCTGATGCCGGCGCTCCGTACGTCGACCAGCGGTGCGGACCCTTCAACCGTGACCGTCTCGGCGAGGTCGCCTACCGCCAGCACCGTGTTGATGGTCGGCGTCGCCGCGACTTGCAACACGATGCCGGTCTGGACGTAGGTACGGAATCCCTGGAGTGACACCTCCAACCGGTACGGACCAGTTGGCAGGTTCGGCATCACATAATTGCCGCTCTCGTCCGTCACAGCGGTTCGCGTGAAACCAGTGTCAGTTTGCGTGACGGTCACGGTGACGCCAGGTAACACCGCGCCGCTCTCGTCTCTCACCGAACCGGCGAGCTGGGCAGAGGCTTGTGCCCACGCGACCGGGGTTGTCGCAAGAAGGATCAGCACGCCGAGGGAAACGTTCCGCAGAATGCGCAGCGTCGACATCCTTCCGCCTCCTCGTTTTGCGAGCCTTGACTGGCCCGATAGAAGGCGGATGCTGTCACCGCGGTGGGGGGCTGTCAAGCCACTAGATTGGCTCGCCGAAGGCGCAAGTGAAAGCGCGCGAGGAGTATGGAGATGCTCCACGCGTCGACCTCGAGCGAGTAATCTGATGAACTACTCGGACTCCAGCTCCCAGATCGAGCCCAGGTAGCTGGCGTGGAAGTGATCGTCCTCGCGCTCGATGATCTGGATGATCTCGTTGAAGTAGGCGTTCAGGTTGTTCATGCCCGTGATCTGGAGCATCCCGGTCGCGTCGTTGTACGCGTAGCGACCGCCGCTGAGCGGGAGATTGAGGACGCCGGCGGGCATCGATACCTGGAACGAGCCGTCGTCTTCGAGATTCAACAAGATGGACATCGCTTCGTTCTGCTGCGCCGTCATCCGCCAGCGGCCGACGCCGGGGAACCCGGGACCATCGCTTTGCTCGGCCGGCTCCGCTTCGGACTCGGGTTCGGGCTCGTCAGCAGGCGCCCGAACCGGATCCACTGCCGCTCGAGACGGCGGTGCAGGCTGATCGGCGTCCGGCTCGGTGGGCTCGACATCGGTCGCGTCAGACGATTCATCATCTGACGATGTGGCGGCGGCGAACTCCGAACGGACCACCCACACCACCAGCCCTCCCGCGGCGACAATCGCGAGGCAGACGGCGGCCACGGCGCTGGCGGTCCAGTTGCGGACCGTGGACCGCCTGTTGTCGGACGCCAGCTCACGTTCGAGCTGTTCAATCAGCTCGGTGACGTTCTTGTAGCTGCCGCCGCTGACGCGGACCTGGCGGAATCGCGCCAGCGCCAGGCTCTTCTTTCCCTGCTCGTACAGTTCCTGGCCCTCGGCGAACAGGCTGGAAACCTTGCGCTGATCGTGGGCCCAGCGGAGACGGGCGGCGACGCTGGTGTTGTTGGGATCGAGCGAGACGGCCGCCTGCAGCGCCTGGATGCCGGCGAACCAGTCTTCCACGGCGAGGGCGGATTCGGCCTGGCCGCGCAGCTCCGTCAGCTTGCGCTCCGCGTCGGCGCGGTCGTGGTTGGCCCGCTCGCGGGTGCGCGGCTCGCCCAGCTGCGGGGTGAGCGCGTCGATCAGGCGCTCGAGTCCCTCCTCGTAGTACTCCTCGACCAGCTGGATGGCGTTCCACTTGCGCAGAGGGTGCAGCTCCGCCGGCAGCTCGTGTTCCTCCGGCATGGAAGCGCCGCCGACGAGGACCGGGATGATGCGGATGTTTCTCTTCAGCGCGCTCGAGACCTCGAGGCGGACGAAGTCGTCCGGATCGTCGAGGCGCCGCTTGCCGTCGGCCGATTCAGTGGTCCATTCCGGACCAATCACCGCGATCAGGAGCAGGCTCGACGCGACGGCGCGCTCGATCTCCTTGGTGAAATCGACGCCGACGCCAATGCCGCTGACGTCGCGGAAGAACATGCCCGGGTAGGCCACGTTCAACCGGTCGTATAACCGCCCTGTCGCCGAGAGCGAGTCGCTCCGGCGATAGCTGATGAACGCCTTCGGGAGGGTCGCGGTCATGGTTTTGGCGGACGCATCTTAGCGCGTTTTGTGATCCAACGCCGCACCGGCCTCAAACCGAACAACCGTGGGGCGTGGTAGAGTGTGCCGCCCCCTCCGGCGTTTGATGCATTTCTGCGCACATGCGTGAGGGTGGCGCCATGGCCGGGATCGCAGAAACTCAGGGTGGCTCGACGAGCGTTGACGAAGGCGGGCGATATGCGGGGTCGCGGTTCTCGGATGTCGTGGCCGCGGTGTTCGCGAACCCTTACCAGCAGATATGGGGCGCGCCGGGGGAACCGCCGCTGCCGGTTTCCGAAGTCTCCTTCCGCACCGTCGTCGGCGGGCTGGCCACCTTCGGCATACCACGTCAATTTCAACGCGACAGCGAGCGGGCGCTCGATTCGCGCGCCGACCTCCGATGGGGCGCCGATGGCAAGGGCTTCCGCCGGCTCGTGCACCCGAACGGCATCTGCCTGACCGGCATCTGGTCGATCGATCAGAACACCGAATACACCGGCTATTTCCGCGGCGGCAGTACCGCCCGCGTGATTGCGCGGTACTCCACCTGCTGCACCGAGACCCGCCGCGGCCAGATGAGATCGCTGTCCCTGGTCGGCAAGCTGTTTCCAACCGTGGACGCCAATCACGTCGAGCCGCTGCCGACAGCGAATTTCATCACCCAGGACGATCTCGGCGGATCGATGACCGAGTTCATCAACGATGTCGAGCTGCGGAACGCGCCGGACACGACGCTGGCCAACCGGGGCGCCGGGGCAGGGCTGCTGTTCGTCATCGGGTTGGTGTTCCGCCGTGTCGACGCCGAGCCCACCATCCGGCAGCTGTACCCCATTGCCGAGCTGGGCAAGCCCGCCGGCCAGCCGACGCGCGCCCCCGAGTTCATGCGGCTCCTGGTCGCGCCGCACCAGCCGAGAATTGCCGGCGCCGACCTGGATTTCCGCGACGAAGTCATGGCGCACCTGTTCGACAAGGGTGACCCACGACCGAGGCGGACATTGACGTTCCTGATCGAAGTCACGGACGAGGGGCGCACAACCGGCTCCGCCGCGAAGGAGCGCCGCACGTTCACGAACTGGCGCCGCATCGGCTCGCTGATCTTCGACAATGCCGTCATCTCCCATAACGGAGACTCGGTCATTCACTTCAACCATCCCACCTGGCGCCGCGACCGGAACGATCCGTCCACCGCGACGCGCATAGACGGACACAAAGTCCGCTAGCGGCTCGACGCCTCCATCCGCCTGTTCCAACGCCGTGCCGGCGGCGTTAATCAGGATAGTTCCCGGATTGGAGGTCCTATGACGCGATATCTAGTGAAGGGCTGGTGTGCGGTCCTTGCGGTGAATCTCGGCGCAGCGTCCCTGGCCGGGGCGCAGAGTACGGAGTTCTCACAGGCGATTCTGTCCCTGCCGTCGCAGGCGCTGCCCACCGGTCTGCTGTTCGACCGGGCGCGGCTCTTCTCCGGCCTGGTCGACGCCACAGTTACCAACCAGACAGGAGAGCTGGGCGACTTCGAAGGCGCCGACATCATCTCCTTTCGGGTCGTTCCACGTGATGGCACGACGCCTCCCGCCGGCACCGGGTTCACGACGCCCTTTGTCGGCACGCGCGCGGAGTTCGAGCAGTGGGCCCGCGATAATGCCGGGCCGTTGCTGACGGTCCTCTTTCCGGGAGGCTTGTCTGCCGCGGCCGCGGGACGCGACATGGCGGGGCTGTACTCGCAGCAGCTGCTGCTGACGACGGTTCTCGACGCCAACGAGACGCAGTCGCGAAGCCGCCTGGGTGCGGGTGGGCTGTTCGAGACCGAATGGCTGCACCGCGACAACCGCGCATCCGGCGATTCTGCGTGGGGCGCGCAGGGGGTGTTCGGGTTCAGCCGGACGCTGTCTGTCCAGGGGCGCTTCGGCCGCCAGGAGGACGGGCTCCGCACCTCGGCGACGAGCGCGGCCGTTGACTACCATCCGTTCATCGAGCGCGGCGATACCACGATATTCCGGATCGGCGGTACCGCGCGCGCGGGCTTCCTCTACTCGAGCTCGCGGAGCCTCGCGGCAACATCGCCTCAAATCGATCCGATCCGCTTCGGCTCGCTCGACGTCGCCGGCGGCGGCTGGGCGTCGGCGCGGCGCCGGTTCGCGCGCGTGACGGTCGGGGGTGGTGGCCTGTTGCAGGGCACCAAGAGTTACGTCCCACCCGGCGAAGAAGGAACCTTCCGTGCCGCGATTGCGGATGCGCTCAATGACCGGGGGATCGCGTACGACCTCACGGTGGGCGGAACGGTTCGGTTCGACGCAACCACCACGCTGTCCGTGATCGGCCGGGTGGCGGAAACCTATGCGCTCGAGTCTTCGATCGATCGGCCGGCGATGCACATGGTGCTCGGCGGCGTGATGTATGCGCTTGCGCCAGGCGCGTCGATCGACGCCGGCTACAAGGTGACGTCGTTCGGCGACATGCTCGGCCAATCGTTGTTCTTCCAGGGAAACTTCGGATGGTGACAAGCCGACTCGCCGGCGCGGCCGTTGTGCTGGCGGCCCTGTGCTTTGCGCGCAGTGCCGCCGCACAGGACGTGCGCACGAGCGTCGTCCTCGGAACGCCGCCGGCGCTTCAGCTCGACATCAGCTACGAGGACCCTGTTGCCATCTTCGCGCGCCTGCAGGGGACGCTCGTGTTCCCGGTGTGGATCACGGCGCGGAACATTTCTGAATCGCCAATCGCGCTTGGTACCCAGGATCTCCGCCTGACGCTGGGGAGTGCCGGCGGACCGACGGTGCAGGTTCGTCCGATCGAGGCCAGGGAAGCGAAGCAGCGCCTTTCCGAGGATGTGAGACTTCACGAAATCCTGAAGAGGCTGACGCAGTCCGACTGGGCGCCCGATCCGTTCGAACGGGGGCTCACCAGCCTCGAGCTGCGACCGGCCCAATCACGCAGCGGCTACGTGTTCTTCCTCCGGCCGGCCGGCTTCCAGTTCAACGGCTTCATGACCGTCTCGACGACGGTGCACCCCGCGGAAATTCTTCCGAACGAGGTGATCCGGACGGCCGCCCGAACGCGATCGAGCGCGCCGGGGCTCGTCGAGCGGTTCGTGAAGACCGCCAGCACGCTGCCCGGCATGTCCAACCTGCCGAACGTCGTTTACGGCCGCCCGTTCGAGAACAGCTACGCGTTGCTCTTCGGGATCTCTACCTACGACGACGCCGGCAGGAACCTGCCGGGCGCCGCCCAGGATGTGGAGCGGATGAAGGCGTACCTCACCGCGCAGGGCTTCGACCGCGTGGTCGTGCTTTCGGATCGCGCCGTGACCGAAAGTGCACTCCGCCAGGTACAGGCACATTTCAACAACCAGATCGGCCCCGAGGATCGGCTGCTGATCTACTACGCCGGCCATGGACAGCAGTCGAAGACCGGCGACGCCGACCTGGTACTGTCGTCAGGTGCGCGCGTGCCGATGGAGCGTTTCATGTCGTGGATTCGCGGCGTCAAAGTGAAACATCTCCTTGTACTGCTGGACGCCTGCTACAGCGGAACGGTGATCACCGGCGTGCGTGACGTGCTGGCTCCGCTCGATCGCCGGACGCGGGAGAAGGTGTTCGCGCTCGCCCGGGAGGGGAGCCGATTCGTCATCACCGCCGGCGATGCCAACCAGGTGGCGCATGAAGACCTCCAGAAGTGGGGCGGGGGACTCTTCACGAGCGCGGTGCTGCGGGCGCTGCATCCGCCGAAGGGAGGCGGCATCGTGACGACCTACGACCTCTACAGCCGCGTCAAAAACTACGTCGTCGAGGAGGTGCAGAAAAACGGGCTCACGGCGCAGATGCCCCGGATTCGAGACCTTGGCTACGGAGGCGACGGCAGGAACCCGCCGGAATTGAGCCGCGGCGAGTTCGTGTTCGTCGGCAGTTCGTAGCCATGCCCGGCATCGCCCTCGAACCTCTTCGACTGGCGCTGGCCGGGTCGTGCGTCGCGCTGGCCGCGCTGGTCATCGTGTCCGGCTTCCGCGCCAGCCGGCCCGCGCGCGCCCTGACTGGCGCAGTAGTGCTCGCAGCCGTGCTCTTGTGGATCTACGTCGCGACGTTTCCTCCCGTCGGCCGCAGCCGCGGGAGCGGCGAGACCGCGGCGCTCATCATCAGCTACGTGTCGATGGTGCTCGGCATGATGGCGCATTACGTCTACGCGAAAGCCGAGCGCGGCGACACGAGGCTCACCATCGAGTGGTTACCGTTCCTGATGCCGATTCTCGCGTCGCCGATCGTCTTCATCCCGCTGGTCAGCATCGCCGGGGAGGTCAGCTCCACCGGCGACATCTTCGAGCGCGCGAAACTGATGGTCTATCTCGTCGCCTTTCAGAACGGCTTCTTCTGGAAGCACTTCTTCGATCAGCGCCGGGTCACTTCCTCGCCGCCATCACCGGTGTGAACTTCTGGATCCGCTTGCCGGTGTCGACCTCGCCGGTATAGATATTTCCTCGCGAGTCGGCGGCGACTGCGTTGGGGAAGTGCAGCTGGCCGGCGAGCCGGCCGTTGCCGCCGAAGTAACCGAGTGTCTTGCCGCTCTGGCGATCGAGCATCCAGATCACGAAGTTGTGCCCGTCGGCGACGAACAGGTACTTCTGCTGCGGGTCCCTGGAAATCGCCAGCTTATAGGTGGTGCCGCAGGGCCCCGCTTCCTTCATCACGCCCCCGCAGCCGCGCGCGGGTGTGTTCGGCGACACCATGATGTCCTGCAGCCACTTGCCTTCGGTGGTGAAGACCTGGATGCGGTTGGCGCCGCGCTCGCCGATGTAGACCCGCCGGTCGCGGGAGATCTCGACGAAATGCAGGTCGGGGACAAAGTTCTTCTCGTCGGGCGGCGGGCCCCCGGTCCACTTGTATCCCGGAATCGGCTCGTTCGAGATTTCGCTGAGCGGCATGCCGTGCCCGCCCCAGCCGCGCTTATAGGCGCCGGTTGACGCGTCGTAAATGACCACTCGCTTCTGCTGAATGATGTAGAGCTCGTTGGCGACTTCGTCGAGCTGGAAACGGCCCTTGTTGATCAGGAAGCTGGTCTCCTGGTTGTTCTCGGGCATCTTCGCGGCTTCCGCCGTCGGACGATGCTCGAAGTCCCAGAGAACCTTGCCGTCGCGCGAGTACTTGATGATGCTGTCCTGCGCGGCGGTCCCGCTGATCCAGACATTGCCTTTGGAGTCGGCGATCACCGTCTGGGAGTTCGTCGGCCACTTCGGGTGGTCGCGGCCTCCCCACGCGTGCACCACGTTGCCCATCTGGTCAAGTCCGATCAGCTCAGGCCCGCGAACGCAGCAGAGCCGCAGCTGCTGATCGGTGCCGGCGTCGAGCTCGTCGGGCTCGGGTGCGCTTGGACGGTTCAGGAACCAGACGTTGTCCATCGGATCGACGCTGATCCCGGTCACCTGCTGCATGCTCCACCGGTTGGGCAGAGGCTTCGGCCACAACGGATCGACGCGGAACTGCGGCGCGCCGCTTTCATCGACTGCCTGTCCCGTGACGACCTGCGCACGCCCCACCATCCCCGCAACCAGCGCGACAACCAGACCAACGACCACGGTCAGTGACTTATGTGTATTCATAGGACGCTCCCTCGATAGCGCGAGATTATAGGCGGGAACGGTGTAGACTGAGCTCGAAATGCCTCCGAATTGATCCCGCCTCCGGCGAAACCTCTTTCTTTACCTGCCGTACCGGATCGCCGCGGTCGAGGGCGTGATGCACGGCCTGTATCTCCTCTGGTGGGTCGAGGAGAAGCAGGTGCCCCCCGCCACGGTGGCCGCCATTCTCGCGGCGGGTGAGCTCGCACTCCTCTGTTTTGAACTCCCGACCGGCTGGTTCGCCGATCGTGTCGGCCACCGCGCCAGCTTGATCGCCGGCTCGGCCGTCCAGGTCGTCGGCATGATCTGGTGCTGGCTGGGCGAAGGTATCGGCGGGCTGGTCACCGCGACCGTCCTGGTCGCGCTCGGCGACGCCTTCCGATCGGGCGCGGACGCGGCGCTCGTTTATCGAACCTGCCATGCGCTCGACCGCGCCGAGAGGTTTCAGGCGATCGAGGCACGCGCGAATGCGGTGGAACTCGGCGCGCTGGTCGCGCTCGTCCTGGCCGGCGGCGCGATCGTCACGACCTGGGGCTTTGCGGCGGGATGGATCGCCGAGACCGCCTTGTGCGCGGTGGGCCTGGCGATCGCGGTTGCGATGGTCGAACCGCCGGCGGCTGAGGAACCCGAAGAGGCGAGTGGTGTCACGTCGTCTTCGAGCAGTCCGGCAGTCGGGATCGGGCTCCTCATCCTGCCGACCGGACTTCTCGCAGCCGCCGGTTCGGCGGCAGCCTTCCTGGCGCAAACCAGCGGCATACGTGACGCCGAGGAACTGACCCTGCTGGTCGCGGCCTTTACCGTGGCCGAAGCCGCTGGATCGTTGGTGGCGGCACGGCTGCCGGGAACCGGAGTCCGCGGGCTGGCGGGACTATGCGCGCTCGGCGCAGCCTGTTTCGGGGTGTCGGTGGTGCAGCCAGGCGCGAGCACCGCGATGGTGCTCGTGCTGGCATTCCTTGTGGGTCTCGCCGAACCGATCCGCGCCTCGGCGATTCAGCGCCTCGCCGCCGACGCCGCCCGTGCCCGCGCCGCCTCGTTCGCGAACGCCTGCGACACGGTGTTCAGACTGATCGCGTTGCCCTTGTCGGCGCGGCTGTGGAGCCGGCGCCGATGATCACGGTTTTGAAATGACTCGTTGTGCCACCGATATCCACTGGCCGTCACGCTTCACATAGACCCACGTGGCGTGGTTCCGGACAGTGCCGTTGCGGGTGTTGACCAGGTTATCCACATCGAGCAAGGCCGTGTCGTTGGTGACGAAGCGGACCTTCCTGGTTTCGTCCTTGACCACGCGGGTCATATCAGCGGCGAACGAATCCGAATAGTACTTCTCGATCTGCGCCCGTCCAGTCAGCGTACCCGAGGCATCCACGCGATCCGCATCGGCGGCCAACAGGACGGCATAGGCTTTCCCGTCGTGGCGGTTATACGCCGCGTTCTGTGCATCACGGTTCTTGAGGATCGCCGCTTCATCAGCAGGCGTCCCGAACCGCGCTTGCGTCGACGCGGCTGACGAAAGCGCAAGACCAACGGCGGCGATCACGAAGGCTGTTCGCATGTGCAGTTCTCCTGCGGGTTACTCGTGTTAACTTAGCCGATCTCGCCCGGTTTTCTGACTCGAGGACGAAGATGCGATACCTGCCGGTGCTGGTATTGACCGCGCTTCTCCTGACGCACGGCACGGCCGCCGCGGACTGGTTGTCGCTACGGTCGGATCACTTCCAGGTCATCGGCAATACCACCGCAGGCCGACTCCGCGACGTGGCAGTCAGGCTCGAGCAGTTTCGCGAAGTCGTCGGGCAGTTGAATCCAGCCGTCCTTCGCGAAGAGAGCGCTCCCCCGGTCGTCGTACTGGTGTTTCGCGACGCGAGAACCTACGAGCCGTTCATGCCAAGGAACAACGGGCAGGTGGTTCGAGCCGGCGGATTCTTCCAGTCAGGACAGGACGTCAACTACATCACGCTCAACGTGCAGGCGGGGCAGGGAGCGTTCCACGTCGTCTTCCACGAATACGCCCATCTACTGCTTCGCGGCGTCTTCGCGGACGCGCCCGTGTGGTTCAACGAAGGCCTGGCCGAGTACCTACAGCACCGTCGAGGTGATCAACGGCGGCCGCCGGGCCACCATCGGGAAGGCGATCGCCCGCCATGTCACGCTGCTCCGCGAACGACGGCTTCCGTTCTCGGAATTGTTTGCGATTGATCGGAGCTCCCGCGCCTACACCTCGGACGTGATCGACCGCGAGGTTCTGTACGCGCAGGCGTGGGCGATTGTCCATCACGCCTTCCACGGCCCGCCTGGCCGACGAGAGCAGCTGCTGGCCTTCGTCGGCAAAGTGGCGAACGGAGGCGCGACGGAAATGAGCTTCCGCGAGGCGTACGGCGTTACTGCCCGTGAACTGGAGCGTGAGATTCAGCTCTATGTCGCCAGGCAGGCCTACGCGTTCGGCCTGTACGAGCTGTCGGACCGGGTTGTGACGCGCATCAACGCCGAGCCGACGAAAATCTCCGACGCGGAAGCGGACGCCTGGTTCGCCGATCTGCTCAGCGTCATGGGCCGTTCCGACGAAGCCGCTACGCGCGCACAGGCCGCGCTGGCAGGAAAGCCGGATTCCGAGCTCGCCCTCGCCGTTCTGGGAACGTTGCACATGCGCCAGGGCCGGACGGCCGAAGGCCTGGACCATCTTTACCGCGCCGTGAAATCCGGACCGCGGAACGAACGAGTCCAGTTCGCGTACGCGAACGCGCTGATCGCGAGCGGCAATCGCGACGACGAAACCATGGCACAGGTCGCACAGGCGCTCGAGCGTGCGATCGAATTGAGGCCGGGATACAGGGAGGCGAGGATCCAGCTTGCCTATACGCACCTGGCGACGGGCAACTACGTCGCGGCGCGAGACCTGTTGACGCCCGTGGTTCGCGCCGAGCCGACCAATCACGTCGCGGCCCTCTACCTCGCCGAGGCACTCCTGCGGCTGAACGAAACTGCCGCCGCGCGCGAGTTGCTCGGCCCCGTCCTCGCGCGCTCCACCAGCGAGGTCGAGCGGGATCGCGCCCGACAGCTCCTCGGCGGATCGGCTGAATCAACCACCAGAAGCAACACCCCGGTATTCCGCAGTGTCGAGCCTGGCGAACAGCGCATCTACGGCATCTTCGAGGCGGTCGTGTGTACGGGCGCGGAGGCGGTCCTCCTCGTGCGAACCTCCAACGGGGTTCTACGGGCGCGCACGAGGAACCTGTCTGAGGTACATTTCATCAGCTATCGACCGACCGCCCCTTCGTCAGTCGGCTGCGGTGAGCTGGCGCGCCCGGCGGAGGTCTTTCTGACCTGGAGGGTTGCGCCGAACGCGAGCACCGCGAGCGAAGGCACCGCAGTAGCGGTTGAACTCCTGCCGGAAGGATTCGTACCGTAGCGGCTACCGATCTTCGTCATCGGCTGCAGCGACCCGCCAGACCGCGTTGCCGACGTCGTCGGCGACCAGCAGCGCTCCGTGTGCATCGAGCGCGACACCCACCGGCCGGCCCATGGCGTCGCCATCTTCGGTGACGAAGCCGGTGAGCACGTCGATCGGCATTCCTGACGGTTTCCCTTCCTTGAACGGCACGAAGATCACTTTGTATCCCGAGCGCGGCACGCGGTTCCACGAACCGTGCTGGCCGATGAACATGCCGCGGCCGAATGGCGCCGGCAGCGTGGCATCGGCCGCATACGCCAGGCCGAGCGACGCGGTGTGCGAGCCGAGGGCGTAATCGGGCTCGATCGCGGTCGCGACGAGATCCGGCCGCTGCGGCTCGACGCGCATGTCCAGGTTGGTACCGTAGTAGCTGTAGGGCCAGCCATAGAACCCGCCGTCGCGGACGCTCGTCATGTAATCGGGGACGAGGTCGCCACCCAGTTCATCGCGCTCGTTGACCGAGACCCAGAGCGCGCCGGTTTCCTCCACCCAGGCCATGCCAACCGGGTTTCGCAGGCCCGACGCGAACAACCGGTGTGCGCCGGTGCGCAGATCGATCTCCCACACGGCGGCGCGTCCTTCCTCCTGCTCGATGCCGTTTTCGGCGACGTTGCTGTTGGAGCCGACGCCGACGTACAGCTTCGACCCGTCCTGGCTGGCGATCAGGCTCTTCGTCCAGTGGTGATTCAGCGCACCGCCTGGAAGATCGGCAACCTTCACGGCGGGCCCCAACGCCTCGGTGACGCCGTCCTTGTACGGAAGCCGGACCAGGGCGTCGGTGTTGGCGACGTAAAGCGTGTCGCCGACGAGCGCCATGCCGAACGGCGAATTGAGGTTGGCCGCGAAGACCGTGCGCGTCTCGGCGACACCATCACCGTCGGCGTCGCGCAGGAGCGTGATGCGGTTGGCGCTCGGCACGGCGCCGCCCGCCTTCTTCTGGTACCGCTTGAAGAACCATCCCTTGATCCCCTTGCCGTCCTCGGGCCGCGGGGGCGCGTTGGTTTCGGCAACGAGCACGTCGCCGTTCGGCAGGACGTGGAGCCACCGCGGGTGATCCAATCCGCGCGCGAATGCGGTGACGCGCGTTCCAGGGGCGGCAACCGGGGTCTGTCCATCTCCCCATCCCACGGCTTCTACGACGTTGACCGTCGGGATGAGGGAGTTCTCGGGCGGCGGCAGCGACGGGTTCGGGCCGACGCCGTGTTCAACGGCCAGCCGTGCCGTTGCACCGCATGCGACGCTCAGCGTCGCCAGCAGAACGAGCGCGAACGACCGGACGAGGTTGAGTGTGTGCATGGTGAGGTACCTCGGATCTCGGACGTGCAAATCCGGGTGCCTCAACGGGGGCGGGTCCGCTGCGCGGAACCCGCCCTGACGTACGGATGAGAGGCGGTACGTAGGCCGGGTTCCGCGGAGCGGACCCGGCAGCGTCAGAACGTGTACTTCAACGCCAGCTGAATCACGCGGGCGTCCGCCGCTGAGGTAATCATGCCGAAGGTGCCGTTGTTCAACACCGACACCGGGTTGTTCAGTTGCACGCGGTTGAGCACGTTGAACGCCTCGGCGCGGAACTGCAGTTGCTGTTGTCCGCCGACCGGGAACGACCGCGTGATGCCCATGTCGATGTTGAACCGCGACGGTCCGATCAGGCTGTTGTTCTTCAGATCGCCGAACTCGCCGTTGGCGGGCGCCCGGAACGCCGCGGGGTTCAGCCACCGCAGCCCGTCCTTCAGGTAAGGGTCGTCGAGCACCAGGTTCGGCCGCTGATTGCCCTGCCCGTTCAGCGCATTGTCCACGCCCGTCGTCACGTTGAAATGACCGCCGGAACGCGCGGCGACGATCGCCGAGACCTGCCAGTCGCGGCTCAGGAGACGCAGGGCGCCGTTCGACGCCCCTGGAATCTGGTAGACGGCTGAGAGGTTCACGACGTGGCGCTGATCGGTGACGCCGCAGCTGCCGCGGTCGAAGGCCACGTCGCCCGGCTTGGTCAGCTCGATCCCGGCGACGAACGGCTCGTAGTCCACGACATCGGACACGCAATCCGAGATCGTCCAGTTGCCCGTCACCGCCAGTCCGTTCACCGATCTGTTCTGCACCGACAGCAGCAGGCCCTTGTACTCGGAGGTGCCCACCGGCTCGATACCCGAGATGATGCCGTAATACTGGCCTTCGACCGGGTTGAGCAGCGACGTCGTGCGCCGCTGGTTGGTGGTCGCGGCGGTCGCACCGGGGCTGAACACCGCGGGGTTCAGCGGGTTGCCCACCGGCAGGCGATGGCCGAGGCTGGTCAGGTAGTTGGCCGACACCATCCATGAGGTGCCAAGCTGCCGCTGAAGGCTGACGTTCCACTGATCCGAGTACGGCGGCTTCATATCCAGCGGAAAGGAGACGAACCCGCCGTACAGCGGGAAGGTCATGTCGGGCCGCGACGTGATCGGGAACGGATTGCCGCCCGGTGTGCTGCCCCAGGGATCGTCGAACGTTCCGTTGTTCACCACGAGCTCGGTGCCGAACGGCGTGCCGCGGTCGAACCCGAGGAAGCTCCAGATATGCGGCAGGTCGTTGAAGCGGCCGTAGGCGGCACGAACGGTCATCCGTCCATCACCGAGGATGTCCCAGGCGCCCGCCAAACGCGGCGCAAACGTTCCCCACTGCTTTTCGCCCACGGCATTGCCCGGATAGCCGGCGTCGCCCTCGAAGATCACCCCGACCGGCGCGTTCCGGTAGACCGTGCTCCGGACGCCGGCGCGGAACTGCTCCATGGCGAAGTGGTTGAAGTGCTTCTGCGGGCCGGTATACGGCAGGTAGGGTTCCCAGCGCAGGCCGGCGTTCAGCGTCAGGCGCGAGGACACCTTCCACGCGTCCTGCAGATACGCGCCGACGTAATTCATCGTCCCTCGCGGGAAGTACACGTTTCCCTGGCTGAGCGACGAGAAGCGGCCGAGCAGGAAATCGGAGAGCCCCAGGCCGGTGTTGACGCCGCTGAACGTGAAGTTGCCCGAGGCCGGACCGTACGAGATCGAGTCGAGCGTCGACCTGATGTAGTTCACGCCAAGCCCGAACTGGTGAGCACCGCGAACCAGGCTGACGTCGTCGACCAGCTGGAACGTCTTGGTGTTGATTGCGCTGGGCCGGGCGCCGGTCGGCGCAATCGTGAACCCGCCGGTGACGGTGAACGACGTGAAGTCCGGCACCTGCACGGCGAAGCCCTTCACGCCCAGATCCGCGGCGTCGAAGAACGGTACGTACTCCTTGACGATGTCCGAGCTCAGCATCGTCACGCGGAACGAGTTCACCGTGTTCGACCCGAGCAGCAGCGTGTCGCCGGCGACGAAGGAGTGGACGGTGTCGTCGAACGCCCCGTTCGCGTACGCCAGCACGTTGTTCGGGTCGGCGTCGGGCTTCGACGAGTATTGCGCCAGCTGGTACCGGCCGTAGATCGAGTGGCTGTTGTTCAACTGGTAGTCCACGCGCGCGATCGGCAGGTGCTCGGTGCTCTCCGTCTTACGGTCGAAGAAAGACTGGCCGCACTCGTTGCTCGGCTTGGGCAGCTTCGACGCCAGGTTCAGCGCGGCCGGGGAGAACTGCGACGGTGAAATGGTGTTGTTGACGAACGGCGCCCGCAGCGCGATCGAGCGCCCCGAATTGCACGCCGGCGACGTGAAGGCGGTGAAATCGCCCGCCAGCATCGCTGCCGTGGGAACGAACTGGAAGAAGCTGGTCGGCGTCACGTTGACGCGGGTCGCCTGGTAGCCGGCAAAGTAGAAGAGCTTTCCCGGGACGATCGGTCCGCCGAGCGTCCCGCCGAACTGATCGCGGCGCAGGCCGTCGCTGCGGCGCTTGCCGTCCGGACCGACGGCGGAGAAGGCATTGGCGGCATTCAGCGAATCGTCGCGCATGAATTCGAAGCCGCTGCCGTGCAGCAGGTTGGTGCCCGACTTGGTGACGGCGTTGACCGCAGCCGCCGAGTGGTGGCCGTACTGCGCCGGGAGAGCGCTCGTTTCGACCTTGAACTCCTGCATTGCGTCGGGGAAAGGCAGCGGCAGGTTCAGGTTGTTCATCGCCTCGTTGTGCGTGCCTCCGTCGAGAACGTAGGTCATTCCGTTCGACAGCCCGCCTGCCACCACGATGGTCGTGTTGGGATAGCTGCGGACGCCGCTGTTCAACGCGTTGGCGCCAGGTGCGTCGCCGGTGCCCTTGCCGCCGGTCGCGAGGCCGGCCTGGAACACCAACTCCGTCAGCTGCCGGCCGTTGAGCGGCAGCTCGAGCACCTGCTGATTCGTGACGACCTGTCCGATACCGGGGTTCCGGGTCTCGACCAATGCCGCGCTGCCCTGGACCGACACGGTCTCCTCGAGCTGCCCGAGCTCGAGCGTGACGGCGAGCGCGGGATTCTCCCCGACCTGCAAGACAATCCCGGTCTGCACGAAGGTGCGGAAGCCTGGCAGCATCGCCTCCAGCCTGTACGGTCCGACAGGCAGGTTCTGCAGCACGTACGATCCGGTTTCGTCGGTGACGGCGGTGCGGGTCAACCCCGTGTCGGTCTTGGTCGCCGTGATGGTGACGCCGGGCAGCGGCAGGGACACGGGGTCCTTGACGGTTCCGTTGATCTGCGCTGTCGCGGCGGTCTGGGCCGACGCCGCGGTGAACGAAACGAGCACGATCAGGAGCCCACGTCCTGTGACAGACGCCGCGTGGCGCATGTGTCCTCCTCGCAAGGTGGATCCGGAGGCCTGAAGGCCTCCGGCTACCGTTTCAGGTTTTGATAGACGGCCTCGACGAACTGCTCGGTCGTCCAGGCACCGGTGTTCCGGCCGTAGCGGGTATCGAAGTCGCGGGTGGGCCGCGCGGCGTGCACCTGCGGCAGCGTCAGCCCGCGCGCGATCATGTCCTGAACGCGGTCGCGGATGATGCTCAGCATCTCGTAGTAGTAGACGACGTCGGGCTGGTCCGCGATCCGGCCGTGTCCCGGAATGACGAGCGTTCCATCTTCGGATTGCTTCTCGGGAACGGTGATGTCGATCAGATCGTTCAGGCTGGCGAGCATCGATTGGATGCTGCCACCCGCGGCGAGATCGATGACAGGGTACCCGGTGAGATCGATCAGGTCGCCCACGCTGATGACATCCGCGCGCCGGAAATGGACGACGCTGTTGCCGTCGGTCGCGGATGGCTGGTGGATGATCACCACTGGCTCGCCGTTGAAGTGCAGCTTCTTCTGCGGCGTCGAGTAGGTCGCGTCGGGCCACGCGCCCTCGGCGCGCGGAGCAACTTTGCCGGTTGGCGCCGACATTCGCTCGTAGACGGAAACGTACGACACGACGGTCGCCCGGTTGGTGCCGATGTAACCCTGGATCTGAATAGTCTGGTTGGGCCGGAACGGAATCGTCTCGCCGGCGGCGGCGATCTTCTCGTTCGCACCGCTGTAGTCCTGCCGCTCGTTGGTGTTCACGAGGTAGCGGATCGGGCCCTGTGAAATTGTCCTGACCGCCGCGAGCACCTTCTCGGCCATCGCCGCGGTTCCGCCGTCCACCATGCAGGACGCCGTCGCCGCCCGCAGACACGGTGACGTTGCCGCCGGCGCCCACCAGGATGGAGATGTTGTCCCGAACCGGCTCTACGTGAACCTCGCCGTCGCCGGCGCGCTGGATTGCAGGTTTCCAGGCCCATGCCCCGGCGCCCAGGCCGGCCTGCGTCGAGACACCTTCAGTGAACCCGAGCATGACGAGGCCCGCGACGCCGGCGAGCCAGGGCAGCCGGCTCATTGCCCGCGCTCCCCGGTTTCCGAGAACACCGTCGGCGGCCGCCGGAACGCTTTCATCTTCGCGATGTACTCGGGATACATCGTCTCGGCGCCGCCAAGGCGCGCTTCGTACGAGCGACCCGAACCGGTCGGTCAGATCAGGATTCTGCGCCGGCAGGATGGCCTTGCCGGGCAGCTGGTGTGGCACGGTGCCGCGCGCAACCACGGTTTCAGTGGCCTCGTCGCACGGATATGGCGGCATCTGGAGGTCGGGGTCGTTCATCCAGAACAGGTTGGTCCGGATGTACGGGGCATCGAAGTAGACCGGGTCGTAGATGATGACGGTCGTGCGCAGGTAATCGCCAATCCGCTTGTAGCGGATGCGCACCGTCGCCTGGTCGCTTCGCATCGGGCCCCAGCGGCGGATGTAGTTTTCCTTCAGGTGCGTCGCGGTCTGGACGAGTGTGTCGCCCTGCCATTCGCCGGTGGAGAAGCCGCTCCAGCTGTGACGCACCCACTCCGGCGGCCGCGGGCGGCCGTCCATCCAGATCGTCGTTTCCTGGTCGCGCATCGCAATGCGGCCACGATAGGCGCGGACCTGCTGCGTGGGTCCCTGGACGTCGGTCCAGAGGCGAAGCACCGCCACCGCTTCGACGGAGAAGTCCCACGAGTGCGGCCGGCAGACCCACTCGGCCACGTCGAAGTTCTCAGGCACCCAGCTTTGCGCCCGCGCGCGGCCGGCCGTCGTTCAGCGGCAAGCCGGCGTAATCGCCGTCCATGCCGCTGCCGTCTTCGTTCCGTGGCATGGGCCGCCACATTCCGGTGAGATCAACCTGTGCGAGGACCGGCGCGGCACCGAGGCCCAGCAGCACCAGCACGCACACGACGCGTCGTAAGGACGTTGTCAGCTTCATATCGCACCGCGATAGAGCAGCTTCGAACTCACTGGCCACGCTCCCTGCCACCGGCGACAGTTTTTGGACGCGGAAAACTTTTCATCTTGGCGATGTACTCGGGATACATGGTTTCGGGGCCGCCCAGTCTCGGCTCGTACGGCGTGCCGAATGCGTCGGTCATCTCGGGGTTCTGGCCTGGCAGGAAGTTCCTGCCCGGCAAGGCGTGCGGCACGGTGCCTCGCTGGACGACGGTTTCCGTCGCTTCCTCGCATGGATAGGGCGGAAGCTGGAGTTGGGGATCGAGCTCCCAGAAGAGAGAGGTCCGGATATAGGGCTCCGCCATGTAGACGGAGTCATAGATGATGGCGGTGGCGCGCAGGTAATTGCCAATCCGCTTCCAGCGCGTGCGCACCGTCGCCTGGTCGCTGCGCATCGGTCCCCATGAGCGTATGTAGGCTTCCTTCAGGTGCGTCGCTGTCTGAACGAGAGTAGCGCCCTCCCATACGCCGGTAGTGAAGCCGCTCCAGGAGTGGCGCGCGTAATCGGGAGGATGTGGCCGCCCATCCATCCAGATCGTCGTCTCCTGCTCGCGCATCGAGAACCGGCCGTGATAGGCGATCACCTCTTGCGTCGGGTCGAAGACTTCGGGAACCCACCGCATCCGAGAGGCGCCCGCTTCCAATGAGTAGTCCCACGGATGCGGCCGACACACAAATTCGGGCACCTCGAAGTTCTCGGGCACCCAGCTCTGTGCACGCAACCGGCCCGCCTCGTTCAACGGCAGGCCGGCGTAATCACCGTCCATCCCGCTCCCGCCCTGGTTGCGCGGGAGTGGGCGCCACATACCGCTGAGATCACTCTGCCCGGTGCCGGGGGCAATCGTCTGGGCCAGTGCTACGGCACCGCTCGAGAGTGCCGACACCACCGCCGCCAGAACCAAATGCCTGGACGCCATGGTGCGGCATGCTACTACGACCGCGAACAGACTGCGCAAAAGGACCCACAAAGTGCTGACCCACAATGTGCTTGACACTCTTTTCCCGCACGCCTAGCATGCACCCGCCGCACGACTCCGGCTCGATTCTCCTTCCCAGGGCCCGCGATAGCGCAACGCTTTCACCGAGGTAATTCGTCGGATGCAGCGGGAGGCCAGGTATGCGTGGAGTAGCTCGTGTCGCCATCCTGTGCGCGTGCGTTGTCGTAATTCCTGCGGCTGCGCACGCTCAGGCGTCCATGACAGGCGTCGTCCGCGACTCGTCCGGTGCCGTGCTGCCGGGCGTGACGGTTGAAGCCACGAGCCCAGCGCTTCAAGGCCCCGACCGGACGGAAAGGCCCTAATGGTTCCTATCGTTTCGATAACGCAAGTTGCATCTGCGACAAGCTCATGAAACTCGCGTATCACCAGCACGGAGACAAGACATGAAACGATTCGCAGTCGCTCTCGTTGCAGGGCTTGCCTTGACAGCCGTCAACGCTTCAGCCCAGGTGCAGAAAAAAGATGTCGACATCAAGGGGCCGGAGGGCAATAACCTGAAGGGCACCTATTTCTCACCTGGTAGGCCTGGTCCGGGCCTCCTGTTGCTTCACCAGTGCAACACCGTGGAGTTGGACAGGCACTTGTGGGATGGCCTGGCAAACGACCTGACCAACGCGGGCTTTCATGTGTTGACGGTCGATTTCAGGGGATACGGTCAGAGCGACCAGAAGGCGACTGACGCCAAACAAGCGCAGGCGTTGCGGGTGAAATGGCCCGGCGATACCGACGCCATGTTCAACTTCCTCCTTGCGCAGCCGGGTGTCGACAAGTCCCGGGCCGCCGCCGGGGGCGCGGGTTGTGGCGTGAGGCAGTCCTCGAACCTGGCCGCGCGTCGCACCGAAGTCAAAGCCCTGATGCTACTTTCGGGCGGGCTGGACAAGGAAACACTCGACTACCTGGCAAAGACACCCGGGGTGTCGCTGTTTGCTGCAACGGCGAGAGACGATAATTTTTATGCGAAGGATTTCACCGCATTGATGGGCGGCTCGAACAATCCTCGGTGGTTCCTGAAAATCTATGAGAACGAGACGGGAAAGCCGCTCTTGGAGACCGGCATCGGTTCAGAGAACGGCGTGTATATGTTTCCTTCGCACCCGGAACTCCAGCCGATGATCGCTACCTGGCTGAAAGCCCAGATGATGGGCCAGGGCAACACCAATTAGGCGACGCGGAGGTTGGCTGCTCAACACGACGAACTTCAGCGCCGGTTACAGCGGCGACGGGCAGAGCGCGAATTTCGAGGCGTCGTGAGAGGCTATGGTCTGAGGTACACATGACAATGAAACCTGCAGTTAACATAGTCGGGGCGGCTCTCTTGGTGGCTGCCCCGTTCGCTGCGGAGCTCGGAGGTCAGACGGCTGATAAGCCGATGGTGCCATATGGGCAGTTGGGCGGTTGTTCGGAAAAGCCCGCAGAATTTCACCCGTGCGCGATCGAGAAGGCCAAAACGTTCAATCCACCTCGTATGCCGGACGGCACGCCCGACTTCCGCGGCAACTGGGCCCGCTCCCGGGTCAGCACCGACGACCTCGAAGAACACCCCCCGATCTGGATGGGCTCGTACGATGATCCTGGGGGCGTCACCATGATCGTGGATCCCCCCGACGGCAAGGTTCCTCAACAGCCATGGGCAAAGGCGCTGCAGTTAACGCATCGGCCGACCTATCGCGATCCGCAATCCAGCTGTTTCCTTCCTAGCCCGCCGCGTCAGGCCTATGGGCCCATGGGCTATCAGATACTTCAGACTCCCGCGGGTCTGACGTTCCTCCAGGAGCAGAGTCATGCGTATCGCGTCGTCCCCACGGACGGACGTCCGCATATCTCACCGAACATCCTCCTGGCCTTCGGCGACTCCCGCGGCCGCTGGGAGGGCAATACGCTGGTGGTCGACGTCACCAATATCAGGCCGCAGATCTGGTTCGATCACGCGGGGCATTTTTACAGTTCCGCCGTGCACATCCTGGAACGCTGGACGATGATCGCTCCCGACGCCATTCACTACACTGCCACGATCACCGATCCGAAGGTCTTTACGAGACCCTGGACGATTGCGATTCCCATTCGGCGCAATAACGACCCGAACTATGAGCTGCTGGAGTCGGCGTGCATCGAAGGCGCCCGGGTCGAGTACACCGAAATGGGTCTCAAGACTTTCCCCTACTATGGGGCGAAGATCCCGTGAGGCCGCCGACTGTCGCCCAGGAGGACGTCCATGAGCATGAGGAAGCTGTACACGCTGGTGACTGCGACGGCCGCTGCGGTCGCTCTGTGGCTGGCGCCGATACCTGCGGCCGGTCAGGCGATGCCGCGTAGCTCCGACGGCAAGCCCGATCTGTCGGGTGTCTGGCAGGCCGTCAACACGGCGGCATGGAACATTCTGCCGCATGGGGCGCAATTTGGCATACCGGCGGGCCTCGGCGTGGTCGAGGGCGACGCCCTTCCTTACAACGCGGAAGGGGCGGTCAAACAACGGGAGAACTTCGCCAATCGCGCGACGGCCGACCCGGAATCGAAGTGCTTCCTGCCTGGTGTGCCCCGTGCCACGTACATGGGGGTTCCGTTTCAGATTCTCCAAACCCCGACCCAGATTTCGATGTTCTACGAGTACGCACATACCCTTCGAAATGTCTTCATGAACACGCCCCATCTGGAGGGGCCGATCGAGTTCTGGATGGGGGATTCACGCGGGCGCTGGGAGGGCGACACGCTGGTGGTCGATGTCGTGCATTTCAACAGTGAGACGTGGTTCGACAGGGCCGGCAATCATCACAGCGAGGAGTTGCACGTCGTTGAGCGCTACACGCCGATGAGCGCCAACCACATCACCTACGAGGCGACGATCGAAGATCCGAAGGTCTTCACGAGGCCCTGGAAGATGAGCATGCCGCTTTATCGGCGCATGGAAAGGAACATCCAGATCCTCGAGTACGAGTGTTACGCGTTTGACGAGGTTCTGGAAGGGCCGCTACATCGAGCGCCGTGACGACCACCGGTCGGGCCCTCTTACCGCTGGGCGTCCCCTTGGGGTTGGGGGGCGTCAGCAGGCGCACCGAGATTGAAGTTCCGACCGTTCGCGAACTTCACGCTTGAGCCGTTGATGGTCGCCTTTCCATTCCTCGCGCGATAACCGTCGACGATCAGCTCGCTGCCAATCGGGAAGTCGGTCTTCCGAAGACCGCGCCGCAAGAGCTGATTACCGGAGCCGGTCTCAACCGCCCAGGTGACCACCTTGCCGTCCGGTTGCTTGACGTCGATGTGTATCCACCCGTGAGGATTGATCCACTCCATCTTGGAGAGTGTGCCTCTCAACGTAATCGGCGCGTCTTTGTCAAACTCCGCCGCAAACCCATGATGTGCCACCAACGGCACTGTCCAGACTAACGCAAGGCCCGCGACGACGAGGGAAAGCCTCTTCATACACAGCCTCCGATTCTCGCGAGGCACACGACGCTACCACCCTGATCCCATAGCGTCAAGAAGAAGACGGATTGAAGACAGGTTCGCTGTGCGCCAGCGGATCGGTACACGCTGAACGAGAGCAGCTCAGCGTATGGACTGCTGACGACGAACGCGAACCTCGCTTACTCGGCGCGGACTTTCCAGCTCGGCTTCCGCTTCACCTTCTGATTGTGAAATGGGTCCTAATCTAAAACGCGATTTCACATGTTCGTGGTGTCCGCCTTCAGGCGGACCCGGCCGAGTCCGGCTAAAGCCGGACACTACGTACTAAAACAACGATCGGCCGGACGCGTTGAGCGGAAGGCCGGCGTAATCGCCGTCCATGCCGCTGCCGTCTTCGTTCCGGGGCATCGGCCGCCACATCCCCGTGAGATCGACCTGTGCGAGGAGCGGCGTGGTGCACAGACCGAGCAGCACCAGCACGCACGAGCCGGCTGAGGCCGGCCCCCACGACATTAACGGGCTTCGTTGGCGCGACACGGGGTTGGATCCCACCCCTGCTTGTCGGGAATCTTCTTGAACGCGACGCTCGTGACGTACGGCCCGGTCAGGTTGACCGGATCGGTGACGATGCTGTCGACGACGAGCCAGTTGTCGCCGTTCGGCTCGGTGAAGCGGTCGAAGTGTTCCTCGACGCGCGCTTGATCGCTGTAGGGCACGCCGTTCTTGCGGAGGTAGCCGGGGCGCAGGCGGGTGGTCACGACCTGGAGATCCCCGCGCACCCACGACGCCGCGGAGTAGCCCTGCCAGCTCGGAACCTGCGACGCCGCTGCCGCCGCCGCGCCGAAATTGAAGAGGCGCGTCTGCGTACCGGAGTCGATATCCATCCGAAGCTGGTTGTCACCCGCCCAGCGGATGTCGAGGCGGCTCGGAACGCGCATGATCGCGGCGGCGCCGTAACCCTTGCACTGTTCGTCGCCCGCGGGCTCCTTCGCGGGATCCCAGGACGCCGCCATCTTCCGCGCGTTCTGGTTGAGCGGAAGCATCGCGAACTCGCCGCGCGGCGGTACGAGCATCCGCAGGTGCCAGTGTTCAGCGACCACCGATACCCAGGTGCCGGTCAGATCGTCAGCGGCCGCGCCGCGTCCCGACTGCGGCGGACCCGCGGGCGCGCCGCCACCCCGTTGTGCCTGTATGCCCGTGGACAGCGAAAGGCCGGCCAGCAGCGTGAAAACCAGAAGACTTCGTGTGCGCATGGATCTGTTTGTGCCTTGGCTCTGGTGCCTTGTGACTTGTGCCTTGATCAGTCGACCACGCCTTCCCACATCCACCCGTCGACCGGCCGCTTGATGCTGAACACGCGCAGGCCCTTGACCGACGGATCGCGCCGCGGTTCGCCGGCGGCAATGATCTTGTCGCCGAACTTGATCGACGTCCGGCTCACCGGGTACTTGGACGCCGAGAGCTGGCTGCTCGAGCCCCACTCGAGGCTCCACAACTCCACCTTGCCGTCCTTGTTGGTGACGTCAATCCGCAGGAAAGAGTGGGGATTCCGCCAGATGAACTCCTTGACGACCCCTTCGACCTCGACCCGCTTGCTGTTGTCGTAGGCGGCTGTAAACGAATGATGCGCGTATACCGCGCCGGCGCTGCCGAGCAGGACCACGCCGCAGAGAAGCATCAGGAACGTGCGTTTCATGAACATTCTCCTTCTAGTTCGTACTCGGATTCTTCAGGCTCTCGTAGGCCCCCTCCACGAACGCATCCGGCGATCCGTAGCGCGTATCGTAGTCGCGTGTCGGGCGGGCAGCCTTGACCTGTGCGATCGTCATGCCGTTGGCAATCATGTCCTTGATGCGGTCGCGGACGATGCCGACCATCTGCTGGTAATAGACCACATCGGGCTGGTCGGCGACGCGGCCGTGTCCCGGGATCACCAGCGTGCCGGCTTCCGACTTGCGGTTCGGCACGGTCAGATCGATCAGGCGGTAGAGCCCACCGAACAGCTGTTCGATCGATCCGCCGGCCTTCACGTCGATCATGGGATACGCGGTCAGGTCAACGAGGTCGCCGACGCTGATCACGTCCGCCGTGCGGAAATGCACGACGCTGTTGCCGTCGGTGGTGCCGGGGACGTGCATGATCACAACCGGCTCGTCGTTGAAATACAGCTTCTTCTGCGGTGTCGAGTAGGTGTTGTCGGGCCAGGCATCCTCCGGCCACGGCGCTTTCTGACCGGTCGGCGCCGCCATCCGTTCACCCGTGCTCAGGAACGCGATGACGGACGCTTTCGGCTTGTCGCGCATGCCATCCGAGACCCTGATGTCCTCGGGCGGACGGAACGGAATCGTCTTGCCCGTTGCCGCGACCGCGGCATTCCCGCCGACGTGCTCCGCGCGCTCCGTCGTGTTGATGATGTAGCGCAGCGGGCCTCTGGAGATCGAGCGCACCGCTTCGATGACCTTCGCGCTCATCGAGCCCAGTCCGGAGTCGACCATCAGGACGCCGTCGTTGCCGGCGTGCACGGTGATGTTCCCGCCCGCACCCACGAGCATGTGCACGTTGCCGCGCACGTGAAGGATCTCCACCGTGCCCGCGGCGACGCTGCGGACGGGAGGCTTCCAGGCCCACGCGGGTGCTTGCTGCGTGGACACGCGCTCGGCCGATGCCAGCAGCGCCGATCCGAACAGGATGAGGAGCAGCTTCGATCTCACTGGCCACGCTCCCCGCCACCGGCGAGTGTCTTTGGACGTGGAAAGCTTTTCATCTTTGCGATGTATTCGGGATACATGGTTTCGGGGCCGCCGAGTCGAGGTTCGTACGGCGTGCCGAAGGCGTCAGTCATCTCAGGATCCTGGCCCGGCAGGAAGCTCTTGCCCGGCAGGGCGTGCGGAACGGTGCCGCGTTCGACGACGGTTTCGGTAGCCTCCTCGCACGGATACGGCGGGAGCTGGAGTTCGGGATCCTGTACCCAGAACAGCGAGGTACGGATATACGGCTCGGCCATATAGACCGGGTCGTAGATGATCACCGTGGCCCGCAGGTAATTGCCGATCCGCTTCCAGCGTGTGCGGACGGTGGCCTGGTCGCTCCGCATCGGTCCCCACCGGCGCGTGTACGCCTCCTTCAGATGGGTCGCGGTCTGCACCAGGGTGTTCCCTTCCCACACGCCGGTTGTGAACCCGCTCCAGGAGTGACGCTCGTAGTCGGGCGGATGCGGCCGTCCGTCCATCCAGATCGTCGTTTCCTGCTCGCGCATCGACAGGCGCCCGTGGTACGCCACGACCTCCTGCGTCGGGTCGAACACCTGCGGGACCCACCGCATACGGGAAGCGCCCGCTTCGAGTGAGAAGTCCCAGGCGTGCGGCCGGCACACCAGCTCGGGCACCTCGAAGTTCTCCGGCACCCAGCTCTGGGAGCGCCACCGGCCCGCGGCATTCAGCGGCAGACCGGCGTAGTCTCCGTCCAGCCCGCTGCCATCCTCGTTACGCGCGAGCGGCCGCCACATGCCGCTGATGTCACTCGAGCCCGCGCCGGGCGCAATCGTCTGCGCCAGCGTCAGGGCGCCCGAGGCGACCGCCAGCAGCGCCAGGATCAGAACGCGTATACCCATAGGTCTCCGTAAATGTGCCTCACATCATACACATCAGAAGCCGTACTTGATCCCGAACTGCACGATGCGCGGATCCCCGGCCTGGGAGATGATCTGGCCGAAATTGCCGGCGTCAAGGAGTGTGACCGGGTCGCCCCAGTTGAAGTTGTTCAGCAAATTGAACACCTCGAACCGGAGCTCGACGTTCTGCTGCGTCGCGAACGAGATGAGCCTCGAGAGCGCAAGGTCCACGGTCCAGAACCCGGGGCCCTCGATGCTGCCTCGCTTGTGGTCGCCGAGAGTCCCTGCATCCGGATACGCGAACGCCGTCGGCGTCAGGTAGTTCAGGAGCGACTTGTCGCCGTAGGGGCTGTCCTTGACCTCGTTGACGCGCTGGTTCTGAATGCCCGTGCCCGCGATGTCGCGCCCGGTGGTGACCGTCAGCCAGGTCCCCGAGCGCGCGTTGAGGATGCCTGACACCCGCCAGCCGGATGCCAGCGCCCGCAGCGCCGCGCCCTGGAACTGCGGCGTTTCGGCGCCGACCGTGACGTTGCCGATGTGCGTCCGGTCCTGGGCGCAGTGGCCGATGTCGAATGCCGGATCCTCAGGCTTGAGATAGCCGGCGCCGATCTGCTGGAACGTCGACGTGACGGTGTTGCCCATGCAGCGCGACAACGTGTAGTTTCCGCCGATCCGCAGCCCGCTGGCGGCGCGGCGCTGCACCGAGAGTTTCAGCGCCCGGTAGTCCTGCTTGCCCACGTCGTCGTGCAGGTCGATCGGCCCGAGCTGCGACGTGACCGGGTTGTCCAGGAACAGCGCGCGGCGCTGCTCGAGATTGCCCGCGACCGTGCACGAGGGGTAGGCGACGCCGGCGATGGTGCACGGTCCGAGACCGCGGAACACGCCCGGGTTCAACTGCACCTGTCCCCAGAGACGATCGGTGTAGCTCCCCAGGTAGCTTGCCGACGCCTGCCACGCCGTTCCGATCTGGCGCTCGACGATCAGGTTCCATGACTGCACGCGGGTCGAGTTGATATCGGGGTCGACCGCGCCGTACGCGCCGAAGTCGGGGAAATATGCGTCGGCGGCGGTGACGACGTCGGGCATCGGGTGGGGGAGCTGGCCTGGCCAGCCGGCGTAGGGGTCGTCAAAGCCGCCGGCCGGCGAGCGGAGCTCGATCCGATTGGAGTACGGCGCCGACGTGGCGCTGTACCAGAGATACGCCGCCTGCATGAAGTCGTACGCGAGTGCATACGACGACCTCACGGCGGTGCGGCCGTCGCCGGTCACGTCCCAGGCGATGCCCACGCGCGGCGCCAGGTTCGTCCACTGCTTCCTGAGTGCGGCCTGTCCCGGGGATCCGGGATCGCCGGGATACACCAGGCCCAGCGGCGCGTTGGGAAATACGGTGCTCCGGATCCGTTGTTGATAATTTTCGCGGCTGAAGTTGTAGATCGCGTTGTTCCGGACGTTCTGCCCGAGGAACGGCTCCCACCGGAGGCCGGCGTTGATCGTGATGCGGTCCGACGTCCGCCACGTGTCCTGCCCGTACAGCCCGAGGTGCCACTGCGACATCGGCAGGACGCCCGGCCGGGCCTGGCCCATCGAGAACAGGCGGCCGGTCAGAAAATCCGAGAGCCCCAGTCCGGTGATCGAGCCGTTGAACTGCCAGACGCCGCCCCCGCGCTGGCCGTCGAGTGAGTCCGATTCCCAGTACGCGAGATCGCCGCCGAGCGACATCTGATGACTGCCTCTGACCAGCGTGACGTTGTCGCCAACCTGGTAAGCATCGGTATCAAACTGTCCGAGGACCGAGCCGCCGTTGGCCGTCATGAACGCGCCAGTCACGGTGACGCCCATGATGCCGGGCACGTAGTTGTGGAAGTTCTTCACGCCGACCTGCTCGGGACCGAAGAATGGCTCGAGATGGTAGCCGGCCTGGCTGCGGTTCCAGGCGAGGCGGAACGAGTTCACCGTGTTGGCGCCGAAGACCCGCGTCTCGCCAAACGTCAGCGAGTGCGCGCGGTGCTTCTGTGCCGTGTCCGCCGGCCGGGTCGTCAGCACGTTGCCTGACCCCGGCCACCCGGGCGCCTTGTCGCTCAGGGTCACCATGTAGCGCCCGAACAACGAATGGTTGGAGCTGAGCTGGTAGTCGACTTTCGACACGATCTGTCCCTGGTCGTATTTCTCAGGCGCCGCAAACCTGATCTCGCCGCAGGGGTCGGTGCTCGGCGGCAGGAACTTGGCGACGTTCATCGCCGCCGGACTGAACAGGGCGGGATCGATGCGGTTGTTCACGAACGGCGCGCGCAGCGCAATCTGACGTCCGGCGTTGCACGCCGGCGACGAGAACGCCGTGAAATCGCCGGCGAGCATCGCGGCCGTGGGTACCCGGGCCTGGGAGTTCGCGGGAGTGACCCGCACGAACGTGCCCTGGTAACCGGCGAAGAAAAACATCCGGTCGCGCATGATCGGCCCGCCGATGGTGCCGCCCGGCTGATGACGCACGAGCCCGTCATCCATCTTCGAGCCGTCCGGTCCGAGCGGTGCAAACGCCGCCGTCGCATTGAAGCGCTTGTCGCGGACGAATTCGAACAGGTTGCCGTGCAGCGTGTTGGTGCCCGACTTCGTCACCGCGTTGACCGAGCCGCCCGCGTGCGTGCCGCTCTGCGCGGAGAGACCGCTCGTTGCCACGCTGAATTCCTGCAGCGCGTCGGGAAACGGCAGCGGCATGTTGTAGTTGTCGTACGGATTGTTGTGCATCGCGCCGTCGAGCGTGTAGGCGACGCCGATGGGCAGGCCGCCGGCAACGCCGATCCCCACCGAACCGGGGATGCTCTTCGGGCCCGCGTTCCCCAGCGACACCGCCGCCCCCGCGAGCACGATCAGGTCGGTGACGTTGCGTCCCTGCAGCGGCAGCTCGAGGATGCGCTCCTGCTCGACGACCTCGCTGATGCCGGCGCTGCGCACGTCCACGAGCGGCGCGGCGGCTTCGACGGCCACCGTCTCCTCGAGGTTGCCGACGGCAAGGACGGCGTTGATCGTCGGCGCTGCCGCAACCTGCAGCACGATGCCGGTCTGGACATACGTCCGGAATCCCTGCAGCGAGACCTCGAGCCGGTATGGCCCGGTCGGCAGGTTGGGCATGGTGTAGACACCGCCCCCGTCGGTCACCGCCGTCCGGCTGAAGCCGGTGTCGACCTGTGTGGCGAGGACGGTGACGCCAGGCAGCACCGCGCCGCTTTCGTCACGGACGGTGCCCGAGAGTTCCGCGGTGGCCTGGGCGAACAGCGGCGCGCAGGTCAGGACGCCAATGAGCGCGACGACTGACAAACGTCGAAGTAGATCGTTCATCCAATACTCCTCATGAGGCCGCAGAGTCCTGAACCACGACGAACACGACGAGCACGACAATGAGGCCCTTCTTCGTGACCGTCGTGGCCGTCGTGGTTATTCAAACGACCGCCACTCAAAACCCATACTTCAGTCCGAACTGCATGATCCGCGGATCCCCCGACTGGGAGGTAATCTGGCCGAACGTGCCGGCCCCGAAGCTCGTATTCGGGTCGCCCCAGTTGAAGTTGTTGAACACGTTGAACACCTCGATGCGCAGTTCCAGTGTGCGGCGCTCCGCAATCGACACCAGTCTCGACACGGCCATGTCGACATTCCAGAACCCCGGCCCCCGGATGCTGTTCCGGCGATGGCTGCCGAGCGTGCCCGCGGCCGGCATCACGAACGCTGCCGCGTTCAGGTAGTTGTCGATCGTCTTCTTGCCGTACGGGTCGTCGAGGATCTGATCGACGCGCTGGCCTTCGATTCCGGTGGCGCCCACGTCGGTCGTAGTGGTGACGGTGAGCCATGAGCCGGCGCGCGCGTTGAGGATGCCCGAGACGCGCCAGTCAGACGCCAGGATGCGCAAGCCGGTGTTGCTGAACTGCGGCGTCTGCGCGCCGACCGTGACGTTGCCGATGTGCGTGCGGCTATTCGAACAGTTGCCGCGATCCCACGCCGGATTGTTCGGGTCGAGGTAGCCCGCGGCAAACGCGAGCCAGCTGCCGCTGACTTCGGTGTCCGTTTCGCACCGCGACAACGTGTAGTTGCCGCTGATGTCGACGCCACTCGCGGCGCGGCGCCGCACCGACATCCGCAAGCCGGAATAATCCTGCGTGCCGACGTCGGCATGACGCTGCACGGGTCCCAGGTAGAGTCCGGCCGCCGGATTGATCAACGACGCCGCGCGCCGGCGATCCAGATTGCCTGTCTGGGTGCAGGGGTTATAGGTCACGCCCGCGAGCACGCAAGATGCGGTGCCGAGATAGACACCCGGGTTCTCGTGCACACCGCCCCACAGCCGGTCGGTGTAGCTGCCGAGGTAGCTGGCCGACGCCTGCCAGTTGGCGCCGAACTGCCGCTCGAGAATGACGTTCCACGACTGAACCCGGGTGGAGTTGATATCGGGATCGATGACGGAGAACGCCCCGAACCCTGGATAGACTGCGTCGCGCGTCGGGACCGGGGGAATCGGGTGCGTCTCTCCACCGGGCACGCCGGCATACGGATCCTCGAAGCGCAGGTTGCCGTCGAACTCGACGCGGTTGCTGAAGGGCGGCGAGGAGCCCGCCATGTACAGGTACTGCGCGCTCACGAAGTCGTAGGCGATGCCGTACGACGAGCGCACCGCGGTGCGGCCGTCACCCGTCACGTCCCACGCGAGCCCGACCCGGGGCGACAGGTTCGTCCACTTCTTGTTCAGGCCGGCCTGCCCCCCGGGCGCGCCGGAATCGCCGGGATAAATCAGGCCTGGCGGCGCGTTGACGAATGCGGTCGTCTTCACGCCGTTCCGGAAGTTGTCCATGCTGAAGTTGGCGATCGCGCCGTTCTCGATGTTCTGTCCGAGGTACGGTTCCCAGCGCAGCCCGAGGTTCACCGTCACGCGGTCGGACATCCGCCAGGCGTCCTGGCCATAGAGCCCGACGTACCACTGGTTCAACGGCAGCATGCCGGGCGCCGTGTGACGCAGGCGCGACTGCTGGCCCGTGAGGAAGTCGCTGAGCGCGAGACCGGTCGCCCGGCCGTTGAAGATGAACTGGCCGATGGCGCGCGCGTAATTGAGCGTGTCCGACGTCCAGCGCGCGACGCTCGCCCCGACGGCCATCTGGTGACGTCCGCGCACGAGCGAGAGGTCGTTGCCAACTTGGTACGCTTCGTTGTCGAGCAGCATACGGACCGAATCGCCCCCGGAGATCCCGAAGCCGTTCGGGGATACCGTAATCCCCATGAGGCCCGGGAGGTAAGAGTGGAGCTTGATGCCCAGGCTGGGGGCATCAAAGAAGGTGTCGGGCGGGTCGGTGTTCATACGGACCTTGGTCTTGTTCCAGGTCACGCGGAACGAGTTGACCATGTTGGAGCCGAACACGGTGGTGTCGCCGAGGACCAGCGAATCCGCCCAGGCGCGCCGGTTGGTGTTCGACGCCGCGGTCAGGATGTTGCCGCCCGTCTTCTGCATCGCCGACAGGCGATGCTCGTAGGTGCGCATGTACCGGCCAAACAGCGAATGATTCGCGCTCCACTGGTAGTCGACCTTGCCGACGCCCTGCCAGTCGTTCGTATCGTGCGGTTCCTTGTAGGCAATGAGTCCGCAAGGATCGGTCGCGCGCGGCAGCCGATTGGCCACCGTCACCGCGGCCCCGCTCAACAGGCCCGGGTCGATCCGGTTGTTCACGAACGGCGCGCGCAGCGTGACCTGCCGGCCGCCGTTGCAGGCGGGCGAGGCCAGTGCGCTGAAGTCGCCCGCCAGCATGGCGTCGGTGAACACCCACGCGAGGTTGCTGGCCGGTGTCTGCCGGATCACCGCGCCCTGGAAGCCGCCGAAGAAAAAGAGCTTGTCGTTCACGACCGGGCCGCCCAGCGTCCCGCCGAACTGGTTGCGGACCAGGCCATCGTCCGCGGGCTTGCCGTCCTCGATCGGCGCGAAGTGATCCGTCGAGTTGAACCGGTGGTGACGCATGAAGTCGAAGAGATTGCCGGAGAAGCGATTCGTGCCCGACTTCGTCACTGCATTCACCGAGGCGCCCGAGTGCAGCCCGTTCTGCGCGCTCAGGCCGCTCGTCGCCACGCTGAACTCCTGCAGCGCGTCGGGGAACGGCAGCGGCAGGTTCTGGTTGTCATAGGTGTTGTTGTGCATGGCGCCATCGAGCTGGTACGCCACGCCGAACCGGAGCCCCCCGGCCACCGATATCGCTGTCGATCCGGGCACGCCTCGGCTGCCGCTCGTGTTGCCGGTGTTGACCGCCGCGCCCGCGAGCACAATCAAGTCCGTGACCTGGCGTCCCTGGAGCGGGAGCTCGAGGATGCGCTCGTTTTCAACGACTTCTGAAATCCCGGCGCTTTGGACGTCCACGAGCGGTGCCGCCGCGTCTACCGTCACCGATTCCTCGATCGCGCCGACCGCGAGCGTCGCGTTGATGGTCGGACTGCCGCCCACCTGCAGCACGATACCGGTCTGGACATAGCTGCGGAACCCCTGGAGGGACACCTCCAGCCGGTAGGGGCCGGTGGGCAGGTTGGTGATCGCGTAGGCGCCGCTGCTCTCGGTCACAACGGTGCGCGTGAACCCTGTGTCAGTCTGTGTGGCGACCACCGTGACGCCTGGCAGGACCGCACCGCTTTCATCCCTGACGGTGCCGCCAAGTTGGGCCGTGGCCTGCGCCCACGCTGATGCTGAGAAAAGTAGAAGCACGAGCGCCGCGACGAAGGAGCGACAGGAGAAACCCATCATGACGTCCTCCTCGAAGATTGCCGCGCGACCGAACACCTGGACAGGTGCTCGTGACGGGAGGACTTGTATCGCCGCGCGGGGGTGTTGTCAATCCCCGCGCGGGGGTTCTGCGTGCGGGAGGGCTACTGGATGCGGGTCAATTGTCCGCGTGCGAATCCGCCTGGATTCGTGGGCGAGTGCACGTTGAAGTAGTAGCCGGCGGCGTTGTTGGTGAGTCCGGCGAGCGTCACCGCGTCAACCGGGAGCCCGGCGATGTGATATTCCACCGTGCCGTTCGACAAGGGCAGCGGCGCCGCGGCGGTGAGCGGTGTGCCGACGGTGACAGGCCCGTTGACCCCCGCCCCGCCCGGATGGATGTGCGCGCCCTGGACCCGTGTATCTCCAGGGAAGCCGGTCAACTGGAAGTACACGTCGGCAGTCGAACCGGTCACCGTAATCTGCACGGCGCCACGGCCGCTCGATTCGGCGTTGCCGATCGGCGGGACCTCGTTGGCTGGACTCAGGATTCCAGTGAAGACCATCGGCGCGGAGGACGGCGACGTCGTCGCGTCGTCATCACCGCACCCGACGAGGAAGGCACACGCAGCAACCGCGATCAAGGCACGTCGAACCATTGTTTCCTCCGGCTGTTTCCTCCAGCGTAGAAGCCATCCCATTCTAGGACAGCATCTACGCCGGCAAAGCTCGTCTGTTCGACGCGGACGTCGATTATCTGATCTCGACTTTCCTGAACTTCACGGTGCCGACGCCCGCCTGCAGCGCGATGACGCCGCGCGCGTGCTTGGTGTCCTGCACGTCCACCATCGGCGCGTCGTTCAGGCGGACGGTCAGTCGTGGTCCCTTGGCAGTGATCTCCATGACGTTCCACCGGTTCCCGGCGTTCATCACGCTCATCGGCTTGGCGACGTCGACGATGCCACCGGTTCGATAGGCCTGGTCGGGGCGCATGTCGTAGATGTTGACCTCGTAGGCGTTCATCGCGGTGATCTGCTTCGGGTCCTCACCGCGGATGAAGATGCCGCTGTTGGCGTCGGGCGTCACCCAGACCTCGGCCCGCAGCTCGAAGTCGCCGTAAGGGACCTTCGAGACGAGGAACCCGCCCATGCCGTTGTCCGACTGGATGGCGCCGTCCACCGACCGCCAGTTGGCCATGCCGATCGGCGTCCACTGGTCCATGGTCCGCCCGTCCAGAAGCGTCTTCCAGGCGCCCCTGGGCGGAAAGGGGAGCCACGAGGGTCAGACCTGGGGTCAGACCAAGGGTCAGACTTGGGGTCAGACCAATGGTCTGACCCCCGGCAAGCAATGCAACAGCGATGGCTATGCGTTTCATCATTTATGTCCCACTATTCCAGACGGGCACGACGGGCTTCGCAACCAGGTAATCCGGATTGGCGCCCGCGCGCGGTTTGAATTTCTGCACGCGGCCGTTGTCAACTTCGGCGACGTACAGGTTCCCTTCCTGATCCACGCTGATCCCGTGCACCCCCCACAGCGCGCCGGGGAAGCTCCCCAGCGTGCCCCAGGCGTACTGCAGCCGGCCGTCCTGGTCGTACTTGACCATCTTGTGGGTGCTGCGATCGAACGTCCACACGTTGCGGTCCTGACCGATGTACAGCAGGTGCAGGCTCGACGGGTCAGCATCGATCTTCCATGAGCTGATGTACGTCCCGTTCTCGTCGAACACCTGGATACGGTGGTTGTTGCGATCGTTGACGAAGACGCGGCGGCTCTGCGGATCGACGGCCACGCCGTGCACGTTGTTCATGTACCCCGGCCGGGTCTCATTCGGCGGGTTGCCCTTGATGCCCCAGTCCTTCACGAACTTGCCGTCCTTGTCGAACTTCGCGACGCGCGTGCCGGTGTAGCCGTCCGACACGAAGAACGTCCCGTCCGGCAGCCAGTCCATGAACGTCGGCCGGTTGAAGTGGTTCGCGTCGGCGCCTTCCTGTTCCGGTGTGCCGATCGTCTGCACCAGCTGTCTTGCCGTCGTTGGTGAACTTGTAGATCACCTGCATGTTGTCGTCGACGATCCAGACGTGCTTCTCGGGGTCGTACGGGCTGATGTACACCGAGTGCGGCCGGCGCAGCAGCTTGTCCCACTGGTCCCAGGTCTCGACGATGTCGCCGTTGGCGTTGGCGATGACGATGCAGTGCTCCCACTTGGCGTCGACGCCGAGCACCCGGTAGGGCGGCCCCTTGATGCCGAGCTCGTCGTCCTTGCCTTCCCAGGCCGTCAGCCACTTGCGCGTGTCCTGATCGGTACCGCCGACGCCCGGCAGCGACGCGGTCGTGGCGTCGCGCCACAGCCCCGCGACCGGGAAGCTGATGCTCGGGCCGACTTCGGGCAGCAGCCGCGCGCTCGGGGTGTCGAGCTTCGGCAACTCGCCGCGGAACAACATGAAGACGCGGTTCGGGCTTTCGGCAAACACCCCCTGGCCGGCGCCATGGGTCCACTTCTCGTTGCCGGGCAGCGTGCTGATGTCTTTCGGCCAGCCGCGCACGACTTCATACGGTCCGGTCAGATCCTGGCTGCCGATCGCGCCCGGCACCGCTGAAAATCCGGGCTGAGGCGCCGTGGCCTGCCCTTCAACCGGCCGCGCACGAACCAGCCAGACGGTGACGGCCGCCCCCAGGGCGAACATGATCACCGGCACGAGCACTTTGCGCATGGTGTCTCTCCAGAGATTGAGGTGAACCCTTCGTATTGCAGGCGTTATATATCACCAAACCGGTTGGTCGTTGGTGGTTGGTAGTTGGTGGTTGGGAGCCGGTAGTTCGTGGCCCCGGTTGGTGGTTGACCTGCCCCTGACCGACACGCTATAAGCGCACGACGCCATCGCGTCGGGTGCACGCTCAGTGCACGGAAAAACCCCTTGAGGAGGTTCTACATGCCTCGCAGTGTACGAGTCGCATTGATTGCCGTCGTCTGGCTCGCGGTCCTGCCGGCCGCATCCTATGCCCAGGCGTCGATTACCGGCGTCGTCCGCGACACGTCCGGAGCTGTGCTGCCCGGTGTCACCGTTGAGGTAGCCAGTCCGGCGCTGATTGAAAAAGTGCGCTCGGTCGTCACTGACGACGCGGGGCAGTACCGGGTCGAGAACCTGCGGCCCGGCGCTTATACCGTCACCATCTCGTTGCCTGGCTTCAGCACGGTGCGACGCGACGGCATCGAGTTGACGGGGTCGTTTACCGCGTCGGTGAACGCCGAGATGCGCGTCGGCGCGGTTGAAGAAACCATTACGGTGACCGGCGAGTCGCCGGTGGTCGACGTCCAGAACACCGCCCGCCAGCAGGTGCTCGACGCCGAAATCATCAACGCGTTGCCGTCGGGACGGAACGCGGCGACGCTGGCCGGCTTCCTGCCGGGAGTGTCGATTTCCGTGTCGGATCCGGGCGGGCTGCTCGGCGAAGGATCGGGCACCTCCGGCGCCATCACCACGCACGGCAACGCCGAGGTCCGGACGCTGGTCAACGGCATCTCGGTCGCGTCGGGCTCCGGCTCCGGCAACACCGGCGCCAGCAACATCGCCGCCTACCAGGAAATGGCCGTGGACGTCAGCGGGATCTCCGCCGAACAGAAGGAAGGCGGCGTCCGCATGAACCTGATCCCGAAGGAGGGCGGCAACACCTTCGCCGGGAACATGTATTTCGGCTATCGCCAGCAAGGCGATGGAAGGGGACAACTTCAGCGAGGAGCTGCGCGCCCGCGGCCTGCGCGCGCCGAACACGCTGAAGCAGTACCGCGACATCAACCCGTCGTTTGGCGGACCGATCAAGCGCGACTCGCTGTGGTTCCACGCCACCGCCAGGTACAACCGGGTCGGCACATACGCACCGATGCTGTTCAACAAGAACGCCGGCAACCCCAACGCGTGGACCTACGAGGCCGACACGAGCCGTGAAGCGGCATTCAACGACAGCAACTTCAAGGGATTCAACGGCCGGATCACGTGGCAGGCGAACCCGAAGAACAAGTTCGCCGTCGCCTACGACTACCAGGACATCTGCAACTGCCCGCGCTCGCTGACGGCACAGATCGCCCCGGAATCGAACGTCCGCAACCACGCGATCCTGGTGCCGAAGGACATGGTGTTCGCCGACTGGACGTCGCCGCTAACCAACCGCATGCTGCTCGAGGCGCGAGGCTACCGCCACCGCGAGCACGCCTACCGGCCGGTGGACAATCTCTACTTCACCAACGACCCGGGCGGGAAGCGAATCAACGGCGTGGTCGAGCAATCCACCGGGCTGACCTACCGCGGCGCGGTAGGCGACAACCGCGACACCTGGCTCTACTCGACGTGGATCCGGATGAACATGTCGTACATCACCGGGTCGCATTCGCTGAAGGTCGGGTTCAACCTGAACTGGAACGGCCAGGATCAGAAGATCTTCAGCACCGATTCGGCCGATGAGCTTCCGGTTCAACAACGGGATCCCGAACCAGCTGACGCTGGATTCGACGCCCTGGGGTCGCAAGGCCAACAGCGACGACCACGGCGTGTTCATCCAGGACCGCTGGACCGTCGGCCGGCTCACCGCCACCGGCGGCCTGCGCTATGACTTCTTCTCCGTGAGCTTCCCGGCGACGACGGTCGGACCAGGCGAGTTCCTGCCGAACCGCAATCTGTCGTTCCCGGAGGCGGAAGGCGTGCGCTGGCATGACCTCGAGCCGCGCATGGGCGTTGCCTACGATCTGTTCGGCAACGGCAAGACCGCGCTGAAGGCGAGCCTGAACAAGTACCTGCCGTTCTACGGCCTGCAGCTGAACGTCGGCACCGAAGCCGGGACCTTCTCGACCAACATGGCGCCGGTTGCGCTGCTCGTCACCAGCGCCACCCGCGCGTGGAACGACGCTAATACCAACTACGTCCCCGACTGCGACCTCGTGAACCCGATCGCCAACGGCGAATGCGGCGCGATGACGCCGTCGAACTTCGGCTCGACGCGTCCCTCCGCTACTTACGATCCAGACATCATCCGCGGGTGGAACAAGCGCGAGCACAACTGGCAGTTCTCCGCCGGCGTCCAGCACGAATTACTGCCGCGCGTCTCGGCTGACGTCGGCTACTACCGCACCTGGTACGGGAACATGTTCGTGAACGACAATCGCGGGTGGGCGGCCGCCGATTTCGACCGGTTCAGCATCACCGCACCTTCGGACTCGCGTCTCCCGGGCGGCGGCGGCTATCCCGTGGAAGGCCTGGTCAACGTCAAGCCAGAGCGGTTCAGCGTACCGGCGGACAACTACATCACGTTCGCGAAGAACTACGGTAAGCAGGAGCGCCAGCTGGGATGGCACTCGACCTGACGATCACCGCGCGGCCGCGGCCGGGACTGATGTTCCAGGGCGGCACGAGCAGCGGATGGACGACGACCGACGTCTGCGACATCGTGGACGATCTTCCTGAAGTGCTGTTCGCCGCGAAGAACCTGGCGGTCGACAACGCCAATGCGTGGCTGCCCGAGTCGGTACTGCCGCCAGCAGTCGAAGGTGCTGACCGAGTTCAAGATGCTCGGCACCTATACCGTGCCGCGCGTCGACGTGCAGGTCGCGGCGACGGTCCAGAGCATCCCCGGCCCCCACATCGTGGCCAACTACGTCGCGACCAACCCGGTCGTGCAGCCCTCGCTCGGCCGTCCGCTGTCAGGCAGCGCCGCCAACGTCCAGGTCAACATCGTCGAGCCTGGCACGATGTACGGCGACCGCTCGAACCAGCTGCAGCTGCGGCTCGCCAAGATCCTGCGGTTTGGCGGGCGGCGCGCCACGGCCAGCGTCGACATCTACAACGTGTTGAACTCGAATACCGTGCTGCTCGTCAGCCCCGCGTTCGGCACCTGGCAGCGGCCCGAGAGCATTCCCAATCCGCGCTGGGCGAAGGTCGTTTTACAGTACGATTTTTAAAACACGAAGGCCACGAAGGATGCGAAGGTCACGAAGACGGCCTTGACCACGACGGCACGACGAACACGAACTGTTCGTGACCGTCGTGATCGTCGTGGTTGAATTTGCAGTTCGTAGTGTCCGGCTTCAGCCGGACCGGAGGATACCGTTGAAGCGAGTCCTGGTTATGGCGGTGGCAGTGGCGACGAGCAGCATTGGCCTGGCGGGACAGGAGTCCGGCTTCAAGGCGGCGCCGTCGATGAACTTCTTCGTGACCAGCAAAGGGTTGGGCGATGGCGCCAACCTGGGCGGGATTGCCGGCGCCGATTACCATTGCCAGCAGCTCGCCGGGGCCGCCGGTAGCCAACGGACGTTCTACGCCTACCTGAGCACGCGCCCCGCCAACGGGACGACAACGCTGCACGGGAAAGATCGGATCGGCAAGGGTCCGTTCTACAACTCCAAGGGCGTGGTGATCGCGAAGGACGTCGCCGATCTGCATGGGGCGGCCGCCGGCTTCAACAAGGAGTCTGCGATCACGGAAAAGGGAGAGATGGTCCAGCGGCACGACATCCTGACCGGATCCAAGCCTGACGGGACCGCCTATACCGACGGCATGGATCACACGTGCAACGGGTACACGAGCAACCGGGCGACCGGCTCGGTGCAGCTTGGCCACTCCGACCGGAGCAGCAACTCGTCATTGATTTCCGCCCATCCGAGCAAGGGCTGCAGCCAGGAAAACCTGGCCAGCACCGGCGGTGCCGGGCAGTTCTATTGTTTCGCTATCGATTAGTGACCTGACCTTCGAGGTGCCACATGAAGATTGAGCGACTTCTCGGTCCGTTGTTCGTGCTTGCCGCCCTCGCCCTGTCGGGCGGCGTTGGCGCGGCGCATCACAGCCAGCCGGGGTTCAATCCCAACGACAAGCCGGTGGAGCTGAAAGGGACCGTCGCCGAATACCGCTGGAGAAATCCGCACGTCCTGTTTTTCTTCGACGTAAAGGACGAAAACGGCAAGGCCGTGCGGTGGGTTGGCGAGTTCGCGTCGATCGCCTCGTCGCTGGCGCGCGGGATCACCAAGGACACGTTCAAGCCGGGCGACGAAGTGACGGTGGTCGGCCGCCGCGCCACGGCGGGCACGCCGATCATGCAGTTCATCAAGATCGTCAAGCCCGACGGCACGGAAATCAACGGCAACGCGGATTGAGTTCGCGGCGGGTCCGCAGTGCGGAACCCGCCCTATCTATTCCGGCGGGTCCGTTTGGCGGGACCCGCCCTTCGATCGAGGACCCGCATGCGCACCCCAGTTTCTGTTTCCCTTCCGGCGCTGCTGCTCGTGCTCGCGTGTTCGCCGATGGTGCTGGCGCAGTCGAGCAGTTCGCCGTATCCGGAAGGGTGGCCGCCCTGCCCGCGGTGTCAGAGCGGGCCCGAGCGGGCCGCAGCCAGGAAGCAGGCCGACGCCCAGAACCGCAAGGTCGATCCGAAGGACATATCCGGCGTCTGGGGGAACAACGGCATGGAGTTGAGCATCGTGCCGCCGCCGTTCACCGCCAAAGGCAAGGAGTTGTACGACGCCACCCGCGCGGACGAAACCCCCGAAGGCCTGGCGATCTCGAACTCCAAGGACGGCATGCTGATCTGCGACCCGCTGGGATATCCCCGGCTCTTCGCGTACAACTACGGCTTCGAGTTCGTCGTCCTGCCGAACCGGGTGGTGCAGTTTTTCGAGTTCGGCCACACCTGGCGCGACATCTGGACCGACGGGCGGAAGCTGCCGGTCGATCCGCCGCAGCCGCGCTGGATGGGCTACGCCGTCGGCCGGTGGGAAGGCGACACGTTTGTGGTCGAGTCGAACGGGTATGACGACCGCTCGTGGATCCAGGAGGATCGGCGCGATCGGCGCTGGGGCTTCCCGCACAGCGACCAGATGCGGATCACCGAGCGCTACCGCCGTACGAGCTACGGCACGCTCGACGCGTCGCTGACGATCACCGATCCGGAGATCTTCAAGAAGCCATGGACCACGAGCGGCACCATTCAGCTCAGCCCGGGCACCGAGATCTGGGAATACATGTGCGTGGTGACCGAATCCGAGGCCTACAACAACGACAAGCTGCGGCCGCAGGTCGGGGCGAAGTAAGAAGCTAACCACGACGGCACGACGGCACGACGGTCACGCCCCGGTCAGGACGGGGCCTCACGTAAATGTCGTGTTCGTCGTGTCGTCGTGGTTGATTCGCTCTTACTTACTCCTGGCGGTCGAAGTACATCAGGTTACTCATCCCGCGCTCGTTCGGCTTGGTCGGCGACCATGACTGCGAGGTGAACACCTTCCCGTCGGCCGACACCGAATACATCGTGCGCTGCGAGACCTGTCCCTTCAGCTTCACTTCCCGGAAAAACATCGACTTGTTGATCGGCCACCAGGAGATGGTTTCGCCGATGCCGACTTCGTGCGGGTCGGCGGCCTCTGATCCGTTCAGCTTCACCGCGTAGGAGCGGCTTGGCTTGTCGGCGGGGTAGACGTCGTAGATGTCGTGCCGGACCTTGTCGCCTTCGGCCCTGAAGATCCAGGTGAAGGTGTCGGAGCCGGCGCGGCTGCCGTTGTTCGTCGATTTGTCGAGGTTGATGCGCCACCGGCCGAGCATCGGCAGGGACGCCACGGTGGCGGGATCGTCGTAAGTGGGCATCACGCCTTTCGTGTTCGCGTTGCGCTGCGCCACGGACGTGGCCGGAATCAGTGCGGTGCCGAGAACAGCCAGGACGATTGCGATCGTGCGTCGATGCATGTGCATGAGTGATCTCCCACGTCCGGCTGAAGCCGGACACTTCAAGGTCCGGCTAAAGCCGGACACTACGTGATTCGGTTCGTAGTGTCCGGCTTCAGCCGGACTTCATGATCAGCGCGACGCCGTCGCGCCCGCTGTCATGAGATGGCGTTTGAAGAAGGCCATGGCTTTCGGCCAGGCGTCCTCGGTCGCCGCCTGGTTCTTGCCAAGATCCTGGCGATACAGGAATACGTGCGTCGCCTCTTCGTAGACGTGGACCTCGAAATCCTTGCCGAGACGCTTCATGTCCGCAGTGGCGGGCGCGATCCGCGGCGCGAGTCCGAGATCGTTCCTGCCGAAGAACGCGATCACCGGCGCCTTGATGCGCGCCATGACCGGCTCCTCGGGCGGCCCGCCGTAGAACACGACCGACGCGTTCACGCCTTCGACTTCCGCCGCCACTTCCCACGCCAGCCCGCCGCCCATGCAGAAGCCGGTCGCGCCAACGCGTCCGTTCGACATCGGCAGCTTGAGCGCGTAGTCCTTGGCCACGCGGATGCGGTTCAGCACTTCGGTGTGCGGAATCCGGTTGATGGCCGCGCCTGATTCATCCGGCAGCGCGAACGAATCGTAGTTGCCGCCGTTCGGGCCGAGGCCCGACGTCAGATCCGGCAGCACGGCGATGAACCCTTCCGACGCGAGTTGATCGGCGATCGCGCGCAGCCAGTTGGCGCCGCCGCCGCGGGTGATCGGCTCGCCCATGTCCATGCCGGGGCCCGGCTGGAACACGAGCACGACCGGCGCACGGCCGGTGGTCTGCGGATACGAGATCCACGTATGGAGCTTCGTGCCGCTCGCCATCGGGATGTCGACCCATTCGCCCTTGCGCGGTGAGCTCGCCACGGTGCGCGCGGCGACGAGGAAGTTGGCCGGAAGATCCGCGCGCTTGCCGCGCATACCGCCGGTGGCCGGCGGGGGCTCCACGCGACCCGCCTGGCCGGCGCCGGCCTGCCGACCCGCCTGCTGGGCCACGGGTCTGTCGAGTTGACCGAGATAGGCCAGCGCGTTGTGCCACGCGTGATCGCTCAGCTCGAACGATCGGGTCTCTTGCGCTGGCGACTTGATCGTGACGTCGATGCGGCCGGCGCCGTTCGCGAAGTTGAAGCGGACCGCCGCGCCCTTGCCGTTCGAGGCCGGCATCGCGATCGCCTCGCGAGTGACCGCGTCGGCCATCCGCAGGTCGCCGACCGGCGCGTCCGGCACGACGGCGATGAATCCTTCGGCGGCTGCCGAGTCGCCCACGGCGCGCAGCCAGTCGCTCATCCCCTGGTTGTCCGCCGTGATGACGAGCACGGGTGAGTTGTCAGCGCGTTCCGGAAAGACGACGAATGAGCGGACACGGGCGTCGCCGGCGCGCATGTCCAGGTACTGCGGATGCCGGTATGCCAGCGCGTCGCTCAGAACCTGGCGCGCCATCTCTTCAGAGGGCAGTCCTGCGCGCGTCAGGACCGCCGACCCCGCCGCGCCGTATGACGGCGCCGCGCCCCCACCGAGGTGGACGCCATGCTGGGCCATGACTACGCCGCCGGCCAGCAGCGCCGCTGCGACGACCATCAGAATTCGTCCACGTGCTGTCATTTGTGTCTCCTTAGCATCGTTCGCTTACAAAGCCAAACCACGACGGCACGACGAGCACGACGGAAAAAACATGAAGGTTGGACGATCAACGTCGTGGCCGTCGTGTCGTCGTGGTTTTATCGTCATTGGGGCTTTATGTAACCCCCAGCAATTCCAATCTGGTTGTTCTCGTTGCAGATGTATTCCATCAGCTCGTCGCCCGCCCGCAGCGTCGCGGGAAACGTGACCTTGAACGGCCGGGCGTAGGCGCCGGGATCGTCGATCGTGATCTCGTTCACCATGTGGCCGAGATCCCTCCGCGTCCAGCGCTCGATGATGTGCTTCTGCGTCGTGCCCGGGTAGTTGCCGTCGAGCGTGTGGCGGTCGTTGAAGCCGACCGTGTCGACGACGAGGGTGTCGCCCTCCCACCGGCCGATCGAATGGCCGTACCAGGTGGGATCGAGGTCGGCCGGGTGCTTGCGGCCGTCCATGAAGATCTGCCGGAAGCTGTGGATGTTGGCTTCGAACAACATGAAGATGTGCGTCGCGGCCTTGTGGCTCGGCGTCTGCACCATCCGCCACGGATACGCGCTGGGCACGCGGGGAACGCCGGCGGGCAGGCAGAGGGCCTCGGTGTTGTCGAGCGGGCCGCGGGCCGCCATCTTCGCTTTCGCGGCCGGCAGGATCGGGATTGTCTCGCCGCGTGCCAAGCCGCGCTCGAGGCCGCCGTTTGATCCGCCCGGGCCGCCGCCCTGCCAGACCCCCGCCAGATCAACGGTGCCGTCGGGCAGACGCGGCACCGGACCCGTGGGCACCGTGCCACGCCAGCCGGAGCCGCCGCCGAGATTGACGTTGGTAGATAGCTCCGACCCGCCGCCCGATGTCTGTCCTTGCTGGGCAGCGACGAGGCCCACCGCCATCACAACCGTCACAACAACCGTTGTGCCTTGTGCCTTGATCGACGTCATGGCTGCGGGGTCTGCTGGACCGACGGCGCGCTGGTTTCCGCAAACAGGCGCGTGCCGTCCGACAGCCGCACGGCGCTGGCGTTGGCCATCGGCACGCCGGAGAGCGCCGCGTAACCTGACGCCGTCACCACGTCACCCACCTTGAGCGTGAACTGCGTCCACCCGTTGCGGCGCAGGGAATTCACGCTGGCCAGCTCGAAGTTCCAGTTCGTGACTTTGCCGCTCGCATCCTTCACGTCGATATAGAAGCGCGCGTGCGGGTTCATCCACTCGATTTTCGACACCACGCCGGTCAGGGTCACCGGTTTCTTTTCGTCGTATTCCGACGAAAAGCCGTGATGGGCCTGCACCGACGCCGCCGCCAGGCAAAGGACAGCGGCGAGCGCAAGAATCTTTGGATTCATCTGTGCCGCCCCTCGGATTTTCCTCAGTGCGCGGGCCCGTGCGTGGGAGTCAGGTTGATTCGATCCCACACCGTGTGGCCGCTGTTGCCGTCAGCGTTGAAATTGGTCCAGACAAGCGTCCGGCTGTCGGGCGAGACTCGGTACATCACGCGCTCGTCGATCACGCCCTTGGTCATACGCTCGCGGTAGAGCGTGTTGCGATCGACCAGCCACATGCCAACCGTCTGGCCAAGGCCGTTCGGCCCCTGCGGATCCTTGTAGATGTTCTTGCCGTCGAGCTTGAACCAGTATTCGCGGGCGTCGTCACCGAACTTCGTCTTGTAATCGTTTCGCGTCGGCGGGTAGAAGAGAAATGTCTCGGTCTTGATGCCGCCATCGACGGCCGTATAGATAGTCGTCCCGGTGTCCTTGAAGCGGCCCTGTGCCCGCATGCTGGGGTCCGACTTGTCGAAGTTGAGCCGCCAGGCGCCGATGATCGGCAGCTTGGAGGGATCCACCTTCTCGGCGGCGACGCGGTAGCTGCCGAAGAAGCCGATCGCGGGCGCTTCGGGGCCTGGCGCCTGCGCCTGGCCGCCCTGACGGCCGCGGCCTTCCTGACCCTGGACCAGCATCCCTGAAACGAAGAACGAGATCGCCACGACGGCGACCAGCGCGAACCGGCCTGTGCGTATGCTCATGAGCAGCGTCCTTTCAGTGGGGGACATTCTGCGCCGGGCGTCTCCGCAGATCAAGCCGTGCAGGGCCCTTTTTGACAGTTCTTGTATGCGGGGGCTAGAGTCTCCCGCACAAGTCACAAGGCTCAAGTCACAACGAGGTCATATGCGAAGCGTGGTACCGGGCGTCGTGGTCCTGCTCCTGTTCCTCTGCCTGCCGTCTCTCGCGTCGGCGCAGGCGTCCATCACCGGCGTCGTCAGGGATGAGTCCGGCGCCGTGCTTCCAGGCGTCTCCGTCGAGGCCGAGAGTCCGGCGCTGCTCGAGCGGGTGCGCACCGCGGTTACGGACGGCACCGGCCAGTTCCGGATCGAGGCGCTCAGTCCCGGCGCATACACGGTTACCTTTTCGCTTCCCGGCTTTTCCTCCCTCCGGCGCGAAGGCATCGAGCTGAACGGCACCTTCATCGCCACCATCAACGCAGAGATGGCGGTCGGCGTCCTCGAGCAGACGGTGACCGTGTCGGGCGAGGCGCCAATCATCGACGTCCAGGGCACCACACGGCAAAGCGTTCTCGAGCACGAAATCGTGGACGTCATCCCGGCCGGCCGCGGTCCGACCGGCTTCTATTCGTACGGACTGCTGCTGCCCGGTGTCGTCCCCGGCAACACCGCGCTGCAGGACGTCGGCGGATCCTCCGGCACATACATGGTTCGCCTGAGCGCGCACGGCGGCGACGGCGGGGATCAGCTGATCACGCAGAACGGCGTCGGCGTCGGTTCGCTCAACGACCAGGGGTGGTTCAACCGCGTCGTCGTGAACGTTGCCGCCACGCGTGAATCGGCAATTGACACCGCCGGCATCAGCGCCGAGTTCTCCCGCGGCGGCGTCCACGTCAACATCATCCCGAAGGACGGCGGCAACAGGCCGGAGGGCACCCTCTTCTATACCTTCGCCAACAGCAGCATGCAGTCGAGCAACATCACACAGGAGTTGATCGACAGGGGACTGCCGACGCAGGGCGAGGTGCGGAAGACCACCGACTTCAACCCGGGGTTCGGCGGTCCGCTGCGGGCGAACCGGCTGTGGTACTTCGTGGCCGGACTCTACAGCTCCAATTCGAAATACACGCCCGGGATGTTCGACAACGCGAACTACAACAATCCCAACGCCTGGACCTACGTTGCCGATACCAGCCGTCCGGCGTTCAGCGATTCGATATGGCGCGGCGGACAGGCACGCCTGACGTGGCAGGCGACGCCGAAGAACAAGGTCGGGCTGACCTGGGCGGAGCAGGTGAACTGCGAGTGTCCCCAGGGCACCTCCGCGACCGCCGCACCCGAGACGAGTCTCTACGCCCGGTATCCGAACCTGCGGCAGGCGCAGGCCGACTGGACGGCGCCGCTGACCAACCGGGTGCTGTGGGAGGCAGGGGCGCTGGTCTTCTCAGGCACGAGCGACAACGGGCCGCTGCCGGACCTCGATCCGGCGATGATCTCGGTTTCGGAACAGTCGTCCGGGCTGTTGTACCGCGCCGGGTTCTCGGTACCGGAACAGTCCGAACCGCGCGCTCCATATGCGCGGCGCGCTTTCCTATATCCCTGGCGCCCATGCCTTCAAGGTCGGGTTCGACCACAAGAGCGGTTGGGCCACCGACACCTCGTACGTCGGGACGATTCCTGTGCAGTACCGCTTCAACAACGGCGCTCCCAATCAGATTACGCAGGCGGCCTATCCGTACGACTGGACCACGAACGTCGATCACGACATGGGCGTCTTCGTCCAGGACAAATGGACGGTGCGGCGGCTGACGGGGACCCTTGGCCTGCGCTTCGACTGGTTCAAGAGCAGCTCGCCCGAACAGCACCTCGGACCGACGGTGTTCACGCCGGGCCGTGACATCACGTTCCCGGCGCAGGACGGTGCGTCGCTCAAAGACATCACGCCGCGCATGGGCGCTGCCTACGACCTGTTCGGCAACGGCCGGACGGCGGTCAAGGTCACGCTGAACAAGTACCTGCAGGGCCTCTCGGCCACCGGGATCGCCGCCGTGCTCAACCCGGTGAACCGCATCGTCACCACCACCACCCGGTCGTGGGGCGACGCGAACCGCAACTTCGTGCCCGACTGCGACCTGTCGCTGGCCGGTGCCAACGGCGAGTGCGGTGCGCTGGCCAATTCGAATTTCGGGACAATCAATCCCGGGGCGTCATTCGACCCCGAGATCATCGCCGGCTGGGGCAAGCGTTTTTACAACTGGGAATTCTCGAGCGGTATCCAGCACCAGCTTCTCGCCGGCGTGTCGCTCGACGTGAGCTACTACCGCCGCTGGTTCGGCAATTTCACGGTGACCGACAACACCCTGGTCGCGCCGTCCGATTACACGCCGTTCACGATTTCGGCGCCGCTCGATCCGCGTCTGCCTGGCGGCGGCGGGAACACCATCTCGGGCCTGTTCGACCTGAATCCGAACAAGGTCGGACAGGTCAGCGATCTCATTACCTTTGGCGACAACTACGGCAAGATGCTGCGCCACTGGGACGGGGTTGATGTCAGCCTCGCCATGCGGCCCCGCAGCGGACTGATGGTTCAGGGCGGGATCAGCACCGGCCGTGAACTGCGCGACTACTGCGACGTGATCGCGCAGCTTCCCGAAGTCCTGTTCCCGGGCCGCCAGATCGGTCCCAGGGTCGGCGCGCTGCCGACGCTCGGCTACGCCGCCGGCGCGTCGGGCCAGTACTGCCACCAGGGCCAGCCGCTGCAGACGATGCTCAAAGCCCTCGGGTCGTACACGATCCCGAAGGTCGACGTGATCGTGAGCGCCACGCTCCAGAACATTCCGGGGCCGGAGATTACGGCGCAGTACACCGCCGCCAATGCCCTGGTCGCGCCGTCGCTCGGGCGCAGCCTCTCGGGCAATGCGGCGAACGTCACGGTCGGGCTCGTGTCGCCGTTCTCGATGTACGGCGAGCGGAGCAACCAGGTTGACCTGCGGTTCGGCAAGACGCTCCGGATCGACCGCGCGCGGGCAACGCTGAACTTCGACATGTTCAACGCCTTCAACGCGAGCCCTGTCCTCGCGCAGAACAACAACTTCGGCGCGTGGCAGCGGCCGACCGTGATCCTGGCCGGCCGTCTCTTCAAAGTGGGCGTGCAGTTTGATTTCTGAAACACGAAGGGACGAAGGGGACGAAGTGGACGAACGAAAGCCGTGAATCAACCACGACGGCCACGACAAATTACCTGATTTCGTGCCGTCGTGCTCGTCGTGGTTTCGTTTCCCTCGCTTGTCCCAGGTCTGGAAAGCGGTGTACCATCATCGCCGCCTGCTCATCGGTATTCCTGTCTCGAGAGGGTATTTTCATGAGGATGAAATTCCTGTGGGTGGCGGCTGCGGCGCTCACGCTCGCCGTGCCGGCGTTCGCCCACCACAGCTTTGCGATGTTCGATTACAACAAGGAAATCACCATTACCGGCTCCGTCAAGGAACTGCAGTGGACCAATCCCCATATCCACCTCCTGGTGAATGCCCCTGACCCCAAGGGTGTGATGGCGGAGTTCGACATCGAGGGCGGCACGCCGGGCAACCTCCGGCGCCAGGGATGGTCTCGCGACGTGGTCAAGCCGGGAGACAAGATCTCGGTCGTGATCCGTCCGTTGAAGAACGGGGACAACGGCGGCCAGCTGATTAGCGCCAAGAAGGGCGACGGCACCACGATCGGCGGCCAGGGCGGCGGAGGCGAATAACCATGACAACACGCACAACGTCACGCTTGCAGCTTGCATCGCTGGCCGCGCTGCTCGGTCTCGTGATCGCCGCCCTCCCGGCCGACGCCCGGCAGGCGGGCGAGGGGAGTGCCGCCCGTCCTGACTTCAGTGGCGTGTGGCGCACCATCAACCCGCCCGCGGCGCCCAGGGTCAACACCACCCTGCGGTGGCTGCCCGGCCCCGGCGAGCTGCCCGAGTTCACGCCGGCATACAAGCAGCGCTACGACAAGATCCAGGCGTCGCGCGAAACCGGCTCCGAGGAAACCGAAAGCGTCGCGCGCTGCATCCCGCCGGGCATGCCCTGGTTCATGGGTGCGCAGTACGGCCTCGAGATCCTGCAGACGAAGGACAAGATCGGGATGTTCAGCGAGTGGATGGACGCCTATCGGCGGATCTATCTCGACGGCCGCAAGATGCCCGCTGATTTCGACCCGGCGTACAACGGCTACTCGACCGGCCGGTGGGAGGGCGACACGCTGGTCGTCGAAACTGTCAACCTTCGGGAAGAAACGGAACTGGACCGCTACGGCTCGCCGCATAGCGATCAGATGCGGATAGTGGAACGCATTCGGCTGGTCGAGCCGAACATCCTCGAGGACGTGCTCACCATCACCGATCCGGTCGCGTTCACCAAGCCGTGGACCCAGACGCGCCGGTACCGCCGCGCCATGTCCGGCAACGACGAGCTGCACGAGAACACCTGCACCGAGGGGCTGAAGCTCGCGAAGTGAGAAGTGGGAAGTAGGAAGTAAGTGGGAAGTATGGGGCGGCTGTTTCGCGCGCTCGTGGTGATGGCGGTCGGGGTCCTTGCGCTCCCGGCCGTCGCGTCCGCGCAGATCGACGAGGTCCGGATCGTCGTGAACGGGCTGACGTGCAACCTGTGCGCAGCGGGACTCGAGCGGTCGCTCAGGAAGCTTGACGTCGTCTCGAGCGTGCGCGTGACGCTCGAAGACGAGACGGCGGTGGTCACCGTCAGGAAGGGCGCGCGCTTCGACGCCGATCGCATCCGGGCCGCGGTTACGGATGCGGGCCAGGAAACCCGGCGGGTCGAGCTCCGCGTCCGCGGCGCCGTCCGCGAGCATGACGGCGCCTACAGCGTGGAAGCCAGTCCCGGGATGCTGCTGGCATTCGACGGCAATTCGGCCGCCAGGCTGCAGGCGTTCGCGGGCAGGACCGTGCGCCTCCGCGCGCGCGTCGCGTCGCCCATGCGCTCCCCCCTCCAACTCGACCTCATCGCCATCGAATAACGTAATGGGGTCGGGAGTCATTTTAAGAGGACACTCCGACTACGCCCCGGTTACTGTCGCCACGGGGCTACTGCTTCTCGCGGTGTCCCTCTTCGCCATCCTGACGTTCTCGGTGCAGCAGTACGAGAGCGCGACCCTGCTCTTTGCGTATGCGGGCGGGATGGCCATGCTGCTGACCCCGTGCCGTTTTCCGGTCGTGCTGGCGATCGTGCCGTTGTGCCGCCGCGGATCTGCGGCGCGCGGCGTCGCGCTTGCGCTGGTGTTCGCCGCCGGGCTGACAATCACGCAAACCCTGTGGGGCGTGGCCATCGCGGTGGTCGGCCAGCTGTTCGGCCTCCGCGAAGTGGCCAGGTACCTGTCGCTGGCCGGCGGTGTCGTCGCCTACCTCTTCGGCCTCTCGGTGATCGGGCTGATCAGCCTGCCGCTGCCCTCGGGCGCCAGCTGGATGCCGTCAGGCGTGCGGACGCGCTCCGAATTCCTCGGCGCGTTCGTGATGGGGCTGCTGCTCGGTAACGCCGGGATGTGCTGCCCCGATCCGGTATTCCTGACGATGACGCCGTTCATCGCGGCGAAAGGCAGCCTGGGACAGGGCGCGGCGCTGGCCTGCGCGTATGGCCTCGGCCGCGCGACGCCGCTGGTCGCGATCGTGATGCTGGCGCGCGGCGGCGTCGATGCGCTGCAGCTGGCGGTGCGCCACAAGCAGCGCTTCAACAACGCCCTGGGCTGGGGACTGCTGGCGATCGGGACCTTCGCCGTCTACGGCTACAGCGGCGTCTCGCACGATCGCCTGCTGGCGACGACGATGATGACCGCGCCGGTGCTCACGTATCACCTCAAGCTGGGGACGGCGCTGCCGCGCACCGCCGCATGGGTGGCCGTCACCGCCGTCAGTACGTTGCTCGGCGTCCGCGCGATGTACTGGATGCTGGTGAATCTGCCGTGAGAGTCCGCCTGAAGGCGGACCGGAAGCCTGGAGGCTTCCGGCTACCATGCACGGTAGCCGGAGACCTTTAGGTCTCCGGCCCGGAGCCATCAGAGATGCTGATCGAAATCTTCATCGCGCCCGAGGGATGCCCGAGCTGCGGGAAAGCGCAGCGCCTCGTCGGCGAGATCGCGCGCGACTACCCGGGCGTCGAAGTGCGGCAAGTCCACATCCTCGATGCGCCCGACCGTGTCGTTGAGTACGGGGTATTCAGCACACCCTTCATTGTCATTGACGGGAAAGTGGAATTCGTTGGCGTGCCGAAAGAGCGCGACTTGCGGCAGCGGCTCAACGCCCGCTGACACTTAACACGAAAGCATGAAGCGGTCGAAGATCACGAATGCCCAATAGGATGCTCGTGCACTTCGATGCCTTCGTGTCTTCGTGGTTTATGTCGTAGCTGACTGGTACTGCTTGAGCTGCGGCATGAAGCGCAGCATGTTGTCGCGCAGGATCGCATCCACTTCCTGGACCGTGAGCGTCCCGTCGGTCGCCAGCTCCTTCAGCGCTTTTACGTAAGTGATCGGCTCGCCGTAGGGATGGTCGTCGCCAAGGACGACTTGCGACGTGCCAATCAGCGTCTTGAGCGCCTGCATCTGGAAGAAGTTCGCCGAGGCGGCGGTGTCGTAATAGTACTTGCGCAGGAATGACAGCCTCGAGGGCGGCTTCTCGGGTGAGGCGAAGCGCTCGCGGCTCGTGCCGATCTCGCCGCCGATGTAGCGCTGCGACCAGAGGGCGCCGCCACCGTGCGAGAAGATCCAGCCGACGTCCGGAAACTTCGCCGCCGATCCGCTCTCAATCCAGCTGACGATCGTCCGCGCCGTGTCCTGGCTGTACTCCAGCGTCGTCGGGCCCACCTTTGGAATCAGGTAGAGACAGCAGGGCGCCGCCCCTGGGTGGGTGTAGACCACCGCCTTGCGGCGGTTCAGTTCGGCGAACACCGGCGTGAACGACTCGTCGCCGAGGTATTTGGCGCCGATGCTGGTGTTGAGGCCGATGCCGTCGAGTTTCAGCGTGTCGAGCGCGTACTCGATTTCCTTGAGGCTCTCGTCCACCAGCGGCAGCGGCAGCGATGCCCAGATCCCGAAGCGGCCGGGATGGTCGGTCTTCATCTTCGCGCCGTATTCGTTGGCGTCGCGCGCCATCGCGGCGACGTCGTTCTTCAGCTTGGCCCCGGGAGGCGCCTGCTGATTGCCGAAACCTTCCCAGAAATAGATGCCGGGCACGGTAATCGAGGAGATGGCGGTGCGGACGCCGGCTGCATCCATCGCTTCGATCGATCGGGCGGGGCTCCAGTCCTTCCACGGCTCGACGTTGAGTGCGTCGGCCTCGGCCAGCACCTGCAACCACATGGGCGGCCCATAGTGGTGATGCACGTTGATGCGTCCGAGGTTCGGACCGCTGTCAGGGATCTGATCGCCGGGGTTGCTCGCGGCTGCGGGGGGTGCCGGCTGGTTCGTCGAGCAAGCGGCTGCACCTAAGCCAAGCACCGCGAGTCCCGTCAGGAACTCGCGGCGCGAACGGCAGCAGGTCACAGCCGGTTACTGCAGGGCCGCGCGGGCGGTCTGCACCCGCGGCGCGTCGAATATTTCCGGGAAGGAGTACGTCAGCACGCCGTTCAGGTACTTGTCGCTGACGATGACGGTCTTGTTCTTCGGGTCGAGGGTGACGCCGCGGGGCTGGCGCAGCATGTTCGTCGGGCCGGCGATGGTCCAGCGCGGGGGCACGTCACCGCGGTCGTCGACGCTCCAGACGCCGATGAACGACTTGTCCGACGCCAGCGCCTCGGGCGAGAACGGCTCGGTTTCGTCGCGCCCTTCGTCCTGCGCGCCGGGCACGTTGATGAGGATCATCCCGGTCGGCGGATAGTAGGACATGCCGTTGCCGACGCGCATCCCGCTCGCCGGTCCGCCGATGACGGCCTTGGGCTGCACGTCGCGTCCCGCCGCGGTCCGGTCGAAGATCCAGATCTTGTCGCCGCCGGCGACGATCAGAAGGTTACGGATCGGATCGACCCGCGCCTGCTGGGCCCGCAGGTACGGCGGGTTCAGGATCCGCTTCGGCGCGACGTCGCCGTTCGCCTTGCGGTCGAAGAACACCACCGAGTTGCCGAAGAAGGCGAAGACCTCGTCGTTCACCGCATCCACCGACAGCTTGTCGAACTGACGCAGGCCGGTCTTTGGCCCCTGGATGATGCGGATCGGCGCTTCGTCGCCGTTGGCGGCGCCGCGGAACGTCATGATCGCCTGGCCGGCGCGCGACGGCACCACGATTTCGTCGTTCACCTCGTCGTAGTGAATGGCGTGCATGGTGCGGTTGGTCTTGGAGTTCGCCCCCTGGATGGTCCGCACCGGCAGCGCATTCTTGTCGGCGGTGCGCGGGAACGCGCCGATGCGCGGGTTGGCGACGCAACTGGTGACGAGGATCTCCTCGCGCTTGGTGTCGTAGGCGACCGCGAACGGGTTGCTGATCATGGCGCCCGGGGTGTTGAGCGGTGAGCCGCGGATGATCCGGACCGGCGCCGTGTCGCCCGACGCGCCGAGCTTGTAGGCCAGCGCCAGGTGGTTGCCGAAGCTGGCGACCCACATCTCGTTGTTGACGGTATCCAGGAACACGTCGCTCGGGATCTTCATCATCGTCTTCGGACCCTTGAGGACGCGGATCGGCGCCACGTCGCCCTGGGCGCCCGCGCTGAAGACGGAGACAGTGTGCGCGGTTTCATCCGCGACGTACAGTTCCTGCCGTTCGGCGTCGAACGCGACGCCGGTCGGCCGGTCGAGCCCCGTCTTCTTGCCGGTGATGATCCGGATCGGACCCATGTTGCCGACGATGTCCGCCGAGTAGACCGTGATGGACGGGGGCTCGAACTTGCCGGACCCGGGGACGATCTCGTTGCCGCCCGGCCCGCCCGGCCAGTTGAGAATCCTGGTCGGCACGTTCGGGTTCTTGCGGACGACGTGCGAAGTGCCGTAGTTGGCGACGAACAGGAGCCGGTTCTTCGGATCGAAGGCGATGCCGTGCGGGTCGGCGAGCCTGGTCTGGTCGCCCTGGATCAGCCGCAGCGCGGTGTCCTTGCCGTTGGCCGACTTCTTCCACACCGTGATCGCGCTTTCGCGCTGCTCGGTGATGTACATCTCCTGCCGCGATTCGTCGACCGTGGTGCCGAAGTTGCCCTGCATGACGATGAACTCGCGCAGCGGCGCCGCGTCGCCGTTGGCGTTGCGGTCGTACACCGTGGTGTTGTGCACCGTGTCGTTGTTGATGACGAAGATCTCGCCGGTGGGCTGGTCGATGTAGACGTCGCTCGCATACTGGGTATGCGTGTTCAGCCCGTTGATGACGCGCTTCGGCGCGCTCGCCTCGGCGGAAGCCGGCGTGGCCGCGGTGCGGTCATACACCATGATGCGGAACCGGTTCTCGTCGGTGACGACCACCTCGTTCCGCACCGGGTCGACGGCGATGGAGCTGAATGCCGGATACGGATCCTGGATGAACCGCAGCGGCTGCCGCGCCGCCGCCGCCATGCGCGCGTTCCCGTCGGGAAGCTGCGCGCCGGCCACGCCCGACGGGGCGTAGGACATCGCCTGCGGGGTGGGCATGGCGACTTCCCACTCGCACGTCTCTCCCGAGGTCCTCGGGCAGCGCCTCGAACGCCACCAGGCGCGCTTCTCCCGCCGGGCCCGATGCTCCGGTCGTGAGGGAGAACGCCGCCGCGGCTGCCACGACCAGGAGGGCGACGAGAAACCGTGTCAGACGCTGTCGGTTGGCCATGCTGTGACTCCTCTTCGTCAGCACCAGGGAACGTTGTCTTTTATACACCTGGCCGCCCGCGGCGGCCAGATGTTTCGCTTTTCGTGTGCTGCGAAAAATGCTTAGAAATCCATCTGAAAGACCAGTTTGGCAAAGCGGGCATTCAGAATCGCCTGCGGCCGCTGCCAGCTCGCGTAAGCGTCACTCTGCGTAATCACCGGGCTGGAGTTCAGCGCGTTGTAGAGGTCGACGCTGGCAGTCCACCGCACCCCGACGAGGTTGACGATTTTGGCGATTCGGAGGTCGAGCTGGTTCATCCGATCGCCGTAGATCGTCCCGGGCTCGACCAGGTTGACCAGGATGTTGGCCGTTCCCCCGGACAGCGGCCGGCCGAGCGACGGCTGGACCGCGGCGTTCGTCGCCGTGAAGTTCGCGAGGACCTCCGGGCCGGGCTGGCTCTGCAGCGCCGCCGTGAACTGCACGTCGACGCGTGGAATGGTGTAGGACCCGGTCATCTTCAGCTGGGTGATGAAATTCCCCCGGGTGTTGCAGTACGGAATGCTCGGCGCGTTCGCGGCGACGTTGAGGATCGCCTCCGGCACCTGCGCCACCACGTCGCACTTGTCGGTGGACCGCCGCTGGGTGTTGGTGCCACCAGTGAGCAGCAGCCCGGGCCGCGGTCGCGCGTTAATGGTCAGATCGACGCCGTCATACCGGTCGCTCTGATGGCCGAAGTTGTCGGCAAACGTCAGGTACAGATCGGCGCGGCGTCCGAACGCCGCCGCCGTCCGGTCATAGAGGCCCGAGATCACGTAGTTCCCGCCATCCGGCAGCCGGGAATCGGAGGGCGCGGTGATGCTGAAGGTGTTGAAGTCGGCGGCGCTCAGCGCGCGGTCGTCTTGGACGGTGAAGTTACCGAACCAGGTACGGAAGTAACTGACCTCGACCGACGTCCGCGGCAGGATTTCGCGCTGCAGCGACGTCGTGAACTGCCAGTTGTGATCGCGCTTGCCCCACCCCGCGAGCGTATCCGGATCGTAGGTGACGCCGGGGCGCGTGGTGCCGAAATCGGGATTCGACATCGCGCCGCACTCGCCGTTGGCCACCGGGTTGACGAGATCGCAGTCGGGAACGAAGTTGCGGTTCGCGTCGGCCCACGAGCGGTTGGTCGTATTCACCAATCGGTTCGACGGTGCCATGTCGAAGGCGAAGACGCCGATGGCCGCCTGACCGGCCATGTACTTGTTCAGGCTGGCCCTGATCGCCGTCCTGCCATCACCGAAGAGGTCGTAGGCGAAGCCGGCTCGCGGCTGCAGGTCGTGCCACCGCACGCCGTCGGTTTTCGGGAACACCAGGTTCCGGTTCGGCGCGTACGGCGAGGGTCCGATCGGCGTTTCCGGGAAGAAGTCGTGGAAGTAGTCGTAGCGCAGGCCGCCGGTGACGGTCAGGCGGTTGACGGTCCAGCGATCCTGGACGAACAGGCCGTGATCGCGGATGTGCGTGATGTTCCGGAACGGCCGCGCGTGCAGCGTCAGCTGGTTCGGAATGCCGTTGTTGAAGCGGTACTGGATCGGGGCGTCGGGTGAGAAGTCGGTGCGATCCTGCAACCCCCAGCCGTAGTTGAAGCCCATCTTCAGGCTGTGGGCGCCGGTGATGTACGACACCGAGCCGCGCCAGAACAGGGTGTCGTTCTGCGTCCGATGCGCCATGAACGAGCCGCGGTAGAGCAGGTTGTTCGATTGCTCGAGCACCGCGATCATGTCCTGCGCGCCGCCAAGGAGAAGGTTCTGTTCCGGCCGCTTCGTCAGGCTCCAGTGCCGCACGAACGCCGAATCAACCAGCAGCCGGTTGGTCAGCGGCGCCGTCCAGTCGCCGAACAGGAACACCTTCGGGTAGTTGGTCACGTAGTTCATCATGAACGCTTCCGGCGCGGTGGTCGCGACCAGGCCGCGCGGGCAGTCGCAGATCCGCGACGGGTCGACGCTCACCGCCAGCTTGTGTTTCTGCGTCGCCTGCCACGTGACGCGCACGTTCGCGTTGCGAATCGAGTGGTCGTTGAAGGCGGCATCGCGGCTGGTGTCGGGCTCGTAGGTCCACAGGTTCGGATTGCCGGCGTTCTTGTTGAAGAAGAGCGACGCGTAGGTGGCCGCCCCGGTGAGCCGCATCGTCGTATGAAACCAGACCTTGTCGCGCTTGATCGGACCGCCGAAGGCCGGATTGAAGTCCCACAGGCGCTTGATCTTGTCGGGTGCGCTCAGACCCCGGGCGATCAGGTCGTCGGTCAGGTTGTCGTTCTGCAGCGAGTCGGACGCGTAACTGCCGAGGAAATAACCGCGGAAGACGTTCCCGCCGTCGCGCGGAATCATGTTCATCCTGACGCCGCCCTGGCTGTACTCGGCGCCTGATCCAGCCGTGTCGACCGCCATTTCCTGGTAGGCGGCCATGTTGTAGGCGCCGTCGGCCGCGGTGACGCTCTGGCTGGTGGCCTGGTTCGACACGCCGTTGATGTTCATGCGCGCGTCCGAGACGCCGCGGACGGTGACCAGCCCGCGGCCGGTGCCGTCGCCCTGGATGCCGCCGACATCCTGCCGCTGCGTCGTGACGCCAGGCAGCAGCGCGGCGACGCGCTGCGGCGCCCGGCTGGAGGGCAGCGCCTCGAGCAGTTCTTCGTCGAACACGGTCTGGCGCAGCGTGCTCTGCACGTCCACGCTCGGCGTTTCTCCAGTCACCGTGATCGTCTCTTCGAGCGCGCCGACGACGAGCTCGGCGTTGACCGAGGCGACGAAGGAACCCGCGAGCTGGATGCCTTCGCGGCGGACAGTGGAGAAGCCCGGCAGCGTGAAGGTGACGACGTAATCGCCGGGCCGGAGGTTCTCGATCCGGTACTGACCGCTGCCGTCAGACACGACAGACCGGACCTTCTCAATCAGCGCGGGGCTCGACGCTTCGACCGTCACCCCTGGCAGCACTGCCCCCGACGTGTCTCGAACCACGCCGGTGATCGACGCTTGCGCATACGCCGTCGAGGAGAAGATCAGAAGCGAAGCAATGAATGCCAACGCCAGCGTGACTCGTCCGTGCATGGGTACCTCCGAGAACGCGCGGTTTACGCCATAGAGGCGACCATATATAGGGACGGCCGGGTGAAAGGTCAAGGGATTCTTTCCAAAAGAGTGCCTGTCATCTATGCTGCCTGAGCCATGAGGACGCTTCCTGATCGCCGGGTCCGTTTCGCGGAACCCGGCCTACGACTGACGGGGCAGGAAGTACGGCACCAACTCCGATCGCCAGTGTCTTGGCTGCTGATCGCCGTCTTCGCGCTGCTCGCCGGAGCCGCCTTCGTCGCCGCGCTGGACGCCTTCCTGGACGCCGCGCTCGAGGCGCTGTCAGCTCCGCCGGCGCGTCCTGTCAACGTCAACCAGTTGCTGATTCGCCCGTTCCTGGTCCAGGTCGGGATCGCGGCGCTGCTCGTCCTGCCGTTTCTCACCGCGCGTGCTTTCACGGCGCGAGCCACCGACACGCAGGTGCCGGGGGCGACGATGTCCCGGGTCGCGGCGCCGTTCATCGGCGTGATGACGGTGTATGCCGTGATGCTCGCGGCATCGCTCATCCTGGTACTCGGGCTGTTCTTCTACGGCGCGCCCGAGTGGGGCCCGATTGCGAGCGGTTACCTCGGCCTGTTGCTCACCGGCGCTGCCTTCATCGCCGCGGCGCTGTTCATCGCGAGCCTGGCGACCAGCGCCGCGCCTGCGACGGCGGCGACCTTTGCCCTGGCGCTGGCTCTTGCGGCCTCGTCATGGCTCGCCTTGTCGGCGGCACCGGGCGCGCGCCCGATATTTCAGAGGCTGTCCATCGGCGTCGCGCTCGACGACTTTGCCAGGGGCGTGATCGATGGCGGCCACGTCGTGACTTGCCTCACGATTGTCGCGGTGGCGCTGTTCCTGACCGCGCACACACTCGAACCAGGCCGGCGGAACCGCTGACGTGGGCAATCATTTCCTGATCGTCATCGGCTGGCTCGGCACGGTCCTCGTGGCGCTGGTCGTCGGCCGCTTCGCCGCGTCAGACCCGCGGTGGGATTCGTATCTCGTCGGGGCGGGCATAGCCGGTATGGTATGCGTGTGCGTCTATGCGGTCGTGTGGTGGCGCGACCATGCCACGCGGGCGCCCGCGCCGGCGGATCAGTCGCGCCTGCCGGCGGCGACGCTGGTCGCGGGCGTGGCGATGGCCGCCGCGATCGCGATGCTCGCCGGAAGCTTCGGCCCGCGCTGGGACGTGACCGCCAGCGGCGTCCATCAGCTGTCACCCGGCACGCGCGACGTGCTGCGCCGGCTCGACGCGCCCGTCCGCATTCTGCTGTTTGTCGCAAACGAAGACCTGCCGGCCTATCGTGATCTGCTCGATGAATACGCGGCGGCCTCGCGGCTCGTGTCGGTGGAAGCAGTGGACGTCGAAGGGCAGCCGGCGCTCGCCCGTCAGTACGACGTCCAGGAGTACGGCACCTCAGTCGTCGAATACAAAGGCCGTTTCGAGTTGCTTCGCGGCGGCCGCGAGCAGGATTTCACCAACGCCCTCACGCGGCTGCGCGAGGGGCGAACCCGCAAGATCTATTTCACGACCGGGCACGCCGAGCGCGACATCACCAGCACCGAGCGCGTCGGCTACAGCGGGATCATTGCCGCGCTCCGGCGCAACAATTTCGTCGTCGAGACGGTCAACTTCACCGAGGTGCCCGACATTCCTGCCGATGCGACGCTGACCATCGTCGCGGGGCCGCGCGCGGATTTCTTCAGCGGTGAAGTCGACGCGCTGCGGCGGTACCGCGTCAAGGGTGGTGCGATGCTCTTCCTGGTCGATCCCTTCGAAGATCTGAAGCGCTACATCACCGAGAGCGGCCTGGCGCTGTTCATGATGGATCCGTCGAGCGTGTCGGGCACGGGCGAGCTCAGGAACCTCGCGAACTTCATCCGCGCCGAAGGCGCGGAGCTCGGGAACGACGTCGTCGTTGATCAGAGCGAGATGGGACAGTTCATCGGCACCGACGCCTCCGTTCCGGTGGCGGCGAGCTATCCGGCGCATCCCATTACGCAGGGCCTCTCGGCGCTCAGCGCCTACCCGATGGCACGGTCGGTGACACCCGGCACCGGCCCAGCCGGCAAGACGATATCAGCGTTCATCGCGACGAGCGATCGTACCTGGTCGGAAACCGACATCCAGCAACTGGGCGCGGGCCAGCTGTCGATGGATCCGGAAGAAGGCGATCGGCCGGGTCCGATCCCGCTCGGGGTCGCGATCGAGGCGCCGGGACCGCCGCCGCAGGGCGGCCAAGCGCCGCTGCGGTATTCCCGGCTGGTCGTCGTCGGCGATTCAGACTTCGCGGCCAACTACTCGGCGAACATTCCCGGTAACGCCGACATGTTCCTGTCGGTCGTGCGCTGGCTGGCGCAGGACAACGGTGTGTCGATACCAGCACGGCTTCCGGCCGAACGCGTGCTGACGATGACGCCGGGGCAGCAGACCTTCGTCTCGTGGTTCGCGCTGCTGCTTCTGCCAGGGGCGGCGATTGGTGTCGCGGCGTATCTGCGAAAACGCGGGTGAGGGCTCGGAGATTTGCGGAGGCAACGGATTTCACAGGAGGCGCAGAGCAACGGGGGACGAACGGACGGCGACTGCACGCGCGCGCTAATGAGGCAATCACCGGCGCTTCGTTCGTCCTCCGTTTCCTCCTGTCCCCTCCCTGCCTCAACCAGCTAGAATCACCGCCGAGGGTTGCCAATGACCATGCGATTACTGTCCGTCCTATGCCTTGCCCTGGCGATGCGGATTGCGGCCACGGCGCAGACACCGGGCTCGATCGTCCGGCTCGACCCTGCCTTTGACGCGATCGTGCCCGCCGGTGCCACCGTCAACACGCTGAAAGAGGGCTTCGGCTTCATCAACGGCATTCTGTGGGTTCGCAACGGAAACTCGGGCCATCTGCTCGTCAGCGACATTCCCGCCAACGTCATTCACACCTGGACGCCTCCCGGCACGATGACCGTGTTCCTCGATCGTCCCGACTGGACGCGGGTCGCCGAGACTCGCCCGGCCGGCGTCAGGTTTGGCGCCAATGGCATCGCGCGCGATCCTCAGGGACGGATCGTCTATGCCGCCGAGGCCGACCGCGCGGTCGTGCGCCTCGAGGCTGACGGCAAGAGGACGATCATCGCCGAGCGTTACGAGGGCAAACGTCTCAACAGCCCCAACGACCTGGTCTATCGCAAGGACGGATCGCTTTATTTCACCGACCCGAGCGGCGGCGGCCGGTTCGGCACCTGGGACGTCAAGAAGGAGCTTCCGTATCAGGGCGTCTTCCTGTTGAAGGACGGCAAGCTCCAGCTCCTCGTCCAGGACCTTGATCGGCCGAACGGCATCGCCCTGTCCCCCGACGAGAAGTCGCTCTACGTCAACGACTCGAACAAGCGCGTGATCATGCGGTACGACGTGCGGCCTGACGGAACCGTGGCGAACGGCCGGCTGTTCGCCGATATGAGCACGGGGAAGGGGAACGGCAACCCCGACGGGATGAAATTCGATGAGCGCGGCAACCTCTATTCGGTGGGGCCGGGGGGCATCTGGATTTTCACGCCCCAGGGGAAGCACATTGGCCTGATCGTGCCGCCCGAAAATGCGCCCGGCTTCGCGTTTGGCGACCCGGATCGGAAGGCGATTTACATGGCGGCCAGCTCGAAGCTGGCCAAGATCAGGCTGAATGTGGCGGGCGCCGAGTAGACCTCTATAATGCCGCCTATGTTCCGTTACCTGCATTCCTCGTCGCTGCCGCGCCGCTCGTTCCTTTCACGCCTGGGTATCGGCTTGACGGGAGGCGCCGCGCTCGGCGCCGCCGGCATGTCGCCGGTGCAAGCCCAGACCGGTCCCGGGCGGTATCAGCCCGCCCGCCATGCCGCGGACGACTGGCTGGATCAGGTGCCGGGACAGCACCGGTTGGTGTTCGACGCCATTTCGCCCGACGGCATCAGCCTGGCGATGACGTTCATCAACAACTACATGAACGCGAACGACACCGGCTACGGCCTGAAGGACAAGGACCTCGCGGTGGTCCTGATTCTGCGGCACCGGGCGACGCCGTTCGCTTACAACAACGGCATCTGGGCAAAGCATGGCGTGGCGATCACCCAGCGAACCGAATACAACGATCCCGCCACCAAGCAGCCGCCGAAGGTGAACCTGTTTGCCGGCACTGCGGGCGATCGCCAGCAGGGGCGATCGCTGACCGGCCTGGCGGCGCGCGGCGTGCAGTTCGCGGTGTGCGGCGTGTCCACCAGGAATTACGCGGGCGCCATCGCTTCGTCGACCGGCGGCAATGCCGAGGACGTCTACAAGGAGCTCGTTGCGAGTCTGCTCGAGCACGCCCGCATCGTCCCCGCGGGCATCATTACCGTGAATCGCGCGCAGGAGCGCGGGTACTGATTGGCCTATACCGGATAGCATCCTACGGAGGCATCGCAGATGAGGAAGATATTGGTCGGTCTGGCCGCTGTGGCGGCCGTCGTGTTGAGCGCGGCGACGCTCGGCGCGCACCATTCTTTCACCGCGGAGTTCGATCAAAACAAGAACATCACCCTTCGAGGCGTGCTGACGAAGGTGGAGTTCACCAATCCCCACGGCTGGCTGTACCTGAACGTCAAGGACAGCGACGGCAAGGTGCAGAACTGGCGGATCGAAACCGGGACGCCGATGCAGTTGATCCGGCGCGGCGGCGACAAGAAGACGCTCGCGGTCGGCACCGAGATCATGGTCGAGGGTTGGCTCGCCCGGGACGGGTCGAGGACGGTCAACGGCCGGACCATCAAGTTCGGCGACGGCCGCGAGATCATGGCCGGCACCTCGAACCCGAACGCCAATTAGCGGCCGCTGCGGAGGAGCCATGACAAAGCGACATCATCGAATCGGGAGAGCTCTGGCTGCCGTGTCATTGGCGGCCGCGTTATTTCTCGCGGCGAGCAGCTCCCTCATCGCCCAGGGCGGTGGTGGTGGCGGCCGCGGCGGCGGAGCGGCCGCGAAGCCGGCACCCCCGGTGCCGCGGATGCCCGATGGCACACCCAATCTCAGTTGGGCGGACGAAGTCAACAAGGGCGTCTGGCGCACGGGGCAGCATCGCGACTTCGCCGCGGACCTGGTAGACAAGGCAGCCGGGATTCCCTTCCAGCCGTGGTCGAAGGCGCTCTACGACTACCGGATCAAGACTGAGCAGAAGGACGACCCCGAAGGCTTCTGTCTGCCGGCGGGCGGCATCTCTGCCACCTCGAACCGCATGTCGCAGCCATGGGAGTTCATCCAGATCCCGCAGCAGAAGCGGATCGTCCGCATCTTCGAGCAGGCGACCATGTGGCAGGTGATCTACATGGACGGCCGGGCGCATCCGAAGGAGGCGTTCGACCTGCCGACATGGCTCGGACACTCCGTCGGCCGCTGGGAAGGCGACACGCTCGTCGTCGACACCGTCGGCTTTAACGAGGGGCACTGGCTGTCGGTGAACGGCCTGCCGCGCACCAGTCAGCTGCACCTGGTCGAGCGTTTCACACGGGCCGACTACAACACGCTGCGCTACGAGGCCACGATCGACGACCCCGGCGCCTACACGCGCGAGTGGAAAGTGGCGTGGAACCTGAACTGGGGCCCCGGCCAGGAGCTCTACGAGAGCATGTGCGTCGAGAACAACAAGTATCCAACTCTTTATCCGACTGACGACGGTCAGTTCTTCAAGCAGTAGGAGCGGCAGCGATGAAGACGTTACTGCTCGTGCTCGTCTGTGTGGCCGGACTGACCGGCGTCGCCGTCGCGCAGTCCGCGCTCAACGAGGGCCAGGGACATCCGCTCAAGGGGATCTGGATCGGCGACTGGGGACCCGACAAGGCGAAGCGGACGCCGGTCCTGATCGAGATGAACTGGGATGGCAAGGCGATCACGGGCAGCATCAGTCCCGAGGCCGACAAGATCGCCTTCACGAAAGCCGATGTCAACTACACCAACTGGTCGGTGCACCTCGAGGCGCAGGCCGGTGCAACCAAGTATGTGATCGACGGGAAGATCGAGAATCTCGGGTCGCTGAGCCGATCGATCGTCGGCACGTGGATGCAGGGCAATCAGAAGGGCGACTTCAAGATTACGAAACAGTGAGTCGGCCTGAAGGGCAGTCAGTCCGCCTGAAGGCGGACACTACGTACGGTCTCGAGAGCTTCGTACGTAGTGTCCGGCTTTAGCCGGACCAGCTTGGCCGGACCAGCGGCAATTAACGCTACGGCACCCAGGACCCGGACAGCGGCGCGATGCATGGCAGTCCTTTCGTGTGTGAGGCCCTCTATGGGCCCCTTCCCGCCTCCGGCGTCCACAAAATCTTGCGCCGCCGGCCTGAAAGAGGTGTAGGCTCTGCGGGCAAAAGGCTCGGCGCCGGGACACTCGTGACCTTCAAGGAGTGGACGCCATGTATCGACCCGTTCGATGCACCCTCGTCGTCGTCGGTTTCCTGATCCTGCCCCTTTCCGCTTACGCGCAGAACCTTGCCTCGATTGCCGGCGTCGTACGCGACGCGTCCGGCGCCGTGCTCCCGGGCGTGACGGTGGAAGCCGCCAGTCCGGCACTGATCGAAAAACAGCGCTCGGTCGTCACCGATGCCACCGGACAGTACCGGATCGAGGCGCTGCGGCCGGGCAGCTACACGGTCACGTTCCTGCTGCCGGGATTCTCGACCATCCGCCGCGGCGGTGTTGAGCTCACAGGTTCGTTCACCGCGACGGTGAATGCCGAGATGTCGGTGGGCGCTCTGGAGGAGACGATCACGGTGACGGGGGCGTCGCCGGTGGTGGACGTCCAGAACACAGTCCAGCAGCGCGTCGTCGACCGCGAGGTGATGAGCAACGTGCCGGCGGGCCGCGAAGTCATGACCGTTGCCGCGAACACGGTCCCCGGTCTCGTGGCGAGCGACCCGGATGTCGGCGGATCGAATCCGAACCGCGGCGCCGCGACGCTCGCGCTTTCGATTCACGGCAGCTCCACTGACGACCAGAAGCTGATGCAGAACGGCGTCGAGCTGATGTCCGCGCGCCAGTCGAAGGGGTTCGGCGCCGAGCACAACGCCGTCGGCCTGCAGGAAATGACGGTCGACACGTCAGCGGCGTCGGCCGAATCGGCGTCGGGTGGCGTGCGTGTGAACCTGATCCCGCGCGAGGGCAGCAACGTCTTTGGCGGCACCGTCTACACCAGCATGACCAACAGCGGGCTGCAGAGCGACAACCTCACGAAGGAACTGCTCGCCAAGGGGCTGCGGCGACCGAATTCGATCAAGAAGACCTGGGAGGTGAACCCGGGACTCGGCGGTCCGATCATCCAGGACAAGCTGTGGTTCTTCTTCTCGGCGCGCTACATGGAGGACGAGAGTTACGTCGCCGAGATGTACTACAACAAGAACGCCGGCAACCCGAACGCATGGACCTATGATCCCGACCTGAACCGGCCGGCGTTTCTGCATACCGAGGCGCCGGAGGCGCAGGTCCGCCTCAACTGGCAGGCTGCGCCGACGCACAAGATCGGCATCACCTGGAATCAGCAGGAGGTCAACTACCTGCCGAGCGGCATCACGCCGCTGGTGACGCCCGAAGCCGCCATCAACAATCCGCAGTTCCCGATCTGGATCGGCCAGGTCGACTGGACGGCGCCGGTCACGAATCGCGTGCTGCTGGAAGCGGGTTTCCTGCGCAACCACCTGGTCACCAACCAGTGGGCGACCGACGAGGGGAACGACCCGCGGATGATCGCTGTGACCGAACAGGCGACCGGCTTGCGATTTCGCGGACCGCTCCTGCTCCGGCTGCTGCCGCACTCGACCGCCAACTTCCGGCTCAGCGCGTCGTACATCACCGGCGCGCATGCCATCAAGGTCGGCACCACGCACCGGAGCGGCCACGCCGGGTTCGTGTCGTTCGACGTGCAGCCGCTGGCGTACCGGTTCAACAACGGCATTCCCAATCAAATCACCCAGCGTGCACTGCCGGTGGAGTTCGAAGGCAACATCGACCACGATGTCGGCATCTTCGCCCAGGACCGGTGGACGCGTGACCGCCTGACGCTCTTCCTCGGGATGCGGTTCGACTATTTTGCCAACAGCTTCTCCGAGGCGCATATCGGGCCCGCCATCCTGGCGCCGGCGCGCGACTTTACCTTCCCGCGGCAGGAGAACCTGCGGTGGAAGGACATCACCCCTCGGCTGGCCGCGTCCTACGACCTCTTCGGCGACGGGAAGACGGCGATCAAGGTCAGCGCCAACAAGGGACTGGTCAACGGCGGCGGCGGGTTCATCGGCGACCTCGGCGTGAACAGCGGCAATGCGATCGCCAACACGCTCATCACGCAGACGACGCGATCGTGGGCTGACGGCAACCGGAATTTCGTCCCCGATTGCGATCTGCTCAGCCCGCTGGCCAACGGCGAGTGCGGCGCGATGGCCAACGCCAATTTCGGCAAGTTGCAGCCCGGCACGACCTACGACCCCTCGGTCCTCAGGGGCTGGGGCGTCCGCAAGTACAACTGGGAGTTGTCGGCCGGCGTGCAGCACGAGGTGCTTCCCGGCGTGGCGGTGGACGTTGGCTACTTCCGCCGCATCGAAGGAAACCTGCCGATTACCTACGACCGCAATCTGACCCCGGCCGACTACGACCGGTTCAGGATCACGTCGCCGCTCGATCCGGGACTCCCGGAGGGCGGCGGCTATGTGATTGAAGACCTGTACAACCTCAAGCCCGCGAAGTTCGGGTTGCCGACCGACATTCTGTTCACGCAGTCCGATTCCATCGGCAAGCAGATCCGGCACTGGAACGGCGTCGACTTGTCGGTCAACGCGCGGTCATTCCAGGGCCTGATGCTGCGCGGGGGCATGAGCACCGGGCGCTTCAGCACCGACACTTGCGATCTGGTGACCAAGCTGAACAACCCGAGCACGCTCTATTGCCATTCCAATAACAACTTCTTGACCGACGTGAAACTGCTCGCGTCGTACACGATCCCGCGCATCGACGTGCTGCTGGGCGCGGTGTTCCAGAACCTGCCGGGCCCGCAGGTCATCGCCAACTACAACGCCCCGAACGCTGCGGTACAGCCGTCGCTTGGCCGTTCACTTTCGGGCGGTGCCGCGAACGTAACCGTCAACCTGGTCGAGCCCGGCACGATGTACGGCGACCGCTCGACCCGGCTCGACCTGCGGTTTTCGAAGTTGCTCCGATTCAGCGGGACGCGTACCAGTTTCAACGTTGATCTGTTCAACTCGCTGAACAGCAGCGTTGTGACCGTCGAAAACGCGAACTTCGCCGTGTTCCGGCAGCCCACCGAGGTGATGATGGCGCGCTTCATCAGGCTCGGGATGCAGGTGGACTGGTAACGGCACGAAGGGCACGAAGGCTACGAAGCGTTCGAAGACAACGAAATGAACCACGACGAACACGACGACACGACCCGGAATGTCGTGGCCGTCGTGACGTCGTGGTTGATTGGAACGTAGACGATGCCGATACGGATGTTCACGATCACCACAACGACGCTCGTCGCGCTGGCGACCATCGCCATCGCTCAGTCTCCCACGCCGCCCGATCAGGCGGCGATCGCCGACCTCGTTCTCGCCAACCGCATCCTGGCGTCCGACGATGTGGGCGTCCTCGGGACGCGGGGCCATGTCAGCTACCGCAGCCGCAGCAACCCCAGCCGTTTCTTCATCGCCCGGAACCGGGCGGCGGCGCTGGTGACGTCCGGCGACGTCTACGAAAGCGATCTCGACGGGCGGCCGGTCTCGGGCAGCCAATCCGACCTGCGCGCCGAGCGCTTCATTGACGCCGAAATCTATAAGGCGCGGCCCGACGTCATGGCCATCGTCACCGCCGAGACGCCCGAATTCGTCGCGTTCAGCGTGAGTTCCGTGCCCGTGCACGCCGCGAACGCACCGGCAGTCGTCGACGTCCGGACGTTCACGGGAGGGCAGGGCGGAGTGGTATCGACGGCGGCGCTCGGCGCGTCGCTGGCGCAGGCGCTCGGGCGCCGAAATGCCGTCCTGCTGCGCGGCCGCGGCGCGGTGATTACCGCGGCAACCATCAACGGCGTCGTCGGCGCTGCGAACGGCCTCCGCGAGAGCATGCGCACCCAGTTGACGGCCGCGGCGCTCGGAGGAACCACTACCTATCTCGATTTCAAGCCGCGTCCGCCGGGCGCGGCGGCGCCGGCCGCGGGACGGGGCGCCCGGGCGAACACGAACGCCGATCCCACCGCCGGTGATCGGCCGTGGAACTACTGGAAGTACCTGGCCAACGCGGAACTCGATCGGGAGAACCGCCAGCCGGCGCGGGGCACACCGAAGCCGGCGGGCAATCGCGACAGCGCGCTGATCGAGGAGATTGTCCTCGCCAGCCGGATCCTGTCGACGCCCGAAGCCGGCATTCTCGGCGCGTACGGACACGTCAGCGCGCGCAGCCGCATGAACCCGAATCACTATTTCATCTCGACCGACCGTTCGCCCGGCAGCATCACCGCGGCCGACATGATCGAGAACGATCTCGACAGCCGGGCCGCCGTGCCGACGACAAAATCGCAGTTCCAGGAGGTCTTCATCCACGGCGAGATCTACAAGGCGCGGCCGGACGTAATGGCCGTCCTGCACGCGCACACGCCGGAGCTCGTCTCGTTCGGCCTCAGCTCGGTGCCGTTCCGCCCGGTGCTCTCCGCGGTGAACTTCATCGGCGCCGGCCTGCCGCTCTACGACATCCGCACTTTCACGGAAGGATATGCATCGCCGGTTGGCTGCGGGCACTGCATCAGCACACCCGAACTCGGCCAGGCGCTGGCCAAGTTGCTCGGGAACAGCGGCGCGTCGCTCTTGTTCGGCCACGGCATCGCCGTCGTCGAGGCGTCAGTTCCGGGACTGGTGAGCCGCGCGCTCGACATGCGCGCGAATGCGTTGATTCAGCAGATGGCGCTGTCGCTGGGCGGCAAGGTCAACTACCTGGACGGAGCGCCGCCGTCGACCAGCAGCGCGGATCCCGCCGCGTGGGAGTACTGGACGCGGCGCCTGCCAGCCGACTGAATCTATCGATCGACGAATCGATCGATCCTCAAATCATCGATCATCAATCCATAGATGGCGGGCGCTACTTTCCTGTGCCTTTACCGGCGGGATCGCGGAACAGGGTGTTGTAGGAGTCCACCTCGTTCATCGGCGCGCAGATGCCTTCGGTCACGCCGGCGAAGAGTCCGTACCATCCGAAGAACGTGGTGTCCTCGCGCTTGACCCGCGTGAACTTCTTGACGTCGGAAACCCAGGGCCCTTTATAGAACTTGGCGTCGTACATCGTCATGCGCAGTTCGATGGTATCGGGGCCGGTTCGGGTGTAGCGCTCTTCGATCCGCGCTTCGGTGCTCTTCGGAAATCCGAAGATGTCAATCCAGGCGCGGTCGTCGAGACCGACGGTATTCATGACCAGGGTGTTGCCCTCCCACCCGCCGGCGGTGTGGCCGTACCAGGCCGGTCCGAGGTTCTCGAGGTTCTCGCCCGCCGGGACCGGACGCCCGTCCATCCACAACTCGCGGAGCGTTCGTTCCCACTGAAACAGCTGAAGCAGCCGCCCCTGGGTTTGGATGAACTCGACCGGCTCGGGATCCAGCAGCAGCCGGGGAAACCCGTTCGGGTTGCACTTGTGAGCCGGGTCGTTTCCCTGCGCCGGGATGGGCACCGCCCGCACAAACCCCGGGTGATCCCCGTTCAGCGGCTCGCCGAGAAACCGTCCGCGCGTGGGTTTGTTCGCATTCATCCGCGCCTCGCCCTCGGGCGTCATCGGCGGCACGTTCGCGCTGATGCTGCGATGTCCGCTGATCGTCCAGATCCCGGACAGGTCGCGCGGATCGAACTGGGCCTGGGCGTATGCCGGCAGCGAACCGGCGACGATCAGCGCCGCCAGCGCCGGAATGGAAACGATGGCACTTGTATCAGCACCGGGACCCTCAATCAACCGGATTGCCGCGCTCGCGCGACATGATTTCCTGCCGTCGGCAAGAATCACCTTCACCATGATGCCAATCGGCTCGCCGTTGGCTGCCGGATTGACGATCACCGTCACCTCCTGCCCGAGCTTTCAGCGTGTTCCGGTTGTAGCCCTGGGTGGCGAGGGTATGGACATTGCTGTTTTCAAAGCCCCAGGTCACCACCTTGCCGGTCGTCATCCTTGACGTCGATGAAGATCAGCACGTGCGGGTTCTGCCATTTCACCTGCGAGACGACACCCTTCAACGTGACCCGGTTCTTCATGTCGAACGTCCGCCCGCGGCCGTGATGGGCCGCGAGCGGCGGCGCGAACATCGCCGCGACGGCAAGTGCGAGCAGGAATCTATTCAGTGTAGTCATGTCTAGAAACCGTACTTGATCGCCGAACTGGATGATACGCGGATCGCCGGCCAGCGTCGTGATGCGGCCGAACGTGCCCGCGCTGAAGTTCACATTCGGGATTGCCCCAGTTGAAGTTGTTGAGCAGATTGAACACCTCCACGCGGAGCTCGAGGTTCTGCGTCGACGCCAGCGGCACGAGCCTCGACACCGCAAGGTCGATCTTCCAGAAGCCCGGGCCGGTGATGCTGTTGCGCTCGTGCGTGCCGAACTCGCCGTTGGCCGGCTGCGCGAAGGCCGCTCGGTTCAGGTAGCTCTCCAGCGTCTTGGCGCCGTAGACGTCGTCGGAGACCTGGTCGGGCCGCTGATTGGCCTGGCCGTTGAACGCGTTGTCGCGCCCGCTGATGACCCACAGCCGGCTGCCGGAGCGCACGTTGACGATGCCCGACAGCCGCCAGTTGGAGGCAAGCGCGCCGAGCGACCGGTTGTCGACGTCGGCGTCAGATACCCCACCGTGCCGTTGGCCAGGTGCGTCCGGTCCCCTTCGCAGTAGCCGCGATCGTAATCGGGGTCGGCGGGGTTGGTGAAGCCGATCCCGAACTGCGCGTTCGGCACCATCTCGAGGCCGACGCAGCGCGACAGCGTGTAGTTCGCGTTGACGCTCACGCCGCTGACCGAGCGGCGCTGCATCGACAGCTTCAGGCCGCGATATTCCTGCGTCCCGACGGCGGCATGGCTGTCGAGATTGCTGATCAAGCGCGCCGATGCCGGGTTTTCTCCCGACAGCGACAGGACGCGCCGCTGGTTCAGATTGGCGTTGGTCGTGCAGACGGGGTACGCCACGCCCTGGATCGTGCAGGGGCCGAGGCCCAGGTAGACGCCCGGATTGAGCGCGACGAGCCCCCACAGGCGATCCGAGTAGCTGCCAAGATAGCTGACCGATGCGCCCCAGTTGGCGCCGATCTGCTGTTCGAGGCTGACGTTCCACGACTGCACGCGCGGCGCATTGATGTCCGGATCCATCGACGAGAACGTGCCGCCCGCCGGGTACACCGTATTGGGACCGACTTCGATCGGGTGCGGATTGCCGCCGACGTCGCGATACGGATCGTCGAACAGCCCGGCCGGGTCGCTGATCAGCGTGCGGTTGCCGTACGGCGGCGCCGCGGCGAGGTTGTTGAAGTACTCGCCACCCGGATAGTCGTACATGAGCGCGTACGACGATCGGACCGCCAGGCGACCGTCACCGCGCACGTCCCACGCCACGCCGGCGCGCGGCGAGAAGTTCGTCCATTTCTTGTTCAAGCCCGACGTGCCGGGCGGGAAAGCCCGGGTCGCCGGGGTAAATGAAGCCCGGCCGGCGCATTGAGGAACTCGGGCTGGTGACGTTCTGCCTGAACAGGTCGCGGTCGAAGATCGTGTTGGCGCCGCGGGTGAGATTCTGGCTGAAGAACGGCTCCCACCGGAGGCCCGCGTTGATCGTCACCCGGCTGCTCGCCCTCCAGGTGTCCTGGGCGTACAGCGCCTGGTACCACTGGTAGTAATCCACGCCGGAGAGGCCGGATTGATCGATCGTGGCGACGCGGCCCGAGCAGCATGTCCGCCAGTCCCAGTCCCGACGCCTGACCGGTGAAGTTCCACTGGCCGCCGCCGCGCGCCCATGTCCTGAACGAGACCCTGAAGTGGGCGAGGCTTCCGCCCAGCCCAATCTGGTGGTTGCCGCGCACCAGCGTCAGGTCGTCGTTGAGCTGGAACGAGTTGTTGTCCGCGATCCCCCTGGTCGCCGTCGCCGCCGCGACGCTGAACCCGCCGGTCACGACCACGATCATCGAGCCCGGCACGTAGGTGGAGGCCTTGATGCCCAGAGATCGGCGGGATCGAAGTAGGGATCGTTGTCGCGGTTGACGGCGGTGCGGTTGAACGCAAACCGCAGCGCGTTGACCATGTTGTTGCCGAAGACCGTCGTGTCGCCGAGCGTCAGCGACTGCGCCAGGTTGTCGATCGACGGATTCACCGTCGTCAGGACGTTGCCCGTCGTGCCGAACGCCGACGGTTTCTTGTCGCGCGACGCCATGTAGCGGCCGAACAGCGAATGGTTGGTGTTCAGCTGGTAGTCGACGCGGCCGACGTACTGTGCCCTCGTCGCGATCGTCGGGCTGGCTGTAGGTAATCTGGCCGCAGGGATCGGTCGTCTTCGGCAGGAACGGCCGGCCATATTGAGCGCGGCAGGACTGAACCGCGCAGGATCGATGCGATTGCCGACGAACCCGCCGCCGAGGGTGACCTGGCGGCCCTGGCACGCCGGCGAGGCGTACGTCGTGAAGTCGCCGGCCAGCATTGCGGGCGTCGGGACGAAGGCGATCAGGTCCGGCGGGCGTCTGGCGGGTCCTGGTGCCCTGATAGCCCGCGAAGAAGAACATCCTGTCACGGACAATCGGTCCGCCCATCGTTCCGCCGAACTGGTTGCGTTTCAGGCCATCGTCGAACCGCTTTCCATCGGGACCGATTCGCCGCAAACGGGCTCGTCGCGTTGAAACGCTTGTCGCGAAGGAACTCGAACGCGTTGCCGTGGAAGCTGTTCGTGCCCGACTTCGTGACCGCGTTCACCGACGCAGCCGAACGCATGCCGCTCTGGGCGGCGAGGCCGCTGGTGGCCACGCGGAATTCCTGCAACGCGTCGGGAAAGGGAAGCGGCAGGCTGGCGGAATTCTGCGGATCGTTGTGGACGGCCCCGTCGAGCGTGTACGCCACGCCGAACTGGAGCCCGCCGGCTACCGAGATATTCACGCCGCCCTGGAAGTTTCGACTGTTGGGACGGCCGGTCTCCACCGCCGCGCCCGCGAGCACGATCAGGTCGGTGACCTGGCGGCCCTGGAGCGGCAGTTCGACGATCCGCTCCTGTTCGACCACGGCGCTGATGCCGGCGCTTCGAACGTCCACGAGCGGCGCGGCCGCCTCGACCGACACGGTCTCCTCGATATTGCCCACGCCGAGTGCGGCGTTGATCGTTGGCCTGGCGTCTACCTGCAGGACGATGCCCGTCTGCACGTAGGCGCGGAATCCCTGCAGCGAGACTTCAAGCCGGTAGGGACCGGTCGGGAGATTCGGCATGACCCACGTGCCGGCGTCGTCGGTGACGACCGTCCGGCTGAATCCCGTGTCCGTTTGCGTGGCGGTGACGGTGACGCCCGGGAGCACCGCATCGCTTTCGTCGGTGACGCGGCCGCTCAGTTCGGCCGTAGCCTGCGCCCATGCGGGGGCGCCGGTGAGGAGCACAACGAACGCAGAGAACACGATGACGTGGAGCGAGCGCATCATGGACCTCCACCCCGGGGGTGAGTCTGGGTTAGCGGTAAGTTATGGATTCCACCAGTCGGGTGTCGCGGACGATCGCTGGGGCCGCAGCCGGGTCCCGTCAGCCTTGGTGACCATGCCGAGCCAGGCGAATGGCTGGCCCGGAATCGGGAACCCTTCGACGGTCACCTGATCGCCGACGTTGATCGATTCTTTCGTAACCCCTTCGCGCAGGAGCCACGCCGCCGGAGTGGTTTCGAAGCGCCAGACCACGAGCTTGCCGTCCTTGTCGGCGGCTTCGACATAGAGCTGGCTGTGCGGACTTCGGTATTCCCACTTTACGACCTTGCCCTGGAGCTTGACGAAATCCTTCTGCTCCTTGGAGTAGTACCCCGTGGAGTGATGGGCGAACACGTCGCCGGCCGAGACGAGTCCGATAGCAACGAGTGCGAGAGTAGGTAACCAGCGTGTCATTCCGTAGCCCTCATGATCGCTGACGCTATTTATCGGGCGGGTAGATCGACTTGTGCCATTGCGCGCCCCACCGCGAGTCTTCGGGGTCGCAATCGTACTTCGTCAGTGGTTCCGTCCGGACTGACCATTCGAAGCCGTAGCGGTACGGCTGCTTCAGCGAGAGGGGATCCTCGGTGACGGAATCCAGTTTCAACGTATTGCCCTCGCGCCAGTAGCGCTCGGTCATCTTCTTCAGCGTGGACCCGGGAACCCACCGATTCGCGCTGAAGCCTCTGGGATCGAACGCAAACTTGGTCGTCTCGACGATGAGGCGGTCGTCTTCCCATCGCCCGACGGAGTGCCCCTGGTTCGTGTAGTCGTTCTTCGCCGGTGTCGGATGATCGTGACCTTCGAGCCAGATGGTGCGAATGATGTCCATCTTCTCGTAGTAGATGATCACGCGGTCGGGCAGCTGCATGATCTGGAAGTCGTAGTTGTCGTTAATCAGGCCCGGAATCGGCGTGGCGCTGCAGTCGTAGGTCGGGTTGAAGGCGTCGTCGAGCGCCTTCTCGAAGCCGGCGGCCCGGTTCGTCGGCACGGCGGCCGGATTCGGCTTGCCGTTGAGCGGGCCTTTCCGGTGCCAGATGCCGGACAGGTCCGGCAGGCCCGATGCGCCCGGCGGCGTCTCCGGCGTCTCGGGCCGCTGGGCGTCGAGCGGCGCCCAGGCGCAGCCGAAAAGGATGACAAAAAGCGCGACTATCTGCCTCATTTGTTCGCTCCGCCGTTGAGTTTTCCTGAGGGTTTCCGAGGCCCGCGGCAACCATAGCCTCAAGGATCGGCCCCTGTCAACGGCCCGTATCGCGCCCGTTAGAGACCCGTTAGAATGTGCGCCTCGATTCCCCGTGCGACCTTCGACAGGAGACTTTTCCATGAATCGTGCCGGGGCTTTTTGCGTATGTGTGATCGCAACGCTGCTCCTGTCGTTCCTGGCTGACGCCCAGGTTCCGACCCTGGTGCTCGAGGGCGGAACCCTGATCGATGGCAAAGGAGGAGCGCCGATCAATGACGCGGTCGTGGTCATTGAAGGATCCCGGATCAAATCAGTGGGCGTCCGAGGACAGCTATCCTACCCGCAAGCCGCCAGGGTCGTCAGGGCGGAGGGGAGAACGATTCTTCCCGGGCTGATCGATCCACACATTCATCTTCGGGATTACATGCCGCCGCTTTTCCTGCGGTACGGCGTGACGACGGTCGGCGACACCAATAACTACACAGACTGGATTATCGGGCAGCGCGCAGCCCTGAAGAGCGGCCAGATAAAGGGCCCGAGGCTTTACGTGTCCGGCACAGCCGCCGCAGGACCCGAGGCGGAGGAAACCGGAATCAGCCATCGTCTGGGAACCCCCGACGAGGCGAGGTTGTATGTGCGAGGTCTCATCGCCAGGGGTGTCGACATGATCAAAGTCGATCTCAATCTGACGCTCGAGCAGCTGCGGGCGATCACCGATGAGGCCGCACAAACGGGCGTGCCTGTCGTCGGACACTCGCAGAACATTCGCAAGGCGGTCGAGATCGGCGGTCTCAAGGACATGGAGCATACCGACACGCTCGGCCGGGCCATCCTCGAGGAGATGGGGCCGGAGATCCTGAAGAAGGGTGTAGCAAGCCCCGAACGGCTGATGGACACGAACAGATTCGAGCCGTTGATCCAGCTGATGGTGCGTGAACGTGTCTTCCTGAATCCCACGGCGGTGGGCCGCTGGAGAAGTTCCACGCCGCGGGGTCAGGAATGGGCGAATGCGGCGAAGGACATGATCAGAGATTCAGGGCTGGCGTTTGTTCCCGAGAGTGTCCGTCTGTCCTGGACGCAGCTACCCGGGCGCGAGGCGGACGCCGAGGGATACCGGCGAACCGCGGAGTTTGTCAGAAGGTATGCGGCAGCTGGCGGTAAGGTGCTGGCCGGGCCGGATGCGGGATGGCTGCCCGGCCTGAGTCTTCACTACGAAATGCAGATGCTCGCGGACATGGGTGTTCCGCCGATGAAAGCCCTTCAGGGTGCGACACTCTGGGCCGCCGAATCGATCGGGCAGGGCAAAGACCTTGGATCGGTCGAAGCGGGCAAGCTGGCGGATTTCACGGTGATCGAAGGAAATCCCCTGGCCGACATCGCGGCGACGAAGAATGTCCGCATGGTCATCAAGGATGGCCAGGTGCTCGACACCTCCTACGATCCACGGTTCGTCAATCCAATGCCCAGGCCTGACCTGGGTGGACGGTGATCACGTCATGACCACATGCGCCATTCGTCGCACTGTTCTCACCGCCCTGTTCGCCGTCGCTCTTTGGCCTTCCACGGCCCATGCACAGGGAGAAGCTTCGATTACCGGAGTCGTCAGAGATGCATCGGGGGCGGTCCTCCCCGGGGTCACCGTCCATGCGAGCAGTCCCGCGCTCATCGAGAAGCAGCGCGAGGTCGTGTCGGATGGATCCGGCCAGTATCGAATCGTGAGCCTTGGGCCAGGCGTGTATACCGTCACGTTTACGCTTCCCGGCTTCAGCACGCTTGTCCGCGACGGGATCGAGCTGACGGGGAGTTTCACAGCCACGGTGAACGCCGAGCTCAAGGTTGGCGCCCTCGAGGAGTCGCTCACCGTGACCGGCGAAGCGCCCATCGTCGACGTGCAGAGCACCACCAGGCAGCGCGTGCTGACTGACGAGATCATCGACGCCGTGCCGACCGGGATGTACTACGCCAACATCGGGACGCTGATCGCCGGAATCACCGTCTCGTGCGCGGGAGGGTGCACCGGCACCGCGCAGGACGTCGGTGGTTCGGCCGGTGACACGGGCGCACAGTTGGTGGCGCATGGCAGCCGGTTCCGCGACCAGCGGATGTTCGTGAACGGCGTCAGCGTCTCCGGGGCAACGGGTGGGGTGGCGCAGGTCGGCCCGAACATGCCTGGCATGCAGGAGGTGCAGATCGACACCTCGGGCGCTGACGCCCAGATGCCGCTCGGCGGCGTCCGGATCAACATGGTCCCCAAAGACGGCGGCAACCGGTTCAACGGCGAGTTCTTCCTCACGGGCACGAGCGGAAGATTCCAGAGCGGCAACGTCGATGAGGAGTTGGCGTCCCGTGGCGTGTCGGGCGTACCGAAGCTGAAGAAGCTGTTCGACGTGGCGGCGGGCTTCGGTGGACCGATCAAGCGGGATAGGCTGTGGTTCTTCGTGACCGGGCGCGTTCAGGATGCCCAGAACTTCAAGACCGTTTATGCCAACCTCTTTGGCAACGACCCGACACAGTGGCAATACGTGCCGGACCTGAGCAAGCCGCTCATCAACGGCAATCCGCTGCGCATCGCAGAAGGACGCCTGACGATGCAGGTGAGCTCGAGAAACAAGGTCACCGCCTCGTTCAACACGAAGACCCGCTGCAACTGCCCGATGTCCACCAGCAACGCTCCCGAGTCGGGAGCCGCCCGATTCTTTTCTCCCAGCAACCAGAGCCTGATCACCTGGTCATCGCCGGTCACCAATCGCCTGCTCCTCGAAGCCGGGGTCGCGGTGCTGGTGGAACGATCCAACCTGGTGGCGTGCGGCACTGACCATCAGTGCTATGGAAACACGACCTTGAAGGGAGTGCAGGTGATCGAGCAGTCTCCGCCGCCGAGTTACCTCGGCGTGACTACGTACCACGGCTCGAATGCATTCCCGAGCTGGTCGCCGAAGCACTATACGAACACATCGTTCGCCATGACCTACGTGACCGGAGCCCACGCGTTCAAAGCAGGAATCAATGACAATTGGGGCGACGCCAAGCAGATCAACGCGAGTCTCAATCCACTCACGAGCTACACGTTTACCAGGGGGGTGCCGACCGCCTTCGCCGTCAACTCGGATCCGACCGGGCCCTACACGAATATCCCGATGGACTTCGGGGCGTTCGTCCAGGACAAGTGGACGCACAAGCGCATGACCGTGAGCGGAGGACTGCGCTTCGACGCCATCAACGCCTACGCCCCCGAGCAGCATTACGGTCCCGCGCCGCTCCTGCCCAATCGAGACATCACGTTTCCGAAGACAGACTTCACTGGGCTGAGGGATCTCAATCCGCGCCTCGGCTTTGCGATGGACGTGTTCGGGACCGGCAAGACGGCTGTCAAAGCATCGCTGAACCGCTATGTCCAGGATCGGTCGCTCAGCGGCGTCAACAACCTCGTCATCGGCAGCCCGGTCTCGTACTACCAGATACGGCGACGCGGTCGTGGACCGACTCCAACGGCAACTTCTACCCCGACTGCAACTGGACCAACCCCGCCGCGCAGAACCTGACGGCATCCGGCGGCGACATCTGCGGCGCGTGGACCGGCGCGAACGCGAACTTCGGCAAGACCGCATCCGGAACGGTCAACGATCGCGAGGTCGACTTCGGGTGGAGTCACCGGCAATACAACTGGGAGTACTCGACCAGCGTCCAGCACGAGCTCGTGCCTGGCAAGATCGCCGTCGACGTGGGGTACTACCGGCGATGGTTCGGGAACTTCAACACGACCGACAACCTGGCGACCGCCGCTTCGGATTACAGCCCGTTTTACGTGGTGGTCCCCACCGACTCCCGCCTGCCGCTCAGCGGACAGCGGATTGGTCCGTTCTACGACCCGAACCCGGACGTGGCCTCGCTCCCGACCAATAACCACGTGAGGCTGGCGGACAACTATGGGAGGCAGTTCGAGTACCTGGCACGGCATCGACGCGACGACCGCCGTGCGCCTCTCCGGCACGGTCGTGCAGGGCGGCTACAGCACGGGGAGGCGGGTGACGGATAACTGTGAGATCGCGTCGATGGTTCCTGAAACGTCAACGGTCGCCGGCATGGGCGCGCTGCTGAATATCAACGGTCCGCTGGTCGGACCGTTCTGTCACCAGGAAGAGCGGTGGCAGCATCAGTTCAAGATGTTTGGCACTTACATGGTGCCCCGCGTCGCGGTACAGTTCGCGGCGGCGTTCCAGAGCATTCCCGGTCCGATGCTGACCGCCACGTTGCCCGTGCCGAGCGCGACTGTTCAGACGATCGGGGGCCTGGGCCGGCCGCTGGCGGGCAACGCCGCCAACGTCAACGTGAACGTCATTCAGCCGGGAAGCCTGTACGGCGACCGACTGAATCAGATCGATCTCCGGCTTGGCAAAGTGATCAGCCTTGGCGCCGGGCGTCGTGTGACCGCGAGCGTCGACCTGTTCAACGCGCTTAACAGCAATGCGGTCCTGCTGGAAGCGGCGACCTACGCTGCGTTCAGGACGCCGGTGCAAATCACACCGGGACGGCTGGTCAAGTTCACCCTCGTCGCGAGCTTCTGACGACCGAAATAAACCACGACGTGCACGATGTGCACGACGGTCACGACCTAACTGCGTCGTGTTCGTCGTGTCGTCGTGGTTGACGCTACTGCGTCTCGGGCGCGCTTCCGACAGCCAAGGCAAAAACCCTGGTTGAAGCGGGCAGGCCGCTGTTTGAGGGGACCCAGGTCTTTCCCGCGTCTGTCGTTTTGAGCACGCCGTCGAAGGTGCCTGCGTACAGCGTGCCCGTATTGGCGGGATCGACGACCAGCGCGAAATGTACGATTGCGAACATGGTGCCTGTCGGGGCCGGATTGACCGACGCCCAGGTGCCCCCGGCGTCGCTCGACTTGAAGATGCCGTTGAATCGCGTCGCGGCGTAGAGCACCAGTGGGTTCGCGGGATCGATCGTCAGCGCTACCACCTGCAAGTCGTCCGCAAGGCCTGCGTTCGCGCTGATCCAGCTCTTTCCGCCGTCGGTGCTCTTGTAGACACCCGCGGGAGCCGAACAGCCGGCGGAGCAGCCCTCGATCCCGGCATAGACGATGTTCGGGTTCAGGGGATCGACGACGAGGTGGGATATGTCGCTGTTGCTGATCCCGGCATTCGCCGGAGTCCACGTCAGGCCGCCGTTGTTCGTCTTGAACACTCCGTCTCGGCCGGTGCCCGCGTAGAGGACGGCCGGATTCGACGGATCGACAGCGAGTGCGGTCACCACGTCGCGCGGTAATCCGCCCTTGGCGGGTGTCCATGATGCCCCGTTATTGGTGCTCTTGATGACCCCGCTGCCAGGTATGAAGGCGGACCCGATGGCGGACGTGGTGGATCTCGTCGTCCCGGAATAGATCGTGGCCGGCTGCATCGGATCGATCGTCAAGGACAGGACGGTATCGTCGTCGAGGCCGGCGTTGGCCGGCACCCAGTGCCCTCCGGCGTCGGTGCTCTTGAACACGCCGCGGCCGAAGGTTCCCGCGTAGAGCGTGGCCGGGATCGCTGGATCGATCGCCAGCGAAAATACGGGGATGCCCGCGAGGCCGGTGTTGGCGGGGGTCCAGTCGATCCCGCCGTTGGTCGTCTTGAAGACGCCGTTGCTGGTGGCGGCATAGGCGACGCCGCCGCGTTCAGCGCGCGCGGCGCCGGGCCTATCAAACTTCGCGTCGTCGATCGGGACGTTGGGCTGTACCGCATTCAGTTGAACCGTCGTTTGCCCGTTGGTCCAGGTCGTAATCCAGTGAAAAGGAATCTTGACGCCCGCAACCTCGCGGTAGTCCGAGTAGTCGATCTGGACGGGCACGGGGCCCGCGCCGGTCTGGGTCCAGCGGACGAGTCGGACGAGCAGCCCGGACTCGTCGAAGTGCAGGTTCACCGGGCTCTCACCAGGGTTGGCGCCACGCAGCACCTCGAACTGGCGGCCGTCGATGTCCGCGTAGCCTACCTGCCACTCGGCGAATGCCTTCGGGATGCCCGCTGGAAACAATGTCATCGCATCGACCCTGGAGCCGGTGAGACTCCAGCCGGTGAGCTCAACCAGCGGGATCGGCGTATCCGGCTGATATTTCCAGGCGCGGCGGCCGTCGTGGGTCCAGACGATGTCCATCGCCCCGGCGTCGGCTATGAGGGTGCGCTGGTCCGGGGCACGGGCAAACAGCTGCAGCGGCACTTCCTGTTCGCTGGTGTCGAACCCCACATAGGTGCCGGTGCCGGTGAAGCTCGAAAGCGCGGCGAGCCGCTGCGCGCCGCCGAGCGCGTCCAGATATCTCGCCAGGATTTTTTCGGCCGGCGGCGCGGCGACGTCCGGAAAGAACTTGAACGACGAAGGATCGTTGACGAGTTCACCGTATTGCAGCCTGAGGCTCGGCGACATTTCCGGTTGGGGGTCGCCGCCGTGGCAGGTGAAGCAGGTGACCCTCTGCTGGCCGCCGAAGTACATCCGGTTGAGGGCGTTCATCATGACGACCATCTGGCGCGCGCGCTGGATGCGCGGCGTCGGCGTCGCGAACGCTTTCGGGTCTGACGTGATCTTCGGATCGTGGCAGCCGACGCAATCGAGAAGCAGAGCCGAGGAGAACATCCCCATCGTGTCGTTGAACTGATCGACCGGGATGCCCTTGAGGACCTGTATGTTGAGGTAGACGTTCTCCGCCATCGGCGGCTGCTGCGGCGCCGCTGCCTGCCTGGCTGACAGCCCGACGCCGACGAGGCATGCCACCAGCGCGGCAGCGGCAGCCTTGAACGCCACGGGCCTATCCGCGCTCGCGCGTGGCGATGTGGTCAGCGTCCCGATCCTCGCACGGCAGATCCTCGACCAGCAGCGCCTTCGGATCGGGATTCAAGGTTCTCCTGACGGGGCTCATGGTCCACGGCTGCGCCAGGACTTCCGGATCGTGGATGGTCGCCTGCCATGTCAGCGCATTGCCCTCGCGGCGCAGCCGTTCGACGACCCGCATGTTGTTCGTATGGAAGTAACCGGGCCACGCGAGCCAGCTCTCGTCGGTGAACCCGACGCTGTCGATCACCAGCGTGTCGCCTTCCCAGGTGCCGACCGAGTCGCCGTAGTACGTCAGGTCCTGCGAGCGGATCGGATCGTGGGGACGGCCGTCAATCGGGATCACGCGAAAGGTGTTGTGGGCCTGGTAGAGAAAGATGATCTCGTTCGCGGTCTGCACGATCTTGCTGGGCGCGCCGATCCGCGGCAGGCCCGGCGGGTAGCACTTGATCTCCGGGTCCTTGAAATTGCCATTCACGTCCAGGTCCTGCACCTTCTCCCAGAACTCCGGCTTGTACAACGGAAGGTTCGGGCTCATGCGCTGCCTGACGCCGCTGTCGCGCTCGAAATTGATCCCGGGCTTGCACTCCTGCCCGGGGTGACATGGGCGTCCCTGTTGAAGGAACGTGACGTTGCCTTTCGCGTCGGGAACCAGGCCCGCGGCGCCGCCGCCGACCCACAGTCCGCTGAAATCCGGCCTGGACTGCTGCATCGTCGCGTCTGCGGGCATCAACCACAGCGCCGCCGCCACAACAACGGTGATGGTCGCGTTCCTGCGAATGCCTCGATACATCGTTATCCCCCGGTCCGGCTAAAGCCGGACACTACGATGATGCGTACGTCGGGTCCGGCTAAAGCCGGACACTACGATGATACGTACGTCGGGTCCGGCTAAAGCCGGACACTACGATGCGTACGTCGGGTCCGGCTAAAGCCGGACACTACGATGATACGTACGTCGGGTCCGGCTAAAGCCGGACACTACGATGATGCGTACGTCGGGTCCGGCTAAAGCCGGACACTACGATGATGCGTACGTAGTGTCCGGCTTTAGCCGGACCCGAATCAGTTATTCAGCGGGTTGGTTGGATCCTCGTGGAACAAGGTGATCACTTTTCCGTCGGGCCCCTTCATCGTCCGTACCCGCCCGACCCGCGCGCCGTTCTTCGCCGGTGCGAAGGTCACCTCGTAGGTCGAGCCAATTTGAAAGATCCTGACCAGCCCGGCGGCGCGCAGGGCGCCCGGTCCCGCACCCGACATTTCCCACGTAACCTTCGTCCCGTCGGCCGTGGTCTCCTCGAAGAACCAGCGGCAGTGCGGATTGATCATCGCAAACCGGGTCATGACGCCGGAGAATGACCCGGTCTTGCTCATTTCGTACTCGGCCTGGATCGCGTGGTGTGCGACGGCCGCCGGCGCCGTCACGAGCGCGATCACGACCGCGGCCATGAACCGACATGCGCTCCAAGGTTTCATGTGTCTGTTCCTCCGAGGCCTCGAGGTCCGGCTAAAGCCGGACACTACGTTCCTATCTAACGTTCTCCGGCACCGGCATGACGACGTAAGGGTTGTAGGTATTGGTGTTGGTCGTCATCAGTTCGAGCGTCGTGTCACCCTGCTTCCGCACCATGCGGCGGGGAAGCATGATGTCCGCCTGGTAATCGTCCCAGTTCCAGTCGCCGTACTCGCTGTAGGTGGTCTCGGTGACGACGGCGCCGGTGGTCGCGACCCTGACGATGTAGGTGCCGACGAGCGTTTTGAGCGCCGCTTCATCCGGCACGAGGAGGCTGGCGTCCCTGCGGATAGCCGCATTGACGGTGATGTCATCGACGGGCGCCGGCAACGGGAACGAAAGGATCGTCATGCCGCCGGCAGTGGTCATCGACGCCCTGGCGCCGGCGGCCCGTGCTGCCTTGACGACGCCCATCGGGGTCGTCCAGAGATAGACCAGGCGTTCCTTCACGCGGTCGCGCGCGGCGGTCGCGTTTCTGCCGCGATCGGTTTCGTTCCAGGCGGCCGTGCCGGAGACGACGTCGACCTGTCGTTGCGGCTGCCCGCCGCTCGCCTGGCGCCGAAAGTCCACCCGCATGCCAGGAACCGCGTAGTTGATGCTCAGCCGGTACTCAGGCACCTCGAATCGCTGCTGGTTCACCGTCAGCGTCCCCCTGGCCCAGTGCTCCAGGGTGAGAATCGAATCCTCCTGCTGGAGACCACGGAGCATCCCCATGGAATTGGCCAGTTCGAACACGAGTGTCTTGACGTCGGCGGAATTGTCCTGGGAGGGCGCGCGCTGCGCGGCGCGAACGGGAACCATCAGGGTGCCGGCGGCGACCGCCGCCATCGCGAGGACCGCGAATCGCATTCCCATGACGAGTCCTGTGCGCAGAGACTAGCTCACTGACGCCTGGTCGGCAACCCCGAGGGCGGTTTGTACGACATCGCGGGATCCACTGCGGCCTCTGAGCCGAGCACGCGCTGTTTCCAGTAATCCCACTCCGGGTAGGTGGCAGTGGCACTGCTGGAGTCGACATTCTTCTCGAACGCGTTTACCGTCCCGCCGAGGCCCATCGCCAGCACCTGGACCTTCGCGTTCATCCGGAAGTTGTAGGCCCGGCTCACCAGCGCGCGCAGCGACGGTGCGCCCAGGGCGATGCCGTGGTCGAGCAGCAGCGATCCGTCCTTGTTGCCCATCACCTCGGCCAGCGCGCGCCCGAGCTGCGGGGTGCTGATGCAGTGCGCGCACGACACCGGCGACGGCGCGCCGCCGGTGAACTTCGTCAGGTCATAGATGGGCAGGCCGTCGCCGATGAACAGGGCAGTGTTGAGAACCGGCCGCAGCTTGACCGAACTCGACGCGAAGGTGACCAGCTCCGGCGTATGCGCGTGCAGGATCGCCATGATCTCTGGCCGCGCCTTGTAGATCTCGCCGTGAATATAGCGCTCCGAGTACTGCGGGAACGCGCGCTGGTCTTCTCGCACCGGCACCGAGTCCAGGTCATTTTCGATCACGTCCGCCGCGGTCACCATGCCGGGCGAGACATCGTGCGCGATGAAGTAATGATCCGGATTGGTGCGGCTGCGGACGCTGACATGCGCCAGCCCGTCCGGCGTCAGGGCGCCGATCTCATCAGATGCCATCAGCCGGTTCGCAATGACCAGATCCTCGATTAACGCCTGGTCGGAATTCGGATCGGCGGGCGACGCCTCTTTTGCCCGCGACACCCGAGTGAGATCGCGTGCGCCGAGGTGGTTGAAGAACGCCGCAAACCGGTTGATGCGCTCGACCCGGCCGCTCGGCCCGGTGTCCTCCGATCCGCCGGCCTCTGGAATCGCCTGTTTGCGCGTGTAGACCATGTGCGTCGGTGTCCCACCCACCGCAATCTGGAACATACGGTCGTCAGCGCCTGTGCGCAAATCAAGGGCTGCGTTCACGACGTTGCCGGTCGATCCGCTCGCGATCACGGCGCCGGCGCCAAGCAGGAGCATGGTCGTGTTCTTGCCGAGCGCGGTGGCCATCGCGCTGCCGAGCGCCGGTGTGTTGATCGCACCCTGCTCTCCGCCCGCCAGGCGGCGAATGTCGAAGACCGGCACCGGCCGGCTGGTTGGCTGCAGGACGTTCGTCGGCAGCGAAACCGAGCTGACGGAAAAGGCGACGACGGAGGGGGCCATCGTATAGACGATCGCCGTGACGTCAGGTCTCGCCTTGTAGATCTCGCCGTGCAGGAAGCGATCGCCGAGCAGGTCCGCGGTGTCGCCTGACACCGGACTGCTGTCGAGATCGCTTTCGTATATATCTTCCGTCGTCACGAGCGCCGGTGAAACCGCCCTCGCGATGAAATACCGGTCCGGGTTCGTGGCGCTGCGGACACTGGCGCTCCCGTACGGTCCCAGCACGGCCATCTCGCGCGACGCGAGCATGCGGTTGACGAGCACCAGTTGCTCGATCTGGGCGGCCTCGCCGGCCGGCGCCGGAACTTCGCCCGGGCTCTCGGCCTCCTCGGCCGGCGGCGCCTCTTGCGCACAGCCGGCGGCGAAGGACATCAGGATGACCGCTGCGCCGACACGGAGCAATGCGCGAAGTGTCATCGTTCTCACCCGTTTCGTTTAAAAGTCGATTTGCGCGTTGAATTTGGCGAACCGCGCCAGCAGGATCGACGTCGGCCGCTGCCAGGCGCCGTAGCTGTTGTTCAGCGACAGGGCCGTATCGGTGTTCAGCGCGTTGAAGACGTCAACGCTGAACGAGGTCCGGATGCGGCCGAAGGAGAACAGCTTGGCAAACCGCAAGTCGAGCTGGTGCAGCCGCTCGCCGTACATCGTGCCTGGCTGCACGATGTTGATCGTCTGGTTGGCGGCGCCCCCCGCAAGGTCGCGTCCGAGCGACGGTCTGATCGCGGCATTGGTCGCGACGTAGTCCGCGTAAATCGCCGGGCCCGGAAGACCCTGGTACGTCGCGCTGAACTGGACATCGATCTTCGGCACCCGGTAGCTGCCGAGGAACTTGACCTGAGTCAGCAGCGGCGTCTCCACGTGACAGAACGCCAGCGGCTGGCGAATGCCGGCGTTGGCGACGAAGAACACGGGCATGCCGAGCAGCGACTCGGGCAGTTCTGCTGCGATCTCGCAGCTGTCGTAGGTGGTCTTCCCGGTGCTCGTGCCGCCCTGCAGCAGCACGCCGCCGCCGGGCCGGAGGTTCACCGCGATGTCGAAGCCGTTCCAGTTCTCGTACTGCTCGCCGTAGTTCTCGGCGCGGGTGAAGAAGTTGCTCGCCGGCAGGCCGAACTTGTCAGGCTTCACGTCGTAGATGCCGCTCACCACGTAACCGCCGCCACCCGGCAGGCGAGAGTCGCTGGGGGCCGTAATGCCGAACGCATCGAAGTCCGCTGCCGACAGGCTCAAGTCGTCGGTCGCCACGAAGTTGCCATACCAGCGCCGGAAGTAGCTCACGTCGACCGACATGTTCGAGAGCAGCTGGTGCTGCACGCCGCCGGAGAACTCCCAGTTGTAGTTCCGCCGTCCCCATCCGTGCATGAGATCCGGATCGTAGGTTGAGCCGGGGACCGGATTGCCGAAATTCCGATTGCTGATCGCCGCGCATTCTCCGTTGGCGGCGAAGTTCAACAGATCGCAGTCGGGCGTAAAGTCACGATCGGCGTCGGTCCAGTTCCGCGTGGCGCTGGTGACGACGGAGATCGCCGGGTTGCCGCCATTCACCAGGGCCGCGCCAGCCGCCAGGTTGGAAAGGTACTTGTTCATCGTCACCTTGACGGCGGTCTTGCGGGTGCCGAACAAATCGTACGAGGCGCCGAACCGCGGCGTGATGTCCTTGTAGTCCATGACATCGTCGACGGCGGGCAGCTGGATATTCCGAGCAGGAGTGAACGGGGTGGGCCCCAGCAGCTGCTCGGGGTACGACGCCGTGAACATGTCGAACCGGGCGCCGTAGCGGAGCGTCAACCGATCGCGGGTCCAGGTGTCCTGGATGAACGCGCCGCCCTGTGCCGCGTGCGTGTCGTTGAAGTTCAACGCCAGCATCGTGAGCTGATTGGGGACGCCGTTGTTGAAACGGTAGTTCAGCGGCTGCGGCGAGAAGGGATTGGTGGCGTTCTGACCCCAGTTGAGGTTCCAGCCGGTCTTGTACGCGTGCGTGCCGGTGATGTACGAGACGGCGGCGCGGGCGTGCCAGCTCAGGTTGAAGTTGTCGCGGTACTGGGCGGCCGCGCGGTATCGCCGATTGTTCGATTGCTCGACGACCGAAATCATCTCCGGATTCAGGTCGATCATCTCGTGCGTATCGCTCACGCCGTACTGCCGGACCATGCCCGCTTCGAACAGCAGCCGCGCGGTGAGCGGCGCTGTGTAGTCGACCACGAACTTCCGCTGCGGGGTCTGTTCGCCGCGGGTTCCGGCCTCGAACGACGTCAGCGCGCTGACATTCTGCGGACACTGGCAGTTCACCTGCTCGACGTACGAGAAACCGAGCTTGTTCCGCGGCGATGCCTGCCAGGTCAGGCGGAGCTCGCCGCCCTTGGACGAGGTCTGGTTGTAGCCGCGCTCGTTCGGATCGGCGACATAGGTCCAGAGAGCAGGGTTGTTCGCGTTGGCGTTGGCGAATGACTCGGCCGCATAGTTGGCGGTGAGGTTGATGCGGCTCGACACAAAAAACCAGAGCTTGTCCCGCTTGAGCGGCCCACCGACTCCCGGGTTGAAGTCGTAGCTGTTCTTGACGCCATCGGGAGTGCGCAGGCCCTGGTCTTTGAGTGCCTGTGAGAAATTGCTGCCCTGGAGCGAGTCGTTGCCGAAGCTGAGGAACACTCCGCCGCGGAACGTATTGCCGCCCTCCCGCGGAAGGATGTTGATCCGCACGCCGCCCGTGGCCAGTTCCGCGTCGCCGGCTCCCGTACCGATGGCGATCTCCTCGGCGCCTGCGAAATTGACCTGAATGCGCGAGACATAGCCGCTCTGCGCCATGGCAGTCGTAAGATTCCCGCCCTGCATGTAGACCTGGTCCTGCTGCTTGCCCCCGTGCGTCGACAGGCCGAGGGTGAAGTCGCCGGAATTGCCGCCGACGTCCTGCGTGGCGGCGCCTGCGGCAGTCTGGGCACTGACTCCTGGAATCAGCACACCCATGGTCGTTGCCGTCCTGCCCGACGGCACGGTATCGAGCACCTCGCGGTCCATCACGCGCTGCCTGGTCGCGCTCTGCACGTCGACGAGCGGCGCCTCGCCGGTTACCGTGACTGTTTCCTCCAGGGCGCCGACCCGCATCTCGGCGTCAACCGTCGCGATGAACGAGCCGGTCAATTCGATGCCGTCCCGTCTGAACACGTTGAAGCCCGGCAGCGTAAACGTCACCACGTACTCTCCGGGCCTGAGGTCGACGATGCGGTACTGGCCGGCGTCGTCGGTGACGACTGTCCGGACCTTTTCTATGAGTGCGGGACTGGATGCTTCAACGGTGACGCCCGGCAGGACGGCGCCGGACGTGTCCCTGACCGCGCCGGCAATCGATGCCTGCGCGCGCGCGACGGCGGGAAAGGCCACGATCAACACGAGCGCCAGCGGCGCAAGCCTGAGACGCGTATCCATCAATATCCTCGTTTGAGTCCGTTGTTTCCGGCTTTCCTCGGGAATCGGGGCTAAGCGTGCGCCCGGCTCGCCGACGTGTCAAGAGTGATCGAATGTGAAGATCGCTAGCGGCTCGACGCAGCGAGGCCCGTCGCTTTCACGCACTCGGCCGCCACCGTCAGATAGCCCCTGACGCCGTCGGCGCCGATCACGTACGGGTGCGGATCGCCTGCCTTTCGTTCGGCGAGCAGCGCCAGCCGGTTTTTCGTATCGTCGAGTTCAGGATGGTTGGCGATGAGCGCGTCGGCGCCGGCGTTGGCGGCGAGGCCGCGGAAGCGCTCCGCCGAGGCGGCATAGGTGCGGAAGTTTTCCGGTGTAGGTGGAAAGCTGAATCGGGTTCCGCCCCACTCGGCGACAACATGCCGCCGGCCACCGTCGGTGACCGGGATCAGAAAGGACATCGTTCCCGGCGTGTGGCCAGGTGTCAGATGGAGTGTGATGGTCGTGTCGCCGAGCGTTACCTTCTGATTGTCCGTCGCAACCAGGTCACGCGCTGGCCGGGGACTGAGTTTGGTCTGGTCCAGCAGATCCCAGTCGGCGGCCGACAGCATCACCCGCGCCTTGTACTTGTCCTGCAGGAACTTCGCTCCGCCGACGTGATCGCCGTGCGCGTGGCTGACGATCACGTATTTGATGTCGGCCGGGTTCAGTCCGAGCTTCGTCAATCCTCCGACGATCTCGTCCTCAACCGAATAGTCGTACAGGGCGTCGATGATGATGATCCCCGCCGAGGTCGTCAGGGCCCACGCCGAGAACTGAGTTTGACCTACCCAGTAGAGATTGTCGAAGACCTTCGCGGGCTCCGCGTGCCACTCGGATCGGGGCGGGGGACCGGATGATCGGCCACGTCCCTCGGCGGGCGCCGCGGGGCCGCGGCCGGCCGCCCGAGGTTGCGTGTTCGCCGGCGAACACAACTGGGTGAAGAGCTCCTGATGGCGCTGCCCGGCCGCAGCCTTTGCGGCGGCGACATGGCTGTCGATGGTATTGGCCGGCGACTGTGCGCTGATCATCGTCGACACCGAGGCCAGCGCGAGCGCAGCCGCCAATCCGTGGACCCTCATGGACAACTCCTTAGAAGTCGAACTGCATGCCGAACTTCACGAAGCGCGCCTGGAGAACAGAGGTCGGCCGGCGCCACACGGCGAAGTTGAGGTTCTCGACCACGACGGGATTCGCATTCAAGGCGTTATAGAGATCGACGTTCAGCGTCGTACCGAGTTCCGCCAAACCTGAAGATCTTCGCCGCGCGGAGATCGAGCTGATTGTGCCGGTCGCCGTAGAGCGACCCGGGTTGAACGAGATTGACGGTCATGTTGGCGGCGCCGCCCGACAGCGGCCGTCCGAGCGTTTGCGCGGCCGCTGCCGACGTCAACACGTAGTTGGCCGCCAGTTCCGGACCCGGGACGCTCTTGAACGCCGCACTGATCTGGACCTCGGCCCGGGGAACCGTGTAGACGCCGAGCATCTTGTACTCGGGAAGCAGCGGCGTCTCGTAATGGCAGTACTGCTGCGGCAGCCACACGGACGGGGAGCCCGAGTTCGCGCCCGTCGGCAGGACGAACATGACCTCTGGCACCTGTGCGACCACGCTGCAGTTGTCCTGCGTCGTCTTGCCGACGCTCACGCCGCCCTGGAAGAACGCGCCGGGCCGGATTCTGGCGTTGGCGGTGAGGTCGAAGCCGTTCCAGTGGTCGACTTGTTTGCCGTACTCGTCCGAATAGGTGAACAGGTTGTTGCTTGGCACGCCGAACTTGGCGGGATTGATGTCGACCAGCCCCGATACCGTATATCCGCCGCCACCCGGGAGCCGCGGGTCGACCGGAGCGACGATGTTGAACGTCGTGTAGTCGGACGCGGCGAGTGCGAGGTTGTCGGACATCAGGAGGTTTCCGTACACACGGCGGAAGTACCCGAAGTCCACCGACAGCTGCCGAGCGACCTCGTGCTGAATGCCCGCCGAAAACTCCCAGTTCCAGCCGGGTCGCCGGCCCCACCCCCCAAGCGTGTCCGGATCGTAGGTCGCACCCGGGACGACGGTGCCGAAGGCGGAACTGGCCATCGCGCCGCACACGTCACCGCCGCGCGCGGTGTTGTTCTGTGCCGCCGGGCTGGTCAGGTCGCAGTCGGCGACGAAGTTGCTGTTGCTGTCGGTCCAGCTGCGGTTCGTGGAGTTGACAAGGCGGGACAGGGGATTCAGCGGGAACCCGAATGGCCGGTCGGGAAGGTTGCCGCCGAGCGACTGACCCTGCAGGTACTTGTTTGCGGTCCCTCGTAACGCGGTCTTGCCGTCGCCGAAGACGTCGTACACCACGCCGAACTTCGGGGTGACATCGTGCCAGCCTCGGACGCCGTCCTGCGCGGGAATCACGAAGTTCCTCGCCGGCACCAGCTCGCCCGGCCCCACGGGCTGATCGGGGAACGAGCTGCTGTAGTAGTCGTAGCGCACGCCCAGCGACAGCGTCATGCGCCGCACCGTCCATCGATCCTGCGCGTAGATCCCCAGGTCCGCATCCGTACGGCTGAGACCTTCGGTAGGAATGGCCTGCTGGGTGATCTGGTTCGGCACGCCGTTGTTGACCCGGTAGCTGATCGCCGGCAGCTTGGCCGCCGTGAGCGCGTCTCGCGTGCCGCCGGCGTTGTTGAAGCCCAGCTTGAAGTTGTGGGCGCCGGTGACGTAGGCGAGCGAGGCGCGGTAGTAATAGTTGTTGTTGGTCCAGTGACTCGTGACGCCCGTCGACCCGCGGTAGGTGACGCCGGACGCCTGGTCGTTGATCCCGATGAGCGGCCTGCCGGGCACGAAATAGGGGTTGTCTTCCGGCATGCTCTGAAAGAGCTCGTACACGCTGACGGCCACGGCCTCGAGAAGGATGCGGTTCGTCAGCGGGGCCGTCCAGTCGACGAAGATGTTCGACTTGGGATCGTACCGGCTCGGTGTGACCGCTTCGGGCGCCGTCGTCGCGCTTCCGGTCCGCAGCACCCCGACCTGCTTGTCGTAGGTAAAGGCGATCTTGTTCCTCGGCGTCGCCTGCCACGTGATGCGGGCCTGGGCATCGAACCACCAGCTGTCAGCCGACTGCGGCTGGTTGGGATCGGGTGCATACGCGAAGGAATCCGGATTGCCGCCGTTCAGATTGGCGATGAAGCCGCCAGGATTGTTCTGCCACCCGTTGTGGCGCACCGTGGTGAAGAACCACAGCTTGTCTCTGACGAGAGGTCCGCCAAAGCCCGGGTTGACGTCCCACAGCTTCTTCATGCTGTCAGCGGTCGCCAGCCCGCGGCTCTTGAGGTCCGACGTGAAATTGCTGCCTTGCAGCGAATGATTCGTGAAGCTGCCGAACAGGCTGCCGTGAAAGATGTTTCCGCCTTCGCGCGGAATCAGGTTGAGGCGCGGGCCGCCTGTGCTCAGCTCCGCCGATACCGCGGAATTGTCGACGGTAATCTCCTGGTAGGCGGCCGTGTTGCTGAGCACGCCGGCGTTCTTACCCGTCTCCATGGTGGCCAGCATGACGCCGTTGTAGGTGACGCGCATGTCGGTGGTCTTGCTGCCGTGGGAGACCAGGCCGTTCTGCGCCTGGTTGCCCGCCGTCCCTCCGACGTCCTGTACCGCGGCGGTCCCGGAATTGTTCCGCGCGGTCACGCCTGGAACCAGGACTGCCAGTTCGTAGGGGACGCGGCTGGTCGGGACGGCGTCCATCGTCTCGCGGGTAACCACGCGCTGCTTGGTCGTGCTCTGCACGTCGACGATCGGGGTTTCGCCGGTCACGCTGATCGTCTCTTCAATCGCGCCGACCCTCATGTCGGCGTTGATCGTTGCGACGAATGCACCGGTCACTTCCACGCCTTCGCGCCTGACGGTGGTAAAGCCAGGCAGCGTGAAGGTCACGGTGTACACGCCTGGGACCAGGTTGATAAAGCGATACTGGCCCGATCCGTCCGCGACGACTGAGCGCGTTTTTTCGATGAGAGCGGGGCTTGTGACGTCCACGGTCACGCCGGGCAGAACCGCTCCGGAGGCGTCTTTCACCACTCCGGTGATCGATCCCTGCGCCTGCGCCGAGACCGCCAGTGGGCCGACTGCGCCGCCGAGGGTGAGCGCGAGCAACAGCGCGAAACGTCGACGCATAGCCTCCATCCTTTCGTCTGATCCGCCGCCGGGCGGTCCGTTCTACTTGGGCACGGACTTGAGAAGCTCCCGGTCCTGGCCGCTGTAGCCGCCGCCGACGATGCAGCGCAGCCCGGGCGCGGAAGCTGGCAGTCCTTCGAACCCAAGCCAGCCGCAGCAGTATCGCGTGCACCGGTCGGCCGCCTTGTAGGTCAGCTTCAGTTTTTTCCGGTACTCCGGGTAGAGCGTCTCCGCGTAGCCCATCGCCGCTTCCTGCGGGATCTTGTAGGTATCGGCGATGAAGCGCTCGTACGGCGTCTGGCCGGGGAGATGATGCGGGACGACGCCGGTGCCTTCGAGCCTGGGAATCTCCGTCACCGGGTTGCAGGCCGTCCAGGGCGGGATGTCGCCGGTGGGGTCGAGCTGCCACGTGCGGCTGACGACGTGCGGCTCGGTCAGATAAACGGGATCCTCCTCGATGGTCGTGACCGTCAGCAGATCGTCGTGGCGGGTGAAGTGCGCCGTGATCGTGGTGCGATCGCTGGCCGGCAGTCCGTTGCCCCTGCGAAACACATGCGCTTTCAGGTTGGTCGTGTAGGTCGTCAGCGTGTGACCTTCCCATTTGCCGGTGGTGAAGCCCGTCGTGGCCGAAAACGCGTTCGGCGACGGATGCGGCCGGCCGTCCATCCAAATGATCAGCATGTCGCGAATGGTGCCCGCGGCGGTCTTCCACGCGATGACGCGGCCGTCTTCGTCGAACTCGCTCCACATCCGAAACCCGCCTGGCTGATACGGCCAGGCATAGGGCGAGTAGGGCAGGCACTGCCGTTCACGCATCGCCAGCAGCGTCGGCTCGTACGACAGGGCAATGGCGCGCGCCTCGTCGTTGAGCGGCGCTCCGGTGTAATCGCCGAGATCGCGGCCGGGGCCCCGCTCGAACCAGTCCTCGTGCATGCGCGAGGCCCAGGAGCCGGTGAGGTCAACCTGCGCCGACGCGGGTACCGCCGTCAGCATCAGTACCCACGCGAAGGCGACAGCAATCGATCTGGAAACCATACGTTCAGGATCTCCCCGCACCACGCAGGTCGTTGTAGATCGCTTCCACGAACATGTCGGTGGTCCATGGACCGGTATCGGAACCGTATCGCGCCCGGTATCCCAGCGTGGGATTCGCCGCCTTGACCTGCGCCAAGGTCAGTCCCCGATCGACCATGCTCTTGATCCGATCGCGGATGACCGTGACCATGTCCCGGTATTCGACCAGGTCGGCATGATCGGCGACCCGGCCGTGCCCCGGCACGAGGTAGGTGCGGCCTGGTTTGTGGAGCAGCGGCACGGCCGGGATGGCCAGGTCGAGAAGCCGATTGAGGGCGTCCAGCTCGCCCTGGATGCTGCCGCCGGCCGCGGCGTCGATGACGGGAAACTGCCGGAGATCGAAGATGTCGCCGGTCGCGATGACGTCGGCCCGGCGGAAGAACACGATGCTGTCGCCGTCTGAGTGCGCTGCCGGCTGGTACATCACCTGGATGCCTTCGTCGTTCAGGTACATCGACTTGATCCTGGCGATGTAGGTTTCCGTGGGCCACACGCCGATCGGAAATGGGGATTGCTGCCCCGTGGGCGCGCTCAGCCGATTCAACACGTTCTCGTGGGCGACGATGGCGGCGTTTTCCGCGCCGGCGTTGAAGGCGTTGGGGTTGATGGTGGCGCCTTCGGCGGCGACGCGTTCATTGCCGCCGACGTGATCGGCGTCAGGGCCGGTGTTGATGATGAGCCGGATCGGATCGGCCGTCACCTTCCTGATCTCGGCGACCAGCTGTTCGGCCATGGCTCCCGATCCGCTGTCCACCAGGATGACGCCGTCCTCGCCAACGTGCATCACGACGTTGCCGCCGGCGCCGAATATGACGTGAACGTTGGGACGAATCTGGATGGTTTCGATCGCCGGGCGCGTGGCGGGACGCGGCGGGGTGCCCTGTCCGTGCAGCGCTGCTCCGAAGCCCAAGACCACTGCGAGCGCGGCGAGCCACGCCACTCGATTGATTGTCGATGCCAAGGACGCTTCTTTTACCGGGGTCTCTCCTGCAAGTCAAGCCTTGGGGATTGACATTGTGCGTGGCAGGGCGGATTATCGCCCGATATGAAGGCCAAGCTCCTCGCGGTCACGCTCGTCATGCTCGCCGGTGGTCTCACCGCCCGCGCGCATCATTCGTTTGCGGCGACGTACGACGAAGCGAAGACCGTAAAGATCGAAGGGAAACTGGTCCAGTTCCTGTTCCGCAACCCGCATTCCTTCGTCCACGTGATGGCGCCGGATGCAAACGGCCAGATGCAGCGATGGGCCGTCGAGTGGGGCGGCACCGGTGCGCTCGGCGCGCAGGGCGTCACCCGCGAGACGCTGCGGCCGGGCGACGTCGTCGTCATCACCGGGAATCCGGGACGGAATGCCGCCGATTTCCGCGTGCGCATGGTCACGCTCCGCCGGACGTCGGATGGATACGGCTGGGGAGAGCGGGCGGGCGAAACGTTCGACTGACGCGTCGCTGCAACCAGCCAGGACGACAGAAGCCGGGACATCACCGCGGGGGTGATTCCCGGCTTTGCTGCTTACGGGTTCAGCGGGATGCGCGCTGGACGGCTGTGCTCCCTGAAACGGACGGTGATCAGTTCGTCGCCGGCTTGGCGCTGGTGATGAACTTCGCGAACTCGGCCCACGGGAACGTGCGGCCGCCGTGGATCGGCGCAATCGTCTGCACATCGAGCCCGAGCCGCTGCACGTTGTTGTAGAACGTGCGGTGCGACGCGGTGGCCGTGGTCGGCATCGGGGCACCCTGCGCCGGCGGCGTAAAGAGATCCGCCTCGAAGATCATCTTCTCCTGTGGCAGGTACGCCATCACCATGCCCTGCGCGTGCTGAAGTCCCTGCACGTTGTAGACCTCCATCGTGCGCGTGCCGTCGCTCAGCACGAACTTCTGGCCGACCTCCTCGAAGGTGTAGCCCTCTGAGACCTCTTCCGGCGGGAACAGCGCCAGCAGGTCCGGCTGGAGCGTCCACGGCCGAATCCAGAGCACCTCCGCGTAGTACGGGAGGTTGTTCTTCTGCAAGACGATGGTCACGTTTTCCTTCGCCACGTACGCGCGGAGGCCGCCCAGATGGTCCCAGTGGTGGTGCGAGCTCACGACGTACCGGATGGGCTTGTTCGGAATGGCTCGCTTGATCTCGCGAATCACCGCGAGCGAGCGCGCCTCGTCGAGCGGGGCGTCGAACACAGTGATCTGGTCGCGGAACTCGACGACGACGCTGGCGTGCGTGCCGCCAGCCATGTAGAACACGCCGTTCCCGATCTTCTGAACGTCGACCTGCACCGGGGGCACCTTCGCGGTCCGCACTGCGTCGGGGATCGCGGGCGCGGCGTCCGGGATGTTGACCCGCACGTTCGACACCGTGAGGCCGAACGAGTTGTGGCCCCCGCTCACGTTGGTGCCCTCGCCTTCCAGGTCGTCATCGAGGTCGTGATGCGCGTGGAAGTTGGCGGGCACCATCACGCCGCCAAAGTCCCTGTAGTTGGTGTAGACGATCTCGTGATAGAGGTCGCCGACGACCGGGTTGGGGAGCCACGTCTGCACGCGCTCCACCAGGTTCTTGGCGTTGATCCCGCACTGCACGCGGTACTTGCCGAGCGCCACGAACGAGACGGCGACGATGCGCCCCTTGTTCTGCTCGGTGCGCTCGACGGCCATCAGATTGTTGCCGGCCGCAAGCGCCGCCTTGAGGCAGCCATGCGGCGTCAGCCAGATCTCGAGCTGCCGCGTCTCGGCGAGCGCCGGCTGCGGGACGACGTTGGTGCCGTCGACGTTCCAGGCGAAGTTTTCACGGACGTTCCAGTTCCGGCGCTGCTCGCCGACGATCGGGGTGGTGATGACCGGCGCGTTGCCGCCGCCGAGCGGGCCGCCAGCGCCGGCGGCCTGCGTCGTCAACCCGTACTCCTCTCGTGAGGATCGCGCCTCGTAGTCGATCGTCCGCGTGTAGGTGGTAATTCTGGGCGCCGGCCAGTCAGACGCCGGATTGTAGGCCTGACCGACTGCGGCGACGTATCCCTCGTTGCCGGGATACTGGATGCTGCGCAGGTTCTCGCCGCCCATCGCCTTGAGGGCGGCCTGGAGGATCGTGCGGGCATCCGGCTCCTGCGCGGTGCCGGCGATGTCGATCAGTGGCACGAGAACCAGGAGGATCAGGATCCGCAGGCTGCGCTTCATATCGCCACCTCCAAGAAGTCGACGCGGAGTATACGCCAGAGGCAGGTGTCTCGCGCCTTCTGCCAGCTACACCGCTTCGGCGAGGTCGTCCATCCGCTGGAGCGGGATGATCTCGCTCACCTTCTTCTCCTTCGCCTTGACGTCGTTGTACTCGATAGTCGCCTGGCGCACGGCATTCGCGTTGTAGTCGGGCGTGAGCGTGCCGTCCCATTCCGCGTACCAGCGCACGGTGTCCATGATCAACCGTTCTGGGCCGATCCAGTTGTCGAACCGTCCAAGACTAATCTCGGCGGCGGCGACGCCCGGCGGCATCCGCTTGTCGTAGCGCTTCCGCGCCTCGACCTTCAGTACCCGAAGTCGCCCGCATCTCGGCGAGCTCCTTATTGCCGCCAACCGGCCCGTGGCCGGGCACCAGCACGTCGACGTCCCAGCCGTCGATCGCGTGGCAGCGAGTGATGCGCATGGCGCTACTCCGCCCGCGCGGTCGTGGTCGCCTGCCGCGTCACGAAATCCCAGTGCTCGCCCGCGCGCCGGACGATGCGGGCGACGTCCTCAGGGAGGAGATACCCGTCCTTGACGAGCGGCGCCGCCGCCGCCTCGACGAGCTTGAGGTAGTGCTCGCGCGACTGGTAGCGCTCCTCGATCGACGGCCGCGGATCGCCGTTCTGCTCGCGCTCCGCCTTCGTCCGCGCGAACGGCACGTAGGAGCCGTTCAGCGGGAAGAACTGTTCCGTGCCGCCGATCTTCGCGTTCCGATAGATCCAGCCGGTGTGGGTCCCGAGCGGCACCGCCACGTCGGGCAGCTGGATGCCGCCGCGGCTGTTCCCATCGCGATCGACCTGCGGCACGACGAGCGGCAGCGCTGCCCCCTCGCCACCCTGCTTCGGCAGGTGGGCGTTTGCGCCACGGACGCCAGCGTAAGCCATGCGCGGCGACGTCAGCCCGCGCAGCGCCGGGAATGCCACTTCGGTGGCCCGAACGAGCGTGCCGTCCGACAGCCGCGGATAGCGGCTCCCCGGCGGGGCCGCGCCGTCGCGCACCCAGCGCTCCATGGCGACGAGCAGCGCGCGCATGGCGATCCGGAGATCGAAGGGGTTGTTGGCGACCTCGCCGGTGGTGACCGTCGGCGGAAACGGCCCGATGTTGTGCGAGGCGCTCGCGAAGTGATAGAGGCGGGCGTTGTCGGGCAGCGTGATGTCGAGCGCGCCATCGGGGGTCGTGTGCACCAGCGCGCCACCGCGCTCCCAGTATTCGGTATCCGAGAGCGTGTGGAACACCTTCGGCTGGTTGTCCGACGCCCGCGGATTCTCGAGCAGGCCGTCCTCGGCACCGGTTACCGGGTCGCGCCGCTTCCGGTCGGCGAACGGGAACCGCGTGGCGGTCTCCATCAGCAGCGACGTCGGCGTCGACCAGCGCTCGTTGAGGAGCACGGCGCCGCCGCCGCCGATGTGCGGCATCACGCCGTCGAAGACCCTTCGGTTGCGCTCGTCGCTGTTGAACCCTTCGTAGACGAAGTCACGCAGCCAGCGGCCCGTCTGCGACGATCCGAACGCGATGAGCTGCTTGGCCGACACGGCCGCATCCGGGGCATAGCGCACCCACGACGCCGCGTCGCGCACGGCGGCGAAGCCGAGCCCCGCGACCGGCGGGTTCGTGACCACGTAGGCGACCTCGTAGGTCTGCCCCGGCTCGAAGCCGCCCTCGAGGGTGACCGTGTTGTCCCTGGCGAGCGTCCACTTCTCGCGCGGGACGATTGTCCACTCGCCGCCGAGCCGCTGGCGGACGCGCAGCACGTTCTGCGGCGACGCGGGCTCGCCCGGCGTATAGCCGACCAGGTCGCCGACCTGCACCGCATTGCGGTCGTTCGGGATGAAGCGAGCGCGCACCAGCCCGGTGACGCCGGCGGCGCCCGGCACCTCGATGCGCACGGCCCCGCGGGCGTCGAACTCCCAGCCGACCTGCACGACGGTGAAGCCGCGAGCGAGGAGGAACCCGTCACCAACCTCTCCCTCCGGGGTGTTGGTCACCGGCCCGCTGAAGACGTTGAACGCCACCGTGTTGCCGCGGTTGACGATGTCGAAGAGCGCGATGCCGTTGCCGCGGCCCGGATCGCGCGGCTTGAAGATCACGAGATCGGCCGACAGCTCGACTTTGCCGGCCGCATTCCGGGTCGCCTTGTCGAGGTCGGCGACCACCTGGTTCCGCCGGTTGGCGGGATCAATCGTGAAGTAGATCTTGCCGGCGAGCCGCTCGGTACGGGCCGGCCGATCCGAACGATTTCCCGCCGGCTGCGTCGCGGCGCGACGTGATCTCGACCCGCGAGACCTCCGCGCCGGCCAGCGCCGGCACGACGAGGAGCACGATCACCGCCCGGGCCGCCCGTGAAAGGAGCCGTTTCATGTCTGCCTCCTCGTCCTGCCGACCAGATGGTGCCGTTACCAGGCGCCGCTGACCGCCCTCCGCTGACGTCTCCGGACCTGCGGCGGATGATCAGCGAGCCTTGTAGCTTCTGCTGAATCCGTTGCGGCCGTTCAGGATGGTGAACTGGCCGGTTGATTCGACCGAGGCCTTGATGAAGTGGCCCTGGCACTCGGCGGTGTCTTCGAGATTCGCGATCATGTCCGGCGAGGTGTTGTGCTTCGGGTCCTTGTCGAACAGCGACAGGTGCCCCTGCCAGATCCCTTCGATGCCGGGAATCGCGGCGGCCCGGAGGTAATGAATCTGCTCGTACGGCGGCACCTTGACGCCCGGCGGCGTGGTGGTCTTCGCCTCCTGGACCTGCCCGAGGCCCTTGCGCGGCCCGTTGTTGAAAACGAGCACCTGGGGCCGGATCGCATTCAGGAACGCCGGCGCGCCGGCGCCGTTCCAGGCGCCGTGGCGATTGGACTGGAAGAGCGTCACCGCCCCGACCTTGTTCACCGGGCAGACGAGCTCCAACTCGGTGGCCCAGTCCATGTCGATCAGGTCGAGGAACGTGAACCGGTTGTATGTCAGCAGCACCCCCACGCCCGCCTGGTTCTCGAAGCCGGCCGGCGCTTTCTGTTCGGCGGTGGCGCAGAGCGTGTTCGGGCCGCCGCCGTTCACCGGCTTGGCCAGCATCTGGTGATCGGACGAGACGACCAGCACGTCGATGCCCTTCAACGGAATCTTGTCCCCGGGTTTGACAATCGTGCGCTTACCCGCCGACACGGTTCGCATGCTGTCGTACCATTGCTGGTCCGCCGGCACGCTGATCGTGTCGCCGCGGCTGTAGACGCGTCCGATCGGGATCATCTTCGAGAGCGCGGCCAGCCCGCCGACGTGATCGCCGTGGTAGTGGCTGATCACGACGTGGTCGAGCCGCGCGAGCCCTGCCTTCTGGGCAGCCGCGAAGATCCGTGTGGCGTCGCGCCCGCCGGTCTCGTAGCCGGTATCGACGAGCATTGACTCGCCGGACGGGGTGACGACGAGGGTGGCGGCGCCCCCCTCAACGTCGATCCAGTAGATGTCGAGCGTCCGCGATCCCGATTGCGCGCTGAACGCCGCCGAGCAGGCGACCACGAGCGCCGAGACGAGCACGAGCACACGCACGCGCCGCATGGCTGCCTCCATTACCGCGTCTCGGGCCACACCACGCCCTGGTGCGGCGTTGTCACGCGCCCGACGCCCTTGAAGACGAACTTCTGCAGGCGTTTCCCTTCCCACGTTTCGGTCGTGTAGATGTTCCCCTTCGAGTCGGTGGCGATGCTGTGCACGCCGAAGAACTGTCCCGGCTGCCGTCCGCCGGTACCGAAGGTCGTCAGCTCCTCGAGCGTGTCGCGGCGCAGCACATGGATGCGGTTGTTCATCCCGTCCGTCACATACAGGTACCGCTGCTGCGGATCGCTCGAAAACGCCACGTCCCATACCGATCCAGACGCCTTGGTGCCGGGCGCGATGAACACCTCGCGAATGAACGTGCCATCGGGCTTGAACACCTGCAGGCGATCGCTGTTGCGGTCGCAGACGTACAGGATGCCGTCGTTCGAGAGCATCGCGCAGTGCACCGGGTTGCGGAACTGCCTGGCGGGCGGCGTAGCCGGATCGTACGGGGGCACCGGCGTGTCGTCCGGCTTGTTGCCGTACGCGCCCCAGTAGCGCTTCATCCTGCCGGTGGCGCGTCGAGGACGGCGACGCGTTTGTTGAGGTAGCCATCGGCCAGGAACGCTTCATTGGCCTTGGGCTCGACGAAGATCTTGGCGACGCGGCCGAAGTTGGCCGGGTCGTTGCTGCCGCCGAGGTAGGTCGGCTGGCCTTTGGCGTCGGGCGTGCCGCGGCGCGCGTCCGGCTTGCCGTACTGCGCGAGGAACTTGCCGTCCTTCGTGAACTTCAGCACGTGCGAATCGCCCGGCCCGTTGCCGCCGATCCAGACGTTACCAAGATGGTCGATGAAGATGCCGTGGTTGCCGCTCGGCCAGTCGTAGCCCTGTCCCGGTCCGCCCCATGAGCGGACGAGACTGCCGTTGGTATCGAAGGCGAGGACCGGCGGCGCGCCGGCGCAGCACTCGCCGTTTTTCAGCTCGAGCGCCTTCTCGTTGTCGGCGAGCGTGTCGGAGCTGCGGTGGATGATCCAGATGACATCCTGCGCGTCCGCCCAGACGCCGATGGCCTGGCCGAGCACCCAGTTGTTCGGCAGCGGTTTGGGCCAGAGCGGGTCGACTTCGAACCGGGGCGCCTCGACGCCGCCCTGTTGTGCGACGGTCCGCGTGAGCCAGGCCTGCGTGATGCCGAGGGCCAGGAGCACGGCCAGGAAGGTGCCACCAATGAGGAACGTGCGGTTCCGCTTCATACCGGCCTCCCGAAGAGTCAAAACCGGATGGCGCCCAGGGAAAGAGTGCGCTGCGGATTATATGACCGAAGCGGCCCACCGGCTCCATAATTGCCCGCGACTCGCGGAGTCCTGATCTCGGGGAATCGCATCTCAGACGGGAGGAGCCGGATGCCACGTACGACGACGTACGTAGTGTCCGCCTTCAGGCGGACCTCGGAAGTCCGGCTAAAGCCGGACACTACGAACAAATGTAATGTGCTCTAAGCCCGCCGCACCATCGCCGGCACGAGGTGCTTGATGGTCGGCGCGCCGACCTGCTGCATGGTGGCCACAGCTCCGTGCGCAGGATCTCCAGCACACGCTCCACGCCCGGCTGGCCGAACGCGCCGAGGCCCCAGATGTAGGGCCGGCCCACGCAGACGGCGGTGGCCCCCATGCACAGCGCCTTGGCGATGTCGGTGCCGCGGCGGAAGCCGCTGTCGACCAGCACCGGCATGCGACCGCGGACCGCCTCCAGAATTTCGGGCAACGCGTCGATCGTCGACCGTCCGCTGTCCTCGCTCCGCGCGCCGTGGTTCGACACGACGATCGCCGTCGACGCCCGCCTTGACCGCGAGCGTCGGCGTCTTCGTGCGCGAGCATCCCCTTGATCACCACCTTCATCTTCGTCGTGTCGCGCATCCGCTTGATGGTGTCCCAGGTCATGGCGGACGACTGGATGTTGGTCAGGCCCGGAGAGGTCCACGCCCTCGTACATCGGCCGCCTCCGGTAGTTGGCTCGCAGGCTGCTCCGGTCGTGGCAGGCCGAGCAATCGCGCGTGTCGGTGCGCTGCAGGCGGAACAGCGTTTCCTGGTTGCGCCCCCCGTTGCGATCGACCGTCACCGCCACGGCCAGGCAGCCGGCCCGTTCGGCGCGCGTCACGAAGCGCCCTCGTGACCTCCCACTTGTTGGTCGCGTAGAGCTGATACCAGATTGGCGCGCCGCGCGCCGTCATCACGTCCTCGGGCGAAGTCGTCGACTGCGTGGACAGGATCATCAGGTGGTTCCCGACCTTGGCCGCCCGGCCACCGCCTGCTCGCCATCAGCGTGATAGGCCCGATGGCCGCCAATCGGGCGCGATGATGATCGGCGTGGCGTAGCGGGACGCCGAGAATGTCGCGCGCTCATGTCGACCTTGCTGACGTCGACGAGGCGCCGCGGCCTGAGCTGGAATTTCAGGAAACCCTCACGGTTCGCGCGCAGCGTCACCTCATCGTCGATGCCCGACGCCATGTAGCCGAAATGCGCGGGTGGCACGTTCCTGCGCATGACCGGTTCGAAGTCGAAGACGTTGATCGCGTCCATCGGGCTTCGTGATCAGGTCCTGCAGGTTGGCCGGCGCCCAGATCATCGGGTCGGGCAGCGGCTGCGGCCGGCCGGCGGGTGCCTGCGCGGCAAGTGCCGCCAGGCCGGGAACCGCCAGCAGCGGGCTTGCGGCCAGCCACTTCAGCAGCTGACGGCGGCTTTCGAACCGATCGGTCATGACGTTGCCTCCCCGGAGGCCTGAAGGCCTCCGGCTACCGGATCGCGAGCACCCGCGCGGCAAAGCGCAGGATATGGTACGAGGTTTCCTCGGACGGGCCGTCGTTCATCCTGGTCCACACGCTCATGTGTGAACGGCCTCGGACCTTGTGCACGGTCACGTCCTTGTGGCCGGCGGCCCGGAGGGCGGCGGCGAGGTCGACGTTCTGCTGCTGTCGCCACCCTTCGTCGCCGTCGGTGTCGAGGATCAGCACGGGAGGCAGATCGGCGCGCAGGTAGCGGGCCGGCGACGATTCGACCCAGACCTTCTGATCGGTTCCCCACACGTCGGTCGGCCGATCGGGCGCCACCCCTTCCTTGTCGACCCAGAAGAATCCGCTGACCGGGGCAACGCCGGCGATGTCGCGTGGCGTCAGCGCGTGCGCGGCCAGCCATCGAGGATCGGTCGCCAGCAGCATCGTCAGGTAGGCGCCAGCCGAGTGCCCGATGACCAGAACCCGGTCAGGGTCGCCGCCGTGCTGCCGGATGTTGCGCTTGACCCAGGCGAATGCCGCCGCGGCGTCCTGGATATGCGCGGGGTGCGAAACCTGCGGCGATAAACGGTAGCTGGCGACGACGGTGACGTAGCCTGCGGCGGCGAACCGCTGGCCGACGAAGCTTTCCTCGCGCCGGTCGCCCATCGCCAGCGCGCCGCCGTGCAGGGAGAAGATGACCGGCGCGTTTCTGGCGCCAGCGGGGACATAGACGTCGAGGCGATCCTTGCCGTCGGGATACTCGACATTCGCGACATAGTCGAGGTCTCTGACGACGCTGACGCCCGGCGCCTGTGCCGCTCCGGCCATCGCCCAGAGCAGCACCCCCAGCGCGGCATACAGGCAGCGATTCATGCGCCGCACGTGGACTGGTCCGCCTGAAGGCGGACACTACGACGCGGACCATACCGGCGCACGTAGTGTCCGGCTTCAGCCGGACGTGGGGATTACCGTGCCGCCCGCGCCGTCTCACGGACGGCGGGCCGATCGTAGATCTCCGGCAGCGAGAACGTCAGGACCGCGTTCAGGTACTTGTCGCTGACGATCACCGTCTTCTTCTTCGGGTCGAGCGTCAGGCCGCGCGGCATGTAGATGTGGCCGCGGGCGAGGGTGTAGCGCGGCGGCACGTCGCCCTCGTCGTCCTCCGACCACACGCCCACGTACGGCGTCGGAATCAGGTTGCCCGTCTTCTCGTCGCGTTCGCCGGCATTGGCGCCCAGCGTGACGAGGATGCTGCGCGTCGGCGGGTGCACGACGATGCGGCCGGGGCTGCTCATGCCACTGATCGGTCCGCCGCCAATCGTCTTCAGTGGCGCCGCATTGCCCTCGGCCGTGCGGTCGTAGACGAGGATGCCGTTGTTCCGGCCGTTGATGAAAATCCGGTTGGTGATCGGATCCGCCGCGCCGACGCCGCCCACCGCGCCCGGCGACTTGAGCACGCGCTTCGGCGCCACGTCACCCTGCGCCATCCGGTCGAACACGAGCATCGTGTCGTCGGTGCCCATGTTGAAGACGAAGATCTCGTTGTGCACCGGATCGATGAACAGCGAGACCGGATCGCGGAGCAGCGTCTTCGGACCCTGAATGATGCGAATCGGTGCTTCGTCGCCGTTGGCGCCGCCACGATAGGTCACGACTGCCTGACCGATGTTCGACTGCACGACGATTTCGTCGTGGATGTCGTCGTAGGCGATCGCATGCACCGTGCGGTTCAGGTTGGTCTTCTGGCCTTCGATGATGCGGCTCGGCGTCGTGCCCTTGTCGGCGGCGGTGGAGTAGGCGGCGATGCGCGGCTGCGCCACGCAGTTCGGCACCAGCACTTCGTCGCGCCGGCCGTCGAACGCAATCATGTACGGGTTGTTGATGAGCGTCGTCGGCGCGTTGAGCGGCGCGCTGCGGATCACGCGGATCGGCTCCGCGTTGCCGTTGGCGTCGCGCTTGTAGGCCGTCGCCGTGTGGTTGCCGAAGTTGGCGACCCAGACCTCGCCGTTGACCGGGTCGATCGACACGCCGTTCGGGTTGCGAAGCATCGTCTTCGGTCCCTTGATCTGGCGGATCGGCGCGACATCGCCGTTGGCGGTGGCGCTATAGACGTTGATCGAGTCGCCGGCGGCGTTCGAGACGTAGATTTCCTGCCGCTCGGAATCGACCGAAATTCCGGTCGGCCAGTTCAACTGGGTCTTCGGACCTTCGATCACCCGCACCGGCACGACGTTGCCGTTGGCATCGGCCGAATGCACGGTGACGGTAGGTGGACCGAACTTGCCCGAGCCGAAGACGATCTCGCGGCGGTTCGCGTTATTGATGTTGCCGGCGGGCCAGTTGGGCCTGCGCACGTTGCGCGCGCCGCGCGGCTGGAGGGCATTGAGCGGGTGCGGCATCTGCTGGTCCACGCCGAAGGTCTCATCGCGTTCGGTGCCGTAGTTCGCGATGTAGAGCAGGCGCGTTTTCGGGTCGAACGCGATGCCGTGCGGATCCGCGAGCCGCGTCTTGTTGCCCTGGATCAGGCGAACCGCGTCCTCGTCGCCCTTTGCCGTCTTCGGGTACACCTGGATGGCGCCGTCGTGCTGGATGGTGACGAACATCTCGCCCCGTTCCTCATCCATCGTCATGCCGAACGCGCCGTACGGCGTGGTGAGCTCGTTGGCCGGCGGGACGTTGCCTTCGGCGGTACGCGGGAACTTGAAGAGGCCGGGCTCCGAGTCGTTGTTGACGATATAGATGTCGCCGGTCTTCAGGTCCACGTAGCCGTCGCTGTTGTAGCGGCTCAGCGTGAGGCCACCGCCGATGAAACGCTTCGGCATCGTGCGTTCCGCCGACGCGGGCGTCTGTACCGTGCGGTCGTAGACGTAGATGTTGAATTTGAACTCGTCCATCAGGACGACTTCATTCCGCACCGGGTCGACGCGAATCGCGGCGAAGCCGGCATAGGGATCGCGAATCGTCCGCAGCGGCATCCGCGCGGCGACCGTCGGGTCGCCCATCGCCGGGGCGGGAGCGGCTGCGCCGCCCTGACCGCGTTGGAGCGCGGGACGTTCGGGCGCCGCGACGTCCCAGGTGCACGCCTCGAGCGTGTCGGGCAGCGGCTCAGACGCGACCAGGCGCGAGGCGCCCAGATCGATGCCGCGAACCGGCTCTCTCTGCGAGAAGTAGGCCGTTCCGACGGCGATAACGGCGACGACAACCAGGGCTCGGAGCGCGATCCAGCGCGAATGCATGCGTGTCACCTTTCGAAAAGGAGTGCCTCTCAGGCAGCTATATATGGTGAAGGCGTTCGGATATGGTGTCCAGAGAATCCTCGCTCTGATTGATCCGTCATCGTCAGCCTACTGGGACGCATTCGATCCCTTCCATTTGGCCAGCAGGGCGTCGCGGTCGAGCCTGGCGCCGCGGAGGTAGACGGCCGAAATCCGCCGGGTGTTGAGGATGTCGTCGAGCGGATTGGCGTCCAGCACGAGGAAGTCCGCGCGTTTGCCGCCGGCGAGGCGCCCCACGTCCGTGAGGCCGAGTATTTCGGCCGCTCTCGCGGTTCCAACCTCGATCGCTTCCGCCGTGGACATGCCCAGCCGCACGAACGTGGTCAGCTCGTGGTGGTCGGCTGAGCCGAAGGTCTTCGACGGCCGGATCCCGGCGTCGGTGCCCAGCACTACCCGGGCGCCGGCGGCGCGCATGGCGTTGAAATTCGTCCGCAGCATCGCCTCGCGCTCGGCGTTGGCGCCGGGCCGGCATTCGTTCGCCAGGGTCTCGGCAAGAATGGCTGGCGACAGCGTCTGGGTGGTGAACGGCTCGTTCTCGCAGACCTCGCGCCGCAGGCTCGGCACGCCGGTGCCGATGCTGGGCACCCAGTACCGGCTTCTTTTCCTTGACCAGCGCCAGCATCTCGTCGTCGAGCCTGGTGTTCGCGACGATGTGAACGAGGAGATCAGCGCCGGCGCGGATGATGTCCTTCTGATCTCTCAACGTCATCGCGTGGGCGTGGACCTTGATGTTGCTCTTGTGCGCGTCTTCGATGATCGCTTCATAGACCTCGTGCGGCATCGCGGGATACGACTCGTTGCGGTCTCCGATCCAGATCTTGATGTGCCGGATGTTCTTGCCGGCGATTTCCTTGACCGCGGCGCGGGCTTCGCGCGCCCGGATCACTTTGTACTGGGCGTGCAGTGGCCGCGTCCCCTTGATGAGGATGTCGTCGGGCCCGCCTTCAGGAGGCACGATGCCGACGTTGAACGAGGCGTAGTGCGCCGCGTTCGGGTATTTGCCGGCTGCCTGATCGAGCTGGAACTGCAGCGACATCGGGACGACCGCGGTGCCGCCGTCATGCACCGTGCCCACGCCGTAATAGGCCGCCCGCTGGAAATGGTCGTAGAGATTCGCGGGAGTGTAGTGCTCGGCGCGCGAATCCCCGGCTGCTTTTGTGTACTTCTCGTAGCCGAAGTGCGTGTGCACGTCGATCAGCGCGGGCATCACCGTCTTGCCGGTGAGGTCGACGCGGGTCGCCCCCGCGGGCGCCGTGACCGAGCCCGTGGGGCCAATCGCGATGATCACGCCGCCGTCCACGACGAAGCTGCCGCGCGCAATCGGCGGCGTCGCTGCGTCGCCGATGATCAGCCGCGCGTTTTCATAGACGACCGCGCGCGCGGCGGCAGGACCGGTCTGCGAAGAAAGGGCGACCGTCGCCGATACGCCGAGAACGAGCGCGGTCAGTGTGAAACGGCGCATCTGGCTACCCTCCAGCCGCGAATTTTATAACGGATTCGGCTACCATACTGACCCTGGGAGGATCCGGATGGTGCGTCGATTGCTCAATATTTCGAGTGCTCTTGCCGTTCTCGTCGCAGCGGCCTGGGTGCCCGTCGCTGCGCAGACGAACGGTGCAACGACATCGACGTTCCAGATCCCGAAATCGACGTACACCCCGCCGAAGACCCCGTGGGGCGATCCGGACATCCAGGGCGTGTGGGACAACCACAACGTCATTCCCATGCAGCGGCCGGCGAACCTGGCCGGCAAGAAAACGTTTACCGATGAGGAATACGCGCGGTTCGCGGCGTCGCGCGCGGGCAACGGCACCGATGCGGTGTGTCTGCAGAACGACGAACGCTGCGCCAAGGCGACGGTCGCGGAGATCGACCGGGTCAAGGCCTACAACGGGTTCTGGACGCCGCTCGACTTCGTCAAGGACAACCGCACGGCGCTCATCGAGGATCCCGAGGACGGCAGAATCCCGCCGCTGACGCCGCAGGCGCGCGCCAGGCAGGAAGCGCACATGAAGGCGCACCCGCCGGTTGACGAGAACGCGACCGACGACGTTCCGGTCGATCACTGGGACGACTTCGATACGCGCACGCGCTGCATCGCGATCCAGGTGCCGTCCGGCATCATGGCCTACAACAGCGCCAACTACATCATGCAGTCGCCGGGCTGGGTGATGATCGCGCTCGAGCGGCTGAACACGAGGATGATTCCGCTCGACGGGCGGCCGCATTCCAGCATTCGCACCTGGCAGGGCGATTCGCGCGGCCACTGGGAGGGCAATACCCTGGTCGTCGAGACGATCAACTTCCTCGACATGCCGACCAACGATGGCGGCGGTTCGGTGGTGCCGGGCGGCGTCTCCCAGGGCAGCGTTCGCCTGATCGAGCACTTCGTGCCGGTCGGGCCGAACCGGATCCACTACTACGCGACCGTCGAGGATTCGACCACCTGGGCGCGGCCGTGGACGTTCATGCAGCCGTGGGAAAAGGATCGCGTCCTCTCCTACAACGACTCGTTAGGCACCGTCGGCGGCAAGGCGGAGCCGTACCAGATGTAACCAGTACGCCTGCCACGAGGGCAATCGCAGCATCGAAACCGCGCTGAAGCGCGCGTGGCAGGACCGCAACCGGCCGGCGACAGCGGCAAGGCGCCCGGCGTCGGAATTGAGCCTGTCGCTGGTCGGAAAAACTCCCGACCAGATCCGGGCGATGTTCGGTGAACCGGCGGAGATCGCCGGGCCGCGCTGGAACTACCGGACGGCCGACGGCATCCTGCAGTTTTTCGTGTTCATCGAAAACGGCAAGGTCGTGCGCGTGCGCCCCGACGATCTGCCGCTCGACCAGGTCGTCCGCACCCGCTGATCAACAGTGCAGTAGACGAATCAGAAAACCACGACGACACGACGAGCACGACGTATTCCAGAAAGTCGTCGCCGTCGTGAACGTCGTGGTTCAACAAGAGCACTCAAGAGGAACCTCGTAGTGTCCGGCTTGAGCCGGACCGGTGCGGCTGCGCGGTCCGCCTGAAGGCGGACACTACGCCAGTCGGGGTGGTGACAACCACGCCTACCTGGACGCCGGCGCCGTCAGCGACTGCTGCATCTCGGCGCGGCTCATCGCACCTGACTGATCGATGATTTTTGCGTAGGCCCGCGCGACCGCCTCGAGCCCGGGCGGCGGAACGTTGTCGTCCCGGTCGGCCGCGGCACTGTGATACACGGGCGAGTCGAGCAGCTGGATCGACGTGACCTCGCGCGCGAACGCGCCAATGCCGCCGCCGTCGTACATCTCCCAGTCCCAGATCGCCACGCCGAACTTCTTGTAGGCATCGAAGACGATCGCGGCGAACTTGTCGCTGCCGTTGATCCACCATCGGCGCGGACTCGTCGCCGTCGTCTTGAAGCTGCCGGAGGCGCCGAACTGGCTGATGACGGTGATCGCGGTGTGCTCGCTGTTAATCACGAGGGCCACGTTGCTCAAGCCGCCGGGACGCGCCTTGACGGCATTGGCGCCTTCCGAGTTCGTCGCCGTCGAGACGAACTTGATCGTCCGTTTCCGCTGCGCCTGCGGCACCTTTGAAAAGTACTCGGCGAGCCCCAGCATCGTGGCGATGCCGGAGGCGTTGTCGAACGCCCCCTCGAACCGGCTGTCGTGGTGCGCGGCGATGATGATCTCCTCGTTGCTGGTGCCCGGCAGCGTGCCCCAGACGTTGTTGTCCTTCAGTCCCGACCGCTCCTCGGACACCATCTTCAGGTTCACCGTGACCGGCCCCTTGGTCATCAGCGCCTTCAGGGCCTCCGCGTCGTTGGTGCCGATCGAGAAGGTCGGTACTTTCTGGCGCGGTGGCGAATGTCTGGGTGATGTTGCCGGGAATGTTGACGTTGACGACCACGGCGGCGGCGCCCTTCTGCACCGCGCGCTGCATGCCTCCGTTTGAACGCACCGTCCCCTGGAAGGCGTTGGGCCGCGGGTCACTGTGCATGAACACCAGCTTGCCTTTGACATCGCGGCCTGCGAAGTCGAGCTCCGTGCCGAGGCCTGCCCACACGATCTCGAGGGTGACGCCCGCGGCCGGCGTGTTGAACGTGTCTTCCGCGGGGTAGATCGAGGTTGGCGTCAGCGTGGTACCGCTGCCGGTCGCGGTAAAGGCCCAGTCGGTGGCGCGCCACTGCGGCGTCAGGGCGACCGGCTGCATCTCGACCGCCAGTCCGTATTCGCGGAACCGCGCCGCGATGTACTGCTCGGTGTCGGCGTCCGCTTTCGATCCGGGCAGGCGGCCCCAGTAGCGCTCGCCCGCGTCGCGATACTTGCGTGTGATCGCCGTGATCGCCCGGACGTGCTCTTTCATGCGGTAGCCGTCGAGGCGGCCGTATTTCTCGTCACCTGGTGGCAGCGGCATGCGGATGTAGCTCGCCTCGAGATCGAACGTGTGCTCCTTGACCGGCTTCTGCTCACGCGCGGCCTGCTGTGTATGGCCGACGCCGGTGGCAACGAACACGAGCAGGGCAACGGCGGCCGGGCGCTTCAGCATGACGACCCTCCTCAGGTCCAAAGAATCGCGAGTATACTCCGCCGCATCAGGAGCATCCATGAACCGTACGAGGGATTTGTTGCCGAAATGCGCGCTTGGGGCCCTCGCCGCCGCGGCGGCGCTGACGCTGGCGGGGGGGCGCGTGGCCGCGCAGGGCGGGCGAGGCGCGCAGGCGCCGGAGAACGTCCTCGACGGCGTCATCGACCTGCACCATCACCAGGAGCCTGACGAGCGTCAGCGCAACATGGACATCATCGACGCCTCGCTCTACGCGCGCCTGCGCGGGATGCGCGGTGCCGCGTTCAAGTCTCACAGCAACCAGACCGCGACCACCACCTGGCTGGCGGCGAAGATGGTGCCGAACTTCCTGCCGATTCCGGTCATCGATCTGAACCTGGTGCACGGCGGTCTCAACAAGTACGCCGTCGACAACTTCGCGACCATCATCAAGAAGCCGGCGAACCCGGCGCCGGACATCGGCATCGTCATGCTGCCGTCCGACACGTCGTGCTACCAGCGGCAGGTGGAGAAGTCGAATGCGGACTGCGTGCCGATTTCGAAGGACGGCAAGCTCCTGCCGGAGACCATCGAGATCATCAGCCTGGTCAAGAAGCACGGGTTGGTGCTGGCCAGCGGCCACGCATCGCCGGACGACTGCGTGCTCCTCGCCCGCGAAGCGCAGCGGCAGGGCGTGCGATTCACGGTCACGCACGTCAATCTCAACACGACGCCGCCGATGCTTGATGCGGCACATGCCATTGAGGTCGCAAAGCTGGGTGGGTATCTCGAGTTCGCGAGCCAGTCGCAGCGGCCGGGCAACCCCACGCTCGAGGCGCGCAACACGCGGACCGCTGATCTGATCCGCAAGGTGGGCCCGCAGTACGCGATCCTCGAGACCGATCTGGGTCAGGTCGACAACGAGCCCGCGCCCGACGGCCTGGCGGCCTTCATCATGAACCTGCGCGCGAAGGGATTCACCAAGGCCGAGACCGATCTCATGACGAAGATCAATCCCGCGAAGCTGCTGGGGCTTCCGCTGCCTTAAACCACGACGTTCACCACGGACACGAAAACCCGAGGGCAGTCCGCCTGAAGGCGGACACTACGACAGTCCGGTGTCGCCTCTGAAGTCGTAGTGTCCGGCTTTAGCCGGACCGACGCCGGCGGATCGTTGGTGAATTCAACCACGACGTTCGCGACGGCACGAAATTCCTGAATAACGTCGTGCTCGTCGTACCGTCGTGGTTGCTAACGATTTCTGACCACGTCGGTGAGCGGCAGGTCTTCCGGACGCACCCGTACCACCTTGCCCTCCTCGAAGAACGCGAACAACAGCAGGATGCCGTTCGACGTCGAGTAGGTCCACCGCGGTCCGCCGATCTCCACCGGCGCGCCGAACATCTGCCGGATCTCCGCCTCGGTCTTGCCGATCAGTGATTTCGTCAGCTGCGCATCGGGCAGCCGGTTCGCCTCGCGCTGGCGCGCCGCGATCGTGCCGCGCATCGAGTTGCCGACAGTGTTGTTGCCCTCGTGGCAGGCGTATTCGTAGATCTGGTACGGCTCGGTTGTCACCGATCCGATGTTGTCGCTGTAGGACAGTTGCCGATCCTTCTCCCACGGCTGCATGAACGTCCACGGCCGGGTCCACGTCGTCGGATCGTTGACAGTGACGTAGTAGTGGATCCGGTTCGGTGCCACCGGCACGAAGTACTCGACCGTGCGGAAGTTGGTGAAGGGGATACCGGCGTCGGCAAACGCGCCCACCGATCCGCCGCTCTGCTTGTCGGTGAAGCCCTGCGTCTCGACGACGAGCGTGTTGCCCTCCCAGCGGCCGCGCGAGCTGCCCATCCATTCGCCCATGGTGCCGGGAAGATGCGGACGCCCGTCGAGCGGGATGATGCGCGTGTTCAGCCGCTCGTGCGCCAGCATCACCCATCCCGGCGACTGCATCAGGTACTGCGCGCTGTTGTAGCCCATCGTCGTCGTCGGCACCTGCGCCGCGATGCAGCGCTCCGCCAGGTCGTAGTCGGTCCAATGCCGGATCTCGGGTGCGTCGTTGTCGCCGCCATTGGTCGGCGGATGCGCCTTCACGTGCGCGCGCTGGATCTCGATCGCCTTCGGCGTCATCGGCGGGATCCGGCCGTCGGCGGGATCCTCGATCAGCGCGGTGCGGTTGTCGTAGACGTTGTCGTTTGGCGTCCAGAAGGAGTTGTAGGCGCGCAGCCGGTCCAGTTCGGCGACCGTTGCCTTCGCGCATCGCTCGTCGTTCGTGTTGCAGAGCGGCTCGTTGTTGCGGTTGTTGCGCGCCCGTATCTCTTCGTCGGTGTAGGTTTTCCTGTCGCCAAGGTTCTTGGGCCGCTCCATCGGGACGTTGGAGTGGTTGTCCCAGACACCCTGTAGATCAGGATCGCCCCACGGCGTTTTGGGCGGCGTGTAGGTAGTGGCCGGCGGCTTGAAAGGCGCCGGAGCCGGCGCCTGGCCGGCGGCGACCGCTCCGGCGAGAGCCACAGCGGCCATTGAAGTCAGCATCAACAGGCGATGGCGCATCTCAACCTCCAGAAAACAATACCGGCCGCGCTACTCGCGCGGCGGGGAGACGAACTCACCGTAGAAGAACTCTTCGACGTATTCCTGGCAACGGAATTCCAGCAGCTGCGCGTTCTTTTCGATCCGGCGATAGAGCGGCATGCTGATCTTCCAGGGGCGCGTGAACACGTTCGGGTCCTCGATCGTCGCCTCGTACATGATGTGATCGCGGTCGATCATCGTGTAGCGTTCGACCACGTGCAGCGCATCGGTGTGATAGTTGCCGGCGCGATCGAACCAGCTCTGGTCGTTCTGGCCAGTGACGTCGATCACCAGCGTATCGCCGTCCCAGCGCGCATTCGACCACCCCATCCATGAATCGATCGGCGCCTCTTCCTTGCCGTTCATGAAGATCTCGCGCCGCGCGTACGAGAACTCGTAGACCATCCACAGCCGGTTCGGGCTCTGGAAGATCTGAAACGGGTGCGGCATGTAGGTCGCGCGCGGCACGCCGGGCAGGAAGCAGTTCAGCTCGGGGTCGGCGTCGAGGTTGCGCCCGGGCTTGCCCGGCAGCGCGTTCTTCCGATTCTGCTCTCTCTTGGCCAGCGCTTCCGGCTTGTAGGGAATCTTGCCGCCGTCGACGACGCTGAGGCCGGGCAGACGCGCGCCCCATACGCCGGTGACGAAGACGGGCGAGGGCCCGCCGGCGTGATCTTCCAGATCCCAGTTCGCGGTATTCATCACCTGCCAGATACCGTTCAGGTCCGGCTTCTTGTCCCACGAGGTGCGCGGGATGGCTCCGCCCTGCGCGTCGACCGGCGCCGGCGCCGCTACCATTCCCGCCGCCGCGAGCGCCGCCGCGGCCGCTGTCCGCATGAGAAAACGTCTGCACTGCGTCCGCATGTACGTTCGTACCCCCTTGGGCTGCCTGGAAGCCTCGAAGTATATCCGATAGACTCGTCTGGTCCAGAGGACACACTATCGATGATGGAACTCCTCATGCGGCTCGAGGAGAGCGGCCTCAGCACGTGGCTGCGCGAGTCTCAATCGATCATGGCTTTCCCGATGGTGCTCGCTCTCCACACCGTTGGTCTCGGGCTGGTGGTGGGCTGCACGGTCGTTGTCAACCTGCGTCTTCTCGGCGGCGCGCCGCGCATCCCGATCAAGCCGCTGGAGAAATTTTTCTCGGTCATGTGGATCGGATTCGCGGTCAACGCCGTGTCGGGCGTGATGCTGTTTGCCAAGGAAGCCACGACCGTAAGTATCAGCGCCGTGTTCTGGGTGAAGATGACGCTGATTGCGCTGGCGATGTGGGTGGTCACGCGGATCAGGACGAAGGTGTTCGACGATCCGCTGATCGACATGCACCCGGTTCCCGCCGACATCCGGATGCTGGCGCTCGTCTCGATCCTGCTGTGGGCGGGCGCGATCACCGCCGGACGGTTGCTCGCCTACATCGGTCCCACGCAGCCAGAAGCCGGGATCATCTTCGGTTCTCAATAGGCCTCACGGATGAACCTGGCGCACCTGCACCTGCTCCTGAACCATGTCCCGACGGTGGGCTTCGCCGTGGGCCTGTGCTTGTTCCTCGCCGGGCTGCTGCAGAAGGACGAGAAAGTGCAGCGCGTGAGCCTCGGCATCCTGTTCGCGGTGGCCGTGCTCTGTATCCCCGCCTACCTGACCGGCGTGGCCGCCAGCGAAATCATGCAGGACCGTCCCGGGATCTCCGCGGAACTGATGGAGGCGCACCAGGATGCGGCGCTGTCCGCGTTCGCGTTAATGCAGCTGACCGGCGGACTGGCCTGGCTCGCGCTGTGGCAGTTCCGGCGCCACGCGCAAGCGCCCCGGCCGCTGCTCGTCGCCATTGTCTTCCTGTCGGTCGCTTCGTTCGCGCTGATGGCGCAAGCCGCGAATCTCGGCGGCGGCATCCGCCACCCTGAGATCGTATCGCTCGACGAGACCGCGGCGGGCGCGCCGGTGATCAATACCGCCTGGCTCAAGACCGCGTCCCTGCGCTCGTTCATCAACGACACGGAATGGGTGTGGCCGGCCTGCGAGGCCATTCATTTCATCGGCCTGGCGCTCGCCTTCGGCGTGGTGCTGCTGCTGAACCTACGGATGCTGGGCATGATGAAGGCGGTGGCGTTTGCCGATCTGCACCGCGCGCTGCCGTGGGGGATGCTTGGTTTTGCCATCAACCTGGTGACCGGCATGCTGTTCTTCATCGGCGTGCCGGAGCAGTACACCAACAACCCGCCGTTCCAGTGGAAGATCGTCTGCCTGGTGCTGCTCGGCGCCAACCTGATTTACTTCACTTCGCTCAACGACCCGTGGCGCGTGGAGGCCGGCGCCGACGCGCCGAGGTCGGTCAAGGTGATGGCGGCGTCCGCGATCGTGCTGTGGCTCGGGGTCGTCTATTTCGGCCGGATGCTGCCGTACCTGGGCGGGGCGTACTAAGTGACGCTGGCGGTGCTGGTCGGGTTCACGGTGCTGCTGGTGCTGGTGGCGATGGGTGGGATCGGCTACCTGATCGAACGGGACGCCGGCAGCCGGGAGGCGGCCAGGGGCGAAGAACCGCGGCGGCGGTGATCCGCCGCGGTGACCTCTCTACCTAACCAGGGCGCGCTCAGTCGCGAGGCCCGCTGCCGACGCCGCGCTCCGCGATGTCGATTTTCTTCCCGTCCTCGAAGACGATGCCAGTGAGGAAAATCCCTTTCCCGGCGGCGCGCTTCGGCGGGTGCCCTTCGAACGTCACCTTCTTGCCCATCAGCATCTCGTTGGTGATGCCGCGGCGACGGAGGTCGGTGATGCCAAGGCCGAACGCCAGCCACTTGACCGGCTTGCCGTCCTCCATCACTTCGAGCGTCAGCTCGGAGTGAGGATTCACGAGCTTGACCTCCTTGATCACGCCGGAGACGGAGATGTCCTTGCTGCCGTCCCAGAAATTCGCAATCGAGTGATGGGCGCGTGCCGGGGCGGCCAGCAGGAGGCCGGCTGCGATCACCACCGTCGCCATGCCAGTTCTCAGTGTCATCGTCGTCTCCCTTACTTCGGTTCCGGCGGCGCGCCGTTGCCAATTGACCCGATAAAGAGCGCGCGTCCGTCGGGCAGCGTCACGTTGACGCCGTTCGCCTTGGCCGTGCCGTCTCTCCCTTGATAACCGGCGACCTTGATCTCCGTGCCGATCGGAAGATCCTGTTTTCTCAGGCCCCGACGGAGCAGGGTGTTGGGGGTCCCGGTCTCGATCGCCCAGTTTTCGACGGTGCCGTCCCTTTTCTTGACGTCGACATGAATCCACGCGTGCGGGTTGATCCATTCGACCTTCGTGACCGTTCCCGTCAACGAAATAGGCCGGTTGATGTCGAATTCCGCCGGGAAGGAGTGGTGCGCGCGTACATCCGCCCCTCCTGCCAGCAGCAGCGCGGCCGCGAGCGCCGCCGAAAGCGTCTTCTGCATGGCGTCGGTAACCTCCGTCGAATGTGAAAAAAGGCCGATGCGCACGATATCACGGGTGGGAAAGCGGCGACAATCCTTTCCATCTAAACGGCTTGCGCCTCGTCCCTGAACGCAGTAGCATGCCACGGCTCAGCCTCTTTTTTCCGCAGATCACGGGAGAACTGGAATGCTGCGACGCGATTTTTGTAAGGCCCTGCCCGGCCTGGCTACGCTGCCGCTGTTGCTGCCGCGCACTGCCCACGCGGCCAGGTTCAAGATCACCGACATCACCCTGGGGAAAGTCCGTCTGATCAAGGACGTCGGCGTCGTGCCGCGCCGCGTCGGCGACAGCGGCGGCGGGCTTCCCGTCCAGATCGGCGGCTTCACGTTCACCGAAGTGCACACGGATCAGGGGCTGGTTGGCCTCGGGCCCGGGATTCATCCCAACGATCTCAGGGCCGCGAAGACCCGGCTCGTGGGCCGCGACCCGTTTGATATGAACCTGCACGCAGCGGCGCTGTACAGGCAGCCATCAGCGGGCAGTGACAACTATGGGTTCTGGGGCGCCCCGGTGGAGATCGCGCTGTGGGACCTCCTGGGCAAGGCCACCGACCAGCCGCTGTACAAGCTGTGGGGCGGCACGCGAGACCGCGTCCTCACCTATGCGGCAATGTGGGGCTCCGGAACGCCCGAAGACCGCGCCGCGAAGGCGGCGGAATTGAAAGCCGCCGGGTGGCGTGCGATGAAGCTGCGCACGCATTTTTCGACGACAAAGGAAAACGTCCGGGTGGTCGAGGAAGTCCGGAAGGCGACCGACCCCGACTTCCATATTCTGACCGACCCCAACAACGCGGCAGGCGACGCGAACGCCGGCGGCGAGAGCGACACCGAGTGGACCTTTCTGCGCGCCGTAGAGACCGCACGCGAGTTCCAGCGGCTCGGGGTGTATTGGCTGGAAGAGCCGTTTCCTCGCTATGCGCACAACCTGCTGGCGGACCTCAACCGGCTCGTTGATATTCCGTTGGTGGGCGGCGAGGCGAACTGGGGGATTCACGAGTTCAAGGACTACCTCGATACGGGCTGCTACGACATCCTGATGCCGGAAATCCTCCGTGTCGGACCGATGATGTCGCGCCAGATCGCGTCTCTTGCCGCGGCGTACAACATGCGGGTCACGCCTCACGGCGCCACCTATGAGCGGCGGTTTGGGAACATCTGCGCCATGCATCTCACCGCTTCATGGCCGAACGCGCCGATCGTCGAGTTCATCCACGAACCGCCGATCGCCGACATCTTTGCCGGCTGGTCGGTGTTCGAGAGCGCGCCCGTCCTCGAGAAGGACGGCTACATGAAGATGCCGACCGGTCCCGGTCTGGGCGTGACGATCCGCAAGGATCTGATTGAAAGGACGTAGGGCATGGCCGACCAACTGACCGACCGACGCGAGTTTCTGACCGGGCTGGCCGCCGTGACGGCGGGGGCCATGCTGTCGCGTCCGGAGCCGGCCGCCGCGCAGTCGGCGGCGATGCCGCGCCGCATCGACTTCCATCACCACTACCAGTCGCCGGGACTGACGAAGTTCCTCGACTCGCACGGCATCCGCGTGCCGCAGTTCGACCGCGAACCGCTGACGCGTACTCAGTGGACGCCGCAGATCGCGATCGAGGGGATGCAGAAATACGGGATCGACCTGGCCTACCAGTCGGCCGCGACCTACTTCACCCGCACCGCGCGGCTGACCAAAGAGGGCGTGAACATCTACACCGGCGACCTGATGCGGAACCTGGCGCGTGAGACCAACGAGTACGGCGCGCGCATCTGCGGCGACTCGAAAGGGCACTTCCGTCTGTTCGCCGTCATTCCGCAGACCGACATCGACGGCAGCCTGAAGGAGATCGAGTACGCCGCCGACACGCTCAAGGCGCCCGGCTTCTGCATGGGCACGAGCATCGGCACGACGTATCTCGGCGACAAGAAGCTCGATGCGATCCTCGCCGAGCTGAATCGGCGCAAAGCGGTCGTCTATACCCATCCGAACGAACCCGACTGGAGCGTCGAGCTGGTGCCGGGCGTCAGCGCCGCGAACGTGTGGTACGGCAATGACACGACGGTGGCGATCACCAGCCTGATGGCCAGCAAGGCACCGGAGAAGTACCCGGACATCAAGTGGTTGATGTCGCATGCCGGCGGGACGCTCCCGTTCATGATTCAACGGGTGGTCGGCGAGCCGGTTGCCCCGAAGCTCAATGGCACACCCAAGCCGGGCGAACGGCTGTACTGGCTGAGGAACAACTTCTTCTACGACACGGCGCAGAGCGCCAATGCCGCCGCGATGCCGGCGCTCAAGGTGGTGGCCGGCGTGTCGCGGATCCTGTTCGGCACCGACTACCCGTGGAGCACCATCGACGTCGACGTCGACGGTATGCGCGATGCCGGCGTCTTCACGGCCGCCGAGCTCAACACCATTTACCGCGAAAACGCGCTGCGGCTGCTGCCGCTGTAACCGTCAATCGGACGAGGAATAGCCATGCGTTCGTGGATGCTCGCATTGTCGATCGTGATCGGGCTCGGTGCGGCAGCCGGTCCGTCGCTGGCAACCCTGCAGGGGCAGGAGAAGGGCGGCGACGACTACACGGGTCCCTACAACGTGGTTCCGAAATGGCCGCTGCCGTCGCGGCTGGCCAAGCCGGGACGGATCTTCGGATCCACATCAGGCATCTGGGCGGAATCGCCGAACCGGGTGTACGTCTCCGTCCGCGGTGAAATCATCCTGCCGGAAACCGTCAACGGCCGGAAGGTTCCGCCGAACTTCACCGGCGCGTTCGGCGCGCTCGGCATGCAGGCGACCTCGCAGGTGCCTGACATGCGCAACTGCATCCTGGTCCTCGATGCCTCCGGCAACATCGTCGAAGCCTGGACGCAGTGGGATCCCCTCTTCCAGGACGGCCGCGGCCCGCATCAAATCATCATGAGCCCGTACGACCCGGAGCGTGCGGTCTGGGTGGTCGACGACATGCGCCACCAGGTGTTCAAGTTCAGCAACGACGGCAAGAAGCTGCTCCTGACACTCGGCGAATCGGGCATCTTTGGCGACAACGACGACCCGACGCACTTCCGCCGGCCGACCGACGTGGCCTTCCTGCCCGACGGGTCGTTCTTCGTGAGCGACGGCTACGGCAATACGCGCGTGCTGAAGTTCGACAGGAACGGGAAGTTCCTCAAGATGTGGGGGACGAAGGGCACCGCGCCGGGCCAGTTCGATACGCCGCACGCGATTGCCACCGACCGGAACGGCCGCGTGTATGTCGCCGATCGGAGCAACGACCGCATCCAGATCTTCGACGCGGAGGGCAAGTTCCTCGACCAGTGGCCGAACATCCGCAACCCTTACACCATCCGGGTCAGCGAGGACGGATTCCTCTGGGTGTCGTCGGGCGTGCTGAACGAGTTCCTGAAGTACGACTTGAACGGCAAGCTGCTGTATCACTGGGGAACCTACGGCACCGCCCCGGGCGAAATGTGGTCGGTGCACGAGTTCTCGGGCGACAGCGATGGGAACCTGTATGTCGCCGAGGTGTTCGGCGGACGTGCGCAGAAGTTCGCGCCCAGGCCGGGCGCGGATCCGGCCAAGATATTCCATCAGCAGCGGCTCATGCCGAAGAATGCGAGCAACTAGCATGAACGGCATTGCCGTATCCGTCGTGGCGTTGGTGTTCGCGCTGCAGACGGCTGCGGCCGTCGAGGCGCAGCAGCAGCCCGACTTTTCCGGGACGTGGAAGCTGGCCAAGCAGGACCCGCCGACCACCGGGCGCGGCGGCGGGCGGGGCGGCGGCGACGACCGCGGCGCGCTGCGGGCGCTCGAGGCCTCTCCGGTCACGGTCAAGATCGCGCACAACGGCAGCGACATGACCTTCGAGAGCACGATGAGCGACGGGTGGGTGCGGACGCTTCAGTTCAAGCTCGATTTCACCCAGACCGACAACCCCCTTCCGCCCGGCGGCGACGGCGGCGAGCCGCGGCTCAACGGCCCGACCAAGACCAGGGGACGCTGGATGGGAAACAAGCTGTACCTGCATCTCACGCAGGGACTGGGCCAGCGGCGCGACGTCCTGACGCTGAACGGCGGCGTGCTGTCGATTCAGCGCGACTACGAGACGCCGGGCGGTTCAGGGACGCTGTATCTGACATTTAACAAGGTGTCGTGACCGGGAGGAACACAGCGATGAGGAAAGCACTCTTCTTCGGCACCGTGCTGGTGCTCGCAGCGGGCATCGAGCTCGGGGCGCAGCGCCCGGAGTCGACGAGACTCGAGATCAAGGAAGTCCCGGACTTCAGCGGGTTCTGGCAGATCATCGATGGCAACTATGTACCGGGCCATGGATTCAGAGCGGAAGAAGCGTGCGCGGCGCTCAAGGATCCCTCGGGCGGCCCGATGCTTCGGTGCTCGCTGCCCTGGGAGGCCAAGGGGGGCGCGACGTTCGGTGTCAAGGATCACCTGAACAAACGCGGACTGGCGTGGATGGAATTCCGTGACGAGCAGATGTCTGAAAAACATCTCTGCATCCCGAATACTCTTCCGGCGATCCAGGACAAGTATGTCGGCAACGTCTTCCAGCTCGGCGCGGGTGAGATCCATATCGAATCGCCGAACGATGCGTTCACCGAAGGGGTCCGGCGCGTGGTCTGGATGGACGGCCGGAAACATCCCGGCCCGCACGTCCAGTTGTTCCACGGCCACGCGATCGGGTGGTACGAGGGACAGGATCTGGTGATCGAGACGACGAACTTCACGTTCAATCCGGATGGCATCGAAGACCACACGCACGTGCCGAGCTCCGCGACCAAGGTCGTCACGGAGCGCTGGCACAAGCTGAGCCCGACCCGGATGGACATCACCTACACCGTCGAGGACAGGCTCTTTCTCAAGAAGCCGCTGGTGTTCACCTGGCACTACGAGAAGGTGCCGCCGCCGCTGCCGCGGAACCAGGTGAACTTCGTCTGCGATCCGGACGTCTCGTGGAACGAAGCGCAAATCGCGGCGCCGTCCAGCTACACAGAGGAATAAGAACCGTGCCTTCCTTGCGCGCAGGAGTCCGACATGAACTACCGCCCCACCTCGGCGTGAATTCGCTGCGGGGCTTGTCGGCCTCGCCGCCGGCGGGTCTCCTCCTGCCGCAGCGTTCGGCCGGCGCAGGCCCGCAGTCCGCATCGCATCGACTTCCATTGCCATCCAGTGCCGCCCGCCTGGGTGGCCTTTCTTGAAGGCCGCAGCGTCTCGGTTCGCCCGGCAACTCCTGGCGCTGCCAAGCATCTCGACGACATGGAGCGGCGGGCGTGGCGACGAGCCTGCTGTCGCTGGCGTCGCCCGGCATCTGGCACGGCCGCGACCTCGCGCGCCATCCGCAAGGTCGCGCGGGAGGTCAACGAGTTCACCGCCAGGCTGGGTGTCGATCATCCCGGCCGGTTCGGCAACTTTCGCGACGCTGCCGCTGCCCGATGTCGAGGGCAGCCTGCCCGAAGTGGCGTATGCCCTCGACGTTCTCAAGGCGGACGGCATCTGCATGCGCACGCCGTACGGGAACGTCTGGCATGGCGATCCGATATTCGCGCCCCTTTACGAGGAACTGAACCGGCGCAACGCCGTCGTGTTCACGCATCCCCAGGATGCGGACTGCTGCGAAAACCTGGTGCCGGGCATCCCGAGCCAGTCGTCTATCGAATACGGCACGCACACGACGCGCACGATCGTGAGCCTGCTCGAGAGCGGCATGGCGGCGCGATATCCCAACATCCGCTGGGTGTTCGCGCACGCCGGCGGCACCATGCCGTTCCTGCTGGCGCGCATCGTCGGCCGGAAGCTGCCGCCCGGGCCCGACGGCATGGTGACGCTCGATCCGAGCCGATACCTCGCGGCGGGAGGCGCCGAGCGGCTCGCGCTGCTGCGCCGGTTCTACTACGAAGTCGCGCAGCAGACCAACGTCGTCGCGCTGGGCGCGCTTCGCCGGGTCGTGCCCATCTCGCAGATCGTGTTCGGCACCGACTACCCGGCGTCGGACTCGGGCGGGCGTGCGTCGCCGCCTGCTCGATCACGCCGCGGGCTTGCCGGCGTATTCAGCGGCGAAGAGCTGCGGGCGGTGGAGTCTGAGAACGCCCTCAGGTTGTTTCCGAAGTATCGAATGGCTGTAGGCGCGTCAAGATGAGGGAGCAGAGATGACAGGGTTGACGATGATGATTCGGTGTGCGCTGATTGTCGCCAGTCTGATGCTGCTGCCGGCAACGACCTTCGCCCAGGCGGCGATCGCGGGAGCGGTCCGCGACACGTCCGGCGCCGTGATGCCAGGAGTGACCGTGGAAGCGGCCAGCCCGGCCCTGATTGAAAAAGTGCGTACGACTGTCAGTGATGGCAGCGGACTGTACCGCATCGAGAATCTGCGGCCGGGCGTCTACACTGTCACCTTCGTCCTCCCCGGGTTCAGGACGGTCAGACACGAAGGGGTCGAGTTGAGCGGCACGTTCGTCGCGACGGTGAATACCACGTTGCAGGTGAGCGCGCTCGAAGAGACCATCACCGTGACCGGTGAAACGCCGGTCGTGGACCTGCAGAGCGTGGGCCGCCAGGGCGTGCTCAATGCCGAATTGGTGGATAGCCTGCCCGTCAACCGGACGCCGGTGTTCCTGGCCGGCCTCATGCCGGCCGTCACCATGACTGGGGGCAGTGCCGCGGATATCGGCGGCAGCGAGGGGGTGAGGCCCACCGGCGCCGGCGTGACGGTGCACGGCAGCCGCAACACCGACCTGCAACAGATGGCGAACGGGCTGTCGCTGACGAATTTCCACACCGGGTCTTCCCCACAGGGGGTGGCCAACACCGCGCAATACCAGGAGATTGCGATCGACTTCGCGGCGGGCGACGCGGAGCAGGCGCTGAGCGGCGTCCGCATGAACCTGATCCCCGCCGAGGGCGGGAACGTCGTCCATGGGACGGTGCTCACGGCATTCATGACCGATTCGCTCCAGGGCAGCAACTACTCGGCGGAGCTGGAGGAGCGTGGTCTGGGTGCACCGAACAAGCTTAAGCGGATCTGGGACGTCAACCCGACGCTGGGCGGTCCGATCAAGCGGACAAGCTCTGGTTCTTTGCCACCGGCCGTCATACCGGATCGTGGAAATTCGCTCCCACCTTCGCGAACAGAAACGCGGGCAACGCGAGTGCGTGGACGTATGACCCCGACACGACTGGCCCGCAGGCAATCAGCGAGGTGAATGCGTGGTCGGGTGTCGGGCGCCTCACCTGGCAGGCGACGCCGAGGCATAAGTTCAACGTCGGCTACGAGGCGAACGAAGTCTGCACCTGCGACCCGGCGAGTGCCGTCCTTGCCCCCGAGTCGGCCGACAACACCTACTTCGGTGTGAAGAACAGCGTGACGATCGATTGGGCGGCGCCGATGACGAACCGGGTGCTGCTCGACGGCAGCGTGCTGATGGACCGGCTGCCGCGCATCGGCAATCCCGAAGGGTCCTGGCCGTTGATCGCCGTGATGGAGCAGTCGACCGGCCTCACGTATCGAGGCATGTCCTCCTCTCAGGAAGGACTCTTCACCCGCCGGGCGTACCGCCTTGCGGCCTCGTACGTCAGCGGCCTGTACACGATCAAGGTCGGCTTCAATGGCGGCCAGATGAAATCCAGGCGAAACGATTACCTGGTCGGCGAGCCTATCACCTATCGATTCAGAAACGGAGTTCCGAATCGGCTCACCCTGCTTGCAGTGCCGCACGTGCAGAAGGCGGACATCTCGCAAGACACCGGCCTCTTTACGCAAACCCGGTGGACGTTCTCGCGGCTGACGCTGTTGGGAGGAGTCCGGTTCGACTACTTCAAGACGAGCTTCCCGGAGACGACGCTGCCTCCGACGCAGTTCACGCCCAACCGCACGCTGACGTTCCCCGAGACGGAGGGACTGAGCTGGAAGGACATCTCGCCGCGGACCGGACTCGCCTATGACGTATTCGGTAACGGTAAGACCGCGGTGAAGGTCACCTTCGGCCGGTACCTGGCCGGTCAGGCGCTCGAAGGCAGCATGTCCGCGGAGTCCGATACGCGGCTGTTCGGCCGCGACCTCATTCCAGCGAGGCGGATCGTCACCACCGTGAACCGGAACTGGAACGACGCGAACAGGAACTTCGTTCCTGACTGCGACCTGGTGAATCAGGCGGCCAACGGCGAGTGCGGCGCGGGCAACCCCCTCTTCGGCACGTCCACGCCGGGGGCGTCGTACGATCCCGAGACCCTGAGCGGGTGGGGAATACGTGGCTACAACTGGGAATTCTCCACCGGCGTTCAGCAGGAAATCCTGCCGCGGACGTCTATCGAGGTCAGCTTCTTCCGGCGGACATTCGGCAATTGGGCCGTGGTTGACAATCTCGACGTCACGCCAGCCGACTTCACCCCCTACGCCATCACGGTGCCCCGCGATGCGGGTCTGCCGGACGGCGGCGGCTATCAGGTCACGGCACGCGACGTCGTGCCGGCGAAGTTCGGGCTGGCGCGGAACTACATCACGTTCGCGTCGAACTACGGCGACAAGAGCGAGTACTGGCAGGGCTTCGACGTGACCATGACCGCGCGGCCGACGGCGAATCTGACGATCAGCGGCGGCACCAGCACCGGCCAGTTCACCGTCGACAACTGCGAGATCGTCGAGCAGCTGCCGGAGATGTTCGTGAGCCTCAACCGGCCGCTGGACTTCTGCCGCGTCGAGGAGCCGTTGCTGACCAATCTGAAGATGTTCGGAAGCTACATTCTGCCGCGCATCGACGTGCAGCTCAGCGGCACGTTCCAGAGCCTCCCTGGTCCGCAGCTGGCGGCCGAGTACACGGTGCTGAACGCCATGGCCGCTCCGTTGCTCGGGCGTCCGCTGTCTGGGAACGCGGCGAACGCGACGGTCAACATCGTCGAAGCCGGCGACTTGTACGGCGACCGCCGGAACCAGCTCGATCTGCGCGTGGCGAAGATCTTCCGGGTCAACCAGTCGCGGCTGACCGCCGGGATCGACATCGCGAACCTGCTCAACGCCAACCCGGTGCTGGCGGAGACCGCGGCGTACGATACGTGGCGCACGCCGGAGGAGATCCTGACCGCGCGGTTTGTCAAGTTCACGCTGAACCTGGCCTTCTGACACCTCGGGCGCGCCGGCACGCCGGCGCGCCCGCGCCCATCCTGACGGAGACGACGATGCAGCGCAGTGTGGCAGCGGGACTCGGCCTCGCCGCGATCCTGGTATGTGCCGGGACCGATATCGCGGCTCAGCGTCCCGAGACCCGGCTCGAGATCACGACCGTCCCTGACTTCGGCGGGTTCTGGCGGACGCCGGAGGACGGACGCGGCTTCGATCAGCGGGAAGCGTGCGCCGCGATCAAGGATCCGTCCGGCGCCCCGATGCTGCGCTGCTCCCAGCCGTGGGAGGCGAAAGGCGGTGCCAAGTTTGGGCTGAAGGACTTCCTGAACAAGCGCGGCCTGGCGTGGATGGAATTCCGCGATGAACAGATGTCCGAGAAGCATCTGTGCATTCCCAATACGCTGCCGGCGATCCAGGATTTCTACCTCGGCTCGGTGTACCAGCTCGGCGCCGGCGAACTCCACATCGACTCTCCGAACGATGCGTTCACTGAAGGGGTCCGCCGCACGGTGTGGTTGGATGGGCGAAAGCATCCCGGACCTCACGTGCAGCTGTTCCACGGCCACTCGATCGGCTGGTACGAGGGCGAGGAGCTGGTGATCGAAACCACCAACTTCACCTTCAACCCTGACGGTCTCGAGGACCACATCCACGTGCCGAGTTCGGCCGCGAAAAAAGTGACGGAGCGGTGGAGAAAAGTGAGTCCGACGAGGCTCGACATCACGTATACGGTCGAGGACAAGCTGTTTCTCAAGCAACCATGGGTCTTCACCTGGCACTACGAGAAAATCGACCCGCCGCTGCTGCGCAACCAGGTAAATTTCATCTGCGACCCCGAGGTGTCGTGGAACGAGGCGCTGATCGCGGCGCCCTCCCGGTACACCGAGGAATAGCGAACATGAGGCTCAGGAATCGCGATGCGGCATCAGCCGTCCAGGCGTGAATTCGTCGCCGGCGTTGCGGGCGCAGCGGCCGGCGGGCTGCTGTGGGCGCGCGGTTCCGCCGCGCAACCAGCCCGGCCAAGGCTGATCGATTTCCACTGTCACTCTGTCCCGCCCGCATGGCTGGCGTTCCTCAAGGCACAGCGGGCTGAACTGCCGACCAACAATCCCTGGACGCTGTCAAAGCATCTCGAAGACATGGACCGCGGCGGCGTCTACACCAGCCTGCTGTCGGTGGTATCGCCGGGCATCTGGCACGGGCCCGACCTGCAGGCCATCCGCGCCGTCGCCCGGCAGATCAACGAGTTCAACGCCAAACTCGGAGTCGATCACCCGGGGCGCTTCGGCAGCTTTGCGACGCTGCCGCTGCTCGACATCGACGGCAGCCTGCGCGAAGCGGAGTACGCACTCGACGTACTCAAGGCGGATGGCATCTGCATGCGAACGCCATACGGGAACCTCTGGCACGGTGACCCGGTCTTCGCACCGTTGTTCGAGGAGTTGAACCGCCGGAACGCCGTCGTGTTCACGCATCCGCAGGACGCGCACTGGAGCGAGGGCCTGGTTCCCGGTATCGCGACCGAAGCGACCATCGAGTACGGCACACACACCACGCGAACCATCGTCAGCCTGCTGGAGAGCGGAGCGGCGGCGCGCTACCCGAACATTCGCTGGGTCTTTGCGCATGCCGGCGGCACCATGCCCTTCCTCCTGTCACGCATCGTCGGCCGGAAGCTGGCGCTCGGCGCAGACGGTACGGTTTCGCTCGATCCGACCGATCGGGCGCGCAACGACGGGGCGGGGCGGCTCGCCCAGATTCGGCGCTTCTTCTACGACACGGCGCAGCAGACCAACCCGGTCGCCCTGGGGGCGCTCCGCCGGGTCGTGCCGATCTCGCAGATCGTCTTTGGCACCGACTATCCCGAGTCGAATTCGGGCGGCCGGGCCGAACCGATCGCCGACCACGCGGCCGGATTGGCGGGGGTCTTCAGCGGCGACGAATTGCAGGCAGTTCAGCGCGAAAACGCCGTCAAATTGTTCCCAAAGTATCGAACCTGACCGCCCTATATCGGGCTGGTCTCCGGGGTCAATCGGGTGTAGCCTTTACGGGGCAAAGGGGGAGGACATATGCCTTTCCGACAGATATTCCGGCGCGGATTGATTGGATGTGCAGCGATCGCTGCGATCGCGGCGGTGACGCTCGGCATCGGCTGGCACCAGGCGCCTGCCGAGGCGCGGCTGGTGGCGTTCGAGCCGATGGCGAACTTCGGTGCGAACGAGACGTGCGAATGGGAGACGGCGACGCCGCAGTTCCCGTCGTACGCGGCAGCGGCGGCCGGCGCGGCCGTGCAGCAGCCTTCCGCCGATGCCCGCCTCGAGGTGGCCAAGCGGCCGCCGCTGACCTTCATCCAGGATCCGTATCCGAATTTCAGCTCGATCGCCGTCGATCCGATGCGCAACGAAATCGTGATGACGGATGAGAACCGCTTCCGGATCATGGTCTACGACCGGACGGCGGTGACGCCGGCGTCGGCCGAAGCCTCGACGCCGAAGCGCGTCATCAACGGCCTGAACACGCACACGCAGTACGCGAGCGACGTGTACATCGACCCGCCGACCGGCGAGATCTACGTGATCAACAACGACACGGTGCACAACACGACGATCTACGGCCGCACAGGCCAACGGCGACTCGCCGCCCGATCGTGAGTTCGTGTCGCCTTACGGCAACTTCGGCGCGGCGGTGGACGAGTCGCGCCAGGAGATGTACCTGACGCTGCAGCACAACGCCGCGATCATGGTCTACAAGAAGTCGTCGGGGATGAAGGACACTGCGGTGCGCCTGATCCAGGGCGACAAGACCCGCATGGGCGATCCGCACGGCATCGCGTTCGACTCGAAGAACCGGCTGCTCTACGTCGCCAACTACGGGACGCGCCACCAGGTGAAGATGGGGACGACCGGCAGCGGCGGGCGCCCGCGCATTCCGAACTGGCCGGCCGGCAACTACGGCCAGGAGATCATCAAGGGCACGGGCAAGTTCGATCCGCCCTCGATCGTCGTGCTGCCGGCGGACTCGAATGGTGACGTCGCGCCGCTGCGCGTCATCCAGGGGCCGAAGACCGGCTTCAACTGGCCGACCGGCGTGGCCTTCGATTCAGAGCGCCAGGAGCTGTACGTCGCCAACCAGGCGGGCGGCGAGATCCTGGTGTTCCGTGCCGACCAGCAGGGCGATGTCGCGCCGATTCGTGTCCTCAAGGGCCCCAAGACCTTGATGAAGAACCCGAGCGACGTCTTCCTCGATTTCGCCAACAACGAAATGTGGGTGGCGAGCTTCGGCAACCACAAGGCGCTGGCGTTCAAGCTCGGTGCGTCGGGCGACACTGCCCCGATCCGCGTCGTGCGTGGCGCGCCGATGAACGTCGAAGGGACGCTGATCGGCAACCCGTACAACATCACCTACGACACCAAGCGTGAGGAGATCCTGGTGCCGAGCTGCGTTGCGCACCCGCGCATCGCCGCGTTCCCGCGCACGGCCGACAAGAACGCGATGCCGGTCCGTTCGATTGAAGGCTCGAACACCAAGCTGAACCGCACCGTGCACTCGCTCTTCTACGACGAGATTCACGACGAGATCGTGGTGCCGTCGGATATGGGCCAGGCGGTCATGACCTTCCGCGGCGCGGCGAACGGCAACGAAGCGCCGGTTCGCGTCATCACCGGTCCGAAGACCATGCTGGGCAAGACCTCGAAGCTGTCGGCCGACCCGGTCAACAACGAGCTGATCGCGTGGTCCGGCGGCGTGCTGCTGTTCTTCGACCGCCTCGCCAACGGCGACGTGGCGCCGAAGCGGACGCTTGGCGGGCCCAACAACCGGTTCAGCATCGCCAATGTCGAAGTCGACAACCTGCACGATCTGCTGATCGTCTCGGGAGGCAGCACGATTTCGATCTTCAATCGGACGGCGTCGGGCGATACCAAGCCGATCCGGGTCATTACCGGCGTTCGCGTCGGAGCGGACATGGCGATCTATCCGCAGGGCGGCAAGATCGCCCTCAATATTCCAGGTCCGGGCGACGACGACCGGGACGAAACCGAGGCCTTTAGCCCCGAGGGACTTTCCTCGGACAAGGCCCACGTGGCCGTCTGGAGCATCTACGACAACGGCAACGTGGCGCCGATGTGGACGATCGGTGGCCCGCAGGGTCTGATCCGGCAGCCGCGCGGTCTCGTGCTCGATGTCAAGCACAAGAACCTCATCGTCAGCGACAAGTTCCTGAACGGCGTGGCGACTTATCACTTCCCGGAGTTGTTCGACGCGCCGGCGCAACAGACCGCCCGCGCCTCGCGCTGACGCATCGGCCGCGAGCGCCCGCACCGCACTTCACCCCATCGCGCAGACATGCGCGATGGGGGACCCCGGTCTTCCACCCATCCGCCGGTGTGCGCGACGGGGGCCCCGGTCTTCCACCCCATCGCGCAGGCGTGCGCGACGGGGGCCCCGGCTTGACAACACCCCGGCTGTGCCGTTACAAGCGAGCACGATTGGGGTGGACGTCCGGTTTCGTCAGGCTCCAGCGGGAACTCCGTAATCCAGTATCCAGAGGGAGATAGACATGCGCGCACTAGCGAAGCTGGCGACCTGTGTGTCTGTGGGTTGCCGTCATAGCCTTCACGCCGGCCGCGGCATACGCCCAGGCGACCATCGCAGGTATCGTCAAGGACACGTCGGGCGCGGTGCTGCCTGGCGTCACCGTCGAAGCGGCGAGCCCGGCGCTGATCGAGAAGGTGCGTTCGGTCGTCACCGACGACACCGGGCAGTTCCAGATCGTCAACCTCGTCCCCGGCACCTACGCGGTGACGTTTACGCTGCCGGGGTTCAACTCCGTGACGCGCACGGGCGTCGAGCTCTCCGGGTCGTTCGCCGCGAAGATCGACGCCGAGATGCGCGTCGGCGCGGTCGAGGAAACGATCACGGTCACCGGTGAGACGCCGATCGTCGACGTGCAGAACACCCGCCGGCAGCGCGTCATCGACCGCGAGACTCATCGACAACATTCCCGACCAGCCGGACGGCCTACGACATGGCCGCGCTGATTCCCGGGGTTTCGCGCGGCGGCCTCACCAGCCAGGACGTCGGCGGATCGTCCTCCTCGGGCACGCCGATCGGCAGCGTCGCGATCCACGGCGGCCGCACCGGCGACCAGGTCGTGATGCGCAACGGCATCGAGACCATCGGGCAGTCGGGCAACGGCTTTTCGACGCCGGTCAACATCAACCCGGTTGGCACGCAGGAGGTGAACGTCGACACCGCGTCGGCGGGCGCCGAGCACACCACCGGCGGCGTTCGCATCAACGTCATCCCGCGTGAAGGCGGCAACACCTTCAACGGCGCGTTCTTCACCAGCTACGCCAGCCCATCCTGGCAGGCCGAGAACCTGACGCAGGACTGAAGGACCAGGGCGTCGTCGAGCGCCGACAAGCTCAAGGACAACTACGACATCAACCCCGGGTTCGGCGGTCCGCTCAAGCAGGACAAACTCTGGTTCTTTGCGTCGGCGCGCTACAAGAACTCCGCGAACTACGCATCCGGGATGTATTACGACAAGAACTTCAACAACCCGAACGTGTGGGTGTTCGAACCCGACCTGGACCGGCCCGCGGCCAACCCGTCGATCTGGAAGGGCGCGCAGCTGCGCCTGACCTGGCAGGCGTCGCAGCGGAACAAGTTCGGTGTGAGCCTGCACGAGGACGCTGTCGAATACGCGCCGACCAGCGTCAGCCAGACACTGGCGCCCGAGGCCGCCGAGAACCGGATTTACCCGGTCCAGCGGCAGCGGCAGGTGGACTGGAGCTCGCCGGTCAACAACCGCATCCTCATGGAGGCGGGCATCAACCGCTACAAGGCGGCGAGCAACCTTCTGCCGCTGAGCGGGCTGAGCACGGCGATGGTGCCCGCCACCGAGCAGTCGACCGGCCTCAGGTTCCGGTCGCTCGAGACTCATCGGCTGCAGCCGGCGCATCGACCACGCACGTGCGCTTCTCGACCTGTACATTACCGGCACGCACGCGATGAAGGTCGGTCTGAACAACACTCACGGGTGGAACGGGTTCACCTACCAGAACCTCAGCCCGGTAACCTATCGCCTCAACAACGCGATCCCGAATCAGATCAGCCAGCGGGCGTTTCCGATCTTCACGGAAACGACGATGAACCAGCTGGGCGTCTACGCTCAGGACAAGTGGACGATCGATCGCCTGACCGCGGCCGTACGGCGTCCGTTTCAGCCACGTCAAGGCCAGCAGCCCGGAGCAGCATCTTGGGCCGTCGATCTTCACGCCGGCGCGCAATCTCGACTTTGCGCCGCTCGACAACTTCCTGAGCTGGAACGACCTGACACCGCACCTCGGCGCGGTCTACGACATGTTCGGCGACGGCAAGACGGCCCTCAAGGTCAGCCTGAACAGGTACCTCGAGAACCTGTCGGCCGGATCCTCGATTGCGCAGGACCCGAACCCGCTGAACACGATCGTCACCCAGACGACGCGGTCGTGGAACGACGCGAACCGCAACTACGTGCCCGACTGCAACCTCCAGAGCTCGGCCGCCAACGGCGAGTGTGGCGCGATGGCCAATTCGCTGTTCGGCCAGCCGGTGCCGGGCAATACCTACGATCCCGATCTGATGCACGGCTGGTTCAAGCGCGCCTATAACTGGGAGTTCTCGTCGGGCGTCCAGCACGAAGTGATGACGCGCACGTCGGTGGACGTCAGCTACTTCCGCCGCGTCTACGGCAACTTCCGTGTGACCGATAACCGCGTGCTCGGCCCGGCGGACTTCGACAAGTTCGACGTGACGGCGCCCGGCGGACCCGCGTCTGCCCGGTGGCGGCGGCTACGTCGTGCACGGCATGTACAACCTGAACCCCGCGAAGTTCGGCCTGGCGTCGGACAACCTGGTCACGCATGCGAGCAACTACGGCGACCAGGTCGAGTACTGGCACGGCGTCGACGTCAACATCGCGATGCGGCGCATCCCCGGGCTGACGCTCCAGGGCGGCACGAGCACCGGCCGCACGGTGCAGGACAACTGCGAGCTCAGGGCGCAGGTGCCGGAGCCGGCGGAATCGCGCGCCACGTCCGGCCTGATCACCACCGCCAACGTGACGGCGCTCGAGTACCTGCCACCAGGCGACCAACTGGCTGACGCAGGTCAAGCTGCTCGGCTCGTACAACATTCCGCGCATCGACGTCATGGTGAGCGGGACGCTGCAGAACCTGCCTGGCCCGGAGATCCTGGCCAACTACAACCTGACGACCGCCGATGCGGCCGCGCAGACGCTCGGGCGGCCGCTCTCGGGCGGCGCGGCGAACGTCGCGGTCGGTCTGATCGACCCGGGCACGGTCTACGGCGACCGGCTCAACCAGGTCGATTTTCGCGTCTCCAAGATGCTGCGGTTCGATCGCACCCGGACGACGGTGAGCCTCGACTTCTACAACATGATGAACGTCAGCACGGTGCTGGCGCAGAACAACACGTTCGGTCCCGTGTGGCTGCGGCCGAGCTCGATCTTCCCGGCGCGGTTCGCCAAGGTGAGCCTGCAGTTCGATTTCTAGACAAGGCACGAAGGCACGAAGGTTTCGAAGGACACGAAGAAGGCCACGACTCCCGTGATGGGTGTCGTGGCCTTCGTCGTTTTACGGCCAGGTATGGTGCGCTTTTCACTCTTGACTTTCGCCGGCGGGTGCCTCTACATAGCGAGCAAGACATACCGCGACCTTGGAGGCTTCCTATGCGTCACAGGTTGTTCTGCATACTCCTTACGACCGGCCCTCTGGTGCTTTCAGTTCCCCTCGTGGCCCATCACGGGAGCGCCAGCTTCGACGTGGGCAAGCTGCTCACCCTGAAAGGAACGGTGACGGAATGGGTCTGGTCCAATCCGCATTGCTTCCTGAAGATTGATGTCAAGGACGAGAACGGCACCGTCAGGAACTGGGTGGTGGAAACCCAGAACCCCACCACCATGACCCAGGGCGGCTGGAGCCGCAGGATGTTCAAACCCGGGGACGAAGTCACGGTGACGCTGGAGCCGACCAAGAACGGTGCGCCTATCGGGCTCGTGCGAGGCGTCGTCCTTGCCAACGGCCAGAAGCTCGGGGCGGGTGGAGCCGGTGCTCCCCGACCACCGGAACCATGATCGGCCGGGCGGAGGAATTCGGTATGCGAATGGGTTTCATCGTTTCGATTGTGGCCTTGATGGCGGCCGTAGTCTCGTCACCGGGTCTCGCGTTCGCGCAAACGTGGGGCAGCGCCGGGTTGCCGGCATCTGCCTTTGGGCCTTCCCAGACGCCATCGGCGCCGGCACCGCAACGCGACCTGAGTGGAATCTGGGACGCGGGGAGCGCAGGCATCTCCGGCCCGGGCCACGTGGCGTCGCCGTTCACGCCCTGGGCGCAGGAGAAACTCAAGGAGATGAAGCCGGGCAACGGCCCGCGAGCGGTCACCGAACAGTTCATCAACGATCCGCTCAATACTCTGTGCGACCCGGCCGGTTTCCCGCGGAACGTGCTGTACGAGCTCCGGCCGACGCAGATCGTCCAGACGCCAAATCAGGTGTTGATGCTCTACCTCTACGAGAAACGGTGGCGCGTGATCTGGACAGACGGACGGCAGCTACCCAAGGATCCCGATCCGCGGTGGTACGGGTATCGGTGGGCCGATGGGAGGACGACTACACGTTCGTCGTTCAGACCATTGGGATGGACGAGCGAACCTGGCTCGATAATGCGGGTAATCCGCACAGCTTCGACCTGAAGGTGGAGGAACGCTACCACCGCGTCAGCCGGGACACGCTGGAACTCACGGTCACGATCGACGACACGACGGCTTACACGAAACCGTGGATACCCCGTAACAGACTTCCGCTGAAGTTGATGCCGCCCGACACCGACCTGAGGGAGTGGGTCTGCGCACCGAGCGAAGCAGCCGCTTACCGTAGTGTGGTGGACGCGCAGAACAAGCTGGCAACCGAAGGCAAGTAGGGCAGGCCTGGTTGGCAGAGCCGCGCGCGTTCTCCATCTCCGCCGGTTATCCCGGCATCCTCGCGGGGTTCATCGGTTTCTTCTCGCTGACGCTCCTGACGCTGCTGGATGTCCGGCGAGGCGTGCTGTTCGCCGAGTATCCGGTGCGGACGTTTTTCTACGTGTTCACTCCCTGGCACGTGCCGATGCTCGCGCTCGGCGTGGCAGGGATGTATGCGTTGTACCGCGCATTGCACCGGCTCGAGGCGGAAGGCGCCGGCACCGCCCGCTATCTCAATCTGTTGTCGATCACCATCATGGCGCTGCTGGTGCTCGACCTGTTTGCATATCGCGGGGTACCGGCTGCCCGGTCGATCGCATCAGGCCGTCTCGCGGTTGACTGGCTGGGAGCCTTCGGTGTGATCGGGTGGGGAAGGCCCTTCGCCCAGGCCACCAGCTTCCTGCTGAACGTCTGGCACGCGACGATGCTCGGCGTGCTGCTGTCGGGGCTGGCGCTGACGGTGCTGCCGGTCTATCTCACGTCGTACGTCACGCGCGGCGGGTTCACCGGGTCGGTGTTCGGCGCGATGTTCGCCTTGCCGCAGCCCTTCTGTTCCTGCTGCTCGTCGGTGATGGCGCCGTCGTTCGTGCGCCGCGGCGCGTCGACCACCTTCCTCCTGTCATTCATCGTCGGCGCGCCGATGCTGAACGTCACCACGATGCTGCTCGCGTTCGCCCTTCTGCCCGCGCCGTTCGCGATCACCCGGATCGGGTCCGGGCTCGTGATCACCGTCCTGGTGACCTATCTCGTCGCCCGCATCGCCCATCGCTGGGAAAGTCCGAACGCGCCGACGCCTGAGAGCGCACCGGCCAGCGGCCGGATGCAGAGAGCGGGAGGCCTTTATCTTCGCCTGTTCGATCTCGACCGGATCATCGGTCAGCGCAGGCTGGACACGCCGTCGCAGCTGGTCGGTGCATGGCTGCGCGCGAGCGGGCGCATCGCGCTTGTCCTCGTGCCGACCCTCTGGGCGTGGAGCGTTGTCGCGTCGGCGATGTTTCAGACCCTGCCGTCAGATTTCGGCAACAACCTGACCAGCGTCGTGCTGTCGGCGGTGGTGGGAACGTTCTTCATGATCTCGACCTGGTCCGAGATCCCGATGGCGCTGCAGTTGATTCAATCCGGCTACAGCGGTCCTGCGGCGGCGCTGCTCGTCGTGCTGCCGGCGATCAGCCTGCCGTGCATGATGCTGCTCGGCGGAGCGCTGCAGCGATTCCGGGTTGTCGCGCTGCTCTCGGTCGGCGTGATGATCGTCGGAATTGCGGCCGGAGCGTTGTTTCTGTAACCAACGCCCCGACAAGATGTCCTCGACCCTCTAGGTCGTCTGTTTGCTGCGCAGGTCGATAGCTCAGTGCTCGGCATGTCCCGGCGCGGTGGCGAGCGCCTCATCGCCAGTATATTCCTCGCACGAAACCGCTGGATTCCAGTCGACGAACATGCCGTGCGGGTTGTTCCTCCATGCCCACACGTGGAGTTCATAGAAGGGCGGAAGGCCATAGCGGTTCGGTGCTCCAACCAGCTGGAAGTGCTGTCCCAGGAGGACTGGCGGTGCGGGATTGACGGCGTGCCACGCTTCTGCAATGACCAAGAACTCGACGCCAACCAGCCGCAGCCGGTCGCCTCGTTGCTCGTAGATCAGGAGCTCAGGCGCCTGCGGGTCGAGCGCCGCATTGTCAATGAGCGCTCCGTTGGCGAAATGGATCCCCATTGCACCTTCCTGCGGTCCGCTGACGCAACTGCCCGTGGAACCGTAGCCGGCAGCCAAGGCGAACGTAAGATCGCGGAAATCCGCCGTGCCCTGACGGACCTCACGAACTAGGCCGGTGGGCGGCCGCTGCCGATCATCCTGCCCGGCGACGGAGCTCGGCATCACGGCAGCGCACGAGATCACAGCCAAACTGATTACCACCGACTGCTTCCTGACCATGTGAGCCTCCTTGTTCGCGACATCGACGCCTTGCACACTGAAAGGTTCCGAGCCGTCCAGGCGAACCGGGAACCCCGGAATGCTTGACTGCCTCGGACCGAATCGCGTGGATGATTCATCCGTTCGACGGACCTGTCAAGGCGCGCCGGAATGATGCCCGAGGATCTTCGTCGGTCCGCATAAGCGGCAGGACGTGTTTCAAGCGGTCATAGTCCCAAACCAGCAAGAACAGGTTCGCCAATAGCATCAGCGTGGCGATGCGAGTTCCTTCGAAACCTGACGGCATAAGCCAAAACACAAATGTTCAGGATGATGGGGAAATAGAGGATCGCTCCCAAGAGCGCCGTTCTTGGAATGAGCAACAGAAGCGCCGCCATCAGCTGGCCGACGCCAATAAACGTGTAGTAGTAACCCGTCAGGTGTAGCGCGTCGAAGTAATGACCCAAAGGATGATTCGACGGCAGGGCGGTGAACCGCTCTCCCATCGCGTATTGACTCGCCTGCCCCATCGACATTCCCAACACGGCGGCCTCCGCAAAACGCCCCTGGACGACAGCAGTGCCAGCGCTAGCTAACTACGAAAGTATTCGTATTGACATCTACGAAGATCTTCGTAGATAGTATTCCATATGGTTACACGTCGTGGTAAGAAGCCGACCGACGCCGAGCTTGCCATCTTACGTGTGCTCTGGGCGCGCGGGCCGAGCACCGTGCGTGAAGTGGCGCAGGAGATGGGTCGGGAGAGCGCCTATACAACGATCCTCAAACTGCTGCAGATCATGACCGAGAAACGGCTCGTCCGTCGGGACGAGTCACCGCGCACGCATGTGTACGAGGCGGCCTCGACCGAAGGCGCGACTCAGCAGCAGATGGTCACTGATCTGCTTGAGCGCGTATTCGACGGGTCCGCCAGCAAACTGGTGATGCAGGCACTGGCTGCGAAAAAGACGTCTCGCAAGGAGCTGGCCGAGATTCGGAAACTGCTGGATCAACAACGGGGAGGGCGCCGATGAACCCCTGGACGCATGTGATCGGCTGGACTTTGATTCACTTCGTTTGGCAAGGCGCAGGGCTGGCCGTGGCTGCCGCGATGGCGTTGCGGCTCTGTCGGCACCGATCCGCCAACACTCGTTACGTCATCGCGTGCATAGCGCTCGGGGCAATGTTGGCGTCGCCGGTGATCACCGCACGCCTCCTGACGGCACCAGAGTTAGTGCTCGCGCCAGTTGTGAGTCTGCCTCAGACCATCCCAACGCTTGGAGTCGTGTCGACCGCGGCCCGTAGCTGGACTAACGACGGCGCCTTTTCGTTACACACTGTATGGGCCGGCGTGGACGCTCTGCTCCCACTGATCGTGTTCGTGTGGCTCGCGGGCGTCGCGGTGCTTAATGGTTCGCCTGGCTGGTGGGTTGTGGCACGTACGCCGTTTACAACGCAGATCGCTTGCGGCCGATCCGTCGCGTTGGCAGACAACAGCTGAACGGATCGCATCCCGGCTCGGCCTGCGCGTGGCCGTCCATGTCGTGGAATCGGCGGTTGTCGACGCACCAGCCGCTGTTGGCTGGCTCCGTCCCGTCATCCTGCTGCCGATTGCGGCACTCGCCAATCTGAGCCCCTCTCAAGTCGAAGCGATCCTTGCACACGAGCTGATCCACATCCGGCGGCACGATTACCTGGTCAACGTGGCCCAGGCAGTCGCGGAGACCGTCCTGTTCTTTCATCCTGGTGTGTGGTGGGTCTCGGGACAAATCCGTGTGGAGCGCGAGCACTGTTGTGACGACGTCGCGGTGCACGTATGTGGCGACCCGGTCGACTATGCGGCAGCCTTGGCAGAGTTAGAAGCCTGGCGGTCCCGGGGGACCACACTCGCGCTCGCGGCCACCGGCGGGTCGCTCACCAGTCGCGTGCGGCGGGTGCTGAACGTTCCGATCGGGCACGAAGCGCGGTCGCTGAGCTGGGTCGTAACACTGGGACTCACGGTCGGGTTGGCCGTGGTGATGGGCGGTATCTATGTATCGTCGTCGGGCCCCGACACCGGCGTGTCGGCCCCCAGGGCCGGTCAACCGCAAGGCGTCGAGCCGATCGCCTCACCGGCCACGTTTGACTGGCAGGTCCATCGGACGGACCACTTCGACATTTACTATTACCCGGCGATCACCCCGAATCTCGAACACGCGGCGCTGGCAGCGGAGCGTGCGTATCAGCACATCAGCGCGGAGCTGCAGTCCTACACCCTCTCGTTCAGGGTCCCGCTGATTCTCTTCAAGACGCGCAGCGACTTTGCCCAACAGCGCATCGTGCCCGAGTTGACCGAGGCGATTGCCCGAGGCGACGTGCCGGGCTTCTCAGAGCACAGGCGGAACCGTGTCGCGATTCTCCTCGAGGGGGAACCCGACCAGGTGTATCGCCTAATCACCCATGAACTGACCCACGTGTTCGCGTTCGACATTATCCCGAGATCGCCGACCAACGCCCGTCGCGTACCGGCCTGGATCGACGAAGGGTTTGCCGAGTACATGACCGGCGTGTGGGACCCGGCCCACCTGAGGCAGATACATGACCTCGTCGTGGCGGGCGGCGTGCCGCCGATGACCACGCGTCCGGGAAGCGTGGACGGTCAATCGCATTTGGTCGCCGCGAACCTCGGTCATGTGGTCTTTGACTTCATCGAAGCCGAGTACGGGAAGGTGGCGGTCTGGCAATTCCTTCTTGAAGTACGGAGGAACGTCGTCGACGGAGCCGGGGACCCCTATCCAGCCGCGTTCAGTCGGACGCCCGAGGAGTTCGATTCGGCGTTCGCGCAGTACCTCAAAATGCGTTTCAACCCGTGAATGCGAAGGACAGATTCGATTGCCCTAGACGAGCCTGACGCTGACATCCTGCGCGGCTGTCGCGTAGCCAACGCGCCTGGCGGCCTGGAGGCCGCTCGATTTGAGCCGGTCCACGAGCCGGTCGGCGTCGCCGGCAGGCAGCGCGATCAGCAGGCCGCCGGACGTCTGTGGATCGAAGGCGATGTCCACCAGGTCGCTGCGCACCGAGCCGGCAACGGAGACTTTTGCCGCCAGGTAGTCCCGGTTCCGCTTGGCACCGCCGGTGAGGCAGCCCTGCTTCGCCAGCGGTCTGGCGCCGGGCAGGAGAGGCAGCGTCCGCGCTTCAAGAGTGATCGTCACGCCGCTGCCGCTCGCCATCTCGTACGAGTGTCCGAGCAGCCCGAACCCGGTGACGTCCGAACACGCATGAACCGCCGCGGTCCTCATGATTGCAGAGGCCGTGTCGTTGAGGGCGATCATCGACGCTATCGCACTGCGCACGCTGGCGGGTGAGGCCTTCCGGCGCTTGAGCGCCGTCGTGATGATCCCGGTGCCGAGCGCCTTGGTCAGGACCAGCGCATCACCGTCGCGGACGCCGACGTTGCGAACCACGCGATCGGGATGCACCACACCGGTAATCGCCATCCCGTACTTGAGCTCGGCGTCGATGATGCTGTGTCCGCCAATCACCACGGCCCCGGCGGTCCTGACCCGTTCCGATCCGCCGCGGATGATCTCGGTGAGCACCGCGAGCTCCAGCGTCCCCCTGGGGAATCCGACGATGTTCAGTGCCGTTCTCGGCTCGCCCCCCATCGCATACACGTCACTCAAGGCATTGGCCGCGGCGATCTGGCCGAAGATGTACGGGTCGTCGACAATCGGCGTGAAGAAATCGACGGTGTTGACGATCGCGAGATCCTTCCGGAGACGGAATACTCCCGCGTCGTCGGACGTCTCCGTTCCGACAATCATGTCAGGGTGTTCAAACGGCGGGAGGCTGTGCAGTACCTGCATCAGGTCGGCGGCGCCGAGCTTCGCCGCTCAACCCGCTGCCGCGACCTGTTGTGTGAGCCCGAGCAGTTTGATCCGCTTGCGGCCGGAAACCTTGGCCATGGTTGCGGGTTTGATTTTCCTCCGAAATGGGCGGTGTTGTTCCAGCGACGCGAATTGTGCCGCCAGTCAATCGACCGCCGTTCGGACGAGGGCTGGCCCGCGCGCCCCATTTGCCTCTAGACTTTCGGCTCGTGACCCGCCACTCTCCGCTCGCGTCGCTCCCCTCGGTCGATCGACTGCTGAGGCACGCTGATGCTGAAACCCTGATCCGGCAGGGCGGCCGGACCAGTGTGACCGACGCGATCCGCCAGGTACTGGCGGCTGCCCGCGCGGACATGGCCGCGCGCGACGGCGCGACCGAGCCGAGCGACAGCGAACTGCTCGCGCGCGTGGCCGCGCAGCTCAGTGCCGATGCGCGGCCGTCGATGCGGCCGGTGTTCAATCTGACCGGCACGGTGCTTCATACGAACCTCGGGCGTGCCCCGCTGCCGGTCGAGGCCGTCGACGCGGTTCGCGAGGCGGCGCTTCGCCCGACCAACGTGGAATTCGACCTGGATATCGGCGGTCGCGGCGATCGTGACAGCCACGTGGAGCGAATCCTCTGTCGGCTGACCGGCGCCGAGGCGGCAACGGTCGTAAACAACAATGCCGCCGCGGTCCTCCTGGTCCTCAACACGCTGGCGCTGCGCAAGGAGGTGCCGACCTCGCGAGGCGAGCTCATCGAGATCGGCGGGTCGTTTCGCATGCCCGACATCATGAGCCGCGCCGGCTGCCGTCTGCGTGAAATCGGCACGACCAACCGCGTGCACCTGCAGGACTACGAGGCCGCTCTCGGTCCACGCACCGGCCTGGTGATGAAAGTGCACACGAGTAATTACGCGGTCGTGGGCTTTACCTCCAGTGTGCCCGAGCGTGACATCGCGCGCGTGTGCCACGAGCGCAACGTGCCATTTGCCGTGGACCTGGGAAGCGGCATGCTGGTCGACCTGCGCGCCTACGGCCTGCCGCACGAGCCGACGCCGTCCGAGGCGCTGGCCAACGGCGCCGACCTGGTGACGTTCAGCGGCGACAAGCTGCTCGGCGGTCCGCAGGCCGGCATCATCGTCGGGCGGCGCGACCTGATCCAGCGGATAACGCAGAATCCGCTCAAGCGAGCGCTGCGCGTCGACAAGATGACGATCGCCGCGCTGTCGGCTGTGCTTGCGCTGTACACCGATCCCGGATCGGCTCGCTGAACGCCTGCCGGTGATCCGGCTGCTCGCGCGTCCACTTGCGGACATCCGGGCGGCGGCGGAGCGCCTGCTGCCGGCCGTCGCCGCGGCGGTCAACGGGGTCGCGTCGGTCCAGGCGATCAGCTGTGAGAGCCAGATCGGCAGCGGTGCGCTGCCGACCCGGACGATCCGGAGCGCGGGCCTGGCGGTTCGGCCCGTTGCAGAGCGTGGCGTGGGCACGGCGCTTCAGCGGATTGCATCGGCGTTTCGACACCTGCCCGTGCCGGTGATCGGCCGCATCGAGAGCGACACGTTCCTCATTGACGTGCGGTGTCTCGACGATGAGGCTGCGTTCACCGCGCAGCTTGCAGAACTGTCATTCTAGAGCTGTTTTAGATAGGACGTAGTGTCCGGCTTCAGCCGGACTCGCCGGGTCCGCCTGCCCTTCGACTTCGCTCAGGGCACCCCGAGCAACGTCGAGGGGTGAAGGCGGACACTACGTATTTGTGAACCGCGTGCTAGAGAATCTGCCGCACGTCACCGACACGTCGAGTGATCCGCTCGCTGTCGAGAAACTCCAGCAGCGGGATCGCGTACTTGCGGCTGACGTTGTACCGCTGCTTGAATGCGCCGACGTCGAGCGTCGCGATGGCACCGTTCTGCTTGAGTGCCCGGATCTCGGTCTTGAGCCGGTCGAGCGTCGTGGCGTGGAACAGCAGTTCACCGACCCGCACGATCTCCTTCTGGCGGACGAGAAGCTCCGCTACTCGATCGAACAGCTCGCGCTTCACGGCGATCCGGGCGGCGAGCGCGCCCCGATCCGGGGGGGTGAGCCCGCCGTCGCTCAGGGCGTGCAGGATCGCCTCGCGCGTGCGCGCCTCGTCGGGGCTAAGTGCGATGCGCCGCCCCGGCAGCGAGACGCGCTCTCGCGCCTCGAGGCGTCCCTGTTCGACCAGCCGCTGCAGGGCATGGTCGAAGACGGCGCCCGGGGCCCGGCCGAACTCCCGTTCGCGCAGCTCTTCGCGCGGCATGCCTCCGGCGGTTGGATGATCCGCATGGTGCCGCGCGACGGCGGCCAGCATGGCCTCTTCCGCGGTCGCCAGGCGCGATGCCGACACCAGGGTGCCGCCAATCCGGACGATGCGTCCGGCGAGCTCGGCGACAACCTGATCGCGCTCGCTCCAGGGCACACCCGCGCGGCCGACCAGCTGCGCCACGGCCAGGCCGGACAATCCGGCTTCTTCGATCAGGGCGTAGCCAATCGCCGCGTGCGTTTCCCCTTCGGCAAGCCTGGCGAAGCGAGCGGCGCCGGCCTGCGTGCGGACGCCTCGGCGAGGCGGGGAGGGATCCAGCACGACGCCTCCGGCAATGGTGGTGAGCGGAGAGTACGCCGCGAAGGATGAACCGGTCGTTTCGTACCAGCACTGCCGGCGCCTCGAGATGAATACGGGCGAACGCCGGCGCCCCAGGCTGCACGTCGGAGCGTTCCATGAGGGCGACGCGGCCCAGCAGTTCCCGTGTTCCCTGGTGGAAGCGGACGCGTGCGCCATGACGCAGGGGCGCGGCTGACGGCAGCAGGCTGAGCCGGATATCCGCAACGCGCGTGACCGTCACCGTGTCGGGGTACGTCAGGGTGTCGCCCCGGGCGACATCAGCCAGCTCGACCCCGGTAAGATTCACGGCGACCCGCTGGCCCGCGATCGCCTCGTCGCAGCGTTCTCCGTGCACCTGCAGACCGCGCACCTTCGCGATCCGCCCGGAAGGCTGGCATACGAGATCGTCATCGACGGTCAGCCGGCCGGCGATCAAGGTACCGGTGACCACGGTTCCGAAGCCCTTCATGGAGAAGACGCGGTCGATCGGCAGCCGCGGGGGCCCCGCGGCTGGCCGCGAATCGGCAGACTGCGCCAGCGAGGCCAGGGCGCGGCGCAGATCGGCAAGGCCGGCACCCGTCCGCGCCGAGACGGCATGAATCGGCCGATCTTCCAGGAAGGATCCGGCGACGAGTTCCTGCACCTCCAGCCGCACGACGTCGATCGTCGCCGCATCGACCAGATCCGATTTCGTGATGACCACGAGGCCTGACGGCACCGCCAGCAGCCGGCAGATGTCGAAGTGCTCACGGGTCTGCGGCATCACCGATTCGTCCGCCGCCACGTGCAGCATGACGAGATCCATGCCGCCGACGCCCGCCAGCATGTTCCGGACGAAACGCTCGTGCCCCGGCACGTCGACGAAGGACAGCGCGATCCCGTCCTCGACCGTGTGGGCGAACCCGAGGTCGATGGTGATCCCGCGCGCCTTTTCTTCCTGGAGCCGATCCGGGTCGGTCCCCGTCAGCGCCAGCACGAGCGAGCTCTTGCCGTGATCGATGTGCCCCGCGGTGCCGACGATGACGTGCTTCATGTAAGCTGGCAGTGGAAGCGAACGGGGCCCGGTGGCTCTCACGGTCTTCAAAACCGGTCGCTCGCCGCGAGAGCGGGGAGGCTGGGTTCGACTCCCAGGCGCTTCCGCCACAACCCCCCGTGAAGCGGGCCATCCTAGCACAACCAGCAACTGCGCCCGGTGCGGCGCACGCCGCATATAATCAACGCCACAGGGAGGAGCAGCCATCTCATGATCACCAGATTCCGCATCGCCCTCATCGTTGCCGTCGCCGCATTGTCGCTTGCCACGCTGCAAGCGCGGCAGCAGCCCGCCGCCGCTCCGGAAGTGTTCTGCAACACCATGCAGGCCGGCGCGCTTTGCCCGACGGCGACCGTCAGCATCCTGAAGCTGTCGGGGGCGAACGTGCAGAAGTGGCTCGACGCCGTCGGCAAGTACAACGCCGCCGTGGAAAACGCGACGCGTCAGCTGAAGGCCGACACCAAGGGAGTTCTGACGCCGGCGCAGATGTCCGAGCTCGATCGCTGGATGGACAAGGGCATCAACCCCGAGGTGAACAAGATCCTCGCGTCCCGCACCGCGTCCCGCTGACTCAGTGTGTCCCGCGTTCGAAGGGCCCGCGACGCTCACGTGAGTCGAGCACCGCGGGTCCTGTCGCCGGGTTTCCCCGCCCGTCCTCGGCGCCAACACCAGATGTAACGAAAATGGCGCCTGCGCGGCGGGCGGGGAGGCCCCTCCGGCGCCACCCGCCCCTAAGAACGCTCTCGACTCAAACTTGAGCGGAACCTTCGAGCTGTACCAGACGATGAAAGTCGCTCTCGATGAGGACCAGGATCTCCTGACCATTTTGGATGAGCGCTTCAGCTTTTCGTGTCCCGCAGCCTCCTGATCTCTGATCCCCAACGACCAGGATCGATGTCCCACGACCCCACCGGTGTCAAGCCACGTGTGTTCGATGAGCGGCACGCGATGCTTCTCAAGTGCACGAACGATCGCGCCACAGTCAAACGGCGTATGTGAAGCAATCAGCGCCCACCTATCGGCGACCGCAGTACCAGGGACCAGAGCGGTCATCTAGGAGCTCCGAACTGCCAACTTTCCGATGCCGTGGATGGCCTATTTCGGGGATCAAAGTAATCGTTGGGTCGATGAGGCTGCCAGGAGCCTCGCGCCATCCCGTCCTTGAAATGAACTGCCGCGATCTGACAAATGCTTGACAAATCGGAGTTCGCCGTCAGGACGTCGAGGCCCACGAGGTCCATCAGGTCCCTCTATGGTCTTCTTGCGGTGACCGAACGTCGGGATTCCAGAGCTCATTTGAGTTGAGGATGCTCTTGGGGGCGGGTGGCGCCGGGAGGGGCATCCCCAACCGCCGCGCAGGCGCCACTTCGTCACACGTGCTTTTGGCGCCGAGGACGGTTGGGGAAACCCGGCGACAGGACCCGCGAGGCTCGACTCAAATGAGCTCCGCGGTCCCTCGAAAAGCCGTACGAAACTATCGGAAGATCGATTTCGCGAGCATCGCGTGCACGCCTTTGGTCTGATCGACCACCTGCGTCACGCGCAGATCGGCGGCCAGCGAACACAGCACGTAGGCTTCGTCTCGCGACATCCCCTTTTCCGCGACGAGAAAATCGATCATCTCCCGCGTCGCAAGCCGGGAGGCTTCATCGAGATCCTCGTGGAGCCCCATGCTGATGTAGTGGGTCGGGGTTTCCGCGCGAGGCCAGCGCTGCCGCTGGCCCTTTCGGACCCGCACCTCGAAGGTGCCGCGCAGCGACGTCTCGAGCGCCGTCCCGGTGACTTCGCCGTCGCCCTGCATGCCGTGGCCGTCGCCGATCGAAAGCAGGGCGCCTGGCACGTGCACCGGTAAGTACAGCGTCGTTCCCGCCACGAGATCCTTGTTGTCGAGATTGCCGCCATGCCAGCCCGGTGGCCGGCTCGAAATTCTGCCGACCAGCGGCGGGGGCGCAACCCCGATGGAGCCGAAGAACGGCGCGAGGTTCAGCGACACACCAGGCTTGAATTCGACGCGGTCGGCCCCTGGCTGCCAGCGCAACAAGCGGAAGTGCGCGTAGGGAAAATCGTCCGGCAACGTGCCCCCACCGGGATTGAACGCCACCACGCCGAAGGGGTGGAGGAATTCGATGGCGAGAATCCGCACTTCGAGCGTGTCGCCTGCGTCGGCGCCCTCGACGAAGATCGGGCCGGTCATCGGGTGCACCCCCGGACCACGCTCGGTAACGCGAAGTTCGACGGTTTTCAACGCCTGCGGAATCTCGGCTTCGTTCGCTCCCGCCAGCCGCACCCGCTGCAGACCGCCGGCGACCATCGTCTCGACCCGCACGCGATCGCCGGATCCAATCCGCAGCACCGGCGCTTGACGGGAGTCGTAGTAGCCCCAGTGGACGTGCTCGGGCGTGAGCGCGAGCTCGTGCATGCGCGGCTGCTGCGTCCACGCGCTCTGCGCCGCGACCAGCACGATAAGACCGATGGGGAAGGCTCGATTCATGATGTCGCTCCTGTTCGATCTGACCAAACGCGATCAGAATCGCAGCAGCCGGTTGACCTTGACGATGAACGCGCGGTTGCGCAGGTCGGGGACGCCGCGCGTCAGCGTATCGCGTTCCTCGTTGTAGACGACGAACAGCTCGCTGCCCGGGCGGTATTCCCACCGGAGCCGGACGTTCGCCGAGACGTTGCGGGCGTCGGAGTTGTACTGCACCAGCGCGCTCGCGAACATGAGCGGCGTCATCGTGTAGGTCACGCGCGAGCCGATCAGCGTCGTCACGAACGAGCCCTGCGGCAAATCGACGTCGTTCACCGAGAAGGTGGGCTCGACCGAGAGTTGCGGCGACAGCGTCGCGCGTCCGGTGCTCAGCCCGATCGTCGTCTTGGTGCCGTCATAGAGCGACCCGCGATCCAGCGAGACTCGGCCGTTCAGTTTCCGCTGCTGTCCCGCCTGGAAGGCGACGGTCGTGCTGCCGTAGTCATAACCGCCCACCGGCACCGTGACGCCCGTCGCGAGGCGGAAGGGACGCGGCACCAGTTCATAGCTGCCGGAATAGCCGACCGAGATCCGGTCGGAGGTGTTGAAGTCGACGGCAAACTCGCCGTCGATATCGCGGGCCTCCAGCTGCCGGGCGCCGTTCTCGACGTAGCCGATCGAGCCGACCAGGGAGATGCGGCGAACCGGCCCCATCGACTTCGGCCACGGGCTGTAGCGCGCCTGCGCAAAGCTCTTGCGGATGTCGCCGCGCCGCACGAAGCCGACCTCGGGATTGAAGTGCTCGCCGATGACGAGGCGCTCGGCCTGCAGCCCGTAGGTCAGGCCGTTGTAGTTCACGACCCCGCGATAGCTGGTGTCGCTCCCCGAGACGCCGTCGGTGGCCGTCCGCGCCCAGTACGCGTCGATCGCGAGGTTCGTGAAGAAGCCGAAAGCGCCGTCGACGCCGTAGGCGGCGTTCGAATCCGGCGCCGTCCTGTGTGACGGAGCGGCCGGTGGCGATGACGCCGATGCTGCTGCGCGACAGCACGTCGCGTTTGATGCGCACCGCCGAGAAGTTCGTGGCGCGCGTGCCCGATACCGCTTCGTTGCCGCCCTGGATGTCCATCACGCCGATGCTGTAGCGGCCGACGCGCCCCGAGAGCCGCGCGCCGGCGTCGATCGGCACGACCTGGCCGGCATTGAGCCCGATTCGCCGGCTGTAGAAGAGGAGCGGCACGTCGTTGCGGCCCGCATTGAAACTGTTGGCGCCGCCGAAGGCGAAGAGCCCGGCGTTCTCGAGGAAGAAGTCGCGTTTCTCGGGGAAGAACAGGCTGAAGCGCGTGAGGTTGATCTGCTGCTCGTCGGCCTCGACCTGGGCGAAGTCGGTGTTGACGGTGAAGTCGGCGGTCAGGTTCTGGGTGATGCCGTACTTTGCGTCGATGCCGACGTCGGCCGTCAGATCGTTCGAAGCGTTCGAGCCGTTCGAAACGTTCGAAGCGTTCGCCGTGCGAGTCGCTGAGGCGTTCGAAATCGCGTACGGCTTGAACTCGATGTTCTTCGATCCGGGCGGCGCTTCCAGGCCAATGACCGTCGCCGCGCGCGACATGCGGTAGACGCCGCTGCCGGCTTCCTGCCGCTCGACCGGCATCAGGTGCGAGTACTCGTTCTTCCACCGGTCGATCCGGCGCGCGTTGAAGCCCCAGACCTGCGCGGTGCCCGGACGATAGCGCAGCGACTTGAACGGCAGGGCGACTTCGGCCGTCCAGCCGCCGTCGAAATCCGCCACCTTCACGTCCCACACCATGTTCCAGTCGCGGCTCCAGCGCTCGTCGGTGACCTGGCCGTCGGTGCGGCCGCCGATCGCGTTGAGCATGAAGCCGACGCCGTTGCGGCGGTCGTAAAACGGGTCGAACACGAACATCACGCCGTCGTTCTGGAACAGCAGGCCGTTGTCTTTCTGCATGACGTTCGCGACGCGGCGCTCCGGCTGCGATTCCCACACCCGGAACGCGACATAGACGTTCTCACGATCGAACATCACCCACAGCTCGGTCTTCTCGGTCGCGGGACCGCCCTCGATCGGGTCGGTCTGAATGAAGTCGGAGATGGCCTGTTCCTGCTCGTAGACCATCTCGTCGAGCCGCCCGTCGAGTCGGAGCGGTTCGGCGAGGCCGATCGCCCGGATCGTGGCGCGTCCCACGTCGTCTCGCGAGATCCGTTCGGGCGGCGCCGGCGGCGGCGGCCCGTCGATCGCAAACGGCAGTTCGGCCGCGGCGGCCTCCGGCCCTTGCCCCTCGACTTCGCTCGGGGCACCCCGAGCCTGAGCCGAGGGGTGCGCATGGGCGGCCGTCGCCGCGCCGAGCATCAGCATGACGATCGACGCGAGGGTGCGCGGTCTCACCAAGTGGAACTACCGCTTCGAGTAGACGAGGAAGTAGCGATCCGAGAACAGCTTGACGTCGTCGCTCTGGCGGAAACCGGCAGCCGTCATCCATGCGGTCAGCTGGTCCCTGGTGACCTGGAGCTCGGGTTGTTTGCCGTGCGGGCCCTGGCTGGCCTCGTAGTCGATGATGACGACGCGCCCCGTGGGCTTGAGATATGGCCCGAGCGACTTCAGATAGCCGGCGCGGTCCTCGACGTGGTGCAACACGTCGTGAAAGAAGAGCATGTCCACGTTCTTTGTCGGCAGGTTCGGATCGGTGAACTTGCCGAGCACGGTCGTGACGTTGTTCAGGCCCGCCTCGGCCGCTCGCTTCTTGATATCAGGGAAGAACCCCTCGTCGATGTCGACGGCATAGACGGTCCCCCCGGGCGACACTGCTTTTGCCAGCGACACCTCGAACAGTCCCGAGCCGGCCCCGAGATCGGCGATGACGTCGCCGGGCTTGAGCTGCAGTCTCGGGACAATCTCGTCGATGCGGAGGCTGGCGACGCGATTGGTAGCGTCGAGAACCTTCGTCCATTCCTCGGCGGGCCGCGACGCGAGTTGCCGCGCCGCAACCACGCCGGCATCGAGGGCACCGACGAGGACGACCAGGCACGCGAAGAGTCTTGTGATGTGCACGCGGTCATTCTCTAGGCGTCGTGACCGATCGTCAAGTACGTGATACCCTCCCGCGCCATGCGGATACTGACGCCGGCATTGATAGCGATTTTTGTTGTCCTCGCCCCGGTCAACGGACGTGGCGACGACGGCCGCACCTCTATTACGTCGGCTTACGTGCTGCCCACCGCTGCCACGACGCGGCCGCTGCTCGAAGGCGCCGTGCATACCAGCGAGTTCGTGGACGTCGCAGCCGGGCGCGCGAGGCTGACGGCGTTCGTGTCTTACCCGGACCGTGGCGAGAGAGCACCCGCCGTGGTGGTCACGACCGACGAAGGCATGACCGACTGGGCCCGATCGCTGGCCTTCCAGGCGGCTCGTGCCGGATTCGTCGCGATTGCGCCGGATTACTCGAGCCAGGCGAGTACTCGCCCCCAGTTGGACGGCGTCCTCACGTTCGCGGCCCGGCTGCCTGCCGCGAACGGCCTGACGGCGGCGCTCGACGTTCGCGGCGACGTGATTTTCGCGCGGGCCGGTAGTGCGCCTGCCGCGACCTTCGCGTTGGACGACGAAGGGTGGGCCACCGCGCTGGCGTTCGTGTCGCAGCACACCGGCAACCATTTCCACCCGCATCCGCGCATGGACCACGTGGCGATGGAGCTGCGCGCCCAACCCTCGGCTCTCGCTCGGGGTGAAGGGCAGACTGCCGGTGGAGGAGCGCCGCGCGAGGCGCCCGGCCTCAACGTGAAGCCTGACGATCTCCCGGCGAACTGGGTGATGGCGGAGAAGATCGCGAACACCACGCCGCGCCGCAACGAGTGGGTCGACGTGCCGATGCCCGGTACCAACGTGAAGATTCACACGTGGGTTGTCTATCCTGACGGCACGCAGCCCGCCGGCACCGTCCTGGTGCTGCATGGCGCCTCCGGCATCAGCGACTGGATCCGCAGCGTCGCCGATCAGCTGGCGAAGGAAGGCTTCATCGCGCTGGCGATCGATCTGTCATCCGGGCTCGGGCCGAATGGCGGCAACTTCGATTCGTTCGGTTTCATGGACGACCGCATGCGGGCGACCCAGAAGCTGACTCGTGACGACGTGATGGGGAGGATCAAGGCGGTGCGCGACTTTGCCGCGAAGATGCCGCGCTCCAACGGCCGGACCGGCAGCATCGGGTTCTGCGGCGGCGGCACGAACAGCTTCACGCTGGCGACCGACGTGGCCGCGCACAACGCGGCAGTGGTCTTTTACGGCGGTCCGCCGCCGGCGGCCTCACTCGCCAACGCGGTGGCGCCGGTCCTCGGTTTCTACGGCGAAGACGATGCGCGCATCTTCTCGACGGTGGAAGGCACGCGTGCGGCGATGAAGAAGCTGGGCAAGGCGTACGAAGCCCACACCTACCCGCATGCGACGCACTCATTCCTGTGGATGCAGGATCTCGGGAACAACTTCGGCGCCACGGCGGATGCGTGGCCCAGGACGATCGCGTTCTTCCGCCAGCACCTGCTGGTAGCCGGTAGCCGGTAGCCATTAGCGCATATTTCGCTTGTACGTCGTGTCCGGCTTCAGCCGGACTGCCGAGGTCCGCCTGAAGGCCGACACTACGTCGCTTGTGAAACGCGCTACCGGCTACCAGCCACCAGCTACCAGCTAGAAGTCGAGCTGCAGCCCCAGCTTGGCGAAACGGGCCAGCAGGTTCGTCTGCGGCCGCTGCCACGTCGCGTACGCGTTGTTCAGAACCAGAACGGTATCGACGTTCAGCGCATTGTAGACATCGAGGTTCAGCGTGGCTCTAAAGCTGCCGCCAAAGCGGAGAGTCTTACCCACGCGGAGATCGAGCTGATTCAATCGCTCGCCGTACATCGTCCCGGGCTCGACGAGATTGACCGACACGTTCGCCGTCCCGCCCGCAAGAGGCCGTCCCAGCGACGGCGCGATGATGGCGCTGGTCGCGGTGAAGTTCGCCGCGATCTCCGGCCCCGGGATGCTCTGCAGCGCCCCGCTGACCTGCACGTCCACCCGGGGAATCATGTACATCGCGCCCAGCTTGAACTGCGTTGTCGGCTGCTGCGTGCGGCAGAACGGATTCACCGGTGCGATCTCCGGCAACTTCGCGCGGATCTCACACGTGTCCGTCGTATACCGTCCGGTGTCGACGCCTCCCTGCAGGAGCAGGCCGCCCCGCAGCCGCGAGTTGACCGTCAGCGCGACGCCGTTCCACATCTGCACCTGCTCGCCGAAATTCTTCGCGAACGTGGTGATGTTGTCGACCTGGCCGAATCTCGCCGGATTGACGTCGTAGAGATCGGAGACGGGGTAGCCGCCGCCGTCCGGCAGGCGCGGGTCGCTCGGTGCCGTGATGCTGAAGGCGTTGAAATCGGCGGTGCCGACGGCGCGGTTGTCGACAACATGGAGGTTGCCGTACCAGCGCCGGAAGTAAGTGAAGTCCGCCGAGAGGCGCGGCAACAGCTCGCGCTGCACGCCGGCCGTGAGCTCCCAGTTGTAGGTGCGCTTGCCCCAGCCTTCCAGGATGTCCTGGTCGAAGTTCTGTTCAGGGACCACGCTCCCGAAGTTCTGGTTCGCTACGGCGCCACACTCGCCGTTGGCGCTTAGATTGACCAGAACGCAGTCCGGTGTGTAGTTCCGGTTCGCATCGTTCCACGACCGCGTCGTCGAGTTGGCCAGCCGATTGATCGGGTTCCGTCCGCCTGCAACGCCGCCCACGGTGTACTGCTCCACGTAGCGGTTGAGGCTCACCTTGAGCGCCGTTTTTCCGTCGCCGGCAACGTCATACGCGGCGCTCAGTTTCGGGTTCAAGTCGTGCAGCGACATGCCGGCGGTGTCCTCGAATCGGAAATCCCGTGCCGGCGCGAGCGGTGCGGGCCCGATCGTCTGGGCTGGGAAGCTGTTCGCAAACCAGTCATACCGCAGCCCCGCGTTGAGCGTCAGCCGATCGATCGTCCAGCGGTCCTGGACGTAGGCGCCATACTGGTGGTCGATGTTGACGCGGAAGTCAATCGGAAGCGCCCGCATCGTAATCTGGTTGGGCACGCCGTTGTTGAACCGGTAGCTGACCGGTTGGAGGTCCCATTGGCGCTCGACGTTCCGGCCGCTGATGTCGCCGATCCCCATCTTGAGCGAGTGGGCGCCGGTGATGTACCAGACCGCCGCCCGGTAGTAATACACGTAGCTCGGCCGATTGATGTACACGCTCCTGGAGCGATACTGCAGTCCGTTGGACTGTTCCAGCACATTGATCATCGCCGGGTTCAGTCCGGGCACCGGATCGCGGATGGCCCGCTCGACACTGTTCTTGACGGCGCCATCGAACAGCAGCCGGTTCGTGATCGGCGAGGTGACGTCGGCCGTTATCTGCCGTTCAACGGGAAAATAGTGATACGGCGAAACCTCATACGCGATCAGGCTCGTCCCGGGACAGCTGCGCCGGTCGTATCGTTCATGGACGGCCAGTTGCGCGCGGTCTGCTGAACGTAGAGCCCGCCAAGTTTCACCTTCGGCGTCGCCTGCCATGTCAGACGCAACCGTCCATCGTTGATATCAGAGTCGTTGGACACCGGCCGGCCGAGGTCCGGTTCGTAGGCCCAGACGTTTGGATCGTTCGAGGTCCTGCTGTAGAAGCGGTCCCCGGCCCATCGGGAGGCGACGCCACGGCGGCCCGATGCATAGAACCACAGCTTGTCGCGCCGGAGTGGTCCGCCGAATCCGGGATTTATGTCATACAGCTCGTTAATCGAGTCCGGCGTCTGCAGCCCGGCATCTTTCAACCGTTGCGAGAAGTTGTTCCCTTGGAGTGCACCTGACGTCCAGTTGAGGAAAAGCGTTCCGTTGAAGGTATTGCCCCCCTCGCGCGGGATTACGTTCATCCTGATGCCAGCGGCGTTGTTCTCGGCAGAGGCGCCCGAATAATCGACCGAAATCTCCTGCGCCGCGGCCATGTTGAACGTAATCTGCGAATTCGCCGGCGACACCAGTACGGCCGTTGACAGGCCGTTTTCCTGAAGGAGCTGGGACGCCCCGGTGGTGCCGTGGATCTGCATGCTGATCGCGCCCGACAGTTGCCCCGCGCCGCCCACATCCTGACTGGTTGCCGCCACGGTGACGCCGGGCATGCTCGCCATGAGCGCAAAGGGTGACCGCCCGGCTGGCAGGGCGTCGATCAGCTCGCGATCGAACACACGCTGGCGTGTGGCACTCTGGACGTCGACAATCGGCGTCTCACCGGTGACAGTAATGGTTTCCTCGACCGCGCCGACGCGCAGGTCGGTGTCGATCGTGGCCGTGAATGTCCCCGTCAACTGGAGGCCCTCACGCCTCACTGTGCTGAACCCGGGCAGCGCGAACGTCACGGTGTAATCGCCGGGAGGCAGCAGCTCGATGCGGTACTGGCCGGAGCCGTCGGTGACGACCGATCGCACCTTTTCGATCAGCGCGGGGCTGGATGCCTCGACGGTGACGCCGGGAAGCACCGCTCCGGATGCGTCCCTGACTTGCCCGGCGATCGACGCCTGGGCGTATGCTGCCGACGGCAGCAGTAAGAGCACCGAGAGTACGACCAGCGAGTACGCGGCCTGACGCATGAAATCCCCCAGATTCCGCTATTTACGGGTTTACGAATCTACGGATCGACGAATCTACGGATCGACGAATCTGCGGATTGACGAATCTGGGGATTGACGAATTTCAATTCGACAATTCGTAAATCCGTCAATGCTCTAGTTTTCTCGCTCGAACACCTGGACGTTGCTGTACTTGGCGCCGTTGACGTCACCCTGGGTCGTGATCGTGAGCACCTTGCCGTCGGTCGAGACCTTCCAAACGCCCGTCTCGACGACCGTCCCCTTGATCTTGCCGGTGCGCTCGAGCGTCAGCGGATCGACACGCTTGAGCGCGAACGTCTCGATCGCGCCTCCCTTGGCCGGATAGTCCTGCCCGTCTGGCCGCGCCGTGTATTCCATCCGGAAGAAGCCGGTGTCGTTGGCGACGATCTGCGTATCGATCTGGTGCGCCAGCGCGCCGTTCGCGCCCGGCGTGATGCGGATCGTCCGGCGCTCCGGCGCGCTGCCGTCGCGGCCGTCAAGGCCTTCGCGCCGCCAGCTCACCTCGAAGTTCGATTTGCCGCGGTTCAGCCGCCATTCGCCGAGGAAATCGGCCCGCGCCGTCGTCGCCGGCCGCCGGCCGCGCCGACGTCGTGCGCTTCAACGCCACCGCCCGCAGTTCATCGAGCTTCGTCTTGAACTCCGGGTACAGCGTTTCCGCCCCGCCGAAGGCGGCCTCCTGTGGAACGCCAAACATGGTCTGGAATTCCTTGTGGACCTGGTCCTGGCCCGGCAGGTAGTGCGGCACGAAGTGCTTGGCCTGGCCGATGCGCTCGTCCGCCACTTCGAAGGGATTGCACTCGGTCATCGCCCGCGCCGGCCGCTGCGGCGTCCGATCGAGCTTCCAGTTGGTCGTCCGCATCAACCCCTCCGACATGTAGCCGGGGTCGTCGATGAGGGAGACGAGCAGCAGCGTGTCGCCCTGGCGGATGAACCACTCGGTCGCCACCGCCTGGTCGCTGTGCGGCGTGCCGTTGCGCTGCAGGTACCCCGCCTTGTTGTGCGTGGTCGTGAACTTCAGCGCGTTCCCTTCCCACTGTCCGGTCGAGAAGCCCGCGAACGTGTGCGGCGCGTACGCCGGCGGGTGAGGGCGCCCGTCCATGAAGATGGTGCGCTCGCTGATGCCGAGGAAGATGTCGTAGCGCGCCACTGCCTGGGTCTCGGAATTTACGACCTTGGCGACGTGAATGTTCGAGGGTCCCCTGGGTCCGTAGATGCCGGTGTGCGGCCGGCACTGTTCCTCGGGAATCGCAAACCACCCGGGTTCCCAGCTTGCCGACGCCAGCCTGCCGGCTTCGTTCAGCGGCAGTCCCGTGTAATCGCCGACCAGCAGTCCGGAGCGGCGATCCCACAGGTCCTCGTGAAAGAGATCGTTCCAGTAGCCGGCGACTTCGAGGTTGATCGTCTCGAAGGGCGGGCCCGGAGCGTTCTGCGCGGACGCGGGGGCGCTGGCGCCTGGTGCACCGCATGGCCTGGGTGCGAACTTCGCGTCGTTCGCCTCCTTCTTGAAATGCGAGCTCGTCACGAACGGCTCGTTCAGATACGTCGGGTCGTCGACGATGCTGGTGACGACGAGCCATTCGTCCTTGTTGGGCGCCGTCACACGCACGTAGTACTCGGTGACGACGGCGTCGTCGCTGTAGGGAACGCCGTTGGTCCGGAGATACCCCGCGCGCAGGTTCGTCGTGACGGTCTTGAGCTGACCCGAGCGGGGCCCGGCGCGGCCGCCGCGCCCGGTTGCTTCAGGAATCTCCCAGATCGCGGTCGTCTGGCCCTGCCACGTACGCTCGCTTCCGGCCTGGTACGACCCGTGGCGCAGCATTCGGGTCTGGGCGCCCGCGTCGGCTTCAACCTTCAGCGAGTTGTCGTCGGCCCAGCTGATCCTGAGGCGGCCAGGAACCCGCATCACGGCGGCGGCGCCGTAGATCTTGCACTGCTGTCCCGCGGCCTCGTCAGCGGCCGGATCCCAGTTGTCGGCGATGCGGCGGGCGTCGGCGTTCATCGGGACGGCGGCGTAGTCGTAGCGCGGCGGCGTCATCATCCGCCACCGCCAGTCCTCGCTGACGTTCGACACCCACGTGCCGGTGAGATCAATCGGCGCCGCGGCCCGCAGCGTCCTCGGCACCTCTGGCGCCGGACCTTGCTCGACTTCACGCTGCCCCTGCGCCAAGGCTGGCGCTGAGAGCAACGCCCAAAACCCAACTCCCAACACCCAGGCTCTGTTCTTAGTCAAATTCGCCACCCCAGCGCCATTCGTCCTTCGGACGGTAGATAGTGCGGACCCGGACGCGGTAGTCACCGGGCGTCCGCGACGGATCGCCGGTGATGATCAGGTGATCGCCGACCTTCAGCGTGTCGCGTGCCACGCCCTGGTTGCCGAGCTGGCCGCCGCTGCCCCATTCCGCCGCCCACCGCTGCTGCTCCTCGCCGCCCTTCTTGGCCGCGGCGGGATCCTTCACGACGACGTGGACGAATGAATGCGGGTTGCGCCACAGGAACTGGACGAGCGTTCCTTCGATCGTCACCTTCTTGTTCTCGTCGTAGGTGGCGGCAAACGAGTGATGCGCCGATGCGGTCGTGCCGGCCGCGAGCGCGGCGATCACGAGCAGTCCCATGACAGTGCGCTTCATTCCTTTTTTCCCCCCTTGATGTCGTTGTAGACCGCGTCGATGAACATGTCAGTCGTCCAGGCGCGGTTGGTCCCGTAGCGGAAGTCATAGTCGAGCGTGGGACGCGTGGCCTTGACCTGCGCCAGGGTCATCCCCTTTTTCGCCAGGTCCTGGATGCGATCCCGGATGATCACGACCATATTGCGGTACTCGACGACGTCGGATTCGTCCGAGAGCCGGCCCTGCCCGGGAACGATCAGCGTGCCGCCCTCGCCGCTGTTTTCCGGAATGGCGATGTCGAGAATCTTGTTCAGGCCGTCGATGATGCCCTGGACGCCGCCGCCGTTCGCGGCATCAATCACCGGGTAGCGCGTGGTATCGAACAGGTCGCCCGCGCTGATGACGTCCGACTTGCGGAAGTACACGATGGTGTCGCCGTCGGTATGCGCGTTCGGCTGGTGAAACAGCTGGATCGCCTCGCCGTTCAGCCAGATTTCCTTGGTGTCCAGATACGTGTCGGTCGGCAACCCGGCCTGCGGCACACGCCCTTCCTCGGCCAGTTTCAGCAGGACGTTTTCGTGCGAGACGATGAGCGTCGGGTCCCCGCCGCGGGCCCCGTCTTCTCGGCGCGCCAGGGCCTCGTTGCCGCCGATGTGATCGGCGTGAATATGGGTGTTGATGACGAACCGGACCGGACCCGGCGACAGCCGCCTGACCGCGCTCCGCAGCGCTTCCGCCTGGTCGCCGGACTGCGTATCGACGACGACCACGCCGTACGAGCCCTGGTAGAACCCCGGAATCCGCGTCGTTTTCGTCTCCGGCTCCACCTGCACCACGGTGTTCCCGCTCGGACCGACGAGCATGAACACGTTGTCGCGCAGCGGCATCACGTGGATCTCGCCGGCGGCGGCCGGCGCCGGGGTTTGTCCAGCCGCCGGGCGCACGGCGGCAGCCGTGATCAGCAGCACGAGGGGCAGGGTCACCATGATTCTCATAGGCGCGCGCAGTATGAATCCGTCGCTTTCGCTCGTCAATGTACTCACTTGGGCGGACCGGTCGGCGGTTCGACCACCAGTTTCTCGTCGACGATCTTCAGGATCGCGTCGAAGAAGGACGTAATCGCCGCCGGACCGATGACGGCCGGATGCATGCCGCCCTGGCGCGAGCTCAGCTGTTGTTCGATCACTTCGAGATCGACCGGCGAGAGAAACGGATGGTTGCCGAGCGCGACGTCCCACGGTCCCAGTGCGCGCAGCCGCTCGATGCTCTTCTTGAAGGTCGGCCCCCAGTTGTGGTCGTAGTGCAGCCCGAGCCCTCCGGGCGTCAGCGCCCGATACGTGCGCCCCATGTACCGCACCGGATACTCGATCGACGTCGAGCCGACGGTGTGGCCCGGCGTGAAGTAGAACTTGAACGTCGTGTCGCCGACGGTGATCGCGTCGTTGTCCTTCAGCACCAGATCGCGTTGCATCCGAACCGGAAAACTGCCGCGCGGATTCTTCTGTTGTCCTCGACCGACCCCCAGTCTTCGGCTGACAGCCCGACGCGTGCGCCCGTGAGCTGCTTGAGACGCGCCGCGCCGCTCGCGTGGTCGACGTGCGAGTGCGTCACGAAGATGTACTTGACGTTCTTCGGATCGAATCCCGCCGCGCGGATGCTCTCGACCAGCCAGTCCACTGTCTGCGCGTAGCCGGCATCAATCAGCACCAGTCCGTCCGAGGTCGAGACGAGGTAGGCGCTGACCGTCTGGAAGCCGACGTACCAGACGTTGTCGAAGAGCTTGAACGGCTTCTTCTGCTGCGCCTCGAGCGGCGCGCTCCGTTCGGTCTTTCCCCATGGGCCCTTGGCATTCCACTTGTTCTGGTTCGGCTGATCGGCGCCGCGGGTGATCTGGGCCATGGCCGGTGCCGCCGCCAGCACCCCCGCAAGAACGGCCGTCACCAACAGGACTCGCTTCATATGCACCTCATTGAGCTGTGACCGCGCCGCTATCATGCACGATGCGTCCGCCGACGATCGTCAGCACTGAATGCAGCCGCTTGATCGCCTCGTCCGGTACGCGCGCCGGATCGAGAAAGTCGTCGCTCAGCACGACGACATCCGCGAGTTTACCCGCTTCGATCGACCCGAGCCGGTCCTCGTCGCGCGAAAACCAGGCGCCGCTGATCGTATACAGGCGGAGCGCCTCGATGCGACTGAGGGTTTCGTCGCCCTCGATCAGCCGGTTCGCGTAGTTCCTGCCCGTGACAATCGCATACATGTGAAGCCACGGGTTGGTTGGCGGGGATGACGGATTGTCGCTGCCGTAGCTGGCCCTGACGCCGGACGCGACAATCGTCCGGATGGGCGGGCCCGGGCGGTCGCCCTCGCTCATGTACCGGGTGCCGGTAATCGACACCCCGACCCCGATCGCCTTCAGCCGATCCAGCGTGGCCCGATCGATGCCGCGGACATGGGCGAGCGTCCAGCGAAGGGGCGCGAGCGGAGTTTCAGCGTTCACGCGCTCCCAGAGTTCGACGTGGCGCTTCTCGTCCTCGAGCGCCGTCGAGTGCTGCTGCAGCGCCCAGCCGCGCTGCGCGACCAGCCGGACCGCCGCCTCGTACTGCGGCGTGGGGCGGCCGTTCGCGTCCCATTCGGCGTCGCCGGCGCCGTCGCCGCCTCCTACGCGTTCGCCCACGCCGGCAATCCGGATCCAGTCACTCCCGAAGCCCATCATCTGGTTGTCGAGGCGGGCTCGCAGGAGGGGAAGCTCGGGCGTGAGATCGAACGAATAGAACAACACCCGCAGCCGCCCCGGCAGCCGGCCTTCGCGATCGAGGTCGAGCTGCGGCAGGTATCCAGTGACGGGATCGAGCGTGTTCAGCCCTCCGTCGCTCGTCCGCGACACGCCAGCCATCGCCGGCGCGGGCGGCCGCGGCCCGCCGTTGTCGATATGGGTCGTGACGCCCATGCCGGAGTAGTAGGCAAGCAGGTCCCTGATCGTCCGCTTCCGGTCCTCGAAGGTCATCGTCGCCCTGAGCGCGTTGAGCGCGGCGATCGACTCGGGGCCTCCGAGCGCGCCGTTGTCGCCGACGGCAACCTGGTGCGCGGTGAGCCACGCCTTGCCTCGCGCGTTGGTCGAGGCCTGGCCGGCAATCATCAGCAGGACAGGATGGTCGGGCGCGGCTGCGTCGAGCTCGACACCCGTGGGCATGCGTTTCTCGGCGAGATGTGCCGGGCTCCATCCGCCGAGCGAGGTGACCCACGCCCCTCTGTCGACGGTTGCCGCGCGGGCGCGAATCATCCGCTGCAGGTCGGCAATCGACGTCGCCGCGTCAAGCCGTACGTCGTAACCGGGACGTGCGGTGAAGTACGAGACGTGGTCGTGCGTGTCGATCATGCCGGGGATCGCCAGTCTCCCGCGCAGGTTGATCAGGCGTGCGCACGCGCTGTGGGGAGGAATGCCGGCCGCGGTCGAGACGCCGGCGATGCGGTCGTCGCGAATCACGATGGACGACGCGATGGTCGTCCGCGCGTCCATCGTGGCAATCCGGCCGCCGTACAGGACGAGCTCGCGGCACGGGTCGGGTGCCTGCGCGGGGGCCTGCGCCCCCGCGAGCACGACGAATGCCGCGGCGAGTACGAGAGCTTTCCTCATCAGCCGTAGTGTCCGGCTTCAGCCGGACCTGGGTCCGCCTGAAGGCGGACACTACGATTCTGAGTGATGGACATCAGAAATCGAACTGGACGCCGATCTTCGCGAACCGTGCGAGCAGGATCGACGTCGGCCGCTGCCAGGTGGCGAACGCGTTGTTGACCGTCAGCACCGTGTTCGCGTTGAACAGGTTATAGACGTCGAGGTTCACCGTCGTCTTGGTCCGTCCGAACCGCAGGATCTTGCCGACGCGCACGTCGAACTGGTTCAGCCGCTCGCCGTAGATCGAGCCAGGTTCGACGATGGTCACCGGCAGGTTGGCGACGCCGCCCGACAGCGCACGTCCGAGCGACGGCGCGATCACGGCGTTGGTGGCGACGTAGTTCGCGTAGATCTCCGGTCCCGGCACGCTCCGGAACGTGCCGCTGACGAGCACGTCGACGCGCGGGATCGTGTGAGACGCCAGGAACTTGACGTTGGTCAGGAACGGCGACTGCTGACGGCAGTGCTGCGCCGGCACCCACTGGTTGGTGATCGCCGCACCGTTGTTGGTCGCCACCGCGAGCACGTTGGGCGAGTTGGCCGCGCCGGTGCCGCCGAGCGCCGCGACGCCGAGCAGGATCTCCGGAATCTGCTCCGCCACTTCGCAGATGTCGGTCAGCGTGCTGCCGGTGCTCAACCCACCCTGGACCAGCAGGCCGTTTTCGAGCCTGGTCCTCAGGTTCACGTCCACGCCGTGCCACCGCTCGATCTGTTCGCCGTAGTTTTTCGACAGCGTGATGTAGTTGTCGGCCGGCCGGCCGAAGCTGGCGGGCTTGAGGTCATACAGGCCGGACACGACGTAGCCGCCGCCGCCGGCGAGGCGGGGATCGGCCGGCGCGGTGATGCTGAATTGATCGAAGTCGGCAGCGCTGACGGCGCGGTTGTCGGTGACGACGAAGTTCTGATAGGTGCGGCGGAAATACGCGACGTCCAGCGACGTGCGCGGCATCAGTTCATGCTGCACGCCGGCCGAGAATTCCCAGTTTGCCACCCGCTTGCCCCAGCCGCGCAGCAGGTCGGGATCGAAGGTGGCGGCGGGCCGCACCGTTCCGAAAGCGCGGTTGGCGATGGCGCCGCATTCGCCGTTGGCGTCCGGGCTGAACAGGTTGCAGTCGGGCACGTAATTGCGGTTCGCATCCGCCCACGATCGCGAGGTCGTGTTGACCACGGTCTCGAGCGGATTCGGCCCGATGGCGAGCGCCGAGCCCGCCGCCTCGTTCTGCAGGTACTTGTTCAGGCTGACCTTGAGCGCCGTCTTCCCGTCGGCGAAGAGGTCGTAGCTGGCGCCGAGACGCGGGCTGAGGTCGTGCCAGGCCAGGTTCTTGTGGGCGGGGAAATCCAGGTCCCGCCCCGGCGTGAACGTCGTCGGCCCCAGGTGCTGGTCGGGAAAGCCGGTGGCGAAGTAGTCGTAGCGAAGACCGTAGTTCGCCGTCATTCGCCGGAACGTCCACTTGTCCTGCGCATAGAGCGCCAGATTGTGGTCGACGTTCACCTGCGTGAAGATCGGCAGCGCCCGCTGAGTGATCTGGTTCGGTACGCCGTTGTTGAACCGGTAGGTCAGCGACTGGCCGCCGTCGTTGGTGTCACGCCCCTCGTAGCCATGGCTGTGCGTGAAGCCGACCTTGTACGCGTGGGCACCGGTGATGTACGCGGCGGATGCGCGCAGGTGAATTGCCTGATTCGGACCATTGCGGAAGTTGTCAGCCGCGCGGTAGCGCAGCCCGGTCGCCTGTTCGTTGACGGTGATCATCTGGGGGCTGCTGTCGAGCGACGGCAGACGAACGCTGCGGCCATAGTGAACCGCCCCGCCAGCCTCGAGCAGAATGCGGCTCGTCAGCGGTGAGGTCCAATCGAGCAATCTGCCGCCGCTGGATCGGGAACCTCTCGCGGATGTCGGCCTCTGGAGCGACCGTCGCGGAGACGACGCCGACGCACGTGCACCCGGTCTGATCGGCAGCAAGGATCCCGATCTTGTTGCGTGGGCTGACCTGCCAGGTCAGGCGGGCGTCCCCTCCCTGGTAGTGGGTGTCCTTGAATGCCGGCCGGTCCAGGTCGGGTTCATAGGCCCACGCATTCGGGTTGTTCGCGTTCTTGTTGAAGAACATGTCGGCGACATCCAGCTGCGACCCGGACGACAGCGCCGACACGTAGAACCAGACCTTGTCGCGGCGGAGCGGCCCGCCGAATCCCGGGTTCACGTCCCACAACTTCCGCACCGCATCGGGCGTCCGCAGCCCCTGGCTCCTCAGCTCGTCGCTGAGGTTGTTCGCCTGCATCGCGCCGGTCGCGATGCTGGAGAAGAAGGTGCCGTTGAAGGTGTTGCCGCCTTCACGCGGAATGATGTTGATGCGGACGCCACCGGTCGGCACTTCGGCGGTGTTGGCGGAGTAGTCGAGCGTGACCTCCTGCAGGCTCGCCATGCTGTAAATCAGGCGGGTGGTAAAGCCCTGCGAGGCCATCGCGTTCATGGTGATGCCCGCCATCGACGTCCAGCCGTCGTTGGCGCGGCTGCCGTGCGAGGACATGCCGGTCGTGGCGTTGATGACGGCGCCGCCGACGTCCTGCGGCACGTTCGTGGAAATGCCGGGATTGAGCGCACCCAGCGCCCAGATGTTGCGTCCGGCCGGGATGTTCTCGATCGTCTCGCGATCGACGATCCGCTGCCGCGCGGTGTTCTGCACGTCCACCACCGGCGCCTCGCCGGTCACCGTGATGGTTTCCTCGAGCGCGCCGACGCGAAGGTCGCCGTTGACCGTCGCTGTGAAGTTGCCGGTGAGCTCGATGCCTTCGCGCCTGAGCGTGTTGAAGCCCGGCCAGCGTGAACGTCACCGTGTAGGCGCCAGGCGGCAGGTTGACGATCTGATACTGCCCGGTCCCGTCGGTGACGACCGAGCGGACCTTTTCAATCAGCACCGGGCTGGCGGCTTCGACCGTCACACCGGGCAGGACGGCGCCGGAGGTGTCGGTGACGAGGCCGGCGATTGCGCCCTGTGCGGCGGCGATTGAGGGGATCAAGAGCGTCGAAACGAGCAGCGGAAACGACCGTCGCGAACCTGCGCATGGAAACTCCTTGGAAGACGTGAAAACAGCCCGAAGTGGCGAGACAGTAAGGGACGGCGCTCGTCGTGTCAAGCCGGTTCGGCGGTATACGCGGCGCCCGGTAGCGGCGTATTACCCAAGAGCCGATATGAGAATTCTCCAGACTGGCGCTGTATTCACGGCAGCTGTTGCCCTGACGGGCCACGCCTTCGCGCAGTCGCCGGAAACCCCCGGCAGGAAGCAGGCCATGGCCGTGAGGGTCGATCCGGGGTCCATCCAGGTCGACGGGCGACTGACCGAGGAGGCGTGGCGGCAGGCCGTGGCCGTGGTTGACTTCGTCCAGGCGGAGCCCGCCGAAGGGGCCCCTCCCACCGAGCGCATGGACGTGCGTTTCGTCTACGACAACGACGCGCTCCTTGTTGGCGCGCGTATGTATAGCGCCAACCCGGCCGACATCCAGGCCCCGATGAGCAGGCGTGACGAGGGGATCAACCAGGCGGAGCATATCTTCGTGTCGCTCGACACCTACCTCGATCGCCGGACGGCCTACACGTTCGGTGTCACCGCGGCTGGAGTCCGGTTCGATCAGTATCACGCCACCGACAATCGCCAGAGCCGTGATACCGGCTTCAACCCCGTCTGGGAAGCGAGAGTCAGCATCGACGAGGAAGGATGGATTGCCGAGCTCAGGATTCCGTTTCATCAACTCCGTTTCACGGCGGGCGATCGGCAGGTGTTCGGCTTGAACATCTCTCGAGCGGTGCCGTCGAAAAACGAGGAGATCTACTGGTCGCCGATCAGACGGACCGACCGCGTCTGGGCCTCACAGTTCGGCGACCTCGCGGGTTTCAGCGGCATGATCCCGGCGCGACGGCTCGAAGTGCTTCCGTACGTGGCCGGTTCCACCATGTTCAGCGGCGATGTCGATCAACGTGATCCCTTCAATGACGGGAGCGACGTCCAGGGACGTACCGGCGTTGACCTCAAGGTCGGCCTCGGCCCCAACGTCACGCTGGACGCGACCGTCAATCCGGACTTCGGTCAGGTCGAAGCCGACCCTGCCGAAGTCAACCTCTCGGCGTTCGAGACGTTCTTCACCGAGCGGCGCCCGTTCTTCCTGGAAGGCGGCCAACTGCTGGGCGCCGCGGGTGGCGGCAATCCGTGGGAAGGGGGCGACGACGCGCAGTACTTCTACTCACGGCGCATCGGCGCGCGGCCGATCGGATCGCTGCCAGCCGATTTCGTCGACTATCCCGCGACGAGCACCATCCTTGGTGCCGGGAAGATCACCGGCCGCCTGGCGGGCGGCACCTCGCTCGGAGTGCTGGGCGCGGTTACCACGGAGGAGTTTGCGCGAAGCTTCACGCTGGCGACCGGATCGCTTGGCCGCGGCCGGGTCGCGCCGCAGACGACCTACGGCGTCGGCCGGATCCAGCAGGAGTTCGGGGCGGCGGGCTCCACCGCCGCCTTCATGGCGACGACCACCCACCGCGACATCCCGTCCGACGATCCGCTTGCCGCCGTCGCGGCGCGAAACGCCTTCACGGCGAGCGGGGAGTCGCTGTTGCGATTCAAGGAGGGCGAGTACGAAATCGGCATGAACCTCGGCGTCAGCCATGTCGGCGGCGACGCACCCGCCATCGCCTCCCTCCAGCGATCGAGTGCGCGCTACTTTCAGCGGCCCGATGCCGGCTATCTCCGATATGACGCCGGACGCACCTCGATGACCGGCGTAAAGGGCGGCATCTCCGCCGAGCGCACGGCGGGACGTCACTGGCTCTGGCAGGTGGGCGCGGAGATGATCTCGCCGGAGTTCGAGATCAACGATCTCGGCCGTCTGAATACCGCCGACGACATTTCCGGATCGGCCAGTCTCGAATACCGCGAGACCCAGCCGGGCCGGTTGTTTCGGAACTACGCGGTGAGTCTCGAGCACGAACGCGAATGGAACTTCGGCCGGCAGGGACTGGGCAATTCGGTAGGGACCGAAGCCGAGGTGACCTGGCACAACTTCTGGTCGACCGAATTCAGTCTGGAATTCGACCGGGCGGCGCAGGACCCCCGGCTGACCCGCGGCGGACCGACGATGGGCACGCCGGCGGGCTGGGCGACCAGCGTGATGGTCAGGAACAGCAACGCCGCCCGCACGCGCGGCAACGTCCGCCTCGAATACGAGGAAAACGAGGACGGAGGATTTGCCTTCGACCTCAGCGCGGACGTGACGCTGCGGCCGGCGCTCCGATGGCAGCTCACCTTCGGGCCGGCATACCAGCGCGAGCTCGAAGACCAGCAGTACGTCACGGCGCTCGACGGCGGCAGCGCGCAGACGTTCGGCCGCCGCTACGTGTTCGCGTTCGTCGACCGCAGCACGCTCTCGAGCGAGATTCGCCTCAACTATGCATTCAAGCCGGACGTCAATCTGGAGTTCTACGGCGAGCCGTTCGCTGCAAGCGGCCGCTACTATGACTTCGGGGAACTGATCGCGGCGGGCAGCCGGGAACGGCGCGCCTTCAGCGGTCCCGCCCTGCGCAATCGCGATTTCAATGTGCTGTCCTTCCGCAGCAACGTGGTGCTCCGGTGGGAGTGGAAGCCCGGGAGCACGCTCTACCTGGTGTGGCAGCAGGATCGCGAGGAGTCGGAGACACGGGCCGACCGCGTCGGCGTCCGCGACCTCTTCGGATCGTTTGGGGCGTCGGGCAACAACGTCTTCGCCGTCAAGACGACGTTCTGGCTGGGCGGGCTCTGATATGCGGCGCCGCGAAGGTCCCTAAAGTTCAGCGGCCGGCGCCGCGACGGTACTGCGCGTAGCGCCTGTCGCTTTCGGTCAACCACGTCCCCCAGGGGCGCGGATCGGTCGAGTCCCAGTACAAGGGGTCGCCGGGAAGGCGTTCGTTCAGCAACCCTTTCTCATCCATGAAGACCTTGGTGGAGGGCCCGTTTGTATCGGTGCAGGTGTTGTACAACGGGCGAAGCTCGATCCGCGTTTCCTTGCTGCGCGTGAAGCGGAGGCGCGCGGTCACCGGTCGGACAAGAATCTTGGCGTCGTACAGAGTGATCTCCCCTTCGATGGTGTCGCCGGCGCGGCGGTACTGTTCCACGGTTTCGAGATCGTCGCTGTATTCGGAGACGCCGCCCCTCCAGCCGCGGATCTGGTTGGTGTGAACGATCAGGGTGTCGCGGTCCCAGAAACCAACCGACTCCCCATGCCACTTCGCGAACTGGAACTGCTCGGGGGAGTGCGGGCTGCCGTCGGTGTAAATCCAGCGAGTGGTGTTGTTGCCGTTGCCGGCGCCGAGCGTGACGACGCGGTCGGGCGTCAGCAGGAACTCCTCCGCGCCGACCGCGGCGAAGAATCCGGCGGGGAGGCAGAACGCGCCGGCGCTCCAGATGCGTCCCTCGGTGTAGGCTTTCAATTCCTGGACGTAGTGTTCCTGGTACTCCGGCGTGAGCAGCTTGACGACGTCGCTCGCAGGCGCCTGCCCGCCGAAGCCGGCGCCGCCTTCCCAGCGGCCGCTCCAGTCTGGAATCGTGTCCTTGGTCTGTTTCGTGCCGCCTCCGGCTGCTTTCAAGCGAGCCTGGTAGTGCTCCCAGGCGCTCTTGTACGGATACGGACTTGTCAGGTTCACGGCGCCGGCCTTGCCCGTGCCCTCCGAGCCGTACTTCCGGGCGTCGGCTACCTGACCGCTGTTCTCGTAGGGAACAATGTCCAACGCCATCCCGCGGAGCTGCCCTGGCGTGTTGTTCCGGTAATAGGCGGGGTCGGTCCAGAGAGCCCGGTCCTTGTGGAAGTCAGCGGTCGTGAAGATGGTGAGCTGCTGGGCCGCGGGCACCGACAGCATCACGCCAACGATCAGCGCCGTTCCCGATGCCGTCCTATTCATAGAGCTTCCCGTCGGCGGCGGTGATCGTCAGGTAGCTCCCGCCGGGGCGTCCATCTTTGAGCGGATGGAGGTTCACGGTGACGCGGTCGCCAGGTTTGAAGGTCGTCCGGCCGATGCCACGCACCACCATATTGGTGAGGTTCGACATCTCGACCCAGTAATTCACCGTCTCGCCGTTGTCCTGTTTGACGTCGATGTAGAGGAACCCGTGCGGATTACGGTAGACGAATTCGGTCACCGTGCCCGTGACGGTGACGCGCGTGGAATGGTCGAACATCGCGTGGGAATGGTGCGACCATGCCGGTGATCCGAGGCCGAGGGCGATCGCGGCTGCCAGGAGAGCGTTCCGCGTGACGTGCTGCATCGGTTGATCCTCCAGCGATGCCGCGCTTATCGCTCACCCCGGGGGTTTTGTCAACTAGAGCTGCCGGGAGGTGGACGGAGGTCACGGATTTCACAGGAGGCGCAGAGAAACGGAGACGTGCGGAAAGAATTCGACTGGGGAAAAGCTGGGGGGAAGAAACAATCAGCATGCCGCGCGAAGCGCGGTCACCGGCACGGCACCTCCGTTTCTCTGCGCCTCCTGGTGGAATCCGTGCCCTCCCTGGGCGCCGGTTGTATGATCTTCGCCGCGGAGGTAGCCATGTCTGCTGCACGACTCCTACTTGTTGTCGCCCTTACCGGCGTTGCCGGGGTGGCGTCGGCTCACCATGGATCCGCGATTTCGTACGACCTGTCGAAACAGGTCACGCTGACGGGCGTCGTGACCGAGTGGGTCTGGAAGAACCCGCACTGCTTCGTCCTGTTCGACGTGACCGACGAGCAGGGCAAGGTCGTCGGCTGGGGTGCGGAAACACATCCGACGACGTTTCTGGTGCGCAATGAGGTCAAAGGCGTGCCGGTGCCGCTGAGCGCGACGTCAATCAAGCCTGGCGACCGCGTGACGGTCACGCTGTTTCCGTCGCGCGTGGGCGCGTCGCGCGGACTGCTGGCGAAGCTGGTGGACGCCGACGGAAAGGTGGTCCTCGACGACGGCGAGACCAGGACGAATCGGCGGCCGAACCAGTAGACGCGAGCGAATGGCAACGGAGCACCGTATGCGGATTCTCGTGACCACAGCCGGCATCATGCTGTTCATTGTCGTGGCCGGCGCGTCTGCGCAGACACCGGCCTGGCGCCCCGGCAATCGTTCCATGACCTCGACGGAGGAGCGCGACGCGGCGGCGAAGGCCAAGGCCCTGCCGTTCAAGCCGCGCGATCTGTCGGGCGTGTGGGGGTTGGGCACCAACGGATTCAATCTGGACCAGCGTGCCGTGCCGCCGATGACGCCGGAAGGGAAGGCCAAGTACGACGCCGCGAAGCCGGGCCTCGGACCGCGCGGCGTGCCGCTCGGCAACGACCCGTTGATGATCTGCGACCCGGTCGGCTATCCGCGATCGTTCACCTACAACTACGGGATGGAATTCATCGAGACGCCCGGCCGGACCCTGCAGTTCTTCGAATGGGGCCACACGTGGCGGACGATCTGGACCGACGGCCGCGCGCTGCCGGCTGAAGTGGACGAGCCGAGGTGGTACGGCTATGCCATCGGGCGGTGGGAGGGCGATACTTTTATCGTCGAATCGACCGGCTACGACGAACGCAGCTGGCTCGACCAGGATGGCCATCCGCACAGCGGCGCCATGCGCCTCGTCGAGCGCTATCGTCGCGCGTCGGCGGACACCATGGAAGTGACCGTCACCCTGACCGATCCCGAAACCTACACGCAGCCGTGGGTGACGAAGACGACGCTGCGGCTCAATCCGTTGTCGGAAATCGGCGAGTATTTCTGCGTACCGTCGGACGAAGAGATCTTCCGGCAGAAGATGCGCGCGCCTGCGGGCGGCGCCGTGCGTCCCTAGGCCGCACCGCGCACCAAACTCGCACCATCGCACCGCCGCACCGCTATGTTGTTTCCTACGACGCTCGTCGGGAGCTATCCGCAGCCGGAGTGGCTGATCGATCGGGCGAAACTGGCCGGAAGGTTCCCGCCGAGAGTGCGCGCCCGGGAACTCTGGCGCATTCCGCCGCGAATTCCTCGACGAAGCGCAGAACGATGCCACGGTGCTCGCCATCAAGGCCCAGGAAGAGGCCGGGCTCGACATCATCACCGACGGCGAGATCCGTCGTGAAAGCTACTCCAACCGTTTTGCCACGGCACTCGAGGGAATAGACATCGACAATCCGGGCTCGGCGCTCGATCGGTCGGGCCATCCGAATCCGGTCCCGCGCATCGTCGGCCGGATCCGGCGGCGGCATCCCGTCGAGGTCGAGGACGTCAGGTTCCTCCGGGCGCATACGAAGAAGCCGATCAAGATCACCGTGCCCGGCCCGTTCACGATGTCGCAGCAGGCGCAGAACGAGTTCTACTCGAGCGACGAAGAGGCGTCGCTCGATTACGCTGCCGCGGTGAACGAAGAGATCAGGGATCTGTTTGCCGCGGGCGCCGACATCGTGCAGGTGGACGAACCGTACATGCAGGCGCGACCCGAGAAGGCGCGTCAGTACGGATTGAAGGCCCTCAACCGCGCGCTCGAGGGCGTGACCGGCACGACGTGCGTGCACATCTGCTTCGGCTACGCGGCGATCATTCACCAGCGGCCGTCGGGGTATTCGTTCCTGCCCGAGCTGGCCGGCTGCAGCTGCGGACAGGTCTCGATTGAGACGGCACAGTCGAACCTGGATTGCTCGGCGCTCACGCCGCTGAAGGATAAGCAGATCCTGCTCGGCGTCGTTGACCTGTCCGACATGACGGTCGAGAGCGGCGAGACCGTGGCCGCACGGATTCGCCGTGCGCTCCCGTACGTCGCGTCCGAGCGAATCATCGTCGCGACCGACTGCGGAATGAAGTATCTTCCGCGCGGCGTGGCCGACGGCAAGATGCGGGCGATGGTGGCCGGAGCCCGCCTGATGCGCAAGGAGCTGGAATCATGAGGATCGCCGTGTCGATCTGTGCAAGTGCGTTGTTGATGGCTGTCACCGTGGCAGCGCAGGATTCGCCCGCCGTGACCGCGCAGGTCAGCGCGGCTAAGTCGCTTGCCGGACCGGAGTGGGCGAAGGCCGCCGACTTTTTCTGCAGCACTGAAGAACAAGTGGCGGCGATGAAGATATTGCCCTCGGCCACGGAAGGCGATGTCGAAGGCCAGCGGGCCGAGCCCATGAAAGTTTTCGACAACCTGTATTTCATCGGCCAGAAGGCGGTGACGACCTGGGCGCTCACCACGTCCGACGGCATCGTTCTCATCGACGCGGGCTATGGCGAACGGTTCGACGACACGCTCGTCGCGGGGCTCACCAAGGTTGGATTGGATCCGCGGCGTATCAGGGCGGCAGTCATTGCGCACGAGCACACGGACCATTTTGGCGGTGCGCGGCAGCTGCAGCAGCGGTTCGGGACCGTGATCTATATGTCGCGCGCTGCATGGGACGGCCTCGAGCCGAAACCAGGCGCGCCGCCGGCCACCGGTCCCGACGCGCCGCCGGCGCGCGGGATGGTCATCACCGATGGCCAGCCGGTGATGTTTGGCGATACCTTTCTGATTCCGGTGGCGATCCCAGGACATACGCCCGGATCGATGGGGTTCATGTTCCGGGTCAAGGACGGGACCCGCACGCACATGGCGGCGCTCTTCGGCGGCAGCATCCTCAATCCGCAGCGCCGGTTTCCCGCGTCGCTCTTCGAGGAGTATCTGGCGTCGATCCAGCACTTTGCCGAGGCGACGAAGCGGCAGCGAGTGGACGTCGAGCTGCTCAATCACCCGATCATGGATGGACTGTTCGAGCGGCTCGAGAAGCTGAAGGTCCGGAAGCCGGGAGAGCCGCACCCGCTGGTCGTCGGCGAGGATTCCTACCAGCGGTTCCTCAGCGTGATGGCCGCCTGCACACAGGTGCAGCTCGCGCGAAAGCAGTGACACGCCGTCGCCACGGGTTCTCGATTAGCTCAGAAGGGAGCGAATTATGAATCGGCACGCATGGTTCACCTTGCTCACTGCCGTCATGATGTCGGGCTGCACGGCGACGAGTGCGGAGCAGCAGGTGATTGGCGAGGCCACGGCGGCGCTTGGTGGCCGCGACCGAATCGCGGCCGTCAAGACGCTCGTCGTCAGCGGCGAAGGCACCGGCTACTCGGTGGGATCGGACAAGTTGATCGACACCACCTACCGAGTCTATGAAGTGACGGGCTACAAGCAGGCCATCGATATACCGGGTGCACGCGCACTGCTCGAACAGACCCGAACCCCGACGACGCCGAACTTTGCCGGCCAGGCGCCGGCAAAGCAGGTGCAGGGAATCGACGGCGAGGTGGCCTACAACGTGGCCGCCAACGGGAACAGGAACCGCATCGCGAATGAGGTCACGACGCGTGCTCGCCGCGCAAACATCTATCACCATCCGCTGACGATGCTGCGAGCGGCGCTGGACCCGGCAGCCAGAGTTGCGAACGTGCGGACGCAGGGCAGTGAAACGCTGGTCGACGTCACGACAGCCGGCGGCGTCAACCTGATGCTGGGCATCGACACGGCGACGAAGCTGCCGACGCGCGTGGTGTCGACGTCCGCGGGCGAGAACATCCTCGGAGACGTGAACATCGAGACCAGCTTCGCCGACTACCAGGACGTGAGTGGCCTGAAGTTGCCCGCGCGCCTGGTCAGGAAAACCGACAGATTCACGGATTTCGAGGTTCGCGTGGCGAACGCGGTCGACGCGGAGACGGGCGATCTCGCGGCCCCCGCGAGCGTCGCGTCGGCTCCGGCGGCAGAAGCCGCGCCGCAGCGGTCGATCGTCAACGTCGAGGAGGTGGCCAAAGGTATCTGGCACCTGACCGGGACGACCCACCACAGCGTGCTCGTCGAGTTCCGCGATCACCTGACGCTGATCGAAGCGCCGAACGAGGACCGCGCCATCGGAATCTTCGCGAAGGCGAAGGAACTGCGGCCGAACAAGCCATTGACGACCCTGATCAACACGCATCACCACTTCGACCACTCCGCGGGTGTCCGCGCCGCCGTGTCGGAGGGCCTGACCGTCATCACCCACAAGAGCAATGGCGCGTTCTACGAGGAGGCCGTCAAGCGGCCGCGCACGATCCTGCCGGACGTGCTCGCGGAAAACCCGAACCCTCCGCCACTGAAGCTGGTGACCGTTGACGAGGAGATGACGCTCCAGGACGACACCATGTCGCTGGTCATGTACCGGATCGTCAACAACACGCATGCCGACAACAACCTGATGATCTATTTCCCCCGGGAGCGGATCCTCGTCCAGGCGGACATTTTCATGCCGCGCGATCCACGGACGCTGGGCCACGCGCCGTGGGTCAGGAACCTGGCCGAGAACATCGAGATGCGGAAGCTGAACATCGACCGCCATGTTCCGCTGCACGGCCTGATCGTCCCGCACAGTGAGTTCCTCCAGGTGGTCAAGGATGGCTACGACCGTCGCGTGGTGAAAGAGCCACCGCCATATCGGTATTCCCCGACCTGAGACTCCATGCCGGCTTGACAGGCTCACTGCCCGGACGTAAGGTGACGCAGCTTGCATCCTCGCCTGCGGAGCCTTGCGTTCGGCGCACTGCTGTGTGTGCTGCCATTTAGCGGTATCCGGGTGATTTGTATCGAATCGCCGGTGCCGGAGGGCTCTTCGGCCGCACCCGCGACGCACACTGAGGCGGAGCGGCCGCTGACGGAGTGCGAGCGGTTGTGCCCGCTCCATCCGCCCGAGTCGGTTGAAGCGACGCACGGGGACGGCGCGTCTTCGTCGGACGAGGAGTCCGATTGCGCGCTCTCGTCCGACGCCGCCGCACTCCAGATGCTCGCGACGATCGGCGTGCTGCGCCCGGCGCAGCCGGTGGCGAGGCCGGACGTCGAGTCCGACGCGCCTGTATTCACCTCGTCGGTCTATTCCGAACCCTCGCTCGCGCTCCTCGCCCCGCCTCCGAAGCCGAGCGTCCTCTAAGCGTTTCCACGCTGTCGCGCGGATTGTACGCGTGTGGCGCGAACCCAGCGGTTCGCACGTCGCACCTGACAGGGCTCGTCCCACGGAGCGTTCCGCGAGGCCTTTTCAAGTTTTTCTACAGGAGTACGCCATGAAGAGCGTCTTGCTTGCATTTGCGCTGGGTTCTCTCGTGCTCGCGACACCGATGGCACAGGAGCACGATCATTCGGCTCCCGTCGCCGCGAAGCCGGCAGCCAAGCCCACGGCCGCGGTGGAGCATCGCCCCGAAGTCTTCTGCGGCACGATGAAGACGGGACAGCTCTGTTCGCTCGGTACAGCAACGCTGCTCGGCCTGACCCCGGAAAATCGCGAAGCCTGGCTGACCGCCGTGCGCGTCTATAACCGCGAGGTCAACGCCGCGATCATCAAGCTGCAGGCGCAGGCCAAGACGACGCTGAGTCCGGCGCAAATCGCCGAGGTGAGCAGCTGGTTCGCCGTCGGCATCAATCCGCAAATCAACCAGCTGCTGCTCGCGACGAAGCCGGCGGGGGCGAAGTGACTGACTACGGGCGGCTCGAGCGGCAGCTCTCGTCGGATCTCGGCCTGACGCGAAGACCGGTCGCGGTTGCGTTCCGGGACGCGCCGCCCGCCGGCGTGCCGCAGTTCAAGGGGTCGGTCCCATCAGGGTGCAGTTTCTGGCGGCTGGCTGCCGACGGCGCGACGTTCTACACGGTGCCGGCGGATCACTACAACTGTCCGATCGGCGTGTACACGCACAACATTCCGCTGCCCCCCGTGCACGCGATGGAACTCAAGGAGACGCTCGGGCTGATGGCGGGCATCGGCTACGTGTCGATGGACGAGGTGGCGGAGATTCCGGTCCTGCCGACGTCGCCCGCCGCCGTTGTCTATGCGCCGCTCGGCGAGACGCCGGTCGATCCTGACGTGGTGTTGTTCTCGGGACCGGCCGCGCGCGTGATGCTGCTCCAGGAGGCGGCCATCCGCGCGGGCATCGCGTCGACGCTCAACACCCTGGGGCGCCCGACCTGCATGGCGTTGCCTGCGGCGCTGGCCCACGGCATGGTGGCGAGCACCGGTTGCGTCGGCAACCGCGTGTACACGGCGATCGCGGAAGGCGACCTTTATGCGGCGGTACCCGGCACCGATCTGGCCAAGCTCGCCGACACCACCGCGACCATCAGCGCGGCAAACGCCGCCCTGCTGGAGTATCACCAGGCCCGTCGTCATCAATTGTCATCCCAGGAGATCGTATGAACGGCAGAGTCTTCCGCGGCATTGCCGTGTTCCCGTTGCTGGCCCTCGCGGGGCTGGCGCTTCCGGTCGGCGCGCATGCGCAGTCCGCGGCCAACAGCGCGCAGATCGTCGGAGTCGTGGTCGATCCGACCCAGGCGGCAGTCGCCAACGTCCCCGTGATTGCCCGCAACACAAGCACCAATTACGAGCGGTCGGTGGTAACCGACGATGCCGGCCGCTACGCGTTCACGCAGTTGCCGCTCGGACCGTACGACGTGCGGGTCAATGCGCAGGGATTCGAGGCAGCCAGGCAGCAGGTCACGCTCACCCTGGCCAGCGTCGTCACCGCCGATTTCAGCCTCAGCGTGTCCGGTGTGGCACTGGCGGAGTTCGTCACGGTTCCCGACTTCTCGAGCGAGCCGACCAGATCGGCACCGAAGTCGGTGCTGACCGATCTGCAGATTCACAACCTGCCGTCGAACGGACGCCGCATCCAGAACATGGTGATGCAGACGCCGACCACGCTGATCGAGCCGGAGTGCAGCGGCTTCTCCGTGGCTGGGCAGAAGGGCATTTACGCGAACCTGCTGATTGACGGCGGCGATTACAACAGCACGTGGCAGTGCGGTGTCCGCAGCCGGTCCTCGTCGGCGCCGTCGTTCGGATTCGAAGCGCTGCAGGAAATCCAGGTCGTGCGCAACAGCTTCTCGTCGGAGTTCGGCCGGTCCACCGGCGGCCTGATCACGCTGTCGACCCGCTCGGGGACGAACCAGGTCCGCGGCACCTCGTTCTATCTCGGGCGCCACGGCAGCTTTGCCTCGAGCGACGCCTTCGATCGTCAGCCGACCGCCACCGTCCACCAGTTCGGCGTCTCGGTCGGCGGGCCGATCCGCCAGGACCGTACCTTCTTCTTCACCGCCGCCGAGTTCCAGGAAGGCAGTAAGTCGGCACAGGTGACCTACGCCGGCATCGATCGCTCGACGACGGCCGCGCGGTCGCTGCTCGCGATCGCGCCGGAAGAGGAACTGCGCGCGATCAGCGACGGGAAGTCGGTCATCAACCGCGTCGATCACCGCATCAACGACAACAACATGTTCCTCGGGCGGTTTGATTTCACGCGGACGTACACGGCCAATTCGCCCGGCGCGACGGCGCTGCAGACCGGGCTCGGCATCGCCTCGACCACCACCAGCGCCAAGTCGAATCTGTTGATCACGCCGTCAACCAACTACACCACGCTCGGCCAGTGGACCGCGGTGCTCTCGGCCACGCGACTCAACGAGCTCCGGGTGCAGCTTGGACGCGAGGTGCGACCGCGTGCCTACCAGGGTGACGGACCGCAGGTCACGATCGGCACGGCCGCGATCTACGGTCCGCCGTCATCCGGCTCGTGGGGCAACGTCGGGTTCGCATCCGAGGACAATCGCTACCACGTGGTGGACAACTTTTCCGTGGTGAGCGGCGCGCACACCGCGAAGGTGGGCGTGGATTTTCTGCGCATGGACGGGCACGCGCTCTACAACCAGCAGTTCAACGGCGCGTACGCGTTCAGCAGCCTTGCGACGTGGGAGAGCCGGACACCCACGTCGTACGTCCAGTTCACCGGGACGGGCGAGGTGGACATGGCGATCACCCAGCTGGCGTTCTTCGTCCAGGACGACTGGCGGGTGACGCCGCGCCTGACGCTGTCACCGGGGCTGCGCTGGGATGGCCAGTGGAATCCTGACTACGCCGCGGCGACCGAGCCGGCGAACCGCTTCCCGCTGGCGACGTCGATCCCGGATGACACGCGGATGATCGCGCCGCGGCTCGGGCTGGCGTGGGACATGACCGGCGACGCGCGCAACATCGTGCGCGGCGGCGGTGGCCTGTTCTACGCGCCGACCTACATGTCGATCTTCGCCCAGTCGTATCTCTTCAACGGCGGCAATCCGGACAAGGCCTTCGCCGTCCAGGTCACCGATCCGACGGCGCTCAGGAATGCGTTCCAGACCGTCGGCATCGATCTGACCGCGGCGCCGCTGGGCAATCTGCCGACCTTCACGCCGGAGCAGATGTACCGGCTGTTCGGCGCGCCTGGCAGCGCGAACAACCTCGCGCCGTTCTATTTCGATCCGGAGTTCAGGAACCCGCGCGCGGCGCAACTCCAGATGGGCTATGAGCGGCTCATTGCCGCCGGCCTCGCCGCCAACGTGACGTATTCGCAGATTGCCACTACACGGGTCGCCCGGCAGCGCGACGTGAACATCGGCGACTTCTGGGTGGACGCGACTGGGCGCCGGCGCTACAACCACCCGGCCACGCCGGCCTCGAACGCGACGGTCCGGCCGTACGGCCCGAAGTTCGGCAAGGTCCAGGTCACCGAGGCGGCAGGGCGATCGCTCTACCGGGGGATCACGGCCGCGCTGAACATGCGCCGCCCGGCGTACACCGTCGATGCCTACTACACGCGGTCGTGGAACTATTCGTACGACGACATCGAGCGCGGGTTCACCGGCATTGCCTACGCGGACGTCAACGAGATCTCGAGCGAGTACAACTTCTCGAATATCGACGAGCCGCATGTGTTCATCGGCAACGTGAACTACAGTTTCCCGTTCGGAATCGACGTCGCCTCGTCGATGCGCTTCACGTCGGGGCGGCCGTTCACGGCCCGCGCCGGGACGACCGATCTCAATGCCGATGGCCAGACCAACGACCGTCCGATCGTCGACAGCGTGATGTTCAAGCGGAACAGCTTCAGGAACGGCGGATTCAAGGAGGTCAGCATCCGGGTGCAGAAGAATTTCATCCTGCCGCGGGGCACGGTCTCGCTGTCGGCTGAGGCATTCAACCTGTTCAACTTCGCGAACGTGACGCTCGGCGCCGCGCAGATGGTGTATGGTCCTGGCACGATTGTGCAGGCCGCGGCGAACGGGCAGTCCACGGTGGTACCTGCGCCGATTCCGGCGACGTTCATGCGGTACAAGGACGAGAACGGCAACTACATTGCGAACAACGGCAACACGGCCGGCGACCCGCGGACGATCCAGTTCGGGCTCCGGTTCCAGTTCTAGGCAGGGAACGATGGTTACTCTACGAGTACATGCAGTGTCCGCCTTCAGGCGGACCGATCGGGTCCGGCTAAAGCCGGACACTACGTAAGAGCTGCGTGTTTCCTCATTGCGCTGACCGCGGCGGCCCCGGCGGCCGTCGCGGACGTTCGCTGGCACGCCACGGTGGACGAGGCGGCCAGGGTCGCGCAGCCCGGCAACAAGCCGATGCTGCTCGACTTCGTGGCGGACTGGTGCGCCGCCTGCAAGGTGATGTCGAGCGACGTCTACGAGACCGCCGACTTCGAGCGCGCGGCCTCCGACTTCGTGCTGATCCGCGTCGACGCCGATCACCGCACCGATCTGGCGCTCAAGTACAAGATCGCCACGCTCCCCAGCGTCATCTTCACCGACTCGCAGGGCAACGAGCTGTTCCGCGCCACCGGGTTCATCGATTTGAAGCCGATGATGGAGCTGCTCGAATCGTTGCCGCATGACGTCTCCGAGTTCAATCGTCTCGGCTCGACGCTGTCGCGCGACAAGAGCAACTTCGCCGCGCTCCGCGAGATGGGCGTGCGCCTGCATGCCGCGAGCCTGTACCGGACGAGCATCGACTACTACGTCCGCGCGCTGCAGCTGAACGAGGCCAAGCGGGATGCGGGGGTCCGCGAGGAGATTCTTCACGCGCTGGGCGTGAACTATCTCGAAGTGAAGGAAGGCAAGAAGGCCACGGAGACGTACAGCCGGCTGCTGCGCGAGTTCAAGTCCAGCCCGCGCCGCACCGAGTGGACCCAGAAGCTCGCGCAAGCCCGCGCGATCACAAATCCGTAAGGGGGTCGGGAGTCATTTTCGGAGGACACCCTGGAGAGTGTCCTCCGAAAATGACTCCCGACCCCCTTACGGAATGCGAAAAATACTGCCACTTCTAACACTGCTGGCAGCGGGCAGCTGTGCCCTCCGGCCGGGCGGTCATGGCCGATCCGCGCGTCAAACACTACTGGGACAGCCGCCTCGTCGTCGGCGCACGCTATAAGAACTGGGTGCCCTCGTCGGTGAGTGGTCCGATCGAGTGGGATGCCTACTATTTATATCCGGCGGATGCGGAATGGACCGGCGACGCGCCGCCAATGCATCTGGTGGGGCCGTACTATTCTCGAAACCGCCGGGGTCTGACCGCAGCTGTGGCCGGGCCGCGCTCCCGTAATCACTCCCGCCCTGGCCCCTTTCCCGTTTCCTCTTTCCCGTGTAGCATTTGCGCGCCGGAGGACACCGCATGCGCGCACAGACGTTCGTGTTTCCCCTCGCCGTCCTGATTCTTGTCACGCTTGGCGTGGGCTCCCTTCACGAAACCGGGGGGTCCTCAGGCCGTCTGGTGGCGTTTGACAGCTTTCCCGAAGCCGATGCGCTGACCTGCGAGTGGGAAGTGGCCGCCGCCGACGCGCCGGGGCCGTCCGTCTTTTCCGATGCCGGCCGCGCGCAGTTTCTGCAGCGCCAGGGTGGCGGCGGTGCCCGACCCCAGCCTCCGGCGCTGGTGCCGACGGCGACCTCGACACGCGCCCCGCTGCGCTTCATCCAGGACGCCAACGCCGTGTTCAGCGCCGTGACCGTCGACCCGGCGCGCAACGAAGTCATCCTGACCGACGAGAATCGCTTCCGGATTTTCGTCTTCGACCGCCTCGCCAACTCGGACCCCTCGTCGCGGACGGAGCCGAAGCGCGTCATCGGCGGCCTCAGCACAGCCACCCAGTACCAGAGCTCGGTCTACGTCGATCCGCCCACGGGCGAGATCTACGCCGTGAACAACGACACGGTCCACGAAGTCTCGATCTTCCCGCGCACCGCCCAGGGCGATGTGCGCCCGGCGCGGACGATGCCGACGGTGTACGGGAGCTTCAGCGTCGCGGCTGATGAAGAACGGCAGGAGCTGTTCTTCACCGTCCAGCACAGCGGCGCGGTGATGGTGTTCAACAAGGCGGCATCCGCCCGCAACAAGGACGAGGCGGTGCGGATGATCCTGGGCACGAGCACTCGGCTCGCCGATCCGCACGGCATTGCCTTCGATGCCGAGCGCAAGGTCATCTACGTGGCCAACTGGGGCACGTCGCGCGAGTTCATCCGGGATCCACGCGCCGGCCGCACTGAGTACACGCAGGCCGCGGTGCCGGGCAGCGGCAAGTTCGTTCCGCCCTCGATTACCGTGTACCCCGCCAACGCCGACCAGGATGTCGCGCCACTGCGGGTCATTCAGGGCCCGAAGACCGGCCTCGACTGGCCGACGAACATCGCCGTCGATGCCCGGCGGGGCGAGCTCTACGTCGCGAACTCCGGCGGGCACTCCGTGCTCGTCTTTGACGTCAACGCCCAGGGTGACGCGGCGCCGATTCGCGTGCTGAAGGGACCGCGAACGGAGCTCCAGTTCCCGACCGGCGTGTTTGTCGATGCCGCGAACGACGAGGTCTGGGTCGCCAATTTCGGCGGCCATTCGGCGACGGTCTACGCTCGGGACGCGAAAGGGGACGCCGCGCCGAAGCGCGCTATCCGCAGTGCGCCGCGCGACGAGCCGTTTCCGGGAATCAGCAACCCGTACTCGATCGCCTACGATCCGGGCCGCGAAGAAGTCATCGTCCCGAGCTGCGTGGCGAATCCCCAGATCGGGATGTTCTCGCGCACCGCCGACAAGACCGCCGCGCCCGTCCGCCGGATCGTCGGCCAGAACAGCAAGCTCAATCGCACCGTGCACGGTGTGAACTATGACGAGGTCCATGACGAGATCTTCGTCAGCTCGCAGATCGCCCAGGCGGTGCTCGCGTTCAGCGGCAGCCAGAACGGCAACGTGCCGCCGATTCGCATCATCCAGGGGCCGAAGACGCAGATTTCGGTTCCGGAGATGGTCGAGGTCGATCCGGTGCACAACGAGCTGTTCGTGCCGGCGCGAGACCGGGTACTCGTGTTCAACCGCACCGATTCGGGCAACGTCGCGCCGAAGCGGGTGCTGATGGTGCCGGCGGCGCGCGTCGCGGTAGATTACGTCCACAACCTGCTCGCCGTCAGCGGACGCGGACGGAACGGCGCGCAGATCGCCATCTTCAACTACGACGCCGAGGGCAGCACGCCGCCGCTGCGGGTCATCAGCGGGCCCAACGCCGAGCCGCTCGGCGGCCTGCGCCACGGGTTCGACATCCACCCGGCCACGGGAATGATTCTTGTCTCGGTGCCGTTCGGCGAAACCGGCGGCGACGGGCTGCCGCTGCTCGCCTCGGATCAGTCCTTCGTCGGCATCTGGAGTGTGTTCGACTCCGGCAACGTCGCACCCCGCTGGCGCGTCGGCGGGCCGCAGGGCGTGATTCGCAACCCGCGCGGCGTTGCCGTGGACGCGAAGAACAAGACCCTGCTCGTCAGCGACAAGTACCCTGAACGGTGTACTGACGTTCGCGCTGCCCGAGATGTTCGAACCTGGCCTTGCTCCGCGAGACGCCAACACTGCCGACTGAAACGCTGAGCGCCGTCCGCCGATCGGATCCAACGTTTGCCCACGTCGAAAGGACGCCTATGCCTCGATCACGGTATGCCGTCGTTGCGATTGTTGCGCTGTTGATGCTGCCAGTGGCCGCGACGGGCCAGACGCTGGCGTCGATCACCGGCGTTGCACGGGACGCATCGGGCGCAGTACTGCCCGGCGTCACGGTTGAAGCCGCGAGCCCCGCGCTCATCGAAAAAGTGCGCGTGGTCGTCACTGACAGCAACGGGCAGTACCGTATCGAACAGCTGCGACCGGGCGCCTACAGCGTCACCTTTTCGCTGCCCGGGTTCTCCAACGTGCGGCGCGTCGGCATCGAGCTCGCGGGATCGTTCACGGCGACGGTCAACGCCGAGATGGCGGTCGGCGGCGTCGAGGAAACGATCACCGTCACCGGTGAAACACCGGTGGTGGACGTCTCGAACACGATCCAGCAGCGTGTCATCGACCGCGACACGATCGATCTGATCCCGGCAGGGCGCGACATCTACAACATGGCCGCCGCCACCATTCCCGGCGTCACCGCGACCCAACGCGATGTCGGCGGCGTCAATCCGGAGCGCACCACGACGCCCGGATCGATCGCCATTCACGGCAGCATCTCCGGCGACCAGCAGATGTTCCAGAACGGCATCGCGATGATGGCCACGGCGAGCTCGTCGTTCGGCCTCGGCGGCCAGCACAACAACGCCGGTACGCAGGAAGTCACCTTCGACACGTCCGCCGGCAGCGCCGAGTTCTCTACCGGCGGCGTCCGCATCAACGTCGTCCCACGCGACGGCGGCAACACGTATTCCGGGGTGCTCTACTACCGGTTCACGAACAACGATCTCTCGGGCAGTAACCTGACGGACGATCTGGTCGCCCGCGGCCTGCGCAACCCGAACAAGGTCAAGTTGAACTGGGAGTTCAACCCGGGCTTCGGCGGGCCGATCAAGCGCGACAAGCTGTGGTTCTACGCGTCGTACCGCTACACGCAGGACGACAGCTTCGTCGCCGGCATGTACTACAACCGGAACGAGAACAACCCGAACCTGTGGAACTACGACGCCGACACCGATCGGCCGGCCGTCCTCCTCAGCAAGGCGAAGGAAGGCAAGGCCCGGATCACCTGGCAGGCCTCCCCGATTCACAAGTTCGGGCTGACCTGGTCGGAGCAGAAGGACTGTGCGTGCCCGACCGAGTTGAGCGCGACCGTTTCGCCCGAAGCCGGCACGTTCCGCCCACAGCCGGTCATCCGGATTGCCAACGTCGACTACACCGCACCGATCACGACCCGGCTCCTGGTCGAGGCCGGCCACCTTCGCAACCGCATTCAGAGCAACCAGCTGCCGGTTGACGGGTTGAACCCGGCGATGATTTCGGTGGTCGAGCAGTCATCCGGGATCCGCTACCGCGCCGCCGAGCAGTACCGCCGGCAGCCGCATGAGTCCTACAACTACCGGGTGGCGTTGTCGTACATCACCGGCGCGCATGCAGTGAAATTCGGCGTGACGCACCGGAGCGGGTGGATCGACTTCCAGACGTTCGACTTTCAGCCGCTGAGCTACCGGTTCAACAACGGCGTGCCCAACCAGCTGACGCAGCGCGCTCAGCCGTCGTTGTACAAGGCGACCATCGACCACGACATCGGCGTCTATGCGCAGGATCGCTGGACGGCGCGGCAGCTGACGCTGTACTACGGCATCCGCTACGACCACTTCGGCAGCAGCTTCCCCGAAACCCAGATCGGGCCAGCGGCGCTCGTACCGAACCGGAACTTCACCTTCCCGAAGCAGGACAACCTCAAGTGGGACGACATCACCCCGAGGTTTGGCGCGGCGTATGACCTGTTCGGCACCGGGAAGACGGCGCTCAAGTTCAGCGCCAACAAGTACCTGCAGAACGCGGGCGCCGGGCAGGGCGGCGGCAACACGAGCATCTTCAGCGGCGCCGCGCCAGCCAATGCCCTCGTTCTCAGCACCACTCGCACCTGGAACGATGCCAACCGCAACTACGTTGCCGACTGCGACCTGACGCTGACGACGGGGAACGGCGAATGCGGGGCGATGGCCAACGCCAACTTCGGCCAGGTGCGCCTGGGCCGGGCTTACGATCCAGACCTGATGCAGGGCTGGGGCGCTCGCGGCTACAACTGGGAGTTCTCCGCCGGCGTACAGCACGAACTGCTGCCGCGCGTCGCGCTCGACGTCGGCTATTTCCGCCGCGTCTACGGCAACATCATCGTCACCGACCCTGATCCGAATCTCACCGCGGCCGACTACGATCGCTTCAGCATCACCGCGCCGTCGAACCCCGGCCTCCCGGGCGGCGGCGGCTACACGGTTGACGGCCTCTTCGATCTCAAGCCGGCGCGATTCGGGCTGCCCGCAACCGCGTTCGTCACCCATGCCAAGAACTACGGCACGATGATCGATCACTGGAACGGCGTCGACGTCACGATCAATGCGCGTCCCCGGGCGGGCATGCTGCTGCAGGGCGGACTGAGCACCGGACGCCGGAGCATCGACAACTGCGAGGTGGCGGAGAAACAGCCCGGCGTGCTGTTCGCCGCGCCGCTGGTGGTACCTGGAACGGTTACCAACGTCTGGACGCCGCTCTCGTTCTGCCATCAGGACGGGGCGTTCGAATCGCAGATCAAGCTGAATGGTTCCTACACGCTGCCGCGGTACGACATCCTCGTCAGTGCGGTCTACCAGAACGTGCAGGGACCGCCCGTCCTGGCCAACTACATCGCCACCAACCCGTCGGTGGCGCTCGAGCCTGGGACGCAGCCTGTCGGGCGGCGCCGCGAACCTGACGGCGACCATCATCCCGCCGGGCACCGAGTACGGGGAGCGGCTGAACCAGCTCGATCTGCGGTTGGGCAAACAGCTGCGCCTGAACGGCACGAGGTCGCTGTTCAGCGTGGACATCTATAACGTCTTCAATGCCAGCTCGGTGCTGGACGAGAACCCGAACTACGCGACGTTCCGCCGGCCGACGAGCATTCTGCTGGCGCGGTTCTTCCGCTTCAGCGCGCAGTTTGATTTCTAAGTTCCAGGCGGAGCTGAAGGTCCGCCTCTACGACAGTGGAGGAAGTCGTTGTCGAGGCAGTCTTCAGTCCCGCCGACAGTGACAGGGATCGTAGAGGCGGGCCTTCAGACCCGCCGTTGTGGAGGTGTCGGAATGAAAGCAGATAATCGGTATCCTGGTCATCGGGGTCAGTATCTTCGTCTCGGGAGCTCGCCTGGCCGGCCATCACGCGTTCTCCTCCGAGTACGACGAAAACAAGGTGGTGACGTTCAAGGGCACGGTCACGAAGATCGAATGGACCAACCCGCATGCCCGCTTCTTCATCGACGTCGTCAATCAGGACAAGACGGTCACCAACTGGAGTTTCGAGCTGGCCAGCCCCAACTCGCTGACGCGGGAAGGCTGGGATCGGCATACGCTGACGGTGGGCGATGCCATCAGCGTCTCCGGCTTCGCCGCCAAGTCGGGCAAGACCATGGCGAGCACCAGAACCGTCACGACGGCGGACGGCAAGGCGCTGTTCGGCGGCACCCAGGGGATCCAGTGAGGAGGAACCGCGTGGACAGGCTGCTGGTCGCCGCTGTCTGCGCCATCACCGCGGGATCCGTGGCCGCGACATTCGCCGCACAGGAAGGTCGCGGCGGCGGCCGCGGCCGCGGCGGCGCGCAGGTACGACTCGACGGCCCGGTGCCGCGCTATCCCGGCGGCACCGTGGATCTCGGCGGCGCCTGGACGGGAGGCGGTCCCGTGCAGGACATGGAAGCGCAGGGCAAGTTCAAGCCGGGAGAAATCCCGCTGCTACCGTGGGCGAAGAAGCTGATGGAGTCGCGAACGCCGGAAGACGATCCCCACGCGTACTGCATGCCGATGGGTGTCCCGCGCCAGGCCGGCAACTATCCGTGGCGGTTCGTGCAGTATCCGACCCACACGAACGCCACGCACATCTTCGTGCTGTGGGAAGGCAACATTCACAGCTTCCGCCAGATCTTCATGGACGCGATGCATCCGCGCGACCCGGATCCGACGTGGTTCGGCCACTCGATCGGGAAATGGGACGGCGACACCCTTGTGATCGACACCGTGGGCTTCAACGACAAGTTCTGGTTCGATCGCCGCGGGCATCCGCACACCGAGCAACTGCATACCATCGAGCGCTGGACCCGGAAGGACTTCGGGCACCTGGACAACCAGGTCACGATTGACGATCCGGGCGCCTACTCCCGCCCGTTCACGACCACTTACACTGCGACGCTGCAGCCGGGCGAGGAGATCATGGAATACATCTGCAACGAGAACAACAACTACGGCGTGGCCGGGGGGTTCAGATGATGCGTGGACGGAAGACGCTGGTGTGTGGGGCAATCGGCGCGGCATTGGTGTGCCTGCTGGGCGTCGGGACAATGCGGGCGCAGGGCGGCGGCGGGGCGCAGGACGCGTCAGGGATGACGACCGACAAGCTCTTTCGCAATATCCAGGTCCTGAAAGGGATGCCGATCGACACGTTCTTCGACGCGATGGGGATGTTCGCCGCGTCGATGGGCGACGACTGCACCTACTGCCATTCGAAGGATGCCGTGTTCCGGCACGAGGCTTTTGGCGACCCGACGCCGCGGATCCAGAAGGCGCGGCAGATGATCGTCATGATGCAGGCGCTCAACAAGCAATACTTCGGCGGCCAGCCGCGCGTGACCTGCTTCACCTGTCACCGGGGCAGCTATTCGCCGGTGAATGCGCCGCGCCTGTCGCTGCAGTACGGCGTTCCCGACGATGACCCGAATGTCATGGATTTCCCGACCAACGACCGGGTGATGTCCGATCAGATCTTCGAGAAATACCTGAAGGCGATCGGCGGAGCGGGCGCGCTGGCCAAGGTGACGAGCCTCACCGCGAAGGGCACCTACTCCGGATTCGACACCGGGCATGCCGAGGTGCCGGTCGAGATCTTCGCCAAGGCGCCGAACCAGCGGACGTGGATCGTCCATATGTTCAACGGCGACAGCTACCGGGTGTTCGACGGCCGCAACGGCTGGTTCGCCGGTCCCGACAGCCCGGCGCCGATCGTCAACCTGGTGAGCGGCAACCTCGATCGCGCCCGCATCGAAGCAGGGCTGGCGTTCCCCGGCGGCATCAAGCAGCTGTACAAAGAGTGGCGAGTTGGCCGGACGTCGATCGACGACAAGGACGTCTCGATCCTGCAGGGCATCACGCCCGGCCTGCTGCCCGTCAACTTCTACTTCGACAACAACACGGGCCTGCTCATCCGGATGGTGCGCTGGAACGAAACGCCGGTGGGCCCGGTGCCGACCGAAATCAACTACGACGACTACCGCGACGTGGCCGGCGTGAAAATGCCGTTCACCTGGACCGCCAGCCAGACCTACATGCAGATGACGATCAAGTTGAGCGGGATCCAGCCGAACGCGCAGGTCGAGGCCTCGCGGTTCGTGCAGCCGCCCGCCGGCAACCCCAAGCCGTAGGGCGTCGGTCCGGGAAGCTGTGTTAGCATCGCGCATTCAGGCTCTCAAGGAGGCAGTATGAGGCTCTTATTCGCCGCGGTTTCCGTCGCGATCCTGGTGGGATCGGCGCTTCCGGTGCAGGCCCATCATTCGTTTTCCGCGGTCTACGACGGCAACAAGCCGGTGACATTGCGCGGGAAGGTCAGCAAGCTGGGTTGGTCGAACCCACACGCGCACATCTACGTCGACGTCGTGAACCAGAAGGGCGAGACCGTGACCTGGGAAGTCGAGAGCGCGAGCGCGACGAACCTGCTCAGGGCCGGTATCCGCAAGGAAGACTTCATCGGCACGGAAGTGATCGTCAAGGGCTTCCTGGCCAAGGACGGCACCCCGACCGTCAACGCAAGCAGCTTCACCCTGGTGGAATTGAAAAAGGAATACACCAGCGACGAAGCCACGCCCGGCGCGCGGTAGCGCGGGCGTCCACGCGGGAGTCTGAACCATGAAACGAATGGTGATCGTTGCCGGCGTGTGTCTGGCGCTCGTGGTCCACGCGGCCGCGTTCGCGCAGGCCAGACCCGACTTCAGCGGCACGTGGCGGTTCAACCAGGCGAAGAGCAGTCCGAATATCGCCGGGAACACGCCGATCGTCCCGTTCCCGAGCCAGCTGGTCGTCAAACAGACGCCGACGGAGCTGCATGTCGATGGCACCAGCGTGCGCCAGCAACCGACCTCGGCGGTCTACAAGCTGGATGGCAGTAAGGTGCCGATCAAGGCCCCGTCCGGGATCACCGAATCGGGAGAGGCCAGACTCGAAGGGGCGAATCTGGTGATTACGACCCGGCGCTCGTTCACGTCGCCGCTCGGTGAGACAGTGGTGGACTTCAAGGAGGTCTGGACGCTCAACGGCAGCGCGCTGACGATCGAAAAGACGCGGACCGAGAGCGGTGACTCGGCGACCGAAAAAGCTGTCTTCGACAGGATGTAGGCATCACATGCGAACACGTGACCCGAGGCTGCTGGTGCTGGCGGCGGCGGTTGCCGCGGCCGCGCTGTCTGGATCTCCGCTGACGGCGCAGGCCCCGGCGGGACAGAACTACACGCCGCCCAAGACGGCGTCAGGCCACCCCGATCTGCAGGGCGTGTGGCGCGCCTGGAACCTGGCGAAATACGATCTCGAGGCGCACGGTGCCAAGCCGGGCGTCCCTGCGGGCCTGGGATTCGTTGTCGATCCCGCCGACGGCAAGATCCCCTACCAGGCCGCCGCGCTCAAGCGCCGCGCCGAGAACTACGCCGGCACCAAGGATCCCGATCCCTGGAAGAACGCCGACCCGCTGGTGAAGTGTTACCTGCCGGGCGTGCCGCGCATCACCTACATCGGGTGGCCGTTCCAGATCATCCAGACCGCCGACGTCGTGACCCTCAGTTACGAATGGAGCCACAAGAAGCGGCTGATCCCGGTCACGAAGGCACCGCCACCCCCGTCGCCGGAGGACGTCAATAACTGGAACGGGGTTCCGCGCGGGCGCTGGGAAGGGAATACGCTGGTCGTCGACAACACCAACTTCAACGGCTACGCCTGGTTCGACATGGCCGGCAACTACAGCAGCGCCGCGCTCAAGGTGACTGAGCGCTATACCCTGCTCGGGCCGGACACGCTTCAGTACCGAAGCGACCATGACGGATCCGAAGGTATTCACTCGGCCGTGGACGATCCGGATGCAGCTGCAGCGCCAGAAGGACGTCGGCATCCTCGACTACGAATGCACGGCGATGCTCGACGAGCTCGGCATTCACCACACCTGGCCCCGGGAATTCGAGCCGCCCGAATTCTGATTCAAACAGAAGGATTTGAGATGCGCATGCGAGGACGCTTCATCTTGTCGATCACCGCACTCCTGTTCCTGGCGGGGATGATGACGATGCCGGTGGCCGGCCAGGGCGGCCCCGCGGCCATCGCCGCGGCGCGGTCCGGTGTGCCTCCTGCCGGCCCGATTCCGCGCCGCGCCGACGGCAAGCCGGACCTGACCGGACGGTGGAACGGGTCGGGGGGCGTACTGCACAACACCGTCATCCTCGAGGAACACCCCGGCGGATTCGGGATCCAGGCTGGCCACACGCTGATCGTCGATCCGAAGGACGGCGTCATTCCCTACCAGCCGTGGGCGCTCGCCGAACGCAATCGGCGCCGCGAGGATGCCAACGGCTACGAGGACCAGGTCGGCCACTGTGAGTTCTACGAGATCGCGCGGCTTCACAGCTTCGCCTTCGACATCGTGCATTCCGGTCCCAATGTCGTCATCAACCACACCCAGCACATCACTCGCGTCATCGACACGACCCGGCGCCAGCACCTGCCGCAGAGCATGCGGCTGTGGCTGGGAGACCCGATCGGCCGCTGGGAAGGCGACACGCTCGTCGTCGACACCACCAATCTGAACGGCATCGGGCGGATGGCGCTCGGCGGCGACTTCTACAGCGCCGACGCGCATATCGTCGAACGCTTCACGATGAAGGACTCGAACACCATCGACTGGACGTTGACGGTGACGGATCCGAAGGTGTTCACCCGGCCCTGGACGATGACGTCGCACGAGCCGATGAAGCGCGAGCGCAATGCGCAGAACTTCGACGGCGAGGATACCTGCCACGAGGGTAACGTCGACCTCGTGCACCTGAGGAACGTGTACCGAGCAGGAGCACGGGAAGGACACCCCGTGGCCTCCGGTCTACGTGCAGGGGCCCGGCGGCGGGACCCGGTGAGGCTCGGCGCCGGCTGCCGGCCGCTGCTGTCGATTGCGCTGCTGGCGATGGCCTTTGCATCGGCGGCCGTGCCGGCGGCAGCGCAGCGCCCGCGTCCCGACACCACGACACCGGCCGGCCCGGTACCTCGCCGCGCCGACGGTAAGCCGGATCTCACCGGGCGCTGGGATGGTGGCGGTGGCGCTCTCTTTAACACTGTCATCCTGGAAGAGCATGCCGGTGGCTTCGGCATTACGGCGGGACACTCACTGATCATCGATCCGAAGGACGGCATCATCCCGTACCAGCCGTGGGCGTTGGCCGAGCGCAATCGCCGCCGCGAAGATGCCAACGGCTACGAGGATCAGGTCGGGCACTGCGAGTTCTACGACATCGCGCGCGTCGTCAGCTTTCCGATGGAGATCGCGCATTCGGGAAACGCCGTTATCCTTTATCAGAACCAGCACATCACGCGGGTCGTCGACATGACGCGACGCGAGCACCTGCCCGCCGGCGTCCGCCTCTGGCTGGGCGATCCGATCGGACGATGGGAAGGCGACACGCTGGTCATCGACGTCACCAATTTCGCTGGCAAGACCCGGATGGCGATCGGCGGCGATTTCTACAGCGCCGACGCGCACATCGTGGAGAAATTCACGATGAAGGACTCGAACACCATCGACTGGACGATGACGTTCGAGGATCCGAAGGTCTACACCCGGCCCTGGACGATGACGTCCCATGAGCCGATGAAACGGGTGCGGCCGGGCGAGAATTTCGACGGCGAGGACACCTGCCACGAAGGCAACGTCGATCTCGTTCACATGAAGAACGTCTACGAACAGGCCCATCCGGAAGGCCGTCCTGTCATCCGCACCGGTCCAGATTCCCAGTAGCGCGGCGTTGACACCGGGTATCTCCGGGTGTAGTTTTGCGCCCACTGGAGGAGATTCCCGCATGAAGACGCTGCATGCCGCGTGTATTGCGTTGCTGGGGAGCCTGGCGATTGCCCCGGTGATGGCGCACCACTCGTTCGCGTCGGAATACGACCGATCCAAGCCGGTGACGGTCACCGGCACCGTCCGCAAGGTCGAGTGGCGCAATCCTCACATCTGGTTCTACGTCGACGTGAAAGACGATCGCGGCCGCGTGGTCACGTGGGGTTTTTCGGGAGGGCCACCCTCATTCCTGCAGCGGCAGGGAATTCCGCGCGACGTCATGAAGGTTGGCGACATCGTGAAGGTCGACGGCTTCAGGGCAAGGGACGGTTCGAATAACGCGTCCGGCGGTCGTGTCACCTTCGCCGACGGCAAGAGCGTGTTCACGGCGTCTGCTGAAGACGTGCGGCCCAACTAGACTGGAGACGATCTCGATGCCGCATCATCTTCCGCTGATCCGTCTTGCCGCGATCGCCGCCGCGACCGTCGTCGCCGGCGCGTTCGCAGCATGTAACAGCAGTTCCACCACGGCGACCCCGCCGGCAGGCGATGCCAACGCCATCCGGCGCACCGCCGACGGCAAACCCGACTTCAACGGCGTGTGGGCCGGGCCCGGCTTCAGGCATACGGGTAAGGAGGTCGACAGCGCAACGGTGCGGCGTTACACGGAAAAAAACATGACGCCGGTGAAGGGGAGCGGACAGGCGCTGTTCAACCGTCCACACGCGAACGACGTCCGTGTCGACGACCCGACGGCCGTCTGCCTGCCGAACGGCCTGACGCGCCAGATCCCGGCCCCGTACGCGCAGCAGTGGATCCAGACGCCTGACCAGCTCGTGATCCTGTACCAGTACATGCACTTCTTTCGCGTCATCCCGATCGGGGCGCCCAACCGTCCGCACGGGGAGATCGCGGAGCCCACTTATATGGGCGATTCGATCGCATGGTGGGAGGACGACACGCTGGTGATCGACACGATCGGCCTGAATGAATGGCTGCTCGACGCGACTCACGGCGAGGACGGCAGCTCGCGCTGGCACAGCGATCAGATGCACGTGGTCGAACGAATACGGTTCACGGATCCGGCGAACGCTTCATACGACGTGACCCTCAACGATCCGGGAGTCTTCGAGGGACCGTGGACGGAAAACTGGGCGATGGAGCGCAAGCCTAACTGGAAGATCCTGGAGTTCATCTGCGACGACAACGATCGGTGTCGCGCCGGGAACTGTGTCGATGCCGACGTGCAGAAGTCATCGACCCAGTAGCGTCCCGGACGCGCCGGCGGCCCGATACCGTTCGAGGAGGAGTTATGAACCGCTACCTGTTCCGGTTCGTGCTTGCGCTTGGAGGCGTGCTCGCGATCTCGGGCACCGTGCGCGCCCACCATTCGTTTTCGGCGGCCTTCGACGAGAACAAGCCCGTGTCGGTGACCGGCGTGATGGCTGAAATCCGCATCGAGAATCCCCACTCCTGGTTCTTCGTCAACGTGACCGACGAGAGCGGCAAGGTCACGCGCTGGGGCTTCGAGGGCAACACGCCGACGTCGTTGCTGCGCGCCGGCTACAAGCGCGATGCGGTGAAAGTCGGCGACAAGGTCACGATCAAGGGCTCGCGCGCCCGGGACATGAACGCGATGATGGGAGCGGCGCGCGAGATCGTCCTGCAGGACGGCCGCTCGTTCATCGTCGGCCCGAAGGGCGCGGCGGACGCGCAGTAGACGTGCGAACGTAGTGTCCGGCTTCAGCCGGACGGTCTCATGAGGGGGAATTCCATGACACGCGTGCTGCTCGCGGCCGCTTTGGCGGCTGTGCTCGTCGCTCCGTCCGCCTCGGCACAGCCCGCCCCGGCGGAGGAAGGCTGGAAGCCCGAGGGCGCGGTGCCGCGCACCGCGGACGGCAAGCCGGATCTTACGGGCGTCTGGTGGAGGGGAACCGAGCCCGCGCTCGAAGCTGGCCGGGTGGGCGCGCCGCGGAGCGGCCCGGCGCCCGTCGCGCCGGTGGGCTCGACGTTCGCCAGCCTCTACAACCCGGAAGCGGCTGCCAAGGCCGCGAAGATGGGCGACAAGGACGACCCCGCGCTGCGCTGCCTTCCGAGCGTCGGCGGTCCGCCCAATACGAACATCTTCCAGCTGGTGCAGACGCCGAAGATGATCGTGCTCCTCCAGGAGACCTACCACGGCTTCCGCGTCATACCCACCGAACCCGGCCGGCAGCACAGCGAGCTCCAGGCGCCCGCGTACTGGGGCGACTCGGTCGGCAAGTGGGACGGCGACACGCTGGTCGTGGACGTGACCAACTTCAACGATCGGAACTGGATCTCGCCGCAGGGGATCGTGTCGTTCCATTCCGAGGCACTGCACGTGACCGAGCGGTATCGCCGCATCGCCGGGAACGCGCTCGACGTCGAGAAGACCTACGACGATCCGAAAGTGCTGATCCGTCCGTATGTCGAGAAGAAGCAGTACCGCCTGGCGCCGTTCGATCAAGTCATGGAAGCCATGTGCACCAACACCGACACGGCGGCGTTGATGGAGGCGGCGGCGAAGGAGAACTACGGGAAGAAATAGCTTCCAAGGAGGGCGGCCTATGAAACGGCTCGTCACGATCGCGTCGGTCCTGGCCATCGCCGCAGCGGCAGCCGGCGCGCAGGCGCCGGCCGGGCAGGCGCCGGCCGTCAACTGGAACGCCAAAGCGCCGTGGGGGGAGCAGCCGAACCTCCCGTTCGACCAGCAGCGCAAAGCCCCCTTCAAGATTTTCGACAACCTCTGGTACGTCGGCATCCAGACGTCGAGTCCGTTCCTGGTGACGACCAGCGCCGGCCTGGTGCTGTTCGACGCGACCTGGGACGAGACCGCCGACTACGTGCTCGAGAACATCCGCACCGCCGGTTTCAACCCCCGGGACATCCGCTACCTGATCATCACGCACGCGCACATCGACCACTTTGCCGGCGCGGAGAAGATCCGGCAGGCGACGGGCGCACGCGTCGGGATGTCGCTCCCTGACTGGGAGGAGACCGAGCGCGTTCAGAAGATTCCGGGCCAGGGCCGGCAGAACCCGGGTCCGACGCTCAAGCGGGACCTGGTCATCGCCGACGGCCAGACGATTACGCTTGGCGACACCGCGCTGAAGTTCTACGTGACACCGGGGCACACGCCCGGATCGACGTCCACCGAGCTCCAGGTCCGGGACGGTGCGCGCACCTACCGCGCGCTGGTTCCCGGCGGCCTGGGGATCCCGAACGCGCAATGGTCGAAGGCGTATCTTGCCAGCACGCAGCGGTTGAAGTCGCTCGGTCCATGGGACGTGATGCTGCCGAACCATCCCGACATGATGGTGCCGCGCAAGATTCGCGAGCTGGAGCCGGAACTGAAAACGCGCGCCGCCGGGGCGCCGCATCCATTCGTCGCCGGACCGGCGCGGCTGAACGCCTGGTTTGACGCGATCATCGCGCTGATGAACGAGAAGATCGCGCAGGAAGGCAAGACCGCCACGCCTTCGTCAGCCGCGAGATGAGGTCAGTATGAATCCACAGCGCCGAACTGTCCGCTGGATCATCGCCGGAGTGTTGACGGCTGCCGCCTTAGCGTTCGCGCCGGGCAACGACGCCATTCCGGGCACGGAAGGGAGCGCCCGCCTGATCGCCTTCCAGCCGATGCCGGCCGTGGGGAGCACCGATCAGTGCACGTGGGAAACCGCGACGCCGCAGGCGTCGTTGCTGCCGTCCGCGCTGTCGGCTACCGCCCAGTCAGCGCTGACCGCCGGGGATCCGAGGCGTGCCGAGGTGGCCCTGCGCAAGCCTCTGCGCACGATCCACGACGCCTACGCCGGCTTCAGCACGGTGTTTGTCGACGCCGCCCGCAACGAAGTCATCCTCGGCGACGAATACAACTTCGACCTCTATGTCTACGACCGGCTGGCAAATACGCCTGCCGCGGCCGAGAAGACGCCGGCCAAGCGCGTCATCGGCGGCCTGGCCACCAACAGCCAGTTCGTCTCGAGCTTGTACGTCGATCCGTCGACCGGCGAGATTTACGCCACCAACAACGACTCGCTGCGCGGCTTGAACGTCTTCGGGCGGCAGGCGAAGGGCAACGTCAAGCCGGACCGGACGATCCTGTCGCCGTACGGAAGCTTCGGCCTCACCGTTGACGAAGCGCGGCAGGAGTTGCTGCTGACGATTCAGCACAACAGCGCGATCCTGGTCTATCCAAAGAATGCCAGGGGGGACGCCGAGCCGATCCGGCTCATCCAGGGCGACCGCACGCGGATGGCGGATCCTCACTCGATCGCGATCGACGCAAAGAACAGGCTGCTCTACGTCGTCAACTATGGCACGTCGCACCGGGCGGAACGCGGCAGCGTTGGCGCGACCCCGGGAAGCCCGCGGCGCGAGTTCTGGCCGATGGGCAACAACCTCGGTCTGTATCGCCGCGAAATCGTCAACGGCAGCGCAAAGTTCGGACAGCCGTCCGTGACGGTGTTTTCCGCCGACGCGAACGGCGACGTCGCGCCGCTGCGCGTGATCGAGGGGGCGAAGGCGGGGTTGAATTGGCCGACCGGCGTCGCCGTCGACCCGGAACATGGCGAGATCTTCGTGAGTAACTCGGTTGGCGACACGATAGCGGTGTTCAGCGCCAACGCCAACGGCGACGTCGCGCCGATTCGCGTGATCAAGGGACCGCAGACGCTGCTCAAGGCGCCGGCCGGCATCTTCTTCGACGCGGCCAACGACGAACTCTGGGTCGCAAATTACGGCGGACATTCGGCGACCGCGTACCGGCGTACCGCCTCAGGTGATGTCGCGCCGGTGCGCATCATCCGCAGCGCGCCGGTCAACGCGCCGGCGACGCTCATCAGCAACCCGTACATGATTGCCTACGATACACGGCGCGATCAGATCATCGTGCCGAGCTGCGTCGGGCATCCGCGCATCGGCATCTTCGATCGCCTGGCCGACAGGAACGCCGCCGCGATTCGGACGATTGAAGGCCAGAACACCCGCCTGAACCGCACCGTCCATGGCGTCTCGTACGACGCGATTCACGACGAGATCGTGGTCAACCAGTTCATCGGCCAGGCGGTGCTGACGTTCCGCGGCGCTGCCAGCGGAGCCGAAGCGCCGATCCGCACGATCATGGGGCCGAAGACCCAGATGATCGATCCGATCTCGGTCGCCGTCGATCCGGTCAATGACGAGATCTATGTCTTCCAGATCACCAACAGCGACCGCGTGCTGGTGTTCGATCGCACGGCGCAGGGTGACGTCGCGCCCAAGCGCGTGCTGATGCAGCCGGCGGGATCGGGCGGGGTCGATCCGATCAACAACGTGCTGGTGTTGATCAATCGCAACTCGATCCGGATCTTCGACCGGCTGGCGCAGGGGAACGACAAACCGCTGCGCGTGATCACCGGTCCGCGCACCGGTCTCAACGGCGTCAGCCGCATCACGATGTACCCGCCCGGCGGCAAGATCGTCGTCAACGTGACCGGTCTGGGTGACGAGGACGCCGCCGGCAACGGCGTGCTCGGGTCAGACGCGTTCGCCGGCGTGTGGAGCGTCTTTGACGACGGTGATGTTCCGCCGCAGTGGACGATCGCGAAGGGGACGCTGAAGCAGGTGCGCGGCATCACGCTCGATCCGAAGAACAAGACGGTCATGCTCAGCGACAAGTATCTCAACGGCGTGCTGACGTTCTCGCTGCCCGAGATGTTCGAGACGAGCGCCCCGCGGCAGACCGCGCAGGCCAGGTAACCCGGCTACGACGGAGGTGAGTCCTGTGGCTCTTGCATTCACCCGTGCGGCCCTTGCGATCCTCGCTCTCGCGTTATTGCTGCCATCATCCGTCGCGGCGCAACAAATCAACGGTATCGCCGGAACGGTCCGCGATACGTCGAACGCCGTGCTGCCAGGCGTCACGGTGGAGGCGGCAAGTCCGGCGCTGATTGAGAAGGTTCGCACGGCCGTCACCGACGGGGAAGGGCGCTACAACATCGTCGACCTGCGGCCGGGCACCTACGTGGTGACGTTCACCCTGCCGGGGTTCACCACCTTCAAGCGCGAGGGGATCGTGCTGACCTCGGGGTTCACCGCGACGGTGAACGCTGAACTGCGCGTCGGCTCGCTCGAGGAGACGATTACCGTCACCGGCGAGAGTCCGCTCGTCGATACTCAGAACGTGCGCCAGCAGACGGTGGTGTCGAACGAGGCGCTCGACACCCTGCCGAGCAGCACCAAGACATGGGGCACGGTCGTTGCGCTGACACCTGGCTTCAGCGGGATGGCTGACGTCGGCGGCCAGCTGGATCAATCACTTGGCGCGTCGTTCCACGGCAAGCAGGGATCGAAGCGTCAGTTCGACGGCATGTCGATCGATCACGCCAGCGGCAACCAGGGCTACGTTCCGAATTCGGCGCTGGTCGAGGAGACGGCGATTCAGACCAGTGGCATCTCCGCGGAAAGCAATGCCGACGGCGCGGTCGTCAACATGATTCCGAAGGAAGGAGGCAACACGCACTCAGGCTCGCTGTTCGGGCTGTGGACCGGGGAACAGCTCGGCGGGGAGAACCTGACCGACGAACTGCGCGGGCGCGGGCTCACCACGATCAGCAAGGTACTCGAAATCTACGACGCCAGCTTCACCCTCGGCGGGCCGATCAAACGCGACCGTCTCTGGTTCTTCTCGGCGTTGCGCGAGTGGGGCAATCGCAACCAGATGGCGGGCATGTTCTGGAACAAGACCCAGGGCACGCCGGTCTGGACGCCCGACCCGACCCGACCGGCCGATCGTTACCAGTGGTACGAGTCGAAGGCGCTGCGGGTCACGTGGCAGGCGTCGGCGCGCAACAAGATCAACCTGTTCTCCGATTTCGCGGACTCGTGCATCTGTCGCGCGCTGGGGGCAGTCGGACAGCCGCCGGAAACCGGCAACGCTTTTCATTTCCGTCCCTCGCGTCTCCATCAGGCAACGTGGAGCGCGCCGATGACCAACCGGCTGCTGCTCGACGCCGGCTTCAGCGCCACGATTCTGAGCTTCCCTGGCTTCCTCGCGCCGGGCGTCGAACCGAATCACGTGTCGATCCTCGAGCAGTCGACCGGCATTCTCTACAACGCGCGGGCCAGCTACGGGACCAGCCAGAACGATCGCTACGCGCAACGTGCATCGCTGTCGTACGTGACCGGCTCCCATGCTTTCAAGTTCGGCTTCCAGAACGAGCAGGGCGTCGCCGCCAGCCTGACGACGGTCACCGGCGGCGACATCAACTATGCCTTCCGCAACGGGGTTCCCGTGCAGATCACTCAGTGGGCGACGCCGTACGACCTCCAGAACCGCACGCGCGCTGACCTCGGGATCTACGCGCAGGACCAGTGGGCGATGCGGCGGCTGACGCTGACCTACGGTCTGCGGTTCGACTACTTCAACGGCTATGTGCCCGCGCAAAACGTGCCAGCGCCGCCGAGCGGCTGGGTGCCGGAACGAAGCTTCCCCGAAGTGAAGAACGTGCCGCTGTGGAAGGACTGGTCGCCGCGGTTCGGCGCCGCGTATGACCTGTTTGGCAACGGTCGTACCGCCTTCAAGGTATCGGCGGGCCGGTATGTGGCGAAGACCGGGACGGCGATCGCTTCGGCCAACAATCCGATCCAGACCGCGGTCAACTCGGTCACACGTGCGTGGACCGATAGCGACGGCGATTTCGTGCCCGACTGCGATTTGGGTAATCGCGCTGCGAACGGGGAATGCGCTGCGATGTCGAACCAGAACTTCGGCGGCGCGCGCGTCACCAACCGCTACGACGAGGGCGTGCTCGAGGGCTGGGGCGCGCGCGGTTACACCTGGGACGTCTCGACCGAAGTGCAGCAGCAGGTCAGCAACGGCCTCTCGGTGACGGCCGGCTACTACCGCAACTGGCTTGGAAACTTCACGGCGACCGACAATCTCGCCGCCGAGCCCGGCGACTACAGTCCATACTGCATCACGGCGCCGGCCGACCGGCGGCTGCCTGGCGGCGGCGGTTACCAGGTCTGCGGGTTGTACGACATCTCGCTTGCGAAGTTCGGCCTCGTCAACAATCTGGTGACGCAGTCGGCACACTTCGGCGAACAGAAGCAGGTGAACGACTTCCTGATGTTCACGTTCAGCACCAGGCTCGGCCAGGGCATTCAGTTCGGCGGCGGCGTCGACACCGGCCGCACCGTCACTGACAACTGCTTCGTGGTGGATTCGCCGCAGCAGTTGCTGAATTGCCGCGTGGTGACGCCGTTCAAGGGGCAAACGCAGCTCAAGCTCTATGGCAGCTATCCGCTGCCAGGCGACTTCGTCGTTGGCGCGATCTTCCAGAACATGTCCGGGCCCGACATCCAGGCGGATTACACCGCCAGTACGACCGAGATCGCGCCGTCGCTCGGCCGCAACCTCGCGTCGTGCGGCACCAGGACGCCGTGCACCGCCACCGTCACGGTGCCGCTGATTCTTCCAGGGACGATGTTCGAGGACCGGATTACGCGGCTCGATCTGAGATTGACCAAGCGCGTCGAGTTGCCGCGCCAGCTCCGCCTGCTGGCCAACGTCGACGTCTACAACGCACTCAACAGCAGCTCAATCATGCAGCTTGCAGCCGGCACGGCAGGTTCCCAGGGACGCGGCGGCTATACCTACGGTCCGCGGTGGCTGTTGCCGACGCTGATTATGGAGGCGCGCATTGTCCAGTTCAGCGCGCAGTTGACCTTCTAATGGTGCGCCGGAGATTGATCGCGGCGCTCTGCGTGGTTGCCGCGACGGTCGCTGTCCCCGCATCGGCCCAGGTCAGTCTCGTCGGCGATTGGAGCGGGCGCAATCACGAAGATCCGACCCGCGGCAGCTCGGAGCTGGGCGACTTCACCGGCATGCCGGTCACGCGCGAGGCGATCGCGCACGCCGACGCCTGGGACGAATCGCGCTGGACGCTCCAGGAACGCCAGTGCATCCCGCATTCGTCCACCTGGGCGTTCCGCGGCCCGGCGCAAATCCGCATCTGGGAAGAAAAAGATCCGACGACGCAGGACGTGGTGGCGATCAAGACGTTCATCGCCACCTTCGCGCAGACCCGCACCATCTGGATGGACGGCCGTCCTCATCCCGGTCGGTTCGCGCCGCATACGTGGCAGGGATTTTCGACTGGGAAGTGGAACGGCAACATGCTCACGGTCACCACCACGCACCTGAAGCGCTTCTACCGGCGCCGGAACGGCGTGCCCGAGAGCGACCAGGTGACCCAGACCGAGCACTTCATCCGTCACGGCACCAACTACATGACCCACATCATGATCGCCGAGGACCCGGTCTACCTGACGGAGCCGATGATCCAGAGCCAGAACTTCATCCTGGTGAGCAACGTCGCGCCATCGAACTACCAGACGCACGTCACCTGCCAGCCGGATGAAGAGATCGCCGGACGGGAACCGGGCTACGTGCCGCATTACCTGCCGGGCACGACGCCATACTTCGACGAATACGCAAAGATGTACGGCATTCCCTGGGAGGCGACCCGCGGCGGCGCCGAGACCATCTACCCGGAATACCGCGCGAAGCTGAAAGAACTGTCCAAGACGCCGAATGCCAGCAGCGCACCGGCGCAGGCCGGGCGATGACGGGAACGATGACCCGGAGAGCCGTCCTGCTGGCCCTGCTGGCGGCAGCCGTTGTACTTCCTTCGCATCCCCTGCGCGCGGCCCTCGACGATGGTCAGGCCGTCCCGAGCGAGAGTCGAGGGACCCAGCAGCCGGACGTCGAGATCGTGCAGGTGACGAGCGACGTCTACATGATTGGCGGCGCCGGCGCCAACGTCACCGTGCAGGTGGGCTCGCAGGGTCTGTTCGTGGTCGATACCGGCTCTGAAGCGATGAGCGCGCAGACGGTCGCCGCCATTCGCCGGATCTCGGACAAGCCGATCCGTTACATCGTGAACACCAGCGCCGACGCGGAGCATACGGGCGGCAATGCAGCCGTCGACAAGCTGGGGTCGTTCATTCCGACGCGGGAGCTGATCGAGGAGGGCGCCGTCATCATCGCGCACGAGAACGTCCTGCGCCGGATGAGCGCGCCGACTGGCAAGGTTGCGCCCACGCCGGTGGCCGCGTGGCCGACCGCGACGTTCTTCGTCGCGCAGAAGGACATGAACGTCAACAACCAGGCCGTCCAGCTGCTGCACCAGCCGGCGGCCCACACCGACGGCGACGTGATGGTGATGTTCCGCCGGTCGGATGTCATTGCCGCGGGCGACGTCTTCGACAAGACCCGCTACCCCGTGATCGACCTGCAGCGCGGTGGCAGCATCAAGGGCGAGATCGACGCGATCAACCGCCTGCTCAACCTGATCGTGACCGGTGAAAAGGAAGAGGGCGGGACGATGGTCGTACCCGGACATGGACGTGTGTGCGACGAGCACGAAGTCTCGGAATACCGCGACATGCTCACGATCGTCCGCGACCGCGTCCTCGGCATGATCAAGAAAGGGATGACGCTGGCACAGGTCAAGGCGGCCAGGCCCAGCTTCGAGTACGACCCTGAGTACGGACCGAGCGACGCGTTCATCGAGGCTGTGTACACCAGCCTCCGCGGCGCCGGGAACGGCAGTTAGCGCGGGAGCCAGGACTCATGAACCCGATCCGAGCACTCCTGTTTGCGGCGGTGTGCGTGGCGGCGTCAGGCGTCGTCCAGGCACATCACTCGTTTGTCGGGACCTACGACGACAAGGCCCCGCCCGTCACCATCAAGGGCGAGATCGTCCAGTTTCTCTTCCGCAATCCTCACTCCTTCATCCATGTCCTGGCCCCCGACGACAAGGGCGAGATGCAGCGATGGGCGATCGAATGGGGCGGCGGCGGGCAGATTCAGCGGATGGGCATCACGCGTGAAACGCTGCGGCCCGGCGACGTGGTCGTCATCACCGGCGTGCCCAGCCGCCAGCGCGCGGATCACAGGCTGCTGATCCGGAAGATCGAGCGGCCGGTGGACGGGTGGAACTGGAGCGGCACCGTTGAGTAGCGGACCCGGCATGTGGTGGTTGTCGCTCCTCGCGCTCGTCGTGTTTGGGACTGCGGGATACCCGTCCGCGCAGCGCGGCGGCGGCGCTCCGCAGAGCGCGCGCCAGGCGTCGCCGGTTGACCTCACTGGCAACTGGGTGTCGGTGATTTCCGAGGACTGGCGCTTCCGCATGGTGACGCCGCCCAAGGGCGACTACGGCGCGGTGCCGCTGAACGACGAGGGCCGCCGGGTGGCCGGCACGTGGGATGCGGCCAAGGATCTGGCGGCAGGCAATGCCTGCCGCTGGTTTGGCGCCGGCGGCATCATGCGTATCCCGACCCGGCTGCGAATCTCGTGGCAGGACGACAACACCTTGAAGATGGAAACGGACGCAGGCCAGCAGGTCCGTCTTTTCCGCTTCGGCGCCGCACCGACGCCTGCGGGCGACCCTGGCTGGCAAGGCCACTCGGTGGCGAACTGGGAGATGGTGGCAGGTGGTGAGGGAGGCCGGCCGCGCTGGGGCACGCTGCGCGTCGTCACGCGAGGCATGCGCGCCGGTTATCTCCGCCGGAACGGCGTGCCCTACAGCGAGAACGCGGTCATCACCGAGTACTGACGACCGCCACATGGGGCCGGGCGCGATGGAGTGGTTCACGGTCACCACCATCGTCAACGACCCGAAGTACCTCAACCAGGAGTTCATCACGAGCTCCGACTTCAGGAAAGAACCGGACGGGTCCAAATGGAATCCCACGTCGTGCGAGAACACGTAGAACAGGCAAGAAACCGGAAGGGGAACGTCATGCGTGCATTCGGGAGCGTGTTGTTCGCGGTAGCCGCCGCCCTGCTGCTGCCAGCCGTGGCCTTCGGCCAGGGCAGCATCGCAGGCATCGTTCGCGACACATCAGGAGCGATCCTCCCGGGCGTCACCGTCGAGGCCGCCAGTCCGGCGCTGATCGAGAAGGTCAGGGTCGCCACCACCGACGCTTCGGGGCGATACCAGGTAGTCAGCCTGACGCCCGGCACCTACAGCGTGACGTTCAGCCTGCCCGGGTTCAACACGGTGCGCCGCGAGGGGATCGAGATCTCGGGGACGTTTGCCGCCTCGGTGGACATCGACATGCGCGTCGGCACGGTCGAGGAGACGATCACCGTGACGGGCGAATCGCCGATCGTCGACGTGCAGAACACGACGCAGCAGCGCGTGATCGACTCCGAGACGATTGCCCAGATTCCGACCGGCCGAAACGTCGCACAGCTCGGCGTGATGATTCCGGGTGTCACCGTCACTGGCGTCTCCGATGTCGGCGGGTCGGGCGGCCAGGGCGTCGGCGCGCAGCCGGGCATTCCCGCGTTGATGGTGCACGGCAGTGCCAACAACCAGCAGGTGATGATGCAGAACGGCGTCATCGCGACCGACATCGCCTCGACCGGGTACATCTCGCCGCTGCTGATGAATCCGACGGGCGCCGCGGAAGTGGTGATCGATACCTCGGCGGCATCGGCGGAGCACAACGCCGGGGGCGTCCGCATCAACGTGATCACGCGCGACGGCGGGAACACGTTCAACGGCAGCATGTTCATGGGGTTCACCACCTCGGCGCTGCAGGCCGACAATTTCGACGATCGGCTGCGCGACCTGGGCATCACGACCAGCGACAGCGTGAAGAGCATTTACGACGTGAACCCGGGCTTCGGCGGCCCGATCAAGCGCGACCGGCTGTGGTTTTATGCCTCGCTCCGCTGGAACGGGAATGAGAACTACGCCGCCGGCTCGTTCTACAACAAGAACGCCAACAACCCGAACGCGTGGACGTTCGATCCGGATCTCAGCCGTCCGCTGACCAATAACTACGACAACCGCGACGGCCAGGTGCGGTTCACGTTTCAGGCGAACCAGCGCAACAAGATCGGGTTCGTGTTCCACGATCAGGGCAGCTGCTTCTGCCAGGGGACGATCAGCCCGGTGACCTCGCTCGAGGCATCGATCCGCAAGACCTACCCGGTGCAGCGCAGTCTTCAGGCCGACTGGACGGCGCCGATCACGACCCGGCTGCTGCTCGAGGCGGGTGGCAACAGCTATTTCGCCCGCACCCACTGGGGGCGCTGGCCCGGTCTCGATTCGAACATGATTGCCGTGCAGGAGCAGTCGTCCGGCCTGTGGTACCGGTCAGGCGGGGGCGGCACGCTGCAACAGTACCGCAGCACGCCGAACCACGGCATCCACTGGCGCGGGGCGCTGTCGTACATCACCGGCACGCACAACCTGAAGGTCGGGTTCAATCACTCGAGCGGCTGGCAGAAGCAGCGCACCGAAAGCGACCAGCCGGTGTGGTACCGCTTCAATAACGGGGTGCCGAATCAGATCACGATGCTGGCCTGGCCCTATCCGCTCGACGCGGAAATCAACCACAACCTCGGCGTGTACGCCCAGGATCGGTGGACGCTCGGGGAGCTGACGCTCAGCTACGGATTGCGATACGACTATATTTCGGCGGGCTGGCCCGAACATCACCTCGGGCCGACGTTTTTCATTCCGAGCCGCGACATCACGATCCCGGCGGCGTCACATCTCCACTGGCACGACGTCTCGCCGCGCATCGGCGCGGCCTACGACCTGTTCGGGACGGGGCGCACGGCGCTGACTGTCAGCCTGAACAAGTACAAGGAGAACGTCGCTACTGCGCAGACGCTGGTGGCCGGTCCCAATCCGGCGAACAACATCATCAACACGACAACGCGGTCGTGGGCGGATGGGAACCGCGACTATGTGCCCGACTGCAACCTGTTCAATCCCGCCGCTAACGGGGAATGCGGCGCGATGGCCAACCCGAATCTCGGCCAGCTCGGCTCCGGTTCGGTCTACGACCGCGACATCCTCGACGGCTGGGGCAAGCGCGCGACCAACTGGGAGTTCGCGGCGAGCGTCCGGCATGAGCTGGTTACCGGGATGTCGGTTGACGTCGGCTATTTCCGCCGCTGGTTCTACGGCTTCCTCGTCACCGACAACCGCACCGTCAGTCCCGCAGATTTCGATCGCTTCAGCCTTACGGCGCCGCTCGACCCGCGGCTGCCCGACGGCGGCGGGCAGGTCGTTCCGGATCTGTTCAACCTGAACCCCGCCAAGTTCGGGCTGAACGCCGACAACTACGTGACGCTGGCCGACAACTACGGCGATCAGAGCGAGTACTGGCACGGCGTAGACGTCAACGTGAACGCACGCCTCGACAACGGCCTGGTTCTGCGCGGCGGTGTCAGCACCGGCCGCCGTGTCACCGATAACTGCGAGATCATTGCGGCGCTGCCGGAAACGTCGCCGCTCGGCATGCCCTACTGTCACCGCGCCGACGCCTGGACGGGCGCGACCCAGGTCAAGATGATCGCCTCGTACACGATCCCGCGCATCGATCTGTTCGTCAGCGGCCTGTTGCAGAGCGTCGCCGGTCCGCTGGTGACGGCGAACTACACGGCAACCAACGCGATTGTCGCGCCGTCCCTCGGGCGTAACCTCTCCGGTGGCGCCGCCAACGTCGTCGTGAACATCGTCGAGCCAGGCATGATGTACGGCGATCGCATGAACCAGCTCGACCTGCGGATGGGACGGAGCCTCCCGGTCGGCCGCGGCAAGACGATGCTGAATTTTGACGTGTACAACGTGCTGAACGCGAACGCGGTGCTGACCGAGAATCCCGCGTACGGCCGGTTCCGGCAGCCGACTAACGTGCTGCAGGGGCGCCTCGGCAAGATCAGCCTGCAGTTCGACTTCTAATTTTGTAAGGGGGTCGGGGGTCATTTTTAGAGGACACTCGCGCGAACGAACAACTCAGATCGCGAGTGTCCTCTAAAAATGACCCCCGACCCCCTTATCCGGAGGAGACGATGACTCGCTTCTTCATATTGATTGCGGCTGTGGCGGCCGTTCTGCTCATCGATCCGGTGTGGGCGACCGCGCAGGAAGCGCGCGGTGGTGCCGCCGCACGCGGAGGCTCAATCCCGCGACGGCCGGACGGCAAGCCCGACCTGACCGGCCGATGGAATGGATCGGCAGGTCAGATCGCGCACACGAACATCCTCGAGGAGCATGTCGGCGGATTCGGCATCAACGCCGGAAAGAGCCTGATCATCGACCCGGCGAACGGCATCATCCCGTATCAGCCGTGGGCGTTGACCGAGCGCGATCGCCGCCGTGACGACGCCAACGGCTACGAGGACCCGGTCGGCCACTGCGAGTTCTACGACATCGGACGCCTCCACCCGTTCGCATGGGACGTCCAGTACGTCGGGAAGAACATCCACATCAACGCGTCGCAGAACATCGTACGGGTGATCGACATGGGCCGCCGTCAGCACCTGCCCGAGGGAATCCGCCTGTGGCTGGGAGACTCCGTTGGCTGGTGGGAAGGGGACACGCTGGTCGTCGAGACGACGAACTTCAACGATAAGACGCGCATGGGCATCGGCGGTGACTTCCACGGCCCGGAGGCGGTGATCGTGGAGCGTTACACCATGCTCGACGCCAACACGCTCGACTGGAAGATGACCATCACGAACCCGAAGGTCTTCACTCGGCCCTGGACGATGACGTCGGGAAAAGCGGTGACCAGAGTCCCGCTCGTGAATGACTTCGATGACGAAGATACCTGCCACGAGGGCAACGTCGATCTGGTGCATCTCAAAAACACCTACGATCAGGCGCGGGGGTTGAGGAAATGAATCGCCGAACGTTCATGTCCACTGTGTCGGCTGCCGCCGGGGGCGCGGCGGCATATTCGTTGACGCCGGGCTTTCCCGCGATTCTGTCCGCACAGGGTGCCGGTGAAGGTCAGGTCGTCGAAACGGCCTTCGGTCGCGTGCGTGGCCGCGTCGACAGCGGCGTCAACGTCTTCAAGGGCATCCCGTACGGATCACAGCGGCGTTTCATGGCGCCGACGAAGCCACAGCCCTGGACCGGCGTGCGCGATGCCCTCGAGTACGGCCCGATGTGCCCGCAGGGGAACGGCGAGGGCGACCAGAGCGAGGACTGCCTCGTCGTGAACATCTGGACGCGCGGCCTCAACGACGGCGGGCGGCGGCCGGTGATGCTGTGGCTGCACGGCGGCGGCTACGCCGGAGGCACTGGTGCTGATCCCCGCGCCGACGGCGTCAATTTGTGCAACCGCGGCGACGTCGTCGTCGTGACCATCAACAATCGAGTCAACGTCTTCGGATGGTTGTACCTGGCCGCGCTCGGCGGCGAGGAGTATGCCGCGTCCGGCGCCGCCGGGATGCTCGACCAGGTGCAGGCGCTGACGTGGATCCGGGACAACATCGCCCGCTTCGGCGGCGATCCGGGAAACGTGACGATCTGGGGCATTGCCGGGGGCGCGCGCAAGACGTCGACGCTGTTGGCCATGCCGTCGGCAAAAGGGTTGTTCCACCGCGCCATCGTCGAGAGCGGCGCACAGTTGCGGATCCATCCGCCAGATCTGGCCACCGAGATGGCGGTCGCGCTGATGGCCGAACTGGGACTGAAGCCAAACCAGGTGGCCGAACTACGGTCGGTGCCGTTCCAGAAGTTGAACCAGGCTCGCGCGGCCGTCGAGGCGCGCCAGGATACCAGCTACCGTCAGAAGGGCGTCTACGTGCAGCAGGGCTTCGTGCCGGCGGTGGACGGCCGCTTCATCCCGACTCACAACTGCGATCCGTTCTACCCGGCGACGTCTGCCGACGTGCCGTTGCTGATTGGGACCAACAAGCACGAGTCCGGGAACTTCCTGAAGGCGGATCCGAAGATCGATGCCGAGTCGCTGACGAACGAAGAACTGCTCGCGCGGGCGCAAGGGCTTGCCGGCACAGGAGCGGGGCGCCTGGTCGATTTCTACCGCACCTTGTACCCGAAGGCTTCGCCGGCGGAGACCTACGTCCTGATGGCGTCGCATCGTGGCTTCGGCTTCGACGTCCTGACGATGGCGGAACGGAAGCTCGCGCTCAACCGGGCGGCGGTGTACAAGTACCAATTCGCGTGGGAAGCGCCGGCGTCGGCGCCCGGATGGCGTGCGTATCACGAACTCGAAGGCTCGTTCGTGTTCGACAACACCACGAAGGTCCCGCGCCAGTCCGGGGGCGGGCCGTCGGCAGCCGCCCTAGCGGCAAAGATCGCTGACGCATGGATCGCCTTCGCGCGCAGCGGCAATCCGAGCACCCCGTCGCTGCGCTGGCCTGCCTATACCCGCGACGGACGGCAGATCATGGTCCTCAACAACGAGTGCGCCACCGCGAACGACCCGAGCGTCGCAGAACGCCACGCCTGGGCGACGCTGTATACCGGCTTGAGCTCTTCCGGGACGTAAGGCTGGAATCCTGATGGTACGTAGTCGAATCGCTGTCGTCGCCGCCGCGGTGGTGTGTCTTGCCGCCTCCGCAGGTGCCGAAGCACAGGGTCAACTGTCCCCACAGCGCCCGAATGTCGTCCTGATCATCACCGACGACGTCGGCTACGGCGATTTCGGCAGCTACGGCGCCCCGGACATCAGGACGCCGAACATCGATCGCCTCGCACGCGAAGGCGTGAAGCTGACCGACTTCTACGCCGCTCCAACCTGCACCCCGACGCGGGCGTCGCTCATCACCGGACGCTACCAGCAGCGGGTCGCGCTCGAGGAGGCGCTTCCCAGTGAAGGCGCGCGCGACCGCGGCCTGCTGCCGACCGGCCGCTCACTGCCACAGTTGCTCAAGAACAACAAGTATGCGACCGGGCTGATCGGCAAGTGGCACCTCGGATGGAAGCCCGAGTTCGGCCCGAATGAACACGGCTTCGACTACTTCTTCGGGTTCAAGAGCGGGGCGATCGATTTCTATACCCACGAGTCGGCCGACGGCAGCCACGACCTGTTCGAGAACAGGACGCCGGTCCATCAGGACGGCTACATGACGGATCTGATTACCGATCATGCCGTCCGGTTCATCGAGCGGCACGCGTCCGAGCCGTTCTTCCTGGACGTGTCCTATAACGCCGCGCACTGGCCGTTCCAGGTGCCGGACCACTACTCGAAGGCAGCCCGGGTTGCATACCAGGGTCCGCTCGATCCTTCTGCACCGACCAGGCAGGATTACGCCGCCATGCTCGAACGGGCGGACGCCGGCGTCGGCCAGATTCTGCAGAAACTGGCGGCGCTCGGGCTCGAGCGAAACACGCTCGTCATTTTCACCAACGACAACGGCGGAGAATGGCTGTCGCGCAACGCTCCGCTTTTCAATCGAAAAGCCACGCTCTGGGAAGGCGGCATCCGCGTGGCGTCGATCTTCCGGTGGCCGGCGCGCCTTCCCGCAGGCAAGGTCAGCGACCAGGTCGGTATGTTCATGGACCTCACGGCGTCGATTCTCGCCGCGACGAACACGCCTGTTCCGGCCGACGCCCGGCTTGAAGGCATCAATCTCTTGCCGATACTCGAGGGCCGCTCGCCGCAGGTGGAACGCACGCTGTTCTGGCGCACCCCGAATCAGAAGGCCGTCAGGAAGGGCGACTGGAAACTCCTGGCAAACGGTCCTCTGCTGTTTCTGTTCAACCTTCGCGACGACATTGGTGAACGCACCGACCTGGCGGCGCAACGGATCGATCTGATCAGGCAGCTGCAGCCGCTCATCGTCGCGTGGGAAGGCGACGTCGACGGGGAACGCACCGCGGCAAGCCGATAACTCCGCGGTCTGATTGATATACCCTAGAGCGCGTGTCCCGGGTAGGGTGGCAACCGAAGGCTGCGCTGGCAGTCGCGCTCCTGTCAGCCGCATGCGGTCCGTCGCAGCCGGCAGCTGATTCCGGCGTCGACTTTTACCGCGGCAAGACCGTCAGCATCATCGTCGGGTCAGGCGCCGGGGGTGGCTTCGACACCACGGCGCGCCTCGTCTCCCGCCACATCGGACGCCATATCCCAGGCGAGCCCACGGTGATCGTCGTCAACATGCCCGGCGGCGGAGGCCTGGTCGCCGCGAACCATGTCTTCAGCGCCGCCGCCAAGGACGGCACCATCGTCGGCCTCTTTCACGAAGCGCAGATGATGAACCAGCTGACCGGCGGCGAGGGCGTCAACTTCGACCTTCGGCAGTTCAACTGGCTGGGCAGCTCGTATGACGATCCGAACGTCTGCCTGGTGAGAACGGATGCGCATGTCGCGTTCAAGGATTTGATTGGGCGCGCCGCACCGGTCGCCGTTGGCGGCACCGGTCCGGGATCGAACACGTATGACGCGCCTCGCGTGGTCGCGGCGGCGACCGGCGCCAGTCTCAAGGCCGTCGCCGGCTACCCGACGACCAACGACGTGCGTGTCGGCGTGGAGCGCGGCGAAATCCAGGGGATGTGCCTCGGCTGGGAATCGGTGCAGTCCGCCTCCCGTGAATGGCTGAAGGACGGCTACGCGAGAGTCATCGTGCAGAACGGCACGATGCGCCATCCGGATCTGCAGGATGTGCCCCTGGCGATGGAGTTTGCGAAGGACGAGGACAGCAGGACGCTGCTTCGGCTGGTGGACGCACCAGGCGCCATGGCGAAGCCGTTTGCGCTGCCCCCCGGCGTCGACCCGGCGCGGGTGCAGGTGATGCGCGACGCCCTGCAAGCCACCTATCGGGATCCGGCGTTCCTCGAGGAAGCGAAGACGATGACGCTCGAGTTCCAACCGAAGACCGCCGACCAGATTCAGCAGATCCTCAACGACGTGCTCGCCACGCCGCCGGACACCGCCGCAAAGTACCGGAACATCATTCAGCCATGACCCGTCCTGCGGACCTGCGCGCCTGGATCGCGCGCATCGAGAGCCTGGGCGAGTTACAGCACGTCTCAGGTGCGCACTGGGACCTCGAAATCGGCACGATCTCCGAGATCAACTATCGCCGCAAGCCTTCCGCCGCGCTGCTGTTCGACGACATCGTCGGCTATCCGGCCGGCTACCGCGTGCTCACCGGATCGGTGAGCAATGCACGCCGGATGGCAGTTACGCTGGGGCTCGACGAGAAGCTCGATACGGCGGGGCTGGTGCAGGCGCTGCGCGGGAAGCCGCTTCAATGGGAAGCTGCCGCGCCTCGATTCGAGCCTGAATTCGTCAAGACCGGACCCATTCTGGAGAACATCGTCCAGGGCCCGGACGTCGACCTTTCGACGTTTCCCGCGCCGCGGTGGCATGAACACGATGGCGGCCGCTATCTCGGCACCGGTGTCGCGGTCGTGACGACTGACCCCGACACCGGGCGCATCAACGTGGGCGCCTACCGGATGATGATTCAGGAGGGCGGCCGTTCGGCGACGATCAACGCGGAGGCGGGGAAACAGGGGCGCGCGCAGTACGAGCGCTGGTTCGCGAAGGCAGGCAAGGCGCCGGTCCTGGTGTCGTTCGGTCACGATCCCCTGCTGCTGATGGTGGCAGGCACCGAGGTGCCGAACACGATCAGCGAGTACGCCTACGCCGGCGCGATGGTCGGCGAAACAATCAAGGTCATCAAAGGCGAGGTCACGGGCCTGCCGATGCCAGCCGGCGCCGAGATCGTCGTCGAGGGCTGGATCCGCCCGGATCGGTGCTGTCACGAGGGACCGTTCGGCGAATGGACCGGCTACTACTCTGGGTCGCTTCAAGCCGGTGCCGACGATGGATATCGAGCGGCTGTATTTCCGGAACAACCCGATCATTCTCGGGACGCCGCCCGGCAAGCCGCCGAATGACTATTCGTACATGCGGGCGCTGCTCAAGTCCGCGATGATCCAGGACGAGTTGGCGAAGATCGGCGTCCGCGATGTGCGCGGCGTCTGGGCGCACGAAACCGGCGGCGGCCGCCTGCTGATCGTCGTCTCGATCAAGCAGCGGTTCTGCGGGCACTCGCGCCAGGCCGGCTACATCACGGCGCAGTGCCAGGCCGCCGCCTACATGAACCGCTTCGTCATCGTCGTCGACGACGACGTGGATCCGATGAACCTCGAAGAGGTGATGTGGGCCGTGAGTACCCGGTGCGAGCCTGCGGAAGACATCGAGATCATGCGGAAGTCGTGGGGAAGCAAGGTAGACCCGCTGCTGGCGAATCCAGCGGCGCCCTACAACAGCCGGGCGCTGATCGACGCGTGCCGCCCGTTCGAGAAGCTCGACACGTTTCCCCGGGTTGCGCAGTCGACCCCGGCGCAGGTGCGCGAGACCGTCGCCAAGTGGAAGGAACTCTTCGCCGATCCGCGCTTCCCGCTGCCAGAGACGGTGATTCCATCAGCCGCGGTGAGCGAGGAGAAGGAGTACGCTGGATATCTTCTTCTCGTCGCTGCTCGCAGGTGCTGGCGCCGCACACGTTCGGCGTCATGCTCGTGGGGATCGCGATCGGGCTGGTCGTGGGCATCCTGCCAGGGCTCGGCGGCGCCGCCACGCTGGCGATGATGCTGCCGTTCGTCTACCCGATGGACGCGATTTCGGCCTTCGCGTTTCTGCTCGGGATGCACGCGGTGACGGCCACCACCGGTGACATCACCTCCGTCCTGTTCGGGATTCCCGGCGAAGCGACGTCGGCGGCCACCGTGCTCGATGGTTATCCCATGACGCGGCGCGGCGAAGGCGGCCGCGCGCTCGGCGCTGTGCTGTTCTCGTCGCTGGTCGGTGCGCTGCTCGGCGCCGCCGTCCTCGCCGTTTCGGTGCCGGTAATTCGGCCAGTGGTGCTGCAGCTCGGGCCGCCCGAGTTCCTGATGCTCACCGTGCTCGGTCTCAGCTTCATCGTGTCGCTGGCCGGACGAAACCTCATCAAGGGGTTCCTGATGGCGGCGTTCGGGTTTCTCCTCGCGATGGTCGGGCTGGATCCGCAAAGCAGCATTCAGCGCTTCACCTTCGGGCAGCTGTATCTGTGGGAAGGCATCAACGTCGTGCCGGTGGTCGTCGGGCTGTTCGGCGGCGCCGAGGTGCTGCAATTGATGATGACCAAGCAGAGCATCGCCCGGCGCGGGGAGGATGCACGGCTGGCGGGCGTGATGCAGGGCGTTCGCGATACCTTCGAGCACTGGTCTCTGACGCTGCGCGCCAGCGCCATCGGCGTCGGCATCGGCGTGATCCCGGGCATGGGCGGTGCGGTGTCGCAATTCATCGCCTACGCGCACGCGCAGCACACGTCGAAGCATCCCGAGACGTTCGGCAAGGGCAACGTCGAAGGCGTGCTGGCGACCGGCGCCGTGAATAATTCGCGCGAGGGCGGCAACCTGATTCCGACGGTCGCCTTCGGGATCCCCGGCAGCGTCTCGATGGCGATCCTGCTCAGCGTGTTCCTGCTCAAGGGGCTCGTCCCCGGACCGGCGATGCTGACGCGCAACCTGGACGTCACCTACGCGATGGTGTGGGTCATCGTCATCTCGAACATCATCGCGGTGGGCGTGTCGTTCCTGTTTCTCAATCAGCTCGTGCGGCTGACCTACGTCAAGGCCACGTTGCTGGTGCCGTTCCTGATGGTGCTCACCGCGTTCGGCGCCTATACCGCCCATAACAGCCTGAACGACATCCTCCTGATGCTCGCCGCGACCGTCGTCGGCATTGCGGCGATCAAATGGGACTGGCCGCGCGCACCGCTGCTGCTGGCCCTGGTGCTCGGCGACATTGCCGAACGCTACCTGTTCCTGTCGGTACTCGCTCTACGAATGGAGCTGGCTGACGCGGCCGCTGGTCATGGCATTCGCTCTCGTCACAATCGGCGGCCTGGCGTGGCCCCTCATCCGCGGCCGCCGGCATTCGACCAGTCACCCGGCCGCCTCGCGGGCGGATTTCCCGATCGCGATCGGATTTCTCGCCGCCGGGATCATCGTGCTTCTCGAGGCGCGCGGCTGGCCCTTCCGCACGGCCGTCTTCCCGCTGGCGACAGGCCTGATGCTCGTAGGTTTGTCGCTCGTGAAATTGGTGGCGGGTCCGCTCAAGCGCTTCGCGAAAGCGGACCCGCCCTACGGACAGAATGTAGGCCGGGTTCCGCGCCCTTCGACCAGCTCAGGGCGTCCCGAGCCGGTCGAGGGACGAAGCGGACCCGGCGAGCCCATTTCGCCAAGCGGAGCCGCCGACGTTGACGACATTCCCGATGTCTTCACAACCGCCACCCGTGCGGAATGGCTCTCCGCGATCGGCTGGATGGCCACCTTCTTCGTTGTGCTCTGGGTGCTGGGTGCCTTGATCACGGTGCCGTTGTTCGCCGTCGTCTACCTGCTGGCTGTGCCGCGTTCGTCGCCCGTGCTTGCCGGGGTCTACGCCCTGGCGTCCTGGGCTTTTGTCTACGGCCTGTTTGGCCGCCTGCTGCGACTGCCGCTGCCATGACGAAGCTGCCGATCACGGTGACGGTGAATGGCGAAGCGTGCGACGCCGAGGTCGAGCCGCGGACGCTGCTCGTCCACTTTCTTCGCGATCACCTCGGGCTCACCGGCACGCACGTTGGCTGCGTCGTCGGCGAGTGCGGCGCCTGCTCGGTGATGGTGGACGGCGCGCTGGTCAAGTCGTGCCTGATGCTGGCAGTGCAGGCGCACGAGCGCGCAGTGACGACGATCGAGGGGCTGGCGAGCGGCGGGACGCTTGATCCGGTGCAGCAGGCGTTCGTTGACGGGTTCGCGCTGCAGTGCGGCTTTTGCACGCCCGGGTTCGTGATGGCCGCCCACGCGCTGCTCGAGCGCAATCCGAATCCGACCGAAGCGGAGATCCGCCACGACCTCTCCAGTAACCTCTGTATGTGCACCGGATACGTGCAGATCGTCGAAGCGGTGAAGCAGGCGGCGGCGCGGCGGCGGGGATGACGACCCACGCACACATCGGGACGAGCGCGGCCAGCAAAGAGGCACCGCGCCACGTGTCAGGGCGCGGGCGTTACGTCGATGACATGGTGCTGCCGCGCATGCTCCACGCCTGCATTCTTCGCAGCCCGTACGCGCATGCGCGCATTCGATCCGTGACGGGAGCGGTCGTAACGGGACCGGTCCGCGGAGTCCTCACGCCGGAGGATGTCAAGCGCCTGTCCCGTCCGTTCAAGCCCGGGCGATACGCCGCCGGCCTGCGCGTCCCGATTCCGGAGTATGCGGGAGCAGTCGACAAAGTGCGGTACGTCGGCGAGCCGCTTGCGATCGTGGCTGCCGAAACCCGCGCCGCGGCCGAGGATGCACTCGAGTTGATCGAGGTCGAGTACGAGCCGCTGCCGGCAGTCGGCAGCCCCAAGGCGGCGGTGGCGGCGGACGCGCCGCTCATCTACGAGGAATTGGGGAGCAACGTGGCCTGGCAGGGCCAGGTGTCGTACGGTGATGTCGACGCGGCTTTTCAGCGGGCTGATCGCGTCGTCCGGGAGAACCTTCGGATTCACCGCTACAGTTCCACACCGCTCGAGCCGTTTGCCTGCCTCGTCGAGCACACGCCTGAGCGCCTGACGATCTGGTGCAACTCGCAGTCGCCGGACGTCATCTACGACGCCGTCACCGAGGCGCTCGGCATCGACAACGTCCGGGTGATCGTTCCCGACATCGGCGGCGGTTTCGGTCAGAAGATTCACCTCATTCGCAAGTACGCCGTCCTGACCGCGCTGATGGCCGTGAAGACCGGCCGTCCCGTGAAATGGATCGAAGACCGCAGCGAGCACATGATGGCGGGCGGCCATTCGTGCGAGCAGGAATTCGACGTCGAAGCGGCCGTGAGCGCCACCGGCGAGGTCCTCGGGCTCAAGATCGCCGACACCGACGACGTCGGCGGTTCGATCAGCACGCTGACGATTCATTTCACCAATAAGCTGAACAACCTGTTCAACACCTACAAGGTCCAGCACCTGAGGCTGGAAGGCCGCTCGGTGGTGACCAACAGGTGCCCGGTGGTCCCCAATCGCGGCATCGGCAAGCCCGGGATGTGCTTCGTCTGGGAGCGGATGATGGACCGGATCGCGCAGACGCTCGGCCTCGATCCGATCGACGTGCGCCGCCGCAATCTGATCACCAGGGATCAGTTTCCCTATACGACGCCGAACGGAAACATCTACGGCAGCGGCGATTACGAGACGCTACTCGACAAGGTGCTCGCCAATGTCGGGTATGACGACTTCCGCAGGCGCCAATCGGAATCTCGCGTGGGGCGAGGCTTGTCAGGCTCGCCAGACGAACCCGGCAGGATTCGCCCCACAGAAGAACCGCTCCTGGGCATCGGCGTCGTCATCGGCGTCGAACCGGGAGGCCGGAACGCGGCGCGCGACATGGCTATCTTTCCGCAATCGAAGCAGATGCCTGGGGCCGGCGGCGTCGAAGGCGCGACCGTCAAGCTGGAAAAGAACGGCTCCGTCGTCTTCCGGCTCGGATCCCCGAGTTGTGGCCAGTCGCACGAGACGACGGCGGCGCAGATCATCGCTGACGTGCTGGGCATCCGGCCCGAGCGGATCGCGATGGCAGGCACGTTCGATTCCTCGCTCTCCCCCTGGGGAGTGTCGTCCTCGAACAGCGGGAACAACTTCCATCTCTACGACGTGGGCGCCGTCCACGGGGCGGCGACACGGCTTCGCGAGAAGGTACTGACACTCGCGGCGCACGTGTTGAAGACCGACCGGAGCGCGCTCCGCATTGAGGAAGGGGTCGTCGTAGGGCGGGTTCCGCGCGCCGATGCTGAGGGCATGACCGGCGGACCCGCCGTGGGAACCCTGGCTTTCGCCGAGTTGGGCAAGATTGCCTATGCGAACCAGGCCCTGCTGCCGCCCGGCATGGAGGGCGGCCTCGAGGTCACCTACTATCACAGCCATCCGCATGCCGACCCGTTGATGCTGCCTGATATGCAGGGCCGCGTGCGCGCGCAGTACACCTTCTCGGCGGCGGCACATGCCGCCATCGTCGAAGTCGATCCAGGTACCGGCCGCGTTCGTGTGCGCCGCTACGTCATCGTCAGTGACAACGGCACGCTGATCAACCCGTCGGTCGTTGACGGCCAGATTTACGGATCGGCGGCGCACGGCATTTCGGTGGCACTGGGCGAGGGATTCGTCTACGGAGAGGACGGGCAGCTATTGACGCTGACGCTGCTCGATTACGGCAAGTCGACCACGCTGGAGACGCCGCCGATCGAGATCGAGCACTACCCGGTGCCCGATCCGTTCACCACGCTGGGCCAGAAAGCCGCGGGGGAGGGCGCCGCGATTCCGTCGCCGGCTGCGATCGCGAGTGCGGTGGAAGATGCGTTGTCGCCGTTCGGCGTGAAGGTGCGCCACCTCCCGCTGTCACCCGAGCGCGTGTGGGCGCTGATAAATACGTAATGCGTAATGGGGTCGGGAGTCATTTTTCGAGGACACACAATGGGCGTGTCCTCGAAAAATGACTCCCGACCCCATTACGGAATCCGAAAGACGCGACGGGCGTTGAGTTCGAAGATCCTGTGCTTGTCGGCCGGGGACGCATCGAGCGCGTTCATCGCGTCGAGTGCGACTTTCACGTAATGGAGGCCGCCGGCCGTATCGAACGGCATGTCGGTCGCGAACATCACACGATCGACGCCGAAGAACTCGAGGCCGCATCGAAGCGCCGGTACCGATCCGATCGTGATGGTGTCGGCATAGAACTGATGGAAATACTCGAACGGATGCTTCTTCAACGGAACCGGTTCGTTCCTGGCCCGGGCGGCCTTGAGCAGCTTGTCGTAGCCCTCCTGCAGGCGTCCGGCCGCGTACGGCGCGAATCCGCCCAGGTGGTGCGTGACGACTTTGATCCCGGGATGGCGATCGAACAGCCCGGAAAACGTCAGCCGCGCCATGGCCGAAACGGTGTCGTAGAGCCAGCCGATCGTCCGCCAGGTGTCGAAGCGGCTCGAGTCCTCGGCCGGGTAGTCCGGCCGATCGGGACCGCGAACCGGATGCAGCAGGACCGGAATGTCAAGCACCGCCACGCGATCGAACAGCGGCGCGAATCGCGGGTCGTCGAGCGGCACGCCGCCGCAGTCGGTATAAATCTGGACGGCGCGAAACCCGAGCTGGGCGACGGTCCGATCGAGCTCGCCGATGGCCGCGTCGACGTCGTTCATCGGGACGGCGGCGGCGGCGGCGATGAACCGCTTCGGGTATCGCGCGACGAGCTCCGCCATCTCGTCGTTGGCAAGGCGAGCCAGGACGAGCGCGTCGGCCGGACCGCCGATGTTTTCAACCGGGGGGTTGGCCGCCGTCAGGATCTGGACGTAACCGTCACCGGCGGAATCCATGGCGCGGAATCGCGCGTCCAGATCGAACAGCGCCGGCATGACCCGCTCCTGATCCTGAAGGCGGATCTGCGGCGGGGCGATCTTCTTCCGCGCTTCGTTGTAGCGCGGCGTGATGATGTGATTGAAGACGTCGATGGTCATGATTCGGCCAGGGCAGGTTCCGCGAAGCGGACCCGCCGGGGAATGTTGAGTGTATCCCGCTGCGTTTGAATATTTCGCGCCTCGCACGCTCGACGAGGCGCTCGAACTGCTGGCGCGCCATGGCGACGACGCCAAGATCCTTGCCGGCGGGCAAAGCCTGCTGCCGATGATGAAGCTGCGGATCGCCAGCCCGCGCTACCTGATCGACGTCAATCGGATCGACGGGCTTGGCGGACTGCGCCTCGACGGCAATCGCCTGGTCATCGGCGCGCTGTGCCGCCACGCCGATCTGCTCGCCTCGCCGATCGTGCGCGAGCACTTTCCGATCATGTTCGATGCGGCGAGCCAGACTGCCGACGTCCAGGTGCGGAACCGCGGGACGCTGGCCGGCAGCCTCGCGCACGCCGATCCGGCTGGCGACTGGCCGGCGGCGTTGATGGCGCTCGACACGACGGTGACGATCGCCGGACGAGATGGTCCAAGGAGCCTGGCGCTCGCCGACTTCATCGTCGACGCCTACACGACGCAAATGGGATCCGGCGAAATGATCACCGAAGTGTCGGTGGCGATTCCCCGGCACCCGAGCGCCGGGGCCTATCGCAAGTTCGAACGACGGGCCGGCGATTTCGCGGTCGCCAGTGTCGGCGTTCAGCTGACGGGGGCTGAGTCTTCCCGATTTCAGAACGTCGCGATCAGCCTGGGAGCGGTCGGTGCCAGGCCGATCCGCGTCCCGGCCGCGGAGGCACTCCTCAGGAGCACGGTGTTGACGGCCGATGTGGTGAACGCCGCCACCATACTGGTTCGCGAGGCGGCGGATCCGTTTGCCGACACGCGGGGATCGGTGGAGTAACAAACGCCACCTCGTCGGCGTCCTCTTCGAACGCACGGTCTCAATCGCGCTGGATCGCGTCGGCTGACGCGGTCTGGTAACTGAGCACCGACATCCACGCGCCGTTCCGATTGACCCAGACCCGGCCAATCTGCAGCGGCTTGCCGGTTTCCGGCTGATGCCGCGCCCGCATCACCACGGCGTTCTCGAAGTCGAAGAGCTGCGCCGACACCAGCGGGCTCGGCGACACGCCGCCGAACGCTGCCTTGCGCAGCCCATCGAGACGAGCCTGTTTTGTCAGGACGCGGTCGCTGTTGGAGCTGACGACGACGAATTCGTCAGCGACGTAGCGGCCCCAGTTGTCCACGTCCGCGGAATGGGCGGCGGTTTCGAGCGCCTGGTACGCGGCGATCACCCCGCGCTCGTTGTCGGTCTTCGGCTGATACGGGATGGTCTTGCACGGGTTGACGCATTCCTGGCCAATGCCCGGCGGCGCCGCGGCGGGCGGCGATGCCAGCGATTCCACTTCCTGGTAGACGAGCAGGCGCCAGCCATCCGGCCGCTGGACCCAGACCCGCACCGCGTGCTGCCGGTCTCGATCGACGCGAACCACGGCGACGCGGCCATAATCAAAGGCATGCGCCTCCTCGGGCATCTCTTTCATGATGGCGACGGCCGGGAACCCGTCGGACAACTGCGGCTTCGTCAGCGTGCGGCCGGCGGCATCGGTCCATGTCGCCTCTTCGTCCACGAGCTCGCTCGCGGAGAGCGGATCGCCCTCGTTGAGGTCGGCTACCAGCGCGCGATCAGCGTCCGCGGCGCTGAAAGGCCCTTCACCGGCGTTGCAGGCCGGAACGGCAACGAGCAGGATTAGAACGAGCCAGCGCATCTGACTGAGTTTATACACTAACCACAGCGAGGATCATCCGTGCACCTCGACGGCCAGTTCAGCATCGATGCCCCACGTCCAGATGTCTACGCATTTCTGACCGATCCGGCGAAGGTCAGCGGGCACATGCCCGACGTCAAGAACGTCGTCATCGACGACGCCGATCACTTCACAGTCACGGCGCGCGTCGGCGTCTCGCACATCAAGGGAGACGTCGTCATGAAGCTGACGATCAAGGATCGCCAGCCACCGATCAGCACGACCGTCGTCGGAAAGGGCACCGGGCTCGGCAGCGCCGTCGACATGGTCACCAGCTTCACGTTGGACGAGACGCCGACAGGAACGGTGGTCCACTGGCAGGGAGACGTCACGATCTCCGGCAAGCTGGCGGCGTTCGGGCCGCAGGGACTGCTCGACCGTATCGGCCGGAAGAACGTGGATACGTTTATCGAAGGGATTCGAGCGGGACTTGCTGATACGGCGAACTCCCTCCGGGGTTGAGCGCCAGGGCGCGCTCGAGCCCGACGAGAATCAGGTCGGGCAGCACCGCATCGAACAGCGGTTCGCTTTCAAACAGCCGGGAGAAGCCGCCGGTCCCAATCACGACGGCAGGGGCATTCCTGAACACCTGGTCGCGAATGTTCTGCGTCAGGGCAGCGATCATCGCGCGGTTCCCGAAGTAGAGACCCGACTGGATGCACTCGACCGTGGAACGGCCGATCAGCGCCGCGGGCGGCACGATTTCAACCGTTGGCAGCCGCGCGGTGTTGGTTTCAAGCGCTTCCATTCCGGTCCGGATGCCGGGAACGATGATGCCTCCCAGGTACTCGCGGCTCGCGGTCACGACCTCGAAGGTCGTCGCTGTGCCCAGATCGACGATGACGAGGTTGGTGTCGGGATACAGATGGAGGCCGCCGATCGCATTGGCGATGCGATCCGGCCCCACGTCGAGCGGATTCCGATACTGGATCCGCAGTCCTGTTTTCGCGCCAGCCTGGAGAATGAACGGATCGATGCGGAAATACTTTCGACAGCAGCTGCGCAGCGAATAAACGATCTCCGGCACCACCGAGCACAGTGCGATCTGGGTGACGTCCGCCGGATCGCGGCCGTTCTCGCGGATGACACCGAGCAGGAACAGCCCGAACTCGTCCGACGACGCCACGGGACGGGACGCTTTCCGGAAGCGGAGGGTCAGTTCGTCGCCCTCGAACACGCCGCCGAAGATGTGCGCGTTGCCGACGTCGAGCGCCAGCTTCACGAGGTGCTTTCCACCGGAAGGTTGTCGATCAACCGGACGCCGCCGATTCGGACGGCACCGAGGCGGCGCCCGTCGCGCTCCTCGACATAGTCGACCTCGAAGCCTGACGCGTTCAATTCGCGTGCGGCCTCGCCGGGCGTCGGCGCGGATGACAGCACCTGGTGAAAACGAGGCGCGCGCTGCCGGTCGGCGGGACGCAGCGTGCTGTTTCTCGAACTGAGCGCCAGTCCGTCCTGGTCACGGACCGTCGGGCAGCCCACGATCGTCACCGGAAGAAAGAACGCGTCCACCATACCGCGCACCAGGCTCAACTGCTGCCAGTCCTTTTCCCCGAAGTAGGCCCGCTCAGGCTGCGCGATCTGCAGCAGTTTCATCACGACGGTCAGCACGCCGTCGAAATGGCCCGGCCGGTGCGCGCCTTCGAGCGCGGTCGAGAAGTCGCGCTCCGTGACGCGGTACCGGAATCCGTCGCGATACAGGTCGTCGGCCCGCGGAAGCAACACGTAATCGGCGCCCTCGGTTCGAAGCGCCGCCAGATCCGCATCAAGCACTCTCGGATAACGCGCCAGGTCGGCCTGATCGTCGAACTGCGTCGGGTTGACGAAGATGCTGACCATCGTCCGATCGTTCTCGGACCGGCTGCGGCGGACGAGCGAGAGATGCCCTTCGTGCAGGGCGCCCATGGTTGGAACGAAACCGACCGTCAACCCGGCAAGGGCCAAGTCGCGCCGCTCCGCCCGCCAGGTCTCCGGAGCTTTGAAGACGCGGGTCACCGGTAGCTCTCCTGGAGAACCGGAAACCTCGCTTCCTTCACGTCCTCGTCGTATGCGTCGAGCGCAGCGGTGAGGATTCCCTCGCCGTCGACATATCGCCGCACGAATCTCGGCGTATGCGTCTGGTCCACTCCCCACAGGTCCTGCAGCACCAGCACCTGGCCATCGGTCTCCGGCCCGGCGCCGATGCCAATCGTGGGAATCGTCAGTTCCGACCGGATCCGTGCGGCGAGCGTTGCCGGGACGCATTCGAGCACGATCGAGAAGCAGCCGAGATGCTCGAGCGTCAGCGCCTGTCGCAGCAGCGCCGATGCGTCGGCCTCATTGGTCCCCTGGACACGGAACCCGCCCATCTGGTTCACGGACTGTGGCGTCATGCCGATGTGACCCATCACGGGAACACCGGAGCCGACGATCTGGCGGATGACGTCTTCGTGGCCGTCTACGCCTTCCAGCTTGACCGCCTGCGCTCCGCTCCGAACCAGGGTCGAGACGGCAGCGATGGCGGCCGGAATTCCCCGTCGATAGGAAAGAAATGGCAGGTCGCCGATGACGAACTTTCCACCGGCGGACCGGGCGACGGCGCGAAGGTGGAGCGCCATCATTCCCACGGTGGCCGGAATCGTCGTGTCATGACCGTGCACGACCATGGCGACCGAGTCGCCGACGAGGATGGCGTCGACGCGCGAACGCGCCACCAGGCGGGCCGACCACGCGTCGTAGGCGGTGACGATCGAGATCCTGCGATTGTCGGCTTTGTAACGGGCGAAGTCGTGGACGGTTTTCATGCGCCGGGTACCTGTCCCAGGGATCAGGTCCTCATGAGAAATCAACGTGGGTGAACGATCCGCAGGTCGCCGTTCAGCGAATCGGCGCCTGACTGATATTACCGCAATCGCTCGGTCGGAATCTTGACCAGAAACGCATCAAGGCGGCCGCCGCCCAGATTCGTCGTCCACAGGAAGTATTGGCCGGTGACGTCCAGATTGCCCTTCGGCGTCTGCTCGTAATCGTCACCATCGATGTCTCCACCGCCGGCCGCGACCAGGTCGGTCATCACTGGCGCCACGACGAGTACGCTGAGCGAACCATCCGGGTTGCGGGCGGCATCCAGCGAGAAGCAGATGATTTCATCCGCCATGTCGGCGACGCGGCTGCCGTTGCTGCCGCAGGCATACTGCGACTCGGGCGGCACGCCGGGCTGTGCGTTGCCGTGGGCGACGTGATTGGCGGCGGCCATGTCCCATCGTTTGTTGAAGTGCACGACGGGACCAATCGGCCGCTCGGTGCGGAGCGCTGGAAACTTCAGAAGGATCGTCGCATTCGGCAGCGGATTGAACGTGTCGGCGCCGACCGCGTACCCATATCCCATGTCGAGGTGGCCGAGCGCGCCATCCACGTCGGTAATCGTGGTGCTTCGGCCGCTGCTCAGCTCGACGATGCGGTTGCGCCTCGCGCCGTCCAGACGGCTTTCGTGCAGCAGCACCCACTGGCCGGACTTGTCGACATGACACTCGTCGAACACGTAGCCGCGCGGCGATCCGTAGTACCGGTACCGGCGGAGGGCGGCCTCGTACACGACACAGCCGGTGCGGACCCAGTCGGCGTTCTGGACCGTCGCCGAGTGCACCAGATCGTCGTCGCTCGAATGCGGCTGCGTGATCGAGGTGGCGCCAGGCGGGCAGACGCGTCGCCGCGGACAATCGCGCAGGTCCAGCGCGGCGGTGGCTTCGAACTGGCGCGTGACGATGTTGTAGCGCCGCAGCTGCGGCTGGCCAACCAGAAACGCATAGAGCGTCGTCGGCTGCGTCGCGCTGAAGTACCACCCTTCGCCGGTGCTGAAGCTGTACGGACTCGCCTGGTCGAAGAGCGGTCCGAGTGGCTGCACCTCATCGGTGACCTTGCTGTAACGAAGGAGAACCGGCCCGACGCCGCCGCGATTGCGGTCGCTGCCGAGGAAGATGTACAAGTCGGCGCTGCCGGCGTGATTGTTGATGTTGCGCCAGTAGGAATAGCCGGCGTACCAGAGGCAGTCCTGGCCATCGGCGCAGTCGCTGTCATTGGTGAGCCGGATGCCGGTCGTGTTGTAGGGTGCCGGAAATGTAAAGACGCCGCGCGCGCCAGCGGGCGGGAGCAAGGCCTGTATCTGCTCCCTCGTCAATTGGGGCCGCAGCGCCGGCGATCCGGCGGTCTCGATGAATGCGCCGCCTGGAGGTGGCGGGGGGCTCACTCCGAGCACGGCATCGCGTACGGTCGCGCCCATGCTTCCGAGCGACGTATCGAGTAACAGCGGATACTGCGGCAGGCTCGCGCTTTCACGGAGCAGCAGGCCGTTTCTGCTGTACTGGACGCGACCACCGACCACCGCGATCCGGAACACATCCCCGGCGGCATACGCTGTGTCGCCGCCGGCGTATACGCCGTTCTCGAGCACGTCGGCCGAGCCCGCGCCGTTGAAGCGGAAAGCGAAGTCGATGTCAGCGTAGCCGGTGCCTGCGTTTCCGTGGCTCAATCCCGCGAGCCAGAACGTTGTCGCTTCCCCGACCGTGAATTCGATGTATCCGTCGCCCGCCGTGAGTTCCTGCGCCGACGTCGCGCCCGCATCGTCGACGCCGTCCCACCCGCCGGTCTTCTGCAGGACGGTATCGGTCGTAGTGCCGTTCACCACGTTCGTCCATGTCACGAGTTGGTCGTCCGCCTCAGCGGTCGGCCGAACGAGGAGGATCCCGATACACATCAGGCCCACAACGATCGTGCGGCTCATCATTGAGCCAGACGACGAGCAGGAAGGGTGCCAGCAAGAAATGGCGGACCTGAAGAGTCCGCCACGACGGCCGCCTGACTAGCGGGGTGTCAATCCGACTACTTGAGCAACGGAATGCTCGAAACTGCCGGCGCTGCGGGTTTCGACATCAAGTAGGCGTGGATGTGCTCGAGGTCCGAATCCGGGACGACCTTCGCGGTGTACGGCGGCATCTGGTTGGTCGGCCGCCGCACGTACCGCGAGAACCCGGCGAACGGCAGCGGGCGCGGCGCCAGCCGCGGGCCGGCGGCGCCGCCCTGGCCCTCGTAGCCGTGGCATTGCCAGCAGCCGTAGCTGACGTACAGCTTCTTGCCGGTTTCCGCGTTACCGGCGGGCGCCGCGCGGTGTGGCGCGGCGCCGGCGTTTGCGCGAAGGCGATCGCGGTTGCGAAAACGACCGTGGCAGGAAGAGCAGCAGGATCCTCATGATGCTCACCGCGGCTGCGTCACGACGTCGACGAGCGCCGGCTCGCCCTTCCTGACGACGGCGAGCGCGCGCTGCAGCGCCGGACCCAGATCGCGCGGGTTCGCGATCGGCCCCTCGGCGTACACGCCCATGCCCTTGCGCCATCTTGGCGAAGTCGACGTTCGGATTGTCGATCGTCGTGCCGATGTTCCAGCGCGTGATGCCGCGCTGGTGGCGGTTGGCCATGCGCTGGATGTGCATGACCTCCTGGTGATAGCCGCGGTTGTTGTGCATCACGGTGAGGAGCGGAATGCTGGTGATGCGCGGCGGTCCACAGCACGCCCGGCGCGTAGAGCAAGTCGCCGTCGCCCTGGATGTTCACCGACAGCCGCCCGTACTTCTTGTTGGCCAGCGCGCCGCCCACAGCCGCCGGCGCGCCGTAGCCAACGCCGGCGCCGCCCGAGTCGCCGAGGTGCTGATAGTGCTTGTCGAAGTCCCACAGGCGGACCGCCCAGCCGCTGGCTGTTGCCGCTCTCGGACACGAGCGACCAGTCGTCGTTCTGGATCTGCGCCCAGATCTCGGCGGCCATACGTGCGGTGCTGATCGGCGTGGCGTCCCACGCGATGCGCCGCTTCGGCGCGCGCCGCTTCCCGCTCGCGCGCGTGCGCCTGCTCGAGCCGCTTCGCGCCGCTCCTGCGAACGCGCGGCGCCGGTCGTCGGTCACGAGCTTGCGGCACGCCTCGGTCAGCGCCGGCAGCGTGGCCTCGGCGTCGGCGGCCATCGCCACGTCCACTTCCGGGTAGCGCTGGAAGTCCTGGAAGTTGCTCTTGCTGAAGAGGTCGACCGCGGTGATGCTGATCAGGCGCGTGCCCGGCTTGATGCGCGAGCGCGAGATCCGGTGCAGCGCGTCGCGGAACGCGGAGACCGTGCCCCAGAAGTCGGTCAGCTCGAGGCCGAGAATGACGTCGGCGTTCGGCGATGAGCTGGTCCGCCGCTCTGCGGACTGGTTGAGCGGATGCTTCGACGGGAAGTTCATCCGTCCGCGCTGATCGACGACCGGCGCCTGGATCGCTTCAGCCAGCTCAATCAGCTGCGCATGCCGGCCGGCGTGCGCGCCGCGCGATCCGCGACGATCACCGGGTTCTGCGCGTTCACCAGCAGCCGCGCCGCTTCGGCCACGGCGCCTGAATCGCCCTGCGGCGGCGTCGCCGTCGTCAGCTTCGGCACCCGCAGGCGGCCGGCGATCTCGGCGCGGAATCGGATCCTCCTGCAGCCCGCCGTCGATCACCACGACGACCGGCATCATCGGCGGCGTCATCGCGATCTTGTAGGCGCGCACCGCCGATTCGGCGAAGTGCGGCAGCGACACCGGCGTGTCGTCCCACTTGATGAAGTCACGCACCATCGCCGCGGCGTCCTGGACGCTGTGCGCCCACTCGACGCCCGGCCGCCGCATCGTCGCATCCAGTGAGTTGCCGGCGAGGATGTATACCGGCACGCGGTCGCAGTAGGCGTTGTAAATCGCCATCGCGGCGTGCTGCAGGCCGACCGTGCCATGGCACAGCACCGCCATCGGCTTGCCCTCGACCTTGAAGTAGGCGTGGGCCATCGCCACCGACGACTCTTCGTGCAGGCAGGTGATGAACTCCGGCTTCGAGTTGTTGCCGTAGTTGATGATCGATTCGTGGATGCCGCGGAAGCTCGAGCCCGGGTTCGAGGCGATGTAGTCGAAGTCCAGCGACTTCAGCACGTCGACCATGAAGTCGCCGCCCGGCCGATCGGTGGTGAGCGCTTCGGGGTCGACGGCCGGGTCGGTCTCCCGCGCCGCAATGGCCGCGGTCGCCGGGGATCTGCGCCGGCGGCGCTGCCTGCGGCTCAGCGGCCGCAGCCCCGTAGCGCGCCGGGTACGAGCGCGGCGGCGCTCGTTACCGCGGCGCCCTTCAGAAAGTCGCGGCGGTCGACAGAGCCTTTCGCCATCGGAGGTCCCCCAAAAATGTTCCGCGCAGTGTAACCCGTTTGAGCGGTAAGGTCACGTGGGCTGAACCACGACGGCACGACGGCCACGACGGTTTTTCACGCCTTTTCCGGTCGTGTTCGTCGTGTTCGTCTCGTGGTTTACGGGCGCGATTTCTTCGAGGCGCCGGTTTCGCGTTTCCAGCATCGCCGTGGCAGCCACGGCGCCGATCACCCCGGCGGCGGCAAACATCAGGAATACGGCGGCGGTGCCGCTGTGTGCCGACCAGGTATCCCACGAGCAGCGGCCCCGCGGCCGACGCCAGCCGCAGCCAGCAGGTCGCCGAGCCTGTGCCGATGGCTCGCATCCGGGTGGGATAGATCTCCGGCGTGTAGAGATAGAGCACCGCGTTGACCGAGCCGACGATGCCGTAGCTGAGGGTCACCAGCACGATCACGGCCGTGACCGATCCCGACGCGAACGAGCCCAGCGCCGCCAGCAGCACCGCGCCCGCGATGAAGCAGACCGTCATCCACCTGCGGCGGCCCAGTGCGGTCGATCGCGAACGCGCAGCCGAGCAGGATCACCACCTGCGCGACATTGGTCAGCGTGCCCGCGCGCAGCGACTGGTCGAGGCTGAGACCGTAGACGCGGTTGTACAGCGTGGGCATCCAGTTGTTCAGCCCGTTGGTGATGAAGTAGGCGCTCGCCCAGAGCGACCCAGACGACGGCGTGCGACCGCGATAGATCGGCGAGAGCAGCTCGGTCCAGCGAGTGTTGGAGGCACGGAGTTGAGCCACGACGGTCACGAAGATCATCAGGGTTCCTCGATGCTCAGGAATCCCACCTGACGTGGTCGTCGTGGCCGTCGTGGCCGTCGTGTCCTGTCGTGGTTCCGCGCCTCTGGCTGCCGACGCCTCGATTTCCCGGATGATCGCTTCTGCTTCCGCGAGCCGTCCCTTGCCGATCAGCCAGCGCGGCGACTCGCGCAGCCGCAGCAGCAGCCCGGCGATGACGAGGCCAGGGATCGCCGCCGATCAGGAACATCACCTGCCAGCCGAGCGTCGGCACGACGAGCGCGCCGATCTGGCCGGTCATCATCAGGCCGATCGGGAAGATCATCTCGTAGAGCAGGAAGAAGCGGCCGCGTCCCTTCGCCTTCGAGAGCTCGTTGATGTACACCGCCGCGACCGGCATCTCGCCGCCGACGCCGATGCCCTGCACCAGCCGCAGCACGAGCAGCGCCGGGAAGTTGCCGGCGAGCGCGCACGCCAGGCTCATGACCGACATGAGCGCGGTGGCGCCGGCGGCGCTGCGGACCCGTCCGTACCGCTCGGCAAGGCCAGCCGAACAGCAGCGCGCCGAGGAACTGTCCGAGATAGCCCACCGAGATCAGCCAGCCGATCTGGACCGGCGTGATGCCCCACAGGCGGACGAGGACCGGCAGCACGAACGCCAGCGACAGCGCGTCGAAGGCGTCGAAAAACGTCGCGCTGCCCATGATGACGCGGGCGCGCAGGTGCCAGCGCGAGAAGGGCACCCGCTCGAGCCGCGCGATCAGCGCGGGGGCTGACGCAGGCCTCACTCACGCGTGGCGGGCGGCGGCGCGGACGATCAGCGCGCGAAGTTGCGAGGCAATCTGCTCAGGGATGCTCGATTGGCGTCAGGTGACGCGCCTTCGGGAGGATGGTCAGCGTCGATTGTGGAATGGCCGCGTGCAGCTCGCGCGCCATGTCGACCGGCGTCGCGTAGTCCTCTTCGCCGACGACGATCGCGACGGGCATGCGGAAGTTCGCCGAGGTGCGCACGCGTATCGACCGCTGCCGAGCAACTGGCAGGTCGCGGCGTAGCACTCGATGTCGATCGCCACGAACACGTCGAGCGTGCGTTTCAGGACCTCGGGATGCTGCGCGCGAAACTCGTCGGAGAACCAGCGCGTCGACTGAAAATCGAACAGCGCCGCCATTCCCTTGGCGCGTGCGGCGTCGGCCCGCTCCTTGAAATTCGCCGCGGCCTTCGGCGCCGTACCACGCGGTGGTGTCGATCAGTCCGAGCGCGCTCGTCCGCTGCGGAAACAGCCCGGCGAACGCCAGCGCCACGCAGCCGCCCATCGAGCAGCCGGCGACTGTCGCCGTGCGGCCATCCAACGTGGTCGAGCAGCTGCGGCGAGATCGCTGGCGAACAGTTCGGCCGTGTAGGTCGTCGCGCGGCGATCGGAGAGGCCGTGGCCGCGGCAGTCGTAGGTCAGCATGTCGGCCTCCGCCTCGAGTCGCGCCAGCCACCCCGTCCCAGATGCTGCGGTCGAGCGCCAGGGAATGAATCAGTACCAGCTTCGCCGCGCCAGAGGTCGGCGCCGCGCGCAGCGTGTACGCGAGCGTCGAGCCGTCATCGAGGGTGAGTGTGGCGTGCTTCAGCGCGGCGGACGTCACGACGGCGGAACGACGCGAAGGCTGGTCAGGCTGCAGCCGGCGGCCAGCGACTCGGGCTCGGGCTGCCGATCGCCCGCGTAGCAGCCCGGAATGACGTAGAAGGTCTTGGGACGCCCGGCCATGCCGGCGACATACGGCGCCGGCGGTGCGACAGGCGCCGGCAGCGCAGGCGGCACGGCGCGCGCCGGATCAACGGCGTCGCGCGGAACCACCACGATGATCGGCTGGATGTAGGGGTAGGGGGAGAGCAGCTGCGGTCCGAAGTAGCCGAACACCGGCAGCGAGGGCCGGCGCCGATCGGGACGATATGTGTAGGGGCCGGCGAGATAGACGTCTTCGGGCACCGGATGGGACGACGAGGTGAGCGGCCGATCCGGGAGGGATGCGCTGCGAAGACCGTCCTGGGCAGACGACACGGCCGGCGCGAGGCCTGACAGTACGACGATGACGACCACGCCCGCTCGCATACTTCTCACTATATACCTGCGAATACTCTACTATCGGGGTGCCGTCGGGCAGTGATCGGCTCGGCGATCGCCCGGCGTTCAGCCGTCGCATCCTTCGCGCTCACGGTTAGAGCAGCATGCTCGTCGGCGCTGGGCGGGACGTCCCACCTGTCAGTCCACAACTCGACCAGCGGCGCCGTAGCCGCTTGGCGGAGGACATTCGGCCCGCCGGCCAGGTCGCAGGGCCATGTCGATTCTTGCCGGCGTAGATGACGTCGCGGCAGCTCGGCGGTATGTTCGACCTCGCCGGTGCCCCCGTCGATCGCGGTCATGCGGAATCCAACCGGCTCGCCGCGTCGTACGTTCATCGTCAGGCAGTTCATCGGATGACCGCGCGGCTGAAACGACGCGGTCCCCAGATGATCAGCTTCCCGTGCCGTGGCCATGTTGTTTCGGCCTGGGCGCCTGCGGCGGGCGCCGCGGCCTGCCAGCGGGCTGCTGGGCGTGAGTTCGCGATCCCCGAGAGCGGCGACGCCACGGCCGCCCCACGTGGATCGTGCCGCGCATTGGCGCTAGCTGTATCAGCATCTGCCGGGTTTCTTCAATAATGGCTCTGCCTCTCTCTCTTGACAGGGTCGAGACACCGTAGGGTATATCAGCACCGCAACGACTATTTCCGCCGAAAGTTACCGCGATTTCCACGAGCCGTCCTTGGGCGTCCCGGCCGTGTGGAATAGCCACGCCGAGGTGCGAATGCAGCGGACGTATCGGGGAAGCTTCCTTCTGGCATGCGTGGTCTACTGGGGGGCTGCTACGCCTCGAGCGCAAGCACCCGCGGCTGCGGTGCTGGCCGCCGGCGCCGTCGCGCGCCCGGTCGACTACAACTGGGACGTTCGGCCCATCCTGTCCGACTATTGCTTCCGGTGTCATGGCCCCGACGAGAAGGCGCGCCAGGCCGGTCTTGCGGCTCGACACTGCCGGAGGGCGCGCAGGCGGCGCTGCGACGCCCGGGCACGTTCGCGATCGTGCCGGGCAAGCCCGCCGACAGTCAGCTGATCTTCCGCGTGACGCACGCGAACACGGCCGTGCGGATGCCACCGCAGGTCACGAACAAGGTGCTGTCGCCGCGAGCAGATCGAGATGCTGCGCGCGTGGATCGAGCAGGGCGCCGAGTACAAGCCGCACTGGGCGTTCATCGCGCCGCAGAAGGCGGCGGCGCCGCCAGTGCCATGCGCGTCCCGCTCGGATCGTCAACGACATCGATCGGTTTCGTGCAGGCGCGGCTCGACCGCGAGGGCTTGACGCTCTCGCCCGAGGCCGACAAGGAGACGCTCATCAACCGCGTCACGCTGACGCTGACCGGGCTGCCGCCGACGATGGCGGAGGTGGACGCGTTCCTGAAGGACACGAGCCCGCAGGCCTACGAGAAGCTGGTCGATCGCCTGCTGGCCTCGCCCGCCTACGGCGAGCACATGGCGAGCCAGTGGCTCGACATCGCGCGGTACGCGGAGAGCGACGGATTCCTGGATGACCTGCACGATCGCCTTCTCTGGCCGTATCGCGACTGGGTGATTGCCGCGCTCAACAAGAACATGCCGTTCGACCAGTTCGCCACCTGGCAGCTGGCCGGCGATCTGCTGCCGAGCCACACGAAGGAACAGCTGCTGGCCACCGCGTTCCTGCGCGTGGGCAAGCGGACCAACGAGAACGGCGCGATCGACGAGGAGTACCGCGTCGAGTACGCCGTCGATCGCGCCGAGACCGTCGGCACCGGGTTCCTCGCGATGACGGTCGGCTGCGCGCGCTGCCACGACCACAAGTACGACCCGATTCCGACCAAGGACTTCTACTCGCTGACCGGGTTCTTCAACAGCACGGACGAGCCTGGGTTCTACGCGCCGGGTCGGTCGGGGATCACGCCCGGACCGACGCTGCCCTGGACGGACGCGGCCACGGAGAAGAAGATCGCCGGCGCAGCGAGCGGCCATCGCGACGGCAGGAGGCTGCCTACGAGGCCGCGCGGGCCGCGGCGGCGCGTGGCAGCGCACGCAGGCCGACGCGCTGCTTGCGAATCCGGCGAGCTGCAGCAGGCGATTCGAGCATTCCCTCGACGACGCGATCTGGCAGGGTCACTACCCGTTCGACGACGACCGCGCCGATCACCGAAGAGGTGCTTCCGGACGCCGCTTCCGCAGGCGCGCCTTCACCGCCGCCGCTCGCGCCCGAGTCGCTCGCGAGCCGTGCGCTAGCAACCGGTCCCCGGTCGGACGAACTGCGAAAGATACCGGGCGGCCAGGACGAGGCGGCACCGGCAGATGGCGCGCCCGCGCGATTGCCTGGAGGACTGCGTCCGCGACGACTCGTGGTCTCGCCGAGCACGACGGCGGTGCGCCCCCCGCGGTGCTGCTGACGCCGATCTGCGCGACGGGGTCGAAGGGAAGGCGCTGCTACTTCGACGACAACAAGAGGGGCGTGCTCGGCAAGGCGTCGGCTACTACGAGCGGACGCAGCCGTTCAGCATCGATCTCTGGGTGATGGCCGGGGAGGTGTACGACGAGTCGATGGTCCTCAGTCACCGCGAAACGGAGAACGCGGGCAACGCCGGCTACATCCTCCAGCTCGATGAAGAACCGCCTGCGGTTCGACATGATGCACTCGCGCGCCGGCAACGGGATCAGCCATTCACACGGCGCAGCCGATTCCGGTCGAATCAGTGGACCCATGTCACGCGTGACCTATGACGGGTCCAGCCGCGCGCAGGGCACCAAGCTGTACGTCAACGGCGCCGCCGCTGGACGTCGAGGTCGCCCGCGACAACCTGACCCGCACGATCATTCCCAACGGCGATGGCGAACGCGGGCGACGACGTCTCTGGCGTCCAGTTCGGCAAGCGGCTGCGCGCATCAAGACGATGAAGGACGGCGCCATCGACGAGATGCGCGTCTTACCGAAGGCGCTGACGCCGCTGAAGTGCGCTTCCTGCACGAGCCAGACGTCAAGCCGCCGCGTCGCTCGCGGTCGCCGCGGCAAGAGCTCGTCGATCTGCTCGTGGCCAGCGACCCGAAGGTCGATCGAGGCGCTCACCGCACTCACCGAGGCGCGCGACGCCGAGAACGAGATCGTCTCGCTCGTGCCGCAGATCATGGTGATGGGCGATACGCCGAAGCCGCGGCCCACCTACGTGCTGGTGCGCGGGAACTACGAGGACCACGGCGAAGAGGTGCCGCCGCGCGGCCTGGACGAGGTCCTGCCCGTGGAATCCCGCGCTGGCCGGAGAACCGCATCGGTCTCGCGCATGGCTGTTCGATCCGAAGAACCCGCTGACGGCTCGCGTCTTCGTCAACCGCACCTGGCAGATGCACTTCGGCCGCGGCCTGGTGGAGACGGCGGAGGACTTCGGCTCGCAGGGTTCCATCCCGACCAACCCCGATCTGCTCGACTATCTGGCTGTGAGCTTCCGGGAGTCAGGCTGGGACATCAAGCGGCTGCATCAGACGATCGTGATGTCGGCGACGTACCGTCAGCAGTCCGACGTCAGCGAGGATTCGCTGAAGAAGGATCCGCGCAACCTGCTGCTGGCGCGGTTCCCGCGGCTTCGCATGCCGGCGGAGATGGTGCGCGACCAGGCGCTGGCCGCGAGCGGCCTGCTCCTGAGCGAAAGATTGGCGGGGCGAGCGTCTATCCGTATCAGCCGCGACAACATGTGGGACGGGTTCAACGTCTACGACTACCCGAAGCCCGACGCGGTGCCGGCCGACTCACACCACCGACGCACTATGTACACGTTCGTCAAGCGGAATGCCCTGCATCCGGCGATGGCGACGTTCGACATGCCGGATCGCTGGTCCACCACGGCGCGGCGTCACACGTCGAACACGCCGCTTCAGGCGCTGGTGCTGCTGGACGACCCGCAGTATCTCGAGGCCTATCGTGCGCTGGCGGCGCACGTGCTGAAGACCGAGTCGGCCGCGGATGCGCGGCTGACCATGGTGTTCCGGCTGGCCACGCGGCGGCATCCGCGCGCCGACGAAATGGCCGGTTCTGCGCGACTACTACGACGGCGCAGCTCCAGCGCTTTGGACGGCGACCGCGACGCCGCGGCGCAGCTGCTCGAGCTCGGCGTGACCCCGGTGGACGCGACCTCGACCCGGTCAGCTGGCAGCGCTGACCAATCTGACCACCGTCGTGATGAATACGCCGGACGCGTATTCGCTGCGCTGAGGGCGAGGGCATGAGCATATCGAACGAATTCGAACAGGCCCGGCGCGCGTTCCTGCTGAAGACCGGCGTGGGGCTCGGCTGGCTCTCGCTGGCCGAGTTGCTCGGCACGCCGGCCTGGGCGCAGCAGTCGCCGATTCCGGTCGACGCGCATGCCGGCCTGCCGGGCTTCCCGCACTTCCCGCCGAAGGCCAAGCGCGTGATCTACCTGCACATGCTCGGCGCGTTCTCGCAGAACGACACGTTCGACTACAAGCCGATGCTGGAGAAGATGCACGGCGAGGAGCTGCCGAGCTCGGTGCTGGGCAACCGACGGCTCTCGACGATGGTCAAGGGACAGACGTCGTATCCCGATCGTCGGCCCGGTCGCGAAGTTCAAGCCATACGGCAAGAGCGGAACGATGGTCAGCGATGCGATGCAGCACGTCGCGCGCATCGTCGATGACATCTGCCTCATCAAGACGATGAACACGGAGCACGTCAATCACGACCCGGCATCGAAGTTCCTGCACACCGGCTTCCAGATCGCCGGCCGGCCGTCGACCGGCGCGTGGGTGAGCTATGCGCTGGGATCGGACAACAAGGACCTGCCGATGTTCGTCGTGATGAGCTCGGGCAATCCCGGGCGGCGTGCCGATCGACGCCTCGACCTGGGCGGCCGGCTTCATGCCGTCGCACTATCAGGGCGTGCAGTTCCGGTCCGGGCAGGAGCCGGTGCCGTACATCGAGAATCCCGATGGGCACGACGCGAACCGATCGTCGCGAAATGCTCGACGCGATCGGCAAGCTCGCGAACGCGCAGCAGAAGGCGTCGAACGACCCGGAGATCCCGTCGAAGATCAGCCAGTACGAGATGGCGTATCGGATGCAGGAGTCCGTGCCCGAGATCGCGGATATCTCGAACGAGCCCGAGCACGTGCTGGATCTGTATGGACCGGACGTGAAGCAAGCCGGCACCTTCGCGCGCAATTGTCTGCTCGCCCGGCGGCTCGCCGAGCGCGACGTGCGCTACACGATGGTGGTGCAGATGGGCTGGGATCACCACGGCGGCATCGCCGGCCGGCTCCCAGCCAGCTGCCGCGAGGTCGATCAGCCTACGGCGGGTCTGGTGACGGACCTGAAGCAGCGCGGCCTGCTCGATGACACGCTGGTGGTGTTCGGCACCGAGTTCGGGCGGACGTCGTTCGCGCAGGGCACCCTCAAGACCAACTTCGGACGCGACCATCACGGCGGCAACTTCTGCGTGTGGATGGCGGGCGGCGGCGTCAAAGGCCGGGATCACCTACGGCGAGACCGACGACTTCGGCTACAACATCGTCAAGGATCCGGTGCACATTCACGACCTGAACGCGACGATCCTGCATTTGCTGGGGATCGATCACGAGCGGCTCACGTACAGGTCTCAGGGACGCGACTTCCGCTCTGACCGACGTCACGGAAACCTTGTTAGGGGCGTACTCGCGTAGTTCCATACCCGTTCCTCACCTCGGGTACGCGGAGCCCTGCCAGTCGAGCACGATCGCTGGCCCTCCGCGCGCACGACGTGAGCAACGGTCGGCTTCGCTGACGGTGAAGAAATCTTCGCTGTGTAGCTACCTGGCGGCGGCCTTGGAGGGTCCATGCGGATCTCAGCGGGCGTGTTGAAGCTGTGCGTCGTAGCGGTCGGTCTCTGCCGCCTGGTGGCGGTGCCGACGGGTCAGCAGCCAGCGCGGAGTGCCGTCGCCGGTGCCGATCTACCAGGTCGATCCGTTCTGGCCGAAGATGCCGCTGCCCAAGAACTGGATGATGGAAGCGGTGCCGGTGATGGCGACCGACTACGAGGATCACGTCTGGGTGATCAGCCGCTCGGCGGACCTCACGCCCGGACGAGGCATGGCCTCGCACGACTCCGCCGCGCGGCGACTGCTGCATCGCAGCGCCTGAAATTCTCGAGTTCGACACGCAGGGCAACCTGCTGAACGCCTGGGGCGGTCCCGGGCATCATCCCGGGTGGCCCCGCGGAAGGGCCAATCCACACGGTCGTCGTCGATAAGGAGCACAACGTCTGGATTTCGGCCGGCGGGCGCGGCAACAGCATCCAGAAGTTCACCCGCGACGGGAAGTTCCTGTGGGACTTCGGCCATCGCGCCCCGCTGCCGGCCGCCGGCGAGGCGAACGCCAACCTGCCGATGAACAACCAGCAGACCGACGTGCTCAACAACGGCGTCTTCATCTTCACGCTCGACGAGCCGGCCCGCGAGATTTACCTGGTCGAAACAAACGCGTCCTGGTCTACGGCTACGACGGCAGCTTCAAGCGCGGGATGGGGCGGGCGCGGCCAGCCGCTCAGCGAGATCACGAATACGCCGACGCCGCCGTACGACTGGAAAGGCGGCCCGCCTCCCGACCAGCGGAGTTCGCCCCGGCGCTGCACTGCGTCCACATCTCGACCGACGGCCTGGTCTATGTCTGCGAGCGCGGCATGAACCGGATCCAGGTCTTCACCAAACAGGGCAAGTTCGTCCGGCGAGTTCCTGGTCGCGCCCAACACGCCATCACGCGGTCCGCATCTGCAACCCGGAGAAGTTCGGGATGTGCGGCTCGACGTATAATCTGACGCTTTCGCACGACCCGGGACAGCAGTACGTGCTCGATCGCGGATGGCACCAACCACCGGATCTGGATTCACGATCGCCACACGGGCGCGCTCGTCGGGAAGCGTGGGCAGCCCCGGCCGCATGGCGGGGCAGTTCTTCTGGATCGATGCGATTGCAACCGATTCCTTGGGCAACATCTACACGGGCGAAGTCAAGAGCGGCAAACGGGCTCAGAAATTCGTGCTCAAAAATGGAGATGGCGTGCGCCGGATGCGCCCGCTTGAACTATTGAACGGCGTCTCGGGCTCCGTGGTTCTAGGTAGAGGAGGATCTGAAGATGACATTTGGGCGTTTCGTGTGGGTGGCGATCGCCGGCGCCGTCGTGGCGTCCCGCTGTCCGCGCACGCGCAGGAAGCCACGCTGAACGGCAGCCGTGCGGGACAACACGGGCGGCGTGCTGCCCGGCGTCACGGTCACGGCGACGCACGAGGCGGCCGGCACCACGTTCGTGAGCGTGACGGACGAGCGGGGGCTGTACCGCATGCCGTCCGCGCCGGCGTGTACCGGATCTCCGCGGAGCTGCCGGGATTTACGACCGTCGCTGCGCCCGGGCGTCGAGCTGCTGGTTGGCCGGCAGGCGACGCTGAACCTCGACCTGGCCGTGTCGGGCGTGCAGGAGACGGTGACGGTGACGGGCGAAGCGCCGCTCATCGACACGACCTCGTCCAACATCGCGAGCAACATCGATCCGCGGCAGATGCAGGACCTGCCGCTGAACGGCCGCAACTGGATGGACCTGACGCTGCTGTCGCCCGGCAGCCGGACGAACTCGGCGACGGAGATTCCGCAGGACCGGCAGGGCTATTTCCAGATGAACGTGGACGGCCAGCAGGTGACGTTCACGCTGTGCTGCCAGCAGAACCAGCCGCGGTTCAGCCGGGACGCGATTGCGGAGTTCGAGCTGACGACGAACCGGTTCGACGCGACCAAGGGGCGCACGGCGGGCATGATGGTGAACGCCATCACGAAGTCGGGCACGAACACGCCGTCGGGCACCTTCTCGGGGTTTTTCCGGGACGACCGCTCAACGCGAAGGACCTCATCCAGGACCGCGTGATTCCGTATTCGAACCAGACAGTACAGCGGGACGTTCGGCGGGCCGATCCTCCGGGACCGGATGCACTTCTTCGGCAACATGGAAGTACGAGACGCGAGCCGAGCACGGTGACGTTCACAGCCCGTATCCGGCGTTCAACCTCGACCTGCACGGCGAGCAGACCGAACACAAGGCGGGGCCGAAGGTGGACTGGCAGTTCACGCCGCAGATGCGCGCTGAGCCCTCGCTATAGCCGCTACCAGGTCGAAGATTCCGAACATCGGGACGGGCGGGGCGAGCAACCACCCGTCGACGGGGCGGCAGGACCAGCGGATCGCCAACCAGTTCTTCGGCGACTTCAACCAGGTGCTGAGCGCGCGGAGCCTGAACTCGGTGAAGTTCGGCTCGGCCTATCTGCGGTATCTGCTGGAGCCTAACGCGGGTTGGGGCACGACAGGGAACCGGCGGCCCCGGGCGCGCCGACGCTCTTACCGCGATGTCTTCGGCGGCGAGGAGATCGACGGCGGGGTGCATGGTGCTGGCGTTCTCGGGCTACATGTTCGGCAACACCAACAACCCGCAGAGCTCCGGCGAGAAGGTCTACAACCTGCGCGACGACTTCACGACGTCGTTCGAAGCTGCAGGGTCGCCACGACATCAAGACCGGCGTCGAGTACATCCGCTACACGATGGACACGGCGTGGTGCAACAACTGCAACGGCGCGACTCGGATTCAACGTCGCGCCTCCGGCGAACATCGAGCAGCTGATTCCGGTGTGGGACGACGCGTCCACCTGGAACCTGCAGGCGCTGTCCCCGCTCGTGGTCAACTACACGCATGGCCATCGGCGACTTTGCCTGGGCCATCAAGCGCAACATCTGGGCCGGGCTGGCTCCAGGACGACTGGGCGGTCAGCAATCGTCTGACGCTCAACCTGGGCGTCCGCTACGACACCGATCTCGGCGGGCATGGCGAAGAGATCGTGTTCGAGCCGTGGATGTCGGGCCAGCGGGCCGCACGACGTGAACAATCTTCGCGCCGCGAACCGGCTTCGCGTATGCCGTGAACGACCGCACGGTGATCCGCGGCGGCTATGGGTTGTTCTTCACGCAGCTCGAGGCGGATGCGGCGCACCAGTCGCAGCTGCAGATCGAGCACGTGTCGCTGACCGTGCCCAACGACGGGCGCCCCGACTTCGCGGTCGAATCCGTTCAACGGGCCGGCGCCCAGCTACGAGCAGGTGCTGGCGACGCGCGTGCGACATCAACGGCAACCGGCCGGGGTGCCTGCGCCGCTCGGTGGCCAACGAGATCCCGTTCGGCGACCACGACACGTCGTTCAGCCACATGGCGTCGGTGGGCATGCAGCGCCAGTTCGGCGCGGCGATGTCGATCGAATCCAACTACGTGTTCACGGGCGGCCGCAAGGAAGAGTTTGCGCCGAACATCAACCTGGCGTACAACCCGGCGACGGGCGCAAACCTGCGGTTCCAGGACACCGCGCTGACGCCGTTCCCCGACTGGGGCATCGTGCGCGCCGAGATCATGGCCAAGCGGTCGAACTACTACGGATGGGAGAACACCCTCACCAAGCGGTTCGCCAACCGGTGGCAGGCGAACGCGACCTACACGCTCGCGTACTTCAAGGACGAGGAGCCGAATCCGTTCACCGTCGAACTGCAGCGCGGCGCGCCGATTCCGACCGTTCTCCACGAGCTTGGCTTCCCGGTGGCGGAGGACATTGGCGGCTTGTACGGATTGGCGAGCAGCGACCAGCGGCACCGCGCCACGTTCAATGGCATCTGGGACATGGGCATGGGCTTCCAGTTGAGCGGCCTGTATTTCTTCGGATCGGGCGAACGCTTCGCCACCAGCTGGGGCGGCGATCTGCGGAACATGGGCACCAACAGCACGGGCCGTCTCCGCGCGGACGGCAGGCTCACGCCGCGCAACGCGTTCGTCGGCAACGCGATCCATCGCGTCGACATGCGGCTGACCAAGCGGCAGCGCATTGTCGGCCGGATGACGATTGATGGCATGATCGAGGTATTCAACCTGTTCAACCACAAAAACTTCGGGTCGTATACGACAACGGAGAGCAGCGGCGCGCTATACGGGCAGCCGTCGTTCAACGCGAATGTGGCGTATCAGCCCCGCATCGCGCAGGTCGGATTCAGGTTTGCGTTCTAGAGGAGGCCAGGGAATGAAACATATTGTGCGGCTCGGACTTGCGGCGGCCGTCGCCTGCTGCCTGTCAACAGCGTTGCTGGCACACCACGGCGGCGCCGCGTTCGACCAGGGTCAGAACGTCACGTTCAATGGCACCGTCACTGAAATGACCTTCGCCAATCCGCACATCCTGATCTACTGGGAAACTCAGAAGGATGGCGCGACTGAGAAGTGGTCCGGCTGGCTGACCGCGCCGACCAAGCTTCAGCGCGCGGGTTGGACCAAAACGACATTGAAGGCGGGAGACAAGATCGTGGTGTCGGGCCGGCCTCACAAAGGCGGCAGTCACATTCTGCAGATAAACAAGCTCATTGCACCGGACGGCAAGGAGCTGCCGCTGTTCGAGAACTGATCGGCGGCTGAACAGGGGAAGGCGTGTCGGCAGGGTGATACACTCTCGCCCGCACAACGTTACGGTCGTTTTTGCAGAAGGGGGTCTATCACATGGCTGCGGATTTTTTCCTCGGTGAATCGCTGGTCGGCGATGGCAACGAGATCGCACACATCGATCTGATCATCGGTTCCAAGAGCGGGCCGGCCGGCACGGCCTTCGCCAACGCGCTCGCGAACAACAAGGACGGTTTCACCACGCTGCTGGCGGTCGTCGCGCCGAACCTGCCGGCAAAGCCCGATACGCTCCTCTTCAACAAGGTGACGATCAAGGGCGCCGGGCAGGCGGTGCAGATGTTCGGGCCCGCCCAGGCGGCGGTGGCCCGCGCCGTCGTCGACTCGGTGGAGAGCGGCGTCATCCCGAAGGCGAAAGCCGACGACCTGTGCGTCCTGGTGGGCGTGTTCATCCACTGGGAAGCGAAGGACGATCAGAAGATCTACGACTTCAACTACCAGGCGACCAAGGAAGCGATCCAGCGCGCGCTCGCCAACAAGCCGAGCGTCGACGAGGTGATCGCCGGCGCGCGCACGGCCAAGCATCCGTTCGCCAGCAACGCCGAAAGCAAGCACGGCGTCGGCGTCTAAGGACAGGCAACTCCCAACGGCCCAACTCCCGAAGCCCGAAGCTCGCCCCTTGGGAGTTGGGACTTGGGCGTTGGGTTTTCCGTGTTCCTCCTGTGCGCAAGCTCCTTCTCCAGCTCGACACCTCCCAACACCCCAGCGTGTTCGACCGCATCGTCGCGCTTGATGCCGGCGCCGACGAGGTCATGAGCTATGGCGGCGTCACGGTCGAGGCCGTCCGCGATCTCGTGCACGGCTGCATCTTCACGCGAGCGCCGAAAGACCTCGCGCAACACCGCCATCTTCATTGGCGGTGCCGATATGTCTGCCGGCGAACGTCTGCTCGAGGCGGTGCAGAAGGCGTTTTTTGGACCGATGCGCGTGTCGGTGATGCTCGATTCGAATGGATCGAACACCACCGCGGCCGCGGCCGTGGCCAAGCTGCAGCGGGCCGCCGGCTCGTTGACGGGACAGCGCGCAGTCATCACGGCGGGCACCGGGCCTGTCGGCGCGCGGGCCGCGGGACTCCTCGCACGCGCGGGCGCAGACGTCACGGTGACGTCGCGGCGAGCGGTTGACCCTACACTCGTCGACGGACTGGTCACGCGTTTTGGCGGCCGCGTGCGGGCCGTGACCATGCCGGACGCCTCGCAGGCGGCCGCCGTGCTCGACGGCGCAGCGCTGTTACTGAATGCGGGTCCCGCAGGGGTGCAGCTCGTGCCCCGAAGCGCATGGTCGGGGCGTCAGGGTCTTCGCGCCGCTGCCGACGTCAACGCGGTGCCGCCCGCGGGCGTCGAGGGGATCGAGGCGCGCGACGACGGCGCCGACCGCGACGGCGTCACTGTGTTCGGCGCGCTTGGCGTCGGCGACCTGAAGATGAAGATTCATCGAGCCTGCGTCGAGCGCCTGTTCGCGCGCAACGACGCCGTCTTCGACGCGGAGACGATTGCCGACGTGGCGCAAGAGCTGATTTAGCTCAACTCCCAACTCCCAACTTCCAACTCCCAGGAATGCCAAGTCAATGAACGGGATTGGGAATCGGGCGTTGGAGGTTGGGATTTGAGTTTCAAATGCCCCGAGTGATCGGCATCGATCCGGGCACGATCAGCATCGACCTCTGCGGACTGGACGAGGGCCGCGTGTTTGTCGATCGGTCGCTGCCCACCGCCGACGCGCTCGCGAGTCCTTCGGTGCTGCTGACTGTGCTGGAGGCGCATAGACCGCTCGATCTGGTCGTCGGACCCTCCGGCTATGGCCTGCCGGTGACGCCCGCCCGTGAACTGACGGAGACCGATCTGACGCTGGCCTTTCTCGCGGCGCCCGGCGAACCCGGCGGGATTGGCGGTCTGCGGTCGCTGGTGCGCGCGCTGGCGGCGTCGGCATTGCCGGTGGTGTTGACCCCGGGCGTCATCCATCTGCCGTCGGTGCCGGCCCACCGGAAGGTCAATCGGGTGGACATGGGCACAGCGGACAAGGTCTGCGCGGTGGCGCTCGCCATCCAGGAGTATGTGGCGCGCCATCGATGTCGTGAGCGGGATGCGACATTCGTGCTCCTCGAGATGGGCGGCGCGTTTACCGCGGTGATCGCAGTACGCCGCGGACAGATCATCGATGGCATCGCGGGGTCTGCGGGCCCGCTGGGAGCCCGCGCCGCCGGCGCGCTCGACGCCGAAGTGGCGTTCCTGGCGGGCCAGGTCCAGAAGCGCATGGTGTTCGAGGGAGGCGCGGCGAGCATCGCCGGCGATCCGGACGGCGATCTGGCGGAGCTGCTGGCGTCGCCGGCGGCCGCGGCGACGACAGCTTTTCGCGCATACGTCGAGGGCATCGTGAAAGCGGTGTCAGCCGCCGGGGTGTCGCTGATGGAAGAAGACAGCGGCAGGGCGTCGTTCGACGTGCTTCTGTCAGGCCGGATGACGCGCGTCCCCGCCCTGCGCGACGAGCTGGACCGGCGTCTGGCGCCGCTCACGCGCGGCGGAGTGCACCCCCTCGAAGGCTTCGCCGCGATTGCCAAGCACGCCGCACAGGGAGCCGCGGTGCTCGCCGACGGCCTCGCCGGCGGCAGGTCGGCGCCGGTCGTCGAGGCACTCGGCATTCGTGATGCCCGCGGCACCCTACTGGATCATCTGCACGTGATCTCGCCCGACATCGCCCGCGCACGTCTCGGAATCCCGTCCTGATGCCGGGGGTGCTGATCGCCGGCCTCTCCACCAGGGCGGCTGCCGATTCCGCGGCCGCCGCCGGCTTTGCCGTGACCTCGCTCGACGCGTTCGGCGATCTCGATGTCCATCCGTCTGTTCGAGCGGTGTCGCTGCCGCGCAATTTCGGCATCTCTTTCAGCGCCGCGGCCGCCGCGCGCGCGGCCGCCGGCTTCGTCGCCGACGCCGTGGTGTATCTCGCGAACTTCGAGAACGAGCCCGAGGCTGTCACGGCACTCGCCGCGGGGCGAACGCTGTGGGGCAACCCGGCCGATGTTCTCCGCCGCGTGCGCGATCCCGGGTTGCTGGCGGCCACCATCCGCGAACACGGCCTGCCATGCTCACGAGTCAGGACGAACGCCAACGATCCGAACGCTTCGAACGATCCGAACGGTCCGAACGATTGGCTGGTGAAGCCTCTTGCGTCGGGCGGAGGCCGAGGCATCCATCGGTGGGCGGGTGGCGCCGTTCCTCGCAGCCACTATCTCCAGGAGCAGATCGACGGGGTGCCTGGTTCCGTGGTCTTCGTGGCTGCGAACGGAGCCGCCGTGCCGATTGGCCTCTCGGTGCAGCTAGTTGGCGATCCGGCTTTTGGCGCCGAGGGGTACAGGTACTGCGGCAACATCCTGGCGCCGGCCGGGGATGCCGTGTTCGAACAGGACGACGTCCTGCTGGACCGGGCGTGCGCCATTGCCACCGCGGTCACCGCATCGTTCGGGCTCGTCGGCGTGAATGGCGTCGACTTCATCGCTGCCGCCGGTGAGGCGTATCCGATCGAGGTGAACCCACGCTGGTCAGGTTCCATGGAACTCGTGGAGCGCGCCTATGGGCTGTCCGTGTTCGGCGCGCACGCAGCCGCCTGTACGCGAGCGGAGCTGCCGGGTTTCGACGTCCGGACGTCGCGGACGGGCGCACCAGCGGTGGGGAAGGCCGTCGTCTTCGCGCGGACGGACGTCACGACAGGCGATACGCGCGCATGGTTTGGTGACGCGACGGTGCGGGACGTCCCACACCCCAGGGAGCGGATTGCCGCCGGCCGTCCCATCTGCACAATCTTCGCGGACGGTCACGACGCTGCCAGCTGCTATGCGGCGCTCGTTGGCCGCGCGGAACGGATGTACTCGAGTCTGTGAACGTGCGTCCGGGAGCTGGCTCGACCGCTGACGGTCATGGTAGGTTATGCGCGGTTCATGCAGATACAAGCCGTGCAGGCTGTTGTCCGCGGTTCGGCGCTCGCGTTCGCGGTCGCCGGATGCCTGTCAATTTTCAACGCATCAGCCGTAGCTGCGCAGCAACGCGCGGCCGGAGGCGGGAATGCGATGCCGACGGGGATCGAGAGCAGCAAGCTTCCCGACGGCACCCTGATACTCACCGACGCCCGGGGCATGACGCTCTACACGTACCTCAAGGACACGCCCACGGAGTCGAACTGCAACGACGGCTGCGCGGTCCAGTGGCCGCCGGTCGCAGCCAGCGGGGCGCCGCCGGACGACGCCTGGACGGCCGTCACGCGCAAGGACGGATCGAAGCAGTGGGCATACCGGGGCAAGCCGCTTTACGGCTGGATCAAGGACGCGCGGCCTGGAGATCTCACGGGTGAAGGTGTCGCGAACGGCGCCTGGAAGATTGCCGTCGTCGACGCGCCGCGCCAGCAGGGGCTCCTTGCCACCGCGCTCGCCGAAGCGAGGATTGCCGCGCAGCACGCGACGCTGGCGGCGAAGACGCCCGATAACCTGGACGCGATGAAGATGCACGCCGGTCACGTCATTCATGCCGTCGACCCCGGCGTCGAGCGGACCGGTCCCGGCCTCGGTTTCGGCGTCAAGCGCGCGGCGGCCGGCGTCGTGGGGCACATTCAACCGGCGGCCAAGGTGCCGAACGTGCCTGTCAGCGTACTCACGCTCGCCTCCCGCGTGCTCGCATCGAGCAACAACACCCGGCGGAGGTCTGACGAGATCGTGGCCGTGGCGCAGCGAATCCGGGCGGCGGCGACGGCTGCGGAAGCGTCTACAGACGTCGCGCGCCTCGACGCGCTGACCCAACAGCTCACGTCCGGGCTGGATCTGAACAAGGACGGCCAGATTGGCTGGCAGACGGGCGAGGGCGGTCTCGAGCAGGCGCAGACGCAGTGCAGCTGATGCTGAAGAGCGAAGGAAGCTAGACCCACGAGTGCCGCGGCGAAAAGACGAGCGCAGCGTCACCAGCTTGAAGGAGTCTCAACATGAGGAATCGCGTCCTCGGTTTGGTCCTGCTCGCGGCCATCGCCGCCGCCGGGTTGTACGCGTACACCACGCGGACGGACGCGTCGGCAGAGAACAGCGCGATGCCGCGCCTGTCGAACGGGCATCCGGACCTGAACGGCTACTGGTACCGCCGTCTGCCGCCGCTTACCGTCCTGCGGAAGGAGGGCGACTCGATCATCCTGGACCCTGACGCCCCGCGCGATCATCTGCCGCCATCGGGCAACGACGACGAACTTCTTCCCGGGTTTCCGAACTACAAGCCGGAATTTCTCGACAGAGTGAAGGATCTGAAGGACAAGCAGGTCCGGTACGATCCGGCGTACACCTGCGGACCTCCCGGAGTGCCGCGGATTGGCCCCCCGCAGCGGATCTTCCACAACGAGCGAGAGGTCGTCATTCTCTACGACGATCTGAGCGGGAACTTCTGGCGCGTCATCCCGACCGATGGCCGTCCGCATCGAACATCCCGTCCGCCGAACCTCGCCGGTTTCACCGACCGTCTCCCCGTCGACCCGTCACCTCATGGGGATTCTGTCGGCCGTTGGGAGGGAGACACGCTGGTCATCGACGTCCGAAACCTGACTGATGACACCTGGCTGGGCGACGGCGGAATGTTTCACACCGAGAACGCGCACGTGATCGAGCGGCTGACCCGCGAGGGCAACGCGCTCACCTGGCAGGCGACGGTCGAAGACCCGGAAGTGCTGGCGGAGCCCTGGAGGATGAAACCGCGCACCCTGACGCTGAGGGCCGACGACGAGATCGAAGAGGCTGCGTTCTGCGAGGACCGGGACATGCCGCTCAAGCAGGACCTCTCGTACCACCGGAACGTTCGCTGAGGGCTCTATCGTGACGACTATGTCAATCGCCAGAGCCGCAGGCTTTGGTGTGTTCTGCGCCGCAGCATTGAGCGCGTGCGGCGGTTCCCCGCAACCGCGGAATCAGACGGCAGAAGGCCGGGGCGTGCAGGCGCTCGACGCGCAGGGCGCGCCGATCTACCGGGTCGACCCTTTCTGGCCGAAGCCGCTGCCGAATAAGTGGAGCATGCAGCAGATCGTCGATATCGCCGTCGATCGCGACGACCATGTCTGGATCATCAATCGTCCCGTCGATGCGCGGCCGGACGAAGTCGGCGCCGGCAGCATGCCACCGCGGCAGGAATGCTGCGCCGTCGGCCCGGTGATCCTCGAGTTCGACCCGGAGGGCAACGTCCTCAACGCCTGGGGTGGCGCTGATCACCATCCCGGATGGCCCGGGCGCCTGCAGACAATGGGCGTCGATCGAGACCGCAACATTTACGTCTCCGGCACGACGCCCGGCGACAGCATCATCAAGTTCTCATCCGACGGCAAGTTCCTCTGGGACTTCGGCCATCGTGGCCCGAAGGTGCCGGCGAACCAGGTGAAGATGAACAACCAGCAGACCGAGATCTTTCCTCCCGGCATCGGCGCGTTCGAACTCGATGAAGACGCGCGCGAGATCTACATCACCGACGGCTTCCTCAACAAGCGCGTGCTCGTCTACGACATGGACACGATGGCGTTCAAGCGCGGCTGGGGCGGCCACGGGATGCCGTTGAGCGAGATCACCAACGAACCGACGCCGCCGTACAAATGGACCGGTGGTCCGCCGCCGGATCAAGCCGACTTCGCCCCGGCGCTCCACTGCGTGCACAAGTCCAGGGACGGGTTCGTCTACGTCTGCGAGCGCGGCATGAACCGGGTCCAGGTGTTCACGACAGAGGGGAAGTGGCTGAAGGATTTCCAGGTGGCGCCGAACACACCGGCGCGCGGCGAAGGGTGCGGCGGCATCTGGCACATGACGAGCCCGCCCTGCGGGACGGTGTACAACCTGGCGCTCTCGCGCGATCCGGAGCAGAAGTATGTGTTCGTCGCCGACGGGACCAACAACCGCGTGTGGATCCTCGACCGGCAGGACGGGCGGACGCTCGGATCGTTCGGCGGCAACGGCCGCTACGCCGGCCAGCTCCACTGGATCGACGCGATCAAGGTCGACTCGAAGGGGAATATCTACACCGGCGAGGTTGAAGACGGGAAACGAGTCCAGAAATTCGTGCCCGTCATGAGCGGCACAAACTAAACAACTAACCACGACGCCACGACGCCACGACGGCCACAACGACAGGAGAGAACAGATTCTGGTTCTGGAGAACTCCTGTTCGTCGTGTTCGTCGTGTCGTCGTGGTTGATTCCTAGTTTTTCCAGGCTTCGGTCGCTGCTCGCAGCTTTCCGCCCGCGGGCTGCTCCGTCAACTCGATACGTCCATAGACCGGGTCGGTCACGTTCGCGAGGATGCCGCCCGTAAACGGGCTCGGCGCGCCGGGTTCGCTTACCATCAGCCCACGTTGCCGGAGCTGCGCGGCCGTGGCCTTGATGTCGGTGGTCTCCATACCGAAGTGCGTCAGCTGTCCGGCCGGGCGCTCCGCGTTGGCCACCTGCAGTTCGAGGAAGGTGTCCCGGCTCACCTGGATGTAAGCCGACATACCATTTGGGTTGCGGACTACTTCATTGAACCCCAGCTTCTGTTGGTAGAACTGGACGGCCGCGCCCAGATCCTTGACGCTGATGGCGACGTGATTCAGTCGCAAGTTCGGCCTCGCGCCCTGCGCGACCGCCGACTGAATCCCGGTGCCCACCAGAATGCCCGCCGCGAATACGAGAACGATGCGCATGAGCAGCTCCCTTCACTCACAGTCGAGGATTGATTTCCGTTGCTACTGAACCAGCGGTGCCTGCGCCGGGCCCATGCCGCGGTACGAGAATTTCTGCACGCGCTTGCCTTCGTAGGTTTCGCCGATGAACAGGTTTCCCTTTGAGTCGATCGCGAGGTTGTGGGCGCCGTAGAACTGTCCTGCCCAGTGTCCGCCCTGGCCGAATCCGCTCACGACTTCCAGCGTGTCACGCCGGAGGACGTACACCTGCTGGTTCGTCCCGTCCGGCACGATCAGATACGTCTGCCCGGGATCGGTCGAGAAGCCGATGTCCCACACCGAACCGCTGCCAAGCGTTTCCCGGGCGATGAACTTCTCCGCGACGAACGTCCCGTCCTTGCGAAACACCTGAATCCGATCGTTGGTGCGGTCGCACACGTAGACGAGCCCGTCGCGGGCGATCCGCACCGCATGAACGATTCGGAACTGAGGCGATGGAGACGCGGGGTCGTACTGGCTGGGCCGGTTCTCGTTCTGCACCGCTCCGCTGAAGGGACTCGGCAACCGTTCCCCGGCCTGTGCGAAATAGTCGTCGTCCGGCCTCCGGCCGTAGGCGCCCCAGTGCCGTTTGTAAGCCCCCGTCGTCGCGTCGAAGACGATCACGCGGTGGTTGACGTAGCCGTCCGCCACATACAGCTCGTTGGCCTCGGCGTCCACCACCATGTTCGCGGCCCCACCGAGGTTCCTCGTATCGTTGCTGCCCGTGTTCCGGCCCTTGCGGCCAATCTGCAACAGGAACGTGCCTTGTCGGGTGAACTTGAGCAGTTGCGCATCTTTTTCGCCTCCGCCCCCGAGCCAGACATTGTCCTGGTGATCGATGTAGATGCCATGCTCGAGGTCGGGCCATTCGTATCCCGTGCCGGGCCCACCCCACGAGGAGACCAGGTTCCCCTCCGCGTCGAACTCGAGGACGGGCGGCGCCGCACGCCAGATCGATCGCGTCTCGTTTGGCTGCAGCGTGCCGGGCCGGTGCACGATCCACACGTGATCGCGGGCATCCACGGCCACGCCGGCAATGGCGCCGACGATCCACCGGTTCGGGAGCGGCTTCGGCCACATGGGATCGACCTGATAGGTGGGCGCCGGCTGTTCACCTTGAGCGGCTTCGGTGACAAACCGCCCCGACCAGGCCAACAGCCCTGCGACGACGAGGAAGGCCGCCGGCGCGCGCAAGAGAGAGGTGCGTGTCACAGAGGCTCCGAACGATAGGCGATGAGCCGTCAAATATCAACAAATCCGTCGCGGGCGGCGATGGCTCGTCGTTGACCCGATGGAGGCGGTATGGCACACTCCGGCCGGACTGGAGGTTTGCGATGAAGGCGAGACTGCGCGGCCTTGTGCTCGCGATCCTTGGCGTGCTGATCGTGCCTGCATCGACGATGGGGCATCACGGCGGGGCGAGCTTCGACAATAGTAAGGAAGTCACGGTGAAGGGCACGGTGACGGAATGGCTGTGGGCCAATCCGCATTGTTTCCTGAAGGTGGAGGAAAAAGACGCGACAGGCACCGCGCGCGTCTGGAATCTCGAGTTCGGTAATCCGACCGACATCACCGCCCGCGGTTATAGCCGGAGGACCTTCAAGGTCGGCGACGTCATCACAGTCACCGTCACGCCGGTGAAGAGCGGCGCGCCCGTCGGACGCGCCAGGGTCGTCACGCTGGCTGATGGAACGAAGTTATAGACGAGAACCTTATGCGCAGAATCATCATCGCCCTCATCATCGCGTCGGCCGCACTGAGCTCGTACGTGGCAATGCGCGCCCAAGGCCCGCCCGGCGGCCCGCCGCCGCCTCCGCTCGTCCTCTCAGAGGTCAAATGGCAGCAGTGGAGTAACACCGGCCTTCCGCGGCTGCCCCAGACGATCCCGAACGACGGTCCTGCGCCGCGCCGCGATCTCTCCGGGCAGTGGGATTCGGCCCGCGGCGGCATTGGCGCGCGCGGCTCGCGCGGCATGCCCGCGCCGCTGACACCGTGGGGCGAGGCGAAAGGCAAGACGCACAAGTCCGGCGACGGCATCCGGATGGTCGACGCGCCCGACATCAACGATCCGCTGTCCACGCAGGGCGATCCCGGCGGCTACCCGCGGCAGTTGCTGTTTGAGATGCGCCACGTGCAGTTCTTGCACACGTCAGCCTCCGTCGTGGCGGCCTTCATGTGGGAGCGGCGCTATCGCACGATCTGGACCGACGGCCGACCGCTGCCCGCCGATCCCGATCCGCGGTGGTACGGCTACTCGATCGGGCGCTGGGAGGACGACACGAACTTCATCGTGACGTCGAACGGCACCGATGAGCGGACGTGGCTCGACAACGCCGGCAACCCCCACAGCGATCAGCTGCGCGTCGAAGAACGGTGGCACCGCATCAGCCAGAACAGGCTGGAGTTGACGGTCACGCTCGACGACCCCAAGGCGTATACCAAGCCGTGGGTGGCGTCTGACAAACTGCAGTTCGTGAAGATCCCCGACAATGTGGACTACATAGAGATGATGAACTCCGCGACGGAAGCGCAGGCTGTGGCGGCGGCGTTCAGGGCAGAACGGGAACTCGAGCGCCAGGCGGCGCCCGGACGGTAACAGGTAAAAGGAGGCGTCGATGCGTCTATCTGCAAGACTGATCGCGCTCCTGGCGGTGATGTCGGTCGGCTTTCTGGCTGCCGGGCGACTGATCCCTGTCCAGGCGCAAGGCCGCGGCGGAACGGCGAGTTATTCCGCCATCCCCAACGATCTCGGTTCGCTCCAGGCGACGGGACCGTACGAGGTGGTGCCGAACTGGCCCAAGGACCTCAGCACCACGCCCGGCAACGAGAAGTGGACCTTCGGCGCCGGCCAGGGCGTGTTCGCGGAGAGCCCGGACCGCGTCTACTACATCCAGCGCGGATCGCTCCCGGTGATTCCGCCGCAGGGCCGGGGCGCCAAGCCCATAGAGGCCGCGCACGTGGCGCCCAATCTGTCCTTCCCGGTGGCGGGGCTGTGGCGGAACGCCACGGGAGCCAGCCCGCCCGGAGCGTTGTTCAAACCGGGCACCGAGGAGGCGGGCGATGACTCCGACGCCGGACAGCAAGGCGTCGACTTCAACTGGGCGAACTGCATTCTCGTGATCAACCGCAACGGCGACATCATCGAGAACTGGACGCAGTGGGACAAGATGCTGCGCCGCCCGCATTCGGTCTACATCAGCCCGTACGATGCGCAGAAGAGCGTCTACGTTGTCGACGACTACCGTCATGCGATTTTCAAGTTCAGCAATGACGGCAAGCAGCTCCTGAAGACGATCGGCACACCCAACAAGCATGGGTCCGACGCCACGCACTTCTATCGTCCGACGTTCATGGCGTTCAACACCGACGGCAGCTGGTACGTGTCGGATGGCTACGCCAATACCCGGGTGGTGAAGTTCGACAGGAACGACAACTACGTGACCGCCTGGGGCGAGCGCGGAACCGGGGCTGGTCCGAATGCCAAGCCGGAGACGCGGCCGAGCTACTTCAACAACGTCCACGGCGTCGGCGTCGACGTGGCCACGGGCGAGGTGTACGTCAACGACCGTGGCAACCGCCGGATCCAGGTGTTCGACAAGGACGGGAAGTTCATCCGCATGTGGTCGATGCAGCCGGGGACGACGGGCCTCGACCTGCACTTCGTATACCTCGATGGCGACCGCAAGGTGTGGGTGTTCGACCAGGTGAGCCAGCAGCTGGCGCAGCTCGATCGAGAAGGCCACTTGATCTACGCGTGGGGCGGCCTGGGCGGATGGCCGGGCGCGCTGTTCGGCGTGCACGGCATCAGCGTGGACCAGGAGCAGAACCTCTACCTCGCAGCCGTCGGCCGCGGCGGCGTGCAGAAGTTCCGCCCGCGCCAGGGCGCGAACCCGGCGCTGCTCGTGGGCAGGAACGTCTACAAGGCCTGGAAGTAACGGCCGAGATCACCACGACGATCACGGCGCCACGAATCCAGATTTCGTGGCCGCCGTGTTCGTCGTGGTTTCCCGATATGATGATCGGACCGGGCGCACACTATGCCGCGCAGACGCTTCATCATGAACTCGGGCCGCTCGACCAAGCAGGGTCAGCAAATCAACGTCGGCAAGGACAGCGCCGAGTATCAGGCGATTGTCAGCACGATGACCATGCATCCCGAGGACATGAAGGACGCCGGTATCGCATCCGGCGGGTCGGTTCTCGTACGGTCGGAGTACGGGGAGGCGAGGTTCACGTGCGTGGAAGGCAAGGTCCCGCAGGGCATGATCTTCTGCCCGTATGGTCCGCCGACCTGCCGCGTCATGGGCAATTACACCGACGGAACGGGCATGCCGACGTCGAAGGGGTGGGAGGTCGAGGTTGAGCCAGTCAATGCGTGAAGAACGGTTCTCGCCGGCTCCTGCTCCCACGCGTCTATCGCGTGAGCCGCTCGCGCCCGCCGTCCCGTCGTGGGAAATGATCGAACCGGGCCGGTACATGCCGCGCCGGACGCGCGGCAGCTTCCCGGGCCGGGAGCTCGGTTGAACGTTCCTCGTTCCGCCCGGTCGGGGCGAAGTGGGGCGCAAGAGCAAGAACGAATCGCAGCAGGGGACCGAATGAGCCTGAACGTGGTCAACAGCGCGACCTGCACCTTCTGCGGGTGCGTATGCGACGACATCGAGCTGCACGCGGACGGCGAGAGAATCGTCAAGGCGAAGAATGCCTGCAGCCTCGGCGACGCCTGGTTCCGCAACCATACGGCGGAACGGATCTTATCCCGACGCGTTGATCGACGGCGAGCCCGCCACGGTCGACGCAGGCGATCGAGGCGGCGGCGTCGTTTCTCCACCAGGCCGACCTGCCTCTCGTCTACGGTCTCAGCAACATCACCTGCGAGGCCCAGCGCGAATCGGTGGCGCTGGCAGAACTTATAGGGGGTGTGGTCGACAGCCACACCTCGCTTTGACACGGCCCCACTGAGATAGCCGCCCAGTTGGGTGGCAAGATCACGTGCACCTTAGGCGAAGTCAAAAACAGGGCGGACTTCATGATCTACTGGGGCGGCAACCCGGCAGAGTGCCACCCCCGCCATTTCACGAAGTACACCCTGACGCAGAAGGGCAGGTTCGTCCCGCAGGGCCGCAAGGGGCGGACGATGGTCCTGATCGATATTCGCGAGACGCCGAGCGCCAAGGCGGCCGACATCTTTCTGCAGATTCGACCCGGCAAGGACTTCGAGATGGCCACCGCGCTGCGCGCGATCATCAAGGGACATCCGGTGGACCCGGCGCTGGTCGAGGAGACCGGGCTGACCGTCGCGCAGCTGCAGGACCTCGCCGACCGGATGAAGCGTGCGAAGTTCGGTGTCATCTTCTTCGGCATGGGCGTGTCGATGACCCGCGGCAAGCACATGAACTCGGGGGCGATCCTCACGCTGGCCGCCGAGATGAACGCCTTCACGAAGTTCGTCTGCATGCCGATGCGCGGCCACGGCAACGTGACGGGCGCCGACGTCGTCCTTCGCTACACGACGGGGTACCCGTTCGGCGTCAGCCTGTCGCGCGGTTTTCCACGGTTCAACCCCGGGGAGTTTTCGACCGATCGACCTGCTGGTCCGCGGCGACAACGACGCGGCGCTGATCCTCGGCGCGGACCCGGGCGCGACGATGCCGCAGCCCGCGATCGATCACCTGTCGCGCATTCCGACCATCGTCCTGGATCCAAAGGTGACGCACACCAGCCGCCTCGCGCGCGTGCACATCACCACCGCGCCAACCGGCATCAGCGCGCCCGGCACGGTCTATCGCATGGACGAAGTTCCGCTGCCGCTGCGGCCCGCGCTGGCGTCGCCGTTTCCGACCGACGAGGACGTCATTCGCCGCATCCGCCTCGCCGTGGCCGCCAAACCCGCGTGGGAACCTCCGGCTCACGTCACGATGGCGATCGCCTGATTCCCGGGCTGGGAATACCGCCGTGCTGCGCATAACCGGCGGGAAGGTCTACGACCCGGCCAACGGCGTCAACGGCGTCGTCAAGGACATCTGCATCGCCGGCGGCCGCATTGTCGCCCGGGCCGACGGGCGGCCGCACGATCGACGCCAGCGGCATGCTCGTCTTTCCCGGCGGCGTCGACGTCCACACCCATGTCGCCGGCGGCGCCCTGAACTTCGCGCGCGGGCTGGTGCCGGAAAACCAGCGTGCCGCCCGCAAGTTCCTCCACGGCAAGGATCGCCGCGCCGGGCTGGGCGGCATGACGCCGACGACGTTTGCCACCGGCTACCTCTACGCCGGGATGGGGTGGACGACGGTCAACGAGGCCGCGGTGCCGGTGCTCACCGCCAAGCACACGCACGAGGAGCTGCACGACACGCCGATCGTGGACAAGTCGTGCCTGCTGCTGATGGCCAACAACGAGATGGTGCTCGATCTGCTCGAGGCCGGAGAGATCGAACGCGCCCGCCACGTCGTCGCCTGGCTGATCTGGGCGGCGAAGGTCTACGGGGTCAAGGCCGTGAATCCGGGCGGTGTCGCCGCGTGGAAGTGGGGCAAGAACGCCGGCGCACTGCACGAGTCATTCGAGGGTTATCACACCCTTACGCCCGGCGAAGATCATCGCCGGCCTGGCGCAGATCGTCGACGAGCTGCAGCTTCCCCATCCGCTGCACCTCCACTGCAACAACCTTGGCGTGCCTGGCAACGTGGCGACGACGGTTGAAACGATGAAGGTGCTGGAAGGGCGGCGCGCGCACCTGGCGCATCTGCAGTTCCACGCCTACGGCGGCGACGGCTGGAGCAACGATGCGCTCGGAGGCGGCGGCGGTCGCCGACGCATTCAACCGGAACACCGAACCTGACGTGCGACGCCGGCGCGGTCCTGTTCGGCGACGCCGTGACGATCACCGCCGACGGCCCATGGCAGCACCTGCTGTATCAGCTCACCGGCCGCAAATGGGGCAACCTCGACGTCGAGAACGAGACCGGCTGCGGCATCGTGCCCTACGTCTACAAGGATCGCAGCCTCGTGAATGCGGTGCAGTGGGCGGTCGGGCTCGAGCTGATGCTGCTCATCGACGGATCCGTGGCGCGTGTTTCTCACCACCGACCATCCCAACGGCGGCTGCTTCTGGCGCTACCCGGAGATCGTGCAGCTGCTGATGGACGTGGAATTCCGGAAGGCGCAGGTGCGGCGGCTCCCCGAAACGGCGCAGCAGCGGATCGTGCTCGGCGATCTCGACCGGCAATACTCGCTGTCCGAAATCGCGATCATTACGTCGGCGGGCCCGGCGCGCGCCCTGGGCATGTCGAACAAGGGCCACCTCGGCGTCGGCGCCGATGCCGACGTGGCCATCTATCCGGAGCAGCCGGACAACGACGGATTCCTGTTCTCGTATCCGCGGTACGTGCTCAAGAGCGGAGAGATCGTCGTCGAGGAAGGGGATGTGATCGGCGGCAGCGAAGGGCGGGAGTTCATCGTCCGCCCGCGTACGACGCGGCGATCGAGGCCTACATCCGCCCGCTCTTCCAGCAGGCGTATACGATATCGTTCGACAACTATCCCGTCGCGCTCGAGCGGCTCCGGCATCCCGAACAGGTGAGCCTCCCGTCCAAGCCTGCATGATCACGCTGACGCTCAAGGAGCAGCCTTCGGTGCCGCTCGAGGCGGAGGTGCTCTCCCCGGACGTGATAGCGGACTTGTCGAACGACGCCATCCGCGCACTGCCGGTGTACCTCGGAAAACGACAGCGCCGAGTGGACGACTTCTTCGACGTCGACGGCGCCTCGAGCGACCAGATCACGATCCAGGGTGATGCCTCGCGTGTGAAGTGGATCGGGCGGGCGATGACGCGCGGCCAGATCACGGTGACCGGCAATGCCGGCATGCATCTCGGCGCGTACATGAGCGGCGGCGCGATCGACGTGTCCGGCAACGGATCCGACTGGGTGGGAGCTGAGATGTCCGGCGGGCTGATCAGGATCGGCGGCAATGTCGGCGGCCAGATTGGCGCAGCCTACCGCGGCAGCCACACCGGCATGCGCGACGGAACGATTCTCGTCGGCGGCGGTGCCGGGCTCGAAGTCGGCATGCGGATGAAGCGTGGCATCATTGCCGTCCGCGGTCCCGTGCGCGACTTTGCCGGGCTGCAGATGAAGGGCGGCACCATCGTTCTCGGCAGCGGCGCGGAACTGCGCACGGGCGCATGGATGATGCGCGGCACCATCATTTCGCTCCGCCGGCTGCCGATGATGCCGACCTTCTTGTACGCAGCCACCTATGTTCCCGGCTTCGTCCGCATATACGCAACCTATCTCAACCGCCTGGGATTCACGCTGCCCTGCGACCCGCGGAAGGACGCGTACGAGCGCTACACAGGCGACACGTCCGTTCCAGGCAAGGGCGAGATTCTGATCTGGGCTCCTCGTGGGGCGTGAGCGGCGCGGCGTCGAAATCGTCGACACGTTTGCCGAGGCGTTCGACATGCGCGCGTCGCGCGTGATCATCACCGCGGCGTCCGAGACGTGGGCGCGCACGGCGGCGACGTCGATGACCGGTTTCGCCACCTCCGTGATCGGTTGCAAGGTGGAAGCGGGTATCGAAGCCATGCTTTCAGCCGGCGATACTCCGGACGGACGCCCCGGCGCCAGCGTCCTCGTCTTCGCGTTCAACGCGGAGGGGCTCGCGACCAGGCTGGTCGAGCGCGTGGGTCAGACGGTGCTCACCTGTCCGACGACGGCGTGCTTTGACGGCCTGCCGGCCGCGCCCGAGCGCGCGGTCGTCGGCGGCATGCTTCGCCATTTTGGCGACAAGTTCCAGTCGAGCAAGGTCCTGGACGGCAGGCGCTACTGGCGCGTGCCGGTGATGGAAGGGGAGTTTCTCGTCGAGGAAACGTTCGGCACACAGCCGGCGATCGGCGGCGGCAACCTGCTCATCCTGGCGAAGGACCAGGAGTCAGCGCTGACGGCGGCGGAGGCCTCGGTTGACGCGATGCGCCGGGTCCGCGGCGTCATCCTGCCGTTTCCCGGCGGCATCGTCCGCGCCGGCAGCAAGGTCGGCGCGACGCGCTACAAGAACATGACCGCATCGACCAACGACGCCTACTGCCCGACCATCCGCGGACGCCTCGGCGTGGCCAGCGCGTTGCCGGAGTCAGTCAACTCGGTGCTGGAGATCGTCATCGACGGGCTCGACCGCGCCGCGATCGAAGAGGCGATGCGTGCCGGGCTCGACGCCGCGTGCGAACCGGGGGTCGTCCAGATCTCGGCGGGCAACTACGGTGGCAAGCTGGGGAAGCATCTCTTCAAGCTGCACGACTTACTTAATTGAAATGGGGTCATTTTAAGGGGAGAATCCGACTGAATCATTTCGACTGTCCTCTTAAAATGACCCCCGACCCCATTTCCATCTTCGTGTTCGAGTTCGTGACCGGTGGCGGGCTCGCGGGCCGCCCGGTGCCGCGCTCGCTGGCGCGTCAAGGCCTGGCGATGCGGACCGCGCTCGTCGAGGATCTGGCGTCGATTAATGGCCACGAGATCGTGGTGGCGACCGACGCGCGGTTCGCCCGTCCAGTGCCGGGACGCGTTCACCTCGTTCCCGTCGTTCCCGTAGCCGGAGGCCTTCCGGCGTCCGGACAGATCGATGCACTCATCGACGCCGCTGACGCCGTGTGGCTGGTGGCGCCCGAGACGAATCGCTGTCTCGAGCGGCTCGCCGCGCGCATCGAGCGTCGGGGGAAAGCCCTCCTTGGACCGTGCGCGTCGGCGGTGCGCCGAGCGGCCGACAAGAGCCGCCTTCCCGGTCTGCTCGCCCGCGCAGGCATCAGCCACCCCGAGACCGCCGTGATCTCGGCGGGCATGAGCGCGCGGGCTACGGCCGCCCGGATCGGTTACCCCGTCGTCGTGAAACCGGCCAGGGGCGCCGGCTGCGGCGGTGTCCGGCTGGCGCACGATGCGCGTGAACTTGGCGTCGCGATGGAGGAGGCCCATCGCGCCAATGGCACCGGCCCGCTGGTCATGCAGCAGTTCGTGCACGGTCGCGGCGCCAGCGTCTCGCTGATCGCCGACGGACATCGTGCGGTGCCCATCGCGATTAGTGCCCAGCGCGTGACTGGGGCAGCGGGTTTCTCCTATCGCGGCGGATTCACCCCATTCGATCACCCGCTGGCCGAAGCGGCCGCGGTCGCGGCGGCGCGGACGTGCGCAGCCATACCGGGACTTCGCGGGTACGTCGGAGTCGATCTCGTGCTGACCGATTCAGATCCCGTGGTCATCGAGGTGAACCCGAGGCTGACGATGTCCTATCTCGGCGTCCGCGCCGTGCTCGACGAGAACGTCGCGGCACTCGCGCTCGAGGCCTGCCACGGCCGCCTTCCGGGGCGGCCGGTGGCACGACGCCATGCGCGGTTCACGGCTGCCGGCCGGGTCGCGCGGTCGTAATGCGTCCAATTCTCGGCTGGGATGTCGGCGGCGCCAACGTCAAAGCGGCACGGATCGAAGACGGTCGCGCGGAGCCGTTGATGTGTGAGCGTGCGCTGCCGCTGTGGCGCGAACCGCAGCGGCTCCCCTCGGTCCTCTCCGAGGCCGCGGCATCGCTCGGTACGGCCGAGACGATGGCGGTGACGATGACCGCGGAGCTGGCGGATTGTTTCGCGACCAAGCGGGAAGGGGTCGCGTCGGTGCTCGACGCGTTCAAGACCGCGTTTCCCGCCATCGAGCCGTGGGTCTATGGCACTGATGGCGCGTTCAGGCCGGCGGCGGAAGCGCGGCGACGGCCGTTGCGTGTCGCGGCGGCGAACTGGATGGCCGGCGCGACGGTCGTGTCGGGGCTCTTTCCAGAGGCGCTCTTTATCGACGTCGGCAGCACGACGACCGACATCATTCCCATCGTCGCAGGCCGGGTGGCGGCACGAGGGAAGACCGATCCGGCGCGCCTGCGGAGCGGTGAGCTGATTTACACCGGCGCGCTGCGAACGCCGGTGTGCGCGGAGGTACGGTCGGTGCGACTGCGCGGCCGGCGCTGCCGCGTGGCCGCCGAGCATTTCGCGAACCTCGCCGACGTCCACCTGTGGAGAGGGGCGATCGCGGCGGCCGACTACACGTGCGAGACACCCGATGGCCGCGGCCGCAGCCGGCCTGACGCTGGCGCGCGCCTGGCGCGGATGGTCTGTGCCGACGTCGAGATGCTGGGCGAGCGCGGGATCGGCGACATCGCCGATCACGTGGCGCGCGCGCAAGTGCGACACATCGTCGCCGGCCTTCGCCAGGTGATGCGCCGGCTCGGCCCTCGGTGCCCACGCATTGCGGTCGTCGCCGGCCAGGGATCGTTCGTCGCGACCGCCGCGGCGCTCAATGCCGGTCTCGAGGTGCACAACCTGGCCGACTCGATCGGCGCCGGCGCGGCACGTGCGGTTCCCGCCGCTGCGGTCGCCTACCTGCTCGAGGCGGTGCTGGCGCCAGCTCTATGAGCGCGCTCGGCATGAACGAACGCGCCTGGCAGCTTGCCGACGCGCTCGCGGCACGCGCCGACGAGTTGCACATCGCCGTCCACACGATCGGGAACGGCGCGCGAGTGCTTGATGCCGGCGTCGACGCGCGCGGCGGGCTCGACGCAGGACGCGCGCTTGCCGAGCTCTGCATGGGCGGTCTCGGCCACCTCGTCTTCGCGCCGATCATGATTGCCGGGCAGTCGTGGGCCGGGGTGCAGGTCTGGACGGATCATCCGGCGGCGGCGTGCATGGCGTCGCAGTACGCCGGGTGGGCGATCAATCCCGAGGGCTTTTTCGCGATGGGATCGGGCCCGCTGCGGGCCAAGGCGCGCGTCGAGCGCGAGCTGTTCGCGAAGCTGGCGTACACGGAAGATGTAGAGCGCGGTGTGCTGGTGCTGGAAGGGCGGACGCTGCCTGGTGACGCGGTTGCCGCGTGGGTTGCGGCCAAGGCCGGCGTACCGGTGCATGGCATCACGTTCGTCGTCGCGCCGACCGCGAGCCTGGCTGGCGGCGTGCAAATCGTCGCGCGGGTGATCGAGACCGGCCTGCACAAGATGGACACGCTCGGCTTCGACGTCACGCGCGTGCGCAGCGCCATCGGCACCGCGCCGCTTGCCCCGGTTGCGAAAAACGATCTGCGCGCGGTGGGACGTACCAACGACTGCATTCTGTATGGCGGCCAGGCCCGCTATGTCGTCGACGCGGCCGACGAGGAGCTGGCCGCGCTGGCCGAGCGGCTGCCGGCATCCGCGTCCGCGGACTACGGGACGCCGTTCTACGACATCTTCAAACGCTACGACAACGACTTCTATAAGATCGACCCGATGCTGTTCAGTCCCGGCGAGGTGTGGCTGACGAGCGCCGCGAGCGGGCGGACGTTCCATGCAGGCCGGCTCGACGCCGACGTGCTCAGGGCTTCGCTGTTTGAGGGAATCGATCGGTCGTAGTGGCCGGCTTCAGCCGGACCGTGATCTATGCACATTGCTATCCTGAGCGCGCGCACCGGCTGGCAGACGGACGAACTGTGCCGCGCGCTCAATGTCCGCGGACATCTCGGGTGCGTCCTGCCGTACGAGGGACTGATCGGCCGGCTGGGAGGCGCGGCGCGCGGCCTCACCAGCGAGCGCACGTCGCTGCTTGCTGCGGACGCGGTGCTCGCGCGCATCATTCCATCGGGGACGCTCGAACAGATCATTTACCGGGTCGATGCGCTGCACTGGATCGAGGAGCAGGGAGTCCCGCTGATCAACTCGCCGCGGGCGATTGAGCGGTGCGTCGACAAGTTCTATACGACGGCGCTGCTCGAACAGGGCGGGCTGCCGGTGCCAGAGACCGTCGCCTGCGAGCGCGGCGCCGATGCCATCGCCGCCGTCCGCGAGATGGGCGACGCGATCGTCAAGCCAATCTTCGGCTCGCTCGGCCACGGCATGGTTCGCGTGACCAGCCCTGACGTGGCGCTGCGCGTCGTCGAGCCGCTGGAGCAGATCGGCAGCGTCTTCTACGTCCAGCGCACCATCGACCATGGCGGGCGCGACATTCGCGCATTTGTAGTGGGCGGACGCGTAATTGGTGCGATCGAGCGCATTGCACCGGCGGGCGAGTGGCGAACGAACGTGTCGCGCGGCGGTTCGGTGCGCGCGTTCGATCTTCCATCCGAGTGGGCCGGCCTCGCCCTGCGCGCGACCGCGGCGGTCGGCGCCGATTACGCCGGCGTCGATCTGCTTCCGTCCCGGGACGGGCGGGTGTACGTCCTCGAGGTGAACGGCATTCCGGGATGGAAGGGGCTGCAGCAGGCGACCGGCGTCGACGTGGCGGGCGCAATCGTCGATCACCTGATCGACCGAGTCCGTCGCCGGGCAGCGGCCGGAGCCGCAGGTCCGGCGAGTCTGTCAACATGACGGGCGCAGACGTGGCGGCGGCACCTGGGCGCGTTCTGACGGTGGGCGACATTACAGCGGCCGCCCAGCTCGCATGTCTTCTTGAAGTGAGCGCACCAAAGCCCGGCAATGTGTCACCAGGCCGTCATTTCGTGGACCTGCGCTACGAAGACTTCCTCGCCAGCGCCCTCGCGATCGGCGAGCCGTTGGCGGGCGCCGGCATTCGCCCGCTTGGCGCCACGATTCGTCTCGCGATCGAAGCAACGGCGCGCTGGACGCGGTCAAACACGAATCTGGGCATCGTGCTTCTGCTCGCTCCCCTGGCGAAAGCCGCGTCACACGCGGTCGAGGGTAATTTCCAGGGGACGCTTCGCGATGCGGTACGGCGCGTACTTGATGACACGGATGTCCGGGACGCGCGCGATGTCTACGCCGCGATCCGGCTGGCATCGCCGGGTGGGCTGGGCGATTCCGAGTCGCAGGATGTTGCCGCCGACCCCACTGTCTCGTTACTCGAGGCGATGCGCCTGGCGGCTGACCGCGATGGGGTCGCACGCGAGTACGCAACGACGTTCGAGACCACCTTCGGGATCGGCGTCCCCGTCCTGGAGCAGGCACGCCGCGACGGGCTGGCCTGGGATGATGCAGTGGTTGAAACGTTCCTGAGGCTGCTCGCGCATGCGCCCGACACCCATATCGTGCGGCGCGGCGGGGCTGCGACGGCCAACGCGGTGTCCGAGTGTGCTGAGCGTGCGCTTGCGGCGGGCGGCGTGCGATCGGCTGCTGGCCGGCAGGCGATAGACGAGATGGATCGCAGCCTCCGAGACGCCGACAGGTCGGCGCGGAAGGCGAACGTCGCAAATCCCGGTACGACCGCAGATCTCACGACGGCGGCCATCTTCGTCGTGCTGCTGCAGGACGGCCTGCGCGGTTCGGGTTCTGGAGGGGATCATGCCGGGTCGAGGTGAGTTCCGTGTCTCGGTCGAGAAGGACTATCTCGTCTTCGCGTCGGCGCACTTCATCACCTTCGCCGGGCACCGGTGCGAGGGGCTGCACGGGCACAACTACCGCGCGCGGGTGACCATCGAGGGCGCGCTCAACCAGGAGAGCTGGTTCGTCTTCGACTTCGTCGAGCTGAAGAAAATCATGCGCAAGCTCTGCGACGAGATCGATCACCTTGTGCTGTTGCCGCTCGCGAGCCAGAGGATAGCGGTGATCGAAGACGGCGAGATGGTCCACGTGAAGGTCGACGGCAAACTGCGGTACGTGTTCCCGCGGCGCGATTGCGCGCTGCTGCCGGTGCCGAACACGACGGTGGAGATGCTGGCAGAGTTGCTCGCCACGCGGCTTCGCGGCGAGCTCGATACGCAGGGTGTGCGGGGGATGACCGCGATCGAAATGGAAGTCGAGGAAAACTTCGGGCAGTCGGCGGTCTACCGGGTGGCGCTCAACGCGCCGTCATGAAGCGCGCTCGCGATCAGCGCGCCGGCGCAGCCCGCGGCCGCCAGCCGCGCCAGGTCGTCGAACCCCCGGATGCCACCACCAGCGAACACCGGAGTCGCCGGGACCGCGGCATGCACCCGCGCCAGCAGCTCGAAATCGGGTCCCGCCGCCGTGCCGACGCGCGCGAGGTCGAGCACGATCACGGCGCCGGCCCCCGCGTCGACGGCGCGCGCCGCCAGCGATTCGGGCGACGCCTGTGGCAGGCGATTGCCGGTGACTGGCGCGCCCGCCCGAAGATCGAGGCTGAAAGCCACGCGATCGCCGCCGATTGCGTCGCACATGACCGCCAGCGCATCAAACGACACCAGCGTTTCGAGCCCGGCCACTGCCAGGACCGCGCCGTGGGCGATCACGTGCCGGGCCCGTGCGGCCGACGACGCGCCGGCATCAACCCACAGCGGCGCGATCGCCGCGAGGTTTTCGACGAGCGTCGCATTTATCTCATGACCGGCGATGGCATCCAGATCGGCGACGTAGAGCGCGGTCAGATCGAACCGGTCGACGTAGGCGCGGGCGAGCGCGAGCGGATCCCCGTCAATCGGCATTCCCGCAATCGACCCGACCGGCAGGTATCGCTCCCGCACGCCGCCGCGGGCATGCACAGCACGTCCGTTCATCACGTCCACCACGCCGATTAGTTGCATAGATGACAGCGGTCTCCCTCGTCGACGTCGTCGTCAAAGTGGGCGGCGCGCTCCTGGCGCATCCAGTCCACATCGACGCCGTGCTCGCGGCGTTGGACGAGGCGGCCGGTGCGAGCCGGCTGCTGATCGTCCCGGGCGGTGGTCCGTTTGCGGACGCGGTCCGCGACGTCGATCGCCGGTTCGCCCTGCCGGATGACGCGGCTCACTGGATGGCCATATTGGCGATGGATCAGTACGCACATCTGCTCGCTTCGCGTCTGAGCGGCGCAACACTGGCGTGGAACCCCACCGATATTGCCGCCGCGCTGGAGCGCCGCCGCCTGCCGGTACTGGCCCCTTCGCGTTGGCTTCGCGACGCTGATCCTCTGCCGCACAGCTGGGATGTCACCAGCGACAGCATCGCCGCATGGGTTGCCGGCGCGGTCGGCGCCACCCGACTGGTGCTGGTGAAGCCCCCTGGGGTCGTGACCCAGGCCGTCGATGCCTACTTTCATCGCGGAATTCCGCCGGACCTCGGCCGGCCCGAGATCGTCCCTGCTGATCAGATAGCTACGCTTCGCCGCTGCCTTACGGTATGATTTTTGGTCACAAGGTATGCGATTGAGCCTGCGATACTTACTGGCTCTGGGCGCTGCTGCGATCGTGCTGGTGCTGGTTGCCGTAGGCGCTGCAGCTGTCGCCAAAGCGGCCCCCTCTCCGGAGGCTTTTCCGCCCGCGCCCGTCCAGGGACCGCGTCCCGCAGCGGCCGGGCAGTCTGCGACCCCTGCCTTCACGGCCGCGACCGAGCGCCAGCTGCTCGACAAGTACCTGCATCACCTGTCACAGCACCAAGGCGCGAGAGGCCGGTCTCGACTCGGCCCGCAAGCTGACCGTCGACAATCTCGACGTCACCAACATCGCACACGAGGCGAAAACGTGGGAGCTCATCGCCAGGAAGTTACGAGCGGGCATGATGCCTCCGGCGGGCATGCCGCGCCCAGACGCCCCGATGTACGAGTCGATGGCGGCGTGGCTCGAGCAGGAACTCGATCGAAACGCGTCGGCCCATACACCGCCGCCCGGCCTGCATCGCCTCAATCGCACCGAGTACGCCAACGTCGTCCAGGACCTGCTCGATCTGCCGATCGACCCGGCGAAGTACCTGCCGTCGGACGACTCGACGGCGGGGTTCGACAACATCGCGGGCGCACTGGGTATTTCGTCGACGCTGGTCGAGGCATATGTCACGGCGGCGCAGAAGATCAGCCGGCTGGCCCTCGGCGGCGCCGAGGATCCGACGCTCGTGGTGTACCGCACGCGCGAGGACACGACGCAGGACTATCACATAGAAGGGTTGCCGTTCGGTACCCGCGGCGGCTTGCTGGTCGAGCACCTGTTTCCATCGGACGGCGAGTACACGATCACGGTGACGCCGATCTTCGGCGACAACATGACGCCGACAGGCTTCGGCTCAGTGGCCTGCGAGCGGCTCGAGATTCTGCTCGACAGCGATCGACTGAGCCTGATGAACTGGAATGGCGGCGGCCGCGCGGCGGCGACCGACTGCGGCGACCGCATCGAGCGCCAGGGCAACTCGGGCCAGGCGGGCCCGGAGGCGTTCTTCGGCAACGGCCGCCCGATGCGCGTGCCGATTCACCACGACGGCCGGACCGCACAAGGTTGGCGCGACCTTCCTGGCCACCCACTACGCGCCGCTGCTCGATCTCGATCGCCGCTTCCTCCGCTCGACTATCCAGACCGGCCCGACGCCGGGGTATTCGTTCTTCCCGCACGTCGGCACCATCCGCATCGAAGGTCCGTTCAACGCTGTCAAGGCGAGCGATTCGCCGAGCCGCCGCAAGATCTTCGCCTGCAAGCCGGCCGGCGCCGCCGCCGAATCGACGTGTGCACGCCGGATCGTGACGAACCTCGCGACGCAGGCGTTCCGCCGCCCGGTCAGTGCCAGCGACGTGGACGAGGTGATGGATTTCTACGACCTCGGCCGCACAGAAAAAGACTTCGAGCTGGGCGTCGAGATGGCGGTTGCGCGGATCCTGGCCTCGCCGCAGTTCATCTACCGCATCGAGGAAGAGCCGGCGTCGCTCAAGGCGGGAGAAGCGTTCCGTATCAACGACATCGATCTGGCGTCGAGGCTTTCGTTCTTCCTCTGGAGCCGCGGCCCCGACGAGGCGCTGCTCACCGCCGCGCGCCAGGGTCGCCTCAGCGATCCCGTCGTCCTCGAGCAGCAGGTGCGGCGGATGTTGCGGCATCCCAACGCCAGGGCGTTGTCGGAGAACTTCGCGGGCCAGTGGCTGAACCTGCGCGGGCTCGACAGCGCGGCGCCGCTGCCGCTGATCTATCCCGACTTCGATGATCCGCTGCGCCAGGCCATGCGCACCGAGATCGAGATGCTGTTCGACGGTATCGTCCGCGACGACCGTTCGATTCTCGAGATCCTCGACGCGGATTACACCTATGTCAACGAACGGCTGGCGCGCCATTACGGGATCCCGTACGTCTACGGCAGCCAGTTCCGCAAAGTCACGCTCGGCCCGGGCTTCGAATCGCGCCGCGGCCTGATTGGCAAAGGCGCGTTCCTGGTCACGACGTCCAAGCCTGAACGGACGTCGCCGGTGACTCGCGGCAAGTGGATCATGACGAACGTCCTCGGCATGAGTCCGCCCGATCCGCCGGCGGACGTGCCGCCGCTGCCGGCGCGGAGTCCCGACGCGCGCGGATCGGTCAAGGAACCGACGATGCGCGAGCGGATGGTCGAGCACCGGGTGCGCGCTGACTGTATCCAGTGCCACCGGATGATGGATCCGATCGGGTTCTCGCTCGAGAATTTCGACGCCGTCGGGCTCTGGCGCAGCCACGAAGAAGGTACGCCGGTCGATGCGTCCGGCCAGCTGTTCGACAACAAGATGGTCAACGGCCCAGTGGAGTTGCGGGCGTGGCTGAACGGCTATTCGCAGCAGTTTGTGCGCGTTGGCGTCGAAAAGATGCTCACCTACGCGCTCGGCCGCGGGCTCGAATACCAGGACATGCCGCTCGTCCGTGCGATTGCGCGCGAGGCGGGCCGCGACAACAACAGGTTCTCGGCGCTGGTGATGGCGATTGTCAAGAGCCCGCCATTCCAGATGAATACGAAGCTCACTCCCGGCACCGGTGGGGCGGAGCAGTCCACCGCCCGGATCGAACCATGATTCGCAGAAGCACGAATTACGATTCGTAGGGCACGAACCACGATTCGTAGGGGCCGGCTTCAGCCGGCCCGGGAGTCATTAAATATGTCGTTCATCACGAAAAGGCACGTGCCGCGGCGGCTGTTCCTCAAGGCGTCGGGCGTCACGCTCGCGCTGCCGCTGCTCGAAGCGATGGTCCCCGCCCGGACGCTCTTAGCGCAGACGGCGGCGGCGCCGAAACAGCGATTCGCCAGCGTGTTCTTTCCGCACGGGATGGCTCCGGGGTTCTGGGAGCCGGCGGCGCAAGGGGCGCTGCCGGCGAAGCTGCCGTTCATTCTCGAGTCGCTCGAGAAGGTCAAGGATCAGACGGTCGTCCTCAGCGGGCTCTGGTCCAAGTCCGCCGAGCCGCCCGAGGGCACCACCGGGTCGGATCACTGGGTCGCGGCCGCGTTCCTCACCGGCATCAAGCCGCGGAAGACCGCCGCCGCCGACGCCACCGTGGGGAGCCCGACGATCGATCAATTCATCGCGCAGAAGATCGGCAACGAGACGCTGCTGCCGTCACTGCAGCTGTCGCTCGAGGATCCGAATTCGAGCTCGAGCAACTGCGGCGAAGGGTACAGCTGCTCCTACACGAACTCGATCTCCTGGGTCGGGCTGCCGACGCCTCCAGGAGAACCGCTGATGCGGACCGCTCCGCTGCCGATGGAGCTGAACCCGCAGGTCGTGTTCGAGCGGCTGTTCGGCAGCGGCGGCACACCCGAGCTTCGCGCCCAGCGCCTGAAGCAGACGCGCAGCATCCTGGACTCGCTGACGTCGGAGTTGTCGCGGTTGAAGAACGATCTTGGCGCCAGCGACCAGCGGACAATCAATCAGTACACCGACGAGATTCGCGAAATCGAGCGCCGTATCCAGATCGCCGCCAAGGCGTCGAGCGAGACGCCGGAGCTCGATCTGCCGCCGGGCATTCCCGAGCAGTTCGACGAGCACGTGAAGCTGCACTTCGACCTGCTGGCACTCGCGTTCAAGGCCGACATCACGCGCGTGGCGACGGTCCTCGGCGCGCGCGACCTTACCAGCCGCGTCTACCCGTTCCCGCGCAGCCCGCTGTTTCCGGACGGCGGCACCAGCATCAGTTTTCACGGTGGATCGCACCACCAGGACGACCCGGCGCAGATCCGGCGGTATGCCGCGCTCAACCGCTATCACGTCTCGACCATGGCGTATTTCGCCGAGAAGCTGCGCTCGATCCCGGAAGGCGACGGAACGCTGCTCGACAACTCGCTGATCCTGTACGGCACCAACATGGGCAACTCGAATCAGCATCAGCACTACGACGTGCCGCACATCCTCGTCGGCGGCGCCGCCGGCAAGCTGGAGGGCAACCGCCATCTCGGCTACGAACGGAAGTCGGTGACCACCGGCAACCTGCTGCTGAGCCTGATGGACATGTACGGGATCCACCGCGAATCGCAGGGCGACAGCACCGGGAGGCTCGCGCAGCTGTGAGGCAGGTCGTCATTCTGTTCGTGTCGATGCTCGCGGCGTCGACCGCCGCCGCGCAGACGCCCGTCGCCGACGCGGTGATGAACCGCGATGCCGCCGGTCTTCGCGCGCTGCTGCAGAAGAAGGCCGACGTCAACGCGACGCAAGTCGACGGGTCGACCGCGCTCCACTGGGCGGTGTATCACGACAACCTGCAGGCGGCCGACGTCCTGATCGCCGCCGGCGCCAACGTCAAAGCCGTGACTCGCGAAGGCGTGACGCCGCTGGCGATGGCGACGCAGTTCGGCAGCTTGCCGATGGTCGAGCGGCTGCTCAAGGCGGGCGCCGACGCGAACGAGCGCGGGCCGAACGGCGAAACGATGGTGATGTTCGCGGCGCGCAACGGCAATCCGCGGCTCGTCGAACTGTTTGCCGCCGCGGGCGTTGACGTGAACGCGGCCGAGAAGCTTCGCCAGACCACGGCGCTGATGTGGGCGGCCGAGCAACATCATCCTGAGGCCATCAGGGCGCTGCTGAAAGCGGGGGCGAATCCCGCGGCGAAGTCAGGCGGCGCGGGCCTGCCTCGCAATTACATGGCGAACCGTGTCAACCAGAAGTCGGTGCTCGAGGCGCAGGAGCGCCGCAAGCGCGCGGCGGCGGCGGGCCGCACCTACGAAGAGCAGCTTCAAATCGAGCGCGCGGCGCCGCTGCGGCCGGCATTTGATCAGGTACAGCAGCCGCCGCCGCAGGATGACGATTCCGAGGTCGTGGTCGCCGGGCTGGTGGGTTCCGGCGGCGGCGGGTTGAGCGCGCTCCACCTGGCCGCGCGCGAGGGCGACATCGAATCGGCCCGGGCGCTGCTCGACGGCGGCGCCGATGTGAACCAGGTCACCGAGTACGCGTGGACCCCGCTGCTGACGGCGATCAACAACCGCAACTACGCGCTCGCCTCCTTGCTGCTCGACCGCAGCGCCGATCCGAACATCGCCAACAAGGGCGGGTGGACGCCGCTCTACATCGCCACCGACAACCGTAATATCGAAGGCGGCGACTATCCGGTGCCGAAGCCGGATCTCGATCACCTCGAGATCATCACCAGGCTGCTCGACAAGGGCGCCAATCCGAATGCCCGGGTGAAGGAAGACACGCTGACTCGGACGATCTTCACCATGCAGTGGTTCTTCGAGAATGGCGCCACCGCGTTCGCCCGCGCGGCGCAGTCGAGCGACACCGCACTGATGAAGCTGCTGCTGAAGTACGGCGCCGATCCGAGGCTCGCCACGGTCAACGGCGACACGGCGATCACGCTGGCGGGCGGCATCGGCTGGGTCGAAGGCGTCACCTACGAGCGCTCGCGCGAGGAAAACGTGGAGGCGCTCCGGATACTGCTGGATCTCGGCCTCGACCCGAACACGGCGAACAGCGAGGGGCGGACGGCGCTGATGGGCGCGGCGCTGAAAGGGCGCAACGAGGCGATCCAGTTGCTCGTCGATCGGGGCGCGCGGCTCGACTTGCACGATCACGGCAGCCGCGACACTGACAAGATCGGATCCGCGGCCGCCGGCCACACATGGCAGGCGATCGACTACGCCGACGGCCTGGTGCGAGCCGGCGTCCAGGGCGCGATTGCCTACCCGGAAACGTCGGCGTTCATCCGCAAGCTGATGATCGAGCGCGGCCTCAACGTGCCGCCGGCCAACCGCAACATCCTGTCGGTCTGCGTCGTCTCGCTCTGCCAGGGCTGGTAGCCTAACTTCAGGCTTCTGACGACAGTGAGATCCTGACTTTTGCGGATCACGGCGCCTCGGTGGCCCGTGATCAGTGCAGTCATCGGCTATCGCAGCGCCAGGCCTGCCAGTGCCCGCACCTTCTCGACGTTGATTCGTCCCGCGCGACCACCGTCGCAGGCGGCGCCGCGCACGCCGGCGATATCGGCGCCAGCCGCGCGCACGAAGTCGAGGTCGTCGAGCCGCAGCTGGCCCGCGAGGGCCACCATCAGCCCCCGGTGGTGAGCGCGAGCCACCCACGCTGAGATCGCAGCGTCGCCGATCAGCCCGCGCAGCCCCGGTCCATTCTTTCCCGCGGTATCCAGCAGAACGCCGAAACTGCCAGCCGCCGCCGCCGCGTCGAGAAGATCGTTTGGATTGAGGCTGTCAACGGCGTCAGCATCGGCGTAGCCCACGGCGACGACGGCGCACCGGCCGTTGCTGCCGTTCGCGGCGCCCCGCCGTGCGGCGTCGAGCAGCGTGGCGGCACGCGTCGCCCCCGCTACGCCGGCGAAGCCGATCTTGACCAAGCGTGCGCCCGCCGCCGCGGCGCCAAATGCGGCGCGCTCGACCGCGTCGTCGTCGGCGGCGTCGCCGAGGGCGGCGGTGATCAGCCGTGCCGCGCCGGCTGCGGCGATCTGGCGCAGCACGCCAATCTCAACCGCGCCGAGCGGTCCAGCCGCAGGATCCTTGGCGTCGATGATGTCGGCGCCGCCAGCTACCGCGGCCGCCGCTTCATCCGCGCTGGCTACGCTGACGAGGAGCTGCATTGGCCAAGAGGGTACTATGGGGTCAGACTTGGGGTCAGACCAAGGGTCAGACCACGGTCTGACCCTTGGTCTGACCCCAAGTCTGACCCACACCATATGAACTATGCCGACGCGCCGCTTGCCGGACGCTGCGTTCTGGTGACCGGCGCTTCGAGCGGCATTGGCCGTGCAATCGCGCTCGCATCCGCCCGCGCCGGAGCCGACGTCGCACTGACCTATCGCCGGAACGAGGCGGGTGCCCGCGAGGTCGAGCGCGACGTCTCCGCCGCCGGACGAAAGGCCGTGGTCATCCGCGCCGACGTGGCAGAGGAGTCGTCCGTCCAAGCCCTCGGCGAAACCGCCCGCCAGGCGCTGGGCCGCATCGACGCATGGGTAAACAACGCCGGCGCGGACATCCTGACGGGACCCGCGGCGACGCTCTCCGACGTCGCCAGGCTGGACCTGTTGATATCAGTCGATCTTCGCGGCACGATGCTCGCGGCGTGGCGAGCGGCCGACATCCTCGCGGCGCAGCCTGACGGCGGTGTCATCATCAACATGAGCTGGGATCACGTGCTCACCGGGATGGCGGGACGCAACCCGGAACTGTTCGCCGCGGTGAAGGGCGGTGTGCTGGCGTTCAGCAAGTCGCTGGCGCGCTCGGTGGCGCCGCGCGTGCGCGTCAACGTCGTCGCTCCCGGCTGGATCGACACGTCGTTTGCCTTCGGGATCGATGATCGCCGCCGCGCCGCCATCGCCGACGCCACGCCGCTGCGGCGATGGGGCACTCCCGATGACGTGGCCGGCGCCGTCGTCTTTCTCGCGTCGCCCGCGGCGGCGTTTCTGACCGGGCAGACGCTGCTCGTCGGCGGAGGCGTGGTGATGTAACTCATTTGAGGATCGATGATTGATGAGTTGGTCATTGGGTATCGATGATCGAACCAATCTTCCATTGATCGAAATCTTGTTCACATGTATCGATACATCGATGAACAAATCGATGCTCAGATCATCGATCATCGATCCATAGAGTCCTGGCGGAGAGTTGTGATGGCAGAAAAAGAAAAGACCTACGACGAAGCCCAGATCGCCGAAAAACTGAAGGCCCTCCCGGGCTGGTATTTCGAGGACGGCTGGATCCGGCGGGTCTACAAAACCGACGGCTGGCCGACGACGCTGATGCTTGTGAATGCGCTCGGGTACTGCGCCGAAGCGGCGTACCACCATCCGGACATGAACGTGACCTGGGGCCGAATTACCGTCAAGCTGTCAACGCACAGCGCCGGCGGCATCACCGACAAGGACTTCGAGCTGGCGCGAAAGTTCGACGAGATCGCGCTGTGGCGCCCGTCGGGCGGCGCACTCGAGGGGACGCCGAACAAGTTCGTGCGGAGCGGCGATCCGCGGTGAGTGCGGTCCGGCTGAAGCCGGACGCTACGTACGACCGCCAAGACGAACAGAGAAGCGAGCTAGAAGCGTGAACCGCGGTGCGCCGCTCAGTCGTGTCCTGTTCGTCACTGGCAAGCTCGCGGAGCCGGCACTCCGGCGCGTCCTCGCCGAGATGGCGCCTCCGTTCGAGTACGACATCGCCGTCCTGAAGATCACCGTTGCGGCGCTGATGACGACCGACTGGATCGCGCGCGCACTCGAGATCCCCGGCGGCGTCGACCTGGTCCTGATTCCGGGGCTGTGTGAAGGCGATCCCAGGGCGATTGAAGACCCGGCGGGCGTCGCCGTCGAAAAGGGACCGAAGGACCTTCGCGAGATTCCCCAGCATTTCGGCCGTGCCGCGGTGGCGGCCGCATACGGCGAGTGGGACATCGAGATCCTCGCCGAGATCAACAATGCCCCCCGGTTGACGCCTGACGCCGTGCGGGCGGCCGCCGCCTATTTCCGCTCATCCGGCGCCGACATCATCGACATCGGCTGCACACCAGGCTTGCCGTTTGCGGGGCTGGGCGCCATCGTCCGCGGCCTGGTCGCGGACGGGATGCGTGTCAGCATCGACACCTTCGACGAAGCCGAAATCCGCGAAGCGGTCGACGCCGGCGCCGAGCTGGTGCTGAGCGTCAACCGCTCGAACGTCGATGTTGCCAGCCATCTCGCGGGAACCGGCGCGCGCGCCGTGGTCATCCCGGATCTCGGCGGATCGCTCGACACGATCGAGCCGACCGTCAACACGCTGGCCAGGCTCGGCGTCGCCTTCCTGATCGACCCGGTACTCGAGCCGATCGGCCACGGCTTCATGGCGTCGCTCGAGCGTTACGCCGACGTCCGCCGGCGCTACCCGGATGCTGCGATGCTGATGGGCATCGGCAATCTCACCGAGCTGACAGCTGCCGACACGACCGGGGTCAATGCGCTGCTCGTCGCGATCTGCCAGGAGCTGCGCATCGGGACGGTGCTGACGACGGAAGTGATGCCGTGGGCGCGGGGCGCGGTCCGCGAGATCGACGTGGCCCGGCGGCTGATGCACTATGCAGTGACCAGCCAGACAATCCCGAAGGGGATCGACGACCGTCTGGTGACGGTCAAGGATCCGGCGGTGCTGGCCTACACCGAAGTGGAGTTGCGCGCGCTCCAGGCCGGCATCACCGACCCCAATTACCGGATCTTTGCGGATGCGCGCGGCATTACGGTCATGAACAACACCGTGTTCATCCGGGGTACCGACATCCAGGACATTTTCAGCCAGCTGCACGTCGATGACCCTGCCCATGCCTTTTACCTCGGCAAGGAACTGGCGCGCGCCAGCCTGGCCGTGACGCTCGGCAAGACCTACCGGCAGGAAGGCGCGCTCGCGTGGGGCTACCTCACGCCGTCCGATGACGCGAAGTCGGAACATGTCCGCCTCACCCAGAAGCCCACTCGTTGAGGAGCTGATTCCCCCTCCGGATCCCGTCCGGTGCTGTGAACTGCTGGAGGGGCTGCCGCATCGCCTGTTCCTCGACAGCGCGTTGCGCGATCGGCGGCTGGGACGGTATTCCTACGTAACGGCGGATCCAGTCGCCGTCGTGCGCAGCGGCACGTCACGGCGCGATCCGCTCGCCGACGTGCGCAGCGCCCTGGCGCCGTTCGCTGCAGCGCCCGTTCCCGGCCTGCCTCCTTTCCAAGGTGGCGCCGCCGGCTATATCGCCTACGACTGGGGACTCGCGCTCGAGCGTCTGCCCGCGCCGGTGTACGACGATCTTGCTCTCGATGATGTGGTGCTCGGCATCTACGACTGGGTCCTCGCGTGGGATCACCTCCAGTCGAGAGCCTGGCTGATCTCCACGGGGATGCCTGAAGCAGCGCAGGCCAGCGCGGCGCGCCGTGCCTCCGAGCGAGCGCGAGGTATCCGACGGCTGTTGGAGGGTGATTCACCTGTACGTAGTGTCCGCCTTCAGGCGGACCTGGAAAGTCCGGCTAACGCCGGACACTACGTATCGAATCAGCGGGCACCGTCGTACCCCGCCGACAGTGGGTGGTGGGATTCACGTCTCGCCATTCGGTCGTCATTTACACGCGAGGCATACTTGCAAGCCGTCGAACGGGTGAGGGAGTACATCTTCGCTGGCGACATTTTTCAGGCGAACCTGTCGCAGCGTTTCGAGTCGCCGCTCCGCGAGCCGGCATGGTCGCTGTATCGCCGGCTTCGCGAGCGCAACCCGGCCCCATTTGCCGCGTTTCTCGACTTCCCCGACGTGGCAATCCTGAGCGCGTCGCCCGAGCGCTTCCTGCGGGCGGATTCCGCCGGCCGTGTCGAGACCCGTCCGATCAAGGGCACCCGCCCGCGGGGAATCGGTCCCGAGCACGACGCCGCCCTGGCCCAGGCGCTTGCGGAAAGCGCGAAGGACCGCGCCGAGAACCTGATGATCGTCGATCTGATGCGGAACGATCTGTCGCGTGTGTGCGCTCCCGGCAGTGTTCGCGTCGACGAACTCTTCGCACTCGAGCAGTACGCGACGGTCCATCATCTGGTCTCGACCGTCCTCGGCCAGCTCGCCGCAGGCGCCGACGCGCTCGATCTGCTTCGCGCCGCGTTTCCGGGCGGGTCGATCACCGGCGCACCGAAGCTGCGCGCGATGGAGATCATCGCCGAGCTCGAGCCGTCGCGACGAGGTGTGTACTGCGGATCGATCGGCTACTGGAGCGTTGGCGGCGAGCTCGACACCAGCATCGCCATCCGCACGGCGGTGGTCCGCAACCGCCGCGTATACTTCAGTGCAGGGGGCGGCGTGGTTGCCGACTCGAATCCCGCGGATGAGTACCAGGAAACGCTCGACAAGGCCCGGGGCCTGATCGATGCGCTTGCGGTGCCCGAATGATTCTGATCATCGATAACTACGATTCGTTCGTGCACAACCTCGCCCGCTACGTCCGCGAGCTGGGCGGCGAGGCGCTCGTCCGGCGCAACGATGCACTGTCGCTCGACGACATCGCGGCGCTGGCGCCCAGCCACATCATCCTGTCGCCGGGCCCCTGCACTCCGCGCGAAGCGGGCATTTCCGTTGACCTGGTACGCCGCTTCGGACCAGCGGTCCCCATTCTCGGCGTCTGTCTCGGGCACCAGGCCATCGGCGCCGCCTATGGCGCCGACATCGTGCGTGCGGGTCGCCCGGTACATGGCAAGACGTCGCGCATTACCCATGCCGGCACCGGCGTGTTTTCAGGCCTCCCGTCGCCGCTGCTCGCGGCACGGTATCACTCGCTGGTCATCGCCCCTGCCTCCATGCCACCCGAGCTGCGCGTTACTGCGTCGGCGGATGACGATGGCGAGATCATGGCGGTCGAGCACGTGCGCCACCCCGTGGTTGGCGTCCAGTTTCATCCCGAATCGGCGGCGAGTGAATACGGCTACGCCATGCTCGACAGGTTTCTCAACGGCGAACGGTCGCGCGGCACGGCATTGCCCCCGCGCGCCGACGCCGCTCGTGAACCGCCGCAGGCGCCGTGGTGGCGCCGCAGCATCGACAACGTGCCCGGCGGCGAGTTCGTGCCGCCGCCCGTGGAGCTGGTGCGGTGAGTGTGAGCGTCGCCCAGACGATCGTCTGGGTGAACGGCGAGCGGCAGGCGGACGACGTAACCCACCTTTCCGCCCGGGATCGCGGGTTCACCCTCGGCGACGGTGTGTTTGAAACGATGCGGGGGAGGGAAGGCGCGATCTTCCGCCTCGACCGGCATCTCGCCCGGCTCGATCGCGGGTTGACGCTGCTGCAGATCCCGGCGCCGCGCGAGCTTCGCGAGTGGGTGAGCCGCGCGGCGACATCGGCCGCCGCACTCGAAGCAGCCATTCGCCTGACGGTCACACGCGGACCCGGACCGGCAGGTGTGCCGCCTCCAGCGCAGCCGCGCCCGACCGTGATCATCAGCGCCGGGCCGCTCCCGTCGTTTCCGCCGCCGATCTACACCGGCGGCCTGACGGCTCACGTCGCGTCCGGCCGTCGCAACGAGTACGCCATGACCGCGGGGCTGAAGACGCTGGCGTACGCGGACGCGATCGCGGGCCTGCTCGAGGCACAGCGCGCCGGCGCCGACGAGGCGCTGTTCCTGGACACACAGGGACATTGCTCTGAAGCAACCGCCAGCAATTTGTTCGCATGGAGGCGAACGGTGCTCACGACGCCGCCGGTCGCGTGTGGCGCCCTGCCAGGTATTACTCGTGAAGCGATCATTGAACTGGCGCAGCGGGAAGGCGTCACCGTCGCCGAGCGCGCGTTCGGACTCGACGAATTGCTCGCCGCCGACGAGGCGTTTCTGACCAGCTCGCTGCGCGGGATTGCTCCGCTGGTGCGAGTCGGCACGAAGCCAATCGGCCGCCGGCGTCCCGGGCGACATCACCAGGCGCATGACCGCCGCCTACCTCGCGCTATTCGACCGGGAGTGCGCGTGAGTGTCCATATCGTTCACTCTTCTGGGTTCTCACTTCTCGGTTCGTGTTCACGTTCACATTCAGGTTCGGGTCCGGCTGAAGCCGGACACTACGAATGGGTGCTACGTGTGAGTACGGAGTGTCCGCCTTCAGCCGGACCGAACCGGGAACCGAACTTGAACGTGAACACGAACCGAGAAGTGAGAACCCAGAAGAGTGAACAACGGAAGTTTTCGTGATCGTTGAGGCGATCGTCACCACGCTCGACGCCAGCGGTGACGTGAACTGTGCCCCGATGGGGGTCGAATGGGGTGACGACGCCATCGTCCTGAAACCGTTTCTCGAAACAGCCACCTACCGGAACGTGATGGCGACCCGCGCGGCGGTGGTGAACCTCACAGACGACGTGATGCTGTTTGCGCAGGCGGCGATCTCGAATCCCGTGTACCCAACTGAGCCTGCATACGTCGTGCGCGGGGTTGTGCTCGCTGAGTGCTGCTCATGGCGCGAAGTCGAGGTGCGTGCCATCGACAGCAGTCCGCCTCGCTCGCGAATTGAGACGACGGTGGTGCACCGCGGCGCCCGGCGGGAGTTCATCGGCTTCAACCGCGCCCGGCACGCCGTCCTCGAGGCGGCAATCTACGCGACCCGTCTGCACCTGTTGCCGCGGACCCTCATCGACAGCGAGCTCGCGCGCCTTCAGGTCATCGTCGACAAGACCGCGGGGCCGCGCGAGGTGGAGGCAATGGCCCTGCTGACGAAATACGTGGCGTCGGTACCGGTGGCCACGCCTGACCGGGCATGACGGTCCGCGACGAAGTGTTCGTCGAGACGCGGGCGCGCCTTCATTTTGGTGTGCTCGATTTGCGCGGCGATCGTGGCCGCTGGTTCGGTGGCATCGGTGCCGCGGCACCGGGGCCGACGACACAGGTGTCCGCGTGCGCGGCAGGCAATCTCGTCGTGGTCGGTGAGGACGCCGATCGGGCCGCGGAATTCGCGAAACGATTCCTCACGCACCACGAAATCCAGGGCGGTGCGCATGTACGCGTCCATCACGCGCTTCCGCCACATGCGGGGCTCGGGTCGGGGACGCAACTCGCGCTGGCGGTGGCGCGAGCGCTGGCGGAGGTGCACGGCATCACGGCGGACGTCGCGCAGCTGGCCAACGCGGTCGGCCGCGGCAGGCGTTCGGCGATCGGGATGTGGACATTTTCCGGCGGCGGGCTCGTGGTTGAGGGCGGCCATCGTCCCGCGGACGGCGGCATGTCCGCGGGGCCGCTCCTGGCGCGGCTGCCGTTTCCCGCGTCGTGGCGATGCGTCGTCGCGGTGCCGGATACGGCGTCGGGCCTGAGTGGAAAGGATGAAGCCGCGGCCTTTGAGCGCCTGCCGGCACCGCCCGGCGGGGAAGTCGAGCACGTCTCCCATCTCGTGCTGATGGCGCTGCTGCCCGCGCTGGCCGACGGGGACATCGATGCGTTCGGCGGAGCGCTCACGGAGATCCAGGAAACCACTGGCCGCTGGTTTGCGCCCGTGCAGGGCGGCACGTTCGCGCCCGGCCCCGGTGAAGCGCTGGTGCGCCGCATGGGCGAATGGGGCGCGGCTGGGGTTGGACAGAGCTCGTGGGGACCTGCGGTCTACGGCATCGTGGCCGGAGACGCGGCCGGGACCCGCCTCGCGGACCTGGTCCGTGCGGAGTACGGGGCCGGGTGCGCGGTTTACGAAGGGCCGTTCGCGGCACACGGGGCGCGAACCTGGACCGCGATCGCCGGCGCCCACGCGGACCATCGATAAGTTGAAGTAAACACGCCGTTTGCGTTGACTCTCGATCGCCGCGCCGGTAAAATTGTTCGGCCTGCGCGGGCATGCGCGGGTGTACGCCTTCCCCGGTCTCCTCCTTGTCCGTCCACGTGCCGAGGTGCAGATGAAACGGCCGTTTCGCGCGGGGTTCCTGGTTACCTGCACGGGTCTGCTGGCCGCACTGATCAGTGTGTCCGCACAGACACCCGCTCCTGCGTCCACTGCTGCGGCGGCGGCGCGACTCATCGACTACAACTGGGACGTCCGACCGATTCTTTCCGACAACTGCTTCCGCTGCCACGGCCCCGATGAAAAGAGCCGCCAGGCCGGCCTGCGGCTCGACACGGCGGAGGGCGCGTATGCCGCGCTGCGTCGCCCCGGGACGTTTGCCATCGTGCCTGGCAAGCCCGCCGACAGCCAGATGATTTTCCGCGTCACGCACGCGAACGCCGCCGTGCGGATGCCGCCGCAGACCACCAACAAGGTGCTCTCCGAACAGCAGATCGAGATCCTGCGGACGTGGATTGCGCAAGGCGCTGAGTACAAGCCGCACTGGGCGTTTCTCACTCCCCAGAAGGCAGCGGTGCCGCAGGTCCCGGCGGGTCGATCGGTCCTCAACGACATCGACCGGTTCGTGCAGGCGCGCCTCCAGCGCGACGGTCTCACGCTGTCGCCGGCCGCCGACAAGGAAACCCTGATCAATCGCGTCACGCTGACGTTGACCGGACTCCCGCCGACACTCGCCGAAGTGGACGCGTTTCTCAAGGACACGAGCCCACAGGCGTACGAGAGAGTCGTCGATCGGCTGCTGGCGTCAACTGCCTATGCCGAGCACATGAGTGAGCAGTGGCTCGACGTCGCGCGCTATGCCGAGAGCGACGGCTTCCTGGATGACCTCCACGATCGCCTGCTCTGGCCCTACCGCGACTGGGTCATCAAGGCGCTGAACGCGAACATGCCCTTCGACCAGTTCGCGACCTGGCAGCTTGCGGGCGACCTGCTGCCGAACGCGACGAAGGAGCAGAAGCTGGCCACGGCGTTCCTGCGTCTCGGCAAGCGGACGAACGAGAATGGCGCGATCGACGAAGAGTACCGCGTCGAGTACGCCGTCGATCGGGCGGTCACGATCGGGACCGGGTTCCTGGCGATGACCGTCGGCTGCGCGCGCTGCCACGATCACAAGTACGATCCGATTCCCACGAAGGATTTCTATTCGCTGACCGGGTTCTTCAACAGCACCGACGAACCCGGCTTCTATGCGCCGGGCCGGACGGGCGTAACGCCGGGCCCGACGCTCCAGTGGGCCGACGCGGCGACCGAGAAAAAGATCGCGGATGCGCAGGCCGAGATTCGGCGGCGCGAACTGGCCTACGATCGCGCCCGCGAGCAGGCCGGGCGCGACGCCGCGGCAAAGGCCGACGCGCTCGTGGCCAGCCATGCTGACGCGGGCCAGGCGATTCAGCGCTCACTCGAGCACGGTCTGGTGGCCTATTACCCCTTCGACGAGACCGCGCCGATTCCGGACGATCAGTTGCCGACGCCGCTGCCGCAGGCGCGCCTGTCGCCGCCGCCGCTGGCGCCGCTCTCGTTCCAGGAACCCTGCACCAGCAACAACGGGCCGCTGGTGTCTGACGAAGAGTGCCGCCGCCGTTTCCGCGAGGCGGCCGCCGCGGCGGCTGCCGAGGGACGGGTGTCGCGGGCGCTGCCCGGCGGACTCGTCCGCGAGGACCTGGCGATTTCTCCAAGCGCCGGCGGAGGCGCTCCGCCCGCCGTCGTCGCCCAGGCCGACCTGCGGGAAGGCGTTCGAGGCAAGGCGCTGTACTTTGCCGATCAGGAAGTCGCCATCCTCGGGAAGGGCGTCGGCTACTACGAGCGAACGCAGCCGTTCAGCATCGATCTCTGGGTGAAGGCGGCGCAGGTTTACGAGGACGTGGTGATCCTGCACCATCGCGAGACCGAAAACGCCGGCAACGCCGGCTACCAGCTGCAGCTCGAAAAGAACCACCTGCGGTGGGAGATGATGCACGCGCGCGCGGGCAATGGCGTCAGCCTGCTGTCGAAGCAGCCGATCCCGGTCAATGAGTGGATCCATATCACGCTCAGCTACGACGGCTCGAGCCGCGCCGCCGGCACGGCGCTGTACCTGAACGGAGCCCGGGCCGAGACCGACGTGACCCGCGACAACCTGACGCGCACGATCATTCCCAACGGCAACGCCAACCAGGCCGACCAGGCGCTCGGCCTCGCGTTCGGCCGGCGGCTGCGCGCCCAGCCGATGAAGGGCGGAGCGATCGACGAGGTGCGCGTGTTCCGTAGCGCGCTCACGCCGGTTGAAGTGCGGTACCTGCACACCGCGGATGCCGCCGCGACGCGCCAGCAGATCGCGGACGTGCTCGTCGCCGGCGATCCGCGTGTCGAACAGGCGTTGACGGCGCTCACCAGCGCGCGCAATGTCGAAAACGACCTCGTCTCGGTGCTGCCCCAGGTCATGATTATGGGCGACACGCCGACGCCGCGGCCCACGTATGTGCTGGTGCGCGGCAACTACGAGGATCACGGCGAACAGGTGCCGTCGCGCGGGCTCAATCAGGTGCTGCCGTGGGATGCGGCATGGCCGGAGAACCGCGTCGGGCTGGCCAAGTGGCTGTTCGATGCGAGGAATCCGCTCACCTCGCGGGTGTTCGTGAACCGGACGTGGCAGATGCATTTCGGGCGAGGGCTGGTCGAGACGGCCGAAGACTTCGGCTCGCAGGGTTCGATTCCGACGCATCCTGAACTGCTCGACTCGCTGGCGGTGTCCTTCAGGGAGTCGGGGTGGGACATCAAGAAGCTGCACAGGCAGATCGTGTTGTCGGGGACCTACCGGCAGCAGTCGGACGTCACAGCCGACGTGCTGCAGAAGGATCCCAACAACCTGCTGCTGGCGCGCTACACCCGCCTGCGCATGCCGGCGGAGATGGTGCGCGACCAGGCGCTCGCCGCCAGCGGCCTGCTGGTGAAACGGGTCGGCGGGCCGAGTGTTTACCCGTACCAGCCGCCCAACATGTGGGACGGCTTCAACGTCTACGCCTATCCCGATGCGGCCGCGGTGCCGGCTGACGAGCACCATCGCCGCTCGATGTACTCATTCGTCAAGCGCAACTCGCCGCACCCCAACATGGCGACGTTCGACCTGCCCGATCGGGGCGGTGCCTCGGCCCGCCGCCGGACCTCGAACTCCCCGCTGCAGGCGCTGGTGCTGCTCGACGATCCGCAGTTCCTCGAGGCCTATCGGGGGCTGGCCGCCAGGGTCCTGTCGACGGAGACCGATACCGATGCGCGGCTGACGATGATCGTGCGGCTGGCGACGCGGCGGCATCCGCGGGCCGACGAGATGGCGACGCTGCGTGAGTATTACGCCGCGCAGGTGAAGCGGTTCGGCGAGGATCGCGACGCCGCGACCGCACTCGTCAAGATTGGCGTGACCCCGGTGCCCGCCGGTGTTGACGTCGTGCAGCTCGCCGCATTCACGAACATCGTGACCGTGGTGATGAACACGCCGGACGCGTACACGCTGCGCTGATCACAATGACTGAACACGACGGCGTCATGACATGAACATGAATGAGTTCGAACAGGCGCGGCGGGCTTTCATCCTCAAGACCGGTATGGGCCTCGGCTGGCTCTCGCTGGCAGAGCTGCTCGGCACGCCCGCCTGGGCGCAGCAGTCGCCGGTTCCCGCCGACGCGCACGGCGGATTGCCCGGGTTCCCGCACTTCACACCCAGGGCGAAGCGGGTGATCTACCTGCACATGCTCGGTGCGTTCTCCCAGAACGACACCTTCGACTACAAGCCGACGCTCGAGAAGATGCACGGCCAGGAGCTGCCGGAGTCGGTCCGCGGCAACCGGCGACTGTCGACGATGGTGAAGGGGCAGACGGCGTACCCGATCGTCGGCCCGGTCGCCAAGTTCAAGCCGTACGGCAAGAGCGGCACGATGGTCAGCGACGCGATGCAGCACGTCGGCGGCATCGTTGACGACATCTGTCTCATCAAGACGATGAATACCGAGCACGTGAACCACGACCCGGCGTCGAAGTTCCTGCACACGGGCTTCCAGATCGCAGGCCGCCCGTCGACCGGGGCGTGGGCGACGTATGCGCTCGGGTCGCAGAACCGCGATCTGCCGATGTTCGTGGTCATGAGCTCGGGAAACCCGGGCGGCGTCCCGATTGACGCCTCGACGTGGTCCGCCGGTTTCATGCCGTCGCACTACCAGGGTGTCCAGTTCCGGTCGGGGCAGGAGCCCGTGCCCTACGTCGAAAACCCCGCCGGCCACACCCGTGCCGACCGGCGCGAGATGCTCGACGCGATCGCGAAGCTGGCGCGCAGCCAGGCGAAGACGTCGCAGGATCCCGAGATTCCGTCGAAGATCAACCAGTACGAGATGGCGTACCGGATGCAGACGTCGGTGCCCGAGATCGCCGACATCGCTGGTGAACCCGATCACGTGCTCGACCTCTACGGTCCCGACGTGAAGAAGCCGGGCACCTTCGCCCGCAACTGCCTGCTGGCGCGCCGGCTGGCCGAGCGGGACGTCCGCTACACGATGGTCGTGCACATGGGCTGGGACCATCATGGCGGCATCGCGGCGCGGCTTCCGGCCAGCTGCCGCGAAGTCGATCAGCCGTCCGCGGGACTCATCGCCGACCTGAAGCAGCGTGGCCTGCTCAACGACACGCTGGTCGTCTTCAGCACCGAGTTCGGCCGCACCTCGTTCGCCCAGGGGACGCTCAAGACGAACTTCGGACGCGATCACCATGGCGGCAACTTCTGCGTGTTCATGGCTGGCGCCGGCGTCAAGCCGGGCTTCACCTACGGCGAGACCGACGACTTCGGCTACAACATCGTCAAGGATCCCGTACACATTCACGACCTGAACGCGACGATCCTGCACATCATGGGGATCGATCACCTGAAGCTCACGTACCGATCGCAAGGGCGCGACTTCCGGCTGACCGACGTCCACGGCAACGTGGTGAAAGGCGTACTGGCCTAGAATAGGCCCGCCGTTTCTTCTTCCTTACGGCGGAGGCCTTATGAACCGGGTTCTACGTGCGTTGCGGCGCAGCGCACTCATTCTCTGTTTCCTTTCCTTCGCCGCTCCTGCGTGGGCGCAGGCCACCGCGCAGATGAGCGGGCGCATTACCGACGAGAGCGGTGCTGTCCTGCCGGGCGTCACCGTGACCGCCACCCAGACCGATACGGGTTTCACGCGCACCGTCATCACGGATGAAACTGGCGCGTACGTCATGCCCAACCTGCCGACCGGACCGTACCGGCTTGAGGCGTCCCTCCAGGGGTTCCGGACCTATGCGCAAACGGGCATCGTCCTGCAGGTGGCGGCGACGCCGACGATCAACGCGGTGCTCGCGGTTGGGAATCTCGAAGAGACGGTCGCCGTAGAAGCCGCCGCGCCACTGGTCGACGTGCAGAGCGCCGGGATTGGCGAGGTGGTGGAAAACGAGCGCATCATCGAGCTTCCACTACAGGGCCGGCAGGTGACGGACCTGATCGTGCTCGCCGGCGGCGCCGTTCAGACGCAAAGTGCCAGCAATCGCGCAATGCAGGGCGGTGTTGGCGTGTCGGTGGCCGGCGGACAGTCGTTCGGTGTGGCCTACCTGCTCGACGGCGCCATGCACAACAACCCGCAGGACAACCTGAACCTGCCGCTGCCCTTCCCCGACGCGTTACAGGAGTTCAGCGTCGCCACCGGCGGACTGTCGGCGCAGAACGGGATGCACTCCGGCGCGTCCGTGAACGCCGTGACCAAGTCGGGCACCAACATGCTCCACGGCAACGCGTTCGAGTTCCTGCGCGACAAGCGGTTCAACGCCACCGACCCGTTCGCGTCGATTGGTCCCGACGGCACGCGCAGGGACGACGGTTTGCAGCGCAACCAGTTCGGAGGTACGGTCGGCGGCCCGATTGCCAGGGACCGCCTGTTCTTCTTCGGCGCTTACCAGGGCACGGTCGTCCGCCAAGTGCCGTCGGCGAACATCGTGCGCGTGCCGACGGCTGCGATGCTGGCCGGCGACTTCACGACGTTTGCGTCACCGGCCTGTAACGCGGGACGGCAGATTACGCTTCGCGCGCCGTTCGTCAATAACCGCATCAGTCCCGCGCTCTTCAGCCCCGCGGCGCGGAATCTCGTCGACCGGCTCCCCACCACCACTGATCCATGCGGCGAGATCAACTTCGAAGTGCCGCAGGACAGCGACGAGGGCCAGGCGGTGGGCAGAGTGGATTACCAGCGAAGCGCCAACCATTCCATCTTCGGTCGCTACATGGCGACGTTTGCCTACCGCCCGCCGGCGTACGAGGTCTCCGGCAACGTGCTGACGACGCCGAACGCGGGCTACGACAACCTCGCGCAGTCGCTGGCGCTCGGCGACACCGTGGTGTTCGGCGCGAACATGGTGAACTCCCTGCGGTTCGCGTATAACCGCACGTCGACCCACCAGACGCAGGTCGATTTCTTCGAGCCCAGCGACCTCGGCAGCAAGGTGTACAGCTATATCCCTCACCGAATGGTGCTGGCGATTACCGACGGCTTTGCCATCTCGTCGGGCATCGCCGTCAAGGGGGACTTCGGCACGAATGCCTTTCAGCTTGGCGACGACCTCACGCTCGTGCGCGGGCGTCACCAGATCTCGATCGGCGGCAACATGGCGTATTGGACCTACGATCAGGTGGCGCACGCCAGGTCCGGAGGCAACTGGACGTTCAACGGGCAGGCCACCGGCCTCGGACTCGCCGACTTCATGGTCGGGCGCGTCGCGATCCTGGAGCACGGCGGCCCGACGAACTCCCCGATTGAGCAGCTGTACTTCGGGCTGTTCGCACAGGACACCTGGCGAGTGTCCGACCGCGTGACGTTCAACCTCGGCCTGCGCTGGGAGCCGTTCTTCGGCGCCGGACTCAGGAACGATGCCATCTACAACTTCGACATCGAGAAGTTCCGCAGGGGCGTGCACAGCACGGTGTACCTGAACGCGCCGGCGGGCCTCGTCTACCCAGGCGATCCCGGTTTCCCCGCAGGCAACACCGGGCTCAATACCCAGTGGCGGAATTTCTCGCCGCGCGTGGGGTTCGCCTGGGACGTCAATGGGGACGGCCGGATGGCCCTGCGGTCGTCGTACGGGCTGACCTACGACTTTCCGACCGCGGAATACCACTTCATCAACTCGTCGGCGCCGCCATTCGGCAACCGGTCGCGGGTTGAGGACCCGCCCGGCCTCTTCGACGATCCCTATGGACATCTCGGCGGCGATCCACACCCGATCCCGACGAGCGCGACGACGCCGTTCGTGCGCTTCGGGACGTTTGGCGCCCTTGATCCCGACATCAACTCTCCCCGCGTGCAGTCGTGGAACGTCACCGTCGAGCGTCAGCTGGCCACCGATTGGGGCGCCTCCGTAAGCTATCTCGGCAGCTACTCGGATCGCATCTGGGGACTCGTCGCGCTCAATCCTGGCGTGTTCCTGGGCCTCGGCCCGTGCACGATCGCCGGCGTTGCCTACCCGGTGTGTTCTACCAATGCGAATCTCAACCAGCGCCGGGTGCTGTATCTCGAGAACCCGGCGGAGGCGCAGTTCATCGGCGCGCTGGACCAGCACACCGACGTGGGCACCCAGGACTATCGTGGCCTGAAGTTCTCCGTGCGTCGGCGCGCCGCCGCCGGCCTCAGCCTGAACGCCAACTACACGTGGTCGCGCTGTATGGGCAATGCGACGCCGACGTCGTTCTCTCAGATCAGCGCGGGGTACACGAAGCCCGACGAGCCCGAGTACGATCGCGGGTACTGCGACCAGGATCGGACCCATCTGGCCACATTGACGACCGGAGCCCTGACGCCCGCGTTCACCGGTCGCGCGCTTCGCGCAGTGGCGTCGAACTGGCGCGTCTCCGGCATTCTGAACCTGCGCTCGGGCAGCCGGCTCAATGTCACCACCGGCCGCGACAACGCGTTCAACGGCGTCAGCGCGCAGCGCGTGAACCAGGTCTCGGACGACGTCTATGGCGCAAAGACGCTGGACAGCTACCTGAACGCGGCGGCCTTCGCCCAACCCGACTCCGGCACGTTCGGGAACCTCATTTACAACGCGCTGACGGGACCGGGCTTTTGGAGTATCGACCTGGCCCTCTCGCGGCTGTTTTCCTTCGCCGGAACACAGAACTTCGAGGTTCGCCTCGAGTCGTTCAATCTGCTCAACAACTTCAACTGGGGCAATCCGACGGCGAACCTGACGTCGGCCCAGTTCGGCCGGATCCGTTCGCTGGCGGGGACTCCGCGCATCATGCAGTTCGGCCTGAAGTATGGCTTCTAGACCGTCGTTCACCCTTCTGCGGTCTCGCTTGCCGGTTCGTGTTCCGGTTCTGGCAGTGGTGCTGCTTGCGGCGACCGACGCGCGCGCGCAGCAATTTCGCGTCGAAGAGGCGACGATCGCCGGCATTCACGCGGCGATGACCGCGAAGCGCCTCACGTCCCTCGAGCTGGTGCGGCTGTACCTCGATCGGATCAAGGCGTACAACGGCACCTGCGTTCAGCAGCCCGAGGGAATGCTGAAGGTGATCACACCGATTCGGGCCGCCGGACAGATCAATGCCCTGCAGACGCTGAATCTTCGGCCCGCGACGCGCAAGTCACTGGGATTCGACGAACGGAAGGCGCGCAGCATCACCGACGCAGCGGACGACAACCTGGCGATGCCGGATGCCCTCGAGGTTGCGGCCGGTCTCGACCGGAGATTCGCGCAGACCGGCCGCCTGGCTGGCCCGCTCCATGGGATCGTGTTTGCCATCAAGGACCAGTTCGACACCGTCGACATGCGGACCACCAACGGCGCGGACGCGTTCTTTGCGAACGATCGGCCGCCTGATGACGCGACGCTGATCAAGCGGCTGCGCGAGGCGGGAGCGATCATCCTCGCCAAGTCGAACATGGGGGAGTATGCCGCCGGCGATCGCAGTTCCTTTGGTGGAACGTTCTGCAATCCCTACGCGACAGATCGGAGTCCCGGCGGTTCGAGCGGCGGATCCGGCACGGCGGTCGCCGCCAATCTGGTGACCTGTGCCATCGGAGAAGAAACCGCGCCTTCCATCCGCATGCCGTCACGCTTCAACAGCCTCGTGGGATTGTCTCCGTCGCAGGGGCTCGTCAGCCGCGACGGGATGTTCGGCGGCGGCATCAACGACCGGGCGGGCCCTATCTGCCGCACGGTTGAAGACGTCGCCCGCGTTCTGCAGGTAATCGCCGGCTACGATCCTGCCGACGAGTTGACGGCGTTCGGCGTCGGTCGCATGCCCGCGCCGGCGTACGTCAGCTACACCGGTCAGAAATCGCTGGCCGGCGTCCGCATCGGCGTCGTGCGCGAGTACATGGACAAGTCGCTCTTCACGGAAGCCGACGCCGAGTCGATCGACATTGTCGACCGGGCGATTCTGGATCTGCAGAAGCTGGGCGCCACGATTGTCGACCCGGGGGCAGGGAAGGCGCTGTTCCAGGAATGCATCGACCCGTACGCGTTGGGGATCGAGCGGTCACCCGTCAGAACCCAGCTCCCTGAGTCGGCCGAGAAGCCGTCGATTCGAGACTTCGGGTCCGCATCGGCGCCGGGCGAGCGGAAATGGCTGTTCAACCGGTACCTCAGCGAGCGCGGTGATACCAACATACGTACCCTGACCGATCTGATTGAGAAGGCCAACTTCTTTACCGATATCCGCCCGGGCAGCCGCTTCACCGACAAGAAAGGGGAGCTCGAACGCGAGAATATGGCCAAAGGTGTTGACCTTCGCGGCCGGATGTACTACCGGTACGCGGTGCAACAAATCGTGCTCCAGTGCATGGCGATGGCGCGGGTCGACGTTCTTGTCTATCCGACCGGGAATATCCCCCCGCCGCTGCTGGGTGCACCGACCGAGCCCAACAAGAACGGGCGCTCTCACCTCGCCTGGACGCTGCTCGGCCAGCAGGGGTTCCCGGCGATGACGGTTCCAGCCGGATTTACGACGCACGTCTACGATCGCGTCCCGGACACTGACGCCCCGGGCGGCACGCGGCTTCTGGCGCCGGTGCCGGCCGTGCTGCCGGTCGGCGTTGACTTCCTCGGTCGTCCGTTCGACGAAGCGACGTTGTTTCGAGTGGCGTCGGCGTACGAGGCAGCGACGCACCATCGCGTACCGCCTCCCGCATTTGGCTCGTTGCCGGCGATATCATCAAGCCGCTGAAATGGGAGTGATCGTATGAACCGAACCGGGTGTGCGGCGTTGGTACTGATGTTGGGCGGGGTCTACCTGACGGCGGGCCTTCAGGCGCAGCAGCCGCCGCGCGCCGCCGCCGGCAGTCCCAATCTCGCTGGAATCTGGAACCGGAAGGGACCGATTCCAGGGCAGCCACCCAACGTCTCGCCGGTCACGCTGGCGCGCGCGCGAGCGATTGGTTTTTCGCTGGCCTTCGACGAGGTTCTGCTGCCCAGCTATGACTGCAGCCCGGTATCGGTCCCGGTGATCCTCAACGACAACTACAACTTCCAGGTTACGCAGATGGCAGATCGGCTGATCTTCCGCTACGAGAAGGAAGATGTCGTCCGGACTATCTGGCTCGAGGGGCATGGCCATCCAGAGCCGGGCGTCTACGAGTTCACGCTGCATGGACATTCGAAGGGGCGGTTCGAGAACAACCAGCTCGTGATCGAAACGACGAAGTTTGTGTTTGATCCCAGGGGTTTCCACGACAGCTATATTCCTTCCTCGACGCAAAAGAAGGTGACCGAGCGGTACTGGCGCGAAGGCAACCTGCTGCGCATGGAATCGGTATCGGAGGACCCGCTGATTCTGCGCGAACCGTTCAGGTATCAGTTCGAATGGGAGCTGTCCCAGAATCCGCTGATCCCGTTCGACTGCAATCCCGAGGACTCCGGTTTCGCGCGGAAGCTGTTCGAGACCAAGAAATACCAGGATCCGGACCTTATTCATCTCCGGCTGCCGCAGTACGTGGCCAACCCGTAGGAGTTACCAGATGAAAGTCCTTGTCCGTGCCGTTTGCGCGTGTGCCCTCGTCCTGCTCGCCTCGACCGTGTCCGCGCATCACAGCCTGGCGCTGTTTGAAACCAGTGCTCCCGTGAAACTCCAGGGCGTAGTCAAGCGCGTCGACTGGCGCAGCCCGCACACCTTGATTTTTATCGAGACCAAAGACGCCGGCGGCCCGACCGAATGGCGTGTCGAAACCGTGCCCAACTCATGGTTGATCAATCGCGCCGGCTGGACCATCGATTCAGTCAAGCCCGGCGATCCGGTCACGGTGGAGCTGTACGTCTACAGCGACGCCGCAATCAAGTACGGTTTCCTGCTGAGAGTCATCAAGGCCGACGGGAAGGTATGGAACTCGCCCTTGGACATCGGGCGCCGCGGACAGAGGGAGGCCGCCGAACGTGCGCAATAAGCCTGGCGTCACCAGACGTACTTTCCTCGGCACTGCGGCATTCACCGCCGTGTCGCCGGCACTCGACGCGTTTGCCCAGGGCCGCGGCGGCCGCGGCGGGGCGGCGGTTGCGCCGGTTCCAATGCCGGACGGCGTCACGGTCGAGAAGGATGTCGCCTACGGCAAGGGCGGCGCCCTGGATCTGAAGCTCGATATCTATAAGCCGAAGCCGGGCACGGAAAAGCGCGCTGCCACGATTCACCTGCATGGCGGCGGATTCACCGGCGGCAGCAAGGACACGCTGAACGAGCGCATCCTTCCGTTTGCGGCGCACGGCTACGTCGCCATCGCCTCGCAGTACCGGCTGCTGGGGCAGTCGCCCTGGCCCGGCATGCTCGAGGACGCCAAGGCCGCGATCCGATGGACACGCACGAACGCATCGCGCCTGAACATCGATCCCGCGCGCATCATCATCGTCGGCTATTCGGCCGGTGGCTTCCTCGCGCTCACGGTCGCGGGCACGCAGAACAAGGCGGAGATGGAAGGGACGGGCGGGAACGCCGGCGCCGGCACGCAGGTGGAGGCTGCCGTCGCGTTCTATCCGGTGGTTGAAGGCGGTCCGCCGCCCTCAGCCGCACCGACGACCTATATCGGCGCGAGCTATCCGCCGACCGTGATCTTCCACGGCACCGCCGATACCACCGTTCCACTCACCAGCAGCCAGCGGCTGTTTCAGCGCCTCCTTGACGGCAAAGTTGCGGCCGAACTGCATACCTTCGAAGGCGCGGAACACGTCTTCGATCGAGACCCCGCCCTGGCATCGGCCTGCGGTTCGCTGGCGGATCTGTTTCTCACCCGGTTGCGGGCAAAATCGAAGACCTAGAATCACGCCCGAGGAGCGTCATGAGCTCATTCCGTCGGATTGCGCCGGGCGCACTCGTTGTTCTGCTGTGCGTTGCCGGTTATGGCCTCGTCTCCGCCCAGGCACCGGAGCCGGACGTCGTTCTGGTCATCGAGGGCGGAACGCTAATCGACGGCAACGGCGGCGCGCCGGTCGCCGATTCAGTGATTGTGATCCGCGGCAACCGGATTGCCAGCGTGTCGAGGCGTGGCCAGGCCCCCTACCCGCCGGGCGCTCACATCATCAACGCGACCGGCAAGTTCGTGATGCCCGGCCTGTTCGACTCCCAGGTGTCGTGACGAGCGGTACCTCGCCGAGCCGCTCCTCAACTACGGCGTCACGTCGACAATCGACGTAGGCACGAGCGGTCAGGATGCGGTCCCGTACCGCGACGCAGTGTTTCATGGCCGGCTGCGCGGACCGCGCACCTTTACCAGTGTGTCGCGGCTGGTGGCCGAGCCGGAGGCCTTCTCGACCGGCCTGGAGTCGCCGTATACACCCTCGCGCGTGCCGGACTCGGCATCGGCGGCGAGGGATCTCGTCAGGCTGTGGATCGAGGCTGGCGCCGACTACGTCATCCTGGACGACGGCAGCCTGCCCCCTGATCAGGCGCGCGCAGCGTTCGAGGAGGCGCGCAAGGCCGGCAAACCGGTTTTCACGCGAGCCTATGGCCCGGTGATGTTGCCGAAGGATGCGGCCGCGCTGGGCTCGCGCAGCCTGCCGCACTCGGCCGGCATCGGCATCGCCGTCACCAGCAACCCCTCGAAGTGGAACCAAGGGCGCGACGATCGGAACGAACTCGATCGCTACGCCGAGATGGACGAGGCCCGGGCGAAGGATCTGATTCAGGTCCTGGTCAAGAACAACGTCATGCTCGTTCCGACCTTCGTGATCAACTTTCCGGGCTATCCGAAGGACTGGGAGCGCTTTGCCGCCGAGGGCCGGCAGCTGTTCGCCGACCCGACGCTGCTCACGTATTATCCGGCCAGCGCGATCCAGTCGGTATTCACCCGCTACACGAATATCGACCAGGGCGCGCTGCGCGAGCGGCGCATGAAGGGCTATGAGAATGCGCTGCGCTTTCACAAGATGTTCATCGATGCCGGCGGCAAGATTGTGATCTCCGGCAACACGAACAGCACCAAGGCGCCGGGCCTGGACCTCCATCACGAGATCCAGGTTATGAAGGATGCGGGCCTGACGCCGATGCAGATCATCCAGGGCACCACCAGGTGGCCGGCGGAGATGATCGGCAAGCAGGATCTGCTGGGCACGATCGAGGCCGGGAAGCTGGCGGACGTGATCGTGCTCGATCGCGATCCGCTGCAGGACCCCGCGAACATGCGGGCGATCCACGCGGTGATTCAGAACGGCCGGCTTGTCGAGCCCGGCTACACCGCCAATTACAGCGATGCCTTCGTCAACCTGGGTGATCCGTCGGTCGATGCGCTGCCGTGGGTGGCCGCGATGAAGGCGAGTTTTCGACCTGCCGCGCAGGTGACAGATCCTTCAATCTCACCGCAGCCTGCGATCGAAAGCGTGACGCCGCTGATCGTCACGCAGGGGAGCGGTAACGTGAACGTCACGCTGAAGGGGCTCAACTTCGTCCGCCGCTCCGCGGTGTTCTTCAGGGGTCGTCCGGTTGCAAGCCGTGTCGTGAGTCCGACCGAGATTGAAGTAACCCTCGACGCCGAGGCTCTCAAAGCGGTGGGCAAGTACGACATGGTTGTACGGAATCCGGATCCGATCGATCCCGCGGTGGTGAAGGGCATGTGGGGAAACGGAACCTCCAACGTGGCCCACCTGATCGTGAACTACCGGTACTAGATGGCGGCAACCTCGGTCAGGCACTGCCCGTCGATCCGCAGCCACTCGCACTCGATCCGCGGCCCCTTGGAGCGCTTGACGGCATAGAGGCGCCGGTCGGCCCGCGCGAACAGTTCATCGGCCAGCTCCTGGACGCCGTCGTGCCGCTTGCCGTCGCCGAGGTGCAGGCAGGCGACACCGATGTCGACGTTCACCGCCATTCTCTCGAGGCGTGAATCGGCCGTCGACCAGTCGTATCCCGCCACCGCTTTCCAGAACCTGTGTGCGACGGTCTGCGCGGTTGCCGCCTGCTCGAGGTCTGACAGGAAGAAGCAGAACTCGTCGCCGCCGAAGCGCGCGTGCAGCGGCGGTGTGGTCTCGGCTTCGTGCTGCGGGTGCGCGATGCGATCCGACGAACGGACTTCACTCCGCAGCAGCCGGGCCACCGCTTCGATGATGCGGTCGCCGGCGGCATGGCCGAGCGTGTCGTTGTGCGCTTTGAAGGCGGTGATGTCGGCGACGCCGAGCGCGCACCAGGGGCCGCGGCGCTCGGCATTCAGGCACAGCGCCACGTGCTCCATGAAGCGGCCGAAGTTGAGAAGCTGCGTCTTGCCGTCGCGATGGGTCTGCTCGGTCAGGTCGGTGACCAGCTGCTCGAAATACATCGCGACGTTCCGAGAGGTGGCATCGCGAGCGTTCAACTCGTCGCGCATCCGGGAGCAGAGCTCGGCGGACCCGGCCGCGACCGCCCTGATGGCCTCGTCCTTGGACTCGCTCCAGCGGCGTTCGTAGTGGTGGAGGACGTGATCGATGGCGCCCAGCAGCGCCTTTTCGGTCTCCGCCGGCAACGACAGCTGATCGTGAATCCAGGCCTGGAGGTCGGCACGTGAGTGGGGTACCGCCACGCGGTTCACGCCGCCGTGCGCCTCGAGAGTCTGTTGTTCCGCAGATTCTATTCTTGCCATCTGCTGCCCTGTATGGACTTATCGGTGGTCGCGGTTTGAGGCTGCAGAGTGGACCAAAGGCCAACCTCTAACCTCATCCATAAACTCATCCATACACGCGTCCAGGGGCCGAAATTTCAGCGACCGGATGGGAGTCAGCGAAGCGCCGACACGAAGCCGCGCCCGCCGTGCGCTTCCACGACGGCGTGCGGCAGGTCGGAGACCAGCTGGGGTTTCACCACGTAGACGATGACTCCAACGGCTCTCGCCGCGACCACGAAGTCTTCATCCGCATGGACGGTGAGAAAGACCAGGGCGGCCGTCGAGCCCGAGCGGCGAAGCGCCGCCGCGACCTCGAAACCGGTCATTTCCGGCATCGAGATGTCCAGCACGATCACGTCCGGACGCAGGACGCCGGCCGCCCGGAGCGCTGACGGGCCATCCCGCGCCGTACCGACCACTACACAGTTGTGCGCAAGTACCGCGAACGCACGAGCGAGAATAGCCTCGTTATCGTCGACCAGAAGAACGCGCGGCCGTTCAGGCTCGGTCGTGGTTGCGTCCATGTTCAATACGTTGCCGCCGTCTGCGGCCTGGACCTGGTGTCGGACCGAATGGCTTCGCTCATCTGCACGACGTCCAGTGGCACCGTGACCTCCACCCGGGTGCCGAGGCCACGGCTGGAGCGAATCTCGAGAGAGCCGCCAAACGCTTCCAGACGCTCGCGCATGCTGACGAGGCCGAGGCCTTTGCCCCACACGGCTTCGACGTCAAATCCCACGCCGTCGTCGGCAACGCTGAGGGTGAGCCCGAACGGGCTCCCGCCGAGATGCACCGACACTTGCCTCGCCCTGCTGTACTTGATCGCGTTGTGCAGCGCCTCCTGGACGACCCGAAACAGGCACAGTGTGAGATCGGGCGAAAGCGTGGATGGAACGTTGTCGTGCGTGAACGTGATGGCGGTCCCCGGCTGTGACAGCTCGAGTCGAAGCGCGTGTAGCGAGGCGATGAGGCCGATCAGCCGCAGCCGGGCCGGATGCAGGCGGTGCGACAAGTCGCGCACGCTTTTCGCGATCTCCTGCGCGCGGGTACGTGCTTCGGCGGCCCTCCGCTTGAGGTCGGCGTCATTGCCGCCGCCGACGAGGTCGAGATCCATCGCCAGCATCGCCACCTGCTGATTGATGTCGTCGTGCAGTTCGCGCGCGATCCGCGAGCGCTCGGCTTCCTGCGCGTTCAACAGCCGCGACCCCAGATCGCGGATTTTTTCGTAGCTGGTCAGGAGATGCTCCTGGCTTCGACGCAGATCGACTTCGGCATGGCGCCGACGCGCGCGTTGGACGAGAAGCCCCGCGATCAGTGCTGACTGCACCATCAGCAGGGCGAGGGCGGCAAGGATGTACGCCTTGTAGCGGTCCCAGATCGATGGTTCACGAAACCTGACGACTGTTCCAGTCGGGACCCGGGCTTCATCGATGCCCCACCGCCGAAGCTGGCGAGAGTCGACCTGGCTCGAGTTCAGCGCGAGGGCGGACGAGTCGATGCTGTCGGCTTTTTCTCCACGGAGCACACGAAGGGCGAGTTGACCGGCGCGGCCGATCGCCTCCGTCTGGCTGTAAAGGTTGCCACCCACGATGCCGTGATCCATTGCCGAGTCGACCCAACAATAGGTCGGGGCGTTGGCCGCGGCCGCAACCCGCTCGACGTATTCCAACGGGTGGTACTTGTTCCCGGCGCCGTCCTCGGTGACGAGCAGGTAGTAGACAACGGAGTACTCGGGCAAACTCGCCAGCCGCCGCTCCAGCTCGTCAGTCGGAAGGCCCGACAGGTAGCTGACGCTCAGCCGAGATTCCATCGATTGCATCTGGGTGCGAATCGCGCTCTCGTACGCCTTATCGGCAGGAGCCGCGCCGGCCACCACGAAGACATTCTTCACGTCCGGCTGTAACGTCTCGATCAGCGCGAGTGTCGCCGTGAGGTCTCGCTCGTGGATCAATCCGGTCGAATTCGGGCCGACCGAGACTGTTCGACTGTTGGCCAGGAACACCAGGGGTGTATCAGGAAAGAGGCGGTCCCGATTCCGGTTGATAAACTCGACGGCGACATCCTGCATCCCGATGACGAGGTCGAATCGGACTCCCCGGTACTTCACGCTCAGGAAATCACGAAACCCGATTTGGTACGAGGGGTCCGGGAACCGTGCTGCGTCGATGAATTCCGAGTAGTAGTCGAGGTCCCGCCCGAGGCCGGCATCGAGGATTCGCGGCAGCTCGCGCTCACCGATTGTGGAGAACTCGGAATCCCGCCTGGTGGAGTAGAGAACGAGGACCTGCTTGTGCGCGTCCTGGGCCCAGGCGACCCCGGCCGAAGCCAGTTCCAGGACGACGATGGCGATCGGCAAGAGCCTTCGTCCGAACGCACGTCGAGGGAGCAAGTGTTGCGTCACCGGCGTCACAGGTCGATCTCGGCGGTTACTTTCAAGAAACGAGGCGTGAGGATCGTGAGCGGCTGCAGCCATGGTCCACCGGGCACGAACGTGTTGTTGTAGGTCAACACGGCACTGGAGTTGAGCACGTTGTAGAGATCAAGCGCGATCAACGTTCGGAAGCCACCGTACATCAGGGTCTTGGCCACTCGCAGGTCGAACTGATTGACGCGATCGCCGTACATGGCGCCGGGTGTCAGCAGATTCACGGTCACGTCGGTGGCGTTGCCAGAGAGATTCCTTCCGAGCGAGCGCGCCACGACCGAGTTCGGTGCCGCGTAGTTGGCGGCCAGCATCGCGCCAGGCTTGCTCTGAAACGTGGCCGCCAGCTGCACATCGATCGCCGGGACCGCGTACGAAGCGAGACCTCTCAACTGGGTCAGCATGCCGTAGGCGACGTGGCAGTGGGGGCTCACCGGCGTCACTGCCGACGTGCTCAGACCGGCGCCGAAGCCACTCGTTCCGACCGTCGTTGTCGAAAGCTCCGGAAGGCGGGCGCGGACGGCGCAGTTGTCGGCGACGGTCTGACCGCTGCTCGTCCCCGCGACGACCGTGAGGCTCTCGCCGACGCGGGCGTTGATGGTGACGTCGAGGCCACTGAAAAACTGGGACCACTTTCCATACGCCGTCGAATCGGCGACGAAGTTGTCGACCTGGCCCGCCTTTTCCGGCACGACGTCATAGAGGCCCGACACCACGTAACCGCCCCCGCCCGGCAGTCGCGGGTCGAGCGGGGCCACGACACTGAATGAGGTGAAATCGGATGCCTGCAACGCGAGGTTGTCGACGAGGGAAAAGCCGCGAAACCAGCGGCGGCTGTAGGTCACGTCGATTGACGAGCGCGGGCCGATCTGCTGCTGAATCGTGACACCAAGCGTCCAGTCCGAGGGACGGACGCCCCATCCGTTGAGCAGGTTCTCCGCGAAATTGCTAGACAGGACGTTCTTGCCGAAATTCGCGTTCGAGAGTACGCCGCACAGATCGCCGCCGCCGGCTCGCACATCCTGCGCCGCCGGGTTCAACAGATCGCAATCGGGCACGAAATTATGGTTCGGGTCGGTCCACGCCCGTGTCACACCCGCCGGGCCAAAGGTGGGTGTCGTCTGAGGCATCCGTAAGGTCGGATTCGAATTGGCATAGTGGCCAGACACTCCGGCTGCCTCGAGATACCGGCCGAAGGTCATCTTGACCGCCGTCATGCTCGTCCCGAATACGTCGTACGCCACGCCCATCCTGGGTGTGATGTCCTTGTAGCTGTCGACGCCTCGGGTTTCCGGAATGACGATCGGCGCCGGCAGGAATCGTGACGGCCCCTGCTGTTGCGCTGGAAACCAGCTCCGTGCGCGATCGAATCGCGCGGACCCCTGCAGCGTCAGCCGGCCGCGAGTCCACTGCTCTTGAACGAACAGCGCGTCCCAGCCGGAGCGCGCGTTGTTCACCCACGGAGAAATCAATTGCGTGAGCTGATTTGGCTCGCCGTTGTTGAAGCGGTAGGCCAGGTTCTGGTTGTTGGTGAACCACTGCCGATCGTCGGTCATCAACGTGTGCTGATACCCGACCTTCAGACTGTGCGTGCCAGTGACGTAGGCGATCGATCCCTTCCACAGGTACGAGCCGGTGTGTGCCCGGCTGAAGTCCTGCGATCGATAGACCAGCCCTGGAATGTTGCCGTTGGCGGCGCAGCCGCTCCCGCACTGCTCGGCGACGCGAATGAGATCCCGCGTCGGGTTTGGCTCGCGCTCGAAGTTGCCGACGCCAAAGAAAATGCCGCCGTAGCCGGCCTCGACCAGCAGTCGATTCGTGAGTGGAGACGACCACGCCGCCTGGGTGACATCGAGCCGCCGGCCGAGAACACCGACCGCTTCCGGCGAGACCCGGGCCGGCTCCTGCAGGCCCGCCGTCGCCCCGGTGCAGGTTCGACAGAGGGACTGCACGTCCCAGAAGCCGCTCACCTTGTTGCGCGGCGTCACCTGCCAGGTGAGGCGGCCGCTGGCGTTTTCGAAAGTCCGGTCGGAGTACGCTTTGCGCCTGACGTCGGGCACGTAGAGCCACTGGTTGGGATCGCCGGCGTTCAGGTTGTAGTAGACGTTGGCGCTCTCTCTGGTGATGCCGCCAGCATGGCCAGTGACGAAGTACCACAACCGATCAGTCACCATCGGACCGCCGACCGTCCCGGACACGTCGTACACTTTCGCCAGTGGCGCCGCCGCCGTGACACCTTGAGCCGCCAACCCGGCCGTCAGATTGTCGGATTGAAACCTCGAGGCCGTGCCGCTTCCGAAGAGCGACCCATGTAACGTGTTGCCGCCGCTCCTCGGGACGATGTTCATCGTGAGGCCAGCCGTTTCCGATTCGCCCTTCCCGCCCCCCGTGGCGAATCTCACTTCCTGGGATTGCCCGACGTCAACGACGTAGCTGGTCGCTGAATTCCCGCTCGGTGGGCTCCCGACCGTCAATCCGTCCAGCGAGAGGCGTCCCTCGTTCGTGCGGCCTCCGTGAATGGGGAACGACGTCGTTGCCGTTCCCATCACCGTATCGTTGACGTTGGTGATGACGCCCGGTATCAGCACGATCAACGCGTTATAGCTGCGCGCTGTCGGAATCGCTCGAATGACGTCACGGCTCAGCGTCACTTCGCGCGTCGCATTCTGGACGTCGATGACCGGGGTTTCACCCGTGACCGTGATCGTTTCGGTGATCGACCCAACCGTCAGGGCCGCGTTCACGATTGCCGTGAACGACCCCGCCAGCTCGACGTCTTCCTGCTGATAGGGCGCCCATCCTTGAGATGTGAACCTCACCTGGTAGGTCCCGGGTCGCAGGTCCTCGATGCGGTACCGGCCGGCTCGATCGGTGAGCGCCGCCCGGGTCTTCTCGATCAGCGCGGCACTGCTGGCTTCGACAACGACCCCGGCCAGCGGTGAACCCGAGGTGTCGCTCACCACGCCGCCGATCGCCGCCTGACCGAAGGCAGCGACGGGGAAACTGGCTACGAAGCCGAGGATCGCCAAAGTTCTCATTGGTCGTCGTGGACACCACCAGCGACGATGTTCGGATGTCGCGGGCGCGATGAGCGACGTTGCGAATTAGGGTGGATGATCCTAGATCCGTCGGATCCAGTAAAGGTGCCCTTAGTCGTAGATCGATTGGACGAACCGAAGCTCATCCACGACTGAAGTACCGATTGTGAAGGCCGGGCCGCCTTGAAGGCGGCCCCTACGGAGGCTTCTAGTAAGTGGCGCCGGCAGCCGCGCGGCCGCGGGGGAAGAACTCTTTCCCGTCGGCGCGGGTCGCCTTGACCCACGAGGCCGCGGGACGTCCGTCTTTCATCGGATGCCCGCTGATCGTCACCTTGGTGCCCGGCGCGAAGTCGCTGCGCCGCACCTGCATCATCATCAGCGTCGTCGGCCCCTCCGCCTCGAAGCCCCACGTCACTACCTTGCCGTCCGCGCCGGTCACGTCCACCAGCAGCCAGGAGTGCGGATTCGTGTACCTGGAATTCCTTGACGACGCCCTCGAGGGTGACGTTCTTGGTCTCGTCGAACATCGTGCCGGAATGGTGCGCCAGCACCGGCGCGGCGAGGAAAGCCGCCAGGCAGACGCCCAGGAAGATCCGTGTCGTCATTTGCTCTGCTCCTTGGAATCGTCGCTCGGGGTGAAGGTGAAGTCGGTGTACTGGGTGCCGCCGTCCGGCGTCTTGTGCACGTCGTTGTTGGGGTTCTCGCCGCAGTGCCAGTAGTTCATCCGCAGCAGCTTGTCCGGGTTGTCCACTCGCCGGTAGCGCCGCTGCAGGTACCACGGCTCGGCGAAGAGCGCCGGGTCGTAGATCCACACGTCCGCCTTGATGGTGGCGGCGTCGAGCTTTTCCCACACTTCGACGGTTTCCATCTGCTCGCTTTGCGTCGGCTGGCCGCGCCCCATCGAGCGCTCCATCAACTGGCCGGTGTGGATGACCAGCTTCTGGCCGTCCCAGAATCCGATGGAATCGCCGTAGTAGAGCGGGAATGCGTCAGCCGGTGACGGATGGGCGCGGCCGTCCGTGTAGATGCGGCGAACGTTGTTCACGGTTTCCGACGACAGCCACGTCTGCTCGGGCCGCACGATGAACTCACGCAGGAACGGGATGACGAGCCAGCGCGGAAATCCGGGCGGTCCGCATTCGCTCAGGTTCTCGTCGGTACTCGATGCCCTGCGCTGCGAGATCCTGGCCGACTTTGAGCGCGGCGGCAGCGGCCGCCGTCAGCTTCGGTCTGACCCCACCGGGTCCGGCACCAAAGAGCGAGCCCCCGCCGCCGGAGGTCCAGAGTCCCGACCAGTCCGGCAGCTGGTTGAAGGGCGGACTGACCTGGCCGCCACGAGCCGCCTGCTTCAGCGATTGAAACAGGTCCGACGCCGTTTTCTGCTTCAACCCCATGTCGTGCAGCCGCTGCCATTCGGCGGCCGGCTGTTGCGCCTGGGCTGGCCCTTGCGCGGACAGAACGGCCGGCGCCAGTGCGACGCACGCCATCGCGACGGCGAGTCGATTCGTGCCCTTCATGCTGATCCTCGTGAAATTTAGTTCGGAAGCGAACCCGGTCGGTGCGGCTATTATACGGAAACCCTGGGGGTTCCACGCCAATGCCAGCTTTCCTTCTTTCCCTGTTCTTGACAGCCGGGCTGGTCCAGCCCGCGTCTCCGATCACCGGCGTCGTGCTCGACCCAAGCGGGTCGGCCGTGCCGGACGCGGTTGTCCGTCTCGAGGTGGCCGGCGCCGCGATCCACGAAATGCAGACGGCAACGGACGGCCGCTTCGCCTTCCCGGCCGATGTCGGCCGTCCCGCGCGCGTCGTCGTGACCGCGGCTGGGTTTGCGTCGGCGACGGTCGAGGTGTCGGACGCGACCACGCGAATTGCGAATTGCGCTCGAGCCGGCGCCGTTTTTCGAGGCCGTCAACGTCACCTCGTCGCGCACCGACGTACCGCGATCCGATCCCGACGGTGACGGTCACCGTCATCCCGGCGTCGGAGCTCCTGAGCTCGGCCGCCGTGTCGGTGGACGACGCGCTGAAAATGGTGCCGGGGTTCACGCTCTTCCGCCGCACCTCGTCGCGTGTATCGAACCCGACCGCGCAGGGCGTCTCGCTGCGCGGCCTCGGCGGCACCGGCGCGAGCCGTTCGCTGGTGCTCGCGAACGGTATTCCGCTGAATGACGCGTTCGGCGGCTGGGTCTACTGGGACAAAGTGCCGCAGGCGGCGATCGATCGGATCGAGGTGCAGCGCGGGAGCGGCACCGATTTGTACGGCGCGGACGCGGTCGGCGGCGTCGTGCAGATCCTCACCGTGCGCCCCGGCCGGCCGATGGCTCGGGCCGTGCTCGAGGGCGGCAACATGGAAACCGGGCGGGTCTCGCTCTTCGGCGGCAGCCGTTCACGCGGATGGGTGTTACGGCGGCGGCGGCGAGTGGTTCAATACCGGCGGCTACATTCCAGTCGCGGAAGCGCAGGACGCGGGAATCGCCCCTCGCGGGCCAATCGATTCGGAGATCGCGTCCGAACACCGCTCGGGGATCGTGACGCTCGGCTACCAGGCCGCCAACGGCTGGCGCGCCGACGCGGCAGGCAGCGTGTTCGACGAGGACCGCCTGAACGGCACGCCCGCCGTGATGAATTCCACGGCGTCGCGGAGCCTGTCGGTGGACGTGGCCGGCGGACTGGGCGGCGGACTACTTTCCCTGCGAGGCTTTGGCGGAACGCAGGATTACCTGCAGACCTTCTCGGCGGTCAATGCGACGCGCACCGGGGAATCGTTGAACCGGATCCAGCGCGTCCCCACCGAGGTCGTCGGATTCGGTGCGCAGTGGGTGCTGCCCATCGGCCGACATGCGGTGCTGGTCGGCGCCGAGCGGCGCCACATCGACGGGACGACGATCGAGACACCGTTCAGCGCAGCCGGGTTGGAGCAGCCGACGACGACCGCAGGCGGCAAGCAGCAGCTGGGATCGGGTTTCGGCCAGGCCACGCTGAACGTCAGCGATCGACTGACCGTGGTCGGCGCGGCGCAGGCGCTGTTCTGGCACACGGAATCCGCCACCACCAGCTACGACAAGGCGCTGAAGTCCTTCAATCCGCGCGGCTCGTTCACCTTCCAGATGAACGACGTGGTCGCCGTTCGCGGCTCGGCGTACAGAGGCTTCCGGGCGCCGACGTTGAACGAGTTCTACCGCGGCTTCCGTGTCGGCAGCACGCAGACCAATCCGAACGAGGCCTTGCTGCCGGAGCGGCTTCGCGGCGGCGACGGAGGGTTGCTCATCAGCTACCGTGCCGTCTCGGCGCGTCTCACCGGCTTCTGGAACATTCTCGACGACGCGATCACGAACATCACGCTGTCGAGCACGCCGACACTCATCACCAAGCAGCGGGCGAATGCCGACCAGGTCCGGGCGGCCGGCTTCGAGTTCGAAGGGGATTGTGCGGCTGCGATCGGCGCTGACGGTAACGCTGGCGACTGGCATCGTGCGATCACGGTTTACTGGCACGGGTAGCTTGAGCGGCAAGCAGGTGCCGGCTGTGCCGAGGTACAACGTCGGCGTCGGCGCCCGCTACGTCAACGCCGGCTGGACTGCGTCGACGCAGGTGCGCGTCACCGGCGCGCAATTCGAGGACGACCAGAATGCGTTCGTGCTGCGGCGGGCCACTGTCGTCGACGTCTACGCGGGCCGCAGCATCATGCGCCAGCTTCAGGCGTTCGTCGCCGTCGAGAACCTGTTCGACAGCGAGTACGACGTCGGGCGGACGCCGATCCTGACCACCGGGTTGCCGCGCGCGGTGCGCGCCGGCGTGCAGATCGCCCTGCCGTGAGGCAGGCGCTGATCCTGCTCGCGGCGTTGACCGTTGCGCCCGTTGTCGAAGCTGCCCAGGCCCCGAGCGACGTCATCCCGTTTGCGTTCGATGGACCTCCGGCGCCGATCGCCCCGGAAGTCCTCACACGCGACGCCGACGGCCGCGCCACGGTGCGCGCGGTGCCGCTCTCGTCGCCGCTCCGGATCGACGGCGCGCTCGACGAAGCGCTCTACAACGGGCCGTCGATGTCCGGATTCGTTCAGGTCGAACCGACGCTCGGCGCTCCCGCCAGCGAGAACACCGAAGTGTGGGTCGCGTTCGACGACGACAACGTCTATTTCTCGTTCCGGTGCTGGGACAGCGCGCCGGAGCGACGCGTGGCGACCGACATGCGCCGCGACGTCAACAATTTCATCAACGGCAACGACATCGTCCAGGTGTTCCTCGACACCTTCTACGACCGCCGCAACGGCCTCTCGTTCACGATGAACTCGATTGGCGCCCGGAACGACGGCCAGCAGATCGGCACCCAGTACAACGCCGACTGGAACCCCATCTGGGAACACGCCGTCGGCGAATTCGACGGCGGGTGGACCCTGGAAATGGCGCTCCCGTTCCGATCGATCCGCTACCGGCCGGGCCAGGCCCAGATCTGGGGCGTCAATATGCTGCGAAGCGTGCGCTGGAAGAACGAGTTGTCGGTGCTTACGCCGGTGCCGGCGGGCCGCGGCAACAGCAGCGCGCAATACGCGGCGCTGACGGCGACGCTGGTCGGCATCACCGCGCCGCCCGCTGGCAGGGATATCGACGTCAAGCCGTACGCCATTTCGACGCTGACCTCGAACACCGAGGTGTCGAACGACTTCGGCCGCGACGCGGGGCTCGACGTGAAGTACGGTGTGACGCAGAACCTGACCGCGGACTTTACTCTCAATACCGATTTCGCGCAGGTGGAAGCGGACGAGCAGCAAATCAACCTGACGCGGTTCAGCCTGTTCTTTCCCGAGAAGCGCGAGTTCTTCCTGGAGAACCGCGACACGTTCACGTTCGGCGGCGTGGGCGGGGGCGGCGGCGACGCGCCGGTGCTCTTCTACAGCCGGCGAATCGGGCTCGACGCCGGGCGGCCAGTGCCGATCGATGCCGGCGGCCGCCTGACCGGGCGCATCGGGCGGTACAGCGTCGGCGCACTCAACATCCAGACCGACGACCTGCCGGACGTTGGTGCGCGCGCGAGCAATTTCTCGGTGGTGCGCGTGCGGCGTGACATCCTGCGCGAGAGCACCATCGGAGCGATGGCGACCCGCCGGTCGGTGGGGCAGGGAGGCACCGGCCCGAACACCGCCTACGGCGTCGACGGCGTGTTCAACTTCTTCAACGACCTGGCCATCAACACCTACTGGGCGCGCACCGAGACCGACGGCGTCCGCGGCGGCGATACCAGCTATCGTGCCCAGCTCAACTTTCCGGGCGACCGCTACGGCGTGCAGCTCGAACGCCTGCGCGTTGGAGAACACTTCAACCCGGAAGTCGGCTTCGTCAGGCGGCCCGACATCCGGCGCACGCTCGCCGAGTTCCGCTTCAGCCCCCGGCCGCGCTCGATACCATCTGTCCGCCGCTTCATCTGGGCAGGCTCGGTCGACTACTTCGAGACCGGCGCCGGCCGGATGGACACGCGCGATCGATCGGCGGAGTTCGCCGTCGAGTTCCTGAACGCCGATCGCCTAGGCGTGGTCTACAACAACGCGTACGAGTTCATTCCAGAGCCGTTCCGGATTGCCACTGGTGTGACCATCCCGGTCGGCGGCTACGACTGGCAGAACGTGCGCCTGTCGTTCAATTCACGGCCGCAGCGCCCCGCCGCCGCGAACCTGGCGTTCGAGTACGGGACGTTCTACAACGGGCACCGCACCGCCTGGTCGATTGGGCGGGGACGCGTCGCCGTCGCGCCGCGCTTCGCGCTCGAGCCCACGTATTCGCTGAACAAGGTCGATCTCGTCCAGGGGTCGTTCACGGCCCACCTGGCCGGTTCGCGCGTCATCGTCACGATGTCGCCGCGCATGTTCGCCAGCACGCTCGTGCAGTACAACTCGGGCAGTCACGCCGTCACGGCAAATGCCCGGTTTCGCTGGGAATATCAACCGGGAAGCGAGCTGTTCATCGTCTACAATGACGAGCGCGATACGCGCACCCGTGCGTTCCCCGGGCTGATGACGCGGTCGTTCGTGGTGAAGATCAACCGCTTGTTCCGCTTCTGAACCACGAGGGCACGACGGCTACGATGTACGGGAAATTGATCGTCGTCGTGTTCGTCGTGTCGTCGTGGTTGATTGAACCGGGGGGACTCCTATGAGACGTCTGATGACCTGCGCGGCGGCCGTCCTCCTCATCGTCTCGGGCATCGCCGCACAACAGAACGCCCCTGACCTGATCTCTGTTCAACGGCAAGATCATCACCGTCGACGAGCGCTTCACGATTGCGCAGGCTGTCGCGGTGCGCGGCAACCAGATTGCCGCGGTCGGGACGACCCAGGACATCACCCGCCTAGCCGGACCGGCGACGCGGCGGATCGACCTGCGCGGCCGGAGCGTGATCCCGGGCCTGATCGACAACCACATGCACCTGCTCCGGTACGGCACGACCTGGATCTACGAGGTGCGGTGGGACGGCGTCGAAACCCGCAAGGAGGCGCTGGAGATCCTTCGCGCCCGCGCACAGAAGGTGAAGCCGGGCGACTGGATCTACATCCTGGGTGGATGGGCGATGGAGCAGTTCGCCGACGACCCGAAGCCGTTCACCCGGGAGGAGCTGGACCGGGTCGCGCCCAACCACCCGGTGTTCCTGCAGGCTTCCTACTACGAGGCCTACCTCAATAGCCGCGCGGTGCAGCTGCTCGGCGTCAACGCGCCGACCGGACGTGTGGACGAAGACGGGTTCCGCCCTCTCGTGAACAAGCTGCCGGTGGCTGCCGATGAGGGCATCGAAGCCAGCATGGACGGCATGATCAGGGAGCTCAATCGCTCCGGTCTGACGGCGGTCGGCAGCGCCGGATGTGACGTCGATCAGGTCGCGCGGTACACCCGCTGGGCGGATGAATCGCGGCTGAACATCCGCGTGTTCTGCATCACGACGCCTGGCGGCGGCGACGACCTGGTGTCGCGCATCCCGCAGATGCGGGTGTTCAACGGCGACCCGTTCGTCGATCACGTCGCGTTCGGCGAGAACTTCGGCGCCCTTTCGGATCCGATGTTCCGCCATCGCGAAACGACGAAGCCGGAAGATCTGGCGCAGTGGCGCCGCATCGTGACCGAAGTGGCGAAGGCCGGGTTGCCGCTTCACGTGCACACGAATTTCACCGAGACGATCGACGCGTTCTTGAACCAGATCGAAGCCGTCAACAAGGAGTATCCGATCCGGAACCTGCGCTGGGTACTGGCGCACTTCAACCAGCCCAACGCCGCCCAGCTCGAGCGGATGAAGAGGCTGGGGATGTATGCGGCTGTGCATCCCTGGGCCGTCATCAACGGCGGTATCAACCTGCGGCAGTTCGGCGACGCGGCACTGGACATGGCGCCGCTCGCGACCATCCAGGCGAGCGGCATCACCTGGGGGTTCGGCAGCGACGGCAGCCGCGCCAACCAGATTCTGCCGTTCGAGACCCTGAGCTGGGCGGTCACCGGCAGGATGGTGGGCGGCAAGACCGTGCTGCGTCAGCCGATCAGTCGCGAGGATGCGCTGATTGCGCACACGCGAAAAAACGCGTATTTCGTGTTCCAGGAAAACAACCTTGGATCGATTCAGCCGGGGAAGCTGGCCGACATGGTCGTCATCGATCGCGACTACCTGACCGTACCGGCGGATCAGATCAAGGACATCCGGCCGACGATGACCATCGTGAACGGCCGGATCGCGTACGAGGCCGGCACCGTGACCGGCACGCGCTAAGACAAAGGGGAGGATGACAATGCGGATGCGAATTTCACTGGCGCTCGTGGCGATGGTGGCGGTTGGCGTTGCCGCCGCTCAGCAGGCGCAGGTCACCGACCCGCTTCCGTCGGTAGTGAAGCGCGGTCTCAGCGTCGAGATCAGGGATGTCGTCCGGCTTCCGCAGACACGCGGCCTGCGCCCGGCCGACCAGGATGTGACCCCGGCCGGGTGGGCCCGCGTCAGTTATGTGCGCGATCTTCCGGACGGCCGCCGGTTCGCGAACGACTCGCGCGGGTTCCTCTACCTGCTCGATCGCGAGAACAAGCCGTCGGTCTACGCGAACGTCGGCGCCATCTTTCCGCTGACGGTGTACAACCGGCTGGAGAGCGGCTTCGTCGGCTTTGATTTCCATCCCGAGTTCGCGCGCAACGGGTTGTTCTACACCGTGCATGCCGAGCGCGTCGCCGGCAACCCCGCGAAGCCGAACTTCATTCCGCCCGGATTTACCGCCGCCGATGTGACGTATCACAACGTCATCACCGAGTGGCATGCGACCAATCCCGCGGCGCCGACCTTCGACGGGACCAGGCGCGAGCTGCTTCGTGTCGCCCATATCGTGATGAATCTGACGCATCCGTACGGGCACGTCGAGTTCAACCCGACCGCGAAGCCGGGCAGTCCCGACTACGGGCTGCTGTATACCAGCGGCAGCGATCTCGGCTTCAGCAACGGCGGTGGCCCGCACGCGAACAACCCCGGCCAGACGCAGCGGCTCGACTCGGTGATCGGCGCCATCCTCCGCTTCGACCCGCGCAGCCCGTCGGTGTCGGGCGGCACGAAAGGGCTTGGCGACTACACCATTCCGCCGTCCAACCGGTTTGCCGCCGATGGCGATCCAAAAACGCTCGGCGAGATCTACGCCTACGGTTTCCGCAACGCCCACCGGCTGTCCTGGGACCTCACCGATGGGACCATGTTCGCCGCCGACATCGGCATGAACCACATCGAGGAGATCAACATCGTTCGCAATGGCGAGAACTACGGCTGGATGAAACGCGAAGGGTATTTTGAGAACGGCATTTTCCGGCCGGGCGGCGCCCTCAACCAGTTGTTCCCGTTGCCCGCGGACGTGATGCAGGGACGCACCAAGGACGCCTTCACCTATCCGGTGGCGATCTACGACCACAACGACGGCCAGGCGGTGACCAACGGGTTTGCCTACCACGGGCGCATCGCCGCGCTCCGCGGCAAGTTCATCTTCGGCGACATCATGCGCGGCCGCGTGTTCGCCGCCGACCTCGCCGCGATGAAAAAGGCGGACGACGGCATCCCGGCGACCGTCGCCCCGGTCGAGGAGGTCCAGCTCTTCACGCGCGATGCGGGCGGCAACCGAACCTACGTCTCGTTCCGGGAGCTGGTCGAAGCCACCAACGGTGCGACAGCGGCGCGTGCCGACCTTCACATCAGCCGCAGCCGCGACGGTGAGTTGTTTCTCACGTCGAGACAGGACGGCATGATTCGCATGCTGGTTCCCGAAGGCGGCAGCACGGCCACACGGTAGTACGGCATTTCATTCGAGGAGGGTCCGAGATGGCGGCAAGTATCCTTGGGCGGGTTCTGCTGATCGCGGCGCTTGCGGCGTGGCCGTCGATCTCCCACGCGCAGGAAGCGGTGCTGACAGGCACCGTGACCGACTCCACCGGCGCAGTGCTGCCCGGTGTCACCGTGGTCGCCGTGCACGACGCGACCGGCAACCGGTTCCTCGGCGTCACCGACGAGCGCGGTATCTACCGTATTCCCGCCCGCGTCGGTGCGTACCAGCTGACGGCGGAGTTGCAGGGGTTCACGACCGTGGCGCGCACTGGCATTGAACTGCTCGTCGGCCAGGTTGCGAGCGTGAACCTGCAGATGGCGCCTTCCAGCGTGCAGGAGACCGTCACCGTGTCGGCCGAAGCGCCGCTGCTGGACGTGGCGACGTCCGCTCTCGGAGGCAACGTCGATCCACGGCAGGTGCAGGAACTGCCGGTGCAGGGGCGCAACTGGATGTCGCTCGCCATGCTCGCCCCCGGCAGCCGGATGACGACGCCCTCCGGCACCACCCCGCTGCCGGATCGCAACCAGGGCGAACAGCGCGAGTTTCAGCTCAGTCTCGACGGTCAGAACGTTGCCGGCGAGCTGGGATACGGCGGGCAACCGCGCTACTCGCAGGACTCGATCGCCGAGTTCCAGTTCATCTCCAACCGATTCGACGCTACCCAGGGCCGTTCGTCCGGCGTGCAGGTACGCGCGATTACACGCTCGGGAACGAACCTGCTCTCGGGGTCAGTTCGCGGCAACTTCCGCGACAGCCGTTTCAACGCGGAGAACCCCGTGCTCAATCGCGTCGTCCCGATCGACAACCGGCAGCTGGCATTCACTGCCGGTGGTCCGCTCCGGCGCGACCTCGTGCACTTCTTCGGACACTTCGAGTACGAGCTTGAGCCGCGCACCAGTGTCTGGAACACCCCGTTCACCCGGTTCAACGTCGATCTTGCCGGCAATCAAACGGTGAAGATGGGCGGCATCCGGCTCGACTACCAGCTGTCGCCGCAAATGCGGTTGATGGGAAAGTTTTCCGAAGCGCGCGTGTGGCAGCCGTTCGGCGCCGGAAGCCAGAATCATCCCGCGGAAACCGGGTCGCACAGTGATCTGAACCGCGAGTACCTGGCAACGACGACCCAGACAATCGGCAATCGGGCGGTGAATGAGATCAAGGGCGGCAAGACGCGCTACATCTTCAAGGACGCGAACCTGACGACCTGGAGCAATCACTGGCAGAGCGGCATCGGCGTTACGACCGGCTCGCCGCGCATCACCTTTACGGGATTCACCATCCCCGGTAACCGCTTCTTTCCGCGGCACGGTGCGCAGGACATCTGGCTGGTCCGCGATGACTTCTCGTTTACTTACGATGCGCGCGGCCGCCACGACCTGAGGGCGGGCGCGGAATACCAGCGCTATATCGACGATGGCAACAACTGCCAGTCATGCATGGGTATCGTCGACGCGCGTAATGGCCCGCTGCCATCGGCGGTGCAACTGGAGGCCTGGTTCCCGGATGCGTTCAATGCCGACACATGGAACATGGCGGCGATTTCGCCGCTGGTGCGCACCTACGACATCGGCATCGGTGATTACACCACCCACGATGTGCGCCCGCAGATTGCGGCGTGGTTCCAGGACGACTGGCGTATTTCGACGGCGCTGACTTTCAACGTGGGGCTGCGCTACGACCTCAGCATGAATGCCAGCGGCAACGACTACGAGATTCCCAACCTCCATCCCGCCGGCCAGCCCGATGACACCAACAACCTGCAGCCGCGTGTCGGTTTCGCGTATCAGTTGACGCCGGGCACCGTGGTGCGCGGCGGCTCAGGGCTGTATTTCGGCGTGCCGCTGTCTGTGGAGACCTTCTGGGTGGCGCAGATCAATCGTCTCCGCGTGCTGCAGTTCACGAACGATGGCCGCGCGAATTTTGCGGCGGATCCGCTGAACGGTCAGCCGTTGCCGACGTTGGAACAGGCGGAGGCGCGGTTCTGCCATGCCCGAAACGTGCCGGGCTGCCTCCGGCTGGCGATCGGCGAGCTGATCGCTCCCGACCAGTACAGCCGCCACCTCGCTCGTAGCTGGCAGAACTCGATCGGCGTCCAGCATCAGTTGAGCGATGTCATGGCGGTCGAGGCCGACTACGTGTACACGCAGGGCCGCCACGAGAAGGACATTCTGGAGAACGTCAACATGACGTTCAATCCGGCCACTGGGGCGAACTATCCGTTCTCCGACATCGCGCGCCGTGCGCTGCCGGAGTACGGCCTGATCTCCATGGCGGCCCGTACTGGCTGGTCGAGCTACCACGCGCTGCAGACGTCAATGACTCGGCGCCTCGCCAATCGATGGCAGGCGGCGGCGACGTATACGCTTTCGGGCATGTGGGATGCCGAGTCGCGGCCGTTCACGGGCCTGCAAATGGTGCCGTTCGACACCGCGCCCGACCTCGGGGGCGAATTCACGCTTGGATTGACTGACCAGCGCCACCGCGCGGTGTTCAACGGCATCTGGCAGGTCGGTCGCGGTTTCCAGGTGAGTGGTCTGTATTACCTCGGTGTCGGCGAGCGCGTGCAGCATGTGTATGGCGGGGACCTGCGCGGCATCGGCGGAGGCGCAGGCGTGCAGGCGCTGCGCCGCCAGCGCCTGCGCCCCGATGGCACCATCATCGCTCGCAACAGCTTTACGCAGCCGCGGCGCCAGCGCGTCGATGTCCGCGTCCAGCAGCGGGTGCCGATTCGCGGTCGTGTCGCCATCGATGGGATCGCGGAGGTCTTCAACCTGTTCAACTCGCCGAACTGGACGCTCAACAGCGACCAGGCCAACCGCCTGTACAACACGCGGACGGCTGGGGAGAATCGCACCGCGCAATTCGGGTTCCGTGTCACCTTCTGAATCCAACTCCCAACTTCCAGACTCCCAAGTCCCGTTGGGACTTGGGAGTTGGGTTCCGGGAGTTATCGCCGAGGCGCTACGGCGGTGATGTCGCAGAGCACCTTCGCGCCAGGCACGCCGCTGGTGACGGTGCGCGTGGTCCGGCATGGCCGCCACGTGCCCATCTTCTCGGTCATCGAGCTGAAGGGCGCGCCTTCGCCCGTGCGATCGAGGACGACGATGTTCTGCCAGCCGATGCCCGCCATTTTCAGCATGCGGTCGACGTTGTCCACGAGCAGCTTTTCCTGCGCCGCGGTGTCGGTCGGCAGGCGGTAGCTTCCCGGATTCCACGGATCCACGTCGATGGGATACGCCGTGATCCCGGAGAAGTAGATCAGGTCGACATCGCTGCTCACGCGGATGGCAGGCGCGAGCGTCATGCCCGGTTCGACCAGGAGCGCCTCGACACCGGGCACTGGGCCTTTGGTCGCCGCCGCCCGCCGCGGCGCCGCGGCGGTCATCTGGTACAGCACGTTAACTCCCGGTACGCCGGTGTCGGTGACGCGCAGGCTGGTGCTGCACGAACGCCAGTCGCCCTGCCGCTCCTGGAACGGCACGCCGCCGCCGCCAGGCGCGGTGAAGCTGACGCGGAAGATCAGGTGCTGCCAGGTAATGCCCGCTGCCTGGACGATCCGTTCGAGGTTCTGCGTCGCCATCTTGCCCCGCGCCGCCGCGTCGGTGGGCATCCGGAACTCGCCCGGGTTCCACGGATCGACGTTGAAGGGATACGCGGTCAGGGCCGACATGAAGACGAGATCCATGTCTTTGCTGACCAGGATGCCCGGGGCGTACCCTGTGCGCGCCACGACCTCGGGCCGCGGCAGCACTGAGAACAGCCCTTTCACCGGCGCCGGCTGCGTCCATTTCGAAACCGCTGCCGAATTGGGCACGACCCACATCTCGATCTCGACCCGCGCCTGGGGCGACGACAGCCCGTCGATTTCGTAGACGCTCATCGGCGGCCACGTGTCGCGGAAATAGTCCGCCATCACCTCTTCGATCGCCTTCGACTCGTCGAGCCGTTTCTGGAATCGCGTGACCTTGACGACATTCTTCCAGTCGAGGCCGAGCCAGTCGAGGATCTCCTTGTGGTTCCGCATCGTCAGCCGGGTCTGGAGCCGGATGTCTTCCGGCTGGACGATCTCTTCTTTCTCGAGATGCGGATGGTTGTGGTACAGCTCCATCGACGTCTCGCCGGAATGCGGGATAATCCCGTTCGCCAGCGACGCCCGCGAGAAGATGATGCGCGGGATGCCGGCGCGCGGCGGCGTCCCCTGCGCGGCCGCGCCTTCGGCCCACGCGGGCATGACGGTCTGGAACCCGCCGCCGGCGCCGACCGCAAGCGTGCCCCAGCCGAGCGACTTGAGAAGTTCGCGACGATCGAGCCTGGCTGCCATGGTCGTCTCTCCTGTTAGAAGGTCAAGCGGAACCCGAACTGCGCCGTGCGGTTCTGCCCCACGATCCGCTGTCCGAACTGCCGGCTGCTCTCGTCGGTGGAGATGGTCCAGTTCGGCGAGTTGAACACATTGAACACTTCGGCGATGCCGTCGATCGACGCGCGCCCGCCGAGCGGGATGCGCTGCTGCAGGCGGAGATCGACCCGACGCCGCGCCGGTTGCGTGAAGTCGTTGCGTGGCACGATCGTCCCGTCGGGTCGCAGCCGCTGGCGCCGCAGCGCCTGGCCGCCGGCGCCGCCGCCGAGGCCGCGGAGATCGCCGCCGTACACGGTGGCTGCCCGTTCACCGATACCGGTGTAGAACAGACCGCTGACCTGGAACCCGCGGCCGACCTGCCAGATGCCGTTGAACACGGCACGGTGGCGGAGGTCGGTGGACGCGAGCGTGAACTCGCCGCCGAGGTCCGGCGCGGTCGGGAACGGCACCTGGTCGAGGCCGCTGTGCGGCGGCGCCTCGACGTCCCACATGCCCGACAGTGTGTAGGTGGCGGAGGCCTGCCACCGGTTGCTCAACCGCTTCGTCCACGCGGTCTGCAGCGCGTGATAGCTGGACCAGCCGGTTCGGACCTGCATCGAGATCAACCCGAACTCCGGAAAGGCGCGGCGGGCGATGTCGGCGAACCGGTAGTTCGCGCCGGTCGCCGGATCGAATGTCAGGTTGACGTTGTCGATAATGTCCTTTTCGTTGCGGCCCTTGCTGTACACGTAGTCCGCCTCGACCGACATGGTATTGCCGATCTGCCGCTGGACGCCGGCAGATGACTGCCACGTGCGCGCCAGGTCGACCGTGTAGGCGGGAACGGCGAGCTCCTGGACGGTTTCGCGCAGGCACCCGGGGACGTTGCGCACGTGACAGAAACGCGGCCGCGCCTGCTCCAGCGTCGGCAGCGGCTGTCCGTTGAGCGGATCGGCGGCGAAGTTGGCCCGGCCGTCGTTGGTGATCTGAATGACGCTGTTCTGCACCGCGTGCGCCATCCAGTAGGTCTCCACCGACAGGGGCACTGCGAAGTACAACCCCGAGCCGCCGCGGAGCACGGTCCGGTCTGTCACGCGATACACCAGTCCGAGCCGCGGCGCGACGTTGTTGGTGTCGTCCGGTTTGCCGGCTTCGACGAATGGGGGCACGCTGTAGTTCTTGCCGCTGGCGTTCAGGCTGAGGTCGTAGCGAACGCCGAGGTTCAACGTCAGGCGCGGCGCCGCCTGCCAGTCGTCCTGGAGCCAGACGCCGATCTGCGGCCGGGCGTCGTCGGTGAAGAAGTCGCCGACGCCGACGTCGTAGGTCCGCACGAGCGGGGAGATCGCCGCCAGGTTCCAGGTGTCGGCGTTCCACGGATCGGGAAACAGCGCCTCGATATTGGCGGGCAGCGGGCCGTTCCGGGCATCGATCACGCCCATGCACCGCCGGCAGCTGTGGCCGTAGTCACGGTAGCGGAGCAGTTCGCCGCCGGCCTTGAGATCGTGGCGTCCCCGCGCGTCGTAGGACAGCGTGAAATCGTCGCGCACGCTCCAGATCGTCTGCACGCCGTCCTGGGGGTAGAACTGGTTGCCCGCAATCGTGAAACCCGTAAAGGTGATGCGCGGCGATCCGGTGATCACGCCCTCCGGATGCGAGTCGGTCCGGGTGGCGGCCTGCCAGTGATCCGACCACGAGGTGAGGTTGACCTGGTCGAAGTAGTACTTCGTGAACCCGCCTTTGATCTCGTTCACGGCGCTGTTGCTGATCACGTGAGTGAGCTGACCGAGGTACTCGGAGTTGACGTCGGCCTGGGACCCGGTCTCGGCAGGATGATTCTGCCCGCCGGGGCCGAACGGCTGCCACTTGCGCGCCTGCGAAACTTTGCCCATGAGACGGATGGCGGGGGAGAGCTGGTAATCGAGCCGCCCGCCACCCAGCTTGACGCTGTCGTTGCCTTCCAGTTCGACGTTGAATCGGGGGAACGGCGTGTTCCAGATGCTCACGCGCGGCTCGCGCTCGTACTCGAAATGCCCGAAGAAGTGCAGCCGGTCACGCAGCACCGGACCGCCGGCGGTGAACGCAATCTGCTGGTTGTCGATCGGCACCACCCGGTTCAGCACCGGGTTGTCGGCGTTGAAGCGGCTGTCGCGGAAGTTGCCGCGCACGGAACCGGAGAAGGTATTGGTGCCCGAGCGCGTCACGGCGCGGACCTGAACTCCGGACGAACGGCCCAGCGTCGCGTCGAACCGGTTTGAAATGTACTGAAATTCCGCGATCGCGTCCTGGCTGTACCGCGGCTGGCCGCCGAACCCGCGCTCGGAGGAGACCTGCTGCCCGTCGAGTGTCAGCTGAAACTCGCGTTGTTCGCCGATGTTGCGGTCCGGAACGGGTGTCGCCGAGGCGTCCGACGTCATCCGGCTGCCAGGTGCCAGCATCGCGAGCGCCATCCAGTTGCGCCCCTGCACCGGAAGCTCCTGGACCTGTTCGGGACTGATGTTGCCGCCCAGGTTCGAGGTCGCGACGTTCAGCAGTGGTGCCGCCGCCGAAACGGTCACCGTTTCCTGGATCGTGGAGGGCGCCATCTGCAGGTCCACGGTTGCAGTCTGGCCGACCAGGAGCTGGATGCCCGATCGTGCGACGGTGCTGAACCCGGAGAGCTCCGCCGTCAGCTGGTACGCGCCGACTCGGGCCGGGATCCTGTAGATCCCCCGGTCGTCGGTGACAGTCTCGAACCGGTTCCCCGTTGATTCGTGGATCGCGGTCACGGTGACCCCTGGCAACACGCCGCCGGTGGAATCGGCAATGGTGCCGGTGAGTGTGGCTTCCTGCGCATAACCGACAGCTGGTGTGATCAGCAGTGCGATCAGCAGTGAACAACAGCGCTGTGTGACGAGTCGAAGTGTCATGGGTCCCTCCCGGTGAGCCAAAGTGCCTGGCGATTGTGAAAACGCGGCGATGAGCAAGCGCCGCGCCACCAGACGCGGCATATTCTCCCTGAAATGGAGGCATCGTGCGCGGAAACTGCGCTCCCCTTTGCACGGCCGCCCTGTGGAGATCCGACAATTGCGTCGAGCGACCCGGAAATCGCGACATCCCCGTAACTCTGTGATCTACAATCCGCCGCGTGGAGCGGTCTTCTGTTCAAGGGCGTGAGGTGAGATGATGCCACCCGTGCGCAAGGCCGTCCTGCTGGCGGCGATGATCGCAGCCTGCGGCTGCGGCGGCAGGGCCGAAGAGCCGGCGGCCCAGCCTGCTGCGGATCCGATGGCGGACGAGGTGCAGAACATCCGCCTGGTAGGACACAACGACCTGCAGGGGCGCGAATCGCTGCTCGTGGCCGTCCGCTCGGACGAGGCCAATGGCAACTGGGCCTACGTCGGGCACCACGAAAATTTTTACGACGAGACCCAGAAGCTCAATCCGATGACCGGGAAGATGGAGTGGAACGGCACCTCCATCCTCGACGTGAACGACCCTGCCAACCCCAGGCTCGTCTGGCACATCCCGAACGACAACAACGCCAGCTCTCGCAGCGTCTCGGTGGTCTACGACTACAAGTTTGATGGCTCGGGACGCGATTACCTGATTCGCAACTCCGAGTACGGCGACGACTTCAGGTTCCAGATCTTCGACATCACGTCACGAACCCAGAACCCGGAGCAGATATCGCTGGTCTCCGAGATCACCGCCACGCCGGAGAACTCGTGCGGCCGCGGCTGCGGCGGCAAACTGATCGGCCGCGCGCACAAGGGCTGGTGGTCGCAGGAAAGCGGCTACTTCTACTCAGCCGCCGGCGAGCCGGGCTTCCGGACGACCATCGCGCAGATCTGGGACCTGAAGGACCCGAAGCAGCCGAGGTTCGTCGGCCGCATGTGGATTCCCGGCCAGAAAGACGGAGAGCCCGGCAATGAAGGGCAGTACGCGCACCACCCGAACGTGGACGAGCAGAACAAGCGGATCTACATCGGCTACCGCGAGGCGGGATGGACCGCGGCGTTCGACATTGCCAATCCGGCGCAACCGAAGCGGTCTGGTCGCTCGACTTCAACCCGCCGCACCGAGGCCCGCACACCGTGGCGCCGATCGCGTACGACAGGGTCCCGAACTTCGGCCCGGATGCGCTGCCCCGCACCTATGCGTTGGTTGTGGATGAAGCCGGCGCTCCGGAAGACCTTGCGCCCTGCCGCGGTATCCGATCCAAGAGCTATATGCTCGACATCACGAACGAGACGCGGCCGATACCGGTCAGCACCTGGCAGGTGCCCGCCGATAAGTCCTGCAACAAGGGCGGACGTTTTGGGCCCCACCAGCAGGCGGAAACCGTCAACGGCCGGCTGAACCGTTTCGACGACAAGCTTGCCTGGATCGCATATTTCAACGCCGGCGTCCGGCTGGTGGACCTTTCGGACCCGTATAATCTGCGCGAGGTTGGCTACTACGTGCCGAAGCCGAACGAGCGGTCGCACCCCGTGGAAAAGGGGCAGGCGACCGCGATTCAGATGAACGACGTGGACCTCGACGACCGGGGCCTCGCGTATGCCACGGATCGGACGGGGGCGGGACTCTTTATTCTTCAGCGCACCGGAACTTCTGGACGATCGGGCACATGAGCCCGGCGGGAAAAGGGGAGGCTGTCATGACACGAATTAGTGCCGCTGCCATCGCCGCGATCGTGCTGCTCGCGGTGGGCGGGTTCGCCCAGGCGCCGCAGCAGAAGGGGGGCGGGGACATCACCGGCCCATACGAACTGGTCGCCGGCTGGCCGCAGAACTGGTGCGGTGCGGGCTACCAGATTGGATCGACGTCCGGCATCTGGGCCGAGAGCCCCGATCGCGTGATCGTCTTCGCGCGCGGGTGCCTGCCCGTGCTCGAGAACGTCGGCGATCCGGTGCCGACCCGCAACGCCTCGGGCTACGACCTGTCGCAGAAGGATCCGGCGCGTCACCCGCGCTGGGACCACATCGTCAACATCGTCGATCGCAACGGCCGGCTGATCGAGTCGTGGGAGCAGCACAACAAGCTGTTCGTCCGCCCGCACCGCGTGCTGGTCAACCCGTACGACCCGGACCGCCACGTGTGGCTGGTGGATGACGGCGCCCACGCGATCTTCAAGTTCACGCGCGACGGCAAGACGCTGGTGCAGACGATTGGCACGCGCGGCGTCCCGGGCAATGACGAGACGCATTTCGCCCGGCCGACCGACATCGCCTGGCTGCCCGACGGCACCGCCTTCATCAGCGACGGCTACACCAACACGCGCGTCGTCAAGATCGATCGCAACGGCAAGTACGTGACGTCGTGGGGCATGCGCGGGAACCCGCCCAACGAGACGCGTCCCTGGTACATGAACACGGTGCACGCGATCGTCACCGACAAGCAGCGCCGCGTTTACGTCAGCGATCGCGCCAACCATCGAATCCAGATGTTCGACGAGAACGGCAAGTTCCTCGACGCCTGGCCGAACACTCCGCTCCCGTACTCGCTGCTGATGACCGACGATCAGTTCCTGTGGTCGGCCTCCGGGCAGACGCAGAAGTTCACGAAGTACGATCTGAACGGCCGCCTGCAGCCCGGCACGTCGTGGGGCACTTTCGGCACCATCCCCGGTGGATTCTGGGGCGTGCACCAGTTCCACGTCGACAGCGAGAACAACCTGTACACGGCGGACGTGCACGTTGGCCGGCCGCAGAAGTTCCGCCCGCGCCAGGGCGCCAACCGGTCTGCGCTCATCCTCCCGCCGACGCGGGCGACCGCCGCGTCGAGCAACTAGCAAACGTAGGGCGGGTCCTGTTCTATGGACCCGCCCATCTCGGCTACAGTTACTGGATGTTCACTCGGCGGAATCTTCCACTCCGACTGGCCCTCGCGGCGCTCGGCGGACTGGCTATCTTCGTCGCGCAGGCCCAGACCCAGGTGCCCGCGCGCGTGGCGTGGCTCGATCCCTACCGCGACGCCAGCACCCGCTTGATCCATGCGGCTACGGCCGACGATTTCGCCTGGCGGCGCCTCGCTGAACTCACCGATACGCACGGCAACCGGCTCAGCGGATCGGAAAACCTCGAGCGCGCCATCGCGTGGGCGGCCGACACGATGAAACGCGACGGCCTCGAGAACGTGCGCACGGAGCCGGTGATGGTGCCGCGCTGGGTACGCGGGCGCGAGAGCGCCGAGATCGTCAGCCCGCCGCGTCATACGCTCGCCGTCCTGGGCCTGGGCGGTTCGATCGGAACCCCGGCCGACGGCCTGGAGGCCGAAGTCGTCGTCGTCAACAGCTTCGAGGATCTTCGGGCGCGCACCGCCGAGATCAAGGGGCGCATCGTCCTGTTCAATGCGCCCTTTACCACCTACGGCGATACGGTGACCTACCGCACGGGCGGCGCTCGCGCCGCCGCGCAGCTCGGCGCCGTCGCCACGCTCGTGCGCGGCGTCGGCCCCACCGGCCTGCGGACCCCGCATACCGGCAGCGTGCAGTACGGTCAGGGCGTGCCGGCAATCCCCGCTGCGTCGGTCGCGGCGGAGGATGCCGATCGCATCGCCCGCCTGCGGGCGCGCAACGTCCCGGTGCGTGTGCGCCTGATGATGGAGGCGCGGACGGATCCGGACGCCGAATCGGCGAACGTGGTCGGCGAGGTGCGGGGACGGGAGCGTCCCCACGAGATCGTGCTGCTTGGCGGCCACATCGATTCATGGGATGTCGGCGCCGGCGCCTCGGATGACGGCGTCGGCTGCATCGTCACCTGGGAAGCGGCACGGCTGATGGCCAAGCTCGGCATCCGGCCCCGGCGCACGGTCAGGATCGTGCTGTGGACGAACGAGGAGAACGGGCTGCGCGGTGCCAACGCGTACGCCACGAAGCACGCCGCGCAGGCAGCCGATCACGTGTTCGCGCTCGAGTCGGATTCCGGCGTCTTCGAGCCGGCGAGCATCGGCTTCTCGGGCAGCTCGTCAGCCCGCACGATCGTCCGCGAAATCGGGACGCTGCTCGCGCCGCTCGGCCTCTCGGAGATCGTCGGCGGTGGCGGCGGGGCGGACATCGGTCCCATAGCGCAGGCCGGGAACGCGCCGATGATGGCCTATCTCGGCAACCCGGCGCGCTACTTTGCGATCCACCACACGCCCGCCGACACGGTGGAGCGCATCACCCCGGAAGAAGTGTCGAAAGCCGCCGCCGCGATCGCCGTTCTGGCGTATGTCGTCGCCGATATGCCCGAGCGCCTTCCAAAGTAATCAACCACGACGGCACGACGGTCACGACGACAAAGACGTTCTGCAACGTCGTGAACTTCGTGGCGTTGTGGTTTATCGAAGTTCCGTGAGAGTTGCTTCGAGGACGCGCGTCTCGCGCGGCGCGCGCTGCCACTGCACGAGGATCGGGCTCTGATAGGTGCCTTCGATCAGGCCGTGCGTTCCGTCAGTCCGCTCTGAAACGAGCAGGCTGATCGAACGCCGCATCCGGAAGAAGCGCGCGGCGGGGACGGCGAGCGTACGGGCGAGCACTTTCTCGACGATCGATCCACGCAGTCCCAGCGTATCGAGGCTCTGGTTGAGGACGCGGACGAAGTCGTATTTCGCGTACCCGAGCGTCTTGGCGGGCACGGCGCGCGGGTTCGCCAGCGCGTGCCGGCTCTTCTCGGCGAAGAAGCGCAGCGGGTTTCGCAGCACCTCGGCCAGGTCGTACTTCATCAGCAGCGTTTCGTACTCGTTGATCGTCAGCGCCGAGTGGCGCTCGGTCGGATCGAGCACGATCCGCAGCCGGCCCTTGGCGACGCCGGCGCCGGCGACGAATTCCGACAGGCTCGAATAGAGCCCGAGGCGTGGATCTTTCAGGTTGATCGAGTCGATCGGATGCGCCGAGACGGGCACCTCGATGCGCGTGGTCCGGACGACGCGTTCGCGGTTGAAGCCGATCAGCTTGGTCAGGCGGCGGCGCGGCCGGCCTTCGACGACGCCGTCGAGATCGACGAAGAAGACCGATTCGCCGGGCCGGTTCGGATGCGTGACGCAGGGCCGCAGCCCGCCGGCGATGAACGCGAGGTGCGAGTCGGCATTGCGCGGTTCCACCTCGCGCTGCTGTGGGTCGAGGTCATCGCGGCGCTCCAGCCGGTCGTGCTCGTAGCCAGCCCCCTCAGGGAACAGCGCGCGGAAGGCCTCGACATAGCTCGGGATGTGATCAGGGCTGAGCCTCGCCGCCAGGCTACGGTCCAGAAACCCGGCGGTCGTGTGCGAGGACCAATAAAGGCAATGTGGATACCCGGACAGCGCCCGGTGCTCGCTGGCGAAATGAGATCGCAACTCGACGACGTCGAATCGCGCCTTGGGAAGAAGCTCGAGCGTAAGGTCCAGCGGGTGCGAAGGCATCAAGCTGCGGCGGGACTCACAAGCGATACGGTAATGTAACACACCGTTCCCGCCTTTCCGGCCGTTTTTCCAGGCACCTTTGTCCGTTTCCCGGAGATGCCCTTGCATACGCGAGGTCGCGCATGCCGTGGGTGGAGGTGTTCGGGTACGCCGTGCTCGCCGTCGCCGGGGTGATCGCCGGCGTCGTGGCCGTGCACCTGCTGTGGCGTCTCGACGGGATCCGGCGCATCCGCCGGGCGGGCCCGCGCCTGCTGCTCGCGTCCCGACACCGGATCTGGTGGGAACCGTCACTCGCCGATGCGACTGACCTGCGCTTCGGGCCGGGCGGCGCCGCGGGCGTCCCAAAACCGCCCTTTCGCTTCGTCAGCGAGCATTTCACCGGGTCACAGCCCTGCGTGGCGGTGCGGGACGCGGCGGACCGGCTGTGGCGGGTGAAGTGGGGTTACGAAGCGAAGCCCGAGTCGTTCGCCGTCAGGTTTGCCTGGGCGCTCGGGTACTTCGCCGAAGTGACCCACTTCGTACCGAGCGGAGAGATCGCCGAGGCCGTCGATCTGCAGCGGGCCAAGGACTGCATTGGCGCCAACGGCACGTTCACCGAGGCGCGCTTCGAGCTCGAGGATCCCTCGATTCGCATGCACTTCAACGAGCATAGCTGGGCGTGGAACGACAACCCGTTCCTCGGCACGCCGCAGCTCAATGGTCTGAAGATCGTCAACATGCTGCTGTCGAACTGGGACACGAAGGATCGGCGCGACGTGTCGCGAGGATCCAATACCGCCATTTTCGAATACCACGTGTCACGCTGGGAGCGAGAGGCGCGCTACCTGATTACCGACTGGGGCGGCGCGATGGGGAAGTGGGGATCCAACGTGGTGTCGCGCGGCCGCTGGGACGTCGAGGGGTTCGAAGCGCAGACACCGGGATTCGTTACCGGTGTCAGCGACGGCTTTCTGAATTTCGGTTATCAGGGGCAGCGGACCGCCGAGATCGCCCGGGGGATCACGGTGGAGGATGCGGCCTGGTTCTATGGCTATGCCGGGCGCCTCGCCGAATCGGCGCTGCGAGGCGGGCTGACCGCCTGCGGCGCAACGGCGGAGGAAGCGGCGCGGTTTGCGCGGGCGCTCGTCGACCGGATCCAGCAGATTGGCAGGGCGGCCGGGTGTACAACCGAGGAGGCTCGACGTACGATTAGGGCTGGATGAAAAAGGTTGGCGTCGGCATCGCGGTGGCCCTGGCGGGTGCCGTGGTGCTGGTGCTCCTCGCGCATGCCCCGTTCGTCCGGAACGCGGCCCTGCGCTACGCATTGGGCGTCGTTCAGCGTAATTACGGACTCTCCCTCCAGGCTGATCGGCTCGACTACAACCTCGCGACGCTGCGGGTTGGCCTGGCCGGGGTCCGCGTGTCGGCCGAGGGTTCAGCCGACGAACCGTTCTTCGAAGCGGAGTACGTCTCGGTGGGGCTGCCGGCTGGCATTCTTGCCGGTAACGTTGCCTTCAGAGACATCAGCGTTACCAACGGCCGCGTCTTCGTCCATCGGCGTGCCGATGGCAGCAGCAATCTTCCCCGTTCAGAGGACAGTCCGGGCGGCGATCCCCCGGCGCTGCGGATCGATCGCATCGACGTGCCACGCCTCGCCATCGAGGTGCGCGACGAGCAAGCCGACCTGGCGCTGCAGGCGCCGGCGATTGGCTTTGTGCTCACACCCGACGAGGGATCGATCGCACTGGCGCAGCCGGCCGAGGTGCGGTTCGGCGCCAGGACCACGCGAATCGCGCAGTTGAACGGGGGCGCCGCATTCGACGGCCGTGCCCTGCATCTGGTCGACACGAACATCCGTACCGATGACGCGTCGGTGACGGTCAACGGGACGGCGCTGCTCATTGCGCGTGAGTCGCGCGTGGATCTGACTGTCAACGGCTCGGCCGATGCGGCACGCCTGGCGCGATGGGGGATCGACGAAGGCGAGTTACCGCAGGGAGAGATCATCTTTCAGGCCACGGCCGTCGGACTTATGGCCGATCCGGAGATGGCCGTTAACGTCGAATCCGAGCAGGTGTCGTGGCGCGGGATCGAGTTGATGGATCTGTCGGCGCGCGCCCGGGTGAACAGCGACAGGGCAGACCTCGAGACGTTGGCGTTCGGATTTGCGAACGGCACCGTCACGGCGGCGGCGGCGGTTCCGTTCGAGACCGGCGCCAGCGCCAGCCTGACCGGGACATGGACGGGCATTGACGCGGCGCTCGCCGCGCGTGCGGCCGCACCCGAGGCCGAGCTGCTTCCCTCGGCGGTGGCCTCGGGCCGGTTCAATCTCCAGGGCGTGCTGTCCGACATGTCCACGTGGCTGGGCGCCGCGAGGCTCGATCTGTCGCCGGGGCGCAATGCCCGCGGCCGCATTTCCGTGGGCGGCAATCTCCTCCTGGACCTGCGCGACGGCCGGTGGAGGCTGGAGGGGCGGCCGCGGCTTGCCGGCGCGTTGCCAGCGCGCATCGTCGCACAGGGGGCCACTGGGCGGACCTGAAGGCCCGCCTTTACGCGAACTCACCGGAACGCTGCAGGTGGACGAAACCGATCTGCCTGCGCTGCTGTCGGCGCTGCGTGCAACTGGGGTCGCCGATGTCCCGCTCCGATACGTTGACGTCCGGCGTCTTCGAGGCCGATTTCGATCTGTCCGGTACGGTCTCCGCACCTTCGGTGAACGGGATGCTGACGGCGAGAGACCTGCGCGCGTCGCAGATCTCTGCGCCGTCGCTGACGGGTGAGATAACCGGGTATCCGATCGGGTCGATGCTGGACCTGCGCATCGACGCGCCGGTCGTCGTGATCGCGGACCAGACGCTCAATGACGTGCACGCGATCGCAGCGCTCAGCGGTACCTCGATCGTCCTCACGGAACTGTCGGCGAACCAGCCAGGCATGCCGGGCGCGATTACCGGACACGGTACCTACGACATCGACAGCGGGATGTACATGGTGTCGCTTGGGGGGAATGACTGGCGGCTCGTGCCAACGGCTGAACAGCCGCTCTCGGGCCGCGTCAACCTGACCTTCGAAGGCTCCGGCACCACCACCGCGCCGCGCGGCATTGGCACGTTGACAGTGAGTGATGCCACCTGGCAGGAGACGGCGCTCGGAACCGTCGATGCGGCCGTGGAGCTCGACGGCCAGATCGCGCATATCAACGCGCGCGTACCGGAATTCGATGCCACCGCCACCGGACGCGTCGAGCTGAACGCGCCATACAGTGCTGCCGTGACCCTCAATGCCGGACGTCTCGACCTTGCGCGTGCACTGCAGGGCATCGAAACCCCGACGCCCGTGACTGGAACCGCGGGGCTCGCGATTCGGTTCGACGGTCCGCTGGAGACGTGGCGCACGGGCGCCGGACAGCTCGACATCACGGCGCTGGATGCGATGGCGGGCAACCTCGCCTCTGCGTCTGGCCAGCCCGGCGAAGGTCAGGTACGAGCGCGAGCGCGTCTTCGTCGACAGTCTCGAGGTGGACGCCGGCGAAACGCGGCTCTCGGCGTCGGGAGACCTCGACGCGTTCGAGCCCGCGCGGGCCGGCTCGGGCGTGCTCGTGACGCTGACCGGAGAGGTCGGCGAGGTGGCGCGTGCGGCCGCGGCGACCGGACTCACTGACGTGCCCATCGAAGGCGGCACCGGCCCGGTCGCGCTGCTCGCCCGCGTCAACGGATCGTTCGAGTCACCACTCGTCGCGGCCGACCTCGAACTTGGTCCAGGCTCGGTCACGCTCAGGGATCTGCCGCCAGTGTCAGGCCTGGCGCTGCGCGCGCACGCGGAGAACGGTTGGCTCGAACTGCGGGAAGGCGCCGCGTCGTTCCAGGAGGCCAGGGTCACGGTGACCGGCCGTGCCCCGCTGTCGTGGGCGATTCCCTCCGCGGTCGGGCCGCCGGGCGATGCCGTGATCCATGCGCAGGCGGCCAACATGACGGCGGCGATCCTCGCGCCTTTTGTCGATCCGGCCACGGCGGAACAGCTCGAAGGTTCGGTCGATGCCACGCTCGATGCCGCGAGCGCGACACCGAACCTGTCAGATCTGACGGGGGAATTGCGGCTCGATCGTCTCGACGTGCGCATCGCCGACCTTCCCGTGGCCCAGCGCACGCCGACACGGATCGTCGCCCGCGACGGCTTCGCGCGGATCGAGGCGTGGGACTGGGTCGGGCAGGGCGCCTCGCTCAACCTCCGGGGGCAGGTGAGGCTCGAAGATCGCCAGGCCGCCATTCTTGCCAACGGCCTGGTTGATCTGCGGATGCTGACGCCCTTCGTCCGTGACGCGGGCATGACGACCGCGGGACGCCTGGAGCCTCGGCTGTCGATTACCGGTCCGATCGACGATCCGCGGATCGACGGCGATTTGACGCTGGCCGACGGAGAGCTTCGGCTGGCTGAACCGCGCGTCGTGGCGACCGACCTCACCATGCGGAGCGTGGTCAACCGGACGAGCGCGCGCATCACCGCGCTCACCGGTACGGTTAACGGCGGCACGCTGAGCGGCACCGGCGGAATCGATTACAGCTTGGAGCAGGGCCTCGACGTGCAGCTGTCGGCGGCGATCGGTGGGATGGCGCTGGAGTTTCCCGAGGGGCTTCGCAGCGAGGTTGATGCCGACCTGGATCTGGCGCTGAAGGTCATTCCCGAGCCCGCTGGACGACTGACGGGCACGGTGACGGTCGTGCGCGGCTCGTATCGCGAGCCGCTCGCGGTGGTGACGGGGCTCCTGGCCGGGATGCGGGCGCAGACGCTGGCCGTTGGAACCACGGCCACCTCGTCTCCTCTCCTCGAGGCGCTGGCGCTCGATATCGCGCTTCTCACCGACGAGGACATCATCGTCAACAACAACTACGGGCGTTTCCAGCTTGGCGCCGACCTTGAAATCGTGGGGACGGCGGCTGCGCCCTCGGTCACCGGCCGGGCGGAACTTCGAGAGGGCGGTCAGCTGTTCGTCGGCAGGAACGTCTACACGATCACATTCGGCACGATTGATTTCGCGAACCCCGTCACGATCGAGCCGGTCCTGAATATTCAGGCCACGACGCGCGCCGGCGGCGAGGAGATCGAGGTTGACGTTGTCGGGGCCGGCGGAAAATCCCACTCCCACGCTGAGTTCGCCGTCGAATCCAGAGCTCACCGAGGTCAGACCGCGTGTCGCTGCTTCTTACGGGCGGCCGTTCGATGCACTCAACGCCAGCGACGCGGCTTTCGTCGGGACGCAGGTTCTCGGGAACCTTTCCGGCGAGGTGCTGGGGTTTGCGGGTCGCGCCATTGGCCTCGACACGATTCGCCTCGGCGGCCCCGAGACGACGACGCTGCGAGAGGATCCGATCGCGGTGGCGGCTCAGGTGGATCCGACGACGAGGCTGACGTTTGGCAAGAGTATCGGTCCGGACCTTGAGCTGACCTACTCGCAGAGCCTGCGCGACAGCGATGCGCAGACGTGGATTATCGAGTACCTCCCCCGGCGCGGCCTCGAGCTGCGGTTCGTGTCTGACGATGACGACCTTCGATCGTACGGGTTTCGCCACGACGTGGCGTTCGGTGGGCCCCCGCGTGTTGTGCAGGCGGCCGCGGTATCGCGTCCGCCACCCCCGCGCGTCGCAACGGTGAGAGTCTCCGGCGATCTCGGGCTGCCTGAAGAACGGGTTCGGAGCGTTCTGCGACTGGGCCCGGGCGATCGGTTTGATTTCGTCGCGTGGCAGGAGGATCGCGACCGCCTCGAGGCGTTGTATTTCGAGGCCGACTATCTGACCGCCCGCATCACGCCGGAACGCACGGAGAGCGCCGACGGCATCGACCTCGACTACCAGATCACCGCCGGACCGTCGACGCAGATCGTCGTGACGGGGATCGATCTGGACGGGGCGCTTCGTACCCGGCTGGCGACGGCGTGGGCGCAGTCGGCCTTCGACGATTTCCTCCAGGACGAAGCCACCCAGATCATCCGCGAGAGACTCGCCGCTGACGGTTATCTGCAGCCGGTGGTCAACGCCACGATTGCGGAAGACGGGGCGACCAGGACGCTCTCGATCATGGTCGAGCGCGGCAGCCAGACGTCGCGAACCACGGTTCGGGTTGACGGAGAGGACGAGGCGCTGGCCGGTGCGATTATCGCGCGGCTCGAAGAGCAGGGCCTGGTCGCACGGGCGGTGTCAGATCCGGGCGCGGTTGAGCGCGGAGCCGCGGAATATCTCCGCAGCCAGGGATATCTCCGCGCTCGCGTGACCGCCGGCGCGCCGCTGTTCGATGGCGACACCGCGATCGTTCCGCTGACGGTGGACAGCGGTCCCGCGTTCTCGATTGCGAGCATCACCTTTTCCGGGGCGATGCGGCTTGCCGAGGAGGCGCGCCGCGAGGCGGTTGCGCTCACAGACGGCGCGCCGTACGATGCCGTCGCGGTTGACGCCGCCCGGGATCGTCTCGTGGCCCGGTATCGACGTGAAGCGTTCCCGGCGGCGACGGTGATCGTAAAGCCCGATATCCCGGCGGAGGGGACCGGCGTTGCCCTCACGTTCGTCGTGAGCGAAGGAGCGCAGCAGGTGTTGGGCGAGGCCGTGGTGACTGGCAATCGCGCGGTTGACGCCGACGTGGTCGTCCAGACACTGGGTCTCGAGCCCGGCGAGCCGGTGACACCTGAAGAGCTGCTGCAGGCGCGAACACGTGTCCTCGACATGGGACTGTTCCGGCGCGTTGACGTCGTGTCTGAGGCGGCGCCGGTGTCTCCGGGAGACTCGGTGGAGCAGACTCTGCCGATTCGGCTGCGGATTGCCGTCGAAGAGTGGCCTGCGCTGCGCCTGCGGTACGGCTTCCAGGTCGCGGAGACCAGGCCCGAAGATTCGGTGACGGGGCGAGACCTCACGCCAGGATTGTCCGCGGATGTCACGCGCCGGACGCTGTTCGGCAAGGCCATCACCCTCGGTGGCGCGCTGGAATGGCAGCGGAGGGAACGCGTCGGACGGGTATTCCTGAACACCGGCAGCCTGTTGGGCTGGCCGATCGGCTCGTCGCTCATCGCCGAGCGTTCACGGGTCGATTCCGCCGCCGTGACGCTCGTGACCGACACGAGCAGCATCACCTGGGAGCAGCGCAGCCGCGTCGCGCGCAACCTGACTCTCTCGTACGCGTACACCTTCGAGCGGAACCACACGTTCGACACGACTCCGGCGCTGCCGGGCGATCCGGTCGGGCCCCTCAATATCACGATCAACATCGCCAGGCTGACGGCCGCTGCGGCGTGGGACACACGCGACGACCCTGTCGATACGACTCGGGGGACGCTCGTGTCTGGAAGCCTCGAGGATGCACCGGCGAGTATCGGGTCGGACATCCGCTTCGTGCGCGAACTGGTACAGGGCTACCACTTCCGTCCGTGGCGGCAGGTGGTGTTTGCTTCGGCCGCGCGCTTTGGAGTGGTCTCACCGCTGGGCGGGCAGGATCTCCTCACGACCGAGCTGTTCTTCGTCGGCGGCGCGCGAACGGTGCGAGGGGTTGACGAAGACAGCCTCGGCCCGCGCGATTTCTTCTTCGACGAGCCGGAAGGCGGACGCCTGCTGCTTGTCCTGAACCAGGAAGCGCGGGTGCCGCTCTACCGCTGGCTCCGTGGCGTGTTGTTCGTGGACGGGGGAAACGTGTTCACGCGGCCGCGCGACGCCACCGTGAGAGACCTGGTGGGATCACTGGGATTCGGATTGCGGCTGGCGACGCCGTTCGCGCTGCTCAGGGTGGATTTCGCGAAGCCGGTGTGGAACGCACCGGCCGGAGCGACCGGCCGGTGGATTTTCGGAATTGGACAGGCCTTCTAGGATTTGAGGATCGATGGTGGTTACCGCCCTCGCACCGTCTTCATGATTTGCAGCACCTCGGGGCGCTCGGGCGCTTCCGGCGCGAGCTTGAGGAACTGCTCGAAGTGGTTGGCCATCCGATCGGGCCGGCCGGCGCGGTACTGCATCAGCCCGCCGTAGTAGTGGGCGTAGGCGTTTGCCGGGTTGAGATCGACGGCGCGATCGAACGCCTCCGCCGCCTCGCGCCAGTCCTGCCGTTTCGCGTAGACCAGTCCAACCTGGTAATGAGACTCGGAAATGCCGCCAGCCATCTGCACGGCCTGCTGCGCCGATGCGAGCGCGCCGTCCGTGTCGCCGTCGACGAGCTGCTGCCCGGACAGGCCGATGAAGTGCCACGGATCATCCTCGCCCCGGTCGGCCAGCCGCGCGTAGGTGCCGCGTGCTTCGGCCGAGGCGCCCAGCTTCTGATGGCTCTGCGCGGCGGTATACAGCGCTTCCGGCGCAGCCGCCGCGTCGGCGGTCTCGATCGCCTGTTGGTACTGGCCGGCTTCGAACAATCGCCTGACTTGGGCGGCATCCTGTGCCACGGCGACCGTCGGAAACAGGACTAGGACAAGTGCGATCGTTTTCATAAGCTGACCTGTTGAGTTCATAGTGGCATGAGTTGCGCTTCTCGTGCCAACGTGACCCGCTTCGAAACCTATTGCCAACGCAGGGAAAAGGAGGCCCTGACGGCCTCCCTGTCCGGTTTTTACACCATCAAGGATGCATCCGCCGGTTACGATTTGGTTTCGCTCGGCAACGAGTGGACCTGCCGGCTGTTCGACGGCGATTTCTACCGGGTTCGCGAACGCCCCGGGGAATTCCCGCTCACCAACCTCGTATTCGTCCAGTCGCGCGACGGCAACACCGTGGCCGACGACCCCTCGACGCTCGGCGGCGGGAATACCGACAAGCATCTGATCTACGAGGGCCTCTCGCGAGTCGATGCGGACGCGGTGCTGGCCGGCGCCGCGACCGCACGGAGCGCGTCGATGGTCTTTTCGATCTGGCATCCGAAGCTGGTCGAACTTCGCTGTTCGCGCGGCAAGAGCCGCCACCCGGCGCAGGTCGTCGTGACCGACAGCGGCAACGTGCCGATCGAACGCGGGCTCATGTTCGAGGAGCCCACGCTGCCGGTGTACCTGGTCACGAAGTCTCCGGTCGTCGCCGGCCTTCGCGCGAAACTGCACGATCGGCCGTGGGTCGATGTCGTCGACGCCGGCGATCCCGTCTCGCTGCCTGCCGCAATGCGGTACCTGCACCAACGTGGGTTGCACGTCATTTCGGCGATCGGCGGCCGCCGCACCGCCACCGCGCTGCTGCGCGACGGATTGATCAGCGACATCTACCTGACGAGGTCGCCGATCGAGGGGGGCGCGCCGAACACACCTTTCTACGAAGGGCCAGCACTGAATCTCGTGCAGATTCTGCTGAAGGCGGGCAAGGGGACTGAGGAAGGCGTACGGTTTGAGCATCTCCTGATTCAATAATGGCCAGATCGATGATCAGGCCGCCAACTCCTCGTCACTCGGGAAGTGGTGCTGCTTCCGCCCTACCTTGCCGTCATGCGTCGCGGTCGTTTTGTACAGCTCGTAGCGCCCGTCCTCAGCTTCCGTGCGTACGCGCTTGCGAAGGGCGCTCATCTGACGATGTGACATGGGCTTGAAGCCTTGCGCGACACGCAGGTTCTGTCGCAGCACCTTCACCGAATCGATGCCGCTGACCGTGGTCGCGACCGGCAGGCTCATTGCGTAGCGCAGCGCCTCTTCCGCCGTGACGACCTTGTCCTTCACCTGCCGGCCGTCGCTGCCCAGGCTCTTCATGCCGATTGCAGCAATGCCGCGGCGCACCAGCAGCGGCAGCACATGTTCCTCGAATGATCGGAAGCTCGCGTCGAAGCAGTTCAGCGGAAGCTGGCACGTATCGAAGACGTAGTCGTGCTTCAGCATGGCCAGGTGAATGTCGGGATGCTTATGGCCGGTGAAGCCGACGAAGCGCACCTTGCCCTGCCGTTTTGCCAGGTCGAGTGCCTCGATCACGCCGCCGCTGGCGAAGTGCAGTTCCGGGTCGTTGTCGTAGACGCATTCATGCACCTGCCAGAGGTCGACGCGGTCGGTCTTCAGCCGCCGCAACGACTGTTCGAGCTGGCGCATCGCTTCGCGCTTGCCGCGTCCATGCGTGCACACCTTGGTCATCAGGAAGACGCGGTCGCGCCGATCGCGTATCGCTTTGCCCATCACTACTTCCGAACGGCCGTCGTGGTACTCCCACGCGTTGTCCATGAAGCTGATGCCGCCGTCGATGGCGGCATGGACGAGGCGGATCGCGTCCCGCTGGTTCGTCATCTTGCCGATGTGATGGCCGCCGAGGCCGATTGCCGACACCATGGCGCCGGTGGCGCCGAGTGGGCGCAGAGGAATGTCATCTACCATGATGGCTCCTGCGGTACGATGTGCAAACGTGCCACCAGCCGTTGCCGGTGGCCAAGGAGGCGTGCGGTATGCGCGGAAACGACGCGGTCATTGCTGAGCTCAACGAAGCGCTCCGGGAGGAGCTGACAGCCATCAACCAGTATTTCATCCACGCGGAGATGTGCCACAACTGGGGCTATCACAAGCTCGGCTCGTATATCCGCAAGCAGTCAATCGACGAGATGAAGCACGCCGAGCAGCTGATCGAGCGGATCCTTTTCCTCGACGGCACGCCCAAGATGGAGTACCTCGACCTGAACATCGGCGGCAACGTGAAGGGTCAGCTCGAGGCCGATTTGAAGCTCGAAGTCAACGCCGTGGGCATGTACAACAAGGCGATCAACGTATCTCGCGAGAACAACGACGACGCGTCGCGCGAGCTGTTTGCCAAGCTCCTCAAGGACGAAGAGGAACACGTCGACTGGCTCGAAGCCCAGCTCCACCAGATCAAGGAGATGGGCTACGAGCGCTACCTGTCGAACCAGGCAGAGGGGAGCAACGAATAGCGTAGCCGGAAGGCCTTCAGGCCTCCGCTATACCGCGCTCGCCTCGACCGTGATGTTGACGTTGCCGCGGATGGCGTTCGAGATGGGGCAGCCCTTCTCGGCGCCGGTCGCGAGCTCGCTCAGCTTGGCCTTGTCGATCCCCTCGAGCCCCTCGACGGTCGCCTTGAGGTGTGAGGTCACGACCTTGATGCCGGCATCACCCTTGTCGGCGGTGACGGTCGCGGTCACGCCGACTTTGCTCGCCTTGCCGCCCTGCTTGCCGATTGTATTGGTCAGCACCATCGCGTAGCAGACGGCGTGTGAGGCGGCCAGTAGCTCCTCCGGCGTCGTCTTGTCGTCGCCTTCGGCCGCAATCCGGCTTGGGAAGGTCACCGGCAGGCTGAATGCGCCGGTGCCAGCCGCGGCCGTGCCTTTGCCTTCCATGAGAGTTCCGGTCCAATTCACATCGACGTGCCGCGCGAACGTTGCCATCAGTGTGCTCCAGTGTGAAGACGTCAGTCGTACGTAGTGTCCGGCTTTAGCCGGACGACGAAGAGGTGAGTATTGCATATCCTCGCCGGCAGATGAGAGACGTCAACCTCGAGCTCGGCGGCCTCCTGCTCGACATGGCCACGCTCGCCGGCAACAGCCAGCGCGCCTGGGGTTACAAGCGTGCCGCCAAGGCCGTCTTCCGGCTCGACCGCCATGTGACGCCGCTCATCGAAGCCAATACGTTCAAGGCCGTGCCCGGCATCGGCCCGACGACGGATCGAATCGCACGCGAATTGATTTACGACGGTACCTCGGCGTTCGTAGACGAGGCGATTCGCGCGGCCGGGAAGGAAGAGGCAATCGCAAAGCTGCACGCCTTCCGGCAGCATTTCATCAGCCGGGCGACGATGGAAGAGGTGCTGGCGCGGCGCGGCGGCCCCTCGCGGTCCCGGTATCGCGGCGACTTCCAGATGCACTCGGTGTGGAGCGACGGATCAGAGACGCTCGAATCCGTCGTCGAAGCCTGCCTGGCGAGAGGGTACCAGTGCGCCGGCATGACCGATCATTCGTACGGGCTGCCGATCGCCGGGGGCATGTCGATGGCGCAGGTCGTGGAGCAGCACGCGGCGATCGACGAGCTGAACAAGAGCTACAAGGGCCGATTCCGGATGTTCAAGGGGATCGAAACGAACATCCGGACCGATGGCACCGTTGACATGGAGCCGGAGGAACTCCGGCTGTTTGAATTCGTGGTCGCCTCCCCGCACTCGGTGTTGCGGAAAACAGTCGATCAAACGGCGCGGATGGTCGGGGCCGTGTCGCAGCCGGGAGTCTGTATCCTCGGCCATCCGCAGGGGCGGCGCTTCAACGTGCGGCCCGGCGTGGCGGCGGAGTGGGACCAGGTGTTCGCGGCCGCCGCGAAACGCCAGGTCGCCATCGAAATCGATGGTTCCTGGGATCGGCAGGACGTTCACTACGAGCTCGCCGCCCGCGCCCTCGAACACGGCTGCCTGTTTGCGCTCGACAGCGACGCGCACTCGAATCCCGAGCTCAATTTCGTCGATATCGCGATCGCGCACGCGAAGCTGGCGGGGATCCCGCAGGAGAGGATCGTGAACTACTGGAGTGAGAAGAAGTTCCTGGACTGGGCCAGAGGTTCCTGGGACCGCTGATTACAGACTGCACTGATCTCGGTTGCCCGTTTCCGTTTCTCCGCTAGCTCTTCTTCTTATGGTCCGCGTTCCGGAACGCCAGGCTTCGCGCGGGCAGCTGCCATGCTGTCCGCAGGGCCTTGGCCAGCGGAGGATCTGTTTTCGCGATCGCCTCGGCGAGCGCCGACAGCTTCTGATCGATCCGGGCGAATCGGGCTTCGTATTTTTCGAGGTCCCCGTGCTGCTGCATGTCACGGCGGAGCAGTCCCGCCTTCTCGATCATCTCCGTCAGCAGCGTCGCGAGTTCAGGATCCATGCGCTCCCAGGTTCTCCCGCTCGAAGGTCAGATAGAAGGGGCCGGCGCCGAGGAATCCGATGAAGAAGGCCAGCACCGAGTAGGTGCCGAACCCGGCGCGGTTGATGGCGATGAAGCTGGCGTGCTCATCGACTCCCAGCGTGAACTCGAGCGTTTTCCAGAATAGCGTATTGTGCGCCTGCAGCCGGTGCGCCCCCGGTGTCGTTTCGCGAGTGATCACGTCGCCATGCCGCAGGATGCCGAGCGACTCGCCGTCGAGCGAGACGTAAATCTCGCGGTAGCCGACGTCTTCCTTCGACTGCCGCCGCACCGTGATGACCGCCTTCCACGATTGTTCGAGGTCGCGGACGATGTCGTCGATGTCCTGCTTGGTCGGCTCGAGCTCTGTCAGGACCGGCACGGGGAGACCTAGACGCGCAGGCGGGTCGCCTCGAGCGCGCGGAACATGCGCGAGGGCAACCGATGGCCGACGAGCGGTTCGATCGCGCGCGAGGCCGCGGCGACGCCTTCGATCTGCACGCCCGTGCCGATACCCAGGCCGTCGAGCAGGTAGAGGAGGTCCTCGGTCGCGAGATTGCCAGTGGCGCCTGGCGCGTACGGACATCCGCCAAGTCCGCCAGCCGATGCATCGAAGACGCTGACGCCTGCCTCGAGACCGGCGTAGACGTTGACCAGCGCCGTGCCACGCGTGTCATGAAAATGCAGCGCCAGCTGCGACACGGAGACGCGCTGCATGACGTGACCCAGCACGTCGGCGACCTGTGCAGGGTGCGCAACCCCGATGGTGTCGCTGATCGACACCTCGTAGGCGCCTAGATCAATCAGCCGGGCGGTCAGTTCGGCGACGCGCTGTGGCGGCACCGCTCCCTCGAACGGGCAGCCGAAGCTGGTCGAGAGATACGCGCGAACCGGCAATTGCATCGTCCGCGCCTCGTCGCAGACCCGCTTCGCCTGGGCGAGCGCCTCGTCAATCGTCTGGTTGATGTTGCGTGTGCTGAAGGTCTCAGAGGCCGCGGGGAACACCGCGACTTCGTCCACGCCGGCCTCGCGGGCACGCGCCAGCCCCTGCAGGTTCGGCACGAGCGCCGTATACCGTACACCGGGCCGCCGCGTGATCCCCGCGCAGACCTCGGACGCGTCGGCCATCTGCGGCACCCACCTGGGGCTGACGAACGCCGAGACCTCGATCGTCGTGTGGCCGGCGTCGGCAAGCCGGTTCACGAAAGCGATCTTGTCGGCCGTCGGCACAAACGCCGCCTCATTCTGCAGGCCGTCGCGAGGGCCGACCTCGACGATCCGGACGCGGGACGAGAACGAGTTGCCGTTCACGGTTCTACGTTCTTCAGTTCTCGGTTCGTGTTCACGTTCGGTTCGCGGTTGGCTTTCGCTGTTCGATGGTCGGTGTTCGAATCGTCCGCCTGAAGGGCGGACACTACGCGCAGCCATCTAGGCTCGTACGTAGTGTCCGGCTTCAGCCGGACCCGAACCCGAACCCGAACCCGAACCCGAACCTGAACACGAACCGAGAACGGAGAACCCAGAACCGTGAACGACACCTGCTTACTCCAGCTCCACTAGCGGGACACCCGGCTGTACGAGCTGCCCGGGCTTGCAGGCGACCGCGCGGACACGCCCGTCACGGGGCGCGATGATCGGCAGCTCCATTTTCATCGCCTCGAGCATGATCAGGATGTCGCCGCGCGCCACCGCCTGGCCAGGTGTAACTCTGACGGCAGCGACCGTCGCCGGCATCGGCGACGCGAGCGCCATATCGTCGTGCGTGGTGTGAACGCCGGTCGTGTTCTCTTCCGGCGCGACGACATAGACCCGGCCGTCGTAGAAGACCCACCGCGCCGACGCCGGCCCCGCTGCCCACGCGAGTTGATGCCCGTCGCCGCGGGAAAGCCGGTACACGCCGTTCCCAAAGTCGGTAATTGTGGTCGCCGAGCGAAGAGCGTCAGCCACGCCAGCCTCGCAGCGATTCCCAGGGGTCCGCCACTGTCCTCTTTAAATGACCCCCGACCCCATTTCGGTTTTGGAAAGCCACCGCCTGCACTTCGGGGGGCGGCGCGGCATCGAGCCCTTCGATGAGTGACTGGCGCTCCGCGTCAATGAAGCCGGTATCGAGATTGCCGGCGACGAAGCGCGGATGCTCGAGCAGCCTGATCAGGAAGGGCAGGTTGGTCCGGATCCCGAGGATCGGATACTCACGCAGTGCCTCGATCGCGCGCCGGCGTGCCGCCTCCCGCGTCTCACCCGACGCGATCAGCTTCGCAATCATCGGATCGTAATGGACCGAGATCTCATTACCCTCCGTCACACCGGCATCGATTCGGATGCCGGGCATCGACGGCTCACGGTAGAGGAGCAGCGGGCCGGCCTGGGGCAGGTCGTCCTTCGTCGGGTCTTCCGCGTACAGGCGCACTTCGATGGCGTGGCCCCGCGGATTGACGTCGGATTGCGACCACGGCATCGGTTCGCCGGCGGCGATACGGATCTGCGCCGCCACGAGATCCACCCCCGTGGTCTGCTCGGTTATGGGATGCTCCACCTGGAGGCGGGTATTCATTTCGAGAAAGTAGAACCTCGCCTTGTCTCCGGCACCTTCGAGCAGAAACTCCACGGTTCCGGCGTTCCGATAGCCGGCCGCCCGCGCAATCGCCACCGCCGCGTCGCCCATGCGCGCGCGTAGCGCGGCGGTCAGGGCGACCGATGGCGTCTCTTCCACGACCTTCTGATGGCGACGCTGAACCGAGCACTCGCGTTCGAACAAATGGATCGCGTTCCCGTGATGATCGGCCACGATCTGGATCTCAACGTGGCGGGGCTGGTCGATCAGGCGTTCGACGTAAAGCGTCCCGTCGCCGAATGCGGCCAGCGCCTCCCGGCGTGACTGCGCGATCGCCGGAAGCAGCGCGGACTGCTCGCGAACGCGCTTCATCCCGATTCCGCCGCCGCCTTCCGACGGTTTGATCAGTACCGGGAATCCGAGGTGTCGCACCGCGGCCGCGATTCCCTCGTCAGTCTGGGCAGCGGGCGTTTCGCCCGGCACAACCGGCACGCCCGCCTGCGAGGCGACCTCGCGCGCCGCGATCTTGGAGCCCATGCGTGCGATGACGTCGCCTGGCGGGCCGATGAAAGCGACGCCGGCCGCCGCGCACGCCGCTGCGAACTCGTGATTTTCCGAGAGAAAGCCGTAGCCGGGATGGACGGCATCCGCGCCGGCCGCATGCGCCGCGGCCAGCACCTTGTCGGCGGCCAGGTAACTTTCCATGGCCGGCGGTGGTCCCAGGCGGATCGCGCGATCGGCGAGCGAGACGTGCAGCGCCCGTGCGTCCGCGTCCGAGTAGACGGCCACTGCTTCAACGCCTAGCTCACGGCACGCGCGGATGACGCGTACCGCGATCTCACCGCGATTGGCGATCAGGATCCGGGCAAACATTCAACGATCGGGATCCGGTAAGACATTCCAGCTCGCCTTTCGCTTTTCGAGAAAGGCGCGCATCCCTTCCTGCCCTTCGGCAGACGCGCGGCGGGCGGCGATGGTGTCGGCCGTCAGGCCAATCGTGTCCTGCACCGGGCGCTCGCTGACTTTTTTCAGCAGCTCCTTCGCCGTCGCGATCGCTTCCGGAGCGGCACTCAAAATCTCCCTCACATAAGTCGCGACCCGCTGATCGACCTGGTCCGCCGGCACGACGGCGTGAACAAGGCCGATGTCTTTCGCGCGGGCGGCATCGAAGCGCATGCCGGTCAGGAACAGCTCCCGCGCCGCGGACTCGCCGATCTTCGCCAGCACGTAGGGCGACACCACCGCCGGCAGAATACCGAGCTTCACCTCGGTAAACCCGAACGTCGTCCGTTCGTCGGCCACGACGATGTCGCAGATGGCGGCAAGTCCGGCGCCGCCGCCGAGCGCGGCGCCGTGAATGCGCCCGATGAGCGGAATCGGCAAACGGTCGATCAGCGAGTACATCTTGGCTGCCGCCGTGGCGTCGCGCACGTTTTCGGCCTGGCTATAGGCGGCCATCCGGGTCATCCATGTCAGGTCGGCGCCCGCGCAGAACGCGGTGCCGGCACCCGCCAGCACGACCACGCGCACGTCATCATCCTCGACGATGTGCTCGGCCCAGACCGTCAGTTCGGCGATGACCGTTTCGTTGAACGCGTTGCGGACGTCGGGCCGATTCAGCGTGAGGTATTCGACCGGACCGTCGCGACGAATGTCGAGAAACTGGAATGGCATGGTCTTAAACCACGACGGTCACAACGTCCACGACGAGTGAAGACAGCAACCTCGTCGTGCTCGTCGTGCCTTCGTGGTTATTACATACGAAATACGCCGAACTTCGGCGGCGGAATCGGAGCGTTGAACGCGGCCGACAACCCCAGCGCCAGCGCCGCGCGCGTCTCGACAGGATCCAGGATCCCATCGTCCCAGATACGGGCGGTGGAATAGTAGGGCGAACCCTCGAGCTCGTATTTCTCGAGGATGGGCTGGCGGATGGCCTGCTCGTCGCGAGGCTCGAGCGTCTTGCCTTCGCGGGCGAGCTGGTCGCGTTTCACGGTCGTCAGTACCCCGGCCGCCTGCTCGCCACCCATGACCGAGATGCGCGCGTTCGGCCACATCCAGAGCAACCGCGGTTCGAAGGCGCGTCCGCACATGCCGTAGTTCCCGGCCCCGAACGATCCGCCAATGATGACCGTGAACTTCGGGACCACCGAGTTGGCGACCGCATGCACCATCTTGGCGCCGTCTTTGGCGATGCCGCCGCGCTCGGTACTGCTGGCCCACCATGAAGCCGGTAATGTTCTGGAGAAAGATCAGCGGCACGCCGCGCTGATTGCACAACTCGATGAAGTGCGTGACCTTCAGCGCCGATTCCGAGAACAGCACGCCGTTATTGGCGATGATGCCGACGAGAAACCCGTGCAGCCGGGCGAATCCGGTCACAATCGTCGGCGCGTAGCGCTGCTTGAACTCGTCGAAACGCGAGCCATCCACGAGCCGGGCGATCACCTCGCGGACGTCGTACGGCCGCCGCCAGTCTGCGTTGACGATGCCGTACAGCTCCTCGGGGTCGAACGCCGGGTCTTCAGGGGTCGTGACGTCGGCGGGCAGCGTCTTCCGCCCGTTGAGTGTTTCCACGAGGGTGCGTGTCACGTGGAGGGCATGCGCATCGTCCTCGGCAAGATAGTCGGCCACGCCCGAAAGACGTGTGTGCACGTCGGCGCCGCCAAGGTCCTCGGCTGTAACCTCTTCACCGGTCGCGGCCTTCACGAGGGGCGGACCGCCGAGAAAGATTGTCCCGGTACCCTTGACGATGATGGTCTCGTCCGACATCGCCGGCACGTAGGCGCCACCCGCGGTGCACGAACCCATCACGACGGCAATCTGGGGGATCCCTTCCGCCGACATCCGCGCCTGGTTGAAGAAAATGCGTCCGAAATGTTCCTTGTCGGGAAACACGTCCGCCTGGAGCGGCAGGAACGCGCCACCCGAGTCGACCAGGTAGACACAGGGAAGCCGGTTTTCCAGCGCGATTTGCTGGGCGCGCAGGTGTTTCTTCACCGTGATCGGGTAGTAGGTCCCGCCTTTGACGGTTGCGTCGTTGGCGACGACGACGATCTCCCGCCCCGATACGCGTCCGATGCCGGTCACGAGGCCGGCCCCGGGGGCGCCGTTCTCGTACATGTCCCACGCAGCCAGCGGCGAGAATTCGAGGAAGGGCGACCCGGGATCGAGCAGCGTGTCGATCCGCTCGCGCACCGGCAGCTTTCCCTGTTCGCGATGCCGCTCGATGTACCTGGGGCCGCCCCCCTGGCGGCACACGGTCAGCCGATCGCGGAGCTGTTTCACCAGGCCGGCGAAATACTCGCGATTCGCGTCAAATTCAGGGGAGTCGCGTCGAATCTGGCTCTGGATGCGGTCCATGGGTTCGAACAGACGGGCTCGAACGGTGTGGGCATTATAGGTCAGCGTATGAAACCAAGCTCATCTGATTCAAAAACCTACATGCTGTAGTGTTCCACATCCAATAATGCCGTCATGTATTGATTGTAGACGGCCGTGTGCTAGCATAGCCGTTCGATTTCGTTCCGACTCAACGTATGGCCACCCCCACATCTACAACCGGCAAACGACGCAGGCGTGTACCTGGCGATCGATGACGAGCCAGCCATGACCGAATGGCTGAAGATGGTCATCGAAGCCGAGGGCTACGAGGTGCGGACGGCCCTCATCGGCACGCGCGGCGAGGAGATCTTCAAGCAGTGGCGCCCCGATGTCGTGGTGACCGATCTGATGTTGCCCGACCTCGACGGTATCGCGCTGCTCCGCCGATTCAAGGACATCGACTCCAGCCCCGAGGTCATCATCATCAGTGGACAGGGCACGCTCGCCCGGGCGGTCGAGGCGGGACAGGCGGGCGCGTTCTTCTTCCTCGAAAAGCCTGTCAGCCAGGACGGATTGATGGACCTGATTCGCAGGGCCATCGAGCAGACGCAGGAGAAGGCCGAGCACCAGCAGCTCAAGGAACAGATCCGCGGTCAGTACAGCTTCGCGAACATCGTCGGCCAGAGCAAGAAGATGAAGGATCTCTTCGAGCTGGTCGAGAGCGTGGCGGCCAGCGACGCCAACATCCTGATCCAGGGCGAGAACGGCACCGGCAAAGAGCTGATCGCCAACGCCATCCACTACAACTCGAACCGCGCCAAGGGCCCGTTCATCAAGATCAACTGCGCGGCAATCCCGAAAGATCTGATCGAGAGCGAGCTGTTCGGGTACAAGAAGGGCGCGTTCACCGGGGCCAATAACGACAAGGTGGGGCTCTTCGAGATGTCGGAGAGCGGGTCGTTGCTGCTCGACGAGATCGGCGAGATGCCCCCGTACCTGCAGACCAAGCTGCTGCGCGTCCTGCAGGAACGCGAGTACCGTCCGATTGGCAGCGATCGGCTGGTGCACGTGGACTTCCGCCTCATCTGCGCGACCAATATCGACCTCGAAGTGGCCCTGCGCGAGGGGAAGCTGCGCGAGGACCTCTACTTCCGGATCAACACCATCACGCTGCGCGTGCCGCCGCTGCGCGAGCGCACGGAAGACATCCCGCTGCTGTGCACGCATTTCCTCCAGAAGTTCAACGAGCGGTATCAGAAGAACGTCAAGTCGATCTCTCCCGCCGCTTACCATCTGCTGATACGCAACCGCTGGGCTGGCAACGTGCGTGAGCTGGAGAACGCGATCGAGCGGGCAGTCCTCGTGTGCAAGACGGGTGAAATCATCCCCACGGACCTGCCTGAAACCATTCGCGAGGAAGGGACGACGCCGGCTCAGGAGTTCACGATTCCGCCGCACCGGACGCTCGCCGAGATCGAGAAGATGGCCATCCTCCAGACGCTGCAGCGCACCAATTGGAACAAGCAGGAAGCGGCGCAGATCCTGGGGCTCTACCGGCCGACGCTGTACAGCAAGATGAAGAAGCACGACATCCAGGATCAGCGCGCGGCCCAGCGCGCCGCCGCCGCCGCCGCGCAAGCTGGACGGTAGCTTCCACCCTCGATTCAGTGGCCCAACCGTTGCAGAACGGATGGGCCGTGGTCGAACGTACTGGCGCGCTGATCCTTGCCGCCATCGCCTGGGTGGGCGAGGTGTCGCTCTTTGGCGCCCGCGCGTTGTTCGAGGCATTCCGCCCGCCCTACGAGTTCCGCGAAATCGCGAGACAGACGTTTGAGATCGGCTGGCGCTCGACGCCGCTCATCGCCACGGCCGGCCTGGCCATCGGGGTCGTGCTGTCCATGCACACGCGCGCCTCCCTCGAACGCTTCGGCGCCGAAGCGATGATCCCCGCGGGCCTGGCGATCGCGCTGGTTCGCGAAACAGGCCCGCTCGTCACGGCGCTGCTCGTCTCGGGCCGCGTCGGTGCAGGCATCGGCGCCGAGCTGGGCGCCATGAAGGTCACCGAACAGATCGACGCGCTCGAGGCGGTCGCGGTGGACTCGTTCAAGTTCCTGGCGGTCACGCGCATCCTGGCGTGCATCCTGGCGCTGCCGCTGCTGACCACCATCGCCGATATCTGCGGGATCTTCGGCGGCTACCTTGCCGAATCCGCGATCAGCGGGATGTCGTGGCAGCTGTATTTCAACCGCGCGTTCTCGCTCATCGAGTTCAGCGACTTCATCCCTGCCACGCTCAAGACGATGGTGTTCGGGATGATCATCGGCACCGTCGCCTGCTACCTGGGGTTCACGACAACGCACGGGACCGAGGGCGTCGGTCGCACGTCGACCCGCAGCGTGGTCACGTCGTCGATCCTGATCATCGTGGCCAACGTCGTCCTGGTTCGCCTGATTTTCTTCCTGTTCCCAATCGCATGACCAAGGCCCCCGAGCGCGCGAACGGTGACGGCGAGCCGGCGATTCGTCTCGACGGCGTGAGCAAGTCGTTCGGCCGCCGCAAGGTGCTGGACGATGTCTCGCTCGACGTGGCAGAGGCCACGTGCTTTTGCCTCCTCGGCCGGAGCGGCACCGGCAAGAGCGTCACGCTGAGACACATCATCGGGCTGATGAAGCCCGATCAGGGGCACGTGGTACGTGCACGGCAAGGACGTGACCGACCTGAAGCGCAGCGAGCTATCGAAGGTGCGCCGGCGCATGGGATTCCTGTTTCAGAATGCCGCGCTCTTCGACTCGATTTCGGTCGGCGAGAACGTGGCGTTTCCGATGCGGCGTCATACCGACTGGGACGAACGGAAGATTCAGGAGACCGCGAAGTCGAAGCTGGCCAACGTTGGCCTGGCCGATGACTTCGACAAGATGCCGTCGGACCTCTCGGGAGGCATGAAGAAGCGCGCCGGCCTGGCGCGCGCCATGGCGCTCGATCCCGACATTCTGCTGGTGGACGAGCCGAGCGCCGGCCTGGATCCGATTACCGGGGACGAGATCGACGAACTGCTGGTGGACCTGAAGAAAAAAGGGACCACGCTGGTGATGGTGACGCACAACATTCCGAGCGCGCGGCACGTGGCCGACGAGCTGGCGATGCTGCACGAAGGGAAAGTCATCGCGCGGGGCACCGCCGAGGAGCTGGATCGCAGCGACAACGCGCTGGTACGAACATTCATGCGGTCTGAAGGGGCAGGATAGCCAGATGGTGTCATCGAAGGTCGTGGGCGCCGGCGCGTTCGTCATCATCGGCGTGCTGCTGTTCACCGCGGTGCTCTTCATGATCGGCGAGCGGCGCATGCTGTTCGCGGACCGGTTCGAGCTGTACACCGAATTCGGCAAGCTGGGCCAGCTCGAGACGGGCTCGATCGTGCGGGTCGCCGGGATGAACGCGGGCGAAGTGACCGAGATCCAGGTGCCGAGTTCACCCGAGGGCAAATTTCGCGTGAAGATGGAAGTCCGGGACGACCTCCACGCGCTCGTTCGGACCGACTCGATCGCCTCGGCTCAGACGGAAGGGCTCGTCGGCGGCATTTTCGTGAGCATTGCCACCGGCAGTGCGCAGGCGCCCGAAGTGCCGGTGAGAGGGACCATCCCCGGCCGAGAACCGTTATCGATGGCCGACCTGATGGCCCAGGCGAGCGAGACGATCACGCAGGTCAATATGACCGTCGAGAATCTGAGCGGGGACCTCGAGACCACCATTGATGAAATCAAGGTGACCACCGCGGATGCCCACCAGTTGTTCATCGACATCACGCCGGAGATCAAGTCGATTGCTGAAAACGGCAACCGTATTTCAGCCGACACACAGCGGATGATGGCCAGCATCCGTGCCGGCGAGGGGACGCTGGGCAAGCTGATCAATGACGACACCCTTTACATGCGCGCGAGGGAGATTGCCGACGAGACAAAGAGTGTCATGGCGAACGTGCGGCAGGTCTCCGATGAGGCCCGGGGCGCCATCTCGGACTTCCGCTCGAAGGACGGCCCTGCCCAGGGGCTGTTCGCCGACATGCGTGTCACCCTGACGCAGGCGCGCGAAGCCACCGCAGACCTCGCCGACAACATGGAGGCGATGAAGCACAACTTCCTGCTTCGAGGCTTCTTCAACCGTCGCGGGTATTTCGATCTCGATGCGATCTCACCGGCGCAGTATCGCAACGGTGTGCTCGAAAACGGAAAACGGAAGGCTATGCGCATCTGGCTCTCGTCGCCGGTGCTGTTCGAGCAAGGCCCGGACGGCGAGGCGCTCACCGCCGAAGGGCGCAGCCGGATCGACTCGGCGATGGCCACCTACCTCAGGCATGTCCCGTCCAACCCGATCGTCGTCGAGGGCTACGCCTCCGAAGGCACGCTGGGCGATCGCTACCGGCTGTCGCGCCAGCGCGCCGGCGCCGTTCGCGACTATCTGGTGGGACGCTATGGGTTAATGCCGCAGAACACCGGGTACATCGCGCTCGGGTCCGAGGCGCAGGGGAGTCCGTCAGGTGATCACTGGGACGGCGTGGCGCTCACGCTGTTCCTCGACACGGCCGCGCTTCAGTTTGCGGCTCAACCGGGGCAGCAGGCGTCGCGATAAGGACTGGCTGGGGTGGCACCCGTTTTGGAGGTATATACCGCTGGGTTCTTAAGGAGGGCGTGTGAACACACAGTCTCAGATCACGGTTTGCGCAGTTTGCGGCGCTGTCATCGGCGCGGCGGCGGGCTACCTCTTCTTTACACCGGCCGGACGCGCGCTGCGCGACCGGATTGAGCCGGCCATGGACGACCTGAAGCGCGATTTCGAGCGTTTCCAGACAACGATCGAGAAGGTAGGGTTACTGGCCAACGACGGTCTGCGCATGGTGAACGAGTTCAACACCGCGCGCGCCCAGTCGGTCACCTCCTCGTCCACGTCGCATTAGCTGGTCGGCGTTGAAGGGAATCTGAACACACGAGGGTTAACGGATGGTTCACCGGCAGGCGCTCATCCACCGGGGCGCCGGCTACGTAGGTCACAGGGGGGAGGAGCTCGAAATGGCGGAATACGATCGTTACGAGAATGCAAGCGGGGGCGGGTTCATGATGGGCCTGCTGACCGGCACCGTGATTGGCGCGGGGCTGGGCATGCTGCTGGCGCCTAAGGCCGGCTCGGATCTGCGCGGCCAGGTAGCTGAACAGGCGCGCACCTTCGGGACCAAGGCGTCGGAGCAGTTAAACAAGGCCTCCGAGAAGGCGTCGGAGCAGTTGAACAAGGCCTCTGAGACCGCCTCGGGCTGGGCCGAGAAGGGCAAGGACATGGTCAACCAGGCTCGCGAAGCGGTCAATCGCGGCGCCGAGGACGCGCGCGGCTACGCCGGCTCGACAACTGGCAGCAGCTACAACAGCGGCTCGACCGGTTTCGGCGATCGCTCGACGACAGGCGGCACCGACTACCGCTCGTAAGCGCTCGATAGACCGGAGGCCTCGAGGCCTCCGGCTACCCTGCGTCATAATCTGGATGTGAAGCCGGCCCGGATTCTGCTCCGCCTTCGTGCGGAGCTTGCCTTTTCGGGCCTGGCCGCGTGGCGCGCCCTCGTTCGGCTGGTCAACAGCAACGATGTCACCCACGCGGCGGCGATCGCGTACTACGCTCTCCTGTCGCTCTTTCCGTTTCTTCTGCTCGTCATCTCGCTGCTCGGGTCGATTACCGCCGACGACGCCGATCGCTTGGCGGTGCTCACGTTCGTCTTTCGCTATTTCCCGACGCAGTTCGAGTTCGTCAACACGCAGCTCGAGGCCTTCCGTCAGACCCGCGTGCAGCTAGGCGTCGCCGGCGGCCTCGCGCTGATCTGGGCGTCGCTGGGGGTATTCGGCGCGGTGACGAGCGCGGTCAATGACGCCTGGGGTGTCGAGAAACAGCGCAGCTTTCTCAGGCACCGCATGGTCTCGTTCCTGATGCTGGTGGCCGGAGGCGGCGTCATGATCCTGGGGTTGCTGCTGGTTGGCGCCGTGCAGGTGGCGCAGGCCTCGTGGTTCGGTGTCATGCTCACGCGTTTCCGGTGGCTCGAGGCGCTGCAGACGCTGACCTTCACCTATTCAGCCACCGTTCTGCTGATCCTGGCGGTCGGCCTCGTCTACTATTTCATCCCGAACGCCAAGACCCGGTTTCGCGACGTCTGGGTGGGCGCCGTGCTGACCGGCATCCTGTGGCGCGTCGCCTTCGACGGCTTCTCGTGGTACATCGGGCGCAGCGGCCTGACGTTCATACACGGATCGATCGCGGCGGTCGTCGTATTCTTGCTGTGGGTGTACGTGTCGTCTGTCATCCTCATGTACGGAGTGGAATTCACCGCCGCATACGCACGCCTTCGCAGGAGGCGGCCCGAAGAAATGCCGGCGGCGCCGACCCCCCGCGTATGAAACTGCTCGCGGCATTCGGACTGCTGGCCATCACGCTCGTGTCGGTCGAGGACGAGATCGCCATCGGCCGGCAGGCGAACGCGCAGGTCCGGAAGCAGCTTCCCGAAATGCGCGACGAGCAGACGCTCGCGTACGTCCGCACCATCGGGCAGCGTCTGGTACGGCAGGCGCCTGGCCCGAAATATCCCTACAGCTTTTCCGCCGCCGATTACCGTGAGATCAACGCGTTCGCACTCCCCGGCGGCCCGATCTGGATTCATCGCGGCGTGCTGCATTCGGCCACCAGTGAATCGCAGGTCGCCGGCGTTCTGGCACACGAAATCGCACACATCGCCCAGCGCCACGCCGCGGACCAGCTCACGAATGCCACGCTCACGAACCTGGGACTCAGCCTCCTGGGCTCGGTGCTGGGCAACAGCGGCGGGGCCGGCGCCGCGCAGATCGCCGCCGGGTTTCTCGCCAACGGCGTCTTCCTCAAGTTCAGTCGGGACGATGAGCGGGAAGCGGATCGGGTGGGGCTCGACATCCTGCGACGCGCCGGGTGGGAGGGCCGCGGGATGGTGGAGCTCTTCGAGATTCTCCGCCGCGAATCGGCTCGCGATCCCGGCAGCGTGGAGGTGTTCTTCTCGAGCCACCCGTCGCCGCAGGACCGGATTACGCGGCTTCAGGCCGACGTCAAGCAACGGCCGGGAGGCACGCGCGACAGCCAGCAGTTCCAGCAGATCAAGGCGCGGCTCCTGCGCCTGCCGGCGCCACGTTCCATGCCCCGCCAATAATCGATGCCAAACCGACTTGCCGCGGAGCAGAGCCCGTATCTGCTTCAGCACAAAGACAATCCCGTTGACTGGCACCCGTGGGGCGAGGCGGCCTTCGAGAAGGCCCGCAACGAGGACAAGCCGATTTTTCTGTCGATCGGTTACTCGACCTGCCACTGGTGCCACGTGATGGAGCACGAAAGCTTCGAGGACGCCAACATCGCGGCCGTGCTCAACCGTCACTACGTGTCCATCAAAGTCGATCGCGAGGAGCGGCCGGACGTGGACCGCGTCTACATGACCTTCGTCCAGGTGACGACCGGATCCGGCGGCTGGCCGATGAGCGTGTGGCTCACGCCGGCGCTGGAACCGTTCTACGGCGGGACCTACTTTCCGCCGACGTCGCGGTGGGGACGGCCCGGTTTCATCGAAGTCCTCGAAGAAGTCGCGCGCGTCTGGCAGGCGGAGCGGCCGAAGGTCCTTCAGTCCGCCTCGTCCATCGTCGAACGCCTGCGGACGCTCGGTGACCGCGGGGGAAACCCGGTTATCCCGGCGACCGGCGTCCTCGACGCCGCCGTGCACGAGTTTGCCGCCACCTTCGACCAGCGGCGCGGCGGGTTCGGCGACGCGCCGAAGTTCCCGCGGCCGAGCGAGCTGCTCTTCCTGCTGCGTGAACACCGGCGGACTGGCGACGAGACGGCGCGCGACATGGTGCTCGTGACGCTTCGCGCCATGGCGCTCGGCGGCATGCGCGACCACATTGGCGGCGGGTTTCACCGGTACTCGGTGGACGGCGACTGGCGGGTCCCGCACTTCGAAAAGATGCTCTACGACCAGGCGCAGCTGGTGCTGGCCTACCTCGAGGCGGCGCAGCTGACCGGCGATCCGTTCTTCGCCGGCGTCGCGGCTGACACGCTTGCGTATGTGCGCCGCGACCTGCGTCATCCCGACGGCGGGTTCTTTTCGGCCGAAGACGCCGACAGCATCCCACCCGAGCTGGCCAACGCTCCCGCGCCGCACAAGAGCGAGGGCGCCTTCTACATCTGGCGTAACGAGGAAATAGGCGAGGCGCTTGGCGCCGACGCGGACCTGGTCCGCATGCGCTACGGCATTCAGCCGGACGGCAACGCGCCGTTCGATCCCCAGAACGAGTTCACCCATAAGAACCTGCTCTATACCGCCACATCGATCGACGACATCGCCGCGGCGGCCGGTCGTCAACCCGACGAGGTGGAGACGGTGTTGGGACGGAGCCGGGCTGAGCTGCTGGCGGTGCGCTCGCGGCGCCCGCGCCCGCAGCTCGACGACAAGGTGCTCACGGCCTGGAACGGTCTGATGATCGCGGCATTCGCCCGCGCCGGTCGGGTGCTCGAGGGTGGGCACGACCACCTGCGCGACGCGCAAGCGGCCGCGTCGTTTGTCCGGACTCAACTCTGGAAGGAGGCCGACCAGACGCTGCTTCGCCGGTACCGGGAAGGGGAGTCTGGTGTCGAGGCGTACGCGGAAGACTACGCGTACCTGATCTTCGGCCTCCTCGAACTCTTCCAGGCCGGCGGCGACCCGGCGTGGCTGCGGTGGGCGCTGACCCTGCAGCTTCGGCTCGACGAGCTGTTCTGGGATGCCGCCGGCGGCGGCTGGTTCAGCACGACGGGGAAAGATCCGTCGGTCCTGCTGCGGTTGAAGGAAGAATACGACGGCGCCGAACCGGCGGCGTCGTCACTTGCGGTGCTCAACCTGCTCACGTTGTCGCACCTGACCGGCGACGCGGATATGGTGGCGCACGTCGAGCGCGCCTTCGGTTCATTCGGCGCAAGCGCCTCGATGCGCGGCCGCTCGGTGCCGATGATGCTGGCCGCACTCTCGACTTATCATGCGGGGATGCCGCAAATCGTGATTGTCGGCGAGCCCGCCGCGCCCGATACGAGGGCGCTGATGCAGGTCGTTCACCTCCGGTATACGCCGACAGCGGTCATCGTGCCGATTGGCGAGTCGCATCGGCGTGAACTGGCGCGGCTGCTGCCGTGGACCGCAGCGCTCGTCAAGCGCGACAATCGCGCCACGGCCTACGTCTGCCGCAGCTTCGCCTGCCAGATGCCGACCACTTCACCCACGGAACTCGAGACGCAGCTCGCCACATGGAATTCTCGGTAGATATCTGGCTTCGCGGCGATAACCACGCCACCACGGCTGTCGTCGGGTCGGTGCCGCGGGAACCGCGCACCTGGACCGACGCCGACGTGGCATTGGTCCTTGAAGGGATGCTGCGCGCGCTCGATCGCGCCAGGCATCCGGAAGCCGACCCCGGCCGGCAGGTCGCGCTTCGGGGTTTCAGCTGGATCGTCAGCCCGTTCGAAGCCGGCGGCGTCGTGATTGCGCTGGAGATGACGCTCGGCGCGGTGGTCGCCGGGCCATTCGACGTCGCCGAACGCGACCTGACCGCCCGCATCGAGCGGGTCATGAGCGCTCACAACGCTACCTCTAGCCCGACCGTGCATTAGCGCTTCTCTCGTGGGGCGACGAGGCGCACTCGGTCGTCAGCCGGCTTAGAACCGATAGGTGTAGAGGATCTTCGACGCGAATCGTTTGTCGAGTGTCGCGAAGCGGCTGCCCAGCGGGTCGTCCAGCCAGTTGTGCGTGTACACCAGGTACAGATCGTTGCCCGGCGTCAAAATCCATCGGAACCGCGACTGCCAGCCAAGCACGCCGCTTTGCGAATCGTACTGAATGTTGTGGACGAGTGACATGAAGGGGGAGAACTGCGTCTCACCGGTGAAGCGATACAAGGTGGTCTTGAAGTTCCCCTCGGGCAGCTTGATGTCGTTCCACTGGCCGTTCAGGAACAGGAACAGCCCCGGGCGCAGCCGCACCGAGAGGTTGACCTGCCGCTCGGTGCGGGTGCCGGAGTAGAAGCCACCCGTCTCGAAGCGGTGGTTGATGGCGATCATCCTGCGCTGCGCGGTCGAGATGAAGATCCGGTAGCGCGTGAAGTCGTATACGGCGCCTAGGGGCAGCGTGATGGCGGGGCTGATGGCGAACGGCGTATCGAGCCGCTCGCGGTACTGGACGATATTGATGTTGAAGTTGTCCTGCGACTGGAAGTTCACGCGGATCGGCATCACGTCGATCAGGCGGGTGAGCAGGTCGTTGTCCAGATCCGTCATGAAGTCCAGATTGCTCGCGAATGAGTACTGTCGGACATATCGGCTGTCTTGCGGCCGCGGCTGAAACCCGATCGTCGGTGAGTACTTGCGGAAATTCTTGCGCCGCACGAAACCGATCGACGGGTCGAAGTGCTCCTGAATCTCCGTGGCGTCGAGGCGAGCGTACAACCGATCGTTCGGGTAGTCGATGGTGGCGCCGAATGCCGAGTTGCCATGCGACCCCTCGGGCCGCGTCGCGTTGAGGAACCAGGCGGCCGCCTCGAGATTCTGTGAGCCTCTGAAACTGGAGGTTGACAGCGACATGTCGAGGCCGGTGGTGTGGCGGGCTTGGCTGCCGTCGAGCAGAGGATCCCGGCGGGTATAGATCGCGCCGAGGTACGACTGGGCGAGAATTCGCCGTTTGACGCGCGCGACCGTGAAGTCCTCGCTCGTAAAGCTCTCGTCCTCGCCCGTGCGCACGTGCAGGATGCCGACGTCCTGCGCGCCCGCTTGGCCGGTGATCTTGGTGCCGAAATCGATCTTCTGGGGAGTGCCGCTCGCGCTCAGCCCGATTTGCCGGCTGAAGAAGGGGATGACCTGATCGTCGCTGTTCCCGCCGCAGCAGAAGAACCCGCGCTGGCCGTCGCTGCGGAAATCGAAGAACGTGGCGCCGTCGAGGAAGAAATCGCGGCGCTCGGGAAAGAACAGCGAAAAGCGCGTCAGGTTGACCTGGCGCTGATCGACTTCGGTCTGCGCGAAGTCGGTATTGACGGTGAACACGGTGCGCAGGAGCGGGGTGGGGCTGTAGAAGAGATCGATCCCCGCGCTCGCGTCGCCCATGATCGCGGAACTGCCGCGCCCCGGCGATGCCTCCGAGGTGAAGACGCCGTACGGCTTGATGTCGAGGCCGTGCCCCTGCGTCACATCGCGGATACCGGTGACGACCCCCGCGTTGCTCATTCGGCGGAGTCCCTGGTTCCGGCCCCACCCCATCCAGAGACTTTCTTCATTCTTGCGGCGGACGGTGCGCTGAAAGTTGATCCCCCAGGTGTCGCTGTTGGGATTGAAGTTGAGCGTCCTGAAGGGGATCGCGATCTCAAGCGTCCACCCGATCTCGCTGCGCAGCGCCCGCGCGTCCCAGATTCCGTCCCATTCCCGGTTTTCGCCGTTGATCCCCAGGAGCGCATCCGCCATCAGACCCGACGGATTCATCTCGAAGAAATAGCCGGTGCGGCCGTCGAGAAACGTATCGATCGTCCACATGAAGCGGTCGTCTGAATTGAGCCCTTCGTCGCGCCGACGCTGGTAGCCGAGCCACTTCTCGGGCTCTGAATCGAACGCGGTGACGCCCATGTAGAGGAATTGATCGTCGAAGACGATGCGGACTTCAGTCGACTCGGTCGCGGGACCGCCGTTATGGGGATCCTGCTGGATGAAGCTGGCGGCGGGCACCGCCTTCGACCAGAACGGCTCGTCAAGTCGGCCGTCCAGCATAAGGGTGTCTCCGTCGGGCAGGCGCAGCGCCGCGACGCTGCGGCGGTCACCGTTCTCCGGTGCCGCCTGCTGGGCGCCGGCGACGGAGACGGTGACCAGCAGCACACCGGTCGCACCGACGAGTCGACGGACACCCGAATGCATGGGGGGCGGCAACCTTAAAAGCGGTACGTGTACAGGATTTTCGACGCGAACCGTTTGTCGAGCGTCGAGAAGCGGCTCAGCAACGGGTCGTCGAGCCAATTATGCGTGTAGACCACGTACACGTCGTTGCCAGGGGTGACGATCCAGCGAAAACGCGACTGCCAGCCGAGCACGGCGCTCTGCGTGTCGTACTGGATGTTGTTCACCAGCGTCACAAATGGCGAGAACTGCGCTTCCCCGATCACGCGATACACGTTCGACGAGAACGATCCCTCGGCCAGATCCACCTGGTTCCACTCGCCGTTCAGATACAGAAAATAGCCCGGCCGCGCCCGGATGTTGAGGCCGACGACGGTCTGGTGCCGGTCGCCCGAGTAGAACCCGCCGGTCTCGAACCGCGCGTTGATCGACAACGTCCGGTTGTTGGCCGTCTGGCCGCGAAGCTGCAGCCGGGTGTAGTTGTACTCGTTGCCGGCAGGTAGCGTAATCGACCGGCTGATGGCGAAGGGGGCGTCGAGACGTTCGTAGGTCGGTAACAGCTCCACCCCGAAGTTGTCCGCCGAGTGGAACTGCATCTCGAACAGCTGGAACGTGATCGAGCGCTCGAGCAGGTCGTTCTTCAGATCCGTGACCGTGTCGGAGTTCACGCCGAACTCGAATCGCCGGATGTAGGGATGGTTGCGCGGCCGAGGCGCGAAGTTGAGTGCCGGCGTGTACTTGCGGTAGGCGACGCGGTTCACGAAACCGACGGCCGGTTCGAACCCGGGCTGAATCTCGCGTGCGCCGACGCTGGCGTTCCACAGGTCGTTGGGATATTCCAGCGTCATTCCGTACGCGCTGGTGCGACCGGATGCGTCCGGCCGCGGGCGGCTGGCGTGGAGTCCCCAGCCGGTCAGTGAAAGATTCTGCGAGCCGAGGAACCCGGACGTCGCCAGGCGGAAATCGACGCCGACGGTATTCTTCTCGTCGAGGCCGTCGCCGCGGGCATCGCGGCGGGTGAAGAGGCCGCCGACATAGGACTGCCGCAGCAGGCGGCGCTTGATCCGCGCGACGGTGAAATCCTCGCCGATCATCGAGGCGTCATCGTCGTCACCCGTACGAACGTGGAGGATGCCGACGTCGTGGCGGCCCAGCTGCCCCGTCATCTTGGTGCCGAAGTCAATCTTCTGCGGCGTGCCGTTGGCGCCGAGGCCGATGCGCCGGCTGAAAAAGGGGATCACCTGGTCACCGCCACCAGCGCCGAAGTTCTGCGATGAGGTATCGCTGACGAAGTCGAGGAACGTGGCGCCGTCGAGGAAGAAATCGCGGCGTTCCGGAAAAAACAGGGAAAAACGGGTCAGGTTCACCTGCCGCTGATCGACCTCGACCTGCGCGAAGTCGGTGTTCACGGTGAGGTTGGTGCGGACCGTGGGCGAAGGGTTGTAGAAGAGATCGATGCCGGCGTTCGCGGTGCGGTCGAATCCGGACCGGTCGCGCCCTGGAGACTCGGTGGCGCTGAGCAGACCATAGGGCTTGATGTCGAGCCCGCGTCCCTGGGTGACGTTGCGAATGCCGGTGATACGGCCGGCATTGGCCATCCGCTGCAGTCCCTGGTTCCGGACCCACCCCATCCAGATGCTCACCTCGTTGTGGCGATGGACGGTGCGCTCGATATTGAAGCCCCACGTGTCGCTGTTGGGATTGAAATTGAACGTGCGGAACGGCAGCTGCACCTCGAGTGTCCAGCCGATGTCGCTGCGCCGCGCCCTGCCGGTCCAGACGCCGTCCCACGCGCGGTTCTGTCCCGTGTTGCCCATGAGCGCGTCGGCCATCGCGCCTTCCGGGTTCATTTCGAAGAAGTAGCCGGTGCGGGCGTCAAGGAAGGTATCGATCGTCCATCGGATCTTGTCGTCCGAGCAGAGCGCTTCGTCGCGCCGGCGCTGCTTGCCGACGATGGTTTCCGGTTCTGAGTCGTAAGCGGTCACGCCCAGGTAGAGGGCATCGCTGTCGAAGGCGATGCGGACCTCGGTGCGATCGGTTGCGGGCTGGCCGTTGTTCGGATCGATCTGGATGAAGTCTCCGGCCGGCAGCGTTCGCGCCCAGATGGCCTCGTCGAGCCGGCCGTCGACATCGATCGAGTCTCCGGTGTCCAGCCTGGTGGCGATGATCGTGCGCGGTCCGCCGTTCTCTGGCGCCGCCTGCTGCGACATCGTCCCCATGTAGTAGTTCTCCGGCGCCGCCAGCAAGGCCGGTGGGGGGCACTGGGCCTCGGCCGATCGGATGCCCGGTACGAGGAGGACGAACGCGAGGAGGCGAAAGACCGGTCTACGACCGTTGTGCATAGGGGATGGGTCCGGCGTGCTGACGTTCAGAAGCGATAGGTGTAGAGGATCTTAGACGCGAAACGCTTGTCGAGCGTCGAGAAGCGGTCGAACAGCGGCTCGTCCAGCCAGTTGTGGGTGTAGACGACATAGAGGTCGTTGCCGGGCGAGACAATCCAGCGGAAGCGCGACTGCCAGCCGACAACCGCGCTCTGCGTGTCGTACTGGATGTTGTTGACCAGCGCGATGAACGGCGTGAACTGCGTTTCGCCGACAATCCGGTAGAGGCGCGTGGTGAAGTCCCCCTCGGGCAGATCGACGCTGTTCCATTCGCCGGTCGTGTAGATGATGAAGCCTGGCCGCAGCCGGACGGTCAGGTTCAGCACGCGTTCGGTTCGGTGGCCTGAATAGAACCCGCCGGTTTCGAACCGCGCGTTGACCGCGAGCACGCGGCGGTTCGCCGTCTGTCCGTTCACCCGGAAGCGCGTGAAGCTGTATTCCGCGCCGAGCGGCAGCGTGATGCCGGGGCTGATGGCAAAGGGCGCGTCGAGGCGCTCGTACGACCGGATGGCGTTGATCGCAAAATTCTCCTGCGACTGAAAATTGACCTGGAGGAGCGTCGTCTCGAGGGTGCGCGAGAACAGGTCGTTGTGGAGATCCGTCTGCACATCCAGGGTGGACTTGAACGTGTATTGCCGGACGAGGCGGGTGTCGGCCGGCCGCGGCGCAAACGTGGCGGTGGGAATGTACTGTCGATAGTTGCGGCGGGTCACGAACCCGACGCCCGGATCGAAGTTCTCCTGCACCTCGGTCGCGTCGAACCGCGCGTTCCACCGATCGTTCGGATAATTCACCGCGCCGCCGAATGCTGAATTCCCGCTCGACACCCCGGGTTGGGCGGCGTGGAGCAGCCACGCGGTGCTCTCCAGGTTGTACGATCCGAGGAAGCTCGAGGTCGCAAACGTCGCATCGAGACCGCCGGTCTGCCGTGTCTCGCCGTCGGCAACGCGGGGGTCCCTGCGCGTATACACGGCGCCCACATAGGACTGTCGCAGCAGCCGGCGTTTGACGCGCGCCACCGTGAAATCCTCGCTCGCGGAGCCGGTGTCTTCTCCGGTTCGTACGTGCAGCAGCCCGATGTCCTGCGCGCCAAGCTGGCCTGTGACCTTGGTGCCGAAGTCGATCGTCTGCGGAGCGCCCGCGCTGGTCAGGCCGATCCTGCGGCTGAAGAACGGGTTGACGCGTAGATCCGCTTCTACGGGACTGCCGAAGTCGAAGAACGGCGCGCCATCGAGAAAGAACTGGCGTCGTTCGGGAAAGAACAGCGAGTAGCGGGTGAGGTTCACCTGGCGCTGATCGACTTCCGTCTGGGCAAAGTCGGTGTTGACGGTGAAGTTCGCGCGGAGGAACGGCGTCGGGTTGTAGAAGAGATCGATTCCGGCCTTGGCGTCGCCGGCCATCGATTGGCTGCCGCGGCCGGGCGACGCCTCGGATATATAGAGACCGTACGGCCTGATGTCGAGCCCGCGGCCCTGTGTCACGTTGGTGATGCCGGTGACGTGTCCGGCGTTCGTCATGCGCCGCAACCCCTGGTTGCGCGCCCATCCCGTCCAGATGGTCTCCTCGTTCTTGCGCCGCACGGTGCGCTGAAAATTGATCCCCCAGGTGTCGCTGTTCGGATCGAAGTTCAGCGTGCGGAACGGGATCTCCACCTCGATCGTCCAGCCGATCTCGGTCCGGTTGGTGCGGAGATCCCAGATACCGTCCCATTGCCGGTTGTCGCCGTTGATGCCGAAAATCGAATCGGCCATCAGCCCCGACGGGTTGGTTTCGAAGAAATAACCAGACCGCGCGTCGAGGAAGGTGTCGATCGTCCACATGAAGCGATCGTCGGAGCCGATGAACTCGTCCCTGCGGCGCTGGAACCCCAGCCAGCCATCGGGATCCGAGTCGAAACAGGTCACGCCGATGTAAATGGCGTTGCTGTCGAAGACGATCCGCACTTCGGTGGGTTCGGTCGGCCGCGCGCCATTCGACGGATCGATCTGGACGAAGTCGGCGGCGGGCGTCGCCCGTTGCCACGCGGCTTCATCGAGCTGCCCGTCCATGGATACCGATTCGCTGTCGAGCAAGCGCATCGCCACCATGGTCCGCCGGCCGTTGTTCTCGGTCGCCGGCTGCTGCGCCGACGCGAAACCCGCGCTCGCGAGCGTGGCACAGAGCGGAAACAGGGCGATAACCGCGGGACGAACCGTACACATATGTAGGAGCTTCCGGGAATCCGGACGGTCCGCCCGGTACTTAGAGCATTTACGACGCCGGCCCCCCCGGCGTTGACCGGATGATGGTTTGCTGCGTGTTGGCGAGTTGCCATCGCCCGTCGCGGAACGCCCACACCCGCAGGCTGTAATACGGGTCGCCGCCGCGATACGGCGTGTGGCGGGCAATCATCACGGCTGAATCGCCAAGGTCGTGGATGCGCATCGAGACGACCGGGTCGCCTGGGACGCTGGGCGCGCCCGTTTCCTTCAGCGTGGCGAGCCGCTTCACGCGATCCGCTTTGCTCAGCTGCGCGGTCTCCGTGACGTAGTACACGTCATCGAGGACATACGGCGCCCAGTCGGCCGGATCCGGGCGCCATTCGTCCATCTTCAGCCGCATGAAGATCTCAGCGATCTGCCTCGCATTCTCCGACGCCGGGGTGAACGGCATCGTCCGGCACGGATTGTCGCAGTTGCCGCCGGCGCCACCGGTCGCGGCGAACGGCGTTGTTCCCGTCACCAGCGTCGTGCTGATGGCGCCAAGCGCACGCCAACCCCCTGGCCGCAGCGCCCAGACGCGCATCATGCGCGCGCCCTCGCGGGCGCTGGTCACGACATGGATGTGGCCGTAGCCGTAGTGCTGGACGTTCGTCTCGCCGCCAAGATCGGCGGCGAGCGCCGGCAGGTGCTGGAGCGTCTCGCCGCGCGGGTAGGTGCGTCCCTGGCTGTTGGTCCACTCGAACTCGGCGTCGAGCGCGGAGGCGGCTGACCCCTCGCGTCTCGCGAGCGCGGCCGTCCACGCTGCATCGGCAGCGACGACGTCCTGAGAGGCGGGAGTGGCGGCGGCGGGCGTGCTGTTCGATGTGCAGGCAGCGCCCGCCGCGCATGCGGCGAAGACTATGGAGACGAGAATTCCGGACGACACCGCTCTATGTTAATCGTCGTCGTCGATTAATCGTCGTCGTCGTCGTCGTCGTCGTCCTCGCACACTTCGTCGAAGTACAGCCTGACGTTGCGGGACGTGGTGCTCTGATCGCCGTCTTTGTCAGTGACTTCGAGCCTGATGCTCATGCTCGTATACCTGCCGCTGGTATCGGTGTCGCCTGACCGGCCCTTGACGAAGTCGCAGTCGACGTCGATTTCGTTGAACGCCGGCTCCGTCTTGTCCGCGGTGATGCGTTCCTGCACCTCCAGCGCCCATTGCCACCTGACGATGCGGCCGTCCGAGGCGCTGCCGTCGAGCCGGCAGTCGAGCGCGAGGCCTTCCTCGATCATCCGGCATCGGTCTGATCCCAGCGTTGGCGAGATGACGGTAAACGAAGCGCGCGGGCGCGGCAGCGTCACCTCCAGCGTGGCCGTTCTCGCGAGGTCGGCGTAGGTAGCGGTGATCGTGATGTTCCGCTTGCCTTCGACGGTCGAGGTATTGACGGTGAACGTTGCGGTGGTGGATCCCGCCGCCACGGTCACGGTGGAGGGTACCCGGGCCGCATCGGTGTTGCTGCTTTCAAGTCGTACTGACGCACCGCCGGCCGGTGCCGCAGCGGTCAACGTCACCGTCCCCGTCGGCTGCGCCTGGCCGACGACCGTGCCGGCGGAGATCGTGACCGAGTCCAGCGTCGCCGGCGCCGGTGGCGGCGGCGGAGGCGTTGGCGCTGGAGCCGGCGCGGGTGCCGGCGCTGGCGCGGGAGCCGGCGCGGGTGCGGGCGTGGGAGACGTCGGGGTCGGCGAGGGGTCGTCGCCGCCGCATCCCGCAGCCGCACACGACACCATCAGGATTCCCATCAGGATACGCAGACGGATAGGCCTCACCTGAACCTCCTCGAACAGCTACTGTTGATCTGAAGAATAGGTGAGTATTGGCCCGGCGCCTCGACAGGTCAAGGACAATTGCGGGCCGACAACGGAGAGGCTAACCTTGTTTCCCTTGTTTCGGAGGGCTTCTAGCGTGTCTGAGTCGCGCTCTTCTGGATCGGATCCCCTCGTTGCATGAAGGCACTCGAAGCGCCCTTCGGAATCGAAAGACTTCGCCAGGCGGAGCCGCGAAAGACCTTCGCGACAAAGACGATCTGCCCGACGTGGTAGCTCGTATGCGCCAATGACCGATGAAGCGCCTGATGAACCGCGAGCGGTTGTTGGCGGATGGTCACGACATTATGAAGATCATCGTCGGTCAGACCATCGAGCGCATTGAACAGCGCCTGCCACCCGTCCTCCCACTTTTCCAGCAGTTGCTGGCGGGTCACGACTCTCTCCGCGAATTCCTCATCTCGATTGCGCCACGGTTTTTCCCCGTCAGACGTCTGGAAGTCGGTAAATCGAGACTTGAGATTGCCTGCCAGGTGCCACACGATTGCCGCCACGGAGTTGTCGTCCGCAGATGCGGCCTGGGATAGCTCCACGTTGGTGAGCTGCGCGAATGCGCCTTCGCCGAGCTGTTTATAGCGACGGTATTCCGCGGTAATAGATTCGATCAGATCTTTGGACATGTCTGGAAATCCTGCCGGCATCATACGCCTGGGCGCGCGGACATGCCCGCGCGGCCAAGGCTGACCACGCTCATGGCCGTCGCCACAGGCCGACGGCCACACAGAGCCAGGCGATCGTCAGGCACCCGAACCCGGAGACGACGGGAATCAGTGCCTCGGCGAAGCCGATCCACGCTGATTGTGGGAACGCCGGTGCCTGGCTCCTGATGAGCACCAGCACATTGACCACGCCGAGAAGTGAGCCACTGATCGCCGCGAAAATCGTGGCCAGTGATAAGGGACGCATCAGGGCCAGGCGTTGCTCGCTCGGCCAGATCACGTAGACGATGCTCATCGCCAGCGGCACGACCCCCATGAATATGCTTGCGAGGGCCACAAGACTAGCCTGCGACAGTGCACGAATCATCGACACCTCCTGAATGCGTCCGCGATCTGGTATAACGCTCGACAGCTTGCAAACGTGACCACGTCACGTTTCGGTCACCTCCGCGTTAGTACCTCGGATGGATCGCGACTTCGAGCTCCAGCTCGTCGAACGCCTGCGGGCCGGCGATCCTGACGCGTTCGATGTCGTCCACGCTGCCTTCAACGATCGTCTCTACAACTTCCTGGCACGGCTCTCGAACCGTCGCGATGTTGCTGAGGATCTTCTCGAAGAGACTTGGTTGCGGCTGGTCGTCCACGCACGGCGACTTCAACCCGACACGCGGCTGGGCGCATGGCTCTTTACCGTCGCCCGTCACCTCCACGCAAGCTATTGCCGTTCGCGGCTGCTGGAGGATTCGCACGCGGCCTCTCTCATCGGCCTGTGGCCCTACGGCCGGCCCGAGCCATCTCCGCTTCAAGAGGTTGAAATGCAGGAGGCTCACCGGCGAGTCGCGACGGTGCTCGCCTCGCTTCCCCTCGCGTACCGCGAAGCGTTACTGCTCGTATCCGTCGAGGGCCTGCGACACGCGGAAGCTGCTGAGATCTGCGGTGTGACGCCCGAGGCCATGCGCCAGCGACTGAGCCGTGCCCGCGCGATCTTCGCGCGCCGGCTTGCCAGCGCGAACGTGACCGGCCTGACGTCGTTGAACGAGAGGACGACATGACGCGCCACGAGACGCACGATCCAATCTTCGAGCGGCTCAAGCAATTGCCGTCGCTCGCGCCTGACCGAGACCGAGCTGACCGCCTTCGCGTTCGCTGTCGGGCGCGTCTCGGCCGAAGTCGCCGATATCGGAGGCGTATGGACGCCGTGACTGGAGTCGGACGAAGCGCGGTTGCGGCGATTGTCTTCGCGGCCTTCTGTATCCTTTACGTCGTTGGACTCGTGACGGCGGTATTTCGCTTCCCGGGCGTGTTCCGGTGACCCGGGAATTGAGTGCGACCGACGCGAGCACACGTGCTCGGCGTTCGACAGGCGGAGTTCGAGCTCGCGCCGGATGTCAGTGGCAACAAACCCTCTCCTGCGTACTCAAACAAGAGATGACATGGTCAGTCGTTCTTTTTCGTCGTCGCCTCCGAGTCCAGATTCAGTTTTGTGATCTCCCTGAGCGCGACGCGCCATTTGTCGATCGGTCGCCGGTCAGCGCTGTGCTGCCGCTCGCTTGACCTGGGCCAACACATCGTCCAGTTCCCGTCTTTCCAGTAGCCGGCCGGCGACGACCACCGCATGGACCCGTCGCACGTTCGCGATGTCGGTGAGAGGATTGCCGTCGAGGAGTGCGAGATCGGCCCGTCGGCCCGGCTCGACGGTACCTGCGGTTTGCTCCAGACGGAAATACCGCGCCGGGTTGATGGTGGCCGTCTGTATGGCAGCCAGAGGGGGCATCCCACCCTGCACCATCGCCACGAGCTCGTCATGGACGCAGAATCCCGCGATCAGGGGCGTCGCAGCCAGCGAGAATGCCGACGCCGGCTGAAGCCATGTCGCGCGTCACCACCCTCGCCACATCGGCCAGGCGCTTCAAGATCTCGATGATGTCTGGTCTCTTGATAAAGAAGCTCTGGTTGCCGGCCCACATGGCACGCATCCGTCTGCTGGCGTACGCCAGATGATCGGGGTTCACAGCCGACGCAGGCGTGCCAACGACGGCGAGTTCAAAGAGCGTGACAAGGGTCGGTGTCTGCCACACGCCCCGGCGCGCCAACATCTCGAAAAACGGCCGACAGAGCTCCGGTCGGTATTGCGCCCCGCCCGAACACGCCTTCCACACCTTTCCGTCTTCCGAGAGGTGTTCGATGCTGGTGATGCCCGCCTGAATACCTTCCTCCACCGTCACCTTCAGCGGCACGTG
>CAVVST010000004.1:290000-1106478 GCA_963750995.1 uncultured Acidobacteriota bacterium | reverse complement strand
CCACCTCGACTTTCCACAGGACCTTTCCAGCCTTGGCGTCCACCGCGTAGACGTTGGCGGCCTGGTCGCCGAAGTAGGCGACGAGTTGGTCGTTGCCGCGCTGGTCGAGCGTGATCGCGCTCCGGATGCCGGCTTCGACCTCCAGCGTCCAGTGGACGCACCCTGTCTTCGCATCGAGCACGTACATATCGCCTTCAGCCGTCGCCACGTACAGGCGGCCGCCGGCCACCACCGGCTGCGTGCCAGCGGAGGTCGCACCAGGAAATCCGAACGCCCATTTCAGCGTGAGCCGTGGCAGGTCGGTCGCGTTCAGTCCAGCCGCGGCAGCCGGCTGAAACCGCGAGTTCGTGATGCCGTGCCCCCAGCCATTCCATGCGGGCGCCGTCAGAGCGTCCGGTCGCGGGGCGGAAGCGGCGCTGCAGAATGCCGACTTCGGCATCGGACCGCCGGTATCGGCGGTCAGAGATTTTCCTGACACATATTCGGCCAGCGCCCGGCGCTGCGCGCGGCTCCGCTCCGCCGCCCGTGTTCGCATCGCGCCTCTCTCGAGCGATTCGAGCACCTGTTCCGCGCTCATCCGCTTCAGCACGTCGAGGCCTGGCGCCTGCGGATTCGCCCCGGGCCCTTCGTGACAGGTGGCGCAGTAAGTGCGGAAGAGGGCCGTCCGCTCGACCTCTGGCGAGGCTCCGCCCGAGATTCGGTGGCCGCCCCGGCACCGGGCGGGTGACGGAGCGTCCTGGCCGTGGAGGCCGGCCGCCACCATCGCCGCCGCGATGGGCAACACGCCGATGATGAAGTTCCGCCTGCCCCGAGCGGAGTCGAGGGGCCGAAGTGTGCGCATGGCTCGTGCTCCCTGCGTTTCGATCAGCGCTGAAGAGTCTACCCCTCAACGGTTGTCGCGCCGGTACCGGTCCACGGCGCGGCTCGCCGCCTCGGCGCGGGAGATGCCGGAAGTCGCGTCATCTCGAAGTCGATGAGCCGCTCCAGCTGGGCGTCGTTGCCGAAGCAGATGCGCCGCAGCTGTGGTTCTGCGTTGCGCGCCGCGCCACCACCCGCGGCGCAGCCAGAGCCACACCCCGAGCACAACGAGGACGAGGATCGCGATCCCGGTGGCGTTGTCCATCTCTCACCGATCTCCGCGCGAAAGGTGCCCTCGCTTCGATACATCAATATGGGTATGATGATACACTTATACTTATGAAGACAACCGTCGAGCTGCCAGACAGTCTCCTCCGCGAGGCCAAGCGGGTGGCACTGCGCGAGCGCACGACCGTCCGTGCGCTCATCGAGCGGGGTCTCAGAACCGTGATCGCCGACCGCCGGCCGGCAGCACGGTTCGCACTCAGGAAGGCGAGCTTCCGAGGCGATGGCCTTGCGGCGGGTGCGTCACTCCGCGATTGGGACTCGATTCTGGGCGCCATCTACCCGGAGCGAGGCGCGTGATTGCGGTTGATACCAACGTCCTTGTGTACGCCCATCGCGAGGACTCCGAGTGGCATGCCCCTGCGCGCCAGCTCGTTCAGGATCTCGCCGAGGGCACGGACGCCTGGGCGATTCCGTGGCCGTGCGTCCACGAGTTCCTGGCCATCACAACGCACCCGCGGATCTTCCGCACGCCAACGCCGCTGCCGGCTGCACTCGACCAGGTCGATGCCTGGTTCGAGTCCCCGTCGCTGACTCCGCTTGCCGAAGACGCCGACTACCTTGCGCTCTTCCGCACCATCGTTCTTCAGGCACGCGTGACAGGCCCCCGTGTGCACGACGCGCGGATCGCCGCGCTCTGCCTGATACATGGCGTTCGCGAACTGTGGACCGCCGACCGCGATTTCTCGAGCTTTCCAACCTTGCGCGTCAGGAATCCGCTCGTCGGCGAGCGATGACGTCACCGATGCGCCGGCCCGTGACAGGTCAGTTCGCCGGCACGAGGCGCTTCAGCTCCTCGGTCCAGTGCTGCACGACGATGATTTGAGGGCGTGCGTCGCCCTGGTCGGCGCCCGCCTCCTCAATCATCAGAAACCGCCGGCCGTCCGGGGACACATCGAGGCTCGACCCTGGCCGGTGAGTATCGCCCCTGGAATAGTACGACGGGAGTGCCGGCGCTCCAGGCTGTGCTGCGCGCCCCGATCGGTACCCGCATGAGCATGCTGGTCGGACCGGCTGTCGCAACGTAGAACAGCTCCTGCCCGTCGCGCGCCCAGAGGGGCCGCCTGCCGCCCGCGGTGGAGACCTGCCACTGTCCGCCCGCAATGGCAGGGAACGGACGGACGTAGATTTCCGATCGCCCCGAGTTGTCGGATTCGTACGCGATCCAGCATCCGTCGGGTGAGATGGTGCCTTCCTGTTCGTCGAACGGCGTCTGCAGGAGCGGCTGGACGCGGTGGTCGCCTTCGAGGGACACCGTCAGCACATCGCCGCGCGCCGTCTGCGTGATTTGAGAAAACACGACGTGCGTCCCATCGGGCGAAAGACCGGTGGCGTAATTGAAGCCGCCGCTGGTCAGCCGCTCGGGCTTTCCGGTGCCGTCGGCTGGCATCCAGAAGAGACCGATGCTGCTTCCCTCGCCCGAGCTGAACACAATGCGCCTGCCGTCCGGGGTCCACAGGGGAAACCAGTCAACCCCTGGAGCGGACGTCAAGCGCGTGAGCGTCGCCCGCGGCAGGTCCCACATCCACGTATCCTGCTCCTGATCCTGGATCGAGACCGCGATGCGTGTGCCGTCGGGGGAGAGCCTCGGTTGCCTGTAGGCGCGCGGCGGCGCGGCAAGCGGCTCCTCACGGGCGGCCCGATCCACCCACACGAGCGTCCGGTCCGCGCCGAAGCTGCCTATCGTGCCGGGCGCATCCGCATACACCAGCGTGCCGTCCGCGGCGAAGGCATAGTCACCGGCCCCGGACGCCGTCGTCAGCACCCGGGGCAGCACCGAGATTGGTGTCCCCTGGACCTCGCGACTCGACAAATCGAAGGCGACGGCCCGGAGCGCGCCACCGGCCGCGTACACCAGGTGGCCGGTGGAGACATAGTGCGCGTGGCTGCCGCCGCGCAGGACGACCGTCTGGGCGCCCGTGTCGAGATCGAGCACGGCGATCTGGGCGGCGTCCGGGCCGCCGGAGACGGCGGTCACTGTAAAAAGAACACCGCGACCGCCGGGCAGGATTTCAGGCCAGAGATGATCGGCCTCGCCCCGATCCCGGTTGGGTCGAGTTACCACGGTCGGCTCGCCCCCAGCCGCAGAGAACACGCTGCAGCCCCGTCGCGAGATTGTTCGTGGCAAAGATAATCGTGTCCTCGGGGGCCCATGTCGCGCCACGAGAGCCGCCATCAAGGGCCGTCAGGGTGAGCGGCGGCCCACCGGTGATCGCCACCTTCTTCAGAAACCTCTGGTTGTCGGCAAAGCCGACCCACTGCCCGTCTGGAGCAATGAAGACACCGCGGATCAGACCGCGGGCCACGACGATCGGCTCGACTTGATCGAGCGATCGTATCAAGAGCTCGGCGCCGTCCCCTCCCACATAGACCACACGCGAGCCATCGGGAGTGATCGCCAGATCGCGTTCAACCCCATTGATGCTGAGCGCGTCCGCACTCGCCGTCGTTAACGGGAAGCGCGCCATGCGCGGCGGGATCGGGCGTGTCCCGAGCCAGACAGCGGTGCCCACGACGGCGGAAGCCACAAGCGCGGCGGCCACGAGTGTGACAACGCGCCGCCACAGCGGCCTGCGTGGCGGCACCGTGGCGGATCCACCGAGACTCGCGGGCTCGTCGAGTGCGAAGAGCGCCGCGGCGATGTCGCCAACCCGCTTGCGGCGATCCTTCTCGAGACAGCGTCGGATCAGCGCACGAATCGATCCGGGCACGCGTGCCGGCAACGCGGTCCAGTCCGGCTCCTTGCTCAGCACGGCGACCGTCACGTCTGTGACGTCCTCGCCGTCGAACGGCCGCGTCCCCGTCAACATCTCGTACAGCACACACCCGAAGGCCCAGAGGTCGCTGCGCTTGTCCGCCTCGCGTCCCTTCGCTTGCTCCGGCGACATGTAGGCCGCGGTGCCGAGGATCACGCCCACGCCGGTCATCATCACGGGCGAGGTGATCGTCGGCGATGCCGTCGCGTCCAGTCGTACGTAGTGTCCGGCTTCAGCCGGACCTGCGAGCTTCGCCAGACCGAAGTCCAGTACCTTCACCAGGCCGTCGGGCGTGACCTTGATGTTCGCGGGCTTTAGATCGCGGTGGATGATCCCCTGCTCGTGCGCCGCCTCGAGTGCCTCGGCGATCTGCCTGGCAATGGGCAGCGCTTCATCGAGTGGAATCGGCCCCTGTGCAATGCGGTCGGCCAACGTCGGACCCTCGACCAGCTCCATGACGAGCGCCTGCACACCGTTTGCGTGCTCGAGACCGTAGACATGAGCGATGTTTGAGTGGTTGAGAGACGCGAGGACTTGCGCTTCTCGCCGGAACCGCGCGAGCCGGTCCGAATCGGACGCGAACGCCTCAGGGAGCACTTTCAGGGCATCGTCCCGCTTCAGCGCCGTGTGATGCGCTCGCCAGACCTTGCCCATGCCCCCCTCGCCAATCAGGGCGGTGACTTCATACGGGCCGATGCGGCTCCCGGCGCCGATGGCCATGTGCGGAGATTCTACGCGACCTCAGCAGTCGCCTGAATGGGTTATCGCAGCGCCGCCCAGTTGACGCAGCCGGGTCCGGAACCCGCGCCCATCGCGAAGCGGTTCTCGATCTCGAGCGTCTTCAGGTCAATCACCACGACGCTATGATCGTCCCTCAGCCCGAGGTACGCCCGCGATCCGTCGGGCATCACGAACATCCCGCCATCGCCGCTGTCGCCCGGGGCGACCTTCAGTCGCTTGACTTCCTTGCGCGAGGCCGCATCAACCACCACCAGGGTGCCCGCGCCCCCGTCAAGAATAAGGACCTTGCCGTCCGGTGTGAACTTGAGGCGGTTCGCGTCCGTCAGTTTCAAATTGAACGACTGGATGACCTTCCTGGCGGCGGTGTCGACGATGGACACGCCGCCGTCGCCGCGTGTGGCCGTCCACAGTTCCCGGCCGTCGGGCGACAGGTCGATGCCTTCCGGAGTCTTCCCGGGCACGGGGATCGCCGTGGTCCTGAACTTCGGCGGCCCGCCGGCGACACCCTCGATCACCGAGACGCTGTTGGACCCGCGATTCGGCACCCACATCGTCTGCTGATCCCTGGCCAGCACCATCATGTGAGTACCGTCCTGGCCGATCCCGAGCATCCATTCCACTTTGTTCACGGCCGGGTCATAACGGCCGATGGTCTTGAAGCCCTCGGCCGTGAAATACAGCTTTCCGCCGGCGAACAGCACATCGTGCGGCGCGCTGAAGGCGCCGGTGTCCACACGCCGGAGCTCTTTCATGGCCGCTATGTCGATCACGGAGATGCCTTCGCGAGGGCTCGCCACGAACGCCGTCCTCCCGTCGGGCGTGACCGCCACTTCGTGCGGGTCGGCGACGACAGGGACTCGGCCCAGCACGGTGCCGGACGCCGGGTCGACGAAGGCGAGCGCGCTGGCGTTCCTGAGGAGCACGAGCAGGCGCGTGGCTGACGGGGTTTGCGCAGCGGCCACGTGTGCCGCGGTCACGAGGACGAGACACGACAAAGCGAGTCGAATGGCGTGCTGGGCAGTCTTCATCTGCGGCCTCCGTGGCGCATCATCGCATGAAGGTTTCACGCGAGGGCGCGCCTGATTTGATCGAGGGCGGCGGGATCTTCGATGGTCGTCAGGTCACCGGGGTCGCGCCCTTCTGCCAGCGCCTGGATCGAGCGGCGCAGCGTCTTGCCGGACCGGGTCTTCGGCAGCAGCGCGACGAAGTGCACGGCCTTCGGCCGCGCAATGGCGCCGAGGTGATGGTCGACGGTGGCCATGACCTCCTTCTCCAGCGCCGCTTTCCCTTCCACCGAATCGAGCCGTGACGTGTCTCTCGCCACCGCGAAGGCAAGGGGAATCTGCCCCTTGATCGGATCGGCGACGCCGACGACGGCGCACTCGGCGATGTTGGGATGGATGCTGATCGCCTCTTCGATCTCCCGTGTGCCGAGGCGATGGCCGGCAACGTTGATGACGTCGTCGGTGCGGCCGAGGATGAAGAAATAGCCGTCCGCGTCGCGGATGCCCCAGTCGAAGGTCGAATAAACCAGCATGTCGCGGAAGGTCGAGAAATACGTCTTCACGAAGCGCTCGTCGTCGCCCCACACCGTCGTCAGGCACCCCGGCGGCAGCGGCGGCACGATCGCGACCAGCGCCTTCTCGCCCGTCGCCGCTTCGCTGGCGTCACTCTCGCGGAGCACACGCACGTCGTAGCCGTAAGCAGGAAACGAGGGGCTGCCGTATTTGATCGGCGTCTCTTCGACGCCCGGCATGGCGGTGAGCACCGGCCACCCGGTCTCCGTCTGCCAATAGTGATCGATCACCGGGCGGCCGAGTCCCTCGTGAATCCAGCGATGGGTCGGTTCGTCGAGCGGCTCGCCGGCGAGGAACAGGTGCTTGAGCGAGCTCAGGTCGTATTTCCCCAGGTAGGACGCGTCCTGTTTCTTCAGCACACGGATCGCCGTCGGCGCCGAGAACATCACCGCGACCTTGTAGTCCTGGACGATCTTCCACCACACGCCCGCATCCGGACGGATCGGCACCCCTTCGTAGAGCACGGTCGTCATCCCCGCGATCAGCGGACCGTAAATGATGTACGAATGCCCTACCGCCCAGCCGATATCGGAAGTGGCAAAGAACGTCTCGCCCGGCTCGCCACGATAGATGTGCCTGATCGACGCGGCCATCGCCACCGCGTGACCGCCAACGTCCCGCTGTACGCCCTTCGGCCTTCCGGTTGTGCCCGACGTGTAGAGGACGTAGGACGGCTCGTTCGACTCGAGCCACACGCAGTCAACGGCCCCGTCCGGTGTGTTGTCGGAGAGGGTCTTCCAGTCGACGTCCCGATCTGGCACCAGCGGCATCTGTGGATCGAGGCCGCGGTTGACGATGAGGACCTTTTCGGGCGGATGGCGCGAGAGCGCAATCGATTCATCCACCAGCGGCTTGTAGCGCACCACCTTGCCCATGCGGCTGCCGGCGTCGGCGGTCACCATCAGCCGCGGACGGGCGTCGTCGATCCGGGCAGCGAGGCTCGCGGCCGCAAACCCGCCGAACACCACCGAGTGCACCGCGCCGATGCGCGCGCACGCGAGGATGGCAAACACCGCCTCCGGCATGTTCGGCATGTAGACGATGACGCGATCGCCGGTTCCCACGCCGAGCGCCCGCATCATCGCCGCCGTCCGGTTGACCTCGGCGTGAAGCTCGCGATACGTGAACGACTGCGTCCGATCCACTTCGGTGGAGATCCAGACGAGCGCTGGCTGGCCGCCGCGCGCCGCGAGATGCCGGTCCACCGCGTTGTGACAGAGGTTGGTCCGGCCACCCACGAACCAGCGCGCGAACGGGGGCCTGGAGTAGTCGAGTACCTGCTCGAACGGCCGGTGCCAGTCGACGAGCCGCGCCTGCTCGGCCCAGAAGGCTTCGCGTTCGTCGATTGATCGCCGGTGGAATTCCCTGCCGCTGGTCATGGGTTTTGACAATCGACCCGGTTTGACGATAATCGCCGCTTCCCCCGCGTGGCAGGCCGCATGGTGTCAGTGCTGAGCAGGTGCAAAAGTATCGGCGAGCCGACCCTCTCCCACAAGCCGCTGCATTTTCGATCGTCGTTCGGTCGCCGGACGCCGCGCAGCATGCGACGAGCGCTCGACGGCATGACGGACCCGCAGGTCGCGAACTGGCAATACCTGGGCCCCACGTTCAAGTCGGAAAACAATTCGGATTCCCGCGAAGCGCAGGGCATGACGACCGACGGGACGAAATGGTATCTCTGCTCGAACGGCAGCAAGCGAATTATCGTGTTCGACGACGACTGGAACCGCCTGGTGACGGTGTCGCCAACCAGCACGATCTGGGACGCGTGGCGGAACGATCCGACTCGAGGCACCGCGGATGACTGGGGCCCGGGTGAAGACAACCCTCATCTTGGCGCACCGTGCATCCACGAGAACACGCTCTACGTGCCCATCCAGGCTCCTCGCGGCGTCTGGCGCATCAATCTGACGACGGCGGAGCAATCATGGCTGCATCCGCCGGATCTGCCTGGCAATAACCTGTTCCCGTGGGTCGCGATCCATCCGGTCACGGGCCTCCTCTACACCTCGAACTACGACAAGCCCGGGTTCCTGCGCGCCTTTGACCCGAGCGGCCAGAACACGCTGCCGCACCTGGAGGAGCACGACATTCCGCTCGCGAAGACGAACATCTATCTCGACTACGTGCAGGGAGGCGCGTTCACCGATTGCGGGCGCATCATCCTCGTCCGCCACGACTACAACGCCATCTTCTGCTTCTCATCGCTCAACGGCCACTTCTTCGGCGATCGACGAATCGGGACTGACGACTGGGACGAGGTCGAGTCGGTCACGGTGCGTCCGTGGCAATTTCAGGGCAACCTCGCCTCGGTTCATGTATTCGAGCTCGACAACGACACAATGGACGACTGCTACTTGCGGTGCTTTGCGATTCCCGACCCATCAAAACTCTGAGCCACTCGATCGAGTCGCTCACATCAGCGAGGGAGCGAACGTGACACCTCCACTCGACGGCAAGATCGACATTCTCACCGCGCCGCCGCCATCCGGGCAGGTGACGATTACGCTCGACGGCACCACCGGCGACATCGTCGCCGGCGGAAGCGGCCGGGCCGGCGCCGTGCTCGTTCGCAACGGCGACGGCAAGACCATCGTCCGGATCGCGAGCCCCACTCCGTCTCGGCCGAACCCCGGTGGACTCACCCTGGCGCCGACCGGCGGGGTCACCATCCTGGACGTCAATGGCCAGACCATCATCAGCCTGACCACCGCGGGCGACGTGGTGATCGGCGGCAACGGCGTGCAAGGCGACGTCATGCTGAAGCGGAAGGACGGCCAGACGTCAGTGTCGCTGCGCGGCGACGCGCCGGAGAACATTCTTGTCCGTGACCGTTCGGGCAAGCCGGTGCTCAATTTTGTTGGCGATGCGTTCGACAGCAAGGCTGCGGCCCTGTGGCTCGGCACGCATACGGCCGACGGCGGGACGAAAGCAGCACTGGTGGTGCTGCGGGGCCGGGCGGGAAACGATGCGATTGTCCTCAACGGCGGAGAGGGTGAAAGCATCTTCGTCCGCGATGCCAGTAACAAGCCCGTCTTCAACTTCGCCGGCGACGCGTTCGACGGAAAGATCGCCGGCCTCTGGATCGGTGCGCCGCGCGCCGAGGACGGCGGAAAGAAGCCCGGGCTCATCGTCGTTCGCGACAACGAGGGACGAGACTCGATCGTCATCGACGGCGCCCAGGGCGATATCGTCTTCAACAACGCCGATTGCGCCGAGGACTTTGAAGTGAGCGACGCCACTGGCGTGGAACCAGGCGTCGTCATGGTGATTGGTGACGACGGGCGGCTGCGTCCGAGCATTCACGAATACGACAGGAAGGTCGCCGGCGTGGTCGCGGGAGCCGGGGAATGCCGGCCGGCCATCGTGCTGGGCCGCCACAGCTCGGAACTCCCCAGGCATCCGATCGCGCTGAGCGGTCGAACGTTCTGCCGGGTCGATGCCAGGTATGCTGCGGTCGACGTCGGCGATCTGTTGACGACGTCGCCGACGCCCGGACATGCGATGAAGGCGACGGATCCAGGTCGGGCATTTGGCGCCGTCATTGGCAAGGCGCTGCATCCGCTCGTCAGCGACAGCGGTCTGATTCCGATTCTCGTCTCATTGCAGTGAGCACCGTCCCTGGGTGCTGAAAGGACAACGCGTGGGTCGTACACCTGGCTTCGATGGAATCGTGCGTGCACTCCGGCTGGCGAAGGCGTTCGAGGACCTGGGGATTCCCACCAGGGAAGGCCTGGAACGCGCGGCGGTTGCGCGGCAGCGACAACGCTCGAGGCGGGCCGCGGAACCTGCGCAGGGAGCGACACGCCGAGACATCCTGAAAGGGATCGGCGCCACCGCCGCGATCGGCCTGCTTGGCATTCCGAAGATCGGGAGCCCGGCGCCACGCGCGAACGCCTCGGTGGGCATCGTCGGCGCGGGCCTCGCCGGCCTGTCCGCGGCGGACACGCTTGCCGCCGCCGGCATCGCGGCCACGATCTACGAAGGACGCGACCGGATCGGCGGCCGCCAATGGTCGATGGGCGGCAGCTTTCCCGGTCCGGTGATGTTCCCAGGGCAGGTGGTCGAACGCGGCGGCGAGCTGATCGACACCACGCACATCACGATGAAGAAGTACGCGAAACGTTTCGGATTGAAGCTGGAGGACGTGACCAAGGAGTGGCTGCCGGGCGAGGTGACTTACTTCTTCGACGGCACGCAGGTCGCCGAAGCGGTGATCGTCGACCACTTCCGCGCGCTGGTCGACGTGCTGCGTCCGACGCTGGCGGCCCTGGGCAACAACGTCGCCTGGGACACCCACAGCGACTTCGACGTCCTGCTCGACCACACCACGCTGCGCCAGCTCCTCGAGGACAAGGGCGCCAGCCCGCTGCTCACGCAGGTGATCGACACCGTCTACACGATCGAGTACGGCCGCGAGATCGACCTGCAGTCCTGCCTGGCGCTGCTGTTCTTCATGCACATCGACAAACGCTCACGCTTCCAGCCGTTCGGCGTGTTCAGCGACGAGCGATTCCACGTCCTGGGCGGCAACGAGCAGATTGCCCAGCGGCTCGCCGCGCAGCTGCCCGGCCAGACCATGCCCGGCATGAGGCTCGTCGCGGCCCGCAAACTGTCTGACGGGCGGATCAGCCTCACGTTCAACCACCTTGGGACGACCGTGACCGCGGTGCACGACGCGGTCATCCTCACGCTGCCCTATTCGACACTGCGGCTGGTCGACCTGCATAGAAGCCTGGGCATTCCTGCCTGGCAGCGCACGATCATCCAGGACTTCGACTACGGCCGGAACACGAAGCTGAACGTCGGGTTCAGCTCCCGGATCTGGGGAAGTACGACAGCGAGGGCGCGAGTTACTCCAACCTGCCGAACCACCAGTGCACCTGGGAGCCGAACCCCAGCGGCGCGACTCCCGGCAACGCCGTGATGCTCGACTACTCGGGCGGGCAGCGGGCCGAGCGGCTCAATCCGGCGACGCTCGACGCCGACGCTCGACGATGGCTTGGTGATCTTGACAGGGTGTGGCCAGGCGCCTCCGCGGCCGCCAAGCGGACACCGGACGGCAAGATCGTCGCCCACATGCAGCACTGGCCGGGCGATCCGTTCAGCCGGGGTTCGTACACGTCCACCCCACCCGGATACTTCACCCAGTGGGAGGGCCGGGTCGGACTGCCGGTGGCCAACCTCTTCTTCGCCGGGGAGCACACCGACTCGTTCTACGATTGGCAGGGTTTCATGGAGGGCGCCTGTAACTCGGGCATTCGCGCCGCTGCAGAGCTCCTCGACGGTCTCTCCAACGTCACAATCCGCCGTGGTATGAGTGAAGGATGAATCGGATCCTGGCGTTCACGGCTCTCGCGATCGGCGTTGTGGCGACGTTCGGCCTGGCCGCTCAGCAACCCACCTTTCGCGCGACCGGCGACTCCGTTCGCGTCTTCGTCACGGTGACCGATCGAGACGGCCGGCTCGTCACGTCGCTCACGCAAAGCGACTTCGAGGTGCGCGACGAGGGGAAGGCCCAGCCAATCACGCTGTTCGACAACACGCCGCAACCGGTCCGGTTGATCGTGATGCTCGACGTCTCGGGCAGCATGGAGGGCAACCTGCCGCTGCTGCGCGCCGGTGCGGAACAGCTGTTCGCGCGGCTTCGGCCGGACGACGTCGTGCGGGTCGGCACGTTCGGACGCGAGATTGAGATCAGTGCCGGCTTCACCCACGATGTCGCCGCCTTGCGACGGGCGTTGCCGGACACGGTGCCCTTCGATGCGCCGACCCCGCTCTGGCGCGCGGTCGACCAGGCGATGGACGCCTTCGGCGATGAGGAAAGCGAGGCCCGCCGGGTGATCCTCGTCCTGAGCGACGGCAAGGACAGCGGCCCGATCAATTTCCGCGAGCGATACGTCAGCCAGGTCGAGGTCATCGACCGCGCGCGCGTCGACGATGTGATGGTGTACGGAATCGGCATGCGTAGCCGCGGCTCGCGGCCGGCTCAGCCGGGGATCGGACCTGGCGGGCTGCAGGCAGCCTTGATGGCCGACCTGCCCGATCCCGGACTCGCGCTCGTGGCGGAGCAGACCGGCGGCGGCTACGCGGAGATCCGCTTTGGACAGAATCTCGGCGAGGCGTTCGCGCGCGTCGCCGACGAGCTGCACAGCCAGTACCTTTTGGGCTTCGCTCCGCCGAAACGCGACGGCAAGGTGCACGACCTCGACGTGCGCGTGAGCGCGCGCGGCCTGAAGCCGCGCGCGCGAAAGAGCTACGTCGCGCCGAAAGACCCCCCGCGCTGAGGGGTTACTGCCAGGCGGAGTACACCGGCTTGCCAGCCATGTACGCCGGGTTGGCGCCGGGGCGCGGCGTGAACTTGTTGAAGCGTCCTGAGTTCACACCCGCCGTGTAGAGATTGCCTTCCTGGTCGGTGCTGATGCCGTGGATCCCCCAGAGCGAACCCTGGAGGTCGGCGACGGTCCCCCACGAGTACAGCAGGTGGCCGTCGAGGTCGTACTTGAGCATCTTCTGCGTGCCCTGATCGAAGGCGACGATGTTGCGATCCTGGCCGATCTGAATCAGGTGGATGCTGGACGGCCGCTGCTTGATCTCCCACTCGGACAGGTACTTTCCGCTCTCGTCGAAGATCTGGATGCGGTGGTTGTTGCGGTCGTTCACGAACACGCGCCCGGTCTGGACATCAACCGCCACGCCGTGCACGTTGTTCATGTAGTTGGGCCGCTTTTCGTTGCCGCCCGGCTCACCCCTCATGCCCCAGTCCAGCAGGAACTTGCCGTCCTTGTCGAACTTCGCCACGCGGTTGCCGTTGTAGCCGTCGGCGACGTAGAAGCTGCCGTCGCCTCCCCATGCCATGAACGTCGGCCGGTTGAAGTGGGTGCCGTCGGCGCCCGGCACGTTCGGCGTGCCGATGGTCTGTACGAGCTGCTTGCCGTCGTTGCTGAACTTGTAGATAGCGTGGCTGTGATCGTCCACGAGCCAGACGTGCTTTTCGGGATCGTAGGGACTGATGTACGCAGAGTGCGGGCGTTTGAAGATCTTGTCCCACTGCGTCCACTCTTCGATGATGTTTCCCGCACCATCGACGACGACGAGGCAGTGTTCCCAGCGGGCGTCGACGCCGAGCTGACGGTACGGCGGAGAGTCGCCCCTCCAGGCTTCCATCGCCGTCGCCGGGTCGCCGCCTGCTCCGCCGTTGCCCGGGAGCGCGGTCTGCGTGTGGCTGCGCCACGGCAGGCCGCCGACCGGGAACTGCACGCTCGGTCCAAGCTGCGGCAGCAGCGTGGCCGGAATTTCCTTCAGGTTCGGTAGCTCGCCGCGCGCGACGAGGTACACGCGATTCGGGCTCTCGGCGAAGATGCCCTGCGCCGCGCCCCACGTCCAGTCCGCATGCCCGGGCAGCGTGCTGACATCCTTCGGCCAGTCCGCCACGACGTCGGTACGGTCCGAACAGATCCTGGCCGCCAATCTCACCAGGCACGGCGGCAAAGCCCGTGCTCACCGGTGACTCATCAGTGGCGCTCGTGTTCATCACCCGCCCACCGACCGGGATTCCTACTAGAAGACCCGCTGCCAGCGCTATAACGGCAATCACTGTCTTGTTCATCGCGACCTCCGCGTGCCAGCGGATGCTGGCGAGGCTGTAGCTTACGCCAGACGCGCCCATCGTTTGACAGCCCCGGGCTCCCCACCTACGATTACTCTTCTGTTCCTCCACTAATCACACCCAGGGTGCCCTCGTGATTCCACGGCTTCGCGGCATGTTCACCTCCGTCGGCGCCCTTCTTCATCTGCAGGCGTTGCGCCGCGTGGCGTCAGCCAAGCTCCCGACCGACTACGGCGAGTTCGACATTCACGTGTTCAAGAGCGCGCTCTCGACCAAGGCCCACGTCGCCCTGGTGCTCGGCGCGATCGGCGACGGCGAAAACGTGCTCACGCGCGTTCATTCGTCGTGCCTGACCGGGGACCTGTTTCACTCCGCGCGCTGCGACTGCGGACAGCAGCTCCATGCGGCGGTCAAGCGGATCGCCGAGGACGGCCGCGGCGTGCTGCTCTACCTGGACCAGGAGGGGCGAGGCATCGGGCTGGCCAACAAGATTCGCGCGTACGCCCTCCAGGACCGGGGCGCCGACACGGTCGAAGCCAACGAGCGGCTCGGCTTTCCCGCCGACCTGCGCGACTACCGCGTCGCCGTCAGGATGCTGCGCCAGCTTGGCGTGCGGTCCTTGCGCCTGCTCAGCAACAATCCGCGGAAGCTGTCGGGCGTCGTCGGCGAAGGCCTGTCCGTGAGTGAGCGGCTCCCGATCGAGATTCCGGCGACCGCGTCAACAGCGCAGTACCTGAAGACGAAGAAGGAAAAGCTGGGTCACCTGCTGTCGTCGGTGTAACGCGTGGCACTCGGGGTTTTCACCGGCTGGCGCGCGTCACTCACCCTCGCCGCATCGCTCGTCCTCCTCAACGCATCGCTCACGTTCGAGAACGTGTGGCCGACTCCGCGAATCGCCTGGAGCAACGCCCTCTCGCTCGAACTGGCCCTGTGCATCCTGGTGCTCGCCGTTGCGCATGGCTGGGCATCGCGGCTGGCGAAACGCGTCCTGCCGGCCCTCTGGGTCGTGCTCGTGGCCGGGCATTACCTCGACGTCACGGCACCAGGGCTCTACGGGCGTGAGTTCAACCTGTACTGGGACGCCCAACATCTGGGCAACGTCGCGGCGATGCTGACCGACGCCGCGCCATGGTGGTTGATCGCCGCCGTCGCGGCGATCGTCGTGCTGGCGGTGGGGGTCATGTACGTGCTCGCCCGTCTGGCGATCGGGCAGCTGGCACTGGCGGTGCTGCATCATCGGCCGCGGATCGCTCTCGCGGCACTGGCCGGCGTGATCGTCCTGTTGTTCGCCGGTCAGCGAATCCCTGGCTTCCCGATCGACGTGGCATTTGCCGATCCGGTAACGCCCGCCTACCTGCGGCAGGCTCGCTTCGCACTGGCGATGGTCGGACCAGGGGCCGCAGCCCCGCGGCTCGGTCCCAGCCCGGCGCTCGACACGGGTCTTCGCGCGCTCGGAGGCGCCGACGTGCTGCTCGTGTTCGTTGAATCCTACGGTGCGATCACCTTCGAAACTCCGGCCATTTGGTCGGGCCTCGCCGAGAGCCGCGCCGATTTCGACGCGGCCATTCGCGAGACCGGCCGCCAGGTGGTGTCGGCCTACGTCGAGTCACCCACGTTCGGCGGATCCTCATGGCTGGCGCATCTGAGCCTGCTCTCGGGCGTGGAGGTACGCGACCAGTACCGCATACACGGCCCTGATGGCGTCGCAGCGCGACACGATCGTCACCAACTTTGCCCGCCGCGGCTACCACACGGTGGCGCTGATGCCGGGAATGCGGCAGGCGTGGCCTGAAGGCGCCTTTTATGGTTTCGACGTGATCTACGGGCGGGATCACCTCGAGTACCGAGGGGCCGCAATTTGGATGGTGGAGCATTCCGGATCAGTACGCGCTGGCCCGGCTCGACGCGCTCGAGCGCCGCAACGCCCCCCGCGCCCCGGTATTTGTCGTCTTTCCAACCAGCCAGTCGCACGCGCCCTTCGGTCCCGTGCCGCCGTACCAGCCGGCGTGGTCGCGCGTCCTGACCACCGACGCCTTCGACCGCGCGGACGTCGCGCGTGCCATGGCCATCACCCCCGATCTGTCGAACCTCGGGCCGAGCTACGTGCGCGCGGTGGCGTACCAGTACCGATCGCTGGCGGGTTACCTCCGTGAACAGGCCGACGACCTGGTTCTCGTGGTGCTCGGCGACCATCAGCCGCCTGCAGCCGTAAGCGGGAAAGATGCGCCGTGGCATGTCCCGGTGCACGTGATCGGCCGCGGGGAACGCGTCCTTCACAGGCTGCTGGAGAATGGATTCCGTCCGGGCCTCGAACCGCGGCGCCCCGCGATTGGCCCAATGAACCAGCTCACGCCGGTGCTGCTCGATGCGTTCGATGCACCGGACCCGCCTATTTCGACACACTGAACGGCAGCCGCGTGCCGCCGCCGACGGCGAGCGCCAGAAGGCCGCCGAGGATCGGCAGCCCGTAGGCGTTGGTCAGATAGGCATACCGGAAGATCAGGTCGGCGGCGAAGTGGAAGTTGAGCACCATCAGGAACGCCAGCGCCGCCGCCAGGCGCACCCTCGTTCCCAGAATCAACGCCGTACCCGCGGCGAGCTCCGCTAACACCACCACGCGCGAGAAAACCGGCGCACCCGGAAGCGCGATGGTATCGATGTACCACCGGGCCAGGGGCCGCGCCATGCCGCGCCATTCCTGGAGCCTCCGGGTCAGGATTGCGCCATCGGTCAGCCACGCAATCTTGTCGACGGCCATGAAGATCAGGAATACGCCAAGCGCCAGCGACAGGATCCGCAGCGCACCGGCGGGCGACGCCATTCGTCCGAACATAAACTCCCCCGTCCGGCTAAAGCCGGACACTACGCTCATGTAGTAATGTACACTACATGCTCATGTAGTGTCCGCCTTCAGGCGGACCACATCGGTCCGGCTAAAGCCGGACGCTATGTACTAGCGATTGACGCCAGAGCCACGCGACATCAACCGCGAACGACCAGCACAGAGCCGCCAGCGTGACACCGGCCAGCGCCGCGCTCGCGGGCCGTGGGACGATCGGCGCCAGCGCGACGCCGAGTCCGAGCAGTTGAAAAATCGCCACGGTCCTGCCGCGCCGCGTGGCGCGCAGCGGTTTCGCGAGCCACGGCAGCACCCGGCCCGCTCCGACGAATGCATACCGCATCAACCCGCACCCCAGTACCCATATGCCGGCTTTGTCGTACTGCCAGACGAGAGCCGACAGGACGAGAATGAACGCGGCATCCGTTTCCATATCAAGACGCGCGCCGAATGCGCTGACCGTGTGGGTCGCGCGGGCGAGCCAGCCGTCCAGGCCGTCGAGCACCGCCATCAGCGCCGTGAGCCCAATCACCGGCCAAAGTACCGCTGGCGACGCGGATTGCCCGACAAGCCCGGCGGCCAGCGCCGCCAGCATCGCACGACTCGTCGTCACCGTATTGGCAGGCCCGAAGCGCGCATGGGGATGCTGGCCGCCGGCGACCGCGACGACGGCCGTGAACAGCACTCCGAAGAACGCCGCGGCCATGACCGGATAGCTCATACCCGCGCCCATCCACGAGCCGACCATCCAGCCGAGAGCCGCCGTGCCCGCGAGCCCAACGGCGAGGGCGACATTGTAACGGGGCGTGTGCGGCATCAGAATGAGCGGATATGCCCGACGAGGCCCGAGCATTCTGGGTGGCGGCGCCCGGCCGCGGCGAGATCCGCGAGGAAGCGCTCCGCCCGCCCGGCGAGGGCGAGGTCGTGATCAGTGCGTTGTACAGCGGCATCAGCCGCGGAACCGAGGCGCTGGTGTTCAGCGGCCGCGTGCCGCCGAGCGAATGGGACCGGATGCGAGCGCCCTTCCAGGAGGGCACCTTCCCGGCGCCGGTGAAGTACGGCTATTCGATGGTCGGGCGCGTCGAACACGGCCCCGACGCACTCACCGGCCGCATCGTCTTTGTTCTTCATCCGCATCAAACGCGCTTCATCGTTCCGGCGGGCGACGTACACGTGCTGACCGACGGCATCGATCCGCGGCGGGTGGTGCTGGCCGCCAATCTGGAGACGGCGCTCAACGGGGTGTGGGATGCCATGCCGCATCTTGGCGATCGTATCGCGGTGATCGGCGCCGGGACCGTCGGATGTCTGGCCGCCTGGCTCCTGTCGAGAATCCCGGGGTGCGACGTCGAGCTGATTGATATCAATCCCCGTCGCGCCGCGGTGGCCCTGGCGCTCGGGGTACGATTCGCGGAACCGCCGGCCGCGGCCGTGGACGCAGACCTCGTGATCCATGCGAGCGGCGCTCCCGAAGGGCTCGAACTGGCACTCAGGGTGGCCGGCGTCGAGGCGAGGATCGTCGAATTGAGCTGGTACGGCGATCGGACGGTGCCCCTGTCCCTTGGCAGCGCATTCCACGCCAGGCGCCTGACGATCGCGTCTTCGCAGGTCGGCCGCATTCCGCCGTCGCAGCGCGCGCGATGGGACAACCGGCGGCGAATGCAGCTCGTGCTGGCCCTGCTGCGCGATCCGCATCTCGACGCCCTCATTTCGGGCGAGAGCCCATTCGAGGAACTGCCGGAGGTGATGGCGACGCTCGCGCAGGCGCCCGGCGACACGCTGTGCCACCGCATTCGATATTCGTAATGGGGTCGGGGGTCATTTTTCGAGGACACTCGACGCGGTAAAGGACAAGGGCGTCGAGTGTCCTCGAAAAATGACCCCCGACCCCATTACCAAAAAGGAAAACGCCTGATGTACAGCGTTACGGTGCGCGACCACATGATGATTGCGCACAGCTTCAAGGGCCAGGTCTTCGGGCCCGCTCAGCGGCTGCACGGCGCCACGTATGTCGTGGACGTTGAGCTCAAACGGCCGGAGCTCGATGCCGACGGCATCGTGGTGGATATTGGGCGCGCCGCGGCCGCGCTGCAGCGCGTGCTCGCCGAGCTGAACTACCGTAATCTCGACGACGTTTCGTCATTGGCGGGCCGCAACACGACCACGGAGGTGCTGGCGCGGGTGGTGTTCGACGGCCTGGTCGCGGCCATCGGGCGTGGCGAGCTCGGACCGGGAGCGAACGCGGTGGAGCAGCTGCGCGTTACCCTGCACGAATCACACATCGCGTCGGCGTCGTTCGAAGCCAGGGTGAACGGATCATCGCCACGATGACGCCGATCGCACTCGTCGTGCCCGGATCTCTCCAGGCACGCACTGGAGGCTACATTTACGACCGGCACATGGTGGACGGCCTTCGCCGCCTTGGCAGGCGTGTGGACGTCCTGGAGCTCGATGCCAGTTTTCCGCATCCCACGCCTGCAGCACTCGAGCATGCCGACCGCACGCTCGCGGCGATTCGTCGCCGGGACCATCACCATCGTCGACAGCCTCGCGCTTGGCGCACTGGCGGAGACCATCACGCGCGAAGCTGCCCGGCTGCCGGTGGTGGCGCTCGTCCATCTGCCTCTCGCCGCCGCCATCGGCCTCGAGCGCGAGGACGCCGCCCGCTTCGAAGACGGAGAACGGCGCGCGCTCGCGGCTGCGGCGCTTGTGGTCGTCACCGGCCGGGCCGCGCTCCCGCTGATCGCCCGGTACTCCGTTGCCTCGAGCCGGATCGTGATCGTCGAGCCTGGAACCGATCGAGCCCCGCTGGTCCGCGCCAAGGCGGACACTACGGGGGCGGACGGTTCGCCACCGGCCCCCCTCGAACTGCTCACCGTAGGAACGCTCCATCCAGGAAAGGGACACGAGCTACTGCTCGAAGCGCTTTCCGTGATTCGGCATTTGGCGTGGCGCCTGACGTGTGCGGGCAGTCTTACCCGCGATCCCGAAACGGCCACGCGTGTACGGACGACCGCCGCGCGCCTTCGGCTGGAGGATCGGGTCTCATTCGTCGGCGATCTCGATCGCGATGCACTCGCCGCGCTCTACGAGCCGCGCGAATGTCGCGGTCTTCGCCACGCAGCAGGAGACGTACGGAATGGCGGTCGCCGAAGCGCTGGCGCACGGGCTCCCGATCGTCGCGACGATGACCGGCGCGATTCCGGACCTGATCGGTGACGACGCCGGGCTGCTGGTTCCCGTTGGCGACACGAACGCGCTGGCTGCGGCCCTGGCGCGCGTACTCGGCGACTCAATGCTTCGCGCGCGCCTCGCGGAAGGCGCACGGCGCAGGCGCGACCAATTGCCGTCATGGGACGCTGCGGCGAGGCTGATGTCGTCGGCGCTCGATCGGCTTTGCGTGCGTATAGATGGTGTCCTTGCAAAATGACCTCCGACCCCACTTATGCGCTCGCGCACTGGCTGCGTCTGCGGGAGCCCGCAGATATCGCGGCGCGATCCGACGCGCTGACGCGCGCGGTTGCGGACGGGATGGTCCCTGGCGAGCCGTTGTCGCTACTCGATCTCGGTACCGGGACGGGATCGAACATTCGCTACCTGGCGGAACGCTTGCCCGGTCCTCAATGTTGGCTCGCCGTGGACCGAAGTGCCGCCCTGCTGTCCACGCTTCCGGAACGCATCACCTCGTGGGCCACGACCTCTGGTTACGAAGCGTGGACTGACGAGGGGCGCTGCGGCGTGCGCGGCGCTGACGCTCCGGTGTGAGATCGAGACGCATCAGGGCGATCTCGGCACGCTCGACGACCCCCGGCTCTTCGCGGGACGTCACCTCGTGACGGCCTCTGCCCTGCTCGACCTCGTGTCGGAGTCGTGGCTGCGCGCGCTCGCCGCGCGCTGCCGGGCCGAGAACGCCGTGGCGCTCTTCACCATCACCTACAACGGCCGGTTCGAGTGCACCCCAGCCGACGCCGAGGACGAGGCGGTGCGCGAACTCTTCAACCGGCACCAGAAGACGGACAAGGGCCTGGGCGGCCCTGCAGCCGGACCGGACGCGGCCGCGATCGCAGAACAGTGCTTTCTCCAGGCGGGATATCGCGTACGTCGTGAGCCCAGCGACTGGCAGTTAGGACCGGCCGAGCGCGACCTGCAGCGGCTGCTCATCGCGGGGTGGGCAGACGCGGCGACGGAGATGGCGCCGGACCGGGCAGCGGACATCACGCGCTGGCGGGCGCGGCGGCTCGCCCCCGTCGAGGCCGGGCATTCGCACGTGGTGGTCGGCCACGACGATCTCGCCGCATGGCCGGGTGGATCGGCTGCGGGGTAGGAACCAGCCTGTGCTAGCTGGCCGGGAGGCTGCCCATCCGCGGCACGGGCATCACGCTGAGCCCCTTACAGGCGCGGCTGGCGGCGCAGCGTGTCCGCGACGGGCAGCTCGCGAGCCGGGGTGGATTGGCTACGACTTCACCGTGTTCCGGCGGCGGGCGTAGCAACGTTCGCGCGACGGAACGTCGCCACCACGGGATGATGGTCCGAGACTTCGCCGGACGGTGACGAGGCGGAGACGTCGACAACTTCCGCTGAATCCAGCGCCAGGTCGAGCGTCGGCTCGTAGAGGATGTAGTCGATCCGCGACACGCGCCCGCCGGGCCGTGTCGATCCCGAGGCAACCCCGCCGGCCACGCCGCGCGCGGCAGCCTCCACCCACGCGTCCCGGTAGCGTGCTCGCAGCGGGGCGAGTTCATCGGCGTCCGGCTGGGCATTGAGATCGCCGATCAGGAGACCGGGGCCCTGTTGTGCCGCCCACGGCAGCAACACGGCGAGCTCCCGAATCCGGTCCTGCTGATTCTGGCGATTCGCAGCCAGGTGCGTCACGATCACCGGCACATCAGGCATTGCCGCCACGCGCACCGCCAACCCGACCCGTCCCTCCGACAGGCGTATGGAGCTCGAGGCAAGAATCGGACTGGCAGTCACAAAGGCCAGGTCTTCGGTGGCGACGTCGGATCCGCGGTCGCCCGCCAAGCATCGCCGGTCGTCGGTGATCCACGCCCTCGCGTGGACATGCACCCAGCGGCGGCCCGTGCGCTGGCGCAGCCCCTCGGCAATCAACGCCGGCTGATCGTCGCAGTTGAAGTCCGGGTGATTGCGCATCGCCTCCTGCAGGCCGACGAGGTCGGCGCCGAGGCGCGAAATCGCATCGATCGTCCGCTCGAGATCGTAGTCGCCCTGCCGGTTCGCTCCCTTGTGGATGTTGAAGGTGGCGACGCGAAGGGTCCCGACGAAGTCGGGCGTCGACGAGGCGTGGTAGCCGAACGTACCAGCCAGCGCCATCATCGACAGCAAGTACGACACCGACGGGGCGCATGGTTCGCACGTGGTACCGCCTGACTCAGATTATCCGGTTCACCTGCCCTGGCGCGGAGTCCTGGGCATCGGCCTTGAGGTTCAAGTCGCAGTCGAACAACACATCGCCGCCCATGCGGAACACCCGGTAGCCGGGCCGGCGGCAGTCGCGCAGGCGGAGATGCGGCGCGAGCCGTACCGCAGGACGGCCATCGCCAATCAGGACCGGCGCGATGGCGATCTGCAGCCGGTCGAGAAGATTGGCCTCGAGGAACTTCGATACCGTCACGCCGCCGCCTTCCACGAGCACGCGGGTGCAGCCCCGCGCATGCAGCAGACGGAGTGCCTGGGCGACATCGTCGCCCGGTTCGCCGCCGTCGATGGCCGCCATGACGGCGTTGCCCATGTGACTCTCCCCCGGCGACATCCTGGAACGCTCGCAGATGTACAGCGCCGGAGCGGTGCGATCCGTGAACACGCGGAAGGTCGGCGTCAACCGCCGGCGCGGGTCGAAGACGACGCGGAGAGGATTCGCCCCCGGCACGTGCCGCGTGGTGAGCAGTGGATCGTCGGCCGCCACGGTCCCGGCGCCAACGAGCACCGCGTCGCACAGGGCGCGCAGCCGGTGCATATGCACGATGTTGTCGTCGCCGGTGACGGTCTGCGAATCGCCCGAGGGGGTTGCGATGAACCCGTCGAGGCTCTGGCCGAGATGGCCCACCGTCAGCGGACGGGCGGACGTGGCGCTGCAGATCGGAAGGTACAGGCTCAGCATTTCTGAACGGGCATCGTCTGGCGCAAGGCGTGACTCCCAGCCGGTTCCGGGATGCCAGGCCAGCACGGCGCCCCGGCTGTCGCCTGACAGCGCTCGCACGCCGGCGACATCGTCCTCGCCGAACACCTCGAACCGGCCCTTGCGGTCGAGACTGTCGGCCAGGGCGCTCGCCGCGCGAAGCAGGCTCCACGCCGAATCCACGGTCGGGCCGGGTTGAAGCGCGGATGCCGCTCCGGAAGACATATGACTGGTCACTTTGCCACGGACGTCACCCGGATGCCAAGGCTGCGTGCCGGTGAGCGGCCGCGCTAATGTTACGTCGTGACCGCGCCCGTCCGCGGGATGAACCCCGCCATTCGCAAGTTGCCACGCGCCGTGCTGGTCGACCTCGATGACACCCTCGTCGACGGCAGCGCGGTGGTGGACTGCTGGAAAGTCGCGTGCGAGAGCTGCCCGCCCGGCGTCGACTCACAGCCGGTGCTGGCAGAAATCCTCAGGCTTCGCGATTGGTACTGGTCCGACCCGGTACGGCATCGGCAGGGACGCCTCGACCTGAGCGGCGCGCGACGGCACATTGCCGGGCTCGCGCTCGCCAACATCGGGTGTGACGCGCCGGGGCTCGCTGACGGCATCGCCGAGCGGTACGACGAGTGTCGCGACGAGCGAACGGTGCTGTTCCCCGATGCGGTGCGGATCCTCACGTGGCTGCGTGAGAGCGAGTGTCGCCTGGCGCTGGTGACCAACGGCGCCGCCGCCATGCAGCGTCAGAAGATCGCGCGATTCCAGCTGGAGCCATTCTTCGACGCGATTTTCGTGGAAGGCGAACTGGGCTTCGGGAAGCCGGACGAACGAATCTACCATCTTGCGCTGACCGCGCTGGCGGTGGAACCGCGTGACACATGGATGATCGGCGACAACCTGGAGTGGGACGTCGAGCAGCCACAAAAACTTGGCATCACCGGCATCTGGGTCGACCGGATGGGGGCGGGGGTACCAGCCTCGAGCGCAGTACGTCCCGATCTCGTCGTCCGGAGTCTGGCCGATCTCCCTGCATACTGCCGATGAAAGCCCAATCTCTGCTAATACGGCCGGGGACTGACGCCGATACTCTAAACATGGATTTCCATCCACACGCCTGGCTGTTCGTTCGCGGTGAGGAGTCGATCCGGCTCACGACGAGCCCGACGGGCACGGTCCTGATTTTCGGGCCGCGCGACGCCCATCAATCCTGCGATTTTACCGACGCCACCACGCTCGCACAGTTCGTGGAGTCGTACCAGCAGCGGCTCCTGGGCGATGGATGGGTGCTGGCAATCGTCGCGGAACGGCGCCAGGGCGACACACCGGTGCCTCCTGAACATGAACGCCGGGCGCGGGAGCGGCGAAAGAAACTCGAGTAGAAGGCGGCAGATGACGGGCTGGGGTTTACGGCGCCGGCCGACGTGTCCACTGTTCGCTCACCCAGCGACCGGCACGCTGCAGGGCGGAGAGATACCCACCCATCTGGTAGTGCCCCACACCGGCGAGCGCCTCGAACCTGACCGGGCGCCCCATCTGCTCCAGCGCGCGGGCACGCTCCTCGGCCTGATCGAACGGCACGACCTGGTCGTTGCGGCTGTGAATCATGTAGGTCGGAATCTTCGCGAGATCCGCAGTCGGTTCCTGGGTGCGACCGGCCATCACGATCGCTGCGGTGAATCGATCCGGGTGGCGCGCCGACAGGTACCAGACACCCCTGCCGCCGAGGCTGAAGCCGACGACCAGGACGCGGCGCCGATCGACGGCGAACTCGTCGGCCACCGCGGTCATCAGCGCCAGCACCGCCTCTTCGGCGCGCGAATCCGTCCACGTCCCGCCTGGCGCGTCCGGGGCGATCATGATCGGAGCAAGTTCGCTCAGGCCGGGGAGGAAGAAGCTGCGCATCATGGCGGCGCCATAGAACGCTGACCCATCGCTGCCCGGGTGAAGGGCCACCACGAGCGGCCGCGGCTGAGACCGATCGTAGTTGCCCGGCACGCTGAGGCCATAGCGCACCAGCGATCCGTCGGGCGCCTTGAAGGTGCGTTGCGTGAACGTCGGTGAGGCGGGTTGCGCCAGGACCGTTGAGACGGCAAGAAGCAGGAGCGGCAGCATGCCGTAGATGGTGCCGTAGATAGTGCCACAGTGTGGCGCGACGTCAGTCCTTCGGATTCGTGGCAAAGACGGTCAGTTCCGTGATGAACCCGCGGTCGGCCATTTCAAGCGCCGCCAGGACGGCATGCGCAATGTCCTCCCCATGCAGTTTCGTCGGGTTCTCCTTGTCCTGCGTCAGCCCGGCGGTCGCGTAGAAGTCGGTGAGCACCTCGCTGGGATTCACGAGTATCACGCGGACATTGAAAGGCCGCAGCTCGGCGCGCCAGCACTCCGTCATCCCCCGCAGCGCAAACTTGCTCCCGTAGTAGGCCGTGCCCTTTGCAGCACCCCGAACCGCCGCGGTGGACGCGATGTTGACGATGTTGCCGCTCTTTCGTTCGACAAAGTGCTTTGCCGCCTCCCGGGCCATCAACATGGCGCCGATGACATTGGTGGCAAACACGTTTTCGAAGCTGGCCAGATCCATCTCGACCAGCGGCCGGATGACGCCGACGCCGGCGTTGTTCACGAGAATATCGAGGTGATCGAATACCTGGAACAGCTCCCGGTAGCTCCGGAGAACGTCCGCCTCGTGTGCCACGTCCGCCCGGATGGGATGGGCGCCGATTTCCCTGCCGGCGGCGGTCAGCCGCTTTTCGTCGCGCCCCGTGATGGCGACCTTCGCGCCGGCCGCAATCAATGCCCTGGCGATGGCGAGGCCGATGCCGCTCGAGCCGCCCGTGACTAACGCTGTCGCACCCTTGAGATTCACGTCCCAGGTCCCCCTTACTGCGTCATGCCGAGATATCCGGCGAGGTGATCGACCAGTTCGCGCGCGTCGTCTTCGGCGCCGTGAATGAAACTCGACTTGCGACGCCGCAGGACGGGCAGGCCAAGCGCATAGAGCCCGGGCGCATCGACGACGCCGCCATCGTGGCGCAGGTGTCCCTTGGCGTCGATCACCGGCACGTCGAGCCAGCGGTAGTCTGGGTGAAATCCGGTCGCCCAGACGATCGACTTGATCTCGCCGTTCCGCAGGTCGAGCTGCAGTCGAGACGAGTCGGGCGCGCGGGTTGGTTCGAAGCGCTCCGGAGCGCCAACCTCGGCGTCGCGCGCGTGGGCGCGGGCCCACTCGTCGAAGGTGCCCAGCAGCCGTTTCATCTTCAAGTCAGCCAGCGCAAACTGATTCCGCAACCCACCCGAGAACAAGGCCCGCCCGTCGCGGATCGCCGCGAGACGCCCCACGATCTGAATGCCCGCGCTGCTCAGCGCGTTGAGATCGAGGGTCATACGCTGGGGCGTACCGACGAGCTGGGGCGAGGGCAGGCGTCGTGCCCGCGTCAGGTCGTCGATCTCGTCGTAGCGCTGGTTCCACACCCCCGAGACATCCATCCACCAGAGCACGTCGCGGCCGCGATACGTCCGCGGCAGCCGCACGTGCTCCCCGACCGAGATGGTCACGGGGCGGCCGGAGCGGTGGATCTCCTCGGCGAGCTGGACGCCGGTCGCTGACGCGCCCACGACCAGCACGCCGCCGTCAGGCAACTGGGCCGCATTGCGGTAGTCGAACGGGGTGAAGCACTGGATAGACGAAGGGACCGCCTGGTGCAGCGACGGCACGCTCGGAAGATTGCAGGCGCCGGTGGCGAGCACCAACGCGCGACAGCGCACGTCTCCCGTGGTCGTCGCGATGTGGTAGCCGGCATCGGTCCGCTTCACCGACGTTACGGTGGTGTGTGTGCGCACCGGCGCGTTGGACACGACGGCGAACCGCGAGATGAAGTCGACCACTTCGCCGCTCGTCATGTAGCCGTCCGGGTCCGCGCCGTCGTACCGGTAGCCGGGCAGCCGGCTCTGCCAGTTGGGCGTCAGCAGCCGCAGCGACTCCCAGCGTTCGCGGCGCCAGGAGTTGGCAACCTCCCCGCGCTCGAGCACGACATGATCGATCGAGCGCGCACTGAGACACCGGCTCGCCGCCAGGCCGGCGTGGCCGGCCCCGACGACGACCGTGGTGACCTGTTCGATGGCTAAACCACTTCGACGGTGACGTTCACCGGGTTGGAGATGATGTCGTACACCGCCGACCGCTTCTGCGACTGCGCGACGATCGCCTCGACCTCCTGCTTCGGTGCATCCGCGTCGATCTTGAACGTTACCTTGATATCGTCGTAGCCGTTCCGCACGTCGCTGTCCATCCCCAGGATGCCGCGGATGTCCATCTTGCCTTCGAGCTGCGATTCGACCGAACGCAGCTGGACGCCGCGATTCTGTGCCACCGCGGCGACGCCGGCGGTGAGGCAGCTGGCGAGCCCGACGAGCACGTACTCGATCGGCGTGATGCCGCGATCCTCCGAAGCGAAGATCTCCGGATGATCCGCTTCGAACGATGTCTCGGTCTTATGGCTCTGCTCCTCCCCGAGGCCGAAGAATCCCTTGACGTTGGTCTTGCTGTAGGTGCCGTCCTGCCACTTGCAGGTGGCGCGCCACGTGAATTTCGTCGCCTCCGGCGCGCCCTTCAGCGCCTCGCGCGCATCCAGCAGCGCCTGCACGTTGACTCCATTGTTGACGGTCGTCGTTGCCATGTGAGCCCCTTTCAATCTGGTAGATCGGCTGGCGGAAGTCCCAAATCATACACGACCCGAACGCTAAACCACGACGAACACGACGGGCACGAATCCGGGCCTTTGCCAATCCCCGTCGTGAACGTCGTGCCGTCGTGGTTTCACGCGTCCAGCGCAAAGGACGTGGAAAGCGGAGATATGATCGCCGCCATGGTCACCTCGGCGTCGAAGCCCGCCGCAGGCAGCGTCGGCACGATCGAAACGCAGTTCCTGGATCTCCCGGCGCCGCTGAAGCTCGACTGCGGCCGGACGCTGCATCCGGTCCGCATCGCCTACGAGACCTACGGGACGCTGTCGCCCGCGCGCGACAACGTGATTCTCGTCTGCCACGCGCTGAGCGGCGATGCGCATGCCGCCGGCTTCGCGAAGACGCCGCCGCCGGAGAGCACGCGGGACGGTTTCGCCGCCGAGGATCGCGACGGCACCGCCGGCCGCGGCCTCGGCTGGTGGGACGGCATGATCGGTCCCGGCAAGGCGTTCGACACCGACCGCTTCTTCGTAGTCAGCACCAATCTGCTCGGCGGCTGCCGGGGAACGACCGGGCCTTCGTCTACAAATCCGGCGACCGGCAAACCCTACGGATCCGATTTTCCGGTGATTACCGTCGCCGACATGGTGCGCGCCGAACGCGCGTTTCTCGATGCGATCGGAATCAAGCGGCTCGCCGCCGTCGCTGGCGGTTCGCTCGGCGGTATGCAGGCGCTGGAGTGGGCGGTTCTCTACCCCGATCAGGTCGACTCGATCGTCGTCATTGCGAGCACCCCCGCGCTGCAGCCGCAGGGTGTCGCCTGGAATGTGATCGCCCGCAACGCCATCACTTCGGATCCCGACTGGCAGGGCGGCCACTACCACGGCACCGGCCGAGCGCCGAATGCCGGCATGGGCGTGGCGCGGATGGTCGGCCACATGACGTATCTCTCGGCGATGTCGCTCGGCGCCAAGTTCGGGCGTCGGCTGCAGTCCGGCGGAGATATCCACTACACGCTGACCGAACCCGAGTTCGAGATCGAAAGCTACCTCCGGCACCAGGCGGATACGTTCGTCAGGCGGTTCGACGCGAATACCTATCTCTACACGTCACGAGCGCTGACCTATTTCGACCTCGCGCGGCAGTACGGACGACGGCCGCCTGGCCGACGCGCTCAGGAACGTGTCGGCCAGAACGCTGCTGATCGCGTTCAGTTCCGACTGGCTGTATCCGCCGTCGGGTTCGGAGGAGCTCGCCGCGGCGCTTCGCGCGGTTGGCAAGCACGTCGAGCTTCACGTGATCGAGGCGCCGTACGGGCACGACTGCTTCCTGCTGGAGGAAGCGCGTCAGACCCCGATGATCGAGCAGTTCCTCGCTCGCCAAGCGGTGTAGGTGTACGTCGTGTCCGGCTTTAGCCGGACCTGGAGCTTCAGCCGGACCCGTCGTAGAGGCGGACCTTCAGGTCCGCCTAGTTGGAGTACGCATGGAACAAGCCCGCAAGTTCGGATTCGAAACCCGCCAGGTGCACGCCGGCCAGCGCCCGGACCCTAATACCGGCGCGCGCGCGGTGCCGATCTACCAGACGACCAGCTATGTGTTCGAGGACCCGGAATCGGCGGCGGCGTATTTCAACCTGCAGGAGTACGGGAACACCTACTCGCGCATCATGAACCCGACGGTGGCCGTGTTCGAGGAGCGGATGGCCAACCTCGAAGGTGGATGCGGCGCGGTGGCGTTCGCGAGCGGGATCGCCGCGCAGGCGGCGGCGCTCTTTACGCTGCTGCAGCCCGGCGATCACGTCGTCTCCTCGTCTGCGCTCTACGGCGGGACCATCAACCAGTTCAAGCACATGCTGCGGAAGATGAACGTGGGGCTGACGTGGGTCGATCCCGACGATCCGGACGCGTGGAAATCGGCCGTCCGCGAGAACACCAAGGCCTTCTACGGCGAGACGATCGGCAACCCTGCGGGCAACGTCCTCGACATCGAGACGATCGCGGCGATCGCCCACGAGCACCGGCTCCCGCTGATCGTGGACAACACCTTTGCGACGCCGTTCCTCTGCCGCCCGATCGAATGGGGCGCCGACATCGTGCTGCACTCGGCGACCAAGTTCATCGGCGGTCACGGTACCAGCATCGGCGGCGTCGTGGTGGACTCGGGCGAGTTCAACTGGTCGAACGGGCGCTTTCCGGTGATCGCCGAACCGTCCCCGGCGTATCACGGGCTCGAGTTTCACGAGACCTTCGGCATGTACGGCTATTGCATGAAGCTGCGGGCCGAGACCCTCCGCGATCTGGGCGCCGCCATGAGTCCGTTCAACGCCTTTCTGTTTCTGCAGGGACTCGAAACGCTGTCGCTGCGGATGGCGCGCCACGTCGAGAGCGCCGCCAAGGTGGCGAGTTTCCTCGTGTCGCACGAGCTCGCCTCGAACGTGACCTACCCCGGTCTGCCCACCAGCCGCTATCGACCGCTGGTGGCCAAGTATCTGCCGCGGGGCGCCGGTGCCGTGTTCTCCTTCGACTGCAGAGGCGGCCGCCAGGCCGGTCAGGACTTCATTCGCGGTGTGACGCTGTGGTCCCACCTCGCCAATGTCGGCGATTCGAAGAGTCTCATCATCCATCCCGCCAGCACGACCCATCGTCAGCTGAACGACGAGGAGCTGCTCGCGGCCGGAGTGCGGCCCGGGACCATCCGGCTCTCGGTGGGCATTGAATCCGTTGACGATCTGATCTGGGACCTCGAACAGGGCTTCGCGAACGTCGCCGCGTCAGCGAGGACTCAGGTGGCCTCGCTATGACGCGCACTCGTTTGATCTGACCCGCTACCAGGATCCCGCTGACCATCCAGCGCGTGATCCACACTGCAAAGACCGTCGCGATCGTCGGCCTGTCGAAGAGCGAGCTGCGCGCCAGCTATTTCGTCGGCTTCTACCTCATGCGGCACGGCTACCGCGTCATTCCCGTGAACCCGCGGGAGTCCGAGATCCTCGGCGAGAAGAGTTTCAAGACCCTCGCCGACGTCCCCGTTCCCGTGGACATCGTCAACGTCTTCCGCGCGCCGCACGCCGTGCCCGGCATCGCCCAGGAGGCCGTCGCGATCGGCGCGAAGACCATGTGGTGTCAGTACAACGTGATCAACGAGGAAGGCGCGCGCATCGCGGAAGCCGGCGGCGTGTCGGTCGTCATGGACCGATGCATCAAGGTGGAGCACGCCCGCTACGTCGGCCGGATGCACTGGCTTGGCTTCAACACCCGGCGCATCACGTCCGTGCGCAGCGGCCTGCAGTAGCGGGGGACAGCGTCAGCGAACTGCTTCTTTGAGCTGCTCGAACCAGTTGACGACGACGTTCAGGCGCACGGGTACTCTCGGTCGGATCGGCCCTGCGGACCATCAGGAAGCGCTGCGCATCAGGAGTGACGTCGTAGTTGCGATCGTAGATCGAGCTCAGGATGTACGCGCCCTCGAAGAGCCTCCGAGGCGCGCTCACCGTCAGCTGCGGTTGCGTCGTGACATCGGCGACCAGCATCTGGTCTTTGTTGCGAAAGAAGAGCTCCCCACTGGACGCCCAGTGGGGCTCGACGCCGCCCTCATAGGACACGCGGCGCACACCGCCCGTTCCCGTCAACGGCCGGATGAAGACTTCCTCCCTGCCCAACTCATTGGAAACATAGGCGATGAACTGCTCATCCGGTGAGAACGACGTGGTCGCCTCGTTGGCTGGTCCTCGCAGGAAGACGCGTTCGGCTTTGTCTTTCATGGAGAGCAGCCAGATGTCAGACGCCGTATCCAGTGACGTCTCGCCGAACGCCAGCTGGCCGGACGCGGAAGGGCTGCCGCCGCTTGGCACCTGATCCAGCGTCCGGGTGACGAGCCCCTGCTCGGAGCCGCTTCCGTCCGCTGGTTTCCAGAAGATGTCCCATCCGGTGCCCGCTCTCACTTTCCCGTAAATCACGTGTTGGCTGTCAGGCGTGAACAGAGGGACGCTGCCGCCGTCGAAGGTCAACTGAGAAAGAACGTCGAGCGCGATGTCATACGCCCACAGATTTCCATCGCGGACCGCGACCAGGCGTCGCCCGTCCGGCGAAACGCGTGGGTGGAGGAAACCTGTCATCTCCCTGCGGAGAGGCGTGACCAGTCCGGCACGATCGACCCAGGCCAGCGTTGACTCCCCTGCCAGTCCGGACCGGTAAATGAGAAGACCGGTGTCGGCAACGGCAAACGTCGGATTTGCGTTCGTGATCGTGCCTGTGTCGAACAAGGGTACCGGCGCTCCCGCAACTGCCAGGCGGTCGACGTCAAAGGGCACGGCCATGAGTCGACCGGTTTGCGAATACACCAGATGGCCGGTGGAGACGTAGCGAGCGAACTGGGCGCCATCGACCAGGACGTGTTGCTCGCCGGTTATCAGCGATCTCGCGACTACGGCGGGATCTTCCGCACGAAGCGCCGTGAAAATCACAGCCCGGGCGCCAGGAACCACGTGCGGCATGCGATGGCTGCTTTCATCCAGCCGTGGGTCTGGAACTGTGATCGTCTCCGACTCCAGACCATCGGCCGACACTCGCGCCAAGCCCGAGCGGAAGCTTGGCGCGAACACAATGCGGTCGTCGTCGCCCCAGCTGGCGCCGCGGCCGGCGGGCGCGCGCGCCAGCGCCTGCGCTGGACCCCCGCGGACGGACACCTTCTTCAACTCGCCTTCGGCGAAGAACCCGAGCCAGGCCGAATCAGGAGAGAAGAAGGGGTAGGATGCGCCTGCAAACTCGGCCAGAGTCCTGTCTGGCTCAGACATCGCGTGGAGCGACAACGTGCGCGCCCCCTCCGGGCCCCAGACATAGGCGAGGTATCGTCCGTCAGGAGACACCGCCGGCATTATCGGATTGAACCGCTCATGGGTTGCCACCGGAACCATCAGATGTGCGGCAGGCTGCGATGGGATCGGGCGAACATTCCACCCGATGGAGACCGCCGTGACGACACCCATCACGAGCGCCGCCACCCACGGCAGCGTCGCGCGGCCGCGAGGCACGTCACGGCGTTCCGGCGCAGCTTGCCCCTTTGCTGGCGTGGGGTCGAACGCTCCCTCCATCAGCATACGGACCGTGGCCAATTCGCGCATGCGGCACTTGGGGTCCTTCGCGAGACACAATTCGAGCAACCGGCGGATCCGTGGTGGCGTGTCGTCGCCAAGCTTCGACCAATCCGGCTCGTCTTTGAGGATGGCCGCCAGTGTGTCGTGCACGTTGTCACGGGCAAACGCCGATCGTCCCGTCACCATCTCGTACAGAACTGCGCCGAATGCCCAGACGTCGGCTCGCCGATCGACGATTGCCCCCCTGGCCTGCTCGGGTGACATGTAGGCAGCGGTCCCCAGGAGGATGCCGGGCAGCGTCGTCGCGGGGCCGATCTTCGCCGGCGAGTTCGCCAGCCCCACGCGAGATTGATCGACACCCGAATCCTGCGTGAGCTTCGCCAGCCCGAAGTCCAGTATCTTGACGACGCCCTCCTGCGTAATCTTGATATTGGCGGGCTTCAAATCCCGGTGGACGATGCCCTGCTCGTGAGCGGTGTCCAGCGCGGCGGCGATCTGCGAGGCGAGGGGAAGCGCTTCGCTCAATGGAATCGGCCCGCGCGCGATGCGCTGGGCGAGCGTCTCGCCTTCCACCAGCTCCAACACCAGGGCGCGAATGCCGTCGCTCTGCTGGACGCCGTGAATACCGGCAATGTGCGGGTCGTTCAAAGAAGCCAGAATCTCGGCTTCACGTTGAAACCTGGCGAGGCGTTCAGGGTTGGCCGCGAACGAGTCGGGCAGAATCTTGAGGGCGACCTCGCGATTGAGCTGCGTGTCGCGCGCGAGATAGACCTCGCCCATGCCACCGCTGCCGAGCAAGCCGAGAATCCGGTAGGGACCGAACGCCAGGCCCACCGACAACTGAGGCGGCTCCGCGGTCGGTGCCTCCGCCATCTCGAGCGCGCCACCTTCGAGAAAGTCACCCGCGCCGCTGTTGTGCGCCAGCAACGACTCCACTTCGCGGCGAAGCGCCTCGTCGTCCCCACACGCGCCCTGCAGGAACGCGGTGCGCTCGTGGGGCTCACGCTCGAGCGCCGCTCCCAGGAGATCGTCGACGACCCTCCAGCGCCCGTCCTTCATCGAATCAGCGTGTTAGCCGGACGAGGCACGCCGCGGCAGCTCGCGCGTGACCTCGCGATGCAGCCAGGCACGCGCCTTCGCCCATTCACGACTGACCGTGATCGGCGCCACGCCGATCACCTCGGCGACCTCCTCCAGGTTGAGCCCGCCGAAGAACCGTAACTCGACGATCCGCGCCTTTCGCGGGTCGTGCTCGGCCAGCTCCCGCAAGGCGTCATCAAGCGCGATCAGGTCGCGGGATCGGTCGTGGGTCGCGTGGTCCGCGCTGGTGAGATCAACGATTCGGACCGTGCGTCCATCGGGACCCTTCGCCCGCCGTCGCGACATGTCAATCAGGATGTGCCGCATCAATCGGGACGCCATGGCCAGGAAGTGCGCGCGATTCGTCCAACTGACGCTCTGCCAGCTCAGCAGACGAACGAACGCTTCGTTCATGAGGGCCGTCGTCTGAAGCACGTGGCCGGGACGTTCACGACGGAGATGCCGGCGGGCAACCTGGCGCAGTTGTGCCTCGACGAGAGGGACGAGCTCGTCGAGAGCCGAACTGCTCCCTGCCCGCCAGGCGACCAGCAGTTCGGTGACGTGGGTAGGCAATCGTGCCGGTTCGGGCGGGTGTGACAAGGTTCGCCGCGTTCTTACGCGTTTAGAAGTAGCGCCGGTTCTCGCCGGCATTGTACCCACGCACAGGAGGCCTGTCATGCGGACCCGACTGTACTTCGCGAGTTCCTGCTTGCTGCCGGCAAGCTCGTTTCAGACTCGCTGCCACTTCGCCAACGCGTCATGCCAACCAACTGCCCTCCGACAGCTGGCTGAACCGGCGGCAGCCAAAGCTCCCCATATCCGTCAATCGAACTCAAGGAGGAAGGTTATGACGCGATGCCTTGCTGGCCTTCTCGTATACGCGTCCCTGGGCTGGTCAGCCCCGGTGTACGCAGATGCGGTCTCTGACTGGAACGCCATCACGGTACGCTATGTCAGCACCGGAAATCCAGATTCACCGGTCGTGCCCGTGGGGCGCGCCGGTCCTCCTGGCATGCTCGACATTGCCCTCGTCCATGCTGCGGTGCACGACGCGGTGCAGGCGATTCAGGGACGGTTCGAGCCGTACCACTACTCGGACCCGACGAAGCTGGGGGTCGGTCTGCCGGCGGCGGCGGTCGCAGCAGCGGCGCATCGTGTGCTGGTTCTGCTCTACCCAGGTCAACAGGGATCCTTGGATGCTCTGTATGACGGCTACCTGCTGACCCATGGCCTCGCCGGCGACCCCGGGTTGGCAGTCGGGGAGGCGGCGGCCATGGCCCTGCACACGCATCACTACCGCCCCCTTATTCCGCTGGACCCATTCTTCGGTGTTGACGCCCCGGGCGAATGGCGCTCGCCCGTGCCGATGGCGTTCCTGTTCCTGGCGGCGAGCGATCCATTCACGCTGAATCGCCCGTCGCAGTTCCGGCCACAGCCGCCGCCCCCGTTGAACAGCCGCGACTACGCGCGCGAATACGAGGAGGTCAAAGCGTTGGGTGCTTCGACCGCTCATCCCAATGGACAGACCGACCTGGCCCTCTTCTGGTCCGTGAACTTCTTCGCGCAGTGGAACGAAACGCTTCGACAGCTCGCCGACGCCCATCTGAACGACGTCGGGGACAGCGCGCGGCTGTTCGCGCTGGCCAACATCTCCACGGCCGACGCCGTCATTGCCATCTTTGACAGCAAGTACTTCTACAACTTCTGGCGGCCCAGTTCGGCGATCCAGAACGGCGAGGACGACGGCAACGCGAGGACCGCCGGCGACGTCACCTGGACGCCGCTGCTCGCGAACCCACCCTATCCGGATTACGTCTCCGGCGCCAACGGCGTGACCGGCGCATTTACGGAGGCGCTCAGGCTATTTTTCGGAACCGACGAGATGAACTTCTCCGTGACGACTACCCATCCGCTGGTGGCGAATCCTGAGCGTTTCTTCAGCAGCTTCTCGCAGGCCGCACAGGAAGTGGTCGAGGCGAGGATCCTGCTGGGGATACATTTCCGCGCCGCGGACGAGGAGGGGCGTCAGCTCGGTCATCGCGTCGCCCGGTGGGTGTACCAGAAATTTCTGCGCCCCGTGGCCGGCAACCACTAGCGCGATTGCTCGCAGTGATCAGATCGGTCGTAGGTGGCGAGACACGTCATCCAGAACTTTCCGGCTGACGACGGCAGGGTCTGCGGCACATCGGCGAACAGCCCATGCACACTGACCGTGTGATGGTCTAAGGAGCACACGCCGGTTCGAGCCCCCGGACGTTTGGGGCCCGAACCGGGTCTTAGGTCTGAACGTTGTTGGGCGAATGTTCCGCGTCCTCTCAGAACCGGAAGACGAGAGCGCCGCTCGCGCGGCCGAAATCGAGCTTCGTATCCGCGAACGAGAAACCGAGAATGTCCAGGTCCTGGAACGAGTGGAAGTGCCGGATGTCGCCGCGCACGCCGATGTTCTCGCCGAAGAACACCATCAGCCCGCCGCCGAAGTTCCAGCCGAAGTCGTTGTTGCTCGTGTCGAGCAACGAGGTGGCGTCGAAGTTGACGTGCGACTTGATCAGACCGATGCCGCCGGTCACGTACGGACGCACCGGACCGATTTCCGGGCCGATGATGACATCGGTCATGACGGTGAGCACGCTGGATGAAAAGCCGGGCGCGGCACCGAAGAAGTCCTTCGCGTACGAAAACTCCAGTTCGAGCCCGAACAGCGGGCCCATGCTGCCGATGCCGGCGCCGATATTCAGGTTCTTGTCTTCGCAGCCGGTAATCTCCGGACAGCGCGAATCGTCGCCGAAGTCGTAGCCCAGAAGCGGGCTGATGAACGTTTGCGCCGAGGATGGTGACGGCAGCCCAAGTGTAAGAACGACCAGACTCGTACAAGAAACAATCAATCGCAAGCGGATGGACATGGTACGCACTCAGGGAGCAAGAGTCGAACCATGTGCGGCTCAGCGCCCCAGTCCGTCGAGCAGATCCTTCATCCGCCGCTCGACTTCGTTGCGCAGCCCGCGCGTCAGCGCGGCTTGCGCGTCGATGGTCAGTCGCGGCCTGGAGAGCGTCCCGCCGACGGCTGCCGGGAGCACGACACGATTTCCTTCGCGCGTGTATCGGTAGAGATCGGTTCCCGCCTGGGCCGAGAGCGCCTCCGACAGCACGAGATCAACACGGCCGTCGAGTGCGTCCGTCGCCAGGTTCAGGCTGCCCGTGCCCACGATGTCGGCGTCGGGCGAGTGGAGCGCCATCGCCTCGGCGCGAACCAGCCGGTTAGCCAGCGCAAAGGTGACGTCGAGCCGATCGAAGCGATCGGTCCCTTCTTCGGCATCGGGTGCGGGACGGCCAAAGAACAGGACGACCGTGCGAACCAGCTGCAGCCGCCGGATGCTTCCGTTGACGATCGCAGCCGTGCCACGGCCTCGGGCCTCGCGCAGCAGACTCCGCGACGTCCGCACCCGAGCCCGTAAATTTGCCCTCGCCGCTCAGGCGGCCGGTGATCGTGTCCGGCACGCCGCCAAATGCCGACAGCTGCGCGACGTCGAGATCGGCGATACGCGACTCGATCGTTGCCGACAGTGGCGTGCCGAGACGCAGCGTCACTGAGCCCTCGTACTGGCCATCGAACATCCCGAAGCGCAGGTCGACTCAATGCCATGCGTCGCCATCGAGCGTCAGCTCGGTTGTGAACGACTCGAGGCGCAGGGCACCGGCGGTCGCCTGATCGGCGGTGATGGAGGCGACAATCCGCGGCCCCTGCCGCCCGGCGCCGGCCGCTCCCGCAGACGGTGGCGTGAATGCATCGGCAAGGGCGAGGAGCTCGTCGACATCCAGGCGTCCGGCCTTCGCCTCCAGGCGAGCGTCGATCCGCGGCGAGAGCATGACGACGCCCGTGACGGCGAGCGCGGTAGCGCCTGACTCCGCCATGAAGCGCTGAAGGGTCAGCGTCGAGCCGTCCAGCGACGAATCAGCCGAGACGGTAATCTCACGGCCACGACTTCGAAGCCTGACATTTCGCAGCGCAATCGATCGAATCGAGACGATGCGGACCACGCTGTCCGATGTGTCGCCGCGGTCGATTCCGCTGAACTGCGGCAGGCCGAACGGCAGCGGCATCTCGATCCGGCTGTCGAACACCCGCACGTCGGCGTTCTCAATCCGGCCGGCGAGCAGCGGACGAAAGTCCGCCCCAATTTCGACGTCGTCCAGGGCCAGCTGCGCCGGATCACCGACCCGGATATCCTCGCAGCTGTATCGCAGGACGCGGAAGGAACTGCGCGCGTGCCTCGCCGATCAGTACCGGCTGCCCGAGCCAGGCCGTCGCCTGTGACTCGAGCGACCGCCGAAACCCGTCGCGGGCAAGCAGCCAGTAGCCCGCGGCGGCAACGACCGCCAGCAGAACGAGGGCGGCGACGAGTGCCGGCAAGGACGAACCGCCTGATCACCGCGTCAGCATAAGTTATTGCGCGGTCTTGACAGCTAGTTGGACGGTGACTGATTTGCCCCAGGTGTCCGCCAGCTGGTTGCGCTGCATCCGGCCACTCACGCCAATCGAGGCCTGGTTGGTCAGCCTGGCGGAAAGTTCCAGCTTTCCGGCGGTCAGCTGCTCGACAAACGGCTGCTCGACGCGCAACCGTTCGCCGATGGCGGAAGCCACCAGCCACTCGCGCATCGCCCAGAACACCTGGGCGTAGCTGGCGTGCTGGCGGAACGACCCGGAGACGAGAGTCGTCGAATCATGCACGCCGATCGGTGAGGTCGTGCTCCAGGAGCACGCCCCACTGCCCGAAGCCGAGTCGCGCATATCCGCCGACCATCTGCCGCGTTCCGTTATCGCTCGCGCCGTGGAGGAGCGAGACACCGACAACCGTCCTGCCCTTGCCGAAGACGTCGAACTCGGCCAGCGTGCCGGCACCCGATTCGCGATCAGTATGCATTTCGTTTCCGGCCGGGGCGTAGGCGAATGGCATGACCTGATACCGCTTGTCTCCCCATGATGCTTTGACCTGCACGGGGGCGTCGTAGTACCCGTACCGGTTCCGCGACTTGATGAAAAGGCCAAGATCCGGCACGTTGATCCCGGTGGGGAGCTGATCCCGTCCCGCCGCGAGCTCCAGCGTCGTCGACGCGCGATAGTGCACGAGCACGGTGTTCACCACGATCGTTGACGGGCTCGCCGGCGGGTTGTACCGAAGCGCGGGACGAGGCGCGGATTCCGTTTCACCCGTGACGACCCCGGAAAGCCGGAAGCCCTTCCCGAGTTCAGTCACGTTCCGGTACATCAACCGCGGCCGGAACACCGCCGTGCCCGGCTGATGGCTGGCCCAGGCGCGCTGGTCCACGAACACGGCGCGCAGATCCTGCAGAATGCGACCGCGCGCGCTCAACAGCCTGACGAGGCCGTTCTCGGACGGACGATACTCCGCCGCGCGCAGACTCTGCGCTTCGTCGATCGCGCGGCCGTAGGCGTTCAACAGGCCGCCGCCCTGCGGTGAGATGTGACAGGCGGCGCAGTTGACGTAGCCGAGCCTGATCATCGTCGGCAGTGCGTCTGCGGGTGCGGTCCAGCCGACGCCCACCGCCGTCGCGATCATGAGGGCGCCTGCACGATTCATCGAACGTCTCCCGCGCGCGCCATCTGGCTGGCGGCCGCCTTCGCCGTGAACTCGAGGTGCAGCTTCACCTCGTCGGTGGTCGTGACCCCGAGCTGCGACGGCCGTGAGATCCCGTAGCTGCTGAGTTTTACGATCCCGTCGCCGGCCGCGCGATAGGCGTCACCGACCTTCTTCACTTTGAGCGCGATCCCGAACGGTCGCTGTGTGCCACGGATCGCCAGTTGCCCGGAGACCGTGCAGGTCGACTCGCCGCCGCGGCCCGCCGCGGGTGAGCACTCGGCCTTTTCAGCGGTGTATTTCAGGTCGGGGGCCTGGCCGTCTTCGGTGGTGAAGACTGTACTTGCGCATGTGTTCGTCGCGCAATCCCAGGCCAGTCGTGATCGTCTTTACGGGCAGCGTGGCCTCCAGCTGCTCGATCGCGATCACGTCGCCCGAATGGCGGACCTGCGCCCGGCCTTCAAGGCTGCTCGACTTGCCGTGCACGTTGATTGCCGAGATGTTCGTGCCCGCCTCGAAGGTGGCGGTCCCCCCGAGCACCTGGACAACCGCGGTGGCTTCGCCGTTCGGGCCGGACGCGGCCTGGGCCGCTGCGCCGGCATCAACGATCGTGATCAGCCCGGCCGCGACAGCCGCCAGGGTAGGCCCCACATAGCGCTTCATGTTGACTCCTCCACAGGAGTTAACGAGCAGCGCCGCACGATCGAACGGAGGTTAGGGATGAGCGTCTAGACGTCGCGAAGCAGATGGGCGTAGCGCTCGAGCAACTCGGTATCGGTAATGTTCACGTTTGCACCGGCAGCATCGGCGGCCTTCAGTGCGGAGATATCTCCATCCAATACGGCCAGCATCAAGTTCAGATCGGGATCCTCGACACCGCGCTGCTTCAGGGATCTGAGGATGTTGTGCAGGCGGTCGGCGGAAGCCGGCGCCGACTCGCGCGAATCCGATTCGGTGAGCCACATGCTCCAGGGTTGGCCGCCCGCCAGTCGCCCTGAGAGGGCAATCAGCGCCTCCTTGAGGCTTCCTTCCAACGGAAGTTCGTTGGCAACCACGTCCGGGGTGCCGGCGGGCGCGACCGCCTGCATCTGCTCGCCGACGCCGACCGATCTCCGCCAAGTCCGCGAGCAACGTTGCGCCCTCGCGAAAGATCGGTACGCCGGTGTCGACCGCCTTGCGGAACTCACCGGCCGCTTCCTCGAGTCGATCGAGTGCGACCAGAGACACGCCGCGCAGAATGTGTGCATCTGGAAGCTCGCCGAAGTAGCGAACGAGGTTGGCGGTGGCGGTGTTCAGCCCATCGGTCATGCGCATCCGCATCGCGAGGTAGCCACCAAGACATCCGGCGATCGGATCGACCCACTTGTCATCAACGAGCAGCTGAACGTCGGGTTTCAGTGGCGAGACACGTCCGTGAGCGAACGTCCGCTGCATGGTACTCGATCCGCCGAATCACCGCGAACGCAGACCCGCCATGATACGGGTCTCTTCCAGCCGAGGCTGGATACGAGGACGCGCTCGAAGCTGCCACGCCGGACAAGGGCATGTACTGGTGGATCTCAACCGACCCGTCCATTTCGCGCGTGACCACAATCAACGTCACCCGGCCGGGCAGGACGAAGCAGGGAATCACCGCCGCGTGGCCGGGCCACTGGATGCCGATATTCCTCGGCCCGACGCTGGCGGCGAGGGCAAAGCTCTTGAGGAGCGGCGAATCCCGCCCGGCGTCACTCATTTCCATTGCCTCACCGGAGGTGAGGTCGAGAACACGCGCCGAATTCCAAAACCCTTCATGACGTTCGTCACCGAACACCAGGTGCAGGCCAGAAGTGGCGTCCGCCCCGACAAGCTGATGGAACCCGGGAAGCGGCACTCTCCGAAGGTGGAAACCGTACCCAGACCCAGGTTCCAACTGGGCTGCCGCAGCCAGGGCGAGCACGGTCGAGGTCTTGAGAAAGAACGTGGGGCCGACGGTTTCGGAAGGCGAGATACTTCCGTCTGGCTCCCGCTGGAATCCCGTGAGCTCAGTCAGATATTGCATGGCCGGAGACATTACGGGCGCCGCCGACAGCGACACGCGGCGAGCACTACCGGGCCTGGGTGATTCGATCACTTCGGAGACCACGACACCTTCCGGCGAGATCAACCGCAGAGAATAGAAGCCGGGCGGCAGATCGTTCAGCACAATCCGCCCGCGGCCGCTCGCGATGATCGTGCCTGCCTCGTTCGCGACGTGGAGCAGCGCTACAGACTCCTGCGCGCTCACGTCCAAACCGCCCTTCAGTTGGGTGTTCACAGGCGCAACCGGCGCCGGGGCGCCTGCGGCCGGCGCTGGTGTGCCGGAAGGATCCTCCTGGAATTCCAGCTTCACCCGCGCCGGCGCGTACAGCCGCACCGACTCTCGTACTCGGCCTGTAACCCGCGGCAACGCCGTTTACGCCATACGTCCGCGGTCGAAGCCGCGCCACGATGGGGACCGCCGCAATCGGCGCGCGCACATCCTTCGCCAATCCACTAAGCGCGTTGATCGTGATGCTCGCGACCGGTAGCACCTTCGGATTGGGCGCGAGATCGATCAGCAGCTCCTCATCCGGTACGGAGGCATCCTGGAACCTGGCCAGTTCAGGGTTCTCGTTGCCGCGCTCGCCGTACTGTCGCGGTTCCTGGATCAGCGGCCCGCCGCCTGTCGCGTTGACCTGTAACTTCCGGTTCCGAACGTCGTCGACGACTGCGGAAAACAGCTCATTCCAGCGGACGACGTATGTGCCGGCGTCGTCGTCCCACGTCTTTGCCGCCCCTCCCCCCTTCAGGCCGTTCAGGAGCGCCTCGGTAAATGCGCCGGTTTCGTCACCCGGGTGACCGACTTCCTTCGCCTCGACGCCGGGCTGCGTCGCAAACATCACGAACTGCGGGCACGCGGGGAACACCGGATCCAGCCCGTACGGGAAATCGGATAGCCGGATCCCATCGAGCGGTATGTTCCTGCACGCATCGATCACGAAAAACTGCTGCTGGAACGACGTGCGCTGAAACAGTTCGAATAGCGACGTCACCGTCAGGCTCTTATGGGAGGTCGTGAGGCTGAAATCGCTCGCGAGGATGCCCTGTTTCCACGACAAGTTGTCCTTGATGCTGAGGCCGTGCCCGGAAAAATGGAAGAAGAACCTGTCGCCCTGTTTGTTGCTCTTGTTGAGCAAGTCAGTGATCGCCTTCAGGATGTTGTCGTGAGTCGCCGGGATGAAATCGACGAGCGGGTTGAGGCCGGGAACCGGGGCGAGCAGTAACGTGAGATGGTCGGGCGCGACATTCACCCCGTCGGAACTGAGCAGCCATTCGCGCATCGCAACGGCATCGCGAACGGCGCCGCGCAGCGTCCAACTCGCCGACGCCGGATAGTGATCGACGCCGATAACGATCGCCCAGTCGCTCATGACGGTTCTTGATATGTGGCCGTAGCCGCTGCTACGGCAGCGGCGGCAACGCCACCTCGCGCACGTATGACGTCACGTAGGCTTGCAACCTCTCCTTCAGCGCCGGCATCGCGTGCGACAGCACGGTGTCGGCCACGGTGAGAGTGCTGCCGGTCGAATCCATGTGCACGCCGGTCGTGGCGAAGTCGGCAAACAGCACCTGCGTATTGGTCCGCGCAAGGGTAAGCGAGAAGCTCACGAGCTTTACCTGGAAATCGCTTTCCGCCTTCTGTTCCACCAGCCCGATCTGGAACCCGGTAATGTCCTCGCTGCGCGTCTCGCGATCGAACAGCGTGATCCACGGCTTGCTGTCGTCGACTTTCTGCATGGCCTTGAGCGCCGCCGTGATGATGACGAGCGCAGGTCCGCCGACGCCCAGAGAGCCGATGAATTCGATGACGGCCTCGTGGACTTTCAGCCCGGTGTGTTCGCGATCGAAACGCCGTCTGGTGCTTTCCTGCGCCACCCAGCCCAGGTTGGTCAGTGCGTTTGCATAGGCCGCGTACCAGGCCTCGGATTTGATCCGCTGCGTTGCGGCATCAGCCGCCAGCGACGCAAACAGCGCCGAGGTGGAAATCATGTCGCGGCGCTCGGCGGTAACGCCTTGCACGAAGGAGAAGATCTGCGGGCCGAGCACCACGGCCTGGTCTTTGACCGGATCGAACGCGAGGGGCGCTTCTGCGGCACCAATCCCTCTCGACGCCGGCGGCAGCTCGGTGGTTCGGGCGAATTCTCTGGCACTCACTCCGGTGATTGACATGAAGGGGCCTGTCTCTCTGTTTGTGGGGGAGCGGAGGCCGCAAGTCTAGTCTCAGCCTCAGGCCCGCACAATAGTCGGAGTAACATTCCGGGCAGGCTGGCGCCTCCAGCCAATTCCGATGAGCGACGTATTAATCGTTGACGACGAAGCCGCACTGCGCCGACTGGTGCGCCGGGTGGTCGAGCGGGACGGGGCGAGTGCCGTCGAGGCCGACAGCGCCGAAGACGCGCTGGTCCTGGTGTCTCAACAGCCGCCCAAGGTGGCGTTCTGCGACGTCGAGCTGCAGCCCGGCCAGCCAGACGGATTCTGGCTGGCGGGTGAACTGAATCGTCTGTCGCCTGCTACGGTCGTGGTGATGATGACGTCGAAGGACCAGGTCGATGCCGTCGTGGCCGGGGTCCGCGCAGGGTCGCGTGTGTACCTGGTGAAACCGGTCGCGCTCGAGCAGTTGCGCGACACGTTGAAGACGAGTCTCGAGGAGCACGCCACGCGCGTGCGCTCGGGAATCTCGACGCGACGCGCGCCGCTTGCTGAATAGCGGCGGCGAGACTACGACGCCTCGGTCCGGCCCGGCAAGGACTGGCGTACGACGTGTTTGACCGCGACCACCAGCGCGTCAGCGCTGAGCGGCTTTTTCAGCAGGCACGTCACGTTCTCGAGATCGACATCCTCCTGTTCCGCCCCAGCCACCGCCACAATCGGAATATCGCGGGTGTGAGGATTCGATTTCAATACTCGTTGGACCTCCCGGCCGTCCAGCCGTTGCGGCGTCAAATCGAGCACGATGGCCGAGGGCACCTGAGTCTCGACCAGGCGCAAGGCGCCCACGCCGTGATTCACCCCCACCGCGGCAAATCCGGCCTTGCGCAGCGCCGCACGGTAGGAATCCAGTAGCGCCGGATCGTCCCCGACCACGAGGATGTAGTGTTCCCAGGACGTCAGCGGGAGCGCACGCGGAACCGATGTGAGGACGTCCATCTGGCTTCGGCTAACTAGCGAGAGTCGGGCCATGCGACATAAAGGTACACATGCCCGCAATGGCTGCCATGGGCGTCGAAACCCTGGCCAACGGCAACCGAGTTTCCGGACGGACGGGGTCGGTTCGCCGGACGCCGGAACGCCGGAGGCCCGGCATCGGTGGATGGGCCCTACCCGGCTACCGCTTGGGCCTGCGGCGGCGCTCGCCGGCGCGCTTGCCGACGACGAGAAAATCCGCGACGTCCCAGGTAAATGGGGGACTCTTCCGACGCTCGGCGTGTTTGGGTGCGCGCTTCCCGGGCGACGCGGCGCCGCGCCCGTCGTTGGTGCGGCGATCCCAGAGGACTTTCACCGGCATTTCCGCCGTGGCCCGCTTGAGCTTGTCGAACCGGCGCAAGGCCCCTCGCCGCACGATCAACTCGACAGGGGGTGCGGGGGCCGCCTTCGACGCAGGTTTCTTCTTTACCGGCATTCTCCGCGATCTTATCGGGCACGAAGTTGGCGGGCTTCAGGGGATCCGGATCTTTGACAGCGGGACGCTCAGATGCCAATCGGAGACACCTGTTATCCGTGCTGCGGAAGACAAAGACTCTCGCACGAAATGGATTTCCGGATTACAGACCTGCCGATTTGCGTGGCTTCAAATGCAGTCGCGGCACACGCCAACTGGAATGCGATTTGCCACGCATTCCACGGGCGAGAGACGTGCAGCATTGCCCGCTCCCGTTAGGGCCGTTCCCCCTGAAGGACGCGCCCCTTTTACCAGCTGGCCGCTTTCGGCGATTGCCCCCATTGGTCGGGATCCGATGGCGGTCAGCATCCTTTCACTCGCGCGTGTCCAGCGCGCATCGGAAGCGCTTATTCCGATAGTTCCCCAGCGTGTCGTGAAGGCCGGATTTCTGGTCAGCTGAACCGGCCCATCTCAGGGTGGAGGCTGCCTTCGCCTGGCGACGCCTTTCGCGATGCCGTAGTCGTCTGTCACGGTGAACCTGATCTCGTCGGCGCCGGCTTCAGCCTGGTACCTGATGATCGCGGGAGTGGATTCGAACTGCGGAGTGTGCGAGGTGTGGAAGGTCAGCACATTGCCGACCATCCGTGCTTCGAGGACGGGCCCGTCACCCGTCGGATATCGGACCATCCCGGTGATGGCATCGCCGGTGACCACAAACGTCAGCCGGATGCGAAACGGGGGCTGGCCCTCTTTCTGTACTTCCGCGATCCAGTCACCATCGAAGGCTCGCGCGGGCGGTACCGGCGCGACCGTAGTGGCGGGCACACTGGTGGCAGCCGCTGGGGCTGCGGGCGTCGTCGTTTCAATCGGTACTGGCCGGAACGTCCGCCAGGCGACGATCGCGCCGATGAGGCTGGCCATTACCAGCACCGCTGCCACGACGCGGGCGCGTTTGGAGTGCCGCAATCCGGAAAGCCCGGCATCACCGCTGACATGCGCGCCGATCGCATCTGCCAGCCGCGCGACATCGTCGTCAAATCGCTCGTCCCGCACCTCGAGCGCATTCCGGTAGCTCAGCGCGGATAGTGCGGGAGGCAGCTGTTCGCCGGTCGGCATGCGGGCGCCGCCGACGAGAACCGGGATGATCGTGACGTCGCGGCGGAGGGCGGCGGCTATCTCGTACTGCACAAAGTCTTCAGCGCCCTGGGTTCGCTTCTGCAAACTTTCGAGCCATCGAGGCCCGATGACGACGACGACGCATTTGCAGGCGGCGATCGTGTCGTCGATCGACTGCGCGAAGTTCTGGCCCGGGGCGATGTCCTGCAGATCCATGAATACGCGCGCGTGGCCGAAGCGCGCCGTCAACCGATCGCACAGGCGTCCGGCGTGGCCGGCTGCGTCTTCACGTCGATAGCTGATGAAGATGTTCGCCACGTCGCGGACATTCTCCGTTACTCGGACGGTCAAGTCCATTACCGCGGGAGGGTCGGAGATTGCGGAGGCAACGGATTCACGGGAGCAACGGCGGCACAGAGAAGTACACAGACCAGGAACGAACCGGCGTCATGGATTGCCGACGCCGGTGCGTGAGTCCTCCGTGTCTTCGTTGCTCGTTGTGAAACCGTGTTTGACGCTAGAATCACGGGCGCACTCAATCGCGTCACGAAAGGATAACCATGACCCGGTCTGCCCGTCTTGCCGCGTCCGCCGCCCTCGCCATCGCCGTTGCCGCCGGGAGCGCCGGCCGCCCCGCCGCCGCGCAGGGGCCGTCGACCGGAGGGCCGGTGCCCGCGGCCCTCCTCGAAGACCTCGCCGTGGCCTATCGCATCCTCGCCATGGAAGGGGTCATCGACGCGTATGGCCACGTGAGCGTCCGGCATCCCGCCAATCCGAATCGCTTCCTGATGTCACGCTCGCTCGGACCGGCGCTGGTCACGCCGGCTGACATCCTGGAATACGACCTCGACTCGAACCCGGTGGATGCGCAGGGACGCAACAGCGTGCTCGAGCGGTTCATTCACGGCGAAGTCTACAAGGCCCGTCCAGACGTGATGGTGGTGGTCCACAGTCACGCGCCATCGGTCATTCCTTTCAGCATCACGCAGGTGCCGCTGCGGCCGGTGTTTCACATGGCCACGTTCCTCTGGACTGGCGTGCCGGTGTGGGACGCGCGCACGGTGAAAGACCCGATGGCCGCGACGCTGCTCGTGAGGAACGGCGTCATCGGCAAATCGCTGGCGGCGGCACTGGGCGACAAGCGCGTGGTGCTCCTGCGTGGACATGGCAACGTGGTGGTCGGCCCGAACCTCCAGGTCACCATCAGGGATGCCATCTACACCGAAGTGAATGCCAAGATGCAGCTCGCCGCCCTCGGCCTCGGTGGGCCGGTCACCTACGTCTCAGCCGAAGAGGGCGCCGCTGTCGACAAGAATCCCGGCGATACCCAGCGGGGCTGGGATCTGTGGAAACGAAAGGCGCTCGGCCAGTAGAGGTGAGCGACCGAGAGGCTGGCGTGCGTGCTTCAGAAGCCGGTCACCGAAACGACGCTGGTCGAAGCGGTGGAGCGCTGCCTGAAGCACAACGCCGGCCGATCGATCATGACGCTCGCGACACGTCGGAGTCGTGCTGGTTGCTGAGCGGACCGGGGTCGTCCCCGCGGCGAAACGCCAGGACCAGATCAATGCCGGCCGTCGTGGGTGCGACGTTCGATCACGGCCCATCCCTCGGCCACCAACATGCGGGCCTTGCGCTCCGGCAAATCGAAGACGTCGCCAACCTCTTGGTTGGACAGATCGATGCCGTCGATCTTCTCCGCCAGCTTCCGCTTCAGCCGAACGTACATGCCGATATCTACAGAGCAACGCGCGTGCCCGTTACGCTCGTCACGGATGAGCTGCGGTGCTCGCCGACCGGAGGGTGGTGCCTTTATCCCGGCGATACGCGGCAGGGGGCAGGCCGGTACTCGCGCTTGAAGGCCCGGTTGAACGCGGCTTCCGATTCGTAGCCCACTTCCGACGCGACCTGGGCCACGCTGTGGCTCGTAGCGATGAGCGCGCGCGCCCCCAACCGGAGCCGCCAGCGCGTCAGGTAGGCCATCGGCGGTTCCCCGAGGAAATGTCGAAAACGCTCCGCCAGCACCGTCCGCGAAAGGCCCGTTTTCCGTGCAAGCTCGGCAACGGTCCACGGGTGCCCGGGCCGGTGATGCAAAAGGGTCAACGCCCTTCCGACCTCGGGGTCACACGCGCCCCCGAGCCACCCTCTCTCGTCCGCCGGCAGTTCCCGAACGTACCGCCGGAGCGTCTCGGCGAACACGACTTCAGACAACTTGGCCAGCATGGCGCCCGCCCCGGCTTCGGGGTTCGCCGCCTGGGTCACCGAGAACGCGAGGGAATTCTCCAGCCATTGCCCGGACGGATCGTTGCGGATGTTCACTCTTGATCAACGGAGGCAAGCCCCCAAGGAAGGCGTGACTGAGCTGCGCATCGCACGCCAGGAAACCACAAATGAATCGTGAGGACGCACCGCCGCCTCCGAGATGCATCAGTGCGAGCCCATGTTGAAGCACGCCGGGAAGCGCTGCGCCGGCATCGATCGGGGCCACGGCCGGACCGCTTCCGAGCACATGGCCATGGCCATGCGGAAATGTCACGATGTCGCCCGCGGAGAGCGCAACCCGTTCACCTTCAGGGAGCTCGACGTACGCCCGCCCCTCGCAAAGCAGGTGGTAAATGATGAGGTGCGCACTGCCCTGCCCCAGGATTGGCGCGAGCGTGCGAGCTTCCGGCGAGGCCAGGCACCACGGTTCGGAGAACACCGCGTTGAAGTAGATGGCGGAATCGAGCCTGATGATCCGGAGGATTTCCGACAGCGCGTCCATCGACGCCCGGAGTCTAGCATCCGTCAGCCGGCGGATCGGTCAAGTGAGCCGGACGCACAGGCAACAACGGCGACCCTCAGCTGTTGCACGATTGCCGTAAGGAGAACGCAGCCATGACGACCGCAGCCACGACTACCACCGACATTGACACCCTCAAGACCCGTCTCAAGGCCACCTGGATGGACGGGAACTACGACTACTTCTCGCGGTTCATGGAATCGAGCGCCGTCCAGTTCTTAGATCGGCTGGGGGTCGAGGCCGGGGCCACGCTGCTCGACGTGGCGTGCGGGTCAGGTCAGCTCGGGCTGATTGCCGCCCGCCGAGGCATCAAGGTCACCGGCGTGGACATCGCCGCCAACTGGATCCTTGCCGCTCGCGGCCGTGCGGCCGCCGAGGGTCTCGACGCGCGCTTCGACGAGGGAGACGCCGAGGCGCTGCCCTACGGCGATGCCAGCTTTGACGTCGTCGCCACTATCTTCGGCGCGATGTTCGCGCCGCGTCCGGATCGAGTGGCGTCCGAGCTGCTTCGTGTCTGCCGGCCGGGTGGGACGATTGCGATGGCGAACTGGACCAAGGAAGGTTTCATCGGTCAGATGTTCAAGACGTTTGCGCGCTTCATTGCCCCCCCTGGAATGCCTGCTCCGGTGCTGTGGGGCGATGAAAACGTGGTGCGCGAGCGCTTTGGCAACGGGGTCTCCAGTCTGCGCTTGACGCGCGTGAACTACCGGTTCGACTATCCGTTCGGTCCGGCCGACGTCGTCGAGTTCTTTCGCCAGCACTACGGTCCGACGACGCGTGCGTTTGCCGCGCTCGGGGACGCCGAGCAAGCCGTGCTTCGCGCGGAACTCGGCGACCTGTGGACGTCACACAATCAGTCGGCCGAACCCCAACGCACGATCGTCGACGCGGAATATCTCGAAGTCGTGGGCGTTCGCGCGTAGACCGAAGAGCCATCGCACGAGGAGCACCGACATGAAAAAGTCCGCCGCACTTGCTGCAGTCTTCGCGACAGCGCTGATGGCGATGACGCCGGGGACAGCCGTCGCCCAGCGCATCGTCCCGCCCGTGGTGCCCGAGACCCTCAAGGTCCCCGCCGGAAACAAAGCGTTCCTTCTGGGCCATGCGACCGGCACTCAGAACTACATCTGTCTGCCTTCAGCGTCGGGGTTCAGCTGGACGCTGGTTGGGCCGCAGGCGACGTTGTTCCATCACGACGACCGTCAGCTCATCACGCACTTCCTGAGTCCCAACCCGGATGAAGGGGGGCTGGCGCGCGCGACCTGGCAGGACTCCCGGGACACGAGCGCGGTGTGGGCCAGGGCTATGGCGTCCTCAACCGACCCCGACTTCGTGGCGGCGGGTGCGATTCCCTGGCTGCTTCTTCAGGTGGTTGGGAGCGCAGACGGACCGGATGATGGCGATCGCCTGACGCGGGCGACATACCTGCACCGGGTCAATACGGCCGGAGGGCCCGCACCCTCGACCGGCTGTACGCAGGCCACTGATGTGGGTGCCAGGGCATTTGCGCCATACCTGGCCGACTACATCTTCTACAGGGAAGCCGGCCAGTAGGACGAACGTCTCTCACCGCCCGACGACGCGGTCGATGAAGTCCAGGATTTCGCGCGATACGCTCGTGTCCACGGTCCCAATCGACAGCAGCTGCGACACGTGGTTGTGCCCGAGACTCTGCCGGTAGCGAGGCCTGACCTGGTGCTTCTCAACGAGCTCCTGGTACAAATCGGCTTGAGGGCCGATGTACCGGGGGTCGTCCCACTCTGCGGTTGTCATCAGTACCGGGATATCGGATCGCGTCACGTTGCCGGTGACGACCATTTCTGACCAGCGCGCCTTGTCTTCACCGAAGTAGACAAGCTCGCCTTTGGTCGGAGCCGCGAAGTCGAACGTATAAGGGCCAGACACCAGGACCGCTCCCGCGGGCCGCGCCGTTCCTGGCGGCAGCAGGTCCGGCCTGAACACATACGTGGCCGAGTGCAACGCACCGGTGGAGACCCCGACGACAAAGATCTTGCCGGGATCTCCGCCGTACTCGCTGGCGTGATCGCGCAGCCACGTGACCACGGCGCCGACGTCGCGCGCGCCGTCGGGCCATTTGGAATCGGGTGCGAGCCGATACCCGCCATTCACCCCGACAAAGCCAATGCTCGCAAAGTAGTCCGCCACCGTCGTGGTATTCGCGCGGCTGCCCCCGATCAACCCCCCGCCGTGAAAGACGACGACGATCGGTACGGGCCGGTCCGAGCGGCGAAGGGTCGCGGTATGGACGTCGATCTGTTGCCGCTCGTGCGAACCGTAGGCGATGTTCTTCGCCACCTTGATCTCGCTCGGGTCGTGAACGCGCGGTTGCGATGCATACACCTTGTAGGTCTGCGCATTTGCATCGCCGGCTGATTTGAGCGCGGCAAGCTGCGCGGCGATTTCCGCAGGCATCCCGTTCCGGGTGATCTCGGCGGAGCTCAGCCCCCGTTCCTCCGGCGACGACCACCGGAACGATTGATTGGCTTCGCGCGAGTCCTCGCAGCGATCCAGCACGGCATCGCGCCGGTGATACACGGGAGAGATCAGGACCGGCGTGCCGGCCGGCTGCCCCTTCTCACCCGCGGCAGACAGACACAGATCCGGCCGCGATGCGGGACTCACGCGGCCCCAGGCCATCGACCACAGCTGCGCGGGCGCCGATCCGCACGGGCCAAGCCGGAGCTGGGCGCCAGGCTGAAGGCTGGCCGCCTCCAGGCAGCGGTCGTATCGTGATGCGCGGATCGATCCGGCGGTCGTCCGCTCGAAGCGCTGATCGTCGAGAGGACCTCCGTACTTGCAGGTGTGAAGCTGCAATGCCGCGTCGAGCCTCAACGTCTGGCCCTCGCCCGGAATGTCGAGGCAGTAGCCGCGCGCGTCGTCCATGCTGTGAATCGTCCGGAGGAGACCGCTGTCGGCGTGGCTGACTGCGGGACTCGAGAGGACGAGCACGAACGCCGTCAATGTCAGTGCGTTGATCGTGTGAACACTCGCCATCTTCCTATCTCCAGCTGGCAATCGCCTTTCCGAGCATCGACTCCGGCCCGATCTCGGACAGTTCCATCCTGACGCCGGCAGGATCGGTCACGCTCGTGATGAACGAGATAGTCCGCCCGACCCGCGGCTCGTCGATCTTGACGCCGCGTTGCCGCAGGTTTGCAGTTGCGGCTTTCGCGTCGTCGACGTGGATGCCGAAATGGTTGATCCCCGCGGGGCGCTCGGCGGTAGCCGGTCCGAGCTCGATGAACGTGTTGCGGCTGACCTGGATGAAGGCGAGCGTCGGCTGCCCCTTGTCGTCGTGAATCACGGCCGCCTCGCCGAACCCGAAATTCTTGCCGTAGTACGCGATGGCCTCGTTCATATTCGCGACGTTGATACCGACATGGTTGACGCCGTTGTTGCCAGGAACACGGTTCGCCTGCGCGCCTACCGACAACGCCGCGCCGCCGACCACGATGCCAACGACGAACGCCGTAGATATGCCCGCGTAGCCCGCACGAGAAGTCATATTGATCCTCCGGGGCAAAAGCATACTTCGTCCACGTCATAATGGCCGCCATGGCCAGGGACCCGAACGACATCCTTCTCGGCAAGGGCGACGAGCCGGTCTACCTTCGCGCGAAATATGGCAATCGCCACGGACTGACGGCCGGCGCTACCGGCACCGGCAAGACCGTGTCGCTCATGCTGATCGCGGAGGGCTTCTCCCGCATCGGCGTACCCGTCGTCATCGCCGACGTCAAAGGCGACGTGGCGGGTCTCGGCATGGCCGGCCAGGTGAACGACCGCATTCAGCAGCGCGCCGAGCGCATTGGCATCGGCGACCATCGACCCGAAGCAAACCCCGTCATCTTCTGGGACCTGTACGGGACGAACGGCCATCCGCTTCGCGCCACGATCAGCGAGGTCGGCCCGACGCTGATCGCCCGCATGCTTGAACTGAACGACACGCAGACGGGCGTGCTCGAGATCGCGTTCAAGCTCGCCGACGATCGCGGCCTGCTGCTCCTCGATCTCGACGACCTGCGTGCCCTGCTCACCTTCGTGGCCGAGAGCCGCAACGACGTGTCGACACAGTACGGGCTCGTGAGCCCCTCGTCGATTGCCGCCGTGCAGCGAGCCCTGTTGACGCTCGAGCGTGAAGGTGGCGACCTGTTCTTCGGCGAGCCGGCGCTCGAACTGACGGATCTTCTCCGGACCGACCTGACGGGGCGCGGGATCATCAACGTGCTCGCGGCTGGCCAGCTGATCGAGACGCCGCGGCTCTATTCGAGCGTGCTCCTCTGGCTGCTCTCGGAACTGTTCGAGAACCTGCCCGAAGTCGGCGACCTGGAGAAGCCGCGGCTCGCCTTCATCTTCGACGAGGCGCACCTGCTGTTTGCCGGCGCGCCGGCGACCCTGCTGCGGCAGATCGAACAGGTAGTGCGGCTGATCCGCTCGAAAGGCGTCGGTGTCTACTTCTGCTCCCAGTTTCCAGACGACGTGCCGAACGAGATTCTGGGACAACTCGGAAACCGGATTCAGCACGCCCTGCGGGCGTACACGCCGCGCGACCAGAAGGCGGTTCGCACTGCCGCCGAGACGTTCGTGGCCAACCCGTCGCTCGACGTGGCAAAGGTCATCGCCGCACTCGGAATCGGCGAGGCGCTGGTCTCGACGCTCCAGGAAAACGCCGTGCCGATGCCAGTACAGCGGACGCTGATGGCGCCGCCACGCGGCCGGATCGGTGCGCTGACGCCGGAGGAGCGCGCGGCCATTCGTGCCCGCAGCCCGGTCGGGGCGAAGTACGATGCGCCCGTCAATCGCGAGTCGGCGTACGAAATTCTCTCCAGGAAGGTGGCCGAGCAGAAAAGCGCATCGGTGCCCCCGCCGGGCCCCGAACGGGCGCAGAATAGTGGCGCCCTGAACGACTGGCTCTGGGGGACAACGCGCCGCCAGGGCATGGTCGAAGCCATGGCCAAGCAGGCGGCGCGCACCGTCGGGAGTCAGTTGGGGCGGCAGATCCTGCGCGGCGTGCTGGGCGGCATCGGACGATCGCGGTAACAGCGTTCATCCAAAGGAGTTGGCTGTGAGACGACTGATTTCGATGTGTTGCGCGATGTGGCTCCTGGCGGGCGGCCTGGCGTGGGCCCAGGCGTTCCCGCCAAACGACATGGGCGTCACGATGGGGCACTGGCATCTCAACACCCGGGATGTCGAGGCCAACAAGAAGATCTTCGTGGCGATGGGCGGCACCGCGATCAAAGCGGGGAACTTCGAGGTGGTGAGGTTTCCCGGCGTCCTGGTGTACCTGCACCAGGGACAGGGCGCCCCGCCGCCGTCAGGCGGAACCGTCGGCAGCGCGGTGAACCATGTCGGATTCCTGGTGCAGAACGTCCAGGAGTCGTTGGCGACGTGGAAGGCGGCGGGCGTACCAGTCGTGCCTGGCAACAACGGCCGCCTGGACCAGGCGTTCGTGACCACCCCTGACGAAATCCGGATCGAGATCCTGGAAGACAAGAACCAGAAGATGCCGATCCAGCACCATCACATTCACTTCAACGTGCCGGAGGCGGCAATCCCCGAGATGCAGGCGTGGTACTTCAAGCACTTCGGCGCGACCCCCGGCATGCGCGGACAGAACAAAGCCGGCGACATCCCGGGCGCCAACCTGAGCTACTCGGCCACGACCATGCCGACGGTGACGACGAAAGGACGCTCGCTGGATCACATCGGGTTCGACGTGAAGAACCTGGAGGCGTTCATGAAGAAGCTGGAAGCCGCCGGGGTCAAAATCGACAGGCCTTACACGAAGAATGCGCAGACCGGAGGGGCGCTCGCATTCATCTACGATCCGTGGGGTACGTACATCGAGCTGAACGAACGGCCCAACCCGTTGTAGAAAGGAGAATTCACATGCGCATCCAACCTGGTGTGCTCCTCGTCGCGCTGCTGGCCACGATCGGCGTGACTGCCGACGCGCTCGCCGGTCAGGCGGCGCGCACGGCCTCGCCAACGCGCGATATCAAGGTAATCTCGAGCGCCGGGGCGCGCGCGCTCGCCGATGCTTGTACCGCATGGGGCGAACAGAACAAGCAGGTGCTGGCGATGGCCATCCTCGACTGGGGCGGCAACCTGATCGAGTCTCACGCGATGGAAGGCGCGGCGGCGAACTCGATCGACACGGCGCTGTTGAAGGCGAAGTCAGCGCTGCGCTGGCGGCGGGCCACCTCGGAAACCAACCGGATCGTGCGGACGGGTGAAAACCTGGCGCCGACCTTCATGAACGATTTCCCGCAGCCAGGTGCGCTGCCGATCATGGTCGATGGCCAGGTCGTCGGGGCGATGGGCGTGTCGGGCGCCGACGGTGAGAAATGCGCGCAGGCGGCGATCGACGCGGTGTTCAAGAAACCGTCCGGCGCGACCCGCTAAGCGAAGGCGAACCCAGGGGAGATCGGCGGTCAGAACAGCACGGCCACGTCGACCATGACGTGCGTACGGTCGTCGAAGATGACCGCGTGGCCATCGACCACTCCCCTGCGGTAGCCGGCAGGCAGCGCAACGAGCTGGCGCTCGATCGCCACAGGGAACGGCTCGAATCGCTTCTGCCATCCTGGCGGAAGCTGACCGGTCCGCTCGAGTTTTTTCTGGAGGCCCGGCGGCAGGTTCCGATACCGCGGCGCGTAGTATTCCCTGATGATCTGCGCGTCCTGCCGGCCGAAGACGATCTGAACTGATCCCGACACCCGCTGGACTGGGGCCGCGCGGTCGACGCCGGCTTCCGCGCGCTTTCCCCGTCCCTGTGATTCGACGACCACTCCCGCCATCAGCAACCCGACGACGAGCACGCCCACTGTGCGTTTCATGTTTCCTCCTGCTTCCCGCAGGAGGGAGGGTCGCAAGCGGTACGCCGATGCGTTTACGCGCAGCAGGGTGCTGTAAACGTGCACGGCCTGCATGTCTGCGGGAAGGGGCTTTCCAGAATGTCGGCGGACGGCGAAAGATGTAATCCTGGCCTAGTCGAAGAAGCCGGCCTCGAGGTAGCGCCCTCCACTACCTGGCCCGGGTCTCAGCGTCGACGTGCTGCGTATACAGTCGAAGTCGTCGAGACCGCGCTCGCGCACCCGCAGCGCGCTCGTAGATATCGTTGAAGTTGCCGTTGAGCGTGCGGTTGTTGACGTCGGGTGAAAGAGTCTCGTTTCCGGTGGAAAAACATCGGCGACATGTGGGTCGAAGAACTACGCAAAGTCGCATCTGAAATTACGGAAGCCGAATGCCAGGACCTTGGGCGTCCCGAAGAAAGGATCAGCGCATGAGTACTACACGTAATGTTCTTGATGAAAACGGCGCCGGCGTTGTGCATGTCCGCGGTAACGAACTCTGTGTCGATTCCAAAATTTCGGATGCGGCGGCCATTCGCATCGGATCGGAATATGCTCCTGGCCGAAGTGGCGGCGGTGGTCTGGTCGGATTCGATGTACTGGAGGGGTCGCGCAAGTGCATCGTATTGTTCACCGGCGGGCAGGATCAAAACGGCGGTGGAGAACTGACGATTCACGTTCTGAAGCGCGACGGGCAGTCTGTCGATGCGGACATGTTGAAGGCGATTGAGATACGGGAAGGTGAAATCCAGTTCCGCTTCCCCATCAGTGCGCCGAACTTGGTTGGTGGACAGGCCACCGGCAATCGGCAGCGTCTCGAAAGCGCCAACGGAAAGTTCGTCTATCAATTGCAGGATGATCCCGCATCAGGGCCGTTCGGCGCGATCATTGTGTACGATACGCACGGGAACATCGCGAACGAGGCCGGTTGGACACCAGTCGCAGCGCTGAGGCCGACGAAACTGTAGTCATGATTAAAGGGGCGATGCGCGGGGCAGAGAAAATGCCGACACGATTCGGAAGACAGGCTCGCGCCGCCGGTTGACATACCCCAGAACAGCGCGATAGCTCGATCGCCTCCTTCCCCATCGTGCCGTTGTCGGGAGGCCGATCCCAGGACGCCGCGAGCCCAGGAACGCCTGCAAGCAGAACCAGCGCGAGCCAGGCGCGCTTCATGCGACTACTGCGGGTCGCTGACGCGGTACTGCGGCCGCGGATAGACGCCGAGCCCGTGGTACGACCCCGAGTAGACGGTCTCGGTGTAGCGAATTCGCTTGCCGTCCTTGTCGAGATAGCCCATCGAATGCGTGAAGAGGCCCGGTTCCGGATACGACTCGGGCGAGACGGCCTCGAGCACGAACAGCTTGCGGTCGTGCATCGCGACGTAGACCAGCGTGCGCATGCCGCCGCCCTTCAGCTGCAGGTGGTAGCCCTCGACCATGTCCTGCCAATCCCACGCATAGTCAGTCACTTCGTACGACGGGTTCTTGAGGTACTTGGCGATCGCGAACGCGATGGCGCCGCGTTCGTCCTGCTTCCAGTAGGCCGGACCGATGGTCGCGCCGCCGTCGCGGCACTGCGCATTGCCTGGAGGACAGGCTTTCCACCGTGCGATCCCCTGCTCTTCGAGCGGCCGGTAATCGACCACCGTCACCGAGTAGTGTTCCTTTCCCTTCTCCGCGCTGTACACCCGTCCCGGCAGCGTGAAGCCGAGCTGCGACCGCCACGTGATGTCGGCGATCTTCGGCTTGCCGGGGAAATTGACCGTGAAGCTGTCCTGGGGGGTAACGAACACCTCCCATTCCTCCTGGGCAAGGGCGACGCCAGGCACCGACAACAGCAGCAGCGCGACCATGATTGCGGCGATATGCATAGCTGACCTCCGTGAAGAGTGCGTCGGCAATAGTGCCAGAAAATCGGCTAAGATGCGCGCACTTACGAAGTGCTCACCTCCAGAGAGGCTCCTATGATTACTGTGCGTCCCGCGCTCGCCATCATCGCGCTCACCCTGATACTCCGGGCATCCATCAGCCTGGCGCAGCAGCCGCCCCAGCAGCCACCGCCGCCGATGTCTTTCTTCGTCACGAGCGTCGCCAAAGGCGACGGCGGCAATTACGGTGGTCTGGCGGGCGCCGACGCCCATTGCCAGATGCTCGCGCAGGCCGCCGGTCGCGGCAACGTCAAGTGGGTCGCCTACCTCAGCACGCAGGGTCCGGGCGCGGTGAATGCCCGCGACCGCATCGGCCCGGGACCCTGGTACAACGCGCGCGGCACCATGATCGCCGCCAATGTAGCCGAACTGCACGGCGACACCCTGGACCTGGCGCGCATGGGCAATCGCATCAACAAGAACAGCTCGCTGACCGAAAAGGGCGGGACCGTGAAGGGTGTCGGCGACATGCCGAACGAGCACGACATCCTGACCGGGTCGATGCCCGACGGCCGCGCCTACACCGACAACATGGACCACACCTGCATCAACTACACGAGCAACGTCGACGGCAAGGGCAACGTGCAGGTGGGGCATCACGACAAGATCGGCAACACGAACGGTTCGTGGAATTCGTCGCATGCGAGCCGCGGCTGCAGCCAGGCGAGCCTGCCGCCCAGTGGCGGCGCCGGTTACCTGTACTGCTTTGCCCCCGGCAACTGAACCAGTTCTCGTCGCGGTCACAGAGCAGGCGGCGTACGCGCTCGGCGGCAGGCGTGAGGTCCGCCTCACGCACTTTCCGTTCAAGGTCGGACGGGAAAGCCGCCTGTCGCAGGAGCACTTTGCCCGTGAACAGCGGCTGGGCCGGTCTCCGCAATTGAATGACGTGTATCTGAGCGAGCCGCCATCAGCCGAGCTGATCCAAATCTCACGCGACCATTTCGCCATCGAACGCCTCGACGACGACTTTTTCGTCGTCGACCGGGGCAGCGTGGCGGGCACGATCGTCGCCGGGCGACGGATCGGGGGGCACCGGAAGGGCGGGCGAACCAGGCTGTATTCCGGCGACGAGATCGTCGTCGGCGGGGAGGGTTCCCCGTATGTGTTCAAGTTCACCGCCGCGCCCGAAGGGTGACGTGATGCAGGTCGCCACGCGCATCATCGACAGTCCGCTCGGCGGGTTGATCGCCGGCGCATCACCAGAGGGCATCTGCCTGCTCGAGTTCCCCGAGCCCGACCGACTCGAGCCGCAAATTCAGACCATCCGCCGCCGGCTCGGATGCGAGCTTGCGCCGGGCGAGAGTCCACACCTTGACCTGCTGCAGCAGGAACTTGCGCGTTACTTTGCTGGCGAGCTGGCTGCGTTCACGGTTCCCCTGGTGATGCGCGGGACGCCGTTTCAGGAGCGGGTGTGGTCGGAACTGCGGCGGATTCCCTATGGAGCGACCCGCTCCTACGAGGATCTGGCGCGGGCGATCGGCGCACCTGGCGCGCCGCGTGCCGTGGGACACGCGAATGGAATGAACCCGGTGGCGATCGTGGTCCCGTGCCACCGGGTGATCAACAAGAACGGCGGGCTTGGCGGTTACGGCGGCCAGCTATGGCGCAAGGAAACGTTGTTGCGCCTCGAAGGCGCACGCCTGTTCTAGCGCGCGTCGGGCACCAGCAGCCGGATCGTGCCGTCGTGTTTGTTCAAGAGCAGCACCTGGTCATCCGGGCCGACGCCGAACCGTAGATCGGCGCGCGTCGTCGGCATCTTGCCCTGCTTCGCGTTTTTCTCCTGAATGACCTTCAGGAAGGTCTTCGCCTCGCCGCCCTCGGTCAGAAGAATCCGCCGGATGCCGTCCTGCCCGCCGCTCGGCAGCTTGTCCGCCTGCAGGTAGAAGATCTCACCACTCGGAAAGTCGCCGAACAGCAGCAGGTTGGTCAGTTGGGGAATAGCGTTGTTGCGATAGACATGGACGCCGGTCACGGCGGACTGCGCCTGCAGCAACGGATCGAGCTGACCGTACTCCGCGACCGGATAGGTGACGGCGGGATCGCTGCGGCGTTTGTTGAGATCCACGGCCTGGCGGCTGATGAAACCGAAGCTGCCTTCCCACTTGTTCCACCCGAGATTGCCGCCCATCGGCACCATGCTCAGTTCCTCGACGATGTCCTGGCCGATGTCGGCGAGGAACATGTTGCCGTTGCGCGGATCCCAGCCGAACCGCTGCGGATTGCGCACGCCCAGGGCGTAGATCTCGCCGAGCGCGCCCTGCTGGCCGACGAACGGATTACGCGCGGGAATCCCGTACTTGCCATTCTTGCTGTTGGTCCCGAGCGGATCGATTCGCAGTACCTTGCCGAAGATTGATCCGAGGTTCTGCGCCAGGTTGAGCGGATCGCCGCCGCTGCCGCCATCGGCGACGCCGACATACAGCAACCCGAAGTCGGGCGCGCCGGTTCTTGCCAGCGTGTTGAAGGCTGATGTGACCGGCATTGTGATTGGCAAACGGCTGCTCGAGCCGCATCATCTCGCGCGGCGGCCCGCCGTCGTAGGTGGCCGCGGCCGGATTCTTCGCCGTCCATTCGAGCAGCACCGTATCGTGTGTGTTCTGACCGCCGCCCGGCACGAAGTCGGGCGTGGGCATGGTGTTCGTCGTATCGGTCCACGTGTAGAACTTGCCGTAGCCAGGCGTACCCGTCTGTCCGAACTGCGGGTGAACTGTAAAACTCTGGAAGCCACGCTCGCGGCCGGTCGACTGGACGCTGACGCCCCACTTCGGCGAGTTGATGTCGACGTACGGGGTGACCGTCTTGCCGTCGTAGCTCACCGTGTAAAGCGGGCCGCGCATCGTGTTCACGAACATTCGCTTCGTGGCCGGCTCGTCGACGAGGTTCATCATGCGCGGCGACTCGCCCTCGATGTCGGGCACGGTCGCGAACTCGACGAACCGCACGCGAATCACGCCTTCCGCCGCCGGGATCGGGTTCGGAAACGGATCGGTGGGGGCCTGTGCCAGCGCTCCCGATGCGACGAGCAGCGCAGCTGCCATTCCGCGAATCATCCGCATGGCGCGAGTCCTTTCCGCCTTCGCCCGCGGTCGGGTCGCGCGCGACCCGACTAGCCAGCACTGCCTGGCAGTCCGCAAGCGGACCGCCCCGGCGCGGCAGGCCAGTATACCTAGCCGGCGTAGTTGCCGACCACATCCTGGTTCCACTCGAGACCGAGGCCGGGTCGGGATGATGGAATGGCCATTCCATCGACAATTTTCAGCGGCTCGATCAGCAGCGGACTCATCCAGTCCACATACTCGAGCCAGTGCGCCGTCGGCGTCGCCGCCAGCAGATGCGCACTCACCTCGGGATAGAGATGCGACGACATCGGCAGTCGCCGTTCCGCCGCCAGCGCGCTTGCCCGCAGCCATCCGGTAATTCCGCCGATGCGCTCGAGGTCGGGCATGACGAGGTCGCGAGGCGCCAGCGTCGATCGCCTTCTCCATGTCGTACACCTGCGAAAAATTCTCGCCAATCTGCACCGGCGTGGACAACGCGTTCGCCAACGCGGCGCAGCCGGCGAAATCATCGTGCCGGATCGGCTCCTCGATCCACGCCAGTCCTTCGTCGTCGAGCGCGCGGCCACGCCGCATCGCTTCGTCCACCGAGAGTGCCTGGTTGTAGTCGGCCATGATGGCGACATGGCCGGGGATCCGGGCACGGACCGCATGAACGGCAGCGAGGTCTTCGTCGAGCGTGGCGTAGCCGAGGCGCAGTTTCACGGCACGGAAGCCTCCTTCGAGCAGCCGCTCGGCTTCGTCGGCGAGCGCGGGCGCCGGCATCAGTCCCAGTCCGTTGCTGTTGTACGCGGGAACCGGGCGAGGATCGGCGCCGAGAAGCCGCGCGAGCGGCTGGCCGGCGGCGCGCGCGAGTGCGTCCCAGGCGGCGACATCGACGAGCGACATCGCCATGCGGACGATCCCTTCGACACCGAGAAGCGTGTGACGCTTCGAGAGCGTCGCCCACAAGTCAGCGGGAGCAACGGGCTGGCCCCGCACGGCGCCAGCGATGTCGTCGAGGAAGCCGGCGATGGCGGGCGCCGCGGCCGCGCGGTAGCAGAACTGGTACGAGTGGCCGGTGACGCCTTCGTTCGTCTCGAGGTCCACCAGCAGCAGCGGCGCCTCCCGGACGGCCGCCGCGCTGGTGCCGAGGACGTAATTGAGGGGAACGGTGACGGGAGTCGAGCGAATCGCCCGAATCGTCAGGCGAGGCGGCGTCACTGACGGCTTAGACGTCTGCGGTTGCCGCCGCCCTGGGCCTGCCGCCGGCATGCAGCGCGAGGATGTCCCACACGGCGCGATTCGCCGGCGTGGGAACGCCGACCTGCGCACCCAGTTCGACCACGCCGCCCGACAGCCAGCGAACCTCGAGCGGGTTGCCGCTGGTCAGATCGTGGTGCATGGACGAGGTCATGTCGACCGCCATGGTGTCGACGAACGCGAGCCGCTGGTCGGCGTAATCCTCAGGCAGATTCACGCCGTGCGCCCGGCCGACGGCGACGGTTTCTCTCATCAAGTCGAAGAGGAAAGCCCTGGTCTGCGCATTCTCGCGAATCGGCCCGATCGTCGATCGCATGGTCGTGGTCGAGCCTGACAGGCCGACCAGGAAGACGTATTTCTCCCACAGCGTTCGGCGGATGTCGTCCGAGATCTCCGCCTTGATGCCCGCCTTGAGCAGGGCGACGTGCAGCGCCACGACCCGCTCGGACCTGGTGCCGTCGTACTCGCCGATGATGATCCGCTGCATCGTGCCGGTCTGGTGAATCACGCCGGGACGCGAAATGTGGGTCGCCACATAGCCGACGCCGCCGATGACCGCCGCGTCTCCAAACGCGCGCCGCAGGATGTCGTCCTTGATCACGCCGTTCTGGAACGAGACCACCGTGGTCTTCGGACCGACCACCGGTTTGACGAACCTGGCCGCCTTTTCCGTGTCCCACAGCTTGACCGCCATGACCAGCACGTCGACGACGCCGAGCGAGGCGGGGTCGTCGGTCGCCGTCACGTGGGGCACGTGAATATTGCCCTGCGGCTCGTTTTCGATCGTCAGGCCGTTCCCGCGCATGGCCTCCAGGTGCGCGCCGCGCGCGATGAACGAGACGTCGTAGCCCGCATTGGCCAGGCGGCCGCCGTAAAAGCCGCCGACGCCGCCGGCGCCCATGAACGCGATTTTCATCAGCTCTCTCGCCAGCCGCGCCGTTTCAACGACGCGCGAAGCGCCCGCGTGCGGGCGAATGTCCGCGGCTGGAGCTCGACCGGTTCGGCAAGGATAACGGTGGTGGCAGACTCCAGCCGCAGCTGGAATCCGTGGTCATTCCGGTAAATGGTGCAGAAGATCCGTTCGTCGTTCCAGGCGAGTTCCCAGAGCGTCGCGATGGGACGCTCGCCACCCGTGTCGGGCACGGGCGTATTCTATCGCCTATCGGCGCTCGGCCTTGCGCGTGTTGCGAAGGTTGTGAATGGCGAGGTACGAGCGGAAGATCGCCATCCCCCACAGTCCCGCCGCCGCGACTTTCGGATTCTTGCGGCCGACGGTCAGGTTCCATGCGCTGAAAGCGCCGGCGTCGATCATCGCCCCCATCGTGACGAGAGACCCCGGCGACGACTCAAGCGGGCTGAGCAGGGGATTGACCTCGCGCACCTTGTAGTACTTCAACGCGTGATACGTCGACGCCCAGTCGGCGGCGGAGGCGATGCTGGCGGCGATAGGTCGGAAGCTTCAGCGACGGTGCCGTTTCCTGGGCGGCGGCCACGGCCGGGCAGATAGACACCATGAACACGACGGCCAGAAGCCGCCGGGCGGGCCGGCTGAACAGAAGCATGCCGCCGGTATCGGCAGGACCGCTTCGGAACTTTAGACCTCAAAGTCGACGGGCGATAATGAACGAATGATTGGCGTCGCCGGCGGCTCAGTGCGTCTCGGGTCGGATGTATTGCTGGGATCCCATCACCTGTGGGGCACCCGCGTCGGCATCGTCTGCAATCACGCCTCGGTCGACCACGCCCTCCGCCACATCGTCGACCGGCTGATCGCCGAGCCGGACATCGAACTGGCGGCGGTCTTCGGACCGCAGCACGGATTCCGCTCGGACGTGCAGGACAACATGATCGAAACGCCGCACCGGGACGACGCGGCGAGGCGGGTGCCGGTCTATTCGCTCTACAGCGATACCCGTGAGCCCACGGCCGAAATGCTTCAGAGACGTGGATGTTCTGGTGATTGACCTGCAGGATATCGGGGCGCGGATCTACACCTACATCTACACGATGGCCAACTGCCTGCGCGCCGCGGCCCGCCACGGCGTCCCGGTCATCGTCTGCGACCGGCCGAACCCGATAGGCGGGTCCAGGTGGAGGGCTCGACGCTGGTGCCGGGCTTCGAGTCGTTCGTCGGCCAGTTTCCGATTGCCGATGCGCCACGGGATGACCATCGGCGAGCTGGCGCGGCTTTTCAACGATGAATTCGGCATTGGCGCGAACCTGGAGATTGCGCCAATGGAACGGTGGCATCGGGACATGTACTGGGATCAGACGCGGCTTCCCTGGGTCATGCCGTCGCCAAACATGCCGACGCTCGACAGCGCGATCGTCTACCCCGGCACGGTGCTGTTCGAGGGGATGATGCTCTCGGAGGGACGAGGCACCACCCGCCCGTTCGAGCTGGTGGGCGCGCCCTGGATCGACGCGGACAGTTTGCCGCGGCGATGAACTCGTCTGGAGCTGCCGGGCGTGTATTTCAGGCCGGCGGTGTTTCAACCGACGTTCCAGAAGCACGCCCAGGAGGCGTGCGGCGGCTGCCAGATTCACGTGCTCCGACCGCGACGAGTTCCAGCCGGTCCTGACGGGAGTCGCGCTGATCGACATGTTCCGGCGGTTCGATCCCAGCCGTTTCGCCTGGCGGCCGCCGCCCTACGAGTACGAGCTTCGACAAGGCGCCGATCGACATCCTGGCGGGGTCCGACGCGCTCCGCCGGCAAATCGAGACCGAAACGCCGCTGAAGGCGATCGCCGCCAGCTGGTGCGCTGACGAGGCGAACTTCCAGCGCGTGCGTCATCCGTATCTGCTGTATTAGGACGCTCAGGATCTCGTCTTCGCGATGCCGGGCGCCTTCATTTCCTGCGCCGTCGCCGGCTCGAGGTGGTGCGTCGTCAGGTGGTTCTTGCAGCAGCTCGAACGCCGCAGCGGGTGTGTCCGCGCGCTGCAGCAGGTGCAGGTCATGCGGGCCGATCGCGCCCCACTCGACCATCGGATCGAGGTTCGAGAATCGGGTCCCAGTACTCGGTGCCGTAGAGAATGATCTGAATCTGCTTGGCGAGCTTCTCGGTCTGCATCAGCGTCAGGATCTCGAACATCTCGTCGAGCGTGCCGAAACCGCCCGGGAAAATGACGAGCGCCTTGGCGAGATAGGCAAACCAGAACTTGCGCATGAAGAAGTAGTGGAACTCGAAGTGGAGTCCTTCAGTGATGTACCGGTTCGGTCCCTGCTCGAACGGCAGCTTGATGTTGAGTCCGACGGTCTTGCCGCCGGCTTCTTTCGCGCCGCGATTGGCGGCCTCCATGATGCCGGGACCGCCGCCGGAGGTGACGACAAAACGGTGATGCGGCGCGGCGAGTTCGCGCGACCACGTCGGTCAGCAGCTTCGCCAGCTCGCGCGCCTCCTCGTAGTAACGCGACCACTCCACCGCCTTTCGTCCGCGGATGATGCCCTCGTCGGTCGTCGCGAGCGGTACCCGTCAACCGCTGCATCAGACTTCGCCAGCGCCGCTTCGGCATGCTCGCGGCTGTGAATACGCGCCGAGCCGAAGAACACGACGGTGTCCTGGATGTTCTGCGCACGAAACCGGCGCAGCGGCTCGAGATACTCGGCCAGGATCCGGATCGGCCGGGCTTCTTCGCTGTCGAGGAATTCACGATCGAGATACGCAAGCGGCTGCATCCAGCGATTATCGAGTCACAATGCGGTAGCCTCCAAGCCGGTCATGCGTGAATTCGCCCACAGTATGGTCATCAACGCGCCGCCCGCGGCCGTCCTTGACGCGTTTTTCGACTTCGAGGCGCTGGCGAGCTGGTGGCAGGTCTCGCGCGCTGTGTGCACGCCGCGGCCGCTCGGCGGCTACGCCGTCGAATGGGATCCGACTGAGTGGCGGGACGAGGTGCTCGGTCCGCTCGGCGGCGCCTTTCACGGCACCGTCATCGAGTTCAAGCCCGGACGCGAGTTCTTCGTCGCCGACCTCTACTGGCTGCCTCCTGAAGGAGACCCGATCGGCCCGATGGCGCTCGAAGCGACTTGCGAAGCGCAGGGCGATTCCGCGTTGCTGCACCTGCGACAGTCCGGCTGCGACGCGGCGAGCCTGCGCTGGTCGCGGTATTACGACATCGTGTCGGTGAACTGGCTGTCGGCGCTGGAAGCGCTGAAGAAATACCTCGAAGATCGCTGGACGTAAAGTGTAAGGGGGTCGGGAGTCATTTGTTGAGGACGTGTCCTCAACAAATGACTCCCGACCCCCTTACACTTTTTGTACTTTCAGGAAGTTGGATGGGCCGCGCGCCAGCTCGGGCGTGATGCTCACCAGGACGACCACGGATCCGGCCGGCACCGCGCCGCGCGATACCAGCATCTTGCCGATACGGCTGGCCGCTTCGCTGACGTCTCCGTCAAGATCGGCCAGGACCGGCACCACGCCCCAGTGGAGCGCCAGCACGCGCGAAATCGCCGGCCGGTCGGTCGCCGCGTAGATCGGCACCGGCGGCCGCAGCGCGGACAGCAACCGGGCGGTCTTCCCTCCTCGCGTGATCGCGACGATGGCCGCCGTCGGCCCGCGCGACGCGAGCGTCACCGCCGCCTCGCAGATCGCGCGGCCGTGACCGCCGAGCACGCGCGACCCCTCGATCGCTGGCCGGACCTCGATCGGCAGCACCTCGGCATCCCTGATGATCGCGTCCAGCGTCTGGACGGTCTTGGTCGGATAGCGGCCAACCGCCGTCTCGCCCGCCAGCATGATCGCATCCACACCGGTGTCCACCGCGTGCGCCGCATCGCTGACCTCGGCCCTGGTTGGCCGCGGTTCGGAACGCATCGACTCGAGCACCTGAGTGGCGACGATCACCGGAATGCCGAGCGCGCGGGCGCGCCGCGTCACGTCCTTCTGCACGCGCGGCACCTGCTCGAGCGGCAGTTCGAGCCCGAGATCGCCGCGCGCCACCATCACGGCGTCTGCCTCCTGCAGAATCTCGTCGATCCGTGAAATCGCCTCCGGACGTTCGAGCTTGGCGACGAGCGGGAGGTCGGGCGCTCCCGCCTTGCGAAGACGCTCTCGCACCGACCGGAGATCAGCGGCACTGCGGACGAAACTCAGGCCGATGAAATCGACGCCGATCTGAACGCCGAATTCGAGATCCTCGACGTCTTTCGGCGTGAGGCAGCCGGCGGGCAGCGCCACGCCTGGCGCGTTGATGCCCTTGTGTTCCGCCAAGCGACCCGCCGTCGACGACGACCGTGTCGACGACGCCTGGTCGTGACCCGCTCCACCCGCAGCGGCGATCCGGCCGTCGTCGAGCAGCAGCGTGTCTCCGGGACGGGCGGCGGTTGCCAGTCCGGCAAACGTGGTCGACACGCGGCCGGGTCCGCCGATCTCGTCGCCGACGACGATCTGAAGCTTCTCACCGGCCTTCAGATCGATCGGCGCGCCGCCGGCGAGCCGGCCGGTCCGGATTTTGGGGCCGGCCAGATCCTGCAGCACGGCAACACCGCGTCCCTGGTGCTCCGGCCGCCGCGCGAATCCGCAATACGGCGGCGGCATGCGAGTCGTGAGTGCCATGCGAGAAGTTCAGGCGGAACAGATCGACGCCGGCTGCAATCAACTCGTTGATGGCCGCGTCGCTGGCCGTGGCGGGACCGAGTGTCGCGATGATCTTCGTACGCCTCACGCCGTCAACCATCCCGAACGCGTCATGTTGGCCAGCTTACAATAACGACTGAGACGATCGTGACGATCAAAGTGTGGCTCGACAATGCTGTGCAGGATGCCGAGCGCCGCGGCCTTGCGGTGCTGCGGCCGCTGCTCGAGTCGCTCGCCCAGGCGACATCGGCGCTGCGGACGGCCGACTGGAACGACGATGCGGCGGGGGAATCGCACGACTCGCGCTCCTCCACGGGACCGAATGCCCGCTGAGCGCCGCACCATCGCGCAACTGGCGCAGGCGCTCCGTTCACGTGACGTCACCGCGGCCGCTGTTGCGGATGAGTGCCTCACGGTCATCGCCGAGCGGAATCCGCTCCTCAACGCCTTCATCACGGTGTTCACGGAACAGGCGCGTGACCAGGCCCGGCGCGCCGACGAGGACATCGCCGCGGGCCGGTATCGAGGACCGCTCCACGGCGTTCCGGTATCGCTGAAAGATCTGATCGACGTAAAGGGCAGCCCGACGACGGCGGCGTCGCGCGTCCGCGAAGGACACCTTGCGGCCGCGGATGCGCCCGTCGTGACGCGCCTCAGAGAGGCTGGGGCGATCCTGATCGGCAAGACCAACCTGCATGAGTTCGCGCTGGGAACGACCAACGAGGATTCGGCGTTCGGGCCTGCACGCCATCCCCTCGATCCCGCGCGATCGCCTGGCGGATCTTCCGGCGGATCGGCGGCGTCGGTGCTGGCCGGGATGGCCTACGCGTCGATTGGCACCGACACGGGCGGATCGATTCGCATCCCGGCAGCGGCGTGCGGCCTGGTCGGGCTGAAGCCGACGATTGGAGAGATCTCAACTGGGGGCATCGTCCCTCTGAGCAGCACGCTCGACCACGTGGGACCGCTGTGCCTGTCGGTGGAGGACGCGGCGATCGTCTATGACGTGCTGCGGGGAGTCGCGCCCGCCGAGCACGAACGCGGGGAAACGCGCGGCCTTCGACTCGGAGTGTTACGCGGGTACTTCACCGCCATGCTCGATCCACAGGTTGCGTCGGCGTTCGAGCACGCATCGGCACGGCTGCGTGAGGCAGGCGCAACACTGCACGACGCCGACATCGCGCATGCCGGCGACATTGCGCCGATCTACCTGCATCTCGTGCTGTCGGAAGCGGCCGTCTATCACGCCAAGACGCTGGAAAGCCGCACCGACGACTACACAGCGAACGTCCGTCAGCGGCTCGAGGTGGGCCGGTACATCCTGGCAGAAGACTATGTGCGCGCGCGCCGCGGACGGGAAGTGCTGACGGCAGAGGTCGATGCCGCACTGGCCGAGTGCGATGCGCTGCTGGTGCCGTCAGTGCCAATCCCGGCGCATAAGATCGGCGTGTCGTCGGTTCGCATCGGCGGATCGGATGAATCGATCCGCAACGTCACGCTGCGGCTCACGCAGCTGTTCAACGTGACCGGCCACCCCGCCCTCACGATTCCGTGCGGAAGCACGCCCGAGGGATTGCCAATCGGCGCGCAGCTCGTCGGCCGCCGGGGCGGCACGGCCAAGCTGCTGACGGTCGCGCGCGCGGTCGAGCCCTATCTAGGTCCTGGAGTATCGGGGTGAGGCTCCGGGTGTTCGGGCAATGGCTGGGGCGGGATGTCGGGTGGCGGCGCCGGGCTGATATCAGGCGGCGGCGTGTCGACGATATCGGGCACTCCAGGCGGCCTCGGAACATCGGGTTTTCGTGGCTGGTCGATCATGCCGGCGGATGGTGCAACCTCGAGGCCGTCCTCCTGTTGAGCTGATGTTCGCCCCGCTTTTCCACGCCTGGGAGCGCCATCTCGCGGCCATCTCGAAGGACCGGAAGGTGAGGCCCTTCGACTGGGGCCTCGACTGGCTTTCGCCGAACGGTCAGGACAATTCGGCTGCCGCGGGGCACGTCGATCGATGGGTCGCTGGGATCATGTCGGATACCCCCGCGTTCTTTTCCGCGCCGCCGACTGGAGACTACGACTTTCAGCCGGCATCGCGGCTCGCATCAGGGAGAGACCGCCACGCTCCGGTTTCCCTCGGCGTACGTGACGCCGCATGCGGAGAACAACACGGTCCACGCCCGCTGGTTTCCCTCGACGCCGGCGGACAAGCCGGGCAGGGCCGTCGTGGTCCTGCCGCAGTGGAACTCCGATCGAAGCGGGCACATCGGGTTGTCGCGGCTGCTGGCGCGGTGTGGCATCTCGGCGCTGCGCCTCAGTCTTCCCTACCATGACGAGCGCATGCCGCCCGAGCTGACGCGCGCCGATTACATCGTCAGCTCGAACATCGTCCGGACGGTACAGGTGTGCCGGCAGGCGGTCCTGGATACGAAACGCGCGGTCGACTGGCTCGTCCTCCAGGGCTACGAACGGATCGGGATTCTTGGCACGAGCCTGGGCTCATGCCTGGCGATGCTGACCACCGCGCACGAGCCTCGGATTCGTGCACAAGCGCTGAACCACGTGTCGCCGTGGTTTGCAGACGTCGTGTGGCGGGGGCTCTCGACGCGCCACGTGCGCGAGGGGCTCAACGGGCATCTCGACCTTCCAAGGCTGCGCGAGCTGTGGCGGCCGATCAGTCCGTTCTCTTATCTCGACCAGGTGAGACACGCGCAGACGCTGCTCGTTTACGCGCGATACGATCTGACGTTTCCGGTCGATCTCTCGCGAACGCTGGTCGAGGCATTTCGTGAACGCACCCTGCCGCACGAAGTGTCCGTGCTGCCCTGCGGCCACTACAGCACGGGGATGGCGCCGTTCAAATTCATGGACGGCTACGTCCTGACCAGATTCCTGCTCAGGAATCTGTAGCGCGGGTTCCGCGAATCGGACCTGCCTTGTCTTCACACGTCGGCTGGCAGGATCTGCGGTTCACCCAGGCCCAGCGGCCCGAGGGTGGGGCCGACAGCCTGGTAGTCGCCGACGACCAGCGTCACCGTACGGGCAGGATCGACGTATCGTTCGGCCGCCCGCACGACGTCCTGTGCCTGGATTGCGCTGACACGCGGCACGAACTCTTCGAAGTACGTATCCGGCAGCCCGAAGAGCGCGAGCTGTCCCACCGCCCGCGCCACCTGGTGAGCCGTCTCGAATCCTCGCGGGTATCCACGCGTGAGCGATGCCTTGGCGAGTGCCATTTCTTCGCCGGTCGGCGGTCGCGTTCCTCGAATGGCGTCGAGTTCCGCAAAACAGTCCGCGATGGCGTCCGCTGTCGACGCGGTGTGGACGCTCGCCTCGAGTGAAAACGGGGCGAGGCCGCGCCGCCAGTCGAACCCGGTCCGCGCGCCGTAGGTATAGCCCTTCTCCTCGCGCAGCTTCAGGTTGATGCGGCTCACGAACTGCCCGCCGAGCACGGCGTTCATCACCAGCAGCGCAGGATAGTCGGGCGAGTTCCGATGCGCCGACAGATGACCGATGCGCAGTTCGGACTGCGGCGCGGCCTCGCGCGCGACCACCGCCAGCCGGGTAGGCGCAGTCATGGCCTCGACGTCGCCGGCGGGATGTCCCTGTGAAGGACTGGCGGTTTGCGCCCAGCCCGAAAATGCCCGTTCGACAAGACGCCGCAGCTCGTCGTGTGACAGCGGACCGGCAACGACGGCCGTCGCCCGGGACGGCTGGAAGCGCTCTTGATGAAACGAAGCGACGTCCTCGAGCGCGAGTGCGGTGAGCGCGGTCGCACTGCCGATCGACAGATGGCCGTAGGCATGGTCGCCGTACATCAGGCGCAAGAACGCGCGCTCGGCCACGGCCGGCGGCGAGTCCTTGAGCTGACGCAGCCGATCGAGTCGAAGCTGGCGGACGCGATCGAAATCGCTCTCGCGCAGGCTGGGTCGCAGGAGAAGGTCCGCGAGCAGCAGCGCCCCCGGCTCGGCAAACCGCACGAGCGTCGTCACGGTGAACGAGGTGACGTCGGGGCCGACGTCGACGTCGTACTCGGCCCCGATGCGGGCGAAGGCCTCGGACACGTCGATGGCGCTGAGGTAGCCGGTTCCCTCGTCCAGCATGTCGGCCGAGATCGCCGCGAGGCCCTCGCGTGCATGCGGATCGGCGACCGCGCCGGCATCCACCTGGACGACGATGCTGACAACCGGCATCGTGAAGTGCTCGACCGTCCGCACCTCGAGGCCGTTGTCGAGGCGATGACGGGCGATGCGTGGAAAGGTGAAGGCCGGATCCGGACCGACGTCCGGCAACCGCGATCGATCCGCGTAGCTCATGAAACAGCGACCGGTTCGGCGCCGGCCAACGCGAGATGCCGCTGGCCGCGCGGCACGACACTCAGGAGCACGCGGCGGTCAAAGCCAAGAACACGCCTGGCCGTGTCCCTCACCGCTTCTATCGACGCATCCCGGTAGCGCGCCAGGTCCTGCTGGAAATACCCCGGGTCGCCCCGCATGATGTTGTACGCGTTGAGCTGATCAGACTTGCCGCCAAAGCCGCCTACGGTCTGGAGGCGGTAAATGAAATGCGCCTCCACCTGCGCGCGCGCACGCTCCATCTCGCTCTCCGTCGGGCCCGATTCGGTCAACGCCTGCAGTTCAATGCCAATCAGCGTCTCGATTTCCGTGAGGGATGTTCCCGGCGCAGCCGTCGCGACCAGGAGAAAGAACCCCGCGAGCTCGCGGGAACTCTGGTACGCCGACACATCGAGCGCGACCCGGCGTTCGTACACCAGGGCGCGATAGAGGCGCGACGTTTTGCCGTTCGCGAGCAGGTCACCGAGCAGGTCCATCTCGGCATCGCCGCCGGCATAACCGGCCGGGGATAACCATCCGATGTACAGACGCGGCATCTCCACGCGATCCTCGAGCAGGAGACGGCCTTCGCAGGTGACCTCGGCGACGGCCTGAAGCGGTGCCGGACGTGGACCGGCAGGCAGATCGCCGAAATAGCGTTCGGCCAGGTCGAAGGCGCGCTCGGTCTCGATGTCGCCCGCCAGCGCCAGCGACGCATTCGACGGGTGATAGTAGGTGCGGAAAAACGTCTGCACATCCTCGAGACGCATCGCGCGCAGGTCATCGGCGGACCCGATGGTCGGCCAGTTGTACGGGTGCCGCTCGTGAAAGAGCGCCGCGACGAGCGCCATCAGCGCGAACCCGTAGGGCCGGTTCTCGTAGTTCTGCCGCCGCTCGTTGAGGACGACGTCGCGCTGCGTTTCGAACCGCTCGGGGGTGACCGCCGGCAGCAGGTACCCCATGCGGTCTGATTCCATCCACAGCGCCAGATCAATCGCGCTGGTCGGCACCACCTCCCAGTAATTGGTCCGGTCGGTATTCGTCGATCCGTTGAGCAATCCACCCGCGCGCTGAATCGGCGGAAAGAAGCCGGTGTTGTGGTGCGCCGAGCCTTCGAACATCAGGTGTTCGAACAGGTGCGCAAAGCCGGTGCGCCCCGGCTGCTCGTTTTTCGAGCCGACGTGGTACCAGACGTTTACCGCAACGATGGGAACGTGGTGATCCTCGTGGACGATGACGTCGAGGCCATTGGACAGCGTGCGTTTCGCGTAGGGGAGCGTCGCGTTTTCCACGTTTTTGCATCCTATCCTGACCGCCACTGTTGCCCCCCTTGACCGACCAATTCAGTCGGGTATAAGCTCCCCTGCGACAGTAAGACTGAGTCTCAATTTCAACTCTGACAAGAGGGCTTCGTTCGTGATGCGAAAAACTTTCGACCATGCGGTCCTCCGGCTCGTTGCGGCGTGCGCCGCCCTGATGTGCCTGCTCAGCGGCCCAGCGGCGGCGGCCGCCGGGGAAAGCCGGCCGGCGCAAAGCACCTATCGCTTCGATATTCCCGCGGGCTCTCTGGATGGGGTTCTTGCGGCATTTGAAGCGCTTACCGGCCTCAATATCACCGCCCCGCCCCACACGACGATTCAGGGTCTGACGTCGCCCGGCGTCGCCGGTGCGTTGACCCCGGAACAAGCGCTTGCGCGCGCGCTCGCCGGCACCGGGCTGACGTTCCGACTGGCCGCAATCAATGGGTACAGCCTCGAAGTGCGGCCGGTTCTCGAAAGTGTCGAGGTGCGCGGCAGCCTGCCCTACCGCGCGGCCACAACCGTCACCGCGACCAGGACGCTGACCCCGCTCCAGGATGTGCCGCAGGCCGTCACCGTGATTACCCGCTCGATGATCGCCGACCAGCAGATGCAGAACATGGCCGACGTCATGCGCTACGTCCCGGGAGCCGGCATGGCACAGGGCGAGGGCAACCGCGACACGCCGATTCTGCGCGGAACGAGCACGACGGCCGACTTCTTCGTCGATGGCGTGCGGGACGACGTCCAGTATTTCCGCGATCTCTACAACGTCGATTCGGTCGAAGCGCTGAAAGGACCCAACGCGATGATGTTTGGGCGGGGCGGCGCTGGCGGCGTCATCAATCGGACGACCCGTCAGGCCGACTGGAGCACCGCGCGCGAGATCACGCTGCAGGCCGGCTCCTTCGACAACCGCCGCGCGACCTTCGACCTGGGTCAGCCTTTGGCCGCCCGGTGGTCCGCCCGCGTCACGGGCATGTACGAGAATTCGGGCAGCTATCGCCAGGGGGGCGGTTTGGAGCGCTACGGGATCAACCCCACGCTCGCCTTCATGCTGAGCAACTCGACGACCGTGCGCGTCGGCTACGAACGGTTTCACGATGACCGGACTGCGGATCGGGGCATTCCGTCTTTCGGGAACCGGCCCGCCCCTGGCGATCCGGGAACCTTTTTCGGCGATCCCGGCCTGAGCCCTACGTTCGCGACCGTTGACGCGTTCACCGCCGGCGTTGACCAGGCGTTCCGCGGCGGCATGCTGCTGCGGAATCGCACACGAATCGCGGCCTACGACAAGTTCTACCGGAACGTGTACGCCAGCGGCGCGGTCGGCGCCGACGGCAGCACCGTCCCGCTCGCCGCCTACGACAACGGCATGCAGCGACAGAATTTCTTCAACCAGACCGACCTCAATTTCAGAGCCGCGACCGGGCGCGCCGTGCATACGCTGCTCGTGGGATCCGAAATCGGCCGACAGGCGACGGATAACCTTCGCACCACCGGATATTTCATCAGTATCAGCCCGACGGCCACCACGTATCCGGTCCGGCTCAACGCCCCGACGATTTCAACACCGATCACATTCAGGCCCAGTGCGACCGATGCGAACAACCATGGCGTCGCCACCATCGCCGCGGTGTACGCCCAGGACCAGGTTGAGTGGTCGCCACATTTCCAGACAATCGTCGGTCTTCGCTACGATCGCTTCTCCGTCGATTTCCGCAACAACCGCACGGCGCAGACGCTCACGAGCCAGGATCACCTGGTCTCGCCTCGTGCCGGGATTGTCTACAAGCCAGTCGCCGCACTCGCGCTCTATACCAGCTACAGCCTCGCCTACGTTCCGAGGGCCGGCGAACAGCTGTCGTCGCTGTCGCTGACGAACCAGGCGCTCGAGCCTGAACGCTTCATCAACTACGAGGTGGGGGTGAAATGGGAAGCCCTGCCCGACCTGTCGGTCACGGCAGCCGTCTACCAGCTCGACAGAACGAACGTCGCGGTCCCCGACCCGGTCGACCCCACCCGCTCGCTGCTGGTTGCGGGACAGAAGACGCAGGGCTTCGAACTCGGCGTGACGGGCAACATCACCCCGCGATGGACGACTGTCGGTGGATACGCGTACCAGGACGGCCGGATCACTCAGACGATCTCGGCGACCGCGCGGACCGGCGCGGCCCTGGCGCAAGTGCCGGCGCATAACTTCTCGCTCTGGAACAAGTACAACGTCACGCGCAGGTGGGGTGTCGGCGCGGGCATCATCCACAATGGCGACATGTTCACGTCAACCGACAACACCGTCGTACTGCCGGCTTTCACCCGTGTCGACGGGGCGCTGTTCGTGACGCTGACGCCGCAACTGCGGGCACAGGTGAACGTGGAGAACCTGCTTGACGAACGCTATTACCCGTTCTCCAACGGCAACAACAACATCACCCCGGGTTCCCCACGGGCGCTGCGCCTGTCGCTGACGACGAGTTTTTAGCGGGGGATTAACGGACGGGAATAAGGGGAATCTTCCCCTTATTCGCCTCAGCGACCTTATGGGCCGCGATCGAGAGCTGGGCCGCGGTCCGTTCGGCGACCGTAAGGAACGCGCGTCCCGCCGGCGACCCGGGTTCGCTCACGATGAGCGGGACCCCCGAATCACTGCCCTCGCGGATCGGCTGGTAGACCGGCAGCCTGCCGAGGAACGGCACCTGCATCGTCGAGGCAAGCGCCTCGCCGCCTCCATGGCCGAAGATGTCGGCTTCATGGTGGCAGTTCGGACACGAGTAGTAGCTCATGTTTTCGACCAAGCCGATCGGCTGGATGTTGAGTTTTTGATACATCCGGACCGCGCGGCGCGTGTCCGCCAGCGATACCTGTTGCGGCGTCGTCACCAGGATCGAACCAGCAACCGGCACGGTCTGGCTCAGGCTGAGCGCCACGTCTCCGGTTCCCGGGGGCATGTCGACAATCAGGTAATCAAGGTCGCGCCACGCCACGTCGCGGAAGAACTGCTGGATCGCCTGGTGCAGCATCGGGCCGCGCCAGATGACGGCGGCGTCCTCCTGCGTCAGGAACCCCATCGACACGACCTGGACGCCGTACTTCTCCGCGGGAATGATCTGCTTTCCGTCGGTGGTCAGCTGGGTGTTCAATCCCAGCATGATCGGCACGTTCGGACCGTAGATGTCGCCGTCGAGGATGCCGACGCGGCTGCCGCATTGAGCCAGCGCCAGCGCCAGGTTCACGGCGACCGTCGTCTTGCCAACGCCGCCCTTCCCCGCGCCGACTGCCACGACGTTCTTCACGCCGGGAAGCGGCGTGCGTCCGGTTTCAGGAGCGGAAACCGAACGGACGGCGGCCGTCATCTGGACCGCAACGTCTGTCACCCCGGGCAGGGCGCGGACCGCGGCGGCGGCCTGGTCGCGCATCTGATCCTTCACCGGACACGCCGGCGTCGTCAGCTCGATCGTGAACGACACATGGCCCTTCTCGATCGCCAGATTTTTCACGAAGCCGAGCGAAACGATGTCGCGCCGGAGGTCCGGGTCGACGACGACTTTCAGTGCCGAGAGAACGGACTCGCGGTCGGGGGTTCCAGCCATGCGGAATCTGCTTATCTTATCGCGCCCGCCGGCGGCGACCCGCTCGTCTCGAACAGCCGGCGTCCCTCGTGCGTAAGGAGAATCCACAAGGCATACCCGCCGAGCGCGGTCCCGAAGGGGAACACCAGCAGGTTGACGAAGGCGAGGCCCAGCATCAGGATGCGCCCCGACGCCGCACGCCGCCGGAGCAGCACGCCCGCCCAGACGTGGGCGACGCCCCAGATCAGCGAGAACACGCCGATCGACGCAAAGATCGCCGCCGTCAGCCCGGCCGCGAGCGCCACGGTTTCGGCGTCCGGCATGTTCGAAAGCGTCGTCGCGCCTGCGGCCAGCAGCAGCATCGACACGCCGACCAGCGCCGCGAGCGCTCCCCAGAGGCTCGAGAGGATGCCCAGCAGCGTGACGTGACGATCCACTACGCGACGAGGACGCGAAGCTCGACGCGGGTGGGCGGATTATGTCGGGGTGTAACCGTGAAGTTGAAACAGGTGCCGTCGAGGACGCCGGCGGGGACCGACACCCGGAGCTGGTGATGCCGCAGTTCGGTGCCGCTGCCCTGGCATCGATGGCACGGTTCGGTCCACGTTTCCCCGCGGCCACCACAGGCGTGGCAGGTGCAGCGCACCGGGACCTCCAGCGGCACCATCGCGCCGTTGCGCGCCTCGAGCGCGGACAGGCGGATCGCGGTGCTCAGCGCGGCGGCGCGTTCCTCTTCGAGAAACGCGTTCCGCATGCGATCGACAGCGGGAGCAACCGAGGGGAAGTCGATGACGACCTCGTCCGCGAAGCACGCGGCATCGGGACGAGCGTCAGCGACGTCGAAAAGTGCTACCGAACCGCGGCCGAAGGGACGAAAGGTGCGTCCGCCCATCACTGTTGCTTACCATATGGGCCGCACGGAGAGAAGTCAATGGAGGCGGGGGGACCCTAGCGGGCGCCGAGCGTCAGCAACAGTTCCTTGCGGATGCCTTCGTCCATGTCTTCAAGCTTCAGTGCCTGCTCACACTCGTCGCACAAGACCTCGAGTACCGCTGGCCGCCCTTCTTCGGAGACCTCGACCCGCGAATCGTCCAGATGCACGACATGCATCTGCAGCGTTTTCACGAGAAAATTCTGGTCGTTTCCGCAACTTGGGCAGGTCAGCGCCACACGGGACTCCTCTTTTGTGGTCAATCTCAAACTCCCTACCGAACGCCTAGGCGCGTCCTGACAACTCGATTGTAGGGGATGCCTTCCGCGCCGCGCAATGCAGAAGTCGGGCAAAGCCACTATTTTTCAACATTTTCCGGGTTTCGGAGGGTTGAAAAGTCAATTTTCGACCTTAAACGAGGAGCGGGTCCCCCGGATACACGAGGTGTGCCTCGATGGCCATTCCGGGAAAGAGCCGGGACGCCGCGTCCCGATACAACTCGAGCTGGACCTGGTGCTCGGGTCGACGCCTCCCGGTTTTGAACTCCAGCACGGCCATCGCCGTCGGCGACGTCCGTATCAGGCAGTCAATCGTGCCGCGCCACACTGAGTCGCCCCGGCGCATCGTAAACGGCACCTCATGCCAGCGGTCGCCCGCGAGATACAGCGCCGCGATTTCGGGACGTCCACAAATTGCACGGTACGAGCGGAGCGCCGAGTCGGCCAGATCGTCCGCACTAACGGCCGTCGTGTCGAATGGGTCGTCGTGAGAACCAAGCAGCTGCAGGACGCTCGCGCGTGTGATCCGACAACCTCCGTCCCGCTCGAATCCGAAACGCTCCAGCATTCGGTGAACGAGTGTGCCGACGATGCGGTCAGACCCGTCCTCCATCGACTCCGGGGACATGGCCGCGCCGCCTGACGCTTCGCCGAGCGCTGAAGCAACCGTCCGGGGCATCGGTGTCGTGTCGGCGAGCGGCGCGAAGTCGTCGGCTGGTCGATCGCCGTTGAGCCTGCTGACGCCGGCCTTAGCCTGAATGTGGGGGCCGCCCGGATCCACCAAGGCTTCGGCGTCCACAGCTTCAGCCGGCTCGGGGGTGGACGGGCGTGGTGCGCAGACGCGAAACGGATGTGCGGTCCCAGACGACGACCGCCATTCGGTGGCGCAAGCTGCCGCAACGAACCGCTCGCGCAGCGACAATGGCAGCACCTCGCCAAGGCTCCCGCGCCCCGGCTGCATCAATCCCTCCTTCAGAACGGTACCGAAGTAGAGGCGATCCCGTGCGCGCGTCAGCGCCACGTACAGCAGCCGCTTGGTTTCCTCCCGTTCGCGGGCGGCGTGATCGTCGTCGGCATCGGACTGGAAATCACCCACGGCGATCGATCCGCCGTGCCCGGCGGGGTCGGCTGTCAGGCGCACCGGGTCGCGCCGGTTGCCGCTGCCGCGCGCCAGGTTCACGACAAACACGACAGGAAATTCCAGTCCCTTGGCCGCGTGGACGGTCATCAGATTGACGGCGTCGAACGCATCTATGGCCGCGTTGGCCTCGTCGCCCACGGCGAGCCGGTCGAGATGGGCGGCCAACCGTGACAGCGTCCCATAGCCGCGGTTCTGAATGCGCCGCATCAACGACCGCATTTTCTTGAGGTTTTCCCGCGCCTGGTGGAAGCGCGGCCCGCGCAGCTCGAGACCGTAGGCCGACTCGCTGAGGACGACGTCGATCAACTCCGCGGCCGGCAGCCGATCGACGAGGCGCCGCCATCGTTGTGTCGAATCGCGTGCCTCGTCGAGCGCGCGCTGATCGCACTCGTCGAGATGCGGCCATGCGGATGGCCGATCCGACGCGCGCAGCGCCTGCGACAGATTCGGCGCGAGCAGCCGGAGCGCCTCGTCCGAAATGCCGAAAAAGCGAGACCGCATCAGTGCCGCCGCACGCAGGTCCGAAACCGGATCGGCGAGATACCAGGTCAACGCGAGGACGTCCTTGATTTCATCCGCGTCGAAAAATCCGAGTCCCTTGTACACGTAGGATCGGATGTCCTCCCGCTCGAGCGCCGCTTCGAACTCGCGGTGACTCTCCCGCGTCCGGAACAGGATCCCGACGTCGCCGGGGCGGATGGGCCGACGGATGCCCGTCTCCCGATCGCGCACCGTAACGCCCGACGACAGGAGCCGGCCAATTTCTGCCGCCGTGGCCTCGGCACACGTCTCGGGCGTGTCGCCCACGACGATTCCCAGCGATTCCTCGTCGTCAGTCGGCCCCGATGGATCGACTGGAAAGCGATCGCTTTCCGCATACTCGAAGGCGTCCACTCGGCCAGGCGCCTTGTCGATATCGCGGCAGAGGTCGTTGATGAACGCGAGGATCTGCGGCACCGCCCGGAAGCTTCGCGAAATGGACCGCCGGACGTCGCGGTCGGGCCGCAACCCTTCGAGATAGCGCGAAGCCTCGCGCAGCACCGACACCTCCGCGTCCCGAAACGCGTAGATCGATTGCTTCCGGTCGCCGACGATGAAAATGGACGGCTGTAGCGGCCCTGAATGTGCCAACCCTGCGCCTTCGCCCCACGACTGGATGAGCAGCGATATCAGTTCCCACTGCGCGCGGCTCGTATCCTGGAATTCGTCGACCAGGACGTGGTGATAACGCGCCTCGAGGCGGTAGCGGCTCTGGGCAAAGTCATCCATCCGGCGCAGCAGATCCAACGCCCGCAGCAGCAGATCCGAAAAATCGAGAACGGCATGCGCGTCGAGGGTGCGGCGGTACTCGGATTCGGCGACCCTGAACATCCGTCGGATCCCACGCGACACCAGGACGTTGAGATCGCGCCGGTACGCAGCCGACACCCGGACGACGTCACCGGCGTGGCCGATGACGAGGTCCTTGTGGGTTCGCCAATCGGCTTCCGAGGCAAACGCCGTCTTCGGATACGGACACCGGACGCGCGCGTCACCGTCCTGGGTCAGGAAGTGCTCACGCGTGCGCGAAAACACCGCCTGGACGGTGCCGGCGTCCAGGGCGGCCTGCGCGTCGAGCGCAGCGCGCAGCTGCCGAAGACCGTGCGCCAGCAGCTGAAACGCGGGCTCCAGCGGACCGGTTTCGAGAAATCGATCGGCGCCGCCGCGCATCGAATCGAACACGGCGCCGAGCGATGCCGCCGCCCGCCGCGTGACGGTCTCGATATCGAGGTCGGCGGCGCCCGATGCTGCCAGGTACTGGGCGAAGACGTCCGGTGCCACGATCCTGCGATTGAGCAGCGTCGTCAGGCCGATCCGGACGCGCCGCTCACCGATCTGCGCAAACGCCAGCGCCACCGTGTCGTCGTCCCTGGCAAGAGCGCGGCAGATCCGCAGCGCGCGGTCGAGCGCCTCGTCGATCAGGCGCGGCAGCTCGGTGTCGTCGGCGACTGAAAAGGCCGGGTCGAGATCGGCCTCAAGCGGGAACTCCCGGAGCAGCGACAGGCAAAACGCGTCGATCGTGCTGATCGTGATGTCGGCCGTGCGATCGCGCAGCTCGCGCCAGCGCGCGGGCGGAATCTCGCCGGTCGCCGCGGCGGCGCGCAGCGTGGCCATGATGCGCTCGCGCATTTCCGCCGCCGCCTTGCGGGTGAACGTAATCGCGAGAATGTTCGAGGGATCGACGCCCGCGCGCAGCAGGTTGATGTAGCGGTCGACCAGCACCCGCGTCTTGCCCGTTCCGGCCGAGGCCTCGAGGGCGACGTTGAACCGGGGATCAACCGCGCGGGCGCGGGCGAGGATGTCGTCACTCGTCTCCAACGTAGTCCTTCCTGCACACGGAGGAGTAGGCGCAGTAACTGCAGATCCGCAGCTCGTACGGCCTGGCTGGAAATTCGCCCCGTGCGATCGCGTCTACGATCTCGACGACGCGGGTCCGCGCCGCGGCGAGAACGGCGGCGGCATCGGCGGCTTCCGGCTTGACCACCCGTACCAGCGGGCGCTTCCCGGCAAATGCGACGTAGGAGGCTTCGTCGATGGTCCACGCGCGCCCGTCCCGCTCCGCCAGCCGCTCCTGCGCACACAGCGCGTAGATCGGTGCCTGCAACGCCCGCTTCGGTTGCGGCGCGGCGCCGGACTTGTAGTCGATGACGCGGAGCCGGTTGCCGTCGAGGAGATCCACTCGATCGGCCACGCCTTTGATCGGGATGGCGGATCCGCCACTCGCGCCCAGCGAGAATGCCCCGTCGAAGCGATATTCGAGCCACCGCTCGCGTACCGGCGCCTGTCGAGACGCCTCGAGTCCGAGTACAACGTCGACGATCCCCACCGAGGCCGCCGAACCAAAGAGCCGCGCGCGTTCGAGCAGCGCTTCCGCGTCGGAGAAGCGGCCGAGCAGAGGCGCAGCCACGTCCTCGAATAGCCGGCGCGCCTCGTCAACGCGGTCGGCGGTGATCGTGCCGCGGCCGAGCGCGTCCCACGCCTCGAAGAAGCGCTGGAACACCTCGTGCACGAACCTGCCGCGCGCCCGTGGCGACAGCATCGGCTCGTCTTCGGGCGGTTCTTCCAGCTTGAGCACGTCGGCGGCGAAGAACTTGAAGGGGCAATCCTGGTAGCGTTCAAGGCCGCTGAGTGAATACGCGGCCATGGCATGCCCCGCGGTGTCGCCCGTGCGCCGGCGGGCCGCGTTCATCCGCCGCTCGGCCGTCGTGCACGCCGTCGAACCGAGCATCGACGTGTCGACCGGTTCGAGCCCGAGTGCTTCGTGTTCAAAGATCCGTGCCGCGCTGATCGCCGCGTCGCAGGTCTCGAGGCTCGCCGCACCGATGGCATCGAGCAGCGTTGACCCGGCGACAACCGCATCGTTCTCCAGCGCGAACGCTGAAACGACGAGCCGCGCCGAGGGCAGGCGCAGCAGATCACGGAAAGACGAGCGCATGCCTTCCAGACGGTCGGCTTCAGACGGCCATCCGAGGTCGCGCAGCAGGCCCGGTGAATAGAAGATGTTCCGCCGCGGCGTGTCGGGCCATTCCCCGTCGACGAGTCCCGCAATCTGAACGGCGTCGAAGTCGCCGAACCGCGCGGTATCCGCATCGACGAGATGGACGCCCGTGTCACCCGCCCTTGGAGCGAATGTGTGGGCATCGATCCAGCGTCTGAGCACGGCCGCGGTCTCGTCGAATGTCACCGCGCGCTCGTCGAACTGCGCGTAGGCATGGCGCAAACCGCGCAGGACGTCGAAGACAGCGGCACGCCCGCGGCGATGCCGCGAACCAAGGGCGTCCTCCGAACGGCGGGGTGCTTGGTAGCAGACGAGGAAGTCCTCGAGCGCGGCGAGGTGAGCGGCAAGCGGCGCCGGCGACTGGATGGATTCGAGCCGGCGTGCCGCCTCGAGCAGCGAACGGGCGGCATTCCCGATCGCCGGGCGCACGTGTTCTCCCGCAGACCAGGCGGCCACCAGCCGTTCAAGCGTCGCCAGTTCGCCAAGGTAACCGGCGTCGCTCAGCGCACGATCGAGGGCAGACACCTCGCCCGGGGCTAGCGGAGCGCGACCCGAAACAAACTGGAAGTGAGGGGAACGCAAGAGCGCGACGGCAGGCCCCCTGCCGAAATTGCCAGCCACGAACGCGATGACGAGATCGAGTGCGGCTGCGAACGGCTCTGACGCGAGCGGCAAGGCGTCGAACATCTGCACCGGAACGCCGGCAGACCTGAGCACCTCCCGCGTCAGATAGACGTACGGAAGCGGACGACGCACGACGAGCGCCATCCGGCCAAGGGCCGACACCGCATTCCCGCCGCGCATCTCCTGGCGCACCCAGCGCGCGAACCCCGCGACTTCCTCTTCGCGATCACGCGCGACATGTGCGAGTCCGCCACCGGGCGGCACAAGCAGCACCGGAGCCGACGGACTCGGCGCCGAGGCCATGCGCACTTCCTCGATGCCGGGAAGAAGTTGATGAATCCGCTCGTGAAAAGCGCCCGCGACCATCGTGTCGGTTACGACGAGGTCGAGGCGCTCGAGTCCCGGCAGACGCGCAAGGAGATCCCAGTGCGCGGATCGCAGCCCATGACGATCGGTCGCATGATCGCCGACGGCGACCACGAGGTGTCGCCACGGGCGAGTCGCGGCGCCGCCGAGCAGCGCCGACCGCAGCAGGAGCTCGTCGTCGCGTCCGGTCGCCTCGACGAGCCTCTCGAAGTGCCGGAACGCGCTGACCAGAAACCGTGTCTGGCGCACGAGGCGTTCGGCGCCGCGGTCGTGAGCCGCGCCAGGCTCGAGCGCGCCAAGGGCCAGCCGCTCGAACGCATCCACATCCTTCAGGTTGAGACGCAGCGCATCGTAGAAACCCACGATCTCGGCAACCAGCCCTGGCCGAAGCCTGAACGGCGGCTCGTTGCCCTCGTCTATCGCCATGCGGCAGGCCACGCCGGCGAGCACTTCGCGCTCAGGCTCGGTGAGCCGCATGCGGTTACCGGGGAGTCGATCCCCCAGGCGCGCGACCAGGTCGCCAGGCGTCACGACGTCGGCCACGATCAGCGCCGCGCGCTCGGGGAGAACTCGATCCTCAATCGCCCGAAGCAGATAGGCGGCGGCCGCGCGCGTGGGCGCAACGACGAGACGGTCGCGCGCGTCGAGCGGCGCCCCGTCGCAACACAGCGCTACGATGGCCTGGCGGAACGTCTGGAGATCGGGGACCCGCACGAGCCTCGTTGTGCGGGGAGAGACAGACATTTGTGATTGGTGATTGGTGATTGGTGATTTCGAGGTCACGCGCCAATCGCAAATCGCAAATCGCCAATCAAAAATATGGAATCAATCACGAATGGCGGGCGGTTCGAGCAGCTCGCGAATCTCCTGTTGGACGCGCGACAGCATCATCAGCGCGCCTGCGGCGGATGAAGACGCTTCCCACGCCGCAGCGACACTGGCCGTCCGGGCCGCATCGTAGCGGCCCTTTACGGCGTTTTCGGCAAAGCGCCACGCACCGATGAGCATGCTGTGCGCGGCACCGAGGTCGCCGGGCGGGCGCATGCGATCGAGCCGCTCCGCGCCGCCGCTCAGCCGCGCCTGCAGTTCGAGCAGCGCCTCCGGCTCAGGGCCGTCGAGCCGGCGAATGGCCTCGAGCGCCGGCTGCGTTTTCACGAGCTGTAATATCTGGCCGCCAACGCGACGCTGGTAATCCCGATACAAGGACACCCGGATTTCCCAGCGATCACGCATCAGCCGCAGCTGCCGCGCATCCTCGAGCCGCGACTGCACCGAGGCGTGAAGCGCCTGCACCACGTCCGGCCGCAGACGCCCGAGCCGCTCGTCCTCGCGTGGAATCCGGTCGAGAACACGCTGGACGTCGGCGACGTGCGCCTTCTCGGCGCCGCGCGTGGCCGCGTCCATCAATCGGCGTGACCAGTCTATGTAGCGCTTGTCGATGAGCTGTTCTTCCCGTATTCGCTCGATGGCCAGGCGCCGAAGCGGCGCCACCGCTGCAGGCGGGATGATGCCTACTGCCTCATCGAGCATCACCAGCGCCGACTGCAGAAGCGCGACTCGCTCCGATGGACGCTCGGTGAGCTGGGCGACGCGGAAGGCCTGATCGATCTGCTGCCGCAGCGACGGCATGCCCTCGAGCGGCTCCAGGATGATGTCGGGGGTATTGGCAACAAGCGCGACCTCGAAGGCGGTCATTCCCGAAGCGACGCGCAGATCCGATATCACCTCGTCGAGGAACGACAGGATCTCGCGGACGTCGCGCTGGCGGTAACCAAAATGCTCGCGGGGCCATTCGGCCAGGGTCGCGCGCGCCCGCTGCGCCGCTTCGAGCGCCTGCTGGCGATCGGGGGCCACCAGCACCTTGTTGATGACCGCGGCCACGTCATTGCTGAGGCGCAGGAAATCGTCCTCGCCGCGCGTTGCCGCGTACCACTGGTAGCGTGTCGACGTCGCCTGGCGAGATGTCCGATCCCAGTCGATGACGTTCGCCGGCAGGGTTGCGGCGTGCAGCCGCGGCTCGCCGTTGCCGCCCATCACCATCGAAAAGATGACCTGATCGTCGACTCGCGCGAATTCGCCGTAGCTGACGATGCTCGTCCCGTCCGTCAGGAAGAGACGGAACAGCATCGCGTCGGTGGCCGCCGACGCCATACCGGTGGCCACGAGCCAGCAGAGTGCGGCGACGACGAATCTCGTAATCACAGGGCGGGCCACATTGTACATCGGCGACACCGCCTCAATTCGCCTTCGATTCGCCGGCATGTGGAAAAACTGTGGATGACACGTGCAAATCCTGTTCATAACGGGCCGTCGCAAATATTTTTTCGAAAAGATGCCTCGCCGGATCGTCACCGTTACACTGTGGACGTTCTCTTCGCGTTGCCTTTCGCTTGATCTGCACGGCATGGCGCGTAAGATTGACGCCCGTTCCACCTGCAGACACCCGACGAAACGCACCTGTGATTGCACATCGCTTCGAAGAGACCATTGGCGGGCGCCCGTATCTGATCGAGGTGACGCCCGTCAGCAACCGCTGGCGCGCGCAGCTCCTTCGATCCCCCGGCGTTCCGACCGCCATGATGCCGTTCTACGGGCAAACCCCGGACGAAGCCGCGAGACAGCTGGCCGACTGGCTGACGCTCGCGCATCGCCGCCAGGCGCCCCCCGTATAGACGGCGTCCCCTCATAGTCTGGCCTGCCAGCGTGACAGCCCAGGTCAGGATGGCTGGACAATTCGGGAAATTGGCTTCCGTTGAAGGCGATACCTGGGGGGCGTGAGCAAGCCCCAGGTTTTGCGCGGCCTGCCGTTCCGAGGCCGGCCCTGAGATTGCTCACGCCCCGGTGTCGGTGCGGGTCGCGCCCGTCACGAACCGCATGTCACACCCTTCCTATATCTTTCGGCTGTCGTATGCCCAGTGAAGGACGGCCTGCCGCTGGCGCCTCCGACATTCGAGATCGCCCGGATCGCAGTGCTTCCGAATCGCCGCCACGTGCCGCGCGATCGCCCGCCAGCGTCGAATCTGCCGGGCGTCGTCGGCGGTTCTGCGACCCATGTAGTAACGGCAATACCACTGGAACCACCCACGTGGATCCTGCTTGTGGATCCATCCGCTGCGACGCCAGACAGCGAGCGACTGCGAGGCGTTCACGCCGAAACAATTCAGCCGCGCGTCATGCCGCTCGGCGCACAGCCTGGCGCGGGCGAACCAGCTCCGTGGAAACTCCTCCTGGCAATCCGTCATGTACTTCCCGCCGAAGATGCCCAGCCCCAGCATCTCTTTCGGCGTCAGATCCGGCGTGAAGCCCGGCGCGAAGTTCCGGCCGACCGGCTCGGTACGCCAGTAGACGTAGCCGCGCTGCATCCGGTCGGTGATGTTGACTTTCTTGCTCATCGCCATCACACGTGGTTTCGCAACATCAGCTCGACCGGATGCGGCTGCAGATAGACCTGGTCGCGGACCACTGCGAACCGCCGGCCAGCTCCGGATAGTCGGGCACTTCGGCGCCTCGCGGTTGAGCGCGCATTCTGCGTGGCTTGGCGCGACGCGCGATCTCATGCAGGAGGCCGCCGAACATCCACTCGTGCACTGGAACGAGGATGTACCAGTACGCGCGGCCCAGCAGGCCTCGAGGGTCGAACGTCGCCGTCTGGCGGATGAGCGATCGCCGGCCGTCGTCGAGCGGCGTGACCTGGAATTCCAGCCAACCGCTGCCGGGCAACTTCAGATCGGCTTTGAGCCGCAGGCGTCGATCCGGTTCGTACGCCTCGACAGTCCAGCCGTCGATGACATCTGTCAGCTGGCAATTCTCGGGATCGCGACGGCCGCGTCCCATGCCCACGCCTCCGAAACCGAGGTCCAGCCAGCCTCGCGCTCGCCAGAGAGAGTTCGCGAAGTACCAGCCGTTCGTTCCGCCAATCTGCTTGATCGGAGCAAAGACCTGCGACGGGGGCGCGTCAAGAACAGTGGTCCGCGTGTCGACCTTCTGGCGCAACCGAGCGCCACCCTCTATCGCCTTCGCCAGCGCCACGCGCAACGGCGTCGGTTCGATCTGGAACGCGTCGAATGCCGCTGACGATCTGACCACCGTCCGGTTCTTCAACCCTTCCAGCAGCGCGCGACCGACGCGGGCCTGCGCCGGTGTCACCAGTGCGAGCCAAAGTCCCGACAGGTGCGGCGTCAACAACGGTACGGGCAGCAGCCAACGGCGCAGCCCGCGGAGCTGCGCATACTCCCGCATGATGTCACCGTACGAGACGACGTCTGGACCGCCGATCTCGAACACTTCACTAGGGGTATCAGGCAGTTCCAGGGCTGCCGATAGGTACGCCACCACGTCGTCAACAGCCATCGGTTGTGTCAACGTCGCGACCCATCGCGGGCACACCATGACGGGCAGGCGCTCGACCAGCGCCTCGATCATTTGGAACGACAGACTTCCGTCGCCAATCACGATTGATGCTCTGAACTCGATGACCGGAATACCACTGGCGCGCAGGACGGATCCGGTTTCGGCTCGACTCTGGAGATGGCTGGAGAGCGAACCCGCCTGATCGGCCAGGCCGCCCAGATAGATGATGCGCCGGACGCCCGCACGAGCCGCCGCGCGGCCGAAGGTTGCAGCAGCATGCCGATCCACCTCCGCGAAATCGGCGCCGACCGACATGGAGTGGACGAGGTAGTAAGCCGAGTCCACGCCAGCGAGAGCGAGGTCAAGCGACTCCTCATCGAGGCAATCACCCTGGACGACCTCCGTCGTTGATCGGGTTGCCCGGACGCGTTCGGGATTCCGCGCAAGGCACCGCACCGGACGGCCGGCCCCTTCGAAATGTCGAAGAAGACGACCGCCGATGTATCCCGTCGCGCCGGTGACGAGGACTGGTGCGTCCATGCCCAGGTCTATTCGTCCTTCGGCAGGATGACGCTGTCGATCACGTGGATGACGCCGTTGGTCGCGGCGATGTCGGTCTTCACGACCTTCGCGCCGTCAATGGTCACACTGCCATCGCGGGATGCGATCGTCAGCGTGTCCCCGCTGACTGCCTTCGCCGAACGCATCTTGACCACGTCCGCCGCCATCACGTGACCAGGAACCACGTGATACTTGAGAATGCGCTGAAGCTTCGCCTTGTTCTCGGGCTTCAGCAGCGTCTCGAGCGTTCCCGCGGGCAGCTTCGCGAAGGCCTCGTCGGTCGGCGCAAACACCGTGAAAGGCCCGGCTCCCTTCAGTGTCTCGACGAGGTCGGCCGCCTGGAGTGCCTTCGCAAGCGTCTTGAACGATCCGGCCGCTACCGCAGTATCGACGATGTCCTTGTCAGCGGTGGCAGCACCGAGGTTGGCGGCAGCGCCAGTGATGGTCATGGCGGCCACGATTCCTGCAATCATCTTCTTCTTCATTTGTTTCTGCTCCGTGATCGAGTTTGGGAGTTGACGAACTAGCGAGTCGAGATCGCCGCGGGCTGCGCCCAGCGGCTCTGTACGCGCTTCCACGACACTGCTTGGTACAGCCCGGCCAGACCGACCAGCCCGTAGACGAGGGCGCTGGCTGCCGAGACCTCACCGAACTGCATCCTGAACAGGGTTGCGACGAGGTCGAAACGGGCGACGGCAATCAGCCCCCAGTTGAGCGCTCCGACGACGACGAGGACCGCGGCGATGACGTCAATCTGCTTCATGACTCTTCCTCCTGGGCTGCGTCCGGTACTTTGCCGGCGCAGTGCAATGTATTGACTGTAGTGCACATTAGTTTGCTTTAAAGTAAAATCCTCGCTCGTTCGCAAAGTCATGTGAATGCGACGACAAGAACCGCGCGCAATGTGACTGTCACGACAAACTGGAGGGGGAATGCTGTCGGCAACACTCGAAGCAGGGCTCAGCGACTATGCGATCGGCGCGAAGATTCGCGCCTTACGGCTGAAGAAGAAGATGGGGCTCGTCGAACTGGGGCAGCACTCCGGGCTGTCGCCGGCGTTGCTCTCGAAGCTCGAAAGGGGGCGCCTTTTCCCGACGCTGCCGACGCTGCTGCGGATCGCGCTCGTCTTCAGCGTCGGCCTCGACTATTTCTTCGCCGGCGCGCGGGAGAAGCCGCTCGTGGCGGTGGTCCGCAAGGCGGAGCGCGTGCAGCTCCCAGAGCGTAAGGATGGGAAGGACATGTCTTATCGCTTCGAGTCGCTGGACTACCCCGCGACCGAGCGGCGGTTCAACTCGGTACTACGCCGAGTTCCTTCCCGTGGCGCGCGACAACGTCCGGTTGCACACGCACGCGGGCGTGGAGTTCATCTACACGCTCAAGGGTAGGTTGAACGTTCACATCGACGGCCAGGAGCACGCGCTCGAGTCCGGTGACTCGATGTACTTCGACTCCGGCCGTCCCCATGGGTACCGTCGCGGCGGCACCTCAACATGCTGCGCCATCGTGATTACGACAGCCTAATCGCCTTCCTCGACGAGCCAGCCGACGACCTGTCGGTTCGGAAGCTCGTCTGAAGAGTTCGCGCCTCACCGCGGCGCCTGGGGCTTCGCTAAAATCTGAGTTGGCCGTGCTGGATTCTCTCGATCGCGGGCGGCAGGCTTTCGCGCAGCGCGCGTGGAAAGAGGCGTACGCCCGGTTGTCAGCAGCCGACGCCGACGCGCCCCTCGAAGGCCGCGATCTCGAAATGATGGCGACCGCCGCTTACCTCATCGGCAACGATGAAGGCAGCGAGAGGGCCTGGACCCGCGCCTACGAGTGGCTGCGCACGCGGGACCAGCGACGGGCGGCACGGTGTGCGTTCTGGCTGGTGCTTCAGCTACTGGCGATCGGCGACTGGGCTCGCGGCGGCGGGTGGCTCTCCACAGCGGAGCGGTTACTCGATGAGGACGCGGAGTGTCCGGAACGTGGCCTGTTGCTGGTGCTCGTCGCGCGAACGCATGCGAAGCGCGGCGACCTCGACGCGGCGTGCGACGCATTCACCCGTGTCGCGGTGCTCGCCAGAACCAGCGACGACGCAGAACTGAAGGCGTTCAGTTTGCTCGGGCTCGCGCAGGCGGCCGCGAGCCGCGCAGAGAGCGCTGCCGCGATCGCGCTGTTCGATGAAGCGATGGTGGCCGTGACGACCCACGCGCTGTCCCCGATTTCATCTGGAGTCATCTACTGCGCCGTGATCGAGGCATGCTACGACATCCTCGATGTCGCACGCGCTCGCGAATGGACGGCGGCGCTCTCGGGATGGTGCGCGGACCAGCCGGATCTCCTGCCGTTTCGCGGACATTGCCTCGTGCATCGCGCCGAAACCATGCGGTTGACGGGCGACTGGTCGAGCGCGCTCGCACAAGCGGGCCAGGCGTGCGCGGTTGCATCCCAGCCCGCGAATCAGCCGGTCCCGTCCGCGCCGCTGGATTATCGAACGCGGGCGTATCCGATTGGCGCCGCCTTCTACGAAATGGCCGAGATTCGCCGGATGCAAGGGCAATTCGGCGAGGCTGAAGCGGCCTATCGTCAGGCGCACCTGTACGGCCGCTCGCCCGAACCAGGGCTTGCGCTGCTTCGTCTTGCGCAGGGGCGCGTCGAAGCCGCGGTGGCGGCCATCCGACGTATACGCAGCCAGCGTCAGAAGCGGGCCGTGCGCGTCGGCGTGCTCGCGGCGTGCGTAGACATCATGCTCGCGGCGCAAGTTCTCCCCGCTGCTCGCGATGCCGCCGAGGAACTGGCAGCACTCGCGGAGGCTATGCCGGCGCCATATTTGCGCGCCCTGTCGACGCAGGCGAGGGGAGCAATCCTGTTGACACAAGGACAGCCGCGCGACGCTCTCGACGCGCTCCGCGCCGCATGGGTCGAGTGGCAGTCTCTGGAGGTTCCGTACGAAGCGGCGCGCGTTCGCGTCGCGATGGGGCTGAGCTGGCGTCAGGTCGGCGACTCGGACGCGGCCGAACTGGAATTCGACGCCGCGCTCCGCGTGTTCCTGCGGCTAGGGGCAGCGCCTGATGTCGCGCGCGTGAATGAGCTCCTGGCGCCATCATCGCGGGGAGCCGCGGCATCACTGACGCCACGCGAGCTCCAGGTGATCAGGCTGATCGCGTCCGGCGAAAGCAATCGCGCGATCGCCCGCGAACTTGCCATCAGCGAACGGACCGTCGATCGCCATGTTAGCAACATCCTCACCAAGCTGGAGCTATCGTCGCGCTCCGCCGCCACTGCGTACACCTACGAGCACGGCCTCGTTCGATAAAGCCATCTCCCAAAGGAGACAGCTCAGCGCCAACGTGCGTGAGCCGCATTCGCAAGCGTACGGAGGACTACCCATGGGTCCGTGTCCGCGACGTGGGTAGTTTCACCGAAGCGTCGACCGTCGGCATTCTCGTACCGTGTTCGTCCGAACGCCCTTGCGCACGAGGAGACGAACATGACCATGACAAACGCACCACAGAAATTCTATGGCACGTCGTACGGCGGCAGCGCGGCCGAGAACTACGAGCGCTACTTCGTTCCGGCTATTGGCGGTCCGCTCGCCGAACAGCTCGTCGCCGCGGCGGCGCTGCGTCCGGGCGAACGCGTCCTGGACGTTGCGTGCGGAACCGGCGTCGTCGCGCGCCTCGCGGCCGATCGTGTTGGTACGGCCGGGAGCGTCGCAGGCGCGGACGTCAACCCGGGAATGCTAGGTGTCGCGCGCACGGTGGCCGCGTCCTCCGGGCGAGCGTCGATTCAATGGTATGAAACCGCTGCCGAGGCGATGCCGCTGCCGGACGCCGCGTTCGACGTCGTCTTCTGCCAGCTTGCCCTCCAGTTTTTTGCGGACAGGGCCGCAGCCCTGAGAGAAATGCGCCGCGTGCTGGCGCCTGGCGGACGCGCATACGTCAGCGTGCCGGCTCCGACCGCCTTCTTCGAGGTTCTGGAGCAGGCTGTAACGCATCATGTAGGCGCTGCGGTTGGCGTGTTCGTCCAGCAGGTCTTCTCGTTGAACGATGGCGGCGAATTGGAAGGTCTATTCCAGAACGCCGGGTTCGACGAGGTCCACGTCCGCATGGAAACCAGGCAGCTTCGGCTTCCTGCTGCGCGAGACTTTTTGTGGCAATACGTCCACAGCACCCCGCTGGCGGGGGCGATCGGCGAACTGAACGGCGAGGGCCGCGCGGCTTTTGAGCGCGACGTAGTGGCCGGGTGGGCGAGTTGGGCGGCAGATGGCGGCCTGATATACGGACAACCCATCCTCACCGCGTCGGCGCGAACATAGTTCGGGAGATTCGAAGAATTGACGTGCCAGGTGCCGGCGAGATGACTTGAAAGATCTGGGCAGCAGAGCGCTCCTGTTGGCGCGAGTCGGTGCCTCGTCGATCCGAATTAAAGGAAATTGTGCAATGTCCCGGATTTTTATCGGCCGGGCGTGCAACCGTGCAAGGCGACCCGGCATCGCTGGCATGGACGGCAACCATGTCATGGTGGGCAGCGGTTCAGGAGACAGCTGCACAATGGGACCTCCAATATTGAACAGCGCCAGTTGGAACCGGATCGTATCGTGGCTGCGCCAGGTTGAGGCTGCATGTGTCGCTGCCTGACCACCGTGAACTGCATAGTCAGACACCCGGCTCAACGCTGGACACCGGGACGTCCGGCAAATTTAACCCTGTCGACTCTCCTGATGCCGCGAGAGCGCCATCACCTGCGTCAGCGGCATCGCCCGCCCTTCGGCGCTCGCAACCGCAAATCGTGCCTCGCCCATCGATGTTTTCACTGACTCGAGATAGCGATCTCGGATCAATCTGATGTTCGGCGCCACTGAGGCGCCGATGCTGTCCAGCAGTTCTTCTGACGCTGCCCACAAGCGGGCCGCTCCTTCGAGCTCTCCGCCGGCGGCCAGCAGGCCGGCGAACACTTCGAGACTCCACGCGATCCCGCGCGGATCCTCGAGTTCCTGAAACAGCGACAGCGCCTCGGACGCCTGCGTGCGCCCCTGGACATGGTCGTCTCGCATAATCCGCATCGCCGCGGCCGCCAACAACAGAATGCCCAGGCTCCAGGACTCGCCGTTACGCCGACTCACGTCGATCGATTCATCGTAGAGCGCCAGTGCACGTTCTGTATCGCCGTTCAACATGGCGACGTGGCCGAGCACGAAGAGGGGACCCGCATGGTCGACGTCTCCGCCTCCAGCATCGGCGGCGGCTCGCGCCTCCAGCGCACATGCCACAGCGCGGTCGTAGTCGCCGCGCTCAAGCGCGGCAAGAGCCTGCAGGAACAGCGCGTGCGACATGACCCAGGGATCCCCCGCCGCGCGGCCGAGCGATAGCGCCTCGGCGAGATGATCCCTGGCGTCGATGCCCCGGAAGTACGAGACGTTTGCGAGTCCCAGCAACGCGCTTGCCCGCAACGAACCTGGCGGATCGACCCTCACGGCGAGCGCCCGTTCGAGCCAGAGGCTTCCTTCCTCGAACTGACTGCGCTTGGTCCAGAACCAGAACAGCGCGCCGGCGAGCTCCACGCCCTTCTCGGCAAGGGGAGGCGATGTCAAGGCGCATTCGAGCGCCGCACGAACGTTCTCCTGCTCGCTCCGGAGTCGCTTGAGCAACTCCAGTTGACCGTGGCCTTGGAGGATGGGCCGTGCTCCCCGAAACTCGTTGAAGAAAAAATCGAAATGGCGCTCACGCAATCGACTTGCGGCGCCCGACTGCGCAAGCCGTTCGCGCGCGTACTGACGGACGGTCTCGAGGAAGCGGTACCGGTGCTCGCCTGCGCCGTCGCTGTCAATCACGACCAGCGACTTGCTGGCCAGCCGCGACAAGAGATCGAGCACGTCGTGCTCGTTGATGCCGTCGCTGCCGCACACGTGCTCTGCGGCCTCCAGCGTCCACGACGCGGGGAACACCGACAGCCGCTGAAGCAACTGCCGTTCGACATCCGACAGGAGCTCGTAACTCCAGTCCACGGTTGCCTCGAGCGTCCGGTGCCGCGCGATGGCCGTGCGTGAGCCGCCGGTGAGTAAACGGAATCGGTCGTGCAGCCTTGTCTCGATCTGCTGCGGCGAAAGGACGACGGCGCGGGCGGCCGCCAGCTCGATGGCGAGGGGGATTCCATCGAGACGCCGGCAGAGACGGGCGATGGCGTCTGCGTTGTCCGCAGTCGGTGTGAAGCCCGGCTCGACGGCGGTCGCCCGCTCGATGAATAGTTGTGTCGCTTCCGACTCGACAAGCGCGTCAGCGCGAACGGATGCTCCTGCTTCCGGGAGCGACAGCGATGGGACACGGCAGACCGTCTCGCCGGACACCCCGAGCGCTTCCCGGCTCGTCGCAAGAATCCTCAAGGCGGGCGCGCCGCGGAGCAGGGTTTCGACGAGCTCGGCGCAGGCGGCGATCAGGTGCTCGCAGTTGTCGATGACGAGCAGGAGTTCCCGATCGCGCAGTGTGTCGAGGAGGATATCGCGGGCCGATCGCTTCGGGCCCTCGCGGACACCGAGGACGGTCACGATCGTCTGCGCCACCAGACTGGGCGCCGAGAGAGGCGCCAGATCGACCACCCACACGCCGTCGCGGAAGTGGTTCACGAGGTCGCGCGCGAGCCGCACCGCCAACCGCGTTTTTCCGACGCCGCCCGCACCTGTCAGCGTGAGCAGCCGCGATGACCCCAGGACTGGGGGCAGTTCCCGGAGCTCCTTCCGACGTCCGATGAAGCTCGTGAGCTCCGCTGCCAGGTTGTGTCGTAGCCTGTCGGGAGGATCCGGAGCCCCCAGCCGGGGAGGCGACTGGAGCAGAGACGGTGCCACCACTTCGACTGGCGCCACGAAGCGATAGCCCCTTCCCGGAACGGTTTCGACAAATTGGGGCGATTCGCGGGAATCGCCTAACGCCTGGCGGATTCTGAGAATGGCCGTGCGGATGCCGGCATCGACATCGGTGAACACCTCCGGGTGCCACAACCGCTTCGCGATCTCCTCGCGTGACACCAATTCCTGCCGACGCTCGAGCAGCAGCAGGAGGAGATCCATCGGTTGCCGCGCGAGTGTCAGGCGGCGTCCCCCACGCCGCACCTCGTAAGCCGCCACATCGACTTCGATGTCTCCGAAGCGATAGGTAACGGAGGCTGAGGCAGCGCTCATGCGTGCATCACGCGCCTAGCGTGTCATACGCGTCCGGCCGCGTCGATGAAGATTCGACACTCTTTCAACGCGCCGTCAATGGAAGGTGCCGGTGCCGTTCCACATACTACCGTCCGAACGCGCGAAGGCGGCATCAGGACGGTCATCGGATGCTGCCCAAGCCAGGTCCAACATCGAAAGGGGCACTCATGAGTTCATTGACGCAGTTCCTGTCGACCCATCGCGGTCGACCGACGCAGGGCACCAAGCGCGCCGGTGTCTCGATTCGGCGATCGCTCGCGACCGCCACGGTAACCCTGGGCATCTTTGCGGCCATTGTTCTTGGCCCACCAGCACTCGCAAAGGATTGGCACGGCGATGGCCAATGGGTCGGCACGTGGAGTGCCAGCCCGCAGCCGGTTGCGGCGCCCATCCAGATCAACGGACAAACGGTACGGCAGATCGTTCGCACGAGCGTCGGCGGCACGCACGTGCGCGTACGCTTGTCGAACGCCTACGGCACGAGTCCACTGGTCATCGGTGCCGCGCATGTGGCCCTCAGCGCGGGCGGTTCATCGATTGTCGACAGGACCGATCGGGCACTGAAGTTCAACGGATTGCCCACGGTTACCATTCCCGCCGGCGCGCTTGCGGTTAGCGATTCCGTCAAGCTCGAGGTGCCATCTCTTGGCGACGTCGCCGTCAGTCTCTATTTGCCGGAGAACGGGGATGCGACGACACAGCACGAGGTGGGCCTGCAAACGACCTACATCTCAGATGCTGGCAACTTCACCGCCGCACGCACTGTCGAGGGTACGACCACTCAGTCCTACTACTTTTTGACGGGAGTCGAAGTCCGCGCCTCCGAGCGCGCAAGGGCGATTGTGACGCTTGGCGATTCAGTCACCGACGGGTTCGCGTCAACGCCGGACATGAATCAGCGCTGGCCCAACTTTCTCGCCGAGCGGCTGCAGCCACACTGGAGAGGGTCACGGCTCGGCGTGCTCAACGCAGGCCTCAGCGGCAATCGCATCCTGCACGATTTCGTCGGTACCGGCGCCGCGGCGAGGCTCGATCGCGATGTGCTCGTCCAGACCGGCGCGAAGTACCTGATCGTGCTGGAAGGCAACGCTGACATCCTCATTCCCGGGCTGATTGGCAATCCCGCTGAGGAAGTGACCGTTGAGCAAATGCTCCAAGGTCATCGCCAGATCATCGATCGTGCTCACGCCATGGGCCTCACGGTCTACGGCGGCACGCTGAACCCGGTCGAAGGCTACCCATTTCCGGGATTCTGGACCGCCGCGATGGAAAAGAAACGCCAGGCCGTCAATGGATGGATCCGCACCAGCAACGCGTACGACGCCGTCATTGACTTCGACAAGGTGCTGCGTGATCCGATGCATCCCACCCGTTTGCTGCCCGACTACGACAGCGGTGACCACGTGCATCCGAACGACATCGGCTATCGGGTCATGGCAGATGCGATCGACCTGAGTCTGTTTAGCGACCGTGACGACGATTGATGGGTTCCAGCGGGCGGGCACTTGGGAGGGTAACGTCATTGCCGAGCACCACGTCCCTGTGCCCTCGCGTCTTCCGGGACGCCAGCGACGACAGAGGGGAGTTATGCGGCTAGCGAAAAGCTGTGCGGCGCACCAGGGAGGGGATGAGTCGTGACCAACCGAGCGAAGCGAGGGGGTTATGGACCAGATGTTCATCAGTTGGAACCAAATCGCAGAGTGGCTGAGGCGCCTTGCCGGACTTCGCCTGGCCGCCTGACCCACCAACGCCAACTCGTTGCCACTGATCGTCGGGCGCGTTCTCACCGGCGAACCTCGGCGGTCCAGTTCAGAATGACCGTGAGCGGCTGCTCACCAGCAAAGGCCTGTGGCACCACGGCGAGGAATCGTCTCCCGTCCGGCGAGACGGCGAAGTCGGACCACGCCCGCCCCTGAAACGTGAAGAGCGGCAGCGGGGGACCCACCTCGAGCATCGGTGTCGTGCGGACGGACACGGCCAGGAGGCGGCGATCGGCCGACACGTAGAACAGCTCGCATCCTGACGCCGCGGCTGGAAGCGCGGATTCTCGCCCGCACGCAGCAGCCCCGGCCGGACGGTTCGACGCAGTGGGCGCTATCTCAGTGGACGAAGCGCTGCCTATTGCGAAGCAGATTGGCGAGGCTCTTGAAGCGGCTCACGCGCATGGCATCGTCCCACCGCGATCTGAAGGCCGGCGAACGTCAAGGTTCGTGACGACGGCACAGTCCCTTGTTGTTTTTGGCGGTCTGATTCGTTGTAAGGGGATGGGACCCCTTCGGACATTAGGTCATGGTTCGCGTGCTAATCATCTCGGGAATTCGTTTGTATCGCGAGGGACTAGCTCAGGCGCTCATGCGCGTGGACACGCTGAATGTCGTGGGGCAGATCTCGGATCGAGAGCGGGCGCTCAACCAGCTCCGCAGCGCGAGCGTGGACGCGGTGCTGATGGACGTATCCATCGCCGAGGGGCCGACAGTCGTGCGCGACATCAGAGCCGCCGCTCCGGCAGTTCCCATCGTCGCTCTTGGCGTGGGCGAGTCGGAAGCCGATATTCTGTCGTGGATCGAGGCAGGCATCGCGGCTTTCGTTACCCACGAGGAGTCGTTGACCGATCTCGTGACGGCCGTGCACCGGGCTGTCCGTGGAGAGCTCGTCTGCTCACCACAACTGGCAGGAAGTCTCGTGCGAAAAGTTGCAGCACTCGCCGCCGATCGGCATCGTGCCAGGATTGACACGCCCCTGACGCGCCGTGAGTGGGAGATCGGCAGCCTGCTTGAGCAGCACCTCTCGAACAAGGAGATCGCCGTCCGTCTCGGGGTCGAGCTCGCGACGGTGAAGAACCACGTGCACAACCTCCTCGAAAAACTCGGGGTCCACCGGCGCACCGACGCTGTGCGCATGCTCCACCGCGTCCTGCGATAAGGCTGCTGATCAGTCCGCTACGCGCAACCAGGGTCGTGGCAGAGGCCGCCGCACGTTCGCCTGAACCCAATCTAGTTCTTCATCCCATCCCAATTCGCACCCGGCGGTCCATTCACTTGCGTCGCCACAAGCGCGACACTCGACGTGAGCAGAAAGCCGAGGCACATTGCACAAGGCTCACGTTCTCGTTATGGACATGCCCCAGATGCTGAGCGACATCATTGAGTCGGCGGTGAGCGTGCAGCCGGATATGGAGCTCGTCGACCGGGACGAGAGCGAGGACCTCCAGCAGACACTCCGCAGATGTCATGTCGATGTCGCGATCGTCGGCAGCGACGTGTCGCTTTATGAAGACGTGTTCCTCGCGAAACGCCAGGTGAAAGTGCTCGTGGCGACAGGGGACGGACGGCATGCGGAGTTCGTCGAGTTTCGCCACCGTGTGCTCGCCGAACCATCCCCGCAGAACCTGCTGGATGCGATCCGCAGAGCTTTGAGAGGTGACGCGTGAGGCATCCACTCAATGCTGGAGACACCTATGACTGAGCTCTCGTCGTCCCGTGCCCAGGATGTCTCGTCGGAATGGGTCCCGGAAACGCCGTTCCTGGATCGCGTTGTGTCGAACGAGGCGACCGGATGGCCGGCGGCTCCTGCGAGGCTCTCGACACTCGAAAGCCCGTTTCGCGCCGCCTTTCGCGAAACGACGGACACCGATGAAAGCGACGCTATGGCGTCGCTGGTCGCAGAATTGCTCGACGAGCTGCACGACGACGAGTTCGACGACGCCTTGTTCGAGCTGGTGGACGAGGCCTGGGATCTGGGCGGGCCGCGGATTGCGTACGAGTCGCGTCGCGCAGCCACGTCGGGCGCGCGGACAGAGCGACTGCTGTGGGAGCACTTTCAGCCTCTGGTCCGACGCGCTGAAGACATGGCCGATTCACTGTCGCACCATTTCAGCGCCTCATCGGACGACGCGTCTCCAGCTGTTCTCGAGCACGCGATCGAGCTCTTCACCTACGACGGTGGCGGCAGCCAGGGACTGTCACCGGCTTTTGAAAACTTTCTCGGGTCATGGGGCAAGAAGCTCAAGGGCTTCGCGAAAGGGGCGCTTCGCGTTGCGGGCAAAGTCGCAAAGACGGGAGTGCAGCTTGCCGGTGCGCCCCTGATACGCCTGGCGCTTTCGAAACTGAGGAAGGCTGTTGGGCCGATGTTGAAGAAGCTGATCGGCATCGCGCTCGACAAGCTCCCCGCGCCGCTGCGGCCGCTGGCCGTGAGACTCGCCGGAAGACTGGGTGGTAGTCACGGGATAAAGGCTGCGCAGGCGCTCCTCGGCACGCAGGGACGCCGCGACGGCGCAAAGACAGCCACAGCATCGCCGGACTCCAACACAAATGGCGCGACATCTGATCAATCGGCCGACGGTGCCATTCCGCCCGACGATGCGCCGAGCGGTGACACGGGTGGGACTGCCTCGGCGAGCGACGCAGGTGACGACTCTTCGGAACCCGAGGACTCCGCGGTGCCTGACGTCGCCGCGGTCCAGGACGAGCTCGACCTCCAGTTCCTGGAAACACTCTTCGACGAAAGCGGAGATGAGCTGCCGAGCGATCTCGATGAAGCAGAGTCTATGGACACGTGGGGCGAGCTGGATCGAGCGCGCGAGGACTTCGTGCGCGAGAGCGGCGATCTTCCTTCCGGTCGCAGTCCCGCGGTCGCGGTCGAAAATTTCGTCCCTGCTGTGCTCATGGCCGTTCGCCCGGCCATCAAACTGATCGGTCGACAGCATGTCGTGAAGGTGATCGCCGGCATGATCACGCCGCTGATTCAGCCGGTTGTGGGCAAGGCTGTCGCGCCGCAGCTTGGGAAGGCGATCGCCGACATCGGACTCAGAACGCTCCTGCAGGCCGAGCTGGACGCGGACCAGATGCATGAACTTGGTGCGCGCGCCGTGGCGTCGACCGTCGAGGAAACGATCCGCGATATCTCTTCTCTTCCCGACGCTGTCGTCAGCGACGAAGCGCTGCTGGAGTCGCACGTGCGAACCGCGTACGAGGCAGCGGTGGCCCGAAACTTCCCCCCCGCAATGATCAAGCCGGCGCTCCGGGAATCAGCCGGTGTGAACGGCACCTGGGTCGCGATGCCGGAGAGCGGCATCAAGTACTACAAGAAGTTCACTCGCGTCTTCGACGTGACGCTGACCCCGCAGCTGGCATCCGCCGTACGCACCTTCAAAGGCCGAACGCTGGCTAGCTTCCTGCGCGAGACACTTCGGCTCGAAGGCGCGCGCCGTGCCCGTGTGCATCTCTACGAAGCGGTCCCGCGCACGCGTCTCAGCCGCATCGCCAACCTCGAAAAGGTGCGCGGGCTGGGATCGAGCCAGCGGTGGGCATCGATGCAGATTCATCCGCTCACCACCGAAGCGGCCACGGCGCTTCTGCAACAGCCGGGGCTCGGTCGTCCAGTGTCGTCCCGTATCGATCCACGTCGTCCAGTGCTCGGACAGCGGTTCTACTATCTGGAGATCGACGGCGCGCCGGCCCGGCCCCAGGGCGTGGGCACCACGCTGGGGATCACGCTCGACTTCGTGCGCAATGAAATCCGGCTGCGACTCTACCTGAGCGAGACGGCGGCACAGGACATCGCCAGTGCCGTTCGCGCGAACGTGAGCTCCGGTGCGTTGGCCGCGCGGATGCGGACGGCGCTCACGGATTTCGCCAGGGCGTTCCGCGCCGACGGAGGGCACGAACTCGTTCGGATAATACTCGCGGGCACGCCAGGCAGGACGAGGGGAGCGCGCGATCTCACGGCTGCCGTTCGTCAGGCGCTGGAACGCCGCGTCGGAGCACAGGTGCTCGAGTGGGGCTGGGCACGGCTCACTGATCACATCCGGAGCGTGCCTGCCGAGTTCAGCGACATGACCGCCAAGCCCGCCGACGGCGTGACGTGCCTAGTCACGTTTGCCAACCCGGCCGGCTTCCAGGGTCTGCGGCAGGCGTTTGAGGGTGGTGGTGTTGTCCCCGGATTGTCTGCCTGGCCTCCGAAAGACGTGCCGGCGGCGCAGGTCCGGCTGGCAGCGGGAGATGCCCGTGGCTGATCTCCTCGTCGCAGTTCGTGGGCAGTTCGCGCGACAGGTGGCGCACTGGACGCGCGCGGCGACGGAGTTGGAGGACCTGTCGCGGCTCGCGTCGGCCGCCGGATGGGGTGCCCTAGAGCGCGATCTCGGAGTGGCGCTGCGCAGCGAGCTGCATCGCACTGTGGAGCGACTGACGCGGCAGGGTTTGGTGCTCGAAGCCGAGATGGCCGCAGCCGAAACGTTGGGCGATCTGCAGCGGTTGCAGGGTGTGCTCCTCACATTTCGCCGCCGCTACCTCGCGGCCGAAGCCGGTACTCGATTTCTACGGCGACGCGGTGAACACACGAACCAACGAGACGATCGGCACGTATCTGCGCGCGTGCGATGCGCTCGCGGGCCGCAGTATGCGGCATCTCCTCGACACGCTGGGCATGACGCCGCCACCTGTCCTGACCTATCTGGATAAGGGGCTCGGCGCGTCGATCCTCAAGGCCGGGCTGCGGCTGTGGGACCCACGCTCGCTGAGCGCGGTGGCCGCGGTCAAAATCGTGCGGCACAACCTCCATCGGCCCACCGCGCTGATCCACGAGGCAGGCCATCAGGTGTCGGCGATGCTCGGATGGCATGCTGAGCTCGCCGCACTGATTTCGCGTGGGCTAACGCGACATCCTGTGGGCGTCGGGCGTCTCTGGAGGCAATGGGCCTCCGAGATCGTTGCCGATGCGTTCGCGTTTGCACACACGGGGTACGGCTCGGTGGCGGCGCTCCATGACGTGCTGTCGGGTGGTCTTGCATCGGTGACGCAACTTCGTGAGCTCGATCCGCATCCGGTGAGCTATCTCCGTGTCTTACTGGGCCGCGAATGTTGTTCCCGTTTTTTCGGCGCAGGGCCGTGGGACGACCTCGCGCGGGCATGGATTCACACCTACCCGGTTGACAGGCTCGACGCAACGCAGCGTCGGTTGCTCGAGGTGTCTCGGCTCGCATTGCCCGAGCTGGTGGACCTCATTTTCCATACTGCGCTGCGCGCTTTCGGCGGACGGACGCTCACGGAACTCGTCGACCCGGTGCGGGTCCGTCCCGATGCCCTCGATGCGCTCGAACGTCAGGCCGGACCAGCGCTCTATGTCTCTTCACATTGGGTGCAGACGGAATGCGTGCGGCTGCTTGCCCTGTCGAGCTACAAGGCCGCCACCTCGGCAGAACACGCGCGCGAGGTCATCAAGGAACAGGAAGGGTGGCTGTTCACGCTCGGACGGCTCGCCAGTGCAGCGTAAAACGCACGCCACGTTCGTTGAAGGAGGATTGAGATGGCGTTCACACGTGCAAATGATCCCGCTAATCCAGGGGACGTGACTCCGGCGGTCGCCCCGATCCCTTATCCGGACATCTCGAGAGCCGTGGCGGCGATTGTCGCCGCGATCGGCGAGGTCAAGGCCAGCATCGATGCGCATCGAACGGCACTCGAGCAACTCACGGCGCGCGTTGACGCGCTCGCCCCCTCGGCCCCGGCTATCGATCCCGTTCTGGTGCGGAGTTACGCACTGCTTCAGGGGAGCTTTTCGCCGTCATCGAACGGCACACAGTCATCGAACGCCACCCAGGTCCAGGCACCAGCTGCCGGGCAGAGCGTGGGCGCACGCTAAGGAGACACGGCAATGTTCACTCTACTTGCACAGGCCCTCGCCGGCCAGGATCTCGACGAAAACGACGTGTTCAAACTGCATCCATTGCAGCTGCTCGGATACATGGAAGCGTTATGGGGAGCATGGCGCGACTCCCCCAACAAGACCCTTCCGCCAAGAGGAAACAACGTCATTCCTGACACCGCCGACGCGGCGATCGGACACGTGCGAATTGTCGGCATATCGAATTCGCCAGCAGGCACGCTGCTGCCGCCTCTGCGCGGCATGTTTGAGGTCTCCGGCGCAGAAACAGCACGAGCCGGCGACCGCGATCCAAGCCGGGAGCAGGTCATCAATGCCGTCCAGCTGATCCTAAGAAGGATTATCGAGGGCGTGCCCGATCCGACGGGTGGTAGTCATCTCGTAGCGCCGCCGCGGCCGTGGCAGCATCTGATGTATGCGTACTTGATTCGCAACACGCGAATCGTCGAGGTCTTCCAGCGGTTGCTCCATGACGCGCTTCACAGTGAACGATTGAGCGCGCTTTCACCATTCAGTCATCGGTTTCTGCGCACCACTGAAGCCCTGTTCTTCCGCCGCACAGAGACCTCGCTCATTGCGTCGATTACCAGCGACGTGCGACCTGACGTGGACGCGACACAGCGCAACGCCTTTTATCGAATGTTTGGGTTCGACCTGACGCACGGTGCGGCGGATGGTCGGCCGTACGCCTACGAAAAGCCGGAGGTTGCCAACCGAAACTTTGGCGCTGTCTTCCAACACTTTTTGCGAGAAGTCTGGAAGGGGTACATCAACGCCAAGAACACGAGCGGTCCAAAAACGGCCGACGATGCCGCCATCCTTTACGACATCGAACGATTGAAGGAAATGATGCGAGATCGCCGCCAGGGTGGGTTGTTCGCGTTGGCACGCGAAGAATTCGTCTCCGTAGCGATCGCATCCTGGTTTGACTTCGCCGTGGAAAGCGACACGCCAATCGTCGTCGATCTCAAGGCGACCGCGTCGACCCCCGAGGAGCGGCTGCACCTTCTGGGGAAGAGAGTGCAGGTATCGACTCATGCCAACGCCGACAGTCTTTTCGAGCTGGCGAAGCGATTGCCGCTGGTCCTGACGATGATCGAAGAAGACCAGCTCACCACCACCACCGCCGTGCAGACGCTGTACACACCAGGAAACGCGCTTGCGGACGACATGCTCGAGATCATCAATCACTGGTCGCGAGCAACGAACACCGACATCAAATCAGTGCCCGTCACCTCATTGCCCGCAATGGCTGGACACTGAGCTATGTGAGGCTGCCTTCTCGCTCGAGGAGCGGAAACATGACTACCTGGAACGAACGCAGATTCGGGGCCGCCGAGGACGAGGGGAGCCCGTTCCTGATGGAAGCCTTGTCTTCGGATGCATCCGGTGTCGAAGGTGTTGAAGACAGTGAGAATGAATCCGACTGGAACGTCGAGCCTCTGTCGCCCGAAGCTGATCGTGCGGACGTCGCCGACGAACAGGAACTGGACGGGTTTGCCAGCCACGCAACCGAAGAGGCGCTCGCGCGTCTGGAGCCTCTGCTCGAGGCCGAATCATCAGATGACGAGCACGACGCGTACGCGCCGTTCTCTCCGAGCGTCCTCTTTGAGTCTCCTGTTGCCGGTGTCCAGCCGGCGTGGCGTGCCGCCCTCGAGCGAGGCGTACTTCTGGCAGACATCGCGAGCAACCTGCGCAGCGAAAACGATCTGACGAACAAGATCTTCTATCTGCGGCATCCCGACAAGAAGGGGACGAAGATCGGCCAGGGGGACGACGCGCTGCAACAGGAGTGGCTGCAGATTCGCGATCGGCAGGTCATCCCGTGTCTCCTCTCAGGGCCGTACATCGGCCCTATGCACACGAAAGGGACCAGTGGTGCATCGCCAGACCTTCGAAAGGGGGTTCCGACAGACGCCGTCCTCAGCCCGCTCGCCATCACGCTCCGCGGGTTGCGCAAGGCTCCACATCGTCAACCCGGTACCATTGCCGCAATCGTCGTTCACATGACGTCGCGAGGTCCGGCGAAGCGCTCGAAAGCCAGTGGCTACCGCACGCCAGCCGTCCAGTATGCGCTGAACCACTACATCAAAGGTGCCGAGGGCTTTCCACACTACGTGATCGACTTCAACGGCACGATTTACGCGACCTGCGACGAACGGTTCGTCGCGCATCATGCGGGCTGGGTGCACCCGGGCGGTCGTGACCTGTTCGCGTCGGGATGGCGCGCGCCCGAATGGTGGTCACGTGTCTGGTCCCGGCACGGTGCCAGGACGCCAATCGATTTGCTCCCCAGGGGTGTCAGGTCTCCCAATAGTCGAACGCTCGGCGTCGAGCTCATGATCCTGCCCGATCTCAGCTACACCGCTGAGCAATACCGCGCGCTCGCACGGCTCGTCGTCGACCTTCGACGGCGATATCCCGAGATGAAGGTTGGCGCGATTCCGAACCAGGGCTTGCTCGGCCATGAGGACTTTGCTCCCGTGACCGGGAAGGGGGGCCGTGCGGACGCTCGCGGCGGCTGGGATCCGGGGGCGCACCGCGACAACTCCTATTTCGATTGGGGACGGCTGTCGAATGAGATTCAGGAGATCGGCAGTCTGACGACGGCGCGAGAAGCCGACGTGCCGTCACCCGAGTTGCGTGTGCCCGTCGACGATGAGGATCCGTTCGCGATTGATCTCGCGGGCGAAGATGAGGACGCTGCTTTCGACGATGTCGACGAGCAGTCATCGCTTGACGACGAGAGTGAACCCATACCACTCTTCGAGCAGGAGGCAAGGACATCGGGCTTGGAGCTGGAACTGAACGCTGTCAGTAACGATGAAACGGTTCCGTTCCTCGCCGAAGAGATATTGGATGACGACGACGACGCATCGCCCTACGCATTCGAGCAACCTGACGAACTAGAACTAGAAGAAGAACAGTTCGCCTATGCGGAAGATGAGGACGACGCAGAGCCTTCCCTGGAGACCGATTCGCTCGATTTGGAGGCGACCTCGCCCGTGTGGGCCGGCCTGCGGCAGCGCATTGTCTCGGCCGCCATCCGCGAATGGAATCGCTGGGGCCAGGGCGGCAACAAAGAGACAGACCCGGCGATGCGCGATGCACTGCGTTCGTACTGGCAGAACGTTGGGTTGAGCTCGGCCAAAGCCGACGAGAAGATTCGCAACCGCAATCCGTGGAGCGCGGCGTTCATCTCGTGGGTCATGATGCTGGTTGGTGCGGGCGCCGCCTTCAAGAGGAGCGCGGCGCACTACGTCTACGTTGCTGCCGCCAAACGGAACCGGATCAACAACGACCTGGGCAATCCGTTCTGGGCCTATCGGATCACGGAAGTCGCACCACAAGTCGGTGATCTCGTGTGCAAAGCGCGGAAGCCGCCTAAGAGCAGCCAGTGCAGCGCCGTCACCTACGACAACATCGACAACGCCAACTATTGGGCCGCGCATTGCGACATCGTCACCGAGGTTCGACCCAACGAGATCACTGTCATCGGCGGGAACGTCAAGGATTCCGTCGCTGAGAAGACCATCGCCACCGCCGCCGGTGGCTTCCTTCCAGAAAAAGCGCGCGACGGCTGCCGGTTCATCGCTGTCGTGAAAGTCCGTGACGGGTCAGCGGCGGCCATCCCGGCCTCGCCAGCGGGCAGCGCGGACGACTCTTCCGGACTTGCGGCTCTGCCTGGCGCAATCGCCAACATGGTCCGCACCGGCGGTCTGGCGCTGAAGGTGGCTTTGGCCATGCTGGCCGGCGAGCGCAATGTGCAGAAGCTCACCAGCATGCTGTTCTACCTCCGTCATCCCGAGCGTGGAGGGGCCCGCATTCGCCCCGACGAAACGCAACTTGCGCAGGAGTGGCGCGAGATTCGGGATCGCATCGTCAAGCCAGCGGTGGATCGGCTCTCGGCCCAGACTCCGTCCGCGGCCTCAACAGGTTCTTCCGTCGCTGCCGCTACAGATGATCAAGCAACGAGCGCCCCGGTCGGGCCGTTCGGAACCCTGACGATTCGAGCGCCGGAGCGGCTTCGCCTGGATTACGAGTTCACCCCGCAGGACGTGCTTTGGACGGCACGCCTCGTCGAGGGCGAGGCGGGAGGCGAGGACAATCCGGAGAACGTCGCAGTGGTCTGGGCGCTGGTCAACAGGTTCGGCATATTCCGCAAGGACCTGCCCGACAAAACGTTCGCGGATTTCATACGCCGCTATTCGACGACGCTTCAGCCGTATTTGCGAAGCCCTGACGCCATCAGCCGCGCGATGGAGACAAGCCGTCAAAACCCAGGCAAGCCGGCTCTGCGGTGGGTGGAACTCGGTGGCACCTTCTCGTCCAAAGGTGGGGACTATCCAAGGGGCCAGTATCAGAAGCACCTGGAACTGCAGAAGAAACCGTGGAGCCAGCTGAAGAAAGGTTCGCGCCTCGTCGCCGAGCGCGTGCTGGGCGGTCGCGTCCCGAGCCCCGTAGGAATTGCGAGCGACTTCGATGGCACCCATATCTTTCTGAACAGAAGTCTGAGGAAAGCCGGTCGCAATCCGTCGACGATCCCCGCCGATGAATATCGCCGGCTGTGGGTGGATTTCACGCTCAAACACGCGCAGCAGAAGAACCGTATCTGGATCGGCGAGCACGTGTCGGGACTTCAACAAATGAAGTCGAACGTGTTCTACATTCACCCGCGGACCAGAGACCTTCCCCGGGACACGGTGAGGATCGTGCCCGCGCGAAAGCATTAGTGATCGCCTGCCGCGATCGTCGACGGTGACCTGTGCCTGTCGAAATCGAAATGAGGACAGTGCACTCCATTTTTCGAAGCCTGTAACCCGCGTGTCAGTACTCGCTGTACTCCCGGCGATGCTGTCGAGATCGCGGACATCGGCATTAATCCACCGCAACACAGAAGGGTTGCACGGGCGGGGTGGTACGGTGGGCTGTACCTGGCATCACGCCGGGCGCCGGCTACGCGGCGATGCGGTCGTAGCGGTGGTGCAACCCGCCGACTTCTGGAATGGCGACGAGGCGACCTGTTGACGGCGGTGTGACCGAGCGAGGATTGGTGTGTCCTTGCCAAGGACGAGATGTGTGCGCGACCGCATGTGGTACGCGACGTAGTCCGTGAGCACCCGTCGAAGCCCCGCTGCGTTGACCACGATTTCCCGTGTAGAAGATTGGCGCACTTTCTGGTTCACACCCTCCCACATTGGTGAGGACAACTCGAAACTCTCGGGACCGCTTGACGGCACCGCGAGCGCCTTATGGGGGGGTTGGTGGCCCAGATTTTCCCCAGATGGAACCCACTGACCAGCTGGATGCGCCAAATCGACGACTTCCAAAGAGCGGCATAACACAGGTGTTCTATGGCAAGGAGTCGAGTGCCTCTTCAACCCGATGTTCGTCGTGAACGGCGCCGCACTCTCGATGAAGAGCGAGTGCCTGCTGCAGATGTGTACGTGCATTCGGTCGGGTCGGCGCGCGCCATATCCATGTGCACGCTGGCGAAGAGATGCCTGGCTCCCTGCTGTGTCGCAAGCCTTGCGGGCTCGATCGTAGTGGGCGAGCGCCTCTCTGCGGCGCGCGCACAATAGCGCATAATTGGCTTCGTTGAGTGACGACCCAGGGTGCATACGCAGGCCGGAGGCGCGCTATACGGCGATTCTTCTTCAGCCGCGCAGCCCGAGCGTGGCTCGCGTTGACGCCGACATCCTGAGCCGGATATCGAGGTCGAGAATGTCGAGCATGTCGGCGTAGTGGAACTTTACCCCGTGCTCGGATCGCACTGTCTTTGCCTGCTCCAGGGCGGCCAAAGCGTTCTCGTATTCGCCGAGCGCAGCGTGAACCGCGCCGAGCTTGACCATCCCGATGCACTGGCAGGTGTAGTCTCTGACACAACTGCGAGCGCGCGATCCCGTCTCGGACCTTTCTCGATTTCACTCTTGATACCGATGAGCGCACCCATGACGGCGACCATACTCAGAAATTGCCTCGCAACCATGTCTGAGCCGATGCGCTCGAACAATTCATAGCCTTCGAGTGCGAGGGCGTACCCTTCCTTGAATCGACCTTGAAAGTAATACGCCTGCGACAAGTTCACCCAGGCAAAACCCAGCTCGGCATAGTCGCCGTGCAACTGCAGGCTGCGTTTTGCCTCTGCGAGCTGGCTAATAGCTTCCGAGTAATCACCACGAAAAATCGCCAGCGTGCCGATTCGCGCGCGGACGAAGCCGTCTTGCCACGTCGAAGGCACTTGCTGAACCGTGTCGTAGTGCAGTCTCTGACAGCCGGCGCGCGATCCCGTGCTTACCGAGCACTCCGCCAAAGATGAACGCCAGCACCGCGTATGCCTGCGCTAGTTGATCCGAGGGGCCCCACGGGCGCGCGACCAGCCATGCCCGCAAGTTGACCAGCATCATTCCCGGAGGAAACACGAAGTAATAAAGAGTGCTCATGCGCTGGTAAGTCGACGCCAGTTCGAGGCTGCTTCGCGCTCTCAGGAGTTGAGTCCTTCGGGCGTGGAAACCCGCGCAATTTGGCCACTCGCCAGAGCAGAGAGCGCGCCGAGCATGCCGATGATCACGCCGGCCTTGCCGCGGTTGTGCCGGCGCCGAGCCACCGAGTAAGCTGACGCTCTGCCAGATCGCATCGAGTGCCGGCTGCCATATTGCCCTTGTAAAAATGAATCGTCGAGATGCCGCGCCACCACCGCGCCTCCTGTGCATCGGGCATCGTCGCTGCGCGCCAGAAGCGCTTCATACAGCTCCAGTGCGAGGTCGTACCCGCCGACAAGACTTTGCTCGTCGGCCAAGTCGGTCTCGATTTGGTGCCGTTGATCGACGTGCTGCGTCAATGAAAGCGCTCGCTCGAGCATCTCAATCGCTGTCGCCGTGGGCCAAGGCTCGCTTTCGCGCGTCTGGCGCCGAGCATGCGAGTAGCTGCAACGCTGTGTCCGAACGATTCGCCATCGGCGCAATGACGTGACAGGTCGTAGTAGTGAGGTTCGAGATCGGCCAGCGAACGTTCGCTCGATGCACTGTCGGCGATTCGCCCGTGCCACTGGCAGTTCTGACCTCTCGCGGCAGGCTCTCGTAGTAGGTCTCGCGCAGCCGATCGTGCACCAGAGCGAAAGTCATGCTGCTTTCATCGACGAACACCAGGATTTGTTTACGTTCGAGATCGAGCAGCAGCCCGGCGAGGTCGCTGTCGCGAAGGCCGGTGAGGTGCTGCGCGAGGTCGAATGGAAGCGGACGGCCGTAAACGGCGAACAACGGTAAGCAGTTCGCGTTCTTGCGCCGACAGCAACGCCACGCGGCGCTCGAGGAGTACAGGCGAGGCTAGGTCGGGATGTCGATGGCCGGGATCTCTTTGCGTGCTGCCCATTCTCCCCCGTGTGCGTAGACAGACCCGGTGTTGATCAGGACCCGCATGATCTCCTGAACGAAGAACGGATTGCCTGCCGCCTCCCGGCTGACACGCTCGACGAACGCAGCGGGCAGTTCCTCGATGCCGAGCATCGAGCCAATCACGTCGCCCACCTCTTCTCGTGACAACGGTTTCAGCTCAATGACATCGGCGAGCTGCCGGCCGACGAGCCGGGCAGCATGGGCGCGCCTGGATCTCGTCGCTACGATAACTGCCAAGGAAACATATCCGAACGCGACGGCCGAGCCGCTTCTCGCGAAGTCGATTGAGCTGAACAGTGTGCCGAGCAGGTCGGCCGTGCCTGCTCGAGCCCATTGCAGATCGTTCACGTAGGCGACAAACGGTACCAGTTCGCTTACGGCGAGAAAGAAGTCGGCGACTTCCGCATGCAATGCGTGTTCGCTCGTGCGCGGAGTCCGGCATCAGTGGTGACGCGATGAATGAATGCGTGGCCGCGCAGTTCCGGCGCCACTTTCATAAGCTCGGGCCCGTATCGTTCGATGATTACTGGCGCCGCCTGCCGCCGTCACCAGTCGTGCTGCATGGTTTATGAGATCGGCGACTGGACCGTATTCGTCGAACGCGTTCTCCAGGCAGCTCGACTCGATAAACGATGTTCCCTGCAGCTGCAGCTGCTGGCGAACCTGGTTCATGAGGCGCGACTTGCCGATGCCGCTCGGCCCGACGACGCACATGGCTGGGGCGCGCAGAGCACATCCTCGCGCCCCGATCCGGCGGGCGCATGAATTCCGAGAGTCGACTGAACTCGTGCTCGCGTCCGACGAAACGGCTCGACAACAAGTAGCTTTGCCGCGTGTCTGCTCGGTCTCGACTTCGTACGCGAGACCGCCCTGGCGATTGACGGACTCGATGAATGTCGCGGCGCTGCCGATAGCGATCGGCCGGCATGCTTTGCACATAGCTTTCTGATGGCGTGTCGAAGCCAGTCGGGCAGGCTGCTCGCGGTCGGTATCGCTGAATATGATCGGCTCGGATCGATGCTGTTCGCACAACTCGGTGAGGTTGCTGGCGGAAAATGGCACACGGCGGCACAACAGCTGATAGGCCATGATGCCTATCGCATATAAGTCGGCGCGATGGTCGATGACTCTTCCTTCGAACATCTCGGGCGCCATGTAAGCAGGCGTTCCGAGCATCATCGCCTGATCAAGCCGTGCCCACGCGGCGGCGACGCCGAAGTCGAGCACCTTAACGAATGTTCGCGTGCGTCGACGAGCACGTTGGCGGGCTTCGAGATCGAGGTGAACGATGCGTCGGCTGTGAATATACGCCAGCGCTTGCGCGACCCCAACGAGTAGATCGAGGATCGGCTTCCACTCGTGAGTGTGAGTGGCATCGAAGATATTGCTCCCGTCGACGTAATCGAGGGTGTAGCAGTAGTTCGTCGGTGCCTTGAATAGGCTTCGAAGTCATACACAGCAGCGATGTGAGGATGCTTGAGCTGCGCCATGGTGCGAAATTCGGCCTTGAAGAGTGCGAGCTGGCGCAGCCGAAATATCTTGATTTCTTATGGTCTTCAGCGCGAGCGGCTCGATCCGGATGTAAGTCGTCGCGGACGCGGTAGACGACTCCCATGCCGCCTTCGCCGATGATCCCTTCCACTCGGTAGCGTCCGTTCACGCTGCTGCCGACGGGCAGGTGCGGCTGCGCCTCTTTTTTTGCAACCCGCCGATGTGGCAGGCGGTCGTCATTCGAGCGGACAACGAGTCGAGTGGAATGTCGTGCGGCCCCTTGCCAGTGAACGCGCCGCAGAGACGCACTTCCATCGAGAAAGCGGTGGTGCTCGCCGTCCGCACGGAGCATCCGCTCCACCTCGCCGATCAAGGTCGGCATCTGCCCGGCACACGCGCGTTCGACGTAGCGCGAGCGCTCGGCCGGCGGTTGCTCGAGGGCCGACTCGAAGATGTCCCGCAGACGCCGGAACTCATCTCGTGCTCGCTGCCGAACACTCGAGGCTCGTTCATTGCTGGCTCAGCCTTAACTTAGCGCCTCGGGCGATACGTTTAAGTATCATCCCTGGCGGGCATGCCGTGTCAGAGATTCCTCCGACCGGGCAGAAATCACCGTCTGGCTCGCCAAGTGGCGTGCAGGGTGACGCAGCAGGCCCGCGACCGCCTGTTCGCCGTCGTCCATCCGCAGATTGCGCCAGATCGCCGCGCGTCTCCTGCAGCGCGAGCGTCGCGACCACACGCTCGAACCCAACGCCATCGTGAACGAACTGTATCGTTCGCATTCTCGGCGGGCAATCGATCGCGTACGCGGACCGGGCCCACTTCTTTGCGGTCGCGGCTCAGACGATGCGCCGGATCCTCATCGACTACTGCGCGCGCCCGAGTTGCGGACAAGCGAGGCGGTGAGCAACGTCGCGTGCCCCTCTCGGATGACCTCGGCGTGGAGCGCCGAGCTTCCGAGCGAAGCCGCTGCTCGATCTTAATACGCTCTTATCGGAGCTCGAACAGGCCGACCCTCGCGCGGCACAAGTCGTCGAGCTGCGGTTCTTCGGCGGACTGCGTGAAGAGGACATCGCCGAAGTGCTGCAGATATCGGTCATCACCGTCAAGCGAGACTGGAAGGCTGCGCGTGCCTGGCTTGCGGCGCGGCTCTGAACATTCGTCCAGGGCGCGGACGTGATACGTCCCTTGTGCCGTTCCCGCTAATCCAGGCAAGGAGGTCATTGCCATGGAAACGACCACGAGGGATCGGCAGCACGCCGCAGATTTAGGGTCGCCCGATCGCGCCAGCGAAAGGCGCGCCTTTCTCAGGACGATCGGCATAGGCATTCTGGGAGCGACCGGCGGGATAGGTACTCTGGAGCTTGGCGCACAAGTCAGCGCGCCTGGCGTCGCGCCGCTCTGGGACTCGGCACAGGTCCTGATTGGGCACTCCCCGACCGACCAGGCCCCGGGTCCGGTGATCGAATACCCTTTGTTCTTCGACTACGGCCAATTCGCCAATGGGTTTCACACGCTTGACCTCTCCAGTCTGCCGCAGGTGCGCGGAACCATCACCTTGGGTCGAGACACGATCGCGCCCGATTTTGGTCCGTCTGTGGCCGCGGCCACGGTCGTCGGCACCGACGGCATGCCGTATCTCGTAGTCGCCGGCGAGGCACAGGTCACCGATGGCAGGCGGCGTTTTCGCGAGGTGACTCGAGTGATCGTCCGCTGCAAGTGACCGGGTGTCGGATGTCAGCAGCTTTCAACTAATTGCGTGCGTGAACTGCGTGGTGATTCTCGTCCGTGAGTAAAGGTGGGCTCATGCCTGCTGAAGAATCCACCGGCCGTCGCAGCACAGATGCTGCAAGCGTTTCGGCCGGTGCTGGAGCGCGAAATGTTTCTCCTCGGAGGTGCGCGCGGTCCGGTGCGTCGATGGCCGTTTTAGGATTTCTTCGACGGGCTGGAGCCAGACCTTCGTCCGATCATTACTAGTCCTGCAGCCGCGCAGTATCTCGCGTAGACGCTGCTCTGCGCCACGCCGGTCGCTCTCGCACAACGTCGGAGTTCGTCCGGAGATAAGAGGAGTCCTATGAAAATGCGCACGGTCTGTTCGGCCATTGCGGCGGCGCTGCTTCTGCACGATCTGTGTTTGGACGATCGGGTGAAGGGCCACTCTCTCCCCCGGAGGCGGCGACATATGGCCCTCGATAAAAGAATCCATGGCCGGACGGCGATTGTGACGACCGCGATCTGCGGAATAGCGGCTGCAGTGATCTGCACGGCTCAGACGGGCAGACCGTCCGCAACCGCGCTCGAAATGACTGCTTACCGTGCGATCGGTGCAAAGCATCCCGACGCCTCGATTCGGAACGGAGATCAACTAGCCGAGCGTTTGCTCGGCCCTGAGGAGCGCGCGATCCTCGAGGAGACCGGGTCCCACGCGGTCCTCGCAGCCTTGGCGATGGACACCGAACGCGCTTGGATCAGCCTTGGGAACCGAGGCGCGCTTGCACGGGCCGTCCATGTGCGCACTCGGCACATTGATGCGGTGCTGGAGGAAAGCCTCAGAACGGGTATCCATCAGGTCGTGAACATGGGCGCCGGGTTGGATTCTCGTGCCTATCGGTTCGGCGGCGCGCTGCGTAACGCACGCGTGTTCGAACTCGATCTTCCTGCGACGCAGGAATACAAGAAGAACCGGGTTCGCCAGATACTCGGGTCGTTGCCTGGTCACGTCACATACGTGCCGATCGATTTTGCGAAACAAGACCTCGCAATGGTGCTCAATGCGGCCGGTTATGATCGAAAGATCAAGACCCTCTTTATCTGGGAAGGCGTCACGATGTACATCCCCGAGGCGGCGGTCGATGCGACGCTGCGGTTCGTGGCCAGGAACGCCGCGCCCGACAGCCGAATCGTGTTTGACTACTTCCTCGAGAACGCGTTGCCGTCTCTTCGAAAACTGCAAGGCCGGGTGGCTGCGGTTGGGGAGCCCTTCCTGTTTGGTATACCAGGTGAAGACGCCTCGGCATTTGTGAACCAGCGAGGACTTCAGGTCGCCGCCGACTTCAGCTACGGAGATCTCGGCGCCCGTTATCTGCCGAAAGGAAGCAACCTCCCGTCGCGCTCCGCCAATCGCATCTGCACGGCCGTCGTCCCGTAGCGAATAAGCAGCAGCGGCGGCTTATGCGGCGGTTGTCCGTCGTCTCCCGATGCAACCTGTCGCGGTCTCGAGGCGGTGTTCTCGCCTGACTACCGTATGCTCGATTTCGGCGACCGTATCACGGTCCGATCGAACGCGCAAAGTCCTCAGGTGGGCTTCTTTCGGCGAGCCTTTGAGACGATGCGCGGGACATAATCCAGGCCCTACGACATGACCCAAGCCATGCGAGGTGCGGTGATTGGCGCCGGGATCGCAGGAATCTCGATGGCACATGCCCTTCGTCGAATCGGGATATCCATCGACATCTTCGAACAATCGGCGGCACCGCGGTCCACAGGGTACCAGCTCAATGTCCACGCGAACGGCAAATATGCGCTCGCCCAGATCGGTATGCTGGATGCGCTGGACAAGTCGGCCGATGGTGCGGCCGTCGACTCAGCCCCCATCATCGACGGCCTGAGTAACACAGTCGTCCGACGAATCGTGTTCAAGGCGGCCGGCCAGTACTCGTCCACGTCGTTCTATCGAGGTGACCTGCATCGGACCCTGCTGCAGGCGCTCGAGGGCGCTCCACCCGAGTGCGGCCGAGGGATCGAATCGGTATTGGACGATCCGCGTCGTGGGAAGGTCACAGTCTCTTTCGTCGGCGGTGAGGTTCGAGAATTCGACTTCGTCATCGCCGCCGACGGCGCCCATTCGAATATCCGTCGCCAATTGTTTCCTACGCATCGTGGCTACGCGCCACAGCTCGACGCTCTGATGTTTGCCACCAGGGTCGACCTGACTGGCCAGGGCGAAGCTGAGCGCCTTTTCGCTCGGCAGATCCGAGAGCGCGAGTTCGTCCAGATCAATGCGCCCCGCACCGCCGTCGTTCTTTCTGGTGCAGGTGGCGGGCAGTTCGGTGTGATCATCTGCACGGATGATTCGAGTCAAACCAGCGGCATCTCGACTCCAGAAGACGCCAAGCGACTCGCTCGCTCGCTGGTGCGCGACATCAAGGATGCGCGCGTGCATCATGCCATTGACACGGGATTCTGGGATCCTGGCAACCCTCTGGTCTGGCGCATCGGCGACATCGATCCACTGGCTCGATTCCACGCGGGTCGGGTCGCCCTCACCGGCGACGCGGCGCACGCGATGTTCCCGATGCTTGGCCAGGGTGCCAACCAGGCATTCGAGGACGCAATGGTGATGTCACGCGAACTGGCCACCGACGCGGTGATTGGAGAACGCGTCTCGATGAATACTGTGATGGCCTTTGAGCGCTATTCCGCGGAGAGGGAACCGCATGTCGCGCGTATCCAGGCACTCGCGAGACGCACCGCACGAGGCTTGATTTCACGAAGCCCGTTCGGTCACCGCGTCAACAACGTCGTCACGCGGTGGTTGCCGCAACGAGTCCTGGACCGGTTTCAGGATCACCTTCTCAAATATGCGAGTGCGGATCCCGGACGCGAAATCGAAGCCCGGAAGTGATCAGTCCTCGCTCCTCCTTGCAGACTGGTGCCATTGGACGAAGCCACGCCCAGCCATTACGTGATCGGTCAGGCTTCACGGGTGTGACGTCGATGGGACCGAACTTCGGCCCGTCCTCCCTTATGCGGAGAACACAACGGTTCAGGAGACCGCTGCACAACGGACGTACCTAAGCCGCCACACAATAAAGTCACAGCGGTTCGATCTACGGAGTGGGTGGGCGATTTCAGTCGTTTAAAATCAACGACTTGGAGATGGTGGACCTGACCGGGATCGAACCGGTGACCTCCTGAATGCCATTCAGGCGCGCTCCCAACTGCGCTACAGGCCCACTCTGGGGGTGCCGAACCCTGATCGTAGCATGCCCCTCAGGGTGCCAGTTTCTCCGTGACTTCGATGTAGGTACCCCACGGGTCCGTGAAAAACGCGACCTTCGTGCGGCCATTCGGGACCTGGCGAACCGGCGCGTCGAACTTGAGCCCCAGGCCGACCAGCCGCTTTTCGAACTCCTCGAGGTTGGTGACGTCGAAACCGATGTGATCGACGGCGCGGCCGCGGCTCGGGGCAGGAGCCGGTGATCCGCCGGGCATCGACGGCGACGCTGAAAACGATAGGTTGAACCGATGGAAGTAATCGCATTCGATGATGCCCGGGCGCGCGACGCTCTTGCGTTGCCCCGGGAAGCCGCCGAACACCTTCGCGTACCACGACTGCATCGCCGGAATATCGGCGGACGCCGGATACAGGTGAATGTGATCCATCCCGACCGGCCCGGGCAGCGAGGGATCTCCGAACACTTCGATCCGATAGGCGCCATCGGCCGAGTGCACGTACCCCATGTTCGGGTTCATGTCTCCGACGTCGAACTTCACACCGGCTGCCGTCCAGCGCGCGCGTGCCGCGGCCAGATCCCGGTATACCAGTCCGAAATGATCGACTACCGACCCCGCCGCGGGAGCCGCGGCGTCAGCTTGCCGCAGCATGACGAAGATGCCTGGAAACTCGATCAGCGTGAGTGGCCCATTGGTGACGAGCTTTCCCCCGAGCATCGTCGTCCAGAACCCCTTGTGCGCCTCGACGTCCTTCACCGCGAGGTGGATGTGACCGAGCGCCACACCAAGGTCGTTCGGTGGGGCGAGCTGCGCCGACACCGGCGCAGCCGACGCGACCGCCAGCGAGCACACCGCAGCGAGCAGATGTAGCTTCTTCATTCCGCCGAGTGTATACCCGCGCGGGCTTGCTTTCAGCCGGCCCGATTCAGCGGGCGCGCGTCAGTGTTTCGGCTTGAAGGCGTCCTCGACCTGCCGGCGGATGTCCTTGAAATTCCTCGACAACAGCCGCTCTTCTTCCTCGGTGAGGATTCTGAATGGGACACGTATGAGGCTGTTCTGGAATTTCACGTTGAGCCAGTACTGGCCGTGCTTGATGCCTCCCGGCACTTGGAAGAAGAGCCGGCCGACACAGCCGCGCCGTGAGCTCAGCTCGACTTCGTCGTAGGGCAGCGCGCGATCCTCGAGATCCGAGAAGAACCCGATGCGGCAGGCCTGGCTGGCGCCCGGCGGAAAGTAGTTGATCGAGTCACGCTGGATTTTCTCCCTGTTCCGCAGCGCCGCAAGATTGGCCTTCCGGTACTCGGTAACCGTGGCCAGCGGAATCGTGGTTCCGTCAGGCGTCTCGAGCGACAGCGCGTCGCGGGTCAGCGTGTAGTTCGGAACGCGGTCGCGAACGGTGGTGCCGAATTCGAGAAGCATCCACTCCTCGCCGATCGAGAGATTGGCGAGGCGGTAGCCGATGATCGCGTAGCCCTCGTTGTTGTACGCCACGCGCGTCCACGTACCCTCCAGCGTGAGCATCTCCGGCACGCCGGGCTGGGGCACCTTCACGGTTGGAGCCTCTTGCACTGCATCGCCCGGCACCGCGAACGCTGGCAGCGACATCGCCGCGAGGAACGCCAGCAAGCACATCCTCGTGTCTTTCATACGATCTCCTTCGTCCCTCGCACGAATCCCTGCTGCTCGAGGCGGAACGAGGCACCACTCGTACCAGCGCGCCAGGCGCGCGTGCTGTGGGCTGTCGGAGATTGGTGACGAAATACCGTGGGAAGACCTTGGAACGGGGAGCGGGCCGTGGATTGGCCGCTATGGCTTGCGAATCAAAGCATCGTAGTCGGCAGGCGTGTCGACGTCCAGCAGGCACCCCTCGTCATCGACCGGCACATTGACAATCCGATCCGCATTCGCATGGACGACGGCGCGCGCTCCCTCGGTGATGGGCGCATGGCGCAGCGCGTCGAACACCGACTGATCGAACAGCACAGGGTGTCCGTGTCGCTTGCCGACGGCGGGCCGGACGATCGGCGCGCGGTGTTGCGCCCACGCATCGATCACCTGCCGCACGGTCGACACCTGCACCAGCGGAATGTCGACGAGCGTCATGAGCACGCCTGGCACGCGAGTCTGGATCGCGGCATCGAGCCCCAACCACAGCGATGAGATCTGGCCGAGCGCGGGCTGTGGGTTGTTGACCAGTTGTGGCACGACCGGCAGGTCGTCTGCGGCCAGGGCGCTGGCGATCTGCGCGTGCAGGCTCCCGGTCACGACGATCACCTGTTGAATGCCGGCGGCGCTGAACGTTCGAACGAGACGCGCGACGAACGGCCGTCCTTCGGGGTCGGGCAGCAGCGCCTTGGGTCGGCCCATACGCGTCGAATCGCCCGCGGCGAGAATGATCGCGGCCAGCATCGCGTCATCGTACCGAGAGTGCTCGATACGTGCAATCAATTGGAGTGAAAGGAGTTCTGGCGTGCCTTGACTTCACCGGCGGTACTCCCTACACTGGCCCAGCTTTCGGGCGCCGGCGCGCGCGTGTGACCGCTACGTTTTTACCGTGGCTTCATAGTTCGCTCACCCGCGGTCATGGAGCGCCTGGGATGTCGTCTCAGGCTTCGCGCATCGGAGGACACGGCTATGCCGACCGGGACTATCGCACGCCTCCTCATCGACAAAGGTTTCGGATTCATACGCGATGAAGGTGGCATCGAGCATTTCTTCCATCGCAGCGCCGTCCGCGGCGCCGTCTTCGAGCTGTTGCGCGAAGGCCAGCGCGTGGAATTCTCTTCCGAGGAATCCACCAAGGGACCTCGAGCCGGCGACGTTCGACTGATCGAGAGTTAGACTCCCCTTCCGACCCGGCCGCCGCTTTCACGCAGAAGAGCGGGGCCGGGGTTTCACGCGTTCCCTCCCGCCCAGCTACGCCGCCGTCGAGTTGCCTTCGGACCGAATGTTACCCGCCCGCGGTCCTTTTGCCGACGGTTCCTCATCGAAGCTGACCCGCTGCCCTTCGTTGAGCTCTTCGAAGCTGCCGGAATTCACCGAGCTGCGATGGAAGAACCATTCCTGTCCGCCCTCGTCTCGAATAAACCCGAATCCGCGGTCACGCACCAGTCGCTTAATCGTGCCGTTCGCCACGTCTATCCCTCCGCAGGCGATCCCCTGATCGCCCTGTAGGGGCGAATCCAAGTTCCGTTCCACGGATGGGAACGCTACAGCTTAGCTAGAACCACTTCCGCCAGACGGGCGTCCGGGACAGCTCGCCGGTAGCCGGTTTCAGCGTCAACGTCCGACTCGACACGGCGCGTGCAAAGGACGAGTCCGCCGTCATCACGAGCAAAGCGAGCTGGCGGGCAGCCGCAATCCGCTTGAGGTCTGCTCCGAACCGCGAAACGGCCTCGAGCGGGAGCGCGGCGTTCGGATGCTCCGCGAGCAGCACCCGCGGCCCGAGCGCCAGCGCCTTCGCGAGCCTGAGGCGCAGCTGCCCCTCTGGGTCGAGTACTGCGGCAGACGCTGGTAACAAATTTGAGTCCAGACCGACCTCCTGTGCGAGCTCACGCACCTTCGCGCGCACGGGTTCCGAAAGCTGTTCGACTTCCAACGTAAACGGCAGCGCAAGATTCTGTTCCACCGTGAAGGCGTCGAGCAGCACGACGCGCGGACTGAGAATGCCGAACCGGTCCATCTCGACCAGCCACGCATCCGGGTCGCCGATGTTGCGGGTTGAGACGCCGAAGACATCTACGTCCCCCGAGTCGGGCAGCGTCGCACCGGTAATCAGGTTCACGAGGATCTCGGCCGCCGTCTGGTCGAAACCGAGGAGGGCAACCGACTCATCCTGCCGCAGCTCGAAACGTTCGACGCGCAGCGGCCGCAGGCTCCGGTAATCCTTGACGACGTCGCGCAGGGCGACGACCACCTCGGAGGCGGCCATCTCAGGACGACCACTGACGATGGGCGTTGAGGCGTTCCCACTCGGCGGCGGGCAGCGTGACGGAGCCGGGTTCGAGTCCGTGTTCGGGATCGCCGTGGAAGTCCGAGCCGCCTGTCAGGAACAGATTCAGGCGGCGCGCGATCTCGGTGTACTCCTGAACCAGGGCGGCGTCGTGATCCGGATGAAACGCCTCAACCGCGTCGAGGCCCGCGGCGGCGAGCGCCGGAATCCGCAGGCCGAGGCCACGCTGTCCGGGGTGAGCGATCGATGCGATGCCGCCCGCCTGGTGAATGATGTCGATGACCTCTTCGGTCGTCGGACCTTCACGCGGCACGAAGCCGGGGCGTCCGGCCACGAGCCAGTGATCGAACGCTTCCTGCGTGCCCGATACATGTCCGGCGTCGATCATCGCCCGTGCCACCTGCGGCCGGCCGAGCGATCGCCCGCTTTCATGGCGAGCCTGCTCCAGCATCGGCTCGACGTCGATCGGGACGCCGCTGGCGGCAAGACGCGCGGCGATCGCCTCGATGCGCGCGATCCTGATCGCACGCTGCTGGGCCAGCATTGCAGCCAGCCCGTCATGCCCGGGCTCGAACAGGTACCCAAGGACATGAAGGTCGCGGCCCGCCTCGACCGCCGTGATTTCGATGCCTGCCACGGTCTGGATGTCGTACCGGCGCGCTTCACGGTCGACCTCCGCCAGCGCCGCCGTCGTGTCGTGGTCGGTGACAGCCATCACCGACAGCCCGGCTTGGGCGGCGCGTTCGACGAGCTCTCGCGGGGAACAGCGCCCGTCGGACGCGGTCGTATGAAGGTGGAGGTCAATGCCGCCCGGGACGGGCGGCCTCACCGGGCGGCGCGCGCTGCGCTGGACGCGTGCCGGACGGGACGGCGCGTTCGGCCCTGGCGCTTGAGGAGCGCGCGGTACTCTCGAACGAGCAAGTCGAGATGCTCGCGTTCTTCGTCGGCAAATTCCAGGAAGATCTGCTTCCCCTCCGAGTCCTCGAACCGCTCGCCGTACTTTTTGAAGAAGCGATGAGACCCGCGCTCGCACCGGATGCCAATCATCAGCGCCTGCTGATCGTTGACGCCGCGAAGCAGGCGCTCGGCGCCTTCCGCGAACAGTCCGTGGGCCGCTCCCTTGAAAAACAGGAACGTCGGCCGCGATTCCAGCTTGGGATCCCGCTGGAGCAGTTCCTTGTAGCGCGCTTCGAGCTTGCCGAGGTGCTCTTTCTCTTCGCGCGCGAGGTCTTCGAACACCTTGCGGCCGCGGGCGTCCTTCGTGAGACGCGCCGCGCGGCTGTAGAACTCGAGGCCGCTCCGCTCAGTGGCGATCGCGATCCGCAGTGCGTCACGCGCGAACAACAGATCGGTATGCCCGACGTCGACGTTCGAGTTGCGGCCGGTCCTGCACTCTTCACACGTCCCGTAAATCTGGACGACGCTCTGGGAGGCGGCGAAGCTGCGTGCCGTTGCCACTTCTTCGACCAGCGCCTCGATGTCGGAGCTGAGAAACTCGAACGACCGATGGCAGGTCTTGCAAATCAGGTGGAAATGACGCGGCTGCCGGTAGGAATGCTCGAAGCGGAAACGGCCTTCGCCGAAGTCCACCTTGCGGGCAATGCCGGCGTCCACCATCCACTGCAACGTGCGGTAGACGGTGGCGCGGCTGATGCGCTGATCTTCACGCCGGATGAGGTCGACGAGGTCGTCGGCGCTGAGATGCCCTTCCTGCCGCAGGAACACGTTGACGATCTGTTCCCGCTTGCTGGACCGTTTCCCGCCCGTAGGCTTGAGCCGGGAGAGGTCCTCGAGGGTCGTGGCCACGGAGGCTCAGACGCTGAACGACGACCCGCACCCGCACGTGGAAACCGCGTTCGGGTTCTTGATGGTGAATCCGCCGCCGGTGACCGTGTCGACGAAGTCCACTTCAGCGCCCTTGAGGTAGCTGATGCTGACCGGATCGACGAACAGCTTGACGCCGTTCGATTCGAACACCTGATCGGCGACGCCGCCGCCTTCCTCGATCATCAAGCCGTACTGGAAGCCCGAGCAGCCGCCGCCCTGCACGAACACGCGCAGGCCGCTGCCGGTCTTGCCCTCTTCAGTAAGCAGCTCGTTGATCTTCGAGGCTGCCGTCTGGGACACGTTGATCATGATCTCGATTCTCCAGGGGAAATCCCTCTGTCGATTATATGCGCCCGGTCCCGGCACGGGCAAGCCCGTGTGTTTATACGTAACCTGTTGCTCCACCGGCAGTTAGGCCAGCGCGGCAAGTTCTTTCGCCGACTCCTGCTCAACGTCTTTGTGCAGGCTGTTGCCGTGGGCATCCATCGTCACAATCGCTGGGAAGTCGGTCACGGCCAGGTGCCACATCGCTTCGGGTGTGCCGAACTCCATCAGGGAGACGCCCTCGACGCGATCGATCGCGCGGGCATAGAACTGTGCGGCGCCCCCAATCGCGTTGAGGTACACCGCACCAGCTTCCTTGAGCGCTGCCAGCGTCTTGCCCCCCATCCCGCCTTTGCCGATGACCGCGCGCACGCCGTAGCGATCGAATGATGTCGGCCTGGTAGGGCTCTTCGCGGATGCTGGTTGTCGGCCCCGCGGCAGTCACTTTCCACCCGTCTCCCTGTTTGGCCACCACCGGACCGCAGTGGTAGAGCACTGAACCGTGCAAGTCGACGGGTGGGTCGTGTTTCATCAGGTGCGCGTGAACGGCGTCCCGGCCGGTGTTCATCTGTCCAGTGACCAGGACGATGTCGCCGACCTTCAGTGCGCGGACCTGTTCCTCCGTCAGTGGCGTCCGCAGCGTGACTTCCCGGCCGGTCCGCTGGAACCCCGCCTGGTCGGCCATTGCCGCCACCGGAGTCGACGGATCGCGATAGAGCCACTGCGTGATCTCGCCGGTGCGGCCATCCAGCACAACACCCAGCCGCCGGAACGCCCAGCAGTCGTATGCGACCGACACGAAAAAGCTCGCCGGAAGACGATTCTGCGCGCCGATCTTGCAGCCTATCAGTGAAGTGCGTCCGCCGAACCCCATCGTCCCGATGCCAAGCTTGTTCACTTCGCCCATGATCGAGGCTTCAAGCTCCGCAAGGCGTGAATCAGGGTTCACGTCGTCGAGCGTGCGAAACAATTGTTCCTTGGCGTGGACATAGCCCGATGTGCGGTCGCCGCCGATGCAGACGCCAACAGCGCCGGGCGCGCACCCTTTGCCCTGGGCGTTCCAGACTGCGTGCAGGATGCACTTCCGCACACCCTCGAGGTTACGGTCGGCGCGTCCAAGTCCCTGCAGCTCGGTCGGCACCGAGTACCTGCGCGTTCATGTTTTCGCAGCCGCCGCCCTTCAGGATCAGCTTGACCTCGATGTCGTCCTTCTCCCATTGCTCGAAGTGAATGATGGGCGTACCCGCTCCGAGATTGCTGCCCGAGTTCTCGCCCGTGATCGAATCCACCGAGTTGGGGCGCAGCTTGCCGCGGCGGGTCGCTTCGGCGACTGCCTCGCGGATCTGCTTCTTCATCTCGATCTGATTCGCGCCGACCGGCGTCTTCACCTCGAAGGTGGGCATGCCGGTGTCCTGGCAGATCGCGCCTTCGCAGTCGGACGCCTGGTCGATGTTCTGGGCGATGATCGACAGCGCCTGCGCCGACTGGGTGCCGACGGCTTCCTCCGCCATCGCCACCTTCATCGCCGCGCGCACGTCGGGAGGGAGATCGGTGGACGTCCGGACGATCAGCGAGAGCACGCTGTCGAAAAAGCTGCCATGCATGCGAGCAGTATAATTTAGAGGTGAGGTCGCACAGGAGAGGCTGAAAGGGAGCCGTTATCCCCAGGTCCCACCCATGCAATTCAGGACCGAGCGTGATCCCCTCGGGGAAGCGGCCGTCCCGGCAGACGCCTATTACGGGATCCAGACGGCCAGGGCCGTCGCCAACTTCCCTATCAGCGGGCTCCGCGCCCCGGCGGACCTCGTGACCGCGACCATTCTGGTGAAAAAAGCCGCCACTCAGGCCAACGTGGCGCTGGGCCGCCTCGACGCGCGGATTGGCGACGCCGTCGTGCGCGCGGCCGACGAGGTGCTGGCCGGCGCCTTGCGCGACCAGTTCGTCGTCGATGTCTACCAGGCGGGCGCCGGCACGTCGCACAACATGAACGCGAACGAGGTGCTGGCCAACCGCGCCGCCGAGATCCTCGGCGGTGCGCGCGGCGAGTACACGCTTCGTGCACCCGAACGATCACGTGAACATGGGACAGTCGACCAACGACGTGTTCCCCACCGCGACGAGACTCGCGCTACTCATGGTGCACGGCGCCCTGGTCGAGTCGGCCCGCGCGCTTTCGGCGTCGCTGGCAACGAAAGCCGACGAATTCGAGGCGGTGCTCAAAGTAGGGCGGACCCATCTCCAGGACGCGGTGCCGATGACGCTGGGCCAGGAGTTCAGCGGCTACGCCGCGTGCCTCGCGCGAGGCGCCGACGATGTCGAGCATGCCGCGGGCGGGCTCGAAGAATTGAATCTCGGCGCGACGGCGGTGGGTACCGGACTCAACGCCGGCGAAGAGTACGCGGCGCTCGCCATTAAGAATCTTGCACGCGCAACCGGACTGCGGGTAAGGCCGGCGGCCAATCGTTTCCGGGTCACGCAGAGCATGGGCGATGTGCTCGCCTATTCGGGGACGATGCGGAGGCTCGCGGTCGAACTCGGCAAGGTCGCAGCTGACCTGCGGCTCCTGAGCATGGGACCCCGCGCGGGTGTTGCCGAGATTGCCCTGCCGGCGGTACAGCCCGGTTCCTCGATCATGCCCGGCAAGGTCAATCCGTCAGTGCCCGAAATGGTCAACCAGGTGTGCTACCAGGTGATGGGGTGCGACGTGACGGTGGCGGCCGCGGCTGAGGCGGGCCAACTCGAGTTGAACGTGATGATGCCTGTCATCGCCTGGAACGCGCTGCACATGTCCACCATCCTGCGCGAGTCGATGAAGGTGTTGCGGATACGATGCGTGGACGGTATCGAAGCAGATGCGGCGCGCTGCCGCGAACTGCTGGATCGCAGCACCGCCGTCGCCACGGCGCTCAGCCCGTATCTCGGCTACGCAGTGACCGCGGAGATCGCGAAGGAATCTGTCAGGACCGGCCGGCCGATTCGCGAACTGGTGCTGGAGCGCGGCTTGATGGACGCCCGGCAGCTCGATGAAGTGCTGTCGGTCGAGAACATGACGCGTCCCGGCATCGCCGGCGAGGTGAAGCGATGACCCGACGATACGTGATGTTCGTGGTCGTCGGGCTCGTGATGTTCGTAGAGGCGAATCTTCAGACCCGCCTTGAGGCCCGCCTTGCTGCGCAGAACGTGGCGCCGACCCGGCAGGGACGATTGTTCCCCCCTGAGAATCTCGGCTTGCTCGAGGCGCCCGATCGCGAAGCGTGGCAGAAGCCCGAACAGATCATGGACGCGCTTGGCGTGGCGGAGGGATCGGCAGTCGCCGACATCGGCGCCGGCGCCGGCTGGTTCACGATTCAGCTGGCGCGCCGCGTCGGTCCGAACGGCACCGTGTACGCGCAGGACGTGCAGCGGCAGATGCTCGAGGCGACCCGGCGGCGGGTCGCGCGCGAAGGACTCCAGAACGTGCAGACACGCCTGGGCGCCGGAAGCGCCCCGAACCTCCCCGAGCGCGCCCTCGATGCGGTACTTGTCGTTGACACCTATCCCGAGGTCAGGGGTGAAGACCGCGTCACGTTCCTTCGAAACCTGGCGGCGGCGCTGAAACCGGGCGGGCGGCTGGGTATCGTGAACTACAAGCCGGGAAACGGCGGACCCGGACCCGCGCCCGACGAAGGCGTGCGCGTCGAGAGCGCGAGCGTGGAGCAGGATGCGCTGGTGGCAGGTCTCCGCGTCCTCGCTCGAGAAACCCTTCCCTATCAATACCTGCTGGTTCTGGGCCGGTGGTACAATTTCGGTCCGATGTCCTTCTCCTCCGGCTCGACCACGCTCGTTGACACGTTCGCCGATTCATCAGCCCTCATCCGGATCGGAGCGGTGCTGTTTGTCACGGCGCTGACAGCTGCGGCCGCGCAGGTCAGCGTCCCGCTCCCGTTCACGCAGGTGCCGTTCACCTTTCAGCCAATGGTCGTCCTGCTCGGCGGTCTCGCACTCGGTCCGCGCCTTGGTTTTGCGAGCCAGGTTCTCTATCTACTGGCTGGCATCGCGGGCCTGCCGGTGTTTGCCGCGTCGCTGACGCTGCCGCCCGGTGCTCTGCGGCTGGCCGGCCCGACCGGCGGCTACCTGATGTCGTATCCGATCGCGGCGTTCCTCACCGGCTATCTTGCCGAGCGCGGGTTTGATCGGCGCTACCTGACGTCGGTCCTCGCGATGCTCGCAGGCCTGCTGGTGGTCTACGCCTGCGGCGCGACATGGCTCGGCCTGTTCGCGGCGGTTGGCACGGCGCCCATCGGCCTTGCCGCCGCGCTCGTGACCGGCGTGGTTCCGTTCATCGCCGCCGATCTCGTCAAACTGGTGGCTGCCGCGGGCATCCTTCCCGGGGTCTGGGCCCTACTCGGACAGCCGCGTCGATAGCCGTCGGTGCCCGGCGCCGGCCATGCGTAAAGCACTGACAATCGCGGGAAGCGATTCGAGCGGCGGTGCGGGCATCCAGGCGGATCTCAAGACGTTTGCCGCTCACGGCGTGTACGGCCTCAGCGCCGTCACGGCGGTCACGGCCCAGAACACCCTCGGCGTCACGGCCGTCGAGACCGTGTCAGCCGATCTCGTCACGGCGCAGATCGAAGCCGTGATGTCGGACCTCGGCGCCGACGCCGCCAAGACAGGCATGCTGGCGAACGCGGCGATCGTCGAGGCGGTGGCGGCCGCGGTTGAAGACCTGCAGATCCCGCTTCTCGTCGTCGACCCGGTGATGGTCGCCAAGAGCGGCCATCGTCTGCTCGATGACGAAGCGCTCGGCGCGATGAAATCGGAACTGCTGCGCAGAGCGTTCCTGGTGACGCCGAACATCCCCGAGGCTGAGACGCTCGCCGGAATCACTATCAGCAGCGAGGAGGCGCGCCGCGAGGCGGCGAGGCGCATCCACGCGCTGGGCCCGTCTGCGGTCGTGATCAAAGGCGGGCATCTGCCGTCGGCTAATATCGTCGACCTCCTGTACGACGGCCGGCGGTTCGTGGAGTTCCCGACGGATCGAATCGCCGGGACGAGCACCCACGGCACGGGCTGCACGTTTGCCGCGGCCGTCACCGCGCATCTTGCCCTGGGTGACAACCTCGAAGACTCGATTCGGGAGGCGCAGGCCTATGTCGCCAGCGCGATCCGGAAAGCGCCGGGGCTGGGAAGCGGCCATGGCCCGATGGACCATTTCCCGGGTCGGTATACTTGAACCGATGGCGCTCGTGGCGGTGACGCGCGACCCGCTTGATCTGCAGGCCCTGACGACTGCAATTGCGAAGGACGCGACAGGCGACGGCGCGGTAGCAGCGTTCACGGGACTGGTTCGGGATCACAACCAGGGGCGGAAGGTGCGGTTCCTCGAATACGAGGCGTACGAGCCGCTCGCGGTTCGCGCGCTCGCGTTGATCGTGGCCGAGGCGCGGGAGACGTGGCCCGATGCGCGCGTCGCCATGCATCACCGGATCGGGCGGATCGAGATCGGCGAAGCCAGCATCATCATCGTCGCGGCGTCGGCGCACCGGGCACAGGCCTTCGCTGCCTGCCGGTACACGATCGAGCGGGTGAAGCAGATCGTGCCAATCTGGAAGCACGAGCACTTCGAGGGCGGGGAAGTCTGGCTGGAAGGCGCCGTCGCCGACCCGGATGACGAGACGGCAAAGCTGGCAGCGTACCGGATTGCATGCGCGTGACCGTAACTCTGTTGAAATGCGCGTCACTGTAAAACTGTTCGCGCGGCTCCGAGACCTCGCTGGCGCCGGCGAGCTCGTGCGCGAGGTCGAGGCGCCGGCGACGGTGCAAACGGTGTGGAAGGCGCTCACGGCCGAAATGCCGTCACTCGTGCAGTACGAGCGCACCATGTCAGTGGCGGTCAACGCGGAGTACGCGAAGATGGCGGCGGCTGTTCGGGACGGCGACGAAGTGGCGTTCCTGCCGCCGGTGTCGGGTGGATGATGAGCTGGCTTCAGCCGGCTCGGGGGTTCGATGTTCGACAAGCTCAGCACGGTTGAATCGCAATACGAAGACCTGATGACGCGCCTCGGGACAGCCGAGGTGCAGTCGGACCAGGCCGAATACCGCAAGGCTGCCAAGCAGCTCTCCGATCTTGAACCGCTGGTGCAGAAGTACCGCGAGTACAAGGTGGTCCAGAAAGACATCGAAGGGTCGGAGGAAATCGTCCGCGGGGCCGATGCCGACATGCGCGAGCTCGCCCAGGAAGAGCTGAAGGAGCTGGAAACGCGGCGCGAGTCGATTCTCGCCGAGCTCCGGGTGCTGCTGGTCCCGAAGGATCCCAACGACGAAAAGAACGTCATTCTCGAAATCCGCGCCGGCACGGGCGGCGACGAAGCCGCATTGTTCGCGGCGGATCTATTCCGGATGTACAGCCGCTTCGCCGAGCGTCAGCGCTGGAAGCTGGAAGTGATGTCGAGCAGCGAAAGCGGCACCGGCGGCCTGAAGGAAGTGATCGCCTCGATCGAGGGGCGCGGCGTGTACAGCCGGCTTAAGTACGAAAGCGGCGTTCACCGCGTCCAGCGCGTCCCGGCGACCGAGGCGAGCGGGCGGATCCACACGTCAACCGCGACCGTCGCCGTGCTCCCGGAAGCCGAGGAAGTGGACATCCAGATCAACGAGAAGGACCTGCGTGTCGACACGTTCTGCTCGAGCGGCCCCGGCGGCCAGAGCGTGAACACGACTTACTCGGCGGTGCGGCTGACGCATATTCCGACCGGAGTCGTCGTGTCGCAGCAGGACGAGAAATCGCAGATCAAGAACCGGGCGAAGGCAATGAAGGTGCTCCGCGCACGTCTCTACGAAATGGAGATGCGGAAACAGCAGGAAGCCATTGCCAAGGAGCGCCGCGGCCAGGTCGGCACGGGTGAACGATCGGAGAAGATCCGGACCTACAACTTCCCCCAGAGCCGGATTACCGATCACCGCATCAACTTCACCACCCACCGGCTGCACGACGTCCTCGAGGGCGATCCCGCCGAAATCCTCGATCAGGTCATCGCGTTCTATAACGCCGAGAAGCTCAAGGAAGCGACGACCGTCAATTGACGCTCTACGAGACGCTTGCGCAGGCGCGCGCGCGCCTGGCCGAGGCAGGAATCTCGGAGGCAGAAGCGTCGGTCGATATCGATCTCTATGCCTGCACGATCCTGGGGTGGGACAAGGGACGGCTGCTGATCGAGCAGCGGAATCCTGTTCCCGATCTGCTCGAGCCGACCTTGTCGAATTGGGTCACCCGCCGGATCACACGCGAACCGTCGGCCTATATCGTCGGCCACCGCGAGTTCTGGGGCCTCGACTTCGCCGTCACGCCTGCGGTACTGATCCCGCGCCCGGAAACCGAACAGATCGTCGACGAGGCGATTTCGCGGGGGCGCCCGCTGCCCGCACCGCGGATCGCGGACATCGGCACCGGGAGCGGCTGCATCGCGATTTCGATCGCGGTCGAGCTGCCGCGGGCGCGGGTCGTCGCGACCGACATCTCCGAAGATGCGCTGGCGGTTGCGCGAGCCAATGCCCGGCGGCACGGCGTCGCGGACCGCGTCCAGTTCGTCGCTGCCTCGTACCTGGTCGGCGTCGACGGACCGTTCGACCTCATCACGGCGAATCCGCCCTACGTCAAGGATGGCGACAAGCGCGGGCTGGCCCTCGATGTCCGCCACGAACCAGACGTCGCCCTCTTCGGCGGCGCCGAAGGGCTGCGCGACATCGCCGGGGTCCTCCAGGCGGCTTCCGCTGCGCTGGTCCCGGGCGGATGGCTGATGATGGAATTCGGCTACGGGCAGGAACCTGAAGTCGAAGTGCTCGTGGGCAGGCAGGCCGCGCTCCGCATCGACCGGATGCAGCCAGACCTGCAGGGGATCCCTCGAACCGCTATCATTCAACGCCGATGAGCGATTGTCTTTTCTGCAAGATCAGCGCGGGCGAGATTCCCGCCGCGCTCGTTCACCAGGACGCCGCGCTGGTGGCGTTCAAGGACATCAATCCGCAAGCGCCCCTCCATGTCCTCATCGTCCCGCGAAGGCACATTGCCACGCTCAACGACCTGACGCCCGACGACGACGGACTGGTGGGTTCGATGTTCAGGACAGCTGCGGCGCTGGCGGAGCAGCACGGCTACCACGAGCGGGGGTACCGGACGGTCTTCAACACGAACCGCGAGGCAGGGCAAACGGTGTTTCACATCCACCTGCACCTGCTCGCGGGTCGCGGGCTCACCTGGCCGCCGGGATAGAGCCGGGCCAGAGCAGCGCGGACAGCTTCGTCAGGTCTCGAACCACGACGACGTCTGCAGGGGTGGCGGGCGCGCTGCCGGGGGATCGGTGAACCAGGATGCCGCGCATCCCGACGCGTCTCGCGCCTTCGATGTCGTGGGCGAGGCTGTCTCCCACCATCACCGACTCGGAGGCCGACACACCCAGCAGCTTCAACGCCGACTCGAAGATGCTCGGATGCGGCTTCAGGTAGCCGTGCTCTGAAGACGACAGCGCGCCGGCGATCAGACCGTGGAGCTCGAAGTGCTGCTGGAACGACGCCATGCAGCGGTGCGAGTTCGAAATCAGCCCGACTTTGATGCCGCGGGCGGCCAGTTCTCGAAGAACCGGTGTGACGTCGTCGTACATGATGAAGTGCTGGCAGGCGGCCCATTCGTCGTAGATTTCGGCCGCACACGCATCGAGGCGCGGGCCTGATCCGCCCATCCCTTCGATGATCCGGCGCGTGTAACGGATGAAGATCTCGGGGTCGTAGGCATGATCCTGGGCTTCGTCGAGCACGACGGACGCGGCCAGCACGGCGCCGGGAAACCGCGCCACATCTACTTCGATGCCGTACTGGACGCAGAAGCGGCGATAACCCTCGCCCTGGAACGTCGGGCCGGGGTAAATCAGCGTGAAGTCAACGTCGAAGAACACCGCCTTGACCGGCGGCGGCTCATTCGACTCGACCGGCATAGGGACCTGCGATGACGATGGTGGCACGGGAGGGAATGAGCGTTCTCCGGGCGGCAGCCACCACCGCGTCCCGGGTCACCGCGTTGAGCAGATCGGGCACGCGAAGGTCGTAGTCGAGGCCCAGTCCGAAGAACTCCTCCGTCTGGAGATAGGTGGCAATGCCCAGGTTGGTTTCGAGCGTTCTCGGCATCGAGCCAATCAGGTACTGCCGCGATTCGGCCATCTCCTTCTCGGTCGGTCCATCCTTGGCGAAGCTCTCGAGTTCCTGGTCGATCGCCGCGACGGCGCGCTCGACATTCTCAGGGCTCACGCCGGCGCGTACCGTCAACGGACCAGGGATTACATTCGCGTCGAGCGCGCTGAGGGCGTAGTAGGCCATTCCGTCCCGCTCACGAATACGGTCGCCGAGCCGGCCGCCAATCGCGTACTGGCCAAGAACGTTATTCATCAACCAGGAGGCGTAGTACCCGGGATCGGCGCGACGCAGGCTGGTGAACCCGTAGGCGATATCCGCTTGCGCCTTGTTCATCATCGGAATGACTCTCGCTCTGCGGCCGGGCGCGGACGGCCCCTCGCGCAAGCTCGAGGCGGCCGGCGGCGGTCCAATCCAGTCGCCGAACACGCGCGTCGCGGCGTCGATGGCGCGACCCGTTTCGATGTCACCGACCAGGACCAGCGACATCGACGCAGGCCTGAAGCGCTCACCGTAAAAAGTGCGCAGAGCCGTTTCGTCGATCTTCTCGATCGTCTCAACCGATCCACGCGGACGCCGCCCGTAGGGATGGGACGGGCCGTATAAATCCGCCAGCAGACCCTCCACGGCCATGGTCGCCGGGTTGTCCTCGTCCTGGCGGATGAGGGTCGTGATTTCGCCCCGCTTCGTCTCGACCTCGTCTCTCGGGAAAATCGGGTGCGTGATCACATCCGCGAGCAGCGCCAGGATGGGATCGAGGTCCTCAACCAGGCAGGTGGAGACCAGCCACATCGCGTGCCGGTTGATCGTGATCGAGAGCGAGACGCCTCGATCCTCGAGATCGTCGGCGATGCGAGCTGCCGTCCTCGCTGTCGTGCCGCGATCGATGGTCCTGGAGACGAAGTGCGACAGCCCTGCCTGGGAAAGGGGATCGAATTCGCTGCCCGCCCGGATCGACGCATGGATGGTGACGGCCGGCGTCGTCGGCGACTGCTTCGCGATCACCACGGCCCCATTGGGCAGCACGGCGCGCGCCGGTGCGAGACCGCGCTGGAGGGCCGTCGTCATTCGGCGGTGGGTAGCGGCTCAAAGCGGCCGACGGTGCGTTTCACCGGCGCCAGGCGCCGGGCTGCAGCCGCCGCGACCTGGGTGGCGGTGACCGCGTCGATCCGGTCGCGCAACGTCTCGGCGGTCCGCCAGCTTCCGATTGTCTGGAAATACCCGAGCTGATGGGCGATGTTGGTGATGCTGTCGTTCTCGAACACGAGCCGCGCGCGCAGCTGGCGCGCCGCCCGCTGCACCTCGGCCTCGGTCACGTTGCCCCGGCTCGTGCGATCCAGTTCCGCGATGGTCGCTTCCTCGAGGCGATCCAAAGACGTTCCGTCGGTCGCCGTCAGCGAAATTGTGTACAGAAACGGTTCCAGTGTCGGCACCACGCCGCCCGATACTGACGAGGCGAGCCCCGTATCGACCAGGGCGCGATAAAGCCTCGCGCTGCGCTGCGGCGGCGGCGTGCGAAAGCTGCTCCACAGGTTCAGACCCTTGGCGCCTGTCAGCACGGCGTCGAGCACGACCATCGGGAAGAAATCCTCGTCCGCGGCTGCCGGCGCGTGGTACGCGATCTTGAGGTACGCCGTCGTGCCCTCCCGTGAGACCGTGACCCGGCGCTCGCCCAGCTGCTCGGGCTCGCGCGTATGAGGACGACGAGCCACGTCGCCTGATGGCACGGCACCGAAATGATGCGTCACGCGCCGCATGGCTTCGCCCGCGTCGACGTCGCCGACAATCACCAGCGTCGCGTTGTTGGGGACGTAATGGCGACGGTAATGGCCGTACAGGTCGTCGCGGGTCATTGTCTCCAGGTCTGACAACCAGCCGATCGTCGGATTACGGTACGGATGGGCCTTGAAGGCGGCCGCGGTCAGCTCCTGGTCCAGCAGGGTATCCGGATCGTTTTCACCGCCCTGCAGCTCGGAAATGATGACGGTGCGCTCCGACTCGCAGTCAGCGGGGTCATAGAGGCAATTCGTCATCCGCTCAGCCTCGATGAACAGCATGCGATCGAGCGCGTCGCGCGTCGCCGTTTCCGTGTACGTCGTCTGATCGATCCAGGTATAGCCGTTCCAGTAGCCGCCAAACTGCTCGATGATGCCTTTGACGCGGTCGCGGGGAATATTGGTGGTGCCCTTGAAGTTCATGTGCTCGACCCAGTGGGACACACCGGTCTGGCCGGTGGATTCGTCCTTCGAACCCACGCGATACCAGCACCAGACTGACGCCAGCGGCGCCGTGTGCATCTCCTGGATCAGCACGCGCAGCCCGTTGTCGAGCACGGTCTCGTGCACCATTTCCGCCATTATAGAATCTAGGGATATCCATGCCCGAGTGGAAGAGCACCGTAAACCTGCCGCGGACTGACTTTCCCATGAAAGCCAACCTGCAGACCGCCGAGCCTGAGGCGATCGCGCGGTGGGAAGGCATGGACCTGTACGGTCAGATTCGTGCGCTGCGGCGTGGTTCGCCGAAGTTCGTCTTCCATGACGGACCGCCCTATGCGAACGCGCGCATTCACCTGGGCACCGCGCTCAACAAGATCCTCAAGGACATCGTCATCAAGTCGCGCTCCATGGAAGGCTTCGACGTCCCGTACCTGCCGGGCTACGACTGCCACGGCCTGCCGATCGAATTGAAGGTCGATCGCGAGCTCGGGCCCAAGAAGCGGGGTATGTCGATCGCCGAGATCCGGCGCGCGTGCCGCGAGTACGCTGGACGGTTCATCGACGTGATGACTGCCGAGTTCAAGCGGCTGATGGTGTTCGGCGACTGGGACCACTACTACCTGACGATGAATCCGCAGTACCAGGCGGACATCACGCGCGCGCTGGGGAAGTTCGTCGAGCGCGGGCTGGTCTACAAGGGCAAGAAGCCGGTGCACTGGTGTATCCATTGCCGCACGGCGCTGGCCGAGGCCGAAGTCGAGTACCAAGATCACTCGTCGCCGTCGATCTACGTTGAGTTTCCCCTCAGTCAGGCCAGCGCGGCGGATTTGGGTGCGCGGATTCCACCGCTCGCCGGCCGCGACGTGTCGGTGCTGATCTGGACGACCACGCCATGGACGATTCCCTCGAACCTGGCGATCGCGTTCCATCCCGACTTCGACTACGGCGCCTACGACGTCGATGGACGCGTGATCATCGTCGCGGACGCGTTGGCGTCGCGGGTCGGCGCCGAGATCGGCCGCGGCTTCGATCGGAAGCTCGCCCGGGCGAGTGGCAAGCTGTTCGAGGGCCTCAGTTTCCGCCACCCGCTCTATGACCGCGATTCGGTTGCCGTCCTGGCCGACTACGTCACGCTCGAGCAGGGCACCGGTGCGGTGCACACGGCCCCCGGTCATGGCGCGGACGACTTCCTGACGGGTGCGAAGTACGGTCTCGACATCTACGCGCCGGTCGACGCATCCGGCCACTTCTTTCCGTCGGTCGAGTTGTTTGGCGGAAAACGGGTCTTCGACGCCAACCCGGACGTCGAGGAGGCGCTCGAGGCGCGCGGACGCCTCTGGCATCGCGCAACGATTGCGCACCAGTACCCGCACTGCTGGCGCTGCCATAACCCGGTCATCTTTCTAGCCACCTCGCAGTGGTTCGTCCGGCTCGACGGCGAACCGGCGATCACCGGCGCCGACGGCGAGACGCGCACGCTGCGCCAGGCGGCCCAGCATGCGGTCGACCACGAGGTGACATGGATCCCGGGCTGGGGGCGCGATCGGATCTTCAACATGGTCTCGGGACGTCCCGACTGGTGCATTTCACGGCAGCGCGCCTGGGGTGTGCCGATCCCGGCCCTGGACTGCAAGGCATGCGGCCATGCGCTCCTGACGACGGGGCTCATCGAACGCGCCGCCACGGTGTTCGAGCAGTACAACGCGGATGCTTGGTACGAGCAGCCGCTCGAAACCTTCGTGCCGGATGGACTGACGTGCCCGTCGTGCGGCGGCCGCGAGTTCGAGCGGGAGCGCGACATTCTGGACGTGTGGTTCGACTCCGGTTCCAGCCACGAAGCGGTGCTGGCGCGAGCACCCGAGCTGGGCTGGCCGGCGGACATGTATCTCGAGGGGAGCGATCAGCATCGAGGCTGGTTTCAGAGCTCGCTGCTGGTCGGGCTGGCGACCCGCGGACGACCTCCGTTCAGGCAGGTCCTGACGCACGGGTTCCTGATCGACCTCGAAGGACGCAAGATGTCGAAGTCGCTCGGCAACGTGGTGACGCCGCAGGACGTCATCAAGGAGAGCGGCGCCGAGATCATCCGGCTGTGGGTCGCGATGACGGAGTTCACCGAAGAGCTTCGCGTCAGCAAGGAGATCCTGACGCGCGTCATCGATCTATACCGGAAGCTGCGCAACACTTGCCGGATCCTGCTGGCGAACCTGTACGACTTCGATCCGACCGTTGACATGGTGCCGGTCGAGAAGCTCGACGCCGTCGACACGTACGCGCTGGCGCGATACGCGGAAGCGGCGGAGCGCATGCAGCGCGGGTATCGCGAGTTACGATTTCTCCGGGGTGTCGCAGGCGCTCAACACACTCGCCACCGTGCACCTGAGCGCCTTTTATGTCGACGTGACCAAGGACCGGATGTACACCCTTGCCGCCAATTCGCCGCGCCGCCGGTCGACGCAGACCGCGATGTACGTGATGTGCGACGGCCTCGCGCGGCTGCTGGCGCCAATCCTCCCGGTGACCGCCGACGACTTGTGGCGCCATCTGCCCGGTTCGCGGTCGGCGTCCGTCCATCTCGAGCAGTTCCCCGAAGCGGCAAGGTGGGCCGATGACGCCGTGCTGGGCACCTGGGAGCGCCTGCTCGAGGTCCGCGAAACGGTGAACGCCGCGCTCGAGGCGAGACGGAAGGAGAAGGTCATCGGCAATTCGCTCGGCGCCCGCGTCACGATCATGGCGTCGGGACCGATCGGCGCCCTGCTCGAGCGTTACCGGGATGAATTACCGACGCTCTTCATCGTGTCGGAGATCGACCTCCGGGTGGGTTCCGCCGACGGGTCAGACGAGGTGCGAGTCGAAGTCGAAAAAGCGCCAGGGGTGAAGTGCGAACGCTGCTGGCGCTACGTGCCGACGGTCAGGACCGAGCCGGACTGGGCCGGCATCTGCGATCGCTGCGTCGATGCGCTGGCGGAAGCCGTGAACAGTTGATGGTGATCTCGCGGCGCCTCCGGCTCGAGCTCTGGATAGCCGGCGCAATCGTGGCATTAGACCAGGTGGCCAAAGCGCTCGTCCGATCGCGGTTCGAGCTGCACGACAGCCTCGAGATTATTCCCGGGTTCTTCAACCTGACTCGGGTGCACAATTATGGTGCGGCGTTCGGACTGCTGAACGCCGCCGATTTCCCGTTCAAGACGGTCATCCTATCGATCGTCGCCGCGATGGCGCTGCTGGCACTGACCGTATATGCGTCGACCCTGCCGGTCGAGCAATTCCTCGCGCGGGCCGGCCTGGCGTTGATCGTCGGTGGGGCGGCCGGGAACCTGATCGACAGGCTCGGCGCCGGCTACGTCGTGGATTTCGTCGACGTCTACTGGCGCGGCTGGCATTTCTGGGCGTTCAACGTTGCCGATGCGGCGATCACCGTCGGCGTGGCTTTCATGATTCTCGACCTTCTCGACGTCAGGATTCGCCGTGTACCCAGAACTGTTTAGCATCGGCCCGATCACGATCTACTCGTACGGCGTGCTGCTCGCCGCATCCTACCTGCTGGGCCTGTGGCTCGCTATGCGCCGCGCGAAACGGTGGGGGCTCGACCCGACGCGCGTGCTCGACCTGGGCATTTACATCATCATCGCCGCCCTGATCGGCGCGAAGCTCCTGCTGCTGGTGGTCGACTTCGAACAGTTCAGCTCGTCGCCCCAGGATCTGCTGTCGCTGGCGCGATCCGGCGGCGTGTTCTACGGCGGACTGATTCTCGCGGTGATAGTCGCGTTCTGGTACATCTCGCGGCACCAGTTGCCGTTCTGGACGACCTGCGATGTCTTCGCGCCCGGCATCGCGCTCGGTCACGTCACCGGCCGCCTCGGATGCCTCGCCGCCGGGTGCTGCTACGGAAAACCTACCGACGTCCCGTGGGCGATCGTCTTCACCAACCCGTTGGCCGCGGCGAATGTCGGCACGCCGCTCGGGATTCCGCTGCATCCCACCCAGATCTACGAGGCCGGCGCTGAGCTGCTGATACTGGTGCTGCTCCTCGCCACTGAGCGTCGCGGCCGTCCGTTCCCGGGCCGCACCTTCTGGCTGTACATGCTGCTCTACGCCATCTCGCGCTATATCGTCGAAATCTACCGCGGCGATCCGCGCGGCGAGTTCTTCGGCGTGTCCACGTCGCAGTTCATCTCGCTGGTGCTCGCGCCGCTCAGCATCGTCATGCTGGTATGGCTGTCGCGCAGCTCGCCGGAGACACCCCAGGAAATGCAGCGCCGCCGCAAGCTGGCGGCTTAACCACGAAGACACGATGGCGTCGAAGGCCACGAATCAAGCCAAAGAGAGTTTTCGTGTCCTTCGGGATCTTCGTGGTTGATCGATGGCGCTCGAGTTCACGGTCCCGGCCGATTTCCACGGGCAGCGGCTCGACCGCTTCCTGACATCGGTGCTCGACGGCCACTCCCGATCGCAGATCCAGAAGCTCATCGCCGACGGCCACGTCACGCTCGATCGCCGCGGCGCAAAGGCCAACCTGGCCATGCACGAGGGCGAACGGGTCAGCATCGATCTTCCGGATGTGGAGCCGGCAACGACCGCCGCGGAGGCGCTGCCGCTCGAAATCCTGTACCAGGACGCCGACCTCGCGGTGCTCAACAAGCCGGCGGGCATGGTGGTGCACCCCGGAGCAGGACACGCGTCGGGGACGCTGGTCAATGCGCTGCTCCATCACATCCCCGACTTGAGCGGCATCGGGGGCGAGGCCAGGCCAGGCATCGTCCATCGGCTGGATCGGGGCACCTCAGGCGTGATGGTCATCGCGAAAAACGACGCGGCACATCACGAACTCGCGCGCCAGTTCCAGGATCGGGAGGTCGAGAAGGAGTACGTCGCGCTGGTCTGGGGCGTCGTACAGGCCGGGCGACGCATCGACGCGGCGATCGGCCGTGATCCGGTGAACCGGCAGAAGATGTCGGCCCGGGCACGGCGGGCGCGCAGCGCGGTCACCCGCATCACCCGTGCTCACCACATGCCTGGCGTCACCCTCTGCCAGGTGGCCATTCATACCGGACGCACCCATCAGATTCGCGTGCACCTCAGCGCGATTGGCCACCCGGTCGTCGGCGATGCGCTCTACGGCGGCGTGCATCGCCGCGTGGCGGGCGACTTGCGGGCGCTCCAGCGCCTGCAGCGCCCGTTCCTGCATGCGGAGCGGCTCGCGTTCACGCATCCGCGCGACGCCAGACGGATGGAATTCACGGCCCCGCTGCCGGGCGATTTGCTGGCAGTGCTCGAAGACTTACCAGGATGGAACGCTGATGAATGAACCGGTCGTGCCCCACCAGATCCGGAAGGTCTTCACCGGACGGATCTTCACGGTCACCATCGAGTCGATCACGCTGCCGCGCGGCGAGTCGCTGGAGGCGGAAATCATCCGGCACCCGGGATCGGTCGTGCTGATTCCCATGACTGCCAACGGCGAGATCGTGCTGGTCCGGCAGTACCGCCACGCGATTGGACGAACCGCCTGGGAGTTGCCGGCGGGCAGCCTCAAGCCCGGCGAAGATCCTAAGGAGGCCGCGATCCGCGAGTGCCACGAGGAGATCGGCCTGATCCCCGCGTCTGTCGAACCCCTGGGCGCGTTCTTTCCGACGCCTGGCTACTGCGATGAAGAGATGACGTTCTTCCGCGCGACCGGTCTGCGCGAGCCGTCGGCCGACGACCCGGCGGCGAAACAAGACGAGGATGAGGACATCGAGGCGAAGCGGTTTTCGGTGGACGCGATCCGCAGGATGGTCGCGTCCGGTGAGATCGTTGACTTGAAGACGGTCGCCGGGTTGACGTTGATGTCGGAATAATTCTCCAATGCCCAACGGCCAACCCCCAACTCCCAAACGGTGCAGTTGCGAGTTGGGTTGGGGAGTTACTGAACCCGCGGCTGGACACGCCGGTCGGTCTTCTTGACGCGCGGCGTCTGCGGCCCGGGCGTCAGCGCCAGCAGCAGCACCTCGTCCACGCTCTGAACGAAATGAATCGTCAGCTCGCGACGCAGTTCCTCCGTGAGATCCTCTTTCACGTTCTTCTCGTTCTGCCGCGGAAGGATCACTTCGCGAAGACCTGCCCGTCGCGCCGCCAGCACTTTCTCCTTGATGCCGCCGACCGGAAGCACGCGGCCCGACAGCGTGATCTCGCCGGTCATGGCGATATCGCCACGCACCGGGCGCCCGGTGACTTCCGACGCGAGCGCGGTCGCGATGGTGACACCCGCCGATGGGCCGTCTTTCGGAATCGCACCAGACGGCACGTGCAGATGGACCTCGGCGTTCTTGAAGAAGTCGGGATCAGCGCCGTAGGCGGCAGCGTGCGCGCGGAACCACGACAGTGCCGCCCGGGCCGATTCCTTCATCACCTCGCCGAGCTGGCCGGTGAGTGTCAGCGAACCCGTGCCCGCCATACGCGATGCCTCGATGAACAGGACGTCGCCTCCCGCGGGCGTCCAGGCCAGGCCGATCGCGACGCCCGGCTCCTTGGTCCGCTCCTCCATCTCTTCGTCCATGAAGGTGGGCGCGCCCAGCATTTCGGCAACCACCTCTGGTGTGATGACGAGCGGCGCTTCATCGCCTTCCGCCCGGCGGCGCGCGGACTTCCGGCACAGGGCGCCGATTTCCCGCTCCAGATTCCGGACCCCCGCCTCGCGGGTATAGCCACGAATCACCGTTCGCAGCGCCGCATCGGTAATCGTCACCTGCTCGGCGGTGAGGCCGTGGTTCGTCACCTGCTTCTGCACAAGATGGTCCACGGCAATCGCCAGCTTTTCCTCTTCCGTATAGCCCGGGATCTCGAGCACCTCCATGCGATCGCGAAGCGCCGGGGGAACCGGATCGAGCACGTTCGCCGTCGTGATGAAGAGCACCTCGGAAAGGTCGAACGGCACGTCGAGATAGTGGTCCCGGAACGTCGAGTTCTGCTCCGGATCGAGCACCTCGAGCAGCGCCGACGCCGGATCCCCGCGGAAGTCCGACCCCAGCTTGTCGATTTCGTCGAGGATGAAGACCGGGTTCTTCGATTCCGCGCGCCGCAGTCCTTGGATGATCTGGCCGGGCAGCGCGCCGATGTAGGTGCGCCGGTGCCCCCGGATCTCCGCCTCGTCGCGCATGCCGCCGAGCGACACGCGGACGAATTTCCGCGACAGCGACTGTGCGATCGAGCGCGCGAGCGAGGTCTTGCCGACGCCGGGCGGCCCGACGAAGCAGAGAATCGGGCCTTTCAGCGCAGGGTTCAGCTTCCGCACCGCCAGGTACTCGAGAATCCGGTCCTTGGCCTTCTCGAGGCCGGAGTGATCGGCGTCGAGCACCGCTTTGGTGTTCGGCAGGTCGATGATCTCGTCGGTGCGCTTCTGCCAGGGCAGGGTGACCAGCCAATCCAGGTACAGTCCGCGAGACGGTGTACTCGGCGGCCGCCACCGGCATCTTGGCGAGGCGATCCAGCTCGCGGTGCGCCTCCTTCTGGACGGCCTCGGGCATCCCCGCCGCTTCGATTTTCTCGCGCAGTTCCTCGACTTCCTTGGCCTGATCGTCGCTTTCTCCCAGCTCCTTCTGAATCGCCTTCATCTGCTCGCGCAGGAAGTATTCGCGCTGGTTCTTGCCAACCTCCGACTGGACCTGCGACTGGATGCGCGACCCGAGCTCGAGCACCTCGAGCTCCTTGATCAGGATCCGGTTCAGGCTGTCCATCCGCGCGCGGATGTCGAGCGTCTCGAGCACCTCCTGCTTGACGGAGGTGGCGATAGTCGTCAGGCTGGACGCAATGAAATCGGCCAGCCGACCTGGCTCCGCTATGTTGGACGCCAGCGTCTGCAGATCGTTGGACAGCAGCGGCGACAACGACACCACCTGCTGGAAGTTCGTCTTGATGTTGCGCAGCAGCGCGTCGATCTCGAGGTGGTCGGCGTCGTTGACGGCTTCGACGGCCGGCGTGACGCGAGCCTTCAGATAAGGACGCGTCTCCGTCACACTGTCGAGGGTCAGGCGCGCCAGTCCCTGGACAATCAGCCGCAGGCTGCCGTCGGGCAGCTTGAACATCTTGTGGATGTGGCTGGCGGTACCGACGCCGTACAAATCCGATTGCTGCGGCTCCTCCACCGAGGCATCGCGCTGGGTAAAGACGCCAATCAGCTTGCCCGCGGATATGGCTTCGTCAATCAACCGGACGGAGCTTTCCCGCGCCACCGCGAGCGGCATGAACGAATTCGGGAAAAGCACGGTGTCCCGCAGCGGCAGAATCGGCAGCTCGCCGGGAATGGCCACGGGTTGGTCCCCGAGGGAGAGTTCCTGCAGATCGAGCCCTTCGTCGCGGTCACTCATCTGTAGTCCTGAAAAGAGAAAGGGCGGCCTTCCGAGGCCGCCCTGAACGATCCGAACGTGTCCGAACGATCCGTACGGTCTTTAGTTCGACATGTCGAAGAAGAGCGTGGACGAACCGCGCTTCTGCGCCATCTGGCGCTCGCGCTGCTCGGCCGTTTCCCGCGCCTCTTCGCAGTCGATGCAGCGCACCGCGAAGGGCAGCGCCCGGAGGCGCGCCTCGGCGATTTCATCGCCGCACTCGAAACAGTTGCCGTAGGTGCCTTCGTCCAGCCGGCGGAGCGCCTCGTTGATCTTGTTGAGCGTCTCCGATTTCATCTGGATGAGCGCGAACTCGATGTCTTCCTGGATGTCGACCTCGGAGCTCTCGCCCTGGTCGAGCACGTCACGGTCCTTGTTGCCGTCGGCCCGGACGTCGCGGATGCGGCCCTGGACTTCGTTCATCAGCTCGCGACGGCGGTCCTCAAGCATCTGCTTCAGCTCCTTGTACCGGCTCGTCTTCGCTGATGCCTTTGTCTTCGTCGTCGTCGCCATGATGCCTGTCGCTCCTTCCAACGCCTCTCTTTATTGAGAGGGCGGTGATGCCGCCGGACCTGCAATTGGTATGCCCGCTGATGTTCCTTCGGCGAGCCAGGCAAGGCGACCGTGTTGTCGTTAGGACTGTGCAACGCCCACCACGGTTTGACAGGCTCGTAAATGGTTCAAATACAGATACTTATTTGATCCAACAACAGGCCCACCACAGCCGCCCCGGAAGTACCATGAATTCTTGGGCACTGCCGACCGGCCTTCTGTGTGTCGGGAATGTCTTATAGTGAGGACGGCAAGAAATGCAGAGCTGTGGCTGCCGAGCCTCAGTTCCGACGCTGGGCTAACGCAATCACGACACCCGCGGACGGTTCTCCGCGTACTCGTTGATCAACCGTCTAAACCGTGCCGCGTAAATGAGTTCGTAGGTTCCGGCGCCGTCCGGAAACAGCGCCAGAATCCGTTCGCGGACGGTTTCAATGAGGGATTGCGCGTCACGCACAGTCATATTCGACTGCATTATCAGGGCTGTCGCTATATCGACAAGTTGTCGGACTTTCCGCGCGCGGCGCGTCTCGTCGACGAGCTGTTCGGGAGTCGGCGCGCTGCTCATTGAATAAATCGGCTTCCGATCGACGCGTTTGGAACGATGCCACGCGACGCCAGGAGATCGCCGCTCCTCCGGCTTCGCGTGCGAAGCCATTTTTCGTAAAGGCGGAGCAGGTCGGCGTTCGACGCCATCGCCGTGCGCGCGCTCACCTCGCCAAGTACATCGACGAACGCGGGAAACTTGCCGGCGAGTTCATCGAACACGTCGCCGAGGGAGCCATCCGCCTGCCGCGCGAGCGATCCGTAGGCGTGCTCGCCGAGTTGAATGTAGTAGTCCACATCGACCAGGCTGCGCGACAGGCTGTCGGCGAAGAAGCCGGAGATGAAGAGCGACCGATCACCGACCCGCCGGAGCTCGTCGCGCTGCCGCGCGCCCGCTTCCTGCAGCGCCTTCACGAATCGCACACCGAGTGGCTCGTCGTCGCTCGACTTGGTGCGATCGCCGTGGACGAAGCCGGCGAGCAGGTTCACCAGATAGAACGACGTCCCCTCGCGCGCCGACAGATGCTGGCGCTGCAACGCCGATTCAACGAGGTCGCGGAAAAATTCGACCGGCGATTCGTGATGAACAAGCGCTTCGGCCATAGTCCCCCTGTGAGGCCGCAGGCACTACACCTGGCGGCAGGTGAGGTTGCAAAGCGTGTTCCGGTCAAAGTGTGAGGAATTAGGCCTGATTATAGGTGTTTCCGCCGATCGCGACAACCGAGAACCTTTGCCCGGACGACTTCAGTGTGCGAAGCTGAGGAATGCTCTGTCCTTCGTGCAGTCAGCGGAAGGCACGCCGCGCGTGCCCGGCGCTCGGTGCGAGCATCTGTCCGGTGTGCTGCGGCACCAAGCGGCTCGTCGACATCAAGTGTCCCTCGGACTGCGGCTATCTCGCCTCGGCGCGTGAGCACCCGGCCGCCGTGGTGCGACGTCGCCAGGAACGCGACGTCGAGCAGTTGCTGCCGACGATCCGCCACCTGACGGAGAGGCAGTATCAGCTTTTCTTTCTCTTCCACTCAGTCATCGCGCGGTTCGCGCCGCCCGGGTTCACGCGGCTCGTCGACGCCGACGTGGCGGACGCCGCGTCGGCGGTCGCATCGACGCTCGAGACCGCGGCGCGCGGCGTCATTTACGAACACACGCCGCCGGGACCACCGGCGCAGGCCCTGGCCGCCGAACTGAAAACCGTGCTGGCGCAGATGCGGGAGCAGGGCGCGAAGGTCTTCGACCGCGAGGCGGCGATTGTGCTCCGCGCGGTCGAACAGGGCGCCCGCGGGACCGCCGCGGAGACGCCAACCTCGTACCTCGACCTCGTCGCCCGGCTCATCGACGTCACGGGGAGCCCTGCACTCCCGCCTGCCGCCCAGCCGAGTCCGCTGATTCTGCCGTGAACCTGTTATGCTAGAAAGCTCTGTTTGCGGGGGTTTTCCCCAGTGAAAGGCAGTCATCATGGCAAAGCGGTGCGAAATCTGCGGTAAAGGTCCGGTCGTCGGCCGCACGGTCTCTCACGCCCACAACGTCGGCCCGCGGCGGTTCGAACCCAACCTGCAGACCGTCCGCGCCATCGTCAAGGGCGCCACGAAGCGAATCAAGGTCTGCACGCGGTGCCTGCGTGGCGGAAAAATCACCAAGGCAGCCTGATCCTGCCTCGCCCACGCCGTCACGCGACGGCGGGCCTGTCTCGCCGAAGCCGCCAGGCGATGGCGGACGCCAGGCGATTTCCGCGCCCGGAGCGCCGCAGGCGATCGGGCCCTACTCTCCGGTCATTCGCGCCGGCAACCTCCTGTTCCTCTCGGGACAGATCCCCCTCGATCCCGCGACCGGCGCTGTGGTCGAGGGCGGCATTGCCATTCAGACCGAACAGGTGATGCGTAACATCCTGGCACTGCTCGAGGCGGCCGGCGCCGGCTTCGAGCATGTCGTGCGGACGACGGTGTTCCTGGCAGACATGAACGAATTCGCCGCCATGAACGAGTGCTACGCCAGATTCGTGACCGAACCGGCTCCGGCGCGCTCGACCGTGCAGGTTGCCCGGCTGCCGCGCGATGTGCGGGTCGAGATCGACGCGATCGCCGTCGTTACGCCCTAGCGGTCCTCTCGACGCCCAGGACTCCGTCCACACCCTTGATCGACTTGATCACTTTCTCGAGGTGTTTCATGTCCTTGATCTCGACGGTCATGTCGATGCGGGCCTGGTGATCGCCGCCGGTCCGCGCTTCCATGGTCGTGATGTTGGTATTGATGTCCGAGACCTTCGCCGAAATTTCCGCCAGCATGCCCTTGCGGTCCTCGACCTGCATCGTCAGGCGAACGGTATACGGCGCCTGGTCGGTGCCGTCGCTGTCCCATTCGACGTCGATTTTCCGGTCGGGATCGAACATGAGGTTGAGGACGTTCGAGCACGCCGCGGAGTGGACCGACACGCCCTTGCCGCGAGTGATATAGCCGATGATCCGCTCGCCGCGGATCGGGTTGCAGCATTTCGCCCGGAACACCATCACGTCATCGGTGCCGCGCACCTTGATCCGGTCCTCGCTCGGCGCGGTCCGCAGCACGCGCTTGACGGCCGAAACCATCGCCTGATTCCGGCGGCTTCTCTTTCAGCTGCCCGGCAGGCACGGCCTTCTGCAATACCGTGCGCGCCGACAACTTGCCGTAGCCGATGTGCGCGAGGAGTTCTTCGGGTTTCTGCGCGCCGTACTCCGACGCGAACGTCGCCAGCGCCTCGCTCTCCAGAATCGTCTTCGGGTTCAGGTCGAAGCGCCGCGCCTCCTTGTCGAAGAGCCGGCGCCCTAGCTCGATGCTCCGGACGCGTTCCTCCCCCTGCAGCACGTGCCGGATCTTGCCGCGCGCGCGCGACGTGGCGACGAACGTGAGCCAGTCGCGGCTCGGCTTGTGCCCGGCCTGCGTGATGATCGACACGATGTCGCCGTTCTGAAGCCGGGTGCGAAGCGGGACCATCTTGCCGTTGATACGGGCGCCGACGCACTGGTTGCCGACGTCGGTGTGCACGCTGTAGGCGAAGTCGACGGCGGTGGCGCCGCGTGGCAGCGACTTCACCTCCCCTTTCGGCGTGAAGATGTAGACCTCCTCCGGGTAGAGGTCGATCTTCAGGTTCCGCATGAACTCCTGCGGGTCACGTACTTCCTGCTGCACTTCGAGGAGCTGGCGCATCCACTGGAAGTACCGCTCGTCGCGGTGGTCGCCGACGCGCCCTTCCTTGTACTTCCAGTGCGCGGCGATGCCTTCCTCGGCGTGGCGGTGCATTTCCTCGGTCCTGATCTGCACCTCGAAGGGGAAGCCGTGCTCGCTGATGACCGACGTATGCAGGGATTGATAGCCGTTCGGCCGGGGCATCGCGATGAAATCCTTGATGCGTCCAGGCACCGGCGACCACGTCTGGTGGATGATGCCGAGCGCGGCGTAGCAGTCCTTGACCGATTGCGTCGTCACGCGCAGCGCGACGAAGTCGTAGACGCGTTCGAGGTCGATCTTCTGCCGTTTCAGCTTGAGGTGGATGCTGTAGAGGCGCTTGATCCGGCCGTCGAGGCTGATGACTGGCACCTGCGCGTCTTCGAGTTTGGCGCGAATCGTCCGGGTGAGCTCCTCGATGACGCTCTCGGCATGCTTCCGCTTGCCTTCGACCTTGGCGCGCAGCGTTTCGTACGGCCTGGGCTCGAGGTACCGGAACGAGAGCTCTTCGAGCTCGTTCTTGACCTTGCTCATCCCGAGCCGGTTGGCGATCGGCGCGTAGATGTCGAGTGTCTCCTGGGCAATCTTGATGCGGCGTTCCTCCGGCAGGTGATGCAGCGTCCGCATGTTGTGCAGCCGATCCGCCAGCTTCACGAGGACGACACGGATGTCGTCCACCATCGCCAGCAGCATCTTGCGGAAGTTTTCGGCCTGGCGCTCCTCGCTGGAGGAAAACGGGATGGCGCCAATCTTGGTGACCCCTTCGACCACGTGGGCGATTTCGGGGCCGAAGAGCTCGGCAATGCGTTCGGGGGTGGTGAGCGTGTCCTCGACGACGTCGTGCAGCAGACCGGCCGCAACCGCGACAACGTCCAATTTCATGTCAGCCAGAAAGTCCGCAACTTCGAGCGGGTGAACCAGATACGGCTCACCCGAATGGCGGACCTGCCCCTTGTGCTCGAGTGCGGAAAAGACGTACGCCCGGCGGAGGAGCTCCAGGTCAGCCTCCGGGCTGTAGCTCCGCACTTTTTCCAGGAGCGTTTCGAACCTAATCATCAAGGGTGGTGTCTAAAAGCAGTGTGTGACGCCATCCTCATGATAGAAGTGGGTTTGAGGGGGGTCAAGGTAACGGATCGACCGGCTTGACTCAGTGGAAAACGGATCACTATACTGGCGCGTTTACGGAGCTTGGGCGGGGTTTCACTCTGCCCTCCCTCCCGTGGGGACTCGACAAAACAGGAGTTGCAGGCCGCCAAAACGCGGCCCGTGGTGCGCTTCGACAGGGTGTTGCAAGGGGGATAGGATGCGGAAGTTTTCGTCACAGGCGGTCGTTCTGGCGCTCGTCGCGGGGTTTGGCGTAGCGGCCACCGGGTGCGGCCAGGTGCGGATGATTCAGGCCCGGATGGCGCTCAAGGATGGCCACACAGCCTACCAGCAGCAGAATTACCGCGGTGCCGTCGAGGCCTACGAGCAGGCGATCGAGGCCGATCCGAACCAGACCGAGGCGTACTTCTACCTGGGGAACAGCTACGACAATCAGTACCGGCCGACCCGCCGCGGGGAGGCTGAGAACGACGCGCTGCTCGAAAAGGCCATCGTCAACTACAAGCTGGCCGCCGAGCGGGAGCAGCGCCCCGAATTGAAGCGCCTGGCGCTGCAGTATCTCGCCAATGCCTACGGCTCCGACAAGCTGAACGACCCGTCACAGTCGGAACCGGTGGTTCAGCAGCTGATTCAGATGGACCCAGGCGAACCCGTCAACTACTTCGCGCTTTCGCGGATCTACGAAGACAGCGGCGACTACGAGAACGCGGAGGCGACGCTCGTGAAGGCGCGCGAAATGAAAGGCACCGACCCGGCCGTCTATACGACGCTCGCGGCGTACTACAACCGCCAGGGCGAATTCGACAAGAGCATGGAAGCGCTCAAGGCCCGCGCCGACCGCGAGCCAAACAACCCGGAAGCCTTCTACACGATGGCGACCTACTACTGGGAAAAGGCCTACCGCGACTTCAGCTTGAGCGACCCCGAAAAAATAAAGTACGTGCAGTCCGGCATCGAGGCGATCAACAAGTCGCTGATGCTCAACGACCGGTACATGGAAGCGCTGGTCTACAAGAACCTGCTGTTGCGCGTCCAGGCGAACCTGGAGCGCAACCCGGCGCGCCAGCAGGCACTCCTGAAGGAAGCGACAGACCTTCAGAACCGCGCGGAAGAAATCCGCAAGCAGAACGCGGCGGCCCCAGCTCAGGCACCGGCCGGCACCAGCGGTCGCAATCAGTAACGCGACGCAGGCTGGCAGTCTCGTCGGGCCGCCTCCCCTCGGGGAGGCGGCCTTTTTTCATGTACGGGATCTAGAACTCGAAGCGCACACCCAGCTGCACCTGGCGCGGCGCGCCGGGAGTGTTGGTGGTGATGTAGTTGCCGCTCGGATCCCTGGCCTGCAGGAAATTCGGGTTGGTCGGCGGGCCAAAGCCGCAGTCGTCCGGCGCCGGCGTCGCGCAGTAGTTGGTCGACGTCGTGCCGCCCGTGGCGGTGAACAGCTGGACGTTGTCCCAGTTGAGGAGGTTGAACACTTCCGCCGTGAACATCACACGGTTGTCGCCGTTGAAGCGTGGACCCCACTGCGCACGGATGTTCACTTCCTTGAAGGACAGATTGCGGAACCCGTTTCGCGTGAACGGCACTCCCGGGGCGCTGTACGGCCGGTCGACGCCGCTCTGGCTCGCATTGATGTCGCGGCCAATCGACGCATCAACCGGAAGCCCCGACTGGAACTTGAATCCGGCCGAGAAATCGACGTCGTACGGGAGGAAGAAAATTGCGTAGCCATTGAACTGATGCCGGCGGTCGAGACGCGCCGGCCCCCACTCGGGCTCGAGATTGAACGAGTTTTCCACCAGCATGCCGCCCGAATCCCGCTCGTTGTCATCGTCGGACATCGACCTGCTGAGGACGTAACTCACGTTGTACAGCGACCAGTCGCGGCGGAGACGCGAACTGAGGGTGAGCGCCGTGTATTCGGACTTCGCGGTCGATTCGCGAACCTGTACGGAACTCAGACTCGTGAGCGGCCGGGCCGGGAAGATCGGCCGCTGTGCCGGGTCGGTCGGACGCGGAGTCGGCACGCCGAGGTTCAGATCACGATTTCGCTGGAGGTGATCGGTTTTGACGTAGATGAGGTCTGCCGCGACGCTCAGGTTCGGCATCAGCTCCCGCTCGACGCCGGTGCCAGCCTGGAATGCGCGCGGGTTCTTGAAGTCCTGATCGACGGCCAGTACCTGTGCGCCCTGGTACGGATTCGGGATTGAGACCGAGCGCGCCCGCGATCTGAGTCAGCTGGTCGGGCGTCAGCACCGGGAACTCGCCGAGCGGGAAGCGGTTCAGATCGATCCCGATCAGCCGCAGCTGACTATACACGGTGGCATTCGGGTTCCCGGCCGGCACGGCAAACGGCAGCCGCACCGATACGTTTCCCGGCGGCACGCGGAAGTTGTTCATCGGATCCGCGAACAGCAGCATCGGGCTACGCGCGTAGTAGACGCCGCTGTAGCCGCGCACGACCGTCTGTCCGCTGCCACCCGGGTTCCAGGCAAAACCGACGCGCGGTCCGAACTGATCGAGCTGATCGGGGATCTGCGTCGGGTCGACGGTGCGGCCGATCGGGAATTCGAAGCCGCGAAGCGCGTTGAGCATGAACTCGTTGTCGGCGGCCGGCGTCGGGTTGAACGTGCCCTCCCACCTCAGCCCGTAGTTGAATGTGAAGTCGCGGGTCATCCGCCACGAATCCTGGGTGAAGAACGCGATTTCGTCGGTTGAGAATTCCGTCTCCAGATTGCCAATCTGACGCAGGTAGAACGCCGTGGCGCTGGGCGCGTCGAACCGGTTGGGCGTCGGTCCGCCGAGCGAGAGCACTTCGAGCATCGTCGCGCTCGGACCGGAGATCTGGTACACGCCGAACTGGTTGAATCCAAACTTCTGGGCCGCCCAGACGTGGTTGTACTCGGTGCCGAACTTGACGCTGTGGCCGCCGGACACCCAGGTCATGTTCGCGGCCATCTGGCCGCGCCAATCCTTCTGGATGTTTTCGCCCAGGAAGCTGACCGTGCCGACGTTGCCCACGGTACCCGTGATGAGCGGCATGAGCGCGTTGGCGTCGCGCGGGCGCTGCTCGCGGGAATACTGGGCTCGGATCTCCGCCAGCAGGTTCGACCGCAGCGCCGAGGTGTACTCACCGACCACGGTGTTGGTGCGGTCCCGCTCGGTGCCGTTGTTGGAAACGGCGCTGATGGTCGTGTCGGACAACGCGTTGCCGGTGGCGTTCGCGTTCTTTGCCTCGTTGTTGCTGAAACTGTAACGTACGGCCATGCGGGTGCCGCCCTGCATCTGGTAGTCGACGCGGCCGAGGATCGCTTCCGCGTCGTTGGTCGCGTCGAACGGCTCTTCCAGTGCTTTGAAGAAACTGTAGCCCTCGGCCGTGTCCGGGTTGTTAGGCGCAATCCCGGTCAGACTGAAGACGACATTGCGCGTGTTTTCGAGGCGCTGCAGCTCGGCCGCGCCGAAAAAGAACAGGCGGTTCGGCCGGATCGCTCCGCCGAATGATCCTCCGAACTGCTGCTGCGTCGGCGCGGCGTTCTGACCGAACGCGTTCGTCTCTGCCCATTCCTTGTTACGGTTCACATAAAACGCCGATCCGTGCGGCGTGTTGGTTCCCGATTTCGTGATGGCGTTGACAAGACCGCCGGTGGAGCGGCCGAACTCCGCCGAATATCCTGATGGAACCACCTGGAACTCCCGGATGGCTTCCTGGGGAATGGTGAACGCGGTGTTGGATCGCTCGCCCCCACGGATACCGCCGAAAAACGGCTGGTTGTAGTCGGCGCCGTCGATGCTGACGTTCGCGTTGACACCGCGTTGGCCGGCAAACGACAGCTGTCCGCGGCTGGTATCCACCTGCACAGTCGGCGTGAGCGTGACGAAGTCCTGGAAGCGGCGTCCGTTGATCGGGAGGTTGTCGATGGCGTCCTCTCCCACGGTCGTCGTCCGCACGGTGGCAGTCGTCTCGATGACGGGCGCCTCCGCCCTCACGGTGACCTGTTCCTGCACCCCTGCCAGCCGCAACGCCGGGTTCAGCGTGGTCGTCGCGCCGACGGTCGACCGCACCATCTGCCGGAACGTGGCAAAGCCGCTCAGCTCGATCGTCACTTCATAGACGCCCGGCGGCAGGAGGGGCAACACGAACACCCCTTCCTCATTGGTGACTGCGGTGCGGGTGTAACCCGTTTCCGGGTTCGTGGCAGTCACCGTCACCCCGGGCAGCACACCTTCCTGCGTGTCGACGACGCGGCCGTTGATCTCGGCGGTCGTCGCCTGCGACTGGGCCAGTGCCAGTGGAGGCAGCGCGGCTGCCACCAGCAGCGCGGCGAGCAGGCTCCCCCACATCTTCCTTGCGAGCTTCATCACGAATTCCCCCTCTGAACGCATTGACGGCTTCGGCGCGCGGAACGCTCTAGCGTAGCAAAGGGGGGTTTCCGATGAGTAACGGAAAAACGGGCGGCGACACCCTTGTCGCGGAGCGTTTCAAGGTTGGACCCCAGTCGCTCCGTTTTCGAGCCCAATAGAAAAGGCCGGCCACCCGCGAGGATGCCGGCCTTTGGTTGTGACTTGAGCCTTGTGCCTTGTGCCTTGTCCTTACAGCCCCCCGGTGGCGCCCGCCGCGCGGCGCATCCCCTCGGTGACGATCCCGACCTTCTCGACGCCGGCGCCCTTGGCGGCGTCGATCACCTCGATGATCTCGCCGTAGCGCAGCGTTCCCGCGCCCATGATGAACATCGTCTTCTCCCGGCGTTCCTCGAAGATATCGCGGAGGCGATCTTCGAGCTCCGGCAGCGTCACGGGATCGCTGTTGATCGAGATCTGTTTGTCGGCCGTGTAGTTGAGCACGATCTGGCCGACAGGCGGCGGCGTGTCCTGGTTCGCCTGGGTTTCAGCCGGCAGGTTGATATCGACGCCGCGCTGAGACAGTGGCAGGGCGGCCATGAAAATGACCAGGAGCACGAGCAGCACGTCGATCATCGGCGTGACGTTCATGTCGCACGACGTCTGGAGCTTTTTGCCCCTGTAGACGCGGTCGGCGCCGTGATGCTGATGATGAACCGCCATTATTCGCCTCCTCCGGCCTGTCCGCCACGGCGCTCCGTAATCAGGCCGATGTCCTCGAGGCCGGCGGCCCGCAGCTCGTCCATCGCCTGCATGACCGAGCTGTAAGCGGCATCCTCATCCGCTTTGATGATCAGGATGCGCTGGCTCTTCTGCTCGAGCGCATCCTCGACCGCGCGCCGCAGGTCGTTTTCAGCCACCATCTTGCCGTTGACGTGGAAGCGCCCATCCGCCGTGATCTGGACGAGCGTGTCTTCCTGCGTCTCGGGCTTCTCGGAGCTGTTGTTGGCGACCGGCAGCGTCAGGGCCACGCCCTGCTGCAGGAGCGGCGCAATGATCATCATGATGATCAGCAGCACCAGCATGACGTCCACGAGCGGCGTGACGTTGATGTCGGATTTGACTTCTCCGGCTCCGCCGCCGCCAACTTGCATTGACATAGTAAGAACTCCAGAAATCAGCGATTTGTGATTTGCGACTTGTGATTGACCGCAATCACAAATCGCAAATCATCAATCACAAATCACTACGCCGTCTTCTTGATGAAGTAATCCACCAGCTCCGACGAGGAGTTGTCCATTTCGACGTTGAAGTATTCGAGGCGATTCGACAGGTAGTTGTAGAACCACACCGCCGGGATCGCGACGAACAGTCCCAGCGCGGTTTCGACCAGCGCTTCGGCGATACCGGCCGACACCGCACCGATGCTGCCCGTGCCGGTGGAGCCGATGCCGACGAACGCGTTGATGACGCCGATGACCGTGCCGAGCAGTCCGACGAACGGTGCCGTCGAGCCGATGGTGGCGAGCGCGGTGACGCCCTTCTTCAGGTCGGACGCGGTGAGCGCGGTGGCACGCTGAATCGAGCGGCGCACGGTGTCGAGCACGTCTTCACGGGCGAGCGCCCCGCCGCTTTCCTGCTGGAACTGATACTCCTGCAGGCCGGCGAGCACGACCTTGGCCAGGTGGCTGTAACGGAAGTCCTTGGACCCGGAAAGCGCAATCGCCTCCTTCAGGCGGCCGTCCTTGAGGTGCTTCGCCACCTGCGGCGCGTAGAGCTTCGACTGCTGGCGCGCCTTGTTGAAGGTGTAGAAGCGCTCGATCGCGACGCCGATCGACCAGAACGACATGATGAAGAGGATGATCGCGACGGCCCAGGCAGCCGCCGTCATCTGGCGGAACATTTCGACTAGATCCATTACAGCCTCCGATAAGTGGTGAACGACGTTCCGTTTAACTCAGCGTGAACTGGACAGTGACCGTCATGATGACGGGGACGGGCACGCCGTTAAGCAAGGTCGGCGTGAATTCCCACTGCCGGACCGCGTCGAGGGCGGCGGAATCGAGCAGCGGAATCGAACGAAGCACCCGCGCGTCCTGCACCTTGCCGGTGGGGCCGATGGTCGCTTCGATGATGACGACACCCTGCACGCGCGCCGACTGGGCGATAGGCGGATACTGCGGGCGGACGTCCCTGGTCTTGACCGGCGGCTTGATCGCGCCGCCGACGCGCACCGGCGCGGGAGGCGGCGGCGGAGGTGGCGGGGCCTCAGGCAGGCCGCCAATCACGCCGCCGACCACGCCCCCGGGCACACCACTCTCGACGGTGGCCGCGCGGTCAAAGTCAACTGGCGGAGGCTCGGGCGCAATCTCTTTCGGCTGCTCAACAGGGGCCGCGGCCGGGTTCACTTCAACAACCGGCTTGGGCGGCGCCGCCTCAGGCGGCGGCGGCGGCGGCGGCGGTGGCGGCGGTGGCGGTGGCGCCGCCACGAACGCGCTCATCATCGAGGGCGGGGTCGGCAGGACGTCATAGGCCATCAGCGGAATGACGACCAGACCCACCACGACCACCGTATGCACCAGGATCGACAGCGGAATCGTGTACCACTGCTTGGTCCCGACCTTGACGGACGGATCGACGACGTCCCCGAACATCTTTTCTACGCGTGGCACCGGTCTTACCCTCCTCGAAACGTCGTTCTGCCCGCAACGGGCTGCCGATTATAGCTACCCCGAAAATTGAGTGTCAACGAAGCGCCGGAAGCGGACAGGATATGTCCGGCGAACAGTTAGACACCGAAACCTACGAAAGGGCTCCTGAGTGCCGAGCGAGCAGACCGGGCATTCTACTATACGGATTTGCCCGAAACGCAACAGTAAAAAGGGGCCCGGTTCCGAGGGCCCCGTACTATCTCGACAGGACCTCCGTCAGTGCGCCGACCGGATGCGCATCCCGTAGAACGAGCGGTACACGAAGACCATCGATAACGCCAGGAAGATGGCCGCCAGCCCATGGCTGACGCCGGTGCCCATGTCGGCCGTCAATTCGACGGCGAGCTCGACCGCCAGCAGCCCGAAGAGCGTCGTGAACTTGATCACCGGGTTCAACGCCACCGACGAGGTGTCCTTGTACGGATCGCCGACCGTATCGCCGACGACCGTGGCGGCATGCAGGGGCGTGTTCTTCATCTTCAGCTCGGTTTCGACGATCTTCTTGGCATTGTCCCAGGCGCCGCCCGCGTTGGCCATGAACACCGCCTGGTAGAGCCCGAAGAGCGCGATCGAGATGAGATAGCCGATGAAGAAGTACGGCTCGACGAAGGCGAACGCCAGGGTCGAGAAGAACACCGTGAGGAAGATGTTGAACATCCCCTTTTGAGCGTACTGGGTGCAAATTTCCACGACCTTCTTGCTATCCGCCACCGACGCCTTGGTGACGCCCTCGAGCTTGATGTTCGCCTTGATGAACTCGACCGCCCGATAGGCGCCGGTCGTCACGGCCTGGATGGACGCGCCCGTGAACCAGTAAATCACCGCGCCGCCAGTCACCAGCCCGAGCAGGAACGGCGCGTGCAGCATCGACAGCTTCTCGAGGTTCTGCGTCAGGCCGGCGGTCAACAGCACGATGATCGAAAAGATCATCGTCGTCGCGCCGACCACCGCGGTGCCGATGAGCACCGGCTTGGCGGTCGCCTTGAAGGTGTTGCCGGCGCCGTCGTTTTCTTCGAGCAGCGCCTTGGCGTGCTCGAACTGCACGTTGACGTTGAAGTCCCGCTTGAGCTCCTGCTGGATCCCGGGGATCCCCTCGATGACCGACAGCTCGTACACCGACTGGGCGTTGTCGGTCACGGGGCCGTAGGAGTCCACGGCGATGGTCACCGGCCCCATGCCCAGGAAGCCGAAGGCGACCAGGCCGAACGCAAAGACCGCCGGCGCGAGCATCAGGTCGGACATCGACGTGCTCGCGGCGCTGACCAGGTACGCGATCGCCATCAGGCCCATGATGGTCATGCCGAGCCAGTAGGCGCTGAAGTTGCCAGCCACCAACCCCGAAAGGATGTTCAGCGAGGCGCCGCCTTCGCGCGAGGAGGCGACCACCTCCTTGACGTGGCTCGACTCGACCGACGTGAAGATCTTCACCAGCTCCGGGATGATCGCCCCCGCCAGGGTGCCGCAGGTAATGATGGTGGCCAGCTTCCACCACAGCGTCCCGTCGCCCAGCTCCCGAATCAGCAGGTTCGAGACGACGTAGGTGGCCACCACGGAGACGACGGACGTGAGCCAGACGAGCTGGGTCAGCGGCGCCTCGAAGTTCATCTTCGCCGCGGTGGCGTAGCGCGCCTTGGCGAGCGCCTCGTTGATCAGGTACGAACCGCCACTGGCAATGACCATCATGATGCGCATCACGAAGAGCCAGACGAGCAGGCGCACCTGCGTGGCGGCCTCGGGCACGGCGAGCATGATGAAGGTGATGAGCGCCACGCCGGTGACGCCGTAAGTCTCGAACCCGTCCGCGCTCGGGCCGACCGAGTCGCCGGCATTGTCGCCCGTGCAGTCGGCGATGACGCCGGGGTTCCTGGCGTCGTCCTCCTTGATGTTGAACACGATCTTCATGAGGTCCGCGCCGATGTCCGCGATCTTCGTGAAGATGCCGCCGGCGATGCGCAGCGCCGCGGCGCCGAGCGATTCACCGATGGCAAACCCTATGAAGCACGGGCCGGCGTAGTCGCCGGGAATGAACAGCAGGATGAAGAGCATGATCAGCAGTTCGACGCTGATGAGCAGCATGCCGATGCTCATGCCGGCGCTGAGCGGAATCTGGTAGACGGGATAGGGCCGCCCCTCGAGGCTGGCAAACGCCGTCCGGGAATTCGCGTAGGTATTCACGCGAATGCCGAACCAGGCGACGCCGTAGCTGCCGAGGATGCCGACGACGCTGAAGAGGAGAATGATGACGACGCGCATCGCGTCCATCCCCGACAGGAAGCCGAAATACAACACGATGATGACGGCGATGAAGACCTCGAGCAGCGCCAGGAACCTGCCCTGCGTCAACAGGTAGGTCTTGCACGTTTCGTAAATGAGGTCCGAGATTTCGAGCATGGACCGGTGCACGGGGAGGTTCTTGATCCGCGTCATGATGACGAGGCCGAACACCATGCCAAGCAGCGACACGCCGAGGCCGATCATCAGCAGCGTGCGGCCGTTGTAGCCGCCAACGTCCACTAAATCCAGCGCCGGCAGCACCAGGCTGGCTTCCCCGCCCGGGGCGCGCTCCGCGGTCTCGGGCTGCTGCGCCATCGCCGGCGCGGCCAGCACTACCAGCAGCGCCGCGCAGGCCGCCGCCACCTTCATCCACCCTCTCAACGACGCGATCATCGGTACTCCTCTCATCTGAGTTCTGCTCTGCTTATGCCCGAATACGCCTTACCTGGTCGTCGCCGCCCTTCGTCCGGACGCTATCCGGGAGCGACATCCCACCGGTGAGGAAAATCCGAATCCCTTCCTCGACGCTCACGTCGGGGTAGAACACGCTGCTTCGCGGGTAAATCGCGACGTCGCCGAGGTACAGGTGGTTGGTCGGCACGTACACGGCGACGAGCGGCTCGGGCCCGGACCCGCGATCGACTGTAAATTCTTTCGTGAGAAACCCCATTACCATGCCGCGCTTGGGATCCTCGATCATCACGACCCGCTTGAACCCGTACTCGTTGTCCGGCGAGAACGCCACCACCAACTGCTTCACCGGCGCGTAAATCGTCCGGAACCCCGGGACCCGCATCAGCCATTCATCCCCGCGCGCCACGACCCGGCGGCCGATCACATTGGTCGCCAGGGCGCCGACGGCCAGCACCACCAGCAGCGTAACGAGGAACCCGAGTCCTGGCACTTCGCGACCCAGTACCTGGGTCGCGAGCGGGGCGGTCAAACGGTCAATGATACCGAAGATCCAGACGATCGCGGCGACGCTGATGACCAACGGGATCGTCACGAAGAAGCCGGTGATGAACCGCCGCCGCAGCCACTGCATGCCGCGCTATCCTGCCGGAAACAGCGCCAGGAGCCCGATCCCGGCGGCGATGCGATACCAGGCAAACGGCGCAAAACCCGAGCGCCGCACGAACTGCAGGAACGGCTTGACCACCAGCGCCGACGCGACGAACGCCATCACGAAACCGATGGCGATTTCGGCCGCGCGCTCGGGCGCGAGGCGATCCCGCACCTGCATCAGCTCATAGCCAAACGCGGCGACCATGGTCGGCATCGCCAGGAAAAAGGAAAACTCCGCCGCGGCGGCGCGGTCGAGCCCCATGACCATCCCGCCGACGATCGTGGCGCCCGACCGAGACACCCCCGGCACGAGCGCCAGCACCTGGCAGACGCCGACGGCCAGCGCGCGCCCGACCGGCGTCCGCTCGGCGTCGAGCACCACCGGTGTCGGCCTGAACCGCTCGACAAACAGCATCACGATTCCGCCGACGATGAAGGCGACGGCAATGACGCGGATGCTTTCATACAGCACCGTCTGGACGTAATCGCCCAGCAATGCGCCTGCAGCGAGCGCCGGCACGACGGCGATGGCGAGCATCAGAGCAAAGCGCTGCGCGTCGCGGTCCGACGGCAGCCCGCGGACCACGGCGGCGATCTTGGCGCGGTACAGCCACATGATGGCGAGCATCGATCCGAGCTGGATCATCACGGTAAACGCGGGGTCCTCGTAGCCCAGCCATCGTCCCGCCACCAGCAGATGCGCGGTCGACGAGACGGGCAGAAACTCGGTAAGCCCCTGGAGCACCCCGAGGATGGCGGCGATGAGATAGGTCAAACGGGACGCTGACGACCTTACGACGCCTTTGCGCCTCGCGACTTGCGCCCCGGGCGCGGCGCCGCGTCGGCCCGGCCGGCGGCCGCGTGCGCCGACGCCGCCGCCGACCGCTTCTGCTTGCTCAGCAGGATGGCGATGGCGGACGCGATGAAGATCGTCGAATACGTGCCGCTGACGATGCCGACAAGCATGGTGAACGCGAAGCCGCGTAGCACTTCGCCGCCGAAGACATAGAGCGACAACACAGAGAGAAAGGTGGTGCCGGCCGTGATGATCGTCCGCGACAGCGTCTGGTTGACGCTGGTGTTGACCACCTGCTCGAGCGATTCCTTCCGCATCGAGCGCATGTTCTCGCGGACGCGGTCGAAGATGACGATCGTGTCGTTCACCGAGTAGCCGGTAATCGTCAGCAGGGCGGCGACGATGTTCAGCGACAGGTCGTAGCCGAAGAACACCAGGAAAGCGAGCGTGACGATGATGTCGTGGAACGTCGCGGCAATCGCGCCGATGGCAAACGAAAACCGGAATCGGAAGCCGATGTAGATGGTGATGGCGAGGATCGACGCCAGGGTGGCATAGATGCCGCGCCGCTGCAGGTCGGCGCCGATCACCGGCCCGACGATCTCGCGGCTCAGGATTTCATAACTCGGCAGGCCGGCCTTGGTCAGCGCGTCGAGAATCTGCTGCGATCCGGCCTCCAGATTCGCGCCCTGCTCCGCCGCCTGGCTCTGCGCCAGGCGGATCAGCCACTGGTTGTCCCCGGCGTCGCCATACTGCTGGACCACTTCCTCCCCGGCAATCGGGTCCACCGCGCCGCGAACCTGCTGTTCGGAGACGGCCTGATCGAACTTGACGATGACGATCGTGCCGCCGGAGAAGTCGATGCCGAGCGGCATGCCGCCGCGCGAGATGATCACCGCGAGGCCGGCGACGATCACGATCGCCGACAGCGCGAGCGCGTGCCACCGCCAGCGGATGAAGTTGTAATTGGCGTTCTTCAGGATCTGCATATGGCTACTAGATGCTCAGCGCCTGGGCCTGCTGCGGGCGGCGGCCGAGCACCAGCTCGAACATCGTGCGCGAGACGAAGACCGCGGTAAAGACGTTCGCCAACAGGCCGATCGTCAGCGTGGTCGCAAATCCCCGGATCGGACCGGTGCCGAACTGCAACAGGAACATCGCCGCAATCAGCGACGACACGTGGGTGTCGACGATGGTCCACCACACGCGGTCGAAGCCGGCATTCACCGCCGCGCGGACGCCCTTGGCGGTGGCCAGCTCCTCCTTGATGCGCTCGAAGATCAGCACGTTCGAATCGACGCCCATGCCGATCGTCAGGATGAAGCCGGCGATGCCCGGCAGCGTCATCGTCGCACCCAGGTACGCCATCATCCCGAGCAGGATGATGAGGTTGACGACGATCGAGATGACGGCGTTGAGGCCCGTGAGCCGGTAATAGAACAGCATGAAGAGCACGACCATCAAGAGTCCGCCAATCGAGGCCGTGACGCCCGCGCGAATCGAGTCGGCCCCGAGCGTCGGCCCGACCGTCCGCTCTTCAAGGAAATCGAGCGATGCCGGCAACGCGCCGCTCCGGAGCACCAGGGCGAGGTCGCCAGCCTCCTGCTGCGTGAAGGCGCCCGTAATCTGCCCCTCGTCGGTGATGCGCCCCTGGATCGTCGGCGCCGAGAACACGCGGTTGTCGAGAATAATCGCGAGCGAACGGTTGATGTTCTGCTCCGTCAGCTGGCCGAATCGCCGCGCGCCGTCCTGGTTCAGCGTGAACCCCACGGCCGGCAGATTGTTCTGGTCGAGCGAGGTGCGCGCCGTCCGAAGGTCGCGGCCGGTTATCGGCGCCACTCTGCGAACGACGTAATAGACCGTGCTCGGCGTGCCGCCACCGGTACCCGCTACGTCCTGCGAGCCAGGCACGATGATGAGGTCCGGCGGGAGCGTGTTGTTGTACGCCTGCCTGGCCGCCTCATCAGACGGGAATGGTCCCTGCTCGACAATCTTCAGCTCGAGGAGCGCGGTGTTTCGGATGATTTCCTTTGCGCGCGCCACGTCGGTCACGCCCGGCAGCTGCACGAGGATCTGATCGGCGGGACCCTGCCGGGCGACGATCGGCTCGGCGACTCCCAACTCGTTGACGCGCCGCTCGATCGTCTGCAGGGCCTGGTTCACCGCTTCTTCACGCAACTGCGTCGCGATGTTCGGACGCATCGTGTAAGTCTCGCGCCCGCCGGCGCCCGGCGTCCGGCTGAATATCGTGTCCACCTCCGCAGCGGCCTGGCGGAACGCCTGCGGATTCTGGACGCCAGTGGCCACGAACTCCGTGGGGCTCGTCACCTCGAGGCTCGATGTACTGGACGCCGGCGCGGCTCAGGGTCTCGCGCAGCCGCTCGACGGTGGTGTCAGTCTCGATCTTCAGCGCCTCGTCGGTCCGGACGCGCATCACCAGGTGAACGCCGCCCTTCAAGTCCAGGCCGAGGCTCACCTTCTGCTGCGGCGGGTAGAACGCCCAGACCGCCAGGGCGACCACGCCAACGATGACGACAAGTTTCCAGCGGACATTCTTGTTCACGACTGACTCTCCGGCGCCACGGGCTCCTGGCCCTGGTAACCGACGACGGCATTGCGGGACATTTCAACGCGGACTTTGTCTGCCACCTGCACCTGTATTGACGATTCAGCGATGCGCGTGATCGTGCCGTACAGGCCGCCCGTCGTCACGATCCGATCCCCGACCTTCAGCGCCGCGAGAAACGTCTGGACCTTCTGCTGCCGCCGCTTCATCGGCAACAGGATGACGAAATAGAAGATCCCGACGACGAGCACGAAGGGTAACAGCTGCACCCACGCGCTCGGTGCCCCCGGCGACGGCGTGCCCATGGCCAGCACCATGGGAAATCCCAACTCCCAAAGCCCAAATCGCAACGTGAGAAATGTCATGAATCGAGCGACAGGCGGGAAGCCGACCGAAGGAACCCCTGCCTGAAACTATCGAAGGTCCGAAACGCTATAGCGTCTCTGATCCGCCGCATGGTGTCAAGGTAAAAGCTCAGGTTATGCAACGTGTTAAGGGCGCCCGCGGTCATCTCGCCGGCGGCAAACAGGTGGCGTAAGTACGCCCGGGAATGGTGCCGGCACGTGTAGCACCCGCACTCCGGATCGAGTGGGCCATCGTCCTCCGCGTAGCGCGCATTCTTGATGTTGATGCGCCCTTCGCTGGTGAAGAGTTGGCCGTTGCGGGCGTTGCGCGTCGGCAGGACGCAGTCGAACATGTCGATGCCGCGCGCGACGCACTCGACGAGGTCCTCGGGGGTGCCGGCGCCCATGAGATAACGCGGCCGATCGGCGGGTAGCCGCCGGGCGGTTGCATCAGTGACCGCGTACATCTCGTCGATCGGCTCTCCGACGCTGAGGCCGCCAATCGCGTAGCCCTCGAACCCGAGGGCCACGGTGGCCTCCGCGCTTTCGTTGCGTAGATCCTGGAAGATACCTCCCTGGACGATGCCGAACTGCGCCTGTCCCGCGTTCGTCACGTGCACGCCGTCCACATCACCTGCTCGGAGCGCCTCCAGACGCTCCCGGCACCGCGAGGCCCACCGCACCGACCGCGTCATCGACGAGGCGACCGCGTCGCGTGCCGCCGGTAGAGCCAGGCACTCGTCCAGCACCATCGCAATGTCGGATCCGAGCCGCGCCTGGATGTCGGTGGCGCGTTCCGGGGTCAGCAGATGGCGGCTCCCGTCGAGGTGCGACTGGAAGTCGGCCCCTTCTTCCGTGATGACCCGCCGCTGCGCCAGGCTGAACACCTGGAAGCCGCCGCTGTCGGTGAGGATCGGGTGATGCCACCCGATGAAGCGGTGCAGGCCGCCGCGCCGCGCAATCAGTTCATCGCCGGGGCGGAGAAGCAGGTGGTACGTGTTGGCGAGGACGATTTCGGCGCCGGCTTCCTCGACATCGCGGTGGCGCGTCGCCTTGACGGCGCCCTGGGTGCCGACCGGCATGAACGCCGGCGTCTGCACCACGCCGTGCGGGGTCTCGAACTCGCCGAGGCGCGCCGCGCCGTCGGTTGATCGCACAGTGAAACGGAACCCGGGCATCCCTCGATAATCCTCGGGATGCCCTGAGCGGGGGTCGAAGGGCACGCTACTATTGTGTCGTCAGTGAAAAAACTCCGCGTCGGCATCATCTACGGCGGCCGCTCCGGCGAGCACGAGGTCTCGGTGGTTTCGGCCGCCTCTATCTTCAAGCACCTCGATCGCTCCAAGTACGACGCCGTCCCTGTCCTGATCGAGAAGAGCGGACAGTGGGTACTGGGTGGCAAGGCGCCGGAGGTGCTGAACGCCGGCGCGGTCGGCGACAACCACGCGACCCATGCGCTTGCACCGACCGAGCCCTCCGCCGCCGTCGCCCGGTCCGGCTTCGACGTCGTCTTCCCGGTTCTGCACGGCCCGTACGGCGAGGACGGAACGGTGCAGGGGCTGCTGGAGCTGGCGAACGTCCCCTATGTCGGTGCGGGCGTCCTCGGATCCGCGGTCGGCATGGACAAGGCGGTCATGAAGACGCTGTTCGCCGCCGCCGGCCTGCCGATTGTCCCCCACTTGACGGTGCTGCGCCGTGAGTGGGACAGCGACACGGCGTCAATCACCAAACGGGCCGCAGACCATCTGCGCTTTCCCATGTTCGTCAAGCCGGCCAACCTCGGTTCAAGCGTCGGGATCTCGAAGGCCGCCTCGACCGCCGAGCTCGAGACGGCGATGGAACTGGCGTTTCAATTCGACCGGAAAGCGGTTGTCGAGGCCGCGGTGCCCAACACCCGCGAGATTGAGTGCGCCGTGCTCGGCAACGACGAACCCGAAGCGTCCGTCGCCGGCGAGGTGATCGTGACCCACCGCGACGGCTTCTACTCGTACGACGCGAAATACCTCGATCCGGACGGCGCGGCGTTGAAGATTCCCGCCGATATCCCGCCCGCTACCGCGCAGCGGGTTCAGCGCGTCAGCGTGGAGGCATTCCGGGCGCTCGAGCTGTCGGGGATGGCGCGGGTCGACTTTCTGCTCGAAGGGCACGGCGGCGACCTCTACCTCAACGAGGTCAATACCATTCCGGGGTTCACGGCGATCAGCATGTATCCCAAGATGTGGGAGGCATCCGGCCTGCCCTATCCAGCACTCCTCGACCGCCTGATCGCGCTCGCGCTCGAGCGCCATGAGGAAAAGCAGCGGCTGCGCACCAGCATCAGGTAACAGTGCGGGGTGTGGTGGTGCGAGCTACCGTGGTGCGGGCTGCGGTGCTGGCGCTCCTGGCCGTGTCGGCGGCCGCCCGGCAGACGCCCGTCCGGGGACTGACCGCATCCGCCGAGATCGGCCGGGTCTACGACGCCATCTTCGATGCCCGGTTCGCCGACGTCCCACCGCTGCTCGCGAAGACATGCCCGCCGGCCCCGCTCGAAGCCTGCCTGCTCCTCGACGCGGCGAGCGCGTGGTGGCAGATCCAGCTCGACCCCTACAACCGGACGCGCGACGCAGATCTCGAGTCGCGGCTCGAGACAGCCATCGCGGCGACCGAAGCCTGGACGGAGCGTGAGCCCAGCCGGGCCGAGGCGTGGTTCTACCTGGGTGGGGCGTACGGCGCGCGCGTCCAGCTCCGGGTCCTTCGCGGCGCAGGGATGGCGGCGGCACGCGACGGCGCACGGATCAAGCACGCGCTCGAGCGCGCGCTTGCCCTCGACCCCTCGATGGCTGATGCCTACTTCGGCATCGGTCTCTACCACTATTACGCCGCTGTCGCGCCGCCGGCAGCCCGTATGTTGCGGTGGCTGCTGCTGATGCCCGGCGGAGATCGCACTGGTGGACTCGCCGAGATGGAACGCGCCCGCGCCGGCGGACTGCTCGTGCGCGACGAAGCGGACTACCAGCTGCACACTATTTACCTCTGGTACGAGAAGCAGCACGGGCACGCATTCGACTATCTGGCCGGGCTGATCGATCGCCATCCGCGCAACCCGCACTTCCGCCAGGCCGCCGCCGAGGTCCTGGACTTCTACATCGACGACACTCCCGCGAGCCTGCGGATGTGGCAATCGCTGCTCGATGCCGCACAACGCGATGAGGTGGAAGCGTCTGAGATGGCCGAAGTCAGCGCGCGGTTGGGGCTCGCCGCGCAGCTCGATCAGCTTTCGCAGAGCGACGCGGCCCTCGAACACCTCCGCGCGATCATCGCGGCCCGCCCCGCGGCGCCGTTCGGCGCCGTCGCTCGCGCGCAGCTCCAACTCGGCGACGCACTCGAGCATCTCGGACGACGCGCGGAGTCGGCAGCGGCATATCGCGCGGCGATCGCCGCCGCCGGCAGCGACGATCCGCAGCGGATCGCGGCGCGCGCGCGCGAAGGTTTGCGCGCGCAACGGTGAAGTTCATCGCGCATCGATCCGACACAACACTCAGACCCTCTGACTTGACAGAGTGGGTGACGTTGGACGTGGTTCCGATGCGCGTTTTTTTGACAACAAGCGCGCTTTTATGCTTGACATCAAAAAAATCTCACCCATAATCTACATCTGGTATGAGGGTGGATGGCTCAGCCCACCCGTTGTGACGGTCGAGAAGACCGTTGGAGGCTGAGTCACAACAACCTGAGGAGAAAACAATGGCGAAGAAGGCAAAGGGCGGCGCGAAAAAGAAGGCTGCCAAGAAGCGGTAGCACTTCGAATGCCTTGGGGGTGCCCGGATGGAGCACCCCTTTTTTCTAGCTCCTTACCACCCATCCAAGTTGCTGCTCTCCCGAACACATCACGCGCCGGGAGACGCCCGCGAAGCGAGACGGCCAGCGACCGGGCCGACGTGCCAGGCGGCAGAGTGCGCCGGGACGCAGGGCGAAATGGCTCGCAATCCACAACCACCGAAAGGGGGGATTACAGATGGCGAAGAAGGCTAAAGGCGGCAAGAAGAAGGCGGCGAAGAAGCGTTAACTTCCGCCGGTTTCGCCACAAAGGGGACGTGCACAGTTTGTGCGTCCCCTTTTTTTATTGTTTGAAGGCCGGCAGCGGTGGCGGCGTCACCCCGTCCCAGATCGTCACGCTCCGCACCACATCCCACGGCGTCGAGGCGATCGACCACGTCCATGCCCGCGACCACATTCCCGAAGACCGTGTAGCGGCCGTCGAGGTGCGGCTGCGGCGAATGCGTGATGAAGAACTGGCTGCCGCCGGTGTCGGCCCAGTCGAGCGCCATCCCGACCGTGCCCCGCAGGTAAGGCCGCATGTTGATCTCGTCGCGGATGGTATAGCCGGGGCCCCCTTCACCATCGCCACGCGGGTCTCCGTCCTGCACCACGAAATCCGGAACGATGCGATGGATCGCCACCCCGTCGAAGAATCCCTTGCGCGCCAGCGCAATGAAGTTCCCTACCGTGAGCGGCGCGTCCAGGATCGTCAACTCGATCTCGATGCCGCCGCGATCGGTCTGCGATGTACGCGTGCGGCGAGGACTGCGGGCTCACCAGTCCCCTGCCATTCCGCCTCGTCGATGGCGCGGCCGGGAACCGCCGGGCGGATGGCCGCCTCGGGCGTCGCCGCCGGCACCCCCGCCTGCTCGAGCAGGTCGGCGGCCCGCACACGGAGCGCCCACTCCTTATCGCGCAGCGCCTCCTCGAGCAGTGGTCGCGCGGCCGCGGCGTCGAGCTGGGTCAAGCGCCTCCAGGAGGGCGCCGCGCGCGACGTAGGTGCTGTCGCCGAGGGAGGCACGGTACGTCTCCACCAGCGCCGGGACCGCGGCCGTGACTTTCAGTTCGCCGAGCGCCGCGCGCCGCAGCCGCCCGCATGGCAAAGTCATCGGCCCTGAGCCGCTGCGGTGAGTTCGGCCGCGGCCCAGGAGGGCTTCGATGCAACCAGCGCGCTCATCGCCGCCGAGACGACGCGAAAGTCGCGGTCCTGGAGCAGGAGCCGTAACCGACCCTCCGCCCGTGCGGGCGGGAGTATCGCCAGCGCCGCGGCTTCCGCGGCCCTGACGGTCCAGTCGCGCTCCGCGTCGAGCCCGGACAGCGTCGTCAGCAGCGCATCGGGGTCGATGCGCGCGAGTGTCCGCAGGGCGAAGCCACGGACGATCGGCGACTGGTCCGAGATGAGGTCGAGCATCAGGTCGAGACTCTCCGGGCTGGCGAGCACCGACAACGCGGTCGCCGCCTCGAGACGAAGCGTCGGATCAGCCTTGAAATCCGTGACGATCGCCGTCACGACCTGCGCCGCCGCCGTGCTGTTCATCGCGGCCAACGCGCGGAGTGCCTGAATGACGACCGCCGGATGCGCGGCACGGCGCTCGACGATGTCGCGGAGTGGAGTCTCCGCCGCTGTCGCCTTGATGGCCCCGAGGCCTCGGGCGGCGAACGCCGCGGTATACCGGCCTGGCGTATTGAGCAGCGCCAGCAGCGCCGGAGCGCTTCGCGGGTCCGGCAGACGCTGCAGCGCATACGCCACAGGCCACCACGCCGAGACCGGCTGATACTTCGCGTCGAGGGCCGCCGCCGCGAGCGCCTCGTACGCACCGAGACGAACGAGCGCGTAGAGACCCAGGCGAACCGCCTCGGCCGGCGGCGACTGCGGGTATGTCGAGATCATCGGCGCCAATGCCGGCCAGGGCGCCGGCGGCGACGTGCGTCCGCACCATCGCGCTCACGGCGTCGGCATCGGCTCGGTTACCGATCATGCCCAACGCCTCGGCGGCGCGCCCCTGCACCAGCGGGTTCATATCGCCGAGCGCCATCTGGAGCGCCGGACGCGCGGCGGCATCACCAATCAGGCCAAGCGCGAACGCGGCCATCTGCCGCACGTCGGCCTCTGCGTCGGCCAGCAACTTCGTCAGCGCGTCCACGGCCTCGGGCAGGCCGACACGGCCAAGTGCAAGCGCGGCGCGGCGGCGGACGCGGGCTTCGCCGTCGTTCAGCAGCCTGATCAGATCAGAGGGCGGCGGCGGAGCGACGATCGCGGGCTGCGTGCGCGTGGCGGGAACAATGATGACCGGCGGCTGAGGGTTGGGATCGCGGATGATGCGCTGATCCTCCAGCCTGATGATCCACGACAGCTTGTCTTCGTAGGTGACAACCGGCGGCTCGGGGGTTGGCGCCGCCACAGGCGCGCTGGCACACGCGCTCACGGCAAGGCACAAGGCACAAGTCACAAAGCACAAGGCACAACCCTGTCGTGTTCTTGAGCCTTGAGCCTTGAGCCTTGTGACTGGTGCCTTGTCCACGTTCACGTGCCCGATGATAGCATCGGCGCATCGCCCTCCATGTCGTTTCAGTACATTGCCATCGAAGGACCAATCGGCATCGGCAAGACTGCGCTCGCGAGGCGGCTGGCGGCGCGACTCGACGCGGCGACGGTACTCGAGGAGCGCGACAATCCGTTCCTCGCGGACTTTTATACCGGCAGGCCCGGGGCGGCGCTGCAGGCTCAGCTCTTCTATCTGCTGAACCGGCACCGCCAGCAGATCACGCTGCGGCAGGCGAACCTGTTTTCCCAGACGACGATCGCGGACTACCTGTTCGACAAGGACAAGATCTTCGCCTACCTCAACCTTGACGATAACGAACTGTTCATTTACCAGCGGTTGTACGACCTGCTCGCGCGAGACGTCCCCGCGCCGGACCTGGTGGTGTATCTCCAGGCCCCCACCGAGGTGCTGGTGCGGCGCCTCAAGGATCGAGCGAAAGAGGCAGGGGACGAAGGGCCGCAACCGGAAGCGTCATATCTGCTCGAGCTGAACGAAGCCTACCAGCACTTCTTCTTTCACTATTCCGCCACCCCTCTGCTCGTCGTCGAAACGTCGCAGGTGGACCTCGCCGCGAGCGACGCCGCCGTCGAGGACCTGCTGCGCCAGATCAAGTCGCTGAACCGGGGTACCCGCTACTACGTGCCGCGGACCCACCTATAATGTGTGCCGATGGCCTGGTTCAAGAAGGCCCGGAAGCCGATGGCATCCGCCACGGCTCAGAAACCCAGCCGGGTGCCCGAGGGACTGTGGGTCAAGTGTCCCGACTGCGCGCAAATCCTGTACAACAAGGACCTTGAGACCAACCTGCACGTCTGCCCGAAGTGCGCGCACCATTTTCGTATCAGCGCCGCCGACCGGCTCCGCGCGTTGTTCGACGCCGAGTGGGTCGAGCACCACGCTGACCTGACGTCGAACGATCCCCTCCATTTCGCGGACACCAAGCTCTATCGCGACAGGCTCAAGGCCACCATCCAGTCCACCGGGCTCAAAGACGCGGTGGTGATTGCCACCGGCCGGCTGAACGGGCTCGACGTCGTCGTCGCGGCGATGGAGTATTCGTTCATCGGCGGCAGCATGGGCGTGGTCGTGGGCGAAAAAATCGCGCGGGCGGTGGAGATGGCGCTCGAGCGGCGCCAGCCGCTGCTCGTCGTCTCCTGTTCTGGCGGCGCGCGGATGATGGAGGGGGCGCTCTCGCTGATGCAGATGGCGAAGGTTTCGGCGGCACTGGCCCGGCTCGACCGCGCCGGCCTGCCCTTCATTTCGATCCTGACCGACCCCACCACGGGTGGTGTCACAGCGAGCTTTGCGATGCTGGGCGATCTGAACATCGCCGAGCCGAAGGCGTTGATCGGTTTCGCCGGACCTCGCGTCATCGAGCAGACCATCCGGCAGAAGCTGCCGGATGGCTTCCAGCGAAGCGAGTTCCTCGTCGAGCACGGCATGGTGGATCTGATCGTCGATCGCCGGGAGATGAAAACCGTCCTCGCGCGCGTGCTGCAGTTCATGGGGGCGCAGCCCGCACCCGCCACCCCGCCTCCGATGGCGGTTGCAGGCGCCATCGACGGCGACTCCCCGAGTTAGGTTTGCTCGACCGGCTTTTTGCGCTCGAGACGTTCGGCATCAAGCTCGGGCTCGACAACATCTCGCGGCTGTGCGCCGCCCTGGACCATCCCGAACGCACCTTCACGTCGCTGCACGTCGCCGGCACCAACGGCAAGGGGTCGGTCACGGCCATGGCCCACGCCGCCCTGGTGGCGTCCGGCATTCGCGCCGCCAGGTATATCTCGCCTCATCTGGTCGATCTCTCGGAACGGTTCGTGATCGGCGACGCCGCTGTCGAGCCGCAGGCGCTGCAACAGGCAGCCGATGACGTGCTGGACTGCGCCGAGGACTTGATCGCGACCGGAGGCCTCGCGGTCCACCCGACCTTCTTCGAGGCGACCACCGCCATCGCCTTCGAGCTGTTCCGCCGGGCAGGCGTCGAAGTGGCCGTCATCGAAGTCGGCCTCGGCGGGCGGTACGACTCGACAAACGTGATCGCGCCGGTGGCAGGGGCCATTACGTCGATCGGGTTCGATCACCAGCAGCACCTCGGCGACACCATCGAGGCGATCGCGTTCGAGAAAGCGGGAATCATCAAGCCACGCATGGACACCGTCGTCGGGTCGGTGCCCGACGAGGCGCGCGTCGTCATCGAGCGCGTGGCCGCGGCACAGGGTGCCGTCATCATCGACGCGAACGCCGATGTTCCGGTGACGGGGAGCCACGTCGAGGGCGGCACCGTGACAATCAATACGCCCGAGGACCGGTACGGTCCGCTGGCGCTGGCGCTGCGCGGCGCGCACCAGGTCGGCAATGCGCAGGTCGCCGTGCGGCTGCTCGAGGCGGCACGACGCCGCGGCGTTTCTGTATCGAGGGACGCGATTGAGCGCGGGTTGACGCAGGTGGACTGGCCCGGTCGTCTCGAGCTCATTCGTTTCGAGGACGGCCGCGAGGTGCTGCTCGACGCCGCGCACAACGTGGATGGCGCGCGCGCGCTCGCCGCCTATCTCGGCAGCCGCTCGGCGGACCGGCCTGCCCTCGTCATCGGCGTCATGCGCGACAAGGACGTCGAGGGCATCCTGGCGGCGCTGCTGCCGGTCGTGTCATCTGTAATCGCAACGGCGGCGCCAACGCCGCGGGCGATTCCCGCGCGCGACCTTGCCGCGCGGATTGCCGGCATGGGTGCGCGTGTCGCGGTGCGCGTCGAACCCGATCCGTCGTCTGCCGTCGAGCAGGCGCTCGCGACAAGCTCCACGGTTTGCGTCGCGGGCTCGATCTTCGTCGTCGGCGCGGTTCGTGACGCGCTCAGACGCCGTGCTATCCTGCGCTAACCCCTGTATTCCCTGATGGTTTCATCGCGGATTCCCTTCCTGCTCGCTCTCTGCGCGTACGCCGCGCCGGCCTTCGCGCAGGTGTCGGCGCCGGCCGCCGGCGCAGCGGTGCCGGCCGACAATTCACCGCTCGCTCAGATCACTCAGAACACCCAGAACCGCCTCGAGTGCCCGTCGGCTGAGTACTGCCGGCTTACCGGTCAGGTCGACATCGAGATTGCGGCTGGAACGAGATTCTTCGCCGACGAGATCGACATCTACAGCAAGCCGACGCTGCGCATCGTCGCGTCGGGCAACGTCGTGTTCAGCGGACCGGACGGACGGATCGCCGCGGAGAAGGTCGAATTCAACGTCACCGACGGTACGGGGACGTTCTACCTTGCATCGGGCATCATGTCGCTCGGCGACACCGTCGATAAGGTGCAGTTCGGGAACCAGGATCCTGACGTCTACTTTTATGGCGAGATGATCGAGAAGGTCAGCCAGCGATCGTACCGGCTGACGCGCGGCGCCTTCACCACCTGCGTACAGCCGACGCCGCGGTGGGAGGTGGCAAGCAACTCCGTGGTCATCAACCTGAACGACTACGCAGTCGCGCGAAACATGCTGCTGCGAGTCAAGGGCGTGCCGTTGATGTACCTGCCGATCATTTACTACCCGATCAAGGACGAGGACCGCGCGACCGGGTTCCTGCTGCCGACCTACGGTTCGTCGTCTCTGCGCGGCCAGGCCATCAGCAACGCCTTCTTCTGGGCGATCGGACGCAGCCAGGACGCGACGTTCTTCCACGACTGGTTCACCAGGACCGGCCAGGGCGCGGGCGCCGAGTACCGATATGTCGCCGGCCAGGGCTCGTACGGGAATGTCCGGTTCTACCATCTTGATCAGCACGAGACCCAGTTCGCGCAGGCCGGTTCGACTACGACCCTGCCGGCGACCTCGAGCTACCAGGTCCAGGGCGCCGGCAACCAGGCCTGGGGCACCGCCATCCGCCTTCACCAGCGCATCGACTACACATCGAACCTCATCACGAAACAGCTCTATCAGCAGGACCTTTACCAGGCATCCAACGCGACGCGCACGGTCGAAGCCGGGGCGACCGGTTCTTTTGGCGTGCTCACGGCCGGCGCCCTGTTCCAGCGCATCGAGACGTTCGCCGATGCCGACACGTCGCAGCTGTATGGCAGCACTCCGCGCCTCACGGCGTCGCTGGCGCCGCAGCGCCTGTTCGGGCTGCCGGTCTACGGGTCGTTGAACAACGAGTTCGCGTACCTGCCCTATCGCACGATTGACGACGGCGAGGTGTCGAACGACAAGAGCCTGGGACGCTTCGACGTCCTGCCGACCATGCGTGCCGCACTTTCCCGCCTGACCTACCTGACGTTCAACACCAGCGCGTCGTACCGCACCACCTACTACACGCGGAGCGCCGACGAGGACGGAGACTTGACTGACGAGCCGCTGACGCGGCAGTATCTGACGCTGCGATCCGACGTGATCGGGCCGGTGCTCGCCAAGATCTGGGACACGCCGGCGAGCGGCTACAGCGAGCGCATGAAGCATCTGATCGAGCCGACGTTCGCGCTCGAGTTCATCCCGGCGATCGGCAACGCCGACCAGGTCCTGACGCTGGCCGACTCGAGCGACGTCATCAAGGGCGATTCGACCCGCCTGACCTACGGCATCAACAACCGGCTGCTGTACCGCGCGCGAACCGCCGATGGAGCGGCCGGATCGACTATCCAGTTCCTGACCATCGGCGTCCAGCAGACGTATTACCTGACAGACCGCGCCAGCATCAACGATTCACAGTACGTGAGCAGTGCTTACCGTTCGCGGTCGGTCGACCTGTCCGACGTCGCCCTGAACGTCAAACTCACGCCCAGCCCCACGCTCGATGCGACAACTCGTTTCGAGTACGACGTGCACGGCGAAGGGCTGCACGTCATGACCACGCAGGGCACCGTCACGCTACGCGGGAGCTCCAGCACGATCAACTTCAGCCGCATCCGGCGGAGGCCGACGTCCGACCCGGAGAGCTCGATGACCTGGAGCTCCTCGGTCGGCATGCTGCAGGGGCAGGCGAGGGGCGCGTACGCATTGACGTGGGACATCAGCCGTTCCGAGATCCTCAACCAGAGCATCGGCATGACCTACCTGGCGCAGTGTTGCGGTATCCAGGCCGAATTCCAGAAGTTCAACTATCCGCAGAGCGGGCGAAATTTCCCGATTTCGTCCGACCGCCGCTTCAACGTCTCGTTCGTGCTGGCGGGGCTCGGCACGTTCTCGAACTTCTTCGGCGCCTTCGGTGGGCTGATGGGCTCGGGTTACTGAGGTGAAGGGGCTGATCCTCAGCGGCGGGAAGGGTACGCGCCTGCGCCCGCTGACTTACACCAGCGCGAAACAGCTCGTCCCGGTGGCGAACAAGCCGGTCCTCTTCTACGGCATCGAAGCCATCGTCGCCGCCGGCATCACGGACATCGGCATCGTCGTCGGCGATACCCGGGCGGAAATCAGGACCGCGGTCGGCGACGGATCGCGGTGGGGGGCGCGCATCGAGTACATCGAACAGGACGCGCCCCGCGGGCTTGCGCACGCGGTGAAGATCAGCAAGCCGTTCATGGGGAACGAGCCGTTCGTGATGTATCTCGGCGACAACCTCCTGAACAAGGGCATCACCCACTTCGTCGAGGAGTTCGCGCGGGAAAGGCCGGCGGCGCAGATCCTGCTGGCCCGCGTGCCCGATCCGCAGATGTTCGGCGTCGCCGAGCTTCGTGACGGCAAAGTCGTGAGACTGGTCGAGAAGCCGAAGGAACCGATCGGCGACCTGGCGCTGGTCGGCGTCTATATGTTCGGGCCCGAAGTGTTCGAGTCGGTGGACCGGATCAGGCCGAGCTTTCGCAACGAGCTGGAGATCACCGACGCAATCCAGGACCTCATCGATCGCGGACTGACCGTCCGGCCGCACATCGTGGACGGCTGGTGGAAGGACACCGGGAAGCTGGAGGACATGCTCGAGGCGAACCGGCTCATCCTCGATACCCAGGAACGGCGCGTCGATGGCTCAATTGACGCCGACAGCCGGGTGGAAGGCAAGGTCGTCATCGAGGCGGGAGCGGTGGTGGAGCGATCGGTGATCCGCGGCCCGGCCGTGATTGGTCGCGGGGCGAGGATCATTCACGCCTACGTCGGCCCGTTCACGTCGATCGGTAACGACGTCGAGATCCAGGACTCCGAGATCGAGCACAGCATCGTTCTTGAAGGATCGTGCGTCCGTGACCTGGCGAACCGCGTCATCGACAGCCTGATCGGCAAGAACGTGCGGATTTACCGGATCCCGGTGAAGCCGAGCGCGTTCCGCTTCATGCTGGGAGACAATTCAGAGGTCGGCATCAGGTGGTGACAATGACAAACCCGGTAGCTTATTCGACGACCGTCGCGAAGCCGCCCCGGATCGACGGGGTGAAGACCAAGCCGCTCCGCCTCATTCCCGACGAGCGCGGGTTCCTGCTGGAGATCCTGCGCGCGGACGAGTCTGAGATCTTCACGACCTTCGGGCAGGTGTACGTCTCGGCCACCTACTCGGGGGTCGTCAAAGCGTGGCACTACCACCAGAAGCAGGTCGACAACTTCGCGTGCATCGCCGGTATGGTGAAGCTGGTGCTCGTCGACACGCGCCCTGACTCACCCACCAACGGAGCGATCAACGAGTTCTTCGTCGGCGTCCAGAACCCGGTGCTCGTGCAGGTGCCGAAGCTGGTCTACCACGGCTGGAAGTGCATCAGTCCTGAAACCGCGCTCGTCGTAAACGTGCCGACCGAACCGTACCGGTACGCGGAACCGGACGAATTCCGCCTCGCTCCGCACGACACGCTGCCCTACGACTGGACGCGCAAGGATGGTTGAGGTCCTCGTCACCGGGGGTGCCGGGTTCATCGGCAGCAATTTCGTCCGCTACGCGCTCGACCGGCACCAGGACTGGCGGGTCACCACGCTCGACAAGCTGACCTACGCCGGCCGCCGCGAGAATCTCCACGACGTGATGAACCACCCGCGGCACGCGTTCGTGCACGGCGACATTGCCGACGCCGCCGTCAGCGGCCCACTGGTCGAGCACTCGGCGTTAGTGGTGCACTTCGCGGCGGAAACGCACGTTGACCGGTCGATCCTTGCCGCCGGCGACTTCATCCGCACCGACGTCGAGGGGACCTTCGTGCTGCTCGAGGCGGCGCGCCGCGCGTCGCAGCTTCGCCGGTTTGTCCAGATCTCGACCGACGAGGTGTACGGCAGCGTCGCCACCGGGGCCAGCCGCGAGACCGACGAGATCAAGCCGCGCAATCCGTACGCGGCCAGCAAGGCCGGTGCGGACCGTCTCGCCTATAGCTACTGGGCGACGCATAACGTGCCCGTCCTGATCACCAGGGCCTCCAATAATTACGGACCCTATCAATTCCCTGAGAAAGTCATCCCGCTGTTCGTGACCAATGCCATCGACGATATTCCCGTGCCGCTCTACGGCGACGGCCGGAACGTGCGCGACTGGCTGCATGTCGACGACCATTGCCGCGCCATCGACCTGCTGATTGACAAAGGAAGCGACGGCGAGGTCTACAACATCGGCGGCGGCAACGACGTCATGAATGTCGACCTCACGAAGCGAATCCTGGCCACGCTCGGCAAGCCGCTGTCGCTGATCAAGCCGGTGGCCGATCGGCCCGGTCATGATCGACGCTACTGTCTCGACACCTCGAAACTGCGCACGCTCGGGTGGGCGCCGCAGGTGGCCTTCGACACCGGGCTGCGCGACACCGTCGACTGGTACCGCCGCAACGACTGGTGGTGGCGCCCGATCAAGGAACAGGATCCGGCGTTCCGCTCCTACTACCAGGCGCAGTACGAACGCCGAACCTGACACGAACCGAGCAGTGAGAACGTTAGAAGCGTGAACGACGTCGTTCTCGTCACCGGTGCCGCCGGCTTCGCCGGGAGCCACCTGCTCGAGCATCTGGCCGGCACCGCTGATCTCGTGGGCTGGGCCCGATCGGAGCCGCCGCCCGCGATCGCGCGGCTCGCTCGCTGGACGCTCATCGACTTGCTGGACGAGGACCGCGTGCGGCAGGAGCTTGCGGCGTTGAAACCGGCAGAGGTCTATCACTGCGCCGGCCACGCACACGTGGCCGAATCATGGCAGGACACGTCGCTGCCGCTCGCCGGCAACGTCCTGACGACGCATCATCTGCTGGACGGTCTTCGACGGGCGGGCTGCGCCGCCCGCGTCATCATCACGGGATCGGCCACCGTCTACGCCGGGTCGGAGCAGCCCCATCGCGAAGACTCGCCGATCGCACCGTCGAGTCCGTACGCCGTCAGCAAATTCGCGCAGGAACAACTCGGGGCGCGCGCCCTCGTCGAAGACGGCCTCGACGTCATCCTCACGCGTCCGTTCAATCACGTCGGCGCCCGCCAGAGCCCGAAGTTTTCAGTGTCGGGGATGACGCGGCAGATCGTGTCGATCGAACGGGGACGGATGGACCCGGTCATCCACGTCGGCCGCCTCGATTCCGCCCGCGACATTTCCGACGTTCGCGACACCGTGCGCGCGTACGCCCTGCTCATGAAGCGCGGCGTCCCCGGCACCGTCTACAACGTCGCCTCGGGCGTTGCCCGGACGATGCGGGTGGTGCTCGATGCGCTGATCGCGCGCGCGCGAGTGCCGGTGACGGTGGAAGTGGACGCGTCGCGGCTTCGCCCCCACGACGACCTGATCCTCGTCGGCGACGCGACGCGGCTGCGCGAGGCCACTAAATGGTCGCCTGCGATCTCCTTCGACCGGATGCTCGATGACCTGTTCGAGTACCTGGCGATCTGTTCTCCCATAACGCTCAACCGTTCCGCCTTCCGCACCGGGATATCCGGCTCGATCACAACCAGCCTGAACACGTACTGGGCGCCGCTGGCAGGCGGCCGGATCTGACACGCCGTCTCTTGTGATAGGCTCAGTGGCGAACAAAAGACGAAACATGTCGGAAGTTTGCCATGGAAAGCCCGCTCCTCCTGTTCGACCTCGGTAAACCCAAACCCACCACCCGGCAAATCGCCGATCTCGTCAGGGAAGGTGGCGCGGATGCGCTCGACGAGGCGACGCTACGCGCCGACGCGGCCAGATATCAGGAGGTCCGCTGTCGATCGGCGCTCAACCAGGTCAAGGGGATGCCGTTCGAGTGGACCCTCAACCCCTATCGCGGCTGCACCCACGGCTGCCATTACTGCTACGCGCGGCGATACCAGACTCAGTTCGAGCTGAACAGCGACGACCAGTTCGCGTCGATCATCTTCGTCAAGACCAATTTCGTCGACGTGCTGCGGAAAGAGCTCGCGCGGCCGTCGTGGGAGCGCGAATACGTCGCCGTCGGTACCGCGACCGACTGCTATCAGCCAATCGAGGGGCACTACAAGCTGACCCGCCGATCGCTGCAGGCCCTGCTCGAATTCGACAACCCCGTCGGCATCGTCACCAAGGGGCCGATGATCGTCCGCGACAAGGACGTGCTGACGGACCTCGCCGCGGGGCCCGGCGTCAGTGTCTACATCAGCGTTCCGACCGTCGACGAGGACGCGTGGCATCTCCTCGAGCCCGGCACGGCTCCGCCGATGAAGCGGCTGCGTGCCGTACGCGAGCTGACCGACGCCGGCATTCGCGCCGGCGTGTTGATGAACCCGATTGTCCCGGGAATCACGTCGAAGCCCGCACTGATGGAGCGCACGATGAAAGCCATCGCCGACCACGGCGCGCGATTCGTCGGCTGCAATGTCATGTTCCTCGAGGGCGGCACCCGCGATCACTTCATGCGTTGGCTCGCTGATGAATTCCCGCACATGGTCGATGGCTACAGAGGCCTCTACGCCGGCAAGTACGCTCCCGCTTCGTATCGCCAGGAGGTCCGCAACGTCCTCTCGATGCTGCGTAAGAAATACGGCGTCAACGGCCGGGACGAGGAAGGCAACACGGCGGAATCGCGAGGCAGGGAGGCGACGGAGCCCGACACGGAATTGCCTCCGGACCAGCCAATCTTCCAGTTCTAGACTCAGGCATGCTTCGACGGCCCGCGCTCTTCGACGAACTCGACGCGTCGCTCGCTGCCGTTGTTCCCCGAGAGGCTGTCGAATTTGCCGGCATCTGGCTGCCGTCTGAGCGGCGCACGTACCAGGCGGGGCATGCGGACACCGGCTCCGGGCCGTTCATCAACGTCCTGGATCTGCGCTGGCGCGGGACGCTCACGTGTGCAGTCCCCATCGCGGGCATCGCCTTCCTCGTGACAGTCGACGACATCTTCTGGGTGAAATCAGCGCCGGCCACGCCCGTCCAGCCGGTGGACGTATCGTTCCACGCGCACGCCACCGACCCTGCCGGGCCAGCGACCTTTACTGCGGGTATTGGCGGCAGCGGGCTCCCGGGCGTGCCGGTCGCGGATGGCAGCGCCGTCATGCGGGCCCGCACGTTGGCGTCCCATCGGTTGACGACCGCGCGCGTGGAGCAACTCGCCGAGTTGGACGACGCCGCGCTCTGCGTTCTGCTCCTGCCGGGCGAGGCCGTGCGGGTCGGCCGTCATCGCCTGTGGCACCTTCGCCCCAACCTGGCGACAACTCTCCCCCCACCCGTTCGTGAAATCCTGACTCGGCGCCGGACCGGTACAGAGAAAAGGCGGACCTGAAGGTCCGCCTCTACGACAACGACAACGTTACCGGTTACGCCCTACCAGTTGAGTCAGACGGCGATCGCGTCGGGATCGGCGGATGCCACCAGCCGCGGACCGATAGCCTCCAGGACAATCTGGTCGTCACGGACGGTCGCCTTGAAGGCGTTTGCGTCCTTCCACTGCTGGCTGAGCGGCAGCTTGATGCGATCGTCGATGACACGCTTCAGGAATCTCGCGCCATAGGCCAGGCTGTACCCCTCGGTCACCAGCCTCTCGATCGCCTCGGGCTCGATCGTCAGCGTCTTGTTCCAGCGCCTCAACGTGCCGACCACCTGGTCGATGTAGTTCAGCGCGATCTGCCGCACTTCGTCCTTGGTCAGCGGCTGGAACAGCACCACCTGGTCGATCCGGTTCCGGAATTCGGGAGAGAAGCGCCGTTCGAGCTCACGGTTGATCTCGCCCTGCACCTGGTCGAGCGGCATCCGCCCCGATCGGAATCCCATCGGGCTGCTCAACTTCCGGAAGTGCTCGGAGCCGGCGTTCGACGTCATGATGACGAACGCGTCCGACAGGTAGACCCGCTTGCCGCGGCCGTCGGTCAGCCACCCTTCGTCAAAGGCCTGCAGGAACACGTTCAGCAGCGTCGGACTCGCCTTCTCGACTTCGTCGAGCAGGATGACGGAGCAGGGGTTGTCCTTCAGCTGATTTGTCAGGATCCCGCCGCGCTCGCTGCCGACGATGCCGCGAGGCATGCCGATCAGCTTGTCCACCGACACGCCGCCGTCCTGATACTCGGACATGTCGATGCGGATCATCTTCTTCTCGTCGCCGAAGAGGAACTCGGCGATCGCCTTGGCGAGCTCGGTCTTGCCGACGCCGGTCGGACCGAGGAAGAGCAGCACGCCGTCCGGGCGATCGAAGCCGTCCTTCAGCGGGCCCTTGTTCAGCACCAGCCGGTGCGCGAGCGCTTCAACCGCCTTCTTCTGGCCGATCACCCGGCGGCCCAGCCGGCTCTCGATCTCCTTGAACCGATCGCCGACGTCGCGGAACACCATGTCTTCCGGAATCTGCGACGCGTGGGAAATGACCTCGATGACGTCGCGGCTGCTGACTTCCCACCGCCGGTCGATTTCCGCGCGCACTGCGGCGGTATCGAGCCAGCCGATGACCTTGTCAGGCAGGTGGAGGTGCCGCTGGTAGCGCGGCGACATCTCGAGCGCGGTGTCGATCGCGTCGTCGAGCAGCCGGACCGAATAGTTGCGCTCCAGCCGCGGACGCAGGTTGTAGAGGATCCGACGCGTCTCTTCCACGCTCGGCTCGCACACGTGCACGGTGCGGAACCGGCGCGCGAGCGCCTCGTCCTCCTGGATGTATTCCTTGTACTCGCTCAGCGTGGTCGCGCCGATCATCCGGACCTCGCCGCGGGCAAGTACCGACTTGAAGACGTTGGCGGCATCCGACGGCGCGCCCAGCGCCGAGCCCGCACCGACCATCGTATGCGCCTCGTCCACGAACAGGATCAGGTTCGGCCGCTCCTTGATCTCGCGGATCACGTTCTGGATCCGATCCTCGAACATGCCGCGCAGCATCGTCCCGGCCACCATCGTGTTCATCTGGAGGTTGACGACCTGGCAGTCGCGCAGCCGGACGGGCACGCTATCAGGCTCGAACTCGATGCGGCGCGCGAGTCCCTCGACGATCGCCGTCTTGCCGACGCCGGGCTCGCCGATCAGCATCACCGAGTTCGACCGTTCGCGGTGGCAAAGGATTTCCAGGACCTGCTGAATCTCGAGGTCGCGGCCGTAGACCGGCGCCAGCCGGTCCTGCCGGGCGAGCAGGTTGAGATTGGTCGCGAAGTGCTTGAGAAACGGCGGCAGCTCGAAGCGCTTGCGCAGCCGCTCTTCGCGCAGCTCGTTGTCGCGCATCCGGGTGGCAATTCGGGTCACCAGCACTTCGGGTTCGATGCCGTGGCGGCGAATGATGGACACCGGGCCGCCCTGGCTCTCTTCAAAAATGGCCGAGAAGAGGTCGGATGATTCGATCATCTGGCGGCCGGCGCGGCTCGCCTGGTGGAACGCCAGCTTGAAGACCAGCTTGGTCGCCGGGGCCACGCGCAGCTCGCGGCCGGCAAACGTCGGCAGCACGTGCAGGTGCTCTTCGAGCGCCTGCAGGATTTCGTGGGGATTCAGCTCCAGGTCGCGCATTACCTGTGCGAACGTGTCCCATTCCACCTGCGCGAACGCGAGGAAAATGTGCTCGTTGGTCAGTAGCGCATGGTCGCGGCGCCGTGTTTCTTCAACGGCGCGGTCCACGACGCGCTGGGCTGACTCGCCGATCTTGCTTTGCGCGATATCGAAGTCGTCCACGTCGCCGCCTCCTGAAACCCGAGGTCCACAACGGAACCTCATCGAGTCTCTGGTTCCAGCGAAGGCAAATAGCACGCCATGAAACGAGGCCGCTACCTGATGGGTGGAGCGCGCGATCTGCCCCCTATAATGGGCGTATGGGCCGCGGGCTTCTACTTTGTGTCGCCGTCTCTGCCATGGCTGCCATGGCAGCGGCACAAACACCGCAACCATTTCCTCGTCCCGGCGCCGCTCCGCCGTCCGCGCCGAGCGCGCCGGCGGCCCAGCCAGCGCCGGCACCGCCGGTGGCGGCGCCTTCGCCCGCCGCGCCTGTCGATCCAACCGCACCGACCGAGGCCACGCTCGGCTTTCCGATCTATCCGACCGCCCAGTTCATCGCGTCGTACGATGCCGGACGCGCGCAGCGGTATTACGTCTTTGGCGCGGCGGCCGCCTACGCCGAGCTGGTCGCCTACTACCGGACGGTGCTGAAGGAGCGCGGCAACCAGGTATTCGAGGAGCCTCCAACCCACATGTTCGAAGTGGGACGGTTCCGCGACGAGACGATGGCGTTTCCGCCGGGAGTGACGATCAAGGATTGGACGTGGGGCGGGACGAGCGGGTATCCGAACCCGAAGCCGAATGGCCAGCCGGCGCGGTTCCCGACCATCATCATGATCGTGCCCGCGCCGCCCGGCGCTCAGCGGTAACGCCGGGTCCGCTTCGCGGAACCCGGACTACTGCTTCACGTAGAGGTCGCCCTTCTTCCGGAACTCCACCGATTTCTCCTGCATCCCGGCGTTGGCGTAGTCGCGGACCTGCTGCGTCAGCTCCATCGAGCAGAACTTGGGCCCGCACATCGAGCAGAAATGCGCGACCTTGGCACCGTCGGCCGGCAGCGTCTCGTCGTGGTAGGCGCGCGCGGTCACCGGATCCATCGCCAGGTTGAACTGGTCTTCCCACCGGAATTCGAACCGCGCCTTCGACAGCGCGTCATCCCAGGCCTGCGCCCGCGGATGCCCCTTGGCGAGGTCGGCGGCGTGCGCGGCGATCTTGTAGGCGATCACGCCCGCCTTCACGTCGTCGCGATCCGGCAGCCCCAGGTGTTCCTTCGGGGTCACGTAGCACAGCATCGCGGTGCCGTACCAGCCGATCATCGCGGCGCCGATCGCTGACGTGATGTGGTCGTACCCAGGCGCGACGTCGGTCGTCAGCGGTCCCAGCGTGTAGAACGGCGCCTCGTCGCACCATTCGAGCTGCTTCTCCATGTTCTCCTTGATGAGATGCATGGGGATGTGACCCGGACCCTCGTTCATGACCTGGACGTCGTATTCCCAGGCGATCTTCGTCAGCTCGCCCTGCGTCTTCAGCTCCGCGAACTGCGCCTCGTCGTTGGCGTCGGCGATGGAACCGGGCCGCAGGCCGTCGCCGAGCGAGAACGAGACATCGTAGGCGCGCATGATCTCGCAGATGTCACGGAAGCGCGTGTAGAGGAAATTCTCCTGGTGATGCGCGAGGCACCACTTCGCCAGGATTGATCCGCCTCTCGATACGATCCCGGTGACGCGGCGCGCGGTCATCGGTACGAAGCGAAGCAGCACCCCGGCGTGCACCGTGAAGTAATCGACGCCCTGCTCGCACTGCTCGATCAGCGTGTCCCGGTAGACCTCCCAGGTCAGGTCCTCGGGCCGGCCGCCGACTTTCTCGAGCGCCTGGTAGATCGGCACGGTACCGATCGGCACCGGCGAATTCCGGATGATCCACTCGCGCGTTTCGTGGATGTCCTTGCCGGTGGAGAGATCCATCACCGTGTCGGCGCCCCAGAGCGTCGCCCACTGCAGCTTCTCGACTTCCTCCTCGATCGACGACCGCACCGCGGAATTGCCGATGTTGGCGTTGATCTTCACGAGGAAGTTGCGGCCGATGATCATCGGCTCGAGCTCGAGGTGGCGGATATTGGCCGGGATGATCGCCCGGCCGCGCGCCACCTCGGAGCGAACGAATTCGGCCGGCAGAGACTCGCGCGCCGCAATGAACGCCATCTCCGGCGTAATCTCGCCGCGGCGCGCGTAATACAGCTGCGTGCCAACCGTTCCGGCGGCGCGCCGCGCGGCGATCCACGGCTGGCGCAGCTTCGGCAAACCGGAGCGGACGTCATGCCCCATGCGGCCCGCTCGTGTCGTACAGCCGTAGAGGCGGCTCACCACCGCTCAACGACACTTCGCGCATTGGAACCTCGACCGTAGCCGACGCGCCATCAGGCGTAAGGGTGACCGTCCGCGCTTCGAAGATCTTGCGGGAATTCGGATATGCCGATGCGAAATCAATCATGGACTGCTGAAGGCGGGACCGCGCCGCGCTCCCTCCGCCGGTTTTAACCGGTTCAGGTTCCAAGGGTCTCTCTCAATCCCGTCCCTCGACGAGCTGGGTACGCCCCGAGCAACGTCGAGGGGCGTGGGATACCCCTGGCGGCCAGTGGGAATTATACTCGCGAGATGCGAGCAACGATCGTGATCGGACTGCTTCTCGGAAGCGCCGTGACGCTTGCCCAAGCACCGGCGCCGGCACCCAAGCCTGCTCCCGCCGCGCCCACGACGCCGGCACCGAAGCCAGCTCCCGGCGCGCAGCCACCCGCGGCCCGCCGCCCCGCTGCCCCGCCGGCACGGGCCGGCCTGGCGTTCACCGTCACGAGCCCCCAGGGCGCCACGCTGCCTGACGTACACGTGGACATCATCGGCGCGACCGATCGGAGCGGCGAGACCAACAGCAGCGGACAGGTCACCTTTCCGGGCCTGCAGGCCGGCACCTACCGCATCCGCTTCAGCGGTGACCGGGTGATCGGCTTCGAAAAGGAGGTGACGCTGCGTGCCGGGCAGATTGGCAACTTCGACATCATGCTGAACGCGGCCCCGCCGCCGCCCGCGCCCCCGCCGCCACCGCCGGCGCCCGAGCCCGAGGATCCACCCGCGGCCGCGGTCGGACCCGCCGGGGAACCTCGAAGCCTGTCGATCGTCGAGCTGATCGAGCGGGACCTCATCCCGAACAACCAGCCGCGGCGCGACACACTGGTGTCCTGCAGCGGCAATACGCGCAGTACCCTCGTCCAGCTCAATCAGGATCAGCCGCAGCGCCTCTACGACACGGCCGAAGTCACTTACTACGTCGTGGCCGGAGAAGGGTCGGTCAAGATGGACGGCCGCGACATCGCGGTCAACGCGGGAAGCTTCCTGTCGATCCCGCGCGGCACCGCGCACGCGATTAGCCGCCGTGGACGCCGCCCGCTGATCATGCTCGCCACGCTGAGCGGGACGCCGTGCGAGCAGGCGAGGTGACCGCGGAAGGGCACCACCGCCATCCCGGCACGTCCGCTGTCCTCAGTCTCATCATTCCGGGCGTGGGACAGATCTACAACGGCGACTTCCTGCGCGGCATCTTCTGGCTGATCGTCACGCCCGGCTTCTGGGTTTTCAGCGCGGGCCTTTTCGGATGGCCGTTTCACCTGATATCCGCGTACACCGCATTTCAGAGAGCCAACGATAAGAACGCGGGTTTCGCTTAACCACGACGGCCATGACCATCACGACGATCACCAACCGGTAACCGTCGTGGTCGTCGTGTCGTCGTGATTTTGAGCGGGTTATTGCGGGGGGCTACGGGGGGCTACCAGCCGGGACGAAGCAACAGGCTCACGGTCCAGCCTGCGCCGCCGCGATCGAAGGGGCGCGCGGCGGTCATCTCGAACGGGAACCCGCCGATGTTGGCGCGGGCACCCACGCCGACGCTTCTGAAGCGATCGCGCTCGAGACCGGCGCCGGCGTTTCGTGTCCACATCAAACCGGCATCCACGAACGCGATGGCTTCGATTGGCACGCGGCCGTAATCGATGTCTCCTGACAGCAGACCCAGCAGCGGCGCCCGTAGCTCGAGGTTCATCACCGCCAGGCGCGCGCCAGTCAGTTCGCCCAGCAGCGAGCATTCGGTGGCCTCGCGGCCGCACTCGTCGGCCATGAACGTGCGCAGGTCGTAGCCGCGCACGCGGGTCTGTAGTCCGACCACCAGCGGCGTCAGCCGCTGATCGTCCGCGTCGGGACCGTAGCGTCCGACGTGCTCCACGCGCATCGCCAGAGTGACCGGCCGAACCGGCATGAAGTACCGGCGCGCATCAACGAGCACGTCGGTGAACGCCAGGCGCCCGAACGCCGGCTGAATCTCGAGCCGCAGCCGCTTGCCAATGACGGGCCCCGTCGGGCCCGACACCGTGGTGTCGTGCACGAACGCCGCGTCGGTCTCGGCGATGACGACAGGACCGCCTGCCGGACTTTCGGTGAAAACGCGGCTGATGGTCTTGCTTTCCGCCGTGTCGATCACCCGTGTCACCGTCTGCCATTCAAACCCGGTGCGACGGACGCCGGCGCCGAACTCGAACCGCTGCGCGCGGTTCAGGTGATAGTGCGCGGTGACCTTGCCCCACTCGTGCAGGTAGCGCAGATGCGCCGTCTCGCGCGTGAGGATCTCCGCCACGCGGGTGAGCGCGCGATGCGCGCCGACAAAACGCGACGGGACCAGGCCGCCGGCGACGCCGTAGTTCCACTGTCCCTTGCGGTTCGTGAACGCCGCCTGAATCGCCAGGTCGTCGACATCGGTGCCGACGCGGAACATCGCCTGCAGCTGGCGATCGCGCAGCACGTCCGCGAACGAGACGCCGAGCAGCGCCTGCACGACGCCGCCAAAGGCGTTGCCGGTGGATCCCCCGATGAACGGCGGCGCAATCGACTCGAGCCTGAGCCGGTCGTCATAGGCGACCGACGAAAAGCCGCCGGCCGGCAACCCGGTCGTCGGATCGTCGAGCAGCTGCTGGAGCGTACCGGTCGCCGCAACGGTCGTCTCCGGCACGGTGAAGAGCTCCGGTTCGACCGCCTGGAACAACGCCGCCTTCTCCCCGAGCGTCTCGATCTCATAACGTCCGTTGCGGTACACGCTGAACGCGAGCATGCCCGACCGTGACGCCACTGCCAGCGCGGGGCTCGTCGCCGTGACACCGCTGACACCCCCGACCACATCGGTGATGCGGCGCACGTGTCCTGACGAGATGTCTGTTCTGTAGACGTTGCTGACGCCGTCGCGATCGCTGACGTAGTACACGGCATCGCCGGCCGGCGCCCACTGGGGACTCACCTGCTTGGCGCCCACATCATCGCCGGGCAGCGGCCGGATGTCCCCGAAGGCCAGGTCGAGCAGGCCGACCCGCAATTCCCCGAACTCGAGATCGTCGAGCCTGGACGTGAATCGATCGGTGGCAAAGGCGATTGACTTGCCATCCGGCGACCACGCCGGATGGAGATCGGCGTACGCGTCGGCCGTGAGCTGCCGAACCGACCCGGACGCCAGGGTGTAGATGAACAGGTCCGACAACCCGCCCTTCAGGGCGGAAAACACGACCCGGGTACCGTCCGGCGACCAGCTCGGGTTGTAGACCTCGTCAAGACCCTTGAGCGGAACCTCGACGCGCGGGCCATCCCCGGAGGTGTCGAGTATCACGAGAACCGGATTGCCTTTGCTCAGCGCGGCCATCGCGAAGCGGCTGCCCGAGGCGTCCCAGGCCCCGGACGACGCGATGTATTGAAGGCTGTCGAAATGCGGATCGGCGGCGGTGCTCACCACCTTGCGGATGATCCGCCCGCTCGAGGCATCCGCCAGGAACAGGTCGAGCGACAGTCGATCCCGTTCGGACAGGAACATGATGTGTCGCCCGTCCGGACTCAACGCCGGCGCCAGATGCAGCCGTGCCCCGTCGCGATCGAACGCGGCGATTCGATGGGCCGAGCTGTGGCGCTCGTCACTGGCTTCGTCCGCCGCGTCCGAGATCGAATCGTGCCACGCCTCGAGCAGCGGGTCGTCAGTCTGTCCGGTCGCCTCGCGAATGCGCGCGAGCGCCCCGCGCGCCTTCGATCGCATCACCTGGCCCAGAATGTCGTCGCCGTAGCGGGCCGTGAGGAAGGACCAGAGCGCGTGGCCGAAGCGGTACGGGAAGTACTGCGGATCCTCGAGCTGGGTGAACGTCGGCAGACGGTTGTTCGCGGCGGCGTCGCGCAGCCACATCGCGGTATGACGATCGCCGGAACCGAGTGAGAGGTACTCGGCCATCCCTTCGATGAACCACCCCGGCAGGGTGAAGGCGTCCTGCCCGCCGGACTTCGCAATGTCGATCTGGAAAGCGTGGGCGATCTCGTGACCAAGCACGTGATCGGTCGCCCCAAGGCCCGCGGCGAACGGCATCGCGATGCGCGACTTGGTCCGCTCGGTCAGACCGCCGGTGCCCTCCGTCGGCGAGGACGGCGTGACGTTGGTCTGTCCGAAATGCGGATGGCTCACGTACAGCACGAGCGTCTGCCGCCGCGAAAAACTGTGGTGCAGCACCTGCGAGAAGCGGGTGTACCACCGCTCCGCCATCCGCGCCGCATGGCGCGTCGCTTCCTCTTCTTCGGGGTAGTAGTAGATGTCGAAGTGGTCGGTCTTGAGAACGCGGAAGTCCAGGTGATCGTACCGGACCTTGTTGCGGCCAAAGTACTGGGCTTCGGCTGGGCCTGCGGTCGCGACAAGCGTAAACAGACACACCACGACCGCCACGAACCGGACCATGGGCACCCCTGGATTTTTGACCGGAGACTGGATTTATATCACGGCTCGTAGACCAGACAGATCGCGATTGCCCCGTCGCTCAACCCCTTGCCCAGATCTGCCCGGAACACGCCTGGAATGCCGGCGACGGCGATGCGGGCGCCCAGACCCACATCGACGTCGCCCCGCGCCGTACTATCGGTTCGACGACTGGTTTGCCCCAGATCGGTGAACGCAGCGGCGGCGATCCGAAGCGGTCCCGCGACCCGCCACCAGCGCTGCGCCTCGAACGATCCATGGACGAATAGACGTCCGAGGCGCTCGACGCGCAGGCGTCCGGAGTCCAGCACGGGATGCGCTCGCAGCAGCGCCGTGCGGACGTTACCTGTATCGCCGGCCGCCCACAGATTCAACGGCGTCGAACCCGACGCTGTTTCGACGCCGCCGGAGGCGATATACACCGAGCCCAGCAGTTCGGGTGACGAGCGCGCATGCAGGCTTGTGTTCGTGGTGGCGTAATTGCTGCGGCCCGGCCACACATTCGCTTCGGCGCGCGCAGCGAATCGCGCGTCGAGGGATACAAACTGCAGGGCTGCGACTGCGGCGCCTCGTGCGCCGGTTGCTGACCACTCGTCGATACCCGCAGCCAATGTCCAGCGCCATCGAGCCGCAACCCAGTCTGAGACGCCGAGACGCCCGCCCGTCTGCTCCACCCTCGCGATGTCTGGCATGTCGAAAGGCTGGCGCTCGGTATACGCCTGCGCGGACCACACCCCGCCCCACGGCGCCGGCGATTCGATGCTGGCCGCGACCCGCGGCCGATGCGGCCAGAACCGCCACGCAAAGTCCAAGCGTTCGCCGCCGCCGACGAGCGATCCGGTACTCACGCGCAGCTCGCGCGTGACGGCCGCGGCAAGCGCCAATGCCGTCAGCGGGAGTCGCCCGGTCGGCACTATCGCGCGTTCCGCGACGACGCCGCGAAGTTCCGCGAGTCCGCTTCCCACGGGCACGAACTCCAGCCGCGTGCTGGCGGCGGATGGCAATGCTGCGAGCCGACGCCGGGCGCGGACGAAGTCGCCGGGTGACAACACGCGACCCGGGACGACGTGGACCAGCTGCTCGACGGCACGATGTCGCGTCCGCGTCAGGCCGTCGAACTGGACGAGATCCACGCGCGGCTCGCCTGCACGGTTCCAGGCCGCGAGCGCCCCGAGACGGTCGTTCTGCACGAAGCGGCTCGTGGCCAGCACCTTCCACGCGTAGTTGTCCGACTCGTCGGCCTGCACAGCTGCTGACGCGAGGTCAGCGGCTTCGGGCCATCGCTTCTGCAGCACCCGGACGCCGGCCAGCTCCCGCATCGCCGCCGGACAGCCAATCGCCGCACTGAGCACCCGTTCGGCGCCCTCCAGATCGTTGGCCTGCGCGAGGCGGATGCCGTCGGCCACGAATTGATCGCAGGTAGTGATGAGGGAGGGTTGCGATGCAACCGTCAAGGGCTCGGGAGGCTGCCCGGCCGCCGGCGCACCGGGCAGGACGATCGCCATCCATTGATTCGCCGCGCGCCAGCGGCGTTCGAATTCCGGCGCCGACATCACGAGGAACGGGGCGCGCGCCGGATCGTGGAACACCACACCACGCTCGTGCGCCGCGACGACGACGATGTAGTGAAAGATGGACGGCCGATCTTCGATCAGCGTCAGGACGGGCCTGCCGGTGCTGAGCTCGGCGCGCATCGTTTCGCCGCTGCCCGCGATGCCGGTTACCATCCATCCCCGGCGCGCCAGGTCTGACACGAGCGTGTCGGTGCGGATGCCGGACGCGCTCTGGTCCACCAGGCCGGCAAACGACTCGGCGGTGACGCCGCGGTCGCCCCAGTAACGGAGCACCATAGCGGCGGCGGCGCCGCCGCACAGCAGCTCGGATTGGGAAATGAAGGGAACGTCGAGGAGTTGGATCGGCCGCGGTTCCTGAGCGTCGAGCGACAGGGTCTGCGCCGCCAGGACGGCGGCGCAGCACAGGGCCACGGCCCTCATCCGGTGATCAGTCGACAGCAACGATAATCAGGATCAGCACCAGCAAGGCAATGATAATCATCGTCGTCGAAATGACGACGCGGGACTGGCCGCCGGCCAGCGCCTGCTCCGCCTGGCGGGCCTGCGCGGCGAGATCCGTCAGCTGCGGGCCGTCCAGAGTCGCGATTGCCGACTGGGCGCGGCGCAGATCGAGACCGAGATCGCCGGCAACGGCCTGGACGTCCGGCCGTTCCAACAGCCGCAGCACGGCTTCACGGTCGGCGGCAGTGGAAGCCGCGTGATCCTGGACCGCCGCATCAAGAACAGACTGAGGGGCGGCGTGAGAAGTCTGGGCGTGAACCGGGGGGATGACCGCAACCAGGGAAAAGACGACAGCAACAATCGAAGCGAGCGTGCGCATGCGTGGGGTGCCTCCTGAGACGGACATTGTAGGCGAAGCTCAGGCGGATGAGCTTAGCTAAATTGTCACGCGCATTGCATCGGCACGAACTGGAGCAGAGCGATGAACCGACCCATGTATTTGATGATGTGCGCCGCCCTGATAATCTCGCCCTGCCTGCTCCCGCGAGGCGATCGGCGGTACGCGACGCTGCCGGCGCTCCTCGGCGCGGCCGGATTGCTGGTGAACATCCTCTCCGACCTGGCGGAGTCGTCCGGGCTCACCGGGTTCGTCCCGTCGCACGAGATGTCAGAGGCGGTTGCCGATCCAGGGAACCACTTCGAACCGACGATCGTCCTCGAGTAGCTTTACTTCAAACAGTTCGTCGAAGCCCTCCTCGGGCGAGGGTGGCTCCAGGCGTTTACGCACCGCGAAAATCGCCACGTCCGGCACGCGGTCCTTTCCTTCACGGGCCCGATTCCGCCGCAGCGCCGTCCCGGCCTCGGTCGGGAAGTAATAGCCGGTGACCTTGGCGCCGTGGGCGCGGGCGGCCTGAATGAGCGGGGCACGAATCGCGGCGCTGGCGTTGGTGTTGTCCACGACGAGCGACCGCCCGCAGGAGAGGCTTTCGAGGATCAACTGTTCCTGCCGGCGCTCCGGCCGGCGGTTGTTACGGAGCAGATCCTTGCTGATGTGGTCGTGGGTGCCGGCAAATCGCTCCCGGTAAAAGGTGCTCTTTCCCGCCGCGGGCAAACCGATCAAGATGACGCATTCAGCCATGACGCCCGACGCACTTGGCATCTTCGCCCAATGGATGGAAAAGCTGGAAGCGCGCCACCTCTCGGAACTGCGCGTGCAGGAAGTAACGAGAGCGCTTCGAGCGCTGTCGGCGCGCTACGTCGGCCGGCGCGACGAGGACGTGCGGCGATCGCTCGACACCAAGGGCAAGCGCGCCGCGTTCGCGTTGTACTACGCGCCACTGCACTTTCTCGCAACCGATCTGATTGTGCGCGCACTCGGGGCCGACGTGCCGGCACCACGGGCGATTCTCGACCTCGGCTGCGGCACCGGCGCTGCGGGCGCCGCCTGGGCGATTGCGGCCGGCGGGGGGCCGGACGTCACGGGCATCGACCGCCATCCCTGGGCGGTCGAGGAGGCGCGATGGACCTATCGCGCGCTCGGGCTGCAGGGGCGCGCGCGCCAGGGCGATGCCGCACGGTTCCCGGCGCCGCGAGCAGGCTCGGCCGTCCTTGCGGCGTATGTACTCAATGAACTACCCGACGCCGAGCGGATAGCCTTGGAAACGGCGCTGATGGAGACAGCGGGCCGCGGCGCGCGCATCCTGATCGTCGAGCCGATTTCACGCAGTGTCTCGCCATGGTGGGACGCAACGGCGTCCCGCCTGGCCGGTGTCGGTGGACGTGCGGACGAGTGGCGGTTTCCAGTCGAGCTGCCCCCACAACTGCGGCTGTTAAACAAGGCCGCGGGACTGGATCACCGCGAACTCACGGCCCGGTCGATTTACGTGCCGTAGTCCCGGAGGCCTGAAGGCCTCCGGCTACGAGCTACCAGCTACCAACTACCAGCAGCTACCGGCGGGTGAGCGCCCGTCCCAGGCCGTCGTTAATGCGTTTCGCCTCGTCCAGGTGATGCCGGACAGTCGGGAGCGCCGCGGCAGCCCACTGGTTGAGGGCGGCTTCAACCGGATTGTCACTGCTTTCCGGCTTCACCGCGCCCTTGTCGTCGCCGAAACGATCCTCGCTGGCGCGCGTCTGCAGACGATCGACGACGTCTTCGTGGCCGTCGACCATCGCGCTCATGTACTCACGATCGAACTCGGCGCCTCTCAGGGTCGACAACTTGGTCTTGAGCTCCTGGTGTTTCTGATCGAGCGCGGCCGGCGCCGGGATCGAGTGCCGCGTGGCGACCTGCTTCAGCTCGTCGCCCGCCTTCGTGTGGTCCCTGACCATCATGTCGCCGAACTGCTTGACCTCGGCGTTAGCGGCACGCTCCATCGCCATCTTGCCGAGCTCGACTTCAGCCATGTTGGCGATCGTCAGATCCTCGACGAAATCCCGGTCACCGGCACTGACGGCGTCTCCCGTCGTTCCGATGGTGGACTCGTTCGACGTGTTTCGATTCTCAGCGTTGCAGGCGAACGACAGTGCGGCCGCGAGCACGACCGGCAACACGGCAATGTTTTTCATGTTTCCTCCTCGGATGAGCTGTGGGCCACAGCTCCTTGCCGTAAGAGGTGCAAGATTGCCGACGTCAGCTAGGGCAGGAGGCGGCGAATCTGCCTGAGGTGATGATGGATGTGACCGACGTAGTCCTCGACCAGATCGCGCAGCGTCGCGGCGTCTGACGGCTGGTATTCGAGATAGCCAAACCGGTAGTCGGCGATCGGGCCGCGCGGCCGGTTGAGCGTCTCATCCGGCATGTGTTCGACGATCCGCGCGATCTGGCGGTTGTACGCCTGCCATGTCGGCACCAGCTCAGACGCCGGCGTATCGGCGTGATGCGACGCCGATACCCACGCCTCCTGATCGTAGCGATCGACGGAAAGCCGCTCGGTGTGCTGGTTGATGACGAACCGGCGCTGGTTATTGCAGGCCGAGTCGATCAGGTGGCCGATTACTTCGCGCGCGCACCATGCGCCCGGCGCCGGCCGCCGGGCCGCCCGCTCCTCGCTCACACCCTCGAAGAGCGCCGCGCCTTCGTCGATCGCCGCCCGCAGGCGGGCGGCGATCCGGGTCCCCTCGCTCACCGTCAGTTCAGGGTGACGTAGCGCTCGAAGCGTGCGACTTCTTCCTTGCTGACGTACTTGCCGATCTCGCGGCGGAACTGCTCGATCTGCTTATAAGGCCTGTATTCCTTGAACTCGCGCAGCATCCGTGCCCCGAGGCCGGGGATGGTCTGGATGTCGGCGTCGCTCGCGGTGTTCAGGTTGATCGGCACGAACACGTACTGCTCGAGGCGCGCGAGCTCGGCGTCGTCAACATACTTGTCGATCTCGCGATGGAACACCGCCAGGTTGGCATAGGGACGGTATTCCTTGAACTCGCGCAGCATCCGCGGTCCGAGGTTGGGAATGAGCTGAATCTCGGCGTCGCTCGCGGTATTCAGATTGATATGAAGAAAAAGGCGGCCGTACAGCTCGTTCAGCTGCGTGCGGTTCAGACCCTGGCCCTGAAGAAACATATCCAGCGCGGTCATGCTCAGAAAAGGCCGTTTGCCGACCAGTGCCTTCGCGATCGCCGCGTTCATGTGTGGCAGCTTTGCCAGATCGGCCTCGGCAATGACGTTTGCGTCGGCAATGGTCACGGACTTACCGATCTGTGCACTGGCATTAGCCGCAACCAGCAGCGTCAGCGCCAGGCAGACCGGTGTGATGAAACGGATCATGCGTCACCTTCCTCAATGCGGAGCGCGCCGGCGCCCCGGTCAAGACATGGATGTTTATATGTATGGGTCAATCCGATCAATCCCAGCAGTGTCATCGACCCCGGCGCCAGCACCGGTGTCGCCCCGGTCAGGGTCTTCTGTACAAGCTCGAATCCGCTCATCGCCGGATACATTTCCAGCTCGAACTCGGCGTTGCCGCGGTAGTGCAGGACCACCCCAACGATGCCGCTCAGGACGAACAACAGCATCATGACCTGCAGCGCCCTGACGGTCATAGTACGCGGAGCTGCCGCGTGCCACACCGCCGTCACCACGCCCAGGCCGAGGAGGGCCAGAGGAATCTGCTGCTGCGCCGTTTCGCGGTGGCCGATCAGGAGCAGCTCCGAGGCCATTCCGATCATGCCCACGGCGAGTGTGACGAGAAGGTATCCACGAATGCGGCCGGCCGGGTCGCGCATGCGTCCGATCATCGCAGAAGTGACTCCGCCACTTCCGATCCGCCGTCGTTTGGCGCCGGCGTTACGCGGAGGACCCGGGCGAGAGTGTTGTAAATGTGAATGTTCTCGAAGGCCGGCACCGTCGCGCCCTGGCGGAAGGCGGGACCGGCCGCAACGAACACACCCCGCATCGACATCAGCGTTGGATCATACCCGTGCTGGCCGCCCGCGGGGGTTACGCGGCCCTCGCGGATGGCATCGCGGGTTGTGCGGCGTATGATCTGCCAGCCCTCGTCCACCATGCCGACGATGGGCGGAATCCTCTGGTGATCACGGTAATGCCAGGCCTCGGGCGTCTGGCTGCGCCGGAATACGCGCAGCCGCGGATGCGCGTTGACAAGCGCCTCGTACACCGCATCTTCCTTGCCGGGTTTGGGAAAAAGTCCCACGGTGGGATTGATCTCTGATACCACGACGTCGTCCAGGGAAATGTAATCGTCGAGGACGACGACGCGGTCGGAGCTGACGGCGGCCATGCCGTGATCCGAGACGACCACGACGTTGACGCGATTGGTGAGGCCGCGGCGATCGAGGCCGCTGAGCAGGAGGCCGAGATAACCGTCAGCACGGCCGACGGCATCCCTGACCGCCTGGGAATCCGGTCCTGCGGCATGTCCGGCCTGATCCACGTCGGAGAAGTAGAGCGCGACGAGCGTCGGACGCTCGGCCTCCGGCAGGTCGAGCCATTGAAGGACCTGATCGACGCGCGCCGGGCCTGGAACGCTCATGTCGTAGGCCTTCCACAAGTGCGGCAGCACGCCGCCAATCGAGGCTTCCGAGCCGGGCCAGAAGAGGGCGGCGGTTCGTTGCCCTGATCGTTCAGCGGTGACCCAGATCGGCTCGCCGCCCCACCACATCGGGTCGCGAACCTCTTTGACGTTGTCGTTGGTGAAGGTCCGCCCCGACGCGGCGTCGTAGATCGAGTTGGCGACGATGCCGTGGTGGCCAGGATAGAGCCCGGTGACGATCGTGTAGTGATTGGGGAATGTCTTCGGCGGAAAACTGGGAATGAGGCTTTCAGCGTGGACGCCGCGCGCGATCAGGCGCTGGAGGTTGGGGGCGGCGGCCCTCGTGTGATAGTCCCATCGCCAGCCGTCGAATGTAATCAGAATCAGCGTTGGTGTCAGCTCGCCGCCGGCGACGCCATCCCGGGTGGTGCATCCCGCTGCGAAAACGAGCAGCAGGACCAGGGCGACTCGGCGCATAGCCGAGTCTACCCCGGTTGAATCGTCGACCGTCTTACCGTGTCTGCCTCGCCGACGGGACGCGTCCCAACCGCGACGCCGTCAGCTGCACGTCCGATCGCGCCCACGCCTTGGAGAATCGTGCTTCGATGAGCGCGGCGTCGGCCGTCTTGTTCTGCGCGCGCAGCGCCTGCATCAGACCGAACAGCGACCAGCCGTTGTCCTGGTTGCGGCGCAGATCCTCCCAGTACACCGTTTCCGCTTCGGCGGGCCGGCCCGCTTCGAGCAGGATTGCACCGAGCGTGTGGCGCGGCGGGTAATGGAATTCGGATGGCTCGGTGTAGACCAGGCTGTCTTCGAGCCGGACGGCCCGCTCCAGGTGCGCGATCGCGCTGTCGTAGTTGCCGCGCGCCGCGTCAATCTCCGCCTGCAGGACTTCGGGTGCGGGCGCCAGCACCGATCCCGCGAGGTTTGGCGAGAAGAGCGGCTGTTTCATCGCGTCGTCTGACAACAATACCCGGAGGCGCTCGAGTTCGGCGGCGGCGTCGTCGGTGCGGCCGGTGGCCACGAGTGACAGGCCGCGCGCGTAGTGCCAGGTCGCGCGAAGCACGGGGCTGAACGCCGGCGGCTCCGGCTCCTTGAGCATTTCCTCCCAGTGGCCGAAGCGGGTCAGCGCGTAGTAGGGCACGAGGCGGAATCCGGCCAGCATCGGCACGGCCTTAACTGTCTCGTCGTCGATCTTCGCCGCGAGCTTGCGGCCCGATTCGATCGCGACGCGGCTCTGGCCGTCGGAGCTGGCGGCGAACCAGAGGAAGTGGATGTTGTGCGGGTAATAGCCCATCGGGTACAACCCCTGCGCCTGACACTGCGCGATGTAGTCCTCGTCAGCCGCGATCGCCAGCTCGTTCGACTTCATCGCGTCCGCGTAGCGTCCGACGCGCTGGTAGATGTGTCCCGGCATGTGCACCATGTGGCCGGCGGCGGGCATCAGCGTCAGGAGCGTATCCGCCGCCTGTTCCGCCTTGCCGGGCGTCGCCGTCCCTTCCATGAGGTGGATGTACATGTGCAGGGCCGCCGGGTGGCGTGGGTTCTTCGCCAACACCTGCTCGGTGAGCGCGACGATTTCCGCCGTCCCCTCGTGCGGCGTGCCGTCACGCTGCCAGTAGCCCCACGGGCGCAGGTCCATCACCGACTCGACGTAGAGCATCGCGGCGTCGAGATCCTGCGGGAACCGGCGATGGACCGCGCGCATGGCGTCGGCATAGGCCTGATCGCGCGGCTTGCGATCGGCGGCGGCGCCAGAGTAGCGCTGCGCCAGGGCGTCGATGTAGGCCTGCTCGCGGGCGGACGCGCGCGATTTCAGCGACTGCGCTTTCTGGATCATCTCGTAAGCGTGGGGCTCTTCGTTCGGCTCCATCAGCGCGTTGATGTTCGGGCCCAGCACCAGCGCCTGGCCCCAGTAGGCCATTGCCAGGTTGGGGTCGAGCCGCGCCGCTTCGCGGAACGCGCGGCGCGCTTCGGCGTGGTTGAACGCAAAGGCCAGGTTCAATCCCTGGTTGATGAACAGCTGCGCCTGGCGGTTGCGGGTCGAGACCGGAAAGGTATGCGTGCCCAGGTTCTGCAGCCGCGGTGCGATCGCCCCGGTGGTCGTCGCCTGCTGGGCGGGCGGTTCGGCGTAATGGACATGTCCCCCCGCCTGCGCGGTCTGCCCGTGGGCCGGCGCGGCCAGAATCGCTGCTGTCAGCAGGGTTACAAAGAAGCGAATTTGCATCATGGCCTATTAGACGCCACCGCCCCCCGGCGGATACAGGGGTCAGACCGAGGGTCAGACCTGGGTCAGACCTGCGGTCGGACCAGGGTAGTCAATATTTCGTACGGCTGACGGCACCCGGTTCGTCGTTTCTGCGATCCCAGATCCCGAGGACGTCCTGTTTGTGGATGAAATCGTCAACTAGCCGACAGGCCGACAATTTGCGGTCGTCGCCGACATGCCTCGAAGCCCGAGACTATTCATTCCTGGACATAGTCAGCACGTCATCCAGCGAGGGAACAACAGGAGCGCCATGTTCCGGACCGCGAACGACTATCGCGTCTATCTTGAACTGCTCGGTGACGCTTCACGCAGGTGCCACGTCGACCTGCATGGATACGTCCTCATGACTAATCACGTCCACCTGCAGGCGACCCCGTCGAGCGCAAGCGGCTTGCCAAAAATGATGAAACGAGTCGGCGAAACCTACGTCCGAGGCTTTAACCGGGAATACGACCGAACCGGGACGCTGTGCGAAGGCCGTTACCGAGCGTCGTTGATTCAGGATGAGCGGTATTGGCTGACGTGTCTTCGTTACCTCGAGCTGAATCCGGTGCGCGCTGGGCTGGTCCCGAGCCCGGAGCTCTATCGCTGGTCAAGCTACCGGACGCACGCACTCGGGACACAAGACCAGTTGGTGACAATTCATCCGCTCTTCTTGTCGCTGGGACCGACTCTCCTGGATCGTCAGCGCGCATGGCGGGAGACCTGCAGCGCACCTATCGATGACGATACCTTATTGACGATTCGACGCGCCGCCAACTCCTGCCGGCCACTGACGGACACTTCGACGGAGGAACCGCGACTTCAAGGACTACCGCGATAGATTCGCAGATCTGACTCTTGGTCTGACCCGAAGTCTGACCCCAAGTCTGACCCTTGGTCTGACCCCAAGTCTGACCCGCTGGGGGATACAATCGCGGCATGGCGCGCATCGCGCTCGTCGCAGCGGCTCTGCTCCTCGCCGCGGGGGCGACCTCGCTGACGCAGGCGCCGCCGGAACGGGCCGCTCGCGGTCGTCGCCGAGCTTGACGGCATCATCCACCCGGTCTCCGCCGAATACCTGACCGGCGTCATCGACCAGGCCGACACCTCGAACGCCGACCTCGTCATCATCATCCTCAGGACGCCGGGCGGCCTCCTCGAATCGACGCGCACGATCGTGTCCCGCATGATCACCTCACGGGCGCCGGTCGCCGTGCTGGTGGCGCCCTCCGGAGCACGCGCAGCGTCAGCCGGCTTCGTCCTGATGATGGCCGCGGACATCGCCGCCATGGCGCCCGGCACGCATATCGGCGCCGCGCACCCGGTATCGGGTTCCGGCGAAACCATGGACGAAACGACGTCGAAGAAGGCGGCTGCGGATGCCGCCGCCTACGTCCGTTCGCTCGCCGAAGGCCGCGGCCGCAACGTGATGCTTGCCGCCGAAGCGGTGCTCGAAAGCCGTGCATTCACCGACCGCGAAGCGCTGATGGCCACCCCGCCGCTGGTCGAGTTCTCCGCCACCGACATCGACAACCTGCTGCGACAGCTCGATGGCAGGACGATCAAGCGATTCGACGGGCGGACGCACACGCTGCGGACGACGAACGCCGAGATCCGGCGGATCGACATGTCGACCCGCCAGCGCTTCCTCGGTGCGATTGCGCATCCGCAGATCGCGTACCTGCTGCTGACGCTGGGCATGCTCGGCCTGACCATCGAGCTCTGGAGTCCCGGCGCGATCGTGCCCGGTGTCGCCGGCGGGCTGTGCCTGCTGCTCGCCTTCTTCGCCTTTCAGATCCTTCCGGTGAACACGATCGGCCTGCTGCTCATCGTGTTCGGCCTGGCGCTGCTGATCCTCGAGCTGAAGATCCCCAGCTTTGGCGCACTCGGTGTCGGCGGGACGATCAGCCTCGTCATCGGTTCGATCATGCTGACCCGCGACGCCGTTCCCGGCGTTCCGGTCGGTCTCGGCTTCATCGTCCCCGCCGCGCTCGCTGTCTCGGCCATCACGTTCTTCCTCGGGCGTCTCGCGTTGAAAGCGCAGCGGCAGCGATCGGTCACTGGAATCGACGGGATGCTCGGCACTCACGGCCGGGCTCTCAGCGACGTGGCGCCCGGCACGATCGGCCGAGTCGACGTCCATGGAGAAACCTGGCGCGCACAGAGCGCCACTCACATCGCGGCCGGACAACCCGTACGCGTCACCGCGGTCAACGGCCTCACGCTGATTGTCGAAGCGTCCAGCGCCCCCGCGCGCGAAGGAGCAGACTGATGGAAGACTTCTCACCGACGCTGGTCATCGCGGTCATCGTCATCCTCTACATCCTCAGCTCGATCCAGATCCTGGCGGAGTACGAACGCGGCGTGATCTTCCGGCTCGGCAAGCTGCTGGCGGACCCAAAAGGGCCTGGAGTCGTCCTCGTCTTCCGCCCGATCGACCGGATCGTCCGCATCAGCCTGCGAACGATCGTGCACGACGTGCCGCCGCAGGACGTCATCACGCGCGACAACGTCTCGGTGAAGGTCAACGCGGTCGTCTATTTCCGCGTCATCGATCCGCGACGGGCCGTCGTCGAAGTCGAGAACTACATGTACGCGACGTCACAGCTGGCGCAGACCACGCTGCGAAGCGTACTCGGGCAGGCGGAGATGGACGATCTGCTGGCCGAACGCGATCGCCTGAATCAGCAGCTGCAGACCATCCTCGACCACCAAACCGACCCGTGGGGCATCAAGGTGTCGGCGGTCGAGGTCAAGCACGTCGACCTGCCGCAGGACATGCAGCGTGCGATGGCGCGGCAGGCGGAGGCCGAGCGGGAAAAGCGCGCGAAGATCATTCACGCTGAAGGCGAGTTGATCGCCTCGGAGAAGCTGGCACAAGCCGCCGCGATCATCGATCGGGAGCCTGCTGCGATTACGCTGCGCTACCTGCAGACCCTGACGGAGATCGCCTCCGAACAGAACTCGACGATTATCTTTCCCCTGCCGATGGAGCTGATGCGCATGGTTCGTGAGACCGATCGACGAACGTAACGGATAATCGGTCACGTGCCGGAGTTTCATGCCGAGCCCTACATTTACCTCGCCGGTCTTTCTCACAAATCCGCGCTGATCGGCTGGGGCGCGTTCTACTTCCAGACGCGGACCAGCGGCGAGTGGAAGCTCGTGGACGACCGCGACCTGCGCCACGTCCATCCGCCGCGGCGCGAGAGCATCGGCGCACGCTCGGATCCGTACGGCCCCGCCCGCGTCAATGTCTACGACATGAGCGGGACACTCGCCGGCACGAGCTTCACCGAGACAACCAACTTCTGTTGGATTGCCGGGCTCGCGGCCGATACCCGCTACCGGTACGAAGTGATCGTCAAGGACGACACGTGGGCCGAAGGCGGGCGCTGGGACTGGACGGCGGGCACGACGCAGGGGCTGGTACAGCGAGGCGGCCGTTACGTGAACGAGTTCCGAACGCATCCCGACCCGGCCGCCGAGCCGTCCGGTTCCTTCACGTTCATCGTCCTCGGTGACTACGGCACCGGTATTCGTAAATCCACCCCGAAGCGCCGCCAGCGCGAAGTCGCGGAAGCGATGCAGCGCGTCTTCGATCAGCACGACGTGCGGCTGATCATCACCGCCGGCGACAACATCTATGCCGGCAACCGCATCCTCGGCCTGCCGGTCGGCGCGCAGGGCGACGAAGACGACGACTGGTTTTTCACGTTTTTCCAGCCGTATCGCTACATGCTGAACCGCGTGCCGGTGTATCCGTGCATCGGCAACCACGACACCGACGAAAGCGAAGACCGCGACGATCGCGACCAGCTCCTCGACAACATGTTCCTGCGCGAGCGAATCGCCAGCGACGAGGCATCAGGGCGCGCGTCGCTGGATCCAGGGTTGTTCTACCGGTTCCGGTACGGCCGCGATGTGGAGTTCATCTGCCTCGACACGTCGAAGGAGGGCTTTTTTCGTGGCAAGCGCCTGTTCGAGTACCCGAAACACTGGGAGTGGATCGAGCAGACGTTCGTGCCGGCGCCCGGCGTGAGGTGGCGCCTGCCGTTCTGTCACCATCCCCCTTTGTGTGCGGGACCTCACCACCACAACACCGATCGCATGGAGCGGCTGTTGCCGCTGTTCTCTCGCGGCGGCGTTCGCGCAGTGTTCAGCGGACACGAGCACAACTTTCAACATTCGTCGTACGACGGAATCGATTACTTCGTCACTGGCGCGGGGAGCAAGGTTCGCAGGGGCGCACCGGACGATCTCGAGGGCGCGCACACGGTGTCCTGGGCCGACGAGGCGCACTTCCTGCTCGTGACCATTGCCGGTGACACCATGACCGTGCGGGCGATTGGGGAGCTGTCGGATGGCGAAGTGCGCGACCTCACGCGTGTGACCGTTGACGGCGCCAGCGCCGCGGGTCCCATCGTCGTACGCCGATAACCAGATCCATCGGCGAGCCGCCGTGGCAGGCTCGGCCGTCGCGCACGATATAATCTGCGGTCTCATGAAACGCAGTACGGAACGAATCCTCACGACCCACACCGGCAGCCTGATCCGGCCGCCCCAGCTGCTCGATCTCGTGCGCGCGCGCAAGGAAGGCAAGCCGGTCGACCAGGGCGCCTTCGACGCCACGCTCAAGAACTCGGTTGGCGATGTGGTCCAGCGGCAGGTTCAGGCGGGCATCGACGTGCCGAACGACGGTGAGTTCGGCAAGTCTACGAGCTGGTCGCTGTACGCACTCAAGCGGCTGAGCGGATTCGAACTGCGCGAGGTGAAAGGTGGAAACCCCTTCGCGCGCGGCGCCGACCGCGAGCGCTTTGCCGACTTCTACGCCGAGCTCGAAGGCCGCGGCGACGGCAAGGATTGGTCGAATGTCACGCGGCAGGACGCCGTGTGCGTCGGCCCCATCATGTACAACGGTCTCTTCGAGCTGCAGCGCGATATCGACAATCTGAAAGCGGCGACGAATGTAGCCGGGGTGGACGAGGCATTCCTCCCGGTGGCGGCGCCGTCCAGTGCGATTCCAGACCGCAAGAACGAGTACTACAAGAACGACGAAGAGCTCGTCGTCGCGCTCGCCGAAGCGCTCCGCACGGAGTACCGCGCCATCGTTGACGCGGGTTTTCTCCTGCAGGTGGACGATGCGCGCGCAGCGGTGACATATGACCGGATGGTGCCGCCCGGCACGTTCGAGGAGTACTACAAGTGGCTGGCGCGCCACGTCGACGTCCTGAATCACGCGCTCGAAGGTATTCCGCAGGACCGCATTCGCTATCACGTCTGCTGGGGAAGCTGGCCGGGACCGCACACAACCGACGTTCCGCTGCGGAAGATCGTCGACCTGATTCTGAAAGTGAACGCGGGCGCGTACCTGCTCGAAGCCGCGAACCCTCGCCATGAGCACGAGTGGAAGGTCTGGCAGGATGTGAAGCTGCCCGCCGGCAAGATCCTCGTTCCTGGAGTGGTGAGCCACGGCACGAACGTGGTCGAGCATCCGGAGCTGATTGCCGAGCGGCTGACCCGGTTTGCGTCGTGTGTCGGCCGCGAGAATCTCATCGCCGGCACCGATTGCGGCTTCGCGCAGGAGGAGTTGAACCGGCGCGTGCACCCGTCGGTGATGTGGGCGAAGCTCGAAGCCATGGCCGAGGGCGCGCGGATCGCCAGCCAGCGACTTTGGGGCAAACCGGCTGCCGCGGCGGTCTGACGCCGGCCTTACGGAGAAGCGCCATGATCAAAGTCTTTGACGTCGAGAACAAGCCGAACACGCCGAATGCAGCAGGCCGCGTCAGGAACATCCTGGGCGCGGGTGACGGCGGGACGCGGGTTCAGGCCGCTATCGTGGAAGTTGATCCGGGCAAGATCTATCTCCTTCCCGCCAGTGACAGGACGCAAGTCGCGTACATCCTGGAAGGCACGGACGCGAAGGTCACCTACACGACCGCCGGGCAAAAGTCTGAGCGAACCGCCCAGCGACGCACGGGTGTGTACCTGGAGCCCGGCGAGGAAGCCGCCGTCACCGCAACCGCATCCCCACTGAAGCTTCTGCTCGTCACCGTGCCCAAGCACACCGGCAAACCTGGGGCGAGCGAGCGCCCGTCAGGCTATTTCTTCGAGGAGGCACAACTGCGGTCGCTAATTGACGCGAAAAGTATCCGTGAACGGACGTTCTGGGTGAATAAAGAGACTGGCCTCTCTGATTCATGGGATCTGCAGCTTGGCCGCATGCTATACGCGCCGCATGGATATTCTCCGCGGCATGTACATCAACCATCAAAGACCAGTTCGATTTCACCGGAGCACTTCTACTTGATCGAAAAGGGCACCGGCGAAGTGAAGGACGACACCGGCAGCCAATCCATCGGTCCCGGCAGCTTGGTCTGGATCCCGGCTGGAGAATGGCACCAGCTGATCGCCTCCGACACCGGGCTTGATTACATCGAGTTCCAGGCCCCTTTCGACTTCGCGACCACGATGGATCAGGATCCGCTCGGGAAGAACTGGTACATCAAGGGGACTGACGACGGCACCGGCAAGCCAAAGCTCTGGGTGCAGAGCTAAGAACGTAATGGGGTCGGGGGTCATTTGTTGAGGACACTCATGAGAGTGTCCTCAACAAATGACCCCCGACCCCATTACCGTTTCAGTAAATCGTCGGCGGCGCTGAGGATCGTCCACCGCAGGCGCTGCGGATACTGCAGTTCCCGCCCGAGAAAATCGCGCACGGCCGATGCGGCTTCCGCTGACTGATGGCCGCCCAGGGCGGCTTCCGCCCACCGCGTCGGAAAGAAGATGTCGCCGGTACGCTGGATCTCGCGAAGCAGCTCGAGGCTCGGCCCGACGAATCGCCGCGCGTGCGATTCACGGAGCGGGTGATTCAGATACGCGATCGATTCGAGCACCCAGGGTTCGCGGCGGCGGTTCTCGACTTGCCGCAACCGCTCGAACGCCTGTTCGCGCGTCCGCGGATCCGCCGACAACGCGGGTATCACGAACGCGAACCGTGCTTTGCGATCGGGGTTCTGCGTCCGATCGAGCTGCGCCTGCAGGATCTCGTTCCAGGCCGGTACCTCGCGCACAGCCAGTTCGAGCGCCATCGTGATCTCATCAGTCTCGGCGAGCATCAGCCCGGGAATCGTCTCACCTCGCCGCCACACACGCTCGACCCATGCCACGCCGTCCGCGGTGGTGGCAACGTCCCGGAATGCGGAGAACCATGCCGACTTCGCGCTGCTGGTCGCGGCGTTGCCGATCCCTGCACGCAGCATCGTCTCAAGCGCCGGTCCACGCCGCCGGCGCTCGGCCGGGGTGAGCAGGCGCCAGAACGCGCGCGTCGTGTAGCCGAGCACCCGCTGCACGTTCTGCTCGTCGGTCTCCCGCGGCAAGGCACGCACCGCCAGATCGAGAAACTCGCCGACGCCGACCTTTGACTCGACGACGTTCTCCCACAGCGTGACCCAGGCGCTGCCGCGGGTCAGCGGATCGGGAATCTCCTCGAGATGCTTGAGCAGGTACTTCCGGCTGCCCTCGTCGAGAATGAAGAACCCGTAGCCGAGGCCAGCCCCGTTCGGTACCACGAACAGCGGCCGCGGCAGCCCCTCGGCGCCGGCGATCGTCGTCGACGCGCTGTTGAGGTAAACGGGCAGTTCGCGAACACCATTCGGATAGCCGAGGGCGACGCGCAGCCGTTGCGGCCAGACCAGGCCGCGCTCGAGGGGGTCGGCCGAGGTCAGCGTCAGACGCGTGATTCGTCCGCGAGCCATGCGCAGATCGGTGACGAATTGCGGACGTCCACGTTCTTCGACCCACGCGCGGCTCCACGCGGCGAGATCTTCGGGTGTGCGCGCATCGAGGATGCGTACGAGGTCCGTCCACGTCGCGTTGCCGAACGCGTAGGTCTTCAGGTATTCGCGAAGACCCTCCCGGAACGCATCGGCGCCGACCACGAGCTCCAGCTGCCGCATCATGATCGGCGCCTTCTGGTAGATGATCGGCCCGTACAACTGCCCGGCTTCCTCGAGGTTGGCCAGCGGCTGCCTGATCGGGTTCGAGCCGGCAGTGCGATCGATCTGGTACGCCGCCGGATAGTTCGCCAGCAGAAATCTCAAATCGTGGTTCACGCGCGGGAACGACGGGTTCACGATCTTCCCCGCCATGAAGCTGGCGAACACCTCCTTCATCCAGACGTCGTTGAACCAGCGCATCGTGACAAGATCGCCGAACCACATATGCGAGGTCTCGTGCGCGATCAGGTTGGCGCGGTCGAGAAACTGGTTCTGCGTTGCCGATTCGTCGAGGAGCAGGCCGGCGGCGTTGTAGAGAATCGCGCCCGCATGCTCCATCCCGCCGAACTGGAACGACGGAATGGCGACGAAGTCGAACTTGCCGAAGGGATACGGAATCGAGGTGTAGTCCTCCAGCCAGGCAAGCGCAGTGGCGTGGAGATCGAAGATCGCGTCACGATTGCGGGCGACCTTTGCGGCATCGGTCTCGCGGTGAAACATCCGGAACTCGCGGCCGTTGCGCTGCGCGGTCTCCACCACGAACTTTCCAGCCACGAACGAAAACAGGTAGGTCGGAATCGGCTGGGTCTCGGCAAACCGGACGCGAACACGCTCGCCCGCAGCGTCGGTCGCCATGGCCTGCCCGTTGGCCACCGTCTCCCACCCCGCCGGGACGTCGAGCGAAAGCGTGTATTGCGCCTTGAGATCGGGCTGGTCGAAGCACGGGAACACCCGGTGCGCCCGGGCGGGGACGAACAGCGTGTAGAGGAATTCGCGATCCCGGTTAAGGGCTTCGTCACCGGCGATGAACTCGACGACGATCTCGTTCTCACCGGCCCGGGTGGCCGCGGCCGGGATGACCAGGTGGCCATCCTGGAACGACCGTGTGATCGAGACGCCGCCGGCGCGCACGCTGCGCACGCGATCGGGCGGCTGCGCGAAGTCGAAGACGATCCGGTGGGGAGCCGCGAGCGTGAACCGGACCGTTGCCCGCCCCTGCACAGCTTCGCCCAGATCCTGAGGAACGACGAACGAAAGGTCGTAGCGCAGCGCCCGAATGGCGGCCGCGCGTTCCTGGGCCAGCGCCTCGGAAATACCGCGGCCGGGCGATGAGGAGCCGGTCTGGTTTGCCAGCGTCATGGCCAGTAACAGACTCAGCATGTCGTGACGATATCAGAGACGGACCGCTAAAAATGCAGCACGCCTTCGTCAAAGCCCCCCGGGGTCCCCTGATGCTTCTCCTCGCGGCGCTGGTGGTTGCTCCGGGAGTTCGGCCGGCGGCGCAGGAACCGCCCGCGATCGTCCGCGGTCGCGTCGAAATCGGCATCCCGATCACCGCGCGACGGCCCACGTCCGCCTACGCGACCCGGGGCGTGACCGCGCCGAAGCTGGCGCCCGAATCGGAGCGGCGCCACGTGGTGGTGTACCTGCGCGACGCACGCCCACAGGCGGTGACGCCGACACGCGTGGCCATCCACCAGGTCAATGAGAGCTTCACCCCGCGCGTCGTCGCGGTGACCGTCGGTTCGGAGGTCGAGTTTCCGAACGACGATCCGATTTACCACAACGTGTTCTCGCTGTCGCGCGCGAAGAACTTCAACCTCGGGCGCTACCCCCGGGGCGACACGCGCCGCGTGCGCTTCGATCGCCCCGGCGTCGTCAAGGTCTTCTGCGAGATTCACTCGCACATGAGCGCGACGGTGATGGTGTTCGACCATCCATGGTTTGCCGTCCCCGCCGAGGATGGCACCTTCGAGTTACCGCCGGTTCCCGCGGGCGATCGCGAGATCACGGCCTGGCACGAACGGCTCGGCGACACCACGCTCCGCCTCCGAGTGATCGCGGGCCGCCCTGCGGCCGCGGATTTCGTCCTTCCCGTTCCCGAGCAGTGAGACGGCCGCCGCGCCTGGTCGCCCGCACGCTGACGGTGACGTTCGTGACCGTCGCGATCATCCTGTCGGTGGTCTTCACCGTGCTGATGATCGACACGCGCGATCGCGTGCGCGCGTCTGAAGTCGAGAAACTGAGCGTCGCGGAAAAGGTATTCACGGCGCTCGAGGCCCGGCGGCAGCAGGAACAGCTGGCCGCGATCGCCACCGTCGCCGAAAACCCGACCCTCAAGGCCGCGCTCGACACCTACTTCACAGAAAGCGCCTTCGAGGGATTGCCGGCCGAACAGGAACAGTCGTTGCGCGATACGGTGACACTGGAAGCGGAAAAGCTGGCGGCACTGACCGGCGCCGACGCGCTCGCCATCCTCGACGCCAGCGGCCGGATCTTCGTCAGCGCCGGCCCATTGAAGGAACGGTGGACCCGCAACGAGCACATCACCATTCCCGGAGGTACCGCGACGTTCCAGGACATCGCGGCCCTGCCCCAGGGCGCGTTCCGCATTTCGGGGTCGGTGCTGAGCCTGCTCGATCGCGACATTGGTGCGCTCGTACTCGGCACGAGCCTCGACGCCAACTACGCCCGCGAGCTTTCGAACCTCGCCAGTGCCGACATCGTCATTACCGTCAACGGCACCGTCGCGGCCAGCACGGCGCCCGACGCGGTCGCCGCCGACCTGGTGCGCGCGGGCGGCGGCGCGGGAGACACGATCACGCTCGGCGGCGAAGAGTACGCCGTCCGCACGCTCGTCGGATCCGGCCCGGCGCGCATCTTCACGCTGGCGTCGATCGACAACGCCGCGCGGACCGCGACTCGCGATGCGCTGACGGCGCTGGCCACCGTGGCATTCGGCGCCTTCGTACTGGCGGCACTCGGCAGTCTGTGGCTGGCGCAGACGTTGACCGACCCGATCGACCGGCTGTCTGGCGAGATCGCGATGATCACGGCCTCCCGAGACCTGCGCCGTCCTTTGCATCTCACCGGCACCAGCCGTGAGCTCGATGCGCTCGCCGAGGCGTTCAACGACCTCGTACAGAGCCTGACGACGGCCGAAGCCGACACGCGAGCGGCGTACCTGGGCGCGATTCGCGCGCTGGCCGCGACGCTCGACGCGCGCGATCCCTACACGGCGGGCCATTCAGAGCGCGTCAGCGCGCTGGCAGTGCTCATTGGACGTCAGATGGAGTTGAGCGCGGCGGAGCTCGACGTGCTTCGACTGGGCGCGCTGCTGCATGACATCGGCAAGATCGGTCTCAGCGACGCGATCCTTCGCAAGCCCGGTCCGCTGACGGTCGAAGAATACGATCAGCTCAAACGGCACCCCGGGCAGGGCGCCCGCATTCTGCGCCAGGTTCCCTTCCTCGCGCCTCATATCCCGATCGTCGAGCTTCATCACGAACGCCCCGACGGCCGCGGCTATCCATTCGGTCTGCGCGGCGACGAGATTCCGGTCGCCGCGCGCATCGTTCATGTCGCCGACGCCTTCGACGCCATCACCAGCGCGCGTGCCTACCGCCCTGCGCGCGGGCGGGCGGAAGCGATCGCCGAGCTGCACCGCTGCGCCGGAACCGAGTTCGATCCTGTCTCGGTCGAGGCCCTCGAAGCTGCTCTCCCCTTGTCGACCACCATCCCGGAACCCGCCCTTCAGGAGCTGCTCGGCCGGCAGCTGGTGTGAAAGCCGTGATACATCCCCGCGAGGCTGCATTCCGTGTTGCCGTCATCTGGGCAATCGCCCTGGGCATCGCCAGCCCCGCGGCCGCACAGCAGGCGCGGCCGGCGCCAATCGCCATCGACACCGCCGCATCAGTCGACCAGGCCAATGATTTCAACGGCAATTATGCGACCGGCGTGTTCCTCGACGCCGTCGTGACCGCCGGGCTGGGGCGTGGCTTCGAAGTCGTCACCTGGCCGATCGTGCAGCGGGTGAGCACGAACCGTGAATGGACAGCGGACCTGTGGATCGCCACGCTCCGGTATGAGCATGCGGGGCGCATCGGCGTCCGCATCGACGGCGGCCTGATCGCCTCGCCCGTCGGCCTGGCGAACCTGACGGTGCGGCGTCCGCATCTCAACCCAACTATCACCCAGCCGGCATCGTTGTTCTCGCCCCTGCCGGTGCTCGAGCCGCGCGGGCCAAGGGCGAATCTGCTCGGCGCCGTCTACCCGTTCGGCGGCCAGGTCACCTTGTCGGGGACCCGATGGGACGCGCGCGCGGCCGTCATCGACACGTCTCCGCTGCGGCGGCGGCGAATCATCTCCACCGTGAATCCGCCGCAGTTTGGCAACGTGGTCGTGGGCGGCGGCGTCACCCCATACGTCGGTCTCCGATTCGGCGCATCGGTGACGCAGGGCGGCTGGGCTCGCAGCGGAGAAAGTCCTGCAGTCACCGAGGACCGGGACGCAACGATCGTCACGGCTGAAACCGAGTTCTCCTTCGCGTTTACGAAACTTGCCGCCGAATGGGTACGCGACACCATCGAGACGAGTTCGGGCAGGCACGTCGCATCTGGATGGTTCGTGCAGGGAGTGCAGACGCTGACGCCGCGGTGGTTCGCGGCAGCCCGCATCGAACGCCTCCACTCACCGATGGTGCTGCCGGCCGGGGTCACGCAGCAGCGGATGACGAACTCAGAGGAGGTGGTCGGATTGCGCCTGACGCCCGAGCTGACCGTTCGCGGCGGCCATCGCGCGCGCCGCGGCTTCGGCCGCCCGGGATTCGATCACCAGGTGGCGGTTTCTCTCGTCTGGTGGAAACGCTGGATCTGAGCCCGATCCAGTTTGTAGGGATCATCCGTATACGTCACGCTGCCGTCGGGCGCGACCCAGGCGGTCCAGTATCCGATATGTACCGGCAGCTTCCGTTTGAGCGTCACACCCTGCTCGCGCCTCGATTGCATCGCCGCTGAAATCTTCGCTTTCGTCCACTGCGCCTGATCCCGCAGCACGTACTCCGCCAGCGCAACCGGGTTCTCCACGCGGACGCAACCGTGGCTGAGCGCGCGATGCTCTTTGAAGAACAGCCGGTCCCCTGGCGTGTCGTGCAGATAGATATCGAAGTGGTTCGGGAAGATGAACTTGACGAGTCCAAGTGCGTTATCCGGACCTGGCCGCTGCCGGAACCGCAGGCCTCTCGTCGCCGATTCATCCGTCCAGTCCACTTCCTGCGGGTCGATGGTGCCTGACGTCCCGACGACTTCCATGTTGTTGCGCTCGAGAAAGCCCGGATCCTTGACCACGCGCGGCAGCGTCTCGTCGCGCAGGATGTTTTCTGGAATGTTCCAGTACGGGCTGAAGACGACGTAGGTCATCTCGTCGCTGAAGAGCGGCGTCTGCGTGCCCGGTTTGCCGACGATGACGCGCATCGACAAGGCGGGGGTGCCGCCTTCCATCACCTGCAGCATGTACCCGGGCACGTTGACCAGGATGTACCGGTCGCCAAGATCACGCGGCGCCCACCGCCAACGTTCGAGGTTGATCAGAATGCGATCCAGGTTGCCGGTCGGGCTCGCCTTCTCGCGCGCCAGCGCCGCCTGCAGGCCTTTGTACTGGGGGTGGCTCGGTGCCAGGTCTTCCAGGCTCCTCCGGACCTTGTTCGAGGAGAGGGCGTCGGCGAGGCGCGCCGCAAGGTCGTCCTCTCTCGGTTCGACCAGCCAGTTACTTGATACGTCCCTCGGATTCGTGCGCCATCCAAGCAGGTCGGCGGCATAGCGAAGGTAGGCGTACGTGAGCTTCGCGTCGAGCGCCGGCACGGCTCCGGCATCGAAGCGGGTGCCCATGCGGGTCTGCGACTGCGCGCGACGCTGCTCGAACTCATCAATCGGATAACGTGCGGGATCGAGGCCGTGCAGCTCGGAGTACTCTGAACTGCTGCACCAGGTCCTTCATCTGCGGTGTCGTCCGATCGCCGTCCACCCACGCGGGCCTGTAACCGCGCTCTTCGTAGAAGCTGCGCTCGATTGCCCAGAGCCGCTTTCCAAGAGCGGAATTCTCAATCCACCGCGGCGTCGTCTCGATCTGGGCGCGAATACCGTCAACGTGGACGGCGTTGTCGACCGTTCGGTTGCAGCCAGACGTAGACACGACCAGCGCGATTCCCAGCAGGGGGGCAAGAACCTTCATCACCGTTCGTTACTGCAAAAAGAGGGTCACTAGCGCGGCAGGCAATAACGCTCCAGCCGCGGCTGAGCTCGTCGAGCCCACGACACAGCGCGGTTGGTTTTTTTCTCAGCTCTTCCGATACTTGTAGGCGGTGCGCCGGCCGATCGCGCGGACGAACCAGTCCGGGAGGTGTCGCGCACCAACCGCGATGGTGCGATTCACGCGGCCCGTCACGTGGACCGGCGTGCCGGCCATCACTGCATCGAACCCCTCGCGGGCGACCTGCGCGGACTGCATCCAGAGCCATGACGGAAGTCGGCTGACGGTCGCACGAGTACCGGTAACGTCGTGGAATTCGCTGTAGGTGAAACCGGGACAGAGCGCCGTCACGTGCACGCCATGCCGCAGCACCTCTCCGGCCAGCGACTCGGAGAACTTGACGACCAATGCCTTGGACGCGGCGTACAGCGTGTGCCCCGCCGGCGCCGGCACGAGCGCTGCCAGCGATGCGACGTTGATGATGCGCCCGTAGCCGCGTTCGATCATGCCAGGCAGCAGACGATGCGTCAGTTCCGCCACCGCCACTACCATCACCTGCAGCATCGCGTCGTGCCGGTCCCACGGCGAGGCCAGGTAGCCCCCGGGAACACCGTAGCCGGCGTTGTTGACCAGTGCATCGATCGTGAGTCCGCGGCGTGCCACCCCCTCGCACAGGCGCGCGCGAGCGTCGGATTCAGCAAGGTCGGCGACGATGATCTCGACCGCGCTTCGGTATGTTCCGCGGACCCGCTCGGCAACCGCGGCGAGGCGGTCGGCCCGCCGCGCGGTGAGGACCAGGTCAAATCCTGCCGCCGCGAACACGTCCGCGAACGCCTCGCCGATCCCGGAGGAGGCGCCGGTGATGAGGACAGTCCGCTTCACCGCACCGTCAACCTGCGCGTGACGACTGGAGAACCCCCGGTCTCGAACCAGGTGACGCCCTCGGCGACGACGTCGAATTTCAGCATGTAGGCACCGGCAGCGACTGGCACCGGACACTCGAACACCAACTCGGTCGACGCCCCCGCCGCCACCGCGGCCGGCAGGTTGACACGATGATGATCGCGGGCGATAAGCCGCCCATCGTCTCCGAGCAACTGCACGCCGAGGCGCACCTGCCCCGTCCCTGCGTGCCCGACCGCGTCCCAGGCCGCGGTTCCACGGTTGATCAGCCACGCTTTCACAGGAATCGCCGTTCCCGGCTGCGCGTGACGAGGCGCTTCGACGTCGATGTGCGCGCGGCGCAGCGATTCCACCCGCGCGTCTGGCAAGGGCTTTTTCGACGCGAGGATGATTGGATGATCCTCGGTCGCATGGCGCAGCGTTCGCACCATGGAAATCCCGAACGCCTCTTCGAACAGGACACCACGCTTGCCAAGCCCGAAGAACTCGAGCGCCGCCCGACCCATCTTCTGCAGCGCTCGCAGCGGACGCTTTGAAGCCGCAAGGCGCGCCCACCGCCGCCATTCATCGGGGGTGAGGTCGAACGCTGGAATCGAGTACGCCAGCGTCTTGATGCGCACGTCGCGGAAGCCTGCTTCGCCGGCGGCGGCCGCGAATTCGCCAATGCGGACCTCCTGCTCGAGCACGCCGAAGTCGCGCATGGCTGCGGTCGACACCGCCGCCTCCGCATGGCCGCGGCCCGGCTCCGAAAACAGCGCCACCCCGTCGTCAGTGAGTACCTCTGCCGACTTCATGGATCGCGGCGCGCATATCGGGCACGTGATGCAGGGCACTCAGACAGACGGCCTTTTGAAATGTGCCGGTCCGGAATGGCAGCGCCTCCATGTCGCCGGTGACAGCCCGGAGGTTCCCACCGCCCGGCCGTTGGCGACCGGCTCTGAGCATCTCGAGCGAAATGTCCACCGCGACCGATCGCCGATGAAGCTTGCGAAGCAGATCCGAACACCAGCAGCCGCCCGCGCCCAGGTCGAGGATGAGATCTCCGGGAGCCGGCTGCAGCGCCATCATCGCGACGGCGAAGTCGTGGAGAAGCTGGGCGCTGTCCGCGAGTGTGTCGGCGCCAGCGTGGGAGAACGGCTTCGCCTGCTCCCACGCCGACGACCCGGTCAGGCCGAGATAAGTCTTCTCGGCCTCCTTGGAACTGGTCATTCGACTCTCCGCAGGATGAAGCACTTCAGGTAGTGGGTCTCCGGCACACCGACGAGCACCGGGTGATCCCGTCCCTGCATCCGTTTCTCGACGACGGCAACCGGGGTGTGGCTGTCAGCGGACGCTTCGTGGAGCATCGCGGCGAACATCTCTTCGTTGATGTTGTACGAGCAGCTGCACGTAATCAGGTGGCCGCCCGGCGACAGCAGCCGCATGGCGCGCAGGTTGATCTCCTTGTACCCGGCCAACGCGTTCGGAATCGCGGCCTTGTTCTTGGCGAATGCCGGCGGGTCGAGCACGATGGTGTCGTAGCGGGCGCCGGCCCGCTCCAGCCGGCGCAGTTCATCGAAGACGTTGGCTTCCCGCGCCTCGAGGTGGGGGACGCCGTTCCGGGCGGCGTTCGCGCGGATGCGGCGCACGGCATCGGCCGAAATGTCGATGGCTTCCGCTTCGCGGCACTGGCGCGCCAGCCGGAGCGCGAACCCGCCGTTATAGCTGAAGCAGTCGAGCAGTCGTCCCCGCGCGTAGCGTGCCGCCGCTTCCCGGTTTTCCCGCTGATCGAGAAACAGGCCGGTCTTCTGTCCCCTCCGGAGATCGACCTTGTACTCCACCGGACCCTCGCGCGCGATGACGGACTCAGGGATGTCGCCGTGCAGCACCTCGACGATCTGCTCCAGTCCCTCGAGCGCGCGAACCTTCGGATCGTTGCGCGCGAGGATACCGGCCGGCGCGGCGATCTCGACGAGCATCGCCGTCAGCTCCGGCAGCAACCGATCCATTCCCTGCGACAGCGCCTGCACGACCAGGAAGTCACCGTAGCGATCGACCACGAGCGACGGCAGCAAGTCGGCCTCGGCGTGAATCAGGCGGTAGGCAGTGGCGTCGAGATCGAGCGACGCGCGCACGGCGATCGCCGCCTCCAGCCGCGATCGCAGCAGCGGCAGACCGGCTTCGACCTCGCCGCGCGTCAGCATCCTGATCGCGATCTGGGAACGATCGCTGAACAGCGCCTGGCCGATCGTCCGCTGGCGCGGTCCGATCACCCGCACGATGGCGCCGGCTTCCGCGTCCACGTCGACGACATCGGCGCGATAAATCCACGGATGACCACTGCGGACCCGTTGCTCCCCGCGCGCTGAAATCACGACGCTCGATGACATGCCTGGATTTGTGATTGATGATTGGCGATTGATAACTTGTGATCTTTCTTGTGACTTGTGATTTGAACGTTGTGACTTGTGCCTTGATAGTACAATTTCTGCCTCATGCCATCTTCCGAGCTTTCAGCGCAGCAACGTTCCCTGGTCGATACGGATCCCGAGATTGCCGGCGCGATCCGCAATGAAACCCGCCGCCAGGCCGAAGGCCTCGAGCTGATCGCATCGGAGAATTTCGTCAGCAGCGCCGTGCTCGAAGCGGCAGGCTCGGTGATGACGAACAAATACGCCGAAGGCTATCCGGGGCGGCGCTACTACGGCGGCTGCGAGTTCGTCGACGTCGCCGAGTCGCTGGCGATTTCGCGGGCCAAGGGGCTGTTCGGCGCCGACCATGCGAACGTCCAGCCGCACTCGGGCGCGCAGGCCAACATGGCGGTCTACCTGACCCTGCTCAAGCCGGGCGACACCGTCCTCGGCATGAACCTCGCCCACGGCGGCCACCTCACCCACGGCCACCCGCTGAACTTTTCCGGCAAGCTTTACACCATCGTTCCGTACGGCGTGAACAAGGACGACGAGCGGATCGATTACGCCGAGCTCGAACGGCTGGCGCACGAGCACAAGCCGAAGATGATCATCGTCGGCGCCAGCGCGTATCCGCGCGTGATCGATTTCGAGCGCATCGCCAGGGTCGCGGCGGCAGTCGGGTCGCCGATGATGGTGGACATGGCGCACATCGCCGGGCTGATTGCCGCCGGCGTGCATCCCAGCCCGGTGCCGCATGCAGACTTCGTCACCTCGACGACCCACAAGACGCTGCGCGGACCGCGTGCCGGCCTGGTTCTGTGCCGCGAGCGCTACGCGAAGGACCTCGATCGCGCGCTGTTTCCCGGCGTCCAGGGCGGTCCGCTGATGCACATCATCGCGGCCAAGGCCGTGTGCTTCAAGGAAGCCGCGGAGCCGTCGTTTGCCGAGTATCAGCGCCAGATCGTCGCCAACGCGCGGCGCCTGGCTGAGGTGATTTCCGGCCACGGTTTCCGGCTCGTGAGCGGCGGCACCGACAATCACCTCATGCTGGTCGACGTCTTCTCCAAGGGCCTCACGGGGAAGGTGGCCGAGGCCGCCCTCGGCAAGGCAGGCATCACGGTCAACAAGAACGCGATTCCGTTCGATCAGAACCCGCCGATGGTCGCCAGCGGCATCCGCGTCGGCACGCCCGCCATCACGACACGCGGCATGCGTGAAGCCGAGATGGATCAGATCGGTGGTCTGATCGCCCGCGTCCTGGCGGCGCCCGACGACGAGCGCGTGCTCGGCATGGTGAAAGCCGAAGTCGAAAGGCTGTGCCGGAACTTCCCGCTGTACTCCGAACGCCTGGCCTGAACCCGTCTGCCGCACCGGGACTGGCCGGTGCGGTACGCCCGGTGTTTTCCGACAGCGGCGCGCTCGCCCGCGTGCTCGACGGGTTCGAGCCGCGCGACGGCCAGCAGCGCATGGCCGAGGCGGTTGCCGCCGTCATCGAAAGCGGCGGAACCCTTCTCGCCGAAGCCGGAACCGGTACCGGGAAAACGCTCGCCTACCTGATCCCCGCGATCCTCAGCGGCCATCGTGTCCTGGTCTCCACCGGCACCAAGAATCTGCAGGAACAGATCTTCTTCAAGGATCTGCCGGTCCTGCGGGACGCGCTGGGCGTCCCGTTCACGGCGACGTTGATGAAGGGCCGGGGCAATTACCTCTGCCTCCATCGCTGGGAGTTGTACCGCGACGGCGTCGACGGCAACACGTCGGCGGCGGGGAGATTGATCGAGACCAGCGACCGAGTGCTACTACCGATCATCGACGACTGGGCCAGGCAGACCGAGACGGGCGACCGCGCCGAGCTGCGCGACCTGCCCGAGAACCTGCCGCTATGGGGCGAGATCGCGGCTGAAGCCGATTCGTGCCTGGGCACCGAGTGCCCGCGTTATGACGAATGCTTCGTCACCCGCATGCGCCAGCGCGCCGCCGAATCGGACGTCGTCATCGTCAACCACCATCTACTGTGCGCCGACGCCTCGGTGAGGCAGAGCGAATACGGCGAGGTGATTCCCTTCTGCCCGACGCTCGTCGTGGACGAGGCGCACCAGCTCGAAGACATCGCCACGCAGTACTTCGGCTGTTCGTTGAGTGCGTTCCGGATCGACGACCTCGTGCGCGACGCGGCACGAGCGGCGGGTGGCCACGACGACATCGCTCGCAGCCTGGGGCGAGTCGCCGACCGTTCCCGCATGTTCTTCAGCGGCGTGAGCCTCGCCCGCGCGCTGCACGCGGGGGGCGGGGGACAGGAATCGCGCGTTCGATACACGGCGGACACGCTCGAGGACCACTTCGAGGACGGCATGGCGCTGGCCGGGGCGCTCGAAGGCCTGGAAGCCACGCTCGCCCTCGCCCAGGCGCCGTCTGCCGACGCAGCGGTAGCCGGAGGCCTTCAGGCCTCCGGAGATTCCGAAGCCTTGTCGGCCCTGCAACGCCGCACCGGCGAGGTTCGCAACGACCTGCGATTCCTCATGCGGGCCGCCGATCCCGACTTCGTCTACTTCGTCGAAACGCGGGGTCGCGGGATCATCCTTCGCGCCTCGCCGATCGACGTCTCGCGCATCGTCCGCGACGTCCTGTTCGATCGCATGCGGGCGATCGTGCTGACGTCTGCCACGCTCGCCGTCGACGGCTCGTTCAATTACGTGAAGACCCGCCTCGGCATCAAGGGGGCGGACGAAGTCAGGGTCGCGTCCGAATTCGATTTCGCGCGGCAGGCGCTGCTTTACCTTCCCAGGCAGTTGCCCCCGCCCAAAGCGCCCGCATTCGCGGAGGCGGCGGCGCGCGAGATCACGGAAATCCTCAAGCGATCGCGCGGACGCGCGTTCGTGCTGTTCACGAGCTATGCCGTCCTGCGCGCCGTGCAGCAGATCGTCGAGATGACTTTGCCGTACCCGATCCTGGTGCAGGGCACGGCCCCGCGCACCGACCTGATCGAACGGTTCCGCACCACGCCTGGTGCCGTCCTGCTCGCCACCTCGAGTTTCTGGCAGGGTGTCGACGTCGTCGGCGAGGCGCTGAGCTGCGTCATCATCGACAAGCTGCCGTTCGCCTCGCCCGGTGATCCTGTAACCGCCGCGCGGATCGACGCGATCAAATCCGCCGGCGGCGATGCCTTCGCCGACTACCAGGTTCCGCTGGCGATCCTGGCGCTGCAGCAGGGGCTCGGACGGCTGCTCCGTCACCGGGCCGATCGCGGGGTGCTGGCCGTGCTCGATCCACGGCTGAGGACCATGGGATACGGACGGCGGTTCCTTGCGTCCCTGCCGCCGGCGCCCGTGACCCACGATCTGGAAGCCGTCGGCCGCTTCTTCATGTAAACTACGGACAGTGCGGCAGTTAAGACGCCAGCCGCGGCAGAGTAAGATTGACCAGGACATTTTCCGGAGGGTTTTCATGCGGACCTATTTGATCCGCGCAGTACCTGGCGCTTGCCGTCATGCTCGCGGTTTCCGGCCCGGCTGCAGCGCAGAGCGTCGTGCGAGGCAAAGTCCTCGATGCGCAGGGCAAACCGGTTGAGGGCGCCGTCGTCACCATCGAGGCAACCGAGGCCAATCGCAAGGCACAGACGAAGACGAATCGCAACGGCGAGTTCCTGCAGGTAGGACTGGCGTCGGGGCGTTACAACGTCACCGTCACCAAGGACAACCTGAAGGCCGTGCAGCCGGCGAACGTTTCGCAGGGCACGCCGGTCGAGCTGACGATCCAGCTCACGCCGTCGAGCGGCCTGACGCCAGAACAGGCCAAGGAAGCGGCGGCGATGCAGGCACTAGCGGCCGGCGCGGTCGAGGCGATGCGCGCAGGACGCGACGACGATGCGATCAGGCAGTTCAACGAGATCGTCGCCAAGGTGCCGACGTGCAGCGACTGCTACTACAACCTCGGCGTCGCCTACGCCAAGAAACAGCAGTTCGAGCTCGCCGAAACCTCGTTCAAGAAGGCGATCGAGCTCGCGCCGAATTCGGGCGACGCGTACACCGGGCTCGCCAACGTCTACAACGCGACGAAGCGGTTCGACCTCGCGCAGCAGGCGAGCGCGGAAGCCGCGAAACTGTCGGCCTCGTCCGGCGGCGGCGGCGGCGCCGAGGCGTCCTACAACCAGGGTGTGATTCTGTGGAACGCGGGAAAGTTCGCCGAGGCCAAGGTGCAGTTCGAAGCGGCGGTCAAAGCCGACCCGAACATGTCCATGGCGCACTATCAGCTCGGGATGGCCAACCTGAATCTCGGACAGATTCCTGAAGCGAAGGCCGCGTTCCAGGAGTACCTGAAGGTGGATCCCAACGGCCCGAAGGCCGCCGAGGTCCAGGGCTTCGTCAAGCAGCTGCCGTAGCAGTGCCGGGCCCTCATGGCCCGGCGACCGTGAAATGATCGCCGACCGGCTGACTGAGGTCCGCTCGCGCATTGCCGCAGCGGCCCAGGCAGCCGGCCGGGATCCCTCCTCCGTCCGGCTCATCGCCGTCTCCAAGACAGCTCCCATCAATTTGATTCGCGACGCCTGGCAGACCGGCCAGCGCGATTTCGGTGAAAACCGCGTCCAGGAAGCCCTACAGAAGATAGGCACTTCAGCCGACCTTGAGATCAGGTGGCACCTCCTCGGCCACTTGCAGACCAATAAGGCGCGAAAAGCCGCCGCCGCGTTTGCCACGATCCAGTCGGTCGACAGCGTGGAGCTGCTTCAGAAGCTCGACGAGGTGGCCGGCGAGGCGGGGAACAGGCCGGAGCTGCTGATACAGGTCGACCTCGCCGGGGAATCGACGAAGTTCGGAGCGGCGCCGGGCGACGTGCCGAAGCTGCTCGAGGCCGCGGATCGGCTGCACGCGGCGCGGGTCGTCGGGCTGATGACGCTGCCGCCGATGGCAGCCGTGCCCGAAGACGCCCGGCCCTGGTTCAGACGGCTGCGCGGCCTGCGAGACGAGTGGCTGGCTGCCGGAGTGCCGGGGTCGATGCTTCGCGAGCTCTCCATGGGGATGAGCGGCGACTTCGAGGTGGCGATTCAGGAAGGCGCGACGATGGTGCGCATCGGGACGTCGATTTTTGGGAGCCGACATGGACAACGATGACGACGTGAGGGACGTGGTGGAAACGGAAGAGACGCGGCACTTTACGGGAGTTGAGCGCAACCTCGGGGTGAGCCCGATTGACCTGCGTCAGCGGACGTTCGCTACCTCGATGCGCGGCTACGATCGCCAGGAGGTGACGGGCTTCCTGACCGAGGCGGCGTCGGACTTCGAAAGCGTACTGCGCGAAAACGATCGCCTGCGACAGGACATCGTGCGGCTGAAGACGTCGCTCGTTCAGTTCCGCGAACTCGAAGGCAGCTTGAAGAGCATGCTCATCAGCGCGCAGAAAATCGCCGACGATATGAAGGAGAATGCGGTGCAGGAGTCCGCCCGCATCGTCAGCGAGGCGGAGGCGCGCGCGGAGTTGGCCGCCCAGAAGGCACAGGTCAAGCTCGAAGCAGCGCAGCGCGAAATCGACGGTCTGAGGATGAAACGCCGCGAAGTGGAGACGAGCCTCGAAGCGACGATCTCAACTCTCCGCAACACGCTCGATTTCGTGCGCGAGCAGGAACGGCGCGAGCGCGGCCCCGAGATCAACGTGGTGCCCCACCGGCCGCACGTGGTCCATTCCGCCTAGCAAGGCACAAGATCCAAGGACAAGGCACAAGGCACAAGTTGTGACTTGTGCCTGTCTCCGCTCTCAAGTACAACGACGTTCCGAAGGGGGCTTTCGCATGCGAACGCTTTTCGCGGCAGCGTCTCTGGTCGTTGCCTTGAGCATGGTCTCTGCTGACGCGCAGCAGGCCGACGACGTCGCCGTCGCCGGACGCATCAGGGAGGAAGGGCTTCAGCGTTCACGCGCGCAGGAGCTGTTTCTCACGCTGAGCGACGCGATCGGCGCCCGCCTGACCGGTTCGCCGTCGCACGTGAAGGCCGCACAGTGGGCCCGCGACCGTTTCGCCGCGTGGGGGCTCGCCAACGCGCGGCTCGAGCCGTTCCGCTTCGGTCGCGGCTGGTCGCTGTTGAAGATTTCGGCAGAGATGACGTTGCCCCGCTATATGCCGCTCATCGCCTACGCCGACGCCTGGACGCCGTCGATTGCAGGAGTCCTCAGTGGACGGGCGGTATACATCGGCGACCAGACGGCGGCCGACGTTGCGGCCCTGGCGTCCCGGCTTCGGGGCGCGATCGTGTTGACCCACCTGCCGCAGGCCCAGTTCATCGACACAGATCGACCGCAGCCGGGACTGAGCGAACAACCCGTTCAGACCGGCAATCCCGCCAGCCCATCCGCGCGAAGCACCACCCCCGCCAATGAGTTGCTCGCGATACTCCAGCGTGCGGGCGCGGGCGTCGTCCTGAAGCCGAGTGCCTATCGGGACGGTACCGTCGGCGTGCTCGGCAATCGCGATACAAGTTCCGACGCGGTGCCCTCGATCACCATCGCGGCCGAGCAGTACAACATGCTCGCACGGCTGGCAGCGGCAAACACTCCCGTCGAACTTCGAATTGAGCTGAGGACCCAGTATCGGGAGGGGGACCTCAACACGGACAACGTGATCGCCGAGATTCCGGGTACGGACCCGGCGCTGCGGGATCAGATTGTGCTCGTCGGCGCACACCTGGATTCCTGGCACACCGGCAACGGCGCCACCGACAACGGAGACGGAGTGGCCGCCGTGATGGAGGCGATGCGCATCCTGAGCGCGGCCGGGGTGCAGCCGCGTCGCACCATCCGCGTGGCGTTATGGAGCGGCGAAGAGCAAGGGCTCCTGGGCGCGCGCGCGTACATCGCGCAACACCTTGCCAGCCCGGCCGACCGCGAAAAGCTCGCCGTCTATCTGAATGACGATCCGGGAAGCGGTAAGACGCTCGGCTTCTACATGGAAGGGAACGCCGCAGCCAAGGCCATCTTCGATGCCTGGCTGGAGCCGTTGAAGGACCTCGGGGTGGCCCGGAACATCATCGAGGGCATCGGCAGCACCGACCATGTCCCGTTCAACGAGGCCGGGTTGCCGGGCTTCAACGTCATCAAGGACTTCGACGCGTACGACGAACGCACCCGCCACACGAATGCCGACTTTCCGGAGCGCATGACCGCCGACGAGCTGAAGCAGTCGGCCATCGTCCTGGCGACGTTCGCCTGGCGTGCGGCGATGCGCGACGAGATGATCCCGCGCGGGCGGTAGATCAGACGGTTACCGTATCCAGCCGGCTTTCCACGTACGGCGCTTCGTTGACGCTCGGCGCCTTGCGCCGCGCCGCCACCAACCACCATTCGCGCGCCGACGCTGCGATCACCACCAGCACCACGGCCATGAAGAACAGCGCAAGAGCCGCGTCGATGCGATCGTTGAAGATCATCCGCGCCGCGTTCGGGTTGGTGGAGTTCGCCAGTGACCGCGCGTGCGACAGGAATCCGAGCGCCGGCAGCGGCGAGAACACTTTCTGATATCCCGCCGTCAGCGTCGCCGAGGCCAGCCAGGCCAGCGGCAGCACGGTCACCCAGGCGTGCCGTCCCTTCCCCATCTTCACAATCACCGTCGTCGCCACGCACAGCGCGACCGCGGCGAGCAGCTGGTTGGCGATGCCGAAGAGCGGCCAGAGCGTGTTGATGCCGCCGAGCGGATCGATCACGCCCTGGTAGAGGAAATAGCCCCAGGCCAGAACGACGATCCCGGACGACAGGATGATGCTCGGGTACCACGAGTAGCGGCCGAGCGGCGCGTAGACGTGGCCGAGCAGTTCCTGAAGCATGAAGCGTCCGACGCGCGTTCCGGCATCGATCGTGGTGAGAATGAAAACGGCCTCGAAGAGAATCGCGAAGTGGTACCACAGCGCAAGGCCGCCGCCGGTGAACACGCCGCCGAGGATGCCGGCCATCCCGACCGCCAGGCTGGGCGCACCGCCGGTGCGGGAGAGCAGCGAGGCCTCCCCCATCTGCTGGGCGAGTTGCGTCATCTGCTCGGGCCGCAGCATGAATCCCCACTGGGCGATCGCCTGCGACGCGCTCTCCGGCGTGGTGCCGAGAATCGCCGGGCCGACGTTCATAGCGAAGTAGACGCCCGGTTCGAGTGTCGCCGCCGCGATCATCGCCATCAGGCCGACCAGTGACTCGGTCAGCATGGAGCCGTAGCCGATCAGGCGCGCGTGGCTTTCGCGCGTGACCATCTTGGGCGTGGTGCCGCTCGAAATCAGCGCGTGGAACCCCGACATGGCGCCGCAGGCGATGGTGATGAACGCGAACGGGAACAGCTTGCCGGCGAACACCGGGCCGGTGCCGTCGATGAACTGCGTCACCGCCGGCATCTTGAGCGGCGGCATCAGGAAGATGATCGCTGTGCCCAGCACGACGATCGTGCCGATCTTCAGAAATGCCGACAGGTAGTCACGAGGCGACAGCAGCAGCCAGACAGGGAGGACCGAAGCGATGAAGCCGTAGATCATCACCGCCCACGCCAGGTCGGTACCCGACCAGGTGAACGCGCCGCCCCACGCCGGATGCTGGGCCACCCACTGGCCGCCGACGAGCGCCGCCATCAGGAGCACGATGCCGATGCCCGTCGCCTCGGCAACCTTGCCCGGGCGGATGTTGTTCATCCAGACGCCCATTAACAGGGCGATTGGAATAGTGGCCGTGATCGTGAAGAGACCCCACGGACTGTCGCGCAGCGCGTTGACAACGACGAGCGCCAGCACCGCCAGCAGGATGATCATGATGGCGAAGACCGCCACCATCGCGGCAACCCCGGCCACCGGGTTGACCTCTTCCTTGGCCATCTGGCCGAGCGACTTGCCGTCGCGGCGGATTGACGCGCACAGGATGATCATGTCCTGCACCGCTCCGCCCAGGACGACGCCCGCAATCAGCCAGATTGTGCCGGGCAGGAAGCCGAACTGCGCGGCGAGTGTCGGGCCGACGAGCGGCCCGGCGCCGGAGATGGCCGAGAAATGATGTCCCGCCGCCACCCACTTGTTCGTCGGCACGAAGTCGCGGCCGTTGTTCAGCCGTTCCGCAGGCGTGGCCCGGCGGTCGTCGAGGCCGAAGACGGTGTACGCGAGGTACCGCGAGTAAAAGCGATAGGCCACCAGGTAGGTGCAGACGCCGGCGATGAGCAGCCACGCGGCGCTGATCGTCTCGCCACGCGACAGGGCGAGGACACCAAACCCGGCGGCGCCGAGCGCCGCAATGGCCACCCAGACGACAACCGACAGGACCTTGTTCATGGCGTGAATGTTATATCCTCCGGGCCGCCGCTGGTGATTGCTCCTTCGCGCGACGGCGTGATCGTTGATGTGCGGGTCATTCCCCGCGCAAGCCGTCCGGGACCGGCCGGGGTTCGCGACGGGGCGCTCGTTCTCCGCCTACAGGCGCCGCCGCTTGACGGAGCGGCCAACGCGGAAGTGCTGGATATTCTCGCAGATCTCCTGGGCGTCCCGCGCCGGGCGGTCACCATCCTGTCGGGACACCACAGCCGGCGCAAGCGAATCGCGGTGACCGGGATTGCGCTCGACGCTGCCGCGAAGGCACTGGAGCGGCGGGCGGGCTCAGGCACCGCTGAACGCACGTGATTCGCGCCGACTTCGTCATCGAGAACGCCGATCTCGTCGCCACCTGCGCCGGACCCGCGCCGAAGCATGGAGCAGCGCAGGGAGAGATCGCGCCGCTTCACCGCGCGTCGGTCGCCGCCCTGCGGGGGAGCATCGTGTTTGTCGGTCCCCCGGATGTGCTGGCGGCATCGGTCACGCTCGAGCCTGGCGCCGAACGGATCGATGCGCGCGGCTGCAGCGTGGTGCCCGGTTTCGTCGATGCCCACACCCACCTCGTCTTTGCCGGCGACCGGCGCGACGAACTGCAGCGCCGGCTCTCGGGCGCGACTTACGCTCAGATCGCCGCCGAAGGCGGCGGCATCCTGCGGACGGTAGCCGCCACCCGCGCCGCATCCGAACAGGAGCTAGTCGCAGGCGCCCGGGCCCGGCTCGACGAGATGGCGGCGCACGGCACGACGACGTGCGAAGCCAAGAGCGGGTACGGATTGACGCTGGATGCCGAACTGCGGCAGCTGCGCGTGATCAAAACGCTCAACGACACCCAGCCGGTGGATCTGGTGGCCACGTTCCTTGGCGCGCACGAGATCCCACCGGAGTACCAGGCCCGCCCCGACGATTACGTCGCGCTCGTCGTCAACGAGATGATTCCGCGCGTGGCGGCCGAGCAGCTCGCCGAATGGTGCGACGTCTTCTGTGACGAGGGCGCATTCACGCCGCAGGAATCGGTGGCGATCCTCACGGCTGGCGCGCGCGCGGGACTCAAGCCGCGCGTCCACGCCGACGAGCTCGCACGCAGCGGAGGGAGCGAGGTCGCGGCCAAAGTGGGGGCACGCTCGGCCGACCACCTCATTCACGTCGATGAGGAAGGGGCGGATGCGCTTGCCGCGTCGGGGGTCTGCGCGGTGCTGCTGCCGGCCGCTGCGTTGTATCTCAAGGCCGGCCGCTTCGCGCCCGCCCGGATGCTGATCGAACGCGGCGTTCCCGTGGCGCTCGGGACCGATTTGAACCCGGGCGCCGGCTTCTGCTCGTCAATGCCCTTCGCCATGACGCTGGCCTGCTTCGCCATGAAGATGACGCTCGAGGAGGCGCTGGTTGCGGCCACCATCAATGCGGCCTGGTCGCTGGACCGCGCGGATACGGTCGGCAGCCTCGAGCCCGGCAAGCTGATGGACGCCGTGATCGTCGACGGCCATCTGGCGGACTTGCTTCGTGTAGGGCGCTCGCCGATTCGTTCCGTGATCAAGAGGGGGAACCCGTTATGACACTGGCAGCTTCGTACGCACGAATGGCGCTGATCGATCTGCTGGACGCCTTCGCGTCGAACGAGCCTGTCCCCGGGGGCGGATCGGCCGCCGCGCTCGCGGGGGCGGTGGGCGCGTCGCTGCTGCTGATGGTCGCCGGCCTGCCGAAGACACGAACCGGCGCGCCGGAGGAAGCGGCCGATCTCGCGGAAGCGGCCGCGCGCCTGCGTCCTTTGCGCGAGACACTGACGTCGCTGATCGAGCGAGACAGCGACGCGTACTCGGCCGTCATCGATGCCATGCGGCTGCCAAAAGCCACTGACGCCGACAAACACGCGCGACGCGCGGCGATCGACACGGCCATGCGGGGCGCGATTGACGTGCCGATGGACACCATGAGGGCCTGCCAGCAGGCGCTGCGCGGCGCGGTTGTCGTCGCGAACAACGGCAACCCCAACGCTTCCACCGATACGGGCACGGCGGTACTGCTGCTGATGGCGGGAATGCGCGGGGCGGCGCTGAATGTCGCGGTGAACCTGAGGAGCGTCTCGGACGCGGCTCTTGCAGAACGGGTGTCGAAGGAGCGCGATCAGCTCATGGCCGATGGCGGAGCGGACGCGATAGAGGCGAACGAACGGCTCTTGAACGTCTAGGCGTGGCGCTTACGGCCGCCCACTCGGCACCGCGCCGCTCACGCTGAACGCCTCAACCATGAACGACAGATCCACGGGGTAGAAAAAGCGCGGGAACAACTCCACCGGCACCGTGTAATACGCCTCGGCGATGGTGCGCGGGCCCTGCCGGGTGACCACGATGTCTTCGGGCGCGACCGGCACCTCCAACTCCTCGGCGATCTGGGCGATCTGGTCGGCGATCTGCGCCGTCGGCGTCGCGCCGCCGAAGAGGACCAGCTGTTCGGCCTGATCCCGCAACTGGAAGTGCCGCCACGCCGCCATCCCCGCGTGCCCGATCGCGTTCAACATGGCGACGACGATCGCGGTGGTAAAGATGGTCTTGATCAATTTTTCTGGTAGTTGATCCGGGTCAATGTATCTGGTGGAAGATTCTATTCCACCTGATGCCGCTCACAAGGCCCGCCAGGCCCGGTTCATCGCCGAACGAGAAGTAAACGAACAGCGCCTTGCCCTTGATGTACTCCTCCGGCATGAATCCCCAGTAGCGGCTGTCCTGCGAATTGTCGCGGTTGTCGCCCATCATGAAATAGTGACCGGCCGGCACGGTCACGGGCCCGTACTGCACCCGCACGTCGAACTCGCCGCCGCCGCTTTCTTCGTCCGGCGGCACCAGGTAATGGACGTAGGGCTCGTCGAGCAGCGTCCCGTTGATGTAGACGCTTCTGTCGCAGCTCGAGCGTCTCGCCGGGCAGGCCGATGACGCGCTTGATGAAGTCGCGCTCCGGCTCCTCGGGATACTTGAAGACGATGATGTCGCCGCGGCGGATCGGATCGATTGGCAGCAGCGTTCGTTCCAGCCCGCTGACTGTCGGCGCGAACACGAACTTGTTGACCAGCAGGTGATCGCCGATCAGCAGGTTGTTCTCCATCGATCCGGTCGGAATCTTGAACGCCTGGACGATGAAGGTGCGGACGAACAGCGCCAGGATGACGGCGACGCAGATCGACTCGAAGTACTCGCGGGCCGTGGACTTCCTGTACGACGCGGCCTGGCCCGAGCCAGGTCGCGCGGCGTCCGTCATGATTCGGTGCCCACCTTCAGCACGGCCAGGAACGCCTCCTGGGGAATCTCGACGCGGCCGACGCGTTTCATGCGCTTCTTCCCTTCTTTCTGCTTCTCGAGCAGCTTGCGTTTGCGCGTGATGTCGCCGCCGTAGCACTTGGCGAGGACGTTCTTGCGAAGCGCCTTCACCGACTCGCGCGCAATCACCCGGTTGCCGATCGACGCCTGGATCGCGATCTCGAACATCTGCCGCGGAATCAGCTCGCGCATCTTCGCCGCCAGCGCGCGGCCGCGCTCGTAGGCGGCGTCGCGGTGGACGATGATCGACAGCGCGTCCACCGGATCGCCGTTGACGAGGATGTCCATTTTGACGAGCGGCGATTCCCAGTAGCCGGTGACGTGGTAGTCGAGCGAGGCGTAGCCGCGCGAAATCGTCTTGAGCCGGTCGTAGAAGTCCATGACGACCTCGTTGAACGGCAGTTCATAGGTGATCAGCACGCGGTCGGACTTCAGGTACTCGAGCTTCTTCTGGACGCCGCGCTTGTCCTGGCAGAGCTGCAGGATCGGACCGACGTACTCCGACGGCGTCAGCACCATCGCGGTAATGACCGGCTCCTCGAGCCTGGCGATCAGCCCGGCGTCGGGCAGCTTGGCGGGGCTGTCGATCTCCTGCACCTCTCCGTCGGTCGTCGTCACGCGGTACAGCACGCCCGGCGCGGTGGTCACCAGGTCCATGTTGTATTCGCGCTCGAGCCGCTCCTGGACGATCTCCATGTGCAGCAGTCCAAGAAAGCCGCAGCGGAACCCGAAGCCCAGCGCCGCCGACGTTTCCGGCTCGTAGAAGAACGACGCGTCGTTCAGCCGCAGCTTTTCCAGCGCTTCGCGCAGCTCCGCGTACTGGTGGCTCTCGACCGGGTATAGCCCGGCGAACACCATCGGCTTGAGTTCCTTGAACCCGGGAAACGGCTCGGTGGTCGGCCGGGCGGTCTCGGTGACCGTGTCGCCGATCTTCGCGTCGGCCACCACCTTGATGTTGGCGACGATGAAGCCGACTTCGCCGACGCCGAGCTCCTCGACCGGCGTCGCCTTCGGCGAGAACACGCCGAGGCCGTCGACCTCGAAGTCCTGCTTGGTGGCCATCAGCCGGATCTTCGCCTCGGTTCGCAGCACGCCGTCGATGACACGGACGACGATCACGACGCCGCGATACGGATCGAACCAGGAGTCGAAGATCAGCGCCTTGAGCGGCGCGTCGGGGTCGCCCGTCGGCGGAGGAAACCGCTCGACGATCGCCTCGAGGATGTCGCGAACGCCGGTGCCTTCCTTCGCGCTCGCCAGAATCGCGCCGCTGCTGTCGAGGCCGATGATGTCCTCGATCTGGCGCTTGCACTCCTCCGGCTGGGCGCTCGGCAGATCGATCTTGTTGATGACCGGGATGATCTCGAGGTCGTTCTCGACGGCGAGGTAGGCGTTGGCAAGCGTCTGCGCCTCGACGCCCTGCGCCGCGTCGACCAGCAGCAGCGCGCCTTCGCACGCCGCCAGCGACCGCGTCACCTCGTAGCTGAAGTCGACGTGCCCGGGAGTGTCGATCAGGTTGAGGACGTGCTGCTCGCCGTTCGTCGCCGTGTAGTTCAGGCGAACCGGGTGAGCCTTGATGGTGATGCCGCGCTCGCGCTCGAGATCCATCGCGTCGAGCACCTGCGCCTCCATCTCGCGCGCCTGGAGGGCGCCGGTGAGCTCGAGGAAGCGATCTGCCAGCGTCGACTTGCCATGGTCGATGTGCGCGATGATCGAAAAGTTCCGGATGTAGGCCTGATCCATGAGGATGCGATCAGGAAATTATACCTGCCCTCACGGCAGAGCGGCGGACCTCCAGGCCGCCCCTCTTCACCTCACGACGTCAGGTCTGGGCCATCTAGTCCTGCGCCGAGAGCATCGACGACAGGAGCATGTCGGCTTCGAGGAACTTGTCGTAGGGAACGAGTTTCCCGTGAATCGGCATCATGCGATCCACCTGCAGCTTCCGGTAGTTGATGTTCACCACCAGGCTGTGGATGAACGTCGCATGACCTTGAGGATCACTGTCGTTGACTGTTCTCCGGTCGTCCGGGAAGTACAGGTCAGCGTCGGTCAGCACACGCACTGCCGGGAAATAGACGAGGAGGTTGGTATCCGCGTGGGCACTGTCGAGAACGTGGTAGAGAGCGATCGAATTCATGCTGTCCTTGAGCACGAACATGTCGTCCACGTCGACAAAGTTCACTTTCCTCGGCTGCGGCTTCTTCGCCAGCGCGTCCGGCGCGATCGTGTGCGGCCGGCGGAGCAGCTCCTGGAGGAACGGCTGAATACTCTTGTGCGCCACAATTGTCGTCACGCCTTCCGACACCGCGGCGCGCACGCCGCCCGTATGATCGCCATGATGGTGCGTCTCGACCAGCGTCGTCAGCGGCTTGTTCGGGCGGAGCTCGCGAGCCTTTGCGATCACCGCCAGCGTCCGTGCCTCGCTCGGCGCCTCCACCAGCGTCAGGTGATCGCTGAACTCGACCAGGACGCTGTTGTGGGTCTGTCCGGTCATGTACCAAATGCCCTTGCCGACCTCTTCGGCCACGACTGGAATCGGTGCCGGCCCGGACGGCGGCGTCGCTGACGCCACGTTCCCGGGCGCGGCGAGATTGGCGACGTCGCCATTCACCGTTTGCCTCCGGATGCGGATGTCGGCGTTCAGCCACCGATCGATCCGTGTGGTGAAGCGGGTCGGTAGCTGCAGGCCGTCAACCGTTTGATAGTCGGCGAACCGCGTCTCGATCGGTGCGTCACCGATGAGCGACACGTCAGCGACGTGAACGACGCGAGTCGGCCGTTTCGTGGCTGCGTCGATCGCGAGCGTCACCGTCGGACCGCCCGCCACGCTGATGTCCACCAGCCGCTCGCTGCCCTGTGTGCGGCCATTTGCCAGCTTCGCGTCTGGCGCCAGGGCCACGCGCAGCAGCATCAGTGGATGCCGGAGCACGTCAGCCCGGCGCCCCTCCATCGCCAGCCGGTTCCAGACCCGAGAGGCGTTGCCGGTCTCGCCTACGTCGTAGACGACCATGCCGTCGATGCCCTGGACCGACTTGCCCGGGTCAGGGCCTGCGTAGAACGCATCGAGCGATACGCGCGTCTGCTCGAAACGCGAGCGGCCCGACGCCAGGTCGTACGCGCGCTTGTAGCCCGTCACCTTCCAGGGATCCGATTCCGATCCCATCTCGTCTGGCCGGGCACCCTGGCCGAAGCTGAAGTCTTTCCCCTGGCCCTCGATCAGCAGCGTGCGAACGGCAAGAATCCGGTCCCGACCGCCAAGCGCCTCGGCCGCGTCACTGACTATCTGCTGCTCGGGCGCCTGTGCCTCGACGAGACCCTGAACAAGCCACAACCCCGACAAGACCGTGAGGGCTATGAGGAACGAGCGTGGCGCACTCTTCATGGACGTTGCTCCTTTATGACGGGGCGTTGAGCGAAATATCGCGAACGAGCGGTGTCGCCAGCTCACGCCGGACGACAGCGAATCCTTCAACCAGGACGAGATAGCTCTCTTCATCGTCGATGGCCACGCCGCTGGCGCCTGATGCGAGCGCGATCATTGTGTTGCTGATCGATGCTCCAGCGGATGCGGATGCGGCCGCACCGTTCGATTCCTCGCGCACCAACAGCTGCAGAGCGTGTTGCAGGACGGACGACGACACCCAGGCATCGGTTGTCAGCACGGCAAGAGTTCCGGACTCGGATACAGGCGTCTTAGCCGCACAGCAGCAGCTGCCGATGCCGCCGACGACGACTGTTCCACGCCGAGTCTGCACCGCCAGGAGGTGACCGTGGCCTGGACAATCAGGCGCGGCGATGACCTGCGCTGCAGATGCGCCTCCGCTCGCGCTCATCATGCCGACGGCGAGTCGAATACCGGCGGACACCCGGTCAAGAGGGAGCGCCACTCCGGGGATGCCCGTGCCGGCGACAAGGACGTGCTCCGCCGTGCAGCCGAGGCCCGATGCTGCTTCCGCGGCCATCAGCATGGCAGTCGTCACGCCCTCGGAACCGGTGCCCGCATTAGCCGCTCCACTATGAATCACCACACACTGGGCGACGCCTCCGCTCGCCGCGAGGTGCTGCTCGAGACGACGACTGGTGCCGCCGGCACAGGATGCGAGGCGAACACTGCAGCGGCGGATACGGGAACCTCCGTCGCCAGCAGGGCGAGGTCGAGCCGCGACCCGTCCGTGCCGATTCCGCAGGCAACGGCCGCTGCACTGAATCCACGCGGTCCGGTTACGCCACGTGCGGCTTCCATTTACATCCGCTATCCGCGGCCCTCCGCGGGACAACTGCCGATGACATCGAATCCGTCGCAGCGCACGAATGCCCCGCCTCGTTCGACGCTATGGGTCGACAACGTCGCGCCTGAACCAGCCTGCACGCGGGTTGTTCTCATGTGCAAGGCCTGCCCGCCCTCCTCCTGAATGTTTGAGGTACCCGAGATGAGCGCCCGCACCGAGGACCACCTCGCTCACCGCGTTCGTCAGGTATTCGACGCCGTCGTGACCCGCATAGCTCTCGACCACCGCGGCGTCGCTATGTTCGCCTGCGACAATCAGGACACGCGGGTGCGACATCGCAGGGCGCATATCCGCCTCTCCGGTCGAGATGAACCGCACGTGCACCGGGTCCTTCAGCCGGACACCGGGGCCAATCACCACACACGCGCCGTCAACGAACATCGCCGTGTTGAGCGCGACGAGAGGCAGCTCCTCGCACGGCGCGACCCGCGACAGGTACACCGCCACGCCTTCGGCACCACGGCTGAGAGCCGCTGATATCGGTTCGATCTGGACACCGGGCGGGAGTTGGGTGATTGATGACGCCTCTTGAACGAAATAACCGTTGATGAAGACGATCTCGGCGGAGCTACGACTCGGCAGGCGGCCACGCGCAAGATCGCGGTCCCGGTTCACGGTGGCTGGCTCGCTCGCCATCGTGAAAAATCGATCGGCAAGCGCCGCCACCGGGAAACCGTTCAACAGGAACCGCTCAAGCGCCTCCCATCGCTGATGACGGAAGTGCATGGGCTCGCTCGGCGGCCGCTGGCGTGACGCCCGCTCGAACTCCGTCTTGCAATGGTCAACCGCGGCGATCATCGTCCCGGGCTCGACGCAACGACAAAAGTCGCCTAGAAGTTCATGCTGACGCCGAACCGCAGCACTCGAGGCGCCAGCACGCCGGTCGCGTTACGCCACGCCGGGCCGAACCGGTTGGTCATGGTCAATACCGAGTTCGAGTTCGTCGCGTTGAATATGTCGAACTGCGGTTCGATGCTGCCGCCGCGCGGCAGCTGGAACGTCCGGCTGAAACGCAGATCCAGCTGATGCAACCGCGGTTCCTGGTAGTTGATGTTGGGCAGCACGACGTCTACCGTCACGGTGGATGTGCACGGCACGCGCGTGCCGCACGCGGCGAGACTCCGGCCGAGCGATGTCGCCACCGCGGCATTCGATACCACGAAGTCCGCCGCCGTGGGAACGGGCGGCAGGTCCTGGTAATTCGCGCTCGCCTGGAAACCCCACCAGATCGGGTATACCACCGACGCTTTGAATTGCGTGCTGCCGGACCAGGGCGTGCTGACGTCGCAGTACTGGGCGACCTCGGCGTCGAGGCCAGCGAACCTTGTGCGGTGATATTCGGCAGCTCGTTCTGGTAGCAGTTGTTGGTCGCCGTGGTGCCGGTCGACAGACCGCCCTGCAGGAATCCGCCTCTGCCGAAGCGCGCCGTCATCGTGACGTCGACGCCGTTGTAGACCTCCCGGTGTTTGCCGTACTCGTCCGCCAGCGTGATGAGGCTGTTCGACTGACCGAACTTCGCGGGCACCACGTCGTAGAGGCCGCAGATGCTCTGGCCGCCCCCGCCGGGGAGTGCCTGGTTTGAGGGCGCCGTCACACAGTACGGATTGAAGTCCTGGACCGTGACCGCCTCATTCACGGTGACGCGGAAATTGCCATACCAGGTACGGAAGTAGCCAACGTTGATCGCGACGCCGTTCCAGAGCTGCTGTTGAAGCTGCAGCGAGCCTTGCCAGTTGTACGGCCGATTGCCCGTGAGCACCTCGTCAGCGAACGTCGTCCGCCGCACGACCTGGCCGAAGCTGGCATTCGAGAGCGGACCCAGTTCGCTGTCCTGAGGCACGTAGTCTCCGTTCGCATCGGTCCATGCCCGTGACGCGGTGGTCACCATGGAATTAACCGGGCTGTTCTGCAGGATTATTCCGCCCATCGGTTCGAAGATGACGTACCGGCCGACAAACCCCTTCACCGCCGTGCGGCCTGAACCGAACAGGTCGTAGGCCGCGCCGACCCGAGGAGTCCAGTCCTTCCAGTTCGGCACGTTCTTGACTTCAGGGAAGGTGCGCGCCGGCACCCACAATCCCGCCGGCAGTGTCACCGGGGGAACGCGCCCGTTGAGATAGTCGTAGCGCATCCCGAGGTTCAGTGTCAGGCGATCGATGGTCCACTGGTCCTGTACCAACGTGCCTACCGTCAGCTGCCGACCCTTGTCGCCGAGCGGGACGCAAAGTAGTTCACCGTCGTCGGCACCCGCCCGTTGAAGACGTAGCTGGTCTCGTTGGTCGCCGCTTCCATCGAAAACAGGGTGTTGCGCCACCCCTGCATCGTCTGAATCCCGGCTTTGAACGCGTGTGATCCGGTGACGTACGACACGGCGAACTTCTGGTTCGTCTGTCCGAAATGCTGGTAGCCGTGAGCCGCCATGCCGGCGATCGTCGTCGACGCATTCCCGTAGCCGAGTTCGTGGACGAGTCGAGCACGAACTGCTTGTCATTGGGCGTGACCGCGAATCGTTTCAGATTAAGCTTGCCGTTGACGACCACCGCGCCCGCTTCCATCAGCAGTCGGTTCGTCGCCGGCCGCGTCCATGTCAGCTGCGCCTGGTAGTTGGGGTAGTAGTCCTGCCCGACAAATGTCTCCGGTGACCGGAGAAAGCCCCCGGTTGGAAAGCCCGGGCAGTTGCACACCCAGTCGCGGCCGAACATCGCGACGAGCTTGTTCTTGGGCGTCATCTGCCACGTGGTGCGAATCCGGGCTTCCTTGTAGCCGTTGTCTTCGTACGCCAGCCGGCTGGTGTCCGGCTCGTAAAGCAACGTGCCGGGCGTCTTGTTGAAATACAGGCCCGGGTAATAGTCGCTGGTTACCCACGAGCGCAGGCTCAGGAAGAACCACAATTTGTCCTGCTGGATCGGTCCACCCAGCCCACCTCCCACGTCGTATCGCTTCCGCAGATAGGGAGATGAGACGACTCCGCGCGCGCGCAACGCGTCGTCAACGTTGTCGGACTGGAGACTGCGGTCGGAGACGGTGGCGTTGAACGTGGCACGGTAGCTGTTGCCGCCGTCGCGTGGAACGACGTTGAGGAGAACGCCCCCGCTCGCGAGCTCCGCGGTCGCACTGGAGGTTGTGACCAGTACTTCGTCAACCGTGGCGGGATTCAGGCTCGTCATCACGTTCCCCGCCGCCACAAGCGTTCCGAAGAACATGCCCTCGCGGAGCTGCTGGAAGTCGGCCGCGCGGCCGCCGTGAATGATGAACGCCTGCGAGAACTCGCTCTTGCCACCGCCGACATCCTGCGTCACCCCGCCAGTCAGGACCGCCCCGGGCAGGAGCGCCGCGTAGTTCCTGATGTTCGAGCCAAGCGGCAGATCATCGGTGACCTCGCGCGAGTAGACTTGCTGCTGGGCGACGTTCTGCGTATCTACCAGCGGCGCCGCGCCCGACACGGTGATCGTTTCCTCGAGGCTCCCGACCGCCATGTCTCCGTTGACGGTCGCGGTAAAACCGGCGGTCAGATCCACACCTTCACGCCGCAACATGCTGAACCCCGACAACGTAAACGTAATGGTGTAGACGCCGGGACGCAGGTCGATAATCCGGTAGACGCCCTGGCCGTCGGTCACGACGGATCGCATTTTTTCGATGAGTGCAGGACTCGATGCCTCCACGGTCACGCCCGGGAGCAGCGCGCCCGACGCATCCCGGACCACGCCGGTGATCGCGCTGCCGGTCACGTTCTGAGCCGTCGCCAGGGCCGGCAGCAGCACCAGTGCGAGCGTCAAGAACATCGGTCCAAGAAGCCACTTCCGCATGTGTGGGTCTCCCTACAGCGTGTTGTAGACAATGGACACGAAAGCGTCCGGTTGCATGAATCCTTTGCCCCAGGTTCCATCAAGATCGGCGGTCGGCCTGGCGGCAACGACTTCCTGCTGGGTACGACCGGCAGTTTTGAGCTTCTGAACACGGTCCCGGACCGTCGCCAGCATGTCGCGGTATTTCGTCAGCGCAGCCCGATCACCCAGCGGTCCGTGACCGGGGACGACACGCGTTTCGGGTTCGTCGTTTTGAGCGCGCGGTCGACTGCCGCAATCATGCCGTTGACGCGGCCGCCGGTGGTGGCGTCAATGAACGGGTATTCTCCGTTGAAGAACGTATCGCCCATGTGCAGCACGTCGCCGATCGAGAAATACATGGCGACATCCGTGTCGGTGTGGGCCGGCGGAACGTAGGCGAGGTCGATGTACTTTTCCGAGCCCGTCAGCTCGAACGCAATCTGGTGGCTCTGTGCAAATGCGTCGGTCGGCATAGCGCCCGCAGGGGCGGGAGTGAAGTGCATGCCAAGCAGATCGTGGCTCTCGGACAGGCGCCGTTTCGTGTTGTCGTGGGCGACGATCTTCGAACCGGCCGTGCGAAAGCTTTCGTTGTTGTCAGCGTGGTCGAAATGCCAGTGTGTGTTCACCGTGTAGACGACAGGCGCCGTGCTCAGCGCGTCCAGCCGCTGCTTCAGCGCCGGATAGGAGCCCTGCACGAAAGTGTCGACGACGACCTTCCCTTCCTCGCCGTGCCAGACCACGACATTGCCGCCGGGCCCCGAAAGCATGGTCAACAGATTTGTGAGCTTCGTCACCTGGATCGGCGTCGCCGACATCTGGGCTCGCATGGCTGCGAGTGGATCGGGCGCTACGCCGGACTGCGACGCCCGCGAGAGGGCATCAACCATCGAAGGCGGAAAGGCATTCGCGACGACGGCAGCGCTGCCGAGCGCGCCCGCCCGCCTGAGCAGGGCGCGCCTTGTCATGTAGGTGTCCATCCGCCCTCCGAGGTCAGCCTGACGTTAGGTCTTACGCATGGCCGCCAGTACCCGTGCAGGTGTCAGCGGGTGCGCGTGCATCCGCACTCCAGTGGCGTCGAAGAACGCATTCGCGATCGCCGCCGCACCCGCCGCCAGCGCCTCCTCGCCGGCGCCGCTCGGCGGGATATCGGGACGGTTCACCACGATCCCGGTGACTTCCGGCGCTTCCGTGAACCGCAGCACGCCGTATCCATCCCAGTCGAGGCTGGTGACGTTGGTCGTCGAGAACTTCACCTCTTCTTTGATCATCCGGCTGGCGGCGTGGATCATTTGCGCCTCGATCTGATGCTCGACGATCCCGGGGTTGATGACCTGACCAGGATCGATCGCGCCGAACATCCGCTTGGCCACGACACGGCCCGTGTCGATGTTCACTTCGATTTCGGCTACGGCGCCGCCATACGAGGAGAGATGGGTGCCAAGAGCTATCCCCCGTCCACGCCGAACGCGACCGGACTGCTGCACTGACGCGGCACGACGCGGCGACCAGTTCGATGCCTTCGCAACCGCGTCGAGCACACTCAGCCAGCGTTCGCCATTGATTTCTTCCGTCGGAACTCATACGGATCGACGCTGGCGAGATACGCGGCGTGATCGATCGTCTGCTCGCCGCCGAACGACAGCGCGATGTCCATCGGCGATCGCAGCGGCGCGGCCTTGAAATAGCCCCGCATCCCGGGCACACGGTGGTTGACGATGCGCCAGTTTGGCAGAGTGTACTGGTCGCCGACATTGAACGGCGTGGGCGCCTGCGCCCGCAGGCCATCGCCCTCGCCCGGCTCTCGGACCCCGACCAGCATTTCCGTGGTGTCCGAGGAGGTAAACGTGTGCTGCCACCCGTGATATTCGTAGGCGACGATCTTGCCCGAGGCGTCGCAGGCGACCTTGACGTCTGCCGTGTGTGCCTGCTGGTAATGGTCCCAGCCATGCTCGTCCCAGCGCATCAACTGCAGTCGAACGGGCGCGCCGACCTCACGTGACATCACCGCTGCCGCCTGGGCGCAGTCCTCATGAGTGCCGCGCCCAAACGATGGCGAGGATTCGAGGTACCGAACGGTGATCTGCGAGAGCGGCAGGCCAAGCACCACCGCGACGCGATCGCGACAGAGGTAAACACTCTGCCGGGACGTCCAGATCTCGGCTGAGTCCGCCTTCACATCCGCAATCGCCAGGTTCGGCGACATCGGACCATGAAGCTGGTAGGGCGAATCGTAGCGGCCGGACGCGACGTGCGCCGCGCGTTCGAAGGCCGACGTGCAGTCCCCCCGGTCCAGCACGATGCGATCGATCGTTCTTGCTCCCCGCATCTGGTCGTGCATGGCCTCGGACGAGGAGGGCAGTATCGCCGGCATGTCCCAGATGACCCGCAGCTGCTGGGCCGCCTTGATCGCGGACCATTCGTCTGGCGCGACGACGCCGAGGAAGTCACGGCGTCGAACAATCCGCGCGCCGGGAATGTCGCGAATCGACATGTCGTCGACGCTGACGACCTTCGCGCCGTGGAGGTAGGACCCCTGACCGCGAGGCCGTCCGACGCGCCCGTGGAGCATACCGGGCACGCGCACGTGCTGTAAGTAGTGTACTTGCCGGCCGCTTTCGCCGGCAAATCGCGGCGAGGCACACTTGTGCCCACGACCCTGTGCGTCCGGTAGTCCTTGATTGGAGCGCGGCCGGTGAACGGCACGTCGAACCGGCGTTCGCCGAGCAACTGGCCGTACGTGACGGTGCGCGCCTGATCACCCGTGACCGAAACGACGCCTCGGGTGACCGTCAAGCGATCCTGGGGAACGCCCAGGCGCTCTGCGGCGAGACCCAGGAGCGCATGACGCGCTTCCGCCGCGGCAAGACGAATCCGGACGCCGCCGCGTGCGATACCTGCGCTCGCCGTGGTCAGGCCCTGGTTCGGCGTCTTCCCCGTTTCGAGCCCGATCGACTTGACCTGGCTCATGTCCAGGTCCAGCTCCTCAGCCGCGATCTGTAGCAGCGTCGTGGTTACGCCCTGACCGAGCTCGCAGTGACCAATGAAGATTGTCGCGGTGTTGTCCCCATGAATCGCGATCCAGGTGTCGAGCTGATCCGCGCTCGGCTGCGCCGCGCCGTTTGGGGCACCGGTGACCTGCCCTGGGTTCTGAGCGAAGGCGGGAGGTGCAAGGGTGAAACCGACGACAAGCGCGCCCCCAGCCTTGAGGAACTGTCGCCGCTCGAATCCAGCCTGATCGATCATCGTGCACCTCCCGCCATGGCGACGGCCGCACGTTGAATCGCTTTGATGACACGCGCGTATGTACCACAGCGGCATAGATGGCCGTTCATCGCGGTGCGAATCTGCGCGTCGGTGGGCCGCGGGGTCTTCGAGAGCAGCTCCGCCGCTTTGACCATCATGCCGTTGTAGCAGTAACCGCACTGCAGCGCCTGTTCGTCGATGACAGCTTGCTGAATCGGATGCAGTTCGGGAACGGTCGCGAGGCCCCGCTCCCGCGCGTACCACGCGGGGAGGCCTTCCAGAGTAGTGATCGACTTGCCCGCCACGCGTGACAGCGGCGTGACACACGAGCGCGCTTCGACACCGTCCACGAGCACCGAGCAGGCGCCGCACTGCGACAACCCGCAGCCGAAACGGGGACCCTGAAGCCCGAGCTCGTTGGTCAGGACGTATAAGAGCGGCGTGTCCGGTGCAGCCTCGACGTCGCGCGCACGCTGGTCGACCGTCAATCTAGTTGCCATTCCGGTCCTCCCTCACCGATCGGTCATATGCTCGGCGCGCCTGGTTGACGTCCCAGCGCGCAAATGAGCACCGCCGAAGGTCGGCCAACTCATCGGCCGCTGCGGATTATATCTGCGTGTCAACCACTCCTGAGGACGGGGTTTTTGCGCACGATATCGGGGCGACGCGGCCGATCAACGTTGGGCGATCGGAACGAAACGCTGGGGGTACGCCGGGCCGATGTACTCGGCGCGCGGGCGAATCAGGCGATTGTTCGCGTACTGCTCGAGGATGTGCGCGGTCCAGCCGGACATGCGGCTGACCGCGAAAATCGGTGTATAGAGGTCGATCGGGATGCCGAGCGTGTAATAGGTGGACGCTGAATAGAAATCCACGTTCGGGTTCAGCTTCTTCTCGCTCTTGACCAGCGCTTCAATCCGCTCCGACATGTCATACCAAGCCGTGCTGCCGCCGCGCTTGCCGAGATCGCGCGACATCTGCCGCAGGTGGGTGGCGCGCGGATCTTCCGTCCGGTAGACACGATGACCGAAGCCCGGGATCTTCTCTTTGCGGCTGAACTTGGCGCGAATCGCGTCCTCGACCCGCTCGGGGGTGGCGGTCTGGCCGAAGTCCAGGAGCATCTTCATCACTTCGGCGTTGGCGCCGCCGTGCAGCGGACCCTTCAGCGTGCCGATCGCGGCCACGACGGCCGAATAGATGTCGGTCAGAGTCGCCGCCGCAACGCGGCCGGCAAACGTCGAGGCATTCAGCTCGTGGTCGGCGTGGAGTATCAGTGCCACGTCGAAGGCGCGGATGGCGGTGGCGTTGGGCCGATCGCCGGTCAGCATGTAAAGGAAGTTCGCCGCCTGCCCCATCACCGGGTCGGGATCGATGACGCCGCCGCCGGCCTTGAGCCGTCCCCATGTCGCGACGATGGTGCTCACCTGCGCGGTGAGTCGCACGGCTTTTCTGTACTGCGCCGTCGGCGACGCGTCATTGGCCTCGGCATCGTAGTGGCCGAGCCCGGAGGTAATCGTGCGAAGCGCATCCATGCCGTCCACCGGCGGCAGCGATCGCATCAGGCGGAGGATCGGCTCCGGCAGCGGACGCGCCGCAGCCAGCTGTGACTGCAGGTCGCCGAGCTCGGCACGCGTGGGCAGGCGGCGATGCCACAACAGGTAACAGACCTCCTCGAAGGTCGCTGACTTCGCGAGGTCGTGAATGTCGTAGCCGCAGTACGCGAGCACGCCGCGATCGCCGTCGAGATAACAGATCGCCGACGAGGTCGCGACGACGTCTTCGAGACCGCCCCTGGGTTTCTCCGTTGTCGCCATGGTGCCGGGGATTGTACTCGCCGACCGCGGTCCGGGCGGCGGCTAGACTTCTTCGGGCTTCAGAACCGGGTCTTCGCCGGCGAACTGCTGGACCAGCGAGAGCAGCGCGGTGTAGAGGAACCCGAGCTGGAACAGCACGAGGAATGGAACGGTGCCGTAGATGCCGTTGGCGAGCGCGTAGAACACCGTGGCGGTGAAGTACAGGCCAAGGGCGAGCTCGATCATCGGCTGGACGACCACGCTCTGGCGGTACTTTTTGCCGATCCACTCGTCGGCCTGCCCCTCGATGCGGTACTTCGGCGTGCGCGCGAATTCGCTCTCCCGCCTGAACAGCGCCTCGAGCACCGCGCGCGTGTTGTTGACGGTCAGGCCGATGCCAATCGACATCAGGAACGGCAGGTACTTCAGCCTCGTCGTCCAGTCCTTGTGCAGCTCGCGCTGGCACACCATGTAGAAGTTCGCGACCGACGCGGTCGCCGCAAAGAACAGCGGGACGTCGATCAGGAGCATTTCGTACCAGCCCATGTTGTAGCGAATCACCATTGACGGCGCCATCAGCACCGACAGCACGCACATGAGCAGGTAGTTGAAGTTGGCGGTGAGGTGGAAAAAGGCCTCGGCCTTGACGCCAAACGGAAGATCCGAGCGGAGGATGAGCGGCAGCACTTTGCGGCACGTCTGGATCGAACCCTTGGCCCAGCGATGCTGCTGCGACTTGAACGCGTTCATCTCCACCGGCACCTCGGCGGGCGCGACGAGGTCCTGCAGGAAGACGAAGCGCCAGCCGCGGAGCTGCGCGCGGTAGCTCAGGTCGAGATCCTCGGTCAACGTGTCGTGCTGCCAGCCGCCGGCGTCCTCGATCGCGGTCCGGCGCCAGATGCCGGCCGTGCCGTTGAAGTTGAAGAAGTGCCCCGACCGGTTCCGCCCGCCGTGTTCGAGCACGAAGTGGCCGTCGAGCAGGATCGACTGGATCTTCGTGAGCAGCGAGTAATCCTGGTTGATGTGCCCCCACCGAGCCTGCACCATCGCCACTTTTGGATCGGTGAAGAACTGGACGGTGCGCTGGAGAAAGTCGGTGGTGGGAATGAAATCGGCGTCGAAGATCGCGACGTACTCGCCGGTGGCCACCTTCAAACCGGCTTCGAGCGCGCCCGCCTTGTAGCCGTGCCGGTCGGTCCGGTGCAGACACGCGATGTCGATGCCGGCGGACGCATGCCGCCGCACGGCGCGCTCGGCCACGCTCGTGGTTTCGTCAGTCGAATCGTCGAGCACCTGGATCTGAAGGAGGTGCCTCGGGTAATCCAGTGCGCACACGGCATCGATGAGCCGGTCCGCGACATACATCTCGTTGTAGATCGGAAGCTGAACCGTAACGCGGGGCAGCGCATCGAAAGATCCAAGTGGAACCGGCTGGTTCCGCTTGTTCTTCATGTAGACGTAGACGAGGTAGTACCTGTGCCATCCGTAAAGCGCGAGAATGACGAGGACAAAAAAGTAAGTCGCGAGAGTCAGCGTTTCAAGCGGGGTCATGCGATGAGGACGCCGGCAGCGTGCACAGACCATGATTATACTGCCGGTTCAGCCAACCACGCACCCAAGTCATCCATGACCGGCCCCGAACTTCAGGACCTGCTCGATCGTGTGCGCCGCGGAGACCTCGACCCCTCGGCCGCTGCGGCGCTCGTGCTGACCGCGCTGCGCGCAGCGCCGTTCGAGGATCTCGGTTTCGCGCGAGTCGATACGCATCGCGCCCTGCGCCAGGGATTTCCCGAGGTCATTCTCGGCATCGGCAAGACGCCGGCGCAAATCGCCAGCATCGCCGAAAGGCTGGTTGCACGCGGCCAGGCGCTGCTGGTGACCCGCGCCGACGCGCTTGCCTTCGAGGCCGTGCGCGCGACGGTGCCGGGCGTCACGTATCACGAGACCGCGCGCGCGATCACGCTCGCGCAGGGACATGTGCCCGAAGGCAAGGGCACGATCCTCGTGGCCTGCGCCGGCACATCGGACCTGCCAATCGCCGAGGAGGCGGCGGTGACGCTCGAACTCATGGGCAATCGCCTCGATCGCCTCTATGACGTCGGCGTCGCGGGCCTCCACCGATTGCTCTCGGAACAACAGCGGCTGCAGGCCGCCCGCGTGATCGTCGTCGTCGCCGGAATGGAAGGAGCGTTGCCGAGCGTTGTCGCCGGCCTCGTCGACGTGCCCGTCATCGCCGTGCCGACGAGCGTCGGGTATGGCGCCAGCTTCGGGGGCGTCGCCGCGCTCCTCGGCATGCTGAACAGCTGCGCCAATGGCGTGACGGTTGTGAACATCGACAACGGCTTCGGTGCGGCATGCACGGCGAGTCTCATTAATCATTTGTGATTGGCGATTTGTGATTGCTGCTCTTCGCGCGCTTGAATTCGATCGCATCGTCGAGCTCGTTGCCGACATGACGGTCACGCCTACCGGCCGGGATCGCCTGGGCGAGCTGCAGCCCTCTATCGACGCTGACGACATCCGGAAGGCGCAGCAGGCGACCTCGGAAGGTACCCGCTTTCTGGCCGACCATCCCGGCTTTCCCCTGCGAGCGCCGTCGGATTTGGACGCGATTCTCGATGCCCTCAATGTCGAGGGGCGCGCGCTCGAGGCGGCACGGCTGCGCGGCCTGGCTGACTACCTGGAATCAATCGAACAATCCCGCAGCGTCGTCAGCCGGCTCGCCGACCCGTTGCCGCTCCTGCGCGCACTCGTCGAGCAGGTTGCGTCCTTCAAGGGCGAAATCGCCGACGTCAGGCGGAAGATCGACCCCGGCGGCGACGTCGTGGACGATGCGTCGCCGGCGCTGGCGGGCATTCGCGAGCGGCTGCGCAGGCAACGGTCGAAGCTGCGGTCAACGCTGGATGGATTTCTTCGCGGCCGCGACACCGCGAAGTACCTGCAGGATCAGGTCGTCACCGACCGCAACGGCCGCTACGTCCTGGTGGTGCGTGCCGAGCATCGCTCAGCCATTCCCGGCATCGTGCATGGCGCATCCGCCAGCGGCGCCAGCTTGTATCTCGAGCCGCTGGGCACCGTCGAGATCAACAACGACATCGTCGCGCTCGAAGAGGAGGAGGCGGAAGAAGTCCGCCGCATCCTGCTCGCGCTGACCGACTCGTTCCGCGGACGCCCGGACGACCTCCGCCGGACGGTCGACGTCGCCACCGAACTGGATGTCATTCAGGCGCGGGCGCGCTACTCGGTGTCGGTCCGCGGAATCGAGCCGGTGATGTCAACTGACGGCGCCTTCGAGCTCAAAGGCGCGCGGCACCCGCTGTTGAGGACCCCTTCGGTCGTCCCTGTCGACATCGCGCTCCAACCGCCAGTGCACGTGCTTCTGATCACCGGGCCCAACACGGGCGGCAAGACGGTGGCGCTGAAAACGGCGGGATTGCTCGCAGCGATGGCGCAGGCGGGTCTTCACATCCCGGCTGACGAAGGTTCGCGTCTGCCGGTGTTTCGATCGCTCTTTGCCGACATCGGCGACGAGCAGTCGATTTCCGCCAGCCTCAGCACCTTCTCGGCCCACATTACCAACGTGGTGTCGATGGATCGCGACCTGTCGCTGCCTGCCCTCGTCCTGCTGGACGAGGTCGGAGCCGGGACCGACCCGGTCGAAGGAGGGGCGCTCGGCATTGCCGTGATCGACCACTTCCGCAGTCGCGGCGCGCACCTCATCGCCACGACGCACTACGACTCGCTGAAGTCCTATGCGTCGACGACGGAAAACGTGGCCGGCGCGGCGTTCGGTTTCAACCCCGAGACGTTCGCGCCGACCTACCGCATCGTCTACGGATCGCCTGGCCGAAGCCTGGCGATTGAAATTGCTGCGCGGCTCGGCATGCCCGCCTCCGTCATCGCGGCAGCGCGCGGCAACTTGACCGAGCCGGAAAAGCAGTTGGCCGAGCACCTCGCCCGCATCGACAACGATCTTCGCGCGCTGGAACAGGACCGCCGGGCACTGTCGCAGGAACGCGCGGGGATCTACGAAGCGGAGCGGAAGCTGCGTACGCGCGAGGAGACGGTCCGCGATCGCGAGGACAAGGTGCGCCGGCGGCTCGACGCAAAGGTGGACGACCACCTTCGCGACGCACGCAAGGAGATCGACGCTGTCATCGAGGATCTGAAGACGAAGGCGGCCACGCTCTCCGACCAGGCGGCCGTCCGGCTGAAGAGCGGTGAGCGTCTCCGCGCGGCCGGGCTGAACACCGGCGACATGGGAACCGTCAAGGCCGACGCCCGCGCCGCCCTCGATCAGATCGCCCACCGGGTGAAAGGCACCGAAACGGCACCGTCGGCGCCGCTCGTGGCCGAACCTGGCCCGATTGACGTCGGATCGCGCGTCGCGGTCGGCGGGCTCGGCGTCGAGGGCGTCGTGGTCGCACTGCAGGCCAAACATGCCGAAATCGACGTGCGCGGCAAACGCCTCCGCGCCGCCGTGCGCGACCTTCGTATGATTGATGCCGGGTCCGCTTCGCGGAACCAGGACTACGACCGTAGGGCGGGTTCCGCCGAAGGCGGAGCCGCCGTGCACGTGAACATTGATCTGCAGCCTCGCCAGGGCCTGCTCTCGGAATTGAATGTGATCGGTTCAACGGTTGACGAAGCGCTCGGGCGGCTGGAAAAGTTTCTCGACGAATCCACCGTCACCGATCTTCGTGAGCTGCGCATCATCCATGGTCACGGCACAGGACAGCTCCGGCGCGCGGTGGCGGAGTTCCTGAAGAATCATCCGCTGGTGGAACGATACGAGACCGCGCCGCAGAACCAGGGCGGCGGCGGCGCGACAATCGCATATCTCAAGGACTGATGGCGCTCTTCCCACAGCAGTTCATCGAAGACCTGAAACATCACGCCGACATCGTCGTCGTGATCCAGGACTACGTGTCGCTGAAGAAGACCGGCGCCACGTATAAAGGCCTCTGTCCCTTCCACGGCGAGAAGACGCCGTCGTTCCACGTCAATCGCGACAAGGGTTTCTTTCACTGCTTCGGCTGCGGGGTGGGCGGCGACGTCTTCAAGTTTCTCGAACTGCACGAGAAGGTCGGCTTCCAGGACGCCGTGAAGCAGCTCGCACAGCGCTTCGGGATGACGATTCCGGAGCTCGAACAGAACGACGAACAGCGGGCCAGCACCGCCGAGCGCGAAGGGCTGCTGAAGGTGCACGAGGCGGCGGCCGCCTGGTTCCGGCAGCAGCTGGCGTCGCCGCCCGGGGGGCGCATCCGGCAGCAGATCGCGGGACGGGGCGTCAGCGACGCCACCAGGGAAGCGCTTGGCCTCGGTTTCGCACCGCCGGGACGCGAGGCGCTGAAACAGGCGCTGCTCAATCAGGGATTTTCCCAGGCGCTCCTGCTCCGCGCGGGGCTGCTCGTGCAGCGCGACGACGGGAGCGTGATTGACCGGTTCAGAAATCGGTTGATGATTCCCATCTGCCGCGACACCGGGTCGGTGATTGCCTTCGGCGGCCGTGCGCTCGATGCCGATCAGCAACCGAAATACCTGAATTCGCCCGAGACCCCGATTTACTCGAAGAGCCGGACGCTCTACGGCCTCAACCTCAGCAAGGCGGCCATCCGCCAGGGAAGAGTCGCGGTCCTGGTGGAGGGCTATTTCGATTTTGCCCAGGTCTACCAGGCTGGGGTCCACGCAGTCGTGGCCTCTTGCGGCACAGCACTGACACCCGCCCAAGCTCAGCAGTTACGCCGGTTCACGGCGAAGGTCGTCTTGAGCTTCGACCCCGACGCGGCCGGTCAGAGCGCAGCCGCCAAATCCTGCGAAATGCTCGTGGCTGAAGGGTTTGAGGTTAATGTGGCCACCCTGCCGGCTGGCGAAGATCCCGATACGTACATACGGAAGCATGGGCCGCAGGGCTACGGCGAACGGCTGAAAACATCGCGCCCATATCTGGAGTTTCTCCTCGATCGGGCGGCTGCGGGCCATAACCTGAATTCCGACGAAGGCCGGGTCAAGTTCCTGTCTGAAATGTTACCGATTGCCGGCCGTATACCTGATGTGACGGTCCGCGACCGCTTTGCCGACCGCCTGGCGCATAAAGCGCGCGTGACCGACGAAGTCGTGCGCGCGGAAATCCGGCGTGCGGCGGCACAGCGCCAGACCACCCTGACGGCGCGCGAAATGCCCAACTTGGGGCATGTCACCAAGGCCGAAAAGGGGCTGATTTGGCTGCTTTTGCACCAGCCGGAGCGGGCGCTCGCGGCGCTGGACGGCCTGGAGGAGGGTGACCTCGAGGGACTTCCGGCGCGGTCAGTGCTGGATCTTGCGCGCCAACTGAATCAAAATAGTGGATTCTCGCCATCTATCCTTCTCGAGCGTCTAACTAGTGTGGACTCCCAGCTTGTGACCGCGATTGCGAGCGAGCGGGAACCCCATGTCACCGATGCGGACGGATGTGCACGAATCATCAAGCGGTTGCGGTGCGAGCGGGAGCACACCGCCATCCAGCGTGAAATCGACCGCCTGCAGGAACTCGGCGCCGCCCAGCACGGCGAGCGTATCGATGCCTTATGGGCGCGCAAGCTCGATCTGCTGCAGCGGATCGAAGGACTGATCTAGTGGTGGGAGGACTATGAGCCTGTCGATCGAAGAAAGATACGACGAAGTACGCCAGTTGATCACCGTCGGCAAGGAGAAGGGCTATCTCCTGTACGACGAGGTGAACGAGATGCTCCCGTCCGAGATCACCTCGTCCGAAGAGCTCGATGACCTGTTCAACGCGTTCGGCAGCGCGGGCATCGAGGTCGTGGATTCCGACAAGGCGTACCGCGGCGAAAAGGATTTCGATCGCGACTCGGGCGACGAACCGGAACTCGACCTCACTCCCGGCGCGCTCGACAAGACCAACGACCCGGTCCGCATGTACCTGCGCGAGATGGGCACCGTGCCGCTGCTCACTCGCGAAGGCGAGGTGGCCATCGCCAAGCGCATCGAACGCGGCAAGCTGGCCGTCATCAAGTCGATCTCGCGGACCCCGACGATCGCCAAGCGCATCCTCATCACCGGCGACCAGCTGCGCGCGGGCGAGCGTACCATCCGCGAACTGGTGATCTTCAGCGACGAGGAAATCACTGACGAGGTGATCGAAGAGCGCAAGGAAGAAGTGCTCGAGCAGATCGAAGCCGTCCGCAAGGCGCGGGCGAACTTCGTCAAGCTGGCCGAGAAGATGGAGCTGACGCCGCGCAAGGACAAGCGGAAGTTCCGGCGCGCGCGGTGGAAGGCGCTCCGCGGCCGCATCGAGGTCTCGCGCCTGATCCGCCGCATCGAGTTCACCGAAACCATCAAGCGGCGCCTGATCGACGAGGTCAAGGACGCCGTCGATGCCGTGCAGCGCGTGCAGCGCGACGCCGACGGGCTCGACCGGCAGATCAACCCGAAGTTCAAGGTCAAGGGTCCGAAGCTGAAGGACGAGGAGAAGAAGAACCTCCAGAAGAAGCTGAAGGACATCCGGACGCACGTCCGCCTGATGATCGACGAGCTGGAAGAGACGCCCGAGCGGCTGCGCCGCACCATCGAGGTGATTCAGCGCGGCGAGGCCCAGGCGGAGCAGGCAAAGAAGGAGCTGGTCGAAGCCAACCTGCGACTGGTCGTGTCGATCGCCAAGAAGTACACGAATCGCGGCCTGCAGTTCCTCGACCTGATCCAGGAAGGCAACATCGGGTTGATGAAGGCGGTCGACAAGTTCGAGTACCGCCGCGGCTACAAGTTCTCGACCTACGCGACGTGGTGGATCCGCCAGGCCATCACCCGCGCGATCGCCGACCAGGCGCGCACCATCCGAATCCCGGTGCACATGATCGAGACGATCAACAAGCTGATTCGCACCTCGCGCGCCCTGGTGCAGGAGCTCGGGCGCGAGCCGACGTCGGAAGAGATCGCCAAGCGGATGGACATCCCGGTGGCCAAGGTCCGCAAGGTGCTCAAGATCGCGCAGGAGCCGATCTCACTCGAGACGCCGATCGGTGAAGAGGAAGATTCGCATCTTGGCGACTTCATCGAGGACCGGAACATCGTGTCGCCGGCCGAGGCGGTGATCAACCTGAACCTCAAGGAGCAGACCGAGGCGGTGCTCAAGACGTTGACGCCGCGCGAGGAAAAGGTGATCAAGATGCGCTTCGGCGTCGGCGACGGCAGCGAGCACACGCTCGAGGAAGTCGGCCAGAACTTCGCCGTGACCCGCGAGCGCATACGGCAGATCGAGGCGAAGGCGCTCAGAAAGCTGCGCCATCCGTCGAGGTCGCGTAAGCTGAAGGCGTTTCTTGAAGGCCGTACCTAACCCGTACGGGCCCGTAGCTCAGCGGTTAGAGCGGCCGGCTCATAATCGGTTGGTCCCAGGTTCGAATCCTGGCGGGCCCACGCCCATATTTCATGTCGCCAGACCTAGACCGACTCATCAAACTGCAGCAGCTCGATAGCACGATCGAGGACGCGCGGCGGAAGAGCGCCGCGCATCCTGCACGCCTCGCCGAAGCCGACGCCCGGCTGAACGACGCCAACCAACGCGTGGCCGACGCGAAAGATCGCCTCAAGGCCAACCAGGAAATCCGCCGCACCCTCGAAAAAGAAACCGCTGTTTACCAGGGCCGGATCTCCAAGTTCAAGGACCAGCAGGCCGCGGTCAAGACCAACAAGGAATACCAGGCGCTCGGCCACGAAATGGAAACCGCGACGCGCGACCTGGCGGCCGTCGAGGAGAAGGTGCTCGAGCAGATGATGGACGCCGACGTCATCACCGCCGACATCAAGCAGGCCGAAGCGGCACTGGCCAAAGATCAGAAGGACATCGACGCGGAGAAAGCAGCGCTGGCCAGGGAATTGACCGGCGTCGAAGCGACGCTGGCCGAGGCGTCGGCGGCTCGCACCGCGCTCGTCGCCCAGACCGATCCGAAACTGCTTGCGATGTTCGACCAGGTGGCAAAGGCGCGCAAGGGCATCGCGATCTGCGCCGCCACACGCGACGGTCTCTGCTCGGCGTGCCACGTCCGGCTGCGCCCGCAGGTGTTTCAGGAAGTACCGGCGGAACGACGCCATCATCCAGTGCTTCAGCTGCAATCGAATCCTGTACTACGTGCCTCCCCCGGCCCAGGCGGAGCCCGCCGTCACCCATACCTCGTGACCCCGGGCGCAAGCCAGCCTTCGCTCTTCGGAGCGCCAGCCGGCGGGTCGGCGATTGCGAATATCGACGGCGGCTCCCGCGGCAACCCCGGACCTGCCGGCTACGGCGTCCGCATCGAACGCGACGACGGGACGGTGCTCGAATTGAAGGAGGCGGTAGGCGTCGCCACCAACAACGTGGCCGAGTACCGCGGACTGCTGGCCGCCCTTGGCTGGGCCGCACACAACCGCATCGAGACGCTCCGCATCAAGTCGGATTCGGACCTGCTGGTCAAACAGATGCGCGGCGAGTACCGCGTGAAACACCCCGGGCTGCAGCCCCTCTGGGAGCAGGCGCGCAACCTGGCCCGGCAGATTCGCCACGTGCAGTTCGAGCACGTGCGTCGCGAGTTCAACAAGGAAGCCGACCGCCTCGCCAACGAAGCTATGGACGAAGCGGCCGCGCGCGGATGACGGCGGCGATTCGTCCCGCCTTGTCTTTTTCCGCGCGGAACGACGTCAGCACATCCAGGTGCATGGCGGTGCACAGTCCGCAGTCGTAGATGTTCTGCTCGGGCACGCCCGCGAGCACCAGCTGATCCCGATTGGCTCCCGCGACGTCGAGACGCAGGCGGCTTCGTTCGCGGCCGCCAGGCGCCCGATCCCTGATCCCCGATGCCGGGTCACCGGCCGAGAACCAGCGATCGACCAGATGCCGCGCATGTCCAGCCGCGGCAAATGCGTCAACCAGCTCCGAACCCACTTCGTAACAGCACCGGCCGATGCTCGGGCCGAGCGCGACGGTGATGTCGTCTGGGCGTGATCCGAACTCGCGGCCCAGCGCCTCGAGAGCAGCGACCGCAGCCCCGGTGGCTGTGCCGCGCCAGCCGGCGTGCACGGCGGCGACGGCACCGGTGGTCGAGTCCGCGAACAGAAGTGGCACGCAATCGGCCGCCCTGACCGCAACGGCGACGCCGGGGTCGTTCGAAACGAGCGCATCCGCATCCTGTCGCTCGGGCGCCGGCGGCACGCCCGCGCGGACGACTTGGACGCTGCGGCCATGGACCTGGTTCAGCGTAACGGTGTCGTCGGCGTCGAGCAGTGCGGCCACCTGGCGCCAGTCGTCCCGGGACGTCAGCTTCAGATCACGCGTCGTGAACAGATGCGGGGCGATGATCTCCAGCGGCCGGCACTTCAGAACCCGGCCTTCAGGCGTGTCAGTCCAGTAGAACGATTCGGCTACAGTCGGCAGGGTCATATACGATCGCCGCAGATGGAAATTATAGGATCCGGGATCGACGCTACCGAGATCGGCCGCATCGGAGAGGCCATCGAGCGTTATGGCGACCGGTTCGTTCACCGCATCTTCACTGAGGGAGAAATCGCGTACTGCCGGCGTCGGCGCGACGCGACGTCGTCATTCGCCGCGAGGTTTGCCGCGAAGGAGGCGGCGATGAAGGCGCTCGGGACCGGCCATTCGCGCGGGGTGTACTGGCTCGGCATCGAAGTTTTCAGGGCGGGCGGCCCGCCAATGCTGCGCTTCCACGACGGCGCGGCCGCGCGGTTCGCGTCGATGGGCGCCACCGGATCAGTCCTCACAATCACGCACTCGCGCGAGCTCGCCATCGCCCACGTCCTGCTCCTCACTGACTCCCGCTGAGGGACGAGCGCGCGACAACCGGCGTTTCCACCCGAATCACGCCGCCCGCGGCGCGTTCCTGGCGGACCGCTGCAACCTGGGGCCGTCGAGTCACTTGCCGCGACGCTTCCTCCCGCCCGGAACGGGCTGCGTCCTTGCCTCACTCTCCGACGCCAGCGCAAATGCCCAATAACGGAGAGTCATCGTGATCGTCAAAATCACCCTCAACGAAAAGAGCAACCCTCCCGGAAAACTTGCCGATGCCGAACTCCACTTCACTGAAGGGATCCTCGAAGGACTGAAGCTGATCGGCTTTGGCGTCTGGGAGCGCCGCACCGGCAGCGGCCGGAATGTCACCTTCCCGGCGCGCCAGTATTCAGTCAACGGTGAGAGGCGAAGTTTCTCACTGCTGCGGCCGATCGCCGACGCCACATCCCAGGATCGTGTCCGCGAGGCAATCCTGCAGGCGTACACGGAGTACGAGGAAAAGGCCGCGGTCGCGACCTAACGGAACCGATCCGTGCGAATGCTTCCGGGTGGCTGATCGCGATCCGCCGGATCGAACAGCAGGACGTGGATGGCGGTCCCGATATCGGCGCGGGGCGGCCAGTCCAGTCGAGCGATGCGAGACGAAGCAAAGCGCTTTCGCAGGTCGGCGGCCTCCCAGTCTTCCACCAGGAAGACCGGATGCCGTTGCATGGCGGTGAGCGTCGCCACCGCCGTGTCGAGATCGACGGGGAGCAGATCCCAGCGGACGATCGGGCGGCCGTAGTAGCGGGCGCTGCCGCTCTCCTGCACCGCGAAAATGACGGCCTCCCGCGGCACCACCGCATCCGTGTAGCGGCCGGCAGAACGGTAGCGCCCTTCGTACTCGCGCAGGTTGAACGCCTGCTCGCGGCCGGCGACCACGATGTTGACTGACGCGACGGTCGTAAGCGCGATCAGTAGGCTGAGTCCCTGGGCCGGCCGCGGCAGTGCCGACGCGGCGTGCGCTGCGAGCGCGCCCGCGAGGACGAAGGCAAGGGGGTACGCGGGAAGGAGGAACCGCAGGTAAAACCAATCGCGGAACACGACGTACGGCAGGTAACAGAGCAGGACGACCGCACCGAAGAGGGCGGCGCCAATGGCGACAGCCACGAGCGAACGGTTGGCCGCGTCATCCACGCCGCGGCGGAAGGCCAGTGCTACGGCCATCGCCACGACTGCCAGGATCATCGCCGCTGTTTCGCCGCGAATGAGGTGTCCGGAATACACGCCGAGGTTGGGCCACACGTTCGAGATCGCAAAGAAGTCGCTGAACGTGCCATGCCCAGACGCGAGCGGGCTGCCGTAGATGCGCCACTGGAATAACGTCAGGGCGCCTACCGCCGGCACGAGGCCCGCCACGAGTGGCACGAGTCGGCGTGGTTGTCGCACTGGCCATCGGCAGACGAACACGGCGAGCGGGGCCACAAGAGGCAGGAGGTTTGGCCGCGCCATCAAGGCCATGCCCGCAGCGGCACCGGCCGCCACCGCGGTGGCGCGGTGAGGGGAGAAGGCGAGGAGCAGCGCCAGCGTCCACCAGGCCAGCGCCGGAACGTCGCTCATCGGCTGGACGAGCTGGAACAGAAAGATTGGGCTGGTCGCGAGCAGCACTGCGGCGACGAGACCGGCCCGGCGGGAGTGCAATGTCGAACCCAGGAGGAACGCGCAGAACACGGCCAGGCCGCCAAGCAACGGCACCACGAAGAACGGTGCCCATTCGCCCCCGGCCAAACGCGCCGCGGCCATCGTCAGCGGTAGCCCTGGCGGATATGTCGGCACCACTTCTCCCGGTGTGGGACCTGGCCGGTAGCCGAGAGGTGAAAAGACCCAGGTCGTGTCGGTCCATGGCAGGAGGCGGGCCAGCGGTTCGTCGAACGACACGCGGGCATCGGCAAGCAGCCTCGCCTGGCTGACGTATCCCGAAGCATCGGCGGCCGACGCGGCGAATGTCGCAAACCCGACGCCCGTGCCGGCCGCGGCCACGGCCACCACGAGCGCGATGGTAACGGCGTACCGATCGATGCGCTCGCCGAGCGTGGTCAGGGCATACGCGACCCCGTGGCGGCGGCCGAGGAATGCGGCGGCAAGCCATGCCGCTGACGCCACGACCAGGGGCGTGGTCCAGCGGCGCGACGAGAAATAGAGTGGTCCGGCGTCGATGACAAAGCCGCCAGTAATGAGGACAACGAGCAGCACGAGCAGGGCGCCCGTGCCGGTGAGGGCGAGGATGAACGTCACGTTGCCAGAGGGAGGCCTTAAGGCCTCAGGCTACTGCAGCAACACGGGGAGGAGACGCGCATTCTCCTTCTGCCGCTTCGGCGGGAGCGTCCACTCTTCCTTCATCGCCTTGTCGAACTCCGATCGGAAGAAATCGGCCTTCATGCCGCCGTCGATGATGTCCCACGGCAGAACCGCATCGCGCGAACGGTCGCGGAACACGAAAAAGTGGGCGTCGACGCCTGTTTCCGCGACCGCGGCTCGCCAGTTCCCGCCGTTGCGCTCGGCCGCCTCGATGGCGGGAGCGACGCGGCGATCGCCGAGCGAGAGCAGCGCCTGGTAGAACGAATGCCGCTCCGACTTGATATTGAAGTACACGTTGTCGATGCCTGCCATCAGGCTGCGCATCCGCTGGATCTTCCGTTCGATGGAACTGTCCCCTTCCATCGGCAGCCACTGGTAGGCGGTGCCGGGCTTCGGGACGAGCGGGTTCACGCTGCCGACGATGCGGCCGAGGTGACCGCGTCCGCGGCCGTGTTTCAACATCGCCTCGCGCAGCTGGAGGGTGATGTCTCGTATCGCGACCAGGTCTTCGTCGGTCTCGGTGGGAAGGCCGATCATGAAGTAGAGCTTCAGGTTCTCGATGCCCTGCTCGAAGATCATGTCGGCGGCCGCCAGGATCTCGTCGTTGGTGATGGTCTTGTTGATGACGCGGCGCAGCCGATCGGAGCCGGTTTCCGGCGCGATGGTGATGGTGCGCTCGCCGCTCCGGCGCAGCAGGCCGACGAGCTTCGGGGTCAGGTCGTCCAGGCGCAGCGACGCGGGGCTGATCGAATACCCCATCTCCGCCAGCCGCGTCAGGATCTCTTCGATGTCGGGGTGATCGCACAGCGCGATCGACACCAGCCCGACGCGGTTCGAATAGGCGCGCGCCTGCTGCGCCAGCTGGAGGATGCGTTCCTTCGGGAACGCGCGCACCGGCAGGTAGTTGTAACCGGCCCAGCAGAAGCGGCACAGGTTGGCGCAGCCGCGCACCACTTCCACCAGGAAGCGGGCGCCGAATTCCGTCTCGGGCGTGAAGATGGTCGTCGCCGGAGGGTCCACCGCCTCAGTGGTCTTCAGCGCCGCCTTCTTCACCACCGGCGGCGCGGCCGTGCCCGGTTTCGGTACGAACGCCGCGATGGTGCCGTCGGCGGCGTAGCGGACGTCATAAAACGAGGGGATGTAAAAGCCACGTTCACCCGCCAGCCGCCGCAGCAGGTCGTCGCGATCGGATGCGCCGTTGAACGCGCGCAGCAGCGACGGAATCAGCGCTTCGCCCTCACCAGCCGCGATCGCGTCGGCAAACGGCGCCAACGGCTCTGGGTTCACAAACGTCACGGCGCCGCCGATAACGACGAGAGGATGGTAATGCGTGCGCGCGTCGGTGCGCGGCGGGATACCCGCCAGCCGCATCAGCGTAAGGACGTTGGTGTAATCCCATTCGAACGACACGGAGAACGCAAAGACGTCGAACTCCGCCACCGGCGTCTGCGACTCGATCGTGACGAGCGGACCGCCGGCGGCAAGCTGTGCCGCGAGCTCGGTCTTCGGCGGCAGGAACACGCGTTCACAGACGATGTCGTCTTCGGCGTTGAACAGTTTGTAGACGGTCTGGAAGCCGAGGTTGGACATCCCGACGAAGTAGGTATTCGGAAACGCCAGGGCGACGCGCAGCTTGCCGCCATGCGGCTTGCGGATGTAGCCGACCTCCTTCGACAGGAGTTCCCGCGCGCGGTCGCGCTGCTGCCAGTGCTTCATCGAAATGGATACTGAGACGAAATGCGAACTGAGATCGTGCGCGAACTACTGCTGCGGCGCAGACGGGCGCGCGTGCCGTGGGTGTACATAGTCTACCACCGGCACGCGCCCGAAGCGCGGGACGGCCCGCGCGATGGCCCCGACAGGCCCGACGGCGGGCTCAGTTCTGCCGGCGGAGAAACGCGGGCACGTCGAGCGGCGACGACAGGTCGCCGTCGAAGACGAGGCCGTCTCCTTTTCCGTCCTCACTTGAGCTTCGCAGTGGCAGCGACAAGTCCAGCGGGGGCCGCCGGGTGACGGTGATCGGCGGCACGACCCGTTCCGCACCCGGAGCGGCCATCTCCATCATCGGCCGGTCCATCGGCGCCGGCTCGGCAGGCTTCGCCAGGTGCGCCGTGTAGTTATGCAGATCGACCGGTGTCTGCAGGGACGCGGCCGGCACCGAGCGGCCGGCGCTTTTGCGATCAAAGCCGGTGGCGATGACGGTGATCTTCACCTTCCCCTTCAGACCGGGGTCGACGACCGCGCCAAAGATGATGTTGGCGTCTTCGTGCGCCGCTTCCTGGATCACGCACGATGCTTCGTTGACCTCCATCAGCGAGAGGTCCGGCCCGCCCGTGACGTTGATGATCACGCCGCGGGCCCCGGTGACCGATCCGTCCTCGAGCAGCGGACTGGTAATCGCCCGGTGGGCGGCCTCCATCGCCCGGTTGTCGCCCTCGGCCACCCCCGTGCCCATCATCGCGACGCCCATGCCCGACATGATGGTCTTGACGTCCGCGAAGTCGAGATTGATCAGCCCGGGCACGAGGATCAGATCCGAGATTCCCTGAATCGCCTGCCGCAGCACATCGTCGGCGAGCGAGAACGAATCATTGAGCGTCGTGCGGCGCTCGATGATCGACAGCAGCCGTTCGTTGGGGATGGTGATGACGGTGTCGATGCACTCCCGCAGCGTCTCGAGCCCGGCCTCCGCGTACGCCGAACGCCGCTTGCCCTCGAACCTGAAAGGCTTGGTGACGACCGCGACGGTGAGCGCCCCGAGCTCGCTCGCCAGGCTGGCGATCACCGGCGCGGCGCCCGTCCCGGTACCGCCGCCGAGGCCGGTGGTGACGAAGATCATGTCGGCGCCCGACAGCGCCTGGATGATCGTCTCGGTGTCCTCGAGCGCGGCCTGCCGGCCGATGTTGGGATCGGCGCCGGCACCCAGCCCCTTCGTCAGCTTCTGTCCGATCTGAATCTTGACGGAGGCCTGGCTGTGTTCCAGCGCCTGGGCGTCGGTATTGGCGGCGATGAACTCGACGCCCCCCAACCCGGCCGTCACCATCCTGTTCACGGCATTGCTGCCGCCGCCGCCAACGCCGATCACCTTGATCTTGGCGCCCAGCCTCGTCTCCTGGTCGAGCGTCAACCTCATTCTGTCGGCGTCCTTGTTGCGGGGGTCGCCTTGTCTCATATCTGCCTCCGATTCAGAAACGTCCCAGGGGAGTCTCAGAAAAATTCCTTGAAGATGCCGCGCAGCCGTCCGGCCATGCGGCCGAACGCCCCGGCGCCAACGCGCACCGGGTCCGGTCCACGGTTGCGATGTGCATAGAGAACGAGTCCGACCGGCGTCGCAAACGTCGGGCTGTTCACGTGGTCGGCGAGCCCGCCGACGCCGCCGGGACACCCCCGCCTGATCGGCAGGTCGAAAATCTGTTCGGCGATTTCCGGCATCCCTTCGAGGATCGAACCGCCGCCGGTGAGGACGATCCCGGAGTTGAGCGACTTCTCGTAGCCGGCACGCCGGATCTCGTCCCACACGAGGTGAAAGATCTCTTCGGCGCGCGGCTGCAGGATCTCCGACAGGATGCGTCGGGCCATCAGCCGCGGCTTGCGGCCGCCGACGCTGGCCACCTCGATGGTCTCGTCCTCGTCCACCATTGACGACAGCGCACACCCGTTCCTCCGCTTGACCTTCTCCGCATCCGGAATCGGCGTGCGCAGCCCGACGGCGATGTCGTTGGTGAAGTGATCGCCGCCGACGGCGACGACGCCGGTGTGCCAGAGGCTGCCGCGCTCAAAAATCGCAAGGTCGGCGGTGCCGCCGCCGATGTCGACCAGCGCCACGCCCAGTTCCTTCTCGTCAGGCGTCAGCACCGACTCCGCCGCCGCCAGTTGTTCGATCACGGTGTCGACCACCGACACGCCGGCGCGATTGACGCAGGCGATGATGTTCTGGGTCGACGATGCGGCGCCGGTCACGACGTGCACGTTGACCTCGAGCCGGGCGCCGGTCATCCCCACCGGCGCGCCGATGCCGTCCTGTTCGTCGACCACGAAGTCCTGCGGCAGGACGTGCAGAATCTCCCGGCCGGCGGGCAGCGCCACCGCCTTGGCCGCGTCGATCGCTCTGCGCACATCGTCGCGGGTGATCTCGCGGTTCTTGCCGGCCACCGCGATCACGCCGCGGCTGTTGAATCCCTTGATGTGCGGTCCCGAGAGCGAAAGATGCACGGAGTCGATCTCGACCCCCGCCATCAACTCCGCCTCCTCGATCGCCTTCTTGATCGAATCGACCGCCGCCTCGAGGTTGACGACGACCCCGCGCTTGATGCCGCGCGACTCCGCAACCCCGATCCCGACGATGTCGAGGCTGCCGTCGTCGAGGCTTTCGCCGACGACCGCGCAGACGTTCGAGGTGCCGACGTCGAGCCCTACGAGGTACCGTTCCCTGCGCGCCATCTGTTATCCCCCGCCCGGAGGACGTCGCTGGGGCCTGACATAGACCCGTTCTCCGAACCGCAGATCCACGTAATCGATCTGCGGCACCTTTTCGCGCAGCGCCGCGACCAGGTCGAGGTAGGACTGAAGCCGTTCGGCAAACTGGTCGTCGCCAATCCGCACGAGCGCGGTGTCGTTCTTCAGAATCACCACGGCGTCGCGCGCGTCGGTGACGTCGATCTGCGACACGCGGCCGGCGAGCTCGGGCCGCGCCTGCAGCGACGACATGACGCGCGAGGCCAGCGCCGCCCGCGTTTCGTCGATCACCGGCCCGCCGTCCGGCGAGCGCTTCGGCGCCAGGCCGTCGATCAGCGGCAGGTCGAAGTCCGCATGATTGGGACCGAACTCGTCGATGATGCCGCCGTGCTGATCGAGCAGGTACAGCCCGCCCGCCATCCGTCCGATCCCCATCGGCGCCCGCTCGGCGATCACGACGTCGACCGTTCCCGGCAGGACGCGGCGCAACGCGGCGTCCTCGACCCACGGCGAGGTGAGCACCTTCTGACGCCACTCGTCGAGGCTGACGAGCAGCATGTTGCGTCCGGCCAGGCCGTCGAGCTGGGCCAGCACCTCTCCCTTGGATAGCCGCGCGTTGCCGCTGACCGTGATGCGCGTCACCGTGAGCGCCTCGGCGCTCATGATCAGCTCGATGGAGCGGTACGCGGCGAAGAGCACGACGACCGCCATCACGGCGAGGATCGCGGCGCGCCGGCGTGAAAACGCGAACCAGCTCCGCTTGCGGCCGGGTTTGACGTGGGCGCGACGGAAGCGTTTGTCGTTCGGAGCGGAAACAGCCACTAGGTCCTCGCTCCCCGTTGGCCAAGCGCTTCGATCAGCCGCTTCGGTACGGTTCCTATCGAGCCGGCGCCAAGGGTGATGATGGCGTCGCCCGGCTTTGCCATCGACACCAGTTCGGTCACCAGGTCGTCGAGCTGGCGAATCACGCCGACCGGCCGGCCGGATCCGCGCCGAATCGATTCCGCGAGCGCATCGGCGGTCACGCCCGGAATCGCGTCTTCGCCCGCCGCGTAGATGTCAGTCAGGACGATTTCGTCCGCGTCCTTCAGCGCCGGGCCAAATTTCTCCATCAGGTTCTGCGTCCGGGTGTAACGGTGCGGTTGAAACGCAACGATCAGCCGCCGGCTGAGTGACGCGCGCGCGGCCGCCAGCATCGCGGCAATCTCGGTCGGATGGTGCGCGTAGTCGTCTACCACCAGGACTCCGCCGGCTTCGCCGTGCCGCTCGAACCGCCGTTCGGCACCCTCGAACGCCGCCAGCGCCGCGGACGCCTGATCGAAGCGCACGCCGATCTGCAATGCGACGGTCACCGCCGCCAGGGCGTTCTGGAGGTTGTGACGTCCGGGCACCGCAAGCTCGAGGACGCCGAGGCTGCCGGCGGTATCGCGGCGCCGCCGCTCGACCGAGCAGCGCGCGCCAAACGATCCCAGCTGCACGTCGAAGCCACGCACATCCGCGTGCGGGTCGAACCCGTAAGTGACGACCTTCCGCGTCACCCGCGGCAGTACCGGGGCGAGGTTGGGATCGTCAGCGCAGGCGACGACGCTACCGTAGAACGGCACCTTGTTGGCGAACTCGGTGAACGCCTGTTGCAGCTCGGCGAAGCTGGCGTAGCTCTCCATGTGCTCGTGGTCGATGTTCGTCATCACCGCAATCGAGGGCCACAGCATCAGGAACGACCGATCGCTTTCATCCGCCTCCGCCACCATGTATTCGCCCGCGTCCGAGCCGGGCGCCGCTGCCGAACGCCCTGAGCCTGCCCCCAATCACCGCATCCGGATCCAGTCCGCTTCGCTCGAGCGCAAACGCGATCATCGAGGTCGTCGTCGTCTTGCCGTGCGCCCCGGCGACGGCGATCGAGAACCGCATCCGCATCAATTCCGCGAGCATCTCGGCCCGCGGAATCACCGGGATGCCGCGCTGCCTCGCTTCGACCACCTCCGGGTTCGTCGGGCGGACGGCCGACGAAACCACGACCACGTCCGCGTCGCCGATGTTCCCGGCCGCGTGCCCCTCGTGGATCGCTACCCGGAACCCGGCAGCGAGCCGTCGCGTAACCTCCGACGCCTTCAGATCCGAACCGCTTACCTCGTAGCCGAGATTGGCGAGCAGTTCGGCGATGCCGTTCATGCCGCTGCCACCGATCCCGACGAAATGCACCCGCCGGGTCTTACCGAGCAAGCGCAAGGACCTTGTCGACGATCACCCTGGCCGCATCGGGCCTGGCCATTCGCCGCGCCGCGTCTCCCATGCGCCTTCTCAGCGCGACATCTCCTGCCAGCGAGTGAATTTCCGCCGCCAGCCTCCCGCCCGAGAGTTCCCGCTGTTCCACCAGCCTCGAGGCGCCTTCGTTGACCAGCGCCAGCGCATTCTTGCGCTGGTGATCGTCGGTGGCGGTGGGCAGCGGCACCAGAATCGAGGGCTTGCCCGACGCCGTCAGCTCCGCCAGCGTCGTTGCGCCGGCTCGGGATATCACTAGGTCGGCAGCTTTCATCTCCCGGTCCATCGCGAACAGGAACGGCTCGACCCTGGCCTCGAGACCGGCCCGCCGGTACCCATCACGGACCATTTCCAGATCGCGCTCCCCAGTCTGGTGCGTGATTGCCATTCGTGGTGCGCCGGCTGCCAGCTGCGGCGCTGCCTCCACCATGGCCACGTTGATCGCGTGCGCGCCCTGAGAGCCGCCAAAGACTAGAACCCGCGCCGCCCCAGGCGGCGAATGCTGATTCCCATGTGCCTCCTCTTCCTGGAAGAATTCGGGCCTCACCGGGTTGCCCGAGACGAGCGCCTTGCCGCCGAAGAACTTCACGCTTTCCCGGTAGGTCACCGCCGCGGCATCGACGACCGGCGCGAGCATCCGGTTGGTGAGGCCGGGCATGGCGTTCTGCTCCATCAGCAGCGTCGGAATGCCGCGCAACGCCGACAGCAGCACCACCGGCCCCGAGCTGTAGCCGCCAACGCCGATCACCACCGCCGGGCGCCGGCGCGTAATGACCCTCCACGCGTCTGCCGCGCTCAGCGGCAGCAGCGCCACGCCGCGGGCGAGCGACTGCGCCGACTTCCCCTTCAGCCCGGCGCTCCGTATCACGTCGAGGCTGAAACCTTCGCGCGGGACGACGCGCGATTCGATGCCCGTGGCAGTCCCGACAAACGTCACCGTCGCCCCGGGCTCGCGCGCCATCAGCTCGCGCGCCACCGCGATACCCGGATACAGGTGCCCGCCCGTCCCGCCGCCGGCAATCAGCACCGACAGGTTCACGACCTCGCACCGGCGAGACACAGGGTTGCTCCGACAGCTCGTGACGCCATCGCACCTCAGGCCTCTGCGGATTCATGCTGGGAGATGTTCAGCAGCACCCCCATGCCGAGCAGACTGATGAGCAGCGACGACCCACCGGCGCTCACGAGCGGGAGCGGGATCCCCTTGGTCGGCATCAGGCCGAGCACCACGCTCATGTTCACGAACGCCTGCACCACGATCATCGAGGTGATGCCGAGCGCGACCAGCGAGCCGAAGCTGTCCTGCGCGCGAAGCGAAATGCGCAGACCGCGCCAGCCAATCAGACAGAAGCACGCCAGCACGCCGGTTGCGCCCATCAGGCCGAGCTCCTCGCCGATGACCGCGAAGATGAAGTCGGTGTGCGGCTCCGGCAGGTAGAACAGCTTCTGTACCCCTTCCATCAGCCCGCGGCCGAACACGCCGCCGGTTCCGACGGCGATCAGCGATTGAATGATCTGGAACCCGTCGCCGAGTGGATCCGCCCACGGGTCCCAGAACGCCAGCAGCCGGCGGCGCCGGTAAGGAGCGCTCACGAGCACGACGTATACGGCCGGCAGCGCGACCAGCACTGCGCCGACGAGATACCGGTAGTTCAACCCCGCGGCAAATACCATGGCGACGACGATCAGCAGCAGCGACATCGCCGTGCCGAAGTCGGGCTGCAGCAGGATCAGTCCAGCCAGCACGCCGACGACGATCGCGATCGGGAGGAGTGAGTACGAGAGTTCGTCGATGCGGTGCATCCGTCGCTCGAGAATCAGCGCGGCGAAGAGTACGCCCGCGAGCTTGGCCAGCTCCGACGGCTGCACGCCAAGCCCGCCCAGGCCGAACCATCGCCGCGTTCCGTTGATGGGCGGACTGAAGAGCACGCCGATCAACATGAGCGCCACCATCCCGAGCAGCGCCCACACGAACGCATCGTGGCGGTAGGTGCGGTAGTCCACGCGCATCGCCACGGCCATCACTGCCAGTCCGAGAACCGCCCACATCACCTGGCGCGTCACGAACAGGTAGGGCTGCTGGTAACGTTCGAGGGCGACCAGCGCCGACGCGCTGTACACCATGACGATGCTGCCGAACACGAGCAGCAGCGTCGCGGTAAACAGCACCTTGTCGTATTTCAGCGTCCGCGCCACGAACTAACCCCTTCCCCCGCCCCCTGCCCCCGGTGACTACAGAGAAGCCGCCGTCCACCCGAAACATCTGTTTGCGCTCGGGAATCGGATAAGATCCCCGATCCGTAAAGTGGTCAGCAGTCGTCAGCCGGCCCGTGGGAAGGGACACCGACCTCGCAGACCGGGGTAGTCTGCGTTCCCAGCGGCTGGCTCCCGTCCGCGCCGAACCGACTGACGACTGCTCACCACTCACGACTTCGCGCGCCGTAACCTCTCAACCTCTGCCTTGAACGCGTTGCCGCGTTCCGCGTAATCCGTGAACCAATCGAAGCTCGAGCATGCCGGCGCGAGCAGCACGACGCCAGCGGGCGCCGCTGCCTCGTACCCGCGCTCGACCGCCTCGCGCATCGACGCCGCCTCGACGACGGGCAGCGCGCCGGTCAACGCATCACGAACCAGCGGGGCAGCTTCGCCGATGGCCACCACGGCGCGGCCCGCCGCCCACAGCGGCTCCCGCAGCTGCCGCAGATCGCCGCCCTTGAAGCGGCCGCCGATAATCGCCACCACACCGCCGGGGAAGCTCTCGATCGACCGCTTCGCGGCCTCCACATTCGTCGCCTTGGAGTCGTTCACGAAACGAACGCCGCCAATCTCCCCCACCGGCTCCATTACGTGCTCGAGACCGCGAAACCCTCGAAGCGCGTCGGTCATCGCGACCGGCGTCGCGCCGGCGATCGCCGCGGCGGCCGTGGCGGCCAGCACGTTGTTGAGCATGTGACGGCCGGTCAGCTCCACCGCCGCGACCGGAAACAGCCGCTCCGCACCGGCGGCCGTGCGTTTGACGATCCAGTCGCCGTTCACGACGAACGCGTCGCCCGCCGGTCCCGGCTCCGTCCGCCCCGATAAGGCGAACTCGACACGCCGCGCCTTCGACGCCGCACTGTGGACAATGACTGAGGGGTCGTCGGCATTGACCACGGCCCAGTCGCTGGCCGTCTGGTTGGCGAAGATTCGCGCCTTGGCCGAGGCGTAGGCTTCGACGCTCGGATGCCGGTCAAGGTGGTCGTCGGCAAAATTGAGCCAGACGGCGACCCAGGGATGAAATGTCGTGGTCGTCTCGAGCTGAAAACTGCTCGTCTCCACGACGTGAAACGTGTCGTCGGTCGACGCGTCAACCTGCGCGCTCAGCGGAACGCCGATGTTGCCGCCGACGAGCACCGTGCGTCCGGCAGACGTCAGCATCCGTCCCAGCAGCGTCGTTGTCGTTGACTTCCCTTTCGTGCCGGTGATGGCCAGCAGCCGGCCGCGAATCCAGCGCGACGCCAGCTCCAGCTCGCCGATGATCTCGACGCCGCGAGCGCGCGGCGCATCGAATACCGCCTGATCGAGCGGAACACCCGGGCTCACGACCACTAGTTCTGCGCCCGCCAGCGTCTCGGGCTGATGTCCGCCCGCTTCGATCTGCACCCCGGCGTGTTCCAGTCGCTCCATGCCGTCGAAACTGCTGCGCGCTTCCGTAAGCGTCACGACCGCGCCCCGCTTCGCCAGCAGCTCCGCGGCCGCGAGGCCGCTGCGGGCCGCCCCGACGACCACCACACGGCGTTTCCGCACTGAGAAATCGCTGGCACCCACACCATCACCGCAGCTTCAGCGTCGTCAGGCTGAACAGTGCAAAGAGCACCGCCAGGATCAGAAAACGGGTGATCACTTTCGGCTCGCTCCATCCAATCAGCTCGAAGTGATGGTGGATGGGCGCCATCTTGAAGACGCGCTGACCGGTCAGCTTGAACGAGGCGACCTGGATAATCACGGACAGCGCCTCGATGACGAAGACGCCGCCGACAATCGGCAGCAGCAGTTCCTGCTTGATGAGGATCGCGACTGTGCCGAGCGCGCCGCCCAGCGCCAGCGATCCGACGTCGCCCATGAAGATGTCGGCGGGGTACGAGTTGTACCACAGGAAACCGAGGCTAGCGCCTACCAGCGCGCCGCAGAACACCGTGAGCTCGCCGGCCGGAGGGAAGCGGACGAGCAGCAGGTAGTCGGCAAGCACCGCATGTCCGGTAACGTACGCGAGTGCGGTGAACGCCGCCGCGGCGACGCCGAACGTGCTGATCGCAAGGCCGTCGAGGCCGTCGGTCAAGTTGACGGCGTTGCTCGCGCCGACCAGCACGAGTACCGCAAAGGCAACGTAGAACCAGCCCAGGTCCGGGATCAGGTTCTTGAAGAAGGGAAAAATCAGTCGCGTGTTGTACAGGTTGTTCGACGCGAGCACCATCAGGGTAATACCCACGCCGACGGCAATGAGGATCTGGAACCCCATCTTGTAGCGGGGACGCAGACCGTGGTGCGACCTGCGGACGATCTTCAAGTAGTCGTCCGCGAAGCCGACGGCGCCGAAAAGCGACGTGGCCAGCACCGCGATCCACACGTAGGGGTTCGACAGGTCGGCCCACAGCAGCGTTGGTGCCACCGCCGCCGTCAGGATCAACAGTCCGCCCATCGTCGGCGTGCCGGCCTTGGCGCGGTGTGACTGCGGTCCCTCCTGCCTGATGACCTGGCCGATCTGGAAGTCGCGCAGCTTCGCGATCATCCACGGGCCGAGGACGAGGCTGATCGCGAGCGCGGTCAGGCTGGCTGCCGCCGTCCGGAACGTGATGTACCTGACCACGTTCAAGGCGCCGAAGAACGGTTCGAGCGGCGGCAACAGGTCGTACAGCATCAGGCGAACTCCGCCGCAATACGGTCAGCCACGATATCCGTGCGGATGCCGCGGGATCCTTTGACGAGCACCAGATCGCCCGCCTGGATGGCGCCGGCAATCTCACGCGCAGCCGCCTCGCTGTTCTCTGCGTACCGTGTGGCGGATGCCGGCATCCCTGCTTCAATGGCGGCGTCGGCGAGCGCCCGGGCGGATGCGCCGCCGATGGTGAACAGCAGCCGAAGGCCCGCCGCCGCGGCCGCCTGCCCGGACGAGCGGTGCAGCGCGAGCGAGTGCTCGCCGAGTTCGAGCATTTCGCCGAGCACCGCGACCTTGCTCGAGACGCGCGGCTCGCGGCCGACGACATCGAGAGCCGTGGCCAGCGCCGATGGACTCGAGTTGTAGGAATCGTCGATCAGGACGATGCCACCTCGCAGCCGGCGAACGGCGCCCCGGCGATCGGCGGGCCTGAGCCGTGCGGCAGCGGCGACGATGTCGTCGAGCGGAACGTCGAAGTCGAGCGCGACGGCGGCGGCCGCCAGCACGTTGGCCAGGTTGCCGCGCCCGAGCAGCGGCGTCTGCACGACGCGTTCGCCGGCCGGAGTGATCACGCGCGCGCGCATGCCGTCGATGCCGAGGTTCTGCGCGTCAACCGCGCGTACCGTCGCACCGGCGGCGCTGCCAAACGTCAGCGTACGTCCCGCGAACGCAGCCGCGCGCGACATCACGCGCGGGTCGTCGGCATTGCACACCAGCACGTGGGTACGGTCGGCGCCCTCGAGAATTTCGGCCTTGGCATCGGCAATGGCCTCCGGCGAGGGGAAGAAACCTATATGCGCGTCGCCCACATTTATCCACACGCGGGTCTCCGGCTCCGCGATGGCGACGAGCGTGCTGATTTCCCCTGCGTGGTTCATACCCAGTTCCATCACCGCAACATCGGGACGCTCGCGCAACTGAAGCAGCGAGAGCGGCAGCCCGATGTGGTTGTTCAAGTTCCCCTTGTTCTTCACCACTCGCAGCCGCCCCGAGAGAAATTCGGCGATTGCTTCCTTCGTGGTGGTCTTCCCCGCGCTTCCCGTGATGGCGACGACCCGCGTCCCGCTAGCCTTCCGCACCGCGTGCGCCAGGTCCTGGAGCGCGCGCGTCGTATCGGGCACTTCGACCAGCCCCTGGCGGGTCGGCTGCGCCGAACCCGCCCTACTCTCGTGGGCCGGGTTCCGCGAAGCGGACCCGGCGAATCCGCGCTCGACGATCGCCCCGATTGCCCCGTTGTCGAACGCCTCGCCGACGAACTCGTTCGCGTCGAATCGCTCGCCGCGCAGCGCGATGAAGAAGTCGCCGGGCTGCAGCGTGCGGGTGTCGGTGACGATGTTTCCGATCTCGCCGTCCCGATCCCCTGTCCTGATCGTCCCGCCGACCGCGTCGGCGACCCACCCCAGGGTCAGCCGCAGGTCCGCATCACGCGGCCGATTGCCGGGCTCACCCAACCCGCGACCTGAGGCGCCGCGCTTCCAGCGCCTCCCGCGCCACCGCCACGTCGTCGAACGGCAGCGTTACGCCGCCGACTTCCTGGTACTTCTCGTGCCCCTTGCCGGCGATCAGCACGACATCACCCGCTTCAGCCTGGGCGACCGCGTGGAGAATCGCGTCGCGCCGATCGACGATGGTGATCACCTCGACTCCGCGCTGCCGCATCTCGGGCTGCGCCCCGAGGTTGACTTCGTCGATGATCCGCGCCGGATCTTCGCTCCGCGGGTTGTCCGACGTGATCACGACGACGTCGCTGAGCCGCGCGGCGACCATCCCCATCAGCGGACGCTTCGTCCGGTCGCGGTCGCCGCCGGCGCCAAACACCGTCAGCAGTCGGCGCGCCGCCAGCGGCCGCGCCATTTCCAGCAGGTTCCGCAGCGCGTCGTCGGTGTGCGCGTAGTCCACCACCACGGTGATGTCGTCGTCGCGAGAGGACACGCGTTCGAACCGGCCGGGGACGCCCTGGAGCTGCGCGAGACCGCGCTCGATCGCGTCGAGCGGCAGCTCGAGCGCGGCGGTCACACCGACCGCCGCCAGGATGTTGTACACGTTGGGGCGGCCCATGAGGCGCGACCGGACGTGCACGATCCCGCGGGGCGTGCGCGCGTCGAATTCGAGACCTTCGAACGACAAGGAGAGCGGGCCGGGTGTGACGTCGGCGGCGTGATTCACCGCATACGTGACCGGCGCCGGCGAGGCTTCGGCGATCGCGGGCCCGCGGGGGTCGTCGGCGTTGATCACGGCGGGAGCGTCGCCGGGCAGCATCTCGAAGAGCCGGCGCTTCGCCGCGAAGTACTCCTCCATGCTGACGTGGAAGTCGAGATGGTCGCGCGTGAGGTTGGTGAAGACACCGGCGGCGAAACGAATGCTGTCGGCCCGGCGGAGCGCCAGCGCGTGCGACGACACTTCCATCACGCACGCACCGCACCCGGCGGTCACCATCTGGCGCATCATCCCCTGCAGTTCCGGCGCCTCCGGCGTCGTCCGGGTCGCCGCGAACTCATTCGACCCAATCCGGTATGTTACGGTCCCCATCAGGCCGCATCGAGTGCCCGCCGCTTCGACGATCGAGCTCACCAGGTAGCCGGTCGTGGTCTTGCCGTTCGTCCCGGTGATGCCGATCACCTGCATCTCCCGACTCGGATGTCCGAAGAACTCCGCGGCCAGCCATGCCAGGGCGAGCCGCGCGTCCTTGACGACGATCCACGGCACCGCCGTCGAGGTCGGTGCGGCGCGATCGGCCACGATCGCGGCTGCGCCGGCCGCGATCGCCGGTGGCGCGAAGTCTACGCCATCGGCTTTCAGTCCGCGCAGCGCGACGAACACCCATCCGGCTTCCACACGCCGGGAATCGTGCGTCACGCCGCGACACAGCGTGGCAATGGCGCGCGCGCCGGGGGGAACCTCCGGCCGCTCGTCCGGCGGCATCGCTCGCGCAAATGCTTCCAACAACTCACCGACCGTCATGAATGTCGCGATCCAGCCTGAGCGTCGCGACCGACCCGCGTTCGATGGGACTGCCGGCGGCGGGTTCCTGCTCCACGACAACGCCGGCGCCGACCACGCGCGCGGTCAGCCCGAGGCGGGCGAGCATCCGCACCGCATCGCGGGCGCCGAGGCCGCGGAGATCCGGGAAGAGCGCCTCCGATCCGCTTGACGCGCCGGGCAGCGTGACAATCGCGGGCAGTGCAACCGGTCCCGAGGTCGGCCGTTCGCGCGATTCCTCCCGGCGCGCGACCAGCACCGGCGGCGCCGGGTTGATCGACGGCGGAATACCCTGGTGGCGCAGCGCCGCATCGGCGATGCGCTGGAAGATGGGCGCCGCCACCGAGCCACCGTAATACAGGTTCGGCCCATGCGGCGAATCCACCACCACGACAATCACGAAGGCCGGATCGCGCGAGGGCACGAACCCGACGAACGAGGCGTTGTATTCGGAGCGCGAATACTGGCCGTTGACGACCTTCTGCGCGGTGCCGGTCTTGCCGGCGACGGTGTAACCCGGGATCTTCGCACGCGTCCCGGTGCCCCGGCTGACGACTTCTTCCATGATTTGCGTCAGCGTCGCGGCCGTGTTGTGGGAGACGGTGCGGCGCACCACCTTGTGCGGAACCGGAGTGCGTGCATCGTCGGCGATCACGGCGCGGATGATCCGCGGCTCGAACAGCTCGCCGCCATTCGCGATTGAGCTCACCGCCGCCGCCATCTGCAGTGGCGTGACGCCAACCTGGTATCCCATCGAGACCGACGCGAGCGCGCTGTCGGTGAGCTTGGCGGGATCCCACATGATGCCGGCGCTCTCGCCCGGAAAGTCAGGCGAAGTCCGCCGCCCAAACCCGAAGCGCTTCATGTAGGCGCCCAGGCGATCCGGGCCGAGCTTCAAACCAACCTTGATCGCGCCGACGTTGCTCGACTTCACCAGGACGTCGGTGAACGACAGAATCCCGTAGTTGTGGTCGTCATCGATGACGCGCGCGCCGAAGCGGATCTTGCCGGCGCTGACGTCGATGATGTCGTCGGGGTCGACGACCTTCTCTTCGAACGCCGCGGACGCGGTCACGATCTTGAACGTCGAGCCCGGCTCGTAGAGGTCCTGGATCGCGCGGTTGCGCTGCGCCTCGGGCCGCGAGTCGCGGTAGGCGTTGGGGTTGAAGCTGGGCCAGTTGGCGAGCGCGAGAATCTCGCCGGTGCGCGGGTCCATTACCACGGCGGTGCCGCCTGCGGCGCGGTTCTCCTCGACGCCCTCGCGAAGCTCGCGCTCGGCGACGTGCTGCAGGTACTGGTCGATAGTCAGCTCGATCGTCGCGCCGGTCGTCGGCGGACGTTCAATCCGGCTGAATGCATGGCGCCGCGCGTCGGTCTGAATCAGCACCGTGCCCGGCCGCCCCTTGATCAGCGGGTCGTACGACGCTTCCAGCCCGTTCAGCCCGGTATTGTCGATGCCCACGTATCCGAGCACGTGAGCCGCCAGGTCCTTGTTGGGATAGAAGCGGCGGTTCTCCTTCATGAACCCGATGCCTTCCAGCTCGAGCGCGGCGACCCGGCGGGCCTCGTCCGGCGAGACCTGCCGGCGCACGTAGGCAAACGCGCGGCCGCGGCGGATCCGATCGGCCAGCGCGGCGCGGTCGCGCGGTCCGCAGTTTTCGAGCACGCCGCACAGCGCTTTCGCGGCGGCGTCGGGATCGCTGATTTCAGTGGGGACGGCGTAGATCGAGTCGGCGTCGACGCTGTAGGCGAGCACGCGGCCGTCGCGATCGAGAATGTCGCCGCGTTTGGCCGTCGTTTCGACGGTGCGCAGCTGCTGCCGCTCGGCGCGTGCGGTCATGTCGGCGTGGCGGCCGACCTGCAGATAGAACAACCGCGCCTCAATGGCGGCCGACCAGGCGATCAGCGCAAGGGCGGCCACGAGGAGCCGCCGCTTCATCGTCTGGCGCCACTGGAATGCTGGCTTTTCCGCCACCGGCTCGACCACCTTTGGATGTCCCCGACGTCAGCGCTGCGCGACCACGGAGCGCGGCGGCGGCTCCACCGGCAGTACGCGTTCGATGACGGATGCTTCTTCTGGCCCCGGCGCAACCATGTGGAGCCGATCCATCGCGAGCCGCTCGATGCGGATGGGAGACCGAAGCGTGTCGATCTCCAGCCGCAGGTGACGATTGATCTCGGTTTCGGCCGCGCGCTCGCGCTGCATCTGCTCGAGCCGGTAGCCATGGCGGAGAAGCTCGAAGTGCTGCCACGCCCAGAAGAGCAGTACCGACACAAGGAAGACGCCGAGGATCAGCGACCGCCACATTTCGCGGTGCCGATCGCGATCGACTTCGCGGACGATCGGATTGTTCCTCACGTCCTTCTTGATGGCGTACTCGAACGTCTCACCCATCGTGGCTATGCCTTTTCCGCGGCACGCAGCTTCGCGCTGCGCGCGCGGGGATTGCGCTCAACCTCGGCCTCGCTCGGAACAACCGGCCGCTTCGTCCGCACCGTGATCCCGGCGTCGCCAGCTGCCTGCAGGGCGCGCAGCGTGTGCTTGACCACTCGGTCTTCGAGCGAATGAAAGCTGATCACGGCCATGCGGCCGCCCGGGCCGAGCCGCTTCGCCGCGCGCGTCAGGAACTGGTCCAGTCCCTCGAGCTCGCGGTTCAACCAAATGCGAATGGCCTGGAACGTCCGCGTCGCCGGATCGATTCGCGAGTAGCCCCGGCGCGGAATCGCTCGCCGCACGACGTCAGCCAGCTGTCCAGTGGTCGCAATCGGCGCGCGGTCGCGAGACTCGACGATCGCTCTCGCGATGCGCCGGGCATGACGATCCTCGCCGTATTCGTAGATCACGTCCGCGAGCGTGCGTTCGTCGGCGTCACGGATGGCTTCGGCGGCCGTCGGACCCGTCGTCGTGTCCATCCGCATGTCCAGCGGCTCGTCGCGGCGGAAACTGAACCCGCGTCCCGGCGAGTCGAGCTGCATCGACGACACGCCGAGATCGGCCAGCAGCCCGTCGACGGTCGCGACCCCCTGGGCATCGAGCGCATCGTCCAGTTGCCGATAGTCGGTGTGCAGGAGCGTCACGCGCGCACCGTACTCGGCGAGAGCGGCCTGCGCCCCGGCAAGCGCCGACGGATCGCGATCGAAGCCGATCACTCTCGTCGCTCCCGCATCGAGCATGGCCCTGGTATGGCCGCCCAAGCCGACGGTGCAATCGACGAAAATCCCCCCGCGCGCGGGCGCGATGTGGTCGAGGACTTCGGTGACCATGACGGGCTCATGCATCGACCCACGCTAGATCCCATGCGACGACAGCCCGAGACCGTCCTCGTCGGTCCACGGTTCGCGGTGCAGTTTGTGGAGGAAGCGCTCGTCGTTCCAGACCTCGAGGTAGTCGATGCGGCCGAACACCCGGACGTCGCCGACAATCGCGGCGCTGTCGCGCAGATGTGGTGGAATGACGACGCGCCCCTGGCCGTCGAGTTCGCTTGACTGTCCGTAGTAGTTCACGCGATCGAGGAACTTCAGCCGCGACGGATGATTGCCGGGCATCTGCAGCAGCTTGCGCTCGATCTCGAGCCAGGTCGGCAACGGATAAATGCGGACACACTCCCCCGTCAGGCTCGTGACGAAGACGTCCGGGCCGTGCATGTCCTGAATGACCCCCCGAAAAATGGTGGGTACTTTCAGACGGCCCTTGTCGTCGATCCGGGCCGAGGAGCTGCCTCTGAGTCCCTGGTGGTCCACTTTGGTCCACAAAAATCCACACGGATAGTAAGGCTCTAAACATTACGATGTCAACGGGATAAACCACTCACAGGCGGGCAGTTACGCCAAACCGAGCAGTGTTTCGTCATACCTTCGCCACCGAGGGTCAGACCTGGGGTCGGACCGAGGGTCAGACCTTGGTCTGACCCCCGCATGCTAGGCTGGCCAATTCATGCTGCGTGCGGCGCTCATCGGCTTCTCGTCCAGCGGGAAAACTACTCTCTTTCAGTTAATGACCAGCGCGCGGGAGGCGCCGCGCGGGCGAAGCGACGTCAACATCGGCATCTCAAAGGTGCCCGACCCGCGACTCGATACGCTGACGGCGATGTACAACCCGAAAAAGCGCGTGCCCGCCACCGTCGAATTCACCGACATGGCGGCGCCAGCGAAATCGGGCGCCCAGGCGCTCGTCGATGTGGCCGGCTACAAGAACGCCGACGCGCTCGTCCACGTCGTCCGCGCCTTCCGTGATCCGGCGGTGGCCCATCCCTCCGGGTCGGTCGATCCGGCTCGCGACGCCCAGGCCATGGAAGACGAGCTGATCCTCGCCGACCTCGGCGTCGCCGAGCGGCGGCTCGAACGCATCGAGAAGGATCTGAAGAAGGGGCGCTCGGCCGAACTCGAGAAGGAGCGCGACCTGGTGCAACGGTGCAAGCAGGCGCTCGAAGAGGGCAAGCCGCTGCGCACGCTGGAACTCACCGGCGACGACATCAAACGGCTGCGGGGCTTCCAGTTCCTCTCGGCGAAACCGCTGCTGCTGGTGATCAATCTGGACGAGACGGACGTGCCCGACGTGGGCGCCAGCGTGGAACGCGCCGCCGGGCAGACAGGCCTGACGTCGTTCCTCGCGCATGCGTCCACGCGCGCCGTGGCCCTGTGCGCTACGATCGAGCTCGAAATCTCGCAACTCGAAGGCGCGGACGCTGCGGCCTTCCTCGCCGATCTCGGCCTGTCCGAGTCGGGCCTCGACCGCGTGATTCGCGCCAGCTACGACCTGCTCGGCTATATGTCGTTTTTCACCGTGGGCGAGGACGAGTGCCGCGCCTGGTCGATCGCGCGTGGAACTCCGGCCCAGGCGGCCGCCGGCGAAATCCACAGCGACATCCAGCGCGGCTTCATCCGCGCGGAGGTCGTGGCGTACGACGCGCTGATCTCGCGCGGGTCGATGGCCGTCTGCCGCGACCACGGCGAAGTGCGCCTCGAAGGCAAGGAGTACGTCGTCCAGGACGGCGACATCATCAACTTCCGGTTCGCCACCTAAGCCTCGTGGCCGACGTATCGTCCGTTTCTGTCGTGATCCCGGCGATGGACGAACGGCATGCCATTGGCGACGTCATCGCCGGGCTCAGCCGCTGCGGCCCCTGGCGCGAAGTGATCGTCGTGGACGACGGGTCGAGCGACGGGACGGCTGACGCGGCGCGCGCCGCCGGCGCCCAGGTGCTGCGGCATCCGTACACCAAGGGCAATGGCGCGGCGGTCAAGACGGGAATCCGTCATGCCACCGGCGACTTCGTGCTCATCATCGACGCGGACGGCCAGCACGCGCCCGAGGAAACCGGCCGGATCGTCGCGCGCCTCGGCGAATACGACCTGGTGATCGGCGCGCGCGCGGCCTCGACCCAGGCAACGCCCGGGCGTCGCGTGGGCAATGCGCTGCTGAACCGTCTCGCCAGCTACCTCACCGGGATCGAGATTCCGGATCTGACATCAGGATTCCGCGGCGCCCGCCGCGAGTGCCTGCGGGAGTTCATCCATCTTCTGCCCAACGGCTTCTCTACTCCGACGACGACGACGCTGGCGTTCATGCGCGCGGGGTATAACGTGGCGTTCGAGCCCGTGAACGCGAAGCGGCGGGCAGGCCACTCGAAAATTCACTTCACGCGCGACGGCGCCCGCTTCCTGGCGATCCTGTTCAAGGTGATTACGCTGTTCAGTCCGCTGCGCGTCTTCGGACCGGTCAGCGTGTTCTCGCTCGTCGCGGGGATGATATACGGCCTGTGGAACGTCGTCTTCGTCGGCAGGATCCCCAACGGCGCAGTCGTCCTGATTCTTTTCGCCGTCGTCGTGTTCCTCGTCGGGCTTGTCTCCGAGCAGGTTTCGGCCCTTCGTTTCGCGGGCCCCGCTTCCGCGCGCGACGCACGCGAGGAAGAGGCCTCGCTGGGCCCTGCGGGCGAAGGCGGGCCACCGAAGCGCTCTGGTCGATGATCGGCGCGAGGGGTCATCCGAATCAAGGCGAGCGGCGTCGCAGGATCGTCCATCCCTGGCGCTCCACCATGACCTCGTAGTCCCCGATCTTGCGATCCTCCAGCAACTGCCTCAGTTCCTCGAACGCCGCGGCCGGCCATGGACTGAGTGACGCGCACGCCAGAACGTAGTCGGCGTCGGGTGCGCGGTCGTCGAGGACGTAAATGTGCTCTCTCGAGCTGAGGTGCGGCACCACCGCTGCCTGCGCAACCACCGACGCTCCAGCGGGAATCATCGCGAGAAGTGCACGACCGAGTTGCGAGGCCTCCGACGCACGGTAGTGCGACGGCGCGAAGACGCGCCACAGTGGCTGGCGGCCGGGGAGTATTGCTGACAAGAGCACGCAAGCCGCGGCCGCCCAGGCGACGAGCCGGTTCGCCGCCCCTTCCTTAAGGTGAGGCGCGATCCGGGCAAGGCCGTCGGCTGCGCTCATCGCCACGATCGGCGCAAGGGGCGCCGAATAGTGAAACACCGTTCCCCAATGATTCGGCGAGTCTGACAGGAAGCGAATCATGGCGAACGGGACGGCCAGCAGCGCCAGGGGAGACGCAAGTGACAGGAACGCGAATGGCGCAAACCACAGCAGCGCCGTCCCGATTTTGATCGGTGGAGACACCATCGACAGCGGAATCCGCCACGGATTCCCCAGCACGCCCAGATACGAGGACGTGTACTCGTAGCCCCCGAGATCGTTGAAGGCGGGAATGACGACGCCCACCACCGCCACCATCGCCGCGACACTCCCGGCGATGGCGATCAGGCCCCGTCGCCGTTCGCCCTGGAGCACCAGCAGCCCGCCAAGACCAGCCACGAGCGGAATGTGATCTTCCTTGATGAACAGCATCGCGACGACGGATATCCAGAACAGCGTCCAGTGCTTTCGATCGACTGCGAGAATCGCGACGGCAATGACCAGCGGCGAGAATGCGGTCTCGTGGACGTCGAACGCGATCGCGCGCTGAATGCCCCAGAAGCATCCGTACGCGATCGCCATCCCCAGGGCCGGCCATGGCGGGAGGCGGCGGCGGGCGAACAGGTACACCGGCACGATCGACACCGCCGAGCCCAGAGCCTGGACGACGATCAGCGTAGCCGGCCCGGCACTGATCCAGTAGAAGGGCGCGAAGAGGGCGATGACGGGAAAAAAGTGATCGCCGAGAAAGTTGCTGAAGCCCCGGATGCTGCTGCCGGGCGGTTCGAATCGGCTCAGATGCCAGACCACCTGGTCGAAGATACCGAGGTCAAATGCGCTGCTCCCGAAGTTCCAGTGCCGGAACAGTCCGTAGAGACTATAAGCAACTCCGAAAAACCCTACGACGACGACCAGCGCCCGTCGCTCGGAGCGAATCCACAGCACGCACATCCTACGCCGGTGCTTCCTTGTCCGGAAGCCCTTTCAAGGCTATGATCTGTGACCCCTTCATGAAGGTTCCGGGCAACGACCGTCCGTCTGGCGTCAGCATGTTCTTTCCCGCCTTCAACGACGGTGGGACGATCGCGAGCCTGGTGATCCGCGCCGTCCAGGTGGCGTCGCGCCTCACGCCCGACTTTGAAGTCATCATCGTCAACGACGGCAGCACCGACGCCACCCGCGACATCGCCGACGAACTGGCGCGGACATATCCGCAGGTGCGCGCGGTACATCACCCGCAGAACCGCGGCTACGGCGGCGCCCTGCGCACCGGCTTCGCCGCCGCGACGAAGGAGCTCGTCGCCTACACCGACGGCGACGCGCAGTACGACCCGGGTGAGCTCGAAGTGCTCTGGAACGAGCTGAAGCCCGACACCGACGTCGTGACCGGCTATAAGATCAGTCGATCCGATCCGTGGCACCGGATCGTCATCGGGCGCGTCTATCACCACACGGTCAAGCTGCTGTTCCGCCTGCGCGTACGCGACGTGGACTGCGACTTCCGGCTGATGCGGCGCGAGGTCTTCAACCGCGTGAAGCTCGAGCGCGACACCGGCGTGATTTGCCTCGAGATGATGCGCAAGATCCAGGATGCTGGCTTCTGCGTCGTCGAAGTTCCGGTGCACCACTACCACCGCACCCACGGGCGATCGCAGTTCTTCAACTTCCGGCGGATCTTCTGGACCGGGATTGACGTGCTGAAGCTGTGGGTGACGCTGGTCGTTCTCGGGCGCGGCCGTCACACGACGCCGGTGTTGTTCCGTAATCCGACCATCAGCGGCGTCGCCCCGCCGGAATCACTGAAGCGATGACCGCAACGGTCCCGTCGGCCGGCGCCGATTACCGCGGCTTCTACCGCGATCGCCGCGTGATGATCACCGGCGGCCTCGGATTCATCGGCAGCACCCTGGCGTATCAGCTCGTCGGCCTCGGTGCGCGCGTGCTGATCGTCGATTCGCTGATCCCCGAATACGGCGGCAACCTCTTCAACATCGACGGTATCGAAGACCGCGTCCGCGTCAACATCGCCGACGTGCGGCAGTCGACGACGATGAACTATCTGGTGCGAGACCAGGAAGTGATCTTCAATCTCGCCGGCCAGGTCAGCCACATCGACAGCATGCAGGATCCCTACACCGACCTCGAGATCAACTGTCGCAGCCAGCTGTCGATTCTCGAGGCGTGCCGCCGTAACAACCCCGGCGTGAAGGTGGTGTTCGCCGGCACCCGCCAGGTGTACGGCCGCCCGGAAAGCCTGCCGGTGACCGAGCAGCACCTCGTGAAGCCGACCGATATCAACGGGATCAACAAGGCGGCCGGCGAGTATTACCACCTCGTCTACAACGACGTCTTCGGTGTGCGCGCCTGTTCGCTGCGGCTCACCAACGTCTATGGCCCCCGCCAGCTGATCAAACACAACCGCCAGGGCTTCATCGCCTGGTTCATCCGCCTAGCGCTCGAGAACCGCGAGATCCAGATCTACGGCGACGGCAGCCAGTTGCGCGACTTCGTCTTCGTCGACGACGCCGCGGATGCGTTCCTGCGGGCTGGCGCGGTGGACGCCTCGAACGGCAGGGTGCTGAATGTCGGCGGCCTCGAGCCGGTCTCCCACCGCGATCTCGTCGAGCTGCTCGTCTCGGTCGCCGGCTCGGGACGTTCGCGCTGCGTCGAGTGGCCGCCGGAAAAGAAGGCGATCGACATCGGCGACTTCTACGCGGACTCGTCGCTCATCAGGCGCACGGTCGAGTGGCAGCCGACGACGCGGCTCCGTGACGGGCTCGCGCGCACGATCGAGTTCTACCGCGCCCACATGCATCACTACGTGCCCACGACGGCGGCCGAGGTCGCGGCACTTTAGTGAAGGCGTTCCTGACCGGCGGCGCCGGCTTCATCGGGTCGCACCTCGCCGAACGGTTGCTCGAGCTCGGGCACGAGGTTCTGATTCTCGACAACCTGTCAACCGGGTCGATCGACAACATCTCGCACCTCAAGGGCTCGCCGCGGTTTTCGTACGTCGTCGATTCGGTGACGAACGAGCCGCTCCTGGCCGAAATGATCGACCGCTGCGACGTGGTGTTCCACCTGGCCGCGGCGGTCGGCGTCAAGCTGATCGTCGAGCAGCCGGTGCACACGATCGAGACCAACGTGCACGGCACTGAAGTGGTGCTCAAGCACGCTGCCAAGAAGAAGAAGCTCGTCGTCATCGCGTCCACATCGGAGGTGTACGGCAAGAGCGTGGACGTGCCGTTTCGCGAGTCCGCCGACCTCGTGCTCGGGCCGTCCGAGAAACACCGCTGGGCATACGCGTGCAGCAAGCTGATCGACGAATTCCTCGCGCTCGCGTACTGGAAGGAAAAGAAGCTGCCGGTCGTCGTCGTCCGGCTGTTCAACACCGTGGGACCGCGGCAGACCGGCCAGTACGGGATGGTGCTGCCGACGTTCGTGCGCCAGGCGCTGGCCGACGAGCCAATCACCGTGTTCGGCGACGGCACGCAGTCGCGCAGCTTTACCTACGTCGGCGACGTGGTCGATGCGCTGGTCGCGCTGTCGCTCGAGCGCCGGGCGATCGGACACGTGTTCAACATCGGCAACCGAGGTGAAATCTCGATTCGCGACCTGGCCGAGCGGGTCAAGGCCCTTACCGGCAGCCGCTCGCCGATCCACCTGGTCCCGTACGACGAGGCGTACGAAGCGGGATTCGAAGACATGCCGCGGCGCGTGCCGGACATTTCCAAGCTGCGCGAGCTCATCGGTTACCAGCCGAAAGTCGACCTCGATGACATCATTTCGCGCGTGATTGCGTATGCGCGCGGGCAGCAACCCGTGCAACGGGCCGGCTAAAAGCGGGCCATGACCGTCGTATAATTAGCGCTTCCATGTATTTACGGGTCTTGACCGCGGCGGCCATCCTCACAATCGTTGCGGGAACTGCGGGAGCCCAGCAGGGCGTCACGCTGCAGTTCGACAACGGCCAGGTCACCCTGAGCGCGCAGAACGCGCCAGTGCGCGCGATTCTGCAGGAATGGGCGCGCCTTGGCGGGGCCACGATCGTGAATGGCGATCGCGTGACCGGCCCGCCGGTGACGCTGGAGCTCACAGGCGTTCCTGAACGGCAGGCGCTCGACATCGTGCTTCGCAGCGTAGCGGGCTATATCGTCGCGCCGCGCCCGGTCGGGTCCCAGGGTGTCTCGGCGTTCGACCGGATCATGATTCTGCCGACCAGCGTCGCGCCACGAGCGCCCGCTCCCGCGGCCGCCGCCGCGCGCGGGCCGCAGGTGCGTCCCGGCGTGATCCGTCCGCCGGATCCGGCCTTCGAACCCGGCAGTGACAACGCCGATCCGCTCGAGGATCCCACCGCGCTCATCCAGGGGCGCGATCCGCGAGTGGTGCAACCGCCGTTCGTGATGCGCCCGCCCGTCGGCGATGACGCCAATGCCGATCCGATCGTGGACGAAGCGGAGAGGGCGGATCCGAACGCGCCGGCAGGCGTCGGACCGACGCCGACGAATCCGTTCGGCGTGCCCTTCGGGTCGTCCGCGACTCCGGGCGTCGTGACGCCGGTGCCGAACGTGCGGACGCCGCAACCGCAGCCGAGACCCACGCCAAACCGCGTACAATAATCCCTTAACCACGAGGACGCGACGATCGCGAAGGACACGAGCTACTTTTGTCGTTCGTGGTCTTCGTCATCATCGTGCCTTCGTGGTTGAGACGAGATGTCCGACATCGATCGCTTCAAACCCGACGACCGCCGCGGCGTCGATATGCTGTATCGCCGCACGCACGGACCTGACGCCGCGGAAGCCAATCGCCTCCGCTGGGACTGGCAGCATCGCCGCAACCCGTACAACCGCACCGGCGAGCCCGGGATCTGGGTCGCACGCGAAGGACCGACCGTCGTCGGCCAGTATCCGACGCTGCCGGTCCGCATTTCCCTGAAAGGGCTGGAAGTCGAGGGCGCGTGGGGTACGGGCGCGCTGGTCGCGCCCGAACGCGACAGCCAGGGACTCGACGAAGCGCTGGCGAGAGCGTGGGACCGCAACAGCGGCGCGGTCATGACGCTCGGCCCCGCGGGGCAGTCGCGGCGGATGCTCGACAGCCTGCGCTGGCCATCCGCCCACGTGTTGCCGTGCGTGGTGAAGCCGCTGACGCGGCGCGCAGTGCGTCTGCCGCACTGGCCAACCTCCATCAACCGGCTGGTCTCGGCGGTGACGCTGCCAGTCGTCGCCGTCGTCTCGCGATCGCGCCCGCTTCGCGCGGAGTGCGAGCCGATCCGCCGGTTCGACTCGTCGTTCAGCGCACTCTGGGAGAAGCTGGCCCCGAAGTTCGACCTTGCGGTGCGACGCGACGCGCCGTATCTGAACTGGCGCTACGTCGAACCGCCGCACGTTCGTTATTCGGTCGTCGCGTTGAAGCGCCAGGGCGAGCTCCATGGCTACGCGGTGTATCGTCATCGCCATGAACCGCTCGGCCGGGTCACGATGCTGGTGGACTTTCTCGTCGATCCGGAGGATGTCGCCGGGCTCAAGACGCTGCTCCGGTGGGTCGATCGTGCCGCTCGCGTCGAGGACGCCGACAAGGTGCGGTGCTACGCGATGCACGGCGCCTTCCGCCGCATCCTCCGGCGTAACGGTTACTTCAACGTCAAGTCGAGCGTCGAAGTGAGCGTCAAGGTCAACGCGGTGCAGGTACCGAAAGGGTTCTACGACGAAACCGACGGCTGGCACATCACCTACGGCGACTCCGACCAGGATCACTGAGCGAATCTGACATGGCATTGAGCGACAAGGTCAGCGCCGACATCACGGCGGCGATGAAGGCCAAGGACGCGGCGCGCCTGTCGGCGCTCCGCATGATGAAGGCCGCCATCATGAACAAGGGCGTCGAGAAAGGCCGCGACCTCGAGGACGCCGAAGTGCTGCAGGTGCTCGCTTCGCTCGTCAAGCAGCGCCGCGACTCGATCGATCAGTTCGCCAAAGCCGGGCGCACCGACCTCGTCGACAAGGAGACGGCCGAGATCGCCGTGCTCGAGCAGTACCTTCCTCCGGCGGCTTCTTCCGCCGAGATTGACGCGGCCGTCGCCGAGGCGGTCGCCGAAACCGGCGCGACCTCACCGAAGGACATGGGCAAGGTCATGAAGGCGGTCATGCCGAAGCTGGCCGGCAAGAATGCCGACGGCAAAGCGGTCAACGAGGCGGTCCGCCGCAAGCTTGGCGCCTAGCCCTCAGTCCTCTTCCCCGACCCTCGCGCGCTCCGCCGCGTCCGCCGGCGCGGCGACGATGACCAGCCGCATCCTGGGCGTCGTCCGGGAGCAGGTGCTGGCCGCCTACTTCGGCGCCGGCAACGCCATGGACGCGTACAACGTTGCCTACCGCGTGCCCAACATGGTCAGGGATCTGTTCGCCGAAGGCGCCATGAGCAGCGCCTTCGTGCCGACGTTCACCCGGCACCTGACGAACCAGGGCAAGGCCTCGGCATGGCGGCTGGGCAACCTGGTTGTCAACGCGCTGATTGTCATCACCGCCTGCATCGTCACGATCGGGATCGTGTTCGCCGAGCCGCTGGTCGCGCTCTTTGCTTCCGCCTACCGGGAGGTGCCCGGCAAGCTCGAACTGACGGTGTTCCTGACGCGATTGATGCTGCCGTTCCTCACGCTGGTGGCCCTGGCCGCCGCCGTCATGGGGATGCTGAACTCCCTGCACCGCTTCTTCATCCCGGCGGTGTCACCGGCGATGTTCAACGTCGCGAACATCGTGTGCGCGATTCTCCTGGTGCCGCTGATGCCGGGTCTTGGCCTGCCCGCCATCACGGCCATTGCCATCGGCTCGGTTCTGGGTGGGGTGGCCCAGCTCGCGGTGCAGTGGCCGGCGCTCCGGCGTGAAGGGTTCCGGTATCGGCCGATCCTCGACTGGAAGGATGAGGGCCTCCGGCGCGTGCTCGTCCTGATGGGCCCGGGCACAATCGGCCTCGCCGCGACACAGGTCAACGTGCTGGTGAATACCGTGTTGGCCACCGGCGAAGGCACCGGCGCAGTGTCGTGGTTGAACTACGCGTTCCGCCTGATGTATCTGCCGATCGGCCTGTTCGGGGTCTCGATCGCGACGGCAACACTCCCCGCCGTGTCGCGCCACGCGGCGCAAGGGGACGAGCCGGCGGCACGCCGCACCATCGCCGACGGACTGACGCTGATGTTGATGCTCAATGTCCCGGCGACCGTCGGCATGGTCGTGCTGGCGACGCCGATCGTCCGCGTGATCTTCGAGCGCGCGGCGTTCACGCCGGCCGATACGCTGGCGACGGCGGCGGCGCTCCAGTTCTATGCGCTCGGACTGATCGGGTACTCGATCGTCCGGATCACGTCACCGGTGTTTTATGCCGTGGGGCAGAACCGGACACCGGTACTCGTGAGCGTCGCCACGGTCCTGGCGAACGCGCTCTTGAACATCGCGCTGGTGCGGGTGATGGGGTATCGCGGTCTGGCTCTGGGCACGTCGATCGCGGCGCTGTTCAATGCGGCGCTCTTGATGTTCTTTCTGCGGCGGCGCCTGAACGGCATCGACGGAGGACGGGTCACGGGATCGCTCGGGCGTATCGTGATCGCGTCCGCGGCGATGGGTGCCGCGGCTGTCGGCGTCGAGGCCGCCGCCGCCGCGTGGCTGCCCGGCAACGGCCTGCTGGTCCAGGTCGTCCGGCTGTCGGCGACGATCGCGGCCGCGATTGGTGTGCTGGCGGCCGCTGCCTACGTCCTGCGAATCAGGGAGTTCCACGACGGCCTCGCGCTCGTGACCCGCCGGTTCCGCGCGGCGGCCCCATGATGACGTCTCTGGGCGCCGACGCATCAGCGAAGGCGGCGCGGCCGCTCGGTCTTCATCCCACCGTTCTGCTCATGGCCGGCACGCATTTCATCGTCGACGGCTTCAGCAATATCTACGCGCCGCTGCTGCCGCTCCTCATCCCGCAGCTGCACATGTCCCTGTTCATGGCCGGCACGCTGCAGATGTGCTTCCAGATCGCGAACTCCGTCGCGCAGCTCGCGTTCGGACACATCGCGGACCACTGGCGGCCGCGCGTGCTCGTCGTCGCGGGTCCGCTTGTGGCGGTTTCGATTCTGGCGCTGATCGGGCTGCCGTCGACGCCGGTGATGCTGGGTGTGGTCCTGGTGCTCGGCGGTCTCGGCGCCGCTGCCTTTCATCCGCCCGCCGCCGCGCTCGTCCATCGCCTCAGCGCCGGGCGCCAGGGCTTCGCCATGTCGTTCCACATCACCGGCGGCTCACTTGGCTTTTCGCTCGGCCCGCTGGTGTTTGCGCCGTTCGCCGAGCGATGGGGGCTGCAGTGGACGCCGCTGCTGATTGTCCCGGCGCTTGCCGCGCTCGCGGTGATGCTGCCGCGAGTGCCTCCGATCGAACACCTCACGGAGCGCGGCGCGGTGAAAGGTTTCAGGGCGCTGCGGCCGTATCGCACGCCGCTCACCCTGCTCTATCTGATCGTGGTCCTGCGCACGCTCACGGCGTTGAGCTTCGCGACGTTCATGCCGGTGATGCTCACCGGGCGCGGCATGACGGTGGCGGAAGCCGGCACCGCGATCGCCATCTATCTGTTCTCGTCGAGCGTCGGCGGCTTCTTCGGCGGCGCGCTGGCGGATCGCTGGGGACCGCGCAACGTCATCATGTGGTCGCTCGTTCTGGCCGTCCCCTTCCTGGCGTATGCGCCGATGCAGACCGGGTGGCGATTCGTCGCCGTGGTCTCGCTCGGCGGTTTCCTGCTGCAATCGACACTCCCGGTAAATGTTTCCTTTGGCCAGATGATCGCCCCCATCAGCGCGGCAACGGTTTCGTCGCTGATGATGGGCTTCGCGTGGGGCACTGGCGGACTCAGCGTGCCGTTTGTCGGAATGTTGGCCGACCGCATTGGGATTGAACGCACGCTCGTCGCGATGTCGGTCATGCCGCTGGCGGCCGCGGCTCTCGCGGCCTCGTTACCTTCTGGCAAATTCGGGCACACCCAGGCCCGGGCATCCGATGCGGGGCTAGCAGAATCCACAGGCACGGATGTTGCTCAGTAGGCTGTAGTTGTAACAGACTGGGTTAATGCGCTCGCGGTACCCCTCCTCATCGTTCGCCTCTTCGTTTGGACCGGGTCCTCTGACGCCGGCCATCAAGGTGCTGGTTGCCGCCAACGTCGGCGCGTTCCTGCTCTCGCTGGTCGTGCCGGCCGTCACGCTGCGGCTGGGCCTGCGGCCGGCGGACGTCGTCGAAAATTTTGCCTTCTGGCAGCCCGTCACCTACATGTTTCTGCATGGCGGGATCTTCCACATCCTTTTCAACATGCTCGCGCTGTGGATGTTCGGCGTGGAGCTGGAACGGATGTGGGGCAGCCGGTTCTTCGTGAAGTTCTATTTCGTCGCCGGCGTCGGCGCGGCATTGACGACGATGCTGTGCTCGTTCCTGCCGTTCGCGTTCTCGAATCAGCTGTACTACTCGCTGACCATCGGCGCCTCGGGCGCGGTGTACGGGATCCTGCTCGCCTACGCCCGCTATTTTCCGCATCGGCCGATCCTGCTGTACTTCGTCTTCCCGATTCCGGCGAAGTACTTCGTGATGATCATCGGCGCGATCTCGCTGCTGTCGGCGATGAGCGGACCCGGCGGCGGCATCGCCCACGCCACCCACCTGGGTGGCCTGGTTGCCGGCTATCTATACCTGAAGACCGGATCGCGCACGCACGTGATCGCGGAGATCAGAGTACCGCTATCTGAAGTGGCGGATCAACCGGATGCGGCGCAAGTTCGACGTCTATTCAGGCGGCCGCGCCGACGACGTCGATCGTCGGGTGCATTAGAACAAGGCACAAATCCCAAGTTCAAGGCACACGTCACCAATTGTGACTTTCAGGCGTCGCCGCGCAGCCAGTCTTCCCGTACTGGACTGAAGACATCGAGCTCGAACGTGTCTTCGAGCGCTTCCGCCTGGTGGGGTACGCCAGAAGGAATGTGCAGCACTTCTCCTTCGCGCACCGTGATTTCCTCGCCGCCACCGACCACGACCTTCAGCGCGCCCTGGAGGATGTAGGTCATCTGCTCGCTCTCGTGCGAATGCATCGGGACGAGCGCGCCGCGCTTGAGATAAATCTGCGCGAGCATCTCCCGCTCACCGGCAACGATCTTCTGCGAGATCATCTCGGTGATTTTTTCCAGCGCGATCTCGTCCCAGCGATGGACACGCACGGTGGTCATAAGCTTCCCGATAGTGCCATAATTTCCCGCGTATGAAGGGCTCGACCCTGGCCCAGGGCGCCGAGGCGCGAGCCGGTGCCCCGCGGGCGCGCGGCGAACACGAGGGACTCACCAGGGACGAGCTGCTCACCGCGTATCGCACCATGCTCCTGTCGCGGAAGATCGACGACAAGGAGATCCAGCTCAAGAACCAGAGCCAGGCCTTCTTTCAAATCAGCGGCGCAGGACACGAAGCGGTGCTCGTCGCCGCCGGTGCGCACCTGCGCGGCGGCTACGACTGGTTCTTTCCGTACTATCGCGACCGCGCGCTCTGCCTCGCCATCGGCGTGACACCGCTCGAAATGCTGCTTGCGTCGGTCGGCGCGAAGGACGACCCCGCGTCGGGCGGCCGCCAAATGCCCTCGCACTGGGGTCATCGGCGGCTCAACATTCCGTCGCAGAGCAGCGCCACCGGCACGCAGTGCCTGCACGCGGTCGGCGCCGCGCAGGCGCGCATCATCTACGAGCGGGTCCTCGACATTCCCGGCCGTGAATCGCGGTTCCAGGACGACGAGGTCACTTACGTCTCGATCGGCGACGGCGCGACCAGCGAAGGCGAGTTCTGGGAATCGCTGAACACCGCGTGCACCAACGCGCTGCCTGTTCTTTACCTGTGCGAGGACAACGGCTACGCGATCTCGGTCCCGGTGGAAGTGCAGACGCCGGGAGGCGACATCTCCCGGCTGGTGGAACACTTCCCTTCCCTGCGCACCTTCAGGTGCGATGGCACCGACTACCTCGCCAGCTACCGGACGCTGGGCGAAGCCGTCGCGCACGTGCGCGGTCGCAATGGCCCGGCCTTCGTCCACGCGACCGTCATCCGCCCGTATTCGCATTCGCTCTCGGACGACGAGAAGCTGTACAAGGCGCCGGCCGAACGCGAGGCGGAGGCGCGGCGGGATCCGCTCCTGCGGATGCGGCATTACTTGAAGAACGAGGGGATCGCGACCGACGACGATTTCGCCGACATCCTCGCGTCGGTCGAACGCGAGATCAATGCGGCGGCCGAACAGGCGCTGGCGGCGCCCAAGCCCGAGCCCGATACCGCCACCCTCTACGTGTTCTCGCCAGATGTCGACCCCACGTCAGCCGCGTTTGCGACGGAGCCTCAGCCCGAAGGTCCGCCGCAAACCATGGTGGCGCTGATCAACAGCACGCTGCGCGACGAGATGGCGCGCGATCCACGCATCGTCGTCTTTGGCGAGGACGTGGCCGACGCGAGCCGCGAGGAGGTGCTGTCCGCGGTCGCCGGCAAGGGAGGTGTGTTCAAGGTCACGCACGGCCTGCAGCGCCTTTACGGGAGCGACCGGGTCTTCAACTCGCCGCTGGCGGAGGCGAATATCATCGGGCGCGCGGTGGGCATGTCCCTGCGGGGCCTCAAGCCGGTCGTCGAAATCCAGTTCTTCGACTACATCTGGCCGGCCTTCATGCAGATTCGTGACGAGATGGCGATGATGCGCTACCGGTCGAGCAACAACTGGTCGTGTCCGATGGTCATCCGCGTCCCGATCGGCGGATACCTGCGCGGCGGCGCGCCGTACCACAGCCAGTCAGGCGTGGCGATATTCGCGCACACGCCCGGCATCCGGATCGTTTTCCCGTCGAACGCACAGGACGCCGTAGGACTGCTTCGGACCGCGATTCGAAGCGATGACCCGGTACTGTTCCTCGAGCACAAACACCTGTACCGCCAGACCTACAACAAGGGGCCGAACCCGGGCAGCGAGTACATGCTTCCGTTCGCAAAGGCTGCCACCGTGCGTGAAGGCGCCGACGTCGTCGTTTTCACCTGGGGCGCGCTCGTGCAGCGGTCCCTGCTGGCGGCACAGCAGGCGGAGCGCGACGGCATCAGCGCCGCGGTCATCGATCTACGGACGATCATTCCGTACGACTGGGAAACGATTGCCGCGTACACGCGCAAGACCAGCCGGGTCATCGTCGTGCACGAGGACCAGTTGACGTGCGGGTTCGGCGCCGAGATTGCCGCCCGCATCTCGCAGGAACTGTTCGAGCATCTCGATGCCCCCGTCACGCGCGTGGCCTCACTTGACTGCCCGGTTGCCTACGCGCCCGTGCTCGAAGAGGCCATCCTTCCCGGCTCCCCCGACATCCTCAAAGCGATCCGCACCCTCGTCGCGTACTGAGATGACCGCCCCGGCGCGCCAGGCGTTCGCCATGGGTCTGCTGGCGGCGGTGCTCATCGCGGACGCCCGCGCGCTCGACGTGGAAACGATTCGGTCGATCGGCGGCCTGCCCCCGCATATCGTCGGCCTGTTCGAGGAACCGTTGGGGTTTCAGCAGACGACGGCGGGGCCGTATTACGTGTTCGACCGACGAGGCCACACGGTCTATTCGGTCGACCCCGGCAGGCAGTCGGCGCTGAAGCTGATTGAGATCGGGCAGGAGCCTGGCCGCATCATCCAGCCGCGCGGCTTCGATACGTCGGCCACCGGGTCCTTTGTCGTGGCCGATGCACCGCGCGGCGTCGACCGCGTGCAGATTTTCGGCGCCGGCGGCATTCGCACCGGCGGCTTCACGCTGCCCACGCGCAAGACGACGGCGGAGTTGACGCTGGAGTCAACCGTCATCAACGGCGTTGCCTCGATCCAGTACTCCGGAACCAACCTGCTGATCAGCCATCCCGAGAGCGGCGCCCTGATCACCGAGTACTCGCCCTGGGGCGTTGCCCAGCGCAGCATCGGCCGCCTGCGCGAGACGGGATTCGAGCAGGATCGCGATCTCCACCTGGCGCTGAACGTCGGCCTTCCGATCGTCGATCCGACCGGCGGGTTTTATTACGTCTTCCTCGGCGGGCGGCCGCTGTTCCGCAAGTACGACCGCAACGGGACTTTCCTCTTCGAGCGGCACATCGAAGGGACTGAACTGGATCGGTATCTCGCCGCGCTGCCGACGCACTGGCCGACACGCCGGGTGGCCGACCGCGAAGTGCCGCTGGTGCTGTCCGCGGTCAGGGCAGCAGCCGTTGATCCGCGAGGGCGGCTCTGGATCTCGCTGTCGGAGCCCTACACCTACGTCTACGACAATCGGGGCGACAAGATCAGGACGGTGCAGTTCGCCGCCGCCGGCATCGTCAGCCCGACCAGCCTCTTCTTCACCGCCGACGGCCGCCTGCTGGTAACGCCGGGGTGCTACGAGTTCCGGCCGTAACCACGAAGACACGAAGGGATCGACGAACACGAATACTATTCGTATTCGTGGCCTTCGCGAGCTTCGCGGCCTTCGTGGTTCATAGATGCTGACGGCGTCGCATCTCACGCGCCGTTTCGGCGATCGGGTCGCCGTCGAGGACGTCTCCTTCGAGCTTGCGCCGGGTGAGATCTTCGCCCTCCTCGGACCGAATGGCGCCGGCAAGACGACGACCCTGCGGATGATTGCCGGGCTGATCCGGCCGAGCGGCGGCACCATCAGCATCGGCGGCGAGACGCTGACCTCGAGCAATGCGCCGCGGCTGCGGAGCCGCGTTGGCTTGCTTACCGAGACGCCCGGACTCTGGGAGCGCCTCGACGTCCGCCGCAATCTGCTCGTCTACGCTCGCCTGCACGGGTTGCCTGACCCTGACCGATCGGTCGACGCCGCGCTGGACGCGTTCGACATGCGCGACCGCGCGCATGACACCGCCGCGCATCTGTCGAAAGGGCTGAAACAGCGGGTCGCGCTGGCGCGCACGCTGATGCACCAGCCGGACGTCGTCCTGCTCGACGAGCCAACCTCAGGGCTCGACCCGGAGAGTGCCCGCGAGGTGCGTGACCTCATCCTTCGCCTCAGGCACGAGCGCCGGACAGTGCTCGTGTCGACCCACAACCTCGACGAGGTCGAACGCATCGCCACGCGCGTCGCGATCCTGCGGTCGCGCCTCGTGGCAATGGACACGCCCGCCGCGCTCCGCGCCCGGCTGTTCGGCACCCGTGTGCGGATCGTGCTCGGTCAGGCCGCGTATCGATTCGTGCACGTGCTGCGCGACGAGGGCTTCGTTGACACCGCTGAGGAAGGTCCGAGTCTCTCGATCGCCGTGAAAGACGCGGCGGCCGCGGCGCCGCAAATCGTCAGGCTGCTGGTCGATGCGGGTGCTGACGTGGTGACGGTCACGGCGGAGAAGCCGCCCCTCGAGCAGGTGTACCTGAAGCTGCTGGATCAGCGATGACGCGAGCCCTGGCGCTCCTCGAGAAGGAGCTGGCCGACCTGCGGCAGAACCCGGCGGTCTTCATGCCGGCAGTGCTGACGGGATTCTTCTCGATCCTGATGCCGTTCATCATCGCGATCGTCGTGCCGCAGGTGGCCGGAGAACGGCTGTCGGATTCGAGCGATTTCGAAGTGGCGATCGAGATGTACCGGACCGAGCCGTCCGTGCAGGGGCTGGATCCGGAAGGCGCGGTGCAGGCCTGGATCTTCCAGCAGTTCCTCGTCCTGCTCGTGCTCACGCCGGTCGCGGGCTCGATGTCGGTTGCGGCGTACAGCGTCATTGGCGAAAAGCAGGCGCGCACCCTCGAACCGCTGCTGGCAACCCCGCTGACGACGATCGAGCTGCTGGCGGCGAAAGTGCTGGGATCGCTCGTCCCGGCGGTGGTGTTGACGCTGGCCTGCTTCGGCCTCTATGTCGCCGGCGTGGCGATCTTCGCGCAGCCGGGCGTCTACCGCGCGCTCTTCACCCCGCGGTCGCTCGGCATCGTGTTCGTTCTGGGCCCGCTGGCGGCGCTGGCGGCGCTGCAGCTCGCGGTGTGTGTGTCGTCGCGGGTGAATGACGCAAGGAGCGCCCAGCAGATTGGCGCGCTCGTCATCCTCCCGGTTGCCGGCCTGCTCGTGATGCAGCTCACTGGCAATTTCACGCTGACCGTGCCGATTATTGCCTTCATCGCCCTAGCGCTGACCGGGGTCAACGCGGCGCTGATGCTGATTGGCGTTGCGCTCTTCGACCGGGAGTCGATCCTGACCCGCTGGAAATGAGGTAGCGGAAAGCGTCACAATACCGGAAAGCACCTTCCTTACACCCTCAACGGCCCGGCCTTTGCTGCACCCGGTCAAAGGAGACTCAGATGGTTCGAACAGTCCTGCTCGGCGTCCTCGTCGTTCTGTCGGGTGCCGCCGGGTCGGCTGCGCCGGATCCGCCAGCGCCACCCAGTCTGGTGGGAACCTACCGCTGCAACGGGGTGAACCCGGACGGCAGCGCATACGAGGCTGTCGTCGAGATTACGAAACGCGACGGCACGTTCCGAGTTGAGTGGATCATGGACGGGGGCACGGTAACCGGCGTGGGGATCTACAGCGGCGGCGTGTTTGCGGCCAGCTACTTCGGCGGCGCGCCGGCCGTCGTTGTCTACAAGGTGGAAGGCGAGCGCCTGATCGGCGAGTGGACGATGGGCGGAATCGAGGGCGCGGTGTACACCGAGACGCTCACGAAAATGCCGGCGGGCTCGGCGCCGCCCAGGCCGCGCCCACAACCGCTCCCGCGGCGGCCTGACCGCGAGACCGGCCCGGTCCGGGGGGTCCAGCTGTAGACGCAGACCCTCGAGTATGCACATTCGCTCGGTTGCGGTTCTGGGTGCCGGCACGATGGGCGCCCAGATCGCGGCGCACTTTGCCAACGCGGGCGTGCCGGCGCTGCTGCTCGACGTCACGGCGGCCGCGGCGAAACACGGGCTCGAACGCGCCCGCGCCCTGAAGCCGGATCCGTTTTTCACTCTCAACACTTGGAAACTCGTCACCACCGGCGGTTTCGACGAGGGGCTGGCACGCATCCACGACGCTGACTGGGTGCTTGAAGCCGTCATCGAACAGCTCGACATTAAGCGGGCGCTCCTCGAGAGAGTTGACACCGCGCGGCGGCCAGGTTCGATCGTTACCTCCAACACCTCCGGCATTCCGATCGCCGCCCTTGCCGAAGGTCGCAGCGGCGACTTCCGTCAGCACTGGCTCGGCACCCATTTCTTCAACCCGCCACGCTACCTGCGACTCCTGGAAATCATTCCTACCGCGGAGACACGGCCCGAGGTGGTCCAGGCCGTCAGCCACTTCGCGGACCATCGGCTGGGCAAGGGCGTAGTCCTCGCGAAGGACTCGCCGAACTTCATCGGTAATCACATCGGTCTCTACGCGATGATGCGGATCCTCGCAAAGGTCGCGTCCGGCGAGTACTCGATCGATGAGGTGGACGCGATCACGGGACCGCCGCTCGGCCGGCCGAAGAGCGCCACGTTCCGAACACTCGATCTTGCCGGCCTCGACATCCTCGGCCATGTGGTCAACAACCTTCGGGAACGCATGGGCGGCGGGCAGGGTGACGTGTGGATGCTGCCACCGTTCTTTCTCGCGATGCTTGAACGGGGGATGACGGGTGAGAAGGCAGGAAAGGGATTCTACAAGCGCGTCAAGCAACCGAACGGCGAATCGGAAATCCTGACGATTGATCCGGCGACGCTCGAATACGGGCCGAAGCGCGCCCCGCGGATCGCGTCGCTCGACGCCACCGCGTCTCTGACGGACGTCCGCGAGCGCGTGCGCGCGCTGTTCGCGGCGAAAGACAAGGCCGGCAGCCTTCTTCGCGACACGCTCGCGCCCACCCTCGTCTACGCAGCCAGCGTCACGCCCTCGATCGCCTACTCGGCCGACGACGTGGACCGCGTGATGCGATGGGGGTTCGGCTGGGAGCTGGGGCCGTTCGAGCTGATTGACGCGATCGGCGCCGACAACGTCGTGGAGGCTGTGCGTCAGGTCGATCCGGCGCTTGTTGGACAGGCGGCGGCCAGCCTCCAGGTACTTGAAAGACCACGGCGTACCGGAGACGTTCCACCGGCCGCCGCCGATCTCCAGATCCTCCGCACCGCGAAAGAGCGGTCCGGTATCGTGAAACAGAACGCCGGGGCGAGCCTCGTCGATCTCGGCGACGGGGTGTTGTGCGTAGAGTTCCACTCCAAGATGAACGCCATCGGCGGCGACACCATCCAGATGCTGCAGGCCGGTGTTCGCGAGGCCCGCAACTTCGCGGCGCTCGTCGTCGGCAACGACGCGCCGAATTTCTCGGCCGGCGCCAACCTGATGCTGGTCCTGCTCGAGGCGCAGGAGGAAAACTGGGACGAGATCGAGGGGATGATTCGCGCCTTCCAGCAGACGATGCTGGCGCTGCGCTATGCCGAGGTGCCGGTCGTCGTCGCCCCGGCCGGGCTGGCGCTTGGCGGCGGCTGCGAGATCGTCCTGCATGGCGACCGCGTGCAGGCCGCGGCGGAATCGTATATCGGACTCGTCGAGGTCGGCGTCGGACTGATTCCTGCGGCCGGCGGCACAAAGGAAATGACCGCCCGCGCCGCCGACGATATGGCGCCTGGCACCTCTGACTTCCTGCCGACGGTGCAGCGCGCGTTCGAGACGGTGGCGTTTGCAAAGGTGTCGTCCAGCGCAGCGGACGCTGAACGGTTGGGCTATCTGCGCGCGAACGATGCTTTTACGATGAATCGCGAGCGATTGCTGTCGGACGCGAAGGCACGGGCCCTGCAGCGGGTGGCTGAGGGGTATCACCCTCCGGTTCCACGGACGGCGATTCGCGTCGGCGGCGACGCCGTGCTGGCGCCGCTCAAGCTCGGGATCCACCTGGCCTGGAGGGCCGGACGGATCAGCGATCACGACGCGGTGATTGGCCGCAAGCTGGCGACGGTAATGGCCGGCGGCAGCCTGCCGCATCCCTCGACGGTCAGCGAGCAGGAGTTGCTGGACCTCGAGCGTGAAGCGTTTCTCAGCCTGCTCGGCGAGAGGAAGACACTCGAACGCATTCAGCACATGTTGAAAACAGGGAAGGCGCTCAGAAACTAGTTTGGTAGTTAGTGGTTGGTAGTTGACGATGAAGATCATCGACCGCGGAGGCGGCACGCCGATCGTCGTGATTCCCGGCGTCCAGGGACGGTGGGAGTGGATGAAGCCTGCGATCGATGCGCTTGCGCAGCGCTGCCGCGTCGTCACGTTCTCGCTCGCCGACGAGCCGTCGTGCGGCGGACGTTTTGACGAGGCGTGCGGGTTCGACAGTTACGTGGACCAGGTGCGCGACGCGCTCGATGCCGTCGGAATCCGCAACGCCGCTGTCTGCGGCGTGTCGTACGGCGGCCTGGTCGCGGCGGCGTTTGCCGCGCGCTACCCGGAACGCATCTCGTCGCTGGTGCTCGTTTCAGCGTTGCCGGCTGGCTGGCGGCCCAACGCGCGCGTCAGCTTCTACCTTCGCGCGCCGAGGCTGCTGACGCCGGTGTTCATGATGGCGTCGCTGCGAATGTATCGCGAGATTGCCGCAGCCAACGACGGCGTCGGGAGTGGAGTATCGGCCGCGTGCCGCCATGGAGTGCGTGTGCTGACGCACATGTTTTCGCCGTCCCGGATGGCGCGACGGGTGCGGCTTCTCGAACAGGCCGACATCCGTCAAGAGTTGGCGCAGCTGCCAGCCGCCAGCGTTCAGCTGCCGACGCTCATCGTCACCGGCGAGCCTGTCCTCGACAACGTCGTCCCGGTCGCGGCAACGCACGAGTACCTGCGCGTCTGGCCGAAGGCGAGTCTTGCGACTCTGGCTCACACCGGGCATCTCGGATTGATTACTCGCCCGGCAGCATTCGCGAATATCGTGGTGCCGTTCGCCGAGCGTGCCGCGATGTCCTCTAAAAATGACTCCCGACCCCATTACAAAGTTGGCTGAGGCGCTTCGACAGATTCCGGGCCCGGTTGGTCCGCTCGAGGCGCTGCTCGACACACCTGCAGGCGAGCCGCGCGCCGCCGTCGTCTTCGCTCACCCGCTTCCGACCCACGGCGGCACGATGCACACGAAGGTGGTCTTCCAGTCGGCAAAGGCGCTGACGCGGATCGGCTGCGTTGTACTGCGCTTCAACTTCCGCGGCGTGGGCATGAGTGCCGGCACGTGGGACAACGGCCGCGGCGAACTGGACGACTACAAGGCGGCCCTCGAGTACATTGCGGCGGCCTATCCCGGGCTCGAGACATGGGCCGCCGGCTTTTCCTTCGGCTCGTACATCGCGACGACGGTCGGCGCCGACGACCCGCGCGTGTGTGCGCTGATCGCGATCGCGCCGCCGGTGGACAAGTACGAGTTCGCGTCGGTCAAGCTGTCGTCCAAGCCCAAGTTCATCATCCATGGCGAGCGGGACGAGTTGATCTCGCTCAAGCTGGTTCGCCACTTCTACGCACAACTCCCGGAGCCCAGGGAGCTTGTGATCATCGACCGCGCCAATCACCTGTTCGACGGCCAGGCGAGCGAAGCGGGCGACGCGCTGGCCGACTTGCTCGAGGATTTCACCTGTAAGACGACAACATGAAAGAGATGATGCAGGACGCAGTAATCGTGGCCGCGGCTCGGACCGCGGTCGGCAAGGCGCCGAACGGCTCGCTCCGGACCGTCCGTCCCGACGAGATGGCGGCCACCGTGATCGAAGCGGTGTTGCGCCGTGCCCCGGGCCTCGATCCCGGTGAGATCGACGACGTCATCCTGGGATGCGCGATGCCCGAGGCGGAGCAGGGGATGAACGTCGCGCGCATCGCCAGCCTGCGTGCCGGCGTGCCGGTGGCCGCTTCGGCAGTGACCGTGAACCGCTTCTGCTCCTCTGGACTGCAGTCGATCGCCTACGCCGCCGAGCGCATCATGTGCGGCTTCGGCCAGAGCGCCATCGCCGGCGGCACCGAGTCGATGAGCCTAGTGCCGATGGGCGGAAATAAGCTGTCTCCGAACCCGTCGCTGGTGGACCACTATCCCGACGTCTATCTCAGCACCGGGCTGGTCGCGGAGAATCATGCGCGCGAAAGCCACGTCAGCCGCGAGGAACAGGACGCATTTGCGCTGCGAAGCCACCAGCTCGCGATTGCCGCCATTGAAGCCGGCAGGTTTCGCGACGAAATCACCCCGTTGACGTTCAGCGTGACCACGCCTGTAAATGGATCGGGCAAGCACGACACGCGGGATGTCACTTTCACCCAGGATGAGGGTCCGCGCCGCGACACGTCGGCCGAGGCACTGGCAAAGCTCCGACCGGCCTTCCACACTGCCGGCAGTGTGACCGCCGGGAACTCCTCGCAGATGAGCGACGGCGCCGCGGCGGTGCTCGTCACGTCCGCGGAACTGGCCAGGGAGCGCGGCCTGAAACCGCTGGCGCGCTTCGTCACCTATGCGACGGCCGGCGTTGAACCGGAGCGGTTCGGCATCGGCCCCGTTCCCGCCATGCGCAAGGCGCTGAAGCTGGCAGGACTGTCGCTCGACGACATCGGCCTCGTCGAACTGAACGAGGCGTTCGCCGCGCAGGTACTGGCATGCCTGCGCGAGATGCCGATCGATCCCGATCGCCTCAACGTCAATGGCGGGGCGATTGCGCTCGGCCATCCGCTCGGCTGTACCGGCGCGAAGCTGACGGCTAGCATCATTCACGAGATGCACCGGCGCCAGGTCAGGTACGGGATGGTGACAATGTGCGTCGGCGGCGGTATGGGAGCGGCAGGCATCTTCGAGCGGATGTAGGAGCAGGCCAATGGAGACGGTAAGCGCGACGGCGGCCCGGCTTCGGCAAGGCGGCTCGTGGCTGATGGAAGATGCGGCGGCGTCCGAGATCTTCACGCCCGAGAAGATGTCGGACGAGCACCGGCTGATGGCGCAGACGACCGACGAGTTCATCGACACCGAGGTCCTGCCGAAGTTGGATCAGCTCGAGACCAAGGATTGGGAGCTGGCGCGCGCACTGCTCCGACGCTGCGGCGAGCTGGGGCTGCTCGGTGTCAACGTGCCCGAACAGTACGGCGGACTGGATCTCGACAAGGTGTCGTCGCTCATCGTCGCCGAGCGGATCGCCCGGTCCGCGTCGTTCGGAACCAGTTACGGCGGACAGGCCAACCTCTGCATCCTTCCCATCGTCCTGTTCGGAACCGACGAACAGAAGCGCCGCTACCTGCCGAAGCTGGTGAGCGGCGAACTGGTTGGCGCCTACGCGCTCAGCGAGTCCGGCTCTGGATCGGACGCCCTGGCGGCGCGGACGCGCGCCACAAAAGCGTCAGACGGATCGTGGACGCTCAATGGCGAAAAAATGTGGATCACCAACGGCGGCTTCGCCGACGTCATCATCGTCTTCGCCAAGGTCGACGGTGAGCATTTCACGGCGTTCATTGTCGAGAGAGCGTTTCCAGGCGTGAGCTCGGGCAAGGAAGAGCACAAGATGGGGCTGCACGGATCGTCGACGACGTCTATCGTGTTGCAGGATGCCGTGGTTCCGGCCGGCAATGTGCTCGGCGAAATCGGGAAGGGCCACAAGGTGGCGCTGAACACGCTCAATTTCGGCCGGTTCAAGCTTGGGGGCATGGGGGTTGGCGGATGCCGGACCGCGATCGGCGACGCCGCGCGCTACGCCGTGCTGCGCAAGCAGTTCGGCCAGCCGATCTCCGAGTTCGGCGCCATCAAGCACAAGCTCGGAGAGATGACGGCGCGCACCTACGCGATGGAGAGCCTGGTCTACCGGACAGCGGGTTTGATCGATAGCGCGCTTGCCGATCACGACGGCGCGTCGGTAGCGAAGGCGTTCGAGGATACGCCGTCGAGGCGTCGATCGCAAAAGTGGGCGGAACGGAAACACTGGACTACGTGCTGGACGAGAATGTCCAGATTCACGGCGGCAACGGCTTCGTCAAGGACTACCCGGCGGAACGCTATTACCGGGACGCGCGCGTCAACCGGATCTTCGAAGGCACCAACGAGATCAATCGCATGCTGATTCCAGGCATGCTGATCCGGCGCGCCCTAAAAGGCGAGCTGCCGCTCATCGCCGCCGCGAAGAAACTCCAGGACGAAGTGATGTCGCCTTCGGTTCCGGGCACCAGCTTCGCCGACGACACCCGCCTCGGTGAGGAACTCCGTCTCGTGAGGTCCTTCAAGAAGGTTGCGCTGATGGTGCTGGGCACCGCAATGCAGACTTACGGACCGAAGCTGAACGACGAGCAGGAAGTCCTCAGCTATGCCGCCGACATCATGATCGACACCTTCGCGGCCGAAAGCGCCGTGCTTCGCGCCAGCGCCGCGAGCAGCGCCGCGCTGCACCATGCCGATCTCCACGAAGCCGCCGCGCGCACGTTCATCAACGACGCCGCTCAGCGGGTTGAGTCAGCCGCGCGCAACGCCCTGGCGGCGATGGCCGAAGGCGACACGCTGCGCACGCTGCTCGCGGCGCTTCGCCGCATCCTCAAGGTCACACCGGTCAACACGGTGGCTCTGCGCCGCCGCCTCGCAGACGCGACGGTCGAGCGGGGCCGGTATATTCTTGAAGTGTGATCCGCCAGTGTAGATCTGCTCTCGTTGCGCTCGCGCTCCCGGCGCTGGCGGCCTGCAACTCTGGACCTTCCGCGCCAGACGATTCCCAGTACATCGAGCAGCTGTCGGCGGCACGCGCGGTGAAGGACCAGGCATTTCGCGAAGCTCCCGATTCGCCGGTCCCGGCCGACAAACGCGACGCGATCCTGCCGCTTGCCTACTATCCCATCGACCCCAACTTCGCCGTACCGGCCGTGCTCCGCCTCTCCGAGGACCGCCCCGTATTCGACATGCTGACGTCGAGCGGCGAACCGCGCCGGATGCAGCTGGTCGGGACGCTCGAGTTCACACTGCGGGGAGAAACACGCAGCCTTGGTGCGTTCGTCCCCGACGGCACCGAGCAGATCACCAACCTGTTCGTCCCGTTTGCCGACCAGACGACCGGGAAAGAGACCTATGCCGCCGGCCGATACCTGGACATCGATCCGACCACGACCGGCTACTACACCATCGACTTCAATCGCGCGTACAACCCCTACTGCGCGTACAGCCCGACGTTCGAATGTCCGTTTCCTCCGTCCAGCAACCGGTTGACGACAGAAGTGCGCGCCGGCGAGAAGGCGCCGCCCGCATGAGCGGGGCGCTGCAGGCTATCGTCTTCGACTTCGACGGGGTGATTGCCGACAGCGAGCCCCTGCACCTGCGCGCGTTCCAGCAGACGCTGGCCGAAGACCAGATCGAACTGACCGGCCTGGACTACTACTCCCGCTACCTCGGCTACGACGACGTCGGGCTGGTGCAAACGCTGGCCGCGGACCGCGGCATGGCGATGACCGATCGGGAGATTACAGCGCTGGTCGCACGCAAAGGCATCCGGCTGAAGGAGTTGCTTCACGGCGACCACGTGATCTTCCCCGGCGCCATCGAGTTCATCCGCGCTGCTGCCGAGGCGGTGCCGATCGCCATCGCCTCAGGTGCGCTCAAACACGAGATCGAAGAAATCATCGAAGCGGCCGGGATCCGGTCGTTGTTCAGCGCGATCATCTCGTCGGGCGACACCCCGCAGAGCAAACCCTCACCCGCCCCCTACCTGCTGGCCTTCGCGCGGCTGCGCCAGGTCAGCGGCCAGGACCTGAATCCGCACCGCTCAGTCGCGATCGAGGATTCGAGATGGGGACTCGAGTCGGCACGCGGGGCGGGTTTACGATGTGTAGGAGTGACAAATAGCTATCCGGCGGCCGAGCTCGCGGGCGCCGAGCTGGTCGTTGAGGGCCTGAACGCGCTGACGCTGGCCGCGCTCAACGAATTGTGCGCGAATCACCATGCGTAAAGACCTGGTCGACGCCCTCGTGACAGCCGCCAACGGCCCGGGCACCGGCCTGGCGCAGGCGGCGCTCGTCATCGCGCAGATCGAGTACCCCAGGCTCGACGCCCAGGCCTACCTGGCCAGGCTCGACGCCATGGGCGAAGCGGCCCGGCGTCGCATCTGCCACCACATCGAGGAAACCGGCAATACGTCTCCGCTCTCGTGCATCGCCGCCTTCAATGCATATCTGTTCGATGATCAGCGGTTCGTCGGCAATCGTGATCACTACGAGGATCCGCGGAACAGCTGCCTGAACGAAGTGCTGGATCGGCGGACCGGCATTCCAATCACGCTCTCCGTGGTCTACATGGAAGTCGGGCTGCGCGCCGGACTGCAGGTTGACGGCGTCAACTTCCCCGGGCATTTTCTCGTGCGGCTCCCCGAGCCGGAGTCGCGGGCGTCAGGCCTGATCATCGATCCCTTCCACGCCGGCGCGATGCTGTCGGAGCACGACTGCCGCCTGCTCCTCCAGAAGCACGTCGGTTCGGAAGTCGCGTTCAGCAAGGCGCTGCTGGCGCCGGCGACGCGGCCGCAGATCGTCGTGCGGATGCTGCTCAACCTCAAGCGTATCTACGTCCACATGCGGTCCTTTCCGCAGGCGCGTGACGTCACCGAGTTGCTACTGGCGGTCACGCCCTCGGCGTTGAGCGAGCTGCGCGACCGCGGGTTGCTTGCCTACCATTTAAACGACGTCACGAGCGCGCTGCGCGACTTGCAGACCTACCTCAAGCTTGCGAGCATGGGGGAGACGGACAAAGAAACCCGGGCCGAACACCTTCAGATCTGGGAGCACGTCAAGACTCTGCGCCGCAGAGTCGCCAGCCTGAATTGAGTCCCGCGCGCGCCGCGCTATTTCTTCCATCCCCAGATCCTCCCGCGAGCGTCCAGTTACACTGAGAACCGTGGGAATAGACCGATCGTTGCAGACGATGGCGATTGGCGCGATCGCGCTCTACCTGTATCAGCCGGCGCTCGCCGCCGCGACCGGCGGCCAGGCCGATCCGCAGGACCTCAAGACGATGTCCATCGAGCAACTGATGGAAATCGACGTCACGCTGGCCACCCGTGAACCCGAACCCGTCGGGCGGATTGCCGCGGCCATCACCGTTGTCACCAACGACGACATCCGCCGATCCGGCGTCACGACGATCGCCGACGCCGTTGCGCTGGCCGAGGGCGTCCATGTCGCGCGGTTCAACAACGGCACGTGGGCGGTGTCGGCGCGAGGCTTCAACTCGACGTCTGCCAACAAACTCCTGGTCATGGTCGACGGCCGCATCGAGTACAGCCCACTGTTCAGCGGCGTCTTCTGGAACACGCTCGATTACACGCTCGAGGATATCGACCGCATCGAGGTGATTCGCGGACCTGGCGCCACGCTGTGGGGGGCGAACGCTGTCAACGGCGTGATCAACATCGTCACGCGTCACTCGCGCGACACCCAGGGGACGGTGCTGTCGTTCGGCACTGGCAACGAGGATCCTGCGCTCGCGGATTTCCGCTATGGCGGCGCCGCCGCGGGGGCGACGTATCGCGTGTACGGCAAGTTCGCGAGGCGGAGTCCGCAGGCCTTCGACAACGGCGTGTCCTCGGATGACGGCCGGCGGCGCGGCCAGGTCGGCTTTCGCATCGACCGGCCGGGTGGCGGAGGTGAATGGCTGATCAAGGGCGACGTCTTCAGGAGCGAGGACGACATGGCGGATCGCCCGACCGGCAAGTTCGGCGAGGTAGCGCTGCAGGGCGGCTGGTCTCGGGTATTGAGCCCCAATTCGAATGTGGCGTTTCGCAGCTATTACCGCCGCGAATTCCGCGACGTCCCGCTGCAGCTCACTCACGCGATCGATACCGTGGATCTCGATCTGCAGCACGGATTCACCTGGCGCGAACTGCACCGGATGATCGTGGGGGCCGGCTATCGCCTCAACGCCGACGAAACCGACGGCGGTTCCGTGTCGTTCGTGCCCGCCGACCGGGCGTACTCGGTCGTCAGCCTGTTCGCCCAGGATGAGATCGTCATCCGTCCAGACCGCCTCGATCTCACGGTCGGCCTGAAGATGGAGCGGAACGCCTTCTCCGGCACCGAGTGGCAACCGAACGTCCGCGCCCGCTTCGACGTGGCGCCGAGACAGATGATCTGGGGCGCGCTGTCGCGGGCCGTGCGTCGTCCGACGCGCCTGGATGTCGATGTCAGGGCGTTGGCGCCGGACGGCGCCGTCGTGGCGATCGGCGGAGGCGAGGCCTACGAAGGCGAGCAGTTGCTCGCTGCCGAATTCGGCTATCGCGTCCAGCCGCTGGCGACCGCCGCCATCGACGCCACCCTCTTCAGCCACAGCTACAACGACCTGCGCAGCCAGGAGCTGCCCGTGACCGGGCCACCGATCGTAGTGGGCAACACGCTCAACGGCCGCTCCCAGGGCGTCGAGTTGTCGGGGAGCCTGCAGCCGCTGCCCGTGTGGCGCCTGCGGGCCAGCTATACCTTTTTCGACGTCTCGATCACAAAGGACATCCGCAGCCGCGATATCGCGCGGCGGCGTGACGGAAGCGAACGATCCCTCTCACATGTTCGGACTGCGGACCGACATGGACCTGCCGCGCCGAATGGAACTCAGCCTGTTTCTCCGGCGCATCGGCGAGCTGCCGAACCCGCGGGTGCCACGCTACACCGAGCTCAACGGCCGGCTCGGCTGGCGCGCGACACCGCATTTCGAAGTCTCGGTCGCGGCGCAGGATCTGCTGCACGACCACCACCCAGAGTTTGGCGCGCTGGCGCCGCGACGGGTCGAGTTCGAGCGCAGTGTCCGCGTCCAGGCGGCGTTCAGGTACTGATGCGACGTCTCCTGTCTGCCCTGGTGCTGTGCGGATGCACGGCGTCGGCGTCCGCGCAGGACGCCGGGCTCGAGTACCCGCGTCAAAGCCGCGTATCTCTTCAACTTCACGAAGTTCGTCGAGTGGCCCGACGCCGCCGTTCAGAACATCGCAGCATTCAACATCTGCGCGGCGGGACGGAACCCATTCGGTCCTGCCCTGTCGTCGACCTTCGTGGGCGAAACAGCGGCCGGGCTCCCGCTCATGGCCCGCGTCGTCGGCGCCGACACCGTCGCCTCGTGCCAGGTACTATTCGTGCCACGCGGGGTCGCAGCCGCGGCATACCTGCGGGCAGTCGGCGCGTCACCTGTCTTGACGGTTGGCGAGTCTCCTGATTTTCTGGCGCAGGGCGGCGCGATCAACTTCGTGACCGAAGGCGGCCGGGTGCGGTTCGCGATCAACCAGGCAGCCGCCGAACGCGCCCGGCTCAGGATCAGTTCGCGGCTCCTCCAGCTGGGGCGCGGCAGCGACGTACAGGGCGACGAATGACGCGCCTCTGGCTCAGAGACCTCCCGATCCGGCGCAAGCTGGCGCTGATGACGCTGGCCTCGAGCGTCATCGCGCTCGTGTTCGCGGCGGTGGGCGTCCTCTCGTGGGACGTGGTCCAGTACCGCCGCGAGATCGCCCGCGACCTCACGGCGCAGGCGCGGACGATCGGCGAGAACAGCACGGCGTCCATCACCTTCGAAGACCCCAAATCAGCGAGCGAAACGCTGGCGGTGCTCGAGATTCACCCCAACGTCCAGTACGCGTGCATGTTCAGGTCGGACGGGTCGCTGTTCGCGACGTACTTCCGCGACGGCGGCGGCGCATGCGCGGCGGCCGCGGGCGAGATGCTGGAGATTGGATGGCGCGAGGCGCAGATCATTGCGCCGATCAACTTTGCCAACCGCCGCATTGGCTCGGTGCTGATCCACCGCGACCTGGCTGACGTCAGCGCGCGTCTGACCGTGCTCGGAGCGATCGTCAGCGGGCTGCTCGTCGTCGCGATCCTGCTGGCGGCGCTGGTCGGGCATCGCATGCAGCGGACAATCGCCGATCCGCTGCTGGCCCTGGCAAAGACCGCCAGGATCGTGTCAGACACCAAGAACTACTCACTGCGCGGCGAGGTGACCTCCAACGACGAGGTGGGTACGGTAGTCCGCGCCTTCAACGACATGCTCGACCGCGTGCAGGAGCGGAATGCCGAACTGTCGCGGGCGAACCGGCTGAAGGACGAATTCCTGGCCACGCTCTCGCACGAGCTGCGGACCCCGCTCAACGCGATTCTGGGCTGGATCCGGATTCTCCGTTCCACCGATCTGCCGCCGAACACCCGGGCACGCGCGCTCGAAAGCATCGAACGGAATGCAGCGCTCCAGGCACGCCTGATTGAAGACCTCCTCGAGGTGTCGCGCATCGTCACCGGCAAGTTGCACCTGCAGACGCGACGAACCGACCTGGCAGGCATCGTGCACGCCGCGGTCGAGATCGTCCAGCCGGCCGCCGCCGCGAAGAACATCACGATCACGACGACTATCGACGTCCGACCGTCGTTGACTCACGGCGACCCGGACCGCCTGCAGCAGGTGGTGTGGAACCTGCTGTCGAACGCCGTCAAGTTCACGCCGTCCGGCGGACGGATCAAGGTGCAGTTGTCGCGCGAGAACGGATACGCCCTCACGGTCACCGATAACGGCCTCGGCATAGACCCGGCGATGCTTTCGCAGATGTTTCAGCCCTTCAGGCAGCTCGACTCGTCGCCGACGCGTGAGCAGGGCGGGCTGGGCCTCGGGCTCGCGATCGTCCGCCAGCTCGTGGAGCTGCACGGTGGCACGGTGTCGGCCACGAGCGCCGGCCCCGGCACCGGCGCGACATTCGAGGTGCGCCTGCCGTCGGTCCTTCCAGCCGACGCGCCGCCCGGAAGGGAGCTTGACGATCTTCCAGAATCATTCGGACGTGCCGCCCGCTCGCACATGCTGTCGGGCGTCGACGTGCTGGTGGTGGATGACGAGGAAGACTCGCGCGAGCTGCTGAAGACGGTGTTCGAGAGTTACGGCGCGACCGCCAGGACCGCCGGTTCGGTTGCGGATGCGATCCGGGAAATCGATCGGCAAATCCCGCACGTTATCGTGAGCGATATCGGCATGCCGACCGAGGACGGTTTCTCGTTGCTGCGCCGGGTTCGCGCCAGGCCGGCGCGCAGCGGCGGCGATATTCCCGCGATCGCGCTGACGGCGTATGCGTCGGCAACCGATCGCGACGCGGCGCTTGCGGCGGGCTACCGGGCGCATGTCGCCAAGCCGTTCGAGCCGGCTGACGTCGTGCGCCTGGTTCACCACCTCACGAGACCGGTGCTGCAGTCCCGATCCGGCTGAAAAACCGCGTCACTCGAGAACGCGTTTCACAAGTACGTAGTGTCCGCCTTCACCCCTCGACGTTGCTCGGGGTGCCCTGAGCGAAGTCGAAGGGCAGGCGGACTCGTCAGTCCCGGCTAAAGCCGGACGCGGTGGGTTCAAGGCGTCGACGCAACGCGATGGATGATCGGAGGGATCATGCAGCGCGTGCAACGATCGCGGATGAGCGCACGCAACAAGGCAGCGATTTGGGATCGATGGACCCGCGGAGAATCGCTGAGTGAGATCGGCCGGGCCATCAATCGGGTTCCGGCGGCGGTCTTTCACGTGGTGCGGGCTCGCGGCGGCATCCCGCCGCCACCTCGGTGGCGCTCGTCTCGAGCCTTGACGGTCGGTGAGCGTGAGGAGATCTCACGCGGGGTGGCGACCGGTGTTTCCTTCCGCCAGCTGGGTGTGCAGCTTGGTCGCCCGACGTCGACCGTGAGTCGAGAAGTGGGCCGGCATGGCGGGCGCCAGGGCTATCGCGCCGCGGTGGCGGAGGCCGCCACGTGGAAGCGGGCGCTCCGGCCTCAGCGCTGTCGACTGGCCCAGCGTCCCCTCTTGTGCGCCCGCGTGGCCGAGAAGCTCGCCGCGGATTGGTCGCCGCAACAGATCGCGGGCTGGCTCACGCGGACGTATCCTCAAGACCAGGACATGCAGGTGTCGCACGAGACGATCTACCGGAGCCTCTTCGTGCAGAGCCGAGGCGTCCTGAAGCAAGAGTTTTTGCGACACCTCCGTCGGCGCAAGACGATGCGTCGCCCTAAGGCCGCCCGCGCGACCACCCAGCCGCGTGGGCAAATTGTGGATGCGATCTCGATCCGCGAGCGTCCGCCGAGCGTCGAGGATCGGGCGGTGCCGGGACATTGGGAGGGCGACCTCCTGGCAGGGAAGCGCAATTCGTATATCGCCACCCTCGTCGAGCGGCGCTCGCGGTTCGTGATGCTGGTGCGTTTGCCTGGGAAAGACACCCAGAGCGTCGTGCAGGCATTGACGCGCCGAGTACGTGCCCTCCCTACCGGCTTGATGGCGTCACTCACGTGGGATCGTGGGATGGAACTGGCGGCGCATACGCGCTTTTCCGTGGCCACGGACGTCCGAGTGTATTTCTGCGATCCGCAAAGCCCGTGGCAACGCGGCTCAAACGAGAACACGAATGGACTTCTACGCCAGTACTTTCCGGACGGCACCGACCTCTCGACCTATACACAGGCCCAGCTCAATGCCGTCGCGCGCCGTCTGAACACGCGCCCGCGCAAGACGCTCGGCTATGACACCCCGGCTGATAGACTGGCGACCTGCGTTGCGTCGACGCCTTGAACCCACCACTACGTACCATCGAAAAACGCTCTCTAGAGCTAGAACGCGTACTTCACGCCGAACTGCATGATCCTGGGATCGCCCGCGCTCGTGGTGATCCGTCCGAAGTTCCCCGAGCTGAAGTTCGTGTTCGGGTTGCCCCAGTTGAAGTTGTTCAGCAGGTTGAACGTCTCGAGGCGCACCTCGACATTCTGCGACGCCCCGAAAGCGAACAACCGGGAAATCGCCAGGTCGATCTTCCAGAACCCCGGCCCGCGGATACTGTTGCGCTCGTGGTTGCCGAAGGTGCCGGCATCCGGCAGCGCAAACGCCGCTCGGTTGAGGTAGTTCGTCAGCGTCTTTGCGCCGTAGACGTCGTCTGACACCTGCTTGACGCGGAGACCGGCGGTGCCGCCGACGCCGTTGAACGAGCTCACGCCCGTGGCAACGGTCAGCCAGCTGCCAGAGCGGGCGTTGACGATGCCGGAGAACCGCCAGTGCGACGCCACCGCGCGCAGTGCCGCGCTGTCGAATTCCGGCGTCTGCACACCGGCGGTGAAGTTGGCGATGTGTGTGCGGTCGGCATCGCAGTGGCCGCGATCGGCACCGGGATCGTCGGGGTTCTCGTAGCCGCCGGCCGTGCCGCCGGTGTTCGCCCAATCCAGGCCGAAGCAGCGCGACAAGGTGTAGTTGCCGTTCAGGCTCACGCCGCTGACCGAGCGGCGCTGGAACGACAGCTTCAGGCCGCGGTAGCTCTGCGACCCGACGTCGAAGAGCGCATCGAGATTGGCGATGTACTGCCCTTCGCGTGGATTCTCGAGGAACAGCTTCCGCCGCTGGTTCAGGTTGCCGTTGACGGTGCACACCGGATACGAGACGCCATTGATCACGCACGGCCCGGCGCCGAGGTACATCCCGGGATTCTGCGTGACGATGCCCCAGAGCCGGTCCGAATAGCTCCCCAGGTAGCTGGCCGACACGCCCCAGTCCGTGCCCACTTGCCGCTCGAGGGTGACGTTCCACGACTGCGTGCGCGGCGAGTTGATATCCGGATCGATCGCGCCGAATGCGCCGAACGACGGATATACCGTGTTGGCGCCGATCGTGATCGGGTGCGGGTTTCCGCCCGGGTAGGTCGCGTACGGATCGTCGAACCCGACGTCGGAGAGGCGGGTGCGGTTGCCGTAAGGAGGACCGGCGGCGAGGCGGAACCAGGTTTCGCCAACCGGCATGTCGTAGTTGAGTCCGTACGAGGACCTCACCGACGTTCGGCCGTTGCCGTTCACGTCCCACGCAACGCCGAGGCGCGGCGCCACGTTCCACCACTGCGCGTTGAACCCGGACTGTCCTGGCGGGAATCCCTGGTCGCCCGGATATAGGAAGCCGGCGGGCGCGTTCCTGTACACGGAGCTCTTGACGCCGTTCAGGAAGTTATCGTGGTTGAAATTCGCGATCGCGCCGTAGCTGATCTGCTGGCCGTAGAACGGCTCCCAGCGAAGTCCCGCGTTGATCGTCACGCGATCGGTCGCGCGCCAGGTGTCCTGCGCGTAGGCACCCGTATACCACTGGCTCAGATCGACACCACCGGCATCGCCCTGTTCGAAGAGCGCGACGCGTCCGAGGAGGAAGTCACCGAGGCCCAGGCCGGTCGTCTGGCCGTTGAAGTCCCAGGTGCCGCCGCCACGCGCCCAGGTCTTCTGCAGCGAGGTCCAGTACGCGAGGTTCGCGCCGACGCCGAGCTGGTGGCGTCCACGAACGATCGTCAGGTCGTCACTGACCTGGTAGGAATTGTTGGTGGCGATGCCGCGGGTGGCCGTCGCGGCAGAGATGCTGAACCCTCCGGTCACCGACAGGATCATCTCCTTGGTCGGCGAATAATTGTAAGCGTTGATGCCGAGCTCGGGCGGACCGAAGAAGTCGTTGTTGAAGCGGTTCACCGTCGATCGGTTGAACGCAAACCGCAGCGAGTTGACGGTGCTCGTGCCGAGCACCAGCGTGTCGCCGAGCGTCAGCGACTGCGCCAGGTTGTCCACGCCGGGCAGCGTGGTCGTCAGGATGTTGTCCGACTTCGCCAGCGGCACGGGCTGCTTGTCAAACGTCGCCATGTAACGGCCGAAGATCGTGTTGTCGGTTCGCAGCTGGTAGTCGACGCGGCCGACGGCCTGCCCCTCGTCGCGATCGGACGGCAGGCTGAACCGCGTCTCGCCGCACGGATCGGTCGTCGTCGGCAGCTTGCTAGCGAGCGTGAGCGCCGCCTTGCTGAACAGCGCTGGATTCACCTGGTTGTTCACGAACGGGGCTCTCAGGGCGATCGGCCTTCCGCTGTTGCATGCCGGCGAGGCAAAAGCGGAGAAGTCGCCGGCCAGCATGGCGGCGGTCGGCACGTAGGCGATGTTGTCGGCGGGAGCGACGCGCGTCGGCGTGCCCTGGTAGGCGCCGAAGAAGAACAGCCGGTCCCGCATGATCGGACCGCCGATCGTGCCGCCGTACTGATTCCGCTTCAGCCCGTCGTCGGCGCGCTTGCCGTCCTTGCCAATCGCGGCGAAGGGACTGGTGGCGTTGAATCGATGATCGCGCAGGAACTCGAAGGCGTTGCCGTGAAACTGGTTGGTGCCCGACTTGGTGACCGCGTTCACCGACGCGCCCGAGTGCATGCCGTTCTGTGCGCTGGTACCGCTGGTCGCGACGCGGAATTCCTGCAGCGCATCGGGGAACGGCAGCGGCATGCCGCCGGCGTTCTGCACGTCGTTGTGCATCGCACCGTCGAGCAGATAGGCGACGCCGAAGTCGAGACCGCCGGCCACTGAGATGTTCACGCCACCCTGGAAGCTGCGGCTGTTCGGCCGTCCGGTCTGGATTGCCGCGCCCGCCAGCATGATCAGGTCGGTGACCTGCCGGCCCTGCAGCGGCAACTCGACGATGCGCTCCTGCTCCACGACTTCGCTGATGCCAGCGCTGCGCACGTCGACGATCGGTGCGGCGGCTTCGACCGAGACGGTCTCCTCGAGATTGCCGACGCCGAGGACGACGTTGATGGTCGGATTGGCGGCTACCTGCAGAACGATGCCGGTCTGCAGGTAGGTCTTGAACCCCTGCAGCGCGACCTCGAGCCGGTACGGACCGGTCGGCAGGTTCGGCGCCAGCCACTCCCCGGAGTCTCCGGTGACGACTGACCGGGCAAACCCCGTGTCGGTCTGAGTCACGGTTACGGTGACGCCAGGCAAGACGCCGCCACTTTCATCGGTGACGCGGCCGTTCAGCGACGCGGTCGCCTGGGCCGAGGCGAGCGACGCCGCCGTGAGAAGAATGAACACGCCAAACACACAGCGGTTCACGAGCTGCTTCATTGATTCCTCCGAGCTGGAGAATTCTACGCTACGGAGTCCACACCGCGGTCAGTGAGAGCCGTTCTCGAGGTTTGCGATCTCCTGGTACAGGTACGCGGACGCGATGATGCCGTTGTGAAAGTTGCCGAGATCGAGTTTCTCGTTCGGCGCGTGCGCGTTCTCGTCGGGCAGCCCGATCCCGAACAGGACGCTGGGAAGCCCCAGTTCCTCCTGGAAGGTCGACACCACCGGAATGGATCCGCCCTCGCGGTTGAAGACCGGCTTCTGGCCGAACCCCTGCTCGATGGCGCGCCCCGCCGCCCGCACGTACTTGTTGTCGAACTCGGTCATCCACGGTTTGCCGCCGTGCATCCGCGTCATCTTGAGCTCCACGGTCGGCGGGCAGGCCTTCTTCACGTAGGCCTCGAACAGGTCGGCGATCTTGTCGGGATTCTGATCAGGGACTAGCCGCATGCTCACCTTCGCCATCGACACGGCGGGAAGCACCGTCTTGGCGCCCTCGCCGGTGAACCCCGAGAGCAGGCCGTTGACCTCGAAGGTAGGCCGCGCCCAGACGCGCTCGAGGGTTGAGTACCCCTTCTCCCCGAACAGGCGCGGAGCGCCCAGCTCCTTCCGGTACTTCGTGTCGTTGAAGGGGAGCTTCTTCCATTCGGCCCGCTCGGCCTCACTCAGCGGCCGCACGTCGTCATAGAAGCCCGGGATCTTGACGCGGCCGCCGCGATCCTTCATCTGCGCCAGCACCTGCGCCAGGACGAATGCCGGGTTGGCGACAGCGCCGCCGAACGACCCGGAATGCAGATCGCTCTTCGACCCACGCAGGTCGAGCTGGAAATACACCAGACCGCGAAGCCCATAGCAGATCGACGGAATGCCACGGTCGAACATCGGCGAGTCGGAAATGACGACCACGTCGGCCGCGAGATCCTTCTTGTGGCCGCGAATGAATTCGTCGAGGTGCACGCTGCCGACTTCCTCTTCGCCCTCGATGAAGAACCGGATATTGACGGGCAGGCTGCCCGCCTTCTTCATGTACGCCTCGATCGCCTTGATGTGCATGAACACCTGGCCCTTGTCGTCGGCCGACCCGCGCGCGTAGATTTCCCCGTCGCGAATCGTCGCCTCGAAGGGAGGTGTGGTCCAGAGATCGAGGGGATCGACAGGCTGAACGTCGTAGTGGCCGTAATACAGGATCGTCGGCTTGCCTGGAGCGCCGAGCCAGTCGCCGTACACCACCGGATGACCGGGGGTGTCGATCAGCATGACGTTCTGCATGCCGGCGGCGCGCAGCGCCTCCGCCGTCCACTCGGCGGCACGACGCACGTCGGCGGTGTGCTCCGGCAACGCACTGATGCTCGGGATCGCCAGGTACTGCTTCAGTTCGTCGACATAGCGATCGCGATTCACGTTGATGAAGTCAAGAACCTCATTCATGGGTCAATGATATGCCACGCATCGATGGTGCGACGCGCCACGCCGTCGTGCTCGAGCTTCACGAGATGAGCGATGACTGTCTCTTCGGCGCGCGCGACAAGCGCTTCGTCCAGTTTCGGATAGACGCGCGCGACGATCGCCGCAGGATGGGAGTCGCCCCGGCGAAGCGCGTCGATCACCTGGCGCTCGCGCTGGCACCGGTGGTCGACATAGCCGCGTAACAACGCGGCGGGTTCGGTGATGACCGGCCCGTGGGCTGGGAGGATCTGCGCCGGCTTGAGTGCGATGACCCGCTCGAGCGATGCCAGATAGGCGGCCAGATCGCCGCCCAGCCTCGCCGGGATCCACACCGTCGTCCCTGCTATCACAAGGTCGCCGCAAAACAGCGCCCGGGTGTCAGCGTGCCACAGGCACACGTGATCAGGGGCATGCCCCGGCGTGTGCACCGCGGTCGCAGAGGTGTCGCCAATCTCGAGCGTCGCGCCGTCAGCCAGCGGGCTCCATTCGACCGGCCACCGGTGGTCACGTTCCGGCCACGGCATTTTCAAGAATCGAACGGACGGCATCCGCCCGGCGATCGCCATGACTCCAGCGGCGTGATCCGAATGCGCGTGGGTGACCACCACCTGCGCCAGCGTCATCCCGCCGAGCGCTCGATCGAGGTCGTCGAGATGTTGCGGTTCGCCGACGCCAGCGTCGATCAGCGTTGGCACGCGCCCGCAAATCAGCCACGTCCAGTTGCCCGCGCCGGTCATCGGGCCCGGGTTGCGCGCGTGCAGCGCAATCGGATTCATCAGGGCAATGCGCCGCGCCGGTGATTGAGCACGAGCGAGAGTGCCACGTAATACGCAGGGAAAATCAGCGACGCCCAGAGGATCACCGGCGACACAGCCGGCATCCGCCAGAGCATCACGATCATCAAGAGGCCCCACGCGATTCCAAGTCCGATCGTCAGCGTCCGCAACGCCGGCGTACGTGACGGGTACACGTATCGAATCGGGACGAAAACGAGAAGCGCAAGCACCGTCAGCAGCGCTGCATTGAGCGCCGGTGGCCATCCCGCCAGATAGAGATAAAAGACGACGATGTTCCAGTAGGACGGAAAGCCGGTGAAAAAGTGATCAGCGGTCTTGGCGTCTTGCTGGCTGAAACCGTACAGACTCGACAGGAGCATCGCGAACGGAACGCCGATGCCCCAGCCGCCCGGGACGAGCGGCGCATGCCAGACGATGAACGCGGGGACGAAGACGTAGGCCAGGTAATCGACGATGTTGTCGAGCGAGTCGCCGTTGAACCACGGCAGCCGAGAGGCCACTTCGAGCCGCCGAGCCAGCACGCCGTCGGTCGCGTCAACGACGAGGGACAAGGCGAGCCAGAAGAATGCCTCGCGGTAGCGATCCTGGATGATGAGGTTGAGTGAGAGAAACGCGAATAGCGCGCCGGTTGCCGTGTAGAGATGGACAAGCCAAGCGCTCACGGACTCACCTGAATAAAACGATTTTCACAAGGAGAAACGGAGAAACGGAGACGACTGGTTGGCGACTGAATTTCAGGCCGGCGGCGCCGGCCCGCAAAAACGGTTGAGACACATGCCTGTTCGTCCTCCGTGCCTTCGTCGCTCCTTGTGAATCCGTCAACTCCGGAGTCTCCACGAACTCACCGGACCAGGCAGTTAAAGGCGCCGAACAGCGGCCGGAAAATCGCGCCACACGGGTACGCCGCAAAAGTGCGTGCCCTCGGTGCATCGCGGCGACACCAGGCCGTTGCGGATGACGCACGGCGGACCGATGTAGCGGGCGATGCGCGGGTGCACGGCGCGCACCTGCTCGATCTCGTCCATCGAGGCCAGATAGATCTCCTCCTGCGCGTTGAAGCAGGTGCGGAGCGTCCACTTGTGCAGCAGCGCGAGCAGCGACCCGGATTCGACGAAGCGAAGCGTCTTGGCGTTCGGCAGCACGTAGAGCGCGAACTCGAGCGGAACCCCGAGCTCGAGCAGCCGGTTCTTCGCCGTCCACGCCTCGCGCATGGCGCAGTCGTACGCAGCCCGCGCGCGGGGGTTGGCGGCAATCAGCCGCGGCGTAATGAAATCAGGCTGCGAGGTGTCGGCAAACGTCATCAGCGGCCGCGACGCCGGCACCATGCGGTGGCGCTGATCCTGCGAATCGGCGGTGTGGCTGAGGCGCTTCTCGAACACGTAATTCGCGTGGTGCAGCGACCGCATCAGCGGCGAGTGATAGGAAACGTTCAGGATGTCGAGCCGGTAGCGGTTGGCCGCCGGGTTCATCACCCGGTCCAGCGCCTCATCGTCCGACATGTCCCCGGGTTCGAGGCCGAACACTGACCGGACCGAGTCGGCGATGATCGCCTCCGCGTCGCTCGACGTGCTTCGGAGCCTAGACCACCGGCCGTTCAACCGGGCATCGAACGAGGCGGCGAAGCGATCGCCGCCGCCCTGTGGCGCCGGGAAATCGCTCTCGGGCACCTGGTCGACCGCGATCGGCCCAACCCCGACTTTCTCGAAGAACATCGGGTCCCAGTCCTTGACCAGCCGGACCATCTCGCCGATCACCGCCTGCGCCTCGTACGGTGTGTCGCTGGTGTTCACCATACGCTGCAGGCGGTGGAGCACGATCCCCGACACGGTGTGGACCATCGACGTGAACGCGCCGATGGGAATGACGTAGCGGGCCGTTTCAATCGCTCGCTTCTCCGCGTCGCGCTCAATCTGCTTCAGCCGTTCGGGATTGGTCGTCGGCCTGACGTAGCGCAACTCCTTGAGGATTGACAGCGCATCGTCTCTGAGCAGAGCCGAGAGTTCGGCGTACCGGTCCCAGGCGCGGACGATGGCACGCTCGTAGACCTCGAGCGCCTCGCCGCTGAGCGGCGGGACGAATGCGCGTGGTTCGCGCAGCTTTACGTAACGTTGGCTCGACTGCTCGGAGTTGTAGAACGGGTACGAGTGCAGGAACGTCCAGACGAAATGACGCGAGACGTTCTCGAGGCCGAACTCGAAATGCGCGTGCTGGTAGACGGTGTGATGACCGGCGTCGAACGTGAGCGCGCCGATGGTATCGCGCTGCTTTTCGGTGATCTCGGCGGTGGCAATCACGCGCGGCGAGTAACAGGTGCGCGCAGCGGCGATCGCGCCGTCAAACGGGGTCGCCGGCGCGGTTCGTAATGTGACGCTGGGTGGTGCAGTGGCGAGCACGGACGTCGAATTATACCGGGTGACGATCGCCGCCCCGCGCTTTTGGGATTTTAAACCGAAACGTGAGCTACTTCACCGCGCCGATGATCGCCGTTTCAGTCCATCGTCTGACCGCCGCAGATATTGTAGGTCTGGCCAGTGATGGCCGACGCCGCCGGCGAGGCGAGAAAACGTACGAGCTCAGCAACCTCCGCCGGCTGGATGATTCGCTTAAGCGGGACGGCCCCGAGCGCGCGCTCGCGAAACTGCTCGAATGTATCTCCGGTGGCGTCCGCGCCCTGCTGCATCCCCTGTGCGGCCATGTCGGTGTCGACCCAGCCGGGGCACAGGGCGTTCACCGTGATCCGTCGAGGCGCCAGCTCGAGCGCCAGGGCCCGCGTGAATCCGATCACGCCATGCTTCGACGCGCAATAGGCCGTGTAGCCGGCGACGCCAAACCGCCCGAGCACCGAGGACATGTTGACGATCCGGCCGCCGTCGGCGAGCGACGCCACCACCGCTCTCGATACCAGGTAGATACCAGTGAGATTCGTGTCGATGGTACGGCGCCAGCGTTCGACGCTGGAGCCTTCGATCGGCTCGCCGCCGCCAATGCCGGCGTTGTTGACGAGGATGTCGATCTGCGGCGAGGCGCTCCGCAACGTGTCGATGGCGGCGGCGACCGAGGCTTCGCTGGTGACGTCCATCTCGATTGCCAGCGCCCGGCCGCCAAGGCGCTCCAGCTCGCTCGCGGTCGTCTGGAGCTGGCTTCGCGTCCGCCCGGCGATCGCGACGAACGTACCGGGACCCGCGAGTGCAAGCGCTATCGCGCGGCCGATCCCGCGGCCGCCGCCAGTCACCAGTGCCGTCGTCATCAATCGTCGTCTTTGGAATGGAAGCGCGAGAACTCTTCGAGGTAGGTCAGCGACTGCATCGACGGCATCCGATCGAAGAAGAGGACCCCGTCGAGGTGATCGGTCTCGTGCTGTGCCACGCGCGCGGGAAAGTCTTTCAGCCTCAGCTCGGTGCTGCGGCCGTCGCGGTCGAGCGCCCGCACGGTGATGTCGGTGTAGCGCGGCACCATTCCGCGGATGTCAGGAATGCTGAGGCATCCCTCCCAGCCTTCTTCGCGCGACTCGGAGTTCGGCACGATCTCGGGATTGATCACCACGGTCGCGGCGCTCTTGCCGTCTGGATCGTCCACCAGGAGGGCGACGAACAGCCGCAGGCTGGCGTGGACCTGCGGCGCCGCCAGGCCAACCCCGTTGTACTCGTGCATCGTCTCGATCATGTCGTCGATGAGCTTCTGTATCAGTGGATTGCGGAGGTCGTTCTTTTCGAGCGGGCGGCCGCGCTGCCGGAGCACAGGGTGCCCCATGCGCGCGACTTTCAATATCGACATGAATGAAGATTATAGAGTGGCGGTGCATCAGCACGATCAGGACGGGTTCCGCTTCTGCCCGGTCTGCGGCGGCTCGCTCGAATCCAGGCTGCTCAAGGAAGGCGACCCCACGCGCCTCGTGTGCGTGGCGTGCGGCTACGTCTTCTATCTCGATCCAAAACTCGCCGTGGGAACCGTCATCAGCGACGGGGACGGACGCATCGTGCTGGTGAGGCGCGCAATCGAGCCCGGCTACGGCAAATGGGTCTTCCCTGGCGGCTACGTCGATCGCGGCGAAGAGGTGCAGCGCGCGGCGGTGCGTGAGGCGCGCGAGGAAGCCGGCCTGGATGTTCGCCTCGACCGGCTCATCAACATCTATTCGTACGACGGGCGGACGCCGGTGATTGTCGTGTATGCCGCAACGATGATTGGCGGGTGCCTGGGATGCGATGAGGAAGGCCTCGAGGCCAGATTTTTTGAGCCCGAGGCCATTCCCTGGGACGAGCTCGCGTTCCGGAGCACCTACGAGGCCTTGCGGGAGTTTCTCGGCGGACCTGAAGGTTCGCCGCTACCTACGTAGAGAGGCCGACCTTCAGGTCGGCCTGACGGCAAGGTCGCCCTGACGGCCAGGTCGGTCTACGCGATCGTAATTTCCTTGGCGAGATAGACGTCCTGGATGGCGTTGAGCAGCCCGACCCCTTCCTTGAGAGGACGCTGAAACGCCTTGCGCCCTGAAATCAGACCCATGCCACCGGCGCGCTTGTTGATCACGGCCGTCTTGACGGCTTCCTTCAGGTCGCTCTCCCCCGCCGAGGCGCCGCCCGAGTTGATCAGGCCCGCGCGCCCCATGTAGCAGTTGGCCAGCTGGTAGCGCGTCAGGTCGATCGGATTGTTCGACGACAGCTTGGAATACACGTCCTTGTGCGTCTTCCCGAACTTGAGGGCGTCGAAACCGCCGTTCGTCTCTGGAAGCTTCTGCTTGATGATGTCGGCCTCGATCGTCACGCCAAGGTGATTCGCCTGGCCGGTCAGATCGGCGGCGAGGTGATAGTCGGTTTCCTTGGTCTTGAACGCGGCGTTCCGCAGGTAGCACCACAGCACCGTGAACATGCCAAGCTCGTGCGCCTGCTGGAACATCGTGGTGGTTTCCTGCAGCTGCCGCTTCGATTCTTCCGATCCGAAATAGATCGTCGCGCCGACGCCGGCGGCACCCATGTCGAAGGCCTGCTTGACGCTCGCGAATCTGATCTGATCGTAGGCGTTCGGGTAAGAGATGAATTCGTTGTGGTTGACCTTGAGGATGAACGGAATCCTGTGAGCGTATTTTCGGGCGACGCTGCCGAGAACGCCGAGCGTTGACGCGACGCCGTTACAGCCGCCCTCGATGGCGAGCTTCACGATGTTCTCGGGATCGAAGTACGCAGGGTTCGGCGCGAACGACGCGCCGCCGGAATGCTCGATTCCCTGGTCGACCGGAAGAATCGAGACGTAGCCGGTGCCGGCGAGGCGGCCCGTGTTGAGCAGCGACTGCAGGCTGACCATCACGCGCGCGTGACGATCGGATCCGCAAAAAATGCGCTCGACGAAATCCGGACCTGGCAGATGGAGCGACTCTTTCGGAATCGTGCGGCACTGATGGGTGAGCAGAGCCGCCTCGTCTCCGAGGACAGCTTCGATTTTTCCCAGCGTTCCGCTGGCTGCGCTGACTTCAGTTACTGGAGCCACTGTGCACCTCGGTTCTCGATCCTACCACCGGGAAATTGAAGTCTTCTACGACCGCGTCGGCCGCGGCGCGTTCGACGAATTCGTCGATTGGCAGCGCCGTTTCGGCCGCTTCGATCTGCGCCAACCGCGCCCGGGTCAACGGGTTGCGCGGTGTGAACAGCGTGCAGCAGTCCTGGTCGGGGATGATGGAAATCGGGTAGCTGCCAAGCGCCGCGGCCTGGGCCGTGATTTCCTCCTTGTCCATGCCGATGAGCGGCCGGAAGATCGGCAGCGTCGCGACGCTCGAGACCACGCCGAGGTTTTCGAGCGTCTGGGAGGCCACCTGGCCGACCACGTCTCCGGTCACGAGCCCATGCGCCCCGCGCGCCTGCGCGATCCGCTCGGCGATGCGCATCATCAGCCTGCGATAGACGACAACGCGCATCGGGCCCGGAACGGCCAGAACCACCTGCTGCTGGATCTCCCCGAAGGCAACGAGGTAGAGCCGCGACCGCTGCTGCCACTTCGTCAGCAGGGCGACGAGCTCGCGGGCTTTCTCCTGCGACGCGCGCGACAGAATCGGATAGCTGTGGAAGTGCACGAAAGTCACCGCGCACCCGCGCTTCATCATGCGGTGCGCAGCCACAGGCGAGTCGATGCCGCCTGAGAGCAGGCACACGACGCGTCCCGCGGTGCCGGTCGGCAGCCCGCCCGGACCGCGCTCCTTGCCGAAGAAGTAAAACGCCTCGGTCGAAAGCAACTCGACATGCACAACGAGATCGGCATGCTCGAGGTCCACTCTCCAGCCGCGCGCGGCCTTGATGCGGCCGCCAATCTCCCGCTCGACCTGCGGGGAGGTCAGCGGGAAGCGTTTGTCGGCGCGCCGCGCCGACACCCGGAAGCTGGCGCAGCTTCTTGGCTCGAGGTCGCGCAGGATCGCGGCCGTCAGGACATCGAGGTCGAGCGTCGTCCGGCCCGCGTACCAGAAATTCGCGATGCCGAAGGTCCGCCGGATCCGTTCGCCCACTTCCTCCCGCGTCGCCTCCGGACCGACGACGATCTCGATCCGCCCCATCAGCGAGCGCACCGCTTTCACGTCGAGGTCAGCGACCGCGCCGCGCAGATTGCGGACCAGCCGGCCCATGAACCACGGCCGGTTCTTCCCCTTGAGCGCAATCTCCTGATAGTGGACGACGATGGAGTTCATTGACGAATTTACGAATTTACGGATTTACGGATTTACGATCGACGAATTGAGATTTCCGAAACTACGTCGATTCGTAGATTCGTCAATGGCTCAATTCCTGATCGTTTCCAGCGCCGCCTGAGCGGCCCAGTGGCCGCTGATCACGGCCCCCTCGATGGTAGCGGGCAGACCGGTGTCGATCCAGTCGCCGGCGAGAAACAGGCCGGGCACGCCGGTTTTCGTCGCGGGGCGCGCTGGCTGACCCGGCGCGACCGAGAACGACGCCTTTTTCTCGCGCACGACGACGCCGCGCAGCAGCGACGCGGAGCGCACCACGGGAAGCGCCTCGGATACCTCGGCCATCGCCAGGTCGATGAGCTCCTGGTTGCTGCGCGCGACCACCGCCTCGGCGCCGCTCGAAATGAGGGAGAGACGAGAGCCCGCCTGTCTCGCCGGGGCGAAGACCGCGCGCTTGTCGAATACCCACTGCAGCGTCCGGCCGGGAAGGCCGATCAGGGTGCGATCGGTCACCACGCGATCGAACCAGAGATTGACCGTGACGATCGGCGACGCGTCCGTCCGATCGGCGGCCTCGAGCACGCGGCCGAGCGCCGCGGGGGGCTCGGGCAGGACGTCCGACAACGCATGCCAGGGGACGGCGGCGATGATCGCGGCCGCCGTCAGGCGCTCATTCCGAATCAGCACGTGATGGCCGCGGATGGTGGCGGGACTCGACACACGAACCTCTCCGCCCCGCTCTTCGATATACGACCGCGCCGGATGCACATACATTTCGTCGAGCGGCCTCGACGGCAGCGCGAGCGCGGCGTTGCGCGGATTGCGGCCGAACATGGGCCGGAGCACGGCGGCGAACGCCGCGGCAGCGGCCTGGTCGATCGGCTGATTCAGTGCGGCCACCGCCAGCGGTTCCCACAGCATCTCGATCAGGCGAAGCGTCTGACCGTACTCGAGGAGCCACTGGCGGACGGTGGTCGCGGGCTGTAAGGGCGCCCCCGCTGCGCCCGACAGCGCCGACCGCATCTTCAACACCGCAAGACGATCCCGCCATCCAAGCGCGTTCCACGTCATGACGCCGGCCAGCAGGTGCAGCGGCGACGGCAGCGCCGGACATGCGAGGCGCGACCATCGCCCGGCCCGATCGATCATGTCGAGCGCCAGCCGGTGTTGCACACGAACGTTCCCTTCGGCGCCGATGCGGCGGAGAAACCGGAACGTCTCGTGATAGCAGCCGAACAGCACGTGCTGTCCGTTGTCCACCCGCTCGCCGGTCGCCGGATCGGTGAATGCGGAGGCACGGCCGCCAAGTGTCGGCCGTGCCTCGACGACGAGCACCCTGGCGCCGCGTTCGGCCAGCGCCGTGGCAGCGCTGAGGCCGGCAAAGCCGCCGCCGACGATGATGACGTCGGGGTTCACCGGCGAAGCAGTGTTCGAACCCAGAAGCGCAGCGCGATCAACGCGCGCGCGGGACGCGGTACTCGAATCCGCCGGCTGAAGACGTCGTAGCCCGACCGCTCGATCCGCAGAAGGATCCCGAAATATATGCCGCCCATGATTTCCGCCGCGACCAGACTCCTCGCATCAGCCGCCGGCAGCTCGTCGGCGGCGCAGCGGTAGTAATAGCGCGCGCGCTCGCACTCGAAACGGAGCAGATCGCGAATCGACGGGGTGACGACCCCGGCCCGCAAGTCATCTTCGGAGACGCCGAAGCGCGACAGGTCTTCGGCGGGCAGGTACACCCGCCCCTGGCCAAGGTCGGCGGCAACGTCGCGAATGATGTTCGTCAGCTGCAGCGCCATTCCCAGGTTCACGGCGTAGGCGCGTGTGCCCGGATCCCGGTAACCGAAAATCTCGATGCAGATCAGGCCGACGGTCGATGCGACGCGGCGGCAGTACTCGGCCAGGTCGTGGAAGGTGGGATAGCGTGCATGCGACAGGTCCATCTGCACGCCGTCGATCAGATCCTCGAAAGGCTGGCGCGGCAAGCTGAATTCGCGGATGTACGGTTGCAGCGCCTTCCCCTGCGCGGTCGCCGGCTCGCGGCCGGTGTAGCACGCGCTCAGCTCCTCGCGCCACATGGCCAGCGGCGCGCCGGCGGGTCCAACCTGAGCCAGGTTTGCTGGCGGAACCCGCCCTACGTCGATGAGGTCCACCGCGTCGTCCACCGCCCGGCAGAAATCCCAGACCGCGACAATCGCCCTTCGCTTGCGAGGCGGGAGGACGAGGAACGAGTAGTAGAAACTCGTGTCGCGGCTCATGCGCCGCGTTCCCCCCAGGCAAGCAGCTTCCAGGCGAACCACGGCGCATCGCGAGCGCCGAGCGTCGGACGTCGATTGACGACGTCGAATCTCGCGGCGGCGACGCGATCGAGAATCCGCGTGCCGCCCAGCCACGTCGCCCGCAGCTCGTATCGCATGCGGCCGTGAAAGGCGTCGCAGATCGGCCTGCCGGCGTTGAATAGCGCGCGCGTGCGGAGAACGGCCGACGCGAGCGCCGCCTGCCATGCCGGCGTGATGCGCCCCACCGCCAGGTCTTCTTCGCGCGCGCCGTGGGCGCGCTGCTCCTCGCGAGGCAGATAGACGCGGCCGCGAGCGTGATCGCGCCCCAGGTCCTGCCAGAAGTTCGTGAGCTGCAGCGCGGTGCAGATGTCGTCGGACCATCCGTCGAGCTCCGTGGTGGGACGGCCGGCGATCCGCAGCACGAGGCGGCCAACCGGATTGGCCGAACGGCGACAGTAATCCAGGACATCAGCCCACGTCGAATAGCGGGTCACGTCGACGTCCTGGCGGAACGCGCTCAAAAGATCCTCGAACAGGGCCACCGGCAGGGCACGGGCGCGGATCGTTTCGCCGACAGCGAGGAATATCGCGACGGCGTGTGCCGGCTCGCCGGGCTGCGGCGCCGGACCTGGCCGCGCGCCCGACGCCGCGTGATGCAGACGGTCCCGCCACGAATCGAGGAGGCGGTGGCGCTCAGCCCGCTCCAGGTTCCCCTCGTCGGCAAAATCGTCGGCCGCCCGCGCGAACGCATAAACCGCCGCGACGTGAGGGCGCGCGTCGCGTGGCAGCAGCCACGACGCGACCGGAAAATTCTCGTAGTGACGCCAGGCATCGCGTGCGCAAGCGGCATAGGCGTCTGCGACCTGCGCCTCTACCACTCGATCTCCGGCTGCCCCGCGCGATGATTCACCGCCCGCGCCATGACGAACAGGAGATCCGAGAGCCGGTTCAGATACACGATCAGGATCGGATCCACGGCCCCGGCCCCGAGCGCGATCACGCGCCGCTCGGCGCGCCGGCATACGGTCCGCGCGAGGTGGAGCATGGCGCCCGCCAGCGATCCGCCGGGCAGGATGAACTTGCGCAGGGGCGGCAGTTCCGCCTCGAGGCGATCAATCAGCTGCTCGAGCCGTTCGACCGCCTGCGGGGTGATCGCCGCCTTGGTCACGCGGGCGGCGACGCGCGCCGACGGATCCGCCAGGCGCGAGCCGAGCGCGAACAGATCCTGTTGAATGGCTTCGAGCGCGCTCGCGAGATCGTCACCGGGCGAGGCGGCGCGCACCGTACCAAGGCAGGCGTTGAGCTCGTCCACCTCGCCGTAGGCGTCAACGCGCGAATCGGCCTTCGACACACGGGTATTGTCGAAGAAGGACGTCTCGCCCGCGTCGCCGGTCTTGGTGTAGATTCGCACCCTTCGAGCACCTCAGGTCGCCCCGAGTGCAATCGCGGGGCACGCGTGAAATTATAGGTGCGGATGTCCGCGCCCTCCCTGCCCGATCCTGCGTCGCGCCGGCGCTTCCGCCGCGCGCTTCTTGCCTGGTACCGCGAGCACGGGCGCAGGCTGCCCTGGCGCGAAACCTCCGACCCGTACCACATCCTCGTATCCGAGATGATGCTGCAGCAGACGCAGGTCGATCGCGTGCTGCCGAAGTACCACGAGTGGCTCGAGAAGTACCCCTCGCTTGACGCGCTTGCCGCCGCGCCGGCAGACGATGTCAACGAAACGTGGCGGCCGCTGGGCTACAACATCAGGCCGCGCCGCCTGCACGCGATCGCGCGTGAATCGGTCGCGCGATACGGTGGGTCGCTGCCGTCGGACGAGGAGACGCTGCGCTCCTTCAAGGGGATCGGCGCCTACACCTCGGGCGCCATCCGCAGCTTTGCCTTCGGGCAGCGGGCGGCAATCGTCGACACCAACGTCGCCCGCGTGCTCTTTCGCGTGTTCGTCGGGCGGGGCGACGCCAAGGCCCATGCCATGCGCAAGCACCTGTGGAGCGTGTCGGAGGTCCTGGTGCCCCGCAAACAGGTCTTCGACTTCAACCAGGCACTCATGGACCTCGGTGCCACAGTGTGCGTCGCGCGCAAGCCAAAATGTCTGATTTGCCCGATGGTCAAGATGTGCGCCACGGCTGAGCTTGCGAAAGGCCGGGCTGTGCCATAGCGTACTGGTCTCCCTTGACGGGACCCGCGGGTTACCCCTCCTGCCACCGGGTCGATGGACCGATGACTCAATTGACGGTGAAGACATCAGGGGCGCAGCAATCTGCCGCGGCAGCGCGAGGGAGCGAACTGCGTCACATCCGCCTGCTCGTGGTTGACGACGATCCGCAGGCTCTACCGCTGGTCGAAATGGCCCTGATGGACGCGCACTTCGAGCGCGAGATCGAGGTTGCGTCGACCGTCACAGCCGGGCTTGAACGGATCAAGGCCGACAACCACGATCTCTACCTCATCGATCACCGGCTGCCCGACGGCACCGGCATCGACCTCATCCATCAGGCGAAGAAGGCGGGCATCACCAAGCCGTTCATCCTCATGACCGGGTACGGCAGCGGCGCGCTCGACGAGGCGGCGCTGCACGAGGGCGCTGCGGACTACGTCGAGAAGCACATGCTCTCGGCGCACCTCGAGCGGGCGATCCGTTACGCGGTTCGCGACTGGAACGCCAGCCGCATCCTTCGCGATCGGGAGGATCAGCTCCGGCACGCGCAGAAGATGGAAGGCATCGGCCGGCTGGCCGGCGGCGTCGCTCACGACTTCAACAACCTCCTCACCGCCATCGTCGGTTTCACCGACCTGATCCTCGAGCGGATCGAGCCCAACGAGCGGACGGCGGACGATGTACGGGAGATCCGGAAAGCGGCCGACCGCGCGACCGCGCTGACGCGCCAACTGCTCGCCTTCAGCCGCAAGCAGTTCCTCAATCCGACGGTCCTCGACGTCAACGAAACCGTATCGGGGCTGATTCAGATGCTGCCGCGCGTCATCGGGGAACACATCGAGACGACGACGAAGCTGGCGCCGCAGCTGCCGCGCGTCTGGGCTGATTCGAGCCAGATGGACCAGGTGCTGGTCAATCTCGTGCTCAACGCTCGTGATGCCATGCCGGGGGGCGGACAGCTGACGATTGAAACCGCGTGTATCGAACTGAATGAGGATCGCCTCAACACCGAGCGTCTCACCCTCAAGCCTGGCCTCTACGTGATGCTCGGCGTCAACGACACCGGCACCGGCATGGACGAGGCGACGCGGGCGCGGGCGTTCGAGCCGTTCTTCACGACGAAGCCGAAAGGGCAGGGCACAGGCCTGGGCCTCGCGACCGTGTACGGCATCATCGATCAGAGCGGCGGCGGGATCGCGCTCGACACCGCTACCGGTCGCGGAACGTCGGTGCGGATATACCTGCCGGTGACATCCGCAACCGAAGGCCGCAGCCAGCGGGGCGAAAGTCCGACGGTGATCGTCAGGGGCGGCACCGAAACGCTGCTTCTGGTCGAGGACAATGATTCGGTCCGCCAGGTGACCGCGGAGTCGCTGCGCCGACGCGGCTACACCGTCTACGAAGCGCGAAACGCAGAGGAGGCGCTGGAGTGGTTCGCGGCTTCCAACGTCAAGTTCGACCTGCTCGTGACTGACGTGGTCATGCCGGGCCTGAGCGGACCCAACCTCGCCGCGCGGCTCGTCCGGCTGCATCCGCAACTCAAGGTCCTCTACATTTCGGGTTACACCGAGGACGCCACAGCCGTGCAGGGTAACTTCTGGGGCGGCGTACCGCTCTTGCAGAAGCCCTTTACCCCGACGCAGCTCGCCGATCGCGTGCGCATGGCGTTGAAATCAGCTCCCGCGCGGTCGTGATCGTCGTCGCCGCCGTCATCGAGGCCAACGAACGGTTCCTCGTTACGCGGCGACAAGCCGGCGTCCACCTGGCCGGCATGTGGGAATTCCCAGGCGGCAAGATCGACCCGGATGAACCGCACGCAGCGGCGCTTCGCCGCGAGCTCAGAGAAGAACTCGACGTCGAGGTCGACGTCGGCGAGCGCATGTACCACACGGTGCACGCCTACCACGACCGGACGGTGGAGTTGCACTTCTACCGGTGCGGGCTGAAGGGCGAGCCGCGGCCGCTGCTCGGCCAACAGATGCGTTGGGTGCCGCGCGGGGAGCTGGCGGCGCTCGGCTTTCCACCCGCCGACACCGAATTGATCGAGATGCTTACGAAAGGGGCCGGGAGCTGACGGTGGCAGCGATCGGACCCGCCTGGCCCTGAACGCTGACGCGCGATCCAGGCTCCGTGAAATCGCGATGGACATATCCCAGCGCGATCGAACCGAACTCGGGAGATAAGGCGGCAGAAGTCACGGCGCCGACCTCGCGATCGCCGGCGTGAATCTTTGATCCGCTGACCGCCCCCTCGTCGTCGAGCCGCAACGCCACGAGCTTCCGCGCGACGCGCCCGTGCCCGCGGTGCAGCACGCGGATGATCACTTCCTGGCCGACGTAGCACCCTTTGCTGTACGAGATGGCTCGCTCTTCGATGCCCGCTTCGAGCGGAATGGTGTCGTCGGTCATGTCGACGCCGAACACCGGATAACCGGCGGCGATCCGGGCCGCCTCGATCGCGGACTCGTCCGCAACCACCGCGCCGTGCTCGATGAGGGCACGCTCGAGATGCGCCTTCCCCGCCGGCTCGACATAAACGACAAACCCCGGCACTCCCAGCTGACTATTACGCGCCACGAAATGGGGTCGGGGGTCATTTTTAGAGGACACTCCGGCGCGCGCGTTGTGATACTCGGGCCAGCCGGCCAACCCCTGGACGCCGGTCAACGTCTGATCCAGTAGCGACGCGGCCTCGGGGCCATGGATCCAGACGGACTCCAGGGTGCCCGAAAAATCGGCTAGCTGCACGTCTTCGCTGAAAATGAACTGGTCGAGGCGCTGCAGTGTTGGCGACAGTTCAGCAGCCGGGACGTCGAGCAGGATCGAGTCGCCCGATTCGAAGACGTAAAGATCGGTCAGCATTCGGCCCTGCGGCGTGAGCCATGCCGCGTAGCAGCCGGTGCCAGGCGTGAGCGCCTGGATGTCATTGGTCAACAGGCCCTGGAGGTAGGAGGCGCGGTCCGCGCCAAACACACCTATGGCCTTTCGCGGCGCAACGGCGCCGATTGCGGCGTGTTCCTTGATGGCTCGGTACACTGATACGATTCGCGTAGTGCCTGTTCGCTATTGTATCTGCGCTGTACTGGCGCTCCTGACGGCGGCCTCCGCCATAGCACAGCAGCAGGCGTCTACGACCTACCGTTACACGGTGTTCGTCGGCGGCACCGTCGCCGGCAGCGAAGACGTCACCGTGCAGGCCACCGCCACCGGCCTGACCATCACCGGGAAGGGCCGCCTGTCAGGCTCCTCCGACATCGTGATGCGGCGCGCCGAAGTGCGCTATCGCGCCGATTGGACGCCCGAAGTCTTCGAGATCGAGGCAACGGTCAACGGCGGCGACACCCAGCTCCAGACGACGTTCGACGGTCAGATGGCGGTGACCCAGGGGATCGACGGCGGCCAGAAGATCGCGCAGACAAACTACCTCCCGGCATCGCGGATCCTTGTTCTCCCGAACGTCTTCTTCGGCACGTTCGAGGCACTGACACGCCGCCTGATCGGCGCCGCGCCGGGCCAGGAATTTCCCGCGTTCCTCGGCGCCGGGGCACTCGGCACACTTCGGCTCGTCAGCGCGAGCACCGAGCGCATGCAGGTCGGCACGTCGATCTTCAACGCGCGCCGCTACGCGATGACGTTCACGAATCCGCGCGGCACGACCGCGGTCAATCTCTACGCCGACGAGACCGGCACCCTGCTGCGTGTCAACCTGCCCACGCCGATGATCGACGTACTGCGGGAGGACCTCGCATCCTCCACGGCGCGCACGCTCGTGTATTCGAACCCCGGCGACGAAGCCGTCAACATTCCCGCTGCCGGTTTCAACCTGGGTGCGACGCTCACCCGTCCGAAGTCTGGAGCCGCACGCCTGCCGGCGGTGATTCTCCTGGCCGGCGCAGCCGCGAACGATCGAGACGGCGCGATCGCAGGCGTGCCGATCCTCGGACAGCTCGCGGGCGCGCTCGCCGACGCGGGTTTCGTTGCGGTCCGGTACGACAAGCGCGGATACGGCCAGAGCGGCGGCCGCTCTGAATCCGCGACGATGAGCGACTATGCCGACGATGCGTTGGCGGTGTTCCGGTGGCTCGCGAACCGCCGCGACATCGACCGCGATCGGATCGCGGTCATCGGGCACAACGAAGGCGCGTGGATGGCGCTGCTCGCGGCAACGCGCGAGCGCGACATCGCCGCCGTGGTCACGCTGGCCGCTCCTGCAACAACCGGAAAAGAGCGGGTCGTCGAGCAGCAGCGTCACGTGCTCGAAAGGATGCAGCTGGCGCCTGCCGATCGCGTCGCGCGCATGGCACTGCAGGAAAGAATCAACACCGCGGTGGTGACCGGAAAGGGATGGGAGGACATTCCCGCCGACATGCGCAAGCAGGCAGATACGCCCTGGTTCCAGAGCTTCCTGGCGTTCGAGCCGGCACGCGTCATAAGGGATATCCGTCAGCCCCTGCTGATCGTTCACGGCGAGCTCGACGCCGAAGTTCCCTCGTCGCACATGGATGCGCTCGCCGAGCTCGCGAAAGCCAGCCGATCGCGGGCGGTGGCCGTCGTCGGTGTCCGCGACGTGAACCACCTGCTGATTCCCGCGGTCCGCGGCGAGGTCGATGAATACGCCACCCTCAAGGACCGCGACCTCAGTAAAGACGTGACAACGGCGATTACGAGCTGGCTGACCAAGACATTCCAGGCCATCCGGTAGCGCGATGAAGCAGCTTCTGCTGGGCGTCGCTGCGTCGCTGGCGCTGACGTCTCTGGTTGTCGCCCAAGGACTGCCCGCCATGCCGAGCAAAGGACTCACCGAAGTGGAAGGGCTCCGGGTCGGCCACTTTACGCTCTCGGAGCGGCCCACGGGCTGCACCGTGGTCCTGATCGACGGTGAAGGTGCGCCTGGAGGTGTTTCGCAGCGCGGCGCCGCCCCCGGGACACGTGAGACGGACCTGCTCGACCCGCTCAACCTCGTCGACAAGGTCAATGCGATCGTGTTGTCCGGCGGCAGCGCCTTCGGGCTCGACGCATCCCAGGGCGTGATGCGCTACCTGGAGGAGAGGAAGATCGGTTGGAACGTCGGCGCCGCGGGCGTCGTGCCGATCGTGCCGGCGGCGATTCTCTTCGACCTCGGTTTCGGCGGCGACCCGAAGATCCGGCCGACTGCCGAGTGCGGATACAAGGCGGCCGGCCTTGCGTCCGATGGGCCGGTTGCCGAAGGCAACGTCGGGGTTGGGGCGGGCGCCACGATCGGCAAAGTGGCCGGCCGTGATCGGTCGATGAAGGGCGGTATCGGAACGGCGGCGGTCCGGCTGCCAAACGGGCTGACCGTCGCGGCGCTGGTTGCCGTCAACGCGGTTGGCGACGTCATCGATCCATCGACCGGGCAGGTCGTCGCCGGCGTGCGAACCGCCGACGGGAAATCACTCGCCGACGCGCGAAAGCTCCTGCGCGACGGCAGCCTGATGAAGGCCGTCACGCCGCGCGCCGCCGAGAACACGACGATTGCCGTCGTGGCTACCAATGCGCGCCTGACGAAAACGGAAGTCAATCGGGTGGCGCTGATGGCCGACGACGGCCTGGCGCGCGCGATCAGCCCGTCGCACACCATCGGCGACGGCGACACGGTCTTCGCACTCGCCACCGGCCGCTGGGCCGGGCAGGCGGACGCCAGCATCGTCGGCGCGCTCGCGGCCGACGTCCTGGCCGAAGCGATCGTGCGCGCGGCCGCCCGGACGCAGGGGCTCGGCGGCCTGCCTTCGGCTCGCGATCTCGGTACCGTCCCTTCCCGACTCAAGTAGCCTGACGCTCCATCTCGCGCTGCTCATCGCCTACTCGGCGGCCATCGTGCTGCTGGGACTCTGGTCCGCGCGGCTGGTTCGGGGGAGCGGCGATTTCTTCGTCGCCGGACGGAAGCTCGGGCCAGGGCTGATTTTCACCACGATGATTGCCGCCAATATCGGCGCCGGTTCCACGGTCGGCGCCGCGGGGCTCGCGTATCGCGACGGACTGGGCGCGTGGTGGTGGGTCGGTTCAGCCGGTCTTGGCTCGCTGGTGTTCGCGTTCTGGGTGGCGCCACGACTGTGGCGGGTGGCGACGGCGCACAACTTCTACACCACCGGCGATTACCTCGAGTACCGGTACGGCACGGCGGTTCGCAGCGTCGCGGCGGCGCTTGTCGGCCTGGGCACGCTGGTGCTGCTGGCTGGTCAGCTCATCGCCGGAGCCGCCATCCTCAATGTCCTCACCGGCATTCCCCGGTGGGCCGGCGCTCTTGTCGGCGGCGGCATCATGACGATCTACTTCACGGCCGGCGGCCTTGCCGGTTCCGCGCGCGTCAACATCCTCCAGCTCGCGGTGATGCTGACGGGATTTGTGCTGGCTCTGCCGATCGCGCTTCAGCGCGTCGGTGGAGTCGCGGCGTTCCAGGGGCCGGATCTTCCGGCTTCGTTTGGCGACCTGACGTATTCGGCCGGACCCGGTTCCGGATGGACGCTTTTCATTCTTCTCGCACCCGCCTTCATCATTTCACCGGGACTGATCCAGAAGTCGTGGGGCGCGCGCAGCGAACCCGCGCTGCGGACAGGCATCGCGCTGAACGCAGCGGTTCTGATGTTGTTTGCGTTCGCGCCGGTGCTGCTCGGCATGGCCGCGCGCGTCGCGGTCCCCGGTCTCGAGAACCGCGACATGGCGCTGCCAATGGTGCTGCTGCAGCTGCTGCCGGCGTGGCTCGGCGCGCTGGCGCTGGCGGCCGTGTTCTCGACCGAAGTGGACACCTGCGACGCCATCCTGTTCATGCTCTCGACATCGGCGTCCCAGGACTTCTACAAGCGCTTTCTCGCCCCCACTGCCTCCGATGCGCAGCTGCTGCGGGTCGCGCGTGCCAGCGCGGCAGTCGGCGGCGCGGTTGGCGTTCTGCTCGCCATCGTGCTCGAGACGGTCATCGGCGCGCTGACGATTTTCTATTCGCTGCTCGTCGTCACCCTGTTCGTGCCGATTCTCGGCGGGCTTTACGCGCCACGCGCCGGATCGGCCGCGGCGCTGGCGGCGATCGCCGCCGGCGTCGTATCGATGTTCATAGTCCGGTTCGTATTCGCCGGCACGTATCGGGGGCTCGATCCGACCCTGGTCGGCCTGGCAGCCGCGGCGATCGCATTCGCGGTGGTTGCGGGCGCCGGTAAAACGCACTTAGCATGACGGACTGAGATGAAGACATACCGCATAGCTGTAATCGCCGGCGACGGTATTGGCAAAGAGGTCATTCCTGCCGGCATCGAAGTCATGAAGATGGCGGCGTCGCAGGCAAGCTTCCACTGCGACTTCACCCAGCTTCCGTGGGGTTGCGATTTCTACCTGCAGACCGGCCGGATGATGGACGCCGACTGGCTCGACCAGGTCTGCAAGTTCGACGCGATTTACCTGGGCGCCATTGGCGATCCGCGCGTGCCCGATCACATTTCGGCGCGGGAGCTGATCCTCCCCTTCCGCCAGGGACTGAGGCAGTACGTCAACCTGCGGCCGATGCGGCTGCTGCCTGGCATCAGCTCGCCGCTGGCCGGCCGCGCCGCGGCCGACATCGACATGATCTGCGTCCGCGAAAACTCCGAGGGGGAATACTGCGGCATCGGCGGGCGTCTCCATGCCGGGACCGCCGACGAACTTGCCGAACAGACGGGGATCTTCACCCGGCGGGGAATCGAACGGATCGCGCGCTACGCGTTCGAGCTGGCAAAGACGCGGCCGCGAAAGATGCTGGCGAGCGCGACGAAATCAAACGCCTTGCAGCACGCGATGGTCCTGTGGGACGAGGTCGTGGCCAACGTCGCGAAGGACTACCCCGACGTGACACTGCGCAAGTATCACGTCGACGCCATGGCGGCTCGCATGATTACGCATCCCCACACGCTCGACGTGATCGTCGCGTCAAACCTGTTCGGCGACATCCTGACGGACATCGGATCGGCGATCTCGGGAAGTCTCGGCGTGGCGCCGGGCGGCAACATCAATCCCGATCGGACGACACCCTCGATGTTCGAGCCGATTCACGGGTCGGCGCCCGATATTGCCGGCAAAGGGATCGCCAACCCGATCGCCGCCATATGGGCCGGGGCGATGATGCTCGACCACCTCGGCGAGCGCGCAGCCCACGACCGGATCCTGGCCGCCATTGAGCGGGTCATCGGCGACGAACGGGTGAAAACACCAGATTTGGGCGGCAAAGCGACCACCACCGACATGACGCGCGCCGTCACATCCGCCCTGACGAGCTGATCAATTAGGATCCCTGCGGGCCCGGGTCCAAACGGTCGATAAACAGGGCGGTACCCGTGACAAGAAAGATCCTGATTTGTACGGCGGCGCTCGCCGCCCTGCCATTCGCTCCGGCGCTAGCCGCGCGCGGCTCAGCCGAGCAATCGCCGCCGCGTACGTTCGACTCAGCCGCGCGCGAGCGGTTCGAGGCTGACCAGGATGCGCTGGCGTCGTACCGTCCTTCTTACCCGTTCTGGCAGCACCTGTTCGTGGTACCCGACGGCTCGATTGCGTTCGGCACCGAGCAGACGGGGCGGCTCCTGGTCACGTTTCCCACCAGGGGCAACTGGACCCGCGACGCGGTCTGGCAGGACCCGGATCTCGCTATCGTTCTCGCCGATGCCCAACTTCCCGCCGATCTCGACCGTCGCCGTGATGAAGTGGCGCGCCGCCTCGAGGCTCGGGTCGGTCCCGTCGTCCACAACCCGACGCGCGGGCTGTTCCTCTTGCCGAACGCCGTCCGGTACGGCGCCTTCCTGCGCGAATGGGCGACGATCTACGAGCGCTTCGGCGTACCCGCCGAGATGGGCCTGGCGCAGGCAATCGTCGAGTCGGGCTTCAGCGGCACGGTTCGATCGCGCGCGCGGGCAATCGGCTTCTGCCAATGGCTGCAGGTCAACTGGAACCGTCTCAAGCGGCTCGCGACGCCGCAGGTGATCGAGGGATACAACCAGACGACGCAGGCGCCGTATTGCGCGGCCTATCTGACTATTCTCGCCACCAAGTACGGCAGCTTCATTCCGGCACTGTCGGAACACCACGCAGGCGGCACGAACGTCGGCAGAACGCTGATCAACGGCGAGCGGCTGGGCGGCGAGGATGTACGCGAACACTACTTCCTCGGCGGTGAATTCGTCCGCGATCTGCGCAGCCTGGCACCGCGAACGTTTCGCGACCTCTACGGCACCTACGGACCTCGCTCCGCACTCTACGCAGAGATGGTGTTCGGAAACATCATCAACGTCGAGCGTCTGATGGAGACGACGCCGCAGCGCGAGATCTACGCGATGCGCACGCCAAAGACCCTGACGATTGCCGAAATCGCCCGCGCCACCAGCCTCACGACCGACGAGATCCGCCGCTTCAACCCGGCGCTCACACGCTCGGTGCCCGCGAGGAGCAACCTCTACCTGCCAAGTTACGTGAGCGCCTTCGGCGCCGATGTGTCGTTCTGGCATCGGCCGATGAGCGCCGCTTACGCCGAGGTGCTGGAGGATTTCCTGTCGCTCGACGTGCCGCTGGCCGAGTGGGACAGCCGGGCATTCGACTCGGTTCTCATCAATTTTCGGGACCGCTTCGAGGCGACGCGGAGCGAAGAAGGTTCGGTGATGGCGACGACGTTGACGTTCGTGCTGCAGGGGCAGCGCAGCAGCCGTCAGGGTGAAATCCTCACCGAGTTCCGCTCCAGCGATAGGATTCTCCGGCTGTTCGATCGAGGCAGGACGGAACGGGCCGCGTCCCTCGGCGCCGGGCAGGACGCTCCGCGGGCCGAATAGTCACGGCGGAAAGCCGACTGAGAGCTTGACGGCCGCGTACTCCGGGTGGACGGCTCCATCGGATGACCGGATGACAAGCGACGGCTCGATCCAGGTCCGGGCTCTCATCGGCGCCGGGAGATCCGTTGCGCGTATCATTCCGAACAGACTCACCAGCGGCGGCTCCCCTTCGCGGAAGACCACCGGGCGCCTTCGAACCACGGTAAATCCGGCGGCCAGGGCTGCCGCCTCCAGCCGCTCGCGCCGCTCCTCCGGATACACGCACGCGAAGAATCCCCCGGGCTGCACGTGTGTTGCGGCCGCCGCCGCGTAGTCCGTGATATCGCCGCGCAGTTCGAAGCGGCATGCCACCTTCTGGGGATGATCCCCCTCGACACCGGCGCCTACCGGAAAATACGGCGGGCTGGCGAGCACCAGATCGAAACGCTCGTCTGGGCCAAGCGCGCGCGGATCCCTGAAATCGCCATGGCGGATGTCGTACCGATCGGCCAGGCCGTTGTACGCTGCCGATTTCCGCGCCAGCCTGACGCTTTCTTCCTGCGCTTCAATCGTGACGAAGCACGCGCCGGTCAGCCGCCACGCGGCGATCATCCCGACTGAGCCGATCCCGGATCCAAGGTCGAGCACGCGGCCGGCACTTGGCGCCCAGGCCGTCCCGTACCACGCAGTCAGCAGGTCATCGGTGGAGAATCGATGTCGTTTGCGCAGCTGGAAGATCCGGAAGTGACCGCTGATGGCATCGAGCGTTTCATCGGCCGCGACGTCGACGGGCAGGCGTGCGCCCGGCGGCACCGGTCCCGGCTTCAGCCAGCCTTTGAAATGACTTTCCACTCCAATCTCAAATCACAAATCGCAAATCACAAATAATAGGGTGCCATGTGGATTCTACGGACCGCCGCCGAGAACGAGCCTGAGAAAACCTTCCGCGTCATGCCCGGCGGCATTCGCACCGTCGGCCGCTCCACCGGGGCCGACTTCATTGTCGACGCGCCGCTCGTGTCGCGGGTGCACTGCCGGTTGACGGCGCTGCCCGACGGCGGGCTCGAAGTGCGTGACCTCGACAGCACCAACGGCACGTTCGTCAATGGCGAGCGAGTGCAGACCGCGCGCGTCTCGCCGGGCGATCGCATCGGCGTCGGGCGAGTCGAGCTCATCGCCCTGCGCGACGAAGACTAACCGCGGTGCTCCAGCACGAACGGGTTGGTGGTGCGCTCACGGCCTATGGTCGTGTCGGGGCCGTGGCCCGGGTGCACAACCAAGGCGTCGCCCAGTGGAAACAACACCGTGGTAATCGAGCGCAGCAGGACCTCGTAATCGCCGCCCGGCAGGTCGGTCCGGCCGATCGACCCGGCGAACAGCGTGTCGCCGACGAACAAATCCACGCCGACGGTGCCTTTCTTGCCGATCTGCAGGCAGACGCCACCCGGACAGTGGCCGGGTGTGTGATGAACGCGGACTTCGTAGTCGCCGAAAAAGATCGGGCCCTGGTCGTAATAGACGTCAACGGGCGGCGGCTGGCGGACGGCAAATCCGAACATCTGCCCCTGCTGGACCGCGTGCTCATACAGCGGCAGGTCATCCCGGTGCAGATAGACGGGTACATCCAGCGCCTCTTTGACCTGCGCGACGCCGGTTATGTGGTCAATGTGCGCGTGGGTCAGGAGGATGTGCGTCACCTCGAGGCCGCGATCGCGCACGGCGGCAAGCAGCTCGCCGGCCTCGTCGCCGGGATCGATCACGACCGCTTCGCGCGTCCGTTCGCAGCCGATGACGAAGCCGTTCTTGTAGAACGGGGCAACCGCGCGGACTTCGAAAATCATCGCGCTCCCCGGTAAAGTTGACCCATGGTGCTGTGCCTCGTAGACGACCTGCTCTTCTCCATCAAGATCTCAACCGCGGCAAAGGCGCTGGCGGCGCCGGTGTTCTTCGAACGATCGCCGGAGATGGCGCTGCCGCGGGTCCGGGAAAAACAGCCTTCGCTCGTCATCCTCGACCTGAACAGCACGAAGTTGCGCCCGCTCGAGATCATCGCGCAGATGAAGGCCGACCCGTCGCTGAAAGCGATCCGGACCCTGGGGTATGTCTCGCACGTGCAGACGGACCTGATCGCGGCGGCGCGCGCGGCAGGGATTGACGAGGTGCTGGCGCGCTCGGCGTTCTCCGAGCACCTCGGGCAGATACTCAGCGCATCATCCACGCGATCAACAGACCCAGCCCGAGAATGATGAGCGCGGTCAGGCCAAGCACACGCCCGAGGCTCATACCGTTCCCCTTCGCCGCTTCTCCTTCGTCCACCGCCCGCTCTCGCTCATCCAGGATGGCGGCGGCGCTGCGCAGTTCCGCGACAAACGTCGCCGCACTCTGGTAGCGCGAATCGACATTCGGCGACAGCGCCTTCAGGACCATGTCGTCCACTTCCGGCGGGACCGCGTTGTTCGACGCACTCGGCGCCGACGCGCCACGGTGCATCGGCCGCCGGGTGGTGAGCATCTCGTAGAGGATGGCGCCGATGGAGTAGATGTCGGACCGATCGTCGGCACCCTGGCCGCGCGCTTCCTCCGGCGAGTCGTAATCGCGGAGCCGCACCCCGGAGGCGGTCTGCTCAAACCCGGTCCTGGCGGCCAGTTCGAACGCCGGAATCTTCGCGTGCCCCTTTTCGGTCACGACGATCGAATCAGGACTGAGCCCGCCGTGGACGTAACCGCTGGCGTGGGCGTCGGCGACACCGTCGCCGATCTGGATCGCCAGTTCCACCGCGCGGCGCACGTTCATCGGCCGCCCCGCCATTTCGGCGCGCAGCGGCTGTCCTTTCAGGAACTCGAACACCAGGTAGATGCGGGCCTGGTGCTCGCCGACCTCGAACACGGTGGTGACGTTGGGATGCGACATCGCGATCAGCGAGCGCGCCTGCTCGATCAGCGACTGGCGGCCGGCGGCATCGGCCGTGAAGTCGGCGGGCAGGAGGCGGACGGCGACGGTGCGTCCGAGCCGCGTGTCGCGCGCGCGGAAGAGCTCGCCCGGGCCCGCGGGCTCGAGCCGTTCAAGCAGGTTGTAATGCGCAACGGCGCCAATCGGCGCCGGAGCGGCGTCGCTCATCCCGCTCTCTCCAGCTCGATGACGCTCTGCAGCAGTTCCTTGGCGTCGCCGATCTGCTCGACGACAAGCGCGATGTCGAGCGTCGGTTTTCCCGGAAGACGCGTGCTCTGGCAATACACGCCGTGCTGTCCCACCATCGCGAGCGCGTCGGTCAGCAGATCGAGCGCCACCGCCAGGCGTCCTTTCGTCGATCCCATCATCGTCTCGTGAACTTCGAGCGCGTCGCGGTGCTTGTCGAGTGCGGACATGGGGCCCTTATCCCTTCCTAGGTGGCCGCGATGGCCGTATCTCGAGTCGGCTGGGCAGGCTGCGCGCCGGAAACGCAATCAGTTCCGCAACCGCCTGCGCCACGTCTTCCGGCGCCAGTTTCCAGTCGTCGCCCGACGACGCTCGAGACGACCCTGAGCTTGCCGATGGGTCGTCAGACCCTGGCGATCGTCGGCTGAAATCGGTGCGCACCGAACCAGGCAGCACGCACGCGACGCGGACGCCGTCCTGGCGCACCTCCTGCATCAACGCCTCGGTGAACGCATTGAGTCCCGCTTTCGACGCGCAGTACGCCGCGCCGTCGGCGAACGGACCGGTAGACGAGAGGCTGCTGATGTTGATGATCCAGCCGCCGCCGCGTGCACGCAGCCTGGGCAACGCGGCGCGGCAGCAGTAGAAGACGCCGGTCAGGTTGGTCTCCATCACCCGGCGCCATTCATCCGCCGTCATGTCGGTCACGGATCGGAATATCCCGACGCCGGCGTTGTTCACCAGGACGTCGAGTCCGCCGAAGCGCTGGACGACCGCATCGATCGCCTGCTCTACCTGATCCTGCTGGCGAACGTCGGCGCGGATGGGCAGCACCGCATCGGAGCCGGCCAGTGTTTCGAGCTCCCTGGCAGCTGCGCGCAGCGTCTCGTCGGACGTCGCGGTGATCGCCACGCGAGCACCGGTTCCAATCAACGCCCGAGCCGTCGCCAGGCCGATGCCGCGCGAGCCGCCGGTCACGATGGCGACGATGCCGGAGGATGCGTTCACCGCCTATTACAATACACGCGGCGACAGCTGGTCCTTACATGCCGCACATGACAACAGTCGCGATCGTCGGAGCCGGCGACGTCGGCGGCGCCGCCGCGCAGGCGCTCGCGTCGCGCGACGCCGCGCAGCGCGTACTGCTGGTGGACGCCGTTCAGGGCGCGGCCGTGGGAAAGGCGCTCGACATCCGGCAATCGGGCGCGGTCGAAGGATTTCACACGACACTCGACGGCACGAGCGACGAGAGCCGTCTGAGCGGATGCGACGTGTGTGTCATTGCCGACCGCGTCGGCGCCGCCGGAGAGTGGCGCGGGGAAGACGGCCTGTCGATGGTCGTGCGCATCGCCCCGTATCTTGACGACGCGCCGCTGGTCTTTGCAGGGGTGTCGCAGGCCGGGCTGCTCGGCAGCGTTGCCTCGGAGACGACGATTCGACCTGCACGCCTGGTCGGCTCGAGCGCCGAAGCACTGGTGTCGGCGATCACGGCGATCGTCGCGGTGGAGGCCGGGTGCTCCCCGCGCGAGGTCATGCTGACCGTCCTCGGCGTGCCACCGGCCGGTTTCGTCGTGCCCTGGAGCGAGGCGTCGATCGGCGGGTACGCGATGCCGCGCGTGCTCTCGCAGGTGCAGCTCGGGCGCATCGAAGCGCGCGCAGGCCGGTTGTGGCCGCCTGGGCCCTATGCACTGGGCGCAGCGGCCGCCGCGATCGTCGCCGCCATCCTGTCGAGCTCGCGCGAGTCGTTCAGCGTGCTCACCCAGCTCGGGGGCGAATTCGGCGTGAAAGGGCGCGTGGGGGCGCTTCCAGCCCGTCTTGGTCCCGGCGGCATCGTCGAAAGACGCGTCCCTGCGCTCGACACCCGGCAACGGGTCCAGCTCCAAGTAGCCCTGGGCGGATAGCTCGGGTGGGTTAGGATCGGAGCCATGCGTCACCTCGCCCGTTGCGCGCTTCTCGCGGCGCTGATCGCGGGCGTCAGCTACGCTGCAGCACCGCCCATCGATCCCGAGGCGCTCCTGCAGCACGTCAAGTTCCTGGCGTCCGACGATCTTCAGGGCCGGGGCAACGGGACCGACGGGCTGGAGCGCGCCGGCGACTACATCGCCGAGCAGTTCAAGGCGGTGGGCCTGACGCCGGGGGGCGCGAACGGCGACTGGTTCCAGCCGTTCGAGCTTACGGCGGGGCTGCGGATCGCCGCGGGAAACAGCCTCGTTATCCGCGCGGGCGGCGAGACGGTCCGCCTGGCGCTGGGTCAGTCGTATTACCCCCTGGCCGTCACCGCGTCGGACGGCGCGAATGGCTATTCGATGGATCTGATGGGGGTTCCGCTGGTATTCGCCGGCTACGGTCTTTCCGCCCCGTCCGCCAACTACGACGATTACGCGGGCCTCGACGTCGCCGGCAAGGCGGTAATGATCTTCTCGCACGAACCGCAGGAGAACCAGAGCGACAGCCGCCTGAACGGCTCCCGGCCCATGCGGGAGACCACGCTCTACAGCAAGGCGCTCGCCGCGCGCAGCCGCGGCGCGGTTGCGCTGCTTGTGATCTCGGACCCGTCACACCGCGTCGACGAGGCGAACTACAAGCTGTTCGAGATTGAGTCCGACGCTGAAGATCACCAGATTCCGGTTCTTCGCGTGCGGCGCGAAGAGGCGGCCCCGCTGATCAAGGCGTGGGACCTCGATCGATCAGCGGCGGTCATCGACCGCGATCTGATTCCTCGATCGCGCGCCCTGCCAGAGACGACGGTGGACTATACGCAGCGCCTGTCGCTCAACCGCCGGACGGTTCGCAACGTCGTCGGCATTCTTCGTGGAGCTGACGCGCCGAGAGCCGGCGAGGCGATCGTCCTGGGGGCCCATTACGACCACGTCGGATTCGGCGGCCGTTTCTCGACGACGCCGGCGCGCACCGGTGAGATTCACAACGGCGCCGACGACAACGCCTCGGGGATCGCCGCCGTGATCGAAATCGCCCGCTCGGCAGCGGCGGATCGTGGGCGTTTTCCGAGGTCGCTGGTCTTCGTTGCATTCGCGGGTGAGGAACGCGGGCTGCTCGGCTCGCTGCACTACACGATGGAGCCGGCGGTTCCGCTCGAGGACACCGTCGCGATGATCAACCTCGACATGATCGGGCGTTCAAAGGGCAAGGTGGAGGTTGGCGGCCTGAGTGTCGCGCCGTCGCTCGAAGCGGACGTCCAGGCAGCAGCGAAGACCGCGGGGCTCGAGGCGCGCCGCGGCGGACCGGGCTCGGGCCGCAGCGACGATTCCTCGTTCGTCGACCGCCGGATACCCGCGGTGCATTTCTTCACGGGCTTCCACGACGACTACCACAACCCCGATGACGACTGGAACAAGATCGACGCAGGCGGCACGGCTCGAGTAGCGACGCTGGCGATGGAGCTTGCAGCACGGATCGCCGCACGGCAGGATCGGCCCGCGTTCAGCACGCGCTGACGCCGGCGATCGCCCAACGTGATCCTTACGGCCATCCTCGTTGTCGCGGCGTTGATCCTCATCAACGCCGTATACGTCGGCGCGGAGTTCGCCGCAGTAAGCGCGCGGCGCAGCCGCATCCAGCAACTGGCCGACGACGGGAACCCGCTGGCGGCGTGGCTGCTGCCGCTGATCGAGTCGCCGGCGGATCTCGATCGCTACATCGCCGCCTGCCAGATCGGCATCACCCTCTCCAGCCTCGTGCTCGGCGCATTCGCCCAGCGCACCATCGCGGTCTGGGTCGAGCCATTCTTCGTCCAGTGGGGCGGGCTGCAGGGGGTCGCGGCGCAGTCGACGTCGGCGGCGGTGGTCCTGCTCATCCTGACCGTGGCGCAGGTGATCTTCGCCGAGCTTGTGCCGAAGTCTCTGGCGCTTCAATACCCGACCCAGGCGGCGCTCTACACGCTCATCCCGATGCTGCCGTCGCTGTGGCTCTACCGTCCGTTCATCAAGTGGCTCAACGGCTCGGGCCTCTTGTTGCTGCGGCTGATCGGATCCCCGTCGCAGTCGCACCGGCACATCCACTCGCCTGACGAAATAGAACTCCTGATTGCGGAAAGCCGGGATGGCGGGTTGCTCGAACCCGACGAGCATCGCCGGCTGCAGCGCGCGCTCCGGCTCAACCTGCGGCAGGCAAAGCAGCTGATGGTGCCAAGGCGGAAAGTTTCGGCCATCGACATCAATGTGCCGATGACCGAAGTGATCGCCCTGGTTACCGAGAGCCCGTTTTCACGGCTGCCGGTTTACCGCGACACGATCGACAACATCCTCGGCATGCTCCACACGAAGGACCTGGTGCGCTGGATCGTGAGCGGCGGGCGCGACGAGTCGCTCGCCAGCCTGCTGCGTCCCATCGCCAGCGTCCACGAAAGCGTCACGGTCGACAAGGTGGTCCGCGAGCTGCGCGAGCGGCGGTCGCATCTTGCGCTGGTGGTCGACGAGTTCGGCGGCACCGCGGGGCTGCTGACGCTCGAGGACGTACTCTCGGAGCTCCTTGGCGATGTCGGCGACGAGTTCAAGACCGGCGATCCGGTTGCGGAGACGCTTCCGGACGGACATTTCCGGCTTCCCGGGCCGATGGCCGTGGATGATGGCGCAATGCTGCTCAACACGAAGTGGGAGACGGAAGCGACGACGATTGCGGGGCTGGTCACCGAGGCGCTCGGTCGCCTGCCGGTGGCGGGAGATGCGGTCACGATCGGGGAGTACCGAATTCGAGGTCGAGCGCGTGAAGGACCGTGTGGCCGAATCGGTGCTCGCGCACCCGGTGGTCACCCAGCCGGCGGGTGAGGACGAGTGATGGAGCTCGCGTTCGCACTCGGCATCATCTTCCTTCTCGTCATTGCCAACGGGCTATTCGTGGCGGCGGAGTTTGCCATCGTCGGTGCGCCGCGGGCGAGCATCGAGCACCAGGCGAGCGAGGGCAACCGTCTTGCCGCGCGGGTCATGCGCATCCTCGAAGATCCGAAGCGCCAGGACCGCTACATCGCCACCACCCAGGTCGGCATTTCGGTCGCGAGCCTGGGCCTTGGCATGTATGGTGAGCACGTTCTTGCGGATTGGATTGCGGTACGGCTCGAGCCGCTCCAGTTCACCTTTCGCTGGATCGCCGCCCACGCCGTCGCCAGCGTCATCGCCGTCTCAGCCCTGACCTATCTGCACATCGTCATCGGAGAAATGGTGCCCAAGGCGCTGGCGCTGCAAAGGGCGGCCAAGACGGTGCTGTATGTAACGCCGCTCATTCTTGCAATCCAGACGGCGCTGCTGCCGGTGGTGGTCGGGCTGAACACGATCGGAAACGGGCTCCTTCGACTGATCGGGGTGCGCCGCCAGGAGGTCGAAACGGAGCGTTATCACACCACCGAGGAGCTGCAGTACATCATCGAAGAAAGCCAGGAAGGGGGCATGCTGCGCGGCGAGTCCGGGAAGATCCTGCGCGAGCTCTTCGAGTTCGGGGATCTGACTGCCGGCGAGGTGATGGTACCGCGCGTGATGCTCACGGGCATCGAGGTCGGCACGGGTCCGGACGAGTTGAGGCGGATCGTCCGGGCCAATCCTCATACCCGATACCCGGTTTTTGCCGGCGACCTCGACAACATCATCGGCAGCCTGCACATCAAGGAAGCACTCCGGCACCTGGTTGCGGAAAAGCCGGTGATCGCCCGCGACGCGCGCCCGCTGCCCTACGTGCCCGGCCCGGCTCCGCTCGACGAGGTACTCGCGGTCATGCGCCGCTATCGCGCGCAGATGGCGGTCGTCATGGACCAGCACGGCGGCACGGCCGGCCTGGTGACGATGGAAGACCTTTTCGAGGAGGTCGTCGGCGACATCGAGGAAGGGCATGGCCGCCGGTCCATCGTTCGCGAAGCGCCGGGACGATTCAGGATGCGCGGGACGGTCCGCCTCGAGGAAGCGGGGGAAGCGCTCGGCTGTGCGATGGATCACCCGAAGGTGACGACGATCAGCGGGCTGGTGCTGAAGCAGCTCGGACGTCCGGCGGCGAAAGGCGACGTCGTGACCTGGAACAACGTGCGGATTGAAGTCACCGCGACCGCCGGCCGCGGCGTCGCCGAGGCAGTCGTCGCTAAAACGGCAGCTCTACTCCGCCCATCCAGCTGAACTTATCCTGCAGACCGTTATCGTTGAGCGGGAACAGCACGCTGAAAGACACGAGCCCTCGCCCCCCGGGAGCGAACTTCACTCCGGCCGACCCCAGGAACAGATTCACGTAACCCCACTCAACCGTCAACTGCTGGAAGTCCTGCCTGAACTCGGTCGGGAGATAGATCGGGTATGCGGCATCGATCAGTGTCCGGCCGACGAAATCCGCGATCACCGTCAGCCTGGGTGTGACGGCGAAATCGGCTCCGCCGGCAAAATTGAGCTGGTCCGGTTCGTTCTCAGTGAATGCGCTGGCCTCCCTGGAAACCGTATATCCAAAGTTCGCGTGAGGTGAGAGCCGGCCAGCCTCAGTCGACGCTGCACCATAGAACTTGACCTGCATGCCGGTGCCAATCAGGTCTTCATCGTCTCCGGTCGGAAGCCGCCAGTCGACGCCCAGCGCCAATCCTCCTCCGGGGGTCGGGAGCGCTCTGTACTTCACTCTGGCAACGATATCGCCGATACCCGAGGCGGTTGACGAGGCGCTGTCGCCAAACGGCGACGCAACGAGTGCGCCGTTCGAGCCCGCGCGAGTGGAAAGCTCGGCGTCCATGCGCATTCGCACGAACGGCACCACGGCGCCGACATCGATTCGGTCAGTGAGCCCGTAAGTGCCCGACACCAACGCGGTGTCCGTCGAGAGTCGCAGGCTGAGGGTGTCCTCGAAAAACATCGTTCGAACCGCGCCGGATCTGTCAGGCAGCGTGAATCCGGAGTAGGTCAGAATCTCGCCGCTTTCGAGATCGCGTCCCTGGAGAGAGTCGAACGTGGTCCGCTGGTACGCGAACGCGAAGTTCAATCGTCCCCGGCCCACTGTCAATGCCCGCTCCGCGAACACGGGGCCAAAACTGTCGCTGACTCTGGTCAGGGTGCCGAGCGCCGAATCGAAGGACCAGCTGAAACCGCCAGCGGAAGACGCCAGCGGGAATGACGCCACCTGGGCCGCAACCAGGCTGTTCAAGGTGAAAACGGTGGTGAAGAGCTGGTTGTTCAACTCCTCATTGAAATCGAGAAGCCGCCCATCGACCATGGGTACCGGGAAGGTTTCATTCAGCGCCCGGGTGTTGAGCGCGATTGACCGTTCGTAGAGGTTGGGAACGAGCACATCGAGCTTGTCCTGTGCACGGGCTGCGTCAGGCGGGAGACAACCGAAGCCGAACACGATCACGGCGAAACAAATTGACGGTCTCCGGCCACGCATTCCGGCTCCTCTCGGTTGGGGGGAACTGCGCGGCGAGTATTCTTCCAGACCCGGCGACTGTCAAGATGCCGGCACCGCGATCATCGCCTCGCGCTGGAACACGACACAGAACTGTCGAATCACGGCATCCTCCACCTCGCCCAGCGGAATCGTCCGTCCGGTGGCCCTCTCGATCGACGTCACACCGCGGTCCTGGATTCCGCACGGAACGATCAGATCGAAATGCTCCAGATTGGTGCTGACGTTGACGGCGAAGCCGTGGCTCGTGATCCACCGCGAAATGCGAATCCCGATCGCGCCCACTTTCTGGTCGCCGATCCAGGTTCCCGTCAGTCCTTCGATTCGTCCGGCCTTTACACCGTACTCGTCGCAGACGCCGATCATCACCGCTTCGAGATCCCGGACGTAGCGATGAACATCGCAGCGGTCCGGCCGCAGGTCGAGAATCGGGTAACCCACGATCTGTCCCGGCCCGTGATAAGTGACGTCGCCGCCGCGGCCGGTTTCTGAAATCTCGATGCCAAGTTGGAGGAGCCGCGGGAGATCGGCGACGACGTTCGAGCGCCCGCCGTCTCCCTTGACACCGAGCGTGATGACCGGCGGATGCTGCAGCAGCAGAAGCGTGTCTGGAATCCGGTCCGCGCGGCGATCTTCGACGAGCGCGCGCTGCAGGGCCAGCGCGTCCTGGTAGGAGACGAGCCCGAGCCGGCGGATCTCAATCGGACGCACTACACCTGGTTCGGGTCGAAGTGCTCGAGGTGCTGCTTGATGTCGGCCATGAACTGATCGGCCGCGGCCCCGTCGATCAACCGGTGATCGAACCCGAGCGTGAGGTACGCCATCATCCGGATGGCGATCCCGTCCTCGACGACGACCGGCCGCTTCTCGACCGTTCCGACACACAGGATCGCGACCTGCGGCTGGTTGATGATCGGCATGCCGAACTGCGCCCCGAACTGTCCGGGATTGGTGATGGTGAACGTGCCGCCGTGGACTTCGTCAGGCTTGAGCTGCTTGTTGCGAGCGCGTTCGGCGACGTCGGCGATCGCGCGGCTCAGGCCGAGCAGGTTCTTTTCGTCGGCGTTCCTGATGACCGGTACGATCAATCCGCTCTCCAGCGCCACCGCGATGCCGAGATTCACGTCCTTGTGGTGGATCACGTTGTCGCCGTCGAGCGAGGCGTTGACGATGGGGTACCGGCGCAAGGCGTCGATCACCGCCCTGGCGATGAAGGCCATGTACGTCAGCTTCGCGCCAAGCCTGCCGTACTCGGCCTTCTTCTGCTGGCGGATGTGTTCAACCTCGGAAAAATCGACGTGAAACACCGAGTGCACATGCGCCGAGGTGCGCTTGCTGAGCACCATGTGCTCGGCGATCTTCTTGCGCATCGCAGAGAGGGGCCGGCTCTCCGAACGTCCCTCGACCTGAGCCGACGGCGGGCGCATGTCCGCGCCGCTCCCGCCTGACTCGCGGGACAGCTCCGGCTCCCTTTCCGCCTCCCCCTGACCCTTGCCGCCGAGGAACTCCAGGATGTCCTGCTTGGTGACGCGCCCACCCAGTCCCGTGCCCGGGACCTGCGCGACGTCTACATGATTTTCTCGCGCGATTCGACGTACGAGCGGCGATGACTTGTGGCGGTGGTCGTCGTCGTCCGATGCAGGAGGCCGGGACGTGAGGGCGGGTATTCCGTCGGCCTGCGGCTGGGCCGACGCCGCAGCTTTCGCCGCGCCGGCACGGGGAGACGCGGGCGGTGCCTTCGCGGGTTCCTCGCCTGCGACCTGGATCGACCCCACGACCGAGTTCACGGAAACGGTGTCGCCCTCCTTCGCCGTGATTTCTGTGAGGATGCCGGCGGCGGGCGACGGGATCTCTGCGTCGACTTTGTCGGTCGTGATCTCGAAGAGCGGCTCGTCGCGGTCGACCTGGTCGCCGACCTTCTTGATCCAGCGGACGATCGTGCCTTCGGCAATCGACTCGCCCATCTGGGGCATCACGATAGGGGTCGGCATGGCTACATGTGAATGGCGGCGCCGTGGGCTGCGTGCGAGGCTTCGCCGATCGCTTCGGAAAAAGTCGGGTGAGCGTGGATGGTCTTCACCAGCTCTTCCACCGTGCATTCGAGACGCAGCGCCAGCACGGCTTCCGCCACGAGCTCGGTGGAGCGTGGCCCGATCATGTGGACGCCCAACACTTCATCGTACTTCTTGTCTGCCACGATCTTGACGAATCCGTCCGTTTCCCCGGCCATCTTGGCACGGCCGAGGATGCCGAACGGGAAAGACCCCACCCGCACATCGTAGCCCTGCTTCTTCGCGGCGGCTTCCGTGAGGCCAACGCTGCCGATTTCCGGGTCGCAGTAGGTGCAGCCCGGCACGTGGTCGTAATTCAGCGGCCGGACGTCCTTTCCGGCAAGGCGCTCCGCGACCAGGATGCCTTCCGCCGACGAGACATGCGCCAGTTGCGGGTGCATCCGGCCCTCGATGGCAATCACGTCGCCGATCGCGGAGATGTTGGGCACCGACGTACGGTACAGGGAATCAACCTTGATATAGCCCTTCTCCAGGGCGATGCCGAGCGACTCGGCGCCGAGGCCGGTGGTCACAGGCCCGCGGCCGGTGGCAACCAGGAGAATGTCCGCCGTCAGCTCGTGCGACTTGCCATCCGATCGCTGCGCCTCGACGTCGACGCCTGATGCCGTTGCCACCGCCCTGGTCACCTTGGTGTTCGTGAGCGACTGGATGCCCTGCTTCTTGAACGCCTTCTCGAGCTCCGCAGACACCGCTTCATCTTCCACCGGCACGAGCCGCGGCAGCAGTTCGATGATGGTGACTTCGCTGCCGAAGCGGCGGAAGATCGACGCGAACTCCACGCCGACCGCGCCGCTGCCGAGAATCACCAGCGACTTCGGTATGTCGGCGAGATGGATCGCTTCGTCGCTGGTGATGATACGCGTGTGGTCGATCTCGATACCGGGGACTCCTCGCGGCGACGAACCGGTGGCGATGATGATCTCGGCGGCCTGCAGCGTCTGCTTCTCGCCCTCGACGACGTCGACCCGGCCCTTGCCGGCAAGCGCCGCCGTCCCCTTGATCCACTCGATCTTGTTCTTCTTGAACAGGAACTCGACGCCCTTCGTCAGCCCGGAGACGATCTTGTCCTTGCGCGCGTGGATCCGCCCCATGTCGAGCGCCGGCGCTCCGTACGGGAGCGCAATGCCCCACTCGTCCGAGTTCTGGACGATCTTCAGCGCATGGGCATGCTCGAGCAGCGCCTTCGTCGGGATGCATCCCCAGATCAGACATGTGCCGCCGAGCGACTTCTGCTTCTCGACGACGGCGACCTTCTTCCCGAGCTGAGACGCGCGAATCGCGGCGACATAGCCGCCCGTACCCGCGCCAATGACGACGACATCGTAGGAAGCTGGCACTTAGGAGTACATCCTTTCCAGGTTACGACCGGCCTGCGCGCGGGGTCAGCGCTTGAGGGAGGTCAGGGGCACGAACGATTCGCCCGGCTGCCCGGGAGCCGCCTGTGAGGGTGGGGACAGCGGCTCGCCTTCCAGCCGCTGCACGCGCACGCGGAGCTCGCCGTGCTGGTACTTCAACTCCCAATACATTTCCGACAGCTGTGCGAGGCGCTTCGCGGTCCGGCGCGCCTGGCTCCAGGCTACGAGCGCGATCGCCAGCGACGCACCCGCAATGAACCACAGGAAGGTCATAGACGCGAGAATCTGCTATTCCTCCGGCTACCTTATCGAAGGGAATTCAGAAGTGTCAAGGAGCCGCGCTATACTCGCGGCCCGCATGTCCGAGCGCCGCAAGACCGTTCTCATCGTCGACGACGACGAGGGAATGCGAGAGATGCTGAACTCGATGCTCAGGCGCGACTACCGCGTCCTGCGCGCCGCCACCGGCGAAGCCGGGCTCCTGATCATGGAAAAGGAGGACGTCGAGCTGATGCTGCTCGACGTGAACCTGCCCGGGATCGGCGGATTCGACGTGCTCAAGATCGTCAAGGAGAACTACCCCTACGTCGAGGTGATCGTGATCTCGGTGGTCAAGGAGCTGGAGGCCGCCATCGAGGCGATGCGGCATGGCGCGTACCACTACATCTCCAAGGACTTCGACCTCGAGGGCGTCAGGGCACTGGTGGCCAATGCCAGCGAGCGACAGGACTTGAGCCGCCACGTGATGCAGTTGCGTGCCGAGGTGGCCGAACGGGTCGACCGCGAGTTCGTCGTCGGACCGAGCCGCGGGACGCGCGAGATCATCGAGCTGGTGCAGAAGGTGGCCAGGCTGTCGGCGACCGTGTTGATCCTGGGCGAAAGCGGCACCGGGAAGGAACTGCTGGCGCGGCTCATTCACCGGGAGTCCGGCGCCGCGGATTCGCCCTTCGTCGCCGTAAACCTGGCGGCCATTCCCCGGGAGCTGGTCGAGAGCACGCTGTTCGGCCACGAAAAGGGGGCATTCACCGGCGCCATCCGGCAGCAGCTGGGAAAGTTCGAGCTGGCCTCTGGGGGGACGCTCTTCCTGGATGAGATTGGCGACCTGCGGTACGACCTGCAGGCGAAGCTGCTGCGGGCGATCCAGGAGTCGGAAATCGAGCGCGTCGGCGGGACCCATCCCATCAAGACCGATTTCCGCCTGATTGCCGCCACCAACAGGGACCTCGAAAAGGCGGTCAAGGAGGGGGCCTTCCGGGAGGACCTTTTCTACCGCCTGAACGTCATCCCGCTGAAGATGCCGGCGCTCCGCGACCGCATCGACGACCTGCCGGAACTGGCCAAGTTCTTCCTCCGGCGCTACAACGTCAAGTTCAGGAAGAACGTCCAGGGCATCGCCGATTCGACGGTCAAGATTCTCGGCGCCTACTGGTGGCCCGGGAATATACGGGAGCTCGAGAACCTCATCGAGCGGCTCGTCGCCGTCTCCGACAAGAACTGGATTACCGACGAGGACCTCCCCTACGAATTCCATGTTGCCCAGCTCGACGCGGACGCTCCCGGGGCCGAGAACCTGCTCGATCGGGCGGTCTCGACGTTCGAACGGAACTTCATCATCCGGGCCCTCGAGAAGGGCGGCTGGAACGTGACGGCCACCTCCAAGGCGCTCGGCATTCCCCTCAGCACGCTCAAGTTCAAGATGGATCGGCTCGAGATCCGCGAGCTGGCCCGGAAGATCCGGGGCAACTGACCGCCAAGCTCCTGTCCGACCGGCCAAGAAATTGACCGATCGCCGCGCCCACCGTTTTTAGACGAAAAAACAGCGTTCACACCCTCCGCCGCGCCGATCCGCGCGGGGAAGGGAGGGCTCCCCGCCAACCCATTGGCCACGCGCCGTGGGGGCGGTGAATGCGAGTTGCCTGCCGGAACGCGCGATTCACTTCGCAAATTCTCGATACACGCCGATCGACGTTGTGTAGCCGCGTACGGCATACCCGTTGCTCTTTTACATGACGAACACGGGAACGCTACCCGTTTGCTCCCCGTCAAATCACAGATTCATCCAGATCAGGGTCGCGTGTCCATCTGAGGAGTCATATGCAGCCGTCGATGTTCAACGTGCAGGTGCCGGTCGCAGACGGGAGCGACGTGTTCCTCATGAACACGTTCTCCGATGCGCAGCTCCTGGTGTCGTTCGACGTCACGCGGCTGATGGACCGGGTCTCACGGGGCGACGCCGGGTTCAGCGACGAAGAGCGCGAAACCCTCGAGGCGCTGGTCGAGAACGGGTTCCTGGTGGAGAGCCGGACCGACGAGCGCGCCGCGCTGGACAAGTACTTTCGCGACCTCCGGGAAGACACGGAACAGCTGCGCGTCACGGTACTGACCACGCTGCAGTGCAACTTCGCCTGCGACTACTGCTTCCAGGGCGACCACGGCGACTACAACAAGTTCGCCGAGAAGATGTCGCTCGAGACGGCGGCGAAAGTAGTGGCGTGGATCGAGAGCCGGATGAACGAAATCCGGCCGGAAAAGTTCGTGCTGACGCTATTCGGCGGCGAGCCGCTGCTGAACCTGCCGGTGGCCTACTACCTGGCGGAGCAGTGTCATGCGCTCTGCCAGGCGCGGGGGATTCCGCAGGGCGTGAGCGTGATTACCAACGGGCTGCTGCTGACGCCGGAGGTGGTGGCGCGGCTCAAGCCGTTCGGTCTGCACGGCGTCAAGGTCACGCTCGACGGCGATCGCGACACGCACAACCGCATGCGGCCGCTGCGCGGCCGCCAGGGAACGTTCGACCGTATCGTCGAGAACGTCCGGCAGGTTGCGCACCTGGTACCAATCACGATCGGCGGCAACTTCGACGAGTCCTCCGCTGACAGCTATCCCGCGCTCCTCGACTTCCTCAAGGAGCAGGAGTTCGCGGACAAGATCGCGAAGATCAACTTCAAGCCGGTTATCAAGTCGTTCGCGGAAGCGGCGCCCAAGGGTGTCATCCCGTTGACCGTCGTCGGCAGCAGCGGCAAGCCGCTGAACGGCACCTGTATGACGAGCGCAGGCGCAGGGTCGCCGAAGGGATCGAGCGTCTGCGATTCCTGCCACTTCGTCGACGAGAAGATGTCATTCCTGCGCTCGGAGACACGGAAGCGCGGCTTCCCCACGCCTGACGGCGTCCACATGGGACCGTGCGAGATTCACCGCCGTCACGCCCACACCATCGGACCTGACGGCGCCCTCTATGCGTGCCCGGGATTCACGGGCGACAAGCTGGAGTCGACCGGCCACATCGACGGCCGCGACGAATCCTGGCGGCACGCCGCGGCTGAGCGCTTCGAACGTCTGAGCCCGCTCAAGGAAGAGTGCGGCGACTGCTCTTATATTCCCGTGTGCGGCGGCGGCTGCTCCGTGGCTGCGCATACCGAGCTTGGTGACATGCACGACCCGTCATGTCACAAGACTGCGTTCGAGATGGCCGTCGCGGGCCTCGCTGAGCGCACCCTGGCTGCAGTTTCGTAAACCCTAATCGGCCATTCAACCGAAACGGAGTAAACTCATGAAGATCACCGTCATCAAGAAGGCAGCAACCACCCGCAAGCCGCAGAACTATTGCCCATGGGTTATCGAGGACGGCGCACCGCAGGACAAGAAGTAGTCCGCTTGAGAGGGGCGCGAGCTCCTCAGTCGCCCAATCTTCGACGCCGCACCTTCCCGTGGTTCTGGTGCGGCGTTTTCTTTTTCTCCCTGACGCTTGCCGGGTGCGAGACGGCTGCGCCCGAAGCGGTCTCCAGCGACGGTGAGTTGACGATCGGAGTTCCCGAGGGAAGCGTAGCCAGCGCAGCCATCGGGATCCGTGAGCTCACAAATATCCTCACGCTGGAAGGTCTCACCCAAGTCCACCTCAGTATCGATGGCCGCGCGCTTCCCAGGCTCGCCGAAAAGTGGGTCTGGGAAGAAGACGGGATGCGGCTGCGCCTGACGCTGAGGCCCAACGTGAAGTTTCACGATGGAACCCCGCTCGAGCCGAACATTGCCGCGAAACTGGTCCAGGACGCGATCGCCAGGGAGGGAAACCGCGCGCTGTATCCTTCGCTGAACGATATCAGCACCGTGAGGCCGGATGGAGATCGCGAGATCGTCATTGAACTGACCCAGCGCTCGGCCTTGCTTCCGGAAGACCTTCATTTTCCGTTGGCCATTCGTACCGGCGGTGAAGAAATCGGTACCGGAGCTTACCGAGTTGCGCGGAGAGAGTCGGGGCAAGTCACGCTGGAGGGTGTCGAGGACTATTACCAGGGCAGCCCGCAGATCCGGCGACTCGTTGTCAGCCCGTTCGAGGGCATTCGAACGGCGTGGGCAAGCCTGCTCAGGCGGGACGTCGACATGATCACAGACGTGCCCGCCGAAGCGGTTGAGTTTGTACGAAGCGAAGACATCGAGGTTACGTCGTTCGCGCGGAGTTACCAGTTCCTCGTCGCGTTCAATATGAAGCGCGCGCCATTCAATTCGCAGATCGTGCGGCGAGCGCTTAACGTGGCTGTCGATCGCGAGGCGCTCATCGCAAACGTCCTGCAAGGCCACGGTGTAGCGGCGAATGGTCCATTCTGGCCCCGTCACTGGGCCTATGACCCGACGGTAGCACCGTCGGTTTTCGACCTCACATTCGCAACCTCGCTTTTAGACCGTGCTGGCCTTACGCCCGGTGCTTCGAAGACGTCGGAAATCCCTGGCGCGCGGTTGCAGTTCACCTGTCTTCTTCCGGATCGATTTGCCGTGCTCGAGCGAATCGCACTGGATCTTCAGAAGCAGTTGTACGAGATCGGGGTCGACATTCAGTTCCAAGTCGTCCCAATCGAGGAATACGATCTGCGAATCCGCAACGGTCAATTCGACGCGGTTTTGATTGATCTGATCAGCGGGCCGACACTGGCGCGCCCCTATGTTTTCTGGGCAAATGCCAGCCGACTCAGCGGACTCAACGTCTTCGGCTACGAAAACACCGAGGCTGACCGGTTGTTCCAACTGCTACGCTCGTCCACCAACGAAGGCGCCGTGCGCTCCGCAGTCAGCCGTCTTCAGCGCGTGTTCCTAGAGGATCCACCGGCGTTGTTTCTCGCGTGGAACGAGCGAACCCGTGCCTTCAGCCGTGATTTCCAGGCCGTCCTCGAGAAGGACCGCGACCCTCTGTATACAATCAGGCAATGGACCGAGAACACCGATAGACAGTCGGTCTCGACCCAGTGACTAAGATTTCGACTCGATTCGCTTTGCTGATGGCGGCTGCAGCCGTGCTGCCACTGCTGGCTTATGGAGCGGTATCGATCGTTTCGCTACGGGGCGGAGCGCAACAGGCCGTCATCGTCGGCAACCTCAACGTAGCGCGTCAAGTAGCCGAGCAGATCGAGCTTTACGTTACCGGGAGCGTCAAGATCCTGAAAGCGGTCGGCGCCGACCTTCAGCAAACCGGACTCGAGCGGTGGCAGCAGGACCGCATTCTTAAGAACTTCGTTCTTCAGTTCACCGAATTCAAGGAACTCACGCTCCTCGATGAAGACGGCAAAGCGACCGTATCGAGCCGTCTTGGCACTCCTAGCGTCACTGTCCCTGGTTCGGAAGGCGTCAACATCGAAGGGGCCCTGATCTCCCGCTTCTCCGTTGACGACGACTTGCTGCCGACGGCGATCATTGCAGTACGTCTGGTCGATCGCGACGGCGGCGGTTGGCTGGTCGGCCGCTTGAACCTCGAAGCCATGTGGCGGATGGTCGACCGGATCCGCGTTGGCAACGAAGGCTATGCTCTGGTCGTCACCAACGAAGGACAGTTGCTCGCGCACGGTAATCCCGACGCGAAGTCGAGGGTGGCGCGGGGCGACAACATGGCGGCGCATCCTCTGGTCGCCAAGATCAACGCCGGACCCGAGGGCGAAGAGACGGCATGGGAAGAATACGACGACGAGCGCGGACCCATGCTCGGCGTTGCCGCGCACGTACCCTCGCTCGGTTGGACGGTCGTCGTTGAGCAGGCACGAGGCGAGGCATTTGCGATTCCCTACCGACTGCAGTGGCAGCTGGGCATCGCCATCGCCGTGGCGCTCTTCGCCATGCTCACAGTCGGGTACTTCTGGGGCCACAGCTTCATCGATCCGATCCTTGCCCTCACTCGCGGCACGCGAGCGCTGGCGGAAGGCCGCCTTGACGAGCGTGTGAAAGTCGCCTCGACCGACGAAATCGGCGAACTGGGGCTGGCCTTCAACAACATGGCCGACAAGCTGGTCGAACTTCAGGAAGACGTCCGGAAGAAGGAACGGCAGGCGTTGTTCGGCCGCATCTCGATCGGCCTGGTGCACGACCTGTCCCACCCGATCCAGAACATCGGCAACAGCTGCAAGCTGATTGTCAAAATGTTCGACGACCTGGAGTACCGGGAGAATTTCAAGCGGACGGTGGAACGGGAGCTCGCCCAGGTGAAGCGGGTGCTCGACGATCTGCGCAACATCGCTCGTCCACTTCCCCTTGATCGCTTTCCACTCGATGTGAACAAGACGATTGCCGACCTCGTCGAGTCTGTCCAGAGCACGGCGGAGGTCGCGGGGCTGACGATCGAAACGGAAATGGTGTTCGGTCAGCTCTACGTCGAAGGCGATCTGTTCGCGCTGAACCGTGTCTATCGAAACCTGATCATCAACTCGCTGCAGGCGACGCCACCGCGCGGCCATGTCGTCGTCAGAACTAACCGGGACGGGCACTCCGCGGTGGTCGAAGTCGCGGATACCGGATGCGGCATTCCGAAAGAGCGGCTCGACACGATCTTCGACGACTTCGTCACCACCAAGCGGCGCGGCCTCGGGCTGGGGCTGGCGATTTCAAAGAAGATCGTCGAGCAGCTGGGCGGGACGATTACCGTCGCGAGCGAGGTGGGCGTCGGCACGACCTTCACCATCCGCTTCCCACTGACGGAAGCGCGGCCAACAACGAAGCTCGCCGCCGGATAAAAACCGATAAAAACGCAAACCCGGCGCGCAGTGCGCCGGGTTTCAGGGGGATGCGTCGCGGCAGCAACGCCGCGACGGATTACTTCTTCGGGAGAACCGCGTCCTTCAACTGCTTGGCGATACGGGCCTTTACCACCGTCTTCGCCGGAATCTTGATCGCCTCGCCTGTTGCCGGGTTGCGCCCCATGCGCGCCTTTCTCTTCTGCACGACGAGCTTCACCATGCCGGGCAGTACGAATTCGCCGGAGCGCTTGAGCTCCTTCTCGGACAGCGCGGTCAGCTCATCGAAAAATTCGCGCGCCTGCGTACGCTTCACCTCAAAGCGATCGGCGAAATGTGAAAACAATTCCGATTTGCCCATTCTCCGGGCCTCAGCCATCACGTCCCCCTTGCCTGATGCGCGCCAACTCTCGGCCGCGTCGCAGTTGTCAGCGCGCTCACACTGCGGCGGAAACTCGCGGCAAAATCGCTCAAATGCTATCTCGCGCGTCTGTGAGTGTCAACGCGCAACCGCGCGATTTCCGGCCAAAGTGCTAGAATTTCGGCCTCATGTCAAGCATGCGGTGATCGAGACCTTCCCCAATCCCCGGCCCGGACGCGACTTCGAGATCGCGATCGACTGCCCTGAGTTCACGTCGGTCTGCCCCAAGACCGGCCTGCCCGACTTCGGCGCGATCCGGATCACCTACGTCCCGGGCGATCGCTGTATCGAGCTGAAGTCCTTGAAGTACTACATGATCGAGTTCCGGAACCGCGGCATTTTCTACGAGGCGGTGACGAACCAGATCCTCGACGACCTGGTCGCCGCCTGCCAGCCCCGCCGCATGACCGTGGTCGGCGACTTCTCGGTGCGCGGGGGCATCAAGACGGTCGTGACCGCCACTTATCCGGCGCCGTGACCCACCGGCTGCCGATCGAGGACGCTCTCGATCTGCACGCCTTCGCCCCGCGCGACATCAAGTCGGTGGTCGAAGAGTACGTGAATGCCGCTCACGAGGCGGGCCTGCGGGAGGTCCGGTTAATCCACGGACGCGGCAAGGGCATCCAGCGCGGGATCGTGCAGCAGGCGCTCGAGCGTCATCCACTGGTCGAGGAATTCTGGGACGCAGCCGAATCTCACCTCGGCGCGACGGTCGCACGACTTCGTCAAAATTGACCGCGCCGGCCCGCTGCGGACTGGCAAATTTCGCACGCTTTGCACCGCCCGTCGCCGATTTGGGCCGCAATCGTGCCGGAATGGCCCGTGCACCACGGCAGCACGTGGTTGCAGCCGAGGCCCTCGGACCCCTGCGCGCCGGCGACGTCGTACGCATCCGTGGTGAACGATGGCGTGTCATCAGCCACGCGATCCACGGCGATGCGGCGATCCTCGAGGCGGCCGGGTGCAGCGCCGCGAATCGGCACTGCCGCTCGCGGTTTCTGCTGCCGTTCGAACCGCTCGATCGCCTGCCCTCGTCGCTCGAGCCGCGGGTCGTCCGGCCCGGACACTGGCGTCGAGTCGCACGAGGCGTGCTGGCGCAGGCGACGCCCTCCTGGAACTCCCTTCGGGCCGCCGCCCACGCAGACCTGACCATCATTCCGTTTCAGCTGGAACCTGCGCTGGCCCTCATTCGCGGTCACGCCTGCCGCTTCCTGATTGCCGATGGCGTCGGCCTTGGCAAGACGGTGCAGGCGGGCCTGATGCTCGCCGAAGTGCTGGCACGGCAGCCGGAAGCGCGGGCGCTGATCGTCTCGCCGGCCGCGCTTCGAGAACAGTGGCGGCACGAGCTGCAGACGCGTTTCCACCTCGACGCGGACGTCTTTGACACAGCCGGGGTTGCCGGCGTCGCCGCTACCCTCCCTGCCGGGATCAATCCGTGGTCGTTGCCGCCGATCATCGTTACATCGATCGACTTCATCAAGCGCCCTGAAGTGATGCGATCGATCGAGACGCTGACCTGGGACATCGCCGTGTTCGATGAAGCCCACAATCTCGCCGGCCGATCGGATCGCGCCGCCGCGGCGCAGGCCGTCGCGCGGCGAGCCCGGGCGGTGGTTCTCCTGACGGCGACGCCGCATTCCGGCGACGACGCGGCGTTTCAGAGGCTGTGCGGCATCGGCGACGTAGGTCACGCCTACCCCTTGCTGATGTTCAGGAGGTCGCGGGCCGACGCCGGCGTCGCGGGCCGCAGGCGTACCACCATGCTCCTGGTCCGGCCGACGCCGGCCGAAGCGGCGATGCACGCGGCGCTGATGGCGTACGGCAGGCGGGCATGGGCCGAATCGTCAGATGAGCGCGCGCGCGGTGCACGGCTCGCGATGGCCGTACTCGCCCGCCGCGCGTGCAGCAGCGCCGGATCCCTCGTCCGCTCGATCGAAAGGAGGCTTGCACTCCTCGAGGACCCGCGAGAGATCGAGGCCCAGCCGGGTCTGCCGTTCGCTGACGTCTCGCAGGACGACGAGGAACCTCTGGCGTGGCTGGGGTCGCAGGCGTTGCGCGACGGCGGCGAGGAGCGGGCGCTCCTTCGCGGCATTCTCGATCGTGCCCGCAGCGCCGCGGTCCGCGAAAGCAAGCTGGCCTGTCTCACCCGACTCATCAGGCGAATCGGTGAGCCGGCGATTGTCTTCACCGAGTATCGCGACACGCTCGAACGGCTCTCTACAATCCTGCCGGCAACCGAGATTGTGCTGCTGCACGGCGGCCAGACGAGGCAGGAGCGCAGGGACGTGCTCGCCCGGTTCACGTCGGGTCGGGCCCGTCTGCTGCTGGCCACCGACGCCGCGAGCGAAGGTCTCAATCTTCAGCAGCGGTGCCGGGTTGTCATCAACCTGGAGCTGCCGTGGACGCCCGTACGGCTCGATCAGCGCGCCGGACGGGTCGATCGAATTGGCCAGCCCCGTACGGTGCACGCCATCCGCCTGGTCGGCGCAGACACGTACGAGGAATCGATCGTGGCGAGACTTGCCTCGCGCGCCGATCGGATTCGCGGCGCGATGGAGACGATGCCTGATGAAGCGTCAGTGGCCGAGTCCGTGTTCGGTGCCTCCCGACTTCCACCGCCCGGACCCCTGCCGACGCCCGGTGTATTCGTTGTCCACCTGCGGAGTGAGGCGATTGAGGAAACCGAACGCCTCATCCGCACAAGAGGTTGGCGCGCGTCAGCCAATGACTCCAGCGAGGTGCGTCCAGTGTGCGCGCGGCTCCGCCCGTGTTCCGGGCGGCGGCGTCAGCGTCTCTGGGCATTTCGAGTGACTATCGTTGCCGGCTCGAGTCAGATTCTCTGGGAAACGGTCCTGGCCGCCGGTGCCGTCGTGCCTGAGCTTCCGGACCGGTCGGCCGACGCCACCCGCGTCGCACTGCGATACGGTCCGGTCCGGCAGTTCGTGATGGACGCTGGAGTCGGCGGCCCGATGCAACGACTTCAGGAAGTCCTGCAACAGCCGATGGCGCTATGGCTGCGCCGTGAGCTCGACATAGGCGAAGTCATCCGCCGTGAACACGCGAGGATGTCGGCGACGCTGCTGCAGCCGGGACTGTTTGACCGTCGCAACCACCGGGCGGCTAGTGCCCAGGCGGCCCTGCTCGACGCGGCGCTCTCTCGTTGTCGTGCCCGGCTCGACCAGCTTCGTGCCTGCGAGAACCTCGGCGTCGAACGTTGTGATCTGGCATTTGCCGTAATCCTCGAATGATATGGGGGCGGGCGTCCGCGGACGTCTCGTCAGTGCCGCGTGTGCTGATGCCGTCCTGGCGTCAGTCAGAGGCGCGGAGTCGCCGCCGCCGGGCATCGCCCGCGCCCTCGAGGCATGGGCCGATCGCCGTGAAGCGGCCCTCGGACCGGCATCAAGTACTCGTGCGATTGCCGACATCGCGATCGTCCCGCTCCTCAAGATCCTCGGATACGCCGTCGCGCGCCGAACCGATGAACCGGCAAGAGTCCGGCTCGAAGCTCTCGCGTTGTCGGGCACCCTCGTCCCGGTCGTCATCGTTCCCTGGAACGAGTCGCTCGAACGGACATGGCGGTCCGCCGTGCTGGACGGCATCCAATCGGATGCGCGGTGGTGCTTCTGCTCCAACGCCGTCTCCTTCCGGGTCATCGACGGCCATCACACGTGGTCGCGGCACTACGTTGAACTCGACCTCGCCCTCGCGTCGCGCGAGGGTCCAGCGAGGACCATGCTGTGGAGCCTGGCGCGGGCTGAAGCCATGTCAGCTCCGGTCACTGTGCTTGAACGCGCCAGCGAGCTCTCGGCCCGGCACGGCGCGGCGGTCTGCAAGGCGCTCGGCGACGGGGTCCTGCACGCGCTCGAGCTGCTGATCGCGGCGCTGGCATCAACCGGGCGCCACAGTGCCCGCGAGAGCGCCCGCCACGGCGCGCTGGTCCTGTTCGATCAGTCGTTGACCGTGCTTTACCGGATCCTATTTCTGCTGTTCGCGGAGGCACGAGGACTCGTCCCGATGTGGCACCCCGTCTACCGCGACCGCTACAGCATCGAGGCGATCGTCACCACGCTGCTCGCCGGCCGGCCGTGCCGCGGAATCTGGCAGGCCGTGGCCGCGATTTCCAGGCTCGCCCATGCGGGTTGCTCCGCCGGCGAGCTCAAAGTCACACCGTTCAACGGGCGTCTGTTTGCGCCGATTCACTCGGCGGCATTCGATCGCACCCGCATCGACGACCGGGTGATGGGCGGGGCCATCATGGCGGTCGGCACGACGGTCTCCGGCGACGGACGGGGGCGAATTTCCTACCGGGACCTGGATGTCGAACAGCTTGGCGCCGTATACGAACGCGTCCTCGATTACGAACCTGCGGACCGCACACCTTCCCGCCTGACCCGCACCGGCGATGCTCGGCGATCCACCGGCTCCTTCTACACCCCTCGCCGTGTCACGGCGTTTCTGGTCCGCCGTTCGCTCGACCCGCTGGTTCGGAATCGAACCGCCGACGAAGTCATGCAGCTGCGGATCCTCGATCCGGCGATGGGCAGTGGCGCCTTCCTCGTCGCGGCCTGCCGCTTCCTGGCGTCAGCCGTCGAGGAGCGGCTGGTCGTCGAGGGCCGATGGCACGACGGCGACGTCGACGCGTCTGATCGCGCGTCCCTGCGCCGCGAGATCGCGCAGCGCTGTCTCTTCGGAGTCGATCTGAATCCGATGGCTGTTCAGCTCGCGCGCCTCTCGATCTGGCTCGCCAGCCTGGCGGCCGACAAGCCACTCACCTTTCTCGACCATCACTTCGTCGCCGGCAACAGCCTGGTTGGCGCGAGCCTGGACGACGTGCGGCGACAGCCCACCCGCGCCACGGGCAGGACGCGCAGGCCGGAGCCGCTGCCGCTCTTCTCGGAGACGAGCGTGAGCCCAATCCTGCAGCAGGCCGTCCGCACTCGTCTGAAGCTTGCACGCGACCCGGACGATTCCGCCGCGATCGTTCATGCAAAGGAGACCACGCTCGCAGCGCTTCACGCCTCGCACTCGCCGCTCGGTCGATGGTCGGCGGTACTCGACCTGTGGTGCGCGGGCTGGTTCTGGGAGGAAGGCTCCGCACCGGATCCGGCGCTTTTCAGAGAATTGACCGAGCGCCTGATCTCAGGACACACGACGCTGCCGTCGCGCTCGACGGATCGGTTCCTCGCGCACGCGGCCGCGCTTGCCGCACGCCATCGATTCCTGCACTGGCCGCTCGCGTTTCCAGAGGTCTTCCTGGATGACCAGGGCGAGCCACGGCCGGACGCGGGTTTCGACGCCGTGATCGGCAACCCGCCGTGGGACATGGTCCGCGGCGACAGTGGCAACACCGACATCCGTGCCGGCCGTCGGATTGAAGCGCGCCAGTTCACCAACTTCGCGCGAGAAGCCGGGATCTACCGCGTGGAAAGCCGCGCCCACGTCAACCGCTACCAGCTGTTCCTGGAGCGCGCGCTGCAGCTCGCGCGGCCAGGCGGCCGCATCGGCCTGGTACTGCCGTCTGGGGTGGTGATCGATGCCGGTGCGGCGCCGCTGAGGCGCCACGTTTTTGATCATGCCGACGTCGACACGGTCACCGGACTGGACAACCGTGGCGGCATCTTCCCGATTCATCGCAGCCTCCGGTTTGTACTGCTCACGGCGACGACGGGCCGGCCAACTCGGCAGATCGCGTGCCGGTTCGGCGCACGGGCGCCGGAGGATCTGGACAGTCAGGGCGCGCAGGCCCCGTTCGTGATCACAAGGGCGCTGCTGGAGCGGCTGTCGGGACCGGACGATCTCGGGATTCCGGAGTTCGCTGGCGAACACGACCTGCGGATTCTCGAGAAGGTGGCCGCGCGAGTCCCCTGGCTCGGTGCACCGAACGGGTGGCACGTGCACTTCGGGCGCGAGCTGAATGCAACCGACGACAGCGCCTCGTTCGTGCCCTTTCCCGGCAGCAGGGGCACGAGGCCGGTCCTCGAAGGCAAACAGATCGAACCGTTCCGTGCCTCCACTGCCAGCTGCCGCCACGGATGGCCAGACGAGGGCACCGCCAGGACAATTGCGCGCCGCGCCCGTCTTGCCTACCGAGACATTGCGAGCGCCACCAATCGCCTGACGCTGATCGCGGCGATCGTCCCGCCGCGGGCGGTCACGACGCACACGCTGTTCTGCCTGAAAACTTCACTCTCGCAGGATGCCCAGCATGTGCTCTGTGCGCTGCTCAACAGCTTGGTCGCCAACTACCTCGTCAGAATGCGGGTCAACACTCACGTCACCGTTGCGCTGGTCTCTCGCCTGCCCGTGCCCATGATCGCTCCGCAGGATCCGTCCTTCGCCACGCTCGCGTCGCTGTCACGAGCGCTGACGAGGAGCAACAGGTCGATTGAGGAAATGAAGGAATACGCGGTGCTTCAGGCACTCGTGGCGCGGCTGTACGGACTGACGAAGGACGATTTCGAGCACGTGCTCGGGACGTTTCCGTTGATTGGCGTTGAGACGAGACGAGAGGCGCTCATGACTTTCATGACTGCGCGTGTCACGGGGCCACCGAGACACTGAGGCACCGAGGTGTTGCGCACGAACATCCGAAGGTTTGCCTTGTAAGGATTTTCTCAGTGCCTCGGCGCCTCGGTGGCCCCGTGACAAGTGCAGTCATGCCGTGGAGTACGATACCTGTCGAATGAAGCTCGACCACATCCAGGGTGTCAACGCAGGCTACGTCGCCGAGCTGTACGAACGCTATCGCGAGAACCCTGAGTCGGTCGACTCCGCGACCCGCGAGATCTTCGAATCCTGGGCCCCCGCGGACCTAGCTCAGCCGGCGCATACCGCCGCGGGCGTGGATATCCACGTCATCGTCGGCGCGGCGAACCTGGCGGAGTGTCTCCGTCGATACGGTCATCTCGCAGCGCAGATCGATCCGCTTGGCTCCCCGCCTCCGGGGGATCCATCGCTCTCCCCGAAGTCTCACGGCATCACCGATGACGACCTGAAGAAACTGCCAGCCTCGCTCGTCGGCGGCCCAGTCGCGGAAACCGCTGCGAATGCGTTTGAAGCGATCGAGAAGCTCCGGCGCATCTACTCCTCGACGACCGGTTTCGACCTCGCGCACGTGTTCGTGCCCGAGGAACGGGAATGGCTGCGCGAGGCGGTGGAATCAGGCCGCTACCTGCCGACGATGGACGGGAAGCACGCCCGCGCGCTCCTGGATCGGCTGACCGAAGTGGAAGTCTTCGAACAGTTCCTCCACCGCGTCTTCCCTGGCAAGACGCGGTTCTCGATCGAAGGGCTCGACATGCTCGTGCCCGTGCTCGACGAGATCATCAGCGGCGCGGGCGACCGCGGTGTACGCCACACGCTGCTCGGCATGGCGCACCGCGGACGGCTCAATGTCCTCGCCCACGTGCTGGACAAGCCGTACGCCGAGATCCTCGCCGAGTTCAAGGATTCGGTGCAGCGGCAGAACGTGAGACTGGATCTCGGGTGGCGCGGCGACGTGAAGTACCACGCCGGCGCGCGGATCGCGAGCCCCCGCGGCCAGATGTTCGTGACGCTGGTGCCCAATCCAAGCCATCTCGAGGCGGTGAACCCGGTCGTCGAGGGGATGGCGCGCGCCGCCGGCACGCGCACGGCGGAGCCCGGTCCGCCCGTGTTCGAGCCGGCCGTCACGCTGCCCATCCTGATCCACGGCGACACGGCGTTCCCCGGCCAGGGAATCGTCGCCGAAACGTTGAATCTCTCCGAGCTGGCCGGGTACGAAACCGGCGGCACCGTACACATCATCGCCAACAACCAGCTGGGATTCACGGCAACGCCCGACGAGTCGTACAGCACCAGCTACGCCAGCGGCCTTGCCCGCGGCTTCAAGATCCCGATCGTTCACGTCAACGCCGACGACCCGGTCGCATGCCTCGAGGCCGCCCGCCTCGCCTGGGAGTATCGCGCCCGTTTTCATCGGGACTTCCTCATCGACCTGGTCGGCTATCGGCGATACGGACATAACGAGGGGGACGAACCATCGTTCACCCAGCCGGCCATGTACAAGGCGATCGCCGCACATCCATCCGTGCGTGCGAGCTGGGCGGCCACCCAGCAACGCCACGGCCAGATCAGCGCGGAAGAGGCAGACGCGATCGCGAAGGCACACTACGCGAGTCTCGAGCAGGCGTACGAGTCGCTGAAGACCGTCGACCCGCGCCCGCCGGATATCCCTGCACCCGCGCCGCGCGGGATCGCCGCCAAGACCGAGACCGGAGTACCGGTCGAACGCCTGCGCGCACTGAATGAAGGGCTCCTTGCCCGGCCCGAGGGCTTTACCTTTCACAAGAAACTCGAGCGCGCGCGCGAAAAGCGGCGGCAGGCGGTGGCTGACGCCGCCGCACGTACCATCGATTGGGCAACGGCCGAGGAGCTGGCGTTTGCAAGCATCCTCGCTGACGGCATTCCCATCCGCCTGACCGGCGAGGACGTGGAACGCGGCACGTTCAGCCAGCGCCACGCGGTATTTCACGACGCGGTGTCCGGCACCCGGTTCGTCCCGCTTCAGTCACTGGCGGCCGCGCGGGCGTCGTTCGACATTCACAACAGCCCCCTGTCGGAAAACGCCGCCATCGGGTTTGAGTTCGGCTACAACGTCTACGAACCGGGGTGCCTGGTGCTGTGGGAAGCCCAGTATGGCGACTTCATCAACGGCGCGCAGATCATCCTCGATGAATTCGTCACCTCCGGCCGCGCGAAGTGGGGCCTGATGCCCTCCCTCGTCTTCCTGCTGCCGCACGGCTACGAAGGCCAGGGACCCGATCATTCGAGCGCCCGCCCGGAACGCATCCTGGAGGCCGCCGCCGACATCAACCTGCGCCTGGTCAACTGCAGCACGGCGGCGCAGTATTTCCACGTTCTTCGCCGGCAGTCGGCGCTGCTCGACGACGATCCGCTGCCGCTGTTCGTCCTCACGCCGAAAAGCCTGCTGCGGCACCCGGCGGTCGCGTCGACGCCGCGCGAACTGGCGGAAGGCCGCTTCATGCCGGTCCTCGACGATCCCGATGCGAAATCTCGGTCCAGGGAGATCAGGCGCCTGGTGCTGTGCAGCGGCAAGGTCTATGTCGACGCCATCAGCGCGGAACGCCGGGGTGCGGCCACCGATGTCGCCCTCTGCCGGCTTGAACAGCTTTATCCCTACCCGGCTGAAACCGTGCAGGAATTGATCGCCGGCTATCCGGCTCTCGAAGACATCGTCTGGCTCCAGGAAGAGCCCGAGAACATGGGCGGGTGGGCATTCCTGCGACCGCTGCTCGAAGACGTGATTGGCGGACGGTATCCACTGCGGTATATAGGTCGGGCGCGCAGCTCCAGTCCGTCCGAGGGCTCGGCGGCGTGGCACCAGATTAACCAGAACATGCTGGTCGAGCAGATCTTCGATCGCGCCCGCCAGGCAGAAGAACCGTCGATGGTGCTCTCCAAGCAAGCCTAGAGTCATGGCAAACATCGTCGTTCCACAACTGGGCGAATCGGTCGTCGAAGCGCGCGTCGCGCGCTGGCTGAAGAAGGAAGGCGACCGGGTCGAGACCGGCGAGCCGGTGGTCGAGCTCGAAACCGACAAGATCGACGTGGAGGTGGGCGCCGACCACGGCGGAATCCTTTCCAGCATCAAGCATGGCGAGGGCGACGACGTGAAGGTCGGTGAGCTGCTTGCCACGGTCGATGAATCGGAGTCCGGCAAGGCCGCGCCCGCTGCCGGGAAAGCCGTCGAGAAGACTGCCGAGAAGGCTGCCGCCCCGGCGCCGTCGGGCAACGGATCGAAGGCCACGACCGAAGCGCCGGCGGAGCCTGCACGCGCCACCCCCACGGCCCGCCGCATCGCCACCGATCACAAGATCGACCTCGAAGGCGTGAAGGGTTCGGGGCCAGCCGGTCGTGTCACAAAACGCGACGTCCAGAACGCCGTTTCACCGACAAGCGAAGCGCGAGTCGCACCGACGACCGAAAGCAAAATCGCACCGACAAGCGGAGCCAGGATCGCACCGACTTCCGGTCCAGCCGATCGCACCGGCGAGCGAAGCGAGGAACGCGTTCGAATGTCGAGGCGCCGCCAGACCATCGCCCGCCGTCTCGTCGAGGCGCAACACACCGCGGCGATGCTGACCACCTTCAACGAGGTGGACATGAGCGCGGTGATGGCGCTGCGGGAGCGGAAGAAGGAGTCCTTCAAGAAGGAATACGGTGTGAGTCTTGGTATGACCTCGTTCTTCGTCAGGGCGTCGATCGCGGCGCTGCGCGGGTTTCCGCAGATCAACGCCGAACTCCAGGGCGACGAGATCGTGATCAAGCGCTACTACGACATCGGCATCGCCGTGGGCGCAGAGGGCGGACTCGTGGTGCCTGTCCTGCGAGATGCCGACCGCATGTCCTTCCCCGGGATCGAGCTCGCGATTCGCGACTTCGCGACACGGGCGAACAACGGCACGCTGATGCTCGAAGACCTGATGGGGGGAACGTTCACGATCACTAACGGCGGCGTGTTCGGGTCGCTGCTCAGCACGCCAATCCTCAATCCGCCACAGGTCGCCATCCTCGGGCTGCACAAGATCCAGGACCGCGTCGTCCCGGTGAACAGCCAGGTCGCGATCCGCCCGATGATGTACGTCGCCCTCAGCTACGATCACCGCATCATCGACGGTCGGGAAGCAGTACAGTTCCTGGCGCGAATCAAGGAATTCGTGGAAGAACCGGCCAACCTTCTGCTGGTGAGCTGATGAAAGCCTGTGCAACCATCGTCGTCCTCTGGCTCGCCGTGATTACGGCGGCGGCCCAGGCGCCGGCAACGGCGCCGCCTCCGGCACCTCCCGACGTGGCCTCGGTGCCGGCGGACGCCGCCAGGACGTCTTCAGGCCTGGCGTCGCGCATGATCACGGCGGGCGACGGCAGCAGCACGGTGACTCCCACCGATGTAGTCACCGTGCACTACACAGCCTGGACGCCGGACGGCAAGATGTTCGACAGCTCCCGGACCCGCGGCAATCCCTCGATGTTTCCCCTGAACCGGTCGCTCGTCGGCTGGCGGGAGTGCGTGCAGCTCATGACGGTGGGTGAGATTCGCCGGTGCTGGCTGCCCGAGAACCTGGCCTACCAGGGACAGGCGGGACGGCCGCGCGGCATGGTCGTGTTCGACATCGAGCTGGTCGACGCGAGACCCGCGCCGAACGTGGCGCCGCCCGACGTCAAGGGTCCGCCGGATGACGCGAAGCGGACCGCGTCAGGGCTCGCATATAAGGTGCTGAAACCGGGAACAGGGACGCGCAAGCCGGCCCAGTGGGACAGCGTGATCGTCCACTACACGGGTTGGACGACCGACGGCAAGATGTTCGACAGCTCGGTTGCGCGCGGCATGCCCGCAACGCTGAAACTCGAAGACGTGATCCGCGGCTGGACCGAAGGCATGCAGTTGATGGTGGAGGGGGAACGCACGCGGTTCTGGATTCCCCAGACCCTCGCCTACAAGGGCGAGGCGGGCGCACCTCGCGGCATGCTCGTGTTCGACGTCGACCTGATCAAGATCAATTAATTCGGAGGCCTGAAGGCCTCCGCCTACCGGATACCGGCCACGAGCGACCAGCTTACTCCTCGACCATGTATCCGTAACGGTAGTCGCGCGGCGGGGAGAACGTCTCCTTGATGGTTCGCGCGCTCACCCAGCGCAGCAGGTTCATTTTCGACCCCGCCTTGTCGTTCGTCCCCGATGCGCGCGCACCGCCGAAGGGCTGCTGACCGACGACGGCGCCGGTTGGCTTGTCGTTGACGTAGAAGTTGCCCGCGGCATTGCGCAGCACCTGGGACGCCTGGTCGATGGCGCCGCGTTCCTGGCTGAAGACCGCTCCCGTCAGCGCGTACGGCGACGTCTCGTCGATCAGGCGCAGCGTCTCGTCCCACTTCTCGTCTTGGTACACATATACGGTAACCACCGGGCCGAAGATCTCCTCGCGCATCAACCGGTAGCGGGGGTCCGCCGTCTGCACCAGCGTTGGCTCGATGAAGAACCCGCGGGCGTCATCCGCGCCGCCGCCCTGGAGAATCGTCGCGTTGCGCTTCGCATCGTCGATGTAGCCCGTAATCTTGGTGAAGGCCTTCCGATCGATGACCGCGCCAAGGAAGTTTCTGAAGTCGCGGACGTCGCCCATTTTCATGTCCCGCATCATGGCGACGACCCGGTCCCGGACGCCGGTCCAGATCGATGCGGGAATGTAGATGCGGCTCGCCGCCGAGCACTTCTGTCCCTGGTATTCGAAGCCACCCCGCGCGATGGCCACGGCAAGCTCGTCGACCTGCGCGGACGGATGGGCGACGATGAAGTCCTTGCCGCCGGTTTCCCCCACCAGGCGGGGGTAGCTGCGGTAGCGGTCGATGTTGTCGCCAACCTTCTTCCACATGCCGTGGAACACCGCGGTGCTGCCGGTGAAATGCACGCCGCCAAGTTCCGGTGAATCGAGCAGGATGTTGGAGATCTGCACCGGGTCGCCGGGCACGAAGTTGATGACACCCGGCGGAAGACCCGCGGCTTCGAGCAGCCGCATGATGTAGTAGCTGCTGAGGACGGCGCTTGCCGCCGGCTTCCAGACGACCGTGCTACCCATCAACGCCGGCGCGGTCGGCAGGTTGCCGGCGATCGACGTGAAATTGAAGGGCGTCACCGCATAGACGAATCCCTCGAGCGGCCGGTATTCGAGCCTGTTCCACATGCCGTGGGAGCTGATCGGCTGTTCCGCGTACAGCTCCTCGGCGAAGAACGGGTTGAAGCGCCAGAAGTCGATCAGCTCCGACGCGGCGTCGATTTCTGCCTGGATCACCGTCTTCGACTGCCCAAGCATCGTCGCCGCATTCAGCGTTGGGCGCCAGGTGGTCGTGAGGAGTTCCGCGGCCCGCAGAAAGACGGCGGCGCGCTGCTCCAGCGTCGCCGCCGCCCAGTCGCCGCGCGCTTTCGCGGCAGCGGCAATCGCCTGCTCCACGTGCTTCGGCTCGGCGCGGTGCCAGTCGGCGAGCACGTGACTGTGCTCGTGCGGCATCACCGCGTGTTCCAGCTGGCCGGTGCGGATCTCGCAGCCCCCGATGATGACGGGGATGTCGGCTTTCTCGGCTGCCATCGAGGCAAGACGGGCCTTGAGCGCGTCACGCTCCAGCGACCCCGGCAGGTATCCGAGGTTCGGCTCGTTGACGGGCGTGGGAACGCGTGGCGATCCAGCGGTCATTGATCCGATTCTACGGCGAACGGGCAGGTCCCAATTGCCAACGCCCGACTCCCGATTGCGACGAACTCGTCAGCATCGTCGCGACAGTGATCAGGAATGCCCGACGCAAAGTCGAATAGGCCTGCCCAAACTTGGAGGTTACGCCTGGGAGTTGGGAGTTGGGAGTTGAGAGTTGCCTAGCTCCTCGTCGCCGGACCTGGCGCCTCGCGCATCGGGATGTGCGGCTCGGCGCCCGGCAGTTCAGCTTCGGCTGTCACCAGCGTCGGCCGCGGCGGATCGAGATCGACCTTGATGTCGCGCCATTTCTGCTGCCGGAAGCGCGCGACGCTGAGGAAGCATCGCGTCATATGGCCCGCCAGTATAGCCATCCAGATGTAGCTCGCCTCGAGGCCGGAGGTCGCCTGGAAGATCGTGCAGAGGCCGAGCGGGACGATCACCTGCGACAGGATCGAGATGTACAAGGGGCTCCGCGTGTCACCCGTGCCCTGGAGGCCGCCGGTGTAGCTGAGCGCAACCGTGACGAACAGCCCCGACAGGCTCAGGTAACGCAGCAGCTGCGCGCTGATGTCGATGACCTGCATGTCGGTCATGCCAAAGACAGCCAGGAGGTAGCGCGGGATCAGGAGGAACATGGCCCCGACAACCGCCGCCACCGCGAGGCCGATGTGCGAGGCCACGCGCACGCCTTCGATGGCGCGATCCGGGTTCCGGGCCCCGAGGTTCTGGCCAGCGATCGTCGCCGATGCGCCCATCAGCCCCACCGATGTCCACGTGATGAGCGAGAAGAGTTCCGTGTAACCGACCGCAAAGGCCGCCTGAGCCGCGGCACTCTCCTCGAGCGCTCCGATGAACCGCAGCATGAAAACGCCGCCGATATTCATCGCGATCCCCTGGACGCCCGTGGGCAGCCCGAACCGGAACAGCGACCGGATGATGCTGAAGTCGGGACGCAGGTCCATGTGCTGCTCGAAATGAATCACAGACGAGGGGCGCAGCAGCCGCCAGATCCCGTAGCTCGAAGCCAGGTACTGCTGGCAACGGTCCCGTATGCGGCGCCCACGGTACCCGAACATCGGGATCAGCACCACGTTGAAGGCAATTGTCAGCACCGTCATCGCCACTCCAAGCCTGAGCGGCGTATGCGGGTCGCCCGCGGCGCGGAACGCGCCGCTCAGCATGAAGAACATCATCATGCCGATGAATCCGACGAACATCATGCGGAGAAACGGCAGCGCTTCGGCGTGCACTTCGGGCGCCGCGTTCACGAGATCCAGCAGCGCCGGCGCGGCAAGCCAGCCGGCGGCGCCGAGGATGACCGCGAGCCCGGCGGCGGTGAGAAAAGCCTGGTACACCACGCGGTTCACTTTGTCGGGCTCGTTCGCGCCGGCGAAGCGCGCCACCAGCACCGCCATGCCGGTGAACACCGACGTCGCGAATACGATGACGACGACGATGATCTGCCAGCTGACGCCGATCGCCGCGTTGCCGGTGTAGCCGACGAAGTGGCCGACCATCGCGTGATCGATGATGCCCTGCAGCCCCGCGACCAGGTTCTGCAGCATCGTCGGCCACGCGAGGCGCCAGACGGCAGGACGGATGGGACCTTCGACGATGGAGCGATCGAATTTGCGGGGACCCGCGGGACCGGCCATTGAGACTCTGATCGGGCAGTCTACTATGGATGTTAGCCTTGAGCATGCAGACTCAGGAGGCCGCGCCCGCGTCGCGGCGAATCAAGGAACTCGAGGTGATGGTCGCCGACGTGATCGTCGAGACCGCAGACACCTCGACGCTGGTGCTGTTCACCGGCAACGACCGGCTCGACTACCGGGCGGGGCACTTTCTCACCATCGATCCGCACCAGTTCGAAGCGCTCGACCGTTTTACCGCGTTCCTCGAATACCTCAAGGGCAAGGCCGAACCGCCGCGCGCCTATTCCATGTGCTCGGCACCGCACGAGCGGTATCTCGCCGTGACGGTCAAGGAAGAACGATTCGTTCCGAAGGTGACGAAATATCCGCCGCTCCTGTCACCTCTGCTCGTCAAGCGGACCGTCCGCGGCATGCGGCTCGTGGTCACGGGGTTTACCGGACCGTACACGCTACCGCCCGATATCACGTCGAAGACCGACCACATCGTCCACGTCTGCGCCGGATCGGGCAGCGTGCCGAACGTCTCGATCCTGAAGTTCGCGCTCGAGAATCATCCGACGCTGCGCCATACCTTTCTCTATTCGAACAAGACGTGGAGCGACGTGATCTTCCGCGACACGCTCACCGAACTGGCCGCACACCATACCGATCGCCTCAAGGTCGTCCACACGCTGACGCGTGAAGACAACCCGGACGCCTTCGGACCCAGCGTCCGGAGAGGACGGCTGGACCAGGCACTCTTGCGGGAGATGATTCCGGATCCGGGAGCGCCAATGGTGTACCTATGCGGGCCCGGCATATCGAAATGGGATCGAGAGGCGGCGAGAGAGTCCGGCACCGAACCGCAGCCGCGATTCATCGAGAGCGTCCTGACCAACCTGCGCGCGATCGGCGTGCCAGACGCACGGATCAAGCGGGAGTCGTATGGCTAGACCCTAGGGGCAGGGAGAAGGGGACCAGGGGTTGTTCGCGCTTCTGGGTTCTCACTTCCCGGTTCGTGTTCACCTTCGGTGTTCGGGTTCGGAACCTGAACACGAACTGAGCAGCGAGAACCCGGAAGCGTGAACGACTCTCCACCTACACGTCCAACTCCTGCGCTTCCTCCGCCCGCTCCATGATGAAGCGGAAGCGCGCGGACGCGTCTTTCCCCATCAGCTCGTTGATGACGCGATCCGTCACGATCTGATCGGCGATCTCCACCCGCAGCAGGCGGCGGGTCTTGGGGCTGAGCGTTGTCTCCCACAGGACCTTCGGCATCATCTCGCCGAGCCCTTTGAACCGCGTGATCTCGGGATTCCCCCGGCCGTTGCCGTGCTGCTTCAGCAGCCTGTCGCGATGGCTGTCGTCAAGCGCCCAGTAGGTCTCTTTCCCGACGTCGATGCGGTAGAGCGGCGGCTGCGCCAGGAACACCTTGCCGGCCGAAATGAGCTGCGGCATGTGCCGGTAGAGGAAGGTGAGCAGCAGCGTGGCGATGTGGTGGCCGTCGGAATCCGCGTCGGCCAGGATGACGACCTTGCCGTAGCGCAGGCGCGCCGAGCTCGAAGCTTTTCCCCATGCCGCAGCCGAGGGCGGTGACGAGGTCGGCCAGCTCCTTGTTCTCGAGCACCTTCGCGAGCGTGAGCCCTTCGGTGTTCATCACCTTGCCGCGGAGCGGCAGGATCGCCTGGCGGCCGCGGTCGCGACCCTGCTTTGCCGACCCGCCGGCCGAATCACCCTCGACCACGAACAGTTCGCTGTCGTCGCGGCCGGCGCCGGTGCAGTCGCTGAGCTTTCCCGGCAGGTTGAGGCGGCCGGTCGTCGCGGTCTTTCGCGTCACCTCCGCCTGCGCCGCGCGGCTCGCCTCGCGGGCGCGAGCGGCGAGGATGACGCGCGCCGACGATTGCCTCGGCGACGCTTCGGTTGTGATTGAGCCAGTGCTCGAGCGCCGGCCGGACCGCCGAGTCGATGACCGACGTCAATTCCGGATTGTTCAACCGATCCTTGGTCTGTCCCTGGAACTGCGGCTCCTGGATGAACACGCTGAGGACGCCAGTCAACCCCTCGCGGATGTCTTCCGCGATCAACGTGACGCCTTTCGGCGACAGGTTGTGGGTGTCGATGTAGTTGCGAACCGCCTTGCCCAGGCCTGCGCGCAACCCGTTCTCGTGGGTCCCGCCCGAACCGGTGGGAATGCCGTTGACGTAGCTGCGGACGTGTTCGTCGGTCGCCTCGGTCCACTGCAGAACGAGGTCGAGCTTCGGCCCGCTCTCGCGCGCCTGCACGAACGCCGCGTCATGAACCGGCCTGGCACCGCGCTCGGTGACGATCTTCTTCAGGTAGTCCGACAGGCCTTCCTCGTGCTGGAAGACCTCCTTCGTCTTTTCGGCCTCGTTCTCGAACGTGACGCGAACGCCCTTGTGGATGTAGCTGACGATTTCGAGACGCTCGCGGATCGTGGCCGCGTCGAATTCGACCTTCGGGAAAATCGTCGGGTCGGGATGGAAATACACCGTCGTACCGCTGCCGCGCGCCGCGCCCGCCTTCTTCAGCGCCGTCGTCGCCTTGCCGCGCTTGAACGCCATCTCCCAGAGCGCGCCGTCGCGCTTGACGCTCGCCCGCAGCTCGGTCGAGAGCGCGTTCACCACGCTGGCGCCGACGCCGTGCAGGCCGCCCGCCGTCTTGTAGCTGCCATGCTCGAACTTCCCGCCTGCGTGCAGCACGGTGAAGATCACTTCGAGCGCGCTCTTCTTCGTCTTCGGGTGCTTGTCGACGGGAATGCCGCGGCCGTCGTCCGAGATCGTGATCGAGCTGCCGTCGGCATGCAGCGTGAGGACGATGTTCGAGGCGAAGCCGTTCATGGCTTCGTCGACCGCGTTGTCGAGAATCTCCCAGACCAGGTGGTGCAGGCCGGCAGTGCCGACGCCGCCGATGTACATGCCGGGCCGCTTGCGGACCGGCTCCAGCCCTTCGAGGACGGTGATGTCTTTGGCGGTGTAGCTACTCACTGCGGTCGGCGGCTACGTCCTTGGTGCGTACCGTCTTTCGCGCCTTGGCAGCTGCGCTTCGGCTTTGGCTGTGTCCGGACCGGCGCTTGCGGCTTTACGGCTCTTGCGCACGCCGCGTGGCTTTCGCCGGGGTCTCGACGACAACCGCCTCGACGATCGGCGGCTCGGCGACCACTTCCGCCACCGACTCTCGCATTCACCGGACCGCTCCGGTTCGACGCAACTCGCTCGACGTCCACCGGCGGCACGGGCGCGAGCCGCCAGCTTCGGGCCGGCAAATACGCGGACGGCGCCCTGGCGATCGCGCTCGATCCGCAGCACACCCTCCTTGCCGGCGGCGCGCAACAGATCGACCACCGACGCGAACCCGTAATTCCTCTCGTCGAAGCCTTCGATCGCATTGCGCAGGAACTGCTTTGCCTGCCGCACATACATCGGCCAGCGCGGCGGGGTTGGACTGCCGAATGCCGTCTGCACCGCGCGGATGCCGTCCTGCATCGTCATCGGCGACGGCGGCAGGGTTTCCTCCTCGTCGATCTCGGCTTCGACGGCAGCGGCGACGCGGCGGCCGGCGGCGAGCTCATCAGGCGACGCAGCGGTCGCGCCGACACATCGCGTCTTCGCCTCGACCAGGATGTTACGGCCGGCCTCGCGCAACGTCACCGCGCCCGATTCCGCCACCTTCTCCATGAAATCGCGGAAGCTGCCGGCGCCGTATTCCCGTTCGGAGAATGTCGAATCGAGCTGCAGCAGTGTGCTCTTGAGCAAGCCGAGCTGCGGAGTGGCCTCCCGGTCCGCCAGCACCTTCAGGGCGCGATGAATCAGCGGGAGGACCTTGGAGACCGGGCTGGTCGCCGCCGCGGGCTTCGCGCCGCGGCCGGACGGTCGCGCCGCGCGTGCCGACCAGGTTCTCGTAGGCGATGAACTCGTGGCAGTTCTGCTGCATCGTCGAGCTGGTGAACTGGCGCCCGCCGACGACGATGACCTTGCGGCCGTACTGTTTGAGCTTCTCGACCAGCGAGATGAAATCGCTGTCGCCGCCGACGATGACGAACGCGTTGATGTGGTCGTGAGTGAAAGCCATCTCGAGCGCGTCGAGGGCCATCGTGATGTCGGCGCCGTTCTTGTCGCCGCCGGGGGTGACATTGCGCTGGACCATCCGGATCGCATGCTGGGTCAGCAGGCGGCTGTAGTCGCCGGCCCGCTTCCAGTCGCTGTACGCGATCTTCGTGACGATCTCGCCGCGCTCTTTGATGGCATCGAGGACAAGGCCGATGTCCAGCTGTCCGCCGATGGTGTTCTTGACGCCGATCTCGACGTTGTCAAAGTCGATGAACACGGCTATCCGGGTACTGCGTGATGTCTGTTGTGACGTTCATTGGTCTTTCGCGCGTCTGGCGACGCTCTGTTGAATTGCTCCGGGGTGGGGCTGACTTGTGAGGCCTGTCTCAGTATATGTCATGACACCCGCTATTCCGGGTTCGAACGGCTGCGGGTTTTCCACGTCGGCCGGGATCACGCGCGTAAACTGGCCCCGCTGGAGCAGTTCCCGTCCTTTGCCGCCCCGGCCGGTGACCTCGTACTTGGCGGTGCTGATCGTCTGCTCGCTGCCGCGGCTCGTTTCGACCCTCATCAGGTCCCGGTCGCCCAGCGACGCCACGAACCCCAGGACGTGGTCGTCCTTCCCCGTCAGCTTGATCAGGATGACCCCCTTGCCCGGGCCTGACAGGTAGTTGACTTCGTCGGCGGGGCAGAGGATCGCGCGCGCGTCGTGCGTGGCGGCGATGATCGTTTCTTCGCCCGTGATCTTCGCGACGCCCACGACTTCGACACCCTGCGACGGCCGGGCGTAGCGCCGGCCCGCGCGCGTGCTCGGCTCGACCAACGGCTCGAAGCTGAACCTGAGGCTGTAGCCGTCGCTCGTCACGGCGAGCGCGTGCACCGGGGGCACGTCGCCTTCCTTCTTCGCAGTGATGTTGCCGATCGATCGAGGGTCGAGGCTGTAGGCCGCAATCACCTTCTCGCCGTCGCGAAGCTTGAACAGCTTCTGCACCGGTTCTCCGTACCCGGTCGATGCCGGCACGTCGATGATGCGGGACGTGTAGGCCGCACCGAAGTTCGTGAACAGCACAATCGTCGCCCGCGTGCTCCCGGGCAGCACCGCCAGAACGGCGTCGCCCTCGCGAAGCCTCGTGGTCGACAGGTCGCGCACTTCCTTCTGTCGCTTGAGCCAGCCGTCGCGAGAGACGATTACGACGTTGTCCTCTTCGACGATGAAGTCGTCGGCGGTGAACTCGACTTCCTCGGCGGCTTCAATCAGCGTCCGGCGCCGGTCGGCCTTTCCGGCGTACTTCTCCTGAATCTCCTCGATCTCAGTCCGGACAATCTCCCATCGTCCTTCCTCGTCCTTGAGCAGGCCGCTGATCTGCCGGGCCCGCTTGCGTTTGTCCGCCAGCTCGTTCTGGATCACGAGAATCTCGAGCCGGGCGAGGCGGTACAGCTTGAGCTCGAGGATCGCATCCGCCTGTTCGGCGTCGAGATCGAACCGCTTGATGATCTTCGCCGCCGCGTCGGCCTTGCCGTCCGACTTGCGGATCATCTTCAGGATCTCGTCGAGCGCGTCGAAGACCTTCTCGAAGCCCTCGAGGATGTGAATCCGCTTCTTCAACGCGACCAGCTCGTGTTCGAGCCGGCGCGTCACGACATCGAGGCGGAAATGGAGGAAGTGCCAGAGGATGGCCTTGAGGTCGAGGCGCTCGGGCCGCCCAACTTCCGCGTTCTCCGTCGGGATGAGGCACGTCAGGTTGACGATGAAGTTGGACTGGAGCGGCGTGTGTTTGAAGAGATAGGCCATCACCATCCGCGGATCGGCCTCGCGTTTCAGCTCCAGTTCGATCCGCACGTCGTCGGTTGACACGTCGCGCACGTCGACGAGCGGCGGCAGCTTCCGCGACAGGACGACGTCGGCGATGCGCTCGACCAGGGTGGACTTGTTGACCGCGTATGGGATGCTGGTGATGTACAGCCGCTGGCCGCCGCGCGCAGGCGGCCCCTCCTCCCACGTGGCGCGCATCCGCACCGTGCCGGCGCCGGTCCTGTAGATTTCCTTCAGCTCGTCGGCGGAATTCAGAATCTGCCCGCCAGTCGGAAAGTCCGGGCCCTTGACATAGCGGCACAGCTGAACGCTGCTGAGATCCTCGTTTTCCAGCAACTTGAGCAGCGCGGTGCAGACCTCTGCGAGATTGTGCGGCGGCACGTTGGTGGCCATGCCGACCGCAATCCCGGTGGTGCCATTGATCAGGAGGTTCGGGATGCGGGCGGGCAGGACCACCGGCTCGGTCCTGGTGCCGTCGTAATTCGGCTTGAAGGCAACGGTGTCTTCGTCGATCTCGGCCAGCATCTCGTCGGCAATGCGGGCGAGGCGGCATTCGGTGTACCGCATCGCGGCCGCGGCGTCGCCGTCGAGCGAACCAAAGTTGCCGGACCCGTCCACGAGCGGGTAGCGCAGCGAGAACGGCTGCGCCATGCGGACCAGCGTCTCGTAGAGCGCCGCGTCGCCGTGCGGATGGTAGCTGCCCATCACGTCGCCGACCACCTTCGCGCACTTGCGATGCCTGGCGTCGGCGGTGAGGTTCTGCTGCCACATCGTGTAGAGAATGCGGCGCTGGACCGGCTTCAGTCCGTCACGCACGTCGGGCAGCGCGCGCGACGTGATGACCGACAGCGCGTAATTGAGGTACCGCGTCTGCGCGGCTTCGTGCAGCGCCACCGCATCCGCGAAACCGCCGGGCGGCGGCGGCACGCGCGACGACGGCTCGAGTGATTCGGGAAGATCGAAGAGCGAGGGATCCGACTTGCGTGCTGACCTGCTGGACTTCCGTGCCATGCTCAGAGTTGAAACATCTTACCCGGGTTCATCAGGTTCTCCGGGTCGAGCGCCCGCTTGATCGTTTTCATGACCTCGAGCGCGGCGCCGTGCTCCGCTGGCAGATAGTCCATCTTTCCGATCCCGACGCCGTGCTCGCCGGTGCAGGTGCCCCCCATGGCCTGTGCGCGGTGGACCAGGCGCCCATTGATCTGCGAGGCGGCCTCCAACTCGGCGGCGTTGTCGGGGTCCAGCACGAACACGAGATGGAAGTTGCCGTCGCCCGCGTGCCCCATCAGCGGCGCCACCAGCGTCGAGGCCTGCACGTCGCGCCTGGTTTCGAGGACGCATTCCGCAAACTTCGAGATCGGCACGCACACGTCGGTCGTCAGCGGCTTGCTGCCGGGGCGAAGCGCGAGGGCGGCGTAAAACGCGTTGTGCCGGGCATGCCAGAGCCTCGCCCGATCTTCGGTCGTCGTTGCCCACTGGAAGCCGGTTGCGCCCTGTTCGCCTGCGATTTCTTCTACCGCGCGCGCATGTTCCGCGACCGCTTCGGTGCTGGTGCCGTGGAATTCGAAAAACAGCGTGGGTTTCACCGGGTAGTTCAGGCGCGAGTATCGATTGACGGCATCGATCTGCACTTCGTCGAGGAGTTCGATCCGCGCAACCGGGATGCCCAGCTGGATCGTCGTCATCACCGTGTTCACCGCGCCTTCCATCGACTCGAAGGGGCACACCGCCGCGGACACCGCCTCCGGCAGGCCGTGCAGACGCAGCGTCAGCTCGGTGATGACGCCCAGGGTGCCTTCCGAGCCGACAAAGAGGTGGGTCAGGTCGTAGCCCGCCGACGACTTTCGCGCGCGCCCGCCAGTGTGAATGACGCCGCCGTCGGCCAGCACCACCGTCAGCCCCAGCACCGCCTCGCGCATCGTGCCGTAACGCACGGCGGTTGTGCCTGATGCGCGGGTTGCGGCCATACCGCCCAGGGTCGCGTCGGCGCCGGGATCGACCCAGAACTGCAAGCCGCTGTTGGAGAGCGCCTTGTTCAACTGCCGGTGCGTGGCGCCAGCCTCCACCTGGCAGTCAAGGTCTTCGGCGCTCACACGCAGGATTCGGTTCATCCGCGACAGGTCGACGGAAATTCCCCCTCGTATCGCATTGACGTGCCCCTCGAGCGACGAACCGACTCCGAAGGGCACGACCGGCGCCCGATGCCGCCGCGCGACGGTGATGATCGCCGCCACGTCATCGGTGCTCAGCGGGAATACCACGGCGTCGGGCAGGCCCGGCGCGTGCCACGATTCACCGCGGCTGTGATGCTCGAGCTGCGTCGGATTCACCGTGGACCGGTCGCCGAGCAGCGCCTGCAAATCGGCCGTCAGCGCAGCTCTCGCCGCGTCTGACAGAATGGAGGTCATGGCCCAGGTATTCTCCCGCAAAACACTCGCATTCCTTCGCGCGCTCAAACGCAACAACGACAGGGAGTGGTTCCGCCTTCGCAAGGCCGAGTACGAGGAGCACGTGCGCGGGCCGATGATTCGCCTGCTGGAACGTCTGGCGGCCGACCTGCCGCAATTCGCACCGGAGCTGGTTTCCGATCCACGCGTGTCGCTCTATCGGATCTATCGCGATACGCGCTTCAGCGAGGACAAGACGCCGCTCAAGACGCACGTGGCGGCGCACTTTCCTGCCAGGGGATTTCCACGCGGAGAGGGATCCGGGTTGTATGTCGAGGTGGCGCCGGCGTGGGTATGGATTGGCGGTGGCCTCTACATGCCCGCATCGTCTGACCTGCGGCTGATTCGCGAGCACATCGCCGGAAACCACCGCCGGCTTCACCGTATCGTCTCGAGCGCGCCGTTCAAGCGCGCCGTTGACACGCTCGACGGCGCGCAACTCTCGAGCATGCCGCGTGGCTACCTCAAGGACCATCCGGCGGCCCGCTATCTTCGCTACAAGCAGTTCCTCGCCGGCCGTGAGTTCGAGGCCGATTTCGCCACGACGCCCCGCTTCTACCCGGAGCTGCTGCGCATCTTCCGCGCCGTTGCGCCGCTGGTCCGCTTCCTCAACACCTCGCTGCTCGAAGGACGCCGCGCCCTTATGCAGACGCTGCCCGCACAGGACGAAGCGCTGATGCCAGGTCGGCGGCGAATCGCACGGCCTCCGCAGGCTGCAGCGTCGAGATGGTAACCCGTATGCCGGGTCCGGACCGGATCCGGAAGCGCTCACCTGCGGCGACCGCCCAGCCTCGGGCCGCAAGCGCCTGGACGACGTTCACCTCATCGCGCACGGCGATCCAGATGTTGAATCCTGACGCCGCGCGCGCGTCGATCCCGTGCTCTCGGAGCGCGGCCAGCGCCGCGGCGCGGCGCTGCGAATAGATTTCGCTCGCCCGCGCCAGTTGCCGTCCGCTGGCTGGATCCGACCAGAGGGCGAGGGTCAGTTGCTGCAGGATGTGACTGACCCATCGCGTGCCGAGGGCCTGCCGGGCGCGAACGCGGCTCACGGTGAGGTCGTCACCCGCCAGCAGGGCGACGCGAAGGTCCGGTCCGAGGAACTTCGAGGTTGAGCGGACGACGGCCCAGCTGCCGTGAGTCTCTGGGCGCAAACTGTGGAACTTTGCGCCGGCCACCGGCGCCGCATAGTCGTTTTCGATCAGGACGACGCCGGAGAACCCGCGCAGTACGCGTTTCAACTCGGCCGCACGCGCGGCGGTCACCGCTGCACCCGTCGGGTTCTGGGCACGTGGCGTCACGATGACGGCGCCGCACCGGCGGCGCAGGGCCGCGGCCAGTCCATCGGACCGCGGACCTTCCTCGTCGACGTCGAACGGCACCACCGTGTAACCCGACGCAGCGATGAGATCCATCAACCCGGGAAACGAAGGATCCTCGATGGCGACGCCGTCGCCCGGGCGAAGATGCTCGCGCAGGATTCGCTCCACGGCGTCCATGGCGCCGCTCATCACCGCCAGCGATCGAGCTGGGACGCCGTCGGCTTCGAACTCGCCGCTCGCAAAGGCCACCAGCCCGCCGCGGTCGCGCCGCTCGCCGTAGAGGCGTATGTCGTCTTGGATGGCATGGAGGGCGGGCGCGATGGCTGGGAGGACGCGCGGATCCGGGTTCCCCGACGCCAGGTCGATCGCGCCAGCCGGTACCATCGGGGTCAGGAATTGCGCGGGGGCCAGCCGGGAAGGGGCGACGCGTGTGCCGCGCCTGCCCTGGCCGGCGACGAGGCCGCGCGCGCGAAGGAGTTTGTAGGCGGCGGCGACGGTGGCGGGACTGACACGCAGCGTCGCCGCCAGGTCTCGAACCGTTGGCAACGGCTCGCCGGTGCCGCCGTGCCCCGCGTCGAGATGGTGTTCGAGCGAGGCGGCAATCGAAGCGGCGGTCCGCCCTGATATTCTCATTTGATATAGTACGTAATTATTTTTGTACTATAACATAATCAATGATATGAACGGCGTGTGATCTGGCGCCACCTGCTCGACCCGTCACAATGCGGAGATGCCCGTGCCCCCCGGTGACGAGTACCGCGCCCGTCTGGCGGCACGGCGCACCGTATTTGCCGACCTGTCACGGCGGGACGCGTGGTTCAGCACGGCCCGGTTGATGACGTTCGGGATCGGCCTGGCAATCGCACTGGCCTGGTGGCGCGGCTGGGTCGCGGCGCCGTGGCTGGCTCTTCCGGCGGCGGCCTTCGCCGTGTTGATTCAGCGCCACGACGGCGTGATTCGCGCGCGATCGGCCGCCCAGCGTGCCATTCAGTTTTACGAGCGCGGCCTCGCGCGCCTCGAAGACCGGTGGGCCGGAACCGGCGAAGCCGGCGAACGCTTTCGCGATGACCGGCATCTCTATGCCAACGATCTCGACCTCTTCGGCCGCGGATCGCTCTTCGAGCTGCTGTCGCTGGCGCGCACACGCGCCGGCGAGGAGGCGCTGGCGGCGTGGCTGACACATCCGTCGGCGCTGCCGGAGGTCGCCGCCCGGCGCGCCGCGGTTGCCGAGCTCGCACCCGCCGTCGATCTGCGCGAAGCGCTCTCTCTGGCCGGGTCAGAGGTCGCGGCAGGCGTCGACAGCAACGGCCTCGTGTCGTGGGCGGAAGCAGATCCGATTCTTTCCGGTTCGTGGCGCCGCGTCGTCGCGATGCTCCTCACCGGCGGAACGATCGCCGCCGCCCTGTACTGGTGGGCCACCGGCGATTCCAGTCCGCTCGTCGCCGTGCTGGTTATCGAGGTCCTGTTCTTTATTCCTCAGCGGCGTGGCGTGCAGCGCGCCCTGCACGCGGCGGAGACGCCCGCCCGCGACCTTGACGTGCTCGCGCACGTGCTCGGACACCTCGAGCGCCACACCTTTGTCGCGCCGCGCCTGACCGAGCTGCGCCGCCGCCTCGACACGCCCGCGAAGGCGGCGGCGCAGCACGGGACCCCCGCGTCGCGCGCGATCGCGCAGCTTCACTGGCTGGTGGAGCTGCACGACTGGCAGCACAACCAGTTCTTCGCGCCGATCGGCGCCGCCCTTCTCTGGGGCACGCACCTCGCGTGGGCGATCGAGGCTTGGCGTCGCGTGCACGGCCGGCACGTGGAGACGTGGCTCAGGACGGTCGGCGAGTTCGAGGCACTCAGCTCGCTGTCGGCCTACCGGTTCGAGCACCCGGACGATGCGTGGGCCGACGTGATTGAAGGCGCGGCGACCTTCGATGGAAGCGATATCGGCCACCCGCTGCTTGCCGCGGCGAAAATGGTCCGCAACGACGTCCATCTCGACGGCGGCGCCCGTCTCCTGGTGGTCAGCGGCTCGAACATGTCAGGCAAGAGCACGCTGCTGCGAACGGTCGGTGTCAACGCCGTGCTGGCGCTGGCCGGCGCGCCGGTTCGCGCCACCCGCCTCCGCATCACGCCGCTCGCCATCGGCGCGACGCTTCGCATCCAGGACTCGCTGCAGGAAGGGCGCTCGCGGTTTTACGCCGAGATCACCCGGATCCGCGAAATAACCGACCTCGCCCGCGGGCCGGTCCCGCTGCTCTTTCTGCTCGACGAACTGTTTCACGGCACCAACTCGCACGACCGGCTGATAGGCGCCACCGGGGTGCTCCGCAGCCTGCTCGATCGTGGCGCGATCGGGTTGATCACGACGCACGACCTGGCGCTCACGGCGATCGCCGACAGCCTGGCGCCGCGGGCCGCCAACATGCACTTCGACGACCGCTTCGAAGGCGGTGAGATCGTCTTCGACTTCCGCATGAAGCCTGGACCCGTGACCCGCAGCAACGCGCTGGCGCTGATGCGCTCGGTGGGACTCGACATCGAATCGGACGGCACGCCATGACCGATACCAACGTGAACGCGGCGGTGACTTACGCCAGTTATCTCAAGGTGGACGAGCTGCTCGCGCTGCAGCAGCCCCGGTCGGAAGGCCCCGAGCACGACGAGCTGCTGTTCATCGTGATCCACCAGGTATACGAGCTCTGGTTCAAGGAACTCCTGCACGAGCTCGATCGCGTGATGCAGCTCCTGACCGCCGACGACACCCCGCGCGCCCAGCACACCCTCAAGCGAATCCTGACGATTCTCAAGGTGCTGGTCTCGCAGCTCGACATTCTCGAAACGATGACCCCGCGCGAGTTCCTGACGTTTCGCGAGCGGCTGCAGGCCGCCAGCGGATTTCAGTCTGACCAATTCCGGCAGATCGAGTTCGTGCTCGGCCGCAAGAGCGAGGCGGCGATTTCGCGTTTCGCGTCCGGCGGCCGCGCGCGCACGGCGCTGCAACGGCGATACACCGAACCAACGCTCTGGGACGCGTTCCTTCGTTACCTGGCCCGCGAAGGGTATGCCATCCCGGCAGACCAGCTCGCGCGCGACGTCGCGCAGGCCGTTCAACCGTCCGAGGCGGTCCAGCAGGTGCTCATCGACGTGTACCGGCACGACGCCAAGAACGCGGAGCTCTGCGAGCGCCTCGTGGATCTCGACGAAGGGATCCAGGAATGGCGGTACCGGCACGTGAAGATGGTGGAGCGGACGATCGGCGCGAAGCCGGGCACCGGCGGATCGGCAGGCGCCGGTTATCTCAGAACCACCATCGGGCAGAACCTCTTTCCGGACCTGTGGGACATCCGGACGAGGCTGTGAACCCGTTCGCGCGGCACTACTCGCGGTTCCGCGTGGCCGAACGCCTGCTGCTCACCGGCCATTCCCACCAGGCCTGGCCCGACGTGGCGTTCGCGGCGCAACAGCAGGCCTGGCTCGACGCGGCGGAGCTGGTGGACGACAAGTGGGAGCGTGCGGAAGCACGCGCGGCCCAGGTGCGCGACGGGTTCGCCCGGCTGCTGGGCGATACCGGCGCCAACATCGCACTGGGCCAGAACACGCACGAACTCGTGACACGCTGGCTGTCCGGGCTGCCGCTCCGGGAACGTCGTCGCCTCGTCACGACCGACGCCGAATTCCACAGCCTGAGGCGCCAGGTCGATCGCCTGGCCGAAGAGGATGTCTTCGACATCGTGCGCATCCCGGCACGGCCGTGCGACGCGCTTGCGTCGCGCCTCGCCGCCGCCGTCAACGATCGGACTGCCTGCGTGATGGTGTCTTCCGTGCTGTACCAGACTCAGCCGAGATCGTACCGGGGCTCGATCGCGTAGCCGCCGCATGCCGCATGCACGGCGCCGCACTGCTCGTCGATGCCTATCACCATCTCAACGTCGTCCCGTTCGACCTCAAAACGATGGGAATTGAAGACGCGTTCGTGACAGGCGGAGGCTACAAGTATTGTCAGCTCGGAGAGGGAAACGCCTTTCTGCGTGTGCCCCCTGACTGTCGCATGCGGCCGGTCTTGACCGGCTGGTTCGCGGAGTTTGCATCTCTCGAGCACGCCGGGTCGCACCAGGTGACGTACGGCGCCGGCGCACTGGCGTTTGCCGGCGCGACCTACGACGCAACCTCGCACTATCGAGCGGCGGCCGTCTTCGAGTTCCACGCCGAGCAGGGTCTGACGCCTGAGAGGCTCCGGGCGATCAGCCTGCATCAGGTCGGGCTGCTCAAGTCCGGGATCGAGGCACTCGATCTCGACGAGCATGCCGCGCGCATCGAATCAATGCCGGACGAGCGTCGCGGAGGTTTTCTCGCAATTCGATCCGCCCACGCAACCGATCTGTCGAGGGCGTTGCGCCGCCATGGTGTTCTGACCGACGCCCGGGGCCAGATCCTGCGCCTGGGTCCGGCGCCGTATCTGGCCGACGAACAGCTCCATCGCGCGTGCGAAGCGCTTGGCGCCGTCTCGCGCAACGTGGTACGAGAACGTCCCCGGGGACTACAATGACCGCCATGGCCTCCACCACGATCGTGTTCGGCTTACTGCTCACCCTCCTTGGCCTCGTCGGCTACGCCATGACACGGACGAGCATGACAGCGCTGATTCCCGTCGCTGTTCGGGTTGCTGCTTCTGATACTCGGATTCCTTGCGCGGTCGGAATCGATCCGCAAGCACGCCATGCACGCGGCCGCAGCCGTGGCGCTCGTCGGTTGTGTCGGCGCGCTTATTCCTTTGCTGCGAACGCCCAGCGGGATTCGTCCGGCCATGGCTGTCTTCTCGCAGGTTGCCATGGTGGTATTGACGGCTGCTTTCGTGGCGCTGTGCGTGCGGTCGTTCCGAGCGGCCCGCCGCGCCAGGCGAACCTAAGACGGACGGTCCGGCTAAAGCCGGACACTACGTACAGGAAGCGACCGCACGGATAAGACGGTCGTAGTGTCCGCCGTCAGGGCGGACCGATGCGAACACCGAACCCGAACACGAACAGAGAACCGAGAACCCAGAAGCGCGAACGACAGTGTTCACTAGGGTGGCGGCGTCGCGGTCTTGCGTGACGGATTGAAGAACGGCGTCGGCACGACAGTCGCCCCGACGTAGTGGCGCGTCGCCTCGACAGTCAGTTCGATCTCCACCGATGTGCCGGACGCGAAGAATGGCGCCTCAATCGTCGCCAGCGCGATAAGCCGTTTGAGGGTCGGCGACCACGCCGTCGTCGTCGCTCGCCCGACCTGCTGCCCGTCCCGCATCACCGGTACTGCGACACGTGATGCCGCCGCCGGCGCGACCGGCGCGAGTGAAAACCGCTCATAGAGCGCTTCCACCGCGTTCCAGTCCACCTCCAGGCCGACCACCATGCGGGACGGACCGCGTCGCGCCTCCGCGATCAGCGCGCTCCGGCCGACGAAAGCCGCCTTGTCGAGCGAGACGAGGCGGCCCAGCCCCATTTCGAACGGCGTATACATCTGCGCGCCGATGAGTGCCTTGCGGCTGCTGTTGAAATCGACGTCAATCAGCAGCAGCCCCGCCTCGGCGCGCGCGACGTCGAGTGCCAGCATGCCGGCCGGTTTGATGTCGTGCGGACGTCCTTCCCGCATGAGCGAGTCCCACACCTCGAGCGCGGACTCGGCCGGCATCCAGACTTCGTAACCCAGATCGCCCGTGTAACCGGTGCGTGAGATATCGACCGGTACGCCGCCGATATGCCCGGTCGTGACTCGGAAATACCGAAGCGCGTCGATATCGGCATCTGCCGCCGCGCGCAGCACCCGCGCCGACGTCGGACCCTGCAGGGCGAGCGCGGCAAGCTGCTCGGAGATGTCGTCGACGTCCACCCGCAGGCCGGCCGCGTTCTGGCGCAGCCATCGCAAGCTTGGATCGGCGGCGGTCCAGCGGTAGACCTGTTCACCGAGCCGCGACACCGTGCCGTCGTCAATAACCTTGCCGTGCTCGTCGCACCACGGGGTGTACCAGACTTGCCCGACAGCCATCCGGTTCGCGTCGCGCGTAATGACTCGATCGACGAGGCGTGTAGCGTCAGGGCCGCTGACGCGGTACTTGAAGAGCGGGGAAATATCGATGAGCCCGGCTGCGTTGCGGAGGGCGTTGTATTCGTGCTCGTGGTGCGTCTCGTACGTGCTGACGGCGTAGTAGCCCGACCACTCGCGGTAATTCAGCGATTCGCAGAGGGCGAAGGTGCGCGGATGAAACGCCGTACCGATCGGCACCCCTCGATGCTACTCGGGGTGCCCTGAGCAAGTCGAAGGGCACGCAGCAGATTATAGGCGGGCGTGAGTAACGGCTTAAGGACGCGGGATAGAATCGCGCGGTGCCCTTCGACTAGCTCAGGGCACCCCGAGGAGCATCGAGGGGTGAAGTACGACGTCATCGTCATCGGCGGCGGGCACAACGGCCTGACTGCCGCCGCCTACCTGGCGCGGGCCGGCCGAAAGGTGCTGGTGCTCGAGCGCCGCCACGTCCTCGGCGGCGCGGCGGTGACGGAAGAGATCTTCCCGGGTTTCAAGTTCTCTGTCTGCTCGTACGTCGTGTCGCTGCTGCGGCCTGAAATCATCCGCGAGCTCGATCTGCCGCGACGCGGTCTGGAGATTTTGCCGCTTGACGGGACCTTCACGCCGATGCCCAACGGCGACTATCTCTGGCGCATGAACGACCACGCGCGCACCCGGCGGGAGATCGCGCGGCACTCGCTCGTGGATGCCGAGGCCTACGACGACTACGGCCGCGCGATGGTCGAGATGGGTCGGTTCGTCAAACCGATTCTCAACATGTTCCCGCCCGACCCGGCCTCGCTCGATCCCCGCGAGCTTCGCAAACTGCTGTTCCTCGCCCAGCGGTTCCGCCAGCTCTCGCCGCAGGACCGCTACAACCAGGTCCAGCTGATGACGATGAGCGCCGTCGACTTTCTCGACCAGTGGTTCGAGACCGATGTGCTCAAGGCGACGATGGCGGCGTCGGGGATCATCGGAACGTTCCTCGGCGTGAAGTCGCCGGGAACAGCCTATGTCCTTCTCCACCACTACATGGGAGAGATCGACGGCGCGTTCCGTTCGTGGGGGCTTGCTCGCGGCGGCACCGGGGCGATCTCGAATGCCATTGCCGAGGCGGCGCGCGAGGCCGGGGCGGAGATCCGGACCTCGGCACCGGTCGCCGGCATCGTCGTCCGCGACAACCAGGCGCAGGGCGTCGTGCTCGAAAACGGCGACGAGACTTGGCGCGCGGATCGTCGCGTCGAGCGTCGACCCCCGGCTGACGTTTCTGCATTTCGTCGACAGCGCCAGCCTGCCGGACGACTTCGTCGAAGACATCCGCCGCTATAAATTCCGCGGCTCGTCGGGCAAGGTCAACTTTGCACTCGACGCGCTGCCCGATTTCACGTCCCTGCCCGGCGCCGGCGCGCACCTGCGCGGCGCGATCTCCATTTCACCCAGCATTGACTACATGGAGCGCGCCTACGACGCGGCCAAATACGGGCGCTTCTCTCCGCGCCCTTACATCGACATCGTCATCCCGTCGCTGACCGATCCGAGCGTGGCCCCGCCCGGCAAGCACGTCATGTCCTGCTTCGTGCAGTACGCGCCGTATCACCTCGCCGAAGGGACGTGGGATGAAAAGCGAGAGGAGTTCGGCGACACGGTCGCGAGAACGCTCGCCGAATACGCGCCCAACTTCCCGAACATCGTTCTCGACCGTCAGGTGATTACGCCGCTCGATCTCGAGCGCGAGTGGGGGTTGTCGGAAGGCAACATTTTCCAGGGAGAACTGACGCTCGAGCAGCTGTTCTTCCTTCGTCCGGCACCGGGCTGGGCGCAGTACCAAACACCCATCGAGCATCTCTACATGTGCGGGTCGGCGACGCATCCCGGCGGCGGCATCATGGGGGCGCCCGGCCGCAACGCGGCGATCAGAATGCTGGCGGACACGCGCGCGTGACTGTCGTCGTCATCGGCGGCGGCCACAACGGGCTGGCGGCCGCGTACTACCTGGCCCGCGCCGGCCTGAAGCCGATTGTCCTGGAGTCGCGCCCCACTTGTGGAGGCGGTGCGATCACGACGGAGATCCAGCCAGGTTTCCTGTGTCCCACTCTCTCGCATCACACGCCGCTCGGCTCCGACGTTGCGAGTGACATGGAACTCGGCCGCCACGGCCTGCAGGTGCTGCGGTCTGAGGTGAACACGTTTGCACCCAGCCTCGACGGTCCGCCGCTGATTACGTACCGCGATCCCTCCAAAGCCGGAGAATCCATTCGGCCGCTGAGCGCTGCGGATGCAGCGGCCTATCCATCCTATCGAGCGGTGATCCAACAGGTCGCCGGCGTCGTCAGCTCCGTCCTGCAGTCGGCGCCGCCCGATATCGACCGCCCGGGCGTCCATGATCTGTGGAACCTGCTCAAGACCGGGCGCCGGTTTCGCGCACTGGACCGAAAGAGTCGCTATCGGCTTTTGCGCTGGGTTCCGATGCCGGTGGCCGACCTCGCTCGCGAATGGTTCAAGTCGGAACTGTTGTGCGCGTCGATCGCCGGCCCCGCGATATCCGGCTCGATGCTGGCTCCGCGTTCGGCAGGCAGCGGTCTCGTATTACTACTGAACGAAGCGGCGCGGCAGCTTGCCGGCGGCACGTGGCAGGCTCGCGGCGGACCGGGTGCGGTAACGCAGGCCATGGCTGCCGCGGCCCGCGCGGCGGGCGCCGAAATCCGCACCTCGACGCGCGTCGAGCAGATCGTCGTCGCAGAGGACCGGATAGCGTCGGTGATTGCCGGAGGACAGCGCATCGACGCCGCCGCCGTTGTCTCCGCGGTTGACCCCAAGACGACGTTTCTTCGCCTGATGGACGCCTCGGACCTTACGCCCGACTTCCTGTCGAAGATCCGCAACTACCGCGCGGCGGGCACCGTCGCAAAGGTCAACCTCGCGCTGTCTGCGTTGCCTGATCTCGGAGTTCCACCGGCCACCCTCGGCGGCAGCATCCATATCGGTCCGCACATGGACTACATGGAGCGCGCGTTCGACCACGCCAAGTACGGAGAGATCTCGGAGCACCCGTGGCTCGACGTCACGATCCCGTCCGTGCTCGATCCCGGTCTGGCCCCTGCGGGCGCTCACGTGATGTCGATCTATGTGCACTACGCGCCGTATCGCCTCCGCACCGGCGACTGGACGACGTTACGGCAGCCGATGCTGCGGAACGTGCTCGCCACGCTCGAGCGGTTCGCACCAGGGATCGGCGCATTGGTGCTGGCGGCACAGGTCATCACCCCCGGGGACCTCGAATCGCAGTATGGTTTTCACGGCGGCCACATCTTCCACGGCGAACTCGCGCTGGATCAGATCGCGACGATGCGGCCGCTGCTGGGGCACGCGAGGTACGCGGGACCGGTTCGCGGGCTGCACCTGTGCAGCGCCGGCACGCATCCGGGCGGCTTCATGACCGGAGCCAGCGGGAAGCTCGCCGCGCGCGAGATCATCAGATCGCTGAAATGAACACCGACCTTCAATATCCGATCGGACGGTTCACACCGGTCACGCCGATCACCGATGCGATGCGACGCGCGGCCGTCGAGGAGATCGCGGCGCTTCCGGCACGCATGCGGCACGCCGTGGCGGGATTGTCCGACGCGCAACTGGATACGCCCTACCGGCCGGGCGGATGGAGCGTCCGCCAGGTCGTGCATCACGTCCCCGACAGCCACGTGAACGCCTACATTCGCTTGAAGCTGGCGCTGACAGAGGACGCCCCGACCATCACGCCGTACGACGAAAAGGCCTGGGCGAAGCTGGCCGACGTCCGGATGCCGGTGGAGGTGTCGCTGGCGTTGCTCGACAGCGTCCACGCCCGCTGGGTCGCGCTATGCCGCGATCTGAAATCGACCGACTGGGCGCGGACCTTCATCCATCCCGAGTATCCCGAGGGTCCGCGCACGATCGACTGGCTCGTCCAGATCTACGCGTGGCATTCGAACCATCATCTCGCGCACATTACTTCCCTGAAGCGGCGCGAAGGCTGGTAGCATACACAGCGATGGCGCCGCCCAAAACGAAGGAAGACGAGAGACCCGAGATCGGAGACGCGCTCGGGATGATCGAGACGCGCGGCCTCGTCGGCATGATCGAAGCGGCCGACGCCATGCTCAAGACGGCCGACGTCGTGCTCGTAAGCTGGCAGAAAGTCGATGCCGGACTGGTGACGGCGCTGATCCGTGGCGACGTCGGCTCGGTGAAAGCCGCGACTGATGCGGGAGCCGCCGCCGCCCGCCGCGTCGGCGAGCTGATCGGCGTCCACGTCATTGCACGTCCGGCCGACGACCTCGAGAAGGTTTTTCCGATCCGGTAGCGGCCGTCTTCGCTTGTGGCTTTGGCGACACGGCGGGCAGGCGTCCCTTCGGCCGCGTCTGCCGCTGGCGCGCCGTGAGCGGCCGGATCGGCAATTCCTCCCCCACCATCAGCAACGCCTGCGACGGCTGCTCGAGGTCAAACAGCCTGCCGTCGTCCATCCGCGCGTACAAGCGATCGCCGCCGATGAAAATCGTCATCGGCCCGCCGTCGCCGATCGCTTCGTACAGGCGCACGCCAAAGACGTCACGCAGCGCGGCGAGCAGACGCCGAAGCCGTGGAATCGAGAACCCGCGGCGGCGCAGATCCGCCAGCACCTGCAGTTCCAGCACGTCGAGCGGGGTGTAGCGTCGTTCCGTGAAACCGCCGGCTTCAGTGCGGTGCGGCGCAACGGCGGGCTTGAACAACCGGCGAGAGTCCCACCACTGGAGCTGCCGCGCCGTCAGCCCGGTCAGCCCGGCGACCTCCCGCGAGGTGTAGTGCTTCTTGAGCTTCATCCCTCGACTCCGCGCTCGCCCCTCGACGTGGCTCGGGGCGACCTTGAGCGCGTCGAAGGGTCGGGATGACCCTGAGCTCGTCGAAGGGTCACAGGCCGAACCGGTCGGGACTCATGAGCGCGAGTTCGTCGCGCTCGCGCCCTTCGAGCACGAGGTCCGCGATGAGCATCGCGGTCAGCGGCGCCAGCAGGACGCCGTTACGGTAGTGGCCGGTCGCGTAGTACACGCCGCGCATTGTCGATGAACGCCCGACGATCGGCAACTGGTCCGAAGTCGCCGGACGCAGCCCGGCTCGCGCTTCGACAAAGCCGGCCGACGACGCGGACGGCAGCAGCGCAACGGCCGCATCGAGCAGCTGGGCGACGCCTGCCGCCGTAACGCGCTCGTCGAACCCGGCATCTTCGACCGTAGCGCCCACGAGCAGGTTCCCGTCGGTCCATGGCACGAGGTAGCGCCGCCGACCCCCAGACGATGCGGGTCAACGGGGAGCTGTCGAACCGAAGCTGGAGCAACTGCCCGCGAACCGGCCGGACAGGGAGCGGCACCGCGCGCGCCATCGGAATGCCGCCCGACCAGCTGCCCGCAGCAATCACGAGAGCGTCCGCGTCGATCTGGTCAGGGCCGGAATGGACACGCACCCCACTGGCGGCCTCGATGCGATCGGCCGGCCGTCTGTCCAGGCACGTGCCACGGCGCTCGGATGCCTCCTCGAGCGCGGCCATCAGCGTGGCGACACCAACGTATCCGTTGTCGGGGACCACGAGCCCGGCGCGCACGCGGTCCGTCAGCGCCGGCTCGAGCTGTCTCGCTCCATCGCCGTCCAGGAGGGTGTGGTCGGCGCCACGCTGCTCCAGGGCCCTGGCAGTGTCTGCCAGCGCCCGCGCCTCGTCATCGGTGCACGCCACCTGCAGCGTCCCGGCGCGCCGGTATTCAATCGCGCGCTGCGAATCGGCAGTTACCCTTGCGATGAAACTGTCGTATCGATCGAGGCTGTCCCGGGCAAGCCGGAGAAACTCCGGTGAATGCGCCTCGATGTGGGGGGCGAGAATGCCGGCCGATGCCCGGGTCGCGCCCTGTCCGCGGCCGCGCGGATCGATGAGGCGCACGTCGGCGCCACGCACCGCAAGCTCGTAAGCGACGGCATACCCAATGATGCCGGCGCCGACGATCGTGACTCTCACGTCACGATTCTAGTTGGTAGCTGTCAGCTCGTAGCTGGTAGCCGGTAGCAAAGCTCTTGCTACGAGCTGCTGGTTACCAGCTACGAAGCTACCGGCTAAAAGCGGAACTGCATCCCGACCTCGACCCGTCGCGCCTGCGCGGCCGACGTGGGACGGCCGAAGAACGGCGAGAGGAGGTTGCCGCTGAAGTTCACGAAGTTGGTGCGGTTGAGGACGTTGAAACCCTGCACGTAGAACTCGAGCGTGAAGCGCTGGTTCATCATTGCCGCCCGGCCCACCGGGTCCGCCGGCGATGATCGGCCCCCCGCCGGGGCCCGGGCCTCCCTGGGCGCCGTCGGCAGGCGGCGCGACGACGAGCACCTGGCCGCCGGCGGCACCGCCACCGCCGCCGCGACCCGCTCTGAACGCTTTCTTCCGATCCGCCGAAGCCGAACCCGCGCGAGAAGCGGACGTTCATATCCCAGCGCGGCGCGCCACGCTCGGTGTTGCGTCCCACACCTGCCGGCCGATCGTTGCTGACACCGTCCTGGTTGTCGTCGCGGCCCGTGGTGATCGTGTACGGCGCGGCAGACTGCGCGGTTCCGCCGATGTTGGCGCGGATGCCGAGCGGCAGCCCGACGTTGAGCGACGCGTTCAAGCCGATGCCGGATGTCCTGTGACGAGGGGCCCCATTCCGCATCCGGGTTGAGACTGTCAGCCGGCAACGCCAGCGGATTGTCGGAGTGACTCCGCGCGCTGGACCAGGTGTAGCCGACGTTCATGAACGTGCGCGCGGCCAGGCACCCGGTAGAGGAGGTTCACGTTGAACCGATTGGTGGCCGAACGGCCGGTCGATTCGATCTGGCTCACCGTGCCGACGTAGGGCTCGGGCCGCACGCCGAAGGCATCCGGTGCGTTCACGTCGCGTGAACGCAGCTGGTTGCGTCCGCGCATCAACATGAACGACGCCTGGAGGTTCAGCGTCTGACTGAGCGGTCGCTCGATGCCGATCGACGCCTGGTGGACGTACGGCAGCTTGCAGGTCTGGATCCGCCTGCACGCGGCCGCCGCCAAGCACCGTCGCTTCTACGCCGCCAGTCGGATCGGGATAGCCCGGATTGAGGATGAGCAGATCCCGCTGCGCGCCCGCTGCGCCAGTTACACGCAGCGTCTGGTCGTAGAGGTTCGAGTCATACCAGTCGTGGAAAACCCCGTAGCCGCCGCGGATGGTCGCCCGGGCCCGCTGCGGCGTGTAGGTAAACCCGAGGCGCGGCATGAAGTTCATCGCATCGCCGACGTGGATCTGCAGTTCCTCGCGGACGCCGACGCTCATCGCCAGGCTCCGGTTCAGCCGGTAGTCGTCTTGCCAGTACAGGCCAAGCTGGTTCTGCGAAAAGGCAGTGCGCAGCTGGCCGAGCCGCTGCGTAAACGTGTTGGGTGCGCCGGTCAGAAACGCCTCGAGGCTACTGAAGGTGAACGTCCCGGCCGAGTTGCGCGCATCGGCGTTGATGTAGGCTCCGCTTTCGAGCAGCATGCCGACCCGCATCGCGTGCTTGCCGACGTTGAAATCGAAATTGTCGGTCACCTCCAGCGTCCGCGTTCGAGCCCTCGCTCGACACACCTGCGCCGCCGCTGCTGAAGGCGTCGATGACGATGACTGCCGGCGCGTCGGACACCGATGCCGAGAGGCTGTCCTGGTGGTTGAACTCGACGCGGAATTCGTTCAACGCCGATCGTCCGACGACGGTTTGCATCGACGCGCGGACCTGATCGCTGTTCGCCGAGCGATCGTAGGCGCGCTCCATCAGGTTGAAATCGCCGACGCCGAGGTTGTGGCGGGCGTCTTCGCTGCGCCGGTATTCGAACCGGAACGTCTGGTTCATCGTGAACCCGTGCTCGAGCGCGGCCGTGACGTTGGTCTGCTCGAAGGGCCGCTTCACCTGGTCGCCGATGCGGCCGTCCGGCAGCAGCGCGACGATCGTCCCGGAATCGAAGGATCGGTTCCCGTCAACGTTGAGGCGCAGCGAAGTCCGGTTGCGGACCAGGGTCCGCGCAGTCCGAAGGTAAAGCGCCGGAACTGCTCGGGCGTCTGCGTGCGCGCAAACGCGTTCCTCGCATTGAGCACGTCGTTGCGCAGCCCGAAGTTCGCGTTGCCGCTCCACTCGGTGAGCCCGGGCCGCGTGATGATCTCGACCTGCACCCGGCCGGCATCGTGGTTGTCGGCTGAGAAGGAATTGGTCCGGAAGCGGATCTGGCGTATTTCATCGCGGTTCGGCAGCCGGCCGCCGCGGAAGCCGTTGACCTGGAACACCGCCCCCGCACCGCCAGTCATCGCCTCGAGCTGCGCCTGGAGTTCATCGGGGTCGTCCGACAGCTCTGCGATCTCGTCTTCCTCGAGCGTCGTCGTCAACGAGTTGCCGCGCGTGTCGTCAGCGGCCGCGTCGCTCACGACGATCTCCTCCTGGAGACCGGCGATGCTCAGCGTGACCGTCTGGTTCGTGCTGCCCCGGCGTAACGTTACCGTGCGATCGACCGGCGTGAAGCCCTCGGATTCCACGTGCAGCTGCACGTTTCCGATCGGCAGCGCGGTGAGCGTCACCTGTCCCCTGTCGTTCACGCCGACGGCGACCGGCGTGGCGCCGGGCGCCGCAACCAGCACGCGCGCCATCGGAATCGAAGCGCCCGTCTGGTCGATGACCGTGACGCGCAGCTCCGCCTGCTGCGCCGCCTGGGCAAAGACGGGCGACGCGGCGGCGATCACGGAACCGCACATCAGCAGCGAGACCAGGATCCGTTTCATTTCGTAAAGACGTCCGCCTTGAACGAGGGGTTGATGCGGTAGCTGTCGATCGTCCACTCTTCGATCGTCATGTCGTTGATGGCGCGCGTGATGAGATGCGGCAGCTTCACCCCGTTGACGGTCTTGTAGTTGCCGAGCGTCATCTGCAGCGTGGCCTGCTCGCGCTGCGGCGGTGGACCATCGCCGCGCGGTGCAGCATCATCGCGACCTGCGCCGTCGCCGCGTTGGCGGCCGCGGACGATGAGCTGCGGTGCCGTCCCCTGCCACGTGATCATCAAGGGCATATGCGTGCCCTGATCCAGAAAGAGGCGCGTCACCGGTCCGTTGACCGGTTTGATTTCCACCACGTCGGCCTTGCCGTCAGGGGATTCGGCGGTGGCGATCCACGACGCCTCGCCGTCAACGGCCAGCAGCCACGCGAGCATGAACCGCGACAGCTCTGTCTGCCGTGCGCGGCGCTGGGCCTGTTCCAGCTGCGCCGGATCGCTCGCGCGCCCGCCACCGGCAGGACCCCCGACGCGGGCTCCACCGCCACCGCCGCCGCGGTCGCCCCGTCCGAACCGGCCGACAAAGGCGCCTCCGCCCCCGCTCCCGCTGATGTCCTCCCAGACGGTGGATCCACTCAGCACTTCCGTGCGGATCACCGCCGGACCACCGCCTGGCAGGCTGAGGTCCTCGTCGCGCCGCAGTTTGTCCGGTGTTTCCAGCCGCACCTGCAGCTCGCCGTCGATCGTGGTCTGGCCGGCTACTCGCTTGAAGTCGCCGCGGACGTCGAGAGTCTTGATGGTCCGCAGCTTCTCTTCTCCGCCAAGCGCCCGCCGAGCGTCACTCAGGAGAGCTGCCCCTTTCGACGTGTCCTGCGCGACGGCGGCCGTCGATGCCGCCGACATCATCGCCAAGGTGAAAACCGCGCACACAGTCGCTTTCATCGCTTAACAACCTCGCTTACAACACCTTACGGACAACCTATGGCAGGGCGGTGACATTCGGCGCTGGGCGACTGCATGTGCCTACGCCACCCGCGCGCGGATCTCTTACTTGGACGAGACGCGCCGGACTGATCCGGCAAGATGTTTGCTCCAATGCATCGAGTGATGGACGACGCCGAGTTCGTGTATTGGCCGGAGTCACCAGATGGCCCAGCCGTTGAACTGGATGACATCGAGGCGTTTCTGCTCCGGATGCAGAAGGTCACTGGCGAAACCCGGCGGCGTCTCCGCAGTGCAACCGGCAGCCACACCGTGCCGAGCCGTCAGAAAGCGAATGGTGGTCCCGAGGCTCCTCCGAAGATTGAGATCGTGCTCTACGTGAGCGCGGCCTCGGAGAAATCGCAGAAGGCGCTGCGGGCCATCCAGTCCGTGTTGGAAAATTACGTGGCCACGCAGGTGAAGTTTTCAACCTGCGATCTTGCGCAGCATCCGCAGGACGGCGAGGTGGATTCGGTGGTGTTCACGCCGACGCTCGTGAAGCAAGGGCCGGGACCGCGCACCTCGATCATCGGCAATCTTGACCAGGAGGACATCCTGAAGGACCTCTTGGACGCCAGCGGCGTCGATCGCCGCCGCTGGGACGATTAGCCTCTCTTTTCCGGCGCCGTCTCCAGCAGCGTTACCACTTCCCGCAACAGCGTCACGTCGTCGACCGGTTCGGTGAGATAGGCATTCGCGCCGCTGGCCATCCCCCGCCGACGCGCCTCCTCCGACAGCCACGCGCCCGTGATCTGGATCACCGGGATTGCGGCTGTGGCCGGATCGCGCCTGAGGCGCGAGCAGACTTCGGTACCGCTGATGTCGGGCAGGTTCACGTCGAGCAGGATCAGCGCCGGCAGCACCGAGCCGGCGAGGCGCAGGGCGTCCTCGCCGTTCTCGGCCTCGACCACTTCGTAGCCGGCGTCGGTCAGGATACGGCTGCGGAGGTAGCGCGCCCCCGCGTAATCGTCGACGACTAGGATCTGGCGTCTGTCCATCGTGCTTCCGCCTCCGTCGACGCGTGGTGGGCTTCGGCGCTCCATCGTTCGATGTGGAGACCGCCCGCGCCGATCTGCAGTCGGTACGGGTGCGTGGCATGCGCGGATCCGCGCATCTTGATCACGCGCATGGTCCGGTTCATATCGTACGCTGACGGCGTGTAGTCAAGGGTGAGAATGGCGTCGGCGATGGTCGACAGATAGGGCGCGGTGTGGTCCGCGGATGCTCCCGCCAGCACCGTCTGCGTCAGCAGTGCGCTGCGCCCGTGGCCGCGCAGGATCGACGCCACGCCAATCATGAACTGGCGAAAACCCTTCTCGGACGAGGCATGCTCGATCGAGGAGATGCTGTCCATCACCACCAGCGAAGGCTGGAACTCCTCGAGCCCCAGCCTCAGGTCGACCAGCAGATCTTCGAGGCTGGTCGCCTCCGGGTAGCGGCAAATCAGTTTGAAGTTGCCGGCGCGCACCAGTTCGGCGATGCCCAGCTTCCACCTCGTCGAAGTTGCGGATCAGCGTCGGGCGCGGCTCCTCGAACCCGTAGTAGACGACGCGTTCGGCGCGCTTCGCGCCGGCGCGCGCGTAGACGCCGGCGAGCATCGTCTTGCCGCTGCCGGTTGGGCCTCGGACCAGCATGATCGAATTGCGCAGGAACCCGCCGTGCGTCATCTCGTCGAGCCCGGGAATGCCGCTGGAGTAGCGCTCGACCTGTTCGCTCTCCGGCCGGTCCGGGGCATCGAGTGGAAAAATCGCCAGTCCCTTCGTCGTGATGGTGCAGGGGAACTCGCCCTTGTAATGGGGACTGCGGCGGTACCTGTTGATTTCGATCGATCGGCGCCGGCGCTCGCCGTCCATCGCGAGCCGCATGATGACGACCATGTCGCAGACATAGTCTTCGACGCCGAGCGTGGTGAGTTGCGCGTAGTCACCGGGCGCTTCCGCCAGGATGATCGCCGTGAGCCCCAGCCGTCGGAAGCAGTGCACCAGCTGAAAAAAATGGTTTCGCAGCAGATCCTGCGGCGGACGAGGACTGAACAGCGCAGTCGCCGAGTCGAGCACGATCGCCTTGGCGCCGGTCTTCTTCACGATGTGCTCGATGCGGTGGACCAGCCCGAACAGGTCGTAGTCGCCGCTGACGATGGTCGGTTCTTCGAGCGGCCGCATCATTTCGGCGACGTGGACGCGGCCGTCGGCGAACAGCCCGCTCAGGTTGAAGCCGAGCGCGTCGCCGGTGGCGAGCAGATCTTCGGCGGTCTCTTCAATGCCGATGATGATCGTCTTCGTGCCGGTGCGGGCAAGGTGCGATGCCGTCTGCAGTCCGAAAATCGTCTTGCCCGTGCCGCTGCGGCCGACGACCAGCGTCGATCGCCCGATCGGGATCCCCCCGAACGTCAGCACGTCGAACCCGGGGACGCCGGTCTTTACCTTCGTCATCATCGTCATCGTTTGAGGGTCACTCCGCAGGATTTGAGCAGGTCTACGAGCGGTTCGCCGTTCGAGAGGTCGCCGAGGACGTAGGTGCGCGGAAGCGGGTGCCGCTTGACGAGCATCGGTGTGTAACACACCGAGTCCTCTTCAGCGCGCTCCGGATGCTGGCCGATATCACAGACCTCGAACGAGACCTGGCGGCGATCGAAGCGGTCGAGCAGTGTCTTGCAATTGCGCTGCGCGGCGCTGGCGTAGCGCGAGTTGGCGCTGACGTAGAGAACCAGGTCGACGGGGTGTGTCGCCGTGTCTCGCACGTTGCCAGACGCGCGTGCGCGACTGCCTGGCTGCCGCGGCATCCTGCGAGTATAGCTATTAGTCTGCGGACGAGCGTGCGTCATGCATCGTGCGCTAAGCTCATCCATGTCAATGACTCTCCGTCGCGTCTGCGTGTTCTGTGGTTCAAGCGCCGGCAACGTGCCGGAATTTCGGGAGGCGACAGAAGAGCTCGCGCGCGAAATGGTGTCGCGCGGGATTGGCCTCGTATTCGGCGGTGGCTGTGTCGGACTGATGGGACATCTGGCCGACGAGGTGCTGGCCGCTGGCGGCCACGCGATTGGCGTGATTCCGGATGCGCTCGTCGCGCGTGAGATCGCGCATCTCGGTCTCCCCGATCTTCGAGTCGTGCGCTCCATGCACGAGAGAAAAGCGATGATGGCGGAGCTGTCGGACGCGTTCATCGCGCTACCGGGCGGGTTCGGCACATTCGAAGAGTTGTGTGAAGCGATTACGTGGACGCAGCTCGGACTGCATCGCAAGCGCTGCGGCGTGTTGAACGTGCGCGGCTTCTACGATCCGCTGCTGGCGCTGTTCGACAGCGCGGTGCGCGCCGGTTTCATCAGGGACGCAAGTCGCGAGATCGTCTCGGCGACCGCCAATCCACGCGACCTGCTCGACTGGCTGGCGCAGCCGTTGACGCTGCCTGAGCCGGCGTGGCTGCGCTCAACCGGCCAGACCTAGGCACAGGACAAATCCGAAAAAGAGGGCGGGTGGGCGCGCCCCGTTTCGAGCATTTTTCGGCCATAATAACAGTATTTGAGCGGGTACGGGCCTTGCTGTATCGCCCTCCCGAGGAGCGTGTTTCCAATGGACATCAGTAAGACCGCGGTTGGTGTGCTGGCTGGGCTCTGCATCGCCGCGGGTGCCGGCGGCGCGTATTTCGCGACCCGCAGCGACGAACCGGCGCCGACGAGCGCCTTCACCGAGGCTCCGCTTGTCAGCCCGGATCCGTCTGCGTCGGCTGTCGACGAATCGGAGGCGATCGTCGCCGACGACAGCCCGGCGCCGGTCGCAACCGCAGCGCCGTCGGCGGCGCCCACACGCCGCGCGGCGCCTGCGCGCACCGCGCCCGCGCCGACCCCTGCGCCGCGCGAGCGCAACGACCGGCTGGCCAGTGCCCCTCCGGCAACGACGACACCGCAATACGAACCGGCGCCGGCCTACGAGCCGCGTGTCGCCACGCCGCCCGCGCTCGACCCCGTGCAGCCGCGGGACCGCGATCCGGAACCCGAGCCGGTCCGCGCGATTGAACCGCCGCAACCGGAGTTCGAGGAACTGATCGTCTCGGCCGATTCAGTAGTGGGACTCCAGGTCGAGACCTCCATCAGCAGCGAGCGCGCCCGCGTCGAGGATGAAGTGACGGCGCGTGTCACCCGCGACGTGCGCGTCGGCGATCGCGTCGCGATTCCGGCGGGTTCCACGGCGCACGGCGAGGTCACGCTGGTCGAGCGCGGCGGACGCCTGAAGGAACGCGCGCGGCTCGGCATCCGCTTCACCTCGGTGGTGCTCGCCGACGGCACGCGGGTCCCGCTCGAGACCGACACGATCTACCGCGAAGGCGATCCGGTTGCGGGCGAGAGTGCCGCGAAGATCGGCGGGGGCGCCATTGGCGGCGCGATCATCGGCGGGATCCTCGGCGGCGCGAAAGGGGCGGTGATCGGCGGTTCCGCCGGCGCCGGCGCCGGCACCGCGGCGGTCATGGCCGGCGGCCGCAACCCGGCCACGCTGCCCTCCGGCACACCGGTTACGGTTCGCGTCACCAAGCCGGCGACCGTTACGGTCGAGAAGTAAGCCTCTCCTTCGCTCCTGCGCCGCCGGTGTAAGATCGGCGGCCAGGAGTGACCCATGTCAACACGAATTGCGCTCGCGGCTTTGCTGTCCGCGCTCATCACGATCCCGCTCATCGGCCAGGTCCAGAAGCAGGAGATAGCCGGGATCCGCAACTACTCCCGCGTTGACGCGACCGTCGGCTGCGGCGGCGCGACCGACCCCACCGCGATGACTGCCCTCAAGAAAGAAGGGTTCGTCTCGGTTATCAACCTCCGGCTGGCCAACGAAGAAGGCGCGAATGTCGATGCCGGCCGCGCTGCCGCGCAGGCAGCTGGCCTCAAGTACATTCACCTCCCCTTCAACGCGGCGATGCCTGACGCGAAGGTCGTCGACAATTTCCTGGCGGCAGTGGCCGACAAGAGCAATCAGCCCGTGTACATCCACTGCGGCTCCGCCAATCGGGTCGGGGGCGTGTGGATGATCAAGCGCGCGCTGCAGGACAAGTGGCCGCTCGACCGGGCGCTCACGGAAGCTCAGGCGATCGGCCTGAACAACCCGGCGCTGCAGGCCTTCGCCACCGACTACATCAAGAGCCACCAGCGTTGACTCATTGACGGATCGGCCAGTTTACGAATTGACGGATTGAAAGTCGTAATATCGAATTCGTAACTGCGTAGATTCGTCAATCCGTCAATTCATGGATCCATCCGATTTCCGGCGGCACGGCCACGCGCTCATAGACTGGATCGCCGAATACCTCGCCGGGGCGGAACGGTATCCCGTTCTGCCCCGCGTGGCGCCCGGCGACGTCCGCCGCGCGCTGCCCGCGGAGGCCCCCGAACATGGCGAGTCGTTCGCGGCCATCTTCGCCGACTTCGAGCGGGTACTCGTGCCGGCGCTCACCCACTGGAACCATCCCGGTTTTTTCGGCTACTTCGCTATTACTGCCAGCGAGCCCGGCATCCTGGCAGAACTGCTGTCCGCGGCGCTGAATCAACAGGCCATGCTCTGGCGCACGTCGCCCGCCGCGACCGAGCTCGAGGAGGTGGCGCTCGGCTGGCTTCGCGAACTCATGGGCCTCCCCTCATCGTTTGAAGGCGTTATCTATGACACCGCATCGATCTCAACGCTTCACGCGCTTGCGGCCGCGCGCGAAGCGGCGATTCCCGGTGTACACGACGAGGGGCTGACGCCGCACCGCGCCCGCGTCCGCGTCTACTGCTCGGAGCAAGCACATTCGTCCGTCGATAAGGCCGTGATCCTGCTCGGGCTCGGCCACCAGGCGCTGCGCAAGATTCCTGTCGACGACCAGTTCCGCATGCGGGCGGAGGCGCTGCGCGAGGCGGTGGCGGCAGATCGTGCTGCTGGTGTTCAGCCGATCGCGGTCGTCGCCACGATCGGCACCACCTCCACCACGAGCGTCGATCCGGTTGAGGACATCGCGGCGATCTGCCGCGCCGAAGGGATGTGGCTGCACGTCGACGCGGCCTACGCGGGCGTGACCGCCCTCATCCCGGAATACCGCCTCCAGTTCGCCGGCTGGGAAGGCGCGGACTCCCTCGTCGTGAATCCGCACAAGTGGCTCTTCACGCCGTTCGATCTGAGCGCGTTCTACTGCCGCCGCATGGACGTCGTGCGGCAGGCGTTTGCGCTCGTTCCCGAGTATTTGAAAACGGCCGAGGCGACGCGTGGCGCCCGCAACCTGATGGATACGGGCGTCCAGCTCGGCCGGCGGTTCAGATCGCTGAAACTTTGGATGATCCTTCGTCATTTTGGAGCAGAAGGTCTGCGAAACGCGATCGTCGAGCACATCCGTCTCGCGCAGCTGTTCAGCCAATGGGTGGATGCCGACCACGACTTTGAGCGCCTCGCCCCAGTTCCCTTCAGCGTCGTCTGTTTCCGCGCACGGCCGAGCAGCCACGCGACGAGTGAAGCCGAGCTCAACGCGCTCAATGAAAACCTTCTCGAGCGGATTAACGCGACTGGCGAGGTTTTTCTCTCCCACACGCGATTGAACGATCGGTTTACGTTGCGCCTTGCCGTAGGTCATCTGCGCACGAGCGAGCGTCATGTCGGGCGCGCGTGGAAGCTCCTCAAAACGCATACTGCCCAGCTTACGGCCAATCCTCATTCGTAACGTCCCTGTTATCAGCGATTTGGCTCAGCTCCCGGCCCACAGCCGGGTATGTCGCTTGCACCACCCCGCTGCGCGGAGGATTGACCTTCGTCATGGACTCGAAAGTCCAGGAGGAATGCGATGGTGAAGAAGTGGCTGATGATCGCGGCGCTGTCGGCAGTGGCCTTCACGCCTGCGACGGCGAACGCTGACTGGCTGTTCACGCCGAACCTCGGCGCGACGTTCGGCGGCTCGACCAGCGGAAGTGAGCATTTCACGTACGGCGCCTCGATCGGGTGGATGGGCGCAGGAGTCCTCGGGTGGGAAGCGGACCTGGCTTACACACCGGAATTCTTCGAAGGCGATGACGACGAAATCGATTTCATCGACGGCAGTAATGTGACCACCGCGATGTTCAACGCGATTGTCGGCGCGCCGGTTGGCGGACAGTTCGGACCTGGCTTCCGGCCGTACTTCTCGGGCGGCATCGGCCTGCTGTCCCGCGAAATCCAGAGCGAGGACGACCTGTTTGACGTCAACAGCAACGAGTGGGGCTTCAACCTGGGCGGCGGCGCGATGGGATTCGCGACCGATCATGTCGGCTTCCGCGGCGACATCCGCTACATCCGCTCGTTCGAGGATCTCGAGGAAACCTTCGACGCTGGCAGCTTCGATTACTGGCGCGGCACGGCGGGCATCACGTTCCGCTGGTGAACGCTTCAATACGTTCGGAACGTTCGATCCGGTCGGGTCGTTCGAGACGCTCAGCCGTGAACGCCTCGGACGCCCCGGCGGGGTGAACGTCCGAACGCCCCGGCCGACTCCAACCGCCAAACGACGGAATTTCAGGACAATTTAGCGGCATGCTATACTCTGCCGCTTCGGGAGCGCGGCGATTTCACCGACTTGATGGGCCGCGCCGCTGGCATGTACGTGCCGGCATCCCCCTACTATCTAAGTCGCGAGCAGAGCCCGCGACGTGAGTCGTCGGGCTTTTTTTGTTACGGGCGCGTTATCGATTTTCTTGTGCAAGGAGCATCATGTCTCGTTACACGTTCACGTCTGAATCGGTGTCCGAGGGCCATCCCGACAAGGTCTGCGACTACATCTCGGATTCCATCCTCGATGCATGCCTCGAGCAGGACAAGGCGAGCCGCGTGGCCTGCGAGACCTTGTGCAAGAGCGATACGGTGGTCCTCGCCGGGGAAATCACGACCGGCGCCACGCTCGATTTCGACCGCATCGTCCGCCAGGCGGTCAAGGAGATCGGCTATACGGATACGTCGGAACCCTTCTGCGACACCACGCTCAAGCTGGTCCCGATCATCACACAGCAGTCATCCCAGATTTCCCAGGGCGTCACCGCGACGACGAGCCAGAGCGGCGACCAGGGCGCGGGCGACCAGGGGATCATGTTCGGCTACGCGACCGACGAATCGCCGGAGCTGATGCCGCTCCCGATCCTGCTCGCGCACAAGCTGATGAAGGTGATGGCCGACGATCGCAAGAGCGGAAAGTATTCGTGGCTCCGTCCCGACAGCAAGTCCCAGGTTTCCCTCAGCTACGACGGCAACACTCCGAAGGAAGTTACCGCCGTCGTCATTTCCACCCAGCACTCCACCGCGGCAAACCAGAAGAGCATCACCGAGTACGTGCGCGAAGAGCTGGCGCCGAAGGCGCTCGGCAGCTGGTGGCACAGTGACGTCACGTTGTACGTGAATCCAACCGGAGACTTCAGCCACGGCGGTCCGTCGGCTGACGCCGGCGTCACCGGCCGCAAGATCATCGTCGACAGCTACGGCGGCGCCGGCCGGCATGGCGGCGGTGCGTTCAGCGGCAAGGACCCGTCAAAGGTCGATCGCAGCAGCGCCTACTTCTGCCGGTTCGTCGCCAAGCAGGTGGTGGCGGCCGCCCTTGCGAAGAAGGCCGAAATCCAGGTGGGCTACGCCATCGGGATGGCGAAGCCGGTGTCGGTGAAGGTCGATACGTTCGGTACCGGCGACGAGCGCGCGGCGGCGGAGTTTGTGATGAACGCCTTTGATTTCCGTCCACGGGCCATCGTCGAGCGGCTCGATCTGCTGCGGCCGATTTATCGCAGCACGACCAATTACGGCCACTTCGGGCGGCCGGGGCTGCCGTGGGAGGCCGTCGAAAAGCCGGCGGCGGTCGCTCGCTAGAAGAGTTCGTACCAGCGGCGGGGGCGGAGCGTGACCGAGCTCTGCACCTCGCCGACCTGGGCCGCCACCTGCTGTGCGCTTTCCTCACCGATGCCCAGCGACACGAGATGCGCCTGCATGTCGTTCTGCAGCGTCTCGATCTGACGTTCACTCAAGTCTTTCGCGTACACGGACACCCACAGGTTGTGGGCGAGCCGCTGCGCGTCCTGTTCGGCGAGGTCGCGCCCCGCGATCACTTTCGCCGTGCGGGCTGACAGCTCGTCGACGAGCGGCCTGGCGGCCGGCTTCTCCGTGTACTTCCGGAGATCGTCGGCAAGGTCCTTGGGGCCGTTCGGGTCGCGGCCCCTCGCCACGTTCTGCAAGTCACGGGCGACGTCGACCAGCTCCTCCTGGTAAGTCTGGCTCGGGGTCGGCACCGGGCCGTCAGCCTGCCGGCAGGCTCCGAGGCCAAGGGTCAGTGTCGCGATCAGCAGTCCACGCGCGAGTGATCTCATGCGAGTCAGGGTGTCTTAGCAAACGCGCCGGTGTCAAGAACGGGCGGTGCCGACCAGGCGCGAGAAGCCGATTGATCGTCAGCGATTGACCAGCAGGTGAACCCTGGCCACGGTGTGCATGTAGCCACCGGCCTCCGCATAGCGATCGGCCGCTGCCATGGTCAGCTGTTCGAGCGCCCGGCGGTCGCGCATGGCCTCGTAATACAACCCGACATACAAGTGCGCATAGAACTGGGCCAGGTCGCGAGAGCCGGCCGCGCCCAGTACCATGTCGGGCGACATCGTGCCGCGAAACATCTCGTATACCTGCCGCATCGGAACCCGTGAATCGGGGCCCACGGGAAGAATCGCCGTCTTTGCCTTGTCGGGCGACTCGGCACGCGCGACGCAGAGAAAGTGCCAGACCGCGTTTTCGACGTCGTTCGGATTGACGGTGCGATGGGATTCGAACTGCGCGCGGCAGTCCTGATACCTGCCGGCGTAGTACAACGCGATCCCCCGCTGCCAGAGCTCCGGCGCCGCTGACGGTACGAGTTTCACCAGCGCGTCGAATCCCGCGGCCGATTCGACCACGCGCCCGGCCTCGAAATCCGCGACCGCGCGAGCGAAGATCGCCTGCGGCTGTTGCAACGCCGCGGACGGGCGCCGCAGGTCGACGGCGATCAGCGTGTTGCTGTCGTTCCGGGCGAAGAGCACTCCATCGGACAGCGCCGGGTAGGCGCGAACGGCGCCCGGAAGGATGCGCGCCCGGGCCAGCGGCTTGAATCCATCGGGAGACGCCGCCGCAAGCACCAGCTCGCCATTCTCGCGGAGAATCACCAGTCGGTCGCCGGCGAGCGTGACCGTGCCGGCGCCGAACCGCTCCTCGCTCCAGCGGACCTTGCCGGTCCGCAGCTCGATCGCGCGAAAGCTCTGGCCGAATTCCTGGCGTCCGTGGAACCCGTAGAGGATGCCGTCACGATGCACGCTCGTCGCATAGTGGTTCGACAACGCGTCGTCCGATGTCCACAGAGGAGTCAGCGTGGAACCCTCGAGGCGCAGAACGCCGGCGCCAGGACCGTACTGCGCCGAGATGAAGATCAGGTCGCCCACCACCACGGGCGTGGCCGCGTTGACCGACGCAGCGATTCGTGCCCGCCATGGCCGCTGAAACAGCACCTCCCCGGTCGCAGGATCGAGCCCGGCGAGCCCCGCGCGCGTCAGGAAGATGGCGTAGCGCCGTCCGTTGATCGTCGCGCCGATCGGCGACGAATAGCTGGCCCCGGCGTCGGTCGCAGTCCACAGGACCTTCCCCGTTTTCGCCTCAAACGCGACGATGCCGGCCTTCGGCCCGCCGACGTTGGCGAGCACGCGGCCTTCTTCAACCAGCGGAGAGCCGGCCGATCCGAAGAACCCCTTCGGCACCTCGAAGCGCTGCTTCGTATCGACGCTCCAGAGACGCGTCCCTTTCGCGAGGTCGATCGCGTGAAGCTGCCCCTCGGCGCCGAACGTATAGACGACGCCGTCGGCCACCACCGGCACGGCGCGCGGCCCCTCGTCGAAGCCGAAGTCGTCGCGGTACGCAGTCGGATACGCGTAGCGCCACTGCGCCGCGCCGGTCCGGGCGTCGATCGCATCGACGATCTCTTCGTTCGCGAGCCGATGGAACAGGATGACGCGCCCCTGGACGACGACCGGGCCGCTGAAGCCGGCGCCGATGGTCTTTCGCCAGAGGACGCGAGGACCGTCGGCGCCCCACGTCTCAGCGAGCGGCGGTCCGGCGTAGACGCCGGTGCGGGCAGGGCCGAGAAACTGCGGCCAATCCTGTGCCGCCGCCCCGGCGGCCAGCGCGACGCCCGCGGCACCGATCAGGAGAAAGCGGCGCATGACCGCGGGTACGATACCACCGCGGCGTCTTGCGCCGGCACCGCCCTTTTTGATAGCCTGCTGACTCCATGCTTTCCGGGCTCCACCGCACGCATCACCACCACGGCCACGTGGCCGCCCGGCAGGACTGCGCGCGCTGAGGGACTGAAAGCCAGAACCAAAAACCAGCCGAACGAATGCAGCCCCGCCGGAAGTGATGGCGGGGTTTTTTCTTGTACGAACCCGGGAACACGGAGCCGGGAACCGAACTGGAACTGAGAACGATGGATTTTTCAAAACTGGACGGACTGATTCCCGCGGTGGTGCAGGACCACGTCAGCGGCGAAGTACTGATGGTGGGATTCATGAACCAGGAGGCCTGGGACATCACGCGGCGCACCGGCTACGTGACGTTCTACAGCCGCACCCGCAACACCCTGTGGACGAAGGGCGAAACCTCCGGAAACCGGCTCGCCGTCCGCGACGTCCTCGTTGACTGCGACGACGACACGCTGTTGGTCAAGGCGGAGCGCCAGGGCGACGGCAACGTGTGCCACACCGGGCAGCGCACCTGCTTCTTCCAGCGGGCGGAGGGCGTGACGATCCCATGAAGCTCAAACTCGGCATTCCGAAGGGATCGCTCCAGGACGCGACGATCCAGCTGTTCGCGCGCGCCGGCTTCAACATCTACGTCAGCTCGCGCTCGTACTTCCCCTCGATCGACGACCCCGAGATCGAATGCATGCTGATCCGCGCGCAGGAGATGGCGCGCTACGTCTGCGACGGCGTGCTTGACGCGGGATTGACCGGCCAGGACTGGATCGCCGAGCACAAGCTGGGCGGTGAAGCGAAGCATGCGCTGACGCCGGTGACGGATCTGATCTACGCGAAGCAGAGCTTCGGCAAAGTGCGCTGGGTCCTGGCAGCACCGGAGGATTCACGGTTCAAGACGCCGGCGGATTTTGCCGGCGCCACCATCGCCACCGAACTGGTGAGGGTCACCAAGGCGTATTTCGAGAGGTTGCAGGTGCCGGTCAACGTCGAATTTTCCTGGGGCGCCACCGAGGTCAAGCCTCCGGTGCTCGCCGACGGCATCGTCGAGGTGACCGAGACCGGCTCGAGCCTGCGCGCGAACCGTCTGCGCATCCTCGACACCATCATGGAATCGAATACCCAGCTGATCGCCAACGATGTGGCGCTGGCGGATTCCTGGAAGCGGACCAAGATCGAGAACCTCGCGCTGCTGCTGCGCGCGGCGATCGAAGCACAGGGACGCGTCGGGCTGATGCTGAACGTGCGGCGGACCGACCTCGACAAGATTCTCGCGCTGCTGCCGGCGCTGCAGCGGCCGACGATCTCGTCGCTGAGCGACGAACAGTGGGTCGCCGTCAACACCATCATCGAAGAGCGGACGGTGCGTGACCTGATTCCGAAAGTGAAAGCCGCCGGCGGTCAGGGCATCGTCGAGTACCCGCTGAACAAGATCGTCGTCTAGCGGTAGACATGATCAGAATCGTTGATTCGCGCAATCGCCGGGCCGTGAAGGCGCTCCTTGCGCCCGAACGCGCGCGCGACCCCGTGACCGAGCGCCGCGTCGCGGCGATTGTGGCTGCCGTGCGCCGCGACGGCGATCGGGCGCTGCTGCGCTACGCGCGGAAATTCGATCGGATGGAAGGCTCGATCGAGGTCGCGGCAGACGAGATGCGCGACGCGGCGGCGACGGTTCCCCGCGCCGTACGGACCGCGGTCAGGGCGGCGGCGAGGAACATCCGGGCCGTCGCACGAAAGCAGGTCCCGCGCGGATGGCGCGCGCGCGTCGCCGATGGCGTCAGCGTCGAGCAGCGCATCGTCCCCCTCGATCGGGTCGGCTGCTACGTGCCGGGCGGCCGCTACCCACTGCCTTCGTCGCTGCTGATGACGGCGATTCCCGCGGCCGCGGCCGGCGTCGGCGAGATCGTGGTGGTCTGCCCCCGCCCCGAACCGGTGGTGATGGCGGCCGCGCTCGAGGCGGGCGTGTCCCGGATGTTCCGCATCGGCGGCGCCCACGCCGTGGCGGCGCTTGCGTACGGCACGCCCACCGTTCCCCGGGTGGACAAGATCGTCGGCCCCGGCAACCGCTACGTCGCCGCCGCCAAGGCGCTCGTCGCCGCTGATTGCGGCATCGATTTTTACGCCGGCCCGACCGAGATCGTCATCGTCGCGGCGCGCGGCCCGTCGGCGTGGATTGCCGCCGACCTGATTGCCCAGGCCGAACACGACCCCGACGCGCGCGCCGTCCTGATCACGCCAAGCCGTACGCTGGCGGCGCGGGTGGCGAGGGACGTCGCGGCGCAGATCCCGGCGAACGGCCCGGCCCGCGCCTCCCTCCGCGCCCACGGCGGCATCATCGTGACGACGTCGGCAGCCGAGGCGATGGAGCTGGCCAATGCCGCCGCGCCCGAGCATCTCGTCGTCGACGACAACCGCCTGGCGGCGATGATGACCTGCGCCGGCTCCGTCTTCGTCGGTCCGTGGTCGGCGCAGGTGGCCGGCGACTACGCCATCGGGTCGAACCACGTGCTGCCGACGGCCGGCGCCGCCCGCGCGCGCGGCGGCCTGTCTGCCGCCGACTTCGTGCGCCAGATCACGGTGCAGCGACTCACGCGCGGCGGCCTGCGCGGTATCGGCGGCACCGTGATGACGCTGGCGTCGGCCGAAGGCCTGCACGCGCACGCCGCCTCCATCGGCGTCAGGGTGAAGTAATGGTGCTACAGGGTTATCCGGATCCCGGCGAAGGGCTGCGGCTGCACTTGAACGAGAACACCGGCGGCTGCTCGCCGCGGGTGCTCGAGGCGATCCGCCACGTGCGTCCCTCGGACGTGTCGACCTATCCGCAGTACCGCGAGGCCGTTCAGGCAACGGCGCGGCACTTTGGCGTCGATCCCGACTGGGTGCTGCTGACTAACGGCCTCGACGAGGGCATCCTGATGGCCGCGATCGGCCACATTGCGAAGCCACGCATTCACGACGCCGAGACGATCATCCCCTTGCCGGCGTTCGATCCGTACCCCAATTCGACCGCCGCGGTCGGCGCGACGGCGATCCGCGTGCCGCCGGACCGGGACTACGCGTTTCCGACCCAGGCCGTCATCGACGCGATCACACCGCGGACGCGGATGATCTTTCTCAACACGCCCAACAACCCGACCGGGCAGCTGATTCCGATTCCGGATCTGATTCGCATCAGCGAGGCTGCGCCCCGCGCCGTCGTGCTCATCGACGAGGCGTACATCGAGTTCGGCGGCACGACGTTCCTGCCGGAGCTGGAACGCTTTCCCAACGTCCTCGTCGGCCGCACGTTCTCGAAGGCGTACGGCCTCGCCGGCATGCGCGTGGGGGTCGTCATCGGCCAGCCGCAGGCGCTCGACCCGGTGCGCAGCGTGACGCTGCCGTTCAACATCAACGGCGTGGCGCTGGCGGCGATGCATGCGGCGCTGCAGGATGCGGACTTCCTGCCGCGCTACGCGGCGCAGGTTCGGGAATCTCGTCAGCGGCTATACGCGGCCTTCGACCGCCTCGGCTACCAGTACTGGCCCAGCGCCGCCAACTACGTGATGGTGCGCGTCGGCGAGACGGCCCCGATGATCGAGGCGTTGGCGGCAAGAAAGATTCACGTCCGGGATCGCTCCAAGGATCCGACGACACCCGGGTGCATCCGGATGACTGCGGGGATGCTCGAGCACACCAGCGCCGCCATCACCGCGCTGGAGGAAATTGCCTTGAGGCAGGTCCGATGAAACCGCGCGCGGCGTCTTTTGATCGCCGGACCACCGAGACGCAGATCCGCGGCCGGCTCGTCGTCGACGGCCAGGGCCGTTATGACGTCAGCACCGGGATCCGGTTCCTCGACCACATGCTGGAGCTGTTCACGCGGCATGGCGGCTTTGATCTCACGCTGCGCGCGACCGGGGACCTGGACGTCGACCAGCATCACACCGTCGAGGACATCGGCATCGCTCTCGGAGAGGCGACGCTGAAGGCGCTCGGCACGCGTAAGGGCATCAATCGCGCCGGCTACTTCGTGATGCCGATGGACGAGACGCTTGCCGTCGCCGCCATCGATCTGAGCGGCCGGCCGCACGCCGTGATCGACCTCAAGCTGCGGGTCCGCCGGGTGGGCGACCTGCAGAGCGAGCTGATTCACGATTTCTTCGAGGGATTCGCCGCCGCCGCGCGAGCCAACGTCCACTGCACCGTGCTGTACGGACGCTCCAGCCACCATCACGTCGAGGCGGTGTTCAAGGCGTTCGCGCGCGCCCTTCGCGTCGCCTGCGCCAAGGACGCGCGGCTCGCGAAAATGCTGCCCAGCACCAAGGGCCTGCTGTGATCGCGCTCGTCGACTACGGCGCCGGCAACCTGACGTCCGTGAAGAAGGCGCTGGCCTCGCTCGGCGCCGAATTCACCGTGCCCGAGGCGCCCGCCGCCTGCGAGGGCGCCGCCGGCGTCATCGTCCCGGGCGTCGGCCATTTTTCCGCCACCACGGCGCTCGGCAGTCCATGGCGCGAGGCGATCGGCCGCGCCGTCGAGGCCGGCACGCCGCTGCTCGGCATCTGCGTCGGGATGCAGTGGCTGTACGAAGGCAGCGAAGAGGCGCCCGACGTGCCCGGGCTCGGTGTGCTCGCCGGCCGCTGCCACCTTCTCCGCGGCGACGCGGCGCAGCGGCTGAAGATTCCGCACGTCGGCTGGAATGCACTGGACCTTCCCCGGCGTTCGCGGCTCTTGGCGGGACTCGATGCCGGCGCGCACGTCTATTTCACCCATTCCTTCGCCGCCCCGGTGACGGCGGATTGTGTGGCATCGACGACGCACGCGGAGCGTTTCGCGGCGGCGGTGGAGCGCGAGAACGTCTTCGGCGTGCAGTTCCACCCGGAAAAATCGGGCGATGCCGGACTCCAGATCCTCCGCAACTTCCTCGGACTCTGCCGATAGATGCTGACCAAGCGGATCATCGCGTGCATGGACGTGCGCGACGGACAGGTGGTCAAAGGCGTCCAGTTCCAGCAACTGCGTCACGCCGGCGATCCGGCGGCACTCGCCCGCCGCTACAACGTCGAGGGGATCGACGAGGTGGTCGTGCTCGACATCACAGCGACGCTCGAGAGCCGGCAGGCGCTGGCACGAACCATCAACGCGGTCGCGCGCGAGATTTTTCTGCCGCTCACGGTTGGCGGCGGCATCCGCGATGAGAGCGCGGCCGCCGCCGCCGTCGATGCCGGCGCCGACAAGGTCAGCCTCAACACCGCGGCCCTGCGCCACCCGGATCTGATTTCAACCCTCGCGCGGCGCTACGGCAGCCAGGCGGTGATCGTCGCGATCGACGCGAAGCGCATGGACGAGGCCGGCCGGGGAAGGTTCGGCGTCTTCGTGCGAAGCGGCACGGCCGACGCCTCGCGCGGCGCGGTCGAGTGGGCCCGCGAGGCCGAATCGCGCGGTGCTGGTGAGATCCTGCTGACGTCGATGGACCGCGACGGCACGCGCGCCGGCTTCGACTGCGAGCTGACCGCCGCGGTCGCCGATGCCGTGAACATTCCGGTCATCGCCTCGGGGGGCGCTGGCGGGCTCGAGCACTTCGCCGACGTCTTCACGGCCGGCCATGCCGACGCGGCGCTCGCGGCATCCATCTTCCACTACGCCGATACCGGCGTCGCCGACGTGAAGCGCTACCTGCACAACGCGGGAATCCCTGTCAGGCTCTGATGCTAATTCCGTCGATCGATCTGCAGGGCGGTCACGTCGTCCAGCTCGTCCAGGGGGAGAAGCTGGCGATCGAAGCGCCCGATCCCGAGCCGTGGATCAGGAAGTTCGAGCGCTTCCCGCGCGTCCAGCTGATTGACCTCGATGCCGCGAAGGGCCAGGGCGACAACGCGGCGATCGTCGCCTCGATCTGCGCCCGGCTTCCCTGTCGCGTTGGCGGCGGGATTCGCAGCGTCGAGCGGGCGGAGACGGTGCTGGGGCACGGCGCTCACGCGGTGATCGTCAGCTCGGCGCTGTTTCGCGGCGCCACCGTGGACGTCGACTTCGCCCGCACCCTGGCTGGCGCGATCGGACCTGAGCGCGTCATTGCCGCGGTTGACAGCCGGGGCGGCCGCGTCGCCATTCACGGCTGGAAAACCGTGCTCTCCATCACCGCGGTGGAGGCCGTCCAGGCGCTCGAGCCGTACTGTGGCGAGTTTCTCTACACCCACGTCGACAAGGAAGGGTTGATGCAGGGCACCGACATGGCCGCGATCCTGGCGGTGCGCGGTGCCACCAGCCGGCGCCTCACCGCCGCCGGCGGAATCACGACGCGCGACGAGATCGAGAGCCTGCACGGCCACGGCATCGATGCCGTGGTCGGAATGGCGATCTACACCGGGCAGCTGTCGCTCGACGGGCTCGCGTAGCTGGCTACCACCTGCCACTGTTCCGTGTTACGTTAATCGCCGTAACGGTTACGGCGTCCAGCGTAATGGAGTGATGGAAAACCCCTTTGTTTACGGTGAAATCGTGCCGCGAGAGGCGTTCGCGGATCGCGACGTCGAGCTCGACCGCCTGGTGGCGGACCTGACCGCGGCGCAGAAGGTGTTTCTGATCTCGCCGCGCCGATACGGCAAGTCGTCGCTGGTGCGGCAGGCGCTCGGTACGTTGTCACGGCAGGGCAGCCTCACGGTTGAGCTGACGGTCAGCAGCTACAGCTCCTACGTGTCGTTCCTCGAGGGATACGCGCGGGCGCTGGCGTCGGTGGAGACGAGATGGGAACGCGCCCGAACGTGGCTGAGCGAGGCGATCACGACGACGCGACCCGAGCTGAGATTCGAGGCAGGCTCGAAGGGGACCGGCGAGTTCGCCGTGGCATTTCCGGCCGTCAAGTCGGAGCGTGATGCGAACCGGCTGGCCAACGAGATCTTCGCGCTGCCCGGAAAGCTGGCGGCCGAACGGAAGCGGACGGTCATCGTCGCGCTCGACGAGTTCCAGGCGATCGAAGGATTCAACGGCGGGTCGGTCGAGCACGCGCTGCGCGCCGCTGCGCAGCAACAGCGCAAGGTGGGATACGTGTTCGCCGGATCCGAGCCGAGCCTGATGGACAAGATGATCGGCCCGCGCCGGCCGTTCTACAAGGCCGGCCCCGTGATGCGGCTCGAGAAGATCCCGGGCCCGGTATTCGCGGAGTTCATCGAATCGCGGTTCGCCGGCAGCGGCGTCCGGCCGGAACCCGGCATCGGCGCGGCGATCGTCGACCTGGCCGGCAACCTTCCATACGACGTCCAGCGCCTGGCGCACGAAACCTGGGACGACCTTCGCGCCGCCGGCAGCCGGAAGGTCGGGCTCGAGCACCTGCACTCGACGTTGACCCGGCTGCTCGCCGAACAGGAAACCATGTTCGAGGCGATCTGGCAGCGACTGACGCTGGCGCAGCGTGCGGTGCTGCGGGCCGTGGTCCTGCAGGACGGCCGCGAGCTGCTGTCGGCCGACGTGCGGTTGCGCTACCGCCTCGGCGGGCCGTCGAGCATCCAGGCGTCGCTGGCGGCTCTCATGAAACAGGATCTCCTCCTGAAGGAAGGCCCGCAGTACGTGGTCGTGGATTCGCTGCTTCGCGAGTGGATCGCGCGGAAGACGCACTGACATGACGACGCTCGAGCGCCTCGGCCTCCACCGGCGCGAGCTGCGCGCGTGGGCGATGTACGACTGGGCGAACTCCGCCTTCTGGACCACGGTAATCGTGGCGGTGTTTCCACCCTTCTTCAGCGATTACGCGGCGGCGGGGCTGTCTCCTGCCGAGGCGACCGGCCGCTTCGCCTGGTCGACGACCCTCGCCGTAACCATCGTCGCGCTGCTCGGACCAGTGCTCGGGGCGGTGGCCGACTATCGCGCCGTGAAGAAGAAGCTGCTGGCCGTGTTCATGGCCGTGGGCGTCGTCGCGACGCTGCTGATGACGACGATCGACCGCGGCGAATGGACATACGCGGCACTGCTCTTCGTCGTCGCCAACATCGGCGTGGCGGCGAGCCAGGTGTTCTACGACTCGCTGCTGCCGCACATTGCCGCGCCCGAGGAGCTCGACCGCGTGTCCACCTCGGGCTTCGCGCTGGGATTCCTCGGCGGCGGCGTGCTCCTGCTGGTGAACCTCGCATGGATCCTGAGCCCGGCGACGTTCGGACTGCCGGACACCGTGGCGGCGATCAAGCTGTCATTTGCCAGCGTCGCGTTCTGGTGGCTCATCTTCTCCATCCCGCTGATGCGGCAGGTTCCCGAGCCCCCGCGGGCGCTGGAATCGGATGAGACGGGCACCGAGAACTCCATCCAGGCGGCACTGGTGCGTGTCTGGGAAACGTTCCACGAGCTTCGCGGGTATCGCCAGGCGTTCCTGATGCTCGTGGCGTTCCTGCTTTACAACGACGGTATCCAGACGATCATCAGGATGGCCTCGATCTACGGCGCTGAGATCGGCATCGATCGAAACGCGCAGATCGCGGCCTTCGTCGTGGTCCAGTTCACCGGCATTCCCTGCTCGTTCGCGTTCGGATGGCTGGCCGGCCGCATCGGCCCGAAGCGCGCCATCTACCTATCCCTGGCCGTCTACATCGGCATCAGCATCCTCGGCTACTTCATGACGACGACGTGGCAGTTCTTCGCGCTGGCGTTCCTGGTGGGAACGGTCCAGGGCGGGAGCCAGGCGCTGAGCCGTTCGCTGTTCGCGCGCATGATCCCGAAGCACAAGTCCTCGGAGTACTTCGGCTTTTTCTCGGTGTTCGAGAAATTCGCCGGCATCTTTGGCCCTGCACTGTTTGCCGCCTCGGTCACCCTGTTTGGTTCGAGTCGGGCGGCTGTGCTGTCGGTCATCGTTTTCTTCATAGCCGGCGCCGCGGTGCTCACGCGGGTCGACGTCGAACAGGGCGAAGCGCAGGCGATGCAGGCGGCGTAAGATCACGGTCATGCCCTACGGCATGCTCGCGGGCGTCTTCGCGTTCGTTCTCGCCGTCCAAGTCGCTGAGACGCGCGGCTGCCCGGCCGATTCGCCGTCCACGTCCCCGGCGCCAGCGACGCCCAGTCCAAACACCCCTCCCGGCGACGTATTCACGACGACCGACGGCGTCAGGTTCATTGTCGAGCCGGTGGTCACGAACCTCGAGATCCCATGGTCGATGGCGTTTGCGCCGGACGGCCGCCTCTTCGTCACCGAGCGGCCGGGGCGCGTGCGCATTGTCAGTCTCGCGTCCCGCACATCCGAGCTCGCCCTGACGGTGGACGACGCCTATACCGAAGGAGAGGCGGGCCTGCTCGGACTCGCGCTCGATCCACAGTTCGCCCAGACGAGGCTCGTCTACCTGTATTACTCGGCACGGACCGGAGGAGCTCCCGTCAACCGCGTCGTCCGGTACCGCGAAGCCGGGTCGCGGCTGGCCGAACGCGCTGTGCTGCTGGACGGCATCCCGGCGGCGCAGATCCACGACGGCGGCCGGATCAAGTTCGGTCCTGATGGCCTGCTCTACATCACCGCCGGTGACGCGGCGAACACCAACCTTCCGCAGGACCTGGGATCGCTGGCCGGCAAGATTCTCCGGATCAACCGCGACGGCACGACGCCTCGGGAGAATCCGTTCGGTTCACCGGTGTACTCGGTACGGTCATCGCAATCCCCAGGGGCTCGACTGGCATCCGGTGACTGGACAGTTGTGGGCGGTGGAGCACGGGAACGTCGGCAACGACGAGGTGAATGCCATCGAAGCCGGCGCGAACTACGGCTGGCCGCGCATCGAAGGCAACCAGGTCATGGCCGGCATGCGCACGCCACTGACCTTCTATAATCCCGCTATCGCTCCGTCGGGGACGTCGTTCTACCGGGGCGACCCGTTTCCGAGATTCGTCAACAACGTTTTCACCGGCACGCTGCGCGGCACGCATCTTCTCCGACTCATCCCCGACGGCCCGGCGCCGCGTATTGCCTCGCAGGAAGTGCTGTTGAACGGCCGGTTCGGGCGCCTCCGCGACGTCATCCCGGGACCGGACGGCTTTCTGTACCTGGCAACGAACAACCGCGACGGGCGCGGCAGTCCCGCTGCGACCGACGATAGAATCCTCCGCATCTCTCCCGCGCCATGAAAACACTGATCGCGACCCTTGTGGTGTCGTTCGCGCTTCCGCCGCTTCTCTCCGGCCAGGCGCCCGACGCGGCCGTCGCGCTGAAGGGCGCGATTGACATTCACGTGCACGGCGCCCCTGACGACCGTCCGCGCTCGCTGGACGTGATCCAGGCCGCGCGCGAGGCCCGCGACCGCGGCATGCGGGCAATCGTCATCAAGAACCATTACGAATCGACGGCGGGCGACGCCTATCTCGCTCGCACGCTCGTCCCGGGGATCGAAGTATTCGGCGGAATCGACTTGAACCTGACCGTCGGCGGCATCAATCCGGCGGCGGTGGAGCACATGACGAAGGTGACCGGCGGATGGGGCCGCGTCGTCTGGTTCCCGACTTTCGATTCCGAGAACCAGGTGCGCGTCTCGAAGGAGAACCGCCCCTCCGTCAGCGTGTCGCGCAACGGATCTCTGCTCCCGGACGTCACGCGGGTCATTGCGCTGGTCGCCAAGCACAATCTCGTCCTTGCCACCGGTCATTCATCGGCCGCCGAAGGGCTGATGCTCCTTCGGGAAGGACGCCGCCAGAACGCGCGCAACATGGTGGTGACGCATGCGATGAACGCACCCATCGAGATGACGGTCGCGCAGATGAAGGAGGCGGCATCGCTGGGCGCCTTCATCGAGTTCGTCGGCAGCACACCGGTTTCGCCCGACGCCGGCGAGCGGTATGACCGTTTCGCCGCCGCGATCAAGCAGATCGGTCCTGAGTACTGCATCCTCTCGTCGGACCTGGGCCAGGCCACCAATCCCAAGCCAGCCGAAGGCTACGGCGCCTTTCTGGTAGCGATGCAGGCGAGGGGATTCAGCGCACAGGACATCGATCGCATGTCGCGCCAGAATCCCGCGCGGCTGCTCGGTCTCCCCTGACTTAGAGCGGCTTCCATTTGTACAGTCGTGTCCGGCTTTAGCCGGACCGGCTTGGTCCGCCTGAAGGCGGACACTACGTCGTTGTGACATGCGAGCTAGGCGAGCCGCTTGGTGGACCTCAGCGTTGCCAGCGTGAGAATGGCAATCCCCCACACCAGCAGTGCCGCGGCCTGGGGCCACAACACGTCCATCCCGACGCCCTTCAGGAAGATGCCGCGCAGAATGACGAGAAAGTAACGCAGCGGGATCAGGTAGGTGAACGGCTGGATCGCGGCGGGCATGTTCTCGATCGGAAAGATGAAACCCGACAGGAAGATCATCGGCAGCAGGAAGAAGAACGACGTCGTCATCATCGCCTGCTGCTGGGTTCGTGAAATCGTCGACACGAACAGGCCGAGACCGAGCGTGCTGAGCAGGTAGATCAGGCACATGCCGATCAGCAGCCAGAAACTGCCGCGCAGCGGCACCTCGAACCAGCCGACGGCGACGGCCACGACGAGTAACGCGTCCACCATGCCGAGCACGGCGTACGGCACGAGCTTGCCGATAATCAGTTCCGAGCGGCCCAGCGGCGTGACGTTGAGCTGCTCGAGGGTTCCCAGCTCCTTCTCGCGCACGATCGCCATGGACGACAGGTTGGTGGTCACCACCAGGAGCAGCAGCGCCAGGATTCCTGGAATCATGAAATCGCGACTCTCGAGGCCGGGGTTGAACCAGACCCGGACATCGGCGCTGACGAGCGGCGGAACCGCCTGCCCGCCGCTCGAGGCCGACAGCTCGCGTGCATATCCCACGACGAGCGCGCGCGCATAGCCAAGCGCGACGTTCGTCGAGTTGGCATCGGTGCCGTCGGCGACAACCTGGATGACGGCAGGCTGGCCAGCGCGAACGATCTCCCCGTAGCCGGCCGGAATCGCCAGCGCCATCCACGCCTCGCCTCCGTCCAGATATGCGTCAACCGCGTCGAGCGAGGTCAGCGAATCCACGATGGCGAAATTCTCGGAGCCCTCGAACCGTGAAATGAGCTCGCGGCTCGCCGCGGACCGATCCTGGTCCACCACGACCAGCGGCACGTTCCGCACGTCGGTCGTGGCGGCGTATCCCAGCATCGTGAGCTGGATCAGCGGGGCCAGGATGACGATGCTGAACAGGCGCGGATCCTGTCTGAGCTCGAGAAATTCCTTCCGAATCAGGTGAAGGATGCGCATCATTGTCCGACCGCCCATTCACGCTTCAGCCGGAGCGAGGCGAGCGACAGCACGAGCACCGCGAACACGACCAGGGCGGCAATGTCCCGCCAGAAAATCGAGAGTCCCACGCCCTTGAGCACGATCGCGCGCAGCGCGATGAGAAAGTAGCGCGCCGGCACCGCGTAGGTGATCGCCTGCAGTACCGCCGGCATGCTGGAGATCGGAAAAATGAACCCCGACAGCATCAGTGTCGGCAGGTACGACGTCAGCAGCGCGAGCTGGAACGCCACCTGCTGCGTTTCCGCCAGCGTCGAGATCAAGACGCCGAACGCCAGTGCGCCGACCAGGAAGATCGAGATCGCGAGGAACAGCATCACCCACGATCCGCGCATCGGCAGATCGAACAACAGCATCGACAACGCCACGATGCCGATCGCCGAAACCAGCGACACCACGAAATAGGGGATCGTCTTGCCGATGACGTAGGCGAGCGGGCCGACCGGCGACATCCTCACCTGCTCCATCGTGCCGACTTCCTTCTCGCGGACGATCGACAGCGCGGTCGAGACGACCGCTGTCAGCATCGCGATGTACGCAATCAACCCGGGCACGAGAAACAGGGTGCTGCGAAGCTCGGGGTTGTACCAGACACGCGTTTCCGCCGTCAGCAGCGGTCCGCGTGCGGAGCCGAGGCGCGCCTGCACCTCGTAACGCGCCGACAGCGCGCTGACGAGACCGACCGCGTAGGCCATGACCGTCGTCGCCGTATTCGCGTTGTCGCCGCTGATCAACACTTGCACCGCGGTCGGCCGCCCGGTGGCCGCGTCGCGGCCAAAGCCGCCGGGGATGACGAGCACCGCCCGTGCATCGCCGCGGTTGAGCGCGGCGTCGATATCGGCGTCGCGGGGCAGGTCCTGGACCAGCTCGAAGTATCCGGAGTTCACGAACGCCGAAATGACGTCGCGGCTGGTGCTGCTGCGATCGTTGTCCTGAACGGCGAGCGGAATGTTGCGGATGTCGAAGTTCAGCGCGTAGCCGTACAACAACAGGAAGAACGCCGGCACGAAGAGAAGGATCATCAGCGTGCGGCGATCCCTGGCGATCTGTCGGAACTCCTTCACCGCGACGGCGAAGGTCTTCATGGCTGGGCGCCTTTCTCTGCGATGTCGAGAAATACGTCTTCGAGCGAAGGCTCGACCAGCCTGCAGGTTGCGGCCATGCCGTCGGCTTGAAGCGCCGCGGCAACGGTTTCAGGCCGGACGTCCGGCGACCGCATGACTGCGTGCACCGCCGTCCCGAAGATGCTCGTCTTCTCCACCTCGGGCATCGCCTCGAGACGGCGCATCGCATCCACCGGCTGCGACGATCGCACCTCGAGAATCGGCCTGCCCGCGAAAACCTGCTTCAACTCGGGAACGGTGCCGAGTGCCGCGAGGCGGCCGGCGTGAATGATGGCCACGCGATGACAGTTCTCGGCTTCGTCCAGGTAGTGCGTGGTGACCAGCACCGTGGTGCCGCCGCTCGCGAGGTCGTTGATGAGACGCCAGAACCGGCGCCGCGACAACGGATCGACGCCGCCAGTCGGCTCGTCGAGGAAGACGATCGGCGGCTGGTGAAGAATCGCGCAGCCAAGCCCCAGACGCTGCCGCCAGCCGCCCGAGAGCGCGCCGGTCAGCATCGACTCCCGACCGCGCAAGCCGGACATGTCCAGCACTGCCGCTCGCCGCGCCGACAGGCGATCCCGATCGAGTCCGTAGATGCCGCCGAAGAAGGTGATGTTCTGGTCGACCGTCAGCTTCTCGTAGAGCGAGAACCGCTGCGACATGTAGCCGATGCGCTGCTTCACGGCCTCGGGCTGGCTGCCGACGTCGATGCCGCCCACTCGCGCCGATCCGGACGTCGGACGCAGCAGTCCGCACAGCATGCGAATCGTGGTGGACTTCCCCGCCCCGTTGCTGCCAAGGAAGCCGAAGATTTCTCCCTGGCGCACCTCGAAGCTCAGGTCGTTGACCGCGGTGAAGGCGCCAAAGCGGCGCGTGAGCTGCCGCACCTCGATTGCGTTCATTTGCCTAGCGCCCGGGTCAGCCGCGCTTCCGCGAAGCGCACGCTCGCGATCGCGCGCGTCCGATCGAGCTCCGCCTGCAGCAGCGCTACGTCGGCGTCGAGGACCTCGGTCTGGATGGCGACGCCCGCCTGGTATCGTTCGGCCACGACACGACGGGCCTCGGTCGCAGCCCTGACCGAATCGTCCGCCGCAACCAGCGCGGCGCGGCCCGAGTCGATGTCCAGCAGCCGCTGGCGTATATCGAGCCCCACCACCGAGTCGAACTCGGCGAGCCGCTGGCGCGCCGCCTCGACGACGGTGCGGGCCTGGGCTGCTTCGGCGCGCGCGCGCCCCCCATCCCAGAACGCCCAGGTGGCCGAGACACCCGCATCCCACGACTCGTCCCACCGGTCGGTGCGGGGAAAGATTTTCGGGTTCGGACGCGCGTAATCGAATCCGCCGGCAATCGCAACCGCGGGCCGGCGGCTACCCACGGCGGCGGCCACTTGTTCCTCGGCCGCGGTGATGTGCAGCTGCATCGCGCGGCGCTCGTCCCGTGTCGACTGCGCGTTCGCGATCAGTTCCGGTAGCGAAGCAGACGCCGGCGCTTCGAGCTCGAGGTCGGCAGCCGGTTCAATCCGCTGCACCACGTCTTCGCCAATCAACCGCGCCAGCTCCGCCGACGACTGCTCGCCCTGGTTGCGTGTTTCGATCAGGAGCATGCGCTGGCGCGATTCCTGCGCCTCGGCCGAGGCCACCTCGTTTGGCGGTATCAGGCCCGCATTCAGCCGCTCGCGAACGTCGGCGACGTTCGCCTGGGCGCGGGCGAGGCTTCGATCGAGAACCTCGGCGGTGGCTCGGGCCGTCACCAGCGCCCAGAATGCGCGGGCGACCTCGAGGCGAAGGTCAGCCTGCGCCGCAGCTACATCGGCAGTCGCCGCCGATGCCTCTGCCCGCGCCGCGCGCTCGAGCGCGTCGGTCCGGCCGCCGTCGTAAATCGCCCACTGCAGATCGAGCCTGGTCCGGTAATTGTTGGGCGCGTCCGGATAGACCACGCGGGGCAGGCCACCCGGGCCGGGAAACGCGAATGGGACGACGTGGTTCGTGCGGGTGTAGCCGGCGCCGACTCCAACCATCGGGCGATCAGCCGCTTGACGCACCGCCACCGCAGCCTCGGCCGTGCCGGCCCGCGCGCGCGCTTCTGCCAGGCGGTGGCTCGCCGCCACGGCGCGGTCCTGCGCTTCGCTCAGCGACAGGCGCAGTTCCTGCGCGGCGACCGCGCTCGCCAGAAAGCCCGAAACCACGACGAACACGACGGCCACGACACGATTCTGGATTCGTTGTGGTCGTGCTCGTCGTGATCGTCGTGGTTCCAAGGCGTTCGTGATCGTCGTCATGACGTCGTGTCCTTCGTGTTTGTGAGGCGGGCGATGAAGACGTCTTCGAGCGAAGCAGTTCCGGGCATCTCGGCGCGCAGGCGCGACGGTTCGTCGCACGCCAGGAGCCGTCCTTCGTGGAGCAGCGCGACCCGGCTGCATCGCTCGGCCTCGTCGAGGTAGGGCGTGGACATCAGGATGGTGATGCCGTGCGAGAGGAACTCGGACAGCAGCTTCCAGAACTCGCGCCTCGAGACGGGATCGACGCCGGTGGTCGGCTCGTCGAGCAGGATCAACTCGGGTTCGTGGACGAGCGTGCACGCCAGCGCGAGCTTCTGCTTCATGCCGCCCGACAGCGCGTCCGCCAGCCGCGCCCGAAACGGCGTCAGCTGCGTCATGCCGAGCAGCTGATCCCTCCGCTTCTGGTAGTTGGAAACGCCGTGGATCTCGGCAAAGAAGGCAACGTTCTCGTCGATGGTGAGGTCGCCGTACAGGCTGAAGCGCTGCGACAGGTAACCGACCCTCTCGGTCAGCGCACGGTGCTGGCGCACGGGATCGTGGTCCAGCACGCGGACCGAGCCCCCGTCGGCGTGAAGCAGACCGCACATCAACCGGATGGCGGTGGTCTTGCCCGCGCCGTCAGATCCGATCAGGCCGAACATCTCGCCGCGCTGGACGTCCAGCGTCACGGCGTCGAGCGCCATGGTCGCCCCGTACTTCTTGACGACGCCGCTGAACTGGACCGCGGCGCTCACCTCCCGCCTCCGCCGCCCTGCGGCTTCGGCGCGGCAGGCTCACCGCCGGACGGCCTCGACGCGGCCAGGCCGAGTTCCGCGTCCACCGGCATCCCCTGCTTGAGGACGCCGGCGCTGTTGTCCACCGACACCTTGATGCGGTACACCAGCTTCGATCGTTCGTCGGCGGTCTGGACGTTGCGCGGGGTGAATTCCGCCTGCGGTGAAATGAACGTGACCTTCCCCTCGACCCGGTCGCCCGCGTCCGTCAGCACCGTTGCCGCCTGTCCAAGCGTGACGCGCGGCATCAGCGGCTCCGGCACGAACAGGTTGGCCCAGGCGTGATCGAGGTCGGTGATGACGAACAGCGGCATCCGCGGCGCGACCATCTCGCCCGCGTCCGTGAGCTTCTGCGTAACGATGCCGCTGACGGGCGCGGTCACCGCCGCGTCGGCACGCGCCTTTTCAAGCTGCGCGAGCTGGGCGTCGACAGCCGCCACGCGAGCGCGGGCGGCGTCGATTTCTTCGGGGCGCGCGCCGGCCTGGAGCCGCGCCACCGCTTCGCGAGCCGCACGGATGCGGTCCTGGGCGGCGCGTTCCCGTTCCCGGGCCACGTTCACACGTGCGCTCGCGTCGTCGCGCTGCTTCTGCGATCCCGCGTTGGCCTTGAGCAGCGCCTCGAACCGCTGCAGATCAATTTCCCCGGCGCGGCGCTCGGCCTCGGCGGCAGCGGCGTCGGCGGATGCCGCGTCGACCTGGGCTTGCGCCTGCCGAACGTCTTCGACGCGCGACCCGGCCTCGAGGAGACGCAACTGCGCGTCAGCGGCGGCACGTTCAGCCCTGGCCCGGCCGATCTGCAGCTCGACGTCGCGCACGTCGAGTTGGGCGACGAGCGATCCAGCCATGACCCGATCGCCCTCGGCGACGCGCAGATCGACCAGCCGCCCGCCAACCTCCGGTGCCACCTGCACCTCGGTCGCCTCGACATGCCCTGACACCCGAGCCGCGTCGGAAGGCGCGCCCTGCTGGCAGCCGGCGAGCACGGCGCACGCCGGCACACCGATCCACGCCACCCATAACCGGCGGGTCCGCTGCGCGGCAGCCGCCCTACGTAGGTAGGCCGGGTTCGGCCCCACGCAGGCCGAATTTGGCGGCATTCGAACGTAGGCCGGGTTCGGCGAAGCCGACCCGGCAGAGCGCGTCATTCTCATGTCTGCCTCCGCAGCAACGCACGAGCGGATTCCTGCATGTGCCGCTTGAACTGGTCGACCTCCCGCGGCGCCGCCGCGGCGAGGCCCTGGACGTTCTTCCGGTGCGCGGCGACGACGCGCTGGCGAGCGAAGAAGATCAGGATGGTCGGAAGGATCGTCAGGTAGGTGAGCAGCGGGTCGACCTCGCGAAACACGCCCTCGCGGCGCCCCTGCACGATGATGTCCCGCACCTCCGTGTAGACGGCGTTCATCATGCCGAAGGTCTCGCCGTCGATGTGGGCGGCGCCCGAGGCGAGCTCCCGCAGCATGATCGGAGGGAACCAGGGTCGCGCGGCGGCCTCCTCCACGATCGTGACGATCCAGGCGTCGAGCTTGGCCTCGGCGGAATCCGCGCCCTGGGCGATGGCCCGTGTGCGCGCTCCGACCGCGCGGAACATGTCGCGCAGGACCTCCACGTACAGCCCCTGCTTGCTGCCGTAGTGGTAATAGAGCATCGCCTTGTTGACGCGGGCCTTGTCGGCGATGCGATCGACGCCGGCGGCGTCATAGCCGCGCTGGGCGAACTCGTGAGCGGCGGCCTGGAAGATCGCCGGCCGGGAATCGCCGCGCGGACGCCGCGTTTTATTAACCAACTAGTTAGTTAATAGCGCCGGGAGCCGGCGGCGTCAAGTACTATCGGCCCAGCATGAACATCGTTGTCGCCGGCGGCACCGGGTTTCTCGGCACGGCGCTCGTGAGGCGGCTGCGCCACGACGGTCATGGCGTCACCGTGCTGACGCGAACGCCGCGGCAGCAGCACGAGGTTCGCTGGGACCCGTACGGCTCGTCCGCAGGCTGGGTTCAGGTGCTTCAAGACGCCGATGCCGTGATCAACCTCGCCGGGGCTCCCCTCTCCAAGCGGTGGACCGCGGCTCACAAACGCGAGATGTGGAACAGCCGCATCCGGTCGACGCGGACCCTGGTCGAAGCGATGAAGAGCCGGTCCAGGATGCCGGCGACACTGCTGAGTGGATCGGCGGTCGGTGTCTACGGCGCACGCGGCGACGAGCCGCTCACCGAGCAGAGCGCTCCGGGCTCCGGGTTTCTCGCATCACTCGGCCGCGAATGGGAGAAGGAGGCGCTCGCCGTCGGGTCGCAGACGCGCGTCGTCCTGCTGCGCACGGGTATCGCCCTGGATCGCGGCGGCGGCGCCCTGCCGCTGATGGCGCTCCCCTTCCGGTTCTTCGTCGGCGGTCCGGTCGGATCCGGACGCCAGTACTTCTCCTGGATTCACCGTGACGACTGGGTGGCGATGGTGAGCTGGGCGCTGACGGCGAAGGTGTCGGGTCCGCTCAACGTGACGGCGCCGAACCCACTGACGAACGCTGAGTTCTCACGGACGCTGGGCCGGGTGCTGCGGCGGCCGTCGCTGCTGCCGGTGCCCGCGATCGCGCTTCGCGTGGTGGTCGGCGAAATGGCGGGCGCGCTGGTGACCGGCCAGCGCGTACTTCCCGAGAAGGCGCGCACCGGTGGCTTCGCGTTCCAGTACCCCGAGGTCGAAGCGGCGCTGCGCGAGATCTACGGAGCTGCGTAACGGTCGAGTACCTGCAGCCAGGCGGCGGCAGGCTCGGGCTGGGATCCGGGCCCTGCGCCGAACACGATCGCCTTCGTATCGAGTGGCCTGCCGTAAAAGCGCTGGTTGGCGTCCCGGTCCTGGCGAACGGTGCTGCCATTGACGGTTACGCCCGCAAACAACCCGCGCGAGCGCGAGTAGCTGAGAATCTGCGCGCGCAACTGCAGATCCGTGGCCGCCTGCGCGTCCCGGCCAACCGGTCCGGCTGCCACGGCGACGTCTGCGCCCAGCTTGAACTGGTTCGAGACGAGGCTCTCGAGGCCGCGCCGATCGTTGACAACCAGGATGAGATCGACCGCCTGGCCGCCGATCTGGAGCCCGAAACTGCCGCCGGTCAGCGTGAGAAACGCCGGCGCCGACCATTCACCGTTGTTCCTGGAGCTCAGAATGCCGCGCCCGCGCATGCCCCCGACGATGAACCCGCCCCGGACCATGCTGGGGAAGACGGCAATGCCTTCGGCCTTGCCGAGGATCGATTGCGGAATCCCTCGGTCGTCCGCCGCCATGATCTCGCTGAAGACGGAGGATGCGTCGCGGACACGTCGTGCTTCATCCGAGTCCTGCCGCGCTGATGGAACCGCAGACACACCTGCCAACAACGCCACGGCCGATGCGATGACCAATCGTCCTGTTTTCATGAACTAGATGATAGCTGGTGCGCCGGCGCTGAAGTTGCCGCCGAGAATCGCGGCGGAGTCGGCGCCAAGCCACCCGTCGAGCACGCGCGAGTACACGGCGCGGAAGTCGGTTTCGTACTTCACGTCGCCGCCGTTGTTCTCGAGCGTCGGGTTGGCGGGGTTCGGATCGAGCGATGCGGCCGTGCCGTAGATGCCGCCGCGGACCGCTCCGCCCAGCGCCATCATGACGCCGGCGGCGCCATGGTCGGTCCCCTGGCTGCCGTTCTCGCTGATCCGGCGTCCGAACTCGGAAAACTGCAGGACCAGCGTGTCGTTGAGCAGTCCCTGGTTGCGGAGGTCGGTGTAGAAGGCCAGCAGGCCGTCGCCGAGCGTCGCCATCAGCGTCGCGTACCCGCCGCCGCCCCCATTGCCCTGGTTCGAATGCGTGTCGAAGCCACCGGTCTGCACCCAGTAGACCCGCGTGCCGATGCCACGGGCGATCGATCCGGCGACCGTCCGCAGCGCCAGCGCGAATCCGTTGTTCGGATAGGTGAGCGAGGGCGCGTAGCTGTTGACCGACGCGACTCGATCGAGCGTGTCGAGCGCTCCACGGAGCGATCCGTTGACGAAGGACAGGTGCGGCCGGTGCGGCGGCGCGTAGGCCGCCATTCGCGTCGCGGCCGCCCGCTCGTTGAGCGCCTCGGCGGCGTTGTTCGGGCTCGACAGCGCATAGGTGCGGGCGTCGGGAATCGTCGGCACGGCGACCATGCGCGCCGTGAGCGCCCGTGGCATGTCGCGCGCTGCGTTCCAGCCAGCGAGGGCATCGACAGGCGGCGGCAGCGTATCGAGGTAGCGGCCCAGCCATCCCGAGCTCGTCGGTGACGAAGGGTCGGCGGTGCCGTAGATATCAGTGCCCTGAAAATGCGACCGGCTGGAATTGGCGTAACCAGTGCGCTGGACGATCGCGAGGCGGCCCTCGTTGAAGATCTGGTGCAGGCCGGTCAGTCGTGGATGCAATCCGAGCGTCTTGCCGGTGCTGTCGCGTCCGATCTGCAGGACCTGTCCCGCGGGAATGGCGATCGCGGGACGGCGGCTGACGTAGAACGGATCCTGGTAGGGAACGACCGTACTGAGGGAATCGTTGCCGCCGCTCAGGTAGACGACGACCAGGTTGCGGCTGCGGGCGCCCTGGGCGAGCGCGATATCGCTCAGGAAGGCGGGCGCGGCAAAGCTCACCGTGAACGCGGCGACGCCGTCGCGAATGAATTCCCGCCGCGTGAATTTGCTCATCTGCGCCTGTCCACTACACGAACTGGTACTCGGACGACCCGACGATCAGCTTGGCGAGCCCGGCGGCCTTCGCGTTGAGCTGCGCGTCGGATCCTGTCCACGCGCCGCCCGACCTCAGGTAGGTCACCAGCTCGGCGTACGGCGCATGCTCGAAAGGCGACGGTGACAGCCGGTCGAGGAAGAAATCGAGCACGTTCTCCGGCGTGCTGCGGTATGGCGCCGCGGCCCGCGCGAGATTGAACTTCTGATTCGCCGCCAGGGTCGAGGCAAAGTTCATGCGCGCCAGCATGGCACCGGTCGAAAACCATCCCGGCCCGAGCTCCCACCCCGCCACGTCGGGCGGTTCGAACAGCGTCTGCCCCATGTTGGTCAGCGGCGTACGCGCCGTGTCGACCGAAAACCCGTCCCAGCCGACTTCGCGAATCGCGCGCACCACGAACTCAACCGGCCACGAGTAGCGCGTGTACCAGCTCGGGGGGTCGAGGAACCAGCCGGATCGGAAGATGGCGGTGACGACCGGTTTCATCTCCGTGTTGTTGCGCAGGTATTCGGCGGCAATCGTCTCGACGAACCTCGGGTCCGGCGCCTCGAGATCGGTGACGAAGAAATTCCACAGCTTGCGCGCGAGGCGCCGCGCCGTTTCCGGGTGGCGCGCCAGCGCCGTGATGAAATCGATGCCGTCCTGCATGCCGTCGGCGGCGGGCCGCGCCGGAATCGTCTTGTCGGCGCCGAAGATCCCGAACGTGAAGGTCTTTGCCGCGGTGTCGTGCTGGTTGGGGTTGAAGACGAACTCGTAATAGGTGTTGGGATCGTTGGCCACACCGGTCGCGACCGTCCGCAGGTTCCAGCCGGTGAACACGCGGGCCGCGGCGTACACGTCCTGCTCGGTGTAGTTGCCAACGCCGAACGTGAACAGCTCCATGATTTCGCGGCCGAAGTTCTCCTGGGGGCGCTGGCGGGTGTTCGTCCGGCCATCCAGCCAGACGAGCATCGCCGGATCCTTCGCGACTTCAACGAGGAGGTTCCGGAAGTTGCCGAGCGCGTACTGGCGGAACAACTCGAACTTGTCCCTGCGGCCCTGGCAGCTCTCCCGCCTTGAGCGCCATCATCTTCGTCGCCTGCACGGCTCCGTAGACGCCGGCGATCTTGCTGTAAGCAGTGGCGAAGTGGTTGTGCCAGAAGAGCGCCATCTTCTCCTGGAGCGGGCGCTGCGAGTGCACCATCCGGAACAGCCAGCGCTGCCGGGCGTCTTCGATATTGGTGTACGGCGAGAACGCGCGTCCGGGCGACGTCGTGCCGACGTACCCGGGTTGGCCGATCTTCGAATCCACGTCGTCGGCGACGCGGTCGTAATCGAGCAGATAGGACGAAACGATCGAGGGGGATGCGTCGCCGAACCGGATCAGATCCTGGGCATTCGGGCCGAATGCGGCACGTCGGAGCAGATGCTCCACTTGCAGATTGCCTCGCGCCATAGTGATACCCAGCCTATGTGGAACCCTGATTCTACGGTGCCGCCGCGCCGGAAGAAATAGCTGATTCCGTCGGCGGGTCTACATTTCTGCGTATCTCCGCGCCGGGCTGCGCCCCGAAATCTGCGGTTATTCTATTGACGCTTCGTGAAGTCCCGAAAAACCGCCTCCCGTCGCCGGGCCCGAAAAACGCCGCGCGCAAAACCCACGCCACGTGGACGGCGCGGAACGCAGCCCGTGCCCCCGCATCCGCCGCATCACGGGGAAAGCGGCCTCGCTCCGGGCATGCAGCCAATCTGCAGCTACCTGGCCGTGGCCAACGTCACGGCGTCGATGGATTTCCTGGAGAAGGCCTTCGGGTTCTCACGCGGCGTCGTCCTCGCCGACGCGGAACGACAGACGCGCTACGCCGAAATGCGTCACGGCGGCGCCGTCGTCATTCTGGTTCGCAAAGGCGACGCGGCAACGGCGACGGGTGGGACCGCCGCGCTGTATACCTACGTCGAGGACGTCGATGGTGCCTTGGCCCGAGCGCGGAAGGCAGGGGCAGGCGTGGACGAAGCCGAAGACAAGCCCTGGGGCGATCGTGTTGGGGTGGTCACCGACCCGGATGGATACCGGTGGGTCCTCGCGACCTTCAAGAAACTCGCCCCGTTTACCTAGTATCCAGGGTCAGACCTGGGGTCAGACCATGGTCTGACCCCAGGTCTGACCCTACCAGCTACCGGCTATCCACTAAACTGCGGTAGCACTCCTCATACATAGGCACGACCCGTTCCGCGCAGAAGTGGACGCGGACGCGTTCGCACGCCGCCTTCGCCATGCGCTCGTGCCGCACGGGGTCGGACAGCAGATCGATCGCGCTCTGGGCCATGGCGTCGATGGCGTCCGGCGGATGCAGGAACCCGCTCACGCCGTCCTCGATGACTTCCGGCAACCCGCCTACCCGCGACGCCACCACCGGCACTTCGCAGGCCATCGCCTCGAGCGCCGCCAGACCGAAACTCTCCTGCGCCGACGGCAGCAGGAAGAGGTCGCTCACCGACAGCAGCGGCACCACTTCCTCCTGCGCGCCGACGATGTCGATCAGCTCCGAGATGCCGAGCTCGCGGGCGACGCGGTACGCCGTCGCCAGCTCCGGGCCGTCACCGACGAGCAGCAGCCGCGCCGGCAGCGCCTCGCGGATCCGGTTGAAGATCGCCAGCACCGCGTCGATGCGCTTCACCGGCCGGAAGTTCGACACGTGGGTGACGATCTTCACGTTTGGATCGCCGCCGCTGAACCGCTTGCGCAGATCGGGCGGCACGTGGCGCCGATGGATCCCGCAGTCGAGGAAGTTGGGGATGACCTTGATGGCGCGGCTCACCCCGAGCTCCGCGCAAGTTGCCGCCCGCAGGCTCTCCGACACCGCCGTCACGCCGTCTGATTGCTCGATCGAAAACGCGACAATCTGCGAGTACCGAGGGGTCGTTGCCGACCAGGGTGATGTCGGTTCCGTGCAGCGTGGTGACGACGCGCGGCGCCTTGCCCGACGAGGCCAGCACCTGCCGCGACAGGAACGCGGCGGTCGCATGCGGCACGGCGTAGTGCGCGTGGATGATGTCGAGCCGGAACTCCCGCGCCACCTGCACGAGCTTGTTGGACAGCGACAGCAGGTACTGCGGCTCGCGAAACAGCGGGTATGTCGGCGTGAGCACCTGATGAAACGCGAGGCCGGCCTGGAACTCGCCCAGCCTGAACGGCGTCTCCGTGCTGATGAAGTGCACCTGGTGGCCGCGGCGCGCCAGCGCCTTTCCGAGCTCGGTGGCGACGATACCGCTGCCGCCGACCGAGGCGTAGCAGACCATGCCGATGTTCATCGGGCCTTCCCCTCGAGCAGCAGCCCCGTCCTGACGACGGGACGGCGAGAGACGAAGCCTTCGGCAAATGCACATCCCGCCTGCGCGCCGAACTGCGCGTCGCGGCTTTCGATGAGCTGCGGGAAGAGCGACGAGGTCAACCGCGTCGCCACCGCGTCGGCCGCCCTCGGATTGAACTGGCTCGCGTAGCAGGCAAGCGCCCGGCGCTTCACCTCGTAGTACTCGCTGACGTCAACCACAAACGACGGCGCCGCGCCGGAATCGTTGATGAAGTAATAACAGGTTGCGTCGGGCCGCCACGCGTCGCCTTCCGCCGGATACTTGCGCAACGCCGCGTTGAACACCGCGTCGGTGAGCAAGTGGCTGGCCGACACGTGGTCCGGATGGCGGTCGGACCAATACGGAACTGCAACGACCCGCGGGCGAGCCCGCCTGATCAGCTCGGCGGCACGCCGCGCGTGGGAAGGATCGGTGCCGATCCCGCGATCCGGCAGCCGCAGATTGACGCGCCAGGCCGAGCCCAGCACCGCCCGCGCGGCGTCTGCTTCGGCGAGGCGCTCCTCGACTGTGCCGTTGCTGCCCATTTCGCCCGCGGTGAGATCGCACAGCCCCACTCGATGCCCCAGCGCCGCATGCTTGGCCATCGTCGCCCCAATCCCGATCTCGATGTCATCGGGATGAGGACCGAAAGCCAGAATGTCGACGGCATCCACCGCCGCCATCAGCGGTTCCAACCAAAGATCTCGTCCGCTTTCTCAGCCTTGCCCTGGAACTCCCGAAGCAAGATCCGTGACGCGACGAACGCGCCGGCGAGGCTGCCCGATCCGCCGGTCGCGAAGTGATGGAAGGGATAGTTCCGATGCGCGCCGATGTACATCAGGCCATCGGCGGGGACACCGTACGGCACCTCCCATCCGAATTCCGGCTGCAGGCCGGAGATCGCCGGATACATGGTCAAGAGCTGGTACATCAGCTGCCCGGTGCGCTGGACCAGTACGGCCTGGCGCGTCCGCGGCGGGGTTTCGTCCTGGTCCGCGCCGCCAATCATCAACCGGTCTCCCGGCGCCCATCGGATCCGATGCGGAGGCATCCTCGCGTCGCTCAGCACGATGTCTGGGTCACCGAGCTGCCGGCGCACGACGCCGGGCACAGGTTCGGTCATCGCAAAGTAGGATTCGCGCCGCTTGAAATGGCGGCGCAGCGGCTTGAACTCGGCCGTGGCGCTGCCGGTGGCGACCACGACGTGTCCCGTGCGGATCGTGCCCTGCGCGGTGACGACGTCGGCGTACTTCCGGGTGAACCGCACTTTCTTTACCGGCGATTGCTCACAGAGCACGGCGCCGGCGCGCACGGCGGCAGCCGCAAGTCCAAGGCAGGCTTTGTACGGATCGAGCGTGGCACCTTCCCGGAGCTTCATGCCCGTCGCCGCGTCCAGTTTCGTTCTTGCGTTGACCTGCTTGGCCGTCTGCCATGAGGCATCGAGTCCCGCATCACGGCGCGCCTCGAACTCGCGGCGGAGATCCCGTTCCTCGTCGCCGCGCGCGATCACCAGCGTCTCGCGCGGCGTCAGCTGGCAGTTGATGCCCAGGCGCCGCAGGACGGCCGCGCCATCCAGGGCGCCGCGCCGCCATGCGTCGAAGACCCTCCGAGCATTCTTCAATCCGTGCGCGGCAACGACGTCGCGAAATGACGGCCCGGGCTCGTTCGAAAGAAATCCGCCGGATCGGTTCGTCGATCCCTGGCCCACGCGCGAGGCTTCGAGCACGAGAGTGTCGAAGCCGGCGGCTGCAGACGCGTGGGCGATGGCGCAGCCCGTCAGGCCGGCGCCGATGATGACAACGTCCGCGGTGCGGTCGCCGCCGCGGAATCGGGGGTACGACGGCGCGCGCGCCGCGTCCAACCAGGGCGTCACGCCGTAGCGTGTTCGGGATCGCGTAGACACGAATGGAAATTCTACCTTGGCGCTAAGATCGAGGCCCGGAGGCCTGAAGGCCTCCGGCTACCACTCTTATGCCGCGCTGGCTGCTTCGTGTGTTGCTCGTGAGCGTGGTGACGCTGCTCGTCGCCGCGGTGGTCGGCGTCCTCTGGGCTCGAGGGCAGCTGCGCAGCAGCCTGGCGCAGGTCGAGGGCACGCGGCAATTGGCGGGACTTTCAGCCGCCGTGCAGGTCACCCGGGACTCGCTGGGCATTCCCACCATTCGCGGAGCCACGCGAGAGGACGTCGCACGCGCGACCGGCTTCGTGCACGCGCAGGATCGCTACTTCCAGATGGATCTGGCCCGGCGCCGCGCCGCCGGCGAGCTCGCAGCACTTGTCGGCCCGAGAGCGCTCGCCATCGACCGCGAGATCCGCATTCATCGGTTTCGCGCGGAAGCTCAGCGCGCCCTTGCCCTGATGAGCGCGGACGACCGCGCCCTGCTCGAAGCGTATGCGGCGGGCGTCAACGCAGGGCTGGGCGCGATGACCGCGCCGCCGTTTGAATACCTGGTGCTCCGGCAGGATCCGGCGCCGTGGCGCCCGGATGACAGCCTGCTGGTCGTGCTGTCGATGTTCGTCACGCTGCAGGACACGGATGGATCGTACGAGTCCACCCTGGCAACGATGGCCGGCGTGCTGCCGCCTGCCATGTACGCATTCATGGCGCCGCGAGGATCGGAATGGGACGCGCCCGTGGTCGGCGATGCCTTCACCACGCCGCCGATACCGGGGCCCGAGGTCTACGATCTGCGGGCGCGCCGGACGGGTAAGCCGGCGAACATCCCGCGGCCAGGCGCCGATCGCGTCGATTTGGGAGTTGGGAGTGGGGACGTTGGGATTTGGCGCTGACACGCTGACAACGGCGGCCGTGGGCAGCAACAACTTTGCGGTGTCGGGCCGGCTGACGGCCGACGGCGGCGCCCTCGTCGCCAACGACATGCACCTGACGATTCGCGTGCCGAACACCTGGTATCGCGCGGCGCTCGAGTGGCAGGACCCGGCAAACCCCAACGAGCCCCGGCGCGTCATCGGGCGTCACCCTCCCCGGCGTTCCGCCCGTCGTCGTCGGCAGCAACACGTACGTCGCGTGGGGATTCACCAACACCTACGCCGACTGGGGCGACATCGTGCTGCTCGAAATCGACTCGGCCCGACCCGGCGGATACCTCACGCCGCACGGCTGGCGGGCGTTCGATCGGTACGACGAAGTGATCGCGGTCGCCGGCCAGGACGACGAGCACCAGGAGGTGCTGTGGACCGAATGGGGGCCGCTGCTCGGGCCGGATTACCGGGGACGCCCGCGCGCTTACCGGTGGGTCGCGCACGCCGCAGAACGGCTGGCCACGTCCGTCAGGCCGCTCGAGTCGGCCAGGACCATCGAACAGGCGTTTGACGAGGCGAACGGGCTCGGCACGCCTGGGCAGAACATGGTCGTCGCCGATCGATCGGGACGCATCGGCTGGACCGTGTACGGTTCGATTCCGCGGCGACGGGGGATCGACGGCGCGCTGCCCGCATCGTGGGCCGACGGATCGAGAGGGTGGAACGGCTGGCTGGCCGACGCGGAGTATCCGCGCATTCTCGACCCCGACGATGGCCGCATCTGGACGGCCAACGCTCGCGTCGTCGGCCCCCCGATGCTCGACACGCTCGGAGACGGGAGCTACGAGATCGGATCGCGCGCTCACATCATCCGGGAGCGGCTGTTCGCGCGTGACCACTTCACCGCGCGCGACCTGCTGGCCATTCAGCTCGATACCAGCTCCGCGTTCCTATCGCGCTGGCACGACCTGGCGCTTCGGATCCTGACGGACGAGGCGGTCAATGGCAGCGCGGATCGCAGCGTCTTCCGCGACCTGCTCGCCAGCGGCTGGTCGGGCGCAGCAGCGCCTGACTCGGTCGCCTACCGCCTGACACGCACGTTTCGCGACATCGTGTCGGAACGCGTGATGGCGTTCGTCCTGTCCGAATGCTACGAGGCCGACCCGTCGTTCGACTACACGACGGTGCGCCGCCGCGACGCCGCGATCTTTACGCTGGTCACCGCGCAGCCGCCGCACCTTCTCGACCCGAGCTATGCCACGTGGAATGCATTGCTGCTCGACGCGGTGGACCGAGCGATCGCGCTGGCGATGCGTAACCGCACCGGCACTCTGCGCGATCGACGCTGGTCTGAGTTCAATGATGTGGAGTACCGGCATCCGCTGTCGGCCGGTATCCCGCTGTTCGGCCGCTGGCTCGACATGCCGCAGGTCGAGCTGCCAGGCGATCTCTACACGCCGCGCGTGCACTGGGGCGCGATTGCCGCATCCGAGCGAATGATCGTCTCGCCGGGACGGGAAGCCGAAGGCATCATGCACATGCCGACGGGACAGAGCGGCCACCCGCTGTCGCCGTTTTACGCGAACTCACACGAGGCATGGGCAAGGGGGGAACCAACCCCGTTCCTGCCTGGACCCGCCGTCTACACGCTGACGCTCACGCCTTAGATCAACAGCGCATCGCGCGCCGCGATGACGCGCTCCTGCGCGTCCTGGACCGTGTTTCCCACCGCCGTCAGGTGGCCCATCTTGCGACCCGGGCGCGGATCGTTCTTCCCGTACAGATGCAGCTTCACGTCGGTAAACCGGCACGCCGCCGCCCAGTTGGGCTCGCCGTCCACCCACAAGTCGCCAAGCAGGTTCGCCATCGCCGCCGGACGCGGAATGTCCGTTGATCCGAGCGGCAGGCCGCAGATTGCCCTCACCTGCTGCTCGAACTGACTCGTGGTCGCGGCGTCGAAGGTAAGGTGGCCGGAATTGTGGGGCCGCGGGGCAAGCTCGTTCACGAGCAATTCGCCGTCGGTGCTCACGAAGAACTCGACGCACAGCACGCCGACGTACTGCAGCGCCTCGAGGATCGTCCGTGTGATCTCAGCGGCCTGCTTGCCCACCGCTGGCGCAATCGCCGCCGGCGCCGTCGTCAAGTCGAGGATGTGATTCCGATGGCGGTTTTCGAACGGCGGAAACGACGCCACCTCGCCGTCGGTCCCGCGCGCCGCGACGATGGAGATCTCCGCCTGCAGGTTGATGAACTTTTCGACCACCGCTTCCTGGTGCCCGATCGCGGTCCAGATGTGCTCCACGTCCGCCGGGGTCGCCACCTTGTGCTGCCCTTTGCCGTCGTAGCCGAACGCGGCGGTCTTGATGACGGCGGGCGTGCCGACGCGCGCGACCGCGTCCCACAGTTCGTCGAGCGTGGCCGCGGCCGCGAACGGCGCCGTCGGCACGCCGCGATCGGCGAGAAAGGTCTTCTCCCGCGCGCGCTGCTGCGCGGTGTGCAGCGCCACGCCCGACGGACGGACCGGCGCCAGCGCCTCCACGGCGTCGATCGCTTCAATCGGCAGGTTCTCGAACTCGAACGTGACCACTTCGACACCGCGTGCGAACGTGCGCAGCGCGTCGAGATCTTCGTACGAGGCGGTGACCTCGAGATCCGCCACCTGGCCGGCCGGCGAGTCGTCGTCCGGGGAAAAGGTGTGGACGCGGTATCCCATCCGTCGCGCGGCGATGGCGAACATGCGTCCAAGCTGACCGCCCCCGAGCACGCCGAGGGCGGCGCCCGGCACAATCACGCGGGTCACGGCAGCTGTTCCTGGCGAACTCTCTGGGTCTGCTCGTCGCGGAAGGCGCGGAGCTTCGCCCGCAGCTCGGGGCGTGAATTCGACAGAATGGACACTGCCAGCAGCGCGGCGTTGGTGGCGCCCGCCTTGCCGATGGCGAGCGTCCCAACCGGCACACCGCCCGGCATCTGGTTAATCGACAGCAGCGAATCGAGTCCCTTGAGGGTGGAGCTCTCGACCGGAACCCCCAGCACCGGCAGGATCGTCTGCGCCGCGACCATGCCTGGCAGGTGCGCGGCGCCCCCCGCGCCCGCGATGATGACCTCGATACCGCGGCTTTCGGCGCCAGTCGCAAATTCCGTCATCCACGCCGGCGTCCGATGCGCCGAGACAATGTGCCGCTCGTGCGGCACGACGAAACGCTCGAGCACCTCAACCGCGTGACTCATCGTCTCCCAGTCCGATGATGACCCCATGATGACGGCAACGAGAGGCTTCTCCATCAGGAACTGGAAATTCTACCTTTAGTCGATGGTGGCAATCAGGATTAAGAGCGTTCCGAGAAACGCCCCGACCCCGCTCGCCACGCCGATGGCGACGGCCTTGCCGGCGCCGATGCCGCGGGACTTGTCCCGTTCGATCGATGCGATCCGGTCGTACGGGATGCGCTGAGCGGGAACGGGCACGCGCGTCCTCGGCTGGACGACCAGGCTATCCGCGCCGGCCTGGATCAGCGTGGCCACGACCCGCTGACCGTCATCAAGGCGGATCTCGAGGCGCGAGCCGACGTCGATCTGCTGGGCGAAGACGCGCCAGACATCGGGCTGCAGCGTCGCTTGCGCGGATGCGCTGGACGACGCCAGTGTCGTCAGTATCACCAGGAGTGCGATGCCCTTCATAAATCTGCTCCTACGGCGGCCGTCCACGTCACGTGAGTCGTGCCACGACCGGAAAATGAACCCTGCACGCCAGCCCGCACGAACGCGCGTTCGGTGACGTACCACTTGAACCCGGTAGTGACGAAAGGGCGCGCCGTATGCGAGACGTTTGAGGCCAGAGACGCGCGCGTTCCCACCCGGCCGTCGAGCACGACGGCGCGATCTTCTTCACGGACCACCTCGAGCCCCCCGCCCGCATATGGGTGAAACCACTGGTTGTCGAAGAATTGATAGAGGAGGCCAGCGTCGGCCGAGGCAGTCCTGACGTGGTGCTCGGTCGTGCGGAATCCTGGCGCAGCGCCCGGGAGCACTTCGTGCCGGTATAGCGTCCCCTCGCCGTTCATCGCCGCGTGAATTTCAGCCTTGAGATGCGGCGTGAGATACCGCCCGAGCGAGACGCCCCCCGATGCGACGTTGTACGAGTCGTCGCCGTAAAAATCAGACTGAGGCGTGACGACGGCCAGCCATCCGACGTGTGCGGCGATGTCCCAGCGGGCCGGATTGGCAGGCGTGAGTGCAATCGCCGGCGGGCTCTGCGCAGCGGCGCTGCCGGCGACGAAGAAAGCCGCCGCCACGAAGGCGGCGGCTCGCGAACAGTGTTTCATCTGTCCCCCCTGCCTCGTAATGCGCAAGGCAGGAGGGTTTCGGCTCAGGCCGAGGTTCCGGCCTATTTCTTGGCGTGCTGCGGAATCTTCAGCACCTGCCCCGGCTTGATCTTGTCCGGGTCGCTCAGCTGATCGCGATTCGCGTTGAAGATTTCCATGTAGTCATTGGCACTACCCAGAAACTTCTTGGCGATCGCGCTCAGCGTATCGCCCGGCTGCACGGTATATGTGGAAGTACCGCCACCGGCCGTGGGCGCGGGCGCCTGCTGAGGTGCCGCGGATCGATTTGGCGTGGGATCTTTCATCGTCGACGGACGTACCGTAATGTCGGCCACAACCTCCTTCTGCCAGTCCGGCACCGTCTTCAAGGCGTTCCAGATCTGATTCTTCTCGTCCTCTGAATTGACAGTGCCCTTGAAATGGAGCTTCCCGTCGCGCTCCTCGGCCGCTCCGTCCATGCGCAGCGATTTCGCAGTCTGGACGGCATGGTTGTACTTGTCACGCAACCCCATCGATACCCTCCTGGTTCAAGCTGTCCCAAGATAGGATGTGCAAAGGAGGCTCCACCCAGCTATGAGAGTCGCCGCCGCGTTGCTGCTGCTCATTCTTTGCGGGCTTTCCCTGCGGGCGCAGACGCCCGCCGCCCCGCTCGAGGTTCCGTACACCCAGTTCACGCTCGCCAACGGCCTGACGGTGATCCTGCATCGCGACACGACAGTGCCCGTCGTTTCGGTGAACACGTGGTACCACGTGGGCTCGGCGAACGAGCGTCCCGGCCGAACGGGCTTCGCCCATCTCTTCGAGCATCTGATGTTCGAGGGATCGAAGAACGTCGAGGAAGGACAGTTCGACATCCTGCTCGAGGCCGCGGGCGGCTCCAATAACGGATCGACGGATCTCGATCGCACCAACTACTTCATCGACCTGCCGTCGAACGCACTGGAACTCGGGCTGTTCCTCGAATCCGACCGCATGGGATATCTGCTCGACACGATGTCCCCGGAGCGCGTCAACGGACAGCGCGACGTCGTCAAGAACGAGCGGCGCCAGAGCTACGAGAATCGGCCATACGGCATGGCGTCGATCGAAATGGACAAGCTGCTCTGGCCTCCTGGACATCCATATAGCTGGCCGACGATCGGCTACATGGAGGACCTGACCGCGGCGAGCCACGAGGACGTAGTCAATTTCTTCAAGACGTATTACGTGCCGAACAACGCCAGCCTGGTGATCGCCGGCGACATCGACGTCGCCCGCACTCGCGTCCTGGTTGAAAAATGGTTCGGCGAATTTCCGCGCGGACCGGTGGCCACACCGGTCGCTCCGCCCGCTGCGATCCTGACGGAGGTCAAGCGAAAGACGCTGACCGACCAGGTACGACTGCCACGCCTGTACCTTGGATGGCTCAGCCCGCGCGCGTACGCCCCCGGGAGCGCGGCACTCGACGTAGCCGCGTCGATCCTGAGTGAGGGCAAGAACTCGCGGTTGTATTCACGGCTGGTCTACGAGACGCAGATCGCGCAGGACGTCGCCGCTTTCCAGGCGTCCGGAGCCCTGGGCAGCTCCTTCCAGATCATCGCCACTGCGCGGCCGGGGCACACCGTGGCGGAAATTCAGAAAGTGATCGACGAAGAGCTCGAGAAGCTTCGGCGTGCCGCGCCCGAGGCGCGGGAAGTGCAACGTGTGCGCAACCAGATTGAAGCGGCCTTCTATCGCGGCCTGGAGCGTGTCGGAGGGTTCGGCGGCAAGGCGAATCAGCTGAACGGCTACTACTTCGCCGGCGCCGGCCCCGACTACTTCGCCGAGGATCTCGCTCGATACACGACCGTGTCGCCGAGCGACGTGCAGGCGGCGGTGCTGCGATGGCTGCCCCCCGATCGCCGCGTCGAACTGGTGGTCGAGCCAGAGGCACAGAAATGACCGCAACTTCGCTTGAACCACGAAGGCCACGACGGATACGTGGTTTGACCTTGTTTCTCCTGCTTGGGGTTTCCGCCTGGGCGCAGACGCCTCCGGATCGCAGCCGTCCTCCGGCGCCGGGGCCACCGCCGCAGCTCGACGTCCCCGATGTCCAGAAACGCACGCTCTCCAACGGCCTCGCGGTGTGGCTCGTCGAGAGCCACGAAGTACCGATCGTTCAGGTGAACGTGGTGGTGCGGGCGGGAGCGGGTGACGATCCGGCCGGACAATTCGGCACTGCCAGTCTCACGGCCGCGATGCTCGACGAAGGGGCGGGTACGCGCTCGGCGCTCGAGATCGCCGACGCGGTGGAGTTCCTCGGCGCCAGCCTGACCACGACGAGCACCTTCGACTCTTCGGCGGTACGGCTGAACCTGCCGGTCGATCGGCTGGGCGAGGCGTTGCCGTTGCTGGCCGACGTCACGCTGCGGCCGACGTTTCCCGCCATGGAGCTCGAACGACTCCGGCAGGAACGCCTCACCGCTCTGCTCCAGGCACGCGACGATCCCGCCTCGATCGCGCAGATGGCCTTTGCGCGGCTCGTGTTCGGCGCAACGCACCGGTACGGTACGGGCGCCGTAGGCACCGAAGTAACCCTGAAGGCCTTCTCGACCAGCGACCTCGCCGCGTTTCACGCGTCCTACTACCAGCCGGCCAATTCGGTGCTGGTGGTGGTCGGCGACTTCAAGCCCGACGCCGTCATGCCGGAGCTCGAAAAGCACTTCGGTGCATGGAAGGCGGGTGGCGCGCCGGCGCGTCGAACGCCGGTCACCGCCGCGCCGCAGCTGGATCGCGGGCAGATCTACATCGTCGACAAGTCCGAGGCCGAACAGTCGCAGATCCGGATTGGCTGGGTCGGTGTCCCACGCTCGACGCCCGAATACTTTCCGCTGCTGGTGCTCAACACGATCCTCGGCGGATCGTTCACCTCGCGGCTGAACCAGAACTTGCGTGAGGAGCATGGCTACGCCTACGGCGCGAGTTCCGGCTTCGACATGCGGCTCTCGGCCGGCCCGTTTGTCGCAGCCGCAGGGGTGCAGACCGACAAAACCGCGGAATCGGTCCGCGAGTTCTTCAATGAACTGACCGGGATCGTTCAGCCGATCCCCGAGCAGGAGATTGCGAAGGCCAAGAATTACATCACGCTGGGATTTCCCGCCGAATTCGAGTCGTCGGCCGATCTCTCGCGGCGGCTCGAGGAACTGATCGTCTACCAGCTCCCGGACGGCTACTTCGAGCGCTACATCCCAAACGTCCAGGCGGTCACCGCCGAGGCGATCGGGAAAGTGGCGAAGACCTACATTCAACCCTCGCGCTTTGCGGTCGTCGTGGTCGGTGACCGCAAGACGATCGAGCCGGGCATCCGCGCCCTCAACCTCGGACCGGTGCGGGTGATGAGCGTCGACGAGGCGCTGGGACTCTGAGCATGGACACCTACTACCACCCGAAGGACCTCGGCCGCTTCGCCGAAATGGGACAGGACGCGCCCGAGTTGTGGCAGAAGTTCCTGGAGTGGTACAACGCCGTCTTCAAAGAAGGCGCCCTGACGGAACGCGAAAAGGCGCTGGTCGCTCTCGGCGTCGCCCATGCCGTGCAGTGTCCCTACTGCATCGACGCGTACACGACGGCCTGCCTGGAGAAAGGTTCGACACCCGAGCAGATGACCGAGGCCGTCCATGTCGCGGCGGCGATCCGGGGCGGCGCGTCGCTCGTCCACGGCGTGCAGATGCGCAGCCACGTCGATAAGCTGTCCATGTAGTGGGTTTACTGACTCTCGTCAACAGCCGGCATCCACTGGCCGACACCGCGACCCAGCGAGCGACGCTCGCCGCGCTGCCGCTCGCGCGAACCTTCGAGGACGCGGCGGCCGCCGGCGGCCACGAACCGCTCCGCGCGGCGGCCATCCAGGTGCTGCAAATCAACGTCGGCAAGCGGTGCAACCAGGCCTGTCACCACTGTCACGTGGACGCGGGCCCCGATCGCACCGAGGTGATGGCCGCCGAGGTGGTCGACGCCTGCATTCGCTTTCTCGAATCGAGCGAGATTCCGGCCGTCGACATCACCGGCGGCGCGCCGGAGCTGCATCCCCTCTTCCGCGACATCGTCCGCCGCGCCCGCGCCGCGGGTCGCCACGTGATCGATCGGTGCAACCTGACGATCACGCGGCTGCCGAACTACGCGGACCTTCCCGAGTTTCTCGCCGAGCATCGGGTCGAGGTCATTGCCTCGCTGCCGTCGGTATCGGAGCGCCAGACAAACGCGCAGCGCGGCGACGGAGTGTTCGGAGACTCCATCGCCGCGCTCCGCCGGTTCAATGAACTCGGCTACGGGACGGAGGGATCGGGATTGCTCCTGCACCTCGTCACCAACCCGGTCGGGGCGTTCCTGCCAGGAGCGCAGGCGGCCCTCGAAAGGGACTGGAAGCGAGAACTGCAGCGGCGCCACGGCGTGAGCTTCAACCGGCTGTACACGATCACGAACATGCCGATCAGCCGTTTCCTCGAGTTCCTGATGGACTCAGGCAACCTGCAGGCATACATGGATCGGCTCACCGCGGCCTTCAACCCCGCGGCGCTCGATGGATTGATGTGCCGGACGACGCTGTCAGTCGGCTGGGACGGGCGGCTCTACGACTGTGATTTCAACCAGATGCTCGACCTGGGCACGGCGGCGGAGGCGCCGCAGACGATCTTCGATGCCACGCCTCAGTCCTTCGCCTCCCGCCGCATCGTCGTCGGTCCTCATTGCTTTGGTTGTACGGCAGGCGCCGGATCCAGCTGCGGGGGTGCGACAGTTCCCTGAGAAGATTGGGAGACAGCCGGAGGCAACGGGTTCACACGGAGGCGCAGAGGCACGGAGACGCACGGAGCGCCGGTGACCGCGCTTCGACATGAGCTCTTTCGATTGTGCACGTGCAGTCCGCTCCGTGCGTCTCCGTTTCTCCGTTACTCCTGTGAACGCGTGGCCTCCGTATCCTTCGCTGCCTCGCCTTTAGCTCGCCATCCGCTTTTTTAGTTCCGCATCGATCGCGGCCATGAACTCGTCGGTCGTGAGGTGTGGCTGGTTCGGGTTGATCAGGATGGCGAGGTCTTTCGTCATCCGTCCGGATTCGACGACATCCACGCACACCTGCTCGAGTGTGTCGGCGAACGTCACCACGTCGGGTGTGTCGTCGAACCGTCCGCGATACTGCAGGCCGCGGGTCCACGCATAGATCGACGCGATCGGGTTCGTCGAGGTGGGCTTGCCCTGCTGGTAGAGCCGGTAATGGCGTGTCACGGTCCCGTGGGCGGCTTCGGCCTCGACCGCCTTGCCGTCGGGTGACGTCAGCACCGACGTCATCAGGCCCAGCGATCCGTATCCCTGTGCCACCGTGTCGGACTGCACGTCGCCGTCGTAGTTCTTGCACGCCCAGAGATAGCCGCCGTTCCACTTCAGGCTCGCCGCCACCATGTCGTCGATCAGCCGGTGCTCGTAGGTCAGCCCCTTGGCTTCGAACGGCTGCTTGAACTCCTGGTCGAACACGCGCTGGAAGGTGTTCTTGAAGGTACCGTCGTAGACCTTCAGGATCGTGTTCTTCGTCGATAGGTACACCGGGTAGTTGCGGCCGAGCGCGTAGGTGAAGCAGGCGCGGGCGAACCCTTCGATTGACGAATCGAGGTTGAACATTCCCATCGCCACGCCGCCGCCGTGCGTCTTGATCACCTCGCGTTCGATCGGCGCTTCGCTGCTGCCCGAGGGCGTCCAGCTGATCTTGATGGTGCCGGCGCCCGGGAAATGGAAATCCTGCGCGCGGTACTGGTCGCCGAACCCGTGGCGCGCGACGACGACCGGCTTGTCCCAGTGCGGCACGATGCGCGGGACGTTCCGGCAGATGATCGGCTCGCGGAAAATAGTGCCGTCGAGGATGTTGCGGATGGTGCCGTTCGGCGAGCGCCACATCTGCTTCAGGCTGAATTCCTTGACGCGCGCCTCGTCGGGCGTGATCGTCGCGCACTTCACCGCGACGCCGTACTTCTTCGTCGCCTCTGCTGATTCGATGGTGATCTGGTCGTTGCTCTCGTCACGCGCCTGGATCGAGAGGTCGTAGTACTTCAGGTCGACGTCGAGATACGGCAGGATCAGCGTTTCGCGGATCTTGTGCCAGATGATGCGCGTCATCTCGTCCCCGTCCATTTCGACGAGGGGGGTCTTCACCTTGATCTTGATCATCCCTGCTCCTGCTCCTCAAAGACACCGGTCTCGCGGTTCTTCCGCACCCGGTTCCACACGAAGTACTGCCCGTTCATCGCGATATACACCCCGGGCGGCAGCACTCCGGCGAACGAGAGGGCGCTTCCCAGGTTGAACAATCCGTCCGAGCTGCCGAACGCATACGGGATCATGGCGCCGGTCAACACGATCGTCTTGCCCGCCACGTCGCGGGCGAGCGCGGCGGCGGTCTCGACCATCGTGTCGGTGCCGTGGGTGATGACGATGCGCGACTCCCCGCACTCGGTGCAGCGCTTGACGATCAGCGCGCGGTCGCGGTCGGTCATCTCGAGGCTGTCGATCATCATCAGCGTCTCGATCGTCACGGCGACGCGCGATCGGCCGAGGCGCAGCATCTCGGGCAGGTGCGTTTCGCGGAACGACAGTTTCCCCTCGATCTCGTCGTAGGTCTTGTCGAACGTGCCGCCGGTGACAAAAATACAGATCATCGCCGCTGCAGCGCGCTGACCATCATACCGACGACGACGACCGCGACCGCGCCGATGACGTTGTGCCAGAGAAAGGCGACGCTGGTATAGCTGGCGGCCCACGCCACCGACGCCATGCCTGCCAGCAGGCCGACGAAGGCGCCGTTCGCCGTCGCCCTCGGAAACGCCACCGCCAGGATGAACACGCCGAGAATGGAGCCGTAGAAAAACGAGCCGAAACGGTTCACTACCTCGATGAGCGAGCCGAGTTCCGCGGCCCAGACGGCCACCGCGCTGGCAAAGAGACCCCAGAAGCCGGTGGCGATCCGCGACACCCGCAGGTAGTGCCGATCGTCGGCCTGCGGCCGCGCGAACCGCCGGTAGAAGTCGATGACGGTCGCGGTCGAGAGCGACGCCATTTCCGCGGAGATGGTCGACATCGCGGCCGCGAAGATCGCGGCGATGAGCAAGCCGACGAGACCCACCGGCAGGCGCGTCGTGATGAACGTCGGAAAGACGTAGTTCACGTCGTTGTACGACGCGTCGCCGGTTGCCTGCCGCACGAACGTCAACGCGTCGGCGCGAATCCCGCGTACCTCGGCTTCCCGATCCTTGAACGCCTGCCCCGCCGCGGCGGCGGCGGTCGCGTCGCCGCTGGCGTCGGCCCGGGCGAACGCCAGTCCGGCATCGCGGCGCGCCTGCGCGGCCGCCTGAAACCGCCCCTCCAGCCTGACGAATTCCGCCGCTTGCGGTCCCTCGCGCAGTTCCCGATCGTGCGTCCTGTTGAACAGCAGCGGCGGTGGCGTGAACAGGTAGAAAAGGAACATGAACACACCGACCAGCAGCACGAGCGCCTGCAGCGGGATCTTCCAGTAGGCGCTCATGAGCAGCGACTCGCGCGCCTCGTCGACCGACCGTGCGGTGAGATAGCGCTGCACCTGGCTCTGGTCGGTGCCGAAGTACGAGCAGAACAGGAAGAGCGCGGCGATCGTCCCCGACCAGAAGGTGTACTGGTTCGTGAGATCGAACGTGAAGTCGAACGTCTGCAGCCGGCCAGTTGCCCCGGCGAGCCTCAGCGCCTGCGGAACGCCCACCTCGTCCGGCAGCGCCAGCACCAGTACGACGATCGCGGCCAGCAGGCCGACGACGATCAGCACCATCTGCTTCACGTCGGTCCAGGTGACGGCCTGCACGCCACCGAACATCGTGTAGACGGCGGTCGGCAGCGCGATCAGCAGCACCGTCGTGGTGACGTTGATCCCCATCACCACCGCGAGCACCACCGCCGGCGCCGAGATCACCACGCCCAGCGACATGCTGCGGGACATCAGGAACAGCAGGCTGGTGAACGCGCGCGTCCTGGCATCGAACCGCTGCTCCAGATACTCGTACGCGGTGTAGACCCTGGCGTTGTGGAAGAACGGCACGAGCGTGGCCGAGAGCACGATCATCGCCAGCGGCAGCGCATAGTAGAACTGCAGGAACCGCATCCCGTCGGCATAGCCCTGGCCGGTCGTGCCGATCATCGTGATGGCGCTCAACTGCGTCGCCATCACGGAGAGCCCGATGGCCCACCACGGGATGCTGCGGCTGGCGAGAAAATAGCCTTCGAGCTCGTGGCTGCGCTTGGTGAGCCGCAGCCCGTCCCACACGATCCAGACCAGGTAGATCGCGATGATGGTCCAGTCGATCCAGTGCATCAGCTGAAGTACTGCTGGAAGGCGAACAGCGCCGCGAGGACGAGGGCCCAGATGACGAGCACGCGAAGGTAGCTGCGGCGGACGTCGCTCACAACGACTGGGCGCGCTGCCGCAGCCGCGCCTGCGCGGCCGCGAGCCGGCCGGCAGTGTTCGTAAGCCACACGCGGTCCGCCACGACGAGCTCGCGCGATTGCGCCGCGGCGCGGGCGGTTTCGGAGGGCGCCGGTCCGCCGGCAGTCTGACGGACGTTGACGAAGTGCCTGGGACTGAGGATCTCGGCGATCTGCGCGTCGGTGTAGACGAGAGGCACGCCAAGCAGATCGCTCGAGATCGTCGCCAGCGTCGCCCCCAGCGGCGCGCCGGGCTGCATCGTGGCCTGCTGCAGGCGTGCGGCGATAGTGTGGGCGGTGCGGAACGGGACGCCGTGCGTCCGCACCAGGTGATCCGCCAGCTCCGTCATCGTGGTGCCGCCGACCGCGGCCCGCGATTCCAGCCGCGCGACGTCGAACTCGGCGCCTCCCATCGCCGCGGCCACCAGCACGACGGCGCGGCGCGCATCCCTGAACATCGACGCCACCAGCGGCTGCAGATCGTCCTCGGTGTCCACCACGTCGCCGAAGGGTGTGTTGTGCACGGTCAGAAGAATGGCGCCCGCCTGTCCGACCGCCTTGCTGCCGATGGCGCGCGCATGTTCCAGCGCAACCGGGTTGCGCTTCTGCGGCATGATGCTGCTCGACTGGACGAAGCCGTCGGCCAGCCGGAGATAGCCGAACTCCGCAGTGCCCCAGAGCAGCAGGTCCTGCACGAACCGGCCGAGCCCGGTGAGCATGACTGCGGCGGCCGACGCGCTCTCGAGCAGGTAATCGACGGTCGCGATGCTGCCGTACGTGTTTCCGGTCGGGCCGTCGAACCCGAGCAGATCGCTCGTCGCCTGGCGATCGATCGGAAACCCGGTCCCGGTGATGGCGCAGGCGCCCAGCGGGCTGCGGTTGGTCGAGGCGAACGCCGCGCGCAGCCGCCCGGCGTCGCGTTCGAGCTGTTCGATGACGGCCAGCATGTAATGCGCGATCGTCGACGGCTGCGCCGGCTGCGTGTGCGTCAGCGCTGCCAGCAGCGTTTCGCGGTGACGGTCGGCCAGGCCGATCAACGCCTCCCGCAGATCGAGCGTCACCTCGAGCAGCGACAGGATGAACTCGCGCTGCCGCAGCCGGTACATCGTCATGTCGATGTCGTTGCGGCTGCGCGCGGTGTGCAGGCGGCCGGCGGCCTCCGCGCCGCACGCCTGGACGATCAATCGTTCAACGTGAAAAAACAGGTCCTCGCAGCGGCCATCGTAGGGAGTTGCCCGCACGTCATCGACGGAGATGGAATCAAGGCCGTCGCGCAGCGTCCGGGCATCGGCGGCGGACACGATGCCGCGATCCGCCAGCATCACCAGGTGGGCGTACTGAATTGCCATCAGCGGCGGCAGGAACAGCGCCTTGGCGTCCTCGAAGTTCTCGTTGAGAACCTGATCGATGTACTGCGGATCGAAGTTCATGCCTGCGGCTTGAGCCACCGATCGCGCTGCCGCTGGTCGGTCTCGGTGGCGCCGGGATCGACCTCGAGACGCCACTGTCGGGCCGGCTCGGCGCCGAACTCGAACTCGATTTTCGTCAACTGATCGCGCCGCGCCACGAGCAGCGTGACCTTGTCGCCCGGTTTGTACTGATCGAGCCGGGCGGACAGCTGATCGGCGCGCACGCGGAAGTCGTCGATGGCGATGATCTCGTCGTCGACGTTGAGCCCGGCAGCGGTCGCGGGTCCGTCGCGCCGGACCTGCGACACCACCAGCCGGCCGGCGTCGTTGCGGGTGGTGGCACCGAGCCATGCGCGGGCGGGTCGATCGGCGCGAGGGGCTTCCACCGGACGAAACCGCAGTCCGAACAGGTCCAGCGCTTCGGCGTAGTCAACTTCCGCGGTGCCTTCAACGCCGGCGTCCCAGAACGACGCCAGGCTCATGCCGGCGACCTGTTCCGCCACGGCGCGAAACTCGTCGGGCGTGTAGCCTTTGGCGCCGGAGAACTTCTGGTACGCCGCGCGCATCACGTCATCGAGGCTCTTCGCGCCGCTCGTGACCTTGCGGATCCGGGCGTCGAGCAGGAACCCGAGCACCGAGCCCTTGGTGTAGTAGCTGACCGACGAATTCGGCGAGTTCTCGTCCGGCCGGTAGTACTTGATCCACGCATCCTGCGACGCCAGTTCGGCCGATTGCACCGCGCGGCCTGGCGTCGTCTGGATCTCTTCGATCTTGTTGGCGAGCGCGTCGAGATACTCCAACTGGCTCGACAGGCCGGCGCGATGGACCAGCAACTCGCCGTAGTAGTCGGTGACGCCTTCGACCACCCACAGGCTCCGCGTGAAGTTCTCGTTCTCGTAGTCGAACGGGCCAAGCTCCACGGGACGAAGCCGCTTCACGTTCCAGGCGTGAAAGATTTCGTGGCTCGCCAGCTCCAGCCACGCCAGGTAACTCTGCCTGGTCCTGGTCGCCCAGCGTCCGGTGATCAGCAGCGTCGAGTTCTTGTGTTCGAGGCCGCCGCCCGGAATCTGTCCCGGCACGGCGGTCAGGACATTCATCACGAGATAGCGGTCGTACGGCAGCGAGCCCCAGAAGCGGCGCTGTTCCCTGAAGACCGCCTCGAGGTCCTTCGCCGCCTTCGCCCCGTCGAACACCCCCGCTTCGCCGATGTTCACCAGGTAATGCTTCTTATCGTCGACCGAGAACTCGTACACCGCGGGATTGCCGATCAGAATGGGCGAGTCGACGAGCTCGTCGTAGTCGGCCGCGCGGTAGCGGTGGTTGCCGCCAGACATCGCCGGCAGCGACGTCATCGAGGTCCGCCAGCCGCGTGCCGGCTCGATGACGACCTCGTGCGGCCGGTTCGCGGCGCCCGCCAGCGTCAGGAACGTGGGCGCGCCGTTGATCATCGCGAAGTCAGCTTCCACCCAGTTGGTGCGAACGCTCATCTCGCGCCCGTAGACGCGGTACTTCACCGTTACCGTCGGCGCGCCCCCGGCCGCCACCCGCCACCGGTTCTTGTCGGATTTCTCGATCGCGATCGCGCGCCCGCCGTCGCCGGTCGCCGTCACGCTCTCGACGTTTCGCTGGTATTCGCGAATCAGGTACGAGCCCGGCGTCCACACCGCCATCATCAGCTCCACCTCGGGCCGGCGATCGGTCGGCACTACGGCAGTCACGTCGACATAGTGCGTGTGGGGTGCGGGGAAGGCGAGGGTGTACCGAATCGGCTCGGGTGCAGTCTGGGCGGCGGCGGAAAGCGTCATCGGCATGAAGAACAGGCACAGCAACAGGGCAGGCTTTCTTGCGACCATGTTTCGCATTCTATAGAATCCGGCGAGGGCGGTGCCCTCGCGGCCCTCTTTCCCTGGGCGCGCTCCGCGCGCGATGTTGCTCAAATACCTCACGTCGACAGACCATCGCCACATCGGCCTGCTGTACGCGTTCACCAGCCTCTTCTTCTTCTTTTCGGCTTCTCGCTGGTCGTCGTCATCCGGTGGCAGCTGGCGTATCCGGGGCAGCCGATCCCGTTCATCGGCGGCATGTTTGGCGAGGCCAATGCGCCTGGCGGCATCATCCTTCCCGAGTTCTATAACCAGCTGGGCGCGATGCGCGTGAAACAAGATGCGGTGCCCGGCATTGCCCAGCCGGTATGGTTTACGCCGACACTCACCGGCGAGTGGGAGATCGCGTGCTCACAGTTGTGCGGTCTCGGTCACTACCGCATGCGCGGTTTCTACAGCGTGCAGAGCCAGGCCGACTACGACGCGTGGTTCGCGGAAGAGACGACGCTGCTTCGCGCACCGTAAGCCGTGGATCGTGCGCGACTTGCGTCGCGCGCGTTTTGTTTCGAGCTTCAGGCGAAATCCGCCTTGGCTCGGTCCTTGCTCTGTCCATTCCCTCAGTGAGGGCAACCGGCCCACGAAGGAGGAGCTTGGAATGGCCAAGCGGAAAACCGTGCTTCGAGCACGGAAGTCAAGTGACCGGTCCCGCGACGACGACTCGCTGCTGCTACGATCCGCCGAGTCCCTGGGTCGCGTGATCGGCGCGCTGCAGCGCCAACTGGACGGCGCGACGCGGCGGCTCGCGGGCTCCGGCGGCAACGGCCTCGCGCAACCGAGACGGCCACGGGCAGCGAGGAAGGGCGCAGCGACCAAGAGAAAGCGGTCGGCGGCCACGAAGGCGAAATCGACCAAGAAGCGCTGAAACCACCGCCGCGCCGTTCATGCGCGGCAGGCTCTTCTGCCTGCGGTTCTATAATCCGCAGACGCAGGAGGGCCCCATTCACGTCGAGACCGACGCCGATTTCCTTCAACCATTCCTGAGCGACGCCGCCCACGTTCCTGGCGGCTTCGCCGCAGGCATTGCATTTCCTGGAAACGCGGCCGAAGCGGCGGCGCTCATCGCCCCGGCACAACGGGTGCTCGCCATCGGTGCACAGTCGTCGCTGACCGGAGGCGCGACGCCACGGGGCGACCTGATCATCGGCACGCGGGCGCTCACACAGATCACCCCGCTTCGCGACGGACGGGTGCGCGTAGGCGCCGGCGTCCCGCTTGCCGATCTGCAGCGCGTGCTTGGTGCCGACCGCCTCTACTATCCGCCGGTCCCTACCTTCGACGGCGCCTTCGTCGGCGGCACGATTGCCACCAATGCCGCCGGCCCGGCGACATTCAAATACGGCAGCGCGCGGCGCTGGGTTGATGCGCTGACAGTGGTGCTGGCCGACGGCTCGATCCTGGAACTGCGCCGCGGCGACGTGTCGGCCTCACCCGACGGGTGGTTGGAGCTCCCGTCCACGTCAGGACCGAGGGTGCGGATTCCCGTGCCGACCTACGTCATGCCCGACGTCGCGAAGCTGTCGGCAGGCTACTTCGCGCGGCCGGGCATGGACCTGATCGATCTCTTCATCGGGTCGGAAGGCACACTTGGATTCATTACCGACGCGACCCTCCGCGTCGTGCCGTTGCCGCAGCGTTGCGTCACGCTGGTTACCTTCCAATCGGACGCCCAGGCGGTTCGGCTGACCGCCGCCCTTCGCGGCAAGGCCGCCGGCACGGGCGGCGCGCCTCCGGCGCTGGACGTGTCGGCGGTTGAATTCATGGACAGTCGCGCGCTTGCCTTGGTGCCCGACGAGATCTTCCAGCGGGCCAACGTCGCGCGCCCGCCGCAGGGCGCGGGGTTCCTGCTCGCCCAGATCGAGATCGCCGGAAACGAGGACGACGTGCTGGCCGAGCTCGACGAGGTGCTCACGGCATGCGCCGTCGACGCCGACTCGCATGTCGCCCAGCCGGGAGACGACCGCGGCGCGGCACGCCTGTTTGCGCTGCGAGAGGGCGTTCCCTCGAGCCTCAACGCCTTGATTGCGGCGACCCGGGCTCGCCTGCAGCAGGACGTGGAGAAAACGGCGGGCGACGTGATCGTGCCGTTCGAGCGACTCGAAGAATCGCTGGCACTCTACCGCTCGACGTTCGAGCGTCATGGCCTCGAGTACGCCATCTGGGGCCACGTCTCCGACGGCAACATGCACCCGAACGTCGTCCCGCGGTCGATCGACGACGTGCAGCGGGGAAGGACGGCGATTCTCGAAATCGCGCGCGGGGTGATGGCGCTAGGCGGCGCGCCGCTGGCCGAACACGGCGTCGGCCGCAGCGCACTGAAGCAGCAGATGCTGCGTGACTTGTACGGCGATCGCGGAATCGACGAGATGCGCGCGGTCAAGCGCGCACTGGATCCGGCCTGGAAGTTTGCCTCGGGCGTGCTCTTCCCCCCGCCGTCGTCAGACTAGCAGGCTGAACGCGCTGGCGGCGAGTCCGGCGATCAGCAGCCAGAGCGACGCATGGGACGCGGGCGTCATCACCGGCCGATCACCGTCAGCTGTCGTGTTGCTGACCTGGCTTTGCGCGGTAAACGCCATGCCGAGCGCGCCAAGCAGGAGCAGCCATCCACCCGCCAGCAGCACGCGCGCGGCGGTGGAGGCACCAGCAAGGCCACCGGCAAACATGGCCACCGCCGCAATCCAACCAATCAACGCCGCGCCGGCGAGCAGCCGAAGCCGCGACAGTTCCCGCTCAGCCGCCTGCCGGCGAAGCTCGAGCCGCATCGCCTGCTCGGCGCGGCGTCGCTCCTCGTCGAGCTGCGCCCGCTCGAGCTCGAGCCGGGCGTGATCACGGTTGAATGCTTCCTTGAGCGCGGCGACCACGACGTTGGTCAGCGGCGCCTCCAGCTGCCCAGCAAGGCTCTGAACGGCGGCCGGTGAGGGAGGCGGTGCCGAAGCCGGCTCCGACGACGCCGTAAAGCGCTTGGCGGCTTCGCGGACGGCCATCATCGTCTCGAACGCGCGAAAGAGTCCGGCGAAATTCATGGGCATGGGGGGTTCAAAAGGTGTTCCGCGCGCGCGAGCTCAGCCACTCGTCGCGGAAACGCTGTTGCGCGGGCATCAGGGTACGGCCGATGCTCTCGGCACGGACGATTTCAAGACGTGGATCCTGTACCAGCCGAAGCATCGCGGTAATACGCCGGCCCCGCCGGTCGTAGACGATCGGAACCTCGTCGCCAGGTCTTCGGGCGTGGACGAGCCGCTCGACGTCGGCCACGCCCGCCACCTCCGCGCCGCCGACCGTGACGATCACGTCGTCTCGATCGAGTCCCGCTTTGTACGCAGGCGAATCAAGCGGCGCGGGCGCAATCACGCGCGGCCGCCCATCGACGTCCATCAGGCGAAGCTGGCCGGCGAAGGCGCGGCCGGGCGACGCCACCCGCAGCACCAGGCCGGCGCGTGCAAGCAGCGCTTCATAGTTGACGACGTCGCGCCCCTGGATGTACCGGGCAAAAAAATCGTCGGCAAACACCGCATCGCCCGAGACCGCGGCGAGCGCCGCCTCGAGGTCGGCCATCGTGTACGGCACGTCGACGTAGCCTGGCGCCTTGCCGCCCGGCTTTCCGTGCTTCTGCCACAACGCCTGCATGAAGTGATCGAGCGTGATCGCGCCGCTGCTGCGATCGCGCAGCGCGAGATCGAGGGCGAGGCCGATCGCCTCGCCCCACGTGTAGTAGGAAATGTAGGTGTTGTCGAAATCCGTGCGATCGATCGCCGCCGCCGCGTCGACGAACGGCGCGAGCCGGCTCATCTCTTCGGCGCTGCGCAGCCGGCGCGCCGGGCTCGAGACGACGTCGTTGATCACCGAGGTGATCTCGGCGATGAAGTCCTCGGTTTCGCTCAGTCCGGCCCGGAGCATCACGAGGGGCCCGTAATAGCTGGTAAACCCCTCGGCGAGCCACAACTCCCCCGACATGTTGGCGTCTTCGAAGTTGAACGGCTCGAGCGCGCGCGGGCGGATCCGCTCGACGTTCCACGAATGGAAAAACTCGTGCGAAATCGTGTCGAGCAGGCCGAACCGGTTCGAGCGGATTGATGCCTGGCTCGTGACAACGGTGCTGTTGCGGTGCTCCATGCCGTCGCCGTTCGCCCATGGCGTGTAGTCGGCGATGAACGTGTAGGTGTTGCCGTCAAACGCTGGGAACTCGCCGTAGACACGGCCCGCTTCGCGGACGATGCGCTCCACGTCGCGTGCGAATGCGTCGAGTTCGGCGTCGGTTCCGGTGTGATGAACGGCCAGCCGGATCACAGGTGCGCGAGGCGCGTCGGCGATGGTGAAGCTCCGCACGCTGAAGGCGCTGACCTCGGTGGGGCTGTCCATCAGGTACTGCAGGTTCGGCGCGGTAAAGGTGAACGGATCCGCCCCTGGCAGCAGCTGGGTCCCGACACGCCAGCCGGAATCAGACGGCGGCGTGAACCGGACGGTCGCCGGCCGCAGCTCGAAGCCGCGCGCCCACATCAGCGCGGCCGGCATGTTGATATGGGCGTGGGTACTGTCGATCCCCAGGTACGTGCCGTCGACACGGTCGCCGAAGATGCGATATGTCACTCGCACCGTTCCGCTGTGACCAGTGACGTTCCATTGGTGGGGATTGGGCCGTGCCACCGGCAGCGCGGCGCCGGCGGTATCGGTCACGCGTACGTCGAACACGTTCTTCGCGAACTCGTGCAGCGCGTAACGGCCGGGAGACGAGCGGCTCATGCGTAGCTCGAGCGTCCCGGCCGGCACATCGGCAAAGACCACCTCGACGTTCATCAGCCGGTGCTCGGCCTCGGCGAACGAGAGCCGGTACTCGACCGGCGCCTGCGCGCGCGCGGCGACCGGCGCAACCAGGACAAGGACGGCCAAGAGGGCGCGCAGGCGCGAAGCCATGGGAGTTAATGCTGTAGTCTACCCAACATGGCGGCGCTCCTTGCACTCGACGTGGCGCTGCTGCTGCCGCCCGACGCCCGGGCAGTGGCGATCCGGCTGAGCGAGAGCCTGCCGCCCGCGGAATCGCATGGTCTCCGACTCGACCCGGATCACGTCCCGCACATCACCCTCACGCAAGGGTTCGTACGCGTCGATGAAGTCGGGGTGGTGCTCGAGCACATCGACGAGACACTGCGCGGCCAACAGCCGGTGACCGTGCAGGTCAGCGGCGGTGGAAAGAGCGGGAGTTCGGTGTGGATGGCGGTCGAACGGACCGCCGAAATCGCCTCGCTGCATGAACGGTTGATGGAGTCGCTGCGCGGCCTGGAACGCCCGGGCGGGACGGGTAGCGCCTTCTTCGAAGGCGACGCGCGCGTCGGCGATATCGCGTGGGTGACCAGCTACCGGCTCAAGTCGAGCCTGGGTTCGTACAATCCGCATGTGACGCTCGGCCACGCGGCCATGCCGCCGGCCATCACGCCGTTTGCCTTTCAGGCCGCCACTGTCGCCGCCTGTCACCTGGGCCGTTTCTGCTCGTGCCGCAAAGTGCTCCGCAGCTGGGACCTGGTCTGATCACGGTCCGCCTGAAGGCGGACACTACAGCCGCGTACGTAGTGTCCGGCTTTAGCCGGACGGGGCAACGATCGGCTTTAGCCGGACGGAGCAACGATCGGCTTCAGCCAGACCCCGCAACGATAGGCAGCGGCCGGCCGTCTTTGTACCACGCGATGGTGTCGAGGACGACGTCGGCCATCATGTCGAGGAACAGCGGATCGTCGTTGACCGCCTCGGACCGCACCATCGGCAGACCGATGTCGCGGCAGACGGCCGCGGCCTCGCGATCGAGGTCGTACAGCACCTCGATGTGATCGCAGACGAAGCCGATGGGACAGAGGATGGCCGCCTCGAGCCCGGCGGCCCGCTCACGCCGGAGGTAGTCGCATACGTCAGGCTCGAGCCATGGATCGGAGGGCCGTCCGCTGCGGCTCTGGTAGACGAGCGCCCACGTCAGACCCACCGCATCCGCCACTTCCGCTGCTGACGCCAGTAACTGTCTCTCGTAGTGCGAGGCCTCGGCCATCGAGGTGGGGATGCTGTGAGCGGTAAACACGAGCCGCGCCGACATGCGCAGCTCCAGCGGCAGCCGCCACAGCGCCTCTCTGACATGAGCGGCGTTGGCCTGGATGAACAACGGATGATCGAACCAGCTCTTGACGTAGGTGACGCTGATGTCGCCGCCGGCCGCCTGGCGCAGCCGCGCGCGCGCGTCGGCGACGTTCTCACGATACTGCTGGCAGCTCGAGTAGGAGTGGTGGGCCGCGGCGATGAACCCGACCGCATTCCGGGCGCCGGCGTCGTACATCTCGCGCAGCGTATCCGTCAGCAGTGGATGCCAGTTGCGCATGCCGACGTACACCGGCAGCGGATATCCCGCGGCGGCAAGACGTTCGCGCAATCCCTCCGCCTGCTTCTTCGTCAGTTCGGTAATCGGTGAGACGCCACCGAAGAGCTCGTAGTGATGAGCAACCTCTTCGACCCGTTCGGGAGCCACACGCCGCCCATGGAGGACCCGTTGAAGAAACGGGCGGATGTCTGCGGGACCGTTCGGGCCGCCGAAGGAGATGAGCAGAACGGAATCGAACAAAACCGCACGCTGACATACGCCGCGCGCGACTGTCAACGGCTGACGTCTTCCTGACGGCTGAGACAGGTACCGCTGTCGTGATGGCAGCGCCGTTGCTTCCGGAGGCGTGGGGGAACTATGGCTGAAGTATTGCGGTCATTTGATGAAGCGATCCGCCACTCGTCAGGCGTTTATCACCCACGCGTCGTCGGGCGCTACGCCCCGGACAAGATGTGGGAAGGATGGCTGGAATTTGTTCCGGTCGACGGCGGCAAGGTAATCGTCTCGGCGGTGGAATCCCGGCAGCCCGAGCGCAGTCACCTCGAGTACCTGGGCCCAGGGGCTGAGCCCGGTGTATGCAGAAGGGTCCCTGGAGCGCGCGCTGCGGCCGATCACAGTTCGTACCCGCACCGTTGAGCTCCCCGCCTCGGATTCACCGGCGCCGCGAGTCGTCAGAGTGCCGTACGCGGGACCCCGACCGATTCTCGACCCATTCGAGGTTGGGGAACGCAGCCTCGACGTACTCGCCCAGGAACTTCGCGCCCTTGGGCGCGCCCGACTCCTGCACATCATCACCGCCTACCGTCTCAGTTCGCCCGACATCGATACGGCGCGGATGACCGACGAGGCGTTGGTCGCGTTGATCGTGTTGAAGGTCGAAATGCGGTTATCAGAGCTTACGAAGTAGGCGTCGCGGGCGAGCGGAACCGTTTGACGAGCCGGAAAGAGCCCCCTTCGTTTTCCCACGCATCCGTCTGATCGCTTTCAGCCATCGTCAGCAACCTTGTGAGGGCACTCGTCCGGGTGCGATCGGTCACCGAAATACTGAGCATGCTCTCGGTACCGGTCGCGCGGCGGATGTGCCACGTGAAGCCCGCGGGGTTGAGGATGTAGTCACCTTGCGGCGGGCTCGATATGAAGACGTCGCGGCGCATCACTGGATCCTCACGGTCTGAATTCGCGCTTGTTGGTGACGCGCGTCTTGTCCTCGGCCGCGGCCCTGCGATCGATCTCCGCCGCCGCTCGTTCCGCCTCACGACGCGGCGCTTCCTGTTTGTCGAGACGCGCTGCCTCGGCCTCCGCCGCCCGCGCCAATGGCTCGAGCGCCGTCGACACGCCGATCAGATGGAAGGTCGCCGGATACACCTGGCGCATCAGCTTGAACTCATACCCGGCCGACTGCCAGCTGGCGATCGCCGTGCTACCGTTGAGCATCCCGGCCGGCGGCGGCGCCGGACCCCGTGATGCGGCAGCGGTCAGCGTCGCTGTTCCATAAACGGTTGACACGGCCTCGATGATGTCTCCGTTCGTCATGCCCTCGACCAGCCGCGCTTCGTACACGATGGTGATGGCGAACAGCTGGTCCTCGTAAAAGCGGAACGTGATCTCCTGCGCCGGATCGATACTGCCGAGCGGACGGCCTAAGGCGTACCGAGGCCTCCACCGCAGCTCCTGGATCAGCGAGGGCCGCTGGTGGACGACCTTGATGGCATCGGAACCGGTTCGCGTCGCCGCGGCGACCGACGCCACCGTGCTGCCGAATACCGCGTCGCGGTAGCGCGAGAGATCCTGGCCGGCCGCGCCGAGCGGACAGAAGACAATGGCCGCGCACGCCCAAATGGCAATTCTTCGCGTCTTGATCATGAGTGTGTGTCCTTCATCCGCGTGCGTGGTCCGTCGGAATGACGTCCTCGGAGGTGAACCGGGCCTCGATGGCCGCCGGTTCGCGAGCGCTGACATGGCGGACGGCCCACGTCCGTTTCCGCACGCCGGCGGTGATGACGGCGGGTAGACATGCAATCCCCAGCGCCGCCAGCAGTACCGTGGTCGCAATCCCGGTGGGTGCGAGAAGCGCGCCGATTGCCAGGATGACGATCCAGCCAGGCAGCGACGCGCGCGCACAGAACATCGCCATGAAGGGAGCGTACCTGCGCCGAGCGCTTCGGTGCTGTGCAGAACAGCACAGACACGGTTGTGCGCAGCACCTACTATCCTGTGCAGCCAGGCACCCCACGCCCCTGGCCTCTCTCCCACTCGTGGGCCCGACGACCTGCCGGAATCTCCACAGCGGACACGGTCAACGGTTTTCCCTGACAGAGGTATTTCGACATGACACGTGTGTCTCGCACTTCGCTTGTCGCCGGGCTGATCCTGCTTGCATGGTCGGCTCCTGCGCTCGCCCAGACGGCGCCTTCGCCGCCGGCCAACACCCAGTCCGCAGCCTTTGCCGCCTACGAAGATCAACGTCCGGCAACGACCACCTTTCTCGGCGACACGGGCATCTGGTACGTGCCGACGGCCGAAGTCCTCAGGAGCGGCACCTGGTCGGTCGGTGGCGATCGCCGCGGCACCAATTACGTGCAGGGCTCGAGCAACGTCGCCGACTTTGCCGGATCGCTGGCCGTCGGACTGGGCAGCCGCGTCGAGGTCTTCGGCGCATTCCTGTTTGACACCCGCATCAACCGCAACGACGCGCCGGTGTTCGCCGACGAGGCGCGCGAAGGGGGCATCGCCGCCCGCTACCCGCGCGTGAATGAGTCGTGGACGGGCAACAAGGTAGGAGACCTTTATGTCGGTTCCAAGGTCAACCTGCTGTCCGAATACCGCGAAGCGCCGATCGCGCTCGCCGTCCGCGGCATCGTGAAGCTGCCGACGGGCAATGAAGGTGCGGGCGTGAGCACAGGGAAGACCGACGTGATGGCCGACGTCATCGGCAGCAAGGAACTCGCGCGCTTCTTCGAGGTCGCCACGTTCGTCGGTTACGAGATTCGCGGCAACCCGGACGGCATCGAGGCGCCGAAGGGCTCATACCGCTGGGGCACGGGCGTCGCGTTTCCGTCGCGCAGCCCGCTGCGACTGTCCGCGGAGGTCAACGGCGACCTTCCCACCAGCTATCGCGCGACGCTGACCGACAACTCCGTGGTTGGCGACGACGGCAGCGTGCGCCCCTTCGAGTCGGACATTCGGAACCGCACGCGCGCGACCGGCGGCCTGACATACCAGATGCCCGCGGGCCTTTACATGGGCACCGGGTTGAGCTGGAACGCGCCACGGTACTGGGACTGGCAGGTGCGCATCGGCTATCACGGCCGCGGCCGGATGCAGCCGCGCGCCTTCGCGTCGAGCAGCCCGGCCGCACGTGTGACGCCGGCGATTGAGCTGCCGGCGCCTGCTCCGGAGGCGCCGCGCGCCACCCTCGCGCCACCTGCGCCGCCTGCACCAGTTGCGGCGCCGGTGCTGGAAATCCGACCCACGCAGGCCGCGCTTGGCCCCAGGAGTTACAGCTTCGACGACGTCTACTTCGACCTTGACGGCTTCACGCCCCGAGCCGAGGCGACAACTGTCCTTGACGGGGCCGCACGCGCGATGCTGGCGGACCCAATGCTCACGCTCAACATCGAGGGGCATACCTGCGACATCGGCACGGCCGAATACAACATGGCGCTGGCCACCCGCCGCGCCAATGCGGTCAGCGATTACTTCGTCAGCCGCGGCATCTCGACGAGCCGCCTGCGTACAGCCAGCTACGGTGAAGAGGATCCGGAGCACGCGAACGCGCACGAAGACACGCGCCACCTCAATAGGCGTGTCGCGCTGGTTGTCAGCCTGCAGCCGTAACAGGAGTATCAACATGAAACCATTACTGATTCTGGCGCTCGGTGCCGTGATAGCCACCAGCGCGTGCGGGACGACCGCAGCGGATACCACGGACTCGCCGCTCGCCTCCTGGGACGGCCCGGCTGCGGGTACGGCTTCACAACCGACGGTTGCGAACACAGCCGTCGCTTCCGGTCCCGTCTACCGTGACGTGACGATTCCCGCTGGCACCACGCTGCCATTGTCGTTGACCAGCTCGGTTGCGTCCGATACCAGCGCGGTCGAGGACGCGGTCTCGGCGGAACTCACGCGTGCGATCACGATCGATGGACGCGACGTGCTGCCGGCCGGCACACAGTTGAACGGTCACGTCACCGAGGTCGACGGGTCGGGACGGGTGAAGGGACGGGCGATGTTCGCCTTCCGCTTCACGTCGCTGCGCACCGGCGACGAGCAGTACGACGTCCACTCGTCGCCGCTGTCGCATATCGCCCCCGCCACGAAGGGTGAAGACGCCACGAAGATCGGCATCGGCGCGGGCGCCGGGGCCGTGATTGGCGGGCTGCTCGGCGGGAAAGACGGCGCGGCCAAGGGCGCCGCCGTCGGCGGCGGCGCCGGCACCGGCGTCGTGCTCGCCACGAAGGGTCAGGAGATGCGTCTCGGACCCGGCGCTGATGTGTCCACGAAGCTCACCGCGCCGTTGACGGTGCGCGTGCGCGTCAGCTGATCGAGCGGCGCCCAATGCTTTCCCAGCACACGAAAGTCGCGCTCGCCAGTGCGTGGATCATGACGGCCGGACTGATCGGCGCCCTGGGCAACATGACATCGATCGCAGCCGGGGCCCTCGTCCTCGGCTGCGGCCTGGTGCCGCCGCTCCTCGCGTTTTTCGACTATACTCGCCAGTGCAACACCTTCCTGAGCACTGCCGCCCTTCGCCGGATGTGATCCGGCCCCGAGCTTCAGCCCTCATCAAGTGCGCGTCGTCAATTCTGTCCTCGGTTAGCCGAAGCGGGAGTTGCTGTCGCTTCTGCTGACGAAAGACTCGTCCACCCTCATCACTTGTTGGGAGGCATCTCATGCATGTGCGACCACTACACGACCGGATTCTCGTTCAACGTCTCGAAGAAGGCGAACAGCAGATCGGCGGCATCATCATCCCGGATTCCGCCAGGGAAAAACCGCAGCGGGGCACGGTCATCGCCGCGGGCAACGGCAGGGTAAACGACGACGGCGAACGGGTGCAGCTCGACGTGAAGGCGGGCGACACCATTCTCTTCGGCAAGTACTCGGGGCAGGAGATCAAACTGGACGGCGTGGAGTACCTGATCATGAAGGAAGACGACGTCCTTGCCGCAATCGAGGGCGCCGCCACGACCGACACGGCCACGCCGGTGGCGGCCACAGTCGCCACCCGGAAAGGACGCTGACATGGCAAAACTGATTACGTATGGCGACGCGTCCCGCCAGGCGATCCTGCGCGGAGTTAACGGGCTGGCCAATGCAGTCAAGGTGACCCTCGGACCGAAGGGACGTAATGTGATCCTGAGCCGGTCGTTCGGATCGCCCACGATCACCAAGGACGGCGTCACGGTGGCCAAAGAAATCGAGCTGCCGGACCCGCTCGAGAACATGGGCGCCCAGATGGTGCGCGAAGTCGCGAGCAAGACCTCCGATGTTGCGGGAGACGGCACGACGACAGCCACGGTCCTGGCGCAAGCCATCTATCGCGAAGGCGCGCGCAACGTCACGGCCGGGGCCAACCCGATGGCCATCAAGCGTGGAATCTCGACGGCTGTCGAGGCGGTCGTCGCGTCGCTCAAGGGGCAGTCCAAGCCGGTGAGCGGTCCCATGATTGCGCAAGTCGGGACGATCTCGGCGAACCACGACGAGACCATCGGCCGAATCATCGCAGAGGCGATGGACAAAGTGGGCAAAGACGGCGTCATCACCGTCGAGGAGGCCAAGACGATAGAGACCTCGCTCGAGGTGGTCGAAGGGATGCAGTTCGACCGCGGCTACCTCTCGCCGTATTTCGTGACCGATCCCGAGCGCATGGAAGTGGTGCTCGAGAACCCGTTCATCCTGGTCCACGAGAAGAAAGTCAGCGCGATGAAGGACCTGCTGCCGCTGCTCGAACAGGTGGCGAAGGCAGGACGTCCGCTTCTCATCCTCGCGGACGACCTTGAAGGCGACGCCCTGGCGACGCTCGTCGTCAACAAGCTCCGGGGCACGCTCAAGGTCGCGGCCGTCAAGGCGCCGGGCTACGGTGATCGGCGCAAGGCGATCCTCGAGGACATCGCCATCCTGACGAACGGCAAGGCCGTCACGGAAGACCTGGGGATCAAGCTCGAGTCGGTGAAGCTCGAGGACCTGGGGCAGGCGAAGAAGGTCACGATCGACAAGGACAACACGACGATCATCGAAGGCGCAGGCACCAGGCAGGCCATCGAAGGCCGCGTGAAGCAGCTGCGCGCACAGGTCGAGGACACGACTTCTGACTACGACCGGGAGAAGCTGCAGGAGCGACTCGCCAAGCTCGTGGGCGGCGTCGCCATCATCAAGGTCGGGGCGGCCACGGAAACCGAGTTGAAGGAAAAGAAGGCCCGTGTCGAGGACGCGATGCATGCTACCAAGGCCGCCGTCGAGGAAGGTATCGTCGCCGGCGGCGGCGTCGCGCTGCTGAGAGCGGCGGCAGGGCTCCAGTCCCTCAATCTCGACGGCGACGAGCAAGTCGGCGTCAACATCATCATTCGCGCGATCGAAGAGCCGCTGCGCTGGATCGCGACCAACGCAGGCCACGAGGGGGCCATCGTCGTGCAGCGCGTGAAAGACATGAAGGGTAACGAGGGCTTCAACGCACAGACGGAACAGTACCGAGGATCTCGTGAAGGCTGGCGTCATCGACCCGGCCAAGGTGGTTCGCTCGGCACTGCAGAACGCCGCGTCGATCGCATCGCTCCTGCTGACGACCGAGGCGGTGATCTCGCAGGCGCAGGATGACGACCACCAGGCGGCCGCGGCGCAGAGCGGCGGCATGGGCGGAGAGATGTACCAGCGGGATGGGTCCCCTGCGAGAGCTTCTCGCGACCGATGATCGGCAGGCGCTGGAATTCTTCCTCCAGCGCCTGGGGGATGTCTCCGGACCCGGCGTCGATCGACAGGAACTCCTCTACAACGCCAGCGTGCTGGCTCACCACGCCCAGGTCTCCACGCAGGCCACAGCCGATCTCTCGACCCCGGCAAGCCTCAGCGCAATCTTCGATCACTTCGTGGTGGATTCGACGCTGCTGGCTGACAGCCTGATGATGGAAACCGCCGGCGCCCAGTGTCTGGTGCTGGCGGGATTCTTCGAGGACCAGATGAGCCGGCGGCACAACATCCGCTGGTACGCCGCACTGGGTGCCGGTTTTTTCAGCCGGGCGGCCACGCTGGAAGCCTCACCGCGCAAGGCCCAACTGCTGGACACGATCGCGAGACACTTCGAGGCCTGGCGTCAGCGCCAGGCGCGGCTCAGCCGCCTCTTGCGCGACGAGCCTTTTCTCCTCGCTCCGCCCCCGCCTCCCATTTAAGGTCGATCGCGCGTAGTAATCATCGGCCATCCCAGCGGGGCTATTTGCCCTCAACTGGCTATACTTCACGCGATATGAGGCACCTCCCCGATTCCGGGATCTCACGCCGCGATCTCCTTCGCCGCAGCGTACTCACGCTGTCCACCGCGGTCCTGCCCTTTGCAAGGCTTCGCGCACAGGCCATAAGCCCGGTCATGGCCTCGCTCAGCGCGTACATGGCCGCGGCAAAGGACCGGCCGCTGCCGCCTGACGTCGTCGAGAAGGCGAAGCATCACATCCTCGATACGTTCGCGGCAATGATCTCGGGCTCGGAGCTGCCACCGGGGCGAGCGGCGCTGGCACTCGCGCGCGCGCAGGCAGGACGGCCAGTCGCGACCGTCGTCGGCTCGACGGTCGTGACCGGGCCGATCGATGCCGCGCTCGTGAACGGCGTCCTCGCGCATTCGGACGAGACCGACGATTCGCACGGGCCGTCGCAGTCGCATCCCGGCGCCTCGATCGTGCCCTCAGCCCTTGCGCTCGGAGAAGAACAAGGCGCGAACGGCGAACACTACCTGCGCGCGGTGACGCTGGGGTACGACGTGGGCTGCAGGCTCACGATGGCGCTCGGCGGCGCCGCGTTCAGGGACGAGAGCCGCCGCAGCACGCATGCGTTTGCGGGCAACTTCGGATCTGCCGCCGCCGCCGCCTGCATCGCCGGGTTGACCGCGCCAACAGATGCGCTGGGTGCTCGACTACGCGTCGCAGCAGGCGGCGGGATACGCGATTTGGGGACGCGACACGGATCACATCGAAAAGGGCTTCGTCTTCGGCGGCATGCCGGCGCGCAACGGCGTGACCGCCGCGCTGCTCGTCCGCACGGGCTGGAACGGCGTGGACGACGTGTTTTCGGGTGAGGACAACTTCTTCCAGGTGAACGCGCCCGCCGGCTCTCCCGCGATGGTGATCGACAAGCTCGGCGAGCGGTTCGAGATCGTCAACACCGACATCAAGAAGTGGACGGTCGGCACGCCGATCCAGGCGCCCCTCGACGCGATCGAATCGATTCGCGGGAAGCACCCCTTCGAGGCCGCCGACGTCAAGAGCGTGGTCGTCCGCCTCGCCCCGACGGTGGGCATGGTCGTGGACAACCGCGACATCCCGGACATCTGCCTCCAGCACATGGTCGCGGTGATGCTGATCGACAAGACAGCTTCGTTCCACGCCGCGCACGACAAGGCCCGCATGCAGGACGCCGCCGTGCTGCGTCAGCGCGCCAAAGTGACATACACGCCGGACGCCTCGCTGGCAGCCCTGCTCCCGGCACGCGTCGCTGTTGTCGAGATCACGCTCAATGACGGCATGCGACTGTCGGAGCGAGTGGAGGCGGTGCGGGGCACGGTGCGCAACCCGATGCCGCGGCCCGAGGTGGTGGACAAGGCTCGCGATCTCGTGACGCCGGTGCTGGGGGCGGCGACCGCGCAGAAGCTGATCGACACGGTGTTGGGGATCGAAACCGTCAAAGACGTGCGGACGCTGAGGCCGTTGCTGCAGAAGGGGTGACGAGAACCGTGTCGTTCACGCTGCTGCGTTCTCGCTGCTCGGTTCGGGTTCAGGTTCGCCTTCGGTCCGCCTAAAGGCGGACGCTACGACCGCGGAGATTGACGGGACTTCGCGCATCACGCGGATTCGCGTATTCACGCCGCGGGTTCGCGTATTCATTCGTAGTGTCCCCGGCTTTAGCCGGACCCGAACCCGAATCTGAACACGAACCGAGCAGCAAGAACCCGGAAGCGTGAACGGTTCGATGGCCTAGGGCTTTGGCACCCTGAGCGTGGCGCTGATCATCGCGCTGCCGCTGGCCGCGTAGATCAGCGCAAGCGGGTGCAGCTGCGCGGGGCCGATCTGGACCACGCCGAACCATAGCGCGTCATCGACACGCCCCAGTCGAAACGCCAGGCCGAGCAGCGCCACGATCGCGATGCTCGTCGGGATCGGCGTCCCTTCGAAATACTTCACCTTTCCCGAGTCATCGGCCAGCGTCGCGGCGGTGACGTTGAACCGCGCGAGACGGCTGACGCCGCAGACGACGAAGTAGGTCAGGAACAGCATGTCCCACCCGCCGCGAAGGCCCAGCGTGAACCCGAGGACCGCGGGCGCAACGCCGAAGGAAATCACGTCCGCGAGCGAATCGAGATCGCCGCCAAGCACCGACTGGCGGCGCCGGTTCCGCCGGGCGACGTAGCCGTCGAAGAAATCACAGACCAGGGCGAGCGGCAACAGCAGGAAGGCGGTCCACATCAGCCGATCGCTGCCGGTGGCGAGGTAATCCAGGCACAGGAAAATGGCGATGGTGCCGCAGACGGCGTTGCCGATCGTGAGTGCATCGGCTGCGGTGTACGACCGCAGCATCGACAGGTGGCGGCGGGGCGTCGTCAGCTTTTATCTCCGAGCACGACACGGACGTCATGAGTTCCGGTCGCGTCCGCCAGGACGACGTCTCCCGCGATCGGGGCGCCGTCGACTTCGACGGAGCGCACCCCGCGGTTCACGCCGTCCGGATTCTCGACGACGATCCGGAATTCCGCATGCTCCGTCCTGAGCCGCACTTCGTAGCGCGGCCAATGGCGGGGCACGCACGGATCGATGTGCAACGCGCCCTGCTTCAGCGTCAGGCCAAGAATCGATTCGATCCCGACGCGATACATCCATGCCGCTGACCCGGTGTACCAGGTCCAGCCACCTCTCCCGACGTGGGCAGGGTTCGAGTACACATCGGCGGCGACGACGTACGGCTCGGAGCGGTAGCGCGCAACGTCATCCGGCGTTCGCGCCCTGTTCGCGGGATTGAGCATCGCGAACAGATCCATGGCCCGGTCGCCGTCCCCGAGCATCGCGAACGCCTGCACCGTCCAGAGCGCGGCGTGGGTGTACTGTCCGCCGTTTTCGCGGACGCCAGGGACGTAGCCCTGGATATAGCCGGGGCTCGGTGCCATGCGGTCGAACGGCGGCGTCAGCAGCAGCACGAGGCCGTCCTTGCGGCGCACCAGGTGCGGGTCCGTCGACTCCATCGCCTGGCGCGCGTGGGCAGGGTCACCGGCACCGGCGATGACGGCCCATGACTGGGCGATGGCATCGATGCGGCACTCGTTGTTCTCATGCGATCCGAGCGGGGTGCCGTCGTCGAAATACGCCCGTTTGTACCATTCGCCGTCCCACGCCTGCTCGACGCTCTCGGTCAGCCGCGTCGACGTGCCCCCGGGTACTGGGCGGCGCGAGCCTCGTCACCCCGGGCCGATGCCAGTGCGGCAAATCGCGGCAGGATCGCGAGCTGGAACCACGCGAGCCACACGCTTTCACCGCGGCCGCCGGCGCCAACCAGGTTCATGCCGTCGTTCCAGTCGCCCGTGCCGATGAGAGGCAGCCCATGGGCGCCAGTGCCGAGGCTCACCTCCACGGCGCGTACGCAGTGTTCGTACAGCGAGGCTCGTTCCAGCGATACCGACGGACGTTCGTAGGCCTCGTGTTCGTCTGGTTCGAGCGGGCGGCCATCGAGGAATGTCACCTGCTCGTCGAGTACGGATGTGTCGCCAGTCGCCTCGACGTACTGCAGGGTCGCGTAGACCAGCCACAGGCGATCGTCCGAAAAGCGCGTACGAACTCCCTGGCCGCCCGGCTCGTGCCACCAGTGCTGGACGTCCCCTTCGCGGAACTGCCGCGAGGCGGCGTGCAGGAGGTGATGGCGCGCAAATCTCGGTGCCGAAAACAGCAGTGCGAGCACGTCCTGGAGCTGGTCGCGGAAACCAAACGCGCCGCTGGACTGGTAAAAGGCCGTCCGGCCCCACACGCGGCATGCCAGGGCCTGATACGGCAACCAGCGGTTCAGCATCAGGTCAAGTGAGCGATCGGGTGTCGTGACGACGAGTGTGCCGAGCAGGCGATCCCAGAATCCCAGCGCCTGCGCCTGCGCGTCGTCCACGGTCCGCGGCTCGCGGTACTTCTTCACGAGGAGCCGCGCTTCCTCGACGTCAACCGCGTCGCCCAGCAACCCGACCAGCGTTCGGGTCTCCGACGGCTCGAGCGTGACGACCACCTGGACCGCCCCGCACGGATCGAGCGCGGGGCCGGTGCGATTCGAGAGCGCCCTGCGACGCATCGCCGCAGGGCGCGCGAGCTTGCCGTTCCGTCCGAGAAACTCTGTTCGATCGCCGGTCACGGAGCGAGTGCCGCCAGGGTAGAGATCGACGAACGCGACCCGCTGCGAAAACTCCTGCCGGAACGCGTTGCGCGCCAGCACGGCTCCCGTGTCGTCGCGGCTGGTGACCACGTGAAGCTGCGACCGCGTGCGGTTTTCGCCGAGCACCCATTCCACGTACAGCGTCACGCTCACGCGCCGCCGCCGGCCCGAGTGGTTGCTCAGCGTCAGGTGGTAGATCTTCACCGGATCCGTGGGCGGCACGAACAGCATCAGAGACGAGGCGAGTCCGTCGCGCGTGTGGGCGTACATGGAGTAGCCCTGCCCATGACGCACGGTATAGGGTGCCGACCCCGGACGGAAGCGGCGTCGCCGACCAGAACTCGCCGGTCTCCTCGTCACGAAGAAAGATGGCTTCACCCGGCGGGTCGCTGACCGGATCGTTTCTCCACGGCGTCAGCCGGTTCTCGTGGCTGTTGCGAGACCACGTGTAACCGGGACCGCACTCGGTGGCGACGAACCCGAAGGTCGGATGCGCGACGACATTCGACCATGGATTCGGTGGGAGCGCGCCACCGTCCCGATTGACGGTGATGACGTATTCGCGCCCACCGTCCGCGAAACCGCCGGTGCCGTTGAAAAACTCGAGGTCGCGAGGAACGGCGGAATCGGCGGCGGAGCGGGTGGTCTTCGGCGGCACCGCCGGGACTTCGGGAACCTGACCCGGCTCCGGACCGAACGGGATCTGCGGCCGCTTCAACTGCTGGCGCAGGTTGCCGTCCGCGGCATCCATTACCACCCGCGCCGCGGCCTCGAGCAGCGTGCGGTCCTCCGGCGGCATCAGGTCCGCGCGGCGCAGGAAGATGCCGCCGGGACGATCGACCCAGCCCTGCTCAGGGCCGCCCTCTAACATTTGTATCAGCGTATTCTGCAGCTCCTGGAGATAGCTCGACGCGTGCTCGTTCAGGACGACGAAGTCGAACACCAGCCCCTTGCGCCGGAGATACTCGTGCGCCTTGAGCAGGTCGCGGAACAGCCCCAGCCCGTCTTCGTCCTCCAGCCGCAGAAGCAGGATCGGCAGGTCGCCGGAGATGCCGTACTTCCACAGCTCCTGCTGGCCGCGCGTGTTCATCCGGACCGCAGTGGCGGCGCGCAGCCGCGGATCGCCATACATCAGCCGGCCGGCGAGGCGCTGGAAGCGGAGCGTTTCCTCGATCGTGAGGCCGAGATGGCGCAGCTCGATCTGGCTGTGTGTGCTCGCCAGGGCGAGCGCGCGGGCAACGGCGCGACGGTCGTGGTACTTCTCGATCAGCTGACGCGCTCCCTCCTCGGCCTCCGCGAATCCGGTCGTGAAGGCGAGGCGGGCGGTCGTGCCGGGCGGAATGCGCAGGGATTGTCTCAGGCTGACGATCGGATCGAGCACCGGCCCGGTGGTATTCGAGAGCGGGGCGGTGGTAAACAATGCCGCCGGCCGATCGACGTTGCGACTCCGGCCGACGAAGCGGGCGCGATCCGTTTCATATTCGGTTGCGACACCAGCGCGCCCGCGGCCGCTGAGCACGTGAAACAGATGAGGACGGTCGGTGCCGCCGCGCGACCGGCGGACGCACACCAGCGCGTCGCGCTCCGGCACGACGGTGGTCTCGACAAACAGGTTGCTGAATGCCGGATGGGCGAGGTCGGCTTCGCCCGGCGCCAGCACGACTTCGGCATAGCTGGTCAGGTCGAAGCTGCGCGTCCTGCGGCCATGATTCGTCACCGACACCCGGCGGATCTCCACGTCGTCTTCGGGCGACACGACGATCTCGGTGCGTATCTCGACATCGCCGTCCACCCGCCGCCACGTCGCGCGATCGGGCGCGAAGGTCACCTCGTATTCGTCAGGCTCCCGGTCCGTCGGCTGGTGCGTGGTCGACCACACCTCTCCGGAGTCCAGGTCGCGCACGTAAATGAACGTTCCCCACGCATCGGCGGTGATGTCCTCGCGCCACCGCGTCATCGCCAGGTTCTGCCGCCGGCTGTAGCCGCCGCCGGCATTGGTGACCATCACCGCGTACGAACCGTTCGACAGCAGGTGGACGCGCGGGCTGAGCGTGTGCGGCGTCAGATAACGCCGCATCTGGAGCGCCGGCAGACGCCTGGTCGCAGGGATGTGCTCCGCTTTTTCTATCGGCGGGTTTTTCAACGGCACCAGGTGCGGGATTCGCTCCTGCAGCAGGAGCTCGGCGGCCTGGACGCGCGGATCTGCATGGAAGCGGCGCTGCATCGGCGAGAGATTCACCGCGTTGTCGAGCGACACCACGGACATCCCCTGGTGGTGAGCCATGTAGGTCGGAAGCACGACGCCGCCGGTGCGATCCTTCGGCACGCGATCGACGGTGTAGTCGATGCTTTCGTAAAAGCCGTACTTCCCCTCGGCACCGGTGTCGCGGAGTCGTTCGAGATTCGAGAGCACTTCGCCGGGATCCACCGCCGCGGCGAGAATGCTCGCGTACGGCGCGATCACCAGGTCATCGGCCAGGCCACGTTTGAGCCCGAGCCCGGGGACGCCGAAGGCGCGATATTGATAGTTCCCCTCGAGATCCTGCGCGTAGTATGCCGACTCCGAGATGCCCCACGGCACGCCGCGCCGCGTGCCGTACTGGATTTGCCGTTGGACCACGGCGTCATACGTCTCATACAGCAGTGTGCCGGGATACGAGCGCATCACCAGCAACGGCATCAGGTACTCGAACATCGACGCGCTCCACGACAGCAGCGCGCGCGACGCGCCGCTCGGCGTCAACGACCGACCGAGCTTGAACCAGTGTTCGTGCGGGATCTGGCCGGTCGCGATCGCCACGAAGCTGGCCAGCCGCGCTTCAGAAGCCAGGGTGTCGTAATAGGAAGCGTCGAGCCGGCCATCGACGACGTTGAAGCCGATTGAGAAGAGTTGGCGTTCCTCGTCGAACAGAAACCCGAACTCGGTTTCCTCGACCAGGTCGTCGGCGAGCGCCGCCAGGCGCTCGGCGCGTTCGATCAGCTCCGCCCGGGCCGGCCCGCGCCCGGCGAGGTCGTCCAGTCGAGCCCCCACAACGGCGGCAGCCTGGTCCAGCCAGTAGCCAACGTCCGCCAACGGCGGCGGCGCGGCGTCGTCACCTTCGCCAGGGGGCGGTTCATCGAGTTCGTGAAACAGCACGCCGATCCCGGCCAGGCGATCGCGAATCTGCACCAGGAGGGTTTTCAACGCGTCGGCCGTGGAGGGCCGGTGGCCGAGCGCGACACGCAGGCGCGCCAGCTCCTTGCGCAGGCCGGGCAGAGTCCCGGGCGTCGTCCGGCGCGCGCGAGCCCGATCCAGTTCGTCCTCGACGAGATTGACAAGGTCCTCTAGGCCTTCGAGGAACGACGTGCTGATGACGGGTTCGTTGGCGAGGTCGAGCAGCCCGCTGCGCAGCGTCACCAGGTAGCCCGCGAGGTTGCCGCTGTCGACCGTCGAAATATACGCCGGTGGCAGTGCGGTGAGCGTGCGGGTGTCGTACCAGTTGTAGAAGTGTCCGCGGTAGCGCGGCATGCGAAGCAGCGTTGCAAACGTCCGCTCGAGGCGCGTGATCAGGTCGACGGCGTTGAGGTAGCCGAAGTCGTAGGCAGCCAGCGTCGCCAGCAACTGCAGACCGATATTGGTGGGCGACGTGCGATGGGCCACCAGCTCGCGGCGATCCTCCTGCAGGTTGTCGGGGATGAGCCAGTTATCCTCGGGGCCAGCCAGGTCGTCGAAGAACCGCCACGTCCGCCGCGCAACCGTGCGGAATGCCAATCGCGCGGCGCGATTGACGGCGGCGCGGTCTCGAGGGAACGGACGCCCCGTTTTGTAGGCGATCCCCGGCGACAGGCACCACAGCGCAACGATCGGGATGGCCAGCGGCAGCCGGTCCGGCGACACCACCGCGACGAGGGCCGCGATCGCCGCGGCGGCGAGCGGGATCCCGATCATCCGCTTCAGCACCCCGCTCGCCGTCGCCTCGACCTGCGCCGATCGATCGGCTGTCACCCATTCGAGCAGGTGCCGGCGCGTCACCAGCAGCCGGAACCACGTGCGGCCGATCGCATCGAGCATCACCCAGCTCTGATGCAACAGGAACACGGTCGATAGGAACGCCTGCGCCGCGCTGGCGGCAAGGTTGTCGCGCTCGGCGAGAACATGTTCCCGCAGCGGCACGCCGCGCGCCCGGCCGGTCAGCGAGCGGCTGATCTGCATATAGGCGGGAAACGCGAGCACCAGCAGTCCGAAGACTGACCACACCATCGCTGAGCCGGGCAGCACGGTCCACCCGGTGACGAAAAGTGCGACGAGGGTGGGCGCGAGCAGGCTGCGGCGAAGGTTGTCGAGAATCTTCCAGCGCGCCACCGCGGGAAGCGTGTTCGGGACCGGGCGGCCGGTGGCGTCGGGTACCGTCCGCCAGAGCCAGCGGGCTATCTGCCAGTCGCCGCGGACCCAGCGGTGCTGGCGGGCGGCGAACGCCAGGTAGTTCGAAGGATAGTCGTCCACCAGGTCGATGTCGGTGCACAACCCGGCGCGCGCGTACAAGCCCTCGAAGAGGTCGTGGCTGAGTAGCCGGTTCTCTGGCACCCGTACGGCGAGCGACGCTTCGAACGCGTCGACGTCGTAGATCCCCTTGCCGACGAAGCTCCCCTCGTGGAACAGGTCCTGGTACACATCGGACACCGCTGTTGTGTACGGGTCGAGGCCGACGTGCCCGGAAAAGACCTGCGCGAACGACGTGCGGGCGGCACTCTCGATGCTCACCTGGACACGCGGCTGCAGTACGCCATATCCCTGGGTGACGCGCTGAAGCCGCGGATCGAACCGCGGGCGGTTGAGCGGATGCGACAGGGCGCCGACCAGCCGGCGTCCGGCCTCCATCGGCAGATGGGTATCGGAATCGAGGGTGATGACGTACTTGATCGCGCCCACGACGCTGATCTCGCCGTGAACGACGACGAAACTGGTGTCCGTGGCACCGCGCAGCAGCCGGTTGAACTCGTGGAGCTTGCCCCGCTTTCGTTCCCACCCCATCCACCGGCCTTCGCTCGGGTTCAACCGCCGTTCCCGGTGAACCAGGAAGAACCGGTCAGCGCCGTGCCTGGCGTTCAGGATGTCGACCGCCTTCCGCCCACGCTGCACGAGCGCCTCATCGCCGGGCATCGTCTGGGCGTCCGCATCGGCGAAATCGCTCAGCAGCGCGAAATGCAGGTTCGGATCGCGGTTGGCCAGGAAGCGGACCTCGAGGTCGTGGAACAACGTGTCGACGCGCTCGGGGGAGTCGATGATCACCGGGACAACGACCATCGTGCGCGACTGGACGGGAATGCCGCCGCGAAGCGCCAGTTTCGGCAGGTGGCGCGGCCGGATCAGCGACGTCAGGAATGTGTTCAGCAGGCTGATCGCGAACTCGCTCACAGGGACGAGCGCGAGCAGCCCGATCAGCCACACCGCACCGGCGGTGGCGCCGTGACGGTATCCATAGGCGACGAGACCCCAGACGCCAATGCCCGTCGACGCCGCGATCGTGCTGAGGTAGCCGAGCGCCGGGTGTTCGAAGAGGAAACGTGCCAGTCGTTCGCGCAGCTTCGGCGTGTGCTGGAGGTCCGTTTCGAGCAGGAACCGCCCTCGCGAGATCAGGTAGTAGCCGACATGATGACGGCGGTCGTTCTGCGGATCCTCCGCCTGTGCGCGCCGGGCGAACGCGACCGCGCGCTGCGCGACGATCATCTCCGACACCTTCGAGCCCCGCGCCAGCTGCTCGATGGAGTGCCGGTACCGGTCGCGCGTCGGGAAGTCCATCTCGGCGTATGCCGCGGCGGGATCCTCCTTGAGAATCTGTTCGACGACGCTGACGCGGTCGAAGAACAGCGGCCAGTCGATTGACGACATGAGCCGCATGCTGGTGATGACGTTGCCGATGGCGAGCTGATCGGTGGCTTCGCGCTGATGCTCGAGCCGGAGAAGCTCTTCGGGTGAATCGCCCTGGGCTTCGAGCGCACGCTGCAGCGCCTGCCACGCCGATGCCGCCGACGGAGGCTGATCGCGGAGCCACTGCAGCAGTTCGACGACGAATGCAGGGGACAGCCGCCCGTGTGATTCGACTTCCTCGCGCAGCAGCCGCTCGAGATCTTCGACCCGGCCCGTACCGGCCACCCAGCGCGCCTCCCATTTCTGCGCCTGCTCGCGGCTGTGGCGCGCGGCGACGACGCCGTCGACGAGGCGACAGAGCTCTTCGACCAGCGCGAGCCGGAGCATGATCGGAATCGCCCACGTTTCGCCGATCGAGAGCGGCGCGACGCGCTGGTAGGCGGTGGCAAAGTCCACCAGCGTTTCGACGTCGAACCGGCCGGCGGTGTGGGCGATCAACTCGCGCGCGATCAGGTAGACGCGCGGGTAGCCGCGAAACGGGCCGTCGGCGAGCTTCGGCAGCTCGAGGTAGAACTTTCGCGGAAGATCCTGGCGGACCTCACGGACCTGGTCCTGGACAATATGGTAGTTGTCGCGCAGCCAGTCTTCGGAGGCGACCGGGTGCGGATCGGTGCGCGCGATGCCGGACAGGAATTGATACGCCGCCTCGAGCCGCTTCGCGCCATCCTCGAGCCGCGGGAGCAGTGGGACCGCGCGGCGCGGATCGGCGGAAATCGCGTGCGTCTCGGCGAGCGCAACGGCGTGCGACTCGAGTTGCGCGGGGCTGAAGAGAGGAGGCGGCGGAAATGCCGGCGACTTGTCGACGGCCGTCGGCTCGAGTACCGATGCAGACGCGTCCGCCATCACATGGCGAGTCGGCGCGCCGCGGTCCCAATCGTCATTTACCCATTATAGAAACCGCTCTTCGGCTGAGGTAGCGCGTCACGTGGACACGCGCTCGAACGACACGGTCCTGGCGTGGAAGTTCGGCGTCGCCGTGCGGCCCGCGAGCCGCCATGCGTCCGCGTGCCCGGGAGCGTCTGCGTCCGTTTCGCGGTCCGCCCACCAGTCATTGTGGGTTCGTGCCTCATCGGGCAACGCGAATCCGAGCAGCGATTCGATCTGTTCGAAGCTGAGCACCGCGTTGTCGGCGTACCGGCCCTGCAGGTACGCGTGGAGCGCGTGATAGGTGCCCGCCATGCGGCGCTGCGGTCGTGATACGACACGGAAAGCCGCCTCGGGCTCCGCAGGCATTACCCGCCGCTGCCACCGCTTCATCCAATCAGGCTGTCTCATCCTCGTCCTCGCGCCTTCCAAGTGTAGACGCCCGCGGGCATCCGAGCATGTGCAAAACAAGACAGTCGGTGCCATGATGGCCGTGATGGCGACGAAGAAATTCCCTGCTTCGGCGCAGGTCAACGCCGTGCGGCCCCTGCCTGCCTTCGACCTGCAGGAATTCCTCGACTCAGCCGGTATCGCCCGTCGAATCAGCAAGTACGCGCGGGGAGCCTCGATCTTCTCGCAGGGCGATCCGGCCACCGACGTCTTCTATCTGCGGCAGGGCAGCGTCAAGCTGTCGGTGCTCTCGCGGACCGGCAAAGAGGCGGTCGTGGCGATCCTCGGGCCGGGCGACTTCTTTGGCGAGGGATGTCTCGCAGGGCAGCCGCGGCGGATGGCGACCGCCCACGTGTTGACGCCCAGCACGGCGCTTGTCGTCGAGAAAGAGGAGATGCTCAGGATGCTGCACGCGGAGCCGGCGCTGGCGGACCGGTTTCTCTCGCACATGCTGGCGCGCAACATCCGGATTGAGGAAGACCTGATCGACCAGCTGTTCAACTCGAGCGAAAAACGGCTGGCGCGGGCGCTGCTGCTGCTGGCGCGCTACGGCTCGGAAGACAAGCCGCTCCGGCTGCCCAAGCTGTCGCAGGAGACGCTGGCCGAAATGGTCGGCACGACGCGCTCCCGCATCAACTTCTTCATGAACAAGTTCCGAGACCTGGGATTCATCGAATACAACGGCGAACTCAAGGTCAATAGCGCCCTCCTGACCGTCGTCCTGCACGACTAGAGTTGAGTGGGCGGGGTCCGGGGAGTCAGACGACGGGAACCGGTGCGGTGGGAAGCCGGACGACCTTGCCTTCAGCCACCTCGAGTTGCGCCGTCATGATGATCTTTTCGACCGGGGGCCACGCGCGGCACTGAGCCACGCATCAACTGCGCGGCACGCAGCGACGACACGACCGCGAATTCGAACGCGTTGAGCTCCACAGGGCGTCGAACCATGACTAATTGACTTTCTCCGGCTGCAATTCGGCCTTGACTACGGTGTTCTGCTGTGTTTTTGCGCGGTTCCTGAGCGCGATGCCCTGCTGCTCCAGCCGCCGCTGCCGGGCCACGCGGAATTCCTCAACCATTGTGTCAAGCCGCGCCTGTTGCTCTTCCAAGTGATTGCGCTCAATCGCCATAGGCCACCATAACCGTCATATCCCGCCGCCGCTGTTCCAAATTGCACAGCCGCTCTCTGGCGGACCAATGCGCCATCCTGTGCAACGTAGTGATGGACATCAGCGTTGGAGCACGACCGTCAGCAAGGAGCGGTGGACCTGTAGACCCCCATTTCGTTCGCTGTGACATTCGAGGAATCCGAGCTTCCGGAAGTGGTTCATCAAGGTGTCAACGCGGGAGCGCGTCATGTCGGTCATCTCGGCCAGGAGGTCACGGGAGATTCTTGGCATCGAATACCGCGGCGCCTGCTGCGCGTCGGCGCCGGCGAGCAGCAGAAGCGCGCAGGCAAGCCGCGCTTCGCAGCTGTCGAAGATGTGGGCGACGAGGTTCTGCTCGATGCGGATATTCCGGGTCAGCAACTGGAACCGGAACCAGTCCGAGAGGGACGGCTCGGCATGGAGCCGCTGCCGCAGCTCGGCCGTCTTCACCACCGCGATCGTGGTGTCGGTGATCGCTTCGGCGGTCGACCGGCGGAACCGCTGCCCGGCCAGCGCGCCTTCGCCGAAGACCGCGCCGGCACGAAGCACAGCAACCACCGTGCTCCGGCCGTCCGAGGAACCTACCGTCAGCTTGACGCGGCCCCGCTCGATGTACATCACAGTGCCGCAGCGGTCTCCCTGCGCGAAGATGGTCTCGGCGGGCGCGAACCGGACGCTCGATCTCGGCGTGAGCGAGTCGGGCCAGCGGCCGTCACGGTGCGGCCCAATCGGTGTGCGCGTCATAGCGAGGGCCGTGAGGAATCTGCACGGTACTCCGCCAGCCAGCGTTCGCTGACCCAACCCAGATCGGGGTCAGCCCCGGCAGTCCTCCGTCGCAGCACCGCGATGACGCTGACGGCGAGCACGATCAGAGCGGCGAGCACCAGCACGTGTGAAAAGCGTACGGCGCGCCGCGCCGCGTCGTCTGTGCATTTCTGAACAGACGGAGGCCCGGGGATCCATCACGATCGCCTTATGAACACCGCCTGCCCGTTGTGCCACACGCCATCCCCGGCGACCACGGATGAACTCAAGGATGGCAGAGCTTGGCAGTGCGGTCGCTGCGGCCATCACTGGGACGCCGTCCGGCTGGCGACGGCGGCCGCCTACAACGCATACACGGGCAATTGGCCGGCTCCGGCGACTCGGTGGCTTCCGGCTGTCCACAATTGAACATCGCCCCCGCCAGGGCCGGGCATAGAGTGGTATTCACCGCTTTCCTGAGCTTGGCTGGCTTTCCTGAGCTTGGCTGGCTTCCTGAGCTTGGCTGGCGCTCCGCGCCGTTCCGTCCCAGTCGTCAGCTCTCATCAAGCCTTTAGAAAGGCAGTGTTTCAGATGGCACCCTTCAACCCTCCGGTCTGGATTTCCGTTATCTGGCTGTCGCTGACAGTTCTGACAGCTCTCGTGCTCGGCGCCTCGTCGGCTCAAAGCTGGTTGCTGGCCACGATGGTCGGCGTGATTCCGGTGGGCGTACTGCTATGGCTCTGGAGCGACGGTCCGCCGCCGACGATCGCCGAAGTGCTGCACACGACGGAAGGCCGGCGATGACTGTTCCCGGTCAGGACGATGCCAGCAGGGCCCAGGCGCTCATTCCTGGCGCGTTCGAACAGCGGCCGGTGAGGCCCCGCCAATCCGGAACGATGAGCGGCCCGGCCTCCGGCTCACTCGATCCACCCACCGGTCCGCTGCCGATGAGCGAGGCGACCATGGCCGACCGCCGCAAGGAAGGCGGCGAGGTTGGCCGGCGCGGGCGGCTCCGCGCTAATGGAGGCCGTCGATGAGCCCGACGCCAATGCCCCTGGTCGACACCACGAGTGACGAGACGGCGCGCTGGCGGGCATGGGAACGCAGCTACATGACCAGCAGCCAGCAGGCAGCGAGGCACGCGCGCATCGCGTTTGCCATCCTGCTGATAGGCGCCGCGGTGTGGCTGGGACTGCAAATTATATCGATGCCAGTGTGATGAAACACGGGATGGCCGCGGCGAAACGGGACGAGACGCCGACGGAACAAATTCGGCATCTCCGTGAGTTGATTGACGCGCTCGACCGGCGTGTCCCTCGCATCGAGCGATCCGGCGAGATTCAGATTGCGCGCGATGCCGCGGAGTTGAGAGAAAAGGCCCTCAGGCGGATTGCCTCGCTCGAGTCCAGGGGCGAGCTGGAACCAGCCAGAACCACTTCGTAAAGCAGACTCATTTGCTCTATGCTCGCGAGGCGCGCGAATGCATGGGAGCACATGAACCTCCGCACCTTCTGGCTGAACCTCGGCTGGCTCCTCATGCTGGTGGTCACGGTCGGCGTGCCGCTGGGACTGGATGCGGCCGGACGCCTGACGTACTTCACCAGCCTTGCCCTGTGGGGAATTCCGATTCTCTATCTGTGGCCGGTCTTCCACTCGATCACGGCTGCCGGCACGGGACGCCGGCGGCGGGCGCTGAGGTGGAGCGCCGGTACGATCGTCCTGCTCGGCGTCGTGCTCGATTTCCTGCTCGGATTCCTGACGCTGCGGTTCCCGGGCTGCAGCGCGCCCCCGGGCGAGGGTCCCTATCTCTGGTGTCTACCGGCGGTCGGCGGCAGGATCCCGATTGAGGAACTGTTGTTCTACGCGATGGGCCCCGTCGCCATGGTGCTCGTGTACGCGTGCGCCGACGAGCTCTGGCTGAGTCGCTACAATCCGAAAGAGGACCTGCTCGATCTCAAGCTGATTCAGCCGTCGCGGTCGCTGATGATGGCCGCGGCCGGCGTGGCCGTGACGGCGCTCGTCATCTGGCGCGTCAACGGGAACTTCCCCACCTATTTTGCGTTCCTCTCGGCGGGAGCGCTCCTCCCGGCGATGTTCCTGTATCGGGCGATCGGCAGCCTGACGAACTGGCCGGCGTTTGCGGTGACGACGTTGTACGTCATCGTCACGTCGCTGATCTGGGAGGTGACGCTGGCCATCCCGCGGCAGTGGTGGGGATACGAGCCGTCCGGGATGATGGGGGTGACGATCACCGCCTGGTCGCGCGGCGACGCGATCTTTCCCGTCGAAGCGGCGGTGGTGTGGCTGTTCGCACCGCTCTCGACCATTCTGATATACGAGTTCGCCAAGGCGCTGACGCATCACCCGCGGGCGACACGTGTCGCCCTGTTCGGGTGGAATTCAGGAGGACTTGATGTCTATCGTCGATGACCTGATTGAAAACCTGGTTGAGCGGAACGCGATCGACGTCGACGGCACATTTACCGTCGCGCTGGTCGACGGCGGGGTCAAGCTCAAAGGCACGCTGCGCTCGGCGGTGCGGGACCAGAAGAAGAACAAGGTAATCCTCAAGGTCAATGTCCCCGTCGATGCAACCGTCGGCGTCGGCGAGATCGTGATTCCTCTGCCGCAAATCAAGTAGTCTGGAGCTTACCCGCATGTCCGACGTCAATACGTTCATCGACACGATCGGCCGCGACGTCAACGGCACGGTCGTTCCCAAGATTCAAGAGTTCGTGACGGCGCTGATTCAGGATCTGTCCCAGAGGTACCGGCCGGAGATCGCCGGCGAGCTGCACACGAAGATCATGAATGGCCGGGTGGAATTGGTGGGTCACGGCATAAGGCTGGACCTGAAGCACCGTGATACCGGCGCCCCGGTAGCGTCGCTCGACATCCCGGTTTCGCTGAGCATCAAGGTCGACGAGTTAGCGGTGAAACTGCAGCCCGGGACCATCAAGCTCGATGTCGTACGCTGAACGACGACCGCCCGAAAAGCTGCTTCGCCCTGAGTCGCGACTACAAGACGGCGCGGCGTAATCTCTCGACGGTGAGATCGATGTAGACCGTGTTCAACCGGTAATAGAGCGTGGCGTCGAATTTGCGGTCCTCGACCAGCCACAGGAGCGGCGCAGACGCGGTGCTGACCACCTGGAGCCGGTTGCTCGGGGAATCCACCCAGTCGAGGAAGCGAAGTTGCTCCACCTTCTCCAAGGCTTCCACGTCACGCAAGACCACAATCCCGGACTGCGAGGGTTTCGGCGGCAGCCGGAACAGACCGTCACGACACTGAATCATGAAGTCAGGGTTGACGTCGGCTACCAGTGAGCTGACGAGACTCGAAACCAGCCGCTCGGAACCGACGACGAGCAGGTTCGCCTTGAGGCTGCGGGCTAGGTTCAGATCCCTATAAACCGAGAACCAGTCGCTCGAATCGTCCTTGCGGGGCGACATCGAGGCGTCCGGCGCGGTGACTGGGCTGACTCTGGAGAAGAGTCTGCGCGGATTCTCCAACGACTCCTCCCGCCTGGTTGAACGACGTGAATCTATGCCCGAGGCAAGCAGGACCGCTATCGGGAGGATGCCGTGGCAGGTCTAGGGGATATCCCTTAGTGAACGCGCTATTACTTGCGTATTACTGACTTACGTATTGTCGAGCCAGCCCTGCAGGACTGCATATTTTACAATGTCGATACGCCCGCTCAGTTCGAGTTTACGCATGGCGTTCGCCTTGTGGGCTTCGACAGTCTTGGGGCTGAGCGCCAGCTGCGCGGCTACTTCCTTGTTTCCATACCCCGCCGCAATCAAGCGCAGCACTTGCGCCTCGCGATCCGTGAGAGCCGGCGCGGATTTCCTGGTGCGCCCTCCTTTCGCGGTGATGAATCCAGCGGTCACTCGCGCGGTCAGCGTCGAATCCAGGTACTGGCCCCCTGCCGCAACGCCTCGGATGGCATGCAGGAGCTCCGTCGGAGCGCTGCGCTTGAGCACATAGCCCGCGACGCCGGCTCGGAGCAGCTCCTGGAGATACGCGTCATCCGCATGCCGCGTCAGCGTGATGATCACCGCGTCAGGCTGCGCCTTTTTGATCTCACGCGTGGCGACGAGCCCGTTCATGTTGGGCATCGAAATGTCCATGACGACGACGTCCGGTTTCAACTCCAGGGCCTGTTGTACGGCGGCATCACCGTCGCTGGCTTCCGCGATCACCTTCATGTCCGGTTGGCCATCGATCAGCAACTTCAGCCCGTGTCGCACGGTGACGTGATCGTCCGCGAGGAGAATGCGCAGCGTCCGAGATCCTTCCGCCATCTCAGGCACGATTACCCTGCCGGCTGGGTCTGGCCCGCCGGCACCGCCATCCGCACGAGGATTGTGGCCCCATGGCCTGGGGTTGATTCGATCTCGAGGCTGGCGCCCACGAGCGCGGCGCGCTCCTGCATGCCGACGAGTCCGAATCCGTGCCGGCCGGCAGCAGAATTCGCCGGCTCGAAACCCACGCCGTCGTCCTCGAGGATCAGCAGCACGCAATCTGCCCGCCGTTCGAGGATCACCTCCACGCGCCGGGCGCGCGAGTGTTTGGCGACGTTGTTGAGCGCTTCCTGCGCGATTCGGTACAGCGCTGTTTCAACTTCCGGCGCAAGGCGATCGTCGAGGAGCCCCGACGTGTGCAGCTCGGCCTCGATATTGGCATGCTGCGACCACTCTTGAATGTAGTTGGTCAGCGCAGCCCGCAGGCCGAGATCGTCCAGTGCTGTTGGCCGCAGCTGCCAGACGAGCAGCTCGACGTCCCGATCGAGACGCTGGGCGATCGTGTCGAGCGCCTCCAGGTGACCTGCGAGATCGCCCCGGTTGTCGCATGCCTCCTTGAGCAGCGCAATTCGAAGGCTCAAGGCCGTCAACTGCTCGCCGAACTGGTCGTGCATGTCTCGTGCGATTCGCCGGCGCTCGTCTTCCTGCACGAACACGAGGTGGGCCAGAAGCTCGGTGCGGGCACGCTCTGCTTCCCGCTTCCTGCGCTCGGTGAGATCGAAGTGGGTGCCGACGATTCGGATGACGGGACCGCCGGGGTCCAGACGAACAGGGAATCCGCGCGACAGCACGTGAACGTAATGCCCGTCCTTGTGACGGAGGCGGAACTCAGCCTCATAGGTCGGTTGGCCCCGTGTAACGCTCTCGTGCGCCCGGTCGGCGGTCGCCCTGTCGTCAGGATGTACCAGCCGCTCCCACGCACTGATATGAGGTTCGATCTCGTCATCGCCGTAGCCCAGCATCTGCTTCCATCGAGACGAGTAGACGACGGTATTGGTCTCGAGATTCCAGTCCCAGATGCCCTCCTGCGCTCCAGCGAACGCCAGCGTCAGGCGTTCCTCGCTCTCGTGCAGGGCCTGTTCGGTTCGCTTTTTCTGGGTGATGTCGAGATGGGTTCCGACGATCCGCACCAGCCGGCCGTCCTCTTCCCGACGGATCGGGAGACCGCGAGTAAGGACGGTGACGTAATGCCCGTCCTTATGACGGAGCTGGAATTCACCCTCGTAGGTCGGCTGGCCGCCTTTGACCGCCTCGTACAGCGCTTCCGCACGCGATCTGTCATCGGGGTGCAGCAACTGCTCCCACGTACTGACATGTGATTCGATCTCGTCGTCCGCATAGCCGAGCATCTGCTTCCACCGCGGCGAATAGACGACGTCACCCGTTTCGACGTTCCAGTCCCACACGCCCTCCTGAGCCCCGGCGAATGCGAGCCTGAGCCGCTCCTCGCTTTCGTGCAGCAGCGCCTCGCGTTGCTTACGCTCGAGAACTCGCATGGTCACCTGAATCTCGCGGCCCTCGCGAACCGGGATCAGCGCCAAGTTGACCTCGACGTCGGTCACGCAGCCATCCAACCTCACGATCTTTTCTTCGACCGGCGGCAAGCGCTCGCCGCGGAGCGCGCGGGCGATGCGCTCCTCGACCGCGCCCTGGCTCTCTCGGTGAAAGATGTCAAGGAGCGGCATCCCGAGCATCTGCGCCGGATCTGACGCCCCCAACACGCGCGCCGCGGCCGGGTTCAGGAATTCGACGTGTTGATCACGGACGAGCAGCATGCCATCGGGCGACGATTCGACGAGGAGGCGGTAGTGGTCGTTGGCCTCGGATGGCTTCGCGCTCATCGGTGGCAGTCTAGCCGCGCCGAGTAACGATTCCAAGTGACCGACGATCGCGGCAACCCTCAAGTCAGTGGCGATTTCTCGAACCAGTTCAACCGTCACAGGCCGCGCTCCTGATCGTGAGACGCACTTGATAGTGCTGGGCGGAAACGCCGGGTGGTTGCAGATGGATGATCCCACCCTGACGGGATGGCTGCGCCACCAAAGGTCGGACCCGTGATTGCGCCCGGTTGGACCCAGGCATAGCATGGGGCACGTCAGCGCGATGACAGCCCCTCTCCCATCCGAGGTGACGCGCCTGCTTCAGGCGTGGGGCGGAGGCGACCCCGCCGCCCTCGAAAAGCTAGTTCCTCTCGTCAACGCGGAGTTGCGCCGACTGGCTAGACGCTATATGGGGCAAGAGCCTGCGGGCCACACGCTGCAGCCGACCGCCCTGATCAATGAGGTCTACCTCCGGTTGATCGACTGGCGCGGCGTCCACTGGCAGGACCGGGCTCATTTTTTCGGTGTCTCGGCGCGGCTGATGCGGCGCACCCTGGTCGATCACGCTCGCCGTCACCGCACGAGCAAACGTGGAGGGCACGCACTCACAATCTCATTCGACGAGGCAGCCGTCGTCCCGCAGGAACGAACGCCGGATCTCATCGCTATCGACGATGCATTGAACGCGCTGGCGACGCGCGATCCGCGCAAGAGCGAGATTGTCGAGTTGAGGTTCTTTGGAGGTCTGACGGTAGAGGAAACGGCTGAAGTCTTGAAGATCTCGCCCCGGACGGTGAAGCGGGAATGGAGCCTGGCGCGAGCGTGGCTGTACTGTGAGCTTACTCAGGGGAAAGAACCTGGGTGATGAACGCTGAGAGATGGCGGAGAATCGAGGAGATCTATCACGCTGCGCTGGAGCGCGCAGCGAGTGAACGGGAGTCGTTCGTCGAAGCGGCCTGCGGCGGAGACCAGACACTACGAGCTGACGTCGAACGGCTGGTTGCTGCCCAGAACAAGGCCGGAGATTTCCTGGTCTCGCCAGCCTGGGAAGTCGGTGCGAGCGCGCTCGTCGCGGCCGCGACGACGGACGATCGCACCAAGTCGCTGGTTGGACGACACATCGCCACCTACGAAATTCTGGCCCCGCTGGGGGTTGGCGGGATGGGCGATGTGTATCGCGCTCGCGACACCAAGCTGAATCGCGACGTCGCGGTCAAGATCCTGCCGGAACTCTTCGCGCTCGACACCGATCGGGTGGCCCGCTTTAAGCGTGAAGCGCACGTCCTGGCTTCACTCAACCATCCGAACATCGCGGCGATTTACGGGTTCGAACAAGCCCCTTCGACAAGCTCAGATCAGGCGGCGGTGCACGCGCTGGTGCTGGAACTGGTCGAAGGGCCGACGCTGGCCGATCGGATCGCGCGCGGCCGCATGCCGCTCGACGAGGCGCTGCCCATCGCACGGCAAATCGCAGAAGCGATCGAGGCGGCGCACGAGCGCGGGATCGTTCATCGCGATTTGAAGCCCGCCAATATCAAAGTCCGCGCGGACGGCACCGTCAAAGTGCTGGACTTCGGATTGGCGAAGGTACCGGAACCGAAATCGATCGGCGCCGATCCGTCCCAATCACCCACCGCCCACAATCCCGCCGCGACGCAGCCTGGCCTCATCGTCGGCACGGCGGAGTACATGGCTCCGGAGCAGGCACGCGGCAGGCCCGCGGACAAGCGCGCCGACATGTGGGCATTCGGGTGCGTGCTCTACGAGATGCTGTCCGGCGTCCGCGCGTTCTCCGGGCAGGACGTGTCTGAGACGTTAGCCGCAGTCATCAGAGGGGAGCCCGACTGGCACGCACTGACGGACGAGACACCGGCGCCGATCCGCCGGCTCCTTCGTCGCTGTCTCGCGAAAGACCCAAAAGGACGCCTCTCCGACGCCTCGATGGCCCGTCTCGAAATCGACGAGGCGCTGAGCGGACCACAACTCGACATCCCCGCGGCGCAGACGACTTCCGGACAACAGGAGCGGTTCGCATGGGCATCGGCGCTGGCGCTCGTCGCGGCGCTTGCGGTTGCAATCGCTGTCTGGGCGCTTCGTCCCGCGCCACCCGCGGGCGAACTGCGCTTCGAGATCAACACGCCGACGACGACCGACCCCGTGTCGCTGGCGATTTCGCCCGACGGCCAGAGGATTGTGTTCGTCGCCACGTCGGAGGGCCGATCCATGCTCTGGTTGCGTCCGCTCGATTCCACCACGGCAACGCCATTGGGCGGAACCGACGGCGCCATGGCGCCGTTCTGGTCGGCAGACAGCCGGACTGTCGGGTTCTTTACCTCGACCGACAACCAGCTCAAGCGCATCGACATCGACAGTGGATCGCTGCAGGCGCTGGGGACCTTTCCACTCGGTACCGGCGGCACGTGGAACCGCGACGGCACGATTCTCTTCTCGACCCTGTCCGGACCGGGGCCCATCCTCCGCATCTCCTCCACTGGCGGTGAAGCGTCTGCGGTGACGCGGGTGGAGGCACCGGCACTCGTGCACCAGTTCCCGCAGTTCCTTCCAGATGGCCGTCACTTCCTCTACCACACGCCCAACCTCAACCCACCTGCCGTGTATATCGGTCGGCTTGATGGATCGGAGACTCGGCGCTTGATGGATGCAGACGCGGCCGCGGTCTATGTCCCTTCGGGATATCTGCTCTTCCTCCGCCAACGGACCATGTTTGCACAGGCGTTCGATCCGGTCCGGCTCGTGCTGACCGGGACCGCGTTTAAAGTGGCCGAACAGGTAATGTCCTCGACATCCGTCGCGGCAGTGTCAGTGTCCACCACCGGTACCGTCGTCTATCGCACTGGTTCGGCGGATCTCTCCCTTCAGGCTCGGCCGCTGGTCTGGTTTGACCGGTCCGGAAAGGAGATTGGGAGGGTGGGCGATCCGAATCCTGGATTCAGACCGTCGCTTTCACCGAATGGCCGCCAGGTGGCCCTGGCGCGAGGAGTGAATATCGGGCCTCCGGATATCTGGCTGCTTTCGCTCGACCGCGACGTGCTGACGCGGTTCACCTCCAACGCGACGATTAATCTTGATCCGGTCTGGTCTCCAGATGGAAGCCAGATCGCGTTCAGCTCGCTAACCACACAGGGGATGGTCGACCTCTACCGGAAGCCGACGAACGGTGGCAAAGAGGAACTGCTACTCGCAACGACGCAGGGCAAAATAGCATCGGATCCATCGGACTGGTCGCTCGACGGGCGATTCCTGCTCTATCGGGCTTTCGATCCGAAGGCGGGCGCAGACGTCTGGGCGTTGCCTCTGCATGGAGACCGTAAGCCATTCCCGGTCGTCGAAACGAGCTTTGAAGAGAAGGACGCGCAATTCTCGCCCGACGGCAGGTGGATCGCATACCAGTCGAACGAGACCGGCCGCTTCGAGATTTACGTCCAGCCATTCCCCGGACCCGGACGCAAAGAAGTCATCTCCACTAATGGCGGCGCGCAGGTGCGGTGGCGGCGCGACGGAAGAGAATTGTTTTACGTTGCGCTGGACGGCCGACTGATCGCAGTTCCGATCCGATTCGCTCCAGACGGTCAGACTCTCGAGGCCGGTGCGGCAGTTCCACTGTTCGCCACGAGGGTCGGCGGAGCGGTGCAGGGCCGCGACCGCCAGCAGTACGTGGTTTCCGCCGACGGTCAGCGCTTCCTGATGAGCATCCTTCCGGAAGATCCGAGCCCTTCGCCGATAACAGTCATCGTCAACTGGAAGCCAGGCGGCGAGTCTACTGAATAGCCTGCAAATACTGATCGAACCATTTTCGCGCCTCACCGAAGTCATCGGGCCGGCGAGGATCGTTTGCCCTCGGTCCGATAAAGAAAAAACCGGGCCCGTGGTTGCCGCCGGGTACTGGATCAACCGAACCGCGACGCCCGCCGACGTTAGTTTCTGTTCCATGACTTCTGATTGCTGAAGCGGAACGACGACATCGGCGTCGCCATGGATCAGCAGAAAGGGGGCGTCATCCCGAGTCACGTGGGTCGTCGGGGATGCATCTCGATACGCCTTGATCTCGGGCTGGTCCGGACGAATAAAGCCCGGAGGAAAAAACCTGGGGTCGGGATAGAAAAAACCCATGAACATGCCAACACCCGTGGTGCCTATCGAACGCGGGAACGAAGGCAGGTCGGTGGGGGGAAAGAGTGCCACGACTGCTTGAACCTTCGCGCTCTCGCGATTCACCGGGTCGGAGTCGTTAGGATCCCCGGTGCCGTCCAACGTTCCAAGGAGAGCCGCGAGATGACCACCAGATGAGGCGCCCCAGGCCCCGAGGCGCCGTCCATCAATCCCATAGCCGCTCGCGTTGTGCCGGATAAACCGGACACCGCGCTGTGCGTCTTCTATGGCGGCCGGGTATCGGAACCGAGGAGAGGCGCGGTGGTTGATGAGAAAGGCCCTGTAGCCGGCTTCAGCGAACCGACGGCCGTACTCCGCGGGAAACGGATCGTCCTTGAGCGCAGGGGCGTCGTACCGCTGCGGCATATACCAGCCACTGCCTTGAATGACGATCACTCCCAAGCCGTTTGATTGAACGGGATGATAAACGTCCATCAAGAGCGCCAAACCCGAGTACATCCCAAAGACAACATTCTTCTCGACCCGCGGTTGTGCGACCGCCGCTGACGCGAGAAGCATCGTCAATACCATGCCACGCCCTAGGTGTTTGATCATGATTTCACCGCCCGCAGCGCTTTCAGCTGTCGGCGCGCCCTGCGCCAGGCCCCCGTCAGTACCTAAGGCGCGAATCGAGCCGCAAAGGGGCCAGTGATCTGAAATCGAGGCGGTTTCGACGTCGATGTCACAGATTTCGACGGAGTCAGCGCGATTCGGCTGCTCGATCAGCCCGCAGTCCTGCGGATTCTGGTGACATTCTGGAGACGGGGAGTGTCTCCGAGGAAAGATCGCTGGCTAGACTTAACTGGCGGTGAGGCAGGGATTCGAATTCTACGAGCGACCATCTCTAACTTGTTGATGGCGCGTCACTTCTGGCTCTAAGAGTTTGAATCGCAACGCCTTACCGCGTTCTGTCAGTTCTCGCGAGTCTACCGCCATCCTCCCGATTCCACCGGAGTTTTGGAGACATTTTGGCAACCGCCCAGGGTTCATGATTTCGTCACCGCGCTGATTCAGGACCTGGCGCAACGGTACCGGCCGGAACTTGCGGGCGAGCTGCACACGACGGCCAGGAACGGCCGCGTCGAGCTCGCCGGCCATGGCATCTGTCTGGATTTGAAGCGGCGCGCTACCGGCGCGCCGGTAGCGTCCTCGATATTCCGGTGACGCTGAACATCAAGATCGACGAGCTCGCCGTGAAGCTGCAGCCCGGTTCCATCAAGCTCGATGTACTGCGGTAGGCTCAATCGGGTCGGGCGCGAAGCCGACAACTGGTCCGAGCTGATCATTAAGACGAGCGCACATTATGGACACTTCGATTGTGACGGTTTCGCTGAGCGGCGGACTGGCGGAAAAGCTCGAGGCGATTGCGGCGGCGGGATTCACGGGCGTCGAAATCTTCGAGAGTGATCTGCTGTCGTTCAACGGCTCGCCGAAGGACGTCCGGGGCATGGTGGCCTCGCTCGGACTCCGCATCGTGGCGTTCCAGCCTTTCCGCGATTTCGAAGGCATGCCGGAACCACAGCGCGGCCGTGCGTTCGCCAGAGCCGAACGCAAGTTCGACCTCATGGGCGAGCTGGGCTGCGACCTCCTGATGGTCTGCAGCAACGTTGCGCCAGACTCGCTGGGCGGGATCGACCGCGCGGCGGCGGATTTTCATGAACTCGGTGAACGCGCTCACAAGCGCCAGCTTCGGGTGGGTTTCGAAGCCCTCGCCTGGGGCCGGCACATCAGCGACTACCGCGACGCGTGGGAGGTGGTGCGCCGCGCCGACCACCCGGCGATCGGGATCACGCTCGACAGCTTTCACATCCTGTCCCGCCGGACCGACCTCGGGGCGATTCGCTCGATCCCAGTCGACAAGATTTCCCTGGTGCAGTTGGCCGACGCCCCATGGCTGGACATGGATGTCATGTCCTGGAGCCGCCACTTTCGTTGTTTTCCAGGTCAGGGCGATTTTCCGCTGCTGGACTTCATGGACGCGGTCGGGTCGACTGGATATCGGGGCGCGGTGTCGCTCGAGGTCTTCAACGATCAGTTTCGCGCGGGCTCACCTCGCGCTCTGGCCATCGATGGACGGCGGTCGCTGGTCTTTCTCAACGACCAGTTGCAGGGCCAACTCGACGCGCCTGGCGTGGCGGCTCGTCCCGTGCCTCCCCGGGCGGCGTGCCTCGGGGTCGAGTTTCTTGAATTCGCCGTGGACAGCCGCTCCGCCGGGACACTCTCGGCCTTGTGTGCGGCGTTGGGATTCGTCGAAGTCGGCCGGCACCGGTCGAAATCGGTCACGCGGTGGGTTCAGGGCGGGATCAATCTGGTACTCAACAGCGACAACGACGGCTTTGCGCATTCGTATCAGTTGTCGCGCGGGTCCTCCGTCTGTGCGATCTGCCTCAAGGTCGACGACGCGACGGCGGCAATCGACCGGGCCGAGACCCTGAGCGACACACCCTTTCGCCAGGCCGTCGGGCCGGACGAGCTGGACATTCCAGCGGTCCGCGGCCTTGGCGGCAGTCTGTTGTACTTCGTCGATCCGAAGACGGTGCTGGGCCGGCTGTGGGATATCGATTTCGTCGCGCAGGCGCAGGCGCAAGGCGGCATCGGCCTGACAGCGATCGATCACGTCTCGCAGTCGATGCACTATGACGAGATGCTGTCGTGGCTCCTGTTCTACACCTCGTTGCTCAACGTGACGAAGACGTCGCAGGTGGACTTGATCGACCCGGGGGGCATTGTCCGCAGCCAGGTTGTCCACTCTCCGGATGGTGAACTGCGGATCGCGCTCAACGCCTCTCAGAGCCAGCACACATTTCCGTCGCGCTTTCTCACGCACTACGCCGGGTCCGGCGTGCAACACATCGCGTTTGCGACCGATGACATCGTCACGGCTCTCGGGCGCATGCAGGCCAATGGGGTGGAGATGCTGTCGATCCCAGAGAACTACTACGACGATCTGGAGGCTCGGACCGACCTCTCTGCCGAGCGCGTCGACGAGTTACGCCGAGGGAATATCCTGTACGACCGGGATGAAGGCGGCGAGTTCCTTCATGCCTGCACCCGGAGCTTCGAAGGGCGATTCTTCTTCGAGATTGTCGAACGCAGGGGTTACAAAGGCCTGGGTACGGTGAATGCTCCGATTCTCCTGGCTGCCCAGGCGCGAGAATGAGAGCCCATCGGCAGACGCCGCAACGCATGAAACTGGCGGTGAGGCAGGGATTCGAACCCTGGGTAGGACTTTAAAGGCCCTACAACGGTTTAGCAAACCGCCGCCTTCAGCCTCTCGGCCACCTCACCGTGCGCCTGCAAGTATACGTGACCAAGCCACTTACACGGAAACGCTCGACAGCGAAGCGGTGAAGGCGACTCCCTTTAAAACCGTCGCCTTCGACGCTAAATGCAACCATGAGAGTGCTTTGAATCGTCGTCAGGCTGCGCGTTTTGGGCACACTGTTTGGGCACATTTCTGGGCACAAACGCCATGCTCTTCGCTTGATCGGTGTAGAAAACGGAAGGAAAACGCGCAAAGGCGACGGTTTTTTTGACCGCACAAGGTCATCGCATGTGGGCGCTGCCCGGGACTTGCGGCCGTGGCATGCGTCACGTACGTCGCATCGATACGGACCCGCCGGCCCACTGTGCAAAAGAGTACGGCGGGCCATGACGGAGGCCGAGCAGAATCCACAGCGGGTGATCCTTCCCGCTGACAACTGGCCGCGTCTGAAAGAGGTGTTCGCGGGCGCACGGGCGTTGCCCGCTGATAGTCGTCCCGCGTACCTCGCCGAGGCGTGCGCCGGTAACGAGGCGCTGCGTCAGGAAGTGGAGTCGCTACTGGCGTCGGACCAGCGCGCGAAGAGCTTTCTCGAGGCACCCGCGATGGTTCGGGGCGACGACGCTCGGGACCAGGCGACGTTGATGATGGAAGGGCAGCGACTTGGTGTGTATCAGGTGCAGGCCCTGCTCGGTGCGGGCGGCATGGGTGAGGTGTACCGCGCGCGCGACACGAAGCTCGAGCGCGATGTCGCGGTCAAGTTCCTGCCGCACGCATTCACGAGCAACCCCGAGCGGCTCGCGCGCTTCGAGCGGGAGGCGCGGATGCTCGCCGCGCTGAATCATCCGAACATCGGCGCGATCTACGGCTTCGAGGAAGCCGAAGGCATCCGGTTCCTGGTTCTCGAGCTCGTGGACGGGCGGACGCTCGCCGACACCCTCGCGGATGTGCTCGCGTCAACGGTCGCAAGGCCCTGGGCTGCCCATTCGTGACGCGTTGAGCATCGCGCGGCAAATCGCCGAGGCCCTCGACATCGCCCACGAAAAAGGGATTATCCACCGCGACCTGAAGCCCGCCAACATCAAGATCACGCCGGACGGCGTGGTGAAGGTCCTCGACTTCGGCCTCGCGAAGACCGCTGGCGATGGCTCGACGCCCGACCTCACACACTCGCCGACGAAGACCGTGAACCACACGAGCGACGGCGCCGTGATGGGCACGCCTGGCTATATGAGTCCGGAGCAGGCACGGGGCCAGGTCGTCGACAAACGGACCGACATCTGGGCGTTTGGCTGCGTCCTGTACGAGATGCTGACGGGGCGCATCGCGTTCACGGGCGGCACGGTGTCGGACACCATCGCGGCCGTCCTCGGGAGCGAGCCGGAGTGGGACGCCCTGCCGGACGGAACACCGGCCAACGTTCGTCTGCTGCTGCAGCGATGCCTGGACAAGGATCCGAAGCGTCGTTTACGGGATCTCGGCGATCGTACGCTTCGAGATCGACGAAGTCGGGAGCCACGCCGCGCCAGGGACACGCCAACCGAGCCCCGCGTACCGTGCAGTGCTGCCGATAGTCGCCACGTTCGTGCTGCTCGCAGGCGGTGCGGCGGCGTTCTACCTCGCGAGACCCACGGTGCCGGTGACCTCGCCATCGGAGTACACGCAGCTCACCAACTTCACCGACTCGGCCTCGGCGCCCAGCTTGTCACCGGACGGGCGAATGGTGACCTTCAAGCGCGGCGACACGTCGTTCTTGAGCCCAGGTCAGATCTTCGTCAAGCTGCTTCCGAACGGCGAGTCGGTACAGCTCACGACCTCTGCAGGGCGCAAGTACGGACCGGTGTTCACACCGGACGGATCGCGGGTCGCGTATACAGAAGTGGCTTCCGGCGCGTGGGATACCTGGACTGTTCCGGTGCTCGGGGGCCAGCCAGTGCGGCTCCTGCCCAACGCCTCTGGACTCACCTGGATTGCCGATCACCGCGTGCTGTTCTCCGAGATCAAGACCGGCCTCCACATGGGGATTGTGACCGCGACGGACGGCCGGGCAGACTCACGGGAGATCTACATCCAGCCGGACGAGCACGCGATGGCGCACTACTCCTACGCCTCTCCCGACCGTCAGTGGGTGCTCGTGGTCGAGATGAGCAGCGCCCATGCGTTTACTCAACCGTGCCGGCTACTACCGTTCGACGGAAGCTCTGCGGGCACGACAGGTTGGGCCCCAGGGCACCTGTTTGTCAGCGGCCTGGTCTCCAGACGGACGGTGGATGTACTTTGGCGCGGTCGTTGGCGGCAGCTCGCACCTCTGGCGCCAGAGGTTTCCTGACGGAGCACCGGAACAGATCACCTTCGGCCCGCTCGAGGAGGAAGGCATTGCGCTGGCGCCGGACGGCCGGTCTCTCGTGACATCGGTCGGCATGCGTCGGAGCGCCGTCTGGATTCACGACGCGGCCGGCGAGCGGGCGATCGTGTCGGAAGGCTACGCCTCGGCTCCCCGCTTTTCCCGGGATGGCACACGTGTGTTCTATCTTTTTGCGCGGGACTGGTGGTTGGCGGCTTCGGGCTGGATTCCGGCGTCAGCTGACTTGCGCTCGGTGGACCTCGCGTCGGGGAAGAGCGACACTGTGCTGTCGGGCCAGTCCGTCACCAACTACGTGATTTCGCGCGACGAGAAGGATGTGGCCTTCACGACCATGGACGGCAGTGGAGAATCGCATATTTGGCTGGCGCCCCTCGACCGGCGCACGCCACCTCGCCTGATCGCCAGCGCCGGTGATCAGGTGTCATTCGGTCGCTGCCGGAGAGTTGATCTTCCGGTCGCTGAGGGAGAACAACGCGCTGGTCCGGATCAAGACGGACGGAACCGGCCGAGAGCGAATACCGACGGTATCAGTCCTGGAGAAGGGCGAGGTGTCGCCTGACGGCGAGTGGGTGATCATCCAGCGCACCTGGGACACAAGGATGCGTCCTCGCCACGCTCGCCGTCCCCATCCATGGCGGCGTTCCCAGGAAATTTGCTACACATGCTCAGCACGGTGGTCTCCAGACGGGACGTTCTTCTATTCGGGAGCAACCGGAGCGCTTCCTCGACCTCCGCGGGAAAGACGCTCGCCATCCCTGTGCCGGCTGGCAAGTCGTTGCCGGATCTGCCCGCTGCGGGAATCAACGTTGTCGATGGAGCCGTTGGACTGCCGGGCGCCGTGACAATTGAGGATGGTCTGATCGTGCCAGGACCAGACCCCTCAACCTACCTCTTCACCAGGGCAGATTCGCAGCGCAATCTCTTTCGCATACCCCTGCATTAGCGCGGTGTACGTGGCGCTCGTCAGTCCCTGGGGGCGCGCCCGACGTAAATGATTCCCTGGAAACACTTCTTGCCGACCGGTGCCCCCGCGCAGCCTCCTTCGCTGGGGAGATACCTCTGAAACACGACCTGTACCCGCGCGCCGGTTCGCCACCCGGCCAGGATGACGCCGTCGAGCAAGCCAAGGCCAGCCGCATTCGACCCGCCCCGGATAAGTGCCGTGAACGAACGGTCCCCGTCCACCACCTCGTACATGGCCTCGAGTCCAGTGACGTGCCCGTTCACGCTCACTTGCCGCCAGAGCACCTCTGCGATGAACGAGCCCAGGATGCCGTCACCGGCGAAGCCTTCGAAGAGACCAAAGAGCGGCGTCGGCGCGGAACCGCAGGAGGCGCGGCCCCCCATTTTGTGAAGGTGATTTCGACGGGCCGATTGTCGTGATCTTGGTCCGATGCCAGGGCGGGCGAGATCTGGATGAGTAGCGCCATCGCACCGACGAACCAAGCGAAGCGGGTGTGGATACCAATGGTTCTCATAAGGCTCCTTTTGGGAATGACGGTTCGCCCGTTGTGGGCCCCTACAGATAAGATGCGCAAGACGGCCCCGTTTTCCCTCACGAGCCGATGACGGACTGCTCCGCGTGCCCGATGTAACTGGACTGCTCCTGTCTTGGCGCCAGGGCGACGCGGCGGCGCTCGACCGCCTGGTGCCGCTCGTGTATGACGAGCTGCGCCGCGTGGCGCGCCGCCATCTCCGGCGCGAACAGCCTGGGCACGCCCTCCAGGCGACGGCGCTCGTCCATGAGGTCTACCTGCGACTCGTGGATGTGGACCAACTGACGCTGAAGAACCGGACGCACTTTTTTGCGGTGGCGGCAAAGTTGATGCGCCAGATCCTCGTCGATCACGCCCGCCGACAGCACGCCGACAAGCGCGGCGGCGGGGCCACGATGATGAGTCTGGATGACGTGTCACCCGCCGCTCAGCCCGCCAGCGTGGACCTGCTTGCCCTCGATCAAGCGCTCGCGGCGCTGGCTTCAATCGACGCCCGGCAAAGCCACGTTGTCGAACTGCGATTCTTCGCGGGGCTCAACATCGACGAGGCGGCCGAAGCATTGGGGATGTCGCCCGCCACGGTCGAGCGAGAATGGGCTTTGGCGAAGGCCTGGCTCTTTCGGCGGCTGTCGCCGCAACAGTGACGCCGGTCGGCGTTCTCGGGACTTGAGCAGGTCCAGGACGATCCCCGCTCTCTCTTATTGCACCTCTCTCAGCCGACCTGATGCGTACTTGTGCAGCAGGCTTGAGATCAGAGTTTGGTACGGCAGGCCTTCCGCGAGTGCCCGCTTCTGGATCGCTTCCAGGTCCTTGCTAGACAATCGAATATTCAGCCGACGATCTGGCCAATGCGACCATCGCCGGCATCAACGCCGCCTTTGCCCGCCTTTCCAAGGTACCGAGACCCTCCGGACGGCGCTGTTGAGCGCCGTCCGAACGCCGACTACTTGACGTCGAACGTTAAGACATACGAGGGATCCGCGACCCCATTCACCGTGAACGAGAGTTTCCACGTGCCCTGCTGGAAGGCAGAGCTCTTGAGGCTGAGATTGAATATGTAAAACCCTCCGACGAAGCGGAAGTTGTTGTCAGGATTCGCGTTCCCGGAGTCCTCTGCCACAAACGGCGAGGCGGTCGAGTCAACCCGCACCAGCGTTGTGGCCTGAACCAGTATGGACTCAGACGACACGTTGTTGCGGCTTGCATCGCATAGGCTGATCTTCAGCGGAATGGTCCTGCCTCTCTTGTACGACTTCGTATTGTCGTTGTGCAGGCACACCCCAAACAGAACCGACACACTGATGGTCTCGGAATCCTGCAGCGCTGGTGTTCCGTTGTCGCTGACACGCACCGTGAACGTGTGGACGCCGGTTTGCGCAACGGTCGGTGTCCAGCTGAACACACCTGTCACCGGATTGATGACACTTCCAGCGGGCGCTCCGACGGTAGAGAACGTCAGATTGTTCTGTGGAAGGTCAGAATCGCTGGCTGAAGCGACAAACGTCAGCAGGTTGCCGAGCATCACCGACTTGTTGCCGATTTCATTCAGAACGGGCGGCTGATTGATCTCCGTTACGTGAATCGAGATCGCCGCGTCCGTCTCGGTTACCCCGTCACTGACCCGTACCGTGAAGGCGTAGTCGCCCGGCCCCTGCACCTCGCTCGGCGTCCAGCTGAACGCGCCCGTGGCCCCATCGATCGCCGCTCCTGCCGGTGCCCCGACCAGCGAGAACGTCAGCGTCTGGGCCGGCACGTCCCCATCGCTGGCATCCGCGTCGAAGCTGTAGAGCGCCAACTCGTCGGTCGTCGCCGCGCTCGGCACCCCCGTCAGCATCGGCGCGACGTTCACCTCGTCGACGTGGATCGAGATCGCCGCGTCCGTCTCGGTCACCCCGTCACTGACCCGTCACCGTGAAGGCGTAGTCGCCCGGCCCCTGCACCTCGCTCGGCGTCCAGCTGAACGCGCCCGTGGCCCCATCGATCGCCGCTCCTGCCGGTGCCCCGACCAGCGAGAACGTCAGCGTCTGGGCCGGCACGTCCCCATCGCTGGCATCCGCGTCGAAGCTGTAGAGCGCTAACTCGTCGGTCGTCGCCGCGCTCGGCACCCCCGTCAGCATCGGCGCGACGTTCACCTCGTCGACGTGGATCGAGATCGCCGCGTCCGTCTCGGTCACCCCGTCACTGACCCGTACCGTGAAGGCGTAGTCGCCCGGCCCCTGCACCTCGCTCGGCGTCCAGCTGAACGCGCCCGTGGCCCCATCGATCGCCGCTCCTGCCGGTGCCCCGACCAGCGAGAACGTCAGCGTCTGGGCCGGCACGTCCCCATCGCTGGCATCCGCGTCGAAGCTGTAGAGCGCTAACTCGTCGGTCGTCGCCGCGCTCGGCACCCCCGTCAGCATCGGCGCGACGTTCACCTCGTCGACGTCGATCGAGATCGCCGCGTCCGTCTCGGTCACCCCGTCACTGACGCGCACCGTGAAGGCGTAGTCGCCCGGCCCCTGCACCTCGCTCGGCGTCCAGCTGAACGCGCCCGTGGCCCCATCGATCGCCGCTCCTGCCGGTGCCCCGACCAGCGAGAACGTCAGCGTCTGGGCCGGCACGTCCCCATCGCTGGCATCCGCGTCGAAGCTGTAGAGCGCCAACTCGTCGCGCGTCGCCGCGCTCGGCACCCCCGTCAGCACCGGCGGATCATTGACCGAGGTTATCGTGATGGCAACGGTGGCGACGTTCGACACCGATGTGCCGTCGCTTGCTGTGAACGTGAAACTGTCCGGTCCATGGAAGTCGGGATCTGGGGTGTACGTGACGTTCGGAAGAGTGCCGGTCACAACGCCATGGGCCGGGGGAGCGACTACCGAGAACGTCACGACGTCGTTGTCGGCATCGCTGGCCGTCAGCGTCAGGGCCAGCGGCGTATCCTCGGGGGTTGCGACATTCTGAGCGTTGGCCACCGGCGCCGCATTGGCAGCGGCTACTACCAGCGTGAATGCCGCGGCAGCAGTGTTATAGCTGCTGCCTACTTTGCCGCCCGTGACCGAAACACCGATCGGATACGAACCGACGACGCTCGACGAGAAGGTGAAGCTCAGGCCGTTTCCGCAGCCAACAAACTCTCCAGAGCCCGGGGACACAGTGACAACGGGCGGGCGGCTGACAGTTAATGTGGCCCGACTAGAACCGGTGGCGTTGCATCCACTCGCATCCCCTGCCGGCACGGTATTCGACGCGGTCAACGTAAACGTCACCGCCGCTGAGCCACCGGGCATGATTGTCACGGTCTCGCTGGGTCCGGCAACGTCGTTCGCGACCACATCATCCGTGAACGTCATCTGCGCGCGTGACTGAGAACCTGCGGCTGTGAGATAGAAGCGAACGCCGAGGTCGTGATCGTCCGGCGCCCATTCGTCGGAATACAGATTTCCGGCACCATCTGCCTGAACGATCAGTACGTAGTCGTCGTGAACCGCGGGATCCTCCTGGAACACGAGAGTGACGCTCTCACCCGGCACCCATCCGGTACCAGTGATGATCGCCCGTTCGCCCGGCCGATAGTCGTCCTTGTTGGTGGCGATCGTGGCATAGCGATACGCTTCGCCATCCCCCGGCCCACCACCAGACACGAAGGCATAACCGGCATCGCCAGCGGGGCCGGTGATGTGCGTTGTCCGCGGGATCGTCAATGCGCCGGTTTCCACAAAACGCCCGATTCCCCACGAAAATGGATCGGGAAATTCCGCCGGCAGAAAGAGGTCAGCGGCATTCGACACCTGGCCCGCTGTGGTGCCTCCCGCGATGAGAACGCTGTTGTTATGCGGAAGCAGAACCGCCGAGTGACCGCTCCGCGCCACACTCATGTACGAGTCGACGAGTGTAAATGTGCCGAAGTACGGATCGAAAATCTCGGCCGAGGACAAATCCTGGGTTCCGTCCATCCCACCTGCGACAAGCACTCGCCCGTCCAGAAGCGTCGTCGCCGACGCACCACTGCGGCGATGGTGCAAGCTGACGTCGAGCGGCGTGACCAGACCGCTGGAAGGGTCGACGATTTCGATAGACCCCAATACGGCGCTGTCGATGGTTGAACCGCCAACGATTACTACGCTGTCGTCTGGCAATCGTGCCGCGGCATGACCGGCTCGCGGCTGCGACAGGGACGCGACGATCGTCGACGCACCGGTCGAGGGGTCGAACAACTCGACGTCAGAGCTGACTTCCGCGCCGACCGTGCCGCCAGTGACGAGCACACGGCCATCGGCCAGCAATGTGGCGGTGTGGCCAACGCGCGCAACGGTTAGGCTGCCGGTTGCGGTGATTGAGTTCTCGAGCGGATCGTAAATGACCACCGAGGCGGTCGGTGAGCCATCGGCTGCGACACCGCCCGTCATCAACGATCGTCCGTCTGAAAGCGTCACCGTGGCGGCGCCGAGCCGCGAATCCGCTACCGCGCCCATCGGCGCCCACGTGCCGACCGGCTGCTCTGGTTCCGCCTCGAGCAGGTGGGTCCCGGCGACCAGGGGAACGATCGTGACCACGCCCGCGACCCACAGCTTCAACTTCGACATCAACATTCCCTCCGTGCACCGCCGCAGCCAGAAGCTGTCAGCGCAAACCTGGCAGATCTGTAAGTCCCCGAATCTTCTGGATGTGTTGGCAAGATGAGGGCCCGTGGGGAACGTTTCGGACGACGCCGCTATCTCTTTGGGACGCAGACGCATAGGCGATGCGCCGCGAGATGCCGTACCAGCAAGAACCTGATTAGTCGGTGACTGACAGAAGAAAGGTCTTTCCCCGATCAGAAGCGCGAAAGGTGTTCATGGGGAGGAGCGCAGCAATCGAGGGGCTCGAGGGGGGTTCGTTTTGGCAAAGCCACAGTAGAATCCGCAAATCAATGAGCCCGGAACTGGTGAGGGAGGACGTATGAAGCGGGTTGCTCTGGCGTTGACCGCTGTCTTGATCGGTGGCGTCGTCCAGGGGCAGTCGCGTATGCAGGTGAACCTGGCGAATGCGACGATCGCGGACCTCAACGTCGCGTTCAACAACGGCGCGCTCACGGCGGAGACACTCACGGAAATGTATCTCGCCCGGATTGCCGCCTATGACAAACGAGGCCCGAACATCAACGCGGTCATAACGCTCAACCCGAAAGCTCTCAGCGAGGCTCGCGCCCTGGACGCCGAGCGCAACGCCGGCAAGGTTCGCGGCCCGCTGCACGGCATTCCAATCGTCCTGAAGGACAACTTCGACACCTCCGACCTGCCCACCACCGGCGGCTCGCAGCTGCTCGAAGGCTCGGTTCCACCGGCCGACGCCTTCGTCGTCAGGAAACTTCGCGACGCCGGCGCGATCGTGCTCGGCAAGGCCAACCTGAGCGAGTTCGCCTCGGGCGGCGGAAGCGTGATCGGTTCCAAAGATCCCGCCGTCCTCAAGGCGGGCCAGATCACCGAGGGTTTCAGTTCGCTCGGCGGCCAGACCCGCAACCCGCACGATCCGGGGCGCGGTCCCGGCGCGTCGAGCGGCGGAACCGGCGCGGCCATCGCCGCCGTGTTCGCGCAGTTCGGTCTTGGCACCGATACCGCCGGCTCGATCCGTGGCCCGGCCGCCGCGAACGGCGTGGTGGGGCTCAAGACGACGCGCGGTCTCGTCAGCCGCACGGGCCTGCTGCCCCTGGCGAACTACGATACCGTCGGACCGATTGCCCGCAGTGTGTACGACATTGCGGTCGTGTTGAATGTGCTGACCGGTATCGATCCGGCCGATGCGTCCACGAGGCGGAGCGCCGGGAGGGTTCCGGCGGACTACACCCAGTTTCTCAAGACCGGTTCGTTGAAAGGCGCCCGCATCGGCATCGCCCGCGACTTCGCCGGACCGGATCCTGGAAACCATTCGCATCACCGAGGAAGCTATCGTCACGCTGAGGCAACTGGGAGCGGAGATTGTCGACCCGGTCAATTTTCCCGACCACCTGCTGCAGATGAAGCAGCCGGTCTTTACGCTGGTCCGGAATTCGGAGTTCAAAGCGCTGATTGCCGAGTATCTGCAGACGCTCAAGCCGGGCTATCCCAGAACACTCGAGGAGCTGATCGCGAAAGCCGAGGATCCAAAGACGGCGTACCGGAGTCCCGAAAAACTCGTGGGACTGAAGTACACCAACGCGGTGGCGCTGGCACTGGACGATCCGGTGTACCTGGCCGCGAAGAACGAGGGCTACCAGGCTGTTACCGCCGGCGTCGAAGCCATCTTCGAGAAGTACCGGCTGGACGCCCTGGTTTACCCTTCGGCAAACCGGCCGGCCGGCCTTCTCACACCGCCGACACCGCCCGCGGCTGCGCCGACCGGTCCGGTCGTCGGTGGCGAATCTGCGTCGCTCTTCGCGGACGAGACCGGCTTCCCCGACATCATCGTTCCCGCGGGACTGACGAAGGACGGCTTGCCGGTGACGATCTCGTTTCTCGGCCGAGCGTTCAGCGAGCCCAAACTTCTTGGCTACGCCTACGATTTCGAACAGGCCACGCGTGCGCGCGTACTGCCGAAACACACGCCCGCTCTTCCCACGACGCTTACGCGGTAATCGATGTGTCGCCGGGAGCGCGCCTCAGCGGAGGAGACCTCCCGGTGGCAGGCCGCTGGGCACGCGGGCCGGGATGGTCCGGTCGAAATTGGCATCCGTCAGCGCGTTGAGAAACGCGACGATGTCCTCCATTTCGCCCTCATTCATATTGTCAATCCGCCGGAACTGACCAGAGACGCGCGCAATGCCGTCGTCTCTTCCGCGATTCCTGTCTCCATCCCGGTCCCGATCTCGCGCGTTGGAGACATTGGGATTCTCCGAGCGGCCGTCATTGTAAAAGCGCAGCACGTCTCTCAGGGTCGGAAGCATGCCGTTGTGCATGTAGGGTGCGGTCAGCGCTACATTGCGCAGCGACGGCGTGCGGAACCTGAACCGGCCCGCTCCGGTATCCGGCTGCGTGAGGAGCGGATGCTCGCGGACGCCTTCGGCGTGGTGGTCGAAGTCCGAGAACATGACGCCGTCATGGCAGCGGTCGCACCCGACTTCGTTGAATGTCTCGAGCCCGCGGCGCTGCTGTGCTGTCAGGGCGTCGAACTCCCCCGCGCGAAAACGATCGAACGGGCTGTTCATGGCAACGAGCGAGCGTTCAAAGGCGGCGATCGCGTCTCCGATCCGAGGCCCATCAACCGCCGTGCCCGAACCAAAGGCGTCCTCAAACAGCGCAACGTACTCCGGGACCTTCCTGATCCGGGCAACGACGGTGTCCACCGCGGCAGCCTCCGGATAGACGTGGCCCCTCATTTCTTCGAGCGCTTTGATCGGCTCGAGCGCCTGCGTCTCGAGGCTCCGAACCCGGCTGTCCCAGAACATCGGCGCCCGCGCCGGATCGACCGACTGTGCCGATCCGCCGAATCCCCGCCTCCGCCCCCGATTGTCGTCGACGCCGTTGAAGGCGACGTTGAGAATCGTCGGTGAGTTGCGCTTCACCACCGGGACCTGGCCCTTCGAGACGTCGGTGCGCGCCGGTCCGAGGCCGATGGCGCCGGTGCCCCTCGAGAGATCACGGCCATCCGCGTAGGCGAAATCAGGATGGTGACAGGTCGCACAGGCCGTGTCCTTGTTGCCCGAAAGAATTGGATCCCAGAAGAGCAGACGTCCGAGCTGTTCCCTTGTGGGATCTGGGCGGGTAGTGGCCGCGTTGTCGACGTTCTGAGCGCTGCCGGCTGCCGAAAGTACGAAAACGGTTGTCGCGAGGAATAGGGCGAGGCCGACGAAAATGACATGTCTCTTCGTCATCGGATCCTCCAAGGGTGGCAAGTATATGCCGCGTCCGTTCCTCACTTCACCAGGATCCGACGATAACCTCCTGCGATCAGCGCTGACATATCCGCCAGAATGAACGGCAGCCGCAGGCCGCCGGGGTAGGCGAGGTATCTCGGTTCCCACGTGGGATTGAACTTCTCCTTGAAGGCGCGAAGCCCATGGAAATTGTAGACCGCCTCGCCGTGCTCGTAGAGAAACGCGCCGAGGCGATTCCACAACGGCGCCAGCGGAGACGCCTCGAACCCCGACAGCGGCGCCATCCCGAGGGCAAACCGTTGATAACCCTCAGCCTTGCCCCAGGCGATCACGTGGACCAGCAGCGCCTCCATCACGCCTTTCGGCGCCTCGCCGGAGTACCGCATCAGGTCGAGCGACAGTTCCACCGAGCGAGGCCCCAGCCACAGGTTGCTGAATGCCTGGACACGGCCATCTCGCTCGATCACCGCGACCGGGAACCGCTGGAGGTACTCTTCATCGAAGAAGCCGAGCGAGAAGCCCTTCTCGGCTCCAGCTTTGAGCCGCAGCCAGTCGTCGGAGACGGCTCTGAGCTGCGGCATGAGTGCCCGAACGTCCGCGGCCGGCACCACTCGAAACGTCCCGCCGTCCTTCTCGAGTCTTCGAATCGACTGCCTGTACCGGGCAGCGCCGCCGCCCTCCATCGCGAACGCCGTGAGGTTGACCTTCGCATCCTCGCCGAGCTTGACGAAGGTAAGCCCGTAGTCCACGTAGCAGTGAAGGTGCGCGGGCCCGATCTCGTAGAAGACCGGCACCCCGCCGAAGTCGTCGCAGCGTTCGAGGAACGCGCGGATCAAGCCCGGAACGCAGGCCTCAGGGCCTACCGGATCGCCCAGCGCTACCCACGTGCGGCCCTGCACGCCGTACATGACGAACCCGGTCCGATCCTCGTTGAACAACAGCGCCTTGTCGCGAAGGTAGACCAGGTTCGGTGACGTCGCTGTCTGCCGAGCGATGGCGCGACGCACGGCGTCAAGATCGTCCTCAGTTGGTGTGACGACCTCGTGCGGCGCCGGCCGCAGCAGGCGGCTCGCCCCAACCATCATCACCAGCAGCGCGGCCCCGACCGTCGCGCGGAGAAATCGCGACGCGTCCCCGTGCAGCTCGAACTGCCACCACAGCTCGTTGGCATAGTCCACGTGCTTGAACGCAAACAGCCCGAGCCAGACCGAGGCGGCCAGCGCGCCCGCCACCGCCGCAAGCCACGATCGCGAAAACCGGCCGTCGAAGAACGCGGCGCGCCGGTCGAACGCCGGCCGTGCCCGATGCAGGGCCGCGAGCACGAGCAGCAGCAGCACTGCCTCCTCGTAGTCGAAACCTTTGAGGAGTGACGCGGCCATCCCGACGACGATGAGGACCGACGATAGTTGATAAGCAGCATCGAGCCGGCGCGCGAGACCTTGCGACAGCACCAGGAGACCCGCGCCGGCGACGCTGCCGATGAAATGGGACCCTTCGACGACGCCAAGAGGCAGCACGCGGTCGACCATGTCGAGGCGCCCCGGCGCCGCGGGCGTCGCACCGGACCACAGCAGGATGCTGCCGGAGAGGAACGACACCGCGGCCAGTACCCGCGGTGTGATCTCTTCGGTGATCGATCCGATCCATGCGCTGGCGCGAGCCAGGTGCGCGCGCCGCTGGTAAGCCTCGTCGAGCACGAGGACGCCGAGCGCGGTGATGAATGGCAGCAGGTAGTACACCGCCCGGTACACCACGAGCGCGGGCAACAGCTGGCCCGAGGACATGAACGGCTTGAGCAGCAGCACCATGAGCCCTTCGAACACACCGATGCCGCCAGGAACGTGGCTCACCATGCCGAGGAGAATGGCGACGAGAAAGGAGCCCAGGAACGTGAGGAACGGCAGATCGGTTGCTGGCAACAGCGCGTACAGGACGCTCCCCGCCAGCATCCAGTCAATTGCCGATACCAGCAGCTGCCGACCCGCAAGCGCTGGACCCGGCAGCGGCAGCGCCAGGCGATACGCGCGGATCGGCTCGCGCCGCACGACGGTTGCAACCATGAACGCGAGCACGGCGAACATCAGTCCCCACCCGCCGATGGCGATCGCCTCGTGACCCGGCAAATCGTGCGTGCCCGGCAGCGGACTCAGCACGAAGCTCAATCCCCCGAGCGCGAACAGGCCCAGCCAGAACGTCACAGAACAGCTGAAGACGATGCGCGACAGCTCCTCCGCCGTGACGCCCCACCGGGTGTAGAAGCGATACCGCACCGACGCACCCGAGAACATCGCGAATCCGACGCTGTTGGAAATCGCGTAGGTGAGGAGCGACGCGCCGACGATGCGCCTCCTGGGCACAGCTTTGCCGATGTACTGGAACGCCAGCAGGTCGTACCCTGTGAGAACGACGTAGTTGAGCGCGGTCAACCCCACCGCCGTGGCCAGGCGCGTTGCCGGCGTCGCCAGGATGTCGGCAATGAGGTCGGGCCAGCTGACCGCCCGCAGTTCTACGCGCAGCACCTCGAGCGCGATGAGAAACAGCGCGAGGCCCGCCACGACCGGCAGCGCCCGGAAAATGCGCTGACGCATCGATGGCGCCTCCGTGTCACGAGCGGGCCGCGGCCTGCCCGTTGATCCAGGCAAGAGTCTCGAGAAGGCGCTGGTCGAACTCGGCGAGGTTGCCGCTGAAGCGATGGTCATCGGCATTCACAATCCACAGTTTCTTGGGCTCGCGCGCAGATGAAAGCACCCGCTGGATCTCGGACAGCGGCACGAACTCGTCCCGCGAGGAATGGATCGCAGCAAGCGGAACCGGCGCGACCTGGTTCACGAGCGTCGCGGTGCTGAATGTTGGCTCGTTCGGGATTCCGTGCGTGACGTAGATGAGCGCGTCCTTCCAGCGCCAGCCCAGCTCGTTGATGTCGGGCAAACCAAGGCCGACGACGCCGGCGATCGCCGACCGCGTCGCAGGACGGGTCGCCGCGAGCACGGAGAGGCCGGCGCCTTCCGACACACCGATCAGGATCGGACGCAGGCGGCTGCCGGCCGCCGCGAAATCGGCGAGGACCTTGTAATCCCCCGGTACGTCTTCAGGGCGGACGGTTGTGGTTGCTGAAGTGAAGCTTTCCAGGTAGGCCTTCGCGTCGAACCCGACAACGAAGTACCCCTTCGCCGCCAGGAGCTCGGCCACGTGCGGGCCGAGGTGAATCCACCCACCGTCGCCGCTCGAGACGATGACCGGCCGGCCACCGCGCGCGCCGTAGATCCGCAGCAATTGCTGGTGGCCGCGGATGCTCAACGCCTGGGTCGACTGTGCTGCGGTGGGAACGGCCGCGCAGCAGACGAGCACCATGAGACGGAGCATCCGCGGCATCTTGTGACCCCCGGCGCGGTGCGCGCTTCGAAGGACGTAGCAGCTACGACTGCTCGCGGGGCACTGCGACGAACAGGCTCGCCCCGCGACGATTCACCAGCACCAGCACGGGCTTGTCGGCATGCGTCGCCATTGCCTCGCGCAACGCCGGCACGTCAGCGACGGCCCGGTCGTTGACCCGCGTAATGACATCGCCTTGCTGGATACCAGCGGATGCAGCGGCACCCGCTGGATCGAGGTCGGTGACGACCAGGCCCTTCTCGGTGCGCGGGAGCTCGAGCTGCTCGGCGACCCGCGGCGTCAGCGGAGTCACCGACATCCCGAAGCTCGCCGTCTCGCCGTCGTCTTCGACCGGCGCGGACGAGGCCTGCTTTTCGCGCTCCCGCTCCACGAGGCGAACCGAGCGCGACTCGCTCTTGCCGTTGCGCAGGAAGCCGATCGACACGGACGACTCCGGACGCGTGCTCGCTATCTGATTCCGGAGGGCGTTGGCATCGATGACCTGCCGTTCGTTGAGCGAGACGATGACGTCGCCCTGCTTCAGGCCGGCGTGTTCGGCGGGACTCCCGGGCTCGACGCCGCTCACCAGCGCGCCGTGGGCGTCGGGCAATCCGAGGCTCTCGGCCAGATCCGGTGTCAGCGACTGGACGTTCACGCCCAGCTTCGAACGATGGACGACGCCGTCGCGGGTCAACTGATCAGCGACGGCGCGGGCCATCCCCGACGGGATTGCGAACCCGAGCCCGATGTTCCCGCCCGACGGCGACAGGATCTGCGCGTTGATCCCGACGAGCTCACCCTGCAGGTTGACGAGCGCACCGCCAGAGTTGCCCTGATTGATCGGTGCATCGGTCTGCAGAAAGTCTTCGTAGCTCCCGTCGCCCAGCCCCGTGGCGCGCCCCTTGGCGCTCACGATACCCATCGTGACCGTCTGGCCGACGCCGAGGGGATTGCCGAACGCGAGGACGACGTCGCCGACCTTCATGCGGTCGGAGTCGCCGAACGGGAGGGTCGGCAGGCCGCGCGCGTCGACCTTGATAACCGCGAGGTCGCTGGCAGCGTCGCTGCCGACGAGTTTCGCGGAGAACGACCGGCCGTCGGCGAAGTCGACGCGAATGCGATCGGCGCCGTCGATGACGTGGTGATTCGTGAGGATGTGCCCATCCGCACCGACGATTACACCCGACCCCAGGCCGCCCTGGCGGCGGCCGCGCGGATCGACCCTGAACTCGGGACCGAAGAATTCGCGGAGCTCATCAGGGATAGCCGTGCGGGAGGCCTCGGCCTGTTTCTCCACGCGAACGGTCACGACGGCCGGAGCGACCCGCTCGACGACACCGCTGTACGAGGCCAGGGCGGCAGAAGGGGCAGCCGCTGCTACCTGTGCGACAACCGGCGGCAGCGGAGCGGAGGCCGAGACCGTCGCCCGCCCACCGGCGAATCCGGCGGCGATGGCCAGGGCCGCGAGGCTCGCGGTGGCGGCCCCTGTAGAAAACGGTCGAAAACGATCGCGTGCACTGTGAGTCATGAAAGTTCCCTCATCTCATGCGCTGCCGGGAGGGCTGCGCCCACCTTCCATTGAACGGCAGACTGGCTTGCGGCACCGTGTCCCGAAGATGACAGATGTGACAGGAAACGCCGGCCTGAACCTTGGCAGTCTCGAAAAATTTGACGCGGCCGCGAAGTCAGTGTCCTCAAGCAGGGCACGCACGAAATGACATTCACCCTCGGCGCCGACGCGCGCCCGATGCGGGGGGACCAAGACGCTGCAGGCCAGCGACCTGACCGGCGACGTCGGCCGCCGCGTCAAGATCCGGTACACACTGGACGGCGCCACCAAGGTGGCGGACCGGATCGAAGTGCAGGGCAATGCGCCCGTGAGCGCGGCCAACGCCACCGCTAAGCGGTAGGAGTGCCGATCGGAAGACTCACGGCGAAGACGCTCCCCTCGCGCGGCACGGCGGACACCTGGACGTGCCCGCCGTGCGCTTCCACCACCGCCTTCACCAGCGACAACCCGAGGCCGAGCCCGCGGGTCGTCCGGCTGGCGTCAGCCCGGTACAACCGATCCCAGACGTGAGGCAGGTGTTCCGGCGCGATGCCGATCCCGGTGTCGGCCACGGTCAACGTGACGAACTTCCCCTCCGGGCGAGCGTCGATCTCGATGCGTCCGCCGCGATCGGTGTACTTCACGGCGTTTTCCACCAGGTTGGCCAGGACCTGGCGGAGCCGGGTGTGGTCGCCGATCACGCGGAGACCCTCGGGAACGGCGGATCGCAGCACAATCCCCTTGTCCTCGGCCTCGTCGGCGTACAGAGCAATCGCCTCCTCGACGACTGTCCGAACGGAAACCGGTTCGCGTACGAGCGCCATCGTTCCCGTCTCGGCCTCGGAGATGTCCATGAGCGCGGTCAGCGTGGCGTTGACCCGGGCCGCCTCCTCGAGCGCATGGGCCAGCGCGTCGCGCGCCGCCACGGCGTCGCCGGCCACCAGCGCGGCCTCGGCGGTGTTGCGAAAGCGCGTCAGCGGGGTTCGCAGATCGTGCGCGACATTGTCGAGCGCACCGCGCATGCCGCCGACGAGCGCCTCGATCCGCTCGAGCATCTCGTTCACGCGGGCGCCCAGTTCGTCGAGCGGATCGCTCGAATGCGTGACCGGCACGCGCGCGGAGAACTCGCCGGTCTGCAGAATCGATCGGACCGTCGTCTCCAGCCCTCGAAGCGGCGCGAGACCGGCCCGCGTCAGGAGGTAGCCGCCGGCCACGGCGGCAACGATGATCAGGCCGAGGACCTCGAGTCCGCGCGCGCGAAAACGGTCCAGCAGCTGATCGCGGAGGTCGGAGCTGCGCCCCACCTGGACGTGGACGCCGTCTGGAAGCGTCACCGTGCCCACTTCCAACACGGCGCCGCCGGGCAGCCGGCCGATCGTCGTGAACCCGGACGTGTTCTGCGGGGGCGCGTCGAGCAGCGACAGATCGAACCCGCCCCACCCGGGGGGCTCGGCAAAGTAGACGACCTCGGTCCGATCGTTGACGACGCGCACGAGCAGGCGCTCGTGGCGGCCCTGCCCCGCGTCCACCTGGATCAGCTCCTGCAGCCCGGGCAGTCCGGTGCGCTCGTATTCCACGGCGTACCGCGCCAGCATCGCCTCGAGCTCCTGGTGGTCCTGCGCGGCGAGCGCCCGCGCCAGCAGCACGTAGGTCGCGATGGCCAGCGTGACGGCGCTGACAATGAAGAGGCCCGCGTACCACAGCCCGAGCCGGCGCGCGAATGCCGGGGCCGCCGCCGCCTTATTCCTGCTTGAGGACATACCCGACGCCGCGCACCGTGTGCAGCAGCCTGGAGGCGAAGCCTTTGTCGATCTTGTCGCGGAGGCGATAGACGAGCACGTCCACGGCATTCGTGCCCGTGTCGAAGCTGTAGTCCCACACGTGGGACACGATCATCGTCTTCGAAACGACCTGGCCTGCGTGGCGCATGAGGAACTCGAGCAGCGCAAACTCACGAGGGCGCAGCTCGATCGCCGTGCCGTCCCGTTCGACGCGTCGGGTCAGGCGATCGAGGCGCAGATCGGCGAAGGTCAGCTCGGTTGGTTCCTGTGCCAGCTGTCCGCGGCGCGTGAGCGCCTGGACGCGCGCGAGCAACTCGGGAAATGCGAAGGGCTTGGTGAGATAGTCGTCGCCGCCGGTCTGCAGGCCCTTGACGCGATCGTCAACCGAATGGCGCGCGCTCAGAAACAGCACCGGGGTCTTGACGCCCGCCCGCCGCAGCGCCGTCACCAGGCTCAGGCCGTCGAGCCGCGGCAGCATGACGTCCACGACGGCGGCATCGTACGGCTGGCTCTGGGCGAGGTCCAGGCCGTCAACGCCGTTCTCGGCAACGTCTACCGCAAACCCTTCCCGCCGGAGACCAGACGACACGAAGTCCGCGATGCTCCGGTCGTCTTCCACGATCAGGACGCGCACCGGCCCATCGTCGTGCCCGCGAGCCGCAGGCGTCAAGGATTGCGAGAGGGCGAAACCCCGCTGACACGGAATTCATGTGCCGGTCACGCCCCGGTGCGGCAACGGGGCGTCCAATATCTGTAGAGAAGGAGAGCGACATGCGAACAATCGTCAAATCTTCATTGCTTCTCGGGTTTGTGTTCCTGCTGGCTGGCGGTTCGGCCCGAGCGGCGACCCTGGTGGACGCCCGGGTGCCATTCCCGTTCACCGTGCACAACCAGGTCTTTCCGGCCGGACAGTACCGCGTCGAGCAGCTCGGCGCCGACCCGTCGATCCTGGTGATCAGAGGAGAGCACGGCAACAAACTCAGCGTGATCAGTGCCTCGGTCGAGGCGACCGGTCAGGACCCGGCAGGCAACAAGCCGGCGCTGATCTTTTCGCGCGGTGAAGACGGTTATCACCTGAAAGATGTCTGGCAGAACCACACCGACGGCAGGGAAATTTCGGGCCAGTAGGATTCTGACGCCTGGATGCAGGCTCAGAAGTCGAAACGCAGGCTGAGCCGCGCCGTCCGCGGCATGACAGGATGTGTGTGGACGTCGTTGACTCCGCCTGCGGGCTCTGCCGCCAGCCGTGACTGATAGTAGTAGTCGATGTCGCTGGCCTGAGCGTCGAACAGGTTTAGGAGATCGACGACCAGACGAGCCCGAGGCCACATCCGGTAGCCGGCCTCCGCGTTGACCAGCAGCGAGCGCTTCGCCTGCACACTCGCATCTTCGACAAGCGGGCGCGAACCGAGGTAGCGCACGCGCAACCCGGCAGACGTGCGCCACAACTCGTGGATGGAGACGCCCGTAGACGCCACCCATCGGACGGCGCCGGGAATCTGCGATCCGGCGGGATTGCCGTCGGTGAAGCGAGCCGCCGACCACGACACGTCCGCGTCCAGCGTGAGCCATTCGCGTGGGCTGTAGTCGGTGGCCAGTTCCAGGCCAAACCGCCGGCTTGGCCGTCCAGCCTTCGTGGAGCCCGCATCGCCGACAAACAGCAGCTCCGAATCCAGAATCAAACCCCACACAGCCGTCGTCATGTGCAGCTTCGGGAGAAGCATCGATCGCAGCCCGAATTCCCCGCCGCGTGTGCGGACCACCGGCGTCGCTCGCTCCACCGGGTCTCCGGTGCCGGGATCGATGCTGATCGTCGTGCCTCGCGCATCATTGCTGTGATATCCGTGTCCGAAGTTGCCGTACAGCTCGACCTTCGGCGAAGCCGCAAAAACGACACCGAGCTTGGGGCTCAGGAGGCCGGCTGATGCCGTGCCAGCGTTCTCCGGCACGTGGCTTCGAACATCGAAGTGGTACAGATCAGCTCGAAGGCCGGCCGCGACCCTGAGTCGCTGTGTGAGCTCGAGTTCGCTCTTGGAGTAGACGCCGGCGGAAGTCTGATTGACTCGATCCTCTCGCGTGACTGAGAGGCGCCTCCGCTGCCGGGTGGCGTACAGTCCGAGCGTTCCGATCCTGTCGTGTCGTACCTGCAGACCGATGCTGTGTTCGAGCACTCGACCAAGGAAGCGGACGCGGCGTTGATCGCTGGCGCGAACGCCCATGACACGGCGGCGATCGACCTGCTCGAACTGGTCGCCGTTCACAGGATCGTTCAGCAGGTATGTGAAGTTCGAGAACAGATCCAGCCCGTAGTCCATCGCAAAGCCGAGCATCTTCGTCGCGCTCGCCGTGCCGGATCGCCCGATCTCGGCGGAGAGCGTGTAGCGGTGTGTCGTCCCGCCGTCGGACGCATCGAGGGTACCGAACCTGGAGACGATGCCGCTGCCCACCGCACGTGCCGGAACCTGATCGGTCGCCGTCCATTTCGCGTCGTATCCCATGAACGTGACCGCGAGCCCCTGGCCATTACTCCCGCGGCTGTAGCGCAGGACGCCATTGAGCCGGCTGTAGTCCTCCGGGTTTTCCCACGGGCCGTCAGCGCTCCCCGTCTCGACGGCAAACAGGAGACGCCCCGACGCCAGCCGGGGCGACGCGGCGGCAAGCATCCGTCTGAACCGATTTCCGCCGGTGAGGCGCAATAGCGGCCGCTCCAGGGCGTTCACGTAGTTGATGCTGGCTGCACCTGCGGTTGAAAAATCTCCTTCGTCGGCGTAGTAGGGACCTTTCCTGAACTGCACGCCGCCGATCAGCTCGGGGATCAGGAAATTGACGTCGGACCATCCTTGACCGTGGGCGTGCGTCGGCATGTTGACCGGGATCCCCGCGACGCTCACGGCAAAGTCGGTCCCGTGATCCAGGTTGAATCCACGCAGGTAGTACCTGATTCGCCTTGCCCTCACCGCTGTGCTGACTGATCACGAGACCGGGCACGGTTTCGAGCACTTCGCCGGGCCGCGACAACGGACGGCTCTCGAACTCGCGGGCTGAGACCGCGCCCTCCGACGCCGAGCCGGCAATTCCGAAGAGGCCCTCGGAAGGACTTTCCACCTCCTCGACATTTCGGAAACGGCGACGCCCGGTCACCGTCACTTCGGCGGTCAACGCCAGCGGAAGCACGACATCCATCGTCGCCGCCTCACCGGCCTCGAGCGTCACCGCACGAATGACCTGGCTGAAGTTGATGAGCGAAAAACGGAGGTCGTGCGGTCCAGGCTCGTGGGTCCGCACCTCGTAGCGGCCCAGGGCATCGGTAACCGTCGCTGCGACCTCCTGCGAATTCCCTGTTCGCAGCTGCACCGAAACGCCAGGAAGGACAGCGCCCGAGTCATCGCGCACCCGGCCGGTCACCGACTGGGCCGCCGCCAATTGAGAGACCTGCGTCACGAACAGCAACGCCAGGGCAGCACGGTTGATCAGCACGTGATGCGACCTCCACGCTCTCTACGAAACGAGAGCCGGTTTGGATTGCCGTATCGCCGGACATCCAACCGCGCCTCCGGCCCGTAGTGGGACATGTGGCTCTGGAGGTGCACATGAAATTGAACTCATCCTTGATCGCAATCGCCCTGGTCCTGCCGCTGGCCGCATCCTGCAGTCGAACTACCCCTCAAACAGATGCCAAGAGCCTCGAGCGCGCCTGTCTCGTTGCGATTGCCGCCGACCCCGGCGGTGACGGCGATATCGCGAAGCTGCAGCAGGACCTGCGCGAGCATCGCTCGGCAGTGCGGGCGGCCGAACAACTCGGATACCGCTTCGTTTCCCGCGCTCGCCTGACGAACGACCCGGGCTACTACAAGGTTGCGGAGCAGACGGCCGCGTGCCTCGAGTCGCTCGCACCGAAGGAGGCGGCCGCGTTGCTGCTCCGCGGACACGTGCTGCACCAGATGCACCGCTTCGGCGAGGCCGAGGCAATTGCCCGGCGGCTGGTGGCGTCACGTGAATTCGTGCTCGATTTCGGCCTCCTCGGGGACGTGCTGATGGAGCAGGGGCGCGTGGCGGAGGCAGCGGACGCCTATCAGAAGATGATCGACCTTAAACCCTTCTACCAGTCCTACACCCGCGCCGCGCACCTCCGCTGGCTCAAGGGCGACCTTGGAGGCGCGATCGAGATGATGCGCGCCGCAGTCAAGGCGGCCAGCCCGCGTGATCGCGAATCCGTCGCCTGGGCCTACGCGCGGCTCGCCGCGTACGAGCTGCAGCGGGGTCACCTCGCCGACGCGGAGCGCATGGCCGACGCGTCGCTGCAGTACGTGCCCGACTACGCCGCGGCGCTGCTCGCCAGAGGGCGCATTCAACTCGCCAGGAACAAAAACGTGGAGGCGGCCGCGACGCTGATGCATGCCGCGAGCCTCAACCCGCTGCCCGAATACCAATGGACGCTGGCTGACGCTCTCCGCCTGGTTGACCGGCATGACGAAGCCGCCGCCATCGAGCAGCAGCTGGTCCGCGCCGGCGTGTCCGGCGACCCGCGCACGCTGGCGCTCTACCTCGCGACCCGCCGCGCGGATGGTGCAAAGGCCGTCGAACTGGCCAGGCGTGAAATCGCAAATCGCGGCGATGTCTTCACCCTCGACGCGCTGGCGTGGGCACTGGCCTCGACCGGGCAGGTGCGCGAGGCGTCGACGCTCATGGACCGGGCGCTCGCCGAAGGGACCGAAGACGGCCGCCTGTTCGTTCACGCGTCGGTCATCGCCGCCGCCGACGGCCGGCCCGCAGACGCCGCCCGCTGGGCGCGCAAGGCGCACGCGCTCCGCTTCACCCTCCTTCCATCCGAGCTCGGGGTGCTCAGGAAGGGAATCGTGTCACTACCCCAAGCATGAGGTCATTGAAATGAGAAAGCTCCAATGCATGCTGCAGCTGATGGCAGCAGCGGGACTCCTGCTGCTGCCGGCGTCCGCTCGTGCGTCCAGTCACATGGATGCACCGCTCATCACCCTGGACGATGCGGCGAATACGACGGACGTCTACGCGTTCGTCTCTCAGAGATTCGGCCGCAAATACCTCAGCACCGCCCTGGCGGTGTACCCACACGAAGAGCCGGGCATCGGCCCCAACAAATACAACTTCGATGACGACGTCCTGTACGAGATTCACGTCGCTACCGGAGGGGACGTCGCGAAGGGCCGCACCACCTACTCCTATCGATTCAAGTTCGACACGACGTACAGGAACCGCAACACCATTCTGCAGTCGTACCTCGGCGTGATCGGCAGCGTCGGCGACGCCTCCCAGAATCTGATCCAGCGGTACACGGTAGACAAGGTCGACGAGCACGCCGGCGAACTCGACACGGCTCGGACGCGGTATCGTTCCGCCCAACAACCAGGGCAATGCCACGCCGAAGTACAACCGCAACAACGACGGCGAGCAACCCGCCAGGGACGGCGTGGCGAACGACGGTGACCTGGATGTGTTTACGTCGCAATCGATCGCCGAGCTCGACAACGGCTACCTGGCCTTTGCCGGGCAGCGGGACGACGGGTTCTATGGCGACATACAAGCGATCTTCGATCTGCTCAAGCTGCGGGCGGCCGGTACGGCGGTGGATTCGCAGGGTGGCTTCAACGTCCACACCATGGTGCTCAACATCCCCGTCGACGAGATCGGCGGCGATCAGCAGATCGTCGGCGTCTACGCGACGACCAGCCGGCGTCGGGTCACGATTCTCGGCCAGGGCGACGATGCGGGGCTCGGCAGTTTCATCCAGGTTGCGCGCCAGGGCAACCCGCTCTTCAATGAGGGCCTGGTCGCAATCAAGGACAAGGACCTCTACAGCCGCACCTCGCCCGAGGTGGACGCCCGCCTGTTCCGCAAGTACGCAGTGACGCCGGAGCTGGCTGCGCTCATCAACGCGCTCGTCCTGGGATCGGACGTGGCGCCGACGACGAACCGCACCGACATCGCGGGCATCTTCATCCCCGATGTGATCAAAGTGGACCTCTCGACCGGGCCGGCGCGGCTCGCCGGGGGCGGCGCCACCCACCCCACCAATCCAGACGACGCCGGCTTCTCGCGTCTCGGGATTTTCGGCAACGACACGCTCGTCAGCTCGGTGCAGCCCGGCTTTGGCGGCGGTACCGTGCCGGGAGGATGGCCCAACGGCCGTCGATTCGGCGACGACGTGGTCGACATTGCGGTGACGGCCTTGATCAGCGATCTCCGGGTGAGCCCGCCGATCATCCGCGGTCCCGCAGGCGACAACGTGGACCGCAACGACATCGCCTACAACAAGGTGTTCCCGTACGCGGCCACGCCGCTGAACGGTCGCACGCACACTCACTAACCGCGAGTCGTATGCCATACCCCCAGCGGACCCGGCGCCGGCCGGGTCCGCTTCTCCTCAATACGCTCGCCTGCCTCTTCCTGGCGAGCGCCGTGCTCCGGGCACACGATCCCGGCCTGAGCACTCTGGACCTCCGTGTCGACGACAGCGCCGTTACGATGTCGTTGTCGATCGCGGCCGCGGACGTCGCCTCGCTGGCGCCCGGCCGGGGCGACGTGCGTCAAACACTGAGCGAGATGGCGCGCGACGCGATTCACCTGTCCATCGACGGAGAAGCCGTTCAGCCATCGATAGACGACGTCGTCGATTGACGACGGCGCCGCGCGGGTGCAATGGTCGTTCGCGATTCCGCCGGCGCGCGGTCGGGTCCGGCGCCTCGCCATCACATCGGACGTTCCGAAACGGATGGCACGCGGTCATCGTCAGCTCATGGTCGTCACCATGGGTGAACGCGTGGTTGAACAGCGGCTCCTCGACGCAGAGTCTGGTGCCGCAACCATCGACCTCGGGGCCGCACCGTCCTCCGCGTTCGGCGCGGCATGGCATTTCCTCGAGCTGGGTCTCCGTCACATCCTGTACGGCTTCGACCATCTCGTGTTCCTGGCGGGGCTGCTGCTGGCAGTACGAACGGTGCGCGAATTGGTGGTCGCGCTCACGGCCTTCACGGCAGCGCACTCCGTGTCGCTGGCGCTGGTCGTGATCGGAGGGATTCACGCGCCGGCGTCGATCGTCGAGCCGCTCATCGCGGCCTCGATTACCTGGGTGGGGCTGGAGAACCTGCGGTACGGGCAGCATGGCGCCCGCTGGCTCGTGGTGTTTGGCTTCGGGCTGATCCACGGATTCGGGCTCGCGGGAGCGCTGCTCGATCTGGGGTTCGGGTCCTCCACCACCGAGATCGTGGTTGCGCTGATCTCGTTCAATGGCGGGGTCGAAGCCGGCCAGTTGGCGGCGGCCGCGGCCTTGCTGCCGCTGCTCTGGATGATCAAAGCGCGGCCGCTGTGGCAAGCCAGGCTGCTGCCGTTGTGCTCGATGATGATCGTCGCGGCGGGAAGCTACTGGTTGATCGAACGTGTGATGTGAGCGCCAGCACGTCGAAGCTTCATCTTTGCGGGTTCGCTAGCCGGTCTTCTCCGGCTTTAGCACGGTTCGCGAGGCGCCAGGATTGCGGACACTACGTCATTACAAAGCACGTCATTCTGAAACGCAACTAGAGCGCACCAGATATTTCGTTCGCCGGTCGGCGCGGGCACGCCGCCCGCCGGTTCGATGGTGACCGCCACCGCCACCGGCGGCGGGATGTCAACCGGGGTGTTAAAGGTGTCGCTGAAGCTGCCTTGAGCATCCGGCGTCAGCAGCCCGGCGCTGACCGGCGCCTGATCGGTGACCACCCACAGTTGATACGTTCGCCCCGCCGGTAGCGGCGGCAAGTTCGAGGCGTTGAAGACCAGGCCCCGCGAGCGGCTCCAGAAGGCGCGGCCCGACGCATTCGGCGACGCCGGTTGTCCAGAGAGATCGACCCGCGCGACGTCCGGCGCCGTCAGGATGGCCACTGCGGTCTGGGCATCCGCCGCCGTGCGCTGCACATCCGCCATCTGTTGCTGTGCCGCCTCGGCGCGGGCGCGAGTGTCGCGCAGCTCGGCTTCGAGGCCGGCAATGCGGCCGCGGAGCTGGGCGGAATAGACCGCGAGACCGGCAGCGAGCGCGAGGCCGGCGGCCGTCGCCAGCCACCATCCCACCGGGCGCGTCGCGCTGAGTGTGACCGGCCGGCCCGACGACGCGACGCTCAGCACGCGCGCGCGGAGCTCTGGCGGAGGATCCACCTGCGGCACGGCCTGCGCCAGCCCCTGCAGGATCGGCGGTTCCAGTTCCGGGCGCTCGTCACGTCTTGATCGTTCGGTCCATCATCTGGTACGGCTACTACTGCAACCGCTTTACTGCGCGAGCGATTCGCGCAGCGTGATCACCGCCTGGCGAATCCGCGTTTTCACCGTGCCGAGCGGCTCGGATAACCGGTCGGCAATCTCCGCGTGTGTGAGCCCCTCGTAGTAGGCGAGCTCGAGCGCGACGCGCTGTGCCGCGGGAAGCTCGCTGACCGCACCCCGCAGACTCTCCACCTGCTCGGCCGAGAGCAACTGCAGATCCTGCCGGGCGGCGGAATCGGGCACGTCCTCGGCGCGCGCTTCCGAGGCGGTCTCGGGCCGCGCGTTCCTCGACCGGAGCCGATCGATCGCGCGGCTCCGCGCCATCGTCAGCAGCCATGCCGCCACCGCGCCCCGGGCCGTGTCGTACCGTCCGGCCTGCACCCAGGCCTGCGCGAACACGTCCTGCACGACGTCCTCGGCGTCTGCCCGGTTCTGCAGAATGCGCAACGCGAGCGAGAAGACGAGGCGGGCCGTACGGTCGTAGAGCTCGGCGAGCGCGCTGGGATCCCCCTGCGCCATGCGCGCCAGCGCCGCCTGATCGGCGAGGCGGTCGTCCCGCGACGGCGTCGCCGGCTCTCCGAGAACGGCGAGAAAAACCCACATATGTATCTACGGCCGGGACCTCGACAAAGATGGGTCGGGGGCATCTTAGCAGGACGGCCGATGCACGGATCGGCATGGAATAATGCCTCGAACCCATGGCGCTGCTCTATGCCTACCTCAGGCAGTACAAGTCACTGATAGCGCTGGCGCTGGTCCTGGCGACCATCAACCAGGTCTTCTCGCTGCTGGACCCGCTGATTTTCCGCCACGTTATCGACGAGTACGCAACCCGCTTCCGGGAATATTCGACCGGCGAGTTCTTCCGCGGCGTCAGCCTGCTGCTCGGCGCGGCGGTCGGCGTCGCCTTCGTCTCGCGCGTCGCCAAGAACTTTCAGGACTACGTCATCAGTCTCATCACCCAGCGACTAGGCGCGCAGCTCTACGCCGACGGCATCCGGCATTCGCTCGATCTGCCCTACTCGACGTTCGAGGACCAGCGGAGCGGGGAAACGCTCGGCAAGCTGCAGAAGGTCCGGACCGACGTCGAGCGCCTGATAGCCGTCTCGATCAACGTGCTGTTCACGTCGCTGGTAGGCGTCATCTTCGTGATGGTGTACGCGTTCACCGTGCACTGGCTGATCGCGCCGGTCTATTTCGCGACCGTCCCGCTGCTCGGCATCCTCAGCTCGGTGCTGAGCCGCAAGATCAAGGTGATCCAGAAGACAGATCGTCGCCGAGACGACCGCCCTGGCCGGATCGACGACCGAGTCGCTCCGCAACATCGAGCTGGTGAAGAGCCTGGGACTGGCGCAGCAGGAGATCGGACGTTTCAATGCGACGACCGACAAGATCCTGGGCCTCGAGCTGCGAAAGGTGCGCTACCTGAGGAGCCTGAGCTTCATCCAGGGCACCGCGGTGAATTTCCTGCGGACGAGCATCCTGTTCCTGATGCTCTATCTGATCTTCGCGCAGCAGATCACCGTCGGCCAGTTCTTCTCGCTCTTCATCTACTCGTTCTTCATTTTTGGACCGCTGCAGGAACTCGGCAACGTCATCAACACCTACCGCGAGACCGAAGCGTCGCTGGCGAACTTCGAGGCCATCCTGCGAATGCCCAAGGAGCCGCGTCCGCTCCAGCCGGTGGCGGTTGGCCCGCTGCACCGGCTCGAATTCGATGGCGTGGGATTCCAGCACCAGACGGCCTCGACGCCCGCCCTCATCGACATCTCCTTCTCTGTGGCGCGCGGTGAGTCGGTGGCGTTTGTCGGGCCGTCGGGCTCGGGAAAGACGACGCTGGTCAAGCTGCTGGTCGGGCTCTACACGCCGCTGACCGGGCGGATTCTCTACAACGGCCTGCCGAGCACGGAGATCGAGCTCGATCGCCTGCGCGAGCACATCGGGTTCGTGACGCAGGACACGCAGCTGTTCTCGGGAACGATCCGCGAAAACCTGCTCTTCGTGAACCCGGATGCCACCGACGCGGAGTGTCTCGAGGTCCTGCACCAGGCCGCGTGCGACAGCCTGCTGGCGCGCGCCCAGAAGGGACTCGATACCGTCATCGGCGAGGGCGGCGTCAAGGTCTCGGGCGGCGAGAAACAGCGGTTGTCGATCGCTCGCGCACTGCTCCGCCGGCCGCAGCTGCTCATCTTCGACGAAGCAACCTCGTCGCTCGATTCGCTGACCGAGGAGGGCATCACCGAAACGATCCGGGCCATCACCGCGAACCGCGACGTCGATCACCGTGATGATTGCCCATCGCCTGTCCACGGTACTGAACGCGGATCGGATCTACGTGCTGGAGCGCGGTCGGATCGTCGAATCTGGCCGCCACCACGAACTGCTCGAGCAGATGGGCCTGTATTACGCGATGTGGCGGCAGCAGATCGGCGAGCGCCGCGCAGCGCCCGCGCCCACCGGTGTCGCGATGTCGGCGAGATGACGCTGCCGCCTGCGCGCCGGGTTCGCTTATAACAATTCCTGCAAACGGGTATATCCGGTTCGACTGACAGGCAGTTCCCGGCCGTCTCGCAGCACGGCGATGCGCGTGTCCTTTCCCGTGGTCTCGAGCCGCGCAAGACGATCGAGATTCAGCAGAAACGATCGATGGATGCGTACGAAACGTCGAGGATCGAGCTGCGACTCGACGTTGGCCATGGTTTGATCCTTCAGCAGCATGCGCTCGCCGGTGTGCACCGCAATGTAGTCGTCCTGCGCTTCGATGTAGTCGACTCGATCGACCGGGACTACGTGCACGTCGGCACCGTCGCGGATGACGATGCGCGAGAGGCGCGTACCGGCAGGCCGGGCGGCCGCCGACAGGTCCGGCGCGGCGGTGAAGGAGCGCTCACCCTTCGCCAGTCGGTGTCGCGCGCGCTCGATCGCTGCATGTAACCGCTCGCGGCTGAACGGCTTCAGCAGATAGTCGACGGCGTGGACGTCGAACGCTTTCAACGCGTACTCGTCATAGGCAGTCGCAAAAATTACGGCCGTGTCGCGCCCGACCAGATCGAGCACCTCGAATCCGTCGAGCTTCGGCATCTGCACGTCGAGGATCAGCAGGTCAGGCTTCTGTTCGGCGACCGCCTTCACGGCCTCGAAGCCATTGGCGCACTCCGCGACGATCGAGATGCCCTGCTCCTGTTCGAGATACTCACGCAATACCATGCGCGCCGGCGGCTCGTCATCGACGATGGCAATGCGAAGCGCCGTCATGCCGCGGGAGCCTCCAGGTAGGGCAGAGACACGGTGGCGCGGAACCGTGCGTCCTCGGTGTCCACACGGAGAGACGCGTCGCTGCCAAACGAGGTCTCGAGGCGCGCGCGGACGTTTGCCAGTCCCACGCCGGTCCCGGGCCTGCGCCCGTCGGGGTCAAAGGCGTTGTCGACCGCCACGTTGACGCGATTGCCCTGCCGTGTGACCGCGATCGCGATGTCACCGCCATCCACGAGTGTGGCGATGCCGTGGCGCACCGCGTTCTCGGCAAGCGGCTGCAGAAGCAGGGGGGGCACGAGCGCGCGCGCCACGTCAGGCGCCACGGTGATGGTGGCGCGCAGCCTCTCGCCGAACCGCACGCGCTCGATGTCCAGGTAGCGGCGGACGAGCGCCGCCTCGAACTCCATGGGAATGCGCGGCAGCGATCCGGCACGCAGGCTGTCGCGGAAAAAATCGGCGAGTTCCAGGCACATGCGGCGGGCGCCTTCGGGATGGTTCAGGATCAGCGCGCTGATCGAGTGCAGGCAGTTGAAGAGAAAATGCGGGTTCACCTGCGAGCGCAGCGCCCTGAGCTCAGCCTCGCGAGCGGCGACGTCCGCGTGCAGCGCGCGCTCCGCCGCCGCGCGGCCCTCGTCGCCGGCGGCAATCGCGTAATGGACGGCGGCCATCACGACCAGCGTCATGACGCCCGCCGCGAACGTGATTGGCGCGAAACGCGCAAAGAGGGCGTCCGGCGACGGCGCGATCGATGACACCAGCCACAGCCACACGCGCCCCGCACCCATCCACAACGCGGTCGTCGCGAGTGTCGCGGTGATGATGGTGATGAGGATCTGTTCGGTTGAGGCCGACAGTGCCGTGAAGCGGTAGACGTACCAGAACGCCAGCGCCGGTACCGCGAGCGCTTCGCCCCACAGCGCCACCGTCCAGGCATCCTCGAGGTTTCCACCGACCCACCACAGCGGCAGCACGGTGACGAGTACGCCGACAGGTATCCAGAGTGCGGCAAACGTGCGGAGTCGTCGACGGTCGCCAACAATCGGGTGCATGTCGCCTAGTTCGTGACCTCTATCCCGCCCATGACCGCCTGCCCCCTGATGATCAGGAGTCTGGCATTTCCGTCCACCGGCGGCGTGGATTGATCATGAAAGCCGCCGAGGATCGCTGCGACCTCCGACTGCACGGTCCAGTCGCGCGGGATGCGCATGCTGATCCCACCCATGCACGCAAAGACTTCGATGCGCGCCTGCGTGTCCGCCATCCGGCATTCCCGCAGATCGAGTTCGATGCCTCCGAGAAACGCCGTCGCCTCGCCGCCGCGAAACGCCTGGGATGTGCTGCGCCGCTCGACGCCGCCCAGACACGCGAACTCACGAAACGTCGCGGACGTGTCTTCGGTCCGCGCGCCCGCATCCTGTGGCGGCGTGGCTGGCGCAGCGCCATCAGCCGCCGGGCCGGGCGTGTCTTCCCGTGCCGTGGTGGCCGTCGCGTCGAACGTTGCCGGTCCGCCGTAACGCGCCTCGAATCGACGCCGATGGCGGTCGCGCATGTGATGAGCACGCCATCGCCGGGGGCGGCCGCCGCCCATCATGATTCGAACGCCGAGCGCAATGACCAGGAGCGGCCAGAACGCGAACAGATTGACGTTCCATCCATAGAGGCGATTGCCCAACAGGACTCCGCCGAGCACGATCAGGACGACGCCGAAGATCCGCTCAACCGCGTGCCCTCTCAGGAGGGTCCAGGCACCCCATACGACGAGCACGAAAGGCCAGTAAGTTCTGAGCGCGGCGCGGAATTCCATCAATCCCAGCGTGTCGGACAGCTGGAGCACGCCCAGGCTGACGAGCAGAAGGCCGATGAAGAAATGAGGTCCCCCGCGCCGCACTCCAGATGTCATGACATCAGTCCTTCCACCATCGTGAACAACTGGATCGGGTGCGCGAGGAGCAGCCAGATAAGAACCGCCGCCAGCGTCAGCGATGCCGTCGCGACCGCACTCAGCAGCATGTATGTAAGCGTCATTGTCGTCCGTCCTCACCCAAAGGATACGGATGAAAACGGCGCTGATGACGCCGATCCGGTAAACGCCGGGTAGGAATCGGCGAATGACGAAGCTACCCTTCGCCGGCTGGATAATAGAGGCGTCGTGCGTCCGCGCGTTCGTTTTGCCCCGTCTCCCACCGGGTACCTCCACGTCGGCGGCGCCCGCACCGCGCTCTTTAACTGGCTGTACGCGCGCCGGCACGGCGGCACGTTCGTGCTCCGCATCGAGGACACCGATGTCGAGCGCTCGTCCACCGACATGGTCGCGGGAATCCTCGACGGCCTGCGCTGGCTGGGGCTCGACTGGGACGAGGGCCCCGGCGCTGGCGGTCCGCACGGTCCCTATTTCCAGTCAGAACGGCTCGAGCGCTACCGGGATGCGGCGGCGCAGCTCGTCGCCGGCGGCTTCGCCTATTACTGCTACTGCACGCCGGAGCGCCTGCGCGCGGAGCGCGACCACGCGGAACAGCGCGGCGAGGCGTGGCAATACGATCGCGCGTGTCTTGCGCTCGCCCCCGGGCAGATCGCGGAGCTCGAGGCGGTGGGCGCGCCGCGCGCAATCCGGTTCAAGGCGGGCGGCACGGCCACAGCATTCGACGATGCCGTTCACGGGAGGATCGAGTTCGATCCGAAGAACATCGAGGATTTCGTCATCCTGCGATCAGATCAGCATCCCACCTATCACCTCTCGGTCGTCGTTGACGACGTGGACATGGCGATTACGCATGTGATCCGCGGAGACGATCACATCTCGAATACGCCAAAACACCTGATGCTGTTCGACGCGCTGGGTGCCGCGGCGCCGGTATTCGCGCATGTGCCGCTGATCCTCGGCGCCGACAGGAAGCGCCTGAGCAAGCGGCACGGCGCGACGTCGGTGACCGAGTATCGGCGGCAGGGTTACCTCCCGGACGCGATGGTGAATTTCCTCGCACTGCTGGGCTGGTCGCCGGGGGACGACCGGGAACTCATGTCGATCGCGGAGCTGACCGGGAGCTTCTCCCTCGGTGACATCAGCGGCGGCAATGCCGTCTTCAATACCGAGAAGCTCGATTGGATGAACGGACAATACATCGCCCGGCTGTCCAGCGAGGCGCTGCTGCGCGAGGTGGAGCCGCTGCTCGTCGGCGCGGGGCTACTCGGTCCCGGCGCGCGGCCGGCGGATGCCTGGCTCTATCGACTCATCGATCTGCTGCGCCCGCGGGCGAAGCGCACGGTCGATTTCGTGGAGCTCGCCCGCCCTTTCCTGGCGGATACGGTTGAGTTCGAGTCGGAGGCAGTGGAGAAACATTTGACATTGCCCGGGCTGGGGGGCCATGTGGTAGGGCTGTCCCACGCGCTACGCAACCTGGATCCCTTTGACGAGCCACATGTGGAAGCGGCGGTGCGTGGATCGGCAGCTGAACGGGGGATCAAAGCGGGGATACTCATCCACGCCGTGCGGGTCGCGGTCACAGGTCGAGCCACCAGTCCAGGTCTGTTCGAGGTGCTGGTTCTGCTCGGCCGTGAGCGGACAATCAACCGGCTCGAGCGGCTCGTCAATTTTCTTGCCACCAGAGGCTAGGCGGTTTTCCCCAGCAATTCACTGAGCCTTTTGGGGCTCCGGCAGGCGTGCCGATCTCCCATGCCGCATCGCCCGGCACCTGTCTCTCCGGCAGTCCGGAAGCTAAGTTCCTAAATTGATGAGGGTTAGCGGGTGCGGTCCTCTTGAGCCGTGGCACTGCGGTTGCAGCCGAGTACCCGGAACGGCATCCGCCGGCGCATTCGGGGGCGGCGGAGCAGAACGTGATGGTGGAGGTCAGTGTGGCTAAAGAGGATCGCGGATTCGCGTCGATGGACCGAACCAAGCAGCGCGAGATTGCCAGCAAGGGCGGCAAGGCAGCGCACCAGAAGGGGACGGCCCATGAGTGGACCAGCGAAGAAGCGCGCGAGGCCGGCCGCAAGGGCGGCATGGCGAGCCATCGGCGGCGTAAGGAAGGCGACGAGCAAGGCGGGATGTCCCCGGATCTCGAATCGCCGGACATGACCGAGCGCTCCGGCGGCGACGATCAGAGCGAACTGATTCGCTAAGCCCTCGTCGTTTCGGTGCTCTCACTTCAAGCGGCCCGCGCGTGCGTGTTTGCGCCGGGCCGCTTCTTCTTTGTACAATCTCCAGTTCCTGCCCTCGTATCTTTCTCGACCTAATACTGGGAGGTCGTTCAACGGTAGGACACGGCGCTCTGGACGCCGTTATCGGGGTTCGAATCCCTGCCTCCCAGCCACGAAATTTTCCCTGTATTTTCAACAACTTGCAGCACAGGGTGATTTCACTATCGAACTTCTGAGCATTCGACGCGCTGGCAGCAGACGTCTAATGCGAACTGGTGTCTGCCGCGCGCTCAATGACCTCGGCTTGAGCTGCGCAGCATCCGTACGCTGCGGGCAGGTTCTCGCCTCGCTGGTTGGGGGACGACGTCCGGCGCGCGCAGGTCGTCGCGACTGTCGCGTCGGAGCTCTTGTGGCGGCCGTCCGAACACGCGAACAAATGCACGACGCATCCGCTCGCGGTTGCCGAAGCCGGTCGCGTTCGCTAACTCTTCGGCAGAGTGGGAGCCTTCTTCGAGCATCACGCGAGCGACTTCTGCACGCAGCGCCTCCACAGCCTTGGCGGGAGACTGACCCGTCTCCTGTCGGAACGCGCGCGAGAACTGACGCACGCTCAGATGCGCGGCTGCAGCGAGCTCCTCCACAGAGAGTTCGGAACGAAGATTCTGTCGCGCGTAGGAGAGGGCTGTCTGGATTCGATCGGATTGCGCGGCCATAGAAAGCAGTGCTGATTCCTGCCCCTGCGCTCCGCCGCGTCGGAGATACATGACCAGCCCTTTCGCCACCTGCCTCGCGATATCGACACCAAGGTCGGACTCAACCAACGCAAGCGCGAGGTCTATGCCCGCCGTCATCCCGGCCGATGTCCAGACTCGACCATCGTGCGTGAAAATGCGGTCCTCCACCACGCGCACGTTCGGATATCGGTCCTGCAACTCTCTTGTGTAGAGCCAATGTGTTGTGGCTCGGCGGCCATCCAGGATTCCTGCTTCCGCCAGAACGAATGCCCCTGTGCAGATTGACGCGACCCGACGCGATTTCGTGGCTTCGCGGCGGAGGTAGATGAGGACCCGTTGGCTCGAGGGCGCGATCGCCGTTGGGCCGGCGACCAGCAAGGTGTCGTACGATCCTGATAGTCGCGCTGTTTCGATCGCAACGCCGACGGAACTGCGCGCGAGGCCGCCCCGCTCCGAGATCGTTCGAACCTCGTAGAACCGTCTCCCGGCGAAGATGTTGGCAACGTCGAATGCCGCCACGGCCGCGCAGCTCATGATCTGAAAATCGCCGACGAGCAGAAAGCCCACCCGATGCATGGTCGGATTGTATTCCGGCGGGAGTGCGTCTGATGCGAAGGCCGGATTCGCGGCATATTCGTCCTTGAGCCCGATACGCGAGTTTTCTAGCGTTAGGTCCTATGAGCAAGGTGGTCAAGGACGAGTCGACAAGCTCGCAGTCGGAGCCTCTGAAATGGGAAGTGTTCGTGACGCCGGGCATACCGATCGCTCAAGCGCAAAGGCCTGAAGGAGTACACGAGACGTTTTTCCAGGCGATGGCGTCCACGCTCATCTACGGCACGCGTGACGCCGTCCTCGTGGATGCGTTCATGACCGTCAAGCAGGCCACCGCCCTGGCAGATTGGGTCGCGTCCAAGCACAAGAATCTGACGACCATCTACATCACACATGGTCACGGCGATCACTGGTTCGGGGTTGGTACCGTCCTCGAGCGATTTCCACACGCCAGAGTCGTGGCGACGCCGAACACCATCAAAGTGATGCAAGGGAATGCGTCGCCACAGGGTCTCGCCGCGTGGGGGGCCGGATTCCCGGGTCAGATTCCCGAGAAACTGGTGATGGCAGAGGAGCTCAGCGGAAACGTGATCGATCTTGAAGGACACGATCTCATCGCTGTTGAACTCGGTCATACCGACACGGATCACACCACGTGCTTGCATGTCCCTTCGCTCGGACTCGTGGTTGCCGGTGACGCGGCGTACAACGACGTTCACCTCTATCTCGTCGAGTCGGATGGGGCGAAGCGGCAGGAGTGGCTTGCCGCGCTCGACAAAATTGAGGCACTTCACCCACGCGCCGTTGTCGCGTCACATAAGCGGCCCGAGAACGACGACAGGCCAGAGGTTATTGAAGAGACGCGGCAGTACATTCGAGACTTCGACCGCCTCGTGGCGACGACGTCGAGCGGGCAACAGCTTTACGAGCAGATGCTGAAACTGTATCCAAACCGGGTCAATCCCGGATGGGCGCTGTGGAGTTCTGCGCACGCAGCGAAGCCATAGGTCGAGCACGGCTCTCAAGATGGTTCCGCGGAGGCATTGTCGTGTCATCACGTACGCACGTCTCTAGCAGAGCGAGCACCCAGTTTCTCGAGGTGAAGGGCGGCGAACGCTACGCCTACCGTCGGTTCGGCAGCACCTCCGGGTTCCCGCTGCTTCTCCTCCAACACTTCACGGGCACACTCGACAACTGGGATTCTGCGCTCACGGATGCCCTCGCCGGCGAGCGAGAGCTCATTCTCTTCGACAACGCCGGCATCGGACGCTCGTCGGGCTCAGTGCCGACGACCGTCGACGGCATGGCCAAGCATGCCGCCGCGTTCCTCGATGGTCTCGGTGTAGAGACGTGCGACGTACTCGGATTCTCACTGGGCGGAATGGTCGCCCAGCAAATGGTGCTCAACCGCCCAGCGATCTGTCGGCGGTTGATCCTGGTCGGCACCGCCCCTCGGGGCGGCGAAGACATCATGCACCTCGAAAAGCCGAGGCTCGCGACGCATCTGCAGGATCCGTCGAATACGGGTACGGCGTTCTCCAAAAGATCTTCTTCACACTAACGCCGAACGGCCAGGCGGCTGGAGCCTTGTTCGTCGCGCGACTGGCCGAGCGGACGGAGGACCTCGACGGAGTTTCGGGACCTGCGGTCGCCAATGCACAGATGGCGGCCTTCCGTGACTGGGAGCGCGTCATCGGCCAGCGTTTCGCGGAACTGCGAACCATCCGACATCCGACGCTCGTCGTGAACGGCGTGCACGACGAGATGATCCCGGTCGTCAACTCGTACCACCTCGTCGAGAACCTGCCCAACGCCGTCCTGCTGACGTACCCGGACGCCGGACACGGGTCGCTGTTCCAGTATCACGAGTCGTTCGCGCGTCAGGCAGCCGCGTTCTCTCGGTCACCAACGAATCGGCGGTCTACTGACGCCTCACCCAAGGACATCGTCTGTCATGCCGATGATCGATATCTACGCAGCCGCCGGGACGTTTTCTGACGTCAAGAAACTCGCAAGCGATGCTGCCGCCCTCGTGAAATCGGTCGAGCTGGTTCCGGACATTCCCATGTTCCGGAAGAACACCGCCGCCTTCGTCCACGAGATGCCGTCGGCCGCAATCTCCAACGTAGACGGCGACGCCAACTACGTCCGCGTTCAGGTGCTGACGAACGCCGGAGTGCTCGACCGCGACAAGCGAATCGCCCTGGTCGACAAGATGACCGACCTCATCGCGACGGCCGCCAGCGATCCAGAGCTGAAGACGCGCACGTGGGTGCTGTTGATGGATGCGGTGCAGGGTGGCTGGGGTTTGTGGGGACACGCACAGACCAATGAGGACTCGTGAGCGCCGCCGGCGCAGAGATCGAGCGGCTTCGTCGCTGAGGCACTATGAACAAGTCCAACAAAGAAATTGTGCTCGAAGTACTCAAGAGAGCCTTCATCGACCGCGATCCGACGGTCGTCGAACAGTATTTGGCCGCGAGCTACACGCAGCACAACCCGGTCATCCCGGACGGCCCGTTGGCTATTGCGAAGATGATTCCGACGCTGACTGCACTCAGCTACGCTCGGTCAAGGCAACGCCGTCCCCGTCGTCCCGACGACGGTTGTACATCGCGTGGAGGACCGGATCTCCGCTCGTCGGAGGACTACGGCAGGAATCGCACGCGCCCGCTTTCGAACTCGAAGACGCCACCCACGAGCTTCATCGCACCCTCAACAAGACGGGTCTTCGCCTCAGGGGTTTCAAGGAGCTGATGCATCGACCAGCGCACGTTGGCCTCCACGGCCGCGCGCATTTCTGCGTCCGGGATCAAATCAGCCGGGAGGTCGCGGAGGCCTGGAAGGATGCTGTCGAGCAACACCGCGATCCGGGCAGGCTCCTGCGCTCCGCGCCTGGCGGCAAGGGCCGCATTGATGGCGCCGCAGTTCTCATGGCCGAGCACGACGAACAGGGGCGTGCGCAGATGAACTCCCGCGTATTGCAGCGTCCCCATCACCTCGGGTGACATCACATTGCCAGCGACCCGAACGATGAACAGCTCGCCGAAGCCGGCGTCGAAGATCAATTCAGGCGGCACCCGGGAATCACTGCACCCAAGGACGGTCGCGTACGGGCGCTGACCCTTGGCGAGGGCGGCGAGGATCTCTTTCTGAACGGTCGGGAACCTGGCTTCGCCTCGAACGAAACGCTCGTTGCCGGCAACGAGACGCGCAAGCGCCTCCTCACATGTGTACGCAGGCGACGTGTGTTGGCTCATCCTGGCGCTCCCCAACATGGCTCTGCTGTTACGCAGCGGTGAATATCCAGTTGCGGAAATCGTCCCGCACAGCCAGCCAACTATCTCGTTCTAGCCATTCACGTTACCCATTTCACCTGTCCCTACCAGAAACTCAGTTCTTGTTGGAATCATTGCTGTTGCGGCCGACGATGCGTATGGTGTGACTGGTCCCTCGTCGGCCACTGCCCTCGCAGACCTGGCGGGCGTTCTTGACCAACCATGCGCAGCAGCTGATTGCGGCCGACTTCTTCGTGGTCCCGACGGCGACGTGCCGGGTCCTGTTCGTCTTGGTGCTTCTCGCTCATGATCGCCGGCGCGTCGTGCATGTCGCCGTCACGGAGCATCCCACGGCCGCTTGGACCGTGCAACAGTTTCGCGACGCGTTCCCCTGGGACGAAGTGCCTGGGTATCTCCTTACGGATGTGATGGCCACATACAAACGTGTGCAGGGATAGCGGTGTGACCTGCGCACAACTCCTGAGGTACTCCAACCCGGCCCTCATTCTTGACGGACGACCTACGGGGGTGCCCGCTGGCACGAACGTGAGCTGCACAGTCAACAACCGCGACAATCCCGAGTGTGACGCAGATGCCGTCAGCACCATCAATCGGATGGCGCCCGTCGTCGCGGCGTTCAGGAATAGCGAGGAAGGGCTCAGCGCCAGGCAGATCGTGCCGGGAGGGTCGAAGCGTTCACCAAACGGCAGGTACCGATTGGCCCTGCAGAACGACGGTAACTTTGTCGTCTACGACGCTGGCGGCGTGGCACTCTGGTCAACGGGAACCGTCGGGAACCCGGGCGCCCGCTTGGCTATCCAGGATGATGGCAACCTCGTCGTGTACCGGGCCGACGGACAAGCTTTGTGGGCGCGATAGTTTTGCCTCCCGTCATCGCGGCAGCTACAGGTACCTGGACTTAGGCCGCCAGCGACATCCGAGGTGGCGCCGTTGATCCTCTCCCGAGGCTTTTCTGTCAGGAACGCAGGTCCACGCTTGTGGCCGCCAGTCGTGCCCTGCGGCTCACGGACTCCGCGGCCCATCGCGCGCGATTGATACTACCAAGTGGACGGCGATCGGGAGTGCCACTCTGGGTGACGTCGATAAACATGGCCTCGCAGGTAGCAGCGGGCAGGTGCGACGCCGCCACGAGCGTGAGCCGTCCGACGACGTGGAAGGGCGCCTGGGCCTCGTTCCATTCGACGCTGGCGTTCTCGATCCAGAAGCTGGCTTTCTGCGGTTTTCCGCGGAACGTCATTCGGTTCGTATCCAGGAACTGCAGCGCAAAGTCGAACGCGCTCGTTTCAGGGTCTTCATTGACATGACGCGCGAGCTCGTCGGCCAGGACGTCGGCGCCGCTTCCGATGGCACGGGCGGCATTGCGAGGCCGAGGAATGGCCGAGTACTTCACCGCGTCGCCTGGTCCGTGGAGAAACGGCACGGTGCTCCAGTAGCGCGTCTGTTGGTATGGTGACCGGACGGCCCTGTTGTTGGATTACAAGCTTGTACGTCTTGGCAAGGCCGTACATGTCCCTGAACGAGAGGCCAAGAAAAGCCTTCAGTTTTTCCGTGGCGTTCGCGGCGGCACGAATCTTCAGCAGCGTCGCAAACGCATGCGCGTCGTTGATAGGAAAGGTCGGTGCGTTGTTCATTGAAAAGTCCTGGCGTGTGGGGGTTGCAGCCAGGACGCCAGCCGGAACGTCAACGGCAAACGAGAGCGCGCGAATATCGCGCTTGGAATCCGCGAATACGCTCGACGCGGCGTTTGCGAAACGCACCACGGCACCGTACACGCCGGGTTTCGCGAAAATGCCTCGTGCAAGGCGTTCCACCATTGCGGAATCTCTGACTGTACGCGCCAGGTCTAAGACTTCGAAAGTGGCGCGTACGCACACGCCCTTGGCGTGGGTGCCACGGGCAAGCGGCCGCTTCTGCCTGGCCGCAGACATCGCCTGGATGGCGAGGATTCCCTTCACAATATCGGCAATGTCGACGTCTTCCGTCGGGAGCTTCTCCTCGAAGTTCGTGTCGATCACGTGACGTCCGACAGTGTGCTGCACGTGGGCGTGGTCAGCGGGTGAGTCCTATCCCGCAGCGAGATGCCTTATCCCGGTGATGCTCGGCAGGAAGCCATAGGCCGCTCCCCGCGTCGTGACGAACTGGGGAAATCCGGTGACGACGATCGGCCGCTCGCCCGCTCGTGGAATGACGAACCGGTTGTCGCTGTCGGCGTTGGTGCCGAGTACGACATCGCGTGTGCCACTGATGCCCGGCGCGAAGTCTCCCTTGTTGACCCAGTCCTGCATGATGAACTCGAATTGGTCCTTCAGGCTGACGCCGATGAACAGCCCGACGAGCCCACGCTCGAGGCCGTCGTCGGGTTGCGACGGGTCGAAGGGAGGCCCGTACGGGAGCCCGCGCCTGACGATTCTGTGTTTGAGTCCACTGCTCCCGGCAACCGAGGCATGCCGCGGGTTCATGCGGCGGATATGCGCACCGATAGGACAGCGGGTGCCCTTGCGATCGTCGAATGCGTCAGGATTGGCCGGCGTGGGGACGTAATCGAAGGTGTTCAACTGTTCGGGCGCGATCGGGGACTCGGGCGTGTCCGTATCGGGCGAGAGCGAAAGCGGCACGCCGTTGCGCCAGCGCCCGCAGAGCTTCGCCGCGAGGAGCTCGCCTGAGATTCCATAACGATCCGGCGCCTCCTCGAGGAAGCGCTCGAAGGCCGCGCAGTCCTGCTCGAGAATCCTCAGCGCCACGAAGCTGCCGTTGCGCCCGAGATCGTCTGGCTGCGGGACCGGATACGTGAAGTCTTGGAACTGGCTGGGATGGCCGAGCAGAAATTCACCGGCCGGTGCAGGTGGGAGGCGATCGGGCACCAGGCCGGGCAGTCCTCCCTCGATCGTCGGCTGGGCGATGCCGTCGCGATACCCGAAATGGGCGAGGTTGCCCGGCAGGGCATCGCCGTCCTGGCAGAACCGCTCTACGAGCCCGTTGTCCGCGAAGCTCGAGCGCCAGTATCCGGTCACCTGCTCGCGCAATGCCGCGCTTTGGGCGAACAGCAGCAGGAGGATGTGCACGCCGCGGTCGGCGAGGCCTCCCTTCCAGGTCGACGGGGCGCTCGGGCCCGAATCGCCCACTTGGTTAGCGCGGGCCACCGCGCCCTCCGCGAACTCCGACGGGAAGGTCTGCAGCGACGCGGCTGGCACTTGCAGCGCTTCGAGCCCCTCATACGTGATGGCGATGTTGACGCAGTACTCGGGTTTGTCGGCCCATTGCGCGGCGGTGGTGATCTGGGGGATACCGGCTTCCTGGCTCACCATCGCGCCCAGACTCGTACGCGCGCGGACGGGGTCGACCACGGTCAGGACGAACACGCGAAGGGTGGGCATCATGTAGCTCCGCAAGATGAACCCCTGGATGTCGTCAAGTCTGAGGGCAGTCATGGCAAGTCAGAGCTCCGGGAGGTGTCGCGAGGGACTAGATTCAGACTTGGTCCTCCAGCGCCGCCAGGATGGTCACGACCGTCGCCGTCGGGTAAGCGCTGTAGAAAGGCTCGAGGCCCCGGAGATCGTTCGCCCTGACGTAATCCAGGAATGCCTGCCGGTGCTGCTGAACCGGGACAGGGGACGCCCCGTCCATGTGCTGCAGCACGGCGTTGAACACGTCGCCGATTTCGTCGATGAATTCGTTGATGTAGGTATCGAACGAGCCATCGTAGGTCGTGATCACCGCCAGCTTTGTCTTGTCGAGGAACACGAACCGCGCGAAATGCGCCGTCTTGAGTTTGTCCAGCGCGCGCCAGATCGGATTCTTGTCGGGCGGGGCCGCCTGGATACGGTGCAGCAGCGCCTCGATATGCTCGTACTCCCCGTCCTTGATGCGCATGACGAGCGTGAGAGGGCTTTGCACCGCGGGTGGTCTCGGGCTCGGGGCTTCAGGAGTCATTGGCAACATTCCGTCCGTGATTCTGGGAAAGGTCGTCGGCCCGGTCGTGGCCGCCGTGAAGCACAGATTATCAGAACTCGCACAGGGCGGGGGCGGGCCACCCGACGTTCCGGATCGGGCGCTCCGCGCATCGCACCTCCGGCTGTTTCTGCGGCGCTTAATCTGGCCGGCTGGCAGGCTATACTCACTCCATCCAAAAGGCCAGCAAGGGGGTTCCAAGCCTGTTCAATGCACGACGCTTGGACACATGGGCCGTGAACCGGCCGCAGGGCGCGGAAGCGACTCGGGCCTCGTCGTGTTGAAATGGAAGCATGACGGTGTGCCACGATCCATGTATGCCGCAGACGGCGGTCGACTTGCTCCCTACCGCGTTGGATATTGATTCCCTGGGCGAGGACCACACCGACGTGGTGATGAGCGGCGAGCTGCGACCGACCGTCTCGCGCGAGAGCGGCCTGTACGTCATGAGCAACCTCGCAGAGGCGATTCGCCGGAGCCTGCGTCACAACCAGCTCGTCACGATCTTGTCCCGCCTGTTTGGGTTTGGGCCACTCGACGAGGCGACGCTGCAAGACATCGGGTCGGCCGCGGAGTGGGTCTCGCTACCGCAGGGCGGGGTCTTGTTCGAGCAAGGCGATCCCGGAGAGGCCGCGTACATCCTGGTGAACGGTCGCCTGCAGGTGATCGTGCGCGGCGCCGCCGGCGCGGCGCGGGTGGTCGGCGAAGTCCGTCCCGGCGAGACCGTGGGCGAGATGGCCATGTTCACGGGGGAGCCGCGCAGCGCGCGTGTCGTCGCGCTGCGCGACAGCGATCTGGTGATGTTCGAACGGAGCGCGTTCGATCGTCTGATGGCCATGTATCCGCAGGCGCTCATGGCGTTGACGAAGCTCGTGGTCAAGCGTTTACGCCAGACGCAAAGCGATAGCCCTCCGGACGAGGGCGTTCGCATCATCGGCCTCCTGCCTGCGGGTCCCGACGTTCCCCTCGATGAGTTCGCGCAGCAACTCACAGCGGCGCTCGCTCCGTACGGCACGTCGCAGTGTCTTCGTTCGGAAGACGTGGACGGTCTGCTCGGCACGCCGGGAATCGCCCGGACGCCGGCGGACGATCCCGGGGCGGCCCGAATCGCTGGGCTCATCGATGCAGAGGAGGCCCGTTCCCGCTTCGTCGTTCTGGTGGCGGACGCCGATGGGTTGCCTTGGAGCAGACGCTGCGTGCGCCACGCCGATCGAATCCTGCTGGTGGCTCGCGCCGGCGACGACCCGGCACCCAGAACTGCCGAGCGCGAGCTCCTCGCCAGCGCCGGAACTCGGGCCGTCCTCCCGACCAGCCTGGTGCTCCTGCATCCGCCGGCAACCGAGCTGCCAGCGGGAACCCGCGACTGGCTCGAACCGCGCCAGCTGGCACGCCACCATCATGTACGGACCGGGGTCGCGGCAGACATCGAGCGCGTAGCCCGCTTCATCAGCGGTCGCGCGTTCGGCGTTGCCTTGAGCGGCGGAGGGGCGCGTGGCTTTGCTCACATCGGGTTCCTGCAGGCGCTCACGGAGGCCGGTATTCCAATCGACATGATTGGTGGGACGAGCATGGGCGCCTTGATCTCGGCCGAGGTACGCGCTCGGGTGGGATGCGGACAGGATGGTTCAGCGCAACCAGGAGATCTTCGGTAAGTGGAAGACGGATCTGACGTTGCCCGTCCTCGCGATTCTGAACGGGCGGCGCAGCTCGTCCCGTCTCCGTGGGAGCGTGGGTGACGTGCGCATAGAAGACATGTGGCTCCCGTACTTCTGCGTGTCGAGCAATCTCTCGTGCGCCGAGATTGTCGTCCACCGGGACGGTCCCCTCTGGCTCGGGTTGCGCGCGAGCGGCGGTTTGCCCGGCATTTTCCCTCCGCTTGTGCAGAACGGAGACCTGCTGGTCGACGGTGGCTTCCTGTGCAATCTCCCGGCCGACATCATGAGCCAGCAGACGGGCGGCGGAACCACGATCGCCGTCGACGTCAGCTCCAAGTGCGACATGCAGCACGAGCACGCCTACGTCGATGCCATCTCAGGCTGGAAAATCATCTGGAACCGCCTCAATCCGTTTGCGCGGAAGGTCACCGTCTTGAGCATCGCCGCCGTGTTGCAACGCTCGAGCGAGATCGCCAGCGTGGCGATGCAGCGGCATGCGCTTCTGCGGGGCGTGGATCTCTACGTGCGCATGCCGGTGCAACGGTTCGGCATGCTCCAGTTCGATGCGGCGCCCGACATCATCAAGACGGGCTACGAGACGGGCCGCGCCGCCCTGGCGAAGTGGCTGGCGGCCCGGCCGGGCGCGCACGACTCCGTCCCGACCGCAGAGGCATCCGGTCCGGCGTGTCCGCCCGCCGAGACGTGGGCAGCCGCAGCGACGGAGCCGCGGACCGTCTCCTGAAGAGTCCGATCGTCACGGCGCGTCGTTCGGACGCCGCCTCCGCTGTCGGATCGACGGCTATGGCGTTGCGAGGAGGTGAACCGGCACCGGCTGCTCGATGCCCTTGAGCTGACAGGCACGGGAGGGCGAGTTCGGAAACATCTCCGCGACCTGCGTGTACACCTCTCGGCTCGCGAGGATCTCGCCCGCCCTCGCCTCGCCCTGGATCCGCGAGGCAATGTTCACCACGGGACCAATGATCGTGAAGTCCTTGTACGCCGTACCGATCTCGCCGATCGACGCGTTGCCGGTGTGAATACCGATACCGAGCCCGATTGCTGCCCCGCCTGCCTGCGCGCTTCGCTCGCGTCGTTCCGTCCAGCGCCGCTGAATGTCCTGTGCGGCCAGCACCGCTTGCTGCACGTGATCCGGGCGCACGATTGGAAAATTGAAAATCGCAAGTATCGCATCACCGATGAATTTGTTCACGACGCCTTCTCGCTCCCAGATCGCCTCGGCGCACTCGTCTGCGAAGCCGTGCAGCATGTCGGTGACGTCGCCTGACGCGGCGCTCTGCGAGAGCGTGGTGTAGCCGCGCAGGTCGGCGAAGAGCACCGTCGCGGGCACGATGATCTGCTTCCTGTGCTTCACCCTGGTGAACATCGTCTCGCAGATATTGCACAAGTCGGGGTTCATGCGGCTGATCCTCACGCCAAAGAGACGAGCGGCGATCGACAGCGGCCCGCGGATGGGAATCGGCACATGCATGTGCTGCCAGCAGCCCTTGCAGATCATCGAACGTGAGCGAGTCATGCGGCCCCCTTGCTGCCTGCATTGGCCTGTGATCCAGCCCGCTTCGAGAGGCTGCTGGTATCACGGTTCGAACCGGCAATGCGAGAAATGCGAACCATCCGCACTGGATGTGCGACACAGATACGCCGACCAACTGTGTACCTTACCACCCCGTTTATCATCACCACCCCGGTTATCATCTTCAAGTGCCACCGCTGTTCCTGACGTACGTCGGCTCGATTGCGTTGTGCACATCGGTCCTTCCGCTCGACTTTGCGCGTGATCGATGGCTTCTGCCTACCGCCAGTCTTGACTTGCCATTTCCCTGACGACGTGCCGGACATCGCGTCCGATGAAGGTCTATCCGCGCTGCCGCAGGGGCACGGGCTGACCATGCACCGAGAAGGAGGCGTGATTCGCCGGATTGATGCGGGAATGAACGTGAGTTCTGGAATCGACGACTCGATGGAGGTTGTCTCGTGTTGTGCTCTACCGGTGAGGCGATTTCGCGCGCTATTCGGCATTGTTGTCGATCGTGGGCTGCTGCATCCCTGCAGGAGTGCTCGCGCAAGGGATTTATATTCCCTCGGCGGGGCCGGTGAGCCGTTCAATGGGCGGGGCGACCACCGCCGTGCCACTCGACGGCATCGGAGCGCTGTACTGGAATCCCGCCGTTATTTCCGGGCTGCCATCCTCAGAGCTGGGCTTCGGCGCGGACCTGCTGTCCGCGGTAATGGAGCTCAGCTCCTCTTCGGGTCCGAGCGCCGGAGCGACGCAAGGCACACCAGGCTGGACGTTGATTCCCAACATCGGGTGGATCCACCGCGGCGCCGACTCGAAGCTGACGTTTGGTCTCGGGATTCATTCGGTCGCGGGTTTTAAGACAAACTACCCCTCCAGCTTCACGAATCCAATCCTCACACCGCAGCCCAACGGTGTCGGCCGACTCTACTCCGAGGCGCAGTTTGCGCAGATCTCGCCGGCCGTGTCGTACCAGCTGACCGACCGGCTCGCAGTCGCCGTCGGCCCGATGGTGACCCTCGGCGCCGTCGTCGCTGACCCGCTGCTGTTTATCGCGCCAAACCCCAATGGCTATCCGACCGGGCGCGGCACGCAACTGGAGTTTGGCGGTGGCGCTCAGGGCGGTCTGTTCTATCAGGGCGACGGCGACTGGGACTTCGGCGCCTCGATCAAGAGCCCGCAGTGGCTGCCGAAGTTTCAATACACGACCGAAGACGCGGCGGGTGGACCCCGTTACGGTGAGGTGGGCTTCGATCTGCCGATGATCCTTTCGGTGGGCGCGGCGTATCGCGGCTTCGAGAACGTCATCTGGTCGCTGGATTATCGATATTTCGATTTTCGACATGCCGAGGGGCTCGGCGATGTCGGCTTCACCTCGGATGGTGCGTTGAAGGGTCTCGGCTGGCGCAGTGTGAACGGTTTGACCACCGGCGTCCAGTATCGGATCAACGAGACGCTGGCCATGCGCGGCGGCTACGGCATCAACCAGGCGCCTATCGAGCCGGCGACAGCGGGTCTCAACATCGCCTCACCACTCGTGCAGACGCAGGCCATGCACATCGGCGGGTCGCTCGCCGTCAATCGCCAGGCGGCGCTGAACGTGGCGTATTCGTACTTCCCGCAGAATGAAGTCTCAGGCCCGATTCAGACCTTTCTGAAAGGGGCGCTGCCGGGCTCCTCCGTCACCAACAGCCTTTCGATCCATGTGCTCAGCATGGGCGTCACCGTCAAGTACTGAGGCTTCACGAACTCAGCGATCCCGTTCGATGCGACACAGAGGCCTTCCATGAATTGTCACGAGTTCGCCCGCGTTTCGAACGACGGAGATCAAGACGCATCTCTCCTCGGACGCGCGAGAGCACCTGTCGTCATGCGCCGTCTGTGCGGCGCAGCGGAACCCTGCGCCGAGTGCGGCGGCAGCGGCCGGTTCGGGGTGGCGCCGCCGGGACGTCCTCAAGTCCGGTCTCAGCGCCGTGTTGGCCGCGCTCGGCGTCCGTCGACTGTTCGGTCAGACGAAATCGGTGTCGCTGCCGCCCAATGCCCCGGTCGAATACATCGTCGTCGGCTCCGGCGCGGGCGGCGGGCCTCTCGCGTGCAGACTCGCGCTGGCCGGCCACAAGGTCGTGCTCTTCGAGGCCGGCGGCGACGACTACCCGTTCAGCGCAAGCGTTCCGCCATTTGCCACGCTGGTCACGGAAGACCCGTCGATTCAATGGGATTACTGGGTCCGGCACTACGCGGACACGAACCAGCAGCGCAGGGACACCAAGTACGTGCCAGGCAAGGACCCCGGCAATACCGGCGGCGTCTGGTACCCGCGGGTCGGCGCGGTCGGTGGATGCACGATTCACTCGGCGCTGATCTCGATGTACCCGAGCGATTCGGACTGGGACAACATCGCACAGCTGACCGGCGATTCGAGCTGGAACTCGGACCGCATGCGCACGTATTTCGAGCGCGTCGAGAACTGCACCTACGTGCCGAGGTCGGCGGACAATCCCTCTCGACACGGCTTTTTCGGCTGGCTGCCGTCTTCGGTGGCCGATTCGTCGATGTTCGCCAATGACACCGTGATGGGGCGCTTCATCCGGGCCGCGCTCGAGGAGATCTACCAGAACGCCGGCCGGGTGGCCGAGAAGTTTCAGGACTTCGTCCGCGGCCTGCTCGATCCCAACGACGCGCGCCTGCAGAAGAACCGTGACGGCTTCTACAACCTCGTGCTCTGGGCCGCGCGAGGCCAGCGGCGGAGCGTGCGCGAGTTCATCCTGGCGACGGCCGCCGCGCTGCCGAACAACCTGATCATCCAGAAGAACAGTCTGGTGACGCGGGTGCTGTTCGACGGCACCATTGCCACCGGCGTCGAGTACATGGCGGGCACTCGTCTGTATCGCGCCGATCCGAACCCCGCGGGCAGTGCCCCGTCGCCGCAGCAGATGACCGCCAGCCGCGAGGTGATTCTCTCAGCCGGCGCCTTCAACAGCCCGCAGCTCCTGAAACTCTCCGGAATCGGGCCAGCCCAGGAGCTGTCACGCCACGGCATTCGCACGATCGTCGACCTTCCAGGCGTCGGCGAAAATCTGCAGGACCGGTACGAGGTGGGTATCGTCACCGAACAGACCATGAACTTCTCGTACAACAAGGACTGCACGTTCTTCGCCGACGTCAATACCGATCCCGTGTGCCGCCCAGTGGTTCCGCGGCACCGGTCCCTACACCTCGAATAGCGTCTACGGCGGCATCTTCCATACGTCGGAAACCGCACGCAGGGCCCGCCAGCTCGATCCCGATTTGTTCATCTTCGGCGTGGCAGCACAGTTCCGCGGTTTCTACCCCGGCTACGCGACGCAGGACGTCGCGGCGTTCATCAACCGGCACACGTGGGTGATTCTGAAGGCGTACACGGTGAACCGGGCCGGAACGGTGGCGTTGCGCTCGGCCGACCCTCGCGACACGCCGGTGATCAACTTTCACTACTTCGAGGAGGGGACGCCAAGCGGACTCGACGACCTCGCGGCGATTGCCGACGGCGTCGAGCTCGTCCAGCGCATCTCGACGCGCATCGCCGGGATCTCGAATGATCAGGTGTGGCCCGGACCGGAAGTCCGATCGCGCCGGCAGATCGAGGATTTCATCCGCAACGAGGCATGGGGCCATCACGCGTCGTGCACCAACAAGATGGGGCCGGCATCCGATCGCATGGCGGTCGTCGACAGCAACTTCCGCGTGCATGGCACCAGAAACCTTCGCGTGGTCGATGCTTCGATCTTCCCGCGGATCCCCGGCTACTTCATCCTGGCGCCGATCTACATGGTGAGCGAGAAGGCGGCCGACGTCATTCTGGCGAGCGCGAACTAGTCCTCCACACAGTCCCGACCACGGTGTCCCTCTCGCCGCCGGGAGGAATGATTCAAATCGTGATGGTCGTTCCCTCCCTGGCCGCGTCGGTTGACTCAAAGTGGCGTCGGGCCCGATTGACGATGCCCTGCATGGTCTCATCGTCGTGCAGTGGGTCGTGATGAAACAGCACAAGCTGCTTGACCCCGGCGTCGCGAGCGACGCGCGTCGCTTCGAGCCAGGTGCTGTGGCCCCACCCGCGTTTTGAGAGGTACTCCTCTTCCGTGTACTGCGCGTCGTAGATCAGCACGTCCGCGCCCTCGGCGTATTCCCGTAGCACCGCGTCCAGCGTTGCGTCTCCGTGCTCGACGTCCGATGCGTGGACGATTGCCGCTCCATTCGTTTCGATGCGGTAGCCCCAGGCGCCCTGCGGATGATTCAACGGGAACGGCCGAATGGACATATCTCCCCGGGAGAACGCGTGCCGATCGATTTGGACGTATTCGCGCGCGGCTGCGGCAAATTCGAGCGCGGGCGAATACAGGCCGGTCATCTGCTGCTCCAGCGTGGACATGGCGAGGTCTGCCGGATGGCCAGTAAAGACGGTCAGGCGGGAGTCAGGGTCGAAGAGCGGCGCAAAAAATGGCAACCCGTGAATGTGATCCCAATGAAAGTGGGTGATCAGCAGATCGACCTGCTCACGCACACCTGTGTCGGCGGCGCCGACGATGCCGGTTCCCGCATCGATCAAGAGTCGGTGTTCGCCTGAGCGGATCTCCAGGCACGTCGTATTGCCGCCAAACTTCAGATGACTCGCCTTGGGCGTCGGACGCGACCCTCTCACGCCGTGAAACGTCACGCGAAGGCGGGAACGAACCGGCTCTGCGAAATCCACGCGGCTCAGCGTATCAGAGGAGGGGATCTCTCAAGGAGGTCAGGTAAAAGGACACCCTGTTTGGGGGTGCAGTTCCGCGGGCCACGCGGATGAAGATAGTCAGCGCACGAAGTGCATCGCAGCCTGGCTTCTGACCGGAGGTGTCACTTTGAGCGTTGCCTCACCAGCTGGCGCCGGTCAGGCTGTGACGCTCGATGGGCCCGCGCCACCCGTTCCTCCCGCAATCATTTCCCGCGACGCATCCGGCCGTGCCACGATCCGCGCCGTTCGTCTCACGACACCCATTCGGATCGACGGCGCTCTCGATGAGCCGATCTACACGCATGGTGCCGCCCATCACCGACTTCATCCAGCAGGAGCCGGTCGGTGGTGAGCCAGCGACTGAGAAAACCGAGCTGTGGGTAGCGTTCGACGAAGACAACATGTACGTCCTGTTTCGCTGCTGGGAGACCGACGCCAGTCGCCTCGTGGCCAACGAGATGCGCCGCGATGGTCCGAACATGTGGCAGGGCAACGACTTGGTTGCGGTGAGCTTCGACACCTTTCTCGATCGCCGCAATTCGTTCAACTTCGTGATGAATGCCTTCGGCGGTCGGACGGACGGACAGGTCACCAACGAACGGCCTGGGTTCTGCCGAACCGACTCGCTTCGGCACAGCGTCCGTTGCGATATCACCCGCTGTACGCGGGCAGCGGCGTCGTGCTTCCTGTTCAGGCCACCTCCTTGTATTCGATTGGGCGGCCAAAATGCGAAATGCCGGAATCGCGAGCATCATCAGCTTCATGCACGATCGCGACCGCCGTTGCTACTCAGAACTCGACCTTAAGGCGGGGGACATCAACGAGTTCTTCGAGGCACAAGGCTTCAAGGTCGCGCGCATTCCATGGGAGGACCCGCATCACAGCAAGTCGGACGCGACAACGATGCGGAAAAGGCTTGAGCAGTGCCGCCTGAAAGCGCTCAAAGCATTCGATGAACTGCCGAAGCCGGTGCTGCTTCAGTGTAGCTCTGGCATTGACCGATCCGCTCCCGTCGTCGCGTACATCTGGCAGCAGCGATTGACGGCTTGATCGTCGTCTCGTCGGTCGCAAGGCCGGCGGACCTACTGTCGTTAGAATTGCGAGGCACTCTTTCGGTCAGAGGCCGCTCGTAGTCCAAATGAGGAAAACATCATGACTGAAAAGAAGGTGTGGCTCATCACCGGCGCTGGTCGAGGCTTGGGCGTCGACATCGCCAAGGCTGCGTTGGCCGCCGGCCACGCGGTTGTCGCCACCGGCCGCGATGCTGCGAAGGTCGCGGGTGCGGTGGGCGACCACGACAACCTCCTGGCAACCAAACTCGACGTCACCCGCCCACAGGATGCGCAGGCAGCGGTCGAAACGGCCGTGGCGACGTTTGGCCGAATCGACATCCTGGTCAACAACGCGGGCAACTTCTTCGCCGGCTTCTTCGAGGAGCTAAGCCCTGAACAGGTTCGCAATCAAATCGAGACGGTCCTGTTCGGCCCGATAAATGTGACTCGCGCCGTGCTGCCGGTAATGCGCAAGCAGCGCTCCGGACTGCTGCTCACCATTTCCTCGACTGCGGGCATCGCCGGCCAAATGTTCTGCACGGCCTATGCGGCCGCGAAGTTCGGCATCGAGGGGTGGATGGAGTCGCTCAGCCCGGAGATCGCCCCGTTTGGAATCCGCACGATGCTGGTCGAGCCTGGTTTCTTCCGCACCGAGCTGCTCACCAGCGACTCGACGACCTACGCTCAGCCCATCATTGACGACTACGCCGAGCGAACCAAGGAAATCGTCGCCGCATGGAAGAGCATGAATGGGAAGCAAGGTGGCGACCCTGCCAAACTCGCCGACGCCCTCGTGAAGCTCGTCGCGCTCAAGGAGCCGCCGGCCCGCTTTGCTGCCGGCGCCGACGCCGTGCAGGCGTTCGAGACCAAGGCGAACGCCCTGCACGCCCAGGGCCAAGCCCACCGCGAGCTGTCCTCCTCCCTTGCGTACTAACACGCCTGACGACGGTTCTGTCACCGAGGGTTTGGCGGAATATCTGAAACGGCACCTGGGTGATCTCGAGATTCGAGCACATTCGGTAATCGTTGAGACAATCGATCTCCGAGCTGTCCCTTCAAAGGCGCAGCGTCGATTCACGACGCAGAAATCTCGCGGGATGCCCGAGTTGAGTGACATTTGAGTGTCATTGCAGGACGAAAGCGCGAAAACAGGAGCGAACCGCCGAAAGCCGACGAAAAGAGCGGAATGCGCCAAGTCGCCTTCGAACCGCGCTGGTCGACGGCATTGCCGGGTTCTTCGAGCAGCTGGTGAGCCTCGCGATACCGCTCTCGCGGTCGGCTCGGGTTTTTGATCGAGCGTCTGGTCTTTGACGTAAGTCGCACGGCCTCTCAACAGTTAGGGCCGCGTTCCGTTGTCAGAAGAGACGACAGTTTGTAGATTGGACACATGGCGCTTAAACGGATGGACAACGTAGGAATCGTCGTCGATGACCTTGCGGCGACGATTGATTTCTTTCGCGAGCTCGGCCTCGAGCTCGAAGGGCGGGCCACAATCGAAGGAGAATGGTCCGGACGTGTCACTGGACTGGGCGATCAGCGCGTCGAAATTGCCATGATGCGCATGCCTGACGGCCACGGCCGGCTCGAGCTCTCGCGCTTCCTCACGCCGCCTGTCGTCGCGGATCACCGAAACGCCCCGGTGAACGCTCTAGGCTACCTACGCGTCATGTTCGCCGTTGACGACATCGACGAGACACTCGAGAGGCTCCGCAAGCGCGGAGCGCAGCTCGTAGGCGAGGTAGTCCGGTATAAAGACGCGTATCGGCTCTGCTACATCCGCGGGCCTGAAGGGCTTCTCATCGGACTCGCCCAAGAACTCAGCTGAGCGCCTGTTTCTGCTCGGCAACTAAATCGCGGCGACTGTGGCTCAGAGGTATCGGCTCCGCATCTCAGCCGTAGCGAACACAGTGCCACCAGGACGAACGCGCGGCTGACGCGTGCGCCATCTCGTTAAGGAAGACTCTCGCTTGACGGAATCCCGAGAAGCAACGACGGTGAATGCCTCCTTCCTCGACAAGATGATCCGGTCTGCCATCAGCCGGAAGCGATTGCTGCGCGTCCGCTATAAGAGACGCGTTCGCGAGGTCGAACCGCACGATTATGGTATGCAAAGAGGCGTCGAGCGCTTGTTCGTTTACCAGCTTCGTGGAACTCCACCGACGCCTGGGCGGAGCGTGACAGGCTGGAGACTGCTGGACCTGCCGAAGATCGAGGGTTGCGAGGTCTTGAACGAGTCGTTTGCCGGTAGCCGCGGTCATCTGCATAGCAAGCGGTTGATCTGGGATGTTCTCTACATGCGAGTAGGCTGAGCGCGACGACTCGGTATCATGCCGCGCGGTGACCGCGCGCCCGCGCCTCCGCGAAGCGCGGCGGCGACCCGCAACGCGTCCACGAGACGACGACGTTGAGCTTGGACTCGCTGCCGGCAGCCGGTACAGATCGCGCTACCGACATCTGCAAGCTCGACAACGCGTTGGACGCGCTTGCCGAGCGGGAGCCGCGCCGCGCAAAGGTGATCGAGCTGCGGTATTTCGGCGGGCTGAGCGTCCTGTCCGAAACTTGTCCAGGTCAGCCCCGCCGCGCTGCCTCGATGGTGGCGATGTCGATCTTCTTCATCGGCATCATCGCCGCGAAGGCACGCTTCGCCTCACCGCCACCAGCCGCAAACGCGTCGGTCAGCGCGCGCGGGGTGATCTGCCAGGAGAGGCCCCAGCGGTCCTTGCACCAACCGCACTGACTTTCCTTGCCGCCATTGCCGACAATCGCGTTCCAGTAGCGGTCGGTCTCTTCCTGATTGTCCGTCGCGACCTGGAAGGAAAAGGCCTCGCTGTGCTTGAACTCCGGGCCGCCGTTGAGACCGAGACAGGGAAGGCCCAGCACGGTGAACTCCACCGTCAGCACATCGCCCTCCTTGCCGCCCGGGAAGTCACCGGGCGCCTTGTGAACGGCGGTCACTTTACTATCCGGAAAGGTGGCGGCGTAGAAGCGCGCCGCGTCATGCGCGTCCTTGTTGAACCAGAGGCAGATCGTGTTCTTTGGCTTCATGTTCGGGTGCTCCCCGCGGGTCTATCGAGTCACGGTTTGAAAATACGGCGGAAGGTCCTTCTTGGTGTCCCGGAGGATTTCAACGATCGACTGGCGGTCGGCGAGCGACAGCGCCGATCGGTACTGTGGGGCCTGCTCCCGTCCGGACAACACCTCCCACAGGCGTCTGTAGATCGGGTCCTTCGCCAGTGGCGGCAACGCATCGAAGGCCGGTGAATAGATCAAGTAGCTGCAGGGGTACTTCATCAGACGCTGATGCAGATCGAGCTGATAGAGTGAGCGGCCCTTTCGGTCGCGCGGCCCGCTCGCCGAGAACCGCTCCGCAAAGCTCGATCCGCCGCGGACGCTCTCGGTCAATTTCGCTTCATCGATGAACAACAGGTAATCCACGAGTTCCCTGGCGATGTCGTCCATGATCCGGGCGGTGCGAACCTCCTGGCCAGGCGCCGGCGTGAACGGCGGGTGCAGCCACGAATCCGCGAGGCGGGCTTCCCAACCGGTGCGTGTCAAGAGGTTCGTCATTCCGGCCTGGTGAGTCAGCACCAGGTGGGCAACGATATCGCTCGAGAGCGCGCGATAGCCGTCCGCGTCGAACAAATGCTCGACCGACCCGAGCTCGCGATTGTCACGCCCGTCGAGCGCGGCGACGTCGTTGCCCATGTGCTGCACCGAGCCGGTACTGCCGGTGACGAACCAGCCGCCAAATCGTCGCGCCAGAGCATCGCTGTGATCGATGTGACGCGGCAGCCCTGAAGACTCGGACGGTTCCGGTCGCGTCGTGCTGAACATCAGCAGGCCGGGAACGCCGAGCGTGCTCCCGGTCACGTGACACCCCAGGCACTCGAAAGCCCGCTTGAACTGCGGCGGTCCGGTCGTGGCGTCGGCACGCTGTTCCAGTGTGTAAAACACGACGCCGGCGGACTCGTCGTGAGCGGCGACTTCGAGGACGTCGCCGCCGCGCACCCAGCCCAGCGCGACGCGGTCGTTGAAGAACAGCGCGCGAGGATTCTGCTCGCTGATCAGCCGTCTCTGCAGGCTGGTGCGCGAGAACACGAGCAGCTGTGAATCAACGGGAATTCCAAGCGCTTCGAGCGCCGACTGCAGGAATCCGCTGCGCCCTTCGAACCTGAGCTGAACAGTCCCGTCCTGGAGCTTCCTGTTTACCTCGACGACGGCGTTGTTCAGCGCCGTCGTCGTTGAATATGCGATCGCCGGCTCTTCGGACGATCCCCTGAACGTCCCGGCACGCTGGGCGTCGACGGGCCACACGCTGCCAAGTACCAACAACCAGAGTCCAACGGCAGCGAAAATTCCTCGGTGCATCCGGGCCCGACAGATCTTCCGTGGCCAGCGTCCTGCCGTCAAGCGACATTGAGATATGCCTTCCCAGCCTCCGCTCATGCAGATCAAGGCAGATCTCTGGAGAGCCATGGGAAAATGAGAACGTCGACACCGTGCGCTCATCTGATTAGCAGCCAGCGTCCGGTGCCAAGGAGCACGCAGTGAGCGAGCAAGAAGAAGATTTCGCCACGATGTTCGAAGCGTCCGTCAAGGCGCGCCAGTTCGACCGAGGCCAGACCATCGAGGGCACCGTCGTCGCGTTCGGCCCTGAGGTGGCCTTCGTCGACGTAGGCGGCAAGGCTGAGGCCGAGATCGACCTCGCCGAACTGAAGGACGCGGACGGCAACATGGAGGTCTCGGTCGGCGATCGCCTCCAGGCGATGGTCGTTTCCACGAGCGGCGGCATCGTGCTCTCGCGCAGGGGCGTGCGCAACGCCGCCACACAGCGGGAGCTCGAGGACGCGTTCCAGGCCGGGCTCGCCGTGGAAGGCAAAGTGGAGAAAGCCGTGAAGGGCGGCTACGAGGTGCGCCTCGCCCGCGAGCGCGCGTTCTGCCCGCTCTCGCAGATCGACATTGTCCGTACCGCGGACCCGGCGGCGCACGAAGGGCAGACCTATACGTTCCGGATCATCGAGTACAAGGACGGTGGAAACACCGTCATCGTCTCCCGGCGCAAGTATCTCGAGGAGCAGCAGCGCGCCAGCGCCGCTGCGGTGCGCAAATCGATCGTGCCCGGCGCGGTCCTTACCGGACGCGTCGCATCGGTGCCGGCGTTCGGCGCCTTCGTCGACCTGGGCGGCGGCATCCAGGGCCTGCTCCATGTCTCCGAAATGAGTTGGTCGCGCGTCACCAATCCGAACGACATCGTCGCGCCCGGTGACCAGATCACCGTGAGAGTGCTGCGTGTGGACGACGCCACGCAGAAGATCTCTCTCGGGCTGAAGCAGCTGCTGGACGATCCATGGGCCACGGTGGCTACGACCTATGCGGTGGGCGACGTGCGCACGGGCCGCGTCACGCGCGTGGCGGACTTCGGCGCGTTCGTGGAGCTGGAGCCGGGCATCGAGGGGCTGGCGCACGCCTCGACGTTTGCCCCGACGGACCGCAGCGGAGGGTGGGCGACGTCGGTGGCCGTGGGCATGACCGGAGCATTCGAGATCCTGAGCATCGACACCGCGCAGAAACGTATCGGCATCGCGTTTGTGGCCGAAGGGTCGTCGCGGGCCGCCGGAGCCACGTCACCGCCGGGCGCGCTCGTCGCCGGTGCGATCGTGACCGGCAAAGTGGAGCGTCATGAGAAGTTCGGCGTGTTCGTGTTCCTGTCGCCGGGGCGCACTGGCTTGATGCCGTTCGCCGAAACGGGCCTGGATCGTGACATGGACATCCGGAAGGCGTTCCCGATCGGGAGCGATGTCGAGGTCGCGGTGCTCGAGGTCGATCCGTCGGGCCGCCGCATTCGGCTCAGCAAGAAGGCGGTAGCACAACAGCGCGAGCAGGCGGAACTGCGCGAGTACGCCGCGAGGGCGGATGCCGCGCCCACGACCGCGCTGGGATCTTTGGCCGACAACCTGCGTAACGCTCTCAAGGGGCGTTGAAGGCCCCTTTCCGCCGCCGTCGCACAGCGCGGCCCGCAAGGCCGCCGCACGAGTGACGCTCGCCTGCTGGTCGGCCAAATTCGCTCCTTCGACCACTGTGAATTCTGTTGCGTCAAAATGTGATAGGCTCCCGCCTTCGTTCTCCGCTGTAGAGGCCTCTTGCGAGAAACGACGCCAGCGCGGCCCCACCCACATCGTCCGCTGTACGGTCATTCCGAGATCGCTCAAGATACGGGACACCGGACCTCCAAATGCCCGTGAGGATTCTCGTCGTCGAGGACCATGCAGCGTTCCGCCGGGTCATTTGTACAGCGCTACAACTACGGGCGGAATTCCAGACCATCGAGGCGACGGATGGGCTGGAAGCCGTTCAGAAGGCCGAAGCGCTGCAACCGGATTTGATTCTGCTCGATATCAACTTGCCGAAGATGCATGGATTCGAGGTCGCTGGACAGATCCGCAGGCTCGCCCCCGACGCACGACTTCTCTTCGTGAGCCAGGAGTCCTCGTCGGACATCGTAGAAGAGGCGTTTAGCTTGGGCGCCCATGGTTACATTCACAAGGTATCTGCCGGGACTGACCTGCTGCCCGCGATCGACGCCGTGCTCGCGGACCGACGATTCGTGAGTCGCAGTCTCGCGTTTACCGAACCGGCCCCTGCCCCCGCCCCACGTCGTCACGAGATTCTGTTCTGTTCGGATGACGCGGCTATTGTCGAAGGCTTTACTCGCTATATTGCTGCCGCCCTGAATGCAGCCGATGCAGCCATCGCGCTGGTCACGGAGTCGCACCGGACACAGCTTCTGCAGGAGTTGCGCACGCAGGGTGTGGACATTGATGGCGCCATTGAGCGCGGCACCTGCCTTTCATTTGATGCTGATGTCGCACCTGATCCCGTCCGATTTCTCGAGGCGATCGACGATGTGCGTGCAGCTGCTGCCAGAGCCGGGAAAGCACACCCCCGCGTCGCCTTTTGCGGAGAACGTGCGGGACGCTTGTGGGCCGCAGGTAGAACCGCGGAGGCGGTTCAGCTCGAACAACTCTGTAGTGAACTCGCGCATGACGTCGACATTCTGTGCGCGTATCCGGTGCCGTACACGAAAGACGATCAGGCGCTCGAGCGCATCTGCGAGGAGCACACCGCCGTTTCTGCCAGCTAGCCGTAGGAGGTGAGGTACGTGTGACAGAGGATGAGCCATCCGCGCTCGCCGTCGCCGCGGACGTCATCGACGTCAAGCAGGCGGAGGAGATCCGATTGCGGTATGCGGCGATCGTGGAGTCCTCACATGACGCGATCATCGCCAAAACTCTCGACGGCGTGATTTCCGCGTGGAACGCCGCGGCCGAGCGGATGTTCGGATATACGGAGCAGGAGGCCATCGGACAGCCGATCACGTTGATCATCCCTCCGGACCTGTACGAGGAGGAGCACGACATCCTGAGGCGCCTTCGCGCCGGTGAGCGAGTCGACCATTATGAAACTGTCCGGGTCACCAAAGCAGGTGCGCGCATCGATGTCTCACTGACGATCTCGCCGCTACGAGACCGCAGCGGCAGGATTGTCGGATGCTCCAAGATTGCCCGCGACATCACGGAGGCCAAGCGGGCTGAGGCCGCGCTGCGGCAAAGCGAGCAGCGGCTGGCACGTGAAGTGGCGCGCGCCAGAACGCTCCAGTCGTTCAGCACCCGCCTGATTTCTGAATCGACACCAGAGTCTTTGTATGCGCAGATTCTCGGCGCTGCGATCGAATTGATGGCGTCCGATGCGGCCAGCGTCCAGATGCTCGCAGCAGACCACACGTCACTGAGCCTCCTCGCATCGAAGAATTTCCACCCTGACTCGGCGGCATTCTGGCAACGAGTGGAGGTTGGAGCGGGGAGCACCTGCAGCAAAGCACTCAGTGACAACCAACGCGTTGTGGTGGCCGATATCGAGGCGTGCGAATTCATGGCCGGCACCGAGGATCAGCAGGAGTATCGCCGCTCTGGAATCCGCGCCGTGCAATCGACGCCGCTGCGCTCGCGATCGGGCCGGCCTCTCGGCATGCTCTCGACGCACTGGCGGACGCCGCATGCCCCGACCGAAGAGGATTTCACCTTCTTAGACGTGCTCGCCCGGCAGGCCGCGGATCTGATCGAGCGCACTCTCGCCGAAGAGGCCTTGCGCGAAAGCGAAGAACGCTTCCGCCTGATCGCGAATACCGCTCCGGTCATGATCTGGATGACGGGCGCCGACAGACACCTCACCTATCTCAATCAGACCTGGCTCGATTTCACCGGAAGGCGATTAGATGCGACGTTGGGACATCAACGGCTCGACGTTCTCCACCCGGCCGAAGCAGCGCGATGCCGCGAGGTGTACGAGAAGGCCCTCAAGCAGCGTGAGCCTTTTCAGATGGAGCATCTGCTCCGCCGCTACGACGGCGAGTATCGCAGGGTGGTGACAACGGGTGTGCCGCGATACCAGGTGAACGGGGGGTTTGCTGGCTACATTGGCACCGCCGTCGACATCACCGAGCGGAAGCTGGCCGAAGAGGCGCTTTCCACGGTGAGCCAGAAATTGATCGAAGCGCACGAGGAAGAAAGTACCCGAATCGCCCGCGAGCTTCACGATGACATCAACCAGCGGCTGTCGTTGGTAAGCGTGCGTCTCTGTATCCTGAAGCAAAGCGCGCCGGCTTCAGCGCCCAATCTCGAGCAGGAGATCGGGGGAGTCAGCCAGGAGATCGCGGATGTTGCGGCTGATATTCAGGCGCTGGCGCACCGCCTTCACCCCGCGAGGCTCGAGCTCCTCGGGCTGGAAAGAGCGACGGCTAGGTTCTGCGAAGAGCTGTCCAATCGGCATGGCGTCACGGTTGACGTTCACTTCGAGAACGTCCCGAGGGCGCTGCCACGGGAAATCTCCCTGTGTCTCTACCGCGTCCTGCAAGAAGCCCTGCAGAATGTCGTCAAGCACAGCGCGTCAGGACACGCCCACGTCTCTCTGAACGGTCACATCGACACCATCAATTTGACAGTCAAGGACACCGGCGCCGGCTTCGACCCTCACGAGGCGAGCAGAGGGCCCGGGCTCGGCTTGACGAGCATGAAGGAGCGGTTGAAAGTCATTGGCGGCGAGCTTTCCGTCCACTCGGAGCGGGGGCGCGGCACGACGATTCACGCTGTCGCGCCTCTCTGTCTGCCTACGAAGTCTGCAAACCTGTAGGTGACCTTCAATTCGCCCGCTGCACGGCGGGTGGCTTCCACCGGCCGCCCCGAGGAGCGTGACGGCGCCAAGGCCGCTCCACGTGATGAGCCGCCGATTTATGGTTGCTCGATCAAAACAGGTAACGCCATCCAAGAATGCCACCGGCCGCCGCGCCGACGGGCGCACCGATGAGAGCACCCTTCAGGCCGGGATCGTCGCAGTGACATCGGTCGCCTTCAATCGCGGCGCCCAGATATCCGCCGGCGAAGAACCCGCCCGCGGCTCCAACGATTGCCCCGAAGAACTTCCGCCCGAGGCCTCGTTCCGACCGCGGGTTCCGAGCGTCCTGCGCGCGCAACACCCCGGCCGCAGCGCCGCCGGAAGGAAATCCTGCGGACGTCAGCCAGGCCGGGCGCTGCTGAACCGTGGGGTAGGCCTCGGGCAACGTGAGCAGAAGAGGACGGGCTGCCGTCGAAGAGTCGTAAACGCGGACCATCTCCTGGCCGTCAGCCCCTGCCGGCGCGAAGGCCGTCCACAGCACAAGCGTAATAACGGCTGGGTATCGAAAACGGTTCATCCGGCGAACAGGTGCATCGATCGCGCCGCCTGCCCGTCGAGGTCGGTCGAACTATGTCCGACCCTTATCGACCCGCCAGGTTCAAAATGTTCCCGTCTGGATCCTTGAACCATGCGACCTTCATGTCGCCAGCGACATACACATCGCCGTCGCGGGTCATGCCTGGCATGTCGTAATGTTCAAAGACGACGCCCCTGGACTTGAGCGCGGCGACCTCCTCCTTGACGTTGTCGACGGCCCACGTCACGGCAGTGGCCTTGTTCGTGCCGGCGTAATCGGACCGGTACACATTGATCTCTGAGGTACCGCTCCGGAAGACGACCATTTCCTTTCCGTCTTCGTGTACTGGCGTGAGGCCGAGCGTGTTCCTGTAAAACTCGGTCGCCACATCGAGATTTTTTACGGCGAGGTTCGCAACTGCCTCCTTGTCACCAAGCATCGTGCTCTCCTTTCTAGAACTGCCGATCGTTCCTCGATTGCCCCTCAGAGCATTCCAGTGGTGTACCGCTTCGGCATCAGCGCGCAGGCTCGAACAACTCGACGGCATTACGATCGGGGTCTTCGATCTGGATTTGCCTGCCGCCAGGACCCGTCTCCATGTCGTTTCTGAAATGGACGCCGGCTTTCTTCAGGGTCTCGATGAACACCGGAAGATCCGTGACCCGAAGCACGACACGATTCCACCCGCCGGGCTCCTGCTGCTGACCGTCTGGCATCGGACGGGATCCCGACGCTTGTGGACCGCTGAGCAGAATCTGCGCGTCGCCGAACGAGACGCTGGCAAAGGCGGGAAGCTGTTGGTGCTCGAGCGTGAAGCCGAGATGCGTGGTGTAGAACGCGACCGAGCGAGCGACGTCCTTGACCTGGTATCGGATGCCGTGCACGTCCTGGACGAACGCGTGAATTCCGCTGCGCCTTTCCTGAGCTGTCTTGTCAGTCGCAGTCGCCATCTCTTCTTCTCCCGCGTATTGGAGGTCAGTGATCGCAGTTGCTGACGCAAGAGTCGTTCCTTGAAACTTTGCGACGAGCTGCGCCATCCAACTGTTCTGTAACTTATTGGCAACCCAACGATTGGCGTCGCCGCGTGCATTACTTCGAAGGCTTCGACGTGCCAGAACGGTTGAGGGCGACCGCCTGGCGAACGAGCGCCTTGAAGGCGGTCTCGTCAACGTCCTCTCCTTCGTGGATGTCGATCGCGCGGCGTACGTTTCCGTCGAGACTCGAGTTGAAGAGACGGGCCGGATCTTTCAGAGACGCCCCCTTGGCGAACGTGAGCTTCACGACGCTCTTATACGATTCGCCGGTGCAGATGATGCCGCCGTGCGACCACACCGGGGTGCCGGGTTTGGTTGGTGAGACCCACTTCCATTCCTCGACGACGTCCGGATCTGCTTTCTTGATGAGCTGACGCATTCTGGTGAGGGTGTCTCCTCGCCAGTCCCCGAGCTCGGCGATTCTTGTCGAGATGAGTGCTGATGCCGACTGGCCTTGGCTCGCGCCCGACTTTTTCATGTCCTCATCCTATGCGCTTGCCGGCGTGGCCTGCACGCGGCGCCAGAGCGCGTCTCAACCGACTCGATCTGCCGGGTCATCGAAGGCTGAACGGCGAGGTTGAGGATGATTCAAGAAAAGCGAATGGCGCGTTCCCGGAGGTAGGCGGTCAGCGCCGGCGCCGACTGTTCCGGTGCCGCCAGCGCGACATGACCATCCGGCCGCAGAAGATACAGTGCGTCTCGCCGAAGACCGGCGCGCTCCATCGCGGGTTGCCAGCCGAACTCGTGCAGCGCGAGGTGGCGCTCGGCGCATACCGCACGAATCTCCGGGATCACGTTGCCGTAGACGTGCACTTGCCACTCGAGCGACGTCAGTGGCGTGAAGTTGTCTGCGCCGCGATCCGGCCTATCGAGAGGCGCCCACGGCAGCCGATCGCCGCCATGGACACGGCCGGCCCGCCCTTCGCTCAGCGCACTACCGCGATAGTTGATCGCCGTCTGGGAGACCGTTCGAAACGCCAGGCGGCGAACCGCTCGTATTGTCAGCAGGCGCGGCAACAGTGCTGGCACGAGGTGCAATCGCAGCGTGCGCGCAATGACGGAGGAGCTCGAAACGCCGGTAAATGCTTGATCGGTCGTCGCCACCAGCCGTCGTGCGAAGGCGATTCGCTCCGGCTCGTATGTGTCGAGAATGGGAACGCCCGCGCGTTCACGCAGAACCGCGGCGAGCTTCCATGCGAGATTCACCGCATCTCCGATTCCGGTGTTCATGCCCTGCCCGCCGACAGGGCTATGGATGTGCGCCGCATCGCCCAGGAGGAACGCGCGCCCGCTGCGGAAGCGGTCGGCGACCCGATGATGCACGCGATACGTCGAGAACCAGTTCACGCGTTCGACGTCGATGCGCATCCACTCGATCACGCGGGTGCTGACGTCATCCCACGTCAGGCTCTCGTGCGCGGCTGCCTCCGGCTGGTGTCGAACGGTCCCGACGAGGCGGGCGCGACGTGCGCCCGTCAGGGGGAAGACGGCGAGGAAGTCAGTGCGGTCGAGCGCGACGTGGATGTCGCCATTCATCGCCGGTCCGTGCGCCTCCACATCGGCGACGTAGAAGAGGTGCTCGTAGGTCCCGCCCGCAAAACCGATCGACAGGACCTCGCGGAGACGCGAGTGGGCGCCGTCGCAGCCGGCGACGAACGCGGCTTCGCAGAAGTCGACGCGGCCGCCCACGCGCTCGAGCCGCGCGATGATGCGATCGTCGCGTTCCTCGAGTCCGACAAATTCAGTCTCCCGCTCGACCCTGACTCCAGCGGCGCTCAACCGATCGATCAGCAGCCGCTCGTGCTCGTCCTGCGGAAAGACGAACGCATAGGGGTACGGGCTGATGCCCCTGCCCATCGGTCCGAACACCGCGCGCGCAACCCGGCGGCCCGAGACCCACAGGTTCGCGGCTGACACTTCACGACCGCGCGCGATGACACTCTCCGCCAGCCCGACCTGGCGATAGAACTCGAGCGTGCGGGCCTGCACGGCGACCGCTCGCGACGTCTCCGCCGGCTCCGCTGCGTGATCGACGATCTTGACGTGGACGCCCAGGCGCGTCAGCCAAAGCGCCAGAACCAGACCGGTTGGCCCTGCGCCGACGATCAGCACTTCAGCTCGTTCGACGGCAGCCATTCAACCAGACTTACATCGAGCTCCCGGTCTCGAGCAGCGACTTCATGTCGCTGAGAATCCAGGCCCAGCCACCCGTGCCCTGCTCGGAGAACTTGCTGGCGACCATGCCGGCCATGATCGGCGCGCCCGCCAGCTCGTGGATTACGGTGAGCCTCGAAAAACCGGCTGCGACCTTCTCGATTTCCCACGTGACTCGCGTGAAGCCCTCGGCCTTCATGGCGTCGCTGAATAGGAAGCGATAGGTGTGCACGAGCTTTCTCGGCGGGTCGGCCTCCTCGACGACGCCGTCGATGGCGACGTCCGGGAGGCCCATCGCCTGCATCTCGGACGTAGAGTGAGCCCGGTAGGCGCCACCTGGACGAAGCTGGTACTCGACGGCACCCTGGTAGCCGTACTTCACGGTCCATTCCGGCGACGTAATGGCGTCCCAGATGGCCTGCGGCGTCGCCCTGATGTAGACCTCGTACACCTGAGTGGTCACGCTCGCTTTCGTCTCGGCCGACATGCCTTTGCCTCCAGTTCCGCTTTGAGCTCCGCGAGCGCCGACACCTCGCGCTCCGCGTATTTGTGAATCCATCGGTTGTGGATCAACCGGATGGGCATTGGGTTCAGGAAGTGCAGCTTCTCCCTGCCTGACCAGCGCGTGACGACGAGGCCCGCGGCTTCGAGCAGGCGGAGGTGCTTCATGACGCCGAAACGGGTCATGTCCAACTGTGATTCGAGTTCCGTCAGCGTCTGGCCATTGCGCGCGAACAGCAGGTCGAGAAGGTAACGACGCGTCACGTCTGCCAGCGCCTTGAAGATGCGGTCGTCGGTCACGGCTCGAACAATATGTGACCATTAGGTCACATGTCAAGCCGTCCTGCCCTCCCTTCACCCGCGCCGGCGCGTGTCGATTCCGGCGGGCCTCGTTCGACTTACTACGTAGAGGGAGGAAAAGTCATGAATATCGTGCTCTGGGTCGTGCAGATACTTCTCGCGGTCGCGTTCTTCGCCCATGGCTTGCTCTTTTTGAACCCCCCGGCCGAGCTGGTCGAGCAGATGAACGCGTCGCTGCCGAGATGGTTCCAGCTCTTTCTCGGCGTGGCGGAAATCCTGGCTGCGGTCGGGCTGACGCTTCCCGGGCTGACACGGATTCTGCCGTGGCTCGTCACCTGGGCGGCCGGCGGCATCATGATCGTGATGGTGTCGGCAACGGGCTTTCATGTGGCGCGCGATGAGATGAGTTCCGCGGCGATTACGCTCGTGCTACTCGCGATGGCGACGCTCGTGGCGACTCTTCGGCATCACCGTGTGGCAATCCAGCCACGGCGCACGGTTGGATTACGGACGCTGCGAACCTGATCCGACAGCTCGAGCTCGTCGCCGAGGGGGCGACGATCCGATCGACAGGAAGCCGCCGTCGCTGCCGATGCTCAGAACACTTTTGCTGCTCCCAATACTGAGAATCGACGCGAAACTGCCGACGCTCAGGACCGACGCCGCGCTCGCCACCGACAGCACGCTCCAGGCGCTCAGCACGCTCCAGATGCTCTTGTAGCTGAGCACCTGGCGGTGCCGTGGTATCCGCGGACTGTCTTGCCCTGCCGTCGTCGTAATGGTTCGCATGGGCCGTGTGATAGCGGTCGCGGACGCAAGAGTCGTTCCTCAAGTCTCTTCTTTCGTCCTTCTCGCCAGTGATGCGGCGCGCCGGCTCTCCGCTGGATGTCACATCGGGATTCCCTGCCCCGTCCTGTGTGTAGACGACACCTGAGGAGGGAACCATGCTGAGATGGCTGCTGTGGCGTATGGCCGAGGCGTTCGAGCGGAAGTGGAACTACGACGCGAGTTATCTGAAAGAGATCATCGGTATCAGCCCGCGGGCGGCGTGGATGTTCGCGCGAGCCACGAGCCTCGGCAACTACCGCCACGACGTCCCGGTCGCCGCACTGTTCGCTGCAGGGATGACAGCGGTTCGCGCGGAGGACTGCGGTCCCTGCACGCAACTGGCCGCGGCGATGGCCGAACGGCAAGGCGTGTCACCCGCCGTCCTTCGTGCCATCCTGACAGACGATGTGACGGCGATGCCGGCGGAGGTTGAGCTCGCCTGGCGGTTCGCGCGCGCGACGCTGGCGCGTGACGCGGCGGCGGACGGTTATCGTCGCGAGATCGTCAAGCGGTGGGGGCCGAGAGCCGTAGTCACCCTGGCTTTCGCGATCACGACGGCGCGGATGTACCCAACGGTGAAGTATGCGATGGGCCACGGCCAGGTCTGTTCGCGCGTCATCGTCGGCGGCACGCCGGTGGCGATCGACCGGACGGCGATACCTGCGCCGTGGGCGTTGTCGCCCCGGCAGTCAGCGGTGGGCCGGGCCTGATGACGGATCCCGCGGTCAGCTTCGAGCCGCACCGGCCCCGCCTGCGGGGCCTGGCCTATCGCATGCTCGGGTCGATCGCCGAGGCCGAGGACGCCGTGCAGGACGCGTATCTGCGCTGGCACGCCGCCGATCGCGATGCCGTGTCGGATCCGCGCGCATTCCTGACGACCACGACGGCGAGGATCTGCCTGGACGTCCTCCGATCGGCGCGCGCCAGGCGCGAGACCTATGTCGGCCCCTGGCTGCCGGAGCCGGTGGTCGACGCGAGCGCGCTGGCCCCCGACGCACAGACAGAACTCGCCGAGGATCTCTCGTTCGCGCTGCTGCTGGCGTTCGAGCGTCTATCGCCGCTCGAGCGGGCCGCCTTTCTCCTGCACGACGTCTTCGACTGTCCGTTCTCGGAGGTCGCCGGCGCGCTCGATCGCAGCGAGGCGGCGTGCCGTCAGCTCGCCGCCCGCGCCCGCGCGCGCGTCCGCGAGGCACGGCCGCGGTCCGTGCCTGCCACGCGTCAACCCCCCGAGGCGAATGCCGGTCATGCCCGGCTCGTGTCCGCGTTCGTCGACGCCGCGCGATCCGGCGACGTGAACGCGCTGCTGGAGCTGCTCACCGACGACGTGCGCTACGTGGCCGACGGCGGCGGGAAGGCCGCCGCGGCGCGGCACGTGATCGAGGGTGCGGATCGAACGGCGCGTGTCGTCGTCGCCGCGACGAAGGCCGGTGCCGTCGAGGGGACCGTGTTGCACTTCGAGCTCGTCAACGGCCTGCCGGGTGTCATCCTGTACGCGCCCGACGGCTCGGCCCAGAGCGTGGCGTTCGAGATCGAGGGCGATCGCATCCGAGCGATCTATGTCGTCCGGAATCCCGACAAACTCGAACACCTCGCCTTACTTCGGTGAAGGGAGGCGCGCCCGAGGAGACGCGCCTCGACGGAATTGGGCCTGATAGACGCGAGGATCAAAGAGCATGATGGCGACAAAAGTCTTCCTTGCACCCGATAGGCAGACTTCCTCGGCATCACCTGCTTGACCGACCGACACCTTGAAATGCAGCAAAAAGCAATGACGCGATTGATCTGGACGGCGCGTCAAGGCTGGCAGCGCCTTTGCTGCCCACTCCGTTACGTCGTCGTCCACGACGACGATGATGTTTGTTACTGGGTGACCTCGAGCCCACAGGACAGGAAACAATGAATCGAATACTTGCGGCCAGCGCGTTTGCACTCTTCGTCCTGTTCGCGTCGAGCGCCTCGGCGGAACTGATTGCCTTGAGTACTGTGGAAGGCGAGGACATCCTCATCGGTGGTTACAACGTGGGAAGCAGTGATCAGGCGGAGGGGGATTTCCTGTTCAATTACCTTCAGACCCTTGACCCATCGTACAACTCGATCGATTTCACCTACCAGAAGATCGACATCAATGGGTCGAACTCCTTCCTCGAAGTCACCGACGAGACGGATGGCTCTAACTTGTGGGCGATCGATTTCTCCAGTTTCGGCCTCACGAATCCGCTTATTTTTCTCGTAAAGTTTGGCAACGCCGAGTACGAGCAGTATCTCTACACGAACGTTGCGTCTTTGCAATACGGCGTGGTCGACCTTGCCGACATCACCCCTGAACATGGGAAGATAACGATTTCGTCGATTAGCCACACGTCCGTTCCAGAGCCGGCGACGCTCTCGCTCCTCGCGCTCGGGATAGCAGGTGCTGGCATCGCCTCGAGGAAGCGCCGGCGTCAGCTCGCGTAACCTCCGTTCAGCGTTCAGCGTACGCGCCTCTACATCCCGTCACCTGAGTCCGCCGGATCGTCGCCACTCTGGTCGTCAGTTGGCAGCACGTGCGCCAGCGTCGGCCGGTTGATCTGGTTCATCAACGCTCGAATCTCTTCCGGCCGCATCGGCACGCCGCTCAGCACGCCTAGTTCCAACGCCGCGCACAGGAAAATCGTACGCAGTCTCTTCTTGAGAGACATGACACTCCTCCCCGCGCGAGCTCGGTCGCGCAGACGCTTCCACAATCCAACGTGGGAACTACGCGAAAGAGGAGCTAATCGGGGGGCCGCGCGATTCGACAATCGCGAGAAGCGCCGCTGATCGCTCGTCGCACCCGGACGCCTGGCGTGGTACTACAGACGTCGCGCACAGAGGCAGGAGGATAAAGACCGGCGTGACGACCAGCCACTCGAGAGATACGCCGCCGAGTGGCAGGAATGCCGCGAAAACGACCAGGGCAATGCAGGTGACGACGAGGGCCCTGCGGGTTCTTGGCATCGCAGCTTCCATCCTATCGAGCAAGGATTGTAAGCCCGATCAAGTATCGAGTGATTCCAATATTTGACTTGTTGGTATTATGGTGTCGTGACAACGGACCCGGCCGAGCTCCTTAGACGACACGGCATTCAGGTAACGGCCCAGCGATTGGCTGTTTTGCGGGCAGTGTCGATGCGGCCCCACACGACGGCGGACGCCGTGGCCGCGGCGGTCAGGGCCGAGATCGGGGCCATCTCGCTCCAGTCGGTGTACGACGCCCTCGGCGTCCTCGTCACCGAAGGCCTCATCCGGCGCATCCAGCCCGCCGGATCACCGGCTCGCTTCGAGGATCGCGTCGGCGACAACCACCACCATCTGATCTGCCGAATCTGCAACCGTGTGGTCGACGTCGACTGCGCGGTGGGCTCCGCTCCCTGTCTTACGGCGGTCGACCACAAGGGCTACGAGATCGACGAGGCCGACGTCGCCTACTGGGGCCGCTGTCCTGATTGCGTCGCACAGTCCCGGGTGTCATCACGTCGACCCGCCACCACGCCGACACGCAAGCGCGCGGCGGGTGGCGCACGGAAGGCCGGACGATCCACTCGACGAATGGCGAAGGGTATCCCCCGCACAAAGTAACCGGGTTTCACCCCGATCACAGTACGAGGTCAATGTCAGCATGGACAACGAAATCAAGTGCCCGTTCTCGGGCAGAGCGCACAGCGGCACGTCGAACCAGGACTGGTGGCCGAATCAGCTGAACCTGAAGGTTCTCCACCAGAACCCGCCCGCCCGCGATCCCAATGGCGCGGAGTTCGACTACGCCGAAGAGTTCAAGTCCCTCGATCTCGAGGCCCTGAAGAAGGACATCGAGCAGGTGATGACAACCTCCCAGGAGTGGTGGCCGGCCGACTACGGGCACTACGGACCGCTCTTCATCCGGATGGCGTGGCACAGCGCGGGCACGTACCGCATCAACGATGGCCGCGGCGGTGCGGGCGACGGCGAGCAGCGCTTCGCGCCGCTGAATAGCTGGCCCGACAACGCCAACCTCGACAAGGCACGACGGGTGCTGTGGCCGGTCAAGAAGAAGTACGGGCGGAAGATCTCGTGGGCGGATTTGATGGTCTTCGCCGGCAACTGCGCGCTGGAGTCGATGGGATTCAAGACTTTCGGTTTCGGCGGCGGGCGCGAAGATGTATGGGAGCCCAAGGAGATCAACTGGGGAACCGAGAGCACGTGGCTCGATGACAAGCGCTACAGCGGCGAACGGCAACTGGCAAATCCCCTCGCCGCCGTGCAGATGGGCCTGATCTACGTGAATCCCGAAGGACCGAACGGCAATCCCGATCCCGTGGCTGCCGCGAACGACATTCGCGAGACGTTCCGCCGCATGGCGATGAACGACGAGGAGACGGTGGCGCTCATAGCCGGCGGGCACACGTTCGGCAAAACCCATGGTGCGGCCCCCGCTCCGTCTTACGTCGGCCCTGAACCCGAGGCGGCCGCGATCGAAGAACAGGGACTCGGCTGGACGAATCGGTACGGCACCGGCAAGGGAGCCGACACCATTACCAGCGGTCTGGAAGTGATCTGGTCCTCCACGCCGACCAGGTGGAGCAACACCTTCTTCTCGAACCTGTTCGGCTACGAGTGGGAACTGACGAAGAGCCCGGGCGGTGCGAATCAGTGGATTGCCAAGGGTGGCGCCGGGGCCGGCACGATTCCGGATGCGCACGACCCGTCGAAAACGCACGCGCCGACGATGCTCACCACCGACCTGGCGCTGCGGATGGACCCGGCCTACGAAAAAATCTCGCGGCGCTTCCACGCGAACCCGCAGGAGTTTGCCGACGCTTTCGCCAGGGCCTGGTTCAAGTTGACGCACCGCGACATGGGTCCCATCTCGCGATACCTGGGCCCGCTGGTTCCGGCGGAGCCGCAGTTGTGGCAGGACCCCGTTCCACCGGTCACCCACGAACCGATCGGAGCGAAGGACATCGCCGCCCTCAAGGACAAGATCCTCGCGTCGGGACTGTCTGTCTCCCAACTGGTTTCGACCGCCTGGGCGTCGGCGGCGTCGTTCCGCGGCACAGACAAGCGCGGCGGCGCCAACGGGGCTCGCATTCGCCTCGCGCCGCAGAAGGATTGGGCCGTCAACAATCCACCCGAATTGGCGAAGGTGCTGAAGACCCTCGAGGGGATCCAGAAGGCGTTCAACGACTCGCATGCCGGCGGGACGCAGGTCTCGCTTGCCGACGTCATCGTGCTCGGCGGGTGTGCCGCAGTCGAGCAGGCCGCAAAGAACGCCGGGTACGACGTGCAGGTGCCCTTCACGCCGGGACGCACAGATGCGTCGCAGGAGCAGACCGACGTGGAATCCTTCGCCCTGCTCGAGCCGACCGCGGACGGGTTCCGCAACTACGTCGGAAAAGGACACGACGTGCCGGCCGAGCACCTGCTGATTGAACGGGCCTTCATGCTGACGTTGAGCGCCCCAGAGATGACCGTGCTCGTGGGCGGCATGCGTGCCCTCAACGCCAACACCCGGCAATCGAATGTCGGCGTGTTCACCAGCAGGCCCGGAACGTTGACCGCCGACTTCTTCGTGAACCTCCTCGACATGGACACGGAGTGGAAGCCGAGCTCCGGAGCCGCAGACACATTCGAGGGGCGCGGGCGAGGGACCGGCGAGGTCAAGTGGACCGCCAGCCGCGTCGACCTGCTTTTCGGCTCGAACTCCGAGCTTCGTGCCCTCGCGGAAGTCTACGCGTGCGACGACGCACAGGAGAAATTCGTACGCGACTTCGTGGCTGCGTGGGACAAGGTCATGAATCTCGATCGCTTCGACGTCCGGCAGGATCGCCGTATTTCTGAACTGGCCGCTGCCTGATTCCGACGCCGCGTGACGTTTTCGCTGTCGTCCAAGGGGCGCCTCACGGACCGTGATCTGGAGCGGTTCCCGGGCGCCTCGCTGTTCGATCGCCTTGCACGCGCGGTGTGCCACGCCGGTTGTCTGCCGCGCAAGGAGCTATACGAAGCATGGGAGATGGCGCGACGGATCCGCCGCCTCTTTCGCGGCGGACGCATCGTCGATCTGGCCGCCGGACATGGTCTGCTGGCGCAGGTTCTGTTGATTCTTGACGACTCATCGCCGCAGGCGCTCAGCGTCGATACGACGCTGCCCCCGTCAAGCGGCAAGCTGCACGAGGTGCTCGTCGGCGCGTGGCCCCGGTTGGCTGGACGGGTCGTCTTCGACCAAGGTCCGCTCGAGTCAGTCGCGTTGTCGGCGAATGACCTGGTCGTCTCCGCGCACGCGTGCGGAGCGCTCGCGGACCTTGTCCTCGATCGCGCATCGGCTGTCCGCGCGCGGGTCGCGGTGCTTCCGTGCTGCCACGATCTCGCGATCAACGACTCGGGATGCCTGTCAGGCTGGGTGGACGGCCCGCTCGCCGTGGATGTGATGCGAGCAGTTCACCTGAAGCAGCGAGGTTACCGAGTCCGGACGCAGACGATTCCAGCGGAGATCACCCCAAAGAACCGGCTGCTCCTCGGCGAGCCCGACTGACAGGCGCGCTCAGAACCCCACGGTGACCGCCACGACCACGAGCGGCTTGCTGTCGTCGGGATTGAACAGGTAGATCGCCGAGTCGAGTTCCCGGTAGGCAAAACCGACGAGGAGGCCACGCTGGATCTCCCGATCGGTCGCATGCACCCGAGTGCGCTGCGTCACGAGTCCGATCCGCCACCATTCCAACGGTGCGACGGCCAGCTCCGACCAGTTGTAGAAGAAGTTGTCCGACGAGTCGTTGGCGTCGAACATGTACTCGCCCTCGCTCGAGAATTCGAGCCTCGACCACTGGAGCGACCCCTTGTACGCAGGTGCGACGGCGGAGGTGTTGCCAAAGACACCACCGAGCATGGGCGTCAGCTCCCACGTCACCGTCTCGCCGCCGCCGAGGTTGTATCCCATCCACAACGAACCGGTCTCGAGGTCTTCGTAGTTATAGCGGGCCTCGAGGTGGAGCCAGTCGCGATCGACCGTGAAGGTCGGCTGTGCGTAGTTGCGATCGTCGGCCACCTGGTAGACGTAGACGGCGGCAGAGAACGACCACTCGGCGGCTGCTTCACCCTGAGTGGCCGGAGGTGTTGGGGGAGCTACCTGGGCGCTCGTCGCGGCCGCCTGGCCGCCGGCAGCCTGAGACGCGCAGCAGAAGACAATCGCGAGCACCGACAATGCCGCCCACACAGCCCTATCCTCCCAGCGCGATCGTGAGGGCCACGAGAGCGCTGCCCAAGCGCGACCATCGAGATGCCGAACGCCAGCGGAGACCGGCCGACGAGTCGCCCGTACGCGACGCCTGCGGCGAACAGCATCACGACAGCCACAGCATTGGACACGCGCACGGCCGCCGCGGCGTTCTGCATCACCAGGAAGGGCACCGACACGGGGAACGTGGAAAGGAACACCAGGAAAAACACTCCACACGCGCCCCGCCAGTCAGACGTGCTCAGCCGCGCGTGTTCCGATGGCTCGGGCAGCGCCTGCAACCGTTGACGCACACGTTCGAGTTCCTCCGGCGCGAGCACCGACGCGAGAACCGGCGGCAGCGCCTCGGCGATCAGACGGCGGGCCTCTCGCGGATCGTCAGCCTGCAGGACGGAGCGGTGGGTTCCCAGATCGCGTGCCCTCTCCGCGAAAGAGCCCATCAGATAGAAGATTGCGTCGATGACGCCCCAGGCGATGTTGCAGCCGAGCGCGCCGATCAACATGGCGCGGATGTCGTCGCGTCCGGCCTCGGCGATGCTCAGGGATCCGGTGAAGGTGAGCACCATGATCAAGCCAAACAGCACCTCGGCGACGCGGTCGCCGGGATCGAGGACTCGCTTGTTGATGGACCGAATTGCCGCCGCGGGCGCCGGGCTGCCTGGAGAGGCCATCACTGTGACACGGGCGGCAGGAGATAAAGCGTCATGGCAAAAATCAGGTAGACCTCGAGGACGAGCACCCCGAGGAACCACGCTGATCGTCCGCTGGAGGTGACGAGGGTGGCGGTGAGCGCGGCAATGAGCATCATCACCACGGCGCCAGGCCAGAATCGCAAATCCATCGGGGTTGGCCCCACGAAGTAGCTCAGCAGCACCAGCACCGGGGCGACAAACAACGCGATCTGCGACGCGCTGCCGAGCGCAATGCCCACGCTCAGATCCAGCCGGTTCTTCCGCGCGCCGGAAAAGGCCGACACCATTTCGGCCGCACCGCCCACCAGCGCCACGACGATAAAACCAACAAAAGCGGGAGTCATCCCGAAGGCCTCCGCCGCTTGCTGCACCGATTCGACAAACACCTCGCTCACCAGTGCCACCAGGACCGTGACACCGGCCAGCGTTGCCAGGGCCACACCCATCGGCCATGGGACTTCCTCGTCGCCGCCGCGCTCCAGGGCTGCGAACAACTCGCGATGCGTCCTGAGTGAGAACGCCATCCCCAGCCCGTACGCGACGATGAGCAGACCCGACAACCCGAGGCTCAACTGCTGCGTGAATGCCGCCGCGGGTTCTGAATCGGCCGCCCCGACGGCTGACGGAACCAACAACGCGATCGTGGCCAGGAACAGCAGGCTCGCCTGTAGGCGGGCGCTGACCCGGTTGAAATCCTGCAGGTGGTACTTCAGCCCGCCCAGAAGAAACGACGCACCCAGCATGAACAGGCTGTTGGTGACGATGGCGCCGGCGATCGACGCCTTCACCAGCAGGTACTGGCCGGAACGCAGCGCCGCCAGCGCGATGACCAGCTCGGTCAGGTTGCCAAGCGTCGCGTTGAGCAGCCCGCCGACGGTGTCGCCGGTCTTGGCCGCCACCGATTCGGTGGCGTGGCTCAGCAACGTTGCCAGCGGCACGATCGCCAGGACGGACAGCACGAACAGCAGCGTGTGCGCTTCGGGCTCGCGTGCCTGCGCCACGAAGACGGCGGGGACGCACACCAGCAGCCAGAGCATCGGGTTGTGACGAAGCTCTTTCAGGAGCGCGGTCATGTTGGGGTATTGACGGGCCTTGCTACCGTCGTGAACATCCGGCTTACCACCACGAAAAAGAACCCGGTGGACCACCCGCACATCAGGATGCCGGTCAGGGCCTCGACGGCGCCGACCAGTTGCCATTCCTTCGGCAGCACCAGGTCGCCGTAACCGGTCGTCGTGTAGGTCACCGCGCTGAAATAGAGCGCGGACTGCAGCTCCGGCAGTGCGCGCGTCCACACGTAGTACAGCCCCCACACGGTGATCTCGATCAGGTGGAGGAGAACAATCCAGCCTGCCAGCCGAATGAACCGCCAGGTCCAGGGCCAGAATTGTGGCGCCATGGTGTCCCGTCGGCGCAGCCAGCCTACCGCCGAGGTCACGCCTGTGGCGTGAATCACCACGCACACCGCCATCAGGCTCCAGGCGACGACGAGTTTCGAGAGCACAGCGTCCTAATGGCCCTTGCTTTAGAAGGACAGCATGGCCGCCGGGTTGGACGCTATGCAGAAACCGCCGCGAAGGCCCGACCTACCGTCCGCCCCCGCCGCCCGCCATTTCGAGCCAGTCCAGTTCCTCTTCTATTCGATGAAAGGCGTCGTCGCCGATCTCGTTGGTGGCACGCATGGCATGGACGGCCTGCCGCGCCGCCCGGAGGGCTCCGCGATGGAGTTCGATATGTACTGAACTGGTGAGCATCGCCAGTGCCGGCATCGGCGGGTTCGGATGCCAGCTGTGCCGTGAACTCCTGCCGCACGGCCTCGGCCACGGGCGAGTCGGCATGCGCAACGCTCGCCAGGGCGGCGCGCAACGCGCGTTCCCGGGCCGCCCGCAATTCGCGGCCGACCGGATCGTCGTCATGCAGATCGAGTACTCGCAAGAGCAGCTTGAGCGTCAGTCCCTGGATCACCAGCGTGCCGAGCACGACAGCGAACGCCGTCAGCACGATCAGGTCCCGGTACGGAAACGCCGCCGGGAGCGCCAGTGCCGCGGCGAGGGAGACGATGCCGCGCATCCCCGCCCACGAAATGACCAATCCGCTTCCGACGGTCGGCCGCAGCATCGGCCGTGGCGGATGAAACCCGAACCGGCGGTGCCGCCAGCGGACGACGGCATTGAAGGACATGTGCCAGGCGAGGCGCACGACTATGACGGTCAGCAGCACCGCGCCGGCGACCGCGAAGTATCGTCCGCGGTCCGCGGGTTCGAGGCCTTCGAGAATTGGCCGAATCTGCAGGCCGATGAAGATGAACGCCAGGACGTTCAACGCGAACACCGCCGTCTCCCAGACGGCATACGTCGGGATGCGTATCCGCGCCGGCACCCGCTGCGGTGCGGTCTGCGCGACGGTTATCGCGTAGCACACCATCGTCAAGACACCTGAGAGCCCAATCTGTTCGGCGAGCAGCCAGACGCCGAACGTGGTGACGAACTGAAGAATGATCGCGGTCGGCACGTGCTGAATGCGATCCAGCACTCGCAATGTGAGCCACCCGAGCGCCGGGCCCGCAACGACGCTGCCGGCAACCGCAAGCAGGAAGGTGGGGGCAACGGCGGCCATCGAGAAGCCGTTCGCGGCGACGGCTCCAACCGCAAGGCGGTAGATCAGCAGCGCGGTCGCGTCGTTCAGCAGGCTTTCGCCTTCGAGAATCGTCAGGATCCGATGGGGTGGCCGCAGATGGCGGAGCACGGCAGTTGCGGCGACGGCGTCGGGTGGGGCGACCACGGCGGCGAGTGCAATCGCCGGTGCCCAGGGCATCGCCGGTACGAGCGTGCGGACCACGACGGCCACCGCGGCGGTGGTGATGCCAACCGCACAGACGGCCAGGCCCGTGACGGGTGCCCAGTTGTCCCTCAAATCTCGAAGCGACGCGTCGTAGGCTGCGTCGAGCAGCACCGGTGCGACGAACAGCGCCAGCGCCAGTTCTGGGGGGAGCGTGAACGACGACGCGGGAAGAAGCGCGAGCAGTGCCCCGCCGAGCGCCAGGAACACCGGGTACGGGGCGCCGACGCGGCGCGCTGCACCCGCCAGGATCACGGCAGCGACGAACAGGCCAAGAAGCTGTTCGAATTCCCTCAACTGACTGCTCGGGCGCCGTATTCCTCGTCGGTGACCTTTTCCATCCACTCCACGGTCTTCCCGTCGAGCCGCTCCTGAACAGCGATGTGGGTCATGGCCGTCGTGGGCGCCGCGCCGTGCCAGTGCTTCTCGCCGGGCGGGATCCAGATGACGTCACCGGGCCGGATGTCCTCGATCGGACCGCCCCAGCGCTGGGCGAGGCCGCTGCCCGCCGTCACGATGAGCGTCTGACCCAACGGGTGCGTGTGCCATGCGGTCCGGGCCCCCGGCTCGAACGTGACGCTGGCGCCGACCACGCGGGCCGGATCGGGTGCTTCGAAAAGAGGATCGATTCGTACCGTGCCGGTGAAGTACTCGGCGGGTCCTCTGCCGGAGGGTCGTGAGCCATTTCTCTTGATGTCCACGTCGTCCTCTTCAGCGACCCCAGGGGTCAGAATCCTGTCCGCTGCTCACACATCCATCATCCAGACATCGCCTCGATAGTCACCCAGCACGAAGATGATCTGATCGGGCGCGGCGATCGGCGCGACGGCGGTAATCATCGACGGCACGATCATCTCGCTGAGAGTCAACACGTCGAAGGCGTCGCCGTCGACATGACCAGTGGACGGATCGAACCGCCGGGCCGCAACCCGGTTTCGAATGTCCACGTTCGGCATCGTCGGCAGGAAGTACAGGAGACGGCCATCGCGCGACCAGAACGGGTGGCTGGCCGAAGCCTGCACCGTCACCCACTCTGCCTCGCTCGAGGCGGTGCCGCCGTCAATGCGCGCGACCGCCACCACCGGCGAGCCGCCCGGGTGCACCGCGTCGAACGCCAGCCAGTGTCCGTCTGGTGAGACGCGGGGATTCGAAAGCCGGCGATCGCTCGATGAGAGCAGCGGACGCTGCGTTCCCTCGTCTGTGTCGACGACTACAAAGGAGTTCAGTCCCGCGCCGAACGTTTCGACGAGCAGCGTCCGGTCATCGAGCCATTGCCGCGGCCGGCCGCCGCAATCGTCGCGCACCAATCGCGTGTCTCCGTCAGCAAGGTTGGTGATAAACACAGGACGCTGCACAGGCGGTCCCGGTACCACCATCCCATAGGCGACCCGATCTCCGTTCGGGGAGATCGCCGGAAACCCGCGACTGCGGCTGGGATCTCCACCAACCATCGTGTCGGCACCACTCTCCAGCTCTCTCACGTGCAGCTCGCCGCCGGCTGTCCGCGCCGCAAAATACGCGAGCGTGCGTCCGTCCTGCGACAGCGTGAAGGAGCTCACGATGCCCGGGCCGCGCGTGAGACGCCGAAGCGGGCCATGGGCGGCGCCGCTGGTGGCGTCGATGGCGACCGACCAGATATTGGTGTCGGCGTGCGTGCCGAGGAAACTCAATTTTCCGCGCGCGGCTGCCGGGTAGAACGAATGCTCCGCACCTGGCGTCATGAGCTCCGGCACGCCGATCGCCTCGAACGTCGCCCGTGAGACCCGCTGCCGCCATACATGCAGGCCTTGCCGCCCGGCCGCGGAGTAGAAAATCGAATCACCGCTCCATGCCGGCGGCATCACGATCACCAGGAAGCCCTGCTGTCGCCCTCGCTCCAGCACACCGGTGGCGACCGGGGTTCCGCCATCCAGCGGCACGATCCAGTAATCGAGCTCAATCGACGGATTGGGGTGCGCCATGACCAGCAGATGACGGCTGTCCTCAGCCCAGGTGACGAACGCGATGTCGACGAGGCTCAACGGCAGTGAGCGCTCTGCGCCACCTGCCGCCGGTACGAGGCGAATGGTGTCGCGTGGTTCGAGTGCGACATATGACAGCCACTGTCCATCCGGCGAAACCCTGGCATTTTGCGCCGCCCGCTTCAACAGACGCGGCGCTCCGCCCAACGCCGGCACCTCGTAGACGTTCCGGCTCGATTCGCCGGCGGCGCTGAAGATCACTCGCGTGTCGTTGCTGGCAAATGCCGGCTCCGCGCAATCACGCAGGCCGTAGGTCAACTGCATCGCCGCGCCACCGATCTGCTGCAGCCAGACTTGCGGCATCGCGCCATCTTTGCCGGCATCGGAGACGTAGACGACCATGCGCGCGTCCGACGACAGCGCGGGCCAGAACGTTGCTGCCGTCGCGTTGGTGATGCGTTGCAGACGCGGCTCCGCAACTGCGGCTGGCAGGGCATCCGGCTTCGGGTCGGGCTTGATCTGACGGCTGTCCCACCAGGCGGACAGCTCCTTCGGGTCGGCAAACACGCTGCCGCGCTGCGCGTGCGGCAGTCGGTGCACAGGCAAGCCCTCCTCGCGTTCCCACCGCTGGACGGTGCGAATCCCCCGCCCGAGAAACGAGGCGATCTCCTTCCATGAGTCCAGCCGTTCGGCAGGCGCGGAACTTTGCGCGATGCGCTCCGGGGTCTTGGTCATCTCGCCGGAAGAGTATCGCAGCGGTGCGCCATTACGCGCCATTGCCCATTCGGCGCCTCGTTGCGCTTGAGCGTGAAAGTACGCCGTTGAACACTGGAGGTGCGAACAACCGCACAGGAGGCTTCGATCATGACGCACTCAAGACTTTTGATGACGGGCTCGGTTCTGTTCCTCGCGCTCTCGGCTGGCATCACCGTGACGCCGGCGCAAGAGCAGAAAACTCCGCTCGACGGCGTATGGCGAACCGTCGAGGTCGTGGTGCCCGGGGCGCACACCCAGACGTTGAAGCCACAGTCAACGCTCGCCATCTTCCACGGCCGTCACTACAGCCGGGTCGAGGTGCATGCCGAGCAGCCGCTTACGCCGCTGGCGGACCCGTCCAGCGCTTCCGCGGATCAGCTTCGCGCCGTCTGGGGACCCTTCGTCGGCGAAGCGGGAACCTTCGAGGTGAGCGGCAACGAGATCACGATGCAGGCCACCGTCGCCAAGAATCCGTCCGCCATGAAGAAAGGCGCCGTGAGTATTTACACCTATCGACTCGACGGCAACACCTTGACGCTGACCCAGATTCGCACCCACGCGGGACCGAGCGCGCCGGTCACCATCAAGGCGACGCGCGTCGAATGATGCATCTTCTGAACAGAGGCACGGTCATGACTTCATCACGTCGCGCGTCGTTGCTCGTCGTTCTGGCGCATCCCGACGACGAGATCTTTCATGGCGGCATCCTGGCGCATCTGAGCGAGCGTGGCGTTCGCGTCACGCTCGCGTGCGCCACGAACGGCGAGGCGGGTAAGTCCCATCCCTCGGTCGGAGCGGTCGACGATCTCGGTGCGTTGCGGGTCGAGGAATTGCGGCTGTCCTGCGCCAGGCTCGGCATCGAAGAACCCGTGCTCCTCGGATTCCACGATTCCGGCCGCAAGGATCGGCAACGGCATGACGATCCGCGAGCGCTGGCAAACGTCGACATGCTCGAAGTTGAAGCCGTCATCCGGGACGTCATTCGCGAGAGGAAGCCGCACGTGATCATCACGTTCGATCCGCATGGCGGCTACTACCATCCCGACCATCTGGCGGTGCAGCGCGCCACCACGGCGGCGTTTTTCTCCAGCGGTGTGATGGGACAGACCGCGCCCGAACGACTGTTCTATGCCGCGATGCAGCGCGACGTGTTTGAGATCCTCGCCGAGAAGAGTCGGGGGCGCGGTATCACCGACGGCCTCGATCCCGACGTGTTCGGAACGGCGGCGGGGATGATTGCGGTGTCGTTCGACGCCACCTCGCTGCTGCACAGAAAGCTCCTGGCGCTCGCCGCGCACCGGTCGGCGTTCGGCGTCACGGAGGAGATGTTGAGCAGCCCCCCGCCAGGCGTGCGCGAGATGCTCGACGCGTTTCGTCCGGTCCTCGAACGGGAGGTGTTCGTGCTGGGGGGTACGCGTATTCCGACGCGGTGGCCCTTGAGCGACCTCTTCGATGGCGTGCAAACAGCCGAACTGGACGAGACGAACTCGCTGATCGCTTCGGCATAAGCAGCGGGGGTGGGGGCTCGACCGCGCCTGGTCGAGACACCTACAATCCCCCGTATCGCGTGCCGGTTGTATGTGGCCGCGAAGAGGAGCCGCTGTGGTGAAAACATGTGCGCTCGCCGTAATCTGCCTCGCGTACCCGTTCGGGAGCGCGATGGCGCAGGACGCAAAGGCCGTCATCGTCAACGCGCAAAAGGCGTTGGGCGATCCAAGAGCCGTCACCTACTCAGGATCGGCCAGGGACGTGGCTTTTCAGCAGTGTGGAGCCAATGCGGCCGCGATGATCTGCAGGGGAACGCACGATCCGATGCGGCCGATCAGCAACTACGTCCGCGTGATCGATCTGACCGCGCCGGCATCGCGTCACACGGGTGCGACCAATAACATCGGGGCCGGCGGCTCGACGACCGTCGCCGCTGGGACGTTTTACCAGCAGGTCACGCCCAGTCAGGCGGATGTCTCCCAGCCCTGGGCCAACTCGCTCGAGTTCTACATCACGCCCTGGGGGTTTCTTCGAGGCGCCGCGGAGAACAACGCGACCGCAAGCCGCCGCAGGCTCGACGGCCGGAACTACACCGTCCTCACCTGGAGCCCGCGAGTTACGGCACCATCCGGGAAGAACTACGTCATCGACGGTTACGTGACCGACCGGAACATCGTCGAACGCGTCGAGACATGGCTCGGTGACAACATCATGGGCGACATGCACATTGTCGCCACCTACACCGGCTGGAAGGACTTCAACGGCGTCATGGCGCCTTCGAAGATCGTGCAGACTCGCGGCGGATGGCCCTTCTTTGAAGTCGACGTGGCAATGGCGACGGCGAATCCTCCTGATGCCGCATCGCTGGTTGCTCCACCGGCACCGGCCGGTGCCGGCGGTCCAGCTGCCGCGCCCGCGCTCACGGTCACCGCCGAAAAGCTGGGCGACGGGCTCTACAGGCTCACGACCGGCGCCGGCAGCTACGATTCGCTGATCGTGGAGTTCAACGACCACATCATGATGCTCGAAGCCGGACAACCCGAGGCGCGCGCGCTCGCGTACATCGCCGAAGCCAAACGGCTCATTCCGAACAAGCCGATTCGTTACGTGATGAATACGCACCCTCACTCCGATCACACCGGCGGGCTGCCGGCGATGGTGGCCGAGGGCGCAACCATCGTCACGCACAGGAACAACGTCCAGTTTTTCGACAAAGCCCTGAACACTCCACGAACGCTGCTGAACGACAGCCTGGCAAAGAGCCCGAGGAAAGCCAGAGTCGAAGCTGTGTCAGAGAAGAAGGTCTACACGGAGGGCGCGCGAACGGTTGAGATCTACCACGTCGCGGCGGTGCCTCACTCGAACGGTCTGCTGATCGCGTACATCCCCAGGGAAAAGATCCTGTTCCAGGGTGACTTCTCGCTGCCGGCTCCGGGGCAACCCGCCAACGATCACGTGAAGGCGCTGGTTCCCATTCTCGAGAAGCTCAATCTGGACTTCGATCGCTACATCAACGTCCATGCCCCCGCTGCGCCGCAGACCAGGGCCGATCTCTGGAGGGCAGTCGGAAAGTAGCGACGTCTTCCTCGCCGCAACCCTGGTCGCAGTGATTAGGCGTCGTGCTTGCGGGCAATGATGAGCAAGTACTCATACGGAATCCGGACAGACCCCTCTCGCGTGCCCTGATTCCACCGTGCGATGAACTGAAGAAGCTCCGCGTCGAGCTCCGCCAGTCGCACGGGCTGATCACTCAGGCTTGCGTAGATCGCCACCATCGGGCCGAAGGCGTGCCTGAACAACTCGAAATACTCGCGTGGACTGGACGCGGTTTCGACGTACTCGTGCCGGGTCATGTTCAGCGATTGCACGTGCTCGCCAAACAGGCTGCGTACGTGATCTTCGGTTCCCCATAAGAGCGGCGGCATTGCGCCCGGGGGTGGCGGTGGGGCGTACGCAGAAAGCAGGCGAAAGAAGTCCCCGGCCGCGCCGCTGGGGGTGAAATTCATCATCCCGATGACGCCGCCGGGGCGACAGACGCGCACGAGCTCGTTCGCCGCAGCCGGATGGTCCTGGGCAAACATCGCGCCGAAGCACGAGGTGACCACATCGAATTCCCCATCGGGGAATGGCAGCGCCCCGGCGTCGCCCTCGACCCATTCGAGATCCACCCCTGCCTCGCGCGCGGCGTCGCGACCTGCGTCGAAGTTCTCAGGCGTGACGTCCGACGCGACAACGGCCGCGCCAGCCTGCGCTGCCCGGATGGCGACGTTGCCGGTACCGGCGGCAACGTCGAGTACCCGCTGGCCGGGAGAAATCCCACAGGCCTCGACCAGCAGCGGGCCGAGCCCCCAGACGGTCGCGGTCGCAAAGCGGTGATAGTCGCCGAGTGCCCAAACCGTGCGAACGGATCCCTTCACTGCAGCCATGCGAGTCCTCCGAGCAGACAGGAGAAATGTAAGATCGCGCCGTGGCCGAACGCCATGACAGATCGTCCGCGTTGTCTGCCTTGCCGTCCAATGCGCGCGCGCGACGAACTGATGCGCATGCCGGAAGCCGGTCGTCATCGACGGCCGCGCATGAATCCGGCGGCGTGGATGTCCTGTCGGACGTCCTGCGCACGGTGAGACTGACGGGCGCGTTGTTCTTTCCCATGGACGTCTCCTCGCCTTGGGTCGACGAGGTCCCCAAAGCGACGGAATTCACGTCGATCGTGCTGCCCGGTGCACAACACGTCGTCTCGTATCACATCGTCAGACGAGGTCGATGCTGGGCGGCGCTTCGAGGGGACGTGCCTGTCCGGCTGGAAACGGGAGACGTGCTCGTGGTTCCACACGGCGATCCGTACGTGATGGCCAGTGCGCCAGACCTGCGGTCGGGTGTGCCGCCCGAGCAGGTGCTGGAATTCTTTCGTCAGATGGCGACAGGATCCGCTCCTTTCGTCGTAACGGAAGGTGGCGGTGGTCCGGAGCGCGCGCAGATCGTCTGTGGATTTCTCGGGTGTGACATTCGTCCGTTCAACCCGGTGCTCGAAGCTCTTCCCAACGTCGTCTATCTCCGTCGGCGCGCAGGGACGAGGGCTGACGATCGACTTTCTCAGCTTGTCGAGCTTGCGCTGGCGGAATCGCGCGAACGTCAGTCAGGCTCGCGATGCGTCCTGCTTCACCTCAGCGAGCTGCTGTTTGTGGAGGTCGTGCGGCGCTACCTGGATTCGTTGACCAGCGGCCAGACCGGATGGCTGGCTGGACTGCGCGACCCGATCGCCGGACGCGCCCTGGCACTGCTGCACACGCGGGCCGCCGATGCGTGGTCGCTGCAACGGCTCGCCCGGAAGATCGGCGTCTCGCGATCGTCGCTCGCCGAACGCTTCACCGGACTCATCGGACAACCACCAATGCGCTACCTTGCGCGGTGGCGGATCCAACTCGCATGCCGGCTGCTATGTGACGACACGGCGAAAGTCTCGACTGTCGCGCTCGACGTCGGCTACCGCTCGGAAGCGGCGTTCAGCCGTGCGTTCAAGACTGCGGTAGGTGCCTCCCCGGCCAGCTGGCGACGAAGACAGCGGGCGCCAACCAGGCGACGGCTACTGCCGTCGAAATAGAGTGGTCAGAGGACAGGCGATGGCTTTCTCAGCCGCCGCACACGTGGTGGTGGTCGGCGTGCTGGATGCGCGCCCGTGCACACGGGATCATCACGATCGAGTGCGTCGTCGAACCGAGCGGCGAGGTGCCGCGACGCGCGCATCGTCCGCGCGTTCGCGCCGCCCTACGGACTCGATCGCGAAGCGCTCGACGCCGCCCGCCGCTGGCTGTTCCGGCCCGGGACGCGGGGCGGCGAGCCGGTTCCCGTGCTCGTCAGCTTCGAAATCGCCTTCAACATCCACTAAGACGGCTTGCGGACGCCGCTGCGGGTGGCCACCAGCGGTGCTCCCGTCTTACCCTAAGTGGCCACCGTGCGTACGCAGGTTGCGATCATCGGCGCCGGCCCCTCGGGCCTGCTGCTCGGCCAGCTGCTGCATCGTGCCGGCATCGACGCGGTGATCGTCGAGCGTCAAAGTGCCGATCACGTGCTGTCGCGCATCCGCGCCGGCATCCTGGAACAGACCACCGTCGATACGCTGCACGCCGCCGGGGTGGGCGAGCGGCTGCAGCGTGAAAGCATCGTTCACGACGGCATCAACATCGTCTACGACAACCAGCATCACCACATCGACGTCCGGGCGTTGACTGGCGCGGTGGTGACCGCCTACGGCCAAACCGAGATCACCAGGGATCTGATGGACGCTCGGGCCGCGTCTGAACTTCCGACGTACTACGACGTCCAGGATGTACGGCTGGAGGGGCTGACCGGGGGCAGCACCGTCGTGTATTTCCACCAGCACGGCGAGGCGCAACGGATCGACTGCGACTACGTTGCCGGCTGCGACGGCTTTCACGGCGTCAGCCGGCGCAGCATCCCGGGAGACACGCTGCGCGAATTCGAGCGGGCCTACCCGTTCGGGTGGTTGGGCGTGCTGGCCGACGTGCCGCCGGTCTCGCCCCACGCCGTCACCTACGCCCATCACGCCCGGGGCTTTGCGCTCTGTTCGATGCGCAGCCTGTCGCGCAGCCGCTATTACGTGCAGTGTTCGAGCAGCGATCGTGTCGAAGACTGGAGCGACGAACGATTCTGGGACGAACTGGCGCGGCGGCTGGACGCCAGGACCGCCGGCGAACTGATCACCGGCCCCTCGATCAGCAAGAGCATCACGCCGCTGCGGAGTTATGTCGCCGAGCCGATGCGCTGGGGTCGGCTGTTCCTCGCCGGTGATGCGGCCCACATCGTGCCGCCGACCGGAGCCAAGGGCCTGAACCTGGCGGTCAGCGACGTCCGGCTGTTAGCCGAAGCGCTGACCGAACACTATCGCGCGAGCTCGGACACGGCCCTCGACAGCTACTCCCACCGCGCGCTGCGCCGCGTCTGGAAGGTCGAGCGGTTCTCCTGGTGGGCGACGGCGCTCCTGCACACCTTTCCCGACATGGATGATTTCGGGCGCCGGATGCAGGAAGCCGAGCTCGACACGCTCACGCGACTGGAAAGCGCCTCGCGGAACTTTGCGGAGCACTACGCCGGGTTGGCCTTCTGAGGGTCGGCGCCACCAGCCTGCGCCCTCTACAATGGGGCGTGGCCCAGCGAGCGACAACGGATACCCGGAACGACCTCTCATGGGGGGAGCCGACCAGCGCTCGCGAGCGCTGGAGCGCCGGCGCCTACATTGTCTCGATCACGCTGGCCATCACGCTGGTCGTGCTGGCGGTCGTCTTCGATCAGTTCGCGGCCACCGGCGTGCTGCTGGTGACTTTCCTGTCGTTCATCCTGACCTACCTGATGGCGCCCGCGTCTGAATGGCTGCGGCGCACGACGCGCTCGCGGCGCGGACGGCAATTCTCCCGCGTCGTGTCGACGCTGATGATCTACGGCCTGATCGCCGCGGCGCTGTTGCCGGTGTGGGCGTTCAACGGATCCCGGATCGGCGCGGCACTCGGGCGCATGCGCGTTCTGGTACCCGAGCACACCGCCCGCTTCGTCGATCAACTGCGCGCCGCGGAAGGCTGGCAGGAAACGCTTGGCGTGCCGGCGACGATGAAGGACTCGCTTGGCGCCGTCACCCGCCGCGTGACGCGCAGCGTCGAGCTCGAGGCCCGCGCGCTCGGGGCCGAGCTCGCAGAAGTCAGGGGGCTCGTGCCGTGGCTGTCAACGGTCCCCGTGGTGGCCTTCCTGCTGCTCACGCGGTGGCACCGCTTTCGCCGATCGACGTCGCGCGTGTTGCCGACGCCGCACTTGCGTTGGCGGGGAGACGAGTTCCTGCGCAATCTCGACGGCCTGCTCGCCGCTTATACCCGGGCACAGGCGCTCTCGGCCATCATCGTCGGCGGTATCTGCTGGCTCGGCTTCGGCGCACTCGGTCTGCCCTATCCCGGCACCCTGGGCCTTGCGGCCGGGCTGCTGGAAGTGGTGCCGCTGGCCGGCCCCCTGGTTGCCGCGGTCGTCGCCACCGCCGCGGCCCCGGACCGTGCGGTCGCGATCCTGCTGTTCCTGGCGGCCCTGCGGGTGGTGCAGGACTACGTGATCTATCCGCGTCTGATCACCCGCACGCTCAAATTACACCCGCGTCGCCGTCGTCGTGGCACTCTGGGCCGGCGCGGGGATTGGCGGCGTCGTCGGCGTGTGCCTGGCCGTCCCGATTGTCGGCTGCGTGAAGCTCACGCACCGGCACTGGCGCGAGTATCGGGACATCGAAGCGCTGGTCGCGGAGGCGGAAGCGAAGGCCGACGCCTCCCTCGGTCCGGTTGCCTAGCCGTCCAGGAGAAAGGCCATCGTGACCTGCGTGTACTGCTCCGGCGCTGTCGTCATTCCCTCGTGCGCCTGCCCGACGAGCGTGCCGATCCGCGCGTTGGGGAGTACGGCGGCGAGCGCATCGGTCACATACAGGTCCCGCGGGCTCTCGGAGCCAACCTGCAGCATCACCGGTATGTCGAGTGCAGCGAAACGATCCGGGTCGAATCGGTATCGGCACATTGCACGAAGGTCGCCAAGCGACGACTGCGCGTCGGCCACGATCGGGTGCCAGAGCTCCGAGGTGCGAACCGCGTCGAGCTCTGCGATCGGCACATGCAGCGTATTCGCGAAGAACGCAAAGGCGAGCTGGTCCCACGCCCCGGCCGCCGCCAGCGTTTCGAGCGCCGCGAGCGCGTCGGGCTTGATCGACTGCGGCCAGGCGGGCTCGTAGAGCACGAGCTTCCGCACGCGGCCGGGCTCCTGGGCCGCGGCGAGCAGCGCGCAGTGGGCGCCGTACGAGTGTCCGAGCAGATAGCACGGGGGCGCCAATCGGCGCGCAACCACGTCGGACACGTCCTGCGCTTCGTCTTCCAGGGCGTGATGGTCGGTGGCATCCGTCGCTCCGCGTCCGCGACGTGCGACGGCATAGACACTGAACTGCTGCTGAAGAGCCGGGGTGACGAACGTCCAGTTGGTCTCGTGATCGCTGAACGCTCCATGCACCAGCACGAGCGGCGGGCCGTTGCCCCTCAACGGAGTACGAAACCCTGTTGCCGGTGGATGTTGTGATTCATTTTCATGGCTGCATCCTCGCGTTGAAAGTGAGCGCGTTGCGGTTGTCTTGGCCCGTTCGGCGAAAGGTCGTGCCTGCCTGAGTCTCCGGATGCGCCGCGCTAGAATGCGTCATCGCGCGGGTCGCTCTGCCCTGTTCACTACACGGGCGTGAGGGCGCCCCTCCCAGTGTGAGCTGCACCAATGAGGGCAACGTGAGCGCGGCAACCATCGCGATTGCGCCGTTCGAGAATCTGTCCGGGGACCCGGCGCAAGACTACTTCGCCCGCTGGGATTCGTCGAGGACGTGGCGACTGAGCTCTCCAGGTTTTGCACGCTGGAAGTCCTTCACCCTCGCGCGGTCGGCGCCGCTCAGGACCCGCGGCGCCGATTCCGACCGCGCCGATTCCGGCCGACCACATCGTCCACGGCAGCGTTCGCCGCGCCGGGGAGCGCCGTGCGAGTCAATGTGCAGCTCGTCGAGGCGGCCAACGGCCGGCAGGTCTGGGCGGACCGCTACGAGGCGACCGCCGTGGACCTTCACGCGGTGCAGGACGCTATCGCGGCGCGCATCGCGCGGACCCTCGCCGTGCAGATCGACGAGGCCCGGCTGGGCGTGGCCAGGCGAGCACCCCTCGCGAGTCTCGAGGTGTACGATTGCTGGCTGCGCGGGCTCGAATGCATCCGCCAGGGCACGCGTCGAAGCGGATGCCGAAGCGCGACGGTTCTTCGAACGGGCGCTGGAGATCGATCCCACGTACGCACGGGCGTACGCCGGCCTGTCGCTCTCGCACTTCAACGAGTGGAGCTGTCAGGCCTGGGTAAAGTGGGACGAGAAGGAGCGCCTCGCGCACGACTACGCGCGGCGCGCGCTCGACGCTCGATGAGACCGACGCGATGGTCCAGGTGGTGCTCGGGCCGGATTCTCGTCTACCGGCGCCGGTACGGCGAAGCGGCTCACCATATCGAACGTGCCCTGCTCCTCAATCCCAACGACACCGACGTGCTGGTGCACGCCGGCCTCTGCCAGGCCTATCTTGGGCGAGCCCGATGCGGCATTCGCGAACGCCAACAAAGCAATGCGCCTGAATCCGCGCTTTCCCGCCCTGGTACGCGGCGCCGGCCGGACTCGCGCTGTTCCTGCTCGGCCGCGACCGCGAGTGCCTTGAGGTGTGCGCCGCCGCGCCGACGCGCATGTTCGTGGACGTCGCCGCGTTCGCCGCGGCGTCGTGCGCGTTGAGCGGAGACATGCGCGGCCGCCAAGTCGACTACCTTCAGGAATTTCTGGACGACTTCCAGCAACGCATCAGCTTCGGACGCGGCGCCGGAGCCGGGTGAACCGCTGCGCTGGCTCCTACACGTCAACCCGTTCCGGCGGCCCGGGGACGTGCGACCGGCTGGCGCGCGGACTGAGCCTCGCGGGCCTCGACGCCGACCCCGACGAGGGACGTCCCTGAAGCGGTGGCGCGGCCGGTCGCGCCGGATTCCTGGCTCCAGCGACGTTCCGCCGCGAGGGTCCGCTGTGGACGTTGGCGTTCGGCGGCGTGGCAGTCCAACTCACGCACCAGAAGGGCTTCCTCGATCTGGCGCAGTTGCTGGCGCGTCCGGGCACTGAGATTGCACTGTCTTGAGCTCGCGGACCGGCCCGGCGGAGACCGGTGGCGACGTGCCCGTGCTCGACGACCGCGCCCGTCGCGAGCTCAAGACGCGCGTGCGCGATTTGCAGCAGGAAATCGACGAGGCCGATGCCGCGCAGCGACCTGGGCCGGGCCGAAGCGCGCCCGGGAGGAGCTCGATCGGATTGTCGAACACCTCTCCGGGGCCGCTCGGACTCGGCGGCCGCGCCCGACAACTGGGCAGCGCGGCCGAGCGCGCGCGTTCCGCCGTGACCTGGCGCATTCGGAACGCCATCAGGAAGGTCGCGTTCCGCGCATCCCCGCCTGGGGCGGCATCTCGAGAATGGTGTGCGCACGGGCACGTTCTGTGTGTACGAACCGGAAACGGCGACCGACTGGGCGCTTTCGAGCTTCCCACTCAGCGCACCACCGGCCGCAGGACGAACGTGACCCGCAGGTTGACGCCCCCGGTGGAGTTGAACCCGAGAAACGTCTGACGCTGTTCGCCGACGAATCCGGCGTAGTTACCGGAAGAACGACCCCCTTTCGGGCTGGGTGTCCTCCGGCTTGACGAAGGTGGGGACAAATTTGCCGGCCAGGTCTTCGGCTACATCGATTGTGAAGACGACGATCTGGCGGTCCTTTTCCGCGCCGGCCGTTTCAGGCGCCTGGGCGTGCGCGATCGGCGCAGCCGTCATGACGTTCTCCTCTAAATGATTACGTGAGACGCAAGCGATAGAGGCGGAAGAAGCCGCCGTCGACGGGAAGCACATCGACCCGGCCGAAGCCCGCATCCCTTGCCAGCTCGCGGATCGTGTCAGCCCGGATCACCGTGCCGATCGCGGCCGATGGCGTCTCGGCCAGCGACACGGGGAGGCAGTGAACGATGCTCCAGCCGTACATCAGCCGCTCGACGTCGTCGGCGGGCGCATGAAAGTGCTCGGCGACTTTCTCGTCGGCGACGAGGAGCGAGCCGCCCGGCGCGAGCGCGTCGCAGAAGGGCATGGAGCACCTCGACGGGACGTGACATGTCGTGGAGAGCCTCGAGTAACAGGATCAGCGTCGAACTGACCCGCTGTCCGCGACACGCGTCGCATCCGCAAGTTCGAACGTGGCCGTCACGCCAGAAGCCGCCGCATTCGCGCGGGCGTCGGCGATCGAGGCCTCGTCGGCGTCAAAGCCGATCACTTCGCTTCTCGGGGTATGCGCGGGCGGAGGGCGATCGTCGACCAGCCGCCGCCACAGCCGACGTCGGCAACGCGCGATCCGGGTCGTGGAGAGACGCTCGTGCAGATCGGCCGCCGCGGGAATCCAGCGCTCGACGAGATCCGTCGAGAAATGCCGGCCGGTTGATGCCGGCCTGTCCCTGGCGGAATGCGGCGCCGAACAACGGATACGGCACGCCGCCACCGGTGCGGTACGCCTTCGACCACCTTATCGAGAGCGCCACCGATACCAGCCACCATCTGTGCCAGCGGCGCGAGGTGGGCAGGGTGATCCTCGGTCACCAGCACGTTGAGGTGCTCGGCGGGCAACCAGTACCGGCGCTCGTCGGCAGGCGCATCGATCGATGTCGATCTCGGAGCAGACCGGCGACGGCCTGCTGCTCGAGCCACTCGCGCGCGTAGCGCGGGGCGATGCCTGCCGCTCGTGCAAGCTCCGGGGGCGTCACCTGGGCACCCGACGACATGGCGGTATACAGACCGAGCTCTTTGCCGAGATAGATGCTGAACACCTCGAGCGCCTGTATCGTCGAATGCAGCAGGCGTGACGTCAGCGCGTCTTCAGTGGTGGGAACGGCCGAACACAGCATTGGAACCTCCACAGGTTTGACCAATGGGCGTAAGGCAGGGGCCTCACAATGGAAGGCCGGCGGACGGCGGGAGTATCGATTAGACTCTCGCTACCCCTCGTGTTCGGTCGACTACCGCCGTCGGCATCAAGGAGACCTCATGACAACTGCCCCAAAAATCTGTATTGACAAGGTTCTGCCGCGCGATCTGATGCGGATGCAACCCACTACCCGCTCCGGCGGCCGGCCGCGCGCCATCGCCCCCATCGGCAAGACCTGGATGAACGGCTCGAGGTTGCAGGTCCGGTTCATGGGCGGCACGCCCGCGCAGAAGAACACCGTGCGCGAGCAGGCGGGCTGGTGGACGCAGCACGCCAACCTGACGTTCGACTTCAACGACGCGCCCGGCGCCGACATCCGCATCACGTTCGATCCGCAACTCGGGGCCTGGAGCTACGTCGGCACCGATTGCCGGAGCATCCCGCTCAACCAGGCGACGATGAACCTTGGCTTCCTGGACGGCGGCACCACCGCCCACGAGTTCGGCCATGCGATTGGCCTGGCGCACGAGCATCAGAACCCGGCCGGCGGGATCCAGTGGAACGAAGAGGTCGTGATTCGTGAGCTGGCGGGGCCGCCGAACTTCTGGGACGAGGCGAAGGCGCGCCACAACGTGCTGCGCAAGTATTCCGCCGATCAGGTCAACGGGACCAAGTTCGATCCAGATTCGATCATGCTGTACTTCTTCCCCGCCGAATGGACGCTCAACGGCATCGCCACCAAGGCCAACGAGGTGCTCTCCGGCCTCGACAAGTCGTTCATCGCCGGCGCCAAGATGTATCCGAAGACCGGTCCGACCGTAGACGCGCCGACCGAGCTGACGGTCAACGCCACGCGGCGCACCGCGGCGTCGATTGGCAAGTACGGCGAAGCCGACCTCTTCGCCTTCCAGGTCAAGAAAGCCGGACGGCACGTGATCGACACCAGGGGCAACACCGACGTCGTGCTGCAGCTGTTCGGACCGGACAACCCGACGGCGCTGATTGCGGAAGACGACGACAGCGGTTTCGCGTTCAACGCGCGGATCGCGGCCAACCTCGTCGAAGGCCGCTACTTCGCTCAGGTGCGGCACCAAAACCGCGCCAGCGGCAAGGGCAACTACACCGTGGCGGTGTCGCGTGCCTGATCGCCGCTGAGAAACTCCTCGATCAATCCAGCCGTCAGTCCAGGGTACCGAGAGGGACCCTGCGACATGACGGCTTCCCCCAGGTAATCGCCATGTCCACCGGGCACCACCAGCAGGCGCGCGCCGGGGATGAGGCGAGTCAGCTCGACGAGGTGTTCGGTTCGCACGATGTCGTGGTCTCCGGCGACGATCAACACCGCCGCGCGGATCGATTGCAGTAACGCGTCAGGCACGTCCGCGAACCGCCGCATCCGCTCCGTGTCCTTGTCGTGCATGGTCTTTAGCTGCTGCATGTCGGGATTGACCTCGAGGAACGCGTCCTTGAGCGCCTGCGGCATGTTCGAGAAGTCAGCGCGCTCCATGAATTCCCAGAGCGCCGACTGCGCACCCGCACGTTTCGTCATCGCCGAGGCAAACACCAGCTTCCGCACGAGAGGCGGATGGCGGATCGCAGTCTGCAGGCCGACGCTGGCGCCGTTGCTGAAGCCGAAGACATCCACCCGTTCGAAGCCCAGATGTTGCACCAGGGCCGCCACGTCGTCCGCCGACGTCTCGAACGTCACCGGCTGGTCACGATCTGACGTGCGGCCATGTCCCTGTTCCTCAACGGCAATGACCGTCCGGCCGCTGGCAAGAACAGGGAGCACTTTGCTGAACGTGACGTCGATCGTGGACCCGCCGCCGTGAAGCAGAACCAGCGGGATGCCGCCGGCTCGCCCGTGGATCTCGTAGTACATCCGGATGCCGTTCACCGGAGCGTGTCCGCGCTCGTGCACTGTCATCAGTCTGGTTTGTATATCAAATCCCCTAGTCGTGCTCGAGCTTGATGCGAGCGCACGTTGTGACGCACGATCCGTCGTTCAGGAGGTGCGCAATGACGACTGCCGCTTCGACGCTGCTTGGCCGCCCGGTCTGGTACGAATTGATGACAACGGACACGGCCGCTGCCGAGAGGTTCTACAAGAACGTCGTCGGTTGGACGGCGGAACCCTTCCCTGCATCACCGAATCCGTACACGGTGTTCAAGCGCAGCGCAAAGGATCAGGTCGCCGGCCTGATGCCGAAGCCCGACGGCATGAACATGCCGCCGTTCTGGTCGATGTATCTCGCGGTGCCGAAACTCGAGGACGCTGTCGCGCACATCAAGCGGCTGGGCGGCAGCGAGCTGTCTCCCGTCATCGACGTGCCGACGGTTGGCCGGCTGCAGATGGTGAAGGACCCGCAGGGAGCGGCCTTCTACATCATTCAGCCGAAGCCGACAGAAGAACGCCCTGAAATGGCCGCCGACGTGGGCGAGGTGTCGTGGCATGAACTGATGACCACCGACGCGCCGGCGGCGATGAGGTTCTACAGCGAGGTCTTCGGGTGGCAGCCGAGTGAAACGATGGACATGGGGGAGATGGGCAAGTACCACATGTTCAACCGCCCACACGGCATGATCGGCGGCATGATGAACAAGCCGCCGGCAATGGCGAACGTCCCGCCGCACTGGATGATCTATTTTCTCGTGCCCGACATCAACGCGGCGGTCGAGCGGATCAAGGCGAACGGCGGGCAGATCCTGAATGGACCGATGGAGGTTCCAGGCGGGTCCTGGGTCGTCAACGCGATGGATCCCCAGGGCGCCGCGTTCTCACTCCACGCAAGGAAACCGTAAAGCAGGAGTAGTGCAGGAGGAACACTCATGGCAACAACACTCGATTCCCGTTTGCAGGCGAAGACCATCTCTCCGACGCTCACCGTGGACAACCTTCAAAAGAGCCTCGCCTTTTTCGAGGGACTCGGCTTTGGCGTCGAGGAACGGTGGGAAGAGAAAGGGACGCTCCTGGGCGTGATGCTGCGGGCCGGCGAGGCGCGGCTCAACCTCAGTCAGGACGACTGGAAGAAGGGCCGTGACCGGCAGAAAGGGGAAGGCATGCGCCTTTACGTCAGCACGTCGCAGGACATCGATCAGCTCGCCGCCCAGGCGAAGAAGGCCGGCGTTCGCGCTTGATGCGGAGCCGCACGACACGGAGTGGGGCAGCCGGGCGTTCGAGGTCACCGAACCGAGCGGATTCAGATTGACGATCGCGTCCGAATAGCCAGCCGGGGCGGGCGTCGACATCTGCCGCGCACGCGTTCCTGCCCCAATTAGTCGCGGTGTGACCTGCGTTGTCTACGCAGGGATCAAAGCTGATCTGTCATGGAGAGCTTTGATGTCGACGCCTCGGTCCTGGCGATTGTGGTCGTACTCGTCTCGTTCGCGAGGCTGGTCCAGGTGCTGTTCGCCACCCTGCGGATCTGCGTGCAGGAGTACTACTCGTTCCGCAGGTGGTTGATCGAGGTACGGCGCGAGAGCGGACCGGATCCTTGAACCGCGAGGTTACTCGCCTTCCGCCATGCGCTCGGCAAAGACGGCGGTATGGACGGCCTTGCGGCGCTGTTCGGCCATCTCGCCCTTGAACATCGCCTGCAGGCTCGGGTCGATCTCGAACAGTCGGCGATAGAAGAGCGCCGCCGCGTCGTCGGCAATGCGCGCAATGACGGCGAAAGTCTCCTGAACGAGCGTCACCTGGGCCTGCGTCAGCATCGGGTTTTCCTCCTGGGCGGGTCATTCCGCCCGACATCTACCCAATGCGACGTTCCGCTGAAACAGGGCTAACCGGCCCCGCGGCCCGGTTCACGGACTGGCGACCGGTACCGCTTGCGTCTCCGGTCGGGTCGTGCCACTCTTCCGCCGGCTGGGAGACAGGCATGAGACATCGAATGCGCACGCGAACCGTGTTGATTGGGCTGGGTCTGGTGGCGCTCCTGGCAACGCTCGGAGTCGGCCAGGCGATGCTCGAGAACACGGCGAACGCTCAGAGCGGCGGCGCCGTCCGGGCGCCGCGATTCGAAGTGGACCCGCTCTGGCCGAAGCCGCTGCCGAATCACTGGGTGCTCGGCTCCGCGATTGGCGTCTGGGCCGACGTGGACGACCACATCTGGATCATCCACCGGAGCTCGGCGACGCTCGGCAACAACGAGCGGCCGCTCGAACTGAAAACCGGCGACTGCTGCGCCGGGGCGCCGCCGGTGCTCGAGTTCGATCAGGCCGGCAATCTCCTGCGGCACTGGGGCGGACCCGGCCAGGGATACGAGTGGCCCGATTCGAACCATGGAATTTTCATCGACTACAAGGGCAACGTCTGGATTGGCGGCAACGGCGGGCCCGATTCGCACATCCTGAAGTTCACCAAGGACGGCAAGTTCCTGCTGCAGGTCGGGAAGAAGGGGGCGCGCCGCAAGGCCGGGGCCGCGGCCGGCACCAACGAGGGTGACGTCGCCGGTTTCGTCGGCGGCAGCAACGACCCTGAGAGCTTCGGCCGTGTTGCCAAGATCTTCGTCGACCCGAAGGAGAACGAGGCCTACATCTCCGACGGTTACCTGAACAAACGCGTCGCGGTGATCGACGCCGACACCGGCAAGATGAAGCGTTACTGGGGCGCATACGGCAACAAGCCGGACGACACGCCGCTGCCGGCGTACGACCCGGCGGCGCCGCCCGCGCAGCAGTTCCGCAACCCGGTGCACTGCGCCAACATGTCGGTGGATCGCCTCGTGTATGTCTGTGACCGCGTCGGCGACCGTCTCCAGGTCTTCACGCCCGAGGGCAAGTTCGTCAAGGAAGCGTTCTACGAGAAGGACACGCTGAACGCCGGTTCGGTGTGGGACGTCGCGTTCTCGAATGACGCGCAGCAGCGCTACATCTTCATGGCCGACGGCGTGAACGAGAAAGTGCGGGTCATCGATCGCCAGACGCTCCAGGAGCTGACGACGTTCGGCGATGGCGGGCGGCAGCCGGGTCAGTTCTACGGCGTGCACAGCATCGCGACCGACTCGAAGGGGAACGTCTACACAACGGAGACGTACGAGGGCAAGCGCCTGCAGCGTTTCGTCTACAAGGGAATGGCGCCGGTCACCCGAAAGGATCAGGGGACGGCCTGGCCCGCGTCGGCGCTATCGCGATAGCCGATGCGGAGGGCTGCTGCGCCGCGCGTCGTCGCGCTGCTCGTCGCCGCGCTCGCGCTTGCGGCGCGGGTGTCCGCGCACGACATCCCGCGCGACGTGACGGTGCAGGCGTTCGTGAAGCCGGAAGGCCAGCGTCTGCGGCTCCTGGTCCGGGTACCGCTCAAGGCCGTGATGGATGTCGAGTTCCCGCGGCGCGACGGCGAGTACCTCGACCTGGCCCGCGTCGATTCATCGCTTCGCGACGCCGCCAGGGTCTGGCTGGCGAACAAGATCGAGCTCTACGAAGCCGACACGCGCCTGCCGGCTCCCGCCATCGTTTCCACCCGTTTCTCCCTGGAATCGGACCGGTCATTCGCCACCTACGAGGCGGCGCTGGCGCACGTGACGGGCCCGACGCTCTCCGATGACACGAGGATCTTCTGGGAGCAGGGCCTGCTGGACGTGCTGTTCGAGTATCCGATTCAGTCCGATCAATCGCGGTTTTCGATCCACGCTCGCTTCGATCGCCTCGCGCTGTCGGTGATCACGGCGTTGCGATTCATGCCGCCCGGCGGCTCGGTCCGAGCGTACGAGTTGAGCGGCGACGCCGGGCTCGTCAGGCTGGATCCGCGCTGGCACCAGGCGGCGGCCCGCTTCGTCGGCCTGGGTTTCTTCCACATTCTCGACGGCATCGACCACCTGCTCTTCCTGTTGTGTCTCGTCATTCCGTTCCGGCGAATCCGGCCGCTCGTCCTGATCGTCACTTCGTTCACCGTCGCACACTCGATCACATTGATCGCGTCGGCATACGGCGTCGCTCCGGATGGGCTCTGGTTTCCGCCGCTGATCGAGACGCTGATCGCCACCTCGATCGTCTACATGGCGCTTGAGAACATCGTAGTGGCGCAACCGGCTCACCGCTGGCTCATCACGTTCCTGTTCGGCCTGGTGCACGGGTTCGGGTTTTCGTTCGGCCTCGAGCACACGCTGCAGTTTGCGGGGTCTCACCTGGTGACGTCTCTGCTGTCTTTCAACCTCGGCGTCGAGATCGGGCAGCTCGTCGTGCTCGCGCTGCTCGTGCCGGCGCTGGACCTGATGTTCCGGTTCGTCTTCGCCGAGCGGATGGGCGTGATCATCCTGTCGGCATTCGTCGCCCACACAGGGTGGCACTGGACGATCGAACGATTCGGCACGCTCAGCCAGTTCCCGTGGCCGGCGATCGCCGCTGCCGACGTCGCGGCCGGCATGCGCTGGCTCATGCTGCTCGTCGCCGCGGCGGGACTCGCGTGGCTGGTCTCAATCGCGATCCAGCGGGCGGCGGAAAGGCGCGCCGGTAGAAAGGCCATCGGCCTCGAGAAGTAGCCTATAGGTCGTGCCCGAGTTACCCGAGGTCGAGTCGGTCCGCCGGCGGATCGCACCGGCCATGGTGCGAGCGCGAATCGAAGCGGTGGACCTGCGCCGCCCGGACCTGCGAAAGCCGTTTCCCCCGCGTTTCGTCAAGCGCCTCACAGGCCAGACTGTCATCGCGCTGACAAGGCGTGCCAAGTACCTGGTGGCGGCACTGTCGTCCGGCGAAACACTGCTGATGCACCTGGGCATGTCGGGATCGTTCCGCGTGGCGCGCGACGTCGCGACACCCGGAGCACCCTTAGCGAGCCGACGGTCGACACCGGGCGACGCCCACGATCACGTCGTCTTTCACATGTCGTCGGGAAAGGCGGTGATCTTCAACGACCCGCGCCGTTTCGGCGTGATGGATCTGATTCCCGCCGGAGCGCTTGACGATCCCGCACTGGGCCGGCTGGGGCCGGAGCCGCTCTCCGACACCTTCGACGCCGCGGCGCTGGCGCGGGCGTGCCGCGGCAAGAAGACGTCGCTCAAAGCGGCGCTGCTGGACCAACGCGTGGTGGCGGGACTCGGGAACATCTACGCCAGCGAAGCGCTGCACGTGGCGCGACTCTCGCCGCTGCGCCGGGCGTCAATCCTCGCGACACCCGCGGGCACCCCGCGAGACGCCGCGTATCGCCTGGCTGCCGCCATCAAGCAGGTGCTGGAGAAGGCGATTTCACGACAAGCACACGCCGGCTACCGCAGCGACCGGTTCCTCGTCTACGACCGGCAGAACCAGCCGTGCCTGAGGAAGAACTGCGGCGGCTCGATTCGCCGCCGCACGCAGGGAGGACGATCGACCTTTTACTGCCCGGTGTGCCAGCGCTAGTCTAGAGAGCGTTTTTTCGATGGTACGTAATGTCCGGCTTTAGCCGGACTACCCAGTCCGCCTGCCCTTCGACTTCGCTCAGGGCACCCCGAGCAACGTCGAGGGGTGAAGGCGGACACTACGTACTTGTGAAACGCGGTAAGGACTGATAACGGTCAGAGAATCGCGTCGAGAAAACTGGAACCGACGTTCACACAGTCGAAGACGTGCAGCCCGAGTCGGCCCGCCAGGTCGATGCACACTTCGGTGCCGCGCACGCTGTTGCCGAAGCGATCGAGCCGGGGAGAATAGGTCCCGATACCGAGCTGGCGGTTGACGACCGCAATCATTCCCCCGCCGACCCCGCTCTTGGCGGGGACGCCGACGCGGTACGCCCACTGCCCCGAGTAGTCGTACATGCCGCAGGTGAACATGATCGAGAGGACGTCTTTCACGTAGCGGGTCGAGAACGCGTGCCGTCCGGTGATCGGATGGCGGCCCATGTTCGCGAGCGTCGCCGCCATCATCGCCAGGTCGCGGCAGGTCACCAGGATCGAGCACTGCTTGAAATAGACGTCGAGCGCCGCTTCGGCCTCCTCGTGAACGACGCCGAAATTGAGCAGCAGATGGGCGATGGCTCGATTCCGATGCCCGGTTCGTTTTTCCGATTCGATAGACCGCCTCGTCGAACGCCAGCGGCCGCCCGGCGACGGCGCTGAAGGTGTCCAGCACGTGCTCGAACGTGCGGTCGCCATACCGCGCGTGCAGGAGCGCCGTGACGGTAATCGCCCCGCTGTTGATCATCGGATTGAACGGGCGATTGGTGCCGCCGTGGAGCTCGATGGCGTTGAACGCGTCACCGCTCGGTTCGACGCCCACGTGCTGCATCACCTTGTCGGCGCCGAACTCGTCCATCGCCATGCCAAACGTGAGCGGCTTCGAGATGGATTGAATAGTGAAAGGGCGGTCGCAGTCGCCGGCCTCGAAGACGCGTCCGTCGGCCGTGACGACGCTGATCCCGAAAGCTCCGGGGTTGACCTTGCTCAGTTCTGGAATGTAAGTGGCGACCTCGCCCCGATCAGTGGCGAGGTGCTTCATGTACAGGTCGTCGATGAGTGTCTGGACCTCGTGTGGCGCTGTTTCGGGCATCCAGCGGCTGCACGCAATCGGCGTTCCTGATGGGCTTGATGTGTTGGTGAGCGATATCTGCTTTACTTGCTAACATTTACCAGACTCGCCAGGCACATGCAGACGGTAAACAGCCCAGCCACTATTGTAAGAATCGCGCGACATGACTACGGTTTTGTTTGCCAGGCCGAGCGTCGTTCACGGCTGCCGGCAGGACGAGGTCGCGATTGGTGATCTCAGAGCCCATGTTCAGCAGGGTGAGGTTTGCAGGAAAGCATGTTTTTGTAGGTTAGCCGGGATCAACCGACATTTTTGTTTCAGGAGCGCGTCCCCGCGTCATCGCCGGCACCCCAGCGATCCATGCGCTCCGTATTCGGGTTCGTCGTCGCGAAGCGCGTCCGCCACCGCCGCGTCCGGAGTCATCCGCTCGCCTTCCGCCCACGCCGCGGCGAAGGCTTCGTCACCCAGCGACTGGCGCACGGCCGGCAGATGGAGATCTCGGAAGGCGGTAGTCAGCGTGGGAGGACGCGAGCCAATGGATTCGCCCAATGCGTTGCGCTCGCCCCCCACAGTCGGGCGGCGCGCGCGGACTGCTTTCGCGCGGCCATCGCCACTCCAAGGTAGTGAGACACCAGGTTAGACTTCGCCGATCGACCGATTCGTGAGACAGCAGCAATCCTTCGCGGGCCGTCACGATCGCCTGCTCGATATCACCGCGGCAGACCATGACATGGCTGAGGTTAGCGAGGAGAATGGCCAGCGCCCAGCTGTCGCCGGAAGACCGGAACACGGCTGTCGCGTCCTCGAGGAGCGACTGGGCCTTTCCCAGATCGCCGCGCTCGATCGCGGCGAGGGCGATCGGAATGCGCGCGAGGCCTCCAATCCAGGCGCGCCGATGTCGTGCGCGATGGCCAAGCTCTTCTCCGGCCAGAGTCGCCGCCCTCTTCGAGCGCGTGTTGATCCGCGGCGGCAGCAGCGAGCACGAAGTAACGCGAAGGCGAGCGTCCATCGCTCCTCGCCGAGTCCCCGCTCCTCGAGAGCGATCACCTGCTGTGCGAATGCCTCGACGGCGGCATAATCACCCAGGAAGTAACGAGAATTCCGCCGCGGCAATCAAGGCCCGCGCACGCAGCGCAGGTGGCGCGTCCGGATTGGCGGCGAGCGCACGCTCGATCCATGTTCGACCCTCCGCAAAATGGTTCCGTCGATTCCAGAACGGCCACACCGCGCACGCCAGGGGCAGCGACATCTCGTGCTTCCCGCCGGTGGTCAGGCACCATCCCAGCGCGACCCGGAGGTTGTCGTGTTCGAGCCCAACCTGCTGCAACCAGCGCACCTGATCGGGGCCGTGCAGCTTCGGTTCAGCACGCTGAGCCAGTTCGAAGAAGAAGGCGAAATGGCGGTCCCGCAGCCGTTCAACCTTGTCGGAGCGCAGCAGTCGCTCGCGTCCGGTACTGACGGACGGTCTCCAGAAACGAATACCGCCGATTGCCAGTGGCATCTTCGTCGGCGTTGACCAGGGATTTGGCCACCAGGTGCGACAGGAGGTCGAGCATGGCCTCCTTCCTGATGCCGTCGCCGGAGCACACCGCCTCCGCCGCTTCGAGCGTCCACCCGCCAGCGAAGACCGACAGTCGACATAACAGCCGCCGTTCCGTTTTCGACAGGAGGTCGTAGCTCCAGTCCACGGTCGCCTCGAGCGTGCGCTGTCGAGCCAGCGGCCGTGCGGCTGCCGCCGGTCAGCAGGCGGAAGCGATCGTTCAGCCGCTCGTTGATCTGGTCGAGCTGACAGCATGCTCAACCGCGCCGCCGCCAGCTCGATCGCCAGAGGAATCCCGTCGAGGCGATGACAGATCTCGGCGATCGCCGCCGCATTGTCCGAGCCGATCACGAACCCGGGTGCCACTGCCGTGCCCCGCTCGACGAACAGGCGTGGCGGCTTCGATGTTCGAGGAGCGCGGCCGCCGTCAGGTCCTCAACCGGGACCCGGCGAGGAGAGCGATGGAACGCGCCACACGTGCTCGCCGGAAATCCCCAGGGCCTCGCGGCTGGTTGCCAGGATGCGCAGGTTCGGGGCCGCCCGCAGCAACGTTTCCGCGAGACGAGCACAGGCGGCGATCAGGTGCTCGCAGTTGTCCAGCACCAGCAACAATCGGCGCGAACGCACGTAGTCCGACAGCACCACGACGAGTGAGCGTTCGGACCCTTCTTGAACTCTCAACACCGACGCCACCGCGTTCTTGACGAGGTCTGGCTCTGACAAAGGAGACAAATCTACGACCCAGACGCCGTCCGGCCATTGATCCAGCAGTTCGGCCGCCACCTGCAGCGCCAGCCGCGTCTTCCCGCAGCCGCCGGCCCCGGTCAGCGTCACCAGCCGGGTCGTCGACAAGAGCCTACGGAGCTCCGCTATCTCCTGGCTTCGTCCGACGAAACTGGTGAGCTGCGCCGGCAGATTGTGACGAGGTGCGTCGTCGCTCGTCGCACGCGCGACGTCGGCCTCGGTCTGCCGCTGGAGATTTCTCAGGTCCACCAGCAGCGCGCGGGCCGACTCGTAACGCCGGGCGACATCCTTCTCGAGGCACTTGCCAATCACCCGCTCGAGTTCCGCTGGAATGTCGTGGCTGATCCGCCTCACCGGCTCTGGCTGCAGCGTGGAGAATCCGATCCATGGTCTCGGTCGGCGTCGCCCCGGCGAAGGGCAGCCGTCCGGTGGCCATTTCGTACAGCGCCACGCCCAGGCTGAACAGATCGCTGCGCGGGTCCAATTCACGGCCCAGCACCTGCTCAGGGCTCATGTACGGCAGCGACCCAATCACCATCCCCACAGCAGTCCCGGCATCAGTGGTCAATTGGCCATCTGCGGTCAACGGCTCGCCCCGAGCCGTCTTCGCGATCCCAAAGTCCAGCACCTTGACTTGGCCGCGCGGCGTCAACATCAGGTTGGCGGGCTTGATGTCCCGGTGCGTGATGCCCTTGGCGTGCGCAGCGTCCAGCGCATCCGCGACCTGCGAGCCGATGTCGAGAATTTCTGTCGTCGTTATCGGGCGCCCGGCGATCTTTTCCGCGAGGGTCTGCCCTTCGACGTATTCCATGACGATGAAGCGGAGCGCTGTCGTGTTCGCCAACGTCATGGATGGTGGCGACGTTCGGATGATTCAGGGCCGACGCCGCCCGGGCCTCTCGCGTAAATCGGTTCAAGCGGTCGGCATCGAAGGCCAGATCGGGCGGCAGGATTTTCAGGGCCACCGCGCGGTCCAGCCGGGGATCCCGGGCCAGATAGACCTCGCCCATGCCGCCAGCTCCCAGGAGCGATTGCACCTCGTAGTGGCTGAGCGTCCGGCCGACGAGCCCGGATTGGCGATCCGTGCCCAGGCTCTCGCGCCGTCACCTCCACGCGCGGGTGACTCCATGAAGGAGTCTGCCGCCGCTTCGTAGGCCAGCAACGATTCGACTTCGCGGCGCAGCGCCTCGTCACCAGCGCAGGCCTGGTTGAGAAATGCCCCGCGCTGACTCGCGTCTCGTTCGAGAGCGGCCTGGTGGAGTCGCTTCACCGTGGCCCAACGTTCCATGAGGCACTCGGTTTTACAAAGTCTTCAGAAACGTGATCAAGGCGGCCTTGTCTTCCGCGCTCAGACGGAGTCCGAACTCGTGACCTTTCACGGCTCGAGTCTTCACACCGTAGCCCTTGAACCCGGTCGGCACGTAATCATCGCGCAGCCGGCGCGGGTCGAACCAGTCTTCGAGCGTCGCCACCGAGCCGCTGTGCTCGAATGGACCGCGATACCACACGCCCTTGAGCGACGGCACCTTGTAATAGCCCGGTGCCGCGACGAGTTTTCAGCGCGAGATCCGGGATCCGTCCCTATCGAACGCGGCATGAGGTCGAGGCGCTGGGCATCCCCAGCGGTGGCCGTGAATCCAAGCGCGGGTGTCAGCCTGTTGTTGGTATACAGGGGAGGGGTGTGGCACGTCGCACATCCTTCCCGTGCAAATACGCCTTTCCCCCGTCCGACCCTGCCAATCCTCGTGTTCGGATTCGCCGGGGGCTTCAGCGAGTAGACGAACTGCGCGAGCGCGTAGAGCTGTTCGTCGCTGTAACGCCCGTTCGCAAATGGAAAGGGCGATGCCGTTGTCGGTTCGGGCAGCGTGCGAGCGTCCTGCGCGATCGGCATGAAGTCACGGTGCCGGGAGTAGAGGTCGACGGTCTGATTCAGCGCCGCATACCGCATCAGATCCGCTATCCCACGGTGCCGCACTAGACCGGTGTGATCGAGGTAGCGCCTCTCCTGCACACCAATGAGGTCGGGAATCTGAGTCGGAATCTGCAGGCCAGTGCCGTGGCGCGCCTGAACCCCTGGGGGGATCGCCCGGGCATGTTCGACGATTTCCCGGTAAGCCATCGCCTCCAGCGGGCGCGCGGGATCCCGAGGACCGAGCCAGGGCACGCCATAGAGCATCGTCATCAGTCGCCTGATGATCGGCATCGCCTGGTCCGGCAACTCTGGAGGACCGGTCCGGTCAAAGGGAAAATTCCCCTGGGCGCCCTTGACCACGGTGCCGTCCCTCATGACGCGCGTGTGGCACGTCCCGCATGCGAGCACCCCCGTTTCTACCTTCCCCTTTTCGCGGATCACATACCTCACAAACGGCACCGTGCCGTCGCTGGCGACGGGAATGCCGAGAGCGGTGTAGTACGAGCGGGTCGCGATACTGATCCGGAGCGCCCGCTATGTCGAAATCGATCGGCTGGTCGAAGACGATCTCGCCGGCCGCTATCCACTGGTTTGGCGTTCTGAAGCGCGAGAAGTCGAGCGGGACGATCTCGGGATCGAGGCTCTTCAACCGATCAAAGTAGCCTGGTGGCTCGCTGCCCGGGTGGTAGACCGGGTAGGTCTTGTAAAGCGGGCGCACCGGAATGCGGTAGTAATAATCACTTGAGACATGGACCGGTGAAGCGCTGGCGTCCGCCAGCGGCACTTCGAGATCGGCCATCTCCCGATCATCCCAGGTCCTCGGAATCGCGGCGCGCGCCCCGTTCTGGCCGCCCTGAACGGGTGCGTTGGCGACTGCCGCCCCTATGGCGGCAAGGCCGCAGAGAACCAGCACCGGAACCACGACTTTCGGGTGTAGCATGCGAAGCCTCCGTCTAGGAAGGCGCCATCGGACGGGAAAAGCTGTCATGACCTCGCGCCCCGAACCGAACGCCACTGAGCTGCTCCTCGCGTGGGGGAACGGCGACCAATCCGCCTTCGACCAGCTCGTGCCGCTCGTCTACCAGGAGCTTCGCAACCTCGCGCAGCGCTACATCAGGCAGGAACGTCCCGGGCACACCCTCCAGGCAACCGCCCTCGTCAACGAGGCGTACCTGCGACTGGTGGACATCAACCGGATCCAGTGGCAGAACCGCGCGCACTTCATGGCCGTCGCGGCACAGGCTATGAGGAGGATCCTGGTGGAGTTCGCCAGGCAGCGTCACCGGCAGAAACGCGGTGGCGAGCTCCAGCGCGTGATGCTGGACGACGCCATGGACGTGGCCCAAGACAAGCGCGCCGATCTCGTGGCACTCAGCGATGCACTGTCGGCGTTGGCAGCCGTCGATCATCGTATGAGCCAGGTGGTGGAGCTGCGATTTTTTGGCGGGTTGAGCGTCGAAGAGACGGCGGAAGTCCTGACCGTGTCCTCGGAGACGGTGATGCGGGACTGGAAGACTGCGAAGGTGTGGTTACTCCGCGAGCTGAGCCGCTGAGAATCAGAATGGGCGTTTACGTGCCGCAGCCCCTCTGCGCTTCCTCGAATCCGTCGAACAGGCGGACGGCATTGGCCCCCGCAAGCGTGTCGAGACGATGCGGCTGGCCCTTCTCCACGGTATAGCGCGCCACCGCGCCTTTGGAGCGAAGAAATTCTGCCTCCTGCTTCATCTCGCCGTGCCACATGTACTGGTCGTGTTCGCCGACGTACATGAAGACGCACATCTTCGAGATCGCCTGCAGCTTGGCGGTGCTGGGTTGCCACATGTAACCGGGAAAGGCCGTAACGGAGAGGAAGTACTGCGGGTTGGCGGCGGCGACGTGAAATGCGGCGATGCCGCCGTTTGATGGTCCGGCGACGTGAAACTTGTTCCCCTCGATCTTGTACGACGCCAGAATTGTTTTCAGAAACTCGGGGAAGACGCGCGCGCCGGCCTCGAAGAACAGCTCATCGTCAGGCGCGGCCGGTGCGATGACGATGTAGCCGCGCTTCTCGGCCTCCGCCCGGAAGTTGCGATTCAGGACGTTGTCGACGACGTTCATCGTCTGCGGACCGCCGCCGAACACCAGAATGCCGGGATACGCCTTCGCGGCGTCGTAACCATTCGGAAGGACGACCTTGTAATGAACGGTCGCGCCGCCTGCCCGTGACGTCTTCTCGATCAACTCCGCGTGAACAGGCGCCGCAAACAACGCGGCGGCCAACACCACCAGGAATCCCGGCATCAATGCGACGCATCTCGACAACTCCTCTGCCGACGACCCGAACGAATCCACCCATAGTCCGCTCACACCCCAGCGACATCGTATTTGTGAACCGCTCTAACGTCGTTGCAGCGCGGCCTTCACGCGTTCCGGCGTGAAGGGAACTTCCCGCAGCCTGACACCCGTGGCGTCGAAGAACGCGTTGCCGATGGCCGCGGCCGCGACCGTGATCGCGGTTTCGCCGGCGCCCATCGCGACGCCGTCGGACTGGTTGATGAGCACGCTCTCGATCCGGGGCACGTCGGCGCCGAGGTAGAGCGGGCGATAGCTGCGCCAGTCCACCGACGTCACGCGCTCGGCATTCCACGTCACCTCTTCGAGCAGCGCGCGGCTGACGCCCTGGAGTGTTCCCCCCTCAACCTGGTTCCTGATGCCGTCGGGGTTCGAGATCGGACCCGAATCCATCGCCACGACGCAGCGTTTCACGGCGATCACGCCGGTGTCCTGGTTGACCTCGAGTTCGGTGACGTTGGCGCAATAGCCGTTGTCGCCCTCGTAGAGCACGCAGGCGACGCCGCGGCCGCTGACGACACCGGTCCGCCGGGCGCCTGTGCGCGGCGACGGACGCGCGTCCCAGCCGGCCGCCTTCGCCGCAGCCGCGAGGACGTTCTTGAGACGCGGATCGCGCAGATGCCGCAGCCGGTACTCGATCGGGTCCGCCTTGACGCAGCGCGGCGATCTCGTCGATGAAGCACTCGTGCGCGAATGTGTTCTGCAGCCGCGCCGGCGAACGCAGAGGACCGGTGAAGAACGGCGACTCCACGGTGTGGTTGAGCACGCGCTCGCTCTTGACGACGCCGCAGCCGCCGGATTCGGCGCCGACGCGTCCCGGTGACGTATGACGGCGCGGTGTTCGAACCGTTTTCGAAGCCGCCCTGCGGCGGCGGAGCCGGCGTGCGCGGGGCGAACGGCTGCGGCTGAAAACCGGCGAGGAAGCCGGTGACGACGTTGCCGGGCGCGTTGGCGCCGGGCCGGTCGCCCCGCGTCGGCGACCAGCCTTCGTAGTCCCACGCGACAATCGTCCCGTCGGCATCGAGCGCGGCGCGCTGGTCGATGACGAAGGCCAGCCCGTAGTTCTCCCAGGCCATCTCGTCCTGCCGGGAGAGCTGGACGCGTACGGGTTTGCCGACCGCCTGCGCCATCAGCGCGGCGTCGTAGGAGACCGTGTCGGCCCCGTTCACGCCGTAGCAGCCCGCGCCCATCCTGAACACGATGCGGACGCCGGCGGGCGGAACGCCGAGCACCATCGCCATCGTCGCCTCGAAGCGGGTGAACGGCTTGCGACGCCGACCAGACGGTGACCTTCTCACCCTGCACGTCCGCCACGGCGCAGGCGGTGCCGATCGATGCGTGCATCTGGTACGGATAGAGATAGGTGGCCCTCACCACGCGGGCGGCACCTGCCAGCTTGCCGTCGACGTCGCCCGAGTTCGACCGTGAACGTATCGCGCGACCGGGCTCTCGCCGCATGTGATCGTGGAACGTCCGCTGGGCCGGCAGTGCCGCTGCCCGCCGACCACGTGGCCTTCAGCTTTGCTGCCGCCTGCACTGCCTGCCACGGCTTCTCGGCCACGACGCCCACGAAGTTCTTTTTCACCACCACTTTCACGAGCCCCGGCATCCCGCGCACAGACGACTCGTCGACGCTCACCAGGCTCGCGCCCACCGATGGCGGCCGGACGACGCGGCCGTGCAGCATCCCCGGCACGCGGACGTTGTGGACGAACTCGAAACGCCCGGTTGCCAGCGCCGGGATGTCCAGCCGCTTGACCGGCGTGCCAAGCACCGTCCACGTGCTCGGGGGCTTCCGCTTGCGCGTTCGGGTCGAGGCGGATGTCGAACGTCCTGCCACCGACGAGCTCGCCGTAGCTCACGCGCTTCGACGGATCGGAGCGCGGCGCTGACGATCCCGTCCCTGGCGGACAACTGGTCCGCCGGCACGCCGAGACGTGTCGAGGCGAGCCGGATCGAGCGCCTCGCGCGCCGTGGCCCCGGCGAGCGCGAGGTTGGCGGTGTTGAAATTCGCCGGATGCGACTGCGCGCCGGAGGTCGTGCCCTGATCGGGCGTCAGCGCCGTATCGCACTGGATCAACGTGACGCGATCGAGCGGCACGCTCAGCTCCTCGGCAATCAACTGGGTCTGCGCCGTGAAGAGACCGTGGCCGAGCTCGCACTTGCCGGTGTACGCGGTCACGCGGCCGTCGGCGGCGATGGCAATCCACGAATCCAGTCCGGTCCCGGGGTTGCCGTTGATGCCCTGCGCCGTTGCCAGGCCAGGGGCGAAGGCGAACTCCGACGCCACGCCCGCCGCACTGAAGGTGACGATCAGCGCCCCTGACCTGTTTCAGGAATCTCGCGCCGGGTTGCAGCCGGAGGAATCATGCCGTCCTCCTTGGCGTGCTGGTATTGCGCGTAGCGGCGGATGGCCTGGAAGATTCGCTGGTGCGCGCCGCACCGGCAGAGCACCGTCGCCATCGCCTGCCGGATCTGCGCGTCAGTCGGGTTCGGCGTCCGATCGACCAGCGCCTTCGCGGTCATGATGACGCCGTTGATGCAGAACCCGCACTGCATCGCCTGTTCGTCGATGAACGCCTGCTGCAGCGGGTGAGGATTCTCGGGCGAGCCGAGCCCTTCGAGCGTCGTGATCTCCGAGCCGTCGAGCGAGCCGACGGTGGTCACGCACGACCGTACCGCCTGCCCCTTGATGTTGACGGTGCACGAGCCGCACTGCGCCAGCCCGCATCCGAACTTCGGGCCGCGCAGCTCGAGGTCGTCGCTGAGTACGTAGAGCAGGGGGGTGGCCGGATCGACGTCGACGGAATGCGTCCGGCCGTTGACTTTCAGCGTGAACACGCTCATGGCGGCGTCCTTTCGACGCCCTGCATTTTATCCCTGTGCCGGCCGGAAGGAGCGGGTCGGTTACCATAGCCCTTCCGGTGCCCTTCAGCGAATCCCTGACATCAGCAGCGCTCCTGCGCCCTGCCGCCTTTCTGGTCCTGCTCGCCGTCGGTGTGCAGACGCCCGCCGCGGCCCAGCCCCGGGAGCGGCGCGAGGTCGTCGCCTACCCGGCGACAGCGCCCATGACCGTCGATGGTGCGCTTGACGAGGCGTTCTACCGCACCGTGCTGCCCTCGTCCGACTTCATCCAAATCGAGCCGGAGGACGGGGCTCCAGCCACCGAGAAGACCGAGATGTGGGTCGGCTTCGATCGCGACAACGTCTACGTCGCGTTCCGCCTCTGGGAAAGCCGGATGGACCGGGTCGTCGCGAAAGAGATGCGCCGCGACCATACCGCCATCTGGGGCGGTGACGACGTGGTGGTGTTCTACCTCGACACGTTCAACGACGGGCGCAACGGATTCCAGTTCGTCATCAACTCGATCGGCGGACGGGGCGACGGCCAGGCGTTCAACGACGGCGCCTACAATGGCGACTTCAACACGATCTGGGACGTCGCCACCGGCCGCTTCGACGGGGGCTGGACGATCGAGACGGCCGTGCCCTTCAAGTCGCTGCGCTACCAGCCGGGTGCGGAACAGGTCTGGGGGATCAACGTCGTCCGCACGAACCGGTGGAAGAACGAGCTGTCGTTCCTGAACCCGGTGCCCAAGGAGCGCGGCCAGCAGGGTGTCCACTTCTCTTCCGTCGCTGGACTGCTGCGCGGGATCGTCGCGCCCGCCGGGTCGCGCAACCTCGAGCTCAAGCCGTACGCCATCTCCAACGCGACGGGTCAGCTCGACGCCGGCCGCGTCATGCGCAACGACCTGACGGCCGACCTTGGCGTGGATGCCAAGTACGGGCTGACGCAGAACCTCACCGCCGACTTCAGCTACAACACCGACTTCGCCCAGGTGGAAGCCGATCAGCAGCAGGTCAACCTGACGCGGTTCAGCCTCTTTTTTCCCGAGAAGCGTGACTTCTTCCTCGAGAACCAGGGAATGTTCACGTTCGGCGGGGCGTCGAACTTCAACGCCGGCAACGTCCCGATTCTCTTCTACAGCCGCCGCATCGGCCTCGAGCGCGGGCTGGCGGTGCCGATTCGCGGTGGCGGGCGGCTGACGGGGCGCGTCGGCCGATACACGCTCGGGCTGATCGACATGCAGACCAGCGATGAGCCGGCCGCGGCGGCGCAGCCGACCAACTTCTCCGTCGTGCGCGTCAGGCGCGACATCCTGCGGCGCAGCAGCGTCGGCGTGCTGCTGACCGGCCGCGCCGGGGCCGGACCGCAGGACAACGCGGCGTACGGTGTCGACGGGACGTTCGGGTTCTTCCAGAGCCTGTCGATCAATACGTACTGGGCGCGGACGGAGGACCATCTGCGCGCCTCGCCCGAGGGACGCGGCGATCGGGCCAGCTACCGCGGGCAGGTCGACTACAACGGCGACCGTTACGGATTGCAGCTCGAACGGCTGGCTGTCGGCGACGCCTTCAATCCGGGCGTCGGCTACGTCCGGCGCGCCGACATGCAACGCAGCTTCGGCCTGGCGCGGTTCTCACCGCGGCCGCGGCGCAACGCGGTGGTCCGAAAGTACTCCTGGAGCGGATCGATTGACTACGTCGAGAACGGCGGCGGACGTCTGGAAACGCGCGAGCAGGAGGCTGAGTTCGGCATCGAGTTCCAGAATGCCGATCGGTTCGCCGCCACGTACACCGCCACCTACGAGTTCCTGCCGCGTCCGTTCCAAATCACGCCCGGCGTCACGCTGCCAGTCGGCGGCTACGACTTCGGCACCGCCCGGCTGACATACAACCGGGCCAACCGGCAACGGATCGCCGGCAACCTGAGCCTGGAGCGCGGCACGTTTTACAACGGCCACAAGACGACGATCGGACTCGCCAGCGGCCGCGTGAACGTCACGCCGAGATTTTCGGTGGAACCGACCTATGCGCTGAACCGGGTCGAGCTGACGCAGGGAGAGTTCACGTCGCACCTCGTCGGCTCGCGCGTGACGTTCACGGCCACACCCTTCATGTTCACGAGCGCGCTCCTGCAGTACAACTCCGAGACGCACTCGATCTCGGCCAACGTCCGGCTGCGATGGGAGTATCGCCCTGGCAGCGAGCTCTTCGTCGTCTACAACGACGAGCGCGACACGTTCGCCCGCGCGTTTCCCGACGTCACGAACCGCGCGTTCATCGTCAAGGTCAATCGCCTGTTCCGTTTCTAGACAGCCTCGCCACCTCGTCGGGTTCGTCGAACCCGGGCCTGACGAACGAGCGGGCATTGGGAAAGACGCGTTCGATTTCGTCGCGCAGCCACAGCAGCTGGCGGATGAAGGGTTCCGCCTCCTTCCACGTCGCCATGCCCTGCTCGATGATCTGCAGCCACGCCGCCTGCGACCGCTCGACGGCGAGCAGGGCGACCTTCGCCGACCCTTCGTGGTCGGCCGGCCAGTCGCGCCCGGCGGGGCCGTCTTCGGCGAGGCCGCGAAGCGCGCGGCGGATCTTGACGTAGATCATCGTGTAGTACCACCTCACGACCGCGCGCGGGTCGGCAGGATCCGACACGCCGGCAAAGGACTCGTGCGTGCGCAACCATGCGAACACCCAGTCCACGTAGGCACTCGCGTGTTCACACACCCCCTCATGCTCGATCGGGATCCTTCGCGGGGGCGGCAGCTTGCGCTCTTCTCCCCCGGCCGGCTCGGCCGCCATCCGGTTCATGTCGTCGAGCAGTTCCTCCATCCAGGCGGGCGGCGGCGGCGGAATGTCTTCGGGCAGCGGCGGTGCCTCGAGCACCGCCTTCAGCGTCGGGTCGGATGCCGCCTCCATTTCCGCCGCGTCGGCAAAAACCCGGCACCGCGACGTGAACGCGCACGTCGCGCACCATGAATCGCAGTAGTTGAAGATGCCGACGATGAAGCCGTCTTGAACCTCCATGTGCGCATCGTCGAGCAAGCGGCATTCCCGTCGGTTTCTGGCGGGAATCTGCGGCCGGACGGGCGAACGTTGCCGTTTCTGCCACGGTCCAGCGGCCCGGAGGTACGCAAAACCTGCGTTGCCGGGAGAACGTGGACGCTATAGGATTTCGCCTGCGCACAACCCGTGCCTGGTCTTTCCAGTGCCACGCGCCGTTCACTTGGGCGTGAAACTCAGGAACTGATTGGACGCCTCGTCGTCGAGCGCTGGTCCGCGTGTCAACGCGGTCGTGCGCGCGTTGGCGTTGCCGGAGATGCCGACCCCTTCTTCGTCCCCTTCTTCGTCGCGCGTGCACTCAGCGTTTCCGACACCTCGTAGGCGGTCCGGAGCCAGTCGGTCAGCGGCGACTCTACCTCGTCGCGATGCGTGACCCGGACGACGTGGGCGACCTTGGCGCGGGACGATTGCAGCGTCTGCCTGATTTTCGGCGATTTGACCGTGCGGCCAAGGAAGAAGACCACTTCGAGGAACGACCGCTTCGGGCGCACGAAGAAATAGCAGGCCTTGCGCGAGAACATGATCGAGTTGTGCGAGGCGTAGATGCGCTGTTCACCAAACCCGGCGGCGGTTTCGCGCAACCGTTCCCAGGCCTCGCGCAGATCGTCCGGCAGGTCGCGAGTCAGCGCCGCTTCGGTTGTCGTCCAGCAGTCGTGCCTCTCGCCTTGTTCGACCCACTGCTTGCAGTGGAAGCACTCCCGGCCAGGCACGCCGTGTCCTAGCGGCGGCCCCGCATGGAGGGAAATGTGTAGCGCCCGAGACGCGCGACCAGCACGCTGGCGCAGACGAGGGCGACGCCGAACAGCGTCAGGGTCACCGTGTACGATCCGGTCGCATCGAAGCTCAATCCCATGAGCACAGGGCCGAGCCCGGTCCCGACGGTGAAGATGGCGAACATGCAGCCGTAGATTTCGCCGTAGGCACGCAGCCCGAAATATCGGCTCACCATGAAGCCAATCACGTCTATTTCGGCGCCGAGGCCGAAGCCGAGCGTCATGGCCGCGAGCACCGGACTGACCCCGCCGGCTCCCAGCGCCAGGATGCTGACGCCGACGAGCGGCAACAGGAACAGCACGGCCGTGACGAGCGGCGCGAAGTACCTGTCGAGCAGATACCCGGACACGAGCCGGCCGGCGATCGTCGACAGTCCGACGACCGACAACGTGGCCGTCGCCTGCCGGAGCTCGAGACCGCGATCCGTCAGCAGCGGCACAAGGTGGCCGACGATGCCATTGATGGTGGTGACGACCAGGAAGACGGGAATGGCCAGCAGCCAGAAGCTCGACGTTCGCAGCGATTCTCCAACCGTGAGACCTGGCACCACGCCGTCGCTGTAGGTGAGCGCCCGGGTGCGGGCGTCAGGCTCGCGAATGAAGAGCGCCACGGCGGGAAACGCGACCACCAGCATCAGCGCACCAAGCGCCACGTAGGCAGTGCGCCAGCCGTACGCCGCGATCACCGCGCGCGCAAATTGCGGCACCAGCGTCGCGCCGATGCCGATGCCTGTCATGGCGATGCCGAGCGCAAGGCCGCGCCGTTCGTCGAACCACGACGACACCGCCTTCGCATAGGGCAGCGGCGCCTGCCCCGCGCTGAACAGGCCGCACAACCCGGCCATGGCGATGAACACCGCGGACGAGGGAGGCGTCTGGGACAGCGCGGCGATCGACAACGCGAACAGCACGATCGACGTCAACGAGACCCGGCGCACGCCGAACCGGTCGATGGCGCGGCCAAGGAACGGATAGGCGATGGCCGCGAGCGCGTGGCCGACGAGCAGCGAGGAGGAAAACGTCGCGCGGTCCCACCCGAATTCCCGCGTGACCGGCAACAGGAACAGCCCGAACGTGAAGAACACGATCGGGCCGTTCCCGACAATCAAGCCGACCATCGAGCCGAACACCACCCACCACGGGCTCCGGAGCGCCGGCGGCGCGACTGTCAGCGTCATCAGGCCCGCGCGAGGTTGAAGAATCGCTCGACGTTGCTGGTGAAGATGGCGGCTTTCTCGGCCTCCGTGCACGACGAGTTCTTCACCGCCGCGATACATTCCCGGATCGAGGATCGGCCGCCGGTTGCGTCGAATGGCGCATCGGTGCCGAACAGCAGGTGGTCTGCCCCGAGAAAATCGCGGGCGACGTTCACGGCGCCCGCGGAGAACGCGCCCATGTCGCCGTAGAACTGACGGAAATACTCGAGCGGGTGCTTCGTCAGGCGGCCTTCCGTCTGGATTGCAAAATCCTCGGCGAACATGTCGAACATCGACTTCATGCGGCCGTGCAGGAATGGAATCATCGCCGCGGTGTGGTGCACGAGGACCTTCAGTCCCGGGTGCGTCTGCATGATGCCGCTGAAGACCAGCCGCGCCGCGGCCGCCGTCGATTCGTACGGCCAGCCAAACACCTGCCACACGAGATACTTCGACTCCTGCTCCGCCGTGTAGTCAGGGTGCTTGCTGCTGCGGGCGGGATGCAGCAGGACGGGCACGCCGAGATCGGCGAGCGTCTTCCACACCGGCCGGAACTCCGGCGCGTCGAGCGGACGGCCGTTCACGTTGGTGAAGATCTGGACCGCGCACAGCCGCAACTGCGTGAAGGCGCGTTCAATTTCGCGGCAGGCGGCGTCGGGCTCGTTCATCGGCACGGCGCCGGCCGCGCCCGCAAACCGATCGGGATATTTGGCAACGAGTCCCGCGAGCTCGTCGTTGGCGATCGTGGACAGCTCCACGCTGGCGTTGGGGGCGATGTGTTCGGGCGACGGGCTGGCGAGACAGATCACCTGCCGGTAGTCCTCGAACTCGTCCATCATGCGGAAACGGGCGTCGAGGTTGGTCAGCCCTTCGTAGTTCGGCGCTTTCTTCCCGGTGCGTACGTATTGCAGATGAGCGGGACTATTGGCGGCAAAGTCCTTGGAACCGGCGCGGGCCCAGCGGGTCTCTTCGTACTTCGGCGGCAGGATGTGGCAGAACGCATCAATCATGGCCCCCGATTATGTCAATTCTGGGCGGTGATCGCGTATCCCCATTGAACGCGGTGGGACAGTGGCCGCCGGCCCGCCATCGAGCGGCGCGCCACCTAGGGGGTGAGTTCGCGCACCGGCCGCACTTCCACGCTTCCCTCGCGCGCCGGTGGAATCCTCGCGGCCACCTGGATCGCGTCGTTGAGGTCCCGAGCTTCGATCAGGTAAAAGCCGGCCAGCTGTTCCTTCGTTTCCGCGAACGGCCCGTCCGTCACCGACACCTTTCCGTTCCGCACGCGCACGGTCGTCGCGGTCTCGATCGGTTGAAGCGCTTCGGCGGCGAGCAGCTGGCCGCCTTTCCTGAGGCCGTCGCCGCAGGCCACGCATTCGCGGTCGGGCACGGCGTGCAGCTTCTGTTCCTCCATGTACACCAGGCACAAGTACTTCATGTTCGGTTCCTCAGCTCCGCAAGCCGCCGCTCGAGGAAGCGGCGCTCGGGTTCCTGTTTCGTGAGCGCAAGAGCGCGTTGGTACGACACGCGCGCGTCGGCGTCACGCCCGAGCCGTCGGCACAGATCGGCGCGTGCCGCATGCGCGAGCCGGTAGTCGACGAGGTCGCCGCGCAGCAGGATCGTGTCCACGAGCGCGAGCCCCGCCGCCGGACCGTCGCGCATGGCCACCGCGACCGCGCGGTTCAGTTCCACGACCGGCGAGGCGCTGGTCCGCATCAGCACGTCGTACAGGCCGACGATCTCATCCCATTCGGTCGCCGCGGCGCTGGCCGCTTCGGCGTGTACGGCGGCGATCGCGGCCTGGATGGCGTACGGACCCGCCGGCCCCGACGCCAGCGCCTGCTCCGCGAGGCGGGTGCCTTCCGCGATCTGCGCACGATTCCACTTCGAACGATCCTGATCGTGGAGCAGGACCAGGTCCCCGGACGCATTCATCCGGGCCTCGCGACGCGAATCATGGAGCAGCATCAGGGCAAGCAGTCCTCTCGCTTCGGGTTCGGGCAGCAGCTCGACCAGGAGACGGCCCACCCGGATCGCCTCGGCCGACAGGTCGTGCCGCGTCACCGAGGCGCCCGAGGAAGCGGCATAACCTTCGTTGAACACCAGGTAGATCACGCGCAGCACCGAGTCGAGCCGCTCCGCCAGCTGCGCCCGGTCGGGCACCTCGTACGGGATCTTCGCGTCGCGAATCTTGCCTTTCGCCCGAACGATCCGTTGTGCCAGCGTCGGCGCGGGCAACACGAAGGCCTGCGCGATCTCCTCCGTGGTCAGGCCGCAGACTTCCCGCAGCGTCAGCGCCACCTGTGCGTCCGATGACAGCGCCGGATGGCAGCAGGTGAAGATCAAGCGGAGCCGATCGTCTTCCAGCGTTTCAGGATCCGCCCACGCCGCCTCGTCGTGCACGGCGATCGCGCGGTCGTCCACGCCGTCGAGTCCGTCGAATCGTGCCAGCCGCCGGCGACTGTCGATCGCCTTGAACCGGCCCGCCGAAACCAGCCACGCGCGCGGGTTCGCCGGCACGCCGTCGCGCGGCCACTGTTCCAGTGCGGCCCTGAAGGCGTCGTGCATCGCCTCCTCCGCGGCGTCGAAGTCACCGAGAAGGCGGATGAGCGTCGCCAGGACACGCCGCGACTCCGCGACGTAAACCGCGTTCAGCGTCTCGTGTACGGGATCGGTTGCCGTCACGGCAACCGATCGTAGTCCACGTCTCTGTTCTACTGGGTAGTCGAACGGGGAGCGGGCGGATCGACAGCTATTCGATAATCGTCAACTGCGACGCGGCGACGTCAAACGGCTTCCATTCGCCGGTCCGGCCCTGCGGGTCGGTTGCCGTCACGGTGTAGCGGACGACGCCGAGGGGTGCATCCTCTGGAACGGTCCATTTGGCCACGAAGAACTCGCGCTCAGGCTGCTGGTCGGTCTGCCGGTCGCGCATCGGGACGTCGACCGTCTTGCCGCCGTAGGTGAGGTGCACGACGACCTTGGTCGCACGGTCGCGCTTGCCGGTCGCCGGGTTGATCGCGGTCATCCGGAATCCGACCGGCTCGCCTCGCTTGTACCTGTTGGACATGAAGCAGTTATTCGGCCGGCCCTGGCCGAAGAAATACACCAGGTCTCCAGACAGGATCAGTTGTTGACCGGCCGCCGGCGCCTGCTGCCCGGAGGTGGGCGAGACACTCAGCACGGCCAGGACGACCGCCAGGGCGATGCCCGACATCCGTGTGTAGAGACTTTTCATGGCCCTAAAAGGTACCTGAAGTCCGCGGGCGATGTCCAGTCTCCTGGCCTATTCTCTTGGCATGTCCGCGCGACCGGCGAACTCGCCCCGCCAGGTGCTTTTTGCCAGCCTCGTGGGCACAACCATCGAATTCTTCGACTTTTACATCTACGGCACAGCTGCGGTGCTCGTGTTCCCGGCGCTGTTCTTCCCGGCGTCGGATCCCGCCACTGCCACGCTCGCCTCCCTGGCCACCTTCGGAATTGCCTTCCTCGCCCGTCCCATCGGTTCCGCATTCTTCGGCCATTTCGGCGACCGGGTCGGGCGCAAGACGACGCTGATCGCGGCACTCATGACCATGGGGGTGTCGACGGTCGCGATTGGACTGCTGCCGACCTACGCGTCGATCGGACTGGCCGCGCCCCTGCTGCTTGCGCTCTGCCGCTTCGGACAGGGCCTCGGGCTCGGCGGCGAGTGGGGCGGCGCGGTGCTGCTGGCAATCGAGAATGCGCCGCCGGGCAAGCGGGCGTGGTACGGAATGTTCCCGCAGCTCGGCGCGCCGCTTGGTTTCTTTCTCTCGACGACGGTGTTCCTCGGGTTGTCGGGAGTGCTGGATGACGAGGCGTTTGCCGCGTTCGGCTGGCGAATTCCTTTTCTTGCGAGCGCGGTGCTCGTGTTCATCGGACTGTATGTGCGGCTTGCGATCAGCGAAACCCCGGTTTTTCTCGCGTCAGTCTCCCGGCGCGAGCGGGTCAACGTGCCGATCGTCGTCGTCCTGCGCGATTACGCGGGAACGCTCGTCGCCGGCACACTCATGTCCCTCGCGACTTTCGTCATCTTCTACCTGATGACGGTCTTTACGCTGGCATGGGGCACGACCGCCCTGGGCTTCACGCGCGAAGCGTTCCTGCGCATTCAGCTCGTTGGCGTCGGCTGCTTCGCGGCGACGATCCCGATCTCCGCGGCGCTCGCGGAGCGCGGACGCCGGCGCGTGCTCATGGCGGTCACCGTCGCGATCGCGGTGTACGGCCTGGTCATGGCGCCGATCTTCGTCGCCGGAACACCCGGCGCCGTGGCGACGCTCGCCATCGGGCTCGGCCTCATGGGCCTGACCTACGGGCCGCTCGGCACGGTGCTCTCGGAACTCTTTCCGACGGCGGTCCGGTACACGGGCAGCTCGCTAACGTTCAACCTGGCCGGTATCTTTGGCGCGTCGCTCGCCCCGTACATCGCCACATGGCTGGCCAATAGCTACGGGCTACGCTACGTCGGCTATTACCTCACCGCCGCAGCGCTGTTGTCGCTCGCGGGGCTGGTGATGACGCGCGAAACCAGGGACCGCGATCTGAACGAGACAGGCGCTGAAGCACCCCGGTTAGAAGTGCCGTAACCCCTGCACTTACACGGCTTTCAAGCCGAAACTATCCGACGTGGCTCTCGTCGGACTTCGTCCCCTCAGCGGGTCGACCGCGGCAAGCGTCTTCGCGACACAATCTGTCCCAGTCAGGGCGCTCACGCTCTCCTTTGTCGCCATGGCGGCGGCGGTCGCCTCCTCGGTCCTCTGGCCCGAGGCGCTGATCGACCAGGAGATCCTGGCGGGCGGCCTCGCCCTGATCCCGGCGCTGATGCTGGCGCATTACCGGGGTTGGCGGGTCGTCACCGTGCTGCTCGGGGTCGGCCTGGTGGCGCTCATCGTCATGCACCTGTCTCCGCTCCTGCTGGGCGTCTCGCTGCGCGGGCCCTTCCTGATCCTCTTCGTGGTCGCGCCGTATATCTCGATTGCGCTCGGTGCCGGCTGGTTCGGCGAGGTGCGCCGCTACCAGGCGGAGCTGCGAGCGACGCAGCTGCAGCTGATCCAGTCCGAGAAACTCGATTCCGTCGGCCGCATGGCGGCGGGCGTCGCGCACGAGGTCAAGAACCCGTTGATGATGATCCTGACGGGGATCAAGGTGCTCGCCAAGCGCCTCCCCGCGCACGACGAACAGACCCGCGTGCTGCTGCAGGACATGGAAGACGCCGTCGAACGCGCCGACCGGATCATCGGCGGCCTGCTGAACTACTCGCGAGACCGCGACCTCGACCTCGGGTCGGCGGACCTCAACGACACGATCGAGCGGTCGGCGATGCTCGTCAAGCACGATCTCGAAAACGCGCACATCACGCTGGTCTCGAACCTGGAGCAGGGCCTGCCCAGGCTGCAGCTCGACGAGTTCAAGATGCAGCAGGTGTTCGTGAATCTCGTCACCAACGCGATACACGCGATCGAGCGCGACGGCGAAATCCGGATTACCACGTCGCTCGAGAAGATGTCGCGCGACGCGCTGGTCGGTTATCGCAAGACCGATCGGTTTGTGCGCGGCGAACGCGTGGTGGTCGTGCGGATCGAGGATTCGGGCCCTGGCATCCCGGAGGAGTACCTCGAGAAGATCTTCGACCCCTTCTTTTCCACCAAGCCGACCGGCCGCGGGACGGGCCTGGGGCTCTCGGTCTCGCAGCAGATCGTCGAGATGCACGGCGGCACCATCGACGTCGGCAACCGGGATACAGGCGGCGCCCGCGTCACCGTTACGTTGAAAGTTGATAGAGAGGAAACACCATCATGAGGAAGCGTCGAATCCTGCTCGTGGACGACGAGGCGAGCATCACGCGCGCCCTGGCGATGTACCTCACGGAAAACGGCGACTGCGAGGTGTGCGTCGAGAACAAAGGCAGCCGCGCGCTGGCGGCGGCGCGGTCATTCAAGCCAGATTTGATCTTCCTCGACATCGTCATGCCGGATGCCGACGGCGGCGCGCTGGCGGCCGAAATCCAGTCCGACCCGGCACTGAAAGGGACGCCGATCGTCTTCCTGACGGCGTTGGTCTCGCGCCGTGAAACCGGCGGGGCGACGATGACGATCGGGGGATATCCGTTCCTGGCGAAACCGGTGCATCCCGAGACCGTCCTCGCGTCGATTGGCGAGCACGCCCGCGAGCGGGCGTGAGAATCGGCGGGTCCGCTCGTCCCTCGACAAGCTCGGGACGCCCTGAGCCAGTCGAAGGGCGCGGAACCCGCCCTACGCGTCGTTGTTTGCGTTCTCGAGCAGCACCTTCCCGGTCTCCTTGGTGCAGCCGCCGGCGGGCATGGCACTGCCGCAGGAGATCAGCAAGCCGGCCAGCGCCCCGAAGGGGCGGCCGTCACGCAACGGGTAGAGCCTGACGGTGAAAATGGTGCCTTCCGGAAACGTCTTGGGCGCCACTCCCTGTCGCGCCAGCGACGCGGCCGACGGACCCTCCACGCCCCACTGCAGGACCTTGCCGTTCTGCATCAACGGTTTGCCGTCGGGGCCGAGCACGTCGAAGATCAGCTGCGCGTGATTGGCGCCGGGGATGTACCGCACCAGCTTCCCCGTCATCGTCTTGTTCGTCGTCTGGTCGTACATGGCGAACGAGTGATGCGCGAGCGCCGGCGCCACCACCGCCAGGAGCAGGGCGCCCGCGGCGGCTGCAACGAACTTCTTCACGGCTTCCTCCTTCGTTGATGGGTTACTTTTCTTCGGGCCGCTCCCAGCCCTGCTCGAAATGCTTTTCCCAGTTCTGCGCCCATGGGCGGCCGAAGTAATCAATGTAGCCGTCGTCCAGGAACGTCAACTGCGTGGGCCGGCCATCGGGGCCGTTGATGATCGTGCTCTGGACGCGGCATTCGACGAAGGTATGCCGGGCCTCGGCGTCGTCCAGTCCGATCACGAACTGCCACGGCGTCACCGCGTGCAGCGGCCGCGTGAACGCTTCGGGATCGTAGAAAGTGGTATCGACCGTGATGGTCTTGCCGTCGGCGCTCGGCGTGAACACCTCGATCGTCTCCATCTGGCTGCTGAACTCGAACATCGAATGCGACAGCGTCCATGCCTGGACGTTCGCCGTCCAGGCGATCAGGGTGTTGCCGTTCCAGAAGCCGATCGTTTCACCGAACCACTGCGGCACCTGCTGCACGTGCTTGCGGCCGACGAGGACCTTGCGGACGAAGTTGTCGGCGATGCCGCTGAGGAACTGCACCTGGTGCGGCGTCATCAACACCTCGATCTGGCCGCCGAGCGATGCCTCGGCCCACCACCGCATGAAGCCCTCGGGATAGCAGAAGGCGGCGTTCCACTGCGGTGAGTTGTTGATGACCTCGTGATAGTTCTGCTGGACCATCCGCTTCTGATACTCCGGCGTGAGCAGCTTCAGCATGGTCGCCGCCTGCAGATTGCGGCCCCAGATCCACTGCTCGCCGGGATTGAGCCGGCGGTAGCGCCCGTCCCAGTTCGGCAGCGTCTGCCGTGTGTGCTGGGTGGGACCGCCAGCCTTCTTCGCTTCAGCCAGCAGCGCCTCGTAGTGTTCCTGCGCGGTCTTGTATGAATAGGGGCTGACGATCTTCGCCTGTTCGCGATCGAGATTGCAGTCTCCCCACCGCGCAAACCGGTTGTCGCGCCACATGTCGGTCATCTGCCGAGGGGTATTGCAGCGCGTATAGCGCGGATCGGTCCAGTACTGCCGGTCGAGATAGAAATTCTTTGTCGTGAAAATATCGACCGGCAGCGGCTGAACACCGGCAGGCGGCGTGACAGGAGGCCGCGGTGGTCCCTGCTGGGCGCTGGTGGTGGAAGCCTGGAAGCCCGCCGCAGTCAGCAGAGCGAATAGCCCCGCCGAGATAAGCCTGGTACGCGCCGTCATCGGCATGTTCCTCCGGGCGGACCATGACGTCCGCCTCGATCTATCCTATGCGGCATGATATTGCGACCTCGCCACGCCGGTCTACCGCTCGGGTTACTGCTCGCCGTGCTTGGCGCCGCCGGGATCGCGGCGCAGGCGCCGTTGCCGGTTCGCGGCCAGGGACCCGCCCCCGGGCGGCAGGGACAGGCGCCTCAGGCACTGCCCGCCACAGCTGTCGCCGCGCCGCTCGCGAGTATCTCCCCGGCGGTGGCTGGTCCTGGCGAGATGTTCCCCGCCTTGATGTCGCTGCCTGCCGGAGACGACCTCGCCCACTTCAAGTACGTGAGCACGGAATACTTCGTCACCGGGACGGCGAACAACGCACCTTACAAGACGCGCATCGTCGTGCGGAAACCGGCCGACAACAGCCGATTCAGCGGCATCGTGCTCGCCGAATCGATGCATCCGAGCGGCAACGCGTGGATGTTTCATTTCACGCATACCTACACCATGACGTCGGGGCACATCGGCGTCGAGATCGTGACCAGCGATCCGGCGCAGTTCGTCGAATTCAACGCGGCGCGCTACCGGGACCTGCGTATTCAGCCCGGCCAGGCGAACGACATCCTCGCGCAGGTGGGCGCGATGCTGCGATCGAGCCAGACCGCCAACCCGCTCAACGGGCTCCGGATGAGAAAGGTGATCCTCGCCGGGACATCGGCGTCCGCGGGAGTGCTGATTAACTACCTGCCGGCGCACATGGTGTACCGCCTGGCCGACATGAAGCCGATTTACGACGGCTTCCTGCCGACGAGCAACGGGACGAACATCCGCCAGGTAGACGTGCCGATGATCCAGGTGCCGACGACGACCGAAGCGGCGCGCGGAAATGTCCCGTCACGCCAGGACGGAGACCGGCCCGGCGATCAGTTCCGCGTCTACGAGTTCCCCGGGATGCCGCACCTTGACACGCGCGATGTCGAAGCCTTTCGCCCGAACCCGTGCAAGAACCCGATCACGTTGTGGCCGATGAACGTCTACATGTCAGTCGCGTTCCATCATCTCGCCGAATGGATCGACAAAGGCACCGTGCCGCCGCGTGCCGATCGCATCCTGGTCGATCGGAACACGGCCAATGATGGCTCCCTGATCGCGCTCGACGAGCACGGCAACCCGAAGGGCGGCATCAGGAATCCCTACGTCGACGTGCCCGTGGCGAAATACGGCTTTCCAAACGAAGGAGCGGTGCCGCCGACGCCGAACACCGTGCCCTGGGTGTCACGCCGGACCGTGGAAGGCATCGACGACCTCTGCCACCTGACCGGATATCAAATCGCGATGACTGCGCCGGAGTTGAAAAAACTGTACGGCAGCAAGGACCAGTACGTCGCGAAGGTGCGCGAGCGTGTTGACGAGCTGACGCGACAGGGGTGGTCGCTGCCCGTCTACCGGAATCAGATCCTCGCCGACGCAGCGAAGGTCGCCTTCTAGCGGCGCGCCGCGAGAATCGCTTTCACGAGTTCTTCGGGAACCGTGTCGGGAACCGGCGCGTCAGGATCCTCGAACGCCGCCTGTCCAAGTTTGACCGCCTGGCGGTAGCCGTCCAGATACATCACGCAGTTCGAGCAGTCACCGAGGTGATGCTCGAATTGCGTCCGCGTGTCGCCTGGCAGCGCTTCCGACAGGTAATCCGCGATGAAGTCGGCGAGTTCCCGGCAGGTCACTGGATATCTCCCTCTTTTGATGCCGGCTGGACTCACCGGGTTGCAGCCGGCGCCCGGTAGTGACGCCGGAGCAGGGTAAACAGCGCTTGTCTGGCGCGGTGCAGCCGGACTTTCACGGCCGCGGGCGTGATCTCGAGCGCGTCGGCCACCTCCTGGGTTGACATCTCCTCGATGTCGCGCAGGATCAGGACGGTCCGGTAGGCGTCGGGCAACTGCTCGATCGCCGCACGCACGATCTGGCGCGTCTCCTTGCGTTCGAGCAGCTGCTCCGCGGTGAGGCTCCCGGAGGCAAACCGCTCCGCGAAATGGCCGTCCGCCTTGAACGCCGGCAGCAGCGCCTCGATCGATTCTTCCGGCTTGCGCCGCCGCGATCGCAGGCGCATCAGTGCCGTGTTCACCACGATGCGGTGAAGCCAGGTGGAGAGCTGCGCCGATCCTTCAAAGGTGCCGATTGCGCGGAACGCACTGAGATAGGCCGACTGCACGACATCGCGCGCGTCTTCGTCATTGCCGACGATGCGGCGCGCGACCGAGAGCATCCGTGCGCCGAACGTCCTGATCAGCGCCTCGAATGCCCAGTCCTCGCCTTTCTTGAGACCCTGGAGCAGCGCGCCCTCGTCGACGCCTAGCGTCATCTTCAGCTTTTTACCCCATCGCGGCAGGCCAGTAAACGCCTCGGCGGGACGATCCGTAAGCATGATAGGTATGGATACAGCCCTTCGCGCTCTGAACCGGTTCGGCCTCGGCGCGCGCATCGGCGAACGCCGGCGCATTACCGATCCCAGAGCGTGGCTGCGCGCGCAGCTGGACGGCGGTGCGCCCATCCTCGCCGCGCCGCCCGCCGGCACGCCGGCGGCGTTGGCCGACGCCATTCGCGCCTTTCGCGGTCCCGCCCGGCAGATACCACAGCAACGGCAGCAGCTGCGACGCACGCTGGTGGAAATCGGCGCGCAGGAAAGCGTCGCCTCGCTGACCATGCGCGTCACCACGGAACGCCCGTTCGTGGAGCGGCTGGTGGCGTTCTGGTCGAACCACCTGTGTGTCTCGACGGCCGCCAAGGTACTCGTCGTCCCGCTCGCCGGCAGTTACGAGCGCGACGCGATCAGGCCCCACGTGCTCGGCCGATTCGAGGACATGGTGCTCGCATCAGCGACGCACCCGGCGATGCTCGTCTACCTCGACAACTTCCAGTCGATCGGGCCTGGCTCGCGCGGCGCGCAGCGCGGCCGGGGCCGCCGGGGGCTCAACGAAAACTACGCGCGCGAACTCATGGAGCTCCACACGCTTGGCGTGAACGGAGGCTACACGCAGCAGGATGTGCAGGAGCTCGCGAAGATCCTGACCGGATGGACGGTGAGCGGACTGCAGAACGGCGGATCCTCGGTCGGCTTCGCGTTTCAGGAGCCGCTGCACGAACCGGGCGCGCGAGCCGTGCTCGGCGTGAAGTACGCAGACGCCGGCGCAGCGCAGGGTGAACATGTCATCCGCGATCTATGCCGCCACCCGTCGACGGCGCAGTTCGTCGCCGCCAAGCTGGTTGCACATTTCGTCTCCGACGATCCGCCTCCGTCGGCCGTCGAGCGGATTGCGCGCGTCTTCCGAACCACGGGCGGCGATCTTCGCGCGGTTGCGGCCGCCCTGATCGAGCTGCCGGACGCGTGGACCGGGAGTTCGCAGAAGTTCCGAACGCCGCAGGACTGGCTGGTCGCGGTCCTCCGCGCGGTGAATGCGCCGGGGGTCAACGCGATGACACTGCCTGTCCTTCGCCAGCTGCGGCATCCGCTCTGGGCGCCGCAGGCACCGAAGGGATTCGGGGACACGGTGCAGGACTGGGCGGATCCCGATTCGCTCCTCAACCGCGCCGAGCTCGCGCGCACGCTCGCACGCCGCATGCGCGACGCCAGGCTCGAGGCCGACGCCCTCCTCGACGTCGTCGACGGCGACGCCGCCGATTCCCTTCGTTCGCTGTTGAAGGACCCCTCGATTGCCGCCGGCGATCGCGTGGCGCTCGCCATCGCGGGACCCGCTTTCCAGTGGAGATGACCATGGACCGCCGGACATTCGTCAGAAACATGTGCCTCGGCGGGCTCGCCACGTTCGGCGCGCCGCTCGTCAGCTTCGCCCAGGTGCGCCAGAGCGGCCGCTTCGTGTTCGTGCTGCTGCGGGGCGGATTCGACGGGCTTGCCGCCGTCGTCCCCTATGGCGACCCGGCGTATCAGTCGCTGCGAGGCACGCTCGCGTTCGATGAAGCGGAGCTCGTCACGTTGAATGACGTGTTCGGACTCGCGCCCGGACTTGCGCCGCTCAAGGAGCTGTGGGACCAGAAGGAACTCGTCGTCGTCCACGCGATGGCCATTCCGTATCGCACGCGCAGCCACTTCGACGGCCAGGCGATCCTCGAGACCGGCATCGACCGTCCGGCCGGATCGGCCGACGGATGGCTGAACCGGCTGCTCCAGGTGATGCCGGGCGAGCGAGCCGGGATTGCGATCGCGTCGGGATTGCCACGCTCGATGACCGGCACGTTCGACGTGCAGACGTGGTCGCCGACGCAGCTTGGCGTCGTTGACGACGACTACCTCGACAGGCTCTCGCTGCTCTACCGCGGCGACAGCGTTTTGCACGGCAGGTTCGAGGCCGCCATGCAGCAGCAGGAGACTGTCGGCGAAGAGCCGATGGCGGGCCAGAACGCGCGCCGCGGCGGAATCGCGCCGCTGATGCGGGCGGCCGCGCGCATCCTCCGCCAGGACAAGGGGCCGAACATCGCGGCGGTTGAATTCAGCGGGTGGGATACGCATGCGAACCAGGGGCTCGCCGGCGGCGCGCTCGACCGCCTCCTCGGGCAGCTCGCCGACGGACTCGTCACGCTGCGCACCGAGATGGGGCCGGCATGGTCGAACACCACCGTCGTCGTCATGACCGAGTTCGGGCGGACCGCACGGCCCAACGGCACCCGCGGCACCGATCACGGAACCGCCGGCGCGGGGTTCCTGCTCGGCCCGCAGGTGGCGCGGTCACAAGTCTTCGCCGACTGGCCGGGGCTCGGTGATGCCGCGCTGTTCGAAGGGCGCGACGTGAAGCCGACACTCGACACACGCGCGGTGCTCAAGGCCGCCATCGCCGGCACGTTCGACCTGACTCCCGCGCAAGCCGACCGCGTGTTCCCGTCTTCGTCAGCCGTGAGCGGCGCTTACGAGTTGATGGGATAAGTCAAATCAATTCCACATTCCCAACGCGCCAACGCCCAAGACCCTTGGGAGTTGGACGTTGGGAGTTGGGGTGTTTCAAGAATTACATCCGCCAGGCGTACTGCAGCTTGACGAGCAGCTGATTGGAGTCGAGCTGCCACCGATCGAGCAGCGATCGCACGTTGTGGTTGTAGACGACGAAGAGGTCGGCGACGGGCAGGAATGTCCAGCGCAGCCGCGAGTTGATTCCCACCAGATCGCTGTCAGTGTCGTACTGGGCGTAGGTTGAAATCGAAAAATCGGACGACACGTTGACGCGCAGTCGCGTGCCGAACAGGTGTTGCGTAAAGCCGCCGGCCGGCAAGTCGCCTTCGTTCCGCTCGCCCGTGAACTCGACCGTGTACAACGGCGTGGGATTCCACACCAGCGTCAGGTCCCATTGCGTGAGGTCGCCATCGTAAAACGATCCCGTCGTCCAGTTGAGAGACCCGTACAGCCGGCGCTTCTGCGCTGTCGTAAAGCCGGCGTTTCGACGCACCCACTGGTACAGGGCGGGAGCGATCACGACTCCGTCGGAGACTTCGAATGGCTGCCGCGGCCGGTCGGCGGTGGGCGTCACGATGAACTGGACGCGCTCGCCGCTGCGAAAGCGCAAGTTCAGGAGGGTGACTGGAGACTCAAGGCCTTCGTACTGGTTGTGCAGAGAGTAGGTGATGTACGGGTTGACGCCCATGCTCATGTCCTGGATGGGCCCGCTGGCGAAGCGGGTCCGGTTCGAGATCGCCGGATTCCATCGCTGCATGGCGCGGCGCGGCACGAAGCCGAGCGACGGATCGAAGTCGCGGCCGATCCGCCGGTACCAGAGTCGCAGGTCCCACTTGTCGTTCGGGTAGTCGATCTTGAAAGCGGCCGCCGTTCTGTCGCGGCCGAGACCGTCGCGTCCCGTCATCACGCCGTAGGCGTTGAGCGAGAAGTTCTTGTCCCCGATAAAGCTCGACGTGCTGTAAGTGAAATCCACGCCGCTCAGCCAGCTCCCGCTGCGTCCGAGCGGATCTCCCGCCGTGGCCAGGAAGCCGACGTAGGACTCGCGCCACAAGTTCCGCTTGATCCGGATGACGCCGGTGGTGGCTCCCTGGTCGATGACACCCGGCTGGTTATCCGTCGACGTGATCACCGCGGCGAAGTTGGTGCCGGCGACGCGGCCGTTGACCTTCCCGCCGCCGATGATGGGGACCTCGCGCCCGTTGACCAGGCCCATGCGCCGGCTGAAGTACGGAATCATGTCGTTGTTCACGCCGGGGCCGAATTGAAAGATGTCGATCCCCTCCAGGAAGAACGTGCGCTTTTCCGGAAAGAACAACGGGAACCGCGTGAGGTTCGTCTGCCGCGTGTCGACCTCGGTTTCCGCGAAGTCGGTGTTGGTGGTGAACGACGCCGTCACGTTGGCTCCGAGCCGCTGGGTGATGTCGAGGCTCGGATGGAACTTTCCATCGAGCGACGCGGACGGCGCCGGCACGCCGCCACCAGCGGTGAGGCTGGGACGCACGCTGAGGCCGCGGCCGAGGGCGAAATCCGGAAGATCGGTGAGCAGCCCCGCGCGGCTCGTCAGCGTTATTCGGTACTGGCGTACCGCCGCCGCCCAGCGATCGATCTCCTGCAGCCGCTGAATCCGCCGCTCGACGTTGAAATGCCACTCGCGCACTGAGGGATTGAAACTGAGTGTCTGAATCGGGATGCGGACTTCGGCGGTCCAGCCAGTCTCGGTTCGTTCCGTTGCCGCCTGCCAGATGCCGTCCCAGTCGGAATTCTCGTTTTCAGCGCCCGCGTTGATGACCGCGTCGTAGCGCGCACCGCGAGGGTTGACCGCGAACACATAGCCGGATCGGCCGTCGCGGAACGGACCCAGCACGATCTTGAGGCTGTCTTCCTGCCCGAGCCCGGCATCGCGCCTGACGCTGTAGCTGACGATGCCGCTCGGCTGCGGGTCGTCGCAGACGATGCCGATCACCAGAGCATTGCGGCTGGCGAGCACCCGCACTGAGGTGCGGAAGGTCGCGGGTTGACCTTCCCCAGGGTCGGTTTGCGCGAACGCGTCCGACATCGGCGCCGAGTCCCACGCGGTCTCGTTCAGCCGTCCGTCGACATCGATGGTTTCCGCGCCGCTGCCGACGCGAAGTGCCGGCACAGAGGGTTCCTGGGCGAACGCCAGCAGCGGACACGCAAGAAGAACCACAGCGCCTGCCAGGGCGCTCCGAACGGACCCGCCGCGGCGGATCACTGCTCGGTGCCTCGGCCGGAGGATGGGGCGGCCGCTGCCACCGGTTGGAACGAGACGGGTGCCCGGCTGGTTTCATCGACGATGAGACGGAAGACGTCCGGACGGGCGTAATGGCCCACGGCGTCGAAGTCGAGCCGCGCGCGGGCGATGTCGTGACGATCGATATCTGCAGTCAGGATGGTCTCCCCGTCGAAATCGGGCCCTGCCAGGACGTTCCCGAGAGGGCCGATGATGCAGCTGCCCCCTCGCGACAGGATGGTCTGCGGGTCGTCGCCGAACTGCGTCGGGTAGTCGGCCGGATAGTCGCGGCGACGCGCAAATTGATTGGCCGACAGCACGAAGCATCGACCTTCCTGCGCGATGTGCCGCATGGTCGGCAGCCACGTGTCGCGGCCGTCGGCGGTGGGCGCGCAGTAGATCTCGACTCCCTTGGCGTACATCGCGGCGCGCAGCAGCGGCATGTAGTTTTCCCAGCAGATCACCGCGCCGACGCGCCCGACGTCGGTATCAATCACGGGCAGGGTCGAACCGTCGCCGAATCCCCACACCAGCCGCTCGCTGCCGGTCGGCATCAGCTTGCGGTGCTTGCCGAGATAGCGGCCGTCGGCTCCGAAGAACAGCACGGTGCAGTACAGGGTGCCGCCGTCGCGCTCGACGACGCCGATGACGAGGTGCGTCTGGTTCGCGCGCGCGATTGCGGCAAGCCGATCCACCGCCGGGCCTGGTACCTCGATCGCGCTCTCCCAGTAAATGCGGAACTGTTCCCGTCCTTCGGCGCTGCGCGATCCAACCGCCGCGCCGAACGCCAGCCCGCGCGGATACGCCGAGACAAATGCCTCCGGAAAGAGCGTCAGCCGCGCGCCGCGCTGATGCGCGCCGGCCGCCAGATCGCCGGCTTTTTCGAGCGTCCGCGCGACATCGAAGGCGACAGGCGCCGCCTGGACGACGGCGACCCGCTCAGTCGGATCCACGCGCCGATCATACTCCGCGGGCGGCGAGCGCCAGCACGCGGCGCGCCCGCTCGACGACCGGCAATTCGACCAGCTTGCCCTCGAGGGTGGTGACGCCCTGGCCGGCCTGTACGCGCCGTGTCGTAAGCCTCGATAATGCGCTTGGCGCGGTCGACCTCCGCCGGCGCGGGCGTGAACGTCTCGTTGATGATGTCGATCTGCTTGGGATGAATCGCCATCTTGCCGCGGAAGCCAAGCCCCCGGGCGCGGCGGCAGTCGCGACGGAGGCCGTCGATGTCGTTCAGATCGGTGAAGACCGCGTCGATGGCATCCGCCCGGGTCGCGGCGGCGGCGAGCGCAATCTGCCCGCGGGCAAATAACAACTCCTCGCCGTCGATCGTGCGCTCGACGCCAAGACTCGCCGTGAAGTCCTCCGCGCCGAAGAGCAGCGCGGCGATGGGTGCGTCGGCGGTCGCGATGTCGCCCGCGCGCTGAATCGCGGCCGGCGTTTCGAGCATCACGAACAGCGGCGGGATTGCGCCGGCGGGCGCGTGACGGCCGAACACGCGCGCGACCAGCTCCACGAGGCCGACGGTTTCGACCTTCGGCAGCAAGACGCCGTCGAACCCGGTGCGGCTACTGAAGAACTCCAGGTCGGCTTCGCCGTCCGACGAATGAATGCCGTTGAACCGCACCAGCCTCAGCGGCCCGGTTGACGGCGTGGCGAGGAACTCGGCGATGGAAGACCGCGCCTTCTCCTTCTGTCCAGCTTCCACGCTGTCCTCGAGGTCGAAGACCACGGCATCGGCGCCGGCAGACATGGCCTTGCCGAACCTGTCCGGGCGGCTGCCGGGCACGTAGAGCATCGAACGTATCGCGCCGATCATGCCCGTTAGCTTACTGTGGTCGCATTCTTGCTGTTAAAGCGCTGGGGGTTATCCATATGGCTGTCTATCCCAAGCTCTTCCTCGGCGCTGCGATTGTCACGCTTGCCACCGGCATCGCGTCGGCTCAGGCAACTGCGGGCGACAAGGACGACCAGTTCGTGATCACCGGCTGCGTGATGCGCGGGCTCGACGCTCGTACGGCCGAACCGCATTCGATGATGGTCTGGTCGAAAGGCGACGTGTACCTGTCTTCGCCGACCGCGCGCACAAGGCCGTCGGAGGCGGCGCGTCCCGTCGGCACCGCCGGCGCACCGGGCTCGGTCTTCTACTGGCTGGACGACGAAGACGACTTTGCCAGGTACGCGGGACAGCGCGTCGAGATCGTCGGCGAGCTGAGTCGATGAAATCGACCACGGCGAGATCGAGCTCGAGACGGAGGGCGATTTCACCGAGGTGGAATTCGACGCCGGCGGCCGTGAGGCCAAGGCCAGGATTCCAACCGCGTGGTTCGGGCCCACCCTTCGCGGCAGGAACCTGGAGGCTGACATCGCGTTCCGAACTGTGGACGTGGAGAGGGTCAACCCGCTGGGACCGTGCACGACCCTGTAAGATGGGCCTGCCCAAGCCGCGCAACCTGGCCATCGGCGCCGTCATCGCGATGCTGGTGATCGCCGGTGGCCTGTTGATCGCCCAGGACCAGGAGACGCTGCGCGTCCGGACCGAGCTGCCGGCGTCCGACGCGCAGTTTCCCGAATACCTGGCCCGCCTGCTCGGCGCACCGCTGACGAGCGGCGACGCGTACACCGTTCATACCGACGGCACGGACGCGTTTCCAGCCATGCTCTCGGCGATCGAGCAGGCGAAGCATCGCATCAGCTTCGAAACCTACGTCTACCAGACGGGCCAGATTGGCGATCGGTTCACCGCCGCGCTCGAGGCCGCGGCGCGCCGGGGCGTGAACGTGCGCATCGTGCTCGATTCGATCGGCGCGAGCAAGACCAGCGAACAGGACGTCGAGCGGCTGCGGCGCGCGGGATGCCAGGTCGCCTGGTTCAACAAGGTGAGCGGACTCAATTTCGAGGAGCTCAACTACCGGACACACCGCAAGTCGCTCGTCGTCGACGGCGACGTGGCCTTCGTCGGCGGCATCGGCATCGCCGACCAGTGGGCGCTCGACACCGAAGAGGAAAAGATGTGGCGCGACACGCAGATCGAAGTGCGTGGGCCCGCGGCCGTGTACATCGAGGGATCGTTCAACGAGAACTGGATCGAAAGCGGCGAAGTCGTGGCCCCAGACCTGCTGCCGCACGACGACGAGCCGACCGGGCCGGCGCGTTCGATCGTCGTGTGGAGCGGACCCGAGGGGGGCGCCAGCGCGATGAAGCTGCTCTACCTGCTCGCGATCGCCTCGGCCCGCACGACGCTCGACATCGAATCGCCCTACTTCGTGATGGACGAATCAACCCAGTGGAGCCTGGAGGACGCCCGTCGGCGTGGCGTCAGGGTGCGGATGGTCGTCGAGGGCGACATCACGGATGCCAAGCCCGTGAAGTTTGCCAGCCGGGCATCCTACGAACACCTGCTCGAGCGGGGCATCGAGCTGCATGAGTACCAGCCGGCCATGATGCACGCCAAGGTGATGGTGGTCGACGGCGTGCTGTCGATTTTCGGGTCCGCGAACTTCGACAACCGCTCGCTCGAGCTCAACGACGAACTCAATCTCGCCGTTTTCGACCAGGCGCTCGCCGCCCGGCTCACCGCCGACTTCGAACGCGACATCACTCGGTCGAAGACACTTCAGCTGGACGAATGGCGATCGCGGCCCCTGCATATCCGCGGGCGCGAAATTCTCTGGAGCTACTTCGGCGAGGTTTTCTAGATCAGCGAATCGCTGCGGCGCGGTTCTTGATTTCCGGCGTAATCGTCCAGAGGTACAAGACGTAGGAGCGGGTGGGTGTGTCCACCCGGAGCGTCCGGTCCGGCTTCCAATCCCCCATCGAGAAGTCGTTGGACACCACCCGCGCACCCACCTTCAGCTGCTGCCAGAGCAGTGGCCGCATGACCAGATTGAACGCTTCCCCCATGAACAGGAATACGACCGTGGTGTCGGACATGTCCACGTCCAGGGCATTCCCCCACCGGATTTCGATCTTGTCGGACACTCCTGCCGCCTTTACATCCGCGTATGCCCTTTCGGCGAGGTCCGGGTCGATGTCGACGCCAAGTCCCTTCCGGGCTCCGGCCTTGATCGCCGCGATCACCAGCCGCGCGTCGCCGCAGCCGGGCTCATAGACGACGTCCTGGCTGGTGATACCTGCCAGCTCGATCATCGATGGCACGATCGACGGCGGCGTCCCCTCGTAACCGTATGCGGATGAGGTGCCCCGATGTTCATCCGCGGCCGGGCCCAGCCGGCCCTCGCCCTCGAGCCGGATGGTCCTATCCTGTGCTGCGGCCTCAGCGGCAGCGAAACCGTGAAAACTGACCACGAGACTGCACGCGATCACCAGGGAGCGCATGGAACACCTCATGCGGGAGCGGGAAGGCGGTTAAAGGCCGGAATCCTAGCATGGGCGCGGCGTTTTTCCTTGACACCTGCCGGGACGGCCGGGAAGATCGTCCTCGTCTCAACAGACGTCAGCGGCGTCCACGGGGTCTCGGAGGATTCGCGGAGGAGTATCGATGCGAAAGATTTTTTCGGCTGTCGGCGCGATCATGGTGCTGGGCGTGCTCGGCGCCGCCTGGGTCGCAGTCCTTGAAGCACAGACCGCGGCGGAGCGGTTCGGGCTGGGTACGTTCAGGTACCAGAATAGGAACTTCGTCGGCGTGGTGATGCGATATCCGGTCGAGCCGCAACAGATTGGCGGACTCGTCGTGGAACTGGCGCCTGCCGCAAAAGCCGCCAACGTGACCGGTATCCCAACCGACCTGCTGGCGATCATGGACCAGTGGAGTACGGTCGGTCCGAAGATCAAGCAGATCGTCGCGCAGGTGGGACCAACGCTTGAGGCGAAGAGACCGGCGTACGTCTACGATTTCAAGGCAGTGGATGCCCTTGCGCCGTTCCTCCCGAGAGTGGCCTTTTACGGGTTTTCCAACTATCGGCCGCTGCCGGGCACGCCGCCGCCGGCGACCGCACCCAAGATGCAGCCGTCGATGCCTGGAGTCTGGGAGCGGGCGGCCAATGACGATCGGCCGATGAACCCGCGCCTGTTCCTCATTCCGACCACTCCGGAGGTGTTCATCGGCGACGGTGAACCGGTCATCAACTGGCACGCCGATCGACGCAAGCAGTACCAGTACGAGTGTGAGCTGCTCGGCGTTGTCGGCAGACCGATGCGCCGCGTCCCCGTGGACCAGGTCAAGAACTACATGTTCGGCTACGCCAATACGAACGACATCTCCGATCGACAGGCGCGACAGCCTGACAACGTGCCGCAGGACTGGCTCGTGCAGAAGGGCTGGGACAGCATGAAGCCCATCGGCCCGTTCATCGTCCCGCAGGAGTTTGTCGATCCGCTGAACATGCCGTTGAAAATGACCGTGGCCGGCACGCTCGTGCAGGACTCGAACACGAACCAGACCTGGCACAGCATGTATGAGTACGCGGCCTACCTCTCGAACATGTTGACCTTGCCGGTCGGCACCGTAATCGGACTCGGCACGCCCCCCGGATCGCACGGCGGCCTTGGGCGGTCCATGCAACCCGGTGACGTTCAGGTGTGTTCGTACCAAGGGCTGGGCACGTTGACGAATACGTTGATTGCCGAACCGGCGCCGCGAACGACGACGAGCTCGCGGTAGCGCGACTCGACCGGTCGTGGTCAAAGTTGTCGATTTTGACCACGGCCGGCCGCCACGCAGGTATATGCATGGAGCATTCTCCCGAGGGCACCGGCCCTCCGCCCCGCCGCGCCCCCTCCGTTGAGCTCGACCCGACCGGGATCGTCACGAGCAAGAGCGCGGATCGGGAACGCCGCCAGTTCCTGAACTACTCGTTCTACCGGCTGGACCCCGTGTTCCGGCGGCTTCCTGCCGACGAGCAGCGAGCAGCGGCGGCCGGGTTCATCGAACTGGTGCGGACGTGGGAGTCGTCGGACGACCTGATCCTCCGCACCTACTCACTCGTGGGCCTGCGCGCGGACGTCGACTTCATGCTCTGGCGGATCGCGTTCGACCCGCTGTGTTTCCAGTCGATGGAAGCGGCAATGAGGCGGTCGCGGCTGGGCGCCTACCTGTCGCCGGTGTATAGCTTCCTCTCGATGCAGCGCCGGTCGCCGTATGTCAACAAGATGAAGGGCTCTGGGGAGGGCGTCGAGCTGCTGCCGGGCGAGGGCAAGTACTTGTTCGTGTACCCTTTCACGAAAACGCGGTCGTGGTACCGCCTTTCGCCCCACGCGCGGCAGGGGATGATGGACGAGCACATCGCCGCCTCCGCCCCGTTCAAGGGCGTCCGCCTGAACACGAGCAACAGCTACGGCATCGACGACCAGGACTTCGTAGTCGCGTTCGACTCGGACTACCCGCAAGAGTTCGTCGATCTGGTGGGACGGCTGCGTTATACGGAGGCGAGCCTCTATACGCAGCGCGACACGCCGATGTTCGCGTGCGCGAAGGCGCCCATTGACGCGATCCTCGCACAGCTGGCGAACCTGGATTAGCGACGGCGCGTCTGCCGAAATCGACGGACGGGTGTAAATTGACGACGGACACTCAACAGCGCTTCGTCGAGCGCGCGCTTCGGCGAAAGAAGCTGTTTCTCGCGATGTCGATCGTCGGGATGGTAATCGCCGTCGTCCTGGCCGCCTACTACGGCTTCCGCCGGCTCAACGATCCGACGTTTCCCATCGGACCGCACGCCGTGATCGTTCTCTTGGTGCTCCTCAACTCGCGCCAGAACCTCCGCCAATACCGCTTCGCATCGTTCATCGAAGATTCCACAAAAAAGGTGGGCTGAAGCCGGTCCCGGCGCTTGACTCCCGCAATGCGCGATGGTACAAACGCGCGACCTCTTCACACCCAAGGCGGGGCATACGTTTGGCGCAGACGGAATCAGAACTGCTTGACAACCCTGTCGCGGGCCGTCCCACGCTCATTCTGCGCTCGCCGGATTTTCACTCGATCACCGAGGCGGTCGCGGAGCCTGTCGAGCGGAAGACTCCGATCGGCTGGTGGTTCTTCTTCTTCCCTTCCCTCGCACTGCTCGGACTTCTAGGCGTCGCGGTCTCGTGGCTTTTCTGGGAAGGGATCGGCGTCTGGGGACTCAACGTCCCCGTCGGCTGGTCGTGGGACATTACGAACTTCGTGTTCTGGATCGGAATCGGGCACGCCGGGACGCTCATCTCAGCGATTCTCTTCCTCTTCCGGCAGACATGGCGCACCTCGATCAACCGCGCGGCGGAGGCGATGACCATCTTCGCGGTGATGTGCGCCCTGCTGTTCCCGGGCATCCACGTGGGACGCGTCTGGGTCGCCTACTGGATGTTCCCGCTCCCGAACCAGATGGGCGTATGGCCTAACTTCAGGAGTCCTCTTCTCTGGGACGTCTTCGCGGTGAGCGTGTACGGAACCGTCTCGGTCTTGTTCTGGTACGTCGGCTTGATTCCGGATCTGGCGATGATGCGCGATCGGGCGAAGACCAGCACCCGGAAGTTCGCCTACGGCCTCTTCGCCCTCGGATGGCGGGGCTCCGTGCGGCAATGGCACCACTACGAAAGCGCCTATCTCGTCCTCGCCGCCCTCGCGACGCCGCTGGTCCTGTCGGTTCATTCGATCGTCTCGATGGATTTTGCGGTCTCCCTCCTCCCCGGATGGCACACGACGATCTTCCCGCCCTACTTCGTCGCGGGCGCGATCTTCTCCGGGTTCGCCATGGTGCTGACGCTCATGGTGATCTGCCGCACGGCGTTCCGCCTCGAGCACATCGTCACCCTCCGGCACTTCGACTACATGGCGAAGATCACGCTCGTGACCGGGTCGATGGTCGGCTTCGCCTATGGCACGGAGTTCTTCACTGCCTGGTACAGCGGCAACCCCTACGAGTACTTCACGTTCCTGAACCGCGCGGGCGGACCGTACGCCTGGGCCTACTGGATCATGGTCTCCTGCAATGTGCTCAGCCCGCAGGTTTTCTGGTTCAAGAAGGCGCGCACGAGCATCCCGATCCTGTTCGTCATGTCGATCATCATCAACATCGGCATGTGGTTCGAGCGGTTCGTGATCATCACGACGTCGCTGCACCGTGACTTCCTCCCCTCGTCCTGGGGGTACTTCACGCCCACGATCTGGGACGTGTCGTGCCTGCTCGGGAGCTTCGGGCTCTTCTTCACGATGTTCTGCCTGTTCGTGCGCTTCGTTCCAATGGTGGCGACCGCCGAGGTGAAGACCGTTCTGCCGCAGGCCGACCCTCATCATGGCCAGCCCGCCCCCGAACGCGCGATCAAGCCCCGCCGAGGCGACCTGCCGGGCGGTGGGGCGCTCGCCCCTGAAGGAGCTTCCTGATGCCCTTCGACTGGCGTCGCGCGCTCAGGGCAAGGGCACCGCTCGTCAGCCAGCTTCCGGACGGTCCCCATTACGGAATCCTCGCCCAGTTCGCCACGCCGGCGGATCTCTATCACGCGTGCGAGCGGGTGCGTGACGAGGGCTTCACGCGGTGGGACGCGCACACGCCGTTCCCTGTGCACGGCCTCGAGCGGGCAATGGGACTCCGGCGCTCCCCGCTTCCCTGGATCGTCCTCGTCATGGGATTGACGGGGGCCGCGCTCGGGTTCGTCCTGCAGTGGTGGGTGCACGCCAGCGCCCAACCCCTCGTGATCAGCGGCAAACCGTACTTCGCCTGGCCGGCCATGATTCCGATCACGTTCGAGCTGGGAGTCCTCTTCGCCGCGCTCGGCGCCGTCCTGGGCATGCTCGGGCTGAACCGGCTCCCGATGCACCACCATCCGCTCTTCAAATCGAAGGTCTTCGAGCGGGTGACCGACGACGCGTTCTTCATCTCGATCGAATCGTGGGATCCCCGATTCGATCCGTCGGCCACCGGGAAGCTGCTGGAGTCCCTCGGCGCACGAAACGTCGAGCTCCTGGAGGTCTGAATGGTCCCCGAAGGCGATCCCGTTGCGCTGCGGCCCGAGGAGGCCACGATCCCCGCGGGGCACTCGTGGAACCGCATGCCGGTCATCGGCGCCGTCTGCGCCCTGCTGGGGATAGTGGCCTGCGCAATTCTGGGGATAGCGAATCCAAGGCAGTTCTTCTTCTCATGGCTCGTGTCGTTCCTGTTCTTTCTGAGCCTGGCCGTCGGAGCGCTCTTCTTCGTGCTGATCCAGTACGCGGCCCAGGGAGGCTGGGGGATCGTCCTGCGACGTATCGGGGAGACGACCTTCGCCACGATCCCCGTGATGGCGGCCCTCTTCCTCCCGGTGGTCCTCGGGCTGCACGATCTCTACGAGTGGTCGCACGCCGACGCCGTCGCCAACGATGCACTGCTTCGCTGGAAGGCGCCATACCTCAACGTCCCGTTCTTCCTGATACGGGCGGCGCTCTACTTCGGACTCTGGTCCTTCATCGCCCTTCTGTACTACCGCGGCTCGCGCGGTCAGGACGTGACGGGCGATCCTGGCGTGTCAGCCCGGCTGCGCAAGTTTGCCGGACCCGCGATCATGGTCCTCGCGGTGACCCAGACCCTGGCCTCGGTCGACTGGATCATGTCGCTCACGCCGCACTGGTACTCGACCATGTTCGGCGTCTATTTCTTCGCGGGTTCCTTCGTCGGGTTCATCGCGCTGCTCTCGGTCGTCTCGGTGGCAATGCGCCGGGCGGGGCTCCTGGACACGGTCATCAGCCCCGAGCACCTGCAAGATATCGGAAAATTCCTCTTCGCGTTCACGGTGTTCTGGACGTATATCGCCTTCTCCCAGTTCTTCCTCATGTGGTACGGGAACCTTCCGGAGGAGACGATCTGGTACAGGGACCGGATGGAAGGTTCCTGGATGACGGTGTCGCTCTTCCTCATGGTGGGGCATTTCGTCGCGCCGTTTTTCTACCTGATGGGGCGCGCAGTCAAGCGGAGGAATTCGACGCTGGCCGTGGGAGGAGCGTGGCTCCTCGCCATGCACTACGTGGACCTCTACTGGCAGGTCATGCCGACGCTTCATCCCGAAGGGGTTCGTCCGTCTGTTCTGGACGTCGCCGCGCTCGTCGCTGTCGGCGGGTGCTTCGTGGCGGCGGCGAGCTGGCTGATGCGACGGCAGGCGCTCGTACCGCTGCGCGACCCGAGGCTCGCCGAATCGCTCGCATTCGAGAACGTCTGAGTTGTGGGGCGCCTGCCGCGCCGTAGCGCGCAACGGACGTCACGCGCGAAGGCGGGCGAGGGTTGCCCGCATGGCGGGTCCGGTGTAGAGTTTGCCCGAGACCAAATTCCTGCCCGCTTTTAAGAGAGCGGGAGCGCCGCGAGGACGAAGGAGGAGGGACGATGACGAACGGGACGAGCATGCGCAGGATGGCGCACGGGTTGTGTCTGGTGGCTGGGCTGGCCGCCGTGTCGCTCTGGCCGGGCGTCGCTATCGCCGCGACTGTCACGGGCACCGTCACCTTCGACGGGAAAGCGCCCGCGCTCAGGCCGCTCGCCATGGAAGCCGAGCCTGTGTGCCACAAGATGCACGGGGGGAAACCCGTGCCAAACGAGATGCTGGTCCTCGGCAGTGGCAACACCATGGGCAGCATCATCGTCTGGGTTTCGAAGGGGCTCCCGGCAGGCAAGACCTGGCCTGCCACCAAGACTCCGGTCGTGCTCGATCAGAAAGGCTGTCAGTACGTGCCGCACGTGATGGGAATCATGGTCGGGCAGCCATACAGGATCCTCAATTCCGACGGCATCCTCCACAACGTCCACACGCTTCCCAAGATCAACCCGTCATTCAACCGGGGGCAGCCGGCGACGGTCAAGGAGGTCACCACGTCGTTCCCCAAGCCGGAGGGGATGTTCCAGATCAAGTGCGACGTCCACCCATGGATGAGCGCCTACATTGGTGTCTTCACTCATCCCTTCTTCTCGGTGACGGGCACCGACGGGAAGTTCACGATCTCGGGTCTCGACGCAGGGAGCTACGAGATCACCGCCTGGCACGAGAGGCTGGGGACGCAGACCGCCTCGATTACGGTGGGCGCCACCGAAACGAAGCCCCAGAACTTCAAGTTCATCTTGAAGTAGCGATCCAGAGAACAATCGCATGAGTCAACCACCAGGCGTCGTCGCACCCAAGCCGCACGTCGCGCACGAAGTCCATCACGAGGAGCTCGGCTTCTGGCGCAAGTACGTCTTCTCCACCGACCACAAGGTCATCGGCATCCAGTACACCATCACCGGAATGCTGTTCCTCTTCTTCGGCTTCTGCCTGATGATGCTCATGCGCTGGCAGCTCGCCTACCCGGAGGCCGCGATGCCGCTGATCGGCGGCCTCCTTGGCGAGGCGCGCATGCCCGGCGGGACGATGCTCCCTGAGTTCTACAACGAGCTCGGGGCGATGCACGGCACCATCATGGTCTTCCTCGGCGTGGTCCCCCTCGCCGTCGGAGGATTCGGGAACTTCGTGCTCCCGCTCCAGATTGGAGCTCCGGACATGGCGTTCCCGAAGCTCAACATGGTGAGTTACTGGTGCCTCTTCCTCGGCGGCATGACAATGCTCGGCAGCTTTTTCGTGCCCGGGGGGGCCGCGCAGTCCGGGTGGACCTCCTACTCGCCCGTCGCCAGCATCGCGGGCACGGGCCAGACGTGGTGGCTCATCGGGATGATCTTCCTGATCACCTCGTCGCTGCTCGGCGCGGTCAACTTCATCACGACCACGATCCAGATCCGCGCCAAGGGGCTCACCTTCATGCGGTTCCCCTTCTTCGTGTGGGCCCAGTTCGTCACGGCCTTCCTGCTGCTCCTGGCCTTCCCGCCACTCGAGGCCGCGGGGGTCATGCAGCTCATGGATCGTGTGGCCGGCACGAGCTTCTTCCTCCCGAGCGGCCTTGTCGTGAGCGGCCAGGTCCTCGACGTGGCCGGCGGAGGCAACCCGCTCCTCTGGCAGCACCTGTTCTGGTTCCTGGCGCACCCGGAAGTCTACGTCCTGATCCTTCCCGCGATGGGAATCGTCGCCGAGGTCATCGCGAACAACACGCGGAAGCCGCTGTGGGGCTATCGTTCGATGGTCTACTCCCTCGTCTTCCTCGGCTTCATGTCGTTCATCGTCTGGGCGCACCACATGTTCATGACCGGCATGGGGACGGCGATGGCGGCGTTCTTCCAGACGACCACGATGATCATCTCGATCCCCTCGGTTGTGATCCTGACGGCCCTGATCATCTCGCTCTGGGGTGGATCGATACGCTTCAACACGCCCATGCTCTTCGCGCTCGCCTTTCTCCCGATGTTCGGCATCGGCGGGCTGACCGGGCTTCCGCTCGCCTTTAACATCGCGGACATCCCGCTGCACGACACGTACTACGTCATCGCCCACTTCCACTACGTCGTCGCTCCGGGGACGATCTTCGCCCTCTTCGCGGGGATCTACTACTGGTATCCGAAGGCAACCGGGCGGAAGATGAACGAGACGCTCGGCAAGATCCATTGCTTCGGCTCGCTCGTCTGCATGAACATCGTCTTCATGCCGATGTTCATCGTCGGGCTGGCCGGCGTCTCGCGGCGACTGTTCGACGGTGGGGCGACGTACGACTTTGCGGACCCGGTCCTTCACTGGAACGTCGTCTCCTCCTGGGGCGCGTGGATGCTCGGGATCTTTCAGATTCCGTTCATCTTCAATTTCTTCTGGAGCATCCGAAAGGGGGAGAGGACCGAGGAGAACCCCTGGCACGCCACGACGATCGAGTGGGCCGCTCCCTCGCCTCCGCCGCACGGCAATTTCGTCGTGGCCCCGCAGGCGTACCGGGGGCCCTACGAGTACAGCGTTCCCGGCGCGGCCAAGGACTTCGTGCCGCAGCACGAGGCCTGATTCGAGATGGACATTCCTTACACCGTAGAGGCCCGCCGCGATACCGGCCTGACGAACGGCAAGATCGGCATCTGGCTCTTCCTGGCCTCGGAGGTCATGCTGTTCGGAGCCCTCTTCGCGAGCTACATCCTGATCCGGGTCGGGGCGCCGAGCTGGCCGCGGGGAGACACGATCCTGGACGTCCCGCTCGCCACGTTCAACACGATCGTCCTGATCGGGTCCTCCGTCACGATGGTCATGGCCTGGGCGTCGCTGATGCGCCGCCGCTTCGGGACCTTTCGGATCTACATGGGGGGCACCATCCTGCTCGGGTTGGTCTTCCTCGTCGTCAAGTACTTCGAATACAGCCACCATCTCGAGTTGGGGGAATTTCCCCGCACCAACAACTTCCTCGCCGTCTACTACACTCTGACCGGCCTGCACATGCTCCACGTGTTCGGCGGGATGGTGGTGAACGCCTATTTCTGGGGCCCCGGCGCGAAGCTCTGGAAGACGAATCCGGTCTGGTTCACCAACCGGGTCGAGCACTCGGGCCTCTTCTGGCATTTCGTGGATCTGGTCTGGATCTTCCTCTTCCCGACCTTGTATCTCTTGTAGGTGGCATCCATGACGAGCGACGCGCAGCGCAGTGACGAGCGATCACGCAGTTGACATCGACAAACACGTCAGGGTCTACATCACCGTGTTCGTCGCGCTCATGGTCCTGACAATCATCACGGTGGCGGTCTCGTACCTCGACCTTGCCGTTCCGATTGCCGTGACCGTGGCGCTGCTCGTGGCGACAATCAAGGGATCGCTGGTGGGGTGCTACTTCATGCACCTGATCTCCGAGAAGAAGCTGATCTACGCCGTCCTCTTGCTGACCGCTGCCTTCTTCGTCGCGCTGCTGGCCCTTCCCGTCCTCACTCATCAGCGACGGCTTCTGGATTCCCTGATGAACCTCAGGTGGTTTCACGCGCTGCTCATCCTTCTCTCCGCGGCGCTCGCGGTGCTGTTCGGTCTCTGGTGCCTGTCCCAATATGGGCGGGAGGACGGGATCGCAACCCTCGTCGCGGCCATCGTGTCTTTCGCCGTGTCGTTCGGCCTGGTCGTCTACGACTCGTGGTTCCTGCGCAAGACGAGGACGCTGCGATGAAAACGAAATCGATCCGTCTCGGAATCACACGGGCCTGCCACGCCGTAGCGAAGCGGAGGCTGGTTCTCACGACGGCAGTTGCGGTGGTGATCGGCGGCAGTTCGAGCGTCTTCGCCTGCCCGGTGTGCTTCGGGCTACTCGACGCACAGGACAGCTCAATGGTCGATGGGACCAGGCTCGGGATCCTGGTGCTGCTGGCCATTACACTTGCGGTGCAGGGCGGGTTCGTGGGCTTCTTTCTCTATCTCCGCAACCGCGCGAAGCGCATCGCTGAAATCGACCTCGATACTGAATGGTCGAAGCTCCAAGGAGGAGCGTCGAGAGCATGATGACTGAGTGGCTAGGACTTCCGGCGCTCGCCGCGACTCACGGCGCGCAGATCGACAGCATGATCGGCTGGATCCACGTGTTCATGCTCGTCCTGTTCGTCGGCTGGGGAGGGTTCTTCGTCTACGCCCTGGTCCGTTTCCGGCAAAAGCGGAATCCGGTGGCGGACTACACGGGGGTCAAGTCGCACAACGCGTCCTATCTCGAGATCGGCGTAGCCGTGGTCGAAGCCGTTCTCCTGTTCGGATTCGCGATCCCGTTGTGGGCCGCGAGGATCGGCGACATACCCCCCGAGAACGAATCGGTGATCGTTCAGGTCACTGGCGAGCAGTTCGCCTGGAACTTCCACTATGCCGGCCCCGACCGGGTATTCGGCCGCACGGACATCACGCTGCTCGACCTCCAGTCGAACCCCCTGGGGCTCGATCGCTCCGATCCTGCCGCGATGGACGACATCACGACTGTCAATCAGCTCTATCTGCCCGTGAACAGGCCGATCATCGTGAGGCTCAGGAGCAAGGACGTCATCCACAGCTTCGGCGTGCCCGAGTTTCGAGTGAAGCAGGACGCCGTGCCCGGCTTGACGATCCCCATCTGGTTCATCCCCAACGTCACGACCGCGGAGATGCGTACCCGGACGGGGAATCCCGAGTTTCAGTACCAGATCGCCTGCGCGCAGCTCTGCGGCCTCGGCCATTACCGGATGCGGGGATTTGTCACCGTCCAGACCGCCGAGGAGTTCCAGCAGTGGATGGAGGCAACGATACAGGAGCAGAGCGCACCGGATCCCTTCCGGTAGGCCGCCTCCGCTGAAGCTTCGGCACGCCAGGCCCGAGCCGCAGCGGCTACGACAGTGCTAGCGGAGCGGGTCACGAGCGGCCCGTCAATCAGTAACGAGCCCCCCGCGCGTCGTCTGCGCCCGGTCGAGTCTGTCGGAAGACGCGCTCGCCTGGGACATTCCCAACTGGAACGTCCGGGCCGATATCGGAGTGACCCCGCGGCTTCCACCACGTGAACCAGGTGTGTCCGTGCGCCCTCCCCTTACGGATGTACCAGATCGCGTACGGAACAAACAACGCCATCCAGAGCGCGAACGCGACCCAGAGGCCAGTCGAAATCTCCATTGCTCAGCTCCTCCCGATGTCATCGATCTTCCGATGCAAGCTGCGGTCCTCGGGCCGCAAGCTCGTCACGGGGATTGACTGAGCCGTTACCCGAAGAATTTCGGGGTCGGCATCCGCGCACGGATCCGCTCGAGTTCTTCGACGGTCACGCGGTCGAGGCCGCTCTTGCGGCAGGATTCCTCGACGGCTCTGACCACCATCCCCCTGACGAACGCCGGAATCCTCTTCATGCGCGCGGCGGCGTCATCGTCCCATGCGATCGTTGCCGGCGATTCGCCGCCGGTACTCAATCAACGGCGGCGTCTCGCCGAAGCCCCGAAGGGGCGAGGGCGGACCGACTCCGTCAGAGCCGCGAAGCGCCAGAAGAGGCGACCCGGCGAACGTCCCGGGGGTGTGGGTGCAGAGGGGATCTTCGGCCATGAGATCGCCAGTCATGCCGAAGGCCCGGGCGCGGCAGCCCCCGCAGTGGCCGTTCATCTCGCACGCCCCGCACCGCCCCCCGAGCGAGGAGCGGCGGCGAATGTCGGTGAACAGCTCCGATGACGTCCAGAGGTCCGCCAGAGGCGCCCTGCGAAGGTTTCCGGCGAAGACCGGCAGGTACGGGCAGGGCGTGACATCCCCGTTCGGCCGAATCCCCATGTAGTGCGTCCCCGCGGGGCACCCGCCGGCTCCTCCGGAGTAGATCCTGATCGGGGATTTGTCATCCGTCGGCATCGGGTCGGTCTCGACGCCGGCATTCTCCAGAACGGTCTTGATGTAGTGCGGAGCGCACTTCGCGTTCACGAGCATCCGGCGGTTGTACTTCCGCTGGATTCGATAGAGTGAGGCGAGCACCTCGTCGTACTGCGCGGGGGTGATATCCGACACGAATTGCCCGCGTCCCGTCGGCACCAGGAAGTAGAGGTTCCAGACCTTGGCGGCCAGCCGATCGTGCGCGAAATCGGCGATCGCCTCGAGCTCGCCGAGATTGTGCGAGCCCACGGTCGTCTGCACGATGAAGGGGAGCCCGGTCCTGTTGAGGATCTCCGCTCCCTCCACCGTGTTTCGCCAGGCGCCTCGTACCCTCCTGAAGCGGTCGTGACGATCGGCATCGAGAGCATCGAGGGAAAGGGACAGTCCGCGTGCTCCGGCCTCCGACAGGCGGCGCGCCAGGTTCTCCGTGATGCTCACGCCGTTGGTGCCGACGACCACCCAGAGTCCACGCTCCGCCGCGCGCCGGACGATCTCGAGGATGTCGCGCCGTAAGAGCGGCTCGCCCCCCGTTAGAATCGTCACGCATTCAGGCGCGAACGCGGCGATTTCCTCGATAACCTTGAAGCATTCCTCGGTGCCGAGCTCGCTCCGATCGGCGAAGTTCTCCGTGCCGACCAGAGGCGTGGGGCCGGCGTCGAGATAGCAGTGCTCGCAGGCGAGGTTGCAGCGGTAGGTGAGGTTCCAGGAGACGACGTAGGGCCGGGCGAAGGGGGTGTTCATCGTTACATGCCGAAAAACTCTCGCGCCGCGTCGAGGATCTTCTCGTCCACTTCCAGGGACCCCCTCTCTCGCGCGAATCTCTCGATGCCGGTCCGCGCCATGGGGCGGACGAACGCGGGAATGTTCGCCAGCCGCGCTTCGGCGCCGGACGTCCACCGGACCGGGATTGGCTCGGCGTCTCGCGTACCTCTCGGGCGCTCCTTCCGTGGCAGGCATCATCGCGGGGAACGGGCACTTTGAACTCGCGCCGCTCGACGCGCCCTCGCTCATCCCGGGTCCGATTCGCACGCCGAGTGACTGGACGAGCTGTGTTTCGTACGCATTCGTGAGCATCGCCATCTCGTAGCCGCACTCGGGGCAGGAATAGACGACCGAAAGCGAGCCGCCCTCGGGCGGCGCGACGGTTTGCAACTTCATCGGGCTATCGCAGGGGACGCAGAGGAACTTCATCGGGGATGCTCCGTGGTGATTCGAGGCCGTCCAGAAGGCGCTGCGCCACATGCTCCAGGGCGCGGCCGACGGGTGTCTCGGGCAGTTCCGCGAGAGGGATCCCCCGATCGCAGTGTCGTGCCAGCTCGGGATCGAATGGGACGACCCCGAGGCAGGGGATCTCCAGGCCTGATGGCTGGTCGGGTGACACGAAGAGCGGCTTGATCGCGTTGCAGTCGCGGCAGTAGTAGCCGCTCATGTTCTCGACGTAACCGAGGAGGCGATTGGGTCCCTTCGACAGGGCTGCCACCGAGCGCGCGACCACGCCCCGTGCCACCTCGGAAGGGATCGTCACGAGCAGGAACGACGCCCGCGGCCCGAGAAAGTCGGCGTACTGGACGGTCCGCTCGGCTCCCGGCGGCAGATCGAACATCAGCAAATCGAGCGCTCCCCACTCGACGGACCCGAGGATCTCGCCGAGTAGCGCAAACTCCCTCGTGGCGCGCCACGTATGGGACTCTCCGTGCGCCGCGCTCTCGAATTCGATCGCCTCCGACTCCGGGACGAGCGACCCCATCGAGAAGACCGCGATCCCGTTCCTGGTCCGCGGGAGCGCGACCTTGTGGTTGCCGGGAACGAGCAGCGCCCCCTGGACCCCTGCCATGCGCGCCTGTGAGGGGCCGTTGAAGTCCGCGTCCAGGATCGCGATCCGAAGCCCCCGGGCGCGCAGCGCGCCCGCGAGGTGCAGCGTCAAGGTGCTCTTGCCGACGCCTCCCTTGCCTGAGCCCACGGCCACGAGATGGCGCACCCCGACGAGCCCGTCGGTGATGCGGGTGCGCTGCTCGGCAACCTGCTCGAGGATTCTGGACCCTCCGTCGCCGACGATGTCGTGGTAGCCCTTCACGTTTCTGCCTAGCTTATACCGTGACGAGCCTTAGCCCGACCGTGCCTTCGCCGCGTAGAGTTGATGCCCGCCAGCGGGGCGGAAACCGAGCGTCTCCAGGAGCTCCTTCGAGATCTCCGCCGGGTGGACCTTCGGGAACCGGAGGGTCTCCCTGCCGCCAGCGAGGAGTGGAAAGAGCAGTTGCCTCAGACGCGCTCCACCGTCCTCGATGAACGTGCGGAGCGACACAATCTCCGCCGGGGGGGCGTAAAGGAGGTAGGCCTCGATTCGCTCGTCGGAGGCGACGGCGAGTCCTGCGATGTCGTCCTTCCGCGCGCTGAGCGTCTCGACCGAGCGCTCCCAGCACACCTGCGGCTGACCCTCTCCAAGAAGACCATTGGCGACGAGGTCGTCGACCGTGACCGGGATCACGAACCGGCCGTCGTGATCGGCGGGCATCCCTAGTACCTCGCGCGCATCGTTCTCTTCAGACACCAAGACGTAGTCTGTCAGGAGCGCTTCCCGGACATACCCGCTTGCGCTGAACAGCCCGCAGGCCGGGGCGAGAGTCTCGGGGACTTCGGCGATCATTCGAGGGGGGCCGAGAATCGCGAGCTTCGAGCCGAGCGAGGCGAGCAGGTGGCGGCCATGACCCTGTCGCCGATGATCGGGATGGATGGCGATCTTGTGGACGAGGGTACCCGAAGGCCGCTTGGCGCCGATCAGGACGCCGATCGGGTCGGAGCCCGCGAACGCGACCATGCTGCTGCTGCACCAGATCTGAAGGTCGCGGATCGACCGCTTGAAGGCCTCCGGCGTCATCGGAGGCTCGTCCGGGAAGTAAGGTGACCAGCAGCGATTCAGCGCGTTGACGAGCAGCCCGATGTCGTCCGTGCGGCAGAAGCGATAGGAACTCACGCAGATAGCTCCCAACGCCCAACGCCCAACTTCCAAACACCCTTGGGAGTTGGGAGTTGGCGGTTGGGAGTTACCGGGATCTCACCTCGTTGAGGTAGCCGCCACCCCCCGCGGCCGGAGCCGCACTCGGGGCTTCTGGAACCCGCGGCGCCGCCGCTGCCGTGCCCTTGCCCGGCGTCGGGTAGTTCGCGATCATCTCGGCCATCATCCGCTTGCCGATCTCGATCCCGTCTTCGACGAGCGGCAGATCGATCGCCGCCGCGGCGCGCTCCCGCGCCAGCTCCTCAATGCGCTCCTGCGTCTGGTTCCGCATGAACCCGGCCGGGACTCGAAGGATCCGCTGCACGGCCTCGCTGGTCCAATCGAAGGTCGAGATCAACGGGTTCTTCTTTTCATCGCGGGCCACGAGCCGTGCCTCACCCGGTGCGGCAGCCGCGCTCTCGGGGATTTCCGCGGAGCGAGCCTGGATCTCGAGCGGCGCTCCCGTCTCCTCCTCGATCACCTGCCGGGCGAATTCGAGCGTGATCGCGTCGAGCTTTTTCATGCGCGCCCGCTTCTCGACACGTGCCTTGACGCGGCGGCGCTGATAGGCGTTCTTCATAGTCCAGAGGCCCTTCCTGGCCTCTTCCGACCAACGAAGCTTGCGCCCGTCGTAGGTGGTCTCTTCCTGGAGGCCTCCCTCAACCGCCGCGATCTTCTCGATCATGTCCTGGGAGATCACCTCGAAATCCGCAGCGCCGCAGACGGTGCACCGTACGGGGTCGGTCTGCGTGGCCGTGACGCCGCATGCCCGGCACATCGACACGTTGCCGGACTTCGCCCGCTCGAGCGCGACGGCCTCGGCCAGCGCTTTGGTCGCGGCCGACGCGCTCTTCGGCATGAACCGATCCATCGCTTCGTCGATTACTGCGTTTGTGATCACCGAATGCCCCTTCTCGAGCGCCAGGCGAAGGACCCCGGTGCGTGCGATCCCTTTGACCTGGTCGGGCACGTGCGTCATGCGCGCCTCGGCTTCGGGCGTCCATCGGACGGTCTCCTCGGCGCGTACGTCGAGGCGTGGCACCTCGAGGCGCGTCGAGAGGAGGACATCGCACGACGCGGCGCGGAGAACGTTCTCCGCGTTGCTCCCCAGTCCGGTCTCGTCCTTCGGGCTGTGTACGCCGATCCGCCCCATCACGATGAGCCAGGGATTCGTCTTACGCGCGTGGTCGAGGATCTTCTGGAAGGGCTTGCCGTCGAGGAGCGTTTTCTTGATCGCCATGCCCGCCTCGCTCCCCATCCGTTCGCCGACCTCGAGGTGAGACTGGTAGATCTGCGCGAGCCCGGTGTCGATGATTTCCTCGTGGAGCTGATTCTGCTCCTCGAAGCGGAACACTTTCGCCGCCTGCTCGGTGAGGACGTTGACGATGCCGTTGAAGACGGAGTAGTGCAGGTAGGGGTCGTACACGGCGATCGCTTCGACCTTCTTGCCGAACGTGCGTGCCAGGTCGACGGCGGTCATGAGCGCGCCGAACGACTGGGGGCTGCCGTCCATGCCAACCAGGATCGTGTCCCGCTCCGCCTCGCCCGGCTCGGGGACGTGCTTGACCACCCAGACATCACGGTCGCATTGACGGGCGACGCGTTCGCAGACGGACCCGATCACGCTGTCGCGCGCGCGCCCGATCCCCAGGGCGCCGATCACGACCAGGTCGTGCTGTGAGCCGGCAAGATCCTTGAGGATCTCGATGTGATGCTTTCCGTCCATCATCCGCGGCTCGAACGGCAGGCCCGACTCGCCACAGAGGCGCGACATGCCATCGAGATAGCTGTCGGAGATGAGCTTGAGACCCATCGTGATGAGGCTGTCGTGGATCTTCCGCTGGCGCTCCAGTTCCACCTCGTCGATGTACTCCTCGGGCAGGGTGTATTCCATCTGCCTGAAGCGATAGTCGTGCAGCTTTGCCGCGTAGACATGGCAGCCGACCAGTTTCGCGGAGAATGCCTTGCCCAGTGCGATGCTGCAGGCGACGGCGCGGTTGGAGTGGTCTGAGTTATCGACGGGAACGTAAATGCTCTTGTACATGGATCCTCCGAATAGCCCGCAACCGCTCACGCTCGCGTGGGTGCCGGTTCATCACCGACAGCCCCGCGCGTGCGAGAGCCGTAATGCCACCGCCGCACCCAGCCGATCACGACCAGCTCGATCGCGAGAATCAGCAGGGCGATCCTCACCATCGGGCCGACGGCCGACACGACGACTTCCGGCTCGACGTAAAGCGAGTACCAGACCGTGAGACCTCGCTTGTTGCCACGCTCGCGCGAGAACCCGTCCCACACCGAGAAGGCGATCGGCATGAACTGGCCGGGTGCGAGCGGGGCGCCCGAGGTTGCGCGAAGGGGCCGTTTGAAGATGGCCGACCACTCTCCCTGATCGTAGTTCGCGACGCCGGTGAGATCCCCCGTGTCGTTCAGCGTGATGTCCGCGCTTCCCCGGCCGGTGAACTGAAGGGGATTGGGGCGGGTCAGGTCGAAGAACCAGAGATCTACTGGATTCCGGGCATCTCCGAAGATGAAGTAGGGCTTGCGCGCGTCCGTCGGCACCTGCGAAGGAATCTGGACCGCGACGGCATCGGAAAACTCCGACGGCGCGACGGCAGGCGCTGCCTCCGCAAAGGGGTCCTGTGCGGTCTGCTGCGCTGGCGTCAGCTCCGCCTCGCCAAAGGGGCTCGTTCCGGGCTCGGGCGCACCTCCGACCCCCGACTCCTCCTCCTCGGGTGGCACGGGAAGCGTCAACCCGTTCTTCCCCGTATTGTCCGCGCCCATGTCATGCCATCGCACGAGAAGAGCGATCGACTCGGCGTCGTAGATCGCCTGAACGGTCACGGAGGTCGCGGGAGGATGAAACTCACGTCCCGGTTCCGTCACCTGTCCGATGATCGGAAAGCGGGCGACAGGAGCCAATTCGAAGCTCGCCGCGCCCCTTGCCAGATCGATTGGATCCTGAACGGCCTTCGCGATGACGAGATTGGTATAGCCAGGCTCGACGCTCCCCGACAGCGAGGCGATGAAGTCCGTGATCGCCCATCGTTGCTCGGGCATGAGGCTGTCGGCGAACGACGGCATCGGCGTGCCGTTGAGCCCGGTGGTCATCGTCCGGAAGACATCCTCGCGGGACGGCCCTCCCCGGAAGGTCCAGGGCTGCGTGAGGTCTGCTGCGCGTATCGGCTGCCCGAAGTCGTCCATCAGCGTGGGGGCCGAAGGTCCGTCGCCCCGACCGAGGTTACCGTGGCACTTCAGGCAGCCGGTCTCCACGTAGAGCTTCTTTCCGAGCTCAATCGACTCTTGCGTGGTGGACGGCGCGCTCGGGAACTCTAAGGGCTTGGGGACACTCTCCGCGTTCGAGAAGTCGGGCGAGAAAGTCGTAATGAAGTAGGCCAGATCCGATACTTCCTGGTCGGACAGGTCGGGCCAGGCGGGCATCGAGGTGTAGGGCATGCCGCGCCTGATGATGTTCACGAGGTCCTGATGGATCGGGAGCGCTCCGCTGGGAGTCGTCCGGACCTTGAACCTGCCGGTCGTGAAGTCCCGGGGCGTGGGGAACAAATGCGGGGTGGCATAGCCCGCGGCGTCACCGTTCTCGCCGTGGCACTGCGCACAATTCTTGAGGTACACGTTCTTGCCCGACTCCCGCTGTGCCTCGGTACCGACGTCGGGAGCTTGTGCTTCGACTCCGACCACTATCGCGTCGCTCAGCACAGGCGCGCGCACCGAACCCATCGCCACGGCGCACAACCAGACAATCAGGACAGCGAAACACCCGCGCAGCGCTGCAGCGGAGGTCATTGTGCCTCGACCTGCTCTAGGGCGCGCACAGCGGGCCTCTGGCCCGTGAAATCGTAGAGAAAGAGGATCACGTCCCACATCTCCTCTTCCTTCAGGAACCTCTCCCAGGCGGGCATGGCCGTGTCCCACGGCGCCCCTTCGTCGGGCATCCCGGGGCCGCCCTTGGAGATTCGCCAGAACAGAAACGTCTCACTGAGATTCGGGAGCGTCTGCCCGTCGGCGAAGTTGGTCGGGATCGGGTTCAGCCCGTGGGCGAACATGCCGTTGCCCCCCAGGTTGTCGCCGTGGCAGAAGACGCAGTTCCGGTAGTAGACCTGGCGCCCGTTCTCGACATGTGTGCGGAACTCTTCCGGGTTCGATGTCTCAAGCTCTCGGAACGGGTTGTCTCCAGTGTCGATGTCGACCCTGTTGTCGTGGACCGTGATCTCCGAGGGCGATGCAGGATGGATCGTTCGTGGGAAGAAGGGAGGCTCGAGGGGGACGTTCATCTGGACGTAGACGTTCGCGGCTGCGAGCGCCGGGATGGCGATGGCCATTGCGCCGAGGAACGGTGTGTACCGCTTCTCAGTCATCAACCGGACGAGCGGGCGGGAAACTTCTTCACGGCGTGGCTGGCTGGAGGACAAGTACGCCAGGATCGCGAGCGAGACGATTCCCATGTAAATCGAGATGACGGAGGCGGGAATCGGGACCGTGAATCCGAAGCGGAGGAGGATGTACAGCCCCGCCCACCAGGCGACGGCCCACAGCAGGAGATTCGCCCGGCGGAAGCGGAGAAGACCGAATACGACAGCAACGGCGAGCACGACCCAGATGTTCATGGTGTAACCGCTCCTCTCCCGGGGGCGGCGGGAGCCGGCGCGACGCCTGGAGCGACCGGAGCTGCAGGAACGGGCGCCGCTTTCTCGGCCGGCGGCGCGGTGAGAGGCAGCGCCGCGCCAGGCGCGGCTTGCTGGTCTGGCGCCGCGCCAGACGGCGGCGCCTCGCCCGGTGCCGGCGGACCGCCCGGTGCGGCCGGCGCCTTGTAGTAGGCGTGACTCGTCTGAAGCGTGACCGTCGGCGTGCCGCCAAGCGACTGGAGGTACGCCATCACGCAGAGGATCTCCTGATCGGTCAGTCCAATCGGAGGCCTGTTGATGGTGGGCATCCCCGGATTGAATCCTGGCACGATGAACCTGTCAGGTTCGTACATCGATTGGGCGAAGTAGTCGAGAGCGCTCAGCCCCGGGACGCGCTCCTCCGCGCGAGTGGCGATGCCCGCGAGATCGGGGAACCGGAGCGCCCCGGTCTGGCCGATCGTGTGGCAGGTCCGGCACAGGCCCTTGGTCTCCGTGATATCGCGGCCGATCTCGACCATCTCGTCCGTGGTGAGGTCGGCTCTGATGACGATCGCCTCCGGAGGCTGCACTTCGTTCTGAGGCACCATCTGGCCGACGTAGCCATAGAACGCGGTCGACGCGAGGACGAGAAGGCCGATTCGGGGGATGACCGGAATCGTCATGACAGCCTGTTGGTGTGCCCCTCGCGTACCGCGCCCCCGAGAACGATGTGTCCGCCTGTATGCGGCACTCTCTGCGGCGACGGTACAGCGGCCCGATGCTCAGCCCGCTCGTGCAGGCTCGTGATCCAGAACACGACGCCGATCAGAAGGAAGAACAGCAGCACAGTCACCGAGACCACAGACGTCGCGAAGCCAAGGGTGGGCGTGAAGGCGTCGGCCGAGTTGTCCCGAATGACGCCGTAGACATGCCAGTGCTGGCGGAGCCCGGACCGAACGTAGCCCATGAGCCCCATGAGCCAGGTGAAGGTGACCGCGATGAAGATCAGCACGTACTGAGAGATCGCCGGAATCTTGCCCCAGCGGACCTCGCCGGTCCTCCTCGCTCCGCGGAAAAGGAAGACGTCAATCGCAGTGATCGAGACCATGGCGAACAGCACCGAGCTGACCTGGGGCACCGAGAGGCCGATCCTGACGCTCGCCTCGACGAAATATCCGTAAATGCCGAGGAAGATGACGAAGAACGCGACACCCGCGAAGATGGCGAGCTGCACCGCATGGCCCGCCTTCGCCCACGCCACCGCCGCGATCTTCCCGGTCCGGCGGTAGAGGAGAAAGCTCATGAACGTCGTGAGAATCAGGATGTTCACGGCCGTGTTCTTGGCGGACATGACGCCCAGGAAACCGAGCACCGGGTGCGCCGATCCGCCCATTGCCCGGAGTTCGGAGACGGTGGCAATAATCGATCGCGGCGTCGCCCAGACCATGAAGCAGAGCGCGATCCCGATGAGCAGGTACTTGATGAACTTCTGAAGCGGCTGCACCCCCTCGACCCGCCCCATCCCGAGCCAGAGATAGTAGTTGGCGGCCAGGAAGAGATTGCCGATCAGGACGGCCTGGATGATGAAGAGCCACGAAAAGGCACCGCCCATCATCGTGAGCCCGAGCGTCTGCGAGTAGGCGTAGATCTCGCTCGCGAGCCAGTAGCCGGCGAACGGGAGCGGCAGGAAGGCGATGATCGCGATGAAGTTGCCGATGTACCCCATCCAGTCGTAGTGGGCCCGCTCCTCGTCGGATTCCGCCTGGAGGAACTTGAAGGCCGCGTACGCGGCGGCGACCGATCCGCCGAAGGCGACGTTCGCGATGACGCGATGGACGTTGATCGGCATCCAGGTGAAGTTGTAGACCGCGTCCCAGACGGATATCACCGCCCCCGTATCCGAGACTCCATTCGGCGACATCATGAACGTGAGCCAGGCATTGGCGATGAACATGATCGCCGTGCCCACGAGGTTGAGGCAGAGCCCCAGGGCTAGATGAACCCGGGGATGGAACTTCCCCCAGCCGTAATAGTAGGTGTAGAGGAAGAAGGCCTCGGCGAAGAAGAGCAGCACGTACGGGAGAAACGTGGGAGAGAACACGCTCATCAGGTAGTTCGTGAACTTCGGATACAGCGCGATGAGCATGAAGGTCAGGAACGCGCCAAAGGTCGCGGTGAGCGAGAAGGAGACCGAGAGGAGCCTCGTGAACTCGTGCGCGAGCCGGTCGTACCGCAGATCTCCGGTCTTGTAGCCGATGACCTCGATGATGAATGCGAAGAGCGGCACGGCAAGGACGAAGGCCGCGAACAGCAAGTGGAGCTGGGCGACCGCCCATATGGCCACGCGGCTCCCAACGACGGGAAAGGTCCGGTACTCGGCCTCCTGGTAGATCGTCGCCTTGGCCTTCGCTTCCGCGTCAGCCCTCTCGTCAACCACGCCTGCGGCCCGCGGCGTTGCGTCCACAGTCGCCGCAGGGGCTCGGTAAGGCTCCCTGTACCTCGCGGTTCGTCAGGAACGTGGCGATCATCACGACCGCGACGAACATCACCACACCGGTGACGGGACCGAGCACGAACAGCAGTTTGCGGTTCATCACGCCGTTCATCCCCTCGTCTCCTTCAGGGGGTACTCGCGGGCGCGGGCGCGGGCGCAGGCGCTTCTGCGGCGCGTGCCGCCTGCTCGCGCTGAAGCTCTCGCACGTGGGCGATGATCGCCCACCTGTCCGCGGGAGGGATCGGCCAGCGATAGCTGGGCATCAACCCGACCCCGTTCGTGATGACGTCGAAGATCTGCCCGTCCGGGTAGTTCAGGATCTTTTCCTGGTGGAAGGTCGCGGTAGGGACGTTGCCTCGCTGATACAGAATCCCCCGGCCGTCCCCCCGAGCGTCATGGCAAGGCTGGCAATAGATCGCATACCTCTGGCGACCGCGCTCGAGAACCGCCTCGTCCACGGTCCCCGGGATCGTCGCGACGAACTGCCCGCCGGCTTCCTTTCCGGTGAAGAAGGCCCCGTCCTCCTGGAGCCCACCAATCGGGACCGTTCCCGGAACGGGCTCGCGCATCGACGCACCGTTGTAGAAGAAATTGCTGGCCGTCTGGGGCCGGGCCTTCGGCTGGTCGTCCATGCTCGGGTTGAGGTGGATGGGAGGACGGCTCGACGTGCAGCCGCGCGCGCAGCCGCTGACGGCAAGAGAAGTGAGCACGAGCGCGGTCAGCACGCGCCATGAGTGGGCGATCATGCAACGCCCTCGAGGTCCGGATTCGGGTTGCGCACCTTGGCCAGATACGTCGTCCGGGGCTTGGTGTTCAGCTCGTCGAGGAGCGAGTAGTTGCGCGGATCGGCCTTCGCCTTCACCACCCGGCTCGACTGGTCCCGAAGATTTCCGAACTCGATCGCGGAAGCCGGGCAGGCCTGCTGGCAGGCCGTTTTGACGTCGCCGTCACGAAGCTCACGCCCCGCAAGCTTCGCATCGATCTTCACCCGATTGATCCGTTGCGTGCAGTACGTGCACTTCTCCATGACGCCCCTGGCGCGAACCGTGACGTCCGGGTTCATCGCAAGCTTGAGGATGTCGGGCGTGTCCTTGGTGTAGTTGAAGAAATTGAACCGGCGAACCTTGTAGGGACAGTTGTTGGAGCAATAGCGGGTCCCGATGCACCGGTTGTAGACCATCACATTGAGGCCCTCCTGGTCGTGAACCGTCGCGGCCACGGGGCAGACCTGTTCGCAGGGAGCGTCCTCGCACTGCATGCAGGGGACTGGCTGGAAGACGACCTCCGGGCTGCCAGACGGCTCGCCGGAGAAGTACCGGTCCACCCGCACCCAGTGCATCTCGCGCCCTTTGCTCACCTGGATCTTGCCGACAACGGGGATGTTGTTCTCGCTCTGGCACGCTGTCATGCACGCGTTGCAGCCGATGCAGGAGTTCAAGTCGATCGTCATCCCCCACTGGGGGCCCTGATCGTAGGCATGCTCCTTCCAGAGTGAGAAGTGTTCCGTTTCCTCCGCGAAGACGCCGAGCGCGCCGACTTCTCCTGCGGGATGGACAGCCGCTGGAGCTCCCTCCCCTTGCGGGCTCTCGGCGGGCTCCGCCCCGGCGGCCGTTCTCGATCGGAGCTCGGTCAGTGTCGACTCGCGGACGATCGGGCGCCCCTCCATGCTGCCGTGGTTCTGGGTCGCCGAGAGCGGGTAGGTGCGCGCGAGCCTGGTGAGGCTGACCCCGCTGTCGAAGCCGGGTGCTTTGGAACTTCGGACCGAGAACGCATTGAACCCGACCCCCGAGCCGATCCGGCCGGCGTGCGTACGGCCATAGCCGAGCGTCAAGGCAACCACCCCGTCCGCCATGCCGGGAAGGATGCTGGCGGGAAGCTCGAGCGAGCGGCCCGCGTAGTCGAGACGGATCACGTCCTCGCTCACAAGACCGAGCATTTCGGCGGTCGTCGGGCTGACGAGCGCGGGGTTGTCCCAGGTGAGTTTGGTGAGCGGATCCGGAAGCTCCTGCAGCCACCCGTCGTTTGCGAAGCGGCCATCGTGAAGTGCCGGGGAGGGGAGGAACACGACCTCCAGGCCACCGCCAGATCCTCCGGAACCGGCTGCGCCCGCGCCGCCGCCGATCGAGCGCGCAAGCTCCGCCAGAGGCTGCGCGGTGAGAGCGGGGACGACCTCTGGAAGCTCGCTGCCGGCAAGCAATCCGTCGTGCAGAACGCGGTTCCATTTCCTGTCGAACTCGCCTTCGCCCAGGATGGGTCTCCAGGTCTCCCGCACGATGTCGTAGCCGGGACGCTCCTTGCCTCCGACCATCAGCCCCAGCACTTCAGCGGCGGTTCGTCCGCCGTACAGGGGAAGGATCAGCGGTTGGACGACGCTGAGTGTGCCTCCAACCGCGCGGGCGTCTCCCCACGATTCGAGATAGTGAGCGCGGGGGATATGCCACTCGGTCTTGGAGGATGTTTCGTCCACCGAGTGCCCGAGCGCGATCGAGTGAGGGACCTTCGCCATGGCCGCGGCGAAGTCGAGATCGGCCGGGGCATCGAACACAGGATTGCCGCCGAGGACGACGAGCGTCTGGACCGCGCCCGCCGTCATCGCGGAGACGAGGGAAGCCAGCGAGCTCACGCTCGGAAGCGCCGCGTCCCTCGTTTCGTAATATGCTGACCGTCGTGCCGGTGTTGCCGAGAGACGTGTTCAGCGCACAGACGGCGGCGTGCACGGCCGGGGGCTGGCGTTCCCCGGCCACGATCAACCCCTTGCCGCGGTTCGCCAGAAGGTCCTTGGCCAGGGCGTCGATCCAGCGCGGGTCGACACCCGCGACCCCGGCTCCCGTCGGGCTCCCGCTCCGGCCGGAGCGAGGCGTGCAGCGAGGGCCGCGAGGAAGGGGGCGATCTGCCGGCTCTCGAGACGGAGCCGATGATCCGCCATGGCACCCGTCAGCGAGAAGACCCCTTCAACCACATACAGTCGGTTCATCGCACCGCCGGAGGCTCCCGCCCGCCGTCCGTCCGCGAAGCCTCGCGCGTGACGGATCATTTCCGGGTCGGTGAGCAGCGGGTCGGCGTCGAGGGCGAGAATCACCGCGGCTCGATCGAGCCGGAGCATGAGGTCGAGGTCGCGCCCTGTGGCTTGCCGCAAACCCGCGAGTCGGCTTTCGTCGCTGACCGCGTCGTAGGTCGCCCACTGCAGCCGAGGGTAGCGGGCGCGGAGCTCGGAGGCCAGGCGCGCCAGGGTGGGAGAGGAGAAGGACTCGGACAGGACCGCAAGACCGGCGCCGCCATCCGCGCTATGGGCCTCGGACAGCTGGCCCCAGGCAGTGACGAAATCGCTCCACGGCTTCCGCGCACCCTTCAGCGTGACCGACTGCGAGCGGTCGGGATCGTAGAGGCCGAGCACGGACGCCTGGACGAGCGAGCTCGAACCTCCGACGGTTGAGGGATGCGACGGGTTTCCTTCAATCTTCGTCGGTCGCCCTTCGTGGCTCTCGACGATCAGGCCGTAGGCGCTCCGCCGGAACGGCATCGTCGTCGTGTAATAGCGGGGGATGCCAGGGACGACCTCCTCGGGGGCGTTGACATAGGGGACAATCTCTTCGACCGGGCGCCGGCATCCCGCGAGTCCCGCGAGCGACAGCGAGGCGCCCAGGAGCATCATCATCTCGCGGCGGGTGACCCCCTCGGGAAGCTCCGAGGCGCCTTCCGGGAACTCACGCTCGAGCGCGGCGCGGAATTCGGGGCGGTCCTCGATCTCCGCGAGACTTCGCCAGTAGCTCCGACTCACCGGTGACACCCCGAACAGTCAATCGGCGGATTGACCGGTCGCTCGCCTTTTAGCAGGGCTGCTCGCACCTGAACGTCCCGGGGAGGCGTCCACCTCATGTTGGTAACCTCAGAGACCGGGCGTCTGTTGGGAGCGGGGTTGCGGTGGCAGTCGAGGCACCAGCTCATGCTGAGGGGCGCCATCTGGGTGACCGTTTCCATCTCGTCGATGCGGCCGTGGCAGGTGACGCAGCCGATTCCCGCCGTTACGTGGGCGCTGTGATGGAAATACGCGTACTCGGGAAGGTTGTGGACGCGAATCCAGCGCATCGGCCGCCCGCTCTGGGCACTGTCTCGAATCGGTGCGAGCACCTCGCTGTCCTTCAACACAGTCGTATGGCAGTTCATGCAGGTCCGCGTGGGCGGAATGTTCGCGACGGCGGACGTCTCGACCGAGGCGTGACAGTAGCGGCAATCGAGACCAAGCTCGCCGACGTGGAGCCTGTGGCTGTACGGGACGGGCTGAACGGGACTGTAGCCGACGTCTGTGTACCAGGGGGAAAAGAAATACCAGACGCCCGCGATCGCGAGCGTCGGAACGAAAACGCCTGCCATGGCGGCCGCGATCGGGAGTTTGTTCCACCAGGGGGGGAAAATTTGGGCCAATGGCTACGACTCCGGGGCGCTGGAGGACAGTTGCCCCGGTTGCCAGTCCGCTGAACTGTAATGCCGCATCCGCGCGCCCCAAGAATTCGATCGGAAGGAAGGACCGCAATGCCGTCGATGGACGCGGGGATTCTATCTACGAACTGGGACGAGGGTCAAGCGCACAGCGCCTCTCACGAGCGAGACTGAAATTTATTTGCAGGTGGACGATCGGGCGAGCGACGCGGTGTCGGGATGGATCGAGATGACTCGGCGCAGACTCAGCGCTCCGGGGTCGGCTGCTGTTCCGTGCCGGGCTCGGGCGGCTTGGCCGGTTCCGTCACCGGCGCCGGTGGTCCGATCGTGACCCGCGTGCCTGCGGCCGCCGTGCCACCCGGCGCCACGAACCACCCGCGCGACAGGTAGTCGGACAGCGTCAGACCAAAGAGGACCAGCAGGAAGAAGAAGGCGGAACCGCAAATCAGCTTGGTCATCGGGCTGCTGTACTTCACGTGCATGAAGAACAGGATGACGAGCGTCGCCTTGAGAATGGCGATGCCCAGCGCCACCGGGAAATTCAACGGGCCGAGGTTGATGAACGCGACCGAGACGGTGACGGCGGTGAGCACCATCAGCGCCCCGAAAATCGCGTAATACGTCGTCTTCGGCGAGATGTGACCCGACATCGGCTAGACCAGATGGTGCGCCCTGTCCACCAGGTACAGGAGCGGAAACAGGAAAATCCAGACGATGTCGACGAAGTGCCAGTACGAGCCCCGACAGCTCCACCGGCGTGTACCACTCAGGCGAGAACCGGCGGCGATGCGCCATCCAGGTGATCACGGCGAGCAGCGACGCGCCGATCACCATGTGGAGGGCGTGCAGGCCCGTTAGGCCGAAGTAGAGCGACAGGAAGATCTCCACCTGTGCCGCGTGCGGTCCCTCGAACTGGAAGTTGGGACCGGGAATGTGATTCAGGTGCCATTTCTCCCGGTATTCGAAGAACTTGACCACCAGGAACGTCAGGCCCAGCGCCATCGTGATCAGCAGCCAGCGGACAGTCGCTTTCTGCGCCCCGGTCTGAGCCGCGCGGACGGCAAACGCCATCGTCAGACTGCTGCCGATCAGCACGACGGTATTGAAGGCGCCGAGCCGATGTCGAGTTCGAGGCTGCCTTCGGCCCACGCTGCCGGATACCACACACGATAGACCAGGTACGCCATCAGCAGGCCGCCGAAGAACATCACTTCGGTCACCAGGAAGATCCACATGCCCAGCGTGGCGGCTTCCTGCTGCTGCTGCATCGTCTGGAAGTGATGCTGCAGCGCCGGATGATGTGCGTGGCCATGCGGTTCGGCGTGCGCGGCGACCCCGTTAGGCAACTTTGATCTCCCGCTCCGAGTACCTGTACGCGCCCTCGTTCACGACCGGCGTCTCGATGAAGTTCTCGGGTATCGGCGGCGATTCGGTCTTCCACTCGAGGCCGGTGGCAAGCCACGGGTTCGCCCCAGCCTTTTGTCCCTTGAACAGCGAAAACAGAAGGTAACAGGCGATCAGGATGTAGCCGACCCCAAGAATCGACGCGCCGGCGGACGACAGGACGTTGAGGACCTGGAACTCGTCCGAGTACGCGTGGTAGCGGCGCGGCATCCCGAGGTAGCCGAGGATGAACTGCGGGAAGAACGTCAGGTTGAACCCGACGAACACGAGTAGCGCGGCGAGCGTGGCCGCGGAGTTCGAGAACATCCGGCCGGTCATCTTGGGCCACCAGTAATGGAGGCCGGCAAAGAAGCCCATGACCGCGCCGCCGACCATGATGTAGTGGAAGTGGGCGACGACGAAATAGGTGTCGTGCAGGTGAACGTCAAGCCCCAGCGAGGCCAGGAAGAGCCCGGTCAGCCCGCCGACCAGGAAAAGGCCGATGAAGCCGAACACCCACATCATCGGCGCCCGCCACCAGATCGCCCCCTGGTACAGCGTAAACGTCCAGTTGAACACCTTCACCGCCGACGGGATCGCAACGGCGAACGACAGGAACGAGAACACCATCGCCGAGTACGGGGAGATCCCGGAGACGAACAGGTGATGCGCCCACACCAGAAAGCCGAACACGGCGATCGCCAGGCTCGAGAACGCGACGAACGAGTACCCGAACACGTTCTTGCGCGAGAAGCACGCGATCACCTCGCTGATCGCCCCCATGGGCGGAAGAATCATGATGTAGACCGCCGGGTGCGAGTAGAACCAGAACAGGTGCTGGAAGAGCACAGGGTCGCCGCCGAGGCGCGGATCGAAGATGCCGAACCCGAGCGCGCGCTCGAGCGCCATCATGCCGATGGTGATCGCGATGATCGGCGTGGCAAGAATCATGACGATGGCGGTCGCATACAGCGCCCACACGAAGAGCGGAAGCCTGAACCACGTGAGCCCGGGTGCCCGCATCCGGTGGATGGTCACCATGAAGTTCAGGCCGGTCAGGATCGACGAGAAGCCGGCGATGAAGACGCCGATGCCCGTCAACATCACGTTGGAGTTCGACGCGCTGGAGCTGTAGGGTGTGTAGAACGTCCAGCCGGTATCGACACCGCCTGTCACCATGGCGGCGATCGTGAAGATGAATCCGATGACGAACACGTACCAGCTCAGGAGGTTGATCTTCGGGAACGCCACGTCCTTCGCGCCGATCATCAGCGGCAGCGCAAAATTCCCCAGCATCGCGGGAACCACCGGCACCAGCACGAAGAACACCATGAACACGCCGTGCATGGTGAACAACCGGTTATAGGTGTCCGCCGACACGAAGTCGCCCTGCGGCGTCGTCAGCTCGATGCGGACGCCCGTGGCGAAGATACCGCCAAGAAAGAACGCGATCGTGACGACCACCAGGTACATGATGCCGATGCGCTTGTGGTCCTTCGTCAGCAGCCACGAGGCCACGCCATGCCTGACGTTCAGATAATTCACACGCGGGAGGACTGTCGTGGTCATGGGCTCCTTGCCACTTGGGGCCGGCGCCGCCTGCCGGTCGCACCGCAGGCTGCGCCCGTCGACGGAAGCGACTTGATGTACTCGATCAGGCTCATCAATCCCTGCTCGTTGACGTGTCCCTGGAACGTCGGCATGACCGGTCCATAACCGGCCACCAGTTTCATCTGCGGCGTCAGGATCGACTCGCGGATGTAGGTGTCGTCCACGACGACGGCAGCGCCGGTCGCCAGCTGCTCCTGCTGCCCGTATTTGCCTGCGAGCGACGGGCCGCGGCCGGAGCCGTCCGTCAAGTGACAGCTGACGCACCCCAGCTGCTGGAACAGCTGCTCCCCGCGCGCCGTCATCGAGAGCCCGCCGCCGCCGCTCAGCCACGCCTGGTACTCGGTCGGCTCCATCACGAACACGCGGCCGATCATTCCGGAATGTTTGGTGCCGCAGTACTCCGCGCAGAACAGGTGGTATTCGCCTTTTCTGGTCGGCGTGAACCAGATCGAGCTGTAGCGGCCCGGAATCGCGTCGGCCTTCACCCGGAACGCCGGGATGAACAGCGAGTGCAGCACGTCCTCGGAGGTGAACGTCACCTTGACCGGGCGGCCGAGCGGGACGTGCAACTCGTTGATCTCGCTCTGGCCGTCGATGTGCTGAAAACGCCACATCCAGCGCTTGCCGGTCGAATAGATCTCCAGCGTCTGGTCAGGGGCACGCACCAGGTGGAAGAACACGATGGTCGCCCACGCGAAGATCGCCATCGAGACGATGAACGGCACGATGGTCCATCCGAGTTCGAGCAGGATGGAACCCGTATTCGGCGCCCCGACCTTTTCCCCGGTGCGATCCCGGTACTTCACTCGCAAAGACGATCACGAAGAACACGACGATCAGCGCGAAGAACGCCGTGACCGCCGTCACGAAGAAATACAGGTTGTCCACCTCGGGGGCGAGGGTGGATGCCTGTTCGGGGAAAAGCGGGATGCCTTCCAGCATAAGTCGTTACCGTCTCACGCCCGGCGCGGCGCCGGGATGCGCGACTCACGGCGCCGCATCACCAGGATGTATCCGCCGATGGCCAGCACGGTCAGGACCCCGCCAAGCCGCACGAGATTCATCACCACCAGGCCGTAGCGGCCGCTCTCGGGGTCGTAATGGAAGCAGTAAAGCAGCAGCTCGTCGATCGCCGAGCCGATGCGCCCCTGGCCCGATTCCACGAGCGCGAGGCGCAGTTCCTTCGGCGAGTACTCGACGCCGTAAAAGTACCGCGACAGGCGCCCTTCGGGCGTCACCGCCAGAATGCCGCTGACGTGCGCAAACTGCCCGGTGCGCTCATCCCAGTGGTAGGTAAAGCCGGCCGCGGAGGTCGACGCGGCGGATGGTCGCCTCGTCGCCGCTTAACAGGTGCCACGAACCGGCGTCCTTTTCAGCCGACCAGTATTCGAGGTGCGCTCGTTTCTTCTCTGCAGCGGTCGCCGGCGTGTCGCGCGGGTCGAAGCTGACGAGGACGACTTCGTAATCCTTGCCTGCCGCGAAGGGCATCACCTTCAGCGCGCTCGACAGTCCGTTCATCACCTGGGTGCACAGCATCGGGCACTGGTAATACACGAAGGCGAGCAGCACGGGCTTGCGGCCGAAGTAGCTCCCCGAGCGTCACGTGCCGGCCGGTCTCGTCGGTGAACGAGCGCGTCGAGCGGCAGCATCTCGTTCAGCCGCTGCTTGAAGCTGACGTCCTTGAGCTGCGGCACGGCATCTGTCGACACGGTGCCTGGCCGCTGCGGGTCGCTGTAGCCCGCGGGGAAGCCGGGCTGGGCGTGAGCATTCGGAACAAGGCACAAAGCCCAAATCACAAGGCTCAAGGCCCAGAACACACCGGTCCTGATTTGAGCCTTGGGACCGGTGCCTTGCGACTTGTGCCTGGCTGGCATGTGCCGTGTCATTGCCGTCGCCGCTCCATTACGCGCCCCGCGCTCGCGTCCGACGGCATCAGGCCGGGCGTTTCGAGCGCCTGCCCGTCCGCCGGCGCGCGCGACGGCAGCCCGCGCTCGACCATCAGCCGCATCGCATCCTCGATCGGGATGTGGACGATCCCGGCCTCCTTGTTCATCCACCCGTAGCCCTCGAGAAACGCCTCTTCTCCGACACGGAACTCGTAGAACTCTTTGTTCGGGAACTGCTGCAGCCGCGGCGTCGGGGGCAGCCGTTCTCCCTGCGTCGCCGCAAGCGGGTAGCGCGGCTCGCCGAGTCTCCTCCGCCCGCTCGATGAGCAATGCGTACAGAAGGCCGAGGCCCACGTGGATGATGACCGCCGAGAGTGCGAGCCAGAACAGGAACTTGACGATGATCCAGACGCTTGCGTCGGTGTGCTCGTAGGTCGAGCCCGGCGGCGTTTCCAGGTACTCGGCATCGGCCGAGGCGTGTCCCACCGCGTCGTGCTGGTGGTCCATCAGTGGCCCCCTGTGCTTTCCAGCGCGTCGCGGAGGTACGGATCGCCGAACGCGAGCAGCGGCCGCTGCGCCAGCTGCGTGAAGAACATCCACAGCCAGAGTCCGCCAATCGCCAGTGGCGCCGCGAGATCCAGCCAGTGGACGAAGATGCCGCCCTCGTGCTCGCCGGGCAGCATATGCAGGTTCGCCCCCGTCGGCGTCGAACTCGGGCGACACCAGCATGAACAGATCGATATACCGCACAACGAGCAGCGCCAGCGCCACCCAGACGAGGCGGTGCGGCATCCGCTTCAGATCGCGCGAGAGCAGCAGCAGGAACGGCACGGCGAAATGGAAGATCACGAGAAACAGCGCGAGGTACTGCCAGCCGTGGCTGATCCTGGCGATGAAGTACGGGATCTCCTCGACGAGGTTCGCCGCATACACGAGCATGTACTGCGAGAAGTTGAAATAGGCCCAGAGCATGACGAACGCGAGCGACAGCTTGCCAAGGTCGTGGAAGTGGCTCGGCTTGAGCAGGTTCGCCATCGGCGCCTGTCTGGCGAGTAAGGTGCTGACGACGATCGTGAACGCCAGCGCCGACAGTCCCTGTCCGCCGATGAAGATGAAGCCGAACAGCGTCGAGTACCAGTGCGGGTTAATCGACATGATCCAGTCGATCGCGGCGGAGGTCGCCGAGAACGCGTAGACGACGATGCCGCCGCCGCACAGGTACTGGATGCGGAGGTTCACGCTCATGTCCCCTTCGTCCTGCCGGCGGGAGAGGCGCGAGAGCGTCCACGCGAGGGTGATCCAGCCGGCGAAGTACACCAGGGCGCGCACCAGAAAAAAGCCGATATTCAAGTAGATTGCCTTGTGCCGCAGCACCTCGTCCTGCTGGACCAGGTCCGCATGGGTCCAGGGATAGATGCTGCCCATCCCGAGCACGATCGGCAGGAAAAGCAGCGCCATCAACGGCAGCGTCCGACTCGACGCTTCGAAGATCCTGCGGAAGATGCCCCACGCCCCACCCGACAGGTGCTGGATCATCAGCAGCGCCATCGAACCGAGCGCGATCCCCAGGAACAGCAGGTAGGCAATCAGCCACGACCTGAAAAAATGGCCGCGATCGAAGATGAATCCCAGCGCGCACGCCGCCAGGCCGATGCCTCCGGCCACGAGCGCGCGCGAGCGGCGCGCGTCGATATCGGCGGGTGGTGCGTAGGTAGTGTCGGCCATTACCGCGGCTCCTGGGGCACCGCCGGCGCGTCGAGCTCACCGCGGCGCTCTGCAGGCACGTCGTCAACCGTCGCCCGCTGGCTGAACTGCAGCGCGCGGATAAAGGCAGCGATCGCCCACCGATCGGCCACCGGCACCTGTGCAGCGTAGTCGGGCATGGCGCCAAAGCCGTGCGTCATCACGTCGAAGAAATAGCCGGCGGGTGCGCTCCGAAGGCGATTCTCGTGAAACGAGGTCGGCGCCCGGAAGCCGCGCTGCACCACCATCCCGTTGCCCTGACCGGTGCGGCCATGACAGGGCGAACAGAACACGTTGAAGCGCTCGCGGCCGCGTGCCATCACCTCCGCCGTGACTGGCATCGGAAATAGATCCGTGAGCTGCCCGTTGACCTTGCCCGCGTAAAGATGTTCATCCTCGCGCAGCGTCCCGCGGGCGACGGTGTTGGCCACCAGGGTGCGCGAACCGCGCCCGTCGCCAAAGAATGTGCTCGCCTCGAGCGGCTCGTACCGCGGCGCGTCGTGCATGTCCTGGCGGCAGCCGGCCGCGGCCAGGCACAGGGCGATGGCAGCGAACTCCCAACGCCCAAAAGACCAACGCCCAACACGACTTGGGAGTTGGGCGTTGCGGGAATGGGAGTTCACGCTAGGGTGCAACTTCGGACACTCCCACCGGGTGCAGGCTTTCGAGAAACTTCGCCGTCGCGTGCCGATCGAACCGCGGGTCGGTCGTCTCGATGCACAGGAAGAACCGGTCGCGCGACGCGCGCGCAAATGCCGGGACGTTGAACACGGGGTGGTACGGCATCGGCAGCTTGTTCAGCGCCCACATGCCGACGAAGCAGCACAGCGCGGCGCCAAGGACTGTCGTCTCGAACGTCACCGGGATGAAGTGCGGCCAGCTGTTGTACGGCCGACCGCCGATGTTCAGCGGATAGGCGATGACCTGCGACCAGTACTCGAGACCGAAACCGGCCAGCCCGCCAAGAATCCCGCCGGCCAGCACGAGCATCGGCAACCGGGTGCGGCGAAGACCGAGCGCCTCGCTCAGTTCCTCGATCGGAATCGGCGAGTAGGCATCCATCTGCCGGTAGCCCTCGAGCCGCGCACGCTCGGTGGCGCGTACCAACGCCGTCGGCGAGTCGAACTCGGCCATCAGGCCGTAGAGCGCGGGAGACATCTTCTCGTGGCCATCACGTCACCCGTGGTGCTCAGCCTGCAGCTTGGCTTCCGGTACGATCGTGCGCATCTCGAAGATGGCCAGCGCCGGCAGGAAGCGGATGAACAGGAAGAAGAGCGACAGGAACAACCCGATTGTTCCGGCGAACATCGCGAAGTCCCACCGCGTGGGCTTGTACATGTCCCACGACGAGGGCAGAAAATCGCGGTGGAGGCTCGTCACGATGATGATGAAACGCTCGAGCCACATGCCGACATTCACGAAGAGCGACAGGATGAGGAGCAGCGTGACGTTGTCGCGCACCCGGCGGAACCAGAACAGCTGAATCATCGCGGCGTTGATCGCGATGAGCGACCAGTACAGCGTCGCGTAGGGTCCGGTCATCCGGTTCTGCATCATGTAGCTCTCGTACGGGTTGCCGCTGAACCAGGCAAAGAACGCCTCGTTCGCGTAGCCGTAGGCCACGATCATCCCCGTGACCAGCATGACCTTCGTCATGTTGTGGATGTGCCGCATGGTGATGAAGTCCTCGAGGCCGTAGAACTTCCGCAGCGGGATGGCCAGCGTCATCACCATGGCAAAGCCGGAATAGATGGCGCCCGCCACGAAGTAGGGCGGGAAGATCGTCGCGTGCCAGCCCGGCAGCACCGAGACGGCGAAGTCGAAGCTCACGATCGAGTGCACCGACAGAACGAGCGGCGTGGAGATGCCCGCCAGCAGCAGGTACGCCATCTCGTAGCGCTGCCAGTGCCTGGCGGAGCCGCGCCACCCGAGCGCCAGCATCCCGAAGATCACGCGGCCGGCCTTGGACTTGGCGCGATCGCGCAGCGTCGCCATGTCCGGGACGAGTCCCGTGAACCAGAACAGCAGCGACACGGTGAAGTACGTCGAGACCGCGAACACGTCCCAGATCAGGGGGCTCCTGAACTGCGGCCACAGGTTCATCGTGTTCGGGTACGGGAACAGCCAGTACGCCGCCAGCCAGGGGCGCCCGGTATGCAGCAGCGGGAACATCGCGGCGCAGGCGACGGCGAACAACGTCATCGCCTCGGCAAACCGGTTGATCGACGTGCGCCACTGCTGCCGGAACAGCAGCAGAATTGCCGAAATCAGCGTGCCGGCGTGGCCGATGCCGATCCACCAGACGAAGTTGATGATGTCGAAGGCCCAGCCGACCGGGATGTTGTTGCCCCAGATCCCGATGCCGGTCATCAGCAGGTGGCCGATGGTGACGTTCAGCAGCATCAGGAACGCGAACGAGACCGCAAAGCCCAGGAACCAGCCGATCGGCGTCCGCTTCGTGAGGACGATGGAGCTGATCTTGTCGGTGACCGACACGAAGGTATGGCCGGGCGCGATGACTGGAGGCATCGCCCGGACCGTGCCCTCGTTGATCCCCGCCAAGCGGTCGTGAGGATGTTCCTGCACGGCCATCTCTATCCTTCTCCCTCTTCCGTGGCCTGCGGCGCCGCCGGCTCGAGCTCGGTATTCGGATTGCGCACGATCGCCATGTAGGTGGTTCGCGGCCGCGAGTTGAGTTCGGCGAGCAGAGCGTAGTTGAGCGTGCTCCGCTTCAGACGCGCAACCCGGCTGTTCGGATCGTTCAGGTTGCCGAACACGATGGCCTCGGTCGGGCACGCCGACTGGCACGCGGTCACGACTTCGCCGTCGCGAATCTCGCGGTCCTCGAGCTTGGCCGCGATGCGGGCGTGGTTGATGCGCTGCACGCAGTAGGTGCACTTTTCCATCACGCCGCGGCTGCGGACGGTGACGTCGGGGTTGCGCTGCAGCCACAGGCTCGGCGTATCCCAGTCCTGGTACAGCAGGAAGTTGAAGCGGCGCACCTTATACGGACAGTTGTTCGAGCAGTACCGGGTCCCCACGCACCGGTTGTAGACCATGTCGTTCAGGCCTTCATTGTTGTGCACGGTCGCGGCCACGGGGCAGACCACCTCGCAGGGCGCGTTCTCGCACTGCTGGCAGGGCATCGGCTGGTGGAAGGTCTCCGGGTTCTCGAGATCGCCGGTGTAGTAACGGTCCACGCGCAGCCAGTGCATCTCGCGGCCGTTGAGCACCTGCTCCTTGCCGACCACCGGGACGTTGTTCTCCGCCTGACAGGCGACGACGCAGGAGTTGCAGCCGGTGCACACGTTCTGGTCGATGGCCATGCCCCAGGCATAGCCCTCGTACCGGAAGTCGCCGTACATCGTCAGCCCGTTCAGGGGCTGATGTTCCATCTTCTGAGCGAAGTGCGGATCTTCGGCGAACTGCGCTTCGGTCGCCACGCGAATCAGGTTTCGTCCTTCGAGCGACCAGTGATCCTGCGTGGACGCGAGTTGGTAGGTCTCGCCGGTTTTCGAGAGCTGCACGCCCGGCAGCGTGTCCATCGCGCCGACCGTCCGCAGCGGGTTCACGTTGAAACCGCTGCCAGTGCCGGCGCGGCCGGCGCGAGTCCGCCCGTATCCAAGGTGCAGCGTCAGCGTATCGGGCGCATGCCCCGGCACAAGCCAGACCGGGATGCGGATCGAACGATCGCCCTGCCGCAGCTCCACGACGTCGCCGCTGATCAGCGCCAGACGGGCAGCCGTGGCCGGCGACATCAGCGCGGCGTTGTCCCACGTCAGCTTCGTCAGTGGCTTCGGCAGCTCCTGCAACCACGCGTTATTGGCGAAGCGTCCGTCGTGGATGCCAGGGCACGGCCGGAACACCGCCTCTAGCCCCTCGACGGACTGGGGACCGCCCGGGGCCTGGGCGGCATCGCCCTGCACCGAGACCGTCCGCGCCGCAAATGCCGTGTCGGGCACCAGGCCGTCGTGCAGCCACTTGCGCCATTCGCGATCGAACGGTGAGACCGGCGGCACCGGGGCCGCGGCAATCGGCGGCGGAGCGGTCGCCACGGCGGGGGGGCCACCCTGGCCGCCACCCGGGGCCGCAACCGCAGGAGCGGGCGCCGACGTCAGGGGCGGCGGCGGAGCCGTCGGTGCGGGAGGCGTCTGCATTGACAGCCCCTTTTCGCGGGACCAGAACTCGCGCACGACTTCGTACCCTGGCCGCTCGCGATCGGCGATCGCGGCCACCACTTCGTGGGACGACTTGCCGTTGTAGAGCGGGGCGATCAGCGGCTGAATGATCGTGGCGGTGCCGTCGTCCGATCGGACGTCGCTCCAAGCCTCGAGGAAATGCGTTTCGGGGATGTGCCAGTGGCAGAGCGCCGACGTTTCATCCTCGTAGAGGCCGAGGTGCGCACGCAGCGACACTCGTTCTATCGCCGCTGCGAAGTTCAAATCCGCGGGCGCGTCATAAACAGGATTGCCGCCAAGAATCAGCAGGAATTCCACGGTGCCTGCATACATCTCGCCGACGAGCTCACGCAGACCGGCAAGTTGATTCATCGGCTGCGCTTCGGCGGTCCGCGTGTAGGTGACCGTCGCGCCGACGTTGCCGAGTGAGTTGTTGATCGCATGCGCGAGCGCATGGACAATCGGCGGCTGGCCGTCGCCGGCAATCACAAGGCTCTGGCCGCGATGCGCCTGGAGATCGCCGACGAGCGGCGCCATCCAACTCGCGGCCGCTTGCGGCGCTGACGCGGCGCCCGCTGCGCCGACGCCGAGCTGGGACGCGAGGGCGCGGGTAAAGGCTTCTATCTCAGTGGCGCGGAGCGGCAGCCGATGATCGGCGCGCGAGCCGGTGTTCGTGGGCGAGCTTTCAACGGCGTAGAGCCGGTTCGCCCGCGAACGGTCGCCTTCCACGCGACGCCTGGACGCAAACGCGCGCGCGTACTTGAGGCCGGCGGCGCCGGTGCACAGGAAGTCGGCGTCGAGCGACAGGATGACCGTCGCCTGGTCGAGCGCGTACTGCGCGTCGACGTACTCGCCGAACGCCGCCCGGCTGCCCTCGCGGGCGTTGTGGCGGCCGACGGGCTCCCACTGGACCCACTTGGCACGCGGATACTGGCCCAGGAGCGCCGTAATCTGTGCCGCAAGCGTTGGGGACGCGACCGTGTCGGTCAGGATCCGGATGCCTGCGCCCTGCGCCGCTTTCTGGCTGGCGAGCGCACCCTGCCCTGTCGCGGCGAACATGCTGAACGGGCGGATCTCACCGAGATTCGTCAGCGTCTGCGACCGATCCGGATCGTACAGACCAAGAATGGCGGCCTGCGCGAAGACGTCGGTGGCGCCGCGGCTCGAGGGATGGTCGGGATTTCCTTCGATCTTCGTCGGCCGCCCTTCGTGGCTTTCGACTAGCAGACCGATGCCCGCGCCGTTCATCGGCATCGCGGTCGCGAAGAACAGCGGTTTGCCCGGAACGAGTTCCTCGGGCTGGCGGACGTAGGGGACGAGCTCTTCGTTCGGCTGGCGCGTGCACGCGCTGACGCCGGCAAGCGCCAGCGAGGCGCCCATCAGCTTCAGGAAACTGCGGCGGCCCACCGGGTCGAGCCACTCGGAGGCGTTGTGCGGGAACTCGCGATACAGGAATTCCTTGAACTCCGGCGTCTCCGCCAGCGATTCCAAGCTTCGCCAGTACTTTCGCCCGCGGGTGCCGTCGAGGCGAGCCCGCAGGGCGTCGATATTTACCCGGTCCCTCATTCGCGTCTTATCGATGGCACGTCGAGCAGGTAGTCAGGCTCTGGATGCCGTACTGCGTCACCAGCTGCGGCCCGAGCTCCTCCTGTGGAAGCGCTGGCCGGTAGCCCATCGTGAAAATCTCGTTGCGTGGCCGCACGAACCGTTCCGGCGCGCGGTGGCAGTCCAGGCACCACTCCATCTGCAGTGAGTTCTGCTGCAGCATCAGCGGCATCTCGTCGACGCGTCCGTGACAGGTCTCGCAGCCCATTCCCTTTTTCACGTGGATGCTGTGGTTGAAATAGACGAAATCAGGCAGGTCGTGCACGCGAATCCAGTGGAGGGACGTGTCGTCGCGAAAGCTCGCGCGCACTGGCTCGAGGATCGGGCTGTTCGCCCACAGCTGTGAATGGCAGTTCATACAGGTCTGCGTCGGTGGAATTCCGGCGAACGACGACGTCTCCACCGACGTGTGACAGTAGCGGCAATCGATGCCGTCGTCGCCGACGTGATGCGCGTGGCTGAACTGGAGGGGCTGTTCGATGAACTCGCCGGCGCGCGTCACATACGACGAACGCCCGAGGACCATGATGAGCCCGATGGTGCCGCCTGCCAGGAGAAGTACGCCGGCAATACTGACTTTCGCGAGCGTGTTGGCGCTACGATTGAAGATCTGCGGCATCGGATACTGACGGTCGTGCGCCTGCGGGGCCGGCGCTTAGATCAAATTACACGCCAGGAGGGGCCAGAGTCGAGCGGCACACCCGTGGTAACGATTTCACTTGTACCACGTTGTGAAAAAAGGATCAAGCCACGACACGCCGCATAATCCCCAGCAAAATTGAAGATTCTACGCAACAAAACGCGCTCGTCATCCACGCTAGTTTCATCCGGCTCTGCCGTCGACTAGAATCTCGACTGCGCGTCGCAACACCTGTACGAGCGACTGCAATACAGCAGGCGATCGACCGCAATACCGCCAATCATGAGCGACCGCAAATACCGTCAACGCGGCTACCACGACGACGATCGCGATCGACAACCGGCCGCGAAGGCGCCGCGTCCCGCCCCTGAGCCGGGCGCACCGGCCGGCGCGCGCAGAATTTCACAGGATGGCCCGCGCAACATCAACATGCCGGGGTTCCGTGAAGTGGTCAGGTGCGCGCAGTGCGGAGCCGTCATCGAAGCTGAGGTCGGGTTCAACAGCCGCTGTCCGCGCTGCGGCACCGAGCTGCATACCTGTTCGCAGTGCGGCTCGTTCGACCCCGGCAGCCGGTTCGAGTGCATGCAAACCATCCCCGCTCGGGTCACGCCGAAGAACACCGTCAACGCGTGTACGTTCTACTCGCCCCGCACCACGGTCGAACGCGAGACGACAACTCCGCGCGTGGATGACGCACGGAAGGCGTTCGACGACCTCTTCAAGCTCTAGGTCGCGTCCTCAGCAGCGGACATACGCGCCGCCAGACACAGCCAAATTCACTGATTTTTGGCGGATTCCGGGATGGCACGCCCCGTGGAGCCTTCATCGCCATGGAAATTTCCCGAGGAGGCTCCATGACCGGGTTCCGTTGGCCGTTCTTACTGTCTGCGGCGATGCTGCTCTGGGCGTCAGGTGACCTGGCGGCGCAGGGGCGCGGGAACAAGTCAAATCGCGACAATGGCGGCGGGCCGGCTTTCTGTCGCAGCGGCGCAGGACATCCTGTCCACGGATGGGAATGGTGCCGTCAACGCGGCTGGGACCGGGCACAAGTTCGATCGGCGCCCGGCACCGCGGTTCCTCGCAACCAGGGTGGTCAGCGCGATCCCTACGCGAACAGGGATCCGTACGGGAATCGGGATCCCTACGGGAATCGTCCCGGCTCGCAGGTCAATAACCCGGCATTCGACAACGGGTATGCCGACGGGTACGAAAAGGGATTGGACGACGGCCAGGACGATCGTGACCGGAATCCCACGCGTCATGCGTGGTATCGATCGGCGGATCGGAACTACGACTCACGCTACGGCTCGCGCGCCGCATATGCGAACGTCTATCGCGAGGGGTTTCGCTCGGGATACGAGCAGGGGTTCAGCGACGGCGAGCGCTACGGCGACTCCGTCGGCTTCCACTGGCCGTTTTGAGAACAACCAGGTCCGCCTTCGCTGAAGATACGGCGGACAACCTTCGGCTGGCCTGCCAACCCTAGCTCACGCACGCGTTGGCAGGCGTGAGTGTGAAATCCCTGGACACCCGTAACAGATCTCGCTCTCTCTCTTCAGGCACAGACCCTAGAGAGGAGCGGCGATGAACAAGTCAGAGCAAGTGCGGTTGTGGGCGTGGCGGGTCCGAGTGAGCCGGGAAGCGGCTTCCAGTCCGCGAAACATCGGCGCCCACATGCCGGCGTTTCGGGATCTCGCGCCAAGCCTACTACCGGTGGAAACGACCGTTCGACGCGCAGGGTGAGGCCGGCTTGTGGGACCGGAGCCGACCGAGTCGGTCGCCCACGGCCACGCCGCGCGAGGTCGTCAGCAAGATTCTGTATCTGCGGCAGCACTACCACTTTGGCCCCGGCAAGATCGCGGACTACCTTCGCCGATTTCACCAGCAGTCGCTGGCGGTGTCGTCCGTGCACCGCATCCTGCTGCGACACGGGATGAACCGGCTACCGGCGAACCAGAAGCATCGTGCGCACGCGAAGCGCTGGCAGCGCTACGAGAAGGCGCAGCCTGGCTTCCGGCTCCAACTGGATGTGAAGTTCCTCGAGCGCATCCCGGGCTCGCCGAAGCGCTTCTATCAGTTCACGGCGATCGATGACTGCGCCCGTCTTCGGGTGCTGAAGGTCTACGACACCTGCAACCAGGGCACGGCCATCCGCTTCATCGACGACGTCTTGCGCCGGCTCCCAGTTCGGGTCCGGGTCGTCCAGACGGAAAGGGGCGCCGAGTTTCAGTCACGGTTTCACGGGCACTTGGATGCCTTGGGCATTCAGCACGCGTACATCCGGCCGCGGACACCGCACCTGAACGGCAAAGTCGAACGGTCGCACCGGATCGACGATCAGGAGTTCTACCAGCTCCTCGATAAGGACGGCGTCACCGACGATATTCACCTGTTCAACGAGAAGCTGCGCGAGTGGCAGGACTACTACAATTACCACCGGCCACACGGAGCGCTGGATGGGCAGACCCCGTACGAACGGCTAGTCGCCAAGATGAGAGCGAGCTCGTCACCGGCGTCCTAGGAACTTACACGGAAGGATTGGCGGAGAGGGAGGGATTCGAACCCCCGATACCCTTTCGGGTACAGCGGTTTTCAAGACCGCCGCCATCAACCACTCGGCCACCTCTCCGCTCATTTCAGTCTACCCGTTTGTTGACGGGCTGCGTCGTTCCGGCGTATAAGCCGCTAGCTCATTCTAAGGAGTCTCAATGGCCACGATGCCCGGAACTCAGACGCGCGTGGACTGGCAGCCGCAGCCGGCAGTGAGCTGGCAATCCGATGTCGCGCTCGCCTACGCGATTTTCAGGCTCACATTCGGCGTCAATATCTGCTTTCGCGGCGTCGCCCGGATCTTCGTGCTCGGTCTCGACAATTTCGCCAATGGCATGATCAAGCAGTTCGCGATGACCTGGATTGGCCCGGCCCTCATCAATCCGTTCGCGCACACCCTTCCCCTGATCGAGACGGTCCTCGGCGTCATGATCATCCTTGGACTCGGCACGCGCTACGCCCTGGTGATCGGCGGGCTGATGATGACGAGCCTGACGTTCGGCACCATGTTCCTTGGCGACTTTCAGCTTGCCTGGCTCCAGCTGACATACGCGATCGCGTTCTTCCTGCTGCTGGCGGCGCGATCCTGGAACGTAATCTCGCTCGATTCGCTGTTGTCGAAGGGACGTTAGCTCTTTCTGATCACGTCCTGGCCGCCCATAAACGGGCGGAGCGCGTCAGGGATGACGACCGAGCCGTCCTGCTGCTGGTAGTTCTCCAGGATGGCAATCAACGTCCGGCCGACGGCAAGTCCCGAGCCGTTGAGCGTGTGTGCAAACTCCGGCTTCCCCGCCCCGCCGGGCCGGAACTTGATGTTGGCCCGACGGGCCTGGAATGCCTCCGTGTTGCTGCAGGATGAGATCTCGCGGTACGTGTTCTGGCTCGGCAGCCACACTTCAATGTCGTAGGTTTTCGCCGACGCGAACCCCATATCGCCCGTGCTCAGCAGCACCGTCCGGAACGGCAGTTCCAGCCGCTTGAGCACTGACTCGGCGTTCCCGGTCAACCGCTCGAGCTCCTGGTACGACTGATCCGGCGTCGTGAACGACATCAGTTCAACCTTGTCGAACTGGTGCTGGCGGATGAGACCGCGCACGTCGGCGCCGTAGGACCCGGCCTCGCTGCGAAAGCACGGCGTATAGGCCGTGTAGCGGATCGGCAGCGTCTTGCCATCGAGAATTTCGCCGCGATGCATGTTCGTCAGCGGCACTTCCGCGGTCGGCACCAGGTAGAGATCCCAATCGCCGCCAATCTTGAACAGGTCGGCCTCGAACTTCGGCAGGTTTCCCGTTCCTGTCAGCGACGCCGTGTTGGCCATGAACGGCGGCTCGACCTCGGTATAGCCGTGCTCGCGGGTGTGAAGGTCGAGCATGAAGTTGATCAGGGCGCGGGCAAGGCGCGCGCCGGCGGCAACGAGCACGGTGAACCGGGCGCCGGCGATCTTCGTACCGCGCTCGAAGTCGATGATGCCGAGTGCCGGCCCGAGGTCCCAGTGTGCCTGCGCCGGAAACTCGAACGTCTTGGGCTCGCCGTGCCGGCGCACCTCGACGTTGTCCGCCGCAGACTTCCCCACCGGCACACTGCTGTGCGGCACATTCGGAATCGTCAGCAGCCCGCGGTTGCGGCGTTCGTCGATCGATTCGAGCTCGACGTCCATCTGCTTGATGCGCTGCGCGCGCGCCCGGCTCGCTTCCTGGATCGGCGTGATCTCGCGTCCTTCACGCTTCGCCCGCGCCGCTTCCTCGCCGGCGGCGTTCTGCTGCCGCTTCAATCCCTCGAGCTCCGGCAACAAGCGGCGCCGTTCCGCTTCGAGCGACGCCAGCTCTTCGAGCTCAGTGCGCAGATCGGCACCGCGCTGCATCAGGGCAGTGCGCAGCGTCTCGATGTTGTCGCGAAGGAGCGCGGGATCGACCATGGAGCTCGATCCTATATCAGCGCTCCTGAGGTACGATGACAGGCGATGAGCACGACGATCCGCAAGGCCGTGTTTCCTGCAGCGGGCCTCGGGACCCGCTTCCTTCCAGCCACGAAGGCGCAACCCAAGGAAATGCTGGTGCTCGTGGACAAGCCCGTCATCCAGTACGGGGTCGAAGAGGCCGTGCAGTCGGGGGTGCCGAACATCATTATCGTGACCGGTCGAGGGAAAAACGCAATCGAGGACCACTTCGACGTCGCGGTGGAACTCGAGAGCTACCTCGAGCAGCGCGGCAAGACGGCGCAACTGGAAGAGATTCGCAAGATCACGGCCCCGATCAACGTCGCGTACGTCCGCCAGGGGGAGCCACTCGGGCTCGGGCACGCCGTTCTCGTCACCAAGAACCTGGTCGGCGACGAACCGTTCGCGGTGATCCTCGGCGACGACGTCATCGATGCCAACCCGCCGGCGTTGAAGCAGATGATCAACGTCTACGAGCGCCTGCAGGGACCAGTGCTGGCGGTGGAGCGCGTCGCGCCCGAAGATGTCTCGAGCTATGGCATCGTGGCGGTGGACGAGAGCGAGTCGCTCGGCCCTGGCGTTTTTCGGGTGAAGGATCTCGTCGAGAAGCCGAAGCGCGAAGATGCGCCCTCCAACCTGGCGATCATCGGCCGCTACATTCTCACGCCCGATATCTTCGGCGCACTCGCCGCCACGGTGAGCGATCGCACCGGGGAAATCCAGCTGACCAACGGGCTGCGCAGCCTGCTGCAGAAGCGGCCGGTCTATGTGTGCGAGATTGACGGCGTGCGCCACGACACCGGCAACAAACTCGGCTTCCTCAAGGCGCTGGTGTACTTCGCGCTCAGGCGGCCCGAGCTGGCCGAGCCTTTTCGACGCTACCTCGAAACGCTCGAACTGAAGATCGGGATAGGAACCTAGTCCTTCGCGGAACCGCTGCTCTTGGCGGGTGTCGCGGGCGTGGACGACTCGGGCTTGGCCGTCGAGTCGCTCTTCGAATCACTCTTCGTCAGGAAATCCGTCGACGCGCCGTCGGACTTCGTCGACTCGGATTTCGCACCGGCTTTGCTCGCGTCGCTCTTGCTCCCTTCCCCCTTGGCGCCTTCCCCCTTACTCCCTTCCCCTTTTTTTGCGTAATCCGTGATGTAGAAACCGGACCCCTTGAATTGGATCGCCGGTGACGAAAACAGGCGGGTGATGGGCCCTTTCCCGCACAGCGTGCACACATCCACGGGCGGATCGGAAAACTTGCGAATCAGCTCGAACCGCTGGCCGCACGCGTCGCATTCGTACTCATACAGCGGCATCCCTTACTCCAGCACCGCGTCGGAACTTTCGTCCAGCAGCAGCTGGCGATGGGCCCAGAAGGGTGCGTTGCCCTGCGCGAGCACGGCGTCGTGGAACGCACGCATCGAGAACTTCCCTTCCTGCGATTCCTTGTAGTCGCGCCGCAGCTTCAGCAGCATAAGCTTGCCGACGGAGTACACGAGGTAGGTCGGATCGAAGGTGCCGCGTTCCGCTTCACGGCGCGCGGTCGCTTCCTCGAGAAACGCTTCGTCCCGGAAGAAGCGCATGCCCTGCTCGACCGACAGATCCTCGCAGTGAAGGCGGATGGCGACCACGAAACGAGCCAGCCGCACGAGCGCCTCGGCAAGCTGGCCGAGCTTGAGCTTGGTGTCGCCGCGGCGGAAGCCGGCTTCCATCATCATGTGCTCGCAGTAGTGCGCCCAGCCTTCCACGAACGACGCCGGCGCGAGCAGGGTTGACTTGCGGACTTTCGACTCGACCTGCCGCAGGTGCTGGAAATGGAGGAAATGGCCGGGATAGACCTCGTGAATCGAAATGTTCCACAGCGTCGGCAGGTTGAAGTCGCGCATGTGCTCCTTCTGACGCTCGGGCGGCCATCCGCGATCGACGTCGGTCAGGTAGTAATACGCGCGGCTGGGCTTGCTCTCGAACGGGCCCGGTGTCCACATGCTGGCAAACGCCCAGCGGTAAAACTCGGGCGACGGCGCGACCACGACCGGTTCGGCGTCGGGCAGCGTCACGACCGACTGCCGCTGAAGAAACTCCTCGAGCTCCTTCACCTGCTGCTGGGCGGCGGCGACGAGCGTTCCTGGATCGGGATGCTCCTCCTTGGCGGCTCGCCACGCCGCCATCGGATCGCCCCCATTCAGGCGGCCGGCGACAACCCGGAATTCCTCCTGCACCTCGTGCAGCTCGCGCAGTGCGATCGTCAGCAGTCGATCGGCGCTGAGGGTGATGCCCTCTTCGAGCTTCAGCTTCTGCTCGAAGTTGTCCCGCCCCAGGCGGAACGACGCCTTTGCCCGCTGCGCCAGATCGTTTTCGAGGTAATCGACGTAGCCGGCAATCGCGTGCGCCGCTTCCGTCGAGGTGTCCGCCAGGTCTCCGAGGATGTGCAGGTCGTCGAGCGAGGACAAGGCCCGCGGAAGATCGGTCTCGATGAACTTCAGGACCCCGCGCCAGGTCTCGAGGCCGATCTTGACGAAGATACCTGGGCACTCGCGGATGTTGTCGCGCGCCGCCTGGACGAGGCGAGGCGCCTGGCGCAGCTTCGAAACAATCCGTCGCGCGCGCTCCGCCTCCGGCGCGTAGGAGAACAGCGCCTGGCTGGCGAGGCTCGTCCCCAGGGCATCGGCGTACACCTGGGGGTTGCGTTCCCAGGTCCGGACGGTTTCGAGCTCGTGCAGCCGGGCGTCGACGTTCGACGCCACGATGGCACGCTCGACTTTCTCCGTGCGTGGCAGGAGCGCCGGGTCGATCTGCTGAAGGCGGCGGCCGAAGCCGGCGAGCGCGCGGGTGTGCGCCTCTATGGCCGGACGGCCGAAATCCTCGAGGAGGTCGTCGTGCAGGTGAACCCCGTCCAGGCTCGCCTGGCTGGGGAGCACCTCATAGAGATAGGCGAGGTAATCGTCGACAAAATGCGGGAATGGCTCCGATGGGTGCATGCCTGATCATGGCTGGCGCTCTCTACCTCCGATACGTGAGCGCGCATCTCCGGATGGTACAATAACTTTCCGCCCGATGCCCGGTACGTTGTTCGTCGTCGCAACGCCCATCGGCAATCTGGAGGACATCACCCTTCGGGCGCTGCGCGTGCTGCGGGAGGCCGACGTGATCGCCGCCGAAGACACCCGGCGCACGTCGAAACTGCTCGCGCACTATTCGATTCCCACGCCGACCCTGAGCTTTCATGAGCACAACACCCGAACCCGCGTGCCTCAAGTGCTGGCCCGGCTGGAGCGAGGCGAGAAGGTTGCCCTGGTCAGTGATGCCGGAACGCCGGGCATCTCCGACCCCGGGGCCGAGCTGGTCCAGGCCTGCTGGATGAAGGGATTTCCGGTCGATCCGATTCCCGGCGCAAGCGCCCCACTGGCGGCCGCCGTCGCGTCGGGGTTTCCTTTAGATCCCTTGACGATCTTCGGGTTCGCTCCGGTTCGGTCAAAAGACAGAAAGCCGTGGCTGGAGAGACTCCAGACTGTCCCAGATACCCTGACTTTTTTCGAGACGCCCCATCGGATCGGCCAAACGCTCTTAGAGCTCCGGCAATATTTTGTCGATCGACCAATTATGGTCGCGCGCGAGGTGACCAAACGGCACCAAGAATTCATCCGATTGAGTGAATCTCGTGAAATTGGTCAAATGCCTATTGAGAAGGGGGAGTTCACGATCGTCATCGGACCCAAGCCAGCGGCTAATTCGATGAGCTCAACCGCCTCAGACGATTTGATTTATAACGACTTCTGTCGAATGACCGCTGAAATGCCCGGGCGACGTGCTTCCATTGCCGCAGTCGCCCGTAAATATGGTCGTTCGGCCAAAGACGTCTATGCGATCGTAGAACGGCTCAAGAAAGCCGACGTCTGATCGCACGATTCATGTCCGATATTTACGTCGTCGTCCTCGCCGCCGGGCAGGGAACCCGGATGAAGTCGGCCCTGCCCAAGGTGCTGCACCCGGTCGCGGGACGCCCGATGATCGAACAGGTCGTCCGAACGGCCGGAACGCTGTCTCCCGCCTCTATCACGGTCATCGTCGGACACCAGGCGGAGGTCGTACAGGCGTTCCTGGAGGGGCGGGAAGGGATGAAATTCGCCCTGCAGGCTCCGCAACTCGGGACCGCGCATGCGTTGCAGCAAGCCGAGCCCATGCTGGCCGGACGGGCAGGAACCGTCGTGTTGCTGTCGGGAGACGTGCCCCTGCTCAAGCCGGCGACTCTGCGACGTCTCCTGGAAGTTCATCGAGGCGCAAATGCCGCTGCCACGGTGGTTACTGCTACGGTCGAACGCCCTTACGGTTACGGCCGTGTCATCCGGGTTGCAGGTCGCATCGCCCGAATCGTCGAGGAGCGTGACGCCTCGCCGGCGCAGCGTCGAGTGCGGGAAATCAACAGCGGAATCTATGCGTTCGACCTCGCGCCGCTGTTCGACCAGCTGCGAGACATCGCCGCCACGAACGCCCAAGGCGAGTACTACCTGACCGACCTGGTTGCCTTGTATCGCCGGCGCAAGCTGCCGGTGGAAACCGTCATGGTTGAGGACCCAAACGAGATTCGAGGGATCAATACCCGGAGCGAACTCGCCGAATTGAGCGCAATTATGAGACAGAACAAGAACGAGGAACTGATGGCCGCGGGAGTCACCATCGTCGATCCCGCCAACACCTATATCGACCCGGGCGTCGAGGTGGGTCCCGATACAGTCATTCATCCTGGTGTGGTCATCGAGGGACACTCCAAGATCGGGTCAGCCTGCGAAATCCACGGGTACGTGCGCATCAAGGATTCGGAACTGGCCGATAAGGTTACCGTCAACAACTTCTGCGTGCTCGTTGGTGCGCGCGTTGCAGATGAGGCGACGATTGGGCCCTTTGCCCACCTGCGGCCGGCCAGCGACGTCGGCCCGGCAGCCAAGGTCGGTAATTTCGTGGAACTCAAAAAAACCACGCTGGGGCAGGGGTCGAAGGTCAACCACCTGACATATCTGGGCGATGCGACCGTCGGCGCCCACGTCAATGTCGGGGCCGGGACCATCACCTGCAACTACGACGGTCAGAAGAAGCATGAAACGGTCATCGAAGACGGAGCCTTCATCGGCAGCGACACGCAACTGATCGCGCCGGTACGCGTCGGGAAGGGCGCCTACGTCGGCGCCGGATCCTCGATTACCGAGGACGTTCCGGCCGGCGCGCTCGGCATTGGGCGGGGCCGGCAATCGAACGTTGAGGGGTGGGTCGAGCGACGGAAGGCCGAGACCCCGAAGACGTAAGACCGGGACAGCAGCGCAGCAGCGAGGAAGCAACCATGTGCGGAATCATTGGCTATATTGGCTCGAAGCCGGTCGTTCCGGTGTTACTGGACGGCTTACGGCGGATGGAGTATCGCGGCTACGACTCGGCCGGCGTGGCGCTGGTCAGCCCCGAAGGCATTGCGCTGCGGCGATCCGCTGGAAAGCTGGTCAACCTCGAGAACACCATCCGCACCCAGCCGGTAGACGGGCTCTACGGCGTCGGCCACACGCGGTGGGCGACGCATGGACGTCCCACCGAGGAAAACGCGCATCCGCACCGCGACTGTACCGGCCGGATTGTGGTCGTCCACAACGGCATCATCGAGAACTACCTCGACCTGAAGCACGAGCTCCAGGCGCAGGGGCACGAGTTCAAGACCGAAACCGACACCGAGATCGTCGCCCATCTGGTCGAACGCGAGATGCACGGCGACGGCCTCGAGAACGCCGTGCGCCGCGCGCTGACGTTCATGCGCGGGATGTTCGCGCTCGTCTTGGTGTCGGTCGATGATCCCGAAAAGATCGTCGCCGTCCGCAACGGCCCGCCGATCGTGATCGGTCTTGGTAACGATGAATTCTTCGTTGCCTCGGATATTCCGGCGATTCTCAGCCACACGCGCGACGTCGTGTTCCTCGGCGACGAGGAAATGGCGGTGATCACGCGGTCCGGCGTCCAGTTCACCGACTACAGCGGCCGCGCCGTCTCCAAGACGACGCAGCGCGTGATGTGGGATCCGATTGCGGCGGAGAAGGGCGGCCACAAGCACTTCATGCTCAAGGAAATCTATGAGCAGCCCTCCGCCGCCCGCGAAACGATCCTCGGCCGTGTCTCGCTCGATCGAGGACGCATCTTCCTCGAGGATCTGCACATCGCCGACGAGACCTTCCGCGAGCTCGAGAAGGTCACCGTCATTGCGTGCGGCACCTCGTGGCACGCAGGTCTGGTCGGTAAATACCTGATCGAGGCGCTGGCCCAGGTGCCGGTCGAAGTCGATTACGGTTCGGAATACCGGTACCGGAACCCGATCGTGGCGAAGAAGGAGCTCGCCATCGTCATCACGCAGTCCGGCGAGACGGCCGACACGCTGGCGGCGCTCCGCGAGGCGCGCCGGAAGGGTGCAAGCAGCATCGCGATCTGCAACGTCGTTGGCAGCATGGCGACTCGCGAGGCTGACGGCACCGTCTACACGCACGCCGGCCCGGAGATTGGCGTGGCGTCAACCAAGGCGTTTACATCGCAACTCGTGGCGCTGCACCTGCTCGCGCTCTATCTCGCGCAGGCGCGCGGAACGCTCTCTGAGGCCGAGATCCGCCGCCACATCGAAGAACTGTTGCAGATCCCGCAGATCATCGAGCAGGCCATCAAGGCGTCGGCGGCGACGAAAAAGGTCGCCGAGCGCTTCTACAATCACACCGACTTCCTCTTTCTCGGCCGCGGCATCAACTACCCGATTGCGCTCGAGGGCGCGCTCAAGCTGAAGGAAATCTCCTACATCCACGCGGAAGGATATCCGGCGGGCGAGATGAAGCACGGTCCGATTGCGCTCATCGACGAAAAGATGCCGGTCGTGGCGATCGCGCCGAACGATCATGTCTTCGAGAAGATGATCGGCAACATGCAGGAAGCGAAGGCGCGAGGTGGGTCGGTCATCGCCATCACGACGGAAGGCGACAGTCGCATGACGCCCGTCCTTGGTGCGAACGACGTCAACCTGCCGATGCCGGCGACGACCGCGCTGCTCACGCCGATCGTGATGACGATCCCGCTGCAGTTGCTCGCGTATCACATCGCGGTTCGCCGCGGCTGCGACGTCGATCAGCCGCGGAACCTGGCAAAGAGCGTGACGGTAGAATAGGGGGGAGTGGATCTCCTCTCCTCCCTGAATCCCGAACAACAGGAAGCAGTTCTTCAGACTGACGGCGCACTCCTGATTCTGGCCGGCGCGGGATCCGGCAAAACGCGTGTCATCGCGCATCGCATCGCTCATCTCGTCAGCGGCAGCATCTGTCCCCCCGACCGCATTCTGGCGGTCACCTTCACCAACAAGGCGGCCGAAGAGATGCGCACGCGGGTCGAGACGCTGCTGGGCACCGATTGCCGGCAGATGTGGATCTCGACGTTCCATGCGCTGTGCGCGCGGCTCCTGCGCCGCGAAGCACCACACATCGGCCTCTCGCGCGATTTCGTCATTTACGATTCCACCGACCAGCTGACTGTCATCAAGCAGGCGATGCGGCAGCTGGGCGTCGAAGACGCGAGCGTACAGCCGCGGCTGGCGCTGTCACGCATCAGCCACGCGAAGAACCGCATGGAAGGACCGGAAGTTTTTTCCGCGAATGCCACGTGGAACCCGCGCGATCAGCAGATCGGCACGCTCTACGGCATGTACCTGAAAGCGCTCAGCGATGCGAACGCGCTCGACTTCGACGACCTGCTGCTGAAAACTGTCGAGCTATTCGAACAGTCCGAACACGTGCGCGACAAGTACAGCGAGAAGTTCCGTTTTCTGATGGTCGATGAATACCAGGACACGAACCGTCCGCAGTACCTGTTGATTCAGCGCCTCGCCTCGCGCCACCGCAACCTGTGCGTCGTCGGCGACCCGGACCAGTCGATTTACAAATGGCGCGGCGCCGATCTGCGCAACATCCTCGACTTCGAGCACGATTTCCCCGAAGCAAAGATCGTCCGGCTCGAGCGCAACTACCGTTCGACGCAGGTGATTCTCGACGCCGCATCGGCGGTGATTGCCCAGAACCGCAATCGCAAGGAGAAGCGCCTCTACACGGACCGCTCCGGCGGGGCGAAGGTCCTGTACCTACAGGGCCGGCGACGATCTCGACGAGGCGGAATTCATCGCCCGGCGGTGCCGCGACGCGCTGCACGACGAGGTGGAGAACACGGTCGCCATTCTGTACCGCACCAACGCGCAGTCCCGAACGCTTGAAGACGCCCTCCGCCGATCCGGAACCGACTACAAGATCATCGGCGGCGTTCGGTTTTACGAACGCAAGGAAATCAAGGACATCCTCGCCTACCTCAAGCTCGTGTTGAACCCGCACGACAGCGTAAGCCTGCGTCGCGTCATCAACGTGCCGGCGCGCGGCATCGGCAAGGGCGTGCTCGAGTCCCTGGATGCGGTTGATCTCGGGGAAGTCGCCGACACCGGTTCGCCGTCGCTGCTGGCCGGCCTTCAGCCCGTGGTCACGGCAAACTCGTTATGGGCCAGGCTGATTCACGCCGTCGAGCACAGGATGCTGGCACCGCGCGCCACGGCGTCGCTGGCGGCGTTTCGGGATCTGATCGTCGGGATGGCGGCGATGGCACCCCGCGAGACCGTGTCGATCGCGCTCGGGAAGGTGATCGACCAGAGCGGGTACCTGCAGGATCTGCGCGAGGAACGCACCGAAGAAGCAGAAAGCCGGATCGAGAACCTCATGGAGCTCGTATCTGCGGCCCGCGAATATGAATCGCGGAATCCCGAGCCGTCGCTCGCGGGATTCGTCGACCAGCTGTCCCTTCTGTCGGACGCGGACGAGGAAGCCGGCTCGCGCAGTGCACGGGTCCTCATGATGACCATGCACAGCGCGAAGGGACTGGAGTTTCCAATCGTCATCATGGCCGGGCTCGAAGAGGGGCTGTTCCCACACTCCCGGTCGAGCGATGACCAGGCCGAACTGGAAGAGGAGCGGCGCCTCTGCTACGTCGGGATTACACGGGCACAACGGCGCCTGGTGCTCACGTCAGCCGCGCGCCGGCGGGTGTTCGGGGACTACCAGTCCAGCGAGCCGTCGCGCTTCATTGACGAAATTCCCCGCGAACTGATCGAGGAAATCCCCACCACGTTCGTCTCGCCGTACCAGTCGTCGTTCTCCCAGTTCCGGGCCAACCCTTATGGCAGGGGAGGGCGGCGCGTGCGCGAGGAACAGCCCGCCTACGCCTACGAGAACGAGGACCAGTCTGTGACGGCGGGGCTCCGCCCCGGTGTCCGGGTACGCCATCCAAAGTTCGGCGAGGGGACGGTGCTCAGCATCGAGCCACTCGACGACGACACCAAGCTCGTCGTGCGATTCAGTTCGGTGGGGCAGAAGACGCTGCGGGCGAAGTTCGCGAAGCTGGAAGTCGCGTAACCGCGGCCACCATCCAGCGACCATTGACCTGTTCCAGCCTGACCGTGAGAGTCTCCGGGGCCGGCGACCCGCCGAGCGGCCGCACGCGGGCATTCAGCGTGACTTCCCTGGCGCGGGCGAGGCCTTGCCCGCCGACCTCTTCCGCCCTGACGATGTCGAAATCCTGAACCACGCCGTCGGTGCGGGGGTTACACGACGCTGTGGCGAGGCGCGCCAGCACGGTCGTGTCGTACGCGCGGCAGGCCTGGAAGAAGTCGAGGAGGAGCTGGCGGTCGGGAGAGGGCCAGGCGCAGGCGGCGACGGCGAGGATCAGAAGAGCCGTGAGCGTCGCGACGCTACGACTCTTCGCCATTCCTCTCGGGGTCGTCGTCCCTTTCGGCCAGGCGCGCGATCGACACGGCGCGGTCATCGCCTTCGATGTCGATGAGCCGGACGCCCTGAGTGGCGCGGCCGATCGTCCTGATGTCCTTCGACGCCATGCGCAGGATCTTGCCCTGCTGCGTGATCAGCATCAGCTCGTCGTCGTCGGTCACATGCGTGATGCCAACGACCTTGCCATTGCGATCGCTGGTCTGGATGTTGATGATGCCGATGCCGCCGCGCGACTGGACGCGGTACTCGTCGAGCTCGGTCCGCTTTCCGTAACCGCGCTCGGTGACCGTCAGCATCGTGCCACCCGGGCTGAGAACTTCCATCGCCACTACTTCGTCGTTGTCGCGCAGCGAGATGCCGCGCACCCCGTACGCCGATCGGCCCATCGGCCTGACGTCGGTTTCGGCGAAGCGGATCGACATACCGTCGCACGTGCCGATGAAGACTTCGCCCGTGCCGTCGGACACCTGGGCGTCAATCACGGAGTCGCCCTCCTCGACGCCCATTGCGATGATGCCGCCGGCGCGGGGATTGCTGAACGCGCTCAGCTCCGTCTTCTTGACGACGCCGCGCCGCGTGCCCATGACGACGAACTTGTCGTCCTCGAACTCCTTCACCGTCAGGAGCGCGGCGATCCGTTCGCCCTCCTCCATCGACACCAGGTTGGCGATCGCCTTGCCACGGCCGTCTGGACCGACGTCGGGTATCTCGTGCACCTTCAGCCAGTAGGCCCGGCCGCGGTCCGAGAAAATCATGATGTAGGCGTGCGTCGACGCGACGAACAAGTGGCTGACGAAATCCTCTTCGCGCGTGCGCATGCCGATCCGGCCCTTGCCGCCGCGCCGCTGATTCCGGTAGTTCGTGATGGCGGTGCGCTTGATGTACCCGGTGTTGCTGACTGTGATCGCCATGTCTTCCTCGGCAATCAGGTCCTCGATTCGGAACTCGCCTTCCTCCGCCAGTATTTGCGTTCGTCGATCATCCCCGTGCTTGTCGCGCACCGCGCGCAGCTCGTCGACGACGATCTGCATGAGCAGTTTCTCGCTCGAGAGGATCGCCAGCAGCCGCTCGATCAGCTTGAGCAGCTCGGCCAGCTCATCGAGGATCTTCTGGCGCTCGAGGCCGGTCAGCCGCTGGAGTTGCATGTCGAGGATGGCCTGGGCCTGAAGCTGGCTCAGGCTGAACTGCGCCATCAGGCCTTCCCGCGCCTCGGCGGGGTTTTTCGCCGCACGGATCAGGGAGATCACCGCGTCGAGGTGATCGATCGCGATCTTCAGGCCCTCGAGGATGTGGCGGCGTGCCTCCGCCTTCCGCAACTCGAACTCGGTGCGGCGGCGGACGACCTCGCGGCGGAACTCGACGAAGTTGTCGATCAACTCGACCAGCGACAGCACCTTCGGGCGGCCACCGACGATGGCCAGCATGATGATTCCGAAGCTGCTCTGGAGGGCGGTGTGCTTGTAGAGATTGTTCAGGATGACGTCGCCGACTTCGCCGCGTTTCAGGTCGATGACGATCCGCATCCCGTCGCGATCGGACTCGTCGCGAATGTCGGAGATCCCTTCGATCGTCTTCTCGCGCACCAGGTCGGCAATTCGCTCGATCAACCGCGCCTTGTTGACCTGATACGGAATCGCGTCGATCACGATCGACGACCGGTCGCCCTTCTTGTTGGTCTCGATCTCGGCCTTCGCGCGCATGATGACGGCGCCGCGGCCGGTCAGATACGCCTGCTGGATGCCCTGGCGGCCGACGATGTAGCCGCCGGTGGGGAAGTCCGGCCCGGGAACCAACTCCAGGAGCTTGCGCTGTTTCTCGGGCAGCGTCGGCGGCTCGTCTGACTGCGCGCTCTCGATCGCCCAGATGGACGCGTCGATCACCTCGCGCATGTTGTGCGGCGGGACGTTGGTCGCCATGCCGACCGCGATGCCGGTGGATCCGTTGACGAGGAGATTTGGGAACGGCGCCGGCAGGACGGTCGGCTCCTCGGTGGTCTCGTCGTAGTTCGGGACGAAGTCGACCGTCTCCTTGTCGAGATCGGCCATCATCTCGTCGGACAGCGAGGCCAGCCGCGCTTCGGTGTACCGCATCGCGGCCGGCGGGTCGCCGTCGATCGACCCGAAGTTTCCCTGGCCGTCGGTCAGCACGTAGCGCATGTTGAAGTCCTGCGCCATGCGGACGAGCGTGTCGTAGATCGAGGCGTCGCCGTGCGGGTGATAGTTCCCCATCACCTCACCGACGATCTTCGCGCACTTGCGGTAGCCGCGCGTGGCGGAGAGGCCCATAGCCTTCATCCCATAGAGCACGCGCCGGTGTGCCGGCTTCAGGCCGTCGCGGATGTCCGGCAGCGCTCGCCCGATGATTACGCTCATGGCGTAATCCATGTACGAGCGCTTCATCTCGTCTTCGATGTTGACCGGTATTCGATTGTGCGCGGGGCTTGCCGGATTACTCATTAGACGTCGAGGTTCCTGACATCGAGGGCATTGTCCTCGATGAACTTCCTGCGCGGCTCGACCTGGTCGCCCATCAGCGTGGTGAACATCTGATCGGCTTCAGCGTGGTCCTCGGCGCGCACCTGGAGCAGCGTGCGGTTCTCCGGATCCATCGTCGTGGTCCACAGCGTGTCCGGGTTCATTTCGCCGAGACCCTTGTAACGGTTGACGGCGATGCCCTTCTTGCCGGCGGCGATGAAGAACTCGACGAAGGCGTCGACGTTCTCGAGCGTGGCATCCGGCTCCTTGCGCGCACGCCCTCCTGCGCCCGCCGGCTTGGGCTCGGCGGCGAGCTTGGTCGCGTCATCCAGCGGCGCGCCGCCGATGTTGCTGTCGTCGGCCGAAGCGGCCTCTTCCGCGGGAACGTCGTCGACCCCCGCCGTAGCCTTGACGACCACCGGGAACGTGATGTCGCGAATCTCCTGGTACGCCGCCAGCAGCGTACGATATTCGCCGGATCCGATGAACTCCACGCCGATGCTGCTGTAACGCGGATACCCCTGCGAGCGATCGTCTACGGCCAGGACGAAGGCGTTGTGCTCGTCGTCGCGATTGACCGTCACCGTCCGTACCGGCGTCGTCATCCGTGCGGCGATCTTGTCGAGCTTGTCCCGCTGCTCGAGGAAGGACTTATCGCGCGCGTCTGCCTGCAGAAACGTGGAGACGAGGTCGGGCGGATGGCCCCGCCGGGTGACCTGCTGAAGGAGCTTGCGGAAGCCCATGATGTGCTGCAGCGATCGCTCGAGCGCCTCGCCGAAGATCTCGGTGCCGTCCGCCAGCTTCGCCACGCGCGATTCGACGGCCCTGCGGATCAGGAAGGTCTCGAGCTCGCGTTCGTCCTTGATGTAGGTCTCGGTCCGCCCGCGCTTCGCCCGGAACAGCGGCGGCTGCGCGATGTAGACGTGACCGCGATCGATGAGCTGCGACATCTGCCGGTAAAAGAACGTCAGGAGCAGCGTGCGGATGTGCGAACCGTCCACGTCCGCGTCCGTCATGATGATCACGCGGTGGTAGCGCAGCTTGTCGGCGTCGAAATCCTCGGTGCCGATGCCGCAGCCGAGGGCCGCGATCATCGTCTTGATCTCGTCGCTGCCGAGCATCTTGTCGAAGCGTGCCTTTTCGACATTCAGGATCTTGCCCTTGATCGGCAGGATGGCCTGAAACCGCCGGTCGCGGCCCTGCTTGGCCGAGCCGCCGGCTGATTCACCCTCGACGATGTAGATCTCGCTCTGGGCGGGATCGCGCTCCTGGCAGTCTGCCAGTTTGCCTGGCAGGCTGCTGCCGTCGAGCGCGCCCTTGCGCCTGACGAGATCCCGCGCCTTGCGCGCCGCCTCGCGCGCCCGCGCGGCGTCGACGGCCTTGCCGATGATCCGCTTCGCGACAACCGGGTTCTCTTCGAGGAACTGGCCGAGCTTGTCGTTGACGATCGCTTCGACGATCCCCTTGACTTCGGTATTCCCCAGTTTCGTCTTCGTCTGACCTTCGAACTGCGGGCGCGGGATCTTGACGCTGATGACGCCGGTGAGGCCTTCGCGGATGTCGTCGCCGCTGATGCTGGCGTCCTTCAGGTCCTTCGCGAGGTTGTTCTTCGCGGCGTACGAATTGATCGTGCGTGTCAGCGCGGAGCGGAACCCCGATAGGTGGGTGCCTCCCTCGTGCGTGTTGATGTTGTTCGCGAACGAGAAAACCAGCTCCGAGTAGCCGTCGTTCCATTGCAGCGCGATTTCGGCATCGATGCCGTCCTTGTCGCCCTTCATGAAAGTCGGCTTGTCGTTGACGACCGCCTTGTTCTTGTTCAGGTGCTGGACGAAGGAAACGATGCCCCCGTCGGTACTGGAACTTGTGGTTCTTTCCGTCGCGCTCGTCGTCGATGGTGATAACGATGCCGCCGTTCAGGAACGCGAGCTCGCGCAGCCGCTGCGCGAGGGTGTCGAAGCTGTACTCGACGGTTTCGAAAATCTGTGTGTCGGGCTTGAACGTGATTTTTGTGCCGCGGCGCTGCGTGGTGCCGGTGACCTCGAGGGCACCGAGCGGCGCTCCCCGCTCGTAGACCTGCTGATAGACCTGGCCGTTGCGCCAGATCTCCAGGTCGAGTCGCTCGGACAGCGCGTTCACCACTGACACTCCGACACCGTGAAGGCCTCCCGAGACCTTGTAGCTGTCGTTGTCGAATTTCCCGCCCGCATGCAGCACCGTCAGCGCGACTTCAGCGGCCGACTTCCCGCTCGTATGGAGATCGACCGGGATGCCGCGACCGTTGTCGACGACCGTGATGGAGTTGTCGATGTGGATGGTGACATTCACCTGGTCACAGAACCCGGCGAGCGCCTCGTCGATCGAGTTGTCGACGATCTCGTACACGAGATGGTGCAGCCCCGGCGCGCCCGTCGAGCCGATGTACATGGCCGGACGCTTGCGAACGGCTTCAAGCCCCTCGAGAACCTTGATCTTGTCTGCGCCGTAGTCGTCGGCGCCGGCGGCGCCATTGCCGTTCGGGCGCACCGGAGCGCCGGCCGCGGCTTCACTGCTGTCGCGGTCGTCGTTCGGTTGCTGCTGTTGTTCGGTATTCTCCACGCCCATCCCGGTTGTCAGATCCTCATCGGCATGATCACGTAGGTGTAGTCGTAGCCCTGCGCGCCGACCGGCTTCATCACGGCCTGGCTGACTTCATCCTTGAGTGAGAGCACGACCGACTCGGTTTCGACAACGTTGAGGAAGTCGAGCACGTACTGAGCATTGAACGAGATCGTGAGGGCGCCGCCGCTGTAATCGACCGGCAGTTCCTCCCGCGCCTCTCCGAACTCAGAACTGCTCGAAGTGACCTCGACCTTTCCTTTATTGATTTCGAGCTTCACCGCGCGCGACCGCTCGTTCGACAACAGCGCGACGCGCTTCACGGCATTGGTGAGCCGATCGCGCTCGAACTCGATCGACTTGTCGTTGCCCTTCGGAATGACGCGTTCGTAGGCGGGAAACTGTCCGTCGATCATCCGCGAGATCAGCATCCGCCCACCAACGTCGAAGAACAGGTGGTTTTCGCCGCTCTCGAACTGCACGTCTCCGTCACCTTCCATCAGCAACTTGCCGAGTTCGAGCAGTGTCTTCTTCGGCAGGATGACGCCGGCTTCCTCGGTGACACCGACCGCGTGCTTGACCTCGACCAGCGCCAGGCGGTGGCCATCGGTGGCGACGAGCGTCAGACTGTCGGGCTTGAGCACGAACTTCGCGCCGTTGAGGAAATACCGGGTGTCTTCTCCGGTGATCGCGAACTGCGTTTTCGCGACCATCTGCTTCAGGGCGTCGCGAGGCAGCGTGGCGCGAGTCTTTCCGCCGGCATCGGGAAGCGTCGGAAAATCCTCGCGTGGAAGCGTCTGCATCCGCGAGTCGAACCGATCGGCCGCCACCTTCACACCGTTCTTGTCCTCGGAAATCCGGACGTCGGTCTCCGGCAGCGCCTTGATGATCTCGTACAGCTTCTTCGCCGGCAGCGTGAGCGTTCCGCTCTTGCCGACAGATGCTTTGCAGTGGCTGCGCAGCGCAACCTCGAGGTCGGTCGCGAGCATCCGCACTTCGTCGCCCTTGGCTTCGATCAGGACGTTCGCCAGGATCGGGATGGTGTTCTTCCGTTCCACGATGCCCTGGAAAAGCTGCAGTTCTCGCAGAAGCTCAGTCTTGCGAACGACGAGTTCCATAGGCTTGTGGTGACCTCAAGCGGCCGGCGGCCTGCCGTTAACGGATCCTCTTTAGAGAGGAGAAGAAGAGATAAAGAATTATAAAAGAAATAAGGCGCTGCGTAAAACCTTATTTAGGACTATTAATCCTTGACTATCAATAATTTACGATGTGCAAAAACTTGAGGGTTGGACCCCGGCGGACCGTGTGGATCCTGTGCGGTTTTCGAGATCTGAAATTACCCACAGATGACCTCTGACCGCCCCTGTGGACGGCTTCGGATTCAGCGAAACGATTCCAGAAATTTACTGATGAGGCTGTTGAAATCCGCCTCCCTTTTTCGAAGCTCTTCGACCTTCTTGATGGAGTGAATCACGGTCGAATGGTGCTTTCCCCCAAAACTTCTGCCGATCTCCGGCAGCGATGCATGTGTCAGGTTCTTGCACATGTACATCGCAATCTGGCGGGGCATCGCGACTGATTTTGAGTTGTTGCGCGATTTCAAGTCGGCGATTTTCAACTGGTAGTGATCGGCGACGAAACGTTGAATCGTCTCAATCGTCACCGCCTTCGAGTCCCCTTGGTCGATGACGTTCTTCAGAATTTCCTGGGTGAGCTCGAGCGAGATTTCACGTCCGGTCAACGACGCGTAGGCGATCAGGCGGATCAACGATCCTTCGAGCTCGCGAATGTTCGACTTGATCCGACCGGCGATGTACATCGCCACGCCGTCCGGCAGCGGCACCGCTTCCGCTTCGGCTTTCCGCTTGAGAATTGCCACACGCGTTTCGATGTCCGGAGGCTGGATATCTGCGATCAGTCCCCATTCGAAGCGCGATCGCAGGCGTTCCTCGAGCGCCGGGATCTCGTGCGGCGGGTGATCGCTGCTCAGAACGATCTGCTTTTGCGCGTCGTAGAGGGCATTAAACGTGTGGAAAAACTCGGTTTGCGTGCCTTCTTTGCCGGAGACGAACTGGATGTCGTCGACGAGCAGCACATCCACCGAACGATACCGTTCGCGGAAATCCAGGATGCGGTCGTAGCGCAGTGCATTGATCATCTCGTTCATGAATCGCTCGGACGAGATGTAGGTCAGCTTCAATCCCCGATTGTGCTCGAGCAGGTACTGACCGATCGCGTGCATCAGGTGGGTCTTACCCAGCCCCACGCCGCCGTAGATGAAGAGAGGGTTATACGAACGCGACGGCGCTTCTGCGACCGCCCGACACGCGGCATGCGCGAACTGGTTCGACGGTCCGACGATGAAGGTGTCGAAGGTGTACCGCAGGTTCAACCCGCCGGGCGCCACCGATGTCGTCTCCACCGGCGCATCGAGCTCGTCACCTGGTGCAGGCGACGGCTCGGGAGGCGCCGCGGCCGCGCCTTCGGCGACAAACACGAGCGATGCCCCCGACCGACGAACTTCTGTGAGCGCCTCGGCCAGCACGACCGAGTAATGCTTCGTCAGCCAGTCCTTGAACAACGGGTTCGGCACGCGGACGGTGATGGCGTTGCCGCCATCCGCGACGAACGCCGTCGGCTTGAACCAGGTGTAGAAACTGTGGCGGTTAACCTTGGTTTCGACGCGGGAGAGAATCTGATCCCAGATGCTGGCGTCCATGGCGGTGTGCCGGGAAAAACCCTGTAAATTCCGATCTTCGCCTCGCCAAGCCGCGTTTTCAGGCGCGGATTGCATTACGACGCGCTAAAAGTGCCATAAACACGGGCAATCGCTGACTTTCGCCCCACGAAAAGTGGCCTGAAACGACGTTTTCTGCGGCACCCCGTCGTGGATAGCCTGCTTTTCCACAGTGTTTTCCACAGGTGTGGAAATCTTGGGGCAGAAACCGAAGCAGGGTGACCTCCCGGGTCTCCGCGCGCCTGTGGAAGCCCGCGACTGTAACACTGGAAATCCCAAATCCCAAACACCATCACCCGACCGACCTCCGCGGGATTGGGCGTCGAGGTTTGGGGTTGTCTCGTTGACACCTCGCGCAGGCGACGACTACTATTGAAAATTCCGCCGCGCGACACGCGCGCGACAGGTTCAGAGACGACAGACTCAGTGACGGCAGGCTCAGCATGAAAGGCAAGCGCACCTATCAGCCCAATACCCGGCGCCGCAAGAAGACGCACGGTTTCCGGGTCAGGATGTCGACCAAGAACGGTCGAATTGTCCTCAAACGACGCCGGGCCAAAGGTCGCAAGCGGCTGACCGTTGCCGACGAGGGATAACCGGATCCGCCGCAGGCCAGAGTTCGAGCGCATCTATCACGCCGGAGCCAAGGCGCACGGACGATTCATGACCGTCTTCGTGCTGCCCAACGATGGCGCGGCGGCGCGGCTGGGAGTGGCGGCGACCCGCAAGATCGGCTCGTCGGTCGATCGCAACCGCGCCAAGCGCCTCGCCCGCGAGGTGTTCAGGCGCTATAAGATGGCCGCCGGCCTCGACATCGTCATTGTGCCGCGCCGGGAAATGCTCGATGCCCCCTTCGCCAGTCTCGAAGCCGATTACCACGCCGCTCTCGAACGGAGTGGGCGGCAGTCACGCCAGCCGTCGGGGTTTCGACGTCCGCCTCGCCCTCGCTCTGCTCAGGGCATATAAGGTCGTTATTTCTCCACTATTTACGGGCTGCTGTCGATACTACCCCTCGTGTGCGGACTACGCGAAGGAAGCCGTCGAGTTGCACGGCGCGGGGCGGGGGCTCTGGCTGGGCGCCCGGCGGCTGTCGCGGTGCCACCCCTTCGGCCGTCACGGCGTTGACCCGGTTCCCCGGTAGGCCTGATGGAACGCCGCGTCCTCATCGCAGTTTTTCTTTCGTTCCTCGTCCTCTACGGTTACCAGGCGTTATTCGTGCCGCCGCCTCCGGCGACGCCGGAAACGCAGCCAGGCGGGGCGTCACCCTCGCCTTCCCAACCGACGGACAATCCGACCGCTCCGCCGCCTGCTACGGCCGCGCCGTCAGCCGTCCCTGAGGTGCCTGCCGCGGCCGTCGTCGTGGGTGAGCCGGGGGAGCGCGAGATCGTCGTCGACACCGCCACCACTGAAGCGACACTCACCAATCGAGGCGGCCGCATTACCCATTGGCGATTGAAGGAATACCGCGACCAGGGCAAACCGCTCGATCTCGTCCCGTCCGCGCTGCCCCCCGATCAACTGACGCCGTTCTCGCTGCGCGTGGACGACCCGCAGCTCACCCAGCAGCTCAACACGGCGATCTATCAGGTCAACGGCGATGCGGCCAACCGTGTTGACGCGCGCACGGCCGAGGGAACGCTCGTCTTCGAGTTCCAGACCGCGACGCTGCGGGCGCGGAAGGAATTTCGCTTCGACCCTTCCAACTACCTGGTCACATTCACCGCGACGGTGGAGAGCAACGGGCAGCCGCTCAACCCGTCGGTGGTGTGGGGCCCGGGGCTCGGAGACATCGGCGCCCGCGCCAGTGGCGGGAGCTTTTTCACCGGCAATTACGTGCAGCCGCCGCAGGGAATTTATCATCGCGACGGCGACGTCGAGCGCGTGGCCGGCGACGATCTCGTCGAACAGCCTGTGCATGAAGGGGTCTTTCGATTCGCGGGGATCGACGATCACTATTTTCTCGCGGCGGCCTTGAATCCCGGGCAGGCCCGGGTCGAGTTTCGGTCGACTCCCATCGCGGGGCCGGACGAGACGCAACGCATGCTGCTCTCGCAAACCATCACCTTTCAGAAGGCGCCCGAGAACATTCGCTTCTTCTACGGCCCGAAGCAGTTCGATCTGCTGAGGTCGGTCGACGCCGAGCTGGTCCGCGCAATCAACTTCGGGATATTCGGCTTCCTCGCGGTGCCGCTGCTCGGCGCGCTGCAGTGGATCTACGGCTTCGTCGGCAACTACGGGTGGGCGATCGTGATCCTCACCATCCTGATCAATATTGCGATCTTCCCGCTCCGCCACAAGAGCGTGGTGTCGATGCGGAAGATGCAGGCGGTCCAGCCGCAGATGAAGGCGATCCAGGACCGTTACGCGGGACTCAAGACGACCGACCCGGCGCGGCAGAAGATGAACACGGAGATCATGAATCTCTACCGCGAGAAGGGCGTGAACCCGGCGAGCGGCTGCGTGCCGATGCTGCTGCAATTCCCGGTGCTGCTGGCGTTCTATTCAATGCTGTCGCAGTCGATCGAGCTGCGCGGCGCCTACTTCGGCGGATGGATCACCGATCTGTCGCAGCCCGACCCGTACTACGTGATCCCGGTCCTCATGGCGATCACCATGTTCTGGCAGACCAAGATCACGCCTTCGACCGCGGATCCCGCGCAGCAGCGCGTGATGATGATCATGCCGCTGATGTTCACGGTGTTCTTCCTGTGGGCGCCGAGCGGCCTGGTGATCTACTGGTTCGTGAGCAATCTCTGGGCGATCGGCCAGCAGTATTTCACGACCTGGATGATCGGCCCGGTTACGGGATCACCCGTTCGCCCGCCCGCGGAGCGCCGACTGAAGAACGTCGGCGCCGGCCGCACGACTGACGCCGAAAAGCGGCCGTAGGAGCTCGAACGAGCCTATGTCACTGACTACCGACATCACCGCATTCCTGCAGAACGTCGTCGCCGCGATGGGGATGGCGCTGACGACGAGCGTGGAAGAGACGCCTGAGGGGACCCGAATCAACCTCGAGGGAGAAGACGGCGGCGTGCTGGTCCGCCGCGGCGGAGAAGGACTCCAGGCGCTGCAGCACCTGGTCGCCACCGCGTTCCGGCGGCAACTCGGCGAGGACAACCGCGTGGTCGTCGATTGCAACGGCTTCCGCAAGGAGAAGGACCTCGAGCTGAAGCAGATAGCGCGCTACATGGCCGAGAAGGCGAGGTCGTCGGGTCTGCCGCAGGAGATGGGGCCGCTCAACCCCTACGAACGCCGCATCGTCCACCTGGCGATCGCCGAGGATACCGGCGTGACGTCGGAGAGCATCGGCGATGCGTTCATGAAAACGGTGATCATCTCCACGCAGAAATAGCGGTGTTTGCCACCGACGATTCGATCGTCGCGATCGCGACGCCGCCAGGACGCGGGGGTATCGGTATCGTCCGGATCAGCGGTTCGTCATCCCCGGAAATCGCTGCGCAGATTCTCAATCGTGCGCGGCCGCTCGCACCGCGCTACGCGACTTTCACGCGGATAAGCCAGACCGATGAAGTGGTCGCGACCTATTTCCCCGCGCCGCACTCCTACACCGGCGAGCACGTCGTCGAAATCAGCGCCCATGGCAGTCCGGTCGTCCTCCAGTCGATTGTCGCGAGCGCGCTCGCGGCGGGGGCGCGGCTTGCCGAACCCGGTGAGTTCACACTGCGCGCGTTTCTCAACGGCAAGCGGGATCTGATCCAGGCTGAAGCGGTTGCCGATCTAATCAACGCTGCGACGCCGCTCCAGGTGCGGATCGCGTTCGATCAGCTCGAGGGCACGCTGACGGAGCGCATCGCCGCGATCGACGGCGAGTTGTTCGATCTCATCGCGCGCCTCGAGGCGTCGCTGGATTTCCCCGACGAGGGATACCACTTCATCGAACCGTCAGAAGTGTCACGACGGATTCGCGGCGTCGCGATGCGCGTCGATGACCTGCTCGCCGGCGCCCGCGCCGGTCGCTTGATCCGCGAAGGGGCGACGGTGGTGGTCGCCGGGCGTCCGAACGTCGGCAAATCGAGCCTCTTCAACGTGCTCGCCGGCGCGGATCGCGCCATCGTCACGCCGGTCGCGGGCACGACCCGGGATCTCGTGTCTGAAAACATAGCCATCGACGGTTTCGCGGTGACGCTGGTGGACACCGCAGGATGGCGCGCGACCGACGACGCCGTGGAACGGGAAGGTGTCGTGCGCAGTGAACGGGCGCGCGGCGTAGCGGACCTCATCGTCGTCGTGCTGGACCGCAGCGAGCCACTCCGATCCGAGGATGAAGAACTGCTGGCGCAGACTGCCGGCCGTCCGCGAATCGTTGTGGCGAACAAGAGCGATCTCCCTGCGAATCGGTTGAGGCCGGCCCCGACGAACACCGTTCCCGTATTCGTGGGACCCGGATTCGGCCTGCTCGAGAACGTCGAGATCGTCGAGGTGTCGGCCAAGACAGGCGCGGGCGTCGAAGAACTGCGCGGCGCCATCGTCTGCGCGCTCACCGGCCGCGAGTCACTGCGCGACACGGCCGCGGTTTCCAACACGCGGCATATCGCGCTGCTCGAGCACGCGCGGGCGAGTCTTGCCGCCGCGGCTGACGCTTCGGCCGTGCCCGGGACGCCGGAGGAGTTCGTGCTTGCCGACCTCCAGGCGGCGCGCGCGAAGCTGGACGAGGTCGTCGGGACGCGCACGAGCGACGACCTGCTGCGGCACATCTTCGAGCGCTTCTGCATCGGGAAATGACCGAGTTCGACGTGATCGTCATCGGCGCCGGCCATGCGGGAGTCGAAGCGGCGCACGCCGCCGCGCGGCTCGGCTGCAGCGTCGGCCTGTGCACGCTGGCACGCGACACGGTCGCGCACATGCCCTGCAATCCGGCTGTCGGCGGTACCGCGAAAGGGCACCTGGTGCGAGAGATCGACGCGCTGGGCGGGTTGATGGCGCTGGCGATTGATGCCACGGGCATCCAGTTCAAGCTGCTGAATCGCAGCCGGGGTCCTGCCGTGTGGTCGCCGCGGGCGCAGGCCGACAAGCGCCGCTACGCCGCATGGGTGACGGCCGCGCTCGAGCGCGAGCCGAATATCGCGTGGCTCCTCGGGCAAGCGGCGACCCTCGACGTTGCGCATGGGCACGTCCGCGGCATCGTCATGGAGAACGGCGAACGCCACGCGTGCCGTGCACTGGTCATCACGACCGGTACGTTTCTGAACGGACTGATTCATGTCGGTCTGGAGCAGCGGCCGGCCGGCCGGCACGGCGAACCGCCGTCGCGATCGCTCGCCGAGTCGTTGCGGTCGTGCGGCTTCGAGTGCGGCCGGTTGAAGACGGGCACGCCGCCGCGGCTGCATCGCGGCAGCATCGATTTCGATCGCGCCGTGACCAGCGGGATCTTCGCGGAGGAAGCGGGCGATGCGGAGCCGAGCGCCTTCTCATTCCTGACACGCGCGCCGCTGCGAAACCTGATCAACTGCTGGTTGACGCATACGCCGCCGCGCGTTCACGAGCTGGTGCGTCGGCATATCGATCAGAGCCCGTTGTTCAACGGCCAGATCCACGGCATCGGCCCGCGCTACTGTCCGTCGCTCGAAGACAAGATCATGCGGTTTCCCGATCGAGAGCGGCACCAGATCTATCTCGAGCCCGAAGGACTCGACGTCGACGAGATCTACGTCAACGGGTTTTCGATGTCGCTGCCGCGTGACGTCCAGCACGAGATCGTCCGCGCCATGCCTGGCCTCGAAGACGCCGTGATGCTGAGGCCGGGTTACGCGGTCGAGTACGACTTCGTGCAGCCGACGGAGCTGAAATCGACGCTCGAAACCCATCGCGTCGCCGGGTTGTTCTTCGCGGGGCAAATCAACGGGACATCGGGATACGAGGAAGCCGCGGCGCAGGGACTCGTGGCCGGCATCAACGCGGCGCGTGCAGTCCGGCGCGAGCCGCCCTTCACGCTTGGACGCGACGAAGCCTACATCGGGATTCTTGTCGACGACCTCATCACGCGCGGATGCCTCGAACCGTATCGCATGTTCACGTCGCGAGCCGAACATCGTCTACTGCTGCGCATCGACAATGCGGACCTGCGGCTGACGCCGCGCGCCCGCGCCATCGGATTGGTGGATGAAGCGCGCTGGTCGGCATTCGAGGCGCGGCGCGAACGGCATTCCCGGAACGTCGGAGCGCTGGATCGGACGATGGTCCGAACGCCGCGAGGCGATCGGGTGGCGGTGAGCACCCTGCTGCGCCGGCCCGAGGTCCGTCTGCAATCGCTGGTGGACGGAGGGGACGTTGCGCTGGACCTCGAATCGTCGACGCGTGCGCTCGATATCGCCAGTCTCGAGAACGACGTCAAATACGCCGGTTACTTGCGCCAGGAAGAGTCACGCGTCGAGCGGATGCGTCGGCAAGAGCGGCGTCGCATCCCGGACAGTTTCCCGTTCGACCGCGTTCCCGGGTTGTCTCGCGAAGTCGTTCACCGGTTTTCGCAGGTTCGCCCCGAGACGCTCGGCCAGGCATCGCGCATACCCGGGGTAACCCCCGCGGCAGTCGCTGTGCTCGGCGCGTTCCTCGTAAAATACCCGCAAACGATTGACTAATAGAGAGTTCCAGGATCGACTGATGCGGCGCGCCCGGCGTGCTGGCGTCACGCTGGCCACGGAACTGGCCCAACAGCTCGAAGCCTACTACCGCCTCCTTGCCACCTGGAATAGCAAGATCAACCTGACGGGGCTTCGGCTGTCCGAAATTTCGCCCGAGGCGCTTGATCGCCTGCTCATCGAACCGGTGGTGGCGGCCAGGTATATACCCTCTCACGCGTCGCGCATGCTCGATCTTGGCAGCGGCGGAGGATCGCCCGCGATTCCGCTTGCGCTCGCGGTTCCCAGGGCGCGGCTGTTGATGGTGGAGTCGAAGACACGGAAGTCTGTGTTCCTGCGAGAGGCCGTGCGTGTGCTCGGAATGAAGGACGCCGACGTGGTCACCGCGCGCTTCGAGGAACTGCTTTCCAGGCCGGACCTGCACGAGGCGCACGACCTCGTGACGATTCGCGCGGTACGAGTTGAGTCGCGTGTCCTGGTGACGTTGCAGGCATTCGCGAGGCCAGGCGGACATGTCTTTTTGTTTCGCGGCTCAGGCCATTCCGATCCTTCCGAGAGCGTCACGCCGCCGCTGGCGTGGAAGGCGACCTATCCACTGATCGAGTCGCTCCGTAGCCGTCTCGTCGTGCTCGAGAAGCGCGTGCGTTAGCCGAGACGACGTTCCACGTGGAACGTAGAGCAGCATAGCGCGCCACCACCCCGCACCTTATCCATACGCTCTTTGTTCGCCCTGTTCCACGTGAAACATTTACGCTTGACGAAGATCCTCGCACGTACTACCCTTAGGGCCCAGAGAGTCATATACCACCATTAGCAGTAGTAGGTCATATGGCAGAATACGAACATCGTCCGGGTCGCGTGGTCGCTGTGGCCAACCAGAAGGGTGGCGTCGGAAAGACCACCACTGCCATCAATCTCGCCACCTCGCTCGCGTTGGCGGGCCGCCAGGTGCTCGTCGTCGACATCGACCCTCAGGGCAACCTGACGAGCGGCGTGGGTTTGAAAGGCGGGCGCGCCGCGGCCGGGACGATTTACGAGGCGCTGTTGACTGACACCGACCCGGCGTTGTTTCTGCTCGAGACGCAGGTACCGAACCTGTCCCTGATCCCCGCCGATCGCAATCTCACCGGCGCCGAGATCGAGCTTGTCTCGATGCTGCAGCGCGAGCATCGCCTGCGTCGCGTCCTCGATCCGCTGCGCGCCCGGTTCGATCTGATCTTCATCGACTGTCCACCCTCGCTCGGCCTGCTCACGCTCAACGGACTTGTGGCCGCCGACGCCGTGCTGATCCCGCTTCACTGCGAGTATTTCGCGCTCGAAGGACTCGCCGATCTCGTGGGCACGATGCGGCGCGTCCGCAGCGGCCTCAACCCGACGCTCGACATCGAAGGCGTGCTGCTGACGATGTACGACGACCGGACGAACCTGGGACAGCTCGTGGCGCGCGACGTGCGGGAGTTCTTCAAGGAAAAAGTGTTCAAGACGATCATCCCGCGCAACGTGCGGCTCGGCGAAGCCCCGAGCCACGGGTTGCCGGCGGTGGTGTACGACGCGAAGTCGCGCGGCGCAGCGGCCTACGTTGCGCTCGCCCAGGAACTGCTCGCGCGCCACCTCGCGCAGCACGCCGCATAGCCGCAACGGAGCCATCATGATCGAACGCCGTCCAGCACTTGGCAAAGGCCTCAGCGCGTTGATTCCCGAGGCGACGGAGCCGCCTCGTCAGGGAGTGCTCGAAGTCGACATCGACCTGCTCGCTCCGAGCGATCAACAGCCGCGTCTAATCATCGAGGACGCGAAGCTGGAGGAGCTGGCGCAGTCGATCAGGACGAACGGCATCATCCAGCCAATTCTCGTCCGGCGCACCGGCGCCGCGTACCGCATCATCGCCGGCGAGCGGCGCTGGCGGGCCGCGCAACGCGCCGGTCTTCTGAAAGTGCCGGCCATCGTTCGCGAGATGCCGGAAGGCTCCGAACGCCAGTTGCTGGAGCTGGCGCTGGTCGAGAACCTGCAGCGCGAAAACCTGAATCCAGTGGACGAAGCGCTTGCCTATCAGCGCCTCGCCGAGGAGTTCGGCCTGACGCAGGATCAGATCGCGGCCGCGGTCGGGAAGGACCGCACGTCGGTGGCCAACTACGTGCGCCTGCTGCGGCTGCCACAGGAAGTGCGCGGCGACCTCGCCTCCGGCACGCTGTCGATGGGCCACGCGCGGGCGCTTCTTGCACTGCCGGATGCGGCGGCGCAGCGACAGGCCGCCCGGGAAGTCATTTCGCGATCGCTGTCGGTTCGCGACACCGAGTCTCTGGTCCGCAGGCTCGCCGCTCCTGCACCCGCGGCGCGCGCCGTGCCGGCACCGGCCGCTCCCGACGTGCATACTCGCGCCGCCGAGGATCGACTGCGCTTCGCCCTCGGGACGAAAGTTCGAATTCTCAGGCGCGCGACAGGCGGGACGATCGAGATCCAGTTCGGATCTGAAGCCGAACTGCATCGCATCTACGAATACCTGACCGACACGAGGGCGGGGCCACCTGAACCAGAACTGAGGCCTGCGTCCGACTGATTCCCGAGGCCTGAGCCAGAGGCCTTCTGTGTTATAAAAGATTGTTTGTGCCATCCAGGTACAAGCACACAGACGTGATCTGCGGCAGGTGAGTTCATGAGCACTCGTGCGTCAGCGGGCCGATACGCGCGAGCCCTCCTCGACGTCGTCATCAAGGAAGGCAACCCCGAGCAGGTGGATCAGGAGCTCGCCACGTTCGCGGGCCTGTTCGCCGGCAACTCGGAGCTGCAGAAGGCGCTGGCCAATCCGGCGGTCCCGGTCGCGGCCAAGCGCAAGGTCGTCGAGACGATCGTGGCTCGCACCAGCCCGACGGCCGCGCTCGGCAAGCTGCTGCTGATGCTTGCGGATCGCGACCGGCTCACGCTCGTGCCGGAACTTGCCGAGGTGTATCACGAGCGCCTGATGGAGCATCAGCAGGTGATCAACGCCGAGGTCACCACCGCCGTGCCGCTGTCCGCCGAGCGCGTCGCGCAGTTCGAGAAACGGATTGCTGCCGCAACCGGCCGGCGCGTCACCATGACGGCCAGCGTGGATCCTTCGCTCATCGGCGGCGCCGTCGCGCGCGTGGGCAGCATCGTCTACGACGGCAGCATCGCGACCCAGTTGTCGAAGATGAGAGAGCGACTCGAGGGATAACACCGATGGATATTCGAGCGGACGAAATCTCCAAGATCATTCGCGACCAGATCGGCAGCTACGCGGTGGAAGTGGACGTGGCGGAAGTCGGCAGCGTCATGTCGATCGGCGACGGGATCGCGCGCGTGCACGGCATCGAGCGGGCGATGGCCGGCGAGATGCTGGAGTTCACGCACGGCGTGTTCGGCATCGCGCTCAACCTCGAGGAAGAGAGCGTCGGCGCGGTGCTGCTCGGCGACTTCAAGGAAATCAAGGAAGGCGACCTGGTCAAGCGCACGGGCCGCATCATCTCGGTGCCGGTGGGCGACGGGATGCTCGGCCGCGTCGTCAACGCGCTCGGCCAGCCGATTGACGGCAAGGGCCCGATCCAGTCCAAGGAGTTCTTCCCGATCGAGCGGCTGGCGCCCGGCGTGGTCGATCGGCAGCCGGTCAAGGAACCGCTGCAGACCGGCCTCAAGGCGATCGACGGCATGGTGCCGATCGGCCGCGGCCAGCGCGAGCTGATCATCGGCGACCGGCAGACGGGCAAGACCGCCGTCGCCGTGGACACGATCATCAACCAGCGCGGCAAGGACGTCATCTGCATCTACAACGCGATCGGCCAGAAGCAGTCAACCGTCGCGCAGGTCGTCCGCACGCTCGAAGAGTACGACGCGATGAGCTACACCATCGTCGTCGCGGCGACCGCGTCGGATCCGGCGCCGATGCTCTACATCGGTCCGTACTCGGCGTGCGCGATCGGCGAGTTCTTCCGCGACAGCGGCCGCCACGCGCTGGTGGTGTACGACGACCTCTCGAAGCATGCGCAGGCCTATCGTGAAATCTCGTTGTTGCTGCGCCGCCCGCCGGGCCGGGAAGCGTACCCGGGCGACGTTTTCTACCTGCACTCCCGGTTGCTCGAGCGCGCCGCGAAGCTGAATCAGAACCAGGGTGGCGGCTCGCTGACGGCGCTGCCGATCATCGAAACGCAGGCGGGCGACCTGTCGGCGTACATTCCGACCAACGTCATCTCGATCACCGACGGACAAATCTTCCTCGAGAGCGACCTGTTCCACCAGGGCGTCCGGCCGGCCATCAACGTCGGCAACTCCGTGTCGCGCGTCGGCGGGTCGGCGCAGATCAAGGCGATGCGGCAGGTCGCCGGATCGCTGCGGCTCGATCTCGCGCAGTATCGCGAACTGGCGGCATTCGCGCAGTTCGGCAGCGATCTCGACAAAGCCACCCAGGCTCAGCTCAATCGCGGCCGCCGGCTGGTCGAGATTCTCAAGCAGCCGCAGTATCAGCCGGTGGCGGTGGAAAAACAGGTCATGGTCGTCTACGCGGCGACCAAGGGCTTCCTCGACAACGTGGCGATCGAAGACGTCCGGCGGTATGAGGAGGATCTGTACCGCTTCCTCGAGTCACGGACTCCGGAGATCCTCAGCGGCATTGCCAGCAAGAAGACGCTGGACGATGACCTGAAGGCGGGGATCGAAGGCGCGCTCAAGGCGTTCGGGCAGCAGTTCGTCGGAACCACCCAGCCGGCAGTCGCGTAAATGCCGTCACTTATCGACCTGCGTCGCCGCATCCGCGCGGTCAAGTCCACGCAGCAGATCACCAAGGCGATGAAGATGATCGCCGCCTCGCGCCTGAAGCGGGCGCAGGAGCGCGTGGTGGCGGCGCGCCCGTTCGCCCAGCGCATGCAGTCGGTGCTCAACAGCCTCGCGGCCCGCGTCGATCCCGAGTCGCATCCGCTGCTCCGCGCCGGCGGCACCGGCGGGCGCCCGATGCTGATCGTCGTCACCGCCGACCGCGGGCTGTGCGGCAGCTTCAACTCGAACGTCATCAAGGCCGCCGGCCAGTTCATCCTGAACGAGACCCGGGACCGTGAGATCACCCTCGGGTTGATCGGCCGCAAGGGGCGGGATTTTTTCAGGCGCCGCGGCTTTGACGTGCGCACCGAGCAGATCGGGATCTTCCAGCGGCTGGCGTTCAGCCACGCGGCAGAGATCGCCAACATCGCGATCGAGGACTTTGTCGCCGGCCGGGCGGCGAGCGTCCACATCGTCTACAACGAGTTCAAGTCGGTGATGTCGCAGCGGCTGGTCGTCGAGCAACTGCTGCCGATTCCGCGCCTCGAGCCCGATGCGCAGGCAGGACCGACCATCGACTACCTGTACGAACCAGGACCGGAGGAGATTTTCCGGGACCTGCTGCCGCGCTACGTGCAGGCGCAGGTCTACCGGGCGCTCCTTGAATCGAACGCGGCGTTCTTTGCCGCGCAGATGACGGCGATGGACGCGGCGACGCGCAACTCGGCCGAGATGCTCGAGAATCTCACGCTCTACATGAACAAGGTGCGCCAGGCGGCGATCACCCGCGAAATCATCGAGGTGGTGTCCGGCGCATCCGCGACATAGGCGGGTCTTGAGCCCCGCCTCGACGAAAGCTACGTAGCGTCGGGACCTCAGACCCGGCGAAGACAGACCCGGCGGAAATCACCCGGCGGAACGAAGGTTATGGCACAGACAGCAGCAGCGAAACAGCTCACCGGCAAGGTCGTGCAGGTCATCGGGCCTGTGATCGACATCGAATTCCCGGAAGGACTGCCCGAGATCTACAACGCGGTCCGCATCGTGTCCGACGGGAGCGACGGCTCCGCGAAGATCGATGTCGTCGCGGAAGTGGAGCAGCACCTCGGCGAGAACCGCGTGCGCGCCGTCGCCATGAAGCCGACTGACGGCATGACCCGCGGCATGACGGTGATCGACACCGGCGCCGCCATCTCGGTACCGGTCGGACCGGAAACGCTCGGCCGGGTGCTGAACGTGCTGGGCGAGCCGGTGGACTTCCCCGATCGCCCGGTGCTGTCCAAGGAGCGCTGGCCCATCCACCGGCATGCCCCGACGCTCGAAGAGCAGTCTACCGAACTCAAGATGTTCGAGACGGGGATCAAGGTCATCGACCTGCTCGAGCCGTACCTCCAGGGCGGCAAGATCGGGCTGTTCGGCGGCGCCGGCGTCGGCAAGACCGTCATCATCATGGAACTCATTCACAACATCGCCCTGAAGCACGGCGGCGTTTCCGTGTTCGGCGGTGTCGGTGAACGCACGCGCGAAGGCAATGACCTCTGGCTCGAATTCCAGGAGTCGGGCGTCATCGACATCAAGGACCCCTCGAAGTCGCGCGCGGCCCTTGTTTACGGCCAGATGACGGAGCCGCCCGGCGCGCGTCTTCGCGTCGGCTTGTCGGCGCTGACGGTGGCGGAGTACTTCCGTGACGCCGAAGGCAAGGACGTCCTGCTCTTCATCGACAACATCTTCCGGTTCACCCAGGCCGGCTCGGAAGTGTCGGCGCTGCTCGGCCGCATGCCGTCGGCGGTCGGTTACCAGCCGACGCTCCTGACCGAGATGGGTGAGCTCCAGGAGCGCATCACGTCGACGAAGAAGGGGTCGATCACCTCGGTGCAGGCGATTTACGTGCCCGCGGACGACTACACCGATCCGGCGCCGGCGACGACGTTCGCCCACCTGGATGCGACCACGAACCTCTCGCGCCAGATTGCGGAGCTGGGCATCTATCCGGCCGTCGATCCGCTGGCGTCGTCGTCGCGCATCCTCGACCCCCGCGTGCTCGGCGAGGAGCACTACAACGTGGCGCGATCGGTCAAGCAGATCCTCCAGCGGTACAAGGACCTGCAGGACATCATCGCGATTCTCGGTATCGACGAGCTGTCGGAAGAGGACAAGCTGACGGTGTCGCGCGCGCGCAAGCTGCAGCGGTTTTTGTCGCAGCCGTTCTTCGTCGCCGAACAGTTCACCGGTTTCAAGGGCAAGTACGTCCCGATTGCCGACACTATCAAGGGATTCAAGGAGATCGTCGAGGGCAAGCACGACGCACTGCCCGAGCAGGCCTTCTACCTGGTCGGCACCATCGAAGAAGCGGTGGAGAAGGCCGCTTCAATGAGAGCGGCTTGACCACGACATGGCTATTCCGACGAAACTGACGCTCGAAATCGTCACTCCGGACCGTTCTTTGGTCCGGGAGGAGGTAGACGAGGTCGAGCTGCCGGGCTCGGAAGGCTACTTCGGCGTCCTGCCGGGCCATACGCCGCTGCTGTCAATGCTGAAGGTCGGCGAGTTGTGGTACCGCGTCGGCCAGGAGAAGCGCTACCTGGCGGTGGCCGGCGGCTTCGTCGAAGTCTTGCCGGATCGCGTGACGGTGCTGGCTGACATCGGCGAGCGGGCCGAGGATATCGATATCGCGCGCGCGGAAGCCGCGAAGCGGCGCGCCGAGGAGCGGCTGGCGAAACCGATCGACGTCGACATCGAACGCGCCCGCCACGCGCTCCTCAAGTCGCTGGTCCGTCTCCAGGTCGCGGCGCACGCACGAACGCGGGTATGATCCGGAGGCCTGAAGGCCTCCGGTTGCTCGCCCATCTTCAACAACTCTTTCGTTATCGCGCGCTCATCCAAAGCCTGGTTGCCCGCGAGCTGAAGGCGCGGTACCGGGGATCCGTGCTCGGCTTCTTCTGGTCCTTCATCAACCCGCTTCTCCTGCTGCTCGTTTATACGTTCGTCTTCACCGTGGTGCTGCCGGCGGCGCATCCGCCCGACCTGCAACCGTTCGCGCTGTTCATGTTCTGCGGCATCCTGCCCTGGACATGGTTCTCCTCGTCGCTCCTCGAAGCCTCGAATGTGTTGATCGCGGGCGGCAACCTGATTCGGAAGGTGCTGTTCCCGGCGGAGGTGCTGCCGATCGTGACGGTGCTCGCGGGTCTGATTCATTTCTGCCTGGGCCTGCCGATCCTCGCCGCCTTCCTCGTGTATTACCGCGTGCCGCTGGTGGCAACCGATCTGGCGTGGTTTCCGCTGATCGTCTTGATTCAACTGGTGCTGACGATCGGCCTGGCGCTGCTCGTCTCGGCGCTGACCGTGCACTTCCGCGACGTTCGCGATCTTCTCTCGAACCTGCTGACACTCTGGTTTTTCGCCACGCCGATCATCTACGCGTTGTCGCAGGTGCCCGAGTCGATTCGCTGGTTTCTGAACTTGAATCCATTTACGCACCTGGTGGTCTCGTACCAGGAAGTGCTGTTCCGGGGCGGCCGGTTCGAGCAGTGGCCGCGGCTGCTCGCGGTCGGCGCCGGTTCGCTGCTGGTGTGTGCCTGCGGATACTTCGTCTTCGACCGCCTGAGGGATACCCTTGCCGAGGAGGTATGACCGGAAACCTGAAGGTTTCCGGCTACCGGTGCATGGTAGCTACCGGTGCATGGTAGACGGAGGCCTTCAGGCCTCCGTATTTGTGTATGAACGCAATTGAGGTCCGCGGCGTCCGGAAAACCTACCAACGATACAGCCGGCGGCGGCAGTTTGCCACGTTGAAGAGCGCGCTGCTCTCCGGCCGGGTGTTGCGCGATCTCCGGCCTGACGAAACCTTCGACGCGCTGAAAGGCATCTCGTTCAACGTGCCCGCCGGAAAGACTTTCGGCATCATCGGCCGCAATGGCTCCGGGAAGAGCACGATGCTGAAGCTGATCGCCGGCATCGGACGGCCGACGGAGGGCACCGTCGCCGTCAAAGGGCGGGTGTCGGCGTTGATCGAGCTCGGGGCGGGCTTTCACCCCGAGATTTCAGGCCGCGAGAATGTCTACATCAACGGGATGATGCTCGGGTTGACGAAACGCGAGGTGGCCGCACGGTTCGACGACATCGTGGCGTTTGCCGAGCTCCAGGACTTCATCGACGCGCCGGTCAAGACCTACTCCTCGGGCATGTACATGCGGCTCGGGTTCGCAGTGGCCATTCATGTCGATCCCGATGTCCTGCTCGTCGACGAAGTGCTGGCCGTGGGCGACGAAGCCTTTACGCACAAGTGTCTCGACAAGTTTTCTGAATTCAGACGTCGCGGCAGGACGGTGCTGCTGGTCACGCACTCGCTGGATCTCGTGACGAGGTTCTGCGACGAGGCCCTCTGGCTCGACGGCGGCCTCGCGCGGCTGCAGGGCGACCCGAAGCGCGTCGTGGACGCCTACCTCCTCGATGTGGCTGGCGTGGAAAGTCAGGCGGTCGAAACTGGCAAACCGGCGGCTTCCGACATACGGGATCTACCCGCTGACATGACTCGGGCTATCGAAGGGCGCTGGGGCTCGCGCGAAGTGGAGATCTCCGCGGTCGAGTTCCGAGGACGGAACGGGCAGCCCGCCCACGTGTTTCAGTCGGGCGATCCGATGGAGATCCGGCTGCAGGTCCGGGCTCGACGGCCGGTCAGCGACCTGGTCTTCGGCGTCGGTATCTTCAACGCCGACGGCGTGTGCTGCTACGGCACCAACACCGCCATCGAGGGCGCCACGTCGGGCGCGATGAGCGGGGAAGGCCAGGTGAGTTTCTCCGTCGATCGGCTCGATCTCGTCGAAGGCACCTATATGGTCGACGTCGCCGCCCATCGGCAGGACGGCGCACCCTACGACTACCATCGACTGCTGCACACGCTGCGGGTCGTGTCGCCGCTCAAGGAAACCGGCATTTTCCGCCCACCGCATCGGTGGACGTTCGACGGTGACATTCGGATCACCGGCCTGGATCGATGATGGAGCGGCCGGTGTTGTCAGCCGTGGAGGCGGGGGCATTCGCATCCGGCATCCGCCAGCGCGGCGGCATCGTGGTGTTTACGAATGGCGTCTTTGACCTTCTTCACCCCGGCCACCTTCGCTATCTGCAGGAGGCGCGGGCTCTCGGCGACGCTTTGATCGTCGCGATCAATACAGATCGATCCGTACGCGCCAACAAGGGGGCGGGCCGCCCGATCAACCCGCAGGACGAGCGTGCCGAACTCCTGCTGGCGCTCGACGCCGTCGACGCCGTGACGCTGTTCGACGACGACACGCCGCACGCGATCATCACGGCAGTGCAACCTGACGTGCTCGTCAAGGGCGCCGACTGGGGTGAAAACGACATCGTCGGCCGCGATGTCGTCGAGGCGCGCGGCGGCCGCGTCGTCCGCATGGAGCTGGCGCCCGGGTTTTCGACCACGGCGCTGCTGGACAGGGTCCGCGCGCTGCGCTGACCGTGTGGGACAATAGAGGTTTCCGCGCCCACCTGCGGCGACGCCCGGGTGGGCTGTCCGTATGTACCGCTGAATGGCAACCGCAACGTCGCTCACACTTCGCGCTCTTCTCAGCCAGGCGGCCGCCCGCGCCCGTCTCGACAAGCTCGCGCCGGTTACGGCCGGGCTGACCCCCGCCGCCAAGGCGTTGGCCGCTGTGGCGGCTGCGCGGGGAACGCCGGGGTTGACGTTGCTCGTGGTCCCCACTGACAAGGACGTCGAATTGCTGGTGGCTGATGCGCGGTTCTTTTACGCCGCGCTCGAAGGAGCATCGGAGGCCGACGTCGAACGCGCCGTCCTGCCGCTTCCCTCGATCCAGGTCGATCCGTATCGCGGCATGAACCCGCACTTCCGGGTGGCGGCGGCGCGGGCCCGGGCGCTCCACGGCGCCGCGACCGGCACGGCCCGGTTGCTCGTCGCCTCCGCCGCGGCGCTGCTGCCGCGCGTGAGCCCCCAGGACCGTCTGCTCCGCGCCGCGCTCGTCATGAGGTCGGGCACCGAGATCGAACCGCAGGATCTGGCCGACCTGCTGGTCGACGCAGGCTTCACCCGCGAGGACCCTGTGGACGAGCATGGCTCCTTCACGATTCGTGGCGGCATCGTCGACGTGTTTCCGGCTGGCGACCTCGAGCCCGCCCGCATCGAATTCGTCGGCGACATGGTCGAATCTCTGAGGCGGTTCGACCCGGCCACGCAGCGGTCCACAGGCCCGACGGATCAACTGCAGATCGTTCCGGTGCGGGAACGGTTCGACGATGACGCGCCGATGGTATCGGTCATCGACTTCCTGAGCTCTTCCCACGGTCTCCGCGTCATCGTCTCGGAGTACGAGCAGGTCGAGGAACAAGGGCGCAAGGTTCGCGAGCAACTCGACACCAGCTACGGCGATGCCGCCGCCCGCGGCCACGTCGTCGCGACGCCACCCGACGAGGCGTTTCTCGACTGGCCCGATATCGAGACACGCACCGCCGGGGCGGCACGGCTGGAAGAACTGGCCGTTGGCGAGGAGGCTGACGTCCGCCACGTGGCCTGCCAGCCGGCAATGGAATTCCGCGGCCGAGTCAACGACTGGGTTGCCGAGATCCGGGAGCTGCGCGAGCGGGGCGACACGATCGTGTTCGTGGCGAACAGTCACGGTCGCGCCGAGCGCACGGTCGAGATTCTTCGTGAGTACGAGATCGTTGCCGTTCCCGTCGAAGACGTTGAGGCCGCGCATGCGGTAACCGTGCTCGTTTCGGTCGGATCGCTGTCGCGCGGCTTCCGGCTTCCCGATGCCGCGCTCCAGATCTACGCGGAAACGGACGTCTTCGAAGAAGAACGGCGGCCGTCCGAGAAGCGGCAGAACCTCGCCAGGACGTTCCTCTCAGACCTGCGGGATCTCAAGGTCGGCGACCTCGTCGTCCACGTCGACCACGGCATCGGCGAGTTCGTCGGCCTGAAGCAGCTCGGTGTCCGCGGTGCCGGCGACACGCAGCAGGAGTTCCTGGAACTGCGGTATTCAGGAGAGGACAAGCTCTTCGTCCCGGTCGAACGCCTGGATCTCGTTCAGAAGTACACGGGCGGGGCGCGACCTGCACTCGATCGCCTTGGCGGTACGACGTGGGAGAAAGCCAAGACCCGCGTCAAGAAGGCGATGCGCGACATGGCCGAGGAGCTGCTGAAGCTCTACGCGCAGCGCCAAGCCGTACCTGGCCATGCCTTTGGTACCGATACACACTGGCAGGAAGAATTCGAAGACGCGTTCCCGTACGAGCTGACCGTTGACCAGGCCGGCGCGATTACCGACATCAAGCGCGATATGGAGACGCCGACGCCGATGGATCGGCTGCTCTGCGGCGACGTCGGCTACGGCAAGACCGAAGTGGCGATGCGGGCCGCGTTCAAAACGGTGATGGACGGCAAACAGGTGGCGTTTCTCGCACCGACCACGGTGCTCGCGTTCCAGCACCAGAAAACACTGCGCGATCGCTTCGCGGGCTTTCCTGTCACGATCGACATGGTCAGCCGGTTCCGCACGAAGCAGGAAATCAAGGCGACACTCGACGGGCTCGCCGCCGGCAAGGTGGACATCATCGTCGGTACTCACCGTCTGCTGTCCAAAGACGTCGTCTTTCGCGATCTCGGCCTGCTCGTCGTCGACGAGGAGCAGCGGTTCGGCGTGGCGCACAAGGAGCGCATCAAGCAGATGCGCAAGAAGGTCGACGTCCTGACGATGACGGCGACGCCGATACCGCGCACGCTGAACATGTCGCTCGTCGGTATACGCGACATGTCGATCATCGAAACGCCGCCGAAGGATCGATTGTCGATCCAGACCAACGTGGTCAAGTTCGACGCGCCGGTGATCGAACGCGCCATCCGCAACGAAGTCGCACGCGGCGGCCAGGTGTACTTCGTCCACAACCGGGTCGAGTCGATCTTTTCGATCGGCAGCCTGCTGCAGCGGCTCGTCCCGGAGGCGAAGATCGTGATCGGGCACGGGCAGATGGGGGAGGAGGAGCTCGAGCGGGCGATGCTCGGCTTCGTCGAGCGGAAGTTCGACGTGCTCCTGGCGACGACCATCGTCGAAAACGGCCTCGACATCCCGAACGCCAACACGATCATCATCAACCGGGCCGACCGCTACGGGTTGTCCCAGCTCTATCAGTTGCGCGGCCGTGTCGGGCGCTCCGATCGCGCCGCGTACGCGTACCTGCTGATTCCGCCGCAGGAGTCGCTGTCGCCGGTCGCGCGCAAACGGCTCGCCGCGATCAAGGAGTTCAGCGACCTGGGCAGTGGTTTCCGCGTGGCGGCGCTCGACCTCGAGATCCGCGGCGCCGGCAACCTGCTGGGCGGCGAACAGAGCGGCCACATCGACGCCGTCGGCTTCGAGATGTACATGAAACTGCTCGAGGAATCGGTGCGCGAGCTGAAGGGTGAAGAGATCGAGGATGACACCCGCGCGACCGTGAACCTCGGCGTCGACCTCAAAATCGACGAAGGCTACATTCCCGAGATGAACCAGCGGCTGATGGTCTACCGGAAGGTCGCCGCGGCCAGGAGCGAAAAGGAGCTCGCATCCACGCTCGAGGAAGTCAAGGACCGCTACGGAGCGCTACCCGACTCGGTGCTGAACCTCGCGGAGTACGGCCGCATCCGGGTGCTCGCCGACCGGCTCGGCGTCGACACCATCGACCGGGAAGGCCGGCTCGTCGTCCTTAAGTTCAGGGCCCAGGCCAGGGTGGATCCCGTCCGACTCATCAGGGTGGTGAGCGAGCAGCCGGCTGCGACGCTCGTGCCGCCGGCCTCGTTGAAGCTGGACCTGGAGGCGCACGCCGGGCCCGCCACGTCAGGCCTGCCTAAAGGCTCGCCTCTACAGGCGTCGAGGGTCACATCGGGTCGTAGAGGTGGACCTTCGGGTCCGCCTGACCGCGAAACGAGCTGGTGGACTGCCCGTGCCACGGCGGGGGAGGTTACGGCCGGGTTCACCAAAGAGGAGATCCTCAGGAAGCCGGAAGCGAATCCGCGCGCCGAGGGCGGGATGTTTGCCCGGCTGGAAGAGCTGCTGAGGGCCTTGGGTTAAGATATTGATTTTGCAGGGATTGTCCATGATCAACAGACGTACGCTGCTCGCCGTTGCGCTCCTGGCGGTGCTCGCCGCGGTCCCGACGGGGGCCCAAATCATCGAACAGGTCCTGGTCAACGTGAATGGCGACATCCTCACGAAGACTGAGTTCGAGACGCGGCAAATTGCCGTGCTCCGTAACCGGCCCGAGCTCGGCAATGTCACGCCTGACAGCCCCGAGCTGAAGCGCGCCATCAGCGAAGTCACGCCGCAGTTGATTCTCGACGCAGTCGACGAGCTGCTGTTGATCCAGCGCGGTCGCGAGATGGGGCTCGCGCTCGGCGACGAGCAGTTCAACAGCATCCTCGACAACATCAAGAAGTCGAACAACCTCGAAGACGACGCGCAGTTCCAGGCCGCGCTCAAGCAGGAGGGGATGACGATGGCCGATCTGCGGCGGTCGCTGGAGCGCCAGATGCTGGCCTCCGAGGCGCAGCGCCGCGACGTGGTCGACAAGATCAGCGTCACCGAGGCCGAGGCGCAGGCCTATTACGAGGCGCACAAGCAGGAATTCACGACGCCGTCCGAGATTACGCTGCGGGAAATCTTCATCGAGGTCCCCACGACCGAGAAGGGGGTCAACGTCGCTGAAGACGACGCCGCCAAGGCGGAGGCGGAAGCCCTCCGCAAGCGCCTGCTGGCCGGCGAGCCGTTTCCACAGCTTGCGGCTGAGGCATCGGACGCGGCATCGAAAGCAAACGGCGGATTGATCGGTCCCATCAAGCGCGACGAACTGGCGGAGCCGCTGCAGAAGATGCTCGACGCCATGAAGGTCGGCGAGGTCACCAGCGTGCTGCGCACGGCGCGCGGCTACCAGATCCTGAAGCTTGAATCGCGCACCGAGACGAAGATCCGCACCTTTGACGAGGCGCGCAGCGACATCAGCAACAAGGTGGGCGAGACGAAGATGACGGGCGAGCGCATGAAGTACCTCGAGCGGCTTCGCGCGCAGGCGACGATCACGTGGCGCAACGACGAGCTGAAGAAGGCCTACGAGGTGGCGCTGGCTGCGCGGCAGAAGGTGCTCGCCGGATGACCCTTCGACGTTGCTCAGGGTCATGCCGACCCTTCGACCGGCTCAGGGTCGCCCCGAGCCAGGTCGAGGGGCGAGCGCGAGTCGAGAAATGAAAGACGGCTCGTGGTTCGCGCTGTGGACGCGGTCCCGCCACGAGCAGGTGGTCCGCGAGCAGCTCGAACAGAAGCAGATAGAAGCCTTCCTCCCCACGGTCACGAAGTGGAGCCGCTGGAAGGACCGTAAGAAGAAGATCGACTGGCCGCTGTTCCCCGGCTACTGTTTCGCGCGGTTCGATCCGCGCGACCGCCTGCCCATCCTGAAGTGCATGGGCGTTGTGAACATCATTTCGTTTGAAGGCGAGCCCGCACCGATTCCCGAGCATGAGATCGACGGGATCCGCCAGCTCGTCGAGAGCGACCTCGCCTATGATCCCTGCCCGATGATTCGCGAGGGGATGATGGTCGAGGTCGTGCACGGTCCGCTCAAGGGCGTCATGGGACGCCTGATCCGCAAAGGTGCGCACGCGCGTCTCGTTCTCAGCGTCGACCTGATCGGCCAGGCCGTCAGCGTCGAGGTCGACGCCGCCGACGTCCGGCCGTACTGACGTGCGGACGTCTGAAGGCCTCCGGCTACCATGAAGATCGGCAGCGTCACACTTGACTCGCCGTTTGTCGTCGCGCCGATGGCCGGCATGACCGACACGGCGTTCCGCCGACTGGTCAAGCGCCAGGGCGGCTGCGGGCTCGTCGTCACCGAGATGGTGTCGTCGGAAGGGCTGGTCCGCGGCATCGATCGGACGCTCGAGTACGCCGAGTACACCGAAGAAGAGCGCCCGGTTTCGATCCAGATTTTCGGCGGTGATCCCGCGAAGATGGCCGCCGCCGCCCAGATCGTCGAAGGCATGGGCGCCGACATCGTCGACGTCAACATGGGCTGCCCGGTGCCGAAGATCGCGAAACACAACGCCGGCTGCAGCCTGATGCGCGAACCGCAGCACGCCGCCGCCGTGATTGGCGCCATGGCCAGGGCCGTCCGCATTCCAGTAACGGTGAAGATGCGCGCCGGCTGGAACGATCAGGCGCGCAACGCTCCCGAGCTCGCCCGGATGGTGCAGGACGCCGGCGCGGCGGCGGTGACGATTCACGGCCGCACCGCCGAGCAGTCGTACAGCGGCACTGCCGACTGGGATCTCGTGTCGACGGTGGCGAGCCAGTTGTCGATTCCGGTGCTGGGCAGCGGCGACTGCGTCGAGCCCGAACACGTCGTCGATCGGATCAACTCCGGCGTCAGCGGCGTGCTGGTGGGCCGGGGGGTGCTTCGTAACCCGTGGATCCTGGCACAGGCCTCCGATCTGGCCGCCGGCCGTGCGCCTCGCGTGGTCACGCGGCGCGAGCGCGGCGAGTTCCTGTGCACCTACATCGAGATGCTGCTCAACGAGCGGGCCAACGAGGGCGATGGATTCCGCCACTTCGCCCCCGGCATGGCGGCAGAACACAGCCCGGCTCGCGGGCGCGAGCGCTGGGTCATCAACAAGGTGCGGGCGCTCTGTGCCTGGTACTCGAAGGGGCTGGAAGGCGGGTCACAGCTGCGCACGCGGGTGAATACGGCGACGCGTCTCGGCGAGCTTCGGGCGATCGTCGACGAGTTCTTCTTTGAAGTGGCGGTCGCGTCCTGATTCAGGCGGCGTTGAACGTCAGCGTCAACGCCGTGAACTTCCAGATCGACAGGATCCCCCGGGCGTGTGGCGGCGAGAGCGCCCGCCTCACCAGCTGCCGAAGCGCGCGTGCGCGGCTGCGTCTTGCAAATCGCTTCATTATCAATCTCCAGTCATGCCAGCAGGAGCAGTGCGAGCAGGACGCAAGGCAGGGTGATCAGGCTCCAGGCATTGGTTGGCATTGCGTCTATCCTCACGGCGGCATGCCAGTCCAATCGGCGTACCACATTGAGACCCAGGAATAGCCGGGGAATGGCGGGATCAACCCGATCGCAGCCGCGACGTCGGGGCGTTTAGAAGAAAATTTCTGGAACTAGTGCGAACTCGCCGGCGGCGATCCAGCACGGCCATGGTATGAAGGGCGACCAATGCAGCGGGACCTCACGACCGGATCGATCACACGGCACCTGTTCAAAACCACAGGGTTCATGCTGGTGACGATGGTGTTTCAGACCTTGTACTTCCTGATCGACTTGTACTGGGTCGGACAGCTTGGGACCCAGGCGGTCGCAGCAGTCGGGATTGCCGGCAACCTGACGTTCATCGTCCTCGCCCTGACCCAGATGCTGGGGGTCGGCACGACGACCGTCGTCTCGCACGCCGCCGGCCGGAAGAACCACGAAGAGGCGCTGCTGCTGTTCAACCAGTCGCAGGTGCTGGCGCTGGTGACAGGCGTTGTCTTTCTTCTCGTCGGCTTTGCCGCGCGTTGGCCGTACTCGATCGCCATGAGCGCAGACGCGATCACAGCGGAGCTGGCGGCGACCTACCTGCTGTGGTTCATCCCGGCCATGGCGCTCCAGTTCGCACTGGTGGCCATGGGGTCGGCGCTCCGCGCGGTCGGAAACTTCAGGACCGGGATGGTTGTGTCCACCGCAACCGTCATTCTCAACATGATCCTGGCGCCGATCCTGATTTTCGGCTGGGGCACGGGGCGACCGTTCGGCGTCGCCGGCGCGGCAATTTCCTCACTCGTCGCCATCGTCGTGGCGCTGGTATGGCTTGCCGCCTACTTCCTCCCAGCCGGCTCGTATCTCCGGTTCGTCGTCGCCGATTGGAAGCCGCGCTTCGATCTGTGGAAGCGGATGCTGGCGATTGGCTTGCCGTCCGGTTTCGAGCTCGGAGTCACCGCGCTCTATATCGGGGTCGTGTATTCGATTGCGCGCCCGTTCGGCGCCGCCGCGCAGGCGGGTTTCGGCATCGGGCAGCGGATTATCCAGGCGGGCTTCATGCCGGTCGTCGCGCTCGCGTTTTCAGTCGCCCCCGTAGCGGGCCAGAACTTCGGTGCCCGGCACGCGAGGCGCGTGACCGTGACCTTCAGGAATGCGGCCTGGATGGCGGGCGGCATCATGGCCCTCTTCACCATCGTGTGCGTATACCGCTGCCGTACCGCTGGTGAGGATTTTTTCGAACGATCCAGCCGTGATCGCGATCGGCGCCGAGTATCTCCGGATCATCGCGTGGAACTACGTGGCGTCGGGGCTGGTCTTCGTCGCATCCAGCATGTTCCAGGCTATGGGCAACACGGTTCCGTCGCTCATCAGCTCGGGCCTCCGGATTGCGCTGGTGACGACATTCGCGCTGACCGCCTCGCGCATTTCCGGGTTGGAGTTGCGCTGGATCTGGTACGTGTCCGTCGCCTCCGTATTCCTTCAGTTGGTGCTGAGCATGACGTTGCTGCGCCGCGAGTTCACGCGCCGCCTGCAGTGGGATCCCGTGACGACGCAGGCGTTCGCCCCTGTCAGGAGCGAAGTGTCGCCAGGCCGGTAGCGTCGTCGGAAAGCTCAAAGTCGTACATCAACGCTTGCTCGAACGCTTCGAAGAATTGCGACGCAAGTCGCTCGTGGACGGGATGTTCGAGGTAGCCCTTCAGAGCCGCGGCGTCGTCGAATTCGATCACCGCGGCGTATTGATAGTCCACGGTCATCAGCGTTTCGTACCCGCGTCCGTGCAGAATCCGCTTGCCCACACGCGCGCGACGGATCGAAGGGATTTGCCGAAGCGCGGCCTCGAAGGATTCGGCGAGGCGGTGTCTCGCCTCGGGGGATAAGTCCGCGCGCGGCTTGAACAGGACGACGTGCGCGATCATCCGCGGCGCCGCCGGTCGCGCGGCGGGCCGCCCGGTTTGAAGTCTCGCCGTGGACCGCCAGGCTTTCGGTCACGGGGCGGACCATCTGGTTTACGGTCGCGGGGTGGACCACCGGCCTTACGATCACGCGGCCCATCAAATTTTCGCTCGCGCGAAGGACCATCGCGCGGGGGACCCTTCGGTCTCCACGGCCGCTTCGCCGGCCTGCTTGCGGTCGCGCGGCGGGCCTTTCGGTCTCCACGGCCGTTCGCCGCCCGGTTTGCGATCACGGCTCGGCGGTCTTCCGGCTGGATGGCGAAGCGGATCACCATGCGGCTTCTCGCGCGGCGGCTCGGCAGAGGACGACTGACGACGCTCGAACCGTTCCTTGCGCCAGTCCAGGTTGCGCTTCTTCTTGGCGTCCTTGAATTTCTGACGCGGGTCGCGGTGCTCGCCCCCGGGGCGCCAGTCGCGGCCACGCGGCACTTCGCGCGGCGGTCGTGCCCGCCGGGCATCGGCCTCCTGCTTCGCCTCTTCCGGCCGACTCCCACAGCCGGCCGCGCGCGAAGTACTTCATCACCGCATCCGGATGCTTTTCCTGGATGCGCTTGAACGTCGGCAGCAGCTCTTCGCGCTCCGCGGCGCGGAACGCCGTCGGCAGCCCGCCGGCAATGATCGTCCAGTACACAAAGCGCGGCGGCATCAGCGATCGGCTCCAATGCGTCTCAGCTTTTCCACCAGGGTCGTCCGCTTGATCCGAAGCAAGTCCGCGGCCCTGTTGCGATTCCCGCGCGTGCGATCGAGCGCACGCTGGATGAGGTCGCGTTCAATCGACGACGAGATAGCCCGGCAGGTCGATCCCGTCTTCAGGAAAGTCGACAAAGGGCGCCGCTATCGCCTGCGGCGTGGCCTGCACCTCGGGCGGCATGTCGGCGAGGTCAATCTCCTGCCGGCCCGCCCCAAGCGCGACGGCACGCTCGACCGCATTCTCGAGCTGCCGCACGTTGCCCGGCCATTGATACGCCATGAGGGCGCGCATCGCCCCCTGCGAGATGTGCAGCGTGCGACCCCGAGCGCGAACTTCTCGAGAAAGTGCTTCACGAGGATCGGGATGTCGTCGCGGCGCTCGCGCAGCGGCGGCAGCTCGATCGGGATGACGTTGAGCCGGTAGTACAGATCCTCGCGGAACGCGCCTTCCGCCACCATGCGCGACAGCTCTGAATTGGTGGCGGCGATGACCCGCACGTCCACCTTGATCGTCTGGTTGTCGCCGATGCGCTCGAACTCGCGCTCCTGCAGCGCCCGCAGCAGCTTCATCTGCAGCGCGACGCTCATCGTCCCGACTTCGTCGAGGAAGAGCGTGCCCTTGTGCGCCTGCTCGAAGCGGCCCTGCCGCGCGCCGACCGCGCCGGTGAACGCGCCGCGCACGTGACCGAACAGCTCGGCCTCGAGCAGCGTCTCGGGAATCGCGCTGCAATTCAGCGCGACGAAACGGTGCGCGCGGCGCGGGCTGTTGTGGTGAATCGCGCGCGCGACGACTTCCTTGCCGGTGCCGGTCTCGCCGGTGATGAGAATCGTGCTGTTCGATCGCGCGACCGTCTCGAGCATCTGAAACAGCGCCTGCATCGGCCGGCTGCGCCCGAGGATGCCGCCGAACTGGTATCGCTCTTCGAGCTGCGATCGCAGGTAGGCGTTCTCCGAGGTCAGGCGCCGCTGCTCGAGCGCCTATCTGCAGCACGTGCATCAGCTCGTCGAACTGAAACGGCTTGGCGATGAAATCCGACGCGCCGCGCTTGATCGCGTCCACGGCGTCCTTCACCGTGCCGTAGCCGGTGATGACGATGCCGACGATGCCGGGATAGCGGCCGACCGCCGCTTCGATCACCCGCCCGCCGTCGATGCCGGGCATGCGGAGATCGGTGATGACGATGTCGAAGGCGAACTGCTCGAGCAGATCGAGCGCTTTTTCGCCGTTTTCGGCTTCGACCACCTCGATAGCCGCGGTCGCGGAGGCGCTCGGCCATGAGCGCCCGAAGCGCGGCCTCGTCATCGACGAAGAGCACATGGGGGGCGGGCTCGGCCATTTTTTGGAGCGCCAATATGTTGACACAGAACTCTTTCGCGGTCGGATCTAACGGATTGGCGGGAGGGACCGATACAGCGTTCTGTAACCAGGTAGAGCCGCTAAACGGCTTGTGAGAAAACACTTATGGACCGCCAGACACTGTCCATCATGAAAGCGTGCGAAGCGGTTGGCGTCAGCCGCCGCACGATCTACAACTGGATCGCCGCCGGGAAGGTCGAGTACGTGCGGACCGCCGGGGGATCGATTCGCATCTTCGCCGACACGCTGTGGCGCGATGCGGCCGCGTCCACGCGGGTCATGGCGGCCAACGCCACGCAGACCGCGGGCCGGGCGTGAACGTCGCGGCGCACTTTCCGGACTCGACACCGGGCCCGCTCGAATCCAGTCCGGAAATGCGCCGGCTGTTCCACCAGCTGAACAATCAGCTGGGGATCATCCTGGCGCATGCGGAATTGCTCGAGGTCAAGGCCGCCGATGACGGGCAGCGGGCACGCGCTTCCCAGGTCATTTCCAGCGTGCTCGACGCGATGACTACCGCACGCGAGATCCGTCGTCGGTCCGAAGCCGTCGGCGCCTGAGTCCGGTACCGAATCAGCACATCCACACGGCAACCCGGGGACGGGCTGTCCAAACCGCGACTAACACCTAAAATCTGTAAGTCGACACGCCAGTTTTTTGGCGTCGCACCCGATCAATATCGCCAAACCGTTGACGTTTTGGGCAGTGCCGAGACACGACACGCTTACAGTTTCGGCTGCCAGTAAATTCCCCGAAGTGCAAACATGACAGCAAGTTAGGCGGTCGTGTCCCAATAGGGCGCTTACGGTTTAACTTCTGGCTCTTCTGTTTGGTATCCAGGTTGCCTTAGTCGGGCCCGGAGGAGACGACATGCGCCCCCAGACGGTGAAACAGAATCCGCGAGTTGTAGCAACGATTCCTTTCGTTGAGCAGCTCGCCCGCCGGGTGGCGGCGACCATGCCGCACTCAATTGACATCGGCGATCTCGTCCAGGACGGGGTCATCGGTCTCATCGACGCCGCGCGCCGCTTCGACGAGGGGCGCGGCATCAAGTTCGAGACTTTCGCCGAGCGCCGGATCCGCGGCGCGATGATTGACGCGCTTCGCAAGGACGCCTGGCCGCGCGGCGTTCGCCGCCAGCGCCGTGAGCTCGAGGCCGCGCGCGAAGAGCTGCGCCGCGAGCTCGGCTGCGAGCCGTCGCTTGCCGACCTCGCCGCGAAGGTCGGCTCGGATGAAAAGCGCCTCGGCCGCACCATCGTCCGCATCAACGCCATCGAGTCGACCTCGCCGCTGGCCAACAACGAGCACCTTGACGAGTCCACGCTTCCCCAGGCCCTGATCCCTTCTGAACCCGAGCAGCCCGATACCGCGTACGAGCGTGAAGAGACGCGCGAGCGCGTCCGCGCCGCGATTGCGTCGCTGCCGCCGCGCGAGCAGAAGGTGATTGGCCTCTACTACTACGGCGAAGCGACGATGAAGCAGATTGGCGCCGAGATCGGCGTCAACGAGTCGCGTGTCTCCCAGCTCCACGCCCGCGCCATCCGGCGGCTGCGCGACGCGCTCGGCACCGCGGTGCCAGCGCCGACGCCGCGTCCGTGATGCGCAGCGCGATCCTGTCGTTCCAGAAGCCGAAGATGGCCAAGGCGACGCTGGAGAGCCGCCAGCGCGTTGCCGACGGTTGCCGCGTCAGGCGTCGTCGTGCCTTACGCGAGCGTTTCGCGGACGCGCGCGCAGCAAGTCGCCCAGCCGGAACGGCTTGGCGAGCCAGCGGCAGCCGGTGTCATCGAGAAAACGCTCGGCGTCGGTGCCGGCCACGTCGCCGGTGACGAAGATGACGCGCCGGGCCAGCGCCGGCGTCGCCGCGGCGATCGCGCGGTAAAGCGTCATTCCATCGACGCGCGGCATCTTCAGGTCGCAGATCACGGCATCGTAGGTCTTCTGACGCACGCGGGCGAGCGCTTCCTCGCCGTCGCCCGCGTGATCCACGTTCAATCCCGCGTCGGTCAACGCCTCGCGTACGGCGGCGGCGAGCGCGAGCTCGTCTTCGACCAGCAGCACGGCGGCCCCCTTCACCGCTTCCATCGACGGTGCCCCGGGACGCACGCGTGAGGTCGGCGGCTCGCCGCTGATCGGCAGCTCGACGACGAACGCGGCGCCGCGCGGCGGCGCCTCGACACGAATGCGGCCGCCATGCTCCTGGACGATCGCGTAGGCCACGGTCAGGCCGAGGCCCGTGCCCTTGCCAACCTCCTTCGTCGTGAAGAACGGGTCGAAGATCTTGGTCTTCGCCTCTTCCGGCACCCCCGGGCCGTCGTCGCTGACTTCGAGTGCGACGGCGTCACGCTCTTCGTCGTGCCACGTCCGGATCACCATGGCACCCCGCCCGTGCGACGAGACCATCGCCTGTTCCGCGTTGATCACGAGGTTGAGCAGCACCTGCTGGATCTGGTGCGCGTCGGCAAAAACCTGGGGCAGCCCCGAGGCCAGCGCGGTGACGACCTCGATGTTGCTCAGCCGCTGTTCGTACGAGCGGAGCGCCAGCGTTTCCAGCACGACCTGGTTGAGGTCGATCATCGTCCGCGTGGACTGCCGTTTCCGGGCAAATGTCAGCAGGTTGCGGACGATCCGTGCGGCGCGGTCGGCTTCGCCGAGGATGACGTCGACGCCGCGGCGCAGCGTCGGATCCCCGATTTTTTCGGCGAGGCGCTCGGCCCAGCTCAGGATCGTCGCCAGCGGGTTGTTCAATTCATGGGCGACGCCCGAGATCGTCTGTCCCAGTGCGGCCATTTTTTCCGCCTGCAGCAGCTGCTGATAGAGGTCGCGCGACTGGTCGTCCATCCGCTTGCGCTCGCTCACGTCGCGAATCAGCGCTTCCACCCGAATCGCGCCCCTGGCTGCCGCTTCGGCGCGCGCGGTGACTTCGACCCAGACGGGGGAGGCGTCCATGCGGCGCATGCGAAGAAGGTAGTCGTTGACGGCGCCTTCAGCGGTCAGGCGATGGAGGAACGAGGTCCGGGCGACGGGGTCGGCGAAGCGCGCCGCCGCGAACGGTGCGAGGTCGGCGTCGGACGCGTCGGAGGCATAGCCGAAGATCGCCTTCAGATACGGGTTTGCCGCCAGCGTCGATCCGGCCGCGTCGTCGTCGGCAGCGGTAAGCAATCCTATGAAGACGCCTTCGCGAACGGCTTCGAAGAGATGGGCAAACGCCTCGGCACGCTGGTCGCGCCCTGGCGCCTGTGTGGGTCGTGGGCTCAATTGCCGATGATTATATAGACCCCTGAAGTCATGCCGGCCATGTTGGACCTTCAATGCGGCTAATCGGACGCAATGACCTCTTCCTGCTGGCGGGGCTGGTGATCGCGCTGTTCGCGATTACCTCGCGGCCGATCGGCCGGGCGCTGGTGTTCGCGCAGGAAGTGGAGCGCAGCATGGGTCTCCAGCTGCTGCCTGGTCTCGTCATCCTCGCGGGCGTCTTCGTTTTCCACCTTGTGCGGAAGCGCCACGAAGCGCGCGAGGAAGCCCTGACGGCGTCGACGGAATTGCGCCAGGCGACGGCACGCGCCGCCGAGATGGAGCGGCTGGTGGAGTTTGGCCGGGCGCTGGCCCAGTCGCTGACGTATGAGTCGGTCCGGGCGGCGGCGGTGAATCATATTCCAACGCTCACGGCCAATCGGCAGTGCTGGGCCATGGTAAGGACCACCACGCACTGGCGGCGGCTGGTGGTGACCGGCGACATCCCGCTCGCCGATTGCGAACGAACCGCGCAGCTCGCACTCGGGGAAACGGTGCTCCCGCGGCCAGGCATTCAGAGCCGGAACGACGTCACGTTCCCGATGATCGTCGGCGGCGAGCCGATTGGCGTCGTCGGGGTCGGCGCCGAGCCTCCCCTTGAAGAAGAGCAGCGCGGCGTGCTGGCCGCGGCCGCCGCGATGCTCGCGGTCTCCCTGAAGAACGCCGAGCTGTTCCAGGTGGTCCACGAGAACAGCGTCCGGGACTCGCTGACCGGGTGCTTCAACCGCAAGCACGCCATGGAGGTGATCGACGGTGAGATGCGGCGGTCGCGCCGCTCGCACTTACCGCTGTCGTTGATCATGTTCGACCTGGACTATTTCAAGCGGATCAACGACGGCTTCGGACACCTGTGCGGCGACGCCGTACTGGCGGACGTGGGCCAGCGGATGAATGCGGTACTTCGCGGCAGCGACGTGAAGTGCCGGTACGGCGGCGAAGAATTCCTGATTCTGCTGCCCGACACGACGCCGGCAGGAGCGCGCCGCGTTGCCGATCTGGTTCGCACCAAGCTCGAGGAGACGCCTGTGCACTGGAACAACATCGAGGTGCCGGTGACCGCGAGTTTCGGCCTGGCTGGCGCGCTTCCCGGCGAACTCGACGTCAAGGCGCTCATTGGCCGCGCCGACGCCGCGCTCTATCGCGCCAAGCAGACCGGACGCAACCGCATCTGCACCGCCGAAGAGGTCGAGGCGCTGGCCTGAACGTCCGCGCGGCCTACCTGGCGTGGTATCGGTGTGCCTGATCTGGGGCACCGCCTACCTCGCCTTCGACACGATTCCTCCTGCCCTGGTCGACGCCATTCGCTGCACGTTTGCCGGTGCAGCGGTGCGTCGGGAACGCCAATTCGCCGGGCGGCGCAGATGCTTGCCGGGGGCGTGGTGATGTTGGGTTGTGGCGACGGCGCGCGACGAATGTCGAGCCCTGACCTTTACGGCGCGTAGTTTCGCCGCCGCGTGTGTAAATGCTGTCGGATCGCTGGGGGGATATCCCGCATATATTTACGCCCTTAATACCTGCCGGTTTTGGTCGTCTCCCTTCATACGTGCGCCAATGCCGTGACCGCGGGTGCTGCTGGGAGCGGCGCTGCTCGATCAGCCGTTCGGGCCAAGCGAGATTGTGGCAACGGCAACGGTACTTCTGGGAGTTACGGGGTACAGGCGAGGGAAAGGCTCACCGATCCCGCCCCGGAACCAGCCGTGCTGATTCCGGAACGGGGACCTTGCCGAACTACGTCAGACGACACGCCTGCCGCTGACCAGCCGCACCAGGAACAGGATCACGGCGATGACCAGCAGAACCCAGATAAAGTTCCCGAGCGTGTAGCCACTGACCATCCCCAACAGCCAGAGGACGATCAAGATGATCGCAATGGTTTCGAGCACGTCTCAGCCCTCCACATCACGCCGCGGCACTCAACCCGCGGCGGCAGTCTGAAGGGGTTGGCTGCAACTTGAGTACCCGGCCGCGCCCAACCTCAGCGGTAGCGGTGGATGAGTTGGAATGATCGGGGGTTATTGGGGCGCGCCGATGCGTGGCCCAAGCGCAAACGTCATCGTTCCGCTGACCGCGATGACACCGTTGACGCGCGCGAAACCGCTGAGCTGACCAACTCTGCTGCGCAAGCGTTTCACGAGCGCCTCAATCTCAATCACATCGCCCGGCGACACTGGACGGTGATATCTCACCCGTTCGATTCCCATGAAGAACGGCAGCTTCTCGCGGTTCTCGGGCTTCGAGAGAATCAGGATTGCCCCGACCTGCGCGATTGCCTCCGTCACGATCGTCGGCGGCAGCGCCGGCGGCTCCCCGCGCTGATGCGAAAGGTAGCGCTCGTTGAGCGAGACGTTCTTGATCCCCACGATCCGCTTGTCGGGTTCGAGCTCGGTAATGCGATCGACGAGCAGAAACGGATAGCGGTGAGGCAGGATGCGCTCGATCGCGCTGTAATCGAACGGCAGCGTCAGCGATTCCATCGGGAAGCCCCAGTATAATCCGTTCGACCGATCGCGAATGAGCACGCAGCCGCCAATTCGTCCTCCCTCCGACACCGAACTGCTGTCGACGCTCTTCGACCTTGGACGCGAAGTCACGTCGGTGCTCGACCTCGAGGAACTGCTCGCCAAGATCCCGCAACTGATCGCCAGGCTCACGCGCTTCAACGCCTTCTCGGTGTACCTGCTCGATGAACCGCGTCAGGAACTGCGGATTGCCTACGCGGTGGGATATCCGGACGGCATCACCGCGACACAGCGCCTCAAGCTCGGGCAGGGCGTCGTCGGCGCCGCGACTGAAGAAGGCCGGCCGATCCTGGTGAACGACGTTCGACTCGAGCCGCGCTACCAGGGACCGCTGCGCAACATGCTGTCGCAGCTGGCGGTGCCGATGCGGCGCAAGGGCAAGGTGATCGGCGCGCTGAATCTCCTGAGTGAACGGACCGGCGCGTTTACCAGCCAGGACGAGGCGCTCCTCCGCCAGTTTGCCGCTCACGTCGCGGTCGCGATCGAGAATGCGCGTCTCTTCAAGTCGGAGCGCCAGTACGTCGACACCCTCGAGACGCTCGCCGAGATCGGCCGCGAGATGTCGTCGATTCTCGATCTCGACGTTCTGCTGACGCGCATCGCCGGTCTTACCAAGCGCCTGATCGACTACCGGACGTTCGGCATTCTGCTGCTGAACGAAGCCACGCAGGAGCTCGACATGAAATTCGCGGTCCGCTACGGCGAGGACGCCACGTCGAAGCGCGTGAAGCTGGGACAGGGTCTCGTCGGCTGGGCGGCCGAGCACAAGGAGCCGGTGCTGGTGGCGGACGTCTCGAAGGACCCTCGCTATCTGAACCTGGTGCCCGACGCCCGATCGGAACTCGTGATCCCGATGCTGATCAAAGACCGCTGCATCGGCGTGTTCGACCTCGAAAGCCCCGAGCTCGACGCCTTTACCAAGGAGCACAAGGAACTGCTCACGTTGCTCGCCAGCCAGGCGGCGGTCGCGATCGAGAATGCCCGCCTCTACGAGGAAGTCCGGCGCAACGAAGAACGGATCGAGCGGGAGCTGCGGTTCGCGCAGCGAGTGCAGGTCGCACTGCTTCCAACCGAGCTGCCGGCGGAGCTGCACAACGCCGACGTGGCCGGACGGTTCGAGCCGGCCCATGAACTGGGAGGCGACCTCCATGATTTCCTGGCGCCCGAACCAGACAGCCTGGTTGTGGCGGTGGGGGACGTCTCCGGAAAGGGCGCTCCGGCCGCGCTCTACGGCGCCTACGCGGCGGAGCTGGTCCGCTCCCGGACACTGCGCCGCCGCTACACCCCGGACCGGTTCAGCGTCGCCGGCGTGCTGCAGGCCATGAACAAGATCCTGCACGAGCGGCAGCTCGCGGAGTATTTCTGCACCCTCTGCTACGCGTTCTTCGATTTCAAAGGCCGTGTGCTGACGATGTCGAATTCGGGGCTACCGTATCCGATCAGGTGCACCCAGGACGCATGCGGTCAGATCGAGCTGCCGGGAATGCCGCTGGGATCATTTGCCGGTGTCACCTACGACGAGGTGACGATCCCGCTCAACCAGGGCGACGTCTTCGTGTTCTGTACTGACGGGATTTTCGAAACGTTGAATGCGGAACGGGATGAGTTTGGCGCACGTCGCGTCTGCGAAATCGTCCGCGCCCACCGGCACGAGACCGCGCGCGCCATTGTCGACGCCATCTTCGACGCCACGATCCGGTTCCGCGGTCATGCGTCGCAGGAGGACGACATGACCGCGGTGGCGGTGAAAATTACGGCGTAGGCCAGGTTCCGCGCCCTTCGACTGGCTCAGGGCCCCGGGCCTGCCGAGGGGCGCGGACCCCGGCGCGTCAGCGTCAGCTGCGGATCTTCCGATCCTCTTCCTGGATGTGCAGGCCAACCGAGCGTCCGCCGAAGTTCGCGAACTGGTTAATCTTCCCCTTGACCTGTACGCGCGTCCCCTTCGTCAGCGCGCCGCCCGAGCGCGAGAGCACCGTGATCTCTCCGCTGCCGTCGTCGATGTTATAGAGCTGGAACGGCATCAGCGGGATCCCCCAGCTGCTGGTGACGACGCCGGTGACGCTCACCGACTTGGTGGCGTATTTCGCGGGCTGGTCCTTGAGCTCGGCGACGCGCACGCCGCGCGCGGCGCAGCCTGCGGCAACCAGCGCTGTGAGAACGATGACGGCAAGTGTCTGCTTCATGGCTGTCTCCACGCTCCGGCAACACAGAGTGAAGGCCGGGCCCGATCGTGAATGTTCTTCTGTCCCGGAATGCGGCGATGCCAGCGCCTGCCTGAAAGTTACGCATCCCGGTGATCGAGTCCGGCCATCCCGGGACTGTTCAAGTCCCATGCCCGCTGAAAACGGCCGTTATTGCCCCGATTTCGCGTGGAGTGCGCGCCGGTTGTCCTGATCTCAGGTCAGGCCGATCGACGACCTTGAAGGCCCGGCGATCAATAAACGTTGAGGTATCGCTCGATCTCCCATGGGGAGACGTGGCGGCTGAAGCTATCCCATTCCGCACGCTTGGCGGCGAGGTAGTGGCCGAAGATGTGGTCGCCGAGCGTCTCGCGCATCAACTCGCTCTTTTCGAACTCATCGAGCGCTTCATTGAGGTTCGCGGGCAGTTCGTCGATGCGGAGGTGCCGCCGTTCACGGCGGCTCATCGTGTAGATGTTCTTGTTGACGGGCGGGCCGGGGTCAATCTGCTTGTCGATGCCGTCGAGCCCCGCCCGGAGCATCACCGCGAGCGCCAGGTACGGATTGCAGGACGGATCGGGCGTACGCAGCTCGATCCGCGTGTTGACGCCGCGCGCCGCGGGCACGCGCACCAGTGGACTGCGGTTGTGCTCGGACCAGGCAATTGCGGTCGGCGCCTCGAACCCGGGGACGAGCCGCTTGTATGAGTTCACCAGCGGATTGGTGATGGCGCAGCACGCCTTCGCGTGGCGAAGCACGCCGCCGATGTAGTGCAGGCAGATGCGGCTCAGCTGCCAGTCGCCTTTCTGGTCGAAGAACAGGTTCTTGCCACCGGCGAACAGCGCCTGGTGAGTATGCATCCCGCTGCCGTTGATCCCGAAGATCGGCTTCGGCATGAACGTCGCGTGCAGGCCGTTGCGGCTGGCGACGTTTTTCACGACGAAGCGGAACGTGCTCACGTTGTCCGCGGTCATCACCGCATCGTCGTAACGGAAATCGATTTCGTGCTGGCCCGGGGCGACCTCGTGATGGGCGGCCTCGACGTGGAATCCCATCTTCTCGAGCGCGAGCACGATTTCACGGCGCACGTCTTCGCCCAGATCGACCGGCGTCAGGTCGAAGTAGCCGCCGGCGTCGTGGGTCTCGGTCGTCGGCTCGCCGTCGGCGCGGCGGTGGAACAGAAAGAACTCCGCTTCCGGCCCCGCGCGCATGACGAAGCCTTTCTGCTCCGCGAGGGCGACGGTGCGTTTCAGCGTGGATCTGGGGCAGCCGGGGAAGGGCGTGCCATCGGGGTTGGCGATGTCGCAGATGATGCGCGCCACGCGTTCCGAGCCGGCGTAAGTCCAGGGAAACACGTCGAAGGTATCGAGATCCGGCTTGAGGTACATGTCGGATTCTTCGATCCGCACGAACCCTTCGATCGACGAGCCGTCGAACATGATGGCTCCGTCGAGTGCGTCGCCGAACTGGCGGTCGGGGACTTCGACGTTCTTGGTTGCGCCCAGGATGTCGGTGAACTGCAGGCGCATGAACTTCACTTTTTCGCGCTCGACGCGCTCGAGGATGCGCGCCCGCCGGTCCCCCTTGGCCATGTCGAACCCGGAACCTAGAACCGCTGCTGCAGCGACAGCGAGAAGCGGTTCATGTTGGCACCCGTGCGCCACTGGCGCTCGTAGTTGCCGACGATGGCCGTGAGCGTGGGGAGATCGAGGCGCAGGCCGCCCGAAAGCGTATTGGCGCGGAAGTCGCCGACGCGATCGATCGAGAAGTTGTCGAAGTCCTCGACGCCGGCCGCGTACCCGGCCTGCAGCCACACGCGCGGACGCAGCCGATACGCACCCTGGAGGAGTAGGTTATTGGCTGGCAATCGTCTGCGTCACCAGGGGATTTGATGCCTGTCTCGATTCGGAGAGGGACAAGGCGTATCTCAGGCCGAACGCGATCCGGCTTGCGGCCGGCGTCCACTGCACCGCGGGTGAGATGACCGTGCTGCGCGCGCCGGTGAAATCGAAATAACGGACGCTGCCCGACCAGGTGGCGTCCAGGTACGAGTACTGGACCTCGCCCATGTAGTCGCCCTCGGGCATGATGGTGTTGTCGGGCATCACCAGCGCGTGACCGCGTAGGACCGTCGTCTGCCGCCACCGCCATTCCGCGCCGCCGCCGCCGCGCTGCTCGGAGACCCCAAACTTGCGCTGCGCCTGCCCGCGGCCAAACACGCGCCACCGATCGTTCAGGCGGATGTTCACCGTGACGTCGCCAAACTGCGTGTCGGGGGTCGATCCGTCGAATTGCTCGCTCGACCCGCGCAGCTCGACGCGATGCAGGTACGACAGGCGCGCCCCTTCGAGTGACATGCGGTGTTGGTCGGTCGGCGAGACGCCGTAGGCCCGTTCGAAATACTCGATCGCGCTGACGGTCCGCCCCGAGTACATATGCGAGCGCCCCACGGTGTGGAGGACCTCGTCGTTCATGGGCTCGAGCTCTTCGGCGACATTCAGAATCTTTTCCGCCTGATCGACCTCGCCGCGCGCGAGCAGTGCATTGGCCACGCCGAGCATCGCTTCCAGGTCGTTCGGATCCTCGAGCATGACGCTGCGATAGACGGGTTCGGCAAGATCCTGGTGACCCATCCGGACATGGAGCCGCGCGATCCAGAGGCGCGCGTCGAGGTCATCCGGATTCACGTTGGCCAGCCGCTGGAAAGCCGCCAGCGCTTCGGCATCGCGTCCGTCGTTCGCGGCCTCGACCGCCTGCGCAAATGTGGCGAAATCGCCTTGCGGAGCTGGATTCAGGGCCAGCATGGTGGCGAGCAAAAGTGAGAAGCCCATCTCAAGACACCTCAGTAATTCGGCGTGATTCGCCGTTCTAGGTGTCGGTTCGGAACACGAGAGGGAGTAGGGGTGGAGGGAACGCTGAAATGAAAAATCAGGCGGAGCGGGCTTCGGAGGCCGGCGCGCTTTCCGCGGCCGTCAGGCTGCCGGCCGGCCAGGCCGGAACGACGGTGGAGAGCTGCGCGGCGATGATGGCGGCGACTGCCTGCACTTCGGGGTTCTCTTCACCCTGGCGGAGTTCCGCCGAGAGGACGCCGATGCAGCTATGAAGGCCGAAGAGGGGCGTTACGATAGCGCCCTGTCCCCCGGTCGTGGCAGCCGGTACGACCGTAAGCTGTCCCGAACGCCAGGCGCTGGCGGCGGCATTCTCGGCGTCCCGGGCGATCGGTCCCATGCGCGCCAGCATTTCCTGGCTGTACCCGTGCGCCATCACCGGGAATAGCTGCTCGCCTGCGCTGATCCAGAGGATCAGACCCGAGGCGTCGAGCGCGCCAGCCGCCCGGCCCAGGAGCCCTGGAAGAGCCGACGTCGTGGTGATTCGCGACAGGTCGGTACACACGGTCGCGGCGGCGGCCAGATCGACGCCGACGCGGGGTTGGGGCCGAAGCGACAACTCAATCATTCGCGGCGCGTCGACGCGTTTCTGTGCGGGTTCCTGCGCGGGAGCCACTCGCGTGCGAACGGTCGCCAGCACGAGCAGCCCGGCTGTCCACAGCAGCGCCACGATTCCGAACGTCAGCCAGCGCTGGCGACCCAGCTCATTCAGCTCACCACGGAGGTGCGCATGTTCCGCGGTTTGCAGATCGCGAAGCGACGCGATCATCGCGTCGAGCAGATTTCTCCCGTCGCTGAAGATCACATCGGAGGCCATCAGTTCCTGGCCGAGCTGAAGGTTCTCGCGCGTCCGCGCATCGCTCGCTGTCAGCGTGGCGACCGACGCCGTCAACTGCTGAAGCGCCGTGGCCGCCTGCGGCGATCGCAGCCTTCCTCGTGCCTGCTGAATGTCGCGGGAGAGGTCACTCGTCAGGGCAGATGCCCGTTCGAACCAGGGTTCGTCGAGCTGACCCGGCGCTACGTAACCCTGCTGCGCGGTGCCGATGGCGGCGACCGTGTCGCTCATGCGGGCGATGCGCGCGGCCGCGTCGCCGGCGAGCGCGGCCGCCTTGGCCGAGCGCTGTTCGATGCTCAGGAGGAAAACCGCGGCGCCCAGGAGTGATGCAAGCAGGAGGGTGGTGACCGCGAGACGGACCGTCCGCTGCATGCGCGAACAGAATACCGCGAAAAGCGCAGTGTGGCGCGATCGATTTTGGCTACCAGCCGACTCTGATCCCCGTCGTCCACGACACCCCGGAGTACTCGCCGCCGTCATTCGCGCGATCGTTCATGTCGGCAATCTGCACGCCGGATTGGAGCTTCAGGCGATGACCATAAAAGTAGTAGTTCGCACCGGCGTAGATCTCGTTGTACCGATCGCCGCGCCCGGCGACCACACGATTTTCGTATGTCGCGAGCTGGACGCCGTTCGGGTCGTCGCTCTCGAGAAAGGTGTAGCGGCCGACCACTTGAAATTTGTCGGTCACATTGAAGAACGGCATCGCCATCACGCCCCAGAGATCGCTCTGGCGTAGGTACCCCGTCGCCGTCGAGAAGTCCGAACGCAGTCCCCAGCGGTCGGTGTCGAGCTTGAAATTGATCGACACGATGTTCTGCAGCTGACGCGTAAACGTATTGTCCGGATCCTCGTTCTGGTGGACGTAGTTGGCGGCCAGCAACGCCTCCTTGACGCCGAGCGACTTGGCGAAATCGTAGCCGGCCACCGCCAGCGTGGCAGCGCCGCCGTCGAATTCTCCGAATTCCTTGTTCGCGGTGCCCGCGGAATACACGCCGAGGCGGTACACCCAGGGAGCGCTCTTCCCCGAGACGCTGACGCCGGGCAGATATTCCTGCGTGAACCAGATGTTGTTGGTGAGGTTGCTGCGGTCGATGGCGATCAGCTCCTTGGACGACGTTGTGCCGTCCATGGTGTACGGAATGCTGTGCTTGCCCGCGGTCAGGATGAGACGTGGGTTCCGGCTCCACTGGAGATAGGCGTCGGTCAGGCGCATGTAGAGCGGATCTATCTCCTGGGGGTTCAACTCCGCTTCGACGTGGAGCGTGAAGGTGCGGAACAGGGTGATTCGCGGGCCCAGCCGGAGCCGCCGGGTGTTCCACTCATCATGGTCGCCCTGGTCAGCGCCGATCGCCGCGAAATCGTGCTGGAAACGGCCGGTGAACAGCAGTCGTTGTACGACGGGATTCGACGGGTTATCGTAGATGGTCGTCAGCTCCTGCCAGATCCTGTCGTAGATGGAGCGGGTGTCCGTCCCCGCCGACGCCTGGGCCACCGCCGCTGTTTGCGCCAGAGCGGGCTGCGCGACACCGAGCAGCGCCAGTGCGACAAGCAGGTTCCTCATACCTTTCAGTTGTAGGACGCCGACGTTTCGGCCGAATGTCACACACGTTACGTGTGTGTAACGAAAAAGCAACAGGTGTGTCGGGCTAGTAAACGGGCAGGTACGGCGACAGCCACTGCGCGATGACCGTGAACCGGTTGGTGAAAATGAGGAGGCCAATCGCCACCAGCAGCGCCCCGGACACGAACTCGACCTTGTGATAATGACGGCGAATCTTCGCGAACGCGGTGAAGAAATGGTTGATGGCCAGCGCGGTCGCGAAGAAGGGCACGCCCAGTCCCAACGAATAGGCAAAGAGGAGCCGCACGCCGTCGCCGACGGTATCCTGTGCCGCCGCCACGGCGAGAATCCCGGCCAGGATCGGCCCGAGGCACGGTGTCCATCCAAACGCGAACGCCATTCCGACCAGCGTTGCGCCGATGAAGCTTTCGGGGCGCCGCTGCGACGTCTGCACCCGTTTGTCCTGGTAGAGCCACTCAATCCGGAGCACGCCCATCGTGTGCAGTCCGAAGATGATGACAATGGCGCCGGCAACCTTGCCGAGGATGTCGAGGCGGGCCATCACGTATCGGCCGATGGCGCTCGCCGAGGCCCCGAGCGCGACGAACACGATAGTGAAGCCGACGATGAAGGCCAGCGACGCCACGATTACCTGGCGTCGTGCGCCCGCCGGGGCTGCGACTGCCACCGCGACGCCGCCGCTCGACGCCGCGGTCGTGCCGCGCATGTCGTCGAGCGAGAGCCCCGAAAGGTACGACAGGTAGCCCGGGATCAGCGGCAGGACGCAGGGCGAGATGAACGACAGGATGCCTGCGCCGAACGCCGCGAGCAGGGTGACGTTTTCTTCCACGTCAGACGGGCTTCAGGGGAATATATCCGGCCTGCAGGGGCATCCCCTCCATCTGCACGTTGTGCCCCTTGATCGGCGGCAGGTCCTGGTAGAGGAAATCCCACTTCCACCGCTCAGAGGGGTTCGAGGCCTGCAACCAGTTCCGGGCCGGCACCGGCGGCGTGAAAACCAGCCGGTCGGCATCGGCGTACGGGGTACCCGGCATCGCGGCCGCGAGCGCCTGCCGGACGTTCGTCGCGCTGGTGAACGGCAGCGCCACGCCAAGCGACCGGCCGACGTTGACGAGAATCTCCCAGTCTTCCACCGCTTCGCCGGGAGGCGCGATGGCGCGCGACGCGGCCTGCACGCGTCCCTGGTCGTTGGTGTAGATCGCGTCCTTCTCGACGGAGGCGGCCCCGGGGAGTACGAAGTCGGCGGCCGCGGCGAGGTCGGTCATGAGCACCCCCTGGACGATCAGCAGTGGCAGCGCCCCGCTGCGCCGCGCGGTAATCAGCCACGACACGTCGCCGAGCGAACCGTCAGGCCCTGGGTCGAGCACGTACAGTCCCGTGACGCGCCCGTCCTCGATGGCGCGCCGGAACGCTGTCAGGTCGGGAGGCGCCTCGTTGCCCTTGCCCACCGCGAACCCGAGATCGCGCGCGCCGTTGACGTTCGGCGCGTCGGTTGCGGGTACCTTGAACTGGGTGCCCGGCGGCTGCGGCTTCTGCGCCCCGGTCCAGGCAATCGCGACGGCGCCGAGCCCGTCGCTCCCCAGCAGTCCTTCGACGATCTGTTTGAGGACGAACAACTCCTCGGTGGACGCGTGTGCCGATGCCAGGAATCGCACCTCGCCCGTCGGGCCGCTCCCCGCCTCCTGCAGCCGATCGCGCACCTTCGGCTGCACGTCGTGCCACGCCGCCGGTTCGAGAGACGGTCCGCTGCGCATCATCGGCCGGCGCAGGCGCGCCTCGCTTTCCACCCAGTGGTACTTGAAGCGGCCGATGTCGCACATCCAGTAGCCGTTGACGTCAGGGTTGTACCGCGGTGTCATGCGGATCAGCCGCGACCCCTTCGCCCATTCCGGCTTCGCCTTGAGCCACGCGCTCGTGTTGCAGCCCTTCGAGCAGAGCGTGCAGACGGTATCGACGACCGCGGGGTTGTCCCACGGACGGCTCTTGAACCGGTAGTCCCGGGTGAGGATCGCGCCGACCGGGCAGACATCCATCAGGTTGCCCGAGATCAGTGAATGAACGCCCTGCTCCTGGAACGTGGCGATCTCACTGCCGTAGCCGCGATCGACGATGCCGATCTGGGCGTCGCCGTCGATCTCCTTCATGAACCGCACGCACCGCGTGCAGAGAATGCACCGGTTGCGGTTGAGCATCAGGGTGGGACCGAAATCGACGTCAGCCTTCACGCCCTCGCCGTCGAACACGCGCCGCGGAAAGTCCATGCGGCTCTCGGCCGGCCCGAATGTGTAGGAGAAGTCCTGCAGCGGGCACTCGCCACCCTTGTCGCACACCGGGCAGTCGAGCGGATGATTGATCAGCAGGAACTCGAAGACGCCGGCGCGCGCCTCCACCACTTCCGGCGCACGCGTTTCGACCACCATGCCGTCGGTGCAGACCGTCGAGCACGACGTCTGGAGTTTCGGCATTTTTTCGATCTTGACGACGCAGACGCGGCAGGAGCCGTCGATGCTGATACCGGGGTGATAACAGTAGTACGGGACCGAGATCCCGGCTTCGATGGCGGCCTGCAGCACGGTGCGTCCCTTTGCGACCGTGACTGGACGCCCATCTATGGTCAGCGTGACCGTTTCCATATCCTCGTCATCATATCAATCCTAAACAGGGTTCAGCTTGACGGGAGGCGGTCCTCCGCCCTAGATTCCGCTGTGCGGAGGTGAACATGCAAGCCACGCGCGTGCCGTTCGTATCCTTCCTCGAGTGGATCGTGGCAGCCGGCGTCGTCGCAACCGTGGCCACGCTCGGTTCGATCGTCGCGCGTGAAATTCGCACCGTGAACCCGGTGACGCCCGTCATCGCGGGTGAAAGCCTTCCCGATCCTCCTGTGCCCGCCGGCGTTCCGTCGCGCGCGGTGTCTGTGCCGATGCTGCTGCTCCCCGAAGGCCGGGCGGTTCGCGTTGGCGACCGGCTGGATGCGATCGACGTCCGGCTGGCCGGTGCATCCGAGATCCGTCCGCCGGCGGTCGAATCGGCCGCGGCCGGTGAGCGGATGACGCGGTTCTACGAATATGCCGGCACCCGATTCGTATTGGTGTTCGAGCCGTTCGAGCGGAAAGGCGCACCGCGGATTGCGGCGATTTACCTGCAGTAGGCAGGCGGGTCTGAAGACCCGCCTCTACGATCGATCTTCGGCGGTTGTAGAGGGGATGAAGAGGCGGACCTTCAGGTCCGCATTCCTTTGGATCTAGATCGCGTCGAACTCGGCGAGCGCGGCCTGGTCGCGATTGATTTCCACCTGCCGGACCTGGCCGTTCGTTGACAGCTTCCAGTTCACGAGACGATCGGTGACGAGCACGACCGCCTCCTGGGTCCGCCCGTCGGCGTAGGTGATCGTGACGGTCACGGGAATGTCGAAAATCTCATCGCCAACCTGCTCGAAGCGCACCGCAACCGATCCCGGCGCGATCGTGCGCACATAACGCACACGGGGAATCCCGGCGCCGTAGATCCAGCGATCGAAAAAGCGCTGGAGCGGCCGGCCCGACTCGGCTTCGAACGCCCGCCGCAGGTCATCGGTCCCGGCCTTCTGAAACTTCTGCTCCGAATAGAACCGGCGGATCGCGGGAAAGAACGTGTCGTCCCCGACGAACCGGCGAAGCATGTGCAACACCGCGGCGCCCTTGTTGTAGACGAGCGCGCGGAACACACGCGGCCGCGACTTGATGTGCCCGAGACGGTAACCGAGGTACACGGGCCCTTCGTCCGATTCGGCCAGCGCCCACTTCCGGAATTGCCGCAACATGTCCTGGAAGATGCGATCGCCACGGGCGTTGCGCGCATACAGCGCCGCAAAGTACTGGGCGAAGCCTTCGCTGAGCCACTGTTCGTGATAGTTCCGCCAGCCAACCGCCTGTCCCCACCACTGGTGCGCCAGCTCGTGGGCGACGAAGAACTCCGGAAAACTCGAGAACGACGCCGGGTCGTCGCGCCAGGTCGCGCGTGAACCGGGCAGCGGGCTGTTGAGCACCGCGAAGTAGCCCGGGCTGTGGCCGCCGGGCAGCTCGTGCTCGACGAGTGCGACCGTCGCGGACGCGTACGGCGCATCGCCAACCACGCCGGCGTAGAACCGCATGATGTCCTCGACGTCTCCCATCAGGGCCCGGCCGCGCCCCTGCTGGCGGGGGTTGGCTTCCACGGCAATCTCCAGTGACTGCGGCGGTCGCGTGTCCTCGCTGTCGGCGAGGTCAATCGTCGAATCGGCGACGCGCACGAATCGGCTGACCACCAGGGCGAGGTAACGCAACGGATCATTCGCCGTGAAGACGTAGGCCTTGCCATCGGTGAGCGTCAGCAGGTCGCGAAGCGTGACCTCGGTGCTGCCGCGCAGCCGTCCGGAGGCGACGCAGGCGAATCCCTCTGGCACCGTAATGCGGAGCGTGGCGGTCGCGTAGTCGGAGATTGGATTCTGCGGATACCAGTACGACCGATTGCTGAGCAGGAAATTCGGCTCCGCCGAGACGAACGGATCTTCGGGGCCGCCCTCGCCGGTCTGGACGGCTTCGTCTTCGACATTCTGCGGTTCGACACGGCCCGAATAGGCAATGACCAGCGTCATCTCCATGTCGCGCTCGAGCGGAACCGGCAGGTTCACGATCACGCTGTTCTGGTTGCGGATCCGCAGGTGCAGCAGCCGCCCGTAGTCGGGGCTGGCGATGCCGGTCACCGAAAGCGAGTCGGCCAGCCGAAGTGTCAACGCGGAGAGCACCGACGCCCGGACGCGAAGGCGGAGCCGCGCGCGTCCGTCGATGAACTCGCGACCCGGCGAGACCGTCGCCTCGATGTTGTAGTCGAGCACGTCGTAATCGCGGTAGTCATCGTCGCTGAAGGCGCGATCGAGGACCGCGACGCGCTCCGAAGAGGTGTAGAGCGAGATCGTCCGCCGCCGCTCACGATCGAACAACGTCACGTCCTCGGCCTGCGTGATCGAGCGCGAGTACGTCAGGTTGCCGTGCCGCCGCGTCTGCACTTCGGCCAGCAGCTCGCCCGGTTGGGGCAGCAAATACCAGGGCTCGCCGCTCATTTCGCGAAGATCCAGGCTGTAGGAGTTCTGGCTCTCCCGCGCAAAGATGTCCTGGGCCCGCCGCAGCTCGCGCGGGTTCGGACGTGCAGCCGTGAGCGTTGTCGCCGTGACTCGGCTGGCGTAGTCCGATGGGTGCAGCCTGACGTAGATCGCGTCGAACGCGGCGCTGAGCGTGTCGGAGCCGGCAAAGATGCGAAGCTGGCCCCGCTCGGTTGCGGGCGTTGGCGCGAACCGCATCAGGCCTCGCCCGAACACCACCATCCCGGTGGTGCCGGCTTCGCTTTCCAGCAGGTAGACCGATCCTTCGTCAAGGGTGATGACGAGGTCGGTGCCGGTGATGGTCAGGCCGCGCGCCTCGTAATGCGCGGCCGGATCGATTCGCAGCCGATACAAGCCTTCCACCGAGGTCAGCCCCTGCGCCGCCGTGATACGCCACGTGTCGGCGCCGCCGCCGTTCGGCCGGCGTACGTCGAGCAGCGCCGTCACGATCCGCGCACGGCCCGTCGTCTCGGTGAACATTTCGACGACGATGCGGTACCCGTTGTCGGGAAGCGAATTTTCGAGCGGCACGCGGTCGCGTTCGCTGACCAGCACGCGAACGGCGCCGGGGACGAAGAGGTCGACGCTGAACTGCTCGACCTGGCCGGGATCCGCGGAACTGTCGACGAGCGACGTGAATGCGGGACGGTCGCCCTGCTGCAGCAGGGTCTCGAGACGATCGAGGAGAAGCGTGATGCCGTCGGGCGCGCTTGCCCCGCCGGACCCCTGGACAGAGGCGGCTGCCTGAGGGTAGACGGGACTCGCAACGGCGAGCGCGCACGCCACCAGGAAGACCGGCCGGAGACCCATGTCAGCTCACCCGGAACGATGCTACCCCAACCGGTGACCCGTTCATATGACGCCCAACTCGCGGCCGACCGCGCTGAAGGCATCCAGCGCGAACTGGAGCTCGTCACGACTGTGCGTAGCGGTGACGATGGTGCGAACGCGCGCCTTGCCCTGCGGCACGGTCGGGAACCCGATCCCCTGGGCGAACACGCCCTTCTCGAACAGCCGGTCCGACAGGGCCATGGCACGCGCCCCCTCGCCGACGATGACCGGGGTGATCGGGCTCTCGCTCGATCCGGTGTTGAAGCCCAGTTCTTGGAGCCCTGCCCTGAAGAAACGCGCGTTGTCCCACAACCGCTCGATCAGCTGCGGCTCCTCCTCCAGCACCTCGATCGCGGCGAGGCAGCTGGCGGCCACCGACGGCGGGTGGGAGGTCGAAAACAGGAACGGCCGCGCGCGGTGGTAGAGGAATTCGATCAGCGCGCGCGAGCCGGCAACATAGCCACCCAGCGCCCCGATTGCCTTCGACAGGGTGCCGACCTGGACGTCTACCCGGCCGTGCATGTCGAAGTGATCCACGGTACCGCGACCCTGGCGGCCGAACACCCCGCTCGCATGGGCGTCGTCGACCATCATGATGCAGCCGAATTCGTCAGCGAGATCGCACAGCGCCGGGACGGCGCCGAGGTCGCCGTCCATGCTGAAGACGCCGTCGGTGATGATGAGCGTCCGCGTCCCGCGCGGCAGTTCGGAGACGATGCGGCGCGCGGCGGCCACGTCGCGATGGGGGAATACCCTGATCGTCGCCCGGCTCAGGCGGGCGCCGTCGATGATGCTGGCGTGGTTCAACTCATCCGAGACGATAACGGCGTCACGACCCAGGATCGAGGACACGGTGCCGGCGTTGGCGGCAAAGCCGCTCTGAAAGACCACCGCCGCTTCAGTCTTCTTGAACGCAGCGAGTTTGTGCTCGAGCTCCATGTGGATCCGCATGGTGCCGGCGATCGTCCGCACCGATCCCGATCCGACGCCGAAGGCCTCGATCGCCGCGCGGGCACGTTCACGAAGCCTGGGGTGTGTCGTGAGCCCGAGGTAATTGTTGGACGACAGGTTGACGACCGAGCGGCCGTCGATCGAGGTGCGCGCCTTCTGCTCGTCGTCCAGGATACGCAGACGGCGATACAGCCCCTGGTCGTGAAGCGCCTGCAGCTCGGTCGAGAGATATCCGAGCGGATCCTGGCGCATCGCGCCAGTATATGGCGGCGTTAGAAAAAGAGGATGAGCGCCCAGGGCGCAAGCGCGGCGGCGGCGTAGAAACCGGTCAGCATCGCGACGGCGAGATGTACTTCGCGGAGATGCAGGAGGATGCCGAGGAGCGCGGCCATCACCTTCGCGCTGAGTAGACCCGGGCCATGGCCCAGATGCGTCATCAGGCCGGCGACGAGCGGATTCGCCTCGATGCCGAGTCCGAAGACGCAGACGCCGACGTACGTGAAGACGCCGTCGAAACACTGGACGAGAAGAAACCCCACCAGGACGAGGTTGCCGAATAGCGACGGCTGTGACGGCTTGCGTACTTTCGGCAGCGAAATGCCGACAAGTGAGAGTTGAGCTGCACCGGCCGCAGTTGCCATATGTCCTCGCCCGTACCACGGGCAACGGCCGTACCAACAGCGGCGTCAGCGAGGAAGGCGTAAAAGAACGTCAGAACCGTCGCGCAGTATCTCGACGGCACCGGTGGTTCGAAGCAGCGCCGATGTCTCGGTACCTTCGGCATCCAGATAGGCCCCCTCGTGGACGATCGCGTGGGTGACGCCGCTCGTGCGCAGCGCCTCGAGCGAGATTGCAGGATGACGGGGCATTTCCGAGAACGCGGATGTCAAGAGGCCGTAATAGGGCGGGAACACGCCGCTGTAGCCATTGACGAGCGGGTGCCAGTGAACTGTCGAGTAGAACATCGCGCGCAGGTCATAGTCAGGCTGGCCGAACGGGAGTTCGAGCAGCACGCTGCCGGATGGTTGTTCAGCCATTGCTTGGTAGACCGCAGGCGCACGTGCCGGCCGGCGCAGCCGCGCGTCCGGCGTCGCAAATCCCCGGACGGGGGCCATGCCGTTGACGGTGAATGGCACGTGTGTGGATTCGAGGAAAAAGAACACGCACGCGGCCGTGAGCACGGCGCGGCCGGCCCGTGAGCCGGCCAGCCTCTGCGCACCGTATGCGCCAAGCATGGCCAGCATCAGCGCCTCGATCACGCCGAACCGGGCGGGTACCCTCAAGCCGTCGAAGCCCGGCACATAGTCATAGAGCACCTTGTACGGGGCGGCAACTTCCACCGGCCGTCCCTGCGCCTGTGGCAGAGGGCCGAGCGACAACCACACCGCCACAAGCAGGCCGACGACCGGGAAGCCACGTTCGCGAATGAACGTCTTGGTGGATTGACGGGCGCGCGGCGAGACGAGGACCATCAGGCCCACCGCCGCTGCCGCACGCACCAGCAACTGGTTCGCGTTGCTCATTTGCAGCTCGAACAGTCCAAGGTCGTAGGTGATACGGCGGGAGATCAGCACGGCGATCGCCGCGATGACGTGAACACTGGCCGTGACCCCAAGCAGCCACACGAACCATCGGGGCGCAAGCGACGGTGGCGCACTGGTCTGACGATCGCTCTGCCGTCGATACCATGCGACTCCGGCGATCGCCAGCAGCAATGGAACCAGCCCCGGAAAGAGTTCGGCCTCAGGTTTCGGAAACGCCCGGAGTATGCCGCCCCAGATCCGCTGCTCGCTGAACGCGGTCGCGTACCAGTAGACGTCGGCGGAGAATCGGGAGACCTCTGCCGCGGGCCGCAGCGTGTTCCACATGCGGCGCATCTCCGCATACGGCAGAAGAAACGGAACTGTCGCAATTGCGACGACGGCCGCCACCCCGGCGAGCTCCAGCCACAGGCGGCGATCCCGCCAGAGGTGGCGTCTTGCCATCTGCCACAACACGTACGCGCCGGCGAACGGCGGGAAGTACAGAAGGTGATACCCCGACGACAGGTTCTGAAGGATGAGCGCCGCTGCCGCGCCGGCCAGCGGCCGCAGACGCCGGGTCTCGAAGTAGCGCGTGAACCCGTAGAGCGCGAACGGCATCCACTGGCACGACAGCACCTGCAGGTGAGACGACTGTGGCAGGCGATACGGCGCGAATGCGAACAGCAGGCCGCCGACGAATGCGGCAGTCGCGTTCCCGGTCAGCTCGCGCATGAGCAGGAACATCCCCGTGCCGGACAGGACGAACGTCGAGATGAACAGCAGGTTGTAGGAAAGGATCGGATCGCCGCTGATCACCCAGACGGGAAAGATCTGGATGGCCTGGGCGAAGAGGTGATCGGAATACGCAAGGGTCAGCGGTGCGGGATGGAAGATATTGCCGTTGAAGAAAGAGGCGACACGCGACAGATCGCCGCCGAGAATCCTGAGCAGCTGCTCGCAATCCCACGACAGGATCCACATCACCAGCACGGAGTCGCCAAGGTCCCAGGCGACGTTGCGTCCCAGGCCGAGGACGAGGGGCCAGGTTGCAAAAAGAGTGAGGGCGAGGTAGGCGAGCGCCGCTGCCTTCGCCGGGAACTTCAATCGGCGTCGGCCTCCGGCATCACTTCTTCAAGGAAGACTTCGATGATCGCCACAGTCGGCACCGCCAGGATGGCGCCGACGACGCCGAGGAGGGTGCCGCCGATCAGGAGCGCGACGATCACGGCCGCCGCGCTGACGCCGACCTGGCGTTCCATGACTTTCGGCACCAGCACGTGGTTCTCGAACTGCTGCTGGACGAAAAAGAATATCGCCACGCCGGCCGCGAGGGTCGGCGACACGGTAAAGGCGACCGCGACCGCGGGGATGGCTGCGATCACCGGGCCGACGATTGGGATCATCTCTCCAAGGCCCGCAATCAACGCCAGCACGTAGAAATAGGGGACGCCCATGAGGAACAAACCGAGCGCGGCGGTGCCGCCAATAATTCCCGCCAGCAACAGCTGCCCGCCGAGCCAGGCGCTCACTTTGGTGGAAATCCGCTGGCACGCATCTTCGACCCGCCGCCGCTCGGTTCGCGGAAACAGGCGCACGAACCTGTGCCGAAAGCGTTCGGCGTCGAGCATCAAGTAGAACGCCAGGATGAGGATCGTGACCAGCCCGAAAATACCGCCGACGAATCCCCAGACCGCGGCAATCAGGGTGCCCACCGCATCCGACCCTGTCCCTGGCGCGCTCTCGACCGCTTCGCGGAACGAGAGCTCGCGCGCTAACAGCCCGCGGTCGATCAGCCACTGCTGGCCGCGATGGAGCATATCGGGCAGCGCCGAGTACAGTTCGCGCGCCTGCTCAACCAGCGGCGGAATCACCAGCAGCCCGAATCCCACCAGCAAGCCGACGAAACAGAGATAAATGATGAGGATCGCTACCCACCGGGGCAGCCGCCGTGACCCCGGCCACCCGGATCGTTCTATCGCACCAGCGAGCGGGGCAAGCCCGACGGCGACGAGTACGCTCATGTAGATGAGCAACAGCGCGCCGCGTACTGAGATATAGGGACCAGGTGATCGCGACCGTCAGCGCAATGCCGGCGAGCGCGTAGCGAATCAGGGCGCGCGGCGATTCGGTGTGAGCTGGCACCGCGTCAGCCGGCTCGGTTCAGATAGTCCCGCGTGAAGGCGCCGATGTCGGCGTAGATCTTCGACAGTTCCTCCGGATTGGCGAGGTAGACGATGCGGAACGTGCCCTGTTCGGGTGGCATGCCAAACCCCGACCCGTAGACGCAAAGGATGCCCGTCGCCCGCAACAGCGCGAGCACGTAATCCTCGTCGGTGCGCCCGGGCGGCAGCGACACGAACGGCATCGCGTAGAACGCGGCACGGGGCGCCACGCAGCCCATACCCGGAATCGCATTGAACGACTCCGTGGTAATGCGCGCACGTTCGGCCAGCGCCTGCCGGAATGCCACCTGGTGCGAGCGGTCGCCGTTGAGTGCGGCGGCCACCGCGTACTGCATTGGTCCAGGGCTGCACAGCCGGCCGTCCGCCAGCTTCTTCACCGCGGCGAGTACGGCATCGAGCCGCGGGGTGGGGCCCACGACCATCCAGCCGGTGCGCCACCCTGGCGCGAGATATGCCTTCGACAGGCTCGAGAGCGAAATGATGGGCGCCTCGGGGTCCAGCGTCGCCAGCAGGGGAATTGGCCCCTCGAACCCGAGCTCCGCGTAGACCTCGTCGGCGAGAATCGTGAGGTTGTGCTCTTCGGCAATCTCGATCAGCGCACGGCGCACCGAGGCGGGATAGCACGCGCCGGTCGGATTATTCGGATCGATCACGACCAGCACGCGTGTCCGCGGCGTGATCAGGCTTCGCAGATGATCGAGGTCCGGCAGCCAGTCACGGTCCACACCGGTACGGTAGTACTTGGGCTGCGCATTCAGTTTTGCGAGCACCGCGGTGTAGAGCGGATAGGTCGGCGTCGGGACCAGCACCTCGTCACCTTCGTCGGCCAGCGCATTCAGCGCGATGTCGATCGCTTCGGACGTACCGGTTGTAATCAGGACGCGGTCCGCCGACACTGGGATCCCGCGCACGGCGTAGTCGGCTGCGACTGCTTCCCGCGCCTCGGGAATCCCGGGCGAGGGCAGATAACCGTTGTGACCGTCGCGCATCGCCCGAGTCGCCGTTTCGATGAGATGCGCGGGGGGTTGGAACCCGAAGGCGACCGGATCACCGATGTTCAAGTAGCGCACGCGAAGGCCGCGGGCCTCAACTGCACGGGCTTCGGCGACGATATTCCGGATGGCATATGAGAAGCGGTCAACTCGCGCGGCCACCGGAATAGGCCGCGCCATCCTCGAGGTAGGCATCTGCGTTCAATCTTACACGGCCGATCTCAGCGACTTGTCGCCCTCGCAATACGACTCAACGAACACGCCATTGATGTAACATTTACACGGTCTCCGTCTTCCCAAACCGGCCTCTGCCGGAAAACTCCCCGTAAATCACTGCATAAACAGGAGCAGACCTGTGGCAAGCCCATTGAACAGAAGGTCCGCGTGACACGGCGTTCGGCGGCTCCCCTCGCGACGACGGTGGTTCTCTTGGCGGCGCTCGCGGCAGGCGTACAGGCGCAGACGGCGGCGACAGCCGAGGCGCGCCAGGAACCCGCGATCACGTTTAAGAGCAGTGTTGAAGTAGTGACCGTAACGGCCGCCGTGCGCGACCGCCGCGGTAGGGTGGTCCGCGACCTGAAAGAAGCGGACTTCGAAGTGATTGATGCCGGGAAGGCGCGCGAGCTGCGGGATTTCTATTCGGGCGAGGCGCCGATCAGCCTCGCGATTCTGCTCGACATCAGCGGCAGCATGTCGGTCGGCGGCAACATGGAGCGCGCCCGACACGCTGTGACCCTCGCGACTGGGATGTTGAACGGGGCGGAGGACGAAGCGGCGCTCTACACGTTTGATTCGAAGCTACAGGAAGTCGTTTCGTTTACGAAAGACGTCGACAAGATCAGGCGCGTCAGCCTCGAGGGGAAGCCGTGGGGCCTGACGTCACTCTACGACGCGGTGGCGGCGGCGGCGCAGAGCGTCGCGGAGCGCGCCAACCGGCATCGGGCGCTGCTCGTCATCACCGACGGCGTCGACACCGGCAGCCGCATGAGCGCGCCTGAAGTCTCCGGCATCGCGAGCTCGATCGACGTGCCGGTATATCTGATCACCGTCGTAACGCCGCTCGATCATCCCGGGGGCGATTACGCGGTGCTGGCGACCGACGGCGCGGCGACTGACACAGCAACACTTGCCGACCTGGCGCGCTGGACAGGTGGGGACATGAAGATCGCAAGCGTCCCAGCGCACACGCTCGAAGCGGTCCGCGACCTGTTCGCGGAACTCAGGTACCAGTACGTCATCACGTTCGAGCCGGGGGAGCGTCCCGGGTGGCACCCGCTCGAGGTTCGGACCCGGAACAAGAACCTGACCGTTCACGCGCGGAGCGGGTACATCACCGGCCCGGCGCGGTCAGACGACTAAGCGAGTAAACCGAGGAGAGAAGCATCATGCGTAAGAGCCTGGCAGCAGCAGTGATTGCGTTGAGCGTCGCGGCGGTTCCCGCGTGCGCGACCAAGGGGTTCGTTCGTGAAGAGGTCGGCGGCGTCAACTCGAAGGTCGATACCTTGAGCGGCACCGTCGAGCAGACTCAGGAGCGCGTCGGCCGCAACGAAGAGCGTATCGGCGCGGTCGATACGAAGGCCGAAGCCGCCGGTAAGGCGGCGGCGGACGCCCGCAGTGCCGCGGGTGAAGCACGCACGGCGGCTGATGCTGCCGCGGCGAACGCCAAAGCGGTTGGTGGACGCGTCGAGGCAGTCGCCGCCGACGTCGCGGCGACGCGCAAGCTGATCTACGAAGTCACCCTGAGCGAAGACCAGGGCAACTTCAAGTTCGGCGGAGCGGACCTGCCCGACGAGGCGAAGGCACGGCTCGATCAGATGATCGGCCAGCTGAAGGCAGATCCGAAGAACGTGTTCATCGAGATCGAAGGCCACACCGACAACGTCGGCTCGACCAACTTGAACGAGCAGCTCGGCATGGAGCGCGCCGAAGCGGTGAAGCGGTATCTCTACGAGCAGCACCAGGTGCCGTTGCACAAGATCAACGTGATCACCTACGGCGAAGACAAGCCGGTCGCGCCGAACAACACGCGCGACGGACGCGCCCAGAACCGCCGCGTGGTCGTCAAGGTCCTGTCATAAGACAGGCCTAGTCGTCAGGCCTCAGGCCCCAGGGCTGTGACAGTCCTGAGGCCTGAGACAGTCCTTGGCCCCGGGACCAGAACCCCGGGGCCTTCCTTCATCGCAACCCTGCAAAATTCACCCGCGTTCGCGCCAGTTCCTTGCCCATCTCGCTCACCACGACGTCATACCCGCCCGCGGCGTCGAGCATCCCGATGACGAATGTGGCGACGATGGTCCCGCCCGTCAGCGGCTGACCACCGGTAGGCAGATTTGGGGGCCCGCCAGCGGGCGCCGGTAGCGCCGGCCCCTCGATTCGCGGACCGAAGCGGGGAATGCGCTCGACCGATTGCGGCATCACCCGGGCGGCTGTCGAGGGTGCCACGAGCGCCACGTCGTATCCAGGCACCCCGACAAACACGTTCTGGGGATGAAACGTCATTTCGACCCGGGTTTCCACCATGGCCGCCGCGCTGCCGAGCGCAGCGGCGGCTTCACGGGTAGTGAAGCCGCGGATTCCCAAATTGGTGCGTTCCTCGGCGATCAGAACGACGCGACGGAAAGGCGTGACGACGTCGATATAGTCGAAGGGCGGGCGGCCGATCTGCAGGCGATAGGGCTGGTGAAACCGGGCCCGGACAGACTCGATCCGCGACTGTCCGATGTTGAGAGCCTCCTCGAGCAGGCGGGGGGTGAGGGCGGTTTCGAGGCCGGCGATGGCGGCCCTGGCCAGCAGCAAGGCCGCGAGCAGAGAGAGCACCGTGCGCGCCACGGGAGGCAATCGTAGCGCACACGGGGCATACCGGGATCAGCGCTTCAGTTGTCCCCGAATTTCGCCGCCCGGATTCTGGGTGGTGTGGATGTTGACGTACGCATTGCCGTTCACAATCGCCTGGATGATGTCGTCTAGGGTGTTGATGCCCTGGGCCGGACGCGCCACGAAGTCGCGCTCGCCCAGGCGGAACGTCATCGCAAAATCACCGGTGCGACCGACGACGCCGGCGGGGAAATTGAGCACCACGGGACCCGCGATCCCGGCAGGCCCGACGTGAATGTGCCCGGCCGTCGTCGGCGTCGGGGTGTTGAAGACGTTGAGGGTGACGGCAACTTCCCGGTTGGCGATGTCCACGCTGACTTCGGCGGTGCCTACCATGCCGGTATTGATGGCCGGGGTCTCTTCTCCGCCGTTCATCGTCGTCGTCAACGTCACCTGCGCGGAAGCGTGCGTCGCGAGCACGAGCGCAAGCGCGCCGGTGCAGAATCCGAGAAACTTCGTCATGTCGTCTCCTTGTCGAGTGTCAGAGCCGGCCATGGAGCAGGAAACAGACCAGCTGGGCGCTACGCTGTATCAACGAGATACGGCGAAACGGCGCTCCCGCCGCTTACGGCTGCCGAAAACCCTTTCGGGGTGAGAACAAGGGTCAGACCAAGGGTCAGACCTAGGTCCGACCCTACGACGTAGACGACCCCAAGTCTGACCCCGACGTAGACTGGGGCGGACCTCATGGAACTTACCAATCGGGTTGCCCTGATTACGGGCGGGAAGCGCATCGGGTCGGTCGTGGCGACGGAACTGTCGCGCGGCGGGGCCGACGTGGCGCTGGTTTACCGCTCTTCACGCTCCGAGGCGGAGGAGACGGCGAATGCCGTCAGGGCTCTCGGGCGCCGCGCCGCCGTTCTCCAGGCAGACTTGTCGGAGGTGGACGCGGCGCAAGGGGTCATCGACGGGACGGTCGCCGCGCTTGGCCGGCTGGACATTCTCGTCAACATGGCGTCGGTCTACAAACCCAGGCCGTTCGACGAACTGGACGTCGATGACTGGGAAAGCCAGATGACGGTGGACCTGCGTGCCGCGTGGCTGTGCGCGCGCGCGGCCGTGCCTCACATGCGGCGGGTCCGCGGCGGCCGGATCGTGAATTTCTCGGACTGGGTCGCCCGCAGCGGCCGTCCCCGGTATCCGGGATACCTCACCTACTACGTCGCAAAAGCGGGCGTCATGGCGCTGACCGAAGCGTTGGCGCTGGAGCTGGCGCCGGATCAGATCCTGGTCAACGCCCTCGCGCCAGGGCCGATCGTGGCCCCCGAGAACATCTCAGACGAGGAGTTCGACCAGGTGGAGCGCGCGACGCCCCTCGGCCGGTGGGGAGGCGAAATCGAAATCGCCAAAGCGGTGCTCGCGCTCGTCGACAGCGATTTCATCACGGGCGAAACCATCCGAGTGGACGGCGGGCGTCACCTGAAATAGCGTTACGCGCTCTTGACCGGCACATGCGCCGGCTCAATCTCGTACGTCCGGATTTTCTCTTCCGCCGGTCCGCATTTGACCGCACCAGTCTCGACGTCGAACTGCGACCCGTGCCACGGGCACTGGACGACACCGCAGATCAGCACGCCATCCGACAGCGGTCCCCCTCTATGCGTACACCGGTCCTGGAAGGCGGCGGGCCCGCGTTCCGTCCGCGCGACGACGATGCGTTCCTCGTCGACGTGCACCAGCTTCATCTGGTTGACGCCCAGAGGGGCGGCCGCCGACGTGAGGGCTCGCGCCCGGTGACTGCTGCGGGTCTCTTCGTGCCATTTGCCCGCGTCCGCATAGCGATGATCGACCCCGATCTGGTTTCGGTAGGCCAGTGTGCCGCCGAGCCAGCCGCCGGCGGAGATCGCCGCGGCTCCCAGCGTCTGCAGCGCGAGCGGCATCGCCGTACGGCGTGATCGCCTGCCCAGGAGCCATCCGGCGGTGAACAGCGCGAGGGCGGTGGTGTTCACGATCGCATGCTTGGTCGCCCGTTCCCTGGCCGAACTCTGCGGCGGCACGCTATAGCGGTAGTCGATGATGCCAGGGACGGCCGCGAGCAGTCCCGCGACGACGCCGGTCGGAACCAGGTACCGCGAGACCGTGTTCAATTCGTCGCGCCGCCATATCGCCCCAGCCATGCCGAAGCCCCAGCCGCCCGTGAGGAACGCGAATGGATAGGTGACGAGCATCGGGTGGATGGGATGGCTTTTGATTGAAGCTCGGCTTCTCATGGACGCCGTTCGCTGCAAAAGCTCCGCCGGGAGAGGGATGGTCGGCCTTACGTCAGCGCCCCGACGCGTTCGAGGATCGCGTTGAGCGTGGCCGTGGCCCGGTTCAGCGGCAGATTGCTGATGTAGAAGTGCCGAGCGCCGACCTCCATCATCGCGCGCACCGTGCGCGCACAGACATCGACGGAAGACGCACCGGCTTCGAACTCGGCGGCAAGCGCCGCAACGGGTACCGGAAGAAACCGGCTCAACTGCTCGAGCGTCCGGGGGTTCGCACTGCGGTAATAGAAGACGCCGAACATACCTGGCAGCGCCAGGCTGCGACGATGCGTTTCCTCGATGAAGCGGGCGATCGGCGCCCGGTCGAGATGGCTGACGACCTGCGTCAAGTAGAAGTCGGCGGTCGCGGTCTCATGCATCAGGTAATCCACCTGCTGCGCCGGGTCCGCGTAGGGATTCGCCCATCCTCCGAGCTGCAGACTGGGCTCGCGCATCCGGATTTGACGGCGCAGCTCCCACGCGTGATCGACGCACCGCTGACGGCCGAGCGTCCGATCGCCGCCGAGGACGACCAGCGCCGGAAACCCATGCTGCCACGCCTGCTCGGCGTAGCTCAGACAGAACTCGAGCGAGTGCTTCGTTGTCAGGAACGGCACGACACGATCGCGGGGCAGATCGCGCCCGAGATTGGTAACGAGGTGACGCAGGTTGTTTTCTTCCTGCGTACCGACCGCGCTGTCGGTAAGGAACACGGCGACATCCTGGCGCGTCAGGGCGCGGACGGCGTGATAGGTGTCGATCCACGCGTCCATGCCCTCGGCGGATCCCAGCTCGGCGCGCGGCGGCCGGAGCTCCGCCGCGATCACCGTGTGTCCTGACTGCAGCGACCCCAGGAACGACACGTACGTGCTTAGCGGGAGGCGCTCGCGGCGGCTGGAGACGGCGTGTCGCCGACCGTCCGCAGGACGAAGTCGAACATCAGCTGGCGGAGATGCCGGTTGAGCCGTGGATCGGTGAAGCCGTGGCGCTGCCGCGGGTAGATCATCATCTCGAACGGCTTGCCCAGGCGCTGGAGCTCGTAGGCGAACTGCTCCGAGTTCTGCCGGTGCACGTTGTCATCGATGCCGCCGTGAATCAACAGCATCTTCCCGCGGAGCTTGTCGGCCGCAAACCGCGGCGCCGTATCGCGGTAGCCGCCCGGGTTGTTGCGCGGGGTCTTCATGTAGCGCTCGGTGTAGACCGTGTCGTAGTTGCGCCAGTCGGTGACAGGGGCGCCGGCGATGCCCGACGCCCAGCTGGTGCTATGGGTGAGTGCGTAGGCGGTCATGAACCCGCCGTAGCTCCAGCCGTGGAGCGCGATGCGCGCTGCATCGACGTAGGGCTGCTCCTTGAGCCACGTGATGCCGTCCTCGAGATCCTGCAGCTCCAGTTCGCCGAGCTTCCCGTAGATCGGCCACTGCGCCTCGGCGCCTTTGCCGCCGGCGCTGCGATTGTCGAGTACCCAGACGATTACGCCGTGCTGCGCGAGAAGCTGGTGGTACATGAATGTCGTGCCGCCCCACTGGTTGCGCACGTAGGCGCTGGTCGGGCCGGCGTATGTGAGCTGGTAAACGGGATATCGGCGCGCCGCGTCGAAGTCGGGCGGCTTGATCAGCATCGCGTCCATGACGAACCCGTCCCGTGCCTTGACTTCCACGAACTCCGGCTTCGACAGCTCGTACTGCGACAGCGACTCGACCGGGTTGGCGTCGATGAGGCGGACTTCGGCTCCGTCTGCGCGATGCAGCCGGACCTGCGTGGGTGTCACAGCGTCGCTCCACACGTCGATGTACTGCGAAAACGAGGGATTGAAGATCGCGCGGTGGGTGCCGTCCGTGGTCGAGACCCGCGTCATGGCCGATCCGTCGAGCCCGACGCGAAAAATGTCCGTGTCGATGTGACGGCGGGCGCCGGCGTCGAAGTAGACGACGCCGCGACGCTCGTCAACTCCGTAGAGCGAGCGGATCTCCCAGCGCCCGTCGGTGACCTGCCGGACCAGCTTGCCGTCGGCGCGGTAGTGATACAGGTGCTTGAAACCGTTTCGCTCGCTGAACCAGAGGAACGACCCGTCCTTGAGCCAGGTCGGGCTGCCGTTCGCGTTCACCCAGGCCTTCGTGGTTTCGCGGAATAGGCGGCGGGAACGTCCCGAGGCCGGGTCCGCGGAGTTCAGATCGAGCCACGTCTGCTCGCGGTCCTGAACCTGGTACACCACGCTGCCTGTCGCCGGCGCCCAGTCAACGTCGACGATCAGCATGTCGGCGGGCACGTAATCACGGGCGTCAACCCAAGACACGTTGCCGCCGGCGGCGGAGACGACTGCAAGTTTGACGAGCGGATTCGGATCGCCGGCCTTCGGGTAGTCGGTAACTTCGACGTTCTGCCGGTACGGGATGTCGTCTGGGACGGTGTACTCCGGGACCGGCCGCTCGTCGAGCTGGAGGAAGGCGATGCGCGTCGAGTCAGGACTCCACCAATAGCCGCGAAACCGACCTCGTCCGTAAATCTCTTCCTGGTACAACCAATCGAGCTTGCCGTTGAGGAGAAACGACGACCCGTCGCTGGTCAGCGCGCGCTCCTGTCGGTCGGCGATATCGACCACGTGGAGATTGTTGCCACGCACGAACGCGACGTTGCGGCCGTTCGGGCTGAAGGCGGCCTCCTCTTCAGCGCCCGCCGCCGATGTCAGCCGCGCGGCGCGGTCGGCGCTGAAGTCGTAGAAATAGAGGTCGTCGTCAATGCTGACGAGTCCACCGGTGCGCGACGGGTTGAACGTGATGTCCGCCGATCGCGAGCTGTCCGCGGCCTTGTCGCGGGTCATGCCGGGCAGCGCGGCAAGCGCGTTTTCCATCCGGGCCGCGTCGAACAGCGGAGAGGTTCGTCCGGATATCGCCTCGACCGTGAGCCATTCGACGCCGCGGCCGGCGCGGCGCATCTGCAGGTAGTTCGCCTCGTCGACCCATCGCAGCGATGTGGGCGGCGTGCCGCTGAAATCCACGCGGTTCTCAGGATCGTAAATGGCGTCGAGCGTGAGCTCGTGCGCCGGCGCCTGGGCGGACACGCTGACGGCGAGTGCCGCCGCGCCCAGGCAAAGGCACGCCGAGAGGCGAAATGCTGCAGCCATAGCGACAGGATAGCAGACGCCTGATATTGTGGCCGCGTGGCTCAACTCACCTTTCTGGGCGCCGCGCGCACCGTTACCGGCTCGAAATACCTGCTCGAACACGGCGGCCGCCGCGTGCTCATCGACTGCGGACTTTTCCAGGGATTGAAGGAGCTCCGGCTGCGGAACTGGGAGCCCTTTCCCGTTCTGCCGAATACCATCGATGCGGTGGTGCTGACGCACGCGCACCTTGATCATGTCGGCTACCTGCCGCGGCTGTGTGCGCTCGGATTCCAGGGGCAGGTGTACTGCACGGCCGGCACTGCCGACCTGTGCGGCCTCGTGCTGCCGGACTCAGGCCGCATCCAGGAAGAAGATGCGCGCTTCGCCAACAAGCATCGCTTCGCGAAGCATGAGCAGGCGCTGCCGCTGTACGGCGAGGCCGACGCGCTCCGCGCGTTGAAGCAGCTCCATCACGTCAAGTACGACACGCCGGTGGAGGTCGCGCCGGGAGTCACCGTGAGCTTCTCGCCGGCCGGCCATCTGCTCGGATCGGCGTACATCCTCGCGCGGCTGGCGGACGGCAAGCGCATCCTGTTTGGCGGCGACCTCGGACGATATGGCCGTCCCGTGCTGCGCGATCCGGCCGACGCGGTGGCGGCCGATCTCGTCCTGGTGGAATCGACCTACGGCGATCGCGACCACGAGCGGGACGACAACGGTGAGGAACTCGCGGACATCATTCGCGACACCGTTCGCCGCGGCGGCAAACTGATCATCCCGGCGTTCGCCATCGGCCGCGTCGGCGAGGTGCTGTACTGGATCCGGCGCCTCGAAAGCGAAAGCCGGATCCCTGCCCTGCCGGTCCATGTTGACAGTCCGATGGCCAACGAGGCGCTCCGCTTTTACACTGCGCGCGTCTCGGAGCTCGACGAGGACATGCGGCCGGAGCAGAGAGGCGTCTCGGCGTTCGCGACCGCCAGGTTTCACCTCGTCGCCTCGCCAAAACAGTCGAAGGAACTGACGGCCAGCCGCAAGCCGGCGATTGTGATCTCGTCGAGCGGCATGGCCACGGGCGGTCGGGTCCTGCATCACATGGCGGCGGCGCTGCCCGACCCCCGGCAGACGGTGCTGTTTGTCGGCTACCAGGCGGTCGGCACGCGCGGCCGTCTCCTGGTGGACGGCGCGCGCGACGTCAAGATCCACGGGCGGCATGTTCCGGTTGCCGCGCGCATTGCGAAGATCGACTCGATGTCGGCGCATGCCGATCGCGGAGAGATCGTGCGATGGCTCGCCACGCTGCCGCAGGCGCCGGCCCGCCTATGCCTGGTCCACGGCGAAGCCGGTCCGATGGACGCGCTGCGCGCGTTCGTCACGGATCGTTTCGGGTGGCAGCCGTATCTGCCGTCGCACGGCGAACGGATCGACGTGTGATCTCGCGCCGCGTGCCACCGCATGCAGAGGCCAACGCGGTCACGCGCGCGCTCGCCGAGTTGCGCGCAGGGAGCGCGCCCATCGTCGACCTGACGGAATCGAATCCCACCCGGTGCGGAATTCCGTATCCTGCGCGGCTGCTCGAGTCGCTCGCCGATCCCGGTGCGCTGAAGTACGAGCCGCACCCCTTCGGCTTGCCCGGGGCGCGCGCGGCGGTTGCCGCGGATCAACAGCGCCGCCGCGTCCACGTCGATCCCGACCAGGTCTTCCTGACGGCGAGCACCAGTGAGGCATACGCGTGGCTGTTCAAGCTGCTGTGCGATCCCGGCGAAGGCGTCCTCGTCCCCCAGCCCAGCTATCCGCTGTTCGAACACCTGACGGCGCTTGAAGGGATCACCGCGCACCCGTATTTACTTGAGTACCACGGCGGGTGGACGATCGACATCGGGTCGATCCGTCGCGCGCCCGCCGCCGTCCGCGCGCTGCTGATCGTCTCGCCCAATAACCCTACCGGCTCGTTTGTCCGCTCCGACGAGCTCGCAGAATTGTCGATCGTTTGTCGTGCGCGCGGCTGGGCGCTCATCGCGGACGAGGTGTTTGCCGACTATCCGCTCGAAACGATCAGCCCGGTGACGGATATCGCGGCGCGGAGCGCGGTGCTGTCCTTTACGCTCGGCGGTTTGTCGAAGGCGGTGGGGCTCCCGCAATTGAAACTCAGTTGGTGCATCGCCGGCGGACCGCCCGACGAACGTGAAACGGCGCTCCACGCGCTTGAATTGATCGCGGACAGTTACCTGTCAGTAGGGACGCCGGTGCAGGTGGCGGCGCCGCACCTTCTGCGCGACGGCGCCCCGGTTCGCACGGCGATCCAGGCGCGAATCAGGCAGAACCTGGCGGCGCTGCGCGCGGCCACGGCGCGGTATCCGGCCTGTGAAACGCTGACGGTGGAAGGCGGGTGGTCGGCGGTCATTCGCGTGCCCTCCACCAGATCCGAGGAGGATCTGGTGCTCGACCTGCTGCGCCGCGAACGGATCCTGGTCCACCCGGGCTACTTCTTCGACTTCGCGCGGGAAGCCTACATCGTGGTCAGCCTGCTGCCCAATTCTGCCGTCTTTGAAGAGGCGAGCGCACGCCTTTTGCAGTTCCTGAGCGACTGATGCCACGGCGCGCCGGCATTCTCGTCCCGCTCTTTTCGATTCCGTCCTCCGGAAGCTGGGGCGTCGGCGAAATCAGCGACATCCCCGTGTTTGGCGAGTGGCTGCGGGCTGCCGGCCAGCGGATTCTGCAGCTCTTGCCCATCAACGAGATGCCGCCGGGCGAGCGTTCGCCGTACTCGGCGCTCAGCGCCATGGCGATCGATCCGCAGTTCATCAGCCTGCGACAGCTCGCCGACTTCGAAGCGCTTGGCGGCGAGGCGCGGCTCGAGCCGGCTCTGCGCGACCGCATCGAGGTCGCGCGGGCGGCGCGGGCCGTGGACTATGCGAACGTCCGCGAGCTGAAACAAGTCGCACTGCGCCGGTCGTTTGCCCGGTTCAGGGACGCCGAGTGGAACGCCGACACGCCGCGGGCCGCGTCGCTGCGGAAATACATCGAGGACGAAGCAGCGTGGCTGGCGGACTATGCGCTCTTCCGGGCGCTGCACGCGCGCCACGACGAGCGGCCGTGGCTCGAATGGCCCGAGGCGCTGCGCAACCGCGATCACGGCGCGCTCGCGCAGGTTCGCGAGGAACTGGCTGACGAGATCCTCTACCGCCAGTACGTGCAGTGGGTGGCGCAAACCCAGTGGGCGGCCGCGCGCGAAGCCGCACACGGCATCGCGCTCTTTGGCGACCTGCCGTTCATGGTGAGCGGCGACAGCGCCGACGTCTGGGCCCGGCAGGACGAGTTCCGCCTCGACGCGTCGGTGGGCGTACCGCCTGACGCCTTCAGCGAAACCGGCCAGGACTGGGGGCTGCCCGTCTACCGCTGGGACGTGTTTGCCGAGCGCAACTTCGACTGGCTGCGCGCTCGCGCGCGCCGCAACGCGGTGCTGTTTGACGGCTACCGCGTCGATCATCTGGTCGGGTTTTACCGGACCTACTTCCGTTCGAACGGCGGCGGCGGTCCGCAGTTCACCCCGGCTGAGCAGGACGAGCAGACGCGTCTCGGCGAGCGAGTGCTGCAGGTGTTTCGCGAGCCGGGCACCGAAATCATCGCCGAGGACCTCGGCGTCGTTCCCGACTTCGTTCGCGCGTCGCTCGTGCGGCTGTCGGTGCCGGGCTACAAGGTGTTGCGCTGGGAACGGCAGTGGCACACCGAAGGGCGTCCGTTCAAGGACCCCGCCGACTACCCCGCCCTGGCGGTGGCGACCTCGGGCACGCACGATACCGAGCCGATGGCCACCTGGTGGGAGGGCGCGCCTGCGGAGGAGAAGGAGGCCGTGCGCGCGATTCCTTCGCTGCGTGCGGGGTCAGCCGGTCACGAGCACATGCGCGACGCGCTGATCGCAATGCTGATGGCGTCCGGCGCGGATCTGCTGATCCTGCCGCTCCAGGACGTCTTCGGCTGGCAGGACCGCATCAATCAGCCCGCCACGGTGGCGGATTCGAACTGGACGTGGCGTCTGCCGTGGCCGGTGGACGCGCTGTTGACGGAAGCGGAAGCGGTCGCGGCTGCCCGTCGGCTCAGGGAATGGACAGAGAGATACGGGCGGTAGGTTACAAGTTGGCAGTTAGAAGTTTAGAGTGGGAAGCAAGGCTATGACGATGAATCGGCGCCAGTTCCTGTCAGCGGCCGCGGCAGGCGTCGTGATGTTCCCCCGCGCTCCGAAGGCGGCGCCCCTGCAGCCGGCGAGATACGACCTGCTGATCAGGGGCGGGCGTGTCATCGATCCGTCCCTCCACCTGGACGCGATCCGCGATATGGCGATTGCGGGCGGCCGCATCGCCGCCGTCGAGCCGGCCATCGGCGCCGAGACGGCGGACATCATCGACGCGCGCGGCAAACTTGTCGTCCCGGGCCTGATTGATATCCACACGCATACCGGGCGGTCGGCCGACGGGCCAGGACTCGTGCTGCAGGACGGAGTCACGGGGTGGATCGATGCAGGGTCGCAGGGCGCCGATCACATTGCCGATCCTGTTTCGGTTGCGCGCGCGGCGCCGCAGCAGGCACGCGTCCTGATCAACATCGGCCGGCTCGGCGTCATCCCCGAAGGCGACACCCTAGACCTCGCCCGCGCGGACGTGGGGGCGGCACGCGAGGCGATTGCGAAGAACCGCGACATGATCGTCGGTGTGAAGGCGCGGCTGTCGCGAGACGTGGCCGGCGCAAACGACTACGAGGTCCTTCGCCGCGCGCAGGAGCTGGCCACCTCCTTCAGCTTGCCGTTGATGATCCACATGGGTCAGACCATGTCGCCGCTCTCGAGGCTCTTCCCTCTCTTGAAGCGTGGCGACATCGTCACACACATGTTCGCGCCGCCACCCAACAGCATCATCGACGACGACGGTCACATTCTGCCGGAGGTGCTTGCGGCGCGGCGCCGCGGCATCTGGTTCGACGTCGGCAATGGCCGAACCGGACACATGCGGTGGGACACCATCGCCGCGATCATGAAGGCGGGATTCTGGCCGGACACATTCTCCACTGACTGGGGCACGGACAGCCGCACCACCGGCGTGATCGACTTTCCCAATTGCATGTCGAAACTCTTCGGTTACGGTATGACGGTCGGTGACGCCGTCCAGCGCGCAACCTTGAATCCGTCGCGGATCTTTCCGCTCTTCCGCGACCGCGGCACGTTGAACGTGGGCGCGCCGGCCGACGTCGCGCTGCTCGAGCTGCGCGAGGGAAATTTCGAGTTTCTCGATAACTACAAAGGCACGATCACGGGACGCCAGCGTCTGTTCCCCGCCGGAACCGTGCTGGGCGGCAGGCGAATCCCCGCGTAACTGCTAACTACTGGAGGATCGCCGTGGCATTGCGCTTCGGCACGAATCCCACCGGGATGCGCGCGACTTCTTTCATCAGCTTCACGTCGACGACCGAGACGTCGTTCGTCACGGGATTGGCGACATACGCCGTTTTGCCATCGGGCGTGAGCGTCACCCAGCCTGCACCCATCCCGCCAAGCTCGGCCTGCTCTTGCGGTTGCCGGGCGCGACGACCCGTGGATGGCCTGGAAATTCTTCCGCGACTCTTCCTCGGTCCAGGTGGTCCGCCCAGGCGCAAGCGGCTGAAGACGCAGCGGCGTGGTTTGTCCGTGGCAGGCAATGCATCTCGCAGGGCCCGCGCGCTTTTTCAGGAAGATCGGCTGGACGTCCGTCTTGAAAAACTCGTAGCTCAGGGCGGGTGCCCGTGAAGGAGAAGCCGACTGCTGGATGAGCACGCCGACCAGCATCAACGCCATACACGCGGTTGCGGTATACACGCGTCCTCCTCGAGGGTGCCGATCGTCGCACTTTCTGGTTTCGGCGTAATTCGCGTGTCTATTTCGTGTTTTCGACCGCTTTATTGGCGATTCTCGCCCACGTGTCCTTGAGCGTCACCGTTCGGTTGAACACCGGTGCGCCAGGGCGTGAGTCGGGATCCGCGCAGAAATAGCCAAGCCGCTCGAACTGGAAGCGGGATCCTGGCGCAACGTCAGCCAGCGACGGCTCGACACGGACCCCCGGCACCCGGACGAACGACGTGGGGTTCAGGTCGTCAAGCGGGTCGCGCCCTCCCTCCCCGGGATCGGCGGACTGGAACAGGCGGTCGTAGATGCGCACCTCGGCCTCGCGCGAATGCGCCGCAGAGACCCAGTGAATGGTGCCTTTCACGCGGCGCGCTGCCGTCGCCCCCGACAACGACTCGGGATCGTAGGTGCACCGCAGCTCGACGATCTCGCCGGCGGCGTTTTTCACGACGCGTTCGCACTTCATGATGTAGGCGTACCTGAGGCGGACCTCCACGCCCGGCGACAACCTGAAGAACTTCTTCGGCGGCACTTCCATGAAATCGTCGTGCTCGATGTACAGCTCCCGCGAGAACGGCAGCCGCCTAGTGCCGGCCGAGAGGTCCTCGGGGTTGTTCACCCCATCGACGTGCTCCTCGCGTCCCTCCGGGTAGTTCTCGATAACGACCTTGAGCGGCCTGACGACGGCGAGCGCGCGCGCCGCCCGGCGGTTGAGATCCTCGCGCACCGTGTGCTCGAGGAGCGCGATGTCGATGACGTTTTCCTTCTTGGCCACACCGATGCGCGCGCAGAAGTCGCGGACGGCCTCCGGCGTGAATCCCCGGCGCCTGATGCCGGCGATCGTCGGCATCCGCGGATCGTCCCAGCCGTTGACAAGCCGCTGTTCGACGAGCGCCAGCAGCTTGCGCTTGCTCATCACCGTGTAATTCAGGTTGAGCCGCGCGAACTCGATCTGCTGCGGCCGGGCTGGCGGACGCGTATTCTCGATCACCCAGTCGTATAACGGCCGGTGATCTTCGAACTCCAGCGTGCAGAGCGAATGCGTCACCCCCTCGAGCGCATCGGAAATGGGGTGGGCGTAGTCGTAGGTCGGGTAGATGCACCACGCGTCGCCTGTGCGGTGATGCGTGGCATGGCGGATCCGGTAAAGCGTCGGATCGCGCATGTTCATGTTGGGCGATGCCATGTCGATCTTCGCGCGCAGCACGTGGCCGCCGTCGCTGAACTCGCCCGCCCGCATGCGCGCGAACAGGTCCAGGTTGTCGGCGACCGGCCGATCGCGATACGGACTGTTGCGCCCCGGTTCGGTCAACGTGCCGCGGTAGTCGCGAATCGCGTCGGCCGTCAGGCTGTCAACATAGGCGTTGGCCTCGCGTATCAGCGTCACCGCGTACTGGTACAGCGCCTCGAAATAGTCGGATGCGTAATACAGCCGGGCATCCCAGTCGAACCCCAGCCAGCGGACGTCCTCCTGGATCGCCTCAACGTACTCGACGTCTTCCTTGGTCGGGTTGGTATCGTCGAACCGCAGGTTGCAGAGGCCGCCAAAATCGGCCGCGACGCCGAAGTTCAGGCAGATCGACTTTGCATGGCCGATATGCAGGTATCCGTTCGGCTCCGGCGGAAACCGGGTGTGCACCCGCCCGTCATGCTTCCCGGTACGTTGGTCGTCGGCGACGATGTCGCGGATGAAATCGGTGGAGGACGGCGCCGTGGCCGCGCCGCCTGAGGGATCCATCTGGTGATTATTTCAAATTTCAGGCGAGATCCGCTTCGTTTTGCGTCGCTTCTTCGGGCAATCCCATGAGATTGGCCTGTTTGAGCACGCGCGGGACGCGGTCGATGGGTTCCGCCGGGGGCAATTCGTCGGCAGTCGTGACCTTCAAGTCCTTCAATCGCCGCGCGCTGACCAGCACGCGCGACTCGAACGACCCGGCCGCCTCGTTGTAGGCCTGCACCGCCCCGTCCAGGCGCTTCCGCACGTCGTCCAGCCGATCGGCAAACGTCGCCAGCCGTTCGTAGAACTCCCGGCCGAGCCGCGCCACCTCCCGGTAGTTGTCGGCCAGCGCTTCCTGGCGCCACGAGTGGGCTACCGTCGTGAGCAGGGCAATCAGCGTGATCGGGCTTGCCAGCAGGACGCGCTGCCGCAGCCCGTGCTCGATCAGTTCGAGGTCGTGCTGTAGCGCGGCGCTGAAGAGCGTCTCGCCGGGCAGGAACATCACGACCATCTCCGGCGAGGCGCCGAGCGGTTCCCAGTACGCCTTGCCGCCCAGCTTGTCCATGTGATCGCGGACCTGGCGGGCGTGGGCCCGCATCCGCGAGGTGCGCGCGTCGTCGTCAGGAGCGTCCTGTGCCTCGAGGAACGCTTCGAGCGGCGCCTTCGCGTCGACGACAATCTGCTTGCCGCCCGGGAGATGCACGATCAGGTCAGGCCGCTGGCGGCCGTTGTCGCCGGTCAGGATTGGCTGTTCGTCGAAATCGCAGCGCTGCACCATGCCGGCGATTTCGACGACGCGGCGCAGCTGCATTTCGCCCCAGCGCCCGCGCACCGCCGGCGTGCGGAGGGCCTTCGACAGCGTGTTTGTGGTGGAGCCGAGCGCCGCGACCTGCTCAGTCAGCCGGGCATAGGCGGCGACCCGGTCCCGCTCAGCTTCCGACAGCCGCTGGTCCACCTTTTTCAGCGTGTCCGCAATCGGCTGCTGAAAACCGGCGAAGGATGTTTTCGCGAGATCGAGGAACGCGGCCCGGTTGTCGTTCAGGGCATCGGCCGCGAGCGATTGAAAGGTATCGCGCAGCTTGGCTTCGGCCTTGGCGGCCAGCGCTTCCGCGGACTGCGCGCGGCTTTCCGCGGCGTCGCGTCGCGCCCGCGAGCGGGCGAGCACGGTGGCGATCACCGCACTGAGCGCCGCGGCCATCGCGGGGAGAATCCATTCCATGGGAACCACTTGGGAGCGATGGGAAGTGTAGCATCGCGGTGATACCATGACTCGGTTGAGGATCGCGAACCTCGTCCTTGCCTTGGCGCTGAGCGCCGCATGCGCGAGCCCGCCAGACGCCACCAGCCCCGCCACCGATATCCTCCTCACCCCGGACACAACCGTCGTGCGCGGCCTCGTTGCCGACGCAGCGACCCTCGAGACGATGCTTCGCGAGAGCGGCCTCGCGGCGGACGCCGTGCCGGCAGCGATCGAGGCGGCACGCGCGGTCTTCGATCCGCGGCGGCTCCGCTCGTCGCAGCCGTTCACGCTCGAGCGGACGCTCGAGGGAGCGCTACGCTACTTCGAGTACGAAATCGACGACGCATCGTTTCTGCGGGTGGCGCCGGCGGCGGCCGGACGCGGCAATCTCGAAGCCGAGGTTCTGCCGATCCCCCGCACACTCGAGCACGCGGCGGTCTCGGGAAGGATCGACGAAACGGCGCCGTCGCTCTTCCAGGCGATGGAGAGCGCTGGTGAGAGCGCGGAGCTGACCATCGCCCTGGCCCAGATCTTTGCCGGGGAAATCGACTTCAACACGGAGCTGCAACCGGGCGACCGGTTTTCACTGACGTTCGAGCGGTTCGTCCGCGAAGATGGACCGGCGACCTACGGGACGATTTCCGCCGCCGAGTTCGAGAACGAGGGCCGCCTCGTGCGGGCGATCCGATTCACTCCTCCGGGTGGCATGCCCGACTATTTCGACGAGCAGGGACGATCGCTGCGGCGGTTCTTCCTGCGGTCGCCGCTGAAATTCGAGCCGCGGATTACCTCGCGATATTCGACGCGGCGCATGCACCCGGTGCTCCAGACGGCTCGCGCTCACCGCGGGGTGGACTACGGCGCACCAACCGGCGCACCCGTCGTGGCGGTTGCGGGCGGCAGTGTTGTGTCGGCGACGTATGACGACGCGAACGGCCGCATGGTCCGACTGAGGCACGCCAGCGGCTACGATTCCTATTACCTGCACCTGTCGGCGTTCGGGTCCGGCATCCGCCGCGGCGTGCGCGTCGCACAAGGGCAGACGATCGGGCTGGTTGGATCCACCGGTCTGGCCACAGGTCCGCACCTCCATTACGGACTACAGAAAAATGGCACCTGGGTAGATCCCCTGAGGGAACATCGGAACATGCCGCCCGGCGATCCCGTGCCCGCCGCGGCAATGGAGGCATTCCTCGCGGTGCGGGATGCAGCGCTTGGCCAACTCGCCGGCGACGCCGCGGAATCCGCGCCTGCCGTGGCGGCGGCGTCCGCGACATACTCGAAGTAGCCGGGCACCGCCCCGCGACATTCCTATGGCTGTCATCACTCCGTTTCGTGCACTTCGCCCGACGCCGGCATCGGCGGCCGCCGTTGCTGCCGTCCCGTATGACGTCGTCAACGCCGATGAGGCCCGCGCGCTGGCGGCCGGCAATCCACTCAGTTTTCTCCACGTGTCGCGGGCGGAAATCGACCTGTCGCCCGACACGAATCCGTACGCCGACGCGGTCTATGCCAAGGCGGTGGAGAACTTCGCGGCGCTGAAAGCGCGCGCGCCGCTGGTCCTCGAGGACGCGCCGAGCTTGTACGTCTACCGCCTGCGGATGGGCGAGCATGTTCAGACGGGGATCGCCGGCTGCTTCTCGGTGGACGACTACGACCGCGACGTCATCAAGAAGCACGAACGCACCCGGCGGGACAAAGAGGACGACCGGACACGGCACATCATCGACGTTGCGCGCACAGACCGGACCGGTCTTCCTGGTGCATGAGCAGTCTGGCGGTGTCGAGGGCGTCGTGCAGCGCACCACCACGACCGCGCCGCTGTTCGATTTCACGGCGGTCGACGGCGTGCAGCACATCGTATGGCGGGTGACGGCGCACGACGAGCGCGAGCTGACGAAGGCTTTCGGCGCGATGCCGGCACTTTATATTGCCGACGGTCATCACCGCGCCGCCAGCGCCGCGCGCACCCGCCAGCACCTGAAGCAGGGCGCCGCCACCGGCGAATGGGACACCTTCGTCGCCGTGGCATTTGCGGGCGAGCAGACGCAGATCCTTCCCTACAACCGAGTAGTCAAGGACCTTGGTTCGCACACGCCCGAGTCGTTGCTGGCGGCAATTCGCGAGCGTTTGAGCGTCAAGCCGGGCCCGGCGACGCCGGCACGCAAAGGCGACGTGGCGATGTACCTCGGCGGCGCGTGGCACACCATCGAGATGACGCCTGCGCCGGCCGGGACCGATCCCGCGGGACAGCTCGACGTCAGCCGTCTGCACGACCTGGTGTTGGCGCCGCTCCTCGGCATCGGCGATGTTCGAACGGATAAGCGCATCGACTTCGTTGGCGGGGCGCGGGGTACCGGCCAGCTCGAGTCGCTGGTGTCGTCGGGACGCGCCGCCGTGGCGTTCTCGCTGTATCCCGTGAGCGTGGCCGACCTGATGCAGATCTCCGACAGTGGCGGCATCATGCCGCCAAAGTCCACCTGGTTCGAGCCCAAGCTTCGCGACGGCTTGCTGTCGCATGTGATTTAAATGGTCGTCGTAGTGCTATGAAGGTTCTCGTCGCCGACGCGTTCGAAGCGTCGGGACTCGACGCGCTGAAGCACGCCGGATACGACGTTGTTTATCAGCCCGACCTGTCGGGGGACACCCTGGTGCGGGCGATCGGCTCCTCCGGCGCGGAGATCCTCGTCGTTCGTTCCACCCAGGTCAATGAACCGATGCTCGACGCCGGGCGACTGTCGCTGATTGTGAGAGCCGGTGCGGGCGTGAACACGATCGACGTCGCGGCCGCCTCACGCCGCGGCATTTACGTATCGAATTGCCCGGGTCGCAACGGCATCGCCGTCGCCGAGCTCGCCTTCGGACTGATCCTGGCGCTCGACCGCCGCATCGCCGACAACGTCGCCGATCTACGCGCGGGGCGCTGGAACAAGAAGGAGTACGCAAAGGCGCGCGGGCTCTACGGACGGACGCTTGGTCTGCTCGGCTTTGGCAGCATCGGCCAGGAAATGGTCCTGCGCGCCACGGCATTCGGGATGAAGACGATGGTATGGAGCCGGCGGTTCGAGCGCATGGGCGCGGCGGAGACCGCGGAGCTGCCACGCGGCACGGACATCAGGGTGCTGCCGTCTCCGGAGGCGGTGGCGGCGGAAAGCGACGTACTGAGCGTGCATCTCGCGCTGACACCGGAGACACGGAACCTGGTCGGCGCTGCCATCCTCGACCGCCTGCGGCCCGGCTCGATCTTCGTCAACACCGCCCGCGCCGAGATCGTGGACCACGCGGCACTGGCCGAAGCCGTCCGGACGCGGGACATCCGGGTGGGACTCGACGTATTTCCGGAGGAGCCGGCCGCGGCTACCGGCTCGTTCACGCCGCCAATCGCGGCGCTGCAGAACGTTTACGGCACGCACCATATCGGCGCCTCGACCGAGCAGGCGCAAGAGGCGATCGCGGCGGAGGCGGTCCGCGTCATCCGTGTGTACGCCGAGACCGGCCGCGTTCCGAATGTGGTGAACCTTGCGACGCGCACGCCGGCGACGCACCGGCTGATGGTACGCCACCGCGATCGTCCCGGGGTGCTTGCGCACGTCTTCGACAAGCTGCGGTCCTGGAACGTGAACGTCCAGGAGACCGAAAATGTGATCTTCGAGGGTGCCGACGCGGCGGTTGCGAGCATCAACCTCGACGCCGCGCCGCCGGCCGAGCTCGTGCAGGCGATCGAGCGGGGCAGCGGCGACATCCTCAGCGTGCAGGTTGTGAAAATATAGAGCCAGGAGAAGCGATGCCACCAACGACGACCCGTATCTACAACTTTTCCGCCGGCCCCGCCGTCCTGCCGCTTCCCGTGCTGGAAGAGGCGCAGCGCGATCTGATTGCGCTCCCGGACGTCGGCATGTCGGTGATGGAGATCAGCCACCGCTCGACGACCTTCGAGGACATGCTCAACCGGGCGATCGAAGACATCCGGGCGCTGGCCGGCGTGCCGGCGAACTACAAGATCCTGATGCTGCAGGGGGGCGCGACGCTGCAGTTCTCGATGGTGCCGATGAACCTGCTGGCTTCCGGCGCGACCGCCGATTACATCGACACCGGCTCGTGGGCCGACAAGGCGATCAAGGAAGCGAAGAAGGTCGGCACGGTCAACATCGCCGGCTCCACCAAGGCCGACAACTACACGCGTATTCCGGCGCAGCAGGAACTGACGCTGACGCCGGGGGCCGCGTACGTGCACGTCACCAGCAACAACACGATCGAAGGTACCGAGTGGAAGGCGCTGCCCGACGTCGGCTCGGCGCCGCTCGTTGCCGACACCTCGTCAGACATGTTCAGCGGCCCGATCGACATCGGGCGCTTCGGCCTGATCTACTCCGGCGCGCAGAAAAACCTCGGGCCGTCCGGTGTCACGCTCGTGATTGTCCGGGAAGACCTGGTCGGCCGCGGCTCGGATGCGCTGCCGATCATGCTGAACTACAAGATTCACGCGGAGAACAATTCGCTCTACAACACACCGAATACCTTCGGCATCTACATTCTCGGCCTGACGCTGAAGTGGCTGAAGTCGCTCGGCGGGCTCCAGGCGATCGCGCGCATCAACCAGCGGAAGGCGGCGAAGATCTACGCCGAGATCGACCGCACCGGTTTCTACCGCGGCACAGCGCAGAAGGACAGCCGCTCGCTGATGAACGTGACGTTCAGGCTGGCGAGCGAGGAACTCGAAAAGCAGTTCGTGAAGGAGTCCACCGCGGCGGGGCTCGACGGGCTCAAGGGGCATCGCGCCGTCGGCGGCATGCGCGCGTCGATTTACAACGCGTTCCCGGAAGCAGGCGTCGACGCGCTCGTCGATTTCATGAAGGAGTTCGAGCGGAAACGCGGATAGAGCACGGTTCCGGGTTCTGGGTTCGGCGTTCTTCAGTGCCGCGGTGTTCCGTGGCCGGTGGGGCGGCGGCGACGCCTTCGTCGCCGGCGCTGCGCCGGCGGTGCTTCCGCGGCTCCCGCTTCAGCCTCGAACGCCCCGGCCGCTTCGACAAATCCCCGCCAGTGCTCGAGCAACTCCGGCGCGCCGCCGTGGATGTCGAGCCACGTCAGCGCTTCGCGGAACGGGCCGCGGTGCGTGAGCGCGCGCTTCGCGCGCGGGGACAGGTTCATGTCGGTCAGGCGGCGCTGCAGGCCCAGCACCTGCCGCAGCCGTTCGACATCGCGGCGCGCCAGCGGCAGGAGCCCGAGCGCCGGCGCCGGTTCCTTCCCGTTCTCACCCGGCTGCACGCGCGCCACCGGGCCGCCCGCGCCGAGCGGCACGATGAGCGAGCCGAGCAGCACCGCATTCGTGAGCGTGTCGGGCGTCGCCTCGAAGCGGCGGCGGTAGGCGTCGAGCGACGAGAGCGATCGCCAGAGACCGTCCCCCGCGGCTTTCTGCAGCTGGTGCGCGATCGGATCCAGCAGGCGCCGTTCCGCCAGCATGCGGAACGCGCGCTCGGCGGCGCCGGCGCGCAGCAGCTTGTAGAACTCTTCAATCAGCCGCGCCGGCGCGCTGCGCGCGATCTCGCCGCGGTGCTTGGTGATGGCCGCGTCGATCGGCGGATCGATCGAAAAGTCCAGGCGCGCCGCCATGGCCACGGCGCGCAGCATGCGGACCGGATCCTCCTGGAACCGCTCCTCCGGCTCGCCGATGCAGCGGATGATCCGCGACTCGAGGTCGCGCAGCCCGCCGGTGTAGTCGATGATCGAAAACGATCCGATGTCGTAAAAGAGCGCGTTGACGGTGAAGTCGCGGCGGAACGCGTCCTCTTCCGGCGTGCCGAACGTGTTGTCGCGATGGAGCAGCCGATCCGGCTGACCCGGGTGATGCTCGTCAACGGGAATGCCGTGGGCGGGTGGCTGGGCGTCGAGTGCCGCGAGCTCCTCGGCGGACAGCTGCCGCCTGAAGGTGGCGACTTCGATCGTCTTGGTGCCGAACCGGACATGGGCCAGGCGGAAGCGCCGGCCGATGATCCAGCAGTTCCGGAACAGTCGTTTGACCTGGTAGGGGTGCGCCGAGGTGCCGATATCGAAGTCCTTGGGCCGCCGTTTGAGCAGCAGGTCGCGGACGCTGCCCCCGACCAGGTAGGCGAGGTAGTTGTTCTGGTGAAGCCGGTAGAGAACCCGAAGCGCGTCGGGGTCGATCTCCTTGCGCGAGATCGCGTGATCCGCGCGCGGCACGATGACCGGCTGGCCCATCCGTCCGCAATTGTAACAACTGAACGACGCGGCCGCGGTGCTACGATCGGCCCGATGCCTCTCCGGGTGGGGTTTCTTTCCGTGCTGCTCCTTGCGTTCGCGGCGCCGCCGGCGGCAGCCGAGCATCCCTCGCTCGCCCAGGCGCGACTGCTGTACAACGAAATGAAGTACGAAGCGGCCATCGATGCCGCGTCGATGGCGCGGTCGGACCCGGCCTCGGCGGATGCGGCCTCGCTCGTGATCGGGCGCTCACACCTGGAACGGCACCGGCAGCTGGCGAATGAGATGGAATTGACCGCCGCGCGCCTCGCGCTCAGTGCCGTCCGGCCGGCGGCGCTGTCGCCGCGCGACCGCGTCGACTTCCTGATCGGCCTCGGGCAGGCGCTCTACCAGGGCGAGCACTTCGGCGCCGCCGCGGAACTTTTCGACACCGCGCTCAGCCAGCCGGTTCTCCTCCCCGATCGCGACCGCCTGCAACTGCTCGACTGGTGGGCGACGGCCGTCGATCGCGAAGCCCAGGCCCTGCCGCCGGATCGGCGCATGGTGGCCCTTGTGCAAGTCGGGGACCGGATGGAAATCGAAGTGCGCATCGATCCGGGCAGCGCCCCGGCGAATTACTGGCTCGCCGCCGCTGCGCGCGGGGCCGGCGACCTCGACCGCGCGTGGCACGCCGCCATCGCCGGCTGGATCCGCGCGACCCTGCAGCCGGAGAGTGCGAAAGAGCTGCGGGAAGACCTCGATCGCCTGGTGAGCCAGGCACTCATCCTCGAACGCGCCCGTTCACGCCCGGCGCTCGAACAGGGCGACGCGCTCACCGAATTACGAAGTGAATGGGAAGCGATAAAGAATCAGTGGCCCTAGCAGGCCCCGGGGCCTGGTGACTTACGGCTTGGCGTCGCGCCAGTTCTCCGCGAACCCCACGTCCACTGTCAGCGGGGCTTTGAGCGTCACCACCGCTTCCATGCGTTCGCGGACGAGTGTCGAGGCGGCTTCTGCTTCCGCGGCGGGGCCTTCGAACAGCAGCTCGTCGTGGACCGTGAGGATCATCCGCGTGACCAAGCCGTGCTTCGGGAGTTCGGCGTGCAGGTCGATCATGGCCTTCTTGAGGATGTCGGCAGCCGTCCCCTGGATCGGCATGTTGACGGTGACGCGCTCGGCTGCTGACCGGATCTGACCGTTCCGGCTATTGAGCTCCGGCACCAGCCGTCGTCGTCCGAACAGCGTCTTGACGACGCCCGACGCGCGCGCCTGATCGAGGGTGAGTTCGATGAAACCGCGGACCTGCGGGAAGCCGGCAAAGTAGGCGTCGATGAACTCCTGCGCGGCCTCCTTGGTGACGCCGATGTCCTTGGCCAGCGTGAACGCCGTCTTTCCGTAGAGCAGCGCGTAGTTGATGATCTTCGCGCGCCGCCGCAGCTCGTGCGGGTCGAGCCCGCTGTCCGGGCCGAACACTTTCAGCGCGGTCCGGTCGTGAATGTCCTCGCCCAGGCGAAAGGCTTCAATCAGCGCTTCCTCGTCCGCCAGGTGCGCGAGCACGCGGAGTTCGATCTGCGAATAGTCGGCGGAGATGAGCACGTTGCCCGGCGCGGCCACGAACGCGCGCCGAATCTGGCGGCCGAGCTCGGTCCGGATGGGGATGTTCTGCAGGTTCGGGATCGGAGCTGCTCAACCGCCCGGTGGCGGCGACGGCCTGGTTGAAGCAGGTATGCACGCGCCCAGTGCGGGGATGCACCAGCTGCGGCAACGCATCGATGTAGGTGCTCTTGAGCTTGTGCAGCCCGCGCCAGTCAAGGATCAGGCGTGGCAGCTCGTGCACGAGCGCCAGTTCCTCGAGCACCTCCACCGCGGTTGATGCCGATCGCGTGCCCCGGGTCTTCTTGAGCGCGGGGAGCTGCAGCTTTTCGAACAGGATCTCGCCCAGCTGCTTCGGCGAGTTGACGTTGAACTCCTCGCCGGCCAGCGCGAAGATACGAGCCGAGCCGCGCGCGAGCTCGCGCTCGATGTGTTGCGACTGCGCGGCCAGCGCGGGGCCGTCGATGCGGATGCCCGCCCGTTCGACGTCGCCCAGCACCGGCAGGAGCGGCATCTCCAGGTCGCGAAATACCTCGTCCAGCCCGTCGGTGACGAGCAGCGGCGCGAGCCGGTTCGAAAGCTGTCGGGCGAGATCCGCGCGCTCGCCGGCGAAATTCAACGCGTCCACCGCCGGCACGCGCGACAGCGATACCGCTTTCGCCCCTCTGCCGCAGACGTCTTCCTCGGTCAGCGCCTTGTAACCGAGATGCTCGAGCGAGGTCTCCTCGAGCGGGTGACCCGGTCGCGTGGCGTCGAGCAGGTAGCTCGCGAGCATGGAATCGAACGCCAGGCCCCGCAGCTCGATGCCGTGGTTCTGCAGGATGACGAGATCGAATTTCAGATCGTGGCCGCTCTTCCGGACGGACTCGTCTTCAAGCAGCGGCTTCAGCCGGTCGAGCGCTGCGCGCCGGTCGAGCTGCGCCGCGTCAACGCCAGCCAGCAGGTCGCCGCTCCCCGAAGCGCCCTCATGTCCCAGCGGCACGTACCGCGCCTGTCGATCGGCGGTGGAAAAGGCGATGCCGACGATCTCCGCGGTCATCGACGAAGGGCGGTCGGGGACGACGCGGAGCGCGAACTCTCCCGCGGCGCGCAGCTGGTCTACGAGCGCGTCGAGCTCGGCCGCGTTCGTGACGAGCGTGTATTCCTTCTGGATCGTGTCGGCGGTCGGCGCGTATTCGTTGACCAGGGTGCGGAAGGCAAGGCGCGAGAACAGTTCGTAGCAGCGCTCGCGCGCCGCGCCGCGATACTTCAGCGACTCGAGGTCCACGTCCAGCGGAACGTCGCACCGGATCGTGACGAGCTCGCGGCTGCGCAGCGCCTCTTGACGATGCGCGACCAGCGTCTCGCGGTACTTCTTCTGCGGCAGATCGGCGGCCTTGTCGAGCAGCGCGTCGAGGCTCCCGTGGGCGCTGATCAGGTCGATCGCCCCCTTCTTGCCGACGCCGGGCACGCCCGACACGTTGTCGCTCGTATCGCCGACCAGCGCGAGGACGTCGACAACCTGCGGCGGACCTACGCCGAACTTGTCGACGACCGCGGCGGCGTCAAACCAGGCGCCATCCTCGCGCGGGTCGTAGACGCGGATACCGTCGTGCACGAGCTGAAAGAAATCCTTGTCGATCGACACGATCGCGACCTCGAACCCGGTTTCCGAGGCCCGTTTTGCCAGGGTTCCGATCACATCGTCAGCCTCGTAGCCCGGCGCGGTGACGATCGGGACCCCCATGGCTTCGCATGCTTCGTGGACCCAGTTGATCTGCTCCGCCAGGTCGTCGGGCATGGCGGCGCGATTGGCCTTGTAGTCGGCGACCAGCGTGTCGCGGAACGTCGGCCCTGCGAGATCGAATGAGGCAGCGATGTAGCGCGGCTGGTGATCGTTCATCAGCTTCCGCAGCATGGTGACGAAGACATACACCGCGTGAGTGGTGTGTCCTTCCTGGTTCGACAGTCCTTTGCCGCGGAACGCGTGGTAGGCGCGGTACATCTGGGAGCTGCCGTCGATCAGGAACAGGGTGGGGCGGGACATAGGGAATGGAATGACGCATTGACGGATTTACGAACTGAACGGATCGGGAAAATCGAATCCGTTAAGGCCGTTCACTCATCAGTCCGTCAATATCAACAGGATATCATTGGGATTCATGCGGTTTGGGACGTCTTCGCCCGTGCGCGCGCTGGTCTGGCTGCTCGCCGTCTGCGCCATCGCCGCCGGGTGTTCGGGCAAGGGCGTCTTCAAGCGTGAATACGAGTACCGAGGAAGAGCTGTACCTCGCGCTCGACGGCTCGGCGACGCTGAACGTCAATGCTTCGGTGGCGTCGCTCGTCGCCCTGCGCGGCGCCGACCTCGATCCAGATCCGCGCGCCCGCGTCGATCGGGAGCGCGTGCGCGCCATGTTCGAGAGCGACGGCGCGCGCGCCTCGGTCAGCCTGGCGCGCCGGGATTCCCGCCGCTTCGTCCACGCCAGCGTACGGGTGGACGACGTGCGCCAGTTGCCGCGGCTTGCCCCGTTCGCATGGTCGTCGTATCGTTTCGATCGCCGGGGCGACCATGTCGAGTTCCGGCAGGCAGTCGGTCCGCCAGTTGCCGAGCTCGCGCGCAAGACTCAGTGGACCGGCGACGAAATGGTCGCGTTCCGCCTGCACCTGCCGAGCGAAGTCGTCTCCCACAACTCGCCGTCCGGGCGTATCGAGCGCGGCAACATCCTCGAGTGGGAGCAGCCGCTCAGCGAGCGGCTGGCCGGTCGGACGTTGAACATCGCCGTCGATCTCGCGCCGGAGTCGATTCTCTACACGACGCTCATCCTGTTCGGTTCCTCGATCCTCGCCGCTGCGGTGACGCTGGCGCTGATCATCTGGTGGATTGCCCGCCGGGGCCGGGAGCGCGAAGTCACGGAGGCCGCATGAATACACCAGGATTCGGCGCCAAGCCGGCGATTCTCCGTTGCGGCCGCTGCGGGAAGTTCGTCGACTGGCAGGATTCGCGGCTGCAGGTGGTCTGCGGTTGCCGTCCGCACCTCGAGTTGCCACCGGTGCTGGTCCGCGAAGGCTCGCCCGCCGACCGCGTAAAGGCGCTGGCGCTGTTCACGCGCGACTTCGGTCCCGCCCAGCTCGTGGCCTACGGCGAAGCTATCTCGCTCGACGACGCGGCGGCGCTGGTGGCGGAGACCGACGGCGAAATCGCCGGGGCGCTGGCCTGGCGCCCGTTCGACGGGGCACTTCACATCCTCGCGCTCGCCACCGATCCGATGTGGCAGCGGGCCGGCGTCGGCGGGCATCTCGTAGCCGAAGCCGAGCTGCTGGCCCGCCGTCATAACTGGCCCCGGGTGATCGTGACGATCACCAACGACAATCTCCCCGCACTCTACTTCTACCAGCGCCGGGGATACCGCCTCTCGGCGATCCTGCGCGATTCGATCGCCGCCCATACCCGCGACGAGAAGGCTGTTGGATTTGCGGGGATCCCGATTCTCGACGAAATCCAGCTGGCGAAGGAATTGTGATGCGCGCTGGAACGTTGGTTGTGCCGGTGCGTTGGTAGCCGGAGACCTTCAGGTCTCCGGCCCCCACCGTCAGATCTTTTCCAGGTCAGCCTTCGCTTCGGCGTCGGTCTTCAGGTTATTCGTCACTTCAAAGGCGTCGAACGAGCTGGCAATCGACCGCGCGAGCATGCGGTCGATGTTGCTGTTGACGACCCCCTCGAGTGTGACGCGCCCGTTCTCGACGATGATGTGAATCGGCGGATTCACCATCGACCCGTACCGCCAGAAGTTCGAATTCCCGTAGAGCGCACGCGAGATCCTGAACCGTAGATCGTCATCGAACAGCGAAACCGGCAGCACCGCGATCTCGTTGTTCACCTGCGTGACGCCGGCCACCCTGGCCACGCGCCGTTCGATGTCGTTCCGCTTGTACGGCATCGTAACCTTGCCGCTGAGCGTGACGACCCCGTCGACGACCTCGGCGTTGATACTGTCGAAGATCGTGAACTGCGGATATCGAAGCACCTGCTTCGACACGTCCTGGAAGATCTGGAAATCCCCCGGAGCCGCCGCCCAGGATGGCGCGCTCATCGCGAGCGTCACGATGACCGTGGCAACAACCCTGGCAAACATATCGTTCCTCCTGTCTCTGTCTCTCGGGGCCCGTCCCCCGATCCGGGAAGATCAAAGAATTTGCCAGCCGCAGGGGAGTCAGAAGAGGGGGTTTTCCCGAGGATTTCGACGGTCTGTCGCGGAGCTGTCCTCGCAGGTGAACAGCTACAGCACGAGCATTGTCGCTACACCCGCACCAATCAGCAGGATTTGCCGCATCGACGATGCATCGGTGCGCCCGCGATGGAGGCCGGGTATCAAGTCGGCCATCGCCACGTAGAGGAAGCTGGCGGCGGCAAGCGCGAGGAAGTAGGGCAGCATCCGCGGAACCATGTCGAAGGCAAAGTAGCCGGCGATCGCCCCGATCGCGCTCGCCCCCGAGGACAGCACATTCAGCATCAGCGCGCGGCTGCGCGAGTAGCCGGCATGCAGCAGGATGGCAAAGTCACCGACTTCCTGCGGAATTTCGTGCGCCGCGACGGCCACGGCCGTGGTCACCCCCAGCGGAACCGACGTCATCACGGCTGCGGCCACCACGGCGCCGTCGACGAAGTTGTGAAAGGCGTCGCCGATCAGCACCGGAAAGACGCTACTTTCGTGCACTTCGCAGTCATGCGTATGGCAGTGACGCCAGAGCACGAGCTTTTCGAGGACGAAGAAGAGCAGGATGCCGAGCAGGAGGGTGGTGAAGACGCGCGTCGGCGGCAGCTGCTCGAGCGTCGTCGGCAGAAGCGCCAGCATCGACACGCCAAGCAGCGCGCCGACGGCATAGCTGACCAGCCACGGCACGAGCTTGGTTCGAACGGAATCCTTGATGAGAAGAACCCCGGAGGCCACGAGCAGTCCGCCCAGGCCCCCGACCAGGCTCAGGCCGACCGCGATGAAGAACGTCGACACGCACAGGCGATTATGACGCGACATAGCCCCGCCGTGCGCGAACGGACAAGCCGGCGATCCTTGACGTCCACTCTGATCGCGTGCCACCGCCCGTCCTTCTTCCCGGTGCTGACGTAGCCGAGGTAGTACCTGTTTGCTCAATTCGTCGGCGATTCGCGCGGTCGCGTTGTCGAGGTCGCCGAAGCCGCGGACGATTTCCGTGCGGCCCCCGGTGTCGTCGGTAATCTGCCGGAGGGCGTCGGGATTCACGCGCTCGGCCGCCACGCGCTGATTGCCTCCCCCGCCGCCGATGATCGGCGGAAAGCCGCCGGCCGCCGCCGGCCCGGGATGGGCAGCGGAATCGGCAGGGGCAGCTGGATCGTCGGTCCGCTGCGGAACGTCGTGGCGGTCCCGTCGACGCCCAGGGCGTACACGAGCACCTCGCTTTCACGAATGAGCTGCCGGAGCTCGCCCACCGAGATGCTGCTGTTTGTGTCGTTGCCGTCCGAGATTACCAGGAGCGCCTTCTTCGGATGCATGCCCGTCATTCGCCAACGGCACCGCGTCGGCAATCGCGTCGTACATCGCCGTGCCGCCCGCCGGCATTTACGCGCGCGACCGCGCGGCTGATCGCCCGACGGTCGGTCGTCCAGTCCTGCACGAGATCCGGCGCGGTTCGCGAACTCCATGAAGAACAGCTGGTCGTCTTTGCCGAGCAGGTCGTAGACGAAGCGATCGATCGCGGAGCGTGCCGATGACATCTTGTCTGACGTCATGCTGCCGCTCGCGTCGAGGACGATGCCGAGGCTCACCGGCACGCGTTCGTTGCTGAACTGGGTGACTTCCTGGCGCGCGCCGTCTTCGTAGACGGTGAAGTCCTCCTTGCGCAGGCCCGAGACGAACCGCCCGTCTTCGTCGGTGACGGTGGTGGTGACGTTGATCAGCTCGACGCCGCTGCGGAAGGTGAACCCCTCCTGGTTCTGCGCGGCGAGCGTGGCAGCGGCACTTGCCGCGAGCGCAACGGCGATGAGGGAGCGGGGAATAGTTCTCATGACGGTCACTTCGCGGAGGCTCGGAGCGCGTCGGCTCGGTGGTCAAGATGCCTCAGTGTGCCCGCCTCGGTGCGAAAGCTTACCCGATAGCGTGCAACGCCGGAGACGTTCGAAATCGTCACGACGAAGGGCGACTCATCGCCGGGCGCCAGGTTGGTGAAATCGAGGCCAGCATGGCTGCTGGCGACGAACCCGCCCTTGCGATCGAAGGCGGAGACGACGGCGGAGATCTTGGAGCGCGGCACGCCGACGCGCGGGTTCCGGACCAGCCCTCTTACAGTCAATGTGCGTCCCTCGCGCGTGTGCTGCATCGCGACGAGTTCGAGTATTGCATCCTGCGAGCCGGCCGATGCCGGCGCTGCGGCGTGATTGCGGTTGGCCATCGCCACCACCACCAGGAACGCGACGCCCAGCGCGGCAAAGACGGCCATCCTGACGAGCGGCCGTCCCTGCACCGACGCACCGGGGCTGGTCGCGAACATCGATGTCACCGCGACGCGCTGGTATGCCGGGGCAGTTTCTGCCGGGAACGCCGGCGCCGGCTCGGATCCGTCGATCGCTGCCGACAACGCTGCGACGCGCGCGGCCGATCGGCGCGCCTCGTCGGCCCGGGAGCGCCATGCACTGATGCCGAACGCTGCCGCGGCGGCAACCGACGCACACGTGAGGACAATCAGGTACCTGAGTCCATGGTTCCTTACCGCAGCGTGAATTCCACCGCCACTTCGACAATTACGTCCACCGGCGTGCCGCGCAGCGTCGACGGCGCGAACCGCCATTGACGGACCGCGCTCACCGCCCGCTGATCCAGTCCGAGCCCCAGGCCCCGGAGTACTCTCACGGCGCCGACCGATCCATCTCGAAGCACGACGATTTCGAGCACCACGTCGCCGGTGATCGCCCGGCGCCTGGCTTCCTCGGTGTATTCAGCCTTGACCTCGCGCAGCAGCCGCGGCGGCGTCACGCCGCTGCCGGGACGATAGGGACCGCCGCCAATGCCGCCGCCCGATCCGTCGCCGATGCCGCTGCCGCTTCCTTCACCGTTGCCGACGCCCTGGCCGGATCCGGCGCCGCCGTTCGTACCGGGTCCCTGGCTGGGCGGCGTAGGAGCCGGCTTCTCGATCACGCCGACCTGTTCTACCGGATCCACCTTGGCTGTCACCACTGGCGCGACGATTGGCCGCGCCGGCAGTGGCTCGGGCGGCGGCGGCGTCACCGGCTGTGGAGTTGGTGGTGGCGGAGGCGGCGCCACTTCCGGCACAGAGACCGTTGCGCGTTTGAGCCCGATGCGTTTGACCTTCGGCGGCGGCAGCGGGTTCTTCAGGCCGCCACCACCACCGCCGCCACCGATCCCTGGGCTCATGATGAACACGAGGCGCGCCGGTTCCGTCTCGGTATCGACCACGGCCGCGGTGTCGGTACCGGCAGAGAACCAAAATGCGACGGCAATGAGTGCCGCGTGAAACGCCGACGAAACCACCGCCGGCAGCCCGCCGCGCCGTTCGACGACCGACGCCCGGGCGCCGGCAGCGACCGCGAAGAGCGAGATCGCCGGCTGCGGACGGCTGGCTGCGGCTGCCCGCAGCAACCGGCCTCCGCGCACCGCCTCGGCGGTCGTGATGAACGCGGTGCCGCGCACCGTTCGGATTTCGCCCGCTGCGAGATACGTCTCCACGTCGTGCCGCGGGACGCCGGCGGCGCGCGCGAGCTCAGCCGCTGTAAAGACTTGGTCGGAAAGATTTTGGGACATCAATCCGACAAGCACGGAGGCAAAAGCCTTGCCTGCGTTTCCGCACGAATTCTGGCCTGAAAATGGGGTCGGCGGTCAGGTGTTCGAGACACTCGCGCGATCGGACGCTCGCGGGTGTCCTCGTTAAATGACCCCCGACCCCATTCTTTTACCTGAGGCCTTCGGTGAAGCGGTAGCCTTCGCGTTCGGCGAGCGGGCGCGCGGCGCGGAATCCGGCGGTGCTGAGCGCCGCCACCGTGGCGGCCGGGTCGAGCCGTCGTGCGCGTGGCCGCAGCATCGAGGCGACACCACGAGGACCGCCCTCGATGACCAGGATGCGGCCGCCGGGGCGAAGTACGCGATGCGCCTCGCGCAGCAGCGGAGCACCCGCCGGATCGGTGAGCGCGGGGAGCGACGCGTCGCCGGCGTGCACCACGACGACATCGAACGCATCGGCCTCGAACGGCAGCGGCGCGAACGCGGTGACCTGCACGTCGACGAGGACGCCGGCCGTCTCGCCTGCGCTGCGCGCATGCGCCGCCTTGCCCTCATTGGCGACCGCAAGTGCAGCATGTCCGCTCAGTCCCACCTTCGCGGCGATCGCCCCGGCCAGCGATCGATCGTCGATACCGATCTGCAGCGCGCGCTCGCCCATACGCACGCCGCTCATCGCCACCGGCAACCGCTCGAGGTTCGACTTGCGTAGAAAAAACATCGATTTTCCTCATGATATAGTGGCCGATCGTGACTGCACCACTTCAAATTGCCCCCGCGCACGGCAAGCTCGGTGTGCTGCTCGTGGGTCTCGGAGCGGTCAGCACGACGACAATCGCCGGTGTCTGCGCGATTCGCAAGGGACTGGCTCTCCCGATTGGCTCGTTGACCCAGATGGGCACGATCCGGCTCGGCAAACGCACGGAAGCGCGCGCGCCCCGTATCAAGGACTTTGTCCCGCTCGCCGATCTCAACGACATCGTCTTTGGCGGCTGGGACATCTTCGAGGAAGACTGTTACGCTGCGGCGCGCACCGCCGGCGTGCTCGAGCCGGGTCAGCTCGAACAGGTGCGCGGCGAGCTCGAGGCGATCCGCCCGATGCCCGCGGTGTTCGATCGCAAGTACGTCAAGCGGCTCGACGGCCCCAACGTCAAGAAAGGGAAGAACAAGCGCGATCTGGCCGAACAGCTCGTCGCCGACATCCGCGGCTTCAAGGAAAAGCACGGCTGCGATCGGCTGGTGATGGTCTGGTGCGGCAGCACCGAGGTCTACATGAAGCAGACGGCCGCGCACGCGACCGTTGCGTCATTCGAGAAGGCGCTCGAGCAGAGCGACGACGGCATCCCGTCGAGCATGATCTACGCGTACGCCGCCATTCGCGAGGGCATTCCATTTGCGAACGCCGCTCCCAACCTGACGGCTGACATTCCCGCGATGCTCGAACTCGCCGCGCGCACCAAGGCGCCGGTCGCGGGCAACGACATGAAGACCGGGCAGACGTTGATCAAGACGATCATCGCGCCCGGGCTCAAGGCGCGCCTGATCGGCGTGAAGGGCTGGTATTCGACCAACATCCTCGGCAACCGCGACGGCGAGGTGCTGGACGATCCTGAGTCGTTCAAGACGAAGGAAGAGAGCAAGAAGTCGGCGCTGGACTACATCTTCCAGCCGCATCTCTACCCCGAGTTGTACAAGGACCTGTGCCACGTGGTGCGGATCAACTACTACCCGCCGCGCGGCGACAACAAAGAGGGGTGGGACAATATCGATCTCGTCGGCTGGCTCGGTTACCCGATGCAGCTGAAGATCAACTTTCTCTGCCGCGACAGCATCCTGGCGGCGCCGATCGTGCTCGACTCGGCGTTGTTCCTCGACCTCGCGCGCCGCGCCGGCATGTCGGGCATCCAGGAGTGGCTGTCCTTCTACTTCAAAGCGCCGATGCACGCCCCCGAGGTCTACCCCGAACACGATCTTTTCATCCAGCTGATGAAGCTGAAAAATACCTTGCGCCACATGCAGGGCGAACAGCTCATCACGCATCTCGGACGCGAATACTACGATTAGCCGGGTCCGCGACGCGGAACCCGGCCTACCAGTCCTATGACGGACAAAAGGCCCCCAGCGGAAATCTCAGACCTCCTCCGGGAAGATCGGACGTTTGTTCCGCCGGAGACGTTTCGCGCGCACGCGCACGTGCGCGACGAGTCGGTCTACGCGCGCGCTGAGGCCGATCCAGAAGGGTTCTGGGCCGGGTTCGCCTCGGAACTCGACTGGTTCACGCCGTGGTCCAAGGTGCTCGACTGGCAGCCGCCGCATGCGAAGTGGTTCGTCGGCGGAACGCTCAACGCCAGCGTGAACTGCGTCGATCGCCATGCGAAGGGTGCGCGCCGCAACAAGGCGGCGATCGTCTGGGAAGGTGAACCCGGCGATCGGCGGACCGCTCACCTATTTCGATCTCTATCGCCAGGTCAGCCAGTTCGCCAACGTCTTGAAGTCGCTCGGCGTGAAGCGCGGCGACCGCGTCGCGCTCTACCTGCCGCTCATCCCCGAGCTCGCGATTGCGATGCTGGCGTGTGCACGGATCGGCGCCATCCACTCAGTCGTCTTCGGCGGTTTCAGCGCCGAGTCGTTGCGCGATCGCATCAACGACTCGCAGTGCACCCTGCTGGTCACGGCTGACGGCGGCTGGCGTCGCGGCCAGGTCGTTCCACTGAAGCAGATGGCCGACGAAGCGCTGAAGGGCACGCCGTCGATCCGCAACGTCGTCATCGTCCAGCGTCTCCATGGATCGCCGCTGCCGATTCACGTCGTTGAGGGCCGCGACCACTGGTATCACCGTTTGATGCAGGACGCGCCCTACAACTGCGAGCCGGAGCGCATGGACGCGGAGGACATGCTTTACATCCTCTACACGTCCGGTACCACCGGAAAGCCGAAGGGGATCGTGCACACGACCGCCGGCTACCTGGTCGGCACCTACGCGACGACCAAATGGGTGTTCGACCTCAAGGACGACGACGTCTATTGGTGCACCGCTGACATCGGCTGGGTGACCGGACACAGCTACGTCGTCTACGGCCCGCTCGCGAACGGCGCCACTGTGCTCATGTACGAAGGCGCACCCGACTGGCCGGAGAAGGACCGCTTCTGGCAGATCATTGAACGCTACGGTGTGACGATTTTCTACACCGCGCCGACCGCGATTCGCGCGTTCATGCGGTGGGGCACGGATTGGCCGGCGAGGCGCGACCTGTCGTCGCTGCGCCTGCTCGGATCGGTCGGTGAGCCGATCAATCCGGAAGCGTGGGTCTGGTACTACCGGCACATCGGCGGCGAACGGTGCCCGGTGGTCGACACGTGGTGGCAGACGGAAACGGGCGCGATCATGATCACGCCGCTTCCGGGCATCACGACGTGCAAGCCCGGTTCAGCCACGCGCGCGTTTCCCGGCATCAAGGCCGAGATCAAGAACGACAAGGGTGACGGCATCGAAGTCGGCGGCGGCCTGCTCACGCTCACGCGTCCGTGGCCGGCGATGCTCCGGGGAATCTACGGCGACCAGGACCGCTACGTGAAGCAGTACTGGAGCCGTTGGACACCTGATATCTACTTCACCGGCGACGGTGCCAAGCGCGATCAGGACGGATTCTTCTGGCTGCTCGGCCGCGTCGACGACGTGCTCAACGTTGCCGGCCATCGCATCGGGACCATGGAAGTGGAGAGCGCGCTGGTCGATCACCCGGGCGTCGCGGAGGCCGCGGTCGTCGGCCGCCCGCACGAGATCAAGGGTCAGGCGGTGGCGGCGTTCGTGACGCTGAAGGAAGGGTCGCCCCCGAGCGAGATGCTCATGGCCGAGCTCAAGGATCACGTCGTCAAGAAAATCGGCGCGATCGCGCGGCCGGACGACATCATCTTCACCGCCGATCTGCCCAAGACGCGTTCGGGCAAGATCATGCGTCGGCTGCTACGCGATATTGCGGAAGGGAAGGCGCTGGGCGACACTACCACGCTGGCCGACCCCAACGTCATCGCCCGGCTGAAGGAACAGTACCAGGAAGACCACTAGTCCATCGAAATTCCGGCGCGGGTCGGCGCCACGCTGCGGCCGATGGTGACGACAGCGGCCTCGACCCGGTTGCGCCCCGCTTTTTTCGCCAGGTCCACCGCCTCCTTCGCTTCAACCATCATCTGATCGGCCCGGACACTCTTGTCGACCGATTCGGCAATCAGGACGCCGGCGGACACCGTCACTGGAAACTGCGTGTTTGAACGATGGTCGTGGAGCTGCAGCCGTTCGCGCACCATGTTCCGTACGCGGTCGGCAAGCCGTACAGCATCGACGGGCTGAATCTCCGGAAGAATCACGCCAAATGCATCGCCCGCCGTTCGCGCGACCCAGTCGGTGTCGCGGAAATAGTTCCGGATGGTGATGCCGATGCGCTCGATGATGCGGTCGCCGGCGCCGTAGCCGTGCGTGACGTTGATCTCGCCGAGGTTGTCGACATCGAACAGGACGATGGCAAACGGATGGCCGTATCGCTCCGAGCGCTGGATTTCCTTCTCGAGCGCGGCGATGAACACCGATCGGGTGTGCAGGGTTGTCAAAGGGTCGACGATCGCTGCAGTCGCCATGTCGCGAGAGAGGTATTCGGTGAACACGCTGCACACGTCGAAGGAGGCGCGGCGCACCATCTGCGCGACGATCGGCCAGGACTGCGCCTCCCCGTCGAAGGCGTCGTCAGCCGCGATTTCATCGAGCGCCGTTCGTTCCATCAGGTAGACAACGTTGAATACGATGCGGGTATCGACACCCTTCTCGCTCAGGAGCTGTCCCAGCTCCCCGACGACCGCGGTGCGCGAGTCGAGCGCGCCCTCCTGGACCGCGCCTGCCAGCCACTGGAACGTCAGGCCGACGAGCCTGGCGCAGTCTTCAGCGGCGATGCGCTCCGTTCCCGCGAACAGGCACACGGAAATCGTGTCCTTGACGATTGCCTCCGCCCGCTGCTGGAGCACGCGCGCGAGTTGGGTGCGGAGTTCGACGACATTCTGCACATCCCCGCGGCCGGAGTCGGAAGGTTCCATTGCCCAAGAGATGGTAGTTCAGGAGTCGGCGGCGCGAGGGGGCCTGGGCGACTTACGTTAATATTGTCGGCCTAAGCCGGACACCAAATCTGTCATTTGCTTACCGGAATTGCGGTTTGACTACCGGGAGGCTGCCGAGCGACCGAAACGGAGATGGGGCCGAATGGCGATTTCCGGAGGATTTTCGTGCGCACGATGATCGGTGAGTGTCTCCGCCAGGCGGGGATCATCACCGAGGCGGACCTCCAGGCGGCGCTGGTCGAACACAAGCGATCAGGCGAGCGCCTGGGGTCGGTCCTCATCCGGATGAAGCTGGCGACCGAACGCCAGATTGCGAAAGCGCTCGCCTATCAGCTCGGGTTCTCGTATGTCGATCTCGGCGAGCATCCGCCTGCCGCCGCGGCCGTCCGGCTGATCCCAAAAGAGCTTGCGCAGAAGCGCAACTGCATCGCGGTTGCCGTCGAGAAGAACGTGCTGACGGTCGCCATGTCGGATCCGCTGCTGTTCACGCTGGTCCAGGACCTCGAGTTCCAGACCGGCTATCGCATCAAGCAGGTCGTTGCCACCCGTGTCGAGATCGTCGACGCAATCAACCGCTCGTATCCCGACAAGGCGCTGGTGCGGGTCGCGCCGCAGCTGGGTATCGAGGGACGGCAACGTTCGGGCCAGCCGGTGCCATCGGCGGGCGCGGGGAGCGCCGGCGAGGTCGGCGGGATCAGGTCGGGCAGCGCCGCCGACGAAGACGTCTTCGAGCAGACCGCGGCCAACAAGCCGGCCACACCCGAGACCGCGCCGATCATCGACATGGTCGAGCTCGTGATCAAGAGCGCGCTCAAGAGCGGCGCGAGCGACATCCACATCGAGCCCACCGAGGGGGACGTGGTCGTCCGTCAACGGCTCGACGGTCTCCTCAAAGAAGTAATGGATCTGCCGAAGTGGGTCCACGAGGGGGTGGTCGCACGCATCAAGATCATGGCCGGGCTCGACATCGCCGAGAAGCGGCTGCCCCAGGACGGCCGCATCCGCGCGACGACCGAAGATGGCCAGGAGATCGACCTGCGCGTCTCGACTCTGCGGACGATTTTTGGCGAGAAGATCGTGCTTCGCGTGCTCGATCATCGCAAGGGGGTCCCGCCGCTCGAGGAACTCGGCTTGTCGGGCCACGCGATGGAGCACCTCCGGTACTTCATGCGCCATCAGCACGGGATGATTCTGGTCGTCGGACCCACCGGGTCTGGCAAGACGACGACGCTGTCGTCGGCGCTGGCCGCACTCCGGTCTGAGCGGACCAACATTGTCACCATCGAGGATCCGGTCGAGTACCAGATCCCCGGCGTTAATCAGACCCAGATCAACACCAAGATCAACCTGACGTTTGCCAACGCGCTGCGCTCGATCCTGCGACAGGATCCCGACGTGGTGCTGCTCGGCGAAATCCGCGACCAGGAAACGGCCCGGATCGCGATGCAGGCGGCGCAGACCGGCCACCTCGTGTTGTCGACCTTGCACACCGACGACGCGCCGTCGTGCGTGACGCGGCTGGCGGACATCGGGATCGAACCGTACGTCACCGCGTCTGGTCTCATCGGCGTGGTGGCGCAACGCCTGGTTCGGCGCCTGTGCGAGCATTGCAAGCGTCCGCACACGCCAGAGGCCGAAACGCTGCGGGCGCTGGGCATCTTGGAAGCTGACGCCGCGACGTTGACGTTCTATCGCGCGGTTGGCTGCGAGCACTGCAACCAGACCGGATATCGCGGGCGCCTCGGCATTTACGAGATCATGGTCGTTACCGACGATCTCCGCCGCACAATCGCGCAGGTCGGATCGGAGGCGCGGCTTCGGGATGCCGCGCTTGCCGGAGGGATGATTTCGCTTGGTGAAGACGGCCTGCTGAAAGTGAAGGCTGGCGTGACCACCCCGCAGGAGCTCCTTCGCGTGGTCACCGAGGTGCGGCGTTCGCAGTCGCGATGTCCCGAGTGCAGCGAAACCGTCGCCGCCGATTTCACCGTGTGCCCGAACTGCGGACATCACGTGGGGGGCGGGTGTCCGCACTGCGGCAAGCCGGTCAAGCCCGGATGGAAGTTCTGTCCCTTCTGCGCCAGAAGCACTGCCGGCAGGCCGGCCAGGCGCCGAGCGAAGAGGCTGGAACCCACGCGCCCCGGACGCGAGCTCCCGGCCGCCAGCAACGTCGCCGAATTCAAGAAGTAAGCTTGTGGGTCCGTGGGGCAGCTACTACGAGATTCTGGACGTCGTGCCCACGGCGCCCGCCGATGAAATCAAGCGCGCGTTCCGCCGCGAGATCGCCAAGTACCATCCCGACAAGGTTCAGCACCTGGGCCATGAGTTCCGTGAGATCGCCTCCGTCAAGGCGGCGGAACTGACACAGGCCTACAAGACGCTCAGTGATGAATCGCTGCGCGCCGACTACGACGCGCAGCTGACGGCGCTGGAGACGGCCGCCTCGTCGCCGTCTCCGCCGGCGACCGAGCCCGCTGGTCAGGCCGAACGTGTCGAGCGCCGCGCGGAGCACCGTCCCCCGCCGGCCGAGCCCGTTCCGGGCGCTGGCCCCCAACCGGGCGCGTCGCAGCGTGTCGGCGCCAGCGATCTGGTGCGGAAAGCGGCGCTGCAGCGTTTCCGCCACGCGCTCAGACAGGAATTCGGCGCGTGCGACGAAGTGCCGATTGCCGGCTTCGACGTCATGTGTGCGCCGCCGAAGTCCGGTTTCCTGAGCCGCACGGTTCCGCCGCGGTTCCTGGCCCGGGTCGTCGACCAGGTCGACGCGGCCGCGGTACATGAGACGTGGGCGATGGCCATGCGCTTGAAGAAAGACGACCAGCGCGACGCCTGCATCTTCATCATGGGCACGACGGTTGCTTCCGCCGCCGATCTCGGACGGGCGATCAACGAACAGCGCCGCAAGCCGATGCCAGCTGGCCTGAGGCTGGTGATCGTCCCAGTGAATACGCGGACTTGGGCGGCACATGTTCCGACCGATGCCCCTCCGCAGGTGAAATCGTTTCTCGCGCGTCTTGCTGCCGGCCTCTAGAGCATGTCGCTGATCGAAACCGACGACCTGTGGAAGACGTACATCATGGGTGACGAAGAGATCCATGCGCTGCGCGGTGTGTCGCTCTCGATCGAGCGCGGCGAGTACGTCGCGATCATGGGGCCTTCCGGATCGGGCAAGTCCACGCTGATGAACCTGATCGGCTGTCTCGACACCCCGTCGAAGGGGGCCTACCTGTTGAACGGCAAGCGCGTCAGCGAGATGAACGATAACGAGCTGGCGCGAATCCGAAACGAAGAGATCGGGTTTGTCTTCCAGACGTTCAACCTGCTGCCGCGCGCGACGGCGCTGCAGAACGTCGAGCTGCCGCTGATTTATGCGGGTGTGCCGGCCCGCGATCGCGAGGCGCGGGCGCGCACGGCACTCGAGAAGGTCGACCTGCTGCCGCGGATGACCCACCGTCCGAACGAGCTGTCCGGCGGCCAGCGCCAGCGCGTCGCCATCGCCCGGGCCCTCGTCAACAATCCTTCGCTGCTGCTGGCCGACGAGCCGACCGGGAATCTCGATTCCAAGACCGGCGCCGAGATCATGGCGCTGTTTCAGAGGCTCTACGAAGCGGGTAACACCATCGTGCTCGTCACCCACGAGGCCGACGTCGCGGCATTTGCGCGACGCGTCATCCACCTGAAGGACGGCCAGGTGGAGAGGGATCTCATTCCAGTGGGATCGCGCTCGTAATCGGCACCCGTATCGGTTCGTCCAGCCGCTCCCAGCGCTCCCAGTCGATGTGCATCCGCGTTGCTTCGAGCGACACGTTGCGGATGTCGAGCGAGGGGTCGAAGCAGCGGCGCATCAGGGATCCCGTGGCCCGGGGCTCGGTCGCCGCCGCGTCGGCGAAGGCGTCGGCCTCGCCGCGTGTGATGCGGCATCGATGCGCCTGCGCCTCGCTGTCAACGCCGACGATCCAATACGCCTGACCGGCCTTCTGCTCGTATTCCGCGGGGCTCGAATACGTCGTCGCGTACATGTCGTAGGTCGAGAGCAGCGGCGAGATCTCGAGCCGCAGTAGCGTGACGACGAACTGCAGCGCGATGAGCGACATCGCGACGAACACTGGCGTGCGCGGAAGTGACTCGACCGGGTCCGCCTGAAGGCGGACACTACTGCCCTCACGAACGTAGTGTCCGGCTTCAACCGCACCTGGACCTCCAATGAGATGCCACGGGAGGAACGACAGCAGGAGCAGCCACCAGCCGGGCCAGAACAGCCCCTGCAGCAGGGCAAACCCCGTGAGCAGACTGAGCGCCGCGGCTCCTGCAATCAGACGATATCGATAGGCGCCGAGCAGGACGGCGACGAGCACGAGTGCCTCGATCGCGATCGCGCCAAACGACAACAGCACCGAAAGCCTATGGTGCCGCCCGATCCACAGTCCCCAGTCGACCATCGCCTGCCCGGAGTCCGACAGAAAGTGGTACTTGACGGTGCCGTTGAGGATCCACGCGACACCGGTGTCGCGAAGCTTGGCCACCGCGGCGGCGGCGAAAACGACGCCCAGGACAAGACCCGGTACCCAGATGGTGTAGCCGGTACTCCTTCGGCGCTGCCTTCTGGACGTGCCGGCGCCGCCACGCATCGACGCTCCAGGCGTCGCTCCACCGTGACCACTGCAGGACCAGAAGCGCCAACAGCAGCACACCGACGGTGTGATACGTCGTCGTCGTCGTATAGAGCAGCGCCCACGCGAGGACACCAGCAGTCAGGCAGGCGAAGGCGAGCCGCGCGAATGCGCCCGCGATGAAGAGAACGCTCCAGATGCCGATCCACCACGGCAGCGCGTCAACCGCCCAGGGAGCGGAGGCGAACACCTGCAGCAGCCCCCGCTGAACGCCAGAGATCACGTTGGACGGATCGGCGGCCCAGGCGGCAGATACCGGCCGTCGAAGGATGACGGTCAGCAGGCAGATGCCGAACACGATCCGGAACACCGCAACCGCCTCAGGCGACGCGTCGGGAATCCGTTCTCCGATCCAGCGGGCGGCGCGCGCCAGGCCGCCGCGTACGGCCGTCCACGCGACGCCCAGGATGAGACACAGCCATGCGAACGCATCGAGTGCGTTTGGGATCGAGGGATACGCGGTGGTGTATGGCAGGCGGGGCGAAAAGAAACCCACCCGGTAGGACGTCCGGTTGATTTCGTGCGTATCCTCGACGGCTGGATCGAGCACGAGCGCCCTGACGTTGCCGCCGGACACATCGGTGAGCGCGTACACGAACGTACGCCCCTCTGTCAGTTGCGGCGCTCTCAGGCTGTACTCACGTTCGAGCTGCTGTCGCTGACCCGCGTCCACCGACGGCGCCCATCGCACGTGCACCGCGGCCGGCCGATCACCAAACGCCGCCCGGCGTCCTGCATAGAGTCCGCCTGCGAGCGCCCAGAAGAGGAGCGCGATCACGATCACCCGATAGGTTCGGCTGATTACAGGACTCAATAGCGTCGAGTGTTACACGGACGCCCAGTGCGCGTCGCCGACCTGCTTCAAGGGCGCCTCGCGATTGAAGGATGAGGGGTCGAGCGTGATGCGCCGGCGCGGCGTGTCCGGATCGAGGACCGGAACGGCGCTGAGCAGCGCGCGCGTGTACGGGTGTGTCGGATGTGCGAACAACGCCTGCGTCTGGCCGAGCTCGACAATCCGGCCAAGATACATGACCGCAACGCGGCTGCAGATGTGTTCGACCAGGCGCAGGTCGTGGGCGATGAACAGATACGTCAGCTTCAGCCGTTCCTTCAGCTCCAGCATCAGACGAACGACCTGTGCCTGGATGGAGACATCGAGGGCGGAGACCGCTTCGTCGGCAATGACGAGCGCTGGATTCAACGCGAGTGCACGCGCGATACCGATTCGCTGACGCTGGCCGCCGCTGAACTGGTGGGGATACCGTGCCAGGTGCCCGGGATCGAGGCCGACGAGCGTGAACAGCTCGGCGACGCGCGCGCGCCGTTCCTGCTTAGTCCCAAGCCTGTGGATGATCAACGGTTCTTCGACGATGTCACCGGCCTTCATACGGGGATTGAGCGAGGAATACGGATCCTGAAACACGATCTGCATGTCCCGCCGCGCCTGCCGCATCCGTGCCTTCGAAAACTGCAGCACGTTGTCGCCGCGAAAGAACACGTCGCCTGACGTGGGCTCCACCAGCCTGAGGATGCACCGCCCCGTCGTGCTCTTGCCGCTGCCCGACTCGCCGACCAGGCCGAACATCTCGCCTTCTTCCACCGAGAAACTCACATCGTCGACCGCCTTGACGACAGCCGGCGGCCGCCACAGTCCGTGCTTGCGGACGAAGTGTTTGACGAGGTGACGGACTTCGAGGAGCGGTGCCATCAGGTAACCGTCGGACCTGAAGGTCCGCCGCTACGGCGGTCCGGTTTGGGGGAGTCAGTTCGTAGAGGCGGACCTTGAGGTCCGCCCAAGCCAGGGACGGCGGCGAGCAGACCGCGAGTGTATTCGTGAGTGGGCGCGCGCAGGATCTGGCGGACCGGGGCCTGTTCGACAATCGCGCCGCGGTACATGACGGCGACACGGTCGGCCATCTCGGCGATGACGCCGAAATCATGGGTGATGAGCAGGAGTGACAGGTTGTACTGGCCGCGCAGTTCGCGTAGCAGGTCGAGTACCTGTGCCTGGATCGTCACGTCGAGCGCGGTCGTCGGCTCGTCGGCGATCACCAGCGCCGGGTGACAGGCGAGCGCGATTGCGATCATGACGCGCTGCCGCATGCCTCCGGAGAGTTGATGCGGGTAGTCGCGAACCCGGCGCGCGGCATCGGGAATGTGAACGGCGTCGAGCAAACCGACCGCCCGATCGCGCGCTTCGTTCGTCGAAGCCTGACCGTGCACCGTGAGAGCCTCGGCGATCTGGTCGCCGACGCGCATCACCGGGTTGAGCGCCGTCATCGGCTCCTGGAAGATCAGGGAAATGCGCGCCCCACGCACCTCGCGCATCTCGCGTTCGGGCAACGCCAGCAAGTCGCGTTCTTCGAACAGAATCCGACCGCCGGTGATGCGCCCGGGGGGCTGCAGCAGGCGCAGGATGGAGAACGCGGTCACCGACTTGCCGCTGCCCGATTCGCCGACTAACCCCAGCGTTTCGCCGGGTGCGATCTGAAAACTCACATCGTCCACCGCGGTCACGCGCGATGCACCCTCGAAGACCACGGTGAGATGCTGGACGTCGAGTAGCGGCGTCATGTCTCCTGGTGCTCGCCGAAGACTCGCCGCATCGCGTCTGCAATCTCGCCGAGCGTGGCGCGGGCCTCGACCGCGGCGATGATCGTCGGGACGAGGTTCGACCCGTCCTGCGCCGCCGTTTCAACCTGCGCCAGCGCCGTCGTCCATGCGTCGCGGCTGCGGCTGGCTCGCACCGCCCTGACCCGCTCGATTTGCCCGCGTTCGATCTCGGGATCGATGCGAAATGGTTCGATCTTGGGGGCTTGCTCGTCGTCCTCGGGCACGAACCGGTTCACGCCGACGACCACCATGTCGCCGCCGTCAATCGCCTGCTGCGTGGCGTAGGCGGCTTCCTGGATCTGCTGCTGGATATATCCACTTTCGACCGCCGCGAGCACGCCGCCGGCGCCGTGGATACGGTCGATGAGCGCCCGCGCCTCGTGCTCGATCCGGTTGGTCAACATCTCCACGGTATACGAACCCCCGGTCGGGTCAACCGTATTTGCGACCCCCGTTTCATACAGAAGAATCTGCTGCGTCCGCAGCGCGATGGTCGCGCTGTCTTCGGTGGGAAGACCGAGCGCCTCATCGCGGCCGTTGCAGTGCAACGACTGCGTGCCGCCAAGCACGGCGGCGAGGGCCTGAAGCGCGACCCGCACGATGTTGTTATCGGGCTGATTGGCAGTCAGCGTGCTGCCGGCGGTCTGTGAATGGAAGCGAAGCTGCTGCGCCCGCGGATTCGTGGCGCCGAACTGGTCGCGCATGATCCGTGCCCACATCCGGCGGGCGGCGCGAAATTTCGCGATCTCCTCGAGAAACGTGTTGTGGGCGTTGAAGAAAAACGATAGCCGCTGGCCGAACGCGTTGACGTCGAGGCCCGCGTCGATCGCCGCCTGCACGTAGGCCGTGCCGTGCCCGAGCGTGAACGCGACTTCCTGGGCCGCCGTCGAACCGGCTTCGCGAATGTGGTAGCCGCTGATGGAGATGGTGTTCCACATCGGCATTTCGCGCGCACAGAAGGCCATCACGTCGGTGACGATGCGAAGGGAAGGGCGCGGCGGATAGATGTAGGTGCCGCGGGCGACGTATTCCTTGAGGATGTCGTTCTGCAGCGTACCGGCCAGTGCCTGCAGCGGCAGACCCTGCCGCCGCGCCACTCCGGCGTAGAGCGCCAGCAGGATGATCGCGGTGGCATTGATCGTCATCGACGTGGACACACGATCGAGGGAAATCCCTGTGAACAGCGCCTCCATGTCCTCGATCGTGTCGATTGCCACGCCGACGCGCCCTACTTCGCCCGCCGCCAGCGGATGATCCGAGTCGTAGCCGATCTGGGTCGGCAGGTCGAACGCGACGCTCAGACCGGTGACGCCGTGATCGAGCAGATACCGAAAGCGCTCGTTGGATTCCGAGGCGGTGGCGAAGCCCGCGTACTGCCGCATCGTCCAGGGACGACCGCGATACATGTCCGGCTGGACGCCGCGTGTGAAAGGGAACGCGCCGGGGACGCCGATGTCGTTTTCGGAATCCGTGTGGGTGAGGTCGTCCGGCGCCGCGAAGGTCCGTGTCTCGGGGCGCGTGGACATCGACGCCGAGGATTTTACTAGCGCCGGAGCCCAGCGCATGGCGTCTTGCCCCCCTTCAAAGCAGGCAGGTCATCTGCTGTGTGCACCGCCGAAAATTGGCCAAAAACCCGCCGGTTTGTTGACACCTTACAGTCGTGCCTCTACAATGCCGACAGTCTTCTTGGGAAGGCTAAACCCCTGTATTTGAAACCTTTGGCGCCCGATCCCTGCCGGTCTCCCCGGCCGGGCAGGTTCGGATCGGGAAACGCCCCGGATCCCGGCCCGGCGGCGGGTGAGGAGGAACTGGAATGGATGACGTCGTGAACCGGTTCGCGAAAGAGCTGGCCGACGCGATCGCCGCTGCCGTTGCCGAGAATCCCCAAGTGGAAGCCTGCCGAGCCAAGGCCCGGGAGGCCGGTTTCGACATGCGCGTGACGCTCGAGGCCGTTGTCGGCTTCGTGAACCGAACCAGCGGAAGTGCAGTCACAAAAATCACGACGCCTGCGCGGCTGCTGCCTGCGCGGCGGTCCTTCGACCTCACCACCAACGACCGACGGTTCCTCCGGTCGCTGCGCATCGGTGCGGACGAGGCGAAAGAGACGGTGGAATAGCGCCGCTATTCCCTGTTCCTGATTCGTGTTCGGGGTTCGGGCCGACTGAAAATAGTCGGCCCGTTCCACGTACGGGGCTCTAGGTTTTCCTTCCCTGGTTCGCCACCGCCGCGGCAGCGGCTTTCGCCGCTTCCGGGTCTCCCAGGTAGAACTTCTGCAGCGGCTGCAGGTCGTCGTTGAGCAGATAGACGAGCGGAATGCCGGTCGGGATGTTGAGTTCGACGATCTCTTCGTCGGGGACGTCGTCGAGGTATTTCACCAGCGCGCGAAGGCTGTTGCCGTGTGCGGCAATGAGGACCTTGCGGCCCGCGCGAATCTCGGGCGCAATCGTCTCGTGCCAGTAGGGGAGAAAGCGCGCCACCGTGTCCTTCAGTGATTCGGTGAGCGGCAGTTCGGCGGACGAGAGGTCGCTGTACCGGCGCTCGTGCGACGGATGACGCGGATCGTCGGACGTGAGCGAGGGGGGTGGAATGTCGTAACTCCGCCGCCAGATCTTGACCTGGTCTTCGCCATGCAGCGCCGCCGTTTCGGCCTTGTTCAGCCCCTGGAGTGCGCCGTAGTGCCGCTCGTTCAGCCGCCACGATTTGAAAACGGGGATCCAGAGGAGGTCCATCTCGTCGCGCGCAATCCACAGGGTGCGAATGGCCCGCTTCAACACCGACGTGTAGGCGAGGTCGAACTCGAATTTTTCGGCCGCCATCAGCCGTCCGGCTTCACGCGCTTCTTCGCGCCCCTTGTCGGTCAGATCGACGTCGGTCCAGCCGGTGAACCGATTTTCGCGGTTCCACGTGCTCTCGCCGTGGCGAAGAAGAACGAGTCTCAGCATAGGCAGAGTCAGCGAATCTACAGACGCTATTTCACCGGCTGGCGAATCGCCAGCTGCGGAATCGCCGACGCGCCGGCGAAGACGCCGCGTGCGCCGAGCTCCTCTTCGATCCGCAGCAGTTGATTGTACTTGGCGGTGCGGTCGCTGCGGCTGGCAGAGCCGGTTTTGATCTGACCGGCTGAGGTGCCGACGGCCAGGTCGGCGATCGTGCTGTCTTCCGTCTCGCCCGAGCGGTGGGAAATGATCGTCGCGTAATTGGCGTGACGGGCCATCCGTATGGCGTCGAGCGTTTCCGATACGGTCCCGATCTGATTCAGTTTGACGAGCAGCGCGTTGCCGACGCCTTCTGCGATGCCTCTCTTCAGGATCGCGGGATTGGTGACGAACACATCGTCACCCACGAGCTGCACCTGGAGCCCGAGCTCCCGTGTCAGCAGTGTCCAGCCTTCCCAGTCGCTTTCCGCCACCCCGTCTTCAATCGATACGATCGGATACTGGCGGACCCATTCGGCGTACATCTCGACCATCTGCTCGGATGTTCGCGCCGGTTCGCCCGACTTCTTGAACACGTAGCGGCCGCCGTCCCACAGCTCGCTCGACGCGACGTCGAGCGCCAGCAATACGTCCTGGCCGGCGCGCAGCCCTGCCTGGCCAATCGCCTCGAGGACGATGTCGAGCGCCTCGCGGTTTGATTTCAGGTTCGGCGCGAAACCGCCCTCGTCGCCGACGCCAGTCGAATGCCCCTTCTGCTTGAGGATTCCGCGGAGCGTGTGAAATATCTCGGTGCCCGCCCTGAGCGCCTCCGCGAAGGTGGGCATGCCCACCGGCATGACCATGAATTCCTGGAAGTCGACGCTGCTGTCGGCATGCGCGCCGCCGTTCAGGATGTTCATCATCGGCACTGGCAGCAGGAACTGGTCGTCCTCGTCGCCCGCGCCGCTCAAGTGAGCGAGGTGCGCGTACAACGGCTGCCGGGCCGCCACAGCGGCCGCCCGGGCCGCCGCCATCGACACCCCCAGCAGCGCGTTGGCCCCGAGTCGGCTCTTTGTCGGGGTGCCGTCCAGCTCGATCAGCCGCGCGTCGATCGCCCGCTGATCCAGCGGCCGACCGGTGAGCGCAGCCGCGATCTCGCCGTTCACGTTGGCCACCGCTTTGAGCACGCCCTTGCCGAAGTAGCGGCGCTTGTCGCCGTCGCGCAATTCCAGCGCCTCGCGCTCGCCGGTGGATGCTCCAGAGGGTACCGCCGCGCGCCCGAAGGCGTCGCCCGCCCAGACGTCGACTTCAATAGTTGGGTTGCCGCGTGAATCAAGGATCTCGCGGCCGTGAATGCGGGTGATGTTCATGCCTCTGCCGGACTCCCTCTATCGGCGTCCGCTTCAGCGCGGAGCGCCTCTTCACTGATTGGTCCGATCAGCGGCTCGTCGTCGGCCGTGACCACGACCACGCCGCCTTCGGTGACGATGTGCCGGCGGCGATCCTCTTCGCCGTTGAAGCCGATGAGGGCGCCGCGCGGAATCAGGACGTCGCGATCGACGATGACGCGCTTCAGCCGGGCGTGCCGGCCGACGCGCACGCCCGGCATCAGGATCGACTGCTCGATCTGGCAGAAGCTGTGGACGCGCACGTTCGGACACAGGATGCTGCCCGTGATCTGGCTTCCCGACACAATGCAGCCGCCCGAGATCACTGAATCGAGCGCCTGGCCGCAGCGGCGTCCCTGCTCTGCGAAGACGAACTTGGCCGGCGGCGCCTGCGGCTGGTAGGTGCGCAGCGGCCACTCCGGATCGTACAGGTTGAATTCCGGGTTCACCTGGCAGAGGTCCATGCTCGCTTCGAAGTAGGCGTCGAGCGTGCCAATGTCGCGCCAGTACTTCGCGGCCTTCTTGTTCTCGTCGTAGAACCTGTAGCTGAACACCGGCGTGGTCTGAATCAGCGACGGGATGATGTTCTTGCCGAAGTCGTGGTTGCTGTCCGGCTTGCCGGCGTCTTCTTCGAGGGCGCGCACGAGCACATCGGCTTTGAAGATGTAAATGCCCATCGAGCCGAGCGCGGTGTCGATTGATCCCGGCATCGGCGTCGGCCGCGCCGGTTTTTCCTGAAAGCCGGTGACGCGGTCGTTGTCATCGATCGACACGATCCCGAACCGTGAGGCCTCCGCGAGCGGGACCTCGAGGCTGGCCAGCGTCGCATCCGCGTTCCGTTCGACGTGGAACCGCAGCATCTTCGCGTAGTCCATCTTGTACACGTGATCGCCTGAGAGCACGATGATGTGGCTGGGCGATTCCTGCGCGATGGAATACAGATTCTGGAACACCGCGTCGGCCGTGCCGAGGTACCAGTGCTCACCGACCCGTTTTTGCGGTGGCAGGATCTCGATGAACTCGCCAAGCTCTTCTGACACCACGTTCCAGCCCATCCGGATGTGACGGTTGAGCGAGAGCGACTTGTACTGCGTGGCTATGTAGATATGGCGCAGCCCGGAATTGATGCAGTTGCTCAGCGTGAAGTCGATGATTCGGTAAGGTCCGCCGAAATAGACCGCCGGCTTCGCCCGTTCTTTGGTCAACGGGTAGAGACGTTCGCCCGCCCCGCCGGCAAGCAGAATGACCAGGATATCGTCGAGCTCCACCTACCTATTTTGTGCCGGTTTCATGGTTTGACTTGACCCAGTTTCGTGCCTATGATCGGGTGATTCAGATTCTTGGATGCCCCTGTCCTGGGGTCTCCCATTCCGGAGTGGCATGATGCAGATCCGTCGGGTGTTTTCGTTGGCCGTTGCAGTTGCCATGCTGGCCAGTGCGCCGGCCCTCGTCGCGCAGAACAACCAGCCGAACCGTCGAGACCAGGAACGACGGAGCCAGGCGGATCAGAGAGATATCCAGGCGCTCGTGCAAACCGTCGACGCGGCCGCGTCCGGCAAGCAGCCTGCGCCCGCAGACATCCCGCTGCGATGGGAAGGCAATCACTTCCTCAGGGGCGGCGATGGCGCGACCTACATCCCGTTCACGATCGTGGCCGATGCCAGCAAGCTCGCGTCGCCGGCAACCGCCTTCTATGTCCGTGTTGTCAACAAGAATGCCGCGGCTGCACCGGCCGCGCCCGCGGCCGACAACAATGACCGCAACCGCAATCAGGCGCCGGCGGCAGTGACGTACCCCTGGGATAACGTCAATTTCATCGAGGTGAAGGGCGACGGCCGAGTCTCGCGCGCCATCGCGCTCAAGCCGGGCGAGTACGAAATCTTCGTCACGATGAAGGAGCGCAGCCCGCTCGAGCAGCCGCGCAACGCCCCGCCGGCAAAGGTGGGCATGCTCCGCCGCGACCTCACGGTGCCGGATTTCGGGGGCATGGATATCACGACCAGCTCCGTGCTCCTCGGCTCCGTTGAGCAGATCGCGACGCCGCTGACGCCGGAACAGCAGCAGGAGAACCCGTACACCTTCGGCAACATGAAAGTGGTGCCGTCGGTCGATGCGAAGCTGAAGAAGAGCGGCGAACTTCAGGTGCTGTTCTGGGTGTACGGCACGCAGGCCAACGCCGGCAAGCCGGACGTGCAGATCGACTACAACTTCCACCAGAAGACGGCCGAGGGCGAGAAGTACTTCAACAAGACGGCGCCGCAAGTGCTGAACGCGTCGACGCTGCCGCCGCAGTTCGACGTCGCCGCCGGCCACCAGCTGCCGGGCAGCCTGGTTGTGCCGCTCGCGAGTTTTCCGGTTGGCGATTACCGCCTCGAGATCAAGGTGACGGACAAGATCTCGGGTAAAACGTTCACGCAGAACGTCAACTTCACCGTCGAGGCCTGAGCCGGAAGGATTCTTTGGCTGCCATGGCGCGCCGCTTCACCGTGTCGCTTTCGACGGCGGTGATGTGTGTGGCGGCATTGGTGGCGCCTGCCTTCGGGCAGGTACGCGCTCCGCGGCCGGTCGCGCAGATCGCGGCGGTGCCGCACGCGGCGCTGCGCGGCATCGTGCTCGACGAGCAGGGCAAGCCGCTCGAGGGCGCCGTCGCGTCGGCGCTCGGCTCTATGACCACCTACGCGGTGTCGGATGCCGACGGCCAGTTCCTCTTCAAGAGCCTTCCGTACGGACCCTATCTTCTTCGCGTCCACCTGCAAGGCTACGCTCCGGCGCCGTCACGGCTGATCCAGGTCAATCGCGACGCGGGGCCGGTCGCGTCGATCGTCCTCACACGCCGCGCCGACGATGAAGAGCCGGTGCCGGTGCTGACGGCAGGTGTCGGACCGGCCGAGGAGACGACGGGCGCCGCCGACGACGGAGAGACGCACGATCACGGCGAGGTCGCCTGGCGGTTGCGGCATCTGAAGCGCAGCGTGCTGAAGGATGCCGCGGTAGGCCTGGTGGATGTCGCGGGTGCCAGCGGGTCCTTCCTGGACGATTCGCTCGACAGCCTCGGACGGGCGGTCGGTTCGCCGGCGCGGCTGGCGACGTCGCTGCTGGCCGATGTACCGTGGAACGGCCATTTCGATCTGCTTACGAGCACATCCTTCGACCGTCCGCAGGACCTCTTCTCGCTCGAGACCATGCCGCGCGGCATGGCCTATCTGGCGCTCGAAGCGCCGACTGCGGGCGGCCACTGGGCGATCCGTGGCGCCCTGACGCAGGGCGACTTGTCGTCGTGGATCGTCGCCGGGTCCTATCGTCGGGCTCCCGCAGCGCATCGATACGAAGCGGGGTTGTCGTACGGCATGCAGAGCTACCTCGGCGGCAATGCCGACGCGCTCGCAGCGGTCGCCGAAGGCGACCGCAACGTCGGCGTGGTCTACGGCTATGACGAGTGGACGATTTCGCCGCGAGTTACCGTGAACTACGGCGCGAAATACGCGCGCTACGACTATCTCTCGCACCAGGCGCTCGTCAGTCCCCGCGCCAGCGTGACGCTGACTCCCATCTCTGACGACAGCTTCCGCATTCGCGCCGCCGTGTCGCGCCGCGCCTCTGCCCCGGGCGCCGAGGAATTTGTCCCGCCCTCGAGCGGCCTGTGGCTGCCGCCGGAGCGCACCTTCTCACCGCTCGCTCCGGCCCGCGGATTCGTGTCGCAGCACATGGAGCATGTGGAGGTGGCGGCCGAACGCGAATGGGCGGGTGGCGTGGTGACGGGCGCGCGCGTCTTCCATCAGACCGTGGACGACCAGGTCGTCACGCTGTTCGGCGTCGTCATGCCAGGCGCGGCGTCATCCACCCTTGGGCACTATTACGTCGCGTCGGCCGGCGACATCGACGCGCGCGGATGGGGCCTGAGCGTCAGCCGGACGCTGCCCGCCCGGGTGCGCGCGTCGGTGGATTACACAAATGCCCAGTCGAGCTGGCGGCACAATTCACGCGACGCCGGCGCGCTGGCGCTCGTCGCGATGTCGATCCTGCGGGAAGACGCCGAACGGGTTCACGACCTGACGACGTCGATCGAGAGCACGCTGCCGGTCACCGACACGCGCCTGTTCGCCGTCTACAAGATCAACTCGGGTTTCGCCGATGCCGATACGGGCGTGACGGGAATCGGCGCGCGCTTCGACGTCCAGGTGAACCAGTCGCTGCCGTTCCTGAATTTCTCCGGCGCGCAGTGGGAAATGCTGGTGGCCGTGCGGAGTCTCTTCCGCGACGATCTGCTCGACGCGTCCGTCTACGACGAACTGCTCGTCATGCGCTCTCCTAAGCGCGTCGTCGGCGGCGTTACCGTCCGTTTCTAGCAAGACCGGGCCAGCGTCAAACAGCGCAATTTTGACGTTGGCCTTTTTCTGTCGCCGTTTTCGTCGTCCATTTGATTGAACGCAAGGTCCCTTTGTTTGGATCGGAAAGGGATCGACCGTCATATCGACAGGTTAACCTACGTAATATCAATGTTTTACGACCACGGTAGTTCGTCGCGTCGCGGTATGTCGTTTGCTCCGGCAGCGGACGTGGCGGTCGTTCCCGCAGGTCTGCGCCGCCGCCCCACACACATGACTGCGTCTTCGTCGAAACTCGGCAGCGCTACTAACTGGAGCCGCTGGAGCGGGCCAGGGTTGCCGATTCTCGTCGTCGCGACGCTGTTCGCTCTCGGTGTTGCGAACATCGTGGCACGCGCCAGTTTCCGCGAGGCGGAAGACGGCGTCCTCTGGATACAGGGGCAGGAAGGCGTCATCGCATCCGATATCGCCGAGGGGACGCCCGCCGCCTCGGTCGGGCTGTCGCGCGGCGACGTGCTGCTGGCGATCGACGACATGCCGATCCAGGAAGTGGCCGACGTCGTCAGCGCGCTGCACGCGTCGCAGGAGGGGGCAGCGGCGCGCTACACCGTGTTGCGCCTCGGCGCCCGGGAAGTGGTGGAGCTGAACGTGGCGCCGATTCCGAACGGCGCGCGGCCGTTCTACTACCTGCTGGCGTCGATCGGGATTTTCACGCTGCTGGTTGGCGGCGCGGTGCGGCTGCGACGGCCGCGCGACCCGGCGACATTGCATTTTTTCTGGCTGTCGGTGGCGTTTTTCGGACTGTTCACTTTCTCGTTCAGCGGCCGGCTCGATCGTCTCGACTGGGTGTTCTACTGGGGCGACGCGGTCTCGATTCTGCTGCTGCCGTCGCTGTTTCTCCATTTCGCGCTGGTGTTTCCCGAGCGTAGCCGGCGCTGGACGACCGGCGGTACGGGTCGGCTGCTTGTCCCGCTGATTTATGTGCCGGCCGTGCTGCTGGGCATCGCCCGCGCGAGTGCGCTCGCACGCAGCGACGACAACGCCGAGCTGTTCGTCGGGGTCATCGCGACGCTCGATCGGCTCGACTACGTATACCTCATTACCTGCTTTGTCGCCGGATTGTTCGCGTTGTCGCGGGCGCTGGCTGAGGTGCGGTCAATCACGGCGCGCCGGCAGCTGCGCTGGATCGCGTGGGGTACGGCCCTCGGCGTGGCGCCGTTCGTGTTCGGCTACGCGGTGCCGTGGGCGATGGGCGTGGAGCCGTCGCTGCTCATGCAGTTGTCCGCGGTCCCGCTCAGCTTCATCCCGCTCGCCTATGCGTCTGCCATCGTCCGCTACCGCCTGCTCGACGTCGAAGTGATCGTCAAGCGCGGTCTCGTCTACGCCGCGGCGGTCGGCGCGGTCATCGCCATCTACGCGGCGCTGCTCGAAGGTTTCGATCGCATGTTCGCCACCGGCGCGGCCGGAAGCAACTGGGTGCTCGCCATGGCGGTCACCGCCATCGCACTGGTGCTCGCCCCGCCGGTCAAGCAGGCGATCCAGAACGCGCTCGATCGGGCGTTCTACCGCGATCGCTACGACTATCGCCGCGCGCTGGTCGGCTTCGCGCGCGACCTCAATACCGATCTCGACCTGAACCGGCTGGCCAATCGCCTGGTCTCACGCGTCATGGAGACGCTGCTCGTCGACCGGATGGCGTTGATGCTGGCCGACGAGACGGCGCCGCATTTTGCGGCGGTGCGGGCCTCGGGCTTCGACAACCGGCAGCCGCCCGTGCTCCCGCGCGGCTCGAGCATCGGCGCGCGCCTCGACGCGGGCCATACCGTGGCGCTCGACGATCCGATCGCCGCCGCTCGCATTGCCGCCGAAGACGTCGAGTTCTGGCGCGACGAAGGTCTCTACTACTTCATTCCCTGCGTGTCGAACGAAGGCACGATTGCGCTGCTGGCGCTCGGCCGGAAGAACAGCGGTGAACCGCTGCATAGCGAGGACATGGCGCTCCTCTCCGCCGTGGCCGGCCAGATTGCCACCGCGCTCGAAAACGCGCGCCTCTACCGGCAGCTGCACGTCAAGGCCACGGAACTGGATCGCCTGCGGTCATTCAACGAGAACATTCTCGAGTCACTGGACGACGGCCTGCTGGTCCTCGACCTCGGAGACCGGATCATCTGGTGGAACAAGGCCCTCGAGCAGCTGTACGGCGTGCCGCGCGTCTCGGCGGTAGGCCGGCTGCTCCGCGACGTCTTCGACGCCCCGGTTGTCGAAGCCATCTGCGCCGCCCGGCGCGACACCCCGGACGGCGCCGTCCTGTCGCGCATCCCGATCACCCGCCGCGGCGACGAAGGCAATCGCTCCATCATCGTCAATGCGGCCGTGGTCCCGCTGCGGGCCGCGGGCGACGAAGCCGCGACGGCGGTGGGCAGCATCGTGATTCTCGAAGACATCACCCGCCGCGTTGAGCTGGAGGAACAGCTGCAGATCTCGGAGAAGATGGCGTCGATCGGTCTGCTCGCCGCGGGCGTCGCACACGAGGTCAATACGCCGCTCACCGGGATTTCCAGCTTTACGCAGATGCTGCTGGAGGGAGCCGATCCGCAGGATCCGAAAACGCGGCTGCTCGAAAAGATTGAACGCCAGACATTCAGGGCCGCGAAGATCGTCAACGGCCTGTTGAATCTCTCGCGGCCGCCTTCCGCGACGGCATCGGACCTTTCACCTGTTGACCTCAACGCCGTCATCAACGACGTGCTGTCGCTGCTCGAGCATCAATTCGAACTGCAGCACATCAAGGTGCGCCGCGAGCTGGCCGTCGAGCCGCTGATGGTCCTCGGGTTCGAGCACAAGCTACAGCAGGTCTTCCTCAATCTGTTCCTGAACGGCAAAGACGCGATGCCGAAGGGCGGCTGGCTATCGGTGACGACGTCGCTGAAGGACGGAAGGCCGGCGGTGGAACTGGCCGACACTGGCTCGGGTATCCCGAGCGAATACCTCGCGAGAATCTACGACCCGTTCTTCACCACCAAGTCTATCGGCCACGGCACTGGCCTCGGCCTCTCGATCACCTACGGTATCGTGCGCGAACATCAGGGCTTGATCGACTGCGAGAGCGTGGTCGGGCAGGGCACCAGGTTTGTTCTGGAATTTCCGCCTGCGCCGGTCGAGCGGACCGCGCGCGCGGCTCGCTCTTAGTGAACCTTATGCGCCGCAACGCTTCCATCCTGGTCATCGACGACGAAGAGATCATGCGGGAGATCCTCGACGCGCTGCTGTCGCGCGAGGGGTATCACGTGCGCCTGGCGGCGTCGGCCGCCGAGGGCATCGACCTCGCCAAGTCGGTGCCGTTCGACGCGGCGATCGTCGACGTGATGATGCCGGGCATGGACGGCATCGCCGCCCTCGACGAGCTGAAGAAGTTCGACGAGGAGCTGCCGGTGCTGATGATCACCGCGTTTGCGTCGGTCGAAACGGCGATCTCGGCGATGAAGCGCGGCGCGTTCGACTACATCACCAAGCCGTTCAAGAACGATGAAGTGCTGGTGGTCGTGAGGAACGCGGTCGAACGGCGCCAGCTCAAGGCGGAAAACACCGCGCTGCGGCAGACGCTGCAGGCGCAGCAGCAGAATTTTTCGGGCATCATCGGCCGCAGCCCGCGGATGAAACAGGTGTTCGACCTGATCATCCAGGCGGCACCCAGCCGATCGACCATCCTGATCACCGGCGAGAGCGGCACTGGCAAGGAGCTCGTCGCCCGGGCAATTCATTCGAACTCGTCGCGGTCTGATCGCGCTTTCGTAACGGTGAACTCCGGTAACCTGCCCTCGGACCTGCTGGAGTCGACGCTGTTCGGACACGTGAAGGGTGCGTTTACCGGCGCGGTGTACCCGAAAAAGGGATTGTGCGACCTCGCCGACAAGGGAAGCATCTTCTTCGACGAGATCGGCAATATCCCGCTCGATACACAGGCCAAGCTGCTACGAGTGATGCAGGAGCGGGAGTTCATGCGGCTCGGCGGCATAGAGACCATCAAGGTGGACGTGCGGATCATCGCCGCCACCAACTGCGATCTGAAGGAGATGGTCGAAGACGGACGGTTCCGCGAAGATCTTTTCTACCGCCTGCACGTGATCAGCATCTATCTGCCGCCGCTGCGCGAACGGAAGGAAGACATCCCGGTCATTGCCCACCACTTCCTGGCAAAGTACAGCGAAGAGAACCGGAAGCCGGGTCTCGAGCTGACCGCCGCGGCGCTCGACCTGATGATGGAATACGACTGGCCCGGCAACGTGCGCGAGCTCGAAAATGTCATCGAGCGCGCCGTCGTCCTGGCGACTGGACCGCGAATCGATACCGATCTGATCCCCGAGTACGTGCGTTCGTCGCCGCGGTTTCACATCCCGCGGTTCGTCGTGCCGCCGGAGGGAATCTCGTTCAAAGACGTGATCACCAACGTCGAGAAGCGGCTGATCGAAGAGACGCTCGAGGCCGCCGGCGGTGTCCAGAAGAAGGCGGCGGAGCTTCTGAAGATCAAGCCGACGACGCTGAACGAAATGATCAAGCGCTACGAAATCGGCCCGCGGCGGAAAAGGGAAGGGGAAGTCGAAGATCGCGAGGATCGCCGCTCCGGCACCCAGCGGCGCCAGTCGTTCCCGGCCACCGAGCTCACACGCGAGTAGGCTTCGTCAGGACTTCCTGACGCGCATGATCAGGCGCTCGAAGCGGCCCAGAACGGCGTCCCACCGGTGGTGCTGGCGGATGTACTGGCGGCCGTTCTCACCTAAACGCTCGCGCAGCCTCGAGTTCGTCATCAACATGCTCAGCGCCTGGACGAATTCGTCGCGGTTGGCGTAATAGAGCCCGGCGTTCGCCCGCCGGCAGTGTTCGACCGCCGCCTCGTTGCGCGCGCTGGCGAGGACCGGGGTTCCCACGGCGAGGCTCTCGAGCACACACAGGCCGAGCAGATCGGCCGGATCGGGCGCAATCGTCACTTCGGCCGCCTCGTACGCGATCATCCGTTCGCGATCGGGCAGGACGCCGGGCATGCGGATGTACGGTTCGTCGGGCACCTTCATCATCTTGACGCCCATCAGGACGAGCGAGGTATCGCCATCGGTGGCGACATAGCTGTCGAAGTATTCCAGCATCTCTTCGCAGCCGTTATCCGGTTCCACGCGGCCGCCGTACAGGGCGAACGAACCATATAAACGGTGGCGACGGCGGAAGGGGACACCGCGTCCGGCAAGGTACTCGGGCGCCTCCGCCTGCTCGGCTTCGGCGTTCTCGTCGTCCTCGCGAACCGTGTCGGCCGGATCCTGCTGGTGGCGCGGATACGTCTGTTGTGCCGGCGTGTCGACCCCGATTCCCACGACTTCATCGGCCGAATGGAAAATCCGCAGGAAGCCGCGCGTCAGCCGGCGCTCGGCCGCCGACGCGTAGCCGATCGCGCGCACCGAGCCGAGCACCTCGGCCCACAAACCGAACCGCAGCACCGGATCGATCTGCAAGTGCGGAAACAGCACCGATCTGTCCGCCGTCGCCGCAATGCCCTGTACCGTCGTCGCGTGATAGAGCGAGAAGAACACGACCGCGTCGTAATTGCGGTTGTGGCGCTTGAGGAAATCAATCAACCCTGGAGACGAAGGGCCGACCCGGCGCACCCACTCCTGCTCGTCCGCGAGCCCATGGGGCTCGGCAATCAGCCGTGCCGTGAGCTGGTCCAGAGCGTCGGGGTCGTGGGGCTGGTTCACGGCAAACCGGCGGACAAGGACGCCGCGAACCCGATCGGCGCCTTCCGTCGATTCGTTCTTCCATGTGAGCCGATCGCGGGCACACGTGGTCAACACGTCGACCTCGTGCCGGTCGCAGACCTGCTCGGCGAGTAGCCGGCAGGCGTGCTCGGGGCCGCACGAGATGTCGGCGCCGTATCGCGGCGTCACGAATGCGAGTTTCACGCCGTCACCTCGGAGGAGCGTTGATACTCCTGCGCGGGTCCTGACGGCAGCGCCGCCAGCACGTCGAGGGCGGCTGGCACCGTGGGGCGCCGTCTTGCAAACCAGCCGGGGAGCGGTTCCATGGACCGCCGGAACGGCGTCGACGCGAGCTGTTCAAACATGTCGAGGTATTTCTGCTCGATGACCGGCCAGCTGTAATGCTGCTCGAAATAAGTATGTCCGTTGCGTCCCATCGCTGCCGCCAGCCCCGCATCGGCGAGCAGGCGATCGAGCGCCGCGCCGAAATCGCCGGCGTTTTCGTAATACAGCCCCGCATTGCTGCGGACGCACTGCCCATGGAGCACGTCGCAGCGTCCGTTCGCGAGTACCGGCCTGCCAAGCGCCCACGCTTCCAGCGCGACCATCGACAGGCTTTCAAAATACGATGGCATCACCAGCGCCTCCGCCGCGGCCATCACGTCGAACTTGTCCTGATCCGACACGAACCCGAGATGCCGGATCCGCGGGTGCCGTGGAAGGGGCATCGCCGGCGTGCCGATCAGCACCAGGTCAAGGTCGCGTTGCGTGGACTCAAGGTAGCGGAGAAAGTAGTCGAACATCTCCGCGCACCCCTTGTTTTCCTCGATCCGCCCGACATACACGACGAATGGACGGGACAGGCCTAAGGCGCGCCGTGCACGCGCCGCGTCGATGACCGCAGGGATCATCGAGCCGACGCCGACGACAACCCCGGGCACGTCCTCGTTGTGAGCGAGCCCGTGTATGGCGGCGCGCTCCTCTAGAGAGTTGTACATGATCGCGCGGACACCGCGGAAGATCGGCTGAAAAATCGCGAGCGCGAGGGCAGGCTCCCGCTCCGCCGTTGGCACCAGCACCGCGCGGCTCGGGACGGCCCGGGCGCCGAAGTACGCCTGGTGGTATCGCACGCTGAAGAGCACGACGAAGTCGAACTCCCCCGCAGATCGCCGCAGCCGCGCGATCAGGCCGGGGCTGACCGGGCCTTCGCTTTCCAGCCAGTCGAGCTCCTCCTGCAGCGTATGGTGCCGCGTAAACACGCGCCGCGAACGGATACCGAAGTCCCGGATGTTCCGCTCCCGGGCAACGCGAAAGCGTTCGACGGGAATCCCATTGACCTCGTCCGCGCCCGGCGGAAATTCGTTTCTCCAGGTGAGATGGTCGCGCGCGCAGGTTGTGAGCACGCGTACCTGAACCCGGGACGACAACCGCTCGGCAATGTACCGGGCATGCAGTTCGGCGCCGCCGCTGATGTCAGCGCCGTACCGCTGCACCACGATCGCAAGGTTCATCGCTGGCGTCAGTGCTCGTGACGTTCCGGGTCGGGGGCCGGCCGCGGCAGTTCAGGCGCGTCATACGATTCCGGCAAGGCTGCCGGGGTTGGCGAAGGCTCAAGTGCCGGGGCAGCCATCGATACATGCTCGATCGGAGGCTGTACCGGAGGCTCGATCGGAGACTGCACTGGAGGCTCAAACGGCTCGAACGGAACCGGCACCGGATGCTCGAATGGCGCGGGCGCCGCGGTCTGCTCAAACGGCACGGGCGGGTGTTCGATGAGGCCTGTTTCTGGCAACTGCTCCATCGGAGCAGCCACTTCCGCATGCGTTTCGTCCACGGGCGAAGACGGCTCAGACCGCTGACCGGCGCTCATCTGCTGACCCTCGCCCGGTCCCATTCCGGATCGACGTCCGCGGCGGCGGCGGCGCCGGCGGCGTGCGCCCTCTGACGTCTGCGGTCCTTCAGGCCCGGTCGCGGTCGGCGTCGTGGTTTCAACAGGTGTCGATTCGGCTTCGACGGCAGCGACGGCGACAGGCGATGGTTCAGGCGGCCGCACCGGCCCGCTCTGGGGACGGGCTCGGTGCACGGATCCCTCCATCCCGCGGACGCGCCGCTCGTTGAATTCCACTTTGGCGTCGAGCGATTCAAGGCGCAGCGACAACGCCTGCAGCTCGAGGCTGGCGCGCGACACTTCGGTGACGAGGCGCTGAACGATTTCGTAGTGCAGTGCGTTCCATTCGGTCTGGCGCCGGTCGCGTTCGGCATCGCGCTCCGCCGCTTCAACGTTGAGCTTGGCCTGGATGTGCAGCGCGCGGATCAACGGATTCGGGTTGAAGAAGAGCTTCAACAGAGGATTCAGCAGCCGCCGGATGAACCGCATCAAGCCGCGGTGCGAATCGTAGATGGTGGTGTCTTCAAACGAGAACGCCGGCTCGTTCGGGACTTTTTCGGCGGCGCGTTGGGCCTGGGCGCCGGCCGTCCGGCGCATGGCGTCGAGCAGTGATGGCTTGATCGCCCGCGGATCGAGGATCGACTCGAGCCGCCGCGCCGCGAGGTCCTGAATCTGCTGGTTCGACAGCTCGATGCCCTGACGCTGAGCGATCCGGCCGCGGATTTCCCGCATGATCTGCTCGACGTCGACCTGATTGCCGCCGCTGCGTTCCTGCGGCGCGGGCTGGGTGCGTCGATCGATGCCGCGCCGATCCGATCCACGCCGGCCGCGATGAAAGTGGCCTCGCCGCTGTCCTTGATTCTGGTCCATCTCAATACTTTCTGAACAGCTGACCCCACTCGGTCCGCATGAACGTTCGAATGCGGGACTGGCCGACGGTCGGATACCAGAGCAGGTCGTGGTACACATTGGACGCGAAGGGCGCCCACACCATCAGTGGCGAGTGAAGCAACAGCCGTTCGAGCGGCCGCAGGAAGCCCCTGCGGATCATCTGGTCACCCCAGATCACCAGCGATCGGCGAGTCTGGAATCCGAAATTCTCGCGCGACACATCGTCGCCCACGAGCTCGATCTGCCGCGGATCGGCAATGCCAAGGCCCCGTTCGTGGGCCATGCGGAGAAAGGGGATAGAAAGGGGGTCGAAGCCCATCAGCCGCGCCGCCGTCGCGTCGATCGCCACCGAGTCGGCCGCGGCGAGCAGGAGATTTTTCGTGCGCGGAATCATCGTGCGTGGTCCGGCGCCGTCGCCCGCCACCGTGCCGTCCATCACGGTGAAAACCGCGGGGTGCAGTTCGCGCTGCATGTAGAGGAGGTCAACCAGCACTTCGTGCATGTATTTATGCGCGTAATGCCGGACTTCGCGGAGCAGCCCTCCGAACGAGTTCTTCACCGCGCCGGTCATCACCGCGTGACCGTGTGTCTTCACGGTCGGGAGGTGCACGATCTGCTTGCCCGCGTAGATTGACGGTATCTGGATGCCCTCCGGGAAGATGTCGTTCAGTTTCAGCAGCGGGCTCTTGAACGGATACACCCGCCACTCGACGTCCGGCAGCGGAATAAACGTGAGTCCCGCGCGCGTCAGTACGTCTTGCCAACGGTTGTTGCGGCACCCTTCCACCGGATCCGTGACGACCGTCTTGTTCTCGACCGGTATGAGCCGGCGCCGCTCGAATCCGTCGCCCAGCATCTTGCGGACGACGCCGTCGACCTGCCACGGCTGCGACGAGCACGCCGGAAAGTACTTGGTCCAAGACAGGTTGAGCTTGAGCAGCGTGTCGCGATCGCGTGAGAGGACGTCGCGGTACCCTGCGAGATCCATCACCCGCCCGTAGTCCTCGATGACGGATTCCGGACGCGTGCGGACGACCGCGACCCGGGCCGTACGGCTGATGGTCGGGGTAACGTCGGGATCGGGCGCAACCGTGACGAGTGACATGGCCTACTTTCCCAGCGGCGAATACAGAAGGGCGACGACGGTGGTGATCCAGAGCCCTACGCAGGCCAGGAGCGGACGGTCGGTCAGGAGCATGGCCGCCGGACTGCCGCCGCCGCGTTTCTGGTGCACCAGATAGAGATATCGGAAGATCCCGTACAGCACAAACGGGATCGTCAGCCCCAGGCGGGGGGTCCCCAGGCGCGCGGCCGTCTCGGCGCTGATCGCGTAAAACGTATAGGCAATGAGGGTTGAGGCCGTGACGACGGCAATCATCTGGTCGAGCAAGTAGGGGCTGTACTCGTGCAGGATGCGCCGGTGGCCCACGGCCGCGTCGCCGAGCAGCATTAGCTCATGCCGCCGCTTGCTCAAGCCAAGGAACAGCGCCAGCAGGGTCGTGCACACGAGCAGCCAGGCGCTGAACGGCACACCTACGGCGACAGCCCCGCCAATCGCCCGCAGCACGAATCCACCTGCGATCGTCAGGACGTCGATGATCACGATGTTCTTCAGCGTGACCGAGTAGAGGACGAGCAGTGCTGCATAGGCCGCTGCGACGAAGGCAAACGCCGGCGCGATCAGCGCGGCCGCGGCCAGTCCGGCCGCTGCAAGCACGCCGGCTGAAAGCATCGCCGTCGAGGCCGCCAGTTCGCCGGACGCAATCGGACGAGACTGTTTGAGCGGATGACGCCGGTCGGCGTCGCGATCGCGAAGGTCGTTGAAGAGATACCCGGCGCTCGACAGTGCGCAGAAGACCGCAAATGCCAACGCCGCGGCGCCGACGGCGACCGGGTCGAGGAGGCGTCCGCCGAAGACAAGTCCGGCGAAGAGCAGCAGATTCTTGGTCCACTGCCCGGTACGCAGTGAGCTCCAGACAAGAGCCCACGTCGACGACGGGCGCGCTGTCACAGCGCGGCCGTCAGACGTTAGCGGAAGAAGCGAAGCTCCGGACGGCGTCGGCTTCGTTGTCGTAGGTCTCGAAGACCGTCAGCAGTTTGGTGATGGACAGCAGATCGGTGATCCGCTTGGTCAGACCGAGCAGCTTCAGGCTGCCGCCCTGGCGGCTGACAGTGGTGTAAGTACGGACGATCTCGCCGAGACCGGCGCTGTCGATATACGGCACGCCGGCCAGGTTCAGGACAATCTTCTTGCGCCCCTGCAGGGCGAGGCTGTGCACCTTGTCCTTCAGGATCTCGTCGCCTTCGCCCAGCGTCATCTTCCCGGTGACGTCGAGGATGGTGACGTCTCCTGCTGCTCGTTCCGCGATCTCCATAGGCCCCCTAATTAAAGCACACAAAAACAAGGGCCAGGCGTGCCGCCTGGCCCTGCGATTGGATTGTCAGGAGCGATCGAGAGAAGCTGAACCGTCGGCTAGACGCCGCCGGCGCCTGCAAACTTCCGCTGCTGGAAGCACTCCTTGCAGAATACCGGACGTCCCTGCGTGGGCCGGAACGGCACCGTGGTGTCCTTGCCGCACGCCGAGCAGCTGGTCTGGGTCTCCACCCGCTCACGCATCGCCGGCCCGGCGGCCGCGCGGTTCGCGCGCTTGGCCTTACACACCTTGCACCGCTTAGGCTCGTTCTTGAACTGCTTGTCGGCGAAGAACAACTGCTCGCCGGCCGTCCAGATGAACTCGTCCCCGCAGTCCACGCACCTCAGGTTCTTGTCTTGGAACTCCATCGGTCGCCACCTCGTGCTGGTCCTCGAGCCGGCGCGTTACTCCGATTCGCGCCGGAGCTTCTTTCGGTTCCGCTTCCTCGCCAGTGCCTGCTTGGCTCGCCGCTTGTCCCCCGGCTTCAGATAGAAGGAATGCTTCTTGATGTCCTTGATGATGTCTTCCTGCTGCACCTTGCGCTTAAAGCGGCGAAGCGCGCTCTCAATGGACTCGCCTTCCTGAATCTTGACTTCAGCCACGCCCTAAAACACCCCCTCACCCGAACAGGCTCTCCCTGCGAAGGCCTTTGAAAAGTGCCGAATATGCTAGGCTATCACAGGCAGGCGCGGATTCTAGGGCGCAACGCCCAGCTACGTCAACGAAATAAGCGGAAGAAATTCTCCGGTTCGTGCCCACCGTTCGCCCCCCGATTTCCGCTTCATTTCCGAACGCTCCAAACCCTTGTCCGGCAGGGAATTAACCTCGTCTCGATGAAGATTCTCGTGGTCGGCGGCGGCGCCCGGGAGCATGCGCTCGTATGGAAACTGGCGGGAGAGCGCGGTGTGATCGAGGTGATTTGCGCTCCGGGCAACCCCGGAATCGCCGCCCATGCCCGGTGCGTTCCAGCCGATGTCGCGAGTCCCCGTGCGCTCCTCAATATCGCGATTCGCGAGGGAATCGATCTGACCGTGGTCGGACCCGAACTGCCGCTGAGCGTCGGCATCGCCGACGAGTTCGCCGCCGCAGGCCAGTTGATCGTCGGCCCGACCAGGGCTGCCGCCGCGCTCGAGTGGAGCAAGGCCTTTGCGAAAGCATTCATGGAGCGCCACCGTGTGCCGACCGCGCGCTTTCGCGTGTGCGACTCCGCGAGCGCCGCGCGCGAGGCGATCGCGTCGAGTGAGTTCGGCTATCCGGTGGTGCTCAAGGCCGACGGCCTCGCTGCCGGCAAGGGCGTCGTCATTGCCGAGGACCGCGCGACTGCGGACGACACGGTGCGTGCGGCGATGGTCGATCGCCGTTTCGGTGCGGCGGGCGAGCGCATCGTGCTTGAAGAGTTCCTGGCAGGTGAAGAAGCGTCGTACTTCGTACTCGCTGACGGCGCGAAGTACGTGTCGCTGTCGTCGGCTCAGGACCACAAGCGAATCTTCGATGACGATCGGGGCCCCAACACCGGCGGCATGGGTGCATTTTCGCCAACTCCGCGCTTGACGCCCGACGTCGAGCGACGGGTGCTCGATACCATCGTGCAGCCGGTGCTCGAGGGCATGGAACGCGAGGGGAACCCGTTTCGCGGTTTCTTGTACGTGGGATTGATGCTGACGGTGGATGGCCCGAAGGTCATCGAGTTCAACGTGCGTTTTGGCGATCCCGAAGCACAGGTGGTCATGCCGCGGATGGACGAAGATCTGTCGTGGCTGCTCGCGTCGGCGGCGACCGGCGCGCTGCCGTCGCGCCCCGCCCGCTTTCGCGGCGAACCGCACGTTGGTGTGGTGCTGGCCACCGCCGGATATCCGGATGCGACGAGCACAGGGCAGGTGATAAGCGGTCTCGACAAGGCGTCGAGTGTGCCGGGCGCACTGGTGTTTCACGCCGCAACGATCCGGCGCGACCGCGAGTTCGTGACTTCTGGCGGTCGCGTGCTCACTGTCGTGGGAAGGGGTGCAGGTTACCGCGAGGCCATCGACATCGCGTACGCGGCGGCGTCGCACATCCGCTTCGACGGGATGCAGTTTCGAACCGATATCGGCCGAAAGGCGATCGCCGTATGAAGTACTCGGTTGTCACGTTCGGCTGTCGTGTGAATCAAGCCGACTCGCTGGCCATCGAGGACGGTCTGCGTGCGCGCGGCGGCGCCCATGCGTCTCCCGAGGAGGCCGACATCGTCGTCGTGAACACCTGTTCGGTGACGGCCAGCGCCGACCAGGCCGCGCGCCAGACCGTTCGGCGCATCGCACGCGCGAACCCTGCCGTTCGTGTCATCGTGACTGGATGTTACGCGACGCGCCAGCCCGCTGAAGTGGCGGCGCTTCCAAACGTGATTCGGGTCGTGACCAATGCTGAAAAGGAGGAACTCTCCGGAATGTTCGGCGACGGTGATGGTCCGTGCGGTCACACACTCGCACCAGGCGTCGCCGGCCGGACCGCCCTCACCCTGCGGGTTCAAACCGGATGCGACGAGGCGTGCAGCTACTGCATCATTCCGACGACCCGCGGGACTGGACGCTCAAAGCCACTGACGGCCGTGGTGGACGATATTCGGCGCGCGGTTGACGCGGGCTACAAGGAAATTGCGATCACCGGGGTGCACCTGGGGTCGTACGGTCGCGACCTCGAGGATGGTTCATCGCTGACGACGCTCGTTCGCAGGCTCGCTGCCTGGCAGGACGAGGTGCTGTTCCGTATCAGTTCGCTCGAACCGATGGACTGCACTCCGGAGGTGATTGATCTGGTATCAGGCTCGAGCAGGCTCGCGGCTCACTTCCATCTTCCGCTCCAGCACGGGTCTGACGCGATGCTCCGGGCGATGCGGCGGCCATATACGTCCTCGTATTACCGAAGACTGATTGAACGGGTTCGGACAGCGCTTCCTGACGCCGCCATCGGCTCCGACATCATCGTCGGTTTTCCTGGGGAAAACGACGGTCATTTCGCGGAGTTGCAGGCACTGCTCGGCGACCTGCCGCTGACCCATCTGCATGTGTTCCCCTATTCCGATCGGCCTGGTACCGATGCGTCGCGGCTCTTTCCGAAAGTTGATGGGCGGGTCGTGCGGGACCGGGGCCGGGCCATCAGAGGCATTGGCGAACGGATGTCGCGGCAGTTCAAAGCCTCGCAGGCCGGCCGCACGCTGCGCGGGTTGACCGTTGACGATGGCCAATCCGTGGTGACCAGCAACTATCTGAAGCTCCGACTGGACGTCGCGGGCGCGCGGAACCGCTGGGTTGATGTCCGCGTGGTGGACACGGACCGCGCGACGCTGAGCGTCTGATGGCGAAGAAGAAAGCTGTTCGCCGGAAGAAGACGGCTGCGAAGTCGATAGGCCTCACCGTCGACGAGATCCGCGCCACGACGGACGAGCGCGCTCGGCAACTCTCGACGGCCGTCGAAACGGATGAAGGCGCCGTGCTGGGTTCATACAGCGATCCGTATGGGGGCACTCCTGTGCTGCTCGTGGCGCTGCCGATCGATCGCGTGGAACCGACTCCATACCAGCGCGACCCATCAGACGCGCACGTCAAGCGGCTGATGACGGTTATCGAGAAGGTGGGGCGATTCCTCGATCCACTCATACTGATCCGGCAGGACGACGGTTACTGGACCCCGAACGGCAACCACCGCCTCCAGGCGATGCGAAAGCTCGGAGCCAAAACGATTGTCGGGCTCCTGGTGGCCGATCCCGCGGTGGCGTTCAAGATCCTGGCGCTGAACACGGAGAAGGCGCACAACGTCAAGGAGAAGTCGCTCGAGACGATCAGGATGGCGCGCGCACTGGCGGGCCGGAAGGCGGGGATCGAAGCCGACTACGCCTTCGAGTTCGAGCAGGCGCCCTACCTGACGCTTGGTGCCGCCTACGAGGAACGCCGCGCGCTGAGTGGCGGCGCATACCATCCCGTGCTCCGGAGAATCGACGACTTTCTCAACGAACCCATCGCCAAGGCCTTGAAGGAGCGCGAGCGGCGGGCCGCAAAGGTGCTCAAGCTCGATGATGCTGTGGCGAAGGTCGTTGCGGCGCTCAAGGCGCGAGGTTTGACGAGCCCGTATCTCAAGCCCTTCGTCGTCGCGCGCGTGAACCCGATCCGTTTCTCGAAGTCGACGGAGTTCGATTTTGACGATGTGATGGACCGGATGATTGCGGCGGCGAACAAGTTCAACGTGGAGCGGGTCAAGCAGGAAGACGTCGCAAGGGTTGGCGGCGGCGCGCCGCCGGAGGAATAACCACGAAGCCCGCGAACGTCGTGGTTACTTCATTAGTAACGCCATCGTCTGAGCGGCCGACTTTCGAGTGCCCCCTTCTACAATCAACTGACCGCATGCCGCGCGGATGTCGCGGCCGCGGCTCTTCCGAACCGACACTGTCAGGTGGCGATCCGCCAGGATCTGCGCAAAGCGGTCCACGCGTTCATCGGATGGCCGCTCGTATGGAATGCCGGGCGCCGGGTTCAACGGGATCAAGTTGACCTTCGACTTGATGCCGTGGAGAAGCCGCGCCAGCCGGCGCGCATCCTCCGGCGTGTCGTTCACCTCGGCCAGCATCACGTATTCGAACGTGATGCGGCTGCGCCGCTTCAGCGGGAAGCGGCGGCAGACCTCGAGAATCTCCGCGAGTGGATACTTCCGGTTCGGCGGCACGAGCCTCGTCCGCTGCTCGTCAGTGGTCGCGTGAAGCGAGACCGCCAGGTTGGGCATCAGCGGTTCCCGCGCCAGCCGCTCGAGCCCAGGGACGATGCCGACCGTCGAGAGCGTGATCCGGCGCGGCGAAATCGCCAGTCCGTGCTCTTCATGCAGCATCCGCAGCGCCTTCATGGTGTTGTCGTAGTTGTGGAGCGGCTCGCCCATTCCCATCAGGACGATGTTGAAGGGGTGATCGAGCATTTCCGTTGCCCCGGCGAGAACCCGCACCTGGCCCGCTATCTCGTCGGCGGTCAGGTTGCGCACCAGCCCCATTTTTCCGGTAAGACAGAAACCGCACGCCATGGCGCACCCCACCTGCGTGGAGATGCAGAACGTCATTGACGGCGTATCGGGGATGAAAACCGATTCGATCCGGCGTCCGTCGGCCAGCTCGAGCACGAACTTGCGGGTCCCGTCGACGGAGCGGTCGTCGCCGACGACCTTCGGCGTGGAAATGATGAACTCGTTCTTGATCGTCTCGCGGTCGACGCGCGAGAGATCGGTCATCTGATCGATGTCAGTCACGCCGCGCTTGTAAATCCAGCGGTAGAGCTGGCGCGCGTGGAACCGCTGAACGCCGCGAGTTTCGAGCACGGCTTCGAGTTCGGCGATTTCGAGCGCCGCCAGGTCGGTTCGCGGATGACTCATGCTATGTCTCGCATTTCCAGAGGGATGCGAGCACCCGATTATCACACTCCATCCATGTTATCATTGGGGCGTTCTTCTAATTCCCTGTCTGTCAACGGTTTGCAGCGAGCCAGCTCCGGTTCGGCAGCCACGACGGACGCGGCCGGGCGACCACTCGATCCCTGAACGCAACTGTGACGCAAGCACCGATCATCCGCGACGTGCTTCCCAACGGCCTCCGTCTCCTCACCGAGCGGATGCCCCATGTCCGCTCAGTCAGCATTGGCGTCTGGCTGGCGCGCGGCTCGCGCCATGAGCCGGTCGAGCAGAGCGGTATCGCGCATTTCGTCGAGCACATGCTTTTCAAGGGCACGGCGACGCGCAGCGCCGAAGACATCGCGCAGACCATCGACTCCATCGGCGGGCAGATGGACGCGTTTACCGCCAAGGAATACGCGAGCTATTACATCAAGGTGCTCGACGAGCACCTTCCGCTGGCCGTCGACGTCCTGTCCGATATCGTGATGCGGCCCGCCTTCAGCCTCGAGGACATCGAGCGCGAGAAAAAGGTCGTCGTCGAAGAGATCAAGATGGTCGAGGACACACCTGACGACCTCGTCCACGAGCTGTTCACCGAACGGTTCTGGCAGGATCACCCGCTGGGGCGCCCGATCCTCGGGACGAAAGAGACGGTCGAAGCGCTGTCCGCGGACGGCCTGCGTCGGTATTTTACGAGCGCCTACAGCGCCCCGAACCTGATCATTGCGGCGGTCGGCAACATCGAGCATGAGCAGGTGCGCGACCTGGTGGCCCGTTCGTTCGAGGGACTGCCGAGGATTGCGGCGCCGCTCGCGGAGAAGGCGCCGCGGGTAGTACCGCAGGTGTTGATCCGGAACAAGGAGCTCGAGCAGAGCCACGTCTGCCTCGGCACCAGCGGATACCAGCAGGATCACCAGGACAGGTATTCCAGCTACGTGCTGAACACGGTGCTGGGCGGCTCGATGAGCTCACGCCTGTTTCAGAATGTTCGCGAGAAGCGCGGCCTGGCGTATGCGGTGTTCAGCGGCTTGAGCGCATATCGCGACGCGGGTTCGGTGACGATTTATGCGGGTTGCGCCAACGACGCGGTCGGAGAGCTGATCGATGTCGTGATCGCCGAGCTGCGCCGGCTGAAGGACGACCCCATCCCCGAATCCGAGCTGCGTCGCGCCAAGGATCATCTCAAGGGCAGCCTGATGCTGAACCTTGAAAGCACGTCGAGCCGGATGTCGCACATCGCCCGGCAGGAGATCTATTTCGATCGCCAGTTCGGGCTGGATGAAACGCTCGAGGGGGTCGAGCGCGTGAGCTGTAGCGAGGTGCAGCGCGTCGCGCGCGACCTGTTTGCGGATGGAGCGCTGGCCGCCACGGTGCTGGGCGCGGTCAACGGCCTGCAGTTGCCCCCGGAGAGGCTGGCACTCGGATAAATGCCGCATCGATGATCGGACGCTACACAAGCCCCGAAATGGGTCGCATCTGGAGCGACCACCGGAAGTACGAAACCTGGCTGCAGGTGGAAGCGGCTGCGGCGGACGCGATGGCGCGCGCCGGCATCATCCCGGCGGACGCGGCGCGCGAGATCAGGGAACGCGGCCGCTTCGACATCGAGCGGATCGAGGAAATCGAGCAGGTTACCCAGCACGACGTCATCGCCTTCACCACCGCCGTCGCCGAACACGTCGGCCCCTCGGCGCGATGGCTCCATTTCGGCCTCACCTCCTCCGACGTCATCGACACCGCCCAGGCGCTGCAGATGCGCGACGCCTGCGACTTGGTCCTGGCCGGGCTCGACCGCCTGATGCAGGCCGTCCGGCAGCGCGCCGACGAGCATCGGCACACGCCGATGATCGGCCGCACGCATGGCGTGCACGCGGAGCCGATGACTTTTGGCCTGAAACTGGCGCTGTGGTATGCGGAACTGGCGAGAGATGTCGCTCGCGTGCGCCGCGCGCGCGAAACCGTTTCGGTCGGCAAGCTCTCTGGCGCCGTCGGCACCTTCGCGCATCTGCCGCCCTCGATCGAGGCCGACGTCTGCCGCAGTCTCGGCCTCGAGCCGGCGCCGGTTGCATCACAGGTGATTCAACGCGATCGCCACGCCGAGCTTTTGGCGGCGCTGGCAATTACCGCGTCGTCCCTGGAAAAATTCGCACTCGAGATTCGCGGCCTGCAGAAAACGGAGATCGGCGAAGTCGAGGAACCGTTCGCCCAAGGACAAAAGGGCTCGTCGGCCATGCCGCACAAGCGCAACCCGATCGGCTGTGAGCAGATCGTGGGACTGGCGCGGCTGGTGCGGGCCAACGCCGGCGCGTCGCTCGAGAACAACGCGTTATGGCACGAGCGCGACATCTCTCATTCCTCGGTTGAGCGCGTCATCCTGCCCGACAGCTTCATCGCGCTCGATCACATGCTGCGGCGTTTCACCCGCATCGTTGCCGGGATGGTCGCGTATCCCGACCGGATGCGCGAAAATCTCGATCGCTCACGCGGCGTCGTCTTTTCCGGCACCGTGCTGCTGGAGCTCGCGCGACGGGGCGTATCGCGCGAGCAGGCCTATGAGTGGGTGCAGCGGAACGCCATGCGGGCGTTCAGCGAGAAGCGTGATTTCAAGGCCCTGCTGCTGGCCGACCGCGACGTCACGGGAGTCTTGCCCCCTGCCGACATCGAACGCGCGTTCGCGCTCGACGGGCAGTTGCGGCATGTCGACGACATCTTCGGTCGTGTGTTCCAGGAGGTAACCGCCTGATGCGAGTGCGTGTGTTTGTCACCCTCAAGCCCTCGGTATTCGACCCGCAGGGCACCACTGTCGCCGAGGCGCTGCATACCCTTGGCTACGCCGCGGTCAAAGACGTCCGCCAGGGAAAGTATTTCGAGCTCGACATCGACGTAAAGACGGCTGAAGAAGCGCGGCGGCTGGCGTCGGAAGCCGCCGACAAGCTTCTTTCAAACCCCGTGATCGAGAGTTACCGCATCGAAGTGGATTCAGACACCCGTAGCGCCGGAGCGGCAGCCCCGGCGGGAGCCGTGCGATGAAATTCGCCGTTGTCGTCTTTCCCGGATCGAACTGCGATCACGACGCGTATCACGCCGTTCGGCACGTGCTCGGCCAGGAGGCGGTATTCGTCTGGCACAAAGAGACGAGCCTGCAGGGCGCCGACACGGTGATTCTGCCCGGGGGCTTTGCCCACGGCGACTACTTGCGGACCGGAGCGATCGCTCGCTTTTCGCCCATCATGCCGGAGGTGAAGCGATTTGCCGATGGAGGCGGACCAGTGCTCGGCATCTGCAACGGGTTCCAGGTGCTGCTCGAAGCGGGACTGCTCCCGGGGGCGATGCTGCGCAACCGCAGCGTCAAGTTCCAGTGCGAACACGTGCTCGTCAAAGTGGAGCAGACCGACACGCCGTTTACGTCCGCCTGCCGCCGGGGACAGCTGCTGCGGATTCCCATCGCCCACGGCGAGGGCAACTACTACGCGGAACCGGATGTGATCGAGCGGCTGGAGAAGAACCGGCAGGTCATCTTCCGCTATGCGGCCGCCGACGGCGCGGCAACGCCGGACGCCAACCCGAACGGATCGGTCAACAACATCGCCGGGCTCTGCAGCGAGGCACGCAACGTCGTGGGACTCATGCCACACCCTGAACGCGCCTGCGAGCTGGCTGTCGGGAGTGCCGACGGTCTCGTGGTGCTGGAGTCAGTCTTGAGATCGGTGGGTCAGCGGGCGGTCGCCGTAGCACGATGACGGCTCCCGACGAGGTTCTCCAGCGGCACGGCCTGACGCGCGAGGAATACCAGCGCATCCTCGAGATGCTCGGCCGTGAGCCCACCATCACCGAGCTCGGCATCTTCTCGGTGATGTGGTCGGAGCACTGCAGCTACAAGAGCTCGCGCGTGCACCTCAAGACGCTGCCGACAACCGGCAAGCGGGTGCTGCAGGGACCCGGAGAAAATGCCGGCGCGGTGGACATCGGCGACGGTCTCGCCGCGGTCTTCAAGATCGAGTCACACAATCATCCGTCGTTCATCGAACCCTACCAGGGCGCGGCAACTGGCGTGGGTGGCATCATCCGCGACATCTTCACGATGGGTGCGCGGCCAATCGCGCTGTTGAATTCGCTGCGGTTTGGCCCGCTCGACGAATCGCTCGTGCGCCGCACCTTTGCCGGCGTCGTCGCCGGCATCGCCGGTTACGGCAACAGCATCGGCATTCCGACCGTCGGTGGTGAAATTGCCTTCGACGAGAGCTACACCGGCAATCCGCTCGTCAACGTCTTCTGCCTCGGCATCTCCAGGGCCGACGAGATCATCAAGGGCGTTGCGTCCGGTGCCGGCAACGCCGTCTATTACGTCGGCGCCAAGACCGGCCGCGACGGCATCCACGGCGCGACGATGGCCTCGGCGGAGTTCGACGAGAAGTCGGCGGAGAAGCGGCCCGCCGTGCAGGTGGGGGATCCCTTCATGGAGAAGCTGCTGCTCGAGGCGTGCCTTGAGGTGATGCAGACCGACGCGCTTGTCGGCATCCAGGACATGGGCGCCGCGGGGCTGACCTGCTCGACCTGTGAAATGGGATCGCGCGGCGGAGCGGGTGTCGAAATCGACGTGGCTATGGTGCCGCAACGCGAATCCGGCATGACGCCGTACGAAATCATGCTGTCGGAGTCGCAGGAACGCATGCTGCTCGTGGTCAAACGCGGGCGTGAAGCGGAAGTCGAGCGAATCTTCGAGAAGTGGGACCTTCATGCCGTCCACATCGGACAGGTGACGACGGACGGCCGGATGCGGGTGAAGGATCACGGCGCGGTGGTGGCCGACATCCCGACCGAGGCGCTCACCGATGAAGCGCCGGTCTATAAGCGGCCAATGGCCCCGCCCGCGTACCTTGCCGAGGCGCAGCAGTTGTCGCTGGGCTCGTTCAGCGCGCCGCCGCCCGCCCCCGAGGTCTTCCGACGGCTGCTGGCATCACCGGGCATCGCGAGCAAGCGCTGGGTGTACCGCCAGTACGATCACATGGTTCGCACCAACACGCTGGTGTTCCCGGGCATGGGCGCCGGCGTGGTGCGTGTGAAGGAAACGCGCCGCGCCCTTGCGCTGTCGGTCGACGGCAACGGCCGGTTCGTTTACCTGGATCCGTATCTTGGCGCGCAGCTAGCGGTTGCCGAAGCGGCCCGCAATGTCGCATGCGCGGGAGGCGTGCCGATCGGCGCGACCAACTGCCTGAACTTCGGCAATCCCGAGAAGCCCGAAATCATGTGGCAATTCGCTCGCGCAGTCGAGGGTATTGGCACCGCGTGCCGTGCGCTAGACATCCCGATCACCGGCGGCAACGTCAGTCTCTACAACGAAACCGACGGCAAAGCCGTCCTGCCGACACCCGTGCTCGGCGTCGTCGGCTTGATCGAAGATGCGGACACTGTTACCCGCCGGACGTTTCGCGGAGACGGCGACGCGATCGTACTGCTCGGTGAGAGTTACGACGAACTCGGTGGCAGCGAGTATCTGAAGGTCGTGCACGGCGTGGTGAAAGGCGTTCCGCCGAAGCTCGATCTAAAGGGCGAAGCTGCGTTGCATCGGGTGCTCGTCAAGGGCATCGCCAGCGGGTTGATCCGATCGGCCCATGACTGCGCCGAGGGTGGCCTTGCGGTCACGCTGGCCGAATGCTGCTTCGATACGGCGTTCGGGGCCGTCGCGGATGCACCTGCGGTCGATGCGGCCGTCGCCGCTTTCGCCGACACCGCCACCCTGTTCGGGGAGTCGGCCTCTCGCGTCATCGTGTCGGTCGATCAATCGCGAACCGCCGAGCTGGAGACGCTGGCAATGGAGGCGGACGTTCCGGTCGCTGTCATCGGGCGCGTAGGGGGCAATCGTATTCGCGTTGCGATTGGCGGCCGCCAGGTCATCGACGAGCCGCTCGCGGATGCCGAACGCATCTGGGCGAGTGCGATCGGGCACTACTTCGAATCTCAGCGCGCCATTGCTTAAAGCCGTACACTGAAGGGGTCCCATGTTCGACAAGTTTCGCGAAGAATGCGGCGTCTTCGGGATCTCCGGGAATTCGGAGGCCGCGAACCTCACCTACCTCGGGCTGTACGCGCTGCAGCATCGCGGACAGGAGAGCGCGGGCATCGCCGCGTCCGACGGTGTCCAGATCCGTCACCGCAAGGCGATGGGGTACGTCAACGAGGCGTTCGATGCCGAATCGCTGTCGTCGTTGACGGGCAAGCTCGCCATCGGGCACGTCCGCTACTCGACCGCTGGCGAAAGCAAGCTCTCAAATGCCCAGCCGATTGTCATCGACAGCGTCCACGGCCCCTTCGCGATTGGCCACAACGGCAATCTCGTGAATGCCGGCGAATTGCGCGATGCGCTGGTGCGCGACGGCGCGATCTTCCAGACGAACAGCGACACTGAGATCGTCGTCCATTTGTTCGCGCGCTCGAAGGCCGACACCACCGAGGGCGCGATCGTCGATGCCATCTCCCAGGTCCGCGGTGCTTTTTCATTTGTCATGATGACGAAGGATCGCGTCATTGGCGTGCGCGATCCGCACGGCTTCCGGCCGTTGGCGCTCGGCCGTCTTGGTGATGCGTGGGTGATGTGCTCCGAGACCTGCGCCCTGGATCTCATCGGCGCGACCTACGTTCGCGACGTTGAAGCCGGCGAGATCGTCGTCGCTGGCCCGCAGGGCCTCAAGTCGATCAAGCCCTACGCCCCGGCGCCGTCCGCCCAGTGCGTGTTCGAGCACGTGTACTTTGCGCGCCCCGACAGCTACGTTTTCGGCGAGAGCGTCAACGAAGTCCGGACTGACCTGGGCCGACGCCTGGCCCGCGAGTCGCACGTCGACGCCGATGTCGTCGTGCCCATTCCGGACTCAGGGGTCTGCGCCGCAGTCGGGTACGCCGAGCAGTCAGGACTGCCGATGCGGATGGGTCTGATCCGGAATCACTACGTGGGCCGGACGTTCATCCAGCCGCAGCAGTCGATCCGCCATTTCGGCGTGAAAGTGAAATTGAACCCGGTGCGCAGCATCATCGAGGGCAAGCGCGTCGTGCTCGTGGACGATTCAATCATCCGGGGCACGACCAGCCGGAAGATTGTCCGGATGGTGCGCGCCGCTGGCGCGCGGGAAGTGCACATGCGGATCAGTTGTCCGCCGACCATCTCGCCCTGTTTTTACGGCGTCGACACGCCGCGTCGGTCGGAACTGATCGCCGCGACCCACACGATGGAAGAAATCCGGAAGTACCTTGACGCCGACAGCGTCGCCTATCTCAGCCTGGAGGGTCTGACATCAGGGGTCAAGGGCGGAAGGTCGAAGTACTGCACGTCTTGCTACACAGGCGAATATCCGGTGGCCTTCCCGCGCGACGAAGCCGCCTACCTGCAGCTGGTGTTGAAGCTCAATCCGGAGTTGGAGAAAGATCCCGTCGCGAGCTGACGCCGTGGCGCCACGACTCATCGAAGCAACTCTCATTGTCTTGCTGGCCGTCGGGCCGGGGTTCGCCCAGGACAAGGTGGCGGCCGGGCTCGGCGCCAACATCAATGCGCTCTCGGCGTTCGACTACGCGACGCGGATGAATGCTGCGCGCATGGTGCGACGGGTACCGGCCGCCGACGCAGTTCCAGCCCTTGCCGCCGCCGCCCGTTCTCACACGGATGAATTTGTCCGCTACCGTGCGCTGGTGCTGCTGATCGCATTTCGTGATCCCGGCACGCCCGCGCTGATGCAGACGCTGCTGAAAGACCGCAACGACCGTGTCCGCGAGGTCGTCTACCGGTGGTACGAACAGAACCCGGATCCCCGCTCGATCCCCAACCTGCTGGCGGCACTCGAGTCCGAACAGGCGGAATTCGTTCGCCCGGCGCTCATACGAGCCCTGGCGGCCCATGGCGAGAACGAGGCCGTCCGGAGGGCCCTGCTGATCGAGGCTGGCCGCGGTTTGGATTTCTTCCGCAGCGCGGTCATCGAGACGCTTGGCGATCACCGGGCCGCCTATGCGGTGAAGACCATCATTCCGATCATCGAGCTTGACGGCCCGCTGCAGGACGATGCCGTCCTCGCGCTTGGTCGCATTGGCGATCGCGCGGCGCTTCCCGCGCTGGCGTCGATGACGAAGGTTCCACCCGAGACGGAGCCGTCGCTGCAGGCGGCCCAATGCCTGCTCGGAGACAGGTGCGAAGAACGCATCGCCTGGCTCGCGCAGGCGGCGCGTGCCGAGACGCGCGCGACGGTGTCCAGGGCGGCGGTTTCGATCCTTGGCGTCATGGCGACTGAGGGCCATTCGGCGGCGATTGACGCGCTCTTCGACCTCGAACGCACGGTCGATCGGTTGCGCGGCGATGTCGCGATCGCCCTGTCGACGATGGCGTTGCGTCGGCCGCAGGAGACGATCGCGTGGCTCGGGAAGGTGGCGTCGGAGCGGCGCGATCGAGCGTTGACTCTGCTGCAGGAGGGGTTCGAAAGCCTCGAGGAAGACTTCGCCGAAGAGCAGTTCTATGCCGCGGCAAGGGCCACGTACTGGGCCGCACCCGAGCGGTCCGATCCACGCACGCTGACCGCTTCGCTGATCGACAGGCTGGAGTTCTGAACGTGGACTACAAGAGCGCGGGTGTTGACATCGACGCCGGCAATGAAGCGGTTCGGCGGATCCGCGCGCTCGCGCGTTCGACGTTTACTCCCGGGGTCCTGTCGGAGATCGGCACGTTCGGAGGGTTGTTCCAGCTCGAACCCGGCCGGTTCCGGGAGCCGGTTCTGGTGGCAAGCGCCGACGGCGTCGGCACCAAGCTGAAGGTCGCCTTCCTTGCCGGCAAGCACGACACCGTCGGCGTCGACCTCGTGAACCACTGCGTCAACGACATCCTGATGCAGGGCGCCGAGCCGTTGTTTTTCCTCGACTACCTGGCCACAGGCCGGCTCTCGCCAGAAGTAGCTGAAAGCATCGTCGGCGGGATGGCCGGCGCGTGCCGTGACAACGGCTGCGCCCTGCTCGGCGGCGAGACGGCCGAAATGCCCGGCTTCTACGGCGACGGCGAATACGATCTGGCCGGGTTCATCGTCGGCGTGGTCGACAGGAACCGGCTAATCAACGGTCGAACGATCGCCGTCGGCGACGCGCTCGTCGGCGTGCCTTCGTCAGGCCTGCATACCAACGGCTATTCGCTCGCGCGCCGAATCGCTTTCGATCAGCTCGGACTCACGGTTGATCGTCACATCCCGGAGCTGGGACGCACTCTGGGCGAAGTCTTCCTGGAACCACACCGGTCCTACCTGCCGCTGGTGCGTCCGCTGCTGGACGGCGGTCGGATCAAGGCGATGGCGCACATCACTGGTGGCGGCATTACCGACAACCTGCCGAGGATTCTTCCCCACGGTACCGCGGCGGTGGTCGACGCAGCATCCTGGGAGGTACCGCCGCTGTTCCGCTGGCTTCGTCAGAACGGCCGCGTGCCGGCGGACGACATGATGCGGACATTTAACATGGGCATCGGGCTCATCATCGTCACCGCGCGCGACAAGGCGGAGCAGTTGATCGAGGAACTGGCCGCGCGCGGCGGCCGCGATGCGCGGGTGGTGGGCGAGGTCGTGCCAGGCGAGCCGCCGTCAGTCAGCTACACGAACCTGTCGTGAATCGGCGCCTTGGCGTCCTCATCTCGGGACGCGGCAGCAACCTCCAGGCGCTCATCGACGCCATCCGCGACGGGCGTCTGAAGGCAACCATCGCGGTCGTTATTTCGAATAGAGACGACGCCGCGGGGCTCGATTGGGCGCGGCAGGCCGGCATCGAAGCACTCCACATCAACCATCGTGCGTTCCGGTCGCGCGACGAGCACGATCGAGCGGTCGCTGGCGCGCTCCAGGCGCGTGACGTCGGGCTCGTCTGCCTTGCGGGTTACATGCGTCTTGTCGGCGGTCCGTTGCTCGAGACGTTCCCGAATGCCGTCCTGAACATTCACCCTTCGTTGCTGCCGGCCTTTCCGGGCGTTGACGCGCCACGTCAGGCTATCGAGCATGGCGCCAAGGTCAGCGGCGTGACCGTACACCTGGTGACCGCCGAGCTCGACGGCGGTCCGATCGTCCTGCAACGGACCGTGCCGGTGCTCGACGGAGATACGCCGGAGGCGCTGGCAGCGCGGATCCTGGCCGAGGAGCACCAGGCGTATCCGCAAGCCGTGCAGATGATTCTGGACGGCGGATGGCGAATCGACGGCCGTCGATTCGTCAGAGCTGAGAGCGCCGCTTCAACGTAATCAGTGCGACTTCGGGCGGGCAATTGATTCTCACCGGGACGTAGACGGTCCCGATTCCCCGGCTCACGAAAATCGACGTGTTCTCGCGCGACCCCAGGCCTTCGAGTACGGGAAAGCGGCGGCGTGCCAGCGCCCCG
>CAVVST010000004.1:0-285000 GCA_963750995.1 uncultured Acidobacteriota bacterium | reverse complement strand
TAGGGCCTGTCGGGCCGCAAGGCCGGCGAGTAAGAAACCAGTGAACTAGTCGAAAGGCCTGGAAAGGCCTGCCAGAGACGGTGACAGCCCGGTAGACGGCAGTCTGCTGGCTCGCTGGACAGGTACCCGAGTACCGCGGGACACGTGAAATCCCGTGGGAATCTACGAGGACCATCTCGTAAGGCTAAATACTCTCTAGCGACCGATAGTGAACCAGTACCGTGAGGGAAAGGTGAAAAGCACCCCTGTGAGGGGAGTGAAATAGTTCCTGAAACCGTATGCCTACAAGCAGTGGGAGGGCTATGCCGGACTTCGGTCCGGAATGCCTGACCGCGTGCCTTTTGCATAATGAGCCGGCTAGTTATTCTCAGTGGCGAGGTTAAGCGTAAGCGAGCCGCAGCGAAAGCGAGTCCGAAATGGGCGTTCAGTCGCTGGGAATAGACGCGAAGCGAGGTGATCTACCCTTGGCCAGGGTGAAGTACGGGTAACACCGTATGGAGGCCCGAACCAGTGTTGGTTGAAAACAGCTTGGATGAGCTGAGGGTAGGGGTGAAAGGCTAATCAAACTTCGTGATTGCCCGTTCTCCTCGAAATGCCTTTAGGGGCAGCCTCGGGTGGTCGGCGCTGGTGGTAGAGAACTGAATGGACTAAGGGGCTTACCAGCTTACTGAATCCAATCAAACTGCGAATGCCAGCGACACGTAGCCCGGGAGTGAGACGGTGGGGGCTAAGCTTCATCGTCGAAAGGGAAACAGCCCAGACTACCGGCTAAGGTCCCTAAGTGTGTGCTAAGTGGTAAAGGATCTGAAGACGCTTAGACAACCAGGAGGTTGGCTTAGAAGCAGCCATCCTTTAAAGAAAGCGTAATAGCTCACTGGTCAAGCGGCTTTGGGCCGACAATATAACGGGGCTCAAGCACACCACCGAAGCCGTAGAATGACGCAGTCCTGCGGGATCTGCATTTGGTAGAGGAGCGTTCTCTTCTGCTGCGAAGCCAGATCGTAAGAACTGGTGGAGCGGAGAGAAGTGACCCTGCCGGCATAAGTAGCGATAAGGGAAGTGAGAATCTTCCCCGCCGTAAGCCTAAGGTTTCCTGAGGTAGGTTCGTCCGCTCAGGGTCAGTCGGGAGCTAACGCGAGGCCGAAAGGCGTAGCGGATGCACATCCGGTTAACATTCCGGAACTACCTATTCCACGTTATTACGATGGGGGGACGCAGGAGGCTAATCAGGCCCACGATTGGACGTGTGGGTTGAGGCTTGTAGGGAGATCCGCCAGGTAAATCCGGTGGGTCGTTAATCCTGAGGGGCCGAAGCGAGACCTCTATTGGCTCAAAAGCTGATGACGCCACGCTGCCGAGAAAAGCCTCTAAGGAGTGGAGTGGGTACCCGTACCGCAAACCGACACAGGTAGGCGAGGAGAAAATCCTCAGGCGCAAGTGTGATCCCTCGTTTAGGAACTCGGCAAATTGGCCCCGTAACTTCGGAAGAAGGGGTGCTCCTTACTTGTGATCCGGTTTACCCGGTGAGCGAGCGGGAGTTGCAATAAAGAGGCTCAGGCGACTGTTTACTAAAAACACAGGGCTCTGCGAAGTCGAATACGACGTATAGGGTCTGACGCCTGCCCGGTGCCGGAAGGTTAAAGGGAGAGGTTAGCCGCAAGGCGACGCTTTGAACTGAAGCCCCGGTAAACGGCGGCCGTAACTATAACGGTCCTAAGGTAGCGAAATTCCTTGTCGGGTAAGTTCCGACCTGCACGAATGGCGTAACGATCTGAGCGCTGTCTCAACGAGGGGCACTGCGAATTTGTGGTACCGGTGAAGACGCCGGTTGCCCGTCACAAGACGAAAAGACCCCGTGCACCTTTACTACATCCTAGTAGTGAATGCTGGCGCAGTATGCGCAGGATAGGTGGGAGGCTTTGAACCCGGGATCTCGGTCTCGGGGGAGCCAACGGTGAGATACCACCCTTACTGCTCCGGCGTTCTAACCTCGTTCTGTCATCCAGATCAGGGACACTGCTAGGTGGGTAGTTTGACTGGGGCGGTCGCCTCCTAAACTGTAACGGAGGCGCTCGAAGGTTCGCTCAGGCTGTTTGGAAATCAGCCATAGAGTGCAAAGGCATAAGCGAGCTTGACTGCGAGTCCTACAAGACGAGCAGGTGGGAAACCAGGACTTAGTGATCCGGTGGTTCCGCATGGAAGGGCCGTCGCTCAACGGATAAAAGGTACGCCGGGGATAACAGGCTGATCCTAGCCAAGAGTTCACATCGACGCTAGGGTTTGGCACCTCGATGTCGGCTCATCGCATCCTGGAGCTGTAGCAGGTTCCAAGGGTCCGGCTGTTCGCCGGTTAAAGCGGTACGTGAGCTGGGTTTAGAACGTCGCGAGACAGTTCGGTCTCTATCTGTGATGGGCGCAGGAGATTTGAGTGGGGCTGACCTTAGTACGAGAGGACCGGGTTGGACGGACCTCTAGTGTATCGGTTGTCACGCCAGTGGCAGCGCCGAGTAGCTACGTCCGGAAGGGAGAAACGCTGAAGGCATCTAAGCGTGAAACCCTCCACGAGATGAGATCTCCCGAGCCGTAAGGCTCCTGAAGGCTCCTGGTAGACCACCAGGTTGATAGGCCAGGTGTGGAAGCGCCGTGAGGCGTTAAGCTGACTGGTACTAATAAGCCGTGCGGCTTGACCATAATTTCTCTTCTTTCAATGCAGCGTGGGAGAAGGGAACTACCGTTTGCAGGGTATTCAGTTGCGGCTCTTTCAGACAGCCTTCTAAAGGGCACTGTTCTTTGAAATGAAGGAACGCCGTCAGGCGTTCCGGGAGATTGTCTGGGACGATCGGCATGGCGACGAGACGCCGCTGAGAGCGGCGTTCCGCCCTGCCGGACCCCAGGCAGCCAGTTTCCCGGTGGTCATAGGGGCAGGGTCACACCCGTTCCCATTCCGAACACGGAAGTTAAGCCTGCCACCGCCGATGGTACTGCATGCGCAGGTGTGTGGGAGAGTAGGTCGCTGCCGGGATTAATTCTTCAGGAACGTTCGCCAAACGTTCCGATAGGGCACTAAGCCCGTTTGTGAGCAATCACAAACGGGCTTTTTCTTTGTGCCTCCTGCCCGAGCGCGCTTCAGCCCCCACCCATGGTCAGCGAGTGAATGCCGGCGACGCCGCACTCCGCGCAGACCCGCCGCTCCCAATCGCCGTCACCGTCGCGATATAGCTCCCGGAAGGCAACGTGGTCGTCGTAGAACTGATGTCCACCTGAATCTCTCCGCTGACCACCGCAGGTTTGCCGAGGTCGCGCGTCGCGACCGGGTTTGCCACCAACGGATTGGCGCCCGCAGGAAAGATTTCCAGGAAGTACCGATCTACCGCCGTGGTGTGATTTGTGGACGCCGTGAAGATGGCGGTGCGAGGCAAGGCGGCGGGATCCACTCTGATATCTCGAGCGCCGGACACGGTCATCGCGCCAGCGTTATCACGCGCCACGGCCGTCAAGGCATAGGTACCGGCAGGGACGCTGTTCCACGACATCGAGTAGGGCGCCGTGGTATCTGACCCGATCATTGCCGTCCCGGCGTAGAACTCGACGACCGTGACCGTGCCGTTGGTATCACTGGCAGTCGCCGTGATGGCGATCAACGCAGGCGCGGTATAGACGGCGCCGTTCGCCGGTGCCGTCAGCGAGACAATGGGGGGTTGATTCGACGATGCTGGCGACACCGTCACCGTGCGGGCAGCCGACGTGGTCGTGGCGCCGGCTTTGTCTCGGGCCATCGCCGTAAGGCTGTAGGACCCCGCGGTCACCCCGCTCCACGTATAGGCGTACGGCGACGAGGTGTCTGTGGCCAGCAGCGTGGAACCGACGTAGAAATCGACTCCAGCAATTGTGCCATCCGCGTCGCTCGCGGTTGCCGTAAGGCCGAAACTTGCTGGTGCGGCGAAGGTCGCGCCGCTCGCCGGCGCCGTGAGGGAGACCGTCGGCGGCTGGTTCGCCGCAGGCGTCGCCACGAGCACATTGTCCAGGACGCCGGTGGCCAACCGGGTGGCATCGGCACTCGCCGTAATCAGTCCTACGTAGACGGTCGGCGTGCTCATCGTCGTCGTGCCGATCGTGGTCCAGGTGACGCCGTCGGCCGATTGGAAACCGGTCACCACGCTGCCCCGTCGCTCCAGCCGTACCCAGTACGCCGGAGAGACCGCTGTTCCCTCAGTGGCCGTGCGAGATGCCCCGGTGGACAGGCGCCGGTGGAAGGCGGTACCGGACGCCCCGCTGATGAACATCATGCCGAACGCGGAGTTCGAGCTCAGCGTGTCACGCAGCATCACGCCCGCCTTGCTCCACGGCTGGACCGCCTCCATTGAGACCACGCGCGCCCGGATGTCCACGTCGCCAGTGATCTGGCGATGCACGAAGCGAAACTGGTCGGCCGAGCCAGGGCCGATTTCGCCGGCGCCACTCAATGTGTAGGTGCCGCCGGAATACTGCGTCGACCCGGCCAGCGCCGGCGCCCCGATGTCCGCTGCCGTCCAGCCCGCTGGCAGCGGTTCCGGGGTTGCGATCGTGCCCGTGACGTTTGAGAACGTCGCGGTGGTCATCCGCCCCGGGTCATTGCTCGTAACGGCGAGTCCTGCGTATACAGTTGAGCCCATCGACACGGTGACGCTGTCGATTGCAGTCCACGTGGCGCCGTCTGCCGAGCGAAACGCCGTCAATTTGTTCGATCGTCGCTCCAATTTGAGCCAGATCGGCGCTGCTCCCGTGCCACCAGTTGTATGAAGAGTGCTGCCTCCCGTACTGCTGCTTCGGCGTCGGAAACCGATGCCGTTGACCGGAGTCGCAAAAAGGAAGACGTGTTTCGAGCCCGCCGTCAGCGATTGTCGGATCATGACGCCGGCCTTCGACCAACCGTTGATGTTTTGCAGTGTGGCGAGGCGCGCGATGATCGTCGTATCTCCAGCCACTTGACGGTAAGAAAACGTGAATTGGTCGGCCACAGCCGACACGTCGGTGCCCGCTCCACTGACCGAAAAGGTGCCGCTACTGAAGATCGCGGACCCGCTAATTGCTGGATTGCCGATGTTGCTGATGGCCCAGCCGGAGGGAAGCGCTTGTGCTCGGGCCTGGGTTGCGAATGTTGCCGTCAAAATGAGGGTAGCGATGGCGAGGCGTACGACGCCCGTTCGAAAGCCACTGATCTTCACCTGGGTCCCCCCCTACCTACTGGTTGACTCGGTAAATTGAATTGACCGCGCGTGCGGTCCGGGGGGAGCGCGAGGCACTACAGGGCAACTGCGATGCCACGATGGCGCGAGAGCCGACAGCAGTTATTTGCTAAGGGATCGGTGAGGGGCCGGATTGAAAATCGTGACGGCCGGAAATAGTTACCGAGGCAAGCAATATAGTTTTTACATCCACATCACTCGTGTCGTTGCATTTGCGCGACTGTTTACACCCGTGCCAGAACTTCCTGACGTCCTGCTCTACCTCCATGCGCTGAACACTCGGGTTGTGGGACAGCGCGTCAACAGAGTTCGTCTCGCGAGCCCGTTCCTGCTTCGATCGACAGATCCCCCTCTCTCCGCGATCGAAGGCCGGAAGGTGATCGCCCTCCGGCGCCTGGGCAAACGCATCGTCCTTGAATTCGAGGGTGAACTGTTCCTGGTCTTTCACCTGATGATTGCCGGACGTTTTCGATGGAAACTGCCGGGGACCAAAATTCCCGGAAAGGTCGGTCTCCTGGCAATCGACTTCGATCACGGCACACTGGTGATGACCGAGGCGGGCACGAAAAAGCAGGCCTCCCTGCACGTAGTCGCTGGACAGGCGGCACTCGCGCGGCACGATCCGGGTGGGGTCGAAGTGCTGGACGCGGACCTGCCCGCATTCAGGACGGCGCTTCAGCGCGATAACCACACGCTCAAGCGTGCCCTGACTGACCCGCATCTCTTCAGCGGGATTGGCAACGCCTACTCCGACGAGATCCTGCATGCTGCCCGGCTGTCGCCGTTCAAGCAGACACATTCCCTGACCGACGAGGAACTCCGGCGTCTGTACGAGGCCACGCGGTCGACGCTGTCAAACTGGATCGCAGGTCTCCAGGACGACGCGGGAGACGAGTTTCCGGAGAAGGTGACCGCGTTCCATGACGGCATGGCGGTGCATGGCCGCTACGGACAGCCGTGTCCCGACTGCGGCTCGCCGGTGCAGCGCATCGTCTACGCCGCCAACGAGGCCAACTATTGCGCGACCTGCCAGACGGGAGGCCGGCTGCTGGCTGACCGGTCGCTCTCCCGGCTGCTCAAAGACGATTGGCCACGGACGCTCGAGGAACTGGAGCGGCGGCGAAGGCCTTGAGGTATTTTGTCCGGGTCGTGCTGATCCCGCTGATCCTCGCGCTGCTTGCCGTGAGCGCCGCCCCGCAGTCCGTGGAGGAATTGCGATGGGGCGGCGACGCGGAAGGCGGCGCGCCGTTCGTCGAGGCCGATCCGCAGGACCCCTCGCGGGTAGTCGGCTTTGACGTCGAAGTCGCGAACATTCTCGCGCGCGGACTTATCCGGACTCCGCGCTTCGTGCAGGTCGGTTTCACGAGCCTCGATGCGGCTGCCGCAAGAGGCGACTTCGATATCGGGCTGAGCGGCATCGAAGACAGCGCCGCCCGTCGCGCCCGGTTGGCAGTCACCATTCCATACTACGAATTCCGCGAGATCCTGACGGTCCGGGAAACGGATCGCGAGCGATACCAAACGCTGGCCGATCTCCGCGGCCGCCGTGTGGCGACGCTCGGCGCCACGTTGGCCTACGACATTCTCGCCGCCGCTCAGGTCGAGCACGGAATCGTCGCCGTCACCTACGAAGACGACGTGCATCCGTACAGCGACCTTGCGCTTGGCCGCGTCGACGCGGTCGTGCTGGACGCCGTGCTCGCGGATCGCGGCGTACGCCGCAACGCCGGGCTGATGAACCAGGACACCGACCTGGGCGTTGGCTATTACGTCGGCGTGCTCGCGCCTGGCCAATCCGCATTGCGCGACCGCATCAACGGCATTCTGCGCGAGGCCATGCGCGACGGACGGCTGGAGGCAGTCTTCCGGCACTGGGAGATGTGGAACGAGGATCAACCGCGCCTGTACGCGCGCGTGCTTGCCGGCGAGTCGGTCGAACTTCTGCGAACGGCGGGCGCGGGCAGCACCGACACCTTGGCGGCGGCGCGTCGATACTTCCCGGCTCTGCTCCAGGCGGCCGTAATTACCTTGATACTCTCGTGCGCGGCGATGGCCCTTGCCGTCGTCATCGGCAGCCTGATCGCGACGGGCCGGGTCTATGGGCCGCGTCCGCTTCAGGCTGTGCTGACGACCTACGTCGAGGTGATACGCGGCACGCCGCTGCTGCTGCAGTTGTTTGTCCTGTATTTCGGCCTCGCGCCGTTCGTCCAGCTTCCAGCGTTCGTCGCCGCGCTGCTCGGCCTGGGCCTCAATTACTCGGCCTACGAGAGCGAGATTTATCGCGGCGCCTTGCAGGCGGTTCCGCAGGGACAGCTCGATGCGGCGCGCGCACTCGGGCTTTCGGATCGACAGGCGCTGGTCCTGGTTCGTGGACCGCAGGCACTCCGGCTCGCGCTGGCGCCCATGACGAACGATTTCGTGGCGCTGCTGAAAGACAGCTCGCTGGTCTCGGTGATTACCGTCGTTGAACTGACAAAGCAGACGTCGATCTTTGCGGCCAATATCGGTAGCTGGGTCGTGCCGGGCGCGCTCTGTGCCGCCCTGTACCTGGTGCTTTCGTTGCCGCTGGCGCGGCTGGCGCGTCGTCTTGAAAAGCGATGGCAACAATAACGCTCGAGGTTCGCGACATGGCGGTCCGGCGCGGGGGCCGGGTCGTGGTGAACGACGTGTCGTTCAGGGCGCAGCGGGGCGAACTGCTCGCCGTCATGGGGGCGTCCGGATCCGGCAAGACCACAGTGCTGCGCTCGGTTGCCGGGCTCGATCCACTGGCCGCCGGCGCGATCGACGTTGGCGGCGTCACGCTCGCCGCCGGCCGCTCGCTGCCTCGCGACGCCCGCAAGAAGCTTCATCGCGCGGTCGGCATCGTGTTCCAGTTCCACCACCTGTTCGCACATATGACCGCGATCGAGAATGTCACTCTGGCGCCGGTGCATGCACTCGGACTGTCCCGCGCGGCTGTCGCCGATCGCGCGCAGTCCCTGCTCGCGGCGCTCGGCGTTGGCGACCGCGCCGCCGCGATGCCGCACGAGTTGTCCGGCGGCGAGGCGCAACGGGTCGCCATTGCGCGCGCGCTTGCCGTCGACCCGGAAGTCCTGCTGATGGATGAACCCACTGCCTCGCTCGATCGCGCGCGGCGCGAGGACCTCGCCGCCACCTTGACGGAACTGGCAGCGCAGGGTCGTACGGTCGTCATCGCCACACACGACGAGGATTTTGCCCGCGCGGTCGCGCATCGCATGTTGTTCATGGCCGAGGGGCGCGTCGTGCGCGAAGGATAGAATGTCTGGGCTTCCCATGGCCGACGTGAACGTCCGGACCGACGCGCGCTACATCGAGCTCGATACCGAGCGGACGATTCGCCATCGTAACAAGACCTACTACCGCGTCCTGCACTGGCCGATCTGGATTTTCGTGTTTTTCATCGCACCGGGGCCGCTGACTTTTGACCTGTTCGAGCGCGGCGTCGACCAACCGACGATGACGTGGTTTTCGGTCGTGCTCTTCTGCACGGGGGCTGCGGCGTTGCGAGGCCGCCTGCCGGGATGCGAGCCGGCGCCCTACATCATCCGGTTCACCGAAGACCGGCCGAATCCGTTGTATCGCCGGGTGTGCTACACGACGGCGTGGGGCGAGGTCATCGCCTTTTCGGCGCTGAACATTGCGGGCCTGGTGTGGGCGGTCTTTACCGGTGAATGGCGACTGAAACAGATGTACCTCGCGGCGTACTTCCCAATCGCCGGAACGGTCTGGTTCCTGGGAGCCATGGGACGCCTGCCCCGTGTCAAGCCGTCAACGCAGGGAGAAGGTCACGAGCGGCGATACTTCTACGGAACGGTCTGGGCGGTCACGATCGCGCAGCCGGTGCTGGGAGTGATGTGGAAGGTCCTGCCGGCGACCCGGGCCGGCGACATCACGAAGCTGGCTGTGTTCGTCGGCATCCTGGCGTTCGTGGGGCGGCTCTCACGGCTGGGCATGCTGCCGCGCACGCGGCCGATCATTCCAGGCGAGCTCGCAGTGTCCGACTGATGGCGAATTCGATCGACGCGCTGACCTCCCCCACGCTCAAGTACCTGCGCGAGCGGTGGTGGAACGACGATTTCACGGATTTCCTGGCCGAGACGCTCCGGCCGAGGCCCGGCAACCGCATTCTCGACGTCGGCTGCGGCGAAGGCACCGCAGAGGTCCGTATCGGACGGCTCCACGTCTCACAGATCCGGATGGTCGGCGTCGACCTCATAATCGAGCGCGTGATGATCGCCAAGTACCAGACGGCCGGGCACAACCTTCGCGTCGCGTACGCAACAGCCGATGCCGGCCACCTGCCATTCCTTGACGGCGTGTTCGATTCGACCTTCTGCGTCGCCGTGCTGCAGCACATCGGCGACGTCGAGGCAGCGGTTGGCGAGCTCGCCCGGGTCACGCGTTCAGGCGGCCGCGTGCTCGCTGTCGAGCCCGACAACAGCGCACGCTACTGGTATTCCGCAACTCCGGCGGGCGTGAAGGCATTCGAAACATCGATGCGGTTCTTTTCGGCGCTTACCGCCGCGCGTGGTGAGAAATCAGAGGCCGCGGTGGGTCCAAGGCTTCCCGGGCTCTTCGCGCGTCGCGGCATCGAGCCGCTGAACGTCACGCCTGTTCCCCGTGTCACAGTCGCGCCTTGGCCCGCCGCCGCCGGATGTCTGGACACGCCGCCGCGAGGCCGTCGAGGAGGCAATCCAGCAGGCGCCGGCCGAAGCCATCCGGGCCCTCGGCCGAGAGTATCTCGACGTGCTCGCCACATATGCCACCGAAGCCGCCGCGGCCGGCCCCGGCTTCGTTGAAATCCAGAACACGATGCTCTTTGCGACCGTTGGCCAGAAAACGTAGCGAAGGGTACGAAGGCTGGGACGAGTACGCGCCCTTCTACGACTGGGAGAACGCGCGCACGCTCGGCCGCCGCGACGTCCCATTCTGGCGGACGGTCGCCGCCGGGGCGGGCGGCACCACGCTCGAGCTCGGGTGCGGCACTGGCCGTATCGCGATGCCGCTGGGGCGTGCCGGCGTCTCGCTCGTCGGCATCGATCGGTCGGACGCGATGCTGGCACGCGCCCGCAGGCGCGTGAATCGGGCCCGGTTGAACGGGCGCGTTTCGATCGTCCGGGGCGATATCCGTGCGCTGCCGTTTCCGGCCTCAACGTTTTCGCTCGTGATCGCGCCATACGGGGTTCTCCAGTCGCTGCTTCGCGAACGCGATCTGGCTGAGACGCTGCGCGCCGTCTACGGCGTCCTCCGGCCTGGTTGCACGTTCGGGGTCGAACTGGTTGCCGACCTGCCGTCGTGGGACGAGTACAAGAAGCGCGTCAGTCTCAAAGGCTGGAAAAACCGGCGCGGCGGCACCCATGTCACCCTCGTTGAAACCGTGCGCCAGGATCGCGCCCGGCACCTCACCATCTTCGACCAGGAGTTCACCGAACGGATTGGCGGAGCCCAGCATACGCGCCGCTTCGCGCTGACATTCAGGACGCTCTCCGTGCCACAGATGGCTCGCCGCCTGGAGAAGGCCGGCTTTGAAATCACGGCCCTGCTGGGCGACTATCGCGGCGCCGCCTGGGATGAACGTGCCGAGGTGTGGATTATCCTCGCCCGTCGGACGTAGCGAGTCTGGTAGAATCAACGTCTGCTTTTTCCCCGTATTTTCTGGAGTTTCCGCCATGTCAGGCCATTCCAAGTGGCACACAATCAAGCATAAGAAGGGTGCTGCCGACGCCAAGCGCGGCAAGGTGTTCACCCGCATCATCAAGGAACTGACCGTCGCGGCCCGCAACGGTGGGGGCGATCCGGAAATGAATCCCCGCCTGCGCACGATCGTCGCCGATGCCAAGGCGAACAACATGCCGCGCGAGAACATCGAGCGCGCCATTCGCCGAGGCACCGGAGAAGAACCGGGCGTCACCTACGAGGAAATCACCTACGAAGGCTACGGCCCAGGCGGCGTGGCGCTGATGATCGAGACGCTCACCGACAACAAGAACCGCACGGTCGGCGAGATTCGACATCTCCTCGGCAAGCACGCCGGCAACCTCGCGGCCGAGAACAGCGTGGCGTGGATGTTCTCCCGCAAGGGCCAGATCTTCGTCGAAAAGGGCAATGTCGACGAGGACAAGCTCCTGGCGGCCTGCGCTCGACGCGGGCGCCGACGACATGAGTGACGACGAGAGCGGCTGGGAGATCGTGTGCGCGCCCGAGAGCTTCGAGGCGGTGCGCGACGCGGTCAAGGCGCTCGGCGTCGAGCCGGCCAGCGCCGCCCTTGCCATGGTGCCGCAGAACTACGTCAAGCTCGTTGGCAAGGAAGCGCAGCAGATGCTGAAGCTGATGGAAGCCATCGAGGATCACGACGACGTCCAGCACGTCTGGGCCAACTTCGACGTCGAGGAGAAGGAGATCGAGGCCTCCCTGGCGTGAGGATTTTCGGGATCGATCCGGGCTCCCAACGCACGGGTTATGGCTGCGTGGAGACGGACGGCCGCGTCGCACGGCTGGTGACGTGCGGCGCGATTACGGCACCGGGCCGCGATCCCTTCCCGCAGCGCCTCGCCCGCATTCACCGCGAGCTGTCCGCTCTCATCGCCTCGTCCGCACCCGACTGCGTCGCCATCGAAAGCCTGTTTTCCGCCATCAACGCCCGCACCGCTCTCAAGCTCGGACACGCGCGCGGCGTCGCCATGCTGGCGGCGGTCCAGTGCGGCTGCCCGGTCGTTGAATACACGCCCGCGGCCGTGAAGCGCGCAGTCGTCGGCTATGGGCGCGCCGAGAAACACCAGGTGCAGCAGATGATCAAGCTGCTGCTGGGATTGACGAAACCGCCCTCGCCCCACGATGCCGCCGACGCGTTGGCGGTGGCCATTTGCCACCTGCATTCGGTTCCGCCGGCGGGCCTGAAGGCCCTCTACAATGGCGGTTCCCGCAAGACCGCAGAGGCGGACCTTCAGGTCCGCCTTCCGAAAACCTGGCGCGATTACCGTCCTCCCGCCAACGGATGATCGCATTCCTCCGCGGCCGGATCCTCGACAAACAACCAAACCTTCTCATCGTTGACGTCCAGGGCGTTGGCTACCAGGTGAATGTGCCGCTCAGTCACGTTTTACGATGCGGGTGACGTCGGCGCCGACGTCTCCCTGCGCATCCACACGCACGTGCGCGAAGAAGCGTTGCAGCTGTACGGGTTCCTCACGACGCTGGAACAGCAGTTCTTCGAGCGGCTGATCGCGATCAGCGGCATCGGGCCGAAGCTGGCGGTAGCCGTGCTGTCGGGCATCGAGCCGGCCGAGCTCGTCGGCGCGATCCATCGCAGCGATCTGGCGAGGCTCACCGCGATTCCCGGCGTCGGCCGCAAGACCGCGGAGCGAATGGTGCTCGAACTGAAGGATCGTCTCGCGCATCTCGCCGTGCCCGCCGGTGTGGGCGCGCCTGTGCCGGAATCGGCCGATCGAGCGACTGCGCGCCGATCTGCTCTCGGCGCTGCAGAACCTGGGCTATCATCGGCCGCTGGCCGAGAAAGCGGTCGATGCCACCCTGTCTTCTGCCGCCAGCACGCAGACCTTCGAGCACGCCCTCAAGGGCGCGCTCAGGGAGCTGATGCGGTGAGCGATCCTTCGACAGGCTCAGGATCGCCCCGAGTTGGAATCGAGGGGCGATCGCGTCCTGACCGGCGGCCGCGTCGACGAGGACGCGCAGTACGAAGCCGGACTGCGCCCGCGCTCCCTGAACGAATACATCGGCCAGGATCGCGTTCGCGACAACCTCGAGGTGTCGATTGCGGCCGCCCGCGGCCGCTCCGAAGCGCTCGATCACGTGCTCCTGTACGGCCCGCCCGGGCTCGGCAAGACGACGCTGGCCTACGTGATTGGCAACGAGATGGGCGTACCGGTTCGCGCGACTGCCGGTCCGGTCATCGAAAAGCCCGGCGACCTTGCCGCGATGCTCACCAACCTGCAGCCGCACGAAGTCCTGTTCATCGACGAAATTCACCGCCTGGCGCCCGCGATCGAGGAAATCCTTTATCCGGCGATGGAAGACTACGAGCTCGACATCGTCATCGGCCAGGGTCCGAGCGCGCGTTCGGTCAAAGTTCCGCTGCAGAAATTCACGTTGATTGGCGCGACCACGCGCGCCGGCCTGCTGACGGCGCCGCTGCGCGCGCGCTTCGGCATCGTTCATCGGCTCGATTTTTATGAAGTGACCGACATCGAGGAGATCGTCCGCCGCTCCGCCTCGATTCTCGCCGTCTCGATCGATGACGATGCGGCGGCGGAGGTGGCGCGGCGATCCCGCGGCACGCCGCGGATCGCCAATCGCCTCCTGCGCCGGGTGCGCGACTACGCGCAGGTGCGGGCCGACGGTCGGATCACCGTCGACGTGGCGCACGCCGCCATGAAGCTCCTCGAGGTCGACGATCAGGGTTTCGACGAAGTGGATCGGAAGCTCCTGCGGACCATCATCGACAAGTTCAGTGGCGGCCCGGTGGGCGTAAACAGCCTTGCCGCGGCCGTCAGCGAAGAGCGGGATGCAATCGAGGACATCTACGAGCCGTTCCTGATCCAGGCCGGCTTCCTCGATCGAACGCCGCGCGGCCGCGTTGCGACCGCGCGCGCCTACGAATATTTCGGACTCACGGCTCCCGGGAGGGACTCTCGACTGTGGTAACGACGCCGACACCGGCGGGCGCTTTGCGCCGCACCCGCATCTCCAGCCTCGCGACCTACGTGCCGCCCCGTGTTCTCACCAATGCCGACCTCGAGCGGATGGTCGACACCTCCGACGAGTGGATCATGCAGCGCGTCGGCATTCGCGAGCGCCACATCGTCGATCCGGGCGTCGCCACCTCCGACCTCGCGCGCGAGGCCTCGCTCAAGGCGATCGAGCGCGCCGGTTTGACGCCGGCCGACATCGACTTCATCGTCGTCGGTACGACGACGCCGGATACGCTGTTTCCCAGCACCGCCTGCGTGCTGCAGGACATGATCGGCGCGAAGCATGCCTGGGGATACGACCTGGTCGCCGCCTGCTCGGGATTCGTGTACGCGCTGACGACGGGTGCGGCGATGGTGGCGTCCGGCGCCAGCCGGCGCGCCCTGGTGGTCGGCGCCGACGTGATGTCGAGCATCATCGACTACACCGACCGCACGACCTGCGTGCTGTTCGGCGACGGCGCCGGCGCGTGCGTCGTCGAAGCCAGCGACGCCGACGACATCGGGATCATCGATTTCGAGAACTATGTCGATGGCAGCGGCGGCCCGGCGCTCTGCATGCCGGCCGGCGGTAGCCGGCTGCCTGCCTCGAAAGACACGATCGAGCAGCGACAGCACTACGTCCGGCAGGATGGACAGATCGTCTTCAAGTTCGCGGTGCGCAACTTCGAAGAGGTGTGCCGGCGGATTCTCGATCGGAACGGCATCAAGCCTGGCGATATCGACTGGTTTGTGCCGCACCAGGCGAACAGCCGGATCATCGGCGCTGCGGCGGATCGTCTCGGCCTGTCAAAAGAGAAAGTGATCATCAACCTCGATCGTTTCGGCAACACCACGGCGGCGACTATTCCGCTGGCGTTGAACGACGTGCTCGAAAGCGGCCGCCTGAAGCGCGGTGATCTCGTCCTGTTGGCGGCGGTGGGCGCTGGGTTTACAGTCGGCGCCATCCTGCTGAGGTGGGGACTCAAGGAGTCGCATCGGGTATGAAACGCGGCGCCTAGAATGGAGCTGTGAAGCCTCGTGTGACGCGTCTCCGCCAGCTGACCTCGCGACAGACTCAGGGGCTCCAGGGGCTGCGTAAAGTTGCACAGCTGCTCGACTCAGCATTCGTCGTCCCGGGCACGTCCTACCGCGTGGGCCTCGACCCGATTCTCGGCCTGGTGCCGGGGCTTGGCGACCTGGTGTCTCCTCTCTTTACGATCGGCATTCTCTGGCAGGCTCGCGAACTCGCCCTTCCGCGCATCGTTCAGCTGCGGATGATCTTCAATGTCGCCATCGACTCACTGCTTGGCGCCGTCCCGGTCGTCGGCGACCTCTTTGACTTTGCGTGGAAGGCGAACAACATGAATCTGGCGCTGCTCGAACTTCATGCGCAGGAAGAGCGAACGGCCTCCGCAGGCGACTGGCTGTTCGTCGTCCTGATGGTGGCGCTGGTCGTACTCGTCGCGGTGATTCCTTTCGTGATTGTCGGATGGCTGCTCGCCACTGCCGCCAGTTACGTCTTTTGAAATGGGGTCGGGGGTCATTTTTCGAGGACAGTTCGGGGACTGACATGGCGAAGCGTCCTCGAAAAATGACCCCCGACCCCATTTCGCAGCGCGTAAAGCCGCGGATCTTCCTGTTGTCGCCCGCCAATTGCGGCGGGCCGCGCGCACGGCTGATGGCATCGCCGAATGCGGCCTTCCAGCTCGCACGTCAACTGCAGAGCCGGGAGGGAGCGGTGCTCGGCGAGGTCTTCAGCTTCGTCAGCGGTCTCTACTTTCGCGGCAAGCTGGCGTACGCGCGTCGGTTTGCACGCCCGCCCGATCCGACGGATCCGGTAGTTGCGGGAGGCGTGCTGGTGATTACGCCGAACGCGGGCCTCCGCGCCGCCGATACCCAGGTGACGCTCAGCTCCTTCGAGGGCTTTGCGGCGACCGACATCAACCTCGCCAACCCGGCGTACCGCAAGCCGCTCGAGCAGGCGGCGAACTCGGTTCTGGCGGCCATAGGTCCCGATTGCGATGTCGTCCTGCTGGGCAGCATCGCCTCCGGCAAGTACGTCGATCTGCTCCTGCCGGTGTTCGGCGACCGGCTGATGTTCCCGCTGCACTTCATCGGCCGCGGCGACATGAGCCGCGGTGGCCTGCTGCTCCGGTGTGTGACGGCCGGTCTCGAACTCGAGTACGTTCCTCTGAAGGGCGCCATCCGTCATGGCAAGCGCCCGCCCAAACTGGAGCCGTTACGAACCACGACGATCACGACGGTTACGAAGGGCACGAAACGAAAACCCCACTTGTGAGTCGTGTCCTTCGCGATTCTCGTGCTCATCGTGGTTGAAGGAGATACCACGTCTGCAGCGTGTTCAGATTCCAAACGACGTCGATAACGCGACGCTCACCGTCGCCGGGAAGGACGTCCGCCTGACCAATCTGCGCAAGCCGTTCTGGCCGGAGCGCGGCATCACGAAGGGTGGCCTGATCCAGTACTACGCGGACGTCGCCGCCGTCCTGCTGCCCCACATCGCCGACCGCGCCATGGTGATGAAGCGCTACCCGAATGGCGCCGCCGGGCCGTTCTTTTTCATGAAGCGCGCGCCCACGCCCAGGCCGGCATGGATCCGGACGTGCACCATCGATCACGGCAACGGGAACATTATCGACTTCCCCGTCATCGACGACATGCCGTCGCTGCTGTGGGTAGCGAACTTGGGATGCATCGATCTGAACCAGTGGTATGCGAAGTGCGACGACATCAATCGGCCCGACTACGTGCACTTCGATCTCGATCCCGGCGAGGGCGCAAGCTTTGCGCAGGTGCGCGAGTGCTCGCTGATCGTGCGCGACGCGCTCGAAACGCTCGGCATGAAGCCGCTCGCCAAGACCAGCGGGTCAAAAGGCATGCACGTCTACGTGCCGATCGTGCGCGGACCGCTGCAGAAGGCGGTGTGGACATTTGCGAAGGCGCTCGCCGTGGAGCTGGCCTCGCGGCATCCGGCGCTCATGACCTCGGCATACAAAGTGGCGAAGCGTCCCCGGGGACGCGTGCTGGTTGACTACAACCAGAACCGGTGGGGAAGCACGCTCGCCAGCATCTACTCGGTCCGCCCCCGACCGCTAGCTACGGTCTCCACGCCATTGACCTGGGATGAAGTCTCGAACGGTGCGGAGATTGAAGACTTCCGCCTGGACAACGTGCCTGAGCGGGTTGTGGCCCTTGGCGATCTCTGGAAGCCGCTGCTGGCATCCAGGGGCCGGACCAACCTCGAGAAATTCCTGGAGTAGCCCTTATTCGCCGAGCAGCTCGCCGAAGGGCTTCAGGTCGTCGACGTGATCGCAGAACGCCTTGACGGCGACGAGCATGGGCACCGCCAGCAGCGTTCCCCAGACGCCCCACACGAAGCTCCAGAAGATCAGCGAGACGAACACCGCAAGTTCGTTCGTGCGCACGACCTTGCGCGCGAGCATCGGCATCAGCACCCAACCCTCGAGGCTGGTGATTGCCAGCGCCAGCCCCGCCACCGTCGCCGCCATCGAGACCGTGCCGAACTGCAGGAAGGCGACGACGGCCGTGCCAATCGACACGATGATCGGGCCGAAGTACGGAATCGAATTAAAGGCTCCCGCCGCTACCGCCCAGAACACCGCCTGCTCGAGGCCGACCGACCAGAAGGCAATCCATGAGGCCACCCCAACGACGACGCTCGCAATCACCAGCACCAGCAGGAATCGTTCGATCTGGGCATTGATCTCGTCGAGGATTTGAACGGTGATTTTCCGGCGCTGGAGCGACGGCCCTGCGATCCGGACCAGCTTGCGCTTGAACAGGTCGCCGGAGGCGAGCAGGAAAAACACGAAGAAGATGATCAGCACCGCCTCACCGGCGAAGGCTGCAATGCCTGCCGATCCCCACATCACGTACTCGCGGATGTCGATGGCTGGTTCCTCGATCTGGACACGCTGCACGCCTCTGGGCGCACTGCTGGGTCCCGCGGCCTCGTCGGCTGTTCGCTGCAATTCCTCGGCGGCGCGCTGGACCTGCTGTATGGCGCTGTCGCCATCGCGCTGCTCGCGGCGAAGCGCCTGGCGGAGCTTGGTTGCCGCTTCCGGAACTGCCGCGACGATGTTCGACGCGTCGTCCGAAAGCGAGTACGTCGAGTAGCCGATCAGGCCTGCCAGCAGTGCGACGGTAAGGGCGGATGCGACCGCGCGCGGCACGCAAAAGCGGGTCAGGCTGCGCACCAGGGGCTCGAGCGCGTAACTGATCAGGATGCTGAGGACGATGGGAATGAAGACCGCCTGCGCCCAGTACAGCAGCGCCATCGCTGCGGCCCCCGCAATGACGAGCAGCGCAAACGTCTGCCCGTCGGGATTAACCGCGGGCGTGTCCTCGTTCTCCGGAGGCACAGGGCGGGCCGCAAGCGATTTGACCGGTGTGGTCATCGGCCGTCTGCTCTACGTGACTGCGAGGCCGGCGCGAGCCTGAAGCGCCTTGTTGATCGCCACCGCGGCCTTCGCCCCTTCTGCGGCTGCGACGATGACGAACTGGACGTCGCGGGAGGCGTCGCCGGCGACGTACAGCCCCGGGACGCAAGTGAGGCCAAGATGGTCGGTCTTGACGAGGCCGTGCTTCGTCAGTTCGCACCCGAGCGCTTTTGGCAGATCGGACTGAGGCATCTGGCGAGTCGAACAGAAGATCGCGTCGCAGGGGATCCGCTCGCCGCGCGCGAGCGACAGAAAACGAACCCGGCCGCGTTCGTGCTCGACGGCGGCGATCCGGCCTTCACGGATCTCGACGTCATGGGCCGCCAACTGTACTCGATGCGACGGCTGCAGCTGCGCGCGTCCATGTGGGCAGAGCATCACGTAATCGCTCCATGTCTTCATGGCCAGCGCCAGCGCCGTGCCAGACGCGCCGTGGCCGATAACCGCGATCGTTTTCTCCCGCTCTTCCCAGCCGTCGCAGTAGGGACAGTGGTGAGCGCTGATGCCGTAGCACTCGTCCAGGCCGGGAATGTCCGGAAGCGCGTCCTTGACACCGGCGGCGATCAGTACGGCCCGCGCATCGGTCCTGTTACCGTCCGCCATCGTCACGGAGAACCCGACCGGAATCGGCGTCAGATCGGACACGCGCACATCGCGCAGTTCGATGCCGTACGTTTTCAGTTCGTCGCGTCCAGCGCGAAGCAGATCGAGCGGCGGGATACCGTCGCGAGTCAGATAGCCGTGCAGTTCGCGGGCGCGTTCGTTGCGCGGCGTGCCGGCGTCGCACAGGATACCCGCCGCCGGCAGCGCCCGAGGACGAGCGCCGCACTGAGGCCCGCCGGCCCGCCGCCGACGATGACGACGTCGTACATATATGCTGCCCGTGCAAGAGCTCGGCCATTGGATACCGTTGACTTCAACTTCCACCTTCCGGATGAGTTGATCGCGCAGGAGCCGCCCGCAATGCGCGGCGCCTCGCGGCTTCTCGTGCTGCATCGCGATACGGGTCAACTCGAACACGCATGGTTTGCCCGGCTGGTGGACTACCTGCGGCCGGGCGATCTCCTCGGTACTGAACAACACCAGAGTGTTTCCGGCTCGGTTGCTCGGGCGACGGCTTCCCGGCGGCGGCGCGGTTGAATGCCTGCTGATGAATCAGCTCGGTGACGGGATGTGGGACGCGCTGATGCACCCGGGCCAGAAATTGAAGCCCGGTTCCGAGGTGATGTTCGAAGGGGACGGCGTGCAGCTGCACTGCGAGATCGTCGCCATGCATTTTCATGGGCGGCGCACCATACGCCTGTGGGCCGAATCCGACCTGGACATCGTTGATGTCATCGACCGCATCGGCCACATCCCGCTCCCGCCGTACATCAAGCGGCCGGATCGTGCCGCCGATCGAGAGCGCTACCAGACCGTATACGCGCGCGATCGGGGATCGATTGCCGCACCCACGGCCGGCCTGCATTTCACCGCGGAGACCCTGGCGGCGCTGGAGAACCACGGCGTCGAGCGCGCCGAGGTCACGCTGCACGTCGGCTACGGGACCTTCAAGCCGATTCGCGCGGCCCGGGTCGAGGATCACGTCGTCGATCCCGAGCGGTTCACCGTGACAGACGAGGCGGCAGCCGCAATCACGCGCGCCCGCACCGAGGGACGCCGCGTGATTGCCGTGGGCACGACGACGGTGCGTGTGCTGGAGTCGCTCGGCGTGGCGGAGGACGGGCGCGTGAAAGCAGCGGCTGGCGACACGACCTTGTTCATTCGCCCCGGTCACCTGTTCCGCATCGTCAACGGCCTCATCACCAACTTCCACCTGCCACAGTCGTCGCTGCTCGTGCTCGTGGCCGCATTCGCAGGCCGCGAACGCGTACTCGACGCGTACCGGACCGCGGTCGAGCAGGGCTATCGCTTCTACAGCTACGGTGACGCGATGTTGATTCTGTAGGAGTAAAGGGGGAAGCGGAACGGGGAATGTCGCCCGGCTCCGGGGCGGCGTCTACCTGAATTGCGGGTCGGCAGTCGTGCTGTCCGAGGTGTTCCTTCAAGGCGGTGGCGCTGGCGCGGAATCACGGCGCCGCGCTCGATCGCCTGACGACGATCAACATCGACTTCCTTCGGATGTACCGACCACAGACGAATGTCGTCAGGCGTTCGGTGGCCGTACGGGGCGGGACCGGCATCTCGTTTGTCGGGCATCACGAAATCCTGATTCCGTTGCTGGCCGCCGCCCTGATTGAATCCGGGGCGTGAGACAGTCGGAGGCCCGAGGCCGGAGCCGCCCTTGGGCCTGCTAGAATCAAAGGTTCGTGCCGGAGTAGCTCAGCCGGTTAGAGCACGCGTCTCATAAGCGCGGGGTCGGCGGTTCGAGTCCGCCCTCCGGCATTCCTCATTTTTAAGGCACAAGGCTCAGAGCCCACGGCACAAGGCACAAAGCACACGCGAAATAGCCTCCGTTCCTGGGCGTCGGGTTTGTGCCTTGTGACTTGTGCCTTGTGACTTGTGCCGTGATCCAACGTGTCCGCCGCACCATCCGCCGGTATGGCCTCCTGCCCGCCGGCTCCCGAGTCCTCGTGGGTCTGTCGGGCGGGGCGGATTCGGTGGCGCTGTCGCGGCTCCTCCTTGATTTGTCCGAGCATGGCGACTTCACCGTCGCCGGCCTGGCGCATCTAAATCACGGACTGCGGGCCACGGCTGTCCGCGACGAAGCGTTCTGCAGGGAGTTTGCCCAGCGCGCTCGGACTGCCAATCGCCGTGGATCATGCAGCGGTCCGCGATTACGCCGCGGCCGAATCGCTCTCGATTGAAGATGCCGCGCGCCGCCTGCGCTACGCGTTTCTCGAACGGGCCGCCGCGGGGATGGGCGCCGACCGCATTGCCGTGGGGCACACGCAGGACGACCAGGCGGAAACGTTCCTGTTGAAATTGATGCGCGGCGCGGGACTCCGCGGGCTTGGCGGCATCTATCCGCAGCGCGACGCCGTGATCCGCCCGCTGTTGGACGTCGCCCGCGATGACCTCCGCAGCATACCTGTCATCGCGCGCCGAGACGTGGATCGAGGACGAAACGAACGAGGATCTCGGAAACCCGCGCAATCGGATCCGGCATCGCGTGCTGCCCGAGCTCGACCGTGCGCTGGAGGGGTCGACGCGGCCGGCCATCTCACGGGCCGCGGCGCTCATCCGGGAGGACGGTCAATGGCTCGATACCCTGGCGGAGGCGCGATTTCTCGCTTTGGCGCACCAGGCTGGAGATGGCCTGGAGCTCGATGTGCGCGATCTGGCCGAGACGCCGCCGCCCATCCAGCGCCGGGTGCTGCTCAGAGCCATGCGGGCGGTCGGCGGAGACCGTGAAATCGGCCTCGATCACGTGGAGGCCGTGGCAGCTCTGCTCAGCGGCGCACAGGGGGGCGTGGATGTGCCCGGAACGCCGCGTGGAACTTCGCGGCGGAAAGCTGGTCTTACTACAGCAGAGGGGTGGTCTAAGGTGATACTCTTGGTTTTCACGGGGTCTGGAGGGGTCTGTTGAACTCGACGCTGAAGAGCCTGGTCTTCTGGATGGCGCTGGTCATCATTGGGGTCCTGGTGTGGAACTTTTCCACCAAGTTCCAGGCCAGCAGCAAACCGTTGAGCTTCAGCGAGTTCATGACGTCGGTCGACGGCGGACAGATCGACCGGGTCACTATTACCGGCAATGAAATCACCGGTGTCGACAAGTCCGGCGAAAATTTCCGCACCTATGCCCCGCCGCAGTTTGAAGGGCTCGCCAACAAGCTGATTGAGCGCAACGTGGTGGTGTCGGCGCGCGAGCCGGCGACCAGCCCATGGGCTGCGCTCCTGTATTCCTGGGCGCCAATCCTCCTGATGATTGGGTTCTGGATCTTCTTCATGCGCCAGATGCAGAGCGGCGGCAACAAGGCCCTCTCGTTTGGCAAGAGCAAGGCGAAGCTGTCTTCGAGCGCCCAGAAAAAGGTGACGTTCAAGGACGTCGCCGGCGTGGACGAAGCCAAGGACGAACTGCAGGAAATCATCGAGTTCCTGCGCGAGCCGCAGAAGTTCCAGAAGCTCGGTGGCCGCATCCCGAAGGGCGTCCTGCTGATGGGCCCGCCGGGAACCGGCAAGACGTTGCTCGCGCGCGCCGTCGCCGGCGAGGCCAACGTCCCGTTCTTCTCGATCAGCGGCTCCGACTTCGTCGAGATGTTCGTCGGCGTCGGCGCCTCCCGGGTGCGCGATCTGTTCGAGCAGGGCAAGAAAAACGCCCCCTGCATCGTCTTTATCGACGAAATCGACGCTGTCGGCCGGCACCGGGGCGCGGGTCTCGGCGGCGGCCACGATGAGCGCGAACAGACGCTGAACCAGCTCCTCGTCGAGATGGACGGCTTCGAGTCGAACGAAGGCGTCATCCTCGTCGCGGCGACGAACCGCCCCGATGTGCTCGACCCGGCGCTGCTCCGGCCCGGCCGCTTCGACCGCCGGATCGTCGTCAACCGGCCGGACGTGAAAGGCCGGGAAGGCATCCTCGGCGTGCACACCAAGAAGATCCCGATGTCCGACGACGTGGATGTCGCGGTGCTGGCGCGGGGCTCGTCCGGTTTTTCGGGCGCGGACCTGGCGAACCTGGTGAACGAGGCGGCGCTGAACGCGGCGCGCTTCAACCAGAAGGTCGTCCGCATGCTCGACTTCGAGTTCGCGAAGGACAAGGTGCTGATGGGCGCCGAGCGCCGCTCGATGATCATCAGCGAAGGCGAGAAGCGCATCACGGCCATTCACGAGGCGGGGCATGCGCTCCTCACCGTGATGCTGCCGCAGGCGGATCCGATCCACAAGGTCACGATCATCCCGCGCGGCATGGCGCTCGGCCTGACCCAGCAGCTGCCGATCGACGAGAAGCACAATTACTCGCGCGAGTACCTGCAGGATCAGATTGCGATTCTGCTCGGCGGCCGCATTGCCGAGGAAATCACGATCGGCAGCATCACGACCGGCGCCGGCAACGATCTCGAGCGGGCCACCGAACTGGCGCGCCGCATGGTGTGCGAGTGGGGCATGAGCGATACGCTCGGCCCGCTGACGTTCGGCAAGAAGGAAGAGCAGATCTTCCTCGGCCGCGAGATCGCCCAGCACCAGGACTACAGCGAAGACACGGCGCTGCGCATCGACCAGGAAGTGAAGAAGTTCGTCACCGACAATTACACGCGCGCGCAGAGCGTACTGCTCGAGCACAAGCAGAAGCTGCTCGACATGGCCGATGCGCTCCTGCTCCGCGAAACGCTTGACGCCGACCAGGTGCGCCGCATTGCCGCGGGCCTGCCGCTCGAGGAGTTCGTGCCGCCCGCCGGCGCATCGATGCCGCCGCGCGAGCCGCGGACCGCCAAGGAAAAAGAGCGGCCGTCGATCGTTCCGCCGCTGCCGCCGCGTCCCGTTACACAGGAGTGACCGGAGGCCTGAAGGCCTCCGGCTACCGGTAAACGGAGACCTTCAGGTCTCCGGCATCATGTCCTCACGCCGACGGTTCACCATTCCGTTACCGGGTGGCGGCAGCCTTGTCCTTGGCGACCGCACTTTGATCATGGGCGTGATCAATGTCACGCCTGATTCGTTTTCCGACGGCGGACGCCTGTTCGATGCCGCCGCCGCGATTGACGCGGGTGTCCGGATGGTGGACGAGGGAGCCGACCTGATCGACGTCGGCGGCGAATCCACGCGGCCCGGCGCCGATCCGCTGGACGAAGCCGAGGAACGCCGCCGCGTGTCTGCCGGTCATCGAGGGGCTGGCCGCGAAGGTCCACGTGCCCGCTCTCCATCGATACCTACAAGGCGGCGACGGCGGCGGCCGCGCTCCGGTCGGGGGCCTCGATGGTCAATGACGTCAGCGGGCTGCGGTACGAGCCGCAGCTGGCGGACGTCGTGGCGCAGAACCAGGCGCCTATCGTCCTGATGCACACCCGCGGCCGATCGAAGGAGATGTACCAGCTGGCGTCCTACCACGACGTCGTCGCCGAGATTCTCGACGAACTGCGCGAGAGCCTGGCGTTTGCCGCCAGGGCAGGCATTCCGGCGGAGCGCATCATCCTGGATCCGGGCCTTGGCTTCGCGAAGGAGTCGGTGCACAGCTACGAAGCGCTCGCGCGGCTGAATGAGTTCGCCGAGCTCGGACGGCCGCTGCTCGTCGGTCCGTCACGAAAGTCATTCCTCACGAAGTCGATTGGCAGCCAGGTGCCGGCGGCGGATCGCGACTGGGCCACGGCGGCTGCCGCAGCGGCCGCGGTGCTGGCCGGCGCGCACATCATCCGCGTTCACGCGGTCCGCGAGATGACGCAGGTCGTGCGGGTGGCCGACGAGATTCGGCGCTATCATTCGTGAACTGACGTGGCCTGGCTGACCGAGCTCCTCCGGCGCCCGACTATCGCGTGGTGGGATCTGCTCGACATCGCGCTGGTGTCGTTCCTGATCTACGAGCTGCTGCTGCTGATCCGCGGCACCCGCGCGGTGCAGATGGCGCTGAGCGGCGGGTTCCTGATCGGACTGTTTTTTCTGTCGCGCTGGCTCGCAGCTCGAGACGGTGAACTGGGTCATCCGCAACCTGGCCACCTACGTCGTGTTCGCCATCATCGTGCTGTTCCAGTCCGACATCCGCCGGGCGATGGCGCATTTCGGCCGCGCGCCGATCTTCCGCTACTTCGAGCGGGTGCAGAGCACAGACGAAACGATCGAGGAGCTGGTCGTCACTGCGACCAACCTGGCAGCGCGCCGGATTGGCGCCATCATCGTGATCGAGCGCCAGATCGGCCTGCGCAACTACATCGAGGGCGGCATTCCGCTCGACGCGATGGTGACCTACGACCTCCTGGCGAGCATCTTTCAGCCGGGTTCGCCGCTGCACGACGGCGCCGCCATCATCCAGGGCGACCGCGTCGCCGCGGCCGCCTGCTTTCTGCCGCTGTCGGTGAATCCCCGCGTCAGCCGGGAGCTGGGAACCCGGCATCGGGCGGCCCTTGGTCTCACCGAAGAAAACGACGCCGTCGCCATTGTCGTGTCGGAGGAGACCGGCAGCATTTCGCTGGTGCTGGACGGCGATCTCCAGCGCGGCATTTCCGCCGATGCGATGCGCACCGAGCTGCGGTCGCTCATCGCTCGGCGTCGGCGCATGCGACTGTCGCGCGCGCTCGCGCGGACCGGGCTCTGGTAATGGCGCTCCGAGGATTCCGCCACATCGGGCTGAAGATCCTGTCGCTCACGCTCGCGGCGCTGCTGTGGCTGGTCGTGGCGGGCGAGCAGATCGTCGAGCGGGCGCTGCGCATTCCGCTGGAGTTCACCAACCTGCCCGCCCAGCTCGAGCTCGTCGGCGAACCGCCAACCGTCGTCGATGTCCGGGTTCGCGGGTCCTCTGGCGCGTTGAGCCGGGTCGCCACCGGTGAGCTGGTGGCGGTGCTCGATCTCCGCACCGCAAGGGCAGGGCAGCGTTTGTTCCATCTGACCGGGACCGACGTGCGGGCGCCGTTCGGCATCGAGGTGGTGCAGATCTCGCCGTCGAACGTCTCGGTCGCCTTCGAGCCGTCCGCGACGAAGGTCGTGCCTGTGGTCCCAGGGCTGGAAGGGGAACCGGCGGATGGTTATGTCGTCGGGACAATCAAGTCCGATCCGGCGACCGTGGAAATCGTGGGCCCCACAAGCGCGGTGGCGCGCCTGACCGCCGCGATCACCGAGCCGGTCTCGGTCGCCGGCGCGACAAGCCCGGTGAGCGACATGGTGAACATCGGCGTGGCCGATCCGTCGGTGCGCCTGATGGAGCCCGGCAGCGCCGAGGTCACGGTCAATATCGTCGGCGCACCGGTCGAGTGGGCCATCGCCGGCATCCCGATCCGGCCGCCCGGGGATGGATCCATTGAAATGAGCCCGTCGGATGTGACGGTGTTCGTACGCGGTCCTCGTGAGACCCGGGGATCGCGGGTTGGGGACTTCGAGGCGACGATTGATGTCGAAGGGCTTCGGCCGGGCGTCTTCCAGTTGCCTGTGAAAGTCATTCCGCCGGCCCGCGTCGGCGTCATCAAAATCGAGCCCCCGCACGTGCGGGTTCGGATTCGATAGGAGCGCAATGGGCCGGTTGTTTGGCACTGACGGCGTCCGCGGCAAGGCGGGCCAGTATCCCCTCGACATTCCGACCATCCGGCGGCTTGGCGCGGCGCTCGCGCGCGCCCTCGGCCACGGCTCGCCGGGCGTCCGCTTCCTGGCGGGGCGCGACACGCGCGAATCGGGCGAGTGGATCGAGCGCGAGCTGGCCGCGGGGATTGCCAGCGAAGGCGGCACTCTGGCCAGCGCCGGCGTCATTCCCACGCCCGCGATCGCCTACCTGACGCCGCGCATGGGATACACGGCCGGCGCGGTGATCTCGGCGTCGCATAACCCCTTCGGCGACAACGGCATCAAGGTGTTCTCAGGTACCGGAGAGAAGTTCACCGAGCGGCTCGAGGACCAGGTCGAATCGATCATGGCAGGGTTGCCCGAAGACGTCGCAGGTTCCGGCGTGAGCCGGCCCGTCGAACAGATCGACTATCGCTCCGATTACATCTCGCACCTGCTGGAGATTCTTCCGCCGACTGAACGCCACCGCTCCTTGCGGATCGTGGTCGATTGCGCCAACGGCGCGACGACGACTGTTGCACCGCGGCCTCTTCAAGCAGCTTGGCTTCGACGCGAAATGCATCGGCTGTGCTCCGGACGGGCGCAACATCAACCTGGGCTGCGGATCGACGGCGCCCGAGCTGCTTGCGCGGACGGTCGTCGAGGGCGGGTACGCCATGGGCATCGCCTACGACGGCGACGGCGACCGCGCGATCTTCGTCGATGCCGCCGGCCGCGTCGTCGACGGCGACGCCGTGATGCTGATGTGCGCGAAGCAGATGAAGGCGGAAGGCCGGCTGAAAGGCAACGCCCTGGTGGCCACGGTGATGAGCAACATCGGTCTCGAAATCGCGCTGCGCGATGCCGGGATCGAGCTGCTGCGCTGCGCCGTGGGCGACAAGTACGTGATGGAGGAGATGCTGAAGCGCGGCCTGTCGCTTGGCGGCGAGCAGTCGGGCCATGTCATCTTCTCGGAGCACCTGTTCACCGGCGACGGCCTGGCGACGTCGCTGCAACGTACTCCGCACCATGGCCGCGACCGGGCGCGACCTTGCCGATCTGGCCTCGGATCTGACCACCTACCCGCAGGTGCTCCTGAACGTCCGGGTGGAGCGGAAAGTCGACCTGGAGACGATTCCGGAGGTGGCGGCCGTCATGTCGGCCGTCGAATCCAGGCTGTCCGGTCACGGCCGGCTGCTGGTCCGCTATTCAGGCACTGAGCCTCTCCTTCGGGTCATGCTCGAAGGCCGCGACGAGACCGAGATCCGGCAGTGGGGTGAGGAGATCGTCGACGCCGTCAGAAAACACGCCTGATGGTGAAGCTGTCGGTCAACGTCAACAAGGTCGCCACCATTCGGAACTCGCGCGGCGGGAGGGTGCCGTCCGTGCTCGACGCGGTGTACACGTGCCTGCGCGCCGGCGTACACGGCATCACGGTGCATCCGCGCGCGGATGCCCGGCATATCACCGCTGACGACGTGCGTGAGATCGCGCGGACGCTGGAGCGAACCAGGCCGGACGTCGAATACAACATCGAAGGCGACCCGCGGCCGGACTTTCTCGAGCTGGTGCGCGCCGTGAAGCCGGATCAGTGCACGCTGGTGCCGGTGAAGCCGGGGGAGATCACAAGCCAGGCGGGCTGGATCCGGCGACGCCACCCGGCGCCCTCGCAGGCGTCGTGCAGGACCTGAAACGCGAGGGGATCCGTGTGGCCATCTTCGTCGATCCGGCGGAGGCTCCGATCCGGTGGGCCGCCCAGGTCAGCGCGGATCGCGTCGAGCTCTACACCGAGCCGTTCGCCCGTGCGTTCGAGCATGGCGGCGACCAGGGACAGCAGTCGTTCGTCGAGTACGCGCATGCCGCGGAGCTCGCGCACGCGCTCGGCCTCGGCGTGAACGCCGGCCATGACCTCGATCTCGACAACCTCGTTCTGTTTCGTTCACTCCCGCACCTCGACGAAGTCTCGATCGGTCACGCGCTAATCAGCCACGCGCTGTTCGTCGGCCTGGCACAGAGCGTCCAGGAGTATCTCAGCGTGCTCTCGTCATGACGCCGGCTAAGCCGATTCCCAACTTCCAACTCCCGGCGCCCAAACGGCGCCGGTTGTCGTCGGGATCTGGGATGTGGTCGTTGGGAGTTGGGATTTGTGCGTTGGGACTTGTCCTGGCGCAGCCTCCCGTGAAGGCCGCCGGACGGGTCGTGACGTTTCGCGCGGCCGACGGCCGCACTGCTCACGGGCCTGCTGCTCGAGGCTGATTCGCGGCCGGCCGCTGCCGTCGTGCTGGTGCCGATGCTCGGGCGTTCGCAGCGACGACTGGCAGGCGGCCGGGCAGCGGCTGGCGGAAGCGAATATCACCGCGCTGGCGATTGATCTGCCGAGCGTCACACTCCCGGCCGATCCGCAGTCGTTGGCGGCGTGGCACCACGACATCCGCGCCGCGGTGGCGTTTCTTGCGGATCGTCCCGCCGACGTGCGAGCCGGGGCGATCGGGATTGCCGGCGCCTCGCTGGGCGCCAACCTCGCGGCGGTCGCCGCGGCCGCCGATCCGTCGGTTCGCTCGATTGCGCTCATCTCGCCGTCGCTGGATTACCGGGGCTTGCGCATCGAGGAACCGATGCGTTCCGTATGGCGCGCGGCCGGCGCTGCTCATGGCCAGCCTCCAGGATCCCTACGCCGCGAGGTCGGTCCGCGAGCTGGCGCAGGGCGCCGCGGGTCCGCGCGAGCAGCGATGGTCGACGATTCCCGCGCACGGCACCGCTGCTGTTGCAGCGCGATGTCGACCTGGTGCGGTCCCTGGTCGAGTGGTTCCAGCTGACCCTTTCGTGAAATAAGATCGTTCTGATGCGCCCAGACTCCATCGTGTTTGCCATTGCCGGCATGTGCTTCGGCGTCATCCTCGGGTGGGTGATTGGCGTCCAGCAGGCCGGCGGCCGCTTTACGGCCGCGCCGGCGGCCGCCGCCGCGGCGCCGGCCCAGGGCGGCGGCGGCTGGCAGCCCCAGGCGCCGCCGCTCGACGAAGCGCGCGTGCAGTCGCTGATGACGGTCATCAAGAACGATCCGAAAAACGCCGGCGCGGCCGTCCAGCTCGGGAACACGTACTTCGATGCCGAGCGCTACCCGGATGCGATCAAGTGGTACCAGGAAAGCCTCCGGATCGATCCGTCGAACCCTGACGCGAGCACCGATCTCGGCGTCAGCCTGTACTACACCGGGCAGACCGACCGCGCCCTGCAGCAGTTCGACGCAGTCGCTGAAGCTGAATCCAAAGCACACCAAGACGCTGCTGAACCAGGGCATCGTCCTCGCGTTCGGCAAGCAGGATCTCGCCGGCGCCCAGGCGGCGTGGAAGCAGGTCGTCGAGCTCGCCCCCGGCAGCCCCGAAGCGCAGGCGGCGCAGCGCGCGCTCGAAGGGATTACCGCGGCCGGGCACGGCGCGACGCCGCCGGCCGCCACCCCCGGCAGTTGAGCCAGGCGCGCTCGTGATTCGCTTCCTGCTCCTCGCGGTCCTGTTCATCATGGTGGCCCGCGCGTTCTGGAAGCTGGTGGACAGCGTCATCGAAGGCTCGAGGGGCACACCGTCCGGCAGACGCGGGCAGGCGCCGCCGGTGAAGCTGGTGCGCGACCCGGTGTGCGGCACCTATGTGCCACCGCGACCGGCGCTGTCGGTCACCGCTTCCGGCACGACGCAATACTTCTGTTCCGAACGCTGCCTGAACGAATACCGGGAGCGCGGGTAATGACGAGGATTGAGGAACAGATTCGCGCGGATATCGTCGAGGCCGGCCGCCGACTGTACGCGCGCGCCTACATCGCCTCGAACGACGGCAACATCAGCGCGCGGCTCGACGATCACCGGCTCATCACCACGCCCGAAGAGCGTGTCGAAGGGATTCATGACCCCCGACATGATGGTCGTCGTGGACTACGAGGGCGGGAAGGTCTCGGGTGAGCGCGATCCCTCGACCGAGCTGCCCATGCACCTCGAGATCTACCGCAATCGCCCCGACGTCGGCGCCGTGGTCCATGCCCACCCGCCGCTGGCGACCGGCTTCGCGGTTGCGGGCATTCCGCTGACGCGCGCGGTGCTGGCCGAAGTCATCACGACGCTCGGCAGCATTCCGATCGCCGAGTACGGAACGCCGTCGACCAGGGAATTGCCCGATGCGGTCCGCAAGTACATCAGGGCGCATGACGGCATGCTGCTCGCCAATCACGGCGCCGTGACGTGCGGGCCCGATGTCATGAGCGCCTATTACAAGATGGAGACGATCGAGCACTTCGCAAAGATCAGCCTGGTCGCGCGCCTGCTCGGGGGCGAGAACCTGATCTCGCGCGAAGAGGTCGAGCGGTTGCAGGGGCTGCGCGGGATGTACGGCATTCCGTCGCCGGCGCCGCTCTGCGCCGATGCATCCGAGGCCGGCCGCGACCAGGTGCGTGTGCCAGGTGCTCGAAGCGCCGGAATCCAGCACCGATCGTCTCGTGCCAGATGTCTCGCTCGCGCTCAAGCAAGCGAGCAGGGACGGAGAAATTCGGCTAACATACGGCGAACTCACGGCGCTGATCGCCGATGCCGTGAGAACCCTCAAAGATTAGCGAGGCATCGAAATGGGAGAGGCGTTGGGAATGATCGAGACCAAGGGGCTGGTCGCGATGATCGAGGCGGCCGACGCCATGGTCAAGGCGGCGAAGGTCACGCTGGTCGGCTGGGAGAAAATCGGCGCCGGGTATGTCACCGCGATCGTGCGTGGCGACGTGGCAGCGGTGAAGGCCGCCACTGACGCGGGCGCGGCCGCGGCCCGCCGCGTCGGCGAGCTGGTGTCGGTCCACGTCATCCCGCGTCCGCACGCCAACCTCGAGGACGCGCTGCCCATCGGCAAGGCCACCGTCGGCAAGGCGTAACCGGGAGCCCCGTCCCGATGATCCTGGCCCGCATCGTCGGGACCGTTGTCGCCACGCGGAAGGATCCGCGGCTCGTCAGCAACAAGCTGCTCGTGGCGCGCCCCATGGACCCCCACGGCAAACCCGAAGGCAATTATCTCGTCGCCGTCGACACGGTTGACGCCGGCGTCGGCGAAACCGTCCTGATCGTGAGCGGCAGCTCCGCGCGGATGGCCGCCGGCATGAAGGACTGCCCGGTGGACGCGGCCATTGTCGGCATCGTCGACGCCGTCGAAGTCGCGGCCGGGAGCTGACGCCGATGCAGCTCGCCCGGGTCATCGGCGACGTCGTCGTCACGCGCAAGGACGGAAACCTGGTCGGCATCGCGCTGCTGGTCCTGCAGCCAATTGCCGCCGACGGCTCCGACGCCGGCCGCACGCTGGTCGCGGTCGATTCGGTCGGGGCGGGCGTCGGCGAGACGGTGTTCTTCGTCCGCGGTAAGGAAGCCAGTTTTCCGTTTTATCCGACCGAGGTGCCTGCCGATGCAGGCATCGTCGGCATCGTCGATCACTGGGATCTCGGGTAGGCCATGCAGATCGGACGAGTTGTGGGAACCGTGGTGGCGACCCAGAAGCACGCGAAATTCGAGGGCGCCAAGCTGCTGCTGGTCCAGCCGCTGACACTCGACGGTCAGCCGCGAGGCACCGCTGTGCTGGCGGTGGACGCGCTGGGCGCCGGCGTCGACGAGAAGGTCCTGATCGTCATGGAAGGCCGCGCCGCAGGCGAGGCGCTCGGCCGCAAGCTGGCGCCGGTGGATGCGGCGGTCATCGGTATCATCGATACCGTGGATGTGCCTGCCTCGCCAAGGCCGCGAGGCGACGAAGGCGGCGTCTCGTGACGGAACAGGAACTGCGGAATCTTGTGCGGGACGCGATCGCCCGGCACGGCATCCAGGCGGCGAGGCCGCCCGCACCTCGGCCCGTCCCGGCGTTCTTTCACCTTCACGCCAGCCATGGGATGTTCACCGTGCCGGTGGGCGCCGACACGGACGGACCCTGCATCATCGAACCCGCGGTGATGTGCAATCACTGCGGCTACTGCAAATCCTACGGCCACTGAAGCAAGTTGGAACTTGAAAGTGGGAAGTGAGAAGGAAGTCTTCAAGTGGTGATTGATCACGTGCGCACTTCACACTTACTTCACACTTCCCACTTCTAACTTCCCACTTGCCCAAGCCCCCTGTCCTCCTCACCCGGAAGCTGCCCGCGTCCGTCATGGCGCGCCTCGAGGCCGCGTGCGACGTCGATCGCATCGACGCGACCAGCCCGGTGTCGCACGACGAACTGGTGCGCCGCGTCGCCGGTAAACAGGCGCTGCTGTCGATGGTGACCGATACCGTCGATCGGCCGGTGATCGAAGCCGGCCAGGATCTGCGCGTCATCGCCAACGTCGCCGTCGGCTACAACAATGTCGACGTTGCCGCCGCCCGTGAGCGCGGCATCGTTGTGACAAATACGCCGGACGTCCTGACCGATGCGACCGCCGATCTCACCCTGGCCCTGATCCTGGCCGTGACGCGGCGGCTGGGCGAAGGCGAGCGCATGCTGCGGCGGGGCGATTGGAAGGGATGGGCGTTCGACCAGCTGCTGGGGATGCAGCTACGGGGCCGCCAGCTCGGCGTCGTCGGGTGGGGCCGCATCGGCAGGGCGGTCGCCGAGCGCGCCGCCGCCTTCGGCATGACGATCGTCCATACGTCACGATCGTCAACCGGCATGCCGCTGGATCGTCTGCTCTCGACGTCTGACGTGGTGTCGCTGCACGTGCCGCTCACGCCCGACACACGCCACCTGATCGGTCAGCCCGAGCTGGCCCGGATGAAGCGATCCGCCTACCTGATCAACACGACCCGCGGACCGGTCGTCGATGAGGCAGCGCTGGCGTGGGCGTTGAAGAATCGTCTGATTTCCGGCGCCGCGCTCGACGTCTACGAACGCGAGCCCGAAGTACATCCCGACCTGTTGCCGCTCGAGAATGTCGTGCTTGCGCCTCACCTCGGCAGCGCCACGACCGAAACCCGAACCGCCATGGCCGATCTGGCCGTCAGCAACGCCATCGCCGTCCTCTCGGGCGAGCCGCCCTTGACGCCAGTGCGATAGCCACAATCGATAGAGATTCCCGTCCGACTGAGTTAGAACTGTACGGTTTGCCCAGACCCCATCCGCGCAAGGTCGAGCGCATCATGCGTGCGCTCGCGCAGTCGATTACCGGGCTCGAGCTGCCGGCGGTCGAGAAGATCTCGGAAGCGCAGGCCGAAGATCCATTCCAGATACTGATCGCGACGATACTTTCCGCGCGAACCCAGGACGCGACGACGCACGCAGCCTCCACGCGGCTCTTCAAGGTGGCGCGGACGCCGCGGACGATGGCCGGCTTGCCGGTGAAGCAGATCGAACGACTGATCTACCCGGTGAGCTTCTATCGATACAAGGCGCGGTACTTGAAGGCGTGCTGCGACATGCTCGTCTCCCGGTTCGGCGGCAAGGTGCCGTCGACGCTCGAGGAACTCATCATGCTCCCGGGCGTCGGACGCAAGACGGCGAACCTCGTGCTCATCCTGGGCTTCAAGAGTCCCCACAATATCTGTGTCGACACGCACGTCCATCGCATCTCGAACCGCCTGGGATGGGTGAAGACGATGCTGCCTGATGAGACGGAGCAGGCGCTCTACCGCGTTACCGAGAAGCGGTGGTGGCCGTACATCAACCTCTACCTGGTGACGTGGGGGCAGAATGTTTGCCGCCCCGTCTATCCCCGCTGTGGGGATTGCGTGATCAGGGAGGAATGCCCAAGAATTGGTGTCGCACGGAGGAAGACATGAGGCGCTGTTTCGGCATCGTCGTTCTCGCAATCGCGGTCGTGACGGAGACGCTGGCCGCGCAGGGAGGCGCTACGCCAAAGCCGGCGGCCCCGGCGGCGAAGCCTGCCGCCGGCGCAGGCCCCATCCTCGTGGTCGAGACCGCCAAGGGCACGATTGAGATTCAGACGTTTCCTGCCGACGCGCCCAAGACCGTCGAGCACATCGTCGCGCTCGCGAAGCGGAACTTCTACAACGGGCTGCGGGTGCACCGGGTGGTGCCAGGGTTCGTCGTGCAGTTCGGCGATCCCCAGACGCGCGACATGACGAAGCGCGATCGCTGGGGCTCCGGAGGCAGCGGCCGGAGCATCGGCGTTGCAGAGGTGAAACGGAAACACGTCGTCGGCGCGGTCGCCGCCGCGCATCCGGGTGATCCCCGGCTTGGGGACAGCCAGATGTACATCACGTTCGCGGCGCAGCCGAAGCTGGATCGCGACTTTACCGTATTCGGTCAGGTCAGATCGGGGATGGACGTGGCGCAAAAGCTCGCCGTCAACGACATCATTCGTCGCGTAACCGTAAAGTAACGCCCAACTCCCAACTTCTAACTCCCAAGTTCCAAACCGAACTAGTGAGCTGTGGGAATTGGGAGTTGAACATTGGGAGCTGCAGATCTCACGAGGTCACGGATCTCCGGATAGCGCTCCACCAGTTCCGGCGGGTATTCGCCTTCGATCGGTTCCCCGAGCTGCGCTTTCAGCATCACCGCGTTGACCACCGACTTCGCGGAGAAGTGGTTGTTGGTGTAGAGGTAGGCCTTCTTGACGAGCCTCTTCGCCGCGCCCGCAATGTCGGAGAACTCGCGCAGTTCGTCAGCCGAATACAGGTAGTTGTAGCGGTCCTCGCTCTTGTCGTGACGCCACCACTGCGCCGCGTTCCGGCCATGCAGGCGCATGTAATAGAACCCGGTGACGTTGGGCAGCGCATTCTGACGGATTGAGAGACGGAACTTCGGTTCGTCGATCTGGACCCACGCTGATCCGAATCCGTTCAGCAGTTGAAGCGTCTCGCCGAATGCGTCACTCCAGCTGCTGTGGCGCAGTTCCACCGCGACCGGGTAGTCCGCGAACAGCCGCAGCAGCTGGCTGAGATACTCCCGAGAGGCCGGCGCGCTCTTGAAGCTCGGGGGAAACTGGGCTAGTAGCGCCGCCAGCTTGCCCGCGCGCGCAATCGGCTCGATGCCCGCTCTGAATTCGTCGATGTCGCTCTGCGTCACCGTCGCCAGCAGGTCGAGCATCGGGCCTTCTGCTCCCGGCGCAGACTTGAGCGCGGCGTCCCTGAACATCTTCGGATGCGTGAACTTCTGATAGAGCTTGACGGAGAACTGAAACGCCGGCGGCGTGCGCCCTGCCCATCCGGCTGTGACGTCGGCTCTCGGCTGACCGTAGAACGTGGAATTCACCTCGACCGTATCAAAATGCTCGGCGTAGAACCGCAGTTCGTCGAAGCCGGCAGTCCCGGCGCGCTTCGAGCGCGTCGCCGGGTAGAACAGACCGTTCCACTTGCCTTTGCCGGACGGATAACTCCAGCCCGACGTGCCGAGGTGTACGCTCATGGGTAGGCAGAACGATAATAAAGAGATTGCTGACGATTAACGAGATCTTCTATTCGATCCAGGGCGAGTCGACCTACGCGGGCCGGCCGTGCGTGTTCGTGCGCCTCACCGCCTGCGACCTGCGGTGCTCATGGTGTGACACGACCTACGCCTTCCACGAAGGGCGCAAACAGTCGCTCGACGATGTGCTCGCCGAGGTCGATCGACTGGATTGTCCACTCGTCGAAATCACGGGCGGCGAGCCGCTACTGCAGGACGACGTCTACCCGTTGATGCAGTCACTGCTCGATCGCGGGCGCACCGTGCTGGTCGAGACCGGTGGCCATCGAAGTACCAAGGACGTGCCCGAGCCGGTCGTCACGATTCTCGACGTCAAATGTCCGGGCAGCGGCGAGGCCCACCGCAACGACTGGAGCAACCTCGAGCGCCTGCGGTCGCACGATGAAGTGAAGTTCGTCATCAAGGACCGCGCCGATTACGACTATGCGCGCGAGGTCATCGCCAGGTACCGGCTCGCGGAACGCGCTCGCGCCGTTCATCTCTCGCCCGTCCACGGCGTGATGGACCTGCGTCAGCTTTCCGAGTGGACGCTGGCGGATCGACTCCCTGCACGAGTCCAGGTCCAGCTCCACAAGTTCATCTGGGATCCGGCCACCAGGGGCGTCTAGCAATTTGCGATTTATGATTTGCGATTGATGATTGGCAATCACAAATCACCAATCGCCAATCACAAATGAGAGACGCCGTCGTGCTGCTCAGCGGGGGGCTCGACTCCTACACCGCCGCGGCGATGGCGCGCGCCGAGGGGTTTCGCCTGTTCGCACTGACGCTGCGCTACGGCCAGCGGCATGCGCACGAGCTCGACGCGGCGCGCGCCGTGGCGGCGGCCCTGGGCGTCGAGCGCCATCTGGAGCTCGATGTCGACCTGGCGGCGTTTGGCGGGTCGTCGTTGACCACCGACGCGCCTGTGCCCAAGGATCGTCCGATCGACGCTAGTGGGATCCCGTCCACTTACGTGCCTGCCCGCAATACGGTGTTCCTGGCCTTGTCGCTCGCCTGGGCCGAGGCGCTCGGCGCAACTGACATCTACATCGGCGTAAATGCGCTCGATTACTCTGGATACCCCGATTGTCGTCCCGAGTTCATCGAAGCCTTCGAAAGGCTCGCGTCACTGGCGACCGCGCAGGGCGTTGGCGGGTCCCCAATGCGTATTCATGCGCCGCTGCAGTACTTCAGCAAAGCCGAGATCATTCGCAAAGGGGCGGCGCTTGGCCTGGATTATGGACTCACTCACAGCTGTTACGACCCTGGCGGCGGCGGCCGGCCGTGCGGCCGGTGCGACAGTTGCACGCTTCGGGCCGCCGGCTTTGCCGAGGCGGGTATCGCCGACCCCGTCCTCCTCCGATAAACAGACGAGATCACTGTTACCATTTCCGCGCCAGTTCGATGCAGCGAGTCTGGACTCATCCCCTACGCCAACAACTCTTTATCGCGCTCGTGTTTCTGCTGGCGCCGATGGCGCTCGCGGCGGCCGGACTGGGCTACGAGGAGTATCGCGAGACCCTCGAGGAGTTCGCCGGACAGACTCAGGCTGCCGCGGGCCGCATGGCGGCATCGATTGAACGCGAGCTCACCGGCCTCGACCGGATGGCGCGCAACCTCTCCACTAATCCCGTCTTTCAGGCGCTGGACGCCAACGGTGTCGAGCCGCTCCTCGGACCTCAGCGGCAGCAGCGGCCGTCCCTTCTCGAGATCGGTACTGGTCGATACGTCAGGCCGGTTGATCGGCCACGGCCCGGCTGAAGAGAGATTTTCAAATGGATGGACGGAATTGATGTCGCCGGTCATCCACGAAGGCAAGCGCGTCGTCACGCCGCTGAAGAAGACGTCGTCGGGCACTCCGTACATCACGGTGGCCTATCCTGTCTCAGATCATTCGGGTGCGGTGGTCGGCGCGGTAATGTCCCATGTGAATCCCCAGCTGCTCGTGAGCACGTTCGATTCGTCGGCGCTGCCGGAAGGGTCAGTCGTCACACTCACGGAAATGGACGGCCGCGTTATTGCCCGCAACCTGGAACCCGAACGGTTCATCGGGCAGCTGCTCGATGAGGGATGGAGCACCGATGCGCCGGAACCGCCGCGTCAGCTGGAGGACGCGGACGGGGTGCGCCGCCTATACAGCGAGGTCATCGTCGAAGGCGGCCCGTGGCTCGTCTCGGTCGGTATACCCATGTCATTCGCCTACGAGCGCGCGTTCTCGCTGTGGACACGGAGCGCGACGATCCTCGCGATCGGGTTGAGCGGCTGGCTGGTGGTGGTCCTGGTGTTTTCGCGGCGCCTGACCAGGTCGGTGGCGCACCTCGAAGGCGCCGCCCAGCGGATCGCCTCGGGCGACTTCAGCCCGATCGAAGCTCAGCCGATGCCGACGCGCGAGTTCGAGGAGCTGCAGCTGGCGTTCAGCCAGATGCTGACGCGGTTCAACGAAACCCGCGCCGCGCTCGATTCGCAGATGACCGAGCAGCGCCGCATGCTCGAGGAGCTGCAGTCGCTGCAACGGCAGGTGATCCGCCAGGAACGGCTCGCGGCCGTCGGCCAGCTGGTGTCCGGTGTTGCGCATGAGATCAACAACCCGCTGCAGGCCATCCTCGGCTTCGCCGAGCTGCTCCAGATGCAGGCGAACGTGCCCGACGATGTCAAGAACGATCTCATCCTCATTCAGAAGGAGAGCGCCCGCGCCTGCGGCATCATCCGGAACCTCGCGTTGTTCGCGCGGCAGCAGACCGGTGAAGCTGCGCGTGTCCGTCTCGGCGATGTCATCACCTCGGTCGCCGAGCTCCGGCAGCGCCGGCTCGAGTCGGAGGACATCGAGCTTCGCATAGAAGATCAGTCGAAGCAGCAGGTGTTGGCGGTGATGACCGAGCTGCAGCAGGTCGTGCTCAACTTCGTCGTCAATGCCGAGCAGGCGATCGTGATGTCCGGCCGAAGACCCGGCCGCGTCACCCTGCGGACACGTGACGAAGGGGACCGCGTCATCATGGAAGTCGAGGACACCGGTCCTGGCGTGCCGCACGACAACGAGGCCAAGCTGTTCCAGCCGTTCTTCACGACCAAGCCCGTCGGCCAGGGCACCGGGCTGGGGCTCTCGGTCAGCTACGGCATCATCGACTCGCTCGGAGGGCACATCGGCTACCGTCGTGCCCCCGCCGGCGGATCGATCTTCTATTTCGACTTGCCTGCCGCGTCCGGCGACCGGTGACCAACCGGCTTTACTACACCGAGCCCTCCTGCCGCAGATTCGACGCCACGGTTACCCGCGCGTTCGAACATCAAGGCCGTCCCGCGGTGACGCTCGACCGGAGCGCGTTTTACCCCTCGTCCGGCGGCCAGCCATTCGACACCGGCCGCCTCGGCGGGACAGAGGTGGTTGAAATCATCGACGAGGGCGACGAGATCGTCCACGTTCTCGCGTCGGGCCTGACCGCGGGCTCCCGGGTCAGCGGCGAAATCGACTGGGCACGCCGGTTCGATCACATGCAGCAGCATACTGGCCAGCACATTCTGTCCGGCGCGTTTGAAACGCTGTTTGACAACCTCACTGTCGGCTTCCACATGGGCGCCGAGGTGTCGACCATCGATCTGGCGCGCGACGCAACACCCGGTGACATCGAGCGCGGCGTCGACGAGGCCAATCGGATCGTCTGGGAAGATCGGCCGGTCGCCATCCGTTTCGTATCGAAAGCCGAGGCGGCCAGCCTGTCGCTCAGGAAGGAGCCGCAGCGCGAAGGCACGCTTCGGCTCATCGACATCTCCGACTTCGACTTGTGCGCCTGCGGCGGGACGCATGTCGATCGAACCGGTTCGATCGGGCTGATCGCCGTGCTCGGCGCGGAGCGGATGCGCGGCGGTTCACGGCTGACATTCGTCTGCGGCGCCCGTGCCCTGCGCGCGCTTCGCACGTATCGCGACATCGTCTCGGGCAGCGTCAGGGCGTTGTCGGTGCTGCCCGGCGAATTGCCCGCCGCCATCGAGCGGCTCCAGGAGGAATCGAAGGAGCTCCGCAAGCAGGCGAAGGGCTTCCATGAGAAGCTCGCCGAGCGTGAAGGCGTGCGACTCGCGGCAGCGGCGCCGGAAGTTCATGGCGTACGGGTGGTCGTCGAAACGCTCGACGGATGGGACGTGGCCGGGCTGAAGGGGCTGGCGGCGGCCGCCACCTCCTCCCTCCGCGCGTGTGTGGTGCTGGTAACGGCAACCCCGCCCGTGTCGATCGTGATCGCCTGCTCACCCACGGTGTCCCTCGACGCAAACGTCACGCTGCAGCAGCTGACGCATCGTTTTGGCGGTCGGGGAGGCGGGAAGCCTGGTCTCGCGCAGGGAGGCGGCCTGACCGCCTCTGGGCCGGAGGTCGCTGCAGCGGCGCGGACGCTTATTGAATCGATGCTTGCCGGCTGAAGCTGGCCAGCCTGACGGCGATCCTGTCCACCGCGTCGGCAGCGGCGGCGCCCGACCCTTCGAAATTGTCGGTCAGAATCGCGAACGCAAGATTTTCGCCGTCGCGGGTGCGCACGTAGCCGGCCAGCGTGCGGATGTTCGACATCGTGCCGGTCTTTGCCCGCACGTTGCCCTCGGCAGGCGTCCCTGCCATTCGTCCCGCGAGCGTCCCGTCACGGCCCGCGACCGGCAGCGCCGTCATCCACGGAGAGGCGCCCGAAGGGTCATACATGCGCTGAAGGACCGCGACGAGCGCGTCGGGTGCGATGGCATCGCGTCGCGACAGCCCCGAGCCGTCGATGATCTGCCAGGCGTCGGCCGGGATTCCCCAAGCCGACATGCGTGCGCGGAGTCCTTCGAGCGCCGCGTCGTTGGTCGGAAATACTCCTCTCGCGGTGTTGAGCCGGAGCGCCGCCTCGCCGTACAGGTTGATGCTGTTCTTGAGCATCGGCTGCGCGATCTCAGCCAGCGTGGCGGAACGGTGGGTGTAGAGGGCGGCGGCGTTCTTCCATTCCGGCCGCTGCGCCACGTCGTCCACATCGTACGCCTCGCCGGTGACCTCGATGCCGCCGTGGATGAGTGCCGCCCGCAAGACAGCGGCAAACCACGCCGTTGGATTGCCTACCGAAATCTGCAGACGTGCGGGCGGCGCCCCGATCGGGATCGAGCCGGCGATGGTCAGGAAGGGCTCGCCGGGCCGCTGCTCCGGCCAGAGTTGTGGCAGCGACTGCGGCGGGCCTGTGACCACCCGGTTTCGCAGCGGTCGCGACCACGCGGCCGGGTCCATGCTGAAGGTCGGCTGGTCGTCGAGCGCGGGGCCAGGGTTTACCGTGATGGCCATGCGGTTCTCGGCCAGGTTCAGCGCGCCGAACAACGCACCGGTGGGGTAGCCCAGGTCATCCCACGCCCACGCCAACTGCGGCCGCGGTTCCTCGACCGCGTCGTCATCGCCAACCACACGCCCGTCGATACGACTGAGGCCGAGCGCCTTCAAGGCGTCGACCCATCCCGCGAGCGGCGTACCGGCACGACCGCCGATTGACGGATCGCCCGAGCCGACGACGAGAAGATCGCCCTGGATGACTCCGTTGACGATCGGCGCCGACGCCCGGACGACGGTCTCGTACCGGTAGTCCCACCCGACCGCATCGACCGCCGAGGCGAGGCTCACCAGCTTGGCTGCCGACGCCGGCACGAGCAGCGTGCGCGGATTCAGCTCGAAAATGCGCTCCCGGCGATCGAGCGACTCGACGACGATGCCCCAGGCGGCGCGTTGTACGCCTGGCAGTGCGGTCGTTGCGCGTATGTCCTGTCGGAGTTGCTGAAGCGGATCGAGGGCCGGGGCAACGGTGGGAGCAGGCCTGGCGCAGCCGAAGAGGGCCGGCGCCGTCAAACACAAGACGACAGCGAGCCCCTCGACCAGGCTCGGGCCAGGCCTGCGCATCTATTTCAAGGCATCCACAGCCTTGATCGCCTCTTCGTAGGGCATCGAGTCAATCTTCGCCGAGCCAGGCTCGTCGGCGCGTGCGGCAACGATATCGGCCCCGGAGCCGCCGAACGTCACCGTCTCCTTCTTCGAGCTGTCGTAGGTGATCGTGACGGCGAGGTTCGGCATCTTGAGCGATGCGGGAAGCGCGTCGTCGAAGGTTACCGCGCGGATGTTCGTCAGCCTGCTGAGCAGGTCTTCGACCTTCATCAGGTCGACCGTCTGACCTGCGGCGTTCTTCCACATTTCGCTCTCGCCCGTGCCGCTCTTGTCGAACGCGAGCATCTCCGCGCCGCGGCGGATCTCGATCCGGTTCGCCGTGAACGACCGCGCGTCGAACAAATCTTTGCGGCGGTAGTCGGGCGCGTCCTTGGCCAGCTCGGTGAAGAGCGTCTCTTCGACGGTGAAGACCTCGGGCCGTCCGGAATCCTTCGCGAAGCGCGCGCCTTCCTCCACGCCGCCAACCATCAGCGTCGCGGTCTGTCCTCCGCCCATCACCGCCGCGGTCATCGCCGGCCGATCGAGTCCGTACATGCCCAGGTTCGTGGCTTCGGGCGCGACCACCTTCTGCATGAACGTCGACGACAGCCGGGTCAGCAGGCCTTCCATGGCGGCATAGTCGGCGCGGGCGGAGATGGGCTTGGCTATACGCCAATCCATTCCGTTCCGTGCGAATTCAATCGTGCTGCCGCCCTCGGTCACCGTGATCCGGTCCGCGGCCGCCCGGTCGAATTTCAGGACCGACTTGTCGCGCAAATCGAACGCAGTCTTGTTGAAGATCGCGTCGAGATACGAGGAGACGAGAAACACCCGCTTCTCGTTCGGCCGCTTGGCGAACATGTCGCCGCCGGTTGGCGTCTTCTCGCCGACGAGCAGCTGCTGGAAGTCCTTCTGGTCCTTCAGCCGGAACGAGAGATCGATTCGTGCCGGTTCGAGCCCGTACTGCTTGAGGTCCGCCGGATTCTCATCAACGACGCGCTGGACCTCCAGCGTCGACAGGTTGCTGGTCACGGTGCCGACGACGCCAGTGTCGGCATCGGCCTTGTTCGGCTCGAGCAGCTGCCACTTGTCGCCGACGCGCTGCACTCGCGAGACTTCGCCGTCGGCGTTCTTGATCCGGATCTCCTCGATCGAATCGGCCGCCAGCTCGGTGAACGCCTTCGCCTTGGCGTCAGCGGCGGCCGGGTCGCGTTTCGACTCGACGAAATAGATATACCCGCCGATGCCGACCAGCAGGACCAGCAGAACGATCGTCGACCGCAGGCCGCCCACCTATCGCCTCCTCCACCATGTGAAGATCCCGGCGGCGAACACCAGCCCGGGGAGCACGAAGATCGAGGTGATCGCCGCCAGCGTCTGCTGCTGCGGGGTCATCGTCACGCGGCGATCCGCGGCTTCGGTCGGCCGGATGGCAATCAGGTTCTCCTGTTGCGCCAGCCAGCTGATGGCGTTCGCGAACAGGTTCATGTTTCCCAGCGCGCCGCCGCCGTAGGCGTTGCTGGCGAAGTCGGAATCGCCAAACACGACGACGCGCGTCTCGGGCTTGAGCGCCTCGCCGGTCGCCGGCGTGGTCGCCGCCGCCGCGCCTTCGACGGGCGCCGACACCGCGACGCCAAGCGCAATCGGCCCTGGCTTGTCGCCGCTCTTCTCATCCATCGACACGCCGGCGTCGCCGCTGAGCGACGCCAGGTTCGACTCCGCCCAGCTGCCGCGCGTGGTCTCGACGATGCGCGTCGGGACCCGGCCGTTGGTGCCGCCCTCGACGGTGTCGATGCTGCGCGCCAGCGGGTAGACGGTGATCGTGCGGAACGTCTCGGTGATCGGGTGCTGCGGATACGTCGCCGCCACTGCGATGCTTGGGTCGTTGGTGGCGCCGCTGATGTCGACGACGACGTTGCTGCCAGGTGTGATGCCCCATTCCTTGAGGATGGCTTCAAGATTCGGCATCGGCGCGGCATTCGCGCCAACCGGCGGATCCAGCATCACCATCAGCTTGCCCGCCTTCGCGAGGTACCGCCGCAGGGCGTCGGCCTCGCTGGGGAGGATGTCGCTCGTCGGACCGGGAACCAGTACCACGGTGGCATCGTCGGGGACGTCCTTCATCTGGGCGAGCACCAGACGCTCGACCATGTAGTTGTCCTTCCGCAGCGAACCGCTCACGGCACTGTAGCCGTCGCGCTCGGTCTTGTTCGGCTCGCGTTCGCCGTGCCCCTGCAGGTAGTAGACCTTGCGCTCCATCGTCGACATCGCCTTGATGAGCGCGTTGGTCAGGTCCTGCTCGGTGTCGGTGGTGATCCGCTCGGTCTTCTCCTTGTAGTTGACGAGGACCGTGCCGTAGGCTTCGATACCGGCAGCGCGCGCTTCAACCGGCTTCATGTCGGGATCGATGTACTCGACCGAGACCTGCTTCGACGTGTACGCGTAGGCATCGAGCCGCTGGCGGAACCGCTCGAAGTCCGTCTGCTGGGCGAACACGGTGAACTTCACCGGGGCGTCGAGGCTCTGCAGAACCTTGACGGTCTGCTCGGCGAGGCTGTTCTGCCGGCTGGCGGTGAAGTCCCACCGCTTGTTCTGCCGCGCCCCGATGTAATTCACGGCCACGGCAATCGCCAGTGCGACGACGACGCCGATCGTGGCGATCGCGCCATAGCGCGCCTGGCGATGGCGGAAGTAGGCGATGATCTCCCGCCACTGGCCGAGCGTGTAGAGCACGACCAGCGCCAGGCCCGCATACGCCGCGTAGGTGGCGTAGTTGTCCCACTCCGGCCTGAGAAAACGTATGGCGACGGCGACAAGGACGAGCGCCGTGCCGACCCATCCGAGAAAGCTGAGAATGCGCTGCAACATGACGGTTATCCGCGCCAGCGTTCGCTGTCGACCGCGCGGACGGTCAGGAACAGGCTGAACGCAATGAAGGAACAGTAATAGACCAGGTGCTTGGTATCGATCACGCCGCGCGCGAAATCATTCAGATGCTCGGTGATCGACAGGTAGTTGAGGACCGCCTGCGGCGTCGGCCCCATGAACGTCGCGATCCAGTTGATGACCCAGAACATCAGGAACACGGCAAACGTCACCATCCCCGCGATGATCTGGTTGCGGGTGAGGCTCGACACGAACAGGCCGAGCGACAGGAAGCAGCCGCCCATCAGCAGCAACCCGAGGTACCCGGTCGCAATCGGGCGCCACTCGGGATTGCCGTAGGCGAAGAGGAACGCCATGTGGACCAGCGTGACGGCGAGCATGGCGACATAGAGGACCAGTCCGCCGAGGAACTTGCCCATGACGATCTGCAAATCGGTCAGCGGCGACGTCAACAGCAGCTCGATTGTCCCGGACCGCTTCTCTTCCGCGTAGGTCCGCATGGTGATCAGCGGCAGGGTGAACAGCAGGATCACGCTGACGTTGAGGAACAGCGGCGAGATCATGATCTCGTTGACGTTGACGGCCTGCGGACCCTGGAACCCCGATCCCGCCTGCATCTGCGTGCGATCGAAGTAGTAGAGCAGGTTGATGAAGAACCAGCCGAAGAGGATCGCCGAGAAGCCGATCACGACGTACGCGACCGGCGACGCGAAGTAGCCCTTTATCTCCTTGTGTGCGATCGCAAGGATGTTATTCATGCGCCGTCTCCTCGGTCGTGAGATGCAGGAAGACTTCCTCGAGGCTCATGCGGAGAGGCCGCAGTTCCAGCAGGCCCCATCCCTGCCTGACAATGGTCGCCGCCAGATCGCGCCGCACGTCGCGTCCGGTTTCGCTGTTGACCTCGAAGCTGGTAACGGTGCCGCGCGTGTCGGAGGCCGCCACCTTCGTGACGCCGGGGACGGCTTGGAGCGCGGTCCCGACGTCGGCGCCGGCCGCGTCCACCTGGACGAACATCGTTTCCGATCCGCGAAGCCGCGCTGTCAGGTTCTCGGGCGTGTCCACCGCGACGACGCGCCCCTTGTTGATGATGACGACGCGGTGGCAGGTCTGGCTGACTTCGGGGAGGATATGCGTGCTCAGGATGACGGTGTGGTCGCCGCCAAGATCCTTGATGAGCTGTCGCGTCTCGTTGATCTGCTTCGGGTCCAGGCCCGCCGTCGGTTCGTCGAGGATGAGCACGTCGGGGTTGTGCATGATCGCCTGCGCCAGCCCAACACGCTGACGGTACCCCTTCGAGAGTTTCGCGCAGTGGCGGTTCGCCATGTCGGCGATGCGCGTGCGTTCCATCACGGTGTTAACGCGCGATTTGCGCTCGTTGCGCGGCACTCCTTTGATCCGCGCGACAAACGACAGGTAGTCGCGGACGGTCATCTCCGGATAGAGCGGCGGTGTCTCGGGGAGGTACCCGTGCGTCGCTTCGCCTCGATCGGCTGAGCAAAGACGTCATAGCCGGCGACGATCGCTTTACCTTCCGACGGCGGCATATAGCCCGTCAGTACGCGCATCGTCGTCGTCTTGCCCGCGCCGTTCGGTCCGAGGAAGCCGAGCACCTCGCCGCGCTCCACGCGAAAGCTGACATCGTCCACGGCCGTCGTCGGCCCATACCGCTTCGTGAGGTGCTGTACCTCGATCACCCTGGCTCCTCCTCGTAACTGCTAGACCTGCTGCTGTTTATGGTGCCGGTCAACCCGCAATCCTAGTCCATGCGAGCAGAGTCGGCAACTTCCGACGACTTACGACGTTCCGCCCGGTCCGTTGGTCGGCTAGGCTGGGATCAGCCATGGCTGGTACCGCGACCGCCGCCTGCGCCACGTGCGAGCTGCACGCTGAAGCCGTCTTCCGCGTCGAGGGGATGGACTGCAACGAAGAAGTGGTCATCCTCGAGCGGCGCCTGAAGCCGCTGGACGGGCTCGAGGCGGTCTCCGCGGACCTCATCGGCCAGCGGCTGCACATAAAGTACGACGCCGCCCGGCTCAGTACGGCCGCAATCGTCGATGCCGTCGGGCAAACCGGCATGCGGATGTGGCTCGAGCACGAGGAGCCGGCTGCCGGCGGGGCGGACGTTGCCTGGCGCTGGCGATTGATGATGGCGGCCGCCGCGGCGATCAGCGCCGGGCTGCTCGCTGATGCCCTGGCCAGGCCAGCGGTGGCGGCGGGCTTGTTCTCAGCGGCTGCCGTCGCGGGCGGCCTCTTCCCCGCCCGGCGCGCGATAACCGCCATCCGGTCGCGCACCCTTGACATCAATACACTCATGGTCGTCGCGGTCGTCGGGGCGTTGCTGCTCGGCGAATGGCTTGAAGCCGCGTCGGTCGTGTTCCTGTTCGCCGTGGCGCAGTGGCTCGAAGTACGCACGCTCGAGCGGGCACGCCAGGCGATTCGCGCGCTCATGGATCTGTCGCCGCGCGAGGCGATCGTGAAACGCGACGGCATGGAACGCCAGGTCGCCGTTGACGACATCCGCGTCGGCGACGAGATGCTCGTGCGGCCCGGCGACAAGGTGCCGCTCGACGGTGTCGTGGTGTCCGGCATCAGCGACGTCAACGAAGCGCCGCTGACAGGTGAATCGCTGCCGGCGGACAAGGCGCCGGGCGACGAGATTTTCGCCGGCACGATCAACGGACATGGTGCACTCGACGTACGCGTCACGCGCCTGGTGCGGGATACGCGGCTCGCCCGGGTAATTCATCTCGTGGAAACCGCGCAGGCGAGCCGGGCCCCGGTGCAGTCGTTTGTCGATCGCTTCGCGCGTATCTACACGCCGGTCGTCCTGCTGCTCGCCATCCTCATCGCTCTCGTGCCTCCGCTTGCGGGCCAGGCCGATGCTGCGACCTGGTTCTATCGTGCGCTGGTGCTGCTTGTCATTTCGTGTCCGTGCGCGCTCGTCATTTCAACGCCGGTCTCGATCGTATCGGCCCTGTCGGCGGCGGCGCGGAACGGCGTTTTGGTCAAGGGAGGCGCGCACCTCGAGCGGCTGGCCGGCGCCTCGGTTGTGGCCTTTGACAAAACGGGGACGTTGACGAAGGGCGACCTGCGCGTCACCAACGTGTTCTCGGGCGGCGCGCCGCCGAACGACGTGCTTCGCCTGGCCGCTTCGATTGAGCTGCGCTCAGAGCATCCCATCGCCCGCGCCATCGTCACTCATGCGCGCGAGCGGGGAGTAACGCTGCGACCGGCGGGGCAGGTGATCCTGGTGCCCGGTCTCGGCGCCGAAGGCGAGGTGGACGGCGCGGGCGTGCTGGTTGGCAACGATCGTCTGCTGGCGGCGCGGGGTGTGGCGCCGAACCACGACACGCCGGCGATTGCGCAGGCGCGAGACGAGGGGAAGTCGGTTGTCTTCGTGGCCGTGAACGGCACGTACGCAGGTGCGTTTGCGCTGGCCGATCGTCCCAGGGAGAACGCACGGGAGGCCATCGGGCTGCTGCGCGAACAGGGCATCCGCAGGGTGGCGATGCTGACCGGCGACGAGGAGCGGTCGGCGGCGCGCGTGGCGGGCGAGTTGAGGGTCGACGAATTTCATGCGCAGCTGCTCCCCGAGCAGAAACACGCGCTGGTGCGCGAGCTGCACGCGCGTCATGGCGTGGTCGTGATGGTGGGCGACGGGATCAACGACGCGCCCGCCCTCGCGGCGGCGGACGTTGGCATCGCGATGGGCGCGGCCGGGTCGGACGCGGCGCTCGAGACGGCCGATGTCGCGCTGATGTCGGACGAGTTGCTGCGGGTTCCGTATGCGATCAGGCTGGCGCGCGCGACGCTTCGCAACGTCCGGATGAACGTCGCGATCTCCCTGGCATTGAAGGCGGCGTTCCTGGTGATGGCGGTTACCGGCACGGCGACGCTCTGGATGGCCGTCCTGGCCGACACGGGCGCCTCGGTGATTGTCGTGGGGAACGCGCTGCGCTTGTTACGAGCGCGATGACAAGGCGGACCTGAAGGTCCGCCTCTACGAATGCGCACAGGTCCGGCTAAAGCCGGACACTACGTAGTGTCCGCCTTCAGGCGGACCTGGCCTAGGCTTTCCGGTTCGAGAAGAAGTGCTTCCGGACGAAGTCATCGATTGCGGCCTGATCGGCGGGCGCTACCTTCGTGAACTGCAGGCCCATGCCGGTACGGCGGTCCGCCCAGGCGATGCGCCCCTCGGTGTCAACGTCCTTGGTCGCGCCGGGCAGGCGGAATCGCACCTTGACGACCGTCCCGCTCTCGAGCGGGTTGGTGGTCCGGATCGCGAGACCGCCGTGGCTGATGTTCAGCGTGAGCGCAGCGGCGATCGTATTGCCAAGCCGGTACGCGACCGGGATGCCAAGCACGACGCGCGGACCCGCGCGGCGATTGTGCTGATCGGGGAACAGATGCGGCGCGAGTGCGGGCACGATGTGCTGCACCGCGCTGTACTCGTTGATGTAGCCGGCGATGCCGAGCGTCGACAGGTCGCGGACCTCGTCGGCGTTGGCGATGGTGCCGCTGAACACGACGATCGGCGCCTTGAAGCCGTCGATCGCGCGAATCGCGCGGAGGATGGCCACGCCCTGGGCCTGTGGCAGGCGCAGGTCGAGGAGAACGAGATCCACGAGCCCCTTGTAGGTGCGGATCTGCGTCATCAACTCGTTCGCATTCGCCACGGTCGTGGGCCGGTGGCCGGCCGACTGGAGCGCCCCCTTGAACCGGTCGCGCACGAAGGCCGTGTCGTCGGCGATGACGATGGTTTTTGCGGCGACGGCCGTTACGGAGGGCACGTCTCTTGTATCGGAAGAGGAGGCAAATAGCCTTAGTGTGCGCTGTGTGTGCGTTGCGGAGATCCTCAGGATCTCGCTATAATCCGACCTTTGCGGGGAAGTGCTGGATCCACTAGGGGATGCGGCCATTTCCCGCATCCTGGAGCGCGGCCGGACCGCTGCTTGGAGCCAGTATGGCGACCTGCCCCGAGTGCGAATTCGATGAAATTGATACGGCCGACCACGAGGAGGGTGACACGTTGAGCTGTCCTGAATGCGGGAAGAATCTCGTGCTGTTGGGCCACGATGAACTCGATTTCGCCGACGACGATGAGGACGACGATCTCGACGACGACGAAGACGAAGACGACGAAGAAGAGGAAGATGACGTCGACGATGACGACGAATTGCTCGACGAGGAGGACGAAGTCGACGAAGAGGATGAATGAGGGCGAGCGGCGCCTCTACGACCTGCTGGCCACGTATGACTCTGTAATCGTTGCCTTCAGCGGCGGCGTCGACAGCGCCTATCTCGGGTGGGCCGCCACCCGGGTTCTCGGTCCCGCGGCCCTGTGCATCACCGCCGACAGTCCAAGCTATCCCGATCATCACCGCCAGCTCGCGATCCGCATCGCGCGGGAGTTCGGCCTGCGTCACGAGTTCGTGCGCACCGCTGAAATGGAACGGCCCGACTACCGCGCCAACCCGGTGGACCGCTGCTATCACTGCAAGCACGAGTTGTACACGGTGCTGACAGACCTGGCCCGCGGCAGAGGGGTGGCGGTGATCGTCGACGGCAGCAACGCGGACGATCGCGGCGACTATCGCCCTGGCCGCAAGGCGGCGCGTGAATTTGGCGTGCGCAGCCCGCTCGACGAGTCCGATCTCACGAAGACCGACATCCGCGAACTGTCGCGCGCGGCGGGCCTGCCCACGTGGGACGAGCCGGCATCGGCGTGCCTGTCGTCGCGCATCCCGTACCACTCGGAAGTGACCGGCGAAAAGCTGCAGATGATAGAGCGCGCCGAAGCCGTGCTGCGCGACCTCGGTTTCCGGGTCTGCCGCGTGCGCCATCACGACAGCTTGGCGCGCCTGGAGTTCGGGCGCGACGAGATGGAGCGCGCCTTCGAGCCGGCGGTGCGCGATCGGATCGTCCGCGAGCTTCGCGCCATCGGCTACCAGCACGTCGCAGTCGACCTGCAGGGGTATAGGATGGGCAGCCTGAATGAAGGCGTTCGCCTCAGGCCAGCCTAACGAAACTCCCAACGTCCCAACAGCCAACGCCCAAGAGGCCAAACCCCAGATTGGGAATTGGGGAGTTGGGAGTTGGGGATTGCTCATCGCCGCTGCCTATCTGGCGGCGCACCTTCCGTCGCTCGCCCCTTCACTCGAGGACATCGACTCAATCAACTTCGCGCTCGGGCTGCGCGATTTCGATCCCGCGCGGCACCAGCCGCACCCGCCCGGATCGCCGGTCTACATCGCGCTGGGCCGGGCGCTGCTGGCGCTCGTCACGGCGATCGGCTCCGGCCTCGGCCAGACTGCCGCGGAAGCGTTGACGCTCAGCCTGTGGTCGGCGGTGGCAGGGGCCGTGGCCCTCGTCGCCGCCTGGAGGGTGTTTCAGGAAGCTGCGCCCGACCCCGGCCGATCAGTCTGGGCGCTGCTGCTGCTCGCGGCCTGCCCCTTGTACTGGCTCTCGGGATTGCGTCCGATGAGCGATCTACCCGGCCTTGCCGCTGCACTTGTCGCGCAGGCACTGATCCTGGAGGGTGCACGCGATCGGCGGTATCTCGTTGCCGGCGCGATCGTCGCGTCGCTCGCCGCCGGCATCCGCATCCAGACGGTGCTGTTGACCATGCCACTCCTGGCGTTCGCGCTCATTCGTCAGCGCGCCGCAGGGATCGGATGGATCCTGACGCGCCCGGTCGCGGCGCTCGCCGCCGCCGGCCTGGCGTGGGCGGTTCCGCTGGTGATCGACAGCGGCGGGCTTGCGGGATACATGCAGGCGCTGGGCACCCAGGCCGGGGAGGACTTCGCCTGGGTGAACATGCTGTGGCTGGAACCGACGCCGCGCCGGCTGGTGTTTGCGCTCTACGAGACGTTTGTCCTGCCATGGGGATCGGTGGAGTTGGCCGTCCCGGTCGCCGTGTCCGCGGCGGCTGGCGGTATCGCGGTTGGGGTTCGTAACCGCGGCAGCCTTGCGCTGATGTTGCTGGCGTTCGGGCCTTACGCCGCATTTCACCTCGTTTTCCAGGAAACCATCACCGTCAGGTATTCGCTGCCGACGCTCCCGCTCGTGGCGTGGCTCGTCGCAGCAGGGTTCAGTCTTGCGGGGCGGTTTGCGCCGCTGGTCGCAGTCCCGCTCGTGGCCGCGTCGTTGATCGTGTCGGTACCGGTAGGGCTGGCGTTCGGCGCGCAGCCGCATCCAGAGTTCCTGGCAATTGCCGCGGCCAACGATCGGGCGAAGACCGAACCGCCGGCGGCGATGTTTGCGCACTACAGCCTGTGGCGCGCGCTCCAGGCCGATCCGGGAACGCTACCGCTCGTCGAACCCCGTCGTCAGTACCGAGTGGCTGGGGCCGGTTGAGTACCTGGAAGGGCGGGGCCTCGGGTCCTGTCTGGTTTCTGGCCGATCCGCGACGTACTGATCTCGCGCTCATCGATCCGGCTGCGCTGCAGGATGTGACGCGCTTTCCGTGGGCGGTGGCAGGCAGGCCGGAGCTGGCCGGCAGCCGCCCACTCGGAGCAGACTGGTATCGAATCGGCGCGCCTGGATGGTTCGCCGGCGAAGGATGGGCCCTGACGCCGGAGACCGGCGGGCTTGCGCAGGCGACGGCGGCAGGCCCCGATCACCGCCCGATCGATCTCTGGGTGCGGCGACGTCCGGGGCCTCTTCATCTGGTCGTCGGCGGCCGCCATCTTGGCGCGGCGGGCGACCCGGCGGCCGACTTCGAGCTGTCGCTCGACGGCTCGGTTCGGGACCGGTGGACGCTTACGCCAGAAGGGCGCAACTTCTTGCGGTTCATCGACATCCCCGAAGGCCTTCCCGGTACCGGGTACGGCCGGCTGACGATCGCGTCCCGGAACCCGGATGCTGATTCGAGGCGGGCACTCGTCGCCGTGCGCCAGTTCGACCTTCAGTCAGCGGATCGCATGTTGTACGGATTCGCCGAAGGCTGGCACGAGGAGGAACTCGATCCGATGACCGGCCGCCGCTGGCGCTGGACCAGCGAGCGATCGGTCATCCGCATCAAAGGCGCCACCGGCGCCGTGCGCATCACGCTCAAGGGCGAATCGCCTCTTCGCTATTTCGACGCTCCACCGAACGTGCGCATAACTGCAGTAGGACGAGTCCTTGCGCAATTCCGCCCCGATGACGATTTCGACTGGACGATCACTGTTCCGTCAGACGATATCGCGCGCGCCGAAGGCGCGATCGCGATCGAAACGGCGCCTGTCTACCTTCCTGGACCTGCCGAAAGCACTGCTGACGATCGCCATCTCGGGCTCCGGGTGTACGAATTGCACGCGTATCCCGTCATACCTTGATTGACATGCAGAAGATCCCCGCGTAAGCTCGACGCGGCTTCAAAAAAACACAAGATCTCGCAGGAGAATCCGCTGATGAAACTGCGCCGTTCGGTGCTGCTGGCGACTGTTGCCTTGCTGATCGTCGTCGTCATAGCGAACTGTTCGCGTCGTACACCGCCGCCCGCGCCTCCACCTCCGGCACCACCGCCTCCCGCAGCGACGCCGCCACCACCGCCGCCGCCACCGCCGCCGCCACCGCCGCCGCCGGCGCCCGCGCCCAAGCCGCTGACGGAAGATGAAATCTTCCAGCGGATGACGCTCGCGGAGCTGAACGCGCAGATGCCGCTCGCCGACGTGTTCTTCGACTACGACATGTCGACGATCCGCGACGACGCCAGGCCGATCCTGCAGAAGAACGCGGATTACCTGCGCCGCTGGACGACGACGCGGGTGTCAGTCGAGGGTCACGCGGACGCCCGCGGCACGACGGAGTACAACCTGGCGCTCGGCGAACGCCGGGCGAGCGCGATCAGGGACTACCTCGTGAGCCTGGGCATCGGCGGCGATCGGCTGCTGGCCGTCAGCCGGGGCGAGGAAAGCCCTCAGTGCTCGGAAGAGAACGAGGCGTGTTATACGCGTAACCGCCGCGGGCACTTCCTCTTCACCGCGAAGTAACCGAGCGCATCATCGACGCCACAGTGGGGGCGGGCCCGGCCGGGTCCGCCCCGCTTCTTGTACCCCTCCGCACTTTGTAGCGTTACACTTGGCGCTCCGTTCCACCGGACCGTATCGTAGCTACGCGGGCAAACGAGGATCGCACTTCGACAGCTCGCCCTTTGTCTCCGTATCCTCAGGTGGCGCATACGCCGGAACCGGAAGCACGAATGACGCAGCGAACTTCGTCTGCAGGGACAAGTAAGGAGAATTCACATGAGACACCTGATGCGTTGGGCGACGGTCACGCCGGCGTTGACAGCGGTTTTCGCGCTGGTGGTAGTCGCGGTGACCGCGTACGGTCAGTCTTCACCAGCCGGCACATCGCTCGTGGGAGCCTGGCGGGTGACCGAGTTCGCTGATGCCAACGCGGCGCCGGTCACCAATCCCCAGCCGGGGCTGTACATCTTCACGAGGCAGCACTACAGCTTTGCGCGCATTCAGGGCACGAGGCCGCTGCCCGCGTATCCGTCGAATGACAAGGCGACTGACGCCGATAAGGTGGCGGTCTTCAACGCGCTCTACCTCAATGTCGGCACCTACACCGTTACTGGGAACACGCTGGCCACGAAAGCCGTGGTCGCCAAGAGCGCCTTTGCCATCGGCGGTGGCAACCAATACGAATTCAACGTGACCGGGAACAACCTGGTGCTGACGCAAAGGCCGTCCGGCGCCGTCATACGCCTCGTCCGCCTCGAGTAGCTGGCGAGGGTGGTCAGACCCGCCTTAATTCCCCCGCAATCTCTTCCGCGGCCCGACGCGGGTCTGGGGCCGCGATGATCGGCCTTCCTACCACGATGTGAGTCGCCCCCGCCCGGATCGCCTCTGCGGGTCCAACGGTTCTCGTCTGGTCGTCCGGCTTCGCCTGCGCGGACGCGCCACGGATGCCGGGCGTCACAATCAGGAACTTGTCGCCGCATGCGCGGCGGATTTGGGCCGCCTCCTGCGCCGAGGCCACCACGCCGTCCATGCCGGCGGCCTGCGTCATCGTCGCCAGCGCAACGACCTGCTCCAGCATCGACCGCTGCACGCCGATGTCGCGCAGGATGTCGTCGTTCATGCTGGTCAGGACCGTGACGGCGATGAGGAGCGGCGCCTGCTGTCCCAGTCGCTCGGCGGTCTCGCGCCCGGCCTTGACGGCCCCTTCCATCATCGGGAGTCCACCCGACGCATGGACATTGATCATCCAGGCGCCGGTCTGGACGGCAGACTCGACCGCCTGCGCGACCGTGTTGGGAATGTCGTGGAACTTGAGATCGAGGAACACGCGCTCGCCGCGCGACACGAGCTCCCGCACCAGGGCCGGCCCCTCGAGCGTGAAGAGCCGCGTGCCGATCTTGTATCCTCCGGCGAGACCCTTCAGCGCTGACGCGAGCGCGAGCGCGCGCTCGCCAGTTTCCACGTCGAGCGCAACCAGCAATCGTTCATCGGACATCGGCGCCAATAACCTCGTTCAGGTGAGAAAAGCCGTCCGCGGCGAGCCGCCGGCTCAGTCCGCGAACAATCCGCGACACGACACCCGGCCCCTCATAGATCAGGGCCGTATACAACTGCAGCAGCGATGCCCCGGCGCGGATTCGCTCGTACGCATCGTTTTCAGTGAATATGCCGCCCACGCCGATAATCGGTACCTGCCGGCCGACGTGGCGGTACAGCATCCGGCACACGTCATTTGCGAGAGCCCTCAGCGGAGCGCCGCTCAGGCCGCCTGATTCGGCCGCGGCCGGCGCCGACGTCAGCCCGCCTCGGCTGACCGTGGTGTTCGTGGCCACCAGGCCGCTCGCTCCCCCTTCGACCGCCGCATCGACGGATGCCAGCAGGTCGGCGGCCGGAGAATCGGGGGAAAACTTGACCAGGACAGGAATTGTCTTACGGGTCGTCAGGGCGGCCGCGTGCCGCACCACCTGCTCGACCAGTCCGCGCAGCGCCCGACTTTCCTGCAGATCGCGAAGGCCGGCGGTGTTTGGCGAACTGACGTTGATGACGACGTAGTCGGCGTACGCGTGCAGCACTTCGAGGGCGCGAAGGTAGTCGTCCGCGGCGTGTTCGTTGGGCGTGGTCTTGTTCTTCCCCAGGTTGATTCCAACCCGAATCGGCGCCGGCAGAGAAGCGGCGAGGTTGGCGGCGACGCCCACCCCGCCGACGCTGTTGAATCCGAAGCGGTTGATGATTGCGCGATCGCCCTGCAGACGGAACAGCCGCGGCCGTGGATTACCCGGCTGCGGCCGGGGCGTCACCGTGCCCATTTCCACGAACGCAAAGCCGAGCGCCGCCCACGCCGGCGCGGCCGCGCCGTGCTTATCGAGCCCGGCCGCAAGCCCAACCGGATGATCGAAGGAAAGTCCAAGCAGATTCCGGGACAAGCGCGGGTCCCGGGGCGGATGCGGCAGCGCGGCGAGCGCGCGCACGACCACCGGCCGGCGCAGCGCCGACATCGTCAAATCGTGCGCGCGTTCAGCATCGAGCGCAAAGAGCGCAGGGCGAACGGCCCACGGATAGAGAGCCAATGCTGAAAGTGTATAATCGTTCACGACTCTTTAATTGCGGTCCGGTGAGACTGCAAAGAGGTGCCACATGCCTGTCGTCATGGATGCGGACCGGATTGCCCGCACCCTCACCCGCATCGCCCACGAAATCGTCGAACGAAACAAAGGCGTCGATGACCTTGCGCTGGTCGGCGTGCGTACGCGCGGCGTCCACCTGGCGCGTCGTCTCGGCCGTATCCTGAAAGAAATCACCGGCGACGACGTTCCGACCGGCGCGCTGGACATCACGCTCTATCGCGACGACCTGATGCGGCACGCCGTCGGGCCGCAGCCGCTGGTCCGCCGCACCGAAATCCCGTTCTCAATCGACGACCGCAAGATCCTGCTGGTGGACGACGTCCTGTATACCGGGCGGACGACGCGTGCGGCGCTCGATGCGCTGATCGACTTCGGGCGCCCGCGCGGAATTCAGCTGATCGTGCTGGTCGATCGCGGGCATCGCGAGCTGCCGATCAAGGCCGATTACGTCGGCAAGAACCTGCCGACCTCGCCCGGAGAGAGCGTGCAGGTCTGCCTGCAGGAGAGCGACAACCGCGATGAAGTGGTTCTAGAGCAAGGAGGTGCCGCATGAGCGCGCCTGTGATTACCAGAGTCGACGACACGCCGGCGGTGACTTCGCTGCGGCGGAAAGACCTCCTCGGAATAGCGGACCTCGCGCCCGACGAAATCTCCCTCGTGCTCGAGACCGCCGAGGCCATGAAGGAAATCGGCTCGCGCCCGATCAAGAAGGTTCCGGCGCTTCGCGGCAAGACGGTCGTCAACCTGTTCTTCGAGCCGAGCACGAGGACGCGGACGTCGTTCGAGATCGCGGAAAAACGGCTGAGCGCCGACACGCTCAATATCGCGATCGCCTCCTCCAGTGTCGTCAAGGGGGAAACGCTCGCCGATACGGCGCTCAATCTCGAAGCGATGCAGCCGGACATGATCGTCCTCCGGCATTCCTCGTCCGGCGCCTGCCACCTGCTGTCGCGCATCTGCCGCTCGGCGATCATCAACGCCGGCGATGGGATGCACGAGCATCCGACGCAGGCGCTGCTCGACGCCTTCACCATCCGCGAACGAAAGAAGCGGCTCGAGGGACTGAAGGTGGCGATCGTCGGCGACCTGCTGCACAGCCGGGTGCTGCGCTCCAACATTCACCTGTTGACGAAGATGGGCGCCGACGTGTGGGTGTGCGGCCCACCGACGCTGATCCCGGCCGACATCACCAGGTTCGGCGTCCGCGCGACCAGCCGCGTCGACGAGGCCGTCGCGGATGCAGACGTGATCATGCTCCTGCGGATTCAGCTCGAGCGGATGGAGGGCGCCTTCTTCCCGTCACTGCGCGAGTACTTCAACGTGTTCGGGATGACGGAGGCGCGCCTGCGGCTGGCGAAGGACGACGTGATAATCATGCACCCCGGGCCGATGAACCGCGGAGTCGAGATCGCTTCGGAAGTGGCCGACGGACCGTACTCGGTGATCCTGGACCAGGTTGCAAACGGCGTGGCGGTGCGAATGGCGGTGCTGTACCTGCTGGCCGGCGGAGCGGAACATGAAACGGCTGCTTAAGGGCGGCCGCGTGATCGATCCGGTCAACGGGATCGACGGCGTCCACGACGTCCTCATCGACGGCGACCGCATTGCCCAGGTCGGGCGCGATCTTCCCGTCGACGGCGCGTCGGTGATCGAAATTCCGCAGGGGCTGGTCGTCTGTCCCGGGTTCATCGACATGCATGTGCACCTGCGGGAGCCGGGACAGGAACACAAGGAAACGGTCGCCAGTGGCACCGCCGCGGCCGTCGCCGGCGGCTTCACGGCGGTCGCCTGCATGCCGAACACGACGCCGGTCAATGACGATGCGAACGTGACCGCCTACATCCTGTCGAAGGCGGCCGCGGCAAACCTGGCGCGGGTCTATCCAATCGGCGCGGTGTCGCGAGGGTCGAAAGGCGAGCTGCTCGCCGATATCGCCGAGCTGAAGGAAGCCGGCTGCGTCGCGATCACTGACGACGGGCATCCAGTCAAGACCGCACTGCTGATGCGGCGCGCGATGGAGTATGCCGGCATGTTCGGGATGCCCGTGATCGAGCACTGCGAGGATCCGTCGCTCAAAGGCGACGGTGTCGCACATGAAGGCTTTATGGCGGCCACTCTGGGCCTCCGCGGCATGCCTGGCGCGTGCGAGGCGCTGGGTGTCGAACGCGGCATCCTGCTGTCGGAGCTGACCGGCTCGGCGTTTCACGTTGCACACATGAGCGCCCGGGCGTCGCTCCGGGCGGTCCGCAAAGGCAAGGAGGCCGGCGTGCGCGTCACATGCGAAGTCGCGCCGCATCACTTCACGCTCACCGACGAAGCGCTGGGTTCGCCGATTCCCTACGACACCAACACCAAGATGAATCCTCCGCTGCGCGAAGCGGCGGATCGCGACGCGATGCTGAGCGGGATCGCGGATGGCACTGTCGATGTGATTGCCACCGACCATGCACCGCACCATTACGACGAAAAGAAGGTCGAATTCGACCGCGCGCCGTTCGGCATCGTCGGCCTCGAAACCGCGGTCCCGTTGTCGCTCGATCGGCTGGTGCACGCCGGTCTGATCCGGCTCACGCGCCTGGTCGAGCTGCTGGCGGTGAATCCGGCGCGGATCCTCGGCGTCCCGGGTGGGTCGCTGTCGGCCGGTGCGCCGGCGGACGTGACGATCATCGCCCCGGACCTCCGAGTGCGCGTCGAAGCGGCCCGGCTGCGGTCGCGGTCGAAGAATACGCCGTTTGACGGCTGGGAGCTCCGCGGCGGGGTCGCCGCGACGTTCGTGGGCGGGCGGCCGCTGTTCGTGAACCCGGAGACGCGACTGGCGGTATGACGCGCAAGGACGAGATCCGCGAGAAAGCGCTGAAGGATCTTCAGCAGTACCAGGTTCTGATGCTCAACGGCCATTTCGACTTCGGCAACGGGTATCACGGAACCCTCTATCTCAACCCGCACCAGTTGTTCCGCTACCCGTCGACGATCTGGCGGTTCGCGCAGGATCTGCTCGACGTCCTGCCCGCGTCCATCGTCGACGCAACCGAAGTCGTGACCGGCCCGGTCACCGGCGGCGCGCTGCTGGCGCACACGATCGCGGGTCTGCTCGACAGCCGCCGCGCCATTACCCGGCCGCCGACGTTGTTTGCCCCGTTCACGCTCGACGCCGACTGCCGCCACACCTTTACGCGGTTCTACCGGAACCAGGTCGCCGGCCGGCAGGCGCTGGTGGTGGACGACGTGCGGAACACCGGGCAGACACTGGCCCGATGCGTCACGCTGTTGCGCGAGGCGGGAGCGACGGTGCTCGCCACGGCGGAGATCTACGACCGCATGGAATCGGTGATCGAGGCCGGCGTACCCAACGTTGCCCTCGCCGAATACAGGGCGCCCGACAACTATCCCGCGGACGCGTGCCCGCTGTGTAAGACGGGCACGCCGGTGACGACCTTCTAGTCCGCCTGAAGGCGGACACTACGTCGGATCCAACGTCCGTACTGTCCGCTTCAGCCGGATCTGCTTTTAGCCCGGACCTACCTCGCCGCGCCCCGCATCGTTCCGACCGAGCACCCGACTCTGCGCTCGCCCGATTCGGCGTTGCCGGTGCGATCGAGGATCTGCTCGCACGAGCAGCCGGCCGTGTCGGCGATGGTGAACGACGGCATCCGGACACTTCGTCCAGGCGGAGCGGTAGTATCGAACGTTCCGTCGCCGTTTACGAGCGCGTAATGATTCGGGTTCAGCCGGGTCGTCGGCACGCCCTCCGGAATCCTGGTATCGGCGCAGGCGTCGAGGCTGTCTGGCACGCCGTCGGCGTCGAGGTCGGCCGTCAGGAACAGCACGGTCCCGTCGTGATCCGACGACCGCAGCGGCGTCGTGCCGTCGTCGGCGAAGGCGAACGGCGCGTCGGCATTGCCGCGGGCGTGCTGCGCTCCGCGGGTAAACGCGTCGAGCGCCTGAGACGTAATCGCGTGGTCGAGGCTCTGGGCCGTTCCATCGAAGACGAACGAGTAGCGCTGGTCTGCCGGCATGTTGAACGTCTGGTTCGTCAGGTCCTGGCTGATTTCATCGGTGGCCGGCAGCAGCGCCCCGGCAGGGTCAGGCCTGCCGGTGACCTGGCCCATGACGTCGACGTAACCGTCGGTGAACTCAAATGCGTTGAAGTCGCCGATCGCCACCAGGTGAATCCCGGGTTCAGCATCCTGCAGCGAATCGATGAACTGCGAGAGCTGCAGCGCCTGCGCATGACGTTTTGCCCGGACGCGGGCGCCGTCGGCGGTGTCGATGCCACTCAACGACCGCTGGTGCACGTTGATGACGGTGATCGGAAACACCGTGCCACCATCGACATATGCGCCGCGCAGGACGAGCGGCGGTCGATCGTTCAGCGGCGCGTCGGACGCACCCGGGAACGTGAAGATCGTGTCCTTCCCGAGCTGCTCGATCGAATCGACCCGCACCGTGTTTCTCACCAGGAAGCCGACATCGATCCCTCCGATGTCGTTCCCTTCCATCAGATGTGCCGCATACGCGAGCGACGGATCGTCATGATTGATCCGGTTCGCCACGTCCTGCAGGGCGACGAGGTTTTCTACCTCCTGAGCGGCAAGCACGTCGGGCGCGCCAAGCGAGGTGCGCACATACGATGACAGCTTGTTGAGCCGCAGGTCGTACTGCTCCGCCGTCGGCGTTTCGTCGCTCGTGTCCGGGTCGTCAGCGAGATCGAACATCCGGAGGAAGTTCTGGCTGCCGACGGTGAACTCGCCGGTGCGCCGGGCCCTGACCGGCACGACCCCCACCGACCCGGTCACCTCGAGCGCCGTCGGCCAGATCTGATAGTCGCTGAACGAAAAGGCAAGCGGCCCCTGGGCGGTCACTCGCGCGCCCGCCGGAATCTGCAGGTGCGGCGAGGCCGCGTATAGGTCGGTGTCGATCTCGAAGATCTCAGGGTTGCCGTCCCACACCGGCAGGCCCGGTAGGCCGGGGAAGGCGACACCTGGCTCGCGAAAGGCGCGATGATCCGCGGCCACGACCGAGGCTTCGCCGAACTGATTCGTCGGGCTCGATACGGTGCCGTTGACCACCCGCACGAGCATGCCCTCGAAGCGCTCCATCTCACTAGCGGACTGGGGCTGGTTTGGAGAGGGCGTGGCGGCGTCGAACAGCACGGGTGCTGGCAGCCCAAGCCCGGAGTTCTTCACCGTAATCTGTGTAGCGTTGAGCTCGGTCATCTGGAAGAACTCGACGACCCCGCCGACGACTTCCACCTCGTCGCCGACCACCACTGCTGGCGCGGCACCAGTGAAGACGAACAAGCCATCGGACGTTTCGGGGTCGCCGTCACCGCCGTTGGCAGCCTGGATGAAGAACCCGCCGCCGGACGGGAATACGGCCGTCACCACACCTGTCGTCTTGCGCATGGTTCCAGCGTGGGTTGACGACAGCCCGCTACCTTGAATCTCCCAGATTGTGGCGGTGAGCACCGGCGGCGGCCCGGCGTTGTGCGAGCCGAGACCGTCGAGCGTGTCCGTTGCAAATCCACTCCACTCGTCGGCGGGAACGAACGCATTGCTGCTGTTGGTATCGCCGGCGACGACGGCGGCCTTGCGGCGCAACGTGTTGTCGGCCGTCGACTCCAGGCCGGTGCCCCATTCGACACCCGGATCGACGCCAATCTGCCCGATCACGTCGATCACCGTCGCTCCCTTACGGAGGACCACCACGTCGTCACCGTTGAACCATCCGGCGCTGTTCGTCAGATCGGCCTGGGCCAGGATCGCCGGCGCCGCCGCCGATTGAGCCACGACGTAAACGTCGCCGGCTGCTACGGTTCCCGTCAGGTTGAAGAACAGCGTCGCAGTGGTGCTGCCGTTGAAAAACATCTGGATGTTGTAGGCGCCGGCGCCCAGGTTCACGGCCGCGCCCGTGCCGTTGTAGATCTCCAGCGCCTTGTTGTTCGAGCTGCCCTCGATGTATTCGGAGAAGAACAGTTCGGTCGATTGCGCCGATGCGCGCGCGGGGAATACGAGAGCTGCGGCGGCAAAAGACACAAACAGCGCAACAAGAACAGCAACGCTGCGGGGCATGTGAACTCCTTTGGGAAGCCGTGACGTTAACATATGCTCCAGGACCCGATGACAGACATTCAGATTGAGCCGGCGACCGAGGCCGACGTCCCGCTGATTCTCCGGTTGATCAAGGCGCTCGCCGAATACGAGCGGCTCGGTGACCAAGTCACCGCGACCGAGGCCATGATCCGAGAGTCGTTCTTCGGCGCGGCGCCGCACGCGCAGGCAGTCATCGCGCGTGTCGCCGGAGACGCGGTTGGTTTCGCCATCTGGTTTTCCACCTACTCGACCTTCCTCTCGAAGCCGGGGATTTACCTGGAAGACCTGTTTGTCCTGCCCGAATGGCGCGGCAAAGGGATCGGCCGCGCGTTGCTGCGGCACCTCGCGCGAATTGCTGTCGAGCGCGGATGCGGCCGCATCGAATGGTCGGTGCTGAACTGGAATGAAACAGCCATCCGGTTCTACCGCACAATCGGTGCCAGCCCGATGGACGAGTGGACCGTCTACCGGCTGACGGGAGAGGCGATCAGACGTGTCGCATATTGAGAAGAGTGATCTCTGAATTGTGATTTCTGAATTGTGATTGGCGACTTGCGATTGTGACAGGTGATTTGCGCGCGCCGCTTGAACGCCTTTACAAGACGTTCGATCATCCGGATTCGGCGACCGATCCCGTCCACATCGTCCGCCGCTACCGCGACCCGGAAGATCGGGAGATCGTTGGCTTTTGTGCCGCCGGACTTGCGTTTGGCCGCGTTGCCAGCGTCCTGAACTCGATCGAATCGCTGCTCGAGATCATGGGCCCGCACCCGGCGGCATTCGTGCGCGACTTCGATCCGGACCGGGGCCGCGTGCGGCTGGCGCCGCTTGTTCACCGGTGGATTCGCGGCAACGACCTCGCGGCGCTGATCCTCATCCTGCAGCGGATGCTGCGTGAGTTCGGGTCGATCGAGCGGTTTTTCCTCGCGGGGGACGATCCCGCGTCGCCCGACGTGGGATCGGCGCTCGACGCGTTCTCGACGGGTGCGCTCGAAACCGACGTGCGCTCCGCGTATGGCCGGGTGCCGAAGCGGCCCGGCGTCTGCTACTTCTTCCCGCGGCCGTCGGCCGGCAGCGCCTGCAAGCGGCTCAACTTGTTTCTCCGCTGGATGGTGCGCAAGGACGTGGTCGACATGGGAGTCTGGACCCGTGTGTCGCCGGCGCGGCTGATTGTGCCGCTCGACACTCACGTCATCCGGCTGGGGCAGTGCCTGCGCCTCACCCGCTACCAGAGCCCCGGCTGGAAGATGGCAGCAGAGATCACGGCGTCACTCCGCGCCATCGATCCGGTCGACCCGGTCCGCTACGATTTTTCGCTCTGCCACGTGGGCATGATGAACGCGTGCGGTTTCAACCGCGCGCAGAAAGATTCGCAGTGTCCGCTTCGCGGAGTGTGCCGGCCAACCGGGCGTAAACGGCGGCGGTCTCCTCGACCATCCGCGCCACGGTAAATCTGTCGCGCACGCGCGCCAGCGCCGCTCCCCCCATCCACGATCGCAGGCCGGTGTCCTTGAGCAGCGTCACCAGGCGCGCCGCCATCGCCGTGTGGTCGCGCGGCTGCACGAGGAATCCGGTCTCGCCGTCGACCATCACTTCAGCGACCGCGCCGGCGTTGGTCGCGACCGCTGGTTTCGATGCGGCCATCGCGTCGATCAGCGCCGCGCACATGCCCTCGACGGTCGAGCTGACGACGAAGATGTCGAAGCCCTTGGTCAGCTCGAGCGCATCCGGGCGGAAGCCGGCGAGGAAAACGTGACGCTCGAGATGCTTGTCGCGAATCTGCCGCTCGAGCGCTTCGCGCAGTTCACCGTCGCCCACAATCACGAACCGCGTATCGGGCACTTCACGAATCACGAGCGCCGCCGCCTCGATCAAGTGGTGATGGCCTTTATGGGGAACCAGCGCCGCCACGTTGCCGACGATCGGGGCGTGCGTCGGCAGGTAGAACTCGCCGGTGACGTTCGCCGCCGGCATGCGCACGATGCGCTCGACGTCGACGCCCTCATACACGATCGTCACCCTGGTTCGCGGAATTCCTTCGGCCACCAGTCGATCGCGGATGGCGACGCTGTTGGCGATGAAGCAATCGATCTGCGAGTACTTCCAGCGGGAAAAAGAGTTCTTCGCCATCGGCGACGCGATCCGCCGCGACGCCAGCAGCGGAGGCTTCGGCGTCGGCGAGAGGATGGACAGGGCGGTGGAGGCCATCGCGACGGCATGGGGCTCGTGCGCATGAATCACGTCGGGCGCCAGCCGCTTGATGACTCTCGACAGCCGCCAGGCCGCCGAGAGGTCCACCTCGCCGCGCGCGGCGATCGGGATCAGGTCGTGGCCCTCGCTCATCCGGCGCAGCAGCTCACCTTCGGGATGCGCGACGAGCGCCGCGCGATGGCCAAGCGCGCGCAGTCCCAGGACCAGATGCAGAACCTGGCTCTGGCCGCCCCTCCACCCGCGCGCCGTGTCTATGTGGAGGGAGAACATGCGTAACGCCCAGGTCCGAACTCCCAACTCCCACAGGTGCTGGTCATGGCGGTTACTGATTGGGAGTTGGGGGTTGGGGGTTGGGAGTTCTCTGAAGTTCCCACAGCTTCGCGAACTTCAGGAACACCGAGTACGCGTTGACGATCGAGATGATGAGACCGGCGGTGCCATCGAGGATCCCGAGCCGCAGCAGGTAATTGCGGAAGAATGCCGCGGGTGGGTGGATGGCGAGATCAAAGAGGCCGGCGCGGCGTCCGGCTTCATGCATCTGCCGCGCCGCGAGCGTTGTGTAGTGGTTGACGCGATCGAGCTGGTCGCGCAGGTCGCGGAAGGAACGGTGCTCGAGGTCGTGGCGGAAGCGGCCGACCGGGCCGTCCACCGACACCGATTCGTGCACGTACTTCCCACGCCATCGCGCCGCGCGGCGATCGTAGAGACGGGTCTGGTAGTCGGGATAGAAATCCGTAGTGCGAATCCATTTGCCGAGGTGGAAGGTCACGCGCGGGACGCGGTAGCCGCGCATCGGCGGATCGCCGGAGAGCAGTTCGCGGATTTCGCCGGCCAGCGGCGGCGGCACGCGCTCGTCGGCGTCGAGCGAGAAAATCCAGTCGTGGGCCGCCTGGCCGGCGGCAAAGTTCTTCTGATCGACCCACCCGGGCCACTCGCGGGAGACTACGGTCGCGCCCTTCGCCCGCGCGATCTCCGGCGTTGTGTCGGTGCTGCCCGAGTCGACGACCAGGACCTCGTCGGCCCACGACACGCTGTCGATCGCCGCGGCGATGTGCGCCGCTTCGTTGAGCGTGATGATGGTGACCGACACCTTCGGCACTGGGGGGAATCTTACCCGAGCCTTGACCGGTCGATGCCTTACCTGATCGGCACCTCCTGCACGGTCTCGAAGTCGATGAGCGCGCGCTGGTAATCAAGAATCGCCCGGAGCTCGTTGTTACGTGCCTGCGCGAGATCGCGCTGCGCCTGGAACACGAAGAAGCTCGTGGTCGTGCCGGCGGTGAGTTTCCGTTCTTCCGCTTCGAGACGCCGTTCGGCAAGCTGCCGGGAGACAATCGTCGTGTCGACGCGCCGCTGGTTCGTCAGCACCTGCCGTCCCGCCTCGCGCACCTGGGTGACAACCTGCAGTTCGGCCTGCCGGAGTTGGGTCTGCTGTTGCGTGTACTCCAGGCGCGCGCGCGCGACGTTGGCGGCCTCCGGTGTCTGGCCAAGCGGGTAGCTGATGTTGAGCGATGCCGTCCAGCTGGGAAAGTCATTACTGAAAAGGTCGCCGAGAACAGTGCCGAAGCCGCGCTGGGTCTGGCCGATGATCGGCCCCGGGAACCCGGCGCCGCGCAGGAACTGTGTCCCGCCGAGTCCCGTCAGGCCGTAGTCGAAGCTGGCGGTGACGTCGGGGAGCGTCTGGTTGTGGAAGAAGCGCAGGTTGATGTCGGCGGCCTCGAGGTTCTTGCGCGACTGTTCGATGTCGCTGCGCCGTGCCAGCGCCGCGCGGACGGCGGCGTCGATGTCGATCGGCGTCGCCGCGAAGAGCGGCCGCTCCGCCGGTTCGATGCGCAGTGTCCAGAAATCAGGGGAGGCCGGATCGAAAATGAGCGCGCGCAGGGCGTCCTCCGTGGTGCCGAGCTGCCCTTCGCCCAGGATCACGGCTTCTTCGCGCAGCGCCTCTTCCGCTTCCGCCTCCACCTGGTCGATTGGCGGCGTGGTGCCGATCTCGATGCGTGCCCGCGTGTTGCGCAGCGATTCGCGCGCCAGCTCGAGCGACTGGCGCTGGACGTCGAGGGAGGCGATCGCAAATGCCAGGTCCCAGTAGGCGTAGCGGACGGTTCTCGAGGTTGCGGTGACCGCCTGCCGCAGCGTCACGTCGGCAATTTCGCGGTTCTTTTCGCTGAGCAGGAGCTGCTGACGCGACGAATCGATGCTGAAATCCCGCAGCAGCGGCTGCGCGTAGGTCAGCGCCACCGACGATCGCACCTGGGGCGAGAAATTCGAAAACAGATTCGTCGTCGTCGATCGCGAGCTGTCCCAGCCGATGTTGTAGCGGCCGCCCCAGGGCATCAGCTTCTGCACGCCGACGTTCGAGTTGAGCCGAGTGTCGCTCGTCTTGGTGGCGGCGCCCGACAGGAAGCTGTTGCTCGGCGAGTCGGTGCTGGCGCTCTGCAGCGTGCTTGTCAACGTCGGATGCCAGGCGGCGCGCGCCTCGGCGACGCCCAGGTCCTCGATCTGCGGATCGATCCGAGCGACCCGGATGCCAAGGTTGTTGTCGAGCGCCAGGCGCACCGCCTCCTCCACGGTCAGTCGTCGCGGCTCGGCGGCCTGCCCCCACGCGGCTGTTACTCCGAGTAACATCGCGATGACGGTCATGCCCAGCACCATCGCATCGCCGCACCGCCGCACGTTCGCACCGCCGCACCCTCGCACCATATGCACCTCGTTCGCCATGTATACGTATACTAGGCGGTTCCCATGACGACCTCCGCCGCCATCCTCGACCGCTTTCGCCACGCGCACGCCCTGCTCGAAGGGCACTTCCGCCTGACCTCCGGGCTGCACAGTCCGGGGTATCTCCAGTGCGCGCTTGTGCTGCAGCATCCGCGCGAAGCGGAGGCGCTCGGCGCCGAGATCGCCGATCGGGTACGCGACCTCGGAGTGCAGACGGTGCTGTCGCCGGCGCTTGGCGGGATCGTGATCGGTCAGGAGGTCGCCCGTGCACTCGGCGTACGCGCGATTTTTGCGGAGCGGCAGGACGGGCGGCTGATGCTGCGGCGCGGATTCGCCCTCGATCCGGGCGAGAAGGTGCTGGTCGTCGAGGATGTCGTGACGACCGGCGGCTCGACGCGGGAGACGATTGATCTCGCGCGGGAGTCTGGCGCAGCTGTCGTGGGCGCAGCCGCGATCATCGATCGCAGCGGTCCCTCGACGGAGCTCGGGACCGCCCCGAGCCGGTCAATGGGCGGGGGACAGCAGAAGATCGATGTGCCCTTCCACGTCCTCGCCGAGGTCTCCCTGCCGACCTACGACCCCGCCTCGTGCCCGCTCTGCCTCGCCGGCCTGCCCGTGGTCAAGCCCGGCTCACGCGCCGTGTGAGAACCCTCAAGCTGACACTGGCTTACGATGGGACGCCGTTCGTTGGGTGGCAGCGGCAGGCGCACGGCGTCTCGATCCAGGGGCTCGTCGAAGCGGCGCTGGCGCGGTTCGATGGCGCGCCGGTGACGGTACACGGCGCGGGGCGAACCGATGCCGGGGTTCATGCCCTGGCGCAGGTCGCCAGCGTACAGATCACCGCCTTGCATCCCCTGGACGTCATCGCCCGCGCCCTGAATGCGAGCCTCCCGCCCGAAGTCAGGGTGACGAGCGTCGAAGACGCGGCGGACGACTTCCACGCCAGGTTCGGCGCCCGGGCCAGGACCTATCGCTACGTGATTCGCAACGCGCCGATCGTCAGTCCGTTCGAACGCGCGTACGTCTGGCACCTCCAGGACCGGTTGAATCGCGACGCAATGCGAGAAGCGGCTGCTGTGCTGGTCGGGACGCACGACTTTGGGGCGTTCAGGAGCGTGGGGGGTGAAGTCAGAACCACCATCCGGACGATGACGGAATCGGGCTTCGTGCGGCAGGACGATCCGGGCCTGCTCACCTACGAAATCACCGGCGACGGCTTCCTCCGCCATATGGTTCGCGCCCTCGTCGGGACGCTCGTGGAGATTGGCCGCGGCCAGCGCCCCGCCTCGTCGATGCCGGCGTTGCTGGCCGGCGCCAGCCGCGCCGAGGCGGGGGCCACGGCCCCGCCGCAGGGACTGTTCCTCGTCCGGGTGGTCTATGATTAACTCCTTGCAAAAGCAGGAGATGGAACGTGTCGCTTGAGCAGTTGATGGCGTGGATCCCGGCCGGCCATGCCGACGAGGCGCTGGTGCGGCAGGTGCACTTCGATCGGCTGCCGGCGCACATCGCCATCATCATGGACGGCAACGGCCGCTGGGCCGCTCAGCGGCACCTGCCTCGCGTCGAAGGCCATCGCGCTGGCATAGATGCCGTGCGCGACACGGTCGAGACCGCGGCTCGTCTCGGTCTCCGGGTGCTGACGCTGTATGCGTTCTCGGTGGAGAACTGGAAGCGCCCGGCGTCAGAGGTCAGCACCCTCATGCGGCTGCTGAAGCGGTACCTGCGGTCCGAGTTGAACACCCTGCTCACCAACGACATCCGCTTTCGCGTGATCGGCCGGATGGAGGAACTCCCGCCCGATATCCAGGACGAGCTGCACACCGCCATCGACCGGACTGCGAAGAACAGCGGCATGCTGTTCAACATCGCGCTCAATTACGGCGGCCGGGCCGAAATCGTGGACGCCGCGCGCCGCGCAATCGAGGCGGGCGTCCGGCCCCACGATCTGGACGAGGAACGCTTTGCCAGTTTTCTCTATACGGCGGGCCAGCCGGATCCGGACCTGCTCATCCGTACGAGCGGCGAGATGCGCGTCAGCAACTACCTGCTGTGGCAGATTGCCTACGCCGAGATCTACGTGACCGAGACGCTGTGGCCCGACTTCCGGCGGCGGCACCTGCTCGAAGCGGTGCTGGCGTACCAGAAGCGTGAGCGCCGCTACGGCGGCATCACCTCGGCGCCGGCGGTCATCGGCGCGGAATGACCCGTGTCCTGAGCGGGGCCGCCCTCGCGGCGGTGGCGCTGGCCGCGATTCTCTTCTTTCCCTTCATCGGCCTGCGCATCGCGGCCACGCTCGTTGCGCTGCTCGCGGCTCGTGAGTACCTCGACATCATCCGCGGAGAGCATCGTTCCCGGGGAACACTTGTCGTCCTCGCGCTGGTCGCGGCGACGTGCTGGCAGTTTTCGGCGCCCGGGTTCGTCGATGTGCTCTGGTTGCTGCTCGCGGCTCTGGCGTGGCTGGCCATCGAGGTGCTGTTCCGCGGCCTGACGGTGGAACGCGCCAGTGCCCGATTCCTTGCGCCCTGGTACATCGGCATGCCCTTCGGCATGCTGGTGGCGATCCACGCGGTCGGCGGCCGCATGGCCACCCTGCTGCTGATTGCGACGGTCGTCGTGAGCGACACCGCGCAGTATTACTCGGGGCGGACGTTCGGCAAGCGCCCGCTGGCGCCCGCCATCAGTCCCAAGAAGACGATCGAAGGCGCGGTTGGTGGACTGATCGCCGCGAGCCTGTTCATCACGTTCGCCGGCCGCTTCGTATTTCCGCTGGCACGCCCGGTGTCGCTGTTCATCCTCGGCCTCGCCATCGTCGCGCTCGGCATCAGCGGCGATCTGTTCGAGTCGCGTCTCAAGCGGGTTGCCGGGATCAAGGACAGCTCGACCCTGATTCCGGGCCACGGCGGCGTGCTGGATCGCGTTGACGCGCTGCTGTTTGCGACACCCGCCTATTACCTTTACTTGCAGGCATGACGTGAAGCGCGTTGCCATCCTCGGTTCCACCGGTTCCATCGGCCGCAGCGCGCTGGCGGTCGTCGATGCCCACCCGGCACGCCTCAAGGTGGTCTCACTGGCGGCGGGCGAGAACGCCGCGCTGCTTGCCGAGCAGGTGCAGCGTTACCGCCCCGAGGTCGTGGCCATGGCCGCAGGGGACGGCGTTGATCGGCTCAAGGCAGTCTGTGGGTCGCACCTGCCGGCGGTCGGTACGGGCGCCGAGGGGCTCGCTGCCGTCGCCACTCATCCATCCGCCGACATCGTGATCTGCGCGTCAGCGGGCACGGCGGGGCTCGAGGCCGTACTGGCCGCGATCGAGGCCGGCAAGACGATCGCGCTGGCCAACAAGGAAGTGCTGGTCATGGCGGGCGAGCTCGTGACCGCCGCGGCCCGGAGGCGAGGGGTCGCCATCCTGCCCGTGGACAGCGAGCACAACGCCATCCACCAGTGTCTCCATGCGCGGCCGGCGAGCGAGGTCCGGCGCATCATCCTCACGGCGTCGGGCGGTCCGTTCCGTGACTATCCCGCCGAGGCGCTGGACGACGTGGCGCCGGAGGCGGCGCTGCAGCATCCGACCTGGCAGATGGGGCGGAAAATCACGATCGACTCCGCGACGCTCATGAACAAGGGGCTCGAAGTCATCGAAGCGCACTGGCTGTTCGGCGTCACGGCTGATCAAATCGACGTCGTCATTCACCCGCAGTCAATCGTACATTCGCTCGTGGAACTGATTGACGGGTCCGTGATGGCGCAGCTCGGTGTCACCGACATGCGGCTGCCCATCCAGTACGCGTGCTCGTATCCGGACCGGTGGGACGGATCGCTGCCGTCGCTCGACTTGACGCGCGCGGGGCGCCTGGAATTTCTCAAACCTGCGCACGATCGCTTCCCGTGCCTTCGCCTGGCGTATTCCGCGCTTCGGGCCGGCGGCACCGTGCCGGTGGTGCTGAACGCCGCAAACGAAATTGCGGTTGGCGCCTTTCTCGATCACAAGCTCGGCTTTATGGCCATTCCGCGCGTCATAGAGAGAGCGATGCAGGCCCACGTTGCGGAGCCGGTATCAACCCTGCAGGCGGTGAGGCGGGCCGACGCCTGGGCGCGCGAATACGCCCGTGATGCGGCGCGCGAGTTAGAATTAATCGTCTAAGGCCTGGAACGAAGGGACATTCCTGTAAGTGAACACCATATTCGCGTTCCTATTCGTGCTCGGCGTGCTCGTTTTCGTGCACGAGCTGGGTCACTTCCTGGCCGCGCGGCGGCTCGGGGTGCGCGTCCTCACGTTTTCGCTCGGTTTCGGCCCGAAGCTGCTGAAAATCCGCCGTGGCGACACGGAATACTGCATCAGCGTGATTCCGCTGGGCGGCTACGTCAAGATGGCCGGCGAAAACCCTGACGATCCGCGCACCGGGCGTCCCGACGAATTCCTGTCCAAGACGAAGTGGGAGCGGTTCCAGATCCTGATCATGGGCCCCGCGATGAATATCATCCTCGCGGTGGTCGTGATGGCGATTGTCCTGGCTCAGGGCGCCGAGGTGCCGATCTACCAGGATCAGCCCCCGATCGTCGGCGCGGTGTCACCGGGGTCTCCGGCCGAGAAAGCGGGCATCCAGCGCGGCGATCGAATCCTCACCGTCGCCGGCGATCAGGTGGATACGTGGGACGACCTCTTCCTCGCGGTCGGCACGCGTCCCGATCGGGACGTCGCGCTCACGGTGATGCGCGATGGCCAGACCCGGCCCGTCGCCCTGCGCACCGTCTCTGAAACGCGTTTCGAGATCGGCAACATCGGCGTGTTACCCGACATCAACCCCATCGTGGCGTCGGTGATTGCCGGCGAGCCGGCTGAACGCGCCGGGTTGAAGGCCGGGGACGTCGTCATTGCCGTCAACGGCGAACGCATGGTGACGCGCACGCAGTTCATCGAAGCGATCTCCCGGAACGGCGGGAAGGAAATCGACCTGACGATCGAGCGCGACGAGCAGCAGCTCCACATCACCGCCACGCCCGAGCAGCGCGGCGATCGCGGCATGCTGGGGCTGTATGTGAGCGAGCCGACGCGGTCGTTCGAGCCGGGCCCGCTTGAAGCGATTCAGTTGAGCGTCCAGCGCAACATCGAGTTTGGCGGCCTCATCTTCAAGACGCTTGGCGGTCTGTTCGTGGGCGAGACCTCGCCGCGGCAGCTCATGGGCCCGGTGGCGATCGCGCAACTGTCAGGCGAGTCGGCCCAGGCGGGATGGATCGCGCTGTTCACGCTGATGGCCTCAATCAGCCTGAACCTCGGGCTGCTCAACCTGCTGCCGATTCCCGTACTCGACGGCGGACACATTCTGATTATGGCGCTCGAGGGCGTGGCGCGCCGCGACTTCAGCATGGCGGTCAAGGAGAAGATGCTGCTCGCCGGCTTCGTCCTCCTGATGATGCTCATGGTGACAGTCATCTATAACGATTTGACCCGCATCAGCTGGATAGAACGGCTGATGCCCTGGCGCAATTAGTCACGGCGCAACAATTGCACCAACCTCAAGTGGAGGGATATGCATGCTTCGCATTAAGTACGCCGCCTTGACGGCACTTGTTGTGACGGCGCTAGCCGCGCCCGCTCGTGCGCAGAACGTCACCCAAGTGGAAATTCAGCGGCTCCAGGACAATATCTTTCAGGCGAGCACGGATGTGTCGCAGTTGCGCGGCCGCGACGCATCGCGCGCCGGCCAGCTCCAGACCGAGCTCGACGACTTGCGCGACGAAGTGGTTTACCTGAAGGTGAAATTGCGCAAGGACCGAACCCTGGCGCGCACCGAGTACGCGGACGTGCGGGACCGGATCGAGGATCTCCGTAGCCGCGCCCGCGAGGACGGTAGGTATAGTTCTTACACGCCTCCGTCTCCCGCTCCGGCCCAGCCAGCCGCACGCCCAGCCGCGACGACCAGCACGGCTCGCGGCGCGCTCGAAGTGCCGGCGGGCACCGAACTCGACGTCCGGCTCGGACAGAACCTGAATTCAGGCACGGCGCAGGTTGAGGACCGCTTCGAGGGGACGACGCTCGTTGACATGAACGTCAACGGCCGGACCGCGATCCCTGCCGGCTCGGTGATGCGTGGCGTCGTGACCGCCGTCGAGCCCGCCACTCGCACCAACCGCACCGCGCGGATGACGGTGAGTTTCGACCAGGTGACGGTGAACGGCCGCGCCTACCCGATTCGCGGCACCGTGACGCAGGCGATTGAAGGCGAGGGCATCAAGGGCGAGACCGCGCGCATCGGCACCGGCGCCGGCGTGGGCGCGATTCTCGGCGGCATCCTCGGCGGCTTCAAAGGCGCCCTCGCGGGCATCTTGATCGGCGCCGGCGGCACGATCGCTGCGACCGAAGGCAAGGAAGTCGACCTGCCGCAGGGTTCCGTGCTGCGCGTGCGCGTCGACTCGCCGGTCCAGATCACTAACGCACGCTGAAAAAAGCAACCACGAAGGTCACGACGGTCGCGAAGCACACGACACCCTACATTGGGTTTCGTGGGCTTCGCGATCATCGTGGCCTTCGTGGTTTTTATTTTCCATTCGTCGGCAGACGCTGTTTCAGCTCCTCGAACCAGTGCTCGACGACAATCATGCTCTCCAGCGTCGCGTTCGAATTGGCGGCGCTGTCCTTGGCCATGAGGAGACGCTGACCGTCCGGTGACACGTCGTAATGGCGTGGAGGAAACGGCGTCGCATACTTGGCGTCGAATAACCTCGCCGGCTGGCCCGCGCTGAACGTCGATCCGGACGTCTGAACCGGCACCGAGGTGAGAGCATTCGATGCATCGAGGTAGAAAAGCTCGCGACCGCTACGCGCCCACGCGGGGCGCGTCCCGCCCGCAGTCGAGATTTGCCAGCGGCCGCTGTCCACCTGCGGGAACGGCCGCACGTAGACCTCCCAGGGGCCGGATTCATTTGACTGGTACGCGATGTAGCGGCCGTCCGGCGAGAACTCCGGCCAGAGTCCGTCGAACAGAGTCTGACCGGACGGATCCACCAGAGACAGGCTCGCACCAGCAGAGTCTGACGCGGGTCGGCTCGCGGGGCTCGCCAAACGAAACAACCGGGTCCGCTGCGCCACGCCAGGTGCCATCGGGATGGGCACAGTCTCAACGATGATGAGTCTTCCGTCCGGCGTGACGGACGTCTGGTACTGCTGGTTCACGCTCGTCGTCAGCCGGTCGGCGGCACCGGTGCCGTCGACGGCCTGGCTGTAAAGGTTGAACACTCCTGTGCGATTGGACGTGAAGATGATCCGCCGCCCGTCCGGCATCCAGAGCGGCATTCCATTGATGCCAGGACCGAAGGTCAAGCGCCGCAGCGTCTCGCGTGTGAGATCCCAGATCCAGATGTCGGTGCTCTGCTGGCCGGACGAGACGTTGAGCGCCAGGCGCGTACCGTCGGGTGACACGCGCGGGACACCGTAGGCGCGCAACGGGGCGTTGATGGGCTCCTCGTGCCCGTTCCGATCGACCCACACCAGCGACCGCGGCGTCATCTGGGCGTTCACTCCACCGGAGACGTAGAAGAGCGTGCCCTGACGCGACACCGCGTAGTTGGCAGCGCCGGTCGGTTTGGTCATCACATTCTGGACAACTGTCACCGGCGCACCGAGCACTTCGAGCCGGGCGAGATCGAATCGTACGGCGCGCAGCGTGTCCGCTGCCGCGTAGATCAGGTACCCGGCCTGTGCTGTGCCTGGCGAAGGGTCGACGTATTCGGCCTGGCTGCCGCCACGGACGAGCGTCTTGCGTCGACCGGTCCTCGAGTCGAAAACGGCCACTTGGGCACTGTCCGCTTGGCCCCCGCTCATAACCGTAAACAGCACGCCGCGAGCCCCCGGCAGCACCGATGGGAACAGGTGGTCGCTCTCGTGCTGCGCCGCGTCGGGCGTCGTCAGGACCGTCGGTTCACCGCCGTCCGCCGACACGCGCCACAATCCGGTCGTCGGGTCGTCGGTGGCGAACACGACAGTGTTGTCATCGCCCCAGCTGGCCCCGAGCAACGCCTCGGTGAGCGGGGCCAACGTGATGGCCGCTCCCCCGGTGATCGACACTTTCCTGAGCTCCCTGTTCGTGAAGAACCCGATCCACCGACTATCGGGGGAGGAGAACACTCCCAGCCCGCCGACGGGGAGTTTCTGGGCACCGAGTTGATCCGTCGCGCGCACCATCAAGGGGGCGCCGGCGCCGAGACCCCCACCACCGAGGTAGACAAAATAGCGACCGTCTGGTGAGAGCGTGATGTCTCGGTTGCCGCCAAACGAATTCAGCGGCTCGGCGGGCGACGGCATGATCGCGAAGCGGGACGGGAGCGTCGGAGCTGCAAGTGCCGGCCGCATGAGTGACCAGACGATCGCCGCGGCGAGCGCCGCGCCGCCGGCCAGCGCCGCGATCGCCACCGGCATGACGCGACGGGGCGGCATCGCCGCGTGTGCCAGCGTCTCGGCGGCTGGAGATGCCATCGCGTCGTCGATCTCCAGTCGAGCACCAGCCGCCGAATCGAGCCGTTTTTTGCGATCCTTCTCCAGACAGCGGCGCAGTAATCTGCGAATCGGCCCAGGCGTGCCGGCCGGCAGCATCGTCTGGTCCGGCTCACGTTCGAGAATCGCGGCGAGGGTGTCGGAGATGGTGTCGCCGGCGAACGGCGCGCGGCCCGAGAGCATTTCGTAGAGCACGCAGCCGAACGACCAGATGTCCGTCCGTCTGTCCAGCGACTGGCCACGCGCCTGTTCCGGGCTCATGTAGGCCGGAGTGCCCAGAATGGCCCGCCCGACGATATCGGTTGCGGTCAGCTTCGGTGACGCCGATAGGTCGGACTGCGGGGCGCCGTCCCACACCTTCGCCAGCCCGAAGTCGAGCACCTTGACCATTCCATCGCGTGCGATCTTGATATTGGCCGGCTTGAGGTCGCGATGAATGATCCCCTTCTCGTGTGCCGCTTCCAGCGCATGCGCGACTTGGCGCGCGATCGTCAAGGCCTCTTCCAGCGGAATCGGTCCGAGTCCGATTCGGTCGGCGAGCGTCGGCCCTTCGACCAGCTCCAGCACCAGCGCCTGCGAGCCGTTCGACTCTTCGAGACCGTAGATCGCGGCGATGTTCGGATGATTGAGCGTGGCGAGGAGCTGCGCTTCCCGTTTGAACCGCGCCAGGCGGTCAGGATCGAGTGCGAGCAGCTCGGGCAGCACTTTCAGCGCGATTTCGCGATGCAGCTTCGTATCGGACGCAAGGTACACGTCGCCCATGGAGCCCGCGCCAAGCGGGGCAAGGATTTCGTAGGGGCCTACTCGACGACCAGCGGTCAGGGCTGCAACGGGCAGCTGATCGAGAAAGCCGGCGTCCGAGGCGTCCGAAGTTAACAGCGACTCGACTTCACCACGTAACGCGTCGTCGGCACCAGTCTCAGCCGCCAGAAAGGCGTCGCGCTCGCCGGCCGGCCGTTCGACCGCCGCTTCAAACAGGGCCCTTACTCGCGGCCATCGCGCGTCTGTCACAGTGGCACTTCGGAACCGAGTTCACGATTGAGCCACGCCTTCGCGGTACGCCAGTCGCGCTTGGCCGTCGATGGTGACACGCTGAGAACATGTGCCGCTTCATCGATCGTGAGCCCGCCAAACGCCCGAAGCTCGACGATCCGGGCTAGTTCAGAGTCGACTTTTTCCAAACCCGCCAGCGCCTGATCCAGCGCGAGGATGGCTATCCCATTTGGGGCGGCGATCTCCTTGGCGTCATCGATTGACACACAGGGTACGCCCTCGCCCCGTTTGAACGCGCCGTGACGACGGGCGTGGTCGACCAGGATGCGGCGCATGACCTGTGCCGCGACGCCAAAGAAGTGCGCTCGATTCTGCCAATCGACCTGGCGTTGGCCAATGAGCCGCAGGTAGACCTCATGGACAAGGGCGGTTGGCTGCAGGGTGTGGTTGGCCCGCTCGTTCCGAAGCTGGCGCGCGGCAGCGCGGCGGAGCTCCGCATAGACGAGTGGCAGCAGCTGATTGAGCGCCGTCCGATTGCCGCGACTCCAATCGCCAAGCAGCACCGTGACGTCGCCGGGCGAGGCCATTGAAGCCTTTCTTTTCAACCAGTTGAATGGAGGGGCAAGCATAGCACCGGGAGGACTCGATCACAGGCTTTTTGCCCCGTTGACCCGTTATGGACGCCGCTTGCGCGATCTCCATACAAGCAAGACTGGGGAAGACGGGCGCGCCCCTTCGGAGTCCCCAGCGACACGTCACCCGAATCAGAAGATCAGCAGGAAAAGGACACGACAAATGAAGTTCAAGACTCTGACTCCAATCTTCACCCTCCCCCTCGTGCCAATCGCAGGTGTTGTCGCCCTGACTCTTGCGCTGAGCACCGGAGCCACCTCGGTCTCGGCGTCCTCCGACCGAAACAGAGCTCTCCATGTGACGAAGGAGTGCTCCGAATATTCTGGGGCCGCCGGCGAGTTCTGCACGATCACGTCCTCGAACCTCCCGAGGATCAAGGTCGGCTCAAGGGTCTACTACGACCAACCGGCGAATAACCCGGCGGGCTTGCTGGACAGCAACGTCGTCCTCGACGCAGGGAGCGGAAACAGGGCGGTCGGCCGTTGCACGCTCGATCTGACGACGGCTCGCGGGCTGTGCACGTTCTCGGACGGGACCGGTCGGTTCGCCGGGTTCAATGCCCGTGTCCAGGTCTCGCCGCCGTCTGCAGAGGAAGAAGATTGGCGCTGGGAAGGAACGTACAGCTTCAGTCCGCTCAATTGAGCCTGGACCCGCCGGTTCAGATCAACAACGCTCGTTAAGCGCAACCACGAAGGCACGAAGGGATCGAAGATCACGAAAACCCAATTTGAGTGTCGTGGCCTTCGCCTCCTTCGTGTCGTCGTGGTTAGATCTCTTTTGCCACGTCTTTCATGGCCGCGCGGGCGGCAGCGATCGTCCGTGTGACATGGCGGTCGGTATGCGCCGCTGACAGGAACCAGGCTTCGAACTGCGACGGCGGCGGATAAATGCCCCTCGACAGCATTCCCCGGAAGAACGTCGCGTACGCGCCGGTATTCGCGTTCAAGGCGCTCTCGTAGTCGCGGACGGGCGATGACGTGAAGAAGGGCGTCACCATCGAGCCGAAGGCATTCACCTGCACGTGCACGCCGGCGCCGCGTGCGGCATCTGCGAATCCAGCGGCCAGCAGTGATCCTCGCCGGGCGAGATCCTTGTAGAGGCGCGGCGTCAGCCGCTTCAGCGCCCAGAGTCCCGCGGTCATTGCCAGTGGGTTCCCTGACAGCGTGCCCGCCTGGTAGACCGGACCCGCGGGCGCCACCATGTCCATGATGTCGGCACGCCCTCCGTAGGCGCCGACCGGCAGGCCGCCGCCGATGATCTTACCCAGGCACGTGAGGTCCGGTGTGATGCCGAAGATCGACTGTGCCCCGCCCGCCGACGCCCGGAACCCCGAGATCACCTCGTCGAAAATCAGCAGGATGCCGCGCCGCACCATCAGCGCCCGCAGGCCCTCCAGGAAGCCGTCCGCAGGCGCGACCACCCCCATGTTGCCCGCGATGGGCTCGACGATCACCGCCGCGATGGCGCCAGGATGCGCGTCGCACAGCTCTTCCACGGAGGCGAGGTCGTTGTAGCGGGCCATGAGGGTATCGGCGGCCACCGTCTTCGCCACGCCCGGGCTGGTCGGCACCCCCAGCGTCGTGGCGCCCGAGCCGGCCTTTACCAGGAAGCTGTCTGCATGGCCGTGATAACAGCCGGCGAACTTGACGATCTTGTCGCGGGAGGTGAACGCGCGGGCGACGCGCGCCGCGCTCATCGCCGCCTCGGTGCCGGAACTGACGAAGCGCACACGCTCCATCGACGGCACGAGCCGGCGCACGTGTTCGCCGAGCTCGTGCTCGAGCGGGCTTGGCGCGCCGAAGCTGGTGCCGAGCCGCGCCGTCTTCGCGATCGCCTTGACCAGGCCCGTCGGGGCGTGGCCGTGGATGAGCGGCCCCCAGGACATGACGTAGTCGATGAAGCGATTGCCGTCGACGTCGTGAAGAATGGCGCCCGACCCACGCGTGACGAACAGCGGAATGCCGCCGACCGACTGGAAGGCGCGAACGGGGCTGTCGACACCGCCGGGAAGGATCTGCCTGGCTTGCTCGAAGAGCTTGCGGCTGCGAACGGGTTTCTTCACTGAACGGGTTCCGAACGGCCGAATGCTACGAATGAACCGAACGCAGTGTGCGAGCGGCCTCGCGGGCGTAGTAGGTGATGATGATGTCGGCGCCGGCGCGGCGAATCGCCGTCAGCGTTTCCATCATCGCCCGCGGCTCGTCGAGCCAGCCGTTGGCCGAGGCCGCCTTCAACATCGCGTACTCGCCGCTCACGTGGTACGCCGCGGTCGGCTGGTTGAAGCGTGTTTTCACCCTGGCGATGACGTCCAGGTAGGTCATCGCCGGCTTGACGATGATGATGTCGGCGCCTTCGGCAAGGTCGGTGTCAACCTCGCGCAGCGCTTCCTCGACGTTCGCGGGATCCATCTGGTGGCTGCGCCGATCGCCGAACTGGGGCGCCGAATCGGCGGCGTCGCGGAACGGCCCGTAGAAGGCCGAGCAGTACTTGGCGGCGTAGGACATGATGCCGACGCGCTCGAAGCCGCGTTCGTCGAGCGCCAGCCGGATCGCCGCGACGCGCCCGTCCATCATGTCGGAGGGCGCGACGAAATCCGCCCCCGCCACCGCGTGCGAGAGCGCCACCTGTACGAGATGCGAGACGGTGACGTCGTTGACGATCTCTTCGCCGTCGAGAATGCCGCAGTGCCCGTGCGAGGTGTACTCGCAGAGGCAGACGTCGGTGATCACAATCAGGCCGGGGACATGGCGCTTCATCTCGCGTACGGCGGACTGCACCGGTGCTTCCGGATCCGCCGCCAGCGAACCAACCGCGTCCTTGCGTTCGGGCAGCCCGAACAGGAGCACGCCGGACACGCCGTCGGCTCTTGCCGCCGCCGCTTCCTTGACGGCCTCGTCCACCGACAACTGGAACACGCCGGGCATCGACGAGACCTCGCGGCGGGTGTCGTTGCCTTCGCAGACGAAGAGCGGAAGCACGAAACAGTCCGGGCTGAGGTGCGTCTCGCGCACCAGGCGCCTGATCGCCTCGGTGCGTCGCAGCCGGCGCGGCCGGTGCGGCAGCGTCAGACGGGACGCGGTTTTCACAGCCATTTGGCTGATCTTAGATCACGAGCGCGTGGATCCTGCTGGTTGATGTCTTCGCCACCACTCCCGCGCCATATCCTCGGTCCAGTCGTTCGCGACCTGGATCTCAGCGAGCCGGCGCGAGAACTCGCGCGCGGATTGTGGACGCAGTGCGCGATCCTTGGCCAGGCACGACAGGATCAGGCGATCGAGCGCGTCGGGAATTGGCAGCTCGGTTCGCGCCGAGGGCGGTACCGGCGGCGTCTGCGTGTGGTGCAGCAGCATCGCCATCGGTGTGGAGGCCTCGAACACGAGCTGGCCGGTGAGCAGCCAGTAGCCGACGCATCCCGCCGCGTAAATGTCGGCGCGCCCGTCCAGGTCGGCGTCCCCAAGCGCCTGCTCGGGAGCGATGTACGCGGGAGTGCCATGAACCGCAAGCTCGCGTGTGAGCGCCACGCCGGTCTCGGCCGTGTCGCGCGTGGGTGTCACGATCCCGAAGTCGAGGACCTTCACGAAGTCGAATTCCTCGCCGTAGTGGCAGAGAAAGATGTTGGCCGGCTTGATGTCGCGGTGCACCAGGCCGCACGACTCGGCCTCCGACAGCGAGTGACAGACCTGCCGCAGGACGTGAATCGCCCTTGCAGGCGGCACCGGCCCCGTCCTGCGCACGAGCGTCTCCGCGTCGAGCCCCTCGAGCAGCTCCATCACGTAGTAAAACCCGCCGTCGGTGGCGACGCCGAAATCGAAGAGGTCCACGGTATGAGGGGAACGCAGGCGCGCAATCACCTGCGCCTCGCGCTCGAACCGACGGCGCGCGTCTTCCGACACCCTCGGGTTGCCGTCGGCAGCGAGCGTGGGTCGGATCAGCTTGATCGCCGCCGGGCGTGCCAGCAGCCGGTGCTGGGCCTTCCACACTTCGCCCATCCCGCCCTCCCCAAGCCGCTCCACCAGACGGTAGCTGCCCAGCTCGCGCGCCCGGCCGACTTCCTTACCCAGTGCATACACGACGCGAGCGCCGACGTAAGCCATCACGACGACGAACAGGTAGGGGAACACAAGCCCGAGAAAGAACTGGATCGGATTAGGGAAAAAGAACACGTTCCCGGTGGCCATCGCCGCCGCGAACACGACCGGCACGGCGCTGACCGACGCCAGCGCGGCGAAAAGCGCCCGCCTGGGCGGGGTCGGCACGACCACCGTGAACAGGACCGTCCACACGGCCACCCATGAGAGTCCAAGGAACGGGACGCTCGTCGTGGTCACCCCCCTCGGATCGAGAAATTCCGCCGCCGCGATGCCGTAGCTCGCGGCCACCTCGAACGCGAGCCCGACGTTCAACGCGATGCGGCGTGGAACGCGATCGGTGCCCAGCAGTCCAGCGACGATGAGTGCCAACGCGATTGAGATCGCCGCCGGTCCCCACAACATGAAATTGCCGAATACGAGCGCCCGATCCTGGGGCGACAACGTGGCCGGGAAAAGTCCCGCCATGAAGAAGACGAACGCGTACAGCCAGGCGAGCGTACGCAGCCGCGAGAGCGACTGGTTGACCAGATCGTCGGGCAGCTCGGTGGGCGAATGCCGCGACCCTGTCGTGCCGCCCGCCGGGTGCGGCAGGAAGAGGGTAGGACCGTCTGGTTGTGACTCCATCGGGTCAGGATGCGTGACCGCGAATCGCCGACAGGAAGATCTCGCCTAGGTCGTCAGCCTTGCGCGCGCCGACCCCTTTCACCGCGAGGAGGGCGTCGATCGAGGTCGGCCGGAGACGGGCCATTTCGCGGAGGGTCGCGTCGTGAAAGATCACGTAAGGGGGCACGCCGCGCTCGCGGGCAGTTTCGAGCCGCAGGGCGCGCAGCCGCTCGAACAGCGCGCGATCGACGTCCTGCCACGATTCCGCCTCGACGCGCGATCGCGGACGGGCCGAATCCTTGTTCGGCGTCCGCTGTCGCGCCAGCGCGAGCCCGGGGTAGCTCGTCTCGTCCTTCAGCAGGGCGAGCCCTCGTGCGGTCAGCGCGACCACCGAATATGCATCGTCGGTCATCCGTAGCAGGCCCAGGGCCGTGAGCTGCTGTATGTATCCGCGAATTTCGGCTACGGATGCCTGGGGAAGCAGGCCGAACGTGCTCAGCTTGTCGTGCCCCCGGGCGATGACCTGGTCGCCGGCGTGCCCGCGCAGGACGTTGGCGACGTGCATCGCTCCGAAGCGCTGTCCCACCCGTACGACGCACGAGAGGATCTGCCGCGCCAGGACCGTCGGTGCGACCGCGGGCTCCAGCTCGTCGAGGCAGAAGTCACAGGCGCCGCACCGATCTGCGGAGTAACGATCGCCGAAGTACTCCGCGAGATGGCGGTGGCGGCATCCGACGCTGGCGGCATAGCGCTCCATCTGTCGCAGCAGCGTGGTGCTGGCGTCGTTCAGCTCGCCGTTCCCTTCGAGCATCACGCGCCATTTCATGAAGTCCGCGGTGGAGTAGATCAGCACGCATTCCGCTTCGAGGCCGTCGCGCCCGGCGCGTCCCGATTCCTGCTGATAGTGCTCGATCGATCGCGGCGCTCCGGCGTGCACGACGAAGCGAACGTTCGACCGATCGATCCCCATCCCGAAGGCCACTGTGGCGACGATGACATCGACCTGTTCGCTCAGGAACGCGTCCTGGTGCCGGCTGCGCTCGGCCTCGCCGAGCCCCGCATGGTAAGGAAGCGCGGGGATGCCTTCACCGGTGAGCCACGCCGCCAGCGCATCGACCTCGCGGCGCGACGTGCAGTAGACGATGCCGCCCTCTTTCGGGTGGCGCGCCAGGATCTCGAGGAGCTGCCGTTTCAGTCCCCCTCTCGGCAGCACCCGGTACAGCAGGTTCGGACGATCGAAGGACCCGACGATCTCGAGCGGGCCGCGCAGGCCAAGCTGCGTGGCGATGTCCCGCCGGACCCTTGCCGTCGCCGTGGCCGTGTAGGCATGCACGCTCGTGCCCGGCAGCAGTTCCCGCAGCCGCGCGAGCTGCCGGTACTCCGGCCTGAAATCGTGCCCCCACTGGCTGATGCAGTGGGCCTCGTCAACGGCGATGAAGCTCACGCCGCACCCGGCGACCAGCGAGAGAAAGGTCTCGCTGCCTTCTCCGACCAGGCGCTCGGGCGACACATACAGGAGGCGGTATTGACCGTTCCGCAGTCCCTCGATTACGGCGTTCTTCTCGGCCGGTGTCAGCGAGCTGTTGAACAACCCTGCCGGCACCCCGTTGCCCACGAGCGTGTCGACCTGGTCCTTCATCAACGAGATGAGAGGGGATACCACGAGCGCGAGACCCGGGCGCACGAGGGCCGGCGCCTGGAAGCAGAGTGACTTGCCGCCGCCCGTGGGCAGCACGACCAGCGAGTCGCGACCGTCGAGCACGGCCTCCATCGCTTCGCGCTGGAGCGGCCTGAAGGTCGTGTAACCCCAATAACGGCCGAGCGCCTCGTCGAGTGAGATGGACTGCCTCCTAGCTCGTAGCGGCGGCGGCGTAATGTTCGACGATCCCGTCAACCAGCGCAGCGACGGTGTAGGTGGCGGGCTGAATCGTGACCGGAATGCCCGCCTGCTTCGCGGCCTCCGCTGTGACCGGTCCAATCACGGCCACCACGGTGTTCTTGAGCAGATCGGCCGCCGGCTCGGCGCCGTAAATCTTGACGAAGCTCCGTACCGCGGATGGACTGGCGAACGTGACGACGTCGATCCGGCCGTCCAGCAGGAGGCGATAGACGTCCGGATCGTGCTCGCGCGGCGCGTCGTCCAGCACGGTGCGGTAGGCGATGACGTCGGTGACGACGGCGCCGGCTTCTCGGAGCTGCGCGGTCAGGACCTCGCGCCCGATGTCGGCGCGCGGAACGAGGATCTGCTGACCCTCGACCGGACCTGCGGCAGTGATGGTCGCCACAACCGCCTCGGCGCGGAACTCGCCGGGAATCATGTCCACCTTGATGCCGTACTGGCGCAGCTTGTCGGCCGTCGCCGTGCCGACGGCGCACAGGCGAGGTCCCTTGAGCGACCGCGCGTCACCGCCGGTGTCGCGGACGGCGACCATGAACGCCTGCGCCGCATTCGCGCTCGTGAAGACGATCCAGTCGAACGCATCGGGCGTGGCCGCGGCGGCGAGCAGCGGGCCGGAATCCGTGGGCGGTTCGATTCGAATCAGCGGCGCCTGGATGGCGTCGGCGCCGAGCATCGTCAGCCGTTCAACCAGTTCGGCTGCCTGGTCGCGCGGCCGGGTCACCAGCACCCGGCGCCCGAACAGCGGACGCTCGTCGTACCACCGCAGGTGCGGGCGCAGACCGACGACGCGGCCGACCACCAGCGTCGCCGGCGCGCGGCGTGGTGTCTCGCGCAGCGCCTTGAGCAGTTCGGCAATCGTCCCTGAGACCGTCTCCTGGCCGGGCATTGTCGCGTTGTAGACGGCAACCGCCTGGGTTTCGTCCGGCCAGCCGTGCGAGACGAGCGACTCGAGCACGCGGGGGAGCTGCTGCGGGCCGGCGTAGCACACGACCGTTCCGCCAAGCTGCGCAAGACCGCCCCAGTTGATTTCGGGCGGGGTGCGGCTCTGGTCCTCGTATCCGCGGACCAGGGTGATGGTGTCGCCGCCGCCGGGATACGACACCGGCACGCCTGCGTAGGCCGGCGCCGCGATCGCCGCCGGCACGCCTGGAATCACCTCGAAGGGGACGCCCTGCTCATGCAGGAACAGCGCCTCTTCCCCGCCACGATCGAAGACGAACGGATCGCCCCACTTCAGCCGCGCGACGGTCTTGCCTTCGCGCGCCTTCTCGGCGAGGAGGTAGTTGATCGCTTCCTGCGCCATCGGTTGCGGCGATGCCGTGCCGACGTCGATGAGCTCGGCGCCCGGCCGGGCATGCGCCAGCAGCCTGCGGGAGATGAGGTGGTCGTAGACGACCACGTCGGCGATCCGCAGGTATTCGAATCCGAGGACCGTGATCAGCCCCGGATCGCCCGGGCCGGCGCCAATGAGAAACACCGGTGACCGTCTCATGGCTGCAGTCCCTCGACGGTCGCGCGCGTTCGATCGACTTCGGCCAGGATCTGCCCCGCGCCACGCGCAAGCAGTTCCTCGGCGACGCGGTCACCGAGGAGGGCCGCGTCCGCGAGCGGACCCTGGGCCTCGGCGCGCACCGTTTTCGATCCGTTGACGGAGATCACAATCGCGGTCAGGACGAGTGCCCCGCCGGATTCTGCCGCGTAGGCGCCAATCGGCATCTGGCACCCGCCGCCCAGCCGCGTCACCACCGCGCGTTCGGCCGTCAGCGCCGCTGCCGCCGCGGAGTCGTTGATCGTTTTCACCACGCTTGCCGTCTTCTCATCGTTGCCTCGCACTTCGACCGCGATAATGCCCTGACCGGGGGCCGGAACGCACGTCCCGGGTGGAAGTGTCGCCGAAATCCGGTCGTCGTGTCCCAACCGGCTCAATCCGGCGGCGGCGAGCACCAGCACGTCGTACTCGCCGGCATCCACCTTTCGCAGGCGGGTGTCGAGATTGCCACGAATCGGGTCGAATCGCGCACCAGGAAAAAGGCGCGTCAACTGCGCCGTCCGGCGGACACTGCTCGTCCCGATCCGCGGGGCATGTCCAAGTTGGCGCACGATTTCCTCGAGCGGGATGGCGGGTCCGCTTCGCGGAACCCGCCCTACGTCGGTGGTAAGCCGGGTTCCGCCAAGCGGACCCGGCGCGGGCAGCACCAGCGCGTCGCGTGCATCGGCGCGCGGCAGCACCGCGCCCAGTGCCAGGCCTTCCGGCAGGACCGCGGGCATGTCCTTGCTGCTGTGCACGGCCAGATCGATCCGGCCGTCGAGCAGCGCGTCTTCGATCTCCTTGACGAACAGGCGCTTGCCGCCGACGTCCGACAGCGGCGCTTCCGCCAGCCTGTCGCCGGATGTCTTGATGACGACGATCTCGCAGGACACGCCGGCGCGGGAGAGGAGAAGGGCCGCCACTGTATTTGCCTGGAACAGCGCGAGCTGGCTGCCGCGCGTGCCCAGCTTCAAGGTGGCCATCGGGTCCCTACTTCTCGCGCGGACGATCGGTGGGGTCAGCCTGCCGCGCCGAAGCTTCGAGCGAAGGCGGGTCGCCCGGGGCGGCGGCTCCGGCCGACTCGCCGTCGCCGAGCCGGAACAGCCGGTTCACCGCTTCCGTGTAGGTCGCCTGTGTTTCCTCGTCGGGCAGCGCTTTGAGCTGCTCGGTCGGCTCGAGCAGCAGTTTTTCCATGATCAGGCGCGTGACTTCGTCCACGCGCGCGCGGGCGTCCGCCGGCAGCCCCGAGAGCCGCGGCTCGAGCCGCTCGAGCTCGGCGCGGCGGATGTCGTCGAACCGCTGGCGAAGAGCGACGACGGTTGGAATCGCCCGGCGCGAACGCTGCCAGACCGTGAAGCGCGAGACTTCTTCCGCGACAATCGCTTCGGCGCGCGCGATCTCGGCGCCGCGCCGCGCCAGGTTCTCCTGCACGATGCCCTGCAGGTCGTCGACGTTGTAGAGGAACACCTGCTCGATGTCGCTGACGGCCGGGTCGACGTCGCGCGGCACCGCCACGTCGATGATGAACAGCGGCTCCTGGCGCCGGCGTCCGGTCACCGCCTGGATGTCGTCCCTGCTGATGATCGGACGCTGCGAGCCGGTGGCGGTCAGCACGATGTCGGCATCGGCAATGGCGCGCCGCATATCCGCCCAGCGCACCGTGGTGCCGCCGACCTGCGCGGCTAACGCGTCGGCGTGGGCGGCCGTCCGGCTGGTGATCACGACTTCGGCGACACCCTGGCTTCGCAGGTGCTGCGCGGTCAGCGCGCTGATCTCGCCGGCCCCGACGACCAGGACGCGGCGTCCCTCGAGGCGGCCGAAAATCTTCCGGGCGAGCGCGACCGCGGCGAAGCTGACGGACACGGCCCCTTCGCCGAGCGCGGTCTCGGAGCGGACCCGCTTGCCGACGCCGAACGCCCAGTGGAACGTCTTGCTCAGCAGCGGCCCGGTGCAGTGGCGCGCGGCCGCGGCCTGGAACGCATCCTTGACCTGCCCGAGGATCTGCGGCTCGCCCACGACCAGCGAATCAAGTCCCGCTGCCACGCGGAACAGGTGATGCGCGGCCGCCATGTCGCGGTGCGCGAACAGGTGCGGCATGAAGGCGTCGCGCGGCAGCTGGTGATACTCGCTGAGGAAGGCGACCACCTCTTCGCGCGCGCGCGCGGAGTCGGTGCTGGCGATGTAGATCTCGGAGCGATTGCAGGTGGAAAGGACGACCGATTCGGCAGCCGACGAGCGCGTCACCAGCGCTTCGACGGCGGCGCCGAGGTCGCGGCTGGAGAAATCGAGCCTTTCGCGGAGATCGACCGGGGCCGTTCGATGACTGACGCCGAGGAGGAACAGGTGCACGCGCTCTGTTCCCCTAGAAGGTATGGCTCGTGGTGACGAAGTAGCTGATCGGCAGGAAGTTCAACAGGACGATGACGAAGCCGAAGACCGACAACCGCGCGGTGCGGCGGCCGGTCCATCCCATCGCCCGTCGCGCCAGCACCGCGAACGAGTAGACCGCCCACGCGACGATCGCGAACAGCACCTTCGGGTCGATCAGGGATGACATCGCCTGCAGATTCGGGTCGTCGGGCACGACCGCGCGTGCCTGTGCCGCCCACACCGCGCCGGAGACGAGGCCGATGGTCAGAAACAGCCAGCCGACGGTGATGGCGCGAGCGTTCATGGCGTCGAGCGTCTGCAGCGACGGCAGGCGCGTATAGAAGTAGCCGAGGTGCTTCTTCTTAATCTCTTTGAACTGGACGATGTAGGTGAGGCCGAGCACTGCCGCCAGCGCGAGGCTGGCGTAGGCGAACAACAGCGACGACACGTGAACCCAGAACCACGGGCTGTTGAGGATCGGATCTCTCGCCTCTACACCCGGCGACATCGCGGGAACCGCCTGGAGGCCGATCAGGATCGGGATGATGAACACTCCCATCGCGCGCTCGTCGGTGGTGATTTCGAGATACAGGTACGAGAGGGCCAGCAGCCAGACGAAGGTCGAGATGGCGCGCGACGGATTGGCAAACGGCACATGCCCCACCTCCATCGTCTGCATGCCGATGACGAAGGTGTGGCCGAGCGCGGCGAGGATCAGGAGCGTGGTCGCGATGCGGCCGGCCCGGGAGCTGCGGCGCGCGAAATGGAGGGCGTAGGCGACCCCCGCGGCGCCGTAGAGGACCAGGGGGAGGAGGTTCAACGGGTTGTTGGGGCGTAGTATCCCCGCTTGGTTCGCGGGGTCACGCCTGGCCGCGCGACTTGCACGACGACACGGCGGAAGGCGCCGTCGTTGCGCGGATTCTTCGAGGTGTACCCGAAGCGTGTACTGGCTCGCGAGTTCGTCGGCGATCTGGGTATACACGCCGTTGAGGTCTTCAATCTTCGCCGGGAAGAACGAGCGGCCGCCGGTTTCCTGCGCCAGCTGGCGCATGATGAACTCCGCTTCGCGGAAACCGCGCGTGTTGGTCTCGGTGCCGCGCAGCGCGATCGTGTAGATCGAGGTCTCGGACCGCTTGGCCAGGTCGAGGACTTCCTCGAACGAGACCAGGCTCGACGTGTCCTCGCCGTCCGAGAAGACGATCAGCGCCTGGCGGCGGACGTCTTCGTCGCTCTGCGCCTTGATCTTGCCGAGTTCCTTGAGCGAGATGTAGATCGCGTTGTGCAGCGAGGTCGATCCGCCGGAGACGGCCTGGTGGATTGCGCCCTCGAGGTCGCCCTGGTTCGAGGTGAACGCCTGCCGGATCGACACCCGGCTGTCGAAGTCGATCACCTGCGCGATGTCGTTGGCCTTGAGCCGCTTCACGAAATTGATGGCGGCCACCTGCAACGTGTCGAGCTTGTCCTCCATGCTCGCGCTGCTGTCGAGGAGCAGCGACAGCGCGATCGGCTGGGGCCGGCGCGTGAAGAAGACGAGGTCCTGCTTGACGCCGTCCTCGAAGACAGAGAAATCGGGCTGATCGAGGTCGATGATGTAGTGGTTCGCGCCGTCGATCACCGTCACGTTGAGCGACACGATGTCGATCGTCGTCCGGAACGACGGGCGCTGTCCCTGTGTATGCGCGGGCACGATCACCAGGGAGGCGAGGATACAGACGGCAGCAAGGAACAACCGGTTCACATCAGGCTCCACTCTGTCCGCGCGCCGGCGTACCCCGCATGGTGACTCCCGCGCGGCCGGACGCGACTTCGGTTTCTTCCGGCGGAATCAGCGATTCCGGCCGCCCGTACACCACCTTGTACTGCGACGAGAGCTGCCGCGCCAGCCTGGCCAGCGCCTGCTCGACCGCCATCTCCGTGAGCAGCGTCACGTGCTCGCCCCCGGTCTGCTCTGTGCCGTCGTCCATGACCAGCCCGCGCTCGCGCTCTTCGGTCGTGTCGAAGTCGAGCACGCCGATGACGATGGCATTCAGGGCGACGCCGGCGTCGCGCATGGACCTGATGACGTCGCGCGCGTAGCGGTTGGTGAATTCCACGCCGTTGGTGATGACCGGGACGATGACCGCGCGGGTCGCCTCGCGCCGCCGCAGCCCGGCGGAGGTTTCGGTAATGGCGTCGAGCAGGGTCATCCCGCTCGACGACATCGAGAAGATCCGCCCGGCCGCCTTCCTCGAGCCGCGCCCGGTTGGAGGTGTAGTCCACGAGGATCGTTGGCCGGTCGGCCAGTCCGATAATCGCCAGCTGATTGTCGCCGGCCAGCGCGCCGATGAAGGCCTTCAGGCCGTCGCGCAGCGACGGGATGGCGCGCTCGGCCGCGGCGCTGTTGTCGACCAGCACGGCGATGTCGATCGGCTCGATCGCCTTCGAGACGCGCAGGACTTCGCGGCGCCGCCCATCCTCGGTGATGACGAAATCAGTCGGGCCAAGCCCCTCGACCGGCTCGCCGCGCGAATCGACCGCGCTGACAAAGAGCGTGCGCTCGCGTGCGCCTGCCTGCGCATGGATCGACGGGCCGACGCCGGCCGCCAGTGCGAGCAGGGTCGAGAGAGCGGACATCAGCGCCAGACGGGGCGAAAATGCGGCGCGCATGGTCTTGCTGAAGCCGAGTATAGCCTCCGGCGCGTTGCCACTGTCAATGTGCGTCTGCTACGATTGGTTGTTTGTTTGGGCCCCGGAAAGACCGGCGTGAAGGCACTCCCCGCGAACTCGTCCCGTCCGGCAGCCTGAAGTCGCTGCAGACAACGATTAGCAGGTCGGGACCGGCGGCGACGGTCAGTTACACCCTGATCGGCGCGATCGTGCTGCTGGGCGGTATCGGCTACGCCCTGGACGAGTGGCAGGGCACCTCGCCCTGGTTCCTGTTCGGCGGGCTGGTCCTGGGGCTGATCGTCGGCTTCTACGAGCTGGCCAAGACGATCTGGCGCAAATGAAGCCGGCGTGGTGGATGGTCGGCGCGGCGATCGGGTCGTGGCTCGCGATTGCGGCGGTGCCGGGAATCGAAAGCGACGTCGAGCTGCTGTTCGGGATGATCGCGCCGCTCGCGGGGGCGCGTGGCCACGTGGGTGCTGGTGACCCGCACTTACGCGCGCGCGTCCGGAACAGCTGACGCCGCTGATGGTGGCCGCGTTCGGCGGCAAGCTGGTGTTCTTCGGCGCCTACGTCACGGTGATGCTCGGCGTGCTGTCGTTGCGGCCGCTGCCGTTCGTCATCAGCTTTACGGCATATTTCATTGCGCTGCACCTGTTCGAGGCGCTCTGCCTGCAGCGTCTGTTCGGGGGCAACGCTTAAGGCGGTGATGCAGATCGAAGCACAGGCAACCGAGCACGCGGCTGAAGCCGCCGCCGAAGGGTTCAATGCCGGCGAGGTGATCATCGAGCACGTCGCCAACAGCGGCCTCGATCACCCGCTGATTCACCTGCCGACCATCGGCGGCATCGACTTCTCGGTCACCAAGCACGTGTTCATGCTGTGGGTGGTGGCGGCGATCGGTCTTCCTGGTCGTCACCGCTGACCGTGCGCCGCTACCTGCGGCAGGACCGGCTCGTGCCCACCGGCTTCATGAACGCGCTCGAATCGGTGGTGGAGTTCATCCGCGACACGGTCGTGTCGCCAAGCGTCGGCGGCAAGTGGACCAACGCGTGGACGCCGCTGCTGCTGACGCTGTTCGTCTTCATCCTGAGTGCGAACGCGATCGGCATGATCCCGGTGTTCGAGGTGCTCGGGCTGCTGAACCACTACGTGTTCCACTTCAGCGAGGACGTCCTTCCTCGGCATGGTGCTGCACGGCGGCTCCACCGCGACCTCCAACTTCAACGTCACGGCCGCGCTCGCCATGGTCAGTTTCTTCGCCATCATCGTCGCCGGCTCGAAGGCGCACGGCGTGGTCGGGCACTGGAAGAACCTGGTGCCGCACGGCGTCTCGCCCGCGCTCGCGGTGGCGCTGATTCCGATCGAGATCCTCGGCATGCTGGTGCGGCCGTTCGCGCTGACGATGCGACTTGCGGCGAACATGACGGGCGGCCACATCGCCATCCTCGCGATCCTGTCGTTCGTGTTCATCTTCACGGAGATGGCCGGTCAGATGGTCGGGATGGGGATTGGCCTGGCGTTCTCGGTGCCGCTCGCGGTCGGCATCTCGGCGCTCGAGATCATCGTGATCCTGGTCCAGGCTTACGTATTCACGCTCTTGACGGCCGTGTTCATCGGCATGGCCATACACGCGCACCACTAAGACGGTACGGACGAAGCGTACGTACGATACGGAGGAGACGGAATGGAATTTCCTTGCACTACATGGGTGCCGGGATCGGCCTTGGTCTGGCCGTCATCGGCGCGGGTCTGGGAATCGGGAAGCTGGCCCAGGGGCTGGCCGAGGGGATTGCGCGTCAGCCGAGCGCGGTCGCCCAGATCACGGGCGCGGTGAACCTGCCGCTCTTCCTGCTCGAAGGCGTCGCGATTCTTGCCGAGGTGTTCTGTCTGCTGATCGTGCTCCTGAGGTAAGTCATGGATAACCCGCTGGTCCAGCCCGACCCCGGGCTGTTCATCTGGACGATCCTGACCTTCCTCGTGCTGGTCGCGCTGCTGGCGAAGTTCGCCTGGCGGCCGCTGCTCGAGGCGCTGGAGCGTCGGCGCGCGACCATTGCCAGGTCGCTCGAGGACGCCCAGAAGGCGCGCCAGGAGCTCGAGCGGCTGCAGCGTGAGTCTGCCGAGATGATGCGGCAGGCGCGCGTCGAGGCCGAGTCGATCATCTCGCGCAGCCGGTCTGACGCCGAGGCCCTGCGCGAGGAGCTGAAGCAGAAGTCGCGCGCGGAGGCGGCGGCGATCGTCAAGAACGCCGAGAAGCAGATCCAGATGGAGACGGCGCGCGCCGTCCAGCAAATCCGCAACGAGGCGGTCGAGCTCTCGGTCGCCATCGCCTCGAAGATCCTCAAGCGTCAGGTGTCGAAGGAAGACCACGAGGGGCTGATCGAAGACACCCTGAAGCAGGTGGAAACCCGCCGGCACGTGTGACGAGCGGCCGCCGGGTTCCGGCGCGGCTGCTCGCCGCCGCCTGCACGCTCGGCGGCGCGGCGCTCTTCGCCTGGGTCGTCTGGCGAACCGGTCCCGCTGACATTCTCGACGGCATCCAGCGCGTCGGCTGGGGTCTCCTGGTCATCCTCGCGCTGGCCGGGCTCCGGCTCGCGCTCCGGGCGGCCGCGTGGCGGCTGTGCATGGCGCCCGGCGCGCGACTGACGTACGGCCGCGCCTTCAGCGCCTTCCTTGCCGGCGACACCGCCGGCACCATCACACCGTTCGGCATCCTCGCGAGCGAACCGACCAAGGTATTTCTGACCCGGCATCACCTGGCGACGCGCGACTCGATTGCGTCGCTGGCGGTCGAGAACCTGCTCTATGCCCTGTCGGTCGTGGCGATGGTGGCCGTCGGGTTCGTCGTGCTCCTGGTCACGGTCCCATTGAGCCAGGAATGGCGATGGTCGCTCGTTGCGGCGCTTGCGGCGCTCGCGTCCGGGGCGGGCGTCGCGTGGCGGCTGATGCGCGGCACCTGGGACGAGCGGCGCGGCGCCCGCGCGCCGTGGCGGGAGCGGGCCGCCGCCGCGCGCCAGGCCGTTGCCGGCTTCGCGGCCGAACACCCCGGCCGGCTCTGGCAGGCGTTCGCACTCGACGCCGCGTTTCACGTGCTGGCGGTCATCGAGGTGTTCCTGACGCTGCGATGGCTCCTTGGCGACCCGCCTTCGCCCGGCTTCGGCGCGGCAGGCCTTCGCCCGACATTGGGGCAGGCGGTGGTGTTCGAGTCGGTCAACCGTATCATCATCGTCGCCTTCAAGTTCGTCCCGTTCCGCATCGGCGTGGACGAGGCGCTCACCGGCGCGCTGGCCCCGATCCTGTCGCTGAACCCGACAGCCGGCGTCTCACTGGCGGTGGTGCGGAAGGTCAGAAGCCTGTTCTGGGCAGGAGTCGGGCTCGTCGTCATTGCCGCGCACCCAACCCGGACGCAGTGAGCGTGCGACGAGCGTCAGGCCGTGACGACCCGCTAATCGTCGTCAACTCCGGCGCGTCCCCTCAGGTGCTTGACAGTGCCGCGCAACTTCTTTGACGAGAGGCGCGACTCCCGGGCACCTTTCCGCGGTTTCGTCGGCCGGCGTGCGCGCGGCCGGATCATTGCCTTTTGTATCAGCGCGATCAGCCGCTCGCGCGCGGCGACCCGATTCTGCGCCTGCGTTCGATGGGTCCGGCTGTCGATGAGCAGCACACCGTTCGACGTCATCCGCTCGCCGGCGATGGAGATCAATCGTTCCTTCACCTCGGGCGACAGGGACGATCCCCGAACATTGAAGCGCAGCTCAACCGCCGTCGCGACCTTGTTGACGTTCTGACCGCCAGGTCCGGACGCGCGAACGAAGCGCTCTTCGATGTCACGGTCGTCAAGGATCATCGATTCGGATCTCAGGTGCCTCCAACCTTGCGAGGCGTCCGCACGCGCTGGTGAGCACCGCGCGTGGGTGACGCCTTCCAGGGCTGCTGTGTCGTATGTTTCGGTGCCCGCGGAGACGCCGGGGCGGCATCGGAGGAAGACTCCGGCGCCTCGGCAACGGCCTTGGCGCGAGCGACGCGGGCCTCCGCCTCGTCCTTGTCGAGACAACACTGTTTGTATTTGCGACCTGAACCGCATCGACAGGGTTCGTTGCGGCCGGGTCGAGCGACCGGGGCTTTATCCATCCTGAATGATCCTCTCTTCGCCGAAGACTGTGTCTATGATCCCTCGAATCCCGATCCCGCACGCTTCCGCACCAGGAGGTACCCTTGACCACGTTGAAGCACATCGTGCGTATGCTCGAAGAGCAACGCCGCGAATTACTGGATCAGCTCGCCGCGGTTGACAGGGCGATCGCGGCGCTCGGCGCCGGGGGGACCCAAGCCGCGGCGGTGCGTCCAGCCGCGGCCGATGTCCCGGCCGAGGACATCGCGGCTGCCGTGCTGCCACGGCACGTCAAGGCCAGACGCGTCCTGAGCGACTCGCATAAGCAGGCACTCATCGCAGGAAGGCGCAGAGCCCGTGAAGCGCGCGATGTCGCCGGCGGTCTCGCCCGAGAAATGCCGGACGATGCCTTTGTGCCGGCAATCGGAACGCGAAAGGAGGATCGTCAGCCGCCCAGACTGGTCAAGAAACCGGTCAAGAAATAGGACGCGGGTCGGGTGCGACGGGACTTCTCGTCGGTCTCGCACCGACGAGCGTTAGACGCTTCGCACCGACATCTCTTCCGCCTCGCACGGACAGGCGAAGCTCGTGTTGCACCGACGCGGTGCGCGACGCTACCCGCCTTTGACGGTGAACCCCTTCTTGAGCAGCAGTTCGCGCACGCGTTCGCGCATGTCGCCCTGGACCTCGACACCGGTCTCGAACACCGAACCGCCGGTGCCGCAGGCGCGTTTCAGTTCCTGGCTGAGGTCCTTGAGGAACGCGTTATTCCGCGGGAGCCCGTCGACAACGGTGACGGTTTTGCCGCCGCGCGATTTTTTTTCCAGCCGCAGCTTGGCCACCAGCTTTGCGGGAACAGGCTCCTCGCGATTGCTGCTGCACTGGCAGTTGTGCTCCGGCCATCCGCATGTCGGGCAGATGCGGCCGGCGCCGGTTGAATAGACGGTCCTGGCGTTTCCGCGATTGCCCATCTCGGGATGACGTGGGCGAAGCCGTCCTAGGTAAACGATCGTTTGAAGAGATCTTCGATCGCGCGCTTGCTGTTCTCGGCCAGGGTCCTGGTGCCGGTTCCGGTGAAGTGCGGGTGGGTGATGCGCGGCGCGGCCTCGCCACCGGCAGGCGTCCACGCCGAGCCGGTCCACCGAAACCAGGCATCGCGCCCCTGGTCGAACGTGTAGAGCGGCTTGTTGCAGAGTTTGGCGAACTCGGCGCCCCAGCCGGTACCGCCGCGGACCGTGTCGTCCTCGTTGATCGCGCCGATGACGTAGATCTCCTGGCCGTTGTTCACCTGGTACCAGAGCGTCTGGAGCACTTTGCGGATGGTCGGTCCCTCGGCGTATCGGCGATGCATCAGGCGCGAGACGTATTCAAGACTCACGTCGCCGGCAAGCAGTTCCTCGTGGTTGAGCACCCGGACGCCACGATGTCGATCGATCCGGTGACCCTCGAAGGTGAAGTTGACTTCCTCGACACCGTGGCGCTCGGCGCAGGCACCGAACTGTGCTTCGGCGCCCGGCGCGCCGCCGCTGAAGAGAATGCACTCGGATGGGTTCATCGTGGCAACATGTTAACGCGATGTCCGTCGATTGAAATGGACGATACCCATTTCACGTCGAGCACCATGATCCGGCTGCGGGCGGGAGACAGCGCCTCCTCCGGATGCATCTCGCGGACTCGATGGAAGATCAGCCGTTCGCCGTCTCTGCGGTCGAACTGCATGCCGCCGAAGCCGACGCATGCGCCCGCCCCGCTGTCATCCGACCACACGATCTGATCAGTCGGCAGCGACACGTGAAGGCCGTCGGGGAAGGTCACGAAGGTGCCAGGCGGACCGTTCCGAACGATTGGCAGCCCTTGAGGGAGGTCGGGCTGGCGGACGAGACGTGTCCCAGCCGCGAATTCGATCAACAACGGAACCGCGGTCAACTCGGCCATTGATCAACTCGTTTACTCGGAGCCGTCGGCGCGGCTCAGGTCGACGAAGCGATGGTTGCCTTCCCGAACGACGCGCACGCGCCAGGGATTGCAGCACACCTCGCAGTCCTGGACGAAACTCCCGCTGACGTCCGGCTCCACGTAGATCACGCCCTCCTCGCCGCAATACGGGCACGTCACCACGAATTCGTCATCCATACGTCTCATGCCGCCAAGCGTCGCGCCTCGCCTCGCCTCGCACCGACTTCCCGTCGGCCTCGCACCGACGCGCGTCAGTGCGTTTGCACCCACGAACCCGTCCCGGATCGCACCGACCGCCGTTCGACGATCATCGGCATTCCGAATCGGGGACGCAGCGTAATGAGCGGCCAGGGTTCGACCCGGTGGCCAGGGACGAGATGCAGCCGGTATCGCTGCGCCAGCGTCGCGACGACGAGGTGCGCTTCGATCAACGCGAACTGGTTGCCGATGCACTGCCGCGGGCCGGCGCCAAACGGCAGATACACGAACTTCGGTCGATCGGCGCCGCGTTCGGGCGTGAAGCGCTCGGGATCGAAGACGTCCGGATTGTTCCAGAACGCCGGCAGGCGGTGGAGGACGTATGGAACGACGAACACCAGGAATCCGCGCGGCAGACGAAAGCCGCCGATGTGGTCGTCGCCGATCGCTTGTCGTGAGAAGCCCCACGCCGGCGGGTAGAGACGCATCGCCTCGTCAATCACCATGCGCACGTACGGGAGGTTCACCAGGTCGTTGTACTCGGGAGGCCGGCCGTCGAGCGCCGCGTCAACCTCGTCCTCGAGACGCCGCTGCGCGACCGGGTGCTGCGACAGCAGATACCAGATCCACGTCAGCGCCAGCGACGTCGTCTCCTGTCCCGCCAGCAGAAACGTGGTGACCTCGACGCGCAGCTGCTCGTCGGTCATCGCCTCGCCCGTATCTTCGTCGCGCGCCGTCATCAGCATCGACAGAAGATCGGCGCCGTCAGAGGGGTTCCGCCGGCGTTCGGCGATGACGTGGTCGACCGCTCCGCGCAGTACGGCCCGCGCCGCCTGGGATCGACGTTTCCTGGCCGACGGCCACCAGTCGGTCAATCCCAGGGACCAGAAGCTCTCGGCGATATGCTCGTTGAGCACTCTCCAGGCATCGTCGACGGTGTCGGAGAACGGGCCGAGGTCGGCGCCGAGCAGCGTCCGCAGGACGACGGTGCGCGTGAGGCGCATCATTTCTTCGTCGACGTCCACCGGCCGTCCGGCTGACGCGACCGCTTCCCAGTGCGCCGCCGCCTCCCGCGCGGCGGCGGCCATGACGCCCGCGAGCGCGGCGATCCGCTGGCGATGAAAGGCCGGCTGCGCGATCCGCCGCTGGCGCAGCCAGAAGTCCCCCTCGCTCGTCAGCAGTCCGTTGCCGAGCAACACGCGAAGCTTGTCGTACAGCGGACTCTTGCGATAGTTGCGGGCGTTGTCCTGAAGCACATGCCTGATATCGGCGGGATTGGTCACCAGGAAACCGTGCCGCGGGCCGATCTTGAAGTAGCTCACCTCGCCGTACCGGCGCGCGGCATCGAGGAACACCGACGTCGGGTTCTTCCGCACGGCGGGCAGCATGCCGAGCAACGGGACGCCACGCGGTCCGGGCGGGCGTGGATCCACGGGACGGTCAGCGCGGGCGCTGGAAGAGGGTCAGGGAGGGGTCGCCGCGGAAGCGCCTACGGGCGTCGGCCCGGAGCGTGGCGGCGCGCTCGGGTTCGCCGGCGATCGCCCAGAGGCGGGCCGCCGTGTCGTAGCCCTCAGGTGTCGGGGCGGCTTCGATGAGCGCGTCGAGTGTCTCTTCGAGGCCGGCCTGCCGGTTGGACGCGCGATACAGCATGGCGAGGCTCGAGTATGCCCGGATACTACGCGGAAAGTCCCGCATTTCCTCGCGGAACTGCACTTCGGCCTCGGGATGCCGTTCGAGCCGTGCGAGCGTGTCGCCAAGGTACCAGTGCAGCTCCCTCAAAGGTCGCTGATGCTGCGTGGCGACCGCCGCGGCCTCCTCGAATGCGGCCAGCGACTCCTCGTATCGCCCCTCCGCGTGCAGGATGCGGCCGCGGACGAATGGGGTCATGGGCACTGCGGGATCTTCGCGTTGAGCGGCCTCGGCGAACAGGTCGGCCTGCTCCGGTTGGTTCTCCGCGAGCGCGACCCGCGCGGCCGCTTCGTACGCCGCGGCGCGTGCACGCGCATCACGATGCTCGGCCAGCGCCACGCCAAGTGCGGCGCGGTCGCGCGCTTCGTCCACTCTCCCGGCCCGTACCAAGACGCCGGCCAGCGCCGCCGGGATATACGGATTATCCGGTTCGACCAGCGCAGCCGCGCGGAATGAGGCTTCAGCCTCCGCCAGTCGTCCCGTCCGCAACAGAAGCACGCCGAGCTGGTAGGGGACTACCGTCATCTGCGGATGCGCGCGCGCAATGCGGCGAAGGTGATCGATCGCAGCCACGTACTTCTTCTGGCCGGCGAGCATCGCCGCCTCGCGATGCGTCTCCAGGACCCGTGCTTCCTCCTCTGGATCCAGCGGCAGCGAGTCGGGCGCAACCATGGGGACCGTGCCGAGATAACCGAGCGCTGCGTAATGGTCTTCGTCGGCCGGCGCGATCTCGGCCGGCGGCTCGACCGGCCGCCCTTCAATCAGACGGTCGAGCTCGGCGCGCAGGCGGGTCGCTTCGGGATCCTCGGGCTGAGGCGTGATGACGTCGCCGCGCGCCAGATCGATCAGCTCCTCGCGTCCCCCGCGGACAAAGAGGTGGTCGGAGCTCGCCACGGCAAACTTTGCCGGACCGCCAAAGCGGAAGTGTTCCGCCAGGGATTCGGCGTAGATCGGCCGATCCGGCACCTCGCCCGACTCGCCCTCGAGGACCGCGCGCAGCGAACGGCCGCGGAGGTCGGAGGGGATCGGCGCGCGAATAAGGTCGAGTACCGTCGGCAGGATATCGATGTGCTGCACCGGGACGGTAACCCGGCGGCCCGCCCCTTCACCATCCGGCTGCTTGACCAGCAGCGGCACGCGCAGCGACGCATCGTCGAGCGCCGCGCCGGCGTCCACGTCGCCACGGTCCGCGGTGAGCACGATGGTGGCCTCGTCGTAGAGGCCGAGTTCCTTGAGCTCGGTGACCAGCTGGGTCACGGCAGGTTCGGCGCTGCGTTCGTTGACCTGCACGAAGAGGAAGAACCGCCGCCCGCGCCGCGAGCGCACCCATCGCGCCGCCGCGTCGGTGGTGTCCGCGCCGTCGCGCTCGACGGCTGGGACGACGGCATCGGGCCGATCGGGCAACTCGGCGTCGAAGAACGAGAATCCCTGCGCGACTCCGGATTCGGGCCGCAGAAGGAACGAGGAGACGGCGGCCCCGGTGTCGAACCCGCGGTTCCGCAGCAGCTCCGCCATCGACCTCGCATCGTCTTTGAGCGCAAAGCCCGCTTCGTCGCGCACGCCATGTTCGAACGGCAGCTGCCCCGCCAGGAGCGACGCGTGGGCCGGCAGCGTCAGCGGTGAATGTGTATACGCGCGATCGAAGACGACGGCGTCGGCAGCAAGCGCGTCAATCGATGGCGTTGCCGAGGGAGCAGCGGCCGTGTCGCTGTACACGGGCAGGCGCGTCGGACGAAGGCCGTCAACCGAAATCAGGACGATCGGTCCGCGGACCGGAGTGGATTCGCGCGCGTACCACCAGCCGGCGAGGGCGGAACCTGCGACCGCCATCACGACGAGCGTGGTGATGAACGTAGCTCGCCACTTGCGCGTGGCTGCGGACGCTGGGCGCGGCATGCTCGATCTGTATTTTATTGCACGGATCGAGCCGCCGACCGGTCCGCCATCTTGTCCTGATACATGCGGCCGTCGGCTTCGCGAATCGTCTGGGCCAGGCTGTCGGCGTCGACCGGTGCCGACGCGACGCCAATGCTCAAACCAAGCCCGTCAGGCAGCGACCCGGCGACGCGCTCCCGTTCAAATGCCACCTTTAATTCAGCCGCCTTGTGCTGCGCCTCGCCGTAGTTGCAGGTGAGAAGCAGCAGGAATTCGTCGCCGCCCCATCGGATGACGTAGTCCGATTCGCGGACCTGGCGCCGCAGGAAGGCGCCGATGGTCGTCAGAATACGGTCCCCCATCTCATGGCCCATCGTGTCATTGAAGCGCTTGAAGTGATTCACGTCGGTGAACACGATCGACAGCGGCGCGCCGTACCGCCGATGGCGCTGGATTTCGCGCCGCTCGATCTCTTCGAAGAACCGCCGGTTGTGGCAGCCGGTGAGAGGGTCGGTGATGGCGAGGTTCTTGACTTCGCGGTTGGCAAAGGCGAGCTCGCGGTTCGTGCGCCGAAGCTCATCAGTCATGTCCTCGAACACCAGCAGCTGCATGCCGAGCGCGACGAACATGCTGACGATGATGTTGAAGGTCAGGATGCGATTCAGCTCCTCGGGGGTCCAGGCCACGTCGAAGACGAGGCCGGCCGCTGCGACGCTGGTCGCGCAGCTCATGACCATGCCGCCGCAGATTACGTAGGCGCCGGCGTGGCGTGTGCGCCGGCCGAGGCGGAAATAGCGAATCGCGGCCCAGCCAAACAGGATGGCGGCGAGACCGGGACCGGTCGACAGCAGTACTCCCAACGGGACGATGAACGGGCCGGCGAGAAACCAGACGGCCGTCACCGCGGCCACCTTGAGCGGCCGTGTCCACCGCAACGGATCGTCCGGGAAGGCTTCGGCCGCAAGCAGCATGAGGCCCGCGGACCACACGCCGAGCAGTTGCGCGAGCCCGAGCACGACGCTCGCGAGCCGGATGTCGTCATAACCGCGCGCCAGCAGGACCATCGATCCCGCGACGAGCAGCCAGCTGCCAATCCAGTACACGACGAACGCGCGCCCGCGGTACAGGTACAGGACGATCAGCACCGCGGCGGCGACGAGCGCCCCGTACGCGGCAAACATGCCGGGGCTGATCGTCATGGGAACGGGGGTAGGGAACGCTGGCGCCTGCGGCGGCATCGGGATCAGGTACAGCTGATACAGCATCAGATAGATGACAACGCCGGTGACCGAGACATACAGCCAGAGGGGCAGCGTCCACCTGGCAATCCGGACGTGTCGATCATATTGGCTGAGCAAACCGCGCGCAGCGGTCGTGAGCGCGAGTGGCAGGATGGCCGCCGCCAGTATGACATGCGTGATGAGGATGGCGAAGTAGACCGCACGGATCGCCCCCTGGCCGGCAAACGGACGGGACCCCACGTTCAGGTGATAAACGACGTAGCTGACGAGGAAGAGCGCCGACGTCGTCAGCGCGGCCAGCATGCAGCGCTTGTGGAGATCGGGCCGCCCGCGGCGAATGGCGGCGTATCCCGCCGTCAGAAGAATGGCCGAAGTGCCGTTGAGCGTCGCGTTGAGCGCCGGCAAGTCCGAGAGGGTCATTGTGGTTTGCGATTTGTGGTTGGTGATTTTGCGATTGAGGATTCTTCAATCACAAATCACCAATCATCAATGTAAGAGTCGGTCGGCGACGAGCGCTCCTAGAAGCAGCGGCAGGTACACGATCGAAAAGATGAACAGGCGGCGGGCGGCCGCGGTCGAGCGGTCGCGGGCGAAGCGGGCGCTCAAGGCGATGAGCGTGAAGCCCAGCACGGTCGCGATGACGGTGTATGCCCCCCCGCCGAGGCCGACGAGCGGCGGCATCAGGCTGAGGGGCCAGAGCGCGGCGCTGTAGAGCAGCGCCTGCCGGCCGGTGCGTCGGCCGTCGGGCTCGAGCACGGGGAGGAGCGGGATGCCGGCTGCGGCGTAGTCGTCGCGATACAGCCAGGCGATCGCCAGGAAATGCGGCATCTGCCAGAAGAAGACGATCCCGAAGAGGACAAACGCAGGGAGTGTGAGCGTGCCGGTTGCGGCCACCCAGCCGATGACGATCGGCAGCGCGCCCGGGACGCCGCCCACCAGCGTCGCGAGCGAAGTGCGGCGCTTGAGGGGCGTATACACCAGCACGTAGCTGCCAAGCGTGAACCCGGCGACGGCCGCGGAGATCACGTTGACACCGAGGGCCAGCTCCACGAGGCCCGCCGTCGACAGCGCGAGGCCGAACCCCCAGCCTTCCGGCGACCGAAGCCGTCCGCTCGCGACCGGCCGCCCCTGCGTGCGCCTCATCAACGCATCGGTGTGCCGTTCCCAGACCTGGTTCAGCGCCGCCGCGCCGCCGGCAATCAGTGCGGTGCCGATCAGCGTGTGCAGCAGGACCGAGGACGGAACGCCCACTGGTGACGCCAGGTACAAACCGGCCGCCGTCGTGATGAGGACGAGCAGATTGAGTCGCGGCTTGGCGAGCGTGATGAAATCCGCCAGGCGGTGCGACGCCACCGCCTCGGCGTTCCAGCCGTCCGCGACTGCCGCGTGGGCCGCGGGCTTCATGCGCTTGCCTCGCTGTGGCGGGTCCGCTGCGCGGAACCTGCCCTGCCCTCGCCATACGCCGGTACGTAGGCCGGGTTCCGCGAAGCGGACCCGGCGTCGGAAAGCCGCGGCCGGTACGTGCGGAGCGTCAAAACCAGCGATGTGCCGAGGACCATCGCGCCGGTCACGACGTGCAGCGAGTTGATGACGTAGTGCTTGCCGGTCAACACCGTCAGCGCCCCGAGGGTGATTTGGACCGCCACCAGCAGTGATAGCAGCAACGAGGGCCGTATCAGTTCCCCTCGGGATCGGTGGTGATAGAGCACATGGCCCACCGTGGCGATCACGAGCGCGGTCACGGCCAGCGCACCCACCCGGTGCGCAAAGTGGATCGCGACAGCGCCGTTCCACACCGGCGGGATCAGCCGCCCGAAGGCCCAGGGAAAGTCGGGAATCGCCAGGCCTGCGCCCGTGTGCCTCATCGTCGCGCCGACGATGATCTGGATGTAGATGGCGGCCGTCGTCACGGCGGCGACTCCGCGGAGAACAGCGTCATCGAGAACGCTGCGGCGCGCTCCGTTGCGGTGCGCGTAGGCGCGCTTCCAGCCGGGCGACGTGAATAGCGCCATCGACACCGTGAGACAGAACACGAGCTGCGCCAGCCCGGCGTGTGCGATCGAAACCGCGTCGGGGAGAAACCACAGCACGGTGATGCCGCCGAGAATGCCCTGGGTGATCACGGCCGCCAGGGCGACGTAGCCCAGCCGACGCACCCACGCGCGTGGCTCGGCTTTCCAGAGCCAGGCAGCGAGGACGACGATGAGAGCGCCGACGCCGCTGGCGATCAGGCGGTGGCTGTGCTCGTAGAAGATCCCGCCCACCATCTTCTCGAGCGGGAAGGTGAGCATGAACCACCCGTAGGTGGTTGGCCAGTCAGGCACTGAGAGACCCGAACCCGTACTTGTGACGAGACCGCCCGCAAAAATCAGCAGGGCGGTGGACGCCGCGACGAGCAGGGCAAAGAGGTGGAGCAGCATATCCCCCGGGGGTGGTTCAGGCCTTGAACGAGAACTGGATGTCCTTCGATTCCTTCTCGCCGATGGTCACGCTCTGCGTCTGCGTGCCCAGCGACTCGTGCCAGGCCTCGATGGTGTAGGTCCCGGGCGGCAGGCCGTTGAGGCTGAACGAGCCGTCGGCGCCAGTCACCGCGAAGTAGGGATGATCCAGGACGCCGACCCAGGCCTGCATCCAGGGGTGGACGTCGCACTTGAAGGGCACCATCACCTCGCGGGTGCTGAACTGGTGCGTGTGCTTGATCCCGGGCAGCGGCTGCCCCATGTTGAATTCCTGGTTCGCCTTGGGGACCGCGTGGACGTTGTGAAGCGTGTTGTCGCTGTTGAGAATCTCCACGCTCTGTCCGACCTGCACGCCGAGGACATGCGGCACGTAATGGCAGCCCTTCTGATCGAGCACGAGGGGCTGTGCCGGGACGGGGAAGCGGAGATTCCCGAGGCCGTCCTTCACGTACACGAACACGTTCCGCAGCGCGCCGTCGCCGCCAACCACCAGCGTTTCGTCGGTCGACGTTACACCAGACTGGACACAATTCGGGTCGGAGTCCATGCGCACGACCCCAGGCTTGGGCGGCGCGCCTTCAAACGTGATCTTGCCTGCGACATTGCCGGCCGTCGCGGCGTCGACCGGGCTGACCGTCGGGGCTGGCGTGGCCGGCGCCGCGTTTTCGGGATTGCCGCCGCACGCCGACACGATGACCGCCGCGATCAGCAGTCCAGTATGAATGCCTCGTCTCATCAAGCTGTCTCCAAACGATCAATTATGGCACGCGGCTTCCGCCGGCCTCGGCAATCTTCCGGAGCACGCGGTCCTGCATCCATTTCGGGTCCCACCATTCAACCGGGTTGACCGCCTCGCCGTTGACCAGCATCGTGAAGTGAAGGTGATCGCCGCCCGCCAGCCCGGTCATCCCGCTGCGTCCGAGCACGTGCCCCTTTTCGACGCGGTCGCCCTCCTTCACCTCGATTGACGACAGGTGCGCATAGAGCGACTGCACGCCTAGGCCGTGATCGACGATGACGCAGTTGCCGTAGATGCCGAGGTCAGCGGCGTAGACAACAACGCCGGTGTTGGCGGCAAGGACGGGAATGCGCTGGGTGACGGCGAGGTCGAAGCCGAGGTGGACCTGGCGATCGATTTCCTGTCCGTCGTGGATGTAGGTGCGGTTGTCGGCAAAGGCGGCCTCGACCGAGGCGTTGCCGAGCGGCTGGAAGGCGTCCTTCCAGCGCATCTCTTTCGCGGTCTTCTTGGCCTGCTCCGCAATCGTCGCCGCGTTCTGCCGCCGGAGGTCGCCGTTGATCCGCAGAAACGAGGCCACCCGGGCGGACGGCTCGGTGGAGATGTTCATCGCCGGGGTCGTCGCCGCAATGGCGGGGACGACGCGGTCGAGGAAACGGTTGTCGATCTCGATCCGGCTGCGGCGGAACGGCTTCGGGAACGGGCGGTGGTCGAGCGCGGCCGTCGCTTCGTTGCCCGCCGGATCGCGGGCATACAGCGAGATCGGCGTATTCAGTTCCTGGTCCTGCAGGAGTGCGAAGAAGGCCACCCTGGTGGACTCGTCTCCCTGGATGCCGGCGCCGGCCGCGGGGAAGCCGGGATAGGTGCGATCGCCCACGCGCACCCCGGATTCGACATCAGCCGGCGTGGCGCGATACACCACGAACTCGGCGCCGCCATGGTTGACGTAGTGGAACGTCGAGAGGATGGCGACGCGTGGCGGGTCGAGCCGGACCTCGACGTCGCGGGTCGCTTCCGATTCGGCCTGGCGCATGCCGTAGAGGACGGGACGCGCCGCACGCACCACGATCCGGGCCGGTCCCGCCTGCAGTTCCGGGAGGTCGCGCTTGCCCACGGGCCGCATGATGTAGATCCGTTCCGCCGTCTCCTGCTTCACCGTCGCCTGCGACGGCTGCTCCAGGGTGAACACGGGGTGGGTGCGGCCGTTCTGTTCGAGTGTCACCTCGACGCGGGAGAACTCGCCCCCGGGCGATTCGACCAGGACGTCGAGCGGCGTCGCCTGGCCGATGAAGCGTTCGGGCCCGCGTAACTCGATGCGCGGACCCTCCGCGCGGCCCGCCCACAACCACGCCCCGCCGGCCACCGCCGCCAGCACAACCACGAGCAGAAGCAGTTTTCGCATTGGCTTGAACCTGATGCTAACATTTGAGAGTTCGTCTCCCGCCCTCGCCTTTGGTTCTGGCGGGTTGCCGGTATCGTTATAGGGGTCAGGGCACGTGGTTCTCAGCCACGGGACCGGTGCGTGAACGGTTCGCGATGGCGGTATCGTCTAACGGTTAGGACGGATGGTTCTCAACCATCAAATCGGGGTTCGATTCCCCGTACCGCTACCAAAATTCATCTCGCAGCTCCAGGCCAAGAAGTCTCCGGCGCGCGGGGATTCAACATCGTGCGTGCCGTTCGCGAGTCATGACCGAATCGCGGTCCGTCCAAGGTCCTGCAGGCAAGATGCTACACTCGCGGGCTTCGATGAGGAGCCTCGTACATGTCAGAACAGTCCGCTCCACCCCCGCCGCAGGCACGCCTGGCACAGATGGCCACGGGGTTCATCCTCTCGCGTCTCGTGTACACCGCCGCCAGCCTCGGCATCGCTGACCATCTGGCAAGCAGTCCCAAGTCCGCCGGCGAACTAGCCGCTCCCACGGGGTGTGATGCCGTTGCGCTGGCCCGGTTCATGCGGACGCTCACGAACTTCGGCATCCTGGCAATGGGCGACGACGGTCGGTTCTCGCTCATGCCTCTTGGCGAGCCGCTCAGAAACGACGTACCCGGTTCGGTCCGCAGCAGCATCCTGACCATGGCCGGCCAGTGGAGTTGGCAGGCCTGGGAGGCGTTTCCGTCAACGGTCAGCACTGGCAAGCCGGCTGTCGACATCGTGTTCGGCATGCCGGTCTTCGACTGGCTCGCACAGCATCCGAAGGAAGCCAAGCGTTTCAGTGAAACCATGGTGACCGTTCACGGTGGGGAGCCGCCGGCGGTTGCCGCCGCGTACGACTTCTCCTCGTGCAGCCTGATCGTAGATGTGGGCGGTGCCAGCGGAAACCTGCTCGGGCACGTCCTGGCGAAGCATCCTCGACCGAAAGGCGTGCTCTTCGACCTCCCCCAGGCCATGACGGACGCGCCGGCGCGGCTACGGGCCCTTGGTGTCGAGGACCGTGTGACGATTCAGGCGGGCAACGCGTTCGAGGCCGTGCCGCCGGGAGCAGACGCCTACATCCTCTCGCATGTCATCCACGACTGGAGTGAAGACCACTGTCTCACCATCCTCCGCAACTGTCGCGCCGCGATGACCCCGACAAGCCGATTGCTCATCATCGAACTAGTGTTGCGCGAGGGCAATGCCCCCGGCTTTGGCAGTGCGGACATGGTGATGATGACGTTGACCGGAGGCGCGGAGAGAACCTCCCGGGAGTTTGAATCGTTGCTCGCACAGGCAGGACTGACGATGACGCGGGTGGTTCCGACGACCACCAGCGCGAGTATCGTCGAAGCCCAGCCGGCATAGCGACATGCTGCTAGTGCACCCGCCCTTGGCGTAATTCCGCTTCGGCGGCATCGATGAACGCGCGGTAGCCCTCGGGGTCGATAAACGGGTCCACCGGGTTCTTCGCCGTAGCGCTCGCAACGAACTTGCGGTACCTGCCCCACGCTCGTGCATGGTTGGTCACCCAGATGTCGGCGGGGAGACTACGCAGCACGCGGAAGCTGCGCTCGCGGTCGGCCGCTTGTTCTGGATACCGCGACGCTGCCAGCACCCCCGTGTCGCACACGCTCACGACGTTCAGCACGCGGTCTCCGTCGCGGACGGGGAACGACCACGACGTGCAGCCGCGCGTGTGGCCGGCGGTGACGTGCGCGGTGAGCGCGATCGGTCCGACACGAACCGTGTCGCCGTCCTTGAACCGGTGGTCGACGCGCGGGGGCGGGTAGCCGAGGACGCCGATCCAGATGAGGGCCCTCAATGGCAGGACGATGTCGGGGTCGTCGCCGCCGGCGGCGAGAGAGTCGGCGCTCGCGTCGCTGGCCCACAACTGAGCACCAGACGCCTGCTGGAGCACCGTCAGCCCGCCCCCGTGGTCGGGGTGCGGCTCCGAGTTCAGGAGCACTTTGACGTCCTTGATGTCGAAGCCGAGCTTCGCGATGCTCGCCATGATCAACCGCGCGGTGGTGGGATAGCCACCGTCGAGCACGACGTGGCCCTCGGGCCCGGTGATGAGGAAGGCCGCGACGTCGTTCGCGCCGACGTAGTAGAAATTGCCGGCGATGCGGAAGGGTTCGGCGGGCTGCTGTCCGCCGATTTTTGTCGCGTTCAGCCACCTGCCGACGAACACCAGTGCAACAACGCTCAGGACTGCCAGCAGGACCACCAGCCGACGACGCTTGGTGAAGTTATGCAACATCGGTTCGATCGCTTCCTCCTCGCCGGTACGACCGGCGCCGGCCGGTGCGGTGCGGAAGGATCGCTTGCGGACGCCGCTCAGTCTTGATCAGCCGGTGAGCATTACGTGAGATTTCGGTGATCACGCGCGCCGGGCCCGCCTCGCCTTACGCCGCGATGCCAACAAAGTTGCGCTTCGGGCCAACGACGACGTGGCTCCGGAAATTCTCGACGGGTACCACGCACGAACTGTCACTGCGCGCGAACTTGTTGCCGACGGCGTTTCCGAGAAACGACGTACCTGGCCGTACGGATGCGGAAGGTGGCCTGCCGTGATCCCAATGATCCGGCACGCAGGACCGCGCATGTGCGCGGGACCCGTGAGCGTCTGGTGCGTTGGCACTCGTGAATGGCATTCCTCCAGCCGCATGGCGAGAGCGCTATCGGTTGCCGACGAAACGATGTGATGACGAGGCCGGTTAACAACCCGTCCATTCCCTGCGCGGACGCGGCAGAATATCGCCAACATGACGAACAAGAGAACCTCGCCGAAGCCGCTCACCGGCCGCGTGGCCCTCGTCGCTGGAGCGACGCGCGGCGCCGGCCGCGGCATCGCACGCGCGCTGGCTGCAGCCGGCGCGACGGTCTATTGCACCGGTCGAAGCGTCAAAGGCAAGCCATCGCCGTACGGACGGCCCGAAACAATCGAGGAAACCGCGGCGATCATCAAGGCCGCGGGTGGCAGCGCAGTCGCGCTCCGCGTCGATCACACGCGCGAGAACGAGGTACAAGCGCTGTTCCGACGCATCATGCGCGCCCACAAACGCATCGACGTCGTCGTCGACAGCGTGGCAGGCGAAGATCCGCTGATGGGTACGGTACGGTTTTCTCTGGGAGGCGGACATCAAGAATGCGGACGCGATCTTCCGGCAGGGGATCACCTCCCGCATCACCACGGCGAAGCATGCCGCGCTGGCGATGATGGCCGCCAAACGCGGTCTCATCGTGGAAGTGACGGAAAACGACATGATCGGCGGCGGCGGCAATCCGATGGCGCAGGCCGTCAAGATGTCGCAGAAGGTGCTCCCGCTGATCTGGGCCGCCGAGCTCGCGCCACATGGCATCGCCGCCATCGCCGTCACGCCTGGTTTCCTCCGCTCAGAATCCATGCTGCAGCAGCTCGCGGTCAGCGAAGACAATTGGCGCGAGGCAGGAAAGATAGACTCCAACTTTCTGCAATCGGAATCGCCGATATTCGTGGGACGCGCGGTCGCCGCGCTCGCGGCAGATCCGAACGTGCAGGAACGCACCGGCATGCTGTTCAGCTCCTGGGAACTTGCGCGCGAGTACGGATTTACCGACTACGACGGCCGTCGTCCCGATTGGGGCCGCCACAAGATTGATTTCTCCGGTACTACCGCCGACCTGGATCGATCTGTTCCGCACGGGCACTGATTTGGGGAGCAAGTGGTTGACGACGCTCGCGGCGCGGACGAAGAAGTTCAGGGCAAAGATCCCGTCTTGAGCCGATTAGTGGCGCTTCACCTAACCTTGTTCCGCAGTTCGCCGGGCATACCGGAGATCCACACCATCAGCATGTCCGGTGACGTGTTTCGTTCAATCTCTTCTTCGGTCTTGGCGAGCTTGTCGAGACTCTCCTTCACCGCGTTTCGGAACTCCTCACGCCAGGCGTCCGGCATCTGCGCCTGCTCGATCTCCCGCCAGTCACGAGCGTCGTCGTCAATCCACCGCGAGAGCAGGCCTTGGAGATTCACGGCGGCAATCCTGCGGTAGGCCTCGTTCCATTTCTCGCTTCCGAGCAGCGCTTTATCGAGCTCCGGAGTGAAAGCCCCGAAGAACTTCTCCTTGTTCTCCGACACGAAGCGATCCCAGCGCTCTTTCGCCGCCTTCTCGGCCTCATCGATCCGGGAGAGCGCGATCTTGTTGAATTCCTCGATGTCGGCCGTCTGGCCCGCGGTTTGGCACGCCGAGCGGACGTCGGCCAGCGCCGCCCGTGCCTTCGAGGTCCAATCGAGCGCCATGCGGGTGTAGTCGTGCTTGTCGAGGAAGTCCTGCGCGTCTTGCCGCGTGCCAGAAAACATCACCAGCAGCGACGTGTGGTCGCGTTGGAAGTACGCCTCGTATCGCGCTTTTCTGGCCGGCAGATCGCCTGCAAGCTTCTCCCACAGATCCGCAGCCTCCTTCGCATTTTTGAGCAGGTCTTTCACCGGCTGTGGAATCGGGAGCGCACTGCCGACCAGCGATGCCGCGTCCGCGCTCGCTTTGATCCACGCGCGGACGGTTTCCCGGCGGTTCATCGCCAGGCTCGCTTGTGTCTCGACAGCCTGTTTCATCACCGCCGTCAGCTCTTCGATCACGGTGGACTCGTCGCGCATGATCGCTTCGGCCAGCCGCTGCGATTCCTCCCACTTCGCTTTCAGTGCGTCGATCTTTTCACTGAGCTCCTTGTTATAAGTGGCGATCGCGTCCATGGCGGCACCGAGCGGTCTGGCCTTTTCGACGGCGTCGCACAGCTTGTCCTCTTCCAGTGTCGCCCCCGTGACGATCCGCAGGCCGAGCATGGTCGGCGTCTTCACATTGCGCAGGGCGTCGGCCAGGGTGGAGTGCATGTCCGAGCGGAACAGGGCCGCCTCGGATTCCCAGCGCTTCTCGGCGTCGCCTTTGAGATCCACGACATTGGCGAGACGCTCGAGACGGGATGCACGACCGTTTCCGAACCGCTCGATCGCGTCGAGCACCGCGGCCTTCTCCTTTCCCCGCTCGACCGCTTCGTCGACTGGACCGACCTCGTCGCCGGGATACTGTTTGCGCACCGCCTCGCGCAGCTCTTTCAGTCGATTGTCGAATGCCACTTCAGATCCCCTGCTCCGACGCGATTCGCCACGGGCCGCCGTTGACGCGCTGCATCGTCCAGTCGCGATGCGTGTTGACGTCGTTGAACGCACGGTACTCCCCGTCGAACAATCCGACGTGATCCACGGTCAGCCTGACCTCCTCCACGCGCAGGTCTGGGCGATCGAGGAGCACTTTCACGTCTGATGTATGCACAACCCGCACGTCGTAGATCGGGCCGGTGATTTGCTGACGCGCTCGCGTGTATTCCCGGTAGTGATCCTTGTTCGCCGGACCACGGTCGGGGAGATACACGGGTTGGCCATCCGCGTCGCTGCATGACCAGGTGGCCAAGAAACTCGCCCAGAGCTCGGCCTCGCCCACCTTGAGGGCGTTGATGAACGAGCGAAAGACTTCCGCAGGCGACAGGTCGGAGCGAGTGTCGACCACGGGTGGCTTCGTGGCGTCCTCCTCCCCCTCGAATTTCGCACCGTCGCCGGCGCTCGTCTCGATGAACATCTTCCCGTCGACGAGAGCGGCGACCGGCTCGATCGTCAGTCCGGTGAATACCTGCCGTCCCGACGCGACCATGGCCGGCGAATCACCGATTTCACCGACCAGCGTGAACCGCCCGTCGATCGAGGGCGTAATCAACTCCTGGAAGCGCAGCATCGCGTGGAGAATGATCCGGAAAGCCGGGGAACGCTGATCGACGAGGAAGACCGAAGGTCCGCTGCCCTTGGCCCAGAACCACCCGTGACCGGCTTCCGAGATCTCGTGCATCTCGGGGAGCAGAACTATCCGGCCGGTAATCGCGCTGCGGTCGCCGCGCACGGGATCAACGGGTGGCAGCGAGGAGAGCTCGACCGCGCGTGTGCGTGCCAGGTACGAGGCCCAGGACCGCGTCGCACGGGCGATCGCGTCCTGCACCCGGGCTTGGCTGAGCGAGCGGTAGACCAGATCGTCGGGGCCGAGGTCTGTACCGCCGGCCCTTCAGCCACTCGACGGCGCGCTCGAAGTCCTCCTTCATCGCATTCGTGTACGGGCCCGGATACTGCCGGCTCAGTGTCTCGATACGCGGTGCATGTTGAAGGAGGCTGGCGAGCTGTTGGCGAGTGTTCCGTCTCCAACCAGCCTCCAGCGCGGCCTGCATCGCCTTGACAGTCGCTTCGTCCCAAAATTGCCAGGGGCTGTCGAATCCCTCCGTGGCCATGGCCTCGGGCCCCGGAGAGGCGATCGCGCGCTTTCCGTCCGCCGTGGTGTATATGCGGTCGGCGCAAACCTTGCCGTGGATTGTGCGCGTCTCGTGCCGGCGCACCACGGTCACGCTGATCGGATCACCGTCTTTGGCGCGGGCAGCGGCCCAAAACTGCTGCTCGGGATATCCGCCAAAATCGAAGTCTTTGTTCCCGGGATCGAAGGTCTTGTCGCCGAGCGCGGTGATGATGTCATCCACCTGCAGATCGCTTCCGCGGAAGCCGCTGTTCCAGCGAATCCACAGGACACGAAATCCATAAGGCCGTGCACCATCATGGGTGCGCACCGCCTGGACTCCGGTCTGCAGCTCGTCCTGGATTTTCTCGGGCATGGACTACGAATCGAGGTGTAACCACTCGCGGTCACAGCCTAAGCGCGCAACCTCGATTCAAGACACAGTACCGCAGGGTGCTTTTCAACGGACGGACGCACTGTTGAAGCTCATGCGTGCCGAGAGTCAGCGTTTTGACGGCTGTCCGATCTGCAGACCCAGCGTCACCGCCGCTTGCGCGGAAGGGACCGTAACGCCGGCCGCCGCAAGTTGCCGCCAGACGTCGAAGTTCAGGTCGCTCTTAAGGGTTCCCGCCGTCTCCAGGTGTTTCGTACTCCACACCTGGAGTTGAAATCGGAGGGCCGCCAGCCCCACTTCGGCAAACTCCACCTGAGGTGGCGGCTTGGGCAGCACGTCGGCGTGCGCGGCAGCGGCCGCGAGCAGGACATCGCGTACCAGTTCCGGATCCGACGAGTGCGACACGTGGAACGACAATGCATAGGCGGTCAGCCTGCCAGGTCGGCTCCAGTTCGTCACGCGTTCCGAGATGAACTGGGAATTGGGGACGACGATCGCCACGTTCTCGTCGGTGACGAGCGTCGTGGCGCGCGCGGCGATCTCGCGCACTTCACCGACAACGCCTGCGATTTCGACGCGGTCACCGATCTTGATCGGCCGCTCGAACAGGATGATCAGTCCGCTGAAGAAGTTACTCATGATGTTCTGAAGGCCGAAACCGAGTCCGACGCCGATGGCGCCCACCAGCACGTTTAAGGACGTCAGATTGATTCCGGCGCTCTGAAGGATCACGAGCGCACCAAGTGTGATGACCCCGTAGCGCACGATGGCGCCGAGCGCCTCTCGCATGCCGATGTCGAAGCCGTGGCGCGCCAGCACTCTGTCGACGAACCACCGTGTGACGCGGCGGGTCACCCAGACCAGTGCCGAGATCAGCGAGATGACTATCAGCAGCTTGAGCGGGGTAAACTCGCTGCCGGCAATGCCCGTGTTGAGCAGAACCCCGACACTTTCCAGAACGTCGATAACAGGTTGCATACTGCGGTAATCCGGGTTGTCAGGGGGAGCAACCGACCTGAGTATAAGCGCGGGCTGTCGGACACCGATTCACACTGGTGCTGAGCTTGCGCATCCATAGGAACACTTCTGGGGAAGTGGGCCGAACCTGCGCTGCCGCAGCGCGGGAACCGGTCAGACGCCGGCGACCGTTTGCCGCCTGATCAGCTCTGCGCCGTCGCTGGCCTTCGGCTGCGCGATGGGCGTGACTTGCGTGCGCGTCGCGAACGAAAGGATGGCGGCGGTAAAGCCCAGGATCGAGGCGGTCTGATTGGCATCGAGGCCGCTGCCCAGCGCCACGGCGAGTGCCAACCCCGCCTGAATGACGCCCTGGAACAGCACGGGCTCGGTCTTGATGAGGCTCAGCATGATGTTCTCTCCAACCAGTGTCACGTCCTGCACTATTGGAAACGTCTGTCGAGCCACAAGCGAACGGTCAAGGCACAAGGGACGAGGCTCACGTCACAGGTCGCAGAGCGAAACGGCCGATAACGCCTGAAGAGCGATGACATCACTGGCCTACGGCGTCTCGCTCGGATCTACGGTTCTTCCGCTTTCCCGGCGAACAACTGCTTGCCGGTGCTCACCAGGGTGACCGTCATCGCCATGCCGTGATTGCTTCCGTCGCGGGCGTGAATCCCTTCGACCGTGACCATGTCGCCGATCTTCATCGAGTTCCGCGTCCACCCCGCTCGCATCAGCTGGTTCGGGCTTGGCAGCTCCCAGCTCCAGTTGGCGATCTGGCCTCCCTCGCCCGTCACGTCCACGAAAAAGATGATGTGCGGATTCAACCAGTTCAGCTTGGTGAGCGCACCGGTGACCTTGATGCGCTTGGCGGCGTCGAATTCCGCGGAGGCGGAATGATGGCTGTCTGCCGGCGCCGAGGCCGAGAGCATCCAGATGGCGAACAGTGCGAAACCAAACCTCGTTCTCATTGGCGTGGTCCTTAATCGCGGGGGCTAGGCGGTTCCGGCGGCGGCGGATCGTTCTTGAAATGCTCCAGGATAGCCAGCTGGTTGTCGCAGAACGCTTCAAGCAGTTCGGTATCAGGCTGGAGCGTCATCGCGATCGTGTTCGTCCACGGCTTCACGAAAGCTTTTGGATCGTTGATGGTGACCGAGAGCTCCATGTGGCCGAAGTCTCTGCGTCTAAATCGTTCGGTGACGTGGAGCGCGTCGCTGTGCGGGTACGCCTCCCGCGTGCTGAGCCAGCCGCCGTCGCGCAACCCCGTCGTCTCCACCACGAAGGTATCGCCGTCCCATCGCCCCACTGAATACCCCAGCCACGTCGGCTCGCTGTCGCTGGCCTTCGGCAGCGCCCGCCCATCGGTGAACACCTGGCGGAACATCATGCCGACATAAGTCTCGTAAAGGAGGAGCGTCAGCGCCGGCGTCTGCACGATCTTGAACTCGCTGCGGAAGTTGATCCGCGGCACGCCGAGCGGCAGGCAGAAGGCGTACGGATCGTCGATGTGGTCGCGGTCCATGCGCTGCTTGCGGACGGCCGCCGCCCACGGCGTCAATTGCACCTCGCCCGGCTTCAGTCTCGCGGCCAGATCCATGTAGTAGTCGAGCGTGCCGGCGCTCCAGATACCTGAAAGATCGGGGCGGCCGTCGGCGGTTCTGTTGACCGGCGCCGAGAGGTTCGGCTTGCCGTCGGGCAGGCGCGGCGTGCCGGGGGTCGGCTGATTCAGCCACTGGGCGCTGGCAGAACCGCACACCAGTAGAACCGCGAGAGTGGCGACGGCCGTGTAGGGTGCCCGCATTTCTGCTCCTCGGTCTCTGCTGCCGGGTCCGCCGCGCGGAACCCGGCCTACGTACGGTGCCGACGCGCGCCATTCTACCGCTACGGGCGCCTGCCTGAGAGCCGCCGTTGTTTGCCCATTGACAGCCCCCTTCCGCAGATGTTATTTATCTAGCCGTGTGCTATAAAAATAACATATGACCAGGCCGACATCTCCCCATGCGCTCAGCCGCCGTGAACGCCAGATCATGGACATCCTCTATCGCCGGGGCCGTGCCACCGCGGCGGAGGTGAACGAGGACCTTCCCGGCGAGCCGCACTCTTCGACGGTGCGGACGCAGCTGCGGGTCCTCGAGGAAAAGGGGCACGTCCGTCACGCGGAGGAAGGCCTCCGTTACGTCTACATGCCCGCCGTGCCGCGGCGCGCCGCTCGCAAATCGGCCCTCAAGCACCTGGTGGACACGTTCTTCGACGGGTCCGCCGAGAGCGCGGTGGCGGCGCTCCTCGGCGGAGAAGGGGCCCGGTTGTCGGAGGCCGAACTGGATCGCATCGCCGATCTGATCGCGAAGGCCAAGAAGGAGAAGCCATGACCGCCCTGCTGCTCGACAGCGCGCTGCGCGTCTCTCTCGTGACGGCAATCACCCTGCTCGCCCTGGTGCTCCTGAGGGGGCGGTCTGCCGCCATGCGCCACTGGGTGCTGGCATCGGCCACGGCGTGTGCGCTGCTGATGCCCGTGCTTCAGCCGCTCGTGCCCTCGTGGCAGGTGGCGGTCCCGGTGCCATCGCCCTTTATCCTCGACGTTGGCGCCCCCGCGACGGCAGCAGCCGTGCCGGGTCGCGCGCCGGCACCCGATGCGCAATCTGAAACGCCGCGTGCATGGAATGTCGCCGCGCTGCTCGGCTGGATCTGGCTGGGTGGCACGCTGCTGTTTGCCGGTGCACTGTTTGCTGGTCTGGCACGACTCGCATGGCTGGCGTCGCGCGCCACGCCGGTGCAGAACCCGCTGTGGCGCGGGCAGCTGCGCGAGCTATCCGCGTCCTGTGGACTGACCCGATCGGTGCAGCTCCTGCAAAGCCATCATCCCGCGCTGCTCGTGACGTGGGGCCTGGGGTCGCCGAAGATCCTGCTGCCCGCCACGGCCAGCGCCTGGCCCGCCGATCGCATCCGCGTCGTCCTCGCGCACGAGCTCGCGCACGTCGTCCGGCACGACTGGCTGACGCAGATCTCGGCCGAGCTGCTGCGCGCGCTCTACTGGTTCAACCCGCTGGTGTGGCTTGCCGTTCGAAGGCTGCGCGAGGAAAGCGAACGCGCCTGTGACGATGTTGTGCTGGAGAGGGGGATCGAAGCGCCGGCGTACGCCACTCACCTGCTCGAAGTGGCGAAAGGTTTTTCCGGGTATCGCCGCGCGTGGTCGCCGGCGCCAGCCATCGCTTCACCCTCACATCTTGAAAGGAGAGTCAGGGCCATGCTCAACGGACGCCTCAATCGTCGTCCACCCACCCTTCTTGTGCGCACGGCGATCGTCATCGCGGTCGTGGGCATCACCGTGCCGATCGCGGCGCTCGCGCAGGCGTCGTTCTCGACGTTGTCAGGGTCGGTCCTCGACCCGATGAACGGTCTGTTGCCCAAGACGACGCTGGTCTTGACCAATACGCGGACTCAGGCCAAGTACGAAGTCCGTTCTGACGAGTCAGGCCGATTTGAGTTCGTCGGGCTGCCGCCGTCTGACTACGTGCTCCAGGCGGCCTTACCGGGCTTTGCCACGCTGCGGGGGACGGTCAGCATCACCGGGCAGGATGTGTTCCAGGAGGTCCGGCTCAACGTTGGTGAAATTGAAGAAACGATTACCGTCACGAACGCGCAGCCCGGGCGGGGCCGTCCAGAACGGGAGTCAGCGCGGAAACGTCCCTTGCCCGTCTGCACCACCGTGCTGGCCGGTGGCATCGGCGGTCGTATTCGGCCTCCAGTGAAGATCCGCGACGTGCGGCCGCTGTATCCCCCGGGTGTCAACGACGCACAGGACGAAGAGCTGGTGCGGCTCGACGGAACGATAGGCACCGACGGGACCGTCAAGGATTTACAGGTCGTTGGCGCGGCGCATCCGGCGTTCGCCGCGTCCGCCTTCGACGCTGTGCGCGAGTGGGCATTCGACGAAACGTTGCTCAACTGCGCACCCGTCGATGTCCTGATGCACGTGAGCGTGAGTTTCCGCAAAGAGTAGGGTATAAGTCGGGCCCATGATTCACAGGGCCCGGCTGACGCTATTCCTCGGCGGCGCCGCGGCGGCGGTCGCCGCCGCCGTCGCGACAGGTGCCGGGCAGGAAGCCCAGGGCGTCCGGCCCGTCAGCCAGCTGGCGTATCTCAAGGCCTCGAACGCCGAAGGCGCCGATCACTTCGCGTGCGGCGGCTCGCTGCCCGGGCATATCGGCAACGCGCTTGCCGTGAGCGGTGACGGGACGACGGTGGCCGTCGGCGCGCCGCACGAGAGCAGCGCCGCCCGCGGCATCAACGGCAACCAGGACGACAACTCGCTCTATAACTCCGGCGCGGTGTACGTGTATTTCCGCCGCGGCGACACCTGGACGCAGCAGGCTTACATCAAAGCGTCGAACAGCGGCGGCAGCGACATGTTCGGCCTCAGCCTCTCGCTCAGCCGCGACGGCGGCACGCTCGCCGTCGCCGCCCCGTGGGAAGCGAGTGCTGCCATCGGCGTCAACGGCAACCAGCACGACGACTCGATTCCACAGGCCGGCGCGGTCTATGTCTTCACGCGGGCCGGCAACGCCTGGTCGCAGCATTCCTATATCAAGGCCTCGAACACGGGCCGCAAGGGCACCGGCGACGACATCGAGGGCGATCAGTTTGGCTTCTCGGTGTCTCTGAGCGGCGACGGTCGCACGCTGGCGGTTGGCGCCGTCTCGGAAGACGGCAACGCCACCGGCATCAACGGCGCACAGAACAACGACACAGCCGCCTCGGCGGGCGCGGTCTACGTCTTCGCAAAGACCGGCGACACCTGGGTGCAGCAGGCGTATCTCAAGAGCAACAACAACGAGGCGAACGACCTGTTCGGATACGGCGTCGGCCTGAGCGACGACGGAAACTCGCTCGCGGTGGCAGCGTACGACGAGGATGGTTCAGGCAAGAGCGTGAACCCGCCCGATGACAACGGCGGCAATGGCACCGGTGCGATCTACGCCTTCGACCGCCGCGGCGGTGCGTGGCGGCAGACCGGGTATTTCAAGGGCTCCCGATCGCAGCGCAACGATGCTCTTGGCTACACCGTCGCCATCAGCGGCGACGGCAACACCATCGCCGCCGGCACGGCGGAGGAAAGCTGCTTGAACGGCGGGATCAATCCGCCGGGCTGCGATATCGACACGTTTCCGCCCGATCTTGCCGCCGGCTCCGTCGGCGCCGTGTACATCTGGGCGCGCAGCGGCGCCACCTGGGTTAAACAGGCGTTCCTCAAGGCGTCGAACCCCGATCTTGAGGATTGGTTCGCCGTCCGCCTGTCGATCAACGGCGACGGCAGCCGGGTATTCGTCGGCGCGCCGATGGAAGACAGCGCGGCGACCGGCGTGAACGGACCGCAGGATGATGACTCGGCGGAGGACTCGGGTGCGGCGTATATCTACGGCCGCACCGGAACGACGTGGAGACAGCTCGCGTACGTCAAGGCGTCGAACACCGCGTCGTACGACGAGTTCGGCAGCGCGGTGGCGATCAGCGGCGATGGACGAACAGTTGTGGCGGGCGCGCGGATGAAGGACGAAGGCACCGGGGCCGCATACCTATTTGCGATTAAGTGATTTGTGATTTGTGATTTGCGACTGCAATTCCCAATCACAAATCAGAAGGCCATCATCAAAGTGTGCTTGATCGCGAACGTGCGCTGATCGGGCCGCCCCGCGGTTCGCACGTCGTTGTAAACCACGTAGAAATCGCTCAGCGGCCGATACATGAAGCGATACCGGATGTTGGTCAGCCAGCTCGACGTCGCGTTGTTGTACTGCACGAACGAATTCAGGAACATCCGGGTATTGAAGGAGTAGTCCACCCTGAACCGCGCGAGCTGCGTGTCGAATTCGCCCTCCGGCAGATCGACGACGTTGGTTTCGACGCTGGTTGATGCAGACAGGTTTGTGTTGACGCGCCAGCGGAGGCTGCCGGTGACGCCGCGGATGGTCCCGGAGTAGAACTCACCCGCGGTCAGATCGGTCGAGAACGACACCGCGTTGCTGGCATTGGACGTGTAGCCGCCAATGGCCTGGGCAAACTGGTACTCGCCCGGGACGATCGCCACGCTGCGGCTCACCTGGAACGGCTGCAGCAGCCGCTCGTAATTCCAGTCCACGTTGGTGTTCAGGCTGCCGCCGTCCGAAAAGCTCTGCCGTGAATACGCGCGCACCCGCCGGCTGTTCAGCGTCGAGTGGCCGCTGTCGTCGAACCGCTCTCCCAGTGTGCCGAACGAGAGCACGCGCAGGCGTGCGTCCGGGCGCGTCGATCGAAAATGGCGCGCCGCATCCCAGGAGAACAATCCGATATCGCCGCGCGAGATGAAGCCCAGATCGTTGCGAAAGTCGGGCGCAATATTCGTGTACGAGACGTCGGCCGAATACGTCCGCTGGGTGATCGCAAATGACGCGCGTCCCGCCGTCGCGCTCCGCGCGCCCGTGGTTTCGCTGGCCATCACGAAGCCGAACAGGTCCATCGCCTGTCGCAGGTTCAAGTGGATGTCGGCGCCGGCGACACGGTTGTGGCCGGCAATCCCCGAGGCTTCGCGGCCGAGATAGAAGCCGCCAATCGACGACCCGCCGAAGTTGCGCGCGGCGCGGAACGTCGAGAAGTTGTCCGCCGGCCGGCCGTCGAACCGCTCGGTCTGAATGTTCAGCAGCCCGAGCGTGTAATCGCCCTGGCGTCCGGTCAGGCGTGCGCCGCCGAGAATCGGGATCGGCTGCCCGGCGTCCGACAGGCCGATGCGGCGGCTGAAGAAGGGAATCAGCGTGCGGCCGCTGAGATCGCCGATGCGGAACGCGCCCTGGTTCTCGAGAAAGAACTCGCGTTTTTCGGGGAAGAACAGCGAGAACCGCGTCAGGTTGATCTGCTGCTCGTCCACCTCCACCTGCGAGAAATCGGTGTGCAGCGTGAGGTCCAGTGCGAGCGAAGTGCCGACGCCGTACTTGGCGTCGAGACCGGCGTCGCCGTCCCAGCGGCGATCGAGGTTCGGCAGCTGCAGGTTCGATGCGGCGCCCGTGTAGAACGGCTTCAACTGCAGATTGCGACCGGGCTGTACGCCGCGGATTCCGGAGAGCCGGCCGCCGTAGGAAATCTTGTAGGCGTTGAACTGGCGCGGCTGCGGCGACCAGTACGTGAATTCGTTCTTGCGGCGAATCAGCCGGAAGACGTTCATGCCCCAGTCCTGCTCCTCGGCCTCGGGGAAGCGCATGGTCTTGAACGGGATCCGCACCTCGAGCGTCCATCCGCCCTCGTACCGATGCGTCGCGGCCGACCACAACGCGTCCCAGTTGGCGTTGAACACCCGGCCGTCCTCGTGCGACTGGGTGTCGCGCAGCACGCCGGCGCCGTTGACGTTGAAGTTGTATGCCGTGTAGTCGCCGAAGGTGTCGAGGCTGAGGCCGACGATGTCGCCGTTGCGGCCTTCGAAGTCACGCTTCAGGTCGTCGACGATCGGGCCGCGCGGGTCGCTGTCGGCGAAGGTCCCGGCGAAATATAGCGCGTCGTCATCGTAGAGAAACCGGATCTCGCTTGGTTCTGATGTGAGCGCGCCTTCGTCAGGTTCCTGCTGATAGAAATCCAGCCCGACCTCGGCGAGCCCCCATGACGACTCGGTCAGCCGGCCGTCGATGACGATCGGTTCCGTGATGCGCAGCGGCTGGAGGCGTTTGGTGGCGCGGATTGCGTCCGGGTCCGTTTGCGCCGACGCTACCGAAGCCGATGCGAGGATAAACGTTAAAAGTAAGCCAGGTATCAGGTACCGCATGAAGCGGCGATCGTATCTGATCAGCGTTTCCGGTATCCCTCTTCGTAGCCCTGGCGGAAACCGGCGCGGTAGTTTGATTTGTAGGCGTCGCGCGAGCCATACGACGCGGCGTACCCGAGGTCGCCGTCGCGATACTCGCGGCTGGCGACGGGGTCGTACCGGTCGCCTTTCTTCGCGTCAGCGAGTCCACGCTCCTTGCCCGCCGCGTAGCCGCGCGCGAACGCGGGCTCCTCGTATTTCTGCGGCATGACGCGGCCCGGCCCACTCCTCGGAGAAGATTCGGTATTCCCGCGCCCTCGTCCGCGGGCCTGCGCTCCGAGCGGCGCCGTGAAGGTTGCCGTCGTCAGCGCGACGCCGACCACAGCCGTAATGAATGTCTTATTCCAGGCCTGCATTCCGTACGCAGACCTAAAGTGCAAGTGATGAGCCAGTTACGGCCGGTGAAGGTGTTCCCGGGCGAGACGCTCCAGAAGTGCGCTCAGCCGCTCGCCGTCCAGCGTAAAGGTCGAGGCGTCGCCAGTCCAGGACAGTTTGTAGCTGCGCGACAACGCTGAAACCCACACCTGGCGCACGGGTGCGTTTGGGCTGACCACGAACTTAGCGGGGGAGGGGTCCTCAAAGATGAGCTGCAGGACGCCGTTCTGGAGCTCCACTTCGAAGCCCTGCTCATCAGCGAGCGGCAGCAAGGCGTGCTGGGCCTGCTCGAGGGCGCGGTCGGCTTCGAGCCGGAAGTCCTGTTCGGTGAGCGCGGCGCTCGTCATCGAGACTCGGTGAGCCGTTCCGGCGAGGCGATGTACGTGCGCCGTGCCCGCGCGGCCATGCCCGGCTGCTTCATGCGGACCACCAGCTTGTGCTCCTTGCCGTCGAGTGTGGTCGGGGTAAAGCCCAGCGTGTACTGGCTGTGCAGTTCCTGCGCGACGCGCGTGAACGTAGGGGCCAGTTCGTCGGTTTTCTTCAGCTCGAAATATCCGCCGCCGGTTTCCTCAGCCAGGCGGCGCAGCCCGCGATCGGGACGGGTTCGCACCATCCGCTGGCCGTTGAAATACTCGGACTCGAGGCCGATGGCATAAATCATCACCTCTTCGTCGCGCGCGCGATCGAGCACGTCACCCATTCCGACCCGGCTGGCGGTGTCGTCGCCGTCGGTGAAACCGAGCACAACTTTGCGGCCCTCCACGCCGCGCAGCATGGCGATGCTCTCGCTGATCGCGTCATAGAGGCGGGTCGGGTTGCCGAACTGGAGGTCCCTCAGCGCGAAGATCAGATCGTCCCGGTCGTTGGTAAATTCGCCGCTGAATTGAATCTTGTCGCTGAACGCGCCCACCTGCCCCTTGTCCGCAGGCAGCATCCGGAGCAGGAACTGTTCGGCGGCGGCCCTGAGTCGATCGAGATTCGCCGTCATGCTTGCCGAGTAGTCGAGCATGACGACCACGGTGAACGGCTGGACGTCATTCTGAAAGAACGTGATGTCCTGCGGCTTGCCGTTGTCGAGGATCGCGAATTCCTCGCGCTCGAGCATCGGCACGAGCCGTCCCTGCTCGTCGGTCACAGTTGTAACCACCGGCACAATCCGAGTACTCGACCGGAACGTCGGCTCTTGAGCCGGCTCCTGAGCCGCCAGGGACACTGCGAGCGCGCCGACCACGACGGGTATCAGGTAAGGCCGCATACTGGCGAGCTTAGCAACGATTGTTCCGCGGAGTAAACAGCGGTTTGGCGTAACATGCCCGCCATGCCAGCTACAGTGCACGTCGTGGCGCGATACACCGCCAAGGCCGGAAAGGAAGAAGACGTCAAAGCCGTGCTCGTGACGCTCGTCGCTCCCTCCCGGCGTGAAATCGGGTGCTACCAGTACGATCTGCTGCGAAACCCGGCCGATCCCCGTGAGTTCTGCTTCGTTGAGCGCTGGGACAGTGAAAAAGCGCTCGACGAACATGCCAATTCCGCACACCTGAAGGCCGCCCGTGCCCAGGTCGAGGGACTCGTGGAAAGCCCGCCCGACGTCAGGCGGTACCACATTCTGTGACCCCGGGCCGATCCCGTTATGATCCTCTTCATGAGATTTTTTGCCACTTTCGTCATTCTGCTGGCGCTCGCGTGCTCAACCCCTGCCCAGCAGCAGGCCACGGTTCCCGCGGTTCCGAACGGTTCTGACGTCGCCGCGCGCGTGGGGACGCGGGCGATTACGGTGAAGGAGCTCGACGAACGGTGGCGCGCCGACTCCCCCACGGAGCAGGCTCAGGCCGTCCAGCAGCTCTATGACGGGCGGAAGCAGGCGCTCGACGCGATCGTCGCCGACATGCTGATCGAGCAGGCCGCCAAGGCGAAGGGGCAGACCCTGGCGCAATATCGCGATGCCGAAGTCGCGCGCCGGCTTACGCCCGTCACCGACGGTCAGATTGCGGCGTTCTACGCGCAGAACCAGGCCCAGATGCAGGGGCGTCCGCTCCCGCAGATGACCGAGCCGATTCGCCAGTACCTCCAAGAGCAGCAGCGTGCCACCGCGTTCCAGACGATGGTCGCGGAGCTCCGGAAAGCGGGGCCCGCGGTCAGCGTTGTAATCGATCCGCCGCGCTATACCGTCAACGTCGCCGCGGACGATCCGGCCCTCGGCGCGGCAACGGCGCCGGTGACGCTGGTGGAGTTCTCCGACTTCCAGTGCCCGTTCTGCGCGCGGGTGATGCCGACGCTGAAGAAGGTCAAGGAAGCCTACGGCGACCGGGTGCGCATTGTCTGGAAGGACTTCCCGTTGACGTCCATCCATCCGCAGGCGTTCCGCGCCGCCGAGGCGGGGCAGTGCGCGCGTGAGCAGGGCAAGTTCTGGGAGCTGCACGACGTGCTCTTCAGCAACCAGCAGGCGCTGCAGCCGGATGACCTGAAGAAGCACGCCGCCGGGATCGGTCTCGATCCGGCGAAGTTCAATGCCTGCTTTGACGCGTCCAAGTACGGCGAGCGCGTCCAGCAGCAGATGATGGCGGGCTCGGCGCTGGGCGTCGGGTCGACGCCCAGCATCTTCATCAACGGCCGGCTGGTGGCGGGCGCGCAGCCGTTCGAGGTCTTCGCCAGCATCATCGACGACGAACTGGCCCGGGCCAAGCCGTAGGGCGGGTTCCGCCAGCGGACCCGCCGCTGTGGGGCCGTCAGGTAGCCGGAGGCTCAGGCCTCCGGTATCAGAACAAGCTTTCCGTACGCCCCCGGCTCCATGACGGCGGCGTGCGCCTGTACCGCTTGTGAGAGCGGCATCTCACGCCCAATCACCGGGTTCAGCGTCCCGTTCTCGAGTCCCGCCACCAGCGCCGCGTGCATCATCCTGTGATCCTCGGCGGTGGCGTTGAACATCGTCATACCGAGAATGGTGCCGTCCTTCCCCATCATCTTGCGCGGGTCAATCTCCACGCGGCCACGGTTGCCGACCACCATCACGCGGCCGCGGAGCGCGAGCACCTCCAGATCGCGATCGAGATTCACGTTGGCCAGCATCTCGAGGACGACGTCCACGCCGCGGCCGCCGGTGAGCGCCATCACCTTTGACATGTAGTCGGCGACGCTGTGGTTGAGCACCTCGTGCGCGCCCTGCTCGCGGACGAGGGCGACCCCTTTTTCAGTCCCGGCCGTGCCGATGACGCGCATCCCGTACGCGCGGGCGAGCTGGGTGCCCGCCACGCCGACGCCGCCGCTGGCGCCGTGAATGAGCAGCGTTTCGCCCGGGCGGGCCTGGGCGCGCGAGAACAGGGCACGCCAGGCGGTGCCGTACGGCACGCCGAGCGCGGCCCCCTGCGCAAACGAGACTCTGTCGGGAAGCGGATGCACCTGCGCTTCGTCGCACAGCAGCAGCTCCGCGTATCCACCGTAACCGGGGGCGGCACCGTGCGTGTAGACGCGGTCGCCCTTTTTCACGCTCGTCACGTCGGCGCCGACAGCTTCGACGATGCCGCCGACGTCGGTGCCTGGCGTGTACGGCAGATTCGGTTTTCGTGCGTAGGTGCCCGAACGGATGTATACCTCCACCGGATTGACGCCGATGGCCCTGGCGCGCACGACGACCTGCCCGGGCCCGGGCGTCGGATTGGGTACCTCCTCGAGCTTCATCACTTCGGGTGGACCAAACTCACGCACGACAACTGCTTTCATCAAGGCTCCTTCGGTAGGGTGCAATTGTACTGACGATTGTCGGTGCAAATCATCTGACGGGTGTCGGTGCGATCTCTCTCACGCCTGTCGGAGCGATCACGCTGACCCTTGTCGGTTCAGTGGTGTCCGGCTTCAGCCGGACCGGGGCGCCGGGAAGAGTCGCTCGAAATTGCCGTGCAGGATCAGCGACTGGTCCTCGGGGGTGATGTCGAGTTCCCGCAGGATCGACCTCTGTTGCTCGTAGATGCGCCGTTGCCAACCGCGCGGAAAGAACGACGAATCCGTGCCGAAGAGCACCCTCGAAGGCCCGGCTGCTGCGATCGCGTCTCTGAACACGTCTGAAAGAGCAAGTCCCGGAACGGCGCGAATCCAGTTGTTCGAGCTCGACGTATCGAGATGCACGTTGGCGCACGCGTCGACCGCTTCGAGGAGGTCGGCGAAGCGTCCGGCGCCGAAGTGGGGCACGATGAACGGCATCTCTGGAAAGGTTCGGGCCAGGCGCGACACCGCCAGTGGATCGCCGAGCGCGAGATCGAACGTGCCGGGAAATCCCAGCTTGTCGCGAACGCCGATCGACAGCAACCCGCAGTGCACAAACACCACCGCGCCCGGGCATGCAGCGGCCGCCTCGACGACGCGCATCGTGCGCGCGTCGTCCAGCGGAACCTGGTGCATCGCCGGGAACAGACATACCCCGGAGAGCCCGAGCTCGGTCAACCCCAACCGGGTCCGTTGCCGTGCGTCGCCGGCAGCCGGATTGACCATGAAGAACCCGACGAGCCGCCCGGGATGACGCGCAACCGCGGCGGCGACCGACGATTCATCGCCCGGCACGCTGGCGATCAGCGCCGCGCGGTGCACGCCGTTCGCGTCCATCTCGCGGACCCAGCGGTCCGCAAGCGCCTCGGGACTGCCCGGGTCATCCCACTGGAGCTCGCGGTACAGGCCCGGGATGTTCACGTCGGGCGCGCCGGGGAGCGCCGCACGCTGCTGCGCCAGAGACTGGAAGAACGCTGGCGAGAAAAAATGACAGTGGGAGTCGTTGATCATGACAAGGCTCAAGTCACAAGGCACAACAAGGCACAAGGCCGTTGTGACTTGAGCCTTGTGCCTTGTGACTTGTTTAGAAAGTCAGCCTGAAGCCGATCTGCCCGACGCGCTGTTCGGGCTGCTGGAAGTCGCCGGCGAACGCCGTCGGTTGCATGAAGGAGCTAAGGGGCGCTCCGGCGGCCGACACGCGCTGCGTCGAGAGGGGAATGAACGGGTTCCGGGCGTTGAAGACGTTGAACACCTCTGCAATCGCCTCCACGCGCCCGTTGCCGAAGATCGGGAACTCCCGGCTGACGCGAAGATTCAACTGTGTGAACGGTGCGCGGCGGCTGCAGTTCACCGTCTCGCACGGGCCCATGTCCTCGAACGTGGCGACGCCCGCGTCGTTCAGCCCGGTGTAGCGGTACGCGTTCGCCGTGATGTCGTTCACGTTGCCGTCGGCGTTGGTATCCCGCCCTTCGAATGTGTGCACCGGCAGCGCCGAACGGTAGAAGAAGACCGGCGCCACGCGAAAGTTCCACGGCGCTTCGACCACCGCGCTGACCGTGACGCGATGGCGGGCGTCGGTGCGCGTCGACGGGCCGTCCTGCACCGGGGCGAACGGCGCCGAGACATCCTGTATCAGGTTCTGGACGATTTCATCGTAGGCGCTGCCCACGTCGCTCGTCGCTTTAGAGAAGGTGTACCAGGCGTTCAGATCGAGGCGGCCTGAGAGACGACGCCGCACAGCCGCGATCAGGGCGTCGTAGCGGCTCTCGCCCTTGCTGAGCGCCGTCCGGAATCCGATCGCGTTGGGTTGGATCGCGAGGTCACCAAGAAAGCGCCGGCCGCCGACAATCGTATTCGGCCGCGCCCGGAGGTTCAGATCGCGGCCATCCACGCGGACGTAGTCGGCGCTGATCGACGTCGACGGGGTGATCTCGCGCGCCCATCCGAGGTTGGTCTGAATCGTATACGGCTGCTCGAGCACGGGCGAGACGACCTCGCCGGCGAGCGACGGGATGTTGGGATTGACCAGGTTCTGCGCGGCGATGACCGAGAGCGGGTCCGACACCTGGAAGAACGTCCCGTCCGGTCGGCGAATGCCTGCCGGCGACATCGCCACGAACACGGGCCCGCCGCCGCCCGCGGCGTCGATGGCGGCGGTGAGGACGTTGGCGTTGGTGTAGCCGAAGTCCGTATAGATGCCCCAGCCGCCGCGGATGCTTTCCCGGCCGGTGCCGTGCAGGTCGTAGGCGAATCCGGCGCGTGGCTGCACGTTGTCCTTGTCGCCGCGGGGTTCCTTGCCAAAATCCTCGAGGATCGTCCCGTCAAACCGGCCGGTACGGCCCGCCGCCTGCAGCGCGAGGAAATTTGAATTGCGGTCCTGGCTGAAGGGAATGCCGTCGACGTAGTCCCACCGGACGCCGAGGTTCAAGGTCAGGCGGTCGTTGACGCGCCAGTCGTCCTGGGCGAACAGCGCATACGAATCGATCGGGATGTTCAGCTCGGTATTGCCGCCGATGACCAGAATCGAGGTGACCGGTCCGTTCAGGGCGTTGGCGCCCATTGTGAAAATACCGCTGGTTCCCTGGCCGACCGACACGAACAGGTGCGGTTCGTGGATGACGTTGACGCCGGCTTTCATCACGTGGCCGAGGCCGCCCAGGCCGGACCGCGCCCAGGAAAAATCGTTTCGAAACTGCCACTTTCGCTGTTCAGTGCCCTGGGGGGCGAGCGGGCTCGTGCCGGCGGTGACGCTGTTGGGGAACCGCAAGTGCGGCCCGGTATCCGTCGCCGGTACCTGGTTCACGTAATCCGAAAACTGGAAAACGAACTCGTTGAGCGCCGAGCCGCCCGCAACCCAGTTATGGTTCGCGTTCAGCGAGTGATAGGTATTCAGCGTGGTCGCCCACGACGAGGGTGCCGCACGGAGGCCGGCGCCGGCCGGCTGCGAATTGCCGTCGCGCGCGTAACGGAGCGCGAGGTAATGCGTCGGCCGCGGGCTCGCGGTGACCTTGGCCGTGAATAGATCCTCGCGGAACGGGATGTCGTAAATACCGTCTTCGGCCGGGAACAGGCCGAGCGTGTTCACGACCTGCCGCGTGTCCTGCTGCGTCCGCTCGTAGGCGGCAAAGAAATGCGCCCGGTCCGCGATGATCGGCCCGCCGATGCTGCCGCCGAATTGATACCGGCGGTAGTCCTGTTTCTCGAGGTTGTTGACGCCCTCGCTGAAGGTACGGGCGTTCAGCCCCTTGTCCCGCACGAGGGTGAACCAGCTGCCGCGCAGGTCGTTCGTACCGCTCTTCGTCACGACGTTCAGCACCGATCCGCCACGGCCGTATTCGGCGTCGAAGCGCTGCGTCAGCACGTTGAACTCCTGGATTGCTTCGAGCGGAAAGAGCTGGAGCAGGCCCCCGACCGTGTCGTCGTTGTTGTCGCCGCCGTCGACGATGTAGCTGACGTTGCGGCCGTTGCCGCCGCTGATTTGCGGGCTGTACTGCGTGCTCTTGACCAGATCGGAATGGAACCCCAGCCCCACCCCGGGAACCGTCGCCGCGAGGTTGGCGAACTGGCGGCCGTTGAGCGGCAGGCGTTCGATGTTTGACAGATCGACCACCTGTCCGACCGAGGACGAGGTAATCGGGATGATCGGGAGTTCGGCCGTCACCGTGATCGTCTCGGCCAGGGCCGCGAGCCGCAGAATGATGTCGAGGTCGCGCGTCTGGCCGATGTTCACGACGATGTCGCTGCGCTCGAAGCGGGCAAAGCTCGGTTGACTGGCGGCGACAGTGTAGGCGCCGACCGGCAGGGCGGCGAGTCGATAGAGTCCCTTTTCGTCCGATGTGGTCTCACGCACGAGGCCGGTCTCGGGGTTCGTCGCCATCACGACGGCGCCCGGAAGGGCGGCGTCCTGGTCGTCGACCACGCGTCCGGCGATGGTGCCGGTCGTCTGCTGGGCAAGGACCGGAACGGGCAGGATTAGCGCGCATGCGAGGACGATCCTCGCGAGATTGTTCATGGAATCTCCCGCGGATGTGGAGTTTCTGAAACCCGGTCAGTGTAGCAGGTAAGATGCGCGCGTGAATGGAGCCGGACTGGCGCTCGGAGATCGAGGACTCGGACTCGGCGATCTCTGCCTCACGATCTATGTCGCAGGAGTCGTGTGGGGTCTCCTCGTGATCGATGCGAAACCGGCCGCGAAGATCGCGCTGGCGATGCTCTGGCCCCTCGGACCGATCGCCTTTGTCGTCACCATTACACTTCTGCTCGGCGCTTCGCTGATCGCATTTCCGGCGTTTGGCATCGCTGTTCTGATCCTGGCCGGCGCCGTCTGGCTATTCGTTGTGTGATTCGGGATAGTGCTTCAGCAGGAATTCCTGCGCATTGAAGCCGTCGGACGAGGCCTCGGGCCTGGAGTAGCGGCCGGCCGAATCGAGCACCATCGCCCGCTCCGTATCCCGCAGGTACGACGCGAGCACCACGTCGCGGAGGTGTTCGACGATCTCGGGATCGCGCACCGGCGTCAGCGTCTCGACCCGCCGATCCAGGTTGCGCTCCATCAGATCCGCGCTCCCGATGTACATCTCCTCGTGCCCGCCGTTCAGGAACCAGTAGACGCGCGTGTGTTCGAGAAAGCGCCCGACGATCGACCGCACGCGGATATTGTCGCTGACGCCGGGAATGCCCGGGCGCAGGCTGCAGATGCCTCGCACCAGCAGATCCATCGACACCCCCGCCTGCGACGCCTTGTACAGCACCCGAATCATCTGATCGTCGGTGACCGAGTTGATCTTGACGATCATCCGCGCCTCGCGGCCGGCACGTGCATGCTCCGCCTCGCGCGCCACCAGCTCGGTGAGGCGTGTCCGCAGCACCACCGGCGCCACCAGCAGGCTGCGGAACTCCTTCTGGTTCGAGTAGCCGGTGAGGTAGTTGAAGATCTCCGAGACGTCGGCGACGATGTCGCGATCAGCGGTAAACAGGCCGAAGTCGGTGTAGACCTTCGCCGTCTCCGGGTTGTAGTTGCCGGTGCCGGTGTGCACGTACATCTGGATGCCGTCGGGTTCCTGCCGCACCACCAGACACAGCTTTGCGTGCGTCTTGATGTCGGGGAACCCGTAGACGACATGGATGCCGTGCGATTCCAGCCGCTTCGCCCAGATGATGTTGTTGCGCTCGTCGAACCGCGCCTTCAGCTCCACCAGGACCGCGACCTGCTTGCCCGACTCGGCGGCCTCGATCAGCAGCTCGATCAGCGGCGAGTTGGCGCCGATCCGGTACAGCGTCATCTTGATGGCGACGACGTGCGGATCCTTGACGGCGGCGCGCAGGAATGCCTCGACCGACTCGAACGACTGATACGGATGGTGAACGAGCTGATCCTGGTACCGGATCTGGTCGAAGATCACTTCCGGATCCTCATCCGCGCGCCACAACGCCGCCGGCGAGAACGGCGGATCCTTCAGTTCCGGCCGATGAATCTTGGTCAGCTGCATCCAGTCGCCGAACCCGACCCGATCCGTCGTCCGCTCGACGACGTCGTCGGTGATGCCGAAGTTCTCGACGAGGATGTTCAGCACGCGGGCGGGAGTATCGGGGCCGACCTGCAGCAGCGCAATCGCGCCGTGCCGCAGCTGTTTCAGGCTGGTCTCGACCGTCTCGAGCAGGTCGTCCGCCTCCGCCTGTTCGATTTCCAGGTCCGCGTCGCGGATGATACGGAACAGGTAGACCCCTTTCACCTGCGTCCCGGGAAAGAGTTCGTGGATGTTGGCGCGAATCACGTCCTCGAGGAAGACGAAGGTGAGCCCCTTCGACGGACTCAGCGACTCGGGGATCGGAATAAACCGCGACAGAACGTCCGGTACCTTCACGCGGGCGAACTTGGTGCGCCCGCCGTGGCGGACCACCACCGCGAAGTTCTTGCTGAGGTTCGAGATCAGCGGAAACGGGTGACCCGGGTCGAACGCGAGCGGCGTGAGCACCGGGCAGATCTCGCGGGAGAAATACGCGTTGAGATGCTCGCGGATCGCGTCGGTCCACGCATCCTGGTCGAGCAGCGTGATGTGTTCGGCCGCCAGCAGCGGACGGAGTTGCTCCCAGCAGGCCGACACCGCCTTCAGCATCGGCAGCGCCTGCCCGCGCATCGCCTCCAGCTGCTGCTGCGTGTTGTAACCGTCCGGCGCGACGTCCTCGATCCCCTCGCGGAGGTTTTTCTGCGTCGTCGAAATCCGAATCATGAAGAACTCGTCGAGGTTCGTGGCGGCGATCGCCAGGAACTTCACGCGTTCGAGCAGCGGATGCGAGGCGTCGAGCGCCTGGTCCAGCACCCGCTGGTTGAACTCGAGCCAGCTCAGCTCGCGGTTGAGGTAGAGCGCCGGGTTCTTCAGATCCGCGGGATCCAGGTCGGGAGGCGGCACCACGCGCAACACCGGCTTAGGCGCGGCCCGCGATGCGGATTTCCGATGGGAGTGAGTCCGCCGTTCAGCGATGGCGGTGTCGCGGGGGGCATCCATAAAGGTGCGGCCGGTTTTGAGACCGGCGATCATAGCAGAGCCGTGTAACGCTCGAGCTTGGCCTTTCCAGCTCATAACCTCTGCAGAACGGATGCCGTACGAGCTTTCGCACGTGCAGGGGGTTCGCGCCCACGGATCGGGTCGAAAGCAGAGGAATACGCGGCGGCCGCGGATACAAAACCCTCGCGAACGGCGCAATACACGGCAAAACCTGTATCCAAAAAATGTTCGGTGGGCTTGCGTTACGCGCCCGGTTGTTCTGAAATCTTGGGGTCCGGAGAAACCATGAAGCAGTTGCTCGCCCTCATATTGGCTGTGACGGCCGGTACCGTCTTATTGTCTGCCCGCCAGCAGGCCGAGACTCCGGCCCAGGGTCCCACGTTCCGAACCGGCGTCGACGTCGTCGCGGTCGATGTGGCGGTGGTCGACGGCAAGGGCGTGCCGGTCGAGAACCTTCTGCCTCCCGATTTCATCGTCAAGATCGACGGGCAGCCCCGGCGCGTGGTGTCGGCGGAGCACGTGAAGATCGACGTGGAGGCGGCGCGGCGCGAAGCGGCCGATCCGTTCGAGACGCTGTACACCACCAACCTGAAGCCGCCCAACGGCAGACAGATTGTGATTGCCGTCGACCAGGGCAACATCCGCTTCGGCAGCGCGCGGCCGCTGCTCGCGACGGCGGCCAAGTTCCTCGATCGTCTGAGTCCCGCCGACCGAGTGGCGTTCGTCGCGTTCCCGGAGCCGGGCGTACAGGTGGCGTTCACCAACGACTACCTGCGCATCAAGCGCGGGATGGAGCGCGTCGTCGGCCAGCAGACGGCCTTTCAGAGCAAGTTCAACATCGGCCTGTCGGAAGCGATCGCGATTACGGAGAAAGCCGACACCCGGATATTTGGCGAGGTCGTGCTGAGGGAGTGTCCCCGCATGACCGGCTTCGCTCGCGAGCAGTGCGAGCGCGACGTGTTGAGCGAATCGTCCAACCTGGTGCGGAGCGCGCGCCAGAACACCACCGACTCGCTGCGCGGGCTGTACGACCTGCTGCTCGCGCTCTCGGTGATCGAAGGTCCGAAGACGCTCATCCTGATGTCGGAAGGACTGATTCTCGACACGCCGAGCGATCTCGACGCAATCATCCGCGCGGCGGCGGTGGCCCGCGTCACGATCAACGTGCTGCTGATGGACGTCCCGCGCGACGACATCACCGTCGGACAGCTTGGCCCCACCGTGACGGAAGACCGCGACATGGCGGTCTCCGGCCTGGCCGACCTCGCCGGCGGATCCCGCGGCTCGCTGTATTACATCGTCGGCACCGGTGAGCTGATCTTCGATCGCCTTGCGGGCGAGACGCTCGCCTATTACATGCTCGGCGTCGAGGAATCCCCCGGCGACCGCGACGGCAAGCCGCACCGGATTGACGTCGCCGTGAGCCGACGCAACGTGACGGTGCGGTCGCGGCGTGCTTTCGTGCTCTCGGCGGCGACGACGACGCGGAAGAATGCCGAGGAGACCTTGCTCGATGCGCTGAAGTCGCCGTTCGGGGTGGCGGAAGTGCCGGTGCGCGTGACTACGTTCACGCAGAAGGATCCCGCCAGCGACAAAGCACGCATCGTCGTCGCCGCGGAGATCGGGCAGCCGGGCGGCGAGCCGGAGGAGTTCACCGTCGGCTACGTCCTGCTCGACACCGACGGCAAGGTCGTCTCGGGGGATCTCGCCAAGCGGACGCTCTCGGTACCCGAGGGCCGGCAGAACGCGCCGCGCGACTACCTTGGCGAAATCATCGTCGAGCCCGGGAACTACTCGCTGCGCTTCGGCGTCGTCGACACCTCGGGGCGGCGCGGCGGCGTGATTCGCGAAGTCAATGCCTGGAAACTCGGAGGAGAAGAGTTCGCGCTCGGCGACCTGCTGGTCGGCGACGCCGGCACTGCTGAAGGGGCGCCCCGCATCAGGCCGGGCGTGGAGCCGCACGTGCGAGGCAACCTGGGTGCGTTCCTCGAGTTGTACTCGACCGCGCCAAACGGACTGGACAACGCGAAGGTGGACTTCGAAATCGCCGATGACCAGGACACGCCCGCACTGCTCACGGCTACGGCGCAGATGATCGCCGGATCGGAACCGACGCAGCGCGTTGGCCAGGGTCTGCTCTCAGCCACGCTGCTGCCGGCGGGGCGCTACGTCGCGCGTGCGCGCATCACGCGTGGCGGCAACGTCGCGGGCGTACTCGTCCGTCCCTTCATCCTCGATCTGCCGCCGGCGGGCACCGCCATGCCGTCGCCCTTCACGCAGGGCACGGTCGCGAAGTTCGATCCCAAGCTGCCGCTCGCGCGAGGGGTGCTCGGCGAATTTCTCGGCCTGGTCGAAAAGCAGTTTCCCGAGTTGAAGAGTCCGCTGGCCGAGGCGCGCGCCGGCCGCTACGGCATCGCGGCGATCGAAGCGCTGACATCCGGCGATCAGATGGCCGCCGCCTTCTTCAAGGGACTCGACTGGTATTCGAAGGGGCAGCTGAACCAGGCCGTCACTCAGCTGGAACTCGCCTCCGGGCCGCGCCGCGAATTCTTTCCGGCGGCGTTCTACCTGGGCGCGACGTTCGCCGCCGCCGGCCGCGACCGCGACGCCGCCGGCGTGTGGCAGATGGCGATCGGGAAGGAATCCCGCCCCCCGCTCTTTTACCTGCTGCTCGCAGACGCGCGGTTGCGCGACGGCCAGCCGGCGTCGGTGATCGACGTCCTCAAGCCCGCCTACGATCGCACGCCGACCGACGAAGAGATCCTGCGTCGGCTGATGTCGGCGTACCTGATGCTCGGCCGCTACGAAGAGGCACTGCCGATTCTCGATGCCTACCTCGTGAAGTACCCGGCCGACGAACTCGCGAACTTTGCCGCGGTGTTCGCGCAGTACCAGGTCTCGACGCGCGAACGTCTCGTCGTCACGCCGGCGCAGCAGGCGAAACTGGCACGCTACGTCCGCAACTACGATGGGCCTTACGAGGCGCTCCTGGCGAAGTACCTGGAGTCCATCCGCGGGCGGTGAACTTAGCACCAAGGCACAAGGCACAAGTCACAAGGCTCAACGCGGACCTCGCGGTGCGAGACCGATTTGCCTGCGCGCCGCCGTGCTGCGTTGTGAACGTTTTGTGCCTTGTGACTTGAGCCTTGTGCCTTGATGCGGTATCTCCACGGCTGCAACTACCCCTGGTCCACAGACGGCACGACGGTGTTCTACGGGCTCGATTTCGGCGCCAACGTGTGGGGTTCTCATCTCGGCGTCTCGACGCGCAGCGAGGCGGTGGCGCACGATTTCGCGCGGATGGCGGCGCTCGGGTTCACCGTGACGCGCTGGTTCCTGTTCTGCGACGGTCGCGCCGGCATCGCCTACGATGACCGCGGGCTGCCGGCGGGCTTCGATCCGCACTTTGTTTCGGACGTCGATGTCGCGCTCGAGATCGCGCGCGAAGCCGGCGTCGCTGTCAGCTTTGTCCTGCTGGATCACCGTTGGATGTTCGCCGGCGTGCGCCATACGATTGCCGATCCCGCGACCGGGGTCGTGCTCGAGGCGCGGCTGCCGCACGGCCGCGCGCACGTCCTGCTCTCGGAGCGAGGACGCGATCGCCTGTTCGAGCGCGTGTTCGAGCCGCTGGTCCGGCGCTACGGCCGTTCCGGCGAGCGCGCCGACCTGGGTCCGGCGGTCCTCGGCTACGAGTTCATGAACGAGCCCGACTTCGTCGTCGAAGAATGGGAACGGGATCTCAGCCCGCACGTGCCGCGGCCCCTGCCGTTCGAGGTCCTGGCGGAGGTCGTGTCCCGTCTCAGCGAACTGGTGCACGCCGAACACCCGGGAGCAATCGCGACGATTGGATGCGCCAGGCTTCATAACCTGTGGGCGTGGGACGACGCCAGCCTCGGACTCGATCTGCTGCAACTGCATTCATATCCCGACCTCAGGCGTCCGGAGCGGGACGCCGACGTCTACGGAAGGCCCGCGTCCGCGCTCGGCGTGCGGCACGGCGTGATCCTCGGCGAGTTCCCGGGAAACGGCCCCGCCCGGCATCCCGACGGCGCGGCGCCGCCGGCCACCACGCTGGGCGAGTACCTGGAGTTTGCCGTGAACGCCGGGTATGCCGGCGCGTGGCCGTGGAGCTTCAGCGGGACAGACGGGTATGGACGACTGCCCGAGGAACCGCTTCGCGATTTCGCGTTGCGGTATCGCGAGCTCGTGAATCCGCGAGCGCGGACTTAACGTCGATCGAGCTGCTCGATCGTGGCGACCGACGGCGCCCGCTGTTTCTGCAGCCGAGCGGCGACCTCTTCGGTGCGGCGCATCACGCGGAGCACATTCAATCCCAGCGCCTTGCGGACGTCCGGTTCCGGCCACCCGCGTCGCAGCAGCTCCGCCGTGAGAGCGGGATACTTCGACACGTCTTCGAGTCCGGAGGGCACCGTGGGAATCCCGTCGAAATCGCCGCCAATGCCGACATGATCGGCGCCGGCGACCTTTCGGATGTGATCCAGGTGGTCAGCGGCGTCCGACACCGTGGCCTTGCCATCGGCCCTGAGGAATTCGGGCACGAACGTCACCATGACGATGCCGCCGTTTTTCAGCAGGGCACGCAGCACCGCGTCGGGAACGTTCCGGCCGTGATCGTTCAGCGCGCGCGCGTCGGAATGCGAAAAGATCACCGGAGCCTCCGAGACGCGGATCGCGTCCTCCATCGTGCCGGGCGACGTGTGACTGAGGTCGACCAGCATCCCGAGGCGGTTCATCTCGCGCACCACTTCTTCGCCGAATGCCGAGAGGCCGCCCAGCTTCGGCATGTCGGTCCCTGAATCCGCCCACGCGATGTTCGTGCTGTGCGTGAGCGTCATGTAGCGGGCGCCCATCGCATGAAACATGCGCAGCGTGGCCAGCGAATTGTCGATCGAGTGACCGCCCTCCATGCCGATCAGCGAAGCGACGCGGCCCGCCTTGAAGATGCGCTCGACATCCGCCGCGGTGCTCGCCAGCTCGAAGGTGTCGGGGTACTTGCGCACCATACGGTAGACGACGTCCACCTGCTGCAGCGTGGCGGTGACCGCCTCGGCCCCCTTGAGGGTGGCGGGCACGTAGACTGACCAGAATTGACCACCGACGCCGCCCTGGCGCAAGCGGGGGATGTCAGTGTGAATCTTCGGCTGCGGCTGGCGGATGTCGAGGGCGTCGAGGTCGCGCTGCGCGTTATGTTCCTGCAGCGCCATCGGAAAATCGTTGTGGCCGTCGATCAGCGGCGTGGCACGGTGCAACGCCCGGGCGCGGGCGAGGAAGTCGGGCTCCTGCGCGGTGATGCCCGACGCTCCGGCCAGCAGGAGAAGGACGAGCGCGCGCTTCATGCCCTGTGATATTAGCGTCCTTTTCCCGGCCGGAGTCTTGCGGTAACGTTGTCGCAGGAGGCGCATTGATGCGACGCGCTGCGTTGGTGTTGGTGACGGCGGTGCTGGCGGCCGCCCTGGCCGCGGCCCAGACGCCCGGGCGGGGCAGGCAGGGTGCGCCGGGCGACCCAACGCTCCCGGCAGGACGCGGCCGCGGCATCCAGATTCAGGTGGGCGACGAATGTCCTCCCGGCACCACGCTCGTGCGTGTCGGCGTTTGCCAGGCACCGGAGTTCGATCCGCCGTCTATCGTCGACTACCGACCGACGTCCACGCTGGTCGTCGAGCAGCATCCCGTTCCGCGCGCGAAGTTCCCGGTCGTGGACATCCACAGCCACGTGAATCCCACGCCGCAGACCATCGATCAACTCGTCAAGGAGATGGACGGCCTGAATCTGCGCGTCCTGGTTCTCGCGAGCAACCTGTCGGGCGAGCGCCTGCGGACGACGCTGGCGACGATCAACGGCAGCGCGCACAAGGACCGGTTCCGCGCGATGGCGGGGATCGATTTCAACAACGTGGGGCCGGGCTGGGGTGCGAAGGCGGTGGCGCAGCTCGAGGCCGACGTCAAGGCGGGCGCGGTCGGCGTCGGCGAAATCTCGAAGTCGTTCGGGATGACGATTCGGAAGCCCGACGGCAGCCGGCTTCGCATCGACGATCCGGAACTGGATCCTGTGTGGGACGCGATGGGCCGGATGGGCCTGCCGGTGTTCATCCACACCGGCGAGCCGGAGGCATTCTTCCAGCCGCTGACTTTCCAGAACGAACGCTGGCTCGAGCTGGCCCTGTTCAACGATCGGCGGAACTACTTGCCCGGCCAGGTCACTTTCGAGGAGCTCAATACCCAGCGCGACAACCTGTTCCGGAAACATCCCAAAACGCAGTTCATCCTCGCCCACCTCGGCTGGCATGCGAACAATCTCGGCCGCCTCGCCAGGCTGCTCGACGCCTATCCCAACGTCGTGACCGAGATGGGGGCTGTGCTGTACGACATCGGCCGCCAGCCACGCGCCGCGCACGACTTCTTCGTCAAGTACCAGGACCGCGTCATGTTCGGCAAGGACGCGTTCGCGGCCGAAGAGTTTCCGTACTACTGGCGCGTTCTGGAAACGAAGGACGAGTACTTCGACTACTACCGCGACTACCACGCCTTCTGGAAGCTGTATGGCATCGACCTGCCGGACGGCGTGCTCCGGAAGGTGTACCACCAGAATGCCCTGCGGGTGACCCCGGGTCTTCCACAACGCGGATGGTAGGCGCACCCGTTGACGGGCGCACCTGAAGGTGCGCCTCTACATCACCTACAGGCGGACCTTGAGGTCCGCCTATGCTTCGGCGAAATGCGCGGAACCGCGCTCGCAGACGAACGCGGCGGCGCGTCGTTCGGCCGCTGATTGTTCGAGTACCGTCGGCACGAAGTACCACTCACCGCGCAGCTGCTGGCGCGTGATGTCCAGCACCACGTAGCCGCGGGTCTCCCCTTCGAGAAATTTCAGATGCGGCAGGAGCGCGCGCAGCAGCACGCTGCGGTCGCGCATCTCGGGCGAGGTGAAGAGCGGCGATGAGCTGATCGCCGGCGCCACCAGCTCCACCGCGATGGAGCCCCGGCCACTCCGGTCGTAGCCGTCCCACGGATTGCGCGGCACATCGAAGGCCCACGAACTGTGCAGGTCGCCGCTGAGTATGGCCACGTCCGGGATGCGCTCCGCGGTCAGCAATTCGACGATGCGGTCGCGAGCGGCCGGGTAGCCATCCCACGAATCAGGAATCAGCGCGCCGCGGCCCGGCTGGCCCAGCCGGGAAAACATCACCTGCTGACCCAGGAGGCGCCACGCGGATCCCGCACGCTGAGAGGCACGCAGCTCGTTGAACAGCCACGCTTCCTGTGGCGTCCCCAGCATCGAGCGTTGCGGGTTGGCCAGCGCGTCGATGTCGCCGGACCCCACCTGCTGGTCGCGCAATCCCCGCGTGTCGAGCATGATCAGATCGAAGAGGCTGCCGAAACGGAAGCTGCGGTACAGGTGAACGTCGGCACCTGGCGTCTCCCGGATCGGCATCCATTCGAGATACGCCTTGTATGCGGCCGCCCGGCGCGTCGCCCAGTCCCCTTCGCCCTCGTCGGGATTGTGATTCACCGCGCCGCCCAACCATGCGTCGTTGGTCAACTCGTGGTCGTCCCACACAGCGATGAACGGATGCCGGCGATGTGCTTCCTGCAGATCGGGATCGCTGCGATACGTCGCGTAGCGGATGCGGTAGTCGCTGAGCGTGACCGCCTCCCTGCGCGGCTCGGGAATCCGCAGCAGTCCGTCGCCGTCGCCATATCGGCCGTTTTCGAACTCGTAGATGTAGTCGCCGACGTGCACGACCGCGTCGAGGTCGTTGCGGTTGGCCACGCAGCGGTAGACATTGAAAAATCCGGCGGGATAGTTCGAGCAGCAGAGCGACGCGAGCCGGACGCGATCGGTCGCGCCGGCGGGCAGTGTCCGCGTGTGTCCCACGGGCGATCGCATCGCCGCCCGCCTCGAACACGTAGTAGTACGGCCGGCCTGCGCGAAGACCGCCGGCATCGACCTTCACCGTGAAATCGCGGTCGGCGCTCGTTCGGGCGGTGCCTTCGGCGGCAACCTGTGAGAGCCGGTCGTCCGTCGCAATTCGCCACCGAACGTCCACGGGCGAGTCGGACCCGCGGGCCGGGGTCACCCGGGTCCACAGCATCACGCGATCGGCCTGCGGGTCTCCGCTGGCCACGCCGTGCCGGAACGGTCCGGTTGCCGACTCGGGGCTGGCCTGCGCCCGGACTGCGGCCACCCACGGCTCGCGAAGGCGGGGAGAGCCGAGCGCGGCCGTGGCCGCGGCGCTCCACAGGAACTGCCGGCGTGTCAGCGACACCGCGCCTGATCCTACCTTGACACGGGGGGCGCTATACTCAGGGGGTTGATGCACTGGTTCCGCCTGCATGCGTCGCGGATCGCCACGGTGGCCATGCTGTCGCTGGTGTCGGTCGGGCTCTCGGCTGCCGGTCCTCACCAGGATGACTGTCACGAGAGTTGTCAGCCGCTTGCCGTCGAGCACGACGCATCGGCTCATCGCGTCACCGCGCCCGCCGGAGCCGACGATCAGCCGCTTCACTGCCTGGTGTGCCACTGGACACGCTCGTTCAGGCCGCGCACCGAAGCACGCGTAGTCACCGCGCCGGCCGTTGAGCCCGGCGTTCCTCTCCACGTCGAGTTCGTCACGGCGGCCGTCAGCGCACCGGTCGCGCAGCCGCCGCTTCGTTCCCCGCCCGCCCCGGCGCTTTCGCTTTCCTAAGCTTGCTGCGGCGCGAGCCTTGACGGCTCGCGAGGATCGCTCAGATCCGCCCCGCATCCGAGTGCTTGAGCACGGGAGACGACTATGCACCGGCGCGCGATCCTCTTGTTCGTGTTCGTTCTGGTCACTGGTGGCGCTGCTGACGCGCAAACCGCCGACGCGCAGGCCCTGCGCCAGGAAATCGACCAGCTGCGGAAGGAGCTCGAGACCATCCAGCAGCAGTACGGCGAGCGGCTGAACGCGCTCGAAGCCAGGCTCGGCACGGCCGGCGCGGCGACGCCAGCCACGCCGGACGCGGCGCCGCAGACGACCGTCGAGGTGCCGCCGGGAGCCGCCGGCGCCGGAGGCCCGAGCGGGTCGCTGCCGATTTACGGTGCCGCCACCGCCGCCTCGAAGATCTTCAACCCTGACATCGCCGTGATCGGCAACTTCCTGGGCGCCGCCGGCACGAATCGGATCAACCCGAGCCCTGCGCTCGAGATGCCCGAGTCGGAAGCGTCCTTCCAGGCGATCGTCGATCCCTACGCGCGTGCCGACTTCTTCATGGCGTTCGGCGAGGAAGGCGTCGATCTCGAAGAAGGCATGCTGACGTTTCCGACGATTCCGGGCGGCCTGCTCGTGAAGGTCGGAAAGATGCGCGCGGCCTTCGGCAAGGTCAACACGCTGCACAGCCACATGATTCCGTGGACCGACCGTCCGCTCGTGACCAACAACCTCGTCGGCGGGGAGGAGGGCATCGCCGACGCAGGGCTCTCGGCCGCGCGGCTGATTTCGAACCCCTGGATCTTTCTCGAGGCCACTGGCCAGGTGTATCGCGGCGACTCGGACGACGTCTTCCGGTCGAGCAAGCGCGGCGACTTGAGCTATGTCGGCCGCCTGCGCGCATACCAGGACGTCACCGACAACACCAACCTGGATCTGGGCCTGCTCGTACGCCCGCGGCCACAATGCCGCCGGCCTGGTTGACGAGGTCGATGAGGGGAGATTTGTGACGGACCTGTGGGGTGTCGACGCGACCGTGCGGTGGCGGCCGCTGCAGCGCGCCATCTACAACTCCATCCTCGGGCGCGCCGAGGTGATCTGGAGCGAGCGCGAACAGTTTGGCGGCCGCGAGCGTGCCCTCGGCTACTACGGGTCGGCCGACTACCAGTTCGCGCGGCGCTGGTTCGTCGGGGGGCGCTTCGACCGGTCGCAGCGCGCCGAGGATGCGGCGCTGCGCGACTCCGGCGGGTCGCTCGTGTTCACGCTACTGGCCGAGCGAGTTCAGCCAGATCCGCGGACAGTACCGCCACACGCGATACGCGGAAGGCGAGCGCGCCAACGAGTTCCTGTTCCAGTTTCAGTTCTCAATCGGCGCGCATGGCGCCCACCCGTTTTAAGGGGAAATCATCAATGAATATCCGAGCATCCGTCGTCGTCGCGGTACGTGACGGTCCTGTTCGCCGGCTCGACCGCTTCCGCTCAGGGCAAACTCAACGTGGTCACGTCCACCGAAGATCTCGCGTCGATTGCGCGTGAAGTCGGCGGCGACAAGGTGACGGTGACCGCGCTCGCCCGGGGCTTCCAGGATCCGCATTTCGTCGAGCCGAAGCCGAGCTTCATCCTGACGATGAACAGCGCCGACCTGTACATCGCGGTCGGGCGCGAGCTGGAAATCGGCTGGCTGCCGCCGCTGCTGACCAGCAGCCGCAATGCAAGATCCAGCCGGGAGCACGGGGCTACCTGGACGCGTCACTGAACGCCCGCATCCTGGAGATTCCGACGGGCCAGATTACGCGCGCGATGGGTGACGTCCACCCGCTCGGGAATCCGCATTACTGGCTCGAACCGGATAACGGGCCGGCTGATCGCCCAGGCGATCCGCAACAAGCTCACGGAGCTGGCGCCCTCAGATCAAGCGTCTTTCGCCCAGCGCTACAACGACTTCGACCAGCGCCTGGCCGCCGCCGAGAAGCGCTGGGACGGCGATCATGGCTCCCTATAAGGGCACCAAGATCGTGACCTACCACCGCTCGTGGCCGAACTTCATGGCGAGCGGTTCGGGCTCGAGGTCGTCGGCTACGTCGAACCCAAGCCCGGAATTCCCCCGTCGCCGCGCACACCCTGGACCTGGTCGAGGAGATGAAGCGCAGCAGCATCAAGCTGGTCGCCGTCGAGCCGTATTTCAGCCTGAAGACCCCGCAGGCGATCGGCCGCGCAGGTGCCGGGCGGGAAGGTGCTGGTGCTTGCGCCGTCGGTCGGCGGCGTGAAGGAAGTGACCGACTACATCCAGTTGTTCGACTACAACGTCAACCTGCTGTCGGCGCGTTGAAGCAGATCGCGGGAAACTGCTAGCCGACGTGGACTGGTCGATCTTCCGTTTCTGGCGCCGGCGATTGCGGCGAGCCTGATCATCGCCGGCATCCACGCCTACCTCGGACGTCCACGTTGTCGAGCGTGGAGTCATCTTCGTGGATCTGTCGCTGGCGCAGATCGCGTCGCTCGGCGCGGCAATCGCGCTCTGGCAGGGTCCACGATCCCCACGACTCGTCGGCCATTTACTGGATGAGCCTGGCGTTCACCTTGATCGGCGCGGTGATCTTCGCGATGATCAAGGGGCACGCGGCCAAGATTCCGCAGGAAGCCTTCATCGGCATCTCGTATGCCGTCGCTTCCGCGGCGGTCATCCTGACGCTCAGCAAAGCCACCGGCGAGGCCGAGCATCTTCAGCGACATGCTCGTCGGCAACATCCTGTCTGTGCAGTGGTCGAAGTTGGATGACCGGCGCCCTCTACGGCGCGATCGGGTTGTTTCACTACGTGTTTCGAGGCGAGCTTCCTGGAAATCTCGATGGACTCACGAGCGGGCGGCAGGCCCAGGGCGTGTCGGTGCGCTTCTGGGATTTCTGTTTTACGCCTCGTTCGGCCTGGTCGTGACCGCGTTCCGTCGCCATTGCCGGCGTGCTGCTGGTGTTCTGCTACCTGATCGTCCCGTCGGTGGCGGCGATGCTGTTGCCGACACGATCGGAAAGCGGCTTGCGATCGGCTGGATGATGGGGACGGTGGTGTCAGCGCTGGGAGTCTATCTCTCGCTGGTGCTGGACCTGCCAACCGGCGCGACGATCGTGTGCACATTCGGCATCGTGCTCGTGTCGATGGCTGCCGTCCGGCCGTTGCTTCGGCCTTCGGTTGCGCGTCTCGTCAGTGGCGGCCGTGAGACCGCGGCGCGGCGGTCAGTCGGCTGAGTTCGCAATGCTGAGCTGGTTCCGTTCCACGGCGCCGGGCGTTGCTGCGACGCTGCTCTTGTCGCTGGCTACGCTGGGGGGTTCGTTCTATGCCCCGCATCCGGCGGACTGTCACGAAGCGGATTGTGAAGCGATCCTCGTCGTGCACGACGCCTCGGCGCACCGCGTCACTGCGGCTCCGGGCGCTGCTGAAACACACCCGCTGCACTGTCTCGTCTGTCACTGGGCGCGCTCATTCCGACCCAGGATTGAAGTGCGCTTCGTCACGGCGCCCGCTGTTCAGGCGGGCATCGTTGTTCACGTCGAGTACTTCACGGCTGCCGCGCGCGCACGCGCCGTGCAGCCGCCGCTCCGTTCTCCGCCCTCGTCTCCGGATTCTCGCGTAGACTCAAGCGCTCGCTTCGCGAGCGTCAGATCCTTGTTTTCCTGGAGACGACAATGCATATACGCAGTTTTGTAGTCTTATTGGCAGCACTTCTATCTACGCTCGCGTTGAACGCGACCGTCATGGCGCAGGCCGGCGTCGCGCTGACGGGCCGGCTTGTCAACTCACTCTCCGGGGATCCAATTCCCGACGCGACAGTCCAAATCGACGAACTCGGCCGGATGACGACCTCGGGCCCCGAAGGCACCTTCAGATTTGACAACGTGCCTCCGGGCACCTATCACGTGTCCATTCACTCCCAGGGTTACTCGACGCGACGCACGGAGGTGACGGTCACCGCCGCCGCGCCGGAGTTCGACGTAACGGTCGATCCGGAGCTGCACTTCCAGGAACAAACGACCGTCACCGGCGATCTGCGCAGCCAGTTCGAGGTGTATCAGCCGACGGCAGTCCTCGACGGTCAGGAACTGACGAAGGAGCTCGGAATGTCGCTCGGCGCAACGCTCGAGAGCCAGCCGGGCGTGGCGGCCCGGAGCTTCGGCCCGGCGCCGGCGCGGCCGGTGATTCGGGGCCTCGATGGCGACCGCGTGCAGATTCTCCAGGACGGTCAGCGCATGGGCGACCTCTCCAGCCAGTCCGGCGATCACGGCGTGACGGTCAATCCCGCCGCCGCGTCGCGCATCGACATCGTCCGCGGCCCGGCGACGTTGCTGTACGGCGCGAACGCAATCGGCGGCCTCGTCAACGTGATTACGGAGGACATCCCGACCCGCCGGATCGAGGGTGTGGACGGCAATGCCACGTTCGATCTCGGATCGGCTGCCAAAGAGACCGCCGCTGCTGTGGATTTTCGAGCCGGCACCGGCAGCTTCGCTCTGCACGCAGGCGGCGGGGGCCGGCACTCGGGAGACGTCGACACGCCGGAAGGCGAGCTGGCCAACTCGCAGTCACGAAACGGTTTCGGTAACGTCGGGATGTCGTGGACCGGCGACAACCGCTATGTCGGCGGCAGCTACGGCTACGACGACACGAAATACGGCATCCCGATCGTTGAGGAAGGACAGGTCCAGCTCACGCCGCGCCGTCATGCGTTCGGCGTGCGCGCCGGTGGCCAGGGATTGACCGGGGCTCTCGAGTCGTACCGGGCGACGCTCTCGGTGCGGCGCTACAAGCACGAGGAGCTGGAAGGCACGGACGTCGGCACGGCGTTCAAGAACAACACCGCCGAAGTCGAATTGATGGCGGGGCACCGCGCGGTCGGCCGAATGAAGGGTCAGGTGGGCGGCTGGTTTCTCGACCGGGCGTTTGGCGCCAGCGGCGCCGAGGCGCTTTCGCCGGATGTCGATCAGCGCGGGGCCTCGGCGTTTCTCTTCGAGGAAGTCACCTGGCCGCATGTCGCGTTTCAATTCGGCGGGCGACTCGACAACACCACGTACACGCCGGCCGGCGAGGACGAGCGTTCGTTCACGAGCGGCTCAGGCTCTGTCGGACTCCTATTCACGCCCCCGGCGATGGCGGAACGCCTCTCCTTCGCGATAAGCCTGGCGCGCGCCGCCCGCACCCCCGCACTCGAAGAGTTGTTTTATTTCGGGCCGCACCCGGGGAACTTTGCGTTCGAAATCGGCAATCCGGATCTCGAGCCGGAGCATGCCCTCGGGTTCGACGCGTCGATGCGCTGGCGGCATGCCCGCGCGTCCGGCGAAATCACCTACTTCAGGAACAACATCAGTGATTTCGTGTTCCGGCGTCCCCTCACCTTCGAGGAACTTGAGGATCGCCTTGGCGAATTCGAGGACCGGTTCCCGGAGCGTGACCTCGAGATCGACGAGGCCGAGGAATTCGCCATCATCGAGAACATTGCCGCTGACAGCGTGCTGCAGGGCTTCGAGGCGCACGGTGACTTCGGAGTGACGTCGAATCTGTTCGCCGAGCTCGGGTTTGACTACGTGCACGGCGTGGTGAAAGACACCGACGATCCGCTGCCTCGCCTTCCTCCGTTCCGGACGCAGGCTGGCCTTCGCTACCAGTACAACGCGTTCCAGTTCGGGGGAAACGTCGTCATCGCGGCCAGGCAGGATCGAGTGCTCGAACCGGAAACGCCGACTGACGGCTATACGCTGCTACGGTTGTTTGGTGCCTACTCGATCCAGGCGGGACCGGCGCTGCATACGATCACGGCGCGGCTCGACAACGTGACTGACGAGCTGTACCGGAACCATCTGTCGCTGATCAAGGATTTGGCGCCGGAGATGGGACGCAACTTCAAGCTGCTGTACAACGTGAAGTTCTGAAGGAGGGCGGCCGAGGCAGGCGCCGGAGCGCCTGCCTCGTGATGACTAATTCGTTTCCGCGACCACGCCGACCGGCTGAGCAGTTGCGGGCTCCGGGCGGTAGGCGTAAACGTAGCGCTTGAATTCCGGGTGCAGGAAATCCGCGCCGAACTTGTACTGCTTCATTTCCTTGAACGCCCGATCGGCGGTCCAGCCATCCACCGACATCCGGTACGCCGCTGTCATCACGCCGGTGCGGTGCCGACCCCCGGCGCAGTGCACGTACACCGGCTGGTTCGCCGGGTCGTTGACCAGTTCAAGGAAAGACGCGAGCTGCGCGGCGGTGGGCGCCACACGAGTGTTCATAGGAATGCGCACGTATTTCATGCCGGCGCGCTCCACCTGCGCCAGCGCGAGGGGATTGCCGTCTTCTTGGAGGTCAATGACTGTCTTCACGCCAAAGGCGGCCAGGTCGGCATACTCTCGTGCTGACGGCTGAGCGCCTCGATAGTAGTGGTCGTTGACGGTCCCGAAATTGTCGATGCTCGGCTGTGACGTCTGTGCCGCAACCGGTACTGACAGCAACAACACGAAATAGACAGCTGCCCGCGCGCGCGAAACTTTCCTCTGAACACCCATGGTTCACCTTCCCCGAAATTACAACGTTCAACTGTTGCGTGGGTCGGATGCCGCGAACGACGGCAGCCGATGACCTATGGTCGCATGAGAAAGCCTCGGCTGGCGAGCTCAGCGGGGCAAAAAAAATTCGCCGACAACGTCGCGAAGGTCCGGCGCGATCGGGGCCTCGAGTTGATGGGCGTTTCGGGTGACAGGATGCGGCAGGCGGAGCCGCCAGGCGTGGAGGGCCTGGCGTGCAACCGCCAGGTCCTGCTCGCCGTAGACGCGGTCGCCGAGGATGGGCCATCCCTGGGACGCGAGATGCACGCGGATCTGGTGCGTCCGGCCGGTCAGGATTTCGCACCGCACCAGGGCGCGCGCGCTCGACTTAGAGAGCACCTCGTAAGTGGTGTGGCAGTGCTGACCGGTCGGGGTCACAATCACCCGCCGCCGGTCCTCGGGGCTGCGTCCGAGGGGCAGGACAATCGCCCCGTGATCTGGCACCGGCGTTCCGCGGACCACCGCGAGGTACTCTTCCGTACCAAGCCGGCCGCGGCATCCTTCTGCACGCGGGCGTGAATTCCAGGCGTCAACGCGACCAGCACGATGCCCGACGTGTCCTTGTCGAGACGGGTGACGATACTCGGCTGGACGCCAGAGCGGCCGCGCACGTGCCAGAGCAGCCCATTCAACAGGGTTCCCGACCAGTTCCGATACGTCGGGTGCACCACCATCCCGGGCGGCTTGTCGATCGCAATCAGCGAGTCGTCTTCGTAGAGAATACTGAGCGGGACCGCCTCCGGCTCAGGCGGCGGGCGCCGCACCCGCGTTTGAAACTCGGGGGTATCTTCAGGCATCTTTACTGGTGACTATGGTTGGATCAACTGCGTTGAAAATGCGAATGCCGCGTGCCGAAGAGGCGCTGCCCGGCCGCCAGGACGCGATGCCGGTTCCCGACAGGCATTTCGTGAACGGCCACCGGATCTCGCCGCCGTTTCCCGCCGGGCTCGAGCAGGCGGTGTTCGGCATGGGCTGCTTCTGGGGCGCTGAGCGCAAGTTCTGGGAAGCGCCGGGCGTCTATACGACGGCGGTCGGTTATGCCGGCGGCTACACCGCCAACCCGACGTACCGCGAAGTGTGTTCCGGGATGACGGGTCACACCGAGGTGGTGCTCGTGGTCTTCGACCCGAAGCAGACCTCGTACGACGCGATGCTGCGGCTCTTCTGGGAAAATCACGATCCGACGCAGGGCATGAGACAGGGGAACGACGCCGGCACCCAGTACCGCTCCGCCGTCTACACATTCTCGCCGGAACAGCGCCGCGCGGCGGAGGTGGCGCGCGCTGCGTATCAGGACGAGCTGACGGCGGCCGGTTTTGGCCGGATCACGACGGAGATTGCCGACGCCCCGCCCTTCTACTACGCGGAGGACTATCACCAGCAGTACCTCGCAAAGAATCCCGGCGGCTACTGCGGGATCGGTGGAACCGGCGTCAGCTGCCCGGCCGGCGTCATATAATCCAGCCTCGCCATGAGCCGCGTCATTTACACCAACACGCCGGACCGCATCGACCAGGAGGAGATCCGCGCGTCGCATGGCGTGCGCCTCGTGGCCGATCGGGAGGAAGGCACAGGGGTCAACGCCCTTCCGGGCGGCGTCTACGGCTATACCTATTCACCCGGACTGCCGAACGCCCCACTCTTCGCGGCGCGCCGCTTCCGCAGCTACGAAACGCACAAGCTCGCGAACGGCGAGGTGTTCGTGATTGCGTACGGCGACGCGGAGACGGCACGGCAGATCGCCAATCCGCCAGCGGACGTCACCGTGCGGGTCCATCCCGAGCCGCAGGACGAGGCGGCCATCCTCGTGAAGATTCCGTACTCGCGCATCCGCCAGCACCGGCAGTACGCCGCGCCGAATCAGGAGGGCTTCCTGGTGACGCTCGGGCAAGTCTGATACTTACTTCTTACTTCGCTTCTCACGTGGCTTCGCCGGTCCCGTTTCGACCGGCCGCTCAGGATCGCTGCTCCACTCGGACCACGACCCCGGATACAGCCTGGCGCCGTGGATCCCCGCGTGCTCCATGGCCAGCAGGTTGTGGCAGGCGCTCACGCCGGAACCGCAGTACATCACCACTTGCTCCGGTGGCCGGGCGCCGAGGACCTCGTCGAACTGAGCTTTCAGCGTCTCGGGCGGAAGCATCACACCTTCGTCTGAGACACTTCGCTTGTAGAAGTAGTTCACGGCCCCGGGGATGTGGCCGGGAGTGCGGTCGATCGGTTCGCTCCGCCCTTCGAAACGCTCGGGCGCCCGCGCGTCCACCAGAAGCACGGACGCGTCGCCAAGCGCCGATTGCACCTGCTCGAGTGGCAGTCGCAATTCCTTGCGCCGGCGGCCGGTAAACACGGCGGGTGCGCGTTGTTCGTCGCCCGATTGCACCGCGCGTCCTTCGCGCACCCACTTCGCCCAGCCGCCGTCGAGCACCGCCGCGGCATCGTGCCCCAGGTAGCGCAGCGTCCACCACATACGGCTGGCAAACATGCCGGTGTCCTGGTCGTACATCACCACCTGGGTTGCGGGTGAAATCCCCAGGCGGCCGAAGGTGGCTTCGAGATCTTCGACGCACGGTATGGGATGCCGCCCGTTGCTTCCACTCGGAGGCGCCGCGAGATCCTTCGAGAGACTCGCGTACACCGCGCCGGGCACATGGCCGGCGCGGTACTGCTCGCGTCCCCAGTCTTCGTGACGCAGGTCATAGCGGCAGTCGACGATCGCCCAGGAACCGTCGAGGTGCGACGCGAGGTCTTCGGTTGAGATGAGGGCGGTGAACATCAGGCCTCTAGCATAGTCATTGCACGGCTCGCTGAAGGAGTTGTGTATGACATCTCGCTTACTCGTTCTCACGGCGGGGCTGCTGCTGAGTCTCGGCTGTCATCCAAGCCGGCCCGTCCTTGACGCCGGGTCGAAGCCTGACGTCGGCGGCAGCATTTCCGGCACGGTCACGGCCAACAATGGCGCGCTCCCGCTGGGTGCCCGGAAGGTGACGGCGGTCGACACCCAGACCGGCGCGCGATTCGACGTCTCGACCACCACCACCGGTGGGTATACCGTGCGAGTACCCGAGAGGGACCTACCGCCTCGAGGTCGAGCTGCGCAGCGGTGAAAAGCTGGCCACACAGCCGGATGCGACCGAGGTCGACGCCGGCGATCTCGACGCCGGCCGCAACTTCGTCGTCGCGGTCCGGTAGCCCGACAACGGGAACCATGAAAGCACGACGAGCGCGAAGATCACGAATCGCCTTTCAGGTTCGTGTCCTTCGGGGCCGTCGTGATCTTCGTGGTTGATTACTGGAAGCGTTCGAGCGCCGCGATTCGTTGTTCGAGCGGCGGGTGGGTCGAGAAGAAAACCATCCAGCCGCGCGTGCCGTTGATCTTCAGGGTGGCCAGGGCCTGGTGCTGCGGTGTCCACCGCCTCCCGGTTCGCCGCCAGGCGGCGGAGCGCGCCGAGCATCCGATCCCGCCCTGCCAGCGAGGCGCCGCCGCGGTCCGCCCGGAACTCACGCTGACGTGAGAACCACGCGGTAATCAGCGAGCCCAGGATGCCGAGGACGATCTCGAGCATGATCACCACCATCCAGCTCACACCGCCGCTGCGATCGTCACGCGAGTTGCCGCGGTTGGCGAGCGCGAACGCGATGATGCGCGCGAAAAACATCACGAACGCGTTGATCACGCCCTGCAGCAGCGTCATCGTCACCATGTCGCCGTTGGCGATGTGCGCCACTTCGTGGCCGAGGACCCCCTCGACTTCCTCGCGCCGCATCGATCGCAGCAGCCCGCTCGAGACGGCGACCAGGCTCCGGCTCTTGCTCGGACCGGTGGCAAAGGCATTGACCTCGGCGGAGTCGTAGACGCCGACTTCCGGCATCGGCAGATTCGCCTGCTGCGTCAACCGCGCGATGGTCGTGTGCAGCCAGTCGAGCTCCGCGTTGCCGGTCTGCCCGTCGACCAGTTTCATCCCGGTCGCGCGCTTGGCAATGAAGCGCGACATCTGCAACGAGATGAAAGCGCCGCCCATGCCCCAGACGAGCGAGAAGATGGCGAGCGACTGGTAATCGAGGCCGTAGGGCCCGACGTAGTTGCCGACGCCGAGGACCCTCAGGACGATCGACAGCGTGACGACGATCGCCAGGTTTGTCAGGAGAAATAGAAAAATCCGTTTACCCATGATGAATCGAGAGTATCACGCAGCCGGGGCGATTGTATGACAATCAAGTTGCAATAAACGCTGACAATTCGTATATTGCGCCGATGACAATGTGGCTGCCGCGACTCGAGGGCCGGCGCGGCCCGAAGTACCGCGTCATCGCCGACGCCATCGACGAGGACGTGCAGAACGGGGCGCTGCGGGCGGGCACCAAGCTGCCGCCTCATCGCGATCTCGCGGGTCACCTCGGCGTCACGGTCACCACCGTGACGCGGGCCTACACGGAAGCGGCGCGCCGCGGCCTCACCTCGGGCCATGTCGGGCGGGGCACGTTCATCCGCGGCGCCGAAATGGACGACGCCCGCGACGACAGCGTGATCGACCTCACGATCAACATCCTCATGCCCGACAGGGAAGTCGCGGTGCTCGAGTCGCGATTGTTCCAGCGCCGGGTGCTGCCGTGGACCGAGCTGCTCGGCTACGTTCGTCCCCCGGGACACCTGCGGCACCGCCAGGCGATGGCGGCGTGGCTCGGTGCGCTGGGGTTGCCGGCACGGCCTGAACACCTCGCGCTGACGGCGGGCGCGCAGCACGCGATGGCCACGTCGTTCAGTGCCGTCACTCGTCCGGGCGACATCGTGTTGACCGAGGAGCTGACCTACTCGGGGATGAAGCGCCTCGCGAAGCAGCTGAATCTCAAGATCCGCGGCGTCCCGATGGACTCCGAAGGACTGCGGCCCGACGCGCTCGAAGCCGCGTGTCGTGCCAGCCGCGCCCGCGTGCTCTACTGCATGCCACGGCTGCAGAACCCGACATCGGCGATCATGTCGGACCGCCGGCGCCGCCAGATCGCCGCGATCGCGACCAAGTATCGGCTCACGGTGATCGAAGACGACACCTACGGCTTCCACGTGCCGCACACCGCGCCGCTCATGCCGCTGATCCCGGAACGCACGATCTTCGTCACCAGCTTGTCGAAGAGCTTGTTCCCGGGTCTCCGCCTCGGCTGCGTCGTCGCCCAGCCCGCCGTGCTGGAAAAGGTCTGCGAAGCGATCTCGGCGACAATGATCATGCCCTCGCCGATAGGCGCCGATCTGCTGTGCGGCTGGCTCGAGGACGGCACCGCCGCGCGGATCGCGGAGTGGAAACGACACGAGACGACCGCCCGCCAGGCCATCGCGCGGCGCCTGCTGGACGGCGAGCGGCTGCAGTCGAACCCCGCCAGCCCCCATGTGTGGCTGCACCTGCCGGGACGTTGGCGATCGGACGATTTCATGGCGGCGGCGCGGGCGCGCGGAGTCTATGTGAATCCGTCAGCGGAGTTCGCCGTGGTCGACCAGCACCCGCGGGCCGTCCGGCTGTGCCTGGGCACGCCGCGGACGCGCGCCGGCCTCGAAGAAGCGCTGACGCGTATCGTGAGTGCACTCGCGGATCGCGGCTTGCCGACCCGGGCGGTCGTCTAGTTCCGAAGCCGCTCGGCGAGCCGGTGCAGGAACAGGCCGACGTCGGTGACGACGCCCACCGTCTGCGCCGAACCGCGGTCCGAGAGCTTCGTCACCACCGCCGGGTTGATGTCGACGCAGACCACGCGTACCCAGGACGGCAGCATGTTGCCGACGCCGATGCTGTGGAGCATCGACGACAGCATCAGCACGAGCTGCACGTTCTTGGAGAGCGCCTCCGCATAGCGCTCCTGCGCCTCGATGAGATCCATCATCGTCTCGGGCAGCGGACCGTCGTCGCGGATGCTGCCCGCGAGCACGTAGTCCACCCCGTGCTTGACGCACTCGTACATCACGCCTGATTTCAGCACGCCCGTCTCGACGGCCTGGCGAATGCCGCCGGCACGGTTGATCGAGTTGATCGCCGCCATGTGGTTGCGGTGTCCCTGCTCGACGGCCGCGCCGGCAATGAGGTCGATCCCGAGGGAAGTGCCCGACATGGCGAACTCGACGTCGTGGACGGCCAGGGCGTTGCCGGCGAGCACGACGTCGACGTACCCGTGGCGAATCAGCTCGCAGAAGTGCTCGACGCCGCCGGTGTGCACGACGACCGGCCCGGCGACGACGGCGATACGGCCGCCGCCCTTCTTCACCTGCCCCATCATGTCGGCAATCTTGCTGACCACCCCCTCGACGCGCCGCTCCGACGAGACGTCGTTGCTCATGAACGCGAAGCCGAGGCGATCGCGCTCGCGGAACTCTGGTGTGACGCGGATCCCCTCGTGGCCGCAGATCACCGGCTCGCCGGCGCGCACGTCGCGCAGCTTGCGGCACGACGCGCGGCCGTCCGCGGCGATGATCACCGCGTCCATCCGCTGCCCTTCCACCTCGACCCACTTGCCGCCGAGGCGCACATGGGTCCGGTGATTGGTCGTGGAATAGAAGTCGTCGGGGACGCAGCGATCCTGTTCCGCCGGTTTGATGATGGCGTCGCGTTCGCGCAGCGGGTGGGCGCCGAACGTGGTGAGCTGCTGCAGCAGCTCGTCGAGCACGGCGCCGTCGCTGGCGTTGATGCGCATCTCGATGCGCGACGGGTCGTCGTTGGTACGGCCGATGTCGAACGAGAGGATTTCGTACGACGCCTTGAACTCGATGATCTTGTCGAAGATCGCCGACAGGAGTCCCGAATCAATCAGGTGCCCCTGGGCCTCGATGGTGTCGCTGGCGGAGGCGGACATGGCGACATTCTACTCGGCGGGTCTGAACACGTTCCGGCGGGTCTGAAGACCCGCCGCTACGCCTTGTCTATTCGGCGGGTCGGAAGACCCGCCTCTACGTCAGTCGTAGCGGCGGACCTTCAAGTCCGCCTGGCTGCGGCACGAACCGGTAGCCGACGCCGCGGACGGTCTGCAGGAACTTCGGCGAGGCTGGACGATCTTCGATGTAGCGGCGCAGCCGGACGATGAAGTTGTCGATCGCCCGCGTGTCCACGCCCTCGTGCAGGTCCCACACCTCCTGGAGGATCGCTCTGCGCGAGACCGGCTGCCCGGCATTCTTGACGAGATACCGCAGCAGATCGCATTCCATCACGGTCAGGTGATACGACTTGTCGCCGGAACGCACTTCCATGGCCGCGAAATCGATGGTCCGGCCGGCAAACGTATAGACATCCGAGGGCGGGGTCTCAGGCGGCTCGTTCCAGCGGTGGCGGCGCAGCAGGCCCCTGACGCGCGCCAGCAGGATCGAAAGCTCGAACGGCTTGGGCAGATAGTCGTCCGCGCCCGCCTCGAAACCGCGCAGCACGTCTTCCGCGCTGCCCCGGGCCGTCAGCATCAGGATGGGGACGAAGTGACCGGCCGCGCGCAGCTCGGATGCGACGGTGAAGCCGTCCTTCCCCGGGAGCATCACGTCGAGGATGACGACGTCGGCAGGCCGGCGTTCGGTGAGCAGCATGTCGAGCGCGCGCTGCCCGTTGGCCGCGATCGACGCTTCATGGCCTTCCGCCTCCAGGTTGTAGCGGAGGCCGTCGGCAATGTGCTGCTCGTCTTCGACGATCAGGACGCGGCTCATGAGGCGAGGCGCGGCAACTCGAGCGTGAACGTCGCGCCTCGTCCTTCTCCCTCGCTCTGGGCGAAGACGCGGCCACCGTGCGCGCGCGCGATCGACCGGACGATGTAGAGGCCCAGCCCGGTGCCGGTAATCTGTTTCAGCCCGCGCGCCTGGACGCGGTAGAAGCGATTGAAGATCCGTTTGAGCTGCTTGCGCGGGATGCCGACGCCCCGATCCTGCACGCGCACCCATACCGTGTCCGGCGCCGGCGCCGCCACCGACACGGTGACGTTCACCGCCGTGCCGGAGTACTTGACCGCGTTATCGAGCAGGTTCGTGATCACCGTGCGCAGCTCGTCGGCGTCGCCGCTGACCATCAGGGCGCCGTCGTCGGAGGCAGGGTGCGCCTCGAGGGCGATCGCCGTGCCGGGCAGGTGATGGCGGGTCGTGGCCAGCCGCACGGATTCCGTGGCCAGCGCCGTCATGTCCACCGGCGCGCGCGCGACGATCTTGGCTTTCTGGCCCGAGGCGCCGGCTTTCAGGACCTGCTCGACGGTGCGATGCAGGCGGTCGGCGTCCTCCAGCATGATGCCGTAGAACTCGCGGCGCCGCGCCTCGTCGACGTCGCGCGACTGCAGCGTCTGCAGGTACAGCCGCATCGAGGCGATCGGCGTCTTCAGCTCGTGGGTGACGGCGTTGATGAAGGTGTCGTGGTCTTCGTTGCGCTTGATTTCGAGCACCAGGAAGACCGTGTAGACGATCAGCCCGGCGATGATCAGGGCAAAGGAGATGATGCCGAGGATGAGCGGGGTGAGGCGCCGCGCGTTGATGACGACCCAGCCGATGTTCAGCGAGATCGCCGCCGCGACCAGCAGGACGCAGAGGGCGACGAAGAAGGCGATGGCCTTCTGGCGTCGTGTCACATGGCGATCTTACGCCACAGCTTCGTCGGCGACGACTTCGTCGGCCATGACGAGGCGCTCATTCTCCTCGTGCGGCACCGGCTGCGCGATCTTCGCGAGTTTGACGTCCCACGCGAGGCCGAGCGCCTTGAGCGTGCTGATGCCGATCCAGTTGAAGTCGAGCTCGTACCACGCCAGCCCGTGGCGGGCCGAGGTCGGATGCGCGTGGTGGTTGTTATGCCAGCCTTCGCCGAAGGTGAGGAGCGCAACCCACCAGTTGTTGGTCGAATCGTCGCGCGTCTGGAACCGGCGCGAGCCCCAGAGGTGGGTCGCCGAGTTCACCAGCCAGGTCGAGTGGAGTCCCCAGGTGGTGCGGAAAAAGATGCCCCATAGAACGTACGGGATACCGCCGAACGCCAGCAGCGCCAGGCCGACGACGACGTTGGTCGTCCAGTGCCAGGTCGAGAGCGCCACGTGGAACGGGTCGCGCGCCAGGTCGGGCACGTAGCGCTTCAGCACCTCGGCATCGTGATGCAGCCCTTCGCCCAACAGGATCCAGCCCATGTGCGCCCACCACGAGCCCTCGCGCGGCGTGTGCGGGTCGCCTTCTTTGTCTGACTTCTGATGGTGGATGCGATGGGTCGCGACCCAGAAGATCGGGCCGCCCTCGAGCGCCAGCGTGCCGCAGAGCGTGAGGAAGTATTCGACCCAGCGGGGCGTCTTGTAGCCGCGGTGCGTCAGCAGGCGGTGATAGCCCATGCCGATGCCGAGCGATCCGGCCATGATCCACAGCACGACGGCCGTGAGGATCGCGCCCAGGTCGATGTAGAACAGCGCCGCCACCGCGCCGATGTGAAACGCGGTCATCGCAATCGCGGTGATCCAGTTCACACCACTCTGGTGCTTGCGTCCGTACATGAGCATCCGCGTCGCCGTAGTCGCCATCGATTCGCTGCGCCTCCTGAAATGTTGAATGGAGCTTCAGCACGATAGCAGTTGCCGGCGCAGCGGTCTGTAATACTTGTGTAATTGGTGTAACTCGTTGTGGATGCGCACCTTAATAGTGCGCCCTTCCTACTTCAGCACCGGGTACGGATTGATCGGCTCGCCCTTCCACCACTCGCGCTCGGGGCCCAGGCGAAAGATTGTGAAGTGCAGATGTGGCGCGTTTGGTGAAGCGTTGCCCGTGCTGCCGACGTAGCCGATGACATCGCCGCGGCGCACCCGCTGGCCTTCGTGCAGGTTTGCCGCGTAGCGATCGAGGTGGGCGTAGTAATACGAGTAGGTTTCGGTCGGATCGAACTGGTAGATCGTGATCCCGCCGGCGCCCTTGCTGTTGAACAATTTCTTGATCACGCCGTCGTCCGCCGCGAGAACCTGGGTGTGACGCGGCGCCATGATGTCGAGCGCCTCGTGCGCGCGCCCGCCGCCGCGCGAATCGGAAAAAGTGTCGCGCAGGTCATCGTCGTCAGCGCCCTCCACCGGGATCCTGAGGTTGCGATCGCGAAGTGCCGCGACGGCTTCCTCGTGCGCGACCGCGCCGGTCGTCGCGACCAGCGCCAGATCGCCGTTCTCGCCCGGACGCTGGACCGGGCGCGGTCGAACTGTATCGTGGGCAGGCTCGGGGTCGGCGGCAACCACCAGTTGGGGGTTGCCAAACGGGGTTTCACCGCCAAGCCGCCAGGTCAGGGCCGCGTCCGCCAGCGCCCCGAGCGCGAAGCTCAGGCCGATGAGGGTCGCGAGCTGCTGAAGCCGGGCCATCCGCCGCCGCTCGAATCGTCTCATCTGAATATGACCGCGGTGCCCGGCTTCGCCCAGCCGGCGACCCGCTGCGCGTCCCAGTTCGTCAGGCGCACGCAGCCATGCGACTGCGTATGCCCGACCTGGGAAGGTTCGGGCGTGCCGTGAATTCCGTAGTGCTCCTTCGTCAGATCGATCCACACGGTGCCGACCGGGTTGTTCGGTCCCGCGGGAATCTTCGCCTTCGAGTGCCCCGGGTCAGCGTCCCAGAACAGATCAGGGTTGTAGTTGAAGGGGGGATTGCGCTGCACGGTGGTGACTTTCCACTGACCGATCGGCAGCGGGTCGTGCTCGCTACCGCTGGTGACCGGCGCGTGAAACAGGATCTTGCCGTTAGCATCTTCGACCGTCAGCGCGCTGGTCGTCTTGGTCACGTAGATAGTGACCTGTGGATCCGACGCGCCCGCCGTGCCGATCGGAGCCGCGCCGCGCCCTCCCCGGCCGCGCGCCGCCGGCTCGGGTGCCGGCATTGCCACCACCTCCACGTTGGGCACCATGATCTCTTCGCCCGCGCGATTGAAGGTCGCCCCCGCATTCAGCTGGCGCAGCAGCGCGGGGCTGGCGTGGAATTTTTCGGCGATTGCTTCGAGCGGCGTACGGTAGTTCAACGAAGTCAGCTTCGACTGCTCGACGATATCGGCGGGGATATCGGGGGTGAACGCGCCGTTTACGTCCTCATCGGTAACGGTGTACGCAGCAAGCGGAGGCTGACTGCTGCCCGCCGAGAGCCGCTCCCACGTTGCCGCATCGACGAGTCCGGATTCCGGAAGCCCGTTCGCCCGCTGGAAGGCGAGCACCGCGCGTCGCATGTTGGCGCCTGCACGGCCGTCGATCTCGCCCGGCGAGAAGCCGGCACGATCGAGCATCACCTGCACGGCGGTGACGTCGCTGACCACTGGTGCCTGCATCGCGAATACGGCAGAGCAGGCGATGGTCCAGAAGCCGAAGCCGAAAGCCCATATCGCGCGCCGAAGTTCCGGTGTAGGTCCCATACACGAGCGGCTGCAAATGACGGTCCGGTCGCCTATGCTGGACCTCGTGGTTTTTGCGCTGAGCATCCATGCCGATTACAAATGCCACCAGTCAGGGATTTGCTGCACGGCTGATTGGGACGTTCCCGTCGAGGTTCCGCTCTTCCGTACGCTGACGGACGCGATCGCGGCCGGACGGCTGAGCCCGGCGGCTGTCGCCGAAGAAGGCTACCCGACGTTTCTCCTCGAGCCTGATCTGCCGGCCGAGGCTGGCGCGATGATAGGACGCACCTCGTCGGGCAACTGCGTCTTCTTTCATTCCCGGTCCGGGCTCTGCGTCATCCACCGTGACCTGGGCGAGCCGCAGATGCCCTCGACGTGCCGCCACTTTCCACGACTCGCGGTGCGAGATCAGCGCGGCACGTCGCTCTCGCTCACCCATTACTGTCCGACCGCGGCCGGCATGCTGTTCCGCGACGACGTGAACCTCGAGATCGTGGCGAACCCCGCCGCGTTTCCACCCGCGGCGTACGAGGGACTCATGGTGGATCCGGAGGCATGGCCGCCGCTGCTGCACCCGCGCATGCTGATGGACCTCGAGAGCTATGCCGCCTGGGAGCGCCACATGGTGGCGCGGTGCGCGATCGAGATGTCGCCGGAAAGCGTGATCGGCACCCTCTCACGCGACGCGCGAATCTTGCGGTCCTATCGGCCCGGACAGGACTCGTTGACCACAGCGGTGGAAAAGCTGCCCCTGGACACGGTCGAGACCGCGGGCGCGCTCTCGCTCGACGCCAGCCTGCTTCTCCATGCCGAAGTCATGCGGGCGGTTCCCGAGGACGTCAGGCCCGACGCAGATGACGCCGGACTGGAGGAAGCGTTCGTGCGGCTCGTGGTGCCGGAATGGGCGGCGTGGCAGGCCCCGCTGCGGATGTTTCTTGCCGGAAAGGCCTTTGCCAACTGGACGGCATACCAGGGGAGAGGGGTGCTCTCGATCGTGCGCGGCCTCGAAGCGGCGCTGGCGTTCGTGCGCATAGAGGCGTCGCGCGAGTGCCGTAATGCCGGCCGGCCGCTCGACGCGGCGCTCTTAAAACAGGCGTTCCGGGGGACGGACTTCGTCCTGAACCACCTGGCGGTTGGGGAGGATCTCGCTGCGGCCTGGTCCCAGGTCGAAGACCGCGATGACGGGGCCGTGGTCGCTGGTGCCGACTTCCCGCTGGACGACGCAGGAGGTGGCGCGTGAGGCCAGCGTTTGGGAGGCGAACAGATAGTCGAGCCGCCACCCGATGTTCCGCTGCTTCATGTTGCGCCACGGCGCCCACCAGGTGAACAGATCTGGGTTGTCCGGCTCGAACTGGCGGTGCACGTCCACCAGTCCGCGGCTCAGGATTCGTTCAATCAGCGCCCGCTCCTCGGGAAGCTGTCCGATTGCACGCGGCTTTCGCTCTTTCGGATGCACGTCCATCTCCGTGCGCGCCACGTTCATGTCGCCGCACAGGACGAGCGGCAGTCCTGCGTTCTGGAACTCGGCGGCGTGGGCGTCGAGTGCTTCGAGGAAGCGCATCTTGGCGGGAAAGTCTTTCCCGCCGTTGGGCACGTAGATGGACGCGACCGTCGCCTGCGGCAGGCGCACGGTCACGATCCGGCACTCGTAATCGAATTCGGGGTGATGAAACGCCGGGCGTTCGGGGTGAAAGTCCTTGCGGACGTGAAGCCCGACGCCGGAGTAGCCCTTGTCACCGTGCCAGTAGCACCAGTAGCCCTCGAGCTCGCAGAGCCACACCGGCAGCTGGTCGAGCGACGCCTTGATTTCCTGAAGGCACAGCACGTCAGGCTGTTCGCGCTCGATGAACTCCTGCACGTGCGCCTGGCGCGCGCGGATGCCGTTCACGTTCCACGTCGCCAGTTTCATTTGGATATCATGAACTCCCTATGCTCATCGTAATGAAATTCGGCGGAACCTCCGTCGGGTCCGCCGAACGCATCGCTCAAGCCGCGCAACTCGCCGTCGATACCGCAAGCAAGGGCCACCAGGTCGTGGTCGTGACGTCGGCGATGAGCAAGGTCACCGATTCGCTGATTGCCGCGGCGCGCCAGGCATCCACCGGGCGGTGGGATTCCAAGATCCGCCAGGAGCTCTTCGATCGCCACAACATGGTGGCGGACGCGCTGGTCGGCCACGACCCGGCTCGGCATGCCGATGTGCTGGATGTGCTGCAAAAGCGGCTCGACCGATTCGAGAAGCTTTGCTTCGGTCTGTCGATGGTGCACGAGCTGACGCCGCGGCTGCTCGACGCGATCTCGGGCACCGGGGAAATGCTCGCGGCTCCGCTTGTCGCCGCGGCGATCACCGCACGCGGGAAGGTGTCGAAGCCCATCGACGCCACCGAATTGGTTGTCACGACCGACCAGTATGGCGGCGCTGAGCCGCTTATGGACGAGACCCGCGCGAAGACCGCGGCACGCCTCAAGCCCGCCCTCGACCTCGGCGAGATCCCGGTCGTCACCGGCTTCATTGCCGCGACCGCCGATGGCGTGATGACCACCCTGGGCCGCGGTGGTTCGGACTACTCGGCGTCGATCGTGGGGGCGGCCCTCGATGCGGACGAGGTCTGGATCTGGACCGACGTCGACGGTGTCATGACGGCCAACCCGTCCGAAGTACCTGAAGCGCGAACGCTGGCGGAGATTTCGTACAGCGAGGCGTCTGAGCTGGCGTACTACGGGGCCAAGGTCCTGCATTACAAGACGATTCTGCCCGCCTTCCGCCAACGCATTCCGGTCCGGATTCTCAACAGCTTCAATCCGTCGCATCCCGGCACGCGGGTCAGCGTCGAAGGAAATCCGTCGGCGCAGGGCGTAAAGGCCGTGACCTCGATTCGCGGCGTCATCCTGGTGGCCATCAGCGGCACGGGCATGCAGGGAATTCCCGGCATCGCCGCCAAGACCTTCGACGTCGTCGCCGCGCAGCAGGCCAACGTGCTGATGATTTCGCAGGCCTCGTCGGAGAACAACATCTGCTTCGTGCTGAGCGCCGCCGAGGCGCCGCGCGTCGTCAACGCGCTTCGCACGGCGCTGGAATTCGAGCTGATGAGGGGCCACATCGAAGAGATCGCGGCCGAGCAGCAGGTGGCAATCGTTGCGGCCGTCGGCGACCGCATGCGCGGGAGTCCCGGGATTGCCGCCACGGTGTTCGGCGCGCTCGGACAGGCAGGCGTCAACGTCATCGCCATCTCGCAAGGCTCGTCCGAACGGAACATCTCGCTGGTCGTGACCGAACGCGAGGCCGCGACCGCGGTCAAGGCGATTCACCGCGCGTTTCAACTGGAGAAGACGTCGTAGACGATCTCGACCGCCTGGCCGAGCGGATCAGGAACGCGACACGCCTGACGATCCTGACGGGTGCGGGTGTGTCGGCGGCGAGCGGCGTGCCGACCTTCCGCGGCCCGGGTGGCCTGTGGCGGCAGTACCGGCCCGAAGACCTCGCCACGCCCGAGGCCTTCGCCCGCGACCCGCGCCTGGTGTGGGAATGGTACGACTGGCGGCGGGGACTCATCGTCCGGTGCCGTCCCAATGCCGCTCACGATGTCATCGCCGCGTGGTCACACTGGAGCGGCACCACCGTCATCACTCAGAACGTGGACGATCTGCACCTCGAGGCGGGCACCCGGGGACTGATTCGCGTTCACGGCTCGATCTGGGAACTCTCGTGCTGGGACCGCTGCTCGCGCGGCGCCATACCGTGGCGCGACGACCGCGTGCCGCTCGACCAGCCGCACTGCCCCCACTGCGGCGCCTTGGCCCGGCCCGCCGTCGTATGGTTCGGGGAATCGCTGAAACAGCAAGACCTCGACGCGGCGACCGGCGCAACCGCGTGTGACGTGTTCCTGACCATCGGCACGTCTTCCATCGTTTATCCTGCCGCCGGTCTTGTGTACGAAGCCCGGCGGCGCAATGCCTTCACAGCCGAGATCAACCGCGATCACACCGACGCATCTTCCCGTGTCGACATCGCCATCAGCGGAAACGCCGAGGAAATCCTTCCAGCAATTGGGCGTTTGTTGTGACTTGTGCTTTGTGACTTGTGACTTGTACCTTGTGCCTTGTCTAATATCCGGATGCACAACCCGTTCGTGCCCGAGACGCTCGAAGGCTGGAGCGTTCTGCACCTGATGTACCGCGTGCGCTGGGACCGGCTGAAGGATCGCACGCCGGCCGATCGCGAGCGTGTGGCCGCCGACGCGGTGAAAGCGCTGGCGGTGCCCGACGCCGGCGCCACCGCGATCGTCCAGGTGCTCGGGCACAAAGCCGATTTGATGTTCATCTGCTTCCGCCGCAGCTTCGAGGAGCTTGCCCAGGCACAGCTTGCGCTCTCCCGCACCGACCTCCATGAAGCGCTCGAACCGACGTCGTCATATGTCTCTGTTGTGGAGCTCGGGATGTACGAGATGACGGCGAAGATTCACGAGCAGCTTGGCGCGAAGCACAAGCCGGGGAGTGACGAGTTCGAGAAGGCGTTCGACGCGGAGATGGACAGTCAGCGCCAGCGCGTGATGAACCGATTGTTCCTCGACCTGCCGAGGGCGCGATACGTCTGCTTCTACCCGATGAACAAGCGCCGTGGCGAGACGCTGAACTGGTACAACGAAACTTTCGAGCGGCGCGCCGCGCTGATGCGCGAGCACGGCATGATCGGCCGGCAGTATGCGGGCAAGGTGACCCAGGTCATTTCAGGATCGATTGGCTACGACGACTGGGAGTGGGGCGTGGATCTCTTCGCGGCCGATCCACTGGTTTTCAAGAAGTTGATCTATGAGATGCGATTCGACGAGGCGAGCGCGAAGTTTGCCGAGTTCGGTCCGTTCTACACGGGATTGCAATTCGTGCCGGCAGGCCTGGGTGCGTACTCTGAACGGTCAGGTGCCGCCGCTCGCATAGACGCAGGTTGTAGGAATGGCGACACGGAAATCGTGATCGCGTGGTGCGATTTTGTCATTTTCCCGTGGATCACAATTCTGGTCGTTTTGCGTAAGTTCCGTCAGCTGAACACGTAGCAGTTATCCTGTCCGACCTGCCGCTGAGGCGCGGGAATTGCTGGGGTATCCGGGACTCCGGAGACCCAAATGACCTCTCAAGACAAGCTCGTCGGCCAGGAATCCTTCATCGCGCGCCTGCGCCGGCACCGCGAGCGGAGCCAGGTATCCATTCAGCAGATAGCCACGACGACGCGGGTGAAGCCCGAGTTGTTCGAGGCGTTCGAGCGGAACGACCTGTCCGGGTGGCCGCGCGGACTCTACGCGCGCGCGTGGATCCGTGGATATGCGACAGCGGTCGGACTTGACGCGCTCGATACGGTGGACGAGTTCTGTCGCTTGTTCCCGCACGGCGATCGCCGCATGGGCAGCACCGTGCAGGAAGTAGCGGCGATCGTCGCGCACCCGTCGGAGTACCGCGAGGACATCGCGCCCGAGCTGGATCGGCGACGGAACGGAGCCGGCGCGAGTCCGGCATCGTCATCAGCCGCGTGGTATGTCTCGCTCGCGCGCGGGGCGTATCAACTCATTGCTCGCGTCGCGCCGCCGCTCACCACCCGGAGGGCCGGCCCTGATTCTGCTCGTCGAGCCACGCCTTGAGCGGCGCGTAGTAATCAGCCATCGCGCTCGCATCCATTTCGCGTTGTCCCGTTAGCGCCTCGAGCGCGTCCGGCCACGGCCGCGAAGCGCCCATCGCCAGCGTCGCCCTGAGTCGTTTGCCTGCTTCCGCATTCCCGTAGATCGAGCACCGGTGCAGCGGCATCGTGCACCCGGCGGTTTTCGCCAGTGCGCGATGAAACTGGAACTGCAGCACGGACGACAGGAAATACCTCGCGTACGGCGTGTTTGCCGGAATGTGATACTTGGCGCCCGGATCGAAAAACTCTTCGCCCCTCGCTGACGCGGGTCTGACGCCCTGGTACCGCTCGCGCAGGTCCCACCACGAACGGTTGTAGTTGTCGGGCGTCACCTGGCCGCTGAAGACCTGCCAGCGCCAGGCGTCAACGACCAACCCGAACGGCAGGAACGCCAGCCGCTCGAGTGCCGTCCGCAGCAGCAGTGCGATATCGCCCGAGGCGTCAGGCGCGCGATCCAGTAAACCGACTTTTACCAGGTACTCGGGCGTGACCGAGAGCGCAATGGTGTCGCCAATCGCCTCGTGGAAGCCGTCGTTGGCGCTGTCGCGGAAGATCACGGGCTGCTGCGCGTATTCACGCGAGTAGAAGTCGTGACCCAGCTCGTGGTGGATGGTCGTGAAATCTTCACCAGTCTGGTCGATGCACATCTTGAAGCGCAGGTCGTCGACCATGTTGACGTTCCACGCGCTGGCATGGCACACGACTTCGCGGTCGCGCGGCTTCACGAACAGCGAGCGCTCCCAGAACGTCTGCGGCAGCGGCTCGAAGCCGAGCGAGGTGAAGAACCGCTCCCCGTACTTCGCCATGTCGGTGGCGCTGACCTTGCGCCGGCGCAGTTCGTCGGTCAGCGAGAAACGCGCCCCCCCTCGAGCGGGACCGACGACGTCGTAGAGGTTGGACCAGTCCTGCGCCCACAGGTTGCCCAGCAGGTGCGCGGGTATCGGGCCGTTCTCGGGCACGAGATCGCCGTAGCGCTCGTGGAGCCTGGCGCGCATGTATGTGTGCAGCGACAGGTACAGCGGCTGGAGCTGTCCCCACAGGCGATCGAGCTCCTTCGAAAACGCCTCGGGCGGCATGTCGTACTTCGACCGCCACATCGCGCCGGTATCCGCGAACCCCAGCTCACGCGCGCCCTTGTTCGACAGCTCAATGAATCGGGCGTAGCTCTTCTTCATCGGCGGGCCGACCGTGTGCCATCCGTCCCAGACCTCGAGCAGCCGCGACGGATTGCGGTCCTTCGCCATGATCTCGGTAATCTCTTCGATGTCGAGACAGGCTTCCTCGGATTCGCCGTCCTGACAGAACTTGCCGCGGCCGTAGATCCCTTCCATCGACGCCACCAGCTGGGCGAGCTCCTTCGCCTCCTTCGGATCCGCGGGCGCGGCCATCGTCAAGCCGTTCTTCAGGACGGTGAGCTGCCGCCGTTCGACGTTGGGCAGCGACACGTCGTCGTACTGCGTCGCCTGCTTGGAGAAGTTCGTCGCCGCGGTCATGAACGCTTCGCTCGCGCGCGCGGACATGGCTTCGGTGTCGGGCGTGATGTAGGTGTTCTGCACCCACCCGGCCTGGCTCGCCTCGTTACCGAGCCGAAGGAGGGTGTCGTTGGCCTGCGCCAGGAACGCTACGGCATCAACTTCGGCTTTTCCTGCCGATCCGGCGTTGCTGCAGCCGGCGCCCAGGCCTGTGACGAGAGTGATCGCAAGAAGTCGAGAGGCAGGCATGCGGCCGATCATAGGCCTGCGGCCCGCGTCAGGGAAGGGCGGAAATCCCCGATTCGATGAAGCGGCGGTGCAGGAGGCGGACGGCGTCGTCAGTCCTCTCGCGCGGGATCATCCAGGTGATGCGAAACGACGAGGTGGCGGTGGCGGCGGGGGTGATGCCGGCCTCGGCGAGCGCCTCGGCGCCGGCACGAACGTTCTCATGAGTCGTGTTGATACCGGCTCCCACCACGCTCACCGCGGCCAGCCCATCCACCAGGCGCGCCCGGCCGCTGAACCGGGCGTCGAGGGCATCCTTCAGATGAGCCTCGTCGTGGAGGTTCTGGCGCGAGACGGCGACCTGGGTCTGATCGCCGAAGATGTGCAACTGCTTGCCCGCGACGCCGCGCTCATCGAGCAGCGCCAGCAGGTCTGCGGCCGGGACGTCCGCGTTGAGGATGACGATGTCGCGCTCGCTGGCGACGCCGACAATCGTGCCCGCCGCGCGCGGAGCCGACCGGGCCACCACCGTCCCGTCGCTTGACGGATCCGGGCCCGGAAGCGGCCCACTCGTCGCACGCGCGTAAATCGCGATCCCTTTCTCCTTCGCAAACTCGACAGCCTGCGCATTCAGGACCTTGGCGCCAGCCTCCGCCATCTCCTGCGTCTCTTCGTACGACAGCGTGCCGATGCGCCGCGCGCCGCCGACGACACGCGGGTCGGCCGAGTAGACGCCGTCCACGTCCGAACAGATCTCGCAGTAATCGGCGTCGAGCGCCGCCGCCATCGCCACGGCGGTTGTGTCGCTGCCGCCCCGCCCGAGCGTCGTCACTTCCTTGTGACGCGATACGCCCTGGAAACCGGCTATGACGACGATCTTTCCCTTCGCCAGCTCAGCCTGTACGCGTGATGGACGCACCTCGATGATGCGCGCATCCACGTGCCGGTCCGTCGTGATGATCCCGGACTGGCTGCCGGTGAAGCTGATCGCATCGCCGCCCAGTTCCCGCACCGCCATTGACAGCAGCGCCATCGAGATGCGCTCGCCTGCAGAGAGCAGCATGTCGAGTTCGCGCCGGGGCGGGTTGGGCGAGACCTGCTTGGCCATCGCCAGAAGCTCATCGGTAGTCTTGCCCATCGCCGACACCACGACGGCCACCTGGTGTCCCTCGCGGGAGGTGCGCATGACGCGCTCCGCCACTTCCCGCAGCTTATTGACGCTGGCGACGCTGCTCCCACCGTACTTCTGGACAATCACCGCCATGGGCGTAGCATAATCCGCCGGGAGATATAATCTCGCCGAGCTACTCCAAGGTCCTACTTCTCGAGGAGGCCCATGAGACTTCGTACTTTCGTCCTGTCCCTTGCGATCATCGGGGCGCTGGTGATGCCCTCGTCGGCGCAGGCGCCGGCCCCGTTGCGGTCGCCCGACGTCATTTTCGTGCCGACACCGCAGGAAGTTGTCGACGCGATGTTGAAGCTGGCCAAGGTATCGGCGAGCGACGTCGTTTACGACCTCGGCTCCGGCGATGGACGAATTCCGATCACCGCTGCCCGCACCTACGGGGCCCGCGGCGTCGGCATCGACATCGATCCGCAGCGCATCAAGGAAGCGACGGAAAACCTGAAGACCTCGGGAATGGGGGATAAGGTGCGCTTCCTCAACCAGGATCTGTTCACGACCAACATCAGCGAGGCGACGGTCGTGACGCTCTACCTGCTGCCGTCGCTCAACCTGAAGGTGATGCCCAAGCTCAACGCCGAGCTGAAGCCGGGCACGCGCATCGTGTCGCACGCGTTCGACATGGGCGACATCAAGCCGCAGCAGACGCAGAACGTCAACGGCCGGACGATCTACCTCTGGACCGTGCCAATTAAGTAAGTCGTTCGGGAGGGAAGGGTCTGTTTCCTAAGACAGCCCTTCCCCCTTCCCCCTGACCCCTTCCCCCTAGTAGTATTGCGACTTAATCTCATTTTGAGGTCGCCGTAATGCTGCAGGCCTTCGTCATCACCTTGCGGGAGGGACTCGAAGCCTTCCTGATCGTCGCCATCAGTCTCGCCTACCTGCGCAAGAGTGGGCGGCATGCCTTGATCCCAGCGGTTCACTGGGGTATCGGGCTGTCGATCCTGCTGAGCATCGGCGCGGCGTGGCTCTTTCAGCGCGCCTCGAACCAGGCGTTGTGGGAAGGCGTGCTCGCGCTGGTCGCTGCCGTCCTCGTCGCGTCGCTCATCGTTCACATGTGGCGGCATGCGAAGAAGTTGAAGCGGGAGATCGAATCGCACCTCGAGCAGTCGGCGCTTCAGACAGGCATGAAGGCATTTGCCGGCGTCTTCTTGTTCACGCTGCTCATGATCACGCGCGAGGGGATGGAGACGGCGATGCTCATGGGCACCCTGCTGTTCCAGGTTCGCGCGACGGACGTCATCATCGGGGCGGCCGCGGGCACGGTGTTCGCCGCCGTTGTCGCTTCCCTCTGGTCGCGTTACGGACATCGCGTGAACCTCGCCCTCTTCTTCCAGGTGACGGCAGTGTTTTTGGCCGTGTTCGTCGTTCAGTTGCTCATCTACGGCTTCCATGAGCTGACCGAAGCCAACATCTTCCCCTACAGCGAACCTCTCCACCTGGCGACCGAGCCGTATGGACCCGATGGACGCTACGGCATCTGGCTGTCGTATCTCCTCGTTCTCATTCCGATGGGATGGCTGGTGTTCGCGGGGCTGTTCGGTCCACGCAAGAGCCCGCCGCAGGTGCAGCAGACCGCAACGCGCTGAGCGCCGATGGCGGACGCGAGGCCTCCGACCACCGTTGAACTGATCTGGTCGGAAGGGCTTCGTTTCGGCGCAACCGCCGGTAAGAATGCCATCGTCGTCGACGGCGACGGTAGCGCAGGCCCTTCGCCGATGCAGGTCGCCGCGATCGGCCTCGCAGGCTGCATGGCCGCTGATGTCGCTTCCATCCTCGAGAAAGGCCGGCAGCCGTTCACCGGCCTGCGCGTCTCGTTCAGCGGCGAACGCGCCGCCACCCCTCCGCGCCGCTTCACACGCATCACGCTGCAGTTTCATATCTCTGGCACAGTCGCGCCCGAGGCGGTCGATCGCGCGATTACCCTGTCGCGCGAGACGTATTGCTCGGTGTGGCACTCGATGCGGCAGGACATCGAGTTCATCACCGCATTCGACATCCGCCCGTGACAACGGCGGTGGCGTCGCGCCCGCTCCGCAAGGGATACCTGGATTGGCTGCGCGGCGCGGCGGTGGTCGTGATGATCCAGGGTCACGCCGTCGATTCGTGGACGCGGCTCGAGGACAAGCCGCAGGCGGCCTACCGCTGGGTTGCCTTGACCTGGGGGATCGCGGCGCCGCTGTTCCTGTTCCTGGCTGGTGTGTCGCTGGTGCTGGCCGCCGGGGCGCGCCTCCGCCAGGGGCGTACCGAGGCTGAAGCCGCGGCGCTCGCACGCCGGCGAGGCTGGCAGATCTTCGGCCTGGCGTTTCTGTTTCGCCTCCAGGCGTGGCTGATCAGCGGCGGCGAGGTTTACCGGACACTCTTCAAGGTCGACATTCTCAATGTGATGGGCGTGGCGATGCTGGGCGGCGCCGTGCTCTGGGGGCTCGGACGGGGATCGCGTTCGCGCGCGCTGCTCCTGGCGGGTGCGGCGGTCGCAGCAGCGATGGTCACGCCAATCGTCCGCGCGAGCCCGCTGCCGGCGGTGCTGCCCGACGCGATTGAGTGGTACCTGCGTCCGTTCGCCGGCGCCACGACGTTTACGCTGTTCCCCTGGGCTGGATTTCTGCTGGCAGGGGCCGCCGTCGGCTTCTGGATCGATTCGGCCCGGTCATCGCGCGACGAACGTGTCATGAACACCGGGCTCGCGGCCGTGGGCATCCTGCTCACCGCGGGCGGCTACGCGGCGTCGTATCTCCCGCCCATATACGCGGAGACCAACTTCTGGACCAGTTCGCCGACGTTTTTCTTTGTGCGCCTGGGACTGGTGATCGCGTTTCTGCCCCTCGCCTATGTCGTCAGCGCGGTCCGGACGCCGTTCCGGGCGGCGATGCAGGAGTTTGGACGGTCGTCGCTGTTCGTCTACTGGATCCACGTCGAGATGGTGTACGGGATCTTCAGCGCGCCGATTCATCGGCGTCTTCCGTTCGAGTGGGCGATGGTCGGATGGGCGCTGCTGACGCTGTTCCTGTTCGCGCTCGTGAAACTGAAGAATCGTCTAGAACGCCACGAGATACGTCATCTTCGCGATGACGGCCCGGCTCAGCATCTGGCCCGTGCGCTCGTCCCGGCCTTCGTTGTAGACAAGGAAAAAATCGCTCAGCGGACGGTGGATCAGGTTAAACCGCAGGTTTGACGTCCACTGGTGATTGTCGCTGTTGTACTGCACCAGGGCGTTCACGAACATCTTCGTGTTGAAGTTGTAGTTCACCCGCGTCGTCAGCAGTTTCGAAACGAAGCTGCCGGTTGACAGCTCGATGTCGTTAATCGCCAGATTCACCGACGCGTTGAAGTTCTCGTTCAGGCGCACCGACGGCCCAAACGTGTAAGCGCGGCGGTAGCCGTCGTAGAAGCGGCCGATCGAGTAGCGGTTGTTGAACGAGACGCGGGCGGCGCCGTTCGTGTTCCAGAAGATGAAGTACTCGTTGAATTCGTAGCGTCCGGGCGTGACGCGGACGCCGCGCGAGCTGTTGATGGTGAACGGAGCGCGGACGACTTCGACGTTCGGATTGACGCCCATTTCCATGTTCGACCCGTCCTGGAACGCGAAGGGCAGGTGGAAGTCCTGGTAGCGCGACTCCAGTCCGCCGCCGTCCTGGCGCGTGAAGACGTCGGCCTGCCAGTGCGGACGTGTCTCGCGCACCCAGCGTGACAGCAAAACCGGCCTGAAACGCCGTCCGACGAAGATGAAGGCGTTGTCGACGCCGAGCCGCGGGACGAATCCCATCTCGTCGTTGAACCGCGTGCCGATGGTGTCGAAACGGCCGTTCGTCTGCCAGACGCGGCCTTCGTAGCGCCCGCCGATCGCGCATCGTGTGGTCGCGCCCCTTCAGCGGCACGGCTGCGTCTGGCGAAAACGTCTTCGCGCCGTACGCGTTGAACGAGACCGAGGGTCCGAAGCGGAAGTTGGCATCGACGCCGGCGACGCGGTTGAATGCCGGACCCTCCGTTTCCTTGTTGAGGAAGACGGCGCCGATGTCGGAGTTGGCCAGGAGGTCCCGCCGGACGCGCAGCGCCGTGAAGTTCGCCGCCGGCACTGTATCGAGCGAGCGTTGTTGAATGTTCAACACGCCGATCGAATAGGCGCCCTGGCGGCCGGTCAGCCTCGTCCCGGCGAGGATCGGAATCTCATTCCGCCGTCGTCGGACAGGCCGATGCGCCGGCTGAAGAACAGTCGCGTGTCGCCGACGCGTTCTGGCGCCCGCCGCCGCCGCCACCACCGCCGCCGCCCGCCGCGAATCCGCCGCCTCCGGCGCCGAACAGGAAGATGCCGGAGTTCTCGAGGAAGAAGTCGCGCTTCTCGGGAAAGAACAGGTTGAACCGCGAGAGATTGATTTGCTGTTCGTCGGCTTCGGCCTGCGAAAAGTCGGTGTTCACCGTGAAATCCCAGGTGAGCCCGCTGGTGACGCCGTATTTCACGTCGAGGCCGGCGTCGAAATCTCCGTCGGTGCCGAGGCGCCCGACGGTGTTGGAACTGCTCAACGCGTATGGCTTGACGCGGATGTTCTTACCCGGCCGCAGGCCGCGCAAACCGTCGACCGTGCCCGCGAGCGACACGCGCGTGATGTCGTAAATCCGTGGAATCGGCGACCAGAAGCTGTCTTCATTCAGCCGCCTGACCTTGCGCTCGAAGTTCACGCCCCACGTCTGCGCCTCGGCGCCGTCGAACTTGAGCGTGCGGAACGGGATCCGGATCTCGGCATTCCATCCGGTTTCGGTGACGCGCGTGGCCACCTCCCAGATGCCGTCCCAGTTCGCGTTGGTCTCGCGTCCTTCGTTCGACATCTGCGCGTCCCACTTCGCGCCGGCGGGATTGGTCGCGAACTGGTAGCCGTTCCGCTCGTCGTGAAACGTGTCGAGAATGATCCGGAAACCGTCGCTGCCGTCGGTGTTGTAGTCCTTCTTCAGGTCGTTGACGATCAGGCGGGCCGGCTCCTCGTCGTGGGCGAACACGCCGAAATAGAGCGCGTCATCGTCATAGAGAATCCGGACCTGCGTGTCGAAGGTGGCCGGCTGGCCCTCACGCGGGTCACTCTGGATGAAGTGCTGCGCCATCGGGCGCCGTTGCCCACGCGGCCTCGTCAAGACTCCCGTCGAGAGTGATGGGGCCGATTGCCCGAACGGCCTGGAGCCGCCGCTCGAATCGTGCGCTCTCGTAGTTGAGCGGCGTTTCCTCCTGCTGAGCTTGTGCAGATAAGGGCATGAGGACGATCGCTGCAAAAATACCGAGCGCCGTCGTGCAGAGGGCCGCGTGCGGCCGAACCATCTCTAACTCCTTGTTCTGTCGTCGGATAGAGAGTAGCCCGACGGGTCCGGCACGCTTCGGGTTCGAATAGAAACCGAAAAAACGGGTTGAGCAGGAGGGCCGCAGGTCGCTACAATTCGCCTCTTCCGCGACTCGAAGCCGAGTCGGCGGAGAGGACCTACATGATAAACGTGGCGGCCATCCGGATGCAGCAGTTTGGCGTGCAGTTCTACCAGGCGTCGCTTACTGCCGAGGACATCGACAAGCTCGTTCGCTTCGAGGTTCTGAACTACGGGGACTCTGGAGCGCAGGGGGGCGTTCGGGGCGGCAAGAAGAAGGTGCCGTCCAAGGTGAACTGGGACCTGCTGGAACGCCGAATCGCCTCGAACGAAAAGGCCTACCAGCGGCAGATCATCAGGCGAAAGATTGACGAACTCGTCCTGTATTACGAGCAATGCCGGCAGGCGCGGGACCTTCCGTCCATCCCGGGCGCAGTCATCATTTCCTGCGACGAGAAATTGACGTTCGAACCGGCGGAACCGGGCGCGGTCGTCGGCCGCCTCAAGGTTCCGGAGCGCGAGGGCATCCTCCGGGCGATCGACGGACAGCACCGGCTGCTCGCGCTGCATGCCGACATCGACAACATCCGCGACCATGATTTCTCGGTTCCCGCAATCATCTTCGATCGTCTGCCAGAAGATCATGTCGTGCAGATGTTCGTGACGATCAACGCGAAGCACACACGGCTCAATGCGTCGCACCTGGTCAGCCTGTCGGGCCGGCAGCTCTATCGTGACGACGCGCTGGCGGCGGCGCACGACGTGGTACGTGCGCTCAACGACCGCGACGATTCGCCGCTGCACGGCGAGATCAAGCTGCTCGGCGTCGGCCGCGGCCGCGTGGCCCAGGCGCCGCTCGCGCAGGAGCTCAAGAAGCTGTTCGCGAGCGATGCCTTCGGCGGACCGAAGAAGGCAGCCGATTTCCGCGAGGATTCCAGGAAGTTCTTCGTGAACTACTTCAAGCAGATTTCCGTGGTCTTTGGCGCTGCCTGGGGTGGCCGCAAGTACAGCATCAAATCCGCGACCGCCCTCCGGGCCTTCATCCGGGTGGCGCCCGACGTCGTGCTCCGGCTGGATCAGCAGCATGCGGACCGGAGCGACTTCCGCGCCATTGGGCGGGTCATTGCCCCCTGGGGGCGCCGGATCGGCGATCTGAGGTTCGAGACTGATGGGGCGTGGAAACGGCAGGGGACGACCGTTGAATCGCTTGCGCGGGAGCTGAAGCTCGCCCTCGAGTATCCGGAAGGAGCGGGTGTGTAAAAAGGCACAGGGCCTTTGTACAAAAAAAACAGGATGGGACGCCCGAAAGCGCCCCGTCCTGGAATGCCGGCCTGGCTCCCCCCAGCATTTACGGCTTCGTGCCGTAAACCACAGACCGACGCCAAGTCTATGCGCAACCGGCGTGCCGCGCGAATTTACTAACAAAACCACATCCGCCCAGCTCAACCGCTTTCAGAAATGTAGAAGAAATTACAGGGGTGTAGCGTGAGGCAATGCGCATCGACCTGAATGGTGATGTTGGCGAGAGTCTTCGAGGTCGTGCCGCTGGCAGCCCGGACTCGCGCCTGGTGCCGCACCTCACCTCAGCCAACGTCGCCTGCGGCTTCCACGCCGGCAATGCGGGCGTCATGCGCGATACGGTCGCGCTGGCACGCGAGCACTGTGTCGCGGTGGGCGCTCACCCTAGCTTTCCGGACCCCGCGGGATTCGGGCGCCGCGAACTCCAGTTTTCGCCCGCGGACGTGGAGGACTTCGTTGCCTACCAGGTCGAAGTCCTGGCGGCGATTGCGGCGGCGCAGGGAGTTCGGCTGCAGCACGTGAAGCCCCACGGCGCGCTGTTCAACATGGCCGCGCGCGATGCCGGGCTGGCCGATGCCATCGCGCGGGCGGCGAGAGTCGTCGACCCCGGGTTGATTCTGTTCGGGCTACCTGGATCCCAGTTGATCGAGGCGGGGAAGCGGGCGGGGCTGCGCACGGCGGCCGAAGGTTTCGCGGATCGCGCCTATCTGCCTGACGGCACGCTGGTGCCACGCCAGCAGGCGGGTGCCGTGATTGTCGACGCTGAGGCTGTGATCCCGCGCGTTATTCGGATGGCCCGCGATCACGTGGTCGAGTCGATTGACGGCACGACGGTCCACCTCGTCGTCGATACCATCTGCGTCCACGGTGATACACCAGGAGCCGCGGAACTGGCCGGTCGAATTCGTGAGGCGCTCGCCGGGGCGGGCGTTGACGTCAAGGCCGTCGCCGCCGCGTAACCGGTCAGCCCGTTGAAGTTCATCTGTATTCGGTTATCGTAAGACGGCCCAACAATGGGAGGTCGATGTGCGGGGTCCGCGTGAGGTTGTTGTAGCCGCGGTGTTGGCGGTTGCAGTGCCGGGAGTCGTCAATGGCGAGACGCGGACGACCGGGCTCTTTGCTCCAGCCGGCCTGGTCGGGACCACACCGCCCGCGCAGATGCGCCATGACGATCTTGACGTGCTTCAACTCCCAGCTAAGGCGGAGGAGCCTCCGACACCGCCCGCCACAGGATTCCAGGCATTCGTCAAGACGACCGGCGCCGACTTTGCCGCTTTTCCGCAACGCACATCGACCTGGGTCATCCTCGGAGTGGGCGCAGCCTCAGCGCTCCTTGCACGTCCCGCCGACGACACTGCCAACGCGCGTGTCGTGGGATCGCCTGCCGTCGGACGCTTCTTCGCGCCCGGCAAGTGGATCGGTTCGGTCTGGATCCAGGCGGGTGCGTCGGTCAGCCTGTATTTAGGCGGGCGATACCTCGTCCCGCATGTTGAAGGTCAACCCCGGACGAACAAGATCTCTCACCTGGGGTACGACCTGCTTCGCGCGCAGATCCTGTCCCAGGTGGTCGTCCATTCGATCAAGCGCAGCGTGCGACGCGATCGGCCCACAGGGGAGTGCTGCGCGTTCCCGTCGGGCCACGCCGCAACCGCGTTCGCCGCCGCGTCGGTGCTGGAGCGCCATCTCGGTTACCGCGCCGCGTGGCCGACGCTGCTGATTGCGACATATGTCGGCGTCTCGCGGCTGCACGACAACCGGCATTTTCTGAGTGACGTCATGTTCGGCTCCGCCGTCGGAATGGCGACCGGATGGACCGTCGTCGGGCGGCATGGCCGCAACGAGTACACGCTGATGCCAATGCCCGTGCGTGGCGGCATGGCCATCGCGCTGACGCGCACCCCTGGAGACTCCAGGAACTAAAGGCGTCTAGAACCCGAATCCTTGAAGATCTACGAGGCCGTTGCCCCGTAGACGCGCTCGGGGTCAGCAGCCGTCGACACCCACACCAATCTCATCCTTTGCTCGTAATCGTGCGTGGCGCGCTCTCCATCAACCGCTGGAGCAGGTCTTTTTTAGATGTCGACGACGCGTTTCGCCGCTGTCGTGACACCGTGCCCTGTCCTGAACTCAGACAGCTCGTCAGACTGGTGTTCGTTGGGCTGGAGTTCGGACACGGCGGAGCAGGGCTGGGACTCCCGATTGCCAGGACAATCGCCGAAGCCCACGGCGGAAGTCTGGTCCTCGAAGACAGCAGCCAGAGCGGGACGTGTTTTTGTGTCACGCTTCCGTTGTTTCAAGCCGGCGAGGCCGTGTAGCCGGCGCTCATCGCACGTTCATCAAGGCGTTGACATGATAAGGGTCATATGTGGATGGTCACAGCCTCGAGTCTCAGCATCCGGGCGGCGATCGTCGTCGTCGCGGCAATTGCCGGCACGGGATGCGCAACGTTGGGCGGCGCGCCGTCGCCGGCGGATGTCGACACGGCGATCCGCGCACGCACTGCCGATCGTGGCATCCGCCTTGGCGGCGGCAATCAGCCGCTTCCTCCTGATGTGAATCTGGAGGATGGCCTGACACAGGAGGAGGCCGTTGCCGTCGCCCTGTGGAACAGCCCGTCATTCCAGGCGACCCTATCGGACCTCGGCGTCGCGCGCGCGGATCTCGCGGAAGCGGGGCTGCTTCGGAATCCGATCTTGTCGCTGCTCTTTCCGTTCGGGCCCAAGCAGCTCGAATTTACCCTGCTGTATCCGTTCGAAGCGTTGTGGCAGCGCCCGTCCCGCGTTGCCGCCGCGCGCCTGAACGCGCAGGCGATCGGCGAGCGGCTCGTGTGGGATGCACTGTCCCTCGTCGCCCAGGTCAGAACCGCGCACGCGGACGCCGTCATTGCCGATCGACGCCTGGTGCTCGCGGCCGAGAACGCCGACCTGGTCCGCCGCCTCGCTGACATCATCGACGCCCGGCTTCGAGCCGGCGACATCAGCGAGCTGGAGGCGCGCGCGCCCCGAACCGAGGCCGCACAGGCTGCCCTCGTGCGGCGCGGGGCGGAGCACGACCGGAACCTCGCCCGTCTCACGCTCACCGCTCTGCTGGGTCTCGATCGCGCCGCCGACCAGCTGCAGCCGCGGCAGTCGGCGGCGTACGACTCGCCGCCGTGCCCGGTCGATGATGCGCGTCTGAAGGATGCGCTCGCGGCACGCCCCGACGTGCGTGCGGCCGAACTCACCATCGAGGCGGCGGCGGCGCGGGCGCGCTGGGAGAGATCCCGCGTCTTCAATTTCATAGGCATCCTCGACGCGAACGGCAGCGGCAGCGAAGGTTTCGAGATGGGGCCGGGCGTCGGCCTCGACCTGCCCATCTTCACGCGCAACCAGGGCGTCATCGCGCGCGCGGCCGTGGAGATCGAACGCGCCAGTCACGTGTATGCTGCCGCCCGTGCCCAGGTCATCGCCGATGTACGGTCGGCCGGCGAGCGCGAGGCTCAGGCCCAGCAGGCGCTCGATGCATGGTCGGTCGAGATCGTGCCCTCGCTGGAAACCGAGCAGCGACAGGCGGACAGTGCGTACCGCGCAGGCGAGATCCCGTTGTTCAACGTGCTGGATGTCAGCCGCCGGTTGATCGACGGCCGGATGCGACAGCTCGACGCCGAAGCGGCTCTTTCCCGGGCGCGCATCTCGCTCGAACGCGCCATCGGCCGGTACTGCCGATAAGCGAGCATCATCGATGAGGTTTCATATGCGAACGTCCTCCTTGCTAATCCTCTTGCTGGTCTTTGGGGGTGGCTGTTCGTCCGGGGACGATGCGCCGGCCGCGGCGAAGGAAGTACCCGCCCACGTGGAGGCGCCGCGTACGGAGGCCGAACTGACGACAGTGAAGCTGTCCCCCGAAGCGGTGGCGCGCCTCGGGCTGCAGACGGTCGTCGTCAAGACAGAGAACGCTGGAACCACGCGTTCGCTGGGCGGTGAAGTCGCTGTACCCGAGGGACGGCTGGTCACGGTAACCGCGCCGGTTGCCGGCACGCTCTCCATCGGCGCCAACGCGCAGCCCGGCATGCGGGTGGCGAGGGGCGCGCGACTGATGACCCTCGCACCACTCTCTTCCTCGGACCGCGACCAGAGCATCGAAGCGCGCCGTACCGTCGAGACCGCGCAAGCCGAAACCGAAGCCGCCCGCATGCGGCTGCAGCGCCTTGAACAGTTGCTGGCGGACGGTGCCGCCAGCGTCCGCAGCGTGGAAGAGGCGCGCGCTCAGTTCCAGGTCAGCGAGGCGGCGCTCAATGCCGCGCGTGAACGGCTGGCCGGCGTCAGGCAGGGTCCGGTCGGCCCGCAGGGCGAGATTGCCATTGAGGCGCCGCTCGAGGGCGTCATTCAGACCGTGTCCGCCGCATCCGGGCAGACGGTAGCAGCATCGGCGCCGCTGCTGCAAATCGCGCAGGTGAGCACGCTGTGGGTACGGGTTCCGGTGTTCTCGGGCGACGTCAACGAGATCGATGCGTCGCAGCCAGTTTCGGTGAGGCGGTTGGGCGGCGACACTCCGGTGGTTGCACGCCGGGTGACGGCGCCGCTCAAGGCAGACCCCTCTGCGGCGTCGGTCGACCTGTACTACGAGCTGTCGGGGTCCACACAGGGATTACGACCGGGCGAGCGGGTCATGGTGGAGGTTCCGCTGACGAGCACGCAACAGGGCCTCGTGATTCCAGACGCTGCGGTGCTTTACGACATTCACGGCGATGCCTGGGTGTACGAGGACCTCGGCGGCAACATGTACGCTCGCCGCAGGGTGCAGATCGCGCGTCACGCCGGCGATCGCGCCGTCATTGCCCGGGGCATCGGTGAAGGCGCCAAGGTCGTCACCGACGGCGCGGCAGAACTGTTCGGCACTGAATTTGGTGCGGGGCACTGATGCGCGCCCTGGTCGCGCTCTCGCTGCGAAATCCGATCGTTGTCGCGGCGCTGGCTGTGTTGCTGGTGGTCGGCGCCGTCAGGACGCTGCGGACGACGCCGCTCGACGTCTTTCCCGAATTCGCGCCTCCCCTGGTGGAGGTGCAGACCGAAGCGCCGGGACTTTCGACCAACGACGTCGAGGCGCTCATTACCGTGCCGCTCGAAGCGGCACTCAACGGTGTGCCCGGACTCGACACCATTCGTTCGAAGTCGGTGCTCGGGCTCTCGTCGGTCGTGCTGATCCTCGATCCCTCGACCGACGTGTTGAGAGCGAGGCAGATGGTCCAGGAGCGGCTGTCGCGCACGGCGGCCACGCTTCCGGCTATCGCGCGTCCACCGGTGATGCTCTCGCCCCTGTCCTCGCTCAGCCGCGTCATGAAGATCGGCATGACCTCGGAGCGGTTGTCGCAGGTCGAGATGAGCACGCTGGCCAAGTGGACGATCCGTCCGCGCCTCATGGCCATTCCCGGCGTCGCCAACGTGGCGGTCTGGGGCCAGCGCGATCGCCAGATCCAAGTCCTCGTCGATCCTAGCCGGTTGCAGGCGCACGGCGTCACCGTGGACGAGGTCGTGAAGGCCACGGGTGAGGCTGTCTCGTTGCAGGCCGGTGGATACCTGGATACGCCGAACCAGCGGCTCGCCATCACCCATGCGGCTCCGGTGCGCACCGCCCGCGATCTCGAGTCGATGGTGGTCTCGGCGAGGAACGGCGCGGCGCTCAGAGTGGGCGACGTGGCCACCGTCGTCGAGGGATTTCCCCAGCCGATCGGCGACGCCATCATCAACAACGTCCCCGGCCTGCTGCTGATCGTGGAGAAGCAGCTCGGGGCGAATACGCTGCAGGTCACGCGCGACGTCGAACGCGCGCTCGACGACATGATGCCGGCGCTCGCAGACGTGAGCGTCGATCCCTCGATCTTCAGGCCGGCGACGTTCATCGAGATGTCGCTGCAGAATCTTTCGCGGGCGCTGCTCATCGGATGTGTGCTCGTCATCTTCGTGCTGCTGGTGTTCCTGGCCGACTGGCGGACGGCGCTCATCAGCAGCACTGCGATTCCATTGTCGCTGCTCGCCGCAGGACTCCTGCTGCACTACCGCGGCGGCACGCTCGACACCATGGTGCTGGCGGGTCTCGTCATCGCGCTGGGCGAAGTCGTCGATGACGCGATCATCGACGTCGAGAACATTGTCAGAAGGCTTCGACTCAATCGCGAAGCGGGGAACCCGCACTCGCCCATCAAGGTGGTGCTGGACGCATCGATGGAGGTGCGGAGCGCCGTCCTGTACGGCAGTCTGATCGTCGTGGTCGTATTTGTGCCGGTCTTCATGCTCGAAGGACTGGCGGGTGCCTTCTTCAGGCCACTTGCGTTGTCGTACGTGCTGGCGATTCTGGCGTCGCTCGCTGTTGCCCTGACCGTCACGCCGGCGCTCGCGCTTCTTCTCCTGCCGAAGCATCTCGACGCGCGCGAATCGCGTCTCGTGGAAGGCCTGAAGGCCCGATACCGCCGCATGCTGCCCGCCTTCGTCGACCGGCCGAAAACGGCGCTCGGATCGCTCACCGTGCTGCTGCTCCTCACCGCGGTGACCGTGCCATTCCTGGGCGAGGAGTTTCTTCCGAGCTTCCGCGAATACGACTTCCTGATGCACTGGGTCGAAAAACCCGGTACCTCCATCGACGCGATGCGCCGCGTGACGGAGCGCGCCAGCGTCGAACTGACAGCCGTGCCGGGCGTGAGAAACTTTGGCTCCCACATCGGGCGAGCGGAAGTCGCCGACGAAGTGGTTGGTCCGAACTTCACCGAGCTGTGGATCAGCCTCGATCCGTCGGTCGACTACGACGCCACCGTGTCGAAAATTCAATCGATCGTCGACGGGTATCCAGGCCTGTACCGCGACCTGCTGACGTATCTGCGCGAGCGGATCAAGGAAGGTACTCACCGGCGCGAGTGCCACGATTGTGGTGCGCGTCTACGGCCCTGAACTCGAACAGCTCCAGCGGCAGGCCCAGGCGGTGCGCGCGGCCATTGCGGACGTCGACGGCATTGTCGACCTCACCGTCCAAGCCCAGGTCGTCGTGCCCAAGGTGGAAGTCCGCTTTGACGCGGATCGCGCCGCCGCGTTCGGCTTGACATCGGGCCAGGTGCGGACCGCCGCTGCCACGCTGGTGCAGGGAACCAAGGTCGGCGAGTTCTACGAGGATCAGCGCCTATTCGACGTCGTCGTCTGGGGAGCTCCGGAGATCCGGCGCAACCTGGACGCGATCCGCGCGTTGCAGGTGCCAGTGGCGAATGGCGGCCTCGTGCCGCTCAGTTCCGTCGCACACGTTGAAGTGATCCCGACGCCGAACGAAATCACCCGCGAGAACGGATCGCGACGGATCGACGTGACGTCGAACGTGCGCGGCCGCGATCTCGGTGCGGTCGCCACCGACATTCAGGCCCGGATCGCTGCGCTTTCGTTTCAACAGGGGTATTACGCCCAGGTGCTCGGCGAGTACGCGGAGCGGCAGGCGTCGTCTACGCGGTTGACGCTGCTCGGCCTCGGGGCGGTTGCCGCCATTTTCCTGATCCTGCTGGCAGACTTCGGCACAGCGCGGCTGGCGACGATGGTGTTCCTGACGCTCCCGTTTGCGCTCGTCGGCGCGATTCTCGCCGCGTTTCTGACCGGCGGCATCCTCTCGCTCGGCTCGCTTGTCGGACTGGTCACGGTCATAGGTATATCCGCGCGGAACGGAATCATGCTCGTCAGCCACTATCGCCATCTGGAGCAGACCGAAGGCATGACGTTTGGGCGCGAGCTGGTCGTGCGCGGCTCGGAAGAGCGGCTGGCGCCGATTCTGATGACTGCGCTTGCAACCGGGCTGGCCCTCGTACCGATCGTGCTCGGCGGAAGCCGTGCCGGCTACGAGATCGAACATCCCCTGGCGGTCGTCATTCTTGGTGGGCTGGTGACGTCGACACTGCTGAATCTTTTCATCGTGCCGGCGCTGTACCTGAAATATGGCCGGCCCGCTGCCGAATTTGCGAAGGAGAAGATCTAGCGGCAGTTACGCCCTCATCGAGGCTGCGCGGCCATGGCCTCCTGTACGAGGATCCGCCTGAGCACCTTGCCCACCATCGTCTTAGGCAGGTCTTTGCGGAATTCGACCTTCGCGGGAACCTTGTAGGGGGCCAGTCGCTGCCGGCAGTACGTCCGGAGTTCCTCCTCCGTCGCCGACTGCCCGGCTCTGAGTACAACCCACGCGCGCGGCACCTCTCCCTTGGTCGCGTCGGGAACGCCGGCGATGCTCACTTCCATCACCGCCGGATGCGCCGCCAGCACTTCCTCAATCTCACGCGGCCACACCTGGAAGCCGCTGGTCTTCATCATGTCCTTCTTGCGATCGACGAGAAAGACGTAGCCCTCGTCGTCCATGTACGCGAGGTCGCCCGTGTGGATCCACGCGCCGCCGTCCCCGTGCGCGCGCATGGTTTCGTCCGTTTCACCGGGATTGTCCCAGGTACTCCTCCATATGCTGGGGCGCGCGCATGATGAGTTCGCCGACTTCACCGGCTGCCATTTCCCGCGTGCCGTGCTCGGCATCGACGATCCGGACTTCGACGTCGGGAAGAGGCAGTCCTATCGATCCGATCTTGTTTGGACCCTTCACCGGGTTCACGCAACAGGCCATCATGCCTTCGGTGAGGGAATACCCCTCGACGATGCGCGCGCCGGTCGCTTCCTCGAACCGCCGCTTGGTCTCCGCCATCAACGCCGCGGCACCTGAAAAGCACAGCTTGATCGAACGGAGATCGACTTTTCGCGATCGCACCCTCGGGTGATTCAGGATCGCCGTATAAAGGGTCGGAATCCCGTTGAAGAAGGTTGGTTTCACCTGCCGAATCGTGTTCAGCAGGTCGCCAAGATCGCGTGGATTCGGAATGAGCGAGAGGGGCGCGTTCGCCATCAGCGCCAGCGGCTGCACGCCGACATTCGCGTAGACGTGACACATCGGCAGAGGAAGCATGATGACGTCGTGTCCGGGCGATAACGCGGAGTTGATCCAGGTATGCAGCTGACGACCCGCCGCCACGTAGTGGCGATGCAGCCCGACCACGCCTTTTGGCGTGCCTGTCGTGCCGCCGCTCGACAGAATCACGGCTCGGTCATCGGGTCCGACCGTGACAGCGGGTAGTCGCGCGGATCCGTACTCCTGAAGCAGCGCCTGGAACCACAGGTCGCCACCGGCCAGGGTGATCCGATGCCCGTCCTTCTTTTCCTTGAAGAGGGTGAACAGGATTCGCAGGATGCGGGGCAGGTACTCCTTGATCGAGGTCGCAATGACGCGCGTGACGGCGGTCCGTGCCTGGATATTCTTGACGCGCTGATAGAACGGAGTGAGTGCGATGACGACCGACGCGCCAAATGAGTCGAGGGCCACCTCCAGCTCGCGCTCGCTGTAGATCGGATTCAGGGCGACGACGATGCCGCCCGCCTTCCAGATGCCGTACTGCGCGACCATGAACTGCGGGCAGTTGGGAAGCAGGAGCGCGACACGGTCGCCAGGGCGCACGCCGATCGCCGCCAGCGCCGCGGCACAGGCGTTACTCTGCTGCTCCAGCTCGGCGTAGGACACCGACGCTCCCTTGAAGAGGATCGCCGGTTTGTCGCCGTGATCGCGCGCGAGTTCCCGCAGGTAATCGAGGAGCGTCCGGTCGGGATAGGGTGCGACGGTTTGAGCGACGTCAGGGTCGTAATGCGCCAGCCACCGGTTCACGAACGAGATTCTATGCGAGCAGCATCAGTAGCAGCGCCTTCTGGGTGTGCAGGCGGTTTTCCGCCTGGTCGAACACGACCGATGCCGGGGATTCGAGCACCTCGGCGGTGACCTCCTCGCCGCGATGAGCGGGGAGGCAGTGCATGAAGAGCGCCCCGGGCGCGGCCATCTCCATGAGCGCGCGGTTGACCTGGTAGGGACGGAAAAGACGGCGGCGCTTGGCGGCCTCTATTTCCTTTCCCATCGAGGTCCACACGTCGGTATAGATCGCGTCGGCGCCCACCGCGGCCTCGTGCGGGTTGGTGAAGGTGCGCACCCGCGCGCCGCCGGTCGCGCCGCGCATCCCGTCGTCGATGACACGCGCTGGAAGCTGATAGCCGGCCGGCGTTGCCACGTGGACCGAGATTCCGAGCTGCGGCGCCGCGTGCGCCAGCGACGCCGCGACGTTGTTGCCGTCACCGACGTAGGCCAGCGTGCGCCCGTGACAGCCGCCCCAATGCTCGCGGACCGTCATCATGTCCGCCAGCGCCTGGCACGGATGCTCCTGGTCGCTGAGCGCGTTGACGACGCGGAGCATGGGCGCAGACGAGGCGAAGACGGCCAGCTTGTCGTGGGCGTAGGTGCGGACCACGACCGCCTTGATCCAGCGTTCGAGGTTGCGCGCGACATCCTCGAGCGGCTCGCGGCTGCCATCCGCGAACTGGGCGGGGAGGTCGAGTGGATAGCCGCCGAGCTCGCGAACGGCAATTTCAAAGGTCGAGCGCGTTCGCAGTGACGGCTTCTCGAACAGCATTCCGACGTGCGCCCCCCTGAGCGCGTTGGCGGTGGGGGCTTTATTCGCGAGGCGGCGCTCCGCCTTCAGCTGCGCGGCCAGGTCGAGCAACCGCGCAAGTCCATGAGTCTGAAGATCGAGGATGGAGAGAAAGTCTTTGACCGGCGCTGCCGGGGCAACAGGGTTCATGTGCGGTACTCGCCATTGATCCGGACATACTCTGCCGTCAGATCGCAGGTCCAGATCGTCGCCGATTCCGCGCCCGATCCGAGGCTGACCTCGATCTGCACCGTCTTTCCCTTCAAATGTTCCGCCGCCCGCGGCGCCGCGTCGTCGTGCGGCAGCCCGTTCTCGAAGAGCAGGATGCCGCCGACGTGCACGGTCACCCGATCGATGTTGAAGGTGACGCCCGAGCGCCCTGCAGCAGCGACAATGCGGCCCCAGTTCGGGTCGGCGCCGTGCACCGCTGTCTTGACGAGCGGCGAATTGGCAATGGTGCGCGCCACCTGGCGGGCGGCCTCGACGGTTCGGGCGTCGGTCACTGTCACGGCGATGAGCTTGGTCGCGCCCTCGCCGCCCCGGACGATCCCGAGCGCCAATTCCCGCGAGACCGCGAGGAACCCGTCGAGCAGCGCCGGGTAGGAGGCCTCGTCAATCGCCACACTGCTCGCGCCAGACGCCATGGCGAACAGGCAGTCGTTGGTGGAGCATTCGCCGTCAACGGTAATGGCGTTGAACGTGTCCTGGGCCGAGGCCTGCAGCGCCTGCCGGAGCAGCGCCGGCGGCACCTTGGCATCGGTCGTCAGGAAGCCAAGCATCGTGGCCATGTTCGGCTCGATCATGCCAGACCCCTTCGCCATGCCGCCGATCCGGAAGGCGCCCTGCGGCGTCTCGACCGTCACCGCGTGTTCCTTGGGAAACGGATCCGTGGTCATGATGGCGCGCGCCGCGTCGCTGCCGTTGTCGGGCGAGAGCGCGCCGGCCGCGGCACGGATACCCGCGACGACGCGGTCGATCTTGAGCGTGACGCCGATCACGCCGGTGCTCGCCACGAGCACCTCTTCCGTCGCGCAGCCCACCGCCGCCGCAGTCTCCGCGGCCATCGTTCGAGCGTGGGCGAGGCCTTCCTCGCCGGTGCAGGCATTCGCGCAGCCGCTGTTGACGACAACCGCGCGGGCGGTGCCCTGCGTCTCCGCAATGTGGCGGCGAGACACGATCACCGGCGCCGCCTGCGCCAGGTTGGTCGTGAACAGCGCCGCGGCCGAGGCGTGCTTGTCGGATGCAAGGATCGCCAGGTCGAGCGCCGAGGCGGCGGCCTTGATGCCGCAATGCACGCCCGCGGTCTTGAAGCCGACCGGCGCCGTGATGCCACCCGTGGCGGGAGAGAGCCGGACGTCGGCGCGGCCGGCGAGAGAGGTTGCGTCAGCCATGCAGCGCCGCCAGCGGCACGAAGGCCTGGTTGGGACGGCGGAGCTCCCGCAGCACCGCGTACTGGCCGCAGCGCCGGAAGTTCGGGCAGGAGTGGCAGTCGGTCACGATCTTCTCTGGCAGCCAGACGTGAGGAACCATCGAGAACCCGAGGTGCACGAAATAGGACGGCGCGTGGGTGAAGGCGCACAGTTTCTCGAAGCCTGCCACGGTCGCCCGTTCCACCAGCTCGTCGACGAGCTCCCGCCCGAGGCCGAGGTTGCGCGCGTCGTCACCCACTACGAGCGAACGAACCTCGCTCACATCGCGGCTGAGCGGCGCCAGCTCGGCACAGGCGACGATACGGTCGTCCTGGCACATTACGACGAAGCGGTGCGCGTGCACCGCAATCTCGCCGCGTTCGCGCGGCAACAGGTGGCCTTCGGCAAGATGACCCATGATCAGCGCATGAATGGCCTCCGCATCGGCGGCGTTGCCGCTACGGAGGTAAACGCCGTTGCCGGCAACCGGCCGTACGGGCGCCGTTACGGTCGCGAGCGCAGCCGCGGGCGTCATACCTGTACCTCCGATCTCACGGTCGCGAACACGGTGTCGAGCGTTTCTACCGCACGATCGATATCGGCGATCGAGACGTTCAACGGCGGGAGCATGCGCACGACTTTCTCGTCGGTCCGGTTGACGAGGAGTCCGTGCTCGCGGGCTGCGTCAACGACTGGCGTCGCGTCGACGCTGAGCTGAAGGCCACGCATCAGACCCGCGCCACGCACCTCGACGATCACGGGGTGCTGGAGCGCGAGTGCTCTCAGACGCCGTTCGAAGTGGGCGCCCGCCGTCTGCACGTGATCGATGACGCCGCCCGTCAGCTGGTCGAGGACGAAGGCGGCGGCGCGAGTGCCCAGCAGGTTGCCGCCGTAGGTGCTGCCGTGATCGCCGGGCGATACCGCTTGCGCGACGAGCTCCGACACCAGCGCCGCGCCGATCGGCACACCGCCGCCGAGCGCCTTGCCGACCGAGATCAAGTCAGGCTGCAGCCCGAGGGCACGCGAATAGAACGGGTAGCCGGTGCGACCGAGCCCGGTTTGCACTTCATCGGCAATGTAGAGCGTCCCGGTTTGACCACACACGTCGTTAATTGCGGCGGCAAACTGCGGCGACATCGGGCGGATGCCGCCCTCGCCCTGAATCGGCTCGGCGATGATCGCCGCGGTCCGGCTGGTCACCGCAGCCGCGAGCAATTCCGGCCGCGCCGGATCGACGAACGTGACCGCCTGAATGAGCGGACCGAACGGCGCCCGGTAATGGTCGCTGTGCGTCACCGACAGCGCGCCCATCGTCCGGCCGGCAAACGCGCCCTCGACGGCGACGAAATCGGTGCGATCCTTCGAGCCCTGCGTATACCAGTAGCGCCGCGCGAACTTGAGGCAGGCCTCCACCGCCTCGGTGCCGCTGTTGCAGAAGAACGTCCGCGGCAGGCCTGAGAGCTGCGCGAGACGAGCGGCCGCCTGCGCCTGGAACGGGTGGTAATAGAGGTTCGACGTGTGAATCAACGTCGCCGCCTGGTCTGCAATCGCCGCCGTCAGCCCGGGATGCGCGTGGCCGAGTGACGTGACCCCGATACCGGACACGAAATCCAGGTACTCGCGGCCATCGACGTCGTACAGGCGTGAGCCGCTGCCGCGCACGAACGCGACCGGCTGACGCTTGTAGGTCTGGAGTACATGTCGCGACTCGGAGTCGCGGATCTCGTCGAGCGTTACCTTCATCTCACCACCTGTGTACAGCCGGCCCCCGGCGTCCTGGTGCCCGCCAGGGTTTCAAACGGCACGCCACGGCCGTTGGCGATCACCACGTCGCCCACCCCCTTGCGCAGGGCGGCGCGACACGCTTCCAGCTTCGCGACCATGCCCTTGTTGGCGGTGCCGGTCTTGATCAACTGCGCTGCCGCACGCGACGTGAGCCGCCCGATCGTCTGGCCGTCGGCATCCAGCACGCCGGCCGTGCCGCCGGCAATGATCAGGCGGCGGGCGCCGAGCTGGATCGCGAGGTGCGACGCGAGCGTATCGGCGTTCACATTCAGAATCTGTCCGTCGCGCGTTGCGCCCAGGCAGGCCACGACCGGCACATACCCTCGCGCCAGCAAGTCCGTCAGCAGCTTTGGCGCTCCATTGTTGATGGGCGAGCCCACCAGGCCCAAGTCGACGGTCGGTCCGGCGACGCTGGTGATTGGCATCGCCCGGCGGACCGTGACGACGGACGTATCCGCGCCAGTCAACCCAACGGGTTTTGCGCCGGCCTTGCGGACGGCAGCGACGAGCCGGGTGTTGATTGCGCCGGCCAGTACCGCGACAACGACCTCGAGCGTTCGGGCATCGGTAACGCGGAGACCATCGACCTGCTGCTTCGGTATCCCGGCGGTCGCCAACGCTGCGTCGATCTCCTTGCCGCCGCCATGGACGACAACGAGGGGGGCGTATGAGGCCAGCGCGGCAATCCCTTCAGCGACGTGCTGCACGTCCTGCGGCTGTTCAAGCAGCTCGCCGCCCAGCTTGAGTACGAGCGGGCGCTTCACAGCAGTCCCGTCCGTTCGTCGAGCCCGAGGACGATGTTCAGGTTCTGCACGGCCTGGCCGGCCGCACCCTTCACGAGGTTGTCGAGTACCGCAATCATCACCAGCCGGCCGCGGGCCTCGTCGACTTTCCAGCCGATGTCGCAGAAGTTGCTGTACGCGACGTGCTTGATCTCGGGCAGCTCGGCGCCGGTGAGCCGGACGAACGGTGCCGAGGCGTACGCGTCGTGCAGCGCACCGGTAATCTGTGCTTCCGTGGTGCCCCGCTGGAGCGTCGCGTAGATCGTTTCCAGGATGCCGCGGTCAAGCGGTACGAGATGAGGCACGAACGTCACCGTCGTGCCGAGCTCCTGCTCGATCTCCGCCGTATGGCGATGGGAGAAGACCCCGTACGCGGCAACGCTGCCGTGGTTCTCGCAGAAATGCGTGCGATCGCTCGGGGTCTTGCCGGCCCCTGAAATGCCGGACTTTGCGTCCACGACCACGGCGCCGTCGAGCAAGCCCGCGGTCGCCAGCGGCTCCAGCGCCAGCAGCGCCGCCGTGGGATAACACCCTGGGCACGACACCAGCCGGGCGCGGCGAATCGCATCCGCATGCCGTTCGGCCAGTCCGTACACGACTCCAGGGGGCAGCGAGGTAGTCGCGGGGTACCAGCGCTGCCGATCGGCGTCGCTGCGAATGCGGAACGCGCCCGAGAGGTCGATCACCCGGCGGTCGCGCTGAAGCAGCGCCGCGCCGATTTCCGCCGACGCTGCCTCAGGCAACGCCAGAAAGACGATGTCGGCGCTGGCGGCGAGCCGGTCGACGTCGAGCGGCGATACGGTCCCGTCCCAGATGCGCTTCAGCGCCGGCAGCGGCCGGGGCGCGCTGGTTGCTCCCGACGACATCGCCTCCGTGAGCGTCACCGCCGGATGCCGCGCCAGTAGACGGACCAGCTCCTGCCCGGCGTAGCCGGTGGCGCCGGCGATGGCGACGCGGGTGCGCGGCGCGGCGGCGGCGGGGCCCGATTGACTCTCGGCACGAGCGGCTGCTGTTGGCATCGTTCTCCGATAGCGAAAGAGAATATTTATACATCCCGATGCATAAACAGTCAACACTTGCTGTAAACTAGGTGGCTCGGTCGCGTGGTAGCTTGGTTGCTGAGTTTGTTGTCCACCAGCTGCCCCGCCACCCGGCAACCAAGCTACCAAATGAAGGCACGCAGACAGTCCGTCATCCTCGACGTCATCCAGCGGCAGCCGGTGCGGAACCAGGAGCAGCTGCGCCGCCTGCTGCGCGCCGCCGGGTTCGATGTCACCCAGGCGACGCTCTCACGCGACGTCCGCGAGCTCGGCCTCGTGAAGGGGGGCGCTGCCGCCGCGTACCAGTCGCCGGCCGTCGCCGGATCGAACGGTCACACGCCGAAGGCGCTGCTCAACCGCGCGGTGGCCGACTACCTGACGCGCGTCGATCGGGTGCAGCAGCTCGTCGTCATGCGGACCGGACCGGGGCAGGCGCAGCTCCTGGGCGTCGCGCTGGACAGCGCCCGGCTTCCCGAAGTGATCGGCACGATTGCCGGCGACGACACGATCCTGGTGATCTCGCCGGATACGCGGCGCGCACAGAAGCTCGTGAAGTGGCTCGAAGGGCTGTCGAGAGCATGAGCAGACGGATTGTGCTCGCCTACTCGGGCGACCTCGAGACCGCGGTGGACATCCCGTCGTTGGCCGACGCGCATCAGGCGGAGGTCATCACCCTGACCCTCGACCTCGGCGCCGGCCGCGATCTCGAGGAGGTTCGCGATCGCGCGCTGACCGGCGGCGCGGCGCGGGCGCATGTCATCGACGCGTGCGAGGAATTCGTCCGCGACTTCGTAGTGCCGTCGCTGCAGGCCGGGGCGCTGCTCGACGGCCGCGATCCGATGGCCGCGGCGCTGGCGCGTCCGCTCGTGGCGCGCAAGCTCGCCGAAGTGGCTGCCATCGAACACGCCTATGACGTGATCGATCGCGCCCGCATGGACGAGAACCTGTGGGGCCGCCAGGGTGAACGCTACTTGATCACGAAGTCGCCGGAGGAAGCCCCCGACATGCCCGCGTATGTCGAGATTGCGTTTGAACGGGGTATCCCTGCGGCCGTGAACGGTGTCCCGATGGCCATGATCGAGTTGATCGAGAGCCTGTCGACGATCGCCGGCCACCACGGAATCGGCCGAATCCCGTCGGCCGGCGAATGCCGCGAAGCGCCGGCCGCGGTCGTCCTGCATGCCGCGCAGGCCGCCCTCGACCTGGACGTGTTGCCGCCCGCTGTGCTGCGCGCCAAACAGGATCGCGCGGCCGCGTACGCCGCCGCGATCGCCAAGGGCCTGTGGTTCACAGCCGGGCGCGAGGCCATGGACGCGCTGAACGCTAGGGTCCAGGCGGACGTCACCGGATCGGTGCGCGTCACGCTGTTCAAGGGCACCCTGCAGACCTCCGTGGCCGCTGCACTCGACGGCCCGGCGGTGCCGCGCACGTGACGCTCTGGTCAGGCCGGTTCGACGGCGCGCCCGACCCGGCGGCGTTTGATTTCGGCATCTCGTTTGGCTTCGATCGCGCGCTCTTCGAAGACGACGTCACCGGCAGCATCGCGTGGGCCGAGGCGCTCGGCGCTGCCGCCGTGGTGGACGCGGCAGACGCGGCGGCGATCGTGGCCGCGCTGAAAGCCATTCTCGAAGAAGGGCGCCGCGACCAGGCTTTTGTGTCCGGTCCGGACGAAGACGTTCACAGCTTCGTCGAACGGAAACTCGTCGAGCGCGTTGGCGACGCCGGCCGGCGACTCCACACGGGCCGGTCGCGCAACGAGCAGGTCTCGCTCGACTTGCGGTTGTATCTTCGGCGGCGTATTCCGGGGCTTCAGAGGCAGGATTGCCCAGCTGGTGGCGGCGTGCGCCGACCAGGCGGAACGCGCAGGGGCGGTGCTCATGCCCTCCTATACGCACCTGCGCCGAGCACAGCCCGTACTCGTCGCGCATTACTTCCTGTCGCACGCGGCGGCGCTCCGGCGCGATCATGCGCGGCTTGCCGCGGCCGCCGATGAAGCAGACGCGCTCACCCTTGGCTCGGGCGCGGTGGCCGGCACCAGTTATCCGATCGATACGGCGCGTGCTCGCCCGCGCCCTCGGATTCTCGCGCGTCGTCCGCAACAGCATGGACGCCTCGTCGGACCGCGATTTCGTGGCGTCGTTCCTCTACGCCTCGTCGGTAGCGATGGTGCATCTCAGCAGGCTCGCTGAGGACCTGGTCATCTTCACCGGCGAAGAACACGGTTTCTTCGACCTGGCCGACGCGTCGGCGACCGGCAGCAGCATGATGCCGCAGAAGAAGAATCCGGACCCGCTCGAACTGGTGCGCGGAAAGACGGGCCGGGCGATCGGCCGGCTCACTGGCTGGCTGGTCACGATGAAGGGATTGCCGAGCGGCTACAACAAGGATTTGCAGGAAGACAAGGAAGCGGTGTTCGACGTCGAAGCGACGCTGGCGGCGTCGCTCGGTGCGGCCCATGCAGTGGTGTCGCGGTTGTCGCTCAACGCCGACCGTACGGAACGCGCCGCATCAGGTCTGCTATTGGCGACCGACGTCGCCGACTACCTGGTGTCGCGCGGCATGCCGTTCCGGCGCGCCCACGAAGTCGTCGGCGCGATGGTTCGGCGGCTCCTCGCCGAGGGCCGGGATTTCAGTACACTGACGCTCGAGGAATGGCGCGAGGCCAGCGACATGTTCGGCGAAGATGCCCCGCAGGCGGCCACCGCGCTGGCCTCGGTCCAGGCCCGGCGGACGCCCCAATCCACCAATCCCGACGCGGTCCGGGACGCACTGGATGAGTGCCGGGCGTGGCTGAAAAATCCATGCTAGACTGCCGATTGCCTACACCTTTCCCAATCCCGCCTGAAAGGAACGGCTCCGGAGAAGTTTGATGCAGCAACGCCGGCTTCGGCTCGGTGACATTCTGGACGACTATTGTCCGCGCGAGCGTCGCATTACCAATCACGCCGTGGTCGCGATGATTGAGGACCAGGTGAAACAGACGCGCTGCACCACCTGCGACGCGGATCACGAGTACAAAGCCGCGCGTGTCCCCCCGCCCCGACGTAAGCGCGCCGACGCGATCGGCGGCGAGCCGGCAGAGGGCGTCCTCCGTCCCCGCGCGGCCGCTGAAGAAGCCGATCCGAACGAAGAGACGGGAGCGTCTGACGGTGTGAGCGACGAACCGGTGCACGACCGGGACACCGAACCGCAGTTACCGGTGGAACACGCGAATGCCGATGCGGATGGGGACGCGCTGCCGTTGGCGGCAGCCGGCCCGGAAGAAGACGGTCCGGTCCACCGCCGGCTGATTCGTGCAACGTTGCCGCGGCCCGAAGGTCAGACGCCCGAGCGCAAGGAACCCGACTTCACGATCCGCCAGCCTGGCGGCCGCGGTGGGCGCGAATTCGACGGCAACAAGGCGGGCTCGCGGTTCGGACACGGCCGGCGGCCGATGCGGACGCAGGGCGGCGGTGGCGGCGGCGGATCCCAGCAGCGATTCGGCGGCCCGCGGCAAGGACCGGGCGGACAGCGAAACGGGTCGGGACAGGGACGACCTGGCGGCGGCAATCGTCCCGGGAATCCGGGCGGCCCGCGCGGCAATCGCCCCGGGCAGGGCGGCGCGGGACGCGGCGGCGGCGGACGCAAGCGCGGGCGGTAGCCGTTGTCCGATTTCGCCGGTAAGCATGGCCTGATCGTCGGCGTGGCCAACAAGCGTTCGATTGCCTGGGCAATCGCACAGGCCATCGCAAAGCGGGGCGCCCGCCTCGCACTGACCTACCAGGGACGCTTCGAAGAACACGTCAACGAACTGTCGCAGGGACTCGGCGAGCCCGCGCTCGTCCTGCCGTGCGATGTCTCGTCCGACCCCGATATCGATGCGGTGTTCGCGCGGCTCGACCAGGAATTCGGCGGCCTTGATTTCGTCGTCCACGGCGCCGCGTTTGCGCCGCGAGAGGAGCTTTCCGCGCCGTTCTCGAACACGTCTCGCGACGGTTTCCGCGTCGCGCTCGACATCTCGGCCTACTCGCTGATTGCGCTGACGAGAGCGGCGCTCCCGCTGATGGAGAAACGCGGCGGCGGCAGCGTGCTGACGCTCACCTATCTCGGCAGTGAGCGTGTCTTCCCGAACTACAACGTCATGGGCGTCGCCAAGGCGGCGCTCGAGGCGACTGTCCGCTACCTCGCTGCTGACGTCGGCCCGAAGAACGTGCGCGTCAACGCGATATCCGCCGGACCGATCAAGACACTCGCCGCGTCAGGGATCTCGGGGTTCTCAAATATTCTCGGGGTTTATCGCGAACGGGCCCCGCTTCGCCGCAACGTTGAGGCTGCTGAAGTTGGAGAGGCCGCCGCATTTCTCTTGAGCGATGCGGGCAAAGGCGTCACGGGCGAAGTGCTCATGGTCGATTCCGGATTCCACGTCATGGGCATGTAGGTTGCTTCCTGGTGAGCCCAGGGAGGATCCACATGCGTAAGCTCAGCGGCTGGAAATTACCTGTCGTCGCGCTGGTTCTGGCGCTCTCGACAACAGCGTGCGGCAAGACGGTCGGCGAGGCGATCGACGACACCACGATCACGACCCGGGTCAAGACCGCGATGCTCAACGATCCAACAGTGGGCGGTTTGCGGGTCGACGTCGATACATTCAAGGGCGTGGTCACGCTGTCGGGCCGCGTGAAGAGCCAGGCTGAACGCGATCAGGCGATTGCGTTGGCGCGCAGCGTCAACGGCGTCAGCGAGGTGAAGGACGCGATGCAGGTCATTCCCGAGTAGTCATTTTCCCCACTGCTCGGTTCGAATCTGCCCGTCGGGGACGCCGAGGGCCTTGAGCGTGCTCACCGATTCGCTGACCAGCGGCTCGGGCCCACAGACGACGCAGACCGTCCCTCCGGGATCGTGCAGCACCGCTTCGAAATGGGACCGCCCGATCCGGCCGCGCCGGCCGGACCAGGCGGAGCTCTCATCGCGCGTCACCGTCTGATGCAGCTCGATGCGGCCCGCCGCCGCGTGCCGCTGCAGTTCTTCCACGAACGCGAACTCGTCGCCCCGGCGCGCGCTGTAGAGCAGCGAAATGCGGGGTCCCCGATGCCGCCGGAGCGCGTGATCGAGCATCGATCGAAGCGGGGCGATCCCGGTGCCGCCGGCGACAAACAGCAGCCGTCCTTGGGCAGGGACCGGCGGCAGCATGAAGGAGCCAATCGGCCCTTCAACGTCGAGCTCGAGTCCCGGCGCGACTGGATCGAGGTGCGGTCCGAACGTGCCGTCTGGTTCGACGCTGATCAGCAATTCGAGCTGTTGACTCTCGGCTGCCTGTTCCGGTGAGGACGCAATGGAGTAGGGCCTGCGCTCGCTCTGCCCGTGCCGACCGACCATCACGGCGTGCCCTGGCGTGAATACAAATGACTGGTTGGTGATGTCCAGTCTGATCAGGCGTGACCGCGGGGTCGATGCGGCCACGTCGATGATCGGAACGGTGACGACCGGCACTTCGAGAGAGTGTACCCCCGCGCCGGCTAACGGCCCCTGCGAACGGTCACCGGCCGATGCGAACGACCACCGGCCTCCACGAACTATCATCAGTCGATGGCGAACATTCTTCAGAGCGTTCCGGTTGGCGAAAAGGTAGGCATCGCCTTTTCGGGCGGGCTCGATACGAGCGCCGCCCTTCACTGGATGCGCGCCAAGGGCGCGATCCCGTACGCGTACACCGCCAACCTCGGTCAGCCGGATGAACCCGACTACGACGAGATTCCAAGACGCGCACTGCAGTACGGGGCCGAGAAGGCGCGTCTCGTCGACTGCCGGGCGCAGCTCGTCGCCGAAGGGGTCGCCGTTCTGCAGGCCGGCGCCTTTCATATTTCCACCGCCGGCGTTCCGTATTTCAACACCACCCCAATAGGCCGCGCGGTCACTGGGACGATGCTGGTCGTCGCCATGAAGCAGGACGACGTCAACATCTGGGGCGACGGCAGCACCTTCAAGGGCAACGACATCGAGCGCTTCTACCGCTACGGCCTGCTCGCCAATCCCGATCTGCGCATTTACAAGCCGTGGCTCGACCAGATGTTCATCGACGAGCTGGGTGGCCGCGCAGAGATGTCAGAGTACATGCGGAAGGCGGGGCTGCCGTACAAGATGAGCGCCGAAAAGGCGTACTCCACGGACTCGAACATCCTGGGCGCGACCCACGAGGCCAAGGACCTCGAGCGGCTGAATACGGGAATCAGGATCGTCGAGCCGATCATGGGCGTCCGTTTCTGGCGCGAAGACGTCACGATCAAGCACGAAGAGGTGACGATTCAGTTCGAGGAGGGGCAACCAGTCGCGCTGAACGGGATGTCGTTCGCGAAGCCGGTGGAGCTGATGCTCGAAGCGAACCGGATTGGCGGCCGTCACGGCCTGGGGATGAGCGATCAGATCGAGAACCGGATCATCGAAGCGAAGAGCCGGGGCATTTACGAAGCGCCCGGGCTGGCGCTCCTGTTCATCGCCTACGAGCGGCTGATCACCGGCATACACAACGAAGACACCATCGAGCAGTACCGCGACAACGGCCGCAGGCTCGGGCGGCTGTTGTACCAGGGGCGGTGGTTCGATCCGCAGGCGATGATGCTGCGCAGCGAAGCGCAGCGGTGGGTGGCGCGCGCCGTTACCGGCGAGGTCGTGGTTGAACTGCGCCGGGGGAACGATTACTCCATTCTCGATACCCGCAGCCCGAACCTGACCTACAAGCCGGAGCGATTGACGATGGAGAAAGGCGAGTCGATGTTCTCGCCGCAGGACCGCATCGGCCAGTTGACGATGCGCAACCTGGACATCGTCGACACGCGCGACAAGCTGCTGACCTACGTGAAGGCGGGCGTGCTGGCGCCGTCGCAGGGGTCGGCGATGCCGAACCTGCTCGAGGGCGATTCGCTGGAAGGAAAAAAGAGAAGGACTAGGCGCGCTGGCCTGTGACGGCGCCCGGCCCGAGCCGGCGGGTGGTATCGCCCTTGCGGGTGCTCTTGTCCCTGTACATGCGCGCGTCCGCTTTCGCCAGCAGCGCCTCGTAGGTCTCGCCGTCGTGCGGGTACACGGCGACGCCGGCGCTGATTGACAGTGTGATCCGGTCGCCTGGCGGAACGTCGATCACGATCGAATCGACGGCGTGTTGCAGTTCGGCGCGCTTGTTCTCGGCCTCGCCCCGTTCACATCCCGACAGCACGACGATGAACTCGTCGCCAGCGTAGCGCACGCACATGTCGTAGGGCCGGATCGTGGTGCGGAGCACGCTGGCGACCTGCCGCAGCGCGATGTCGCCGAACTGGTGACCGTGAGTGTCGTTGATCTCCTTGAAGTCGTTGAGGTCCATCACGACCAGGGCCACCTCGGCATTGAGGCGCTCCGCCCGCGCGAGCTCGCGCGTCAGGTGGTTGAACAGCGACCGCGTGTTCGGCAGCCCGGTCAGCGGGTCGGTGAGCGAATCCTCCTGGGTCTGCTCGAAGACGACCGAATTGTGGACGACCGCGCCCGCCTGTTCGCAGACGCGCTCGAGCAGGCGGCGATGGTCCTCGCGATAGAAGCTGGCTTCGACGTGATAGACCGCGAGCGTGCCGATCAACCTGTCGCCGATCAGGAGCGGGCAGACGAGCGCAGACTGCAGCACCGTCGGCGCGTTCGAGCCCATCGCCTCCAGATCCGCGCTCGGCCGCGCGTTCACCAGCGGGCGGCGGTTCCGCGCCACCCACCCGTTGAGGCCCTGGCCGGTGCGCACTTCGAGCTGCTGCATCAGTTCCGAGTCGATCCCGGTCGCAAACCGGCAGTGCAGCCGTTCGGTTGAATCGGAATAGACGAACAGCGCGCACGCGGAGAACGGCACCAGGCTGGAGAGCTTCGAGGCAACCAGCGACATCGTGTCGGCGAGGCCGAGACTCGTGCCCATCGCCTGCGAGATCTGGTAGAGCGCGTAGATTTCGCGGTGCGCGTGGGCGATGTCGTCGAACACCGTCGCGCGCGGTCCTTCCGGCGACTGCGTCCGGCGCCGCGACCGCGAGGCGTCGGGGCGCGCTGGCAGCGCCGACGTGTCGAGTACATCGGTATCCTCGATGTCCGCCGCCAGGCCAGGCAGCGTATTCACGAACACGTCGACGACGCGTGGATCGAGCGCCTTGCCGGCTTCCTGCTGCAGCAGTGACGACCGCGGCCTCCCGGCTGATGGCCTTGTGGTACGGCCGATCCGACGTCAGTGCGACGAAAAAATCGGCGATGCCGACCACCCGGGCACCGAGCGGGATCGCGTCTTCCTTGAGACCGGCCGGGTAGCCCCGCCCGTCCCAGCGTTCGTGATGGCTCAGGATCAGCGGGGCAACCGGATAGGGAAACGGCACCGACCGGAGAATTTCGGCGCCCACCTCGGGATGAATCTGGACCTTCTGGAATTCCTCCGGCGTCAAGGGTCCGGGCTTCGCGAGGATGTGTTCCGGAATCGCCAGCTTGCCGATGTCGTGCAGGAGCGCGGCGGTGCGGACACCCTGGACCTCGTTGTCCGTCATGCCCAGAGCGCGCGCAAGTCCGGTCGCGTACGCCTGGACGCGGCGGATGTGTTCGGGTGCAGTCTGATCCTTCGCGTCGATCGCCCCGGCCAGCGCTTCGATCGTCGCGAGGTGCAGATCGACCATCTGCTGGCAGTTGTGGCGCTCCTCTTCGATCTGATGGAGATGAACCTGGTAGACGAGATACAACGTCGCCAGTGCAATCGGCACGACCCAGAGGATGGAAACCGAGAGCAGCGATGCTGCGAGTGCAGCCCCGGATGCGGCCAGTGCCGCACTGGCAATGACAAGCGCGCTGCCTGTCCTGTCGCCGATGGTGAACGGCACTTTTTTCAAGGACGGGCCCTGCGGTTGATTCTACGCTTCCGCGTGAGCGCCGGGTCTACCTCGACAGTGACGGCAGCCAGATGATCGTAATGCGCCTTCTCACGCCTCTCCCTCATTCAGCGCCGGCCCACGTCCGGCGCCTGATCTCGACGGCACTCCAGATGATGTTGCGAGGCGTCGCTTCGCTCCAGACGATGTTCTGCGATTTCGCCTCGCTCCATACGATGTTGTCGGTGTTCCACGCGACCTTGTCCGAGGCGCGCGCCGTCCCCCACACACTGCCGTCGTCGCTCCGAGCACCCCACACCACGCCCTCGCAGTTTTCGCCGCCGCAGTCCTCGGCCCAGACGATGTTCTGTGCGCTGACCTGCTTGCGGACGTGCTCGCTCCAGACGATGTTCCCGGCGGTGGCGCCCCAGGTGACACCGAGCGCCCATGCCTTGCCGCCCAGCAGGGACAGGCCGCCGGCGATCCGCTCGTTGCCCCAGATGATGTGACGGCTCCACGCGATGCGTTCGGCTTCGATGGTGTCGGCCGGGATGAGCGAACCTTTTTTTGCTCCGACGAGCGTGGCCAGGCGCACCGCGCCGAGCGCATTGAGCAGACCTGCGCCCTGGGCGAGGAGTGACTCGCCCTCGCGAACCTCCGCTGTGTACTGCAGGATCGCCTTTACGGCATTTGGCGTGAGGCGCGGATTGGCCTCGAGCATCAGCGCGACGGTGCCCGCCACAACAGGTGCCGCCATGCTTGTTCCGGTGAGACTGAGGTACGGCTTGTACGGCGTGCTGCGCGTGCCGTCGAGCAAGTAGTCGCTGTACGACGCATAGAGCGTGCTGTGCGGATCGGCGAGCGATTCGATGCCCACGCCCGGCGCGACGAGATCGGGCTTGGCCGCGAAGTCAATCCAGGTCGGGCCGCGAGAACTGAAGGGGGCAAGCGTGTCGTTGCCGCGGGCCGCGGTGCCCTCGTGGCTGGCTGCCCCCACCGTCAGCACCCACGGGGCGTTCCCGGGGCTCGTGATGCCGCCGTACTGCAGCTCGCCCTGCCCGTCGGAGCCGATGTTGCCCGCCGCCGCAATCACGACGATGCCCGCCTCGACGGCGCGCCGGGCTGCCTGGGTTAACGGGTCGGTTTCGTAGGACTCAAAAACGCCAGACGCCACCGAGAGGTTGATGACCCGGATGTTGTAAGTCTTTCTTACCGCGATCGCGTAGTCGATGGCGGCGATCACGTCGCTGATATAGCCCTGGCCGTTGCCGTCGAGCACCTTCAGGCCGATCAGGCTGGCGCCCGGCGCGACGCCGCGGCGCGCGCCATTCGAGTCGAAGCCATTGCCGGCGATGATGCCAGCGACGTGCGTCCCGTGCCCGTAGTCGTCGGAAGGCTGCTCGGACGTCCAGATCCGCCGGTTCGACGGCTTCGTGAAGTCTTTGAAGTGGACGATCCGGGGCGAGGCCTGCGGCGACCGGGTGCCCGTCAGGTAGAGGTCGTCGTGCCACGCCGTAATGCCGGAATCGATGACCGCGATACCGATGCCTTTGCCGGTCAGCCGGAACGACTGTCGCGCGATGGTTGCGGCAATGGCCGCACCCGTACGGTCCATCGTCGCGAATGCCGGGTGGTCGACATGCAGCCGCGCCACGCGCGGGTCGCGGACGAGATCCGTCAGCGCGTGATTCTCGAGGTCGGCTACCTGCGCCGCCGCGGAATCAAGCGGCCTCCCCGCGATGCCGCTGATGCCTGAAATGGCTCGCGGGTCCGGAGTGCCGTTGAATTCCACGATAACGCGCGAACGCCCGGAGAGCTGCTTCGAGCGGAGCTGGAGCATCGGTCCGAGCTTGTCGGTGCGGGGTGCCTGCGCCGTGGAATCGGGCGGGGCAACCGCGGCGATTGCCGCGATCAGCAAAAGTGCTGGTACAACGAGTCGAGGACTGTAATCCGCTGTCATTGTCGGGAGTGGGCGATATGCAATGGGCAAAACGACTGCCGAGCTTAGCCGTCCAACGCGGTAATCGCGCGTAAGGCCAGTCGTTGCAGTGCTTTGTGTTCGGTTTGAAAGGGTGCAACGGGCCCTTTGACCATGCAGTTCAGATAGCGAGTGTGCAGAGATTGCACACCCCACTCACAGAGATGGTGGCAGAAATTACCAATTCGAAATTGGCGCGACTGGTTAACTGGAGGTCCCCGTTCGAGGCGCTTTGGCTTCAGGTTCGAGCCCATACTCGACGATCTTGCGGTAAAGGGTGCCGCGGCTGATTTCCAGGATCCTGGCCGCCTCCTTCTTGTTCCAGGCGGCGGTCTCGAGGGCGCGGACGATGTGGGCGCGCTCGGCCTCCCGCAGCGTCGGCAGCCGCGGCGGCGCATACGACGCCGGCGTGGCGTGTGCGTGGAGGAACTCGATGTCGGTGTCGCGGATCACACGCCCTGGAGCCGACAGGGCGGCTCGCGAGACGGTGCTTTCCAGCTCACGGATGTTTCCCGGCCACGGATACGTCTGTAGCTGGGTCACGGCTTCAGGCGAAAACGTCTTGGCGTCGAGCGGGAGGCCGTTGGTCGCACAGTAGCGCGCCAGAAACCGTGAAGCCAGGACCGGAATATCGACCGGCCGTTCGCGGAGCGAGGGCAGCCGGATCGAGAACGCGTTGACGCGGTAGTAGAGGTCCTCGCGGAAACGGCCGTCGCGCACGAACAGATCGAGCGGCCGGTTGGTCGCGGAAATCAGGCGGAAATCGACCTGCACGGCCTTCTGGCCGCCGAGACGCTCGAACCGGCGATCCTCCAGCGCTCGCAGTAGCTTGGCCTGCGCGACGAGCGACAGGTCGCCAATCTCATCCAGGAACAGCGTGCCATGGTCGGCCAGCTCGAGACGGCCCGGCTTGCGGTCGTGCGCGCCGGTGAACGCGCCCTTTTCGTAGCCGAAGAGCTCCGATTCGAACAGCGTGTCGGGCAGTGCCGCGCAGTTCACCGCCTGGAAGCGCTCCTTGCCGCGGCGGCTCAGCTCGTGAATCATCCGCGCGACGACTTCCTTGCCCGACCCGGTCGGCCCGAGGATGAGCACCGAGATGTCCGACTTCGCTGCCGTCCGGATCCATTCGAAGACGATCAGCATCTTCTCGTCGCGGCCGATCATTTCGCGGAAGCGCTGGACCGACGGCGCCTGGTCCTCGGTGCTGATGGTGGCGCGGCGCTCGAGAAAATTGTCGAGCAGCCGCGACATCGCGTCGCTGTCGGGACGCTGCGCGACGTAGCGCGGCGGCGGGCCGGGCATGCAGCGCGCGACACCGAATTCAACCAGCTCGTTGAGACAGTTGTCGACGTCGAGCCGCATGCGTCCGAACGCCGACATCAGCGCCTCGACTTCGAAGGCTTCATCGGGGCGCGCGCTCAGGAAACGCAGCAGTCCCGCGCGCAGTGGTGATTGCACAAGATTGCGGAAGCGCGCCTCCTCCTCCGAAGAGGGTTCGTGCCTGCCGATTGCCGGGCGCCGGGGTAGCGTGCTGATCTCGTCCACGGAAGTTTTGCCCATCTATCGGCCGAACCCCGGGCAGCCGACAGGCGGCGGGGACGTCGGCGGTCCGCCGGCCCGTTGCTCAAGGTAAGCTAGCGGCGTGCCCCATCGTGCTCCCGGCGCGCCGCAGAAGAGCCGCGCCGACTACCTCTCCGGCCGTCCCATCCGGTACTACCGTCCCCGCGGCAGCGCAGATATCCGGCAGCTGATTGAAGACGGATTCCAGGCGTTCAACGCCGCGCGGCTCGGTGAGGCGTGCCGGATCTTCACCGACAAGATGCTCCTTCCTGAGCACGACACCACCATCGGCCTGACTGTGGCCGGCGCCTTGACCCCGGCCGGCCTCGGCGGCTGCATGGTGGAGCTGATGGAGCGCGGGCTGGTGGATTTCATCATCAGCACGGGCGCCAATCTGTATCACGACCTGCACTATGCGCTGAATTTCACGCTGCATCGCGGATCGCCCTTCGTCAACGACGTGGAGCTGTACGAAGAGGGCGTGATTCGGATTTATGACGTCCTGTTTCCGGCGACCGTCCTGCTCGAAACGGATGCGTATATCCGCGATTTTCTCGTGCGCTGGGGCAACGACGGACCGGTGTCGACCGCGGAGCTGCACCTGGCGCTTGGTCGCGATCTGCTCGAGCGCCAGCCGGCGTGCGTCGACTATTCAGTGGTCGCCGCGGCTGCCGCGTATGGCGTGCCGATCTACACCTCGTCGCCCGGCGACAGCTCGATCGGCATGAATATCGCCTTTCACGAGCTGATGAACGACAGCCGGCTGATGGTCGACCCCAACAAAGACGTGAACGAGGTGTGCGCGTTCATCCTGGCCGGGAAGCAGAACGGCTGCGTGATCCTTGGCGGCGGCTCGCCGAAGAATTTTTACCTGCAGGGGCAGCCCACGCTGTGGGAGGTCTACGGCATCCCGAAAGGCGGGAACGATTACTTCATCCAGTTGACCACCGACCAGGTCGTGTGGGGCGGGTTGTCCGGGGCGACGCCCGCCGAAGCCGTGAGCTGGGGCAAGGTGAATCCAGGCGTCCTGCCGGATACCGTCGTCGCATACTGCGATTCGACGATTGCCTTCCCGTTGTTCTGCGAGTACGTGGTGGGCTCCACGCACAGCCGGCGGCCGCGGAAGGAGCTGGTGCACAAGCGCGACGCGCTGGTGGCGGCGCTCAAGACCGAAGCGCGGGCGGCGAAGCGCGATCATCCTGCGCCCAGGGACGCAACCGACACCATGCCGGACCTGGAACGGCATCGCTGATGGGCACGCTGTCGTCCGAGCTTGGCGCCCACGCGGCGCGGATCGCCGGCCAGCCGCGCGTGTATATCGACGCCAACGTTCCCTCCGGACTGGTGGCGTTCATGCGTAACGAGCTGCGATGGGACGTGCTGTTCGTGATGGAGCATGACGATCTGCGCCGCGCCCCCGACGGCGATCACTATCGCCTCGCGCGGGAGCTTCGCCGCACGCTCATCAGCTTCGATCGCGACTACCTGGATGACCGGAGATTTCCGCCCGCCGAGAGCGGCGGGGTCCTGGTGATGACGGCGCCGGAAGAGAACGGCTACATGAAGCTGCTGGCACGGCTCGACAGCGAGTTGTTCCAGCACGAGACCCTCCCGCTCGAAGGCCGCAAACTGCACGTTCACGTGGATTGGCCGGGCACAGGGACTGTTCAGCCGTGATCGTGATTGCCGGTGGAGACGTAGTCCTGCCGGACCGGATTCTTCCCAGCGCGTCAATCCTGATCGATGGCTCTCGCATTGCGGCGGTCGAGCCGGCGGCACGGGTGGATTCGCCAGGCGCCAGGGTCATCGCGGCCCAGGACTGCTACGTCGTGCCAGGGTTTGTCGACGTCCACGTGCACGGGGTCGAGGGGCACGACACGCTGAACGACGGCAATCCGATCGCGGCCATTGCCGCATTTCTGCCGCATTACGGGGTCACGTCGTTCTGTCCGACCACCGTCGCGTGCCCGCCCGAGGCGCTGCGCGGTGTCCTTCGACAAATCGCCGTACTGCGCGCGACGCGGCCGCTCACGAGCGCCCGCGTGTTGCCCGCCCATCTCGAGAGCAATTTCATCAATCCCGAGTACCGCGGCGCGCAGCCCGCGGAGTGCCTGCGCATTCCCGGGCCGGCTAAAGCCGGTCCCCACGAGGAGGTCCGCGACGGGGAATTCTCAGCCGGAGACATCCTCGATGTCATCGCCGGGGCGCGTCACGACGTCGGGATTGTCACTCTCGCCCCTGAACTTCCCGGCGGCATCGACCTCGTGCGGACGCTCGTTTCAGCCGGGCATCGCGTGTCGATTGGTCATTCTGGTGCCAGCTTCGAGGAGGCCGTGGCTGCCATCGAAGCCGGCGCCCGCCACGCGACGCATCTCTTCAACCGCATGGCGCCTATCACCCATCGGGCGCCGGGCATCGCCGGAGCGGTGCTGGCGCGCGAGGAGATCGCGGCCGAGTTGATCTGCGACGGTTATCACGTTCATGCGTCGATGAGCCGCATCGCAATTGCATCGAAGGGCACCGGACGGATCATGGCCATCACCGATGGCACCGCCGGGGCCGGCATGGACGTCGGGTTCGGCCGCCATGCTCGGTGGCCGGCGCATTCGCGTCACCGACCAGGCCGCGATCCTCGACGACGGGACGCTGGCGGGAAGCACGTTGACGATGGACCGCGCGTTCGCGACGATCGTGAACGGCTTCGGCTTCTCGGTGGCTGAGGCGTCGGCCATGTGCTCGACCACGCCGGCGCGCGAGCTCGGCTTGACGGGCTTTGGCACGATCGCCGAAGGCAGCTTCGCCGACCTCGTCATCCTCGATCGGCAATTCCGCGTCGTCCGGACGTTGATCGCGGGCGAAGAGGTTTATCGAACCGGCACCGACGCGTAGATCGTCGGGTCGCGCACCCCTGCTTCGCGGAACGCGTCGCGCCGCTCGCGGCACTTGCTGCACTGGCCGCAGTGGCGGCCCTCCTGCGGATTCATGCAGGAGAGCGTCAACTCCAGCGGCACGCCGAGCTCCACGCCCAGCCTGACTACCTCGTTCTTTCCCAATGACAGAAATGGCGTGGCGACTTCGATCGGGTGGTCGAGGCCGAGCGACAGCGCGCGCGCCATGGCGGCAAAGAATTCCGGCGTGGCGTCCGGAAAAGGGTTTCCGGCGAGCGGGCCGAGGGCAATCCGTCCGATGCGGTGCTGCGCGCAGTAGATAGCCGCCTTGCTCAGGAGCACGACGTTGCGCCCGGTGAGGTACACGTCTTCGTCGGCCGTGTCGAATGCCGGCGGGGTGCCACGCAGCGCCCAGTGCGTTGCCGGGTATACGTCTTCAACCGTGAAGGACAGCCGTGCGACCGGCGCGACGTTGACGTGAAATGGCGCCGTGGCCAGCAGCTGATCCAGTGCCGCCAGCTCGGCGCGCTCCCACGCGAGGCCGGTACTCACGTAGAGCGGATGCACCGGGCCTTCGCGCGCTTCGGCGGCGGCAAGCACGGCACTGTCGAGACCGGCAGATAAAAGAACAGCCGTTGGTTGACGAGTCACGCGTAACTCCCAACTCCCAATTCCCAACGCCCAACTCCCAAAACCCATCGCCATTGGGCGTTGGGCGTTGCGGGAGTTGGATAAGATTACTGGGCATGTACTCGGTTACCAAGCGCATCGATTTCTGTTACGGCCATCGCCTGCTCGATTACGACGGCGTCTGCAAGCATCCGCACGGACACAACGCCGTGGCCGAGATCGAGGTGCGCGCCGACGCGCTCGACAAGCGGAACATGGTGGTCGACTTCACCGACATCAAGCAGCGCATGAAGAGCTGGATCGATCGTGAGCTCGATCACCGCATGATCCTCAGGCGCGATGATCCGCTGGTGGAGGCGCTGCACCAGCTCGGCGAACCCGTCTACCTGCTCGAAAGCAATCCCACCGTGGAGCGTATCGCGCGCCTGCTGTTCGACATCTCCCGCGAGCAGGGGCTGCCCGTGTCGCGCGTAACGGTGTGGGAGACCCCTTCGTCATGGGCGACCTACAGCGGCTGATTGCGTTTGATCTCGACGGCACGCTGATCGATTCCCGCCGCGACCTCGCCGATTCCGCGAACCAGCTGATTGTGCGAACTCGGTGGTCGAGCCGCGCTCTGAAGACGCGATGGGCCGCATGGTCGGCGAAGGCGCGGCGGTGCTGGTGCGGCGCGCGCTGGCCGCCGCGGGAGTCGCCGAGACGTCAGCGGCGTTGCCCCGGTTCCTCGAAATCTACGACGGCCGGCTGCTGAACCACACCCGTCCGTATAACGGCATCGAGGACGCGGTCAGGGCGGCGCGGCAGCATGCTCGCGTCATCGTGCTGACGAACAAGCCGGCGGCACCCAGTGAACGCATTCTCGGCGGGCACGGGCCTCCTCGGGCTTTTCGATGAAGTGCGTCGGCGGCGACGGTCCGCTCGGCCGGAAGCCGGATCCCGCCGCCCTCGTTGCAGCGATGAAACGGGCTGGCGCGACGCCGGGGCGCAGCTGTTGTAGGTGATTCGATCATCGATCACGAGACCGCGTCGCGAGCGTCGAGCCGGTGCTGCCTGGCCACCTACGGCTTCGGCTACGTGACGTTCCCGCGGGAGCGGCTTACCGGAGAGGAATGGATGGCGGCGGCCCCGGCTGACCTGGCGCCGATCTTCGAGCGGTTTACGGCTACGGCGGATGAACGGCAGTTCGTACGAGAAGTAACCGAATACGCCAGCGCGGGTGCTGTCGTTTGCGATCGTGACCGGCACGGCGAACCCGACGATGGTCTGGGGGTCACCGACGTTCCACCCGGTCCGGAAACCGGGCGAGAGCGTCACGACCGCCTCGCGGCGCGTTTCATCCGCCTCGACCAAGTGTCCCACGCGACCACTGACTCAAGCATCAGGTTGAACATCGGGCGCAGGCGCCGGATGCCGCTTATCGCGACGTGCGGCGTCATCAGGTTGTGTTCAACGCCCCCGATTACGGCCGTTGGAAGGTGCGTGAAACCCGCATTCCAGTGGAGGTAGGTGTCGCCGAACTGCTTGCTGAACGGCAGGTTGACCTGCCAGCCGGCGCCGCCGTCGCCGAAGCCCTCGATCGGCATCGCCGGTTGCCAGGATGAGCGATACCCGTGGTGAGAATGCCGGCGACGAGGCACTCTCCATGGTGGCCTGCCACCGGTAGTTGATCATCAGGTCCCTCGAATCCCGCTGTCGCCGTTGGCGCCAAGCGCGCCGACGGTGAAGGAGATCTGATGTGTCTGCGTAAAGAGCGGCCATTCCTGCGTGAATGCGGCCTCCCATCCGTCGTCGTCGCTCGCGCGCGCCCTGAAGATGTTCTGGAAGATTCCAGGCTCCTGATTGAACGCTTCCTCGACGAGAAACGAGTTGTCGAGAATCTCGAACGGTTGTGCCTGGGCCGCCGCGGCGGCTGCCAGGCCAGCACCAGGAGCGCCGCCGCTGCGACCTGCACGAGCACCTTCGAGGCCGCGCGCGTGCCAATCGTGATCCGCTGTTCGTCCTTGCCGCTGACGCGCACGCTGTCGGACGCCGCGTCGCGGTCTTCGACCTCGATCGACTCGCCGGGTTTCAGGTGATGGTTCTCGATGAACCGCAGGAAGCTCTTGTCCTGATCGATGACACGGGTAATGGTGACGCGCGTGTGCAGCGGGCAGGTCAGCAGGGTCTGCGCCGGACTGCGGCTTGACGATCCCCTCGGGGTCGGGGATCGGGTCGCCGTGTGGATCGACCTCCGGCCGTCCCGAGCATTTCGTCCATCCGATCGATCAGCCGATCGGACACGACATGCTCGAGCTGCTCCGCCTCGTCGTGCACCTCGTCCCACCGGTAGCCCATGACCCGGACCAGGAACAGTTCGACGACCCGGTGCCGCCGGACGACCAGCGCGGCAAGTTTCTCCCCGGCGTCCGGTGAGCGCCACGCCCGTATAGGGCTCGTATTCGACGAGGCCTGACTCCGCCAGGGTCTTGACCATCGTCGTGGCGGTCCCCGGGGCCACCCCCAGCGCGGCCGGCCAGCTGGCCCATGGGCAGCAGTCGATTCGGGGGACGTCAGCGCGCCGACGCCCGAGGTATATCGCCTTCAGATAGTTCTCGACCGTGCTTGACGGCAGCATTTCCGGGCTAGTCTAACTGACTTTTGACTGACTCGTCATTTGACTTTCTGCTGCCAAGCGAAGTATTTTTGAGTAGTCAAAATGTGGCAACTCAGCAGCGTCGGTCGTGGCTTCGGGCCACCGGTCTGGCTTCACTGGCGGGCAGCATCGTCGGCGGCGCCGGATGGCTGGGCAGGTGGCCAAGCGCGATGGGGCCGCCGCGTCATCCGGCGCACGGTGCCCACGTCATGGGCACGGTCGGCCGCGTGCCGCCCGACCCGTTCAACCCGTCCACCTATCTCAAGACCTGGAATTTCAACGACCTGCCCGCGGAGGAGCGGACGAAGTTCTACCGCGAGACGCCGCGGCCGGACGGGACGCTGCTGCGCGAGTACGAGATCTTCGCCGCTGATCGCGAACTCGAGATCGCGCCGGGGTTGTTCTTCCCGGCGTGGACTTACAACGGCCAGGTACCCGGACCGACGATTCGCGCGACCGAAGGGGATCGACTTCGCGTGACCTTCCGGAACCTCGGCAGCCATCCGCATTCGATCCACTTCCACGGCTGGCATCCGCCCCAGATGGATGGGGCGCTGGCGGGCCAGGAAGTTCATCCCGGCGAGACCTTTGTTTACGAGTTCGACGCGGATCCGTTCGGTCTTCACCTCTATCACTGCCACACGGTTCCGCTGAAACGCCACATCCACAAGGGCCTGTACGGTGCGTTCATCGTCGACCCGCGGGCATCGGCGGGAAGCCGTCCGCCGGCGGACGAATTCGTGATGGTGATGAACGCGTTCGACACCACGTTCGACGCGGAGAACGAGGTCTACGCCGTCAACACGATCGCGAATGCGTATGCGCACGATCCCATTCGCGTCACCGTGGGCAGGCTCGTTCGGATCTATCTCGTCAACGTCACCGAGTTCGATCCGGTCAACAGCCTGCACCTGCACGGCATGTTCTTCGATGTATTCCGCACTGGCACGTCGCTGACCCCGAGCGAGCGCACCGACACCATCATGTTGTGCCAGGGCGAGCGCGCCATCCTCGAAACCACTTTCCGGTATCCGGGCGACTTCATGTTCCACGCTCACCAGAGTGAGTTCGCGGAACTGGGATGGATGGGGCTGTTCCGGGCCGAGGCGCTCACGTGATGCGACGAGTCCTCCTGGCGCTCGTCCCGCTTGCCCTGCTTGCCGCGCTCCTGGTCGTCATCACGCGGTGGGGGCCTGCCGAAGCCATTCGCGGCGACAACTATCCTCCCGTCGAGCGGCTCACGTTCCAGCGCCTCGTCCTCGAGCCTGGCTCCATCGTCGTGAACGTGTTGAACGACGGACCGGATCAGGTGTCGATCGCGCAGATCCAGGTCGATGATGCCTTCTGGACCTTTACTGCCGATAACGGCGTCGTGCTCGATCATCTGGGCCGGACGACGCTGCGAATTCCGTATCCGTGGGTCGAGGGCGAAGCACACGTCGTGCGGGTGCTGACATCCACGGGCACGGCGTTCGAGCACGAGATCCCCGTCGCGGTCGAAACGCCCACGCCGAATGCGCGATTTCTGGGTGTCTTTACCTTGATCGGCCTGTATGTCGGCGTCATTCCCGGTCATCATCGGCCTGCTCTGGTTTCCTTTCCTGAAGCGCTTGCCGGATCGCGGCGATGGATTTCCTGCTGGCGCTCACTGTCGGCCTGCTCGCATTTCTCCTGGTTGACGGGGCGAGTGAAGGACTCGAGGCGGCGGAACTGCTCGCCCGAGTCGTTCCAGGGCGTCGTGCTCTTCGGTCTCGCCGCGGCCGGCGCCTATCTGCTGCTCGAGGGCGTGGGCGCATGGCTGCGCGGGCGTCGTTCATCGGCCGCCGACGCGCGGCGCGGCTGGGTCCTGGCGGTGCTGATTGCCGTCGGGATTGGCCTTCACAATTTCGGCGAGGGGCTGGCGGTCGGATCTGCATTTGCGCTGGGAGAGGCAGCGCTCGGCACTCTTCTGATCGTGGGCTTCACGCTGCACAACACGACGGAGGGGCTGGCGATCGTGGCGCCGCTCGCGCGCGATGGCCAGCGCGTCTCGGTAAGCGAGCTCGCCAGGCTCGGGCTCATCGGCGGCGTGCCGACGATTGCCGGCGCATGGCTCGGCGGCTTCGTATATTCGCCGGTCTGGTCCGTGCTGTTCCTGGCGATCGGCGTCGGCGCCATCGCGCAGGTCATCGGGCAGATTGTCCGGCACATGACGCGCGAAGGCTCAATAGCACGGGCGCTGGCGACAGGGCCGGTGCTTGCTGGGCTGTTCGCGGGTTTCGCGGTGATGTACGTCACGGGGATGTTGGTCGGATGAGCATTCTGGGACACAGGGTTTCGCGCAAGGCCATCGCTGCCATGGGCGCGGTGATGCTGCTCGTCGCGCTTCTGCCGGCGTTGAGCAGCACGCCGACGCGCCAGGTGACGCTCGTCGTGAAGGGCATGGCGTTCTACCTGGAGAACGATCTCGAGACGCCCAATCCCACCATCGAGGTGAAGGCCGGTGAGCGCGTGCGGATTGTCGTCAAGAACCAGGAGCGGGGCGTGACGCACGACTTCGCGTTTCCTGCTGCCCGCGCCGTCATGAATGAACTCACGTGGAACCAGACGGGCCAGGTGGCATTCACGGCGCCGACGAACCCCGGCACGTATGAATATTTCTGCCAGCCTCACCGGCTCATGATGAAAGGCATCATCCAGGTCGAGTGACGCTCCGCTCGACCATCGCCACGCCCGAGGGCAAACGCCGTTACGTCAAGCGGCTGTTTGCCACCATCGCCGATCGATACGACTTCATCACCAGGTTTCTCTCGTACGGCCAGGATCGCCGCTGGAAGGCGCATCTGATCGCGCTCGCGGATCTGCGCTCCGGCGACCGCGTGCTTGATCTCGCCTGCGGTACCGGCGACCTCGTCTTTGCCGCGGGGCCAGGAGTCCGTTACGGCGTCGGCCTGGATGTGACCCATCGGATGCTTGAACTGGCGTCGGCGAAGCGGCCGGCCAATGTCGGGCTGGTCACCGGCGACATGCTGGCGCTGCCGTTCGGCGATGGGCGCTTTAGCGTCGTGACCACTGGCTACGGCCTGCGCAACGTGCCGGACCTGGCACAGGCAATCGAGGAAATACGGCGCGTGCTGGCGCCGGGCGGCCGCCTGCTGTCGCTCGATTTCAACCGTCCCCGGAATCCCGTTATCCGCGGCGCCTATCTGGCGTACTTGACGGTTGTCGGGTCCGCGCTGGGCACGATGCTCCACGGCGATCCGGATACGTATCGCTACATACCCGAGTCGATTCGGCAGTATCCAGGCGCAGACGGCGTGGCCCGATTACTGGAGGTCCGGGGATTCGAAGGCGTGCGCGTCATCCCGGTGCTCGGAGGCTTGATGGCGATTCACATCGCGCGCAAGCTTACCGCCCCAACCATGGCTCGAGCGCACTGAGCAGAAACGCCAGCACGTCCTCTTCGGAGAGTTCGTCGGGCGCCGCTCCGGCCTTGATTGGCCTTTCCTCGCTCCGCGTGCGCGAGCCGTGCGTATGGCTGATGCGCGCGGTCGCCTGCGGCGGATCGGCCTCGCCATCGAAGGAGAACTCGATGTAGTCGTCGCGGCCGCGGTCGGATGCGAGCCGCAGTCCACCTCCCGGCGTGAACACCGTAAAGGGATAGCCTTCCACCTTCAGCGTGTTTGCCATCAGCCGCGTGACGGGGGTGGCGACGTCCTTGAGAAACGCGTCGTAAGCCTTTTCAGCCGCGGCCGACCGCTGCCGTTGCTGCTGTCCGCGCTCGCGGGCGGCATCGATCGCGCGTTTCAAACGATTCCTGACCAGCGAGACTTCCACCGGCTCATTGTGGCACGCTCAACCTGGGCAGCCGGTCTGGCCTCACAATGTATAAGCCGCCTGTCGAGAGGAGCCGCACGTGACTCAACCATTCATCGCCCTCATTCTTCTGTTGCTCGCGCCGGCGCTCGCCGCGGCCCAGCAGCCGCGCCAGGAACCGGTCGTCGTGACGACGGGGGAGGGGCTGATCCAGGCGGTGCCCGATCGGGCCTGGGTGAACATCACCGCCGAATCGCGCGCGCCGAACCCACGCGAGGCGCAGAAGCGAAACACCGACGCGATGGCGCCGGTACAGGCGAAACTGCGCTCCGCCGGAATTCCCGCCGACGCGATCAAGACGATTGCCTATGACCTGCAGCAGGAATGGGACTTCGTCAACAACCGCCGCGTGTCGCGCGGCTACGTTGCGCGCAACACCATCGAGGTGCGGGTGGATGCGATCGACCGGGTTGGCGAAGTGCTCGAAATCGCCGTCGGGACGGGCGCGACGTCGGTCGGCGGCATTCGCTTCGATTTGAAGGACCGCGCCAAGCTCGAGCGCGAAGCGCTGCGTCTGGCGGTGGCGGATGCGCGGGCCAAGGCGGAGGCCGCAGCGGCCGGGTCGGGCCAGTCGATCGCGCGGGTGATGCGGATTGAAGAGCAAGGGACCATCTCTCGTCCGCCCGTGCCCTACCTCCGCGAAGTCGCGACGCTGCAGTCCGATGCGGCCGCGGCGCCGCCGATTTCCGCGGGACAAATGGAGCTGCGCGCCCAGGTGACGCTGACAGCTGAACTCAAGTAGTCTAGTGGACCGTTCGGAAAGGACAGACCACTAGTGGCCTTGGCCATCGACTACTCCCGGGCGCGGAGAGTGCTGGCCCGGCGGGATCCGATTCTGCGCGACCTCATGCGGCGCCATGGCCCGTGCGGGCTCGCCGAGTCGCAGCACACCGACCCGTTCGTGGCGCTTCTCCACGCGATCATCTCGCAGCAGCTGTCGACGAAGGCGGCCGCGACCATCGCCGGGCGCGTCGAGGCGCTGATGGACGGCACGCCGACGCCGGCACGCGCCGCTGCCGTCACCGACCAGCAGCTGAGAAGCGCCGGTCTAAGTGGCCAGAAAGTGCGCTACCTGCGCGATCTGTGTGCGCGAATCGACGCCGGTACGTTGCCGCTGGACGCGCTCGATCACCTGACCGACGATGAGGTGATCGAGGCGCTGACGCAGGTCAAGGGCATCGGCCGCTGGACGGCGGAGATGTTCCTCATGTTCCGTCTCCATCGGCCCGACGTGCTGCCGGTGGGCGATCTCGGGATCGTCAAGGCGGTGCAGCGCGTGTATCGGCTGCGCAAGGTCCCGTCGCCGGCGCGGCTGCTACGGCTCGGCGAATCGTGGCGCCCGTATCGGTCGGTGGCCTGCTGGTATCTGTGGGCGAGTCTGGATAACGTTCCGCTTCAAGAGTGATCGCCATGCATACACGCCTGTCTCTCCGCCTCTTCGCGGCCGCCGCTCTGGCGGTTGCGTGCCTGACCACCCCGCTCGCGCAGAATCAGGCGACGAGCGCCGCTGACATCCCGCGGCTGGCCTTTGAGAAATACGCGCTGCCGAACGGGCTGGAGGTGATCCTCAGCCAGGATCGACGGCTGCCGATGGTGGCCGTGAACCTCTGGTATCACGTCGGCCCGGCCAACGAGGAGCCCGGGCGCACCGGCTTCGCGCACCTGTTCGAACACATGATGTTCCAGAGCTCGAAGCACGTGCCGCCCGACTCGCACTTTCCGCTGCTCGAAGCGGCCGGCGCGACCGGCGTGAACGGCACCACCGACTTCGATCGCACCAACTACTTCGAGACGGTGCCGTCGAATCAACTGGAACTGGCGCTGTGGCTCGAATCCGATCGCATGGGCTATCTGCTGGAGAAGGTCAACCAGGCGGCGCTGTCGAATCAGCAGGATGTCGTGCGCAACGAACGCCGGCAGAACGTCGAGAACCGGCCTGTACGGCCTGGCCGAAGAAGCGCATGGTGCAGTCGCTGTTCCCGAAGGGGCACCCGTACTACGGCAGCGTGATCGGATCGCACGAAGATATCCAGGCGGTGAAGCTGGTCGATGTGAACCGGTTTTTCCGGCAGTTCTACGCCCCGAACAACGCAAGCGTGGCGATCGTCGGCGATATCGATGTCGCGGCGACGAAGCAGTTGGTCGAAAAGTACTTCGGCACGCTGAAGCGCGGTCCCGCGGTGCCGCCGATCAAGGCTGAGACGCCGCCGATCACCGCGGAACGCCGGCAGGTGGTTCCCGGGCGCGTCCAGCTGCCGCGAGTCTCCGTGGCATGGCTGACCCCGGCGATTTTCAAGCCGGGCGACGCCGACGCCGAGATGGTGGCCACCATTCTTGGCGGCGGTCGATCGAGCCGCTTGTTCAAGAAACTGGTCTACGAACAGCAAATCGCCCAGAACGTGTCGGCCAGTCAGTACTCGCTGATCCTCGGCTCCATGTTTCAGATCGACGCCACCGCGCGCCCTGGTCACACCGCCGAGGAGCTCGAGAAGGCCATTGATCAGGAGCTCGCCTTGCTCCGGACGCAGCCGCCCTCGGCCGCCGAGCTCGAGCAGGCGCGCAACACGATCGAGACCGGCATCATCGGCGGCCTCGAGCGGCTGGGCGGGTTTGGCGGCGTCGCCGACCGGCTGAACATGTACAACCACTATCTCGGGACGCCTGACTATCTCGAGAAGGACATCCTCCGCTACCGTGCCGTGACGCCTGCAACCGCCCTCGCGTTTGCGAAGCAATACCTCTCTCCGAATGCTCGCGTCGTCGTGCATGCGGTACCCGGGCAGCCCGCGGCACCGGCGCAGGGACCGCCGCCAAGTCCGTCGGCGGCAGCGCCTGAGGGAGAGGGCGAGTCGATCAATGCCGACGAGCCCTGGCGCAATGAAACGCCCAGGGCAGGTCCGGCTCGGCCGCTTCAGCTCTCCACTCCCGCGTCCGCCACGCTGTCGAACGGGCTGACGCTGATTCTCAACGAGCGCCGAGGGCTGCCGATTGTTTCGGCGAGCCTCGTGATCAGGACCGGCAGCGACGCCAACCCCACCGACAAGTCGGGGCTGGCCAATTTCGTCGCCGCGATGCTCGACGAGGGCACATCCACGCGCAATGCCCTGCAGCTGGCCGACGAGACCGCGCGGCTCGGCGCAACGCTGACGACCGGAAGTTCCATGGATGCGACGTCGATCACCGCGAGATCGTTGTCGAAGAACTTCGCGCCGACACTTGATCTGGTGGCCGACGTCGCCCTGCGTCCAGCTTTCCCGGCTGACGAGATTGAACGGCAACGGGCGAGCCGGCTCGCGCAGCTGGTGCAGCAGCGCGACAACCCCGGCCAGGTGGCGACGCAGGTGGCCTCGCCTCGCGTTGTACGGGCCGCGTCATCCGTACGGCTACACGGAGTTCGGCACCGAGGCGTCGGTCAAGGGGATGAGCCGCCAGGACATGGCGGATTTCTGGGCGCGCAACTTCGTGCCCAACAACGCCGCGCTGGTCGTCGCCGGCGACATCTCGATGACGGAGTTGCGGGCGCTCGCGGAAAAGGCGTTCGCCTCGTGGCAGCGTGGCGCGCCGGTACGTCCGGCGCTGCGCGAGCCCGAGACGACCAACGCGCGGATCGTGATTGTCGACAAGCCGGGCTCGCCGCAGACCGAGCTGCGCGTCGCCTGGATCGGGCCGGCGAGGTCGACTCCCGACTTCCTGCCGCTGCAGGTGATGAACAACGAGCTCGGCGGCCTGTTCTCGAGCCGCATCAACATGAACCTGCGCGAGCAGCATGGCTATAGCTACGGCGCCAGGTCCGGGTTCGCGTTCCGCCGCAACGGCGGGCCGTTCACCATCGGCGCCGGTGTCCGCACCGACGCCACCGCCCCCGCCGTCAGCGAGATCTTCAAGGAGGTCGAGGGCATCATCGCGATGCCGGTCACTGCAGAGCAGCTGCGCAAGGCGAAGGATGCGCTAGCCAATTCCATTCCCGCCGCGTTCGAGACGAGTCAGAACTCGGTGAACAGCTTCTCGAATATCTTCGTTTACGACCTGGGGCTCGATTACTACACGCGGTATGCGCAGCGGGTGAACGCGGTTACCGCGGCACAGGCGCTTGACGTGGCGAAGAAGTACGTCCTGCCGGGGCGGCTCGTCGTCATCGCCGTGGGCGATCGGGCGGCGATCGAAGCTGACCTGCGCAAACTCAACCTCGGACCCATGGAAGTCCGGGACACCGAGGGCCGTCCGGTCAGCTAGTCGCGTTGGCGCCGACCGCAGCGAACATCCTCGCGACTCGATCGAGAGGGCCAGGAGGAGCCCCGCCTTTCGTCACTACGAGCACGTCCGCGACCTCGTCCTTCGCATGATGGATGAAGCCTCGGGCTCCGACGCCTGGGGCGAGTTGGGTCTTGGGAGCTTGCGAGTTCGGTTTGGGAGTTGGGATTTGATAAACTCGGACTCTAACAGTCGGATATGCCTGCAGTCACCCCCGGCCCTTCCCGCACCACCGGCTCCGTTGTCGACCTGATCGGCAACACGCCCCTCATCAGGCTGTCGAGCTTCGAAACAGGACTGCGCGACGTCGAGTTATGGGCGAAGGCCGAGTGGCGAAATCCGGGCGGATCCGTGAAAGACAGACCCGCAGCCCGGATGATCCTGGAGGGCGAGCGTTCGGGGGCCCTGACCCGCGACAAGATCCTGCTGGACGCCACCTCGGGCAACACCGGGATTGCTTACGCGATGATCGGCGCCGCGAAGCGGTTACCGCGTCCGGCTGTGCGTTCCCGAGAACGTCACACCTGAACGCAAGCGGATCCTGAAGGCGTTCGGGGCGGAGATCGTATTCACCGATCCGATGGAAGGTTCCGACGGCGCCATCATCCGCGCCAAGGCAATGTACGCTGCCGAGCCGGACATCTACTTCTATCCCGATCAATACAACAACCCGGCGAACTGGCTGTCGCATCACGACACGACGGCGCCCGAAATCATCGAGCAGACGGATGGCCGTCTAACCCATTTCGTCGCCGGCCTCGGCACCAGCGGCACTTTCATCGGTGCCGGACGGCGGCTGCGCGAATTCAACCCGGCCATCAAGCTGATCTCGGTTCAGCCCGACTCGCCGCTGCACGGGCTCGAGGGCTTGAAGCACATGGCGACGGCGATCGTCCCTGGCATTTACGACCCCTCGCTGGCGGACGACGACATCGGGGTCGGCACCGAAGAGGCCTTCGAATTGACCCGACAGCTGGCGCGACGCGGGCTGTTCGTCGGGATTTCGAGCGGCGCGAACCTCGCGGGCGCGCTTCGCGTCGCCCGCGGGACGTCTCACGCGGTCATGGTCGTCGTTTTCTGCGACGGCGGCGAAAAGTACCTGTCCGAACGCTTCTGGGATGAGTCGGGCGGCCAGAGTCGATCGACGGCGGTGACGTCTGCATCTCGAACCGGGCGTCGCTGCGGCGATCAGGCGCCACGGCAGCGAAACGTATCCTGAGGAATGCTGCGGCGCGCTCATCGGCCGCGACGGCGTCGTCCAGAACACGTTTGCCCTGCCGAACGTGACTGACGAGGGGCCGCGCCGCCGGTTCAGGGTCGGCCCAGACGACTATCGCGCGGCGGAGCGACGCGCTGCCGAAGGCGGCGCCGAACTCCTCGGCTTCTATCATTCGCATCCCGACCATCCGGCGCGGCCGTCGCAGTACGACCTCGATCACGCGTGGCCGTTTTTCTCGTACATCATCGTGGCAGTCCGCGGCGGCGTGCCGGAAGACATGACGTCGTGGCGGCTCAAGGACGATCGTTCGGCTTTCGATCAGGAAGAACTGACATATGGCGAACACGATTCACATTCCCACCCCGCTGCGGCCGTTCACCGACAAGAAGGAATCGGTTGAGGTCAGCGGCAACACCGTCGGCGAACTGCTCGCCGATCTGACGACCCGGCACGAGGGGCTGCGGAAGCATCTCTATACGGACGAGGGCCGGCTGCGGAACTTCGTCAACGTGTATCTGAATGACGAAGACATCCGCTACCTGCAGAAGGAGCAGACGCCGGTGAAACCGGGCGATTCGTTGAGCATCGTGCCGTCGGTCGCCGGCGGCGCGCCGACGGCCACCGACGTGCAGCCCGAGCTCTCGCAGGACGAGATCAAGCGGTACAGCCGCCACCTCATCATGCCGGAGGTCGGCATCGACGGGCAGCGCAAGCTGAAAGCGTCGAGTGTCCTGTGCATCGGCGCGGGCGGCCTCGGATCGCCGGCGGCGATGTATCTTGCCGCGGCCGGCGTCGGGCGGATCGGCATCGTCGACTTCGATGTCGTGGATTTCAGCAACCTGCAGCGGCAGTTGCTCCACGGCACGCCGGACGTCGGCCGGTCGAAGCTCGCGTCGGCGAAGGATCGACTGCACGCGCTCAATCCGCACGTCGACATCGACACCTACGAGACGTCGCTGTCGTCGCGAGAACGCGCTCGAGCTGTTCGCGCCGTACGACGTCATCCTCGACGGCACCGACAACTTTCCGACGCGCTATCTGGTCAACGATGCGTGCGTCATCAGCGGCAAGCCGAACGTGTACGGCAGCATCTTCCGCTTCGAAGGACAGGCATCGGTGTTTGCGACCAAGGAAGGCCCGTGCTATCGCTGCCTGTATCCCGAGCCGCCGCCGCCCGGACTGGTGCCGAGCTGCGCCGAAGGAGGCGTGCTTGGTGTGCTGCCCGGGATCATCGGGGTGATCCAGGCGACGGAAGCGATCAAGTTGATGCTCGGCATCGGCGAGCCGCTCATCGGCCGCTTCCTGATTTACGACGCGCTGAAGATGAAGTTCCGCGAGCTGAAGCTGCGCAAGGATCCGGAGTGCCCCGTCTGCGGCACGCACCCGACCGTCACCAAGCTGATCGACTACGAGCAGTTCTGCGGTATCCGGCCGGAGCCGCAGGCCCAATCGTCAGGAGCCACCGTGAGCGAGTGGGAGATTACGCCCGTCGAATTGAAGCAGAAGCTGGATGCCGGCGAGAAGCCGTTCATCCTCGATGTCCGGGAACCGAACGAGTACCAGATCAACCGAATGCCGGGATCGACGCTGATTCCGCTCGGCGAGCTGCCTCGACGGTATCAGGAGACTCGACCGCGAGCAGGACATCGTCGTCGCACTGCAAGATGGGCGGCCGCAGCGCCAAGGCGGTCGACTATCTGAAGTCCGTGGGTTTCACGAGGGTGAAGAACCTGCGCGGCGGAATTCTGGAGTGGATCGACAAGGTTGACCCGACGCAGCCGAAGTATTGAAATCCGACCAATCTTGACGGGGTTCGCCCGGAAGCCATAAACTACGACAATTGGAGTCGGATTTTGCTGAGGCTTTCAAAAAAGGCGGATTACGCGTTGATGGCGGTGCGGCACCTGGCCCTGCAGGACCGGGCCCTCGTCTACAAGCGCGCGCGAAATCGCCGAGCAGTACGACATTCCGATCGAACTGATGGCCAAGGTGCTCCAGCGGCTGGTCCGCGCGGGCCTGCTGATCTCCACGCAGGGGACGCGCGGGGGTTACACGCTGAGCCGGCCGTCGTCGTCGATCAGCGTCGCCGACGTCATTCAGGCCATTGATGGCCCGTTCACCGTCACCGCCTGCTCGACCGAAAAGCAACGACTGCGAGCAGTACAGCAAGTGCAGCATCCGCGACCCGCTCTGGCAGATTCGGGAACGCATCGCAGAGACCCTTGGCACGGTGATCGATCGCCGAAATGGCGGCAGAAATGATGCGGCGCAGGCGCCGGTGGCGCACGCCGCGGTGATAAGACGATGAAGCTTCCCATCTACATGGACTATCACGCGACGACGCCCGTGGACCCGCGGGTGCTCGACGCGATGCTGCCGTACTTCACCGCAGCACTTCGGCAACGCCGCGAGCCGCAACCACGCGTTTGGCTGGGCGGCGGAAGAAGCCGTCGAGGCAGCGCGCAAGCAGGTGGCGGATCTGCATCGGCGCCAACCCGAAGGAGATCATCTTCACGAGCGGTGCGACCGAGTCGAACAACCTGGCGATCAAGGGCGTCGCGGAGATGTACCGCGAGAAGGGCAACCACATCATCACCTGCGTGATCGAGCACAAGGCGGTGATCGACACGTGCAAGAAGCTCGAGAAGCTGGGCGCGCGCGTCACCTACCTGCCGGTGCAGAAGGACGGGCGCATCAGCCTCGACGAGCTGCGCGCGGCGATTACCGACAAGACGATCCTGATCACGATCATGACCGCCAACAACGAGATTGGCGTGCTGCAGCCGGTGGCCGAGATCGGCGCCATCGCCAAGGAGAAGGGGATCCTGTTCCACACCGACGCGGTGCAGGCGGCCGGCAAGGTCCCGTTCGACGTCAACCAGATCAAGGCCGACCTGGTGTCGATCAGCGCGCACAAAATGTACGGGCCGAAGGGCGTCGGCGCGCTGTTCGTGCGGCGGCGCAACCCGCGGGTGCTGCTGGCAGAGCAGATCAGCGGCGGCGGCCACGAGCGCGGCATGCGGTCGGGCACTCTGAACGTGCCCGGCATCGTTGGCCTCGGCAAGGCGGCGGCGATCTGCAAGGCGGAGATGGCGTCAGAGACCGATGCGGCTGCGCAAGCTCCGCGACCGGCTGAACGAGAAGTTCCATCAGAACCTCGATGAGATCTACGTCAACGGCTCGATGGAGCATCGGCTGCCGCACAACCTCAACATCAGCTTCGCCTATGTCGAAGGTGAGTCGCTGCTGATGGGGATCAACGATGTGGCGGTGTCGTCCGGATCGGCGTGCACCTCGGCGAGCCTCGAGCCTTCGTATGTGCTGAAGGCGCTTGGCGCGGGCGACGATCTCGCCCATTCGTCGATTCGGTTCGGCCTGGGCCGATGGACGACCGAGGAGGAAGTCGATTACGTCGTGGAGAAGCTGACGAGCGTCGTGCGGCGGCTGCGTGAGATGTCGCCCTTGTACGAGATGGTGAAGGAAGGCGTCGACCTGTCGAAGATGCAGTGGGTTGCGCATTGACGACCGGAAACTCTGAGGTTTCCGGCTACCGGTAGGCGGAGGCCTTCAGGCCTCCGCGGAGAAGAGGACATGGCTTATTCAAACAAGGTAATTGACCACTACGAGAACCCGCGCAACGTCGGCTCGCTGCCGAAAGACGACGTGAACGTGGGGACGGGGCTGGTAGGCGCACCGGAGTGCGGCGACGTCATGAAGCTCCAGGTGAGGGTCAACCCCGAAACCGGCGTGATCGACGAAGCGAAGTTCAAGACGTTCGGGTGCGGGTCGGCGATTGCCAGTTCGAGCCTCGCGACCGAGTGGCTCAAGGGCAAGACGGTCGACCAGGCCCTGGCGATCAAGAACACCGACATCGTCAACGAGTTGGCGCTGCCGCCGGTCAAGATCCACTGCTCGGTGCTGGCCGAGGACGCGATCAAGGCCGCGATCGCCGATTACCAGAAGAAGAAGGAAGACTCGAAGGCCAACGAGCCGGTCGGCGCGACAATCGCCTGAACTTCCAGCTCCCAACGGCCAACGCCCACGATTGGGAGTTGGAAGTTGGGAATTGGGCGTTGACGAAGACTGATTCAGATCAGCGAGACCGCCGCGCAGAAGATCAGGTCGTTGATGGCCAAGCAGGGCCTCGACCGAGGGTGGGCTTCGCGTCGGCGTGAAAGGCGGCGGCTGCTCCGGGCTCAGCTACACGTTCGCATGGGAGCGAGAGCCGCGCCTGGGCGACGAGGTGTTCGACGGCCCCGACGGCACGAAGCTGTTCGTCGACCGCAAGAGCTACATGTTCCTGAAGGGAACCACGCTCGACTACGACACCGCGCTGCTCACCACAGGGGTTCGTCTTCCACAACCCGAACGCGAAGCAGACCTGCGGCTGCGGCAGCTCCTTCGGCGCATGACGCGCCGCGGGAAAGGCCCCGCGAACCGATGACTCCCGATTCGATCCCCTCCGTCCCACGTCGGCGCTCGAGTGCCGCAACTGCGGCGCCGGCGCCCCGGTCGACGAGCACTTCTGTCCCCAGTGCAACCGGATCCTTGCGCTCGGACGGTACGGTGATTTCTTCAGCTTCCTCGGTGTGCCGCGGAGGCTCGGTCTCGACCCGCAGGACCTCGAGCGGCGCTTCCGCGATCTCAGCCGGCAGTTTCATCCCGACTACTTCTACAACGCGCCGCCGGCGGAGCGGCTTGCCAGCCTCGAACGCTCGTCCTACCTCAACGACGCCTACCGGACGCTGCGGAACCCGGCCGCCCGGATCGAGCATCTGCTCGCGATTGAGGGCCTGCCCCCGGCGAAGTCGGACGAAGGCACCGTGAAGGTACCGCCGGCTCTCCTGGAGGAGGTCTTCGCGCTCAACGAGGAACTCGACGAGATCCGCGAGCTGCGGGAATCAGGCGGAGACGAGGCACAGCTGCGATCGCGGCTGGAGAAGGCGCGCGCCCCGATCGCGCGCAAGCGGGATGAACACGACCGGCGCATCCAGGAACTGAGCGAGCGTTACGACAGCCAGGCCGACACGCCGGCGGAGCGCAAGGCCACGCTCGAGGCGCTGCGCGAGCAGTTGCTAGAGCAGAAATACATCGCCAACCTGCTGGGGACGATCGAGCACGAGGAATCGCAGATCCAACAATGGGTAAGGTCGTCGGCATCGATCTCGGCACCACGAACAGCCTCGTGGCCTACGTCAAGGACGGCAGGCCGGTCGTCATCCGCGACGACTCGGGCGATGCGCTGCTGCCGTCGATTGTCTCGATCGGCGAGGACGGCACGATCTTCGTCGGCCGCGAAGCGCAGCGGCGTCTGCTGACCACTTCCGGAAGCACGGTCTATTCGGTGAAACGCTTCATGGGGCGCGGCATCGAGGACGTGAGCGAAGACGCCAGCCTGCTGCCGTTCACGGTGGGCGGGGACAAGGGAGGCGTCGTCCGGATCGGGATCGGGGGGCGTGAATTCACGCCTCCCGAGATTTCCGCGTTCGTGCTGCGCGAGCTGAAGCGGCGAGCCGAGGACCATTTCCGCGAGCAGGGCGAGTTCGACTTCGAGGTCGATCGGGCAGTCATCACCGTGCCGGCCTACTTCAACGACGCGCAGCGGACCGCGACCCGCGACGCCGGCCGCCTGGCCGGGCTGGAGGTTCTGCGCATCATTAACGAACCGACTGCCGCATCGCTCGCCTACGGTCTCGACAAGCGGAACCGCGGCACCATCGCGGTATACGACCTTGGCGGCGGCACGTTCGACATCTCGATCCTCAAGGTCGAGGACGGCGTGTTCCAGGTGCTGGCCACCAACGGTGACACGCACCTCGGCGGCGACGATATCGACGCGCTGCTGACGCAGATGGTCCTCGCCGATGTCCGAGGCCGACCTGAAGGTCCGCCTCTACGGGACCACAACGCCGATCGTAGAGGCGGGTCTTCAGACCCGCCTCAGTTGATTCAGGCCATTCGCAAGGCCGTCATCCAGGCGAAGTGGGATCTCTCCGAAGCCGAGGAAGCCGAGATTCGCCTCGATTCGACCGATCGGCTGCCGGCCGGCTATAGACGCCGCATCACCCGCGCGGACTTCGAGCGGATGATCATGCCGCTGATCGAGCGCACGCTTGGTCCCTGCCGGCAGGCTCTTGCCGACGCCGGCCTCGAGCCGAAGAATATCGACGAGGCAGTGCTGGTCGGCGGATCGACACGGATTCCGCTGGTCCGGCGCGTGGTCGAGGAGCTGTTCGGACGCCAGCCGCATTCGGACTTGAATCCAGACGAGGTCGTCGCCCTCGGCGCCGCCGTGCAGGCTGACATCCTGATCAGCGGACGCCGCGAGATGCTGTTGCTCGATGTCACACCGCTGTCGCTCGGCATCGAGACGATGGGCGGCGTGATGTCGAAGATCATCCTGAGAAACTCGACCATCCCGGCGAGCGGACGCGAGATGTTCACCAGTTTCGTCGACAACCAGACGGCGGTCGACGTTCACGTGCTGCAGGGCGAGCGCGAGCTGGCGGCCGATTGCCGCTCCCTGGCACGGTTCCGCCTGCGCGGCATTCCGCCGATGCCTGCCGGCATGCCGCGCATCGAAGTCCGTTTCCAGATCGACGCCAACGGCATCCTCAGTGTCGGCGCGCGCGAGCTGCGCACCTCGATTGAACAGACGATCGAGGTGAAGCCGTCGTACGGGCTCACCGAGCAGGAAGTCGAGCGCATGCTGATCGAATCGTTCGAGCATGCCGAAGCCGATTTCGAGGCCAGGCTTCTGATTGAAGCGCGCAACGAGGCCGAGACGGTGATCCTGGCGACGGAAAAGTCGCTGCGGCGTCCTGACTTCGAGCAGGTCGCCGCTGAATCGCTGGAGCCGGGCGAGCGCGCGGCGATCGAGTCGGCGCTGGCCGACGCGAAGCGCGTGATCGCCGGCGACGATCGCGAACAGATCCAGCAGAAGACCGAAGCTCTCAACCAGGCGACCCGCCATCTGGCCGAGGTCGTGATGAACCGCAGCGTCCGCGAAGCACTGGCGGGGAAGAATGTGAAGGACGTCTGATGCCGAAGGTTACTTTCATCAACAAGGACGGCACGCGGCAGACCGTGGAGTTCGAGCACGGCAAGCTGCCGTATCTTGGCCACGGGCTGCCGGAATCGTTCCTCGACCTCGCGATGAACGCCGGCGTTCATCTCGAGCATGCCTGCGGCGGCAGCTGCGCCTGCACGACCTGTCATCTCATCATCAAGGAAGGCATGAATAACCTCAGCGAGATGGAGGACAACGAGGCCGATCGCCTCGATACGGCGTGGGAACTGACGACCACCTCGCGGCTCGGCTGCCAGGCGGTGATCAAGGGCGACGTGGTAGCCCAGTTCCCGATGTATACCCGCAATTACGTCCAGGAGGGCGGCGGGATTCAGCTGGGCCAGCCGGAGAAGCCGGAAAAGGACGAGAAGCCGGCCGGAGTCCAGCCGTGAAGTGGACCGACGCCGAGGACATCGGTATCGCCCTTTCGGAGAAGTTTCCCGGGATTGACCCGCTCGCCGTGCGGTTCACCGACCTGCGCGAGAAAGTCATGGAGCTCGAGGGTTTCGACGACGACCCGAAGATTTCGAACGAGCCAAAGCTGGAGGCTATCCAGATGGCGTGGTATGAAGAATGGAAGGAAAATCAGGGGTGACTCCCGGCGCGAGCCTTAGCGGCTGGCGGGGCGTCTAAACAACATGACCAGAAGGACGGCTCTCCCGGCTCTGCTGGTGCTGCTGATGACCTCGGCGGCCCATGCACAGCAGACGGTGGATGTCAGCCGGCTGCCAATCGATCTGGCAAAGATTCAACGGGAATTGCGCCAGTCCTCGATCAAGGAAGAGCGCGACGGCGTTAACCTCCGTTATCAGATCGACGTGTACGGGCAGGCGCCACCGATCGTGCTCATCGATCCGACCTTCGACTTGGTTCACGGCCCGGTGCCGAACAGCGCTCCTACGCACAGGGACATGATCGAGCACGTGACGCCGATCGAATACCGGGCGCCTCCCGCCGATCTCAGCGCGCTGGTTCGCTGGCTCGCTCAACGCACGAAAAAGTGAAAATAACCGTCGCCCACAGTCCTGACTCCGATGATGCGTTCATGCATTACGGACTCGCGAGTGGCAAGGTGCCGACCGATGGCCTCGAGTTCGGTCACCTGCTCGTCGATATCGAAACCCTGAACCGCGCCGCCTTCGAAGGCAAGTACGAAGTCAGCGCGGTCTCGTTCAACGCCTACGCCCACCTCACCGACAAGTATCTGCTGCTGCCGCACGGCTCCAGCATGGGCGACGACTACGGCCCGATCGTGGTGGCCAGGAAAGACGGCCCCTCGTCATTGAACGGGATCAAGGTCGCGGTTCCAGGCACGCTCACCACCGCGTTTCTCACCCTGCGCCTGTACGACCCTGACGTCGACTACGTCGTCATGCCATTCGACCGCATCCAGGATGCCGTCCGAAATGGCGAGGTCGCGGCCGGCCTGCTGATTCATGAAGGGCAGCTGACGTACCAGGACGAAGGGTTGAAGAAGATCGTCGACCTGGGCGAGTGGTGGACGGCCAGGACCGGTTTGCCACTTCCGCTTGGCGGCAACGTGATCCGTCGCGACCTCGGGCCCGAAACCATCAAGAAGGTGTCGCGCCTGCTGCACGAAAGCATCGCATATGCCCTGGCACACCGCGAGGAGGCGCTTGACTACGCGCTGCAGTTCGGCCGCGGCCTCGATCGCGCCAAGGCCGATCGGTTTGTCGGCATGTACGTGAACGAGCTCACGCTCGAATACGGCGACCGCGGCCGCGCCGCCGTCCAGCGCCTGATGGACGAGGCGTGGGCCAGGGGCCTCGTTCCCACCAAAATCGTCGTCGAATACAGTTCCTGAGGAGGATCCGGATGAGACATCGTGCTCCGGCGCTGGCGGGAGTCTGCCTGCTGGCCTCGGTGGTGATACAGGCGCAGGCTCCGACGCCGTTCAAGCTCGGGACCTTCGAGCGCGGCGGCCGGCCTTTCGTCGGCATCGTGCTGAATGAATCGGTGGTAATCGACTTCGCGGCGGCGCATGCGGCAATCCGGACTCCGCCGTCCACCGTGACGGCGCCCACCGACATGAAGGATCTGATCGTTCGTTATGACTCAGGGCTCCGCGCGCGCATCGGCGATATCGTTCGAACCGTCCAGGCCGTCGGCGCGACGCGTCCCGCGTACGCGTACGAGCTGACCGCGGTGAAGACCCTGCCCCCGATCATGTACCCCACGACCATGCTGAACGTGGCGGTGAATTACAGGGAACACGACCTCGAGATGGCGAAGCTCCGCGCGCAGGTACCCGGCATGGGCACTGCGACATCGGGCGCCGCGCTTCCGAACACGGTGAGCGCTCCAGGCCTCTGGGAGCGTGCGGCTGACGACAAACGATGGAATCCCTATGTCTTCATGAAGTCGCCGGCGGCCATCATCGCCGACGGCGAGGCGATTCGCCTCCCGCCGGGACGCACGCAGGTTGACTGGGAATGCGAGCTCGGCGTGGTGGTCGCACGGCCAGCGACTCGCGTCCCGGTATCTCAGGCGGCCAGCTACATCTTCGGATACACGTTGGAAAACGACGTCTCCGACCGCGGCGGCCGCGGTGACGCCCGCTATGGCAGCGACTGGGTGGTCAGCAAGAATCACGATACCTTCGCGCCGCTCGGGCCGTTCATCACGCCGAAGGAGTTCGTGGCGGATCCACAGAAGCTCAAGATCAGGTTCGTGCTGAACGGCCAGGTGATGCAGGAAGCCGACACGACGTTCATGATTCACACGGTCTACGAGCAGATCGCCTACACGTCGAACATCATGTCGCTTCGCCCGGGCGACATCATTGCGACGGGAACTCCTGCCGGAGTCGGGTCGGCACGTGTTCCACCGGTGTATTTCAGGAACGGCGATCGATCAGAGTGCACCTACGAGGGGATCGGGACGCTTCGCAATCCAGTGGTCGGACCGTAGCGTTTACTTGAACGCCTCCGGGTGCAGTGTCCGCGCGAATGCCTCGGCGGCCATCGCCACGCGCGGTCCAGGCACGACGAAGTAGTCGGCGGTGAGGAAATAGATCCGGCCGTTTCTCACGGCCGGAATCGACGCGAGCGGCGCCCAGGTGCGGCGCTCCGCCGCCATCTGGGCCGGCGTCAACGGGTTGTCCGCCCGCACTTCCAGGATCACGTCCGGCGCTCGTGAGAGTACCGTCTCCTGCGATGGCTGCACTGATTCGCGCTTCACGTCTTCGAAGACATTCGCGGCGCCAGCGGTCTCCAGCAGGTCCTGCAGGAAGCCCGTGCCGCCGCTCACGTACATCTGCTGAAGCGTTTGGGGCTGCCTGCCGAACACGAGCAGTGTGCGGGACCGGGGAAATGAGGCGACCCTCGCTCGAATCGCGTCGAGCTGGCTCTGCAGCTCGCGTGCCTCGCGTTCGCCCTCGGCGGCGTGACCGGTGGCGGCGCCCAGATTGCGCAGGCCCCGCATGATGCCGGCAACCCCGGCGTGCCGATAGCTGAAGACCTTGACGCCCGCCCGCGCCAGCTGCGCTTCGAGCGTAGTCTGAGATCCGTAGGTCAGGACCAGATCCGGGCGCAGCGACAGGATCCGCTCGACGTCGGGATCAAGCAGCGCCCCCACGCGTGGGAGCCGTTTCACTTCAGGCGGGAACTCGTCATAGCTGCTGACGGCGACAACCTGGGATCCGGCGCCGATGGCGTAGAGCATCTCGGTCAGCGAGGGGACGAGTGAAACAATCCGTCGCGGCCCGGGCCCGGAGACCTGAAGGTCTCCGGCTACGACCGCATGGACACCTCCGTTGTTGCCGGAGGCCTTCATGCCTCCGGCAACAGCGAGCAGCGCAGCAATGAGGATCAGCCTCTTCTTAGCAGCAGCCATAAGAAGAACGGACCCCCAAGCATCGCCGTGACGATGCCAACGGGAACTTCGACCGGGGCGAGGACGGTGCGCGCCACCAGGTCGCACGCAACCAGAAACGACGCACCAAACAACGCCGACGCCGGCAGCACGATCCGGTGATCGACTCCTGTCATGCAGCCGCACGAGATGCGGGACGACGATGCCGACAAACCCGATCGGCCCGGCCAGCGAAACGGCGGCGCTCGTGGCCAGGGCGGAGCTGATGAACGCCAGCCGCTGCGTGCGAGCGACGTCGACGCCGCGGGTGGCCGCGATATCGCTGCCGACGCTGAGCAGGTTCAGCGACGAGGGCAGCGCGGCAAAAATCAGGAAGGCCCCGGCGATCAGCGGAAGCGCGCCAAGGATCGGTTCGAAACTGCCGACGTCGAGGTCACCCATCATCCAGCGCAGCGTGCGGTAGGCTTCGGTGAAGTCCGCCATGTACTGGACGAATAGGATCAGCGCCGAGAAGAACGAGTTGAGCGTCACGCCCGCCAGCAGAAGCACCGACGTCGACATCGCCCGCCCCGGGCGCGTCGCCATCGCATAGACAACCGTGGCGGCGAGGAACGCGCCGGCAAGGCTGGCGAGCGGCACCGGCGAAAAGCGGACCGAGCGTGACAGCGGCGCCGAAAGAGATGGCCAGGATGGCGCCGAGCGCCGCCCCCGCCGAGACGCCAAGCGTAAAGGGTGTCGCCAGCGGATTCCGCAGCAGCGCCTGGAGGACGACGCCTGCCGAGGCGAGCGCCGCGCCGACGACCGCGCCCGCGAGCACGCGCGGCATGCGCGCGACGAAGAAGATCTGGGCGTCGACGTTGTCGGCGAAAGGAATCGACCGATCGAACACCCGCGACAGGCTGATCGAGCGTGCTGCCGACGAGCGGCGCCAGGAGACACGTGGCGACGGCGAGTCCGCCGTACACCGCCAGCGTCATCGCGAGCCGCGCCGGATCGGCCGCGGGCTGGGCGCCGACGCGCGGGAGCGTCGACTCAGAAACCGTCATGGCGTCGCGCCGGATCGGCACGACCATCAGGTGTCCCGCCGCTTCGTGAAAGCGGACGTCGGCTTCGACGTCGTAGAGCTGCCGGATGGCGAGCGCGCCGTCGAGCACATCGCGCGTGGCTCCCTGGGCAAGCACGCGGCCGGCACGCACGAGGACCAGCGATCGCACAGCGATGCGGCGAGGTTCAGATCGTGCGTCGCGAGCACCATCGTGACGCCCGTGATCCCGGTTCAGCCGGGACAGGAGCGATGCCACTTCGAGCTGATACGCGAGATCGAGAGATGCCGTGGGTTCGTCGAGCAGCAGCACGTCTGGAGATTGCGCGAGCGCACCTGCGATGACGACGCGCTGCTTTTCTCCGCCGCTGAGCGTCATGTATGGTCGCGACGCAAGATGCGCGGTACCGGTGGCCGACAGCGATTCCTGCGCGATTGCAATGTCTTCGGGTCCCTCGAGCTGGAAGACGCCGAGATACGGGTGGCGTCCCATCAACGCCATCTCGAGCACGCTGTAGTCGAATGCGGGATGGGTCTCCTGCGGTACGAGCGCGACGTGGCGCGCCAGTTCGCGGCGGGGAATGCCGCGCAGATCGTGCGGCCGTTCAACGTGATAGCGCCCTGGTCGGGTTGCAGCACGCCGGCCATCAGCCGAAGCAGGGTCGTCTTGCCACACCCGTTCGGACCGAGGAGCCCGGTCAGCGAGCCGCGCTGGACGGCGACGGAGACGTCGTGGAGCGCAAACGCCCCGGCGGCCTCACGCCGGGCGGTCGTATCTGAATGAAACGTGTTCGGCGGTGAGTGACATCGTCTCCTGCCGGCGTCCTTCGCGCCGCGATAGACGGACAGGCGCCGGAGCAGGTGTCCTGGCTCGTCCGCCGTCCGAACTAGCTTCGCCCTGACGGGTTCCGGCGCGGCTTCGGACGTCGAATCCCATACAGTGGCGGGACCGCGTGGGCATCGCACCCACTTCCCCTGTTCACCCGGCGGTGTCGGTTGTGAGACGCGCAGTATAGCACGCTAGAATTTCTCAGGCTCTCGGGTGAAAACACGCATCCAGGCCGCCGGACTGGCCGGCATCGGCGACAAGCTCGAAGCAGGCGAACGCCTGAGCTTCGCCGACGGCGTTCACCTGTTCGCATGCGACGACCTGCTGGCTATCGGCTTGCTCGCGAATCGCGAACGCGAGAAACGGCACGGCGCGCGCACCTACTTCAACTACAACCTTCGCCTCGAGCCGACGAATGTCTGCGTGGCGAGTTGCCTGTTCTGTTCGTTCGCGCGGTTGAAGCCCACCGACGCCTCCGCCTACACGATGTCGCTCGAGCAGGCGTGGGACAAGCTGCGGCGGCGCGCGCATCAGCCGCTCACCGAACTGCACATCGTCAACGGGCTCAACCCGGATCTGCCGTTCAGCTATTACACGGACCTCCTCCGCGGCTTCAAGCAGATCCGCCCCGGGATCCATCTGAAGTGCTTCACCGCCGTGGAGATCGCATTCTTCGCTGATCTCTATGGCATGACCGACGAGCAGGTGCTGCGGGATCTGATCGACGCGGGGCTGGATTCACTGCCGGGCGGCGGCGCGGAGATTTTCGCCGAGCGCGTCCGCAGGAAGATCTGCCACGACAAATGCGGCGCCGATCGGTATCTCGATATCCACCGGCTCGCCCATGGTCTCGGCATGAAGACCAACGTGACGATGCTGTACGGGCATATCGAGACGCCGAGGAGCGGATCGATCACATGCTCCGTGCGCGTGCGCTCCAGGACGACACGAGCGGTTTCCAGGCGTTCATCCCGCTCGCGTTTCATCCCGACAACAACCAGATGCGGAAGCTGCCGGCGCCGAGCGCTGCGGAGACGTTGAAAGTGCACGCGGTTTCGACGCCTCATGCTCGACAACATCCCGCACATCAAGGCGTTCTGGATCGCGACCGGGGTGGATGTGGCGCAGACGGCGCTCTGGTTCGGCGTGGACGACCTGGACGGCACGGTCCAGGAGGAGAAGATTTACCACATGGCCGGGTCCCCCACTCCGGAGGGGCTGACCATGACCCAGCTGACCAACGCTCGTCCGGGCCGCCGGGCGCGAACCGCTCGAGCGCGACACGTTTTACAACGTCAAAGACACCATTTCCGTCTGAAATCGGCTGACCTGTCGGCCGCCGGCTCGAGACGTTATAATTTCTGCAGGTCCAAATTCCGCAGGGCAGATAGCCCAAGTGCGGGGTTTGGCCTTTTTCACGTCCAGACATTGCGAAAAGTTTCACAACGTCCGGTAGAACCCTGAGCTATGGCGTCCATCATTCCGCTGCTGACCGAGTTCGAGAAGACACACATCTCCGAGCGCCAGGCGCTCCCGGAGAAGTATCTCGGTCTGTCTGACAGGAGATGGATACTCGCATTGCGGCGGCACGCCGGAAGCTCGGCAACCGCCTCCTCATTCTCGGGCACCACTACCAGCGCGATGAAGTGATCAAGTTTGCCGATGCCACCGGCGACTCGTTCCGGCTGGCTCGCCAGATCGCGTTGCACCCTGACGCGGACTACATCGTCTTCTGCGGCGTCCACTTCATGGCCGAGAGCGCGGACGTGCTCGCCGCCCCGCATCAGCAGGTGATCCTGCCCGACCTCGCGGCCGGCTGCTCGATGGCCGACATGGTCGAGCCCGATCAGCTCGAGAACTGCTGGGAAGAGCTTACGCAGATGGGCGTGACGGGGGAGGGTCCGGCTAAAGCCGGACACTACGATCGTAGTGTCCGCCTTCAGGCGGACCAATGCATGGCCGGCGTCGTGCCGGTGACCTACATCAACTCTGCGGCGTCAATCAAAGCATTCGTCGGCGAGCGCCGCGGCACGGTCTGCACGTCATCGAATGCGGCCGCCACGCTGAAGTGGGCGTTCGCGCGCGGCGAGAAGGTGCTCTTCCTGCCTGACCAGCATCTCGGGCGCAATACCGCCTACAAGATGGGCATTTCGCTCGACGAGATGGTCGTGTGGGACCCGAACGAGATCTTCGGCGGGCTCGATCCCGACCAGGTCGCAAAGGCGAAGATGATCCTCTGGAAGGGCCATTGCTCGGTCCACACGCGATTCTCAGTGGCGCAAATCGAGGCGATCAGGAAGCAGCACCCCGGCATTCGCGTGATCGTCCATCCGGAGGTGCCGTGGGAAGTGGTGCAGGCGTCTGACGACAGCGGCAGCACGGAATACATCATCAAGACCGTAAGCAACAGCCCGAAAGGGTCGGTGTGGGCGGTCGGTACCGAAGTGCACCTCGTCAATCGCCTTGCCAACGAACTCGCGCCCGACCAGACGGTGCTGTCGCTCGATACTTTCGGGTGCCTGTGCTCGACGATGTTCCGCGTCTCGCCGAACCACCTGCTCTGGATTCTTGAAGAGCTGGTCGAAGACCGCGTCCATAACCGCATCGTCGTGCCCGACGAGCAGAAGCACTGGACCAGAGTCGCGCTGGATCGGATGTTGTCTATTCAGTAGCGTTGTGAGTACCATCGGTGGGTTCCGGCGGACCTGAAAGTCCGCTGCTACGTACGCCAATCCCATTCAACCGTACGTAGAGGCGGACCTTCAGTCCGCCTTCCGACCTCCGAGGAGGACCGATGGCGCACGAACTCCCGAAACTTCCCTACGATTTCGCTGCACTCGAGCCGCACATCGACACGCAGACGATGCAGATCCATCACGGGAAGCATCACCAGGCTTACGTCACCAACCTGAACGCGGCGCTCGAGAAACATCCCGAGCTGATGTCGAAGAGCATCGAGGAGCTGTGCCGCGGCATCAACAGCATTCCCGAAGACATCCGCACCCCGGTTCGGAACAACGGCGGCGGGCACTGGAACCATTCCCGCTTCTGGACGTGGATGGCCCCCAACGCGGGCGGTGCTCCGACCGGCAAGATCGCCGATGCGATCAACGGCTCATTTGGCAGCTTCGACGCATTCAAGGAACAGTGGGGCAAGGCGGGCGTTGGGCGCTTCGGCAGCGGATGGGTATGGCTGCTCAACGACGGCGGCAAGCTCTCGATCACGAGCACGCCCAACCAGGACAATCCGCTGATGGAAGGGAAGATGCCGATCCTCGGCGTCGACGTCTGGGAGCACGCCTACTACCTGAAGTACCAGAACCGCCGTCCCGACTACATCACCGCGTGGTGGAACGTGGTGAACTGGGCCGAGGTCAACAAGGCGCTCTGATCTGGACGCCGGGTCTGAAGACCCGGCGCTACTTCACCGCGTTCTAACGGGTGCCCGGCACGCGAGGGACGTCCGACAGCGCCCAGGATGTCAGCGTCGTGCCCGCCGGCACCAGCACGTGCTGGCGGCCGTCCAGCATGTAGGTGATGGCTGACGTGCCGTGCAGCGCCGATCCCATCTGAAATCGCCAGAGGAACTTGCCGCTGCGGGCGTCGATCGCGAGGAAGTTGCCTTCCGCGTCGCCGCTGAAAATCAGCCCTGACGCGGTCGACAGCAACCCCGACGTCGACGGTGAGATGTACTCGAACTCCCAGTGGCGCTCGCCGGTCGCCGGGTCGAGCGCGCGCAGGGCGCCATATGCGCGCTGCTCCCTCGAACGCTGGGCCGCGCCGCCTGTGTACCGTTCGCCGGGCACATACTCCTGCCGCCACGCGTAAAACGTGGCGCAGACTTCGCGTGCGTTCACGAAGAACAGCCGCTGGGCGGGATCGTACGAGGGCGGCCAGAAATTGGTGGCGCCGGTTACGTCCGGGCATGTGAGCGAACCCTTCTCGTCGGGCACGTTGCCCGGGAGCAGCACGGGTCTCCCGTCCGCGCCCACCTCTTTCGCCCACGTCGTCACCACGAACGGCTTTGCGACCAGCAGTTTTCCGTCCGCCCGGTCGAGCGTGTAGAAAAAGCCGTTCCGGTTCGCCAGCATGACGACTTTCCGGAGTTGCCCGCCAATCGTCACGTCGGCCAGCACCGGCACCTCGGTCGCATCCCAGTCATGCAGGTCGTGCGGCGTGAACTGGTAGTGCCATCGCAGCTTTCCGGTATCAACGTCGAGTGCGACGATCGAGTCGCTATAGAGGTTGTCGCCCTTGCGGCTCTCGCTGTGATAGTCGGGCCCCGGGTTGCCGATCCCGTAGTACACGAGGTTGAGGTCGGGGTCGTACGCGCCAGTGACCCACACACTGGCGCCGCCTGTTTTCCACGAGTCGCCCGCCCACGTGTCGTTGCCAGGCTCACCCGGGCCTGGAATCGTGTAGAAGCGCCAGGCGCGCGTGCCGGTCTTGACGTCATACGCGTCGATGAAGCCGCGGATCCCGTACTCACCGCCGGCCACACCGACGATGACCTTGTCCTTCACCACCAGCGGCGCGATGGTCGATGCGTAGCCTTTCGTGTAGTCCTCCATGGTCGCGTCCCACACGATCACGCCGGTCTTCATGTCGAGCGCGAGCAGGTGCGCGTCGAGCGTTGTCATGAACAGGCGATCGCCGGACGCGCCGAAGCCCTTGTTTACGAGGCCGCAGCACGCCGTCAGCGACCCCGTCGCCGGCAGCTCGCGGCGGTAGCGCCAGATTTCGCGGCCGCTGCGCGCGTCGATCGCCCACGCCATGTTGAGCGGGCCGGTCACGTACAGGACGTTGTCGCGCAGTAGCGGCGTCGTCTCGAACCGGCCAGGCGTGTCGGTCTGGAATACCCACTGCGGCACCAGCCGTCCGACATTGTCGGGCGTGATCTGCGTCAACGGACTGTGACGCTGGTTGGTGTAGCTCCCGCCAAACGTGACCCAGCGGGAGCCGTCGGCCGGAAGGCCGCTGAGCAGCTCCTCCTGCGAGACGAGCGGCGGCGGCGTCTGGGCGGTGAGCGAGCCGACGAGGATAGCGGCGGCGGCAACGACGAGCAGCGAGCGTCGCAACACGGAAGCCTCCTAGCGATTGCCGGTCTGTTCGGTTGGGGCGGCGGCGCCCTGGAGCGCGGTCAGGTACGCCAGCAGGTCGTCGAGTTCAGCGTCGCTCAACCGATCGGCGCTGAAGGCCGGCATGGCCGACTGCTTCTCGTTAGCGACCGTCCGCATGTCTTCGCGCAGATATCCCTGTATGCGCTCGCTCGTATCCATGATCTGCACGGAGTACTGATCTTCGTTCTTCTTCACACCGCGGATCTGATGCCCCTCCGGCGTGGTCAGTGTGACCGGCTCGTAGCCGGTCCTGAAGTCGGGTACGTTGCCGCGAATCTGGCGCGCCAGCGCCGCGCGCGCGCGCGCCGCGCCGATCCGCGAGAGGTCAGGTCCGAGGTGCCCTCCGCGATCGCCTACCCTGTGGCACCCGATGCAGTTGGCGGCGAAAAGACTTGCCCCCGTGGCCTGGTTGCCCGGCGCGGGCGCGGAAGGCGCGGGCCCGGCCAGCGTCTTCAGGTAGGCGAGGATCCGCCAGATGTCCGTGTCTGACGTGCGCGGCGCCGGATGGGCCGGCATCTCGGTGCCCGGGATGCCGCGGCGCACCGTCTCGAAGAGCGCGCCATCGCTGCGGCCCCTCGCCCAGACCTGTGCGATGTCAGGGGACCGTATGCCGCGCGCGTCCATCCCGTGGCAATCGGCGCAGCGCTGGCGGTAGGCGCCCATGCCGGCGGTGATTGCCGCCAGGTCGCCTTCCAGCGGGTTCTTCACCGGGGGATCGGCGGGAATCCGGACAAACAGGTCCTGCGCGGCGAGGCAGGTCACGCTGAGGACGATCAGGGCGATCGTCGAGGACATCCACTTCATGACGGCTCCTCGCCGGGTCCGCTCCGCGGAAGCCGGCCTACTTCCTTCACGGGAACCCGGCCTACTTCTTCAGCTCTTCCTCGATGATTTTCTGGAACGCCGCAAACGGGTGCGCGCCGAACAGCGCCCGTCCGTTGACGAAAAACACCGGCGTCCCTCCAAGCCCGACGCCCATCGCCGCCGAATAATCGGCGGCGACTTCCTGCTTGTACTTTTCCGAGTCGAGGCAGGCGTTGAATGCCGCGGGGTCGAGCTTGATGTCCGCCGCCCACCGCTTGAGGTCATTGGCTCGGAACTCGGCCACTTCTCCTTCGCGCGCCCGTCGATCCTGCTCGCGGTAGACCTTGTCGTGCATCTCCCAGAACCGGCCCTGGTCCTCCGCGCATTCCGTCGCCATCGCGGCAGGCACTGCCATCGGATGCACGGGCAGCGGGAAGTCGCGGAACACGAGCTTCACCTTGCCCGTGTCGACGTATTCCTTCCGGAGGCGCGGCAGCGTCTCCTTCCAGAACAGGCGGCAGATCGGGCACTGGTAGTCGCCGAACTCGATGATGGTGACTGTCGCGCCCGCCTCGCCCAGCACGGGGTCATCGTCCACGCCGATGAACTGGCCCGCCTGGCCGGATGAGAGGACGGGTACCGCCATCATCGCGAGGAACGCGATGATGGACGGCCCGGTGTTCATGACACGCTGACGGACGGGGCTTTGGGGGCGGCGGGTACGGCGACTGCCGGATGGGCCGCGGGTGCAGCCGGTTTAGGGGCAGCAGCGGCCGCCTGGATCCGTTCCTTCAGCATCAGTTCGGCGTGGGCGAACAGATCCGTCTGCGAGATCTTGTTGGCGTCCACGTCGGCGAGCAGGGCGCGCTGCGCCTTGTACTCGCGATTCTCGATGCCCGCCTTGCTCTGCAGCATGCGCCACGCCTTGCGCCGCTCGACGCAGAAGAGCACGAGCTGGCGCGACAGCGACCGGTACTCGATGTTCCCCCTATCGCCCTGCACCTTGATATAGACGCCGAAGTCGGGCACGAATGAGCGGTGGCCGGCGACGAGGTACCGGCGATACACGACATCCTGCTGAGTGATCCGAATGAGCATGTTCTCGAGCGGGATCAGCTGCTGCGCATCCTCCGGCTTGATCTTCTTCAGATGGTTCCGAAAGCGTGCTTCCGTGGCGCACCAGTGGGCCACCGTGTACGCGGTACGTCTCGTTGGTGCTCTTGAATTTCGCTTCGTACCAGTCCCGGTCGATCGAGGGATTCCCCTTGACGTCGAGCGCCTCCTGGTAGGTCTCGCCGAGCCTCGGGTTGAACACGAATTCCGGCGCGCCGCGCGAGTCACGCACGCGCTGCGCCTGCGTGAGCGCCATGTCGTCGGCCACGCCGTGCTCCGGCTGGCAGGTGGTGAAGCACTGGAGGAAAGACGTGCCCCGGTACTCGATGCCGTCGAGAATGGCGCGATACAGCTTCGGCGCGTTGGCGATCGAGATCTGCGCGACGAACGGCGACCCATGCCCGGCCAGGAACGTCTCGGCCACCGTCTTCTTCTCGTTGTTCTTACCCTGCGTGGCCGCGCCGAACACGTTCATGTCGTTGCCGCCGAGCATCGGCGTCGAGTCGGAGTTCTGGCCGCCGGTGTTCGAGTAGACCTGCGTGTCGAGCATGACCGCCTTGATGTTCGGGCGGTTCTGCAGGATGACCTTCGACATGTTCTGGTAGCCGATGTCGCCCATGCCGCCGTCGCCGCCGACCACCCACACCTTGGGCAGTTCAAGGATTTCCAGGTCGGTCATCACCGCGTCGGTGAAGTGCACCAGCTCGTAGTAGGTGCGCGGGGTCATGAATTCCGCTTCCGGGCGCAGCAGCGCATCCGCAAGCCGCTCCGGGATCACCGACCGGCGGCCATGGTCGACGATGAAGCTCTCGCCGAGGAGCCAGCCGACCGTGATGCCGTCCTGGAAGAGCGAGTTCATCCAGGGGTAGGGATGCGGGTTGTTCGGCGGCGTCGAGCCGTAGACGGTGTTGCAGCCGGTGTGCGCGGCCATCGCCATCACCGACATGCCGTTCGCGAGCCGGCCGTCGATGGGCTGCAGGTTCTTGTGATTGAACGCTTCCTGCCGCATCACTGCGGTGATGGCATCGACCACATCGCGGTCGGAGATGGGGCCGTGCGCCGCCATGCGCGCTTTCGTATCCTTGTCGTCCTCGCCGCCGAGCCCCATCAGCATGTGCGCCACGGCCTGGCGCAGCAGGTCGTATTCTTCCTGGCTTCGCGCCTTCACCGCGGCCAGGTGCTGGACGCCGTCCCGATCCAGTTGGTCGGCCTTTGCGCGCAGCCGGTCGGCTTTTGCGTGATAGAGCGGGCGCATGTACGCCTCGGTGACCGCCGCGCAGGCCCTGAGGATGCTCTTCTCACCGCAGCCCGCGCACGCGCCGTCGCCCGAGACAAGGGCATCGTAGTTGCGCCGCACCATCAGCATGTTACGAAGCGTTGCCGTCTTCGAGTCCTGCGGCCGCGTGTCGTTGTACAGCCCGAGGTATTTCTGGGGCGTATCCGGCAGCAGATCCAGGAACGCGGTACCGCTCTCGTGCTCGGCGTTCACCTCTTCCGTCTCCTGCACCATTCGCAGCGCGTCGTGCTCGCCGCACGCCGTCACGCAGGCCGCGCATCCCTTGCAGAGATCCGAGACGAAGATGGAGAAGATGCCGCCGCCGCCCGGCTTCTTCTTCTCGGGCGTCGCGAAGATGGCGTTCGTCTTCTGGTACGCCATCGGCACTTTGTCGAGCGCGTTGAAGAACTGCGTCTTTGCGGCGTCAGAGAAGCCGTTGACCGAATGGGTGATCTGGCGGATCAGCTCCTGGGCCGGCGTATGGCTGCCCTTCGCCAGCGCGTCGCGCATCAATTCACGCGCGCCTTTGTCGATCTCCGGCACGAGCGCCAGCATCTTCTGCCGCTCGGAGCCGTCCTCGACGTAGTTCGAGATCGCCGTACGCAGGATGGTGTCGATGTCCTGGGAGCAGTTGGGCAGCGCCGTGTCGGGGCACACCGCGATGCACTCCATGCACTGCGTGCAGTTTTCGGGAATGTAGAGCGGCGTCTCCCGGCGGGCGACGTACTTCGATGCGGTGTCGCCGCTGCCGGCGGCCATCACGCCCAGGGACGCCAGCGGCGACGCCGGCTGGTCGTAACCGTAGGTCGAGCGGAACTCGGCGTCGAACACGGCGACCCGCGAGAGCGGTGTGCGCTCGTCCTGTCCCTCGGGAATCGGGTGCGAGCGGCATCCCGATCCACACCCTGCCCCGTCTCCGTTCCCGCCGACGACCGGCAGCAGCGCCTGGCCGCGCAGCGTCGATCGATCCGGCGCCTCGAGCTCGCCGACCTTGATCTCGCGCACCAGCTCGAATCCCTTGGTCATGACCTCCATGTTGGAGTTCACGACCGCGTCGCCGAGCCGGCCGAACTTCTTCACGTACTGCTTGTGCACCGCGTCGCGGAACTGCTCGGGCGTGATGCCGAACTCCTGGAGCATCGGCGACACGGCGAAGAACGCGCCAAGGAAGGCGTTGCCCTGCATACGAAGCTGCAGATCGCCGCGATCGGTCGCATTGCGCGCGATCTTGAACCCGGGCAGCGTGAAGACGCGGATGTTCTTGTCGATGATCTGCTTGCGGGCCCAGAGCGGCAGCCGCTCCCACGCCTGTTCGCCCTCTTCCTCCGACTCCCACACCAGCGACCCGCCCTCGGCCATGCCGTCGAGAGGGTTGCAATGGGTAAACGCCTTCGGGTCGCAGCACAGGACGACGGTGACGTGACGGAGATCGCAATTGACGCGGATCCTGTTGGGGGCCGCAATCATGAAATAGGAGGTGGGCGCCCCCTTCTTCTCCGATCCGTACTTGGGGTTGGCGCTGACGTGAATGATCTCTTTGGGATTGCCGAGCTCGTCGACGATCTTGTCCCGCTCGTAGAGCAGGTCGTTCAGATCACCGATGATGGCGCCGAGGTTCTTGCCGGTCGTGATGGCGCCCCACCCGCCGACGGAATGGAAGCGGACCGCAATCGCCTTGTCCGGGAGCAGCGACGGCGTGTCGTTCGACTTCACTTCGTAGGGATGGTCGACACCAAGCACCATGAAGGACACGCCATCGGAGGCGCGCTTGCCGTCCTTGCGCCCCCGGGCACCGGTGGCGAACTCGTAGGCCCCGATCGTGTGCTCCGGCCTGAAATCACGGGAGCCGAGACCGTAGATGCCGGCAAACAGCCGGGGCATCTGGTCGGCGGTGATCCGCGGCAGACCCTCCTCGCCCTGCAGTGCCTTGTTCAGAGCGGTGCGAAGGTCGCGCCCCATTGGGTTGTCGCCCGCCATCGGTTCGTCGGTGCGCTCGAGGATGATGACGTTCTTCTTGCCCGCCAGCGCCTTGACGATGGCGGCATCCGGGAAAGGACGGAAGACGTTCGGATGAATCGACCCGACCTTCGCCCCGCGCCGCTCGCGGAGATAATCCACCGCGGCTTCGATGTTTTCCGCCGCCGACCCGAGCGACACGAACACCGTGTCGGCGTCCTCGGTCCTGTACTCGGTGAGGAGGCCGTAGTACCGGCCGGTCAGATCGCCGAAGTCCTTCCACGCCTCTTCCAGGAACTGCAGGATGGGTTCGGTGAAGTTGTTGCGCCGCGCCACCACGCCCTGCATGTAGTGCTCCTGGTTCTGCACGGGCCCGAGCAGCACCGGGTTGGTCAGGTCGATCATCTTCGGCACGCGGCGGCGGCGGGGACCGAAGAGGACGCGCTGGCTTTCAGTGGGGCAATCGATGATGTCGTCGGGGGCGCCGAGGAATTCGCGGATCAGGGCGGCTTCGTGCTTGTAGAACGTGCGCTCGAGATGGGTCGTCAGGAAGCCGTCCATGACGTTCATCCCGGGCGTCAGGCTCAGCTCGGTGACTCGCCGCAGGATCAGGGACTGGTCGGCGGCCTGCTGCGCGTCCTTGCCGAAGACGATGATCCATCCGGTATCGAGTGCGCCGTAGACGTCGTCGTGGCCGCAGTGGACGTTGAGCGCGTGCTTGGTGAGCGCCCGCGCGCCGACCTCGAGGACCATCGTCGAGCATTTGCCCGGCGCGTGGTAATACTGCTCGACGCCGTAAACAATGCCCTGGCCCGAGGTGTAATTGACGACTCGCTTGCCGCAGACCGAGTGGGCGATGGCGCCGCCCTGGGCCGCATGCTCGCCCTCGGCCTCGATCGCAATCGTGTTGCCGCCAAAAACGTTCAATTTCCCTTCGGCGAAAGCCTGCTGATAGAGCTCGCCGCCTTCAGTCGAGGGTGTAATCGGGTAAAACACGCCGGCGTCGGCGATCCGAGCCTCGGTGTGATAGGAAACCAGCTGGTTTCCGTTAGCGGTGACGCGAATTCCCGGGTAACGAGGCCTCGACTTCATTTACACGACCTCCCCTTTATGGATCGGACCCGACGCATGACCGTGGGCTACATAGTTATCTGAGGGCCATAATTCTAGCCGAAATAATCCCCACTGGACTCGCGCCTCCCAACGTGTTATCAACCCGCAAACCAAGGTCCCCGGGGAACTTAGAGGAGGGCCGTTTATGGGATTGCCGGCAAGACTGGCGGACGTGCTGAAGCGTGAACGGATGCCCTATACCGTGTTTCGGCATCCCCCGGCCTATACGGCGCTCGAACAAGCGCAGGCGTCCCACATTCGCGGCCGGTGCGCCGCCAAGGTGGTCATCTGCATGGCCGACGACACGCCCATCCAGGCGATCGTCCCGGCGCACTATCGGGTGGATCTCGAGCGGCTGCGCCAGCTGGCTGGCGCCTTCGCGATCCGGCTCGCGCTGGAGGAGGAGATCGCGGCGATCTATCCTGAGTTCGAGGTCGGCGCGGCGCCGCCGGTCGGCACGATGTACGGCCACCGCGTGTTCGTCGAGGAATGTTTCGTGGGTGAACCGGAGATGGTCTTCGACGCGGGGACCCATACCGTGTCGGTGTGCATGCACTTCTCGGATTTTGCGGACATGGTGAAACCGGTCATTGGCGTGTTTGGCATCCGACCCGGGCGGCCTCGAGCAAACGGCGCCCTCGTGGCCGGAGTGTGACCGATCAGCCCATCATCGAGCGGCTCGCCGCGCTCCCGACGTTAGCGTCGATCCCTCGCGCGCAGCTGGAATGGCTGGTCGCGCACGGCGAGGTGCGGCATTACCAACTGGGTCAGTCGATCTCGACGAGGGGCCTGCCAATCCAGAACCTGTTCATCATCCTGGCCGGACGCATTTCGATCCGCCTCGACCGGGGCGGGATCGCCCGCATCGTCAAGGAATGGAAGACCGGGGATGTGAGCGGATATCTGCCGGTACTCACGGCTGGCGACGGCACCGGGCGACGTCGTGGCGGACGAGCCATTCGAAGCGCTCGTCGTGCCGAACGCCGCGATCAAGGAAATGACGCGTGAGTGCTACGAGTTCACCGCGCTGTGCGTGCACGAGATGCTCGATCGCGCGAGGCAGTTCAAGTCCGAGGATTTGCTGGTGCAGAAGCTGGCATCGCTTGGCGTCCTCTCGGCCGGAATCGCGCACGAGCTGAACAATCCCTCGTCGGCGGTGGCGCGCAGTGCGAAAGAGCTCGAACCGGCGCGGGCGGAGGTGGTGTCGGCGGCGCGTGCGCTCGGGGCGGCTCACTTGTCGGACGATCAACTCGCGCGGATAGAAGTGCTCGACTGCTCCGAGGACACCGCGGCGGCGGATTTGCGATCGCCGCTCGACCGCGCCGATCGGGAGGATGTGTTCGCGGCCTGGCTTGATGGCCAGGGAATCGATCCTGGACTCGCCGAGTCACTTGCGCGCACCACTGTGACGACGGCGCAGCTGGACGCGGCGGCCCGGGCCCTCGACAAGGGTACGCTGGCGCTGGCGCTGCGCTACGTGGCCGCGAATCTCACGGCGCGACGCCTGACGGGGGAGATCGTGAAGGCCGCCGCGCGTATCCACGAGCTCGTGGCTCGCGTGAAGAAGCAGACGCACATGGACCGGACGCCGGTCGTGGATGACATCCCGCTGGAAGAGACCCTGGCAGACACGCTCGCGCTCATCGGATCGAAGGCGCGCAGCAAGTCGGTGACGCTGGAGCTGAAGGTCGATCCAAACCTGCCGCGGCTGCAGGGCGTCCTCGGCGAGTTGAACCAGGTCTGGCTGAATCTGATCGACAATGCAATTGACGCAGCGCCCGAGAGTGGGCATGTGACGGTGGCGGCAGGCTACGAGCGCGATTCGATTGTCGTGCGGGTTATCGACAACGGCCCCGGGATTGCCCCAGCCGATCTCAATCAGATTTTCGACCAGTTCTACACCACGAAGCCGGTCGGCAAGGGCACCGGTCTCGGTCTTCCCACCGCGCAGGCGATCGTTCACGGCCACCGCGGTACGATCCAGGTGGAGTCCCGGCCGGGGCGTACGGAGTTTCGGGTATGCCTGCCCGTCGCCTAGGGCGGGGTCAGACCAAATGGTCTGACCCTCGGTCTGACCCTCGGTCTGACCCCATGACCCGATGACGAGACCCGTAATTCTCAGCGTGGACGACGACCGCGAGGTGCTCGCGGCGGTCGAACGCGACCTCCGGAAGCAGTACCGCACCCGCTACCGCATCGTCACGGCGGCGTCGGGCCCGGAGGCGCTCGACGCCGCGCGCGAACTGAAGCGGCGCGGCACGCCGGTGGCGCTGTTTCTCGTCGATCAGCGGATGCCGCTGATGAGCGGCACGCAGCTGCTGGCGGAGCTGCGGAAGCTGTTCCCGGATACGAAGCGGGTGCTGCTCACCGCGTACGCGGATACGGACGCTGCGATCGCCGCCATCAACGACATCGGCCTGCACCACTACTTGATGAAGCCGTGGGATCCGCCGGAGCAGCGGCTGTATCCGGTCCTCGACGATCTGCTCGAGGAATGGTCCGCGAGCGCGCGGCTGCCGTACGAAGGCGTCCGGATCGCCGGGTCGCGGTGGTCGCCCCAGAGCTTCATCGCGCGCGACTTCCTGTCGCGCAACCAGATTCCTTACCAGTGGATCGATATCGATGCGGACGCGCCGACGCGCGAGCTGGTGCGATCGACGGCGGGAGACCTGTCACGGCTGCCGGTCGTGTTCTTCGCGGACGGGCAGCATCTGGTGGCACCGTCGAACTCCGAACTTGCAGAACGGGTCGGCTTACAGACACTGGCGTCGCGGCCGTTCTACGACCTTGTCATTGCCGGCGGCGGCCCAGCCGGCCTTGCCAGCGCAGTCTATGCCGCGTCCGAGGGACTGAAGACACTGCTGGTCGAGCAGGACGCGCCAGGCGGCCAAGCGGGCACGAGCTCGCTGATCGAAAACTACCTCGGCTTTCCGTCCGGCGTCACCGGAGCCGACCTGGCCCACCGCGCGGCCACGCAGGCCAGGCGGTTCGGCGCCGAGCTGCTGGTCGGCCACGCGGTTGCGGGCGTGCGGCGCGAGGATCCGTACCGCATCGTCCAGCTTTCCAACGGCACTGAAGTGTCGTGCCATGCACTCGTGATCGCCAGCGGCCTGTCCGTCCGCGAGATCGACGTCCAGGGCATCGCGCCGCTGATCGGCGCTGGCGTCTACTACGGCACCGCGCCAACCGAAGCGGCCCTCTACCGCGATCAGGACGTCAGCGTTGTCGGCGGGGCGAACTCCGCCGGACAGGGCGCACTGTTTTTGTCGCGATACGCGAAAAGCGTCACGATGATCGGTACGGGCTCCCGACCTCACTTCATCGATGTCGCAGTACCTGATCGATCGCATCGGGACGACGGCCAACATTCGCGTGATGTCGGGCGTGGAAATGACCGCGGTTTGCGGCCAGGGACATCTGGAACGGATCGACCTCAAGCACGTCGCCGACGGCGGTACGGAGTCTCTGGGAGCCGCCGCCGTGTTCATTTTCATTGGCGTCGCCCCTCGCACGTCGGCATTCGCCACGTTCGTCCAGACCGACGACAAGGGGTTCATCATTACCGGTCCCGACGTCAGGCAGACCGGGCGCGGCTGGCCGCTCGATCGCGATCCGCTGATGTTCGAAACCAGCGTGCCGGGCGTGTTTGCCGTGGGCGACGTGCGGGCGGGCGCGAACCGACGGATCGCGGCGGCAGTTGGTGAGGGCTCGGCTGCGATCTTTTCAGTGCATCAGTACCTGCAAACGGTTTGAGACTGACCGTATTTCGGGAGGCGCGCGCATTCGGGGCGGCGCTGGCGGGTTACGCAGCCTTCTACGCCGTCTTCTTCCTGCGGAGCCTCCTGAGCGGCAACTACATCGCGCCCAGCGATTCGCTCGACTTCGGCGTCGCCGCCTTCCTGTCGCGGCCGGCACTGTGGACCGACGCGATGTTCTCCGGTTATCCGATTGCCGCCGACCCGCAATCGCTGACCTGGTACCCGGTCCTTTATTTGTTCCGGCTGGCGGGCGTCGATTGGAACGGGTTTCTCCTCGCTGCCTACGTCATTGCCAGCGCCACCGCCTTCCTCTTCGTCAGGCGGCTGTCGGGGTCCACGCTGGCTGGCATCTTCAGCGGGCTGGTCTACGGCTTCAGCGGTGTGATGCTCGCGCACATCGGACACTTCAATCAGGTTCATGCTGCTGCCTGGGCGCCGCTCGGTCTCTACGGGTTGCAGCTCACTCGCGAAGGTCAGCTACAGACCAGGCGCGGCCGTATCGGCATTCGCCTTCGCGATGATGTGGCTGGCGGGTCACCCGCAGGTGCCGGTTTACACCGCCTATCTCGCGGCGGCGCTCGTCGCCGGCAGCCTGTATCTCGATCGGCCGGCTCGCAACGTGGCGGTGGCGCGAATCGCGTGGTCCGCGCTGGGCATCATCCTGGGGCTCGGGATTGCGGCGGTCTCGATCCTGCCGATGGTGGAACTCGGTGAATTCAGTCGCCGTGCCGAGTCCAACTGGGAACTCTATATTTCGAAGGCGCTGCCGCCCTGGCAGCTGATTGGCCTGGTACTGCCGTTTGCGTTTGGCGGATTCTGGTCAGGCGGCACGATGCCGGTTCCGTACTTCGGGCTCGACGGTCCTGTGGAGAACACCGGCTACGTCGGGCTGCTGCCGCTGGCCCTGGCGCTGGCCGCGCCCTTTGTCCTGTCCACCCGTCGCCGTGAGGCCGCGCTCTGGCTCGGTATTGCCGTCATAGCCGCGCTGCTCTGTCTCGGCGCCGCGACACCGGTCGGGACGCTCTTCTTCCATGCGCCGGGGTACGCCAGCTTTCGAGTGCCGGCCCGTCATCTTCAGGTTGTGTCGCTGTGCCTGTCCGTGCTCTCGGGCCTCGCCTTCGCCGAGCTGACCCGGCGCCGCGAAGGATGGGGACGCATTGGGACGGCAGTGCTCGTCACGCTCGCCGGCGCCGCGCTCGTATTCGGGATGTTCACGTCCAGGGTGCCGGAAGCGGCAGCGCTGGTGGCTGGCAGCGCACCCTACCGCGCCTGGGCCATCACGTGGCCGCTGTGTCTCGGCGCGCTGCTCCTGGCCTGCGCCGCAGCGGCGCGTACGTTCGGTCGTACGGCAGCCGCCTTGACCGCATTCGCCGCGATCCTCATCGGCGTCCATGTTTTCGATCTCACCATGCTGCACTACCGGATGCCGGGACAGCGGTTGCGATACGCGGACATCGTTCGCACCGAGGCGGTGCCGCACGCTCGTGTCCGCGCGCTGCGAGACGAGCTGCGCCCGACCGGCGAGCGTGTGCTGGCCAGCGACGGCAGCCAGAACCAGTTTCTCCTTCCCAACCTGACCCGCCCCTGGGGCGTGCCCGCCGCCGGCGGCACCGGCTCGCTGGGAATCGAGCGCTACCTCGACGTGCTCGGCATGGGTGGGCCGGGCGACGTACACCCGGAGACGTTTTTGGCGGGCCACCGCGGGCTGGACCTCTTCTCGGTGCGATACGCACTCGTCCCCGAAGGGTCTTCGCTTGCCGGTGAACTGACACGGGCTGACGGCCACTGGGCAGCGCTCGAGAGTCTGCACTACTACGAGAACGATCCCGACACGCACTACACGCTGTTCAGAAACGCCCGGGCGCAGCCGCGCGCATGGTGTGTACCGCAGCTGCTGCGCCTCGAGCCATTTCAGGTAATCGGATCGATTCGATCGGGCCATCTCCCTGATGGTCGTGGCGAGTTCGATCCGGCGCGCGTTGCGCTTGCAGAACCCGGTGTGCTCGATGGCTGGCAGGGCGGAGACGGTTCGGTGGAAGTCATCGCCGATTCAGATCAGCGCCGCTATCTCGTGCGCGCAGACGCACCATGCCTGCTCGTCATCGGGGAAGTGTTCTACCCATGGTGGCGCGCGACGCTGGATGACGCGGACGTCGAGATCGCTCGCGTCAACCACGCAATGCTGGGAATCGCTGTGCCCGCAGGCTCCCACGTGATCCGCCTCCGGCTGGCGCCGCGATCCGTTCAACTCGGAGGCACACTGACTCTGATCAGTCTGTTGGCCTGGGCCGCGGTGCTGGTGTCCACTCGCGTGTGACACACACGCCTGGAGCGGGACGCTCGCGCTGAACGGGATAGAATCCGTGGGTGCCGAGTCTTTCTTCCGTCGTGCGACGCGTGGGACTTGCCCTGCGGGTGCTCGTCGATCCGGTCGTCAAACCTGGACGAACGCTCGGCGTGGCGGACGCACACGACGAGGATGGCCCGATCGACGTCCCGGCCTCTACCTGCCCTTCCGACGACATCCTCACGCTCGTCGCGTGTCCCCTCTGCGGCGAACGCGAGCGCACCCTCGTCGGCGAGTTCAACCGGTTCGTTCACTTCGCCAGGCCTCCCGACGAAGAGTCGCTCCGCGCCGACTACTACCTGTGCCACGCGTGCGGCACCGTGTATGCGGGCCGCCGGCCGGTCGGCCCGAGGTACCGGTGGCTCCTCGATCACTTCGAGGAGAGCCTCGGCCGCGCGGGCGCCGGCGAGAAGCGCGGCGGCAAGTTCGCCATTTCCTCGGCAGCGCTGTCAGACGAGGACCGCGCCCATTTGCGCCGTCTCGCCGCGCGCGGAGTGTTCGTGTCCGAGCACGATCGGCCGTCGCGCAAGGAGTATCTTCCGGCGCTGCTCAACGACCGCATGGCGGCGAGCGTCCACGTCGAGCTCCTCGGATCGTTGCTCGATCTGAAGGGAAAGCGCGTGATGGAGGTGCGCTCGCGGCTGGGATCGATCCCTGCGGCGCTCCAGCGCCTCTACGGCTCCGACGTCACGGTGATGACGATCTTCGAGGGCCAGAGGTTCCTGATCAACGAGGTCTACGGAATTCCAGGAACCGGCATCGACTTCGACCGGTTTCAGCCGCCGCGGCCGGAGTTATGGGACCTGATCGTCTGCAACCACATGCTGACGCACGCGGTGCGTCCGGGCGAGATGCTCGCGACCCTCCGTCAACATCTGTCGCCAGGCGGGCACGTCTACTTCTATAACGAACCGGACGACGCCGAGATCCTCGTCGACGGCAAGTCGATGTTCAACACGCTGAATGCGTTCCACCTGCAGACCTACGACGCGTCAGCGCTCGTGCGCGCGCTCAGGGCAAACGGGTTCGAGCCGGTCTTCCAGACCCATCACGACGGCAACATCATCTGTCTTGCGCGGGTGGCCGCCCCGGGTGAGACCGCGACGCGAATGCCGGAGGTCGAGCTCGAGTCCCGAAGAACAGCATACCTGCGGGCCAGGGACGCGGCGATCCTGATGCTCCCTCCCGCGGCGCGGGCGCGCGTCGAGAGAGAGTGGCCAATCGTGATCGACCGGGCCCTGAAGACCGGCGTGGCCGAATTGTCAGTCAGCGGGGAGATCCGCGTACGGCGTCACGCCCGGCCGTAGTCCGGCCGGGCATGGAATGCGGGAAGCCTGCGGCGCGCCGTCAGGGCATCAGGAGACGGACCCACGGTCCGCTGACGACGATCACCTCACCGTCGTCGCTCAAACCCTTGAATCGCGTCTGCGCGTAGTGAGGTCTCGCGATCGCGCTGCACCATCGGGTGTGGAGCACCGCGGCCTTGTTGGGCGCGCCGTTGCCGCCGAGCCGGATCTGCTCGGTGTTCTTGCCGACAAAACGCCCGTCGAAGAAATTCTCACGTTCGGTGAACGTCACCGGGATGCCGGTCTCTGAAATCAGGTGCTGATCGTGATACCACGTGTACCTGTTGTCCCGGCAGCTGAACACGGGCACGGGTGTGCCGCTATGTAACACAGGCTCCGGATCCACCTTCATCGTCAACCGGAAGTGGGTGGATGGGGGCGTCGGCACCGGCACGCCTGGCTGCGCCATCGGCGGCGGCCCGGGCGGCCACGGCGAGGGCGGCGACCCCGGAGGGGGAGGCGGCCCCTCATCGAGCGTCTCGGGCGGCGGTTCCCCGGGGGTGCCGGGCGGCGGTTCCTCGGGCGCGCCGGGCGCGGTCTCGTCGAAAAGCGTGACCCAGTATTCGTTGGCCGACTGCACCGATGCCGGCGTCCGCAGTGCGGTCGGCGCGGTGGGTGGCTGCTCGCTGCACGACGCGATCGTCATCGCACCCAGCGCGGCGGCGATCAGCGGCGTCATCAATCTTGGTGTCCTCAACGCCATGCTCCTTTTGCTCCTGTGAACCGACGGCGCAGTGGCGCCTCGTCAGTTCGACGGGACTCGTATCGCAAAAGGTGAACCATGCGAAATGCCCGGAGAGGGCATCTTGCCGCGGTATTTGGCGAGAGGAATTGAGAACGGCCGTGGAGGATTTAGGAAATCGGCCCGGCTCACGGCCGAGGTGGCGGGGCCGCGAGCGCAGGCGGGTCCGCTTCGCGGAACCCGCCCTTCGCCGAGATTCCTACGGACGAACGCTGGCCGGCGGCACGACCTCGTTCAGCCGGAGGTACACCGCCATCTGGCCGTAGATGTCCCAGGTGTGGCCGATCAGGAACGTGAAGATCCGCGCCTTGGAGGACGGCCCCATGAAACCGGGAGGCATCGCCGCGGGCTGCAGCATCGTCTGGTCGGTCTGCTCTTTCAGGATCGCCGTCCCGTAGTCGAACGAATCGTCCATCGCCTTGATGATGCCGGCCTTGGTCGTCGCTTTCAGATCGATGGTCGGCACTGGCGCCTTGGCGCCGACCGCCTGCAGGATCTTGAAGTTCACCTGCGCGATGTGCAGGATCTGCTGGCCGTAGTCGCGCTGCGCCGGCGTCGATTTGAAGCTGAACTTGTCCTCGGGCATCGCGGCGGCGATCTTGTCCATCGTGCCCTTGAGATCGTTCCAGTCCTTCACCATCTCGGCGTTGATTGAGATGCCCTGCGCGGCGGACGTAAGCGCGGTCACGACGAGCACCAGGCAGATGGCTCCAAGCATTCGTACGAGCTGTTTCATGGGACCTCCTGAGACGGTCCGGCTGAAGCCGGACACTACGAATAGTACGACGGCGGCGGCAAAATCATGCGGGCGCAAGAATCCTGCAAGCGTAGCGTCCGGCTTCAGCCGGACCATGCCTAGAACAACGTCGAAGCGACTCGCATCGCCATATCCACCCACGGGCTGGGATACAAACCCATGCCAACCACGCCCAGGACGCAGCCGGCAATCGCCAGGCCCAGCGCGCCGGGGATGGCGACCGGCTCGCGGCGTTCGGGCGCTTCGATGTACATCCGCCGGGCGACCAGCAGGTAATAGTAAAGCGCGACAACCGTGAGGACGGCCCCGAGGAACACCAGGCCGTAGAGACCGCGTTCGATCGCCGCCCAGAACACGTAGAGCTTTGCCCAGAAGCCGGCGACGAACGGGATGCCACCGAGCGACAGCAGGAAGATCAGCATCGCCAGCGCCAGCAGCGGCGACCGCTGTGCCAGCCCGCGGTAAGCCTCGATCGAATCTGAACGCTCGGAACGCGCGACCGCTTCCACCACCAGGAACGCGCCCATGTTCCCGAACATGTAGGCGACGAGATAGAAGAGCATCATCGCGACGCCCGAGCTCGAGAGCGCCGCCAGCCCGACCAGCATGTAGCCGATGTGCGCGACGCCCGAGTAGGCGAGCATCCGCTTGATGTTCTGCTGCGGAATCGCCATCAGGTTGCCGGTGACGATGGTCATGCCGGCGAGCACCGAAACCGCCGGCAGCCAGACGAGCGACGAGGCGCCCACGCCTTCGACGTAAAGCCGGATAATGGCGACGAAGCCGGCTGCCTTTGGCGCCACCGAGAGCCACGCCACGAACGGCGTGCTGGCCGCTTCGTAGGTGTCAGGCGCCCACATGTGGAACGGGAACGCCGCGATCTTGAAGCCGAGGCCGGCCAGCAGCAGTCCCATGCCGAGCATCAGTAACGGATCGCCGTTGGCCATCGCCGACGGAATGGCATCGAGCGCCGTGCTGCCCGTCGCCCCGTAGATGAACGACATCCCGTAGACGATGACGGCCGAAGAGGCGGTGCCGACGAGGAAGAACTTGAGCGCCGCCTCCGATGCGACGGCGTCGCGCTTGATGAAGCCGGTCAGCAGGAACAGCGGGATCGACATCAGCTCGAACGAGACAAACAACAGGATCAGCTCGCGAGCCGACGCCAGGACGCACATGCCGAGCACCGACACGACCAGCGCGAAGTGATACTCCGCGCTTCGGCGGGCGAAGACGCCCTGGCGCAGCGCAATCGATCCCAGGACGCTGAGCGCCGCCGAGGCGATGAACAGCCGTTTGGCAAACAGTGCCAGGCCATCCTGGACGAACGAGCCGCGCAGGATCGATCCGCCCTCGGTGGCCAGGAACGTCAGGCCGAAGATCGCGACCAGGCCCGCCAGCGTCAGCCATGCGGCGGGTCCTGCGGGTCCGGCGCTGCCTTCGCTGAGCAGGACCTGGCGCGGGTGCGGCCGCACGATGCCGGCCAGCAGGACCAGCACCGCGAGCGCGAACAGCGCCAGTTCGATCGCCAGCGGCATGCCGAGATCGAACGTCATTGGCCGACCAGCCTTTGAAGGAGCGGGATCGTGGCGGTATCAACCGGCGCGATCGCCAGGCTTGGCGCGACGCCGAAGAGCACCAGCACGAAGACCAGGATGCCGAGCGCCGCCCACTCGGTGCCAATCGCGTCAGGCAGATGCTGGAAGTGCGGGTCCTCGCTCCGCGGTCCCCAGAAAATCTGTTTGACGACGCGAAGCACGTAGATCGACGTCAGGAACGCGCCCAGCACCGCCGGGAACAGCCACCAGCGGTACTCGGAGCTCCACGTGCCGAGGAATGTCAGGAACTCGGCGACAAAGCCGGCGGTCGCGGGCAGGCCGAGCGACGACAGGCCGCCAATCGTGAACGCGGTCGCGATGCCGGGCATCATCGTCGCGAATCCGCCCATCTTGAAGATCTCGCGCGAATGCGCCTTCTCGTACACCAGGCCGACCAGCGCGAAGAACAGGCCGGTCATGATGCCGTGGGCAAACATCTGGAACACCGATCCGTTCAGCCCGGTCGCCGTCAGCGTCGCCGCGCCGAGCATTACGACGCCCATGTGCGACACCGACGAGTACGCGATCACGTACTTCAGGTCGGTCTGCGCCATCGCGCTCAGCGCACCATAGACGATGTTGATGCAGGCGATGGAGCCGACCAGCCACGCCCAGTCCACGGTCGCTTCCGGCAGCAGGCCCATCCCCAGCCGCACGACACCGTAGGCGCCAAGCTTCATCAGCACGCCGGCGTGGAGCATCGACACCGCGGTCGGTGCCGAGGCATGGCCGTCGGGCGACCAGGTATGCAGCGGCCAGATGCCGGCGAGGATGCCAAAGCCGACGTAGAACGCCAGGAAGACCCACGTCTGCAGCGCCGGGTCGAACTGCATCTGCTGATACGTGAGGAACGAGAACGTCTGCGACCCGGCCGCCACGTAGAGGGCAAGGATGCCGACGAGAATGAATGCCGACCCGAACAGCAGGTAGAGGGTCAGCTTCATCGCGGCGTATTCCTTGGTGCCGACGCCGGTGCGGCCCATCGCCCAGCCGAAGATTCCCTGCGGCCGCACTTCGCCCGACGACCCCCAGATGCCGATGAGCAGGTACATCGGCAGCACCGCGATCTCGTAGAAGAGGAAGAAGATGAACAGGTCGAGCGATACGAACACGCCGTAGCACGCCCGTCGTCAGGATCAGCAGCAGCGCGTAGAACTCCTGGCTGCGCGATTTGACGGTCCACGAGGCGAAGACGCCGGCGAAGATGATGATCGACGTCAGCAGGCACATCAGCGCGCTGATGCCGTCAACCGCGAAAAGGTAGGAGATGCCGAGCGAGGGCACCAGGTCGAACGCTTCGTTGAACTGGAAGCCGGCGGCGGCGCGGTCGTAGGCCCAGTAGACCCACAGGGAGCAGACGAGCGAGACCGTCGCGCCGGCCAGCGACACCAACCGCACCAGCAGCGGGCGCGTCCGGGCGAAGAACATGACGACGAGGCCCGCCACGAATGGCGCCCAGGTCATGATCGAGAGAATCGGCAGTTCGGTCATCCCAGGCGCACCCAGATCAGCAGTACGACGAGTCCGACGGCGACGCCGTAGACATAATCCTGCGCGCGGCCCGACTGCATCGTCCGCAGGTCGTCGCCCGACGTCAGCGTCCACGCACTGACGACGTTCAGCACGCCGTCGACGATGTAGCGGTCAACCCAGCCGACGATGCGCGAGAACCCGAGCAGCACACGGCCGTAGAGGACCTCGAACAGGTCGTCGAGCCAGAACTTGCGCATCGCGGCGTAGCGGATCGGCCCGAACGCGGCGGCCAGTGATGCGGCGTTGATGGTCCGCGCCTGGTAAGTGAGCCACGCGAGCAGGATGCCGAGCACGGCGGCGCCAACCGCGGCCGGCATCAGCCACCCGGGCGCATGGAACTCGGGCTCCGCGGCGCCGAACGGCAGCGCCGGGCCGGCCACCGTGAAATACAGCCCGATGGCGATCGAGAGCAGCGCCAGGATCCAGAGCGGCAACGCCATGCTGATCGGTGGATCGTGCGGAACATGTGAATGATCGTGGCTGCCGCCGACGTCGTGGGAATGCGGTTTGGTCGAATGTGCCGCCGCCGGTTGCGCCGGATTCCCGAAGAACGCCAGGAACACCACGCGGAACATGTAGAAGGCGGTCAGGAAGGCGACGACCATCAGCAGCACGAATGGTCCAACCATTCCTCCGGCCCACACGGCGCCGAGGACCTCCTCCTTCGACAGAAATCCGGCGAAGAGCGGGATCCCGGCCAGCGACAACGTGCCGATGAGAAAGACGATGGTCGTCTGCGGCATCCGGCGGGCGAGCCCGCCCATGTGCTGCAGGTCGTTGCTGTGCACCGCATGGATCACCGCGCCGGCGCCGAGGAACAGCAACGCCTTGAAGATGCCGTGTGTAAGCAGGTGGAAGAAACCGGCGGTGGCGAAGCCCGCGCCGATCGCCGTCATCATGTAACCGAGCTGCGAGACGGTGGAGTAGGCAAGCACGCGCTTGATGTCGTCCTGCGCGCAGGCGAGCACTGCCGCCACCAGCGCTGTGAATGCGCCGATCCACGCGACGATCATCAGCACGTCCGGCGTCAGCGCGAACAGCCATTCGAGGCGCAGCAGCAGGTAGACGCCGGCCGTCACCATGGTGGCGGCATGAATCAGCGCCGAGACCGGCGTCGGGCCTTCCATTGCGTCCGGCAGCCACACATGCAGCGGGAACTGCGCCGACTTGCCCATGGCGCCGAGATAGATGCAGAAGGTGATGATCGAGAGGCCCGCCACCGGGAGAGCGCCGTTCTCGACCAGCACGCGTATCTCGGCGAGGTCGAACGTGTTGGCCTGCCGCCAGAGCAGGACGATCCCGATCGTCAGGCCGACGTCGCCCAGCTTGGTCGTCCAGAAGGCCTTGACCGCCGCGCGCGCCGCTTCGGGCTTGTAGTACCAATAGCCAATCAGCAGGTACGAGCAGAGGCCGACCAGCTCCCAGCAGATGAAGAGCTGCAACAGGTTGGGCGCCAGCACCACGCCCATCATCGAGAACGCGAACAGTGCCTGGTAGGTGTAGTAGCGGCCGAGCGAAGCTGGCGGCTCGTCGCTCAGGTAGCCGAGCGAGTAGAGCTGCACGAGGCAGGCCACGAGTGCCACCAGCGTGAGCATGATGGTGGACTCGGCGTCGGCCAGGACGCCCACCGTCGCCAGCGTCTGTCCCTGCGTCGGCAGCCACGTCCACACGAGCCGGGAGACGGTCGCGCCGATGTGCGCCTGCCAGCCGAGGAACGCCGCCGCCAGCGAACCGGCCGCGCACAGGATCGAGAAGTAGGCCGCCGGGCGACCGAGCCGCCGCAGCGGATAGACGAGCGCCAGTACCAGGAACGACAGCGCGTGCAGCAGGATCGCGGCGAGGGGGAGCATTCCGTCGCTGGTCATCAGCCCTTCAGCAGGTCGAGGTGGTCCGCCATCACGGTGCGCCGGATGCGGAACAGCAGAATGACGATCGCCAGGCCGAGCGCGGCTTCAGCCACCGTGATGCAGATCGTGAAGACCGTGAAGATCATGCCGGTGACGTCGCCGCTGAACCGCGAGAACGCCACCAGGTTGATGTTGACGGAGTTCAACATCAGCTCGATTCCGAGCAGGATGCTGATGGTGTTGCGACGGGTGATGACGCCGAAAAGGCCGATGCAGAACACGACGGCGGCGAGCGTGAGGTAGGCCTGCAGTCCCATCAGTGAGCGCTAATCCTCGGGTCGCGCGAAGTAGATCGCACCCATGAGCCCTGCCAGCATCACCAGGGCGAGAAGTTCGAAGGGCAGCACGAACCGCGTCTGCACCGTGTCGCCAATCTGTCGCGTGAAGTCTTCCAGTATCGGCGGCCTGACCATCGCCAGCGGCCGCTGCCAGATCATGCTGACGATCACCCACGCCAGCGCCATCGTGGCCACGGCGCCGGCGGCGAGCTGCCGGCTCACCTGCGAGATCCGTTCACCGACCAGCCGTTCGGTCACGACAATGGCGAACACGGCGATCGTGACGATGCCACCGGCGTAGAGCAGGAGCTGGACGGCGGCGAGGAACTCGGCTTCGAGCAGCAGGAAGACGCCGGCCGTGCCGGTCAGCGCGAACGCGAGCCAGAGCACGGCGTGAAACAGGTTCTTGCTCAGGACGACGGCAAGCGCCGACCCGACGAGCATCGTCGCCAGGGTCCAGAACGCCAGCGTCTCGCCGTTCACGAAACGATCGTCCCTTCCGCCGCAGGCTTGGCCGCCGGCGTGTCCGCCGCAGCCGGTGCGGAGGCGTGCGCCACGGGCTTGGCCTGCTTGGGCGGACCCTGCATGTCGCGCAGCTTGTTGCCGGTGGCCCACGACTGCTCGTAGGTCAGGCCGATCGAGTGGAGCCGGTCCTTGTCGAGCAGCAGCTCGCGGCGATCGGTCGTCGGCATGTCGAACGACTTCATCATCACGATGGCGTCGGTCGGGCACACCTGCACGCACAGCTCGCAGAACTCGCAGGCGTAGAGCTCGAGGGTGAAGCTCTTGGCGTAGTTCCGCTTCTCGCTCTTGAGCATCTCGACTTTGATCACGGCGGGCGGGCAGACGTATTCGCAGAGGCGGCAGCCGATGCACGCTTCTTCGCCGGTGTCCTTCTCGTAGACCAGCGCGAGCAGGCCGCGGTAGCGATCGGGATAGTTCCGCGTCTTGTCCGGGTAGTGCACCGTTACCGGCTTGCGGAACAGGTTCATGAAGGTCATGCGCATCGCGCTGAGAATCGTGCGCACGATGACGACGACGTCGGTTCCGCCCGTGCGGCGGGCATCGCGGTACGCGCGCACGTCCTGGACGGTCTGCACCTCAGGCGCCGCCATTGGTCCTCCAGACAACCACGAACGCCGTGGCGATGAGCAGCAGCAGCGTCGCCGGCATCAGCGCCTTCCACGACAGCGCGAGGATCTGATCGACGCGGATGCGCACGAAGCTCCAGCGGACCCAGGTCACCAGCAGGAAGACGAACATCGCCTTGATCAGGAACCAGACCGGACCGAGCCATTCGGGTCCGGGTCCGTCCCATGCGCCCAGGAACAGCAGCGCGCCCAGAAACGACGAACCGACGATGTGGGCGTACTCGCCGAGCTGGATCAGCGCAAACTTCATCCCCGAATACTCGACGCGGAAGCCGGCAACCAGCTCCGACTCCGCCTCCAGGATGTCGAACGGGGCGCGGTTCTCGGCAGCCACGGTCGAGGCGATGAAGGCGATGAACGCCAGCTGGCCGATGACCGGGTAGAAGACGAACCAGAGGCCCGACTGCGCCGCGGCGATGTCGCCGAGCCGCAGCGACCCGGCCAGCAGTACCGGCACGAGCGACGCGAAGATGAACGGCAGGTCGTACGAGATCACCTGGTTCACCGCGCGCATCGCCGAGAGCAGCGCGTATTTGTTGTTGGAGCCCCAGCCGGCCATGAAGAGGCCGACGATTTCCATGGCGGAGATCGCGAGGAAGAACAGGACGCCGATGTTCAGATCGGCCACGCCCAGTCCCGGGGCAAACGGGATGGTGGCGAAGATGAACATGCACGGCAGCAGGAAGACGATCGGCGCCAGGTTGTAGATCGGCTTGTCCGCCGCCGTCGGGATGACGTCTTCCTTCATCATCAGCTTCACCGCGTCGGCAATCGGCTGGAGGAGGCCGTGCGGGCCAACTCGATACGGGCCGATGCGCGACTGCATCCGCGCCGCGAACTTGCGCTCGAGCAGCGTGACGTAGGTGACGATGCCGATCACGACGTGCAGGACGACAACCGGCGCGATCAGGAGCACCACCCAGCCTGGGAGCGAGGCAATCATCGATCGACCTCGCCGAAGACGGGATCGACCGAGCCCATGATGGCGACGACGTCCGCCACCTTGTGGCCGGGAACGATGTGCGGCAGGATCGCGAGGTTCGAGAACGACGCGCCGCGCCACTTCATGCGGTACGGCTTGGCGCTGCCGTCCGCAATCAGGTAACAGCCCACCTCGCCGCGCGCGCCCTCCACGCGGACGTACGCCTCCCCCTTCGGGATGCGCGTCTGCGCGACCGACTTCAGGCCGGGACGCGACGAGATTGGCCCCTCCGGCAGGCCGTCGAGCGCCTGGCGGACGATCTTCAGCGACTCGCGGAACTCGACCATCCGCACGCGGTAGCGCGCGAAGCAGTCGCCCGCGGTTTCAACCGGTATGGTGAACTGGAAGTCCTCGTAGGAGGAGTAGGGATCGGCGCGGCGCAGATCGAAGTTGACGCCCGAGCCGCGCAGGAGCGGTCCCGAGATGCCGACGTCTTCGGCCAGCTCGCGCGAAATGACGCCGACGCCCTGCACCCGCGCCATGAAGAACGGATTGTCCTCGAGCATGTGCTCGTACTCGCTGATGCGGCTGTCGATGAGATCGACGGTTTCGCGGCAGGTCTTGACCCAGTCGGCCGGCACGTCGTAGCGCACGCCGCCCACCTGGTAGAAGCCGTAGAGCAGCCTCGCCCCGACCAGCGATTCGAACAGATCCAGCACCAGCTCGCGCTCGCGGATGCAGTAGAGGAAAATCGTCGCCCCGCCGCCCAGCGCGCCGCCAAGGTCGAGGCACCAGGTGCCCAGCCACAGCAGGTGCGACGCGACACGCTGAAGCTCGGAGGTGATGACGCGCAGGTACTGCGCGCGCTTCGGCACCTCGATCTTGCCGATCTGCTCGGCCGCGCGCACGTAGGCGAACTCGCTGGTCATCGCCGCCACGTAGTCGGTCTTCGAGGCGATGCTCGGGTACTGCGCGTAGGTCAGCGTTTCGGACAGCTTCTCGTGACAGCGGTGGAGGTAGCCGATCACCGCATCGACGTCCACCACGGTCTCGCCCTCGAGCTGCAGGATCGCGCGGAACACGCCGTGGGCCGACGGGTGCTGCGGCCCCATGTTCATGGTCAGCCGCTCGCTGCCGGCGTAATCGAGCTCGACGCGTTTAGGGGCAGCCGCCGTGGTCATCTGTACGGGGGGTGCGGCGTGTCGACCGCGTAGGACTTGAGCAGGGGATGGCCCACCCAGTCGTCGGAGAGCAGGATGCGCCGCAGATCGGGATGCCCGTCGAAGCGGATCCCGAACATGTCGTACGCCTCGCGCTCCATCCAGTCGGCACCGCGGAAGGTCGGCGTGAGCGACGGGCATTCGGCCACGCCGGGGCCGAGCTTCGTCTTCATCATCAGCCCGATGCGGTCGTCCAGGTTGTCGAGCCGCGCCACCACCTCGAGGCCCTGTTCTTTCCAGTCCACGGCGGTGAGGAATGAGAAGAAACGGCACTGCAGGTCGTTCTTCGCGAACCCGGCGAACGCCGTCCACTGATCGGGCGGGACCGTCACCACGATCGGGCCGCCCTCGACGGCAGCTTCGACCTGCGCGGTGGCGAAGCGCTGGCCGATGAGCGTGCGTGCCTGGTCGAGGGTCACGGCGTCAGTCGACCTTGGGGTTCGGCTCGGCGCGCGTGCCCGTGCGCCTGAAGTGGGAGATCTGGTCCTGCAGGAGGAGAAGGCCGTTGAGCAGCGACTCGGGCGGCGGCGGACAGCCCGGCACGTAGACGTCCACCGGGATCACCCGGTCGACGCCCTTGACGACGAAGTAACCGTGGCGGAACGGGCCGCCGGAGTTCGCGCACGACCCCATGGAGACGGCCCACTTCGGATCGGGCATCTGCTCGTAGATGCGCTTCAGCATCGGCGCCATCTTGATGTTCACGGTGCCCGACACGATCATCAGGTCCGAGTGCCGCGGCGACGCCCACGGCACCATGCCGAGGCGTTCGACGTCGAAGCGGGATGCGAACGTCGCCATCATTTCGATCGCGCAGCACGCCAGGCCGAACGTCACCGGCCAGACCGACGACTTCCGCGCCCAGTTGAAGAAGGCGTCGGCGACCGTGGTCACGACGAACCCGCCCGGGAAGTTGTGGATCCCTTCGGTGACGCTGACGAAGGCCGACGAATGCTTGTCTCCCTCGGGACGTACCTGGTGCAGCTGTTCCCATTCCTGGAGATCCTTGAAGTTTCTCCAGACCGGGACGGGAATTTCAGGGACAGGGGGCTTTATTGCCACTCGAGGATCCGTTCCCGATAGGCATAGAGCCAGCCGAGCGACAGGATTGCCAGGAAGCCCAGCATCGTCCAGATGCCCCACATGCCGAGGCCGCGCAGGGCGATCACCCACGGGAACAGGAACACCGCCAGTGCGTCGAAGACGATGAAGAGGAGAGCGACGAGATAGAAGCCGACCGGGAACTGCACCCAGGCGTCGCCGAACGGCTCCGAGCCGCACTCATATGTTTCCAGCTTGGTGGCCGTGGGACGGTTGGGGCTGAGCAGGCGCGCCAATCCAAGCGACACGACGGCAAACGCCACGATCACGACCAGATAAACGACGACTGGAAGATACTGACCCAACTCCCAACCCCCAACTCCCGACTCCCAACTGCGCAACCCCCGATTGGGAGTTGGTGATTGGGCGTTGGGAATTACCGAAAGCTTTCCATGAGCTCGTCGAGCGCCGCCTTGCCGGGGCGCGTCTTCGACTCCGGCAGCGTCGCGAGCGGCTCGTCCACCATGCCGAGCAGTTCCACGAAATCCTGTTTGTCGGGCTCGACGTAGATGATCCCCGTGGCGTACTCGCCGCGGGCGGCATACTCGTGAAGCAGCCGCATGGCGCTCATCTTGTCAGTCGGATGGTAGTCCTCAGCGAGCTTGCTGAGGAGGATCCGCGAGCCGTTGTGCAGGGTCACCGCCGTCGTGGTGCCGGAATCATACTCGACGTTGATGTCCTCGAAGAAGGGGACAAAGCTCACCTCACTCAGCGCCTCGTCGTGATCCTTCACGTAGGAATAGCTCTTGGTGGACCCGTCGTGGTCGTTGAAGGTCACGCAGGGTGAGATCACGTCGATCATGCAGGTCCCGCGGTGGCTGATGGCCGCCTTGAGAATCGCCTTCAGCTGCTTCGGGTCGCCCGAGAACGACCGGGCGACGAACGAGGCGCCCAGCTCGATCGCCAGCGCGCAGGTGTCGATCGGCGGCAGGTCGTTGATCACGCCGGACTTGAGCGTCGAGCCGACATCGGCGGTGGGCGAGAACTGTCCCTTGGTGAGCCCGTAGCAGCCGTTGTCTTCGATGATGTAGACGATCGGCAGGTTCCGGCGCATGAGGTGCACGAACTGGCCGATGCCGATGGCGCCAGTATCGCCGTCGCCGCTGATGCCGATGGCAATCATCTTCCGGTTGGCGATCACGGCGCCGGTGCCGACCGACGGCATCCGGCCGTGGACGGAGTTGAAGCCGTGGGCGCTGTTCAGGAAATAGGCCGGCGCCTTGCTCGAGCAGCCGATCCCCGAGAGCTTGATCACCTGAGTGGGATCGATACCCAGCTCGTAGAACGAGTCGATGATGCGCTCGGTGATGGCGTTGTGTCCGCATCCCGCGCAAAGCGTCGTCTTGCCGCCGCGATACGCCGCCGGCTCGAGGTTGATGCGGTTGACCTTCTTGCCCGGTGCGGCAGGCGGTTGCGGCTGTGCTGGTGTCGTCGACATCTCTATTCCTGTTCCTTTTTCACCAATTCGGCCGATACCGAGCGGCCGTCAATCGGTAACCCGACGTAGTGAAGGATGCTGCGCAACTTGTTGAACTGTGCCGGCGTGCACTCCATCTTCAGCAGCGACAGCATCTGCGCGTCGCGGTTCTGCTCGACGAGATAGATGCGGTCGTGATTGTCGATGAAGTCGAAGATTTCCTTCGTGAACGGGTACGCGCGAAGCCGCAGGTACGACGTCTCGATTCCCACCTCGTTCTTCAGCTGGTCCCGCGCCTCGATCATCGCCCAGTGCGTCGTCCCGTAAGCAATCAGCCCGATCTTCGCCTTGGCGTTGGTCTCGACCTCTGGCTTCGGCACCAGCGTGCGGGCCGTATCGAACTTGCGCGCCAGCCGATCGAGGTTGTTGGCGTAGTCGTCGGCGCGTTCGCTGTACTGCGCCTTTTCGTTGTGGCCCGATCCGCGCGTGAAGTACGCCGGCATGCCGTCGCCCGGCACCGAGCGGTACGGGATGCCGTCGCCGTCCACATCCTTGTAGCGGCCCCACTCGCCGATTTTCTTGAGCGTGTCGGCGTCGAGGCGCTTGCCGCGGTCGAGCGGCCGGTCCGTGTACTCGAAGGGCTGCGACATCCAGTTGTTCATGCCGAGGTCGAGATCCGACATGACGAAGACCGGCGTCTGCAGCCGTTCCGCGAGATCGAACGAGTCCATCGCCATGGTGTAACACTCGTTCACCGACGCGGGGATGAGCATCGGGTGCTTGGTGTCGCCGTGTGAAAGGACAGCGGTGGTGAGGATGTCCTGCTGCGCGGTCCGGGTCGGCAGACCCGTCGAGGGGCCGACGCGCTGCACATCGAAAATCACCGCCGGCACTTCCGCGTAGTAGCCAAGGCCAGTGAACTCGCCCATCAGCGATATCCCGGGACCCGCCGTCGACGTCATGGACCGCGCGCCCATCCATCCGGCGCCGATCACCATACCGAGCGCGGCAATCTCGTCCTCCGCCTGGATGACGGCGTAGGTGGCCTTGCCCGTCTCCGGATCCTTCCGGTACTTCTTCAGGTAGTCGATCAGCGATTCGCAGAGCGACGAGGACGGCGTGATCGGGTACCAGCCGACGAAGGTGACGCCCGCCATCATGCAGCCGATTGCCGCCGCGGCGTTCCCCTCGATCAGGATCATCCCCTGCGTCTTGTTCATCGGCTCGACGACGAACGGGTCCTGCTTTGTCAGGTGCTGCTCGGCGTACTCGTAGCCGGCCTTCAGCGCGGCCAGGTTCAGCTGGATCGCCTTCTCTTTCTTGCCCAGCTGCTTGCGGAGCGCTTTTTCCATCTGCCCCATGTCGACAGAGAGCAGCTTCGAGAGGACGCCGTCGTAAATCATGTTGCGCACGAGGCGGCGGAGCTTCGCGTCGGTGGTGATGGCCGTGATGATCTTGTCGAACGGAACGGGGTAGAAAACGACGTCGCTGCGCAGCTCGTTGAGCTTGAGCGGTTCGTCATACACCGCCGCCGCGCCGGGCGGCAGCGTGAGCACGTCTTCCTTGGCCGTTTCCGCGTTCATCGCCACGAGGAAGTCCACTTCCTTCTTGCGGCTGATGTAGCCCTTCGCGCTCGCGCGAATGGTGTACCAGGTGGGCAGGCCCGCGATGTTCGACGGGAACATGTTCTTGCCCGAGACCGGCACGCCCATCTGGAAGATCGAGCGCAGCAGCACCATGTTGGCGGTCTGGCTGCCGGATCCGTTGACGGTGGCGACCTGGATGGCGAAATCGTTGACGATGCGCTCGGTGCGCGATTTGGTAGGGGTTTCCTGTTCGGCGACGTCGGTCACTGGCATTTTTCTACCCTGCTCCGCCGGATCCTTCCCGGAACCGGGCGGAGGAGATGGCGATCAATTACAGTCGGAAGACTTACGGGTTGTGAAACCCGTGAATTATATCATTCGGGTTTCGGGGATCTAGCGAGGACCCGAGCGGATACTGAGTGATTACGTGCGTTTTTAACACATTCCCGCCGATCAGGTGCTCCTGGATGATGGCTTCGAGCACCGGCGGGTCGCATTCCCGGTACCAGGTGCCTTCCGGGTAGACAAGCGCGATCGGGCCGCCCTCGCAGATACGCAGGCAGTTGGCCTTGGTGCGAAGGATGCCGCCGTGCTCGGAAAGACCGAGCTCCTTCAGGCGGCGTTTCAGGAAGTCCCAGGCCGCCAGCCCGCGCTCCTTGTCGCAGCATTTCGGGTTGGTCTGGTCGCAGCAGAGAAAGATGTGGCGCCGCGCCTCGGGAATGCCAATCGATTCCGCGATCTTGCGCTGTGAATCGGTCAAAACAACGTCACCTCAACCAGGGTCCCCTTGTCGACGAAGTTCTCGGCGGCGGCGATCTCTATATATCCGTCAGCCTGCGACATGCTGGTGATGTCGCCCGACGACTTGAACGCCGGCACGGCCTCGCCGTTCACGACGCGCACCGTGTAGAACTGGTGGCGGCCGGGCGCTGATGCGACCCGGGCGCTCAACGGGAGCGTCAGCGTGCGCGACGGCCGTGGCGCCAGCCGGGCCATTCGTCGGATGACAGGCGCGAGCAGGACGTAGGCATTCGTCAGGCACGACGCCGGATACCCCGGCATCCCGAAAAACAGCTTGCCCGACACACGCCCGAACGCGGTGGGCTTGCCCGGCTTCACCGCGATGCCATGAAAGATCACCTCTCCGCGCTCCGCCAGCACGTCGAGGATCAGGTCGCGTTCACCTACCGAGCTCCCGCCCGAAAACACGAGCAGGTCTTCCTTCCCGGCCTCATCGAGTGCTCGCTGCAGATCGTCGAGCGTGTCGCTCGCGGTGCGGTAGGGCACCGCCTCGCCGCCGTTTTCAGAGACAACGGCAGCCAGCGTAAAGCGGTTGACGTCGTAGATCTGACCCGGCGCCAGCGGCCGGCCGGGATCGACGATCTCGTTGCCCGTGGACAGGATGGCGACGCGGGGCCTGGCGAACACCGGCGCCTGGTTCAGCCCCAGCGCGGCGATCGCCCCGAGCCGGCTCGGCGTCAGCGTGGTGCCTGCCTCGAGCACGACCTGGCCGGCGCGGATATCCGCACCCTGGCGGCCGACGTTCTGGCCCGGCCCGACACTCGCGAAGACCTGGACGGCGCCTGACGATTCGCCGTCGGTGTCTTCGACGATGACGACGGCATCAGCCCCCGGGGGCATTGGCGCGCCGGTGGCAATCTCGATGCACTCGCCGGCGCCGACCGCTCGCTGCGAAACCTCTCCTGTGTATAACGTCGCAACCCGCTTCAGTACCCGCGGATTGCTTCTGGCGGCGCCCGCAGTGTCGCCCGCACGAACAGCGTAGCCGTCCATGGCGGCGCGGGCGAAGGGCGGGACGTCCGCGGGGGCGACGATGCTGGTGGCCAGGACCCGCCCATCGGCGTCCGCGAGGCTGACGCGGTCCTCACGCTCGATCGGACGTACGGCCGCGTCGATCCGGCGGCGGGCCTCTTCCAGCGAGATTGTTTCGCCGAACGGCCTCATCTTCGTCGTCATCGACTTAACTGCTGCGCGACGTGTCCGAGTTCCGGCAGGATCAACCTGGTCATCGCCAGCTTCACCGCGTTCGGCGAGCCGGGCAGGACGAAAATCGCCTTGCGGCCGGCAGTCCCCGCCGTCGCGCGGCTCATCATCGCGGAAGGGCCGATCTCCGCGAAGCTGAGCATGCGGAACAGCTCGCCGAAGCCGTCGAGGCGTTTTTCGAGCAGACCGTCGATGGCTTCGTAGGTGCCGTCCCGCGAGGTGATGCCGGTTCCTCCAGTGGTGATGATGACTTGCGTCGCGGGCTCGGCGAGCTGCGCCCGGACATGCGCGGCGACCTGGGCGGGGTCGTCCCTCACCAGGCTGTGCCCCGTCACCTGGTGGCCGGCTTCTTCGAGCAGTTGCCGGATCTCGAGCCCGCCCGTATCCGTTTCCGGTGTGCGGGAGTCGCTCACGGTCAAGACGTAGCACGCCACCGACCTGGGGGCGTGCGACTTGTGCTCGGCAGCGGCGGGACTTCCACCCGGGCGATCGCTCACGCCGCGATTATAGGTCTCGCCGACGTGCCGCGACCCTCGCTGCATGAATCGCTGACGATATGAATGACGTTCAACCGGTAGAACAGCGACCCGAGGAACGTCCCGTTCTTCACGCATTCGAACAGGGATGTCGACGAGGTGGCAATGATTCGCCGGCGCCCCCCGGTCTCCATCAGCCGCAGCAGCGCGGTCTGCTGGGCGCCGCTCAACCCCTGCACTTCAGGGACGACCAGGTTCTCGACCTCTTCGTCCGCAATCGCGTTGGCGATCGTCATCGCGCGGTCCCGGCGAGCGGTAATCAGCACTGACACCGGGTGCTGTCTCGCCAGCCCGATGTCGCCTTCGTGGTTCCTGAGTTCGGTCATAAGGCACCTCTTGTCCAACGGCGGAGCGTCCGCCGTTCTTCATTGACATACAGCCGTGTCGGGGAAATGACGAATGAGCAAACATTGAGAACGCCGGATGAAGTGGTGAGGCGCTAACCCCTGTCTCTGGAGCCATTAGACAGTTCGATGCGCCGGTCAGAGGGGTGACAGGCTGGCGGCGGATGCCTACCTCGCCCCAGCCGGACGCCGGGTCCTAGATTCTCCGCTTCGGAATCTTCGAGCTCGATACGGCGGCCGGCGGGTTGTACAAGGACGGCCGTCTGGTCCGGCTGCAGCCAAGCCGTTCAAGCTGCACTGCCTGCTGGCGGAAAACGGCGGGAAGCGGGTCGGACGGGACGAGATTCAGAAGGCGTTACCGGTGCCGACCAACCGGAGCGCCACTCATGTCAGTTGGTGGTGGTGATTCGGAGATTGGTTGGCGCCGCCGGCGTCGAAACCCCGGTGGACATGGGACCGATGTACGACGTGGCGACCACGAGATTGTCGTACCACTTGTCATTCTGTTGAGTCGATCCCTGCCCTCCATTTTCGAGCTGGATTTGATCGATCTTTACCGTTGATACGTCCCTGAAACGCAGGTTCACCCAGTCTGCGATCAGATTGCCGTTCTGCCAGATCGCGACGCGCCCATCCCTGCTGCCCGGGGTGTTCATCTGCACCATCAGCTCATAGGAGATCCATACCCCTCTGGCCGGAACCACTTTCGGCCTGGCGACAAAATCCGGCCCGAAAGATTGCGATCCGTTGGCGGTTGATCCATCCGGGAACCAATGTTCTCCATACACATCATCCTGCTCTGGATGGTAGACATAGACGTGGGTGTAGCCAGGCTCCGGATCCGAGCAGCATCTGGAATCTTCAATCGTGACGAGGAAGAAATCACGACCGTTCGGTCTCCTGCCTGGTCCGGTATAAGCGCCCGTCATGCGCAATCCGTTATGTGCGGAGTTGATGCCCGCATAGTTGTTCTGATAACGCGCGTACACTCGCATGAACATCACGTCTCGGGTCGGAGAGATGTTCTTGACAACGGCGTTGGCCACTTCGCTGCCAGTGGCGGGCATTCTCATCCTCAGAGCTTTTGCGCCGCCGAAGAAGGTGGAAGTGTCAAACGCGATGTTTGAACCCTGGTAATAGCCGTTGTAATTTCCGGAACTGGTGAGTTGACTCGCTGACGTGTAGCTTTCGAATCCATCCGCAAACAGAACAGCCGGGTTCGCCGAGATGCCGGCATCATTTGGATACGATGCCGCAATGCCGTTATTGCCCTGCGGGAGGGGGGCCGGTGCTGAATACGTGACCAGGCTAAAGCATGTGCCCAGCAACAACACGATGGATGCCGCACGAAAATCAAATCTCTTCACAGACCTTACCTTCCCCCTTGTCCAGCGATGTCGATCGCCACTCGACGGCGCCGCGTGGTTCCACGTTGATCGTCCCTGTGCCCTACCGAGATGCGATGGTGTCGGCGTCCCTGCCGCGCGCGGCCGCCTTCACACTCCTGCATCGCGAAAGCGGCGCTTCTTGCGAATACACCAGAGAACAGCCGGCGACTTCAGCGAATGTCATGCCGTCTGGCGATCAGACCCCGCATGCCGCTGGTCGCAGCTTTGTCCGTGGCCCCGGGTGACGTGACGACCCCCGCGGTCCTCGCCCTGACAAACCTGTCATCGAGGCTCGTCTTTTTGTCGTATCGGCTTACTCCACTGTCCCGGCAGGAAATGTGCCACGCTTCGCTCCCGCACAGAATGGCAGATGCGCCCGGCCCGGCTCATCGAAAAGGCCTGAGACTCAGGGTGGAGGCTGGTATGAGGGTTGGAGAAATTACGCAGCGTGGCCAAGAGTCAGTCACCGGGTTGGGGGAGGACCTGTCCTGCGCCGAGAGCCTGTCCGCGCCGTTATTCCCGCCGCGCTGACACGACGGCAAATCGCGCGGCGGCGCCGCGGTCGCCCTCGGCGCTCACCGTGATCTCGTTGTCGCTGGTTCCGGCAAGGTTGAGGACAATTTCCGTGCGTTCGACGGCCGAGAGCGAGACCTTCCGGAACACCACCTCGCCGTTCAGGGTCACGCCCAGCGCCTTGACCGGGGGCGGGCACGCCTGCTCCAGCTCGATGGCGGGGTCGCCGCCGCAGCCGATCCACACATCGAGGTAGTAGGTGACGTCGTCGCCGCCAACCGTCGTGGGAAACCTCGCAGAGACCCACCCATTTCCGTCGGGCCCGACGACCACGAGGCCCTCGTATTGCAGCTCCTCGACGGCCGCGTTCAGCAGCGCGTCGGCTCCGATCGCGGCGCATGCGGCAACGAGCAACACGTCTCTCAAACCGCGTGACTTCCGGGCGTTCATGGCTGGTGGGATCGCCGCGATTATAGCGGCGTCACACGTCGGAGCCGTGTCCCTATTCGGTGCGATCGCGCCGCTGCGACCACATGTGATCGCAGGCACCGCATCTGAACCATTCCTGGTCGCTGCCCGGGTTGTTCGGCGGCAGCGCCTCGATATCCGCATGGTCGCAGCGCGGACACACGCTCTGCTTCCGTTGTGAAAACGGCGGATGGTGCGGCCGCGGGGCGTCGGGCGGCATCGACGGCGAATCAGATCAAGAACGGCGCCAGATCCGGCTTGATGCCTTCCCTATGAGGGGACTGGAAACGCGGTGATATAGTTGATGTTTGTGCGCCCGCCGCCCGGCGCGGCAGGGCGGATGTACTGCATTAGAGTCTCTCGTTTCCCGCTTCGCGCCCTTAGCTCAGCTGGATAGAGCGTCTGGCTACGAACCAGGAGGTCGCAGGTTCGAGTCCTGCAGGGCGCGCCAGTCTTTACAGGTCACTTTCTGGTCAGATGGGTGGCAGTTTATTCCGAGCGGATGGGTAACAGTTTCGGTCCGAACGGATTCTCGATCGGCTCTAGCCGACACGTCTCATCATCAAAGTAGCCCAAATCGTGGTGCAGGAAGGTGCGAGCCAGATGTGCTCCCCGACCTGCGTCACCCCGACGCTTTGGCCGCGCACATGGCTGAGTTCCCTTGCGGCCACGGAAGCAGATCCGGCCGCAGCCGGTCACGGTCCGATCATTTCCCGCAAGTCCGTAATGCTCGGACGGAAACACAGAGTGCTCCGGCTCCCGTGCCGAGAAATTCGTCGCCCACGTCTGTAACGTCATGGGGGCGCGTTCGTTCAGCGGAATCACGCGGCCCGATCCAGCCTCGGTCTTGCTCGCGCCGACCATAACGGTTCGATTGAGGAAATCGACCCGTTGCCACTGAAGACTGTTTCTGACGAGTCACACGGTCGTGACGGTGCACTGCGCGCAGTGAGCCCACGAGTGGTCGGCCGAAAGCGACATCACTCTCCGCGGAGGACCAGGAGGAACTGCACCGACCGGACGGCGACACCTCCGTTTACAAAGACCATTAACCGGGTCACGGCGCGTCTGCCCGAGTGCGGCGGACGCGCCGTCAGAGAGGCCCCGCTTCAGCCGCTACTCGGATATGCTGCCGTCGAGATCGTGCCCCACTGCCTGCCACGCATCCCAATCCGTATAGCTGGGCCAAATAAGATACTTCTCGGAGAGTGACGGCACGCGGTAGGTGTTGCCGGAGAAGGTCAGGTTCTTCGAACCATTCAGATACGGCGAAACCTGTGCTGCGGTGCACAAGGAGAAGGTGTAGCTGAAGCCGTTCGCGTACGTGTTGGCCTGCGTGCCGATGACCACCGTGTTGTCGTGCGCCGCATTATTCTGAACTTCGAACCCTTCGGCCAGCGCGGCGCAGTTGAGGAAATATTGGATCCCTCCGACGTTCGCTTCGAGCACGTTGTTGGAGATCTGCGGCGTTCTGGGACATGGAGATCAACACCGCGTCTGCCGCGTTGCGGCGGAGGGTGTTGTTCCGGATGGTGGCGCCGTTGCTGGCCTCGAAGGCAATCCCGCCGCGTCCGTTATCCTCCACGCGGTTGCCTTCGATGAGCGCGTTCGTATTGTTGAAGTCGAACCAGATACCGTCGCCCACGTTGTGATGGACGAAATTGTTGCGGAACGTCACGTTCGCAGACGCGTTGCCCACCTTCTGTTCCCGGCCGTTATAGGCGATCTCGTTGCCGTCGAATGTCGTGTTACTGGCGTGCTCGCCCAGGTAGCCGCCGCCCCGCTCGGCCGGATTCGGGGATGACGGGTTGGGGCCCACGTTGTGGTGGATGTAATTGTTCCTGATGGTGAAATCCGGCCCGAAGAGGAGGCCCCATCTGTTGGAAGCAATCTCGTTGTATTCGATCGTCCAGTGATCGGCCAGCCGGAACCCATGGATGCCCCATTGGGGCATGTTGCGGATCACGAGATTCCGGATGGTCACCGAGTCAACGTCTGCGCTCGGATCGTTCGGGTCGTTTGGATCGTCGTACACCCGGAACGCGGCCTGCGTGTCGTCCGTTGTCGTCCAGCCAGTGCCGTCCAGGATCGCGCCATATTCACCGACGTAGGTATCCCCGGTCCGTGGGGTGATGGAGCGGTTGAGCGCATGCACGCCGGCTTGCAGACAGAACGTGGTGCCGGGAGGATGCGAGTTGATAATCGACGGGATGAAGTCGCCGGGATGGTTCGGGGCAATGAGGAACGCGCCGGCCGGACATGTAATCGCCGCCTGCGGACCGACACCGGACGGGGACACCGTCGCGTTGATATCGCAATGTTTGACTGTGCCAACGATCGGATCACCAAATACTTGATTGGTACAGGGTGTGCCTCCGGTGAGGGTTCTGACCACGAACGTATCGTTCGCACCATAGCGGACCTGTTGGGTGCCGGAAAAGGCGCACACGCCGCCCTCCGGCGCGCAGAACGTCCACCCCGGCGTGCTCGGGATATCGCACTGCTTGACGGTGCCAAAGATGGGATCACCGAACGCCGCGTTGGTACAGGCGGTGCCGTCGGTCAACGTCTTGAAGACGAACGAACCGTTGGCGCCGTAGCGCACCTTCATCGTGCCGGTGAAGGCACACACGCCGCCTTCCGGCGCGCAGAGCGTCCAGTTGGTCACAGGAGGTGTGCTTCTGATGGAGCATTCCTTGACGATCCCGAAAATCGGGTCGCCGAACACGGCGTTGGTACAGACCGTGCCATCCGTCACGGTCTTGAAGACGAACGCGCCGTTCGCCCCGTAGCGCACGGCGGTCGTACCGGTGAAGGCGCACACGCCCCCTTCCGGCGCGCAGACGGTCCACGGCGTGTCGTCCACGCCGGCGAATTTCGCCACCGTGAAGTCCCAGCCGTCGCTTCGATTCCGGGTGGCGCCGGCGGCGAGCACGTTGCCTTGCGTGTCCGCCACCACCGAAAGTGCGTAGTCACCGCCAATGTCAATGCCGTTGATGGACTGCTGCCAGAATAGGGTCCCGTCGGGGGCGAACTTCGCGACTGTGAAGTCCTGGTCGGTGCCGGTATTCACGGTGTAGCCGGCGGCGAGGACGTTGCCCTGCGTGTCCACCGCCACCGACCACGCCTCGTCAGCACTATTGGCGGTGCCATTGATGGTCTGCTGCCAGAGGGTCCCGTCGCGGGCGAACTTCACCACCGTGAAGTCCCGGCCGGTGCCGGTATTCTCGGTGATGCCGGCGGCGAACACGTTCCCTTCGGTGTCCACGGCCACCGCCACCGCCGCGTCGTCAACGTTGGCGGTGCCGTTGAGGGTCTGTTGCCAGAGCGGGGTCCCGCCAGGGGCGAACCTCGCGACCGTGAAGTCCCGGCCTCTGAAGCTGTTCTCGGTGAAGCCGGCGGCGAGCACGTTCCCGTCGGTGCCCACGGCCACCGAATACGCCTCGTCACGACCATTGGCGGTGCCGTTGAGCGTCTGCCGCCAGAGCAGGGTCCCGTCGGGGGCACACTTCGCGACCGTGAAGTCCGATCCGCTGCCGGTATTCCGGGTGACGCCGGCGGCGAGCACGTTCCCGTCGGTGTCCACCGCCACCGACGACGCCGCGTCATCAACGTTGGCGGTGCCGCTGAAGGTCTGCTGCCAGAGCGGGGTCCCGTCGGGGGCGAATTTCGCGACCGTGAAGTCCTGGCCGGTGCCGGTATTCAGGGTATAGCCGGCGGCGAGGACGTTGCCGTGCGCGTCCACCGCCACCGACTCCGCCACGTCATCGCGGTTGGCGGTGCCGTTGAGGGTCCGCCGCCAGAGGAGGGTCCCGCCAGGGGCGAACTTCGCGACCGTGAAGTCCCAACCGGTACCGGTATTGTCGGTGAGGCCGGCGGCGAGCACGTTCCCGTCGGTGTCCACCGCCACCGACAACGCCTGATCATTGAGCCCGAAGGTGCCGTTGAGGGTCCGCCGCCAGAGCCGCGTCCCGTCGGCGGCGAACTTCGCGACCGTGAAGTCAAACCTGGTGCCGGCATTCTCAGTGACGCCGGCGGCGAGCACGTTCCCGTCGGTGTCCACCGCCACCGAATTCGCCTGGTTAAAGGGAAGAAGGGTGCCGTTGAGGTTCTGCTGCCAGAGCTGGGTCCCTTGGGCAAGCGCGGCCCGCGGGCCGAGCAACAGGCTCAGTGTGATGAAAAGGTTGATAGCCCGTCGTGGCATCACCGTCATTGCGAGTTCCTCCGTGTGCAGTACCGGGTCTGTCGCGGTCGTCCGCGGATGTTCCAGGTGCGCGCGCAGCGGGCCGACGTGCGCACCCAGGTGATCATCACGACCGGGGGCACCGGCATCCACCTCCCGCGACGGCACCTACGAAGCGATCGACGGCCTGGGCGGCCACCTGCGCCGGTTCGTCTTTCACCAGCGAGTGGTCCGTCACCTGGTGACCGGGCTGTTTGAGAAGCTGCCTGATGGCGAGGCCGCCTCTGTCCGTGTCGGGCGTACGGGAATCGCTCACCGTCAATACCAGAGAACCTGATGCAGGACCTCGGCATGCTTCCCGGAGGCGCAGACAGCAGAACGTTCGACATCAACAGGGACAGGTTGCAGCACCTCGACCAATGCCACTAGCACGCGAGGCCTTGCTTGTGGACGCGCCTCACCGGCATGCAGGATCTCAACGCCTTCTGTGTCATCGCTCCTCCCGGCCTCGAGCTGTCAGAGGCCCTCTGCATCAATAATCAGAGACAGATAGCCGTGGTTGCGAGCACCGCGAAGCATGACGAACATGAAGAGCATGAGCCCCGCGTCTTCCTGTTGGTTCGTTAGACGAGCGCATCAGCCTTCGTCCCTTCTGATCTTCTTGAAACGGTCCCCGTGCACAGGGCCGTCCACGAGAATCACCTTCTGCGGCACCTTGAACTCCGGCAGCTTCTCTCTGCAGAAGAGCCGCATCCGAGTACGGAAGTCGGGGAGCGATTCGGGCCGCGCCAGCTTGACCCGGGCGGTCACGATCTGGCCTATAACCGGGTTTGGTGCGCCCGACACCGAGACGTCTTCCACTCCGTCCATCTGCTGAACGACGCTCTCCACTTCGGCGGGATATACCTTCTCCCCGCCCACGTTGATGACCTCTGACCGGCGGCCGAGAATCCGAATCCACTCCCCATCCGCTTCGACGGCGTCGCCCGTTCGGAACCAGCCATCCTCGGTGAACGGGCTCGGCGCGTTGAGGTAGCCCAGCATCGCCGAAGCCGCTTTGATCTCGAGCAGGCCATCGACGATTCGGGTTTCGAACCCCTCGCCCCCCACCTTGACCCAGAGTGAGCCCGAGGACATGGATTTGGAACGCAGGATCCCGAGCTCCGACAGACCATATGTCTGCTGCAGGCGAACGTTCGGAAACAGCGCGTGGAACCTGTGCAACGTACTCTCGGCCATGACCTCGGTGCCGTAGGTGACGAGCTTCAGGCTCGACAGATCGTATCGCTTGTAAGCTTCACTCAGGACGAGAAGATTGATGAACGTCGGGGAGGTGGGCAGGATTTCAGCGCCGAACTTCTCGATCGCGCAGGCGACGGCGTCAGGGGCGCGGTCGCGCAGCGTGATGAGCAACCCGGCGTTCGACAGCGTGTAGAGCATCGTATTGATCCCGCCGATGTGGTCAAACAGTAGGAACGTGATGGTCCGCTTGGACTGGCGCGGGACCTTGAATTTTTCCAGGAGGGGCACCAGGTCGTGAAGCGCCGCCTTGTTCTTCCCCGTGGATCCCGAGGAGAACAGCACCAGGCCGGCGTGGCCGATCGACTTCAGCTTCAAAAGGTGCGCATGCCGCGCCGAACGGCCAGAGGTCGAGAAGCAGGCCTGGTCAAAACGATCGATGGAAATGATTCGCTCGACTTCCGCGATCTCGCGGAATTCCGCCTTTTTGCTCTGGACCGAGTCGGTCATCGGAACGAGGACGCAATCGCGCTCGATTAGCGCCAGGAATAGAGCGATTGCGGTGGGTGAGAAATCCGCCTCCAGCGAGACGACCGCGCCGCGAGGCACATCTTCCCGCTCGAGCCGGTCCCGCCATGTCAGTATCGTCTGATCGAGCCAGCCGTACGAATACAGTCGGCCATCCCACGCGATCGCCTCCTGCGTGTGATTTGACCGGAAAATGTCCAGGAGGAACGCAGCTGCCGTCATACCCCTCCGAGAAACAGCGTCTGGCCGGTGACAAAGCCGCTCTCTTCGCGGATGAAGAAGTCCACCGCGTTGAGCACGTCCGCGAACGTCCCGCGGCGGCGAATCGCCTGGCGGGCGATAAGAGCCTGGATCTTCTCTTCGGGCACGGCTCGGATCAGATCGGTGTCGATCGGGGTGGGCCCGACGGCGTTCACGGTTATGCCCCATGGCGCGAGTTCCCGCGCAAGCACCTCCGTCAGCGACATCACGGCCGCCTTCGAGGCCGCGTAGACGGCCTCGCCCTCGAGCTTGAGGGGCGTCGCGACGCTCGCAAAATTGACGATCCGCCCGTAGGATCGCCGCTGCATGAGACGAGCGGCTTCCCGGCAGAACAGGAAGGTCCCCAGCACGTTCGTCCGGAACACGCGCTCCACGGTCGAGGCCGGAGTGAGGAGAGCGTGATTCATCGCGGCGATCCCGGCATTGTTGATGAGGTGATCGAGACGGCCGTAGTCCTTGCGAAGATCCACGAAGAGCCGCTCGACCTCCACTTCCTCGCCGACATCGGCGAGGAAGTGGCGATAGCCGGCGAGCCGCCACTCCGGCTCACTCCTGCTGCAGCCCACGACCCGATGACCCGCGCGCACGTAATGTTCCACCAAGACGCGGCCGATGCCTTTCCGCGTCCCCGTGATCAGCGTGACCGGCGCGTCACGTTCGGTTTGGCTCATCGAGCAGGTCCCGGACGTATTCCGCCAAGGTCCCCAGCGTCCGGAACGGGCTGGCGTTGCGCGACATGGCGGTTTCGCTGGCGAGCGTCAGAACCGCTCCGGCCTCCGACTCGATCCGTTCTTCGACTGCCAGGAGAAAGTTGACCAGACCGAGCGAGTCGAGCACGGCACCCTTACCGAACAAAGGCGTTTCCGGAGACTTCCTCATCTCTTCGGCGCGTCTCGTGATAGTGTGCCGCGTCTCGTCGACCACGGGATAGATCATCCGCTCGAGCACGTTATTGACGTCCATTTGCCTACCTCATCTGACCGCGAAGAAATCTCCGATGCGCACGAGAGGCGCTCGGTTTGTTCGGGTCAGACGCCGGAGGGGTGCTGCGCATGACATTCGCTTCCATCGGGCAGGACGTGATCATCTGGCCACAGGCGAAAATCGCCTCTCCTGACAAGATCGTCATCGGGAACGCTGTCATCATCGACGATTTCGTGCTGTTGATCGGGGGGGAGCGAACGCGGATCGGTGACTTCGTCCACATCGGCGCGTTCACGTCGATCGCCGGCGGCGGAGAGTTCATCATGGAGGACTTCTCCGGCGTGTCCGGCGGCGTCCGAATCTACACAGGAAACGAGGACTACTCGGGTGCCTGCATGACGAACCCCACGGTGCCGGCGCCGTTTCGCGAACCAATCCGATCATTTGTGCGAATCCGGAAACACGCGCTAATCGGAGCAAATTCCGTAATCCTACCCGGAGTCACGATCGGAGAAGGGGCCGTGGTCGCCGCCGGGTCCCTCGTCACTCGCGATTGTAAGGCATGGACGACGTATCGCGGCTCGCCCGCGCGCAGACAGGGCGACCGGCCGAGTGAGACAATCCTCAGGCTCGAGGCGGATCTACGCAAGACCGCCTACGACGCCCGCGGCCAGTACATCGCGAAATCGGATCGCGTGGCTCGATACCCTGAAGATTGTGCATCAGAGACCTTCACGACCACGTCGGAAGCTCGCGATCGCGGGATGAGCGAAGCGTGGACATGAACAGCTAGCCGCCTGCGGTAGGGAGCGCGCCTGGGCGACCTGCTAGGGAGGGTTCGAGGCGTCATCGCTTGCGGGTCACTAGTACAAAGTTCTCGTTCCGGCGCGCAGAACGGTTTGTCGCCCCGACCTGTTACACAGCAACTCGCTCGAGCCCACGTCGCTCGTGCTGGCCGGCCGCGGCACCCTCAACCTCGTAGACGGCGTCGATCAGGTATCGATCCCGATTCCGTACCTGCGCAAGCGTTCGCCAGACGTACTCACCGACCACACCAAGCATCAGCATCTGAAATCCGCCGATGACCAAGACGGCAATCATCAGCGGCGTCCAACCTTGTACCGGGTTCCCGAAGACCAACTTGTTCACGAAAATAACCAGGGCATACAGAAATCCCAAGAGTGCTGCTACAAGGCCGGTGAATGAGATCAGACGGATCGGGAAGAACGAGTACCCCATGACGCCATCTATCAAGAACGTCAATTTTTTTCCGAACGTCCATCGAGACTTGCCCATGCGCCGGGCTTCACGGCGATACTGGATGAACTTGATCGGATATCCGGTCCACAAGAGCTGCCCTTGAAAAAACGGGCTCGCGTCGGGATTCCGCAAGAGCGCTGCGAGTGGACGACGACCCACCAACGCGAAATCGAAGCCCTCCTGGGGCATATTGGGGAAACTCAACCATCGTATCAGCCGGTAGAATACTCGCGATGTCCAGATCCGGTACAGCGACTCGTCGCGTCCATGGCGCGCGCATGCGACGATCTCTGCTTCATCACGCGAGTACGCGTCGAACATCTCGTTGATCAGGGCTGGCGGGTCCTGACCGTCGGCGGAAATTGCGACGGCGCAAGCCCCTCGAGCAAGGCTGAACCCAGCCAGGAGCGCATTGACCTGACCGAAATTGCGCGTCAGCTTGACGATCCGCACCGTCGTAGGGTTCTGTCCACGCAGTCGCTGCAATTCATCGAGTGAGCCATCCCCCGAACCATCGTCTACAAAGATGACCTCCCACGTGAGTCCCGGGCGACCGGCGATGAAGTCTGTCTTGATGGACGAGAGGGTGGGAGCGAGCGAGCCCTCGTTGAAATAAACCGGAACGACTATAGAAATGTCGAGCTCGGGGATGGAACTCATCATAGGCGCCCTTCGTCGATCACATGGGGACGGTCCGAATCATCATGCGAGCGTGGTGCAATAGCCGTCTGCCTGGCGGACTGTTCTACGCCGTGCGTTCGCAACGCGCTTGCGCCCAGAGATTCAGGATCGCCGGGGCGTCGCGGCGGAGCGTGGGTTGTCACGGGAGACAACAAGCCTGGGACGTGACCGCCACTCGCACCAGCTGACATATCGCCTCTATCTCGCGTTCCGAAACAGCCTGGCCGGTCGGCAGTGTCATGACTTCCCGACATAGGTGATCTGTCTGCGGGAGAAGTAGTCCCGCGTGCGGAAAGAAGGACCGGTAGGGCTCCATCTGGTGACAGCCGGGATAGAAGTAGCGCCGCGCCATCACGTTGTGCGAGTTCAAGAGGCTCATCACGGCGTCACGGCTGATTCCCGCGGCAGCCTCGTCCAGCCGGACGACAATATATTGGTAGTTGCAGCGTTCCGTCTCGTCATATCTGACGAGCGAGACGCCGGGAATACCATCGAGTCCGTTCTGATAGTGCTTGTAGTTTCGGTAGTTGACTGCGACGAACTCCTCGTAACTCTCCAGCGACGTCAATCCCATGGCCGCAGCTATTTCGGTCATCTTGCCGTTCGTCCCGACGTGGATGACGGTGTCGTATCCAGAGAATCCGAAATTCCTCATCAGCCGCATCTTGGCGGCCAGATCGCCGTTGTTCGTGACCACGGCGCCGCCTTCGAACGTGTTGAAGAATTTCGTGGCGTGGAAGCTGAGGATTTCAGCATCCCCGAAGCCGCCGATCATCCGTCCTTTATAGGAACAACCGAGTGCGTGCGCGGCGTCGAACAAGAGCACCAGATTGTGCCGCCGTGCGACATCGCTCAGGGCATCGACATCGCAGGGCCGACCCCACAGGTGCACAGCCACAATGCCAGTCGTGCGCGGCGTTATCATCCGCTCGAGGCGTGTGGCGTCCAGCGTGTGGGTGTTCAGATCCACGTCGCAGAACGACGGCGTGATCTGCTGCCACTGAAGAGCATGTGCGGTGGCGATGAACGTAAATGAAGGAACGAGAACTTCGCCCGTCAGACCCGCGGCTCGTATCGCAATCTCGAGCGCGAGGTGCCATTGCACATCGCGACGCAGTGCTCGACCTCGAGAAAATCCGCGATGCGTCTCTCGAACTCCTGAACATACTCTCCATTGTTCGTGAACCAGCGCCGATCGAGAATGTCAGTGATGCGCGCGAGCAGTCGCTCCCGATTACCGAGGTTGGGCCGACCGACGTACAAGGGATCGCGAAAGAGCGGCGCCGACTTCGGACGCGCCGGATCCGCCAGAGCTTCGAAATCCGGGCCTCCGAACTCGTGTGTCGCTGTATCAGGCGCGACTGAATCAGGGACGCGGCGCGCGCGGTCGGGGGGCGCCGACTGCTCCTCCCTGCTCCCCCCCGCCGAGCGTTGCGTGAATTGCCTCATGTAGCGAACCGCGGAACTGCCCCCGCCCCCGACGTGAGCAAACCGTCAGCCAAGTCCTCCGCGGGCCGCCATCCTGCCCCGTTCGTCTGGCGGGTTGGTTGTCGACCTCATGACTCTGATCGCGCTTCGCGGCCGAAACGTCGCGGCGCGTCCCGATCAATTGACACGAGTGGCTCCCACGGCTGAGGTTCATCGGAACCGCCGTGAGCCCCGCCTTTGACGCGTGTGTACCTCTACGGCGCGACCCAAGCTCAACGTTGCATTACGAAAGCTCTTGCGCCGCTGAGGACAATATCTCGGATGCTGACACTGCTTCGGACGTGGGCCCGCACATATTCGAGGGCCAAGATGCTAACACCAAAAGTGACGGGCAGAAGCGCATATACCGGCGCGCGCACAGACAGACCGAAATAGGGTAAATATGACAGCAGCGAGCCCACTTGAAATAACGGGACAGTGACCCACAGGCGAGGGTCGACGAACGCGAGGGTAAGCGTCATGATGTCCGCCACGAAGAAGTACCTCTCGTGCATCTTCGGAAGAAGCTATGGCATGAGAGCGCCAGACACGATGCTGCTGAGAATCTCTTGCGTCTCTGCCCCCCGCTCGGACCGATTCCCACCAGAAACGTTGCGATTGACGACGGCCGGACGCAGCGCCTGCTCGGCTCGCCAATTCGTGGTGTCGAGCGTGACATCGAAGAGAAAGCCGAAGACGGCCGGGAGCTCCGTCGTGAGATGCGCCGCGAGGCGTGGGCAGTCCGGCACGGTGCCGGGAGCCGCGAGGAGGTCCAGCAGCCGCGACATCAGATGCCCGCGTGCGACCGCGGCGCCGTGTGCCGAGATCTCACCGGCCGCGACACGATCGCGAACATCGAGCGCGTCCCCAGATGCGCGAGACATGTCTGATGCGCCGCCTGATCGAACTGGCGATACGGCGCCCAGCCGTCGCGGACGAGGACGCCGTCGAACTCGGCGCCGAGCACCGCCGCCGCTTCGTCAAACCCGCGCCCGTCTTGAATGGCGTAGACGACGGTGCGCGCGGTCGCAAACACCCACAACCACCAGAGCCGCCCACCCACTTTCGAACTGGTTTCATCCGGACTGACGACCGGACTGCGGCGGATCTGTTCGCGCAACGCCGCATAGGTCGGCGCCGCCTGGCGCGCGGCCCGATGGAGCGCGTGGGTGACGCCACTGGGCCGGACGTGCAACCCGAACCAGTCGCGCAACAGCGCAGCGATCTTGCCGTGCGAGAGGCCGAGGCGTTTATTGAGCAGCACGATCAACGCGACCGCGTGCGGCCCGAGATGGGTGCTCGCCGCCCCGAGCGCCTCCGACGTTTGCAACGGGTGGCGCCCCTGCACGCGTCGACCACAGTCGCCACATCGGCCCACATGCACATCGAAGCGACGCACATGCGGCCGCACGACCGGCAGATCCTCTTGAATCTAGGTGGCGATGCGCGTCTCGGTCAGCCCGCCGCCGCAATGCAGGCACTCATCAGGGAGGGGCACGTCGATCCGTTGGTCAATCGCGGCTGGCGGCTGTCGGTGAGCATGTCGCCCGTGTCGGCGCCCGGCGCGACGTCCCGGCCGCCGCGGCTGCGGCGCCGGCGCGCCTTTCGAAAACGGGGCCGCCTGACGCTTGCCGGCGCGCCGCGCCGCCTCCGGCGCGCGCGTCAAGCGCTCGATGTCCCGCCGCAGCCGATCCGATCGCGTTCCAGCCGCTCCCGCTCCTGCTGCAGCTGGTCACGATCGTGCTGCAATTGCTCGCGCTCTCGCTCCAGCCGCGCGTTGTCCTCACGGAGTCGTTCAGATTCTCGGCGGGACTGCTCGATCTCACGCCGCAGTCGCTCCAATTCACGCTGCGCGTCATCGCTCGAGCGAGAGGCCGTGCGCTCCGGCACGCGACAGTTATGGCAGACTCGCGAAAAAAGTACAAGCCAAAACTTTGGATCCGCGTCGTCAACCCGCTAACCAGTTACGAGCTGAGCAGCGTGGTTGTGGTGGTGGTTTCCTCAATTGAATTTAGCGGACGGATGCCAAGGACTGGGAAATGAAATCAAAGGGCGAGCAAGGGTCTCCCGCACTTTCTCCCTCTGAGGGGCTTTGGGATCCAACAGCCTACGCCGATACAGCTTTATCGACGAAGGCTCTTGACGGCGCCAAATCGGACGTGGTCATGCTGGTTTTGATTTGGGCAGCGAGCCTGTTCCTTGTGAATCCAATCGGTGACTTTCCGCTCAACGACGATTGGTCGTATGGATTGGCGGTCAAACGTCTGATCGAGACTGGCACATTCCGTCCAACCGAGTGGACCGTGGTGACATTGATAACTCAAACCGTTTGGGGAGCGTTGTTTTCTCTGCCTGCTGGGTTTTCTTTCAATGCGCTGCGGGTTTCGACTTTGGTCTCATCGTTGTGCGGCATGTTGCTTACGTATCGCGCCGTTCGTTATGTGAATCCTTCTCGGCTGATGGCCACGACCGCAGCGCTGGCGTTGGGATTCAATCCGATCCACTACGCGCTATCCGCGACATTCATGACAGACGTGACTTTCTCCGCACTGTCCATGGCTGCGGTCGTTTTCTTTTTTCGAGACATCAAAACGGATTCGACGCTTTGTTTCATTATCGGCACGATATTCGCCCTCGCGGCGACGTTGTGTCGGCAATTGGGTCTCGGTCTGCCGCTTGGGTTCGCCCTGTTTCTTCTCCTGATGCGAGGGGTAAATCATCGGTCACTACCCCGGGCCATAATCCCTTTCGCGCTTTGCGTTGGCACCCTGCTGATCTTCCAACACTGGCTCGAAGCGACCGGCAGGTTGTCTCGCTATTATTTCGAAAACACCACGGGTTTATTTTCGACGCTGTTGGATCCGCCGAACCTTCTCCCCAGTCTCGCGACGCACATTGGAATCGCGACGCTTTATCTGGGGTGGTTCTTATTACCCGTGATAATCCTTGCGCTTCCAAAGATGCTTCCAGCGCAGAAGAACTCGGGCCTTACCCTTCCTGCGGTAGGCACCGGGATTCTTTTTGTTCTGCTCTGCGCGATTGCTCTACCGTTGTCGAAACTAATGATGCCGATGACGGGCAACATTCTTCTGGAACAGGGCATCGGCCCGCTGACGCTCCGCGGAGCGTACGATGTGATCTCGTCAGACGTCCCGACGCTCGGAAGGAGTTTTTGGCTGGCCATTACGGTGATCTCCGTGTTGGGCGGCGCGACACTGCTGGGCGGCGCGGTTGCACTCGCAATGAGGTTCTGGAACAGCAATGGTTCATTCAAAGATCATTTAGAACAAACACCGGGCGCGTTGTTTCTGGTTTGCGCATTAACGTATTTGTTTCCAATCTTCGTCCTCGGCGGATTGGATCGCTATTACATTCCTGCATTGCCCTTGTTGATGGTTGGAATTGCTGGATTGAGGCCGCCGGTGATGGAAAGACTGCCGCGTCTTCACGTGGCTGTCTCGCTGATCACGCTCGTCTTGTTGATGCTGTTCGCCGTGTCTGGTACCCGGGACTATCTAGCTTGGAATCGAGGGCGCTGGGTTCTTCTAAATGACCTTCTTGGGACTGGCAAAGCGACGCCCGAGGAAGTGGACGGCGGATTTGAATTCAATGGGTTGTATTTGTTCGACGCAGACTATAAACCGTCTTCTGGAAAGAGTTGGTGGTGGGTGCGTGGAGATAAGTATCTGGTAGCGTTTGTAGAAAAGGGTGGTTGGAAGACCGTAAAGAAATATGAGTTTTCACGCTGGCTGCCACCGTCCTCGGACGAAATTCTCCTGCTTGAAAAGATTGAGTCGTCTGGGTCGCCTTCCCTACAGTCACAAAAAGAACCGTGACTGTGGGAAGGATGACAAGTTGTGAATGGACAGCCATCAAAGCTTTCGGTGAGAGCCAACTTCCAGATACAATGCTCCAAACTGCCTCACAGTAGAGCTCTGAGTTGTTGAGCGGTAACCGGTTAGCGGGGTCAGTCTATAGACCGGGTTGACATGGTTAACACAAGTCCGGGCACTATCCTTTACACCAGGAGGATGCCCTGGATGGAAACGAGTGTGATGGACGAACGGCTGGCTTCGTGCGCGAACTGGTGAGCGGGCATGGTCGATGACCGAACTGTGCGAGCGCTACGGCGTCTCGCGACCCACGGGCTACAAGTGGTCGCGCGCTATCGAGCGGGTGGGGGCGCGGGCCGACGGAGCACAGCCGGGCGCCGCATGGCTCGTCCGCACCGGACGCCGCCGCGTCGAAGCCGTCTCGCGGCCCGGCGAAGCGTACGGCTGGGGCGCCGGAAGCTGCTGAATCGTGCTTCGGACGCGGCATCCATCTGGCCGTGGCCGGCGCGGAGCACCGCCAACGCGCTCTTGGAGCGGGACCAGCTGTTGCGCAAGAGCGGCGGCGACGGAAGTGGGCGCATCCAGGCGCGGCCCCGGTGCACACCGTCGCGCCCAATCAGGTGTGGCCGGCCGACTTCAAGGGCCAGTTCAAGACCGGCGACGGCGCTGTACTGCTACCCGCTGACGGTGACCGATCACTTCAGCCGCCATTGCTCGCGTGTCGGGGCTTGCAAGACGTGCAGACGCTCGCGCGAAGCCCGTGTTCCGCGCCCTGTTTCGCGAAATCGGCTTGCCCGACGCCATCCGCACCGACAACGGCGCGCCGTTCGCGTCGACGGGGATCCATGGCCTGTCGCGCGCTCAATGTGTGGTGGATGCAACTCGGGATCGTCCATCAGCGCATCCACCGGCAGCCCGCAGGAGAATGGCCGCCACGAGCGGATGCATCGCGAACTCAAACGCGAAACGGCGGGCCGCCGCCGCGAGGCGCGGGCGCAGCAGCGGCGCTTCGACGCCTTCCGCCAGCGCTACAACGACGAGCGGCCCCACGAAGGGCATCGGGGATCGCACGCCCGCGTCGCTCTGGACGCCCGTCCCCCCGGGCCCTATCCCGAGCGCCCGGCGCTCGCCCTGCGTACCCGGCGCATCTGGAAGTCCGGCGCGTCAGCGTCGCCGGGCACCTTCCGGCTGCACGCCGCACCAGCCGTTTCTCATCAGGTCCTGCGTGCGGCGAGGATATCGGCCTCGGAGGAGGTGGGCGATGGTCTGTGGAATATCGTGTACTACCACACGCTGCTCGGTAAGATCGACGAACGCACGCGGCAACCTCACCGGCGTCTGAGGGACGACGCCCCGCTAAGGTGTAAAGGATGTCGTCGGACTTCTGCTAACTATGGTCTCCGACCGTTCACAGTCTATAGTGTCTCTGCCCCCCGCTCGGACCGATTCCCACCGGAAACGTTGCGAGTGACGACGGCCGGACACAGCGCCTGCTCGGCTCGCCAATTCGTGGCGTCGAGCGTGACATCGAAGAGAAAGCCGAAGACGGCCGGGAGCTCCGTCGTGAGATGCGCCGCGGGGCGTGGGCAGTCCGGCACGGTGCCGGGAGCGGCGAGGAGAGATCCAGGCCGCCGCGACATCAGATGCCCGCGTGCGACCGCGGCGCCGCATCACCACCCGCCGCGGCTTCAACGAACGCCGTCCAGCCAGTGACGTGTTCTCGTGCGGCAATTCGTTCCATCACGCCGCTCTCCGTGTGCGCCCAGCAGGGCACATTAGCCAGCGTGCCGACGGGGCTGTCGGCGCATTGACCGATTACGGACCGAAATAAGCATCAATCCACTCAACGACGGCGGATCATGCAGGCTGGCAATCATGCCAGACTAGAGCGCCAGGAGCTGATTTGTTGGACTGGAACGTCGGGCTCCAGGGCCGAACGATTTCTTTAGGTCTGAGGGCGCCAGAAGTTGACAAACTGATTACGTAATCGTTAGATTGATTACGTAATCGTGAGTAGCCGCCGACCTGCCCCAGCCCGAGCTTCTGGACGG
>CAVVST010000003.1:0-285017 GCA_963750995.1 uncultured Acidobacteriota bacterium | reverse complement strand
CCGGAACGACGCCTGGGACCGCGTGCAACGGGCACAGGCGCTCCGGGCGTTAGCGCTCATCGCCGGCGTTCGCGGCGTCACGCCGCGCGCGATGCTGACGTTGTGCGATCCCGCGCGTTCCGGACTGAGCTTGCCGTTGGTTCAGTCGTCCTCGAGCGCCGACTTCACCTTCAACTATATCGATCAGTTGTTGAAGGCGCCGAATCTCGACGCATTGCTCCAGCATGCTTCCATTCCGGCTCCATTCAGTTTGATGTATCTGCTGTTGCGTCACTCGATGATGGTCGAGTACGCGAATGCCGCGGCTCGGGCGCTGGGCCGCGCGCCGCATCTGCGCGCCGAACCGGAGCATGTCCGATTCACGCAACTGCCGATGGAAACGCCGCTCGATCGCATTACGGCGGCAGCACTGCACACCGGGCCGGCGTTCACGCAACCGGCCGACAAGAACGTGCAGGATTTCCGCCAGAGTCTCGAGGCGCTGAAGGTGTTGCAGACCGACAAGCTGTCGATGTTGATGCGCGGCGCTCTCGATCTGTCGTCGCATCGCCTGGACGCCTGGGTCACATCGTTTGCCACGAAGCGCTTGAAGACCATGCGGCAGAAAGATCCTGCTGGCGTGTATCTGGGAGGCTACGGCTGGGTAGAAGACCTGCAACCTGGGCCGCCACGAGCGCAGTTGACGCCGCCGCCTGCCGAACCGGGACCTGTGTTCGGATTCCCGAACGATCCAGGCTTTGTCCATGCACCGTCGCTCGATCATGCCGCGACGGTGGCGGTGCTGCGAAGCGGGCATCTCACTCGTTTTGGCCGCTCGGCAGATCCACAGGCCGATCCGCTTGCGATCGATCTGTCCTCCGATCGCGCCCGCACGGCGCAATATTTACTGGATGGCGTGCGATCCGGCCAGCCGCTCGCCGCCTTACTGGGGTATCGATTCGAGCGCGCCCTGCACGAGCGTGGCCTGGACGTCTTCATCGATGCGTTCCGCCAGATCGTGCCGATCAAGTCAGCGCGGGTCGACGAGACTGGGCAAGCGGTCGAATCTGTGTCAGCGACCCATGTTGTGGATGGGCTCGACCTCGTGCGCCGATCGAAAGGGCGGGGGGATCGCGTGACCCTTTTCCAGCTCGTTAGCGCGGTCGCGAAAGTTCCGGTGCCGCCCATCATGAACGTGGAGTTGGATGCACTGGCCAGTAGCGTCGACGCGCTGAGCGATGCTTTGCTGGCCGAGAGTGCTCATCATGTCGTGCTCGGCAATCCCAGCCGTGCCGCCGCAACTCTCGATGCATTGGAACGCGGCGAAGCGCCGCCGCCTGAGCTGGAAGTCATCCGCACGCCACGGACCGGTTCTGCGTTCACGCACCGGGTGGTCGCGCTCTTTCCTGGCGCTCCAGCCACGATCGCCGATTGGACGGCGACCTTTCGTTCGTTGGCGGAGCCATTCCTCAATGCGTGGGCGGCGAAACTGCTCGGCAATCCCGACCGTGTTCGCTGTGTCGTCGAACGGGTGAACACCACGACGGGCGCCGTCGTGGACAAGCAAGAGATTCGGCTCAAGACCCTGAAGCTCGCGCCGCTCGATGTGATTCATGCGCAGGAATCAACGGAAGATTCCCGGCTGTCGGAACTGGAACAGCGCATCCTGTTCCTGGCGCGGCGAAACGTGGCGCTGACCGCGACGCAAACGCTGCGGCTGAATCCGTCACGCGATCCAGCCTGGCCGACGACGGACGTCAGTTGGTCGGAGTTCACAGAAGTGGTGCGCGCGGCGCGTAATCTGCTGGCGGGTGGGCGGGCCTTGCGAGCGGGAGACATCAATATCGCCGATGTTGCCGGTTCGCCTACGGTTCTGGATGCTGCGAATCTGAAGGTCCGCGCGGACCGTGCGTTGGCCTCGCTCCGTCAATTGCAGACGACCTTGCAAACGGCCTTGAGTGGCGCCACACCTGCCACACTGGCCCCGCTGCGGTCGGTGATGCACACGATCGCGGCCTTCGGCATCCCGGGAGCCATCCCGTTGTCGGTGGTCGGCCAGACCGAAGCGGATCTGAAGATGCTCGTCTTTCAAGCGCGATCTATCGATCGCGAAGCGACAGATCGCCTGGCGAAAGCCGATGCCGCGACCGATTCTGCGGAACGACTCAAGCATCTGTTCGGCACTAGCTTCGTGGCGCTTCCACGCTTCCGTCCGCCGAATTTGACCGAGATTCAGCGTGCGCTGACCGCGAGCACGGCTGTTCAAGATGGCGATCCGCTCGCCGTCGTGACGTTCCATCAACGAATGGCGCGAGTTCGCGAAGGCGTCGCGCGCCTTGACGATTCGCTGCAGTACGCCGAAGCGCTGAGCAACGGCGATGCACTCACGCTGCAGGTGGCGCAGCTGCCACAACGTGACGACGACCGCTGGGTCGGCTTGCCGGCGAAGCCAGGCACGCCGATCCCGCCAGGCCGTTTATCGCTGATTGTCCATATGCCCGAATCCATCGATTTCACGCAGCCTGCGGTTGCTGGCCTGTTGATCGACGAGTGGGTCGAAGTCGTGCCCAACGCCACCGAAACCACAGGCGTGGTGTTTCAGTACAACCAACCGGATTCGGTTGCGCCTCAGGCTATTCTCGTGGCCGCCCATCCCAACCCCGTCGAGCAGGCGTTCTGGACGATCCCGTGGCTTCAGCAGGTGCTGCGCGAGACGATCAGCCTGGTGCACATGCGCGCCGTAACGCCGGATTTGCTGGACGAGACCTCGCACTATCTCCCAGCAGCGTATTTCGCCTTCAACGCGGAGGACCATACGGTCTCAACGGACTTTTTCAAGAGACCCTGATCATCATGCCATCGATCACCACGTGGTCGCGTTTAGAACCGAACGTCCGCGGCGCTTCACAGAACGAAACGCTGAAGGCGCGGATCTACGATCCCCTCTGGCTACTCGCGCGGCAGTGGCAACTTGGTGAGTTGCAAGGGGACGACAATGGCACGCCGGTTTCCGCACGATTGCGCGCCGAGTGCGCCGAACTCACCCGCTACGTGCCGCAGGGCGGCGCGGCAGGGCCGGTGAAGTTCGATCCGAAGAGGGTTCCCTTGGAAACGTTCGTCGAGCGCGAGGCAGTGCACCCCAAGCCGGGCGCGCTCGTGCGCCTGCGTGTGTCGGTCGAAGCCGGTCAGCAATTCTTGCGCGTGTTGGGGCGTGCGCCATTCGGCACGAAGTACCATCAAGGCTTCCTCGCGGCGTTCCCCTTGCCAGCACGCAGCGCGGCGCTTGCGGCTGACGTTGATGGCGAGGCCTTGCGATTCCTGGACGTGATGTCTGGCCGCGTTCCGGATGGCGTCAAGCTGTACACCGAGCTGAAGAAGAACCCGCTTCCGGCGGCGCCGACAATCGAACAACCTGCTGATGTACAAGCGTTCGCGGCCGCGCGAGATGCGTTCATTCGTTGGTATGAGGCGTTGTTCAGCGAGCCGGCGGAACAGTCTGAAGCCTGGTCCTCACAGCGGATGGAGTACGCCTTCTCGGTTGAAGCGCCAACCACGCCGTCAATGGTCTTGACGTCGGAGTACCACGAAGGCGATCTCGACTGGTACGACTTCGATGTCAGGATGGGCGAAACGATCGGAGCCGGTGAAGACCGGATGGCGGGAGTGAATCCGCTACCCATCACCAGAACCATGATTCCCGCTCCGGCAACGTATCGCGGAATGCCGGCGTCGCGGTGGTGGGAATTCGAAGATGCCTCGGTAAATTTCGGCGCGGTGGAAGTGGATCCGGACGACCTTGCCCGCATGCTGTTGGTCGATTTCGCCATCACCTACGGCAACGATTGGTTCGTCATCCCAGTGGATGTGCCGGTCGGCTCGATCTGCAAAATCAACTCCCTGGTAATCACCGATACATTCGGCGTCCGCATGCTGATTCCGTCCATCGAGCGGTCTGCCCATCCCGCGTCGAGCCGCTGGCGGATGTTTAAAAACAGTGGCAATGCGGACGCTCCGACAAGTCTATTCTTGGCGCCGACACTGAAGCGCACGATGGAAGGCACACCGCTCGACGAGGTGCTGTTCCTGCGCGATGAAATGGCCAACCTCGCCTGGGGTGTGGAGCGAATTGCCGAAGGCGTATCCGGCCGCCCGCTGAATCGACGCGACGACGACCTCGCCCGACAGCGCCGCAACGAGCCCGCCACGCCCGCACCCTCCAATGACGGGGCACTGACGTGGCGGCTGTCGACAGAAGTCCCCGGCTACTGGATTCCCCTCATCCCGGTTCAGATTCGGCCGGGCCAAAAAGCGATCCGTTTCCGCCGCGGCGCGACATTACGTCAGGACGGAACGCTGCAACCTCAACCCGCGCTGAGTCAAATCCTGAAACCCAGCGTCGGCCCGCTCGATATTTTTGAAGAGGAGATCCCACGCGAAGGCTGCCGGGTCACCCGTTCCTATCAATACGCCCGCTGGTTCGACGGCAGCCCGTTACTATGGATCGGCCGCCGCAAGACGGTCGGCCGCGGCGAAGGATCGAGCGGTCTGCGCTTTGATGTCGTGGAATAGCGGAGGGACACTGCAGGTCCGAGCGTTACGGGTTGATCGAGAAGCAGGTTTGAAGCCGGCCTTTCTCGGACCGGGCTCACTGTAGTTTTGCGTATTCCGCTCGTGCCTCGTTGACGATCGGGATTTTGGGGTCGGCATCTTTCCACAGTGCAAAGAGATCGTTGTAGGCGCTTTTCGCCTTCGCGGTTTCGCCCGAGAGCACGAGCGCTCTCGCCAGCTGCAGGCGCGCCATCGCATCCATGGGATCGACCAGGACGATGCTTCGATGATCGAGAATGCGCTGGAACTCGCCGGCGGCGTCGGCGGGTTGACGTCCGGCGAGGTACGCCTGGCCGCGAACGTAGACCGGATACAGCGCACCGAAGAGCGCATTGAAGCCGATGCCGCCCACGGCGAGGTCGAAGCGGGAAGCGGTCTGCAGCGATTGAATCGCCGCTGCCGGATCATGCGCGTGTAACGAGAGCAGCGCCCGAAGCGTCGGCAGATACATGTATTGCACCGACGTATCTTCAGGAAAATTCCTGGCGAGGCCGTCGGCAAGCGCCCGCGATCGAGCGACGTCGCCAGCGAGGGCCAGTGCGAACGCGGCGGTGTAGTCCACGTCGCGCCCCCTGGCAAGCTCGAGAGCCGTGGTTGCCCGCCGTCTTGCTGCGGCCGCATTCCCGTAGAAGCCCTCCCACACCGCGGTTGCCGCTTCGAACGAAGCCGCCCGTTCACGCTGACCCTTCTGCGTCGCGATGTCGACGGCGACCGCGGCCGTCCGTCTCGCGTCCTGCAATCGGCCGGCACGAGCCAGAACGAGCGCCTCCACGTGTGAAATCATGTCTTCCGTGAAAGGCTTTCCCCTGGCCAGCGCCGCCTTTCGCTTGATGTTCTCGCCATCGCCGTGCAAGAAGGCGATGAAGTACCGCACCAGGAAATACTCTGGGGAGTCGAGGTTGCGTTCCGTCGCTCGACGAACGGTCCCCTCGGCATCGGCCAGCCGATTCAGGCGGAGCTCGCCGAGCGCCTTGCTGCTGTATGCGGGTGCCAGGTCAGGATCGAGCGCGATGGCCTTGCCGGCTTCGGCGATCGACAGTTCGTATCTGCCGGTGCTCCCTGTGGCGAAACCTGACAGCAATCCGGGAGGAACGGAATCGCGCGGATACGTCCGCGCCCACGACTCGAGCGTCCGCTGCTCCCGCTCCAGATTGCCGGTCACCTGGCGGTCGTACAGCGTCTCGATCCAGAACCGCTCGACGTCGCTGGCTCGAGCGCGCAATTGGTACGCCTTCAGCGTGCTCTGCCGCGCCAGCGTCGACTCTCCGAGACCGCTGTAACTGAATCCGAGCCACGCATGGGCGATCGCAAAGTCCGGGTCGATGGCGATCGCGCGCTCCAACAGCGGCCGGGCCGGCAACCATGATCCGGATGACATGACCACTCGTAACGCGGTGCTGTAGGCCTGCAGGGCTTCCAGTGACGGGGTCGTCGCTTCCTGGAGCGGCGTCGAGTGTTTTTCGACGGTGGCGAGCGATTCACCCACTCGTGTCCTGAACCGTTTCACCATCTGGCCCAGCGCGCCGAGGACATCTTCCTTCCTTGCCGCCTGTACCTGCTCGTCGGCGAGAACGTCGCCGGTCGTACAGTTCTTCGCGCGCAGGCCGAGGACGTACTGACTTCCGAGCGTGGCGATCGATCCTTCGAGCACGGCCGCGCTCGCTGTCCGGACGCATACCCCCTGCGCGATCTCCGGAGTCAATCGCGCGTCCGCCGGCACGTTCATCAAAGGCAGCGTTCTTCGGATGCGTTGGTCGGACAGGAGACTGAGGAACGGCGACTGCTCCAACTGCACGGCCAGTCCTTGTCGCAGTGTTTCGTCGAACACTGGGTCGCCCGTCCGATTCGTGAAGTCGGCAAGGACGATGAGGTCCTTGTCGGTGAGTCTCGGAGCGGGCTGGAAATAGAAATACGCCGCGGCGAACGACGCCAGCGTCGCTACGGCGGCGGCAAAGACGCGTGTGCCATGCGTGCTGGTGGCGGTGATGCCGGCCAGTTCGCGCTGCAACTCGGCGACAGATTGCCACCGGCGTCCCGGGTCCTCTTCGAGACACCGGCTCGCGATTTGTTCCAGCTTCCGCGAGGGGAAGCGCCGTCTTCGGGCGGCGACTGTTGCGCCGGTGAACACTTCGTAGAGGACGCAGCCGAACGAATAGATGTCCGCGCGCGCATCGGCCGGTGTGCCTTCACGCTGCTCTGGTGCCATGTAGCCGGGCGTGCCCATCACCGTGCGGCTGACCGTGACCGTCTGATCCTGGCCCGATCTGGCCAGCCCGAAATCCAGCACCTTGATGCCGGATCGCGCGACCATGATGTTGCCCGGTTTGAGATCGCGGTGAACGATGTCCTTGGCGTGCGCTTCGGCTAGTGCAGCGGCAATCTGTGAGGCATACAGCAGCGCCGTGTTGATCGGGAGCGGTCCGCTCTTGAGCCGTGCCGCTAACGTTTCGCCCTCCACCAGCTCCATGACGAGATAGTTCGGGCCAACGTCGTGGACCGTGCAGATGTTCGGATGGTTCAGGGAGGCAATCGCGCGCGCTTCGCGTTGGAACCGCGCGCTGAACTGCTCGTGGGTAATCTTGATCGCGACGGCGCGGCCCAACCGCGTGTCGACCGCGTGAAAGACTTCGCCCATGCCGCCTTCGCCGAGCTTGTGTTCGATGCGGTATGGACCCAGGCGCGCGCCCGCGGCCAAGGGGACGGCCGTCGAGTCCTCTAGAAGGTCGAAGGCGTGCTGGATGGCGGGCCGATCGAGGAATTCGACCCCTTTGCGCTCCGCGAGCAGCAATTCGACTTCATGGCGCAGTTCGGGATCTGCCCGCGCCAGCAGCGCCGCCCGCTCGTCGGCAGTCGCTTCACGCGCAGCATGATAGAGCTCTTCAATGTGCCGAAACCGCTCCGGGGTCATGGGGTGAAACAATGACACCGATTCTACCGATTCAGCTCGCGCGCCAGCCACGCTTTGGCAATATCCCAGTCGCGCCTGATCGTGCGCGGTGAGATGTCGAGCGCCGCGACAATCTCCTCCTCCGTCAGGCCGCCAAAATAACGCAACTCGACAACCCTGGCCTGCCGCGGCGCGAGGCGCGAGAACGCCGTGAGCGCCTCGTCCAACGCCAGAATCGATCGGTCCGGCGCCGGAGACAACACCGCGGTGTCGTCGATGTTCACTTTGGCTGCCGAACCGCCGCGCTTCGTAGAAGCACGGGCGCGCGCCGCGTCCACGAGGATGCGCCGCATCATCTGCGCCGCCATCGCATAAAACTGTGCGCGCGCGCGCCAGTCGACCTTGCGCACGTCCACGAGGCGGAGGTACACCTCGTGGACCAACCCCGTGGACTGCAGTGTGTTCGCCTGGCGTTCGTTCTTCATGTACCGGCGAGCCATCCGACGCAATTCCGGATAGACCTGCTCCGCCAGCCGATCGAGCGCAGCGTCATCGCCCCCGCTCCAGGCCCTCAGTAGATTCGTGATTTCTCCGGAGGGTTCCTCGATCGGTGGCCCGTTCTCTCTGTTGGGCACAAGAAATATCCAGGAGACATGGCCGCTTTTGTTGCCTGCTTCCGCCTGTACCAGTGAAAGGGAGAACACGCGGTCACAATGTCCTCCAGAACAACGCGTTTGGCATCAGCGACTTGTAGGTTGCGGTGAAATCAAACGCGAATCCAGGGATTGGCGACCGCTGGCTTTGAGGTGCGCATATGACAACCAGAACGAGGTCCCAGATCTACGTATCAATCGCGGCGATGATTCTGACGGCGGCGCTTGCCGTCCCGGCGGCGGCACAGACTTCGTGCTCAAGCGACGCGCCAGGATGCTTCAAGGGCACCTTCCAAGGATATGACGCCCATGACATTCTGCCGCCAGAGGCGACCTCGGTAGTGATCAGCACAACCGCCCGGGGAGTTGGTGCCCAGCTCGGTCGATTTTCACTGAATCGGGAAGTTACGGGAAACCTCCTGAACTTCAGTGCCACAGGGTCGGCTCATTTGGTCGCGGCCAATGGAGACAGCATCTATACGACAGTTGTCGGACAGGCAGAACTTTCGGATTTACCCGGCGGGTTCCTTAAAGTCACTGAAATTCACACCATTACTGGAGGGACCGGTCGATTAACGGAAGCGCAGGGGAGCTTTACCGTGGAGCTCTTCCACAAGTTCGAAGTCAGTAGTGTAGCCGGTGGCGTCGAAATGCACGATATCTTCGGCTCATTCCACGGCACCATTACTTCCCCGGGCGCAGCTCGCTGAGAACGGTCAACAGCCGGGCGGAGAAGGGGTGCCGAGTCGAGGAGTTTGGCGCCACTTCTCTTCCCTCCTTCGCTGGCTCTTTCCTCTGATACCCGAGTCAGCGGCAACAGACAGCGGCTTTATCGGCAGTGATTGACGCGCTTCGCGTCACCCGCGCGTCCTTATTCGGTACCGACCGTTCAGGCGCCAGTCGTGTGGGACCCTGAGGAAACCGACAAGAATCTGACGCGGATGGTGGCGTATAGCTTTTTCGCCTCCATCGGGCCAGGCACGCACAAAGTGGACGTCCTGTTTGCAGGCTGCTGCGGCTTGACCGGCGGCGTGAACGTGATCTCGCTGGTTCGCAATGCCGTGATGACCCTGCAGGTACTAGCGAGGCCTCGCTCGCGTCAGTTCAGGCGAGCTACGGCGGATGTCAGGGCATCTCTCGATTCGTTACGTGCGGAAGATCGGGTGAGGTGAGACAAAAGGCGATGCACAGGTAGGGCAGCTCCCGATGCGGGTTGTGTCCACGGTGGAACCGACCAATCGGCTCCGAGTAGACGTCGCCGGCTCTTGCGTTCAGGACGAAGCCGTCATCGAAGTGCGCTTCGAAGATACCCTGCAACGCGACGAAAAACGTCGGGCCGTTGTGGCAATGCCAGTTGGTATAGCCGCCGGGAGCAATCTCCGCGTTGTAGATCAGGACGGCGACCTGTGGATCCTTCGGAATCGACGCGAAAAGCTGCTCGAACAACACGTTGCGATGCAACTGCTGGTTCGGCTGCAGATACCCGCCGAGCCGCAACTTCAATTCCGTGTTGTCATCGGTACCGAACGTGTCCATGAACGCGCGATTATAGCGGCTGGACGTTGGAGGCACCATACCATCTCTTTGCGCCGCGAGGGACTGCGGGTAGAGTCAGTGCTTCGGCATGACGCGTACGGAACCGGCCGCCGGGACCGGGCTGCTTCGCGCGATCCGGAAGTGGGACCTGGTCGCGCTCGTCCTCAATGTGACCGTCGGCGCCGGCATCTTCGGGCTGCCGTCGCGCGTGTACACGCTCGCTGCTGACTACAGTCTCCTCGCCTACGTCGCCTGCGCGGTCGCAATCTTCCTGATCATCCTGTGCTTCGCCGAGGTGAGCAGCCGCTTCACCGAAACCGGCGGGCTGTATCTTTACGGACGCGCGACCTTCGGCCCCCTCGTCGGCTTCGAGATCGGCTGGCTCGCCTGGCTGGCGCGGCTCACCGGCTTTGCGGCGCTCTGCAATCTCTTTGCTGACTATCTCGGCGCGTTCTTGCCGGTGTCGGCGCCCGGCCCCGCCCGGACGGCGTCAATCGTCGCCGTCGTGCTCGCCCTGACGATCGTCAATGTTCGCGGGGTGCGGCAGGCGGCGACCTTCAACAATGTCTTCACACTCGGGAAACTGTTGCCGCTGCTGTTCTTGGTCATCGGCGGCAGCTTCTTCATCGACCCCGCGGCATACTCGGCCGCGGGCCCGGCGACCTACGCGGGCTTTTCGTCGGCGGTGCTGCTGCTCGTGTTCGCGTTTACCGGGTTCGAGAATGCGGTCATCCCGGCGGGCGAGGCGCGCGACCCGCGCCGCGATCTGCCCTTCGCGCTGATCATCGGCACGGCGATGGCCACCGTCCTCTACGTCGCGATTCAGGCGGTGTCGATCGGCGTCGTCCCGGATCTCGCCGTGTCGTCGCGTCCGCTGGCCGACGTTGGCGCGCGCATCTTCGGCGGCTCCGGCGCGGCGTTCATCGCCGTCGGCGCGCTCGTCTCGATTCTCGGCACGCTCAATGCCGTGCTGCTTGCCGGCTCGCGACTCCTCTTCGCAATGGCGGAGCAGGGGCAGCTGCCGCCAACCCTGGTGGCGACCCACGTCCGCTTCCGCACGCCGCATGTCGCGATCGTTGTCACGGCGATCGGCGTCGCGCTGCTGACCGTTACCGGCACGTTCCTCACCGCGGCGCGGCTCAGCACGGTGATTCGACTGACGACCTACGCTGTCACCTGTGCGGCGCTCCCGATGCTGCGCCGGAGGGCTGACCGGCCGGCGCAGTTCATCGCGCCCGCCGGCAACATCGTCGCCGTCGTGGCGCTGGCTCTGATTGGCTGGCTGTTCTCGAGCAGCAACGCATCTGACGCCCTGCTCGTGGCCATCGCGGCCACAGGCGGTCTACTGTTCTATCTGGCGACGGCGCGGCGCTGGCGCGCCATAACCGGCCCAGTGTCTTGAACTGCCCGCTCGATGTGCTGCACAATGCACCGCTCGTTCTGACGCAGCTTCTCTTTCTGCTCAATCCTGTAACCGCGGAGGCGTTCGATGTGCGACATGGGCCACTTCCGTACCGAGGGGTTTGGATATCTGGTTGACACGCACGAGATCCGCGCGCTGATTGAGGAGACCGAACGCCTTCGCCGCACGATCCCGAGCGATGCGGAGCGCGTCGATGCGCTTCGCCCCGCGTTCGCGAAGCTGCTGGCCGCCGACGGCTGGCTGCCCGACTCGTGCGCGCGGCCCGACGAGCGGAGCAGGATGGGAGGCGGCATCGCCCAATACGCCCTGTATCGCGCTCACGACGGCTCGCTGTGCCTGTTCTCTCTCGTCGTCCCGGTCGCCGCGGCGACGCCGGTCCACGACCACCTCGCCTGGGGGATCGTCGGCATCTACCGAGGCCGTCAGAACGAGACGATTTACGAGCGGCGCGACGACGGGAGCGACCCGACGCGCGCCGACCTGGAACTGACCACCCAGCGGACGCTTGGCGCCGGCGAGTTCTACACGCTGTTGCCGCCGGCCGAGGACATTCACTACGTACAGACGGTGTCGGACGAGCCGTCGATTTCCATCCATCTCCTGGCTAACGACACCGCGTGCGTCTGGCGGCACAAGTTCGATCCAGCGTCGGGTGCCGTCGTGCCGTTCCGCTCCGGCTACTCTAACGCGCCGTGTCCGCCCCTCCGTGATAATTGACGTCGATTGACCATCGACGAACTGCGCCGACACGCAGTCACGCGGAGCCTCTTTCCGCCGACGTCCCTGCGGAAGGCGCTCGATGCATTCGGGTTCGTGCAGGCCGATCCGATTCGAGCGCCGGCCCGCGCTCAGGATCTGACACTGCGGCACCGGGTGACGAACTACCGCGCGGGCGACCTGGAGCGCCAGTACCCCCGCCTGGGGGTCCACGAGGACTTCTTCATCAACTACGGCTTTGTCACCGAGCGCGTGTTCCGCCTGATGCATCCTCGCCGTGGTCAGGCGCCGTGGAGCGTCACCCGCGGCAGGCACGTCAAGGGCCTGCTGGAGTTCATTCGCGTTCGCGGTCCTGTGCACCCGCGCGAGGTTGACGATCATTTCTCGCTCGGCAGCGTGACGAACTATTGGGGTGGCTCGTCGAGCGCGACGACCCATCTCCTGGATGCGATGCATTACCGCGGCCTGCTGCGTGTCGTGCGCCGCGAGGCCGGCATCAGAATCTACGGGTTGAACGAGCCCGGTCCTGGCCGATTGGACCCACGCGAGCGCCGCCGCCGCCTCGACGCGCTGGTCGAGGTGGTCGTGAACGTCTATGCGCCGCTACCGGCCGCGAGCCTGTCGTATGCAGTCCGGCGCCTGCGATACGCGGTTCCGCAATGGAGCAGCGAGCTCACCGGTGCGCTGCAACGCGCGCGACACCGGCTCGCGCATGCGCGTGTCGACGGCGTCGACTGGTACTGGCCGGCCAGCGAAAAGCCAGGTGTCGCCGAACCGGACGACACCGTCCGTCTACTGGCGCCATTCGATCCCGTGGTCTGGGACCGACGACGGTTCGAGCTGCTGTGGAACTGGGCGTATCGATTCGAGGCGTATACGCCAGTGCCGAAACGCCGGTGGGGCTACTATGCGCTGCCCCTGTTGTGGCGCGAAGGCGTCATAGGCTGGGCGAACGTGTCGGTCGCCGGCGGCATCTTGACCATCGATGCTGACTACGTCGCCGGGAAGCCGCCACGCGATCGTCGATTCGGCCAGGCACTTGCCGACGAGCGCGCTCGTTTGGGCACGTTTCTCGGCCTCGCCGACTGACGCGGCGGGATCTCGGTGCGGTCCAAGGAGCGGGCAAGCACCGTTTGTCCGCTCCCTGAGAGACAGGTCGAGCGCTACCTATTCGGTCATCACGCGGATTTCGACACGACGATTGCGCTGCCGGCCCTCCGCCGTGGTGTTGTCGGCCACCGGTGCCTCCTCGCCGTACCCCTGTGCCTTCAGGCGCGAGCGATCTACTCCGAGGCTGACGAGCTTGTTCATCATGGCCGTCGCATCCGCCTCCGACAGCCTGCGGTTAGCCTCGGCGTCGCCGGCATTACCGGTGTAACCGTTGATGTCGGCACGTGTCCGCACATTGGCGTTGAGGACGGCGGCGGCGTCACGCAGCTCGTTCTCCGATGCCGACGTGATACCAGACGAGCCGGCTTGGAATTCGATCCGATACGGACCGGATTCACGGACAACCCGTGACGAGAAGAAGCCACTCGTCCCCACGGGCTTCGACGGTTCCGGGCTCGGCGCTCTCGGGATCGCTACTTGCGGCGCCGTCGTCGTCTCGGCTACGCGCCGCGGCTCGTCGCCACGCGTGATCAGATACGTGAACAGCGGAATCAGGAACACCAGCGGCAGGGTCCAGAGCCAGGCTCGCCGCGATGTGGGCACGGGCTGATGGACAACCGGAGCGGCGTGCACACGCTCACGCTCCGGGGTGCTCACGTAGGGCGCACTTGCCCTCTTGTAGGTTTCGACGCGCCCCGCGTCGGGGTTGAGGGCGGCCGCAAGCCCCGGCATATCCGGCAGCGACGACCGCTGCTCCTCGAGCAGTGCCATCAGGTTCGATGCGCTCCATCCGGCGCTCTTCACGCGCTTGCCTATCATGCCAAGGACGATCGGCAAGGACAGGTTCAGGAGCGAAGACGCCGACGAACGGCTGATACCGGAGCGTGAGGCCGCCCAATCAGCGAGTGATCCTGCACGTCCACCGAAGATCGACTCCATCAAGAACCGCCCGGTGTTACCCAGTCCTGTGATGCGGCCAGGATCCTTGAGCGCAGTGGCCGCGTCGGCCAACCTGCCCGAGTCCAGATCATTGCTCCTGATGATGTCGAGAAGATCGGTGGCCTGGCCAGAGGTTGACGCCTTGTTGGCGAGGCCACTGATCAACGCCGGCAGCACGCTACCGAGCGCGTTCTCTGTTCGCGCTGGAGTTTCTCCGATTGCCGAAGCAGCCGTGCTGAGCGTGTCGCCTTTGAAGTCGTTGATCAGCTGAGTAATGAGACTAGTGGCCACAATGCCCTCCCTTCGTCCGTTCCTGAAGGCGCCGGCGCGTGGGCCATACGGTTCCCGCGCGTACTGCTGTGGAACGGCTCGCGCGCTGCGAGCTCACCGGGCCACTCATGAGCCCGAAACCGTCGAGACGCGAACGACCATGCGTGAGGTCGGTTGAACCAGACAGCGAATCGAACACCATCCACCTCGCCAGCTCCACTGGAAACGTTGTCGATGATCGAAGCAGATTCAGTCTGAGACGATTTCACCGCGGTTGATATGCAGAATCATCGCGAACACCTTCACGAACATGAGTCGTCGGGTCGCCGCGTCGGCTGGGTCAGGGTAAGGTGTGCAGGAACTTCAACCGTATCGTGACATGAGGGGTCGAAGCGGCAACCGAACCCTGCACTTTGCGATTGCAGAAGTGAGCCCACCCCAGCGGGCACGCCGTGTGCTCGCCGAGTCCAACTCATTCCCAGCCGGCGAAATTCCCGAGGCGAACGCGTCATTCGCCTGTGGCGGTCACAGTCCTTGGTGACCGCCGCGACGAGTGGCGGGCAGGAATGTGGACACTCGTACTTTCAAATTCAAAGGAAGAGGGACCGTGGCGCGTTTTCACGTGTCGTACGACGAAACCGGCGATTGCCAGCTGACCTTCGAAAATGACCAGGGCGACTTGACGCTGGTCTCGTACCAGTCGGCGTCGCCCAAGCAGCTGGTCGAGGACGCCATCGAGCTGGTGCGCAGTGGAGCGTTCGGTGAGGCGACCGTGCTCATCGACCCCACCCCGCGGCCGGTGGCGAAGTCCCTCGAAGCCAACGCGCCGTCGCGTCCGGCGCCGCGGAAGGCGGGTGCGTGATGGCGGTCGTCTTCTACTCAGCCGACGGCTACGGCCGCGACGTGAACGGAGTGCAGGGACCGCTGATGCGGTGGATCCGCGCCAACGCCGCGCCCGACCTGATCGTCTACGGTGGCGACGTCTACAACGACGGCACGCCCGAGGAGTTCCAGTTGATGCTCGCCGAGATGGGGAGCGACGTGTCGAAGGTCTGCCACACGCCTGGCAATCACTGCTGGCGCACGATGAAACTCGGCGCCAACGGGGGCCGGTACCCCTCGGGTTATGAGGGGTTCTGGAAACAGTTTCCGCCACCGGCTTCGGCCCAGCCGATTGACACGTCGAAGGCCGCCGGCGGCCGCTACGAACACTACATCGACCTCGCCGGGTGGCGTCTGATCTTCCTCGACACCGGTCCATGCAAGGACCACAAGGCGCCGTGGCCTATGGGTGATGCCAGCCGGCTTCAGTGGTTGAAGCAGGCGCTCGCAACGCCTGGTCGCGCCAAGCTCGTGTTCGCCCACCACAGCCGCCTCAGCTACGGCAAGCACGGTGACATCGACGAGGTCGATGGTCTGTGGCGGGCGCTATTCGACGACCAGGGAGTACCGCTCGCGGCGCTCACCATGGCCGGACACGATCACAACCTGAGCGTCTACGGTCCGCGCCCGCGGAACAAGCCCGAGACGAGTTCGGTCGACTTTGCGCGCGGCATTCACATCGTCGTCAACGGCGCCGGTGGACGCGGCCACGACGTCGCATGGCGAGGTACGCAACCGGACATCCATAGCGACGACGACAACTACTTCTTGACGCGGATCACGCTGCACGCCCAGACGCGCGCGACGCTCGAGTTTCTCAACTTCGGAGCCAGGAAAGCTCCCGTGATTACCATGCCGGCGCCTCGCTTCACTCTACAGCTGCAGGTATGACGCCGTTCACAGTGCCGCGCGGGACAGGAGCGCGGACACTCGTACCTTTTCAAACCAGAGGGAGGACACCATGGCACAGGCCATTGCTACAGAAGAAGGCCGCGAGCAGGCGGCTGCCAAGACCGCTCTTCGTCCTTTTCGTGTAAACGTCCCGGAAGCGGAACTTACCGAATTGCGCAGGCGCGTCAAGACGACCGCGTGGCCCGAAAGGGAGACAGTCCGGGACGCAACGCAAGGCGTGCAGCTCGCGACGATGCAGGCGCTGGCGCGCTATTGGGCGACAGATTATGACTGGCGCAAGATCGAGGCAAAAATGAACGCCCTGCCCCAGTTCATGACCGAGATCGATGGACTGGACATTCATTTCATTCACGTCCGTTCAAAACACGAAAATGCGCTGCCGCTGATCGTTACGCACGGATGGCCCGGCTCGATCATCGAACAGATGAAGATCATCGATCCGCTGACCAATCCCACCGCACACGGCGGAAATGCATCCGATGCCTTCCACCTGGTGATCCCGTCGATGCCGGGCTACGGATACTCCGGCAAACCGACCACCACCGGGTGGGATGTTCCCCACATCGCGCGTGCCTGGGTCCTGCTGATGAAGCGCCTCGGATACAAGAAGTTCGTGGCGCAAGGCGGTGATTGGGGCGCGGTGGTCGTCGACATGATGGGAGTCCTGGCACCCCCGGAATTGCTCGGCATTCACACCAACATGCCTGGCATCTTTCCAGCCGACATTGACGGGGCGGCCTTTTCCGGCGCGCCGGCGCCATCGGGTCTCTCAGCCGATGAGAAACTCGCTTACGAGCGTCTGCAGTTCGTCTATCAAAAGGGAATCGCCTACGGGTTCCAGATGGGGCTGCGCCCGCAGACGTTGTACGGAATCGCGGATTCACCCGTCGGCCTGGCGGCGTATTTCCTTGATCACGACGCACGCAGCTACGAGCTGATCTCACGCGTCTTTCAAGGAAAAGCCGAGGGCCTCACGCGCGACGACATCCTCGACAACATCACGGTCACCTGGTTGACGAATACGGCGCTTTCTGGCGCCCGTCTCTATTGGGAGAATTGGGGCAAACTCGGGTATTTCACTGCCAAAGGCGTCTCCATCCCGGTTGCCGTGAGCGTCTTCCCTGACGAACTTTATCCAGCCCCGCGGAGCTGGGCGGAGCGGGCGTATCCGAAACTGATCCACTACCACAAGGTTGAGAAAGGCGGGCACTTTGCGGCATGGGAACAGCCGCAACTGTTCTCGGAAGAGGTTCGCGCCGGCTTCAGATCACTGCGCAAATAGTGGAGCAGGAGGACCCTCTGTCCTGGGTTTGGGCGGATTGCGCGTACGGCCTCGGTTCTGTCTTAGAATCGCTGACGAAAGGAGCGCGTTCCATGAAGGCTGTACTGATTCCAGGATTTCTTGTGCTGACGCTGCTCTCTGCGGCAGTGCCGCTGTCCGCCCATCACCAGTGGCCGGTGAGCCGCACGCGGCTCGTGACGGTCAAGGGCACGGTGACGGAGTTCGTGTGGGCGAACCCGCACCCGATGATCACGGTCGAGGTCCAGGCCGACGGCGGGCAAAAGGAGAAGTGGCTGATCGGAGGGCCAGCCCTCAACCGGATGGAGGCCAATGGCTGGACCCGAACGACGGTGAAGCTGGGCGACGTGATCACGGGCACCGGCTACCAGTTCGCCGACGGGCAGAAGATCGTCCGGCTCGAGCGCGTGATGCTCGCCGACGGCCGGGAGATCCGCGTCTACGGCCGCTGAGCCAGCTGACTCGCGCGTTTAGGCACAGGTAAGCGCCGTCTGAATCCGCCGCGACGCACTCACGACTCCACTGGCTGAGAATCGTGGGATGCGCGTGTTTGTGAGCTTCGCTCACGTCGATGAAGTACGCGTCGCGGCACTCGCCGTCACCAAGGATCTCGGCGAAACCGGCACCGGCGTACTCGAGGTCATGAACGGCAGTCGCGAGGACGATCAACGACCGTAGACGAGCAGTTCCTTTCCGTCGGCCATCACCACCTTCTCGAGGCGGACGGTCTTCGCGCCATCGGCAAACTGATAGCCGATGCCCGTAATCACATCGCCTACCTTGAGGGTGGTCCTGGTCCAGCCGCTCGCCTCCATGCGGGTGATGGCGGGGCCGCCGACACTCCATTTTTCGATCTTCCCGTCGGTACCACGGACATCGAGGGAGATCATGGGATGCGGGTTCTCCCAGGACAACGCCGTGACCGTTCCCTTGACCGTCACCATTTTCGAGTAGCTGACAGGCCACGAGTGATGTGCTGAGAGCGAGGCGGAGACCCAGAGGACGCCTACGAAAACCGCGAGAGTCCGGAGTCCAACGTTCACGCGACACCTCCACCGCGATTCTACCGAATCTCCCCAAGGTTGAGATCGGGTTGGTCCACCGAGCTGGCCGGCACCGGGCCAGACCTGCCACTGTATACTCTGCTTCGATTTCCGTCGTTTACCCGGCATGCAAACGAGGGTCTTATGCGCAGCCGCGTGTCAGTACTGGCCGGAGTCGTCACCCTCCTTCTTCTCTCGATGTCTACGCGTGCCCATCATGGAGCGGCATCGCTCTACGACGTCAACAAGGAAACCACGCTGAAGGTGACGATTACCGAATTCGTGTGGACGAATCCACACGTGGAGATCGGGATCGCATCTGTTGATGACAAGAGCGCGCGCTGGCTGCTCGAGCTCGGTTCTCCACCGAACATTGCCAACCGGGGCTGGACCAGCAAGTCGCTGAAGGTGGGAGACGTGGTGACGGTCACGTTCAACCCCGGACTGCGCGGGACCCGCGTCGGCAAACTCGTCAAGGTGGTCCTCGCGAACGGCAAGGAACTGCAGGCATGAGGGCGCACGGTCTTCTCTTCGTGACGGCGGGACTCCTGGCAACAGCCGTGGCCGGCTGTGCGGGGGAGAGTGCACCGCCGGCCGCCTCCGCCGAGGCTTCGGCGCCCGAAGCTCAGCGTCCGGATATTTCTGGTACCTGGGTTCACCCCGCCGGCCCGGGCGGCGCCTCATTGCGTCCGGCTGAGGGCTTCCCGCTCACACCATGGGCCACCGAAAAGATGAAGTTGGAGAAGCCGACATTCTCGACCAATGACTTCCGCGAGACGACCGACCCCGCGGTCCTGTACGCCGACCCGAATGGGTACCCGCGGATCCAGATGCATCCGATGAAGTTCAAGCTGGTGCAGACCGACGACTACGTCTACCACCTGTGGGAATACAACCAGAACTGGCGTCAGATCGCGATCAACAAGGAGCACTCGCCAGACGACCCGCCGACGTGGTACGGCAACGCGGTCGGCAAGTGGGAGGGCGACACGCTGGTCGTCGATTCAACCGGGTACAAGCCCTCGACCTGGATCACGGGACAGGGCGTTCCCCACAGCGAGGACCTGCACATCGTCGAGCGTATCCGGCGCGACGGCAACACCCTGACGATGCACTTCACGTTCGAGGATCCGGTCGCGTTCACAAAGCCGTGGTCGGCCGAGATACAGTACCAGCGGGTCGAGGACGGCGCGATGATCGAGACGATCTACACCATCTCCGACGAGCTGCGTTTTCGCGAACGCTTCCTCGGCGTGCCGTCGCCGATTCCCATTCGACGGTAATCCTCTATTCGCTGGGACAGAGAGTGTGCATGAAGAAGAGTGTTGATCGCGCGCGCGTGAATGCTGTCGTCCTTGCCGTTGCGCTGGGTGCGACGGGGCTGCTCGTCGGTGTGGGGGCCCAGGGCCCGAACGCGCCGCGCTACAAGTTCGACCCCGACTGGCCGAAGCCGCTGCCGAACAGATGGAAGATCGGCGGCGTCATCGGACTGGGCATCGACAGGGACGACAACGTCTGGATCTATCAGCGACCGGGCGACCTGACGAGCCTCGAGCTCGAGGCCGAGCTCGGCGTCTCCGATTGCTGCGTGCGCGCACCGGCGATGATTCACCTCGGCAAGGATGGAACCGTGCTCGGCTCATTCGACGCGCCGCAGGGCCACGGCATGGACGTTGACGACCGCGGGTTCGCCTACCTGGGGCAGGATACGGTCCGGAAGTACGACACGCGGACCGGCAAGCTGGTGGGGGAGATCGCCCGTATCCCCGAGCGCCTTGGCGGCGGTCCGAACCAGCCGGCCTCGATTGCGCCGCGCGTCGCGGGGCGCGGCGGTCCCGCGCCGATCACCAGGTTCCTGCTGCCGCCGGCCGCGGCGGCCGCCAGCGCGCCGGAGCCGGCCGCGGCGGCGAAGGCGATGTCAGCGTTCCATGCGAAGTATCCGCCGTCCACGCCGATGGTGGTCGGCACGATCGAGGAGATTCGCGTCGACGAGGCGCACAACGAGATCTACGTCGCGGACAACTATCTCGGCGGGCGCGTGCTCGTGTTCGACCTCGACACGCTGGCGTTCAAGCGCGGCTGGGGCGCCTACGGGCACAAGCTGGCGGACATCTCGCTCGACCCCGCCGATCACGAGTGGGTGGGCAGCACCCCGCCGAAAGAGTTCCAGTCGCACCTGACGATCAACGTCTCCCGGGACGGGTTCGTGTATGCCGCCGACCGCATGGCGGATCGCATTCACGTGACAACGAGGGAAGGGAAGTTCGTGAAAGAGCTGGTCTTCTCGCCGCCGGGGACGAAGCGCGGCGAGACCGGGAGCCGTGGCGTCGCCGGGGGCGTCACGTTCTCGGCTGACAAGGAGCAGAAGTATCTCTACGTCGCCGACATGAAGAACAACACGATCTGGTTCGTCAACCGCGCCGACGGCGCCATCGCCGGCCGCTACGGGAGCATGGGCGACAACGGCGGGCAGTTCTTCGGCCTGGAGCTGGCGGCGACCGACTCGCGTGGCTACATCTACACGGGCGAGGTGTTCTCCGGCGAGCGCGTGCAGCGGCTGGTGCCGGCTGACAGCGCGCGCGGCAAGCTCCTCGAGCAGCTCTCGCAGCTGCCGTAGTTACTGCGCTGCCGCGCCGCGATTCGGCTCAATCCGATCGAGTAGTATGCGGCATGCCTTCACTTGAATCGAAAATCCCGCCACCGGCACTCTTGCTGGTCCTGGCGGTGTCCATGTGGCTGATCTCGCGGGCTGCACCACTACTTCACTTTGACTTACCCGCGCACAACTGGCTCGCCGCCGTTCTTGGCGTGGCCGGATTCGCTACCGGCATTCTCGGTGTCACAACGTTCCGGAAAGCGAAGACGACAGTCAATCCGATGAAGCCTCGCGCGTCGTCCCTGGTCACCTGGGGTGTCTACGCGATTTCTCGTAATCCCATGTACCTGGGCGGTCTCACGATGTTGTTGGGTTGGGCGCTCTTCTTGTCGAACGGACTTGCCTTCCTGTTTCTTCCTGTCTACTTCCTCTATATAAATCGCTTCCAAATCGCACCGGAGGAGCGCGTTCTGACGGCGTTGTTCGGACAGAAGTATGCAGCCTATCAAGTACGCGTTCGACGATGGTTGTAGCGTCGTGGCGTCAGCGAGCGCTTCGCTTCGACATGTCGGGCACGTTTTCACCAAGCGCGGTCGCCAGATCGATCTGGTGCTCCTGCTCCTGCCGCAGGATCTCGCGGATGTCCTCGGCGATCGCGTACTCCTGTAGCGCTTCACACTGAACGACACGCTCACGATAGGCGCGAATCGTCGCGGTCTCATTGTCCAGGTCCGCCCGCAACATCTCGCGCGCATCGTCGGTCTGCTTGACCGGCAGGGCAGTGGTGCCCGGCGTTCCGCCGAGGTAGTCAATCTGTTTAGCAATGGTCAACGCGTGCTTCAGTTCCTCGCCGGCGTGGACCTCGAGCTCCGCGGCGATTGCCATGTATTCCGCGCCCTTCAGCACCTGAGAGTAGGTGACATACGCAATGATTGCCTGGTACTCGCGCGCCAGGTCCTCGTTGAGTTTCTCAATCAGCATCTGGCGCGTGATCGTCATGTCAGTCGTAGTGGCAGTAGACATTGGAGCGCCTCCCCCGTGTGGACGTTACCTCGTGACAGTTATGGGGAGCAGCTTTCAATTTCCTGTCCAACCGCGGCAGACGATAACTGAAGGGCTCGCGGTGCTGGCAGACGAGGTAGATTTTTCGGCAGAGGAGCGCGCGCGCCGGGTCAGGAGGAGCCCGGCGTGTCGGGGAATGAAACGGGATGCCCGCGTCGGGTTACTGCGCTGCTGCGCCGCGGCCGCGGGCTCCGCCTCCATCGCCCCCACCGCCCAGTGTGGTCCCATCAGCGAGCACGACCCGCGCGATGCGACCGTAGGGACGGCCATTCGCAACCGGGTTCAATGTGACGGTCACCTGGTCCCCGGGCTTGAAGGTGTTATTGCGATAGCCGGCGGGATAGATGCTGTTCGGCGCCTGGGCTTCCACCACCCACTGCACGACCTGGCCGTCAGCCCCGGTGACCTCGAGCGTCAGCAAACAATGCGGATTGGACCACAGCCATGTCTTCACCACGCCCTTCAGCGTCACGGTGGTTTCGGACAACAGAGTAGATCCGGTGTGGTGCGCGATTAACGGAGTCGAAGCCAGGATCGCCGCAGCCAGAGTGAACACGATGACCAGCCTGTTTCTCATTGTCCGTCCCCTTGTCCCTTGTGTTCTCCGAGACTACTTGCCGCTCGCGGAATCGCCATACGCCTTGTTGTAGGCATCGGTTTCATATGGCGAACAGTAGCGCGTCAGCACGTCGGTGCGGGGATCCTGCAACGTCATCGGTATCTTCATCGTCTGCCACGGCCGCGTATAGATCTTCGGGTCGTCGATCGTCTCCGACCACTCGAGGGTGTCGTTGTCCAACCGCCGGAACGTTTCGGTGATGCGCGCCTGGTCGCTGATCGGCCGGCCGGTGTTGTCGAGCCATACCCGGTCTTCGGGCAACGTCCCGACCGTTTGAACCTCGAGCGTGTAATCGTCTATCCATCTGCCGACCGAATATCCGAAGAACCGCTGCTCTCGATACTGGCCGTCTATTTCCACGCCGCCGTCCACCAGCTTCGGGAATGACCGGCCGTCGGTCCAGATGATGCGCCACCGGTAGTCGTAGTGGTACAGAATCGCCACCTTGAACTCGTCCTGGAAGATCTGAACCCCGAGGTCGTAGTGGTTATAGCGGGGAAACCCCAACGGCTCGCAGGCAACCCTGGGATCGTTGGTCTGGGCCGGGGGAACGGCGTTGGCCCCTTCGAGGGCCTTATGGGATTTGTACAGTTCCAGGCCGAGGGGCGTGTACGGCAGTTCGTTTTCCGGACTGCCGTCGTTGGGCCTCAACTGCACGCCTTTTGCCTGGTTGCCCAGCCTCGAGCCCCACATTCCGGCAATGGTGCGCCGCGGCGCCGGCTTCTTGTCCTTCTCGGCGACTGGCCGCCGATCGGGAACCGGATCGGGCCAGGTCGTCGTCGAGCTGCTCTGCGCGAAGGCGTGAACGGGAACGACCAACACCGCACCCAACAGGCCGACCATCAACATCTGGACGCGATCCGACCATTCCGGGTAACTCCTTGTGAAGATTCAACCCCCCGGATTCTACCGGGTGGCGCCCGTGCCGCGCGAGGCCCCGCGTGGAACCGGCTTGCCGTGGACCTCGATCCAGTCGATGCGGGAGCCGCCGCCGGATCCGTGACCGGCGCCCCTCATCAGATCAGTAAACCCGATTTCTTCCACCCGGCTGAGGTCCGGGAAATCCACCCAGTACCCGTCGCGGGCCTCGACGACCTCGTTGATGTTCAGATTCCGCCATCGCACGTCAACTAATTGAATCTCCTGCTCCGCCCAGCTCGTCTGGGGGCCCTGGGTACACTTGTCGCCAACGAGCCATTGTCCGCTGGCGAGCTTCAGGACGGGACGAAGGCAGTGAAACCCGCTCACCCTCGTGCGCCACTTGATGGTGGCCACTCCAGACAGATCCACGTCGTTGTTCCTGTGCCTGAGCGTGATCAAGCAGTTCGCATGCGTCGAGGGACCGAGAACCACCTTTCCGGACTGGTCGTCGCGATCGAGGTTGGTTCCGCACAGCAGCGACATCACATAGACCAGTCCCTCGCCACCGCCGGGCTTCGTGTCCCGGTTCTCCGGCTGCAGGACAGTCCGGGTGCCAACCGCGTCGCCGTACACGCGCACTTCCAGGTTCGGGTTCAAGACGTCCCCTTGCGAGACTGGATGCTCCGGCTCCCTCGGACTATTGACGTTAGGCCCGCTGGGATCGTACCGCCAGTCCTCCCGGAAGAACACCGGCACCTCGTCGATTTCGATCGACCGCTGCGGCTCCTGTCTCGGCGGTGGGGGTGCCGACACACCGCCCTGACCCTCCGCATGGGCGGGCAAACCGGCCAGACCGAGACCCAGGAGACCCCACACACCTACGGTTCGAATTAACCTCGACATAACACCTTACTCCTTCGTCTCTTCCGCACAGGCCATCGACGGCTTCGCCGTAACACCGCATCGAACGGGGGGAAAGGCCATGCTTTTCCCGCCACCCTCCTTCTACTTTCTAGAAATCAAACTGCATGCTGAACTTGAAGAAGCGCGCGAGCATCATGTGGTTTCCCCGCTTCGTCGCCCTGCTGAGAATTTCGCCCGGTTCGGCGGCGCTATAGTTACGTCCGAATCAGTGGGAATGTCAACGTGGTCCGCGGGTGCGGCAGACGCGGAAATCAGCCCGGGTTCGGGCCGGATACAGGAGAACAACATGCGTAGACCGATGGCGTTCGCCGCCTCGATCATTCTCGTCCTGGCAGCCTCTCCAGGCACCTTCGCCCAGGCGAGACCCGACCTGTCCGGTACCTGGCGGCTCAACTACGACCTCAGCGAGTCACCGGTCGGTGGAGGTGGGATTGACGTTCCGTTCCCGAGCGAAATGGTCGTCGCGCAGTCGCCGACCGAGCTGTCGGTCACGCGACGTAGCGTGCGGCAGGCGCCATTCGCGGCGGTCTACAGGCTCGATGGGAGCAAGGTGAGCGTGGAAGCGCCGGCCGGAATCACGGAGACAGGAGAAGCCAGGTTCGAGGGCGCGGCGCTCGTCATCACGTCGCGCCGCTCGTTTCCTTCGCCTGCCGGCGACACGGTCGCGGAGTTCAGGGAAACCTGGGTCGTCAGCGGCAACGTCCTCACGGTGAAGAAGACCGTGACCCAGGACGGCGAATCCCAGGCCGCAAGCGCCGCGTACGACCGAAATAGCGGTCTGAAAAAATAGCGCGCGAGCCCGGATGGAGAACGAAGCCCGCCTCGGGTGAGGTGGGCTTCCCGTGGACGGCTTATTCGGGTGCTGCGCCGCGTCCGCCGCCGCGTCCTCCCGCGACACCGGCACGTCCGCCGCGCCCGCCAGCTCCACGCCCGGCCTCGAGCTCCGGCTTGCAGAACCCGGCCTTCAGGCACGACTCGTATTTCCAGAGGTCCCACTGGCGCGCAAAGTCGCTGCGCGCACCGGTCGCTCTCAGTTCACCCGCGGCGTCATAGTAGGTGTTCCGCGTGTATGGCCACTTCGCCGTACAACCTCGCGTTCGGATCGACGGGGCGCGAGTCGAGGTCCATCTCGATGAGATCGCCGGGTGAGACCAATCCGGTCGCCCGGTTACGCGAAATGACGTAGTGCGTCGGATTCGCCGGGTGTCTGATGCTCCCGTGCCCGAGGCCATCCATGACGCCGCGGTCAGTCAGGATGCGGTACGACAGGGCGAGATCTTGGAGCAGCAGCGGATCCACCGGACCTGCGGTCGTAGGGTTCCCCGATCACGGCGCTCACCAACCTCACTCGCATCGTCTTGGTCATCGTGTTCTCCTGTTGAGCGCACCTTTATTCCACGCCTTCTCCGCAAGTCCAGATTCTCAGGACGCTGTCGTGGCATGGGGCGAAGGGGAAGGCCGAACTTCTATTGAACTTCTGGTTGACTTGGTCGACGACGGGCGTAAGATGCCCGTCGTACGTTGCCGTTTAACTGGTGCGAGGAGGTCAGGGTGAGTCTACGTCCATATCTACGACTCGCGTTCATGGTGCTCACATGGCTGGCGGTCGTTCCGGCGGCGGCGTACGCCCAGGCGTCCATTACGGGAGTCGTGAGGGACACCTCGGGCGCGGTGCTGCCTGGTGTCACGGTCGAGGCGTCGAGTCCGGCGCTGATTGAAGGCGTCAGGACGGTCGTGACCGATGGGAATGGCCAGTACCGCATCGTGGAGCTGGCACCCGGTGTCTACGGCGTGAGATTCACACTGCCCGGGTTCGCCGTCGTGAAGCGCGAGGGGATTGAGCTGACGGGCTCGTTCGTGGCGACGGTGAACGCCGACCTGCGCGTGGGGTCGCTCGACGAAACGATTACCGTGACGGGCGAAACGCCGGTCGTGGACGTGCAGAGCGCCACGCGGCAGCAGGTGCTGAACCGCGAGGTGCTCCAACTCATTCCGACCGGCCGGTCGGAGTACGACGCGGCCTCCCTCATCCCCGGGGCCGTGAACAGCGGCGGGCACGACGTGGGCGGCGCCGGGGGGAGACCGGCAAACCCCTCTGTACGGATGCACGAGGGCCGATCGACGGAGGCGCGCCACACCATCGCCGGTGCGGAGATCAGCATGCTCAACGGATCCGGCAGTGCTTTTGGCATCTTGATGAACCAGGCCGCCACCGAGGAAGTCGTCGTGGACATCGCGGCGGGCGACACTGAAAGCATGGTGGGTGGCGTGCGGCTCCATCGCATTCCGCGGGAGGGCGGCAACCGCTTCAACGGCACGTTCTTCGCCACCGGCGCGAACAGCGCGATGCAGGGCAGCAATCTGACGCAGGATCTGAAGGATCGTGGGCTGCCCACGCCCGATGCCGTCGATAGCAACTGGAACCTCAATGTGGGGCTCGGCGGCCCCGTGCTGCGCGACCGGCTCTGGTTCTTTGGCGCGTATCAGAACAGGTCCGGGTCGATGTTTGCGGGCGGCGTGTTCGAGGACCGCAACTTCAACAATCCTGCCGTCTGGACATACGACCCCGACGTCAGTCGGCCCGTCACCAATACCCAGTGGCAAAAAGACGGGCAGGCCCGCCTGACATGGCAGGCGACACCGCGGCACAAGATCGGGCTGACGTGGATGGAGGCGACCGCCGCCCACACCCCGAACAACGCCAGTACGGCCATCGCCTTCGAAGCCTCAGAAAGGCGAGTGTACGCCCCGCGGCGAACCGTGGTCGCCGATTGGACCGTCCCGGCGACGACTCGCTTCCTGATCGAGGCAAACGCATCTCTCGTCAAGACGGGCCGTGAAGTGGCGCCCTATGGAGAGCTGAACCCGGCCATGATTGGCGTCGTGGAACAATCGATCGGGTTGTCCTACCGTGCGCCCACCGCGGCCGATTATGCGTTTGAGGCGACAGAATCGATCGGCTTACGGGGCGTGGCGTCGTACATCCTCGGAGCCCACACATTCAAGGCGGGCATCACCGACAGGTTCGGCTACGTGAGTGAGCGCTCTTTCGACCTCAACCCGCTTGAGTTCCGGTTCAGCGGAGGCGTGCCCAATCAACTCACCCAGCGGTCGCTGCCGTTGACCTCCGAGTACGAGATGCAGCATGACATGGGGGTGTTCGCCCATCATCAGTGGACCCTCCAACGCGCGACGCTGAACTATGGCCTGCGGTACGATCGTTTCCTGGCTGGCTTCCCCGAGCAGCACGCCGGGCCTGCGCTGCTGGCGCCCACACGAAACCTCACGTTCCCTGAGACCCGCGGGGTGATGAACTATCACGACATCTCGCCTCGGATGGGGATCTCCTACGACCTGTTTGGGACGGGAAAGACCGCCATCAAGTCGACGTTCGGCAGGTATCCGGACAGCATCGGGGGGATCAAACTTGACGCGGTCAACCCCATCAGAAATCTCGCCACGGAGACCACGCGGTCCTGGACCGACGCGAATCGCAATTTCGTCCCTGAGTGCGACCTCCTCAACCCGCGCGCGAACGGTGAGTGCGGGGCCATGGCGAACGCCGGGTTCGGGGCGGTCGCCGATGTGGCGCCCGGTGCCGTGGTGGGGCGCGGGGGCGTCGTGTCCCTCAACGACCCCGATATGCTGCGTGGGTGGGGGCGGCGCGAGTATACCTGGGGGTTCATGGCGGGCGTGCAGCACGAGCTGCTGCCGCGAGTGTCAGCGGAGGTCAACTACAACCGCCGGATGTACCGTAACCTCGTCGTCACGCAGAACCGGGCGACGACCGCGGCCGACTACGATCCGTTCAGCATCACGGCGCCGGTGGACCCGCGGCTGCCGGGCGGCGGCGGCTTCGTGATTGACGGCCTGTTCGACATCAAGCCGGAAAAGTTCGGCCAGGTGGACAACTTCATCACGCGCGCGTCCAACATCGGGAAGAAAACCGAGTACTGGCACGGCGTCGATGTCACCCTCAACGCGCGCCCCAGGGCGGGCGTGCTGCTGCAGGGCGGTACCAGTACCTGGGAGGGCCGTCAGGGACGACTGCCAGATCCGGCCGCTGCTGGGTAATCCGAGCCCGTTGTACTGCCATGTCGCGGAAGCGTGGCTCACGAGGGTCAAGTTCTCCGGGGTGTACACGATCCCGCGCGCGGACGTGCAGGTGAGCGGATCGCTTCGGAGCGAGCCGGCACCGGGCGAGCGGACCCCACGTCAGGAGATCGCGGCGAACTACCAGGCGACGACGGCCGAGGTGCGAGCGTCGCTGGGCCGCGATCTCGCGGGTGGCACGCGCAACGTGACGGTGAACCTCCTCGCGCCGGGGACGCAGTATGGGGAGCGGGCGAACCAGGTCGACCTGCGCCTGGCGAAGATCCTTCGGTTCGGCGGCAGCCGCACGACGGTGAGCGCCGATATCTTCAACGTGTTGAACTCGAACGCGGTGCAGGCGCAGAACTTCACCTACGGGCCCGCGTGGCAGCGGCCCACCGCGGTTCTGATGGCCCGGTTCGTCAAGTTCAGCGTCCTGTTCGACTTCTGAGGCGCCGATTATCCATCATGGCAAATTCCAGAAAAGACACTGATCTGCCGGGTCGTCGTGGATTTCTGAAGGGCGCCGCAGCCGGCGGTATCGGCACGCTGGCCATGGGGACAGGCGCGATCGCGGCACCGCAAGTGGCGGCTCCTCCGGCTCCCAAGCTGGGGCCGGGACCGGCCGAAGGTGATCCCGTCGGCCAGGTCCAGGTGTTGACGACGGACCGCCCGGGATCCGATTTCATGGTGGATGTGCTGAAGTCGCTGGGCTTCGAGTACGCGGCCGCCAACCCCGGATCGAGCTTCCGCTCACTGCACGAGTCGTTGATCAACTACGGCGGCAACCGATCGCCGGAGCTGCTGACGTGCTGTCACGAAGAGTCGTCGGTCGGCATCGCGCATGGCTACGCCAACGTCGAAGGAAAGCCCATGCTGGTGATGGCCCACAGCACCGTGGGCCTTCAACACGCCGCGATGAACATTTACAACGCCTGGGTGGGCCGCGTACCGGTCTTCCTGGTGCTCGGCAACACCCTGGATGCGACGATGCGGCGGCCTGGAGTGGAGTGGAGGCACAGCGCGCAGGACGCCGCGGCGATCGTCCGCGATTTCACCAAGTGGGACGACAACCCGGTGTCCCTGCCTCATTTCGCGGAGTCCGCGGTGCGCGCGTACAAGATCTCCATGGCGCTGCCGCGGGAGCCAGTCGTATTGGTGGCGGACAGCGAACTGCAGGAACGGCCGGTTCCCAAGGATGCGAACCTGCGCATCCCGAAGCTGGCGCTCGATGCGCCTCCCTGGGGGGATGCCGGGTCGGTGGCGGAAGTGGCCCGTCTGCTCGTAACCGCGGAGAACCCGGTGGTCATCGCCGGGGGCGCCACGCGCAGCCAGGAGGGCATGGAGCGCCTCATTACATTTGTCGAGGCGCTGCAGGTGCCGGTGGTGGATCAAGAGAGCAATCTGCCGTCACGCCATCCCCTCATAACGAGCCGGGCGGCGCTGCGCGACGCGGATGTGATCCTGGGCCTCGAGGTCGAGGATTTCTGGGGCATGCTGCACACTGTTCGCGACCAGCAGGAGCGCACCACACGGTCTGTCACCAGGCCCGGCGTGAAGGTGCTCAACATCAGCATCGCCGAGTCTCCGCTGCGAACCAACTACCAGGATTTCCAGCGCTATCAAGAGTTCGATCTATCCATCACCGCCGACGCGGAGGCGACGCTGCCTGTATTGACCGAGGCGGTCAATCGCCTGCTGACCTCCAATCACAGGACGGCGTTTCAGAACCGGGGCAGGATGCTGGCCGAGGCGAGGCAGAAGGCCATCGAGCGCGAGCGGGTGGAGGCGACGTACGGGTGGAATTCCAGTCCCATCAGCCTGGCGCGCATCGCGGCCGAGGTGTGGGCGCAGGTGAAGAACGAGGACTGGGCCGGAGGACGCGAGCTCGCAAATTTTCAGTGGGATTACGACAAATACTACCGGTACGATCACTTCCGGAGCGCGCAGGGCTCCGGCGGCAGGTTACCCGCCGCCGTGGGGGCTGCCCTGGCGCATCGGAAGCACGGACGACTCTACGTGAACTTCCAGAAAGACGGAGACCTGATGTACGCGCCCGGTGCGCTGTGGACGGCCGCGCATCACCGCATTCCGTTGCTCTCCGTCATGCACAACAACCGCGCCTATCACCAGGAGGTGATGCACATCCAGAGCATGGGCAACCGGCGCGAGCGTGGCATTTTCGACCGGGCCGGCATCGGGACCGCAATCACGGAGCCGAACATCGATTACGCCAAGATGGGCCAGAGCATGGGCCTGTACGCCGAGGGGCCGATCACCAACCCCAACGACCTCGGACCCGCGCTTCGGCGGGCGATTGCCGTCGTAAAGAAGGGTGAACCCGCGTTGCTGGATGTGGTGACGCAGCCTCGCTGAAGGCAGCCGAAGGAGGTTCTCATGACGACCGAACGTTTCCGGCGGCAGACCGGCGCGCTGGGCGCAGCGTGGTCCCTGGCGCTGGCCGCAGCCGTCGGGGCCTCGATCCTCGGACACCCCTCTGCGCTGGCGCAGGACAAACCGGCGGAACAGACGCCCACACCCGCGGCGCCCGCCGGGAACGTCGAAAACGGCAAGCGACTCTACGTCAGTGCCGGCTGTGAGCTATGCCACAACGGTGAGGGCCAGGGTGGCGGTCCCGGGCCGCGACTCGCACCGAACCCGGGCATGCTGGCGTTCAAGGTGTTCGTGCAGCGAGCCCGCGTCCCCGTCAATTCAATGCCGCCGTACACCGCGAAAGTGCTGTCCGACCAGCAATTGGCGGATATCTATGCGTTCTTGCAGACGGTGCCCAAGCCGCCGGACGTTTCTACTATTCCGCTGCTGCATTAGAGACGCGCTGAGGAGCCCGCCTTGTGTGAAGCGCGCTCCCGGCGCGGGCGACGGCATATTATTCGGGAGGGGCTCCGCGTCCGCCGCGTCCGCGTCCACCTCCGCCGCCGCCGCGTCCCCCCGCGCCGCCGGCACGTCCGCCACGCCCGCCGGCTCCACGCCCGGCCTCGAGCTCGGGCTTGCAGAAGCCGGCCTTGGCGCATGACTCGGCCTTCCAGAGGTCCCACTGGCGCGCAAAGTCGCTGCGCGCGCCGGTCGCTCTCAGCTCACCCGCGGCGTCGTAATAGGTGACCTCTCCGCCTCTCAGCATGGCGGCGGTCTGCACTCCGGTGTTGATTTCCATGTAGATGCTGCGGCCGACCGCCTCGTAGATCGAGGCGCCGACCACCACAGCGCCGTGATTGACCAGCAGTAGCGCCGGGCTCGCACCGAGCGCCCGGGCCACGGCAGTGCCGCGGGCTTGCGTGTCGATCAGGTTCGTGTCCTCCCAGCCCTTGTCGCCCGGAATCAGCTTACTCAGGTCGCGGTAGTCGAAGAAGGGCACGCCGTCGAGCATCCAGCGGGAGCTCTGGTTCATCGGCATCATCGGGATTTTTCCCATGCCCCACGACACCGTGCCCGGCGCGTGATGGTGGATGACCGCATGGACGTCGGGTCGCAGCTTGTAGATCTCCGCGTGAATGGCCACTTCGCTGTAGGACCGCGCGTCCGGATCGACCGGACGCGAGTCGAGGTCCATCTCCATCAGATCCTCGGGTCTGACCAACCCGGTCGCGCGATTGCGCGAGATCCAGTAGCGGTTCGGATTCTGTGGGTGTCTGATGCTCGAGTGTCCGAGGCCGTCCATGACGTCATGGTCGGTGAGGATGCGGTACGATCAGGGCGAGATCTTCCAGCAGCAGCGGATCCAGGGGGCCACCGGTCGTGGGGTTGCCCTGTCCCCACAAGGTACCTGCCCCGACCACGAGGGCTATCACACCACTCATCAGCCTCAGTTGCATCGTCTTTGTCATTGATGTTCTCCTGTCGGGCGCTCGGCCGGCACCTTTATACCCAACCTCTTCTCCGCAAGTCCAGATTTCTCGGAGATCATCACGTCGCGCCGGTCGTTCTCCTCGCCCGCCGGCGATACGGTGATCGAGTTCCGTCGGTCATCTTCTTGTCCACCGTTTGTCCACGAACCGGGCAGCGATTGGGCATCGGAAGATAAGCGTCTCTACGAGCAGACCAAGCGAGAACTGACCAGACGTGAATGGGCGGCCGTGAACGACTATGCGAATGCCAAGACGGACGTGATCGAGGCAATCATCTGGCGGGAGGAGTGAATCCGACTCACGCTAAGAGGCTGCGCTCGTTCTGGCGGTTGCGGCAACATCCCGGCGACGGAAAGGCCCTGCGTGACCTTCCCGTCCCCGGCACATTCGATCAGAAATCCAACTGGACGCTGAACTTGAAGAACCGCCCCAGCAGGACCTCGGTGGGTGCCAGCCAGTTGCCGTACGCGACATTGTGACTCAGCACCGCCGCCGAGTTGAGGGCGTTGTAGATATCGACGTTCGTTCTGACGCGGGTCCCTGCGAAGCGGAGGAGTTTCGAAACCCGCACGTCGACCTGGTGGAGTCGGTCCAAGCGCTCCCCTGCCCCAATGCCCATGTCCCCGCGGCTGAACTGGCCCGGCGCCATGAGGTGCACGTCGACGTTCTGCGTGCCCCCTGCCAGATCCCGGCCGAGGCTCTGCCGCACTTCCGCATTGGTTGCCGTGTACGCGGCCAGGATCAGCGGGCCCGGCTTGCCCTGGTAGGTCGCGCTGAACTGGACATCGAACGGCTGGGGAATCGTGTACGCACCGAATGCCTTGAATTGCGTCTGCAGTGGCTCCTTGCGTTCGCAGTAGAGCTGGCTGGGGCTGTCCCACACGTAACGGTAATTTGGCGATTCACCTCTCGCCGTCGCTGCGACGACGCTGCAGATGTCCTCCAGCCGCCGCCCCGTGCTCACCCCCGCCCGCAAGAATATGTCCCCACCCGGCCGGGCGTTCACCGAGGCGGTGACGCCATCCCACTGGTCCTTGATCTTCCCAAACCGGCGATCGAGCGTGATCAACGGATCGGCCGACACGCCGAATTTCTCCGGCTTGATGTCGTAGAGTCCGTCGACCACGTAGCCGCCGCCGCCGGGGAGTCCCGGATTCAGCGGCGCGGTGATGCTGTACCGATCGAAATCCTCAGGCCCTACCGCGAGATCGTCTGTGACCACGTGATTGCCGTACCAGCGGCGGAAGTAGGTGACGTCCGCCGAGACGGTCGGGAGCAGCTCATGCTGCACACCGGCGGAGACCTCCCAGTTGTAAGTCCGTTTGCCGAACCCTGTCAGCGTCTCCTCGTCGAAGCTCACCCTCGAAACGGTGGTGCCGAAGTTCAGGTCCGACAACGCGCCGCATTCCCCGTTCCCCCTCGGATTGGTGAGATCGCAGTTCGGCACGTAGTCTCGGTTGGCGTCAGCCCACGACCGGGTGGCCTGTGTCACAAGATTGCGGGCCGGGTTGGCCAGCTGGACGAAGCCCACGTCCGGCCCCATGGCGAGCAGGTAGCGATTCAGACTGCCCTTCAGCGCGGTTTTCCCCGTGCCGCCGAGGTCGTACACCGCCCCGAATCGCGGCGACAGGTCCTGCAGGCTCCAGCCGTCCATCCTGGGAAATGTGATGTCGCGATTCGGCGCGAGCACCGCCGGACCAATGTGCTGTTCAGGGTAGTGGAAGGTGAAGTAGTCGTACCGCAGCCCATAGGTCATGGTCAGGTTGCGGAACGCCCAGCGATCCTGCACGAAGAACCCCAGATCGGCATCGACGGTGGCCTTCCACTCGCCCAGCGCGCGCTGTGTGATCCGGTTGGGTACCGCGTTTCTCGAACCGATAGCTCACCGGCTGGAGGTCGTAGTCGATGAAGTGGAGGGTGCCCAGCTTCCAATTGAATCCGGTCTTGAACGCATGGGCACCGGTCACGTATGACGTGGACCCCGCGATATTGCCCATATCCTGAAACTGGTACCGGTACGCGTTGCCTGCGCGGTACGACATGCCCGTGGCCTGCTCCTGCACGTTGATCATCGACGGATCCAGGCCGCTCGCGGGCGAACGGTTGCTTTGCGCTCCGTAGAACTGCCCCTTCACTTCGAACAGCAGTCGGTCCGTCGCCGGCATCGTCCAGTCGCCCGCGATCAGACGCTGTTCCGGGTAGTCGGCATGCGAAGAGGCCTCCCTGGCAGTCGTGGAGGAGGCGCTGCTCGGGCAGAAGCAATAGGTGGTGTTGTACGACGTGAATCCGACCTTGTTCCGAGGCGTCGCCTGCCACGTCACGCGAAGCTGCGCATCCGGCTGCCTCTGCTCGTTCGCCACCGGGCGCGTGGTGTCGGGTTCGAACGTCCAGGCATTGGGATTGTTGAGGTTCTTGTTCTCGTAGAGTCCCGCCGCGTACTCGGAGTTCTCGTTGTACCGCGCGGCGAAATAAAACCAGATGCGGTCCTGCAGAATCGGGCCGCCGAACCCGGGATTGATGTCCCAGTTCGCCTTGATACTGTTCGGCGTGGGGAGGCCGCGGGCTCTCAGGTCGTCCGTCAGGTTGTCGCTCTGAAGTCCGCCGGGGGCGTACGCGCCGAACACGACCCCGTGGAACGCATTGCCCCCTTCCTTGAGGATGTAGTTGGTACGGACCCCGCCCGCGTGCAGCTCGGCGTTGTTCGACCCCGTGTCAATCTGGATCTCCTCGACGCCCATCGGATTCATGGAGAGGACCGAGGTCGCGGCACCGACCCCGAAACTGGCGATCGAAATGCCATTCAGCGTCGTCGCTGCATCTTCAGAGTAGGAGCCATGGGCGGTCATGTTGCCGGTGGGGGCGGCCGTCCCCGCGCCGCCGACGTCCTGCCGCCGGAAGTCGACCCCCGCGATCAGCGCGCCCAACGCCGTTCTGGATCCGCTCGACGGGAGGGTATCGAGGATTTCACGATCCAGCACCTCCTGCCGGGTGGCGCTCTGCAGGTCGACCATCGGCGTCTCTCCGGTGACCGTGATCGTCTCTTCAAGGCCGCCGACGCGGAGCTGGGCGTTGATCCGGGCGTTGAAGGTGCCCTGCAGGGCAACGCCTTCACGCCGCACGACCGCGAAACCCGGGAGCGTGAACGTCACCGTGTACTCGCCGGGCCGCAGGTTCTCGATTACGTACTGACCGGTGCCGTCCGTCACGGTTGACCGGACCTTCTCGATTAGCGCCGGGCTCGTCGCCTCGACCGTCACGCCCGGCAGTACCGCTCCCGACGCGTCCTCGCACCACGCCGCTGATCGCGGCCTGTGCGAACGCCGCAGCCGGAAGCAGCAGCGCGATCACGAACATCGCTCCGATTCTGTTCATTTTTTGCACGCCCATCTCCGCTATCTTGGATTCCGCTTCCGTGTCAGGCGACCCACGCCAATGGCCGGCCGCCCGCGCCAGCGTAGGTATCATCAATGCTGGACGGAGTCAATCGGGCCCCCCCTGGCCTGCCGCAACCGGGTACCGATTCGGATACACTGCGCGTCGGACTCATAAGGGGAGCGCCATGTCGAGGAAACCTGCCGTCGATCGCCGGAGCTTTCTGAAAGGTGCCGCCGTGACCGGCGCTGCGGCGCTGGTGCCGGACGCGGCTGCGAACGCCGCACCCGCCGCGGTACCTCAGGCCGCGCCAGCCCAGGGGGCCGGGCCCACCACGCCGCCGGTGGGGGTCCGCGAGGTCGACCCGGTGGTCGAGGTCGAGGCGGGTCCGACCGGCCGGCCGGGCAGCGACTTCATGCTGGACGTCCTCAAGTCGCTCGACTTCGAATACGTTGCGTCGAACGCCGGCTCGAGCTTCCGCGGCATCCACGAGTCGATCATCAACTACGGCAACAACCAGTCGCCCGAGTTCCTTACCTGCTGCCACGAGGAATCGTCCGTCGCGATGGCCCATGGCTACTACAAGGTCGAAGGCAAGCCGATGGCCGTGCTGTGTCATGGGACGGTCGGGCTCCAGCACGCGACGATGGCCGTCTACAACGCGTACTGTGACCGCGTCCCGGTGTTCATCCTTGCGGGCAACCACCTGGATGCGGCGGAGCGGGGAGGGAGCGTGGAGTGGCAGCACAGCGTGCAGGACGCGGCTGCCCTGGTCCGCGACTTCGTCAAGTGGGACGATACGCCGGCCTCGTTGGGGCACTTCGCCGAGTCGGCCGTGCGCGCCTACAAGATCGCGATGACGCCCCCGATGGGGCCGGTCGTGATCGTCATCGACGCCCATCTCCAGGAAGATCCCATTGCACCGGAGGTTGCCTCGCGGCTGCGTGTGCCACGCCTGACGGTGGCGACTCCGCCCCAGGGCGATTCGGGGGCGGTTGCCGAAGCCGCACGGTTGCTCGTCAACGCTCAGAACCCCGTCATCGTGGCCGATCGCGCCGCGCGGACGCCAGCCGGGATGGCCTTGCTGATCGAGCTGGCCGAGACGCTACAGGCGTCGGTCATCGATCAGCGCGGGCGGATGAACTTTCCCTCTCGCCATCCGCTGAACCAGACCGCAAGCCGTCAGCCGATGGCCGATGCCGATGTCATTCTGGGCCTCGAGTTGACGGCCTTCCCCCGCGCCAGGCCGGGCGTCCGGCTCATCAGTATCGAGTCGACCGCCCTCTACATGAAGAGCAACTATCAGGACTTCCAGCGCTACGCGGAGGTGGACGTGGCAATGGCCGCCGACGCAGAGGCCACGCTCCCGGCGCTCATCGACGCGTGTCGACGTCTGGTCACCGACGACCGGCGCCGCGCCTTTGGAGAACGCCGGCAGCGGCTGGAGCAGGCGCACGTTCGAGGTCTGGAGGCGGCGCGCGCGGAGGCCGCATACGCCTGGGACGCGTCGCCAATCAGCACGGCGCGCCTGGCCGCCGAGGTCTGGGCGCAGGTCCGGAACGAGGACTGGTCGTTTGTGTCCGAAAGCGGCAACACCAGCGACTGGGTGTTCCGTCTGTGGAACTTCACCCAGCCGTACCACAACCCGGGCAACTCATCGGGCGCCACGGGCGTCGGCTATGGCGCACCGGCGGGGGTGGGCGGCGCGCTCGCCAACAAGAAACACGGGCGCATCTCGGTGAACATTCAGAGCGACGGTGACTTTCTCTACGCGCCCGGCGTCTGGTGGACGGCCGCGCATCATCGAATTCCGTTGCTGTCGGTGATGCACAACAACCGCGCCTACCACCAGGAGATCATGCACCTCCAGCGCATGGCCAGTTGGCGCAATCGCGACATGACACGTGCGCACATCGGAACGACGATCGAGAACCCGAACGTCGACTTCGCGAGGATCGCGCAGGGGATGGGTGTCCACGCGCAGGGGCCGATTACCAACCCGAACGAACTCGGACCGGCGATCCGCCGCGCGCTCGAGGTCGTGAAGAGCGGCGAGCCGTCGCTCATCGACGTGGTGACGCAACCCCGGTAGGAGGTCACGGCATGAAGACCTGGATGTTGATGTTGCTCGCGGTGCTCGTGCTCGCGGCGGCAGGCGCCGCGGCCCAGACGCCAGCGCAAACGCCAGCGCAAACGACGCCGGCCGGCGACGCCGACGCCGGCAAGAAGCTGTTCGTCAGCTTGGGCTGCTGGACGTGCCATGGCTACGAGGGCCAAGGGGGCGCCGCGCCGAGAATCGCCCCGCGACCGCTTCCCCGCGCGGCGTTCACGACATACGTTCGGCGACCGCCGGAGCGGATGCCGAACTATCCGGAGAGGGTCGTCTCAGACGAGCAGCTCGGGCACATTCACGCGTATCTACAGTCGCGTCCCATGCCGCGGCCGATCGAGAGCATCCCGCTGCTCCAGCCGTAGGCTCGCGGGATGCCCGCGACGGTCCCCTGAGGCAGACGGCTAGACGTTCAGAACCCAAGCGCGCCCATCCCGCATGTGCCGCCGACAGTTAATGATGGCAAGTTTCAACCGGATTCGGAATGGCGCACCGCGTGCTAAGAAACACCGCGGAGGCCGTCATGTCGATCCTCAAGTGCACCCCCCTGCTGATGACGTTGCTCGCGGTCGCATGCCGTGGTGGCAACACAGAACCGCAGGCGGACGAGCCCGGTGAGGACCGTGCGGTGACGACCGCGACCCTCGAGACCGGCGCAAACCTGCTTCAGAGCAAGGCTCCCATCGAAAAGATTTCCACCTACCTGAACGGTTTCCACGCCGCGAAGGACGACCCAAACATGCAGATGGAGTCGCACCACTACTGCGACCAGATGAACGAAGAGTGGATTGCTAACGAGGTTGGCGGACGGGCGGCGGGAAAGGCCGCTGGGCCCTCCCGCCGCCAGACATTCTAGAAGTCAAACTGCAGGCTGAACTTGTAGAACCGGGCCACCAGGATCTCGAGCGGAGTCTGCCAGGCGCCAAAGGTGTTGTTCTGCGACAGCACCGCGCTCGAGTTGAGGGCGTTGTAGATATCGACGTTCAGCCGCGTGCGTGTGCCGGCGACGCTCAGATGCTTCGAGACGCGCAGGTCGACCTGGTGGAGCCGTTCTCCGTACATCTCCCCTGATCCGCCGTTGGTGGTCGTGTACGGGCCAGGCGAGACGAGGTGCATGTCGACGTTCGGTGCGGCGCCCGCCAGATTGCGGCCAAGACTCGGCGCCACTTCGGCGTTGGTCGCTGTATAGATGGCCAGGACCAGCGGGCCCGGCTTGGTCTGGTAGGTCCCGCTGAACTGCACGTCCACCCGCGGAATTGTGTACGAGCCGTATCCCTTGACCTGGGTGAGCCACGGCTCGGTGCGGTGGCAATACAAGGCGCTCGGGTTGTCCACCTTCGTTATGACGTCGCAGTTGTCTTCCACGCGCCGTCCCGTGCTCAGGCCGCCCTGGAACATCACGCCAGGACGCGGCCGCGCGTTCACGATGAAGTCCATGCCCTGCCAGTAGTCCTGCTGCTGCCCGTACTTGCGCGAGAGCGTCACGTACGGCTGCGCCGCGACGCCGAATTTCGCCGGCTTGATGTCATACCCTTCCACCTGGTAGCCGCCGCCGCCGGGCAGCCGTGGATCCTGCGGCGCGGTGATGACGAACCGATCGAAGTCCGCCGGCCCCACCGCGAGATTGTCGACGATGACGAAGTTGCCGTACCAGCGGCGGAAGTAATTGATCTCCGCGGAGACCAGCGGCAACAACTCCTGCTGCACACCCGCCGAGACCTCCCAGTTGAAATTCCGCTTGCCCCATCCGGTCAGCGTCTCTTCGTCGTAGGTCAGGTTCGTGACTACGGTGCCGAAGTTCTCGTTGGACAGCGCGCCGCACTCCCCGTTCGATCTGACGTTGAGGAGATCGCACTCGGGGACGTAATTGCGGTTGGCGTCCGTCCACGTCCGGGTCGCCGATGTGACCAGATTGCGCGACGGGTTGGCGAGCTGGATGAAGCTGACATCCGGCCCCATGGCGATCACGTAGCGATTCAGACTCGCCTTGAGCGCGGTCTTCCCCGTGCCGGTGAGGTCGTACACAGCCCCGAGCCTCGGCGACAGGTCGTGAAGGGTCCAGCCATCCTGCGCAGGGAAGGTGATGTTCCGCGTCGGCGCGAGGGTCGTCGGACCGATGTGCTGTTCTGGGTAGCTGTTGCTGAAGAAGTCGTACCGCAGCCCGTAATTCAGCGTCAGGTTGCTGAGCGTCCAGCGGTCCTGGACGTAGAGTCCCAGATCGGCATCGACGTCTGCACTCCATCCCCCCAGAGCACGCTGGGTGATGCGGTTGGGTACCGCGTTTCTAAAGCGATAGCTCACCGGCACGAGGTCGTAATCGGCCAGGTCGGTGCCACCGCTCTTGTTGGCGGCTCCGACCTTGAACGCGTGCGCACCGGTCACGTACGAGAAGGCGCCTCGGAGCGTGTAAATGCTCTGAGGCTGGATCCGGTACTGGTCGCCGGCGCGATAAAACATGCCCGTCGACTGCTCCTGCACCGGGATCATCCCCGCAGCCAGACCATTCCAGGGCGAACGGTTGCTTTCCGACTTGTAGACCTGCCCGTTCCCCTCGAAGAGCATGCGGTTGGTGGCCGGAAACGTCCAGTCGCCGGCGACCAGGCGCTGCAGCGGGTAGTCTTGGCCGACGCCGGCTTCCCAGGAGCGCGTGAGCGAAGCGTCGGTCGGGCAGAAGCAATAGGTAGTGTCGTACCAAGTGAACCCCAGCTTGTGCCGGGGGGTCGCCTGCCAGCTGAGGCGAAGCTGCGTGTCCGGCTGCTTCTGCTCGTTCCATACCCGGCGGCTGGTATCGGGTTCGTACGTCCAGGCATTGGGATTGTTGGTGTTGCGATTCCAGTACAGTCCGGCCACGTAGTCGGCGGTCACGTTGTACCGCGCCGCCGCGAAAAACCAGATCTTGTCGCGCAGAATCGGGCCGCCGAAGGCGGGATTGATGTCCCAGTTCGCTTTAATGCTGTTCGGCGTGCTCAGTCCGCGGGCGAGCAGGTCGTCGGTCAGGTTGTCGGTCTGCAACTTGCCGGGTGCGTAGGCGCCAAAAATGACCCCGTTGAACGTGTTGCCCCCTTCGCGAAGGGTGTAATTGGAGCGGACACCTCCCGCGTGCAGCTCGGCATTGTTCGACCCGGTGTCAATGGTCACTTCCTGAAGGCCCATCGGATTCAAGAAGATGGTCGCGGTCGCGGCGCCGGTACTGAACGTGGCAATCGACACTCCATGCAAGGTCGTCCCGGCATCTTCCGACCTGGCGCCATGGGCGGTCATGTTTCCGGTCACGGCCCTCACCCCCGCCCCACCGACATCCTGCCGCCGGAAATCGACGCTCGGGATCAGCACGCCCAGAGCAGTTCTGAGTCCTGAACTGGGTAGCGCATCGAGGACCTCACGATCCAGCACCCGCTGCTGCCGTGTGCTCTGCACGTCAACCACCGGTGACTCTCCAGTGACCGTGATGGTTTCTTCGATCCCGCCCACGCGCAGGTCGGCATTGATGCGAGCGGTGAAGCTCCCCGACAGCTCGACTCCTTCCCGCTGCACGACCGCGAAACCCGGCAACGTGAACGTCACCGTGTACAGCCCGGGCCGCAGATTCTCGATCGCGTACTGTCCGGTGCCGTCCGTCACGGCCGTCCGGACTTTTTCAATCAGCGCCGGACTCGCCGCTTCGACCGTGACGCCGGGAAGCACAGAGCCCGACGCGTCTCTCACCACGCCGCTGATCGTCGCCTGCGCGGACGCCACGACCGGCAACAACACCGCGAACCCGAAGACCAATCCAATCTTGCCAATGCTCAGCACGATTCCCTCCGTGTCACGGCCTGGCCAAAAGTGCCGGCGTGGTTTTTGGGGGCTTCCGATGATGAGTGGACTGCTCGTAGGCATAGGCCAGCTTGATCATTGTTGCCTCGCTATACGCGCGGCCGAAGAAGGTAATCCCTACCGGCAGTCCTTCCGGTGTAAATCCTGCCGGCACCGTGACCGTCGCGATAGGACCCAGGAATGTGCTCAGATGAGTAGTGCCTTTCATGTTCGAGTACGGCGGATTGGTGTAGTCCCGGATCAAGGTCGCCGTATGCTCGACGGTCTTGTGAACAATGGCGTCTAATTTATGGTCTGCCATCACCTTCAAGGTGTTGATCAGCAAATCATCCTGCGCGACACGATAGTCGGCGTAGTCCCCGTCAAAGCCCACCGTTCCCTTGCTGCGTCTTTCCGGCCCGTTCTGAGCCTCCTGCATTGTTTTATACGGGGAGTTCGGTATCTGACCGAGATACCGCCTGATCTCGTCGTTGCGTTCCTGGGCCGCCCTGCTGCCCGTTCTCATGCCTGAAGGTCTTCCGCCGCCCTGACGTCTCTTGGCCAGGAGAGCGTTCAAGTGAGGAATCACTATGGGATCCACGACGTCGGCGCCGGCGGCCTTCAGTTCGGCAACGGCTTTGTCGAAGACACCGGTAACAGTTTTGAAGTCCGCTGACTGCGGGTCACTGAAATATCCCATTGGCTCGCGCAGGACTCCGATGCGCGCACCCTTCAGGCCGTTCGCGTCCAGAAACTTGGTGTAACTCTCCGGAACCTGTGTGACGCCCAGCGCCGTCTCCGGGCTCTCCGGGTCATAGCCGGCAATCACATCCAGCACGGTGGCGAGATCCGTCACCGTGCGCGTCATCGGTCCCAATCCGCCACCACTGACCAGGCCTGGAGTCGGCCTGAGGCCGACGATGTTGTTCCAGGCGGCCGGCCGGCTGATAGAAGCAAAGCCCTCCTGGCCGATGCCAATCGTGCTGAAGTTCGCCGCCACACTCGCGCCCGTGCCACCGGAGGAACCGCCGACGGTACGCAATGGATCATAAGGATTGCGGGTCTCGCCAAACAACGAACCATAAGTGTCTCCTCCGGCGAACTCACCCAGAGTGACCTTGGCCAGAATGATCGCACCCGCCTTCTTTAGCTTCTCCACGACAAACGCGTCCTTGGTGGGTACAAAATTCTTCATGATCGACGAACCGTACGTCGTCGGCAACCCGGCCACGTCGATCATGTCCTTGAGCACGACGGGGATTCCGTGCAAGGGACCGACGAACCCAGACCTCATCGCTGCATCAAGCTTGTCGGCTTCCTCCAGCGCCTTCGGATTGATGTTGATGACCGAGTTGATCATCGGCCCGTTCTTGTCGTAGGCGTCAATCCGATCCAGGTACATCTGAACGAGCTGCCGGGCAGTCAACCTCCTGGATTTGTACGCATTGTGTACATCCGTGATCGTCGTCTCCATCACCGGGAAAGACTCGTCCTGGCTTTGCAAGGGTTGCGGTGGCAGGAGAATCAAGACGATAACCAGTCCGCCCAACGCCGCCATTGTCTGCATTGTTCCCCTATTCATAGATTGATTCTTCTTGCGGGACGGACGCATCCACCTTTCGGTGAAGCTGACTCTTTTTGCCCACTGGGATGTAGATAACATTTCACCCCCCTAGGCCTTGGAGCTCTCCGTTAAATCGGACAGGCCACATGTGAAATTGCGCTCGTCCTAGCGATACCGCTCAGATCGCGCTTTGCGTCCCCTCTGGCTCCGATGGCTTTGCGCGCTTGCTTGCCCGGCCCCGATCACGGCCTGCGCGGACGCCATGCCGGGAACAACATTGCGACCCTGAACACGCATCGGCGCCGTCGCGCGGATGGCCGCTAAAACTTCATAGCATTTCCCCGTCAGATGCCTGCCGGTGCGACACACACGGAGGCCGCGTCCGTCATGTGCGGCAGGGCAGAGGGACTGACGGGTTAGGCGCGGCATAGATACACTTGGATCGACGCCATGTCAATTTTTTCCGGTGGCGGCGCCGGGGCACCTTCTGTCGCGCTGGCCGTTGGTGGTCCCGGCAAACGGCGGCGGCGTCAATGCGTTCGGGCTTCAGCGCCGCTCGCGGGTAGGGGCCAGCATCAACGCGGGGTTCGCGCCGCGCCGCGGCCGGTACTTTTTGAAAAGGCCCCCCATTGACCTCAGCCGTGTAGAAGTTGCCTTCCTGGTCCACGGCAACCTGGTGGGGGCCGAAAAACCCGCCCGGAAACATCCCGGCGACACCCCACGAGTTACGAACGACCGGGTGTAAACTCTGGCCATCATGCAGAACAGGCGGACATGGGCGACGGTACTCTTCGCGGCGGCGGTGCTGGCCTCGACGGCTCCGGCGGCATTGGCGCAATCGACGCCGAATATTGCCGGCACGTGGCGCCTCAACTTCGACAAGAGCGGCGATCGCATCGCGGGCAACGGCGCTGACGTGCCGTTTCCCAGCCAGATGGTCATCGTGCAGACGCCGACGGAACTGACGGTCGAGCGCACGAGCGTTCGCCAGGATCCGTTCAAGGCGGTCTACAAGCTCGATGGCAGCCGCGTCAACGTGGCTGCGCCCGAAGGCATCACGGAAACCGCCGAGGCCAAGTTCGACGGCGCCACCCTGATCATCACGTCGCGCCGGTCGTTCTCCTCGCCCGCCGGCGATACGGTGATCGAGTTCCGGGAGGTCTGGACCCTGACCGGCAAAGAGCTCTCGATCAGGAAAACCGTGACGCAGGACGGCGGATCCGATACCGAGACGGCCGTATACGACAGGTCGTAGCCGCTGGGACGTTGCGTCCCCGCGTGTCGGTCAGGGCGCGGTGGCCGGCACTGATCCCGGTATGGTCTGCTGGCGCGGCTTGCCGCCATACGCCTTGTCGTACAGGTTCCGCATGTGCCGCAGCACCACGTTGCCTTCATGGCAGTCGTGTTCCCACGCCGGGTCGAGGAGACGCAGAGCGCGGTTCCAGTCGTTGCTGCCTTCGACCTGCCGCGTCATCGGCGCCGCGGTGGTGAAGGTCCACGGACGCGTAAACACCGTCGGATCAGTGATCGTCATCGTCCACGTGATGGTGTTGGAATCGGTCATCGTGTAGCGCTCGACGACGTGCGCGTTCACGCTGTAGAAGTCGCCGCCGAGCGCCATGCGAGTCCTGCCGTTGAAATTGGTCGTGTCGATGACCAGCGTGTCCCCCTCCCACCGGCCAATCGGGTCGCCGTTCCAGAGTCGAATGCTCGCGGGCAGGTGCTGTTTGCGGTTCATGTCGATGATGCGGACGATCTGCTCCTGGCCCGCGATCGCGATGTTGCCGCCGGTGTACATGAACCGCTGCGCGAACGAGTGCAGGCGTCCGATGTCGTAGAACTCGCAGTGCCCCACGGGATCCTCATAGGCATTGACGTCTTCCCGGCGCTTGTTCCGCTCGACGAGCGCCCACGGCTGGTACGGGATGACGCCGTCGGGCGGGTCGATGATCAGGCTCTTGCCGCCGCGAATGCCGAACCCCGAGGTGTGATCCTCGAGAATCACCGTGTGCGTCAGGCCCGAGCCCATGCCGCTGAAGACGCCTTCGAGGTTAGGTTTGCCGTCCGCAGTGCGCGGGATCGGCCCGGCCGGGGGAAGGGCCGGCGCCACCCTGGGCGCGCCGCCGCCGCGTCCCGCGCCGCCGCCGCGTCCCTGAGCGAGGGCAGGCGTGGAGACGACGGCCACTCCGGCCAGGAGCACCGCGATCAACAGGACGATCGAAGCCCGATTCTGCATGACGCTCCTTACCCTATTGCTGGACATCGAAGTCTCTCGGAAAGGTGTGATGAATGCCGAGGTCATCGAGCATGGCGGTGCACTCGTAATCGAGCAGGCCGACTTCTTTCTGGCGCTGCAGCACCATACGAATGGTCCACGGGCGCGTGAATACCTTCGGATCGGTCATCGTCGCTTCGTACTGGAGGGTGTCGGGGCCGATCGGGGTGTAGCGCTCCACGACCGTGAGGGCGTCGCTGTGGAAGTTGCCCGCCATGTCGAACCAGCTATAGGCGTTGAAATTCCCCAGCGTGACGACGAGCGAGTTGCCGTCGTAGCGTCCGCGGGCCATGCCGTTCCATCGCAGGTTCAGGCCGCCGTCGGGATCCGGCAGGGGACTGGTGTCACCAATCGGGACGATCCGCTTCTTGTGGCTCCACTCGTACGTGAAGTTCACGTCCCGCTGGTCTTGGATAATCTGAAACGGCCACCCGAGATAGGTCAGCCGCGGAACGCCCGGCATGTAGCACTTGGCCAGCGGATCCGTGTTCGCAATCGGGTCCGGCGTCAGCGTGCCCTCGTAGTTCTTCTGGCGCCGGGCCAACATCTCGGGCCGGTACGGGATCCTGCCGTCGGCCGGATCGACGACGAACCCGCGCCCCGCCGGAATCCCCGGCTTCGCGCTGTGATCCTCGAGGTCGTATTTCGCCAGGTTCCAGGCGCGCCACACGCCCTGCAGGTCCGGATGGCCGTCGGGCGTTCGGCCCGGGGTATACGCGGCGCCGGCGGGGGCCTGGGCCCCCACGGCGGGTGAGACGGGCGGCACGGCGGCAGCGGTCGCGGCTGCGATCATGACGAGGGTAATGAAACGCATAAACGCCCAGAGTTTAACCGAACTCCCGAGGTATTGACACGACCTCTCCGGGGCCCTAAGCTGCGCGCACGACCTTCACGATCAGGCGCGAGGGCAGAGGTATGAGACATCCAGGTAGCGTGCGACCCATCGCCGTCGCCATTGCGGCCGGCCTCGGCCTTATGCTCCTGCAGTCGGGAACCGCGGCGCAGAACGACGCCGCCCCACGCTACAAGTTCGATCCCGATTTTCCCCGGCCGCTTCCGAACAAATGGAAGATCGGCGGCGTCATGGGGATCTCGATCATGGCCGACGACAGCATCTGGGTCTACAACCGCCCGAACGATCTGACGAACCTCGAGCTCGGCGCCGAGACGACGCCGCCCCTTGCCGCGTGCTGCGTGCGGCCGCCCTCGATGATTCATTTCGATTCGACCGGCAACGTGATCGGATCGTTCGTGGCCCCGCAGGGCCACGGGATGGACACCGACAGCAAGGGCTTCGCGTACCTGGGGCAGGACACCGTCCGCAAGTACGACGTAAGGACCGGCAGGATGGTCGCCGAGGTGCCCCGCGCTCCCGAACGGGAGGGCGGCGGTCCCAATCGGCCGGCGGCGCTCCCGCAAGTGGTGCCGGGCCAGGGCGGCCAGGGACCGATCGCCGGGTTTCTTCCGCAGCCTCCAGGCGCGGCCGGGCGCGGGCGCGGCGGCCGCGGCGGCGGCAACGCGGACGCGGCGGCCGCGGCGGCGGCGACCGCGGTCTTCCGCGCAAAGTACCCCCGACGACGCCGATGATCGTCGGCGGCATCGAGGAGGTCCGAGTCGACGAAGCCGGGCGCGAGCTCTTTGTCGCGGATAGCTACCTGGGCGGCCGCGTCATGGTGTTCGACCTCGACACGTTCGCGTTCAAGCGCGGGTGGGGCGCCCGCGGCAAACCGCTGGCGGACATCAGCACGAACGACGCCGATCATGTCTACACCCCTGGCGGTACACCCCCCAAGGACTACGTCGGTCACCTGACGCTCGCCTTCTCCAATGACGGGCTCGTATACGCTGCCGATCGCCGGGCGAACCGGATCGACGTCACCACGAAGGACGGCAAGTTCATCCGCGAGTTCATGATCTCGCCGATGACACCGTCGGACCGCGGCGCCGCCGGCGGCGTGGCGTTCTCGGCCGACAAGGAGCAGCGCTACCTGATCATTTCCGACATGGCGAACAGCCACGTCTGGTTCCTCAACCGGGCGGACGGGAAGATCCTCGGCAACGTCGGAACCATGGGCGACCAGGGCGGCCTGTTCTACGGCCTGCACATGGTGGAGGTGGATTCCCGGGACTATATATATACGGGTGAGGTGTTTGCCGGACAGCGTATTCAGCGCTTCGTCCCCGCCAGCAGTGCCCGGGGCAAATTGCTCGAGCAATTGTCTGCCATACGATAGGCACCAGGGTGATCGAGTTCACCAGAAACAGGACGCCATATGAGCACCACGAAGAAGCCGGCATCGAACGTTCCTGTCACTGACGCGGACGGGCAGTCGCCCAGCCGGAACGCTGACGCCGCAACCGTGTCCCGGCGGGACTTTCTTGCCGCCACGGCGGTGACGGGTATCGCGCTCGGGGCGGGGCCGTCGGTCTCCGCGCTCGCCCAGGACACCACCGGGTCGGCGCCCGCAGCGGGGGGCGCCGCGCAGGGCGTCGTGGCCAGTCCGTTGCCGAGTGGCGAAACGTTCGAGATGTACGACGGCACGGCCGCCGGGGCCGTCCTCGCACAGCTCCGCGCGGCAGGTGTCCGCACGCTCTTTCATACGAACACCAGCGGATTCGGTCCGCTCTGGGAGGCGGTCGACGCCGCCGGCGACGTGCAGGTCATCAACGTCACCCACGAGGGGCACGCCGTGGCTGCGGCCGCGGGCTACGCGATGGCGAGCCGCAGCCTCGGCTTCTTTTTCGGCAGCGGCGCAGGCGTCGGCAACTCCATCAGCAACCTGTACTGCGCCTGGAAGGACCGTGTCCCGCTCCTCGTGACGTACTCGCACGGAAACCTGTCGGCACAGGGGAAGGACGGCTTCGAAAGCTGGGACGATACGCTCAGGCCCACCGAGCCGTTCACGATGTGGACGGCGAACCTGCTGACTGACGAGATGGCCGAGATCACGCGGCGCGCCATCAGGTTTGCGTACGGGCCGCCGAGCGGACCGGTCACGATGGTGTGGGGAACGGCGCAGGCGGGCGAGCGCGTGCGCCAGCGTGTCGACAAGATCGACCTGGCGAACGCGCGCCACAAGTTCCGCGCCCCCACCGATGCGATCCAGCGGGCGGCCCGGTGGCTGGTCGAAGCGAAAAACCCGGTGTTCGTCGTCGGACCGGAAGTGTTCGAGGACGGAGCGACCGCGGATCTGCTCGCCCTTGCGGAAAAGCTGTCGGTCCCCGTCACGGACACCGAGGACGATCTCTACGCGAATTTTCCGACAGATCACCCGCTGTACATGGGCCAGATGCGCACGCTGCGCTATCCGCGCCAGACCGACCTCATGATCGGGTTCGGCGAGGGCTTCAAGCGCCGCGAGCCGCAGCCCGGCACGCCGACGGTGCACATCAGCCACGATCCCGTGATCCTCGGCCGCGTCTATCCGGTGGAGCTGGCCATCGCGTCCGACGTCCGGCTGGCCATTCGTGACTTATCCGACGCGGTTGACAGTCTCCTGACGAGAGATCGCATCGCGCGGATTCGCGCGACCCGGCTCGCGGAGGTGTCCGCCCACACCGCGGAGCTGAAGAAATCGAGGGAGATCGCCCGCCACGCCTTCTTCGATCGGAGCCCCCTCAGCTGGGAGCGCGTCGGCTTCGAGCTCGAACGCCTGCTCGACAAGAATGCCGTGATCGTCCCTGAACTCGGCACGCAGGCCTACAAGATGCTGAACCAATTCACGTTCGGCGGCGACAACAAGGCGAAGTACGGCCGCACCATCGGTTCCGCGCTCGGGTGGGGCGTCGCGGCGTCGTTCGGCGTGCAGCTCGGGCTCCCCGAGCGCCAGGTGGTCGCGCTGCAGGGCGACGGCGGCTTCCTGTTCGGCCAGTCGGAGGCCCTGTGGAGCATCGCGCGGTACGAGGCGCCCATGCTCCTCGTGATCATGAACAACCACCTGTACAACGAGACGCGCGCCCGCAACATGAACGGCGGCGGGCGGTTCTTCGAAGAGGGCCGCGACTATAACGGCTACCTTGGCGACCCCAACGTCGATTTCGCAAAGATTGGCGAAGCCTACGGCCTGCGGGGCGAGAGGGTGCGCAACGCCGGCGAGCTCGTCCCCGCCTTGCAGCGCGCCATCCACAGCATGCGCGACGGCAAGGCCGTGCTGATGGACATCGAGGTGGAAGAAGACGGTCCGTCGCTGTCCCAGCCGACGTGGTACCAGCGGCACTCGATCGCCGAGATCCAGCGCAAGGCGAGGACTGTGTAATGCGACAGATCACTCCCGTATGCCTCGCCGTGTGGATGGTCGCCGTGTGGGCGGCGCCCGGTGTCGAAGGCACGAGCGGCGCACCGCGCGTCCTCGTTCCCGTACAGGCGGTGCCTGCGCCGCAAGCTGACATCGAGAAGGGGAAGGCCGCGGTGACGCAGATCTGCGTGGGGTGCCACGACGGCGGCGCCATCATGCGGATGGTGGCAGTTCGAAAGAAGACCGCGGACGAGTGGAGGGACACCGTCTATCGCATGATCGGCCGGGGAGCGCAGGTCTTCCCGGACGAGATCGAGCCGCTCACGGCGTATCTCACGGCGACCGGGGGACAGGTCCCCCCGCAGCCGGCAGGTGGCGCCCCAGCCGCGGCAGGTCGACGCGGTCGCGCCGCCGGGGCCACGACTGCGGCGACCGATGGCGACGCCACCGCGATCCTCGCGCGCCGGTGCCAGCTCTGTCACGACCTCGCGATGGCGACGACGAAGCCGGCGACCGCCGAGAGCTGGGACTCGATCATCGACCGCATGGTGAAGCTGGGCGCCCCGGTCACCCCTGCGGAGCACCAGACGCTGACCGCGTATCTCGAACGCCCGGCCGCAGTAGCGCCTTCCGCCGCGCTCGGCAGGGTGATTGATTGACAGATGACGTACCCGCAAGTAGTTTAAGCAGCGCAACGTATAGCGTATTTCCGGGGACCGCGCCCCCGGAGGAGACACCTCTCATGAAAGTTCAGTTTGCCGCCTTTGTTACCGCCCTGCTGGTTCTGCTCGGCGCCGCGAATTCGCCGCTTGCCCATCATTCATTCGGGGTGGAGTTCGATTCGACCAAGTGCATGGACCTCACAGGACCGCTGACCGGGATCGAATGGGAAAACCCGCACGCGTGGCTGCGCATGGATGTGAAGGAGCCCAGCGGCAAGGTTCAGCCCTGGCGGCTGGAAATGATCACGCCGAACGCGCTGCGGCGTAACGGCACGACGCGCGAGCACTTCGAGAGCGCAATAGGCAAGGTGATGCACGCCCGGGGCTGCGCCGCCAGGGCGGGTGCCTTCACGATTGACGGCACGAACAGAGGCGCCGCGGAATATATCAAGCTGGCGGACGGTGTCATTCGTATCGTCGGGCAGGTGGTCGAGCGGAACATGACGCCCGAGAAACTCAGTTTCTGGGACAAATAGCGCCGCTCGCGCTGATGTGACCTGTATCGGGATTCATGCGCAACCGGATGGAGGGTCGGAGATGCAAGGAATGACACGGCGGGGCTGCGGACCGTGGGTGCGCGCGGGACTCGGGCTGGCGGCGGCGGTCGTACTGTCGATGCCGATCGAAGCGCAGAACGCACAGAACACTCAGGCGGCACAGGATGCGCAGGCCAAGGACTGGTCGCGTATCGCCGGGAACTTCGGCGACGTGAAGGTATTGCCCAACGGCGGCCCCGCCCCGCGCGCAGAAGACGGGAAGCCGGACCTCACCGGGCGGTACTATCCGAACCGAGCCGGACGGATGCTCCAGGGCGGATACCGGCTCGGCGAAGACGTCATGGGCCAGTACGACCCCGCGGTGACGCCGCAGCCGGCGGCGGAGTTCAGGCCGGAAACGAAGGCGAAGTACCAGTTTCCGACGCCGTACGGGACCTGTGCGCCCGGCGGCACGCCGACGTCGATCACGACGCAGGCCACCGAGCACGGCCCGATGGAGATCATCCAGAAGCCGGGCGCCGTCTGGATCTTGACTGAATTCCCGCAGACCATCAGGCGCATCCCGACCGATGGGCGTCCGCACTCGAAGAGCCCCGACGTCACATTCAACGGCGAGTCCGTCGGCCACTGGGAAGGCGATACGCTGGTCGTCGACACGATTGCGATCGACACGCGGATGCGGAACATCTCGGTCGGAGCGAGGGGAGACAACAACGCCTGGACGCACAGCCCCGAGGAGCGCGTGATCGAGCGCTTCACCCGGAACTCGAAGCACTATCTGACCTACCAGTACACCGTCATCGATCCCGTTGTGCTTCTGAAGCCGTTGGTGTCGGCGCCGCACACCTGGACGCTGGCGCAGGATCCGAACGACGTCTGGTCGGAATACCTCTGCACGGCGAACGAGGATGCGTTCGCCTTCGAGAAGATGACGCCGGAGGGGAGGAAAGAAGCCGAGGAGCGCCTGCGGGGCGGCGCCCAGTAACGATCGAGCCTGCCATCTCGAGCGCATTCCGGGCCGCGGAAACGCCGCCCCGGAATGCGCCTGTCCTCTCCGCTGATCATGAGGACCTCATCTGAGAACCGGCGACGCCGTCTGCGGCATCAGGAAAGTCTCGGAGCAACAGGAGGCACTATGCGTAGCAAGTCCGCGTTCGCCGCACTCGCCGCAGGAACCCTGGTGGCGCTGCTCGGAGCCGTCGCTGCGGTCGAGGCGCATCACTCGTTCTCGGCGGTGTACGACGGCAACAAGCCGGTCACGCTGCGGGGCGTGGTGAGCAAGATGGGGTGGCAGAATCCCCACGCGCACATCTACATCGACGTGAAGAACCCGACCACCGGCCAGATGGTGACCTGGGAAATCGAAAGCGCCGGAGCCAGCAACCTGCTCCGCGCCGGCCTCCGCCGCGAGGACTTCATCGGCGCCGAAGTCGTCGTGAAGGGCTTCCTCGCGAAGGACGGCACGCCGACAGTGAACGCAAGCAGCTTCACGCTGGTCGAGTCGAAGAAGGAATTCACGAGCGACGAAGTCGGCGCAGACGCGCGCTGATCGCGCGCGATCGCCGCGAGGTTGATTTACCCTAAACCGGCGAACATGACTCTCAGGAACGTCCCCCTGAGATGCGCCTAAGAAAGCGAGCCGGTAGGCGGCAGTTGGCAGCCAGCAGCAAGAAACTTCACGGTTCCTGCTACCGGCTACCAACTACCAGCTACCACCTAGAAATCAAACTGCACGCTGAACTTCAGGAACCGTGCGACCAGGATCTCGGTCGGCCGCTGCCAATCTCCGTAAGTGTCGTTCTGGATCAGCACCGCGCTCGAGTTGAGGGCGTTGTAGATGTCGATGTTCGCCCGTGTCCGGGTGCCGCCGAACTGCAGCAGCTTCGAGATCCGGAAGTCGACCTGGTGGAGCCGTGCGCCGTGCACGGGTCCTGAACCGCCATTGGTGGTGGTGTATGGCCCTGGCGACAAGAGGTGGACGTCCACGCTTGGCGCGGCGCCCGCCAGGTTGCGCCCGAGGCTTGGCGCGACCTCGGCGTTGGTCGCCGTGTAGATCGCCAGCACCAGCGGACCTGGCTTGGTCTGGTAGGTGCCGCTGACCTGCACCTCGACGCGAGGAATCGTGTAGGAGCCGTAGCCCTTCACGAACGTGAGCCAGGGCTCGTCGCGGTGGCAATACAGCGGGCTGGGATTGTCGACCTTTACAATCACGTCGCAGTTGTCTTCAACCCGTTTTCCCGTGCTCACGCCGCCCTGGAAGAACAGGCCGGGGCGCGGCCGCGCGTTGAGCGTCGCATCGACGCCGTTCCACTTGTCCGTCTGATCGCCGTACTTCCGCGAGAGCGTCACATAGGGCTGCGCCGCGACGCCGAACTTGGCCGGCTTGATGTCGTAGCCCTCGATCTGGTACCCGCCGCCGTCGGGCAGCCGCGGGTCGGTCGGCGCGGTGAGGACGAAGCGATCGAAGTCTGCCGGTCCGATGGCAAGGTCGTCGGTCAGGACGAAGTTGCCATACCAGCGGCGGAAGTAACTGAGCTCGGCCGAAATTCCGGGCGCCACTTCACGCTGCACGCCGGCTGACACCTCCCAGTTGAAGTTCCGCTTGCCCCAGCCGGTCAATGTCTCGGTGTCGTAGGTGAGGTTGGTGACCACGGTGCCGAAGTTTTCGTTCGACAACGCGCCGCATTCGCCGTTGCTGCGGTTGTTCAGCAGGTCGCACTCGGGCACGTAGTTGCGGTTGGCGTCGTTCCAGGTCCGGGTCGCGCTGGTGACCAGGTTGCGCGATGGATTGGCGAGCTGAATGAAGCTCACGTCCGGGCCCATCGCCAGCACGTAGCGGTTGAGACTCGCCTTGATCGCGGTCTTGCCGTCGCCGAACAGATCATAAGCGGCGCCCAGTCTCGGCGAGAGATCGTGCAGCGTGCCAAGCGCTGGTTGCTCCGGGAACGTGATGTTCCGCGTCGGCGCCAGCGTCGTCGGACCGATGTGCTGTTCGGGGTAGCTGCTGCTGAAGTAGTCGTAGCGCAGCCCGTAGGTCAGCGTCATCTTGTTCCGCGTCCAGCGATCCTGGACGAACAAGCCCAGGTCGGCACCGACATTGGCTCTCCATGAGCTGAGCGCCCGCTGGGTGATCCGGTTGGGCACGCCGCCCCGCAGGCGATAGCTGACCGGGGATATGTCTGTACTCGAGCTGGCCGAGGTTGCCGCTACGGTTGGAGCCGCCGACCCGGATGGCATGCGCTCCGGTCACGTAGGAGAAGGTGCCGCGGAGCGTATAGACGTCCTGATCCTGGATGCGGAACATTTCCTGGGCGCGGTACCGCATGCCTGTGTTCTGTTCCTGCACCGGGATCATCCCATCCGCCAGGTCTGGCCAGGGCGAACGGTTGCTCTCAGAGTTGTAGACCTGTCCGCTCACTTCGAGCAGCCAGCGGTTGGTGAGTGGCGCCGTCCAGTCGCCGGCGAACAGGCGCTGATAGGGATACTCGGCGCGCTGGCCCGCTTCCCATGAAAGAACCCCGGAGGCGTCGGTCGGGCAGAAACAGTAGCTGGTGTTGTAATAAGTGCCGCCAATCTTGTTGCGCGGTGTCGCCTGCCAGGTGACGCGCAACTGCGTGTCGGGCTGTCTCTGCTCATTCCAGACCCGGCGAGTAGTGTCGGGCTCGTAGGTCCAGGCGCTGGGGTTGTTGGCGTTCTTATTCCAGAAGAGGCCCGCAACGTAGTCTTCGTTGACGTTGTAGCGGGCGGCGCCAAAAAACCAGATCTTGTCCCGCATGATCGGGCCGCCGAAGGCTGGATTGATATCCCAGTTCGCCCGGATCTTGTTCGGCGCGGCGAGGCCGCGGTTCCGCAATTCATCGGTCAGGTTGTCCGCCTGCCACTTGCCCGGCGCGTACGCCCCGAAGACGACGCCGTTGAACGCGTTGCCGCCCTCGCGCAGCACGTAGTTCGTGCGGACACCGCCGGCGTGCAGCTCGGCATCATTGGCTCCGGTCGACACCGTCATTTCCTGGAGTCCCATCGGGTTCAGGAAGATCGTCGCGGTGGCCGCGCCAGTGCCGAACGTCGCGATCGTCATGCCGTTCAGGGTCGTTCCCGCGTCCTCCGACCTGGCGCCATGGGCAACCATGTTGCCCGTCACTGCTCGGACACCGGCGCCGCCGACGTCCTGACGCCGGAAGTCCACGGCCGGAATCAGCACGCCGAGACCGGTGCGGAGGCCTGAATTCGGCAGAGCGTCGAGAATTTCCCGGTCGAGCACGCGCTGCTGCCGGGTGCTGGCCACGTCGACCACCGGGGTTTCTCCGGTGACGGTGATGGTTTCTTCCACGGCGCCGACTCGCAGGTCGGCGTTGATGCGGGCGTTGAAGCTGCCCGACAGCTCAACCCCTTCGCGCTCCACCGTGGCAAACCCCGGCAGCGTAAAGGTCACCATGTACTGGCCGGGACGCAGATTCTCGATCGCATATTGGCCGGTGCCGTCGGTCACGGTCGTCCGTACTTTTTCAATGAGTGCGGGACTCGATGCTTCCACGGTCACACCCGGAAGCACGGCGCCCGACGCGTCCCTCACCACGCCGCTGATCACAGCCTGCGCGGACGCCACGAGTGGCATGAACACCGCAAACACGAAAATCGCTCCAACCTTGCCAATTCTGAGCACGACTATCCTCCGTTCAGATCCTTCCTCCGCCGGAACCGTCAAGTATGTCGCATGAGCCGTTTCGCGGCACCACCCTGATACAGAGGATCCGCGCAGGAGTCAAGTCTGCAAGTGGGGCAGGGTCTAGACTTACGGCGCTGTGTGGAGGGGCTCCATGAATCGAGCGCTGATTATGTTGGCCGCCACCCTCGGGCTGGCGGCGTCCCCGGGGTCGCTCGCCGAGGGCAGGCCTGATCTCAGCGGAACCTGGGTGCTCAATTACGACAAGAGCGGGCCGGAAGTCGCGGGGAACGGGGCCGACGTGCCCTTTCCGAGCCAGATGGTCGTCGCCCAGTCGCCGACCGAGCTCTCGGTGAAGCGCAGCAGCGTGCGGCAATCACCATTCGCGGCCGTCTACAAGCTCGATGGCAGCCGGGTGACCGTCGAGGCGCCGACGTTCTGCATGTGCTTGAGCACGACATTCCCCTCGTGACAGTCGTACTCCCAGGCGGGATCCAGCAGTCGTAACGCGCGGTTCCAGTCGTTGCTGCCCTCGCGCTGGCGCGCCATCGGCGCGGCCGTCGTGAACGTCCAGGGCCGCGTGAACACGGTGGGGTCGGTCACCGTCATCGTCCAGGTGATGGTTTCGGAATCCTTCATAGTAAAGCGCTCGACGACGTGCGCGTTCGCGCTGTAATAATCGCCACCGAGCGCCATCCGCGTCTTGCCGTTGAAGGTGGTGTCCACCACGAGCGTGTCGCCCTCCCACCAGCCGATCGAATCTCCCACCTCGCTGGCTGGCTGCCATCGTCTCGTTCGCGCTCTGGGTTGCCATGGTGTGGATGGCAGCTGGTACACAGGCCGTCGCGTCGCGTGCCCTCGCCGGGCAGGCTCCGTCACAAGCCCAGATCGAGAAGGGGCGGGTCGCCGTCAACCAGGTGTGCGTCACGTGCCACATCGGCCTCAACCGGATGCTGGAGGTGCGCAAGAAGTCGGCGGACGAGTGGAAAGACACGGTCTATCGCATGATCGGCCGGGGAGCCCAGGTGTATCCGGACGAAATCGACGCGATCACCGCTTACCTGGCGACCGGCACCGGCCGGGGCCAGCCACAGGGCGGCAGGGCGGCGACCAACCAGGGAGGAGGTGCGGCTGACGAGGCGACCGCAATCCTGGCCCGGCGTTGTCAACAGTGCCATGACCTCGAGCGGGCGCGCATCAAGTCAGCGTCCGGCGACTGGAACACGATCCTCGACCAGATGGTCACCCTCGGCGCGTCGCTGACGGCGGCGGAACGGCAAACGCTGATCGCGTATCTTTCCGCGGGTCCGAACTGACGCGGAGCGCAGCTTGATGCGCGAGTCCGGTGCCGCCCGTCGCGAATGCGATGAGCGACACCGAGCAGACGATTGAGCCTTAGCGGGCGGCCGGCTTGCCCTCCGTCAGGAAGTGGTACATCCCCAGGACGTTGAGGGGCACCCAGTTGAAGCCGTCCCACTGACTGTACTCGGCCATCTTGATGTTCTGCTGCATCTGTTCCAGCGTCTGGCCCGCCTTGATGCCGGCGGCCACCTGGTCCTGGAGCTTCTCGAAGTACACCCGCCACGCGGTGATGTCCTTCACGGTGCCCACCGGTCCATGGCCGGTCGCCACGAACTTGAAGCCCCCGGCCAACGCTTCCCCTTTCTTGATCGCGGCCATCCACTCCGGCCACTGCCCGTTCTCGTAGTCCATCTCCTGATTGGGAAGCCGCCGGAACGACACGAAGTCGACCAGGAACAGCACGCTGTCGTCGGGAAACGCTATGAAGCTCGAATCCCTCGAGTGATTCATCTCGCCAACCCAGCTGATGTCCACCCGCTTCCCGCCCAGGGTGAGCTGATGCTTGTCTTTGTATGTAATTTCGGGCGGGCGCACGAAGCTCACGGGTCCACGTGCAACCTCAGCGCCAGTGAGCACGCCGTCCTTGTTCGCGTCGAACGCGTCGAACTGGCCTCGCTGGAAGGCGTCGGGCGTTTCTGCCTTTTCAATCCGTCCATTGCCATTGGTATCGAACTTCGTCACCGGCTGATACTGCCCGACGACCTGCGCCAGCGTGGTGGACGCCGGCGGCATTGCCAGGTGCGAGAGCATGTTGGCATGACCGACGAACCGCGCCGTGTCGGCGAAGACTTCGCCGCCGGAAGCGTGGTCCCAGTGGTGGTGGCTGTAGACGACATACCTGACCGGAACCTTGAAACGCGTGGCCAACTCCGCCTTGAGCCATTTGGCGAAGTCGGCGTTGATCGGGTCCGATAGAAGAATGCCTTCCGGCGTAACCAGGAAGACGGTGCGGTGGTTGTTGTTCGACGCGGTGTAAACGCCACCATTAATCTGCTCAATAGATCGACGCGGCGCCTGTGCCGGCGGCGCCTGGGCAAAGGCCTCTGAGGCCACTATCGCCACGGCGACCAAACCCATCAGGATCCTGCTGATCGTGCTGCTACCCATCGGGGTCTCCTTTACATTTGTCGATAAGCCCGCGTTTCGTGTCCGTCACGTGGACCAGTGGTTCCTGTGAACGGGCACAGTGTAGTAGGAACTGGGGCAAACCGGTACACGCAGCCACTGACACGCTTGTAACTGGGCATGCGGAATTGAGTCGCGTTCGCCTGGGCCGCACTGATTCGAAACTCCGGACCCTCGGCAGTCGACATGAATCAGGCGCGGTTAGAAGGGGACATCGCCGGAAGCGGTGGTATGGGACTTGCCCCGGCTCCACTCCCTGATGCCTTTGATTCTCGCTATCGAGAACAACCGACAACAGATCACCCAGCTCACGGCCATAGCGCGGGGGCTCAGGGCAGAACTCGTGCTGGCGCAATCTGTCGACGATGCGCTCGAGGCGCTCCGGAATCGCGTACCCGATCTGCTGCTGACCCCCTTACTGCTGTCGGCGCAGGACGAGACGGCTCTGACGATTCGACTACGCGAACTGGGCGCCGCCGCTGCGCACGTGCAAACGCTCTCGATTCCGATACTGGCACCGTCGGCTGCGAAGAAACCACGCGGCAAGCTGTCGATGCTGCGCAAAGGCAAAGAGCGCTCGGCGGGTTGCGCACCGGAAGTCTTCGGTGAACAGCTCGTGGAATACCTCGAACGCGCTGTGGAAGAGAGGCGACAGGCTGCGGCATTGATCCAGACTCCGGACGTGCCCGCGGCAGCCGTGGTGGAGGCTGAACCCGCCGAAGACCGGGACGTCGAGGCCGCCACCCATGCGCGCGCGGCCGCAGAGCGCCGTGCTGCCGGGGCCTTGGCCGAAGCTGCGGCGGCCGAAGAGCGGCTTGCCGCGATCGAAGCGGCGCTCGCCGCCGCTGAGGCCGCGGTCGCCGCCGCGGAGACCAAGGCTGTCAATCAGCAGCGTGACGCCGAGCAGGCGGCGCAGGTCGCCGCCGAAATGCGGGCTGCGGAAGAAGAGCGCGCCGCGAAAGTGGCGGCCGAAGCACAGAGAGCCGAGGATCGTCTGGCAGCCGCCCAGGCCGGGTGGGCCACGGCGGAGGCCGGAGTCTTCGATCAGCACCGTGTCGCCGAGCTTGCCGCCCAGGCTGCCGCTGAAACACGAATCGCCGAAGAGCAGCGCGCGGCGAAGGCCGCGGCCGACGCGAGGAAGGCCGAGGCGCGTCTGACTGCGGCCGAAGCGGCGTGGGCCGAGGCCGAGGAGAAAGCCATCGATCGGCTGCGAGCCACCGAGCAGGCGGCGCACGCTGCAGCTGATGCGCGAGTCGCCGAAGAGCAACGGGCCGAAAGAGCTGCTGCGGAAGCGGATGCCGCCGAGGAACGCCGCGCCGCCGCCGAAACTGCGGTCGCCGCGTCGCAGGCCAGCGCCGTGAAGCAGCAGCGAGCCGCCGAGCAAGCGGCGCACGCTGCCACCGATGTACGAATTGCGGAAGAAGAGCGCGCGGCGAAGGCCGCGACCGAAGCCAGGAAGGCGGAGGCACGCCTGACGGCCGCCGAAACCGCGTGGGCGGCGGCGGAAGCCAAGGCCGTCAAGCAGCAGCGTGCCGCCGAGCAGGCCGCGCAGGCGGCCAGCGACGTACGCATCGCTGAAGAGCAGCGCGCCGCGAAGGCTGCCGTCGAAGCCAGGAAGGCGGAGGCACGCCTGGCGGCCGCCGAAGCCGCGTGGGCGGCGGCGGATTCCAGGGCCGTCAAGCAACAGCACGCCGCCGAGCAGGCTGCGCAGGCTGCCACCGACGTCCGCATCGCCGAAGAGCAGCGCGCGGCCAGGGCCGTCGTCGAAGCCAGGAAGGTCGAGGCACGGCGGACCGCCGCCGAGCAGGCCACGCAGGCGGCGGCCGACGCACGCATCACGGAGGAACTGGGCGCGGCGAAGGCCGCGGCTTCGGCCAAGGCGGCCGAAGAACGGCGCGCGAAAGCGCTCGCCGACGCACATGCTGCCGAAGAGCGCCGCGTCGTCGCCGAGACGGCGAGGGCGGCCGCGGAAGCGAAAGCGAACCAGGAGATTCGCGCAGCCCAGGAAGCCGCGCGGGTTGCGGCCGAGGGGCGAGCCGCCGAAGCGCACCGCGCGGCGGGAGAGGCCTCCCGTGCTGCCACCGCCGCCAGGGCCGCGGAGGAGCTCGCAGCCGCGGAAGCGGCCCGGGCCGCCGAGGTAGCGCGTGCGGCCGGTCTGCGTTTCCAGGCCACGAACGGGCCTGGAGAGGCCACGCGTGAAACGGAGGCCAAGGCCGCGCCGGTGGTTGTGGAAGTCGAAGCCGCCGAGACGGACCCTGCAGTCGCCGAGAAGAACCGGAAGAAAATGCGTCGGCGGGGCGAACGGGCCGCAGATTTCTTCGATCCTGGTCTCGCCGCCGTCGTTGCACAGCTCGACGAAATCACCAGCAGCGGGCCTCCGAAACGTAAGGGTGGCCGGACGGTGAACTAGGCGCAGGTCACTTCGTCGCGCGTCCCCAGCCGGGCTCATCCGTATTCCGCTCACCAGTACAGGCGCGGCGCGAGCCTTCGCCGATTCGCTGTCATTCCCGCCATTCGCCGCAGATCATGAGACTGGCACCTTCCTTGGAGAACGCCGAGGCAGGTGCCGCGTCTGTCTCACCGCGCGATCGGAGTCGTCAAGGCTCGTGCGCGAGAGGAGTGGATGCCATGGTTTGGAATAGCGTGAAGATCGCCGCCGTCGGTCTCGTCGTCGTGGGAACGCTGGGCGCGCCGGCCGTCAGTTCGGCGCAGGGTTACAGATATGCGAGCGACGGTCAGCCTTCGGTCGTCGCCCGCTGCGACAACGACCGCGTGGGGCAGGCGCGTCCGGCGACGTACGGGACGTCTCGTACCGTCGCACGGCGTTCGACGGAGCAGTACGTCGAGCGCACGCCAGAGCGCTCGAAGACGAAGTCCGCCCTGATGATCGCCGGAGGGGCCGCGACCGGCGCCGGGGTCGGGGCAGTGCTCAATGGCAAGAAGGGCGCGCTCATCGGCGCGGCGATCGGCGGCGGATCGGCCAGCATCTACGAGGCCGCAAAACGCCGGTAGCACATAAGGTTGATCACTGCGCCGGTGGCGCACCGCGCGGTGCGGGCTTGGGCACGTCCGGCATATTGACGTAGGTTGAGACGTAGCGGACCGCCCGGCCCTGTTCGTCGAGCCAGTTGAGCGACTCGTTGAAGGCCACCGGCGGCGGGTCGCCACGAGGCACCGTCGCCTCCATGATCACGAGCCGGTTCTCGTGCATGTAGATCGACGCGAAGGTGCGCGACTGGTCGGCCGTGTTGGTCAGCCGCAGTTCCAGCCCCTGGACCAGCGCAATGCCGTTCCAGATCACGGACGTGGCCTTCGCATCGCGTTCCAGGAACTTCGACAAGGCATACAGGAGCGCGCCGCGCATGTCGGTCTTCCAATAGCCGATGCCCCAGTCCGGGATGCCCTGACAGGTGTTGGTGCCCGGTGGGCAGGACCGGGACCGCTCGACGAGCAGGCGCTCGATCGGGTTGTAGTCGACCACCGTCGCTGAGTAGTGGCTCTGCCCACGCGCCACGCGGTAGACCCGCGCTGGCAGGATAGCGCCGAACTGCGATACCCATGGGGTCTCGGTGACCTGGGGTGGACCAGGGAAGACGAGGGAAAGGCGTTCCTCCTGGCTCGTAACCTCCACCCATTCCTGCGCGAACGAAGGTTGCCCCAGCGAGAGTACCAAGGTCGCCGACATGAGAGGGATCAAGTGCGTGCGCATGAGGGATTCCTCCTCAAACGGTTCGGCACCGCGGCTTTCAGGGCCTGAAGGTGACGGTTGTCTTCAAGGTGTTGCTCTCGATACCTGCGGAGTCGGTGAGCCTCACCTGCAGATCGCACGTCCCGCTGGCTGGCGCGCGCGGGCTGGGGAGGCTCGCCCGGACGAAGATGTTCCCGGCACTTTGCGGCGTCACTCGACCGCGGACAACCCCGACGAGCGGCTCGACGCCGCAGCCAAGGCTGAACCAGACGTACGGCCGCTCGCTGAGATCGCCGGAGGCGTCGGACGCCGCCAGCTGCAATTCGAGCGTTGCCTGCGTTGATGACGCCGAGAGTACACGCAGGTCGCCAACGCTCGGTGCGTGCGTCGGCACCGTCAGGGGCAGCGGCGCCGTGCGCCCCGTCGGCAGCGGCATTACCAGCACGAGCGTGCGCGTCCCAGGCGCCGCATCCTGGGCTACATCTATCGTCAGCTCAGACCAGGTGAGCGCACCCTGAGCGCTTTCGCGCTGCTGAATCCGTGACACCCTGAGGCCCTGCGCCGGAGAGATTTCGGCAGTCTGGATGGGGTCGCGGCTTGAAATGGCCACCTGAATCACAGTGGTCTGACCCGGTGGCAGTTGGCGGGGGTACGCGCTCTCAATTCTGAGCTGCTGCGCCTCGCCAGGTTGCGCGACCGCCACCAAAGAGAGGAGACAGGCGGCAGTTGTTCCAACGGACGACCGAATCGCGATCATCTCCAGACCTGGCGGGTCAGCTCGAGCAGCCGCTCGAGCTTGGCCCACTGATCCGCCTCGGTAATCTGATTGCCGTGCACCGTGCTCGAGAAGCCGCACTGCGGGCTCACGCACAGCCGTTCGAGCGGTACGTAGCGGGTCGCCTCCTCGATCCGGCGGGCCAGGTCATTTACCGGTTCGATCTCGGCGACTTTTGTCGTCATCAGGCCGAGCACGACCACCTTGCCGTCGGGCACGAACCGCAGCGGCTCGAATCCCCCCGATCGCGCATCGTCGTACTCGAGAAAGTACGCATCGACGTGCAGTTCATTGAACAGGGCGTCGGCGACAGGCTCGTACCCTCCTTCGGCAACCCACGCGCTCTGCATGTTGCCGCGACAGAGATGCACCGCAACCGTCAGATCGTTCGGCCGGCCATCGATCACCGCATTGATCAGCGCCGCGTAGGCATGCGGCAGCTGGTTCGGGTCGTCGCCCCGCGCCTTTGCCTGCGCCCGCTGCTGCTCGTCGCAGAGGTAGGCCAGGTTGGTGTCGTCGAACTGGATGTAGCGGCACCCGGCTGCGTAGAGTGAGGCGACTTCGTCGCGGTAGACCTGCGCCAGATCTTCGAAGAACTCATCGAGGTCGGGGTAGGCCGTGATGTCGATGCCTTTGCGCCCCCCGCGGAAGTGCACCATGGTGGGCGAGGGGATCGCGACCTTCGGCGTCCTGGTGGTCACCGATTGCAGAAACTGGAAGTCGGCCGTCTGGATGTCCTGCACGTGGCGCAGCTTGCCGGTGACGGTCACGCGGGGCGGCGCGAAATCGATCTCGCCTTCGCGCGTGTGAAACTTCGCGCCGACGCCGGCCGACGTCGTCACGCCCTGCAACCGCTGGAGAAAATCGAGGTGAAAGAACTCGCGGCGGAACTCGCCGTCGGTGATGCTCTGGAGCCCGACCGCCTCCTGTTGACGCACGACCTCGCGGATCGCGTCGTCTTCGACGGCGCGCAGCTCGTCTTTCGGGATCTGCTTCTGCTTGAACCGCTGGCGCGCATCCTTGAGATGCGGGGGTCGCAGCAGACTGCCTACGTGATCGGCGCGGAATGGTGGGTTCATCGTTTTCTTGGACCTTCGTATTGATCGATCGGCGGCGTGCCGTGCGTGTGAAAGCTTTCGATTGTCTTCAAGCCCCAGGCCTGTCCTTTCCTGCGATCGGCCTCGGTCCAGACGATCGGCTGCCAGTCGGGCGCCAGCACCAGCCGCGCGCCGGCATTCGCCACCTCGACACGGTTGCCGCCGGGCTCATACACGTAGAGGAAGAACGTCTGTTGAATCGCGTGCTTGTGCGGACCCGTTTCGATGTGCACGCCGGCTTCGAGGAAGATGTCGGCGGCGCGCAGCACGTCCTCGCGTGAATCGACCGCGTAGGTGACATGGTGGAAGCGCCCCATCGCGCCGTAATGATCCAGCGTGAACGCCAGGTCGTAGCTCTTGTTGTTGCATGTGACCCAGCCACCGGCTTCCACTTTCGTGTCGAGCACGATCATCTCGGTCGTGCGAAGCCCGACGACGTCCTCCATGAAGCGGCGCAGCGTCGCGACGTCCGACGTCAGCAGGTTCATGTGATCGAGCCGGCGCACGTTGACGCCGCGCGCGGGAAAGCGCTGCGCCTGGTTCTTGAGCGCGGGCTTCAGCGCCGGCGGCGGCTGGTACCACTCCGTTTCGTAGTAGATCTCCATGTGGTGGCCGTCGGGCGTCGTGAACGCATACGCGCGCCCGTGGCCGAGATCGCCGTCGGTCCAACCCTTCCCGAATCCTGACGCTTCAATCACACCCACGCGCCGCTCCAACCCGTCGGGACTGCTCGCTCGATACGCGAAATGCCCCATCCCGGCGACCCGGGACGCGGTGAGCTTGAGCGTGTGATGCTCGTAGTCGTCCCAGCCGCGCAAATACACTGACTCTCCGCGTCGTCCCGACTCCGTCATGCCGAACACGTCGGCAAAGAAGCGGACGCTGTCGTCGAGTGTCGGCGTCAGCAGCTCAACGTGGGCGAGGTGCGCGAGGTCGCAGGACCGGATCGTGGACTCCATTCGATCTACCCGTGAACGCGAAGCATAACGTAGAATCCGCGGAACCGGTCCGCCTCAAGGCGGACACTACGTGTACTGGTCGCAGTGTCCGGCTTCGGTACTGGTCGTAGTGTCCGGCTTCAGCCGGACTCCAAGGGGGAGCAGTGAGCAGAAACACGACCGCAGACGTCGGCGCGCTCCTCGACGAAGGAAGCTGGAGCGGGTATCAGAAGCTGCTCGTCGCCGCCACCGCGTTGACGATCATTTTCGACGGCCTCGACAACCAGCTGCTCGGCGCCGCGATTCCCTCGATGATGCGCGAATGGTCGCTGCCGCGTCCCGCCTTCGCCACGGTCCTGGCGGCTGCGCTCTTCGGGATGATGATCGGCGGGTTCATCGGCGGCTACATCGGCGATCGGATCGGCCGCCGCATGGCGCTGCTCGGCAGCGTCATCTCGTTCGGCGTGTTGACGCTCCTGATGGCGTTTGCCGGCGACGTCACGACACTGACGGCGCTGCGCTTTGTCGCGGGCCTTGGCCTCGGCGGTGCGATGCCGAACGCCGCCGCGCTCGCTTCTGAGTACGTGCCGCTGCGCCGCCGCCCGTTCGCCGTCACGCTCACGGTTGTGTGCATTCCGCTTGGCGGCACGCTCGCCGGGTTCACCGGTGCTGTGATTCTGCCCTCCTACGGGTGGCGGGCGCTGTTCTTCATCGGCGGCGCGCTGCCGCTCGTTTTGGCGGCGCTGCTCTGGAAGGTGCTCCCTGAGTCGCCGCGGTATCTCGCCCGCGATCGGTCGCGCTGGCCCGAGCTCGCGGCACTCCTGCGGCGCCTCGGGCACGACATTTCCCCGGACACGGCGTTCGTCGATTCGCACGAACGCACCGTCGCGCGCGCGTCGGTCGCGTCGCTCTTCGCGCCGGAGTTCCGCCGCGACACGCTGGCGCTCGCCGCGGCGTTCTTCTTCTGCCTGCTGTCCGCATACACAGGCGTTAACTGGGTGCCGTCGCTGCTCACGAGCGCCGGCTTCGATGTGGCGATGGCAAACTATGGGCTGACGGCGTTCAATCTTGGCGGCGTCGTCGGCGCGATCGTCGGGGCGATCGCGTTTGCCCGGCTCGGGTCGCGCCTGACGATGCTCGCCATGACCGCGGGCGCGATCGGCGGATGCCTGCTGCTCGCCAGCGTCCCGGTCGGGGAACAGTCGACTGTCGCCGTGCTCGCCATGCTCGCGTGGACCGGCGGACTGATCAATGCGGTCCAGTCGACGATGTATGCCCTGGCAGCGCACGTGTATCCCGCCGGCATTCGCGCGACGGGCGTGGGCACAGCGGTCGCGATCGGGCGGGTGGGCGGTATCGGTTCGTCGTACGCGGGCGCCTGGGCGCTCGAATCCGGCCCGTCGCGGATGTTCGCGCTGATCGCGGGGACGCTGACGATTGTGTTCGCAGCGCTGGCGGCGGTCCGGAACCACATTCAGTCGAACGTCGCCGTCCGCGCCGCGCGGTCGGTGGCGACGGCAGGACGATAGAACAGGGCCCCGCGCCGCTGACGGTCAACTTCTCCAGCGCCGGTTCGGCAGATCCTGAAGCCGCAGCCGCTGACCTACCTGTGGGCTTTGGCGATTCCGCCACTTCCACACAGGCACATCCCGCCCAGACCTATACGCAGACCGGCCAATATACGGTTCAACTCATCGTTCAACGCGGTCTAGGTTAGCGTCGACCGGAGCAGCACTAGCCGACAAGCCGAAGTGCGCCAGAATCCGAACCGCGTTCGACCGGCACCGGCTTTCCAATGGCGTGGACCTCGAAGCCGAGGGCTCGCATCGCGGCATGGGGAAGTATGTTTCTTCCGTCGAACGCAAAAGCAGGCTTGTTCATCCGGCGGTAGACACGGTCGAAATCCAACGCCTTGAACTCGTCCCATTCCGTCATCACAGCAAGTGCATGCGCGCCTGCCGCGGCCCGGTATGCATCGGGCTCGCATTGGACCCGGTTCTTGAGCTCAGACCGCTCCAGTCCAGTGGCGCGCTGAAGTTCCCTCAGGATCACCTCGGGCTCGACCTGTGGATCGTAGATCGCAAGCTCGGCCTGTTCAGCCAGCAGGGCGGTGCAGACGTCGATCGCGGCCGATTCGCGCGTGTCGTCAGTGTCCTTCTTGAACGCGAAACCCAGCACGGCGATGCGCTTGCCCGCGATGTTGTCGAACATCGTTCGAATCATGCGGCGGACGAATCGTGTCTTTTGCCAGACGTTGATCTCGACGACCTGCTCCCAGTAATCGGCAACTTCCTCCAGGCCGTAGTGTCGGCACAGGTATACAAGGTTCAGGATGTCCTTCTGGAAGCAAGAACCGCCGAACCCGACCGACGCCTTCAGAAACTTGGATCCGATCCGGCTGTCTCGCCCGGCCGCGGCAGCCACTTCATCGACGTCGGCGCCGGTAGCTTCACAGAGGGCAGAAAGCGCATTTACGGAGGATATCCGTTGAGCAAGCAGGGCATTCGAGACGAGCTTGGAGAGCTCGCTCGACCAGACATTTGTGGTCAAGATACGCTCGCGCGGCACCCATCGCGCATAGATATCCACGAGCTGCTCAACCGCGTGAGCACCGGTCGGCGTGGTTTCGCCTCCGATCAAGACGCGATCGGGGTGCTCGAGATCGGCAACGGCAGTCCCTTCAGCGAGGAACTCGGGATTGGACAGGATTTCGAACCTGCGCCCTGAGGCGTTGGCATGAAGAACCCGTTTCAAGGATTCAGCAGTACGTTACCGGGAGCGTCGACTTCTCCACGACGATTTTGTCATCCTGCGCCACGGCGGCAATGCGCCGGGCGCACAACTCGACGTTCTTGAGGTCGGCCGCGCTGCCGGCGCCGATCCCGTAGCTTTTCGTCGGAGTATTGACGCTCACGAAAATCATTCCGGCGCGTCGAATACCTTCATCGACATCGGTCGAGAAGAAGAGATTCCTGTTTCTCGTCGAGCGAACCACCGCATCGAGACCTGGTTCGTAAATCGGGAGCCTGTTCGAGTTCCAGGCCGCAATGCGTTCTGCATTCAGGTCGACGACCGTGACCGAGATGTCCGGGCAGCGGGAGGCAATCATCGCCATCGTCGGTCCACCGACGTACCCCGCCCCGATACAACAGATGCTCTTTGTGCCCATTCTCGCAGTGCCTTTGGATGGTTTCGTGTAGTAGTGCGTTCAACCCAGGGAGCCGGCCTCCCGTCGCCCTTTGGCTTGAACGCAATTGTCTCGCCAGACAAAGCGCCATTTTCGCGGCGAATTGCCGAGCCTTCGAGCCGGATGTCCGACTGCGTCCCGCGACGGCAGCCGAATGCGCCCTGACGGATGACTTTTGTCGGCGGCTCTCCGACGCGTCGCGGTCTGCACCCTACGCCGACGATACAATTGGTCCCCACCTGAGTGAGGTTTCGTCACATGAAGACCGGTCCCCACCCGGCCTATCTTCGGCTGCTTCTCCTCCTGCTCGCCGGCAGCGGTTGCGCGGCGCTGATTTACGAAATCGTGTGGTTTCAGCTGCTGCAGCTGGTGATTGGCTCCTCGGCGGTGTCGCTGGGCCTCCTGTTAGCGGCGTACATGACCGGATTATGTCTGGGCAGCGCGGCGTTGCCTCGCGTCGTGCCGCGATCGGTACATCCGCTGAAGGTCTATGCCGCGCTGGAGCTGGGCATCGGCGTCTTCGGCGTGCTCGTGCTGTTCGCCGTTCCATTCGTCGGGCGAATCTACCTGGCCGGAGTCACAGAGGGCGTTGTGGGCCTGGTGGTGCGTGGCCTGGTTGCCGCCGTCTGCCTGCTGCCGCCGACGTTGCTGATGGGCGCGTCGCTGCCGGCGCTGGCCCGATGGCTGGAAACCACGCCCAGGGGCGTCTCATGGGTCGGGTGGCTGTACAGCGCCAATATCGCCGGCGCAGTTTCCGGATGTGTGTTGGCCGGTTTCTACTTGCTGAGAGTTCACGACATGGCCGTGGCCACCTATCGTGGCGGCCGCCATCAACGTTCTGGTCGCGCTGGCCAGCGTAGCCCTGTCAGCGTCGCGTGTCGCACGTGCATTCCGGAGCAAGCTCGACATCGAACGTGCCGGTAGTCGGGAAGCGAGCAACATTCATTTACATCGCCATCGGCTCTCTCAGGATTGTCGGCGCTGGGCGCCCAGGTCGTCTGGACCCGGCTGCTGTCGCTCTTGCTCGGCGGCACTGTCTATACGTTCTCCATTATTCTCGCGGTCTTTCTCGTGGGTCTGTGGGCCGGCAGCAGCGCCGGATCATTTGCGGCCCGCCGCATCTCCTCTCCCGCGGTCGCGTTGACCGGCTGTCAGCTTCTTCTCGTGTCTATCGATCGGCTGGACCGCGCGCACCCTGTCCTCGTCACTGCCGTACTGGCCAGTGGACCCGTGGCTGGCGCTGGATCCGCTCTTCAATTTTCAACTGGATTTCGTGCGTTGCCTCTGGGCGATGCTGCCGGCCACGCTGCTCTGGGGCGCCAGCTTTCCCCTGGCGCTCGCGGCCGCGCGCGAGGCCGGGTGAGGATCCCGGAAAACTCTCCGGAGAAATCTATGCCGTGAACACCGCGGGGTCCGTCGTTGGCGCCCTTGCCTTCAGCCTGGCGCTGATTCCGGAGTGGGGCACGCGAGCCTCACAACAGTTGCTCATCGCCATCGCCGCCCTTGGCGCCATCGCCGCTGCGGTACCGGTCATACGCGACCGCGTCGTCGCACACGCTGGGACTCGCCTCTGCCGCTGCAGCCGTGGTGCTGGCGCTCGCGGTCGGATCGATCGTCGTCGATGTTCCCTGGGAAGTGATCGCGTACGGGCGCCGCATCGCACCCATCCTGCGCGCGGCGGATCTGTATCCCGAGCTGAACCAGTCGCCGAAGGTGTTGTTCAGAGGCGAGGGCATCAATGCCTCTGTCTTGATCCTCGAGCGAAGCGGGCAGCGGCATTTCTATGTCAGCGGAAAGGCCGAGGCGTCAACCGCGCCGGCGGACATGCGGCTGGAGCGGATGATGGGACACGTGCCCGCCCTCATTCATCCAAACCCTCGCTCAGTCCTGACGGTCGGGTTTGGCGCCGGCGTGACCGCGGGATCGTTCGTGCCGTATCCCGAGCTCGAGCAGCTCGTTATCTGCGAGCTGGAACCATTCATCCCGCCCGCCTCGACCGAGTTCTTCGGTCGAGAGAACAACGCCGTGCTGCACGATCCGCGAACCCGGATCGTCTACGACGACGCGCGGCACTTCATCTTCACGACCCAGCAGACGTTCGACGTCATCACCACCGATCCGATTCACCCATGGGTCAAGGGCACGTCGACGCTGTATTCGAAGGAGTACTACGAACTGGTCAAGGCGCACCTGAACCCCGGCGGCGTCGTCGCGCAATGGCTGCCGATTTACGACAGCGATCCCGCGACGGTGAAGAGCGAGCTGGCGACGTTCTTCGAGGTGTTCCCGAACGGCACGGTCTGGAGCAACAACATTCCGAATCAAGGAGGGTACGATCTCGTGCTGATCGGTCAGGCTGGAATCCACCCCGATCAGTCTCGACGCGGTGCAGGCGCGGCTCGACCGCCCCGACTACGCGAATGTCCTGGCGTCGATCGGCGAGGTCGGGTTCCATTCGGCGGTTGAGTTCTTCGGGACCTACGCAGGCAGGGCATCCGACTTGAGGCCCTATCTTGCCGACGCTGAGATCAACGACGATATGAACCTTCGCCTCCAGTACCTTGCCGGACTGGGACTGAACTCGATGGCGTTTGAAAGGGTCTACCTGGAAATGTTGACCTACCGCAAGGTCCCCGAAGGTTTGTTTACCGGCTCGGAAGGGCGCATGAACGCGCTGACCGCGCTGCTTCGTCCCGTTTCTCGCCGCTAGGCGATGTGAAGGAGATCGTGATGCGCAAGACAGCGTTGTGTGTGGCCGGAATCGGCCTGTTCGTGGCGGGACTGCTCGTGGGGACCGTGGCGACGCCCGCGGTTGCGCAGGAAAAGACCGCGCTCCGCCTGAACCACGTGCAAATCACCGTCCCGAACCTGGAGCAGTCGTTGGCGTTCTACCGTGACGTGCTCGGCTTCCAGGTCGCCTTCAGGCTCCCGACTCCCGACGATGGGCGGCCGGCGACCGCCTTCATTCAGATCAGTCGGGACACCTTCCTGGAGGTAGTGCAGGCGGCGGCGAATGTCGCGCCCGGCATCACGCATATCGGTCTTCAGACCGACGACCTCGGCGCCACCGTCGCGCAGGTTCGGCGCGCCGGCGTCACGCTCCCCGACCCGCGTCCGACCAATGGTATCGGGTCGAGGCTCGCCACCGTCTTCGATCCGCACGGCATCCGGCTGGAGATCAACGAGCAGCCGCCAGGCTCGCTGATGCAGAAAGCGATCGATGCCTGGAAGTAAGACGGGGTTGACCGGAGCGTGCTCAAAGAAGTACAAACCCGTGCGCTTCCAACATTGCCCAGACGACGAAGGATGATATGCGCAATGGTACGACTGATCACGCGGTGTGTATCGGTCTTCGCGCTCCTGCTGATTTCTGCGACGCTGGCCAGCGCCCAGGCGGTCTCGACCGCGCAGATCAACGGGACGGTGCGCGACGCCAGCGGCGGCGCGCTGCCTGGCGTTACTATCACCGCGGTCCAGACTGCGACTGGTCTCAAGCGGGAAACCACGACCGACGAAAACGGTGCCTACGTGCTCACCAACCTGCCGGTGGGTCCGTACCTATGTCGATGCCTCGCTGCAGGGATTCCGCACCGGCCGGTTCACCGGCCTCGTGCTGGAGGTGAGCGCCAACCCGACCGTCAATCTCACGCTCGAGCTCGGCCAGATCGAGGAAACGGTCTCGGTGCAGGGGAACGCGTCAATGGTGGAAACGCGCAGCCCCGGCATCGGGCAGGTGATCACCAACCAGCAGGTGCTGGAGCTGCCACTCAACGGGCGGCAATTGACGCAGTTGATCTTCCTCGCCGGGCTCGCCACCGGCGGTGCCGACGCCAATGCGGCCCAGGGCGCGAGCGCGCTCAACAGCGTGCGCAACTATCCAACCGTCACGATTACCGTGGCCGGAGGGATGGCGAACGGCATCACCTACTTGCTGGACGGCGGCACGCACAACGATCCCTACAATCACCTGAACCTGCCGTTGCCGTTCCCTGACGCGCTTCAGGAGTTCAGGGTCGAGACGAGCGCGCTGCCCGCGCAGTACGGCCATCATTCGGCGGCCGCCGTCAATGCCGTGACCAAGTCGGGGACCAACCTGTTGCACGGCAGCGGATTCGAGTTCTTCCGCGACAAGTCGATGAACGCCACGAACCCGTTTTCGGCGGTGGGGCCGGACGGCAAGCGACGCGACGACGGGTTGCGACGGCACCAGTTCGGGGGGACGCTGGGCGGCCCCATCCTGCGCGACAAGTTGTTCTACTTCATCGGCTACCAGGGCACGAAGGTGCACGTCACGCCGACCTCGGCGTTCGCCAACGTGCCGACAGCCCGGATGCTGGCCGGCGATTTTTCGCAGATCGCGTCGCCGGCGTGCAACAACGGCCGCGCCATCACCCTGGCGGCGCCGTTCGCCGGCAACACGATATCGCCGTCGCTGTTCTCGCCCGCGGCGATGAACATCCTCTCGCGCCTGCCGACCGGTCCCGATCCCTGCGGCCGCATCACCTTCGACCGCCCGAACGACAGCACCGAGAAAATCGTGGTCGGCCGCGGCGATTACCAATGGACGACGAACCACTCGCTGTTCGGTCGCGTGGAGATCGCCGATTTCGACTCGGTGCACGACTACGACGGCAAGAATCCGCTGACGTATGCCAACTCGCCGCTCGAGAACACGGTGAAATCGCTGGTGCTCGGCGACTCGCTGGTGATGGGGTCGAACACCGTGAACTCCATCCGCGTCACCTATAACGACACACAGATCTTCAAGCCCGGCGTGCAACTGATGGATTTCAAGGACGTCGGCATCCGCTCGACGGTGCTCCTGCCCGGATTCATCCGCGTCGGCGTCGCTGGTGCCTTCAATCTGGGCGGCACCGTTCCAGGGTCGACGCCGACCAAGGCGTTTCAGTTCAGCGACGACCTGAGCCTGGTACGCGGCAGCCACCAGTTTGGCGTCGGGGTCAACATCATTCACGACGAGTCTCACGGCGTGATCTATCAGCAGGCGGTCGGCAACTTCCAGTTCACAGGGCAGGTCACGGGACTTGGCCTCGCGGATTTTGTCCTCGGCCGCACCAACGGCTTCACGCTGGGCAGCGTCACCAACGCTTTTGTTCACAGCAACTACATCGGGTCGTACGTGCAGGACGCGTGGCGCATCACGCCGCGGGTCACGCTCAATGCCGGCCTGCGCTGGGATCCGTATTTCCCGCCCTACGCGGTGCTGCCGATGTTCGGCCACTTCGACAAAGACAGATTCGACAGAGGTCTTCGCAGCACGACGTTCCCGAATGGACCGGCGGGCATGATCTTCCAGGGCGACCCCGAGTTCCTCCCCGGCGATGCCATTGGCTTCAGGCAGTGGGGCGACTTCGCGCCGCGCCTGGCAGTCGTCGTCGATCCGCGGGGTGACGGCCGGTCGTCGCTACGCGCGGCGTACGGGCGCTTCTATGATCGGCCGCATCTCTTCAGCTTCAACGGCTACGCCGGCGCGCTACCGAACGGCAACAACATCACGTCGACGAATGCGACGCTCGATAATCCCTGGGCGAATTTCCCAGGCGGCGACCCCTTCCCGATCGTGCCCGGGCCCGGCATGCAGTTCCCGAACTTCAGCGTGTACGCGACCGCGCCGTTCGATCAGCCGGCATCCTATGCGGACCAGTGGAACGTGAGTTATCAGCGGCAGCTTGGGACCGACTGGTCGGCAAGCGCGAACTTCCTCGTCAGCCGCGGCCGCAATCTGCCGGTCAGCAACGAGACCAATCCGGCCACGTTCATTCCGGGGACGTGCGGCGCTGCCCCCTGCTCCACCGCGGCGAACAGCAACCAGCGGCGCACGCTCTTTCTCGAGAACCCCACCCTCGGCTCGGCGTATGCCGACCTCATTGAAATCGTGAACATCGGCCGGTCGCTGTACAAGGGGCTCCTGCTGTCGGCGCAGCGACGCTCAGCGACAGGCTTGTCGGTGCAGGGCAACTACACGCTGTCGACCTGCGACAGCGATCGGCTGGAGATGGCCGCAGGCGGCACACTCGGCGCCACGCCGCTGACGCGGCCCGGCGACCTGCAGTCCGACTACGGCAGTTGCGGCGGGGCCGACCGTCGGCACGTCGTGAACCTGTCGACCGTGTACCAGACGCCGCGGACGCCCGGCGTGCTCGGCGCGCTTGCGAGTGATTGGCAGCTCTCGGGCATCCTGCAAGCACAGTCCGGCAATCACTTCTCTGTCGTTACGGGCGTTGACAACGCGCTCAACAAGGTCGCGCAGACGCCGACGCAGCGGCCGAACCAGATCCTGGACGATCCGTACCTGAAGCAGGGGTATCGCTGGCTGAATCCGGCGGCCTTCCAGGCGCCCGCGCCAGGCACCTATGGCACGCTGCCGATCAACACGATCGTGGCGCCGGGCCGCTTCAACATCGACGCGGGGCTGACGCGATCGTTCCGGACGAGCGGCGACCAGCAGCTGCAGTTCCGCGCGGAGGTCTTCAACCTGCTGAACCGGGCGCAGCTTGGGGTGCCGGAGCTGCGCATGAACAACGCGAACTTCGGGTTGATCACGACCGCGGGAGACCCGCGCATCGTGCAATCTGGCGCTGAAGTACTTCGTTCGCTAGCGGGTGTTGCTGTGGTGCGTGAGGTCCTGCATCCGCGACAGGTCCCGGTCGTCGCAGAACGCCGCTTCTTCGATGTCGGCGCCGGTAATGAGCGTCAGCGTTCGCGGCGTCAGCTTCCAGGGTTCAGTAGGACACCGGGTCCTCGACAATCGCTTCCCACGTCATGGTCCGCCGGTGCGGCGAAGCCGCTCGGTCACCCGCAGCTCGCTGCTGTGAAACAGGCCGTTATCGCCGAGGTGATGACTTCGCCGGCGGCGGCATTGCCAAAGACGGCGTCCTTGGTGATACCCGCGTTGCGCATCCAGTTGGTCGGGAGCGTTTCAATCTCCCAGGTCGTCGCCTTGCCGTCCGCTTCTTTCGTGGTCAGGAAGAGATGAATGTGCGGATTAATCCAGTCGATCTTGCTGATCGTGCCCGTGAGCACGAGCTGCTTACCTTCGTCGAAGACCGCGGGCACAGAATGGTGCGCCACCAGGGGCATGGCCGGCACCACGGCCAGGAGGGCGACGACGACGGCGCGACATTCAGGGCGCATGCTCATCTTCCCGCGTCTCCACCGTTACGACGAGCCGGCGAAGAGCACCCGTCCACCCTCGAGGATGACCTTGCTGGCGTTGGCGGTCTTCGTACCGTTCTTGGCGAGGAACCCCTCGATCGTGACGGTCGCGCCCGGTGGCAGATCCTCCTTGCGCCACCCCTGCCTGATCAGGGTGCGGGGGATGCCGAACTCCAGCGCCCACGGCACGACCTTGCCGTCGGGCTCGGTCACTTCCATATACAGCCAGGCGTGGGGATTCACCCACGCCATCTTCACAACCTTGCCCGTCAGCGTCACCCGCTTGGTCGCGTCAAACTCCGACGCAAACTGGTGATGCGCGAACGTGGATCCGGACGCTGCCAGGAACAGCGTCACGCACAAAAGCGCCCTCATTTGAGCTTCCTCCCCTACTTCCTCAAGGCCTTCCTCAGGCCTTCCTCAAGGCTGCGGCCGGGTCGCGGGGTTCTGTGACGGTACGCCCGCGGTCTCCTCACCCTCGTAGCACATATATTCGACGATTTCGTTTTCCAACTCCGGTCCCGGTTCTGCCGTTGTCCGCAGCCGGTGCGCCACGCGCATGGTCCACGGGCGCGTGAACACGGTCGGATCCTCGATGGTGGCCTCGTAGGTCATGGTGGCAGGGTCGGTGTAGGTCATGCGCTCCCTGAGGTGCGCATTCGCGGAATAGAAATCCCCGCTGCTGCTCAGGCGTCCCTTGCCATTGAGATTGGTCGTGTCGACGACCAGCGTGTTGCCGTCCCAGCGGCCGCGCGCGTCACCAAGCCACAGCTTGATGGCCGGACCGACATGCGGCTTGCCGTCCAGCGGAATGACCCGGGTAATGTGCTCGAGTTCGAACTGGAAGACGATGAAACCCGGAATCTGGTGCACCTCGTACGGCGTCAGGTAGTGCATCAGGCGCGGCACGATGTTCAAGCATCGGCCCTGAGGATCAATGTGATGCGGCTGCGTCGGGTGTTCGAGGTCGTGGTCCTGCGTCTTCTTGATCTCGCGGGCCCATGGTTGATATGGAATCAGGCCGTCGGGTGGATCGACCACCCTGCTGGCCATTGTTACGCCCGCCGGCGGCCGGTCGATGTAGCGGGTGCCGGGCTCCACCGCGCCCCAGATGCCGGACGCCAGTTCCGGCTGCCCGTCGGGCAGAACTTTCCACCGCCACGGCTGCGTCGCCGCGTAGGGGGGCACCGCGCGCGGCGAAATATTCGTCTGCCCGGCTGCCTGCCGTTCGCCGGTTTGGGAATACACGGCGTGCGCCAGCGAAACGACGACGACCGCGGTCAGGACGAGGGCTTGGCGCATCGAGTGGTATCCAGGAGTGGCGCATAATTCTGCCATGAAACGTCGCGTCTTCATTTCTACCGTGCTCATATCCACGTCGCTCGTCACGGTGCTCGGGCTCGCCCAGGCCTTGGTCGACCGCCAGGTCCAGGATCCGGCAGCTCTGCCCCGGACCCCCGACGGCAAGCCCGACCTGTCGGGCTTCTGGCAGGTCATGAACACCGCCAACTTCGACATCCAGGATCATTCGGCGCAACCGGGCGTGCCGGCGGGTCAGGGTGTGGTCGAGGGCAACGAGCTTCCGTACCGGCCGGAGGCGCTGGCCCGCAAGAAGCAGAACTACGCGTCGCGGGCGACGGCCGATCCCGAGGCGAAGTGCCTGGCACCCGGGGTGCCGCGGTTGATGTACATGCCACATCCCTTCCAGATTGTGCAGGGCCCGCGCAAGGTGTTCATGCACTTCGAATACGCCTTCCACACCCGGACGATTTTTACGGACGGCAGCTCGCATCCCAAGGGCGGTCTTGGACTCTGGCTCGGCGATTCGCGCGGCCGCTGGGAAGGAGACACGCTGGTCGCCGATGTCGCCGATTTCAACGATCAGACCTGGTTCGACCGCGCCGGAAACTTTCACAGCGATGCGCTGCATGTGATCGAGCGCTATACGCTCAGGGATCGTAATCACATCGATTACGAAGCGACGATCGAGGATCCGCAGGTGTTCACGCGGCCCTGGAAGATGCGGATGATTTTCTACCGGCATCTCGAGGAGAACTTCCGGGTGCTGGAATATCTCTGCTGGGCGTTCCCGCTCGAGAAGTACTACCCGTATCCCTCGATCGGCCAGTAGCCGGCGGGCGCCACGACAGGAGATGAGCCGAGTCGAACGAAGCATCACCGCCGTTGCCGCGCTGGCCCTGGCGGCGATCAGCGTGATGCTGGCGCTCGGCACGTTGCCCTCCAGGATCGAGGCGCAGGACAGCGGCCGGCTGGTCCCATGGATCATTTCATGGGGGCTGGCGTGGGTGGCGGTGCTCGCCGGCGTGGCCGTCGCTGGATTTCTGCTCGTGCCCGGTCGCCGCGCTAAGTAAACAGGCCGATCAGCCGCGCCTGGATGACGACCGTCGTCCAGAGCGCGATCGAGCCGAGGCCGACCGCCTTGCGCATGGCCGGCGCGACCCGCGCCTCATCCGCGAGCGTGACGCGGCGCCTGAGGGTAAAGGTATAGACAAGCGCCACGAGCAGGACCGCCATCTTCATCCAGAACAGATAGCTGTGATATTCCCTCAGCGCGTTCGACAGGAACTGCGGAATTCCCGTCAGCGTCAGCCCGATCAGCGCGGTGATCAGCCACGGCTGGGCGTCGCGCGCCACGTGCGCCAGCGGCTGCTCCCTCGCGCCGCGCCCGATGAGACGCAGGTCGACGATCAGCACGGCGCCCGCGAACATCACCAGGAACAGCAGGTGCATCGTGTTGATCACCGCAATGATCCACAGTGACTCCCGGATGGCGGCGCTGAACGCCAAGTCGTTCATCGCTTCGAAATAGGGCAGCATTGGTCAGGGCGTGGTGAACCAGTTGTACGCGATCAGCCGCCCTGACACGACGACCGCCACCCACAGCGTCAGCCCCACCGCACCCGCGAGCCTGGCGCCGAACGGCAGCATCGGATTCACGTCCCACTGCGCGACCGCGAGGTAGGTCCCGCGGTGAAACGCCAAGGCATTGATGCTGGCCATCACCATCAATACGACTTTGATCCAGAACAGGAAGTTACTGTAGAAGCGCAACGGCTCCGCATACACCAGCAGCAGTCCGGTGACCGCGCTGCACGTCATCAGGACCATCTGCCAGGGAAACAGTGTCCGATGCACCTGCGAGAACGGCGTGCGCATGTTGCCGATACCGAGCAGCCGCAGATCCATCATCAGCACGAGCCCGGCGAACGCGCACATGCTGACGACGTGGGAGGTCAGGAGCCAGGAATAGAGGTCCAGTGACTCACGGATGGCGATGCTGCTTGGCAGCGTATCCACCCACTCGAACAAGTGGCGGAGAGGCATCATCGGTGAATCATGGCGGGCGCTACAGGGCGTCAGAACTGGCGTCTGCCGCCCTGTCGTACAGAGACCGTGTTTAGGCTGTTGGCCGATGCGCGCGAAGGAACGAGCGAATCTGCCGCACGGCCAGCGGAATCCGCGTCGGCGGCTCCTTCCACGGGTACATGCTCACTTCGGCCTTCGGCGCGAGCAGCGCGCACTCCATCGCGACGGCGTACGGATGCGCCGGGACGTCGTCGGGCAGGATCAGCACCGGCGTCTGGCAGTTGCGTACAAAATCGCGCGTCACCGTGAAGACGAAGTCGGGGTTGGTGCGATACATCTTCGTCAGATACTTCTCGACCATGTCCATGGTGATGTCGGGCCGGCGCTTGACCAGCTCGGGCCCCCAGCCGGTCATGCTGCCGTCGTAGAGCATGGTGGGCATCTCCGGCCGGAACCCGACGGGCTGCGCCGGCACGGCCGCCACCACGCGACCGGGCGCCCGTTTGATCAGATTCCAGATAAAGGGGCCGCCGATGCAGAAGCCCAGCACCATGAACCTGTCGATGCCCAGGTGATCCATCAGGCCGAGATGGTCATCGGTATGTGAATCCCACGGCCGATCGATCTCGAGTGGGCCGGTGGATTCGCCGGCGTTGGCGTTGCGCAGGTCGGCGTAGATGCAGCGGCACTCCCCCTTGAACTCCTCGATCGGGTTGAAGGGGCTGCGCGGCAGGCCAGCCATCACCGAATTCAAGCCGCCGCCGGCGATCAGCAGCAGCGGAAAGCCGGAACCGGCCTCCTCGTAGCGGATCCGAACCGGGCCTTTTTCGTAAAAGGGCATGCGCGGACTATACCGCAACATCGAGCCCGCGAGCGCCCGATGAGACGCGTCGTTCTGGGCTTCTGCGTTACACTGCGGCGTTATGAAAGCACCGTCGCTCGCTCGGTGGTCAGTCACCCTCGGCGTGGTCCTCCTGTCAGTTCCGGGGCCGGCCTCGGCCGAGGAAGTGCGCGTGATGATCTCGGCCGGTTTCTACGGGGTCTATGCCGAGCTGGGCCCGGCGTTCGAGCGCGCGACCGGACACCGCCTGATCACGACGCGCGGCCCGTCGATGGGCGACTCTCCTGAAGCGATTCCGACCCGTCTCGCGCGCGGCGAAACGGCGGACGTCGTGATCCTCGACGGTGGCGCCGCCGACGAGCTCGCCAAGCAGGGAGTCGTGCGCGCGGGCAGCAAGATTGATCTGGCCCTGTCGCAGGTCGGCATGGTCGTCCGCGCGGGGGCCACCAAGCCGGATATCAGCAGCGTCGAGGCGTTCCGGAAAGTGTTGCTTGCCGCGAAGTCGATCGGCTACTCGGACAGCGGCAGCGGCACCTATCTCTCGACCACGTTGTTCGGGAAGCTTGGCGTGGCGGATCAAGTGGCCGGGAAGAGCCGCAAGGTCCGCGGACCACCGTCCGGTGAACCAGTCGCGGCCGTCGTCGCGCGTGGCGAGGTCGAGATCGGCTTTCAGCAGGTCAGCGAGCTGCTCCACGTTCCGGGTGTGACCTTCGTCGGGGCGCTTCCTGCAGAACTCCAGCCGGGATTCACGTTTGCCGGAGCAATCACGACTGCCGCCCGGCAGCCGGACGCCGCTCTCGCCCTGCTTCGCTTCCTCGCATCGCCCGAGGCGGCGTCGACGCTCGTGAAGGCCGGCCTGGCACCGCCCGCCGCACGTTAGTTCACGCCGGGCCGTCCCCTGGCTCCATCGAGCGGCTATCGATCGACGTACACGAAATGCACCATCCCTGATTCGTCGCCGGCGGCCACGCTCGTGCCGTCGGCGGCCACCGCCAGGACCGTGATCTGATGATCGAAGGACAGGCTGCCGAAGTGCGACAGCCGCATGAGGTCGGCGGCGACGATGGTGTCGCCGTGGATCGAGTAGGCGATTCGCGTATCCGGCGCCAGCGCCACTTCATCCAGGCCGGATGCGGTGCCTTCGAGCGTGCCGACGGGACTGAGATCGTTCAGCCGCCATACCCGGATCGTGTTGTCCCGGCCGGCGCTGACGAGTCGCTGCAGGTCCGTATTGATCGCAAGGTCCAGGATCTGACGCTCATGGGCCTTGATCGTTCGAGTCGTGGTGCCCGTCTCGAGATTCCACACTTTGATCCAGCCGGTACGTGATCCGAGGATCGCATGCCCCGGGAGGCCCATCGCGAGCCCGACAACGATGAAGTCGTCGAGCTGTTCTTTCAGCGATCGACCGGTCAGCACATCCCAGCAGAGTATGCCGCTGTCATCACCAATCAGGACGTATCGGCCGTCCGGTGAGATGTCGAGTTCGGCGTCGCGGCCGATCGGCGAGGCGGTAATGTCGAGCGTGACGCCCTGCCCGAGTTCGAGCAGGAGGGGGTCCGACGTCTGGCTCGTGACGGCCCTGAGGTTGTCTTCGGACGCGAGCGCTCTCACGGCCCTGCCCTCGACGAGGTTCCAGACCCGCACCGTGCGGTCCCTGGAGAGTGAGGCCGCGTGCCGACCATTCGGTGACAGCGCGACTTTGAGCACCGCGTCGGAATGCCCGGTCACGGTGTGAAGCGTCTCCCCGGTGGCAACATCCCACACCCGCAAGGTCGCATCACGGGAGGCGCTGACGGCGCGGCTTCCGTCCTCGGACAGGTTCACCGCCGTCACCAGTCCGGACAGGCGTGTCCGCGGCGTTTTCCTGAGGGCTAACGGTTCGTGTCCGGCGAGCGTTCGGGTAATCGCGCCGCGCTCGACGTCCCAGACCGACATGACGCTCTCTCGCGCCGCGCTGACCGCGCGGAGGCCGTTCGCCGAGATCGCCAGCACCGCAACGGGCGCCGCCCTGGCCGTGTCGTGCGGCACGACCGGACGGCGGTCCAAGGTCCAGTGTCGAATGGTCTTGTCGGCGGATCCCGAGATGAGGCGCGCGTCGTCGGGCGTGATCGCGAGGCTCCGCACGAAGCTGGCGTGCCCCTCAAAGACGGCGATCGGAGCGATCGTCTCCAGGTCCCAGCTTCGAAGCGTGCCGTCCAGCGCCCCTGAGACGCCGATGCGGGCGTCCTTCGTCATCCCGACACACTCGACCTGGTCAACGTGGCCGTCGAAGCGGCCGAGTTGTTCTCCGCTGATCGCGTCGAACAGCCGCACGGTGCGGTCGGCGGAGCCCGAGAGAATGCGCCGGCCGTCGGGAGCCGCGACGACCGCTCGCACGATGCTGTCGTGACCCCGGCAGAAAGTCACGATTCGCTCGTCCGCCACGTTCATGACGACGACGGCGTCGTCCCCCGGGGAAAACACGATGTGCTCTCCGTCCGGCATCCATGCGAGCGCTCGCGCCTGATGCGAATGCCCGGTGAACAGGGCGCGTCCCTTTCCGGTGGCCAGCTCACAGAGGCGAACGGTCTTGTCCTCGGAAATCGACGCGATCGATCGCCCATCGGGAGAGATCGCCACGCCGTGAACGGCGCCCGTGTGCCCGCGAAACACGTGCAGTTCCCGGGCATCTTCCACGTCCCACACACGAACCGTGCGATCCTCGGAACCAGAAACCGCCAGGCGGCTGTCCGCCGTGAAAGCGACGCACAGGACCGGACCGGTATGACCGGTCAGCGTTTTCACGTTGCGGCCGGCGCCGATGTCCCAGACTCGCAGTGTCCAATCAGCCGCTCCTGACAGGAGAGTTGAGCCGTCGGCCGAGACGGCCACTGCCTCAACCGAGCCCGTGTGCCCCTTGAGGATGCCGTTCAGAGCACCCCCGGCATGCGTCAACGAGGTGTGTCGCAGCCTCAACGAGGGCCTGCGCGATAGACGCGCTGCATCCGCCACGATCCTGTCGACGGTTGACGATTGCCCGGTGGGGAGACGACCGATCAGTTGCGCCGCCAGCTGCTCCGGGTCGCGGGCCAACCCGTGCGACGCGAGCCGGATGGCGTCGTGGACGGCTCGGAGCTCACCGCGATCGTCGAGCAGATCGAAATCCAGCAACAGTGCCTGCACGTCGGTCCGACGCAGCTTCGCGTCGATCCATTTGTAATCGCCCAGCAGCACTCGCAGTTGCTCACGATCCGCTGCTTGCAGCAGGTGCCAGCTGAGCCAGCGCCAGGCATAGTGGTCCGGAAGGGAATAGCGATCCGGCCAGCCGGTATTCACAAGCCGCGCATGAATGGCGGGGACGTTCGTCAGCTCGGTTCGGAGATATTCCTGCAGCACATTGTGCACACGGATGGCGCCAACCTTCAGGTCGAAATCAACCAGCGCGGCCGCATCCAGGCGCTGCACGGTCTCCTCGGTCTCGAACTGGTCCAATTGCCACAGCGCACGGATGGCGCTCAGCGGCACCATGATGCCTTCGGGAAATATCGCCAGCTCGGCGCATCGTGTGCGATCGATTGGCGACAGCAGTTCCAGGCTCGCGCGAACGGTCCGGCCGACCGCATCGCTGCGTTCCGTGGCATTGGCGCGATCGAACGCAACCGGTCCGCGCCTCTGGAGCGCCACGTTAACGTAGGCGAGCGCCCCCTCGAATGAATCGCCACGATCGAGGCGCTCGCGCAGCTGTGACGCGGCCAGTTTCAGCAGAAGCGGCCACTCGCCGAGACGCCGCGCCAGGGCGCGCAACGGGGCCGCGTCGGCGGGAAAGGGCAGTCTCGCCTTGAGGAGCTCGATCGACTGATCGGCCGTCATTTCGTCGACCGAAATCCACTGGGCGCGCGTCTCGGAAATGACGTCGAGCCGTCGCGTCGTGATCAGCCGCGAGCACTGTTTTCCACCGCGCAGGAACGGGACGACGTGATTGGCATCCCACACATCGTCGATGATGATGAGGCAGTTCTTCTGATCCAGGCGCTCGGCGAGATGGATGGCCGCGTCGTCGATGTCCAGAAACGAAGGCCGCTCGCCGGTAAGTGCCGCGTACAGCTTTGTGAGCTCGTGCTGGATCTTCGGCGCCTCGCCCAGCGTCGCCCACAAGATTCCGTCGTCGAACGCTGTGATCACATCGTCGTGGTGGCACAAGGCAATTGCCAACGTCGTCTTTCCGAACCCACCCGCGCCCTGAAGCGCCGTGGTGATGACGACGGGATTCGCGTGGTCGGCATCGAGCAGGGCCGACAACATCGCCTCGAATTCCTTCGGCCGGCTGACGAAATCGACGCGCAGATCCGGAGCCATGAAGGGCACACGGTTGTCCCGCTTCGCGCTGTTCAGGAAGCCGATGAAGGTCGCCCACTCGCGATCGAGATCGTAGAAATGTGCCTTGTGCATCCAGCTGGGAAGCTGGCGGACATCAAGCTGGTCCGGCGGTACGCCCATGACCGGGCAGACGCGGACACCCTGCTGGCGTGCGTACCGCCATTCCTTCCGCGCGACGTCGGACGTGAGCGCGGCCGGCGTCAGCACCATGACTAAGAACTCGACCTGGTCGAGGGCTTCGGTGATCTGTTTCCACCACCCGACGCCACCCTCCATCCGCGTGCGGTCCTGCCAGAGCGAAACTCCCGGATGTTCGGTTTCGAGGCGTGCTCGAAGCGCCGAGGCGAACGCTTCGCCGTCGCTCCGGGCGTAGGAGAGAAACGCACGAGGGGCATCTACAGGGCGCGAGACCATGCGAGGCGGTGAAGAGACTACTCTACGGGATGTTGAGTCCGACACACGCTTGGTTCCGTCGGCTTCTCCTGCTCTATCAGCCGGCGCGCCGGCGCACGTCGATTCCCCGGCTGTTCTTCTAGCTGGTTACGTTCCTCGTCCTGCCTTGAGTAGGTATCGGCTGCTGATCACGTAGAATTCGGCCACCTGTGGCCGACATTTTCATCAGCTACGCCAGCGAAGATCGGTCGCGCGTCCGACGGCTCGCGGACGCGTTGTCCGCGCATGGCTGGTCGGTATGGTGGGATCGACACATTCCGGCTGGCAAGACTTTCGACCAGGTCATCGCCGATGCGCTCGCCGACGCGCGCTGCGTGGTGGTCGTGTGGTCGCGGGACTCGGTGGGTTCGAGCTGGGTTCGCGAAGAGGCGGACGAGGGCCGTAAGCGCGGTGTGCTGATCCCCGTGCTGATCGACGACGTCAGTCCACCCCTTGGCTTCGGGCGGATTCAGGCCGCCGGGATGATCGAGTGGGACGGCACCAGGGAGTCAGAGGCATTCCAGAAGCTGGCCGCCGACGTATCCACGATCATCGGCGCCCCATCCGCTCGAATCGCGGCCTCGGGAACCGTGGTTCCGGAGGCGCCAGGACTTGCGGCGGTTGCTCCCCAGGAGGTCGTGGCACGGCGCGAGAGCACTGGCGTCCTCGCTGGTCGCCGGCGTACGGTGCAGTTGTCGTTGGGAGTTGCACTCCTGGTGGCACTTCTCGCGACCATCGTCTATCAGACCACGAGCCCCGGCGACGGTGATGGTTCACAGCCTGCCGCGACTTCACAGCCTGCCCCGACTCGTGCATCGGCCGAGGCATCCGGTCTCCGGCTCACCGCTGTGCTTGCCGCCGGCAGTGAGCCGCTCATGCAAGGCGTCGCCTACCAGGTTTACACCAACGAGCGGGACTCCGACGGCAACCGGAAGCTTGTCACCGAGAGCAATCAGTACGCACCGCCACCGAGTTTTCCGCTTCCCGCAGGCCGCTACTTTGTCGCGGCCACGCACGGCAACGCCTCCGCCACCACGGAGGTTGACGTGACCGCCGACGAGATCACGCACCAGATCCTGAATCTCGACGCCGGCATCCTCCGTCCGACCGCGGTCCTGGGCGAGGGCGGCGAAGCGCTCGAAGTAGGCGTGGCCTATAAGGTGTATGCCGCCGCGCAGGACGCCGAAGGCAACCGGAAGCTCGTCACCGAGAGCAATCAGTACGCAGCCCCCCCGAGGTTCCCGCTCCCGGCCGGCCGCTACGTGGTCACGGCCGAGCACGGGAGCGCATCCGCGAACGCGGAGGTCGCGATCACGCCGGCCGGAGTGATCCAACAGACACTGAACCTGCGCGCGGGGATCCTCCTGCTGACGGCGGTGACGAACGTCGGTAGCGAGACGCTCGCGCAAGGTGTGGCGTATAAGGTCTACTCCGCCGCGCGGGACGCCGAAGGCAACCGCAAGCTCGTCACCGAGAGCAACCAGTATGCAGCCCCGCCGCGATTCCCGGTCCCGGCTGGACGCTACTTTGTCACGGCCGATTACGGGAGCGCGTCCGCAAATGCAGAAATCGAAGTCGCGCCTGCCAACGTGACACGGGAGACGCTGAACCTTCGCGCCGGCATACTCCGGCCGACCGCGGTCTTGAGCGGAGGCAGCGAAACGCTCGCGCGGGGCGTCGCTTATGCGGTTTATACCGCCGCGCGGGACGCCGAAGGCAACCGGAAGCTTGTCACCGAGAGCAACCAGTACCGAGCGCCCCCGCGGTTCCCGCTCCCGGCGGGGCGCTACTTCGTGACCGCGACGCACAGCACTGGAACCGCCAGCGCCGAGACAGCGGTCGCGGCCGGCGGCGTTCACGACGTTCAACTGCGCCTCGCACCAGCGACGAAACAATAACCGCGCTCTGCGAGACAATCGAGTAGGCTCGCCTCCCCGTTATTCGTTGACCACCGACCAGCCGTGCGAGCCGCGCTCGAATCGTTTGGCATCGGCCACCGCGAACAGTCGGCTTGCTGGTTGCCATTCGAAGCGCTCAACTACCACGTGTCCGGAGCCGATGTGGAGCAGGTTGAACGCATTGGCTTCGCCGCGCGTGCGCGTGGACGTGGCGGTCCCCGCCTCCACCACGACCGCGGCGCGGCCGCTGATGTCGTAGCGCTCGGCCGTATGACCGGTGTAACTGAGATGACGATGGCCGGTAAGAAAGACGTCCGCCCCGGCCCGGGCAAGTTGGGCAATCGCGCGCGAATCGGGGCGTCCCTCGAGCACTTTGCCGTCACGCCGCTCGCCAAACGGGTGGTGGCCGACGATGATCTTGACAGCGCCCGCGCTGAGGCGACCGAGAACCTCGCACATGGATGGCACGTCGTCGTACTGGACGGCGCCCCCCTTGAGCGACGTCGCGCGCGTCGTGTTCAGTCCGAGCACGGCGATTTCCGTGTCGGCGTGCAGAGGCTGAAGATTATCGGTGATGTAGCGCCGGTAGCCTCCAAGCGGGTTGACGATTCGTGCGGGCAGGTTGAACAGCGGGATGTCGTGATTGCCCGGCACCACGATACGCGGCTGGGGCAACGAATCCAGGAACCGCCGCGCTTCGCGGAACTGCGAGCGCCTGGCGCGCTGCGTCAGGTCCCCCGACACGGCGACGACCTGCGGGCCGAGGCGCGCAATCAACTCCGCCAGGGCATCGGCCACCGTCCGATCGACCCGGCCGAAATGAAGGTCCGAGAGATGGACGAGTGTCTTCATGACGCCGGCACTATCACGCGCAACATGCCGGGACGGCTCCTGAAGCGCAGCGGCATCGTCATCACATACAGCTCGCCGTCGAGGGTCACGCCCTGACTCGAGGAGCGCGCCTCGATGGAGCACTCCGTCGCGCACAGCGACTCGAAATGGTCCGCTGCCCGCAAACGGCCGGTGAAGGCTCCCGCCACCACGCGAACGAGCTCCCTGCGCGTCATCTCGGGCGCTGTGCACACCTGGAGGCGTCCGTCCGTCAGTCGCTGGCGTCGTCCCGCCTGGAAGCCCTCGAGTTCGTACTCGTTGTTGCCGACGAAGACGAAGGGTGTTCGGACCTTCCACGCTTGATCGCCGTTGTTCACGATGACGTGCTCGTGACGGTACTGCTGCCAGGTGCGCACGGCGGCAACCGCAAGCGCCTTCCACTTTGCGCGCCCGGCACGCTGCTCCTTCTCACGTTCCCGGACGAGGCGTGGGTAGATGCCCAGGCTCGCGTTGTTGATGAAGTACCGACCGTTGACTTCTCCGAGGTCGACCGCAGCAGAGTGGCCGGCGACGACTGCCTGCACCGCTGCCTCGAAGTCCAGCGGAATGCGCAGGTCCTTGGCGAAATGGTTCAAGGTGCCAAGCGGGAGGATGCCAAGCGGAACTCCCGGTTCCGGCGAGCACCGATGCGACGGTGCTGACGGTGCCGTCACCGCCGCCGCCGACGACGATGGATGCACCCTCCTGCAGCGCGCGCCGCGCTGCGTCGCCAACCTCACCGCCAGGGACCACCGCCAGGGAGGGCTCGACCCCGTGAACGGCAAATGCGCGGAGCGATGCGATCGGCGACGTCGTGGCGATCGCCGGTTCCCGATCCCGCGTTCACGACGACGGCGATCCGAGCCATGTAATACCTCTGAGCCGCCGAAGTCAGGCGGGTGTCAGCGCAACGGCCGAAGGCGCCCTGAACGTGCGGCGGCCGATGGTGAGAAACGACACGCCCGCCACCATGCATAACACGCCGGCGATCCAGAACGCGGCCTGGTAATTGCCGAGCATCGTCCGGATCGCGCCGGCGCCGAACGCGGCCATCGATGCGCCGAGCTGGTGGCTCGCGCCAATCCATCCATAGATCACGCCGGTATTCTCGCGGCCGAAGGCTTCGCTGGTGAGACGCACGGTGGGCGGCACGGTCGCGATCCAGTCGAGGCCATAGAACACGGCAAACCATGCAAGGCCCCCGCCGCCGTCCTGCAGTGTGAGCGGCAGGAACAGAAGCGAGATCCCCCGCAGCGTGTAGTAGCCGAACAACAGATGGCGGCTGGAGTAGCGGTCCGTCAACCAGCCCGAGGCTGTCGTGCCGACGATGTCGAAGATCCCCATCATCGCGAGCAGCTGCGCCGAGCGGACCTCCGGAATCCCGTAGTCATGACACGCCGCGATCAGGTGCGTGCCGATCAGTCCGTTCGTGCTCGCCCCGCACACGAAGAAGGTGCCCGCCAGGATCCAGAAAGCGCGTGAATGGGCCGCATGGCGTAACGCCTCGATCGGCGCCATCGCGCGGGCCCGCTCGGAACTTGCGCCCGGCGCCCGTCCGTACGGCAGCAGCCCGAGATCTTCGGGCCGGTCGCGCATGAACAGGAACACGACGATGAAGACGAGGGCGGCAGCTCCCGCGACCAGCAGAGCGGCGGTGCGCCAGCCGCTCGTCGCGACCAGCGATGCCAGGACCGGCAGAAACACGAGCTGCCCGGTCGCATTGGCTGCCGACAGCACACCGAGCACCAGGCCGCGGCGCTCGTCGAACCAGCGGTTTGCGATGATGGCGGCGAGCACCATCGAGGTCACGCCGGTGCCGGTGCCGACGAGCACGCCCCACAGCAGCGTGAACTGCCACTGGTTCTGCATGCGGGTGGTGAGCGCAACCGAGATACCCAGCAGCGCAACCGCGCACAGGACGACCCGCCGCAATCCACAGCGATCCATCACCGACGCCGCGAATGGGCCGATCAAGCCGAACAGCGCGATGTTGATCGCGACGGCGCCCGAGATGACGGCCCGGCTCCATCCGAATTCGCCTTCGAGCGAGATCATCAGGACGCCGGGCGTGGCACGGATCCCCGCCGTGACGAGCAGAACGACGAAGGTGACGAGGGCGACGATCCAGGCGTAATGGAGCCGCGCGCGCATGCAGCCAATCGGGCTGACAACACTTGTGCCGGAACCCGCGTGGCAATACGGAATCCGTCCTGCGTCAGCTCAAACGGCCGTCGGAGAACCACTAGCCTACGTGTCAGTCGCAAGCGCCCGTCAGCCCGATAAGACATCACGGCCACATCCGGCGGTTCCTGACGCGGCCTGCACGCGGGACCTCGCCATGGACGGTCGATGGCGCCGAAGCGGCCAAGCAGACCGACGGCGTCGTCGGGATCCGACATACCGAGATTCGGCTCGTGAAAGGGTCAGCGCCAGAGCCACCGAGCGTCTTGTCAATTCCGCGACGCGGCGTCCAGCTTTGTCAGGTCCACCAGGATCCTCGGTCGGATTCGGATCACGACGCGACGAGGGTCCGACCAGCTCTTCGAACGTCTCCGGACCCGGCTGGGTCGCCGTCGGCGCGGATGCACTTGGTTCGCAGCAGGCCGTCGATTCGCCCATCCGAGGCCATTCTCGCGCACCAGCACGTCGTCTCCGGCGTCGCGCATGACCGCGGCGACGTCGTCGAGATCACGATCGGTGTCCTGCCACTTCGGCAAGAGGATCGCCCGGATGTCGAGGAACTGTCGAGGGCGCAGTTCCGCGACCCGCGCACCACCGTCACCGTGGCCGGTGGGTCCTGACGCCGTTCATCGTGACGCTGATGGCGTCATGCCTGGAGGCAACGTCGAGCAAGTACCAGGCCTTCTGCCAAGGCACGGCGATCTCCGGCACGCTTCGACGCCGTGGTCGCCCGAAACGTGCCGCTTCATCGGCCTGGGCCCGTCATTTGCCAGCCCGGGGCAAGTTTTCTCACCGTCGCTTCTGATCGTGCCGGTCGCCACACTTTTGCCACATCTCGATGTGCGTCGACGCGATTTGTCCTGCCGTCACGACGCCTGTCCTGAGTGGACGACAGCGACGTCACGACCGCTCACGCAACAAGTTGTTGGGTGACAACAATTTCGCATCGAGGCCCGCGTGGTACGACCGTTGCCTCCGCCGGCGCCGTGATCGCGTATCACGAGGAGTGCCACTGATGAAAATTGTTCGCACGCTGCCGCTGCTGGCTGCCGCCGCGGTCCTTGTCACCGTGTTTCCAGTCCAGGACGCGCACGCACAGCGGCGTCCCGCCGTGCGGCGCGCTGTTGCCCCCCGCGTCGGCGGCGTCGTTGTCGGCGCTTACTATCGACCGCTGTTCCTGTCGCCCTTCTACGATCCGTTCTACGACCCGTGGTGGTATCCCTATCCGTTTGGCTGGTACCCGCCGTACGTGTACGGTGCTGCGTCCGCCGACACCGCCTCGCTCCGGCTGCAGGTCTCTCCGCGTGAGACGGAGGTCTACGTGGATGGCTACTACGCGGGTACCGTCGACGACTTCGACGGCATGTTTCAGCATCTCAATCTGCAGCGGGGAGAACACGACGTCACGCTGTACCTGGAGGGACACAGGAGCGTGAGGCAGAAGATCTTTCTCCAGGATGGCGGCACCTTCCGCATCCGTCACACGATGGAATCGCTTGCCGCGGGTGAGACGGGCGAGCCACGTCCGGTCGCGGCGCCGCGACCGGATTTGGCGCCGCGTGGCGCGGCGGTATCGGCGGGGCCCGAGTCATCGATCCGCGGCGACGCGAACTTCGGTGCGATTGCGATACGCGTCCAGCCGGCGGACGCGGAGATCCTGATCGACGGTGAGCGGTGGCAAGGGCCGCAGACCGACCAGTCGCTGGTCATCCAGGTGGCTCCGGGAACCCATCGCGTTGAAGCACGCAAGGACGGCTATCGCAGTTACATGGCGGAGGTGAACGTCGCGGCCGCCCAGACCTCGCCCATCAACATCAGCCTGCCGCGTCAATAGGAAAGGTCATGCTCATGATCATTCGCGCATTGTTCGCGCTCGTCGTCCTGTTCCCGGTTGGCGCTCTGGCGCAAACCGCTCCGCCGCCGCTCATCGTCGAGCGGGTGGAGAATGCATTCGTCGTCGCGCCTGATTACAAAGTGACCGACATCGACGGCACGGTTGGACAGCTCGCCGGCGCGTATGCCGGCCGCGTCTTCGACGAGGCCCTCATGATTGGTGGCGCCGGCTACTGGCTGGTGAGTGGGTCGCGGGGGGAGGAACTCGCCTATGGCGGGCTGCTGGTCGGCTGGTCGGCGCCAGAGCGGGTGGTGGGGATCCGGTTTGGCGCTCGCGGCCTGGTCGGTGTGGGCAGCGGCACGCTGGGCCGCGACATCAGCATCCGCGGCGGTCCAGTCGCAATACCGGACCGCCGCATTCGTTTTGGCGGACTGCCGGGCAGCCAGCCGGGGTCATCTACCGTCCGCATTCTTGCAAGGGACGACTTCTTCGTCTTCGAGCCGCAGGTGACCGCCGGCGCCGACCTGTTCCGTCATGTCACCTTGAACCTCGGGGCCGGCTACCGTCTCACGGGTTTTACCGATGCGCTGGATGACAGCCTCAACGGCGTCACGGGTAATCTCGCCCTCCAGTTCGACTGGTAGCCTGTCTGCCCGACAGCGCTCGTGCAACGCAACAGCGGCCCGCCCTCTGACGAGAGCGGGCCGCGAAGTGGGCCAACGATATTTCGTTCATGCGTCGTGTCCGGCTTTAGCCAGACTTGTGAAGCGCGCCTGAAGGCGGACACTACGTCATGACGAGACGCTACCTTATTCAGAAATTCATACTAGAAATCGAATTCCATGCTGAACCTGGCGTACCGCGCCGGCTGAATGGCGGTCGGCGTCAGCCACGGACCACCCGGCACGAATGTCTGGTTGTACGCCGTCACCACGTCTACGTTCATGAGGTTGTAGATGTCGACGCCAACCAGGGTGCGCTTCCCACTGAACCGGAAGATTTTCGCAACCCGGAAGTCCATGTTGTTGCGTCGATCGGCAAACACCGTATACGGCGTGATCAGGTTCACCGTCGCAACGGCCGCTCCTGTGAGAGGCCGGCCGAGCGGCTGCGGTCCGGCGGCGACCCACGCGTTGTCCGCCACGAAGTTCGCCTCCAGATACTCCCCGGGTACGCTCATCCACGTTAAAGCGAGCTGAACGTCTGCTTTGGGAACCGTATACGTGGCGAGCCCCCGGAAGTCCGTCCTGTACGGCTCGGCGAAGCGACAGTGAGGATTGGTCACTGAAAGGGAGCCGCGCTGGGTGGTCACCAGGACGTTTGCCGTGACCGAGCTGTTGGCGGCGCCTGTAGGACCCGCCCCGAGCTCCGGCAGCTTCGCCCTCACCGCGCAGCCATCGGCGAACTTGCGCCCGGTGCCTGCGCCGGCCTGCGCCGTCAACCCCCATGGCAGCCGCGCCACGACGGAGTAGTCGAACCCCTGCCAGTTCTCGGTCTGCTCGCCGAAGTTCCTGTAGGACTGCGCGAGCTCGTCGACCACTCCAACCTTTTCGGGGACCAGGTTGTACAGCCCGTCGACCGTGTAACCGCCGCCGCCGGGCAGCCGCGGATCGCTCGGCGCCCTGATGCTGAACGGCGTGTAGTCCTGGAGACTGGTTGACCGGTTGTCGACGACGTACCAGTTGCCCCACCAGTTGCGATGGAAGCCGACGGTCACCGAGACGCGAGGCACGACTTCCTGCTGGACCGACAGGCCGAGGCTCCAGTTATAGGACCGCGTGCCCCAGCCGCCGACGAATTCAGGGTCGAAGCTGCGGTTGAATACCTGCCGCCCCAGGTTCTGGTTGTCCATCCGCGCGCATTCGCCGTTGGCCGCCGGGCTCATCAGATCGCAGTCAGGTACGTAGTTCCTGTTCGTATCGGTCCACCCCCGCGTCGTCCGGAGGACCGTGCGCACCAGCGGGTTCATGTCCAGGTCGTTGTTGGTCGCCGTGATGGCTTCCATGTACTTGCCGACGTTGAACCGGACCGCCGTTTTGCCGTTTCCAAACAAGTCGTAGGCTGCACCGATCCGAGGCGTGATGTCCTTCCAGTCGTACCCGGGAGTTGACCGGGCCGGATAGGAGATTTCCTCCGGTGCAAACGGATAGCCGGGTCCACCTACGCTCGAGTCGGGATAACTCGATTTCAGGGAGTCGTATCGCACGCCGCCCTGCAGCGTCAGCCGCTTCAAGGTCCACTGGTCCTGGGCGTAGAAGTTCGTCGGAATGAGATTGCGGACGTACTTGATGTGGCCGCCCACGACGACGGTCTGTGTCAACTGATTCGGGATGCCGTCTCTCATCCGGATCTGCGTAATCTGGTTCGGGTAGTTGTATGTCTGAGACGGATTGCCGAACCCGCCCTGGTACCCGACCTTGATGCTGTGCGCGCCGGTGACATACGTCAGCGACGCCCGCAGGCTGGCCAGCGCTCCGATCAGCGAATGCGCGAAACCACCCTGCGCGGGCGCCGCGGGCGCCCGAGAGAGGAGGTTGGGCACCTCGCCGCCTTGCTCCAGGACCTGGATCATTCCCGGAACGTCGGTGCCGTCGTTGCGAGGCGCGAAGCGGTATCGGGCCTGATACATGCCCCAGCCGGCCTCGGCGAGCAGCCGCCCCGAGATGGGCGATGTCCACGTGGCATGCGGTTGACGGGACGGGATGTAGTACGACCGCGGCGTCGCCTCCGGCGTCGTCAGCTGGCCGGCGGTCTCCGCGCCGCCACCCTGTCCGTAGTTCGTGTCGAGGTACTGCTCGGCCCAGTGCATGTTGAACTTGTTGCGCGGCGTCGCCTGCCACGTCACCCGGAAGGTCGCCTGGCGCTCCACCCTGTTCGTGAATGCCGGCTTCGATCGGTCGAAGTCGGCGATCCACTTCGTCGGATCACCGGCGTTCTTGTTCCAGAACATGCCCGGCACCGTGCTCTTCCCGCCGGTCTGGCGGAACGCCCCGTAGAACCACACTTTGTCTTGCACAATCCGGCCGCCGTACATCGGATTGACGTCGTAGACGGAAATGAGCTCCGACGGCGAGCGCAGGCCGAGGGCTTTGAGCCTGTCGGTGTAGTTGCTGCCTTGCAGGGAATCGTTTGAGCCGCTGAAATTGAACTGACCGCTGAAGGTGTTTGCCCCTTCGCGCGGGATGACGTTGATGACCACACCGCCGGTCTCGGCATCAGCGAGGCCGCCCGCAATGGTCAGCACCACTTCCTGCGCGGCGGCGATCTGCGGCATGTTCCCGCCGCCGCCGTTTCCGCCGGCCCACCCCATGTTGATGCCGTCGGCGTAGATTCGTGAGTCGGACGCGCGCCCGCCGTGGATGGCCGCGGCACCCCCCTGCATCGTCCCCCCGATGTTTCCGGAATCAGTGTTCGAATTCCCGATGACTCCGACGCCGCCGGCCGCTGACATTCCGGGAATCAGGTTCTGGATGCCGTTGACGTTTCGGGAGGACGGAATCGCGGAGATGACATCTCTATCGATGATCTGCTGCGTCCGCGCGCTCTGCACGTCGACGATCGGCGTCTCGCCAGTAACCGTGATCGTTTCCTCGACCGTGCCGACGCGCAGGTCGGCGTTCACCGTCGCCACGAAGTTCCCCGACAGCTCGATCCCTTCGCGTTTCACGGCACTGAACCCGGGCAGCGCAAATGTCACGGAGTAGGCGCCGGGACGGAGATCGACGATGCGGTACTGGCCGGTCGCGTCGGTGACGACCGAACGGACCTTTTCAATCAGGACGGGGCTGGTGGCTTCCACCGTCACGCCGGGCAGGACGCCGCCCGACGCGTCGCGGACGACGCCAGTGATTGCAGCTTGTGCATGGACGGCCGAGGGCAGGAACAACGCGATCAAGACGACCAGCACGAACCCTGGGGAACGCTGAATCAGGTTCAGCATCGATGTCCTCCTACGTGCGTTGCAAGTGGACGACGCCGGCGTGGGTCTTCGCGGAATTACCCCTGAGGCGGGCAGGCTAGTCCTGTCGCCCACGCCTGTCAAGCGAATGGCTCAGTTCGCGGGCTCGATACCAGACGATGGAATCGACGATGTTTTGTAGGATCCCGAACATGACCCTCAAAGAAACTCTCAAACAGCTCAAAGCGCTCGGCAACGCGAAGGTGCGGGCGCAGAACGCCAAGAGCGGCGCCGGCGACACTCAGTTCGGCGTCAGTCTCGGCGACATCCGGGTGCTGGCGAAAAAGATCCGGACGGACCATCCGTTGGCTCTGTCGCTCTGGGAGACCGGGAACGTCGATGCCCAGTTCCTGGCCACTCTCCTGATCCAGCCCAAGAAACTGTCGGCCGACGAGATGGAACGGATGGTGCGGTCCGTGACCTTTGTGCGCGTGGCGGACTGGCTCAACGCCTATGTCGTCAGGCAGCACCCCGACAAGGAGACTCTTCGCCAGGAATGGATGGTCACGGACGACCGCTGGGCGGCCCGCGCCGGATGGGACCTCACCGCGGAGCGGGTCGGGAAGAGTCCGGACGGGCTCGCTCTTCCGGCGCTGCTGGATCGCATCGAGTCCGAAATGGCCAGTGCCGATCCGGAAGTGCAGTGGACAATGAACAATACTCTGGCGGCAATCGGCATCCGCTTCCCCAAACACCGCAAGCGGGCCGTCGCCATAGGCGAGAAGTTGGGAATCTATCGGGACTATCCCGTGTCGAAGGGTTGCACGTCCCCGTTCGCCCCAATCTGGATTAACGCAATGGTGAGCCGGCAAGGCTGAACGCCGGATCGCGGGATAGGGTCAAGCGAATGGCTCAGTTCGCGGGGGCTCGGTACCAGACGATGGAATCGACGATGTTCTGGGCGTAGCGGGTGGTCGTGGTTTCGACCGGGCGAATCGTCACCGACGTCAGGCTCGGTGCCGAGACGTTTGCCAGCAGAAAGGCGCCGGGCTTCAGTATGGCGTGGACGTTCGACATCGCCAGCGCCTGCTCGAGCAGGTCGTAGTAGATGAACACGTTCGTGGCAATCACCAGATCGAACGCCTCGCCGTCGAGGCGCTCGGTCACGATGTTCACATTCAGCACGGACATTCGCTGAACGGCAGACGGCCTCGCACGAACGGCGCGCAGCTCGGCCATGTCAGCTATCGTCTTCGACGTCGGCGCCTGGGCGGGCGTGCCGACCTGATCGCCGAACGTCTGCCAGTAGGTGTGAACGTCGGGCAGCCACGGCGTGCTCCTGGGAAGGGGCAGGTTCAGCGTATAGCCGATGTTCTTCGCGGCGCGCGCCCGGGCCTGCGTCACGTGATCGATGACGCGGGGGCTGATGTCGAGCAGCACGATGTCCGGATCGCCCGGCGAAGGTCCGAGCCCGAGCCGTGTGAGCGAATCAAGCACGGCGAAGGGCTGCAGCGTCTGCTGCGGGTAGATGTCGAACCCGACGTCCTTATCGGCGAAGTCAAGTCCGGGACCGACAACGGCCACGCGTCTGACGGCGCCGGGCTTGAGGAGCCCGCGCGCTTTCATCGCCGCCAAGGCCTGCTCGACCGAATAATTGGTGACGAGCGACGTGTCCAGCGACAGGCCGCGCGTGCGGAACAACCGGGATCGCCGGACGAACTCGGTACCGGCGTCGCTGCCGCTCGTCGCGCCAAGTTCCTGATCGATCTGGTCCTGTTCGTTGGCGACGCGAATGACCGCCGCGAGCAGGTACTTTCGCGCAGCGTCCCGGTCTGCGCTGGTCGCGAACCGAAGTCCTCGTCGCTGGAGGAGGGCGCGGGCGAACAGCCGGCGCTCGTCAGTGCCAGGGGCCGCGAGTGCCGTCAGCAGATCGTCCAGCCGGGCCGAGATCAGGTCAATGGTCCGGCGCAGGACCACATCCCGATCCCCCGCGGCCCCCGACTCGACGGCGCCGAGCACCGCGCGCGGTCTCGACGTGAACGAGGTGCCGAACAGCATCCAGTTGACGATGGTGTCTTCGTCGCCTTGCTCGAGCCGTGCGCGGACCTGCTGATCGTGGCGCGCGATCCAGCCCGGCCATGCGCTCTCCAGCTGCGCGGCAGTCAACGTGTTGAGTTCGGGCGGCAGCTTGCCTCTGAGCTCGGTCAGAATCGGCCGCACTTCACTGAAGCGAACGAATCGTGCCGGCGCGACGGCGAGCGCCGCGCCTGATGCGATCAGCAGCAGAACGCCGACAATTCGACGGTGAGCGTGAGGAATGCGCCGATCCTACGCTTCGTCTCCGCCGGTCACAAGTTCCGCGATCTGGGCTGGATGTTTGCGATATTCTCCCCGGTGAAGAGCTTTCCCTCAGTCGTGTGACACGCCTGCCGCGTGGGAGGAGATAGTGCCGCTACATTCCTACGGTGTATTGAAGGGAAAGGCAATTGAAGTCCGGATCGGGGCCGGCCAGAGTCCTCACTACCAGGTGCGGATCGTCGACGACACGACCGACTACCGGATTGCCGTAAACGTCAAATCGCAGCTGCCGCCCTCTGACGTCGAATACATCATCCTCGAACACTTCGAGCACCCGATTACCGCGATCGTCGAGCCGCTGCCGACCGGTTTCACGAGGCTGGAACGCAAGCCTGGTTCTGGCGCGCTCGATTTCATCAGGGGCAATCTCTTCGACCGTACCCGGATGCGGCCGCTTCCGTTCAGCCTGCCCGGCTTCGACAATGACCTCAACGAGAAGGTTGACCGGGTGATGCAGCGGGCGGTTGCCGACGAGACCGCGCTGGTGTACGCCTTTGGCGAGCGGTGGGGACCCGAGCCAGGCGTCAAGGACAAGTACTTCGGGTTCCTGCCGGGGAACGGGATTCACGATATCCACATGAACCAGGGCAACGCGGCCCAGTTTCTGTCCGATGACGGCGTCTACCAGGATGGCGGGCTTCTGGTGCACTTCCCGAACCAGGACGACTGGGTCGCGGTGCTCCTGAAGTTCCAGTCACAAACCTGGCACACGGACGACAGCACGGGTCATCGGATAGGAGCGCCGCCACAGCCTTCGCCGCCCGTCACGCCAGGTCCGCCGCCGCCTCCGGCGCCGCCGACCTCCGAAGACCCCGCCGGTCTCGTGCGGATTGTCGGGGCCCTCGTCAACCCGACACAGTCGCCGGAAATCGAAGTGGTCACGCTGCTGAACACCGCACCGCACGACATAAAGCTGGATGGTTGGGCGCTCCTCGATACGCAAAAGAAGCGCTTGCCGCTGTCAGGCGTGCTGAACGCCGGAGCCACACGCGTGGTTCGCGTTCAGCAGCCGCTCGCGCTCTCGAACAAAGGTGGCGTCATCACCCTGGTAGACGAGCAAGGGCTCAAGGTGCACGGCGTCTCCTATACGAAAGAGCAGGCGCGCAACCCGGGCTGGACGATCGTGTTCTGACACTCTGATCCGGCCCGGGGGCCGTGGCCCCACGGGCCCTTCACCTCGTTCGGCCGCGCCGGACGTCAGCGTTTGGCGTACTTCGTCAGTCCTCCGCCTGCCATTGGACGGGATATCGGCCCTTCGGCCGCGTAGACGTTTCCATCACGATCGACGGCGATGCCTTCTCCAGCGGCCCCGAACGGCCGGTCATCCACCGGGTGCGGTGGAATGAACGCCGTCACCTTGTCGGCGTTCACATGTCCGATACGGATGCCGGTCGTCCACCCGGGATGGTTCATCGCGTTGGTTTCCGAATCGATCGCATACAGCATGTCGTCCGGAGTGATGAAGAGACCGCTGACCCGGCTGAACTGCGCGTAGGAGGCGAGGAACCGGCCATCCTGATCGAAGATCTGAATCCGATGGTTGCCGCGGTCAGCCACGAACAAGCGACCGCGCGAATCGAATGCCAGCGCGTGGGGTGTCCGGAATTCCCCGGGCGCGGTGCCAATCCGCCCCCATTCCTTGATGAACTTGCCGTCTTTCGTGAACTTCATGATGCGTCCGGTGGCCCCGGCAGGCGGGTTCTCGCCCTGGCCGCTGTGCCCATCCGAGACGAAGATGTCGCCGTTGGCCGCCGTGATGATGTCGCACGGCTCGTTGAACGTGTCGGGACCGCTGCCCGCCACGCCCGCGCGTCCCAGCTTCATCAGGACGTCGCCCCTGGGGCTGAACTTGATGACCTGGTGGCCCTTTGTACCGGCCTTGTTCCCCTGTGAGTCGGTGACCCACACGTTGCCGTCGCGATCCACGTGCAAGCCGTGCGGGAGGACGAACAGCCCCGCGCCGAAGCTGGCGAGCACCTTTCCCGTGGCGCGATCGAGCTTCAGGATGGGGTTGACATTGTTCGTGTCGCACCCGCCTGTCAGCGCGACCGCCCCACAGCGGTCGTAGGTCCAGACATGACCGTCCGGGCCGATGTCGAGGCCTGCCGACGATCCCCACATCCGCCCGTCCGGCAGTGGTGCCCACCCTCTGGTGACGACCGGATTCGGATTGGGCAGCTTCTGGCTGGCGGGATCGACGATGGGAGCCTGAGCGTTGACGAGGGTGGCAAAGAAGAGAAACGCCGCAACAATGCGGAGTCCGCTATCGGTGATCAGACGTGACATTGGCATCCTCGCTTCTCAATTGGCCGGGGGCGCGATGATAGCCTCGTTCGCACCGAAGGGCACAATGCGCCTGCAGGCTCACTCACCTGCACCAGTTCTACGGCTCGCGAGGATAAGCCAGGCACCAAAGCCGATCATCCATGCCGGCAGAAGATAGTTATTGGCTGCCGCTACTGTCTCGATAGCCGGTGTCACATTGCGCGACACGCCAATCAGACCCAAGGCGCCCGTGGCGAAGCCCAACCATCCGAGCCAACGGGGCGCTCGCGCGTGCCGCAGCAGGCCGAGCCCTGAAAGGATGAAGAACGTACTGAAGCTGAGTTCACCGAGGAACTCGCCAATGAAGTTGCCGAGGTAGCGGTTCAATCCATCGAATACCGCATCGATGACGAGGCGGTCGCCTGCGGCGGCAGCATCCCGTGCGCGCGTCAGATCCAAATGTACTTGATGCGTTGGCCAAGGCGCTCGCCGAGGGCTTCGAAAGCAGCGACTCCGGCTGGGAGGAAAGCCATCGGGAGAACACTGTAGAAGGTCCACGCGCCCGACCAGCCGTTCCGGTCGCCAGGAGGGCCGGCAGCACGTCTTCGGCTGTACCGTCCAGCACCGGGGATAGTTGAAGCGTGCAGCGAGGTATGCGAACACCGCCAGAAACATCTAGGGCCCCTCCCACCAGCGCGATGTCACCGGCGAGGATCGTCCCCCGGGGAACGCATCCGGTGATTAGAAATTTGCGACGATGGCCACGTGCAGGCGCCGAGCGGCGAGAAGGCATTGCCAGTCCCGAAGAAGGGATTCGGCTGCAGGTCGGCGCGAAGGAGGGCGGTGCTGGTAGCGTCCGGAGATCGAGGTGCTGCTGCGTGTTTGGTGAACGGCCCTTCATGTAGCGCCGATACCAGAATCCCGGTATCGTGGCGGTGCGAAATCGGGTGATAGAATCACCGCCTCTTTTCGATGAAACGGCACGCCTTTCTTGCCATTACGGTCGCACTCGGCATCGGGTGCGGGATACGGGGCGCGGAGGCGCAGCAACGCCTGCCCGCTGGCGAGGTCGAGATCGTTCCGGGTACGCCAGAATTTCTACATGCTGGCCGGCGCCGGAGCGAACATCGGCGTCCTTGTCGGACCTGACGGTTTCATCGTCGTCGATACGGGCGCCGCCGCCATGACCGACAAGGTCTTGCAGACGCTCGACATGCTGGCGGAACGGCACACGGTGTCGGTACAGGGCGCTGGAATGCGCCCGAAGATCCGGTACATCTTCAACACGAGCGCTCACCCAGATCACGTCGGTGGCAACGAGAAATTGTCCAGGGCGGGCCTCACGATCTTTCCAGGTGGCGGCGCCGGACCCGGCCTTGGCTCGGCCGTCGCCAACGCAGGCGCAGCGGCCATCCTTGGCCACGACAATGTGACCCAGCGAATGGGCGACGCGTTTCCCGTCGCCGCGTGGCCGACCGAGGGCTACACGGGCCGGATGCGGTCGTACTATCTGAACGGCGACGGCATTCAGATGGTCTATCAGCCGGCGGCGTACTCCGACGGCGACAGCATCGTCACATTCCGCCGCGCAGACGTGATCATGGCGGGCGAGATCTTCGACATGACGCGCTTTCCCCTCATCGACCTTGAGAAGGGGGGCAGCATTCAGGGAGAGATTGATGCCCTGAACCGGCTGGTTGACTTGGCCATTCCGCCGGTGCCGCTCGTGTGGCAGGAAGGCCGGACGTTCATTGTTCCCGCGCGCGGTCGTGTTACCGATCAGGCCGACCTGGTCGAATACCGGGACATGGTCACCTACGTCCGCGACGTGATCGACGACATGATCAAGCGCGGCATGACGCTCGAACAGATCAAGAAAGCCGATCCGACCTTTCCGCATCGCGCGCGCTATGGGACCGACTCCGGTCCATGGACGACGGAGATGTTCGTCGAAGCGGTCTACCGCAGTCTCAGGCCACGTTCATGACGAAGTCTGAGGCCACCTTCATGAACGCACGAACGCGGAGCATCCGGCTGATGATGACCACCGTCGCGGTGGCGGCGGTGCTTGGCGCGCGGCTCGACGCCCAGGGGAGAGCCGGCTTTTCGCCGCCGGCGACGCCACCCGCAACCGCGCACGCGGCGGCACCCATCGATCTTACGGGCACCTGGGTGGCGGTGATCTCCGAAGACTGGCGGTGGCGGATGATCACACCGGCCAGGGGTGACTACGCCAGCATCCCGATGACGGCGGAAGGCATGAAGCTCGCCGATACGTGGGACCCGGCCAAGGATGAAGCCGCCGGCGAGCAGTGCCGCTCCTATGGCGCCCCCGGGCTGATGAGAGGGCCGATCCGGCTGAGTGTCACCTGGCTGGACGCCAACACTCTGAAGGTGGAAACCGATTACGGCATGCAGACGCGCCTGTTTCATTTCGGCAGCTGGACGCCGCCTGGCGGTCCGCCGACATGGCAAGGCAACTCGGTTGCCAGATGGGAGACACCGGCAGGCCCGAGTCCAAAGACGGGCAGTCTCTACGGTGACGACCGACCATCTGCGTCCCGGATATCTCCGCAAGAACGGTGTGCCCTATGGCGCGAACGCGCGGCTTACCGAGTTCTGGGATATGGCGACGGAGCAGAACGGGAATCGGTGGATTATCATCACGAGCATCGTCCACGACCCGACGCACCTGCTCGTGCCATTCCACCACGTCCTTGCAGTTCAAGAAGGAAGGGGACAACTCGAAATGGGATCCCACTCCGTGTTCGGCACGATGGTAGGACACTGGCGCATCGCAGGCGCGGCGCTCGTGCTCGCCCTGGTGAGCGTTCCGGCCTCGGCGCAGGTGGACCTCAACGGCGGATGGGAGTCGCTCCAGCACGAAGACTGGGTCGAGCGCGCCCCGGGTTCGGATCCGGTGGACTATACGGGCATTGCGCTGACAGACGCGGGACGGGCACGGGCGCTGTCGTATTCCTACGCTCGATACTCGATGCTGGAGCGTCAGATGCATCTACTACACCCCGCAGTACGTCATCTGGGTTCCCCAGGGCCTTCGCATCTGGAGCGAGGCCAACCCGGTGCGCGGCACCGTCGTGGCGTGGAAGATCAGCTCCGCCGTGGATCGCGACGTCGTCACGATTTGGATGGACGGGCGTCCGCATCCGTCCGAGAACGCGTTCTATCCCTTCTCAGGTTTTACGACCGGGCGCTGGGAGGGGAATGTCCTCGTCGCGCACACGTCGCATATCAAGGCCGGGTTCCTCCGCCGCAACGGCATCTCGAGCAGCGACAGGGCGACCGCCGACTGGCGCATCTTCCGGCACGGGGACTACCTGACGATCATGGTGATTCGTCAACGACCCGATTTATCTCGCCGAGCCTGACGTCGTGACGCGGTCATGGGCGCTGGACTCGAAGTCCACCATCGCCACGACCGCCGCGCCCTGCGTGCCCGTCTCGGAGTTGGCGCGCGTCGAGGCCGTCGGAGTGGTCCCTCATCATCTGCCGGGGAAGAAGCCCGACGTGGCCGAGATGACGGAGCGCTACGGGATCCCGCGCGAGGCCGTCCTTGGCTACCCTGAGACGCTGTACCCGGAATACCGGAAGAAGCTCAATGCGCAGACCTTCATCGCGCAGGACCGGTGCCAGAGATATTGCTGTGGCTGGGTGGCGCTCGGCGATCCCGGCTCGTCGGCGCCGGGCCTCACCTGCATCACCAACGGCACGAACCGGCCCAACTTCACGCCGCTCGGCACGCCGTTCATCCCGCCTCCGCCACGGTAAGGCCGGCCGCCTACTTCCAGGACTCCATCGCGGTTCTGATGAGCGATCCTGGCGTCATCTGGAGCAGTTCCACGCGAAAGCCTTCGGGATCCGTCAGCATTGTCAGCGTCGTCCCCGTATTCTGAGACACGCGCGGATCCTGGAGCTGCGCGCCAGCCTGTCTCAACTTCGCCACCGTGGATTGGATGTCATCGACTTCGATCAGCACGGAGCTCAACCCCGGTCGGCGATTCGGATTGGCCGGTACGAGCTGCAGGAACGTCTCGCGGCTGATCTGCAGAAACCCCATGATCGGCCGACCCTCCTGATCGCGCCGGATGAAGGTTTCCCGTAATTCGAACGTCTTCGTGTAGTAGCTGACGGCCGCATCGAAGTCCCTGACGCTCAGGCCCACACCGTTCAGCCGCACGCCTGCGTCGCGAGGCTGCTGGGAGGCATTGCCCACGGTGAGAAGGCTGCCCAGCAACATCCCCACGACGAGCAGGGCACTGCCGCGAAATAGATTTCTCATGTGAACTCCTTCAGATGCCCGGCGTGTTCACCCTGACCTTGTAGATTCCCTTTTAAAAAAAAAAAAAAAAAAAAAAAAAAAAAAAAAAAAAAAAAAAAAAAAAAAAAAAAAAAAAAAAAAAAAAAAAAAAAAAAAAAAAAAAAAAAAAAAAAAAAAAAAAAAAAAAAAAAAAAAAAAAAAAAAAAAAAAAAAAAAAAAAAAAAAAAAAAAAAAAAAAAAAAAAAAAAAAAAAAAAAAAAAAAAAAAAAAAAAAAAAAAAAAAAAAAAAAAAAAAAAAAAAAAAAAAAAAAAAAAAAAAAAAAAAAAAAAAAAAAAAAAAAAAAAAAAAAAAAAAAAAAAAAAAAAAAAAAAAAAAAAAAAAAAAAAAAAAAAAAAAAAAAAAAAAAAAAAAAAAAAAAAAAAAAAAAAAAAAAAAAAAAAAAAAAAAAAAAAAAAAAAAAAAAAAAAAAAAAAAAAAAAAAAAAAAAAAAAAAAAAAAAAAAAAAAAAAAAAAAAAAAAAAAAAAAAAAAAAAAAAAAAAAAAAAAAAAAAAAAAAAAAAAAAAAAAAAAAAAAAAAAAAAAAAAAAAAAAAAAAAAAAAAAAAAAAAAAAAAAAAAAAAAAAAAAAAAAAAAAAAAAAAAAAAAAAAAAAAAAAAAAAAAAAAAAAAAAAAAAAAAAAAAAAAAAAAAAAAAAAAAAAAAAAAAAAAAAAAAAAAAAAAAAAAAAAAAAAAAAAAAAAAAAAAAAAAAAAAAAAAAAAAAAAAAAAAAAAAAAAAAAAAAAAAAAAAAAAAAAAAAAAAAAAAAAAAAAAAAAAAAAAAAAAAAAAAAAAAAAAAAAAAAAAAAAAAAAAAAAAAAAAAAAAAAAAAAAAAAAAAAAAAAAAAAAAAAAAAAAAAAAAAAAAAAAAAAAAAAAAAAAAAAAAAAAAAAAAAAAAAAAAAAAAAAAAAAAAAAAAAAAAAAAAAAAAAAAAAAAAAAAAAAAAAAAAAAAAAAAAAAAAAAAAAAAAAAAAAAAAAAAAAAAAAAAAAAAAAAAAAAAAAAAAAAAAAAAAAAAAAAAAAAAAAAAAAAAAAAAAAAAAAAAAAAAAAAAAAAAAAAAAAAAAAAAAAAAAAAAAAAAAAAAAAAAAAAAAAAAAAAAAAAAAAAATGCCGCGGTGCGATCGTTCACGTCCAGCTTCGCGAAGATGTTCTTCACGTGCACCTTGCACCGTCTGCTCGCTCGATCCCGCAGCTTCACGGCGATCTCCTTGTTGCGCATGCCCTGCGAGATGAGCTCGCACCACTTCGACCTCGCGCGGCGTCAGGGGCGGCTGCGCGGCGCGCTCGTCGAGCCGCGCCTCGACTTCGGGCCCTAGCGGGCCGGCCACCGGTGTGCACCTCGCGAATCACGCGCACCAGATTCGTCCGACAGCGCGTCCTTCAGCAGGTAGGTGGCCGCACCGGCCTCGAGGGCCCGGTAGATGTCCTCGTCGCCCTCGATACATCGTCAGCACGACGATCCGCGCGTCGGGTGCTCGGGCCGGATCTCGCGGATCGCGTCGAGGCCGCTCAGGCCGGGCAGCTGCAGGTCCATCAGCGTCACGTCGGGCTTCATGCCGCGCGACGCTCTCCACGGCCTCCTCGCCTGCGTCGCCGCCCACCCCCACGACTTCCATGTCGGGCTGGCGGCCGATGAGCAGCGCGAGGCCCTTCGAGCATCACGCGATGATCGTCCACGCAGAAGACGCGGATACGAGGCTGTATGTCGCCCATTGCTGCCATGACAGGTTGATGTCTCCGCTCTTCCCTAACTGGTCGGCACGATGGCTTCGACGCCGGTGCCGCGCCGGCGCCGATTCGATCGTCCACGCGCCGCCTCACCTTCCTCGGCCCGCTCGTCGCATGCTGATCAGCCCGTAATGCCCTTGGAAGTCGCCGTCGCTCGCGCCGGCTGGTGTCGAAGCCGCAGCCGTCGTCCGCTCACCCGCAGCACGCGTGTGGTCGCTCGTCGTAGGCGATCTCCACGTCGACCCGCGACGCGCCGGCCGTGCTGCACGGCGTTGTTCATGGCTTCCTGGCCGATGTGCAGGATGTTGCTCCTCGATCACCGGCGGGCAGGCGCGGTGTGGCCTGTGCCCGTGACGACGAAGACGAACTGAACCGGCTTGCCGCGATGCGCCGACGGCTTCCCTGGCGAAGAGCCGGAGCGCCGAGGCAGATCCGCGGGCCCGAGCGCCGGCGAGCGCAGATCCCAGATCGACTGCCGCGCTTCGCGGATGTACTCCTCGACCTGGCGCCGCACGCGGGTCAGCTGATCGCGGGCGCGCTCCGATGACCGGCGCTTCCAGGCCGTTGGCGATGCCGATCGCCACCTGCAGCGCCACGCCGACCAGGCCCTGCAGCAGCGTGTCGTGGATCTCGCCGGCTCATGCGGAGTGCGTTCGGCGAGCGCCAGGGAGAACTGCCGGCCGCACGCTGGCGCACGCGCAGCCGCCACAACGCCGCCACGCACAGAGCCGTCCAGCGCCGCATCCACCGCCGGTAGAACCACCGCGTCTGGTAGAACATCGGCTCCGATGCCGAAATTCCACGTCGGCGCCCGGCGTCCACTGCACCGTCGCCGTTAGGTTCGCCTTCGACGACGAACCGGTATTGGCCGCGGCGGCAGATTGGTGTAGACCGCTTCGCGGCGGCCTGCTCGAATCGATCCCAGTGCCGTGATCGAAGCCGTCGAGCCGGTAGCGGAAACGGATCCGGGTAAGGGATCGGTGAGGCGTCAGGCGCCGTGAACGTCGATGTGGAGGTATGCGGGTCCGCGACGGCCCGAGCAGCCCCGATGCTGCGGATCGAACTTTTGCGGCGATCGTATGCGGTGACCGACTACGATACGCACCGGGCGGCATCACCGGCGGCGGGCCCGCACCACGCGGTCGGGATCGACCACCGTGACGCCCCCGCTCGTGACGAACCACAAAAAAAAAAAAAAAAAAAAAAAAAAAAAAAAAAAAAAAAAAAAAAAAAAAAAAAAAAAAAAAAAAAAAAAAAAAAAAAAAAAAAAAAAAAAAAAAAAAAAAAAAAAAAAAAAAAAAAAAAAAAAAAAAAAAAAAAAAAAAAAAAAAAAAAAAAAAAAAAAAAAAAAAAAAAAAAAAAAAAAAAAAAAAAAAAAAAAAAAAAAAAAAAAAAAAAAAAAAAAAAAAAAAAAAAAAAAAAAAAAAAAAAAAAAAAAAAAAAAAAAAAAAAAAAAAAAAAAAAAAAAAAAAAAAAAAAAAAAAAAAAAAAAAAAAAAAAAAAAAAAAAAAAAAAAAAAAAAAAAAAAAAAAAAAAAAAAAAAAAAAAAAAAAAAAAAAAAAAAAAAAAAAAAAAAAAAAAAAAAAAAAAAAAAAAAAAAAAAAAAAAAAAAAAAAAAAAAAAAAAAAAAAAAAAAAAAAAAAAAAAAAAAAAAAAAAAAAAAAAAAAAAAAAAAAAAAAAAAAAAAAAAAAAAAAAAAAAAAAAAAAAAAAAAAAAAAAAAAAAAAAAAAAAAAAAAAAAAAAAAAAAAAAAAAAAAAAAAAAAAAAAAAAAAAAAAAAAAAAAAAAAAAAAAAAAAAAAAAAAAAAAAAAAAAAAAAAAAAAAAAAAAAAAAAAAAAAAAAAAAAAAAAAAAAAAAAAAAAAAAAAAAAAAAAAAAAAAAAAAAAAAAAAAAAAAAAAAAAAAAAAAAAAAAAAAAAAAAAAAAAAAAAAAAAAAAAAAAAAAAAAAAAAAAAAAAAAAAAAAAAAAAAAAAAAAAAAAAAAAAAAAAAAAAAAAAAAAAAAAAAAAAAAAAAAAAAAAAAAAAAAAAAAAAAAAAAAAAAAAAAAAAAAAAAAAAAAAAAAAAAAAAAAAAAAAAAAAAAAAAAAAAAAAAAAAAAAAAAAAAAAAAAAAAAAAAAAAAAAAAAAAAAAAAAAAAAAAAAAAAAAAAAAAAAAAAAAAAAAAAAAAAAAAAAAAAAAAAAAAAAAAAAAAAAAAAAAAAAAAAAAAAAAAAAAAAAAAAAAAAAAAAAAAAAAAAAAAGTCCCGGCTGTCTCTAAAGGACGCGAACGCCCCGCGCCTCGAAGAGGTGGGTGCTGTCGGGCGTGTCAGCGCGGCGGAAGCCCTGCATGGTTGCTCGGGATTCCACAGGCGGCCATCCGGACCTTCGGCGATGGCGCGCAGGAGCCCCTCGACATTAGGCAGCTTGTCGAATTCGCCGGTGGCGTTCTGCCGGTAGAGCCCACTTGTCGCGGCCACCCATAACCTGCCGGTGCGATCCTCGTGGATCGCCCAGATCTTCCCGGCCCTGGCCCTCCGCCGGCAGTGGCACTGGCGCCCAGCGTCCCTTCCACAGTCGAAGCAGCCCCTCGTCGTGACCGACCCAGAGCGCTTCGGTGCGATCCTCGATGATCGCGTTGATCAGCCCGTTGATCTGGTTCTCGAGCTGCACGTCTCGCACTTCGCCGTGCACGATGCGGTACAGGCCGCGGCCGTTGCCGTACCCGACCCAGACAATGCCCGTCTCGTGTGGCGTAGACCGCCCGCGTGGGAGCCGCCGGAAGCTGTGTCGGACCGGCGACGATGTCGCTGCGCGCGAAGCGGATCCCGTCGAAGCGGACAAGACCTCCGTCGGAGGCGAGCCAGAGGTAGCCGTCCTGATCCTGGGCGATCGAGAGGATCTCGCCGAGGGCGAAGCCGTCGCCCCCTGCCCACGCGGTGATCCGGTAGTCGCTGATCACCGCCGACAGGTCCAGGGCGACAGCGGGAGCCGCGCGGCTCACGCTGACAACCGCCGCCAGAAGGACGAGGTCGAATGTTTATCGGGCTCGCTAAGGCTGAAGGCGAGGATTATACGCGCCGCGGCCTCAGACAGAGCCATACCTGAGTTCTCGTATTGCGCCCTGCGGGCCCGTGACGCCTAATCCACACGCAGGTTCCCAGGTAGAAGCAGATAGTGAGGGTGCAATGAAGTGGAACGCGATGGCGCGCGGCTATCTCATGTTGGGCTTTCTGGGCCTGGCGGTCCCAGTTCTTGCGCATCACAGCTTTGTGGCCGATAACGACGGCACCAAGATCATCTACGTCTCGGGCACCCTGGCGAAAGTCGAATGGGCGAATCCGCACATCCATTTCTATGTGAGCGTGAAGGACAGCGCCGGCAAGGTGACGTTGTGGAACTTCGAGGGCTCAGCGACCACCCTGGTCGAAAGGAACGGCACTCACAGGTCGGATCTTCTCGCGAATCTCCGCAAAGAAGTGACCGTCCGCGCAGTGCCGGCCAGGACGGTTCCGAACCGCGGAGCGGCCGAAACCGTCAAGACCGCGGATGGCGTGGAGCGCATCGTCGGCGGCCGGAGGTTTTCAGGTGAGCCCGGCGGGAATAACTGAACGGATAACCGTACGCGTTAGGGGATCGTCAGATGAAGCGTGACACTGGCAGTTTTGTGGTTCGTGCGGCAGCTCTTCTTATCTGTTTCTACATCGCTTTTGTGCCGGCGCCGCTCAGATCGGCGAAGTGTCCAAGCCGGGGTTCGGGAAGCCTGTCAACGAGCCTCCTCCCATGCCAAAGCCCGGGCCGACACCGCGCACACGGGACGGGCATCCGGACTTATCCGGGGTCTGGTTCATAGGCACGAGCGGCACTGTCGATTTGACAGCAGCGGTGCTCACCCTCGCAGAGGAGATTCGATCCTGCGGTGACGCCGCAAGCGCCTCCCTGGTCTCGAGCCCTGGGTGGCGCTCAAGCTGAAAAGAATTGGACCGCAGGAACAGGCGGAGCCCTGTTTGACGTGTGAGCCGCTCGGTGTGCCAGGGTTCGTCATCAAGAACCCGTATCCGATCCAGATTATCCAGACCGCCACACAGCTGATCATGCTGTCGGAACTGGATGCCACTTGGCGCACGATCTGGATCGACGGCCGCTCTCATCCACCGAATCCGGATCCCAAGTTCAATGGCGACGCCGTCGGACACTGGGAGGGAGACACCTTGGTGGTCGATGTGATTGCCATCGATACTCACACGTGGCTCACCGGCCCAGGCGGCAACATCATCTCGTTTCCCAGTGATGTCATGCATGTGACCGAGCGGATGTGGCGTCCGGACTCGAATACCTGGATGAACCAGGTCACCGTTGACGATCCGAAGGTGCTCACGAAGCCATGGACGTCGGCTCCCAATCGTTACTCGATCGGCCGGGTCCCGATGGGTGAGTACGACTGCACCAACAACCAGGACTTCAAAATCATGAATCCAAACGGCGTCCAGGACATCTCGCCGGATGGTCTGGATGAGCGTTATTTCGATGAGGACGAGTACCAGGAGCTGCTGAAGGCAGCGGGCCAGAAACCGTAAGGAATAGCCCAGGGGTCACAAAATGCACATCTCACGCGCGTGGACCCTCGCCGTGCTTGCAGTGCTCGCTCTGCCGGCGACCGTATTCGGGCAGGCGTCGATTACGGGGACCGTCAGAGATTCGTCCGGCGGGGTGCTGCCGGGCGTCACCGTCGAGGCGTCGAGCCCCGCGCTGATTGAGAAGGTGCGCACCGCGGTAACGGATGGAAGCGGGCAGTATCGCGTTGTCGATCTGCGGCCGGGTACCTACGCGGTCAGGTTCACGCTGCCGGGGTTCAAGACGGCGGAGCGCGCCGGGATCGAGCTGAGCGGCACGTTCACGGCGCAAGTGAACGCCCAACTCGAAGTGGGCGCCGTTGAAGAGACTGTGACTGTCTCTGGCGAGCCGCCAATCGTGGACCTGCAGAGCGCCAGCAAAGAGGCCACGCTCACGCATGACGTGATAGATGTCGTGCCATCAAGCCGGACGCTGAACGGGATCGCGGTGCTGCTGCCGCGCATTTCGCCGTCGGGGTTCGTGTTCCTCGCCGGCACGCAGGACGTGGGCGGCGACCGCGGCGGCTCGGCGGTCGGCCTCATGGTTCACGGCAGTCGCGCTGGAGACACGGTCTATCGTGTCAACGGCACCAGCCAGACATTCAGCGCGCAGACGTCTACCGCGCCGCTCAACATGGCCGGATACGAGGAGGTGAATATCTCGACGTCGTCCATCGGAGTGGACGAATCGTTTGGCGGCGTGCAGACAAACCTGATCCCGCGCGAGGGCGGAAGCAGGCAACTGGGGTCGCTCTTCGCCGCGTATGCCAATGAGCACTTCCAGGGCAACAATTTCAGCGACGACCTGCTGACACGCGGCCTGCCGGGCCAGAACACGATCAAGCAGCAGCACGACCTGAACCCGCTTAGTTTCTTCGGCGGGCCGCTCGTGCCGGATCGCCTCTGGGTTTTCGGGTCCGTGCGCTACCTCTACACCTCAAACTACGCCCGGGGCATTCCCTACAACCTCAATGCGCGTCTACCAGGGAGCGATCCGCGAGGCCTTATCTATGCACCCGATATCGGCTTCCGGATTCTGCGTGTGCCGACGCAGTGGAACCGGTGGTGGGACGCCGGCACGCGCCTGACCTCGCAGGCTGCGCCCAAGCACAAGCTGTTGCTCGGCGCGAGCAACCAGTATGCCCTCCAGCGGAATACGTTTTCCGGCACCTCGTTCAATGGGGTCACCCATTCGCCGGAGCTGCTGTTGATAACTTCCGTCCACTTACCGAATCATCGCCACTGACTGGACGTCCCCGATGACGTCGCGGTTGCTGCTCGAAAGCCACGTCGTGTTCTGGCGGTTCCAGGGTGGTGTCTACAGTTTGAAAGACCCGACGCAGGGTCCGGAGGTCGCCGACGTGATGGACACGGTGACCGGCATCAGGTATCGCACGTGGGGCGGCAACGCGCCTCAGAACCTGGGCCCTCAAAGTGAGATGAAGGTACCGAACTGCAGCGCTTGTACGTGACAGGCACTCACCACACGCTGGTCGGATTCCAGTTCGCCAACAACAAGATTCGTCTCCGTCCGCAGCCCACGACTCCGTTCCAGTATCAGCTCAGCAACGGTGTCCCGACGCGCATCACGTTGGGGGCGCACCCGTTCAATACCTGGACCGACAAGGACGCCGACATCGGCCTCTACGTCTCTGAACGTTGGACAGTGAAGAGACTCACGCTGACCGGCGGCGCCCGGTTTGACTACCTGAAAGAATCGTTTCCTGAAGACGCCGCAGCCGCCGGGCCTGCTCTTTCCGAACCGCAACGTTGTGATACCCGCCTCACCGAATGTGGCGTGGAAAGACTTTACCTGGCGCTCGGCCGCCGTATACGACCTGTTCGGGAACGGTGGAACTGCCCTGCGCGTGAGTCTCAACAAATACCTGACCGCGGTCAGCGCCACGGTCGCCAGCGCCGGTTTCTCGAATCCCAATACCTTCATCACCACGACGAATTGCGCCTGGACCGACGCCAACAACGATCTGATTCCGCAGTGCGACGTGCTCCTTCCGGCCGCGAACGGTGAGTGCGGTCCGTTGGCTGATGCTCGCTTCGGCCAGATTGCGCCCGGCCTGAATGTCGACTCGGACCTGCGCTTCGGTTGGGGCAAGCGAAACTACAACTGGGAGATGAGCGCCGGAGTCCAGCACGAGTTGTTCCCCAGAGTGTCGATGGACGTCGGATACTTCCGGCGGTGGTATGGGAACCAGATCGTCACGACCAATCTCGCGGTCGGCCCCGGTGACTTCGACGTGTTCGATATCACCGCGCCAACCGATCCCCGGCTGCCGGGCGGAGGGGGAGTACCAGGTTGCCGGGCTCGTGAATCTGAAACCGGCGTCGTTCGGGAGACCGTCAAATAATTTCCAGACGCGCGCATCGAGTTACGGCGGGCAATCAGAGGTCTTCGATGGTGTCGACGTGACGGTGAACGCGCGTCCGGCGGCCGTGACGCTGGCGGGCGGTTTGAGCACTGGGAAGCTGAGCACCGACAGCTGCGATCTGTGGGCCGCTCGTCCGGATCTGCTCCTGACAATGCCGATGCAGTATTGTCAGGTCGACGGCAAGTTCACGACGCAGCTCAAGGGCTTTGCCAGCTACACGCTTCCCTGGGCGGATCTGCAGATGAGCGCGAGCTTGCAGAGTATTCCGGGCATCGAGGTCCTGGCGCAGTAACGTTGCCACGAATGCGGTCGTCGCCGCATCGCTCGGCCGGCCGCTCACGGGCGGAGCGACCACGACCGTGAATATCCTGGAGCCGAGGCAGAACTTCGGCGAGCGCATCAACCAGCTCGACCTGCGCTTCGCGCGTCTGTTCCGAAGGGGAACGCTCCGGCTCACGCCGAGCGTTGATCTGTTCAACGCGCTCAACTCCAACCCGGTGCAAGCGGAGTTCACGCAGGACGGGCTTATTCCGGCGGCCGCTTGCGATCATTGGCGCGCGATATATCAAACTCAACGTGAATATCGAGTTCTAGTCCCACGACGGAGACCCGGAGGCAATGTGACACTCAGGCTGTCGCTTCTTCAGCTGTCTCTTTTGTTCGTCGGCGGAGGAGGACTCGTCGCCGTGTCAGGCATTCCCGCCGCCGCGCATCATTCGTTTCCGGCGGCGTTCGACGCGACCAAACCGGTCGTCGTCACCGGTGTGGTCAAGGAAGTCCGCCTGAGCAACCCTCACTCGATGTTCGTGGTGGACGTCACCGATGCGGCGGGCAAAGTCGAGACGTGGAGGTTCGAAGGAAGCACGCCTTCGTCGCTGATTCGCAGCGGTTTCAAGCCAGGCTCGTTGAAGGCCGGCGACAGAGTGACGGTCAAAGGATCACACGCGAGAGATATGACTCAGAACGCGGCAGCGGCACGGGAAATCGTAACCGCCGACGGCAGATCGTTTATCGTCGGGCCGGCCGGAGACGAACCGACGCCTTGAGGAGTGGTCACGATGACCCGTACGAGTGCGCGCTCGCCCGTGACCTGTACTCTGCTGGTGGCAGCAGTGGCGCTCGCCTCCCTGGCCGCGCTGCCGGCAGGCGCTCAAAACAGCACCGCGCCATTCGTGGGGAGGCTGCCACCCCCGGCAACCCCTCCGCGGCCTGCCCCGCGGACTGCTGACGGGCGTCCCGACCTCTCCGGGGTCTGGTGGGTCGGCGACCTGCCGGTGCAGGGGCTCCGCGTCGGCACGACTCGCGCGATCGGAGACGCGCCCAGGCCCGGATCATTTCAGAGCCTGTGACAACCCTGTGGCGATGGCGAAGTGGCGATCGCTCGGCGACAAGGACGATCCCTCTCTCCGTTGTGTTCCGGTCGCCTTCGGTACTCTGAGCGTGAGCCTTCTCGGCCTTGGCCTGGTCGGACAGATCATCCAGAGTCCGAAATTCGTGACGCTGCTGACGGAAGACGTACCGACAGTTTCAAGCTGATCCCCACCGACGGGCGGCCGCACCGCGACGATGTGGCGCCATCCGATCGTGGAGATTCGGTTGGCCGCTGGGATGGTGACACGCTGGTCGTCGACACGACCACCTTCTCGGACGAGAACTGGTTGTATGCAGAAGGAAACGTGTCGTTCCATTCAGACGCCCTCCACATCGTCGAGCGGTATAGGCGTCTTGATGAGATTACGCTGCAGATCGACTCCACGATCGAAGATCCTAAGGTGCTGACCGCCCCGTACAAGGTTCCAGCGCAGACGCTGCGTCTTGCGCCGTTCGACCAGATCATGGAGCTGAACTGCACCAACGTCGAGACTGCAGGGCTCATGGACGCTGCGGCCAAGCAGGGTTACGGAAGGTAATCGGCCGGAAGGTGCTGACCGGGACAGCGACAGCCGCGATGCTACCTGCTCGGCCCGTTAGGCCGGGAGCACATTTGATCTGATCAAAAATTCGCCACCACCGCCACGTGCAGGCGCCGTGGCGGCGCGAAGGCATTGCCGGTGCCGAAGAATGGATTCGGCTGCAGGTACGGGGCGAAGTACGGCGGAGTGGGAAGCGTCCGGAGATCGAGATACTGCTGCGCGTCCGTGGACAACCGGGTCTGGTTGTTCAACACATTCTGCACGCGCGCTTCGAACGAGACGCTGGCGCCGCGATTCAGCGGCAGGCGGTACGACCCCATGACGTCGAGATTCACCCAGGCGGGGTTGCGGTGGCTGCCGGCTGGCTCCAGATAGTTCAGCACCGCGCCTTCCCAGTCGCGGCCGCGCGCGGCCCACGGCGTTCCGCTCTGCACGCGCAGGTAGCCCGACGCCATGACCCTGCCCACGGCATACGAGCTGAGCACCTTCAAAATGTGCGGGCGATCCTCGAACAGCGGACCAAAGCGGTTCGGATCCTCGACGTTCGTGCCGGGACCGTCCTGGATGAACGAGGACGTGTTGAACACGGCGACGGTTGAATAGTCGAGGTCGAAGTTTCCTTCGAAGCGGCTCCACGTGTAGTTGATGTCGCTCATCCACCGGTTCGCGAGCCGGCGCCGGAGGTCCACGGTCAGTGCCCGGTAAGTGCGCCGGGCATCGGCCGCCCGGCAGGCCGCGAACGCGACGCACGGAAGATTGGCGGCGACGAACGGGCCGCTGTCGGGCGCGGTGCCGTTCATCCGCGACGGGACGTCCTCGATGACCTGATGCATCCCCCGTGACATGAAGAACACGTCGATGCTGTAGAGCGCCGGCAAACGGCGTCGCGTACCCGACCAGGATCTCGTCGGTGTAAATCGGCTTGATCGCCGGATCGATCATCTTCCCCGTCGTCGACGCCAGCGGACCGCTCGACAGGATGTTGCCGCCGAGGTCGAAGACGGTTTCGGTCTGGAAGATCCGGCGCGGCGCGAGACTGCGCCCGCTGGATTTCTGGTCCATGTTGTAATAACGCCCCCAGTGGGCGTACGCCTTGTCGCCTTTGTCCTCGCGCAGCTGGTGGCTGACGCCGAGGCGCGGCTGGATTTCGTCGCTGAAGCCGAACCGCAGGAAGTGGCAGGTATCGGCGCTCGACTCGTACACCGCGGCGCCGCCCTTCAGCGTGACCGTCAGAGGGCAGCCGCCGCTGCCGATCACCTTCTGTGAAAACTCGTCGCGATTGAGCAGCACGCCCGCGTTGACGAACGTGCGGGTCCCCACGCTGATGTCGTCCTGGATGAAGACGGAGTACGTGCGCCCCTGGCCGAGCTGGGCGGACTGGGGCAGGTAATAGCGCGTGCGCAGCGCCGGAACGCCGCTTACGGTGATGTTGACGATGGTGCCCCAGCCGTTGGCGAGCCGGTTGAACACCTCCTCGCCGAATTCGTACCCGGCGCCGGCTTTGAATGCGTGGCTCGTGCCGCCGACGTCGAAGAACTGGCTGACGGTGCCGCGCATTTCGTGCCGCCGGTAGTTCTGGATATTGGTGTACTGGCCGCCTCCGACAAGGAGGTTGGCCAGGGTCGGATCCGAATACTGGCCCATCGCCGGCAGGTTGTTCGGATTGAACGCGGGCTGCAGACCGAGATCGGTGACCGGGACGTCTTCGTTGTTCTCCTTCGAGTAAAGGTAGCGTGCGTGCACAGAACTGCGTGAGTTGAAGAAGCTCGTCCAGTCCACTGTGGCAATCCGGCTGCTGTTGTCGGTGGTCGTCGCCACGCTCGGTGCGGAGTCGGCGGTCAGACTGTTGTGTTCGATGTGGTTGGGACGGTGGCGATAGCTGACGGCGAGCTGGCGGGTCGTCGTCGGCGCCGCCGTGATTTTCCCGAAGAATTCAGGGCTCGTTCGTACTTCGTCGGGGAGCGCGACGTTCACCTTGTTGACGCGATCCCACTTGGTCTCCCGCAAGTAGCGGGCCGAACCGTAGAGGAAGAGCCGATCGCGCACGAGCGGTCCACCCATCCCCGCGGCCGGTGATGTCTCGGTCGTCAGAAGCGCGTCCCGGAATGTGCCCGGCCTAATCCCGATCCGCAGCAGTGGTTCCGGCAGCGTGAACGCGCTGATCAGATCGTCTGGCAGCCAGTCGATCCGCCCGATGCCGGACCACCGGTTGGTTCCGCTCCGGCTGACGGCATTCGTCACCGTGCCGCTCGTCCGGCCGAACTCGGCGCTGATGCCGGCTCGCTTGAGATTGATTTCGACGATGTCGAGCTCGTTGATCTCGGTGCTGAGGTAGCCGAAACTCACGCTGGTGATATTCGCGCCGTCGATCAGATAGGTGTTGTCCTGGCGGCTGCCGCCGGCCGCGGGTCCCACTGAGCTGCGGTTGTCGGCGACTCCGGGAATCAGCTGGAACAGCCCGCGATAGGTTCGCGCGATCGGAAGCGCGTTGAGCGTCTCGCTGGTGAAGTTGAAACTGACTTCGGCCGATCGAATGTCAACGGCCGGACGCGCGGCCGTCACCGTCAGCTCTTCGTTGATCGACAGGCCGATGACCAGGTCTACCTGCGTCGTCTTCCCGACCTCGACGACCGCCGCGCGCCTGGTCCGGCCCACGCCGGCGCTGTCGACTTCGACGTCGTAATCGCCTGGAAGCAGGTACTCGAACGTGTAGGTGCCGTTCGCGCCAGTCTGCGCCGTGCGGCCAACCGGCAGCGGGTTGCCCGTGATCTTCACGGTGGCGCCCGGAACGAGTTCCCCGCTCTGATCGAAGACGGCACCTGAAACCGTGCCGGTATCCGCCGCGCTCGCTGGCACCGCAACCGCCAGACTCAGCGCAAGCGCGAGCAGCAGCGGCCGGGTCGAACCGCCCATCCCCCCTCCATTCATATGAGTAATTGAGAGGACGATCGTACATCAGGGGTGGTCGCCTGTTGAGCGCTATTCGCGCTCGGCGATGTTCTTCAGCGTGATCGAGGGGTTCGCACGGAGGAGGTCGGCAATCACTTCATCCTGCCGCCGGGTAGACCGCGGCTGGACCGTTGCGTCACCGAAGAACGGCCAGAGCCGCTCGCGAATGGGAGCGGGGAGCACACCTTCGAGGTATTCGAGTGCGGTTCCCCGCAAGTGCGTGTCGTCCGAATGGAGGCTTCGAAAGGCGATACGAAGGGGATCTCGCGGCAGCACCAGCGACAGCAGCGTGAAGACGTGGGCGAGGCTCTGGCTGGCCCGATCACGGACGAACTCTTCGAGCGGCGACTCGCGGACGAACCCGTCCATCGCGCGGTCGCTCTCCCAGACGGGACTGGCAGCCGTCACGGCCCGGAGCACCACGTCGTAGACGTGATCGCGATCGACGTGGAGCGCCGGGTTTCTCTCGAGGATGGCGGCCAGCGACCGTGCGCACTGGAAGCGGACATCGAATCGGGCATCGTCGAGGGCCAGAATGAGGCCGTCCACCGCACGCTGCGTGGCGCAGGCCGAGAAGACGCGCGCCAGCCGGCGGCGGACCGCGTAGTCCTGGTCCTGATCGAGCAGCGCATCGGACAGCTCGCCAATCCGCTCGTCCGCCACCTTGCGCAGCGCGGCCAGCGCGTGATCGGCGACGGCATCCCACGCCAGCAACGGAATCGCATATGACACGAGACCGGGCGCCAGCGGTTCCGGCCTGCAGAGTACCTCGCTCACGCGCCGGCGGTTGCCGGAGCGAAGCGCCAGCGCATCCTGTATCTCGGGATCGACCGCCACGGTCTTGAGCGTGCCGTCAACGTCTGGCGCCATCGTCGGCTGACTGGTGTCGATGGAGCCCGCCAGCCGGGTTCGAATCGAATCGGTATGGGTGTCCGACAGATCGAGGCCGCGTCCCAGGTGCACGAGACTCTTTTCGAGGGTGCGCAGGTACCAGCGGTTCAGGCTGCTGGCCACGATGATGGCGGCGACCGAGGTGCCGATCGCCAGCGACAGGATCACCGGAGACTGCGCCGCGGGAAGAAACACGATCGCAATGCGGACCAGGCCGCCGCCAACGGCATCCCCGAGCCGGTCGAACCCGACGTCGATGACAGACTTGGCCGCGCGCTTCTCGGCAGCCGCGACCGGCGTATAAAACAGCTCGTAGCCGGTCCGGAACCAGGAGGCGCGGAAGATGGACTCACTGGCTCGCGCCACGAGCAGGCCGCCGAAGCCGGGTGCCGCCAGGCTGCCGATGCTGCCGGCGAGCAGCGCGATCGACGGGGTGCTCGTCGTCAGCGCCAGGCCGAACCGTTCGAGGACGGCGCGGCTCGACAGCGCCTGAAGAACGAAGGTGATCAGGTTGGTGATGGCGTAGTAGACGGCAAAGAAGCGGAGGAGATTGTCGCCAGGTCCAAACGTCTCGACCGCCTGTGCCTTGAACAGGTACTCGATCAGCGCGGCGGCGGTCGTCCCCAGCAGGACGAGCAGCGCGAGATGCCGCAGATGCGGCGTGTCGGCAACCACCCGTAGCCCTGACCGCAGCGGCGCGGACACGCCCGGAACCGCCTCGATCGATCCCGGATGAGTTGTCTCGCGCGTACCCGAGAGCAACACAACCAGCCATGCCGTCACGAACTGGAAGATGGCGAGCAACAGAAGCATCGCCGGAACGCCGAGCAGCGCGGCGACGCGTTCGGCCACCAGGGCACCGACCAGGCCGCCCATCGTGCCGGCGGCGATAATCCTGCCGAACCCGCGCCTGGCCGAGCGCGGGTCGAACCGCTCGCTGGCGTTCAGCCAGACACCTGACGCCAGCAGCGGACCCACGCCCGAGATGTGCAGGTAGACAATAACGGCGGTGGCCGCCGGCGCCGTGGACCGGGTCAGCCATTCGCCCAGGAACAGCGCCCCGCTTGCGACGAAGGATGCCGGCACCAGCCTGGACGGCGCGACTCGTGTGGCGAGCCGGGCATAGGCCGTCACGAGGAGGATGGAACACACCGATGTCGCCATCATCATCGCCGGCAGCTCGGTGAAATCGAGCGAGGTCAGGAACAGCGCGTCGCGCGTGGCCTTGCCGCTGACGAACTGCGCGGTCACCGCCGCCGAGCAGAGCATCGCGATCGCCATCGTGCGGGAACGGGTTGTCATGGCTGCGAACACGCGAAAAGCGGCTTAGACTCGGTAAAACCGCGATGTCATCGCCGATCCCACCAGGCCCAGATCGGGAGTCGTTTCAGCCCGGCACCGTCTTCGCCGGCCGCTACCGTATCGTCACACGGATCGGCCGAGGTGGCATGGGCGAGGTCTGGCGCGCCGACGACCTCGTGCTCGAGACCCCGGTCGCGTTGAAGCTGATTCACCAGAACAGTCCCGACACCCGGGAGCGCATCATCAGCGAGGCAAGGCTGGCGCGGCAGATTACGCACCCGGCGGTATGCCGTGTGTTCGACGTCGGCGAGGCGGAGGGCGAGATCTTCCTCTCGATGGAGCTGGTGCAGGGCGAGGATCTTGCGACCCTGTTGCGCCGGGTCGGGCGGCTGCCCAGTGAGAAGGTCATCGACATCGGCCGACAGCTCTGCGCGGGGCTGGCCGCCGCCCACGCACAGGGCGTCCTCCATCGCGATCTCAAGCCCGCCAATATCCTCGTCGATCAGAACGGTTCGATCCGCATTGCCGATTTCGGGATCGCGGTGGTTGCCGATGAAACCCGGCGCGACATGCTCGCCGGCACTCCCGACTACATGGCGCCGGAGCAGCTCGTGCCCCGTGCGACGCTGTCGGCGAGAACCGACCTGTACGCATTGGGCCTGATCCTCTTCGAACTGGTCACAGGGCGACGGCCGTCGCGCATTCGAGTGGACGCCTCGACCCGGCTGCCGAGGCCATCAACGCTCGTGCCCGACGTTGACCGGCAGCTCGAACGCACGATCATGCAGGCGATCGAGCCGTACCCGCGCAATCGGCCGGTGTCGGCGGCCGCCATGGCGGACACCCTCCGGCCGGTGGCACGTGCTTCGAAGCGGACACGCACAGCACCATGGCTGGCCGGCGCGGCGCTGATGGGCGTGGTTGCTGTGGCCGCCGCGCTCTCGTTGTTCCTGACGCGCGGAAGCTCGGCGCTGACAAGCCGGGACACGATCGTGTTGGCCGACTTCAGCAACACGACCGGCGAGCCGGTGTTCGACCGCGCCCTGAAGGTGGCGCTCGCCGTCGCGCTGGAGCAGTCACCGTTTCTGAAAGTCTTTCCCGACGACCGTGTCCGCGAGACGCTGCGCCTGATGCAGCGCGCGCCGGATGAGCCGGTCGTTCGATCCCTCGCGCGTGATGTGGCAAGGCGCGAGCGGCTGAAGGCGCTGGTCAGCGGCTCGATTGGCACGCTCGGCACCAATTACGTCATCGCGCTCGAAGCCATCAACGCCGAGACCGGCGACGTGATGGCCCGCGAGCAGGTCGAAGCGCCTGCGCAGGAGGAGGTGCTGACGGCGCTCGGCGCGGCGAGCGCGAGACTGCGTGAAAAGCTCGGCGAATCGCTGGCGTCGATTGAAAAGTTCGACGTGCCGTTGCCGCAGGCGACGACGGCGTCCCTCGAGGCGCTGCATGCGTACGCGCTGGCGCTCGATCAGGGCCGTGTGATTCCACGCGTCGAAGCGATCCCCCACCTGCAGCGCGCCATCGAGCTCGACCCGGACTTTGCCCTCGCGCAGGCGCTCCTGTCCGGTGTTTATGCCAATACCGGCCGATTCGCGGACGCCCCGGCGTTGTCACGCCGCGCGTTCGAGCTGCGCGACCGCGTCAGCGAACGGGAGCGGTTTTTCATTTCGTGGCGGTATTACATCGACGCCGCTCAAGCCTGGGACAACGCGCTGGAACTGGCCGAGGCCTGGACGATGACGTACCCGCGCGAGGCGTTCGCGTTCAACGCGCTCGGGATCGCCTCGGCGGCGTTCGGTCAGCATGGGCGGGCCGTCGACGCCTTCCGCGAAGCCATTCGCCTTGACGGCCGGTTCGTGCCGCCCGTACGGAAACATGACCGGCTCGCTGATTTCCCTGAACCGGTTCGAGGAGGCGAAGGCATCGCTGCAAGAAGCGGCGAAGCACGGAATCAGCTTCATCACGATCGAGCGGATGACCTACCTGCTGGCCTTCACCGAGAACCAGCAAGCGGAGATGGCGCGCGAGCTGGACCGTGTTCGAAGCAGCGCCGAAGCGATGTGGGCGTTCACCTGGGAGGCGAGGACCGCGGCGTTTTCGGGTCAGTTCCGGACGACTCACGCTCGCTATCGAGCGGGCATTCAGGCTGCGCTTCGCGATCGCTTCCCGGAGCTCGCCGCGCAGTGGACGATGGAGGATGCCGAGGCGCACGCGATTGCCGGCGAATGTGCGGAGACGCGCCGGGAGGTCTCGGAGGGACTCGAGCTCGGTCGCGACAATTTCACGCTGGAGCGGGCGAGCCGGGCCCTGGCGCTCTGCGGTGACGCCGGCGCCATGTCGTCATTGACGGCCGAACTGGCCAAACGGTTTCCTGACGCAACGCTGACGACAAGGATTCAACTGCCGGTGGCGGATGCCGCCCTCGCCCTCGCGCGTGGAGACGCCGCCCGGGCACTTGAACGCCTCGACCCCGTGAAGGCGTACCATCACGCGCCGGCAGCGGAGTTCTGGCCGGCCTACCTGAGAGGGCAGGCCCACCTGCAGGTGAGGGAGGCCGAGGAGGCCGCCGCCCAGTTCCAGGCGATCGTCGACCACCGCGGCGAAGCGCCCGCATCACCCCTATACCCGCTGGCGCATCTCGGTCTTGCTCGCGCTTTGACGCTCGCGGGGAGCATTGAGGCGGCTCGCGCCGCCTACGAACGGTTCTTCACGCTCTGGACTGGCGCGGACGCAAGCGTTCAACCCGTCGCCGACGCCCGGCGGGAATACGCTCGACTCAAGTAGTACACTTCTATCTCTCCCGCTTTTTATGCTGACGCTCCATCACCGTGCAAAAGGTGTCTTTATTGCCGCGCTTGAACGGCCGGCCGGGGAGCGATCCGCCTTTCTCGCCGAGGCGTGTGGTACCGACACCGCTCTGCGGCGGGAAGTCGAATTACTGTTGCAGTCTCAGGAACAGGCGGGAGTCGAACCGGCACCTGCACCGGTCGGAAGGTCCACCGACGGCTTCGCGCCGGGCGAAGTGTTCACCGGCCGCTATCGGATGATTACGCGCATCCGGCGGGGCGGAATGGGGGACGTCTGGCGTGCGGACGACCTCGTGCTGGGCACCCCGGTCGCCTTGAAATTGATCTACTCGGGGTCCGCCGACGGGCGCGACCGCCTCCTCAACGAAGTCCGGCTGGCGCGACGGATTACCCATCCGGCGGTGTGCCGCGTGTTCGACGTCGGCGAAGCCGACGGGCTGGTCTTCTACTCGATGGAACTGGTTCGCGGCGAAGACCTGGCGAGTCTGCTCCGTCGTGCCGGGCGGCTGCCATCGGAAAAGGTCGTCGACATCGCCCGTCAACTCTGCGCCGGACTGGCCGCCGCGCATGAGCAGGGCGTGCTGCACCGCGACTTGAAACCGGGCAACGTCCTGATCGACGACGAAGGCGTGGTGCGGATCGCCGACTTCGGCATTGCCGTCGCGCGCAGTGACGCTGCCGCGCACGATCTCTCTGGCACGCCGGCCTATATGGCTCCTGAGCAACGCGTGCCCGGCGCGCCGCTGTCGGAGCGCACCGATATCTATTCTCTCGGTCTGGTGCTGTACGAACTTCTCGCCGGACAGCACCCGCTCACTCGCGGCGGCACGCTCGACGTGCTGCCGCGGCCTTCGACATTCGTCTCCGACGTCAACCAGGCGCTCGAACGCGTGGTGATGCAGGCCCTGTCGCCGGATCCGCGCGGCCGCCCATCCTCGGCGGCCGAGATGGCGGCCGGCCTGCCGCAGATCGGTCTCGACGCTGACGCCAGCCCTGCGGCCATCGCCAGCGCCCCCGGGTCGCAGCGACAGTCCTGGTGGCTCGCGGGAGCAGCGGTCGCGGTGGTCGTGGGCACCCTGGCCGTGGCGTCTTCCTTCTTCGTGTCGGCAGGCGCCGGCATGCTGACGGAGCAGGACACGATTGTCCTGGCCGACTTCGAGAATGCCACCGGCGACCCGGTGTTCGACGGCGCCCTCAAGGTGGCCCTGGCGGTGGCGGTGGAGCAGTCGCCGTTTCTGAGAGTGTTTCCCGAGGAACGTTCGCGCGAAGCATTGCGCCTGATGGAACGCTCACCCGACGAGCGGGTGACGCGATCGGTGGCGCGTGAGATCGCGCGGCGCGAACGGCTCAAGGCGCTGCTCGCCGGCTCGATCTCCAGCCTTGGCCGCAACTACGTGATCGCGCTCGAAGCCGTCAACGCCGAGACCGGCGACGTGATGGCGCGGGAGCAGGTCGAAGCCGGCAGCAAGGAACAGGTGCTGACGTCGCTGGGCACGGCGACATCGAGGCTGCGCGAAAAACTGGGAGAGTCGCTCGGCTCGATTCAGCAGTTTGACGTACCGCTGCCGCGCGCGACCACGCCGTCGCTCGACGCGCTCCACGCCTACTCGCTGGCCCTCTACGAGGGGCGCGAGGTGCCGCGCCTCGAGGCGATTCCGCACCTGAAGCGCGCAGTCGAGCTCGATCCGACGTTCGCGATGGCGCACGTCCAGCTCTCCGCGGTATATGCGAACACCGGTCAGTCGTCGCTGGCGCCGGAGTTTTCCCGGAAGGCGTTCGAACTGCGGGACCGCGTGAGCGAGCGCGAACGTTTCTTCATTTCCTGGCGCTACTATCGCGACGCGATCCAGGCCTGGGACAAGGCGCTCGACCTGGCGCGATCGTGGACGGCCGCCTATCCGCGGGAGGCCTTCGCGTTCAACAGCCAGGGGGCCGCGCTGATTCGCCTCGGACAGTTCGAGCAGTCGGTCGAGCCGTTCCGCCAGGCGATCCGCCTCGATCCCAAGTTCATTCCGGCGTACGGGAACCTCGCGGCGTCGCTGCTGGCGCTCGGCAAGTTGACGGAGGCCCGGGCCGTGCTGCAGCAGGCCGCCGACCAGCGGCTCGAGTTCATCGGCGCGCGCCGGCTGTCGTACCTGCTGGCATTCGTCGAAGGCGACACCAATACAATGACGCGCGAGCTTGAGGCGTCGATTGGCGTGCGCGAAACCAACGCAGCCTTCGGCTGGCAGGCGCACACCTCCGCCTTCGGCGGCCTGGTGAAGACGGCGCACGAGCAGTTCCGCCGCGGCATCGAAATGTCCCGTCAGGGAGCATTCAACGAAGTGGCCGCACAACTCAGCATGGAAGACGCCGAGACGCACGCCATCGTCGGGCAATGTGACCAGGCGCGCACGGAAGTGTCGGCCGGCCTGGCGCTGAGCCGCGACAACGGCACGCTCGAGCAGGCGAGCCGGGCCCTCGCGCTCTGCGGGGAAGAGCGTGAGGCGGCGTCGCTCACGAGCGAACTGGCGAAGCGGTTTCCCGACGCCACCTTGACGATCAACGTCGCCGTGCCGGTGACGTCGGCTGCACTCGCGATGCAGCAGGGCGACCCGGCGCGCGCGCTCGAACTGCTGGAGCCGGTCAAGAAGTTCGACCACGCGCCGTCGGCGGAGTTCTGGCCGGCGTACCTCCGGGGTCAGGCCTACCTTCAACTGAAGGATGGGCGCGCGGCCGCGACCGAGTTCCGGAAGATTCTCGATCACCAGGGTGAGGTTCCAGCCTCGGTCCTGTTTCCGCTCGCCCACCTGGGGCTGGCCCGCGCGGCGACGCTCGGCAACGACACTGCCGGCGCCCGCCAGGCCTACGAAGACTTCCTGATTCTCTGGAAGCACGCTGATTCGGATCTGCCTCCGTTGCAGGACGCGCGACGGGAGCATGCCGCACTCCAGTAGCCGAATGGCGACCGGGCGCCCGGCCCAACCGGGCGCCACCGGGGCGGCTACACCTTCCCCAGCTCCGCATGGACCCGCGCGCGTTCGCGTTCAACCTGCTCCGAGGTCGCCCCGAGATCCCGCAGAATCGCCTCGGTAAAGGCCAACGCGACTTCTGCCTCGCCGGAGAATGCCTTGTCAGCGCCGGCCTTCCGCAGCGCCAGCTGCTCGCGGATTGAGGCCCCACGCGCCAGGATCTGGACGTCGGGGTTCAATTCGCGGGCGACACGGATCGTTTCGGACGCGGCCTCCATACCAGCGGCCGTCAAAGCAAGGCTGCGGGCATCGGCCACGCCGGCGGTGGCGAGGGTGTCAGGGTGGCTGGCGTCTCCCGTACACCGCTCGGACGCCCTCCGAGGTCAGGCTGCGGACCGTGTCTACATTGAGGTCGATCACCGTCGGCTCGATCTCGTTTTCTCGTAGCAGCCGGGCCACCGTTCGGCCTACGGGTCCGTGCCCGACGACGACGGCGCTGAACCGCGCCGTGCGTGGCGAAGGTGATCTTGCGACGGCGTGGGCGCGATCCGTGGCGATGCGGCGTGCGCGCCATCGAACCACCGGACGCACCGCGCGGTAGAGGATCGGATTGAGAATGATTGAGGCGATCGAGGCGGCGATGACGGTGTTCGTGGCCTCCGGCGTGAGGAGCCCGAGGTCGCTGCCCAGCCGCGCGACGATGAACGAGAACTCGCCGATTTGCGCGAGCGCGACGGCGACCGACAGGCCGGTCTCCAGCGGATACCGCATCAGCGCGGCAATCGCCAGCGCCGCCAGAGGCTTTGCCACGAGCACGACGCCAAGGGTGGCGAGGATGAGCGCCGGTTCTCGGATCAGGTGAGCGGGGTCGAGCAGTATGCCGACCGAGACGAAGAACAGGACCGCAAACGCATCCCGCATCGGCAGTGCATCAGAGGCCGCGCGCACGCTGAACTCCGATCGCCCGACGACCATCCCGGCCATGAATGCACCGAGTGCCATCGAGACACCGAAGACCATCGCGGCCCCAACCGCCAATCCGAGCGCGACCACGAGCACCGCGAGGGTAAACAGCTCGCGTGACCGGGTGGCCGCGACGTGCTTCAGGATCCACGGCAGCAGGCGTCCGCCAAGCGTGGCGACGATGACGACGAGCGCCACCACCTTGACCAGCGCGAGGCCAAGCGCCGAGGGTATTGAACCCTCCGTGGCCGCGCCGAACACCACCGGCATGAGGACAAGTACCAGGACCGTGAAAAGGTCTTCGACCACGAGCCATCCGACCGCGATATGCCCGGCGGGAGTGTGCAGGTGGTTGTTGTCGGACAGTACGCGAACGAGCACCACCGTGCTCGCGACCGACAAGGCGATCCCGAAGATGATGCCCGCCGGCCAGCTCCAGCCAAAGGCGTGACCGACGATGGCGCCGAGAGCGGTCGCGAGCGCGCTCTGCACGATCGCCCCGGGCACGGCGATGCGCCACACCGCGAGCAAGTCATCGAGATGAAAGTGAAGCCCGATGCCGAACATCAGGAGGATGACTCCTACCTCCGCGAGTTGTTCGGCGAGAGGTTGATCGGCAACGAAGCCAGGGGTGTTCGGGCCGACCAGCATGCCGGCGAAGAGATATCCGACGATCGGGGAAAGCCCGAGACGATGGGTCAGGTAGCCGGCGGCCAGCGCGGCCGCAAGGCCCCCGGTAAGCGTCAGGATGAGGTCAAGAGAGGAGTGCATTCATCATCATAGGGTGGTGACGAGGGGAGGAATGTCGGGTTTATCATTGATCTCGCGACAGGAGCATCCATGAAACCTTCGAGACTTGTCTGCTGCGTCGTTGCAGCCGCCATGCTGGGGACTCCCTGGGCGTCGACGGCCGGGCAGGCGCCGGCGCGCGAGCGCGTGGACGTCTCAAAGAAAGGTCCCCAGGTCGGCGAGCGCGTTCCCGATTTCACTCTCACCGACCAGGGCGGACGTGGCCGAACGCTCCAATCGCTCATGGGTGATCGCGGGCTGATGCTCGTCTTCCTGCGCTCGGCCGACTGGTGACCCTACTGCCGCACGCAGCTGGTCGAGCTGCAGGGCCAGGTCGATGAATTGCGGGCGAGGGGTATCGGGCTGGCGGCGATCAGCTATGACTCGCGCGACGTGCTCGCCGAATTCAGCCGGCGGCATGGCATCACTTACCCTCTGCTGTCCGACGTCGGTTCCGCGACGATCAGGCGCTACGGCATCCTGAACACCGTCGTCGAAGAGGCGCTCGGCCCAAACGGGAAGGACCCGCGCGTTCTCGCCGACCTCCGCATGTTCGCCACCGCCGGCGAGCCCGCGGAACGCCACCGCGGCATCCCGTTCCCCGGAACGTTCATGGTCGATCGGCAAAGCCGCGTGACCTCGAGATTCTTCGAGGACTTCTACTGGGAACGCAATACGACCTCCAACATCCTGCTGAGGACGGGGCTCGGAGACGCCCCGGTGGCCGCGACTCAGGCATCGACGCAGCACCTCGAGTTGACCTCCTACGCCAGCGATCCCCAGGTCGCCTTCGGGACCCGGTTTTCACTCGTCGTTACGGTCACGCCGAAACCCGGGATGCATGTCTATGCTCCCGGCGCCACCGGCTATCGCGTCGTCGCGCTGAACGTCGCGTCGCAGCCATACGTGCGCGTGCAGCCGACGAAGTACCCCCTTTCGGAGACCTACTATTTCGCCCCGCTCAAGGAGCGGGTCGCCACCTACCAGAAGCCGTTTACGCTGATGGTGGACGCCATTCCTGAAGCCACCGCCGAGGCGCGGAAAGGGTTGAGCGGCGTGAACGAGCTGGTGCTGACGGGAACGCTCGACTACCAGGCCTGCGACGACACGATCTGTTACAACCCGGTCTCGGTGCCCCTGACATGGCGGATAGGACTGCAGCCGAACGTCGCCGGAGCGCCTGCGCCTCCAGCGAAATGAAACTTCGCTGACGCGACTCTTTTGCGACACCGGCGGTCACCGGGCGAGCAGGACGACGGTGCTGCGGGAGTTGACGATGTAGTGGTCGCCTGGACGGAGCGGAACCTCGGCTCCACGATCCGCGAAGTCGGGGCCGCTCGGCAGGCTGGTGTCGATGGCGCGGTGCCATTTCAGTGACGGGTCGAGCGCAGGCAGCCGGACCCACCGCGACTCGAAATCGCCGTTCAGGGCAAAGAACAGACGGCTCGCACCGCGGCTGGAGCCATCCTCGCGCGCGTCCAGCTGCCAGCAGATGGTGCGCAGGCCGGGGTCATGCCAGGCCGGGGCGCCGCCGTCGGGCGCCTGCCACAGGAGATCCGGCACGCCGTCGGCGTCGAGATCCGCGCCGAGGAAGAATCGCCTGTTCTGGAGCGCCGGGAAACGGCGGCTGAAGGCGATTGCCTTGCGGAAGAAGGTGACGCAGATCGTGGTTGCTCGCCGCGAGGTCCCAGTCGAACCAGCTGATGTCGTTGTCCTGGCAGTAGGCGTTGTTGTTGCCGTGCTGGGTGCGGGCAAACTCATCGCCTCCGAGGATCATCGGCGTGCCTGATGCGAAGAGCAGGTGACAGGCATGGTTCTTCATCATCTGCAGGCGGAGCGCCCGCACGCCAGGGTCGTCGGTGTCGCCTTCGACGCCGCAGTTCCACGAGTTGTTGTCGTTCGAACCGTCCTGGTTGTGCTCGCCGTTCTGTTCGTTGTGCTTGTTGTTGTACGACACCAGGTCGTGCAGGGTGAAACCGTCGTGGCAGGTGATGAAGTTGATGCTGTTGTACGCCGACCGCCCATCGTCGCCGTAGAGATCGGCCGAGCCGGTCAGGCGACGGCCCATTTCTGCTGCCTGCCCGGTGTCGCCCTTGGCGAAGCAGCGCATGGTGTCGCGGAATCGTCCGTTCCACTCGGACCAGTCAACGGGAAAGTTGCCGACCTGATAGGTCCCGATGTCCCACGGCTCGGCAATCATGATGACGCGATTGAGCACGGGATCCTGCGCGACCGCATCGAAAAAGGAGGCCGACGATTGGAAGTGCCCCTGCTCGCCGCGGCCGAGCACCGACGCCAGGTCGAACCGGAAGCCGTCGACACGCATCACGTCCACCCAGTAGCGTAGGGAATCCATGACCAGCCTGATCACCGGCGGGCTGTCGAAATTCAGGCTGTTACCGCAGCCGGTGTAGTTCATGTAGTAGCGAAGCGGTGCGTCGTGGGGACCGGCCAGGGCGTAGTACGACGGGTTGTCGATCCCCCGGAAGCTCAGGCTCGGGCCCATCTCGTTGCCCTCGCCGGTATGGTTGTAGACCACATCGAGGATCACCTTGATCCCGGCCCTGTGCAGCTCCCGCACCAGCGTCTTGAACTCCGTGACCTGACAGCCCGGCGAGCGGCCGGTGCCGTAGCTCAACTCGGGTGCGAAGAACCCGACCGAGTTGTAGCCCCAGTAGTTGGTCCGGCCTTTCTCGACCAGGAAATCATCGACGTAGTACTCATGCACCGGAAGCAGCTCGACCGCGTTGACGCCGAGGCGGGTCAAGTGGGGGATCTTCTCGATGAAGCCGAGATACGTCCCCGGGAGCGAGACTCCGGACGAACGATGCGCGGTAAAGCCCTTGACGTGAACCTCGTAGATGACGAGTTTCTCCAGTCCAAGGTCGGGGGAGGACACACTGTCCCAGTCGAACCGGTCGTCGATCACGATGGCCTTGGGCACGATCGGCCAGTTGCGCCGCCGGTCCGGCGTCAGCTCGCCGGCGGACGGATCGTAGGGAAGGAGGAGGTTGTCGATGTTGCGGAATTTCCCCGTGACCGCTTTCGCGTACGGATCGAGCAGCAGCTTGTCATCGTTGAAGCGCAATCCCTGCCGCGGCTGATAGGGCCCACGCGCGGTGTAGCCGTAGAGCTGGCCGCTCGTGACGCCGGCGACGTGTGCATGCCAGACGAACCGGTCGCGATGCTCGAGCCGGATGATGTCGGTTGCAGTTCCGTCGGACGTGTCGAACAGTGCGAGGGAGACCTCCTCGGCGTGCCGTGAATACACCGCGAAGTTCACGCCGTTCGGTGTCAGCGTCGCGCCGAGCGGGTAGTGCGCGCCCTTTTTCACGGCCCCCGGCGCGCGGGCACCGTTCGGATCCGGCATCAGGCGATCCTAAACTAAACACAGTTCACGACGATCTGCGACGCGGCCGGGACAATCACGGGCGCGCGATTGCGTAAACATGCACCGGCTCCCCGTGCACGGGGTCCACGTCGGCCCGCTCGAAACGTTCACCGATTTTCGTAGCAACCCGAATCGAGCGATGGTCATCGGGTGCAATCAGGCTGACGACGCGGTCGACCGGGGTATGTTGCCAGATCCATCCGAGGGCGGCGGTCGCGGCCTCGGTGGCAAAGCCGTGTCCCCACCGGGACCTCTGAAACACCCAGCCAAGATCGACCCCGGGCCAGGCTCCCTGCGGATGGTAGAAACCGACGCAGCCGATCACGTGGCCTGTCGCCTTCTCGATCACGGACCATTGCCCGTACCCGCGCAGCTGCCACTGGCGGAGCATGGCGTTGGTGTTCTTCAGCGCCCGGTCGAGGCCGCCGGGCGGTTCGCGGAGCGTGACCTGTTTCTGCTCCACCACCTCCGGATCCCAGAAGATGCCCATCAGCGCTTCCGCATCCGCCAGTTCCGGCATGCGCAGCAGCAGACGCGCGGTTTCAACTGAACTCTGTGCGAAGGCCACTCCGCTGGTCACCGTCGATCAAATCGCCGCTATGTTACGCCGTCGGGACTTCCTGCGTGTTACCGGTTGATCTCCGCGCGGAGCGTCGATGGCGGGAGCTCGATGCAGCGCTGGGCGTAGATGTCGCCGTCGACGATGACGTGGCCGCGGATTTTCGTGGTGAACCGCGGCCGCTGAGTCGGGTCGGTGCCGTAGCCGATGTCCAGGGTGCCGTCAGGAAACAACGCGACGTGCGGCACGGGCTTGTCAGCCTTGTACTCGCTGCTCCCGTCCGGACTTCTTCCGGATTGGCCGGTGGCGGTGGCGAGATACAGCATGTTCAATCTCGGATCGGCCGCGGCGGCGCCCTGGACGGCTGCCTTGATGGCGCCGTACCCTCTGCGGCCGCCCTGCCAGCTCTCGAATCCGACCTGGCCGATGATCGCGAACGGCGACAGCGCGGCGTTGAAGTCGATCCTGTTGGGATAGCCGCCGGGAGCGCGGCCCAGCCGAAGCTCGGAGATGTCATCGACTTCTCGTACGACTCCCGACCTGAACAAGAGCTTGCGCGACGCCGGGTCGTACATGAAATCAGGCGCCACCATGTTGATGCCGTACTGCGTGCTGCCCTTGTCTCTCGTGTAGTTGAGCAGGAACGTATCGGAGACGGTCGCGTTCTCCCCCATCATGAAAAACGTCCGGTGGGGATCGACGGTCGGGTCCGATTCCTGCCGGCTCAATTGGCGGGTGCGGAGAAATTCCTCGCCTTGCGCGTAGGTGGGCGTTTCCCCAGGAATGCCGAAGACGTGCACCACTTCGAGGAGGAACGTGAGTACGAGAAGCGTGTTCCAGAACGGCGTCATATATCCTCCGACGCAGGCCCAGCGCGGTCACGATATTTGGTGGATCGGTTGATTGGAGCGTTCGCAGTGCAACGCTCCTGCCTGCGAGTCGATGAACCGCCGCTCGAAATCGGCGCGCGTTGCCGGAGCTTCGCTGACGAATCAGGCCCGAAAGTCTGCCCGTCGCGTGCCTTCAGCGATCGGGTGCGTACTTTCGGGGAGGCGCACGCATGTGCGCGTGTGCTCCGTTATGGAGCAGTCAGGTCGGGATGCCGCGAGCGGCCGGCGCCCGGCGGCTACCGGTTCACCGGCACGAACTTCTGGATGCGTTTGCCGGTTTCCACCTCGCCAGTGTAGATGTTTCCCCTTGAATCGGTGGCGATGGCGTCGATGAAGTGGAACATCCCGGCCATGCGCCCGTTGTCACCGATCGAGCCGACGGTGGCGCCCGATTTCCGGCTGACGATCCAGACCTTGTTGTTCGCGCCGTCGGCCACGAACACGAAGTCCTGCTGCGGAGCCGGCGAGAAGGCCAGGTTGAACACGGTGCCGCACGGTCCGAACTTGTCGCTGCCCGGCCCGCCGCACTCCGCACCGCGAGCCGGCGTCGAGGTGTGAATCCAGAACTGCGTGACGAACTTCCCCTGCTTCGTGAAAACCTGAACCCTGTTGTTCCCGCGATCGCACACGTACACCAGTCCATCGTCCGAAAGATGGATGCAGTGTAGAACGCTGAACTCCTTGATATCAGGTGGAGGGCCTTTCGTGTCGTACGGTGGCACGCGCTCGTTCGGGATCTCGCTCAGCGGCACGCCCTTCCCGCCCCAGCCGCGCTTGAACGCGCCGGTATCCATGTCGAACACGAGAATCCGCTTGTTGATGAACTCGGTGTCGGCGACGTAGAGCTCGCGCGCGTCCTCGTCGAAGTCGAATCCGGCGACGCCGCTGACCAGGATGTCGGTCTGCTGGTTGTTCTCGACCAGCGGCGGAGGAGTCTGACCCGCCGGCACGGGAGGCGGGCGGTGGCCGAAATCCATCAGCAGCTTCCCGTCGGGCGTGAACTTCAGGATGCTGTCGCCTCGGCCGGTTCCGGAAACCCAGACGTTTCCGTCCCGATCGACGTTGACCGTCTGTTCGCCCGGCCAGTTCGGCACGTACCCCGGGCCGCCCCAGGCCCGGAGCAGGGTGCCCTCGGTGTCGAACTCGAGAATCGATGGCCCGGCGATGCAGCAGTCGGTGCGCGGCGGGTTGGTTGACGCGCCGTTCTCGTCCGGCCGGATACCGCGAGAGCGGTTGAAGACCCAGACGTGATCGTTCTTGTCGACGGCAAGCGTTGGGACCTGCTGCATGATCCACTTGTTCGGCAGCGGTTTCGGCCAGAACGGGTCCACCCGATACGTGGGTGGCGCCTGGGCGCGCGACAACGGGCCTGCCAGCAACATCCAGGCGGCACACACGACAATCGTCACCGCGCGCATCTTCACGTCTCTTGTCAACATCGAGGCCCTCGTATCGCGTTGGGATTGTAAACGACAAACTGCCGAGTGTTCGGGCGGACATTCAAGATGACCTCGCTCACGGAATCTCGTCCGCGCACCCGGCGGATCCCCGTCCGATCCTCCCGTCGATCAGTCACTTCCGATTGGCACGCGGATTGAGAAAGGCGCAGCGCCCTCCAGTGTCTTTCGTCCGATGACTGCCGCGATAACGGATGAGGTGTGACTCGACGCCATGAGAGTCGTCACGCTCTGTACCCTGGCGATGGTGGCGGCTCTTGCCGCTTCGCCGCCGGTGTGGGCCCAGCAGTGGACCTGCTACACGATTGAGGCCGGTGACACCGCCGCCTACGTGGCGGCGCGCATCACCGGCAGCGCCGACGCCAGGCACCAGCCGTGGTTCCAGATCATCGATCCGGAGAGATCCGGGTTCGTCGCCAAGACCCGATACGACCACATCCACCCCGGCTGGCGCGCCTGCGTCCTGCGCGCGCCCGTCGTCGCCAAGCGGGCTGACACCGCGGGCACGCCAATGAGTGATCTCGATCCGCTGTGGCTTGCGGCCACCCTGATGCTGCTGGCGCCGTTCGCCGTATATGCCGTCGATCGCTATCTCCAGCACCGGCAAGCGGCCATCGACGCGATGACGCGGTTCGGCGAGGCCTTTGTGCGGGAGTTCGAACGGCCCCTGATCGAGTCACGCGCGCCCGCGCGCGCGCTTCGCAGCCGCCTGCGTTTCAGGCCTCACCAGGCCCAGGTGCAGGTGCTGCTGGCTCCCGCCGGCTCGAGAAGCTATCCGAACCTCGCCGACCACCGGAAGAACGTCGCCTACGACACCGAACGCGTGCTGCAGGCGCTGCGGCATCCGCCGTTTGTCAGTGGCGCGCCGCACCAGGACGGCGACTGGGTGGTCATCCCGTTTCGATTCCAGGTACGCGAACAACAGGAGAGTGTCCCGTGAACTGTACTGCTTCTTGGTCTTGGCGGCGGCGGTGGAAATATTCTTCGTTCGCTGAAGGCGATGTTTCAGCGCGATTTACTGGTCGCTCAGAAGACCGACGCCGCGTACGCCAGGCGGCTCAGGCGGGCGGTCGCGACCACGTTCCTGGATACGAACGAGTTTTCGTTGATGGACATCCCGCTCGAGGAACGGCTGGTGATCGGCGCGGAGACCACGAGGCGGCTGGGGTCGCGGCACGATCCACTCGTGGCGCGCGAGGCGCTGCAGGAGTCGCAGCGCGACGTCGAAGCGCTGATCAGCCGCTATGCCGCCGTGATCCTGATTGGCACGGGCGGCAAAGGGACCGGCGCCGGCACGATCTTTCCGGTCGCGGAGATGGCCCGCGCACAGAAGAAACTGGTCATTCCCATCTTCGTCCGTCCGTCGTTCGAACGGCATGAGGTGGAGAAGCGCCGCTACGACCACGCCTTGAAAATCGTCGAGCGCTTTGACGCGGCTCAGATCCGGCTGATCGAGATCCTCAACGACCGCGGCTACGTCGATCGCAGTCCGCTGCCACAGTCCGTGGTCTGGGAGCGGATGAACCTGCCGATCGCCCGGGGGCTGCGTGGCCTGCTGTACGTGCTCGAGGATCTGTCGCAGGTCGATCCGTCGGATCTGTCCACGTTGTTCGCGGGCGCGGGCCGGCTGCGCCTCGGGTTTTCGGAAATCGATCCGCCGGCCGGACAGGATCCGACTGAGGCGCAGATCGACGAGGCGGTACGAGGTTGCTGGGAGCACCCCTACGACGCGTTCGGCCTGCCGCCCGGCACCTCTCTGATTTGCATCCAGGGCCACTGGTCGAACGTCGCCGACGCGCGCATCAAGGGCAAGCTCGGCGTCCTCGCCTCGAGTGACAGCGCCGACGGACCGTACAATCCCTTGTACGCGCGCGCAATTCACACGCCGAAGCCCTGGGGCATCACGGCACTCTTCGCGGAGCACACCGGCACGCATCCTCCGCTCGACATCGCCTGGCCATTCAACGATCGCGTCGTCGTGCAGTCGCCCGCTGCTTACATCAGCGAACATCCGGCTGAAGTGGCAGTGACTGCGCAGGTGTCAACACCGGTGACCGAACCCTCATCACCAGAGCACGAACCGGCGACAAGCAGTGCGGCCCCGCGAACAGGATTTGCCACCCTCTGGGAGTTTGCCCTCGCGGTCAATCGGGGGGACGCTTCGGCGCTCGCGCTGGCCGGCAACGGGTCAGACGGAGGTATTCAGATCGACGCGGCGGAGCTCAGAAAGCTCCTTGGCACCGTCTGGTTCCGCTCGGTATTTCCGCGCCTCTCCTCGCGCTGGCGTGATCGGCTGTTCGAGCTGCTGATCGAGAGGATGCCTGTGCAGGACCAGATCGTGAGGCTGGGCCGGCAGCTCGTGCCGCTCAGCAAGGCCAGCTATGCGCAACTGAATGAGCTGATGGAGCGAACAGACCTGCCGGACGCCGTCCGGCCCGATGTGCAGATCCTCCTCGCGGTCGGTCGCCTCTGGGGTGAGGAGGCTCTGCAGCGATACCAGTTCACCGGCGAGCTGCCGGCATCACCGTCGAGGTTCGGCACGCTGCTGCAGGGACTGCGGGGATAGGCACGCAAGTTGATGATGAATGACGTCTCACGAGCCGCGGCCGCAGCGCTTGGCTTCCTCGATGCCGGCCGCACCCGAGTGCGGCTCGAAGTGGTGGGTGGCAGGCCGGACCGCCGGAACGCTTCAGGCGGGATCGACGAATCGCCGGAGCATGCCCTCAATCGCCTCGCGCTCGCGAAATTCCTTCGAGAGCGGCGCCGGCCATTCGATCGTCAGGCTGGTGGCGAATTCATCTTTCTCGCCGCCAGACTGGATGAACTCGAACCTGATCCGGTTCCGTTCGACTTTCACCGAGTCCACAATCAGCGCCACGCCCGGATCGAACTGACGCAGCACTCGAGGCGTGATCGTCTTCACGCTGCTCAGCTCGAGGTGCGACGAACGGTGAAAGCGGGCGGACATCTGGTTCATCACCTCGTGCGGCGTCGTCTCGGCGATATCTTCGTCTGAGCCTGGTCCATCGAACTCGTAGTGCTGGCCCGCGTGGGTGACGACCGTCAGCCCCGCCAGCTTGCCGCGGTAATGCATGCCCAGCCGCCCGACTTCGTCGTACAGAACGGAATAGAGCGGGCTCCTGACGAGCACGCGGCGGCCATGCCATGTCTGCGTGAAATCGCTCAATGCATCGCCGGCGCTGACGACCGCGCTTGCGGCGGCCATGATGGCCAGCGCGGTGGCGAGCACACGCGCGGCGAGCCGCCGCTGCACACACTGTCCAGCAGGAAGAAACATGGCCGACTGGCGGCAGCAAGTGATGTACCGACGTGCCGCAGAACGGGACGCGGTGAATCCTGGTGCGGAGACGATTTCGGCGCTCCGGACTGTAACCGGGTGCTGGATTCCGTGATCCGACAAAAGCGTCTGCCGTTTTCCGGTTGGTCGAGAAAACGTACATCCTCGTCGGCGTTTTCGCGACGGTGATACGCTTTTGTGCGACTCGCGATGAAAACGCTCACGGCGTTCCTCGTGACGATGGCCCTGGCGGGACCCGCGTTGACGGCCCGCGCGGGCGCGGACGCGCCTGCGGACTTGACTGTCCGTCTCTACAATTCATCGCGCATTCCAGCCGCGGAGCTGCTGGTTGCCCGGCGCGCGGCCGAATCAATCCTCCGCGAGACGGGTCTCGGCGTGCAGTTCCGTCACTGCGGACGCGACGTCCTGCCTGGCGTTGCCGCCGATCCCTGCCAGGAATCGCTGAGGCCGTCCGAAGTCGTCGTTCGCGTCATCAAGGCACCGGCGTTCAACGTCAGCCTCCATCCCGACGCCTACGGCCTGACCTACGTCGTCCACGAAACCAATCGCGGCTGGCTGGCCACGGTGTTTTCCGATCGGATCGACCAGGCGGCCGGACGTGTCGGCGTCGAGCCCGGGACGCTCCTCGGCCTGGTGATGGCGCACGAGGTCGGTCACCTGTTGCTCGGGAGCGGGTATCACGGCGAGGTGGGATTGATGCGCGCCGACTGGCCCGATGCGCTCCTGACTCGCGCGGCGGACTGGAAATTCTCTCTGGTCGAAGCCGCCAGGATGCACCGCGTCCTCGAAGATCGTCCGATCCCGTTCTGACAAAAACGATCCCAGGCCATGGCGTTTCAGACAAAGTCGTCGCGCCTGGTCCTCCGCGTGGCGCGGCGGTAAGCGTCTCGTCCACGCGCAGTTTCCCGCGATTTTCCTCTCGCCCCGCTCGATTGTGATCTGAACGATCGCATGGCGCACGCCTTGCTCTGACGCGAGCAGCCGCGCTCAGACGCGCGATCTCTCCAAGTTCGACCCGTCTCGTTTCGCGTTTCCGGCCCCGCCGCCGCCTTCAGTGCCTCGACGTCCTCGCATTCATCGAAGAGGGAACTCATGACATCGAGCAGTAGACAGCTGCGGTCGGTACTTGTCGTTGTCGTCTGCGTTGCCGCCACGATCGCCGGCGTCAGCGCGCAAACCTACCCGGGGGCGCTGCGCGGCGCGGTGCGGGATCCGCAAGGCGTGATCCCCGGCGCGGAAGTGACCCTCGTCAACGAAGACACCAACGCCGAGTGCTCGGCGATGACCAACGAGGTCGGCGAGTATGCGCTCGCGAGCGTGCTGCCCGGCACGTACACCGTCCGTGTCTCCCTTCCCGGATTCAAGACGGAAGAGCGAAAGGGATTCCGGATCGGCATGCAGCAGTCGCTGGTGCTCGACTTCATGCTCGAAGTCTGGGCCATCTCCGAACAGATCACCGTCACCGGCGAAGCGCCTCTCGTCGAGCGCGCGAGCGCGACAGAGGCGGCGTCGCTCGACCTGTTCACCGCGCAGCAGGAGCGCCACGACAGTCGTCCCGATCAGCAGCGTGATAGCCGCACGCGTCATTCCGCCGGCTGCCTCTGCGCCGCAGATTACTGGACTATGCGCCGCGAAGGCGCCAGTGCATTCTCGACTCGTATCTGCTCGCGGATTTCCGGTGTCACGCATACGACGTCGCCGTTTTGCGCCTCCCGCCACACGAATCCCTCTCGGCAGGTATTGGGACCGTAGCTGCGATCGGCCGGGTTGCGCCGGCTCTCCGCGTTCGCGTTGTCTTCCGCGGCCTGGGCGCGGCTCTGCACGGTGACACATGTCGTATCGCCCGGGAATGCCTCCCGCCACACGTACCCTTGCTGGCAGGTATCGGGATTCACGGGCTCCGGCGCTGGTGCCGCAGGTGATGCGGCCGGGGTAGCTGGTTCGAGTACCGAGTTCTCCGAGCCGTTGTCGCCGCCGTTTCTGCCGAAGAACAGGGTCAGGCCGAGGGCGAGCACGAGTGCGCCTGCGCCGACTCCATAGACAGACCGCCAGCGTCGTGCGCCTGCGCGGATCGCCACGGGCGCCGGCTCGCTGCCCGCGCTCTGCTCTGGCATGTTCCGCTGCAGCGCACGCTTGAGAGCGTCAACGACCTTCGATACGTCGTAGTCCCACCGCGTGTCACTCAACTCGATAGCTTGTAGCCGCGCCAGTGGCTTCAGCGGCGCGGGAAGATCCTGCTGTCGCGGCATGGTCGCCCGTTCGACGAGAACCGGAATCGTTCGAACCTGCCGCTCCAGTGCCGTCGCGATCTCGAGCCGTACGAAGTCGTTCTCGTCCTCGAGCCGCATTCGACCCTGGTCATCCTTGGCGGCCAGCCATCGCGGGCCGATCACCGCCATCACCGCATCGCAGTCACTCAACGTCTGCTGGATGGCGATTGTGAAGTCGTCCCCCGGTTGAAGCGTATCGACGTCGATGAACACGTTCCCGTGGCCGAACTGTTGTTGCAAGCCATCGAACAGACGCCCGGCATAGCCTGGCGAGTCGTCGCGGCGGTAGCTGATGAAGATCTTTGCCATCTCGCACGATGAAGCGTCGGTCTGAACCCGGTGAGTATACTGCCCCGCCTCAAAGAGGAGCCCGCGCCGAGCGAAGACGTCGGGAGAGGGAGGACGACCACGCCTCCCTCTCCTCAACACGCTAGGGTTCGGTGATTGAGTACGACGCGATGTACGACGGCTGGTTCACCTCCTCCATCGGAGGAAGCGAACAGACGACGACATACGGCCCAACGTCCGGCAGGCCGACTCCGGGTGCGCCGAAGAACAGCGTCTGTTCCCCTTCACCCGCCGTCGACTGCGTCTCGGACCATCCCGTGCCCGCTGTTCCCATGGCATTGCGCGCCTGGGCGACGCACGTGACGTTGAGCGTTGAATGCCGGTCCCGGACCGAGACGACAATCTCCAGCCATGCCTCGAGGCCGTTGCCCCGCACGATCGGGCACACCGCGCTCTTCGTGCTGTTGCCGCGGTTTGCGACGCTCACTCCCGAGTAATACAGGTCCTGCGTCGAACCGGACGCCTGGCACAACGAGCCGGGAAACGTCTGGATCTGCTGTGCTTCAGCGCCGGTCACGCTCGTGAGGACGAGGGCCAGCGCCCCGGCGATGCCGAGACTTCGTGAACGAATGTTACGAACGATGCGCGTGTCTACCATTGTGTTCTCCTGCCGCGTATGCGGTTTTCTTCGATCGACGTGATGTCGCTCGACTCACCGGTAGAAACGACCCTGGCGCGCATATTCCCTCATCAGCGACGGGCGTCGGAAGCGAATGCCTCTGACCCGGAATTGGAAGGGAGCTGATGAACGGTACGGCCCCTCTCCCGCGGGCAGGAGAGGGGCCGTCGCCCCTGGACACATACGGTCCCAGAAGCGCCGCCGCGATCGACTCGGGTTAACGCACCGCCGTGGTTTGCAGTGATGGGGGGTGATAAAGGAACCAGGCTGCGCGCATGAGCGAATCGCTCTCTTCGACGCCGCGGCCGGCCTTGGTGCACGCGGCAAACGACTCGACGTAGAACCCCTCCTGAACGAGCGACGCGCACGTGTCGGCTGCGGTGCGCGCGGCCGCGAGTGTTTTGGTCGCCGCGTCTTCGAGACCCCGCACCGATAGCTCCAGGCCGCCGAGCGGCGTGCGGCGACGGGTCGCGACTCGATTCTGCAGCTGCGTCCGCAGCTGTCCCACCCGCAGCGCCAGGTCGGCAACCGCGCTGAAGGTGCGAAACTGCCGCCGGGGATCGATGGTCGAACCGCTCACGTCCGCGAACGCCGATGCCGTCAGCGTCGACCAGGCGTCCTGGGGCGGTATCGTGAAGTCGTCGGCGCCGACGCACTTCTCACCGCCGCCGCACGTATACAGGTAGTAGCCGTTCTTGTTCACCCAGTACGCGCCGTAATTGGTGTGGATCTCCATCGAGACCGCACCGCCACCCGGGGGCGAGTAGCTCGCGCTCATGTCAGCCTTGGTGACCGAGAACGACTCCGTGCAGTCCGCGCCAGGATTGTCGATCCAGATGATCACGTCCTGGTACAGATCATGTGACGCAACGATGCCGTCGACATCGTTCGTCCATGCGTAATAGCTGGGAGAGCTGATGCGCAGTCCGCAGGCCTCATCTGGTGGGGTCATTTCGCTGAAGTCCTCCGAGATGTCCCCAGGCTGGAAGTCGCCGATGTAGTCCCACGGCGCGAACCAGGCCCGATACTCCGCGAAAGCAGGGCTCGACGACAGGGCGAGCGTGAAGAGCGTGGCGCAGATCGTCTTGACGGCTGCACCAGCACTGAATTGTGTCCGGCGTGTCATGCCTTGTCCTCCAAGTTGATGGCGGTGATTCCGCTCTGGCAGTCAGAACGCCGGCAGCGGGCGATTCCCCTCAGTCGAACTCGTCCATGACTCACGCCGCCTGGCAGTGTTCGGTCGAAGGGCGCCACGGCGTTGATAGGTCAAGTGAAAGGCTCAGAGGCGCTTCGCGCCACCCTTCCCAGCGTGTCCGGTCAAAACCCGGATACGACCCATGACAACCCGAGCGCTGCAGCGATTAGCGAGGCGCGCTGGACGACGTTGCGGGAAGCTCTCGCGCGAGCGGTCCGCCGCCAGTGCCCGCGATGGTTGAGTGATCACGCCGAGGACCTCGTACAAGCCGCTCTGATCAAAGTGATGGCGATATCTGGCGCCGGTGAGGGAAATCGGCCCCTCTCGTCGTTCTATCTGTATCGGGTGGCGCACAGCGCGCTGGTCGATGAGATCCGTCGGCGACAACGACGCCGCGAAGTGGCGCTCGAGGTGGACGAGTCAGAGGAAAGCCACGGCGGCATCGTCCAGCCACGGGCGCACGGCGATCCGGAACAGGACGCTTGCCGTCGCGAGCTGGGCGTGGCGGTCAGAGCGTGCCTGCTGTCGATGACGCGCGACCGCCGGCAGGCAGTCATGCTCTACCTGCAGGGGCATTCCGTCCCGGATGCCGCGCGGCTTCTCGGATGGGCGCCCAAGCGAACGGAGAATCTCGTCTACCGCGGGCTTGCGGATCTGCGGCAATGCCTGATGGCGAAAGGACACATGCCATGACCGCGCCGGAGCCTTCTGACGTCGGGCGCCTTCGAGAGGCGCTGGCGCGTCTGGCCGACGAACCCGGTTGGCCGGACGCCGATACCGGTCGGCTGTTCTCGGCACTCCATGGCGACATGCCTCCGGAGGAACGACGTGCCGTCGTCGACGAGCTGATTCGCAATCCTCAGGCGGCGGCGGCGTGGCGACTCGCGCGCGAACTCGGGCCCGAGGAGCCGAGAGGCGTATCCGTGCTGCCGTGGAAGTGGATGTCGATCGCCGCCATGTTGTTCCTCGTCGTTGGCGCAGCCTGGTTGATCCTGCCATGGCGATCCGAGGCCCCGGTCTTCCGGGGCGGCGAGCCGCGCAGTATCGCGTCGCTGGTGCCGGACGATGTGCCGCTGTCGAGAGCGGAACCGGTACTGCGATGGACCGAGCTCGAGGGCGCCAGGTATCGCGTGCGCGTGCTGACGTCCGAACTGGAGCTTCTCGATGAGACCGGCGATCTCGTCGAGCCCGAATACCGGCTGCGCGAGGACGTTTTAGGAAAGATTCCGGCGAGGGGTCGGATTCTCTGGCAGGTCGAGGCAAGGGTCCGCGGCACTCCGGCTGTGGTGTCGCTCACGTTCAACAGTCAGGTGGAGTGACGGAAGGAGCAGTGGAGTCATGTGGACACAGAAATTCATGCGGTCGATAACGAACCATCGGGTAGCCCTTGGCGGCGTCGTGATCTGGATGCTCGCCGCATCGTCGAGCGGAGCTCAGACTGATGTACTGACGACGGCTTCGGTGTACCCGGCTATCTGATCCAGACCGGTTTTCTCACCTACATCACCGGCGCGAACCACTCCGCAGATGTAACCGTTACTGAGCTCGCCCCGTCGGGCGCCCTATCCACCGTGCGCGTGACGTTTTTCGACGAGACGGACCGGGCCATCTTCAAAGACGAGGGCACGCTGCAACGAGGTCAACCTGTCCATGTGAGGTTGCCGCTGGACATGACCGAGCGGAGCGTCCGGCTGCGTGCGTCGATCCTGATCTTCGAAAAGACGGGCAGGAAATCCCTGCCGATCATCGTGCTGGAGAGTGTCGACCTCGGGTCATTCGCCGTCGAGGAGCGCATCTCTTGCGCGCCGCCCGACGACAGGGAAGGGGTCTCGCCCTATTGCCCGCCCCCTGGCATGGTCAGCACGGTCGCCGCGCGGCAGTGACGGGTCGATGGGTGGCGCGGGTGTTGGCTTCATCGTAGCGCTGCAGCTGTCCGCTGTCTCGCCGATGGACGAGTGCGCCCCGCCGATTGGCGAAGCGTGGACGCAGCAGCGCTTGAACTGCCTATATACCGCAGGAATGCGCCATGACAGGCTTCCCGAGGCGCGTGCGACGCTGGAGCGTCTGGGGGCTGGACGGGCGGAACAGCCGTGGCCGACGCTGTTTCTCGCCTTGAGCGTGATTGAAGAAGACGAAGGGCGAGCGCTCGCGCTCTACGAAATCGCGGCGGGCGGCTTTGCACGAGTGCGGGATGCTGAAGGCGAAGTGCTCGCCCGGCACAATCTTCGGAACCTCTACCAGCGGCGCGGCGATTTCGCCGCGGCTGACCGGCAGGTTCAGCAGGCGATCAAGGCGGCACAAGCCTCGGGGCATCCCCTGCCGCTTGCCCGGGCGGCCGTACTCGAGGCCAGCCACGAGCTGCGCGCCGGCGGGGATGTGGGACAAGCGTATCGGACTCTGCAGCGCGCGCAGCAGTTCGCGTTTCCCGACGGCCCTATCGGGCTTCGCCGCTCGATTCTCCTGAACCTCGCCAACGCGAGTTTGTACCTCGGACGCCTCGACGATGCCATCGACGCGCTGGAACGACACCGCGCGCTTCGGCAAGAGGACGGCTCGACGCTCGACGCCGCCACCGTGGCGTTCAACCTGCTCAACGCTCGCCTCACGCAAAGCGAACAGCATCCCAGGCCAGGCGCCAGGGAGCGGCTCACGACGCAGGCGCTCGAGGTACTCGACGAGGTGCGCCGCCTCCGGCGGCCGGCGCAGATCGGATCGACCCATCGTGTGCTCGCCGATTTGCTTCGCACGTCGGACCCCGAGGCGGCGGCCGGTCATATCGATCGATGTCTGGAGCTGGAGAAGACGCTCGGTTATCCGCAGCTGCGCGCAGGCTGCCTGTGGACGCGTTCGTTGATCGACGCGCGCCGCGATCCGTTGCGCGCGGATCGGGAGAGCCGTGAAGCCATCGACGCCCTGGCTGCCAATCCCGACGGTCTCCGGCTCGTCTATGCCTGGCAGGCGCGACTGCGGCTGGTGTGGCAGACGATGCAAGAGGACGACGCGATCGGCGCCTCGTTGCAGGCGCTCGACGCCATCGAACGACTGCGGGCGCGTCAGCAGGACGAGGACAGTCGAGCAGCGCTGTTCAGCAATTGGACGCGGGATTACTACTGGCTCGCCGGTCGGCTGCTGGACGCGAAGACGCCGAGGCTGCCGGAGGCATTCGACGTCGGTGAGCGTCTCCGCGCACGTGAACTGCTCGAGCATCTCACGCGCTCAGGGTTCCAGCAGACCGGGAATCCCCGGACAAGCTCCACGAGTGCGCTGCCCTCGTCACTGCCGTTTGCGTCCCTCGATACAGTCCAGCAGGCGCTGGACGAGACCGAGGCGTTGTTGTGGTATTCCATAGCCCCCTGGGAGGACGTGTACGGCGACTTTGGTGGGGGCGCCTGGCTCGTGGTCGTGACCCGGAGTGCCGTACGCCTCCATCGGATTACTGCGAGCAGCGATCTCGATACACGCGTGGCGGCACTCGTCGGCCTGCTCCGCGATCGCAATACGCCAGTCGAGCGGTGGGAGCCAGCGGCGGATGGTCTGGGTCGATCGCTGCTGGGTCCGGCCGTGGCTGAGCTGCCATCGCAGGTGCAGCGGCTGGTGATTGTCTCCGACGGCGAGTTGCATCGGCTCCCGTTCGAAGTGTTGAGGCCGGCTCGCGATCAGCCGCGACTGGCGGAGCGGTTCGAGATCGCGACGGTACCATCGGCCACGCTCTGGTTGCACTTGCGCCACGCATCGGTCGTGCCGGCAGCCGATGCCGCCCTTGTGTTTGCCGATCCCGAGTTGGCGCGCGGCCCCGGAGGTGACGCGCTGCTCGGGGCGCTTCCCTGGGCACGGCGTGAAGCACGGGCGATCGCGTGGACACTCCGGCTCGACGCAAGCCAGGTCCGCGAGGGCGACGCGGCATCCGAGGATTTCCTCAAGCAGGCGCCACTCGGGCGGTTCGCTGTCCTGCACCTCGCCGCGCACGCCAGGGCCGACGACGCATTTCCAGACCGATCGGCCGTCTTTCTCACACCGGGCAGCGCGGCGGAAGACGGTCGGCTGCGGCCGCCGGAGATCGCCGCGCTCGATTTTGGCGGACGACTGGTCGTACTATCCGCGTGCGACTCAGCGACCGGCTTCCTCCTGTCTGGCGAGGGCCCTCTGAGCCTTGCCCGCGCCTTCTTCGCCGGGGGCGCCAGCGGGGTGGTCGCTACGCGCTGGCCCCTGCGCGACGACGACGCGGCGTTCGTGATGGATCGGTTCTATCGTGCACTGGCAGTCGGAGTGGGCGCCGCCACAGCGTTGCGGCGCGCACGACTGGACGCAATCGACTCCGGGCGCCCAGCGGCCGTATGGGCCGGCCTGGTCCTCGCCGGCGATGGACGGCACCCCCCATTTCCCGCTCTCCCTGGGCCGCCGCCGTTCAGTGGACCTGTAGCGGCAATCCTTTCTGCGACTGTTCTGGCAGGGCTCGCGGCGGTCGCGTTCGGCCTTCGCAGGCGTGCGACAGGTGAGTGGATCCGGTGAGTGCAGGTCCGGCTCCGTGGGGCCGACATCTCCTGTATGCGCCGGTTGCTCGCCATTCAGACGCACCTGGCCGTCCGCCTCGTCGTCTTTCTCATGATCGCGGCGGGTCTCGCCGCCCTCGTCGCGGTTGTGTTCGTGATGCGGCCGCCGCCGGACTGGATCGAGTGGATACAGCCAATCCGGGAGACGGCGCTCAGTATTGGTTTCGCCTTTCTGACCGCGGGCGCGATCGCCCTCATGCTGTTGCCGGCACGACGAGACGTGATCCGCTCTGCGTCATCACCGGCGGAAGCAGATTCCACCCCGGGCATTTCGCTGTTGATCGCCGGCCTGGCGATCGCGTCCCTCTGGCAGGTGCCGACGCTCCGTGCCTGGTGGGGTGAAAGCGCTCAGCTCATCGACCAGCTCACCGCCGGAGAGAGGGATCCGAGCGGCTTGTGGATCATTCCCGCGACCATGGTGAGTGCGCCGCCGTTCATTGCGGCGCTGATCATCGGGCTCTTCGTCGAGACGGCGATCGGCGTTGCGGTGACACGGCCGCCGGTGGCAGTGCGCCTGCTTCGGTACTGGCGTGCTGCTGCAGGTCGGGCTCGTGGCCGGAAGCACGCTCGCCCTGCCGCAGATTCAAAGCCTCGTCGCACGAGTAATTGCGCTGGCGGCGTCAGGTCCTGACGCCACGGTCGCGGCGACAATCACCGATGCGGTCACGCCGCAGAACGTCTTTGCCTCGACGCTCTTGTACCGGTTTCAGTGGATCCTTGGTGGCTACGTGCTCGCCGCGCTGGCGCTGTCGTACCGACAGCCTTCCTTGCTCGAGCGCGAGCCCGAGAGTATTCCCGGCTCCCCGGCGTCGACCATGGACGCGGTTGTTTTTGCCGGCATGGCGCCCGCTGCATCTGCGGTCGAATCTTCGACGCTCGCCGCGGTCTTCAACGCGTCCGAGTATCGAATTCGGCTTCGGACGCACTGGATCGTGGCTGCCTTCCGGATCGGAGACCTCGATTACGACATCACGCCGATCCCGGCGAGGCCGGGCGACTCTGGCTTCTTCTTCTCCGGCCATGACCGCGTCCTGCGCCGCGCGTCTGATGGCCGTTCGCTGTTGACGGTTCGGCCCGCCGGCGGTGTGTGGTCCTTGAAGACGTCGTATGAAGTGGGCGATCCGTCCGGGGGCGTTGTCGGTATCCTCGAGCGTGACGGCGGCGACTGGCACGTGCTCGACCGTTTTCGCCGGCCGCTGGCGCAGGTGCAGGAAGTAGAAACACGGAAAGGCTATTTCCGGTACGTCATGCATGTAAACAGCGTGGAGGTCTGCCGCTTCACGTGGGCGATGCAAGGACTCGGCGTCTGGACCGCTGAGATGGATGTGGAGTTTGCCGATGCAGGCACCCGTCGGATCGATCCTGCATACGCGATGGCGCTGGCGCCGATTCTGGAGGCGAAGATCAGGCGGACAAGCCAGCGGATAAACTGACGCTATGAAACTGACTCAACTCCTTCTCGATCAGCTTGACCGGGAGGCGGTGCGCACCCGCCGTGCCCTGGAAAACGTTCCAAAGGACAAAGACGACTGGACGCCCCATCCCAAGTCGATGCCCCTGCTGCGCCTGGCAGGGCTGGTGGCGACGATGCCGTCGTGGATTGCGCTCGTCATCAACAAGGACGAACTGGAGCTCAGTCCGCCGCAGGGTCAGGGGCAGTTTCAGCAGCCGACGTTCGAAGGCCTTGTCGGCACGCTCGACAAAGCGGTGCAGGATGGGCGGGCGGCGCTCGCCGGGACCACCGATGAGTACTTGTTGACGACCAACTGGAAGCTGCTGTTCAAGGGTAATGTCGTCATGAACCAGCCGCGCCATGTCGTGCTCGCCGACACGTTCAGCCACCTCGCGCACCATCGCGCCCAGCTGACCGTGTACGCGCGGCTCAACGGCATGCCGGTGCCCGGAATCTACGGTCCGTCCGCCGACGACCAGCATTTCGGCTAGTCGTAGCAGCCGGGCGCGTCGCTGAACGGCACGATCGTCTGCGCGCGGTCGTGACCGTGTTTCGCGCCGCCGCTGAACCTAGCGAGGATCGAAGACGACTTCGTAAGGCGAACCGCCACCCGGGAGCCGGAATCGCCGGACAACTGTACGGGATGCAGCGTCGACGGCGACGACACCAGCTGTAAGGTCGTCGTTCGACGCAATCGGGATGTACGACAAGGATTGCGCCGGCAGCGCGGCGCCCGTCGCTGCGGCTGCAAGCGAGACCGGCGGGAGCCTTGCCATCGTCGCCATCTCCACCAGTTCCAATTGCGCCGGCATTGCGCTCGACGCGATCAGGACGAGATTGCCATCGAGGGTGACCTGAAGACCGCCCATGCGCCTTTCGCTGGCAAGCTCGATCTGCCTGATGACGGCATGCTGTTCGAGGTCGATCACGTCAATGCGGTCGTCGGCCCGCTGTGCGAGGATGCCGGTGCGCCCATCAGGCGCGACGACGAAGTCGCTCGGTTCGCCGGGAAGCGGCAGGTACCACAGCCAGCGGCCGGTTTCCGCGTTCAGCGCGACGAGCGTACTTGTCGCAGGAGCCAACGCACTGTTCACCGCATACACAACCGAGCCGGCCGGATCCGGTACGACGACCTGCGTCTTGCTGCCAGGCCAGCCGGTGCTGAACCTTGCCGATATCTGGTCGGTGGCCGTATCAATCACGTCGACAACGTTGGCGCCGAATTCGCCGACGTAGACGAATCGGCCGTCCGGGCTGGCGCTGATGTGATGGGGCCTTCGCCCGGAGGGAGGCGGCAGCGCTATGGTCCCCGCCAGGGTCATCGTGGCTTTCGAGATGACCGACACGGTGTCGCTGCCCTCGTCGGCCACGTAGACCTTTCCGACTCCGTTCGGCACCGCGATCCCGGCCGGGCTGAGGCCGACAGGAATCGTGGCCAGTACATCACCGGTCGTCGCGTCGAACGCCGTCACCAGGCTCGTCGATGCATTCGTGACCCAGATCCTGCCCTGCGAGTCACTCGCCGTGGACCCGGCGCGGTCAAGAGCGCCGCCGCTCGTGGTGGGCGTGGTGAGCGTGGTGAGTATGGTGAGCGCGGTGCTCGAGGCAATGACAAATGGCGGCGACGCCGCGCTGCGGGCGCTGGCCGTCGGGGTCACGGCGGTGACCGTCGCCACGTAGGTTGCCGGCGGCAGCAGAGCCGTGGTTCGCGCGATATCAGCCGTCATTTCACCGCTCACCACCGCCGGCTTCCCGAGATCCTGAGTCGCCACCGGCGTGGCGGTTGACGGATTACTGCCGCCCAGGAACACGTCGAGGACGTAGTGGGTGACGCTGGCATTGTCGGCCGAAGGCTCGAAGATGGCGGTCGACGGGCGGCTCGGACTCGTGACGGTCACGCTGACCGACGGAGCGGCCGCGGTCGCCCCCTGGTTGTCCACCGCGACTGCACCGAACACATAAGCGCGGGCGGCGCTGGCTGTCCAGTTGATGCTGAACGGGCTCGTGCTGTCGGATCCGATCTGCGTGGAACCGTCGTAGAAATCTACCCGCGACACCGTTCCATCGGGATCCGACGCATTCGCGGTGAGCGTAATCACCGCCGGCGCCACAAAATTGCTGCCGCTCGTCGGCGCCGTCAAGGTCACCAGCGGGGGCCGGTTCGCCGCGGCGATCGTCACCGTGACGGTCGCCGACCCGCCGACGTTCCCGGCGGCGTCGCGCGCCTCGGCGCGAAGCGTGTGCGATCCTGCGGCCACGCCGCTCGTATTCCAGTTGACGCTGTAGGGCGATGACGTGTCGGAGCCAATCGCGGCCGCATCGACGAAGAACGTGACCGACGTGACCCCGACCGCGTCTGACGCGGTTGCCGTCACTGCCACCGTTCCTGTGACCTGTGCGCCGCCCGCCGGCGCGGTGATGCTCACCGCCGGCGCGGTCGTGTCTGGCGGAGGCGCGACATTCACGCTCACGGTCGCCGATGTGCCGATGTTTCCGGCCGCGTCGCGCGCTTCCGCGCGAAGTGTGTATGACCCGGCAGCGACGCCGCTGGTATTCCAGCTGGCGCTGTAGGGCGCCGACGTGGCCGTGCCGATAACGGTCCCATCGACGAAGAACCTGACCGATATGACCCCGACCGCATCTGACGCTGAAGCCGTGACCGCCACGGTTCCGGCGACCTGTGCGCCGCCAGCCGGCGACGTGATGCTCACCGTCGGCGCGGTCGCGTCGGCCGCCGCAGCGTCCGACCCGACGATCACCGTCACGGGCGCCGAGGTGCCAACGTTCCCTGCGGCGTCGCGCGCCTCCGCTCGAAGCGTATGCGATCCGTCGCCCGCGTCCTTTGCGTTCCAGCGCACGCTGTATGGCGCCTTCGTGTCGGTACCGATCACGGTGCCATCAACCGTGAACGTGACCGATCTGACACCGGCTGCGTCGGACGCGGCGGCCGTAATGTTCACATTCCGCGAGACGTTCGCGCCTGCCGCCGGCGACGTGATGCGGATTGACGGCGCGGTGGTGTCGGCCGACGACTGGGCGGCACGCGGCACCTGCGACCAGGTGGCGACCATGAGGGCCGTAACAGCGAACGTCCGAACCGGTGCGCTCATTTCGCGGTGCTGCGGCAACGACGCTGCCATGTTCAAGATCGGGTCTTGGCGGTGGGTACGTGTTCCAGGGTTCTCCGGCTGGGAATCCAGATGGCCCATTCGCGGCCGGAACGCGCCGCCATGCGACACGGAGTCGTGCGTGGTGATGTGCCAGATCCGTCACGCGGATCTGCACGTACGTAATGACAAATTCTGACGGGGCTGCGAGCGCGTTCGACCGTTCGGCCTGACTAGCGGGCGTCGATCCCGCTGATCTGCACGCCGAGGCCGTCCGGATCCGGCACCGTCAGGCTGACGTAGTTCGGCGTGTCCAGCGCCCCTCCTCGAGCGAGTTGACCCTTGAGGCCTCGTCGCTCGAGTTCCGTCCTGACGCGATCGGTGTCCCAGTCGTCGATTCTGAACGCGATGTGATCGACACGCGCCGCCGGCCTGGTCCTGATGCTCATCATCGTCCGATCCCGTACGCCAACGCCGCGTGCGTCGCCGAAATGCAGCTCGCACGCGTCCTTGCCGTTATCGTTGGCGATCGTCATACCCATGAGGCCGGCATAGAAGTCGCGCGTGCGCCGGTAGTCGGTGACGTCATAGGAGAGATGATCCAGATTGGTTGTCCGGAAGGTGCCGCCCTGGGCCGCGGCCGTCACGCCGCCTGCCGCGAGCGCCGCCGCGGCGAGACCCTGAATGAGCTGGCGGCGGGTGAGCGTACCGTTCTCGAACTGTGTGAGCAGCTGCGCAATCACGGTCTCCATGGGGTGCTCCTTCCGGACACAATCGTAACGCGTCAGGCAGCGCTTGACAGCCGTCGCGTACCGCGTATCGTGGAGGCGCGCCGATGCCGTTGATTGTGTGCAGGACGAAGGCATTGCCGGTGGGCCGCCGCGAAGCGGCCGCACGGCGGTCGGTTGACATCAATCCTGCCAACGCCGCCGAGCATCGCGTCGTGGCGCGGACTCCAATCGGCCGCCGCGGCGGTCAGCCGCGGCTCGCTGTCGTCGTCGGCCGGCGCTGGCCGTCCTCGGGTGTCCGGCTGACGGTGCAGTTCCTCGATTCGCCGCCACGGGACCTGCGGGCGCGGATCCTGCGGCACATGAACGCCTGGAACAAGACCGCGAACGTGGTGTTTACGGAAACACGCGGCACCGGCCAGGTGCGCATCGCCCGCCTCGACCGTCCAGACGATGTCGCAGGCTACTGGTCCTACGTCGGCACCGAGATTCTCGAGGTCGATGACGACGAGCCGACGCTGAACCTTGAAGGCTTTACGATGCGCATGTTGGATGCCGAATTTCGCCGCGTTGTCCGCCACGAGGCAGGCCACACGCTCGGATTCGATCACGAACACATGCGCCGCGAGCTGGTGCAGCGCATCGATCCCCGCAAGGCGATCGCTTATTTCGATCGCACCGAAGGCTGGACGCCGCGGGAAGTGCGCGAGCAGGTGCTGACGCCACTCGCCCAGAAGTCGATCATGGGCACCACCGAATCGGATCCGATCTCGATCATGTGCTACCAGCTGCCTGGCGCGATCATGAAGAACGGCAAGGCGATCGCGGGGGGCAAAGACATCAACCGCAGAGACTTCGCGTTTGCCGCGTCGATTTATCCGAAAAGAGTAGCCGCGCACGGAAAAAGGACGAGGTGATAAAGCGCCAGCCGGCGTGGAAGAGGGGGAAACCGGCTCGGCTTCCCCCGGCTGGACGCTCATTGATCGAGGCGGATACGGTAGTTCAGCGCGTTCCCCCAGATCGGGGTGTAGTTGCAGTTGGTTGGCGTCAGGGCCCACGACAGGATCGAGCGGGCCCGTCGTGTCGCACCGTTCATCGGGTAGATCGTCTGCAGGTTCTCGTTGGCGTTGACGATCACCGCGAACTGCCACGTCGGGGTCTGATTGCCAACCGCATTTGCCAGGTGCACGCTGTCGTGCCCGACCGGCACCAGCGTGCCGCTGGCGTCGGCGACACAGTGCAGCACGTGCTCACGGCTGCCCGGCAGCGGCGCGCCGCCGAAGCCGAACGTCTGCTTGATCTTCACCGGCGCGGCGAATTGTCGGCGTTGTGAGTCGTAGCCGGCGCAGCTCATCTCCTCGTAGAAGAGACTGCCGAGGTTCGAGACGCTCGCTCCGCACTCGCGTGCGGCGACGAAGAAGGACGACGGCACCAGTTGGGCATCCTGCGCGCAGAACTGATACTTGGCATAGATCTCCTTTTCCGCGGACAGTTTTTCCGCTTCAGCGGCGCCCTCCAGGCTCGCCACCGCCGCCGCCACGTCTTCTTTCACTTCGGGCCCGCAGACCGATTGCGCCTGCGCGAACGCCGCCGACGGCAGCGAGATGAGCAGCGCACCGCCCATCACCACCAGGCCCCGACACACCGTTGAAATGATCGTCTTCATGCGTAACTCCTTGCACCCGGTTGAGACCAATTTCTCTTCCCTGGCTTATCAAACGCAGGAGCTCGCGTTGACCGAACATTGTTCGGTCTCAGATCGGTGTGGATTGAGGGGATTCAGCGAAGCGTGAACGAGACTGTGATGCGCACCATCGCCGGCTCGGGGATCTCGTTTCGCCGGGCCGGCGCGTACTCGTATTGCAAGACAGCTTTTCGTGCCGCGTCGTCCAGGACGGGTGGACTGCACGCAACACCTGAACGTTGCTGATCCGTCCGTCGACCCCTACGATTGCCTGGAGGAGCACGTCTCCCTCCAGGTCCGCGGCGCGGGCAATGTCTGGATAATCCGGAGTGACCTTTCGCGTCAGCGTCGGCGGCGTGACGGCGTCGGGCGCCTGGGTCTCGGGAGGCGCCACGTCCACGAATCGCGCGAAGCCCTTCGCGGAAGCTGGTCAGGCCTGGGTGCGCAGCCAGCGAATGGTGTCCTCGAGCGTCTGTTTGAGCGGCCGCGGCTGCCACCCAAGTTCGGTTCTGGCGCGGGACGTGTCGTACCACGCATAGCGCCCGATCACCTGCAGCACATCCCGGGTCAATGGCGGTGCTTTCCCCGTCAGCGCGCTGAAGATCTCCACCGCGCCGACCAGTGCGTAGAGCAGCGCCCGCGGCGGTTCGAATCGAGGCGCGCGAACGCCGGCGAGCGCCGCTGCCTCCTGGAGCAACTGGTTCGCCGTGACGTTGTGGCCGCTGAGGAGATACCGCTGCCCGGGACGTCCGCGTTCGGCAGCCAGTATCGCCCCCTGTGCGAAGTCCCGTACATCCAGGCAGCCAAACCCCACGGGTAACGTAAAGCGCAGCTTGCCGTTGATCAGCGACTTCAGCAGCTTGTTCGCCGGAGCACCGACCGGATCGTCCGGGCCGAACGTAAAGGCGGGACTGACAGCGACGACGGCAAACCCGGGACGCGTCCTGGCGAGCGCCTCCTGTTCCGCCTGCCGGCGCAATGTCGCGTACGGAAGGTTGAAGGCGTGGTCCGCCCAATTGGCCGTTTCGTCGAGCGGCTCGGGCCGACGATTGACCCCCACGGCGAGCGCGCTGCTCGCCACGACAGCGCGCGTCACCCCCTTCGCCGCCGCCGTCTCCAGCAGCTGATTCGTGCCTTCAATGTTGATCCGTCGCATCTCCTCGAGCTGCTTCGCCCCGCCGCCGACACTCACCTTGAACGCCATGTGAATGATCGTGGCGACGCCGGCACACGCGGCGTCAACCGCTCGGGCGTCGCCGAGGTGCCCCTCGCACCGGCGGACGCCGAGCTTCTTCAACGGATCGAGATTGCTCTCAGGCAGTTCCAGCACACGCGGCTGGATGCCCTGTTCGTTCAGCTGCCGGGCGACATGGTAGCCAAGGAAGCTGCTTACGCCAGTGACCAGGACGTCTTTCATGGGTGGTGGCTGGTGCCGGCCTCAATCGAACTGCAGGGAGAACGTGGTGGCGTAGAGGTTCTGATCATCAAGCTGGAGGTGACCGAAGCGTCGCTCGAACGGAAACGACGAGTCGCCCGCTCGAGGCTCCGGGCGCCGCAGCTCCTGCAGTCCGAGCAGTGCCACCATCGACTCGACGATGACGACGGCTGAGACGTGCTGCCCGAGGCAGGTGTGGCGGTTCCAGCCGTAGTGCAGGTAGTGCTCGCGCGGGCGGTCCAGGATGAATGCGTCGGGCTCGGGCACGTCCCTCATGGCCGACCCGTGGGAGGCGAACACGATCGTCCCCGCCGCGAGCGGCCGGCCGCCCGCGATCTGTGCGCCGTCTCGCGCGCACTTCCGGAGGAGCACCTCGCCCTGCGGCCGCAGGCGAAGGGCTTCGAGGAAATACTTGTGCAGCTCGGCCCGGCTTTCCTTCACGTTCGTGCCGCTGAGAACATTGCGGGCCAGGCGCGCCGCTTCATCGAAGCTGCCGTAGCGGTAGCCTTCGGGCCCGGTGGTTCGATACTCCCCCTCCTGCAGCCGGATGAGTGAATCGATGACCCGGCAGGTTGCCTCTTCCTGACCGGCCACCGCGCCGACAATGGTCCCCATCACGTGTTCAGCGATGCGCAGGTCGCTGACTAACCGGGGATCGAGGTCGGGCGGGCGTGCGACGCTCGGTGATGAACGACCCAATTGAAATTGGACGAGCCGAGTCAGCATCGTGTCGTCAACCGGCTGTCCGGCGGTCAGTCGCTGGCGCTGAATGCCGATTTCGCGCAACAGGTAAGACAGGAGCTGCCGGCAGGCCCGTGTGCCGCGCACCTGTACGGCGGGATCCTTCTGCACGTTGTTGAAGAAGTGCTGAAACGCCGCCTTGATCCAGAGGTACAGCTGCTGCTCGTCAGGGATGACTCCGTCCCCGGCCTTCAACGCGGTGTCAGGCTGATCGTCTACCGCGGTTCCGTAGTACGTCAGCATCTCGGGGCTCAGCTCGAACGAGCCCGCCTGCGGCATCACCGGCACGCCAAGGTACTTGTGCCCAAGTGTGACGGGCACGTAGCGGGCGAGGGCCGGCACGACATCGATCGTGGACGATCCATTCTCCCGCGCCGCCGTCACCGCCACGTTCACCCTGCGAACGCAGTCCTCGTGAATCAGCTGGGTAATCGTGTCGGCGTCGCCCCGGTTGCACACCGCCGACAGCAGGCGCTTGTCCGGCTCGTACCGCGCGTTGTCGTCGGTGCTGAGAATGAAGGTATTGAAGCCGCCGTTGTACGCCGGCGACATCACCTTCATCATCTCGACCCCGTAGGGTTCGACGGTGAACTCCTGGTCGCGCTCGAGCACGTCGCGGACCGCCGCGCCGCCGACGACGAGCACGGGACCGAATGGCGGCTGAAAAGCGGCGCCCTGCCGGCGGATCTCCTCCAGCATCGGAAAAGGCTTGAACTTGAGAAAGAAGCCGATGACCGCGCCCACCGCCCGGCCCTGCCGCAGCGCCTTCAGCTTGAGTGACTGAAGCTCGCGTGCGTCCGCGTCGTCGAGCGGAGCGAGACGCGCCTTGCCGCCGAGTTCCTGCAGTCGCGCGATCTCGACCGGGTTGTCGGCTTCGATGCGACGGATGGTGTCGAAAAACGAGCGCAACGCCGCCCCGACGTCCTGCGTGAGGAAGCGGAGATCCGGGACGGCCGGATCCGGTGCGGCGAGCGCCCGTGATGTAGTCGTCTCACTGATGTACTCAACCGAGAGTCGCATGGTGGAATCGCATTCACGGGCGCGCGACGCACAAGGCGAAGACGCGAACGCGAAAAGAGCATACAGGATAATCTGGCCGGCGCCTTCACATGTGCGGCATTGCGGGAATCGCGGATCTCTCCGGCCGGAGGCCGGTGTCTGCCGGAACACTCAGATCGATGGCGGACGCCATCCGTCATCGAGGCCCGGACGATGACGGCTGATTCCACATCTCTGGGAAGACCGGCAGGAGGGGATGTTCGAGTCGCTGCGCGGGCAGTTTGCGCTGGCCATCTACGATCGCCGGCGTCATCGGCTGGTGCTCGCCCGCGACTGATTCGGCATCTGCCCGCTGTTCTGGACGCGCCAGACGTCCGCCGATGGCGACTGGCTTCTCTTCGGCTCCGAGATCAAGGCGCTGCTCGCATCCGGCGTGGTGCAGGCGAGACCGGATCTGAAGGGCATCGACCAGGTGTTCCATTTTTTCGCGGTGCCTGGGCCATCAACCTGCTTCAAGGGCGTCCAGGCGCTTCAGCCCGGCCACTATCTCGTCGTTGGTGTCGTTGACCGGGGTGAACCAGAGTGCGTACTGGGCGTTGCGCATTCACCTGCCGGGACACCTCATCAGCCTGAAGGGGGATCGTCCGGCGATGCATTCGTCAGTCGAGACCCGCTATCCGTTTCTCGACGAAGACGTCTTCCGCTTCCGGCGGCGCTCCACCCGCGCTGGAAGCTACGCGGATTGCGGGACAAGTATGTGCTCCGGCTCCTGGCTGAACGCTACCTGCCGCGCGACATCGCGTGGCGGCGCAAGTTCATGTTCCGTGCGCCGATGGAGAGCTTCTTTGAATCCGGCACGCGCGGCGCGCCGGCGTGCGTGGACCGGCTCCTCGGCGAAGAAGTGTTGCGCAAGACCGGGTGGTTCCGAGCCGACGCCGTGCAGTACTGGCGCAACCGGATCCGTACGGGCACGCTGCGGCGCCCCTACCGAGCGATGGTGCAGGTCGGGATGGTGGGAGTCCTGTCAACCCAGCTCTGATACCACACGTTTGTCGGCAGACTGGCGGACTGTTCGGCGGAGCCGATAACGTCGTTAAGTCATTACGCGTGATGCCGCGTGCGCCGTTCACGCTTGACATCGGCAATCCGGGAGCGGAGGATGAGTCGCCCTCCGACTCAATCATTTCATCGAGTGCCATCATGACGGATCGCATCCGCTCCATTGTCTGCATAGTCCTGTTGACCGTCGCGGCCTGCGCGTGTTCGCGCGGCACCGAGAGTTCGCCCGCCGAGTCGCGCGACGTTCCGCGAACCCTCGGCGGGGCAGTCGTGGCCCCGCCGGCCGACGACTCGAGCGATCAGATCGTGTCGTGGGTCGATGGCCAGGAGGTCACCGACTGGACGGCCGAAGCCGCGAAGCGCGAGCAGGCGATCGAGCAGTACTTGAACGACACCGATCCTGCCAGGGCCGAGCAGTACGGATTCCGCACCGGCCAGAACCCGCAACTGGCCTGGAGCTGGTTCCGCAACAACCCGGTTGGATTCAACGGGGTGCCGTTCGTGTTGTTCAAGACGCTCCTCGACCTCGATCCCAACCATGCAAACCCGACGCTCCGGACGATTGCGCGGATCTGGAAGCGGGAGGCGATCGTCCCGGTGCCTGGCGGATCACCGGCATCGCGGTGGACGCTCGATCACCTGGGCGTGGGACCAGATCAGATCGATTACGTAGACGGGGTAGCGCGCCCGCCTTCGGAACGCCAGTCGCCGCTGCCGAATGGTTTCGCTTTCGAGAACCCCCGCTCGTTCGAGCCGTTGTCTGCGGCCGAGACGCAGGTCTACAACGGCCGGCTGCTCGCGCGGCGCACGTTCCAGAACACCAGCCTGCTCGTCGCGAAGCTGCGCGCATCCGGCTCCGAGGAGAACTGGGAGCGGGATCGTCCGGGCTTCGGCAGTCCGGGAACGATGGATCGAGTCTTCCTGTCGTGCTCGGCGTGTCATGTCGGGCGCGTGGTGGCGGATGGGAAGATGAAGTTCCTGCCCGGGATGCCCAACACGGAAATCGAGGGGCAGTACGACTCGAAGCTGTTGATGCTGACCGCGGCGGCGCTGGTCGAGTCCGGCTTCGACGTAAATTCCACCACGCCGGTGAATCCGGCCAACATCAGGCCGAATACCGCGGCGATCCGCGCGTTGTATGCCGAGATGCTGGACAAGGCGCGGCAGCGGCCGGAAACGCTGTACGGGTCCGCTCCTGCACAGATTGCGCGCGGGAAAATACAGGCGCTCGCGATCGCCGATGAATTTCCGAGCGTGATGCAGGACCTGATTGCGGTGGGCGTGAAAACCCACTTCATCTACTACGTCGTCGCGAAGAACAACGGCTACAAGCAGCCGCTGCCAGATGTGCTCGAGGATCGCCCGGGGCAGATGGACGCGTTCGGCATCGCGTCGGGACTGGTCGCGATCCACACGCGCCGGCCGGACGACAGCTTTCTCGAGTTCGTGCGCCGCGACAACCCGAAGAGTCCGATCTTTACCGGGTTCTCGAGGGCGAACGGACTGCCCGCCGATGTGCCCGGCCTGACTGAACCAGTCACCGACGCGAAAGTCGCCGGCGAGCGGATCTTCAAGAACATTCCGGCATGGGCGCCGCCGGTTCCGGCGCCGGTTGACATCAAGAGCGTGAACTGGGCGAGCCAGCGCTACCACGCGAACTGGGACGGCAACCAGGGCGCGTCGTCCCGTACCCTCGCGTCAGGCGCGTCGGCGACGGGCGATCCACGCATGGTCAACGTGCGGATACACGAGCCGCTCAATCCGTTCATCGACAATCTGCCGGCGCCGCCGTACCCGTTCGCGAGCGTGGATCTCGCGCGGGCGCGCGAGGGGAAGGCGATCTTCAGGCAGCAGTGCGCGACCTGTCACACGCCGAGCAACCAGACGATCTATCCGGCAGCCAAGCTCGGCGTGGATGCCAATCGGACGCGCGTAAATACCAGCGTGTCACGCTACGGGCTGACGGCGCTGGTCAGCGAAGCGTGCGCCATCTACGGCTTGAACAACAAGGGTCAGCCCGGGGCCAACTGGTGCGTGCCCGAGGGTGATTGGCAGGCGCGGCTCGACGAGTACTTCCGCGACACGCCCCGGCGCGTGGTGGAGGGCACGAACGGATACAAGGCCGACATGCTGCACGGCATCTGGGCGCAGGCGCCTTACCTGCACAACGGATCGGTGCCGACGCTCGGTCAGCTCGTGTGTCCCGAGACTCGTCCCCGCCGGTTCCTGCGCGGCAACCTGCACTATGACGAAGGGCTGGTCGGGTTCGAATGGCTGGTGCGTCCGGCCGCGCGCTACGGCCCGAATGACTCGATCCTGATCAAGGATTACGACACGGCCGTGCCCAGCAAGGCCAACACCGGGCATACGTACGGGTCGAATCTCTGTCCCGACACGTCGGGACTGGATCCCGCCGGCGACCGCATGGAGATCGAAGCGCGCCTCCTCCGATCGCCCGTGGGCGCGCTGCTCGCCTACCTAAAAACGTTGTAGGGTCAGACCAAGGGTCAGACTTGGGGTCAGACCAATGGTCTGACCCTCGGTCCGACCCCGATCAGAGTTCGGCGAGGTCGGGCATAGGCATGTCACCCAGGCTGCACCCGCCCGGCCGAACAGCCTTTCTCTGGAAAGGGGAGGTGAAGCGCTATCCCATCATTGAGGGATCCGGGGATGCAAGCTGATGCCTCAATAAACGAAACCCCAGCCGTGGCTGGGGTTTCTGTTCGTCGCACCGAAAGCGGAGGCGAGTGGGGGGCTCGGGTCCGTTAATGTGCGACAGCGGGTACCGCCGGTGCGTCTTGCCGCTTCGCCATCACGTCCGAGGGCTGAGACGGCTTGTCCTGTGCGTTGCCCGGCCGCTGCCCGGGCTGCGCCTTCTTCTGCATATCGACCGTGCCGCGGAAGTGAGCGCCTTCGGAGATGCCCACGCGAGGCGAGACGAGATCGCCCTCGACGATGCCGCCGTCACGGATGTCGATTTTCTCCGACGCCGTGATGTTGCCTGTCACCGAGCCCAGCACGATGACCGATTTGGCAAACACCTGCGCCTTGATCTTCCCGTTCGGGCCGATGGTCAGCACGTTCTCCCGCAGGTCGATCGTGCCTTCAACGCGCCCTTCGATGGTGAGGTCTTCGCTCCCGTTCAACTCGCCTTTGATTACGACTGATTTTCCGATGTTCACGAGATCCCTCCCCATCTGACTGATTGCGGGTGCCGGCGCCGGCGCCGGCGGCGCCACTGACGGTGGCGGCTCATAAGTTGCCATCGCCGGCGGTGCCTGCTGTCCGTTTACTGGTTTCACAACCTGATCGCGCTTCCACATAAGCCTCGCCCCCACGTTCAATGCCGGGTTCCCGGCGCCGTGCCGGCGGCCGGGCCCTCCGGCGGCCTCGTGGACTGGTTTATCGTCACGAACAGGTCAGTCCTGCACGGCTATTCGTTCTTTGTCAGGGTCACCCCTGGGGTCATCAGGTCACCCTTGGGTCAGACCGTGGTCTGACCCGTCTCGGTCTGACCCCGGTCTGACCCCAGGTCTGACCCGCGGGCGGGGTGTACCGATGACCCCGGATCCATTGCGCGAAAATTCACGACGAGTCCTCGAACGGCTCTACCTGAATCATCCTGTTCGCGAGCGCCCCATCCTGGCGAGAGTGGCGGCGCGCGGGAAGGACCCGCGCTCGCTGACGCCGCTGGATCTGGCCGAGGATCGCGCCACCGATATCACCGACCAGAATCACGTCGGCGGCAGCCGCATGGTTTTCGGGTTGGCCGGCGCGGCGGGAATCGACAAGGACGACGTCGTGCTGGATCTCGGGTGCGGATTGGGTGGTTCCGCCAGGCTGCTGGCCGATCGCTTCGGATGTCGCGTCGACGGCATCGACATCAGCCGTCAGCGCGTGCGCGAAGGGAATCGCCTCACGGCGCTGGTCGGCCTGACGCGCCTGGTGCGCCTGAAGAGAGCCGACATGCTGCGGGTGCAGGTTCCGGCGTCATGCTATGACGTCCTGTGGGGGCAGGGCGCCTGGGATCATGTCGTCGACAAGACCCGGTTTGTGAACCGCTGGCGCGCTGCGCTGCGGTCCGGCGGACGGATCGCGCTGGAGGACGTCTACCTCAAGCGCCAGCCGCGCAATACCGCGGAACGCCGTCTGGTCCGCGGGCTCGAGCGCGACTGGCACGTGACGCTCGTCTCGCGCCGCGAGTGGGCGGACATCCTGGGGTCGGTTGGGGCAGCCGTGAAGGTTCAGCGCGATCACACGGCTGTCCTGGTCAGGTACTTCACGCGCCTCGATCGGACGGCCAGCGCTACGGATGTCCCGGCACTCGAGCGGCGCGCCTGGCGAAGTGCCCTGCGCGCGGCCGAGTGCGGGCTCATTGGCTACCTGCGAATTGTCGCCGTCTGTCGATGAACTGTCAGGGCGACTCGACGATTGCCAGCGTGTACGCAGTTTCGGCGATCGGGTAGGCGACTCCGTCGAGCATGCCCTCCACAATCTCGTCTCCAAGGTCCACCACCAGGTGGCCCAGCGCGCGACGGGCCGTAACCAGCTGCTCGCGCGGCGCCCGATTGCGCTCGAGCCGCCGAATCCACCACGACGACATCTCAATCGCCCATGGATGCCACGCGTAGTACATGGACTCCTGTCCGTCCATCACCAGGCCGTCGGCCCTTCGATAGGGACGGAAGTAGGTCTTGTTGACGATCGGATAGTCGGCCGGACGCTCCACGAGCGCCGGAACCTGAACGGCGATCGCGTCCACGATGCCGTCGGGAAGCTGGATACCCGCCTCCGCCTCGGCCCGCAGAAGCTCGGCATAGGCCTGCAGCGTCAGCCCGTCGACAGGGATACCGGTATCCGTCGGGGAACCGCGCCATCCACGCGGGTTGGATCGCTCATCAAAGCGAGCGATCAGCCAGCCTGCTGTCGACTGCAGCAGCATGTCACGCTTCTCGAGGCTCCCGTTCCACGGGAGTCCCGCGGCGCGGGTTTCGAGCAGGGCAAGCAGGGCGAGCAGGGAAGCGTATGTGCTGTGCGCCTCGGGCTCGAACTGGTCCGGGAAGAAGTTCCAGCCGCCGTCGTTCCCGTAGTAAGTGTCGACGACTGCCTGCGCCTGCGCAAGCCGCGCGAGGGCGCCGAGGCGTTCGGTCTCAGAGACCAGGTCGTCACGTGCGAGCGTTACCGCCAATCCCGCAGTAAGCCAGAACCCGGCGCCGCTTGCAGTCCCGGAGCCGATAATCTGGTTGCCCGACGGCAGGTAATGGCCGATCCGCCAGCCGCGCAGTTGGCCGCCCGTTTCTATCGGGACACCCGGAAGGAAGGCTCCGCCGAAAATCGCCGTCATGTCCGCGGCCGACTGCCGTGTGGCTGCCGTGCCCGGGCGAAGCGCGCCGGTGGCCGACTGCGACGCCAGCCATACGTCGAGCAGCGTCTTTGACGTGCTGGTGACGTCGAACACCGGAAAATGCCATGCGCGCTGACGCCATCGGTCCAGCAGCTCATCCACAAGCGCACTCCGCAGCCTGACGGCAGTGGCCTGTACGTCTGACGTGCCGTACACGGGACGAGACCAGGCGATCTCGTAGCGATCGAGCAGCCGCCGTATCGCCTCGGCACCCGGGAGCGGGGCACCCGCGTCGGCCAGGAACACGTACATGAACGTGGCGGCACACGCGATGAGCGCCGTCAGCACCGCGAGCTGGCCCCGCCGGATCCGTTGGCGGCGCCGTTCACGATTGCGAAGTTCGTCGAAATCGACGCCGAGGATGCCGGCAACCAGCTTCAGCCGTGCGTGCTTCCAGCCGTCTCCGGTGGGCCGGGCATCGGCGGCAATCGGCTGGACCAGGTCCGGATCCAGTGGTTCGTCCGCTTCGACCGCCAGTCGCAACGCCGGTGGGAAATATTCAGCTGCCGCCTCGATGTTGCCATCGCCGCGGCGGTCGTCGCTGATGATGCAGAGTACACGGTCGGCACGGTCGAGCGCCTGGAAGTATCGGATCTCTTCGTCCACCCATTGGGACCCGACCGAGTTGGCGGAACAGACGACGATGAGATAGCGCGAGCGTTGCAGCTCTTTGCGGAGCTTCGCGCCCAGATCTGAGGCTCCGGGCAGTTCGTCGCGGTCGCGGAACACCGGGAAGAGCCGCGGGGGAATCCGCTCGCCCCGCAACGGCCGCCCAACGATCGCTTTGGGAACGCGGTAGGTCTCGAGGTAGGCCTGCAGCCGCTTGGCGAATGCCTCGTCTTTATGGCTGTAGCTGATGAAGGCCCAGTAGTGGTACGGGCCGAGGGAGTGCTCCGTTGCGACAGCCGACGGCGCTCGCGACGGTTCGGGCATCATGTCGGTGGATCGCTCCACATCCCTGCAGATCAGCAGGCGGAAGTAGAGCAATCCACGGTCAGCGTGTCACTTCTAATTGCCAGGCTGAACGAATTCGTTCTGCGCGCCGCCGGCGATCCCGTATTGGTTGTTCTCCTGGCAGATGTACTCCATCAGCTCGTCGCCCGGGTTGCTCAGGCGCGCGGCGAACGAGAGCGTGAACGGCTTCGAATATGCGCCCGGGTCGTCCACGGTCACCTTAATGTCCATGTGACCCATGTCCTTGCGCGTGAACCGTTCGATGGTGTGCAGCTGCTCGGTGTGCGGATGGCCGCGGCGATCGAACCAGAACTTGTCGTTGAAGCCGACGGTGTCGACGACGAGCGAGTCGCCCTCGAACGATCCGATCGAGTGGCCGAACCAGCTCGGATCCAGCTCCGCAGGATGCTTCCGGCCGTCCATAAAGATCTGACGGAAGCTGTGGATATTCCCCTCCTCGAGCTTGAAGATGTGCGTCGGCGCCTTGTGCGTGTAGTTCTGGACGAAACGCCACGGGTAGGGCTGCCCGCGCACCACACCCTGCGGCATGCAGTAGAGATACGGGTCGTCGGGCTCCTTGCGCGAATCGCGCAGCGCCTTGGCGGCCGGCAGAATCGGCACTTCACCCGGCTTCAACCCGCCGTCGCGTTCCATGTCGCCGACGGCGGCGCCGCCGACCCACAGTCCATTGAGATCAACCTGCCCGTTCGGCAGTCTCGGTGCCGGATCGCTCGGCGGGGGCGGCCGCCGCACACTCTGGCCCAGGGCATTCACCTCGCCCAGGCTTCCACCCTGGTTGCCGCCCCCCTGCGCCAGAAGCGGCAGCGCGGCGGCGATGACGATGAAAAGGACGACGAGCTTTCTCACGAGGCCCTCCGGAATGAATTTATTGGGTAGGACGCGAGTAGGAATACTGCATAGCCCGTCGAATATTGTCAACGCGTCCAGGCCCCGGTCACGGCCACGCCGCGGCAAACCGCTGCTCAGCGAGAGCGGAGCCAGCCAGCCTCAAGCTCCGCTCTCCCTGAATCGTCGTTCGGCTTGAAGCTAGACGCCTTCCTGCTCACCAACAGGCTCGTTGCTGGTGGCGAGGCTCATCCAATTCGGCTGATCGGAGTTGAGGTGGGCGTACACCGGCTTCTCGTTCCTGACGACGTCCACGTAATGATGGAGATCGTCGAACGGGACGAAAATCGCGCCGACGTTCCCGGGAACATTGTAGACCGGGGCCGGAGGGACGGGGCTTGATGGGTGCAGGCCATAAACGATGAAGCGCGAGCCGTCAGCTCCGTGACAGGTGAGATGTCCCTGGATTTGAATAGTGATCCCGCCCCAGCTTGCGGTGTTCTTGTAGCCGGTGTTCACGACGTAGTTGGTGATGGCGAATGTCTTACTTGGCATGATCTTCAGGCCTCCTTGCACATCCCGTGATGACCTCGTGAGGGTCTGACAGGTAATAACGTGCTCTCGGCGGCAATCGAACGTCGGCCGCAGCGGGAAGGGAGTTTGGCCGGAGATGTCGTGGAGGCCGGTTGAACTTCCGTCAGAGGCGATATGTGTATAGCAGTTTGATGGCGCCGTTACGGTCGAGTGTCGCGAACCGGTCCTCGGTTTCGATCCAGTTGGTCATCCAGACGAAGTAGATGTCGTTGCCCGGTTTCGTAATCCACCGGAACCGGGACTGCCAGCCGAGGAAGCGACTGACCGAATCGAACTGGATGTTGTTCGAGATCGAGACGAACGGATTGAACTGCGTGTTGATCGTCGCCCGCAGCAGCCGGGTGGAAAAACTGCCTTCGAGCAGCTCGACGCGGTTGAAGTTCGCGTTCAGCTGCAGCAGGATGCCACGCCGCGGCCGCAGCGAGATCGAACCCCCCAGGTCGCGGCGATGACCGGAAAAGAACGAGCCGAAGCTCAAGTTCGCCGTGAACGCCACCGCCCGCCGCGTCGTCGTGTCGGCGCGGAGCGTGTAGCGGCGGAAGTCGTAGTCGACGCCCGTCGGCAGCGTCACGCCGGAGGCGATGCGAAAAGGCTCCTGGAGGTTCTCGTAGAGCTGGTTGATGGTGAAGCTGGCCCCGTCGCCTGACTGGAAATCGACGTCGAAGATGTACTGGTCGTTCTTATCCGTCCACCGGCCACGCGTGTCGCTGAACCAGTCGAGCCATACCTCGGCTCCCGCCTGCCGCACGACCCGGCTGTTTCTCGGGCGCGGCGCGAACTTCAGGCGCGCCCCGTACTCGCGATTGTCCGCACGCTGGCGGAACCCGATCGCCGGATCGAAGTTCTTCTGGAACTCCTTGACGATCAGCCGTCCGCTCCAGAGGTCATTGGGATAAAGCACGCGAACCCCGAACCCGGCGTCGTCACCCCGGCCGGTGCCGTCGGGCGTCTTGACGAAGTAGCCATTCACCTGCAGGTTCTGCGATCCGCGGAAGCGCGAGGTCGCGAGCTCGAAGTCGGCGCCGATGGTCTGACGATCGGCGATACCCGAGGCGTGAGCGGCGCGGCGCGTATAGATCATCCCGGCGTACGACTGCCTGAAGAACTGGCGTTTGGGTCGCACGATGGTGAAGTCGTCGCCAGGCGTTCCTGGCTGGTCGCCGGTGCGCACCTGCATCACGCCCAGGTTGAGACCGGCCGCCGTTCCCGCCATCTTGATGCCGTAGTCGATGTCTTGCGGCTGTCCGCGCTCGTCGAGTCCGATTCGGCGCGAGAAGAACGCCGTCATGTCCTGCTGCGATTCGCGCGAGAAGTCGAAGTTGCCGGCGCTCTCGAGAAAGAAGTCGCGCTTTTCGGGAAAGAACAGCGGGAAGCGCGTCAGGTTGACCTGGCGATCGTCAACTTCGGTCTGGGCGAAGTCGGTGTTGATGGTGACGTTGGCGCGCAACTGCGGCGTCAGGTTGTAGAACAGGTCCAAGCCTTCGGTGCCCTTGAAGATATTCGACGATTGCCGGCCAGGCTCGTTCAGGTAGTTGCCGAGGACGTAGGGCTTGATGTCGAGCCCGTGACCCTGGCTGACGTTGCTGAGGCCAACGATGCGGCCGGACGACACCAGGCTGTACAACCCCTGGTTACGCGCCCAACCGGTCCAGTAATCCTCCTCGTTCTTGCGTCGCACCGTACGCTGGAAGTTGGCGCCCCATTCGGCCGCCTCGGGATCGAAGTTGAGCGTACGGAACGGGATCTCGACCTCGACGGTCCATCCCTGATCGTGGCGGCGCACGCGCGCCAGCCAGATGCCATTCCAGGCGCGGTTCTGCGCGACACCGCCGATGCCGCCCGACGCCGGTACCAGCTGCGCGTCGCCCATCGCGCCGGCAGGATTGATCTCGAAGAAGTAGCCGCTCCGCCGGTCGTTGAGCGGATCGAGCACCCACATGAACCGGTCGTCGGAGCCGAGTCCGCCATCACGCACCATCTGGTTGCCGAGCATCCTCGCGGGCTCGGAGTCGAAGAACTGGGCGCCGATGTAGAGGTGGTCCTCGCTGAAGAGGATCCGGATCTCGGTGCGTTCGGTCTCGTGGTCGCCGTTCTTCGGCTCAGACTGCGTGAAGTTTCCAATCGGCTCGGCGCGCTCCCATGCCGCCTCGTCGAGGACGCCGTCGATCGCGATGCTATCGGGCGGATCGATGCGGAGCGCGACGGCCGTCGCCTGCTGAGTCGCCGCGGCGGCGGCGATCGACTGGCCAGCGGCGATTTTTGGCCAGGCGGCGATGTAAATTGCGCATAAACAGATATGCCGGTGACGGAGCATCATCGAGCGCAACGCATTGTATAGTCGTCTATCCCCCCTGGACAGGATGTTTCGCCTTTGTACGCGACAGCTACGATGGCTCTCGAGCCCTGTACATGGATCGAACCCAGTCCTATCGGCCACGCGTCTCGCGCGAGACCCGCATGCTGCTCACCACGGCGCTCGTGGCGATCGTGGCGTTGTGGGTGCTCGCGCGGGTGCGTTTCCCGGATCGTCCAGCACCGCAGAATCCGGTCCAGCCACTGCTCACTCAACTCACGCCCCGTCCCACGTTTGCCGATCTGGCCGCCGAGATTGCCGCGCTGCGGCCGCGGCTCGATCCGCTGCTCGTCCCCGCCTCTGCGACAGTTTCCGGACTGCGCTTCCAGGACGATGTCGCACTCGCCTGGCTTGATCCCACGCAGGAAGGCTCCGCGTCGAGCGGCAACTCGTTGTTCCGATACGACCGCGCCTCAGGATTGTCGCTCGTGCGCGTCGGGAGACGAACGGCACTGCCGGCGGCACTCTGGGTACCCGACGGTGGCGGCCCGCGATACTTCCTCGCATCGGAGATGTCGGCGGCCGGTGTCGCGCTTCGACCGGTCTACGTCGCCGCGCTGACCGCGATTGACAGTCCGCGGTGGCCGGGACAGGAGTGGCAGCTTCCGCAGCAGTCCGACGTCGCGCCAGGCTCGCTGCTCTTTACCGCGGAGGCCGAATTCGCCGGTCTCGTCGTCGACCATGGCGGAAGGCGTGCCCTGGTCCCGGCCGCGACGGTGCTCGCGGAAGCGGCGCGCCTGCTGGATCAGCCACCGACCATGCAGGCGTATGTCGGCATCGACGTGCAGCCGCTCACCGCGGGGATCTCCCGCGCCACAGGGTCGACGAGCGGACTCGTCGTCACGTGGGTCGATCCTCGCGGGCCGGCGGCCGGCGCGCTCAACGCCGGCGACGTCATTGAAGCGGTCAACGGCGCGGCGCTCTGGACCACCGATGACTGGGACGTGCAGATGGCCCGCCTCGGTGTGGATCAACCGCTCACCGTCGGCGTTCGCGATGCCGGGGGTACGCGGGACGTGCCGATCGTGGCCGCGCAAGCCACCCCGGCCAACCCGGCGTCACTTGGGCTGACGTTGCGCGAATTGCCCGGGATTGGCGCTGAAGTGATACGCGTCGACCGTGGTTCCGTTGGCCAGCGCGGCGGCCTCCGTGCCGGCGATGTGATTACCCGGGCAGGCAGCATCGACGCGCCGGCTCCCGCCGAGGTGCGGCGGGCGTTTGGCGCGGCGGGGAAGGTTCCGCTGATCGTTGCGTTTAACAGGGGCACGAGCCGGCAGGTGACCGCGCTCGAGCAGTGATGGAAGGTCAAGCAGCCCGGCTTCGCCCCGGCGCGCGGCTCATCGCCGGGTTCGGCCCAGGTCCGATGCCTGTCGCGCTGGTGATCCTGCTTGGCAGCGCGCTCGGCCCTTACGGCCTGGGGCTCCTCTCCAACGGCGTGCTTGCGTCACTCGATCCGGCGCTGCCGGTGGCGCTCGCCGCGCTCGGTGTGCTGGTCGGCACGGACATCAATTTCCGCAGCGAGCGGGACCGGCGGACCCTCATGGCGACGAGTGCCCGGGCGGTGGTGACCATGCTTGTCGTCGCTGCTGGAGCCGCCGTCGGTACTGCCGACCTGGGGTGGGACGCTCGAGCCCGGGGGCTGGTTCAACGCCGCGCTGCTGGCGTTCTGCGCGGCAGACGATCCGCTCCCCGTGCTGTTGGGCGGTGCGGCGCTGGCACTCCTGCGCGAATCGTCACCCGCGGCCGCCGGGCTGCTGATGCTGCAGGCGACCGGCGTCACGCTCGTGATTGCCACGGCAGGATGGCTGCTGCTCGCCCGGTCCGAGCCAGGCACCCACAAACGCATCTACGTCATCGCCATGCTGCTGTTGCTCGGCGGCGCGTCGGAATACCTGTCGCTGTCCGCGCTGACGGCCGGACTGGTGGCTGGTTTCTTCTGGGAAGCCGTCGGCGGATCGACGCGAGCAGCGATCCGCCAGGATGTCCTGTACCTCCAGCGGCCGCTGGTACTGCTCATCCTCGTTGTCAGCGGCGCCCGGGTCGTGTTGACGCCGGTGGTGCTTGCCGTGGGCCTGTCGTATCTCGTCCTGCGGCTAATTGGCACGATCGCCGGATCAGCCGCTGCGCGGCGCCTTGTTCCGTCATGGACGACGGCAGACGGCAACGCGCTGCTGGCGCCAGGCGTCGTCGGCCTGGCGTTCGCCTTGAACGCGGTAAGGGCCACCGCATCCGACGCCACGACGATCATCAGCATCGTCGTAATCGGGGTGGTGGGGTCGCAGTTCCTGCAGCCGACCGCAAGAGTGCCGGAGACGGTCGAATGAAAGGCGTGGCGGCGCTCGGGCTCGCCGTCCTGGCCGTCATGTGGGTACGCGTGCTGGGCGCCACGGTCGCCGTCGGATCCGCCGGAACCGCGCTGGCGCTTGGCTTCACGCTGCTCGGCGCTTCGGTCGCAGGCGACGTCTTTCGCCGGTTCCACTTGCCGCGGCTCTCGGGATACCTGTTGTTCGGCGTGATCACCGGCCCGTACCTCGGCAACGTCATCAACGAATCGATGGCGGGCCAGCTGCAGGTCATCACCGGACTCGCCACCACGGTGATCGCGCTCATCGCCGGGCTGTCGCTGAATTTCGAACGGCTCGGGCCACGCTTCGTGTCGATCACGCGGATGACGGCGACGACGCTGGCGGTGGCGATGGGGGCGCTGCTCGCGATTACCTGGATCGGGTGGCCGTTCCTGGGCGCGTCGCCCGACGCCACCGCGCTGCAGCGTCTCGCGGCGGCGGCGCTGGTCGCGCTCATGATCGTCAGCTTCTCTCCGACGATGACCGCGGCGGTGACGGCTGAGACGGGCGCGCGCGGCCGCTTGAGCGAGGTGGTGCTCGCCATGGTGATCCTGGCGGACCTCGCCCTGCTGGTGCTGTTCTCGCTCGTGCTGCAACTGGCGCGGGCGGCGTTCAACACGGACGCCAGCGACGTAAACATCGTCGCGCGCTTCGCCTGGGAGGTGGGCGGCGCAGTGGCGTTTGGCGCGCTCGTCGGCGCGCTCTTCGCGTTGTATGTCCGGTACATCGCCCGCGAAGTCACCCTGGTGCTGATCGTCATGTGCGGGCTCCTCAGCCAGGTCGGCACCACGCAGCAGTTCGAACCGCTACTGGCCGCGGTCACCGCCGGCCTGGTGATTGAGAACCTCGCGGTTGCGCAAGGCGAGGCGCTCAAGGCCGCCGTGCAGCGCGGGGCGCCGCCCATCCTGGTGATCTTCTTCGTCGCCGTCGGCGCGTCGCTGCAACTGGGAGCGCTGACCACCGTCGGCCTGCTGGCGCTTGCCGTCGCCGCGATCCGGATTGCAGTGATCAGGCTCGGGTTGACGTTCGGGTTGCGCGCATCGGGCGTCGATGCCACAACCGGCAAGTACGTCTGGACAGGGTTGATCTCCCAGGCGGGGATCACGCTTGGATTTGCCTCCATCGTCGCCGCCGAATTTCCGGCATGGGGCACGCAGCTGCAGACGCTGCTCGTCGCGCTGATCGCGCTGCACGAGATCGTCGGCCCGATCTTCTTCCGTTACGGCCTCGCTCGCGCGGGCGATCTCGACCCGACGGCTGCGCGTCCGTTGCTGGTGGTGTCGAACCGCGAGCCGTACCTGCACAAGTGGAACGGCCACGGCGAAATCATCGCCAGGCCGGCGACCGGCGGCGTGGCGGTGGCGCTCGATGCGCTGATGCGTGAGCGTGGCGGGACGTGGATCGCCCACGGCGCAGGCGACGCCGATCGCGAGGTCGTCGATGCGTCCGACACTGTAATGGTGCCGCCCGACAGCCCGACATACGCGCTGCGCCGCCTCTGGATCGAGGAGCCGACGTTCTCGGCGTACTACAGCGGGTTTGCCAACGAAGGCCTGTGGCCGCTCTGCCACGTGGTGGACGTCCGGCCGCAGTTCCGCGCCGAAGATTGGGCGGCGTACCAGGCGGTCAACGTCCGGTTCGCCGCGGCGATCGACAGCGAGCTGGCGTCGTCGCGGACGCCGATCTTCCTGCAGGACTACCATCTCGCGCTGGTTGCGCCGGCGCTGCGGGCACGCCGCGCCGATGCCCACACGGCGCTGTTCTGGCACATCCCGTGGCCGTATCCCGATCGGCTGCGCATCTGTCCGTGGCGGCGCGAGCTCCTGGCCGGACTGCTGGCCAACGACCTCCTCGCGTTCCAGGTTGAGCGCGATCGCCGTAACTTCCTGCTGGCCGCGGACGAGGAGCTTGGGGCGGAAATCGAGAACGAGGCGTCACGCGTCAGGTTCAACGGCCGGACGAGTACCGTCGTGGCCGTGCCCATCGGCGTGGACTACGACCGCATCCAGTCGATCGCCGCGGATCCGGCGCTCGCCGAGGAACAGGCGGAGCTCGCCCGGCGATTCCACCTGACCGGCGCCATCGTTGCGCTGGGAGTGGATCGACTCGACTACACGAAGGGGATCCCGGAGCGGCTCGACGCCATCGACGGGCTGCTCATCCGCCGTCCCGAGCTTCGCGGCCGCTTCACCTTCGTGCAGATCGGGGTGCCGTCGCGTTCGGCGATCGCCTCCTACGGCGCGATCGAAGCCGAGATCGGCCGCCGCGTCGCGGCGCTCAACGCGCGTCATGCCGTGCCTGATGGCTGCCCTCCGGTCGTGCACTACGACACGACGGCGCTCAACCTGAGAAGCCTGGTGGCGTTGTATCGTCTCGCGAACATCTGCGTGGTGAGCTCGCTCCACGACGGGATGAACCTGGTCGCCAAGGAGTTCGTCGCCGCGCGCGACGACGAAGACGGCGTGCTGGTGCTGAGCGAGCTCACCGGGGCCGCGCACGAGCTGCGCGATGCGTTCATCATCAACCCGTACGACGTCGACGGTTTCGCGGATGGCCTTGCCGCCGCCGTGGACATGCCCCGCGATGAGCGCCGCCTCCGCATGCGCGCGATGCGGCGGGTCGTCGCCGGCCGGAACGTCTTTGGCTGGGCGTCGGACATTCTCGAGGGCCTCGAGAGCATCTGGACGGCGCCGCTGCAGTACTCGGTTCGCGGATCGGAGGATGCCCCCGTCTGATGCCCCGCAATATCCTCACCCCCAGGAATCTGCACACGCTCGCCGGCTTCGCCGCTTCCAACGTGCTGCTCGCGTTTGACTACGACGGCACCCTGGCACCGATCGCCGCAACCCCTTCGGCTGCTCGCATGCGCGCTGAAACCCGCAGACGGCTCGCGCGCATCTCTGAGCGGTATCCGTGCGTCGTCATCTCGGGCCGGACACTGGAAGACCTCGAGAAACGCCTGAGCCGGGTCCCGGTCTGGTACCTGTTCGGTAATCATGGGTTCGAGCCGCACTCCGGCAGCGACGCGCACGCCGCCCAGGTAAAGGACTGGGTCCATCGGCTGAGCGCCCGGCTCCCTGCCCACCAGGGTCTCGTCATCGAGCACAAGAAATACTCGGTGACGGTGCACTACCGTCACGCCCGCAACAAGAAGCGAGTCGTGGAGGCGATCGGGGACGCCGTTCGAGAGCTGTCGGATGTGCGAACGGTTGGCGGCGCCAAGGCCATCAACCTGCTGCCGCGCGGCGGCGCCAATAAGGGGGTCGCGGTACAGCGCGCGCGCCGTATGTTTGCCTGCGATACGGTCATCTACGTCGGCGACGACGACACCGACGAGGATGCATTCGTGTCGGCGCCCCCGGATCGGCTGTTGTCGATCCGCGTCGGCGCGCGCGGTCTGACGAAGGCTCAGTACCGGCTGCATTCGCAGCGCGACGTCGATCGGCTGCTTCAGCACCTCCTGCATTTCCGGACCGCGAGATGACTGCCGATCCGTACTGGTACAAGGACGCAATCATCTACGAGCTGCACGTCAAGACATTCTGCGACGGCAACGGCGACGGGATTGGCGACTTCACCGGGTTGACAGGGAAGCTCGACTACCTGCAGCGCCTTGGCGTGAACTGCTTGTGGCTGCTGCCGTTCTGCGAGTCGCCGCTGCGCGACGACGGCTACGACGTCTCCCACTTCGAGCGGGTGCATCCCGACTACGGCACCAGGTACGACTTCGTGCGCTTTCTCGAGGCGGCTCACGCGCGCGGCTTGAAGGTGATTACGGAACTGGTCATCAACCACACCTCGGACGAGCATCCCTGGTTCAAGGCGGCCCGCCGGGCGCCGAAGGGATCGCCGAAGCGCGACTATTACGTCTGGAGCGACACCGATCAGCGCTACCTCGACGCGCGCGTCATCTTCGGCGACGTCGAAACGTCCAACTGGGCATGGGATCCGCTCGCGGGCGCGTACTACTGGCACAGGTTCTTCGATCACCAGCCGGATCTGAACTTCGACAATCCGCGCGTCAGGCGCGCCGTCCTCAAGATCATGCGGTTCTGGTTCGACCTCGGGGTGGACGGTCTCCGGCTCGACGCGATCTCGCACCTCTACGAGCGCGAGGGGACGTCATGCGACAACTTGCCCGAGACCCACCAGTTTCTCAAGGCCGTTCGCGCCGACATGGATCGCCGCTACCGCGGGAAGGTGCTGTTGGCGGAGGCGAACGATACGCCGGACGTGGTGCGGGCGTACTTCGGCGACGGCGACCAGTGCGCGATGGCGTTCCATTTCCCGCTGATGCCGCGGCTCTTCATGGCGCTCGCCACTGAAGATGCCACGTCGATTGCCGACATCATCGACCGGACGCCGCCGCTGCCCGACGGCTGCCAGTGGGCGATCTTCCTTCGGAATCACGACGAGCTGAGTCTGTCGGCGCTGACCAAGCCCGAGCGCCGAGCGCTCGTCTCGGCCTACGCTCCCGAACCACGGATGCGGCTCAATCACGGCATCCGGCGACGTCTGGCTCCGCTGCTCGGCAACGATATCGATCGCCTCGTGCTCGCGCATGCGCTGCTGCTGTCGCTGCCCGGATCGCCGGTCCTGTACTACGGTGACGAGATCGGAATGGGCGACAACGTACAGCTTGCGGATCGGAACGGCGTCCGCACGCCGATGCAGTGGACGGCGGGACCGAACGCCGGGTTCTCGACTGCGCCCGCGGCCGATCTGGTTCTACCGGTGATTGACGGCGGGACGTACGGATCAGCGACGGTCAACGTCGCCGCGCAGGAGCAGGACGAGCACTCGTTGCTGGCGCGCGTGACAGCGCTGCTGCGTGTACGGGCCGAACACCCGGCGTGCGGCCGTGGCACGATCGCGTTTCTCCAGTGCGACAACCCGAAGATCCTGGCCTTCGAGCGCACCTACCGCGAGGACACGGTCGTCGTGGTCGCCAACCTGGCGCGCTCGGCGCAGGCTGCGACCGTCGAGTTTCCGCCGCCAATGTCGGGTTTTTACCTGGTGGACGTGATGGATCGGGCGGTGCTGCCGCCGGTCAGCGCTGCGCCGTACCGGTTGACCCTTCCAGCGCAGGCGTGCCGCTGGTTCCAGCCGGTGGCGTCGCCCACGGCGACCGGTCCCATCACGGGACCCGAAGCAGTTCGAGCAGTGCTGTCACTTCCGCTCGCACTGCTGCCTTGAGAGTTGGTTCGCGATCGGGCGCCCATTCGGGTGAATGAGGTGCCGGCACCGGGATTCCCGTCTGCCGCGCCTGGCTCAGCTTCGCGGGATCGACGGCGCCGATGTGCAGCAGCACTGACGGCACGCCGGCCACACCGTACTCTGCGAAATCCTCGGAGGTCATCTTCTGCGGCATCTCGATGACCTTGTCTTCCCCTAGCCATTTTTTCAGCGCAGCCGCCAGCCGCAGCGTCAGCGCCGGATCGTTGTAGACGGGAGGGTTGGACTCCGACGGTGCGTCAACTTGCGGCTCGCGCGGCGCTCCGGCAGCGATCGCCTCCCCTCTCGCGATACGGCGGATAGCGTCGAGCGTTCGTGTTCTCACCGCTTCGGTGTAGGTTCGTACCGACAACTGCAGCCGCACCTCGTCCGGAATGATGTTGCCGGCGGTGCCCCCATGGATCGATCCGACGGTGACGACGGCCGGATCGACGGGATTGTTCTCCCGCGCGACCACCGTTTGCAGCGCGACGACAATGCGCGCGGCCAGCACGACCGGATCGACCGTGTTGTGCGGCATCGCGGAATGACCGCCACGGCCGTAGACGGTGATCGTCACGGCATCCGACATCGCGCGGAAGAAGCCGGGGTGATAGCCAATCGTCCCCGACGGCATCGTGTCGTCGTCGTGCAGCGACAGCGCGAAGTCGGGGCGCGGAAACCGCGTGAAGAGGCCGTCATCGAGCATCGCCGTCGCGCCCCGGCCCCCTTCTTCCGCCGGCTGGCCAACCATCACGAGAGTGCCGCGCCACCGATCACGATGCTCCGCCATCAGCCGCGCCGTGCCGGCCCATGCGGCCATGTGGAGATCGTGCCCGCACGCATGCATTACCGGCGTCGCTTGTCCAGCCGCATTCTTGGTCACCACGGTGCTGGCGAACGGCAGCCCGGTCTTTTCGGCGACCGGGAGCGCATCGAGCTCGGTGCGCATCATCGCCGTCGGACCGGCGCCATTCTTCATCACTGCGACAACGCCTGTGCGGCCGACGCCGGTCGTCACCTCGAAGCCGAGCGCCTTCATGCGCGCCGCCAGTTTTGCGGCAGTTTGCGTCTCCTGATACGACAGTTCGGGATTCCGATGCAGGTCGATATAGAGCGCCTCGATGTCGGCATAGATCGCATCGATTTCCCCGGGCGACGGCGTTGCCCGCGGGCCCGGGACAGTCTGTGCCAGACCGGCCGAGCCTGTGAGTGCCAGCACCAAAGCGACGATGTAATTCCTGCGCATCACGTAGTCTCCGGGAAAGAACGCAGCATAACAGATGCGATACTTTGGTCTGCTTCTTGCCAAGGTCGGCGCGACCATGCGCCGGGGGCAGACTTCGAGGTCATCCGGCTTGGATGGCGCTGAGCTTGGGCGGCTGTGTTGGAATCAGCGGACGTAGAATCAATCGAGGGACGCAGCATGTCAGCATCCGCGATTGGCCCGCATCACCACACGCCGGAAGAGGAGCGGAAAATCCGGGAAGCCGCGCTCGACGAGACACTCGCGGAGACGTTTCCTGCCAGCGATCCGCTGTCATCCGATCCGAACCCTGACGACGACTCCGTGCTCGATCCGGACCCGCCGCTCGACGAAGAGGAGTAAGCGACCCGCGCTGTTCGACCAAAGCGCGTTTCACGAGCACGTAGTGTCCGCCTTCACCCCTCGACGTTGCTCGGGGTGCCCTGAGCGAAGTCGAAGGGCAGGCGGACCCGGCGAGTCCGGCTAAAGCCGGACACTGCGACTGCCACTAGCGAGACCGTCAGCGAGCTGCTCTATGCAGCAACGACAGGAGCGCGCTCAGCCGAGGTTTTCTTCTCACCGGCTCCGCGAGGGCATGAGGCGGTCGCGGCCTTCGTCCAGTTCAGAAATAGCGGTCTTTGCTGAAGCTGAACCCGAGTCCGAGCTGAGCGATCAGGGTTTCGCGCGTGCCCGTCTTCTGACGGTCCTTGCCGAACGACGCAATCAACCAGGTGGCCCGCGATACCCGGTACTCGGCGATGCCCACGAACCGGTGGCTGCGCCGGATCAGGTCAGTCTGCTCGAACGGCGATCGCTGCACGAACTCGAGGGACAGTGCGTAGTCGGCGGTGGAGTAGATCGCGCGGCCGCCCCAGTCGATCGCGTCGTCGTCGGCGGCGATGGCGTCGTCAAGGTAGCGCAGCACGCCGACCAGGTCCCACGACCCGAACTCGTAGCTGGGGGTCGCCCACACGCCGCGCTTCCGGAACGCGCGTGAGTCCCACGAGGCTCCGGCGAAGTCCCAGACGAAGCCGGCCGCTACTTCGAAGAAGAAGCCTTCGCGTTTGGCGGCGACGTCCTCGGCACGCCCCATCGCCTCGCGATAGGCGTCGCTTCGAGCACGAGTGCTGCCAGTTCCTGCTTGCGGGCTTCGTAGTCGGCAGGCGTGATGTCGCCGCTGCCCAGCCGCTTGTCGAGGGCGTCGAGGCCGGCCTCGCCAACCATCCGGAGAAAGATGTCGCCGGTTTCGCTCAGCGTCTGCTCCAGTGCCTTCAGCGCCCGCTGTGTCGCGGCGGTCATATGTCCCGAGCTGAGGAGGGTGCGCACGCCCACCGCCAACGACGTGATGGGTGCCTCCGTCGTGCCGGTCTCGGCCGTGGCGATCGACAGGCTGAGCGTTCGCGCCACCGACTGGGCCACGTTGCGCGTGACGTCGCTTTCCCACGAGAGGTCAGGCTGGCTGACCAGCCAGTAGGGGCTCGCTTCGAAGGCGTAATCCTTCGGTACCGTGCCCTGCCGGATCTTGTTGACGAACGACAGCGCGACGTCGGACGGCGTCATCGGACGTTCGACCGCACTGGGTTCGATGCCCAGCACGGTGAACGCGGGTGAAGGCGGCGTGCGCAGCGTGCCCAGCTCCGGCGCCGAGGTCTGTCCCCGGACGACGCCCGCGCCGGCCACCATGAAGACGGCCGCGAACACGCTCGTGACGAACGCGCGAGGACAGGTCATGGTCAGGACAAGACGTAGGCAATGAAGTACCGCGCGATCCCCTTGTCCTTCTTCACCTTGATCGCGTAGGGAAAGAGCTCGAGGCCGCCGGTGAGCTCGTGTTCGATCGACGTGTTGTTGGTGTTCGGACTCACGTCCTTCACGGTCGTGAGGCACTGCAGCACCGACTGGCGGAGGTCCTGACCGTCCTGCCCGATCTGCGTGCGTCCACCAGGATTCACGGGATCGAGCTCCCGTTCAACCGCAGTGCCGTGCCGCCAACCTGGCCGTTGCCGATCCGCGCCTCGAAAAAGATTGGTGTGTTGGGCTTGACCGGATAAAAGTTGGTGTCCGAAATCAGGACGTCGCCATCCATACACGTGTCTCCGCTGAACCACGGGAGTCGACGCGATGGGAGAAGCGATTGTCACGAACCGACCGGCACGTGCCGGTCGGTTCGATGGACGCTAGTGATTGCGCGTTGGCGGCGGAGGAGGATCGGTGAGGCCGAGCACGGACGCCCCGCTGCGGGCGGTGCCGAGGACTTCGGTCGCGGGCCGCACTCTCAGCGCGAGGCTCGCTCTCGACCGGAATCGATGTGTTAGCGTTGTACCGGAGTCGATACAGTGATCACGGCCGGCGGCATCGTCCTCTGTGGCGGAAAATCGACGCGAATGGGATCGTCAAAGGCGCTGCTGCCTTTCGGCTCGGAAACCATGCTTCAGCGTGTGGTCAGGCTGCTCGGCTCGGTGGTCACGCCGATCGTCGTGGTGTCCGCCCGCAGCCAGGCGCTGCCGATATTGCCTGGCTATGCCCGCATTGCGCGGGACGAGCGCGAAGGACGTGGCCCGCTGGAGGGTCTGCGTGCGGGGCTGGCCGCGTTGCCGGAGTCGATCGACGCGGCGTACATCACGAGTTGCGACGTGCCGCTGCTCGTGCCGGGGTTCGTCACCCGCATGATCGAGCTGCTCGGCGACCACGATATTGCGGTCATGGAGATCGATGGATTTCCGCATCCGCTGTCGGCGGTGTACCGGAGGGCGATCCTTCCGCACGTGGAAGCCCTGCTCGCGGACGACCGGCTGCGCCCCGCATATCTCTTCGACGCCCTCAAGACCAGGCGGGTGCGGCCGTCCGAGGTTGCCCCTGTCGATCCGGATCTGCTGACGTTGCGCAACGTCAACACGCCGGAAGAGTACCGCGAAGCTCTTAAGCAGGTGACACGCACGCCACCCGCCGCGCTTCGTGCGGGTACTCGAGAGGCGCCGGATAATTCCGGAATCTGAGTCGTCCTAGGCGGGCTCGTTCCAGACGTACAGGAACGTGTCGTCGCTGGCAGTGGCAACGCGGTGGCCATTCTTCCGGGTCGCCCGATTGAGCGCCGACCGGACCTTCTCCTTGCTCTCCACCAGCTGGGCCAGCGGCACCTTGAGTGCCACCCCCGAATCGATCTGGTCAAGGTCCGACAGGATCTTCGTCACAATCGCCTTGTGCTTCCCGTTGCGCCCCTGCGGCACGTCCAACTGCGGCATCGACTTGAAGTTCATCGGCGGCTTCTTGGCGGTCATCGCAACCTCCTCCCGGTGCGGCGGTAACGTTAAACTAACGTAACGTAGCGCTATCGTATTCATAACCTCACGCAAAAGCAATACCCGAGCCGGAGGCCGCGTATCGGGTCGTAAACGGGCGCGGCCTCCCGTTAAAGGAGCCCTCAGACGAGGTCAAACGAGTCAGCCCGTATCTCGCCCACCCTGCTACTGTCATCCGCATGCCGAAAACGCGCCCTGGCGGCCGCAAACGAAAGCCCGTGACGCACTTCGAGCAGGTTCCCCTCGCAGCCGTGAAAGCGGTGAGCGGCGATGTCCCCAGGAAGGGCGACGCCCCCAGCAAGATAGCCCCCCCGAATACTCGTCGTTCGGCCTCAGGCCGGTAAGGAAGCACTCATGCCCAGCCCAGCGCGACTCGAGCCGGTCGAGCAGACGTCAATCCTTTTCGTCGATCCCGGAGTGGCCGACTCGCACCTGCCGCTGCTGCGGCGCCAATTCGAAGTGACGTCCGTCTCATCCGAGGACCAGGCGATCCGCGCACTGCGGGCGTTCCAGCCGACGCTGGTGATTACCGCGCTGGAACTACCGGAAGGGGACGGCGTGTCGCTGTGCCGCCACTCGAAAGCGTTCGAGGTCAATGCCCCGTCGGTGCTCGCGATCACGGCCATCCCCGAGCGCGTGCCGGAAGCGCTGAAGGCCGGGTGCGACGGCGTCCTGGTGAAGCCGTTCGCGCCGAACCTGCTGTACGCGCGAATCGGCCGGCTCCTGCGCATGCGCGCCCGGGCGCTGCAGGAGCGCGCCATGTGGCAGCGCATGCGATCGAACTACCTGATCGAGCATTCGCATCACCTCATCGCAACCACGAACGTCATCTGCCGCGACGCCTCCTGTCCCTCATGTGGGCAGGCCGGCGCCGTTGCCTTCGACGCCGCTAGCCATCGTCGCATGTGGTACGCCTGCCTGCCGTGCGGCAGCGTCTGGATGGGGCCGGAGCGAGTCGGGTAACCGCCGCCTCGACAACACCACATTCCTCTCCGCAAGGGCCGCGATCTATGATCCGTGCGCCGGAGGTCTGATCGTCATGACCCTGCCCTTTGTCCCGCGCTGGCGCGCCCTGGCATCCTGCTTGTCGATGATCACCATGTTCGCGATTGCGGCCTCGGGTTGCGGTCAGGCTGAATCCGCGGCGGAACGGCGACCGTATCCGATCGCCGCCAAAGGCGATGTCGTTGACATGTACGGCACGACGAAAGTTGCCGATCCGTATCGATGGATGGAGGCGCTCGATTCGAAGGAGGTGGCGGAGTGGGTCGCCGCGTCCAATGCCGTCACCGATCCGTACCTGGCCAGGCTGCCGCTGCGTCAGCATTTCAATGCGCGCCTGACGGAGCTCTGGAACTATCCGCGCGTGGGCGTGCCCGCGATCGAGGGCGGCAAGCTGTTCTATGCCAAGAACACGGGCCTGCAGCGGCAGGCGCCGATCTTCGTTCGCGCCAGCGCGACCGCGCCGCCCACGCTCGTCATCGATCCGAACGTCATTTCCGAGGACGGATCGGTATCGCTCTCGCAGTGGAGTCCGTCGCCCGATGCGACGCTCCTCGCCTACGGCCTTTCCGAAGGCGGCGCCGACTGGAACACCATTCGTGTCCGCAACATCACGTCGGGGAAGGACCTGTCAGACGAAGTGCAGTGGATGCGCTTTTCAGGCATTTCCTGGACTCGCGACAGCAAGGGCTTCTTTTACTCGCGCTATCCCGAACCCCCGAAGAACAAGGTTCTCGAGGCGGCGCTGTCGGGACAGGCACTCTATTACCACCGGATCGGCACGCCACAGGCCCAGGACACACTGGTCTACGCGCGAAAAGATCTGCCGGCCTGGATCATCAATGGCGAGGTCACCGAAGACGGCCGCTACCTGCTGATCGGGATGTTCGAAGGCGCGGAAAACAAGAACAGTCTCTACTACGCCGATCTCCTGCGTCCCGATGCGCCGACGGTGGACGCGCCGGTCAAGGCGCTCATGGCCGTGAACGATGCGGAGTACCAGGCGTTCGGCAACAAGGGGTCGACGCTCTATCTGCGATCCGACAAGGACGCGCCGAATCGGAAGATCATCGCCGTCGATCTCCACGAGCCCTCGCCGGATCGGTGGAAGACAATCGTCCCGGAGCGCAAGGAAGCGATCGAGGGCGTCGCGTTGATTGGCGGCCGGATCGTCGTGCAGTACCTCGTCGACGTGCAGAGCCGGTTGTCGCTCTTCGGGCTCGACGGCACGCCACAGGGTGATATCGCACTGCCCGAGGCGGGGACGGTCGGGGCCGTCAGCGGACGCGAGGATGCGCCCGACATCTGGTACAGCTTCACCTCACCGCTGAAGCCGTCAACGGTTTATGTCTTCAATCCCGGCTCGAGGAAAAGCGAAGGGTTCGAGGTTGCCACGCCGCCGGTGGACACCAGCATGTTCGAGACGAAGGCGCTGTTTGCGACCTCGCGCGATGGGACGCGCGTCCCGTTCTTCCTGACGGCGCGCAAGAACGCCGCCCGTGACGGCCGCAACCCGACGATGCTGTACGGGTACGGCGGGTTCTCGGTCAGCACGCTGCCAACCTACCGGCAGGATGTGCCGGCGTGGCTGGAGCGCGGCGGCATCTGGGTGACCGCGAGCATGCGCGGCGGCGCCGAATACGGCGAAGCCTGGCACAAGGCGGGGATGCTCGAGAAGAAGCAGAACGTGTTCGACGATTTCATTGCGGTGGCCGAGCAGTTGATCAAGGACGGTTACACGTCGCCGGATCGCCTCGGCATCATGGGCGGGTCCAATGGCGGGCTGCTGGTGGGTGTCGTGATGGAGCAGCGGCCCGATCTGTTCGCGGTCGCGCTGCCCGCGGTCGGTGTCATGGACATGCTGCGCTACGACAAGTTCACTGGCGGCGCCCTCTGGACGACCGAGTACGGCTCGGCGTCGAATCCGACGCAGCTGCCGTTCCTGATGAAGTATTCCCCGGTGCAGAACATCAAGCCGGGCACGTGCTATCCGGCGACGCTGATCACCACCGCCGATCACGACGATCGCGTCGTGCCGAGCCACTCGTTCAAGTTTGCCGCGGCGCTGCAGGCGGCGCAGGGCTGCGCCAAGCCGGTCCTGATCCGCGTCGAGGTGCAGGGCTCGCACGGTTACCGTCCGACCGACAAGCTGATTGCCGAGCGTGCCGATCAGTGGGCGTTCGCCGCCGAGCAGATGGGGATGCGATAAATGTAATGGGGTCGGGAGTCATTTGTTGAGGACACGCGTTTACGCGTGTCCTCAACAAATGACTCCCGACCCCCTTTCGATTAGTGTAATTCCACGGACGCGGCGGTCAGCGAAAGGTCCCCCTGCGTCGTTCCCTCGACTTCGACGTTCGCCCCGTTGGCGAGCGTTGCGCACGTCAGCGTCCCGCCCGTGAACGTCGTCGTCGCCGTGGTCTTCACGATGACGGGTGTTCCGATAGTCGGCGTCACCTTGAAGGTCAGCGCTGGTGTCGCCGTTCCACACGTCGCCGTTCCGGTCAGCTCCGAGACGGTGCCACGCACCTCGTTCGGCCCGGACTGGAGTTCGACCTTCGTCGCCAGGATCGAATTGTCGGCCTGCCGGGTCCCGTGCACCTCGACGAGCGCGCCGTTCGCCAGCGTGGCGCACGTCACATCGTCGAATACCGTCGCCGCGGACGTCTTGATCAACGTTGTTCCGATCGTGAGCGACGCCGCCGGGCAGGAGGCCGCGCCGCTGAAGCCGGCGATCGCGCCTTCGAACTCGAGATCGTCGCCTTCCTCGTCGTCGTCCTCGCCATTGGTGTTCTGAACCTTGATCTCGATGGCGAGAAGCGTGTTGTCGGTCCTCGTGCCGCGCGCCTGCAGGTGATCGCCGACGCCGATGTTGCCTAACGTCAGCGAGCGATTGCCATGACGAATGACGGCACCAAGGGCGGCCTTGATGATGACGCCGTTCACGGTCACGCTGTCGACAGTTGTCGCAGAGACGAAGCCGACTACGCGGTCTTCATGGCTGCGGCCGGGCCCTCCGCCTCCGTTGTCGGGCTTGTTGCCGTTGCCAGGGCCGCTGCTGGCTGACTCGTTGTCGTCGGAGTCGTCGCCGCCGCTATTGCCGCTCCCTTTTCCGTTGCCGCCCTTCGCCAGTGTGCCGGCTTCGTCGGTGCTCGCGGCGGTCACAACCGTGCCGTCGGCGTCATCGGCGGTCAGGAACGTGCCCGAGCCAGCCGTAGCCGAGGGCCCGGTCGGAGACTGAAGTACGTGCCCTTCACCGCATCCCACCGTCAGCGCCGCCGCGGCGAAGGGAACCAGGAGCAGGCGCATACGAACCGACAACGTGATACTCATTTTTCCGTGTCTCCTCTTGGCACGCCTGCGACCGGGGGGTCGAGTCAGACGCCGCCTTCGAGAGCTAGACGAGCCACCCCCAAACGGGGTCACAATGTGACCGGGGGGTCACGTGGGTCGTCTCTATTTGTGAGCAGGACTATGGACGAAAAGAAAGACACAGTGATTGCGGAAACCCGCGCGTTTCTGGCCGCTCGGCCGGCGCCCGACCTGCGGGCGGCGGTGATGAGCCGGATCGAGAACCTGGGGCCGTTTGCGGCGCCCCGACGGCCGGCTCTCATCGAACGGCTGGCGCAATTGCTGTGGTCGCCGCGCGAGGTCTCAATTCGTCCCGCATTTGCACTGGTCGGGGCCGCCGCTGTGATTGTGCTGCTGGTGATCCCGTATATACGCCCTGTACCGTCGAGCGCTCCACAGGTCGCCGGTGACGTCGCCGACCCGCATGTCTTCGTCCAGTTCCACCTCGAAACCCCGGCCATGCGCGTCCAGCTTGCCGGAAGCTTCACCAACTGGGAACCGCGCTACGACCTTCGTCAATCCGCCCCGGGCATCTGGACGATTACCGTTCCGCTGACGGAGGGCGTGCACGACTACGCGTTCGTCGTCGACGGCCGGCAGTGGGTCCCCGACCCGCATGCGCCGCAGATTGGCGACGGGTTTGGCGGGACCAACAGCCGTCTGGCCCTGCTACATCCAGATACGCCCGAACTGTGACAAGAGGTGCCATCACCACCGTACTGGTGGTGAGCCTTGCCGCGCTGAGCCACACCACCGCGGCAAGCGGCCAGGGGTGGTCGGCGGAGGTTTCCGCCGGCCGCCTCGTTTACGACCCGGTGGTCGCAAGTGTCGCCACGAACACCCTGATGGGCAGTCTCCGCTACGACACGCGTCGCGAGACGTGGGTCTACGGCGCCGCGGCCCTGCCCGCCAGCGAGGGCGGCACTTTCTGGGGCGCCGCCGGCACGGGCGGACGCGTAACGTTCCCTTCGTTGCAAAGCAGCCGCGCAACCGTGGGCGCTGATCTCGGCGCGCATGGCTTCTCGTTCCGCGATCGCCTCGTCAGTCAATCGGGAACTGGACTCACGCTCGATGCATTGCCGTTCGCACGGCTGGCCGCGGGTGCGGGTTTCGTCGAAGCGCACGGCGGCTGGCGCGGGCATACGGTGTCGTTTGCAGGGATTCGCGAACGTCGCGGCGTCTTCGAGACCGGTGCGCGCGGCGGCTACGGCACGACGGTTCGTATCGAAGGCGATGCGCGGTGGGTGCATGCCAGCGAGGGAACGTATCCATTCATTGGCGGCACCGTCGCGTACGACGTGTCATCGGTCAGCGTGTGGGGCCAGGTAGGTAAGTGGCTCGACACGACTCTGGGTGAACGGGTGTGGGCGCTGGGGAGCGGCGTCAGCCTCGGTACGCGCACCACACTGTGGGGCAATGTCCGGCAGGAAGCGCCGGACCCGCTCTACTGGAACTCGGCGCGGCGCACGTGGAGCGTCGGGCTGACGCAGCGACTTGGCCGCATCCCCGCTGCGCGCGCGCCGCTGCCGGTATCACCAGCAGGCGACGTGCTCGTGCGGCTGTCGGCCAGCGACGCGCCGGCAGGGGCGGTTTCGATAGCAGGCGACTTCAATAACTGGCAGCCGACCCCGATGCGGCGCGAGGGCGGTGAATGGACTGTTCGTCTTCCGCTCGCGCCGGGCGTCTACCACTACACCTTTCGATCCGCGAACGGCGAGTGGTTCGTGCCGCCATCGACCGCCGGGAGGCGGGACGACGGGATGGGCGGGTACGTCGCGGTGCTGGTGGTGAGCTGATGGAGCAGCCACTCGACCGCCGCGTGGCCGATGGGCCGTCCGACGAGGACGTGATCGCCCGGGTACTGAACGGCGAGAAGCAGCAGTTCGAGCACCTGGTCGGGCGCTACCAGCGGGCGCTCTATCGCCACGCGGTGGCGATCGTGCTCGACCACGACGCGGCTGCCGACATGGTCCAGGACGCCTTCGTGCGCGCGTATCTCAGCCTGCGCGAATGCCGGGATCGATCGCGGTTCAAGCCGTGGCTGTTCCGCACGCTGCGGAACCGCTGTCTCGACTACCTGAAGGAAGCCAACCGCCGCAACATCCGTCTCGACGACATCGACGATCCGCTGGACGACGCCGGCGGGCCGGCCGAAGCGGCGGAACGGAACGAAATGCGCAGCGGGATCCAGCGCGCTCTGGGCCAGTTGTCGCCGGCGCTGCGCGAGGCGTTCGTCATGCACTACGTGGACGGCATACCGTACGAAGAGATGGCGGAGCTGCTCGATGCCTCCGTCAGTGCCCTGAAGATGCGTGCCCTTCGGGCCCGTGAGGCCCTCAGCACGGCACTTCGGGACGGCAATGTGACCGGCGAGCCGCCTGTATCGTCTATATATCAGGTGCGGTGAAGGAGAGATGATGAAAGTCCGGATAACTGTCGCGATCGTGACGCTGGCGCTGACGGGCGCCGTGGCAGCGAACGCGCAGGTCCAGCCGCAGGAGCGCATCAATACGGCGCTCGCACGCGCCCGCCAGGCCGGCATCCCCGTGGCGTTGCTCGAAAGCAAGATTGCCGAAGGCCGGGCCAAGGGCGTACCGATGGAGCGCATCGCCGCCGCGATCGAGCGCCGCCAGGCCTCGCTCGAACGGGCGAGCCAGGCGATGCGCGGCCAGACGGATGCAGCGGCAAGCCTGGCCGTTGGCGCCGACGCCATCGAATCGGGCGTGAGCGAGGCCGTCCTCAAGGCGGTGGCTGACAACGCCCCGCGCGATCGCCGCAATGTCGCGATCGCGGCACTTACTGAACTTGTGCATCAGGGACAGGTGCCGGAAGCCGCGCTTGAACGTGTGCGCGACGCGCTCAAACGCGGTCCCGACGCGCTGACGAATCTACCTGCCGAAGGGTCCTCTAATCGCGGTCCCGCTTCCCCGAACGGGCAAGGCAATGGCCAGGGGCAAGGCAAGGGCAACAGCAACGGCCAGAGCCAGGGGAGAGCGCAGGGTCAAGGCCAGGGGCAAGGGAACTCTGGTAGACGCGCCGGGGCAGAACCCGGCCCGCCGGCCGGTGTCCCTGCCCCAGGTGATCCGCCGCAGTCGCGCCGGCCCGATAACAGCGGGCCAGGCAATGGACAGGGCGGTGGGCAAGGCGGCAGCGGTCAGGGCGGTGGACAGGGCGGTGGACAGGGTAATAACGGCGGCGGCGGCGGCGGAACGCCCACGAATCCCGGTCGTGGGCGTTGATGCGTACGCGCGCCTAGTACGCGTCCGACGTAGCCGCGCGCGTGGTCCGGTCGCCGTTGTCGTCGATGTTGTACCGGATACGCTTTCCCTGTTCGTCGAGGACCTGCAGCGACTGCTGGAAGTGCAGTGCGCCAGGAGTGTTCGGAGGAACCCGCGCCTCCAGGATGTACAGACGCCGCGCGTGTAAGTAAATCCCGACGATGGTGACGGTCTTGTCGGCGTTGTTGATATGCAGTTGGTGGCCGTTGATGCGGTCCACGTTCGCGAAGCTGTCGTAGGTGATTTCGCCGCCCCGCTTCCGGTAGTTCCACGCCTCCCACGCCACCGCGTGCGGCACGTCGTTCACACTGGCACCGGCATAGTTGATGACCGTCACGCTGTAGCGCCGCGGACCGTCCAGCACGGTGTAGACGCGTCCTCGCAGCATCGGCCCGCGCTGCGGCTCGTACATCGTCTCGCTGATGGTCGGCTGCCCCGGGAAGTTGATGGTGAAGCGCTCCGCCCGATCGACGTAGACGATCCACTCCTGACCGAATGCCGGCGCAGAAATTGACAGAGCGTATACGGCGGCAACTATTTGGACGATGCGCATGACGATCCTCCAGGGCGCCAGCCTGCCGCGCCGCGGGCGATCCGCGAAGCGGATCGCCAAGCCAGCACTGCTAGTCGGGCCGCTCCGCGGCCCGACCTTGGCGAAGGCGGGCCTATGATGGACCCTTGCCCTGCTGGCGCGCAAGCGGCGAGTGAATACAATGCTGGGCGATGGCTGTATCCGGAAAATCGCTGGCGGCGCTGAAGGTTGCCGCATCCACCACCGAGCTGCGCGAATTCGAGCTACCCGACCTGCCGCCTGACGCCGCCCTGCTGAAAGTGGAGGTCGCGGGTGTCTGCGGCACTGACGTCAGTCAGTACAGGCTGCCGCTGCGCGGCGCGCCGCTCATCATGGGGCACGAAAACGTCGGCACCCTCGCCAGGGTCGGCCGCCTGTTTGCCGAGCACAAGGGATTCAAGGAGGGCGATTTCGTCTTCCTCGAGCATTACCTGCCGTGCGGCCATTGCGAGTGGGACCACATGGGCGAGTACCGCCACTGTGCCGCCACCGAGTGGTTCTACGACCCGAAGGCGATTCGCTACGGCTACACCGCCATCGACACCGTGCCGTCGCTCTGGGGCGGTTTCAGCCACTATGCCTATCTGCCGCTCAATGCCGTGCTGCACCGCGTGCCCGAGGGGTTGTCGCCCGAGGAAGCCGGGATCGCGACGCCGATGTCGAACGGGATCCAGTGGACGCTGCTCGACGGCGGCGTCGGCTTCGGTTCGACGGTGCTGATCCAGGGTCCGGGGCAGCAGGGACTATGCTGCGTGATGGCCGCCAAGTCGGCGGGCGCGAGCTGCATCATCATCACCGGCACGTCGAAGGACGCGCGCCGGCTCGAGGTCGCGTCGTTGCTCGGCGCGGATGTCGTGATCGACGTACAGCGGGAACCCGCGCTCGAACGCATTCAGCAGATTACCAGCGGGCGCGGCGTCGACGTCGCCGTCGATTGCACCTCGGGGGGCGGGTCGGGCCCGATGATGCTGGCGATCGAAGCGGCGAAGCGCAGGGCCGCGACGCTGGTCGTCCAGGGCGAGGGCAATGCGACGTTCCCCGATTTCCCGATCGGACGCCTGACGCGGAAAGGAATCACGCTCAAGAGCGCGCGCGGCCACTCCTACCGTGCGGTGGAGCTCGGACTCCAGCTGCTGGCGTCGGGCCGGTTTCCGCTCGACCTGCTCACCACCCACCGGTTCGGACTCGCCGAGGTGGACTACGCGATCAAGTCGGTGGGCGGGGAGGGCGCTGCCGGCGCGATCCACGTCTCCGTCATGCCGTGGCGATAGACGAAGCATTCGGCGCGGCGGCGGAGGAGCTCGCGGCCGCGAGCCGTATCCTTGCCGACCTGGGCGTCTTCGATGCGGCCGGGCACGTCTCGATGAGGCACCCGGACAATCCACAGCGGTTCCTGATGTCGCGGTCGCTCGCGCCGGCGCTGGTCACGCCCGCCGACATCATGGAGTTCACGCTCGACAGCCACCCGTGCGACCCGCATGGACGGACGCCGTTCATCGAGCGGTATCTTCACGGCGAGATCTATCGAAAGCGTGCCGACGTCATCGGCATCGCGCACGGCCATTCCCCGGCGGTGATCCCGTTCGGGCTGACCTCGACGCCGATGCGCGCCACCTATCACAATGCGGCATTCCTGGCCGCGGGCGTTCCGGTGTTCGATATCCGCGACCGTTTCGGCATCTCCGACATCGTCATCAGCAGCGCCGAACGGGGAGCCGCTGCCGCCGACTCCCTCGCCGACAAAGCAGTCGTGCTCCTGCGCGCGCACGGCTTCATTGCCGTCGGGCCGAGCATCCAGGCCGCGGTGTTTCGCGCCGTGTTCACCGAGATCAGCGCGCGGGTGCAGCTCCAGGCCGCGGCGCTGGGAGGACCGATCGCCGCGCTCGATGCCGAGGAGGGACGGTTAGCGGACGCGATCAACCTGGCGACGGTGGGGAGATCGTGGGAGTTGTGGAAGCGGCGCGTGACACCCTGAGATATCGGAGGTTGACGGAGGAAACGGATTCACAGAAGGCGCAGGTCGGCGTCACCGGCGTCATGACTGTTCTCGTAGGCCACGTGAAGTCGCCTTCCGTGCGTCTCCGTGCCTCTGCGTCTCCTGTGAACCCGTGTCTCCGTAAAAACTCCGGGCCCTCTATTCCAGCGGCTCAACTCTGATGATCGTCGCCCCGAGGTTGTTTCCGATCCAGAAGGTCGGGGTGCTCGTGGCGTTGTCGACGTTGACGCGCCGAATATTGGTTGCTCGCGGCAGCAGGTATTCCACGGTCTCACCGGTCGTCGTGTTCACGCGCACGATCAGATCGTTGTTCATCCCGCCGGCCCAGGCATAGCCCGACGTGTCGGCGACAGCGTCGTAGACATTCGTCCACGGTGTCGGCACCGCCCATTCCCGGAACGTCTCCGTCTTCGTATCGAACATGCCGATCTTGTTGCCGCGGAACTCAGCGAACCACAGCCGATCCTGCGCGTCCATGTGCCCGCGCCGGGGGCCGGCGTTAGGCGTGGGGGTCGGGAACGGGGTGACCTGCTTCGTCTTTGCGTCCACCTTGATGATGTAGGTGCCGTTCAGATTCAGGCCGTAGAAGTTGTTCTTCGAATCCGACGCCACGCCGTACGAGCTCAGCTCGCGGAGCAGTCGCCGGTCTTTCAGACCCACCGAATAGTCCACCGGCTTCCACTGGCCCGTCTTCACGTCGACCTGGTACTCGCTGTCGCCGCCGATCCAGACTTGCCCGTCGACGTCGTGGTTGATCGGCATCACCATCGCGATCCGCGCTTCGTCGCGCTCCTGGTAAGTCGGCGAACCCCAGGTCTGAAACTTCTTCGTGTTGACGTCGAATTTCGCGAGACTGCCCTGGTACATCGTTCCCATCCAGACGTTGCCCTGCTTGTCGAGCACGAGGTCGAGCGAGCCAAACGGGGCTCCCGGCTTGGTGATCGGCATCGGATAGTCGGTGACCTGCGCGTCTTTCGGATTGAGCACGCCCAGGACCTGGGAACCGAAGTCGGCGTACCAGACCAGGCCGTTCGCGTCCGCGACAGCATCATGAGGCATCGCCTCGGGGCGCGGCAGGTCGTACTCGGTGACGATCACGCGCGTGGACTTTCCTCTGGGACGCGGATACGTCTTCAGCTTGTACGGCCACGTGGACGACGAGCTGAGATTGACGGTGGAGAGATATTCAGCAGTCTTGGCGATCAGCTCGCGCTGGACCGGCGGCTCGCCTTCGCGTCCCGCCATGCTCTGCGCGAGGATCGGGCTTCCTGACGCGCGGCCGGGTCGAAGCTGGGGCCGCCCCGGCACGCTGCCCTGTGAGAATCGTCCCATCCGTTCGAGGACGGCGGGCCACTCCTGCGCCGTGTACTTGGACCGTGCGATCAGGTTCAGGCCGTGGCACTGCGTGCAGTTCAGCAGGCCGTTCTTCATCTCGACGCTGCCCGGCCAGCTCATGAACCACTCGCCGTTCGAGAGCTGCGACGCCAGGTCCTGCGTCTTCCGAAGTGTCAGATCGAGTTGCGTCGGCTGCTGCGCCGCGATCTGCGCGGAGCCGGATTCCTCGAGCTCGTAGCCAATCGCGCGAATGCGAATCGCGTATGCACCGGGCTCGAGGCGAGCGCGAGGGAAAACATAGCGCCCCTGCGCGTCGGTGGCCACCGTGACGGTGACAGTGGAACCGGCGCGCTTGGCGCTGACGAGCACCCCTTCCATCGCGCCTTCCGGCTGTGAGCTGACGACGCCGGTCAGCGCAACCGGCGCTGACTGCGCGGCCGTGCGCCAGACAACGATGAGGATGACGACCGCCGCCAACAGGACGAAGAACCGTGTCTTAGTCATAGGCTGCCTGCCGCTGCAATCAGCGCGAACTCTCGTTCGCGTGGTGAGCCGGACGAAGCGCTATTTGGCGCCGGCTTTTTCCGCCTCGAGGCCCGGCGCCGCCAGGCCTTCTATGTAGTTGAGGTCCTGGTTGTTCTCCTCGCAGATGTATTCCATCAACTCGTGCCCCGCCATCAGCTGTGCGTTGAAGTGCAGGGTGAAGGAACGCGAGTAGGCGCCGGGATCGTCGATCGTGATGTCGATGTCGAGGTTGCCGAGGTCGCGGCGGGTGAACCGCTCGCTCACGTGCATCTTGTCGCTGTGCAGGTGGCCGTAATTGTCGAACCAGGTCGACGCGTGGAATCCAACGGTGTCGACGGCCAGCGTGTCGCCTTCCCAGCGGCCGATCGAATGACCGTGCCACGACGGCGTCAGCTCGTCGGCGGGCGGGTGACCCCGGCCGTCCATGAAGATCTGCCGGAAGCCGTGCATCGACTCGTTCAGGATGAAGATGTGCGTCGGCGTTTCGACGAAGCGGAACGGGTAGGGGTTGGCGCGCGGCGTTGGCAGCGGCAGGCAGTGCAACTGCGGATCGTCCTTCGCCAGCAGCTTACGCATGCGCGCCACCGTCTCGGGCAGCAGCGGCAGCGTCTCGCCCGGTTTCAGGCCCTGCCGGATGTCGCCGATACCGCCGCGGCGCAGCCACATCCCGGTCAGATCCGGCCGGCCGTTGGCCTGGCGCGGCAAGGGACCTTCCGTCGGCTTCGCGGTGATGTTGCCGCCCGCGCGCTGGGTCGGCGGCGGCGTTTTGGGGACGGTGATCTGCGCCTGAAGCGGCGCGATGAATGCGGCCGCAGCCACGATCGCGAACACGGCACGATGTTTACGCACGGCAGATCTCCTGGTTGTACGGCGATTGCGGCCGCAACGCCGCGCGAGGTTACCGCGGCGGCAGGTCGGCCTGGGCCGAGGCGAACAGCGGTTTCCCGCTGGCGTCGGTGATGGCGCCCGCGATCGCCATCCTCGGCGCGGTACGCGCCATGTAACCGCCGACCGTGATCTCGTCGCCGAGTTTGAGCGTGTTGGGCTTCCAGCCGTTGCGGGCCAGCACGTTGGGACTGGCCATTTCCCAGTTCCAGTTGGCGACCTCGCCCTTCTCGTTCTTGACGTCGATGTAGAAGCGCGCGTGCGGGTTGGTCCATTCCACCTTGGTGACCGTCCCGCGCATTTCGATTGGCTTGTTGATGTCGTACTGCGTCGCGAACGAGTGGTGCGCCACGACCGGCGCTCCCAGGAAAATCGCTGCGCACGGCAGTGCCATCATCCACCGGTTACTGATCGTCATGCATCGTTCTCCCACGCTCGGAAGTGCAGCGCGACGGGCGACCCCGGCCGGCGATAGTAGCACGGCTGCGCGGCGAGATACCTCATGGATGGCTCATGGATGGCTTGACATTCCGGATGCGGCACCGTAGCCTCCGGCGGACTGCGCGCCGCTCATCCAACCTGTTTCGGTTTCGACCGGAGGGTCACCATGACATTGTCCCGCCAGCACCTCGGCGCCCTGCTGATCATCGCCTGTGGTGTGCTGATGCCCGCCGAAGCGGTGGCGCAGCAGTCGGGAATCGCTGGTGCGGTTCGCGACGTGTCCGGCGGCGCGCTTCCGGGCGTCACCGTGGAAGCCTCGAGCCCCGCGCTCATCGAAGGTTCCCGCACGGTCGTCACCGACGGCCAGGGCCTGTATACGTTCGTCGACCTGCGGCCCGGCGCCTACGTCGTCACCTTCACCCTGCCGGGCTTCAGCACGCTGCGGCGTGAAGGCATCGAGTTGACCGCCGGATTCACCGCGACTGTCAACGCCGAACTGAGCCTGGGGACCCTGGAGGAAACGATCACGGTGTCGGGAGAAGCGCCGGTCGTCGATATCCGCAACGTCCGGACGCAGACGACGGTGGACAGGGAAACGCTGACGGCGATCCCGACGACCGGCCGCGTCGGGCAATACGCTGCGCTGATCGCGGGGGCGACGCTCGAAACCACCACGCTCCACGATGTCGGCGGAGTGGCCGGCGAGCGCGGCCAGTTTGGCGTCCACGGCCAGCGTGCCGGCGACATCTCGTATGTGCAGGACGGAGTGAACACCAAGATCCAGACCGGTGGCGTCTTCAGCCTGAACAACCAGACCTTCCAGGAAGTCAGCATTGAAACCAGCGGGATGTCAGCCGAGGCGCAGACCGGCGGCGTCCAGGTGAAGATCGTCCCGCGGGACGGCGGCAACATTTTCTCGGGCAACATGAATGCGGCGTTCTCGGATCCCGGTCTCCAGAGCGAAAACATCACCGACGATCTGCGCGCCCGCGCGCTGACGGCTGCGCCCGGGCTGAAGAAGCTGGTGGACATGGGCGGCGGCCTGGGCGGCCCGATCAAGCGTGACAAGCTGTGGTTCTTCTATGCTTACCGGTATTCCAGCGTCGGCCAGTTTCAGCAGGGCAATTACTACAACAAGCTCCAGGGCATCGATATCAGCAGGGATCCCGTCTTCGACGTGTTCGCCTACGAGCCCGACCTGAACCAACCGGCATATACCGACGACCACTACGCCGATCACAGCCTGCGCCTGACGTGGCAGGCCGCGCGCAAGCACAAGATCGTTGCAGCGGTCACGGCGAACAAGAACTGCAGCTGCTTCATGTTCCTGCTCGCCCCGCAGGGCGGTGTCCTAGCAGCGCCCGAGGCCACCGGTGAGCATCACTACAATCCCAACACCTTTCCCAGTGTCAGCTGGACGTTCCCGGCGACCAACCGGCTGCTGTTCGAGTCGTCTGTCTCGATGCAGGCGTTCCACAACACGACCAAGCGGGAACCGGGCGTGGCGCCGAACGTCATCCAGGTGACGGAGCTTGCCAACAATTACCGGTGGGGCTCGCGCGCCGTCTCGATCAACACCGCCGGCGGCAACTACACCACCTTGAAGCGCGAGTTCTACTTCCAGCGCGCCACCGCCTCGTACATCACCGGGTCGCATAACCTGAAGGCGGGCTTCGAGCGCAGCCAGTACAACCTGGGCCGCCTGCCCAACCGCTACCGGGATGCGGACCAGATCAACGGCGCCCGTGGATATACGGTTCGCAACATGGTGCCGACGCAGATCACGTTGTGGGCGGTGCCGTACGGCGAATGGGAGACCGCGCGCGACCTGGCGCTGTTCGCGCAGGACCAGTGGACGGTGCGGAAGCTGACGCTCAACCTGGGTGTCCGCTTCAACAACTTCAACGGATCGATCCCTGAGCAGACGCTGCCCGCCGGCTACTTCGTGCCCGAGCGTCACACCGAGGCGGTGGAGGATTCGCCGAACTGGACCAACGTGAACCCGCGGCTCGGGTTGGCGTACGACGTCTTTGGCACCGGCAAGACCGCGGTCAAGGCGTCGCTTGGCCGCTATACGCCGCGCAACACCGGCGCGGTGGGCAACCCGCTGCAGAACATGGCGCAGAGCGCCAATCGCACCTGGACCGACGGCAACCGCGATTTCGTCCCCGACTGCGACCTGCGGAGCCCGGTTGCGAATGGCGAATGTGGCCCGCTGTCGGATCTCACGTTTGGCCTGGTGCGGCCGGCCACGGTCGGACGCGCGCCCGATTCGCTGGGCGGCTTCAACAAGGACAGCTACAACTGGCAGACCTCGCTGGCGCTGCAGCACGAGCTGCGCCCGAACATGGCGCTCAACCTCGGCTACTACCGCACGTGGTACGGCAACTTCCTCGTCACCGACAACCTGGCGGTGACGCCGGCCGATTACGATCATTTCTGCATCACCGCGCCAACCGACAGCCGGCTGCCCGACAGTGTCAGCGGCAAACCGATCTGCGGGCTCTATGACATCAAGCCGCCGAAGTTCGGACTCGTCGACAACCTCGTGACACAGGCCTCGCATTACGGCGATCGCAGCGAAGTCTTCAACGGCATCGACGTCAGCCTCAACACGCGGTTCGGCGGGGGCGGGATCTTCCAGGGCGGCGTGAGCATAGGGCCGGACCGTCGAGGACAGCTGCGCGACCGTGGACTATCCGCAGGACGCCGACACCGGCTTCGGCTTGCGGAACGACCCCGCGGTGATCACAGCCACGGTCCCCGGCTATTGCCGGGTGACGCGGCCGTGGGCGGCCGCGACGCAGACGAAGTTCATGGTGGTCTACCCGCTGCCCTGGAGCCTGCAGACGAGCGCGGTCTACCAGAACATTCCGGGCATGCCCGTCAATACGACGTACCTGGCGGTCAACGCCGAGATCGCGCCGTCGCTCGGGCGCAACCTGGTGGGGCGCACCAACGTCGCGATCGACCTTGTTCCACCGAACACCATCTTCGAGCCGCGGCTGCAGCAGGTGGACCTGCGCGTGAGCCGGACGTTCGTGGCTGGGAAGGCACGGTTGACCGCGAATCTCGATCTCTACAACGCGCTGAACGCCAGCAGTGTTCTCAACCAGACGACCCGCTACGGTCCGCAGTGGATGAACGTCGTCCAGGTGATGGGCGGCCGGATGCTCAAGTTCGGCGGCCAGTTCGATTTCTAATCAACCGGCCCGCCGGTACCCGGCGGGCCGTTCGACCGGGGACCCTACCGCGCCATGAAGGCACAGCTCGTCGATGCGATCCGGATGCTCGAACGCGCCGGCTATATCGATCACAACGGCCACGCCAGCGCCAGGCGGGACGGCAGTTCGTTCTACATTAACTCCGGCGCGTCGGTCCGCGGCGCGCTGACCGCCGCCGACATCGTCACGGTCGATTTCGACGGGAACCTCCTCGAGGGGACGGCGAAGCCGCCGCTCGAGTTCCATATTCATTCCGAGATCTATCGCGCGCGGCCTGACGTGCAGGCGATCATGCACACGCATCCGCAGTGGTCCACCTTCCTGACGATGACCGGCGTCAAGTACCAGCCGGTGTACGCGCAAGGCGTGCTGCTCGGCGATATGCCGCTGATGGACACGCCGCTGTCGGTCAACACCCGACCGATGGGGGAAAAGCTCGCCGCCACACTCGGCCAGCGCCCGGCCGTTCTCCTCAAGGCCCACGGCGTCGTCGTCGTCGGCGCCGACATCGTCGAATGCTTCGCGCTGGCCGCGTATGTCGAGGAGAACGCCTACCGCCAGTACATGGCGATGCAGATCGGCGAGCCGTACGTGTTCAGCGAGGCGGAGCAGAAGGCCAGCCGCGACAAGCTCTGGAGTCCCAGCCTGTTCAAGAAGACCTGGGACCATTACCACTCGAAGTTGTAACCGGGGGTCCGGCTAAAGCCGGACGCGACGCGTAACCACGACGATCACGACGGCCACGGCCACGAACGCTCAGATCGTGGTGTTCGTCGTGCCGTCGTGGTTTGAAGGTCTTTAGGCTGTCGAGGCCGACCTTCAGGTCGGCCTCGAGATCAACGCGTCGGGCTGATGTTGATCTCGACGGTCGATTCGGCTTCGACCGGAACACCGCTGGCGGTCGCGGGTTTGTACTCCCAGAAATGCGTCGCCGCCAGTACGCGCGCGTCGTATCGCGGCTCGATGGTCCGAACCATCGTCGCCGATATGACCCGTCCGCTGCTGTTGATTCTGATCCGCACGCTGCCTGACAGCGCCGTGCGCACCGGGATAGCGGATGGCCACGGTGGCATCTCCTGCCTGATCGCGACTGGCAACGTCGGCCGACGCACCGGTGCAGATGCTCGGAGGGCAGCGGCCGGCGCTGCAGAAGCGATCACCGTCGGCTCGGGCGACTCGGACGCGGTCGCGATATCGATGAAGCTTTCGGCCAGGAGGCGGAGATCGTCGAGGCCTTCCACGTCGCGCACTTCGGCGTCCGACGACAGCGCCAGCACCTTCTTGAACTGCGGCAACGCGCGATCGTAGGCCTTGGCGCGGTAATCCTCTCGCGCTTCCGCAAACAGCTTGCGAACGACGCCCGGGACGATCTCGCGGCGCTGCTGCGCGAACAGCGCGACGAACCTGGGCGGCATGTCTTCGGCGGACAACGTGAACTCGGGCGCCGACGCGATCAGCCGCTCGAGCGCCGCCTCGGCATCGGCCTGGCGGCCGAGAGCGAGCAGGCACAACGCCCGGTACTGCTGCGCCGCGGGATCTTGCGAGTCTCCAATCGCCGACAGCGCCTGGTCGTACTCGGCCGACGCGTACAGGTTCCGGACGCGGAGCTCCAACGAGTCCTGAGCTTGGGCGGATACGACTGCGCCGGCCAGGACGATCGCCGCGCCGACCGTGGCCAGCCGCCGGATAAGAGCTGAAGTGTTCACCGGTCCCTCATATTCACCGCCACGCGGTTCGGTCCGTTCAACGACACGGAAAGCGTCTGGCGCCTGGTGCCGAGCTGCGGGTGACGCAGTTCAATCTGATGGTCGCCCAGCGGCAGCATGTAATTGCCGATCGGTGTTTCCCCGGCGCGCTCGCCGTCCACGAAGACCTCGGCCCAGGGAGTGGCGTTGAAGTTCACGGCGGATCGCGGGACATCGAGGGCGAGGGTGGTCGTCTGGCCCGCGGTGATGCGCACTACGCGAGACACGCGGAATCCGGTTTTCTCGTCTGACAGTGTGAGCTGGTGATCGCCCGGCGTCAGCATCAGGCGTGAGGTCTCCGTCAGGCCGACGAGACCGCCGGCCTCGTGAATCTGCAGCGGGAGTGGGGTCTGGACCGTCAGCCATCCCGCCGCCGCCGCGAGGCTGGTGCCCACGACGACAGTGGAGGTGACGCCAGCCTGCAGCGTGACCGCACGCTGGTAGACCGCGCCCTGGTTTCTGACCACGAGCCGATGGTCGCCGGCGGAGAGATGCCCCACGACGATCGGTGCCGTTCCACGATCCACCCCATCGATGCTGACGGCACCGCCGGCTGGTTCGGTGATGACTGACAGCGCGGACGTCACGGCCACCGCTGATGCCGCCGCTGCTGTCTCCAGAGCCGTATCGCGGACCACGTACTGGAGAGAACTCTTCTCGCCGTCGCCCAGGACGACCTGGCGGCGCTCTGCCGAATCACCTTCGCCCAGCACGACCTCGTAGGCGCCTGGCGCCAGCGTCAGCGCCAGCGGCGTCCGGCCGCGCACGTCGCCGTTGATGCGGACCTGGATACCCACGGGCTCGCTCTGTATCTGGATCGAGGCGTTCGATGCGCCGCCTCCGCGCCAACCAACTACCGCGGCGATCAAAAGCACCACGACCCCAAGCACGGCCGCACCCCACTTGAGGTACTGCTGCCGTCGAAGTCCGGCGGCCAGCTCGGATTCGGACTTGAAGCCGCCAATTGCGTCTGGGACCGTCGCATGTCGAGCGACGAACTCGTATGGACTTTCAGCGCCGTGCTGCATGTTTCAACGCTTTCGTTTGCGGGTGCGGCGCAGGCCACAGCGAGACACGTGCCCGATTCGCACGCGAAATAACCCGGATTTCTGCACCTCGGCTGTCAAAAGGGGGATGTCAGGCAGACTTTTGTCGGTGACAAGAACACCATCCCGACCCTGGCCAGGAAGACATCGGGCCCATTGTCCTGGGCCGGGTCAGAGGGTGGCTTCGACCTTGGCGCGCAGGTCGGCGGTGATCTCGGGATCGATGCCGAACCAGGCCTTCCATGCCGGGCGCACCTGGTGGAGCAGCATGCCGAGGCCGTCGACGACGGGGTTGCCCCGGGCCCGGGCGGCGGCGAGCAGCGGGGTGTTCATCGGCGTGTAGACGATGTCCGCGACGACTGCGCTCGCCGGGAGCGCGTCGAGCGAGAGATCGAGTGGCGTCTGGCCGACCATCCCCTGGCTCGTGGTGTTGACGAGCAGCGCCGCGCCCTGAAGCACGCGTTCGCGGTCCTCCCAGGCGATCGGCGTCACCGGTCCGCCGAACTCGCGCGAGAGTTCCTGTGCCCGCGCGAGCGTCCGGTTGACGACGCCGATATGGCGGGCGCCGCGCTGCGCGAGGGCGTACACCACGGCTCGGGCACCGCCGCCCGCGCCAATCACCACGGCGGGACCGGCCTCGGCGCGCCAGGCCGGCTGGCGGTGCAGCATGTTCTCGACGAAGCCGAAGCAGTCGTTGTTGGTACCCGCCAGCGATCCGTCAGGCCGCACGATCACGCAGCTGATGGCGCCGATTCGTGTGGCGACCTCGTCGACCTCGTCAACGACGGCCATGGCCTGCTGCTTGTGGGGAATGGTGATATTGCACCCTGCAAAGCCGAGCGGCGCGAGGCCGCGCAGCGCGCCGCCGAGCTGGTCGGGCCTGATTGCCAGCGGCACATAGGTGCCGGTCAGCCCGTGCTTCGCCAGCAGGTGGTTATGAATCATCGGCGAGCGCGAGTGCATGACCGGCCAGCCCATGACGCCGGCGAGGAGGAAACGATCGGCAGTGGACATCTAGCGGGTGACGAAGCCGTTACAGCATAATTCAACCTAGATGCTTCGCCAGGACCAGAACACGCTATTGACGCAAACGGGCCCGGGCACGCCGATGGGCCGCCTGTTCCGCGCCTCGTGGATTCCGGCGCTGTTGACGGAAGAACTGCCCGACTACGACTGTCCGCCGGTCCGGGTCAAGCTGCTCTCCGAACGGCTGATCGCATTCCGCGACAGCGACGGCCGCTACGGCCTGATGGACGAGTTCTGCGCGCACCGCGGCGTTTCGCTCTGGTTCGGGCGCAACGAAGAGTGCGGCCTGCGCTGCCCGTATCACGGCTGGAAGTACGACGTCACCGGTCAATGTATCGACATGCCGTCTGAACCCGAGGGATCGAACTTCGCGCGCAAGGTCAAGCTGATGTCGTACCCGCTGATCGAGCGCGGCGGCGTGCTCTGGGCCTACATGGGTCCGCCGGATCAGCAGCCGCCGCTTCCCGAATGGGAATTCGCGGTGGTGCCGGCGCCCCAGTCCTTCACGTCGAAGCGCTTCCAGGAGTGCAACTGGCTGCAGGCGATGGAAGGCGGCATCGACTCGAGCCACGTCTCGTTCCTGCACCGCGGCGACCTCAATACCGATCCGCTGTTCAAGGGTGCGCGCGGCAATCAGTACAACCTGAATGATTCACGTCCGGTGTTCGAAGTCGTCGAGAGCCCGGGCGGGCTCTACATCGGTGCCCGGCGGAACGCGGAAAACGGCAACTACTACTGGCGCATCACGCAGTGGGTGATGCCGTCGTTCACGCTGATTCCACCGCGCGGCCGTCACTCGGTCCACGGCCACTTCTGGATTCCGGCCGACGACGAGACGTGCTGGACGTGGAGCTTCGACTATCACCCGACACGGTCGCTGACCGATGAGGAAGTCGCGGCGATGCGCGCGGGCAAGGGGATTCACGCCAAAACGATCCCGGGCACCTACTTCCCGGTCGCGAACAGACACAACGACTATCTGATGGATCGCGCCGCGCAGAAGGCGGGGAAGACCTACAGCGGCATCGAAGGCTTTGCCATGCAGGACGCATCGCTCCAGGAGAGCATGGGGCCGATCGTCGATCGCACGAAGGAAACGCTGGTGTCGACCGACAGCGGCATCATCATGGCGCGCCAGCGGCTCTTGCGCGCGGTCAAGGCGCTGGTCGAGACCGGCGCGACGCCTCCGGGTGTCGACATCGCGCATCAGCGCGTCCGGTCGGCGTCGCTGGTGCTGCCGCCCGATCAGCCGTATAAGGATGGCGCGCGGGAAGCGCTGCGCGCCCAACCCGGCGTCGCGCCAGCGTCGGTATAAAAATCGTAATGGGGTCGGGGGTCATTTAATGAGGACACCTGGTGCACACGGGTCCGAGGTGTCCTCATTAAATGACCCCCGACCCCATTACGATTTTCGCGTCGGCCAGCAACCCCCCACCGGCCGCGTCGTCAAGGTGATCGCACTCGATCGCGTCAGCGATGCCGATTTGGCGGACGTGGCGAAGGCCGACTTCGTGGTGATGGTTACGTCAGCGGGCCAGGACGCGCGCGCCGCCGCGACGGTTGGCGAAATCTGCAGCCAGCGCCGCATCACGACCGCCACGGTCGTCGTGCGCCCGCCGGCCGCCAGCGACAACATGTTGTCCAGGACGCTCGCGCAGGTGCGCCCCTGGTCGCTGATGGTCGTCGTCGCCGGCGACGAGAGCTACCTCGACGACCTGCTGAGATCCTTCCGGTAGTCGGTGTGAGCAGCAGGGTCACGGTCGCCGCTCTTCAGGCGATGAAGCACGAAGGCATAAAAATCGTCGCGGTCGTCGTTTACGACTACCAGATGGCGCAGATCGTCGATCGCGCCGGCGTCGACATCATCTCGATCGGCGATTCGGTCGGCGCCAACATGTGGGGACAGCGCAGCGAGCTCGAGGTCACACTCGACCAGATGCTGCTCGTCTGCAAGGGCGTGCGTCGCGGCGTCGATCGCGCGCTCGTCAGCTGCGACATGCCCTACGGTCCCTTGCAGGAAGGGCCGCTCGCCGCCGTGCGCGCGGCGAAGTACCTGATGACCGAAGGCGGGCCCGACATGCTGAAACTGGACGCGGCGGCGGAGTTTCCCGACGCCGCCCAGGCGATTGCCGCCGCCGGCTACCCGGTGTGGGCGCAGTTCGGTATCACCCCGCACACCGCCATGCGGTACACCGGTACGTCCAAGACCGTGCCGGAGTTGACGGAGGAGTTGAAGGATCAGTTCGTCAACGAGGCCCGCTTGCTCCAAGAGAGCGGCGCGTCGATGCTCGATTTCACCAACTCCGGACCGGTCGCAGGGCCGGCGGTAACGGCCACGGTTTCGATTCCGGTACTCGGTGGACTTGGCGGTGGGCCGTGGCTCGACGGCCGCGTGCGCGCCATCGGCAACGCCATCGGCTACACCGCCGCGGCTCTGGACGATGACGTGGAGCGATATGCGAACGTGGCGCGGATCGCGCACGATGCCATCACCGCGTACGCGGCAGACGTCCGTGGCGGGCGTCCGATCAAGGGCAGCAAATAGGCGTGGCGAGCGCAACGATCGACGGAATCCAGACGCGCTACGAAGTGTTCGGCTCCGGCCCGCCGGTGCTGATGTTTTCTCCCGGCGGGTTCGACGCGACGGTCGAGAAATGGACAACCCAGGGGATCTACGCGCGGATCCGTCCGATCGAGCATCTGTCGAAGCACTTCACGTGCATCGCCTTCGATCGCCGCGAGTGCGGCGAGTCGGGTGGCCGCGTCGAAACGGTGTCGTGGGCGGAATACGTCGCCCAGGGAAAGGGTCTGCTCGACCACCTGCACATCAGCCGCGCGCACATCATGGGGGCATGCATGGGCTGTTCGCCGGCGATGGCTCTTGCCGTCGCGCATCCGGGTGCCACGCTGAGTCTGCTGCTGTACTGGCCGGTCGGCGGGCCGCACTACCGAATCAGCAGCCATGCGCGCTTTGCAGAACATCTCGAATACGTGCGGCGCGCCGGGCTCGCGGAGGTGGTGTCGCTCGTCCAGGCGGAGGGGAAGCCGTTCAACCAGGATCCGCGCGGCGGTCCGTGGGCCGCGGTCATCAAGCGCGACGCCGCATTCGCGCGCTCATACCAGGACCAGTATCTCGATACCTACCTGTCGGTGGTGGCGACGATGCGCAACCAGCTCTTCGACCGCGACACCGCGCCAGGTGCCACGCCGGAAGACCTGCTGCGACTGGACGTGCCCGCCGCTGATCGTTCCCGGCCGCGACAAGACGCACGCCACGTCGGCGGCTCGGTATCTCGAGGAGTGTCTGCCGCGAGCTGAGTACTGGGATGTTGCCGTGGCGGATCAGACGGCCGCTACCGTGCCGCCGCGCCTCCTGGAATTTCTGCAAAGAGCTCCTCAACCGTCATCCGCTGCGGGATGATGCCCTGCTCATAGTCGTGCTGGATGATGGCTTCCAGCATTGGCCGGTTCGGCCCGATGCCGTAGGGAAGCGGATCGCCAATCACATCCATCACCCGCCGGAAGAACTTGTCGTCGGCTGTCGGCTCGGCAATGTGGTCCGCGGCCAGTTCCTCGATGTACCGACGCTTGGCCTCGGTGAACGCGTCGAAGATGTCGGCAGCCAGCGACGGATGCGCCGCAAGCAGCTCGTCCTTCACGACCAGGGTGTGATTGATCGGGTAGAGTCCACGCTCGCGAAGCGCGCCCAGGGCGGCCTCAGCCGCGTTCGGGATGAGCGGTTTCACGTCGGGCGAGTCGATCTGCACGCCGATTGCGGCGGGGATCTCGCCTGACACAACCAGGTCCTCCATCTTCTGCCCCTTCTCAATCGGCACCACGTTCGACGGCGGCCGGTACTCCGCGACGTGTTCGTCGCCCGACAGCACCCACGTCACCTTGCGAAGGTCCACGCCGTACTGGTGCTGCAGGATGCTGCGCGCCCAGACGCCGGTCGTCACCGTGTAGCCGCGGTTCACGCCGACGCGCCGCCCCTCGAGATCTCTCGGGCCGCGAATGCCGGACTTCGTGTTGAACACGATGGCGCCGTGGTGGAACGCCCGCATCGGGAAGATCGGCAGCGCGGTGAAGCGTTTGCCGTGCGCGCGGGCACAGATATAGGTGGTGATCGCCATCTCCGAGATGTCGAATTCGAGCCCGCGCACCATCCGCCGGAACGCCTGGATGATGACCGGCACCTCCTCGAAGTCGAATTCGAAGGTTCTCGGGCGCACCTCCCCGTTTTTGAGCGCCCGGGTGTGGCCGCGCGTCACGATGGCCGTCTTCAGCTTCATCGCCGCAACTGATTGTATTATTTGCGTTCCCATGCTGATCCAGACAGCGACCCGGAGATTCATGTGAGCGTGGCCAGGGAAGCGCTCGAAGAGCTGGTCACGGCGAACCGCATCCTCGCGCGCGAAGGCGTGGTGGATTCATTCGGGCATGTGAGCATCAGGCAGCCCGGCAACGCCAGCCACTTTTTCATGTCACGCGCGCGGGCGCCCGAGTGCATCGAGGTCGAAGACCTGATGGAATTCACACTCGAAGGCAAACCAGTCGACGCGGCTGGTCGAAAGGGCTACTCGGAGCGGTTCATTCACGGCGCCGTGTATGAGGCGCGGCCCGACGTGCACGCCGTCGTGCATCACCACAGTCCAAGCGTCATTCCGTTCGGCGTGACCGCGACCCCGCTTCGTCCGTTGCTGCACATGTGTGCGTCGATGGGTACAGACGTTCCGACCTGGGATTCGCGCACGAGGTTCGGCGATACGAACCTGCTCGTCACCAACATGGAGATGGCGCGCGACCTGGCGGAAGCGCTTGGCCCGCGGCCGGTCGCATTGATGCGAGGCCATGGTGCCGTCGTCGCCGGTGGATCGCTGAGGGAAGTCGTCTTCAACGCGGTCTATCTCGAGCTCAACGCCGACCTGCAGATGAAGTCCCACGCGCTTGGCCCGATCACGTTCCTGAGCGACGGCGAGGTGCAGGCGATCCTGGGTACGCGCGCGTCGTTCACCTACGAGCGCGCGTGGGAACGCTGGTGCCGCCGCGCCGGCCGTCCGTACGACGACCGCCCAATGGAAGGCCCACTCGCAAAACTGTAATGGGGTCGGGAGTCATTTTTCGAGGACAGTCGGAGTGGTGAAGAAAAAGCGGGACGAAGTGTCCTCGAAAAATGACCCCCGACCCCAATTGGCGCACACGCTCGAGGACCACCTGCTCGGCTTGGACCCCACGCACTCGCACGAAGATGGCGAAGCCGACCACGATCACGATCATGACGACGTCGGCGGAGAGTACGATCCGACGACCACGAGCCTGTGGCTGCAGGACAACATCACACTGGTCTCGGTCGGAATCGATATCGGGTCGGCCGGCACGCAGGTCATCTTCTCGCGTGTGCAGTTGCGGCGATTGTCCGAGGACCTCACCAGCCGCTACTACGTCGTCGGCCGCGAGACGGTATATCAGTCGCCGGTGACGCTGACGCCGTACATCAGCGACGAGCGCATCGACGAGCAGGCGATCGGCGCGATCGTCGACCACGCTTACGCAGCCGCCAACCTGCACCCCGACAGCATCGATACCGGGGCGGTGATCCTCACCGGCGAGGCGCTGCGTCGCGAAAACGCGCAGCCGATCGCCGAGGTGCTGGCGGAGGTGGGCGGCGAGTTCGTCTGCGCCACCGCCGGCCATCACATGGAATCGATGCTCGCGGCGTACGGGTCAGGCTCAGCCAAGGTCTCGCACGACGCGGCCATCCCGCTTCTCAACATCGACATCGGCGGCGGCACCACCAAGCTCGCGTTGGTCCAGGGCGGCGCAGTCGTTCAGACGGCGGCGATTCATCTCGGCGGACGCCTGGCGGTGATGGACTCGAACGGACGGATCACGCGGCTCGACCCGGCCGGGAAGCGGCTGGCGTCGATGGCCGGCTGCGACTGGACGTTGGGACAAGAGGTGAGCGACGCGGATCTGGACCGAGTCACGTCCTGGATGGCCGACGCGCTCGTGGAGGCATTGACAGCCGGCGGACCTGAAGTAGAGAGCCTGTGGCTGACCGAGCCGCTTCGCCTTCACGACGGCATCAAAGGCGTGATGTTTTCCGGCGGCGTGGGCGAATACGTCTATCGCCGCGAAGAACGCGACTTCGGCGATCTGGGACGACGCTTCGGCCGCGCCGTTCGCGATCGGATCGATGCGGGGCGGTTCCCGCTGCCGCTGCTGCCGGCCGGCGAGTGCATTCGCGCGACGGCACTCGGCGCGTCGGAGTACAGCGTGCAACTGTCGGGCAATACCGTCTACATCTCGAGCCCGCGCGATCTGCTGCCGCGCAAGAACCTTCAGGTGATCCGTCCGCGGCTGAAGTTCGGCGATGCAGTCGACGCGTCAGAGGTGACCACGGCCATCCGGCATCACTTCGTCAGCTTCGATCTCGTCGACGGGGACGTCGAGGTCGCAATTGCCTTCCGCTGGGCCGGCGAACCGTCGTATCCACGGCTCGCCGCTCTGGCTCGCGGCATCGTCGATGCGGTGCCGCGGACGATCGCTGCCGGCAAGCCGCTCTTCGTCATCGTCGACGGCGACGTCGCGCAGACACTTGGCGGCATCCTCAAGGAAGAACTCAAGGTCCCCTCCGAGGTGCTCGTGCTCGACGGCATCCGGCTGTGGGACTTCGATTACATCGATCTCGGCCGCGTGCGCATGCCGTCGTTTACGGTGCCGGTGACCATCAAGTCGCTCGTCTTCACGGCAGATCCGCGAATCCCGCACACTCATCATGCCCACCGGTAGCGCGATCCCCAGCTACCAAGCTACCGAGCTACCGGGCTACCCGAAGTTCGATTGGAAATGGGTCGTAATCGGCGCCTGCGTCGCCTTCACCGTGTACATCGCGGTGATCCCGCTCGGGTTCCTGCTCTGGCAAAGCTTCCGCACACCGCAGACGGCTGCCGTCGATGCCGTCTTCACGCTCGGCAACTACGCCGCCGCCTACGGCAGCGCCGAGACGCTGCGCCTGTTCTGGACGTCGCTGCAGTTTGCGGCGGGCACGTCGATCTTCGCGTTCCTGCTCGGCACCGCGCTGGCGTGGATGAACGAGCGCACCAATACGCCGTTCAAGGCGCTCTTCTTCGCGCTGTCGATCATCCCGCTCGTCATCCCGTCCATCCTGTTCACGATCTCGTGGATCCTGCTCGCCAGTCCGCAGATCGGCATCATCAATCTCGTGCTGCAGGGATGGGTCGGTCTCGACGAGCCGCTCTTCAACATCTACTCGCTCGCCGGGATGATCTGGGTGGACGGCCTGCACTACTCGCCGATGGCGTTCCTGCTGATGACGGCCGCGTTCCGCGCGATGGATCCGTCATTCGAGGAATCGGCGACGATGAGCGGCGCGAACATCCTCCAGGTCGTCTGGCGCGTCACCCTCAGGCTGACCTGGCCGGCGATCGTCGCGACGCTGCTGATCCTGTTCGTCCGCGCGATCGAGTCATTCGAAGTGCCGGCGCTGCTCGGCCTTCCGAACGGCATCGAAGTCTTCACGTCCGCTATCTACCAGGCGGTGCATCGGTATCCCAGCCTCGTCGGGCTCGCCTCGGCGTACGCGGTGGCGTTGCTCGGCATTACGACGATCGGCGTGTATTTCGTGTCGCGGCTGTCGAGCCGCGGTTCCCGCTACGCGACGGTCACCGGCAAGGCGTTCCGTCCGCGGCAGATTGATCTTGGCGGCTGGCGCTGGTTTACGGCGGCGATCTTCGTCGTCTACTTCCTGCTGATCGTCATCCTGCCGTTCTCCGTGCTGCTGTGGTCGTCGTTCCAGCGGTTCTACGCCGTGCCGTCGATGGAGGCGCTCGGCAACCTCACGCTCGATCCGTACCGGTTCATCCTCAGCTACCCGAACCTGCCGCGCACGGTGATGAACAGCGTGATGCTCTCGTTCACGGCGGCGACCATCGTCATGCTCGTCACGTCGGTGATCTGCTGGATCGTCGTCAAGACCCGGATCCGCGGCCGCTGGCTGCTCGACAACATCGCGTCGCTGCCGATGGTCTTCCCGGGCCTCGTCCTCGGGTTGTCGATCATGATCTTCTATCTGAACGTGGACATCGGCGTGTACGGGACGATGTGGATCATGCTGATCGCGTACGTGACGCGCTTCATGCCGTACGGGCTGCGCTACAACACCTCGTCGATGCTGCAGATTCACCAGGAGCTCGAGGAGTCGGCGGCGATGAGCGGCGCGTCATGGAGCACGACCTTCCGGCGCGTCATCCTGCCGCTGCTGAAGCCGGGCCTGCTGGCAGGCTGGATCTACGTGATGATCGTGTCGATCCGCGAGCTGTCGACGTCCATCCTTCTGTACAGTCCGGACACGCAGGTCATCTCAATCACCATCTGGGAGCTGTGGGAGAACGGCCAGTACGTGGAGCTCTCCGCGCTGGGCGTGATGTTCATCACCGCGCTGTTCGTCCTCGTCCTGATCGCCCAGTGGCTTGGGCGCCGCTACGGGGTCAAAGAATAGAATTCATGAGGACCGTCGTTCACACTTCGGGGTTCTCGGTTCTCAGTTCGTGTTCAGGTTCAGTCCGGCTAAAGCCGGACACTACGAACGCGTACGTAGTGTCCACCTTCAGGCGGACCCGAACCAGGAACGCGAACGACCGAACCGAGCACCGAACCCCGAACCTGAACACGAACCGAGCAGTGAGAACCCGGAAGCGTGAACGACGCCGTGCTTAGAGTCGAAGGCCTCTTCACCGAATACGCCACGCCGAAGGGCGACGCCGTGAAGGCGGCGCAGGACGTCACCTTCACCGTGCCCGAGGGTCGGCTGTTCACGTTGCTCGGCCCGAGCGGCTGCGGCAAGACGACGACGCTGCGGTCGATTGCGGGACTGGAGCGGCCCCGGGCGGGTGAGATCGCGGTCAACGATCGCGTGGTCTTTTCGTCGGCGAAGGGGGTGTTCATCGCGCCGAACCGCCGCGGCTTCGGGATGGTGTTCCAGTCGTACGCCATCTGGCCGCACATGAACGTGTTCCAGAACGCGGCGTTCCCGCTCGAAGTCGGCAACGGCCGCCATTCGCGCGCGGGTATCCGGGACAAGGTGATGAACGTGCTGACCGCGGTGCAGCTCAACCACCTGGCCGAGCGCGAGGCGACGACATTGTCGGGCGGGCAGCAGCAGCGGCTGGCGCTCGCGCGGGCGCTGGTGATGGAGCCGGCGCTGCTGCTCCTGGACGAGCCGTTGTCGAACCTCGACGCCAAGCTGCGCGAGAAGATGCGGTTCGAGCTGAAGCGCCTGCAGCGCGAGCTGAGAATCACGACGGTGTACGTGACGCACGATCAGTCGGAAGCGCTCGCCCTGTCGCACCAGATTGCGGTGATGCACGAGGGCCGGATCCAGCAGATCGGCACACCGCGCGAGATCTACGAACGCCCGGCCAACCAGTTCGTGGCCGACTTCGTCGGCAACACGAATTTCATCGACGGAGTCGTCGTCGCGTGTGACGCGAACCCTGCGGGTTCGGGTGGCGAGCCTTCGGGCGGGGTCCCCACCGCGCCTGAGCGGTGGGGTGCCGTGGCTCGCCCCGCCAGAATTGGAACGGAGCTTGGCGACGTAACTGCGACGATTGATCAGGACCTGCGGCCGGACGATCGCGTCGCAATCTCGGTCCGTCCCGAGGACGTCGAGCTGTCCGAAACGCGCCCGGCGGGCGAGAACGTCTGGGAAGGACACGTCGAGCAAAAAGTGTTTCTTGGAGAAGCGGTCGACTTCCAGGTCACGGTCGCCGGCCGAACGCTGCTGTCGCGGCAGCATCCCACGCTGCGGACGAAGGTCGGCGAAGCCATCTTCGTGCAGCTCGACCCGGAGAAGTGCGTCGTGCTCAAGGTTTCATAGGGGAGGTCGAACTGATGGATTACGACTCCTGCCAAGCCTTGGAGCACGATTTGACGGCCGCGACAACAGAGCGGCCGGAGTATGCGGGAAGGATATTCCAGTAGATGGCAAATGACCGGTGGGCCTCAGATGTCATCGTCGATCTCCTTCACGCCTATGACCTCCCTTACGCGGCGCTGAATCCCGGCGCCAGCTACCGCGGCCTGCACGACTCGATCGTGAACTACGGCGGCAATCGCCCGGCGATGCTGGTCTGTCAGCACGAGGAGACCGCAGTGCAGATTGCGCACGGCTACGCCAAGGCGAGCGGCAAGCCGATGGTGGCGATCCTGCACAACCTCGTCGGCCTGCTGCACGCCAACATGGCGATCTACTACGCCTACATAGACCGCGCGCCGGTCTTCATCGTCGGCGCGACCGGGCCGATGGACGAGACCAAGCGCCGCCCGCGGATCGACTGGATCCACAGCGCGCAGGACCAGGGCGACGCGGTTCGCGCGTACACCAAGTGGGACTACCAGCCGCACACCGTCGACGGCGTGCCCGACTCGTTCGCCCGCGGCTACGCGGTGATGATGACCGAGCCGCGCGGACCGGTGTACATCTGCTACGACGCGTGGCTGCAGGAACAGAAGCTCGATCATGCCGTGGCCATGCCGCCCGCCGGCGGCGCGAAGTGTCCGTCGAAGATGGCCGCCGACCCCGCGGCCCTCGAGCAGGCGGCGGATTTGATCGCGGCTGCGTCGAAGCCGGTCATCATCGCCGAGTACGTTGGACGCGAGGCCGACGGATTTCACGCGCTCGTGAAGCTGGCCGAGGCGGGCGGCATTCCCGTCTACGACGTCGACAGCCGCCTCAACTTTCCGTCGCGGCATCCGCTCAACATGAGCCATGCGAAGGACGTCTTCCGCGACGCGGACCTTGTCCTCTGCCTCGACACGCGCGACTGGGAGCGGCCGACCCGCGAGCTGGTGAGCGCGACACGCGAGGTGACGTCGGTCGTGCCGAAGGACGCGAAGTGGATCGAGATCGGATTCGGCGATCTCGAGCTGTCGAGCTGGACGCTCGACTACCAGCGCCTGTTGCACGCAGACCTGCGCATCCTGGCAGATACCACGATTGCCATTCCGGCTCTGACGCGCATGCTCGAATCGCGCGTGGCGAAGGATGCGCGGCTCGCTGCACAAGTGAAGACGCGCGTCAGTGACACGACGACGAAAAGCGCGGCGCTGCGCGAGAAGTGGACGCGCGCGGCGAAGGAGGACTGGGAGGTGAGTCCGATTACGCTGCCGCGGCTGGCGTCGGAGGTATGGGACGCGATCAGGCAGGAGGACTGGGTGCTCACGGCCGGCACGCTCGAGCACTGGACGCGCAAGCTCTGGGACTTCGACCAGCCGTATCGACATCCCGGCCGATCGCTCGGGACGGCCACCCAGTTCGGGATCTCAATCGGCGTGGCCCTCGCCCACCGTGACGCGAAGCGCCTGGTCGTCGACATGCAGCCCGACGGCGACCTTATGTACGACGCCGGCGCCCTGTGGGTCGTTGCCAAGCACCGCATCCCGATGCTCGTCGTGATGTACAACAACCGGGCGTACTACAACGACTGGGAGCACCAGCTCCGGATGGCCCGGCTGCGCGGCACGCCGCTCGAACGCGCGCACATCGGCATGGACCTGGAGGACCCCGCGCCAGACTTCGCGGCAATGGCGAAGTCGATGGGGTGGTACGCGGAAGGGCCGATCGAGAAGCCGGCGGATCTGCCTGCTGCACTGAGGCGCGCGATCGCAAAGGTGAAGTCGGGCCAGCCCGCGCTGCTCGACACGATTACACAAAAAAGATGACCACAATCAAAACCGTCGGCGTGATTGGCGCGGGGCGCATGGGCCAGCCGATCATCGGCCACCTCGCGCGGAAGGGCTACACCGTCATCGTCTACGACATCGATGCCGCCAAGCGCGATGCCGTCGCCGCGCGGGGAGGCCAGTGGGTGGAAAGCCCTGCTGCTCTCGCCAGTGGCAGCGAGGCGATCCTCATCTGCGTCGGCTACGACCGGCAGCTGCGCGATCTGGTGTCAGCGGAGACCCTGCTGCATCGCTGCAGCGCGACGCGATCGTCGCGGTCCTCTCGACCGTGCACCCACGCACGATCCAGGAGCTCGCGGACGTGGCCCGGCCGTTCGGTGTGCATCTCGTGGATTCGACGATGTGCCGCGGCGGTGCGGCGGCAGACGAGGGCACGCTGCTCTCATTCGTCGGCGGCGACGCGGTGGTCGTCGAGCGGCTCAGGCCGGTGCTCTCCGTGTTTCGCTACAGACATCGTACCCACCGGCGCGATCGGCACCGCGCAGGTGGCGAAGGCGGCGAACAACATGGTGATGTGGGCATGCCTGATCGCCAACCACGAAGCGCTGGCGCTGGCGAAGCGATCGGGCGTCGATGTCGAGCTGCTGCGGAACGCGCTGCTGCAGACCGGCGCGGAGAACTATGTCCTCCGCCACTGGGGCACCAACACCATGGCGTGGGCAGAAGACGACCTGGAGATCGTCCAGTCGATGGCGCACAATGCCGGTCTTGGCCTGCCGCAGGCCGGCCTGAACCGCGAGGTGTGCCGGACGCTCAAGCCTAAACGCTTCCAGCTGGACGAGTATGGCGTCTGAACCGAACGAATCGCATTACCACTCCAAGAAAGACCGGGTCTTCGTCCGCGCGATCCAGGGGCACTACAACCTGAAGGAAGAGCTCGCGCGTCTGCGGTCGATGCCGCGGGTGCGCAAGGGGCGCGAGATCAAGTTCACCGACGGCCCGCAGACCTTCAGCCGGCACTACGTCGAGCCGAAGGACGGCATCACGCAGATGTTCCACCTGCATCTCGAGGAGTGGGGCCCGGGGGCGAAGTCGCAGAAGCACGGCCACGTGAACGAGGCGGCGTTCTACATCCTCGACGGCGAGGGCTACGAGATTCACGACGGCGTGCGCTACGACTGGAAGGCGGGCGACGTCGCCATCGTCCACAACAACTGCGTGCACCAGCACTTCAACGCCAGCCCGACGAAGCCGGCCCGCGCGCTCGTCATGAAGACGAAGCCGATGTTCATGTTCATGAACATGCTGTTTCAGAAGATGGTGGAGCCGCGGCCGACCGGTCGCCGCCCCGGGCGGAGAAAATTTCCGCGTCCGCGAAGAACGAGCACAACTTCAACCACGAGTAGAGTGGGTTCCGCGAAGCGGACCCACCGGGGGACGACATGGCGTGGAGTGAATCAAAAGCGTGGCGGCAGGGCACCGCGAACCAGAAGTTCTACCAGGCGCTGCTGGACGATGCCTCGACGGCGCCGGCGCGGAATGCCAAGCGCAAGAAGGTCATCCATCCCGAAGAGATGCCGTGGGAGATGTCGCGGCAGGGGCTGTTGAAGCACCTGATCAACGAGGCGATGAACACGCGCATGGAGACCGTGGACGCCTACATGCAGATCATCCCGCCCGGCAGCCGGTCAGGGAAGCATCGTCATCTCGCCGAGGAGTGCCTCTACGTTCTGGAGGGACAGGGCTATGACCTGCACCAGGACTGCGACGTAGAGATCACCGACACCTATCACTGGACGCCGCAGGCCGAGGTGAAACGCTACGAATGGGAAGCGGGCGACGTGATCTATGTCCCGCCCAACACCATTCATCAGCATTACAACGCCAGCGCCGACAAGCCGGTGCGGCTGATCTCGGTGATCAACCGGATCTTCAAGGCCTGCGGCTTGAACGATCTCGAACAGCTCGAGAACGCGCCCGAATACGACCCTGCGGTGGTCCTGAACGGCGAGATCGTCGACGCATATCTCCGTGGCCGCGTAGCGGCCGACGCGCTGAACCGTGAACACGAACCGAGCAGCGAGAACCTGGAAGCGTGAACGACACCATCGTAACCGCCGCGCGCCTTCTTGCTGGCGCTGCTTGCAGCGCCAGCCGCACGCGCGCGCGCAGCCGGCTCGCCGCATCGCGCGGTCTACATGCTCGAGGCCGCCGACCGCGAGGCGCGCGTGCTCGCGGGCGCGCGCAAGCGAAGGCGTCGTCGCCATCTATACCTCGCTGAACACGCAGGACTCGGTTCCCCTGACGGCCGCGTTCGAAAAGAAATACGGCGTCAAGACGCAGCTGTGGCGGTCGAGCAGCGAACGCGTGGTGCAGCGCGCGGTCGCGGAAGCGCGCGCGGGGCGCTTTGCCTTCGACGTGATCGAGACCAACGGTCCCGAGATGGAAGCGCTCTACCGCGAACAGCTGCTGGAGGAGTTCCGCAGCCCGAGCTTTGTCGATCTGCCGCCGGCGGCGTTTCGCGAAGCACCGCCACTACGTCGCCGACCGCTTCAACTTCTTCACCATCGGCTACAACACGCGCCTGGTGAAGCCGGAAGAGGTGCCCGGTTCCTACAACGACCTGCTGCACCCGCGGTTCGTCGGCCGGATTGGCATCGAGGCGGGCGACGTCGACTGGTTCGGGGCGATGGTCAAGAACATGGGCGAGCAGAGCGGCCTCGCCTATTTCCGCAAGCTGGCGGCAGCGAAGCCGCAGGTGCGGAGCGGCCACACGCTGGTGGGGCAGCTCGTTGCCTCCGGCGAGATCCCGATCGCGGCGAATATCTACAACCACAACGCCGAGCGCGTGGCGGTCCAGGGCGCGCCGATCAAGTGGAAGGCGCTGACGCCGACGTTCGGGCGTCCCAACGCCATCGGCGTCGCCAGGCGCGCCCAGCATCCGTACGCGGCGCTGCTGTTTGCCGATTTCATCCTGTCGCGCGAGGGACAGCTGATCCTGAAGGCGCGCAACCGCGTGCCCGCGAGCCGCGCGGTCGACTCGCCGCTGAACGATTTTCCGTTCGCGATGATCGATCCGGTGATCACGCTCGACGAGGACGCCAAGTGGTCGAAGCTCTGGTCCGAGATCTTCCTGCGGGGCCAGCCGGTGCAAAGGGACGTCAATGGGTAAGGAATCACATTTCACCAGCAAGAAGCCGCGCACGTTCGTGCGCGGGATCGAGGGGCACTACAACCTGAAGGAGGAGCTCGCCCGGCTCCGCTCGATACCGCGCGTCATCCGCGGCAAGGAACTGAAGTTCAACGACGGCCCGCAGGCGTTCAGCCGCCACTACATGGAGCCGATCGACGGGATGGGCCAGACCCTGCACATCCATCTCGAGGAATACGCGCCCGAACGGCAAGAATCAGAAGCACGGACACGTCAACGAGGCGGCGTTCTACATCCTCGACGGCGAAGGCTACGAGATTCACGACGGCATCCGCTACGACTGGAAAGCCGGCGACGCGGTGGTCGTCCACAACAACTGCGTGCACCAGCATCACAACGCCAGCGCCACCAGGCCGGCCCGCGCGCTGGTGATGAAGACCAAGCCGATGTACCTCTTCATGAACATGCTGTTCCAGAAAACCGGTGGTGCCGCGGCCGACCGAGCCGGCGCCCGGCGGCGAAGGTTTTCAACCACGGGACGACGAACACAACTTCAACCATGACTCGTAACGTGTCGTTCACACTTCCAGGTTCTCGCTGCTCGGTTCGTGTTCAGTGTTCGGGTCCGGCTGAAGCCGGACAGTACGTACGATTGTCCGCGTGAACGTCAGCGTCCGCCTTCGGGCGGACCGAACCGAACGAACATAGAACCCTGAACCGAACCTGAACCTGAACACGAACCGGGCAGTGAGAATGCAGAATAGTGAACGACGCAGCGACGCCATTGTCTCCGACGATTTCGCCAGGAAGTTCGCGTCCGAGAAGGAGACCGCCTACACACGCTGGGTGAAGGCCGAAGGGCTCGAGATCATTAGTTCCTTCTACGTGCCCGACCTGCACACGGTAGAGCTGAAGCCGTGGGCACGCCGCGGCGGGCGCGGCGTCTTTCTCAACCACGATGCCTCGCGGACATCCAACGACTGTTACGTGTGTGAGATCCCGCCGGGGAAGGAGCTCGCGCCGCAGCACCAGCTGTTCGAGGAGATGATTTACATCCTCGACGGGCGTGGGTCGACGACGGTGTGGAACGAGGCGGGGAAGCGGATTGCGTTCGAGTGGAAGGCCGGGGCGATCTTCGCGATCCCGCTCAATGCGTGGCATCAGCATTTCAACGGCTCGGGCACCGAGCCGGCGCGCTACGTGGCGGTGACCAACGCACCGGTCATCCTCAACGCGTTCGGCGATCTCGAGTTCGTCTTCAATACGCGCTACGACTTCCAGGACCGCTTCAACGGCGAGCCGGAGTATTTTGCCAACCGCGGCGAACAGCGCGGTCTGCTGCTCGACACGAATTTCGTGGCGGACGCGGTCAACCTGCCGCTCATCGCCGCGAAGGAACGCGGTGCCGGCGGCGGCCACATCCGGTTCAGCATGGCCAAAGGCCACATGAACAGCCACATCTCGCAGTTCCCGGCCGGGACCTACAAGAAGGCGCACGCGCACGGCCCGGGCGCCCACGTCATCATCATGAGCGGCGAGGGCTATTCCTTGATGTGGCCGGAAGGGGAGGAGCCGAAGCGCTACGAGTGGCGCGAGGGGTCGATGATCGTGCCGCCGAACCTCTGGTTCCACCAGCATTTCAACAGCGGGACGTCGCCGGCACGGTATCTCGCGTTCAAGGCCGAAGGGGTCGCCATCCGCAACGCCCAGGGTGTGCCCAAGGCGTGGATTTCGCGCCGGCTGGGCGGAGACCAGATAGACTACGCGGACGAATCGCCGCGCATCCGCCAGTGGTTCCAGGACGCGCTGGCCAAGCGCGGCATCGAGTCGCGGATGGACAAGGCCTACGAGGCGGAACTCGCTGAACTGAGTACGTAGTGTCCGGCTTTAGCCGGACCGTAGCCGGACCTGTGACGCCATGACCAGATTCCTGATTCTCGCGCTTGCCTGTTTCACCGTCGCCTGCGGCTCGACGGTGCCGGCCGAAAGGATCTCGCCAGTCGCGGAGCTTGCCGCCTACGACGGCGCCGATCGGCTGCAGCGCCTGATCGAGGGCGCGAAACGCGAAGGCGAGCTGACCGTCTACACGTCCGCGCAGTCCACCGACCTCGGTCCCGTCCTCGAGGCCTTCGAAAAGAAGTACGGCGTGAAGACCAGCCTCTGGCGCGCGGGATCGGAGGCCGTCCTCAACCGCGCCATCCAGGAAGCGCGCGCCGGCCGCGACACCGTCGACGTCGTCGAAACCAACGGCCCCGAGCTCGAGTCGATGTCGCGCGAGCAGATCCTGCAGGCGATCAAGAGCCCGCACCATGCCGACCTGATCGCGCCGGCGATCCGCCCGCATGGTGAATGGGTGGGCACGCGGCTCAACGTGTTCGTGCAGGCGTACAACACGAAGCTGGTGAAGAAAGAGGAACTGCCGAAGACGTGGGAAGAGCTGGCCGATCCGAAATGGAAGGGGCGGCTCGGCATCGAGCAGGAGGATTCCGACTGGCTGGCGGGGATCTTCGGCGAGATTGGCGAGGAGCGCGGCACGAAGGTGTTCAAGCAGATCGTCGCCACCAACGGGATCTCGAACCGCAAGGGCCACACGCTGCTCACGCAACTGGTCGCGTCGGGTGAAGTGCCGATGGCGCTCACGGTCTACAACTACAAGGCGGAACAGCTGCGCCGCGAGGGCGCGCCGATCGACTGGTTCACCATCGGCAACGCGATCGCGCGCCCCAACGGCGTCGGCGTCGCGCGCCGCGCCCCGCATCCGAACGCCGCCGTCCTGTTCTACGACTTCGAATTGAGCCCCGAAGGGCAGCAGATCATCGCCGACCGCGAGTTCGTCCCCACCAGCACGAAGATCGACACGCCGCTCAACAAGGTGCCGATGACGTTCGTCGACGCCCGCGTCTCGATCGACGAGTACGACAAGTGGAAGAATCTCTACACCGACCTCTTCGGCGCGGGACGGTAACCAGGGCATTCAAACCACGACGACACGACGGTCACGACGTTGTTGCAACCACGACGTGCACGACGGTTACGGCGTTGAAAACCAGTTCGTTTGTCGTTCGTGCCGCGTCGTGGTTCGTCGTGGTTGATCCTCGTCGTGTTCTTTGTGGCCGGATGCGGCGGCGCCGCGCCTGAGCGTCCGGAAGACGCCCTCACCCTCTACACCACCATCGCCGAGAAAGACCTGCCGACGCTCCTGGGCCCGTTCGAGGCGGAGCACGGCATCAAGGTGAACGTCTGGCGGGCGGGCACCGATCGCATCATGCAGCGGACGATGTCGGAGGCGGCGGCGGGCCGTTACGACGTGGACGTGATCCACTTCGGCTCGCCTGAAATGGAAGCGCTCGCCCGCGAGCACATCCTCGAGCCGATTGATTCGCCGGTCCACGCCGATCTGCAGCCGGGCTCGGTGCCGGCGCACAAGCAGTGGGCGGCGACGCTCCTCTCGGTCTGGGTGCAGGCCTACAACACGGATCTGGTGCGCCGCGAGGAGTTGCCGAAGTCCTATCGCGACCTGCTCGATCCCAGGTGGAAGGGCAGGCTCGGCATCGAGGCGAAGGACCAGGACTGGTTTGCGTCGGTCGCTGATGTCGTTGGCGGCGAGCAGGACGGCGTCGAGTTCTTCCGCCGGCTGGCCGCGACCAACGGCGTGTCGGTGCGCGTCGGGCACACGCTCCTGAACAACATGGTGATCTCGGGCGAGGTGCCGCTGGCGCTGACGCTCTACAACTACATGCCCGAGCAGGCGAAGAAGAAGGGCGCGCCGATCGACTGGTTCACGCTCGAGCCCGCGATCGCGCGATCGAACGCCGTCGGCATCGCCCGCCGCGCGCCGCATCCTGCCGCCGCCCGGCTGTTCTACGACTACCTGCTCGGCGAAGAGGCGCAGCGGTCCTTCGTCAGCATGGACTATGTGCCGAGCAACACCAGGGTCCCCTCACCGCTCGCGGGCGTAAGGATCCTGCAGACCGACCCCGTTCGAACGCTGGACGAGGCCGACAAGTGGACGAAGTTGTTTGAAGAGACGCTCCTAAAGAGATGAACCACGACGAACACGACGTTCACGACCTCACCGTAAAAAGTAACCTCGTGCCGTCGTGCCGTCGTGGTGAAAGGACTACTTCGATGCGGCGATCTGGGCGCGTAGCATCGCCTCCTGTATCTCCGCCTCCACCCAGCAATTCCCCGGATCGATGAACGGGTTCGGCGCACCGGGCTTGAGCCGCGCATGTTTCGCCGCCATGTTGTATTGCGCGGGATGGTCGCCGAGCGGCACGTCGCACGGCAGCGAACGGATCAATGGGAACGTGCGGGCGAATTCCGCTTCGATCGCGGGCGTTACGTTGTTCGGTGCCCGGTAGCTGCACGCCAGCACGACGTCGTAGCTCCGCCCGCCTTCGCTCGCCTGCATCGTCCATGTCGTGCAGCCGCGGGTGTGGCCCGGCGTCAGGTGAGCCGTGAGTGTCGTCCCGTCGAGGACCACTAGCGCGCCATCCTTGATCTGCCGGTCGATGGGATGATTCCTGCCGCCTGGCTTGATGTCGCGCAGCGCCGGCACGTCCTCGGCCATCACGACGACCTCGGCGCCGGTCAGTTCCTTCACCCGCGCGTCACCTTCCTGGTGGTCGCCGTGAGCGTGCGTGCCCAGCAGTATCTTCACATCCGAGAACTTGAATCCGAGCTGCTCGATTGACTTCTGGATGACCGGCACGTTCCGGTCGTACGTGCTGTTGATCAGGATGTGGCCCGACGGCGTGGTGATCAGGAATGAGCTGAGCGTGCGTGTACCGACGTAATAGATGTTGCCGATGACCTTGTGAGGCGGGAAGGCCGTGGTCTGGTCTTCTTCGGTCCCCATGTTGCGAGACAGGATCGACCGGGGCGTATATGTCTGCCCGCGAACGGTTACCGCCGGCGTGTCAGGTGGACCCTGCTGCGCATACCCAACCTGCGCGCTGAAGCAGAGCGTAATCGCCGCGCAAAGAAAAGCCGTCAGCTTCATTGATGAATCTAACCACGACGAACACGACGTTCACGACGTCATCATGAAAAACTAACGTCGTGCCGTCGTGGTTGAAAAGCGTTACTCCCAGGCGCGGTTGTCGACGGTGTTCTCGTAGGTCGCGCCCGGTACGGTCATGTTCCATTTGACCGTCCAGTTGTAGGTGTCCTCCCACCGCTCGCGCGTGTACGGCTGCGGCGCCGCGTGCAGCAGGCGCCAGGCCTGGAAGTCCTTCGCCTCCAGCCGCCCGCCGGTTTCCGCGACCAGGTAATGAATGAACGGGGTCGGATCCTTTTCGATCAGCTCCACCGCGCGCGCCTGCGCCCGGAACATCGCCGCCAGCGTCGGCCCATCCATCTCGTCCGAGGCGGCCTCGCTGCGCGTGGAATGCGACTCGATCAGGATGCGCAGGCCTTCCTTCTGCGCCACGCTGATCCACGGCTCCATCAGGACGACCGCGGCAACCTCACCGCGCTTCATCGCTTCGATACGCTTCTGCATCGAGCCGGCGTTGGTCGTCTTCACGTGCTCGGGCTCGAGGAAGCCCTCGACCATCTTCAGCATCGTGAAATGCGATCCGTTGTTCGGCGTGACCGAGATCAGCTTGTCCTTCAGCATCTCCGGCTCATAGATCTTCGACCCTTTGTCGACGACGATGGCGAACCTGGACATGGAGGCGCCGAGGGCGACAATCTTGCGGCGGCGGAGGCCGGTCGTGTCGGCTTCGACCGCGCGCTTCATGATTCCCCACTCGCACATGCGGTACTGGTCGATGCCGCCCTCGTTGTAGACGGAGTCGAGCGGCCGGTCGAACACCGTGTCGAACTTCACGGTATGCGACGTCGACACCTGCGCCATCCCGGGGGTGGAGACGAACTCGATGTCGAGCCCCTCGTCCGTGAAGAATCCCTTGTCGCGGGCGACCAGCACCGGCAGGTCGTGAACCGCGTTCATGATGGCAACCTTATGCTTTCGTTTCGTCACTTCCTGGACGGCCATGGCTATGTTCTCCGGTTGATAGCGTGCTCCGGCTCAATAGCCTAGGGGTGAACGCCGGGGAGATCAAGCGACGGCGATGTGTCACCGGGGGCAAGCTGTTGTAGGCTTTGCCCATGCCGATGCTCCTTCGCGCCGCCGCTGTCGCTTTTGTGGGCGCCTTCCTGTGGGCCGCGTCCGCCTCCGCCTCCGCGGGAGGCTTTGGCGAGACGCCGCAGCAACCCGCAGGCGCTGCTGCGGCGCCTGCGGCGGACGGCAAAGAAGTCCTGACGCGCAAGTGTTTCCAGTGCCACCAGGCCAGCATGTGGAGCTCGCTCAAAGGGGACCGCAAGGCATGGGAGAGCGTGCTCTACCGGATGGTCGGCCGCGGTGCGCTGTGGACCGAAGCTGAAATCAACGCCATGGCTGACTTCCTGGCGCAATCAAGAGGGCCCGCAAAATGAGGAACCTTGTTGCCCAGCTCCTGACCAACGGCATCTCGCGGCGTGATTTCGTGCGCCGCCTCGTCGCCACCGGTGTGACGACCGCCGCGGCGAACTCGGTGCTCGAATCGGTGACCGCAATGCAGACGGCAGGCACGCCCGTGTCGCCCGAGGCGATTCGCGTCTTCACCGGCACCGGCGGCGAACACTTCGCCGAGCAGCTGATCGCCTCCGGCGTGAAGTATGTCTTCGGCAACTCCGCCAGCGAGGACGCGCACTTCTACGAAGCGCTCGTCGATCGCCCGCAGCTGCAGTACATCCTCACGCCGCACGAAGGCCCCGGCGCCGCGATGGCAGCCGGCTACGTCAAAGCCTCCGGCCAGCCTTCGATCGTGATGGAGGCTGCAGTCGTCGGGTTGACCAACGCGCTCGGCCAGATGTTCAACGCGTGGAAGGAGCAGACGCCGCTCGTCTTCTACTCGTACCGCACGGAGGAGACGCTGGCGGCGGGGCGCGACGGCTTCGAGGAGCTGCCGGGCCAGGAGCGGCTGACCGAGCCGATGACGAAGCTGACGTGGTCGTCGCGCGCGGCCGCGCAGATTCCCGAGACGGTGCGCCGCGCGTTCCGCGTCGCGTGGACCCCGCCGTACGGGCCGACCTACATGAACTGGCACTCCGACTTCACGTCGGAGAAGATCACCGCGGAGATCATCCGGCACGATCAGGTCGATCCACGGATGCGTGTCCGGCCGAATCCGGTGGAGGTCCAGCGCGCCGCGAAGCTGCTGGTTGACGCGCGGCGTCCGCTCCTCATCGTCGGCGACGAGATCTACAAGGCGAAGGCATTCGACAAGGTCGTCCAGCTCGCCGAGCTGCTCGGCATGCCGGTGACGCAGGCACGGCAGGTGCACGCCAGCTTTCCGCAGCAGCATCCGCTCTGGGTGGGCGGCGTTCCGGGCGGCCGCGTCGAGTCGCTCGCGTATCCCACCGAGCCGGATCTGGTCATCAACATCGGCAACAAGCTCCAGCACAACTCCGCGACGCCGATGGTCTCGCGCCGGACGGCGTTCATCGACATGCGCAACGATGCAGCGAGCATCGGCAACGTGATGACAACGGCCGCGCCGCTGGTAGCGGATGTCGCATACGGCACCGAGGACTTGCTGGCGGCGCTGAACGATCTGCTGACGCCGGCACTCAAGGCGCGGATGGCAGAGCGCGCCAACGAAGTGCGGGAGTTCAGCGCGCGGGCGCGGCAGCTGCGCGCGCTCGTCTCACGCAACCCGTTGTGGGATGCGAGCCCGCTCGAGGCTGACCGGGTCACGTACGAGGTGGCGCAGTGGGCCGACCGCGACGCGATCGTCGTCCACGAGGCGGGGTCGGTGGACATCGCCCACAGCTTCGAGTTCGATCCACGCGGCGGGCGCGAGATCTTCTTCTACTACGGTGCGCATCTCGGCTCGGGCATCGGCACGGCAGCCGGCGTCCAGATCGCCAGGCCGGGCAAGCAGGTCATCTGCCTGGTCGGTGACGGCTCGTTCCTGTTCGGGCCCACGGCGCTCTGGAATATGGCGCGACTACAACTGCCGGTCACGGTGGTCGTCTACAACAACCACGCCTACAGCGGCCCGCACAACCGCGCCCTGGCGAATCTCGGCGGCGCCGGCCGATCGATCGACGCGAACAAGTTCGTGCACGACTACCTGGGCAAGCCCGATATCGACATGGCGTCGATCGCGAAGGGCTTTGGCGTGGACGGGGAGCGGGCGAAGACGCCCGCCGACCTCAAGGCCGCCCTCGGCCGCGCGCGCCGGCACGCAGCAGACGGCAAGCCGTATCTGATCGACGTCGAAGTGGCGCGCCACGGCCCGGGCTGGGCCGAGGATCCCTGGGTACCGACGATCTCGCGCGCGTAGTCCTCGTGGTGTCCGGCTTTAGCCGGACCTTGCCGGACCTTCGGAGGTCACGATGAAACAGCATGTGCGCCTCGCCCTGTGTATCGTCGGTGCTGCGTATCTCGTTGTGGCCACGTCCATCCAGGCCCAGATCGAGCCTGAACCGCTGTGGGCGTATGCATGGAGCACACAGCCCAGGCCGGGCGACAAGGCCACCCCGCAGGCCACTCCAAACCGGAATCTGCGTCCCAATGAAGATCCCCAGGAACAGACCAAGCCGAGGACCGTCGCCGGCAGCAGCGCCACCTATTCACTGGTGGACGTCCGCGACGGCCACAACGTGATCGACTGGTTTCCCGGCGACCATCCGCCGATGACGCCCATCATGAAAAACGGCCCCGCGAGCCTGGGGGAGACCGCCAGGGGCTGCGCCTCGTGCCACCTGCCGAACGGGAAGGGCCGGCCCGAGAACGCGCCGCCCGCAGGCCAGCCGGCCGGCTACACCATCCAGACGCTGCGCGATTTCCGCGACGGCAAACGCGTGAGCGCCGATCCGAGGAAGCCGAACACGCCTACGATGACGGCGCTCGCGAAGGCGATGACCGATGAGGAGATGCGGCAGTCGGCGGAGTACTTCGCCGCGATGCCGTGGACGCCGTGGATCCGCGTCATCGAAGCGGACCGGATCCCGGAGATGCACCTCGAAGAGGGCAACATGTACATCACGGTCGGCAAGGAGCCGACCGAACCGCTCGCCGGGCGTATCGTCGAGACGCCCGAGGATGACTATCAGGCCAACATGGTGCGCAACCCGCGGTCGGGGTGGGTGGCGTACGTCCCCGTGGGCAGCCTGGCCAAAGGCGAGAAGCTCGTCGAGGCGGGGCGCTGCGTTACGTGCCACGGGACCGACCTGATGGGGTCTGGAGACTTTCCTGGCATTGCCGGCCGATCGCCCAGCTACATGATGCGGCAGCTGTGGGACATGAAACGGAACACGCGGAACGGTGTGTATACCGTGTTGATGAAGCCGGTCGTCGCCAACCTGACCGCCGGCGACATGACGGCGATCGTCGCGTATCTCGCCTCGATACCGCCGCCGAAACGAGCGACGACCAGCTCGCAGTAATAGATTAGTAGGTTACGCGCACGCGGTAGCGCAGCACGCTGCTGCCGTTGGCCGCGACAGGCACTATGAACTGCGTCGCCCACGCTTCCGTCTTGGTCCACTCGTGGCTCGCGTTCACCATGCGCCACGTTCCGCCCACCGGCTCGTTCACCTCCACGCTGATCGGCGCCGGCTTGTGGTTCCGCAGCGTGATCTCGAACTCCACCTCGTAGGTGCTGGCGGCAATCTTCTCGAAATCGATCTGCTTGCGTTCGACGACGACGTCGAAGGCGTTGCCGATCTTGAGGTTCAGCGTCTCGTCTTTCGGGGTGTGGCCGATGCGATCCTCGCCGACGAACTGCACGCCGCCTTTCGTGTCGGCCTGGTAGACGCGCACGGTGCCGGCCGGCATTGGCATCCCCAGCCCGGCCTCCTCTTCGTTCTTCAGCTGGTAATACACCTGCACGACGTCCTTGATCGGGGCGCCCGGATGGTAAGTGTTTCGGTAGTAGAAGTTCTGCCCCTCGACGACGTAGCGCTTGCGGACGGGGACGCCGGTGCCGCCGAGCAGGCTGACCTGCTTGGTCTCGGCGTTGTTGATCGTCGTCCGGCGGCCGAGGGTGTAGAGGTGATATTCGGAGAACGCCTCCTCTTCCATCGGCGCCGCGGCGGCCAGATCGGCGCGGCGCGCCTGTTCCATCAGCACTTTGCCGAGGGCTGGACGGACGCGATTGAGATCGCCGGCCACGAGCTGCAGCCGCGCGTTGCGGAATCCAGTGCCGCTGCCATTCGTCAGCGTCACCCAGCCGTCGAGATCTGCCGTCTTGTCGTCGCGCCCGACGTTCAGCACGTAGTCTGCGGACCACGACAGCTTGCCCGCGAGATAGGCGGCCTCGACGCGGTGACGCTCGGGTCCGCCGTTCTGGAGCGTCCAGATCAGGGTCGGCCGCGCGTAGAGGTTCCCCGGAAGTTCAGGGAACCGGATGTGATCGGCGTGCAGACCGGTGATGATCTCGCCGCCGATCTGCCAGACGGGAGCGTTGTTGTAACTCAACAGCCGCGCCGTCACCTCCTCGGGCGTCGTCGTGCCACCCTGCTGCCGCATGCGCACGAGCGTCACGTCGCGGCCGACGTACTTGCGCAGGAGTTGTTCGGGCTCGAGCAGGTCGTACTCGTAGTTCTGTTCGAGGACGTTGAGCTGGGACGGCTGCGTGATCGAACGGAAATGCACGGTGGCCGGATTCACGGTCGCGGCGATGTCCATGAACCGAAGCTCGGCCACGCCGCGCGCCAGGCGCAGATCGCGAACGTCGCGCACCAGCGCCAGGTCGGAGTTGTACACGGTCACGGCCAGATCGACCTGATCGTCGAGCGTCGTCTGCTCCTGGTCCTGCGCGGGCGCCGGATCCTGGGTAGCGGGAGACGCAGGTCTGGCCCCCGGCGCCTCGGCCGACGGAAGCACCAGCACGCCGGCGCTGAATAAGACGGGGGCAAACCAGAAGCGAGCGGACATGGGACGGCTCCTTTTCAAATAGGGCAGTTATCCCTAGAACGGTGGAGCCGGGATTTCTTGCAGGGGGAGGGGACGGAGCCACGGAATTCACAGGAGGCGCGGAGGCACGGAGAAACACTGATGGATCCTGCGTTCTTCGTTTCTGCCTAAAGTTGCCGTTCCCAACTCGTCACGATCTGCGCACCTGAAGATTGCACCCAACGGATTTCACAGTATTCAGCTGGCGCACCAGTTGCTCATCGTGGTCCCGGATGCTAGTCGACATCCCGGCGAACGTCATCACCGGTCACATCATCGGGGCTGCCATAGAGGTTCATCGGATCCTGGGTCCGGGCTTGCTCGAATCTACCTACATGTCCTGCCTCCAGTTCGAACTGGCTACGGCCAAGTTGCAGTTTGCCGCTCAACGGTCCTTGCCGATTCTCTATAAGGGGATCGAACTGGACGCACAGTATCGAATCGATCTGCTTGTCGAGGATCTCGTGGTGGTTGAAGTGAAGGCGTTAGATCACCTGCTGCCAGTGCATCAGGCCCAGGTGCTCACCTACATGCGCCTTACAGGATGTCCCGCGGGATTGCTGATCAACTTCAACGTGCCCAAGCTGATCGACGGCGTCAAGCGGCTGAGTAATTCGACTGCGTGCGGGCGGTAAGTGCCACGCCGGTGATGCCGGCCCTGCGGGCCGGCCTATGGATAGAGCGCTACCCGGATCACAAGCCAGCTTGATCTGTGAGGGCTTGTGATCCGGGTAGTGCTCTATCCATTGCCGCGCGAAGAGCGGTCACCGGCGTGGCACCTCCGCGCCTCCGTTGCTCCTGTGAATTTTTCATCAGCGCACGGCGTTCCATGTCACGCCGCCATCGTCGGTGACGAAGCGCCGGCCATCGGCCACACCGACAGTGGCGTTGCGAGCGGACGTTGCGGTAATAGCGGTGAGATCAACGGTTTCGGGAAACGGCACACGTTGCCACTGACGGCCGCGATCGGTGGTGCGTAGCACGACGCCTCCAGGTCCTACCAGCCAGACCACATCCGGTGCGGGCGCGCTGCCAGCGGTGAGCGCTGCGGAGACGCCAGTTTGCTGCGTTGCCCAACTAGCGCCGGCGTCCGTGGAATGCTGAACGACAGGGCCCGGGCCGATGCGCCAGCGGATCCGCGGATCCGGCGACACCACATCCGGCATAGACAGTGCGCGTGCCTGGAGGTCGACTAGCCGATCCTGCTGAACCGTCACGGTTTCGTTGAGGGTCTCGCTCCGTCGTTCCGGCGCGGCCGGAAGGCCTCCGACTCCCTGCGCCTCGGCCTTGAGCGCGGGTTCAGCCGGTGTCGCCGCGGGTGGTGTGGGCGCCCGTGCCGCCACGGGAGGCGAGGCTACCAGTGGGGAGAGTTGCGGCGCTGCAGCGGGCGCGGCCACATTCTGGTCGCGCTCAAGCGCAGCCATGTCCGCTCGCCCGTCGACTGGGAGTTGCAGCGGTTCGCTGGTGATCACCTCGGACGTGGGCGGCGGCAGCACGGGAGGGGACGCCACGGCAATCTGCTGTTCGGATGCCGGCTCGACCGACGCCGGCTCGCGTTGACCGGGAACCAGCACCCAGAGCGCAACAGCCGTCGCTGCAGCGGCGGCGGGCACCAGCCAGTTGAGGGCGCGTCTCCTCCATGTCGCCACATCGGCCACCGCACCCGCGGTTGCGTCCACACGAGAGTCGGCGCGCGCGATTGCCGCGGTCAGCGCCTGGCAACGATGGCAGTCGGCCACGTGACCTTCGACCTCGCGCCGTGACGCGGCCGGAAGCGTGTCGTCGGCGAGTGCGGCCAGAATTTCTGCGTCAGGGCAGTCACCCGACGGCCGGGTCGAATCCGAGGAGACTTCCTGACGAAGCAGCCGCTCGATCGACCCGTCGCGGTCGGTCGTCATCGCCTCATCCTTTCTCCCGCCGCCGATTGCAGGATGTTGTCGTCACGTTTCTCACTTTGAACGTCCGCCGCGGGATTTCTTGCACCAGTCGCGTCGTTCAGCAGCCGGTTGAGATCCAGCGGGCCTGGATCCTCGCTGACGTAAGCGAAGCAGCGCTCAATCTCGTCCGCATCGAGGCCGGCCGCCTCGCGCAGTTGCCGTTCGACCTCGCGCCGGATCGTCTTCCTGGCGGACGACAGGTGTCGCGACACGCTCGCCTCGTGTTCGCGAAGCAGCCGTCCGGTCTGCGCCAGTGTCAGCCCCTGCGCATAGTAGTAGAGGAGACGAAGGCGGTCGCGCGGGTCGAGCCGGGCGAGCGCATCGCGGAATGCGCCATGGATGAGCGCGAGGTAGCGACTACGGTCCGGATCCGGGGCTGGTTGCGCCGCCGCAGGTTCCTCGTCTGGCAGCGGCGCGGTGCGAGCCCGGACGCGGGCGCGATCGACGAGACGCTGCGCCAGGATCGCTCGCAGCCACGTGGCGAGGCTGCTGCGGCCATGAAAGTAACGGAAGAGCGATCGGCGTTCGCCGGCCGTCCGGCTGAAGCCGGACACTACGGAAGCGGAAGCCAGGTCAGCGGGCGTGGAAGGCGGATCACCCTGCAAGCCGAAGAGATCGGCGTAGAGCGAGTCGGCGAGTTCCCGCGCACCGCCGCTCGGATCTAGCGCGTCGGCGGCGCGATACAGGATCGGGCGGTATTCGAGCACGAAGTGCTCCCACGCCGCGTCATTCCCCGCGGCGCAGGCGCACGCGAGCGCAAGCTCCCCGAGGCGCAGCGATCCGAGGTAGCGCTCCCGCTCACGCGGGGAAGGCGTGCGGCCGGCGAAGGCTTTCGCCGCGCTCGCGTCGAGCGCGCGTGCGAAATGATCGAGCGGGACCTGCCACCGGTCGGCCTTCGCCTGGTGGTAGAGACGGTCGACGAGCGCGTCGTCTGTGTGCGGTGCCATCCGTTATTACGACGCGCGCGGCTTACGTCCAGCTCTTTTCGCCGGCGGCCTCCTTGCCGGCGATGTATCCCTGCGTGATGGCCCGGCCCTGCCCGTGCTGGCTGCAGCCGCCGGCCGACTCGCCGCCGCAGTACAACCCCGGGATGACCTGGCCGTGGAAGTCCACCACCTGGCATTTCATGTTGATCCGCAGCCCTGCGTACGTGTCGTGCACGACGGGCGTCGCCCATGCGGCGTAGAAGGGCGGCGTCTGAATCTTGTGCTTCGGATGCTCTCGCTCGAAGTCGGGGTCGTAGCCGAAGTCGACGATGGCGTTGTAACGCGCCACCGTGGCTTCGAGGTTTCCAGCCGGCATGTCGGCTCGCTGATACTGGTTCTGCTTCAGTGCCTTCGAGAGCTCCGCGAGCGTGTTGGCGCTGAAGAAGTAGCGCGGATCGACGGCGGGCGGTGCCGTATTCCACTTCTCTCGCGCCACGGCGCCGGCATCGAAGATTGCCCAGATCGGTCCGGCCTCGTAGTCCGGCGGCTGCGAACCGTCGTTCGGCGCCAGCGCGGCGTCCAGGAAGTTCTGCCCCTTGTAGGTGATGCGCTGCGCATTGCGCCAGTCGCCCTGGACGTACGGGTCGAGGAAGCCATGGTGCGTGCCGTACGGCCATCCTTCCGCGTCTTCGTCGTAGAAGCGTCTGCCAACCTGGTTCACGAGGATGACGTCCTGCCAGTCGGCGACGCGAAGACCGGACGCGCGGACAAGAGGAAAGATCGGACTCTCAGGCGTCCACGGCGGATAAATGTATTGCGCGCCGATCACCGGCCGCTTCCGGAAGGCGCCGTTGCGCTCGAGCGTCTGGTTCGCCGTTCCCCACAACGATGCGCCGATGGCCATGCCGGCGAGCTCGCCGCTCGCGTCCTGCGAGGAATACGGTTCGCCCGCCACTTGGTACTCCTCGGTCAACCGTCCGTCGAACATCCTGCGGAAGTTGACGTTGCTGCTGCTGCCGCCCGTGGCGACGATCACCGCCCGCTTCGCTTTGACGGTGATGTTCCTCGTCGTCGAGGCAATCACGCCATCCGAACGGAACGGCCTCAACGGCGTGGTGCTGCCAGGGAGGAATTTCGGCGTGTAGCTCGCCCTGATCCCGAGCACGCGGCCTGAGGACGGCGTTTCGCGGACGATGGCGTCCATGTGGTAGTTGAGGAGAAAGCGGACGCCCTTCTTCTTGGCACTGTTCTCGAGCGGCCGGTAGACTGCCGTGCCGCCGGAGCCCGCGGGACTCTCGGAACTTTGGCCCCTGGTCCACCGGGCGTAGTTTTCCCTGGGCGCCGAGATGCCAATCGCGTGTCCGCCCTGAACACCCGGCGGGCCCTCCTCGAACTGCACGCCGTTGTCGACCAGGAACTCGTAGGCCTGCGCCTCGTTGTCAGCGAGGGCGCGCTGCACGCCGCGATCGTTGTAGCGGTAGTCCGGCATCCCGTTGGTCTCGACGACCGACCAGTCCGTCAGATCTTTGAACAGGATATCGGGCGAATCGACGATGCCGTGCTTCTTCTGGGCGCTGGTGCCGCCGCCGAGGGGGACCTGTCCGCCGTTGATGATGCCGTGGCCGCCGATGTCGAAGTTGGCTTCGACGACGAGGACCGATGCACCCTGGTCAGCCGCGTGGATGGCGGCAGGCAGGCCGCACGCGCCCGAGCCGATCACGACAACGTCGGCCTCGAAGTCCCATGTCGTCGGAACCGCGCCGGCCGCGTTCTGCTGCGCCTGAAGCTCGACGGTGCCGATCGCACCCGCGCCGGCCAGCGTGGCGGCGCCGAGTCCCGCCTGCTCCACGAAGCGGCGACGGCTGATTTTTCTGGTGTTGGGCCGATCCATAGCGGCTCCCTTCTGGATGCAGATACTACGTCGGGGCGGGCACGAGTCAAGCTATGCTTTCGCGCTATGAACGCACACATTCTTACCGTCTTATTGGTCGCCTGGTTTGCCGTCCTCTCAACTGCGCCGGCGCTCGCCCAGCAGCCGCAGCGGCCACCGGTCCGCAGCATTACCCGCATCGCCGGTGATTTGTACCGGGTTCAAAACAACGAGCACTACACCGTCTTCCTCGTCACCCCGGCCGGGATCATCCTGGCGGATCCGATTAACGTCGACGCGGCGGCGTGGATCAAGGCGCAGTTGACGGAACGCTTTCCCAACGCCCCCGTGCGGTACGTGCTTTACAGCCATCACCACCAGGACCATGCGTCGGGCGCCGCCATCTTCAACGACACGGCGGAGCTGGTTGGGCATGAGAACTTCGTCGCAGCGCTGAAAGCATCTGCGGGCGTAGACGCGACCGCGGCCAAGCGCTTCGCCGCGGTCATGCCGCCGGAATCGACCTATAGCGGGCGTCGCACGATTACGCTCGGAGGCAAGAGGGTCGAGATGATCCACCCCGGGCGGACCGCCCATGCCCCGGATCTCACCGTGTTGTACTTTCCGGCCGAACGCGTCGTGTTCGGTGCCGACTTCATCGCCGTCAACACGGTGCCCGGCTCGAACACCATGGCCAACGGCGCGTCAGTGGCGGAGTACGTCAACGCGGTCAAGGCGGTCGAGGCGCTCGATTTCGACATCGCCGCGCTCGGCCACAGCCCGGTCGGCAAGAAGTCGGACATCGTGGCGCACCGCCAGTACTACGAGAACATCGCCTCTCGCGTCGCGGCCGGTATCAAGGCGGGGCGGACGCTCGAGCAGCTGCAGGCGGCGAAGATCATGGACGAATATAAGGGCTGGGTCGAGTACCGACGAGGACAACGACATCAATATCGCCAACGTGTACAAGACGCTCAGCGCCACACGTTGAAAGGAGGCCCGATGCGCGCCATTCACTTCGCCGTGTGTGGAATCTTCACGCTCGCGTTGAGCGGCAGCGTTGCCCTGGGACAGCCAGGCCAGGGTGCAGCGCCGCCGACGACGCTCGGCGGTATCGCGCTGCGCTTGCCCGCGCCCACCGACAAGGCCGTGGACTGGCAGGCCGCCAGCATCGACGCCGCGTTCAAGGAAATGGTGGAGAAGAAACTCGAGACGTCGCGCATCCTCGAAGGCGGCGCGTTCAACTTCAACGTACGGCGTGAGACCGCCGCGGAAGAAGGCGCGGGGACGCACGGCAAAAAGACGGACCTGTATCTGATTCGCTCGGGTGAGGCGACGCTCACCACCGATGGTCAGCTGGTCAATCCCAAGCCGGCCGGAGGTACCGAAGGCGACGTCGACGGCACCGGCATCCGCAACGGAAAACAGCGCGTCGTCAAGGCCGGCGACGTGATTTTTATTCCCGCCGGTGTGCCCCATCAGATCACGGCCGTGAACGGCGAGGTCCAGTTCCTGCTGTTCCGCTTCGACACGCGGTAGCGCGAGAGGGGAGAGCCATGTTTCGTGCAAGGACCGCGCTGGCGTTGACCGGCGTCGCGTGCGTCGTGGCCCTGGCGCAGGGCCAGCAGACGCACGACCTGACCGCGTTCCCGACCAGCGGCTGGCTGACCAACGGCGGCGATCTGTTCAATCGCCGGTATTCGCCGCTGACGCAGATCAATCGCGACAACGTGGCGCAGCTCAAGGCCGTCTGGCGGACACGGCTCAATGGCTCCGGCGTGGGTGTCAAGTACTCGGGCGAGGCTCAACCCATCGTCCACGAGGGCGTCATCTACGTCATCACCGGCGCAGACGACGTGTTTGCGATCTCGATCGTGATTCGGGCGAGACGCTGTGGAGCTACCAGGCGAAACTCGACGACAAGATCGGCACGGTCTGCTGCGGGTGGACGAGCCGCGGTGTCGGCTTTGGGGATGGCAAGGTATTCGTCGGCCAGTTGGACGGCAAGCTCCTTGCGCTCGATCAGCGAACCGGCGCCGTCGCCTGGTCGGTTCAGGCGGAACGATGGGAAGAAGGGTTCACCATCACGAGCGCGCCGCTCTACTACGACGGCCTGGTCATTACTGGCTTCGCCGGTGCCGAGTACGGCGTCCGTGGCCGCGTGAAGGCGTTCGATGCGAAGAACGGGTCGCTCGCCTGGACCTTCTACACTGTTCCAGGTCCTGGCGAGGTTGGTCACGATTCCTGGCCCAAGGACAGCGACGTGTGGCAACATGGCGGCGCCACCGTCTGGCAGACGCCGGCGGTCGATCCGCAGCTCGGACTTCTCTATTTCTCGACGGGCAACCCTGGGCCTGACTTCAACGGCGCCGTGCGTGCCGGCGACAACCTGTTCGCCACCTCGATCGTGGCCCTCGATGCCAGGACCGGTAAGTACCGCTGGCACTTTCAGCAGGTGCACCACGACCTGTGGGACTTCGACGCGCCCAACCCGGTGGTGCTCTTCGACATCGACATCGGCGGCCGCACGCGCAAGGCGCTCGCGCAGGCCAGCAAGACCGGATGGGTCTACATTCTGGACCGCACGAACGGACGGCCGTTGATCGGGATCGAAGAGAAGCCGGTACCGCAGGATCCGCGGCAGCTGACCGCGCGTACGCAGCCGCATCCGGTTGGCGATGCGTTCGTGCCGCAGTCGATGGCGATTGCCCCCGAGGGCTTCCGGCTGGTGAACCAGGGGCGCATCTTCACGCCGTTCTGGACCGATGCGATCGTCGCCAAGCCGGGGCAGGGGGGCGGTGCGAACTGGGCGCCCAGCTCGTACGACCCGCGCACAGGGTTCCTCTATGTGTGCGCGTCGGACCGCACCGGCGTGTTCAAGGCCGCCGACGACTTCGAGATGCCGATGGATGGCGAACGGTATCTGGGCGGCGTGTTCGGTGCGGTCGGGTGGGGTATCACCGGGATCCTCGCCGCGCTCGACATGCACACGAACAAGCTCGTGTGGCAGCAGCAGTGGCCGGAACGCTGCTATAGCGGTTCGGTGGCGACGGCGGGCGGCGTGCTGTTCATCGGCCGCGGCGACGGACGGCTGACCGCGCTCGACTCGCGGAATGGCTCGCTGCTCTGGGCGTTCCAGACCGGCGCCGGCGTCAACGCGCCAGCCAGCGTCTTCGAGCACCGCGGCCAGCAGTATGTCGTGGTGCTCTCCGCTGGGAGCGCGTTCGCCGCGGCGCGGCGCGGCGACAGCGTGTGGCTCTTCTCGCTCGCCGGTCAGTTGAGCGCCGTGGATACGCAGTAGCGACGTAGGTCGGGTTCCGCGAAGCGGTGGACACGCAGTAGGCCGGGTTCCGCGAAGCGGACCCGGCATTGAGGGCGCCTCATGGCCGAGAACACACTGAAGTCCGCCGTCGAGCTCGCGATGGAGCGCCTGCGGAAGCAGGACGCCGACGCGGGCATCGAGCAGTTGTCGCTGACCGACGAGCAGAAGGCGGCTATCGCCGAGATTCGCAACTTCTACGGCGCGAAGTTTGCCGAACAGGAGATTCTTAAGGGCTCAGCGTTGCGAAGGACGTTCGATCCGGCCGAGCACGAGGCCATCGAGGCGGAATTCCGCCGGGACCGCGAGCGGCTCACCACGGAACAAGACGCGAAGATCGCAAAAATCCGGGCGGGCACGACGAAATAATCGTCCGGAGCGCACCAGCGGCGCCGGCCCGGATACAATTCCTAGCTGGTCCCGGTGCATTCCCGGATAGTTCTCATACTGGTACTCGCGATTCTTGCGGGCCTGCCTGCGCCCGCGCGTGCGGTCACGGAGCCGGTGCCTCCGGCCGTGATGGCGCGCGACCCGGACGGCAGCGTCACGATCCGCGCGGTCCGCCTCAACGAGGCGCTTGTTCTCGATGGCCGGCTCGACGACCCCATCTATCACGACACGCTGCCGATCGACGGCTTCGTCCAGCAGGAGCCGCGGGAAGGCGAGCCGGCGACCGAGAAGACCGAGGTCTGGGTGGCGTACGACGACGACGCGATGTACGTCGGCGCGCGGTTGTGGGAGAGCGATCCGTCGAGGCGCGTGATGAGCGACATGCGCCGCGACGCGACCAACCTCTATAACAACGATCATTTCGCGCTGATGATCGACACGTTCAACGACCGCCGCAACGGCTACGTGTTCTACGCCAACGCGCAGGGTGGGATGGCCGATTCGCAGGTGGCCAACGAGAACGCCAACACCGACTGGAACACGATCTGGGAAACGAGGTCGGCCGACTTCGACGGTGGCTGGACGATCGAGTTCCGCATTCCGTTCAGGTCGATCCGGTTCCAGGAGGCGGCGCGGATATGGGGGATCAACTTCCGGCGGAACGTGCGCTGGAAGACGGAGCTGTCGTTCCTCTCCGCGGTGCCGGTGTCGTACGGGTCGAACGGCCTGAACCGCGCCTCCAGCGCCGCGACGCTGGTCGGCCTCGAAACACCGGCCCGCCCGCGCAACATCGACGTCAAGGGCTACGCGCTCGGTTCGTCGCTCACCAACCGCGCGGCGCGCCCGGCCGTGTCGAACCAGGGCGACGCCGAGTTCGGCCTCGACGCCAAGTGGGCCGCCACGCAGAGCTACATCTTTGACGCCACCTACAACACCGACTTCGCGCAGGTGGAAGACGACGAGCAGCAGCTCAACCTGACACGCTTCTCGCTGCAGTATCCGGAAAAGCGCGAGTTCTTCATGGAGGGGGAGCAGTTCTTCGGCTTCGGCACCCAGAGCGGCGCGCCGGGTAACAACCCGGAGATCCCGGTGATTTTCTTCAGCCGCCGGATCGGACTCGAGAACGGCGGCGTCGTCCCGATTGTCGGCGGTGGACGCCTGCTCGGCCGGAGCGGCCGGAACCAGATCGGCGTTCTCCAGATGCGCACCGGCGACGTGCCCACGCTGAACGCCGTCGCGACCGATTTCACCGCCATGCGCCTCCAGCGCGAAATCCTGCGGCGCAGCCGCATCGGCCTGATTGGCACGCGGCGGGCTCCAAGCGCGAACGGCTCTGTCAATTACGCCTACGGCGTCGACGCGGTGCTGCAGTTCTACCAGAACGTCCAGTTCGTCCATTACGTCGCGAAGACCGAGACGCGCGGGCGCTCCGGCAACGACTTCAGCTCCAGGAACCGGTTCGTGTGGAATGCCGATCGGTGGGGCATTGATACCGAGCATATGTTTGCCGGCGAGGACTTCAACCCCGAAGTCGGGTTCCTGCGGCGTCCGGAGGGATTTCAGCACCTCAAAGGTAATTTCCGGTTCAGTCCGCGGCCGCGGAACATTCCAGGCGTGCGCAAGGTGTTTTACTCCGTCAACGTGCAGTACTTCACCGACCCGTCGTGGGAAAAAGTCGAGAGCCGCGACCAGCAGGCGACGTTCAGGACCGACTTCAACAACGGCGACCGCACGCAGTTCGAAGTCTCGCGTACCTACGAGGCGATCGAAGAGCCGTTCACGCTGGCCAAGGGCGTCCGTGTGCCGGCCGGCGGCTATTCGTGGCAGCAGGTGCAGGGCAGCTTTACTTTCGGTCCACAGCGCAGGATCAGCGGCACCGCGACGGCCATGCATGGCAGCTTCTACGACGGCACGATGACTGAGATGAGCTGGCGCAGCCGGGTCGAGTTCTCGCCGCGGTTCTATGCCGAGCCGACGATCACGATCAACCACGTGGACGTGCCGTGGGGGCGCGGCTACTCGAACCTCGTGAGCAGCCGCCTCACCTACACGCTGACGCCACGGATGTTCGTCTCCGGCCTCGTCCAGTACCAGACGCGCACCGATTCGGTCTCCACCAACGCGCGCTTCCGCTGGGAATACCGGCCCGGCAGCGAGCTGTTTGTCGTCTATAGCGACGGCCGATCCACGCTCACGCGTGGTATTCCCGACGTCCAGAACCGCAGCTTCGTCGTCAAGGTCACGCGGCTCTTCCAGTTCTGAAATCAGTCGGGCATTAAGTAAATCCCGGCGACAACAGCCGGGCTAGGTTCGCTGCTTTCTCGCGGTATATTCGCCCCAACCTCAGCGATGTCCGGCACCTCTCCCTCCTCGACCAGCCCCACAATCGCGCGCGATTGCCTCGCCGGCGGCGGCGACATGGGCGCGCTGATGCGCGCGTTCGACTGGTCCACGACGCCGTTCGGCCCGGTCGAGCGGTGGCCCCAGAGTCTTCGCACCGCGGTCAGCATGATGCTCGAGTCGCGCTTTGCGATGGTCGTCGCCTGGGGCGCGGAGTTCCGCTTCTTCTATAACGATCGCTACCGTCCGATCCTGGGCACGAAGCACCCGGCCTCGCTTGGTACGGCATGCGCCGAGATCTTTCCCGAGGTCTGGCCGGTCATCGGGCCGGAGTTCGAGCGCGTTCGCCGCGGGGAGGCCTTCGCGATCGACGACTGGCTCCTCCCGCTCGACCGCAATGGCTACCTGGAGAACTGCTGGTTCACGCTTTCGTATAGTCCAATCCGTGACGAGACCGGCGGCGTCGGCGGCTTGCTCGCGGTCGTCGCCGAGACCACAGGCCGGGTTGAGGGCGAGCGCCGCCTCGCGACGCTGCGCGAACTGGCACGGCGCGCGGCCGACGCGACCTCACCCGAGCAGGCGTGCGTCAATGCCGCCGCGGTGTTCCAGGGCAACGCGATCGACGTGCCGTTCTCCCTGATTTATCTGCTGGATAGGGGCGGCACGACCTGGCGGCGGGTCTGCTGTGCCGGCATCGATGCCGCGCATCGCGCCGCCGTCGAGACCGTTAATGCGGCGTCCGCCGACGTGTGGGGGCTCGCCGAATGTGCGCGCGGCGGAAAGACGCTCGTGCTGGACGATCTCCCCCAGCGTTTCGGCCGGTTACCGGGAGGCCCGTACCGAAGAGCCCACGCATACCGCGGTGTTGTTGCCGTTGACGCGCCCGGGCCTCGACCACGCGTACGGCGTGCTCGTGGCCGGCGTCAGCCCTCGCCGCGCGCTTGACGATCACTACCGCGACTTCTTCGAGCTGGCTGCGGATCACATCGCCACCGCCATCAGTAACGCCGTTGCGCTCGAAGAGGCGCGCCGGCGCGCCGAAGCGCTGGCCGAGATCGATCGCGCGAAGACCGCCTTTTTCAGCAACGTCAGCCACGAGTTCCGGACGCCGCTGACGCTCATGCTCGGTCCGACCGAGGCGGCGCTGGCCGCGCCCGACAGGGCGCTGCGCGGCGGCGACCTCGAGATGGTCTATCGCAACCAGCTCCGGCTGCAGAAACTGGTGAATGCGCTGCTCGACTTCTCGCGGATCGAATCGGGGCGCGTGCAGGCGACCTACCACCTGACCGACGTCAGCGCCCTCACCCGGGAGCTGGCCGGTGCGTTCCGGTCAGCGATCGAGCAGGCAAGTCTCGGGTTCGACGTGGATTGCCCGCCGATTGGCGCGTATGTCTATGTCGATCACGACCTCTGGGAGAAGGTCGTGATGAACCTGTTGTCCAACGCGCTGAAGTTCACGCTCGAAGGACGGATCCGGATCGCGGTGCGGGAACACGAGGGCGGCGTCGCGATGACGGTGGAGGACACCGGCGGCGGCATTCCGGAAAACGAGTTGGACCGCGTGTTCGAGCGCTTTCACCGTGTCGAAGGCGTCAGAGCGCGCACGCACGAAGGCTCAGGCATCGGTCTCGCGCTCACCCACGAGGTGGTGCGCCTGCACGGCGGCGAGATCACCGTCTCCAGCCGCTACGGCGTCGGCTCCACGTTCACCGTGAGGATTCCGGCCGGCAGCGCGCACCTGCCGCAGGACCGCCTGGCCGCCGGACCGGGACCGGCGACGACGTCGCGGGGGGCGGCGGCGTTCGTGGAAGAGGCGTCGCGCTGGCTGGTTGAGAACGGCGAGCCGGCGGTAGCGTCAACGGGCTCGCGCGATCGGATCCTGGTGGCGGATGACAACGCCGACATGCGCGACTACCTGCGCCAGCTGCTGCGCGACTGGCACGTGGAAACCGTCGTCAACGGCGCCGAAGCGCTGGCGCGTGCGCGCACGTCGCCGCCGAACCTGATCGTCACCGACGTGATGATGCCGGAGCTCGATGGCTTTGCCCTGTTGTCGGCACTACGGGCCGATCCGCGGACCAGCGCCATCCCCGTCCTGATGTTGTCGGCGCGGTCGGGCGAAGAGGCGCGTGTTTCCGGACTGGCGGCCGGCGCTGACGACTACGTCGTCAAGCCGTTCAGTGCCCGGGAGTTGATCGCGCGTGTGAAGTCGCTGCTGGCGCTGACCGAGGCGCGGCGGGAAGCCGACCTGCAGAAGCAGCACCTGCATACCGTCCTGATGCAGGCGCCCACGCCGATCGTCATCCTCCAGGGGCCGGATCACGTCATTGAGCTCGCGAATGAGATGACCTGCCGGTTGTGGGAGCGCGACCAGGCCGTGGTTCTGAACCGGCCGCTCTTCGAAGTGCTGCCGGAACTCGAGCGGCAACCCTTCAAGGTGCTGATGGACCAGGTCTTCAGGACCGGTGAGCCGTACCTCGGCAAGGAGCACCCGGCGCGGCTCCGGCGGGGCGATGGGTCGATCGAAACGCTGTTTCTGAATTTCGTCTATCAGCCCAGGCGGAGCGTAAGAGGGGAGATCGAGGGCGTTTTCGTCATCGCGTTCGACGTCACCGACGAGGTGAAGCGGCGCGACGAACTGAACGCGCTGCGTGCCGCCGAGCAGTCGGCGAGCCGCACAAAGGACGAGTTCCTGGCGATGCTCGGTCACGAGCTGCGGAACCCGCTCGCGCCGATCCTGACGGCGCTACAGCTGATGACGCTGCGCGGCGACGCGGGCGCCGAGCGCGAACGCACCGTCATCGATCGGCAGGTGCGTCACCTGGTACGGCTGGTGGACGATCTGCTCGACGTGTCGCGAATTGCGCGCGGCAAGATCGATCTCCGCCGGACCCCGGTCGAGATCAGTGACGTCGTCGGGTCGGCGGTCGAGGGCGCGAGCCCGTTGCTCGAGGAGCGGCATCATCATCTCGAGTTGCACGTGCCTCGTCACGGCCTGCTCGTGAACGGCGACGTCACCCGCCTCACGCAGGTCGTAACGAATGTGATCACGAACGCCGCAAAGTACACCGAGCCGCGCGGCCGGGTCAGCGTGACGGCCAGGCGGATGGAGGACCGCGTCGAGCTGAGTGTAAAGGACACGGGGATCGGGATCGATCCGCGCGCTGCTGCCGACCGTGTTCGAGATGTTCACGCAGGATCGTCAGGCACTCGATCGCTCGCAGGGCGGCCTCGGGCTTGGCCTGACGATCGCCCGCAGCCTCGTCACGCTGCACGACGGCACCATCGAAGCTCGAAGCGAGGGGCAGGGCAAAGGCAGCGAGTTCATCATCACGCTCCCGGCGATCGGCAGTGCCGTGCCGCAGGCCGACACTACCGGTGCGCCCGGTCCGCCGGGCAAGGCCACCATGCGCACGGGCCGCCGCATTTTGGTGGTTGATGACAACGTTGACGCCGCCAGGCTGATCGCCGCGGCGCTCGAGGCAGTCGGTCACGAGACGCACGCGGTATTCGACGGTCCCGCCGCGCTGGCGATCGTCGCGGCCTTCCGTCCTGACGTTGTGCTGCTCGATCTCGGGTTGCCGCTGATGGACGGCTTCGAGGTCGCCCGTCAGCTGCGCGATCTCACGGTGACCGGCACGCCACCGGCGCTCGTGGCCGTGACCGGCTACGGCCAGGCGTCAGACCGGGAGCGAACCGAATCCGCCGGCTTCCAGGCGCACGTCGTCAAGCCCGTCGACGTGCACGAACTCGTCACCCTGCTCGACCGGGTCCTCACCGACCGCGCCCTCGTGGGGTCAGACCAAGGGTCAGACCAAATGGTCTGACCCTTGGTCTGACCCCAGCCCTATCTTGGGGTCGTGGATCGGGCACCCCTATATGTCGCCGTCGGGGACGCGGCCGGCGCGGAATGCCGCCACCTGCTGCGGCGTGAACGGTCTCGAGAACATCGAGGCCGTTTCTGCGTACGCCCTGAACAGGTGGGTGATGTAGTGCATGCGCTGGCGCAGGTCGCACCAGTCGTTGGCACCGCACGCGATGCCGCCTGGCGGGCAGGGATCGTATTTCTCGACGAAGGCAGCGAGGAACGGATGCGGCGCTCCGGCGAGCAGTTCCGGCACCGGGACGTCGAGACTGCTCCCAAGCGACAGCACCGCGCCCGGCACGCTGAGGATCATCATCGCCTCGGTCACCACCTCGCGCGAAACCCTGATCGCCTCGCGCCTGAGGACGAGCGCCAGTCCGCCCAGTGCGAGCGCGGCAGGGCCATGAAACACGCGGGGCCAGTTGCGCGACCCGGGGATCAACGTGTGCAGGATGTGGGCGCCAATCTCCGCCGCGGTGACCAGCGGCGCGTCCACGGCGGCAACGATCTGCGGCTGCAGCCGGGTCTGCTCGTGGAAGCCGATCTTCAAGTTGGCGAGCAGGATCCATGCGACGCGCGCGCCGGGGTCGGTTTCCTGCCGCTGCCGCTGGTAGCACGCGAATGCTTCCCGGAGCAGATCCTGGCCGTCGGGCGGCGCGCCGGGCCGAAATCCGGCGGCGAACGCCGCGAACTCCGGCGAGTCCTCGCGCGCGTCCGCCGGCACAATCGCCATGAAGCGCGCGAACTCGGCACCGATCTCCTCGAATACCTTGAGGTTTCCACCGGCGACCTCCGTGCTTGCGCGCTCGAATGCGTCAAACGGCGAGTGGATCGCGGCGACCACGCGTCCCAGCGAGGTTTCGGGTTGAAACAACCCCTTGCGCAGCAGCATCCGGTTGAACGACGCGAACGGTGCCAGCAGCCACTTTTTCCGTCCCAACCGCCTGTCGAGGTTGTCGAGCAGGTCCTCGCCGCGAATCGTGCTTCCCGCCTGCCGCGACGCCCAGGTCGCGAACGTGCACCAGTCGGCGGCGCCGCCGGTGCGCGCCCGCATCGCCGCTGAGAGGTCCGCATAGCACTGCGTGATTTCCAGGTTGCGGATGACGGGATTGCCGATCGCGGCGATCCGCGCGACATCGGCAACGCTTGGTGGTATGGATGCGGCGTCGACAGCCTCGGCCATGCCGCCTATTGTGCAGTCGACGACCGTCGTCGTTTAGACTAATCTGCCGCATCGGCCTGTGATGAGCGATACCCGTCTTCGTGAACAGCTCGCGCGCGCGCTCGACTGGGAAGAGGCGCACGTTGGGTTCGACAAGGCGGTCGAGGGCGTCCCCGCCGACAAGCGAGGCGCCCGTCCCGCCGGCTTCGATCACTCCGCCTGGCAGCTGCTCGAACACATGCGCATCGCGCAGGAAGATATCCTCGATTTCTGCGTCAACGCGAAATACGTCCACAGCCGCCACTGGCCCGATGACTACTGGCCGAAGGATCCTGCGCCGCCAGACGCGCGGGCATGGGACGCCAGCATCGCTGCCTTCAAGCGCGATCGCGAGCAGATGAAACAGATCGCCCGCGAGACGAATGATCTCCACGCGAGCGTCCCGACCGGGGACGCGAAGCAAACCTATCTGCGCGCGCTGCTCCTGCTCACGGATCACAACGCCTATCATCTCGGACAGCTCGTCGCTGTTCGGCGCGCGCTCGGCATCTGGAACTGAGCCGGTTCGACGTCGAGTCGCCCGGTCAGGGCAAGGAGGGTTATGAGGAATTCGCTGATCATCCTCGGGCTCGTCATGACTGTCGCCTGCGGCGACGGCGACGGCCCGACCTCGCCGTCGGGCGGACGTCCGATGAGTTTCTTCGTATCCAGCACGACGAGCGTGACCGGCAATCTTGGCGGGCTGGCCGGGGCCGACGCGACGTGTCAGCGGCTGGCGGCTGCAGTGGGCCAGGGGAGCGGACGCGTGTGGCGCGCGTACTTGAGCGTGGAGCGCGACGCCTCGAACGGCAATCGTCCGACCCACGCGCGGGATCGGATTGGACTGGGCCCGTGGTTCAACGTCGCCGGCGTCGCCGTGGCGAACAACCTCACCGAACTGCACTCCCGCTCCGGCGACGCGGCAATCTTCATCGACGAACGCGGTCAGCGCATCAACGGCCAGTGGACCGGTTCGCCGGTGCCGGTCGAGCACGACATCCTGACCGGCTCCAACGCAGACGGCACGCTCGCACCTGGACTCACATGCGTTGACTGGACGTCCGCGTCAGCGACCGACATCGGACAGGTCGGGCATTCCGATGGGATGGGTCCGATGCAGAGCACGGCTGGCGCGCTGGCGTCGTGGAACGCCGCGCACACGAATCAGAACTGCTCGAACACCGCGCCGCGCGGAGGCGCAGGCCGCATCTACTGTTTCGCCCGATAGTCGCCTTCCTGGGGCGCCAGGCAAAGGGATGACCGGGCCGTCCCTTTGCCCTGGTTTCCTCCCGCTGCAAGAAATGCCGGCACCACCGTTCTAGGCATAGCCGCCCTTTTTGAAAGGGCCGGTAAACGGAGGTGTATCGCCATGCGCATGCGCGTTGTTGTTGCCGTTATCTGTCTGCTTGTCGTCTCGGTCGGCGCCCAGGTGGCTCGCGGCCGAGTAGCGGGCGTCATCACCGATCCGGCTGGTGCAGCGCTTCCCGGGGTGACCGTCACGCTCGCCGGTTCTGAACAGCGTCGCATCGTCACGAACGAGCGCGGCGAGTTTACGTTCGAGAACCTGGTTCCTGGCCAGTACACGCTGCGGGCGACTCTGCCAGGATTCGTTGATCTCCAGCGGGACGTCTCGGTAGCGGGTCGCGGCACCGTGCGTCTCACGCTGCAGATGGGCGCCGGCGCTCTGTCGGAAACCGTCACGGTGTTGCCAGAATCGCCTGGTTCGTCGACGCGTTCCGCATCACCTCCGCCTGCTGTCGCCGCCGGCGTTGTCGGCAGTGTCGAGAGCCGCTTCCTCGCGCGCGCCTACGACCGCGTCGGCGATTTCAACACCGAGGCTTACGACTACGTCGACGAGGGCGGCATCCGTCGCGTCGCAGAGAATCCGTTGTCGACGTTTTCGATTGACGTCGATACCGCCTCCTACGCGAACGTTCGCCGGTTCCTGACGGAGGGGTCGCTGCCGCCCGCGGGCGCGGTGCGCATCGAGGAGCTGATCAACTACTTCCGCTTCGACTATCCGCAGCCCGCCGGCGGCGATCCTTTTTCGGTGACCACCGAACTGGCGGCCTGCCCGTGGAACCCGAAGCATCGCCTCGCCCTGATCGGCATTCGCGGGCGAGAGTCAGACGATAGAGAGCCGGCGCCGCGAAACCTTGTCTTCCTCTTGGACGTGTCGGGCTCGATGCAGCCGCACGACAAGCTGCCGCTGGTGCGCAACGCGATGCGGATGCTCGTCGACACGTTGACATCGCAGGACCGCATCGCGATCGTCGTTTATGCCGGTGCGAGTGGACTCGTGTTGCCCTCGACGCGCGGCGATCAGAAAGAACGGATCCACCACGCGCTCGCGCGGCTCGAGGCTGGCGGGTCGACGAACGGCGCGGACGGCATCGGGCTCGCCTATCAGATCGCCCGCCGCCAGTTCGTGCACGGCGGCGTCAATCGCGTCATCCTCGCGACCGACGGCGATTTCAACGTCGGCGTCACCAGCCAGGACGAGCTGATTCGCCTCATCGAGCATGAGCGCGAGAGCGGCGTGTTCCTGTCTGTCCTCGGCGTTGGCACCGGCAACCTCAAGGACTCGACGATGGAGAAGCTGGCGGACAAGGGGAATGGCAACTATGCCTACCTCGATTCACTACAGGAAGCGCGAAAGGTGCTGGTGCGCGAGGGTGGCGCCACGCTCACGACCATCGCCAAGGATGTGAAGATCCAGGTCGAGTTCAACCCGGCGGTCGTTGCGGCCTATCGGTTGATTGGCTACGAGAACCGTGCCCTTCGCAACGAGGACTTCAATGACGACAGGAAGGATGCGGGCGAAATCGGTGAAGGGCACACCGTGACGGCACTCTACGAAATCATCCCGGCCGGGACCGGGATTGAGACGCCGGCGGTAGACCCGCTTCGCTACCAGCAGGCAGGAGGCCGCACGCCGGTCGCAAACTCGCGCGAACTGGCGACGGTGAAGGTGCGCTTCAAGGCGCCGGACGGCGACGCGAGCCGGTTGCTGTCGAAGGTGATTCTGAACGTGAGTACGCCGGTGTCGGCGAATCTCGGGTTCGCCTCAGCGATCGCTGAATTCGGGATGCTGCTGCGCAATTCCGAACACAAGGGGAGCGCAAGCTACCGCGCCGTGGCCGGGCGCGCACGAAGCTTCCGCGGTTCCGATCCAGAAGGCTATCGCGCGGAATTCATCAAACTGACGGAGCTGGCCGCAGCGCTGAACGGACTGCAGCAGACGACGCGGGACTAAACGTTGTGGGTCCGGTACCGGCTGTAGGTGCTCTTGGTCTCGGTGTGGTCCTGGACGCGGGTGACGAGCTCGCACGCGAGGATCGAGACGACGATGGCGTAGATCGTCACGACGGCGATCATCATCTCGTGACGCCCGGGGGCGTCGCGATTGAGCTTACGTGGGCGAAGTGACGACGGTGTCATGCCGGGCGTAGGGTTCAATTCCTGGGCCCGGTAACGATCGTTCCGTAAACCCTTGAAAACACAAGCCCTGCAACAGGATCGTCATCGATTTTCGCCGACATTCCGGCCCCGACTGTCCGGCCCGCCGGCCAGTCAGGGTCAGACCGAGGGTCAGACCAACGGGTCGGACCAATCGGTCTGACCCCCATTCATCGCGCGGAGGTTCCGAAGCGCTCGGCCGACCGGGCTCTGGCGCGGGCGGCTTCCTCGTCGCGGTTCTTCGGTGCCGCGTGGGTTTCGAGCGAATCGATGAGCCGGCGGGCCACGGCGGCCACCTCGTCGATCGCGCTATTGAAGGCTGCCTCGTTGGCCCGCGAGGGGGCATTGAAGCCGCTCAGTTTCCGCACGAACTGCAGCGACGCGGCGCGAATCTCCTCGTCGGTCGCGGGCGGGTCGAAATTGAACAGCGTCTTGATGTTCCGGCACATATCTTCATTATCCGTCGTGGTTCCAGACCATGACCATGAACAGGATCACGCCCTTCCCCTGTGCGAAGCGTCGTGCGCGCAGGTGCTCAAAATTGTCAAACTTGACATCGCCGCGCTGCCGCGTGCGTACGACGACTCTGCGTCGCGTCTGGCTCTCGCCGGACAACAGGAATCGCCGTTCAATTCCGATCCTGTAACCGGGACCCTGATTTTCATCATGTCGCTCGTGTCCGCTCGAATTGCTAAGCGACTAGAAGAGAGCCACTTGGCGTACGCCTCCGCGGCGTGCCCCGAACCGGTACAAAAAAACGCTGTACGGGTTTCGCCGTGATCCAGAACGCCTCCACTCCCACACCGGCACAGCCACACGTGACTTTTGAAGATCGCCTGGGCACACGCTTCGACGCCGTGAGCCCTGAAGGCGACCCTGTCGAAGTCCTCGAACTCAAGGAACAGTTTGCCGTCATGCCGTCGTTCGAGTTCGCCCTGCGAAAGCGGGTGAACACGCTGACGGGATTCAAGGACCCGTCGTTTGCCAGCGCGCGCGGCGTCCGCCTCGGTGGCGGCCTCGCAGTCGTCTCCGAGCGCGTGCGCGGCACACGGCTGTCCACTGTTCTCGAGGCCTACGAGCGAGACTTGATTCCGATCGAATTCAACGCCGCGGTCTGCGTGCTGCGTCAGCTCGTCCCCGCGATTGCGATCTTCCACGAGACGACGTCCGAGATTTGCCACGGCGCGCTGTCGCCGGAGCGGATCGTCGTGACGCCCGAAGGGCGCGTGGTGATCGTCGAGCACGTCCTCGCCTCCGCGCTCGAGGAGTTGAAGTTTTCCGACCAGCTGTACTGGGAGACGCTGCGCATCGCGGTGCCGAAGGCCGCCGGTCCTACGTGCTTCGACCAGCGCTCCGACGTGCTGCAGATCGGCCTGGTAGCGCTCGCGCTGATCCACGGGCGGTCGCTCAACCTCGAGGAGTATCCCGTGCCGGTCGCGTCGCTCTCAGAGCGAGCGTGGGCCGCGACGGCTTCCGGCGGACTCGAGCCGCTGCCCGCCGCACTCCGCACGTGGCTGAATCGCACGCTGCAGCTCGAGCCCAAGCACGCGTTCAACACCGCGACTGCGGTGTGGTCCGACCTGAAACATGCACTGCCGCAGGGCAGCGCGGGCGAGTTGCAGGCGCTCAAGTCTGCGCTCGCGCGCTACGGATTCGATTCACTTCCAGCGCTGCCGACGCCCGCCAAAGGAACGTCGATCCCTGCCGCTCCAGCGCGTGCGCCCATCGTCACGCCGCGGCCTGCGGAGCCGGTGACGCCGGCGCCGATCGCAAAACCCGTGACGCCCTCGCCGATCGCGAAACCCGTGACGCCCTCGCCGATCGCGAAACCCGTGACGCCGGCGCCCGTCGCCCAGCCCGTGACGCCCGCGCCGGCAGCCGCGCGCGCGATGACGCCGCCGGTCACCACGCCGGTTCGCACGCCAGTTGCGGCGTCGCTTCAGACACCGGTTCAGACTCCGCTCCGCACGCCAGCGCCGAACCCCGCGGCGGTACGGCCCACGCCGTCGCCGATCGCCGGCGGACTGCATGCCGCCTCGCAAACGCCGACGCCGGCGAGACCGCTGCAGGTGCCCGCGACCGTGAAGTCTGCGGCGCCAAAATCCGAGCCCGATGACGATGGGCTGCCGCACAGCATGCGCGGGAACGTTCGCGACATCATGGCCGCGCATCCGGCGGGGAATCCGGACCTGGTCCGTACAGAACGCATCCGTCCCGCGAGTAATGACGATTCCGGGCAGCTGGCGCGCGGCGTGACGCCGTCACCCTGGCCCAAGCCGCAGAGCGCACCCGTGGACTACGACGCGCCGATGCAGGTCTCGCCCAACAGGTTCGCCATCCAGGAAGAAGAACAGGACGTCATGACGCACAACGTTCCGTGGTGGCGCCGCCGCTCGGTTGCGGCCGCGTTGTTCGTAATGCTGGCGGCGGGCGTCGGCGTGGCCGGCCGTTCCCTGATGTCGCCGTCCGCTGACGCGGCCGTGCCGGGAACGCTGGTAATTGAAACCAATCCGGCTGGCGTGCCCGTCGTCCTCGACGGCAAGCGCAGCGGCGCGACGCCGGTGACGCTCGAAGTCGCCGCCGGATCGCACGTCGTCACGCTGCTCACCGAAGGGAACCCGCGAACGATCCCGGTGACGATCGCCGCCGGCGCCACGGTGTCGAAGTTCTACGACATCCCGAAGCCGACTGCGGAGACCGGGCAGCTGCAGATTCGCACCGAGCCGTCAGGCGCGCGCGTCGTCGTCGACGGTACGCCCCGCGGCGCCGCGCCGGTGACGGTGCCGAACCTGATGCCGGGCTCGCACACCGTGGAAGTGACGAATGAGAACGGCTCCGTCCGCCAGGAGATCACCGTCGCTGCCGGCACGACCGCCTCGCTGGTGGTGCCGATGCGGGAGTCGGCGCCGCAGGGCGCGCTCTCCGGATACATCTCGGTGGCCGCGCCGGTGGACGTGCAGATCTACGAGGACGTCCGGCTCGTCGGCAGCAGCCGCAGCGATCGCCTGATGGTCGCCGTCGGCCGCCACGAGTTCGACATCGTCAACGAGGCGCTCGGCTTCCGCATCCGGCGTGCTGTCAATGTGACGCCGGGACAGGTGGCGGCGATCAAGCTTGACTGGCCGAATGGCTCGATGGCGATCAACGCCCAGCCGTGGGCTGAGGTGTTCATCGACGGCGAACGTGTCGGCGAGACGCCGATCGGCAACGTCCCGGTGCCGATTGGCACGCACGAAGTCCGCTTCCGTCATCCCGAGCTGGGTGAGCAGGTGGTTCGCTCGACGGTCACGCTGGGCACGCCGGCGCGGCTCAGCGTCGATCTCAGAAAGAGATAGATCATGCAGTTCATCAGAGTCGTCCTGACATGCGTTGTCCTGCTGCTGGCGGCAGCTGCGCGCGTGTATGCGCAGGCGCCGCTCGACGTGGCCCGTGACCTCTATGCGACGGCCGACTACGAGAAGGCGCTCGGGCTGCTGGACGACCTGATCGCGCGGAACGACGCGGGGCAGAAGCGCCAGGAGGCCGAGCTCTATCGCGCCCTGTGCTTCCTCGCGCTCGGCAAGCGTGAAGACGCGGACCGCGCCGTGGAGACCATCGTCCAGCGCGATCCGTTGTACCGAGCGCCCGACGACATCGCGCCGCGGATGCGCACCGCGTTCGGCGACGCCAAGAAACGTCTGCTCCCATCCATCATTCAGCAGCACTACAACAGCGCGAAGATGGCCTTCGATGCGAAGGACTTCGGCGCGGCGGGTGATGGGTTCCAGCGGGTGCTCGATGCGCTCAACGATCCCGACATGAAGCACGCCGCGTCGCAGTCGCCGCTGGCGGACCTGAAGACGCTGGCGTCCGGCTTCCGCGACCTGAGCGTCCAGACGATTCCGCCGCCGCCGCCGGTTGCGGCGATCCTGGCCGTGCCGCCGCCCGTGCAGCAGGTGCAGGTTCAGTCGCAGGTGGTGTCAAAAATTTATAACGGGACCGAACCGGGTATAACCCCGCCCGTGGCGATCGTCCAGCAGTTTCCGAAGTTCCCGGGCCGGGTGCCGTCTGGCGGCATTGCCGGCGCGGTGGAGATCGTGATCGATCAACAGGGTGCGGTGGAGTCGGCCTCGATGCAGTCGCCGGTGCTCTCGGGCTACGACGAGATCGTCGTCAACGCCGCGCGCAACTGGCGCTACCAGCCTGCCAAGGTCAACGGCCAGCCGGTGAAGTTCCGCAAGTCCATTCGGATTACAGTCGTCCCCGACCGTGTAGGCACTTATTAGTGATTACGCATCTTCAGATGGTTCGCGTCCGGTGGAGCGAAAGGAAGCCCCGTAAAGCGGCGCTGGCCGGCCCGATCCGTTCGTGGGGCTCTGCCTCCGCCGGCTCGGGAGACCTGTCGTTGTCAGCCGGTGGCCGGTCGTGGCTGCCGACGACCATAGACCCCGACCTTCGGGCCGCCCTCGTCGAGGCGAACTTTCAGCTTCGCCAGCGCGGGCCCTCTGAACGACGCGACGTCCGTCGCGACGGTCGTCCCGGTCGCGCGGTTCCGCAGCACTGGTTCGTAGCGTCCGGCTTCAGCCGCGTCGGTCGTCGTGTCCGGCTTCAGCCGGACGACCAATCGTAGAGGCGGACCTTCAGGTCCGCCTTCGTCTTTTCCGGCCTTCGTTCGTCGAGGCCAGCTTCCGCTGGCTCCTTCCCCCAGCTCGATACAATCCAGGAGTGTCGTTCCCGATCGAATCCGCCGATTGAGCCCATGCTCGCGAAGCTGTCCGACTCGCTTCCGGACGGTTCATTCCTCTACGAGCCCAAGTGGGACGGCTTCAGGGCAATCGTCTACCGCGGGAAAGACGACCTGTATATCCAGAGCCGCGACCTTCGCCCGCTCGACCGCTACTTTCCCGAACTCCACGACACGCTGCTTGCGGCATTGCCGGCCGACTGCGTGGTCGACGGCGAGATCGTCATTGCCTCGAAACGCGGCCTCGATTTCGACGCGCTGCAGATGCGGCTGCATCCCGCCGCCTCGCGCGTCGCGAAGCTGGCCGCCGAGACACCCTCCTCATTTGTCGCGTTCGACGTCCTGGCGGCGGCAGGCAAGGACGTGCGTGACAAGCCGCAATCCGAACGCCGCGCGCTGCTGGAGAAGCTGCTCGACGATGTGAAGCCTCCCGTGCACCTGACGCCGATGACGCGCGATCTCGAGGCGGCCACCGACTGGCTCTCCCGCTTCGAAGGCGCCGGCCTCGACGGCGTCATCGCCAAGCCCGAGGACGCGATCTACGAGCCCGGCAAGCGGGCGATGATCAAGGTCAAGCACGCGCGCACCGCCGACTGTGTCGTCGCCGGTTTCCGGTGGCACAAGGACGGGAAGGACGAACGCGTCGGCTCGCTGCTGCTTGGCCTCTACGACAAGAAGGGGCACCTGCAGCACGTCGGCGTGACGTCAGCGTTCTCGATGGCGACGCGCAAAGATTTGGTGAAGGAGCTGGCGCCGCTGCGGAAAAACGCGATCCAGGATCACCCCTGGCGCGACTGGGCGGGGCCCGTAGGGCGGGTTCCGCCTGGCGGACCCGCCGAAGCGATCACGACGCGGATGCCAGGCGGCCAGAGCCGCTGGAGCGCCGGCAAGGACTTGTCGTGGGAGCCGCTGCGCCCCGAGCGCGTGTGCGAAGTGAAGTACGACCACATGCAGGGCGACCGCTTCCGCCACGCTGCTATCTTCTTGCGCTGGCGCTCCGACAAGCCGCCCGAAGAGTGCACCTACGAGCAACTCGAAGTCACAACACCCTACGAGTTGGCAAAAGTCTTCGGCGCCACCGCCCAGCCCCGGTAGCCGGAGGCCTTCAGCCCAGCCCCGGTAGCCCAGCCCCGGTAGCCGGAGGCCTTCAGGCCTCCGGCACGTGGCGTCCGCCTTCAGGCGGACCCAGAACCGGACATGGGGACCGTTCCAGTAGGCCGGGTTCCGCGAAGCGGACCCGGCTCATCACCACATCGCGCGCACGCGACCCGCAAGATACGGTGCCACGAACGTCGTCACCAACACCAGCGGCCAGATTCGTCCACGTATGACGTTGTAATCCGCGAGCAGCTCATTCCACGGCGTGCCGAACAGGTAGTGGCCTGCCAGGAATTCGAACGCGAGGACCAGCGTCACCCACAGTGTGCCGATTTTCCAGGCCTCACTCGCTGACGCAGGCTGCACCCATCCGACCGTCAGCCACGCCAGCGCGAGAATGAGCACGCACAACGAAATCGTGCTGATGGCGTGGCCCGCAAGCTCGCCGGTCCGCGGGATGATGATTGCCTCGCGAACACCGCCGTTGACGATCGCGAGTCCGAGGAGACCGAGCCAGACGACGAGTGCGCGGAACATCATGCGTCGCGCACGACGATTGTGCGTGCGGAATGGTCCCTGGCGGCAGAGGGCAGCAGCGACAGCGCCGTTAGGAACATCGCGATGGCCGCAAAGGCTATGTAGCCGGATGCGGGATGCTGCACATCCTGCGACACTGCGCCGAGAGTCACGCCTTCGAAGAGGACCTGGAGCAGGCGAGTGAGCCGACCGCCGGCCGGGTCCGAGAGGGCGTCGAGCACGATGAATTTCAGCACGAGAGCCGCGCCAAAGGTGACGGCGAGGCTTCGCAGCACGCGGACACGATCCGGACTGGCGGCCATCGTATTCATCATCAGGACGAGGAAATACACGCTGAAGAGCACGCGCGGCAGGCCCGCGTCCGGTGTGAATAGCGAGAACATCTGCGCCGAAGCGACGAGCAGCGCCGCCGCCAGCACGCCCCCATTCAGATTGGCGAGCGCCGGCCGCGACGCGTTCATCACTCGGAACGGGACGAACGCCCCGCTTTGCACGAGCACGCCGACGAGCAGCACGGCGAGGATGAGGGAGAACAGCGATGGCGGCACCAGCACTGTCGGCGCGGCTGGCCTGAGGCCGCCGAGCAGCGTGACCGTCAGTAACAGCACCGGCAGGTGGATCGCTTCACGCGCCGCCGTCATTTGCGTGGCCGGAACACGCGCATCGGGTCGAGATCCGACGCTTCGACCTTGAGGCCGCGTTCGAGCTCCGCCTTCAGCTCGTCGGCGGTCCCGATCTCCTGTCCCGGTTCCTCGACGACCAGCCGCCCGTTTGGTGCCAGATCGATGGCCCGGTTCACCGCCTCGAGTCCTGCCCGGTACAGCACATCGTCCGAATAGAAGCGGCCCCAGCCCTGACGGTAGAACGCGTAGGCGATGTAGAACTGTGTGACCGCGTCGCGGCGGGCCGGGTCCGCGCGTTCGAATGCCGCGCGCGCCTCGGCGAACTGGTCATTGCGGAAGTACCGCTGCCCGTCGTCGAACGCCTGGCGGTCGATGCGATAGGCGCCGACCGCGGAGGAGAGTCCGCCGGTGACTTCCGCGAAGGTAGCGGGCTGCCGCACGAACAGCCAGGCGATCAGAGCCGCGTAGACAATCGCGATGCCGAGCCCGGCCGTGCGCACGACGGTCTCGCTCATACTCTTCATCGTACGCGAGGCCATGCCCGACGTCCTCAAGGTCCTTCGTTTCCATTCCGCCGCGGCCATGTTCACGGCTGGCTTCCTGTTCGATTTCTTCACCTTGCAGCGGATCGACGCGTGGCTGGACCTGGCCTTTCAGCTTGCGTACCTGGTGGCCCTGACCGGCCTCCTCATCTTTCAGCATCGAGAAGCCGAGGGCACGTGGGTAACCGGTAGGGTCGCAGCACGAGTGTGGCGATACAACGTCGAGGCGCTTCACTTCCTCTACGGCGGCCTGCTCAGCGCATACGTCGTCCTGTATTTCCGAAGCAGCACCGGCGCGCGTCCGGCGCTGTTCCTGGCGCTGCTCGTCGGCGTCATGGGGCTCAACGAGGCGCCGCGGATCCGTCGTGCCGGCTACAACCTGCGGCTCGGTCTCTATGGTTTCTGCGTGCTCTCCTTTCTCATCTACTTCATCCCGATTGTCCTGGGACGGATCGACGGATGGGTGTTCCTGCTGTCGCTGCTGTCGTCCGCGGCTGTGGTGTGGCAGGCGACTCGCTGGCTCGTGCCTGCCTCGCCGAAGCCGCCAAGCGAAGGCGGGGCACCTGGTGTCGATCGAGCGGCCGTGCGGCGGCGCCTTTTCGCGCCCGCCGCCGGAGTGCTTCTGTTCATCGGCGTCCTCTACGTGCTGCGCCTGATACCGCCCGTCCCGTTGTCCGTCCAGTTCCAGGGGATCTATCACGACATCCGCCGTGAGGATGGCGGCTACACGCTTGTCTACCAGGAGCCGCCGTCCTGGGAGTTCTGGCGGCGCGACTCGCGGACGTTCGAGCGGCGCGAGGGGGACCGCTTGCACTACTTCGTGCGCGTCTTCGCGCCGACCGGCTTTCTGCACCGCGTGATCATCCGGTGGGAGGTCCTCGACCCTGCGACCGACACCTGGACAACCACCGATCGCGTGCCGCTCGACGTCGTTGGCGGCCGCGGGGAAGGGTTTCGAGGTTTCGCGGTGAAGTCGAACTTCGCGGTCGGCCGATGGCGTGTGACCGCAGAGACCGACGACGGCCGCGCGATCGCGACCTTTCCGTTTCGCGTCGAGGAGGACGCAGGCACGGGCGAGCGGCAGTGGAAGACGCTGCGCGCCTGACCTTCGTGCGGTCCGCGCCGTCGTACGTAGGGCGGTTCCGCGCAGCGGAGCCGCCTCATTACCAAGCGAAAGTACAGCGTATGACCTGAGCTGTCACGGACGCGAATCTGCGAGGACGTCATCGACTCGGTTCGTAATGGGCGTTCGCGCGCGGCGTCAGCAGTTCAATGCCGGGCCGCTCGGTTCCACTCCCGAGGCGCCTCGCGCGGCAACCGGGCGGCACCCATCAATCACCAGGCCTTGCTCGGCCCCTGCCCTGAGCACGCCGAGCGTGCCGGTCACTCGCAAATGTCGACGCTTCGCCTCAGCACGGCCCGCGGCTTCATCGATCAAGAGCAGATCGGCGTGCATCGTCTCGGCGAGCGCGATCGCCGCTCGCTCGCCGAGGTCGAGATCGTCCGTAATCATCGACACGGCGTCAGACGGCACAGGACGTACATCGACCCAGGTCGGCGGCTTCGCTCATCCAGTCTCGCACAACGGCTGGCGCGGCTGCTGCGGAGAGTTCAACGGCGACAGGCTCCGGCACCAGGACTTGACCGTAGAACCGCCGGAGAAGTTCGATGTGTTCGAGCAGGATTAGGTAGTGCAGCGGCCCGCTGTCGGCCACGACGATCATCGACTGGGCAGAATGCCGAGCTCTCGTTGCGCTTGCAGATCGTCCTCGAGGTCTGCGGCGCGTGTACTGCAGCGGCACGTTGTGCTCCTTGAGCAGTGCGTGCACCTGGAACCGCGAATCAAGCCCCAACAGCCGGCGCACCTGAGACTCTGCCAAGGCACCACTGCGATAGGCCTCAACCGCGATCGCCTCAAGGGAGCGACGAGGCACGTCGTCCCACTGCTCCTCAAGGGCTGCAGATATATCGTCTGGCAATTGAATGGTGACCCGCATGATGTCCATTTTACCGCCGAACGTCGGCAGTGGCGAGGAAGTGCAGGTGCCGCAGGATGGTGCCCGGCGTCGTGCCGAGGGTGTTACCTCGCTGTTACCCCGAACTTTGAAAAGTGGTCGGGGCGACTGGATTCGAACCAGCGACCCCCTGCGCCCAAGGCAGGATCACGAGTCAGTTCGATCGCGATTCGAGCTCGTGCCAGCGGGTGTAGGCATCACCGAGCTCCCTGGTGACAGCCTCCAGTCGCGCGAGGGCGCTGGTAATGGCCTCTTGGCCCTCCTTGTAGAACTCGGGGCCGGCGATGCGCGCGTTGAGCGCCTGCTCCTCTGACTCGAGCGCCTCGATTTCCAGTGGGAGCGCTTCGAGCTCGCGTTGTTCCTTGTAGGACAGCTTCTTCGGTGTGACTGCTGTCGCGGCTCGAGATTCAGTAGCACCGGACGGCCTCGGATCGCCTGCACGGGATGCGACTGGTGGAAGCGAGGGAGCGGGCCGCTGGCGTATCCAATCCTCATAACCGCCGACATACTCACGCACGTGCCCATCGCCCTCGAAGGCGAACGTTGTGGTCACGACGTTGTCCATGAACGCGCGATCGTGGGTGACGAGCAGCAGCGTTCCCGGCCATTCCAGCAGCTGCTCCTCGAGGAGCTCCAGCGTCTCGATATCGAGGTCGTTCGTCGGCTCGTCCAGGACGAGCACGTTCGCGGGCCGCGTGAACAGGCGCGCGAGCAGGAGACGATTGCGCTCGCCACCCGACAGCGCCTTGACGGGCGAGGCGGCCTGCGCGGGATCGAACAGGAAATCCCGCAGGTAGGCATTGACGTGACGGGTGCGGCCGTTGACGGTGACGGTGTCATTGCCATTGCCGATGGTGGCGAAGACGGTTTCGTCGGGATCGAGCTGCTCGCGCTGCTGATCGTAGTACGCGATCTCCACGTTCGCGCCGAGGCGGACGGTACCCTGGTCGGGGCTGATTTCACCCATCAGCAGCTTGAGCAGCGTGGTCTTGCCGACGCCATTGCGACCGATCAGGCCGACGCGATCGCCCCGTATGATTCGGGTGGAGAAATGCCGGACGACTGGCGTGTCCGCGTACGACTTGCTGACCTCGTCCAGCTCGAACACGAGCTTGCCTGACTGAGCGGCCTGTGCCTCGGCGATGACGGCGTGCAGCCGCACCTGTCCCATCTGCTCCCGTCGCGCACCGCGTTCCTCGCGCATGGCTTCCAGTGCCCGCACCCGCCCTTCGTTCCGCGTGCGCCGCGCCTTGATGCCCTGACGGATCCAAACTTCTTCCTCGGCCAGCTTGTCGTCTAACCTTGCGCGTTCGGCCGCTTCATTCGCGAGCGCTTCTTCCTTGCGCCGTAGATACGTCGCGTAATCGCCGGGCCACGACGTGAGCCGCCCCCGATCGAGCTCGACGATGCGCGTGGCGACCCGGCGCAGGAAGGTGCGATCGTGCGTGACGAAGGCGACGGCTCCGCGATAGCCGGCCACAAACTCCTCCAGCCAAATAATGGCATCGACGTCCAGGTGGTTGGTCGGTTCATCCAGGAGCAGGAGATCCGGCTGCCCGACCAGCGCTCGCGCCAGCAGCACGCGGCGGCGCCAGCCGCCCGAGAGGGTATCGACAATCGCGTCGCCATCGAGGTTCAGCCGGGACAGGACGAGATCGACGTGGTGTTCGCGGATCCAGTCCTCGTCTTCTTCGACGTGGTGCCGATGGCCTTCGGCGACCACATCGAAGACTGAACGGCTGTCGGAGAGCGGCACGTCCTGCTCCAGCCGTGCCACCCGAAATCCGGGCTGCCGCCAGACGATCCCTGCGTCGGGTTCCACCGCACCGCCGAGAATCTTCAGCAGCGTCGATTTGCCACTGCCGTTGCGGCCGATGATGGCGATGCGCTCGCGCGGCTCCACCCGCAGCACGACGTTGTCGAGCAGCGGCAGGTGTCCGTAGGCGATCGTGACCGCGTCCAACGAGACCAGGGGCATCGCAACAACGTACTACACGGCGCGGGGTGCGACGGGGAGGCGGTGCGATGGGGCGTGGTGCGACTGTGGCGGAATCGACAGCTAGTTGTCTTCCGCAAATCAGGACGACTGGCCCCACGAAGTCCTCGACGGGGTTGTCGGTCTGGGCTCGCCAGTCGTATATTCTGCGGCGTGAGCGAAGGACTGCGTCGCGGCAGAGTGCTGCCGCATGTCGCGGCTGTGTTGCTGACGGCCGCATGTGGGTCAGACGCGCCGACGAGCCCGTCGAGCGTGACGCCTGGCTCACCGCCGCCAGTCGCTGGGACACCTTCGTACCCAACGCTGACCATGAACCTCGCCGGGACGGTGACCGAACCGGATGGCCGGCCGGTCGCGGATGCCACGGTGAAGGCATCTCCGTTCATTCCCGGCGTCCGGTTGGAACCGCTCATCACGACGACGGGCGCGACGGGGCGATACGAGGTGACGTTTGAAAACGCGGCGGGCCAGGGGCAGGGCGGCGGCGCCGTCGCGTCGAAGGCGGGTTACGAAGACGACTACCGCTACGTCGTGCCGGCGACGAACGCGATACAGAACTTCCGCCTGCATCCAATCACGAGGGTAGCGGCCGGAACAACGCTCCGTGTCACGCTGCTGCCAGACGAGGGATTCTGCGGGTTCAGCGATGAATGGAGATGCCGCAAGTTCCGCGTCGTCTCGGCGACACGCGGGATGCTGACGGTGACCGTGACTGACTGCGGAAGACGGCATTGCCGGCGGCTATCTCGAGATCCTACGGCCCTACCAGTGCTGCCGGCCGCCGTTATCCGTTTCCGTCGCGGCGGCCGAGGAAGTTCGTGTGAATGTGCTCATGGACTGGACGTCAAAGGTCGCGCAGACGTTTGTGCTGCAGACCGCGATGGAGCCGCCGCGCAACCTGCCGCAGTAGAAGGATCACCACGAGGTCCGGCTAAAGCCGGACACTACGACAGAAGCGAGGCGGCAAAAGCCGCCTGCACGTACGTTCTATTCAGCGTGCGAGGGGATTGGGACGCAGCTGAATCTTCACGGCCTTCGGGCGATTCGCGGTGCCGCCCTCCAGGTGATACATCGTCCGCGTGCCGTAGGTGGACCACAGCGCGCGGCCTTTCCAGCCGGCATTGGGGTCGTCGATGCGGCCGTCCACGTTCTTCGGGAAGAAGCCCATCGGATAGGGGACGACGATGTTGAGGAAGCGGCCGTTCACCAGCGGCAGGATCGAGCTATTGAGGTTGCCCATCGCAATCGGCACGTTCGCGCCCAGGCCGAAGACGTCGAACCAGTCCACCCACGTGTAATAGCTCGCCTCGGCGCTGCCGGGTTCCTGCACGTCGCGCAGCTGCGGGCCGGGGAACTGGTGGAACGCCCATCCTTCGGGGCAATGCGCGCCGGTGGCTTTCGGCCCGTTGAGCACCTTGCACTTGCGGCGGTCGAAGCTGGCGAGATGACCGCTCGCGAGCGACACCCAGTAGATTCCGTTGCGATCGATGTCGCCGCCGCGCGGGCCGTAGCCGGGTGCGGGCGGCTCGTAGATTTCCGTCAGCGCGGTCTCGGTGGGATTCGCGCCGGGGACGACGCGGACGATGGCGCCGCGGTAGCCGAGGACGGTGCCCCAGACGGAGCCATCGGCGGGGCTGATCGCCACCGCGTAGATGTTCACGGCGATGCGCGTGTCGCGCGTTGGGTCGGCAGACGCCGGCGCACCTGAAGCTGCGCCTCGACCTCGACGAGATCGACCCAGGGATCGCGGCGGCCGTTGCCGTTGGTGTCAACGACAAACGGCGTCCAGCCCTGCGAGCGCACCTCGTCGCCGGTCTCCTCGAACATCCGGCGATTGAGCCACCCGATCGCGCCGGGCCCGGCGACGCCGGCGCTTGTCCACAGCGTCTGGTTCGCGTCCTGCGCAAACGCCAGGTGATGCGTGGGGAAGCAGGTGCTGATCAGCGTGAACTTCCCGGACGCGGGATCGTACATCGAGAGATGCCGGCCGGACTCCTGGATCGGAAACGCTTTCGCCGAGGGATGCGACGATCCGGCCTTGCAGAAATCAGGATTCGCGTTGGGCCGCACACGCGGCGTGAACCACACGCGGCCGCGCTCGTCCATCATCGGGTTGTGGTTGAGCGTCTTGCTGTCCCAGATCGGCTCGGCGCCCCAGTGCGCCGACGGCGCCATCATGTTCGCTTTGGTCGACGGCGTCGCGGGATCGCGCACGGGATGCAGCACCTGGGTGGCAGTATGCGTGGCGGGATCCAGCACGGGCACGAAGTCGCTGCTGTCTTCGGGCGAGCCGTAGATCTTGCCGTTCGCATTCACACGCGGATTGCGCCGGTCGGTCGCGATCTCGTCGTGCAGATACGTCGTCGGAGTAAACCAGTCCCACTCGGTGATGACGACGTTGCGCTCGAGCCCCTGGGGACGGCTGGGCGCCGCGAATGGCAGCTCGCCGCCGGCGACGCGATCGGTCCAGTCGCCGAAATGCTTCAGTGCGATCTCGGTGTCGAGGCGCGTGATGTCGCGCGTCATGAACGCCTGCGCCTGGCCCGAGAGCAGGCGCCGCCGCCAGGCATCGGCGGATGTGGAGAAGCTGCCGAGCGCCTTCGGGATGGTGCGCGTCCCCGGTGTCCCGAGCGCGTGGCACGACTGGCACGCGCCGGTCTTGACGATGTTCAGCCACTCGCCCTGGCTCTTGATCTTCTCGAGCGGAAACTCGCGCGCCGCGGGGACGTGCATCATCGCGAACCAGTAGACTGGCGGATAGATCTCTGCCGCCGCACGCGCGTCGGGCGCGGGGGCTGCGGCGAGATTGAGCCGGGCGCCCGGCATCGCCGTCAACCTTTGCTGAATCGGTCAACCCGTAGCCACGTACCCACACGGAGTAGTTCGCCTTCGGGAGATCCGGCACCAGGAACCGCCCCGCATCGTCAGTGACGACGATCTTGGCGAACGGAGTGGGGAGGTCGCGCGTTTCAGCGATCACCCAGACGCCGGCTTCGGGTCCGCGCGCGCCGGTGACGAGGCCGGCGATGTCGTCGTTGTCGATCGTGATTTGAGGAAGGGACTGACGGGCGCTCGTTGTCAGCGACAACAGCAGCAGAACGATGACGCCGAAGAAGCCGCTCGGTTTCATGCGCGCCCCTGGCGGGTCCGCTACGCGGAACCCGCCCTACGTACGCGCGTATTCTATGGCACGTTCGCGATCCAGGAGGCAATCAGATCGTAGAGCCGTAAATAGTGGTCCGCCTGAAGGCGGACACTACGCACCGCCAGCGAATGGTCGCCGCCGGCGACGGCGTGCAGCGTGACGAGTGTTCCGAGGGCGGCGACGTGCGACCGCAGTTCGTCAGGCGATCCGAACGGATCGCGTTCGCCCTGGACGATGAGCACCGGCACGCGAATGCCGGGAAGGTGCGCGACCCGCAACTGATCGGGCTTGCCCGGCGGATGCAGCGGGTAGCCGAGCAGGACGAGGCCGGACATGGCCGCGGCTGTCGCGTCGCCGGTGACGGCGCCTGCGGCGGCGAGGTGCGAGGCGATGCGGCCGCCCATCGACTTGCCGCCGATAAACACCTTATTCCCCGCGAACGGCGCGTGCGATCGCGCCGAATCAATCGCAGCGCGGTAGCACGCCTCGAGCGTCTCCGGCCGATCGGGCATCTTCCGACCCTGCTCGGTGTAGAGAAAGTTAAAGGTCAGCACGTCTACGCCGCGCTCGGCCAGTGCCTCGGCGAGCTGCACCATGAAGCGGCTGGTCTGGCCGGCGCCGGCGCCGTGCGCCAGCACCAGCGTGGCGCCGAGCCGGCGATCATGGTTGGCCGCGTAGACGATCCCGGTCGTGCGGCGGTCGCCGACGATGATCGGAATCAGCGCGATGGGCAGGACTCCGGCAGCATCCGGAACGACTCGACGTCGAGGACGACCTCGGTGTACGTCGAGTTGCGCTGCACGTCGGACAGCGGCGCCTGCGGCTGCGCGCCGCCAATGCGCACACGGCCGCCGAACAGCTTTACACCGGATGCGCCTTCGAGATCGGATTTCCGCACCAGGCCAGTGACTTCGACCATCGTCCCTTCTCGAAGCCGGATGGCCTCGAGCACATCCTTCTTGCCTGCGAGCCGGAAGCGGCGGCCGGGCTCGAGACGCGTGCCCACGGGCTCGTGATTGGGCGCGTCGGCCACGACGAAGACGCGGTCGCGGGTGCAGCCGGGGATGGCAATCCGAGCGGAGTCCTTCGGGACTTTTGCCTGCTCCTGGGCGCCGAGGAGCGCCGTAAATGTGAGGAATAACGCAGGCAGGTATTTCATGTGGTGAGGCTATCATAAGGGGTCCGGCTGAAGCCGGACGGGGTCCGGTCCGGCTAAAGCCGGACTCTACGGACGGGTGGGGATGGATCGGCGAGTGAAGGAGCAGAAGGTCATGGCACAGCAGACAACGCGGCGCGAGATTCTGAAGAGCGGCCTGGCCGCGGCGGGCCTTGGCATGCTGGGCATCCCGGAGTGGGCCATGCCGGCGCTCGCGCAGGGCGAAACGCTGGTGGAGTTCACCGACCTTCCCGAAAAAATCGTACTGGTGCCCACGGCCGACCGGCGCATCATCGACATCCGCCACATCAACGGCGTGCTGACGCCGCGCGATCAGTTCGCCGACGACGCAGCACTACGGCCATCCGCAGGTGGACCCCGCGACCTTCCGGCTGAAAGTCTCGGGGCATGGTCGACAAGCCGCTGTCGCTCTCGATCGACGACCTCAAGCAAGATGCGCAGCACCGACGTCGTCTTCGGCTTCGAATGCTCGGGCAACCGTCGTCCGCTGCAGGGGCTGACCGGCAACGGCCGCTGGACCGGCGTCTCGCTGAAGCGGGTGCTCGACGAGGCGGGGCTGCAGGAGGAGGCTCGCGAGATTCGTGTTCTTTGGCGCTGATCACGGCGAGGAAGAAGTGGACTTCCGCGGCACGGTGAGCAAGCTCGATCAGCAGTTTGGCCGCAGCCTCGATCGTGACGACGCGCTTGTCGGGCGAGCCGATCCTGGCCTACGCGATGAACGGCGAGCCGCTCACGCGCCCACCAGGGATTCCCGCTGCGCCTGATCCTCCCCGGCTGGTACGGCATCGCCAACGTGAAGTGGCTCTCCGAGATCCATGCCCAGGAAGATCGGTTCCTTGGCAAGTGGCAGGCGCGCTGGTACCGCACCGTGCGCGGCGAGATGATCAACGGCCAGATGCACTGGGTGGAAAAGTCGATCTCGCATCTGCAGCTGAAGTCGTTCATCGCCCGCGTCTCGAAGCGCGGCAGCGATCACAACGTCTTCGGCATCATCCTGCACGACGGCACGCCGCTGAAGTCGGTGGAAGTGAAGATCGACAACGGTCCGTGGCAGGCGGCGACGATCGACCCCGCCACCAGCAAGGAGAAATATTCCTGGAAGCAGTTCAACTACGTGTGGCGCGGCGCCACGCCGGGCGAACACACGCTGGTATCGCGCGTAACCGACGTCACCGGCAGGGTCCAGCCGACCGTCGAGGAACTCGCCAACAAGAAATCGTTCCTCGAAGACAATTCGCAGCACGAGCGTAAAGTCAAAATCGCTTAATCAAGCTCGGCTGTGCCTCGCACTCAGCGGTCATGCGTGATCGCGCATGCTACGCTGAATACCTTGCCCGACGAGCCCTACCTTGATTCGGTCGTGGCGGCCGCCGACGACGCGATCATCTGTAACGATCGCGACGGCCGCATCACGGCCTGGACCTCCGGCGCCGAGCGGATGCTCGGCTACACGGCGGCGGAAATCATCGGTCGCGACATCTCCCTGCTCTTCACACCTCAAGGACAACGGGAGGAAGCGGCGGCGCTGGTTCAAATCTGGAACGGCGAAGGCGCCGCCCGCTCCGACCGCGTCCTGGTTCGCAAAGACGGCCGGCGGGTCGAGGTGTCGATGACGATGTCGCCGATCCACGGGCCCGGTGGCGACTGCGTCGGCACGTCGAAAGTCTGCCGCCACCTCGGCGTGCCGAAAGAGGTCGAGACCGCGGCACGCCACCTGACGGCTCTCGTCGCCTCGTCCGACGACGCGATCATCAGCAAGGATCTCAGCGGCATCGTCCAGTCGTGGAATCCCGCCGCCGAACGGCTGTTTGGCTATTCGGCGCGGGAGATGATCGGTCAGTCGATCAGGAAGATCATTCCGTCCGAGCGCGAGAACGAAGAAGACGAGGTGCTGGCCAAGGTCCGCGCCGGCATCGGCGTCGACCACTTCGAGACGCAGCGACAGGCGAAGGACGGCCGGCTGATCGACATCTCACTGACAGTGTCGCCGATTCGCGACAGCATGGGGCGGATCATCGGCGCATCGAAAATCGCGCGCGACATCGCCGGGCAAAAACAGGCCAATATCGCCGCCTTGCACCTGGCGGCGCTGGTGCAGTCCTCCGACGATGCGATCATCAGCAAGGACCTGAACGGCATCGTGCGGTCATGGAACCCCGCCGCCGAGCGGCTCTTCGGCTATCGCGCGGCCGAGATGATCGGCCAGTCGATCACCACGATGATTCCCCGCGAACGGCTCGACGAAGAAACCTACGTGCTCAGCCGGATCCGCGCCGGGCTGAGCATCGAGCACTTCGAGACGGTGCGCCAGACGAAGGACGGACGCCTGGTGGATATCTCGCTCACGGTGTCGCCGATTCGCGATGCCAACGGCCGGATCATCGGCGCCTCGAAAATCGCCCGTGACATCCGCGAGTACAAGCGCCTCGTCGACGAGCGACGCATCGCCGCCGCGAACGAGGAAGCGGCCCGGCGCGAGGTGCTCGAGGCGCAGAATCGCCGCATCCAGGAGGCGGCCCGGCTCAAGAGCGAGTTCGTTGCCAACATGTCGCACGAGCTCCGCACGCCGCTCAATTCGATTGTCGGCTTCGCCGAACTCATCGCCGACGCGAGGTTCGGGCCGCTGCCAGCCAAATACCAGGATTTCGCGCAGATCATGCACGCCAGCGCGCAGCACCTGCTGCAGCTGATCAACGACATCCTCGACCTCGCGAAGGTCGAGTCGGGGAAGATCGATTTCCAGCCTGAGCCCGTGGATTTGTCCGCGCTGGCGGGCGAGGCCACCGCCATCATCAGGGAGCTTGCAGCGAAGCGGAGGATCCAGGTGACCGTCGACGTCGATCCGGCAGTTGGACGTGTGTACCTCGATCCGATGCGGCTCAAGCAGGTCCTCTACAACTACCTCTCGAATGCGATCAAGTTCACCAACGAGGGCGGGCGGGTGATGCTGCGCGTGCGACCCGACGCGGGGAACCGTTTTCGCATCGAGGTGGAAGACACGGGTATCGGCATCCGGCCTGAAGACGAGCACCGCCTGTTCATCGAGTTCCAGCAGCTCGACGCGAGCACCGCGAAGAAGTTCCCGGGGTCGGGACTCGGCCTGGCGCTGACGAAGAGGCTGGTGGAGGCGCAAGGCGGGACGGTGGGTGTCCGCAGCGTGTTTGGATCCGGCAGCACGTTCCTGGCGACGCTGCCACTGCGGGTCACGGCGGAATCGGCGGACGTGACGTCGCCGTCTTCGGCGAGGGCGGTGTGAAGACCATCCTGGTGGTCGACGACGACGCGGCCAGCCTCGAGCTCGTGGAGCGGATGCTCGAAGTCGAAGGCTACGAGACGAAATCGGCGTCAACGCCGGCGCAGGCGCTCGAGATCCTGAAAACCTGGACGCCGAGCGCGATCCTGCTCGACATCCAGCTCCACGGCCTCGACAACGGGCTGGAGTTCTCGCGGCGGCTGAAGTCGAACGTCGCGACGACCGCCATTCCCGTCATCGCGTTCACCGCCTACGGCGACACCTGGACGGAAGTGGAAGCGCGCGCCGCGGGCTGCGACGGCTACCTGGTGAAGCCGATCACGGCGCGGATGCTCGCCGAGACCATCCGCAAGACGGTCGAAGGGGCGGGGTAGTTACCGGCCCGGCGCAGCGAGGTGACGCCGCACGATCTTCGGCAGCTCGCGCGTGCTCACGGGCTTTGACAGGAATTCGACGAAACCGGCCTGTCTCGCTTTCTTCTCATCGCCGGCTTTCCCGTACGCCGTGATCGCAATCACCGGGATCGCCTGCGTCGCTGCATCGGCCTTCAAGCGGCGCGTCAGCTCCCAGCCGTCCACTTCCGGCAGCTGAATGTCCATCAGGATCAACGCCGGTGTTACCGTCTGCAGCACCTTGAACGTCGCCGCGGCGTCCATGGCGACGCGCACCTGAAATCCTTCGGCCTGGAGCAGAGCCTCGGCGAGCGCGAGATTCGCAAGGTCGTCGTCGACCACGAGGATTGTCGGGGCGTCCGGGCTGGCCGGTGGGGCCGGGTGGCGGATGGTGTCGGCTGACGGCGGGTCGTCGTTCTGCCGCGACGGCAGGAACTGCGGAAGCACCGCAGTTGTCTGAAGATCAACCAACTGCATTCGGTCACTCTACCAGATCGGTCCACTCGGGCTTGATGAGCTAACAGTGCAGACCACGACGGCATGATGGCAACGAAGGTCACGAGTGGTTACAAACTATTGTCTTGACATATTCCGTAGTGGGAATATGATTCTCAGCTTGTGCCTCGCGCCGCCACCAGCTCAGACGTCTTCAACGCGATTGCCGAGTCGCAGCGCCGCGACATCCTGGTCTACCTGGCGCCGCGCGAGCGGGCGGTCGGCGAGATCGTCGATCGGCTGGAACTCGGTCAGCCCTCGGTCTCGAAACACCTGAAGGTGCTGCGCGACGTCGGGCTGGTCCACGCCCGGCGCGAAGGCAAACAGATCTTCTACCGTACCAATGTCGAGGCGCTCCGCCCGCTCCTCGAATTCACCGGGCTGTTCGAACGGTTCTGGCGGCACCAGTTGACGCGCGTGAAGGCGCGCGCGGAGGGCAAGTCATGACGATGACCACGCAGGAAAGCCTCACCTTGAACCTGAGCGAGGAGATCGACGTCCGTGCCTCGCTGGAGGCGACCTTCGACGCGCTGCTGGCGCAGATGGGGCCGGAAAACGAAACGCCGGACGGGAAGCCCTTGCCGATGATCATCGAGCCGCGCCCGGGCGGCCGCTGGTTCCGCGATCTCGGCGCCGACGACGGCCACCTGTGGGGATTCGTGCAGGCGATCAAGCGCCCGACGCTCATCGAGATCACGGGGCCGCTGTTCATGTCGCTGCCGGTGGTGTCGCACATCCAGTACCGCCTGAAGGAGCTGAACGGCGGCACGCTGATCACGTTCAAACACTCTGCGCTGGGATTCGTGCCTGACGATTACCGCCAGGGACTGATGGCCGGGTGGGCGCCGCTCTTCGAGCGGGTTCGCCGACACGCCCAGGGCTTACGCCGGACTCACTGAGAAGGAGATCGCCATGTCCAGAATGATCGATGCGTTGCTGCAGGAACTCGAACTGGAAGCGCAAACCACGCGGCGCGTACTCGAGCGCGTGCCCGCCGACAAGCTTGGCTGGAAGCCGCACGACAAGTCGATGTCGCTCGGTCAGCTCGCGCTGCACGTCGCGACCTGTCCCGGCGCCATTGCCGAAATTTCGCAGGTGTCGCCGTTCGAGGCGCCCGATTTCGTCCAGCCGCCGGCGAAGAGCGCCTCCGAGCTCGTTCCCGCCCTGGAGCAGAGCGTGGCGCGGGCGAAGGAGATTCTCCGCACGCTCGACGACGCCGACCTCGGCAAGATGTGGCAGGTGGTCTCGGGCGGCAAGGAAGTGATGGTGGTGCCGGTCGGCGGAGTGCTGCGCAGCCTGATGCTGAACCACTGGTATCACCATCGTGGCCAGTTGTCCGTATACCTGAGGCAGGTGGGCGCGATGGTGCCGTCGATCTACGGCCCGAGCGCCGACGAGAACCCGTTCGCGATGGCGCAGCCGCAGGCGGCGGTAGTTTAGAGGGCAGTCCGGCTGAAGCCGGACACTACGGTGTCGTAGAGGCCGACCTTCACGTCGGCCTCTTCTTCAGTATTGGAATCCGCACTTCCGGTTCGGATACAGCCGCACGGCGCGGCGCACGGGGGCGCTGCGCGTGCCGACGCGGTCCTCGACGACCATCTCCACCGTCATCTGCACGTAACGGTTGCCGTTCGAGTCGTCGCCGCCGCGGCCGTTGTCGAAGAACCGGCAATCGGTATCCAGTTGGAACGCCGAACGCGTCTGGTCAGTTGAATGGCCAATCGGCGCCCCGCCTGTCCAGTAGGTAAACCGGTAGATGCTGATGAACCCTTGCGAGCCGCTCGCGTCCAGGACGCAATCCGTCTCGTCGGTTCCCGGCCCGTAGGTGCAGCCGTCGGTTCCCTTGGACGGCGAGCTCACCGTGAAGCTGGCTTCGAGTCCCGGCGCCATCACCGTCAGCGCGGCGGTCCGCGACGCGCCGTTGAACATGGCCGTGATCGTGGAAGTTGAGTTGCTCGACACGGTGGACGTGCGAATCAGAAACGACGCACTCGTCTGACCGCCAACCACCATGACCGTCTCCGGTACCTGGGCCACGGTCGGATTGCTGCTCGACAGCTGCACGACCACGCCGCTCGACGGAGCGGCGGTCGTCAGCGTCACCACGCCGGTCGGCTGCTGCTGGCCCTGCACCGTCGGCTGCGAGAGCGACACCCCCGACAGCGCCAGGCCTGACGGTACCGGCGACCGGCGACGGCGACGGCGAGGGGCTCGGGCTCGGCGCGGCGTCGGGCGCGGTCGGCGAATCGCCGCCGCTGCACCCGGTAACCACGGTGCCCGTCATCAGGATTACGAAGATCGCGGCAACCAGAACTGCACAACCGCGTGCTGAGCGTCGCATAAGTCCTCGAACAGGGGGCGCTCCCAGCTGAGCAATTCGCTTGCCGCGATTCTGCTGTCGGCCCGCGGCTTTTTCCGCCAGAAACCGCCACAACGTATCCGTCGGCGGATTTTCATTCCTGTCGATGCTTGGGCGGGCATGTAAGGTTCCGGGCTGTCCGGCAATACATCACCGCGCTGGGTCCGCTTCGCGGAACCCGCCCTACGCCCCGGCGTGCTGTTGTCAGTCGCGCGAACGCACGCTGTCCGGCTCTGCTGCGATGCGGTTACCGCGCGGGTAACGCGTCTTACGCTCGCTGAAAAATCGACGACACCTCATCGGACATTTGATTCGCGCAACAGAACCTGTGTCGCGGTACCTCGGTTGCCTCCGCCTGCGCAGCCCCCTACGGAGGTGTGCCGATGATGAGTCCGAGATTTCCTCTGCATGCTGCGGCTACGGCCGGGGCGGCTGCAGGGTTCCTGGTTCTCGCCGCGACGTTCAATGTCGGCGCGCAGTCGTCCGGTCCGCAGATGCTCGTGCCACGGCTTGACGTGAGGACGGTGGTCAGCGGACTGACGATGCCGATCAGCCTGGCGTTCCTCGGCCCGAACGACATGCTCGTTCTCGAGAAGGACAGCGGCCAGGTCAAGCGTGTCGTCAACGGCAGCGTGACCGGCACGGTTCTCGATCTGGGTGTGAACCGCGCGTCCGAACGCGGCCTGCTCGGCATCGCGCTGCATCCAGACTTCCCGGCGAACCCCGGCGTGTACCTGTTCTGGACCTGCCGCAGCACTGCGCTTCCGGCCGATCCCTTCTTTCCGGATGAACGCACGTGCCTCGACGCGAACATGTTTGCCGCCGACAGCGGCGAATTGCTCGAGGTTCCTTTGCTCGGCAATCGCGTCGATCGGTTCATCTGGAATGGATCGGCGCTTACCTACGACCGGAACCTGATCATGCTGCGCGCGTTCCAGAACGACGGCGCGCCCACGCCACCGGGCCAGGGGGACGAATCGCAGCCGCCGCGCGGCAACCACAACGGCGGCGTACTTCGCTTTGGTCCCGACCGGAAGCTGTACGTGCAGATGGGCGATAACGGCCGGAGAGGTCAGTTGCAGAACCTGCGCGACGGTCCAACCGGTCCGGGACAGTTCGACGACCAGTTCGGCGGCCCCGAGCCGGATGACGCGCATCTGACCGGCGTGATCCTGCGGCTCAATGACGATGGGAGCGCGCCTGCCGACAATCCGTTCTTCAACGCCAATGTCGGCGGCACTACCGAGGTGCGCGCAAATATCCGGAAGATCTATGCCTACGGCATACGCAACGGGTTCGGGATGGCCTTCGATCCCAGGTCGGGGCAGCTCTGGGAGCAGGAGAACGGCGACGATGCGTTCAGCGAGCTGAATCGCGTGGAGCCCGGATTCAACTCGGGCTGGGTGCAGATCATCGGACCTCCCGAGCGCCTCGCCCAGTACAAAACGATCGAGACGACGGTTACGCCCAATCCGCCGGATCCCTTTGCCGAGACGTACTTCGGCCTGCAGCAGCTTCGCTGGTCGCCGGTCAACATCGCCGATACGCCCGCCGAGGCGATGGCCCGCCTGTTCATGCTGCCCGGCGCGCATTACAGCGCGCCTGAGTTCTCGTGGAAATTCGAGGTCTCGCCCGGCGGGATCGGCTTCGTCGACGGCCGCGGCATTGGACCGCAGTTCGACGGAACGCTGTTTGTCGCCGGTGCCCGCCCGTTCCTCGAAGGAGGCCACCTGTTCAGGTTGCGGCTTACGGGAAACCGCCGAACCATAGCCATGGACGACCCGCGGCTTGCCGATCGCGTGGCGGACAACCTGCACAAGTGGGAGATTACCGAAAGCGAGAGCCTGCTGATCGGGCGAAACTTTGGCGTGGGTACTGATATTCACACCGGACCCAACGGCAACGTCTTCGTCGTCTCGCTGAGCAACGGCGCAGTTTACGAGATTTTTCGACGCTAGCGCCCCCGCCACATCCCGGCATGCGGCCTCCGCGAATGGGCGTATAGTGCGCCTTGCGGAGGAACGCATGCCGAAGTATCTCGTGACCGCGTCATACACCGCTGAAGGCGCGAAGGGTCTCTTGAAGGACGGCGGATCGAAGCGCCGCCAGGCAATCGAAGCCGCGGTCAAGGCCGTCGGCGGCACGGTCGAGTCGTTCTACTTCGCGTTTGGCAAAAACGACGTCTATCTCATCGCTGACGCGCCGGACAACGTCGCCATCGCGGCGGTCACGCTGGCGGCGGCCGCCGGCGGCGGCGCGGCGACGCGGACGACGGTCCTGCTGACGGCGGAAGAACTCGATCAGGCAACCAAGAAACGCCCGAACTACGTGCCCCCTGGACAATAGCTGGTAGCCGGTAGCCGGTAGCCGGTAGCCGGTAGCCGGTAGCCGGTAGCTGGTAGCTGGTAGCTTCAGGCTTCCGGAAGGAGGAGCCGTGAGGAATCGAAGTCGCCATCTCTATGCGGGCGGGATCGCACTGGCCATGGCGATCCTTCTGATCACCATGGCTTCACGCGACCTGGCTGGGCAGCGCCCGGCGGTTGCGACCGACGCGGACGACATCGGCGGTGTCGTCACCGGCCCGCGCGGGCCGGAGGCGGGCGTCTGGGTGATCGCCGAGACGACGAACCTTCCCACGAAGTTCATGCGCATCGTCGTCACCGACGACCAGGGACGCTTCCTTGTCCCCGACTTACCGAAGGCCAGCTACAACGTCTGGGCGCGGGGCTACGGCCTGGTTGATTCGTCAAAGGCGCAGGCGCAGCCGGGCCAGCTGCTGAACCTGATGGCGATACCGGCGGCCAACGCCAAGGCCGCAGCCGAGTACTACCCGGCGCAGTACTGGCTGTCGCTGATGCGCCTGCCGGGCGCCCATGACTTCCCCGGCACCGGCCCGCAGGGCAACGGGATCTCGCCCAACATCAAGAACCAAGAGCAGTGGATCGCCGACTCGATCGCCACCGACGCGTGCATCTCGTGCCACCAGATCGGCAACAAGCTCACGCGTACGATGCCGACCACGCTCGGCCCCTTCGCCTCATCGGCCGCCGGATGGGAACGCCGCATCCAGTCGGGACAGGCAGGCGGGCAGATGATCGGACGGTTCAACCAGATCGGTAAAGAGCGCGCGCTAGGGATGTATGCGGACTGGACCGATCGCATCGCCGCCGGCGAGTACCCGAAGGCGGCGCCACCGCGGCCGCAAGGCATCGAGCGCAACGTCGTCATCACCATGTGGGACTGGGCCGATCCGAAGGCCTATCTGCACGACGAGATCGCGAGCGACAAGCGCGATCCGCGCGTAAACGCCAATGGCCCGATTTACGGTGCGCTCGAGGCGAGCGCCGACTACATGCCGGTAGTGGATCCGGTCGCGAACACGACATCGCAGGTGAAGCTAGAGGTGCGCGACCCGAATACACCCACGACAGGCGAAGTGAAGCCGGCGGCCTCGTCGCAGTTCTGGGACGACGAGGCGATCTGGAACAGCCGGGCCAACGCCCACAGCTTTGCGATGGACGAGCAGGCGCGCGTGTGGGTGGCGGCCCGCGTGCGTCCAAACCAGACGTCGGCGTTCTGCCGCGAGGGCTCCACGCATCCTTCCGCGCAGGCGTATCCGATCAACCAGAGCGGACGCCAGATGTCGATGTACGACCCGAAGACGAAGAAGGTCACGACCATCGACCTGTGCTTCGGCACGCATCACCTGAATTTCGCCGAGGACAACAACGACACGCTGTGGTTCTGCGGCGGCGGACAGGTGGTCGGCTGGTTCAACACCAAGCTGTACGACGAGACGAAGGACGAGCAGAAGGCGCAGGGGTGGACCGCGCTCGTGCTGGACACGAACGGCAACGGGAAGCGCGACGCCTACGTCGAGCCCGACCAGCCGATCGATCCGACGAAGGACAAGCGCATCAGCGCGCCGTTTTACGGCGTGGCGCCCGAGCCCGACGGACGGATCGATCTGGGGGTCGATGACCGGCTTCCCGGGCGCCGTCGTTCGCCTCTCGCCGGGCTCGAATCCGCCGGCGACGGCGCTCGCGGAGTATTACGAGCTGCCGATGAAGGACGGCCGCCCGGTCGCCGCGTTCTCGCCGCGCGGCATGGACGTCGATCGCAACGGCGTCGTCTGGACGGGCACCGCCAGCGGCCACCTGGTCAGCTTCGATCGCCGCAAGTGCAAGGCTCCGCTGAATGGTCCGAAGGCGACCGGCCAGCACTGCGCCGAAGGCTTCACCGTGTATCCGCTGCCGGGACCAGCCTACCAGGGCTCGGTCGCGGCAGGCAGCGCCGACTCGCCGTACTACACGTTCGTCGATCGCTTCGACATGCTCGGTACCGGCAGCAACAACGTGCCGATGGTGACGGGGAATGAATCAGAAGCGCTGGTCGCGCTCGTGAACGGCCGGATGCAGACCTTCCGCGTCCCGTATCCGCTGGGCTTCTACGCGAAGGGGTACGACGGCCGCATCGACGATCCGAATGCCGGGTGGAAGGGGAAGGCGATCTTCTCGACGTTCGCCACTCGCGCGCCGTTCCACACCGAGACCGGGAAGGGAACGACGAGCAAGGTGTTGAAGTTTCAGGTTCGGCCGAGCCCGCTGGCGAAATAGGCGGACCTGAAGGTCCGCCTCTACACTCGCTTAGCGAATCGGAGCGCTTGGCTGACTGAGGTCGGGCAGTGGGTACGCCTTCGACGGGTCGATCGCTTCGCGGCGCGCGATCGTCAGAGCTGTGACCACGCCGAAGCGGACCTCAACGAATTCGCGGCGCTCGCCCAGATTCGGATGCGTGACGACGACTTCACGCGTCCCGATCTGGACGGGCAGCGGGCCAAGCGGCGCCACGCCGACGTGCTTTCCTTCGATTGATATGTTCGCGCCCGGCTCGGTATTCACCTGGAGCCGGCCGTTCGGCAGCGTCACGGTATGCGACGTGACCGCGGCGGCGCCGACGTTCAGCGTCACCGTACCGCGATAGCCCAGGCGTTCACTCACCACTTCGACTCGATAGCGCCCCGGCGGCAGGATGATCTGGCCGTCTTCGGTCGAGCCGACGCGCTTCCCCGATATATAGAGGTCCAGCGGTACCCGCGAAAAGACCGTCAGCGTGCCCGGTGCCTGCGACAGAGGATCAGATCCGGGGTCAGACCTGGGGTCAGACCGAGGGTCAGACCGTTGGTCTGACCCTTGGTCTGACCCCAGGTCTGACCCCGGGTCAGGAGTGCCGCGGCTGACGAAGCTGCCTGCATACGAAATTGCGCGCTGCGTCAAAGACGGCACATCGACGTAGGCAAATCCGGCCGCGACGACGATCAGCGCCGCGGCGAAGGGGACCGTCTGCTCGGGCATCCGTTCCCACAGGTCGCGGATGACAGGGACGGCGGCGCGGTGGATTTGTCCCATGCCGCGAACGGCGACGCCGGCCGCCCGGAACGTTGCCAGCGCGGCGTGGCTGCCGGCGCGCGCGGCCCTGGCGGCCGCGCCCGGCATCTCGATTTCGGCCCGCGCCACTTCGGCGGAGACGGCGCCTTTTGCGGCGACGCGCGCGTGCTCGCGCGCCATCGCGTTGGCATTCGCGAGCTGGTTGCGGATCTCGGCGAGCTCCTCGTGCCGGCGCCGATCGGCTTCGGCCTGCACTTCGGCGACTTCCGCGGCCAGCCGCGCCTCGGCGTCCGCCCGCGCGCGCAGGATCTCGACCCTCAGCACTTCGTCGGCCTGCTGTCGCGCCTCGCGCTCGACTTCCTGGCGGAGCTGTTCGACCTGCGATTGTCCGGCCGCGCGCTCGCGCTCCACCTGCTGCTGGCGCTTCTCGAGCTCGGCGCGGAATTTCAATTCCGCTTCGGCGCGGACGCGGGCGACTTCGGCGTCGACTCTCCGGATCGCCGTCGCCTCGGCCGCGGCGCGCGCTTCCTGCACCGCCGCCTCACGCGCCTCGCGCACCTCGCATATGGCGATCTCGCGCGCTTCACGCACGGCTGCCTCGCGTGCGGCCTCCGCCTCGAGCTGCGCCTGTTCGTGCTCCTGGCGGACCCGTTCCGCCTCGGCGCGGATGCGCGCGAGCTCCTCCTGCAGGCGGGCTTCGGCCTCGGCCCGCAGCCGCTCCGCCTCGGCCTCGAGTGCGCGCGCGGCGGCTTCTTCGCCGGCGGCGCGCGCCTCGCGCGCGGCAGCATCGCGAATCTCCTCGAGATCCACCTGCACGGCCTGCTGGGCGTAGAGAGCCTCCTCGGCTTCGGCACGCGCGCGCGCCACTTCGGCGGCGAGCCGCGCTTCCGATTCCTGGCGTACGCGCGCCACCTCCGCGGCCAGCGCGGCCTCCGACTCCTGCCGCGTCTGCTGTTCGGCGGCGCGCGCTTCCTGCGCTTCCTCGTGCACGCGGCGCAACTCGGCTTCGAGCCGTCCGTCCGTCTCGGCCTTGATGCGCGCGACTTCCGACTCGAGTTCGCGGGCGGCGGCCTGCTCGGCGGCCATCTGCGCGTTACGCACGGCGTCGCGGATTGCCGCGAGATCAACCTTCGCTTCTTCCTGCCCGCGACGCGCTTCGTCAGCTTCCGCCCGCGCGCGCGCGAGTTCGGCTTCGAGCCGCGCCTCGGATTCCCGCTGAACACGCGCGACTTCCGCGGCGAGTGCTGCCTCGGCTTCCTGCCGCGTCTGTTGTTCGGCAGCACGCTCTTGCTGCGCTTCGTCGTGCACGCGCCGCAATTCGGCTTCGAGCCGTCCCTCCGTCTCGGCCTTGATGCGCGCGACTTCCGCCTCGAGTTCGCGGGCGGCGGCCTGCTCGGCGGCGATCTGCGCGTCACGCGCGGCATCGCGCATCGCCTCGAGGTCCACCTGCGCCTCTTCCTGGGCGCGACGCGCCTCGTCGGCCTCCGCCCGGGCACGCGCGAGCTCGGCCTCGAGCCGCGCCTCGGATTCCCGCTGGACTCGCGCGACTTCCGCGGCCAGCGCCGCCTCGGCTTCCTGCCTCGTGTGCTGTTCGGTGGCCCGCACCTGCTGCGCTTCACCGTGCACGCGCTGCAATTCGGCGGCGAGCCGGGCATCGGTCTCGGCCTTGATTCGCGCGACCTCCGCTTCGAGCGCCTCCCTCGCCACCTGTTCCGCCGCGAGCCGCGCCTGTTCGACCGCGGCCGAGCGCTGCACCTCGGCCTCCGCGAGCTGCGCCGCCAGCTTCTGCGCCGCCTCGTTCCGTACCCGTTCGAGCTCCGATGCGAGCAGGTCCTGCGCTTCGCCGCGGATGCCGGCGAGTTCCGACGTCAGCGCGCTGCGCGCTTCTTCAGTCGCCGCGGCACGGGCAGCGGCGACGTCCGCGCTGCGCCGCTCTTCGGCTTCCGCCTCCAGGCGCGCGAGCTCGACTTTGCGCTGTTCCGCGGCCTCGCGGCGCACGCGCTCGAGTTCGGTGGCCATGCGGGCTTCGGCGTCGGCCTGGAGCAGCGCGATATGAGCTTCGTGCACCTCCGGCGCGATCGCGTTCGCCAGCGCGTCCTGTTTCTTTGCGACGTCGGCCGACCGCATCAGGCACAGCGTGACTTCCGCGGCAAACGCCTCGGGGTCGGCGGTGGTAAACGACGGGATCGGCAGCGTCTGGACCTTCACCGCGCCGATGGCCTTGAGGTGATCGAGGACCGGCTTGTTCTTGACGCCCAGCGCCTCGCTCAGGAGGACGAGGTCGGGCACGCGCTGCTTGATGTTTTCAATCGCCGCGCTGGGCGACATCAGCAGAACCAGCTCGATTCCGGGGCCGCTGACCAGCCCGCGCAGCAGCCGCGCCTGGGTGTCGTCGGGTTCGATCGCGAAGACTAAACTCATGCAGTAACGGGTGTATCGGCCGTTCCCTCCCGGGCGTCCAGAGCGATCGCAGAGAATAAAAGGGTGCTGAAGCTTCGAAAAGCGGGGGATCGCGGCCATGCCGACCACGGGTGGCTGAACTCGCATCACACCTTTTCATTTGCTGACTATCGCGATCCCGCCCACATGGGATTCCGGGCGCTGCGGGTGATCAACGACGACCGCGTGGCGCCGGGCCGGGGGTTCGGATCGCACTCCCATCGAGACATGGAAATCATTTCCTACGTGCTCGAGGGCGCGCTCGCGCACAAGGACTCGATGGGCACCGACGGCGTGCTGCGTCCGGGAGACGTGCAGCGCATGAGCGCCGGCACCGGAGTGGTCCACAGTGAGTTCAACGGATCGAAGACCGAACCGGTGCACTTCCTGCAGATCTGGCTCATTCCCGACGCGAAAGGGATCGCGCCGAGCTACGACCAGAAAACGTTTGCCGACGCAGACAAACGTGGACGCCTGCGCCTGGTCGCGTCGCGAGAGGGGGCCGACGGCAGCCTTGGCATCAACGCCGATGCGCGCGTCTACGCCGGTGTCTTCGACGCCGGAGAGAAAGCCGATCTTTCGCTCGGCGACCGGCGTCACGCGTGGGTGCAGGTCGCCGAGGGCCGCGTGCGCGTAAACGGACAGGAGCTCGCGGCGGGCGACGGTGTCGCCATTTCCGACGAGCGGCATCTCACTATCGAAGGCATCGACAAGGGCGAGATTCTCGCGTTCGATCTCGCATAAATACATGAAATATCCGATTGAGAAAACTGACGAGGAATGGCGCCGCTCGCTGACGCCGCAGCAGTACGCCGTGTTGCGCGGCCATGGCACCGAGGCGCCGGGATCGTGCGCACTGCTCCAGGAGAAACGCGCCGGCACCTTCAGCTGCGCCGGCTGCGGCCAGACGCTCTTCGCCGCCGGCCGCAAGTTCGAGAGCGGCACTGGCTGGCCGAGCTTTTTTGCTCCGCTCGAGGGATCGATCGGCACAACCGTCGACCAGAGCTACGGGATGACGCGCACCGAGGTGCACTGCAGCCGCTGCGGCGGCCACCTCGGACACGTGTTCGACGACGGGCCGCCGCCGACAGGTCTTCGGTACTGCATCAACGGCGTGGCGCTGAACTTCGAACCGGCGAGCTGAACAGACCCTCGGCAACGGCGGAGCCGAATGGGCGCGCCACTTGCAGTTAGGGAAGGCAGGAATCCCATGAAGGACAGGAAGCCTCCCGAACGCGGCCGCACCGAAGAACTGATTGCGGCGTTGGAGCGCGAGCAGTCCGAAGCGCGGGATCTCATCCGCCGGCACACGGAAGATGTGAGAGCCTCGCACCACAGGGACAAGCAGGTTCTCATCGAGCGCCGGCGTCACCCCCGCTGAATTTCGCCTGCTCCTGTCGAGCCTGATATCATTCAGGGTTTACAGGAGAGCTATGCAGGTAGGACTGATCGGCTGGCGCGGTATGGTCGGCTCCGTGCTCGTGCAGCGTATGCGCGAGGAGCGCGATTTCGACCTCATCAACCCCTTCTTTTTCTCGACCTCGCAGTCCGGGAGTGCGGGCCCGTCCATCGGGAAGCCCGTACCGCCGGTGAAGGATGCGAACGATCTTGGCGCGCTGAAGAGCGCTGACGTCCTGATCTCCTGCCAGGGCGGCGACTACACCAGCGAGATTTATCCGAAGCTGCGCGCCGCCGGCTGGACCGGCTACTGGATTGATGCGGCGTCCACGCTCCGCATGAAGGACCATGCGGTCATCGTCCTCGACCCGGTCAACCGCGGCGTGATCGACAAGGCGCTCGACGCGGGCGTCACCGATTTCATCGGCGGCAACTGCACCGTCAGCCTGATGCTCATGGCGATGGCCGGCCTCTTCAAGGAGGGGCTGGTCGAATGGGTCACGGCGATGACCTACCAGGCCGCGTCCGGCGCGGGCGCCAAGAACATGCGCGAGCTCGTCTCGCAGATGGGGGTCGTGCACGCCGCGGCGGCGTCGCAGCTCGCCGACCCGGGCTCCGCGATCGTGGACATCGATCGCACGGTCACCGACACCCTGCGCAGCCACGAACTGCCCACCGAGCAGTTCGGATACCCGCTCGCCGGGAGCCTGCTGCCCTGGATCGACAAGGACCTGGGCAACGGGCAGAGCAAGGAAGAGTGGAAAGCGATCGCCGAGGGCAACAAGATCCTCGGCCGCGAGCGCGCGCCGATCCCGATGGACGGCCTGTGCGTCCGCATCGGTTCGATGCGCTGCCACAGCCAGGCGCTCACCATGAAGCTGACGCGCGACGTGCCGCTCGCCGAGATCGAGCGCCTGCTGGCCTCCGCGCATGAATGGGTGCAGGTCGTGCCGAACCGGCGCGACGAGTCGCTGCGCGACCTGACGCCGGCCAGGGTGTCGGGCACGCTCACGGTGCCAATCGGCCGCCTCCGCAAGCTGGCGATGGGGCCGGAGTACCTGACGGCGTTCACCGTCGGCGACCAGCTCCTCTGGGGCGCCGCGGAACCGCTTCGCAGAGTGCTGCGAATCATCCTCGGCGCTGCGAAAATGAGCGGACGCGGAGTCTCCGCCTCGGTGGCGTGAGGCGGGTCCGCTTCGCGGAACCCGCCCCACGTGCGCTCCCAGATACGCAGGCCGGGTTCCGCGAAATCGTAGGCCGGGTTCCGCGAAGCGGACCCGGCAACGCAGCAACCGAGCCACTTAGCAACCCAGCTACCTACTCACCTATGGTTGTTCAAAAATTCGGCGGCACCTCCGTCGCCGATCCCGACGCCGTTCGACGCCTGATCGAAATCGCCCGTACCGCGCGCACGCGCGACGGACGCGGGCCCGTGCTCGTCGTCTCGGCCATGAGCAAGGTCACCGACGCCTTGCTCACCGTCGCCGCCGAAGCGGGCGCCGGCAAAACCGACAGCGCGCTCACCCACGTCGACCAGCTTCGGGAGCGTCATCTCGGCATGGCGGGCGCGCTCGCCGGCGATGGCGACGTCGCCCCGCTCTCCGCGCACATCAACGAGCAGTTCGATCAGCTTGCCGCGGTCGTCAAGGCGCTGGCCGTGCTGCGCGAGGTCTCGTTCCGCACGCTCGACGTCGTCGCGTCGATGGGGGAGCTGCTCAGCTCACGCATCATCGCGTCGGCCCTGGTCAACGCCGGGCTGCCGGGAGAATGGGTGGACGCGCGCCGGGCCGTCGTCACAGACGACGAGCATACGAAGGCGTGTCCGCTGATGCGGGAAACCAGCGAGGCGCTGCGCGCGTCGGTGATGCCGCTGGTCGAGGCCGGCAAGGTGCCAGTCGTGGGTGGGTTCGTCGGCGCCACGGTGAGGGGGCATACGACGACGTTGGGGCGCGGCGGGTCGGATTATTCGGGCGCGATCGTCGGCGCCGGCATCAACGCCAGCGAGATTCAGATCTGGACCGACGTGGACGGCATGCTGACTGCCGATCCGCGTGTGATCCCGGCGTCGCGGCTCGTGCCGCAGCTGTCGTTTGCCGAGGCGGCGGAGCTCTCGTATTTCGGCGCGAAGGTGCTGCATCCGAGTACCATCCATCCGGCCGTGGAGCGCGACATTCCCGTGCGGATTCTCAATTCGTGGAAGCCGGCGGCGGCGGGAACGCTGATCACCGCGTCGGCGGCGCCAGACGGCAACCAGCTCACCGCGATGGCCGCCAAGAAGGACCTGACAGTGGTGGACATCACGTCCAGCCGCATGCTGATGGCCTACGGCTTCCTGCGCCGCGTTTTCGAGGTATTCGAGCGCTTCCGGACGGCGGTTGACGTGGTCACCACGTCGGAGGTCAGCGTCTCGGTCACCGTGGACGATCGGCGCCATCTCGAGGCGATCGTCGAGGCGCTGTCGGAGTTCGCCGAAGTCTCGATCGAACAGGAAATGGCGCTGCTGTGCGCGGTCGGCGATCGCCTGCGCAACGAGCCGGCGATCGCCGCGCGCGTGATTCGCGTGCTCGAGGAAGTGCCGCTGCGGATGATCTCGCAGGCGGCGTCACGCCGGAACATCACCGTCATCCTCAGGCAGGCGGATCTGCCGCACGCGATGCACCGGCTCCACGACGAATTTTTCGCATCATGAAGCTCCTCCTTGTCGGCTACGGCAAGATGGGCCGCCTGATCGAGGAGCTCGCGCCGGCGCACGGCTGCGAGATCGCCGACATGATTGACGTCGAGCGCGGCAGCTGGGCGACGGCGGCGGACGTGGCGGTCGATTTCTCGACCGCGGATGCGCTACGGGCGAACTTCGCCCGCTACGTCGAGCGGAAGCTGCCCGCTGTCATCGGCACCACCGGCTGGTCGGCGCACGAGGCCGACCTGCGTGCCCAGGCAGAACGCGCCGGGCTGGGGGTGGTCGCGGCGGCCAATTTCTCGATCGGCGTCAATCTTTTCCAGCTCATCGTCGCCGAGGCGGCCCGGCTGTTTCAGACGCAGGACCAGTACGGCGCGTGGATCCACGAGGCGCATCACGCCACCAAACGGGACGCGCCGTCCGGCACGGCGCTGATGCTGCGCGACACGATGGCCGGCGCATACCGCCGGCCGATCGATATGTCATCTACCCGAGCAGGCACGATTCCGGGCGTGCACACCGTCGGATTCGACGGTCCCTCGGATACGATCGAGCTGACGCACACGGCACGCGATCGCCGCGGGTTTGCCGCCGGCGCGCTCGTCGCCGCAAAGTGGATCCACGGAAGGCGCGGCTGGTACACAATGGCAGACGTCCTTCGGGGATAGAAAATGGAAACCACGACGCGCGACGAGCACGAATCAGGAATAGCGTCGTGGCCCTCGTGCCCGTCGTGGTTGATGTCGTGAATCCATCATGAGAACGCCATTTACCGGTCTCGGTACTGCGCTGGTCACGCCGTTCAGGCAGGACGGCTCGATCGACGAAGCGGCGGTGCGGCGGCTGGTGCGCCGGCAGATCGACGCGGGGGTGCACTTCGTCTCTCCGTGCGGGACGACGGGCGAGGCGCCGACACTCAGTCATACCGAAAAGATCCGCGTCGTCCAACTGGTCGTCGACGAAGCGGCCGGCCGCGTGCCGGTCCTGGCGGGCGCCGGCGGCTACGACACGCGCGAGGTCATCGACCTTGCGCGCGAGTACGAGCGAATCGGCGTTGACGGCATCCTGTCGGTGACACCGTATTACAACAAGCCGACGCAGGAAGGCCTGTTCCAGCACTACAAGGCGATCGCCGACAGCACACCGCTGCCGATCGTGCTCTACAACGTGCCCGGGCGCACCGGCGTCAATCTCGAGGCGGCGACCGTGCTTCGTCTCTCCGACCTGCGGACCATCGTTGGCATCAAGGAAGCGTCCGGCAGCCTCGTGCAGATGAGCGACATCGTCGCCGCGGCGTCGCCGGACTTCTTCCTTTTGAGCGGCGACGATCCGATCGCGGTGGCGGTGATGTCGATCGGCGGCCGCGGACTGATCTCGGTGGCGTCGAACGCCGTGCCGGCGGAGATGACGCAGATCATCGAGCTCGCCGAGAAGGGCGACTTCGCCGCGGCGCGTAAGCTCCACCTCTGGCTGCTACCGTTCTTGGAGGTGAACTTCGTCGAGTCGAACCCGATACCGGTGAAGGCGGCGATGGCGGCGATGGGGCTGCTCGAGGAACGCTATCGCCTGCCGCTCGTATCGCCGAGCCACGCGGCGCGCGACCGGATCATGAAGGTGCTGCAGGATCTGAAGCTCCTCGGCTCCGCGGCTCGGGTAGGTTAGTAGTGTCCGGCTTCAGCCGGACCGTGGACCCGATTTCGCTCGCCCGAACGCTGATCGACATCGATTCCACCACTGGTCGGGAGGCCGACGCCGGCGCTTTCCTGGCGCAGTATCTTCGCGGCCTTTCCTACCACGTCGTCGAACAGCCGGTCGCCGACGGTCGGTTCAACGTCTACGCCCACAGCGGCACCGCCCCTTCGGTTGTGTTCTCCACGCACTTTGACTGCGTCCCGCCGTTCTTCAAGAGCCGCGAGGAGCGCGGCCTGCTGTTCGGGCGCGGGTCGTGCGACGCGAAAGGGATCCTCGCGGCGCAGGTCGCGGCGGCGGAGCGGCTGTCGGCGAAGGGTGAAACGCGCGTCGGGCTCGTGTTTGTCGTGGGTGAGGAATGGGGCAGCGACGGCGCGCGCCTGGCCAACGATCTCGCGCCCGCCGGCGTGGCCGAAGAGCACCGCACTCACTATCTGATCAACGGCGAGCCGACAGAAAACCGGCTCGGCTCGGCCACGCGCGGCGTGATGCGCGTGCGGCTGCATGCCGAGGGGCGCGCGGCGCATTCGGCGTTTCCGGAGCTCGGGGAGTCGGCTATCGACAAGCTGCTCGACGCGCTGATGGTCATTCGCGGACTGCAACTGCCCGAGGACCCGCAGCTCGGGCGGACCCATTACACGGTCGGCGTAATCGAAGGGGGAGTGGCGCCCAACGTCGTGTCGCCGCGCGCATCGGCCGAACTGCTCTTCAGGATCGTTGGCGAAGCCGCGCCCGTGCGATCCGCGCTCGCCGTCGTGGAAGGGCTCGTCTCGATCGAGCACGTGCTCGAGGTGCCGGCGACTCGCCTGCACACGCTGCCAGGCTTCGAAACGGCGGTGTTTCCGTACGCGACCGACGTTCCGCAGCTGACCCGGTGGGGCACGCCGCTGCTCGTCGGTCCCGGGTCAATTCACGTCGCCCACACCGACGAGGAGCACGTGGCCATCGATGAGCTGTTCGCGGCCGTGGATCTCTACGAAAATCTGGCGATGCGATTGCTCGCCGGGTCCGCTTCGCGGAACCCGGCCTACAAAGGGGCGTAAACGCAGGGCGGGTTCCGCGAAGCGGACCCGCGAGTCTCCGCGAACCGGACCCGCTGTACGTTACACTGACGTTTTGGTGAGCCGCACCGCGGCCCGGACCCTGTGCGACTTCAGCCTGCGAACCGCGTCAGGGCCGGAAGGCAGCAGCGCTAAGTAGACCCTGCAGTGTGCCGCAGGTGCACCGGGTCGCGGTGGGGCTCACCAGAAATCAAGTCACAAGGCTCAAGTCACAACCGCAATCACAAATCGCCAATCACAAACTCCCAAGGTATGGCTTACCAGGTTCTGGCGCGGAAATGGCGGCCTCAGCGCTTTGACGAGGTCATCGGCCAGGAGCCGGTCACGCGCACGCTGCGGAACGCCATTACCAGCGGCCGCATCGCCCACGCGTTCGTGTTTGCCGGCCCGCGCGGGTCGGGAAAGACGACGACGGCGCGGATTCTCGCCAAGGCGCTGAACTGCGTGAAGGGACCGACGGCGGAGCCGTGCGGCGTGTGCGACGCCTGTGTCGAGATTGCGCAGGGGCGCGACATCGACGTCCTCGAAATCGACGCCGCGAGTCACACCGGTATCGACAACATCCGCGAGGTCGTCATCGCCGGGCTGGCGATCTCGCCGGTGCGCGATCGCTACAAGATTTTCATCATCGACGAAGTCCACCAGCTCTCGACGCCGTCGTTCAACGCTCTGCTCAAGTCGATCGAGGAGCCGCCGTCACACGTCGTGTTCATGATGGCGACGACCGAGCTGCACAAGATTCCGGACACGATCCTGTCGCGGTCGCAGGTGTTCGAATTCCGCACCATTTCCGCGAGGGCGATCACCGCGCAGCTCCGGAAGATCGCCGACAGCGAGAAAGTGGACGTGCCGGATGCCGGGCTTGCGCTGATTGCGCGGGCCGCCGAGGGCAGCATGCGCGACGCGCAGAGCGCGTTCGACCAGGTGATCGCGTTCGCGGGGCAGACGATCACGGAGGACGAAATCTCGGCGGTCCTCGGCCTGGTCGGCCGCGATCTGTTGTTTGGTTTGATCGAAGCGGTCATCGCCGAGGACGGTCCTGCGGCGTTTGCGCTGGCCGATCGCGCCGTCGAATCGGGCCACGACCTCAAGCTGGTCTGCCGTGAGCTCTCGCGCGTCGTCCGCGACATCATGGTGCTTTCGGTCGATCCCGCCCGCGCCGGACAGGGTGAGCTGGCGGACGACGAGCGCGCGCGGCTGGCCGAACTCGGCCAACAGTTCTCGCGCGAAGATCTGATGCGCGCGTTCGATCTGCTCGCCAACGCCGAGCAGGAAATCCGCAACGCCTCGCAGCCGCGCTTCCATTTCGAGATGGTGCTCCTCAAGTGGATGCACCTCCGCAAGCTGGTTCCGCTCACCGAGTTGCTGACGTCTGGCGGGATCAAATCCCAAAGCCCAACTCCCAATTCCCAATCTGTTACGACACCGGCCGGTGTCGGCCGGGTTCCGCGAAGCGGATCCGGCTCAACGACTGGCGATCCAGCAGCGCCGCCGAAGCCGCAGCCGAAGACGGCCACCGCCGCACCGCCGCAGCCCCGCACCCCCGCACCATCAGAATCCAATGTGAAGGATGCGTTTCTTGCGGAGATTCGCGCCGGCAAAGGGTTCTTCTACAACACGGTTGTCGCGCAGGCCCAGCGCATCGACGTGACCGACGAGGCGATCACATTCACGTTCTCGCCCAACCATCGCGCACTCAAGGAGCAGTTCAACGAGACGCGCCCGTGGCTCGAGTCGGCCGCGGAGAAAGCCGCCGGCCGCCGCATCAGCGTGACCGCGGTGCAGGGTGAAGCCGCTGCCGCAGCGCCGGCGAAGACCGAGGCCACAAAAGCGGAGACGGCGACAGCCGGCAAGCGCGACCTGAAGGCCGAAGCGATGTCGTCGTCCGCCGTGCAGGCGATGCTCGACGTGTTTCCCGCGGAGATCCGCGACGTAGAGGAAATGTGAATATCAACGACATGATGAAGCAGGCGCAGGAGATGCAGGAGCGCCTCAAGAAGCAGATGGCCGAGCTGCGCGTCGAGGCGACCGCCGGCGGCGGCATGGTCACGGTGACCGTCAACGGCACCAAGCAGTTGCTCTCGATCACGCTCGATCCCGAAGTGGTCTCCAAGGACGACGTCGAGATGCTGCAGGACCTGATCGTGGCCGCGGTCAACGACGCCGGCCGCAAGGTGGACGAACAGATCGCCCAGTCGATGGGCGGGCTGATGGGCGGTCTCAAGATCCCCGGTCTGTGAGCCTTCCCGAACCACTCGCCCGCCTGGTCGAGCAGCTGCAGAAGCTTCCCGGCATCGGCGCGAAGGGCGCGCAGCGCCTCGCGTTCCATGTGCTCAAGAACCCGCGCGAGGACGCAGAGCGTCTGTGCGAGGCGATCCGCGACGTCAAGGAGCAGGTGACCTACTGCTCGACCTGCAACAACATCACCGCCACCGATCCCTGCGTCTTCTGCAGCGGCGCGTCGCGCGATCATCGCGTCATCTGCGTCGTCGAGGAGCCGCAGAACGTGATGGTGGTGGAGAAGACGCGCGAGTTTCGCGGCCTGTATCACGTGCTGATGGGCGTGCTGTCGCCGCTGCACGGCGTCGGCCCCGACGATCTCAAGATCAAGGGGCTCCTCGACCGGGTCGGCGCCGGCGGCGTGGACGAGATCATCCTGGCTACCAGCCCCACGGTCGAAGGGGAGGCGACCGCGCTCTACCTGGCGCGGCTGCTCAAGCCGCTCGGCGTCCGCGTGACGCGGATTGCGATGGGGATTCCCGTCGGGTCCGACCTCGAATACGCCGACGAGGTGACGATGACGCGGGCGATGGAAGGCAGGCGGGACATTTGAGATCGATGATCTATGATTTGAGCAACTTCATCGCGCCATCGAGCAACTTCATCGAGTCATCGAGTTAACCGGCCGACCATGCTCCCCGCAACCTATCAGTTGCCTGCCGCCGTCGTTCTGCTCGTCGGCGGCATCGTCGCGACCTTCTTCGGCTACCGCCTGTTCCGCATCGTGCTGGCGATCTTCGGGTTCATCCTCGGGGCGCTGGCGGCCAGCTCGCTTTTCGGCGTCAGCGATACCGGGCCGATGATCGTCGCCGCTGTTGTCGGCGGCCTGGTCGGCGCGGGGATCCTGATCGCTGCGTACTTCGTCGGCGTGGCGCTGATCGGCGCCGGGCTCGGCGCGTTTGTCGCGAACCTGGCGTTTACGGCGGGCGATCGCGATCCGCACTTTCTCGTTGTCGTCTTCCTCTCGATCGCCGGCGCGGCGATGGCGATGTACCTGCAGCGCTACTTCATCATCGTCGGCACCGGGTTCGGCGGCGCGTGGACGATGATCGTCGGGGCGATGGCGCTGGTGGGGGACCGCACGGCGCTGGCGGCGGCGGCGGCAGGCGATGTCTGGGTGGCCTACCCGATGAATCCCGCGCCCGGTCAACGATGGGTGCCGTTTGCCTGGCTGGCGCTCGGCGCCCTCGGTACGGGCGTGCAGCTTGGCATCACCGGCGGCGAAAAGGGACGGGTTGTCCGCCGGAAGAAGAAAACGTAAAATCCAAAGGTTCGACCGGCCGACACCGGCCGCACTGTGTCGACCGGAACGGCTCAACGCCGTTCCTTGGCGGCCGCACTCCTATTCCTCGGTAGCTCAATGGCAGAGCATCCGGCTGTTAACCGGAGGGTTGCTGGTTCGAGTCCAGCCCGAGGAG
>CAVVST010000002.1:0-1376938 GCA_963750995.1 uncultured Acidobacteriota bacterium | reverse complement strand
GCGGCACTGCCGGGCGGGTTCGTCGCGGGCGACGGCGATCTGCGCTACGCACAGACGATGGCGTTTACGACCCTGATGCTGTTTCAGATTTTCAACGTCATCAACGCGCGATCGGACGAGCGAAGTGCGTTTGTCCATTTGTTCACGAACGGCTGGTTATGGGCCGCGATCGGGGGTTCGATCGCCCTGCAGGTGTTGGTCGTGGACATTCCGTTTCTCCAACGTGCGTTCGGGACCGTTGGACTGAGCGCCGGTGACTGGGTGTTCTGTGTCGCGGTGGCCAGCTCGGTGTTGTGGGTCCGGGAAGTCAGCAAGATAGTTGCGCGAGGGACTCGGTGAAGGGCGCTCGTTGCCCTTTCGGTGCAACAAAGAGCAGCAAAGGCCGGCATGCGCAGACACAAGCGAAGGTCGAACGTCGCTGGTTTCTACGGGCATGATGCGCGATGCGGCAACGTTGACATGCTCTACAAAGCGCGGCTAATGTTTCTTTTTCTGCTGTGAGGTGAGCTGACATAGGCCCATAGAAATCGCATAATGAGTCAGCTCTTCTATCCGAGCCTGGCGGCAGGCCGGCGGTTGTGCGGAGCTCGCGCTCATCATGCGCACCTACGGAAGGCTACCGAAGCACCAAACCAAGCACCGCCGCATCGGCAATGATCCAAACCAGCTTTATTTTTCGTGAGGGCGATGTACCAGTGTCCCGACGATGATGAGCACAGCGTGCCATGGTGTCAGCGTGGCCTGAGGAACCAGTCGGATCCCAGTCATCACCATGAGTCCACAGGACCCGCCGCTGCATGCGCCCTGCAAGGCCCCGCATTCCTCGTAAGAGCAGCCGCGAAACTGGAATGGCAAGGACTGCCGGTGTCGCCAGTGGCCGATTAGCAACCATCAGGTTGCCTAACAACGTCGTCCCAAGACCAGACTCAGCGGCGATTTCCATCCGGCGAGTCGCGAGATTAAGCAGGAACGTAGGCCAACCTGATCACATCCTCGCCAATCCGATCATTAGCCATAAGGCGGAGCGGCGGCCGGGGCCCGGCGAAATATGGCTTGCCGTGACCAAGCACGACGGGGTGCAGGTAGATTCGATACTCATCGATCAGGCCAAGTTCGGTCAGGCTTTGCGCCAAGTCCGGGCCAGCAACTTCGATCTCCCCGTCGCGCTCGGCCTTCAGCTCGCGGATCGCGCCCTCCAGATCATCCTCAACAAGCCTGGCGTTGGGGCCGACCGACTTCAACGAGCGCGAGACGACCCATTTCGGCTGGTTCCGCCACGCCGCCGCGAAGGCGTGTTCCTCTGCATCCCATTCAGGATGATCGTCGTCCCAGTAACGCATGACCTCATACATTTGGCGACCGTAGACACTGCCCGCCTGCCCCTGAGCCTCCTCGATGAAGTGGCGGAAGAGCGTGGGGCTTGGCGCAAACGCCATATGGTCGACGTAGCCGTCCAGGGACTGGTTCATTCCGAACACGAGCCTAGCCATACCACTTCCTTTCCTCACGCGGCACATCCGCGCGGTTCTGATTGCGGTATGCAATCGGTTGTAAGCGAGATCGTCACACACCCGCCTCGAAAGAGCTCTTCGTACGCGCGAAAATCCTTGAGGACGGAGGCCCGAAGCTGTGGTCCGAGTTCATGGAGGAACTGCGGCACCTCCACCTGGAGGCGCCGGCGCCCAGGGGGTCGGTCTTTCCAGGCTGCAGTCGGCCTACGAAGCCGCCATTGCTAAGCCGCTGGTCTGAGGGAAACGGCAGGCAGAACTGGACGCAAAAGGACCGGAAGCTTACTCACTTGCGATCCGATCATTTAGAGACCTCGCGAACTAGCGGCCGAGCGAAAGAACAAGCAATTGACATTTCGCGCGCACCGTCTACGTGCCCAAGGATGTCGTCAACGAACACGCTCGCGCCGCATCGTCATTCCTTGTAGTAGCCGACCCCGCAGTTCTGCCCTGAGATTTTCGTGTAGAACGTGTGTTTCTCAAGTGGCTTGTCCGAGCCCGGGCGAGTCCACCAATAGGCGACCTCGGCGACCTTTCCTTCAGTGGCGCTCCGCATTATCTCTTTCCCCAGCGGAAAGCCCTTCTTGCCGACGATGTCCTGGAGGGTCTCACCCTTCAAGTGGGGATGCGCCGTGAGGATCCCGTCTGAGGCGTTGGCGCAGAACACATAGAGATCGCGGTCCTTGAAGCCGCCTTCGCCCTTGTTAAACATCTCCAGGGCCTTCTCGTTGTTCTCTTTCAACGCGGCAACTGCTCTGTCCAACATCGCCCTGGCATCCTTTTCGGAGCCAAACTGCGCCTGTGCTGCCGGGCCGGAAGCCATTGCGAAGAGAACCAGAATTGCCGCCAGCCCGGTGGCGGATGCCAGTGCGTACCATGACCGTCTCCTTACGCCGCCAATCGAATTGCTGTCGCCGGGTGGCGAGCCAATTCCTGGCGCGCGGCATGCTCACATGGTCGCACAATCTTCCGGTGTGACAGGCTCCTGGTGTTGGGCGTCGAGCCGCGCTGGCCCCGGTCCGGCGTGTGTCAGGGCACAACAAACCTGGCCTTGCGGCGCTTCGCCAGAAGGACGCACGCCGTGAGGCACGTCGAAGGGCTTAACGTGGGAGAAAGACTTCCGCGATCGGAATGCGGAGTTCGCAACGCCCGCCCATCGTTCACGCCATTCCGCCGACCAGAAGGAACGTTAGCAGTCCGGGATCGCCGGATCAAACGGATGAACGACCATCGCGACGTGAACGGACGGCGGCTTCTGAGACCGGGCGACAGACTCGCTAGACGGCTAAGATGAGCCGCAAAGCCGTCATCGCCTGACGCGGTCGGAGCATTTTTGTCCGCAATGGGTCGCCGCCAACGCTGCGCTGGCGCATTCCCGACGGCTCCCGCGTATACACAGCAGCAAACGGCGGTATTCGGCGCCGGCGTGACAATTCGAACGCTGTCCGGATGAGCCAGTTGCGGTTCTCGAATTCCTATTGGTTGAGCGAGAATCATCCGAACGCCGTGCTTCTCACTTACCCGGACTCCGGACCTGGTTCGCGGCATTCGCACCTTACTGACCGTGGCTGACACACTCACCGCACCTGTCCTCGATGCGTCGCGACTGGAACGGTTGTTCCCGACGTTATCGCCGAGCCAGGTCGAGCGAATTGCCGGACACGGCCTGCGCCGACCCACGCAGCGTGGAGAGGTACTCGTGGAGCCCGGTACGAGGCCCGCACCATTCTTCGTGGTCCTCGAAGGTGAAATTCATACAATGCGCCTCAGCGGCGAGCTCGAGTTGCTGATCGTTGCGCTCGGGCCGCGCCAGTTCTCCGGGGAAGCCAGCCTGATCACCGGCCGTCCCGCGCTCGCTCTGACGCGGGTTGAAAAGGCGGGCCACGTTATCGAGCTGACTCGCGAACAGCTGCTCGCGCTTATACAGACCGATGCAGAGCTGAGCGAAATCCTCATGCGGGCATTCATTCTCCGGCGTGTCGAGATGATTGCCCGCGGCTACGGGGATGCCATCCTCATCGGTTCGACGCACTGCGCAGGCACTCTGAGGGTGGAAGCATTTCTGACTCGGAACGGCCATCCCCACACCTACATCGACCTCGATCGCGAGCCGGATGCACAGGAGCTGCTCGACCGCTTCCACGTGACGGCCTCCGATATCCCGGTCCTGGTCTGCCGCGGGGAGCGGGTGCTGCGAAATCCCTCCAATGAGGAAGTCGCACGCTGCCTCGGGTTCAACGACGCCGTGGATTCAACACACGTGCGGGATCTCGTCATTGTCGGCGCCGGGCCCGCAGGTCTTGCGGCTGCGGTCTACGGAGCCTCCGAGGGCCTCGACGTGCTCGTGCTTGAAGCGAATGCGCCTGGCGGCCAGGCGGGAACGAGTTCCCGCATCGAAAACTACCTGGGGTTTCCCACCGGAATCTCCGGGGCTGACCTGACCGGCCGCGCCCAGGCCCAGGCACTGAAATTTGGCGCGCAGATGCTCATCGCGAAGCGCGCTGCCAGGCTGCTCTGCGATCGCGAGCCCTACCGGGTGGAGGTCGAGCCCAGTACGCCTATTCCGGCACGCGCCGTGATCATCGCCACGGGCGCCGAGTATCGCCGGCCGGCTCTCCAGGACCTTGCACACTTTGAGGGGGCTGGCGTGTACTACGCGGCCACGCGTATGGAGGCGCAGCTCTGTGGCGGCGAGGAGGTGATCATCGTCGGCGGGGGGAATTCAGCCGGACAGGCTGCGGTGTTCCTGGCGCGGACGTGCCGGCATGTCCACATCCTCGTTCGCGGTGACGGGCTCGCCGAGACGATGTCGAGGTATCTCATTCGTCGGATCGAAGACAGTCCGTCAATCACGCTGCACGTCCACACCGAGATCGATCTGGTCGAGGGAAGCAACCATCTTGAACGCGTCCGGTGGTCCAATCGTAAATCCGGCACGACCGCAGCCCGTGACATCCGGCACGTGTTCATGATGACAGGCGCGGTCCCGAATACTCACTGGGTGAAGGGGTGCCTCGCCATGGACGACCAGGGTTTCATCAAAACCGGCCCCGATCTGTCCCAGGAGGATCTCGCCACCGCAAAGTGGCCGTTGTCGCGCAATCCTTATCTGCTCGAGACGAGTCGCCCGGGCGTTTTTGCGGTCGGTGACGTTCGAGGTGGAAACATCAAACGCGTCGCCTCCGCGGTGGGAGAAGGGTCGATCGCTGTCGCGTTTGTCCATCAGGTGCTCAGCCGATGAGCGCGTACAAGCCAAGGGCGTCAGGGGAGTGGATAGACGCCGTCTGCGAACCGCTGACTCTAGGTAAGGAAAGCTGCAAATGACGATGCGGACGACTGTGCGTGAGGAGAGAATCGACAGCACCAAGGGCATCACGATTTTCGTCCGGTCGTGGCTTCCGGAGTCGACACCGCGGGCGGTGGTCGTGATTTGCCACGGCGTCAATTCCCACGGCGGCCAGTACGTCTGGGTGGGGGAGCAGTTCGTGTCTAGAGGGTTTGCCGCCTACGCGCTCGATCTACGCGGCCGGGGCCGGTCGGACGGCGAGCGTTTCTATGTCGAGGACGTGGCCGACTACGTCAGCGATCTCGCTAACACGATTGCGCTGGCGAAGTCACGCCATCCCGGCCTCCCCGTATTCCTGCTCGGCCACAGCGCCGGCGGCGTCGTCGCGTCGACCTACGTGCTCGACAACCAGGCAAGCCTGGCCGGCTTCATCTGCGAGAGCTTTGCGTTTCAGGTGCCCGCGCCCGGCTTTGCCCTGGCGGCGATCAAGGGCATCAGCCATCATCGCCCCACGATTGCCCGTGCTGAAGCTGAAGAACGAGGACTTCTCCCGGGACCCGAAAGCCGTCGAGGCGCTGAACAGCGACCCGCTGACGGCCCATGAAGTTCAGCCGGCGGCGACGGTGGCGGCGCTGGTGCGTGCCGACGAGCGGCTGAAGGAGGAATTCCCGCGAATCACACTGCCGGTGCTGATCATGCACGGGACTGACGACAAGGCGACGGTCTGTCACGGCAGCCAGTTCTTCTACGACACAGCCGGCTCGAAGGACAAGACGCTCAAGTTGTATGAAGGGCACTACCACGATCTGTTGAACGACATCGGGAAGGAGCAGGTCATGGCTGACGTCACCGCGTGGATCACGTCGCGCGTTGCCTGAAGCACTGCAACCGAACAACCCATATCGCTGGGTGGAGTGAGACATGAGAACACATCTGCGGAGCGTTACCCGATCCCGAATGTGACCACTCGTTTGTGAAACGTCACCGCGACGTCATCCGCGCGTATTGTGGCTACAACGACACGAACGACGGGATCTGGCGTTTGAGCACGCCGTTCGTCGTCTGAGACAACACGAAGGTCGGATCCGCATCGAGGCACTGGCATTCGAAGTGGGCTGGTCCCGGCGACATCTCGAACGTAAGGTCCTGGAACGCGCCGGCGTGGGCCGAGAGACCTTGCGAACGTCCTGCGAGTCCACGCCGTGTACAAACGGATAAGGCGATCCGCCGACGGTCACTACGCTCCATTGATTCAGGACCACTACTTCGACCAGTCCCACTTCTTGAAGGCGTTCAAGCAATTCGCGGGGGTGACGCCGCGGGTGTATTCGGGGGTTCACGACTACGGGCTCGTCTACATTCCTGACTATCTCCACGGAGTGCTCTGGCTTCACCACAAGCGTGAGCGGAACGGTGGCTCCGTACCTGCTTGATGCCGAGGCGCGCGTTTGGGACCGCTGATGGCCCGCTGGCAATATCGTTTTCGAGCGCGATTCGATCGGCCGAAGCCGAACCCGGGTAGATATGAGTTTGGAAGTAACTGAACCTCTCGGCTATCTCGGTGGCCCCGGAGGAATAAGGTTTTTCGCACACCCACTACCACGTGTAGCTGCCCGATGGCGGCGGCCACGCGCCCAGCATCTGGCGCAACAGCACGACCTGGCCGAGATGGTGCGAGTTGTGCGCGGCCATGTGCTCGAGCGCATCGCGGACGGTGTACTCGGCGAGCGGTGGGTGTTCGATCAGAGGACTGATCGGTCTGGCGGTATCGCCGTTGCCGAGCGCGATGGCACGTTCCAGCCCAGCCGCGAAGCGCGCGCGGACGGCGTCCCAAGATCCAGGCGCCGGGGCTGGCCACCCGAGCGCTGCGCTGGACGGCGGCGGATCTGCCGAGCCGTCACATCGACCGCAGAACCACTCCTGCCAGAACGTGAGGTGCGACACGATTTCGGCGATGGAATGCGGCGCGGCGGCGATGCGGCGATCCGCGTCGTCCCTTGACAACCCGTCCAGGGCGGGAAGCGCCGGAATGTGCGCATGGTTGTCGACGAGGAGGTCGCGAGCCTGCATGCGCCAATGTACTCCACTGCAGCGCGCAGAGCTCACATCAGGACCTGCGAGGAGCCGGTTCTGGTGGATCGCGTGTCGAGGACGTGAAGCCGCGGGAGATGGCGCACGAACCAGCAGCCGGTCTATGGAAGCCCCGTTTCGAGACCGGGCACCGAAGTAAGCGCCTCGACCGCCCAGTTGACATGCCGGTTCAATATAGTTAGAATTCTAAATAGTAGCGATGACCTACGAGGCACAAGAACCGAAAGACGGCGCGGCACAGGAGCGCACGGCGACACTCCAGTTGGTGATCGCCCTCGGCCGCGCGTTCCAGGCGCTCGAACGAGGCGTGCGGCCGCACCTGGCGGAGCACGGCCTTGGCATGACCGAATTCGCGGTGCTCGAGGTGCTGTATCACAAGGGCGCACTCCCCCTGGGCGAGATTCGGGATCGGATTCTTGTGACGGGTGCAAGCACCACCTACGTCGTGAAAAAGCTGGAAGACCGTGGCTTGGTGCGGCGGAGAACATGCGCCGAAGACCAACGGATTGTCTTCGGTGAGCTGACCCCAAAGGGGCGAGCGCTGATCGATGAGGTGTTCCCGGTTCACGTCGACCGGCTTCGCAAGGTCACAGCGGGTTTGTCCGTGGCGCAAAAACGCGAGGCGAGCCGGCTCCTGCGTCGCCTCAGCCTGCATGCAAGGCGGACCACCGGCGAGAGAGTCACCGAGGAGGATTGAGGCGCCGGCAAAAAAATTTAGCCGATAGTTAGATTTCTAAGCATCGCAAGCACAGGAGGCTTGTCATGTCCCAGTTCACATCACTCGCCGCTAGTCAGACGTTGCACGTTGACCGAGAGCCGCACTGGACTCATCGCGCTCTGGGCGGCGCAGCTCGGCGCTCGCCGGCATGTTCTTGCTTGCGGGCGGCTCGAAGCTCGCAAGCGCGCCGGCGATGGTCGGATTGTTCGACGCCATCGGCGTCGGCCAGTGGTTCCGGTACGTCACCGGCCTGATCGAAGTCGGATCGGCCGTGGCACTTCTCGTGCCGTCGCTCGCGCCATTCGGCGCGATCGCACTCGTCGCCACGATGGCCGGCGCCATCCTGACGCATCTCTTCGTCGTCGGCGGCTCGCCGGCCGTGCCCGTGATCCTGTTCATCGGATCGCTAGCGGTCGCCTGGGCACGCCGCGACCAGATCTCAAGCGCTCTGTCGCGAGTGCGCTGAGTGCCGAGCCGTCCAAACCGCAGGTTGTTGAAGGAGCCACTCATGACACGCAGAATCGTTTATCGGACTCGAGGATACCGGCAGGGTCCGATCGTCCGCCTGATGAGTCCATCCGACCTCGGCGAACAGCTGAAGCCGTTCGTGTTTCTCGACCTGTTCGAGGCGGACATGCGCGGCCTCGCCGGAAGCATGCCAGTGCATCCGCATTCCGGCATCGCCACGGTCACGGTCTTCGCCGACGGCGACGTCACCTTTGACGATCCGCAGGCAGGGCACGGCATCATCGGCTACGGGGGCGTCGAGTGGGCGCGTGCCGGACGGGGCATGTGGCACGGCAAGGAGCTCTCCGCCGGCACGTCGCCCACAGTCCAAGGCTTTCAGCTCTGGCTCGCGCTGCCGCCGGAGCTCGAGAACGCTGAATCGGAGGCGCAGTACATCGGAGCCGATCAGATGCCGAGCATCGGGCCGGCTCGTCTCATTGTCGGTGCCTACCACGAAGCGACGAGCCCAGTCCGCGCGCCGGACGGGATCAACTATCTACTGGTCACGCTGAAACCCGGCGAACGCTGGACCTACGACCCGCCCGCGGGTCATGTCATCGCGTGGGTCGCGGTCGGCAAGGGCACCCTCACCGCCGGCGAGCCGGTGGCGAAAGGCGAGCTCGCGATCTTCGAGAAGAGCGAGACACCGATGACGTTCGAGGGCGCGGGCGCCGACGGTGCCACGTTCGTGATTGGGTCCGCCCTCCCGCATCCGTATCCGCTCTACCTCGGCTCACACTCGGTCCACACGTCAGCCGAGGCTTTGGCGGCGGGCGAACGTCACATCCGTTCGCTCAGGCAACAGCTGGACGCGACCGGTGATCGCCACACGCGGTCGTCCGGTTCGACGCCCGTGTTCCGCGGATGACTGACATATCGACGCGAGTCGCGGTGTCCTCGCGCGTCCGCATCCCGCTTGACGGCTTTAGTGGGATGCGGACGAGGACGCGAATCGCGCCGGTGACCAACAAGGACTCGCAGTCGATAGAACACCCGCCTTCTAATCTTCCGCAAACCTCCCACACTCTTGATCATGGAGCGACACGTCGAGCAGATCCCATTCATATCGCCAAGCGTAGGAGAAACAGAAGGAACGCGATGCCGCTCAGGATGCTGCGTGCCAAATGAAGACGCCCCCACCGAACCAACAGTGCTGTGGCTTGGCCGCCAGCCGGATCGAGGGTCGCATCGAGGATGTCATTCGGGCCCATCTCGATCACGTACCAGCGCGCCGGCCGGCGCGACGCCGCCGAAGTCGCTCAGAAAGAAGCTCACCTGCGCCGGCAAGTTGACGAACCCAGGCGTCGGAACGGACCGCGCCGCGCCGACCGCGTAATTCGTCCCTCGTGCACCCTGCGTGCGGAAGGATGGCTGCACGCTTCCGGCGAGACCGATCGGGCGTGCGAGCTGCTCAACCCATGTCGAACCGTTACTCAGATGATGACCGCCACGCGAAAAGGCCGAGTTGGGAACGAGAAAGCTGCCCAGGTCGTACGCGGGCGGGGTGTTGTGGCCTCCGGTCAGTTCGAAGACATTGCCCGAATCAGAAATGCTCGTGCCAAAGACCACAATCCGATCGTATGCGCGGCGCTTTTCGGCGGCCCGCGGTGCCACATGCCACGACAGCGCGAGCACCACGACGAGTCCTGACCAGCCCAACAGCGTTCGTCAATGTCTCAGATTGAACATCATTTGAAGGAAAATCCTACTTGAGCGTGGGCAATCAGGGCCAATGACTTCTTTGTAACGTCTGACGTTATGTCTCCACGTCCTTTCCGCACGGCCGCGCTTGAAGATCCGGGCGGGGCCCGCTAGCCTGCGGATGGACGAACACGACGAAACAGAAGGAGGCTATCGTGGCGACAACGCAAGAAGCTGTGCAGATCAGCGCTATCGTTCCCACTTTGACTGTCGACGATTTGCAAAAGAGCATCACCTTTTATGAAGCGCTCGGCTTCGCGATCGATGAGCGGTGGGAAGAGAAAGGGACGCTGCTCGGCGTGATGCTGCGAGCGGGCAGGACCCAGATCGGCTTGAACCAGGACGATTGGAAGAAGGGGCGCGACCGCACGAAGGGAATCGGCGTGCGCTTGTCCATCTCGACGACGCCGGCTCAGCGTCGACGAGATCGCCAAGCGGGCCAGGAACGCTGGCATCACGCTCACGTCGGACCCTCACGACACGGAGTGGAAGAGCCGTGCGTTCGAGGTCAGCGATCCGAGCGGTTTCCTGCTGACGATCTTTGCGGAGACATCGGCATAGGCCGAGAGGAGACATGCGGAAAATCATCGTCGGCGCCCAGGTTTCCATGGACGGCGTCATGCAGGCGCCCGGCGGACCGGCCGAGGATCCGACCAAAGGGTTCAAGTTCGGCGGCTGGGTGATGCCCTATTTCGATCAGGAGTTCGGCGAGGAACTTGACCGCCTCTTCAGTGAGAAATTCGATCTCCTGCTCGGCCGCAAGACCTACGAGATTTTCGCGGCGTATTGGCCGGTACTACGACGAAAACGCTCCCTATGGCGGCATCGCGACGCTTTTCAAGGAGATCAAGAAGTACGCGGTGTCGCGTTCGGGCGGGGTCGATACGAGTTGGCAGGGCTCGGTGCTCCTGCGCGACATCACCGACGTACAGCGCCTGCGGGACGAAGACGGCCCCACTCTTGTCACCCAAGGCAGCACCGAACTCGTCCATGCGCTGCTGGCCAATGACCTCGTCGACGCGATGACCATCTTCACCGTCCCGGTCGTGCTCGGCGGCGGCAAAAAGCTGTTTGCCGACGGCTCGGCGCCGCACGCTTACAAGCTGACAAGATCGCGCGTTTCGAGCACGGGTCTCATGATCGGACACTACGAGCGCGACGGTGAGATCAAGATCGGCAGCACCGCGCTCGATTCTCCGAGCGAACCTGAGATCGCCCGCCAGGAGCGCATGAAGCGCGAAGGCTAGAATCCCACTGGAATCGACCGACCATAACTCCAACCCCTGAGTCACTGGCGAGCGACGTTACTAGGAGTCGGCAGTCAGGACGGCCTGCGCGTTTGACAGCCTGCGGCCCCTGTGCGATTTGCTCACAGCCGACGTTATTTCCTTCAGGGGAGAACATCATGGCTGTCTTCATCGAATTCGGAGCATTCGCGATCCTCGGCGCAGCCTGGGTCTTACTGGTAATCGTTCTCGGCCCATCTCGTCTAGAGTCGCTCGATTTGCCGGTGCACTGGCCTCACGACCAGCGCTAGCTCGAGCAACCATAACGTGGTTATGCGACGCGCACACCGCGAAAGGTCGCATTTAGCGTGGCCTTCGCCGCCATGACTTGCCTCACTTACAGACAGGCGAAAGTCCGGGACGAGTTCGCGCACCGGCGAAGGGGCAGTTCCTCCTGGGTGCCTTCGACGCATTCGGCCCCACCATTGACTAGCATCCGGCATCTGTCGCCCGCACCTGGATTCTTTTCATCGAGATGTTACCTGCACGTCGCGCTGGTGATTCCAGGAGCCGCTAGCCTCTCACCCTATGAAACCGATTCGAACGCTTGTGGTCATCGTGGCACTCGGCGGCGCGTTCACCATGGCGGCCGGCCCCGCCTTGAGCGGTGCCAGCGGCGCACCGATCGAGCAGCGGGACAACCTCACTACCAGGCTGTTCCGTCTGATGGGACGGAACGCGATCTGGACGCTCGTCGACACCGTCCACGTCAACTGGCCAACGTTCCACACCCAGGGCATGGTGAAGATCGGCGACACCTTCTACGTGTCCTCGGTGGAGGTGATTTCGAGCACCGTCCGCAACAGCACCGTCACCGACGCCCTGTACGACTTCTCGATCGATCGGTCACCGGGCACCGGGCGTGGCTGGTTGTCCAAGTTCAACGCCGCCGGTCAGTTGCTCGCTCAGATCGAGCTCACCGACGGCACGAAGTACCACCCGGGCGGCATTGATTACGACGGCCAGTACATCTGGGTGCCCGTGGCCGAGTATCGGCCGAACAGCAGGAGCAACGTTTACCGCGTCGATCCGGAGACGCTCGCCGCCGAGCTCGTGTTCACTGAGAACGATCATATCGGCGGCGTAGTGCACAACCGCCAGCGGGGAACGATGCACGGCGTGAGCTGGGGCTCACGGCGGCTGTATACATGGAGAGTGACGGGCCAGCCCGGCATGACGAAGGTGGCGTCCTCCGAATGGACGCCGAACGCGCAGTTCTACATCGACTACCAGGACTGCCATTACCAGGGCATCGAGTTCATGCTCTGCGGCGGCGTGACCGGCTATCCGACGCCGCTCGGCAGCATCGCCTTCGGCGGGCTGGACCTCGTTGACTTACGGCGCGCCCGGCCCGAGCACCAGATTCCGGTGAACCAGTTCATCGATGAAGGCAGCGGGCCGAACCCCGGATTGGCGCTCACGCACAATGCGTTCTGGATGGAGCCGCTTAACGAGAAGTCACTGCGGGGCTACTTCATGACCGAGAGCGACAATCAGGCCGACCTGCTCGTCTACACCGCCACGCCATGGGTCAACCGCTAGCCCTGTTCACCAAGAGGAACGGGATCCCACGCCGGTGAGAGCGCGCTTCGCGCGGTATGGATAGCGTAAGGGCCGTCCCGTTGACAGTCAGGGTCTGCGCTTAGAGAGATCGGCCTGCGGGATTGACGCCGTTGCTTCGTCTTCGCGGACCGATTCAGCTGCCCCCTCGGACGACCTCGAGGGGGAGACGGCTGCAGCCATTGCTTCGTCAAGCGGGTGATCCGCGCTGACCACACGGAGCTGCGCTTCATCCGTCAGGTCGAGCCTGAGCGGCGTGAGGGAGATCCATCCCTGCTCAGCCGCCCACCGATCGGTGCCCTCGTCGGCGCCCTGGATAGGAGTCACAGTAAACCAGAAAAGGTCACCGCCCAGCGGATGCTTCGTCGGAACGATATGGCCGTCATACCGGCGCACGGAGGCGCGGGTCCAGACGAGTCCTCTGGGCTCACGCGGAAAATTGACATTGACCAGCAGCAATCTTGGTTGGTTGAGGAGTATGTCGAGCACGCGCCGGATCCACGGCCTCAGGCTGTCGAAGTTCTCGATTCCCGCTGGACCACTCAGCGCCACGCCCTGCACGCCCAGCAGCGCCGCCTGCTTCGCCGCGGCCAGTGTGCCTGAGTGCCAGATGGAATTGCCGAGATTCAACCCGAGGTTGATTCCCGACAGCACGACGTCCACCGTCCCCCAGTGATATGCGCCCAGCGCCACGCAGTCGGCCGGAGTTCCGTTGACGCGGTAGGCCGTCAGATTGCCGATGTGCGTCGATCGATACGACAGCGGGCGTGTCGCGGTGATCGCGTGCCCCATCGAGGACTGCTCGACATCGGGCGCGACGACACGCACGGATCCGAACTCGGACGCCACCTCGGCAAGCGCCACGATTCCCGGACTGTAAATACCGTCGTCGTTCGACACCAGGATGCGCACGTACAGTGCCGCGTGCAAACCGACAGCCAGTCTGCAATCGGCGCGGCTCTTGAATTGGGCGTCGTGGGTGCGAGTGTCGCTCTTCTACAACAGCAGTGCGGGCGAGGGCGTCCCGCTCGACCATATCCGTGGTGCCATTGAACAGCATGGCCATGACCTTGTCTGCGTGGTCGAGAAGGCAGCAGGCCGCGAAGCGATTATTGGATGAATTCACCGAGATCGTTGTCGCAGCGGGAGGCGACGGGACGGTTGCCCTCGCCGCGCGTATGATGGCGCACCGCGGGATTCCGCTCGCGATCCTGCCGATCGGTACTGCCAACAACATTGCCAGGAGTGTTGGGATTCGCGGCTCGATCGGCGATCTCGTTGGTGGTTGGACGACGGCTCGCCGTGTGCCGTTCGACCTCGGCATTGCGGACGGCGCCTGGGGCCGCTGCCAATTTGCGGAAGCGGTAGGCGGCGGGTTGATGCCCACGGCTATGGCCGACATGCAGACGCGTTCGGATGGAGATGAGCTCCCGGTACCTTCGAAGGTGGCCGGGGCCGTTCGCGCGTCATCCGCAGAGTGTTCTCACGGCTCCAAGCCGTGGAAATGACCATCGTCGCTGACGGCGCTGAAACGACTGGCGAGTTTGTTCTCGTCGAGGTCCTCAACATTCGGTCACTCGGCCCGAATCTCGTCTTCTCGGCCTCCGCCACACCCTCCGATGGCCTTTTCACTGTTGTCACGGCAGGTGACCGGCACCGTGACGAGATCGCCCGATACCTGCGGGAAGTGCTCGAAGGACGAGACGCCTCGCTGTCGCTACCGTCAACGCGAGCGCGGCACGTGACCCTTCAAAGTGGGACCGACATCCATCTCGATGACGAAGTTCTGACCGCTTCGCCGAGTCGAAAGGTGTCGATTCACGTCGACGCATGCGCGCTGGAACTGCTGGCATGATCGCTGGGACGTTGGCGGTCGGCTGTCGATCAGACCGCGAGGCGGTGTAGCTCTCAGCGAGTGACAATCGCGATCGTGAGAACGTTGTGATTGTGCGCACTGCGTTCGTAGGCGATGCGCGTCGATCGCTGCCGCAGCAAAAAGATACCGAGGCCGCCGACCTGCGCGTCCTCGAGCGATGCCGCGAACTGCGGATCGGGATGCTGCGACGGATCGAAAGGCACTCCGTTGTCCTCGAACCGCATCACGACCTCGTCCGGCTCGACTTTCACCTGCAGTTCCACATGGTCGGTTGCATTGGCGTGTCGGATGATGTTCGCCGCCACCTCCTCGAACACCAGCTCGACGTCGAAACGGTGATCCGCCGGCACCTGCCGGCGTCGCGTCCGATCGTCACGGCCGCGGTACCGAGTTCCACGCGAGCGACCGCGTCGCCCCCATTCGTCGCCACGATGTAATGGGCAAGGTCAGGAATGTGGTGCGGCTCCGAACCTATCGAGTTGGTGAGAAAAGCCGTCCCGGTGAAGTCGTATTCTGGCAGCAGTGGGGATACTCTTGTCTCTCCTCACGTGTCGCGCCGACCGTACAGTTTCGCCGGCCTGATCTGTCACGAATGGCTCAATTGGGGCGAACAAAGATGATAGCCGACGCGAATTCTGCCGCCGCGTCATACCACCGTTACATCATCGTTACTGCGTCAGGCACACGACCCGCATACCTCATGGTCGATGTCTTTCCGGTCATCGCTGAGGAGGATCCATGCGGCGACTGACAGCTGTGGCTTTGGCTCGTGTTGATCGACACACGCGCCGGTCTGGTGGTGGATGCTTTGCCCGATGTGTTACCCGAGCATCGCTAGGGGCCGGCCGGCTGCTCTTCAGCATCCGAAATGTCCGGACGCTTGCTCACCGCAAAGATGTAGCGACAACGAAGGCACAGGTAAACAGCCTTATGTTGCGTCTCTGCTGTCGTGATCGACAGCCGTTCTCGGCATTTCGGGCACTCGGGCCTGGACGGGGCAGGATCCGGGGACATGATGCACAAACCTAGCGCAGGGGTGTGACGACATCACAACTCCGGCTGGTTGATTGCATGAACGGTTAGTGGCCATGCTCTGGACAGAGCTTTCGTTCCCCGTGCTCGTCGGGATCGTTGTTGTATTGGTCGCTGTCTCCCTATCTGCCTTGGCGTGGTGGGTTAGGCGCGCCAACCGTCAGGGTCGCAGATAGCGTTTCGCGGTGTTGAGTCGACGCAGACACGAGCCACCTAGACCCTGAGCGGCTTCGTATAACACGCCCGCGCCCGGAGGCTTGGGACTCCGGGCGCGGGCTACGAGATCTTATCGAACTATCAGACCCAACGAACCCCTGACAGCGGTCTTTCCATATCAGAAATCATATTTGACGCCGAACTGCATGATGCGCGGCTCGCCCGCCATCGACGTGATGCGGCCGAACGTGCCCGCGTTGAAGTTCGGGTCGGGATTGCCCCAGTTGAACTGGTTCAAGAGATTGAAGACCTCCAGCCGGAGTTCCAACCGCTGCGTGGCGGCCACCGAGACCAGCTTCGAGAGGGCCAGATTGATGCTCCAGAAGTTCGGGCCGACCCCCGCGTTCTGCTCGAGGTCGCCATTGGTGCCAATCGCCGCCTGCGAGAACGCATCACGGTCGAAGTAGTTCGTCAGCGTCTTCGCGCCGTAGAGGTCATCCTTGACCTGGTTCGGCCGCTGGTTGCGGATGCCCGTCTTCGCGTTGTCCCGGAGGTCGATGATGTTGATCCGATCGCCGGTGCGCGCCGACACGATGCCCGACAGCCGCCAGTTCGAGACCACCGCTCGCAGCGCGGCGGCGTCCACCTCAGGGGTGAGGTAGCCCACCGTGAGCGTCCCCATGTGCCGCCGATCCTGGACACAGGGGCCGGCGTCGAATTCCGGATCGTCCGGCTTCAGGTACCCGGCGCTCGTCTGGTTGAAGCGCGCCTGGTTCGGCAGACCGAAACAGCTCCCCAGCGTGTAGCTCCCGTTCAGGCTCAGGCCGGCGGCGGCTCGACGCTGCACCGACAGCTTCAGGCCGGAGTACTTCTGGTAGCCCACGTCGGTGTTCTCGTCCAGTCCGCCGTAGTACTGCCCGATACACCGGGTTCTGCATGAACAGGACCCGCCGCTGGTCCAGATTGGCATCCGTCGAGCACACCGCGTAGAACGACCCCGTTGAGCGTGCACGGGCCCTCCCCGAGGAACACGCCGGGGTTGAGCGCCACCTGCCCCCAGACCCGATCGGAATAGCTCCCGAGGTACGCGGCCGACACCCCCCAGTCCGCGCCGATCTGCTGCTCGACCGTCACGTTCCATGTCTGGACCCGCGGCGAGTTGATGTCGGGATCCATCGTGCCGAAGCCGCCAAACCGTACGAACGGCGTGTTGCGGCCACCCGAGACCAGCGGGTGGGGATTGCCGCCAGGCGTGTCCGAATACGGGTTGTCGAGCCCGCCGGACGGGTTGGTCACGGTTGACCGATTGCCGAACGGCGGGGCGCCGCTGTTGATGTTGTGGAATTCGCCCGCCATGAAGTCGTAGGCCATCGCATACGAGGACCGCACCGCCAATCGGCCATCCCCGCGCACGTCCCACGCCACGCCCGCGCGCGGCGAGAGGTTCCACCACTGGATGTTCATCCCCGTCTGGCGCGGCGGGAACCCGGGATCCCCCGGCCAGAGCAGTCCCGCCGGTGCCAGCGGGAACCGCTCGCTGACGATGCCCCGGTCGAAGTTCTCCTTCACGAAGATCGAGATGGCGTTGTTCTCGAGGTTCTGCCCCAGGAACGGCTCCCATCGCAGCCCGGCATTGATCGTGACGCGACTCGACGCGCGCCATGAATCCTGCGCATACGCGCCGATGTAGGTGTTGTTGACGATCACCCGGTTGATATCGCCCTGCTCGACCGTGGCGATCCGACCGGCCAGGAAGTCGGCCAGCCCCAGCCCCGTGTTCGACCCGGTGATGCGCCACGTGCCGTTGGCGCGCGACGAGGACTGGTAGTTCCCCGCCCAGTATCGAACGTTCCCACCGAACCCGAACTGGTGATTGCCCCGCACGAGCGTCAGATCGTCGGACACGTTGTAGCTGTCGTTGAAGAAGAGCGCCTCCGTCTGGTTGCCCGGGTAGAGGTCGAAGGCGCCGGTGACGGCCAGCACCATGTAGCCCGGCGCGTAGCAGTGATAGTTCCGGACGCCGACGTCCGTCGGGCAGAAGAACGGGTTCTGGTTGTTGTCCACCGTCGACTTGTTGAGCGCGAACCGGACGCTGTTGACCATCGCCGAACCGAAGACCGACGTGGTGCCCAGGTTCACCGCGTGCAACATCGCGTCGGTGCCCTGGCCGGACGACTTCAGGATGTTGTCGTCGCCGCCGGCGTAGCCCGGCGGCTTGGTGTACTTCTGCCCGAAGTACCGCCCGAAGACGGAGTGATCGGGCGTGAGCTGGAAGTCGATGCGCCCGAGCGTCTGATGCTCGTCGCTGTCGTTCCCGATCTGATAGGTGATCTCGCCGCACGGGTCGGTCGACTTGGGCAGCCGGGCGGCGATCCTCAGCGCGGCCGGGCTCAGGAGAGCCGGATCGAGCCGGTTGTTCACGTACGGCGCTCGCAGCGTCATCGGGCGGCCGCCGTTGCACTGGGCCGAGGCGAACGTGGTGAGGTCGCCCGTCAGCATCTGGGCGGTGGGCACCCGGGCGATGTTGTCCGCCGGCCGTTGACGGTTTGCGGTGGCCTGGTAGGCGCCGAAGAAGAACAGCTTGTCCCGCACGATCGGCCCACCCAGCGTGCCGCCGAACTGGTTGCGCTTGAGCCCGTCGTCGGCCCGCTCGCCGTCCGGGCCGATCGCCGCAAACGGGTTGGTCGCGTTGAACCGATAGTGCCGCATGAACTCGAAGGCGTTCCCCGAGAACCGGTTGGTGCCCGACTTCGTCACGGCGTTGACCGCCGCCCCGGACTTGACGCCGTTCTGCGCGGTCAGACCGCTCGTCGCGACGCGGAACTCCTGGAGCGCGTCCGGAAACGGCAGCGCGTAGTTGATGTTCTCCTGCTGGTTGTTGTGGTCCGCGCCGTCCAGGACGTACGCGACGCCGGTCTCGAACCCGCCGCCCACCGAGATCCGCACGCCGCCTGGCGCGCTCCGCGACGTAGCCGTCGCCGTCTGCACCGCCGCGCCCGACGAGCAACAGAGGTCTGCTCACCTGCGGCCCTGGAGCGGCAGCTCGAGGATGCGTTCGTTTTCGACCACCGCAGCTGATGCCGGCGCTGCGCACGTCGACGAGCGGCGCCGCGCCTTCCACGGTGACCGTCTCCTCGAGCGACCCCAGTTCGAGCGCGGCATTGACCGTCGGCGTCGCGCCTACCGTGAGTACGAGCCCCGTCTGCACGTAGCCGCGGAAGCCCTGGAGCGATATCTCCAGGCGGTACGGGCCCGGCGGCAGATTCGTGAGCAGGTAGGCACCGTCCCCGTCCGTCACGGCCGTGCGCTCGAGCCCGGTTGCCGTCTGTGTCGCGGTCACGGTGACACCCGGCAACACCGCGCCGCTTGAATCGGTCACACGGCCGTTGAGCTCAGCCGTGGCCTGCTGCGCCCAGACGGGCGCCGTGGTAAGGACGCCAACGAATAGAACGACCAGTGCAAGACTGCAGCACGCACTTGGTACACGCGTCATAACGTAACCCTCCGAGTTCTGCGGATTTCCGGGCGTGTCTGGCGGGCGCTTCTTCGCACGCTGTATAGCATTCGCCCGGCAGCACTGTCAACGCATTGACAGTCGCTCCGACGTGGTCCCCTCCCTGTCCCACACCTTCGCTGAACGGATGAGCCAGTGGTCAGCGGGTGATACGATCGGCCTTCCTTCATTCCCCTGGTCGGTGGGACTATGGCCAGCACCACGCCTGAAGCCTTCGCCGCTGCCATCGCTGCGCGAATCGATTCAGATCGCCATGAACTGGCTGCGCGTTGGCTCGAGCGCCTTGTGGCGCTCATTCCCGTTCCCCCTGACGATGTCTTCCCGACCGAAGCGCTGCTGGATCACATTCCGAACTTGATTCAGGAGGTCGCCAAGTACATTTCCGCCGAGGAGCGCGACCTCGCAGGTAGTTCCTTCGTCGTGGCGAAAGCGCGCGAACTCGGCGCGCTGCGCCACGAGCAACACGCCTCCGTGCACCAACTGCTTCGCGAGTATGAGCTGCTTCGGAACATCCTCGAGACCTTCGTCGGGGAACAGGCACAGCGGCTCGGGCTGGACCCGCCGTTGGAAGAAGTGCTGCGCTGCGTGCGAAAGATCAATCAGGCTGTCGCGCTGCTCACGCAAACGACTGTCGATACGTTCGTCGAACGGTACACCGCCACCATCGAAGATCAGACCCGACAGCTCGAGCGCTTCAACCGAATGGTGAGCCACGAGCTCCGGCAGCCACTGGGCGTCCTGCAGACCGCCGCCGCGCTCCTGCGCCAAACCGAAGGCGACGCGGACGCCGATCGCCGTCGGCGCCTGGTCGGGGCCGTCGAGCGGAATATCACACGCTTGATCGATCTTGTCGAAACCATCACGAAGGTCACGGGACTCAATATTCCCGATGAGACGAAACCAGGCGTGCAGCGTGTCTCTTTGAGGACGATAGCCGAAGAAGCGGCACGACAACTGCGCGAGATGTCGCGGGCGCGTGAGGTGGACGTTTCGATCGCGCCCGACTTGCCGAATGTGACGGTTGACGTCGGCCGCGTGGAGTTGATGCTCTCGAACCTATTGTCGAACGCCATCAAGTACGCCGATCCTTCGAAAGCGCATCGATTTGTGGAAGTGTCGTTAGTCGACCTGAATGATTCAATCTGCACCTTTCACGTTCGGGACAACGGTCTCGGCATGACCGCCGAGCAGGTGCAGCAGGTCTTTACGCCTTTCTTCCGGGCGCACGCCGCCCGTGACACGGAGCTGGGAGTTGAAGGTCTCGGTCTCGGCCTGTCGATCGTTCGTGACTGCGCCGACGCAATCGGTGCAGCTATCCACCTCGACTCGTCGCCCGGTGAAGGCACGACGTTCGCTGTCACGATGCCAGTCGGGATCAGTTCCAGATAAGTGCCAGGTGTGAACCTGTCCTGTCCCATCTCTTCGATCGGTTTTGTGAGACCCTTCCTCCATGCACAACCATTCGTCCGCCCTCCTCATGCCGGCATCTATTCTCTTGATGCTGACCCTGTGTGCGGTGATCGCGGGCTGCGCCCGCCAGGCGGAGACGCCGCCGTTCCACCTCCAGGAAGCCACGATTGCAGGCATTCAGACGGCGATCACGAGCGGCCAGATCTCGTGCCGCGCCATCGTTGAGGCCTACATCAACCGGGCGAAGGCGTACAACGGCGTCTGCACGAGCCTCGTGACCGCGGATGGCGCGCCGATCCCTGCGGCGACGACTGGGGCCGTTCGCGCGGGTGCTTCTCTGGCGTTTCCGACGCAGACGGTGGCGGCGTCGACCCTGTTCCCGGATCTCGACAACTACGCCGGCCCCCCGCTCGACTTCGGCAGAATGGAAACCACCGTCTCCGATCCGACGGTGTGGCAGCAGGCAGGCATGCGTGTCGGGATTCCGAACGCGGGCCAGGTTAACGCCCTCGAGACCCTGAATCTCCGCGGCGAGCGCTCGGTCACCTGCAAGGGCCCATTCGACGCCCACCCCTCCACGGGACCGCTTCCTCCCGGGGCGCCACCGGAGTGCGAGGCCTTCCGCCGTCAACCTGACGCGCTCGAGCGGGCCGCCGAACTCGACGCTCGTTACGGCCGGAATCCAGATCTGGCCGCGTTGCCGATGTACTGCGTCACCGTGGCCTTCAAGGATCCGTACGATACGAAAGACATGCGATCGACATCGGGCAATGACGTCCCGTTCGCCATGGACGCACCGCCGTTCGACTCTACCATCGCCGCACGCCTCAGGGAGAAAGGCGCCATCATCTACGCCAAGGCGACCTCGCACGAGTTCAACGCCGGTCCCAACGACCCGGGCGGACCGGCGAAGGCCAGGACGAACTTCGTGGCGGGTGGACAGGCGATCAGCAGCTGGTCAGGCCAGGCGTGCAATCCATACGACACGGAACGGGTGCCGCGAGGTTCCAGCTCCGGATCTGGTGTCGCGGTGGGCGCCAACCTGGTCACGGTGGCGATCTGCGAACAAACGGTGGCGTCCTGCCAGGGCCCCGCCTCCCGGAACAACGCCACGCTGATTCTCCCCACCAAAGGTCTGCTGCCGGACAGCGGCGGCATCGGCAACCAGTCGATCATCGACCGCGCCGGAATCATTGCGCGAACGCTCGCCGACGGCGCGCGCGTGCTCGATGCAATCAAGGACCCGGTGACCGGGTACCGCGACCCGAGAGACCCGTTTACAGCCCTGCCGAAATCCGTGATCAGCGACCAACCTTACGTCCAGAACCTCATCAGCGACGTGACGGCGGCTGGTGGCAAGCCGCTCCGGGGAATGCGGATCGCCATCCTGCGGGAACACATGGTGACGCCCACTCCCAACCATGCGGCGATCAGCGCGCAGATCGATCAGGAGATCAAGAAAGTGCTGCGTGATGCGCTTGGAGCGGAGATCGTCGAGTCGATCACGCCTGGCTACGCTGACGATCCCGGCGTTCCGAACCTGAAATACACGTTCGCGGATGCATTCTCGGAGACGCTGCCGCGCTTCATGCCGGAAATCTTCTCGCGTCGCACGTCGTCGGGCGAGCTGGTGTTCGCTGTGCCCGGCCACCAGGTGGACTGGTACGATACCTGCTGAAGTTGAGCCGCCGCGAGGCGCCGCTCTCTAACGACATCCGGCTCGACACCATCGCGACGATCGCCGGACTACCGAACGCGCTCGATTTCAAGTTCGAGATGGACCGCTACCTGGCCGCCAGGGGCGATCGGACGATCACCGACTGGACGGCGTGGGTGTCCCACGCGAGATTCCGGGACGATGCAACGCGGGCGGCCGCGGAAAACTGGGTCAACACAAAGACGACGATGTCGGCGGGGAAGGCTGGACGTCTGGCGATCGGCCAGGTCGGACGGACCGTTCTCCTCAAGGTGATGCAGGAGAACGGCATCGACCTGTTCGTGCATGCCGAGAACACCGTGCCGACACCGAAGATTCTCGGCCCGAATGTCGGCGCGGCAAGTCTCGAGGGGATCACTCCCGCCCTGCAGATCCCACGCGTCGTCGTGCCGGCCGGCTACAACCAAATCGTGTACGAGCCGCGATTCGCACTCAGCCCGGACACGACCAATTACGTTTCGGTGCTGCCGCCGGGGACGCCGCAGTCCACGCTGCCAAATCCGATGCCGATCGCGATTACGTTCTTCGCCGGACAAGGCGACGAGCCAACCTTGCTGAGAGCCGCGTCCGCCTATGAAGCCGCGACGAAGCACCGGGCCCCGCCGCCGGCCTTCGGGCCGGCTCCTGGTGAGCCGTAGTCGGTGGGGAAGAGTTACAGATAAGCGCTGGGGCGCTGCTTGAGCACCCCAGCACTTGGAAAAACCCGCGCCTCAGGCGGCTGCCTTCAGCGTCCGCCGCCACCGCCCCGGCCGCCACCACCGCCCCGACCGGCCGGCGCGACATAGGGGGCCGCGGTGAGCGGCGTGAAGGTTTCCCACGCCTCGGGGAACGAGAAGGTGAAGATGGAGTTGCGGGTCTTGTCCGCCATCATCACTTCCTTGTTCTTCCCGTTGATCGCGAAGTTGCGGAACTCCATGAACGTGTCGTGGCCGATGGTGTAGCGCGGCGGCACGTCGCCGTTGTCGTCGATGCTCCAGACGCCGAAGAACGTCGCCGCATCTTCGGTCGTCTGGTAGTTCCCGGGCACGCCCGGCCGATCGCCGTTGGTGCGAATCCCAAACGGCCGCGTCCGCGCGATGAAGTTGCGGGTCCCCGGAATCCAGATCACATCTTCGCTCGGCGGGTCCACTCCGCTCCTCGGCCCGCCCGTCACTATGCGCAGCGGCTTCGCGTCGCCGGTCGCCGTTCGCTCGTAGATATGGATGCCTTGGTTGCCCGTGATGAGCAGGAGGTTGTGCTCATAGTCGACCGACGGCGGGCCTCCGCCCGTATTCAGCACTCGAATCGGCGCGGCGTCGCCGTTCGTCATGCGCGGGAAGACGTGAATCTTGTTGCCCGCCGTTGCCGCCACCCACCCCGATCGGCACGTAGTACTCGTTGTTCACCGGATCGACGCTCATGACATCGGGCTGTCCGAGCCCGCTCTTCGGACCCTGGATGACCCGAATGGGCGGCACCTCGCCGTTGGCGTCGCCGCGGAACGTCAGCACCGCCTGCGCGAACGGGTTGGTCACCACGAGCTCGTCGGCCATCTCGTTGTAGGCGATCGAGTGCATCGTCCGCGAGAGCCTCGCCGCCTGTCCTTCAATCCGCCTCACCGTCGCCGCGTTTCCGTTCGCCAGCCTGGCGAACACCGCAATCTGCGGATGGGCCACTCAATTAGGGGCGAGGATCTGATCTCGCCTCGAGTCGTAGCCGATGCGGACGTTCGCCAGCGTCGGCGACGGCGTCCCCTCGGGCGCGCTGCGAATCTCGCGGATCGGCGGGACGTCGCCGTTCGCGGTCCGGCGGAATACCGACGCGCGATGGCTGCCCATGTCGGCGACCCACAGCTCGTCGTTCTTCTGGTCGAGGAATACGAAGGTCGGATAGACGAGCTTGGTGCGCGGGCCCTTGATGACGCGAATCGGCGCCACGTTCCCGCTGGCCGTTGCGCTGAACACGAGAATCGACTTCCCGCCGTCGTTGGCGACATACAGCTCGCCGCGGTCGGAATCCATGAACAGCCCGGTCGGCCAGTTCAACTGAGTGGCCGCCCCCACGATCTTCCGCACCGGCGCGACGTTGCCGCGCGCCGCGAGGTCGTAGACGTTGATGGAGGGAGGAAGGAACTTTCCGGATCCTGGGATCAGGTTGAAGCGCGTCACCGCCGTGTCTTCCGGATCTTCGCCCGGGCGCAACGGCCGCGGCGTGAAGTAATTGCCGAAGTTGGCGACGAAATACACCTTCTGCTTGGTGTCGATGGCGATGCCGTGCGGGTCAGCCAGCTCCGTTTTGTCCCCCCAGATCACCCAGTTGGGCGGATCGTTGTCCCGTGCCGTCTTCGGATATGCGGCCACCACCTGTTCGTGCTGCGCCGTGATCAGCAGCTCCTCCCGCTCCTCGTCCACCGCCAGGCCGAAGGACCCCATCGGTGTCCGCAGCTTCCAGGTCGGCTCGGCGTTCCCCTTGGCGTTGCGGTCCCACACCGTCATGCTGCGCTCGGTGTCGTTGTTGAGCGAATAGATGTTGCCGGTCTTCGGGTCGATGTAGAGCGCGCAGTTGAGCTCGAGGTGCGTGTCGGTTCCCCTGATCGCCCGCGTCGGCTCCGAAAACGCCGCCGTCGCCGGCGTGCTGGCCGTGCGGTTGAAGACCTGGATCTGGAACAGGTTCTCGTCCTGCAGCACCACTTCGTTGTTGTTCGGATCGACCGCCACGGCGCTGTACTGCGGATACCGGTCGAAGATGCGCCGAATCGGCATGACGCGCCCGCACCGCCGTATGCTTGGCTGCGTTGATCCCCGACGGCGGACCCGGCAGCGCCGCGCCTGGCGCAGTCGTGAACGCCTGCGCCCCCCGCCCGCCCTGCTGCGGCGGCGACGCGAGCGCCAGCGGCTGCAGCGCCCTGACGTTCATCCCAAGCGCCACCGTGACCGGATTGATCGGAATGTCTTCCGGCCGCGTGTAGGTGCCGTCGAGGGCCGCTGCCACGTCGGTCGGCAACGGACACATGTCGCCGCCGAACTGTTCGACCGACACCAGCCGCGAGGAGGCTTTGATCACGGTCGTCTCGACGCCCAGCACGTGCTGATTGCTCGGCCCGAGCACCGCCAGCGCTGCGACGACAAGGGAGAGCAGGCCCAGTTTTGAAGGAACGGTTGAGGATGGCTTCATCAAGAATCTCCTCGAGAAACGAAACGGCCATTAGATTAACCTAAGGCTCTGATGGCACGGAAGCGATACTTGCGGGCGTTCGGGACGGGCCTGGCGGCTGTCGTGCTGGCGCTCGTCGCGTATGCCGGACTGCAGTATCACGCCATGATTCGGGCGATGGATCGTGCGGCGGCGCTGTACGGCCAGGGGAATCTCGACGAGGCCTTGCAGGCCTATGAAGGCGTCGAGTCGCGGCTGCGGGCGCACGGCGCCATCCGCCTCATCCCGGGCCGCGACCGTCAGACGTTGCTGCTGAACCAGGCGCGTCTCCTGTACGCGCTCAACCGCTACGACGAAGCGGTGGATCGACTGCAGAGAGAAGACGACATCAGCGGCGTGGCCACCGACGGGCGGTTTTTTCTGCTGCGCGGCAACATCGCGTTTCAGCGCGCGATGGAGGAGTACCGCAAGCCGACGGGGACTCCCGTGGTGGACCCTGCCGGCCTGGCCGAAAGCCTCAACCTGTTGCGAGACGGGCTGATCCGCGCACAAGAGAGCTACCGGGAGTCGCTGCAGATCAATCCCAACGACTGGGATGCCAAGTACAACTACGAGTACGTCGACAAGATGCAGAAGGACTTAGCGGCCTCGGTCGAGGAGCACATCAAGATCCTCGAAGAGAGCGAGGTGCCGCCGACCGAAGCCCTTCCGCCGGAGCAGGTCGGATAAATCTGTAAGGGGGTCGGGAGTCATTTGTTGAGGACAGTCTTCAAGTGATTCGCCACCGCCTTGAGGCTGTCCTCAACAAATGACTCCCGACCCCTTTGTGCATCCGCAGTACCTCTGGCTGCTGGCGGGCGTCCCCGTCCTCATGCTGTTCTGGGGCGCCGGCCTCTGGCATCACTGGCGGATGCGCCGCCGCTTCGGCGACCTGACCAATCTCGAAGAGATCTCGCGCATCTCATGGGCCGGGCACGATTGGTTGCGTGGCGGGCTCTTCGCAGTCAGTCTCGTCGCGATGATCGTCGGACTGGCCCGGCCTCAGGTGCTGAGCCGCGACGTGCGGCCGGTGCCGAGGGCGACCGACGTCATCTTCATGCTCGACACCTCGCCGTCGATGTTCGCCAGGGACATGGACCCGAACCGCCTCGGTCGAGCCCAGCAGATCATCCAGCAGTTCGTCCTCCGAAAACTGCCCGACGATCGCTATGCGCTCGTCGGCTTCAATTACAACGGCGTCATCCTGTCGTATCTGACTCGCGAGCCGCAGACCATCCTGGTCTACTTCGACTATCTCAATCGCACCACCGAGCCGGGGCTCGGCACCAACATGGGCGCCGCGCTGGTCAGCGCGATGCGCGTGATCGACGCAGACGAGCGCATTACGCCTGAGAACAAGACCCGGCGCCGCGTCCTGGTGCTGATCTCCGATGGCGACGACACAATCGGGCAGTGGGAAGAGCCGATCACCGACGTCGTTCGCCGGCGCCTCAAGCTCTATGCGTTCGGGTTGGGCAGCGCCACAGGCGCACCCTTTCCGCTCGAGCTCTCGCCGCGCGGCGACGTGGTGCGCTACGCCGTGTCTGCCTCCGGGGAACGCCTGCGGTCGAAGGCGGAAGCGGCGACGTTGAGGGAGTTTGCGACGCGGACGACCGGGCGTTTCTTCCGGGGCGAGGACGAGCGGCAGGTCGATGCCGCGATCGAAGAGATCCTGTCGAGCGGGCGGCCGGTGGCCGGCTACCAGTCGTCGCCCATCCAGCAGGATCTGTATTTCTATTTCTTCGCCGCGGCATTCGTTTGTATGCTGGCGGCCGCATTCCTATAGCCTTCGAGGTTGTCTTTGGAACGGGCGACTGTTGACGCGCTGACGCACGAGCGGGCCTGGGAGGTCATTCACGGCATCGAGGCGCAGGTCCGCACAGTCGTCATCGGCCAGGACGATCTGATCCGCAAGGTATTGATCGGCCTGTTCGGCCGGATTCCCTACTCGTTCAAGAAGGGCAGCGGCGAGATGGCGGGCTCGGGGCACCTGCTGCTCGAAGGGCCGCCCGGCGTGGCCAAGACGCTGCTCGTCTCGGCCATCGCTCGAACCTTTCACGCCAGGTTCCAGCGCATCCAGTTCACGCCCGACATGCTGCCCGCCGACATTCTCGGCACGCGCGTGTTCGACGCGCGCGCCTCGGAGTTCCGCGTCGAGAAGGGGCCGCTCTTCGCCAACATCGTCCTGGCCGACGAGATCAATCGCGCGCCGCAGAAAACCCAGAGCGCCCTGCTCGAAGCGATGCAGGAACGCCAGGTCACGATTGGCGAGCACACGTTTCACCTCGACGATCCGTTCTGGGTGCTGGCCACGCAGAATCCCGTCGAGCAGGAAGGCGTCTTCGCGCTCCCCGAGGCGCAGCTCGACCGGTTCGCGATGATGCTCCGCGTCCCGTACCCGACGGCCGCGCACGAAGTCGAGATGATCAGGACCAGGCTGGAGGAGCTGACCATCACCTCGGTCGCCGACCCGCAGACGGTCGTGCGCATCCGCCAGCTTGCCAGCCAGGTTCACGTCGACGACAAAATCCACCAGTACATCGTGGCCATCGGCCAGGCGACGCGCAACAGCCATCCGGGCGCGCTGCCCATCGTCAAGGAGATGCTGCAGTACGGCATCTCGCCGCGCGCGTATCACCATCTGCTGGCGATGGCGCGGGCGACCGCCTTCATGGGCGGCCGCGATTTCGTCTCACCGGCCGACGTGAAATTCATCGCGCCCGATGTGATGCACCACCGGATGGTGCGGACGATCCGCGCCGAGGTCGAAGGTGTCAGCACCGACGAAGTCGTGGCCGAAGTGCTGCGCCGGACCGCCATTCCTTAAGGTCACACGTGCTGCCATCCGAACTCACCGAGGAACTGCACTACCTGGAGCTGGCGGCGTCGCGGCGGATCCGTAGCCAGCGCTTCGGGCAGAGCCGCAGCCGCCTGCGCGGCACCGGCTACGAGTTCGAGAGCCACCGGAAGTACGAAATCGGCGAGGACCTGCGCCGCGTCGACTGGAACGTCTCCGCCCGCATGCAGGAGCTCTTCCTCAAACGGCAGTTCGAGGAAAAAGAGATCGTCGTGTTCCTGGTGGTGGACGTCTCGCGCTCGATGCGGTTCTCGACCGCGAAGTGGTCGAAGCGGATGCGCACGATCCAGGTGGCGGCGACGCTCGGGTTCTCGGCGGCCGCCGAGAACTGTCACCTGGGCTTCATGGCGTTCAGCGACACAGTCGAGGCGTACGAGCCGCCGCGCAAGGGGCAGGCCCACGTGTGGCGCGTCATCGAACGGCTCTACCACCTGCGCGAGACGTCACATGGAACCAACTGCGAGCCGGCGATCCAGTTCCTGCGCAGTCACCTGCGCCGCACGGCGATTGTGTTCTTTCTTTCCGACTTCGTGGTCGATCCCGATGCGACGCCACTGACGGACCTGCCCGACTTCAAGGCGCTGGCGCGCAAGCACGATGTCGTCCCGATCGTGTTCGAGGACGAGTTGGAGCGGCGCCTGCCGGCGGGCCGCGGCCTGATCCGGCTGCGTTCGGCGGAGGGGCCGGAGGAGCTGCTGTTGAGCCTGTCCTCCACGCAGCGGACGCGCTTCGAGGCGCTCGTCAACCACCGGAAAGCCGCGTTGCGGGACCTGTTCTTTTCGCTCGGCATGGACTGCCTGTTTCTGCCGGTCGGCGAACCCTTTCTGGATCCGCTCATGACGCTCTTCGAAAGGCGGAAGAAAGGATGAGGATCGGGTGGCTGTGGGTCGCATTCGCGGTGGGGCTGCAAGCGCAGTCCCCCCAACGCCGGGCACCAATCCCGAGATTTCATTCACCACGCATCTCGAGAAGACAGCCGTCTGGGTGGGCGACCAGTTCCACTACCAGATTTTCGTGGACCACCAGCCCGACGTGCAGTTCATCCTCGACAACGTCGACACCGACACGATCAATCTCGACCCGCTCCGGGTCGTCAGCGTCACCACTGTCGACGATCCCGTTGACCGATGGCCGGCAGCGGCTCGTCGTCGATCTCACGTTGGCAAGCTACGCGACCGGCGTCACCGATCTGCAAATCCCGCAGCTCTCGCTTTTCTACTTCCGACGAGTAGGCACTTCCGCGCCTGCCGCCAGCGACAACGCTGCCGCGGAAAGTCTGACCATCCCCGGGCCGGTCATCGCCGTCCGCAGCACGCTGCCGCCGCGGACGTCCGGACTCCGTGACGCTGTGACGGTCAGCGGCTGGCCGCGAAGCCGCTGGATCGTGCCGGCCGTCGGCTGGGCGGCGGCAGTGCTCCTTGCCGCAGGTCTCGTCTGGCGGGTGGTGCAGATCGTCCGCGGGCGGAAGCGCCGCACGGGACCGGACCCGCGAAAGGCGATGGCGGCCATTCGCGCGCGGTGGCTGGAGTCCGTACCCTCCGACTTCGGTGAGCCCGGGACGGTGATGGAGTTCTACGGCCGCTCGTATCGCGACCTGAAGGAGTACCTCGGTTATCTGCTGGATACGCCCACCGACGGACTGCTCGCCGACGAGCTGCGAGCCGAGATGACACGGCTATCCGCAAATCCTGATCTGACGGAGCGGACGGCCAGGGTCATGGGCGTCTGCGAGACCGCGCGATACGCGCGTCATCCTGCCGAGTTGAACGCCGCCGCCGCGCGCGAGCTGGCCGACGAGATGCGGGCGATCTTCCAGACCACCTGACCATGGCCTTTCAGCACCTCGAGTGGCTGTTCGTCGCGGTCCCCGCGCTCATCCTGCTGCTGGCCTGGCGGTTCTGGCGACGCCGTTACTGGGGCCACTCGCTCGTCGCGCACTTTGGCGACGCGCTCGGCGGCGCCCACCCGATCGTTCGGCTGCCGCGACTGCTCGAGGCCGCGGCCATCGGGTTCCTCCTCGTCGCGTTGCTCGGCCCCGTGTATCCGTTCACCCAGACGCGCGTGGAACGTGGCGGGCTGCAGATCATGTTCGTGGTCGATCTCTCGCAGAGCATGGAGGAGCCGCTTCTGCCAGGCGCGGCGCCGTCGCCCACCGCCTCGGCGCAGGCGATCTCGGTCGCCGCGGCCGGGGGCGCCTCGCGCGGCCGGCTCGGCGCGATGCTGGGCACGCCCGGCAGCCGCATGGAAGCCGTCAAGCGCAGCGCGCTCGACTTCATCAGCAAGCGTCCCGGCGATGCGATCGGGCTGGTCGTTTTCTCCAATAACGGCTATCTCGTGTCGCCCGCCACCTTCGACCACGAGAGCATGACGCAGTACATGCTGATCACCGGGACCCAGACGCTCGTCAACGAAGGCTACACAGCGATCGGCGAAGGGCTGGCCACCGCCATCCGCTTCTTCGAGCAGCAGAAAGAGACGGAAGGGCACCAGATCAGAGGGCAGGTGATCGTGCTCTTCACCGACGGCGAGAACAACTCGGGCCGCGAGCCGTACATCGAGCTCGAACGCGCGCGGAAGAACGGCGTCCGGGTCTACATGATCGGCGTCGAGCTGCAGTCGAATTCGTCGGAACAGCTCGCCTTTGCCGTACCGATGACCGGCGGCAAGTACTACAACGTCCGGCGCACCACCGACCTCGAGCAGGCGCTGACCGACATCAACCAGGTCGAAAAGGGCGTCTTCTACACGCTGTCGCTGACCAGGAGTGAGCCCGCCTATTTCATCTTTGTCGCGCTCTCGCTGATCTGCCTGGCGCTGCGCATCGCCTTGCACGCCTTTCCCCAGTTCGTCGAGATCAGCTGAAGAGAGCCGTTCGAGCTCCAGCTGCTGCAGGAATCAGGAAGGGTGCGCCTCCACCACGCGAGCGTAAAAGTGCGGGCTCGCTTGCGCGTGAAACGTAGTAGGATTTGCCCCGTGCGGCGTCAGTCCACGAGGAGGTGCGCATGACCGCGAAGGCCGCTCGTGTCCTCGTCCTTGCAGGCTTGCTCGCCGGGTCGCGGCCCTTTGATGCGCACCATGCGTTTTCCGCCGAATTCGACGCAGACAAGCCTGTCAAGCTGACAGGCTCGGTGACAAAGCTCGATTGGACCAACCCGCACGCCTGGATTTACCTCGACGTCAAGGACGCCTCTGGTAAGGTCGCGAACTGGGGATTCGAGCTCGCGAGCCCGAACGGACTGATGCGGAACGGCTGGACGCGGTTTTCGTTGAAACCCGGCGACATCGTCACGGTCGAAGGCTCGCGCGCCAAGAACGGCTCGACGAACGCCAACGCCCAGGTGGTCGTGTCGAGCAGCGGTCAACGTCTGTTCGCGGGGGCGGGCGACGCGCCACAACCGTAACGGAGGCCGACCTGATGCGGCGATTCACCGGTGCAGCGGTCATGATCGCCGCCCTTTCAGTTTCGGTGTCGGCGCAGTGGCCCAGGCGTGAGCCGCCGGGTGTTCCCAAAGGCGCCGACGGCAGAGTGAATCTCGCTGCGCCGGCGCCGCGGGCGCCCGACGGCAAACCGGACATGGGAGGCATCTGGGAAGTGTCGCCGCGGCGCGAGGAGTCGGGCACCGCGCCGCCGGGGCGTCCTCCGCTGGCGGTGTTCGCGAACATCGGCGTGAATTTCCCGGAGGGTCTGCCGTTCCAACCGTGGGCGGCGGAGCTCTCCAGGAAGCGCGTCGCGAATCAGCGGTACGACAACCCGGACGCGCTCTGCCTCCCGCAGGGCCCGCTTCGGTACCACTTGGATCCGCAGCCTCGAGAAATTATCCACACGCCTCGCAAGACGTTGATCGTCTACGAGTCGAATTACGGATTGCGGACGATCTACACCGATGGCCGGCGCCTTCCGAAGCAGGGGGAACCGCAGCCGTACTGGCACGGCTACTCCGTTGGCCATTGGGAGGGCGACACCTTCGTGGTGGAATCGAACAACTTCCGCGGAGTGCAGGGCGGCAACGCCGCCGACGCGTGGTTGGACCAGATGGGCAGCCCGTACACAGATGCCTTACAGCTGACAGAGCGATTCCGGCGCGTGAACTTCGGCAACATGGAGATCGATGTCACGATTGACGACCCGAAGGCGTACACCAGACCTTTCACGGTCAGGGTCGAGCACCGGATCGTCGCCGACGGCTGGGAGATGACCGAGTTCATCTGCCACGAGAACCAGAAGTTTCTAGAGATGACGGGGCGGGCGCCTGCAAGATAAGTCACAAGGCCGAAAGGACCCGCTTGTCTACTCTAATCATTCCTATCGTCTTGATCGCGACGACGTGGCCACCGTCACGAACCACGTGTACGCAGTCGCGCGTGAGAGCGCCCTCTCGGCGGCGCAGCGCTTTGTATAATCGGGCCCTCAGACCGGGAGGGTGATATGCGGACAAGCATCCTGGCAGCATCTCTCATCCTGTCCACGGCGCTCGCGGCCGCGGGACAGACCGGCAGGACGACGCTGGATATTTATGTGGTGGACGTCGAAGGGGGCAACGCCGTCCTGTTCGTCGCGCCGTCCGGCGAATCGGTGTTGATCGATTCAGGAAACGGCGGCGCCGGCGCCGCCCGCGACGCCGACCGCATCGCCGCCGCGGCGAAGAGCGCAGGCTTGACGCGCATCGATCACCTGATCACGACCCATTACCACGGCGATCACATCGGCGGCCTCAGCGAGCTGGCGAAACGGATTCCGATCGCACACTTTGTCGACCACGGGCCCAACGCCCAGCCCAACGAGAGCACCGACGCGTTCCTCAAGGGCGAATACGCCGAGCTCTCGAAGTCGAAGCACATGGTGGCCAAGCCCGGTGACCAGTTACAGATCAAGGGCCTGGACTGGCGGATCGTGACGTCGGCGGCGCAGGTCGTTCAGGCTCCGCTCGCCGGCAAGGCGATGCCCAACGCCCTGTGCGCCGGATATACGCCGGCGACGGTCAACCTCACGGAAGACGACCAGTCGGTGGGCAGCGTCATCACGTTCGGGCGGTTCCGCACCATCCACCTGGGCGATCTCACGCTCAACCGGCAGTTCGATCTGATGTGTCCGAACAACCGCATTGGCAACGTGGATCTACTGATCGCGGCTCGTCACGGCAACGTGAACGCGGAATTCCTCGTCCACACGCTGCGTCCCCGCGCGATCGTCACCAACAACGGCACGCGAAAGGGTGGACAGCCCGAGGCGATGAAGATCTTCTACAGCTCGCCGGGGATGGAAGACGTGTGGCAGATTCACTTCTCGGAGCTGGCCGGCCAGGACTACGCGGTGCCCGGGTTGTTTACTGCCAACCTGTACGACGAACCGCCCGCGGCGCTGCCGGTGTCGCCGTTCGTCGCGCCGCCCCAGGGACAGCAGGCGCCGCCCGCGCCTGCGCACAATGGGACGGCGTACTGGTTCAAGATTTCGGCGCAGCAGGACGGGACGTTCACCGTGTCGAATACGCGGAACGGTTTCAGCAAGACCTACCGGCCGGCCAACTGACTACAGCGGCGAAACCTTCATTTCGCGAACACTCGGCGGCCGCCGACGTAGGTTTCGAGCGCCTGCGTCGTGCGGACCCGGTCGTCCGCCACGGTCAGCACGTCCTGGGACAGGATCACAAAGTCGGCCAGCTTGCCGGCTTCGATCGAGCCCTTCACTGTCTCCTCAAAGGTGACGTAAGCGGGATTCATCGTCAGCAGTCGCAAGGCTTCCTGTCGGGTGATCGCCTGGGTTGGTCCCAGCACGGAGCCGTCCTCGGTCTTCCGCGTCGTGTAGTAGTAGAAGGGAACAAACGGATTGTTGGGTCCGTCGGACCAATCGCTGCCGAACACCACGTTGACGCGGTGGTCAAGCATCTCGCGCACGGGCACGATGCGCTCGGCGCGCGCCTGGCCATAGTTCTTGATCAGCGTGCCGGTCTCCCGGTAACCAGCCAGATTCACGACCGCAGTCACGCCTAGCCGCGCCATTCTGTCCATCTGGTCCGGGCGGGTCTGTGGAACGTGCTCGACAATCCACCGCTCGTCACGGATCGGCCTGTCGCGGTCGGCGGCCTCGTAGGCCTCGAGCGCCTGGTCCAGATACTTGTCTTCGGTGCCGATGTGGGGAGCAGGACGCCAGCCGTGCCGATGGATGGTCAGGATTCCACGGCGGAACAGCGCCGGGGTCGAATCGATCAGCCCGCTGCCGTCCACCGCGAACTCCCCGACCGAGTCGAACCGAAGCCAGTGATCGCCAAAGCCCGGGCCGACACCCCAGGGTCTGAGGATGTCATCGAGCTCCTCGGCCTGGCCGGCACCGACATCAATCCCCATGCTTACGCGCATCGTCAGCTGGCCCTCGCGCCACAGGTCCCAGTACAGCCGCATGATCTCGACCGGCACCTGAGGTTCGCGGATGCTGGTAAAGCCTTGGGCGTTGAGCTCGCGCTGCGCTCGCAGCCATAGCGCTTGCACATCGTCGATAGGAATCAATCTAGCGGCGACGGTCATGACCGGAAACGGCGTCGAACCGACGATCGCGCCGGTCGGCTCGCCATCGGGGGCCTTGGGCACCGAGTTCCGCGCGCCATAGACGGTCGCCGTCTCCCGCGTAATCCTCGCCACCCTCAACGCCGCGGTATTGAGGTAGGCTCGTCGTTCGCCCGCCCCGCCCGAGGCCTGCCCGCTGAACACGATCAATGGCCGATCCGACACGATCGCATCGAGCTCGGCACGCGTGGGCGCTCGCTTCTCCAGAAGTTGTGCCTCAATCCAGTTGCCGGTGGCGTAGACCGTTCGATTCCCGGGCGCCTTCGCGGCAGCGCTTCGAATCCGCTCGACCAGCTCTGAGAGCGACGTGATGCCGGTGAGGTCGACGCCCTGCAAGCTCCGGAAGACGTTGCGCCATGCGTGAGCATGGCTGTCGGTCAGGCCGGGAACGACGGTACGGCCGTTGAGGTCGACCATCACCGTCTTGGGGCCTCCCAGGGCACGAATGGCGGCACTGCTGCCGACGGCGAGGAAGCGATCGCCCTTGACGGCGAATGCCTGGTGGATGCTGTTTCCGGAATCGACCGTGACGATTTTGCCGTTATGGAAGATCTGGTCCGGCTGAATGGCGGCAGGTTGCTGCCCGACTAGACCGATGGTCGCGACGATCCATGCCAACGCGACTGCGACGCTGACGCGGGTCATACCTGTTCTCCGTTTGAGCCGGCGGTGATCATCAGTGAACGAGCGGCGGCGTCGTCCTGGGCGGAACGCGATGATGCGTCGCCTGTTCGTATGCGTAGGCCAGTCTGATCAGCGTCGGTTCGCTGTATGGGGGGCCGAAGAACGTGATGCCGGCCGGCAGACCAGCAGGCGTGAAACCGGCCGGCACCGCGAGCGACGCAGCGTAAATCAGATAGGTATTCAGATGCGGTACGCCCTTCTGGTTTAAGAACGGCGGATTGATGCCGTCCTTGATTAACGTCGGTGTATGGTCGACGCTCTTGTGCACGATGGCGTCGAGCCTGTGATCCGCCATGACCTTCGCGATGTCGATCGCCAGCTGGTCGCGCGCCACGATGTAGTCGAGGGCACGGCTCTGCGGAGTGCCGGTGACCGGGGGGATGCGACCGTCTGCAGCCCAGGCGGCATCGCGCCGCTGACCGATCATCTTGCTGAAATCGAGGTGGGCCTGCATGTCCTGCTGCGTCTTGAACGGCGAATTGGGATTGCGGGCGAAATACACTTCCGCGCTGTTCCCGACTCCGGGAACTCCGGCTCTCTTGGCCAACGCGGCCTGCAGGTTGGGAATCGTGATCGGGTCGACGACCGTCGCCCCCGCCATCTGCAGGTCGGCAACGGCTTTGTCGAAGACAGCCGTGACATCCTTGAAATCCTGCGAGTCCGGCTCGGAGGGCGTCGTGTTTGCCACATTCACCATCGACTCGCGCAGGATGCCGATGCGCGCGCCTTTCAAGCCTTCTCGATCCAGAAATCTCGTATACGTGTCAGGATGTTTTCCGACACCGAGCGCGGTGATCGGATCCTCCGGATCGTAGCCGACCATGACGTCGAGCAGCTTGGCCAGGTCTGTAACGGTGCGCGCCATCGGACCTATCTGGCCGGTGGGTGACGGGTATCCCGCCCACACACCCGATCTCGTCACCAGCCCGGGCGTCGGCCGCATGCCCACCGTGCTGTTCCACGTGCTGGGGCGTCGAATCGAGGCAAACCCTTCCTGTCCGATCGCCACTGTACCGAAATTCGCGGTGATACCGGCAGCCGGACCTCCGGATGACCCGCCGACGGTGCGCTCGAGGTCGTATGGGTTGCGTGTGGCTCCAAACAGCGACCCGTATGTATCCCCGCCGCCCCCCTCGCCCAGGGTCATCTTGGCAAGAATGATGGCGCCCGCCTGCTTCACCTTCGCGACTCCGCCCGCATCGAGGGTCGGTACGTAGTCTTTCATCACCAGCGAGCCAAGCGTCGTCGGCATTCCCCCCACGTCGATCTGGTCCTTGACCAGGATGACGATGCCATGCAGCGGTCCGATCAGATTCCCGGTCCTCTTGAACTCGGCGTCGACGCGGTCGGCTTCTTCGAGCGCCTTCGGATTGATGGTGATCACCGAATTGATCACCGGGCCGTTCTTGTCGTAAGCCTCGATTCGGTCGAGATACATCTGCGTCAGCTGGCGCGCTGTGAGAAAGCCATTGCGATACGCCTGATGTATGTCCTCGATCGTCGCCTCCATCACGTTGAACGGCGTGTCATCTTCGGCCGGCGCCCCGGGCGCGCAGGCACCAACCAGCCCGACCACTGTCGCCAGCATTGCCAATATTTCCAATTTCATAAGACTGCAGCGGCTTGTAACCCTGTCTTTCTCTCAAGTCAAGCGGCGGCAAGACCTACCGGCCCGGCAATTGACAGGACGCCGCCGTGGGACTACCTTCGTCTGCTACGTAAGAAGGAGGAAACTCCGATGACCAGGAAAGTCTTCCGCTGGGGGTTCGCTCCACTCGCCTTTACATTCTTCATCGTGTCCGCCGCCGTCCAGGTCGGCTCCGGCCAGCAGCAGAGCGGCGCCGCGGTCGCGATCGACGCCGATGACATCGGCGGCGTCGTCACCGGCGCCAACGGCCCTGAGGCGGGCGTCTGGGTCATCGCCGAAACAACGAACCTGGCGACGAGGATGATCCGTATCGTCGTCACCGACGATCAGGGACGGTTCGTCGTTCCCGACCTGCCGAAAGCGAATTACGACGTCTGGGTTCGCGGCTACGGGCTGGTCGATTCGTCGAAGACGCGGTCCGCGCCCGGCCAGACGCTGAACCTCAAAGCCGTGCCTGCGCCGAACCCGAGCGCGGCGGCGCAGTATTACCCGGCGCAGGTACTGGTTCGCCATGCTGCAGGTACCCCCGAAGAGCGACTTCCCGGGCACCGGCGAAAAGGGCAACGGCATCTCGCCGATGATGCGTTCGCAGGGCGAGTGGATCCGGAACATCGTCAATGTTGACGGGTGCGCCGGCTGCCACCAGATGGGGAACAAGGCGACGCGCGAAATCCCGAAGATGTTCCTCGCCGGCGAAGGGAACGGGGCCGAGGCGTGGGGGCGGCGCATCCTCGCCGGCCAGGCAGGCGCGGCCATGGACAACCGCTTCACGCAGGTCGGCCGCACGCGCGCGCTCGAGATGTACGCGGACTGGACCAATCGCATAGCCGCCGGCGAGACTCCGGGCGCGACGCCGCAGCGCCCCCAGGGCCGCGAGCGCAACGTCGTCGTGACCATGTGGGACTACGCCGACCCGCGGGCCTACCTGCACGACTCGATCGCGAGCGATAAGCGCAACCCGACGGTGAACCCGAACGGTCCCGTGTACGGCGCGACTGAGAATTCGACCGAGTACATGCCGGTGCTCGATCCGAGGACGAACGGCGTCTCGACCATCCCGCTCCAGGTGCGCGATCCGAAGACGCCGAGCGAAGCCGACACACCGCCGGCTGGCCCGTCGGCCTACTGGGGCGACGAGGCTATCTGGAACTCGAAGTCGCTCGCGCACAGCTTCGCGATGGACAAGCAGGCGCGTGTCTGGATCGCGGCGCGGGTCCGTCCAAACCAGACGTCGGCGTTCTGCCGCCAGGGATCGGAGCATCCCTCAGCCAAGGCGTTCCCGATCAACCAGAGCAACCGGCACATCCAGATGTACGACCCGAAGACGAAGAAGGTGATCCCGATCGACACCTGCTTCGGGACGCATCACCTCAATTTCGACAACAACGACGTCCTCTGGTTCACCGGCGGCGGCCCGGTCGAAGGCTGGTTCGACACGCGCATCTTCGACAAGACGGGCGATGAGAAGCAGGCGCAGGGCTGGACGGCCTTCATCGTCGACACCAACGGCAACGGCAAGCGCGATGCGTACGTCGAACCGGATCAGCCGCTCGACCCGGCGAAGGACAAGCGCGTCAACGTGCCGTTCTACGGCGTCGCGCCGGAGCCAAACGGCAACGCGATTTGGGGCTCTGTGACCGGCATGCCCGGCTACGTCGTGCGCCTGACGCTTGGATCGAACCCGCCGGACACGGCGCTGTCGGAGATCTACGAAGTGCCGTTCCAGGATTCACGGGCGTCGGGATCGGGTTTCGCGCCGCGCGGCATGGACGTCGACAGCAACAACGTCGTCTGGACGACGCTGTCGAGCGGACAGCTCGCGAGCTTCGACCGCCGCAAGTGCAAGGGTCCGCTCAACGGGCCGAACGCGCTTGGTAAGCAGTGTCCGGAGGGCTGGGCCTTCTACAACTATCCCGGTCCGAACTACAAGGGCGCGGTCGACAACGCGAGCGCCGAGGCGGCCTACTACAACTTCGTCGATCGCTTCGACATGCTCGGGCTCGGCAAGGACGTGCCGCTGGCGACGGGCAATGAAGGCGACGCGGTGCTGGCGCTGGTCGACGGCAAGTGGATGTCGCTCCGCATCCCGTATCCGCTGGGGTTCTACGGCAAGGGGCTCGACGGGCGCATCGACAATCCGAATGCGGGCTGGAAGGGGAAAGGCATCTGGACGACGAGCGGCACCCGTGCGCCGTTCCACATGGAAACGGGCAAAGACACGCTGCCGAAGGTCTACAAGTTCCAGGTGAGGCCGAATCCGCTCGCGAAGTAGATCTGTGAGGGCAGCCCTGAACGGGTGCCCTCCTGATGTTCACAGGCCGGGTCGTGAAAACGATCCGGCCTATTTTTTTGCGATCGAGCGAAGGTAGTTCACGACCTTCCAGATGTCGTCGTCTTTCAGCCGGGCTTTGAACGGTCCCATGCTCAAGTCCGGCGGAATCCCCTCTTTGATGTTGAAGAAGATCTCACCGTCGGTGCCGCCGTGCTGCCACTCGGCATCGGTGAGATCCGGCGACGGCGGGCTGATGTCATTGCCCGATCCGCCGGTCGCGCTCACGCCGTGGCACGGCGCGCACGTCTTCGTAAAGAGCGCCTTCCCGGAGGCGATTGATTCTGGCGTCGACATCACAGGGTTCTTGATTGCCGCGGGCTTGGGATCACCCTGCGCCGCGATCGACACTGCGGCCAGCCACACGATCACGGCACTCGAGACGGCCGCGCACGTGACAGAGGATGCGCCGGTTCGGCGGTGTGCCATGGCGGGCATTGTAGGGTATTGTGCGGCTGATCACGAGCCACGGCACGAGCCGATCCGTTTGCGCCATTCGATCTCCCAGGGTCCCGGCGGTGGCGCCCCGGCGCTGAAGCCGAAGAGTTAGGTTGCGGCGCGGACCTTGAGGATCTTCCGAAGAGACATTTTCGTCTATTCTCGTGTCGTGCCCATGTGCTATGTCCGCGTATTCCTGTTGGCTGTGCTTCCGTGCGTAGCTGTCGTCACGGTGGCGTGCAGTTCGCCGTCCGGCAATCCAAAGGTTCCCGCGGGGGCGAAAAGCTCGGGCGGCAGCCATGCGGCTATCGACACCGACAAAGGGGTGATTGAGATCGAGTTCTTCCCGACCGATGCGCCGATGGCGGTCGAGAATTTCCGCCTGCTCGCCGAGCACGGATACTACGGCGGCCTGACGTTCCACCGCATTGTAAAGGGGTTCATGATCCAGGGCGGAGACCCGTCCGGTGACGGCACCGGCGGCGAGAGCGCATGGGGAGAATCGTTCGCCGACGAGATCGACCCGAGCTCGGCGCTTTATCACGCCGGCTACCGCCGCGGCATTGTGGCGATGGCGAACGCCGGGCCGAATACCAATGGCAGCCAGTTCTTCATCATGCACGCCGATTATCCGCTGCCGCCGAACTACGTCATCTTCGCGAGGGTCATCTCGGGGCTGGAGGTCGTCGATGCGCTTGCCGACACGCCGACCACCTCGGGGCCGGGCGGCGAGCCGAGCAAGCCTGTTAGTCCTCCCGTGATCAAGAGGATCACGGTTCGGCAGTAGACCTCTGACGGGTCGCCGGCTATTTCTGCTGCCGCTGTCGCGCGCGGTCCCGGCGCTGCTGCTCGATCGTGTTGTCGGTGGCCTCGCCTGGGTCCAGCATTTCCTTGCCGTTGGGCAGCACGATGCGCTTGAACGCAACCCGGGCGGAGCCGGTGTGCGTGGGATTCCCGCTGATGGTCAGTCTGTCGCCAACGGCGACCGTCTTCTCCGTCCAGCCGTGCCTGGTGAGGCTCAGCAGGCCGGGCATTTCCACCGTCCAGGCGACATGCTTACCAGCCTTGTCCACGACATCGACGGTCATCATCGCATGCGGGTTGACCAGCCTGAAATTGGTGAGGGTGCCGACGATCGTCACCGTCTTCGAGCCATCGTAGACGGGCGAGAACGCGTGATGGGCAATGACCACGCGGTACGGCAGTGCGAACAAAAGTACCGCGAGGAGCAGGGTGTACCGCAACGTCATGGCTGGTTTCCCGCCTTCTTGAATTCGGTGGGAGGCTCGCAATTGGTATACGGGAAGATTTGCTCATCCGGCGCCCAGCCCCAGGCCTTCCTGAACTGCAGGGGCTGCCGCAGGCTCTGGGGATCCTCGATGGTCACGGTCAGTTCCAGGCGGCTGCCGTCCGCGGTACGGGTGTAGCGTTCGACCGCGCGTAATTGGTCGCCGTGCTTGAACCAGGCGGGGAAGATGCCCAGGAGGTTGGCTGTCACGGCCGAGGTTTCGACGACCAGCGCGTCGCCCTCGTAGCGGCCCACCGAGTAGCCCATCGGGCTCGCGGGCTGACTGCCCGGCCGACCGCGGTCGTCCATGTAGATCGTCCGCCGGCCGTCCCATTCCGCGTATCTGATCTCAATCCGATCGTCGTTCTGCCGAACCTCCATCTGGTGCGGCGCGAAGATCTGCCGCGCAAAGCCCCACGGCTCACAGCGGAGGAATCCGGGATCGTCTGCGGGGTCCAGAGGGAAAGCTTTCGCCGCCTCGGGCGTCAATCGAGGGCGGATGGACTCCTCACGCTGATAGCGAACGGCTTCCCGACTGAGCTCCGGGTACGGGCGACTGTCGTTGGCCGGGTCGTCCAGGAGCGCGTTCAGCCGGGCGATGCCCTCATCGGTGCAGGTCATGAAGCAGAAGTCGTCCACAGCCGTAGCAGGCGGGTCGCTCCACATGCCCGAGAGATCGGGGCGCTGCGCGCGATCGGTACGTGGCGCCGGCTCGTTGGCCTGGCCGCAGCCAATCATCAGGACGCAGAAGGCCGCACTCCAGATCTGGTGCTTCACGCCTCTCTCCAAGTTCTACACGCCGACACTAACTCTTCGGCTTCAGCGCCGGGGCGCCACCGCCGGGACCGAGCGTCCGGCCATCCGACGTGGTGACGCTCACCAAACTGCCAGAGGGGGCGCCGCTCTTCGCTGGGTGTGTGACGATGGTTACGGGGTCGCCTGGTTTCAGGCTGTTCGGCTTCCAACCGGTGCGCAGCAACATCCCCGGCGCTCCAGCCTCGATACTCCATTCCGTCTGGCCACCCCTCTCATTTGGTATCAACACTTGCAGCCAGACGTGTGGATTGGTGAACTGGACTTCCTTGATCGTTCCCTTCAGCGTGATGTTCCTGGCGAGATCGAATGGCGCAAAGGAGTGATGCGCGACCGATGGCTGCGTCACGAGCAGAACGCCGAGTCCGACGAGCCAGATCCGGCTTCTCATGGGACTGACGCCGTCTGCTCTCCCTGACCTTCGGCATCAGGCCGGCGGTTGTCGGTGCACGCGTACTCCTGCAAGTCGATGTCGGGTCGTCGCTGCCAGTAGCGAGTGACCGTCCAGGGTTTGCGGTACGTCTTCGGATCATCGACAGTCATCGTATCCTCCAGGTAATCGCCGCCGCCAACCAATCGAATACGTTCGATCAGATGCATCTGGTCGCTACCCGGCAAGCGGGGAGGGTTGTCGGGCCCCGAGTTTACCGCTCCGGAAATGTAACCGTTGATTGGCCGGGCGCGCCCGTTGGTGCCCACCGTATCGATGACGAGGGTGTCGCCCTCCCATCGTCCAATCGAATGGCCCATGAATGTCGGGAACAGTTCGTCATCTGTTGGATGACGCCGGCCATCCATGTAAATTCGCCGAGGCTGAGTGACTGCCTCATGGTGGACCGCTATCACGTTCGGTCCCTGCAATATCTGGATCGGGAATAGGTTGCTCCCGCCCATAAACATTGCCGGCGGCCAGGGATTACATTCACCAGGCGTTATCGAGGTAGTGAGACGTCTCGACTCCGCTGCGCCCCATTCGGTGAAGTCTGGCGAAACAGGATAGGGAGTATTGCGAAAGTTGGGATTGGCCTCACCGAAGCCGATCCAGACTCCCCAGATATTCGGAACCGATTTCTCCGCTTCAAGTCTGTTCGAACACGAAGCCGCGCCGATAGCGAGCGCGGCTGGAATGGCGGCTACGCAGACGACCCACAATGCGTGTGTCATGCGAGAGATCCTGCTTGTGTATGGGAACTCGGCCGCGGAGATTAACACAACTTGAAAGGCGGGAGATCATCGGAATACTGTCGAACGCCCGCTGCACACGAAAAACGGGCGAATCCCGTGGGATTCGCCCGTTACGCCAATCGTTCAACGGACAGTCGGATGCCGCTCGATGAAGTCGTTGACCTCACGTTCGGCGTCGAAGCGCGCGTATCCGTACCGTTCCTGAACTCGCCCGATCAGTTTTTCAGCGTCACCTTCCACGCGGTCCAGATCGTCGTCAGTCAACTTGCCCCACTGTGACTTCACTTCGCCCTTCAATTGATGCCACTTGCCCTTGAACACGTCCGAGTTCATGATTTCCTCCTGTTTCTAGCTGCCGAGTTTGTTTCAAACGACGGTTCGCCGACCACTCAGCAGTCCGATTACGAAGAGGACGAGCGCGGCAACCAACAGCAGGTGAACGATCGCCCCTATCGTGTAAGTGCCGACCGCTCCGAGCAACCAGAGCACGAACAGAACAGCCGCCAGCGTAAAGAGCATTTGGTCCTCCTGACTCCTTACAGTTGCAAGGTTCGCGACCTGAACCAAATCGTTCTACCCAGACTGGCCCGCGACTTGAAAGTGATAGCGAGGGATCGGCAGTTGCCGCAAGGAAGGAATATGCCTGAGATCATCGCCGACCTCGAGACGACCGCCGTATCCGCCGACGGAAACGAGTATTACGTTCAGGCCGCCGCCGAGCAGCTCGCAAGCGGCATTTGGGAAGCGTGGCTGGAGTTCGTCCCGCGTGACGATGACCTCGATGTGCTGCTGACGAAGACCGAAACGACCCAGCCGACGCGCGACGATGTCGTGCGATGGTCAGGAACGCTGACCGAAACGTATCTACAGGGCGCGCTTGGGCGGGCGGTTCGAGATTCCGTGCGCCGCGTTGTTCGCACCGATGCGACCGAAGTGGCAGAACTGCTGGCTCCGTTAGACCCGTTCGAGGTCCTCGCGCTCGGGAAGGCCGAACTCCGGGCACGGCTTCGTGGCCTCAGGAGACCCGAGCTCCTCGGCGTCATCCGTAGCTACTATCTCAATCCTGCGGGCAAGAGCCTGGTCCGTCTGACGGACTCGCAACTGGTGACATTCATCGTAACTGCCGTTGAGGTGCAGGCTTTTGAGGGTCGCCACTGACGAGCGCCGGCACTAGCTCGACGGCTGCAAGCGCTCTGCTCCTGGCCACGCGCCGCTCGAAAACACACCATTCTTAATTTCGCGAACCAGACCACCGTTGGCCAGCGTGGTGGCGATTCGCTGAGCTCCTTCACGAGGAATATTGCACCAGAGTCGGACCATCTCGACTGTGAAGATTATGCGCGGATTACGGAGCACCTTCTCGACGACGCAGTCGACCACCCTTCTGCGCAGGTGAAGGTTCCGACGTTCTGCGCGGTAAGTCACCGGCTCCATAAGCTGCCCTGCCCACGGCCCCACCGGGTATTCATGGTCATCTCCAATGCAAGGATGCTGCTCGCGGCATCCTCAAAACCTGGTGAGTATCGCCGACCGTTCTGATAAGCTCCGTCCGGCTGCACGGCCGCCACCTCTCCGAGAGGTGGACCGTATGGCTGTTAGTCGCTGGCGTTGGCTTGTGAGGGCCGCCGCGCTGGCCGCACTCACAGTCGGCTCGTCGTCTGGCAGTGGCAATGTGTCAGCGACGACGACATCTATCGGGAACGACCACATCGTGTCGTGGCCCGACAAGCTGGAACGTCATCTCCAGCGACAACATTTGAACGCGTCGATTTCGTGGTGCGTGCCGGACGTGTTCGCATTGGCGAAGGGAGCGCAGACAGGAGGAAGGAGAGCATCGGCAAATTAGCGTCTTCGCATCGGCGTGGCGATCCCGGCCCCGTAACGGACGTCGTCGAGATTCCAGCGGACTGAGTGACGGTCCTTGGAGGAATTGACTTATGAAGACGTGGATACGCTGCTGTTCGCACGGCGCATTGATCCTTCTGCTGACCGCCGGCGCCGCCTGGGCGCAGGCGACCGCGCAGCTGAGCGGTACGGTTCGCGATGAAAGCGGCGCCGTGCTGCCCGGCGTGACCGTCACCGCGACCCAGATCGATACGGGCCTCGTTCGCACCACCCTCACCAATGAGACCGGCGGCTACCTGCTGACGAACCTTCCAACCGGGCCGTACCAGCTCGAGGTCGCGCTCCAGGGATTCAGGACCTACGTGCAGACGGGCATCGTGCTGCAGGTCGGCGGGACGCCGACGATCAATGCGGTGCTTGGCGTTGGCGCGCTGGAGGAGTCGGTCACCGTCGAGGCCGCGGCACCGCTCGTCGACGTCCGCAGCGCGGGCATCAGCGCGGTCGTGGACAACGAGGCGATTCTGGAGTTGCCGCTGCAGGGACGCCAGGTTACCGACCTGATCGTGCTCGCCGGCGCCGCCGTGCAGACCGGGACGCCGGCCCGTGGCATGCCTGGCGGGGTGTACATCTCGGTCGGCGGCGGCTTGCCGTTCGGGGTGGCCTACACGCTGGACGGTGCGGAGCACAACAACCCGCAGAGCAACGGCAATCTGCCGATGCCGTTCCCCGATGCGCTGCAGGAATTCCAGGTGGCGACCAGCGGCCTCTCCGCTGAGAACGGCGTCAAGTCAGGCGCGTCGGTCAACGCGGTGACCAAGGCGGGCACGAACCGCTTTTCCGGGAATGGCTTCGAGTTCCTGCGCGATCGTCGTTTCAATGCGCCGGAGCATTTTGCCGAGTTCGGCCCCGACGGCAAGCAGGTCGATGACGGCCTCCGGCGCAACCAGTTCGGCGGCACGCTGGGCGGTCCCATCGTCCGCGACAAGCTCTTCTTCTTCGGCGCCTACCAGGGCACCATCCTGCGCCGGGTTCCGACGAGCAACATTTCGTACGTGCCGACGCCCCAGATGCTCGCGGGCGATTTCACGGCGATCACGTCGGCGGCGTGCGCCGGGAGGCAGATCAACCTGAGCGCCCCCTTCGTCAACAACCGCATCAGTCCGGCCCTCTTCAGCCCGGCGGCGTTGAACATCGCCGCGAAGCTGCCTCAGACCACGCATCCCTGTGGCGAAGTCCAGTGGGAGACCACCCAGAACGAGGACCAGCACATGCCGGTCGTCAGGATCGACTACCAGGCGACGAACGACCAGCTGATTTTTGGCCGGTATATGGGCACCAAGCAGACGATACCCGCACCGTGGGAAGGCCCCGGCGACAACATCCTCAAGACGACGGAAGCCGGTACCGAGGACCAGCTCCACGCGCTGGCTCTGGGTCACACCCAGGTCGTGAGCGCGTCGGTCGTCAACGCGGTACGTTTCACGTACAACTCCACGGATTCTCACCGCGGCCAGAACCCGGGGTTTTTCAGCCCGGCCGACGTCGGGGTGAAGATGTACAGCTATCCCACGTACGAAGACTCCGACGGGACCAGCCAGTTCCCGCTGACCGTCGGCGACAGTTTCAGCTTCAACAGCGGAGGAGCGACGGAGCGGAGGTCGAAACACAGGACCTACGCGTTTTCCGACGACGTGACCCTGGTGCGGGGGAGCCATCAGCTCGGCGTCGGCGCCAACACGCGATACTGGAAATTTGACACACGTTCGACGTCCCGCACCGGCGGCACCTGGGAGATCGACGGCAGCGCGACCGGGCACGACCTTGCGGATTTCCTGACAGGACGGGTCACGGAGCTCGAGATCGGCGGCCCCAGCATCCTGGATATCCACAACTGGTACCTGGGCGCGTACGCGCAGGACGCGTGGCGCGTGTCGAACCGGGTGACGATCAATGCGGGCGTGCGGTGGGAGCCGTACTTCGGCCAGTACGTTGAGAACGATGCGATCGTGATCTTCAAGAAGGAGAACTTCGACCGCGCCATCACGAGCAAGGTGTTCCTCAACGCGCCGCCGGGACTCCTCTATCCGGGGGACGAGGGCTTCCCGGAGGGGAAGACCGGGTTGAACATTCAGTGGTGGAACCTGGCGCCGCGCGCGGGCGTGGCGTGGGACGTCCACGGAGATGGCCGCCTCGCCGTGCGGTCGTCTGTACTCGATGGGGTATGACTTCATGGCTGGCGAGTACCACAACATCAATGCCGGGGCCCCGCCGTTCGGCAGCCGCTCGCTCATCAACGATCCGCCGGGCCGGATGGACGACCCCTGGGGTCACCTCGGTGGCGATCCCCACCCCATCTTCCCCAACCCGAACGCCGAGTACATCCCGTATGGCGCCTTTGGCAACATGGATCCCGACATCAATTCACCACGTGTGCAGCAGTGGAACGTGACCCTCGAGCGGCAATTGGGGGCCAGTTGGGGCGTGTCCGCAGCCTATCTGGGCAGCTACGCCGACCGGCTCTGGGCGCAGACGGCGCTCAACCCGGGTGTGTTCCTGGGCCTGGGCTCCTGCACGCTCAACACTGCCACGGGTCCGAGGACGTTCCCGGTGTGCTCGACCAATGCGAACCTGAACCAGCGGCGCAAGCTGTCGCTGGAGGATCCGATCAAGGCGGCCAAGATCGGCGCGCTTGACCTCAACTCGGACGTCGGCTGGCAGAAGTATCGTGGCCTGAAGCTGCAAGCGCGGCATCGGACCGCGACCGGCGTGAGCCTCAACGGCAGCTACACGCTGTCGAAGTGCACAGGCACGGACACCGCTACCGCCTTCAATCAAATCAGCGCCGGCTACACCAATCCTGACGACCCGGATTTCGACGCCGGCCCCTGCAATCAGGACCGCACGCATCTGGGCACGGTCAACATGGGGTACCAGACACCGGCGGTCGGTAACGGGATCGTGAGCGCGGTTGCGTCGAACTGGCGGGTCTCGGGCATTCTCAACGTGCGCTCGGGGAGCCGGCTCAACATCACCAGTGGCGTTGACCGCGCGTTCGTTGGTATCTCGGCTCAGCGTCCCGACCTGGTCAGCGATGACATCTATGGTCCAGGCAAAGGCGCTTCCGACTTGAAACCTGGGGAGCAGATCAACAACTACTTCAACCGGGCCGCCTTCGCGCTGCCGGCGTCGGGCACGCTGGGCAATGCGACCCGCAATCTCGCGGTGGGACCGGCGTTCTGGCAGATCGACCTGGCGCTTTCGAAGCTTGTTCCCTTCGGAACGCAGCGGCTGGAACTGAGGGTCGAGGCGTTCAACCTGTTCAACCACTTCAACTGGGGGAGTCCGGCCACCAACTTCAACGCGGCGACGTTCGGACGCATCACCTCGCAGGCGGGCACTCCGCGCATCCTGCAGTTCGGCGTGAAGTACGACTTCTAGCATCGGCGGCTGAAACCGCCGATTCGATGACCCCTCTAACCCCCACAGCCGGGCGGAAACGCCCGGCTGTTTCCGTTTGCACGTTTTTCCTCACTTTGTCGAAATCAGCCAGCGGCCGTGGCGATCCGGCTGAGGCTGGTGTATAACAAACAGTCCGACCGCCAGAGTTTTGTGGAGGAAATTGACGCAAATGAAGACTTGGATGGGCCGCTGTTCGTACGGCGTTTTGATCCTTCTGCTGACCGCCGGCGCCGCGTGGGCGCAGGCGACAGCGCAGCTGAGCGGCACGGTTCGCGACGAAAGCGGCGCCGTGCTGCCCGGCGTGACCGTCACCGCGACGCAGACCGACACGGGCCTCGTTCGCACGGCCGTGACTGATGAAACGGGCGGCTACCTGCTGACGAACCTGCCGATCGGGCCGTACCGGCTCGAGGTCGCGCTCCAGGGATTCCGGACCTACGTGCAGACGGGCATCGTGCTGCAGGTGGGCGGGACGCCGACGGTCAATGCCGTGCTCGGCGTCGGCGCGCTGGAGGAGTCGGTCACCGTCGAGGCCGCGGCGCCGCTGGTCGACGTCCGCAGCGCGGGCATCAGCACGGTCGTGGACAACGAGGACATCCTCGAGCTACCGCTGCAGGGCCGCCAGGTCACCGACCTGATCGTGCTCGCCGGCGCCGCCGTGCAGACCGGCACGACGGAACGTGGCGTGCCGGGCGGCGTGTACATCTCGGTCGCCGGCGGCCTGCCGGGCGGCGTGGCCTACACGCTGGACGGGGCGGAGCACAACAACCCGCAGAGCAACGCCGGGCTGCCGATGCCGTTCCCGGATGCGCTCCAGGAGTTCCAGGTGGCGACGAGCGGCCTCTCCGCCGACAACGGCGTCAAGTCGGGCGCGTCGGTCAACGCCGTGACCAAGTCGGGGACCAATGCGTTCCACGGCGGCGGCTTCGAGTTCCTGCGCGATCGGCGGTTCAACGCGCCGGAACATTTCGCCGAATTCGGCCCCGACGGCAAGCAGAAGGACGACGGCCTCCGGCGCAACCAGTTCGGCGGCACGATTGGCGGCCCCATCGTCCGCGACAGGCTGTTCTTTTTCGCCGGCTACCAGGGCACCATCCTGCGTCAGGTGCCGACGAGCAACATTTCGTACGTGCCGACGGCCCAGATGCTCGCGGGCGACTTCACGACGATCGCGTCGCCGGCGTGCAACGGCGGGAGGCAGATCAACCTGGGCGCCCCGTTCGTCGGGAACCGCATCGATCCGGCCCGCTTGAGCCCGGCGGCGAGGAAGTCTCCGCGCTGCTGCCCCAGACCACGGACCCCTGTGGCCAGGTCCAGTGGTCGGCCGCCCAGGGCCGGGACATTCATGAACCGATCGCGCGGGTCGACTTCCAGGCGACCCGCAATCAGTTGGTCTTTGGCCGGTACATGGTTTACAAGAACGACCTCCCCCCGGCGTGGGAGGGCCCGGGCGACAACATCCTCAAGTCGGGGAGCGACCATGAGGGCACCGCGGACATGCTCCGATCGTTGGTGCTGGGTCGATACCCATGTCATGAGCGCGGCGCTCGTCAACGCGTTCCGGTTCACGTGGAGCGACGACGGATTCACACCGCTACCACAACCCGGGGCTTCCCAGCCCGGCCGACATGGGCGTGAAAATGTACTCCTATCCCACGGAAGAGGGCTCCGACGTGGCGAGCCAGTTCCCGGTCAACGTCAACGGCATGTTCGCCCTGGTTGGGAGCGGGGAGCGGCGGTCGACGCACAAGCTCTACGGGTTCTCCGACGACGTGACCATGGTGCGGGGGAGCCATCAGTTCGGCTTCGGCGCGAATACCCGCTACTGGAAGTTCGACACGCGGTCCACGTCCCGCACCGGCGGCAGCTGGACGATTGACGGCAGCCTGACCGGGCACGCCCTTGCGGATTTCCTGAGTGGACGCGTCGCGAGGCTCGAGATCGGCGGCCCGAGCATCCTGGATATCCACAACTGGTACCTGGGCGCGTATGTGCAGGATGCCTGGCGAGTGTCGAACCGGGTGACGTTCAATGCGGGCCTGCGGTGGGAACCGTATTTCGGTCAATACGTCGAGAACGACGCGGTCGTGATCTGGCGGAAAGAGAATTTCGACCAGGACATCCGGAGCAAGGTATTCCTCAACGCGCCTCCCGGACTCGTCTATCCGGGAGACGAGGGCTTCCCGGACGGGAAGACCGGGTTGAACACGCAGTGGTGGAACCTCGCGCCGCGCGCGGGCGTGGCGTGGGACGTCCACGGGGATGGCCGCCTCGCCGTGCGGTCGTCGGTACTCGATGGGGTACGACTTCATGGCGGGCGAGTACCACAACATCAACTCTGGAGCCCCGCCGTTCGGCAACCGCTCGCTCATCACCGATCCGCCGGGCGGCATGGACGACCCCTGGGGGCACCTCCCGGGTGGCGATCCTCACCCCATCGTCGCCAGCCCCACCGTGGCGTACATCCCATTCGGCGCCTTTGGTTCGATGGATCCCGACATCAATTCACCACGGGCGCAGCAGTGGAACGTGATGGTCGAGCAGCAGCTCGGGGCCAGCTGGGGCGTGTCGGCGAGCTATCTGGGCAGCTACTCCGACCGGCTCTGGGCGCAGTCGGCGGTCAACCCCGGCGTGTTCCTGGGCCTCGGCCCCTGCACGCTGAATACCGACACGGGCCCGCGGACCTTCCCGGTGTGCTCGACCAATGCGAACCTGAACCAGCGGCGCGCGCTGTCGCTGGAGAATCCGGTCAAGTCCGCCCAGATCGGTGCGCTCGACCTCAACACGGACATCGGCTGGCAGAAGTATCAAGGGCCTGAAGCTGGCCGCGCGGCATCGGAGCGCGACCGGCGTGAGCCTCAACGCCAGCTATACGCTGTCGAAGTGCGAGGGCACGGCCACTGCGACGACCTTCAATCAGACCAGCGCCGGCTATTCGATTCCGGACGACCCGGATTTCGACGCCGGCTACTGCGATCAGGACCGCAAGCACCTCGGGACGCTCAACGCCGGGTACCAGACGCCGGAGGTTGGCAACGGGGTCGTGCGCGCGCTGGCGTCGAACTGGCGGGTGTCGGGCATCCTCAGCGCGCGATCGGGGAGCCGGCTCAACATCACCAGCGGCGTCGACCGCGCGCTGATCGGTTCGCACTCCTCGGTTCAGCGGCCCGACCTGCTCAGCGATGACATCTATGGTCCTGGCAAGGACGCCTCCGACCTGGAGCCTGGTGAGCATGATCAACAACTACTTCAACCGTGCCGCCTTCGCGCTGGCGCCTCTGGGCACCCTGGGCAATGCCAAACGGAACCTCGCGGTGGGTCCGTCGTTCTGGCAGGTCGACATGGCGCTCTCGAAGCTCATTCCGGTGGGGACGCAGCGGCTGGAACTGCGGTTCGAGGCGTTCAACTTGCTCAACACCTTCAACTGGGGGACTCCGGTCACCAACTTCAACTCGGGGACGTTCGGGCGCATCGACCACGCAGGCCGGCGCGCCGCGCATCCTGCAGTTCGGCGTGAAGTACGACTTCTAGAATCGACGGGTGAATCGCGGGGGCCGGCTTCAGCCGGCTCGACGACCAACGACACGCTGACCACCTACCACAACAGCCGGGCGGAAACGCCCGGCTGTTTCGTCTCCGGTCTACTGGTCGGCGAGTGTGAGGTGCTGATGACACGCGCGTTCGCATGCATCGCAGCTGTCCTCGTGGCGGTAATGCCGCTCCTGGCCAGACAGGCCGGCCCGTCTCCGGGAGGGTCGGTGTCTTCCTTCTACGATCTGAAAACAACGACGCTCGACGGCAAGCCGGCAAGTCTCTCCCAGTACCGCGGGATGGTGAGCCTGGTGGTGAACGTCGCCAGCTACTGTGGCTATACGCCGCAATATAAAGGGCTTGAGGCACTGCACCGTGAGCTGAAGGGGAAGGGCTTCAGTGTGCTTGGCTTCCCGAGCAACGACTTCGGCGAGCAGGAACCAGGCACGGCAGCGGAGATCGCGACGTTCTGCCGCCTCACGTACGACGTGACGTTTCCGCTGTTCGAGAAAGTCGTCACGCGCCCCGGCGGTGCGCAGTCGCCGCTCTACGCGTTTCTCGGCCGATCCGGCAACCTCCCCGCGTGGAATTTCGGCAAGTACGTCATCGACAAGCAGGGCAGGGTGGCCGCCTTCTTTCCGAGCGATGTCACGCCAGAGGATCCTCAACTGCGCGGCGCCATTCTGCGTTCCCTGGCCGCGAAGTAGCCCCGCATCCGGCGATCGACGCGGCTAGACTTGAGACCCGCGTGCCGCGCTACCGGTTCAGTGACTTCACCCTCTCGACACGGCAGCGGCTGCTGATCCGCAGCGGCCAGCAGTTGCCGCTGATCCCCCGCTATCTCGATCTGCTGATCTTCCTCGTCGAGCGAAGACGCGACGCCGTCCATCGCCGCGAGATTTTCGATCGCGTCTGGAGTGACGTCATCGTCTCGGACAGCGCGCTGTCGCAGGCCATCCGCACGCTGCGCCGGACGCTTGGCGACGATCCACGCGAGCCGCGGTTCATCCGCACGGTCTCACGCCACGGCTACCAGTTCACGTGTCCAGACGTCATCGAGGAACCCGAAGAGGATGTGCCTCCGCCTGCGCGCGCACCGGAAGTCCAGCGCGACGTGCCTTCCGGCTTGTCCGCCGAAGCCGGGACGGCGAAGGCGGAAGCGCGGAGCGCGAAGGCGGAGCAGACGCGACAAAAGGTCGGCGCATCGCTGACCGCGCTCGTCACCGGCGCGACGCGGGCGTGTGCCGGAGCGTCGCTGGCGGGAGCGGTAGCTGGCCTCGCCGGCGGCCTGCTTCTCAGCGTGGCCCCCGACAACGCCGCGCCGCTTGCCATCGTCCCGGTGCTGGGCCTCGTAGGTGCTGGCGCCGGTGCCGCCGGCGGCCTCGGCGTCGGCGCCGGACTCGCCTTCGCGGAGTCGAGTTCCCGGCTGCGCAACACCGTCGGACTCACGACTGGCGCGGCGGCGGGCGGAGCGGCGATTGGCCTGGCGGTCCAGTGGCTGATGCGCTGGAGCCTGGCTGCCGTCGTCGGTTTGGATCTGCCGATCGGCGGCGCCTTTGAAGGCCTTGTCATCGGAGCGGCGGCGGGATCCGGTTACGCCATCGCCCGCCGCCACATAGGAACGCCGCCTAGGCGTTCCGGCAGATTGGGTCAAGCAGCGCATTCCCTCGTCCGTAACGCGGCTGTCATCGCCGCGTTCTGCGCCGCGGGGGCACTTGCTCTTACATGGGTTGGACGGCCGCTCGTCGGCGGCACCTTGCACGGCATCGCGCGCGAGGCGCGCGGATCCCAGATCAGCCTGGCGCCGCTCGGCCGGCTCATTGGCGAGCCCGGGTTCGGACCGGTGTCGCAAGCGCTGATCGCCGCCTGGGAGGGCGGAATCTTCGGGTTTGGCGTGGGAATCGCGCTGCTCCGCCGCAGATCTCACGCGGATCTCACCAACTCCTCATCTGCCGCTCAAGACTTGCCGGGGGTCTGACGCGGATCCTCCTCGTGGAGGATGACCATGCAGACCGTTGCCCCGAGTCCGACCTGCCGCCACACGACTATCCGCATCGATACCAATCACCCCACGCAGTTCATCGATCTCACGGCAGACCTCGAAGGCTTCGTGGCGGCGTCCGGCATTCAGTCGGGGTTGCTCAACGTCCAGTCGTTGCACACGACGGCCGCCATTGTCGTCAACGAACACGAGCCTCTGCTCCTGACGGACATGACCAGGCTGCTGGAACGCCTGGCGCCGGCAGATGCCGATTACCGCCACGACAACATCACGCTGCGCACGGTCAACTGCGTGCTCGGCGAGCCACCGAACGGCCATTCCCACTGCCGGACACTGCTGCTCGGGTCGACGACCGCCTTGAACGTCGTCGACGGCGAGCTCCAGCTCGGACGATGGCAGCGGGTGTTTCTGGTCGAGCTCGACGGACCGCGCACGCGCGACGTTTCGCTGTTGCTGCTCGGAGACGGCCGGTGAAGGTCAAGCTGATTCTGCCGGCGTTGACCGAAGCGACCAGCCCGCTGTTCCGGCCGATCAAATACTCGCTGTTTCCGCCGCTCGGGCTGGCCACGCTGGCGGCGTATCTCGGTCCGGATGACGAAGCGGAGATTCAGGACGAGCATGTCGAGTCACTGCGGCTGAATGACGAACCGGACCTGGTGGTCATCCAGGTCTACATCACGTCGGCCTACCGCGCGTACCGTATTGCCGATCGCTACCGTGCGAGTGGTGCGTACGTGGTGCTTGGCGGTTTGCACGTCACGTCGCTGCCCGACGAAGCGGCCGCGCACGCGGACACGATCTTTCTTGGTCCCGGCGAGGACACGTGGCCGCGGTTTCTCGCCGACTTCCGCCGCGGCGCGCCGGAGCGGGTCTATCGCTCGACGACACGCACGCTGGCGGACGTGCCGCCTGTGCGCCGCGACTTGATCAAGCGGGGTCTCTACCTGGTGCCGAACTCGATCGTCGTGTCGCGCGGGTGTCCGCACGTGTGCGACTTCTGCTACAAGGAAGCGTTCTTCGAAGGCGGCCGGTCGTTCTACACGCAGACGGTCGACGCCGCGCTCGCGGAGATCGAACGGCTGCCGGGCCGCCATCTCTATTTCCTGGACGACCACCTGTTCGGCGACCGCCGCTTTGCGACGGCACTCTTCGACGGGATGCGCGGGATGGGTCGACTCTGGCAGGCCGCCGGCACGGTCAACGCCGTGCTCGCCCCGAACGTGCTCGAACGTGCGGTGGAGGCCGGCCTCCGCAGCCTGTTCGTCGGCTTCGAGTCATTGTCCGCCGACAACCTGCTCGAGCAGCGGAAGTTCCAGAACCTTCGACGCGACTACGGCGCCGCCATCCGGCGCCTGCACGATGTCGGCGTGATGATCAACGGCAGCTTCGTCTTCGGCATGGATGGTGACGATGCGACCGTGTTCGAGCGGACGGTGGAATGGGCGATCGAGAACGGCATCGAGACGGCGACATTCCACATCCTCACGCCCTATCCCGGCACCGCGCTGCACCAGCGGATCTGGTCGCAGAACCGTATCACCACGGCGGATTGGGATCTCTACGACACGCGGCACGCCGTCTTCCGCCCCGCGAAGATGACGGCGTCAGAACTCGAAGCCGGTTACTGGCGCGCCTACGAGGAGTTCTATCGCTGGGGCGCGATCGCACGCGGCGCTGCGGCGCATGCCAGCAGGATCGCGGGGCTGCGGCACTTCGCCTATGCGGCCGGCTGGAAGAAGTTCGAGCCGCTGTGGGATCTCGTGATCCGCGCCAAGCGCGCCGGCATGATGTTGCCGGTCCTCGAGTCGATCCTCAGCGAGTTCGGCCGGCGTCCGGCCGCCTCTGAGGCCCTCGCAGCCGAACACACGTTCGTCGGAGAATGCACACCGACGGCAAATCGGCCTGACGCGCACACCCCCTACATCCGCGAAACCATGACGGCATGGGGCCGCGATCCGGTTCGTTCCCGGTCGTGCTCGTCGTGACGTCGTGGTTGCATGCCGTCAAGTACACTGTGCTTCACACCACGACGACGCGACGGCCACGACGGAGTTTGTTGCGAATTCGCCCAGAATGGCCTAACTCCCCGACAATAGTCTGGAAGTGAGTATCGATGGCCGCGAACCGGTGGTCGACGCGTCTGGGCGCTCGTTGCGCCCTCCGTGCGTCTGGGGGCCGCTGCTCGTTGCCGGTGTCGCCCTGGGCCTGGCGTTCGCGTACTTGGCATGGCGGCTGAGTGAACGCGCGGAGCCGTTTGTATTCGGTGACCGCTCGTGGGTGACCGTCGTTGCCGGTGACGGCGTGGCGGATGTGCGCGACGGTCCGTCGCGGTTGGCGCGTTTTTCCGACCCGTTCGGCGTCACGGTTGCGCCTGACGGCAGCGTCTACGTCGCGGATGCCGGTCGCGGGCCGCGGGTCCGACGAATTGCGCCGGATGGCACCGTCACGACAGTTGCCGGCGGAGAGCGTGGCTACCGCGACGGGCCGGCGTCGTCGGCTCGGTTCGACACGCCCTCTGGTGTGGCGGTCGATGCTGGCGGGGGAGTGCTCGTCGCCGATACCGGCAACAATGCGATTCGACGTATCGCTCCGGATGGAAGCGTCACGACCGTCGCGGGCGACGGCGTCCCCGGGTACCGTGACGGGGCGGCGCGGGAGGCGCGGTTCCGCGGCCCGATCGGAATCGCGGTCGACGCACGGGGCCGCATCCTCGTCGCCGACACGTACAACGATCGCATTCGCGCGATCCATCCTGACGGTACCGTCAGCACGATAGCCGGGAGCGAGACTCCTGGCCTGGCCGATGGTCCCGCCGCAGACGTCCGCCTTTGATACTCCGTCTGGCGTCGCGGTGGATACCGCTTTCAACATCTACGTTGCCGATTTTGGCAACGTCGCCATCCGCAAGATCTCGCCCGACGGGATGGTAACCTCCGTCCCTCATCACGGGCTCGTCAGGCCGACAGGCGTCGCCATCGACCCTGACGGCGTCATCTACGCCGCGGGCGACAATCGGGTTGTCGCCGTCGATCCGGACGGCGACGTTCGCGTGGTTGCCGGATCGACGCCCGGGTTCGCCGACGGCTGGGGTGCGGATGCGCGGTTCCGAGGCCTGGCCGGGATCGTATCGACGCCGCAGGCGGAACTGGTCGTCGCCGACAGCGTCAACGCGCTGATCCGCCGCATTCGTCTCGCTCCTGGCGGCGAGCGGTCGCTGCCGGCTTCCACCTTGCTCAAGCCAGCATTCGAGGCGGAGGCCTTCGGCCTGCTTCCCCTGCTGTGGCCGTTCGCGCCGCAGGCCGGTCCGTTCGAGATCACGGCGACGTTCGGCGAGCCGCGAGGCGGTGTCGATTTCCTCCGTTTTCACGCGGGGCTGGACATTTCCGCGCCCGCCGGCACGAGCGTCCTCGCCGTCCGCGAAGGCATAGTCACGCACCTTGACGGCGTGGCGGCGTTCGACACGATCAACGAGGCGATCCGGGTGCGTCCGATCGCCTACGTGCACCTTCGCGTCGGTCGCGGCGCGGATGGCCGCCCATTCGACGACGTCAGGTTCGTTCCAACCAGGGACGCCACGGGCCGGGTGACGCGAATGCGGGTCAGGCGAGGGGCGCGATTCCGGACAGGCGACCGGCTCGGCACTGTCAACGCCTTCAACCACTCGCACCTGGATGTCGGCTGGGCGGGCGAAGAGCGGAACCCGCTCCATTTCCGGATGCCGCACTTTCGCGACACCACGCCGCCGGTGATCGCTCGGTCGGGAGTGCGCCTGTTTGCGGAGGACGGTCGGCCGATCACCCGGGCCGAACGCGGCCGTCTGATCGTGGATGGCCAGGTCGAAGTGGTCGTCGATGCCTGGGACCAGGTTGACGGGAACGCGGCGCGCCGACGTCTCGGCGTGTACGCGATCGGCTATCAGGTGTTGCATCCGGACGAATCGCCTGCGCCTGGCTTCGAAACGCCGCGGCAGACGATTGTCTTCGACCGTCTGCCGGGCGAGGCGGCGGCGTCATTGCTGTTCGCCCCCGGCAGCGGTATTCCGGAATACGGCAACCGCACCTCGCGCTTTCTCTACCGTGCGACGAACACGTTCCGCAACGGCGTCGCCGGACCCGGCCATTGGGACACGCGCACGCTGCGCCCGGGAGACTACATCCTGCGGATGTGGGTGGCCGACATCTTCGGCAACGTCGCGATGCGGAATCGCGACGTCGCGGTCACAATCCGCGCGTGATCCTCCTGCCACAGGCGGCAGCCGCCCGGATGTGACAGCGTCGATCCAGACGTCGATGACGACGATGGGCTGCTAGCGTCACAGAGGCTGGAGATTTGCGTCATTTGACAGGCGCCTCCGGGGGCGCCATGATCCGCGCGCCGGGTCCCGCACGTGCCGGTCCTGAGAATCGGAGGAAAGACGATGCGCTTCAGTCCACTCGTCGCCGTGACTCTCCTCATCTCGTTGTCCGCTCCCGCGTCTGCGCAGGAGGAGTGGATCGAGTACGTCAGCAAGGAGGATCGTTTTACCAGCAATTTTCCGGGTCAACCCAGGGTGACCCAGACAACTTACATGTCGCAGTACGGCGCCGAGCTGCCGGCGCGTGGTACAGCGCTGAGCAGGGGAAAAGCCGATACTCGATGACCGTTGTCGACTACAGCCAGATCGAGAAGCTGCTCACCGCAAAGGCGCAGAAGTGCGCCGCGAAGACCGAAGGGTGCTATGGCGGCACCGGTTTCTCAGGAGTGGGCCACTGGCGCCTCGATTTTCACGGCGCCATCGTGTATGCGATCGAGCAGTTCATCCTGCGCGACGGGAAGGTCACGCAACTGAGCTGGAACACCTACTACAGCGTCGGCGGTAACCAGGTCCATCTGACGAATCGTGACGGATCGCGCACGAAGGCGGCCGTCTACATGCACAACCAGAAGCTGTATATCAGCGAAGGCACGACGCCGGCAGGGGCACCGGACGCGGGTCTCTTCCAGCAGTCGTTCGGATGGATCGACGAGAACGGCAGAAACATCCGCTACGAGTCGCTGTACCATCACGCGTTCCCGGCGCCGCCGCGGGGCGACCCGCCAGGAGAAATCAGGGGCAACTGAGGGCGCGGAACGGCCGCCCGACGCTCAGATCGCGGTGAAGATGGATACCGCCAGCGTCGCCGGTCTTTATCTAGCTACCACTCGGCAGCTGCGCTTCAATCCCTTCGGCGGACCCGGCAGCGCGTCGTGGGAAGTCGCGACCGAGTACTACCTGCTCTCGCCTGACGGGCGCGTGTTCCGCGGCCGCGATCTTCCCAACGCACCCGGGGGCGACATCAGCCGCTTCGATTACGACGCGGCACGACGCGAAGCGCCCGGCAACTACGGAACGTATACCGTGGCCGGGACTGAAGTGGTAATGCTGTTCGGCGACCTGCCGCACGAGACGATCACCGCCACCAGCCCTGAGCCAGACGTGCTGGAGATTCGAGGGACCAAGTTCAAGCGCGGCGTTCGGATGACGTGAGTCGGCGCCGTCGCGACGTGTCGTGGCGACCTTGCGCTGTTTCGCCGGCGCATGCAACATCGTGAGGTGATGGATCGCCGGTTCCTGGTCCTCCCCGGCACCCTTCTGGCGCTGGCATTGGTCGGGGCGTGTGCGGCTCGCGCGACCGCGCCACCAAATGCACGCATTGGCGTTTCGGCCGAAGCAGGGCAGGTCGAAGTCATCCGCACCTCGTACGGCGTTCCGCATATCTACGCCGACAACTTCCGGGCCCTCGGCTACGCGCTCGGCTACTTGCAGCTTGAAGACTACGGCGACCGTGTGCCGATGATCCTGCTCGGCGCGCGAGGCGAGTTGGCGCGCCACCAGGGACCGGGCGCGCTGGAGGCGGATTTCGCCAATCGGCCCTATTACCAGCGAGCGGTGGAGACCTACACGCGGATCGACCGCGACACGCGCGACGTGTACGAAGGGTTTGCCGCCGGCGTCAACCGTTACATCACACTCCACCCGGATGAGTTCCCGCCATGGATGCGCCCGGAATTCACCGGCTATGACGTCGCCGCGGCCTACGTCTATCGCACCAGCCAGGCCACGATCCGCCGCTGGATGCGCCGGCTCACTGACGCCGAGCCGGCGCCCACCGCGGACCCCGAGGACCCCGACCGCTTCGACGTGGGCTCCAGCGCCTGGGCGCTGGCGCCGAGCCGCACGACCTCCGGCGCCGCCATTCTGCTCCGCAACCCGCATCTCTCCTGGAACGCCGGCTACTGGGAGGCCCACGTCGTCGTGCCAGGCCGCCTCGATTTCTACGGCGACTTCCGCATCGGCGGACCCATCGGCATCGTCGGCGGTTTCAACCATCGTCTCGGCTTCGCGACGACCAACAACGACGTGAACACGGAGGAGCTGTACGCACTCGACCTGGATCCTCGACGCGAGGATCACTACCTGTTCGACGGGGCTTCGATGCCGATCCGCCACGAACCGGTCATGGTGTCCTACGCCGATGGCGGCAGCCAGGCGCTCGCCTCGCGCGAGCGCCTGACGACACACGTCGGTCCAGTGCTGCACCGCGATAACGGGAAAGTCTACGTGCTGCGCGCCGCCGAAGACGGAGTGTATCGGGGCGGCGATCAGTTCCTGCGGATGATGCAGGCGCGAAGCCTGCTCGAGTGGAAGGAGGCGATGCGGCTGCGCGCTCATCCAGGTTCGAACTTCGTCTACGCGGACGCGGATGGCAACATCCTGTATCTCTGGAACGCGGCGATTCCGGTGCGACCCCATGCAGCCGGCGGCGGCAACGCGGTGCCAGCTGCGCGAACCGCTCAGATCTGGACCAATCTTCACGACCTCGACGAGCTGCCGCAGCTCATGAACCCGCGCGGCGGCTACGTGCGCAACGAAAACGACCCGCCATGGCTGACCAACCTGCGTCAGCCGCTCGCCGCCGCGGATTTCCCGCCCTACTTCGAATCGGACGGCCCACTGAGCCTGCGCAGCCAGCATTCCATGCTCCTGATCGACAACGACACGCGTGTCTCGCTCGAAGACGTCGTCCGCCTGAAGCACAGCGATCGGATGCTCCTGGCCGATCGTGTCAAGGACGATCTCGTCGCGACGGTACGCGCCGCGCTTCGCGAGGGAACCCTTGAAGCAGGCGATCGGGTGACGATCGCGACCGCGGCGGACCTGCTCGAACGCTGGAACAACACCGCTGCAGCGTCCAGCCGCGGGGCCGTCCTCTTCGCGGAATGGTGGCGCCTGTATACAGAGGCAGTCGAGGGCCAACCGTTCGCTGAACCGTGGCGGGCTGACTCGCCGCTCGGCACGCCGAAAGGCCTCGCCGACGCCGGGCTCGCCGCCGAGCGCTTCGCCGAGGCCGTGCGTCAGACGACGGCTCGTTTCGGATCGTTGGATGTGGCGTGGGGCGACGTGTACCGAATCCGGTGGGGCCATGTGGACGAACCGGCGAGCGGCTGTCCCGGCGCCCTCGGGTGCTTTCGCGTGCTCAACTTCAGTGCTGCCGATGATGGCCGCCGCGCGGCGTCGGGCGGCGATGGGTGGGTGCTGGCGGTGGAGTTCACCAGCCCTCCACGCGCGTACTCGATCCTCGCCTACGGTCAGAGTCTCAAGACGGACTCACCCCACCACGACGATCAGGCAGCGCTCTTTGCGCGCGGCGCGATGAAACCGGTCGCGTATACGCGAGCTGACGTCGAACGTGACGCGGTGCGCCGCTACCGTCCAGGTGCAGAACCCGGGCTCGGACGGTCACAGCCCAGTGTCGCTTCCTGGTTGGACGAACCAATGCTGGCTGGCTGGAACATGCCGGGCCTGCCCATTCCTGCCGCGCCGCCGATCCAGGGAGTCATCGATCCTCGCTGTCGAGAGCTCGCGCGCCCACCACAGTTGGACGAAGACACACGCGTGCGAAATCAGGGCTGGGATCTCGTCGGCGCTTACCTGGGCGGCTGGGAGATTCTGGTGATCCGTGGCACGGCCGGCTACGACGGGATGTGCCGGCCACGCCAGTACCAGGATTTCGTCTTCGTGCGCGGCGTGTTCGCCGGCACACTTTCCCCAGGAGCCATGGACAGCCGCACTGACGGTGCCATAGGTCGCGTGTCGCTGCAGAGTCGTAACCGGCTGACCGCCGAGTACGCGCGTTACGCCGCGGCGGATCCGTTGTGTTGTCCGTCGAGGACGACCAACGTCGTGTTCGACATCGCGAGCGACACGACGATGCTGCGGCCCGTGTCGGCGTCCAGTTCCAGGCGGTGAGCCGCTCGCGACGATTTATGCTGCGAAGGCGCCGAGATCCGCCCCGCTGGAAGCGAAACGGAAGAGCACTCGCAAACGAAAGAAGAGCTAGCGAGAAATTCCTTCCAGCGTCGAGCTGCAATTCCGGCGCGTGGTGCTATCGTCGGGGGCGTCCAGCTCGAACTCCTTCTGCGCGTCACCGCAGTTCCCCAGGTCCGGTGGCGCGACAGAGGAGGGCTGGCAGGAAACAAGATTTGTCCGATCAGAAAGCCGCGTGTCCCACGTGCAGCGGTCAACACATCGTCCGAACCGCCGCAACGCTGTTAAGCGAGATCTACTTCTGCTTGGCGTGTGGGAAAGCCTTCACGATCAAGAAGGCCGCCCCGACGAGCCGTTCAGGCGCGTGACTTCAACCTCTCGAGACGGACGAAGCACTTCCCCCCGTGCCGATGGGAGTGCCGGCAGTCCGGGGCGGCGTCGTCTATCGCAACTCGATAGATGAACACGATCGGCATCGGCAGCATCACGGTAGCGGCGCATCCGCACGCCAGCCTCACACGTTCGCCGCGCTTTGGAGCAGGCCACAGCACGTTTCCATGAAATGCTTCAAAGGTCGTTCCTGCTCGTTCGATCCGAGCGAAGTCCGATAAACAGCGGACTAGGTCCGCGTGGATCGCCGGGGGCGTGTCGCTGCAGCGACCATCGCGTCCGGCAAATCGGCAGCAGCCGCGCGCGGTGGGGTTGTCGTAACCGCACACCAGGACACGCGCCTGATCTCCAACGAGGACAAAGCTATTGCGCATTTCACAACGACGTAGTGTCCGCCTTCACCCCTCGACGTTGCTCGGGGTGCCCTGAGCGAAGTCGAAGGGCAGGCGGACCAAGCCGGTCCGGCTAAAGCCGGACACTACATACAAATGGAAGCCGCTCTAGGCGTGGGTGCTGGCCGGTTGGCGAGCGCCCAAGCCGTGTTGCCCTTCCTCGAACTCCTCGATCATCTTGAGATTGAACGCGGGCAGGTCGTCCGGCCTTCGCGACGATACGATGCCGCGATCGACCACGACTTCCTCGTCGACCCAGTGCGCGCCCGCATTCACGAGGTCAGTCTTCACTGAGGGATATGACGTCATGCGCAGTCCACGGACGACGTCGGCCTCCACCAGCGTCCACGGCCCGTGGCAGATCGCGGCGATTGGTTTGCCGTCATCGAAGAACTGTTTCACGAACTGCACGGCTGCGGGGTTCATACGCAGCTGGTCCGGATTCATGACGCCTCCCGGCAGGAGCAGCGCATCGTAATCCTCGGCGCGTGCCTGATCGAGGGGACAGTCCACCTTCACCGAGTCGCCCCATTCCGTATGGTTCCATCCGCGCACCGTTGCGGCTTCGGGGGAGACGACGTGAACCGTCGCGCCCGCCGCTTCGAGCGCGTGTCGCGGATCGGTCAGCTCGACTTGCTCGAAGCCATTGGCGACCAGAGCGGCGATCTTCTGTCCTGTCAGCACCTGAGCCATGGCGAACCTCCTCTTGTCCGATTGTGTATGCCAACCCACTGCAACCGGGATTCCACACGTCATCTTGACGATGTGCGGCCTCTGGCGTCTGCCTGATAAACTGCCTTCCCTGTCCTCATGAACCGCTCTGGTGTCGTTGCAGCGACGGGAGACGTCGCCTCGTCAGTCCCCTGGTACCGCACGCTGAACCGGGTGCAGTGGAACACGCTTGTCGCCTCGAACCTGGGCTGGCTGTTCGATGGGTTTGAAACCTACGGCCTGATCCTGACGGTCGGCGTGGCGATGCAGCAGCTGCTGCCGCCAGAGCTGCATCCGCAGATTCCGGCTTACGCCGGCACCGTCATCGCCATCACGCTGTTCGGATGGGGCGTCGGCGGGATGATCGGCGGCATTCTCGCCGATTACATCGGGCGCAAGCGGATGATGATCATCGCCGTGCTCGCGTATTCGCTGACGACCGGCCTCAGCGCGTTCTCCTTCAACTGGATCTCCTTTGCGCTGCTGCGGTTTCTCGTCGGCGTCGCGGTCGGATCCGAGTGGGCGACGGGGTCGTCGATGGTCGCGGAGCTGTGGCCTGATCGCGCGCGCGGCAAGGGGGCCGGGCTGATGCAGTGCGGTCTCGGCATCGGCTTCTTCATGGCGTCGCTGGTCTGGCTGTTTGTCGGTCGGCTCGGTCCAGACGCGTGGCGCTACATGTACCTGCTCGGCATCGTGCCGGCGCTCCTGACGCTCTGGATTCGCCGGGCGATCCCGGAGTCGGAGGTGTGGCAAAAGGCCGCCGCGCGCCGCCGCTCGGAACAGGCCCGCTTCACCTTGTTCGACCTGTTTGCCGATCGCGGAATGCGGCGGCAGACGATCATCGTGTTCCTGATGTCGCTGGCCAGCACGATGGGCTTCTGGGGCATCTCCACCTGGGTGCCGCCGTTTGTCGGCGGCGTCGCCGCCGCCGCGGGACTGAACGCGGCGCAGTGGACCAGCTATGCCGGGATGGCGTACACCTTCGGCGCCGTGGCCGGATACATCAGCCTGGGCTTTCTGGCCGACAAGTACGGACGTAAGCCGGTGACCATCCTGTTCTTCATCTGCGCGTTGCTGCTGACGCCAGGTACTGTTCTTCTGGACGCGCGACCCGATGCTCCTGTTACTGCTGGCGTGCGTGAACGCGGTGTTCAGCAACGGGCAGTTCAGCTGGATGCCGGCCTGGCTTCCCGAACTCTATCCGACGCGCATGCGCGCGACGGCGCTCGCCTTTGCCTTCAACGGACCACGGTTCATCGCTTTTCTCGGGCCGCTACTGGCGGGCACGATGATCGTGCAGTTCGGCGGGTACGGCCAGGCTGCCATGGTCCTCGCGCTCATCTACATCGTCGGGATTGCCGCCGCGCCGTTCCTGCCAGAAACCGTCGGCAAGCCGCTGCCTGCCTAAGCGATGTCGCTCGAGACGTCCGGAGAGATCACCGTTGCCGTGGACCGCCCGACGGTCTTCGCGATCGTCCGCGACCCGATGCGGCTCGCGCGCTGCATCCCGGGCTGCACCGATGTGCGCGAGGTGGTTCCCGATCGCTACACCGCCGTGCTCACCAGCCAGGTCGCGTTCATGACCCTGAGTTTCAAGGTCATCGTCGACGTAGCGAAGGCCGAGCCGCCGGCGACGCTCGAAGCGACGATCACCGGCGATGCCGTCGGCCTCTCCGGTCATGTCGTCGCCACCGCCCGCCTGGATCTCGCGGAGACGCCCGATCGCCGCACCATCGTCCGCTACGCAACCCAGGTGGGGCTCACCGGCAAGCTCGGGAGTCTTGGCCAGCCGGTCCTCCGCGCGACCAGCGCGAGGATGGCGCGCCAGTTCGGCGACAACCTGAAGGCCGAGATCGAACGGGGAGGCGCGGAGTCGTCTACATGAAGCATTTCGAGCTGGTCGAGCCGGCAACCATCGAGGAGGCCGTTGCCTTCCTCGATCCGGAAGACGCCCGGGTGCGGGCGATCGCCGGAGGAACGGCGCTGATGCTGATGATGAAGGCGCGCCTGTTCCAGCCCGTGCGGTTGGTCAGCCTTCGCCGGCTGAACGGCGCACTGCGCGGCGTGCGCGCTGACGGCCGCGGCGGTCTCGCCATTGGCGCGATGACGACGCTGACGGAGCTCGAACGGTCGCCGGAGATCGCCTCGGTGGTTCCGGTGGTGCATCGCGCGCTGCGGACGCTGTCGAACGTGCGAATCCGGAACGTGGCGACGCTCGGCGGACACCTCGCCCACGGTGATCCGCACATGGATCTGCCGCCGATTCTCCTGACCCTTGGCGCGCGCGTGCGCGCGGCGAGCCGCCGCGGCGAACGCTGGATTAACCTTGCCGACTTGTTCGTCGGCTACTACCAGTCGGCGGTTGAACGCGACGAGCTGATCACGCACATCGAGATTCCACCGCAGCCGCGGGGCGTGCATACGTGGTACGCGAAGTTCTCGGCGCTGTCGGCTGACGACTGGCCGTCGGTCGGGGTGGCCGTCTGGTACCGAACGGAAGGAGATCGCATCACCGAATCGCGTGTGGCGGTCAGCGCAGCCACCGAGCGGCCCGGTCGTGTCGCGGGCGCTGAATCGGCGTTGACCGGCGCCGCTACGACTCCGGAGACGTTTGCAGCGGCGGCAGATGCGGCCGCCCGGGAGATCGAGCCGCTCTCCGACATCCGCGGCAGCGCCGCTTACAAGCGCGAGATGGTGCGGGTGCATACGCGCCGGGCCCTGAGCAGCGCATGGCAGGCTTCCGCGAAGGGGGGACGGCATGAGCGTCGGTCAATCCGTCCGACGCCTCGAAGGGCACGCCAAGGTGACGGGCACCGCCGAGTACATCCATCACCTGCGTCTCCCGGGCATGCTCCACGGCAAGATTCACCGCAGTACCGTCGCCCACGCCCGCATTCTGCGGATCGATGCTGGCGCTGCGCTCGCGCTCCACGGCGTGCACGCCGTCGTCACCATCGATGAGGTGCTGACGATCGCACCGAACCCCTATTACGGTCCTGCGTTTCACGACCAGCCGATTCTCGCGCACCAGAAAGTCCGCTACGTCGGCGAGCCGGTCGCTGTCGTGCTGGCGTCAGAGCCGCACATCGCTGAAGAAGCGGCGGACCTGATCCAGGTCGAGTACGACCCGATCGATCCGGTGTTCGACGAGGTGGCGGCGGCGCGGCCCGACGCGCCAGTCATTCATGACGTGCTGAAGCCGGCGGGCATGTTCACCGATCTCAAGCACCTGGGCGGCCGATCCGGCACGAACGTCGCGCTCGACGCGCGCGTGCGCCGGGGCGATGTGGTGAAGGGATTCGCGCAGGCCGATCACGTGTTCGAGCACACGTTCAGGACCGGCAAGGTGATCCATGCGACGTTCGAGCCGATGGTGTCGCTCGCCGAACCGCACGGCGCCGACGGCCTGACCGTCCACACGGCGTCGCAGAGTCCGTCGTTTGTCCGCGCCGAGGTCAGTCGTCTGCTCGGCTGGGCCGAGAATCGCGTGCGCGTCCGCACGGCGCACCTCGGGGGCGGCTTCGGCGCGAAGCTCTACATCAAGCTCGAGGCGCTGGTGGCCGTCTGCGCGCTCCTCGTCCGCCGGCCGGTGCGCATCGCCCTGTCGATGGACGAGCAGTTCTACACCATCACGAAGCATGGAGCGACCGTGCGCATCAAGACCGGCGTCACGAGCGACGGCCGGATGATCGCCCGCGAAGTCGAGACCTACTGGAACGGCGGCGCCTACGCAGATATCGGGCCCCGGGTGACGCAGAAGTCCGGCTTTACCGCCGCCGGCCCTTACGACATCGAGCACGTCGCGCTCGATAACTACGCCGTCTACACCAACGAGCCGCCTGCCGGCGCGCTGCGCGGCTTCGGCATCTCGCAACTGGTGTGGGCGTACGAGCGGCAGGCCGACATCATTGCCAGGGCGCTCGGCATCGACCCGATCGAGTTCCGTCGCCGCAATGCCCTTCGCAAGGGGCGTCCGCATGCGACGGGCACGATCGTCTCCGACCTGGAGATCGACGCGGTGCTGGATTTGCTGGAGCAGCGGATGGACTGGCACCGCCCGTTCGACCGTGGGTCCGGCACCATCCGTTACGGCCGCGGCGTGGCGATTGGCCTCAAGGCGTGCATCTCGCCGACGACCTCGGTGGCCATGGTGCTGCTGTATGGCGATGGCAGCTGCGCGCTGCAGTGCGGCACCGTCGACATGGGCCAGGCGTCGGACACGGCGATGGCGCAGATCGTCTCGGAGGTGCTCGGCATTCCGACCGCATCCGTTCGCGTCGTCAGGCCAGACACAGATGTCACGCCGTACGACATGGCCACGCTGGGATCGCGGTCCACGTTCCACATGGGCAACGCGGTGAAGGCGGCTGCCGAGGACGTACGGCGCCAGGTGCTGTGCATCGCGGCCACGAGCCTCGCAACCGACGTCTCCGAGCTCGAGTGCGTGCACGCCGAGGTGGTGTCGAGCCGCGGCGTCCGCATGACGCTGCGCGAGATCATGCTCGCGCGCTTCGCGATGCAAGCGGGCACCATTGTCGGCGTCGGATCGTACGCGCCCTCCTACAAGAAGCCGGATCCCGCCACCGGCCAGTCGCCGGACGTGACGCCCTTCTGGATGCTCGGCGGCGCCGGCGCCGAGATCGCCGTGGACACCGAGACGGGGCGCATCGAGGTAACGAAGCTGGTGAACGTGGCGGATGTCGGGCGTGCGATCAATCCGGCATCGGTCGATCTCCAGCTCACCGGCGCCGCCATCATGCAGCTCGGGTTCACGCTGTTCGAAGAGATGGTCTTCAGCGACGGCCAGGTGGTGAATGCCAGCCTGGCCGACTACAAGATCCCGGGCTTCATGGATCTGCCCGCCGACATCTCGGCCGCGTACGTCGAGGTGCCGCACAGCCAGGGTCCGTACGGGGCGAAAGGCGTTGGCGAAACCGGTGTCTTCAGCCCGGCACCGGCGATTGCCAACGCGCTCTACGACGCGCTCGGGATCGTGGTGACCGATCTGCCACTGACGCCTGAGCGCGTGCTGCGCGCCATTCGTGAGGCGGAAGGCCGCCCCATCGAGGACGAGTGATGACAGAGGACTCTCGCCGGACGATCCGCTTCACGCTCAACGGCCGGCCGGTCGCCGCCGGGATTGCGGTCTATGACACGGTGGTTGACGTCTTACAGCGCGAGTTCGCGTTGTTCGGCGCGCGGGAGAGCTGCGGACAGGGACTGTGTGGCTGCTGCACGGTGATGGTTGACGGCACCGCCGTGTCGGGATGCCTGTACCTGGCCGCATTCGTCGACGGTGCGGAGGTCGTCACCATCGAGGGGCTGGCCGGGAACGGCACCCTGCATCCGGTGCAGCAGGCCTTTGTCTCAGAGGGCGGGTTTCAGTGCGGCTTCTGCACACCTGGCTTCGTCCTGATGGCGAAGGCGCTGCTCGAGCAGGAACCGCATCCCACCGACGATCACATCCGCCACTACTTGTCCGGCAATCTCTGCCGCTGCGCGTCCTATCCAGAGATCCTCAAGGCCGTGAAGATGGCGGCCGCCACAGCCGAGGAATAGCGACGCGTGTTCAAGGTCCGCCTGCCCTTCGACTTCGCTCAGGGCACCCCGAGCAACGTCGAGGGGTGAAGGCGGACACTACGGATCACGATCCCAACCACGACGGCACGACGTCACGACGGCGCGAACTCTTGATATCAGAGCGTCGTAGTGTCCGGCTTTAGCCGGACCTCTCACTGCCGGACTGTCCCGTTTGCTGAGACCGTGAACGCAAAGCCAGGCTCGTCGCCGTTCCCCGGCGTCGTCGCGTTCTGCGTCAGCCGGACGTCGTTCACGAAAATGTTCCGCGTCACCGCTCCGGTGGGATTCTCGTCGCATGAGTTCTGATCGTTGACGCGAAACGACACGCGCGTGTCGACCGGCACGTCAGTGAACGTGATCTCGTATCGGTTGGGGGGCACAGCCTGGAGCGGTATTCCAGCGAAGCTGCGCCAACTCGGATGCGTGTGCGTCGCGCCGACACCGTTGACGCATGCCTGCGCCGAGAGCGGGAGATCGGTTCGCCGCGCGGTCGGGCCCATGAAGACGATGCGCACAGTCGTCGTTGTGGCATCTGGTTGAGTCGGCGACTGCTCGTCGCCATCGCCGCACCCGGCGGTCATGAATGCGACGACGATTGCCATCAGCCGCCATTCCATGAGCTATGGCCCGTCAGGGGATCTCCGGGATTGTAACAGCGCCGAAGAACGCAGTTTCCGCTAACCTGTGTCGATGGCGATTCGGGTGGTGCGGCTGGGAACGACCAAAGATCGGAGTGAGGGGCTGCGGCTCGGCACGGTGCGGCTGCTGCCGCGTGGTGTGAAGAAACAGGACTACGGCAGGCTGAACTACTTCGACGTGTGGGTTCCGGAGCTATCGCCAAGCGCCACGCTGGTGTCGTACGCGCAGGCGAAACCGTGGACCGACGCGCGATGGGCGGCCTTCACGCGGCGCTATCTCAACGAAATGCGTCGTCCCGAGGCAGAGCGCCTGATCGCGATGCTCGCAGGTCTGTCGAAGCAGGCGAATTTCTCAGTCTGCTGTTATTGCGAGAACCCATCGCGATGCCACCGATCGCTCCTGGGCGAGCTGCTGCGCAAGCAGGGCGGGAACGTCCGTCCGGGTTTTCGATAGAATCCGCTCATGCTGTCACGACGATCGTTGCTGCTCACGCCGCTGGCGCTGATGGCCGCCCGCGCAGCGTCTGCCGCCGGCATGACGCTCGCGATTCATCAGAACACCTCCGCGGGGGCGGGCTATCGCGGGTCGCTCGAAGGGTGGGCGAAGGCTGGCATCAGGAACGTCGAGATCACGAACACGCTGCTGGATGGATTTCTAAAAGGTGATTCGCTGCCGGCGGCCAGGCGCGTCCTCACCGACAACGGGCTGACGGCCGTCTCGGGGGCCTGCGGCGTCACGGGCATCTTCGAGCCCAATCCCAATCGCGCTGCTGGTCTCGAGGCGTTCAGGAAGCGGTGTGAGCAGTTCGTGGCGCTCGGGTTGACGCGCATCTATTCGCCGACGACGACGATGCCGGCCCAGACGTTCACCGAGGACGATTACAAAGCGGGCGCCGGGAACATGCAGGAACTGGGGGAGATTGCCCAGGGGTTCGGCCTGACGATGATGGCGGAGGCGGTGCGGGCATCGACGTTCATCGCCAGCCTGCCCACGCTGCTGCGGATGACGCGGGCCGCGGCGCATCCGAACATGGCCCCGCTGCTCGATTTCTACCACTTCTGGTCGGGGCCGAGTAAGCTCGAGGACCTCGATCTGATTCGCCCGCGCGAAATTGGCCACGTGCACTTTCAGGACGTACCCGACCTGCCGCGCGAGCTGCTGGACAACACGACCAGGATCGTTCCCGGCGACGGCATCGCGCCGTTGAACACGATTCTCCGGAGGCTCGCCGACAAGGGATACGCGGGTGCGCTCTCGGTCGAGCTCTTCCTGCCGCAATTTCAGCAGGGCGATCCATTTGCCGTGGCCAGCGACATCCGCAGGAAATCGGAAGCCGTCATGCGGCGTGCTCGCGTGATGTGAGCCGGATCAGTTCTGTGGCTGGCCCGCACGTGCCGGTACCGGGAAGTCGCCCAGGCCGTGGTATGCGTTCGAATACATCCGCTGATAGCGAATCGCGTTTCCCTGGCCGTCCACGTAGCTGAAGTTCTGCTGGAATGCGATCGGCGGCGGATACCCGCTGACCGGCGCGGTGCCCTCGACGACATAAAGGCGATTGTCGTGCATGGAAATTGATGCAAAGGTGCGCGACTGGTCGGCGTTCGCCAGCTGCACCATCATCCCGTCCACCAGGTCCTGCCAGTCTCCCGTGATGTTTGTGATCTTCGCCTCGCGTTTGATGAACGTATTCAGCGCATACAGCATCGCGCCGCGGACATCGTTGCGCCATTCACCCTCACCGATCACGGCCGTCAGCGCCCGGCGCTGGCAGGTATCGGGTCCCTTCGGGCAGGTCCGGGCGATGGCTTGCTGCTGGATGGTGCGAAAGTCGGCGACGGTGACCGCGAAACGCTGCGGCCCGGATGTGACGCTGTATACCCTGGCCTGCAGTGTGTAGCCGTACTGCGTGGTATACGTCGTGTTCTGCACCTGCGGCTGGAGCGGAAAGGCAATCCTGAAGCCGTCTTCCACGCTGGTGAACTCGACCCACTCCTGTCCGAGTGCAACGCGGGCAGGGAGAAGCACGAGCAAGGCGCAGATCAGCGCGTGACGCATATGGCGACCTCCGTGTTGGCAGCAGTATCCGTCTATTTCGACGCCGACAAAAGCCGTAAGGCACGACCGGCATGACACCCGCGATCGACCTGGACGCCTATTTCGCGCGCATCGGCTACGGCGGCACGCGCACGGCGACCGCGGAGACGCTGGCGGCGATTCATCTGCACCACCCTCAAGCGATTCCGTTCGAAAACCTCAATCCCTTGCTGCGATGGCCGGTTCGGCTCGATGCGTCGTCGCTCCAGCAGAAACTCGTGCGTGACGGGCGCGGCGGCTACTGCTACGAGCACAACTTGTTGCTGAGTCACGTCCTGGAGGAGCTTGGATTCCGGGTCAGACCACTCGCCGCCCGGGTGTTGTGGAACGTTCCCGAGGGCATGGTCCGGCCCCGCACTCACATGCTGCTCCTGGTGGACCTCGACGGCCGTCCTCATATTGCGGACGTCGGGTTTGGCGGCTTGACGCTGACCGCGCCGCTCCGTCTGCAGACGGACATCGAGCAGTACACGCCGCACGAGGCGTTTCGCCTGATCGCGGCCGGCAATGACGGGTTCGTCATGCAAGCGAAGGTCGGCGACAGCTGGCGATCGCTCTACGCGTTCGATCTTCAGGAACAGATTCTGGCCGACTACGAGATGGCCAATTGGTACCTCTGCCACAATCCGTCCTCGCACTTCGTCACCGGGCTCGTCGCCGCGCGACCGGATCGCGGGTGCCGTTACGCGCTTCGCGGCAACGAGTTGACCCTCCATTACGTGCACGGCGGGACCGAACGCCGGCTGCTGACGAGTGCGGCGGAACTGCGAGCCGCCCTGGAGAATACGTTCCGGGTGACCTTGCCCGCTGGCCCGGAGCTCGAGGCAGCGCTGGCACGTACCTCATCGATTGGTCCGCCCACAGCGAAAGCGAACCCGCGCTGAGACTGTCGGCGTCACCTTTCAACGCCCCGCCACTCTAATCACCGACGCCCCTTTGAAGGGAGTGGTTAGACATGCGACTCATCAGCGCTGCCTCCGTCGTGTTCGTCCTCGCAGTCGCGTTTGCCGTGTCCGGATTCACCCCAGCCACTCAGGGCCGGGACGGTCGCGCGATATTCCGCTTCGATACCTTTGGCGACGAGCAGTTCTGGACCGACGTGTTGCGAATGCACGAAGTCATTCCCAGCGTCGATCCGGCAACGGCGCTATCGGTTGGCTTGAAGGTCGATGTCGATGCCCTGCCCGCCGAAGTCATTGCCGCGTTGCAGGCGAAGCCAGAGCTTCTTATGGATCCGACCGTCACGGTCGAGCTGCTGCGCCTGGATGCCGTGGTCGGCGTGAAGGGGACGGTGAATGACACCGGTCAGCTCACGAGAGTAGGGGTAACCTGCGCGCTGTGCCATTCGTCTGTCGATGATTCCTTTGCGCCAGGGATCGGGCGACGGCTCGATGGGTGGGCGAACACAGATCTGAACGTCGGCGCCATCGTTGCCCTCTCGCCGGCATTGGATGATGCGACGAAAGCCGAATTCATGAGCTGGGGAGCGGGGAAGTACGACCCGCGGCATCACGCGTTCGACGGCTTCAACCTCGTTCCCCTCAACACTCCGTCGCTGCCGATCGTCATCCCGCCGATCTACGGACTGAAGGGCGTGGGCTTTGAGACCTTCACTGGTGACGGCCCAATTTCGTACTGGAACAGCTACGTGGGCGTCGGTCAGATGGGCGGCCGCGGCAACTTCAGCGATCCGCGCATCGGTTTGTTCATCAAGCAGGCACCGGATCTCGTGACACCAAAGCTGGCCGCGTTGCTCGACTATCAATTGAGCCTGCGCACCCCGAAGCCGGCGCACGCCAGTTTCAATCGCCGAGCCGCTGCTCGCGGCAAGGATCTGTTCCGGAACGAGGCCAGGTGCGGCACGTGCCATCAGTCGCCGAACTTCACCGACGTGCTGAGCGGCCGGGGACGCACCGTCCCGTTCCTGCACGATCCAGCCGAGGTCGGCATGGAGCCGGCGTATGCCGCGAGGTCGGCCACCGGCAAGTACCGCACGACTCCGCTGCGAGGGCTTCTGCAGCACCCGCCGTATTTCCACGACGGGAGCGCGCCGGATCTCATGGCCGTGGTCAATCACTACGACACGCTGTTCGGGCTCAACCTGACGGCGGCACAGAAGTCCGATCTCGTCGAGTACCTCAAGTCCCTGTGATTCGATCACACGACGTTCACGACGCACACGAATTGGTGGCTCAATTCGTGGCCGTCGTGACGTCGTGGTTTGAAGTACCTCATCGTAGTGTCCACCTCCAGGCGGACCCGAAGCAATCTCTCGCAATGAGGTCCGGCTAAAGCCGGACACCTGACGATGTACGCCGGCTAGAGCCGGACCCTACGCGGACGCCGCGCTAGGGCCGGACAACACGTACGCCGGCTAGGGCCTGGACAACACGTACGCCAGCGACACGTTGGCTCGTGGCCATCGTGCCGTCGTGGTTGAAGTACGTCGTCGTAGTGTCCGCCTTCAGGCGGACCCGAGGAACCTCCCCCGAAGTGAGGTCCGGCTAACGCCGGACACTACATGGGAACGCAAGCGCCCGAACGAGCGCTCGTCTATTCGTCGTTGACACGCGCGGAGTGAGGGTCAATGATGTGGCCCACCCGGGAAGGAGTGTCAGATGCAGACTCCCGTTCTGGCGTGCATCTCGACGACCGCCGCACTTGTGCTGGCGGCAGCCGCAAGTTCGTTCGCCCAGGCGTTCATCCAGTACAGCAGTCCGACGGATTTCTTCGCGGTCAACTTTCCCGGCGAACCGAACGTCCGGGCGACCACGTGGACCTCGGAACACGACATTCCGCTGCCGGCACGCGTCTACAGCGTCGAGAACGCGCGAGGACGCTATTCCATGACCGTCGTCGACTACAAGGACGCAGAGAAGCTGCACACGGAACGATCCCTGCGGTGTCAGCAGGCGAAAGGTGAGGGTGACGCCTGCATGAACTCCTGGCGCAACGACGTGGCGGGCGCCGTCGTGTGGGCCACCCGGCAGTTTCTGGAGAGAGACGCCAAGCTGACGTTTTACGGCTGGTATGCCGCGGACCTCGTCGCCGGGCATCAACTGCAGCTGCTCAACCGGGACGAGTCGCGTACGTTCGCGACCGTGAACATGCACGGCACGCGTCTCTATATCCTCGAGGGCACCGTGGCGCGAGGGGCCCCAGCGCCCGGCCTGTTTCAGCAGTCGCTGATGTTTCTCGACGACCAGGGCAACAGCATTCGCTATCGGAACTACTACTCGCCGACGTACTCGGACGAATGGAAGTTCCCCGCGCCGCCACCGCCGCGCGCGAGGTAAGTCGTATGAACCACGACGAACACGACGACACGAAATCGTGTTCCACGTCGTGGCCATCGTGCCGTCGTGGTTTTTCACACGGGAGGGCAGAACATGCTGAAATCCCAATGTCTTGCGGTGGCGTGCGCCGCGTTCGCGGTGCTGCCCGTCTCGGCCCACCATTCCCACAACAACTACGACGTCGCGAAATGGACGACGCTCGAGGGGACGGTCACCGAGGTGCATCGACTCGTGCCGCACTCCTGGATCTACCTCGACGCCAGCGACGCGAAAGGGCAGACGACGACCTGGGCGCTCGAGGGCACCGGGCCCGGCGGTCTCGAGAAGGCCGGCATCAAGCAGAACGACGTCAGGCCAGGCGACCGCATCAAGGTGCGGTGTCACCTGCTCAAGGACGGTTCGTCCGGGTGCCTGCTGGGATTCGTGACGCCGATGCACGGCGATGCCGCGCGGGGCCACGGCATCGAGAGGGATTGGGACGGCGGCGGCGGCCCCGGCTTGCCCGCGACGGGGCCTTACGCCGAGCCGCCGCCGGTACGGTAAGTCCCGCCCTGAAATGCCCAGGGTTGCGCGGTTTTGAGAAAATAGGTTTCACCGCTGAGGTAGGTTCCGATTTCTTACCGCCTACAATTCCAGCGTGCCGCAGCCATCGTGGGAACGCTATGTTCTCGTCGTTGAGGATGATGCCGCCCTCCGGGAACTCTATCGCTCGGCCCTGCGCGCGGCGGGCTACGCCGTGGTGGGCGTCGAAGACGGTGTGGATGCGTTGCGGCTCATCGACAGTGGAAAGCCGCGCGCAGTCGTCCTGGATCTGGCGCTCCCGCGCCTGAGCGGTCGGGCCGTGTCGCGGGAACTCAAGGCCCACACGACCACCCAGGACATCCCGGTGATTGTCGTCACCGGCACCGACACCAGCGATCTCAACCCCAGCCAGTTCTCCTGCATTCTCAGAAAGCCGATCGATCCGGACGCGCTGGTCGAGGCGGTTCAGAAATGTGCGCGGAACCAGTGGGCATGAGCTGACGCGCCGGCCGCGTTTCACGCTGGCAGGAAAGATCGGACAATGCCAGTGGAGGGGTTAGCGTGGCCAAACGAGTGGCGGGCAGGAAACGCGGTCCGAAAAAAAGCAGTCCCAGGAAGAGCACCGGCGCGAAGCGCGCGGCCGCCGGCAGGAAGGCGCCGAAACGGAAGGCCGCGTCAACACGTAAGCGCGCTCCAAAACGCAAGACCGCTTCGAAACGCAAGACGCCGGCACGGAAGCCCTCGCGCCTTGCCGTGGCGGCCACACTGGTGCGCGGCGCCGCCGCCAGCGCCGTCGCGGCGATTACCCGCCGGTTGCCGTGGGCCCAGGACGAAACCGACCCGATCGTCCTCCTCGAGACCGACCATCGCCGCTTCGAAGATCTGCTGAAGAAGGGGGAGGAAACGACCGAGCGTGGTGTGAAGCGCCGCGCCCAGGTGCTCGACGCCTTGACCGCGACGCTGAACGTCCACGAGGTGATTGAGGAGAGGATTCTCTACCCGGCGCTCAAACCCCACCCGGAGGCCCACGAGATCGTCCTCGAAGGATACCAGGAGCACCACGTGGCGGACCTGGTCGTCAAGGAACTGCAGAAACTGGCCCGGGACGACGAGCAGTGGGGCGCGAAGTTCAAGGTGCTGAAGGAGAACATCGAGCATCACATCAAGGAGGAGGAACGCGAGATGTTCCGGATCGCGCGCGACGTGCTGAGCCACGACGAGCTGCACGACCTCGGGGCGCGAATGAAGGCGCTGAAGAACGAACTCGAGGCATAACTTATCCCTGGGTCGCGCTGGCGCAAGGTCGGATATTCAAACCACGACGGCACGACGGCCACGACGACCGCGAACAAGCTTCAAGAACGTCGTGTTCGTCGTGCACGTCGTGGTTGGCGTGAACGAAATATATGACCCACTCTTCGCTCTCGCTGTGCCTCGGCCTGATTGCTGCGACCGCGGCGTGCCTGAATACGAGTGGGACGGCGCGCGCTCCGGGCTCGCTGCCGCCAGTTGCACCCGGCCTGGCCGGTACCTCGTGGCACCTCGTCCACTTTCAAGGAGGCGACGGGACGACACTGACACCCGACGACCGCGCGAAGTACGCCATTGAATTCGGCGCCAATGGCCAGCTGACCGCACGCGTCGATTGCAATCGGGGACGAGGGACCTGGACGTCATCCGGCCCGGGTCAGCTGCAGTTCGGCCCGCTCGCGCTCACGCGCGTGAACTGCCCGGCAGGGTCGCTACACGATCAGATCGTCAAGCAGTGGAGTTTCATCCGCTCGTACGTCATGCGTGGCGGCCATCTTTTCCTGGCGCTGATGGCGGACGGCGGAATCTATGAGTTCGAACCGGTCTTCAGCGACCCGATATAGAATTCGCCCGCCTTCATTTGCATCCCGCGACCGCGCGGGCCCCGGAGTTGGCGTGTAGGTCGCGTGTGACGATTCAATCGATCCAGGAACGATTTCCGTGGGTGATGCGGCTGCCCGCATTCGTGGACGTGCTGCTGACGCCGCGGCGCTGGGCGCCGTCGTTCCTGCAGGGAGCAGCAACCTCGATCACGGCGGCTCTGACCGGAGACAGTCTCGACCTCGCTCGCCGGCTGCGGCGCGTCCTGGAGTGGCTGTCTACGCTTCGCGCGGCGGTGCTGCGAGACCGGCCGCGGATGCAGCGCGTGGCGTGGTTCTTCCGGCAGCAGGTCTGGGCCGCCGTCTGGTCCTTCATCGTCGTTATGCGGCTCTGGCCGCGCCGGGTGCCGGTGCCGGCGCCCGACGTGCCCATTCGCCTGATCCCGGCGCCGGAAACGTATCCCGATTTCCAGAGCCCGACGCTGGTGGTTCCTTCCGATGTGCCGCGAGAGGAGATGTCGCTGCCCGGAGCCATCACCGTGCAGGCCATTCACGCGCTGCAGGATCTCTATCCAGTGGTGTCGACCTACCAGCCGGAGGCGTCACGCGATCCGCGCGAACGCGCCAGGCACGGATATCCCTGGCTGTTCCGTCTCGTGCGGTCGCCCCCGGTGTGGCATGCCGACCTGGTGGAGGCGCAGCAGCGCGGACGGCTGCTCGACGTGCTGGCAGTGGGGGGACCGTATGCCAAGCTGCTCGAGCGAAACGGGCGCCGCGAGTACCTGATCGACCTGGACTACCTGCGTGGCTATCCGGTGCGAGAGGGCCTGAGCCGGCTGGGCTGCCGGATCCGGTACGAGGATCGCGATACATCGGTCGCCGTGACGGGCGTGGAGCACAACGGCACGCTGGTGACGCCGGGCGACACACGCTGGCCGCTCGCTGAACGCATCGCGCTGTGTTCGCTGGCCACCCACACCACGGTCTGGCGCCACGGCATGCAGTACCACGTCGGCGGTGTCGCGCCGTTCGCCGTCGCCACCCACCAGTTGCCCTCGGCGCATCCGCTGAGACGGCTGATGGCCCCGCACATGGCCGACACGATTTCCACGAACTACCACACCCATCTGACGCTGCGGCGGAACGGGTTCGACGTCACCGGCTTCAGCTTTTCCTACGACACGATCCTGCGTTACTACGACGACGGGGCAAAGTATTTCGACATCCAGCGCCTGGATCCGCGGGTGGATACATCGCGGCGGGAGATTGGTGCCGACCTCGAGTACCCGCACCTCACCCAGGCGTCACGGTACTTCGATCTGTTCGTGTCGTATGCGGGCGAGTACATCGCCCATTACTACCCCGACGAGGTGTCGCTGGCACAGGACGCCGCGGTGCGTGCGTGGTTCGACGCGCTGAACCGGCAGATCGTGAAAGGCATCGGCTCGGTACACCCCTGAGCTGACCCGGGCGTCGCTGACCAGGCTGTGCGCGCTGTACATGTATTCGGTGTCGGCGGAGCACGAAGACAACACCATGTGGAACTACGCCATGTTCCTGCCGGCAACCGTTCGCGAGGACGGCCGCGGCGAGTCGGTCGGGCAGGTCCAGGCGGTGATCAACTTCGAACTGCTCATCTCGTCGGCGACCAACCGGCTGATGAACGACGCCAGCCATGTCGCGCTCGATCCCGAGGGGGCCGCCATCATGCGGGGTCTGCAGTCGCGGCTCGTGCGCTTGCAGGAGCAGATGGAGCGCGAGCCGCAGCGCCACTGGCAGATCCAGCCCCGGCATCTCGAGGCGAGCGTGTCAGCGTAGCCGGGTCAGTCAGGATGGCACGGGTACTCGGCTTGCCGCGGATCTCGAAGCCGAGCGCCAGAATCCCTTTGACTGTCTCGCGAACAGTTGTGCGGTCGTACTCTTTTTCCGCCTCAGGCAGCGCTGCATACGGCACCAGGTCCGGGTGTGTCTTCGAGACGTCATCGCGGGCCGGCCCGTGTCTCCAGCCTTCCCGGAGGCGCCGCTGCGCCCAGTTGTCGTGGATGCTCTCTGAGAGCCGCTCGACCAGATGTTCGATCTCGTCGCTCAGCTCGACTGTGCTGGTATCGATTGGCCGCGGCTGATAAGTCATCGATAACCGAATAGTGACATGCTTTCATGACCACTATGACCGACGACGAACGCGCGATTCGCACGCTGGTTGATACATGGATGGCCGCCAGCAAGGCCGGCGACCTGCCCACGGTCCTCAGCCTGATGGCCGACGACGTGATCTTCATGGTTCCGGGGCGGGAACCGTTTGGCAAGGACACCTTCGCCGCCGACTCGCAGGCGATGAAGGGCGCACACATTGACGGCCGGGCCGAGATCCAGGAAATCCGGGTGCTGGGGAGCTGGGCATTCCTCCGAAATCACATCGATTTGACGATGACCCGCGAAGGCGCGCCGCCGGTCCGTCGGTCGGGCTATACGCTCACGATCCTGCGCAAGGAGCCGGACGGGCGCTGGGTGCTCGTCCGCGATGCCAATCTGCTGGCACACGCGGGCTAGGTTATGGCAGCACCTTGATGATGCGATCGACGATGGCCTCGGGGTCCGAGTATTCCCACGCGCGCAGGTACTGGATATCCGTGAGGAAAGATGGCAGTTTCAGCTCCTCGCGCGTCAGCTTGATCGGCACCAGCGTGAGCTTCGCCGCGTCCCGCGCCGCCATGATACTGCGCGCTTCGTGCGCGCAGTTGCCTGAAGCCAGGTACCCCGACGACAAGATCAGCACCGCCGCCGCGCTTCGATCGAGCTTGGTGAAGATCTCGTCCATCCAGGGACGACCTGGCTCGATCGACTCCCCGCCATCCCGGTAGTCGAAGACCGCCTGAAAGCGGCGGCGAAGCGCGGCGACGATGGGCGCCACCGGTGCTTCGTCCTGGCCGCTATAGCTGACGAACACAGTTTCCTTGCGCCGCGCGGCCTCGAGAAAGTATTCGCGCCCTTCCTGGATGGAGCCGATCCGGCGGCTCTCCTGAAGAATGCGCGCCAGGCGCTTCTCGAATGCGGCAATCAACTCCGCGGGCGTCGTCCAGCGCACGATGTCTTTGAGATAGCCGACCTCATGGGCCCCATACAGGCTCGTCTCCAGCGGTGACGGCGGCAATGTCGTAGCCCCAGCAGGGTCGGCCGACTCCCCCTGAGACGAGAGGCGCACCGTCGGGATGCACTGCCCGTGGAGAAACGCGGCGATGCCCGTATTCGCGGCCGTCGCGCCGACATCCGTCACAATCCAGTCGAACGACTGCAGGCGGCTCACCATCCGGCCGTCGAGCCCGGGCGGCCACGGCAGCCGCTCGACTTCGATATTCGCGACCCGGGCCAGCGACTCGAGCTCGCCTACGACGGTCGGTGGGTATGCGTCTGCGGGCAGCACGAACCCGACACACAAGGTCACCGACGATGGACGCGTTCGCTCGGTCCTGCATCGACGCTTCGACGTTTTCACAGAACCGCTGGAACATGCTGCGAAACCGCTCGCGGTTCGGCGACCCGCCACGTCCGGTCACTTCCTGGTGATCGAACTGGCAGACGAACATGGCCGGTGGCTGACCGATGACCGGGCCATAGCGCCGGTCCACGAAGACGATCGAGGGTGTTCGCGCGCGCGCGGCGAGATCGAGCTCGAGCCGGAAGTACCGGCTTGCCTCGAGTAACTGCTGCCGAGTGGGCTGCTCGATGCCCTCGCTGTCATAGGGGTAGATGCCGACGAACGCGTCCGTGTCGCGCACCATGCGTTCCAAACGAGTCATGTTGGTCGCGCCCTTGGCCGCATCGACATCGAATTGCAGCTCCGCCACCTCGCTGAACAGCTGGTGAAAATAGCTGTTCACGCCTGGCGATTGGTAACGGTGACTGAGAAATGCCTTGAACGTCAGGGGCATGGCTGCTGGCCGCTGAAAAAGTCTTGAGACGGTAACACAAAAAGGCAGACCCTCTTCCGGGCACGAAGGGGCGGGCCGTTGCACGCAAATGCACGGATGGACCGGGGTATACTCCGCCACGCACGCGGCCCGACTTGCGTGTACGCGGCGCCAAGAACATGAAACCGTCCGGCGAGTACTCGGCCTTCGTCAGCTACGCCTCCGAGAATCGCGACAAGGCCGACGACATCTGCGCAAGCCTGGAAGCACACGGCCTCGTGTGCTGGATTGCGCCTCGCGACGTGCGCGCCGGGCGCGAATACGCCGACGAGATCATCCGCGGTCTCGAACACTCCGCTGCAGTTGTCCTGGTATTGTCCGAAGCGGCGAATGCCTCGGTGTTCGTGCGCCGGGAGATCGAACGCGCCGTCTCGAAGCAGAAGCCGGTCTTCCCGGTCCGGATCGAAGAGGTCCTGCCGTCGCCCGGGCTCGAGCTCTTCATCTCGGGCACGCACTGGCTCGACGCCTGGCAGGGCCGCTGGGACGACCACATGGACCGGCTCGCGCGCGACCTGGGGGACACTCCGACAGCCACGCCTGTTTCTCACGAATCGTCCGGGCGCCGTTCGGTTCCGGACCGCCGGTCGTTTCCCCTAGCGTATGTCGCTTCAGGACTGGCCCTCGTCGTGGCGTTGAGCGGTATGGCCATCTGGTGGTTCTCCGGCGAGCGCCCGCTGCAGGTTGAACCCGGCCGCCGACAAATTGGGTCCGCACCGGTGCCGGTTCAGAATTCGTCGCCGCCGGCCGTTCGGGAACCGCCGCAACAGGTCGAGGCGGCTCCATCTCGTCCGGTCGAGCTGTTCCCGGCAACCAGGGGAACCGGGACCCGTTCAACAACCGCATCGACGAACAAGCCGACCGTCCGGGACGTCAGGCCTACGGTCGGCGCTGCGGAGCCGACGCCGGCCACCGTCGAGGCGTCCAGCGCATTGAACGGGGTAAGAGACGACTACGACAGCCTGTCGATCCGCGGCGGCGCGATCGACGACGCGCTCAATCAGCTCTGGGAAGACATGAAACCGAACGCGCCGCGCGTGGACATGGTGACGCACCAGCGGAGCCTCCGGGCGAACCTTGCACGGAGCAAGGAGGCGATCGCGGAGAAGGATGCCTCCGGGGCCAGGAGATATCTGGACCTCGCCCGCACACATCTCGACGCGCTCGAGCAATTTCTCAACCGGTGACCGGCATGCGGACACGAACACGAATACTCATTAGGAGGTGCAACCCCATGCCTCGAATTGTTTTGTTCATCTGTCTTCTGGTCCTTGTCCTCGTCACCGATGCGTCAGCGCAGCAGAAGAAACGAGTCGCCGTCCTCAGCTTTGACGATTCGGCTGTCGAGGCATCTGCGAAGGCGTCGCTTGGCTCGAACCAGGACGTCGGGGCCGGCCTGGCCGACGTGCTGGTCAAGGAGCTGCTCAAGGGCGGAACGTATTTCGTCATCGAACGGCGCGCGCTCGACCAGGTGCTGAAAGAGCAGAACTTCTCGAACAGCAACCGCGCCGATGCCAAGAGTGCCGCCGCGATTGGCCGGGTGCTCGGCGTCCAGGCCGTCATCATCGGTTCGGTCACCCAGTTCGGCCTGGAGGAGTCGGCGGTGGCGGTCGGCTCGGGCTCGCTCGGGCGGCTCACGCGCGGGGTGCTCGGCGCCGGGAAGCGGGTCAACACCAAGGCCACGGTCGGGATGACTGCCCGCATGGTCGACACCGGCACCGGAGAGATATTGACCGCGGCATCGGGCAGCGGCGAATCGAGCCAGGCGGCGGTGGCCGCGAGCGGCTACGCCACCGGCGCACTCGACATGACGGCGTCATCCTTCCAGGACACGATGCTCGGCGAGGCCGTCAACCGCGCGGCGCAGCAGGTTGCGGCGAATCTGAACGACTACGGATCGAAACTCGCCAGCGCGGGCGCTGACTACTCGGGACTGGTGGCGGACGTCAGCGGCAGCACGATCATCCTCAACGTCGGCAGATCGAAGGGCGTGCAGGTCGGGGACACCGTCGACATCAATCGCCCGGGCCGCACCATCCTGGATCCGCAGACGAAGAAGGTCCTGCGCACGATCGTGGACAAGATCGGCACGGCCAAGGTCACCGAGGTTGATGACGGCTCGGCCACCGCCATGCTCAGCGGCACGGCGGCGGTGCAGGTGGGCGACCAGGTCAAGCGCGCGCCGTAGCACGACGACAGAACTCACGCGCCCGGAACATATCGGCGCAGCCGGCGGTCGCCAAGCGACGGATCGCCTGTATATTCGACCGGATGGTGACAACGCCAATGAGCGATCCGATCTTTCAGCCGCTGACCATCAACGGGCTGACGCTGAAGAACAGGGTGGTCCGCTCCAGCCTGGGTGGACGGGTCGATTACTACGACGGCTCGATGTCCGACGCGCGGATCGCCTGGGATCGGCGGTTCGCGCGGGGCGGTGTCGCCGCAATTATTTCTTCCAATGCGGGCATCCGGACCGACGGGATCGCCGTGCCGGGTTACGCGAGCATCGATCACGACCGGACGATTCCCTCGTGGCGGACGCTGGTCGCGGAAATACACAAATACGATTGCCGTTACATCATTCAGCTGCACTTCTCCGGCCGGCAACGTGACCTTCCGCGGAAGGAATTCGTCGACGTGCTGGCGATGAGCGCCACCGACAAACCCGACTTGCTCTACGGCCTGCGTTGTCGGCGGATGACCATCGCCGAGATCCAGACTCTGGTGCAGGACTATGCCCACGCCGCACGGCGCGCGCGTGAGGCGGGCGCGGATGGCATCGAGATCGTCGCGTGCAACGGCTACCTCCTGCATCAGTTCCTGTCGGGCGCCATCAACGACCGGACCGACGAGTACAGCGGCGACCTCAAGACGCGTACCCGAATCCTGCTGGAGGTCCTGCGGGCGGTGCGCGCCGAAGTCGGGCGCGATTTTTTCGTGTCGATGAAGCTGAGTGGCAGGGACGAGCACAACGCATTCTCGGCCAATCCGCTGAACCGAACGGTCGGAAACACGATCGACGACACGATGCAGTTGTCGCGCTGGCTGGCGGAGGCGGGGCTCGACGCCATCCACCTGTCGCAGGGCGACTCGTTTCCCCACCCGCTGGTGCCGGCCGGATTACTCCCCGTCGATGAATCCAGGCCGTCGATGGCGGCGATGTTCTACGAAGGGACGCGCACCCCCACCACGTTCTTCCTGATGCAGTTCGCCCCGTTTCGACGCATTTTCGAATGGAACTGGGGAAGGCGGATGCCATTCAAGCGCCGGGGACGGCTGCTGCCCGAGAAGATCGAGGGGATGAACCAGTCGGATGCCGCGAAGATCAAGGCCGCGTCAGGCCTGCCGGTCATATGCGTCGGCGGCTGGCAGACCGCCAGCCGGATCCGCGAGGCGCTGCAGGCGGGCCACTGCGATGTCGTCTCGATCGCGCGCGGCCTGCTGGCGAACAAGGACCTGGTCCACTATTTCGCCGAAGGGCAGAATGCGCCGGCAAGGCCCTGCACCTACTGCAACAAGTGCCTGGTCAATGCGCTGCTGCAGCCGCTGGCCTGCTGGGAAGAGGCGCGGTTCGAGAGTCGAGAGCAGATGTTTGACGAAGCGTACCGCGTGTACAAGGAATCAGCCGTTGGCGTCCCCGGTTCTGTCTGAACGTTGCTTGCCCGGAGGTCGGCGCTCCGGCGGTTGTTCGCTGGAGCGTTTTGCTCTTATGATGTGGCGCCCCCGCGCCACCCCCGACACCATCACACCCAAAGGTGGAACCGAGAATGCCTAGCGTTTCCACGACTGTCACCTCCACGATCAACGCACCGAGAAAAGCGCTCTACGCATGGCTCATTCCGGGCGTGTTCTACAACCAGCTCGAGACGGTCCTGCGTGACGAGGCCGGGCTTCCTGGCGTCACTCGCACGACGGGTACGACCGGCCCCTGGGACGTATCCGGGTCTACCCGCATCGTCCATCTGTCGGACGAGACGACGTGTCGAGAAACCGTGAAGGTGGCGACGGCGCCCGATTATTTCGCCTACCGCCTGACGGAGTTCTCGAGCCGCATGATTGGCCGGCTGGTGCAGGAAGCCAACGGACAGTGGTGGTTTACGGATGAGGGCTCTGGCACCAAGGCCAAGTGGACGTACACCGCCGAGGGCAGGTCCGCGCTCGCCATGCCGATCCTCATTCCGGTCATCAAGATTCTCTGGAATCGCTACATGAGCGCGGCGATGAAAGAGATCAAGGCGCGCGCGGAAAAAGAAGTGGCGAGGGTCTCGCGATGAAGCAGTGGGACTTCGATCTGGTCGCGCTGCACGGCCCGCAGGAGATGACGGCCGAGGACCGCTCGTATCGCGGGTCCCGGTACGCGGATGTGCGGAAGGCGCTGTACGCAGAATCCATATCGTGGCGGCGCCAGCGGCCAGGAGCCGGGGCCGCTGCCGATGTTCAAGTCGACGATCCGCAACGCCTGGCGCGGCCTGCTCTTCGGCCGAGAACAAATTCAGGCAGGCGTCGGCCCGTGCGATGGACTCGAAGGCCGATCTTCGCTGGGGCCCCGACGGCAAGGGATGGCGGCGGATCATCGCGCCGAACGGCATCTGCGTGCTCGGCACGTGGGAGATCACCGCGGACAACCCCTATACCGGCTACTTCAGGAAGGGCTCGAAGGGGCTGACGATCGGCCGGTTCTCGTCGGACGGCAACGAGACCAAGCGCGGGCAGCGCCGCTCGATCAGCCTCGGCATGAAGATCTACCCGACGACGGATCCCGAACACGCGACGCCGCTGATTCCGGCGAGCGTGATCGTCCAGGAAGATCTCGGCGGCATGCGCACCGACTACATGAACGACGCCGAGCTCGTGAACGCGCCGAGCGTGCACGCCTACCGGCGCGGGATCTACTTCCTGATCATGCTGCGCGCCGGCCCAATCTTTCAGCAGCTCGACAAGGTCGGAGACAGCCGCCAGAACTACGAGGTTGCCGAGCTCGGCAAGGCTCCGAACGAGTCCGACCAACGCGCCCGAGCACATGCTGTTCAAGATGGCGCCGGGCCAGCGCCGAGATCGAAGGCCGGCGCCTCGATTTCCGCGACGAGATCTACGGCCACCTGTTCAAGCCGGGCGACTCGACGGCCGACCGGCGCCATGGAGTTCGACATCTCGGTGTCGAGCAACGGCCGCAAGAACCGGTCCACAGGGGTTGTCGACCGTGACGGTCGTCGGACTGGCAGCGCATCGGCAAGTTGCGATTCACCGAGGCGATTGCCTCCTACAACGCCGACCACGTCATCCAGTTCCACCACCCCGGCTGGCGCGACGACCGCAACGATCCGTCCACCTACGTTCGCGTCAACGAAGAGCGCGTGCGTCGCTGACGACGGACGATCGATTCGAGCCGCCGGCATGCCCACACCCTTCGACGTCATCGTGATCGGCAGCGGCTTTGGCGGCGCGATCACGGCGCGCCGGCTCGCCGAGAAGGGCATGCGCGTGCTCGTGCTCGAGCGCGGCCGCCGGTGGGAAGTCGATCGAGTACCCGAGGCAAGCCCGGCGACGCCTGGATCTTCAGCCACGACCAGCCTGCCCGTCACAACGGCTGGATGGACATGCGCTTCTTCCGGCGGCATGACCGTGGCGCAGGCCGCCGGCGTCGGCGGCGGCTCGCTGACCTACAGCAGCGTGGCCGTCGAGGCGAGTCCCGAGGTCTTCACCCACGGCTGGCCGCCGGAGATCACCTACGCCGAGCTGAAGCCGCTACTACGACACGGTCGCCCGGGAGATGGACCTCCAGGTCATTCCCGATGGCCAGCTGACCCAGCGCTTCGTGCTCGCCCGCGAGGCCGCGCGCAACCTGGGCTACGAGGATCGTTTCTCGAAGGCCCCGCTGGCCGTCAGCTTCTCCGAGGACTGGAACTATCAGCTCGAAGACCCGTTCAATCCGAAGCACTCGCGGCAGTTCACGAACGCGCACGGCCAGCGCCAGGGGACGTGCATCCATCTGGGCAACTGCGACATCGGCTGCGACGTGCGGGCGAAGAACAGCCTGGACGTCAACTACATTCCGCGCGCCGAGCAGCGCGGCGCCGAGGTGCGTCCGCTGCATCTCGTTCGCTTCATCGAGCCGCCGGGCGGCAAGTACCGCGTCGTCTTCGATCGCCTCGAGAAGGGCGGGTGATTCGCGGCGAGGAGACGGCCGAGCGCGTGGTCCTCGCCGCCGGCAGCCTGGGCACGACGGAACTCCTGCTGCGCTGCCGCGATCAGTACCGGACGCTTCCGCTCGCTCAGCCCGCATGCTCGGCAAGCGCTGGAGCGCCAACGCCAACTTCATCTCGATGGCCACCTACTCGGAAGAGGACCGGGTCAGGCAGTCCACCGGGCCGACCATTGCCAGCATGCTGGATTTCACCGACGGCAGCTTCAGAGACGAGCGCTTCGTCGTCGAGGACGACGGGTTTCCGAACCTGCTGCTCAACGTGCTCAAGGCTACCTCGACAACCGGCGCGAGGACGCGGTTCGGCCGGCATCTGCTCAAGGAGTTCGAAGCGCACCTGCGCGACGACACGCCGCTCCGCGACCTGATGCTCTGGCTGGGCGCCGGCAAGGACGCGGCGGACGGACGAACTGCTCCTCAAGAGACGATGGTTCATGCCGTGGAAGCGAACGCTGAACCTGAAGTGGGAGGTCGAGCACTCCGAAGGCGTGCTCAACGCCATGCAGGCGATGCATCAGAACCTGACCGAGGCGACCGGCGGCCGCGCGCGCGTCGCTCCCGACCTGGAGCCTGCTCAAGAGCCTGCTGACGCTGCACCCGCTCGGCGGCTGCTCGATGGGCGCGTCCCCCGGCGCCGGCGTCGTCGATCACCTCGGTCGCGTCAACGGGTACCGGAACCTGATCGTCGCCGACGGCGCGATCGTGCCGACGCCGACGGTCCGGAATCCTTCACACACGATTGCGGCGCTCGCCGAGCGCATCGCCGCTCACGTCTCGTAACCGAGGAGGCCATCATGCCCCCATCCCACAAGGGACTGCGCGAGCTGTTCACCTATCCGCTGATGTCCGCGATCCTCGACCGGCGCACCCGGCGGGTGGCGCGCGGCACGTCGATCGTCGTCCGGGCCGATCAGCTACACCAGCCCGAACAAGCCGGCGCCGCTCACGCCGCTCGAGGAGGCCGTGCTCGTCGTCTCGACCGGGCTGACCGGCAAGGTCACGATGCACGACGTGCCCGCCAAGAACCAGGACGGCAGCGACCGGTTCTCGGCGCCGCTCATCAACGTGCTCGCGCGGTCCGCCAGCAGCATCGACAACGCGCATGCGGTGTCGTTCTTCCTGATCAACGACGAGGGCACCTGGCTGATCAAGCACGCGCGCAACCAGGACGCGCTGGCGCTGTTGAGCAAGCTGCCGCCGCGCTGGGAGGACTGGACCGAGAGCGGACTGGCTCGCCGCCGCCGCGAGCCTCAAGCACCGGCTGTACAAGGAGCGGCTCGATTTCCCGCGCCACTGGCCTTACTACTTCATCTGGAACCGGCAGCTCTCGAACCGTCCCGGCACGACGATCCTGCTGCCGATCGTCGATCTCACGCGGCAGATGATCAACGTGATCATCAGCCTGCTGTCGGAGGAGGACGGCCAGCGGCCGCTGTTCATCGACGACTGGCAGCGATTCCGTCCGCAGGACGCCTGCTCGACTGGGGCGCGTGGTTCGCCAGCCTGGTCGGCCTCGTGCCGAACATCTCGTATCAGATCATCGGCGGCGCCCGGCGGGCGACGAGGGAAGTGGCTCAACACCGAGTACCCGGCGCCGCTCGGCTTTGCCAGCACGCTGCGAACCGACTACGAGACGTTCTTCCAGCTGCAGAACCTGATGCTCATCGCGCAGGCGATGGGACTCGGCGGATGGATCCACGCGGCGGTCGGCTCTCCCTACGTGTTCGAGCGCGATCCCGCCAAGGGCAAGTTCGGCATCGAGTTCCGGATGCAGAAGCCGAAGAAGTGGCGGCGCTGGCCGCCGCTGCCGACGACGCTGGACAATCCGATCGGCATTGACGGGGTGCTGGAGTCGCTGACGCCGCCCTATGTCAAGTCGATGGACGCGGCGGTCGACCAGGTCATCGAAGAGAAGTACGGACCGGCGGGCACCTACGGCGACAACGCCATCTTCGATCGCGCCTACAAGAAGGGCGAATACGGCGACGCTTTCCTGAAGATGGCGAACCAACGCCCCAAGCCGGAGGCGGTGGAGTACACCAAGGAAATCTGCAACTACATCTACGACACCTACGGCCGGTTCCCGGCGCACTCCAATGCGTTCCACCTGCCGGGCGTGTGGCTGCAGTTCTCGCACCTGGAGCTGGAGTTCTACGACAAGTACTTCGACGGCGACCTCTATCACCGCCAGGCCGCGCACGAGGAAATGTGGGGGGATCACTAGTAGTGTCCGGCTTTATCCGGACCCTCACTTTAGGAAACTGTTTCGGGTCCGCCTGAAGGCGGACACCACGAACGACAACTCCAAACCACGACGGCACGACGGCCACGACGTCCCGAAGTGTTCCTGCGTAGTGTCCGGCTTTAGCCGGACCCTCACTTTGGGAAACTGCTTCGGGTCCGCCTGAAGGCGGACACCACGTACGACCGACTTCAAACCACGGCGGCACGACGGCCACGACGTCCCGAAGTGTTCCTGCGTAGTGTCCGGCTTCAGCCGGACCTCAATTCGTGGAACTCGCTAGCAGCCGAAGCGAAGAAGAAACGCAATCGCCCGCCGGGTGGTTGCGTTGTAGGGAGGCCGCAGCAGGCCGAGCGGCGCCCAGGCGTGGCTGGAAGTACACGCCCTTCTTGTTGGAGAAGGCCTGGAAGCCGTCGAAGCCGTGGTAGCGGCCCATTCCGCTCGGTCCCACGCCGCCAAACGGCAGGGCGGCCTGGCCGACGTGGTACATGCAGTCGTTGACCGTTACGCCGCCGGCGGTCACGTTTTTGACGATCGCGTTCACCCGCTTCCGGTCAACGTCGAAGTAGTACAGCGCCAGCGGGTGCGGCCGCGCGTTGACATAGGCAGCCGCGTCTTCGATCCGGTCGTACTCCACGATCGGCAGCACCGGTCCGAAGATCTCCTCGCGCATGATCTCCATGTCGTCGCGGCCATTCAACACCAGCGTCGGCGGAAACACCCGGTTCGCTTCGTCGCACACATCCGCGGCCTGTTTACACTCGATCACGTCCGCGCCCCGTCGCCTCGCATCGTCAACGAGCGCGGCCAGCCGCCGGTAGTGATTGACGTTGATGATGCGCGTGTAGTCGGGGTTGTCGAGCGTCGGGTGCATCCGTCCAATCAGGCGCTGCGCGGCGGCGACGAACTCGTCGGTCCGTCCTTTCGGCAGCAGCACGTAGTCCGGCGCCACGCAGGTCTGGCCGGCGTTGAACAGCTTGCTGGTGAGAATTCTCGCCGCCGCCTTCTCGATCGGATAGTCGGCATGGATGAGGGCAGGGCTTTTCCCGCCCAGTTCCAGCGTGACAGGCACCAGGTTCTCGCTCGCGGCCTTCATGACCTGCCGGCCGACGCGTCCCGATCCGGTGAACAGCAGGTGATCGAGCGGCAGCCGTGTCAGCTCGGCGGCGGTCTCCGCGCCTCCGGTGATCACGCGGACATAGGTGGACGGATACAACTCGGACAGCATGTCCTGGAGCAGCACAGCCGTCGCGGGCGCCAACTCCGACGGTTTCAGCAGCACATGATTACCAGCGGCGAGCGCGCCCGTCAGCGGAGCCAGGCTCAGAAAGACCGGATAGTTCCACGTGGACAGGATGCCCACGACGCCGAGCGGCTGGTGCACAAAGGCGGCCTTCGCGGGCCAGAACGGCCATGGGACCGGCGCGCGGCGCGGCGCCATCCAGCGTTTCAGGTGCCGGCAGGCGTGACGGATTTCCAGCAGCAGCGGAAAGAGCTCGAGCGCGTGCGTCTCTTCGGCGGGCCTGCCGCCAAAGTCGCTGGATACCGCCGCGGCGATGTCGTCCTGGCGCTGCAGGAGCGCGCGTTCGAGCCTGCGGAGCGCATCGAGACGCTCCGCATATTCCGGCGGACGGCCGGCGAAGGCGATCCGCTGCGCGTCCAGCAGGTCTCTCAGGGGCACGCGTCCTGCATCTCCCGGGCCTCCTGTGAGATTGCGGTTGCCTCGCCGCGCGCGCTGGCGCCGGCGTTCCGGTGCAGCAGGTTGCGCAGCGTGCGCAGGTCGTTCAGCAGGCGACGGCTGGCCGCCACGTGCGACGACAGCTTGGTCGTCGTATAGAGGACGACCCGCCACGCATCCATCCGCCGCTGTTGCTGAAGACTCGCGCATGCGGTCAGCTCCTCGTGCACCTCGCTCAGCGCCTGGTCGATGGTGGTGCCCAGGAGCGCGAGGAACTCCTGGGCGTTCTCGATCGTGTTGAACGGGGCGTCGCTGTGAGCCATCGGGCCCTGCACCCTATTTCATCAGCTTCGGATACCGGTCCACGTTGTTGGCGATGAACTGGGTCAACGGGTTGACCTTGAACCGCTGCTCGCACCCGAAGTTCTTCGGCTTGTCGCTCAAGACCTTGATCAGTACCTTGCCGAGCATGTTGAAGCTGGGCCGCATGTAGTCGGTCTGCAGGTTGCAAATCCAGATGACGCCCAGCTTGTTGATGGTGTAGCGGTCGTCGTGTTCGTCGACCACGCCGGCGGCGACGTGCTTCTCCAGGATGCTGCACATCTTGTCGAAGTTGGACGCGTCGCTGAACTCGGCGAGGTAGGCTTTCGACAGCTCCTTGTAGCGCGGGAACATGACCATGACCCGCTCGAGCACGCCTTCGCGGCCGATGCTCTGCAGCGTTTCGGTCGAGACGCCGTGTTCGTCGATGTTCTTCATCCACGTCTCGATTTTTTCCGGATTGATGCTGACCATGTCCTTGAGATTGCTCCGCGCGGCGGTGCCGACGCCGATGATGTTCTGGCGCGCGCAGTGCGCGGTCTGGTACTGCGTACGCTCGGGGTTTTTCGACCAGGTCTCGGCGATAGTGTTGTTGTAGCCGTGCGCGGTCATGAAGTCGTAGAGATACTCGCGCATGTGCAGCAGCTGCCACATGTTGCCCGGTTGCGGGCGCTTTTCCTGGACGATCAGCTTGTGGAGCGCGCGGTAGGGCAGGTAGACGGTTCCATACGCATCGAGCTCGTCCGGCTTGAAGTCCCTCATCATCAGATCGAGTTCCTGCTGGAAGCCTTTGAACGTCTGGCCCGGCAGGTCGAACATCAGGTCGATGTCCTTCTCGCCCTTATATCCGGCCTTTTCGAGGCCGGAAAAGACCGCGGCCACGTCCTGCAGGCTGTCCCAGCGCCCGATCTGCTTGCGGATCTCCTCGTTGAAGCTCTCTACGCCGAACGTCACCCGGTTGAATCCGTAATCGACGAGCAGCTGCAGGAGATCCGGATTCTTCAGCGTCCGCGGCTCGCCGGTGAATGTTCGCTCGATGGTGTTCCAGGTGGGAATCACTTTCGAGAGGTGGTCGAAGAGACGCTGTGCGTGCTTCGGCCCGAGCACCGACGGACTGCCGCCGCCGAAGTAGACGGCGGTGAGCCGCCGTGACTGCACGTAGGGCAGCTGCAGGTAGTAATCGAGTTCCTTGATCAGGTAGTCGACGTAGGTGCCGAGCGAGTCTTCCTGGTGAAACGGGTACTGAAACCGGTTGAAATTGCAGTAGTGGCACATCGACAGGCAGTACGGCACATGAATGTAGAGCATGATGTCGTCGTACACCGAGTCGGTGTCGTCGTGCAGCCGCGCGAAATTCTTCAGTGCCTGCTCGTGTCCGATCTTCTCCCACGTCATGGTGGCGAAGTTCGGGACGATGAAGTGCTGAATCGTCTGCAGATCGTCGAATGGAATGTGGTTGGTCGGACGTTCGCCGAGGTAGTAGCTACTCATGGACGATCTCCCTTTCTAGTGCACGGCTGCGGAGTGATGTGCGAGTTGATGGACACAGGCGGAGGCGGAGCGGAAGCACGCCTCGATCGACGCGCCCTGCATGTAATCCCCGGTAAGGTACAGTCCCGCCACCTTGTTCAGCTCCCGTTGCACTCCGTCGATCACCTGCGCGTGATGCGGCGCATAGGCGCACAGGCCGGGACTGAAATGCTTCGTGACGAACCGCCGCCGGCTGTTGCGGGGAACCGGGACGTATCGCGCCAGCGCCGCTTCGCCGCCGGCAAGCAGCGCTTCCGGGTCGGTGGTATTCGGGCAGTACTGACGGGAGGCCCGGCCGCTGAACGTGTAGCGGACCAGGTGAAGGTCGTTGACGCCGTAGGCGCCGGCGTTGCTGACCGACTGGTCGCTGTCGAAGACGAACGCGCGCACCGCCGGTGAAAAAATCGGCCGATCGTATTCGGCAATCACCAGCGACACCGGGTAGTAGGCAATCGATCGCAGCCGCCGGGCCAGGTCCGGCAGTATCGGCTCGGTGAAGCCCGCCGCCACCGGCGCGGGCGTCGCAACGATGACGCCCGCGCCGTGCAGGTTGGCCCTCTGGCCGTCCGGATACCTGACCCGCACGCCGGTGATCCGGCCGCCGTCCACGAGCAGCCCTTCCGTCGCCGTGTTGAGCCGCACGTCGTAACGCGCGTGGAAGGCACTGAGAAGCGGCGCCAGGCCGTGCGTGAATTGTTCGTAAGTGTCGAGCAGCATCCGCACGTTCGACGTCAGGTTGCCCATGTAGATCTCGTCCGGTTCTGCGCCGTTCATGCGAACGCTCATCGGACGGAGGATCCGCCGGCAGAATTCCGGCGAGAAGTAATGGCTGGCCGGGCGCCCGTCGGTACTGGTTGCCGAGCGCGCGGGCGAACGGCGATCCGAGGTAGCCGGTGGCCTCGTCTGACTTGACATTCCAGAGCAGGCGCCCGAATCGCACGACGTCTCGTGCGGCGAGGCCGCGGGCCATGTCCGCCATCGACCGCCAGCGAGAACCGGCCTCCAGCGTCCGGACGCGGCCGTCAATCGCCTGCGATGAATTGAGGCCGAAGTACTCGAGCGGATGCGTGCCGAGGGAGTCCGCGAACCGGCGAAACAACGTGTAGCCGCGGCCGATGTTCTTGCCGCCGCAGTCGAGCGATCGTTCGCCAAGCCGCACCGTCGCCATGCGGCCGCCGATGACGCTGTCCCGCTCGACAATGACCGGGTCGAGGCCGCGCTGCTTCAGAAAGAAGGCAGCGGCCAGCCCGGAGGCCCCTCCACCGACGACGATCCACCGATTCTGCGTACCCACGTGTGTCCGAGCCATGTCACACCGGGAAAGCCACCCGCATCGTCGCCGTGCCGCACACGACGTCCGGCTGGGAAATCACGATCTCGACGTCGTCCTCTGCGTTCACCTGGGCCGTGAGCGTCGTCGGCATGCCGCGCTCCACGAATTGCGCGAAGTCCATGTCGTACGAGCAGATGGCTGACCGCCCGGATGGCACGGACGTGACGTCCTCGAACGCCGCCAGCGCGAGCTGCGCGCAGCCTTCCAGCAGCAGCATGCCCGGGATGTGATCGCAGGGGTGATCGAAGAAATAGGGGTGCATGTAATCGACGATCAGCGAAGAGGTGAACGATGCCCGGTCCTCGCCATGCGCCGGCGCGGTGATGACGACGTTGGATATCGGCTGGCGCCGGGCAACATCGACCGGCGCGGGCGACGATCCCCGAGGTGACGTTCTGCGCAGGCGCTGGAACAACGCCGCCGGTTGTACGGTCCACGCCCCCGTGCCGTGGAACACCAGTTCGTTGCCGACAAACATGCGATGCCGTGCAACAACACGGTTGACGGCGTTGTTCCTGCGCCTCGTGATTTCCTGGATGGCGACGTCCATCACGACGCGATCGGCATCGTCGTGAATCGTCTTGCTCCACGCCGCCTCAGTCATGGTCGCGTCGGAGCCTTCGAAGATGAAGACGTCTCCGCTGCTGACCTCCAGGAACGCATGGGAGATGGCGAGGCTCGCCTGCCTTCCCAGTTCCGTGTAGAACAGGATGTCCTGACGCGGCGACCTGCCGGCGTCGTTGAAGAACAGATGGTCGTTCGGCAGCCGGCCGGTGCAGCTGAACGCTTCGTTTCCGCAGGTGCTGATTCCGGTCAGCAGCACGTTTTCAAGCGTGTGCTTGTGGACCAGCGCGCGCAGTGCTGCCGGCGTGGCCTCGAGCGGAACCGTACCGATTCCAGTGTGTTGGGACACTACTGACATGGCCTTCCCTCGTAACCGTGGTGTGAATTCCGCCGCGCTGGAGAACTTCTGCGGCGGCGACTTCTGAGAGTGAAACGAAGAAAAGGCCGGGACCGAACGGTAGAAGAACTACCGACGACGTATTTCAAACCACGACGACACGACGGCCACGACGTGAGCTGTTCGATTGTTCGTGCTCGCGTGGTGGATCTTTCACGCGACGTAGGTCGTGTCCGGCTTCAGCCGGACCTCGATGAGGGATTTTCCTTAGGTCCGCCTGAAGGCGGACACTACGGACGCGAAGGCGGACACTAGGGCGACGTACGTCAAAACCACGACGACACGACGGCACGACGCCACGAACTGGTTGGTCGGCATTTTGTCCTCGTCGTGCGCGTCGTGGTTGGTTCGCGTGACGTACGTAGCGTCCGGCTTTAGCCGGACCTCGAATGAGGGATTTTCCTCAGGTCCGCCTGAAGGCGGACACTACGAGAGTCCGGTGTCGCGATGATGTCGTAGTGTCCGGCTTTAGCCGGACATGCCCGTCGATCGCTGGCGAATTCAACCACGACGATCACGACGATCACCACATGTGCAGCACCGTCGTGTTCGTCGTGTCGTCGTGGTTCAAGATCCTTCGGGGTCCGCCTGAAGACAGACACTACGAACGAGGTGCGGACTTGACGACGGGGAGGTAGGTAAACAGCAGAGCCAGGCCTGAGAGGCCGTCGTAGATCCCCATTGGCACGAAGCCGTCTCCCTGGCTGAGGAAGAACAGGGCAAAGGTGGCCCGGATCACGATTCCGCACCAGTTCGGCCACCGGTTCCGGACCGGATCCCGGAATCCCGGCAGGTAGAGCCCGTTGATGGCGAGCAGCTGAAAGCCCCAGTGCCGCGGCCAGGCCTTGGGGAACGCGTCCGGCTGCTGCAACAGGTTCGTAAAGCCATCAGGCGAGAAGATGATGAAGAAGGCGACCGCGACATTCAGGACGATGCTGGCCATCAGCACGAAGCGATATCGTCTGATCGCCTGCGCACCATGCGCGACGGTGGCCTGCCCCTGTGCGGTCGTCATGGCTATGAGGATACGCTGGGACCGAGCGGCGCGCCGAGTGTCGCCTTGAGTTTGTCGAACGGATCCACCAGCGGATCGCGCTTGGTCCAGTCGATACCGACGATGCCGTACAGCCACACCGGCAGCGTCACGGGTTCGATCACCAGCGGAATGAGCCGGCGCTTCCGGTCGCCCAGGTCGAGCACCCTGGTGATAATCGCCTCTTCCTCGGTGTTGCCGCTTTCCAGGTAGCGCGGCGAGAGCACGGCGACCGTGAAGCGGCTCTGGCGGATGGCGCGCTCCATTTCCTTCAGGAAACTGGCGTTGGCAGGGAAGTCGCGCTCGTCAATCGCCACGCGGTAGCCTTCGGCCTCGAGCGCGGCGACGAGATCCCTCGCGAACCGCATGTCCTCGCCCTGGTGCCTGTAGCTCACGAAGACGTCGTACAGCACCGGCAGTTCCACACGCGCCTGCGGCGCCGGGCCGTCCAGCCGCATCGGCGCCAGGATCGAGGTCGGCACTGCCTGCGCCGTTGCCACCAGGCAGACGACGAGGAACGGGATCCACAGGAAATAGGTGCTGCTGATGAAGATCGTGCAGCGGCCGATCGACGCCGGTGTCCAGACTCTTTCCGCCACGCCAGCCGCGTCGAACAACAGCTCCTCGCTCGAGAGCTCGGGGTTCGCCTGCCGGTAGTCGCTGCCAAGCGGCGTGAGATCCGTCCCGATCACGACAGGCCTGCCGCCGTAGCGCGCCGTGCACGCGCGCTGCGCGTAGCCGCCGGCGGTGAACGACGCCAGCCCGAGTGCCAGCGACAGCACCGCCATCGCCACCCAGACACGCGGCCGCGCCGCGGCCCGCCACACGATGAACGGGAGGATCGCGAGCGTCACGATTGCCGCGGAGGCGAGCATTGCAAATGCCCACGGCGCGGTAGTCGTCGTCCCGGCGATAGCTGCAGGCTGCGGAACGAATGCGGCGGCAACCCCGGCGAGCACGACAGCGGCGGCCGCCAGCCACACCCGCCGATGGCGCCCGAAGAGACGGGCGCCGCTGGTCATTGCGGCAGCGCAGCGGGAACGGGAAGATCGAGAAGCAGCTCCTTCCGTCCCTCGCCGACCTTGACGACGGTGCGTTCGCCGAGGCGGGCAGTGGCCGGATCCCTGACCCACATGACGTATCTGCCCGGCACCAGCATCTCTTCGGTTGGACTGCTCAACTGGGGAAACAGGTCCGGAGTGGCGCTGCTGGCGGCTTCGAAGACGCGCGGCATGTAGAACACCTGCCAGCTGCGGCTTTCGGTGCCGCCCTGCAGCGTTCGCACGCGCACGACAACCGAACCTCCAAGCCGGCCGCCGCTCTTCGCGCAGTGTTCGAGCTTCACCTCGAGATCCTCGGCGACGGCGTCCAGGGTCGCGGCAAGCCTCCCGGCATTGCCGGCTTTCAGCGCCGCCTCGACCGCGGCGATGTATGACGCAAGGTTGTCGCGATAATCGTCGGGCGAGTCGGCAGGCCACTTCGCCGACAGAGCCTGGAGCTGCGACAGCGCGGCATTCGCCCGGCGCTGTGCCGTCTGCACCGGCGGAGACGCCGCCGGTACGCGCCCCAGGATCGCCGCGAGCGTCGCCAGGCTGGCTTTGACCTGCGGCGACGGCGGGGGCGTGCCGGCGCGAGGCATCTCCTTCGAGACGCCGCGATCGACGAGGAACGCCACGACGTATTTCGCGGTGGTTGGTGAGGGTTCAGCCCACTCGAACACCGAACGTCCCTGGGTGTCGCGAATCGTCGCGTCGGCGCCTCTCGACAGGAGCGACTGCATCATGCCGAGGTCGCCGTTGCGTGCCGCGAGCATCAACGCGGTCACGCCGCGCTCGTCAGTGATGTTGGCCGGCGCGCCCAGCGCGAGTACCTGGCGGACGAGAGTGTCGTTGCCTTCGGTCGCGGCCTGCAACAGCCTGCGACCGAGTGCCTCGGCTTGTTCGAGCACCATGGCGGTGGCGGCATGCCCGCGGGCGGCGGCGAGCTGGCGAGCCGTCATCCCGCCCCTCGTGGCGGCGACGTCGGCGCCCTTGAGCACGAGTGCGCGGACGATTTCCGTGAAACCGTTGACCGACGCGGTCATCAACGCGGTGGTGCCGTCGGCGGCGCGCCGATCCACCACGGCACCGCCATCGAGGAGCTGCCGCACGATCTCCGTGTGGCCGCCTGCCGCCGCCCACATGAGCGGGGTCAGGCCGCGGCGATCAGCGGCATCCACCGGGGCGCGCCTGGCGAGCAGGGCGCGGACGGCGGGGAGGTCGCCCAGCTTCGCCGACTCGAGCAGGGTCCCTGCCGGAGCCTGGGCGGGCGTCGTCGTCTGGCTGATGAGCAGACCAAGCAAGACGACGGGGAGCAGCATGGTGAGAGTCTACGTCAGGCGGGCCTGGTCGCTTTCCACGGCTTGAAAGCGTTGTCCAGCCCCTCGAGCGCCGGCGCCAGCTCCGGATAGTGACGCTTCAGCACCGTCCCCATCGTGGTCTCGTCGATGAACTTCAACCCGGTCTCGGTGTAGAGCTCCGCGCGATAGTCGTCCGTGAAGAAGCGGTCGCTCTTGAGCCGTCGCGACGCCATCAGCACGAAGATCAGGAACGCCGTCTCGCTGAAGCCGAAGCCTGGCGGCAGCGGCTCGGCGTACAGACCGGTCATCAGGTCGACCTTGTTGACGTCGTTGCCGTAGACCTTGCGAAGTTCCTCGCGCCACACCGGGTTGTCGGTCAGCTCGTCGAACGACTTCACCGGCTCCTTGTGCAGGAGCTGGCGGAACGCGTTGTAGCGCGGCACGCCTCGCTCACGGTCGCGGAAGATATCCACTGCCGCGAGATCGAGATGCTCGCCGTCGTCGCGCCTGAGGTTCTGCAGGTGCTTCGGGTAGTTGTGGAGCGTGAGGGCTCCCGGGTGGGCGCGACCCGAAGGAGTAATACAGGTCCAGCATGCCGACGCGGCTCACCACGCCAGGCGTCTTGCGGCCAAACATGTCCGGCAGTTGAATCGTTTCCATCTCCTTGTCGGTCTTCAGCGATCGCGTCGTCAGCTCGTCGGGAATCAGCGGGTGCATCCGGTAGACCGCGACGAACTCCTCGGTCAACGCATACGGCGCGGAGTGTATGGTCGGCCTTGGAGCCGACCAGGCCGCCGAGAAGTTCGTCCTCGCCGAGGAACGCAAACACTTCCTGCAGATCCTGATCGCTGAGGCCGTACCAGTTCGTGCGCATGGCGAGCTGGATGATGGGATGCGGCAGGATGGCGCAGGTCCATTCCACCGTATGAATCTTCGCCATCAGGGCGGAGTTGATCAGCTTCGCCTTGCCGTACAGCTGCGCGTCGTTCCAGTCTGGATGTTCTTTGGCGAGCACGTCGCAGATGTGGTTGTGCTCGCACGTGAACAGCGTGTGCAGCATCGCCAGCCCGACCCACCAGTTCTCGGTGAACCCGCTCAAATGCACGCCGCTGTCGGGATCGACCGGCAGCATCTTCATGGCGTCGACCTTCAGCTGGCCACCCTCGCCCGTTCGCAGTTTCGTGGCCACGACCGGATCGGACCCGTAAATCTGCGAGCCGTCCCACCAATGGCCGTTCGGGTTCACGTAGGCGGGGGGACGCTTCGAGCCGGCCGGGGCCGGATCCGGCTCGGTCCGCGGCACCTTCCATGCTGGGGTCGGACCAGTCGTCGCCCGGCACGAGTGGGATCTCGACAAACTCAGTCGTGCTTCGCTTGTGCACGAACCAGTCGTGCACCATGAACTGGATCCTAGGCCGCGGCCAGCAGGTTGAGAATCGTCGCCGGCTGAAACTGGGCACGCGTCATCAGCTCGCGGCTGACCTGTCGCGGGCTCGGCGTCATCAGGTTGGCTTTGTCGGGAAACGTGTGTTCGAGCGGCACGTTGCGTCCGAACCGGCGGCCGCAGCTGCCCATCTCGGGAAACGCGAGGTCGTTATAGGTGCCGTCCACCGTGCGCTCGTTGTGGAGCGCGGGATCGAGGTTGGCGGGGACCGGCTTCCGCTGAAACGCTGGCTCCTCCGTGTCGTACAAGTTCTCACGCCTCAACTGGTTGCGGATCTCGACCAGCCGGGGCACCGAGAGCAGTCTGGGGAGCTTGTACCAGGGGGTGCGATGTTGCAGGAAGTCGCCTATCCGTCCAAGCAGTCTGTCCGCCATCTCGCCTCGCGAAGCCGTCTATGATTTCGGCGCGCTGATTCTGTCACGAACACTTCGCGTAGCGGAAGGCACGCGTACGATAGAATCCGCGCACTCAAATGCCGTACGAAAAGATCTTCTCGCCATTGAGCTTCCGGAACCTCACGATTAAGAACCGCATTTTGCGCTCCAATCTCGCTGGCCGCTTCGACAACTACGACGGCACCGGTGCGCAAGCGCGGATTAACTGGGAGGTCAAGTTTGCCCGGTCGGGCGTGGGCGCGATCGTGTCGTCGTTCGTGCCGGTGCACCCGCGAGGCCGGATCCTGCCGAATTACGCGACGATCGTCAGCGACGATCGCATTCCGTTCTGGCGGGCGCTCGGCAAGGCGGTACACGAACATGACTGTAAGTACATCCTCCAACTCAGCCATGGCGGCCGCCAGCGGGACATCCCGACGGTCGACTCTCCGCCACCCGGCCTGAGTTCGACGAGCAAGCGCGACCCGCTTCACGGCTTCGAGTGCGAGGCGATGACGCTGCCGCAGATCAAGGAGACCGTGCAGGCGTTCGCCGAGGGAGCGAGGCGCGCGCGCGAGGCGGGGCTCGACGGGGTCGAGCTGCACGGCGCCAACGGCTACCTGATCACCCAGTTTCTCAGCTCCGGGATCAACGACCGGACCGACGAATACGGCGGCGTGCTGGCGAACCGCGCGCGATTCGTCCGCGAAATCGTCCAGGCGATCCGTGCTCGTGTCGGCCGCGACTTCCACCTGCAGATGAAGATCAGCGCGGTGGAATACAACGACTCGCTCCTGCCGGAAGAGAAACCGGGCAACACCCTCGAAGACTCCAAACAGGTGTGCCAATGGCTCAAAGAGGACGGCGTGGACGCCATCGTCGTCTCCACGGGCGCCTCGTTTCCGCATCCGAAGAACCCCGCCGGCGATCTTCCGGTCGAGGAGCTGAAAAAGGCGTATGACAGCCTGATCTCCAGCGGCGTGCTGGCGCTGCGCAATTACATCCTGTTCACGGGCAAGCTCACGGCCGACATCTTCAAACGCCGGTGGGAAACGGCTCGCGGCCCGAAGGATCGGATCGAGGGGATGAACATTCCCGACGCCCGCGCGATCAAGAAGGTGGTGGGCGACCTTCCCGTGCTGGTGACGGGAGGATTCCAGACGGCCCAGATCATCGAGGACGCGATCTCGCGCGGTGACTGTGACGCGGTGACCATCGGACGCCCGCTGATCGCCAACAATGACCTGGTCCAGCAGTTCGCCAAGGGGATCGGCCGCCCGTCGAACCCGTGCACGTTCTGCAACGCGTGCCTGGTCAACGCCCCGGAGAATCCGCTTGGCTGCTACGACCAGACCCGGTTCCCGTCGTACGAGGCGATGGTGGCTGAGATTCTCAGCGTGTATCGTCCGCAGGCGTTCGAGTAGCGCGTCCCGCTTGCCATGACTGACATCGATACCTGGCTGAAGGGGCTCGTCTCCACGCTCGCCTCGACGGACCGCGCCCTGGCGGACGAAATTCGGGCGATTCGGGGGTCGCGGTCTCTTCCTGGCTCAGGATCGCGGTCGATTCCTGCGTCGGTCCGCAATATCGTGCTCCGGGTCGGCCGGCCGGTGCTGGCGATCGTCGGCAACGCCGCGCGGCTCGACTTCAAAGACAGCGAAAGCTCGGTCTGGCGCGCCCGGCTGCAGGCGTCGGCCCCGCTGCTGACGCACGCCGCGCAGGCAGTGGGCCGCATCGAGGTGACGGGGCTGCCGGGCTTCCCGTTCGTCGGCACAGGCTGGCTCGTCGACAAGAACATCGTAGTGACCAACCGCCACGTCGCCCAGGCCTTCGCGCAGCGGACCGGCCGCCGTTTCACCTTCAAGCAGGCAAGCAGCACCAGGCCGATGAAGGCGGCGATTGACTTCCTCGAAGAGGCCGGCCGCCGCGCGCAGTTCGAGTTCCCGATTGTCGAGATCCTTCACATCGAGGAAGAGCCGGGGCCGGACTTCGCGCTGCTGCGGGTCGAAGGCCGTTCCGGACGGCACACGCTCGCAGACCCGATCCGGCTTGCCAGCTCGCGCGTGAAGCCGGAGCAGCAAGTCGCCGTAATTGGATATCCCGCCCGCGACAGCCGCGTTGCCGACGCGCAGCTGATGCAGTCGATTTTCGGCAACGTCTACGACAAGAAGCGGCTCGCACCGGGACAGATCACCAAGGCGCAAAAGGATGTCGTGTTCCACGACTGCTCGACGCTTGGCGGCAATTCGGGCTCGGTCGTCCTCGACCTGGAGACGGGCGAGGCAGTGGGACTGCACTTCGCCGGCCGATTTCTCGAAGCGAACTATGCGGTGCCGGTGCCGCTCCTCGCCGCTCGCCTCGAGCAGGTGCTGCGTCCCAGGCCGGGCCGGCCCGGCAAGCCGGCGGTAGTCACGCCGACGGCTGCGGGCCCACACGCCGGTTCGGAACTGATCGTCGAGAGCGTGCCCGCGGACTACGTCGGGCGCACCGGCTATTCGCCCACGTTTGTCGGCCCGAGCATTCCGCTTCCGGTTGTCAAGAACACGCGCGACGTCCTCACCTTTCCCTGGAAAGGGCGACCGGAATCGGTGCTGAAGTATCAGCATTTCTCGGTCGTGATGTCGCGAAGCCGGCGGCTCTGCATCTACAGCGCGGTCAACATCGACGGCCGCGATCCGCGCCGCGGCAAGCGCCCGCCGTGGCGGCTGGACGGGCGTATCCCGGCGAGCCAGCAGATCCGCGAGGAATGCTACGGAAACGAACCGCTGTTCGCGCGCGGCCACATGACGCGCCGCGAGGATCCGATCTGGGGCACAGCCAAGGAGGCCGAACTCGGCAACGCCGACTCGATGCACGTTACCAACGCAGTGCCGCAGATGCAGCCGTTCAACGCCGGAATCTGGCTGGCGCTCGAGAGCTATGCCCTCGAGAACGCGCGTACAGACAAGATGCAGATCTCGGTCTTTACCGGTCCTTTTTTCCGCACCAACGATCCGGTCCGCGAGGGCGTCCGGATCCCCCGTTCGTTCTGGAAGGTCATAGCGTTTATTCACGATGAGACCAGGAAACTCTGTGCGACCGGCTACACGATGTCGCAGGAGGACTTCCTGCGCGACGAGGAGTTCGTCTTCGGCCGGCACCAGACGGCACAGGCGCGCATTGCCGATATCGAGCAACGCGCGGGTCTGTCGTTCGGCCGGCTCGCCGCGCTGGATCCGTTGAAGGGCCACGAACGAGGGTTGGCGACGCCTTTGACCGATCCGTCGCAGATCAGGTTTGTCTAGGAGGATGTGATGGCCAAGCGTGCGTTTCTGGTGGGAATCAACCGGTATCAGATCGCCGGTGCCGACTTGCGGGGCTGTGTCAATGACGTGAAGGACTTGAGCGCGGCGCTGGTCGAATTCCACGGCTTCAAGAAGGGCGATATCACCGTGGTCACGGACCTGGCGGCCACCAAGAAAACCATGCAGGCCGGCATCAAGGCGCTGATCCGCGATTCGAAGAAGGGGGATGTGGCGCTGATCCATTATTCCGGCCACGGCTCGCACGTGCCCGACGACAACAAGGACGAGGCGGATGGCCGCGACGAGATCCTCTGTCCGACCGATCTCGACTGGGACGATCCGCTGCGGGACGACTGGTTGCGAACGACGCTCGACGGAGTACGCGCCGGCGTCAACCTGACGGTCATCATGGACTGCTGCCATTCGGGCACCAACACGCGCGCGATCGTGCCGCCCGATGCCCCCGTGAAAGAGCGCTACCTGCCGAGTCCCTCGGCGCTGAAGGCGGTTGAATCGGGCCGCAGTGTGCCGAAGAAAGTCAGCAGCGAATTGCGCAGCTCGCCCCGCGCGGCGCGGAAGGCCAGGGACATCGTCAAGGCGGAACTGCCCGAGGTTCTCATCACCGGCTGCCGCGACACCCAGACGTCGGCCGACGCGTTCATCAACATGAGATACAACGGCGCGCTCACGTTCGCGCTGGTCGAGGCGATCCGCAAGAGCCGGGGCCGTCTCACCTACCGGCAGCTGCACGACAAAGCCGCGGCGACGCTGAAGACCCGCAAGTTCGAGCAGGTGCCGCAGCTCGAGGGGCGATCCGAACGGTTCGATCAGCCGTTTCTCGGCGTCTGAGACGGAAACGGTGATCGAAAAGCGCGTTACGGTCATTCTGTACGGCAGCGACCGGAACCTGTGGGGCGGCGGTCCGCTGCAGATACGTGTCTCGGACCTCTTTGCCGCCGGGGGACCGAAGGTCCTGTCGTCGGGGAAGACCCAGGCTTCCACCGTGGAGCTGCGTCTTCAGCTGCCGTTCGACGCCGGCCAGCTGTACGGCCTGACGTTCTCGGCGCCGCGTCATCGGCCCGCGTGGCAGATGCTCCGTCGTCCCGATTTCATCAGGACCCGCGATCAGGTCGAAGTGGACGACCTCGTTCTCAGGCTGATGCTCGTCCCTGATTCGCCCGGGACGTCGGACGTGCCGGGCGGACTGGAGCGGCTCGTCCAGATCGCGTCGCCGCTTGCGGCGCCCGGGACCGGCATCGACCCCGCCGGATTCCAGCGGCTCGACGTGGCGGCGCAGATGGCGCTGCTCAACATCGAGGCGAAGCTGCGCGAAACCATCATCGACGGTGCGCCGCTGATCTCGTTCGTTCGCGGCGTGCGTCATGTCGCCGTGGATCGCGTGTTCCTGATGTTCGATGCCGCGCTGAAGCCGCGCATGGCCCGCGCGGTCGATTTCGCGGGCGCCCCCGGGCATGACGCGCCCAGCGAGCCCGCCGGCCTCCCCGATCACCCGGACAGCTGGAAACACACGCGGTTTGCCGAGGGGAACGTTCAGCTGTCGTTTTCGGCGGACGCGTCGCCGTTTCCCGCCGGCGGGACAGCGCTGGCGCACTCGGCCGACGTGGACATCGATCTCGGGCGCGGTCTCGCGCATGCGAAGGAGTGGCTCGAGAACAACGTCTTCAAACCTGGCCACAAGACCAACCAGGCCCTGGTGTACGCGCTGCTCTACGCGCAGGGGATTCTTCCCAAGTACACCCTGGACCCGATTGCGGCGACGACGCGCCGCGCGGTGACGAGGCTGCGGCCGACGCCGGCCGGGACGGCCAGGGCGGCGCGGAAGCGCGCGGTTCGAAAGCGTACGGCCAGAAAGCGCAAGAGTCGTACGTAGTGTCCGGCTTAGCCGGACCAAACTTTAGCCGGACTCGCACGGTCCGCCTGAAGGCGGACACTACGGCGACTTTGGACTCCCGCCGCGGCCCGCGAGCGCCGATAATCCCGGTGCGTCCGAGGAGACATGCCTATCCAGATCAATTCGCCCGGCTGGAGGATCAAGCGCGCGGCCGCGTCCCGTGGCACCGCGCAGGCGGCGATTGACCTCCCGGGGGTGCCCTCCGACTTTCTGACCGCCGAGTCGCGCGTCGCGGAAGAAGCGGTCCTCGAACCTGCCCCGGCCACCCGCGGCCGGGACGCGGCCGGCGGGGCCGTCGACCTCAGCTACGACCTCGAGCCTGGTCAGACCGCGGTCCTGGCCATCCGCCATCAATCCGGCGCGCTGACGTTTCATCCGCCGGTCCAGTCCGTCAGCCGCGGCGTCCGTGGCCCGACGCAGGTGCAGTTCCACGTGCCCGTACGCCAGGCTGCTGCCACGCGCGGACTGGTCGGAACCGCAATCAAGGCCATCGTCATCAAGGTGGCGAAACTGGGCGCCGACAAGGGCGTGAGCCTGCTGTTACCGAAAGTCGCCGAGGCGGTTGAGAGGGGCCTGTGGCGCAAGCAGGGTCTCAAGGAGGGGTGGCACAAGGTTTCAAAGGAAACGCTCGCCGCCGGCAAGCTCGAACCAGGCAAGCCGGTGTCGCCGGCACGATCCCTTCTGTTCATCCACGGCACGTTTTCGAATGCCGCCTCGGCGTTCGACGACCTTGCCAGGTCGGATTTCTTCGATCGCGTGAAGAGCACGTACGATGATCGCATCTTCGCTTTCGATCACTTCAGCATCAGCCGTACGCCCGAGCAGAACGCCCGGATGCTGCTCGAAGGGCTGCCGGAGCAGACGACGACCTTCGACGTCGTGACCCACTCGCGCGGCGGCCTCGTCCTCCGGAACCTGGCGGAGCGCACCAAGCAGTTTGGCGATCTCGCGCGCCGTTTCAAGCCTGGGCGCGTCGTGCTGGTGGCGGCGCCCAACGACGGCACGCCGCTGGCGACGCCGAAGCGCTTCGAAGACACCATCGGCGTGATTGCCAACCTGCTCGAGATCTTTCCGGACAATCCCTTCACCACCGGAGCCGGATTCGTCGCCAATGGCATCGTCTGGCTCGCCAATCATGTGTCGGGTGATCTTCCCGGGCTGCAGTCGATGGACGCTGACGGGGAGTTCATTGCGACCATCCAGAGTCCGCCCGATCCTCCCGAGCGCGCCTACTCCGCCCTGGTGGCGAACTATCAGCCGACCGGGACGACGCTGCAGCGCCTGCTCGATGTGGGGGTCGATCAGTTTTTCGCTACGGCGAACGACCTGGTCGTGCCGTCCGAGGGCGGGTGGCGGGTCGATCGGCCGCCAACCGGTCTCATTCCAGCCTCGCAGATTGGCTGCTTCGGACCCGGCGGCAACCTCAAGCCCGATTCAGTCACGCACCTCAACTTCTTTTCGCAGCCCGCGACCGCGGAGTTTCTCGTCAACGCGCTGCTTGGCCGGCAGCAGCCGCTGAACGGCGTAGACCCGCGCAGGCAGCTGCCCGATCGACGGTTGCTGCGGGGCGCGATGTCGGATGCCCCGGTGACGCGTATCGCGGCAGCCGGCGCTGCGGCCTCGCCAGAATCGGGTGCCGATGCCCGGGAGGCACCGGAACTGGCGCCGCTGCGGATCACCGTCACCAACGGCGACCTGACGTTCGAGTCGGAGCCGCTGCTCCTCGGTCACTACCAGGCGCTGCAACTCACCGGCACCGAAAAGGTCATGGACCGGCTGATCGGCGGCGCCATGACGCGTTCGCTCGACATGGGCGTCTATCCGGTGGCGGCGGGCTCGCATCAGATCTTCATCAACTCACGCCCGAACCTGGAGCGCGGATCGTTCATGCCTCGTCCGCAGGCTGTGATCATCGTCGGCCTTGGCGAGGAGGGAAAGCTGCGGCCCGCCGATCTGGTCCGGTCGGTGCGCCAGGCGGTGATCGGCTGGGCCCAGCGCAAGGCCGAGACCCGGAAGAACGGGCCCAGGACGTTCGAGCTGTCCGCGACGCTGTTGGGCAGCGGCGGCGCGGGGGTGACCGCCGCCGACGCCGCCCGCCTCGTTGCCCAGGGCGTGTATGAAGCAAACCGCCTGCTGCAGAGCGACGTGGATGAGGATCGCAGCTCGCCCAGCGTCAGCCATCTCCAGTTCATCGAGCTCTACCTGGACCGCGCGGCCGAGGCATGGCGGGCGCTGCGCTTGCAGGCCGCCGCGACGCCCGGCCGGTACCTAATCGCCGACGCCGTGAAGCCAGGGACCGGTCCGCTCGACCGGCCGCCCGATTCCGGTTACCGCGGCGCCGAGTTCGACTTCATTTCGGTCGAGGCGAAGCCCGACAAGGACGGCGCGCCGACGATCTCATACACGCTCGACACGCGGCGCGCGCGCAGCGAGGTGCGCGGACAACGGGCCCAGAGCCAGCTGCTGTCCGAACTCGTGGCCACGGCGTCGAACGATCAGAATCGGGATCAGCAGATCGGCCGGACGTTGTTCAACCTGCTCGTCCCGGTGGAACTCGAGCCGTACCTCGCCGGAAGCGGCGAGATGCAGATCGAGCTCGACCCGCAGACGGCGAAGATTCCGTGGGAGCTGCTCGACACCAAGAGCGAGAGCGACGACGAACCGCCGTGGGCCATTCGCGTCAAGCTGCTCCGCAAGCTGCGCCTCAAGGAGTTCCGCGAGCGTGTGTCGGATGCCAGCCCCGAGGCCAGTGTGCTCGTGATCGGTGAGCCCGCATGTCCCCCGGAATATCCCAGGCTGCTCGGCGCCCGCAATGAAGCGCTGGCCGTGCGCGGCTGCCTCACCGGCGATGCGGGGCTCAACGTCACCGATCTGATCAGCGAGGATCCCTCGGTGGCCGGTGCGTCCGCGCGTGAGGTGGTCAACGCGCTCTTCGAGAAGCCATGGCGGATTGTTCACATCGCCGGTCACGGCATGCCCGGGACAGGCAGCTCGCCCGGCGGCGTCGTCCTGTCGAGTGGATCGTTCCTCGGGCCCGACGAATTCCGCAACATGCGCGTCGTTCCCGAGCTCGTATTCGTGAACTGCTGCCACCTGGGCGCCGCTGACGCCGCGCAGCTGCTGAACACGCGCTTCGATCGCGCCGAGTTCGCGTCGGGTGTGGCCGGGGCGCTGATCGCGATCGGCGTGCGCTGCGTCGTCGCCGCCGGCTGGGCGGTGGACGACGATGCCGCCACTGTCTTTGCCGAGGAGTTCTACCAGTCGCTGCTGCGAGGCAATCGATTCATCGTGGCCGTGGGCGACGCGCGCGCAGCGGCGCGCGAGCGGAGCCCGCACTTGAACACGTGGGCGGCCTACCAGTGCTACGGCGACCCTGATTGGGTGTTCCGCGGCAGGGCGGCGGATCCGAACCAGGCATCAGCGCCTCTGGTGGAGGACTTCACGATCGGGTCCGCAACCGGGTTGAAGCTCGCGCTGAGGCGCATCGTCGTTCGGACGAAGTACCAGGGTGCCGACGTCACCGAACAACTGCGCAACCTGGCGCAACTCGAGAAGCTGTTTGGAGCGAAGTGGGGAGGAAGCGGCGACGTGGCCGAGCTCTTTGGCGAGGCGTTCGTCGAGGCGGGAGACGTCGAAGCGGGCATGCACTGGTACGAAATCGCCGTGTCGGCCCCGAACGGTCGGGCGTCGATCAAGGCGGCGGAGCAGCTCGCCAACGTCCGGGGGCGGCTCGGCTGGGAGCTCGTGGACAAGGCGGCGAGAGATCTCGACGCCAGAAAGAAGGGCGAGAAAGCCGTCGGTGCATCCGCCAAGGCGCGGACCGCCGCGCGCCGTGCACGCCTCGACGCCGAGCGGTCGCTGGGCAAGGCGATCGCCCGTGCCGATCGCCTGATTTCTCAGTCGCTCGCGCTGCTGACGCGGCTGATCGCGCTCGACCAGACGATGGAACGAGCCAGCCTGATCGGTTCTGTCTACAAGCGCAAAGCGCTCGTGGGTGGCGTCGCCGGGCGGCGGGCGCAGGTCCAGAAGGATCTTCGTCAGATGCGAGCCGCCTACGTGGACGCGCAGAAGGTCGGTGAAAAAAGCGGCGCCAGCGACGTCTACTATCCCATCGCCAACCGGCTGACCGCCGATGTGGCGTTGCATGCCGGCACACGCAGGCGCAGCGTGGATCGGGAGACCGCCACGATGCTGCGCAAAAGCCTCAAGACCAGGAGCGCCAGCGACCCGGACTTCTGGAGCGTGGTTGGCGAAACCGAGCTGGACCAGTACGAAGCGCTGGCGGCGCGCAAACTCGCGCCGGCGCACAAGCAGCTCGCACGAGCGTACGAGGATCTGCACAAGCGGGTCACCGCCACCCGGATGTGGGCGTCGGTGTACGACACCGCGTGCCTGGTGTTGCCGAACTACGCCAATCGCGCGAGCGGGAAGGAACGGGCCGCGGCGAACGAGCTGCTCGCGCAGCTGCGAAGCTTCGCGCACCCGGACGAGCCCGAATAAACAGTTACGATCGCCGCTCGCCGCGGAATGCGGCCATCGCGCGATAAATGTCGCGCCGCGCGCGGTTGAACCCGCCGAGCGGACGATGTTCGGCCAGAGCATGCCAGGGATTGAACGAGAGCTCCTCGCACGCGGCCGCGCTGTCGAGCGCCTGGCTGGGTATGCGGATCTGCGCGACCCGGCGGTACGGCGAGTCGCGTTCGCGCCACTCGACGCTCGCATCTTCAATCGGCATCCGGCGGCTGTCGGTCTGGAACTGCACCAGGAAATCGAAGGTCGCGTCCTGGTTTGCGAGATGCGACGCCAGGCGCTCGGACAGATAGCTCGCGGTGACGGGCGACGGCACCGGCGTTGCCTGCGGGGACGCGGGGCGCGCGATGTACTTGACCGCCCGGCCGGAACCGAACAGGTACGGCGTCGTGCTCCAGTACGCGATTTCGAGATGACTGGTGGTCTGCTGGCGCGACGCCACTGCCGTGGCGGCCGCGCGCGGATGCGTCAGGAAGAAGAGCGCCGTCCGCGCGCCGCCCGCCTCCACGGCCCGCAGCAGCGCCAGGAAATCCTTCGTGCCGCCCACCATCATCACGGGGTGGCTGTTGAGGACGAAATCGTGCTCGGACGCGCCCGGCGTCAGGTTGTCTCCCTGCACCCCGGAGACCTTGATCGACATTCCGCGCACGTCGCGATCCGTATCGGACTGGGAGGTGGCGTTCGCGAACCGGATGCGCGCCTGATACGTCGCCGGCCGGGCGAACAGGCCGACGCGGAGATCGGGCGGGAGGCCGTCGGCGACGATGAATTCCGCGTGCACGCAGCCAGCCGCCCGGCCCTGGTTGAAACGCGGGATCACGCCGGTCGGATGGCGCTTCGCGCTCGCTTCCTTCAGGAAGGCGATGAATTCGGCCGTCAGTGCCGATTCGTCCGGACCGACGGTTTCTTCGGCGAGCCTCTGGGCATGTGCGGTCACGTGTTCTCCTCTCGCTGCAGTTACAATCCAATCACAATTCGAGGGACCGTATGCAGACCATCGAAGGCTTCGATTTTTTTCCGCTGACGTTCGACGCCGAGGGCGCGATGGAGTCCCGACCGGAATTCGACGCGTTCCTCGCCCGAGCGAAGGACGGTCCGGCCACCGACGCCGTCTTCATCGCCCACGGTTTCAGGAACGACCTCAACGACGCCACGAGTCTGTACAGCAAGTTTCTGCAGACGTTCAGGGCCCACCTGTCACGGCCGGAGTTCGGCACCGTGGCGACCCGCCGGTTTGTCGTGGCCGGAGTGTACTGGCCTTCGAAGCCATTCCGCGAGACCTATGACGAGAAAGCCGCCGCCACCCGTGGTCTTCAGAATCCCGCCGAAGCGCTGGCCAGCGCGGAGGTTCAACTCGACGATCTCAAGAAGGACGCGACGCCCGCCCAGCGGGCCAAGCTCGATAAGGCGGCCAAGCTGCTGCCGGCGCTCGGCGGCAACGGCAAGAAGCAGGACGAGTTTGTCGCCCTGGTCCTCTCGATAGTGGACGGCTCGACGCTCGACGCGACCGAAGGGCTGCCGCAGGTGCGTAAGCAGAAAGGATCGGAACTGCTCGCGAGACTCAACGATGCGCCGGCTGAGGGAACGCGCGGCATCGGCAATCTCTTCGGCGGCATCGCCGGCGGCGTCGGGGCGTTTCTGAACCTGACGAAGTGGTACGTCATGAAGGATCGGTCGGGCACGGTAGGCGCCAAGGGGGTGGCCACGGCTGTGCGGGAGCTGCACGACAAGCTGCCGGCCCTCAAAATTCATCTCGTCGGCCACAGCCTCGGCGGGCGCCTGATGGCGAGCTGCGCCAAGGCGTTGAGCGACGCGCCCATCATGCAGCCCGACTCGCTGATGCTGCTCGAGGCGGCATTCTCGCATTACGGCTTCAGCGCCAACAACGGCCGCGGCAAAGCCGGGTTCTTCAGGGAGGTGGTGACCCGGAAGGTCGTGAAGGGTCCCTTCCTCTCGACGTTCTCGGCGCAGGACACGGTCGTCGGCGGGCCGTATTCGATCATGTCGCGTCTCGCCGGTGACAACACCAGGGAGATCGGCGATGCCTCGGACGAATACGGCGGCATCGGCCGGAACGGACCGCTGAAGACAGTCGAAGTCGCCAGCGGCCAGCTGCACGTGCCCGGCACGGCATACGACTACCAGGCCGACGTGATTAACAATCTCGACGGGTCTGGGGGATTCATCAAGGACCACAGCGACGTCACCAACGACGCCGTCACCTACGCCTTCGCGTCGGCGGTCGCCCGCACGTGAGCCCGCTGCGCTATATTCCCGTGAAGAGGCGCCCAGTGATCCGCACCGGACGATTCAGGCATTGGCTGGCGGGTACCACCGCCGCGCTGCTCGCGGCGTGTGTCTGGTCTTGCACTGGAAACAATCCTCCCGGGGACATCGTCACCGAATTCAAGTACGGAACGGTCGGCACCGAAGAGACCGTCGGCGTGCCGTACTGGCTGTGGGTGGTGCTGCCCGAGGTCTTCGCCGACAAGCTGCCGAACCGGCCAGGGAACGGCTACGAGCGGCTCGGGTTCATCTACGAGACGCCGACGAGCGACCTGCCAATCGGGGCGTCGCGGAGCGGCGGCTTTCTGCCGCGCGTCGGTTTGAATTGCGCGACCTGCCACGCCGGTTCCTACCGCGCGGCTCCCGGCGCGCCGCCGGCGGTCGTGCTGGGGATGCCGGCGCACCAGATGGATCTCCAGGGATATGCACGGTTCCTGTCCGCGATCGCCAAGGATCCGCGCTTCACGGCCGAGACGCTCATTCCGGCGATGCAGAAGCACGAGGGGTTCGGCTTCTTCGACGGCCTCGTCTACAGGTTTTTCGGGATCCCCCGCTCGAAGGAGGGCATCCTCGAGCGCGACAAGCGGATCGCGTGGTTCGACTCGCGGCCGCCGCAGGGTCCCGGCCGCGTCGACACGTTCAACCCGTACAAGGCGATGTTCGCCGAGGACAAGAACTTCGAAATCGACGACACCGTCGGCACCGCTGACCTGCCGTCGCTCTGGAACCAGCGGATGCGCCAGGGATTGTGGCTGCACTGGGACGGCAACAACAACTCCGTTGACGAGCGCAACAAGAGCGCGGCGATTGGCGCCGGCGCGACCCCTGATTCGCTCGATCTCGAGGCGCTCGACCGGGTCGCGAACTGGATTCTCGATCTCAAGCCGCCCGCCTACCCGGCCGAGCGGATCAATACCACGCTGGCGGCCGCCGGTGCGCCGATCTACCGCGCGAACTGTGCGAACTGCCACGACATCGGCCAGCCGCAGATCGGCCAGACGGTCGACATCGCTGAGATCGGTACCGACCCGGAGCGCCTGCAATCGTTTACGCCGGAGCTGATGAAACAGATGAACACCATCGGCACGGACAGGCCGTGGCGCTTCTCTCATTTCCGGAAGACCAACGGCTACGCGGCGATGCCGCTCGACGGCACCTGGCTGCGCGCGCCGTATCTCCACAACGGCTCGGTCCCGACGCTGCGGGCGCTGCTGCTCCTCGACGAGCGTCCCGCGCGGTTCTATCGCTCCTACAACGTCTACGACTGGAACGGCGTGGGCTTTGTGGCAACCGGACCCGAAGCCGAGAAGCAGGGGGTCGAGTTCGACACCTCGCTGCGAGGCAACAGCAACGGCGGCCATACCTACGGTCGCGAGCTCTCGGTCCAGGACCGTGAGGCGCTGCTCGAATATCTGAAGACGCTCTGACCACGGATGCTGGTCTTCGAACAGATTCGCGCCGGGGGCGATCGCAACTTCGGCTACCTGCTGGGCGATCGCGATGCCGGCGTGGCGGCGCTGATCGATCCCTGTACTCACCCGATGCGTTTGCCGAGCGCGCGCGCGAGCAGGGACTGCGGGTCACGCACGTCATCAATACTCACGGGCACGAGGACCATATCAACGGCAACGCGAGGGCGGTGGAGCTCACGCGCGCGCCGGTCGCCGCCCATCCGGACTGTCCGGTGACCGTGGACGTGCCGATTGCCGACGGGATGGAGCTCGCCGTCGGGTCGCTGCGCCTGCAGTTCCTGCACGTGCCGGGTCACGCCCGGGATCACGTCACGGTGTACGAGCCGCGGCACCAGGTCCTGCTCACCGGCGATCTGATTTTCGTCGGCAAGGTCGGCGGCACGAAGACCGACGAGGACGCGCGCGTCGAATGGGAGAGCCTGCAGCGCGTCGTCGCCGCGATCCCGCCAGCGTCCACCGTCTGGCCCGGGCACGATTACGGTGCGCGGCCCAGTTCGACGCTGGCGCTCGAACGCGCGACCAACCCCTTTCTCCTGTGCACCGATCTCAAGGCCTTCCTCGAGATGAAGCGCGACTGGCCCGCCTACAAGAAGCGTCTCGGTCTGCGCTAACGGATGAGTCCCGCCCGGAAACAATCGGGCATGAATTCATGCAATTAGGCGCAATCGGGCAGAATGTGGAGATGCCGAACGAGTTCAATCAGGGCGAACACATTTGCACGTTCTACGACACCGCAGACGAGCAGCGGAGCGTGGCCGCGCACTACCTGGCGGATGGTCTGCGACGAGGCGAGCGGTGCCTGTACGTCGCCGAGTCTCGCGCCGCGCTGGATCCGTTTCACATCTTACTGAGGAACGCCGGTATCGATGTCGAGTCCGCTGTCGGCAGGGGAGCGTTGATTGAGAAGACCAGCGCGGAGGTCCATCTGCTGAACGGGACCTTCGAGTGCGAGCGGATGCTGCGTGTGCTCGACGAGGCGGTGGAATCGGCATTGAATGACGGTTTCCAGGGCCTCCGGGCATGCGGTGACATGTCGTGGCTGCTCGAGGACGCGTTCGGGTCGGACCAGGTCGTCGCGTACGAAGCCCTGCTCAATCAATTCTTTCAGGGCGTACGCGCCGCCGGCATGTGCCAGGACCGATCGCAGCCGCCTGCCCGTCGATTTGATCGATCACGCGCTCGCCACGCACTCGACCGCGATCATCGACGGACACCACCAGGCGAATCCCTTCTATCGTCCGCCGTCGCTCGCGAGCAGTAGCACCGCCGAACCTTCGGACCTGCCCTGGGAGGTCAGCGAGCTGCGGCGTCGCTGATTGACGCTCATTTCGCCGCTATCGATCCGGTCTTTTTCCTAGCCCGTATTTCATTTGTGCGTAGTGTCCGGCTTAGCCGGACATTGTGCGTAGTGTCCGGCTTTAGCCGGACTGCCGAGGTCCGCCTGAAGTCGGACGCTACGTCATTGCAAAGCGCTACGTGAGTCTGAAACGCGCACTAACCATTCCTTGTTGAATGGAGCCGAATGTCCGGAGGGAAAGCCGGGCCGCATCCTGCAACAGGACGCGGGTATTATTTGCGTATGTTTCGCCGCAGTGCGATCGCGCTTGCGATGCTGGTCTGTGGTGTCCTCACCCTGGCGCAGAGCGTGCCGCCGGCGGTAAATCCGCCTAATCCGTACACCACGATCGACCGCTGGGGCATGCTGCCGGCCGGCCGTCAATGGGGCGGCGTCAGCGCAATCGACATCGACCGCGACGGCCGTTCGGTCCGGCGGTAGGCAGCCATGGCTCCGGCGGCCGGCCTTGCCCGTTACGCCGACGGCATCACGCGATGCTGGTGGCCCGGCAACGACCCGCTTTACCAGCGGTATCACGACGGCGAGTGGGGCACGCCGGTCAGGGACGATCGCCGGCTGTTCGAGAAGATTCTGTCTCGAAGGATTCCAGGCGGGCCTGAGCTGGCTGACTATCCTGCGTAAGCGGCCGCACTTCCGCGCGGCGTTCGCCGAGTTCGACATCGATCGGGTCGCCCGGTTCGGCGCGCGCGATGTCGCGCGGCTTCTCAGGGACGAGGGCATCGTCCGCCATCGCGGCAAGATCGAATCCACGATCAACAACGCCAGGCAGGCGCAGGCGCTGCGCGACGAGTGTGGTTCGCTCGCGTCGTACTTCTGGCGCTGGGAGCCCGATCCGGCCTCGCGCCCGCAGCGGCTGACGAGGGACGCGCTGATGCAGCTCGCCCGGACCCCGGAGTCGACTGCGCTCAGCAAGGACTTGAAGCGACGCGGGTGGACATTCGTCGGCCCGACCACGGTCTATGCGTTCATGCAGGCGATGGGACTCGTGAACGATCACCTCGAGGGATGCGCGAGCCGCGCGGCGGTCGAACGCGCACGCACATCCTTCCGGCGGCCGCGCTGATGCGGCCGGCATCCGCGGGCGGGTGGAGCGCGATCCTGTACTCGCTGCGCACGGCGAACCGCGTCGGCTGGCTGCCGTTGTGGCGCGCGATGCGCAGCCGCAATGCGTGCAAGACGTGCGCGCTGGGCATGGGCGGCCAGATGGGCGGGATGGTCAACGAAGCCGGCCACTACCCGGAAATCTGCAAGAAGTCGCTGCAGGCGATGGCGTCCGACATGCAGCGCGGCATCACCGCCGAGTTTTTCTCTCGCTACTCGATCAACCATCTGCGAACGCTGTCACCGCGCGAGCTCGAGTCGTGCGGCCGGCTGGTCGACCCGGTCCATGCCGCGCCTGGAGCGTCGCACTACCGCGTCATCTCCTGGGATCAGGCGCTCGACACGCTCGCATCCGCCCTGAAGCGCAGCGGTCCACGCCACACCTTCTTCTACGCCAGCGGCCGCTCGTCGAACGAGGCCGGGTTTCTCCTGCAGTTGTTCGCCCGGCTGTTCGGGACCAACTACGTCAACAACTGCTCGTACTACTGCCACCAGGCGAGCGGCGTCGGACTGGCGTCGAGCCTCGGCACCGCCACCGCGACCGTGCAGCTCGACGACGTGGAGCACTGCGATCTTTACGTGCTGATCGGCGGCAACCCCGCATCCAACCATCCGCGGCTGCTTCGCAGTCTCTCGACGATACGCCGCCGCGGCGGGCACGTCATCGTCGTCAACCCGGTGAAGGAGCGGGGCCTGGTGAACTTCAGGGTCCCGAGTGATCCGCGAAGCCTGCTGTTCGGATCGCGAATCGCCAGCCTGTATGTGCAGCCCCACATCGGCGGCGACATTGCCTTCCTGACAGGCATCGCCAGGGTGGTGCTGGAACGCAGCGGCGACGACCGGTCCTTCGTCAACCAGCACACCGAAGGCTTCGACGACTTCACGCGGCACATCACGTCCACCCCGTGGCCGGAGATCGAGGCGCAGTCAGGCGTGCCGCGCAAGACGATCGCGCAGGCCGCCGAGATGTACATGGCAGCCCGCAATGTCGTCTTCGGCTGGACGATGGGGATTACGCATCATCTGCACGGGGTCGAGAACGTGCAGATGATCGCGAACCTGGCGCTGCTGCGCGGCATGATCGGGCGCCCTCATGCCGGGCTGATGCCGATTCGCGGGCACAGCAACGTGCAGGGCATGGGGTCGGTGGGCGTCACCCCGCACCTGCGCCAGGCGATCGTCGACCGGTTCGCGCAGCGCCTCGGCGTCACGGTACCCAGCACACCCGGCCTCGACACGATGGCCTGCATTGAAGCGTCAGGCCGTGATGAGATGCGGGCCGCGTTGTGCCTTGGCGGCAACCTGTTCGGGAGCAATCCCGATTCGGTGTACGCGTCCGCAGCCCTTGCGAAACTGGATCTTGTCGCCTACATGTCCACCACGCTGAACAGCGGGCATGCGTGGGGAACGGCCAGGGAGACGCTCATTCTTCCAGTCCTTCCTCGCGACGAGGAACCGCAGCCGACCACCCAGGAGTCGATGTTCAGCTACGTGCGACTGAGCGACGGCGGTCCGGCGCGGTATCCCGGGCCGCGGAGCGAGGTCTCGGTGCTGGCGGACGTTGCGCAACGGGTGATCGGCCCGGACGGCATCGTCCGCTGGCGTGACCTCGAAAGCCACCAGCGTATCCGCGCGCTGATCGCCGACCTGATTCCGGGCTTCGAGCCGCTGGCCGACATCGACCGCACGCGCAAGGAGTTCCATATCGCCGGCCGGTATTTCGACCGGCCGCATTTTCCGACGGCCTCGGGCAAGGCGCGGTTCCACGCGGTGCGATTGCCCGACCGGGCTGGCGCCGATCACCGCCTGCGCTTGATGACGATCCGCTCGGAGGGCCAGTTCAATACCGTCGTCTACGAAGAGGAAGACATCTACCGCGGTCAGGACCGGCGCGACGTCATCCTGATCAATCCCGACGACATGCAGCGCCTGGGACTGACGCCCGATCAGGCGGTGACCGTGCGCAGCGCGGCGGGCGAGCTGCGCCGGCGGGTGGCACGCCCGTATGACATCCGTCCCGGCAATGCGGCCATGTACTACCCCGAAGCGAATGTACTCGTTCCCAGGGATGTCGATCCCCGGTCGAAGACGCCGGCATTCAAATCCGTGCTTGTCGAGGTCGTGCCGTCATGAGATGTACCGAAAGGCTCACCGTCGCGTTCATGCTGCTCGGGTCCACACTCATCGCGAGGCAAGCCGAGGCCCCACGCCTTCCGGCGCCGCCGGCGAATCCCCGGCAGCCGTCGATTTCGTCGCCGGACGATCCCGGGCTCCCGACACTCGTCGCCACCTGCCGGAACCCGCCCGTACCGCGCGGCGGCGGACGCGGCGGCGGTCAGCCGTCGGGGCCACGCGGCTACCGCGTCACCGCCATCCCCGGCGTTGTCGCCGAGGGACAGCGATGGAGATTTCTCTGGCAGGAAGCGGGCAACAACGGGGACGGCATCGTGGGTACCGACGACGGCGGACTGCTGATAGCGCAGAACGACAACAGCGAGGTCGTGAAGCTCGATGCGGCTGGCAGGTCCTCGGTCGTGTACTCCGGCACGCACACCGGTGGTTCGCTCTCCATGAGCACGACAGGCGCACTGTTCATCGTCCAGCGCGGCCTCAGGACGGGGATTCTCCAGCTGGCGCCGCGGCGCGTCGTGCTGGCGGACCGGTATCAAGGAGACGTGCTCGATTGCATCGGCGGAAATCCCAACGACCTGACGGCCGACAGCAGGGGAGGCGTCTATTTCACGATGGGCGGGCTGTTTTACGCCGATGCGACGGGCGTCGTGACCAGGTACGGGGAGAACCTCGCAACCAATGGCGTCATCCTCAGCGCCGACGAGAAGACCCTCTACGTGACCAACGGACCGTCGCTGGTGGCATTCGATGTCAGGACGGACGGATCGCTGACGAACCAGCGCACGTTTGCGCGTCTCGAAGGTGGCGGCAACGGGGATGGCAGCACCATCGATGCGGCGGGACGCATCTACGTGACCACTAACCCCGGCGTCCAGGTGATCAGCCGGGAGGGGACTTACCTCGGCATCATCCCGACGCCGCGTCCGGTGATCAGCGCGGCGTTTGGCGGTCCCGAGAAGAAGACCTTGTTCGTGCTGGCGCGCGGCGCCACCGACGCGAACGGAACCCAGGTCGCCAACGCCGCGCAGGTCTACGCGATCGAGCTGATCGCGCAGGGCTATAGAGGCCGCGCCAAGTAGATCAGTACGAAAAACGGCCGATCCTCCGCGACAAGTTTTTTCCCGGTGCGTTTGATCCCGCTACAGCGTGACGGGATCCCTTCCGTGGATCCCCGGATGTGCGAGGTCACGTCCACGTCTGCCGGATTCCGGTGTGCGTCTTGCGTAGTCGGGCACGTCCGTCTCAGCCGGGACGGAGGATTGCGATCTTTGATCGCAGGTGGAGGATGTTCATGCAGTGGACGAAAGTGATGCGCGTGCGCGGCTGGTGTGCCGCGGCCGCGCTCCTGGCGACGCAGACTAACTTCAGCGGCATCGACGCCAACGGCCGCGCCTGGACGTTCACCGGACCGGTGGTGCGTCTCCAGGCGCGTTAGGACTGCTGCCATGCGCCGTCATCTCGTTGTTCTCGTGTGCCTGACCGCGTGGCCAGGCCTGGCCTCCGCGCAATCACCGCTCGCGCCCGACACGTGGATCCTGTCGCCGTCGATCGGGATTGCGCTCAATCCCGACGCCGACGCCTCGCTCTCCGCGGCGGTCGCCGCCGCCTACCCGCTCACGTCAACCTTCGCCGTGGAAGGTGAGCTCGGGCACCTCTTCGACATGGCGTCTGACGATCCCGACGTGGATTCGTCGCTGACAACGGTGCACGGGTCGCTGCTGTATTTCCTGGAGACAGGCACCGCCAGTAGTTCCGTACTTCGCAGCAGGGCTCGGTGTCGGCCGGTTTTCCGTTGACGCGCCGCCCTTCTCCGCGGGCAGCACTGAGATCGGGTTCAATCTCGGAGGCGGGGTGACCTACCCGATGGCCGAGAACGTCTGGCTTCGCGGTGATTTCAGGTACTTCAAGCACATCGACGAGGTGCCGTCCGCGTGGCGTTTCTCTGCCGCGGTGACCCTGCAGTTGGGAAACTGAGGTGGCGTCGGTGTCTCCGTGACTCTGCGCCTCCTTGTGAGCCGTTTTCGTCGTTAACTTAGAAAAGTCTCTCGCCGCCGGCTTCGCGGAATGCGGCGAGCGCCTGCTGGCGGCCGGCTTCGGCTTTCGCCAGCAGCGCCAGAAAGGCAGGCTCGTCCCGCAGCGGATCGAAGTGCCGGCTGTTCGCCAGCGTCGTCGCGGCGCAGTAGCCCTTCGCCACGGCGCGTTCGAGGTAGGGGAGTCCTTTCCTGGGCTCACCGGCATCGCACAGGAGCCACCCCTCGAGGAACATCGCCTCGGGATCGTCTTGAATCTTCAGTCCGCTGAAGCCCAACCGGTGGGCGAGCATTTCTGCCGGTTGGTAGTCGATCCACGCGAGCAGGTACTGGGACCACGACTGAAAGGCTGGAATCGTCCTCCCGATGTTCATCGCTCGCAGCCGCTCGCGCGCCTCCTCGCGGCGTCCGGCGAGTCCGAGGCCCATCACAAAGAGCCCTTCGTCGGCGCTCGGCTCCGCACCAGGCTCGTCATGCGTGAGCAGGCGATCGATGTCGCCGTTCATGAGCAGGGTCCCGGCGAGGCTCGTGCCGATATTGGGATCGAGCCGCCGGGCCTCGGCATGGGCGCCGATCGATCGGTCGTACAGACCGCAATAGCGACACGTGTGGACCAGCCCAGCGAACAGCTCGGGATCGTTGCCGTGACGGTTGGCCTCGCGCAGAAGCCGCACCAGCGCATGCTGCGGCCGCCCAGTGTCGGACTCGAGCTGCGCATAGAACTTGTGCGCCACCGACAGCCGCGGATCGAGCGCAATTGCGCGCTTGAGGGCATCCTCCGTCTGCACCTCGCTGTCGGGGACGTCCTCGATGAACTTGCCGATGACCCGGTGGCAGCGGCCAAGACGGGCCCACGCGGGCGCAAAGCGCGGGTCCAGTTCGAGGGCGCGCAGATACAGGTCGCGCGCCTGTGGCAGCCCGGCATAGGTGCGGGCCATCTCGTTCGCGCGAAGGTAGAACTCGTAGGCGCGGGCGTTGTGCGGCGCATCGGGCGCGGGTGACGAGGAGCCGCCCGTCAGCGGCAGCGACATCGCGTCCACGACGCGGCGGGCGAGGTCGTCCTGCAGACGAAACAGATCGCCGAGCGATGACTGGATCGTGTGCGAGGTGAGCAGCGTCCCGCCTGGCGCTTCCACCAGCTGTGCGGTGGCTCTCAGCTGATCACCGGCACGCACCAGCGTTCCCATCACCACGCGATCGACGTCGGCTTCCGCCGCCAGCACCTTGAGGTCCGGGGCATCGCCGGCAAAGCGCGCCGCCGTCGCGCTCGAGCGTACGACCAGCGATCCGACACTGGACAGCGACGTCGCGATCGCGTCGGGCAGGCTGAACGCCAGGAAGTCCGTCTCGGGATCGGGACGCAGGATGCGAAACGGCAGCACCACGAGTCGCGTCAGTGCGTGGGCCATGGCTGGCGTGTCGTCGCGATCCGTGCCGCGAACCCCGCGCAACTCTTCGGCCATCTGCTCGGCCGAGAACGGCCGTGCGGCCGGCCGCTTCGCCAGCGCGTGGCGGATGACACGGTCAACCGCCGCGACGGCCGGAGATCCGGTCAGCGCCGGTGGATGTTCGTGCAGCGTGGCATGCAGCACATCGACCACCGTGCGGCCGCCAAAGGCGGCTCGCCCAGCCAGCATCTCGAACAGAATCGCGCCCGCCGCGAACAAATCACACCTCGCGTCCACGGTGTCGCCCGTCGCCTGCTCCGGCGCCATGTAGCGCGGTGTGCCCATCGCCACACCTGTCCGCGTCAGCCCGGCAGAAGGGCCAATCGACGTCTCGAGCTCGGGCCGCGCGAGGCCGAAGTCGAGCAGCTTTACGCCGTGGGAGGTCAGGAAGACGTTCGACGGCTTCAGATCGCGGTGGATGAGGCCGCGCTCATGCAGCGCGGCGAGCGCGGCCAGGATGCTGAGCGCGATCGGAATCGCCTCGGCCACCGTCATCGGTCCCCGCCGAAGGCGGTCGGCCAGCGATTCGCCTTCGAGCAGTTCCATGGCGATGAAGAGCGTGCCGTCGTCTTCGCCGATCTCGTGAATCTGGCAGATGTTCGGATGGTTCACGCTCGCGGCGGCCCTGGCTTCACGCCAGAAGCGTTTGCGCGCGGTATCGTCGCTCGCCGGCGACGACATCGTCTTCACCGCGACGATGCGCTCGAGCCGTTCGTCGCGCGCCGCATAGACGATCCCCATCCCGCCTTCGCCGAGCTTGCGGATGATGGAGTAATGGCCGATGCGATGGAGAGCGGGATCCGGAGACGGGGGTGTTCCCGTCAGCCACTCGAAGACGACGCGCCGCCATCCGCGCGAGCCGGTGTCGCCAGACTTGTCCGCCACGGACTGTCGATCATACCGCCCACGGCGCGCACATCCAGCGTCGAGACGGTCGGCCGCGGATCGGGCCAATCGAGATACTCGCGTTCACGTGCTCGAATGGCGCGGTAGCGGCGGAAGACCTCGCGGGCGTTCTCGAGGCCGAGCGCCGAGCGCCACGACGTTCCGCGGAAGGTGTGGGCCAGCATACGGCGGGCGTTGCGCAGCACGAACCCCGGGTCGTGCCGGAACGCGACAGACATGTGGCGCACCTTCATCCACCGTTCCGCGCGCCATCGCATGAACTCGATGTCCTCGGCCGAGAGGTGCACGCTCCGCGTCACGGCGGTGGTTCCGTCGTACTCGTCGACGCGCGAGTTGGTGATGAGTCCCTTTTCGACAAAATCGCGCGTCATGGGTGTGCCGGGATAGGGCGTCGGATGCTGAATGTACGGCCAGTCGACGTGTTTGCGTGCGAACGCCAGGTTGGCCGCCACCCCGTCGCGCGTATCGTCGGGGTTGCCGACGATCAGGCCGCCGACGACCAGCAGGCCGTTGCGGTGCAGCACGTCCACCGCCTGCGTCGTCGCGTTGCCGACGCGGCGGCCGTGCTCGCGCAAGCTGTTCTTGGCGCTCGCCTTCAGGAACGTCAGGTCGTCCTCGAGAATGTTCTCGATGCCGAGAAAGACATACCGGAAGCCGGCCTTCTTCATCAGCGGCCCGAGCGTCTCGCCATGCGCGGCGATCGGCGCGGTCATGCCCTGGACGATGTAGTCGACGTCGTTGAGGCCGCGGTCGACGATCGCCCGGCAGAGGGCTTCGAAGCGGGGGACGTCGAGTGTGATGTTGTCGTCGACGAAGAAGATGGCGCGGGCGCCGCGCGCGCGCGCGTCGGCAATGTCGTCGAGCACCCGCGGAATCGGGAAGCGATGGAAATTCCGGCCGCGCATCTCGATGATCGAGCAGAAACTGCAGTCGAACGTGCAGCCCCGCGACGTCTCGACGACGTCGACGCCGCGGCCCATCATCGTGTAGCCGGAGAGAACGCGGGCAGCGCGCTTTGGCGGCCTGATCTCCTGGTCGCCGAGCGGCGCGACGCCGCGCGCCGGATTGCACCGCATCGCCGGCCCCTCGCGGTACCACACGCCCGCGACCGCTGACAGCGGCGTGCCGCGCTCGATCGCGCGCACCAGTTCGCGGAACGTCAGGTCGCCTTCGCCGCGGACGATCACGTCGACACCGATGTCCGGATGCGTCCACGCCTCGGGCGCCAGGCTGGGGTCGTATCCGCCAACCACGACACGGACCCCCGGCCTGATCGAGCGGATCAACGAGATGATCCGCCGCGCCGTGCTGCGCTGGAACGTCATCACCGAGAGACCGACGATGTCGGGCTCGATATCCCGGACCAGGCGTTCGACGGTGTCGCGGACCGATGCCTGTGCCAGCACGAGGTCGGCGACGGCGGTGTGGTGATGAGGATCGACGTTGGCCGCCAGCGACGCGAGCGCGCCGTTCGGCATTCGCACCGCGATCGTCGGCGTGTGCTCGAACGAATCAGGCATCGACAGCAGAAGGATCTGCATCGGCCGGCGCCCGATTGTATCTCCGCCGCGGCTATCCGGCGTGGGCTTTCGCCAGGTTGGCGTGGAAGAGCGGCAGCTCGACCGTGAAGGTGGCGCCGCATCCTTCCCCGGCGCTGGCGGCGCTGATGCTCCCGCCGTGCAGTTCGGTGAAGTGGCGCGCCAGTGCGAGGCCAAGGCCCAGCCCGCCCTTCGGCGAGTGCGCCCGTTCCCCCTGCCAGAAGCGCTGGAAGATGTACGGCAGCGACTCCCGCCGAATCCCGGCGCCGGTGTCGGCGACCGTGACGCGGGCCTGCCCGCCGGCGTCCTGCTCCACCCGGACGTCGATGCGCCCGCCCGGCGGCGTGAATTTCACCGCGTTGGTCAGCAGGTTCCAGAAGACCTGCTGCATCCGAGCCCCGTCGCACTGTACCGGCCTCGCCTGCTCGGGCGCCTCGAGGGTGAGAGCAATGCCCTTGGCGTCGGCCGATGGGCGGACCACGTCGATCGCGGCCGCGGCGAGCTGGGCGAGGTTGCACGGCGCCGGTTTCAACTGCAGCTTCCCGGTCACGATCGCCGAGACGTCGAGGACATCGGCGACGAGCTGCGACAGCACGTTGGCGTTGCGCTCGATCGTGTCGATCGCCCGGTCCTGCCGATCTTCCGTGAACCGACCGGCGCGCAGCATGTGTGTGTAGCCGAGTACCGCGTTGAGCGGCGTCCGCAGTTCGTGCGACAGCATCGCCAGGAATTCATCCTTCACCCGGCTCGCATCCTCGGCCGCGCGGGTGAGGCGTCGCTGCATCGAGATGTCGCGCGCGATCTTCGACGCGCCAACGACCCTGCCTCGATCATCGCGAATCGGCGACACGGTCAGCGAGATCTCGATGTTGCTGCCGTCCTTGCGCCGCCGGACTGTGTCGAAATTGTCGACGGACTTACCCGCGCGGATCCGGCTCAGCACCTTCTCCTCTTCGGACATGAGGTCGGGAGGAATGATCAGCGCGATCGACTTGCCGATCATTTCGTCGGCGGTGTAGCCGAACATCCGTTCGGCCGCCGCGTTCCACGTCTGCACGATCCCGTTGAGGTCCTTGCTGGCAATCGCGTCGTGCGACGAGTCGACGATGGCGGCCAGGCGGCTGGCGTCGCGTTCGAGCCGTTTCCTGGTGGTGATTTCCCGGACAATTTTCGAGGCGCCGACGATCGTGCCGTTGCTCGTCCGGATCGGGGAGACCGTCAGCGAGACCTCAACCAAACTCCCATCCTTGCGCTGGCGGATCGTCTCGAAATGCTCGACCCGCAGCCCCTGCCTGATCTGTGCAAGCACCTCGGCTTCTTCCCGCTCGCGGTCGGCGGGAATGATGGTCGTGATCGAACGGCCAATGATCTCGTCGGCCTGATACCCGAACATCTGCTCCGCGGCCTTGTTCCACGTCTGGACGATGCCGTTCAGGTCATTGCTGACGATCGCGTCGTCGGCGGAGTCGACGATGGCACCGAGCAGCGCCAGTTCCCGCTCGATCAGCCTTTCGCGGGAGATGTCGCGAGCGATCCGAGCGACACCGACGATCTCGCCCAGCGGTGTGGTCAGCGGGGAAAGAGCCAGCGAGACGTCGATCGGGGTGCCGTTCTTCGTCACCGCTGTCGTTTCGAAGTGGCGGATGGTCGCGCCGCGGCGAACCTCGTTCGTCAGGCGCTGCTCGTCTGCCTGCCGTCCGTCGGCAACGATGATGCCGATCGGGCGACCGATCACTTCTGCCGCCGCGTAGCCGAACATGCGTTCCGCGGCCGGGTTCCAGGTTTCGATGGTGCCGTCCAGCGAATGGCTGATGACGGCGTCATCCGATGCATTGACGATGGCGGCGAGTCTCAGTGTGTCGGGCTCGACAGTAGGCATTCCACCTCATAGGTTCGGTCGGGCCGATTCTAGTGGTCAAGCATCAGACAACTCTAGCTGGACCGTAGCAGCGAGGTGAGAGCATGTTCATAGACAGCCGAGAGCGGCGCGATATCGGCCAGACGCACGTGTTCGTCGATCGCATGGATGGACTCGTTGACTGGACCGAACTCCACGACTTCGCGCGATACCCCCGCAAGAAAGCGGCCGTCGGACGTGCCGCCGCTCGTCGACAGCGCCGGGGTCACGCCGGTTACGGCTGCGACGGCGTCGCTCATCACGTCGGCGAGGCGGCCTCGTGGCGAGAGGAAGGGCGACGCGGACAATGTCCATTCGAGCTCGTAGTCCACTCCGTGAGCATCGAGCACGGCGTGCACGCGCGTCTTCAAGCTCCTCGGCCGGCGATTCCGTCGAGAAGCGGAAGTTGAACAGCACCTCCAGCGCGCCGGGGATCGTGTTGTTCGCGCCAGCCCCCGCCTGCACGTACGAGATCTGGAAGCTGGTGGGGGAGAAGTACTCGTTGCCGCGGTCCCACTCGAGTCGCGGCGAGCTCGGCCAGCGCCGGCAGCGCCACGTGGATCGGGTTGCGGCCCCGCTCCGGATAGGCGATGTGGCACTGCACGCCCTTGACGGTGAGCACGCCGTTCAGCGACCCGCGCCGTCCGTTCTTCATCGTGTCGCCGAGCAGCGCCGACGAGGTCGGCTCGCCGACGATGCAGGCGTCGATCGTCGTCGCCGCGCGCCTGCAGCGCCTGGACGACCGCCGCGGTGCCGTCGATGCCGGCGCCTTCTTCGTCCGACGTGAACAGCAGCGCCAGCGAACCGCGGTGACGTGGACTCCGCGCGACGAACCGTTCGGCGGCCGTGACCATCGCCGCGACCGACGTCTTCATGTCCGCGGCGCCGCGCCCGAACAGGAAGCCGTCACGCTCGGTTGGCGTGAACGGATCGCTCGTCCATCGATCGACGGGGCCCGGCGGCACGACGTCCACGTGTCCGGCGAGGCAGACGAGCGGCGCGCCGCTGCCGTGCCGCGCCCACAGGTTCCGCACCGGGCCGCGGTCGATCCGCTCGCAGGTGAAGCCGGCCTTCGCGAGCCGCGACCCGATCAGATCGAGGCAGCCGCCGTCGTCCGGCGTGATCGACCGGCAGGCGATCAGCTGCTTCGCGAGGTCCAGCGTGTCGGACATCGAGGTCAGGCCCGCAGCAGCTCGTTGATCGAGGTCTTCGCCCGCGTGGCGGCGTCGACGCGCTTGACGATCACCGCGCACGCCAGCGAATACGTGCCGTCGGCCGACGGCAGGCTGCCGGGCACGACGACCGATCCCGACGGCACGCGGCCGTACATGGATCTCGCCGGTCGCGCGGTCGTAGATTTTCGTGCTCTGGCCGATGAAGACGCCCATCGAGATGCACCGAGTTCGCCTCGACGATGACGCCTTCGACGACTTCGGAGCGGGCGCCGATGAAGCAGTTGTCTTCGATGATCGTCGGGTTGGCCTGCAGCGGCTCGAGCACGCCGCCGATGCCGACGCCGCCGGAGAGGTGCACGTTCTTCCCGATCTGCGCGCACGATCCGACCGTGGCCCAGGTGTCCACCATCGTCCCCTCGTCCACGTAGGCGCCGATGTTCACGTAGGACGGCATCAGCACGACGTTCCGGCCGATGAACGCGCCGGTCGCGGACGGTGGCCGGCGGCACGACGCGGAAGCCGCCTTCGCGGAACTGCGCGTCGGTATAGCCAGGAACCGCAGCGGCACCTTGTCGAACCAGCCGTCGCCGCCGCTCGCCTGCATCACCTGGTTGTCGTGCGTCGCGGAAGTAGAGCAGCACCGCCTTCTTCATCCACTGGTGCGTGACCCAGGCGCCGTCGCGCTTCTCGGCCACGCGCAGCCGGCCGGTGTTGAGCTCGGCAGGACCTGGTCGAGCGCCCGGCAGAGGTCGCGATCGACGGTGGCCGGGGTGATCTCGGCGCGGCGCTCGAACGCGGCCTCGATCACGGTTCGAGCGGGTGAGCGGGTGTTGCGATCTGGTCAGCCATCAGCGGCAGTACTCCACGATGCGCCGGGCGGCGTCGACGCATTCCTCGAGTCCGGGGACGAGCGCGATGCGGACGTAACCGCGGCCCGGGTTCTCGCCGTGCGCGTCGCGCGCGAGATACCGGCCCGGGCAGCACGGTGACGTGCGCCGCCGCAAACAGTCCCGCGCGAAGCGCTCGTCGTCGCCTCCGGGCACGCGCGCCCAGAGGTAGAAGCCGGCGTCCGGCCGCGGTGCCGGCAGCACCGGCGTCGAGCATCGGCACGACGGCGTCGAACTTCTCCCGGTACCGCGCGCGGTTGTCGCGCACGTGCGCCTCGTCGCGCCAGGCGGCGATGCTGGCGTGCTGGACGGCGGGACTCATCGCGCCTCCATGATAAGTGCGATAGAGCAGAAACCGCGCGCAGCAGCGCCGCGTCGCCGGCGACGCCGCCCGAGCGCAGGCCCGGCGCGTTCGATCGCTTCGACAGGCTGGTGAAGACCACGAGGTTGCGGAAGCCGTCGCGGCCGAGGCGCTGCGCCGCCTCCAGCCCGCCGAGCGGCGGCGCGCTCTCGTCAGGATAGATCTCCGAATAGCACTCGTCCGACGCGATCACGAAGCCGTAGCGATCGGCGCGCTCGAACAGCGTCGCGCCAGGTCGTCGAGCGTCGAGCACGCGACCGGTCGGATTGCCCGGCGAGCAGACGTAGAGCAGCTGCGTCCGCCGCCACACTCGTCGCCGATGAGCGATTCGAGGTCGAGGTCGAAGCCGTTGCGCGGCGGTCTGATTGAGGAACGCGGGCTCGGCGCCGGCCAGCAGCGCCGCGCCTTCATAGATCTGGTAGAACGGGTTCGGGCACACGACGACCGGCGCCGGCCGCGAGCCGTCGATCACGGCCTGCGCGAACGCGAACAGCGCTTCGCGCGTGCCGTTGACCGGCAGCACCTGCGTCGGCGGCATCCAGTCGCGGCAGCGAGTATCGCGTCCTGAACCACGCCGCCATCGCCTCGCGCAGCTCGTCGAGTCCCGACGTGAGCGGATAGGTCGAGAGGCCGTCCAGGTGGCTCGACGAGCGCCTGGCGTATCAGGTCAGGCGTCGGGTGCTGCGGCTCGCCGATCGACAGCCGGATCGGCGAAAGGCGGGCGGAGCGACGCCGGCCAGCAGCGCGCGCAGCTTTTCGAATGGATAGGGGTGAAGGCGATCGAGTCGCGGGTTCACCGTTGGGACAACCTTGTCGTCACGCTGCTCGGTTCTCTCTTCTCAGGCCGTGTTCAGGTTCGGTTCAATGTTCCTGGCTTCGTTGTTCGTTGTTCGGTCCGCCTAAAGGCGAACACGACGCTCGCAACACTTTGCGCGTCTGGCGCTGTGCGTCGGGTAGTGTCCGGCTTCAGCCGGACCCGAACCTGAACACGAACCGGGCAGCGAGAACCCAGAAGCGTGAACGACTCGTGGGTTCTCCTACTGCGCGACCGGTGGCTTGCCCACAAGGAGCTCGGGGCGTGCTCCGGCCCGCGGGCGGAACTTCTGCACGCGCGCGTCGCCGACGTCGGCGATGTACAGGTTCCCGTCCGGATCGACGCTCGCGCCGTGCATGTTGAGGAAGCTCCCGGGGTAGTCGCCAAGCGCGCCCCACGCATACAGAAGCTGTCCCTCGCCGTCGTACTTGACGACCTTTTCCGTGGGGTTGTCGAACGCCCAGACGGAGCCATCGCCGTTCGCGTAGAGGAAGTTCACCGACGATGGAGTATCGAAGGGCCACTGCGTCAGGAACTTGCCGTTCTCGTCGAACACCTGCATGCGACGGTTGCCGCGGTCGCTCACGTAGATCCTGCGTGTGACCGGGTCGGCGGCGATGCCGTGCACAACGTTGAAGTAGTTCGGACGCGTCTCCTTGCCCTGCTCGCCGCGCTCGCCCCACGCGGTGACGAACTTGCCGTTCTTGTCGAGTTTCACCACCCGGTTACCGTTGTAGCCGTCGGAAACGAACATCGAGCCGTCGGGCAGGAACGCCATGAATGTCGGCCGGTTGAAGTGCGTCGCGTCCGCGCCCTTCTGGCCCTTGGTGCCGATCGTCTGCAGGAGCTTGGTGCCATCGTGCGAGAACTTGTAGAGCACGTGATTGTGGTCCTCGACCACCCAGACGTTCTTCTCCGGATCCCACGGGCTGATGTAGATCGCATGCGGCCGCCGCAGCATCGTGTCCCACTGCGTCCATTCCTCGACGATGTCGCCGGCGGCGTTGAAGGCGATGATCAGGTGCTCCCAGCGCGAATCGATGCCGGGGCGACCCTTGTATTGCACCGCCGGGTCGTCCGGGTCGGCGCCGGGTCCGCCGCCCCCCGGCGGGCTGGCGACCTGTCCCTGCGATGCGTGCCTGAACGGCACCTGGCCCACCGGGAACGAGAGGCTGGGGCCGATGTTCGGTAACGGGCACGAGCTGCGGACGCTTGAGTTCGGGCAGCTCGCCGAGTTGAACGGCGAACACGCGGTCGGCGGTTTCGGCAAACACGCCTTCGGTCGCGCCCCACGTCCAGCCGTCGTGACCGGGACGCTGCGACAGCGGCTTCGGCCAGTTCGGGACCACCTCGTACGGCCCCGTGAGATCCCAGCCGCCCTTCTGGCCGGGCACCGCGGCGAAGCCGGTGTCGCGCGCCAGCTGGCTTTCCGCCGGCGGCGCCGCCGGCCTGGCGACGAGCATGCCGCACGGCGAACGCGAGCACCACCGCGACGATAGTTCCTGCGTACTTGCGCATACAACACCTCACCTGCGGAAGGACAAGCCTGTAAGTGTGCGAACTATAATCCGGCCGGGTGATCGGAGGAAATGCGATGAAGCGGCTGCTCATGGTCTGTCTCTGGGGGCTCGCGCTTACATCGTGCCGGGCGGCCGCGCCGGCGTCTTCGCCGTCGATCGACGCGTTTTTCGACACCTTTACGGCCGATTGGGTGCGGATGAACCCGAACCAGGCGATCGCGACGCGCTACTTCAGCGGGCCCGAACAGGATGCGCTCGAAACGCAGATGACGCCGCTCACACGCGAGTGGCGAAGCCGTCGCGTCGAGTTGGCGCGCCGCGGCCTCATGGAGCTGGCGGCATTCGATCGCGAGCAGCTGACCGAAACCCAGCGCGTGTCGGCCGACCTCATGAAGTGGCAGCTCGAGATGGTCGTCGAGGGGCAGAAGTACGACGACTTCTATTTCCCGCTCGAGCAGTTCGGCGGCGCCAACGTCAACCTGCCGAACGCCCTGACCATCGTGCATCCGCTCAACACCGAAAAGGACGCCGCCAATTACGTCGCCCGGCTCGGACAGGTGTCGGCGCGGATGGACGAGGCGATTGCGGAAGCGTCCGTTCTGGCAGAGAAGCGGATGATTCCGCCCCGCTTCATCCTGACCGCGACCATCGCCCAGATGGAGCAGTTCATTTCTACGCCTGCGGCGCAGAATCCGTTCGTCACCGCGTTCAACGATCGCATGGCCGCAGCGAACGGTATCTCCTCGGCGACGCGGGAACGGCTGCGCGCGCAGGCGGAAGCGATCACCACCCGGCAGGTCTATCCCGCGTGGCAGCGGGCGCTCGCGGCGCTGCGTCCGCTGCAGGCGGGCGCGACCGACGCGGCCGGCGTGTCACGGTTCCCGCGGCGGGGTCAGAGGCCTACGCCTACTTCCTGCGCGCGTTCACGTCGACGATGCTCACCGCCGACGAGATTCATCAGATCGGCCTGCGCGAGGTGGCGCGGCTCGAAGGTGAGATGGATGCCATCTTCAGGAAGCTTGGACGAGCTGACGGGTCGATCAGCGCGCGTGTCGCGCAGCTCGAGAAGGACCTCGCGTATCCGACCACCGAGGCCGGCCGCACCGCCATCATGGCCGACATCAACGGCGTGCTTCGCGATGCGCAGCAGCGGTCGATGACGCTCTTCGACAAGACGCCGCGTGCGCCGGTCGAGGCGCGTCCGTTCCCGAAGTTCCGGGAGGCCAGTGCCGCCGCGAACTACACGACACCGGCGCGTGACGGGTCCCGGCCCGGCATCTTCCAGATTCCGCTGCGTCCGTCGTACCTGACGAAGTTCGGCACACGCTCGCTGGTGTACCACGAGACAGTTCCCGGCCATCATTTCCAGCTCGCACTCGAGCTCGAGAACGACGCCAACCCGCGCTTCCGGCAGATTCGCGCGTTCGGCGGCATCTCGGCGGTCAGCGAGGGCTGGGCGCTCTACGCCGAACGGCTGGCGGCCGAAGACGGCTGGTACGACGGCGATTCCGAAGGACTGCTCGGACAGATGGACGCCGCGCTGTTCCGTGCCCGGCGCCTGGTCGTCGACACCGGGCTCCACGCGAAGGGATGGACCCGGCAGCAGGCGATTGACTACGGCATCGAGTCGAGCGAGGTCGAACGATATGTCGTCCTCCCCGGCCAGGCGACGCCGTACATGGTCGGCCAGCTCAAGCTCGTCGAGCTGCGCGACAAGGCGCGCGCGGCGCTTGGCGACCGGTTCAACCCGAAGGCGTTCCACAATGCCGTGCTCAGCATGGGGACGGCGCCGTTGACGATGATCGAGGATCAGGTGGACCGTTTCATTGCGGCAAACAGATAGCTGATAAACTCACCCTCCACTTTGTATAGTCCAGCCTCTCGCCGGAGGTTCCGATGAATAGAGGAACAACGGTTCTACTGGCGCTCGTTGTCGGCCTCGCCGCAGGGATTCCGCTCGGCGGCCGCCTCATGCCGGCCAGTGCTCCAGATGACGATGTCGAGGGCGCCGCGACGGTGACCGCGGCGGCGGTATCCGATGCCATCGGCGCGGAGGATATTTCCGGCCCCTACGATGTGCAGATGGGGTGGCCGAAGGATCTGAGCACGCTCCCCGGCCACGAGCAGTGGACCTACGGCGGCGCGCGCGGCATTTTCGCGGAAAGCCCGAACCGCGTGTATCTGCTCGGCGGCGGTGAGCTACCGAACCTCAAACGGCCGCAGGTCCAGAAGTACTCGGACGTCGGCGCAAGCGTCCAGTTCCCGGTCGGCGGATTGCCGTGGCGGAACGCCAACCAGGCGACGCCGCCCGGTGCCGGCGGATCGGGCCAGGATCCGGCCAAGGGGATGGAGCTGTGGCGCGGGTCGCAGCCGCCCTATCGCGAGCTCGGCGTCGACGCGCGCTGGGAGCACTGTCTCATCGTGGTCGATGCGGACGGGAACATCATCGAGCAGTGGACGCAGTGGGACAAGCTGTTCAAGCGCCCGCATGCGGTGTACGTCAGCCCGTACGACATGGAAAAGCATGTCTGGGTCGTTGACGATCACACGCACGCCATTTACAAGTTCACCAACGACGGCAAGCAGCTCGTGCAGACGATCGGAACGCCCAATGTATCCGGCGCCGATGGGACGCACTTCAATCGGCCCACGTTCATGGCGTGGCTGCCCGACGGGAGCTTCTACGTGTCGGATGGCTATAACGGCACGCGCGTTGCCAAGTTCGACGCGAGCGGCAAGTTCCTCTTCGATTTCGGAATGAAGGGTGAGTCGGGCAAGGAAACGCGCCCAGGTTACTTGAATAACGTGCATGGGGTTGGCATCGATCTCCAGACGCGGCGCGTATTCGTCAACGATCGAGACAACCATCGCATCCAGATCTTCGACGAGAACGGCAAGTACCTCTCCGAATGGAAGATTTCAGTCAGCCCGTCGAGCCTCCACTTCGTGGATGTTGCGGCGGACGGCACCGTGGCGACCTTCGACCGCAACACGCACAAGATGCTGAAGTACGACCAGCAGGGACATCTCCTGTACTCGTGGGGCACGATCGGGGATTTCCCGGGTACCGTCTGGGGCGTCCACGGCATGAGCGTCGACCAGGACGGGAATTTGTACGTGGCCGAGGTGGACTCGGGCCGGTTCCAGAAGTTCCAGCCGCGGCCAGGTGCCAACCCCGCGTTTCTAATCGGCAAACCGGTTCGAGCGGTCTGGCAGTAACAAGTCACAAGGGTCAAGTCACAAGTCACAAAAGAAGCCTAGGTATAATTGGCGTCCGATGAAGCCTGGCGTCTGGCTGCTGCTGTTGCTGGTGCCCACCCTCGCGTTCGCGCAAGGTGCGGCTTCCGGCGAGTCGATTCCGCGGATGCCCGACGGGCGGCCGAACCTGCAGGGGATCTGGCAGGTGCGCAACCGCGCTTCGTATGACTTGCAGGACCACGTCGCGCGCCACGGCATGCCGGCGGGCCGCAGCGTCGTCGCGGGCGGTGAGATTCCCTACCAGCCGTGGGCGGCGAAAAAGAAGGCCGAGAACTTCGCCGCGCGCGCGACCGCGGATCCGCTGTCGCACTGCTTCCTGCCGGGCGTGCCGCGCATCATGTACATGGAGTGGCCGTTCCAGATCTTCCAGACGCCGGCGCACGTCGCCATGACCTTCGAGTGGACGCAGGTGCACCGGTTGATCTACACCAACGGCAGCAAGCCCGCGGACGGGATTGAGTTCTGGATGGGCGATTCGCGCGGCCGCTGGGAGGGCGATACGCTGGTCGTCGAGGTCACGAACCACAACGACCGTACGTGGTTGGACATGGCCGGCAACTTTCACAGCGAGGCGCTCAAGGTGGTGGAGCGCTACACGCTGCTCGACCGCGACACGTTGCAGTACGAAGCCACGATCGAGGATCCCAAGGTATTCACCCGCCCGTGGAAGATCAGCATGCCGATGCACAGGCACAAGGACATGGCCCGGGTGCTGGAGTACCAGTGCCAGGCGGAGAAGGAAGAGGCCAGCGGCGATTTCGAGCGCAACCCGCGCACCTGGTATTCACAACCATGACGCATCGATTCATCCAGGGTCATCCCCAGCAGGGTCGCGGGGCGACGATCCGTCTGTTCCTTGCCGCGGTGCTCGTCGTGTCGATTCCCGCTGTCGACCTGGCTGCGCAGGCGCCTGCCGCCGCCGCGCCCGCGGGGCCTGTGCGCCGAATGCCGGACGGGAAGCCGGATTTGAACGGTTTCTTCCAGAGCGACCACGGCGGCGCAAACTGGGGGCTCGAGGCGCACAAGGAAACATTCACCGGCGGAGGCCGCGGCGTCATCATCGATCCCCAGGACAAGAGGCTTCCGTACCAGCCGTGGGCGGCTGAGGAAAAAGCCACCCGGATCCGGCCAGAGCACGGATACGACGACCCGACGGCGCACTGCTTCGTGGGCGGCGTTCCACGGTCGCTCTACGTTCCCGCGCCGGTGCATATCTTCCAGACCGCCGATGCGGTCGTCTTCCTGCACGAACGAATGGCGTGGCGTCTTGTCTCGCTCAATCGCAAGGAGCACCTCCCCGACACGCTGCGCCTGTGGCAGGGCGATTCGATCGGCCGGTGGGAGGGCGACACGCTCGTCGTCGAAACGAAGAACCTCAACGGCAAGTCGTGGCTGAACGAGGTCGGTGATGTGATCAGCCACGCGGCCACGGTGGTCGAGCGGTTCACGCCCGTGAACGCCGATCGGATCACTTACCAGGCGACGGTTACCGATCTCACTGTGTATACCCGCCCGTGGACGATCGAGATGCCGCTGAATCGGCAGCCCGGAGAGATGCTCGAGGTCGCGTGTCTCGAGGACAACCAGGATCTGAAGCACCTCAAGGATGTTCGGGACGAGTACCGCCGCCAGAACAAATAACTATGAAACCTGCATTGATACTTACCACGCTCCTGTTATTCGCCGCGCCTGCCGTCGCCCATCATTCGTTCTCGGCGGAGTTCGACGTCACCAAGCCGGTGAAGGTGACCGGAAAAATCAGCTCGATGCGCTGGTCCAACCCGCACGCCTGGATCTACATCGACGTCGAGACAGACGGGAAGGTCGTGAACTGGGCGTTTGAGACCGCGACCGCCAACGCTCTCTACCGCCGTGGATGGCGGAAGGAAGATCTGGAGCCGGGTACCGTCGTGACGGCTGAAGGATGGCATGCCCGCAATGGCAGCCCGACCGCCAACACCAGCGCGATCACGTTGCCGGATGGGCGGCGGCTGTTTGCCGGCTCGGCTCCAAACGAGGGCGGTCCGCCAAAGTAGTGTCCGCCTTCACCCCTCGACGTTGCTCGGGGTGCCCTGAGCGAAGTCGAAGGGCAGGCGGACCTCGTAAGTCCGGCTAAAGCCGGACACTACCTACCAATGAAATAGCTATCGAGAGGCGGTGGCGGGCACCACGCCCGCTCCCTTGATCTTCCGGCCGTCAAATTCGGTGAGCCAGCGATCCTTGACCAGTCGATCCACCGACGCCGCCACTTTCGCGGCGTAGCCGTCAGGCGATCCGTAGAGGCGGTTGAGACGCACCCAGTCGAAATCTTCCTTGTGCGCCAGGTTGCCGCATAGCCCCGGTCCCCTCGTGCTCGTGAAATAGGTCGCGGTCGGCACGTCCACGTGCGGAGTCCGGACGCCGCCCACGGCGTTGCCGTGCTGATCGAGGACGACTCGCGCCTGCGGCGTGCCGCCGTTCTCGACCGCCACCCGCGGCGCGCGCGGCGCGGGCACGCCGTCGCGTACCCAGCGCGTCAGGTTCGCGTAGGCGGCGTCGAGCGCGTAGGTCATGATCGGTACACGCAGCAGCGCCGTTTCCTGCTCGCACTGATCGGGGAACGGCCAGGAATGCAGGAACGCGTCGAACCCGGTTTTCTTCTGATCGGCGACGGTCGGCATGTAGGGATAGAACGACGCATCGGCGTGCGGCGCCCCCGCGATTTCGTACAGCCGGTACTGATCACCAGGCGCGTCGCTGTCGTCGCGGCGGCGGGCGTAAGTGCCGAGGACGTCGGTCTGCGAGACCACGCGCATGACCGGCACGCCGATGTTGCGCAGGATCTGGCGGGGATCGGCCACGGCAGGCGCGGCGCCGCATTGCCGCAGCCGCGTCAACCCGGGATGACGGTGCTGGATGTAGCCGTCATAGACCGGCCGTCCACCCGTAAGTGTCGCTCGTGCGTGAAACACCGCGATGTACGTGGCGAGCTCGCCGCCGTGCGACGTCCCATAGACGCGCTGCACGTTGAAGCCGGCGAGGGGACCTCCGGCCCGCGCCGCCTTCAACAGCGCGCCCACCTGGGTGATCATGTCCCACCGCAGGCCTTCCTCGAGCGGCGCCGCGGCGGCCACGCCGTTGGCGCCGGCGGCGCAGTGCTCGTTGGCCGTCGGGTTCGCCATCGACAACGGCGCGTAGCGCGTAGGATTGAACGTCTTCAGCGCCTGCAGGTTCTCGGGCGAATATGTGATCGCCACCCACGCGTCGCCGCTCTCCATGAAATAGTCGTGCGAGACGCCCCAGGAGAAGGAGAAGTCGTAGCCGCGGCCGACGTTGCCGATCTCGACGATGACGTTGCCGCTGAAGCGCGCCGGGTCAGCCGGGCGCCGCAGCATGATGCGGGTGGTGTACGGGGCGTTCGGCGTCTTCACCGTGACGCTGCCGTCCCCCGCCCAGTCGTAGACGTTGGCGGATCCGCTGACGAAGAACTCTTCCTCGACGTAGCCCGCCCGCGGCAGGTCGACGACCACCTGGAGCTTGTTCGACGCCATCAGGGGATATGAGTCCGCCGTGACCGGGATCGGCCCGGTCACGGTGGGAAGGGTTACTGACGGAGCCTGCGCGGCCGCCGGCGCAAGCGCGGCGAAGAAGAGCAGCACCGCGAAACAGGATCGATGGCGCATGAGATTCCCTCCTTCGTGCCTTTGTACTCAAACCACGACGGCACGACGATCACGACGCGAGATCGATTTTCGGGTCGTCGTGTTGGTCGTGGTTTCCCTTCGGGCTTCAGTTGCTCGCCGTTGTCACAGTCGAAAACGCACCAGCCTCGGCCTTGATTTTCTTCCCGTCGGATTCGGTCAGGAATCGATCCTTGACCATCTGATCGACCGACTTCGAGACCTTGGCGGCGTAGTTCTGGGGCGTGCCGTGCGCGCTTACGAGCCGGGCGAAGCTGAACGGATCAGTCCGGCCGAGCTCGGGGCAGAACGTTTCCCCCTTGGCGCTGGTGACGTAGGTTGCGGCCGGCACGTCGAGGTACGGCGTGCGGTATCCACCCACCGCGTTGCCGTACTGATCGCGCACCACCCGCGCCTGCGGCGTGCCGCCGTTCTCAACCGCGATACGCGCGGCCCTTGGCGGCGCCGCTCCGTCGCGGACCCAGCGCGTCAGGTTGGCGAACGCCGCGTCCATCACGTAGGTGTTGATCGGCGTCGTCTGCGTCAGCATCGCTGGCTCGCACTGGTTGTGGAACGGCCAGTTGGACAGATACGGGTACGGGCTGCCCACTTTCTTGAGCACTTCGACGGAGGGCTGGTACGGGTAGAACCATCCGTCGGCGTGCGCGCCGCCGGCGACTTTGTACAGCCGGTACCGATCGCCAGGCGCATCGCTGTCGTCACGCCGGAAGCGGTAGAGCGTCAGCACGTCGGTTTCCGGCATGATGCGAATCACCGGGACGTCGACGTTGCGGACGATGTGACGCGGATCGTCGGGGCCGGGAAGGACGCCGCAGCGGCGCAGGCGTCCCACCGTGGGATTGCGGTGCTGCACGTAGCCGTCATACACCGGACGGCCGTTCGCCAGCCGCGCCAGCGGGTGGATGCCCACCATGTAGTTGGTCTGGATGGCGTCGTACGCCGTCATGTAGGCGCGCTGCACGTTGAAGCCGGCCAGCGGTCCGGCGGGCCGCCCAGCCTTCAGCAGCGCCGCGACCTGGCTGAGGATGTCGTACTGAAGCCCCTCTTCCGACATGGAGGTCTGCGGCGCGCCGCCGCCGCGGCCGACGGCGCACGCTTCGTCCGGCGTCGGATTGGCGAACGAGAGCGACGCGTAGCGCGCCGGGTCGAACAGCTTCAGCGCCTCGAGATTGCTCTGGTTGAGCGTGACCACGACGAACACGTCGCCGTTCTCCATGAAGTGGTCGTGCGAGACGCCCCACACGAAGTTGAAATCGAAGCGGCGCGCGGCATTCGGGACCTCGATGATCACGTTGCCGCTGAAGCGCTGCGGCGTTGCCGGACGCCGGAGCAGGATGCGCGTCGTGTAAGGCGCGTTCGGCGTTTTGACGACCGCCTTCCCGTCGGCGCCCCAGTCGTAGACGTTGGCGCGACCGGTGACGAGGAATTCCTCCTCGACGTAGCCGGCGCGCCCCAGGTCGACCACCGTCTGGAGCTTGCTCGACATCATCATCGGGTACGACTCCGCCGTGATCGGGATCGGACCCTTGAACTCAGGAATCGGCGTGCCCTGGGCCGCCGCCGGGCGAGCGCCGATGAAGCCGCCAATCACGGCGAGCAGGATGACCAAGGCCGACGAGCGCGCGCATCCAAGGCGTGGCATGGTGCCCTCCAATTGCAAATCACCAATCACAAATCGCAAATGCGAGGGGAGTGTATCGCACAATTGGCCACCGTATAATCGGGCTCGTGCGCTTTGGAGATGGCCCAGGGTATCCCCGGCGGAGCCGGGCGATGACACCGTTCGCGTGGGCGCTGGCGGCGGCGATCGGCCTGGGCATGGGAGTGACGGGCACTGCCGCGCAACGGCCTGCGGGCCCCTCGTCGGCGCTCCTCAACGCCGACCGGATTGACGCGGCCGCGCGCACCCTGCCGCGTCTTCACAGCCTGCTCGTCAGCCGCCGCGGCGAGGTGGTGTTCGAGCGGTACTACAACGGCCGCAGCCGCGACCGGCTCGCCAACATCAAGTCGGCGTCGAAGAGCATCATCGCGGCGCTGGTCGGGATCGCCCTCGATCGCAAGCTGATTCCCGACCTCAAGACGCCGATCGTCACCTGGTTCCCCGAGCTCGCCAACGATCCTGATCCGCGCAAGCGATCGATCACCGTCGAACACCTGTTGATGATGCGACCCGGGCTCGAGGGCACCAGCAACCGGAACTACGGCGCGTGGGTAACGAGCCGCAACTGGGTGCGGCACGCGCTGGCGCGGCCGATGTTCGCGGCGCCGGGCGAAGAGATGGAGTACAGCACCGGCAACACGCATCTCCTCTCGGCGATCCTCACGCAGGCGACCGGGGAGAGCACGTGGCAGTTTGCCAACGAAGCGCTGGCCAGGCCGCTTGGCTTCTCGCTCGCCCAGTGGCCGCGCGATCCGCAGGGCGTCTATTTCGGCGGCAACGACATGCTGATGACGCCGCGGCAGATGCTGGCACTGGGCGAGCTTTATTTACGCGACGGCGTCGTCAACGGGCAACGCGTGCTGCCCGCGCGCTGGATCGCGCAATCGTGCGAGGGGCGATCGCGGAACCGGCGCCCGGGGAATCCGGGTCCGAATGCCGACGGCGTCGTCGACCCGATGCGCGATCGCCAGTACGGCTACGGCTGGTGGGTGTACCAGGTCGGCGGGGTCGACACCTGCTTTGCGTGGGGCTACGGCGGCCAGTATGTCTTCGTCTTTCCCTCGCTCGACCTCGTCGTCGTGACGACCTCGTCGCCCGACGTCAGCGACGAACGCCGCGGCCACCGCCGCGTCGTCTTCGACATCCTCAATCAACTCGTCGTCGCTCCGCTGGCAACGAATTGACCACGAGCATCTCGACGATCGCGAAGGTCGTCAGGTCGATCGCTTCAAACTGAACCACGAGGTCACGACGAGCACGACGTTTTAGAACGCATTGTCGCGGCCGTCGTGTTGGTCGCGGTTGGGAAGTCCGTACGTAGTGTCCGCCTTGAGGCGGACCTGAGGAATCACCGGTCGTGCAGTCGGTGATCGCGGCCTCGAGTGTGTGGTCAGGACTCTGTATGTCGCAGGAACCACCTGTCGATGATGACCCGCCTCGTGAACAGGGGCGACCGCATCAGCAATCGACCCAGCGCTTTCGTGATCCCGCCGAGCGCACCCGGCGATGGCGACGTCGGCGGATAACGGCGCAACAGCTCTGCCTCGTACGGTTTCAGATCCTCGATCCCGATCTTCCCCCGGGCGGCGATCAACGTTTCCGCGGCGAGACGGCCCGATTCGACCGCGGGCTTGATGCCTTCGCCGCTCTCCGGATAGGCGAGCCCGGCTGCGTCGCCGGCCAGCAGCATCCCGTCGGCGATCAGCGGCCGCATGCCGGCGCCGGACGCCAGGTACGCGTGCCCGTGCCACTTCACGAGCGAGGCGCGGCGGGCGAGGCCGCGATGCTCGAGGAAAACCTTGAAGTCGTCGATGTGTGGATTCAGATCGCCGTGCTCGCGCCGGCCGAGCCCGATGTTGAGATGCGCGCCCTTGCGCACGCACCAGCCGTAGCCTTCGAGGTCGCGGCAGAAGAACAGCTCAGGCAACTCGCCGTCGGCACTGCTCTGATCGTCGTCGAGACGGAACTCCGCTTCGCGGGCGACAACCGGCGGGCCATCTGGACGTGTGCCCCGGAGGATTCGCGCAACCGGGCAGAAGTGGCCGCCCGCGCCAATCACGACACGCGCGGTGATGGTGCCGTTGGCGACCCATTCGTCGCCGCGCCGTTCCAGCGAGCCAAGCGGCGTCTCTTGCAGCACCTCCGCCTCCGATCGGTTCAGGAGGAAGGCGTCGAACTCGCACCGCCGGATCGCATAGCTGATCGTGTGGTCGTAGCGGGTTTCGATCGCCGGGTCGCCGATGACCGAGGTGCGGAATCCGGTGATCGGCTGGATGGTCAGTCCCGTGGCGCGGTACTCGTCGGGATCGAGATCGAGCAGGTGGAACACCCCGGGCGTGACCCAGCCGGCGCAGACCTTGTCGCGGGGAAAGCGGGCGCGATCGATGACGAGGACGCGCCATCCCGCACGCCGCAGGACGCGCGCACAGGTCGATCCCGCTGGTCCGCCGCCGACAATCAACGCGTCCCAGCGCGCCATGCCGATCAATGGCCGCTCTGGTCGGGGATCGAGGGGCCGTACATCTCCGCGCGTACCCAGTACGGTGGGTCCGTCTCCAGCGGCGAGAAGACGATCTGAAAGAGTTGCAGGGTGCCCACCGCAAACGCGGCTTCGGACCCTGCCAGGTACAGCTCCCAGGCGCGCCTGAACGGCTCGCCGTAGCGCCCGCGCACCTGCTGCTCGATCGCGGCGAACCGTGTGCCCCAGTGCGCGAGCGTCAGCGCATAGTGCAGCCGCAGGTTCTCGACGTCCACGATCGACATCCGCGCCGGCCCGAGAACCCTGGTGGCCACGTCTGCGAGCGTCGGGGGGTAGGCGCCGGGAAAGATGCGCCGCACCACCCAGGCGTTGAGGGGACGCGGAATGTCGCGGCCGATGAAATGAAGCAGCCCGCGGCCGCGCGCGCGCCGCAGCACGCGCGTCAGCACCTCGGCCAGGCTGCCGAAGTGCTTCAGGCCGACGTGCTCCAGCATCCCGATCGAGACGAACGCGTCGTACTCCCCGGCCACGTTGCGATAGTCGTCGTCGATGAACTCGACCTGCGACGCGAGCCCTTCGCGGGCGGCCCGTTCGCGCGCGTACTCGATCTGCTCGCGTGAGACGTTGAAGGCCTTGACGCGCACGCCGTAGGCGCGCGCCATGTGGAGCGCGAGCGCCCCCCAGCCGCATCCGGCCTCGACCACGGTCTCACCCGGCTGCAGCCGCAGCTTTCGGCACACCAGATCGAGCTTGGCGCGCTGCGCGTCCTCGAGCGAGACGTCGGGATGCTCGAAATAGGCGCAGGTGTAAACCATCTGGTCGTCGAGCCACGACTGGTAAAAATCGTTGCCGAGGTCGTAATGGTGATGAACGTTCCGGCGGGCGCGAGTCTGGTCGTTGGCCACGCTCAGCGGGGAGGTGATGCGCTCGATCGGCGACGGCAGCAAGCTCAGCCGGGAGACCGCCTCCACCACGCGCTCGAGGCCGCCGCGGACGTCGAGCCGGCCCGCCATGTAGGCCTCGCCGAAATACAGGTGCGGGTTGACGAGCAGCCCGAGGATCACCCGCGCATCGCGGACGACGAGGGAGCCCGATGCGGGTTCAGGTCCGGCGTAAGCGGAGCTGCCGTCGGCGAGTTCGACACGTACAGCAGCAGGGGCGATGCGCTCCTGGAGGATGCTCGCCAGCCACCGTTGGACCGCGCTCACTCGGATGTGAGGGCCCATCAACGAGGACGATAACTCGACAGGGCACAAGGCTCAAGCCACAAGGCACAATTTGTGACGTCAAATTGCGATTTGTGATTGCGTCGGTCTGGGAGTTGAGACTTCTGAGTGCCTACTTGGACTGGATGTGAATCCCGCACTCGAGCTTCTGGCCCTGCCAGCGTCCCGAGCGCGGGTTCGACGGGTCGAGCGGCAGAGACGTGCACGGTTCGCAGCCGATGCTCGTGTAGCCGAGGTCGTACAGCGGGAGCAGGGGAATGCCGTGCTGCTTCGCGTAGGCCCAGACGTCCTTGGCCGTCCATCCGGCCAGCGGGGCGACGCGCTGGATCGTCTTCCCGCTCGGCAGACGGAAGGGTTCGACCTCCTCGAGCTGTGCGCGCGACGCCGACTGGTCGCGGCGCAGCGCCGTAAACCAGACGTCGTAGCCCTCGAGCGCGGAGAAGAGCGGGCCGACCTTGTGGCGCGCGCAGCAGGCTTCGGTGCTCTCCGCCCCCCACAGCCCCACGCGCGGCTCGGCCGCGCGCAGCGTGATCAGGTTCAGCCCCCAGGCCTGCGCCATCTCGTCGCGGTACTTCAAGGTCTCGGCGAAATGATGGAAGGTGTCGAGGAACAGCACCGGGATGCCGGGCTGCTTGGTCCGCACCATGTGCGTCAACACCATGCACTCCGCCTGGAAGCTCGACGTGATGCACGGCCGTGCCGCCGACGCGAGCGCGCGTTCGATGACGTCGCCGCTCATCCGAGGATCTCCTCGAGCGCCTTGCGGACAGCTTCGATCGCCTCGGCGTCAGAGCCGGCGTGGCGGGCTGCCAGCGCCAGCCGCTCGGCGGCGCTCACCGGCGCCTGCGGCCCGCGCGACCCGCCGTTGTGGGCCGCGCCGACGATCATCCCCGCGCCGGCCGTGAACTGCGTAGCCGGATCGATCAGGATGAAGCTGCCGGTCCCGCGATTGCTCTCGTAGGGATCGAACACCAGGGGCCGCGCGGTTGACACGGTCACGGTGCCGATCTGGTTGAGCAGCAGCGCGTGACTGACTTCCGCTGTCACCGATCGCGTCGTGTGTTTCAACAGGTAGACCCGCGCCGGATCGAGCGGCCGCTCATCCATCCACACCACTTCGGCCTCGAATCGCTGCCCGACATGCGGAGGGTCTTCCCCCTTCCCCCCGCCCCCTTGCCCCTGCTGCGTCAGCAAATCACCGCGGCTGATGTCTATCTCGTCATCGAGCGCGATCGTCACCGACATCGGTGCAAACGCCATCTCGAGATCGCCGTCGTAGGTGACGATGCGCTTGACGCGCGCGGAACGGCCGGACGGCCAGGCCACCACCCGGTTGCCTACACGGACGGTGCCCGAGGCAATCTGCCCGGAATAGCCGCGGAACTCGTCGTTCGGCCGATTTACCAGCTGCACCGGGAAACGGAACGGCAGCGACGTCAGATCGCGCGTCACGTCCACGGTCTCGAGGTATTCGAGCAGGCTCGGCCCCTCGAACCATGGCGTCCGGTCGCTCGACGTGATGACGTTGTCGCCGTGCAGCGCGCTCAGCGGAATGGCGTGGTACCGGGCGCTGCCGAGGATTTCTTCGAACTCGTCGCAGATCCCGTCGAACACGTCGCGGCTGAAATCGACGAGATCCATCTTGTTCACGGCCAGCACGAAATCCGAGATGCCGAGCAGGCGGGCGATGCGCGCGTGGCGCCGCGACTGCGCCTTGACCCCTTGCCTCGCGTCCACCAGCAGGATCGCGACGTCGGCGGTGGACGCGCCGGTCGCCATGTTGCGCGTGTACTGCTCGTGGCCGGGGGTGTCGGCGAGGATGAACTTGCGCCGGGCGGTGGCGAAATAGCGATAGGCGACGTCGATCGTGATCCCCTGCTCCCGCTCGGCCTTCAGCCCGTCGGTGAAGAGCGAGAAGTCGATCGGTCCGGCGCCGCGGTTCTTCGACGCCGTGCGCACCGAATGCACCTGGTCCTCGAACACCGACTGCGAGTCGTGCAGCATCCGCCCGATCAGCGTGCTCTTCCCGTCGTCCACGCTGCCGGCCGTGCAGATGCGCAGCAGGCCGGACATCAGAAGTAGCCCTCCCGTTTCTTCAGTTCCATCGAGCCGTCCTGATCGTGATCGATGACGCGCAGCTGGCGCTCCGACTGGCGCGTCGAGATCAGCTCCTCGATGATTTTCGGCACCGTGTCCGCGTCGGAGCGGATGGCCCCGGTGCACGGCGAGCAGCCGAGCGATCGCATCCGGCACTTCACCACCTGCGGCTTCTCGCCCGGCATCGTCACCACGAACGGCTGTTCCTGCACGATCAGCGAATTGCCGCGGACGATGACTTCGCGTTCCCTGGCGTAGTAGAGCGGCACGATCGGGATCTGTTCGAGGTTGATGTACTGCCAGACGTCGATCTCGGTCCAGTTCGAGAGCGGGAACACGCGGACACTCTCACCCGGACGCAGCCGGCCGTTGAGCAGGTTCCACAGCTCGGGCCGCTGGCGCTTCGGATCCCACTGGCCGTTGGCGTCGCGGACCGAGAACACCCGTTCCTTCGCGCGCGAGCGCTCTTCGTCGCGGCGCGCGCCGCCAATCGCCGCGTCGAAGTTGCCGGCCTGGAGCGCGTCGAGCAGCGACTTGGTCTTGAGCAGCCCGCAGCAGCGCTGCGTCCCGACCTTGAACGGCTGCGTGCCGTCGGCGATCGCCTCGTCGTTGGTGTGGACGATCAGCCGCGCCCCGACGGCGCGCGCCATGTCGTCGCGAAACTGGATCATCTCGCGGAACTTGTAGGTGGTGTCGACGTGGAGGAGCGGGAAGGGGATCGGGCCGGGATAGAAGGCCTTCTGCGCCAGCCGCAGCATCACCGACGAGTCCTTACCGATCGAGTACAGCATCACCGGGCGCTCGAACTCCATCACCACTTCCCTCAGGATGTGGATGCTTTCGGCTTCCAGCGCGCGGAGGTGGTCGAGCCGCGGCGTCACGGCAACATTCGGTTCAGAGACGGCAATGGACATGAGTCAAAAACAAAAAAGCCCGGGTTTGTCATCCCGGGCTTTCGATCCTTCGCGTGTTGTCTGGGTTGTCTATGCATTACCCAGGCCGCGGACCGAGAGCGCCGGGACATTCGTCCCCATACAACAACACGCGCAGGCTCGGCAGCAGGTGGACAACACGGTCCTCAGATCCTAGCTTGACAGGACGAGACCGTCAACGGTACAACCTTTAGGACCCGTGACCGCCTCTTACCGCCTCTGCTGTTGTCCCTGTTGCGCGCCCGCAGCCTGTCGCTGCGCGTGTATCAGGCCGACGACGGCGAGGTAAGAGACCAGTTTTCAAGTTCTTCACCCCCGGTTCTTTCCTCCAACCAGTCGATCGGCTGACCCGGTTCATCCAGGTTAATCGTCTGTTTCTCGGAGGAAAGCGTGAGTCTCAAGCGGATATCTCTAGCCCTGCTGGCGGCATTCCTGCTGCCCGGGGCGGTCCTCGCCCAATCGGGGACCAGCACCATTGCCGGGGCGGTCACCGATTCGACCGCGGGCGCGCTGCCCGGCGTCGCCGTCCGCATTGTCAACGAGGACACCGGCGTCGCCGTGGAGACGTTTACCAACGAAGAGGGACTGTATCGGGTCACCGCGCTCGTCCCCGGGACCTACCGGGTCGAGACGATGCTCGACGGCTTCGACCCGGTCGTTCGCCGGCCGATCACCCTGCAGGTGAGCCAGACGCTGGCGATCGACATCATGCTGGCAGTTGCCGGCCAGTCCGAAACGGTCAACGTGTCGGCCGCGGCGCCGCCGCTGGTCGAGTCGTTGACGTCCACGGTCGCCCAGGTGGTGACGCGCCAGATGCTCGACGCACTGCCGTTGCCGAACCGCGCCGCCTCGTCGCTGGCCTCGCTCGCGCCCGGCGTCATCATGGTGGACACCGGCGTCGGCACCGCCGAGAACTATCCGGTGTTCAGCGTCGCCGGCGGCCGCACGCGCAACCAGAACTTCATCCTCGACGGCGGCAATGCGACCAACGCCGTCGGCCTGACGCGGCCGCAGCAGCTGACGACGCTGCCGGTGGACGCGATGCAGGAATTCAAGGTCATCACCAACAACTACGCGGCGGAGTTCGGCCACTCGACCGGCGGCGTCGTCGCCATGTCCACCCGCTCGGGGACGAGCGAGTTTCGCGGCAGCGTCTTCGAATCGCTGCAGAACGACGCGCTCAATGCCCGCAACTTCTTCGCGCCGACCAAACCGCCGATGCGTCTCAATCAATTCGGCGGCACGCTGGGCGGTCCGCTGAAGCGCGGGACGACCTTCTTCTTCGGATCCTGGGAACGGACGCGCCAGTTGACGAGTGAGCCGGTCGTATCGACGGTCCCGACGCTCCTGAACCGCGCCGGCGATTTTTCCGACCTTCGCACCAACACGGGGTCGCCAATCGCTGTCTACGACCCCGCCACGCGCCAGCCGTTTCCCGGCAACGTCATCCCCCGCGACCGGATCGATCCGGTTGCGCTCGCGGCGCTGCAGTACTTCCCGCTGCCGAACCGCGGTGGCACGTCAACGAATGCCAACAACTACGTGGGCGTAAGCGATTCGTCGCTCGATCGCGACATCCTGCTCGGCCGCATCGATCACCGCGCCCGCATGGACGACTGGCTGACCATCCGCTACTACATCAACAACAGCGGTACCAACGTGACCGGGTCGTACCCCGAGGCGGTGGCCGATCCGCTCGCCGGCGCGAGCTCGGTACGGGTGCAGAGCCTCCTGGGCGCCCACACGCACGTCTTCAGCGCCGACGTCGTCAACGAGCTCCGCGTCACCTACCTCCGGCGCAAGTTCATCGATCAGCGTCCCGGGCTCGGCACCAACCTCGCCGGCGCCATCGGACTGCGAGGCGTCAGCAGCCACGCATTCCCCGCGTTCAACATCGCCGGCTACGGCTCTTCGACGACGACCGCCGGCAGCGCGTCGGGGCAGGTGGCCTTGTCCGCGCTTGGCAGCGCCAATGTGTCGCGCTTCCAGACCCCGATTCTCGATACGCAGATTCTCGATTCCGTGTCGCTGGCGCGGGGACGGCATGCCTACAAGTTCGGCGTCGACTATCGCGCGGGCGCGAACGACGAGGTGCGCGACCGCGGATCGTCCGGCATCCTGACGTTCTCGCCGCTCATCACGGGCAACCTCGGCGCCGCCAACACCGGCAACGCGCTCGCGTCCTTCATGCTGGGCGAAGTGAATGCCGCCAGCGTGCAGATCTCGGACCTCATTCAGAGCCGCGCCTCCTACCTTGCCCTCTACCTGCAGGATGACTGGCGCCTCAGAGACCGGCTGACGCTCAACTACGGGCTGCGGTGGGAAGCCGAGTTTCCGCGGCACGAAGTGAACAATCGCCAGAACTCGTTCGATCTGACCGCCATCAATCCGATATCGGGCACGCCGGGCGTCGTCACGTTCGCCGGCCTTGACGGGACGCCTGAACGCGCCTTCAAGACCGACCTGAACAACTTCGATCCGCGCGTGGGCTTCGCCTACCAGGTCAACGAGCTGGGGCGCACCGTGCTGCGCGGCGGCGCCGGCGTTTTTCATGGCCCGACCGTCAGCAATTCGATTGGCGACGTGGCCGCGCTCGGTTTCTCGACCTCGGCCAGCTTCGTCACGGCGCAGGCGACGACGCAGAGCGTGTTTTATCTGCGGGACGGCCTCCCGGCGTACACCCGTCCTGGGCTGACGCCAGGATTCGGTGCCGTGCCGGTCGGTACAAGACCGAATACCTCTGTGGCGTTCTTCGATCCGAACCAGGTGGCGCCGATTTCCTACCAGGGGAACATCAGCCTGCAGCACGAAACCGGAAACGGCGCGCTGGTGGAGGTGGGCTACATGGGCAACATCAGCCGGCATCTCACGGCAAACGATCTGTCATTGAACCAGGTGCCCACGGAGCTGATGGGGCCCGGCGACACCCAGCGGCTGCGCCCGTTCCCGCAGTTCAGCGACGTGCGGCTGATCAACCCGTCGATCGGCAAGTCGAGCTATCACGCCGGGTTCGTCCGCCTGCAGAAGCGGTTCTCCGACGGATTCTCCTTCCTCGCGCACTACACGCATTCGCGCTACATGGACGACGCCGAGGCGGCCAACGAGTACGGCATGACTGGCAGCTACATGGACGCCTATCACCGCGAGCTCGACTGGGCCCGGAGCGCGACCGACGTGCCGCACCACGTCGTCGTGACCGTGCTCTACGAGGTGCCGGCGTTCACCGGCCGCCGCGGGCTCGATGCGGTGTTTGGCAACTGGCGGGTGGGTGTGCTGCAGACGCTCCAGTCCGGCCCGCCCTTTACCGTCGTCACCGCAGCGAATACGACGAACGCGTTTCCCGCGGGTCCGCTGCGGCCTGATCTGATTGGCGATCCGCAGTTGCCCGCGGATGAACGGACGCTGAGCCACTGGTTCAACACCGGCGCGTTCGCCGATCCCGCCCCGTTCACCTTCGGCAATTCGCCTCGCTCGGTTCTCCGCGGCCCCGGCGTGGTGACGACAGACTTGACGCTCGAGAAGACGATCGGACTCGGCGGGAGCCGCCGGTTCGACGTGCGCGTCGAGGCCTACAACCTGTTCAACCGCGCGAACTTCAGCATTCCCGGCTTCACGCTCGGCGCCGCGGACTTCGGCGCCGTCTCCAGCGCCCGCGCGCCGCGGACGCTGCAGCTCGGGACACGTTTGAGCTTCTAGATGATTGACCTGCACGTCCTCTGGCTCGCCGGCATCACCCTCTTCGCCGCCTTCGTCAACGGCGCACTGGGGTATGGCTTCTCGTCGCTCACGGTGCCGCTCGCGCTGCTGTTCATGTCGAACCGGGTGCTCAACCCGGCGCTCGTCCTGATCGAAGTCGTCCTGAACGCCTACGTGCTGTGGAACAACCGCGAGGCGTTCAGCACGGTGTGGCGGCGCGTGCTTCCGATCGTCATCGGGCTGGTCCCGGGTATCGTGGTCGGCACCGCGATCGTGTCGCAGGTGAATCCCGCGTGGCTGCGGTTCGGCACTCTGACGACGCTGCTCCCGCTCATCCTGGTGCAGGCAGCCGGCTACCGGCGGCCGATCCAGGCGGAGCGCGCCGCCGGTCTGGTGTTCGGGGGCGGGCTTGGCGTGCTGTATTCGGTCACCACGATCTCGGGGCCGCCGCTCGCGATTGTGCTCAACAACCAGGGATTTGCAAAGAAGGACTTCCGGGCGGCGCTCGGCGTGATCCGGCTGGCGGAGTCGTCGATGACCGCCGTCGCATACACCTACGTGGGACTGTTCACCGCCACGAGCCTTGCGCTGATTCCGTGGATTGTGCCCAGCATCCTGATTGGCGTCCCGATCGGCGCATTCATCATTCGACGGGTCGCGGTGGAAACGTTCCGGCGCATCTGCATGAGCTTCGACGCCTGGGTCGTGGGGTTCGGCGTGTCCCGCCTGCTCAATGAGCTTGGCCTCGTCGTCGGACCGGTGGCCTATACCGTGCTGCTCGTCACGGCACTCATCGATACCTGGCTGCTGGTCCGGTTCTTCTCCGCCGGGTCCGCGTCGCGGAACCCGGCCTACATGCCCGAGCCCGAGGTGCGCAGCGCGGGGTCCGTGTGACGTAGGGCGGGTTCCGCGCGGCGGACCTGCCGGGACACCCGCCGCGACCCGCCTTGACGCCACCCTGATTCGCGTCGTACAAAGGGCGGCCTTCCTTGGGAAGGCACAAGGCTGTGCCTTGTGACTTGAGCCTTGTGACTTTGGAGATCGAGACCCCGTGGCAGCCCTGCAGATCCGCTCTGATATCCACCATACCTACGGCTCCCTCTTCGGCGAGAAGCCGGTCAACGGCCGCACGCTGGTTGTCGAAGACGCCATCGAACGCCTCGTGCAGGCGATCGACGGCGAACTCCAGGACCTGCTGGCGGCACGGTATGCCTTCCAGGAACAGGTTGCGCGGAGCGGCGCGCGCTATGACTTCCTGCCTCCCGGCGACAAGATCAGCGACGCCGACGGCCATACCGCTACGGTTGAATCGATCCGGCGCGGGATGCTCGACGGCTTCTTCGGACGCTCGACGCCCGATGCGTGGCGGCTGAATCCGACGGTTCCCATTCCCGCCGACACCATGCGCCCCGGTCTCGAGGGCACGGGTCCGGCGATCGACCTCGGCATGGCGATGAGCGCGCTCAACACCGGCGCCGCGTCGTGGATGTGGGACTGGGAAGACGCCGGCGGCGATTACAAGGACCAGCTGTATCGCGCGTGGCAGAACCTGGGCGACATCCTCGCGCACAAATGGGACGGCACGCCGTACGAGCATCCGGGCAAGAAACGGACCTACAGGATCGACGGGCCGTTCGCGACGTGGCCGACGATCTTCCACCGCGTGCCGGGCCTGCACCTGCGCAATCGACAGATCTCGGCGGCCGGCGAGCCGGTGCCGGCGATCGTGCCCGCCCTCGTCATCCATGCGCTCAACAACTTCGACACCCAGCAGCGCAACGGCTCCGGCATTTACTACTACATTCCGAAAATCGAGACCTGGCAGGAGGCGCGCCTCGTCGCCAGGCTGTTGAAGGAACTCGAGGCGGCGATGGGCGTTCGCCGCGGCACCCTGAAGATCAAGATGCTGAACGAACGCGCCGAGTACGCGCTGCAGCAGGAAGTGATCATGTGGGTGCTGCGCGAGAACCTGATCGGTCCCAACGTCGGCCGGTGGGACTACATCAACAGCCGCGAGGAGATGTTCCGCCACGACCCGGCGATGGTGATCCCGGACCCGAACACCATTACGATGACCGAGTCGTCGATGAGCTACTACACGATGCGCAACGCGCTGCTGGCGCTGCTCGCCGGCGGCATGCCGATCGGGGGCATGGCGGCGCAGATGCAGAATCCGCGCGCTCCCGAGAATGACGCCAAGGCGCTGCGCGACATCTGGTTCGACAAGCTGCGCGAGCGGCTGACCGGCCTCATCCGGATCAACGGCACCCTTCACGACACGTATCGACAGAGCTGGGTCGCCACCGTGGCGCGCGACTACGTCGAAGCAGGCCGCGAACCGCTGGTCACCGACGCCGATGGGCTGCAGGCGGTTGTCGACAAGCTGCGGCCGGACGAACGCGCGCGGCTCGAGGGCCTTGGACTGCTGACGGACGGACGTATCAGCCCGCTGGAGCTCACCGAGGCCGATCTGACCGTCGACAAGCTCTTTTCAGAGCAGGCACGCCAGCGCCTGCTCACCCGGCCGCAGGGGCCGACCACCGAAGACGGCCTGCGATACGCGATGTACATGGCCACCGAGTTCATGTACCAGCAGCTCCAGGGCAACAACGCCGCCGCCATTTACGATCCGCGCACCGGCCTGCGGTTCATGAACGACCTGGCGACTTACGAGATCTTCTGGCATTTCCTCTATCTCGCAGTGGCCCACCGCGTGGAGCTCACCGCCGACGGCCCGACGACGAAGAAAGGGGAGCGGGTCACGCCGGAGCTGTTCGTGCGGCTGCTCGACGCCCGCCGCGAGGAGGTGAAGCAGCTCTTCACCAGGCTCGGGGTGGATTACGGGCAGACGGACGCGGAGCTGGTGCTGACGATCCTGAAGCGGCAGGTCGTGGCCGCCGGGCCGGATGGACGGCTGGTGCCGCAGCCGCGATGGATCAAGTACGGGTCGCGCGTGCTGCTGTCGATCATCGAGCAGCCGGAGGCAGACCGGGCCGCCATCCTCGACGCCATATTCAGCGCCCGTCAGGCGTCGCTGGCCAAGCTGGCGACCGCCAGCGATCCGGCAACCCGCCTGCGCATGGACAAGGCGCTGCAGGCGCACGACTACGTGTACGACATCATGCCCGAATCACTCGAGCCAGCAATATGAAAACTGTAAGGGGGTCGGGAGTCATTTAACGAGGACACTCACCGCAATAACATCGCGTGCGCCGGGAGTGTCCTCGTTAAATGACTCCCGACCCCATTACATAATTGGTGACTTATGAACAGCTCTCCTAGTCCATCCACGCTTCTGGATTTACTCGGCGGCGCGCCCGACAGCACGGCCATCATCGTCCCCGAGAAGAACCTGCGCGTCAGCTACGCCTCGCTGAAGGAGCAGGTGGTCGCGATCGCCGAAGCGCTCGCCGCCGCGGGGGTCACGCGTGGCGATCGGATCGGCACGGCGCTGCCTAACGGGCTGCCCAACGTCGTGACATTCCTGGCGGCGTCGATGGTGGGGACCGCCGCCCCGCTGAACCCGGCCTACAAGGAAGACGATTTCAGGTTCTACCTGGAAGACACCAACGCGCGTTTCCTACTACTGCCGCCCGAAGGCGCCGACGAAGCCCGGCGCGCGGCCGGCGACAAAGTGCCGATCATTACCGTCGATCTGGACGATGCAGGGAAGGTGCGGCTGTCGTCGAGCGCACGGAAGCCCTTCACGCCGCCTGGCGTCGACGACGTGGCGTTGATCCTTCACACCAGCGGGAGCACCGGAAGGCCGAAGCGGGTGCCGTTGACGCACGCGCAGCTCTCGATCTCGGCGCGCAACGTCGCGCAGACCTACAACCTGACAGCGCAGGACGTCTCGCTGTGTGTGATGCCCCTCTTCCATGTCCACGGGCTGGTGGCATCCACGCTGGCAACGCTCGCCACCGGCGGCACCGTGGTGGTGCCGGCGAAATTCAACCCGCTGTCGTTCTGGCGCGTGGCCGGAGACTACGGTGCTACCTGGTACTCCGCGGTGCCGACGCTCCACCAGCTGCTCGCCGCGCGGGCGCAGCCGGGGGCGAAGCCGGCGGGCGCCGACAAGCTGCGCTTCATCCGCTCGTGCAGCGCGTCGCTGTCGCCGCAGCTCATGAGCGATCTCGAAGCGGCATTCGGTGCCCCCGTGCTCGAGGCTTACGGCATGACCGAAGCGGCGCACCAGATGGCCTCGAACCCGTTGCCGCCGTCGGCGCGCAAGGCCGGATCGGTCGGGCCGAATACCGGGACGACGACCATCGGGATCATGGACGGCGCCGGCAACCTGCTGAAAGCGGGCGAGCGCGGCGAGGTGGTGATTCGCGGTGCCAATGTGATCCGCGGCTACGAGAACAACCCGGACGCCAATGCCTCGTCGTTCACCAGCGGCTGGTTCCGCACCGGCGACCAGGGCTACCTCGACGAGGAGGGCTACCTGCTGCTGACCGGCCGGCTCAAGGAAATGATCAATCGCGGCGGCGAGAAGATCTCACCGCGCGAGATCGACGAGGTGCTGCTCGGTCATCCGGCGGTTGCCGAGGCGGTGGCGTTCGGCGCGCCGCATCCGACCTGGGGCGAGGAAGTGGCGGCGGCGGTGGTGCTGAAGGCGGATGCGACCGAGGCCGACCTGATTTCGTACTGCCGCGAGCGCATGGCCGACTTCAAGCGGCCGAAGCAGATTCACATCACGACCGTGATTCCGCGCACGGCCACCGGCAAGATTCAGCGCCGGGTCGTCGCGGAGGCGTTCGCGGCGACGGCACGATAGGAGGCCTCAGTGCGACGGTGCGGCGGTGCGGGGGTGCGGCGGTGAAGATAGCCATCGCCGGGGCGGGCGCGATCGGCGGGTATATCGGCGCGAAGCTGGCGAAGGCGGGTGCCGATGTGACACTGTTCGCGCGCGGGCCGCACCTCCAGGCGATGCGCGACCGCGGGCTGCGTGTCGAAGGCGCCGACGAATCGTTCGACGTCCGGCCGACGGTGACCGGGACGCTCGATTCGATCGGGCCGGCGGACGTGGTGTTCCTCGGGGTCAAGGCGCACAGCCTGACCGACCTGGCGCCGCGGCTCACCCCGCTGTTTCACGACGACACGGTGGTCGTGAGCACGCAGAACGGGATCCCGTGGTGGTACTTCCAGCGCTACGGCGGCGAGCTCGAGGGCCTGACGCTGGAGCGCGTGGATCCGGGCGGCGTCATCGCGAAGTCGATCGAGGCACGGCGCGTGATTGGCTCGATCGCGTACTTCGCGACCGAGATCGAGAAGCCGGGTGTGATCCGGCATATCGAAGGGAACCGCATCAGCTTCGGCGAGCCCGACGGGAGCAAGTCGGAGCGCTGCACACGGATTGCACAGGCGTTGATTGCGGCCGGGCTGCGCTGCCCGGTCTCGACTCGATTCCGGCAGGAGATCTGGGTGAAACTGCTGGGGAATGTGGCGTTCAACCCGATCAGCGCCTTGACCGGCGGCACCCTGGTGCGGATCGCCACGCACCCGGAAACCTCGACCCTGGTGCGCGACGTGATGAAGGAAACGGAGTCGGTCGCGCAGCGGCTCGGGATCGAGCTGCCGATCTCGATCGATCAGCGCATCGCCGGTGCGGCGAAGGTCGGTGAACACAAGACGTCGATGCTGCAGGACGTCGAGGCGGGGCGCCCGATGGAGCTCGACGCGGTCGTCGGCGCCGTCATCGAGCTGGGCGATCGTCTCGGAATTCCGATGCCGGCCACGCGCGCGGTCTACGCCTGCGCGGCGCTGTTGAACGATCAGGTCCGCCTAAAGGCGGACACTACGCACGTCGTGTCCAGTAGTACGTAGTGTCCGGCTTTAGCCGGACTCGGGAGAAATAATGAACGTCAACAACCGGTGGTTCCAGCTCGTCGCCTCGCTGATCGCGATGGTGATGATCGCCAACCTGCAGTACGCCTGGACGCTGTTCGTGAACCCGATGCGCCAGGCCAACGGCTGGTCGCTCGCCGACGTGCAGTGGGCGTTCACGCTGTTCATCCTCTGCCAGACGTGGGTGCAGCCGCTCGACGGCTGGCTGATCGACCGGCTCGGTCCGCGCGGATTCATCACCGCCGCCGGCGTGCTCTGCGGGTTCGGCTGGGCGGGGATGGGCTACGCCACCTCGATTCCGATGCTCTACTTCCTTTACGCGCTTGCCGGCATCGGCGCGGCCTTCGTCTACAGCGGCTGCATCGGCTCGGCCCTCAAGTGGTTCCAGGACCGCCGCGGGTTTGCGTCGGGCGTCATCGCGGCGGGCTTTGGCGGGGGGACGGCGCTGTTCATCCCCATCATCGCCTCTATCATCGAGAACAATAGCTACCGCGCGGCGTTCCTCTGGACCGGCCTGGCCCAGGGTCTGGTCATCCTCGTGGTCGCACAGTTCCTGCGGCATCCTCCGCACAACGCGCCGGCTGCGCCAGCCAAGGCGGGCGCGAAGATCGGCAAGCACCAGTACACCACCGCCGAGATGCTGCGCACGCCGCACTTCTACGTCATGTACGCGATGTTCGTCATGATGGCGATCGGCGGGCTGATGGTGACGGCGCAGGCCGGCCCGATGGCGCAGTCGTGGGGCTTGACCGCCGCCGCGCTCACGCTGGCCGCCTCGGTCAGCCCGCTCGCCAACGCGGCCAGCCGGATCTTCTGGGGCTGGGCCTCCGACCGGATCGGCCGCGAGCGTTCGATGATCATCGCGTTCGTGCTGCAGGCCATCGCACTACTGCTCGTGCTCGGCGTCGGTCATCTCTCAGCCGCCTGGTTTGCCACCACGCTCGTGCTCGTCTATTTCACGTGGGGCGAGATCTATTCGCTGTTCCCGTCGATGGTTGGCGACTACTTCGGCTCGAAATGCGCCACTTCCAACTATGCGGTGCTCTACACGGCGAAAGGCGCCGCGTCGATCGTCGGCGGCGGCCTGGCCGCATTGTTATTTGAACGATTCGGCACGTGGTCGGCCGGTTTCTACGGCAGCGCCTTGCTCGCGCTGATAGCCGCCGCGCTGGCAGTGGGCCTGTATTCTTCCGGTGCCCCCGCCCGCCGGATGGTGGAAGCGATGCCCGCGGTGAGCCGCTCATGACCATGGTGGACACCGGCATTGGCGCGCTGGCGCGCGAGCTGTTCGACGCGCGCGCACACCGCACGGGGATTTCCCTGGCACCATCCGCCCGCGAAGGGACTTTCGATCTCGCGACCGCCTATCTCGTGGAAGCCGAGCTCGTGCGGATGCGCCGTGCCGAGGGCCGGACGACCACCGGCCGCAAAGTGGGCTTTGCCAACAAGGCCATGTGGCGCGTGCTGAAGCTGCAGACGCTCGTCTGGGCGCACATGTACGACGACACTGTCGTCAACGCCCGCGACGGCCACGCGTCGCTGTCGACCTCGCGGATGTTCTCGCCCCGGATCGAGCCCGAGGTGGTGTTCAAGCTGAAACAGGCGCCGGCGTCCGCCGATCCCGCCGCGGTCCTCGAGTCGGTGGAGTGGGTGGCCCTCGGGTTCGAGTTCGTGGATTGCCCGTTCCCGGACTGGAAGTTCCAGCCGGTCGATTTCGTCGCCGCCTTCGGGTTTCATGCGGCGCTCGTGATCGGCGAGCCCCGGCCGATCCGCTCCGACGGGATCCCCGCGCTCGCCGAACAGCTCGGCACGATGAAGGTGAAGCTGTCGAGGAACGGCGAACTGGTCGAAGAGGGCGCCGGCAGGAACGCGCTGCGCAATCCCGCCGCGTGCCTGGGCGAGCTCGCGTCGGCGATTGCGGCGCAACCGGGCGCCGAGCCGCTCGCCACCGGCGAGCTCGTCAGTACCGGCACGCTCACCGGCGCGCAACCCGTTGCGTCCGGAGAACGCTGGGACGTCGTTGCTGATGGGATTGAACTTGCCCCGCTCGCAATCACGTTGAATTTGTGATTTATGATTTGTGATTGACTTGATTGGATTTTCGATTGATTGGTGATGGCAATCGGCAATCACAAAACACCAATCGCAAATGACCAGGAGGCATCGATGAGACTGTGGTTTGGAATGTTGGTTTTGCTCGCCGGGCTGGGCGCGACGATGGCCGCCGATACCATTCCGGCTACGGGCGGCAATATCACGTTGACGCCGATGACGCACGCCCACGTGCAGATTGAGTTCGGCGGCAAGGTGATTCACGTCGATCCGACCAACCAGTCGAACCTGGCGGCGGCGAAGCCGGCCGACATCATTCTCGTCACCGACATTCACGGCGATCACATGGACCCGGCGGCGATCGACAAAATCAAGAAGGCCTCGACGATCTTCGTGGCGCCCAACGCGCTGGCCGGCAAGTTCCCCGGCAAGACCGAGATTCTCAAGAACGGCGAGATGCGGATGATCGACGGCGTCAGCGTGATGGCGGTTGGTTCGTACAACCTCACGCGCGGGCCCGCCGCCGGGCAGCTGTTTCACGACAAGGGCCGCGGCAACGGCTACGTGCTCACCCTCGGCGGTAAGCGCATCTACCTGTCCGGCGACACCGAGTGCGTGCCCGAGATCAAGGCGCTGACCAACATCGACGTCGCGTTCGTGACCATGAACCTGCCGTACACGATGCCGCCGGCCGAAGCCGCCGAGTGCGTGAAGGCGTTCAAGCCGAAGATCGTCTACCCGTATCACTACCGCGGCATGGGCGGTCCGACGCCGGAGGAGAACCAGCAGGCGTTCGTGGCAGCGGTGAAGGGGACGGCGGGCGTCGAAGTGCGGACGCCGAACTTCTATCCGGCCGCGCCCGCGGGCCGCGGCGGCGAGTAAGAACAAGGCACAAGACTCAAACAAGGCCCAAGGCACAACCTACTGTTGTGCTTTGAGCCTTGTGACCCGGGCCTCTGCCTTTTTGTTGTGCATCCCGCCTTGACATCCTTCTGAATCCAACCGAAAGTTTTTCGTCCGCTTTTCGGACGGTTCCACCCAGGGGCCGAGAAGGAGCACTATGCGGATTTCCCGTCTTGCCGCCGCGCTGGCCGTCCTGGCTGCCGCGATTCAGATTCCCGCGCACATGCAGGCTGCACAGGGTTCCCAGGGCGGCGCCGCTGCCCGCCGCACCAGCGGCCTCTACATCGTTCAACTCGCAGAGTTCCCGGTCGTCTCCTACACGGGCGGCGTGCCCGGGTTCGCGGCGACGAAGGCGAACCGCGGCCAGAAGATCAATCCCAACAACCCGGCCGTGATCGGCTATGCCGGGTACCTCGATGAACGGCACAGCGCGGTCCTCGCGCGCGTCGGCGGCCGCAAGGTCTACGACTACCGCTATTCGTTCAACGGTTTCGCCGCCGAGTTCACCGAGGCGCAGGCACAGACGCTGCGGAGCGTCCAGGGCGTCGTCGCGGTCACCAAAGACGAATTGCTCGATGCGGATACGTCGAACACGCCGACGTTCCTGGGTCTCGACGCGCCGAACGGCCTGTGGGCTGCCCTCGGCGGGGCCGGCAAGGCAGGCGAGGGGATCATCATCGGCGTGGTCGACTCCGGAATATGGCCCGAGAGCCAGAGCTTCTCGGATCGGACCGGCGCCAACGGCAACGCCTCCAAGACCGGCAAGCTCGACTACCACCAGATCCCCGGATGGCACGGCAAATGTACGCCGGGCGAGGCGTTCAACGCCTCGTTGTGCAACCAGAAGCTGATTGGCGCGCAGCACTTCAACGAGGCGTGGGGCGGCGACGAGGGGATCGACGCCGAGCGGCCCTGGGAGTTCGAGTCGCCTCGTGATTACAACGGCCACGGCACGCACAATTCCTCAACCGCCGGCGGCAACCGCGGTGTCCCCGCGACCGGCGCGGCGGCGATCTTCGGCAGCATCTCCGGCATGGCCCCGCGCGCGCGCATCGCAGCGTACAAGGCGCTCTGGTCGACGCAGGACGGCGCAACCGCGAGCGGCTTCATCACCGATCTCGTGGCCGCGATCGACCAGGCGGTCGCCGACGGCGTCGACGTGATCAACTACTCAGTGGCAGGCGCGACCACGAACCTACTCGACCCGGTGCAGGTCTCGTTCCTCTTCGCCGCCGACGCCGGCGTCTTCGTTTCGGCCTCGGCCGGCAACAACGGTCCAACCACCGGCACGGTGGCGCATCCCGGCCCATGGATGACGACGGTGGCGGCGGGCACGCACAACCGCGACGGCCGTGGCTCGGTCACGCTCGGCAACGGCGCCACGTACAACGGCGGGTCAGTGGCGGATGCCTTCGGTCCGGCGCCGCTGATTGACGCCGAAGCCGCCGGCCTGGCGGGCGCCGATCCCGACATGGTCCGGCTCTGCTTCACCGCCGCCGACAACCTGTCGAACGGCGGCGAAGACGCGCCGGTGCTGGATCCGGCGAAGGTCGCGGGCAAGATCGTCGTGTGCGATCGCGGCATCAGTGGCCGCACCAGCAAGAGCGCCGCGGTGAAACAGGCGGGTGGTGTGGGTATGATCCTCGCCAACACCAGCGCCAACTCGCTCAATGCCGACCTGCACTTCATCCCGACGGTTCACGTCGCCCACACCGACCGCGACGCGATCAAGGCCTACGCCGCGACGGTGGGCGCGACGGCGCGCATCAACCAGTCGACGATCGTCTTCAACGCGCCGGCGCCGATGACCGCGGCGTTTTCGTCGCGCGGCCCGATCACGGCGGGTGGCGGCGACGTGCTGAAGCCGGACCTGATGGCGCCGGGGAACGACATCCTCGCCGCCACCGCCCCGCCGAGCAGCTTCGGCCAGTCGTTCAACGTCTACAGCGGCACGTCGATGTCGGCGCCGCACGTGGCCGGCCTGGCTGCGCTGCTCAAGGACCTGCACGGGGACTGGTCGCCGATGATGATCAAGTCGGCGCTCATGACCTCGGCCACCGACGTGATCGACCTCGGCACGCCGGCGCCGAACACGAACCCCGTGCTGATCTTCCGCCAGGGCGCGGGCCACGTCGCTCCGAACCGGGCGAAGGATCCGGGCCTGGTGTACGACTCGAACGCGCTCGACTGGCTGGCGTTCCTGTGCGGCAAGACGACCGGCGTCAACGCCGCCACGTGCAGCTCGCTTGTGGCCGCGGGATACTCGCTCGACGCGAGCGACCTGAATGCCGCGTCGATCGCCATCGGCGACCTGGCGGGCGTGCAGGCGGTACGCCGCAAGGTCACGAACGTGGGCCAGGGCACGGCGACCTACCACGCCACGGTGACGGGGCTGACTGGTATCGACGTCGTCGTCTCGCCAGCGACGCTCGTGGTCGGCCCGGGTCAGACCAGGACGTTTACCGTGACATTCACACAGCAGACGGCAACGCTGAATAGCTACCTGGGCGGTCAGCTCACCTGGTCGGACGGGACCCACGCGGTGCGCAGTCCGATCGTCGTGCGTCCCGTGGCGTTGTCGGCGCCGGCAGAGGTGTCGGGAACCGGAAGGCCGATCAATTACAACGTCACCTTCGGCTATGACGGCGTGTTGAACGCTTCGGCACGCGGCCTAGTCCCGGCGGCAACGAATGCAGGCTCAGTTGGCGACGATCCGGCCGATTCATTCGATCCGGAAGGGGAGGGAGTCGTCTCGTTCGAAGTCGTCGTTCCGGCGGGGACCAGCCACGCGCGCTTCTCCTTGTTCGATGCGAACGTTTCGCCGGCGAGCGACCTGGATCTCTATGTGTTCAACTCGGACGGGGACCCGGTCGATGTGAGCGGCGGCGGGACCTCGGCGGAAGAAGTGAACCTGCGCAATCCGGGTGCGGATACCTACACGGTGTTCGTCCACGGCTTCGCGGTGAACGGCACGGCGAACTTCACGCTCTTCTCCTGGGTGCTCGGGACGGTCGATACCGGCAACATGACCGTCACGGCGCCGGCGACCGCGACCACTGGCGCCACCGGAACGATCAGCCTGGCGTTCAGCGGCCTGACGCCGGGGACCAAGTACCTCGGGTCGGTTGTCTACGGCGGATCACCGGCACTGCCGAATCCGACGATCGTGCGGGTTGATCCGTAGGAGGAACCTTCACAGACTGCACGTGTCACGGGGCCACCGAGGCACCGAGGCAGTGAGGCTTAGACGTATGTAGGGCGGGTTCCCGCGCCGACGCCGTGATCCGGTCAAGGCCGGGACCCGCCTCTTGCGTTTTCAAGAACCTCCACGCGACGTTGTAGCCTCTGCCCGGGTGACATATAAGAGTGCTATGGCGATGATTCGCGTCACGGAGGTATATTCGCGCACGGTTACCAAGAGATTTCTCGGTGTCTCGGTGCCTCGGTGGCCCGTGATCAGTGCAGTCAGCGCACTTCTCTTTGGTGTCTCGGTCCTCGCTCAGCAACCCGACCCCCGCCAGCAACCGGGCGCGCCGATTACCCTCTACGCGCCGGAGCAGCACGACCTCTACGACGGCCTCTTCAGCCTCGCAGCCGGACGTATTTACATGGTCGGATCGGTCAACGATCCGCCCGGCTGGGATCACATGGACAATGCCGCGGCCACGGTCAAGCCGGTGGGCGGCGCCGTCACCATCACTGTCAACGAGATTCAGAACACCGGGACGTTCGAAGCGAAGCTGACCATCCCCGAGGGCGATCTCGTCCTGGCGATCGACCGCTTCAACGAGTTCGCCGCGTGCCAGAACGGCGGCATCGTCGCCTACCTGCACGAGCACGGCAGCGACTCGGGCTGCGGCGACAACAACTGGCCGAAGACGTTCGTCTATCTCGCCGGGTGGGGCTTCGGCCACGCAACGTTGAACGGCAAGCCGCTCTACGAGAACTACGAGATGCACTTCATGGTGACGCAGGGCATCCGCGACCGGAAGACGCTGCGCGTGAACTACCCGATGGCGAACAAGCGGTCACCCGCCGGCGAGGTCAATCCCGCCGCGCAGCAGATCGATTTCTATATCCGCAGCCCCAAGCAGGATCCGCGCAACCGTCCCAATCGCGAGGTGTTCATGCACTTCTTCGGGATGGAGATCACCTGGCGGTGACACATCGTCATTGTCATCGTCGTCGGCTCTCGAGCGGGACGACGATCGGTTCGTCGCGCCGGGCAATTGCCTCGTATAGATATTTGTCCTGATCCGAGAACACCACGTAGCGGCAGGGGTCCATCCGGTCCTTGATCGAAAAGCTGTAGGTGTTCCCGTCGGTGTGGAACTGCAGCTCGAATCCCTGCGGCGTCGGCGGGATGTTGGCGAGCTCGTGCAACGGGCGATACCGGTTGTTCGGCGAGCGTGGACCGGACGTCACCATTTCGGCGAGGTTGATGCGGGTCGCGAGCTGGATGGCTGCGTCGCGGCGGGCTTTCTGGGCGGGCGTTTCGTCCGCACCGTGCAGGCACGTTTGGGCGGCGGATGGCGCCGCGACGACAATCAGCATGACGAACAGCGGGAACAGCACTTTGAACACGGCATATCTCCTTCGAAGCTTGGACGTGCTGCGGTGCCTTGTGGCCTGCCTGGCCGTGTGGCTGTGGCCGAACCTTATCCATGCGCAGGCCGTCGGAACGATTGTCGTCGTGGTGACGGGCATCGCCGGGGCGGTCGGGAAGGCCGAGGTGCGTGCCGGCACGGTGACCGCGGCGACTGCCGCTGACGGCACGGCATCGTTGTCGGTTCCGGCCGGCCGGGTGGACGTGGTCGTGACGCTCGCCGGCTACGACGCCGCTGCCACGTCCGTCGATGTCAGGCCGGGCGAACAGACGCGCGTCGAGATCGAACTGCAGCCTCAGTCCGAGATCGAGGAAACGATCATCGTCTCCGCGACGCGTTCGGAGCGGCGCATCGAGGACGAGCCGCTGCGGGTGGAGGTAGTGCCCGAGGAAGAGGTCCAGGAAAAGATCGCGATGACACCGGGGGATGTCTCGATGCTCCTTGCCGAGACCAACGGCATGCGAGTACAGACGACGTCGCCGTCGATCGGCGGGGCGAGCGTCAGGATCCAGGGATTGAACGGGCGGTATACGCAGGTGCTGGCCGACGGACTGCCGCTCTACGGCGGGCAGTCAGGCGCCGTCGGCATTCTACAGATCCCGCCGATCGATCTCGCGCAGGTCGAAATCATCAAGGGCGTCGCTTCGGCGTTGTACGGGATGTCCGCCATCGGCGGCGTCGTGAACCTGGTGTCCAAGCGGCCGCGCGCCGACGCGCCGGAGCAGGAGGTGCTGCTCAACGCGACCAGTCATCGCGGCATCGACACGGCGCTCTGGATCGCGCGCGCGCTCAACGACCGCTGGGGCGTGAGCGTGCTCGGCGGCGCACACGCCCAGGATCGCTCCGACCTCGACGACGACGGGTGGACCGACCTGCCGTCGGTACCGGCGGGGACAGGGGCGCGTCCGCCTCATGTGGGATAACGGCAGCGGGCGATCGATGCTGTTCACCGGCGCCGGTATGAGTGAGGAGCGGCGCGGCGGCACGATGCCGGGTGCTGTCACGCCCGACGGCCATCCCTATCCGGAGAATCTGGACACCACTCGTGTGGACGGCGGAATGGTCGGCCGCCTTCTGCTCGCCGGTGACCGCGTGCTCGCGATTCGCGCCAGCGGCATGACTCAGCGGCGTACCCGGACGTTCGGCCCCACACTGGAGGCGGATCGGTCGGATACCTGGTTCGGTGAAACATCACTGAGCGGGACGTCGGGACGGCACACCTGGGTTGGCGGCGCAGCCGTTCAGCGGGATACGTTCGACGCTGCGGACGTGCCGCGGTTCAACTTCGCCTACACCGTACCAGGACTCTTCGCACAGGACGAATACGCGGTGACGCCGCGCCTCACGGTGTCGGGCAGCGGGCGCGTCGATGTTCACAGCGAGTTCGGCACCTTCTTTAGCCCACGCCTGTCCGCGCTGGTGCGTCCGGGCGGCCCCATCACGATGCGATTGTCCGTCGGCCGCGGCCACTTCGCGCCGCTGCCATTCACTGACGAGACGGAGGCGATCGGGCTGACATCCGTGGCGCCGCTTGGCCCGCTGGAGCCCGAGCACGCGAACACACTATCGGGCGACGTGACCTGGGCCCAGACGCCCTTCGAGGTCACTGCGACGGTGTTCTATTCGCGCGTCGAGAACGCGCTGATGTTCCGCGAGGAGTCTGGGCGATTCGTCGGCCGGATCGTGAACGCCTCGCAGCCGACCCGCACGCGCGGCACGGAATTCATCGCCCGTCACCACCGGGACGATCTCGACGTCATCGTTACGCATATGTACCTGTGGTCGACGGAAGCCGACGACACGAGCGGTATCCGCGAGGTGCCGCTGAATCCGCGGCACAGCGGGTCCTTCGATCTCCTGTGGCGGTTCGGGGCCTCGCAGATCGGATTCGAAGCCTTTTATACCGGCCGGCAAGCCCTCGAGGACAATCCGTATCGCGATACCGGGGCACCGTATCTGCTGTGGGGCGCACTGTTCATGCACCGGCTGGGGCGGGCGCAGGTCTACTTGAACGCCGAAAACCTCAGCAACGTGAGGCAGACGAAGACCGAGCCGCTCCTCCTGCGGGCGCAGGCACCGGACGGACGCTGGTCCACTGACGCATGGGCGCCGCTCGACGGGCGGACTATTAACGCGGGGGTGCGATTTCGTTTCTAGAAAGCGCGAGCAGTGATGCTCGCGCTCCCAGAGAGCCGCAAGGTCACCGGAGACGGCCGCGCAGCCCGTAAGCTCCCGCCAGCGACAGGCCGCCGAGCAGCAGATAGAGCGCCAGCGGGCTGGCGGTAGACGGCAGTTCCTGCGTGCCCGCCGTGCCGGTGCTCTGCGGCTCCGCGTTGCTGTCGGCGCGCGCGAGCTGATCGGACGGCGCGCCGTAGAACGAAGACGCCGCCTGCATCGTCTTGCCGCCGACCATGAACGAGTCGGCGTTGGCGAGCGTCGGGTTGGTCTTCGATTTCCAGCCCTTGACGGTGACGGAGTCTCCCGTCTTGAGCGACGTACGCGTCCAGCCTTCCTTCATCAGGTCGGCCGGGCTGCCCATCTCGATCTTCCAATTGACGACCTTGCCTTGGGCGTCCTTAGCGTCGAGGTAGGTGTAGACGTGCGGATTCTGCCACTCGACCTTGGTGACTGTTCCGGTCAGGTTGATCGACTGGTTCGTATCAAACTCAGCGTTGAACGGATGATGCGCGAGCGCACCGGCGGTCCACATCATCGCCACAAGTACGGCGAGAGATGCCCTTTTTGCCATGGCTGTGCCTCCCTTCGTACAGGAGGTGCAAGCCGGCCGCCAGAGAAACGCGGGCGCTCAGCCGAGCGCCCGCGTTGCTGCAGAGCCTATACCGCGTTTCACAAGTACGTAGTGTCCGCCTTCACCCCTCGACGTTGCTCGGGGTGCCCTGAGCGAAGTCGAAGGGCAGGCGGACTGGTTAGTCCGGCTCCTGCTTATCCGGTTGTTTCAGCTGACCCCAATATGTTGCGGTCAACCACTGGTCAGCATATCGCGAGCGCCCCGAATTTGTCGGTACGGCGTCGGCGCGCGACCGCTGCCCAGCCCGAGCAGGTCTGAAACGCCGCCATCGGCTGCCGCCGACGATTGTGTCGAAAGACGAACTCGTCGAGGTACACCTGCAGCTGCGCCTTGCTGACGCCGTGATACGTGCCGATCAGCCAGTGCTGCAGGTTTCCGATCGCGCGATCCGCCAGCGGCACGACCGAGACGGCGCCCTGCGGCGGAACGTCGCTCACGGGATGCTTGGTGCCGAGCCACGTGCCTGACAGCCGGCGGCCTGACAGACCGGTCGAAGCTCTTGTAGGCCGTCGGTGTAGAGCGTCGAGCCCGGCGCGATGTGTTCCTTGACAAAGGCGTGTCATCGTCGATCTCCTTGAGGTCCGAGAGCGCCGCCATCCGAATGCGACCCGACGCCTGGCTCGCGTGTTCTCGACGGCTACCAGCACCAACGCGGCTTTGCGGTCCTTCAGCTGCCGGCTGCCTCGGAGGCCCGGCTGAGGACCACCCACCCAGGTGTCATCGATCTCCACTTCGCCGTGCAACGGCGCTCGCGTGCCGTGTTTACCATCGCGCGCCGCAGTTTGTGCAAGCACCATCCAGGCGGTTTCGTAGCGGCGCAAGCCGAGCTGTCGCTGGAGCAGCAGCGCCGACACTGCCACGTTTGTCGGTCATCGGCGAGGTACGCGGCCCAGAACCACGCGCGTCAGCGGCGTCTTCGTGTTGTGGAGGATCCGTGCCAGACGTGAGCGACACCTGATACCGGCACTGGCGCACTGCCACCGTCGCAGCTCGGCGATGAGGTAAGCACGCCGATGTCCGCAGCGCGGGCACACGAAGCCCGTCGGGCCACCGACACGCGCGCCAAATAGTCCTGGCAGGCCGCCTCGGTCGCGAATTGCCGTTGAAACTCCGCAAATTCTTCGGAAAGGGCGGGCGCGGCACGCCCGTACACTACAAGTAGTGGCTTGCTGAAACAACCGGATAAGCAGGAGTCCGGCTAAAGCCGGACACTACGCACCATTCGAGAAACGCTCTAGTAGTTGAAGCTGTACGACACTTGGAGGGTGCGTGGTGTGCCGAGGTTATGGACGAGGAAGGGCGTGGCCGGCGCGTCGCGGAATCCGCGCGCGTGCCTGACGGTGTAGTCTTCGTCGAGCAGGTTCTCGAGCCGCAGGTTGATCCGGTGCCGCCGCCGCCGGTCAAAGAACACGCGGCCGGCCAGATCGGCGACGAAGTAATCACCGCTCGCGACTTCGCCAAATCCGGACACAGTGTCGAACATTTCGCCGACGCGGTTCGCCGTAAACGTCAGGCCGAACGGCTGCGAGGCCGGATGTACGTCGATCGAGGCTTGCAGCTGATTAGATCGGGATGCCGGCAATCCCCGAGTATCCGCCAGCCAGCTCGTTCTTCCGCTGCGAACGCGTATAGGTGTAGCCGAGCGCGCCCGAGAGCGACGTGTTGACCACGCTCGACGCGACCAGCGAGACGCCGCGCGCGCGAACCGTATCGTCCTGGTTGGCCGTGATCGTCGTCTCGCCTGAGCCGTCGTCCACATCGACGATCAGGTCGCTGATCGTCCGGTAGAAACCGATCGCCTCGAGGGTCACATTCGTGGCTCCGGTGAGGATCCGCCCGCCCACCGAGCCGTTCACGTTGGTGCTTGTCTCGGGCTTGAGGTTCGGGTTGCCGAAGCAACAGGTCGGGTCCTCTGCGAACAGCTCGTAAGCGTCGGGATACCTGAACGCGGTACCGACGTTCGCCCGCGCGAACAGGTTGCCGGTCACGTCGTACTGACCGGTCAAGTTCCAGACCGACGCGGATTCGGAATTGCTGGGTGCGTTGAAACGGGCGCCGAAGGCCACCGTGGCCTTGTCGAGCAGGTCGCGCGTCGTCCGGATCTGACCGAACAGGCCGTGCACGGTCTCCGTATTGGGCTCGATCAGGAGCACATCGTCCTGGCCCGAGTAGTTCTGGAAGTCGTAGCCGGCGAAATATTCGAGGCCGCGGCCGGGTGCGATCTTGGCCAGCAGGTTCGCGCCGTAGTCCTTGAAGCCCCAGAACTCGTTTCGCTGATGGTGCGCAGCGTGCCGGTGCCGAGCGCGTTGTGCGCCTCGCTCCAGTGCGAGTCCCACTGGTGGTAATAGGTCTTGAAGAACAGCTGGGCGGCCTGCCGCGCGGTGTAATCGACCTTCGCGCTGAAGATGTGTTCCTCGCGCTCGTTGAAGGCGAATGCCAGGCCCCCCACCTGCGAGGCGCTCGACCGCGCCGGCCGCAGGTTGTCGAGCCTGACGTCGCTGTGCTGGTACATGGCGCTGAGGCGCGCAGCATCGGTGAAGTCGTACGCGTACTTGCCGCCGACGTTGACCACTTCGTAGCCGCGCTCGCGGTCGGTCGTGCTCGATGAGAATTCGCTATCCGGGAACTGGGAGAAGCCGTCGGCTTCGTCGCGCGATCCGAATAGCACGAAGCGGTTGCCGGAGCTGGAGCCGCGGGTGAATGCGTTGAGATGGGTGCCTTCGTTGGTGTCGAGCCCGAGCTGCCCGCGTCCGCTGGTATTCTCTGCGAACGCCTTGGTGACGACGTTGATCACGCCGCCGACGGCCTGCGTCCCGTAAAAGAGTCCCTGGCCTCCCTCGAGCACTTCGATCCGTTCCACCATGTGGGCGGACAGCGTGTCGAGGGGAGTGACACCGTTGTACAGCCGGTTGCTGATCCGCACGCCATCGACCAGCCAGAGAATCTCGTTGGTGCGCGAGCCCTGGAACGACGCGCTGACATAGTCGAAGGCGCCCCCCAGCGGGCTCAGATACAAGCCGGGCACCAGCGACTGCAGCGCCTGCGCCACGTCGTTGTACCCGCCATTTTCGATCTGCGCGCTGGTGATGGTCTGCACGCGGGTGCCGGCTCGCTCGATTTCCTGGGGCAGTTCTTCCTCCAGCCGCGGCGCGGCGACGACGACGCGTTCGGTGACGCCGCCGACGGACAGGATTACATCGAACTGTTTGCGGCGCGTCGAAGACGACGACGCTCTGGATCCACGACTGGAAGCCGGGCGCCTCGACCTGGAGCACATGGGTGCCCGTCGTGAGGGTGACCGAATACGTTCCGTCAGCCGCGGTCGTGGCGGTCTGCGGTGTCGCGGCGCCTGTGCCGGCGACGGTCACTGTAACGGTGGCGCCGCCGATCGCCCCACCCTGTGGATCGGTGACGCGCCCACTGACCGGCGCGTTTTGCGCGAAGGCCGCGGTCGAGCAGAGCAATGTGAGGTACGGGAATTACGAGGGAAAGGCGTGTAAGCATGGCCGTGAATGATAGCGACCGTTCGCGTCGCCGAATCCTGAAGAGTTCCTGAAGTTTTCGTTAGGAACCCAGAACCCCAGAACTTGTTCACACTGCCAGGTTCTCTCTTCTCAGTTCGTGTTCACGTTCAGGTTCGGTTCGGCGTTCGCGTTCTGGGTTCGTCCGCCTGAAGGCGGACACTACGACCAGGTGCCCGGTGAAGGCAGACACTACGACTGCGTGCTCGGTGATGCGGACGTGTAGTGTCCGGCTTCAGCCGGACCGAACTCCGAACCTGAACACGAACTGAGAAGAGAGAACCGAGAAGCGTGAACGACAGGGTTCTCGGGGGGTTCTAGAATGCGATCCGCGCGCCGAATTGCATCTCGCGCGGATTCTTGGCGCTGGAAATGCGGCCGAAGTCGGGACTGCCAAAGATCCGATGGGGCAGGTCGAAGTTGGCGCGGTTGAACAGGTTGAAAATCTCCCATCGCAGTTCGAGCGCCGCCGCGCGTGGGAGGCGCCATGTCTTGGCGAGCGCGAGGTCGACGTTTGCGTAGCCCGGTCCGACCACACCGTTGCGCGGCGCGCTGCCGAAGGTGAATGGCGCCTGGAGGGCGAACGCGCCGGTGTCGAACCAGCGATCGGCCGTCCGACCGCCGCCGGGGAGGTTCGGATCGCGGAGCTGATCGGGCCGCTGCGCGGGACCGGCGCCGATGTTGGCGCGATCGCTCCCCAGGTTCACGGTGAACGGGGCACCGCTCTGGACGGTGAGGATCGCATTGACGCGCCAGCCGCCAAGCACGCCTTCCGTGAGGCCGCCGGCGCCGGTGAAGAAGGGCAACTGGACGACTCCGCTTCCGATTAGCTGATGGCGGTGATCGAAGCTCGAATGCGCCCACTCGCCGTGCTCGTCGAACACGTTGCGGACGTTTTGCGGCACGTTGGCTTCCGACTCCGTCGCACCAGGACTCGACGCATCGTCCTTCGACTGCGAGAGCGTGTAGCTGACGTTGTACGCATAGTTGTTGCTCAGGCGCCGCTCCACCTTGAGGGTTGCGCCGTGATAGATCGACTTGCCGTCGAAGCGGATGGCGGCGACGCGGCTCAGCGCCGGGATCGGCCGGCGCGGCTGAATGGCCCCTGGCCCCGGCTCAGGCACATTGCGAACGGTCGCGTTGTCGGCGCCGAGCGTCCACGTCCCCATGTACGAGACCTCGAAAAGCGTTCCCGGCCACAGCTCGTACTGCAGGCCGCCGCTCCACGTCTGGCTGTATTCGACGTTGTAGTCGAAGTCCATGATGCTGCCACCGATGGTGCCGGTGGCGGGGCTCGTCAGGATGTCGGCCGTGGTGTAGGCCGGAACCTGCTGCGGCAGCGGCACGTCCACCTGCTTGGTGAAGAAGAAAGGCAGGTTGCGCGCGAACGCGGTCTGGACGCTGTAGGCCCACTGGTTCAGGAACACGCCATACCCGCCGCGGACGACCGCGCGCGAGTCGTCGAGGGTGAGCGCGAACCCGGCACGCGGCGCCAGCCGCACCGCGCTCGGGTCGAGCAGCCCGCGCCCCCATCCGGCCTGGTTCGACGTCACGTACGGGATCGGGATCAACGGCAGCAGCGCCGCCGCCGATGGATCGATCGCATCGTCCTCGTCGCTTGCGATCACGAACCGGCCGCCGGCAGCGGAGAGGTCGATCGACGACAGCCGGTTGCCGGCGTCGTACATGTGCTGATTGAGCTCGTAGCGAAGCCCGAGGTTCAGCGTGAGATTGCTGCGGGCGTGCCAGTCGTCCTGGACATAGGCGTGCAGCCAGCTGGTGCGGCCGTCCTCGTCGCCGCGGCCGATGCCGACGGTCGCCGACGTCGGGTAGCCGAGCAGGAAATCGGCGAACGCGTTCCCGCTGAACTGACCGGTGTAGGCAAAGGTTCCGCGGGCGTTGTCAGGCTGTTCAGGCCGAAGCCTCAGGTGGTAGAAGTAGGCGCCGAACTTCCACCGGTGCGCGAGCCGGTCGATCGTGAAGTTGTCGTACAGCTCGACGTGCCAGTTCCTGCGCGTCGTGAAGAGCGCGGGATCCCCCATGGTGCTGTACAGACCACCTGTCGAGATCTGCGGAAAGCCGGTATCGCGGGGGTCGGTCGTCACGCCGCGCAGCCCGGCGCGGGTCGCGAAGCCGTTGCCGCGATTGAGGCTGATCTGACCGCCTGCGACCGTCATCCATCCGGCCCGCACCTCGTTCAGCATCGACCCGCCGATGACCCGCGTCTCGCTGATCACGCCGTTTCGCGACGTCGTCGTCAGCGATCGGCCGAAGCCCGGGACAATCGATTCCTGCAGCACGCTCGTGCCGAACGGCTGCAGATCCTCGGCGTCGAAGCTGCTGAAGCGGCCGAACAGTTGATCGTTGTCCCCGAGCCTGTGGTCGATGCGCACGCTGAGTTGATCGAGTTCACGCATGGACGCTTCGCTCGAAGCAAGGTTCTGAAATGCACCGCCACCGTTCGGCAGCGGGACCTGCTGGAGGAACGCGACCGCGACGGGGTCAAGCCGGCTGGCCGGAATCTGGTTGGCCGCGAATGGCAGGCAGACGCCGGCTGCCGGAATCGTGAGCGGGTCGCAGACAGCGGGGAACCCCGAAAAGTTTCCGGCTCGCACGGCCTCGGCCGGGACCGAGAAGGTTCGCGTCAGCGAGCGCCGCATGCGCGTGCCTTCGTAGCTGCCGAAGAAGAACGATCGGTTGCGCGCGAGCGGGCCGCCCAGCGAGCCGCCGTACTGGTTCTGCCGCAGCGGCGGCAGCGGCTGGTTCGCCGGATGGAAGTAGTTGGGTGAGTCGAACGCGTCGTTGCGGTGGAACTCGAACAGGCTGCCGCTGAACGCGTTGCCGCCGGCCTTGGTCGCGACGTTGATCAGCGCCGACGCCTTGCCGCCGAACTCCGCGGGATACATCGATTTTTGAATACGGAACTCCTGCACCGAGTCCACTGACGGGTTGATGGCCAGGTTGTTGAACAGCTCGTCGGTGACCTTGGCGCCGTCGAGGAGATAGATGTTGTGCCCGGATCGCTGGCCGCCGACGTTCGGCAGCGGCCCGGCCTGCTGCAGCGCCTCGCCACGGGTCCCGCCCGGCGGCAGGACGACGGCGTCGCTCAATTGCGCGAGCGCCAGGAAATTCCGGCCGTTCAGCGGCAGCTGCACCACCTCGCGGTTCTCGATGACGTCGCTGATTTCGGCGGTGGCGGTCTGCAGCAGGGAGGCGCTGGCGGTGACGGTGAAGGTCTCAGACAGCCCTTCGACGTCGAGCCTGAATTCGAGCGACAACGATGCGCCGATTTCGAGCGTGACGCCCCTCCGCGTGTGCGGAGCGAACCCGGCGAGAGTCACGGTGATGTCCCACGCGCCGACGCGCAGGACCGGCAGGAAGAAACGGCCTTCCGCGTCGGTCACGCGCGTCGCCACCGTGCCGCTGACCCGGTGCGTCGCGGTCACGGCGGCGCCGGGCAGAACACCGCCGGAAGCGTCGACAACGACGCCGGCAAGCTCACCGGTGTTGGTCTGAGGTGTAGCCGCCGCCGGGACGAGTACCAGGGCGGTCGCCAGCGCGAGCACGGCGTACATTGCTGATCCCATTTACCTTTGCGTCGCTACATTGTGACGCAACGGGACGAGGCGCGCAGCGCTTCCGGCAGCAGTCCGGTTCCAACGCGAACCGGCGATAGCGTCGCTAGGACGTAGTGTCCGGCTTCAGCTGGACTCGCCGAGTCCGCCTGCCCTTCGACTTCGCTCAGGGCACCCCGAGCAACGTCGAGGGGTGAAGGCGGACACTACGTACTTCTGAAAGGCGCTAGTTGGTTGGCCGCCGCATCGCGGACCAGTGGAGCGCCCTGATTTTCCACCCATCGGGCTCCCGGGTCATCACCATGGTTTCCAGTCCCAGGAGCGCGAGCGGCTTTCCCTCGAACGTTCCGCTGAATTCGGTGGACGTCCTGACCCACGCGACATCTCCGCGGACGTCTTGTTTTACCGGCATGCGCTTGGCGGTCATGCCCTTGGCGAACTCGAGGTCGGCGGGCAGGTGGTTGGTTTGGTACTGCATCCGGTTCTCGATCGTGCCCCCTTCCATCATCAGGGCATCGTCGGCGATGTACCGCATCACGGTGGGGGCATCGCCCGTGTCCATGGCGGTCTGAAACGTTTTCGCGGCGGCCGCGACCGCCGCCTCGTCGTCCGCGGGTGACGACGCCGACGCGCAGGCGGCACCCAGGCCGCAGCTGAGGATCAATCCAAGCATATGAAGACGCATCGATTGCTACTCCTTGTTAAAGGCGCCCCATTAGAACACGCGCGACGTTGCGGCGGGCAGCCTAACGCGGGCTGCCGGCGATCGCGTTCGTGCTCGGCGGGACCGCGCTGTGCCTGACGTCGCTCGTGCTGGCGGGGCGCGCAGTGGGGCGGAAACTGGCGGCCGGCTCGTCGTCTCTGGCCAGGCATCGAGCTGCGGTCACAAGCGGGGCGGTGCGCGCACCGGTCTGAGCCCTGCCGCGCACGTCTGCGGTTACTCGGCGGCGTCGAACGAGACGCCCGCGTGGGGACGCCGCACCCGATCCCGTAGTGCCACCCGCGCTCGCTGTTCGCGCGCGTCCTCGCAGCTCGTGCAGCGAACGGCGAAGGGTAGAGCGTTGAGGCGCTCACTCGAGATCGCCCCTGCGCATTCGATACAGTCGCCGTAGGCACCGGCGGCGAGGCGCCCCAGCGCGGCATCAATCCGGCCGAGGGTCTCGGCCTTCATCTGTATCAGCGCGAGATCGAGATCGCCCTGGATGTCGATATCGGCGCCGTCGTGCGTGTCGACGACATCCCGGTCATCTCCACTTCGCTCTCGAACACCTCGCATCATGCCGGTCACGCCGTCGGTGAGTTGCTTGCGCCTCGTCTCGAGCATTGCCCTCAACTCGGTGCGGCGCCGTGTCGATGTTTTCACGGGCTGGAATCGTAGTGACACCCGGCGCCAGGCGCAACTGAAGATTTCCTGAACTTTGCGTCAGGCGATCGGCACCGTCGATCGCTCGCTACGCGGCCCCTGACAAAAATTTCAGCATAACTTCAGGTTCGCTCCTCTCACTCGGAGCTATCGTGGATTCAGTCAGCGTTCCGCCACCTCGATGGCCATACTTCCTCGCCTCTCGCTCGTCTGCCTTGCGAGCGTCGTCGTGTTGTTCGAAGCATCGGACGCACGGGGCGGTCAGCAGGCCGAATCTCCGCGGCTGGACAAAGGTAATGCGATTCGGGTCACCCTGATCGCCGAAGGCTCCTCCCGCCCGGACTCCCAGGTACTGCTCGAGGCCCGGCAGCAAGCGACCATGATCTACGACGCCATCGGCGTGTCGCTCGAGTGGACGGACGAACGGTGGCATGGACGATGAGACCGCGCCGACTCATCTCGTGGCGGTCGTGTTGTCTGATGCGCGCACGGATCAGTTTCTGAGGGGCAAGGAAGTGCTGCCGTCGGTCCTGGGCGTGGCGCCGCATCAGACCGGCCGTGTCTACGTGTTCTGGGACCGGATCGCACGTCGCGCCTGGGAGAACGACGTGCTGCCGCAGATCGTGCTGGCACGAGTGCTGGCGCACGAGATCGGGCATCACATGCTGCCCCTGCAGGGCCATTCTGACAGCGGCATCATGCGTCCGTCGCTGGACTACAGATCAGCCGCACCGCCGACATTCACCGACGCCGAGGCTGCCGCCATTCGAGCCTCTCTGTCGGCAGCACCCCGGGCGGAGTTGGATATGGCGGCCGACTGAGCGCATGACTGCTTCGATATGGTGTGACCCGTATAATGGGCCTTTGGGAATATCGGTAGACGGTGCCCGAGGCCCGAGCATGGCCGGCCTCGAGCGTTCTCCGGCGGCTTCATCCCGTTATGGACTGTCAGCCAGTGGAGTACCAGCAGCGATGACAACACAGCACACACGCATCACCAGGACCGTGGCCGCGGTGGCCCTGGCCCGAGCCACTGCGATCGCGCTGATCGTCACGGCTTCACTGCTCGCAGCCTCTGGATTCGATCCGCTCGGTTTCGCGGTCACGGGTTTCGCCCAGACCCCGCAAGCAGTGAATCCGGTGGGCGGGCAGCCAGGAGGCCCGCCGATCGCGCCGAAGCCCGGCGGTCCGCTGACCCCGTCGGCCACGACCTACAAGGTCGACGCTATCGAATTCGGGCTCATGCCGGACCAGTTTGTCGAGTACAAGTTCCGTCTGAAGACGGGAGAGATGATGGTGTTCAACTGGAAAGCGTCGGCGCCGGTTGATGTGGACTTCCATACCGTACCCGACGGCAAGCCGATCTCTGCATCCGAGACGTTCATGAGAGGAACGGTGAGCAGCGGTCAGGGCACCTATCGTGCGCCTTACCCCGGCCTTCACGGCTGGTACTGGAAGAACTCAGGCAAGGAGTCCGTGACGATCGTCCTCAACGCATCAGGGTTCTTCACGGAAGCGCGAATGTTCAGCGGAGACCCCGTCGGCGAACCGATGGAAGTGAAGGACCCGCCGCCGCCGGAGTTCTGAGGTCTGGAAGACGATCAGCCGTAGAAGGTGATCAACCGGCCGCTGATCGTCACACCCATCCAGAGCGCGAGCGACACGGCGCCGACTGCCCTCGGCACCCACGACGGCAGGTCCCCCTCGTCGGCGAGCGCCACCCGGCGGCGCACCGTCGCCGTGAACACCAGCGTCGCCGCGAGGAGGCCCATCTTGAAAACGAACACCGGGGACCTGGAATAGCTCAGCGCATTCGTCGTGAACTGGGGGATGCCCGTGGCCAACACCGCAAGGCCGGCCCAGAGCAGGATCCGCTGCGCGCTTCGTGCGATTCCCGCGCGCGACTGGCGGACCGGACCCCACCCGAGCAGGCGAAGGTCGACGATCAGGATCGCGCCGATGAACGTCGTGATAGCGACGAGGTGCAGACACTGCGTCAGCGTGAAGAGCCAGAGCGATTCGCGGTAGGCCTGGCTCACCGCGAGCCCTTCGCACCATTCGAGGAACGGCAGCAGAAACAATCGGCGCCTTCAGTCGAATCAGGTAAAGGCGATGAGCCGCCCCGACACGATGATCGCGGACCAGAGCAGCAACGACACGGCGCCGGCCAGCCTAACCGTCCCGGGAACCTGCGGATCCTCGTCCCACCGCACTACCGTTCGGTAGGTCGTCAGGTGGAAGGCTAGCGCGTTGATCCCCGCCATCACGAGCATCCCGAGTTTGACCCAGAAAAACACGTTTCCGTAATAGCGCAGCGGATCAATGCAGCAGAGAAGGAGTCCCGTGGCCGTGCTCGGGACGAACCCGGCCATCTGCCACGGGAAGAGCCGCCGCTGGATCTGCGTCAGCGGCGCGTGCGTGAACGCCAGGCCGACGAGGCGCAGATCCATCATGATCACGAGACCGGCGAAGGCGACGATGCTGGCAACGTGCGCCGTTTCGATTATCGGGTAGCCCCACGCCGACTCGCGAATCGCGGTCGTCCAGGGGAGCCCTTCGAGCCACTCGAGGGCGGGGATGATCGATGGCATCGCCAGGCCCGCGTCCCGTGCCTCAGCGATCGGCGCCGTCGTTCGGCCCGCCGACCGCGCCGATGTAGAAACTGCGTCCGTCGGCGAGCACCAGCGTCCGGCCGTTGGCGAGCACCGGATTCTTCCTGCTCTGATAACCCTTTATCACGAGGGACATGCCGTCGACCGTGTCGGTCTTTTTCAGCCCGCGGCGGCTCATCTGGCCCGGACCCGAGGTTTCGACCGTCCACTGCTTGACGGTGCCGTCCGGCTGCTTGACGTCTATGTGGATCCAGCCGTGCGGGTTCACCCACTCCATTCTGGCCAGGGTACCCGTCAGCGTCACCGGTTTGCTGACATCGTATTCCGCCGCGAACGGATGATGCGCTAGTGCCGGCTGGCCGGCACAGAGTGCTCCAGCGGCGAGCAAAGCGAGAACAATCCGCGTCTTCATCAGGTGCCTCCGGTCAAGATCAAGTGAGAATGCGTCAGCGCGCCGATGCCACGGCGTTCGGAAACCAGAACACCTGATGGCAGTTCTCGCACGCCGTGTCGATCTGCTCGCCGGCGTCGAGCAGCGCCGGCGCATTCTTCGCGTCGATCGCGGCCAGCGCCGGCTTCAACGAGTCCTGGAGCGCTTGCACGTACAAGTTCCAGCCGTCCGGATTCTCGCGGATCAGCTTCCCAATCTCCTCGGGCGCCAACTCGACGCCCGGCGCCTGGGACGGGGCGCCCGTCGGCGCGATCAGGCGATCGGGCATCAACAGAAGGTTGGCCGCTTCGCTGACGATCAGCGCGTGGCGGCGCACCTCGGCCCAGTCTTCGTCGGTCGTGGGGGCGCGATCGGTCATGCGTCCGTCATCGATGACGGTCGCGACCGAGTTCCACACCACGTCTATGGAGGGATCGATCACGCTGTTCATGACCTCCCGGATCGACGCGACGGGACGATACGGCGGCGCCGCAGGCGGTGGCGGTTCCTCGCGCGCCGGCGCCGCGCAGCCAGCGACTACACACTCCACGACCAGCACAATCGCGGCAGCGGCACCGAGAGAACGAAAGTGCTTCATATCAACAGACCATAACCGGAAACGTAACCTCGGTCAATCGAGCAATTCTGACGATTGCTTCAGGAATTCTTCAGTTTCTGGACAGATAGGTCTGGAATGCACGACGCCATTTTGGTCGAGGTCATCGTTGGGGGACTGACGCTTTCACGAGTCTCGCTGCGTTAGACTTCTGGCGACCCATGAGTTTCTGGGATCGTCCGGGAGATGCCCCAGCGGCGATCGGTCGCTCCCAGAGACACGATGTAGTGCGAAGGACGTGACGATGGTCAGGAGAGCGATCGTGGCCGGGTTCGCAAGCGGCGCAATTCTGGCCGGGGCGTCGCTGGTGTTTGCGCAAGGCTGGACCGGAGGGCCGATGCCCCGGCAAGGGGCGTGCTTCTATCAGGACATCAACTTCCGCGGCCAGTATTTTTGCGTCGAGGCCGGCGAGAATCTCGACGCGATGCCGTCGGGATCAAACGATCGGGTCTCCTCGATCAGAGTTCTCGGGAGAATCGAGGTCACGATCTACGCGGATCAGCGGTTTCGCGGCGCGACGCTGCGGCTCGAGGCCAGCACCGCCGACCTCCAGGCGGTGAGCTTCAACGATCTGATTTCCTCCGTTCAGGTCAGGAGCACGTCTTTCGATGCTGGGCCTCGCGGCCGGGCCGGACAGGCGCCCTTCGGTTCGCAGAACCCGGACGTAATTGTGCGGCGCGCATACCAGGACATTCTGGAACGGGATCCCGAGGCGGCGGGACTGCGTATGTACCGCAGCCGCATCATTGACGAGGGGTGGACCGAGCAGCAGGTGCGGGAGGCTCTGCGGAACAGCCCCGAATACCGGGAGAAGACCCGGGTGAGAGCCGAGGAGGTCGTCCGGCGCGCCTACTTGGCGGTCCTCAAGCGGGAACCCGACGCAGGGAGCGTGGGCTACGTCAACCGGGTCCTGCGCGACAACTGGACACAAAACGACGTGGAGCGCGAGCTTCGCCGCAGCCCGGAGTTCCGCAATCAGTAGGTATGACGACCTCGCGGCCGCGCTCGCCCTTACGTGCTGTGCCGCGACACGGTGTTCCGCTATTTGAACTTGTCCGGGTAGAGCGCCTCGGCCACCCGGCGCACCGCGGCGATGTTGCGGATGCCCGGCGTCGAGCTGCTGAAATCGATCGTGACAAAGCGCTGATGTTTGACGGCGTCAATGCCGGTGCGCGCGTTGTTGGCAGACAGCCACTGCTGTTTCTGAGCGACCGGCGCCCATGACGCATTGACCAGCACGATGACATCAGGATTCCGCGAAACGACGTCGTCCCAGCTGACGGTGGCCCACGAGCCCCGCGCGTCGGCGAAGATATTCTCCGCACCCGCCAGCCGCAGGATCTCGTTGGGCGTACCGCAGCATGCGCCGACGAACGGCGGCGTGCCGCTGTCGTACCACAGCACGCGAACCGGGGTGGCCACGGCGCCGACCTGGCCGCGGATCGCCGCCAGGTCTGCCTGGTACGCGGCAATCAGCTGTTCCGCGCGCGGCAAGACGCCGAAGATGCGGCCGATGTCGCGGATTTCGCCGAAGACCATCTCCATCGATGCCGGGACCGAGCGGTCGCGGCGCTCGCAGCCGGACGGCGACAGGTAGTTTTCCGCCCCGGAACGCAGCAGATCCAGCATCCCGTCGACTTCGTTGGAGAACGCGCTCGGAAACGCCGCATAGACAAAGTCGGGCTTCGAGTCGAGCAGCGCGTCGCGTGAAGGATACCCGGGCGTCCGCACCTGGATCCTGGCGTAGGCGTCTGCGAACTCCGCCAGGATCGCGTCATCCAGGAATGCGGCGCCGACGATGCGATCGTGCAGGCCGAGCGCCAGCATGATCTCCGTGGCCGACTGGTTCATCGTGAAGGCGCGCCGTGGCGGGTGGGCATACGTCGTCGAGACGCCGCAGTTGTCAATCGTCACCGGGAAGCCGGGGACGTCTGAAGCGGCCCTCGCTGGCGCCGCGGAAAGCGCGATCACCGCGGTGGTCAGGAGCGTGGTCACCAGACTGGTCATTCGCATACGTCGGCCCTCACTCATCCCAGCCGGGTCCGCGGCGCGGAACCCGGCCTACGTGTCCTAGCCAGGTCCGTGCGCGGACCCGACCTTATGGACGTGGGGCGGGTTCCGCGCAGCGGACCCGCCTGATTTGAACAGGTCAATTCGTCCGGACTCGCACGGTGGCGATGACGTTGAAGGGTTGTCCGGGATACAGCTGCCGGTTGCCGAGCGACGACGTCCAGTACACCTCATCGGTGACATTGGTCAGATTGAGCACGAACTGCGCGCGGCCCCTGGTGTAGGCGGCGCCCAGGTTGAGCAGGTTGTAGGCGTTGAACCGCACGGCGTTGTTGTCGTTGATGAACTGTTCGCCGACGACCCGGGCCCCGGCGGTCAGCGACAGACCGTTCTGCCATCCGTACGACGTCGAGACGCTGAGGGTGTGCTCCGGCGCCCGCCGCGGCACATTGCCGGAGAGATTGGCGCCGGCACTCGTCAGGAAATCGACCAGCTTCGCCTTGGTGAACCCGTAGCCCAGGTCGACGTTCCACATAGAGGGCCAGCCGGCCACGCAGATCGGCTTCGAACCCGCGCGACCTGACCTTGCCGATCTGGTCGAAGCGGCCGCCGCCGATCGAGCGTGCGACGTTCCGCTTCTCGATCTCGTAAACCGCTGACGACAGCTCCAGCCGCTCCTGCATCATGCGCACCCGCTGTCCCACCTCGAACAGCTCTCCGTACTCCGGTTCGAGAAGCGTGCCATCGGGCTGGACGCTGAAATTCGGCTTGAATGACGTGGAGTTCTGGGCATACAGATCGAACGCACCGGTCGGCTGATAGACGACTCCCGCCCGGTAGGTGACGTCGCCCGACCGGCCCCTGGTCACCGGCCCCTCGGTCTCGGTGCCGTTCGCAACCGGGTTGTTGTGGGCGCTGCGCCGGAGGCGGTCAACCCGCACGCCCGCAACCACTTTGAGTCGTGACGTCAATGCGAGCGCGTCCTGGACGAAAACACCGTGTGTGCGCTGCGTGGAGTAGTCGATGCGGGTCACCGGAAAACTGAACACGTCCACCGATACGTGGGTCTCGACCGGGTTGTAGAGGTCCAGCGGCGTCGTGTTGAAGTTCGCGGCGGCGCGCCGGTGCGTGAAGTTGTCGTAGAGCTGGTAGTCCCACCCGACCAGGACGTCGTGCTCGACACCGAATTTCACCCGCCCGGCGAGCTCGGCCTGGTTCACCCAGGGACGGCCATGGTGCTTGAAGTAGAGGAAGCCCCGGTTGACCCGGCTTGGCGGCGTCACGTCGAGGAACTCCGTTGTCCAGTAGTGGTCGTCGAAGTAGCGGTAGCCGACGGTGTTCCGGAACGCGAGCGTGCCGACCATGTGCGAGTAACTGATTCGCGTGTTGTTTTCGAGCCCGCGCCCGAAGTCCTGGGGCGTGTTGTAGCGGGTGCCCCGGTCGACCCTCGGGATCACGTCAGTGCCGTCGCCCTGCACCGCGCGCGACAGCGGGTCGCCAATGGCGGTGCGCTCCGGGTCGGGCACGAAGCCGGCCGTGAGCGGCACCAGCGGGATCCCGCCGTCGGCGCTGACCCGCACGCGGTCGTACATGTGCCGCACGTCCAATTGAGCGGCGTTGGAGATCCGCCACATGATCGACGGCGTGACGTTGAGCCGCTTCGACGGGTCATGCCGGAAGTTGGTGGCCGACTCACCACCGACATCGAGCCGGTAGAACAGGCCGTTTCTATCGCCGAGCAGGCGCCCGCCCGCCCCGAACGAGCCGCGATAGGTATCCCATCGTCCCGCGCCCAGTGAAGCGTCGTAGACGGGCTCGGGCGTCGGCTTCTTGAGCACGAGGTTCACCGCGCCGCCGATGGCGTTGCCGCCGTAAAGCACCGAGGCCGGCCCCTTCAGCACCTCGAGCCGGTCGACGTTCGCCAGCTGGGTGTTGACCCGATTGCCTTCGTTCCGGATGCCGTCGACCATCATTACCGAGTCGCTGAAACCTCGGAACACGTATGACTGGTACACGCCGTAGGTCGTGTAGGCGGCCACCGACGACACGTTCTGGAGTGCCGTGACGACGTCGTTGATCGCATGAGCCTCGAGGAACTCGGAGGTCAGCGTGTTGACGGTCAGCGGCTGGTCCCGGAGCGGCGTTCTGATTCGGCCAATCGTCGGCACCGTCGCCACGCCCTCCACGGTGACCTCTTCGCGGAAGCCGGCAATCTCCAGCGCGATGTCGAGCGCGCGGGCTTCGGTGCCGAGCGTGATGGTCTGTGTGTACAGCGTGAAGCCGGTGGCGATGACTTCCAAACGGTACTCGCCAAGCGGCAATCCTTCGACCTGCAGCGTCCCGTCGTCGCGCGTCAGGCCGTTCTGCTGCGCGCCCGAGGGAACGTGCGTGAGGACGACGGCGGCGCCGACGACGGCCGCGCGGTCCGGGTCAGTGACGCGGGCCTTGATCAAGGCAGTCTGCGCGGCCGCGGATGCGGCCATACCGAGCAGGAGAGCGACGGCAACGCAGGAAAGACGGACAGCATTCATGATGGCTTCGCTCCTTCAGACGTCCCGCGTCCGTGCGCGTGCTTTCCACGCAGATCGCGGCATGGCCGCGAACGGTATCGCAGCGGCTAGAGGCCTACAACTGAAGTTTTGCTGAAGTTTTCGTCAGGAACGAACGCGAGTGCTACTCTGCGACGACGCTCAGGTTGGTGCGCCCGATTTCCTGGCCGCCGCGCGCGGCGGTCACGGTGACGTTCCAGGTGCCGCTCATGGCGAGCTCGCCGGTGCCGCGGTAGCGTCCCTCGCCGGCGTGCGTCAGCGGCGCCGCGCTGCGCATGGCAGGCATGTTCATCGATGGCATCGCCGGCATCGAAAACACCGCCTCCACGGTCGCGTCGGTCACCGGCGCGCCGTTTTCCATCACCATGACCTCGATCTGGTTACTCCCCGACACAGGTGGATTGGGTTCGCTCGTGAATTGCACCGTGACGCCCTGCGCCGACGGCTGCGAGGCCGGAATGGAAACCGGAGCGGGCGTCGTCGTCTCCTGCGTGCTCTCGCCCGTGCACGACGCGGCTGCGCACGCCAGGACGAGGACCGCTGTCGACGCGGCCGCCTTGCCAAACAAGCTGTTTCTCACGATCTGTCTCCTCCGGATATCTTCGCCGATCGCAAACAGGCAGGGGATCAGGAAGAGCACGTAAACCGTCGAGCTGATCATTCCGCCAAACGTCGGCGTGGCAATCGGCTTGGTGATGTCCATGCCCGAACCGGTTGCAAACATGATCGGCAGCAGGCCGAAGACCGTGGTCGCCACCGTCATCAGCTTCGGTCGCAGCCTGGCGGCAGACCCCTCGATCACCGCATCCATATAGGTCTGTTCCGGCGTGCGGTGGGCCAGCGCCTCGCGAATGAACTCGATCATGATGATGCCCGTCTGGATCGCGACCGCAAAGAGCGAGACGTAGCCGATGATGACGGCGGTGGTCATCGAGAAGCCCTGCTGCCACTGCAGGAAGACGCCCCCGACCAGCGCGAACGGCGCCGACAGCATGATCAGCGAGCTGTCGGCCACCGATCGGAATGCCATGATCAGCAGCGCGAACATGATCACGAGCGTGATCGGCACCACGACGGCCAGCTTGGCGCGCGCGTCCTCGGCGTACTGGTACAAACCGGTCCATTCGATGGTGTAGCCAGGCGGCAGCTCCAGGTTCGCCTGGAGATGTGCGCGGGCGCGATCGACGTACTCCGGTGCGGTGATATCGCGAAGGTAAACGTAGATGTAGCCTGCTAGCTCGCCGTTGTCGTTCCGGATCATCTCCGGCGCTTCCCGGACTTCGACGCTGGCGATGTCGCTCAACGCGACCGATTCGCCGGTCGCGGTGATCACCGGGGTGTTCCGTACCTTCTCCAGCGTGTCGATGTACTCAGGCGATACTGAATTGCGAGTGGGACGACGGTCTTGTCCTCCTGGCGAACTCCGATCACGTTGTCGCCGCCGATCGCGAACCTCACCGTCGGCAGCGCCTCGTCCATCGTCACGCCGCGGCGCGCCATCCGCTCGAAGTCGAGCTGCGCGTCCACGAAGTAGCCCTGTGAGATCCGCTCGGCGATGACCGACTGGGTGCCCGGAAAATCCGTGAGCAGGGTCTCCACCTGTTGTGCCACCTGCTGCACGGTTCCGAGATCGGCGCCCTTCACCTTGATGCCGACCGGCGTCTGGATGCCCGTGTCCTGCATCATCACCCGGGTGTTGATCGGCTGCGTCCAGCTGTTGACGTAGCCAACAACCTGCATCGCCTGGTTCATTTCGGCGATGAGCTTGTCCTTGGTCATCCCGTCGCGCCACTCCGACTGCGGTTTCAATGTCACCGTCGTTTCGATCATTTCGACCGGCGCCGGATCGGTGGCGGTATCGGCGCGCCCGAGCTTGCCGAACACGCGTTCGACTTCGGGAAACTCCTTGAGCTTCCGGTCCATCTGCTGGACGATCCAGCCGGCCTCACGCGAGGGCAGCCCCGGCAGCGTCGTCGGCATGTAGAGGATCGAGCCTTCCTCCATTTCCGGCATGTAGTCCTTCTGGAAGCGCAGCATCAACACGGCGGCGACGATCAGCAGCACCGCGCTCAGGCCGACAAAGGCGTAGCGGTGGCGGATCGTCCAGGTGAGAGAGCGACGATAGCCGCGCGCGAACCGCCCTTCCGCTTCCATCGGCGGCGTCCAGTTGCCGTGCTTGAAGATCCACACGATCACGATCGGCAACAGGAACAGCGTCAGCAGCGTTGAAAACGCCATTGCCGAGGTCTTGCCGAATGCCAGGGGATTGAACAGCCGTCCTTCGCGCTCGCCGAGGAAGAAAATCGGCAGGAACGACGTGACGATGATCAGCATCGAAAAGAGCAGCGGACGGGTCATCGTCGCCGTCGACTGGATGATCATCCGCAGCTTGGCGGCGGGCGTGAGGTCGCGTTGCCGGGCCAGCTGCGCGGTGCAGTTCTCGACGATGACGATGGTCGCGTCGGCCATCTCGCCGATGGCGATTGCCAGCCCGGCCAGCGAGAACAGGTTGATCGTCTGGTTGAATGCCGCAAGCGGCAGCGCGGTGAAGAGCGTTCCCAGCAGCAGAACGCAGACCGGCGCAATCGCGGCACGGACGTTCCTGAGCGCCACCGCAATCACGAGGATGACCACAAGCAGCTCGTAGGCGAGCGCCTGCGAGAAGTTGGTCAGGGTATTCCAGATCAGCGAGGACCTGTTGTAGGTGGGAATGATCTCGATGCCGTCCGGCAGGGAGGGCCGGAGGGCCTCGAGTTTCTGGAGCAGCTCGCCGGTGACGGCGAGGACGTTGCGGCCCTGCTCCATAATCGCGATGCCGCCCACTACTTCACCGGTGCCGTCGAGATCGGCGATGCCGCGGCGGAGGTCGTAGCCGACCTGGATATAGCCGACGTCCTTGAGCTGAACGGGCGCTCCGGATCGGTCGCGCCCGAGGACGAGGAACTCGAGCCGGTCGATGCTGTCGCCCGAGACGCCGCCGCGCAGCTGGTACTCGCGGTTGGTGACTTCGATGGTCCGCCCGCCGGCTTCCTGGAACGCGCCCTGGACGGCGCCGAGGACCTGCCCGAGTGACACGCTCCGCTCGGCGAGGAGCGGGGGAAACAGCTTGATCTGGTACTGCTTCTCCAGGCCGCCGACCGAGGCGACCTCCGCAACCCCGGGCGCCGACTGCAGCGCCGGCTTCACCAGGCTCTCGTTCAGCAGCCGCAGCTCGCGCAGGTCGCGGTTCCCCTCGCGGTCGCGCAGCGCGTACTGGAAGATCCAGCCCATGCTGCTGGCGTTCGGCCCGACGACGACGTTGGCGTCGGCAGGCAGCTGCATGCGGATTGCGTTGAGGCGATCGGCGACGAACTGGCGGACCGCGGCGCGGCGACCCGGGTTCTCGAGGATGACGTAGACGAACGAGTACCCCATGTGCGAGGTACCGCGAATCGATCGGATGTCGGGGGAGCCGGCCAGCGCGCGAATCACCGGCTCGGTGACCTCGGTTTCGATCAGCTGCGGGCTGCGCGGCCACTTCGAATAGACGATGATCTGCGGGTCCGAGATATCGGGAATGGCATCCAGCGCCGCCGTGCGCAGGGCATAGATGCTGAGCGCGGCCAGGAGCGCGACGCCGGCCGACACGATCCAGCGGAACCGGATGACGTGCTCAATGATGGCGGTGATCATTGGGTACGGCTATGGGTTCTTCAGCTTGTGGTCGGCGTCGATGAAGAAGCTGCCGATCGTGACCACCTGTTCGCCAGGTTTCAGCCCTTCCAGCACCTGCGTAAACAGTTCGCCGCGGATGCCGGCCTTGACATCCCGTGGCATGTAGCTGCCGCCGGCCTGCTGCACGTAGACCACCTGCTTGCCGCCGGTTTCGATGATGGCTTCGTTCGGGACCGAGAGGAACTCGCCACCCTCGGCGACGATTTCCAGCACGTAATGGGTACTGGTTTCGAAGGCGCGGCCGTTGAGCGTGGCCGTCACCGCCGTCCCGTTGTCCCGTGCCGACACGCGCGAGACGGTCGCCTGATACATCCGCGATCGAGATTCAGGTGAGAAGGCGCGGACACGTTGTCCCACTTTCACCAGCGCCGCTTCGCCCGCGCCGACATTCGCGGTGACGACCTTCTTCGAGGCGTCGATCAGGCCGGCGGTCCGGACCCAGATCTGAATCGGGCGCACGGCGGCCTCAGTGACCGTCAGGGTCAGCTCCGACGCCTGCTTGTCGCTGACGACGGTGGAACGGTCCGGCGTGATGCGCACGTGATCGCGTACGCTCTGGGCGTCGGCGCCGACCGCCACGATCAACATGACGATCGCGATGCGCGATGGCGATGGGGAAGGGCAGGAGCAGGAGGGGGCGGTGCATGTCCGTACCTGTTGCACCGGGTCCGCCCGAAGCCGGACATTACAGGGTCCGGCTGAAGCCGGACACTACGGCTGCTGATGCGTAGTGTCCGGTGGCCGTTTCATGCGTAGTGTCCGGCTTCAGCCGGACTGGAACTAGTGGCAGTAATTGTCCTTGCTATCCATGATATGCGTGCCCCACGGGTACAGCCCGACATTTCCGACGCGCTCGATCGCGTTCGTCCTGGCGTCGATGATCATGATCTCGTGGTTGGTCGATTCCGCCAGATAGAGTTTCTCATCTGCGGTATCGGTCGTCGCCGTCTCGAGCTGGACATTCGTGCCCACCTTGATCCGCCCCGCCGGCTTCAGGCTGTTCATGTCGTAGACGTAGACGAAGCCGCTGGTCGAGCTGATGACGAACGCCTTGCCGGCGGCGAAGTTGATGCCGGTCATGTCCGGCCCGGCCTCGAGCGTGGCCGCCACGCTGTTGGTGCGGGTGTCGATGATCGAGATCGTCTCGTCGCCGTTGTTGGCGGTGATGCCGTACCGGCCGTCATGGCTCATGTAGATGCGCCACGGATTCGCGCCGACGCGGATCGTCTTGATCACCCGGTCTTCGCGGGTATCGATCACCCCGACCACGGCCAGGGTGCTGTCGGCCGCATACAGATAGCGGCCATCGTTCGACAGCGCGGCGATGTTGATTCCCTGGATCTCGCCCGAGGTACTTCTCCGGGTCGAGCTTCGCGACGCCAGGCACCTCCGCCACCTGGATCTTCTTCAGCAGCTCGTGCCGCCTGACGTCGACGACGCCCACCCAGTGGGCGCCGTAGTTGCCGATGTAGGCTTTCGACCCGTCGGGAAGGAATGTCACGTTGAGCGGCTCCGCGAATCCCGGGATCGTCTTGATCTTGCTCAGCGACTGCATGTCGATGACCGAGATCGAGTCGCCGTCCGGGTTGCCCTGGTAATACCACCGGCCGTCCGGCGAAAATGCCAGGTGCTCGGGAGCGATGTCGGTCGGGATCACCTTCACCAGCTGCAGCGTCCGCGTGTCGATGATGTACGCCTTGTTGGCGCGCGTGCCGCCGGTGACGACGTAGCGGCCGTCGGGCGACATCATCACCATGTGCGGGTTGACGTTGTTCCCCAGGAAGGTCCTGCCCACCATCTTGTGGGTCTTGATGTCCATGAACCCGATGTCGTTCGAATCGCGGTTCACGATCATCACAACCGATCGCGGGTCGGTAATCTTGACGCCCTGCGCTTGAAGGCCGGCGGCGAGCGCCCCGAGCAGGGCGACCGTGAGAGCAGTTCCAAAGCGAATGATTGAGCTGGTCATGGTTCGTACTCCTGACGCGCTAGAACGCCGCCTGGAACCGGATGCCCGGCAGCAGGTACCCGAACTTCTCACCACCCTCGGGCTCGTCGAGCACATGCGTGAGGTGGAACGACAGCCGCAGTTTATCGGTCAGGTGGAAATTGTAGTAGCCCTCGGCGAGATGTTCACGCTCGCCGGTGACGAGATCCATCTGGGCGTAGCCGACGCCCCACGTGTCGAGCGGGCTCACCGTGAGCCCGTTCTGGAAGGAAAACCCGCCGCTGTAAAAGTTATCGCGGTCGTCACCCTCGAGGCCCGCGATACCGTAGCGTCCGAAGAGGCCCACGACCGGTGTCAGTTTCTGATCGAAGCTGAACCCCAGGCCCTTGCCGAGCACGTCTTCCGGGGTGTTGTCGGTGCGCCACCACAGGCGATATGAGCCTTCGGGCAGCGCGAACGGCGTGAAGGTGTAGCCGACTTCCGACAGCGTGAAGAACGAATCCGAGAGATTCGTCGCGTCGGTGTTGCTCTGCTGAAAGCCGAATTTGAAGCGGAAACCGTTCTTGGGATCGAATTCCATTCCCACACCGGTGCCGTTGCTGCCGAGTCCGAGCATCTGGTTGTTGACGAGCGCGTCGCTGATGAACTGGGTGCTCTCGTCGTTGGCGAACGCGTTGGCGTCGAAATAGTTGGTGAGATCGAGGCGGCCGGCGGTCAACGCCAGTCGCTGCCCGAACAGCTCGGTGCGAAGCCACGCTTCCCGAAGATTCAGCTCGTTCTGCCTGACCAGCCGTGCCGTATAGCCGTTGAGCAGGGTCAGGGTCGGGATTTCCGCGTCCGGCGGTGCGCCGCTCAGGCCGACGATGTCGGCGAAGAAGATGGTGTACTGCGCCAGCCCGGCGGTGAAGAAGAGATCGGCGGAGGCCAGCGCGTACGCGCTGTTGTTGGGATCGTTTCTGCTCTTGGTCCGGCCGGCGAACTGCGTCGCCATCGCCGCGTCAACGCCCACCGCGACACTCCGGCTCGCCGCGTCTTCCAGCGCCTCATCGATTTTTTCGCTGATCGTCTGGCGGCGATAGACGCGCTCCCGCTGGTAGGTGACGACCGGCGTCGCACCGGGCACCGGCTCCTCGTGCTCGCCGCCGGTCGGGTCGACGTACACCTCGACGCGGCGGACGCGGGTCTCCGGCTCTGAGAGGACGGTGTTCGATTCGAGGTCGGTGATGCGCTGCTCGAGCGTGGCGATCTTCCCCAGCAGCTCCTGGCGTTCGCCTTCGGCCGCCTGCGCGGCGGTGGCGGCGGTGAGCGAAATGTCCAGTGTTCGCGACGCGTCCATCGCCACTTCCACTTCGCGCTGGGTGAACCGCACCAGCCCGCCCGTCGTGAGCTGACACGTTATAGCGGCCGACGGGCAGCGCGGCGAACTCATAGGCCCCCTGGCCATCGGTCGTCGTCGTGAACTCCGCGCCGTTCTCGGCGTTGACCGCCATGACCGTCGCGTCGAGGACGCCGGCGCCCGCGTCGTTCCGCACCCGCCCCTGCAGGCCGCCGCGGTGGTCCATGTTTGCCATGTTCATCTGGGGCGTCGCCGGGGCGGTTTGCCCCGCCGCCTGTGTAGCGAAAGGCATCAGGAGCAGGAACGCGGCCGCCTGGCCGAGCCTCCGCCCGCAGACGCGTAAAGACCCATGGTTCATCGTTCTGCCTCCATCGGGGTGAGAAGTCGCCTGGGTGACCAGACGAAATCTTAGGTGCAGTTACGTGAGGCGTGTACCTGAAGAGTTCCTGAATGTTTGTTCAGGCTAGCGACTTTCGGGAAGCGTAAACAGCGAGATCTCGGCGTCCGCCGGAATTCCGCGGATCACCGTACCGGCGGGCAGCTTCAATGGCTGGCGGAAGAGGAACGGGTGCGCAAACCGGCTGTCGTACCCGTGCAGCCAGACGAGAGGTTCGACCGAACCCCGAGGCAGGACGGCGACGATACGAAGCGAGTGATCGGCGTGAACGCGCTGCGGCATCAAGCCGTCGAGGACGACGGCTTCGCGCAGCGTCGTCTCACCGCTGGCCTCGATGTCATGTTGAGCCGCAGGCGCCGGTGTTGACGACGTGAACGTCGGCGTTTTGGGAAGCTGCCGTGGGTTGTTGCCGCGCCTGATGCCGCCGTCCACCCACCGGGCAAACAGTTCAATCTGCTCCTGCATCAGGCTCGTGTCGTTCCTGAAATTGCCGAAGCCCTTGACCGCGCCCCAGGGCGGCATGCGGCGCGCGAGCACGGCATCCTTGATCTCGTTGCCGCGAGGTTGCACCTCGGCGTACGTCATCAGCGAGAACGACGTCCCGCCGGGCCGATGGCACGACGCGCATTTGTCGTAGATCAGCCGCGAGATCTCGCGGTTCCACGTCGGCGTGGATCCGATCCCGTGGGCACCGGCGCGGGCGGCCGCCACGCAGATGAGCAGAAGCGTCAGGCTGAAGTACATCCGCTTCATGTCGTCAGGATACTTTGACATGGCACGCCAGTGGGTCTACAAGTGACTTATGGAGGCGCGGACGGCCTGCGTCATCGCGTTGTGCCTAGCGTGCCTGGCGGCGCGGTCGGACACGGCGCTGCTCGCCGAACCGGCCGTGGTGCAGGCCATCCAGGTGCAGTCCGCGACACCACCGGACCCGGCCCAGGGTGTGGTTTACATCTGTCCGATGGATCCCGATGTCAGGTCGTATGACGGCGGGGTCTGTCGCCGCTGCGGGATGAACCTGGTGGCCGGCGTGCCGGATCCGGTGGAGTTTCATCTCGACACTCGCGTGCTGCCGTCGCCGCCGGAACCCGCGCGCCCCGCCGTCCTCCAGTTCTTCGTGCACGATCCCTGGAAGAACCGTCCCGTGACGACCTACAACGTCGTCCATGAAAAGTTCTTTCATGCGTTCGTCGTCAGCGAAGACCTGCAGTTCTTCGAGCACGGGCATCCCCGGCTCGCCGCCGACGGGATGTTCCAGTACCCGATCACGTTCCCCAGGACCGGAATGTACCGTGTGCTGAGCGACTTCTATCCAATCGGCGCCACGCCGCAGCTCACGACCGAAACGGTGTTCGTGCCTGGCGCGTCCCCGGATCCGGTTCGCCTGGCGCGCGACTACGCACCAAAAGCCGATCGCAATATGCGGGTGTCCATGCTCACCATCCCGGAGCAGCCAACCGTCGGCAACCGTACACAGATTCGCTTCATGCTGGATGACGGCGGCCTGGAGAAGTATCTCGGCGCGTGGGGGCACATGCTGGCGGCGAGCGAAGATCTGATCGACATGATGCACGAGCATCCGTATCGCGCAGACGGCGGGCCCGAGGTCGAATTCGAAGTTGCCTTCCCGCGTCCGCAGACGTATCGGCTCTGGGTCCAGTTCCAGCGCGACGGCATGGTCAACACCGTGCATTTCGACGTGCCCGTGGCTGACCCAGGAGTAGCTCTGAACAAATCTTCAGTTGCGGTCACTTCGAGCGCCCAGTTAGCATGCGTGCCGGGAGGTACGTCGATGCGAGTTCGTAACCCGATGTTTCTGCTGAGTGTCTGCGGTGGCGTCGTGTTGCTGGCACTGGCCGCCGCATGCAATCAGCAGCCGCCGGCCGGGCAGCCGCCTGCGGAAGGACAGTCGGCGCCGGCGCAAACCGCGCAGGTGCACGGCAACCTCGCGCAGGTGATGCGCGGCATCATCTACCCGGCCTCGAACGTGGTGTTCTTCGCGCAGTCGGAGGACCCGGCGGCCGTGAAGCCCGCAACCGATCCCTCCACCTCGCCCAATCCCCTGAGCAGCAGCTACGGCGGGTGGGAAGCCGTGTCCAACGCCGGGATCGCGCTGTCGGAAGCCGCGAACCTGCTGATCATCCCCGGGCGGATGTGCATGAACGGGAAGCCCGCGCCGATCCAGAACGCCGACTGGCAGATGTGGGTCCAGGGGCTCCGTGACGCCGGGGCGGTCGCCTACAAGGCCGGCCAGTCGAAAAACATGGAAGAAGTGCTCAATGCGGCCGACGTCATGTCCACCGCGTGCCAGAACTGCCACGATAAATATCGGGAGGTGGCTGGCGGCATCCCCGCCCGATGCATGTAGGGATCAGGGGGACTGGCAGAACCGCGGCCGCTGCACCGCACCGGGTCCGCCTCTCCGCCGATCGTAGAGGCGGGTCTTCAGACCCGCCTTGGAGATTCTGATGATGAAACCGCGATACGTTCACGTCGCCGCGCTACTGTCCGCGGTTGCCCTGGTATCTGTCACCGCGGCGGCGCAGGGGCGCGGCGGCCGTGGCGGCGCCGCACCGGATCCGCAGAAACCGCTGGTCGAGGCGATCGGCACGACCGAAGGCAAGCCGCTGCCGCCGGGAGCACCGACCCCGCGGATGGCGGACGGGAAACCGGACCTCTCGGGGATCTGGTTCGCCGGCTCGATTGGCCGTCCGAGCGCCTGGAGCCGAACGCGGGAAGCCCGCATCGTCGAGGATCCGGTGCCGTTCAAGCCGGAAGTCGAAGCCAAGATCAAGAGCATGACGCCGGCCCAGCTTCAGGCGATCGATCCGACGGTCAACTGCCTGCCGCGCGGGGTCCCGGGGATGTTTACGAAGAACCCGCACCCGAGCGAGCTGATCACGATCCCCGGTGCGTTCGTGCAGCTGGTGGAGGCCGGCAACCAGTGGCGCAAGGTCTTCACCGACAAGCGGCCGCACCCGAAATACCCGGATCCGCTGTTCAACGGCAACAGCAGCGCCTGGTGGGAAGGCGACACGCTGATCATCGACACCGTCGGCTTCGACGAGCGCACCTGGATCCAGGGCGCCTGGTATCACAGCGACAAGCTGCGGGTGATCGAGCGGCTCCGCCGTCCGTCGAAGAACTACCTCGAGTACCAGTTCACGGTCGAGGACCCGGAGATCCTGACGAAGACGTGGACGTCGGGCTGGCGCAAGTTCTCGCTCGCCCAGGACGACGACCACCTGCTCGAGAACTACTGCACCAACGAGCAGAACAGCGAACAGTTCCGGATCATCGCGGACCAGGAAAAAACCAAGTAATAGGCCCCCTGCCGTAACCCCTTTCACCCGCTGAGTTTACCCGCTACAATTCTGTGCTCGGCGCCGCATCGTCGCGCGCGCCGCTTCTCTCCAACTGGGAGTCATTATGCGTTCTAGGACGGCATTCGGAATCATCGTCGCGGCGTTCTGCGTGGCAGCGGGCACGGCACGACCGGCGGCGCACCATTCATTCAGCGCGGAGTTCGACGAGAAGAACTGCGCCGAGCTCACCGGCAAGCTGGTGGGCGTGGACTGGCAGAATCCGCATCCCTACTTCTTCGTCGAGGGGAAGAACCAGAAGGGCCAGGTGGCGAAGATGACCTTCCAGACCTCGTCTATCGCCAACATGACACGTGGCGGCACGCCGCGGGCCTTTTTCATGGAGAACATGAACAAGGACGTGACGGTGCGGGCCTGCGCGTCGATTAACGGCACCGACAACCGGTTCGCCGCGTCGTGGCTCCGAATCGGCAGCGACGGGCCGCTGCACCGCACCGGCCAGGACGTCGAGCGGATTTTTGGTTCGAATAACTAGGCGGACCTGAAGGTTAACGAGGGTAGGCGGACCTGAAGGTCCGCCTCTACGACGCCGGAATCAGTAGTAGAGGCGGGTCTTCAGACCCGCCTTGGAGAGAATGCAATGAGACGACATATTCACGTTCTCGCTGTCCTGGCGGCGACCGCCCTCTTGTCGGTGACCGCTGCGGCGGCGCAGCGCGGCGGCGGTGCCGCCGATCCGCAGAAGCCGCTGGTCGAGGCGATCGGCACGACCGACCCGGGTCCGCTGCCTCCGGGAGGCCCGACGCCGCGGATGGCGGACGGCAAGCCGGATCTGTCCGGCATCTGGTTCTCCGGCGTCATCGGCCGTCCCAGCGCGTGGAGCCGCACGCGCCCGGAGCGGATCGTCGAGGACCCGGTGCCGTTCAAGCCGGAAGTCGCGGCGAAGCTCAAGGGCTACACCCGCGCGCAGCTCGAGGCGCTCGACCCGACTGTGAACTGCCTGCCGCGCGGCGTGCCCGGCATGTTCACGATGAACCCGCACCCGAGCGAGCTGATCACGATCCCCGGGGCGTTCGTGCAGCTGGTCGAGGCCGGCAACCAGTGGCGCAAGGTCTTCACCGACAAGCGGCCGCACCCGAAATACCCGGATCCGCTGTTCAACGGCAACAGCAGCGCGTGGTGGGAAGGCGACACGCTGATCATCGACACGGTCGGGTTCGACGAGCGCACCTGGGTCTCGGGCAACGGCTGGTACCACAGCGACAAGCTGCGGGTGATTGAACGCCTCCGCCGTCCGTCGAAGAACTACCTCGAATACCAGTTCACGGTCGAAGATCCGGACGTCCTGACCAAGACATGGACGTCGGGCTGGCGCAAGTTCTCGCTGGCGCAGGACGACGATCGCCTGCTCGAGAACTACTGCACCAACGAGCAGAACAGCGAGCAGTTCCGCATCATCGCCGAACAGGAAAAGTCGAAGCCGTAAATCCACGGTCGCCCTGACAACACTGCGACGTCCGGCCGTGCTGCGAACCGCGGTACGGCCAGGCGCTGCATCGCGCGGAGGTTCGGCGATGAAAAGCTGGTGGACAGTTCTGTTGCTGTGTCTCGTCCTCGCCGGCCCGATGGCCGCCGGCGCCGCTGCGCAGTCGTCTGCCGCGCAGCCACACGTGGCTGCCGCCAAAGCAGTCATCTCGCCCAAGGCTGCCAATCCGAAACCATGGCAGAACTTCGATGCGATGTTCCGGCTGATTTGCACGCAGCCGCGGGCCGGTGCGCGCGAGCCGGCGATCGGGCCGGGCGAGTCTGACGAGCTGGCCAAGACCAAGCCGGTCCCGCGCGACGAGTGGTACGTGCCCCCGGCCCGCGTGTTCGACAACCTGTATTTCATCGGCACCAAGACCGAATCGACCTGGGCGCTGACGACCTCCGAGGGGATCATCCTGCTTCTGACGAACTTCGACTGGGTGATGCCCGATCTCCTTGGTGAGCTCAAGACGTTCGGCTTCAACCCGGCCGACATCAAGTACGTCATCGTCCCGCGCTCGCACTCGGACCAGGCGTGGGGCATCAACCCGGTGAAGAAGATGGTGCCGACGGCGCGCGTCGTCATGGCGGCGGGCGAGTGGGACCTGCTGGCGAAGGACAATACGCCGAAGTATCTCAAGCCGACGCGGGACATCGTCGCCACTGACGGCTACAAGGTGACGCTGGGCGATACCACCGTCACGCTCTACGACACGCCGACCTCGACGTCCACCAACATGTCGGCGATCATCTCGCCGCTCAAGGACGGCACCCAGCGCCACGTCGGCGGCATGATCGGCGGCGACTTCATGCGGATCGTGCAGGAGGGGATCCTGATGTTCCCCGACCGCAAGACGATGGCGCAGACCTACATCGCCTCTTCGAAGCGATTCAAGGATCTCGAGGAGAAAGCGGGCGTCGACGCGATCATCCACACGCACGCCGAGTACGACGGCACGTTTGAGAAGATCGAGGCGCTGCGCGCACGCAAGCCAGGCGAGCCGCACCCGTTCGTCAGCAAGGACGACGTCGAGCGGTTCAACATCATGCACGTCGAGTGCGGAGAAGCGCAGCTGGCCTGGGCGTCCGGCCGCTAGTGAATTGACCGTAACTACGGATCAAGGGTTTGAAGGAGTTACCGTCATGAAGCTCGTGTTCGGCGTGGTGTTCAGCGTCCTGGCCGCCGCGGCGCCGGCGTTCGCGCATCATTCGTTCTCGGCGGAGTTCGACGCGACGAAATGCTCCGACATCACCGGCGTCCTGACGAAGGTGAACTACGAAAACCCGCACGCCTACATCTTCGTCAACGTGACGAATCCCGACGGCAAGGTGGTCGAGGCAAGTTTCCAGCTGTCGTCGACCACCAACCTGAAGCGCGGCGGCGCCGATCGGCCGACGCTGATGAAGAGCGTTGGCAAACAGGTGACGGTGAGGGGATGCGCGGCGCGGACCGGTGAACCCAACCGGTACGCGTCGCCGTGGATGAAGCTGGCGGACGGCACCATCCAGCGCGTGGGTCAGGACGTCGAAGGCAACCTCGGGGCGGCGGAGCAATAGACATGAAGATCAATAGGGCCGCCGCCTGTTTGAGCGCGGTCGTTGGTGTTGTGTATTTGATCTCCGCGACAGCTGCGGCACAGCAGCGCCGCGGTAACACGTCCGAGCAACCCAAGCCGCCCGTCGTCGCGGCGCGGGGCACAACCGACTTGCCGCCCTTGCCGCCGGGTGGTCCAACGCCGCGCATGGCCGATGGCCACGCCGACCTCACCGGCGTGTGGTTCGCGGGCAACATCGGCCGCGCCAGCGCCTGGAGCCTTGATCGCGACCGTGGAGGCGCCGCGGACGAGCCGGTCCCGTTCCAGCCGTGGGCCACGGAAAAGATCAAGAACATGAGCGCGACCGAACGGCAAATCAACAACCCGGCGGTGGCCTGCACACCGGTTGGAACCCCCGGCATGTTCACACTGAACCGGGGCTACCCGAGCCAGATCTTCACGATGCCCGGCTTCTTCATTCACCTCGCCGAGGCCGACAACTCGTGGCGCGTGGTGCATACGGACGGGCGCCCGCACAAGCCGGCTGACGAACTGGAGCCGTTGTACAACGGGGATCAGACCGCGCGCTGGGACGGCGAGACGCTCGTCATCGACTCCATCTCGCTCGACGAACGCACCTGGATCAATCCCAACGGCTGGTTCCACAGCGACCAGGCGCACGTGATCGAACGGCTGCGGCGGCCGTCCAGGAACTACCTCGAGTACCAGTACACCGTCGAGGACCCGAAGGTGCTCACCCGGCCGTGGACGTCCGGCTGGAACACCTACACGCTCGGGTCTGAAGATCTGATCGAGAACTTCTGCACCAACAACGAGAACATCTACCAGTTGCGGAAGTTGTACGAGCTCGAAAAAGCCCAGGGCAAGTAACCGGTCCCGGCGCACGTCACTGAAAGGATTTTCATCCATGCGGTACGCCGTCGTCGTCGCCGTCGCACTGCTCTTGTTCCTGCCGGCTGCTGCGCTGTCCCAGACGCAGGCCTCGATCGCCGGCGTCGTGCGGGACTCGTCGGGCGCGGTGCTCCCCGGGGTCACCGTCGAAGCGGCGAGCCCGTCCCTGATCGAGAAGGTGCGTTCGGTCGTGACCGACGACCGGGGGCAGTACCGGATTGAAGCGCTGGTCCCCGGCGTTTACGCGGTGACGTTCACGCTCCCCGGGTTCTCGAGTGTGAGGCGGGTCGGCATCGAGCTGGCGGGCTCGTTCTCCGCCCAGGTCAATGCCGAGATGGCGGTCGGCGTGGTCGAGGAGACGATCACCGTCTCCGGAGAAACGCCGGTGGTCGACGTCCAGAACACCGTCCAGCAGCGGGTCATCGATCGACAGGTCATCGACACGATTCCGTTGTCGAGCAACGTTTACAACATGGCGGGCGCGACCATCCCCGGGTTGTCGTCGCAGCAGCCGGACGTGGGCGGGGTGAATCCGGGACGGACGACGGCCGTGCCCGCGCTCTCGATCCACGGCAGCAGCAACGGCGATCAGCAGCTCTTCCAGAACGGCATCCAGATGATGTCGGCGGCGCGGACCTCCTACGGCCTCGGCGGCGGCCAGAACAATGCCGGCACGCAGGAAGTCACGCTCGACACCTCCGCCGGGAGCGCGGAAGCGGCCACCGGCGGCGTGCGGATCAATTTCATCCCGCGCGACGGCGGCAATGTCTTTGCCGGAGTGGTCTACACCCGTTTCACCAACCACTCGCTGCAGAGCAGCAACTTCACCGACGATCTCAAGTCGCGCGGGTTGTCGACGCCCAACTCGATCAAGACCAACTGGGAGATCAACCCCGGGTTCGGCGGGCCGATCAGGCAGGACAAGCTCTGGTTCTTCGCGTCGGCGCGCTATACGAAGGACGAAGGGTACATCGCCGGGATGTTCTACAACCGGAACGCGAACAACCCGAACGCGTGGACCTACGACGCCGATCCGAGCCGGCCCGCCGTCTCGGGCAGCACCCAGCCCGAGGAAAAGCTCCGGCTCTCGTGGCAGGCGGCACCGAAGCACAAGATTGGACTGACCTGGCAGGAGCAAAAGGACAACCCGTGCCCGTCGGATGTGACGGCCATTTCGTCGGCTGAAGCCGGTACCTGCCGGCCGCAGCCCGTCATCCGGGTTGCCCAAACGGAGTGGACCTCGCCGCTGACCAACCGCGTGCTCCTCGAGGGCGGGTTCCTCTACAGCCGCGTCCAGAGCAACCAGTTGCCGCCCGACGGCCACAATCCCTTGATGATTTCGGTGACAGAGCAGTCGACCGGGCTCCGCTACCGGTCGTTCGAACAGTTCCGGCGCCAGCTGGTGAACTCCTATAACTTGCGCGCGTCCGTGCTCGTACATCACCGGCACCCACGCCACCAAGCTGGGCGTGATGCACCGCAGCGGGAACGTCGATTACTACGCCTTCGACTTTCAACCGGTCAGCTACCGGTTCAACAACGGCGTGCCGAACCGCATCACGCAGCGGGCGCTGCCGGCGCAGTACTACGGCACGATCGATCACGATCTCGGGATTTACGCGCAGGACAGGTGGACCGAGCGCCGGTTGACTCTCAGCTACGGGCTTCGGTTCGACTACTTCGCCAACAGTTTCCCCGAGGTCCATATCACGCCCGCCGTGCTGGCGCCGACCCGGGACTACACCGTGCCGCACCAGGACAACATCTCGTGGAAGGACATCACGCCGAAATTCGGCGTGACCTATGACCTGTTCGGCAACGGCAAGACGGCGCTGAAGGCGAGCGCGAACAAGTACCTGCAGAACGGCGGCGGCGGGTTCGGGACCGACACGACCATCCTCGGTGGCGGCCAAGCCTCGAATACGATCGTGACGAGCACGACCAGGTCCTGGACCGATGCGAACCGGAATTTCGTGCCCGAGTGCGACCTGATCAACACGGCGGCCAACGGCGAATGCGGAGCCATGGCCAACGCCAACTTCGGCAAGGCGGTTCCGAGTCGCGTCTACGATCCTTCGATCATGCAGGGGTGGGGCGCCCGCGGCTACAACTGGGAATTCTCGGGGGGCGTGCAGCATGAACTCGCTCCGCGCGTGGCGCTCGACTTCGGCTACTTCCGCCGCGTCTTCGGCAACCTGATCGTCACCGACGATCGCGCGGTCGGCCCCGGCGACTTCGACCCGTACAGCATCACGTCGCCGTCGGATGGACGGCTTCCGGGTGGCGGCGGCGCCGTGATCTCTGGACTGTACGATCTGAAGCCGGCGAAGTTCGGTGTGCCTGCCGACCTGTTCGTGACGAGCGCCAGCAATTACGGCGACCAGATCAGCCACTGGAATGGCGTGGACCTGACCATCAACGCGCGGCTCGAGCAGGGCATCCTGTTGCGCGGCGGCATGAGCACGGGTCACGCGAGCACCGACAACTGCGAGGTCGTCGCCAAACTGGATAATCCGAGCCCTCTCTACTGTCACTCGGAGAACGCCTTCGCCACGGAGATCAAGTTCCTCGCGTCCTACACGGTTCCGAGGTTCGACGTCCTGTTGAGCGGAGTGTTCCAGAGCCTTCAGGGCCTGCCCCTGGCGGCGAATTACAACGTCCCCAACGCGCAGGTGGCGCCGAGCCTGGGCCGCAGTCTCTCGGGCGGGGCGGCCAACGCGACGGTCAATCTGGTCGCGCCCGGGACGCTGTTTGGCGACCGCGTGAACCAGGTCGACCTGCGGGTGGCGAAGCTGCTTCGCTACGCCGGCGACCGGATCATGCTGAACGTCGACATTTTCAACGCGTTGAATGCCAATCCGGTGCTCACCGAGAACAGCAGCTTCGCGGTCTGGCGGACGCCGACCGATATTCTGACGGCGCGTTTCGTCCGATTCAGTGTTCAGTACCGACTTCTAACCGGTGCGGCGGCGATTCTTGACAAGCTCAACAGCGGCGGCTAACGTCCTTTTCCTGTAGTTAAGGAGATCTGGCTCATGACGCGTGTGGTACGAGACCTCTGTACTTTGGCGCTGATTTTCGTGCTGACAACTGCGACCGCGTGGGCGCAGCTCGCCACGGCCGAACTGAACGGCCGTGTGACGGATTCAAGCGGTGCGGTGCTGCCCGGCGTCACCGTGACCGCGACGCAGACCGCCACCGGCCTCGTACGCACTGCCGTGACCGACGAAAACGGCGGCTACCTGCTGTCGAACCTGCCGACCGGCCCGTACCGCCTGGAGGTCGCGCTGCAGGGGTTCCGCACCTACGTGCAGACCGGCATCGTGCTGCAGGTCGGCGCGACCCCGACGATCAACGCTGCGCTCGAGCTCGGCTCGCTCGAGGAGACGGTCACCGTTGAAGCCGCCGCGCCGATCGTCGACGTTCGCAGCGCGGGCATCAGCGAGGTCGTCGAGAGCGAGCGCATCCTCGAGCTGCCGCTCAACGGACGTAACGCGGCGGAGCTCGTGCTCAGCGTCGGCGCGGCCGTCCAGACGGGAACCGTCAGCGCTCGCGGGATGCCCGGCGGCATCAATATTTCCGTCGCCGGAGGACTCTCAACCGGCGTCGGCTACAGCCTCGACGGGGCGCAGCATAACAACCCTCAGCAGAACGTGAACCTGCCGCTTCCGTTCCCTGACGCGCTTCAGGAATTCCGAGTCGCCACCAGCGGCCTGACGGCGCAGAACGGATTCCATTCCGGCGCGTCGGTCAACGCGATCGTGAAGTCAGGGACCAACAGCTTTGCCGGCAACGGCTTCGAGTTCCTTCGTCACCACCGGTTCAACTCGACCAGCCCCTTTGCGCTGATCGGCCCGGATGGCAAGCGCGCCGACGACGGTTTGAAGCGCAATCAGTTCGGCGGCACGCTGGGCGGCCCGATCCTGAGGGACAAGCTGTTCTTCTTTGCCGCCTATCAGGGGACGGCGGTGCGGGTGCGTCCGTCCGACAACATCGCGTATGTGCCGACGGCGGCGATGCTGGCTGGTGATTTCACGGCCGTGACCGCGCCCTCGTGCAACGGCGGCCGCCAGATCACGCTCGGCGCGCCGTTCGTGGGCAACCGGATCAATCCAGCGCAGTTCAGCCCGGCCGGGCTGAACTTCGCGAAGCGGCTCCCTACTTCGACCGATCCGTGCGGTCAGATCACGTTCGCCGTGGGGTCGGATAAAGACGAGCTGCAGGCACTTGGGAAGGTCGACTATCAGCTTGGCGCCGACCATTCAATCTTCGGGCGGTACATGGTGAGTCAGTTCACCGCGCCCCCCGGCTATGCCGGCGAAGGCGACAGCATCCTGAAGACTAACGTCTCGGGTGTCGACGACATCGTTCACTCGACGACCTTCGGCGAGACGACGGTGTTCAGCGCATCGCTGGTGAATTCGATCCGCTTCGCGGTGAACAAGGCCAAGGTCGACAATTACCAGACCCCGTTCTTCTCGCCGAGAGATATCGGCGCGAACATCTACAGCTATCTGCCTGGCTACATGAGCATGACCGTGACCCCCGGGTTCCAGATCTACTCGGGCACGAACACCAAGGCGCTGTTCTTCAACGACACGTATCAGATTGCGGACGATCTCACGATGGTCCGTGGCAACCATCAGATCGGCCTCGGCGCCAACCTGCAGTACTGGAAAGCCGACTACACCTCGACGTCGCGGGCGAACGGCAACTGGATATTCGACGGCCGGGCGACCGGCCTGGGGCTCGCCGACGTGCTGGTCGGCCGGGTGACCAGCGTCGAGCATGGCGGGCTGGGCAAGCTGCCCGTCAACAGCTGGTTCCCCGCGTTGTACGCCCAGGACGCGTGGCGCGCCTCGAGCAGGGTGACGGTGAACGGTGGCGTACGCTGGGAACCGTTCTTCGGGCAGAACGTCGAGAACGGCGTGATCTCGGTGTTCAGCATGGAGAACTTCCAGCGCGGCATCAAGAGCAAGGTATTCCTGAACGCGCCGGCCGGTCTGCTCTACGCCGGCGACGAAGGATTCCCCGAGAACGGGAAGACCGGCCTCGATGTGCAGTGGTGGAACCTCTCGCCGCGCTTCGGCGTGGCGTGGGACGTGCGCGGCGACGGCCGGCTGGCGGTGCGGTCGTCCTACGCGATGGCGTATGACTTCATGTCAGGCGAGTATCACAACATCAATGCCAACGCCCCGCCGTTCGGCAACCGATCGCTGATTACCGATCCCCCCGGCCGGTTCGATGATCCGTACAGCGGCCGCGACCCCCATCCGATTGTGACCGGTCCGACTACCGAGTACCCCGCCTTCGGGACATTCGGCACCATGGATCCTGGTATCAACTCGCCGCGCATTCAGTCGTGGAACCTCACCGTCGAGCAGCAGCTCGGCACGCAGTGGGGCGTGTCAGCCAGCTATCTGGGCAGCCACTCCGACCGGCTGTGGGCGCAGGTCGCGCTCAACCCGGGCGTCTTCATGGGGCTCGGTCCGTGCGTCATCAACGGCGTGACCTACCCGGTGTGCTCGACCAACGCGAACCTGAATCAGCGCCGGGCGCTCTATCAGCAGAATCCTAGAGAGGCGGGTCTGATCGGCGCGCTGGATCTCAACACTGACGTCGGCTACCAGAACTATCGCGGCTTGAAGCTGTCGGCTCAGCGCCGGTCCACGGGTGGCGTGAGTCTCAACGGCAGCTACACGCTGTCCCAGTGCAAGGGCACACCGACCGCCACCGGCTTCAACCAGCAGAGCGCCGGCTACCTGAAGCCGGAGGACCCGTCGTTCGACGCCGGTTATTGCGACCAGGACCGGACGCATATCGCAAGTCTCACGACCGGATATGAGACCCCGGAACTCGCCAATCGGGCGCTGAACGCGGTCGCTTCGCACTGGCGGCTGTCGGGTATCATCTCCGCGCGTTCGGGCAGCAGGCTGAACATCACCACCGGCCAGGACGGTGCGTTTACCGGTCTGGCGGCCCAGCGGGTGAACAAGGTCAGCGACGACTTCTACGCCGCGGACAGAACCATCACCCAGTACTTCAACCGCGCGGCCTTTGCCCAACCGGCAGCCGGAACGCTGGGCGACCTCGAGCGCAACGCCGCCGTCGGCCCGAACTTCTGGAACATCGACTTGGCGCTCTCGCGGATGGTTGCGCTCGGTGCGACACAACGGATCGAGCTGCGCCTCGAGTCATTCAACCTGTTGAACCACTTCAACTGGGGCAATCCGGCGTCGAACTTCAATGCCGGGACGTTCGGCCGCATCACGACGGCGGCCAACGATCCGCGGATCATCCAGTTCGGCATCAAGTACGATTTCTAGGCGGAAGCGATAGGGAGGCGGACCTGAAGGTCCGCCTCTACACGCGCCGTGGGCATGTAATCTTTAGGTCGTAGAGGCGGGTCTTCAGACCCGCCTTGGAGGCATTCGGCATGAGAGCGACCATTCCGGTTTTCCTCCTCTTGCTCCTCGCGGCGGCGCCGGCGCCGGCGCGCGCGCACCACGCCTTCGCGGCCGAGTTCGACGCGAAGAACTGCGCCGACGTCACCGGCGTGCTGACGAAAGTGGCCTACGAAAACCCGCACGCCTACCTGTTCATGGACGTGAAGGGCGCCGGCGGGCAGACCGAGCAGGCAACGTTCCAGCTGTCTTCGACCTCGAACCTGCGGCGCGGCGGCGCGACGCCGGCGGTGCTCAACGCCAGCCTCAACAAGGAAGTCCTGATCCGGGGCTGCGGGTCGCGCAACGGCGAGAAGAACCGCTACGCGGCGTCGTTCATCAAGCTGGCCGACGGCACGGTACAGCGCCTGGGACAGGACGTCGAAGGCATCTTCGGTACCAAGATCTGGAGATAACCGTGAAAGCGTGGATGACGGCGCTGGTTGCGGCGACAAGCCTGCTCTCGGTCGCAGCGCTGGCCCAGGAACAGAACAAGACCTTCGTCGAGGCGCGCGGCAACGTCGTGCCGGTTCCGCTCCCGCCGGGAGGGCCGCCGCCGCGCATGGCCGATGGTCATGTCGACCTCTCGGGCGTGTGGTTCTCGGGCCCCACGGGAAAGGCCAACGCCTGGAGCGTTGTCCCCGACCAGGAACGCCCGCAGGACCCGATGCCGTATCGTCCCGAGATCCAGAAGAAGCTCGACAGCATGAGCCGCGCGGAGCGGCAGCTGATGAGCGCGCAGGTGACGTGCCAGCCGCTGGGCGTTCCCGGCATGTGGACCAATAATCCGTATCCGCATCAGATCGTGATGAAGCCGAACCTGTTCGTGCACCTGATCGAGAGCAACAACAACTGGCGCGTCGTGCCGCTGCCGCGCCAACACGCGCCGAAGGAAGAGCAGGAGCCGCTCTACATGGGCGACACGGCATCACGGTGGGACGGCGACACGCTGGTCCTGGACACCGTCTCGATCATCGAGCGAAACTTGCACAGCGACGCGCTCCGCGTGACCGAGCGGTTCCGCCGCCCGTCGCTGAACTATCTCGAGTACCAGGTACACGCTCGAGGATCCGAAGGTGCTGACGAAGACATGGACGTCGGCGTGGCGCACCTACTCGCTCGGCAACGAGCAATTGACCGAGAACTTCTGCACCAACAACGAGAACGTCGAGCAGTTGATCAAGCTCCAGGAAGCGGAGCGAGGCAAGTAATAAGGCTTTCCCCGGAGGGATTCACGATGAACGCGACCGTCTGCATTCTTTTTTCTTTCCTGATACTGCTGGCCGCTGCGCCGGCGCGCGCGCATCATGCATTTGCCGCGGAGTTCGACGCGAAGAACTGCGCCGACGTCACCGGCGTGCTGACGAAGGTGGCCTACGAGAACCCGCACGCCTATCTCTTCATGGACGTGAAGGGCGCCGGTGGGCAGACCGAGCAGGCGACGTTCCAGCTGTCGTCGACCTCGAACCTGCGGCGCGGCGGCGCGACGCCGGCCGTGCTGAATGCCAGCCTCAACAAGGAAGTCCTGATCCGCGGCTGCGGCTCGCGCAACGGCGAGAAGAACCGCTACGCGGCGTCATTCATCAAGCTGGCGGACGGCACGGTGCAGCGCCTGGGGCAGGACGTCGAAGGCATCTTCGGCACCAAGATATGGCGGTGATCATGAACAGGCACATCGCACTGACTGTCGCGGCCGTGGCGCTCGCCGCCGCGCCCGCCTTCGCGCAGATTGAAGACAGCGGCGAACGAAACAAGACCTTCGTCGAGGCGCGCGGCAACGTGAAGCCGGTGCCGCTGCCGCCCGGTGGTCCGCCGCCGCGCATGGCCGATGGCCACGTCGATTTCTCGGGCGTGTGGTTCCAGGGACCGACGGGCAAGGCGAACGCCTGGAGCGTGGTCCCCGACGAGCCGGTCAAGCAGGATCCGATTCCGTTCAAGCCGGAAGTCGCGGCCAAGCTCAAGGCGATGACCCGCGCCGAACTCGAGCTGGGCCGGGCGCAGGTCACCTGCCAGCCGCTCGGCGTGCCGGGCATGTGGAGCGACAATCCGTATCCACACCAGATCGTCATGAAGCCGAACATGCTGGTGCACCTGATCGAGAGCAACAACAACTATCGGGTCGTGCGTATCCCGCGGCAGCACAAGCCGAAGGAAGAACAGGAACCGCTGTTCATGGGCGATACGGCGTCGCGCTGGGAGGGAGACACTCTCGTGCTCGAGACCGTCTCGTTCGACGATCGGGCGTGGATCCAGGGCAACGGCTGGTACAAGACCGACCAGACCAAGATCATCGAACGCCTGCGGCGTCCCTCGATGAACTACCTTGAGTATCAGTACACGGTCGAGGATCCAAACACCCTGACGAAGCCGTGGACCTCGTCGTGGCGAACGCTGTCGCTGTCGGCCAATAACGAGGATCTGACCGAGAATTTCTGCACCAACAACGAGAACGTCGACCAGTTCATCAAGCTCGCCGAGCAGGAACGCGCCAAGCAGCAGGGCAAGTGATCAGGCTCACGGTTCTCTCGGTCTTTCTTGCCGCCGCGGTCGTCTCTGGCCAGGGCCAGCGGGCCGCGGCGCCGCCTCCGGCCACGCTTTCGTCGCCCGCCATCCCGGGCGTCGTCACCGCCGGCACGCGCGTCGAGCTGGTCAGCGGCGATCTCCGGCGCACGGAAGGGCCGGTCGCGATGCCGGACGGGAGCCTGCTCGTCAGCTCCGCCAACCGCATCACGAAAGTCGATCCGAACGGCCGCGTCTCGACATTCGTTGAGCCGTCGGGCGACGCCAATGCGGTCAGCTTCGATGCGAAGGGCCGGCTGATTGCGGTCGAGCGCGCGGCCAACGACGAAAAAGTGGGCGTGCTGTTTCCGGAACGGGCGACGCTCGTCGATCGCTTCGACGGCAAGCCGTTCAACCGGCTCAACGATCTCGTGGTGAGCTCGCGCGGCGGCATCTACTTCACGGACACGGCCGGCGTGTATTACCTGCCGCCCGACGGGAAAGTCGCGCGCGTGGCGCAGGGCATTCCGAACCCGAATGGCGTCATCCTCAGTCCCGACGAGAAGGTGCTCTATGCCAACGACAAGGACGGACTCTACCTGCTCGCCTACGACGTCGCCGCCGACGGGACGCTGTCGAACCGGCGCAACTTCGCGCGCTATCAGAGCCTGCGCGTGGCTGGCCACAAGGATCCGTTGCTGGCCGAGGACAACGGTGCCGACGGCCTGACCGTCGACAGCGACGGCCGGGTCTATGTGGCGACCAACCTCGGCGTCGAAGTGTTCAGTCCGCGGGGGGATCACCTGGGTACGATTCCCGCGATCTGGGGCGGCGAGCAGTTCATGCTGCGCAAGCCGCAGAACGTCGCGTTCGCCGGTCCGGGCAAGCGGACGCTCTTCATCGTCGGCTCGGGCGCGGTATTCAAGGTGCAGACGCTCGCGCAGGGCGTGCAGAACCGCGCGAAGTAACCATTTGACGGGCGTAGTGTCCGGTTGACGGGCGTAGTGTCCGGCTTCAGCCGGACCCGGGAAGCTTAATGCGCACACTCATCGCACTTGCTGCCGCCTGTCTCGCGTCGCTGATCCTGGCGACCGGTCTGCGCGCGCAGTCCGACATGCCGGCGTGGGCCTACGGGATCGCGCCGCCGGCGCCCGCAGGCGCGCCGCCAGCGGCCGAGCCAGCCGCGGATGAAGCGACGCTGCTCCGCGTGGCCGGCAGCGCCCGCAGCTTCACCCTGATGCAGATCGAAGACGGGTTCGGGCCCGCCGACTGGTTCCCCGAGGACCACCCCGCGATGCCCGACATCGTGGCCCATGGCCGGCGGCCGGACGTGCGCGCGTGCGCGTCGTGTCACTACCCGAACGGCAAAGGTCGTCCTTCCAACGGCTCGGTCAGCGGGCTGCCGGCAGCTTACTTCGCACAGCAGATCGAAGACTTCAAGAACGGGCTGCGGAAACCCGCGGACGCGCGCAAGAACAACGTCAACCAGATGATTGCGTTCGCCAAGGCGATGACCGCCGACGAGGTCCGCGCCGCCGCCGACTACTTCGCCAAGATCACGTGGACGCCATGGGTGCGCGTGGTCGAGACGGAACGCGCGCCGAAGACGCACATCGAGGGCTTCATCCACTACACGCTGCCCGGCAACGAGACCGAACCGCTCGGCCAGCGCATCGTCGAGGTGCCGGAAGACACCCTCCAGACCGAGCCGCTGCGGAACCCACGTTCGGGGTTTATCGCGTATGCGCCAATCGGCAGCCTCAAGAAGGGTGCGACGCTGGTGTCGACAGGCGGGAGCGGACGGACGGTGCAGTGCGGCGCATGCCACGGTGCCGATCTGAAGGGGGTCGGCCCCGTCCCCGGCATCGCCGGCCGTTCCCCGAGCTATCTCGTGCGGCAGATGTACGACATGCAGGCCGGCACGCGGCGCGGGCCGGGCGTCGCACTAATGAAGAGCGTCGTCGAGAAGCTGACCAACGAAGACTACGTCGCGATCGGCGTCGTACGTCTCGTCCCTGAAATAGCGGTAGACGGAGGCCTTAAGGCCTCCGCTACTGGATCTGCCCGCCGACAGGGAGTCCGCTGGGGACCCGGGTGGGGATGGTCTTGTCGAAGCTCTCGTCGCTCAGCGCCCGCAGGAACGCCAGCAGGTCCACGTCATCGTCATCAACGCCGCGAAGCCGGCGCAGCAGCGGGTCGAGTTGCTCGCGGCTGACGTTGACGTTGCGGTCTCCGCCTCGCCGGTCGTCAACGTCGTCGTAGAACTCCAGGACGTCCTCGAGCGTTTCGAAGACACCGCTGTGCATGTACGGGGCGGTGAAGGCGAGATTGCGCAGCGAGGCAGTGCGGAAGGCATACGTGTTTTCAGCACCGGCGTCCGAGACCGGCAGCTTCGGGTTGTCCGGCACGCCGAGCACGTGCAACTGGAAGTCCGAGAACATCGGACCCTTGTGGCAGTTGCCGCAGCCGATGCGCTCGAAGCGACGCATGCCGCGCAGCTCGGACGGGTCCATCGCGTCGGTCTCGCCGCGCATGTAGCGGTCGAACGGCGAGTGATTGGCGGTCAGCGAGCGCTGGTAGGCCGCCAGCGCGCGGGCAAGGTTGGCCGACGTGACACCCTGGCCGGGGCCGAAGGTGTCGGCAAACAGCCGCCGGTACTCCGGCACTGCCGCCAGCCGCGCGACGACGGCGTCGACGGCCTGGTCCTCGGGGAAGGCCGAGCCGCGCATCTCTTCGAGGGTCTTGAGCGGCACCAGCGCCTGCTCTTCGAGGCTGGCGGCGCGGACATCCCAGAACATCGGCGCCGTGGCGGGCGTATGCCGCCCGGTCTCGTCGATGCCGTTGAACGCGACGTTCAGGATGGTCTGGCTGTTGCGCTTGACGAACGCCACCGGGCTGCCCTGGGTAAAGCGGCGGCGATCGCCGAGGCCGTGGCCGTTGACGCCGATCGAGAGGTCCCGGTTCTCGGCGTAGCCGAACCGCGGGTGGTGGCAGGTGCCGCAGGCGACGTCGCGGTCGCCCGAGAGGATGGGATCCCAGAACAGGATGCGCCCGAGCCCGACGCGTGCCGGGGTCGTCGGATTGTCGGGCGGCGCGGCAGGCACGGCCGGCAGTGCCGTGAAACTGGTTTGCGTGGCGGCCACGGATGCGGCGATGAGCAGGGCGCCGAGGCCTCCGCCTGCCAGGAACAGACGGGTCGCGAATCTGGTCATCTCTCCCTCGCATAGTCCGGGCCCGGTTATGGTTATGATGTCTGCCGAATGAAATTGCTGGGCCTTGTCACCCTATTACTGCCGTCCGCCCTGATTTGTTTCGTGCTCGCCGCCGCCCACTCGGTCAGCGCCCAATCGTCGCCAGACAAGCTGCCGGAGGCCCCGGGCAAGCAGGTCTTCGTCGCCGTGTGCACCAGTTGCCACGATGCCAGCCTGATGACCGATTCACCACGCACGATCGAGGGCTGGGTTGATGTCGTCTACCTGATGAAGGACTTTGGTGCGATGGCCACCGAGGCGGAGTGGAAGACAGTCACGGATTACATGGTGACCAACCTGGCTTTGCTCGAGGTGAACAAGGCCGAGGCCGCGCACGTGCAGCTGGTGTTCGGTGTCAGCGAGGCTGCGGCAAAAGACGTCGTGGCCTATCGCGACAAGCAGGGCGGGTTCAAGACAATCGAGGACCTGAAAAAAGCGCCCGGTCTCGATGCCGCGAAGATTGATGGCCTGAAAGAGCGGCTGATCTTCAAATAAGAGAACCGTCGTTCACGCTTCTCGGTTCTCTGTTCCCGGTTCGTGTTCATGTTCATGTTCGCGTCCGGCTGAAGCCGGACACTACATCCGAAGCCAGATACGAGGTCCCATCGTAGGGTCCGCCTTCAGGGCGGACCGAACGCCGAACCCAGAACGCCGAACCCAGAACGTGGAACCGAACACCGACCACTGAACACGAACCGAGCAGGGAGAACCCCGGAAGCGTGAACGACGGTTCGCTCAAAAGCGCAGCAACCGGTTCACTTTCACCACGATCGATCGGTTCTGCAGATCAGGCAGGCCGGAGGCGCGCGTGTCGCGGCCTTCGTTGTAAACGACGAAGAGCTCGCTGCCGGGCGCGTATTCCCAGCGCAGGCGCGCGTTGGTCGCGAGCGAGTTGCTGCTGGAGTTGTACTGCATCAGGCTGCTGACGAACATCGCCGGGGTAATGGCGTAGGTCGTGCGCGACGTGATCAGCGCGGTGGTGAACTCGCCGACCGGCAGCCTCGCGTGGTTCACCGAGAGCCCCGGTTCGAACGAGAGGTGCGCGTTCACCTTCACCACGCCGGTGCTGTAGCCGAACGTCGTCAGGTCCCCGCCCCAGAGCCGCCCGCGCTCCATGAACGCCGTGCCGGACACCGGGCGCTGCTCGCCGAACTTGAACGCCGTTCGCAGCAGCGTGTTGTCGTAGCCGCCGGCGTCGACGATGACGTCCGTAGCAATGTCGAAGGGGCGATCGAGCCGCTCGTACACCTGCTCGTAGGTGGCCTCGAACTCGTCGCTGTTCTCGAACTCGGTCTTGAACTCGCCCTTCAGCTCGCGCGTTTCGACCCGGCCGCCGCTGTCGTCGAATTGCTGCCACCCGGCCTGGTAGATGAACTTGCGCACCGCGCGGATTCGCGTCGGTCTCGGGCTGAAACGGGTGTTCACCTGGTACTTCGCGAAGCCCGCACGCTTCACGTATCCCATCTCGGGGTTGAAGTGCTCGCCGACGGCCAGGCGCTGGGTGGAGAAGCCGTAGCGGTCGCCGTTGTACCAGAGCTGCGCCCGGTAGCTGGTATCGCCGCCGGAGAGGCCGGGCGTGTTCGTCTTCGCCCAGTAGGTCTGCATCGACAGGTCGTTGAAGAACGCGAACGCGCCGTCGACGCCGACCGTGTCACCGGCCTGGGTGCCGCCGGTGACGTGCGACCGCCGCGTGGCGATCGCGCCGATCGCGCTGCGGCGCAGGATGTCGCGGCGGACCCGCGCCACCGCGAAGTTGGTCGCCGCAACCCCCTGCGCGCCGACCTCCGACGTCTGAATATCGAGGACGCCGATGCTGTACGGGCCGGCCCGTCCGGTCAGCCGCGCGCCACCCTCAATCGGGATCTCGCCACCGCGATCGAGCCCGATGCGCCGGCTGTAGAAGAGCGCCGGCGTATCGCCGCCGTTGCTGTTGGCGCCGCCGAAATTGAACAGACCCTGGTTTTCGAGAAAGAAGTCGCGCTTCTCGGGGAAGAACAGGCTGAAGCGCGTGAGGTTGACCTGCTGCTCGTCGGCCTCGACCTGGGCGAAGTCGGTGTTGTAGGTGAAGTCGGCCGTCAGCCCGCGCGTGACGCCGTATTTCACGTCGACGCCGACGTCGCGGCCGAAGGCGCTCGGGTCCACGGTGCGCGCGGTGTCGGTGGTGACGTCCGCGATCGCATACGGCTTCACGTCGAACATCCGCGTCGCCGCCGGCGCCTCGATGCCGACGAGCGTGGCGCTGGACGAGACACGCGAGAGGCCGCTGTTGGCCGTGCCGTCCGGCACGCGAGTCAGGTACGAGATCTCGTTTTTCCACCGGTTGATGCGCTTGAGCTGGATGCCCCAGATCTGGCCATTGCCGGGACGATAGCGCAGCGACTTGAAGGGGATCGCGGCTTCCGCCGTCCAGCCCTCCGGCGAGCGCCGCACGGCGAGATCCCAGATCGGGTTGTAATCGCCGTTCCAGTTGCCTTCGTTCGTGTTCTGGCCGTCCGACCGTCCGCCGATCGCATTGAAATTGAAATTGAGGCTGTTGCGCCGGTCGTAGAACGTGTCGAGCGAGAACCCGAAGCTCTCGTTCTGGCTGATGCTGCTGCCGTCGCGGCGCATCTCGTTCACGATCATCCGGTCGGGCTGGCTCTCAAATGCGCGCAGCGAGACGTAGACATGGTCGCGGTCGTAGGAAATCCAGACTTCGGTGCGCTCGGTCGCCGGCCGACCGGCGACCGGCTCGGCCTGGATGAAATCGGAAATCGGCGTCGCCGACGAGTACAGCGCCTCGTCCAGCTCGCCGTCTACCCGCAGCGGCTCTGCCAGCCCGACGGCGCGAACGGTCGTCCTGCCGGTCTCGTCGCGGACGACGGTCACCGGCAGATCTGGCGGGGGAGGGCCATGGTACTCAAACGGCAGTTCCAGCCGCGCGCCTTCGCCGATGCTCGATGACGCGGCAAACGCGGGGCGCGTCTCTTGTGCAGACGCAGGAGTGGCCAGAGCTCCAGCGAGCAGACAGACAGCGATTACGAAGGTGTTGCGCCGTATGCAATTCATCAGGGATAGATCCGAGGAGGCGTCGCGGCCGCCGGAGATATTCTGACACGACAGAGCCCACGGCCCTAATCCGTATATCGGCGGTAAGTTACGAAGACGTTACCGTGCGATGGTGCCGGGTGCGGCGGTGCACTTCCGTACCCCGCACCCTCGCCCCCCCACACTGTTACCGTTCCGGAACAGCGACCGGTTCGTCCTCCGGTTCGAGGTTCGTCATCTCCGCTGCCAGCAGCTGCTCGCCCGCGGCCGCGCCGACGCCGCGTGAGAAGTCAACCGGCGGCAGGAACAGGGTCGCGACAAACGAGGCCGCGGCGAGGCCCGCACCCGCCACGAACACGGAGTGCAGCGCCGACGCAAACTGCAGCCGCGCCGTCCCGGTCAGCATCACACCGGTGGCGGCGAGCGCTTCGGCGCCGCCGGGTATCGTAACGCCCGTCAGCTGCCGCGCCATCAGCGCGCCCATCGCGGCGATACCGACGGCGGCGCCGACGCTGCGCGAGAACTGGTTGAGCGAGGTCGCGATGCCGAGATGCGCGCGGTTGACACCATGCTGAACGGCAAGCAGGAGCGACAGCATTGAGAGCCCCATGCCGGCGCCGATCAGCAGGCCTGACGCCAGCACGCTGCTGCGCGGCGAATCGGCGCCGACCATGGTCAGCCCGATGAAACCCAGCGTCATCAGCAGGCTGCCGGTGATCGCCAGCCGGCGATACCCCAGCTTCACCGTGAGCCGTGCGCTCGCGATCGACATGATGACCCAGCCCATGAAGAGCGGCGTCAGCACCTGGCCCGCCTGCGTGGCCGTGGCGCCCATCACGCCCTGGACGAACAGCGGAATGAACGCGATGGCGCCAAAGAGCGCCATCCCGACCAGGAACACCACGACGACCGTGCGCGCGATCAGCGGGGTCTTCAGCAGCTCGAGCGGCAGGATCGGTTCCGGCGCCCGACGCTCCACCATCACGAACGCGCCAAGGAGCACCACGGAGGCGACCGCAAAGCCGGCGGCGATGCCGTCCCCGGTGTCGGCGCCGAGCGCGATCAGCAGCGCGCTGATCCCCGCGAAGAGCAGGCCGGCCCCGAGCCAGTCCACGCGCACGGCATGCGTGCGTTGTGTCGGTGGATAGGCCAGCAGGATGACGGCGACGGCGAGCAACCCGAACGGCAGGTTGATGTAGAACACCCAGCGCCACGACAGCGCGTCGGTGATGTAGCCGCCGACGAGCGGCCCGGCCACCGAGGCAACGCCCCAGACGCCGCTGAAGATCGCCTGCGTGCGGGCGCGTTCGGCGAGCGTGTAGAGTTCGCCGACGATCGTCATGCTGAGCGGGATGATCGCGCCGGTGCCCAGTCCCTGGACCGCGCGCGACACGATCAGCTCCACCATCGAGGTGGACGCGCCGGACATGACGGATCCGACGAGGAAAATCGCGATGCCCGTCAGGTACATCCGGCGGCGGCCGTAAAGGTCCGACAACCGTCCCCAGATGGGAACCGACGCCGTCGACGTCAGGAGGTACGCCGAGAATACCCAGCTGTAGTGGTTCAGGCCGCCAAGCGTGGCAATCACGGTGGGCATCGCCGTGCCGACAACGGTGGCTTCGAGGGCGCCGAGGCTCATGCCGAGCAGGAGGCCGGCGGTAATGGCGCGACGCCGTCCCAGGCTGATACCTGTAGGCGTCTCCTGGCTTTCACGCATCCCCTGAGGGTACCACTGCGGCTTCACAAATAAGACTTGACAACCCCGAGCGCGGTGCCCTACTAAGGCAGCCACAACCGATTCATCTTTCGACCCTTATCGCTCTCATATCGGTGGGCACGTTCGTTTGTACGTCGGCGGCGCGGACAACAACGGAGGGATTGATGATACGGATGCTCAAGGAGTGTCTCTTCGGCGCGGCGGTGCTGGTCCTGTCAACAGCCATGGCCTTTGCGCAGGCCACGGGTGAACTCAACGGTCGCGTGACCGATGAGAGCGGCGCGGTGCTCCCGGGTGTCACGGTCACGGCCACCCAGACTGACACTGGATTGACGCGTGCCGTCGTCACTGACGGGAACGGGGCCTACGTCATGCCGAACCTTCCGACCGGTCCGTACCGGCTGGAGGTATCACTGCAAGGGTTCCGCACCTACGTCCAGACCGGCATCGTGCTGCAGGTGGCCGCGACGCCGACCATCAACGCCGTACTGTCGGTCGGGAGTCTCGAGGAGACGGTGTCCGTGGAAGCCGCCGCTCCGCTCGTCGACGTGCGAAGCACCGGCATCAGCGAGGTGATCGAGCAGGAACGGATTCTCGAGCTGCCGCTCGAGGGACGCAACCCGGCCACGCTGATCGCAATGGCTGGCGGGGTCGTGCAGGCCACGCCGAACAACAAGAGCCAGCCGGGGTCCCTGCTGACTGGCGTCGCCGGCAGCCTGCCGTTCGGCGTGGCGTATCTGCTCGATGGCGCCTCGCACAACAACCCTTACGACAACCTGAACATGCCGCTGCCGTTTCCGGACGCGCTGCAGGAGTTCCGCGTCGCGACGAGCGGTCTCTCCGCCGACAACGGCGTGCATTCGGGCGGCTCCGTCAACGCGGTGACGAAATCAGGCACCAACGTGTTCCATGGCAGCGTGTTCGAATTTCTCCGCGACAAGCGATTCAACGCGACGGCTGTGTTTGCTCCGGTCGGGGCCGATGGCAAGCGCGCGGATGACGGGTTGAAGCGGCACCAGCTCGGGGGCGTCCTGGGCGGACCGATCGTGGCCGACCGGCTCTTTTTCTTTGGCGCATATCAGGGAACATTCGGTACGGACCACACCCGCCGATTTCCTGAGCAAGGTGCCGACTGCCGCGATGCTGGCGGGCGACTGGAGCGCCTTCACCTCACCGGCCTGTAACAGGGGCCAGCAGATCACGCTGCGTACCCCGTTCGTGAACAACCGCATCGACCCGAGCCTGTACAGCCCGGCGGCGGGGAACATCGCGCGGCTGCTGCCGCCCACCACCGACCCGTGCGGCGACGTCAGGTTTTCCTCGCCGCAGCATTACGACCAGGGACAGGTTGTCGGCAAGGTCGACTACCAGGGCAGCGGAAGCCATTCGATCTTCGGGCGCTACATGCTCACGTTCGACGACTTGCTCCCGGGGTGGCCGACCTCGGGCAACGTGTTGACGACGAGGCCGGAGGATGCCGCGCAGAATCACCAGGCCCATTCGTTGACGATGGGCGATACGCTCGTCTTCGGCTCCAGCATGGTGAACGCATTTCGTGTCGCGTGGAATCGAACCAAGTCGCACTACAACCTGGAGCCATTCTTCGGGGCCGAAACGGTCGGCATCAAGGGTTTCCACAATTACATCCCTGGCGTGATGGGACTCGACATCAGCGGCGGGTTCACGACCGCCTCGGGCGGCTCGGTCTACTTCCAGGGCGATACCGACGCCTACCAGATATCCGACGACATCACTCTGGTGCGCGGACGCCATCAGATTGCGATCGGCGGCAACGTGGCGTACTGGACGCACTACACGGTGGACGGCCAGCGTGGCGTCGGACTGTGGACGTTTGATGGATCGGCGACAGGCCTGGGTATGGCGGACTTTCTCACTGGGCGCCTGACCCGGCTCGAGCATGCCAGGCCCGGCGTGCTCGATCTGACCCAGAAGTATCTGGGAACGTACGTCCAGGACACGTGGCGCATCGCCAGCCGTGTGACGCTGAACGGCGGTGTGCGATGGGAACCGTTCTTCGGCCAGCACATCCAGAACAAGGCGATCTCCAACTTCAACATCGATAACTTCCGCAGTGGCACTACGAGCACCGTGTACAGGAACGCCCCGCCGGGTTTCCTGTATCCCGGAGATTCCGGTTTCCCGGCCGGCAAGTCCGGCTTGAACAACAAGTGGATGAACTTTGCGCCTCGGATTGGGGCGGCGTGGGATGTGACGGGCGACGGACGCATGGCGGTCCGGTCGTCGTACAGCCTGGGCTACGATTTCCAGGGCGCGTCGTACCTGTTCATCAGCGCGACCGCGCCGCCGTACGCCGGCCGCCTGCGCGTGACCCAGCTTCCGGGCGGTTTCGACGATCCATATCAAGGCTTTCCGGGCGGCCCACCGCACCCGGTTCCGGAAATTCCCGGTCCCGACACGGTGTTCCCGTCGTACGGCGCCCTGGCGTCGGTTGATCCGAATAACAACTCGGCGCGCGCACAGTCGTGGAACGTCATCGTCGAGCGCCAGATTGGGACTTCCTGGCAGGCATCCGCCAGCTATCTCGGCAGCTACACCGACCGGCTCTGGGGCCAGGTGCAGATGAATCCCGGTGTCTTTCTCGGACTGGGTCCCTGCACGCTCGCCGGGGTGGTCTATCCCACGTGCACGACGACCGCGAACTTGAACCAGCGGCGCAAGCTGTCGCTGGAGAATCCGGTTGCATCCCGCCTGATCGGATCGATTGAGCGCCACGAGGCGGTCGGCACACAGAACTACCACGCGCTGAAACTCTCGACTCAGCGCCGCGCAGCGAGCGGCGTGGCCCTGAGCGCGAATTACACGCGGTCCTACTGCGTGGGCAACGATCCGCAGACGACGTTCTTCACGGGCGGGCAGAGCTTCCAGGACCCGGATAATCCTGACTGGGATCGCGGCAATTGCACGTATGCGCGGCGGCACAACGCCAGCGTCTCGGCGGTGTTCGAAACGCCGCAATTTGCCAATCGTGCACTGCGGGTCGTGGCTTCCAGCTGGAATGTGGCGGGAATCTTCAGTGCGCGCTCGGGCGGCTGGCTGACCGTGACGACGGCGCGCGACGTGACGGCCACCGGCATCACCGGGCAGCGGGTCGATCAGGTACTGGACGACCCCTTCGGCAATGGGACGCTGGATAACTATCTCAACCCGGCGGCATTTGCGTATCCGGCGACCGGTTCGCTCGGTAGCCACGTTCGCGCCAGTATCGAAGGACCGGCCTACTGGAGCATCGACATGGCGCTGGCGCGAAAGATTTCGTTCGGCGCCGCACGGGAGATCGAGCTGCGACTCGAGACCTTCAACCTGTTGAACCATTTCAACTGGGGCAATCCGACGTTGAATTTCGATGCGGCAGACTTTGGCCGCATCCGGACGCAGACCGGGAGCCCCCGCGTCCTGCAGTTTGGAGTGAAATACGGATTCTGAAGAATTGAAAAATTGACGAATTGACGGATTTACGGATTGTCGAATTGACAAGGTACGTCAATTCGTCGATTCGTCGATCCGTCAATGCCATATCCGCGGCGTCCCTGATCGGAGGAAGTGATGATGCTCAGGGGAAGGCTCTTCGGCGCGGCGGCGTTCATCCTCTCAGCAGCCGTGGCCTATGCGCAGGCCACGGCTGAACTCAACGGTCGCGTTACCGATGAAAGCGGCGCGGTGCTTCCGGGCGTGACCGTCACGGCCACCCAGACAGAGACCGGCTTCACCCGTTCCGCGGTCACGGACGGCAACGGCGCCTACGTCATGCCGAACCTGCCGACCGGTCCGTACCGGCTGGAAGTCATGCTCCAAAGCTTCCGCACCTACGTCCAGACCGGCATCGTCCTGCAGGTGGCAGCCACGCCGACCATCAACGCGGTGCTTGGGGTCGGCAGCCTCGAAGAGACGGTCTCGGTCGAGGCCGCTGCCCCGCTGGTCGACGTGCGCAGCGCCGGCATCTCCGAGGTCGTCGAGCAGGAACGGATTCTCGAGCTGCCGCTGCAGGGCCGCAACGTCACCGACCTGATCGTGCTGGCCGGCGCGGCGGTGCAGTCGGGCACGAACACGGGCAAGAGCATGCCCGGATCGACGTTTACGGCCGTGGCCGGCGGCCAGCCGTTCGGCGTCGCCTACCTGCTGGACGGGGCGACGCACAACAACCCCTACGACAACGCCAACATGCCGCTGCCGTTCCCGGACGCGCTGCAGGAGTTCCGTGTCGCCACGAGCGGCCTCTCGGCCGACAACGGGATGCACGCCGGCGGCTCGGTCAATGCCGTGACCAAGTCAGGCACCAACGCCTTCCACGGTGCGCTGTTCGAATTCGTCCGCGACAAACGGCTGAACGCGACGTCGGTGTTTGCGCCGCAGGGGTCCGACGGCAAGAAGGTGAATGACGGGCTGAAGCGTCACCAGGTGGGCGGGACGCTCGGAGGCCCGATCGTCACCGACAAGGCGTTCTTCTTTGGCGCCTACCAGGGCACCTTCGTGCGGACCACGCCGGCCGACACGCTGACCAAGACGCTGACAGCCGACATGCTGGCGGGCGATTTCACGGCCTTCACGTCCCCGGCGTGCAACAGCGGCAGGCAGGTCGCGTTGCGGGCGCCCTTCGTCAACAACCGCGTCAGTCCGGCGCTGTACAGCCCGGCGGCGATGAACATTACGAAGCGGCTGCCGATCACCACGGATCCCTGCGGCGACATCAGATACTCGGCGCCGCAGCACTACGACCAGGGGCAGATCATCGCCAAGGTCGATTACCAGGTGAACACCAATCACTCCGTGTTCGGCCGCTACATGGACACGTTCGACGAAAAGCAGCCCTCCTGGCCGGAATCCGAGACGGTGTTCACGACCGGCACCGACGACGCCTATCAGGAACACCGCGGCCAGTCGCTCACCATCGGCGACACGATGGTCTTTGGTTCCAACATGGTCAACTCCCTGCGCGTGGGCTGGAACCGGAGTCACGCGGCGTACCATCTCGAGCCGTTCTTCGGCGCCGAAGACGTGGGCGTCAAGGGCTTCCACAATTACGTGCCGGGGATCATGGCGCTCGCGATCAGCGGCGCGTTCTCGACCGCGGCGGGCGGATCGGTCCTCTTCATCGGCGACACCGACGCCTACCAGTTGTCCGACGACGTGACGACGGTGCGCGGAAGTCATCAGATCGCGCTCGGCACGAACGTGGCGTACTGGGTCCACGACACCGTCGACGGCCAGCGCGGCGTCGGCCTGTGGACGTTCGACGGCTCGGTGACCGGCACCGGCCTGTCTGACTTCCTCACCGGCAGAATGTCGCAGCTCGAACACGCCCGGCCGGGCGAGCTGCACATCAACCAGCTCTATCTCGGTCTCTACGCGCAGGACACGTGGAGGGTGACCAGCCGCGTCACGGTGAACGGCGGTCTTCGCTGGGAGCCGTTCTTCGGCCAGAACGTGCGCAACAACGCGATCTCGAATTTCGACCTGGAGAACTTCCGCAACGGCGTGAAGACTACGGTCTACAGCAACGCGCCGGCCGGACTGGTGTATCCGGGTGACCCCGGCTTCCCGTCGGGCAAGTCCGGTCTGAACAAGCAATGGGGCAACGTCTCGCCGCGCGTGGGTCTTGCCTGGGATCTGACCGGCGACGGGCGCACGGCGCTGCGGTCCTCGTACGGGCTGGGCTATGAATTCATGAGCGCCGGGTATCTCTTCATCAGCGCCACGGCGCCGCCGTTCTCCAGCCGTCTTCGCGTGACCACGCCGGCAGGCGGCCTTGACGATCCGTACCGGGATTATCCCGGAGGTCCGCCGCACCCCTACCCGGCGCAGCCGGGGAAAGACGCGCCGTTCCCGGACTACGCGGCGTTTGGCGCCATCGATCCCGACATCAACTCGACCCGGACCCAGTCGTGGAACCTGGTCGTCGAACGGCAGATCGGATCGGTGTGGCAGGCGACGGCCGCCTACCTTGGCAGCTATACCGATCGTCTCTGGGGCCAGGTGCAGGTCAATCCCGGCGTGTTCCTCGGCCTCGGTCCGTGCACGATCAACAGCGTGTCGTACGCGACCTGCAGCACGAACACCAACCTGAATCAGCGGCGCATGCTGTCGCTCGAGAATCCGCAGGCGTCGCGTCAGCTGGGACCGATCGATCAGCACGCCGCAGTGGGGACGCAGGATTATCACGCGCTCAGGATCTCCGTACAGCGCCGCGCGGCGAGCGGCGTCCGGCTGAGCGGCAATTACACGCGGTCGTACTGCGTCGGCAACACCGTGACCACGAGCTTCGGACAGGTCGGGAGCGGCTTCCTCAAGCCTGACGATCCGGCGTTCGATCGCGGCAACTGCACGCAGGATCGCCGTCACATCGGCAACCTTACCGCCGGGATCCAGACGCCGGAATTCACCAGCCGCGCGCTGCGCGTGCTCGCCTCGGACTGGACGATGTCCGGCATCCTCAACGCGCGGTCAGGGAGTTTCCTGACCGTGACGACGACACGCGACATCGCGCTCATCGGCATCAGCGCACAGCGCGTCAATCAGCTCCTCGACGACGTCTACGGCGACGGGACGTTGAACAACTATTTGAATCCGGCCGCATTCGCCTATCCCGACCCAGGGACGCTCGGAAGCCACGTCCGCGGCAGCATCACGGGCCCCGCGTACTGGACGATCGATCTGGCACTTGCGCGCAGTATCCCGGTCGGCGCCGCGAGGAACATCGAGCTGCGGCTCGAGACATTCAATCTGCTGAACCACTTCAACTGGGGCAACCCGCAGACCAACTTCGATTCCGGCGCCTTCGGCCGGGTCCAGACGCAGACCGGCAGTCCCCGCATTCTGCAGTTCGGGTTGAAGTATGGTTTCTAGGCTATGAATCAGCGGCGTCTCCCGGGGAGGAAGGGCCTTGCGCCCTTCCTCGCCCTCGCGGTCATCCTGTCAGCAACTCCGGCCATCGGCCAGGTCGATTTCATGGGCCTGTGGCGCCCGATGGCCCGAAATGAAGACGGCAGCGGCATGGTAGGCGACACGGCGGGCGTCCCAGTCTCGGCGGGATCGCAAGCGCGCGTCCAGAGCTGGTCCCCGGAAGACTTCGACACCGCTGAATTCGTCTGCCGGCCCCACGCGTGGGACTACTCGCTCGAAACGGTTCTCACCCAGATGCAGTTCCGGGCCGACATCGACCGGCCGACGCAGAAGGTGGTTGCGTATCACGGCCACGTGAACCAGATGGAGCAGGAGGTCACGATCTGGATGGACGGCCGTCCTCGTCCTCCGGTCAACACGCTGCACACGTGGAGCGGCTTTTCGACCGGGGAATGGGATGGGGACGTCCTCGTCGTCACGACCACGCACCTCAAGGAGGCGTACATCCGCCGCATGGGGATGATGCGGAGCGACCTGGCGACGGTCCGCACGCGCTGGCGCCGGATCGGCAACTACCTGCAGGCCACCGTGATCATTTATGACCCGGTGTACCTGACGGAGCCTTATGTCCGCAGCACGATGATGTGGGAGTACGACCCGGCGATGCCGATGTGGCCGTATCCCTGCGAGGATGCCACCGAAACCGCCGTGCCGCGGGGAGAAGTGCGGCACTTCCTGCCTGGTACGAGTCCGCTGCCCGGACTCAACCCCAGGCTGGCCGACCGGTTCAATACGCCGTTCGAGGCGAGACTGGGCGGGGCTGAGACGATGTATCCCGAGTACATCGCGAAGATGAGAACATTCCCGCGACCCGGCACGCAGGCGCCGCGCGGCACGACCGAGGATCTCCGCAACCAGTTTCCGGACCTGCCCTAGCCGAACCTATGAATCCACCTCGTTTCTCATCGTCGAGGAGAAGCATCGCACCTTTCCTCGTCGTCGTTGTCGTGCTTTCAGCGACGCCGGTGATCGGTCAGGTTGATTTCACCGGCTCTGTGGCGTCCGATACCTCGCGACTCCGACGGCAGCGGCATGATCGGCGACACCGCCGGGATTCCGCTCACGGATGGCTCCCAGGCTCGCGTGCAGAGCTGGTCGCCCGAGGACTTCGACATCGCGGAGTGGGTCTGCCGGCCCCATGCATGGGACTACTCGCTCGAAACGCTGCTGACCGACCTGCAGTTCTGGGCGGATATCGACCGGCCGACGCAGAAAGTGGTGGCGTACCACGGCCACCTCAACCAGCAGGAGCAGGAAACCGCGATCTGGATGGACGGGCGGCCACATCCTCCGGCCAACACCCTGCACACCTGGAGCGGCTTCTCGACCGGCGAATGGGACGGCGACGTCCTGGTCGTGACCACAACGCACCTCAAGGAAACCTACATCCGGCGTGCGGGGTTGATGCGGAGCGACCAGGCTACCGTGCGTACACGCTGGCGGCGGATCGGGAACTTCCTGCAGACGACGTCGATCCTGTATGACCCCGTCTACATGACCGAGCCGTACATCCGCAGCTCGATGATGTGGCAATACGATCCCGCGCTGCCGATGTACCCGTATCCCTGTGAAGACGCCACCGAGACGGCCGTGCCGCGCGGCGAGGTCCGGCATTTTCTTCCCGGGAAGAGTCCGCTCCCGGGACTGAACCCGGATCTGGCGGATCGATACGTCACGCCGTATCAGCCACGGCTCGGCGGCGCCGAGACGATGTACCCGGAGTACATCGGCAGGATGAAAACGTTTCCGCGTCCACGCACACCTGCGCCCCGCGGCGTTACTGAAGGTGGGTAGATACCGGAGGTTGCGGAGGCACGGGTTCACAGGAGACACGGAGCCACGGAGAATTGCACGGAACGCCGGCGACCGCGCTTCGCTGCGGCATGGATAGAGCAAGGGCGTGACGACAAACCGGTTGGTGATTGCGATCCGGCTTGTCGTCGCGCCCTTGCTCTATCCATGTGCCGGCCGAAGGCCGGCGTTGCCGGCGCTTGCGCTGACGACACGGCAGGCCCCGCGCGATCGAGCACCGTGCGTCCTCCGTTGCTCTGCGCCTCCTGTGAACCCGTGGCTCCGTCCCCTCCGCTTCCTCCAACGTGGTAGATTTGAATTCCTCGTGCACAACGAAAGGGAAACGCCAATGAGGTTCGGACGGAGGCGCGCGTGGTTCGGCGCGCTGGTCATCATGAACGTGTGCGTGCTCGGCGCAGTCGCCGCCGCCCGGCAGGCACCGGCTCCGCAGGGGCCGCTGATGTCGGAGAACTACTTCAAGAACATCCAGGTGCTGAAGGGCATTCCGGTCGACGAGTTCATGGACACCATGGGCATGTTCGCCGCGTCGCTCGGCTACGACTGCGCGAGCTGCCATTCCTCGCAGCTCTACAACGACCGCGCCGCCTTCGCGATTGCGACGCCGCAGATTCAGCGGGCGCGCCAGATGATCGTGATGATGCAGGCGATCAACAAGCAGTCACTTCGGCGGCCAGCCGAGGATGAGCTGTTTTACCTGCCACCGCGGGCAAGACCGCCCGGGCAACATCCCCAGCCTCGCGATCCAGTACGGCGAGCTGATGGACGACCCGAACGCGATGACGATTTTCCCGGACACCCGGAACACGGTCGAGCAGGTGTTCAACAAGTACGTCACCGCGCTGGGCGGCGCGCAGCGCCTCGCCGCGCTGACCAGCTACGTTGCGACCGGCACGTATGAAGGATTCAACACCGGCGGCAGCGCGATCGCGGTCGATGTGTACGCCAAGGCGCCGAACCAGCGCACGCAGGTCGTGCACATGCAGGACGGCGACGCCATCAAGGCCTTTGACGGCACCCAGGCCTGGGCCGCGGAAGGCTGGCGGCCGATGCCGCTGCTGCAATTGACCGGCGGCAATCTTGAAGGCGCTCAGCTCGAGGCGCTGGTGCAGTTCCCTGCCGGCATCCAGAAGGCGTACGCGAACTGGCAGGTCAGCGGTACCTTGCTCGACGGAAAGTCGACGACGATTCTCCAGGGCACCAATCCGAACGCGCTGCCGGTCAATTTCTACTTTGACGCCGACTCCGGTCTCCTGACCCGCGTCGTCCGCTGGAACCGGACCGCGGTCGGCATCGTGCCGACGCAGGTCGACTACTCCGATTATCGCGACGTCAACGGCGTGAAGCTGCCTCATCACGTGGTGCTGACGTGGACGGACGGTCAGAACATCTACACGTTCAAGCAGATTCGGCCGAACGTCCAGATCGAAGCGGCGAGATTCAACCGGCCGGCGCCGTACGTGCCGAAGAAGTAGGCCGGGTTCCGCGAAGAAGAAGTAGGCCGGGTTCCGCGCCCTTCGACAAGCTCAGGGCGCGGACCCGGCTACGTACTCGACGCGGGGAGCAGGATTTCGAAGACGGCTCCCCCCTCGTTCCGCGCGGTAATCGTCCCGCCGTGGCGTTCGACGATCGCCTTCACGATAGAGAGACCCAGGCCGCTCCCGCCCGCTGATTTCCGCGACGCATCACCCTTGTAGAACCGGTCGAAGATGTGGGGCAGCTGTTCCGGCGCGATGCCGGCACCGCTGTCACGCACGCTGAGCTTCAGCCCCTCTCCGCTGCGCGCGGCGACGAGCGTCAGGGTTCCGCCCTCGGGCGTGTGGCGGAGCGCGTTGGCCGCCAGGTTCTGGATCGCCTGTTCGAGCCGGTCCGGATCGCCAATCAGCGTCGCGGCGTCGCGATCGATCTGCTGGACCAGCTCGATGCGGCGCTCCTGGAGGTCGCGCTCGTGGCGCGCGGCGACGCGCTCGAACAGCGCCGGCACGTCCACTCTCGACTGGCGCATGGCGGTTCCGCCGCCCTCGAGCCGCGCGAGATCGAGAAGGTCGCCGATGATCCGCTCGAGCCGCTGCGTCTCTTCCATCACGATGTTGACGTAGCGCTGCCGCGTCGGCGTGTCGATCGCCAGGTCCGGCATCGACAGCGTTTCGATGTAGCCGCGCATCGCCGTCAGCGGTGTATTGAGCTCGTGGGAGACGTCGGCCAGGAGCTGGCGCCTCACCCGGTCCGAGACCTGGAGCTTCTCGGCGCGGCTTCGCAGTTCCTCGGCCATGCGATTGAACGACCGGGCGAGCGCTGCGACTTCGTCGCCGCCATGTTCCGGTGCGCGAGCGCCGAGGTCGCCTTTCCCGAGTTGCTCGGTCGCGTCCTGCACCGCGTAGAGCCGCCGGCGCACAGGGCCGAATACGACGAAGGCAATGAGCGCTGCGCCGATCGCCAGCACGGCGCCGCCGACCACGCCCATCGTCGGACCCAGTTCGCGGGCGATGCGCGAGAACGGCGGTCCCCCTGGCAGCACGACGACATCGCCGGCGACGTCGGCGTTCAGCATGATTGGGGCAATGTTGCCGCGTCCTGGCGGCATCCCCACACGTCCGCGCAGGCCGCGGCTGCGCCCGCCCGGATCATTCCCCCGCTGGCCTGGATCGAACCCGCGCTGTCCTGGATCGAAGGGCCGGTCCGGAGGATTGAATTGGCCCCGTGCGTCTTGTCCCGGGTTGAACCCTCGCGGAAACCGGCGCGGCGGACCGAGCCAGCGCCGCTCGGCATCGCGGCGCAATTCGTCGTGCACCTCCTGCGACACATCATCGTGATTCGATATCGTGCGTCCGTCGCGCATGACTACGACGAACGCCTGGAAGACGTTGCCGTAGTGCTCGTCCACGTACTGCTCGAGATCGAGCCGGGGGTCGTCGGCGAGCGCGGCGCTGATATCCGAGGCGACCAGATCGGCCAACCGCTGGGGACTGTTCGCCGGCATCGACCCGGCAATCCGCTCGGTCGTCCAGAGAAAGAGCGCCCCCTGCGCGACGAGCATCAAGGCCATGAACGCGAGGAGACCCAGGCCGATACGCCAGTACAGGCTGCGGTACCACCGCGGATTAGACATCGGCGGCCTTGTATCCGGCGCCCCACACGGTGAGGATCACTGTCGGCTCGGAGGGATCGCGTTCGATCTTCTTCCGCAGCCGCTTCACCAGCGTATCCACGCTGCGCACGGTGACAAAGGCTTCGTCCTTCCACACCCGCTGCAGCAATGCTTCCCGGCTGAAGACGATGCCGGCGTTCGACAGCAGAACGTGCAGCAGGGAGAACTCGTTGGTGGTGAGATCGACGTCCCTGCCTTCGAGCAGGACGCGGCGCCGCGACGGATCCACCTCGATGTGCTTGTAGACGAGCGCGCGGTCACCGTCCGCGGCCGCCGAGCGGCCCCGCCGGAGTAGCGCGCGCACGCGTGCCATCAGTTCGCGGATGCCGAATGGCTTCGTCAGGTAGTCGTCGGCGCCGCTGTCGAGGCCGATGACCTTGTCGGTCTCCTCGCGGCGCGCCGTGAGCATGAGGATCGGGACGTCGGTGTTGCGGGATTCCTTGCGGATGGCGCGGCAGACACTCACGCCGTCGAGACCCGGCAGCATGAGATCGAGCACGACCAGATCGAACTTCTGTTCGCGGGCGAGCTTCAACCCCGCGGTGCCGTCAGCCGCCTCCACGCAGCGAAGCCGCTCGAGTCCGAAGTGGAGGCACACGAGCTCGCGGATGTTGGTCTCGTCTTCGACGACGAGCACGGAGGCCCGGGGTGAAACATCGGCTTCCACGATTTCGTAATTGAGTGTACCCCGCGTGCTGCGGCGGCTCCGGCGGCCCGGCGCAGGTTTCACCGAATTGTCACAGACCGGAAGCGGCGCCTGTCGTCAAATGAGAGAGACCCGTATGACTGGAGGAGTACCAATGGTTCGTCATCTTCGTATTGTGGGCGTGAGCGCGCTGGTCGCCGCACTGGCAGGCGGCGCCCTTGTTTATGCGCAGGATCAGCAGCCGGGCGGCCCCCGCGGACGCGGGCCTGGTTTCGGTCCTGGCGGTCCCGGCGTTGGCCTTTCGCTGAGGGCGCTGGATCTGACCGACGCGCAGCGGGAGCAGGTGCGGCAACTCACGCAGCAGAACCGCGACCAGATGCGCGCGCTCATGGACCGGATGCGCGCGGCGCAGGACGCGCGGCGGAAGGCGATCGAGGCCGCTCCCTTCAACGAATCGCAGGTCCGGGCGGCGATGAAGGAGCTCGCTGAAGTGGAGGCGGATCTCGCGGTCGCGGAAGCGCGGCTGCAGGCCGACGTCTACGCCTTGCTCAGCGCCGATCAGCAGCAGCGGCTGCAGCAGCTCCGCGCCGATCAAGAGGCGCGGGCGAAAGAGCGGGCGCAACAGCAACAGCAGCGCCTGCAGCAGCGGCAGCAACAGCGTCAGGCTCGTCCGCAGGTCTAGCAAATTCCCAACGGATGGGGCGCGTGCTGGCCCTTCCTTTGAATCGCCCCGTAGGCCGGGTTCCGCTCGAGCAAGCTCAGCGGACCCGGCCATAAACGGATGACTTCGATACGCACACACCTCAGGGTTGCCGCCATCGGCGACATTCACGTCTCGCGGCACTCGCACGGCACATTTCAGCCGCTCTTTTCCCAAATCAGCGGCAGCGCGGATGTGCTGGCCATCTGTGGTGACTTCACCGACTATGGGCTGCCGGACGAAGCGCGCGTGCTTGCGCGTGAGCTGACCACGGCCGTCAAGATTCCCGTCATTGCCGTGCTCGGCAACCACGACTTCGAATCGGGGAAGCAGCACGAGATCCGGCAGATTCTCGCCGACGCGGGCGTCACGGTGCTCGACGGCGAAGCCACCGAGATCGAGGGTGTGGGCTTTGCCGGGGTCAAAGGCTTCGCCGGCGGATTCGGCCGCGGCGCGCTTGGTCCGTGGGGGGAACACACGATCAAACTGTTCGTCCAGGAGGCGGTGGACGAGGCGTTGAAACTGGAGGCCGCGCTCGCGCGTCTCCGCACGCATCAACGGATCGCGCTGCTGCATTACTCGCCGATCCGCGGCACTGTCGAAGGCGAGCCGCTCGAGATATTTCCCTACCTCGGATCGAGCCGTCTCGAGGAACCCATTAACCGGTATCGGGTCAGTGCCGTATTCCACGGGCACGCCCATCGCGGCAGCGCCGAGGGGCGTACCTCGACCGGTATCGCTGTCTACAACGTGGCGATGCCACTGCTGACTCGCCTCTACCCCGAACGCGCGCCCTACGTGATCGTCGATCTTCCACTTCAGGCCGAACCGGAGCCTCCGGCAGGCCTGCCCCCGTCGGGGCCGCTCGCCGAGCCGTTGGTCAAGACGGCCTGATTCCTGCACCCTCAGGGCCCACCCATGTCAGTCACCGATTCGGCCCCGCCGCTCACCACGCCAGACAAGGCGGAGCTGTACCGCACCGCCCTCGAAATGCTGAATCGGAATGGCGTGCCGTACACGGTCGGCGGCACATACGCGTTCCGGTCCTACGCAGGAATCTCCCGCACCACCAAGGACTTCGACATCTTCGTGCGGCCGCGCGACGTGCAGCGTGTGCTCGACGTGCTGACGCGCTCCGGGTTCAGGACCGAGGTCGCATTCACGCACTGGCTCGCCAAAGCGCACCATGGCGACAAGTTCATCGACGTGATCTTCAGTTCCGGCAACGGCATCGCGGATGTGGACGACGAATGGTTCGCGCACGCCGTGAACGAGGAAGTACTGGGCGTGCCGGTGCAATTGACGCCCGCCGAGGAAATGATCTGGTCGAAGAGCCTGATCATGGAGCGCGAGCGCTTCGACGGCGCGGATGTCGCGCACCTGCTGCGTCACTGCAGCGGCCTGCTCAACTGGGATCGGCTGCTGCGCCGCTTCGGACCGCACTGGCGGGTGCTGCTCAGCCATCTCATCCTGTTCGGGTTCATTTATCCCGGCGAGCGCGCCCTGGTGCCGTCGGCCGTCATCAAGGACCTGGTGAACCGGCTGCTGGCCGAACTTGACGTGCCCACACGCGACAGCAAGGTCTGCCAGGGCACGCTGCTCTCACGGGCGCAATACCTTGTCGACGTGGATGAGTGGGGCTACGAGGACGCGCGAATGGCACCGCGCGGGTCGATGACGGAAGAACAGATCGCGGAGTGGACGCTCGCGATCGACAAATCTCAATAACCGCACGCCGATTTCAAAATCGGGAGGCGCCGGCTACCGGTTGCCGTATACCGGCATACCGGTAAACCGGCGGCCTCGAGGTCTCCGGGGGTCGAAGTCCGTTACTGCGCGCCGGAGCCGGTGACCACCAGGTCCTGCGAAGCGGATCCCCGAATGTCGTGGGCCGATCGCACCTGGGCGCGGAGCGTGTAGGCACCGGCCGGCAGGTTCCGGAACTCTATGCTGTGCAGCCGCTTATCGGTGGCGCCGGTCAGCGACAGCTCGCTCGAGCGATACAGCTGGTCGCCGTCCGCTTCGATCAGTAGCGCGCGGTTTTCAGCGTCCGGCTCGACGGCGACGAGGATGCGGATGGTCGCGGGCTCGATGAAGTAACGGCCGTGGAGGCGGATTTCGACGACGTCGCGCGCATCGCCGCGGGTGGCTCCAGAGATTGCGAGAAGAGCGGTCAAACAGGTCCAGGCGATGGTGCGGCGTTTCACGTTTCCTCCTGCATGGGCTGCGGAGCAACGACGGTGCCAACCGTCTTCGTCTCGAATCCACATCCCTTCATTGAAGTAAACGCGCGCGCCACGCGGATCGAACGTCTTGATGTCGCTGAAACTCGAAATCCTCGGCGGGCCGTGACTGTCGCCTACTGCTGGCGCTCCAGAATCCAGCAGATCGGGCCGATCATCTTTTCGAGCGATGACCGTCCCTGCCAGCTGGCGACCGTGACCTCGTCGGAGGCGGCAAGATCCGACTCGAAGTCGCGCTGCAGGCGCGCGGTCGCCGCCGCCTCCCGGAACGCCACGTTGACCTCGTCGTTGTGCTCGAACGACCGATTGTCGATGTTGGTGGTCCCGATCACGGCCCAGGTGCCGTCCACCATCAGCGCCTTTACATGCGTCATGGCAGGGCGGTACTCGAACAGGCGGATGCCGCCTTCCAGCAGTTCCCCGTACATACGCCGGCTGGCGAGACGGACGAGCCGCTGATCGCTGTGCGGTCCGGGCACGATCACGCGAACGCGGACGCCCCGGCGCGCGGCGCGGACCAGCGAACGGCGAAGCGACCGGTCGGGCAGGAAATACGGGGTGTTGATGTCGATCTCCGAAACCGCGCCGTCGATTAGCATCTGGAACACCACGCGGGATGTCGTGGCGCGGTCGGCCGGAGAGCTCTTGACCAGCATGGCCTCCGCGGCGCCCGCCGGCTCGAGCTGGGGCCAGTCGCGCATCGCGGTCAGGACCTCGCCGCCGCATTCCAGCCAGTTTTCCGCAAAGACCCCCTGGAGCGGCGCGACGATCGGCCCTTCGATGCGCACCGAGGTATCGCGCCAGGCAGGGACGTGCCGGCGCAGGCGCCGGCGGCCCGGTTGGTACCACCAGTCGGCGACACCGGCGCCGCCGCAGAAGGCGACGCGGCCGTCGACGATGAGCAACTCGCGGTGGGTGCGGTTATTCAGCCGGTGCAGTCGATACCAGCGCAGCGGCTGGTAGAACCGGACCTCCGCGCCGGCCTCCCGCAGGCGCCGGAGCGCGGCGCCGCGCATGCCGAAGCTGCCAAGGGCATCGAGCACGAGGCGCACGGCCACGCCGTCGCGGGCGCGCGCCACCATCGCGTCGATCAGCATGTCGGCGGCGTTGCCGGGCTGGAAGATGTAAGCCTCCATGTTCACCGACCCGGTCGCCTTCAGGATGGCGTCGCGCATCGCGGGATAGAACTGCGCGCCATTGGTCAGGACCTCGACCCGGTTCTGGCCGAACACGGCGGCCTGGCACGTCATCTGGATCACGTGGAGGAACTCGTCGCTGTCGGGCCGGAGCGGTGAACTGACCCGGTAGTCGATGCGGGGGGTAAAGAGAATGACGAGGGTCAGCCAGATGACGAAGGCGACCGCGATAATCGTCCACCCCATTCAGCGCGATTCCATGAACGCGATCGGAAAGCCCGCGAAGACGTCCGCCGCCCGGAACACGCGTCGTCCCTCGCACTCGCGTGCGCACACGGTCGCCCCCGTCAGCACGTGGCGGTAGGATGCAGGGCCGCCGCCGGGCACGTCAATGACGGTGTCGCCCCAGGCATGCGCCCCGAGCAGGGGAGTGTCGCCGTCCGGCACGAGTGTGGCCGTCAGCCGCGGCACGGCGACGGCGACCGACTGCCCGTCATAGGTGCGCGCGAAGGCAAATACGTGCTCCCGCCTGGTGCCGCTGGTGGCAAGCGCGTGATAGGCGCCGCGCTGGAACAAATCCAGGTGCGAGCGCCGGAAGCGCAAAAGGGTGCTGCTGGCGTAGAGCTTCATGCAATCGTCCTGTGGCATCGCGGCGAGGGCCTCCGCCACGGCCGCCTGCCCGCGTTCGTTCACGGCGTCCTCCAAGTCACCGAGCAATGACCGCCGGCGCTGGTAATCGACCGGCCGGCGGTTATCCGGGTCCACGAGGCTGAAATCCCAGAGCTCGGTGCCCTGGTAAAAGTCGGGGACGCCGGGCGCACCGATCTTGACGGCCAGCTGGGCCAGCGAATTGTAGATGCCGCACTGCGCCACGCGCCGGGCGAGTTCGAGGAAATCCGCACGGAACACGTCGTTGTCCGGGGCCAGCGCCGTCTCCACGAAGCGCGTCATCGCCTTCTCGTGCGCATCGCTCGGATTGAGCCAGCTGGTGAACAGCTTGGCTTCCCGCATGGCTTTCTGCATGTACGCGGTGATGCGGCCACAGTACTCCTCTTCCTGATCCGCCGTCATGGTCTCAAACGGCCACGTGCCGATGAGCGTCTGGTAAAAGAGATATTCCTCGTTGCGGCTCGGGTAGGACTGTCCGTCCACAATCGAGCGTCCTTTGCGATTGGCGCGCGCCCAGCGTGACGCCGCCTGCTTCCACGCGCCCGGCAGCTCTGAAAGCACGTTGATGCGGGCGCGCACGTCTTCACCGCGTTTGGTGTCGTGGGTCGAGGTGGGTGAGAGCCCGTGCGGCCAGCGGGCCGCCCGCTCGGTCAGCCGCGCGTGGAGCGCCTCGGGCACGATGCCGAAGCGATCAGGCTCGCCTCCCACCTCGTTGAGCGAGACGAGACGGTTGTAGATATACAGCGCGGTGTCTTCGATGCCCTTGGCTGTGACCGGGCTCGTGACCTGCTGGAACTTGGCGACGAACCGCATGTGTTCGCCGCGCTCGTCTTCCGGAATGAAGCCGGCCTGCTTGAGCAGCAGCGCCCCCACAAACTCGAAGACCAGCCCGGGGCGGCCGGGATTCCGGCGCCGGGCCTTGAGTACGGCGTGCTCAATGAACTCGCGATCGCGGGCGCTGACCGGCTCGCGCTCGTTGACATAGGTTCGGTAGACGGGGAAGCAGGCGATGATTTCCCGCATCGCGTACGCCAGGCTGTTGAGTGTGAAGTCGCGGGAGTGGCGGTTGCGTTCGGAGAAGCGGTTGAGGCCGTGGGCGAGCACGTTCAATTCGCCCGCCATGCTGACCCGGAGCACGAGCTGTTTGCCGCGGTACGCGATCTCCCGAAACGGCGTGCGCATCCTGGTAAAGCGTTCGTAGACGGTATTGATCGCGCCTTCGTTCGGTGAGTCCACGAACAGGCCGTTCAGCAGGACCATGAAGTCGTAGCCGGTGGTGCCCTCCACCGGCCACTTCGGTAGCTCTTCCTCAAACCCGAGAATCTTCTCGACGGTGACGTAAAAGCGGCGCATGTCCGAATACGTGTCCGGCGCAATCTCCCTGGCTCGCAACTGCAGCCGCTCCAGTACCGCCCGGATCGTAAAGGCCGTCCACGTGATCGACGCGGAACCCGTCAACCAGTCCGCGGCGCAGGAGATCGAAGACGAACGCGTGCACCCGCTCGAACACCGCCGGGTCCTCCATGCGGATCGCGGCCAGCTCGTTGATGTCGAAGAAGCGGCGGTAATTGATTTCCTCTCCCGCGACCCGCCAGTACGCGAGCCGGTAGGCCTGTGCCGACAGCAGCGCGTCGAGCTGGTCAAAACTTCGCGGGTCGCCCTTTCGGCCGTTGAAGGCCTCCACGGCGCGGCCGATGTGGGCAAGCACAGGGGGTGACGCCGCGGTCAGGGCGGCAAGACGCTGCTTGATGACTTCCTTTTCCCGGGATCGTTCCATCCGACGATCGGGGTCCTGCACGTCCGGTCCGGGCAGCCGTCGAATGGCGCTCAGGATGCTCAGGAACTCGATCCCGGCCTCGCTCTCGGTTCCGATCTCCTCGATAAGCGGCGCCGCTCGTCTGCCCAACACCTGGTCGTAGGTCCCGGGTGAAACTGGCAAGGTGTAGTCGAAATAGCGGACACATAAGCCGCCGTGCGCGTACTCGAGCTGGATCTCCTGCCGCTCGAGCACCACGCCGTAGCTGTCGCCAAGAATGGGCAGCAGCACCTTGTTCTCCAGTTGCGGCTTGAGCGGGTGCCAGTCGATGTCGAAGATCGGCGCGTAGGGTGAGCTCGGTCCGTTCTCAAGCACGTCCTGCCACCACGGGTTGGCCGATAGCGCGATCCCCATGTGGTTCGGCACGAGATCGAGGATGTGCCCCATGTCGTGCGCACGAAGAGCCTCGATCCAGCGCTGGTACGTCTGCTCGTCTCCGATCTCTGGATTGAGCCGCGCTGGATCGGTGACGTCGTAGCCGTGCATGCTGCCGGGCACCGCGCACAGATAGCTCGAGGCATACGCATGCGAAATCCCGAGTGCGTCGAGGTAGTCGACGATGCCCGTCGCCGCATCGAAGGTGAAGGCCTTGTTGAACTGAAGGCGATACGTGGCGGCCGGAATCGGGGCAGGCATTTCGGTCGAGGTTGCGAGAACGCAACCCCGATGCCGCTGGCCTCATGCGGCGCGGACCTTGCTCAGCGAGAGCGCAGAATGTCCATTCGGGCAACCTCGGCCGTGATGTTCCTGCTTACTGCCGTCTCGACCGCGTGCGGCGGACGCACCGTTGTGGTCACGCCGCGGGCGCCGCTCACAGCTGCGCAGCTGGCGGAACTCCGGGTCGATCCCGGGGATTCACCGCGAGATCTGTTCTGGGGCATGGGCGGACCCCGGTATGCGCCTCCCGCGGATGCCGCGTATGCCCTTGTGTCGAAGGACGTGACCGGGTTCAGTGTCAGCTACGATGTGACGAGCCCCGATGGCATCGAGTGGAGCGCAAAGATTGGACCGGAGGCGCAGACCGAGGTCGTCGTCTCCCGCATCCTGTGGGGACTCGGCTACCATCAGCCACCGGTCTACTACCTTCCGTCGTGGACACTTCGCCAGAAAGATGACGCCTCGCCCGCTGTCGAACGGAAGGAAAGCGAAGCCCGCTTTCGCCCGAAGCTCGCCGAACTCAAACGTCTACCGGACGTTTGGTATTGGGCGGACAATCCCTTCAGCGGTACCCGTGAGTTGAAAGGGTTGCTCGTCGTCCTACTGATTTTGAACAGCACCGATCTCAAGAACAGCAACAACAGCATTTATGAGGTGGCGCCGCTCGCGTCCGCACCGGCGATCCGCGCGGGAACCTGGTTCGTCGTGCGCGACCTCGGCGCCGCGCTCGGCGAAACCGGCAAGCTCTATCCGCGGCGCAGCTGGCTCGAGGGCTTCGAGGAGCACGCCTTCATCACGGCGGTCTCTGCCTCGGGCGTCGAGTTCGATTACGACGGCCGCCACCAGGAGCTGTTGTCGATGATCGGCCCGGCCGACGTGCAGTGGGCGGCGCAGCAGCTGTCGCGGCTGACCGATGCGCAGTGGCGCGACGCCTTCCGCGCCGGGAATTACGCGGCCCCGCGGGCCGAGCGCTATATCACCAGGATCAAAGAGAAGATTGCCGACGGCCTCGCACTTCGCGTCGACCGCCGTGTGGTCACAGACGACGAGCGACGCTGATGCAGGAGCAACCGTTACCGCCCGAATTCACCGGCTACATCCCCGACATTCTCGAAACGCACGCGATGATGGTGGCCAATGCCCTGGTGACGCTGCCGTTCGCGACCGCGCTTGGTGCGGCACTGGCCTTTCGTCCGCGACGGCGCGGCACCCCGCCCCGGTCGGCGCCCGTCATCCAGACGCAGATCATCCTCGCCATCGTCGGCGCGGTGGTGATGCTGATCGTCGGCAGCAGCCTCGCCCGCGCCTTCGGCATTGTCGGCGTGGCGAGCCTGATCCGCTACCGGGCGAAGATTGACGACCCGAAGGACGCGGTGGTGATGCTGGCGTGCCTGACGATGGGTCTGGCGAGTGGCGTCAGCCTGTACGGGCTGGCCGTGTTCGCCACGTTCTTCGTCCTGGCGGTGCTGTGGATCGTCGAGTCGCTCGAGCCCGAACAACGGAAGACGTTCGAGCTGAAGATCACCGCCCCCGAGCCGGCGGAGGTCCGCCCTGACGTCGAGGCGATCCTGCGGCGCTCCGGGATCAAGTTCGAACTGCGCAGCGCGGCTGCCAAGGAGCTGGTCTACGAGACCGCGCTGCCGTACAGCGTGCGCACCGATCGGATCGCCAATGCCATCCTGCTGCTGAAGCCCGGCGGCGAGACCGAAGTGACCTGGGAAGAAAAGAAAAAGAAGTAGAGGCGGACCTTCAGGTCGCCTGTCGGTGAGGTCCGCCTACCCGCGGTAGTTGCCGAACTGCAGCGCGACACCGAAGTCCTGGTCGCGCAGCAGTCGCATCACGTCCTGCAGTTCATCCTTCGACGGCGACGTGATCCGCAACTGGTCGCCCTGGATGGAGGCCTGCACCTTCTTCAGCTTGGCGTCCTTGATGAACTTGATGATGTCGCGCGCTTTCTCGGTGGGGATGCCCTGTTGCAGCGCGATCTCCTGACGCACCGTGGTGTTGGCCGCCGGCTGCACGGTGCCCCGGGTCAGGTTCTTGGTCGGAACATTCCGCCGGACGAGCCGCGTCTGCACGATTTCCCAGAGCGCGTTCAGCTTGAAGTCGTCATCGGCCACGAGCACCAGCTTCGACTCTTTCGCGTCGAACTCAATCGATGCCTTGGAGCCCTTGAAGTCGTAGCGCTGCGCGACTTCCTTACGCGCCTGGTTCAGCGCGTTGTCGACCTCCTGGAGATCGACGGTGGAGGTGATGTCAAACGACGGAGCCGTCGCCATTCGCGCTGATCATACCCTGCTGCTGCGGTTCTTATCGTGCTGCGGTTCTTATCGACCATTCCGACGATCATGAGCAGGAAGGCGACGAGCCGGATCGCGTAGATGTACGGGCGCGCGCTTCGTCCGACGGGTTGACCAGCGCGAGCAGCGCCGACGACAGCGCGAGCACCCAGAACGCCGCGCCGAAGAACGCAAACAGCCGGTCGTGGCTTTCGCTCCAGAAGCGGAGGAAGAAAAGGCCCGACGCCCGCGCGGAGAAGAGAAAGGTCGGTTCCGGTCATCAACGCGAAGTCGACGAAGACGAGCAGGGTGTTCAATGCGAGTCCGGAAAAACCGATGCAGTTCCAGAGCAGCAACTGGGCGCGGTCGAGCGGCCGCGCCCGGAAGGCGGCTGCGCACGCCTCGGCGCGGTCGCGCAGCTCCGCCGTGTCAGGACGGTACCGTAACGGACAACAGCTAAGCTGGGCGAGCGTGCGGACGTGCTCCGTGATGATCGCCACGACTGCCGGAGCGAACTCGTGGCTCATGCGCGAAAGTGCAGTCTAAATGTCGGCGCGGCATCGCGAAAGATCGGCCAATCCTCTCATAGCTGAGCTGGTTTCGCATTTGTTCACGCCGAAATGGAGTTCGGACGTTGCGGCTAAGCCCCATCCGCGATCTATACTGCGACGTTCGCGCGAGCTTCGCGTCGCACCACAGACCGCATGGCCGGGTGACCGGGCCGTGTCACTCAAGCGCGCACATCTCTAGTGGAGTGTCCGGACTGATGGTGTACCCGTTCACACAAGTCTGCCAGCGCGCGACGCGGATCGCGTTCCCGCCCGCCCGCCGCCGCACATGCTTGAGCGCTTGTGCATGCGCTGCTGAGATTGACGAGAGGGCCGCGGAGGCGCATCGCTGATGGCGAACGAACTCGCCGGTCCTTACCGGGGCCACAGCGCCGGGCTCGTCGACATTCTCGATCGCGGTACTCGACAAGGGGCTCGTCGTCGCCGGCGATATCAAGGTCTCGCTGGCCGAAGTCGAGCTGCTGACGATCCGCATCCGCCTGATGATCTGTTCGATCGACAAGGCAGAGCAGATCGGGCTCGACTGGTGGAAATACGATCGGCACCTCTCGCCGGGCCGCGGGGAAGTGCTGCAGGAGAACCTCGAACTGCGGGAGCAGCTGCGGCTGCTCGAAAGGCGGGTCGCGTCGCTGACGCGGTCCACCGGGCGCCGCCGTCGCGAGCGCTGACCCCGCGCGCGGCGGGCGCGGGCCACGAGCAATCAAGGAGCATTCATGGCCGTTGAACGTGCAGCAGGTGGCAGCAGTCTTATCGACGTCCTCGACCGCGTCCTGGACAAGGGCATCGTCATCGACGCCTGGGTGCGCGTGTCACTCGTCGGGATCGACCTGATCACCGTCGAGGCGCGCGTCGTCGTGGCGTCGATCGACACCTATCTGAAGTACGCAGACGCGATCGGCGGGTCGGCGGTGGCTGCCCGTCCCACGATCGAGGCGCCGCGTCCGTACGACGAGCTCGCCGCCGAGAACGTGGCGTTGCGCGCCCAGATCGAGAGTGGAACGACGACCACCGGGCGCGCGCCCGCCGCGCGACGGCGCACGCGGCAGTAGGGACGCATCTGCACGACCCCCGGGGATCCATGGCAGGTAAGCAATGACGTCGCTGCAGGCGAGGACCTTGTCGCGCGCGACGACGGCGGCGCCGGATGCGTCGCGGCTCGAGCTCCTGGAGTACTATCTCGTTCACAACGAAGACGTTGCCGGCTGCGCCCAGGCCAGCCTCGAATGGCTCGGGCGCTACGCCGGTGTGAAGCGGTCGGTCTGCCTCGCCGTCGACAGCGAAGGCGGCGTGCTGACCGGCCTCGCCGGGTACGGCGTGCCCAGCCACGAGGTCGATCTCTTCACCTGGCCGCTCACCGACTCACGTGATCCGCTCGTCGCCACCCTCACCGCGTCGACACCGGTCGTCTTCCGTCCCGGCAAGGTCAACGGCCACGTGGGGCGGGTCACGCCGACGACGCCGCTGGGCGCCGGACCGTTCACGGCCATTCCGCTGCGTGGTACCCAGGACGACGGTGAAGCGCTGGGACTGCTGCTGCTCCGCCCCTGGACCGGTTCGACCGCCGACATCAGCTGGCTCGCGACGGTGCTCGGCCAGAAAGTCGAGCAGATTCGCGGGCGCGGCAGCCTCAGCGAGGACGTCCGGAAGCTGCGGCGCGAGCGCGCGCTGTTCTTCACCATCATCAACTCCGTCACCGACCCGATTCTCCTCACCGACACCGAGGGACGCCTGATCGTCGCCAACGCGCGCGCCGAGAAGCTGTTTGCCGCCTCCGAAGAGGAGAGCGAAGGCCGCCGGCGCGCGGTCGAGTTGAACAACATGCTGTTTTCGGCGGCGCTGTCGCGAACCGCGGTCGAATCGCCCGCGGCGGCGCGCGAGCTGCTGCTGGTCGATCCGAGCGACGGCTCCGACCTGCTGTTCGAGGTGCTCAGCACCACGGTCGAAGACCCGCGCGAAGGCACCGGGATCGTCTCGGTACTGCGCAACATCACCGACCTGCGCCGCGCGACCGAGCAGATCGAGGAGAACTACCAGCGGCTGCGCGTGCTCGAAGCGGCCGCCCGTGCCGAGCGCGACCGCCTCAACCTGATCATCGACTCGGTGGCGGACCCGATCATCGTGACCGACCCGATCGGCGAGACCGTGCTGATGAACGCGCCGGCGGAGGAGCTCTTCACCGTCTCGCCCGACGCGCCCGACAGTGCCGAGCGGAGCGTGCAGTCGAACGACGCGCACTTCTCGTCGTTCATTTCCGGCCTGCTGCTCGGCGAGACCGGCCCGGGCGAGATCCGCCGCGGGGAAATCGGCCTGGTCAATCCCAACAGCGCCGAGCCGATCCCGGTTGAAGCGATTGCCGGTAAGGTGCTGACCGAATCGGGCGAGCTGACGGCGGTCGTCACCATCCTGCACGATCGCCGCGAAGCGCTCGAGCGCGCCCGGCTCTACGAACAGTTGAAGCTGGCGTCCGACGAACTGCAGGGACGCGTCCAGGCGGCGACCGCCGAACTGGCGACGCAGAACGAGCTGCTCCGCCGCCAGGCGATCGAGCTGGAACAGGCCTCGCGGCTGAAGTCGCAGTTCCTGGCGAACATGTCGCACGAGTTTCGGACGCCGCTGAACGCGATCCTCGGCTACACGCACATGCTGCTGCAGGGCGTGGCCGGCGACCTGCTGCCCGCGGTCAAGCGGCAGCTGCAGCGGATCGACTCGAACGGCAAGCACCTGCTCACCATCATCAACGAAATCCTCGACATCACCCGCATCGAGGCGGGCAAGATGCCGATGCAGCTGAGCGAGTTCAACCTCAACGAGCTGGTGCCCGAGGTGATGGCGGAGCTCGAAGCGGTGATCGCCCGCTCGAAGCTGACCGTGACGCCCCACCTGTCCCCGGAAGTGCCGCTGGTCTTCAGCGACCGCCAGAAGGTGAAGCAGATCGTCGTCAACCTCCTGAGCAACGCGCTGAAGTTCACGCACCAGGGCACAATCGAGCTGACGGTGCAGTTCGATCCCGAGACGCGGAGCGCGTCGATCGTCGTCACCGACACCGGCATCGGCATCGCGCCGGAGCACCATGAACGCATCTTCGAGGACTTCCGCCAGGTCGATGATTCGCCGTCGCGGCAATACGGCGGCACCGGCCTCGGCCTGGCAATCTGTCGGCGGCTCGCCACTGCGCTGGGAGGGCGCATTACACTCCACAGCAGCGTGGGGCAGGGGTCGAGCTTTACTCTGACGATTCCCGTGGAAACACCTCAATGAGTACAGAACAGGGTCCGTTAATTCTTGTTGTGGACGATTACGAGGACGCCCGCGAGATGTATGCGGAATATCTCCGCTTCTGCGGTTTCCGCGTCGCCGAGGCACGCAACGGCAACGAGGCGCTCGACCAGGCGTTTACGCTGATGCCCGACCTGATCCTGATGGATCTCTCGCTCCCCGGCATGGACGGCTGGGAAGCGACGCGGCAGCTCAAGGCGGACGAGCGCACCCGGCAGATTCCCGTGGTGGCGCTCACCGGTCACGCGCTGGCCGGTGCGTCCGAAGGCGCCAAGAAGGCCGGCTGCGATTCGTTCGTGACCAAACCGTGCCTGCCTGATGATCTGGTGGTGGAGGTTCGCCGGATGCTGAGCCTCGTCAGGCCGGCATAAGCGAGAGGATACATGGCCAAGTCACGCAAGAGCGCATCTTCGCCGCGGGCGGCGCGCGGTAGCGCGGGCGGCTCGAAGTCAGGGCGCCGCGGCGGACAGCCGGCGGCCATGCCGCGCAGCATGCAGAACCGCGGCCGCGGCGACAGCCGGAAGGCGGTCCAGACGCCGGCGCGCGGGCGGGCCGCGCGGGACCGCTCCGATTCCGAGCCGGTCACACGCATCACTCGCGAGACCGAGGTGCGCGGCAAGGAAACGCGCGTCGAGAGCGTGGTCGAGCGGGCGCCGAAGCCGACGGTATCGACCAACCGAACCGAACGCGGCCGCTACGTCTACTGCATCATCCGCGCGAGTTCGCCGCTGAAGTTCGGCGCGATTGGCATGGACGAGGAGTGGTCCGACGTCTACACCATCAATTACAAGGACATGGCGGCTGTCGTGTCCGACGTGCCGATGACGCCGCTCGATTCCACCCGCGAGAACGTGCTGGCGCACGAGCGCGTCAACGAGACGGTGATGCGCGAGCACACCGTCATCCCGATGTCGTTCGGCACGATCTTCAAGACCCGCGAGGACATCGTCGAGCTCCTGCGGTCGGCCTACGAGGCGTTTGCCGACGTGCTGAACAAGATGCAGGACAAGCTCGAGTTCGGCCTGAAAGTCCTGTGGGATCGCGATGAGATCGTCAAGGCGATCGAACAGGAAGACGAGGACATTCACCGTCTCAAGGACGAGATTTCGTCGCAGAAGGGATCGACCTATTTCGCGCGGATGCAGTACGGGCGCCTGATCGACGGTGCGCTGCAGCTCAGGTCCGAGCGCTACGTCGCCGAGTTCCTCCAGCGGCTGCGCGACGTGTCGGTGGCCTCACGCGTCAACCGGGCGATCGGCGACAAGATGATCATGAACGCGGCATTCCTCGTCCAGCGCGACCAGGAGCAGGCGTTCGACCGCCGCATCAAGGAAATCGCGTCGAGCTTCGACAAGCTCACGTTCAAGTACACCGGCCCGTGGCCGCCCTACAACTTCGTCAATATCCGCCTCAAGCTGGAGCGCGCCGGACAGCACTGACGGAAGTTGAAAGTGTAAAGTGGAAAGTAGAAAGTAAATTGTGAAGTTCTGACTGCTAACTTGCCATGTTCCTCCTGGATTCGCTGATGATCTCCGGCCTCAAGTGGGTGATGAACACGGTCGTCACGGCCGCCGAGGCCGAGATGAACGACGACACGGCGCTGCGCGAACAGCTGCTCGACGCCGAGATGCGCCGGGAGATGGGCGAGATTTCGGACGAGGAATTCGAGGAACTGGAGACCGACCTGCTCACGCGCATCAGGGAGATCAAGGAACGGCGCGAGGGAGGGTCGGGGCCGCTGTCGATGGGCGCCCAGCCGATCGAGACCACCGCCGACAGCACGTTCCAGATCGAAGCCAGCGTCTCGGGCGATTTCCACGAGCCCGCCGATGCGCCCCACACCACCATCATTGAAACCCGGCCGAACAGCGGCGAACAGATCGCCGTGATGGACATGGAGCCAGGTCCCGCCGACCGTCGCCTGTCGTCACGCCGCGGAGCGGGCGCCGCCAGGGCGAAGCAAGCGAAGGCCACAACGGGAACGACTCGAACGAGCCGAACGAAACGAACGACCCGAACGTAAAGAACGACCCGAACGATTTGATCGTGAGTTCGCTCACCTACGTCTACTGCCTGGTGCGGTCTGCCAGGCGTCCTTCGCTGCGTGGTGTTCCGGCGGGCATGCCGGGCGGACCGGACGTTCGTATCCTCGAGATTCCGGAATCGCGGGCATCCGCGGGGCGCGACTGGCTGGTGGTCAGCACGGTCCCCGAGCGCGGCTACGCCGAGCCGGCGCTCGACCAGGGACTGCAGGATCTCCAATGGGTGGCGCCCCGCGCCGTGGCCCACGAAGCGGTCGTCGAACATTTCCTGCCGGCAGCAGCCGTGCTGCCGATGCAGCTGTTCACGATATTCACCAACGACGAGCGGGCCGTCGAGCACGTCGTTCGCGACCGGCGGCGGATCGCACCGATTCTCAAACGCATCGATCGCAACGTTGAATGGGGGCTGCGCCTGTCGTGGAGTCCCGCCGCGCCGGTTACCGGTCCGCGGGCGCGATTGCAGCCGCGATCGGGGGTGGACTACCTGGCGCGCAAGCGGGAACAGCGCGACCTGGCGCAGTCACGGCTGAAGCAGGCGCGGACGCAGGCGAACAAGATGTACAAGGTCGTGTCGCGCGAGGCGACCGCCGCGCGCCGGCGCACGGCCACCGAGCAGGCGGCGCCCGGCTCGCGCCTGCTGCTCGACGCTGCGTTCCTGGTCCCGGCGCGCCGCGCGGCGGCCTTTCGCGCCGCCGTGGGCCGCCATGCGCGGACGATTGAAGGCGCAGGCCTCACGGTGTCGCTCACTGGACCGTGGCCCGCGTATAACTTCATCTGATGGCGCGCACCCGGCGGGACCGCCGTGGCTCGAAATCGCGCACCGTCGCCGAGCAGGTGCTGGATACCGACGATGCGTCGCTGCTCGACGTGGTGGACAACGCGCTCAACAAGGGAGTGGTGCTGAGCGGCGACCTGACGCTGGCGCTGGCGCAGGTCGACCTGGTGTACGCGCGACTGTCCGTGCTCCTCTGCGCCGCCGATCGCGTGCTCCCCAATGAGGATACCGACTTCATCGAGCGCCACCGAACCCGCCGCGCGCGGCGGGCCCGTCGTGCCTGAACTCTGCGTCTACGCCATCGCCTCACGGCGGGCGGGGCGCATCACGGTCCGCGGCGTCGCCGGCGAAACACTGCAGGCGATTCCCATCGGCCGGCTTGACGCCATCGTCGGCCGGGTCCGCGCCGTTCCGGCGCCGACCGCCCGAAACCTGCGCCGCTTCGATCGGATGATGTCGGCGCTCTGGCGCCGGCTGCCGGCGCTCCTGCCGGCGCGCTTCGGCACAGCCGCACGCGATGCCAGCGACCTGCAGGCGATGATCCATGGCAGGGAACAGACGCTTCGCCGCCGGCTGCGCGCGGTCCGCAACCGCGCCCAGATGACCGTCCGGATCGTGCAGGGGAACGGCGTCGCGGGGCGGACCCTGTCAGGTCCGCCCCGCGAGCCTTACAAGGCTCACCCCGCAGGAATGGAACAACAGTCCGGGTACTCAATATCTGCGTTCGCGGCAGCGTGAGCACGCCGTCCCCGCCTTCGATCCGCTGCGAGCCAGCGTGAGACGATGGGTGAGGGACGAGCGGATGGAGAAGCGTGGCGGCGTCGCATCGATGTATCACCTGATTCCGAGCGGATCCGTGGATCGCTACCGGGCTGCCCTCGAACATGCTGCCCGTGAAGCGGGCCTCAGGGTGCTCGTGTCCGGTCCCTGGCCGCCGTACGCCTTCGGCGACACCTGGTGATGGCCAAGCGCAGGAAGTCAGCCGCAAAGCCGGCGGCTTCACGCCCGAGGCGTGCGAAGCCACAGATCGTCGCGCAGACGGATGCACTGACGGTCACCGAAGTCGCCGAGCTCGAGGACCTGCGCAGGCAGCTGCAGCGCGTCGCCGGCGGCCGCTCGCCGGCGCGATGGAACGCCGATCCCGACGACGTGCAGCGATCCGTCGCGCATCTGGTGCTGACGCTGGTCGAATTCGTGCGCCAGCTGCTGGAGCGGCAGTCGATTCGCCGCATGGAAGCCGGCACGCTCACCGATCGCCAGGTCGAGGACGTCGGCCGCGCGCTGATGCAGCTCGAAGAAACGGTCCGCGACATCGCGGCGAAATTCGGTATTCCTCCGGAAGATCTGAACCTGGAGCTCGGTCCCCTCGGCAAGCTGATCTGAATCTTGCATCTATGAATCGATGATCGATCGATGATCAGATCATCGATCATCGATCCTCAAATGAGCAGCCGTCCGCGTGTCGGGATTTCGCGGTGCCTCCTGGGCGACGAGGTCCGCCATGACGGAACGCATCGCCGTGACGCAACCGTCATCGCCCTGCTCGAACCGCATGTCGAATGGGTGCCGGTGTGTCCTGAAGTCGAGGTTGGCATGGGCACGCCGCGGGAACCGATCCAGTTGATGACGAGCCGCGACGGTGTTCGGTCGCTCGGCTCGCTCGTCAGGCTCGTCGGCGTCGCGAGCGGCCGGGACTGGACCGGGCGCATGCACGCGTGGGCGCACGAACGAGCGTGTGAGCTTGCGGCGCTCGACCTGTCAGGCTACGTTTTCAAGGCGCGGTCGCCCAGCTGCGCCATCGACGACGTGATGATCCGGGATGCCGGCGGCGAGCACCGCGGCCGCGGGCTGTTCGCACAGGCGCTGATCGACGCGCTGCCGGATCTCCCGGTGACGGATGAAGCGTCATTGTCGGACGCCGCGGCCCGCGCCCGATTTCTCGAGCGCGTGCTCAACCATCAGGCCGATCGCTCGTCTCGCTGACAGCGCGGACACCAGTAGGTCGAACGCGCATTCGGCCCCTGTGCGCGACGCCTGATCATCGTGCCGCACACGCGGCAGGGTTTTCCGCTGCGTCGGTAGACGGCTCGTGGTCCAGGTCGCGCCGTTTCCGACGCGTGCGCCTGCAGCAATCGCCGCGCCGCGCCGACGACCCTGGCGAGCCGCGCGCGCGGCACGTCGCCAACGCGGACGAATGGGGAGACGCGGCTCGCGAAGAGAGCTTCTGACTTGTAGATATTGCCGATGCCGGCGAGCGCGTGCTGATCCAGCAACGCGTCTGCAATTTCGACATCCGCCAGTTCCTCGAGTCGCCGGATGGCCTCGTCTTGATCGAATCCAGGTGTCAGCACATCGGGTCCGAGATCGCGCAGGGTCCCCGTCTGTTCCGCCTCGCGCGCGTCGAGCAACCCGGCGGTCGGGACGTTGAACGCCACGGCCTCCCAGGCGTCGGTCTCGATGACGATCCGCATGTCGTGACGCGGGCGCATCCATCGCTCGCCGGGACGATAGAGGTGCCACGACCCCTTCATCCGCATGTGCGTGTGCAGCACTAGATCGCCGGAGAACCACATCAGCAGGTGCTTGCCGCGCGGCGTAACGCGTTCGAGCGTGCGGCCGCGGAGTGGATGGTTGTGATCGACCGGGGTGAGATGGGGAAAGACGGTGTGAAAGCGGGTGACGGTGCGGCCCGCGAGCGCTCGGTCGAGCGTCCGGGCCGCACGCAAGATACTGTCGCCTTCAGGCATGCCTTAGAACAAGGCACAGGTCACAAGGCTCAAGATCCAAGTCACAACGTCACAGATGTCTTCTTGTGACTTGAGCCTTGTGATTTGAGCCTTGGCCCTAGTCCACATCAGTGTCGTCGCGATCGATGTCAGAGTCCGCGCTGTCGGGATCGATATCCTCGTCATCTTCGACGGCCGCCCCCCGGACCGCCTCGTCATAGCCGCGATTGTGTTCAGACGTCCTACCGTCGCGTTCCAGCGCCTGGTCGCGATCGTTCGACGAGCGGATGCGCTCGTGTTCGGTATCTCTCGTCTCGTCGGACTGCGGATTATCGACGAGCTCTTCATCAGTGCGGCGTGGCTCAGCCATGGATCTACCTCCACGTCGTGGTGCCGCAATGCGGATGCCATCACGAGACCATGCGCCAGGTACCGCCGGCCTGGGTCGGGCCTGAAGTCCCATCGCGCTGGCGGCGAATCCTTCCGCGATGAAGATGCGCGATGCCGGATGCGCGACGGCCGGTTCGCCATTGATCTCCGCGAGCAGCATGCCGCGGCGCGCCTCCTCCCGCGACACCGCCAGGTGCAGCAGCATGCGCGCGACCTCGCGGGCGAACTGCGACCGCTGGGGTTCGGCGTCGGGCAGGAACAACAGCAGCTCGCGTTCGCCTCGGCGCAGGTAGCCGGCCAGCGCACCGTTGACCAGGATGACCCTCGCGCCCACGGATCGCGTGATCGTCAGCGGGGTTTCTGGCCATTTGACGATCCCGCCGTACGGGTTGGCCGGGTCGGTGGCGGCGAGCACAACCGTTCGCGGTGTTTCAGGCACTTCCCGCATCGATCTGAGGAGATCCAGCGCCCCGGGCAATGCGAATTGCGCGGCGCCGAGTCCGGCGACAAAGTAGCCACGGCGGATGCGCCCGGCATCTTCCATGGCCTTCAGTACCTGGTAGACGGAGCTGAATCCGCCGGCGACCGATTCGGCCGCAACCGTCTCGCGGGTCACGATCCCGTGGCGCGCCAGAAGCTGCTGAGCCGATGCCGCGCTCCATTCGGTGATGGTTGATTTGTGCGGCCGGGGGGACGTCACCAGCGACCAGCGGCCCTCTGCCTTCGGCGGAACCAGCCTTCGCGACCGGAACGGCGCACCGCGGCGTCTTCCCGCCCGCGGGTCCGGTGTGCTGGTGAACGCGCGGAGGGCGTGCAACGTGTCGTTGGTAATGAACCCGCGCCATGCCAGGTCCCACAGGGCGTCCACCGTCTCTCGGGGAAACCCCCCACCCGTGCCTTCATGAATGGCGGCGAAAAATGAAGCGCCATGGCGGCCCAGGTAGTCGAGGATCTCCGCGGCGCGTCCCTCCAGCGCAGGCGGGGTCGCGGGAGCACGCAACCGGTCCAGGTGGTCGGTCAGGTACAGCGCCAGGCGGCCATCACGATTGCCAAGCGGTTCGACACCCACCCACGTCACCTCGCCGGCCGCCATCAGCTCATCGAGCATCCGTGGTTCGTAGTCCTCGATGCGCGCGGGGAGAATCTCGGTGTCGAGCATCGATGCGGGGATGGCAGCGCCCTGCAGCTGTTCTATGGCATCGAGCAGCGCCTCGAGTCCGCGCCGCCCCGTCCCGACACCGTGCCAGGAGACGACGAAACGGCCCAGGGCATCGGATTCGACTGGTTCGATTTCATGCCGCAGCCTGGCCAGCGACCGGCGCCGAAGGCTGCGAAGTACGTCGGCGTCGATCCACTCGCGCTCCGTCCCGCCGGGGCGGAATTCTCCCTCGATGATTCGGCCGGTCTCGCGCAGCCGCACCAGCACAGACTCGGCGACGGCGGGTCCGAGTCCGTAGCGTACGGCGAGCTCGTGCGATGTGAACGGGCCGTGCGACCGTGCGTAGCGCAGCGCGAGGTCTCCCGCCGGATCGCGCACCGGTTCGAGCAGTGCTTCCGGCAGGCCGGGCGGCAACGGGGTGCCAAGGGCATCGCGATAACGGGCGACATCCTCGACCGCGACGAAGCGCGATTCGCCGGCCACCTGGAGCGCGACGATGCGTCGCGCGCCTTCGAGGTCGCGCACGACGGCGGCCGTGCCGGGCAGCGCGCTCCGGCGTTCGATTTCGGGCAGCGTCAGATCGCCGATCCGGATCAGCAGATCGTGGAGCCCGTCGGCGGTCTTGATCCTGTACTTTTCGTCGAGATACTGGAGCTGGGCTTCGACCGTCTCGAGGGAAGCGGGGTCCAGCAGTTCGCGCAGCTCCGCGTCGCCCAGCAGCTCCCGCAGCTGCGCCTGGTCGACGGAGAGCGCCTGCGCACGCCGTTCGGCCAGCGGCGCGTCTCCGTCGTAGATGTAGTTGGCGACGTAGCTGAAGAGCAGCGACGCCGCGAACGGCGACGGTGTTCGCGAATCGATGGTCGTCACACGCAGCGCGCGCGACGAAACCCGGCCGAGCGTATCAACCAGCGCCGGCATGTCGAAATGGTCGCGCAGGACCTCCCGGTAGGTTTCGAGCAGCGCGGGGAACGAGCCGAATCGCGAGGCGACGGCCAGCAGGTCTGACGCTCGCTTCCGCTGTTGCCAGAGCGGCGTCCGCATCCCGGGGCGGCGGCGGGGCAGGAGCAGGGCACGCGCGGAGGTTTCGCGGAAGCGCGCGGCAAAGAGCGACGTCGATCCGAGCTGCCGCAGGACGAGCGCCTCCACCGTTGTCGGATCCGGGAGCAGCAGCGCGGGATCCGGCGGCGTCTCCACCTCCGGGAACCGGACGACGAAGCCTTCGTCACCCCACATGACTTCCACGTCCGTGCCGGTCCGCGTGCGAATGTCGGCGGCCACCGCCATCGCCCACGGGGCATGGATGCGGCTGCCGAGCGGCGACAGCAGGCAGACGCGCCAGTCGCCGAGATCGTCGAGGCAGCGTTCGATGACGATCGTCCGGTCGTCCGGCACGCCGCCCGCGGCGGCCTGGTCGTCGAGGTAGCGCATCATCGTTTCAGCCGCCGGCGTATCGAGGTCGTGTTCGCGGACGAGACGATCGATGGCCGCGCCGCGCGGCATGCCGCGCAGTTCCCGCACCAGCTTGCCGATCGCGTAACCGAGTTCAACCGGACGTCCGGCCTGGTCGCCGTGCCAGAAGGGCATCTTTCCCGGTTCCCCGGGCGCCGGGGTGACCAGAACCCGGTCGTGGGTGATTTCTTCGACCCGCCAGGTGGAGGCGCCGAGGGTAAACGTCTCGCCGACCTGGGTCTCGAACACCATCTCCTCGTCCAGTTCACCCACGCGGGTCGGCCGATCCGCGCCCGCCAGGAACACACCGTACAGCCCGCGGTCTGGGATCGTTCCGGCGTTGGCAATCGCCACGCGCTTGGCGCCTTCGCGTCCTTCGACCATGTGGCGGACGCGGTCCCAGGTGATGCGCGGGCGCAGCTCGGCGAATTCGTCGGATGGATAGCGTCCCGACAGCATGTCGAGTACGCCCTCGAACGCCCGCCGGCTCAAGTCGGCAAACGGCGCCGCCTGCCGGACGCGCGTAAAGAGGTCGTCCACCGGCCAGGGGTCGCTCGCCGCGATCGCGACGATCTGCTGGGCGAGGACGTCGAGCGGGTTCCGTGGATAGCGCGTAGACTCGACCGCGCCGTCGTGCATCGCCTTGGCCACGGCGGCGCTCGCCACGAGGTCACCCCGGAACTTGGGAAAAATGATGCCTTCGCTCACGGCGCCCGCCTGGTGGCCGGCGCGGCCGATGCGCTGCAGGCCGCTCGCCACCGACGGCGGCGCCTCGATCTGGACGACCAGGTCGATGGCGCCCATGTCGATGCCGAGCTCGAGCGAGGAGGTCGCGACCAGGCCGCGAATCCGTCCGGCTTTGAGAAGGTCTTCAACCTCGGTGCGCGCCGCCCGTGCGAGTGACCCGTGATGGGAACGCACGAGCGGCTCTCCCGCGAGCTCGTTGAGGGCACCGGCCAGCCGCTCGGCCAGTCGCCGGCTGTTGACGAACAGCAGCGTCGACCGGTGGCTGCGAATCAACTCCAGCAGACGGGGATGGATGGATGCCCAGATGGACGTGCTTCTGACTGCCCTCCCGTCCACCGGACCTGAACGAATCGAACGATCCGAACGGTCCGAACGATCCATGTCCTCGATTGGGACTTCGATGCGGAGCGTCAACTGCTTCTTTTCCGCCGCGTTGACGATGGTGACGGGACGGAATGTGGGCGCCGTATCCTCGCCCGTAAACTCCTCGTGGACTTCGGTTTCCGCTTCCTCTGCCCGTGCCTGTTGCGCGGCTTTGCCGCGCTCCGGTCGCGACCGGGTTGCCGGCCGTCGCTTCCCGGCGCGCCGCGGTTCGGCGCCGCCGAGGAATTTCGCGACTTCGTCGAGTGGCCGCTGTGTCGCCGAAAGCCCAATCCGCTGCAGGGTTCGGCTGAAGCCGGACCCTACGTCAGGCTGTACGTAGTGTCCGCCTTGAGGCGGACCTGGAGTGCCTTCAGGCGGAGCTGCGGCACGCAGCGCCTCGAGCCGCTCCAGCGACAGGGCCAGATGCGCGCCGCGCTTACCCGGGACGAGCGCATGAATCTCGTCGATGATCACCGTATCCACGTGCACCAGCCGATCGCGCGCGTTCGACGTCAGCAGCAGGAAAAGCGACTCGGGCGTGGTGATCAGGATGTCTGCAGGCTCGCGTTGAAACCGTGCCCGCTCCGATGGCGGCGTGTCGCCGGTGCGGATGGTGATGGTCGGAACGGTCACCGGGATGCCCGCCGCATTCGCGGCGTTGGTGATGCCGGCGAGCGGCGCGCGCAGGTTGCGTTCGACGTCGGTGGCGAGCGCCTTCAGCGGCGAGATGTAGAGGACGCGGCATCGCGCCTTCGGCGGCGGCGCCGGTTCGAACATCAGCCGATTCAGGCACCAGAGAAACGCGGCGAGGGTCTTGCCGCTGCCTGTGGGCGCGAGGACCAGCGTGGACTCGCCGCGGGCGATGGCCGGCCATCCGAGTTGCTGCGGCCTGGTCGGTTCGGGGAAGGAGGCAGAGAACCACTCGCGGACTGGCGGGTGAAACAGATCGAGCGCCCGCGCCTTGACCACAATCTCATCTTAGATCCGTATAATCAGATACATGGGTGACGCCGGAGAAGGACTCGTCGACGCGGAATCCCGCCTCGCCGAGCGCATGGAAGAGCGCGAAGAGGAAAAGAAGAAGGCACGACAGGCGGCGAAGGGCGGCGATCCCGAGCGGTCCAGGCAGCTCGAATCGTGCCGCCTGGCGCGTACCGAAATGCAGCGCCAGCTGGAGCTGACGACGCATGCTGCGCGTAAGCAGCAGATCGGGAACGCCATTGCCGAGCTCGACAAGCGCATCACGCAGCTGTCGAAGTAGTCGGAGGCCTTAAGGCCTCCGTCTACCACAACGTGATCGCGCTCAGGTACCACGAGCAGACGAAGCACCATTTCAACCGTTTCGCGCGGTCGTTCGGCCGGCTCGACTGGGCGACCCAGCCCGATCCGTTTCGCCGGTACGCCGGCGCCCCGCTGCTCGATCTCCCTCGGCGCGCCCTGGCGGCCGACGTGTCGTACGACGCGCTCTTCGACGGCGGCGTCACACCGGCACCCATCACAGACGACTCGATTGGCGAGTTCCTACGTTGCTCGATGGGGCTGTCGGCGTGGAAACAGTTCGGCAACTCGCGCTGGGCGCTGCGCGTCAACCCGTCGAGCGGCAATCTCCATCCCACCGAAACCTACGTTGTCCGTGATGGTCGCGTCTGGCATTACGCCGTTCGCGAACATGCGCTCGAAGCGCGCTGCAGGTTCGACGAGGCGCGGACGTCCCCAGATGCGGCCGCCGGTGAATCGTTCCTGGTGGGCCTGTCGTCCATCTACTGGCGCGAGGCGTGGAAATACGGCGAGCGCGCGTTTCGCTACTGCCAGCACGATGCCGGACACGCGATCGGCACGCTGCGCTTCGCGGCGGCGCTGCTCGGGTGGCGTCTGGCGCTGTTGACGCGGTGGAGCGATGCGCAGATCGCGGCGCTGCTCGGCCTGGATCGGGACGCCGATTACGGCGGCGCCGAGCGGGAAGAACCGGAATGCCTCGCGGTGGTCACACGCGCCGATCCGGGCGCGCTGCTCGACGAGGCCCCATCTCCGTTGGCCCGCGCGGCCGCCTCAGGTGCATGGACCGGGAGCGCCAACCGCCTCAGTTCCGCGACCGTTTCATGGCCGATCATTGACGAAGTGTCGGCGGCGACCCGATTTCCCGGCGTTCCCTCACCGTCTGACCTTACTGCCGCACCCCCGCACCGCCGTACCCCTGCACCCGCTCGCACCCTGGTACCGTCGCACCACCCGTCCATCGCACCACCTGCGGCGCGTTCCGTGATCCTGACGCGCAGAAGTGCCCTCGCCTTTGATGCCCAGAGCGGCCTTCGGCGCGATGCGTTCGTGGCGATGCTGCGCCGCCTTCAGCCCACGGTGTCGCCATGGGACGCGATTGACTGGCCGCCGCAGGTCCACCTCGTCCTGTTCGTGCATCGCGTCGAGGGCATGGTGCCGGGCATCTACGCATACCTCCGGGACGACGGGGTGCGAGGCCGAGTGGACGCAGGCGATGCGCCCGGAGTTCCTCTGGGAACCTGTCGAGCCGAATCTGTTCCTGCTCGTGCCTCTCGATTGCAGGGGGATCGCGAACCGCCTTTCCTGCGACCAGGAGATTGCGGAAGACGGTTTCTTCAGCCTGGCGATGATTGCGCGGCTCGAGACGCTGCGCGAGCGGGGCGAGTGGTTCTACCGGCGGCTGTTCTGGGAGTGCGGGCTGATCGGCCAGGTCCTGTACCTCGAGGCCGAAGCACTCGACGCTCGATCAACCGGGATCGGCTGCTTTTATGACGATCCCGTCCACGACACGCTCGGGCTGACCGGGCAGGCCTGGCAGAGCCTGTATCACTTCTCGATGGGCGTGCCGGTCGAAGACACGCGCCTGACCAGTGAGCCCGGGTACGCCTGGGAACGCCCTTAACCACGAAGACTCGAAGGGATCGAAGGTCACGATCATTTTGGGATAAGCGTTTCGTGACCTTCGACGCCTTCGGGCTATCGTGATTTAGGCCCTGGCTGTCTCTCCCGCCAGGCATACGCAGCATCGGCCAGTCGTGAACGCAGCCCGGGGTCGCTCGACAGCCGCTGGATAGCCAGCGCGAGCGAGTGTTCCTCGTCGCGCGGGTCGAGCGAGACGACAATCGGCGCGTCAGTGCCGAATCCGCGTGGCCTCCAGGTCTGCGGATCGAGCGCCGGCCATTCCGCGGTGTGCGCTGTTTCAAGGACAATCACCGGTGTCCGCGCGGCCATGGCCGCCAGCGCAGCCGTCTGCATACCGGCGACCGCCGGCCACGCGAGCGACACCACCACATCCGCGTCCTTCAGCGCCTGCGCGATCGTCTCGCCGCCTGACACGACGGCCGACGCCCCGGCGGCACGCGCGCGGGCGATCGCGCGATGCAGCACATCCGCACGGGCGGTGGGCACGACGGCGAAGCGAATGGGCGAAGACGTTTCAGACAACTCCGTCAACGAATTGACCTTTCAGGGTGGGTTCTATAGCATGAACAGGTTTGGGAAACTCTTCACAAGCGCGACAGTGAAGACGCCAACGCACACACGGAAAGCGGAGCGATGGACGGCTGGCTGGGTGTAGTCATCATGATCGTGCTGGGCGTCGGCTTTGCCGGCGTCATGATCGGCCTGTCCATCCTGCTTGGCCCCAAGAATCCCACACCAGAGAAGCTCGCGCCCTACGAATGCGGCATGCCCGCCGTCGGCGACGCCCGCGAGCGCCACTCGGTCAAGTTCTACCTGGTGGCGATGATCTTCCTGCTCTTCGACATCGAGATCGCCTTCCTTTACCCCTGGGCGGTGGCGCTGCGCGATCTCGGCTGGCCCGGATTCGTGCAGCTGGTCACCTTTTTTCTGATCCTGTCGGTCGGCTACGTCTACGTATGGCGTAAGGGGGTCCTCGACTGGGGCCCGGCGGCGCGTGTCCGCAACACCGCCGACCGCAAGGCGGCCTAATCATGCCAAGCCCTGAAACCCACGATCACGGCCTCGACCCCGAGCTGCCGATCCTGACGACGACGGTCGAGCGGATCGTGCAGTGGGCGAGGAAATCGGCGATCTGGCCGGCGCAGTTCGGCCTTGCGTGCTGCGCCATCGAGATGATGGCGATGGCCGCGAGCCGCTACGACATCGCCCGTTTCGGCGCCGAGGTGTTCCGCGGTTCGCCGCGGCAGTCGGACCTGATGATCGTCGCTGGCCGGCTGTCCAGGAAGATGGCGCCGGCGATGCGCCGCGTCTACGACCAGATGCCCGACCCGAAATGGGTCATCTCGATGGGCGCCTGTGCCTCGGTCGGTGGCGTTTTCGACAACTACGCCATCGTCCAGGGTGTGGACCAGGTGGTGCCGGTGGATGTGTTTGTGCCGGGTTGCCCGCCCCGGCCCGAGTCGCTCATCTACGGCATCGTGCAGCTGCAGCAGAAGATCACGCGCTCGCGGGCGTGACGGAACACTTCTAGTGGGCTGTATCAACTGAGTTCTCGACGCACACACCAGTAGATGGATGCTCCCGCTATCATCAACGCGCTCGGTCCGCTCGTGCCCGGCGCCTCGTACGAACCAGCCGCCAGCGTCGACTTCGCCACTATCTACGTGCCGGCGGACCGCCTGGTGGCAACCTGCGTGGCGCTGGTCGAGGCGCCGTCGCTGCGCTTCAACGTCCTGGCTGAGGTGACGGCGGCGGATTACTTCCCGCGCGACCCCCGCTTTGAAGTCGTCTACCACCTCCTGTCGGTTCCGAACCGGCTTCGGCTGCGGCTGAAGGTGCGGACCACCGAGATGACGGCTGTCCCCACGGTGCAGGGTATCTGGCCGTCGGCCGGCTGGCTGGAACGCGAAGTGTGGGACATGTTCGGGATCGTCTTCGACGGCCATCCCGATTTACGGCGGCTCCTGATGCCGGAGGACTGGGAGGGGCATCCGCAGCGCAAGGACTATCCCGTCCAGATCCGCAAGGCGGCGCAGACCTACGAGCCGCTCGAAGTCAGCGAGGAAGAATTCAAGGCGAACATGGCGCGCGACCGCGTCAAGCGCACCCACTGACCGATGGCCGAACTTCGCACCGAAACGATGACCGTCAACATGGGGCCTCAGCACCCCAGCACGCACGGCGTGCTGCGCCTCGTGCTCGAGCTCGACGGCGAAATGATCCAGTCGGCCACCCCCACGATCGGGTATCTCCACACCGGCATCGAGAAGACGGCGGAGCAGAAGAAGATGGCAGCAGGTGATCCCGCTCGTCGAGCGCATGGATTACCTGGCCGCGCAGTCGAACAGCCTGGCGTATGCGCTGTGCGTGGAGAAGCTGCTTGGCCTCGAGATGCCGCAGCGGGTCAAGGACATCCGGGTACTCCTCGCCGAGCTGCAGCGGCTGGCGAGCCACCTGATCTGGCTCGGCACACATTCGATGGAAATCGGCGCCGTCTCGATGCTGTTCTACACCATTCGAGAGCGGGAGCTGCTGCTGAACATCAACGAGCTCATCGCCGGCTTCCGCTTCTTTCCGAGCTATATCCGCATCGGCGGGCTGCGCGAGGACCTGCCGCGCGGCTTCCATGACGCGGTCAACGCCTTCCTCAAGCGCTTTCCAACCAAGCTTGACGAGTACGAAGGCCTGCTGACGAAGAACGACATCTTCCTGCGCCGCACCACCGGCGTCGGCGTGGTCACACAGGAGGACGCGCTGGCGTGGGGGCTGCTCGGACCGATCGCACGCGCCGCCGGGTCCGATTACGACGTCCGGAAATACTTCCCGTATATCGGCTACGAGACCTACGACTTCGAGGTGCCCAGGGCCACCGAGGGCGACGTCTTCGCGCGCTACCGCGTGCGCATGCGTGAGATGCGTGAGAGCGTCAAGATCTGCAAGCAGGCGATCGCGCGCATTACGCCAACCGGTGCCTTTGCGTGCGATGACCCGCGCGTCGTGCCGCCGCCGAAGGACAAGGTCTACACCGAGATGGAGGCGCTGATTCAGCACTTCCTGATCTACTCGCAGGGGTTCACCGTGCCGGCCGGCGACGCCTACGTCCCGGTGGAAGGGCCCCGTGGGGAGCACGGCACCTATATCGTCTCCGACGGCACGAACCGGCCGTGGCGCGTCAAGATGCGGGCACCGTCGTTCATGGCGATTCAGGCGCTGCCGAAGCTTGTCCAGGGCGGCCTGATTGCCGACGTCGTCGCCGTGATCGGATCCAACGATGTCGTGATGGGAGACTGCGACCGGTGAGTTTTCATCCTTCGATGGAGTACTCGCCGGCCCGATTCCACAAATCGGAACGGAAACTGGCCGAGCCCGGCGGCGAGTTCAAGTACACGCCGGAGAACCAAGCCAAATTCGACGCCAACGTGGCGCGGTATCCCGCGGACCAGCGGAAGTCGACGATTCTCTACGCGCTCTATCTCGCCCAGAACCAGCAGGGATATCTGACTGCGGCGGCGATGGCCCATGTCGCGCAGCAGATTCGATGCACGCCCGCCGAGGTCGAGGACGTCGTCTCGTACTACACGATGTTCTTCACCAGGCCGGTCGGCAAGTACGTGGTCAACGTCTGCCGCACGCTGTCGTGCGCGCTGCGCGGCGCCGAGCGTGTGACCCAGGAACTGAGCGAGGCGATCGGCATCAAGCCCGGGGAGACCGACGCCAGCGGCACATTCACGCTGCTCGAAGTGGAATGCCTCGGCGCCTGCGACCGCGCGCCGGTCGTGATGGTGAATGACGACTGGCACGAGTGCCTGGCGCCCGAACGGGTGCGCGCGTTTGTCGAAGATATGCGCACGAAAGGGCAGGCCGCGTTCACGGGTTGTCATTTACACAAGGAAGGCGGACCTAAAGGTCCGCCTCTACGGTCGTAGATTTGGGTTTGGTAGAGGCGGGTCTTTAGACCCGCCTTCAACATATGGCGTACGAACCGGTCCTTACAAAGCATGTCGGCGAGCCGAACTCGTATTCGCTGGATTTCTATCTGAAGAATCAGCGCGGCTACGAAGGGCTGCGCAAGGCGCTGACGCTGAAGCCGAACGACATCATCGAGCAGGTGAAGGCGTCCGGGCTCAGGGGGCGCGGCGGCGCGGGCTTTCCGACCGGGTTGAAGTGGCAGTTCGTGCTCAAGGACACGCCCAAGCCCAAGTACATCTGCTGCAACGCCGACGAAAGCGAGCCTGGCACCTTCAAGGATCACGTGCTGATGGAGCGCAATCCGCATCTGCTGATTGAGGGGTGCGCGATTTCCTGCTACGCGATCGGCGCGAAGATCGCCTACATCTACATCCGCGGCGAGTTCTATCACGTGCAGGAAATCCTCGAGGCCGAGATTGAGAAGGCGTACAAGGCCGGCTATCTCGGCAAGAACATCCTCGGCAGCGGGTTCGACTGCGACGTTTACATGCACCGCGGCGCGGGCGCCTACGAGGCGGGCGAGGAGACCGCGTTGATCGAATCGCTCGAAGGCAAGCGGGCGCAGCCACGGATCAAGCCGCCGTTTCCAGCCGTCGCCGGCCTCTACCAGTGCCCGACGGCGGTCAACAACGTCGAGACGTTGTGCAACGTGCCGCTCATCGTGCTCAACGGACCGGAATGGTTTACGAAGATCGGTCCCGAGAAGAACGGCGGGCCGAAGCTGTTCTGCATCAGCGGCCACGTGAAGCGGCCCGGGGTGTACGAAGCGTCGATGGATACGACGCTGCGCGAACTGATTTACGACCATGCCGGAGGCATGCTCGGCGATCGTCCGCTCAAGGCGATCATCCCGGGCGGGTCGTCAGTGCCGTTGATGCTGCCGGATCAGCTCGACACGCCGGCCAGCTTCGACGGCATCCAGAAGGCGGGCTCGCTGCTCGGCTCGGCCGGTCTGATCGTGCTCGACGACACGGTGTGCATGGTGTGGCTGGCGATGAACCTGCTCCATTTCTACCGCCACGAATCATGCGGGAAGTGCACGCCCTGCCGCGAAGGCACCGACTGGCTGCTCAAGCTCCTCGCCCGCGTCGAGAGCGGGGAAGGGCAGGCCAAGGATCTCGATCTCCTGTTCGACGTGTCCAACAACATCGTCGGCAAGACGCTGTGCGCGTTCGGAGACGCGGCCGCGACCCCGGTCCTCTCGACGATGAAGCTGTTCCGCGCCGAATACGAAGCGCACGTGCGCGAGGGCCGCTGCACGCTGCCGGCGCCGTGGCGAGCGGCGCATCCGCTGCTGGCGGCGCATTGAAAATGGAACCACGACGAACACGACGTTCACGACGTGACGTTTCTATATTCGTGGCCGTCGTGCCGTCGTGGTTCAGACAAAACCGATGGATCTCCGCTTTCTAGTCCAGCTCGCGATCATCGGCTTCACCTTCTTCATGCTGATCAACGCGTCGGCACTGCTGGTGCTGGCCGAGCGCAAGATCATGGGCTTCATGCAGCAGCGATACGGTCCCTACCTGGTCGGACCGCACGGACTGCTGCAGCCGCTCGCCGACATCCTGAAGCTCCTGATGAAGGAGGAGCTGAGGCCGAAGGGCGCCGACAAGTGGCTCTTCACGCTGGCGCCGATCCTGTCGGTGACCGCCGCCTTCGCGGCATTCGCCACCGTGCCGTGGGGCGCCGAGACGACGCTCTTCGGGCTGCTGGACGAACCGGTCAGCCTCGGGGTCGCGGATATCAACGTCGGCGTGCTGGTGATTTTCGCGATCACGTCCATGGGCGTCTACGGCATCGTCCTGGCCGGCTGGTCGTCCAACAGCAAGTACTCGCTGATGGGCGGGCTGCGCGCTTCGGCGCAGATGATCAGCTACGAACTGTCCTATGCCACCGCGCTGGCGGCGGTGATCCTGCTCGCCGGATCGTTGTCGCTGCGCGAGGTCGTGGACAGCCAGGCCGGTACCTGGCTCGGCTTCATCCCGCAGTGGTACGTGTTTCTTCAGCCGATCGGTTTCATCATCTACATGATTGCGGGCGTCGCCGAGACGAACCGCGCCCCGTTCGACTTCCCGGAAGCCGAGCAGGAGCTGGTCGCCGGCTATAACACCGAGTACAGCTCGGTCCGGTTCGCGCTCTTCCCCCAGGCCGAATACATCAACATGACGACGATGTCGGCGGTGGCGACCGACCTCTACCTGGGCGGCTGGCATGGACCGTTTCTTCCCCCCGGTACGGCTGGATCTGGTTCCTCATCAAGATCGGCGCGATTCTCTTCACCTACATCTGGGTGCGCTGGACGCTTCCGCGCTACCGCTACGACCAGTTGATGCAGTTCGGTTGGAAGTGGCTTTTCCCGGCCGCCGTGATCAACCTGGTCGTCACCGCCGCGCTGGTGCTCTATTTCAATGCTTGAGACGCTGACATTTTGGGGGCTCTCGGGGCTCGCCATCCTGGCGTCGGCGCTCGTGATCGGGCAGCGCAACCCGATGTACAGCGTGCTGATGCTGATCGCCTCGTTCGGCGCGCTGGCCGGGCTGTACATCCAGCTCGACGCGCCGTTCGTCGCGGTCGCGCAGATCATCATCTACGCCGGCGCCATCATGGTGCTGTTCCTGTTCGTCGTCATGCTGCTGAACGCGCCGCAGGAGGATGCGGCCGAATGGGACCGCACGCACCCGCTGCGGCAGCCGGGCATCAGGCGGTTTGGCGCGATGCTGGCGCTGTTGCTGGTGCTGCAGCTGACGTGGGCGCTGCTGCAGGTCAACGGCATCGACGTTCCGGTCGCCGCCCAGGGGAGTCCCGAGGCGGTCGGCTCGGTACGCACGCTGGGGCGGATCCTCTTTACCGAATACGTGTTCGCGTTCGAAGCGACGTCGATCCTGATCCTGGTGGCGATGGTGGGCGCTGTCTTGCTGGCCCGGCGCGAGGGCGATCGATGATCCCGCTCAGTCACTACCTGGTCGTCTCGGCCGTACTCTTCGCGATCGGCACCGCGGGGGTGTTCCTGCGCCGCAACCTGATCACGATCCTGCTCTCGATCGAGATCATGCTGAACGCGGTCAACCTGTCGTTTGTCGCGTTCGGCCGCCAGCTGGGCAATCTCGACGGACAGATCATCGTCTTCTTCGTCATGACCGTGGCCGCGGCGGAAGCCGCGGTCGGCCTGGCGATCGTCATCTCCCTCTATCGCCATCGCGAATCGCTCAACCCCGACGCGTTCGCGTCGCTCAAATGGTGATGCTCGCCCTCATCCCGCTGGCGCCGCTGCTCGGCTTCCTCGTGAACGCCTGCTTCGGCCGGCGTCTCTCGAAGTCCACGTCGGGCGGGCTCGCGTCGGCGGCGATGCTCGCGTCGTTCGGCGTGTCGGTCCTGGCCGTGTGGCAGCTGGCTGGTCTTCCGGTCGAGGAGCGCGCCATCGAGCAGACGCTCTACACGTGGATCGCGTCGGGCGACTTCGTCCTCGATCTGACACTGCGCCTCGATCCGCTGTCGGCGGTCATGATTCTGGTCATCACCGGCATCGGATCGCTCATCCACATCTATTCGACGTCGTACATGCACGACGAGGTGGACGGCGAATTCGCGCGCTACTTCTCCTACCTGAACCTGTTTGCGGCGTTCATGCTGATCCTGGTGCTCGGCGCCAACTTCCTGGTGCTGTTCGTCGGCTGGGAAGGGGTCGGCCTGTGCTCGTACCTGCTGATTGGCTTCTGGTTCCGGAAGAAGTCCGCGGCCGACGCCGGCAAGAAGGCGTTCGTCGTCAACCGGATTGGCGACTACGCGTTCATCCTCGGCACGCTGCTGATCTTCGCCCGCTACGGCACGCTGGACTTCCAGCAGTTGGCGGCCACCGTGGCGGCCATCCCGCCCGAGACCGGCATGTTCGGCGTGATCTCGATCGCCACGCTGCTGCTGTTCATCGGCGCCACCGGGAAGTCGGCGCAGATCCCGCTCTTCGTCTGGCTGCCGGACGCGATGGAAGGCCCGACACCCGTCTCCGCGCTGATCCATGCGGCGACGATGGTGACGGCTGGCGTGTACATGATCGGGCGCAACGCGGTGCTGTTCAGCCATGCGCCGGCGACCATGCTGATCGTCGCGCTCATCGGCGTGCTTACCGCGCTGATGGCCGGGACCATCGGCCTCGTCCAGAACGACATCAAGCGCGTGCTCGCGTATTCGACGGTTTCGCAGCTCGGATACATGTTCCTGGCGATGGGAATGGGCGCGTTCGGCGCCGGCATCTTCCACCTCTATACGCACGCGTTCTTCAAGGCACTGCTGTTCCTTGGATCCGGCGCCGTGATTCATGCGCTGCGCGGCGAGCAGGACATCAGGAACATGGGCGGGTTGAAGCGCTACCTGCCGATCACGTACTGGACGTTCCTGATCGGATCGCTCGCGATCGCGGGGGTACCCGGGCTGGCAGGGTTCTTCAGCAAGGACGAGATCCTGTTCGAGACGTTCAGGGAAGGGCACTGGATTTTCTGGATCATCGGCGTCGTTACGTCGCTGCTGACGGCGACCTACATGTTCCGGCTGGTGTTCCTGACCTTCCACGGTGAGCGTCGTCACGAGGCCCCCGCCCTGCACCAGCACGATGACGCATCGCACCGACATGCGACAGATGCGTCGCACCGAGCCGTGGCGGATTCGCACCGACACGATTCGGGATCGCACCTTCACGATGCCCCCCCGGCCATGGCGCTGGCGCTCATCATCCTCGCGTTAGGGTCCGTGCTCGCCGGATATGTGGGGGTGCCGCACGCCCTCGGCGGAGAGAATCGCCTGGCCGCCTGGCTCGAGCCGTCGTTCCAGCCGCCGCCCACCGCGGCGGCGGTCGAAGTCTTCGAGGCCGCGCCCGAGACTGCTGCCGAGACCGAGGAAGGGGAGGCAGGCCTGGAGCTGCAGCTGATGGCGGTCTCCAGCGCGGTGGCGCTGATCGGCATCGGTCTCGCCGCGTTCATCTGGCTCAAGCGCCGCGACATTGCCGACGCGATGTCCCGTAACTTCGCCGGCCTCTATCGCCTGCTCCTGCACAAGTACTACGTCGACGAGGTGTACGACGCTACCGTGGTCAAGCCGATCCAGGTCGCCTCGGAGGAGGCGCTGTGGCGCGGCGTCGACGTGCGGATCGTGGACGGCGCCGTGAACGGCACCGGCGCGCTCGTCGCGGCCGGGTCGGACCTGCTGCGCCGCCTGCAGACCGGGTCGGTGCGAGCCTACGCCGGCTCGATGTTCGTCGGCGTCGTGGTGATTCTCGGTTACTACTTATGGCGATAAGAAAGCAGTCACTGTTGGCATGCTGCTGACGCTCTCCTGGCTCGTGCCGCTCGCGGGAGCGTTGCTCCTGCTGTTTGTCCCCAACGCCGACGGCCGCCGCGACGGCCTGATCCGGTGGCTCACGCTCGGCACTTCGCTGGTGGCGTTCGCCGTGACGCTGGCGATCTGGGCGTGGTTCGACGGCGCGTCCGCCAGCTTCCAGTTCGTGGAGCGCCACCCCTGGATCCCGGCGTTCGGCATCGACTACTACATCGGCGTCGACGGCATCAGCCTGCTGCTGGTCGTCCTGACCGGGTTCCTGACGCCGATCGCGCTGCTGTCGTCGTGGGGGTCGATCGAGCGCAAGGTGAAGGAATTCTCGATCTTCATGCTCGCGCTCGAAGCGGCGATGATTGGCGTCTTCGTCTCGCTCGACCTGTTCCTGTTCTACGTCTTCTGGGACGCCATGCTGATCCCGATGTATTTCCTGATCGGGATCTGGGGCTACGACCAGCGCGTCTACGCCGCCATCAAGTTCATGCTCTACACGATGGCTGGCAGCGTCCTGATGCTCGTCGCCATCCTCGGCCTGGCGTACCTGCACAGCACGGCCACCGGCGCCTACTCGTTCGACCTGCTCAAGCTGTATACGCTGGAGATCGCGCCGCAGACGCAGATGTGGTTCTTCCTGGCGTTCACCGTCGCCTTCGCGATCAAGGTGCCGCTGTTTCCGTTCCACACCTGGCTGCCTGACGCGCACGTGCAGGCGCCCACCGCCGGCTCGGTGATCCTGGCGGGCGTGCTGCTGAAGATGGGGACCTACGGCCTGCTGCGTTTCTCCTTCCCGCTTTTCCCCCAGGCGGCGGCCTACTTCGCGCCCTGGCTGGCGCTCCTCGCCGTCATCGGCATCGTCTACGGCGCGCTGGTCGCGATGGTCCAGCCCGATTTGAAGAAACTGGTGGCGTATTCGTCGGTCAGCCACCTCGGCTTCGTCGTGCTCGGCATCTGTGCGATGAACGCGCAGGGGGTGCAGGGTGCCATCTACCAGATGCTGGCGCACGGGGTCAGCACCGGCGGCCTCTTCCTCATTGTCGGCATGCTCTCCGACCGGCGGCACACGCGGTTGATCAGCGAGTTCGGCGGCCTGAAGGCGGTAATGCCGCGGCTGTCCGCAGCGTTTCTCATCATCACGCTGGCGTCAATCGGGCTGCCCGGGCTCAATGGATTCGTCGGCGAGTTCCTGATCATGCTGGGCGCGTTCCGGTGGGACCCGCGGTTTGTGGTGGTGGCCGGGCTCGGCGTCATCCTGTCGGCGGTGTACATGTTGTGGATGCTCCAGCGCGTCTATTACGGTGAGGTCACCCACGAGGAGAACAACACGCTGCCGGACCTGCTGCCGCGCGAATGGGCCGCGGTGCTGCCGCTGTGCGCCATCGCGCTGGTGATGGGGGTGCTGCCGACGCTGTTCCTCAAGCCGATGGAAGCGTCGGTCGAGGCGCTGGTGCAGAAGGTTCAAGCGACCCAGCAACTACAGGTTCGCGGACGCTGATGCCGAACTCGTCTCTCGACGCCATCGTTCCGATGCTGTGCGTGACCCTGGCGGCGCTGGCCGTCATGGGCGCCGAAGCGTTCCGCGGACGCGACGAGAACATGCCGCTCGGCGGCCTCGGCATCGTCGGGCTGGTCGGCGCGGCGATCTCGTCGATCCTGCTCTGGAATCGCAACTCGGCCAGCTTCGGCGTGATTGTCGCCGACAACTTCGGCCTGTTCGTCACGCTCGTCCTGGTCATCGTCGGCATCCTGACCATCATGTTTTCCTCGCTGGTGGTGGAGCGCGACGGCCTGCCGAAGGGCGAGTATTACGCGCTCATCCTGTTCTCGACCGCCGGCATGATGATGATGGCGACCGCCAACGATTTGCTGGTGATCTTCATCGCCCTCGAGATCCTGTCGATTGCCGTATACGTGCTGACCGGTATCCGGCGGGACGATCACCGGGCGACCGAGGCGGCGTTCAAGTACTTCCTGCTGGGCGCGTTTTCGAGCGCGTTCTTTCTCTACGGGATCGCATTCACCTTCGGCCTCAGCGGCAGCACGCGCCTCGACCGCGTCGGCGCCTATTTCGCTGCCCAGTCGATGAGCGACAACCCGCTCATCCTCGTCGCCATCGGGCTGCTGCTGGTCGGGTTTGCCTTCAAGATCTCGGCGGTGCCGTTCCACATGTGGACCCCCGATGCCTACGAGGGGGCGCCCGCCGTCGTGACCGGATTCATGTCCACCGGCGTCAAGGCTGCCGCCTTCGCGGCCTTTGCGCGAGTGTTCCTGTCGGCGCTCGAACCGTTCAGCGCCGACTGGGGCCCGATCATCTGGTTCCTGGCGGCGGCGACGATGATCCTGGGGACCGTGGTCGGCGTGGCGCAGAGCAACCTGAAGCGAATGCTGGCGTACTCGAGCATCGCGCATGGCGGCTACCTCCTGGTGGGCCTCGTGGCGGCCAACCAGGTGGGCAAGGCGGCGATCTTGTTCTACCTGCTCGCCTACGCCGTGACCAACCTCGCGGCGTTCGGCGTGATTGCGCTGCTCGGCGCTCGTGACGACGCCAACGACGAACTGCGGGACTATGCCGGCTTGTGGCAGACGCGGCCGGCGCTGGCCGCGTTGATGACGGTGTCCCTGCTCTCGCTCGGCGGCCTGCCGCCGACGGCCGGCTTTATCGGCAAGTGGTACATCTTCAGCGCCGCCGTCAGCGCCGGCTACTACGGGCTGGCGATCATCGGCGTGCTCACCAGCGTCGTGTCGGTGTTCTTCTACCTGCGCGTGGTCGTGATGATGTACATGGCCGATCGCGATGCCGCACTGGCGATGCCCGCCCGAATCACGGGCGTGGGGATGGCGGCGCTGGTGGCGTCGATTATTGTAATTTTCTACCTCGGGATTCTTCCCACTCTCGCACTGAACTTCGCAGCCGATTCAATCGCCACAATCTTCTAGCCCGTCGCACCCCGAACCCCGAACCTTCGCACATTCGCACCCCGCACCTCCGCACCTCCGACGCCTGTGTCAGAATTGATTGCGCATCACCATGGCCGCCGAACAATCGGAACACGAGCGCGAACTCCAGGTACTGGAGGCCGAACTGAGGCGCCTCGAGTCCGAATACAACATGTTCTTTGCCGGACGCCTGCCGCGCCCGCCCTGGGAAACGCGCACCCGCGTGACCGGCATGTTCAAGAAGTTCGACCGCATCCAGAACACGATCACCAACTACGCCTTGAAGTTCCGTTTCGAGACGCTGCAGTCGCGTTTCACCGCGCAGCTGGATCTCTGGGATCGCGGCCTGCGGTCGCGCGAAGAGGGACGCGCCGGCCCGTTCGCCCAGCCGAAGACGATCGCGCGCCCGAAGCCGACACGGGACCGCGTCGTCAGCGTCACGACGCTGAGCGACCCTGCGCAGGAGATGGACAAGGTGCAGGAGCTGTACAAGAACCTGGTCGAGGCGCGGCGGGAAGCGGGGCAGGAAGGGGTGCCCTTCGCCAAGTTCTCGGAGCTGATCAAGAAGCAGGTCGGCTCGCTGCGCTTGCAGGGCAGCACCGAGGTGGCGTTTCGAGTAGCGCTGAAAGACGGGAAAGTCGCGTTTACGGCGAGGGCGATGAAGGACGGGACCGGGGAGGATTGAGGCGGGAAGAAAGCCCGGCGCCGACAGGCGGCGCCGGGCAGGTCGTACTGTGGTTCTAGGGCTTACTGACGTTCCCCGCCTGCGGACCCTTGGGACCATCGACGATCTCGAACTCGACCGCCTGACCCTCTTCCAGGGACCGGAAGCCGTTGCCACTGATTGCCGAGTAGTGCACGAACACGTCGCTGCCACCCTCGCGCTCAATGAACCCGTAGCCCTTGGCGTTATTGAACCACTTGACCTTGCCTGTAATACGCATCGTTCTTCCCTGCTTGCTCTGGTAATGAGCTTCGAGACACAAAAAAAGACCGCGAGTGCTTGCGCGGCCTCGACTGCAACGTTCAGGGAACGCCCCTTAACGCAGGCTTATCCTAAGCGCCTCCCCATGGGCTGTCAAGATCCGGACACCGCATGCCGCGTGCATTACTGAGCGTTTCCGATAAGTCCGGCCTGGTCGATTTTGCGCGTGCGCTTGCGGCACGGGGATTCGATCTCGTGTCCACCGGCGGCACCGCGCGCACGCTGCAGCAGGCGGGGCTGGACGTGATCGGCATCTCGGATGTGACCGGGTTTCCCGAGATGATGGACGGCCGCGTGAAGACGCTGCACCCGCTGGTGCATGGCGGCATCCTCGCCCGCCGCGGGCGCGCCGACGACCTCGCGTCGGCGGCGCAGCACAACATCACGCTGATCGATCTGGTCGTCGTGAACCTGTATCCGTTCGTGAAAGCGGCGTCGAATCCGGCGACACCGTTCGAAGGGCTGATCGAGGAAATCGACATCGGCGGACCGAGCCTCGTCCGCGCGGCGGCCAAGAATTTCGCCGACGTGCTCGTGGTCGTTTCACCGGCCGATTATCCGGCGGTGCTGGGGCAACTGGATCGCAGCGGCGGCCCGGCGCAGGAGTTCCGTTTCGATCTGGCGCGCAAGGCGTTTGCCCATACCGGCCGCTACGACACCGCCATCGCGTCGACACTCGAGAACATCAGCGCCGGCCCGTCCGGTTTCACGCGTGGAGCCGCGCCGATGCTGCCCGGCTCGCTGCCGGTCGATCTGCGCAAGGTCCGCGATCTCCGCTACGGCGAGAATCCGCATCAGCCGGCGGCGCTTTACCAGGGCTTCGGCACGCAGCCGGGGTTCGCGGTGCTGCAGGGGAAGGAGCTCTCGTATACGAACCTGCTCGATCTCGACGCCGCGACCCGCATCGTGCGGGAGTTCAGCGAGCCCGCGGCCGTCGTCGTCAAGCACACGAACCCGTGCGGCGCGGCTACCGGCGCCGCCGCCGCCGATGCCTACGTCCGCGCCCGGGAGTCGGATGCGGTGGCCGCTTTTGGCGGCATCGTCGGGTTGAACCGGCCGATTGATGCAGAGACGGCGCGAGCGATCGTGTCCACATTCATCGAGGCCGTGATCGCGCCTTCAGTCGACGAGGACGCGCGGACGATTCTCGCGGCCAAAACCAACATGCGCGTAGCGGTGGCCGCCCCTGACGATACCGAGGGCCTCGAGCTCCGTTCGATCCTGGCTGGAGGCGTGCTCGTCCAGGCGCGCGACGTCGTCCGCGAGGCACATGTGTCCTGGCCAGGTCCCGACAGCTTGAAGGTCGTGACCCAGCGGCAACCCACCGCCGAGGAGTGGCAGGCGCTACGGTTTGCCTGGCGCATCTGCGCACACGTGAAATCCAACACCGTGTTGTTCACGTCGGCCAATCGGACGCTGGCGATTGGTGCGGGACAGATGAGCCGTGTCGACGCGGTCAACGTCGCCCGCATGAAAGCCGGCAGCCTGGGTGATGCCGGACTGGCGGGATCGGTCGTCGCCTCCGACGCTTTCTTCCCGTTTCGCGACGGTGTCGACGCCGTGGCGGGCGCCGGCGCGACGGCCGTTGTCCAGCCGGGCGGGTCAGTGCGCGATCCGGAGGTCATCGCGGCGGCGGACGAGCACGGACTCGCCATGGTGTTTACCGGACTGCGGCATTTTCGACACTAGAGGGATTGGAGCATCTACGAATCTACGACATCTACGAATCTACGCATCGACGAATTGACGGAGGTGCAAAAGGACCACTGTAAATTCGTCGATCCGTAGATTCGTCAATCCGTCAATTCATGTATCATCCACGCCATGAAAACCAGAATATTCGCGGCATTGACGGCGATCGTGCTGACTGGGACGCTCGGGTTGTCCGGACAGGGCCAGGCGCCCGCGCCCGCGGGCGGCCAGGCGCCTCCCGCGCCGATGGCGATCAAGCAGGTGAAGCCAGGGCTCTACATGGTGACCGGCTTCGGCGGCAACAGCCTTGTGCGCGTGACCGACCAGGGCGTCATCCTGGTCGATACGAAGAACCTCGGCGACGGCCCGTACAACGATCTCGTCGCGCAGATTAAGACGGTGACCAACCAGCCGGTGAAGTACGTGTTCATCACGCACGTGCACCAGGATCACGCCGGCAACATCGGCCGGTTCAAGGCCGCCGGCGCCGAAGTGATCACCTATGAAGGGCTGAAGCGCAACCTCGAGACCGGCGGTCTCGACGGCAAAGGCTACACGGCGCCCGCCGGCAAGCCGGATCCGCCAAGCTCGACGTATTCGGGGCGAGACCGCGAAGTGAAGCTGGGGAACGTGGTGGCGCGTGCCTATCACTTCGCCAACGCGCACACGAGCGGTGACTCGGTGGTGCTGTTTCCCGACCTGCGCGTAATCGCGTTTGGCGACGAGTTCGTCGCGCAGCCACCCAACGCGGACCTGCCGAACGGCGGCAGCGTGCTGACGTTCCCGAAGGCGCTCGAAGAAGCGCTCAAACTCGACTGGGACGTCGCGATTCCAGGACACGGCAACGATCCGATGACGCGTGCCGACGTCCAGGCCTACCAGAAGAAGTGGGCCGCCATTGCCAGCAAGTCGCTCGAGCTGCGCAAGAAGGGCGTGGCGAAGGAGCAGATCCGCCAGCAGATCCAGGCCGAGCTCCCCGAGATCGCACCCTGGATGATGACCGGCATCGTCAACGACATGCGGCTCGACCTGTTCTACGCGGAGCTCACGAAGGCCATGTAGCTTGGCGTTCGTGGGGGCCGGCTCTTTTTCGTGGGGGCCGGCTTCAGCCGGCTCGCCTGTACTCGTAGAGGCCGACCTTCAGGTCGGCCTTTTTTTCTGCGGAGTGAGATGCCTTCTTGCGCGAGCTGCGACGCCGGGTATCTCGATTCCGCTCCCCGGCTCGGCACGCCCACAGAGAGGCGCGAGTTCCAGCCTTCGTTGTCGCGGCGGTGCTCCGGCGACCTAGTCCGGCTCGCTTCGCGAGACACCCGCCGCCGCAGGCCGCGATGGCAGCCGGCGAAACCTAGTACTACTCGCGGCGGATGCGGAAGGGTACGAGCGAGACCGATTTCCCGCCGGGCGGAGCCAGACGCCGACCGATGGCGGGAATTGCGGGGCGTCCGCCTGAAGGCGGCCACGACGGTGGCGTGAAAGGATCGCTAGTTCGTGGCGGACGCCTGGAACGCGCGCAGGAGTTCCGCGGGGGTGACGACTGACGGGCCGAATTTCGCGACGGCGATGCCGGCCGCTTCATTGGCGAGGCGCGCGGCTTCGGTGAGGGTTGCTCCCGCTGCCATCGCCAGCGCCATGGTCGCAATCACGGTATCGCCCGCGCCGGTGACGTCAGCCACCTCGCGCGCCGAGGCGGGGAGCGATCCCTCCGCGTCAGCAGCCAGCAGCCACATCCCCTGGTCTCCCCGCGTCATCAGCACCGCGCCGCAGCCGGCGCGTTCTCGGAACGCGCGCGCCGCGCCCCTGGCATCGTCCTCGGTGCGCACCCGCATGTTGGCCGCAATCTCGGCTTCGTGGTGGTTCGGCGTGATGACGGAGACGCCGGCGTAGTAGTCGATGTGCGGGATCTTGGGATCGACCAGCACCGGGATCCCGCGTTCCTTGCCGGCGGCCACCACCGCCTGCATGACCCGCGCGGTGACGCAGCCCTTCAGGTAGTCAGACACCACGATGGCTGCCGCGTCGGAACTGTGGTGCTGCAGCGTCGTGACGATCCGCTGTTCGACCTCGCCGGAAATCTCGGCGTCCATTTCGTAGTCGACGCGCGCCACCTGCTGGTTCCGCTCGGTGACAATGCGGACCTTGGTGGTCGTCGGCCGGGCGGGATCGCCGATCAGGACGGGGGCGATTCCCGCCTCACGGCAGGCGCTGGCCAGCATCGCCGCGGTGTCGTCCTGTCCGGACACGGCGACGAGCGTCGCCCGGCCACCGAGCGCCGTCACGTTGTGAGCCACGTTGGCCGCGCCGCCGAGGCGGTGGCTTTCGTGATCGAACATCACCACCGGCACGGGCGCCTCCGGGGAGATCCGCGTCACGCGGCCGGCGATGAACTTGTCGAGCATGGCATCGCCGACGACGAGGATCTGGGCGTGGCCGAGGCAGGCCGCGATTGCCTGCGCCCGGTCAGGCGCGAGCAGGGGCAGCATCGGTCCGCGCCGCCGCGAACGGCAGTGTAATCAAGACGAGGAACAGCATCAGGAACTCGGAGTCGCCGAAGTTGTATTCAAAGAGTCCGGCCGCAAGCATGCCGGCGGTTGACGCAAGCGCCATCGCCGCGAGCATCCGCTGGCGCTGCTGATCCGGGGTATTCGACGATCGGAACATCCGAAAGAGCGCCACGACGAGCGCGACGACGAACCAGGCCCACATCGCCAGCGCAGGGAGGCCGCGCTCGGCCGCGATCTGCAGCGGCACGTTGTGCAGGTGCGGATTGACCGGGTTGACGGCATAGTCGGGCCGATATTGCTCGTACACGCGCGCCACCATGTTCGGTCCGACCCCCGTCAGGGGATCGTCGGCGACCATGCGCGCGCCGATTTCGATCATCGCGAACCGGTCCTGGTTCGCCGGGTCCTGCGCGTTGAACGTCGAGGTCAGGCGGTTGGTGAAACTGTCGGGCGCCATCACGAACAGCACGGCCACTACCACGGGCAGCAGCGCCGTCAGCCGGAAATCCTTCAGCACCAGCAGCAGGCCGACGGCCACGCAGGCGCCAATCCAGGCGTTGCGCGTAAACGTCAACACCAGGGCGACGACGAGCGCCGGCATGATGAGCGCCGGCCAGGCGCGCTCGCGCGTCCCGAAGATCACCCGGGACGCCGCGGCGCACAGCACCAGCATCACCACGCCCGAATACGTCATGTAGTGCGACAGCGTGCCCTGCGGTCGCTGACCCAGGTTGTCGTAGTGCAGCAGGCCGTACTGGATGATGCCGTAGACGGCCGTGGCCGCGCCGATCGAGATGATCACGTCCACCACCGAGGCCGCGCGCGACCCGCGTGCGATGTCGTAGACGGCCGGGACCAGCACCAGCAGGACGAGTTGCTTGCTGTCGATGACGCTCTCGCCGGGATCGACGGAGAACATCGCCGAGACCAGGGTGAAGATCGCGTAGGCAACCAGCGGAAGGAAGAACGCCGGCGCCGCCGGCCGCGTCCGCTCCTGGACCCGCATCGCCGTCCAGGTGATGAACATCGCGGTCAGCAGGATGTAGGCCAGCGCCGGAAACCACTGCAGCGCCGCCACCACACCGAAGAGCAGGATCAGCGCCGTGCGCTCGAGAGTGGCCGCCGCCCGCGGCGCCGGCATGCTGATGGCTGCAGTGGTCATGCGTGCAGTGTCCTTGGCTCCTGCGCGTTTTCCGCCTTTGCCGCCCGCAGCGCGCGTTCGGCCGCAGCGACCACGCGCTCGGGGGAGATCCCCGTCAGGCAGCGAAAGTCGCCCGGCTCGCAGTGCCGCTGGTGGCACGGCCGGCACGGCAGCGGGCCCGCGTCAATCGCTTCGGCAAACCATCGCGGGTCTCGCCACGGCATCGAACGCTCGGCCAACGTCGGACCGAAGAGCGCCACGATCGGCGTGCGCGTGGTCGCGGCGATGTGCAGAGGACCGCTGTCGCCCCCAATGTACACCGCGGCACGGTCAGCGAGCGCCCGAAGTTCTGCGACGTCGAACTGGCCGTGCGAGATGGCGCTTCCGGCCGCCGGCCCGAGCCGCGCGCGAGCAGTGTCCACGATCGCCCGCGCGGCACCCGCGTCGGACGGGCCGGACGTCACCAGAAAGCGTCGCGCCGGATCGCGCCGCGCCAGGTCGACGATCGCCGCGGCGAAGGCGTCCTGGGGCCAGCGCCGGAACGGGTTGCCGGCGCTGACATGCAGCACGACCAGTTGATCCAGCGGACCGATCCCCGCCTGGCGCAGGACGGCGTCGATTCGCGCGACAGCGGCCGGGTCACTCGCCATTTCTACCGCGTCGCGGGCCGGGGTGGCGGGCTCGACGCCCAGGGGTGTCAGCAGGTCCCACTGCTTGAGCACCGAATGACGGGGATGCAGATCATCGGGCCGCGCCACGACATCGGTGTACATCCAGGAATGGCCCGCCATCCGGTAGCCAATCCGCTGCGGCGCGCCGCTGGCCCACGTCAGGAAGGCGCTGCGGGGTCCGCCGTGAAGGTCGATGGCGACGTCGAAGCGCCGGGCGCGCAGCCGGCGCGCCCAAACCAGGTCGTCGGCCCACCGCCGGACGCCCGGCCGCTTCGGGATGACCAGGATTTCGTTCACGTGAGGATTGCCCTGGACGACCGGTGCCGCCAGCGGCTCGACGAGGTAAGTCAGATGTGCGCCCGGATGCATCCGCCGCAGCGCGCGCAGCAGCGGGGTCGTGAAGACGACGTCGCCGATCAGGCGCAGGCGGACGAGGAGGATCTTCACCTAGGGTTCTATCGTCGCCTCGTCAATCAACATCACCGGGATGTCGTCCTTGATCGGATACACACGATGGCACTGGTCGCACTTCAGCGCTGTGCCGTTCTTGACCAGTTTCACCGGGGTCTTGCAGTTCGGGCACGCGAGAATTTCCAGGAGTTCGGCATCGACAGGCATGGGGCCTCCGCCGGGAGCGGGCAGACCTCCGAACTATAACATCGGCTAGAATCCAATTACCGGGCGCGGCCAGTCGGACCGCGCGAGGGACGTACAAGAAATATGGCTGTGCGAATACCCGCCACGACCGCTTGTGTACTCGTGCTGTCGCTGGCGGGCACCGCCGGTGCGCAGTCCCCCGATGCCTACTTCGAGTTCCTCATGGCGAGGCGGCTCGAGTCGCAGGGCGACCAGGCGGGCGCCCTCGCCGCGCTCGAACGCGCTGCCGCTGCTGACCCGGCGTCGGCCGAGGTGAGGGCTGAAATTGCGTCGTTCCAGCTGCGCCGCAACCGGCGGACGGACGCAGAGGCGGCGGCGCTTCAGGCCCTCAAGCTCGACGATGCCAACCTCGAGGCCCACCGCGTACTGGGCCTGATCTATTCCTCCAACGTCGACGCCATGAACGCGCGGACGCCGGAGGCGCAGGTCGAAGCCGCGGCGCGGCAGGCGATCACGCACCTGGAGCGAGCGGCCGGTGAGGCGTCCGCGGGCTCCGATATCCAGATTCATTACTCGCTCGGGCGTCTGTACCTGCGCATCGGGGACGCGGCGAAAGCGGTCGACGCTTTCGTCCGGGTCGTGAACCAGAATCCTGATTCAGCACAGGGACGGCTCTCGCTCGCCCAGGCGTATGCCGCGACCAACGATCTGAAGAATGCCATCGACACGCTGGAATTCATCGTCAACGACGAGCCGCGCGTGGCGGGTGTGCTGGCCCAGTACCAGGAACAGATCGGTCTGCTGAAGGAAGCCACCGCCTCGTACACAGTGGCTCTGGCGAACGATCCGATGAACCGCGGCCTCAAGTTCCGCCGGATCGCCGCCACGTTCAACGACGGCAACTACACGCAGGCGGCGGCATTTGCCACCGAGGCGCAGTCGCAGCATCCCGACGACCTGCGGTTCCCTCGTCTCCGTGCGCGCGCGATTTTCGAGGGCGGCGATCCCGGTCGTGCGGTCACCATCCTCGAACCGGTCGCCAAAGCGAATCCGCGCGACACCGCGACGCAGCTTGGGCTCGCCGACATCTATAACGATGCCGGGCGCGATACCGACGCCGAGCGTACGCTCCGGCAACTGCTCGAGATCGAACCGGCGAATGCCGAGGCCCTCAACTATCTCGGTACCTCCTCGCCAACCGCGGCCGCTCGCTGGAGGAGGCCGTCAGGCTGGTTGAACGCGCCCTGGTCGCCGACCCGGGCAATCCCGCGTATCTCGACAGCCTGGGCTGGGCGCATTTCCGCCGCGGCAACCTCGACGAAGCGGAAAAGTATCTGTCGCCAGCCGCGCAGCAGCTCCCGCGCAACGCCGTCGTCCAGGATCACCTCGGCGACGTGCTGGCACGGCGGGGCCGCTGGGCCGACGCCATCACCGCCTGGACGCGCGCGCTCGCCGGCGACGGCGGCATTGACCGGGCGGTCGTTGAACGAAAAATTCAGGACGCAAAGACGAAAATACCGCGCTGAGGATGATCATCATCCAAATCCCAACGCCCAACTCCCAAGGGGTCGATCGGCGAGGAGTGGGATTCGGAAGGCGATTGGGACTTGGGTTTTGGGTGTTGGGATTTGTCCTGGCAAGTTCCGCCTGCGCGGCGCGTCTGCTGTCCCTCCCAACTGACCCCGGCGCGCCTCTCCCAGACTTCGCCGAAATCCATCGCCAGACATCCGCGGCCTGCACGGGCGTGCGGACGCTGACAGCGGAGCTGGGGCTGTCGGGCCGCGCCGGCGGGCGCGCGCTGCGCGGGCGGGCAATCGTCGGCTTCGAACGCCCGGCGTCGATACGCCTCGAAGGCGTCGCCCCGTTCGGGCCGCCGGCATTCGTCCTGGCGGGGAGCGGCGCCAACGCGACGCTGCTGTTGCCGCGCGACAACCGCGTGCTGCGCGGCGCGCGCGCAGAAGACATCCTCGGCGCGCTCACCGGCGTCGCGCTCAGCCCGGCCGATCTGCTGGCCGTGCTGACGGGCTGCGTGACCGCGATGCCTGTTGCCTCCGCCGGGCGACTGCATCAGAACGGGTGGGCGTCCGTGGACCTGGCCGGTGGCGCGACGCTGTTCCTCGAGCGGGGGGCCGGCGGCTGGCAGCCGCGCGCGGCGCGTCGCCCCGGCTGGCAGATCGAGTATCCGGAGTGGCAGGGCTCCTTTCCGGCAACCGTACGACTGCGGTCCACCGATCCGAAGGTCGATGTCGACCTCACTGCGTCGGTCTCGCAGCTGGAAGCCAACGTCGTGGTCGATCCCGCAGCGTTCATCGTGAGCGTGACGGACGAGCTCCCAATGACGCTCGAGGAACTCCGAGACGCCGGACCGCTTCGCGCACAGTAGTCCCGCGTCTGGGGCGTCGGTGCGATCCGACTGACGCTTGTCGGTGCGAATTCGGCCGGTGCCGTCGGTGTGTTGCACTCGTGGGGCCGACTTCAGCCTGCTCTCGCACCGACAAGCGACAGCGAATCGCACCAACAGACGATAGTAGGATTGCACCGACACGAGGACGGATCGCACCGACAAGCGAAGATGCATCGCACCGACCGCCGATAGTCCGGAGTGCACCGACGCGCGAGAACCAGATTGCACCGACAACTGGCAACAAGATCGCACCGCTCAGCGAAGCTGCCGTCCGCCGCCGTGATGATTCGCGCCCACGCCAAGATCAACCTGGATCTGCGCGTGCTCGGCATGCGGCCCGACGGCTTTCACGAACTGCGCACGGTCTTCCAGGCGGTGGCGCTCCACGACACGATTGAGTGCATCCCGCGGGAAGGTCCATTTGCCATCGAGTGCAACGTCGCGGGTGTACCGCTCGACGAGACCAACCTGATCTGGCGCGCGGCGCACGCCCTGTGGCGCGCGCTGCGGCGCGACGGCGTAGTCAAGGATCTGTTCGTTCGCCTGGACAAACAGATCCCGGTGCAGGGCGGCCTCGGCGGCGGCAGCGCCAACGCGGCGGCGACGCTGGTCGCCCTCGCCCGCGCGTGGCGGGTTCCGGTGCGCCCCGCGCAGTTGACCGACGTGGCGGGGTCACTCGGCGCTGACGTCCCGTTCTTCCTGGCGGGCGGCACCGCGCTCGGCCTCGGCCGCGGCGACGAGATCTATCCGTTGGCGGATCTGCCGCGCCACTGGATCGTGCTGCTGCTGCCCGGCTTTGGCGTGTCGAGTCGTGAGGCCTACGAGTGGTACGACCAGGAGCGCGACCTGGCGCGCGGCCCCGCGCTGCGCGAGCCCCAGCAGGTGCCCGGTCCGTGGCCGTCGCGCGCGGCGCAAATGATCAACGACCTGGAAGCCCCGATCGCGCGGCATCATCCCGAGATCGACCAGATGAAGGCCGCGCTGCGGCGGGCGGGTGCGCTCGCCGCGGCGATGTCGGGCAGCGGATCGGCCGTGTTCGGCCTGTTTCAGAAGCGACGCGAGGCGCACTCGGCCGTCGAGCAACTCTCCGGCTCCGGCTGGCGCGTGCTGCTGACGGAGTCGCTTGGCCGCGGCGACTACGCGCGTCGCAGCCGGCCGATCCCGCTGCGCACCCTGCCATAAGAGCGGCCGCGCTTCGGCGGACCTGCCCTCCACGGGCCACCTCGCGGCGCTGTTCTTGCACTCCAACATGTGACCCGGAGGACGGAACAGGCGCCATGGCCAAGAAGCCCTCGAACACGATCAAGAAGGTTGCGAAGCTGATGCGCGATCTCGACTTTTGCATGCTGACCACGCGCACCAGCCGCGGCAGCCTGCACGCGCGGCCGATGTCCAATAACGGTGAGGTCGAGTTCGACGGTGACGTCTGGTTCTTCAGCGCCGCGGATTCCCGAAAGGTGCGCGAGATCGAGGCCGAGCCCAGCGTGCATCTGTCATACGCAGACCCGGACGACTGGCGCTTCATCTCGATGACGGGCAGGGCGAGCATCGTCCGCGACGCCGAAAAGAAGCAGGCGATGTGGCTACAGGAGCTGGAGCAGTGGTTTGACGAGGGGCCGGAGAGCGATGCTATCGTCCTGATCAAGGTCACCCCGACCGTCGTCTGGTACTGGACGAAGCGGGATGCAGGAGAGCTGAGAATCCGGTAGCGTGTCGGTGGACGGCGTCGTCACGGAATGCGTGTGGCCTGCCACGCGACCATCTTCCAGGCGCCGTCCCGCAACGCCCACACGTCCAGGAACAGCACCTGGTAGCTCGGGATGCCCTCGAGGCGAATCTGTGCGCGACCCCGAACCACGACCGTGTTGCCGTCAGGAATCGGGATGACTTCCGTGTTCGAGTAGTCCACGCCCAGGTAATTGTGTCGCTCGCTTCTCTCGCTGATCTTCGCGAGGAAGCTCACTTTCGTGTCGGTCGTGCCGCCAGAGTGCGTGTAGGAGAGGTCATCGGCGAGAAGATCGCCGAGCGCGGCGAGGTCGCGGCTCACCATGGCCGCGATTCGCGTGGCTTCGAGGTCGAGGATCCTGCTCGCCAGATGCTGTTCGCCAGTGTCCATTTGCGCTATTCCTTTATGGCGTCCTTGCGGTTCTCAGGGTGAGGACGCGGGCGATAGCTGATAGAAGTGGACGCGGTTGGCGGCCACCAGGATCGGCGCCTCGTCCAACCATGAGCGATCGGCCACGCCCGCATATCGGGCTCTGAAGATATCCCGTTCCCAGTCGTCGAGCACGACCAGCAGCGGACGGCCCGACTGATCGCAGTGTACGCAAACGAAGCGGCGTTGCCATTTGCGACCACAAAGAACAGCTTTCGTGGGGCGTCAATGTTCCCCGTATCGCATCCTGCACTTCAGATACGGCCATGCGCGTGCAATGTCACGGGATTGATCGCACGCCCTTTACCTGCGAGGTGTCGCATCCCGACGTGTCGGGAGAGTATTGCTTTCCACCACTGGCCTCGCTGATCACGGGTGCAGCACGGCTGATGCTCGCGCTCCTCGAACACACAGTCACCGAGGCGGGTGGGACATACGCGATGGAAGATACCGATTCGATGGCGATTGTCGCCACGAAGCGCGGCGGTTTCGTGCCGTGCGTCGGTCGATCGCATCACTTGAGCGACGGGCGCGAAGCCGTTCACGCATTGTCCTGGGCACAAGTGAAGACCATCACCGATCGATTTGCAGCGCTCAACCCGTATGACACCGATGCTATACCGGGTTCGATACTTGAAGATCGAAAAGGACAATTTCGCTGCGAACGGTCGGCAGCGCCAGTTGTACTGTGTTGCCATCTCGGCGAAGCGTTACGCGCTCTTCACGCTCAGCGGGAAGGGTGTGCCCGCACTCGCGCGGGATACTCTGAGCACGGACTTGGGCATCTACTCAATCCGACTGATCTCGACAGCGAGGATCGAGAATTGGATCGCCCAGGCCTGGATGGGCATCGTCCGTCGAGCGCTGGGTCTTCCTACCGCGAGCCTCCGCTTGATTGCGCTATTTGAATCCGACCCGCGCCGGTGGACGGAGATGACGTGGATCGATCAGTACTCCAGTGAATCCTTTCGTATCACGACGACGGACACTACGGCACCGACAGCACAGCGCGCGTGAAGACCTACGGGGATGTCCTTAAGGAATACGAGTGGCATCCTGAATCCAAATGTGCGGATGTCACGGGCGAGCCAAGTGACAAGCAAACAGTCGGATTACTCGGTCGGCGTCATGTGCGCGTCCGCGCTCTCGCGTATATCGGGGGCGCTCCAGGCGCTGTCCTTGAACGATTGGGAAGGAGATAGCGGAAAGTCGCGACGGATACTGATTGATGCGCGGCGCAATCGGAGGCTTCCGCACCGAAGCACCGGAAGCTGTTGGTTGCTATTGCGCGCAGCCGCGGTCTCCTATAGGTTTCGACCGCACTGTTGGAATGGGCCGTTCCTCATTTCACCTTTGTCGTGATGACGTTCTGCCCGTGCATCTTGATTAGATTTCGCTTACGATCGCACCTCGGCGACATGCTGACGGCCTGAGATAAATCCGGCGTTCCGAGCGGAGGCAAGGCGATCGTGGCACGAACATCCACGCTATCGATGATCGCGATAGCTACAATCGCATTCGGCGTGTTCGACGCCGTTCATGTCCTAGCCCAAGCGCCCGGTGCCCGATTTCGCACCGGCGTCGATCTAGTCCTGCTCAACGTAACGGTCCTCGACGGAGCTCAGCGGCACGTTACCGATCTGCAACAAGACGATTTCGTAGTGCTCGAAGAGGGGACGGCACAGCAACTGACATTCTTCCGCAAGGCAGACGTTCGCCTGGCATTAGCGCTGGTCATCGATCGAGCGCCAGCATGGAACAGGCGATGGCGACGGCGCAGGAAGCGGCGGTGGGCTTTGTGCGAGAGCTTCAACCCGCCGATGTAGGCACTGTGATTGACTTCGACAGCCGGGTCCGAGTCCTCGCGGATTTCACCAACGACAAGACGACGTTGGAAGACGCCGTTCGTAGCACGATGTCGGGCGGTTCCACGTCGCTATACAATGCCCTCTACATTGCGCTGAACGAACTGGGCAAGATCAGGCTGAACGATGAACTGGAAGTGTTGCGCCGCCGCGTCATCGTCCTGCTTTCGGATGGCGAGGATACGTCCAGCCTCCTCAGCTTTGAGGAAACGCTCGACGCCGCGTCCCGTTCTGACACGGTGATCTACACGATCGGACTCGGCGTTGGCTCGCCCCCCGCGAGGCGCACATCCGGGGACGCCTCGTTCGTGCTGTCCCGCCTCGCCGAGCGGACCGGAGGGCGCGCGTTCTTTCCGGCACAGGCGAAGGATCTGGCTGGCGTCTATCGCAGCATACGAGATGAACTTTCGAACCAGTACGTCCTGGCGTACATCTCGGCCAGCTCGCGGAGCGGGCAGTGGCGCCGGTACAGGTGCGCGTCAACCGATTGAACGTCGCCGTTCGGACCCGGCAGGGATACTTCGTCGGCGACTGAATTGTGAAGCTCGCGCGGGGTTTGAGCACCGCCTAATGCTGCGTCTAGGCGTCATTCCCTTCCTCTTCATCGCATTGACTGCGTGCGAAGCCTCGCGGCAGCCGTTCGCGGGCATGACAATGCCCAGCCCTGATGGATGTTTCGTCCAGGTCTGGGATGGGCCAAATTTCAGCGGCGCATCCGATTTCATCAACGGCCCTCGCGTCTATCCAAGCCTCCGCGACGTGCCCGGAGGCCGCCGTTGGGACAATCGCATTCGCAGCGTGAAGGTAGGGCCGGGCGGCACCGTGGTTGTGTGGACGGACGAAAAGCTTCAAGGAATGAGCATGCGTCTGCTCACGGACTCGGACTACCCGCGATTATCGGAGGCACTGGACGCCCAGGTCGAATCAATGGAGATCGAATGCGCGACCGCTGGGCCGCGCGCGGCGGATGCGGGGCGTGCTATTTCGGGCGCGCTAGCTCCTATCCCTTGCGCGCCTTGCCGTAACCCTAACTCTCGACTACACTAAGCGTTTGCACCACCCATGGTGGGGCGTGGCCAAGCGGTAAGGCGCGGGACTTTGGATCCCGTATTCGAAGGTTCGAATCCTTCCGCCCCAACCACCTAGGTCACGAGCCACGAGCCGCCCAAGATGAGACGACCCCTGAGTGGTGAAGGTTTGATGTCGACCGGGTTCGGCGATCTGAAGGTCTTTTCCGGCAGCGCGCATCCGTCGCTGACGAAAGAGATCGCGGATTTCCTGGGCATCCAGGTCGGCCAGGCGCGGCTGCGGCGGTTCCCCGACAGCGAGGTCTCGTTTCAGATCGACGAGAACATCCGCGGGGCCGACGTCTTCATCATCCAGCCGACCTCCAATCCGGTGGACCAGCACCTGATGGAGATGCTGGTGATGATCGACGCGTTCCGCCGCTCGTCGGCGGCGCGCATCACCGCGGTGGTGCCGTACTACGGCTACGCGCGGCAGGACCGCAAGGACAAGCCGCGGGTGCCGATCTCGGCCAAGCTGGTGGCGAACCTGCTGAGTGCCGCCGGCACGAACCGGGTGCTGACGATGGACCTGCACAAGGCGCAGATCCAGGGCTTCTTTGACATCCCGGTGGATCACCTGTTCGCGGCGCCGGTGATCATCGACTACCTGGCGCGGCTGAACAGCCCGAAGCTGACGATCGTGTCGCCCGATGCCGGCGGCGCCGAACGCGCGCGGGCGTATGCGAAGCGGCTGGATGCCGAACTGGCGATCGTCGACAAGCGGCGCACGGAAGACGGCACCGCCGAAGTGATGAACGTGATCGGCGACGTCGAGGGTCGCACCTGTATCCTGCAGGACGACATCATCGACACCGCCGGCACGATCCAGAAGGCGGCCACCGGACTGAAGAACGCCGGCGCGCTGAAAGTGCTCGCGTGCGCGGTGCACGGCGTCCTGTCGGGACCCGCGCTCGAGCGCATCGAGAACTCGCCGATCGATCAGTTGATCGTGACCAACACGATCCCGCTGCGCGGCGACGCGCAGAACTGCAGGAAGATCGTCGTCCTCTCGGTGGCGCGGCTGCTGGGACAGGCGATCCGGAGTATTCACGAGGAGACCTCGGTTTCGTCGTTGTTTGTTTAGTAAGGCGTCGTCGCACGGTGAACCGAACTGCGAAGACGAACCGTGAACCGAACTCCGAACCTGAACCCGAACCGAGCAGCGAGAACCCAGAAGGGTGAACGACAAGGACTGTTATGGACGCTACGCTTGACGTCGTAAAGAGAGAAGGTCGTGGGAAGAACGAAGCGCGTCGGCTGCGCGCGGCGGGCCGCATTCCGGGAGTGGTGTACGGCCAGCGCAAGGAAGGCAAGCTGCCCGAGGGCGTGCCGGTCGCGGTCGATCCGAAGGCGGTGCTGCACATCCTGCACTCCGATTCCGGCGCCAACACCCTGATCAAGCTGTCGCTCGACGGCCAGGAATCGCAGGTGATGGTGAAGGAATACCAGCTCGATCCCGTCACCCATCAGCTGCTGCACGCCGACTTCTACCAGCTGGCGATGGACAAGGCGATCACGGTGACCGTGCCGATCCTCGTGAAGGGCACGCCGGAAGGCGTCAAGCTGCAGGGCGGCATGCTCGACTTCGTGACGCGCGAGCTCCAGGTCCAGTGCCTGCCGAAGGACATTCCCGAACACGTCGATCTCGACGTCAGCGGGCTGATGCTCCACCAGGCGATCCGGTTGCGCGACATCCCGGAAAACCCGAAGTGGAAGGCGCTCAACGACCCCGACACGATGCTCGTCCACGTCGTCCTGCCGAAGGCCGAGGAAGTCGCGGCGCCGGCTGAAGGCGAGGCGGCAGCCGCGGCGGCGCCTGCGGCGGCGGCCGAGCCCGAAGTCATCAAGAAGGGCAAGACGGACAAGGAAGAGGAGCCGGCGGCGAAAAAGTAACTTGCGAATTGACGGATCTACGGATCGACGGATTTCAATCGGACAATCAAATTCGTCGATTCGTCAATTCGTAGATCCGTCAATTCATGAAGCTCATTGTTGGTCTCGGAAACCCTGGCCGCGAGTACGCCGAGACGCGCCACAACGTTGGATTCAAGGTTGCCGACGAATTGGGGCGCCGGCTCGATCTGCAGTGGCGGAAGGATGGCGAACTCGCGTTCGCCAAGAGTTTCGGGGAGAACGCGTTCTTTGTCGTGAAGCCCCAGACGTTCATGAACCGCAGCGGCTACGCCGTGTCGCGGTTCGCGGGGTATCACAACATCGAGCCGGGCGAGATCCTGGTGGTGGTCGACGAGGTGGATTTGCCGCTCGGGCGGATCCGCATCCGGGCGCGAGGGTCCGCCGGGACGCATAACGGTTTGAAGTCCGTAGTCGAGCAGCTGGGGACGCGGGAGTTTCCGCGGCTCCGCATGGGGGTCGGGCGCGGCGACGCGCGGCGCGACCTGGCCGACTACGTGCTCGCGACATTCGATCCGGCCGAACAGCCGGAGGTCGAATCGCTCGTCGCCCGGGCCGCGGATGCGGCCCAGATGTTCGCCGCGGAGAGCATCGAAAAGGTGATGAACGTGTACAACCCGGAAGCCGCGGGTCCGGAAGTCGATTAACTCCTTCCTCCCTCAGGGGAGGCATAGTCCACAAGGAGACTTATGAACAGGAAGTACGAGCTCGTCTACGTCGTGTCGCCCGACGCGACCGACGAGCAGGTGAACGAACTGCACACCCAGGTCGAAGGCATCGCCCAGCGCATGGGCGGCACCATCGAGAAGACCGAAAACTGGGGCCGCCGGAGGCTTGCCTACGAGATTGGCCGGCACAAGGAAGGCACCTACGTGCTGGAAGTCATCGACGGCTCCGGCGATCTGATGAAGGAAATCGATCGGCGCTTCAAGGTCACCGATCTCGTGATTCGCCATCTCGTCGTCCGCGTCGACGAAGTCCAGAGCGTGATCGATCGGACGCGCACCAGGCGCTCCGACGTGTCGCGCCGCCGGCGCGTGGCGCGCGGCCTGCCGGCCGATCGGCAGCCGGGCGAGGGTCAGCGCGGCGAGCCGGACGACGACCGCGACGATCGCTTCGACATGGGGGAGGACATGCGATGAACGGCAGGAAGAGCTTCGGAGGAGGCGGTGGCGGCCGCGGCCGCAGCAGCGGCCAGGGCGGCGCGCAGCAGGGCAAGGACGGCCAGCAGCGCCGCCCGATGTTCCGGCGCCGCAAGGTCTGCAAGTTCTGCGCGGACAAGATCGACGACATCAACTACAAGGACACGCGCCTGCTGATGCCGTTCGTGCCCGAGCGCGCCAAGATCCTGCCGCGCCGGATTTCCGGAACCTGCGCGATGCACCAGCGCAAGCTGCGCACCGCCATCATGCGCGCGCGCCAGCTCGCGCTGATTCCTTACACGGCTGAATAACGGAGGCGGACCTGAAGGTCCGCCTCTACGTCATCTCGTTTTCGTACGTAGAGGCCGACCTTCAGGTCGGCCCTAGAGGCGAACATGGAAATCATTCTGAGAGAGCACGTGGACAACCTGGGCAAGCGCGGCGAGATCGTCAAGGTCGCCGACGGCTACGCCCGCAACTACCTGCTGCCGCGGAAGCTGGCGCTGCCGGCCACCGACGGCAACCGCAAGCACGTCGAGCGCGAGCGGAAGATCGTCGAGGCGCGCGAATCGCAGGAGAAGTCGCAGGCCGAAGCGATTGCCGCGCGGCTCGCGGCGGTGGAGATCACCATTGCCCGGCGCGTCGGTGACACCGACCAGCTGTACGGATCGGTGACCTCGGCCGATATCGCCGACTTCCTCAAGGAGAAGGGCTTCGAGCTCGATCGACGCAAGCTGATCCTGCCCGAGCCGATCAAGGCGATCGGCGATCACGAGGTGCCGCTCAAGCTGCATCGCGAGGTCACCGTCCCGCTCAAGGTCCACGTCGTGAAGGAAGGAACGGCGCCGGCCTAGCGGGCAGCCGGTTGTTGGTGGCTTGTAGCCGGTAGCTGGTAGCCGGAGGGAGATGCTATGAGAACGGCCGTGACAGCGGGAATTGCGCTTGTGGCAGGGATTGGCATCGGCGTGCTCGTCGGGCGTCCGGCGAATACCGCGGACAGCGCCGCGCCGGCACCGTCCTCGGTTGAGGCGCCGAAGGGCGGCCAGGATCAGACCGGTCCGTACACGGTGGCGGAGAACTGGCCGAAGCCGCTGTCGCAGCTCCCGGGCCACGAGAAGTGGACGTGGGGCGCCGTGCAGGGCATCTTTGCCGAGTCGCCGAACCGCGTCTACGTCCTGATGCGCGGCGAACTGCCGCTGCTCGAACGGCCGGAGGAAGTGCCGTATCCGAACATCGGCCCGAGCATTTCCTTCCCGGTGTCGCAGACACCGTTCCGCAATGCGTCGGTCGGTCCGGTGACGAGTCCCGGCAACACCGGGAGCGACGGGTGGAATGGCTGGAAGGGCAAGCTCGGCGTCGACGCCCGCTGGGAGCACAACCTGTTCGTGGTCGACGCCGACGGGGACATCATCGAGAGCTGGACGCAGTGGGATTCGATGATGCGCCGGCCGCACTCGGTGTTCGTCAATCCGTACGATCCCGAAAAGCACGTCTGGGTCGTCGAAGATCGCCAGCACGCCATCTACAAGTTCACCAACGACGGCAAGCAACTGGTGCAGACGCTGGGCGTTCAGGGTCAGGCGGGCAACGACGAGACGCACTTCAACCGCCCGACGTTCATGGCGTGGCTGCCGGACAGCACGCTCTATGTCAGTGACGGCTATGCCAATACCCGCGTCGTCAAGTTCGACAAGGACGGCAAATTCCTGATGGCGTGGGGCGAGAAGGGGACGCCGCCGAACGACACGAGACCGGGCACGTTCGATGCGGTCCACGGCGTGGTCGTCGATCCTGACACCCGCAAGGTCTACGTGACCGATCGGTCGAGCGCGCGGATTCAGGTCTTCGATGAAAACGGCAAGTTCCTCGACCAGTTCAGCACCGGCGGGCCGTCAACGCCGCAGGTGCTCTACATGTCGGCCGACAAGCACCTGTGGGTGGCCGACAACTCCACCTCGAAGATCGTCAAATACGACATGAACGGGCGCTATCTCTACTCCTTTGGCAGCCAGGGGCAGTGGCCCGGTGCGATGTGGAATCCCCACGGCATGAGCGTCGACCAGGAGGGGAACATGTACCTGGCCGAGGTCAACAACGGGCGGGCGCAAAAGTTCATTCCACGTCCCGACGCCAACAAGGATCACCTGATCGGCCCACCGGTCCGCCCGGTCGGCAACTGACATGAAGCCGCTGCTCATCCTTGCGATCGCCATTGCCGCGCTGACGGCTTCGCTGCGCGCGCAACAGACACCCGGCGGAAGCCTGACGGTGGAAGGCGGCGTCGCCTTCATCAATCCCGGCAGTCCGCTCGTGCCGGAATCCGAGTTCAACTCCCGGCCGATTCCGCGGCTGCCGGACGGGCACGTCGATCTGACGGGTCCATGGGTGGGCGGCGGGACGGTCGAAGACATCGGTCGCGATGGCGGGTTTCAGGGGGAGCTTCCCCTGCTTCCCTGGGCGCGTGAGCTCCGGGACAAGCGTCGCCGGCAAGACGAGCCATATACGCGTTGTCTGCCCATGGGCCCGCTCCGCAGCAATCCGTATCCGTGGACGCTCACCGCCGCGTACACGTCGAAAGGGCTCACCCACATCTACCGGCTGCATGAGCTCGGCGACGCGGGGAACCACCGGGTCATCTACATGGATGGCCGGAAGCACCCGGAGGACCCGATTCCCACCTGGACCGGCCATTCAATCGGGCGATTCGAGGGCGACACGCTGATCGTGGATGCCGTGGGCTTCAACGACAAGTGGTGGTTCGATCGCCGCGGCACGCCGCACACCGAGCAGCTGCATGTGATCGAGCGATACACGCGCCTCAATTACGGTCAGATCCGCAACAACGCCACGATCGACGATCCGGGTGCCTTCTCCCGACCGGTAGACCTCACCTTCACCGCGCGGCTGCTGCGTCCCGACCCGCGCACCGGCGTCGGCGATCTCCTCGAGTTCATCTGCAACGAGAACAACCAGTACGGGAGTGCCGGCAACTTTCAGCCAGGCGGCGGCAAGTAACGCCGGGTCCGCTTCGCGGAACCCGGCCTACGTACGTCATCTGTTCCCCGTAGGGCGGGTTCCGCGAAGCGGACCCGCCTGATGACCCGCCTAGAACGTGTAATTCAATGCCCACACCAGAAACAGGACGACCGGCACGTGGACGACGAACTGCAGCATCGAGTAGCCGACGATGTCGCGTGCCTTCAGCCCGAGGATGCCGATGAGCGGCAGCATCCAGAACGGGTGAATGAGATTCGCGAGCGCTTCGGTGGCGTTGTAGGTCTGCACCACCCAGCCGAGATGCACCCCGAGCGCCTTGGCCGCCTCGAGCACGTACGGCGCTTCGATCAGCCATTTCCCTCCCGCCGACGGCACGAAGAATCCCAGGAACGCTGAGTAGAGCCCGACCAGCACGGGAAAAGTGTGGATGCTGGAGACGGCGACGAAGAAGTGCGCGATGCGGTCGGAGAGGCCCGACTCGGTCATCATCCGCACGATCCCGGCGTAGATCGGGTACTGGACCAGCACGCCCGCAATTGACGGCACCGCCGCAGCGACGGCCTGCACGAACGACCGTGGCCGCCAGTGCAGCAGCATGCCGGCAATCAGGAACGCAAACACGTAGTGATTGAGCTCGAGGATCACCGCGGCGCCGAGGGTCGCGACCTCGCGTGCGAAATACGCGATCGCCAGTCCGCAGACGAGCAGCGTGAGAAAGGGGCTGTACTCGAGCCATTCGCCGGGCCGGTCCGGCTTGTCCAGCGGCGGCGGGGGCGGCGTGTAGGTCACGCCCATCTGCGCCATGCCGCGCGCCTGATCGGCGGACGGCGCCGAGTAGTAGCAGATGATCATCGACAGGACGATCACCGCTCCCGCCATCAGCATGCTCTGCCACAGGCCAAGCGTCTGTCCCAGCGGGATGACGCCGCTGATCGCCTCGATCGAGTCCGGCAGCGACGCCGGCGACGCCATGATCAGTGCCGCCGACGATGACAGGCCGAGCGCCCAGACGCTGCCGATGCCGAGATACGCGGCGGCGCCGAGTGCGCGGTAGTCGGTGCCCTTGACCCGGTGCGCGACCTCGCGTGCCAGCAGCCCGCTGAAAATCAGGCTGAAACTCCACGACAGCAGCGACGACAGCATCGAGAACAGTCCCACGAACGCCGCCGCGCCGGGTCCGCTCCCGGGCACCGTCGCGATCCGCCTGATCACGGCATAGACGGGCGGCGACACCGCGACCACGTACCCGGTGACGATGATCAACGCGATCTGCATCGTGAAGGCGACGAGGTCCCAGAAGCCGGCACCGAACCACTGCGCCGCGTCGGCCGGCGAGGCGCCGGCCGCCAGGCTTGCCAGGAACACGATCGCGCAGGCCGCGAGCGCGAGGGCGAACGCATCCGGGAACCAGTGCTCAAACCATGCGGAGAGACGGAGACCGATGGACGCGAGCGAGAAGCCGGCTGGCTTCTCTGACGGGTGCGGCATGAGGGATACTACCGAATTGTTGCGCGGGCCGTCCTGGACGTCTTGGAGAGCCGCGAACGCGGCGGCGCTATGATGGACGCTCGCCCGAAAAAGGATTCCGCATGACGACGGAGACCATCCACTCAGTTCCCGGCATTGACGCCGGAAAGCTCGTGCGCATGTATCGCCAGATGCTGGCGATTCGCGTGTTTGAAGAGCGTGTGAACGATCTCTATACCCGTGCCCTGATGCCCGGCCTCGCACATTTGTATATCGGTGAGGAAGCGGTTGCTGTCGGCGTCTGCGAGGCGCTCCGCCGCGACGACTACATCACGAGCACCCATCGCGGCCACGGGCATTGCCTTGCCAAAGGCGCCGCGCCGCACCTGATGTTTGCGGAGCTGCTCGGCAAGGAAGCCGGCTACTGCAAGGGCAAGGGCGGCTCGATGCATATCGCCGATCCGGCCACCGGTAATCTGGGCGCGAATGCCATCGTCGGCGGCGGCGCGCCGATTGCCACGGGTGCGGCGTTCTCCGCGAAATATCTCGGGACCGGGCAGGTCGCGGTTGCTTTCTTTGGCGAGGGCGCGCTCGGCCAGGGCGTGCTCTACGAGGAGATGAATCTCGCCTCGCTCTGGAAGCTGCCCGTCATCTACGCGTGCGAGAACAACATGTACAACGAGTACACGCACTTTTCGGAGGTGACGGCGGGCGACATCATCGCGAGACCCGCCGCGTTTGGCATCGCGGCGGAGACGGTCGATGGCCAGGACGTAGGCGCTGTTCACACGGCCGCCACAACGCTGGTGGATCGCGCGCGTCGCGGCGACGGACCGGGATTCCTGCTGCTCAACACCTACCGCTACCGCGGGCATCACGTCGGCGACATCGCACGCGAGTATTACCGGTCGAAACAGGAAGAGCAGCGCTGGACGTCGGAGCGGGATCCGATCGCCCTGCACACCGCGCGCCTGATCGCCGAGGGTGCGGCGGACCAGGCCGCGCTCGATCGGATCCAGTCGGAGGTCGCCGCTGAAATGGACGCGGCCGTCGAGTTCGCCATTAACGCGCCCTATCCGGATGCAGGGAAGGTCGACCAGGACGTGTATGCCTGAAACAGCAAGCGTAGGGCGGGTTCCGCCGAAGGCGGACCCGCCGGTTCGTGAGATCGGGTTCGGCGAGGCGATCCGCGAGGCGTTGGCCGAAGAGATGCGCCGGGATCCTCGCGTGGTGCTGCTCGGCGAGGACGTCGCCGAAGCGGGCACTCCCTTCAAGGTGGTGAAGGGGCTGGTGGAGGAGTTCGGCACGAAGCGCGTGATCGACACGCCGATTTCCGAGGCGGGGTTCACCGGCCTGGCGGTCGGCGCGGCGATGACCGGCGTGCGCCCGATCGTCGACATCATGTTCGGCGACTTCCTGGCTCTGGTGATGGATCAGGTGGTCAACCAGGCGGCGAAGGTGCATTACATGTCGGGGGGCAAGTGGAAAGTACCGCTCGTGGTGCGCGCGACAATGGGCGCGACGCGGCGATCGGCTGCGCAGCATTCGCAGTCACTTCACGCGTGGCCGAGCCATGTGCCCGGACTGAAAGTGGTCATTCCCTCGACCCGTACGACGCCAAGGGGCTCCTCAAGACCGCGATTCGCGACGACAATCCCGTCGTGTTTTTTGAGGACAAGATCAGCTACACCAAAGTAAAGGGACCGGTGCCGGATGGGGAGTACACCATTCCGTTTGGTGTGGCCGACATCAAACGCGCGGGGCGCGATATCACGCTCGTGGCCACGAGCAGCATGGTCCAGGTCGCGCTTGGCGCGGCATCGATGCTCGAAGAGATCGGCGTGAACGCCGAAGTGGTAGACCCACGGACGACCTGGCCGCTCGACGAGCGGACCCTGATCGAGTCGGCGAAGAAGACGTCGCGCTGCATCGTCATAGACGAGGGGTCCTTCCGCTACGGCGTGACCGGCGAAATCGCATCGGTGATTGCCGAGGGCGCCTTCTACGATCTGGACGGCCCGGTCCGGCGCCTGGGCGCCATGCATGTACCCATTCCGTTCTCGCCGCCGCTCGAGGACGTGACGGTGCCGACCGACAGAGACGTGTTCGACATGGCCCGCAAGATGTGCAACAAGTGACGAGGTCCGCCTGAAGGCGGACACTACGACGTCCGCCTGAAGGCGACTACGACCTAGGCAGTGTTCGGCTTCAGCCGGGCCGTGAAGGAGATCAAGCGTGGCGCTAAAGACCTATGGAAGCATGGCGGTGGACTGGGAGCAGCGGATCGATTTCGATCGGCTGCGGCGCGAGCGGCTTGAGCGCATCAAGGGGCTGCTCGCGACGTCGCACCTCGGGGCGCTGCTGTGCTTCGACATGAACAATGTCCGCTACATCACGGCCACGCATATTGGTACGTGGGCACAGGACAAGATCAGCCGCTTCACGCTGCTGCCGCAGAATGACGAGCCGCTTCTCTGGGACTTTGGATCGGCTGCCCGGCACCATCAGCTCAACTGCCCATGGCTCGGCGAGCGTTCGCGGGCGGGCATTCCGTCGATGCGCGGCGCCATGACCCCGGAGATGGGGCGCGAGGCGGACGTTGCCAAGAAGATACGGATCGAGCTGGAGCAGCGCGGCCTGCTCAAGGAGCCGGTCGGCGTCGACGTGGTCGAGCCGCCGGTCATGTTCGCGCTCCAGCGCGAAGGCATCAACGTGGTTGATGGCCAGGAGCTGATGTCGATTGCGCGCGAGATCAAGACGCAGGACGAGATCACTCTGCTCAACATGTCGGCGATGATGGTCGATGCCGCCTATTACGATCTCTACAAGGCGATGAAGCCTGGCATGCGCGAGAACGAGGCGGTCGGCCTCGTGGCGCAGAAGCTGTACGACCTCGGCTCGGAGTACGTCGAAGCAGTCAACGCGATCTCGGGCGAACGTTGCAGTCCGCACCCGCACGTCTTTTCCGATCGCGTGCTCAGGCCGGGCGATCCCGTGTACTACGACATCCTCCACTCGTACATGGGATACCGCACCTGTTACTACCGGACGTTCGCCGTCGGCTCGGCGTCGCGCGCGATGGTGGATGCCTACAAGCGGTGCCGTGATTACCTTGACGCCTCGATCGAGCTGATTCGGCCTGGCCGTACCACGGCTGAAGTCGCGTCGGTGTGGCCGCGGGCGCAGGAGTTCGGGTTCCCGAACGAGGAGGCCGCATTCGCGCTGCAGATGGGCCACGGCATCGGCCTGGCGATCTGGGAGCGGCCGATGATCAGCAGGCTCGTCTCGCTCGAGCATCCACACGAGATCAAACCGGGGATGGTGTTCGCGCTCGAAACCTTCTGGCCCTCAACCGATGGATGGAGCGCTGCGCGCATCGAGGAAGAAATCGTGGTCACGCCGACCGGCCATGAGGTCATCACGCGGTTCCCGGCCGAGGAATTGCTCGTTGCCGGAGCGCCCTTTGTGACGGTGAGCGGTCCGCTGCCGACGATTCGCGAAACCGAGGCGCCGCGCAACCCGCAGGTCGTCGAGATGATTGCGGCGGCGGCACGGGCTGAGGCGACCGGGTCGGAGAAGGTCGGCGTCGGACGCTGATGGGACTCAGCGTGGTGATGCCTGCGCTCGAGATGGCGCAGGAGACCGGCAAGCTCGTCGCGTGGCTCAAGCAAGAGGGCGAGCACGTTCGCAAGGGCGACCTGCTGCTCGAAGTGGAGACCGATAAGGCGGTTGTCGAAATCGAGGCCGCCGGAGACGGTATTCTCGGCGGCATCACCGCGAAACCGGGCGACGTGATTCAAGTCGGACACACAATTGCCTGGCTGCTGCAGCCCGGCGAGACGGCGCCGATGGCAAGTGCCACTCCCGCATCCGGGCGGACAATGTCGTCCACCGCCGCATCGGTCACCGCCATGCCCGCAGGTCCCGTTCCTGCCGCAGGTGGTGCGCGCCTCTCGCCCAAAGCCCGGAAGCTTGCGCAGGAGCACGGCGTCGACATCGCGAACCTGAAAGGATCCGGGCCGGGCGGCGAAATTCTTGCCGATGACGTCCTCGCTGCGCGCAAAGGTCCGGCTAAAGCCGGACCCACTACGACTCGTCCACTCGATGCGAACGTAGTGTCCGGCTTCAGCCGGACCGGCACGGCGGCCCGCCTGATGGCGGAGCGGACGACGCAGAGCTGGACGACCGTCCCGCATTTCTTTCTGACCCGGCACGTCGACGCCACGGCGCTCAACCTCGCGCGCGAGAAGCAGCTCCCGGCGATCGAGCAGTCCCATGGCGTCCGCCTGACCCACAGCGATCTGCTGGTGGCCGCCGTCGCCCGCGCGCTCAAGAAGCATCCGGCAATGAACGGCCGCAATAGCGAGGTCAACGTCGCGCTGGCGATCGCGGTGGAAGACGCCGTAGTCACCGCGGTGATCCCGGCAGCCGACACGATGTCGATCGGCGACATCGCGGCTCGACGTCGTGATCTCTCTGAACGCGCCCGCGCCGGCCGCCTGCAGCCGTCCGATATCGGCGGCGCCACGTTCACGATCAGCAACCTCGGCATGTTCGACGTCGACGCCTTCACGGCGATCATCGTGCCGCCGCAGGCGGGCATCCTCGCCGTCGGCGCGATTGCCGATCGCGTCGTGGCCGTGGACGGCAAGGCCGCGGTCAGGGCGATGCTGACGCTCACGCTCTCATCCGACCATCGCGTCGTCGACGGTGCCACCGCTGCGGCATTCTTGAGGGACGTCGTCGCCGAAATTTCTGGTACGTAGTGTCCGGCTTCAGCCGGATCCTGGAACGCTCACATGAAGACTGACATTGCGGAAAAAGGCGTCGACCTGAAGGACCGCGGCCTCTTCCGGCAGGCCAGCTACATCGACGGTTCGTGGGTCACTGCCTCATCGGGCGCCACGATCACCGTGGACAACCCGGCCACCGGCGAACCGATCGGCACTGTTCCGAAGCTCGGCGCCGCCGAGACGCGACAGGCCATCGATGCGGCCGCCCTCGCGTTCGAAGGCTGGCGCAGGACCACGGCGAAAGAACGCGCCATCGTGATGCGCCGCTGGTTCGACCTGATGATCGCGAACTGCGACGACCTGGCCCGCCTGATGACGACCGAGCAAGGCAAGCCGCTTGCGGAAGCGCGCGGCGAGGTGTCGTACGCGGCAAGCTTCCTGGAGTGGTTCGGCGAGGAAGCCAAGCGCGTCTACGGCGACACGATCCCGGGCCCTCAGGCCGACAAACGGATCGTCGTGATCAAGCAGCCGATCGGCGTTGTCGCCTGCATCACGCCCTGGAACTTTCCGCTCGCCATGATCACGCGCAAGGCGGGTCCCGCCATCGCCGCAGGCTGTACGGTGGTGCTGAAGCCCGCGTCTCAGACGCCCTTCTCGGCGCTCGCCCTTGCGGAGCTGGCGCAGCGCGCCGGCGTGCCGAAGGGCGTCCTCAACGTCATCACGGGATCCGCCCAGGAAATCGGCGGCGAGCTGACGTCGAACCCAGACGTCCGCAAGCTGTCTTTCACGGGTTCTACCGAGACCGGCAAGCTTCTGATGGCGCAGTGCGCGACCACTGTGAAGAAGATTTCGCTCGAGCTCGGCGGCAATGCGCCTTTCATCGTCTTTGACGACGCGGACCTCGACGCGGCGGTGGAGGGGACGATTGCCTCGAAGTATCGCAACACCGGCCAGACGTGCGTCTGTGCAAACCGCATCTTCGTGCAGGACAGCGTCTACGACGCCTTTGCCGCGAAGCTCGCCGAGGCGGTGCGCACCTTGCGGCCGGCCCCCGGCCTCGACGCGGGCGCGACGCAGGGTCCGCTGATCGACGACCGCGCTGTCAGAAAAGTGGAAGAGCACATCAGCGATGCGGTCGCGAAAGGCGCCCGGCTGGTGATTGGCGGCCGCCGCCACGCGCTCGGCGGCCGTTTCTTCGAGCCCACGGTGCTCGCGGACGTCACGCCCTCGATGGCTATTGCGCACGAGGAAACGTTCGGGCCCGTGGCGCCGCTGTTCCGCTTCCACACGGACGACGAGGCGATCGCGCTCGCCAACGGCACGCCATTCGGCCTGGCCGCGTATTTCTACGGCCGCGACATCGGGCGCGTCTGGCGAGTGGCCGAGGCGCTCGAGTCGGGCATGGTGGGCGTCAACACAGGGATCATCTCGACCGAGGTGGCCCCGTTCGGCGGCGTGAAGGAATCCGGCCTCGGCCGCGAGGGGTCGAAGTACGGGATCGAGGAGTTCCTCGAAATTAAGGTACATCTGCCTGGGCGGAATTTAGCGCGTTTTTCTTCCGGCACGAAGGGAGGGATGCTTATGACGTTCCGCACTTCGACGCACATCGTCGCGGGTTGTCTGGCTACCTTGGTGCTCACCGGCAGTCTGACGTCTGAACGGCCGGCGGCACGGGCGGTACAGGGCACCGCGGTGACCGCGGTGACCGCGCTGACCGGTGTCCGCATCATCGACGGCACCGGACGACCGCCAATCGAGCGCGGGACGGTCGTCATCAGCAACGGCCGCATTACGGCGGCTGGGGCCTCGGTCCAGATTCCCGCGGGCGCAACCAGCGTCGACCTGACGGGCAAGACGGTGATGCCCGGAATGATCAACGCGCACGCCCACGTCCAGCATCAAACCAGGACGATCGCCATGCGTGACGATCTGATCCGGCGGTTGCGCATGTATGCCTCCTACGGCATCACGACCGCCGTCAGCCTGGGACAAACGACGGCCGAGGAGCAAGCCGAGGTCATCAAGCTGCGGGACGAACAGGATCTGATCACACTCGATCGGGCGCGCGTCTACACCTCCGGTCCGAGCGTCCGCAACCAGAAAACGTCCGACGAAGTGCGCCAGACCATCAATCGTCTTGCGGACGAGAAAGTCGATCGCATCAAGACGCACGTCGCGAACAACATGACGCCAGACACCTATGGCGCGCTGATCGATCAGGCGCACAGGCGCGGCCTGACGGTGGCGGCGCACATCTTCTTCCTCAAGGAAGCGGAGATGATGCTGGAACGTGGCGTCGATGTCATTGCTCACAGCGTTCGCGACCAGGACGTGCCCAGGACCCTTGTCGACGCCATGAAGCAACGGAACGTCGGCTACATTCCCACGCTGACCCGCGACTTCTCGCTCATCGTCTACGAAACAACGCCGGCGTTCTTCAAAGATCCGTTTTTCCTGCGCGGCATCTCGGTGTACGAAGAGCAGGTCAAGATGTTGAGCGACCCCGGGTTCCAGCAGAAGATGCGGGACAACCCGCAAACGCAGGTCGTCAAGCAGGCGCTCGCGCAGGGAACACGGAACCTGAAGATGCTGTCCGACGCGGGCGTGACGATTGCGCTCGGCACCGACAGTGGCACAGACGAGGGGCGGTGGCAGGGCTATTTCGAGCAGGTCGAGCTCGAGATGATGGCGAAGGCCGGCATGACGCCGATGCAGGTGATCGTCGCTGCCACGGGCGCAGCGGCGCAGGTCTCGAAGCTGGATCACGTCGGGACGATTGCGCCTGGCAAGGCGGCCGACCTGCTTGTCCTCGACGCCAATCCGCTGCAGGACATTCGCCACACGCGGCAGATTCACTCGGTGTGGATCGCGGGGCGGCGAATGGAGACGGGGGGCACGAACTGAGTCTCAATCGCGGTTAGACCGCGCCGCCGGCTATGGCCTCAACACATACTCCGGCGCCGTGGTGTTCGCCCCCTTGTGACAGCAGTCGCCCAGGAAGTTCGGTCGATAGGGGTTGCTGAGACTGTTGTTGCCAGGCGGCAGCGTACCGGTTTTCGCGCGATCGTTGATCCGGGCGAGCACGCGGTCCCGGGCCTGGTCTGCCTCGCGGAGTAAGCGATCGACGTCCCATCCGACGAGCGCGCCCTTCCAGTAGACGACTCTCCCCGCAATGAGCACGTCGCGGACATGCCGCGGGTTCATCATCGTCACGATCGTGCCGGGCACATTGTTCATCGGCCAGGTGTTGATGTTGCGCGCGTCGAGTACCACGAGGTCGGCTTCTTTGCCGGGCGTGAGCGTGCCGACTTTGTCCAGGATTCGATTCGCCGCCGCACCCGCGATCGTGGCCATCTCGATGACCTGACGGGACGTGACCAGTTGAGGCACCGGCAGGTTCCCGGGGTTGCTTTCCCGGAACGCGAGGTCGTTGGCCAGCGCACGCTGCAGGCAGTAGGCGCCTCGCATCAGCGAGAACGGGTCGGTCGTCATGTTCGTCTCGACGTCGGGGCTCAGGCTGGGCAGGATCCCGTGATCGAGCGCCAGCTGAAACGGCGGCATCCCGTGCCGCATCTGCATCTCGATCAGGTTGGCGATCGAGACGTGCGCGCCGCGGTCGCGCACGATCTCCCACGCCTTCGGCTGATCCTGCCACCTGGTGGCGTGGATGAACGTGACGTCGGACCAGTCGGTGCCGTTCCGCGTGTCTGCCGCTGCCGCGATGATCCCCATCGGGTTGCCGACCACATGGTTGTGCAACGACGCACCGAACGAGCGGGCAAGTTGCCAGCCCGTGTAAGGCGCACCTGGAAACGCCGGGCCCGAACCGCCTCCAAAACCGAGCGTCACCAGTTGGTCTCTCGAGCTGAAGTACGTTCTGGCGATCCGTCCGATCCCCTTGGTCGTGTCACCGATGGTTCCGGGAAATTCGTACGGTTCGCCCTCGACGCTTCGGTCGGCGCCGGCGCTGTACGCGAAGACCATGCGACGGCCCGAGTCCATCAACCCTTTGATGAGGGCGTCAGTGTGCGCGGGCGTGTGACTCGACTGCGAGGTGTCGGTTCCGCAGGTGACGCCCTCGGTGATCTGTCCCAGGCAGGCGATGAGCTCCGCGATATAGCAGTCCTCGGGGTCATACGGGGGACGTCCCAGATCCCAGATGAAGTTGTTCGTGTTCCCCGGGTCATTGATCCGGCCCGCCGTCCAGATGCTCTGCACCACCGACCCATAGGTTTCGAGCGGCCACGCGCCCGCGAGCAGGCCGTCGGGGATGACGCTCCGTTGAATCGCCTCGTATTGGTGATTGTGGGTCGTGATGAAGCCAGGCATCACGATCGTGCCGGCGCAGTCGACGACCTCGGTCTCGTCTGCGGAAATAGTCGGTGCGATCCGGGCGATGGTCGTTCCATCGATCAGGACGTCAGCCTTCTCGAAGTCGCCGACCTTCGGATCGAGGCTGAGCACGACGCCTCCCCGCAGCAGGATGCGGCGCTTCCGGCCGTCGCCGACGAGGCCCTGCAGGTCGGCGGGGGTAGCCGATCTGATGCCCGCGAGCGGCGCCGCGCCCGCGCCGCCGGACGCGCTCCGGCACGCTCCCGCCACTAGTGTGGCGCCGGCGATCCCGGCGGCGCCTGTCTGCAGAAACCCACGCCGCGAGAGTCCCTGGCTGCGCATCATTGACTCCTTCCTTCGAACCGGCCGAGCGCGAAGAGCGGATCGACTGCACTGGCTTCGCGGACCTGGCGGGCAAGGATCTCTCCGAGGGCGGGTCCCATCTTGTACCCGTGACCGCTTCCTCCGCCCGCGATCCAGACGTCGGGCATGGCAGGATGACGGTCGATGATGAACTGGCCGTCTGGACTGCTTTGGTACTGGCACACCTCGGCCCCGAGGACCGGTGCGTCCCTCAATGCGGGAAAGCGACCGCTCACGAACGCGCGGAGCCTGCGCTCGACGTCGAGGGACGGTGTCCGATCCCCGTCCGTGGGATCGAATTCCGGGCCCCGCGCGTCATCAGCGACCTTGAACCCGCGGTGCAGGTTGCCGGGGATGCCGTAGATGAAACGGTCGCAGAGATCGACCCACACAGGAAGTCGCGGCTCGAGAAACCGTTCGTCGCCGGCCGGAGTGCCGAAGTAGAAGACCTCTTGCCGTGTCGACCGCACTCGCCAGCCAATCACGTCCGGGAAGAGACGGCCAAGCCAGGGTCCGCACGCGAACACGTAGCGATCCGCGTCCAAAGTGCTGCCGTCGCTGAGCCGCACGTCCGGGCGCCGGCCGTCCACTCGAACCGACGCGACTGCGCCTTGGCGGTAGGTTCCTCCAATCCGCACGAGTTCGCGTGCAACGGCATCGCACGCGCGCCGGGCCAGGAGATAACCGCCCTGGCGCTCGAAATAGATCTTTCTGACGCCGTCGAACCGGAATTGCGGCCATCGCTTCGCCGCGACGGCCGGCTCCAGTTCCTCGTATTCGAGTCGGAGATCGCGAAGGAAGGGCAGTGACTGACGCGGGTAGCTGTCGTCCATGCCCGTCAGCCACAGGACGCCGGTTCGCCTGTAGACAGGCTCGCCGATGGCGCCGTCCCATTCGTTCCACAGCGTCAGCGCCCGGGCCGCCATTTCGACGTTGTGCCGGGCCGGTCCGTAGATCGCCCGGATGACTCGTGTTTCGCCGCCGGAGCTTGCCCGGGTATTCCCCGGCCCCCAGGCGTCGACGAGCGTGACCTCTGCGCCAGCCCGTCGAAGGTGCAGGGCCGTCCATCCGCCGAAGGCGCCGGCACCAACGACGGCGACGCGGAGCGGCACGAGGATTCTATTGCGCGAAACAGTAGAACAGTCCGTCGCCACCCGTGCTGGCCAGGTTGTCGGGGCTGCAGCCCTTGCTCGGGTGGGAGCTGTTCCACGACCTTGCCTGCTCGGTATCCGCGAGGCCGCGCCGGTCGTGGTGACCGAGGCTCGCGCTCCCGGTGGCGTTGCTCGTCCAGTTGTTGCAGGTGTGGTCCATGTTGTCCGTGAACCTCGTCCCATCCATCTGAGATCCGGTCAGCATGTCGTGCCTGCTTGGCGACCCGCCCTTTTCGGTAAGCGCGGTGTCCGGGGTGATGTTGTTCTTCGCGCTGTGCAACTCGGCGACGTTCGCCGCGACCTGGACGCCCTTCGCGTTGACCCACGGTCCCTGGCCGATGCGGTCGCGTGCATTGACCGCGTTCGCTCCCTGCGTGCTCAGGTAAGCCCGCCAGGTCCGGTTGCCTGCGCCAGCCGCCGCAGCAAGTGTCTGGCACTGCTTGTCGGCTCCCGCCAAACCGCCGAGATTGCCCCCGTTGCCGGAACCGACGCTGCTGATGAAAAAAGTCATCTGATTCTGCTGTGCCGAGGCGGGGCCCGCAATGAGGAATGAGAAGACGATCGTGGTGATAACAATGTGCATCTTGAACATATCGCCAGGCTCCTTTGCGTCGCCTATCGTAGTGGATCGTTGCCAGGGTTTGCAGCGGGCGGCGGCGGGCGCGACAATAAGCCGGCGTACAGATAATGGTTAGCTGGCTTCGGCTCCTCACGTTCGCAGCGGTCGTGGTTAACTCGGTCCCGATTACAGCGCACCCTCAGGTTGCGCCGGGCTGGTCGCTCAAAGGCTCGATGCCATATGAGCGGGGAGAAATCGCACTCGCCGCCGTGAACGGAAAGATCTACGTCATTTCGGGTTCCTCGTCTGGCCTGCAGGCCAACGCGCTCAATCAGGAATTCGACCCCGTCGCCGGGACATGGCGAGAGTTGGCGCAGATGCCCGCCGTCGCATCGCACGCGGGTGCGGCGGTGCTGAACGGGAAAATCTATGTGGTCGGCGGGTTCGTCGCCAACGTTCACGTGGGCGCCATGAACCGTGTCTTCGAATACGACCCGGCGGCCGATCGCTGGCGCGCGCTCGCGCCGCTTACGGTCCCCCGTGGCTCACCCGGAGTCGTGGCGGTAAATGGGAAAATACACGCCATCGGCGGACGCGATGTGGAGCGTAAGACGGTGGCCACACACGAAGTCTACGACCCTGCGACCAACACCTGGAGCATGGCCACGCCGCTACCCGGAGCGCGTGATCATCTCGGCATTGCCGTTGCGGCCGGTCGCATCCATGTCTTCGGCGGACGCACGGACGCGACCGTGGACAATACCGCCCGCCACGACGTGTACGATCCTGCGACGGACACGTGGAGCACGGCGGCGCCCCTCATCACGGCACGCAGCGCGGGTGCGACGTTTACTCTCGATGGACTCATCATCTACGCCGGTGGGGAATGCAAGGACGCCGGCGCGAGCGTGACCTTTACCGAGGTCGAAGCGTACGATCCGCGGACGAACCGCTGGACGGCGTTGCCAGCGCTGCAGCCAGGCCGGCACGCGGCGGCAGCAGTGGCCGTAGGAGAACAGGCCTATCTCCTTGGCGGCAATATGGGCTGTGGCGGCATGAGACCGTCGAAGGAAGTGCTGGCCTTCCGCATGCCGTGACCGAGTCTGACCCGCTGGCAACCTTGAAGGCTGAGCTCGAGCGCTTCGGCGAGGCAAACGATGCCGCGACGACCGAGCGCCCTCGACGCATGCTCAACATCACCCGCGACACCGGTGAATTCCTGGCCGTGCTCGTACGGGCGACGTCCGCGCGCCGGGTGCTGGAGATCGGCACGTCCAACGGGTACTCCACCCTCTGGCTCGCTGACGCGGCCGGTGGGATCGGCGGCTCGGTCACGACCGTGGAGTCGGCTGAGTACAAGCTGGGGCTCGCCTCCGGCAACTTCGCGCGCTCCGGGCTCTCGCCGTTCATCACCCTGGTTCACGACGACGCTGGGCGTGTCCTGCAGCGCAGCGAGGAAAGCGGCTACGACTTGATCTTCCTGGATTCCGAGCGCCAGGAGTACCCTGGCTGGTGGCCGGAGCTGCGTCGCGTGCTGCGCCGTGGAGGCTTGTTGGTCGTGGATAACGCGCTCTCTCACGTGAACGAGCTGGCACCGTTCGTCGCTCTGGCGACGGCTGATCCCCAATTCCAGACGTGCCTGGTTCCAGTGGGCAACGGCGAGTTTCTTGCCGTGAAAACACGATGACCGCAACCTTTGACAATTTCATCGACGGCCGGTGGGCATCTTCCCGCACCGGTGAGACGTTCGCGAACGAAAACCCGGCCTCGAAGGGCAGCAACCTCGGCTTTTTCCCGTCCTCGAGTCCCGACGACATCGACGAGGCCATCGGCGCCGCCGAGACCGCGTTCCGCGCATGGCGTTCCACGCCGGTGCCCGAGCGCCAGCAGCATGTCTCGGAGTTCCTCAGGCTGCTGAAAACGTCACGCGAGGAGCTGGCCCGCATCGTCACGCTGGAGAACGGCAAGACGATTCGCGAATCGCGCGCCGAGGTGGACTCGGCGCTGGTCGAGGGGACCTATCACCTGAACCAGACGTCGGCGTTCTATGGCCACACCGGGCCGGGCGCCCTTCGCGACATCACGACATGGGTGCAGTATCAACCGCTTGGCGTGGTCGGCGTGATCAGCCCCTGGAACTTTCCCATGAACGTGATGTGCCGCAAGACGCTGCCGGCGCTGCTGACGGGAAACACCGTGGTGTTCAAGCCGGCGTCGTTCACACCGTGGTCAGGCGTGTTTATGGCCGGCCTGTTCGAGCGTGCCGGCCTGCCGAAGGGCGTCTTCAACTGCGTCAGCGGGCTGGGCTCGTCGGTCGGAAATCGCATCGTCGAGGCCCCGCGCGTACGTGCGATCTCGTTCACGGGTTCGACCGAGGTCGGCAGGAAGATCCAGGCGAAGGCCGCCGCCAACCTGACCCGTACGCAGCTCGAGCTGGGCGGCAAGAACGCGTTGATCGTCATGGGGGACGCCGATCTCGGGGCAGCGCTGGAGGCCGCCGTCACCGCGGGCTTCGCCAATGCAGGCCAGTGGTGCACCTCCACCAGCCGCATCCTGTTGCAGCGCTCCATTGCCCGATCATTCCTGGACACGCTCATCGCGCGCTGCGAGGCGATGACGGTCGGTGACGGATTGCTCGAGACGACCGCGATGGGGCCGGTCGCCGGCCCGCAGCAATATCAGGACATCCGTTCGGCGATCTGCAAGGCCCAGACGGATGGTGCGCAGATGATCGCCGGAGGCGATGCCGGTGTGCCTCCGGACGGCTATTTCATCCGTCCCACCGTTTTTACCGGCGTGCGGCCCGACATGGGAATCTTCCGCGAAGAGATCTTTGGTCCGGTGCTCGCCGTTTCCGAATTCGAGTCTCTCGACGAAGCGCTGGAGATGGCGAACAACTCGATCTACGGTTTGTCGTCTGCGATCTATACCTCGGACCTTCGGGCGGCGAAGCACTACATCGACAGCATTGAAGCCGGTCTGGCGCATGTCAATGTGCACACCGGCTACAAGGAACCGTCGATGCCGTTCGGCGGCGTCAAGCAGTCGGGCGCCGGATTGCCGGAGAACAGCGAGAGCGGGTTGGAGGCCTTTGTCGATCGGAAGGCGGTGTACCTGCGCGGTTAGACTGACGACCTTCAATTCCCAAAACCAACTCCCAATTCCCAATACATTATTGTACCTGAACGATTATCAGTTACGTTTTTCAACCCTAACTCCTCCCCCCCCCTCCCCCCTCCCATCATTCTCCCACCACTCTTCTCGACCTCGCACGCGGCACAACACGTTCTGGGTTGCGCGTGCGACGGATCTCTCCCATTGCAGCTTCACGTCGTACGCCAGCGTGCCTACACTGTCTGGTTGGTTCGCCATCCCCACCGTTGTCGGCGTGTAGAGACCCGCTCCGCCGGCAGGTAGACGGCCAGCAGGCCGTCGCTGTGCTCGTCTGGGCGATGCGGTGCAGCTCGACGACCTTGCCGTTGGTGCCGCGGCGGACCTCGCGATCGCCACACCCCCTACACGTTCACGCGGCGCGTCGGCTCGCCTTCGACAGGCTGTCGCCGCTCAGCGTGCGCGGGCCGGACGAGCAGCCGCTCGAGCACCTCGCTCGTTGTTGCGGTGCGTCAGGATCGTGGCGCCTTCGGCCACCGCCGCCGCGCAGGCCGCCGGCGTGATCGAAGTGCGGGTGCGAGTTGACCACGAAGCGGATCGGCTTGCCGGGAATCGCCTGCTTGGCGGCCGCCATCACCGCCATGCCGCGCGCGTCGCTCTGGCCGCTCTCGACCACGAGGACGTGGTCGCCCATGTCGACGGCCAGCGACGTGTAGTTGCCGCCGATCTTGAAGACGCCCTCGCCGAGCTTCTCGACGCGGCGGCGGCCGCGGCCGGCGGCCTGCGGTCCGCCGCCGGCGCCGGCCCGCCGCGCGCCCGCCCGGGCGGCGGCGGGGGCGTCAGCAGCTCGGCCAGGTTCGGCCGGGTTCGGCGTCGCCGCCGTGATGGTCGCGTCGAACGTCGGTCAGGCCGGCCTGCCTCTGGACGATGCGCGTCGGCACCTGCACGCCGTTCATGTTCTGGTAGTTCGAGTACTCGAACTCCACCAGCAGGTCGCCGACGACCGCGTGCTCGACGCGCGTCTCGACCTTCGTCACCAGGTTCTGGTTGTTGATGTAGCCGGTCACCGTGTACGATCTGCCCCGACGGCGACTTGAAGTTCGCCGGCGAGAACGAGACGACCTGCTGGCCGCCCTGCTGGCGCACGGTGGCGTTGTTGGCCGCCGCGCCCTTCAGGAAGCCCCACGGCGTCGTCCAGATGTTCAGCGCCTGGTTCCAGTTGGTGCTGGCCTGCGTGCCGGTGATGTTCTGGTTGAACACGCCCGGCATCGGCGGCGGCACGCCCGGCACCGTCGGCGGCTGCGTCGGGCCGGTCGCCCGCGAGACCAGCGCCGTCGGGTCGGCCGGCTGGCCGAAGTTGATCGTCCGCGTGTACTGCGTGATCTGGCGTCATGTTGACCGGCCCCATCGGCTCGCCGATGCTCTTGCTCTGGCCGAACGCCCCGTTCCGCGCCGTGCCCGAGTAGGTGATCGAATTCAGCTTGTCCACGCCCATCGCCTTCGACGCGGCGGCGACGACGGAACTGGCTCCTGCGCGGAGCCCCGTCGCGAGGACCCCCCCCCCCCCCCCCCCCCCTTTCACACTAGACCGAGGCGACCTTCACGGCCGTCCTTCCGCGGTGACAGCCGCAAGATTCGCGCGCAGCGTTTCCGCATCAATCTCTTTTTCCCAGCGCGCGACGACCAGCGTCGCCACGCCATTGCTGATGACGTTGACCGTGGCCCGGCACATGCTCATGAACCGATCGACGCCCAGAATGATGGCCATGCCGGCCACCGGAATCGACGGAATCACCATCAGCGTGGCGACGAGGGCGATGAAGGACGCGCCCTGCACGCCGCTCGCGCCTTTGTGCGTCAACGCGGCGACCGCAAACAGCGTGAAATAGTCCGTCAGCGTCAACGGGATGTTCGTCGCCTGGGCGACGAAGACGGCCGCAAGCGCCATGTAAATACAACTGCCGTCGGGGTTGAAGGTATAGCCGGTCGGGGTCACCAGTCCGACCAGCGTCTTCGAGCAGCCGAGGCGCTCGAGTTTCCTCATCAACGACGGCAGCACCGGGTCGGAGGAGCTCAGCGACAACGTCAGGATGATCTCCTCCCTGATGTACTTCAGGAACGTGAAGACGTTGAAACCCGCGACAAACGAGATGGCGCCGAGGACAACCGCGACAAAGAGCGCTGAGATGATCCAGAGCGTGCCGATCAGTACTGCGAGTGGTCCGAGGGAGCTGAGGCCGAACCGGCCTACGGTGAAGGCCATCGCGCCAAACGCCCCGATTGGAGCCGCCCGCATGACGATGTTGACGACGCCGAAGACCGCCTGCGTCAACCCGTCGAGCATGTCCAGCAGCGGCTTGACCCGCGGTCCGAGCGACGCAAGCGCGAATCCGAACAGCACCGATACAAAGATCACGCTGAGGATGCTTCCGCTCGCGAATGCACCGATCACGGAGCTCGGAATGATATTGAGGAGGAATTCGGTGACTGATTGCGCCTTCGCCGCGCCGGCATAGTTGGCGACCGCGCTGGCGTCCAGCGACGCGGGATCGACGTTGAACCCGGCGCCCGGCTGGATGACGGCGCCGGCGACCAGGCCGAGGATCAGCGCCAGGCTGGTCGCAACCTCGAAGTAGATCAGCGCCTTCCCGCCGACGCGGCCGACCTTCTTCATGCTTTCCATGCCGGCGATGCCCGCCGCAATCGTGCAGAAGACGACCAGGCTGATCACCATCGTGATGAGGCGGATGAAGGCGTCGCCGAGCGGCCTCATCGCCTCGCCCGTACTGGGCGAGACAACCCCGAGGACGATGGCGATGGCGACCCCGATGAGGACCTGTCCCCACAGAGTTCGATAGAACGGTTTCCGTCGACCGCGGGCGATGGCGGCGCGGGGATCGGTGGCGGCTGTGGGTTCCATAGGGACGAGATACTACACCTGATTCGAAACCGCGCGCGTGATAGCGTATGGCGCCTGAGGAGGACCGTCAGTCTATGGCTAATCTCGGATACATCGGGCTGGGCGCCATGGGTAGCCGCATGGCGAACCGACTGCTCGACAAGGGACACACCGTCGTTGGATATAACCGGACGCGCTCCAAGGCGCAGTGGTTGATCGACCGCGGCATCACATGGGGAGACTCGCCAAAAGCGGTCGCCCAGGCGGCAGACGTGACCTTTGTGATGGTCACCGACTCGAAGTCGCTGGAAGCGCGTGTCCGACGGTCCCGACGGGTTCCTGGCCGGCCTTAGCCAAGGCAAGGTCGTCGTTGACATGAGCACTGTGAGCCCCGCTGTCAGCCGAGGCGTGGCCGAGAAGGTGCGGGAGAAGGGCGCCGACATGGTCGATTCGCCCGTATCCGGCAGCGTCGCCACGCTGGACGCCGGCAAGCTGAGCGTGATGGTGGGCGGCAACCGCGCGACCTTCGATCGCATCAAGCCGATTCTCGAGGACGTCGGGCCCAAGGTCACCCACGTGGGCGACAACGGCCTGGCGCTGTCGCTCAAGATCGCGCACAACCTGAGCCTGGCCGTGCAGATGCTTGCGTTCAGCGAAGGGGTGCTGCTGGCGGAGAAGAGCGGCATTCCCCGCGACGTCGCCGTCGACGTGCTCACCCACAGCGTCATCGGGTCGCCGATGGTGCAGTATCGCGGCCCCTTCGTGCTCAAGATGCCCGACGAAGTCTGGTTCGACGTCAACATGATGCAGAAGGACATGATGCTGGCGCTCGAAATGGGCCGACGGCTCGATGTCCCGCTACCGACGACCGCCGTCACCAACGAGTTCCTCACGGCGGCTCGCGGCATGGGGCTGGCCAAGTACGATTTCGCGATTCTCTTCAGAGTGCTGGCTCAGATGTCCGGGATCGGCAACTGAACGTCATCGGGGATTTCTGGTGCGGGTTCTCATCGTCGGCGCCACCGGCACCATCGGAAAAGCGGTGGCTGCGGCGCTTGGCGGACGGCACGACCTGATCCTCGCGAGCCACGAGAAGGCCGCGGAGCGGGTGGACATCGCGAAGGCGGCCTCGATCGAGGATCTGTTCGCCCGCGTCGGGCGGGTCGATGGCGTGGTGAGCGCGGCCGGTCGCGCGGCGTTCAAGCCTCTCGGCGCCCTGAACGATGCCGACTTCGAGTTGAGCCTCCGCAACAAGCTGATGGGGCAGGTCAACCTCGTTCGCATCGGACTTGGATTCGTGTCCGATAACGGGTCGATTACACTCACCGCCGGGTATCTTTCCCGAAGCCCGGCACCTGGCTCCGCTGCCGTCAGCCTGGTCAACTCGGCGCTCGAAGGGTTCGGGCGCGCCGCCGCGCTCGAGGCGCCCCGCGGCATTCGCGTAAACGTGGTGAGCCCGTCATGGATTACCGAGACGCTCCAGGCCCAGGGCCGGCCGACGGAAGGGGGCGTGCCCGTGGCGACCGTTGCGCAGTGGTACGTGCGAAGCGTTGAGGGCTTGGAGACTGGACAGACGCTCGGTCCGAGTTCGTAAAAGGAGGCGGTCAGCGGGAGTCAATCGGCGCGCCGTTGCGCCCACGTCCGTCTCCTCGAAGCACATCGCTGGCCTGGGCCCGTTCGATGTACTGCTGCACGTCGGCCGGGAGCAGGAGCCGCTGCTTCTCGAGCTTCTGGGCGGCCCTCGTCACAGCCGCCACGTATCCCTCGTGATTCGTGTAGCGCTCCTCGAGCGACAGGCGCGGATCGCCCGCCGCCATCCGCTCGGCCTTGGTGGTCTTGAAGGCGATGTGCTGGCCGTTGGCTTCGCAGCCGTCGTTTTCCCCGAAGCCGGCGCGACGCAGCGCCCACCCGGTCGTGGTGGCGATCGGTGCTTCCACCGGGGGCAGACGGACGCCGGCCACCTCGTTGCCGTCGCGGTCTACCTTCGACACGAAAATGGGATACGCGGCCCGGCCGGCGAGCGACGGCGGATAGTTCGAGACGATGCCCTTGTCGAGCGTCGCCCCGAAGTCGAGGTAGTACCGGGTCGTGATCAGCTCCGGCATATGTCACGCCCGGAATGGAGGGCCAGCCGAGCGCCTCCTGCGGCACGACACCGGTCTGATGCCCGGGACGTGTGACCGCCTGCACCATCGTGTGATCGGCGCGACGGGGCACGTGGCTCGGAGGCGGTGCGGTTCCCTGCGTCACCCATTGGTCGAGCGCCACGAGCAGCGCGCGCAGCGTCGGAAACGGGCTCGTCGGGTTGAGAGACTGCTGGCACGTGCCCATGCTGGTCACGTTCCCGACGCCGTGCGACAGGCCTGAGATCAGGAAGAAGCGGACGTTGTCGGGATCGGGCAAATCGTTCCCGCGCGTGTCGGTGTGCAGGAGCGACCCCGCCTTCACCCAGTATTCGTTCGAGGAGTTGGCGTCGAACGCCTTCGGGCAGGTGTTGCTTGCCGCGCACCGGGCAATGCGGCCCGCCGTTCGGCCGCTCAAGTGATCGGTGAGCACCGGATAGGCGAAGGGGAAAATCCCTTCCGGATACAGGTGATTCTGGCGGTTCCGCTCGGTCCGGCCGGTCTGCGCGAAGCGATAGTTGATCTGGTTGCCGCTGCCGCCTCCTGTCCACTTGAGCATGCCGTCGATGACGCGACCGCGGCGCTCATCCTCGTTGAAGCCGAGCGCCAGGAAGTCGTTCAGCGCGCGCGTCGGCTGCGAGATCGAGAAGGTGTAGACGTAGCGGATGTCCCCCGCCAGCGGATTGGGAGTACTTGTCGCATCTTTCACGGCGTGCCGCAGGAACGAGATGAAATCGCGCGTCGCCGCGAGCCCGACGGCGGTCACCAGAGGATCCTTCGCCGTGTACGTGAATTCGTAAATGTAGCTCGGTTTGAAGGGCGAACCGGCGGGCAGCAGGCGAATGCCCTTTTCGTCCACGTATTCCCAGCCGCTCGCCGGAACGGTCACCGGCTGGTCGTCCAGGCGTGCGCGCACGGTCAGCGTCGCCTTCGACTTCGTCGAGCGTCGCGGCCGGATACGTCAAATCGTAGCGAACGCTCTTGGCGTCGTCGAACACGATGTACCTGGTACCGACGGACCGGTGATGCTCGATCCGTCGCGGTTCTTCGCCACCGGCACGCGTATCGTCATCCCGTCGTCCGCTCGCGCGGCGCCGAAATCCCAGCCGTTGCCGACGACGGTGTAGCCGAGGTTCATGACGAAACCGTTGCCGCCATGCGCCGCCGTTGAGGGACTGTTGGTGGTCGGCGCGTCGTTCAGCGCCGCGATTCTCATGTCGCCGCGGTTGTTGAAGTCGAGGATGACCTTATGACTGCCCTTCCTGAGATCGATCGGCTTCAGGATGAAGACGTCCATCGAGTACTCGACCTTGCCCCTGGCGTTTCGCGGTGCGAGCTGGAGATCGGTGATCACGGCGTTGCGCGGGTCGGCGGGATCGAGCTCGCCGTAGGCGGTGCCGCGCAGCTTTTCGTACTGCCCAACGCTTCCATTCGATCCGAACGTCCGTCCTTCGAACGTCGGCGACTCGGACCGCGCCGGGTCGATCACGATGCGCGTGATCTGCGCCTCGGCGACGGTGACAGTAAGAAGGGTGGTTGCGCCGAGAAGAACCGCGACACGCAAGTGACGCCGGCTTCGCCCGTTCCCGTGCATGAGTCTCCCGCACGCCTGGCCGGAGCGACCGTCGTCGGGCGGTCTTCCGGTCGGCAATTGCGCAATTAGACTCCAGGACCGGCCGAAGGTGGTAGCCGGATTGTTTTTTGCGCCTTCATCGAGTTCAATCCGTCCAGAGATGGATCGCCGGACCTTTCTTACCGCTGTGTCCGCCGCCGGCGCGGCTTCGGCTCTCGTACGGACGATGGCCCAAACACCTCGCTTGGTTACCCTCACTGAATGGATGAACGCGCCCCACGAGGCCCGCGCGCAAGGCCTGCAGGCGGCGCTGGAATTCATTCGCGCCACCGATCCCGCGATTCACGCATGGGTTCAGGTCCTGCCGCAGTCGCCGACGGGCGACGGCCCGCTGGCCGGCATTCCCTTCGGCGCCAAGGACATCATCGAAACGCGCGGCCTCTCCACCGAATACGGCTCGCCCATCTACAAGGGCCGGGTCGGCACGACCGACGCGGCCATCGTGCGTGACCTGCGCAAGCGCGGCGCCGTGCTCATGGGCAAGACGCAGACGACCGCGTTTGCCTACCGCGAGCCGGCGCCCACCGTGAATCCGCGCAACCACGATCACACGCCCGGCGGCAGCTCGAGCGGGTCCGCGGCGGCCGTGGCCGCTGGCATGATCCCGTTCGCGCTTGGCACGCAGACGATGGGATCGGTGCTGCGGCCGGCGTCGTACTGCGGCGTCACGGGATTCAAGGGGACCTACGGGCTGGTGTCGCTCGAAGGCGTCCTGCCGTTTTCGCAGAGTCTCGATACGCTGGGCTACTTCACGCATACGCCAGCCGACATGCTCGCGCTGTGGGAGGCGATGGGTCATCCGGCGGGCCGGGACGAGGATGCCGCGATCGGCGCGCCGGATCCGATCCCGCAGGTCGAGGCCCCGATGACGACCGCGTTTCAGAACGCGCTTGCCGCGCTTCGCCGCGGCGGTGTCACTATCAGGTCCGTGGATATCGCCGGCATGCTGGCGGGTCTGCATGACGCGGCGAACACCGTCGAATTCTACGAAGGCGCGCGTTTTCACGAGCAGCGCTACCGCGAATTCGGCACCAGGCTCGCGCACATGGGCGAGCTCGTGCGCGAAGGGCTGACGATTCCCGTGGAGCGGTATGACGAGGCGAGGCGGCGCATTGCGGAGGGGCGAAAGCGGATCGCCGAAATCTACAAGGCGACGCCGATCATTTTGGTGCCGGCGGCGACCGGCCCCGCGCCGCGCGGCCTTGCCCTGACCGGTGATTCGCGGATGAACTCGCCGTGGACCGCGCTGGGGACGCCGGCCATCACGATTCCGATGCCGGTCGGCGCTGCGCTCCCGCTCGGCTTGCAGCTGACCGCCGTGCACGGCCAAGATGCGACGGTGATCCGCACCGCCATGCGGCTGCACGCCATTCTCGAGACGAGGTGAATCGATGACGCGGAAGACGCTTGCCGTGCTGTTCGCGCTGTTCGCAACGACGCTGGCGCTCACGGGACAACGATCCGAGGCGCCCACGTTCAAGGTGGATCCGGCGTGGCCGAAGATTCCCAATAACTGGCAGTTCGGCCAGGTCGCGAGCGTCGCCATCGACGCGGCCGATCACGTGTGGGTGCTGCAGCGTCCGGGAACGCTCGCGCCAGAAGAGAAACCGCGCGCCGCGCCGCCGGTGCTCGAGTTCGATCCCGCCGGCAACTTCGTTCAGGCGTGGGGCGGACCCGGCCAGGGCTACGAATGGCCGAACTCCGAGCATGGCGTCTACGTCGATCCCAAAGGATTTGTCTGGATTGGTGGCAACGGCGACAACGACCACCAGATCCTCAAGTTCACGAAGACCGGAAAGTTCGTGATGCAGATCGGCCGCGCCGGGAAGAGCACCGGCAACGCCGACACGGGCAACCTGAATCAGCCAGCCGACACGTTCGTCTACGCGAAGACCAACGAGCTGTTCGTGGCCGACGGCTACGGCAATCGCCGGGTGATCGTGTTCGACGCCGACAGCGGCGCGTTCAAGCGGATGTGGGGCGCCTTCGGCAACAAGCCCACCGACGGCGCGCCGGACCTGGCCCAGGCCGACGTCGGGGCTGATGGATCGCCGCAGTTCATCCAGCCGGTGCACGCCGCCCGCGTGTCGAACGACGGCCTCGTCTATGTGTCCGATCGCGGCGGCAAGCGCGTCCAGGTGTTCACCATCGACGGGAAATTCATCTCGCAGGTGTTCATCGGCCGCGAGTGCAAGGCGCCGGATTGCGGCAACGGCACGACCGCCGCGAGTACCGCGTTTTCCCCCGACGCGGCGCAGCGCTTTCTCTTCGTCGGCAATCGCAGCCAGGCGAAGGTCATGGTCTTCGACCGCAAAACGCTGGGACTGCTCGATTCCTTCGGGCAATGGGGATCGGCGCCGGGCGAGTTCGGCACGCTGCATCACATGGCGGCGGATTCGAAGGGGAATCTCTACGTCACCGAGGTCACGCCGCTGAAGCCCGAGAACCGGCGGGTGCAGAAGTTCATCTACATGGGGACACAGGTACCGGCATCGCAGGAGGGCCGCGCCACGTCGGACCTGGCGGTGATCAGCGCGCGGCTCGGGCCCTGTTCCGCCGACTTCATCGTCACCGACGCGAACGGCGCCCCCGTGTACGGAGCGGCGGTCCATGTGCGGATCCGGTATGGCTTGATGAGCCTGAAGCGGATGGATCTCGAGGTCGGCACCAACTCCGACGGCAAAGCGCGGGTCGAAGGGCTGCCCGAGAAAGCGAAGCCGCTCACCTACGATGTGACGAAGGGCAATCTCACGGCCGCCGTCGATCAGGATGTGTCGACAAGCTGCCGCGGCGCCTATCCCGTTACCCTGAAGTGAGAGAGGAGCCCGCCATGGAGCACTTCATCGAAGTGTGCACGGTCCAGGGCCAGTTCGCAGAAGAACAGGTTCGCGCGTTTCTCGAGGCGAACGGTATTCCAACAGAGGTTCGCGGCGAAACGTTGCGCACCACGTATGGAATTTCCATCGATGGAATCGGCAGCGTGCAAATCCTCGTTCCACGCGAACAACTGGAAGAGGCGCGTGCGTTGCTCGCGCAGGCCGAGCGCGGAGACTTCGCCCTGGTTGCCGATCAGGATCCGGGTTCATCCTGAAGCCGAACGCCTATCAGTGATGACGGCCCCGTGACGATCGCAGTGGTTATGCCTCGAGTGCCTGTCCGCTTCGATCGGGCAGTGTGAAGATCAGGATCGCCCCAAGCAGAAAAAACGCCGACGTCGTCGCGAGCGCCAGTCCGATGCCGATTCCCGGCAGCGTCGCGATCGCGCCGATGGTGTAGGGCGCGATGGCGCCGGCCATCCGCCCGATGTTGTAGCTGGTGCCCTGGGCGGTCGCGCGCACCGCGGTGGGGTAGAGCTCGGCGATGAAGCTGCCGAATATGCTGAAGTAGCCGTGACCGAAGTAGCCGAGCACCGGCCCGAGCAGCATCAGGATCATGGGGCTGCGCGCCATCTGCCCGTAGATCGGTACCAACACCGCCGCGACCAGCATGAACAGGATGAAGGTGCGCCGGCGGCCGAGACGATCGGCGATGAAGCCGAAGGTGAGGTAGCCGAAATAGGCGCCAATCTGCACCGGAATGATCCAGCCGAGCGATCCGACGACGCCCATGCCGGCGCCGCCCTGTGAAGCCGGGCGCGCCAGAAACGCCGGCAGCCAGAAAAAAATGCCCCAGTACGCGAACTGCACCGATGCGCCCAGCAGGATGATCAGCAGCGTGCGGGCGCGCAGGCCGGGGCCGAAAATCACGGAAAACGGGTTACGGATGCGGGCGGCGGGTGTTCGCGAGGCCCAGGCCGCCGGTTCGCGCACGTGGCGGCGGATCCACAGCGTGAGCAGAGCCGGAAGGACGCCGACGAGGAACAGCTGCCGCCAGGCTTCAGGACCGGCACCGGATCGGCCGAGGATCAAGGCCGCCATCAGCGCCGCGACGATATAGCCGATCGCCCATCCGGATTGCATGATGCTGATCGCCTTGTTGCGGTGGGCGGGCGGCCACGTCTCGCTGATCAACACTGCGCCCGACGCCCACTCGCCGCCCATACCGATCCCGAGCAGCGCGCGCCACAGCAGCAACTGCAGCACGCTCTGCGACGTCGCCGCACCGAGCGACGCGATTGAGAACAGCAGGATCGTGCCCATCAGCGCGCGCGTGCGGCCGAGCCGATCGGCGAGGTAGCCGAAGAGCACGCCGCCGACGCCCGACATCACGAGCGTGATCGTGCCGAGCATGCCGGCGGTCGCGTCGTTGAAACCGAAGTAGGTGCGAAGCTGGCCGATCGCCATCGCGTACAACATGAAATCCATGGCGTCGAGCATCCACCCTAATTTCGCGGCGGCGAGCGCGCGCCATTGATCGGCGGTGATGGTGCGGTACCACGGGATCAATCGCGCGCAGCGTAGCATTCTTTCTGTTAAACTCCACTGTCTCCTCGACCTCTCACACTCTTCATGGCTGACACTGTCGTTGCTGCTGCGGAGCGCACGCTTCCGCACAATCTGGAAGCCGAGCGTTCGGTGCTCGGCGCCATCCTGGTTCACAACGACGCGTTCAACCTCGCGGCGCAGGTCATCGACGCCGCCGATTTCTACCGCGACGCGCACCGCCGCATCTTCGATCGCATGGTGTCGCTGAACGAGCGGCACCAGGCGATTGATTTCGTCACGCTGAAGGAGGAGCTCGCGCGCGGCGGCGACCTCGACGAAGTCGGCGGCCCGGCGTATGTCGCGTCGCTCGCCGACGGCGTGCCGCGCGCGACCAACGTCGAGTACTACGCGCGGATCGTCAAGGAAAAGGCGACGCTGCGAAACCTGATCTACGCGGCCAACAAGATCCTCAGCAACGCCTACGAAGCCGACCAGGAATCGGATCTGATCCTGGACGAGGCCGAGAGCGCGATCTTTTCGGTGGCGGACGACCGGCTGAAGGCCGGGTTCGTCCCGATGCGCGACCTGGTCAAGGAGAGCTTTCCCAAAATCGAGCAGTTATTCGAACAAAAACGCCTGATTACCGGCGTCCCGACCGGCTTCGTCGATCTCGACGCGATGACGCGCGGGTTCCAGGGCGGCGACCTGGTGATCATCGCGGCGCGGCCCTCGATGGGGAAGACGAGCCTCGTGCTCAACGTCGCCCAGTACGTCGCGCTGCAGCCTGACCAGGGCGCTGTCGGTGTGTTCAGCCTGGAAATGTCCAAGGAGTCGCTCTTCCTGCGCCTGCTCACCTCGGAAGCGCAGATCGACAGTCATCGGTTGATGAGCGGCGCCATCGGGCAGAAGGACTATTCGCGCATCTCGCACGCACTCGAAACGCTCAGCGCGATGAAACTGCACATCGACGACACCGCCAGCATCGGCGTGCTCGAAATGCGCGCCAAGGCGCGCCGGCTCCAGGCCGATCAGCATGGCCTGAGCCTGCTGGTCATCGACTACATCCAGCTGATGTCGGGCCGCGGACGCTTCGAGAACCGCACGCTGGAGCTGGCGTCGATCTCGCGTTCGCTCAAGGGCCTGGCGAAGGAACTCAACGTGCCGGTGGTGGTGCTGTCGCAGTTGAGCCGCGCGCCCGAAGCGCGCTCCGACCACCGGCCGCAACTCTCGGACCTGCGCGAATCGGGCGCCCTCGAGCAGGACGCGGACGTCGTGCTGTTGATTTTCCGGGAAGACGCCTACAACCGCGATCCGAATCATCCGGACGCGGGCACCGCCGAGCTGATCGTCGCCAAGCAACGTAACGGCCCGACCGGGGTGGTGCGCCTCGCGTTCCTTCGCGAGCAGACCCGGTTCGCCAATCTCGCCCAGGGCGCGTGATTCGAAGTACCGTCGCGCGTGTCGACCTCGCGGCGCTCCAATCCAATTTCCGCGCGATACAGGAATTCCTTTCCACGGCACCCCGCACCTCCGCACCCCGCACCCCCGCCGCTCCGTCCCCGCGCATCATCGCCGTCGTCAAGGCCAACGCCTACGGACACGGATCCGAACGCGTTGCGCTCGCGCTCGAACGGGCGGGCGCGACGATGCTGGCGTGCGCGGATATTGAAGAGGGGATCGTGCTTCGACGTGCGGGCGCGTCGGTGCCGATCCTGGTGTTCGGCGCGCTCAGTGTCAGCGACCTCGACGGGCTGTTCGAGTTTTCGCTGACGCCGACGATTTCGACTCCCTCCGCGGCCCGCGCGGTCCAGGCGGCAGCCGCGGCTCGGAAGGCGACCGTCGGCTATCACCTCAAGATCGATACCGGCATGAACCGCCTCGGGTTCCGCCACGACAACCTGCGCCGCACGCTGCCCGAGGTGATCGGCAGCTCGAACCTCCGCCTCGAGGCCGTCTACACTCATTTCGCGACCGCGGACGATCCGGATCTGCCGCTCTTCAACGATCAGCGCGTGCGATTCGAGGAGGCGTCCGGGATCGTCGAGGAACTTGCAGGCCGAAGAGTTCTGCGACACGCGTGCAACAGCGCGGCGCTCCTTCGCGACTCGCGCGTGTGGCACGACATCGTGCGGCCGGGGCTCCTCCTCTACGGCATCGTGCCGCCGCCGCTGGCCTCGACGATTCCGCTGCGGCCGGTCATGTCGCTGACGAGCCGGGTGGTTGGCGTGAAGGGACTGCGCCCTGGTGAAGCGGTCGGCTACGGATCGCGCTTCAGGGCCGGCACGCCCGCAACGATCGCGGTCGTCCCCGCCGGGTATGCCGACGGTCTCGACCTCCGGCTCGAGCAGCGCGGGCAGGTGCTGATCCGCGGCCGCCGCGCGCCGATCGTCGGGGCCGTCTCAATGGACATGATCACGGTGGATGTCACCGGCATAGACGGCGTGCAGCCAGGCGATGAAGTCGTCCTCATCGGCAGCCAGGGCGACGAGCCGTGGCAGCGGATCGACGTGCGCGAAATGGCCGCAGCGATCGGCTCGATTCCGTACGAAATCGTCTGCCGGATCGGCGCGCGAATCGAGCGACAATACACGTAGCTCCGGAAGCCTGAAGGCTTCCGGCTACCAGGGTTGACTGAATCGACGATGGTAGCCGGAGACCTTCAGGTCTCCGGAAACGACATGAAATCCTCCAAGACAGTGTTCGTCTGCCAGGAGTGTGGCGCGCAGTCGCCCAAGTGGATGGGCAGGTGCGTCGAGTGCGGGGCGTGGAATTCCCTCGTCGAGGAACGCGCGGCGGAATCCTCCACGCCTGCCGGCGGCGCCAACCGGTACGCGCAGCTCGGCGCGGCAAGCAGCGCGAAGCTCTACGCCGATGTCGCCATCGCCGACGCCGCGCGGCTCTCGACCGGCATCGACGAGTTCGATCGCGTCCTCGGCGGCGGTGTCGTGCCGGGGTCGCTCGTGCTGCTTGGCGGCGAGCCTGGCATCGGCAAGTCGACGCTGCTGCTCCAGGCGGCCGCGCACTTTGCCCGCAACGTCGGGCCGGTGCTCTATGCCTCTGGCGAGGAATCGGAGCATCAGATCAAGAGCCGCGGCGATCGGCTCGGCGTCGGCGAGGCGCCGCTCTACCTGCTCTCCGAGACATGCATCGAGCGAATCCTCGAAGAGATCGCGCGCTTGAAACCGGCGCTCGTCGTCATCGACTCCGTGCAGACCGTCTTTTCGATCAAGTTCCAGTCGGCGCCCGGCAGCATCGGCCAGGTGCGCGAAGCCGCCACGCAGTTCCTGTTTGCCGCGAAGGGACAGAACATCCCGACGGTCCTGGTCGGGCACGTGACGAAGGACGGCAGCCTGGCAGGACCGAAAGTCCTCGAGCATGTCGTCGACACGGTCCTGTACTTCGAGGGCGAACGGCATCATTCCCACCGCGTCGTCCGCGCGGTGAAAAACCGTTTCGGCGCGGTCAGCGAGCTGGGCGTCTTCGAAATGACCGGTTCGGGACTTCACCCCGTGCCAAACCCGTCCCAGCTGTTCCTGGCGGAGCGCGCCGCCGGGACGCCAGGGTCGGCGGTGCTGTGCTGCGTCGAAGGCTCGCGGCCGATCCTCGTGGAAGTGCAGGCGCTCGTCAGCACCAGCACTTACGGAAATGCCAGAAGGATGGCAATTGGCATCGATCAAAACCGCGTGTCCCTGCTCCTGGCGGTTCTGGAAAAGCGCGCCGGTTTGAGCCTCGCGGGCGACGATGTGTATGTCAATATCGCGGGCGGGATGAACATCGACGAGCCGGCCGCCGATTTGAGCGTTGTGGCCGCGGTGGCATCGAGCGTCCGCAATCGCAGCCTGCCCTCCTCGACCGCGCTCTTCGGCGAGGTGGGGCTCAGCGGCGAAATCCGGGGCATTCCGCAGGCCGCGCTGCGGGTCCGCGAGGCGGCGCAAATGGGCTTTGAACGCGTGGTGATGCCGGCCGCCAACGTCGACGGCCTCCGCGCGGCGGGGTGCGATCTGGTGGGTGTCCGGACGGTTGGCGAGGCGCTCGATCAGCTCATCACTTGATTTTCTGAGCGAGCGGCTCTAAGGTTCCCCTTTCATACCGAAAAACCCTGGGGTGACGCATGGCCTGGTTCATTCTCGCGCGCAGTCTTTTTGTGAGCTCCGTGGGCTACGCGGCGTACCAGCTGCAGCCTGTCGCGCGCGGCGGTGCGCCGGTGAACGTCGCGTTTGGCGTGGTACTCGGCAGCCTCATCGTCGGGCTGGAGATGCGCCTCAAGGAAACGCCCGTTACCCACATGCTGGGCGGGCTGCTTGGCGGCGCGATCGGACTGGCGGCCGCCAAGGTGCTGGGCGACGCGATGTACTGGGCCAATCTCGGCGACGAACGGGTCGTCTTCCTGCACAGCTTCATCCTGCTCGCGCTGCCGTATCTCGGTCTCGTCATGGGCGCGCGGAAGGGTGAGTGGCTCGAACCTGAAAACCTGGTCAGCATCTTCCGCGCCGCGGGCCCGCGGCGGCGCTACAAGGTGCTCGACACCAGCGTCATCATCGACGGACGGATCGCGGACATCTGCGAAACCGGTTTCATGGATGGCACGCTCGTCATCCCGCAGTTCGTGCTCAAGGAGCTGCAGCTGGTCGCCGACTCGTCCGATTCCATGAAGCGCAACCGCGGCCGCCGCGGCCTCGACATCCTGCAGAAGATTCAAAAGATGGCGGGCGTCGACGTGCAGGTGTCGGATGCGGATTTTCCGGACATCCGCGAGGTCGACCTGAAGTTGATCGAGCTCGCACGCACGCTCCAGGGAAAGATCGTCACCAACGACTTCAACCTGAACAAGGTGGCGCAGCTCCGCGGCGTGGACGTGCTCAACATCAACGAGCTCGCGAATTCGCTGAAGCCGGTCGTCCTTCCAGGCGAAGTAATGAAGGTGTTCATCCTCAAGGAAGGCAAGGAATACAACCAGGGCGTCGCCTACCTCGACGACGGCACGATGGTGGTGGTGGACAACGCGCGGAAGGCGATCGGCCGGACGATCGACGTCGTCGTCACGAGCGTGCTGCAGACCACGGCGGGCAAGATGATATTCGGCCGCTTCATCGAGTCGGGCTCGGCGGCCTCGGGTGTGCCGGCGGCGGCGCCGGTCGAAGGGCGGCCGCGACCGCAGATTCCACCGTCGGCAGCTGCGGCCGGGAAGTAACTCATCCCTCCATTTCACTGGTGGCGGACGGTCTTCTTTCTGATCCCCGCCATCAGTGTGTACACGATCGTCCTCGGCACGCTGTCGATCGGGTCGAGCCTGTTCGAGCGGCGCGGCTACTTCGCGCACTGGTGCGCGCGGACGTGGTCGCGGCTGATCCTGGTCACGACCGGCGTGCACGTGGACGTCGCCGGCCTCGAGCGGCTCGTGCCGGACCGGACCTATCTCTTCGTCGCCAATCACCAGAGCATCTACGACATTCCGATCCTGTTCTGGTCGCTGCCGTATCAGCTGCGCATCATCGCCAAGGAGTCGTTGGGACAGTTTCCGTTCCTGGGATGGCATCTTCGGCGCACCGGCCACATGCTCGTGGACCGGAAGCGTCCCGACCGGGCGGCAATTTTTTCCTGGGCGTCGCGCCTCACCTCGCAGGGCCTGTCACTGATCGTCTTCCCGGAAGGGACGCGGAGCCAGGATGGCCGCGTCAATCGCTTCAAAGGCGGCAGCTTTTACCTGGCGCTCGAAGGCGGCATGCCGGTCGTGCCGCTCTCGGTCGTCGGCAGCCGGCATGTGATGCTCAAGGGGCGCCTCGCGACGTATCCTGGCCGCGTCCGGCTGGTCGTTCACGAACCGATTGATACGCGCGGCCTCGAGGACATGGATGCAAGGGAGTTCGGCGAGCGCATCCGGTTGATCATCGCGCCCGACGCCCAATCTGATGTGAGAGCCGATGACATTCACTCTCGCGCCTGATCTCGAGACGATCGTCCGGCCCGGTGTGCTGTGGCTGGACGGCGCGGCCGTCGTGGAGCGTGAGCCGCGGCTCGACGGTCCACTGGCGCAAGCCGAAGCCGCGGTGCGTGCCAACCCGCCTGAAGAGGTGGCCGCGGTAAGGACGATGTACAAGCGTGTGGGCATCGATCCGACCAAGCGGCGTCCTTCGTCCGAGGCGCTGCTGCGTCGCGTCCGAAAGGGCGAGGGCCTGCCCCGGATCAACTCGATGGTGGATGTCTGCAACTGGTGCTCGCTGGAGTTTCAACTGCCATACGGGCTCTACGACGCGGCTCATATCGAGGGCGACGTCGTGCTGCGGCTGGGTGTGGAAGGGGAGTCGTACCCAGGAATCCGGAAGGACGACGTCCATGTGGGCGGCCGAATTACGCTGGCCGACAGTCGCGGTCCATTCGGCAATCCGACGTCGGATTCGGCCAGGACGATGGTGACACCGGCGACGACGCGGGGACTGGTGGTCGTGTTTGCTCCGCGCGAGGTCGATCAGCGCCGGCTCGACCATGTCATCGAGGTTACAGCTCAGCGAATGGCCGAGTTTACAGGGGCTCGGCGGCAGTAATCCTGCAAATGTCTCGGGCTATGAAGGCGGTTCATAGCTCATCGGCATTTCTCATTCTCATCGCGCTGTCGGCGGGCTGCGTTGTCGGCGGAAAGATCCAGCCGAGTGTTGATCCGGGTACACCCGTCGATGTGTCGCCCCTCTGGCAGGAGCCCGCAACGATTGCCGATCGGGATCTCTTCCACGGACCCGGCGGATCCGCCCTGCTCCCCGACCCGTCGAGGCCATTCACGTTCATCCAGGAGGACCAGACCGGTTACAGCCCCGGCTATGACGTGCGTGGTCCCGACGGCATGGAGTGGAGCGTCAAAATGGGGCCGGAAGCGCAGACCGAGGTGGCCGCCTCGCGCCTCCTCTGGGCCCTCGGGTATCACCAGCCGCCGACGTATTACGTGACTAGCTGGATGATGACCGGCCAGCAGGAGGGACCTCAGCCTGGCGCGCGTTTCCGACCCAAATTGACGGATCGAAAGGTCGTCGGCGAATGGGACTGGTACGAGAACGAGTTCCTCGACACGCAGCCGTTCAAGGGTCTCGTTGTTGTAAACGTGCTCCTGAACAACTGGGACTGGAAGACGTCGAACAACAAGATTTACGACGTCAACGGCGATCGCGTCTACGTAGTGCAGGACCTCGGGGCTTCGCTGGGCAAGACGGCGTATCCCCGCGTTCTGAGCTGGCTACCGATGCGTGGACTTGGCCAGGGGTCGCGCAACAACCTCGAGGACTTCGAAGAACAGGGATTCATCGAGCACGTGGAGGGCGACCGGGTTCAGTTCGTGTACCGCGGCATCCACCAGTCGCTGCTCGATCTCCTGACCCGTGCTGATGTCGTCTGGACGGCCGAACGCATGGCGAGCGTCACCGACGCGCAATGGGACGACATCTTCCGGGCCGCCGGCTACCCGATGGGCGAGCGACACCGCTACATCGCCAAAATCAAGAGCAAGATTGACGAGGGATTGAAGTTGGGTCTCCGATAAAATCGGCTGCAGTGCATGTGACTGCAATCGTTGCGGCCGGCGGCCGCGGTGTCCGCCACGGCGGCGCGCGGCCGAAGCAGTTTCTGTCGCTCGGCGGCCGGCCCATCCTTCAGCGCAGCGTCGAAGCCTTCTTTTCGAGCGACCGCATCGCCGACGTCGTCGTCGCGCTGCCGCCAGACCTGGCCGCCAGCGTGCCGGATTACCTGCGCAACAGTCCCAAACCGCTGGAGGTCGTTGCAGGGGGCGACCGGCGGCAGGATTCCGTCGCCAACGCGTTTGCCCGGGTATCGAGCGCGGCGGACGTCGTGGTGATTCATGACGCGGCGCGTCCGCTGGTATCGTCAGACTTGATCGGCCGCACGGTGGATGCAGCCGCGCGGTATGGCGCGGCGATCGCGGCGCTTCCGTCAACGGATACGGTCAAGCGAAGCGACGCGAACCGGTTCATCGTTGAGACGATTCCCCGCAACGAGATTTTCCTGGCGCAGACTCCCCAGGCTTTTCGCATAGACGTTCTGCGAGACGCACTGGCGCTGGCGGGGGCATCGACTGATGCGACCGACGAGGCGATGCTCGCGGAGCGCGCTGGACATCGCGTCCATCTGGTTGAGGGGGATCCGCGCAACCTGAAGATCACGACTGCGGACGATCTCGCGACGGCCGAGCGGCTCATCGGCGGCGGGGGAGCCGGCGGTGCGGCGACGCTGCGGATCGGCAACGGCTACGACCTGCATCGTCTGGTTGCGGGGCGGCCGCTCATCCTAGGCGGCGTGACCATCCCGTTCGAGCGGGGACTCGAGGGCCATTCCGATGCGGATGTGGTCTGCCACGCCGTGACCGACGCCATTCTGGGCGCGGCGGCGGCTGGCGACATCGGGCGGCATTTTCCCGACACCGACGGCGCGTGGAAGGGTGCGGATAGCCTGGTGCTGCTCTCGCGTGCGGTGACGGTCGTGGTGGATGCGGGATTTACGATTGGCAACGTCGATGTCGTCGTCATCGCCCAGCAGCCGAAGCTGGTGCCGTTTATCGATGCGATGCGCGCGAACATGGCGCGTGCGATGAGCATCCCGATAGAGACCGTGAGTATCAAGGGCAAGACCAACGAAGGCGTGGACTCGATGGGCGCCGGCGACTCCATCGCCGCCCATGCTGTGGCGCTGTTAGTGGGGTCGGGGGTCATTTTTAGAGGACACTTGTGAGGACCCGTCGCCCGATTTCGAGTGTCCTCTAAAAATGACCCCCGACCCCATTACGATTCGCGTACGTTTTGCGCCCAGTCCAACCGGGCAGCTGCATGTCGGCAATGCGCGTACAGCTCTGTTCAACTGGCTGCTCGCGCGTGGATCGGGTGGCACGTTCGTGCTCCGCATCGAGGACACCGACGTCGAGCGATCCACGCGGGAATCCGAGCAGGCGATTCTCGAGGACCTGCGGTGGATGGGACTCGAGTGGGGCGAGGGCGTTGACAGCGGTGGGGAGTACGGGCCCTACCGGCAGTCGGAGCGCCTGCACATGTATCGCGCACACATCGTCGAACTGCTGTCCCGCGGTCTTGCGTACCGCTGCTTCTGTCCTCCGGAGCAGCTCGAGATGGACCGGTACCAGGCTCTCCGCGAGCGCCGGCCTCCGAAGTACGTCGGGCGGTGCCGTGACATTCCGCCCGAGGAAGCGCGCCGGCGGGTCGAGAACGGCGAGCCGGCGGCGATTCGCTTCCGGATTCCCGAGAATCGCGAGGTGGTCTTCGACGATCTGGTGCGCGGCGAGGTGCGCTTCGACACCGACGTCGTCGGCGACCCCGTCATCATGCGGTCCGAAGGCATTCCCGCCTACAACTTCGCGGTTGTGATCGACGACGCGCTGATGGGGATCACACACGTGGTGCGAGGTGAGGACCACATCTCGAATACACCGCGGCAGCTGCTGTTGTACGAGGCGTTCGGGTGGACACCTCCCAGGTTTGCGCACGTGTCGATGGTTCTTGGGCCGGATCACGCCCCGCTCTCCAAGCGGCATGGCGCGACCTCGGTTTCCGAGTTCCGCGCGCGCGGGTACCTGCCGGAAGCGCTGACGAATTACCTGGCGCTCCTCGGGTGGTCGCCTGGCGAGGGGCAGGAAATCGTGCCGCTGGATGAATTGGCGCGCCGCTTCAAGCTCGAAGACGTCGGCCACAGCGCCAGTGTGTTCGACACGGAAAAACTGGCGTGGATGAATCGCCATTACTTGAAAGCGGCCGCGCCCGAGCGGCTGACCGCGCTGGTCCTGCCGTATCTGAAAGCCGAAGGGTGGGTCACGGAGCCCTCGGATTCCGGCCTGGAGTTTCTCCGTGGGGTCATCCCGCTGGCAGCGGCGTCGGTCGATCGTCTCGACCAGGCGCCGGCGCGGCTGCGGTTCCTCTTCGACTACTCGGCGGCCCGGGCGCTCCAGGACAGCACGGTTCGCAGCGAGGCTGAAGCCGCACGCGCGGTCATCGCGGCGTTTGCCGATGTGGCGGCCGGCAGTACTCCGCTCGCCAATCGTGAGGCATTTCGCGCGGTGGTGGCGCAGGTGAAGGAGCGGACCGGGCAGAAGGGAAAGGCGCTGCTGCATCCGATCCGCCTGGCCTTGACTGGTGAACCCGACGGTCTCGAACTGGATCTTGCCGTCCCGGCCATCGAACACGGCGCGACGCCCGGCCTCACAGGAATCCTGCCGATACCGGGCGCCGCCGAGCGGGCCCAGGCTTTTCTCAAGGCGCTCGGGTGATCATCTACGGCATCAATCCCGTGCTGGAGGCGCTGCGCGCGGGACGGGTAAAGGAAGTCCGCGTCGCCGACCGTGCCGGCGGACGCCTCGCCGACGTCATGAAGCTGGCTCGGGAGCGCGGTGTGCCGACACGGCGAGTGCCGGCGGACACGCTCGAGCGCGAGGCGCGTCGCGGCGTCCACCAGGGCGTCGTGGCGGACGTCGAGGAGGCCGCAAGCTACAGCGTTGAGGATCTGGTTCGCGGCGCCGCGGGGACTCCGCTCCTGGTCGTGCTCGACAGCATCGAGGATCCCCACAACGTGGGCGCCATCCTCCGGACTGCCGATGCGGCTGGCGTCGATGGTGTCATCCGCCAGAGCCGGCGAGCCGCGGCGCTGGATGGCGCCGCCGCGAAAGCGTCGGCCGGCGCCGTCGCCCACGTCCGCATTGCAGAAGTCGTGAACATTGCCCGGGCGGTCGAGGAGTTGAAGGATGCGGGCGTTTGGACCGTCGGTCTGGACGGCAGCGCGGATACGTCGTACGACGCCGTTGATTACACCGTGCCGACGGCCATCGTTCTCGGGGCCGAAGGGTCCGGATTGAGACGCCTGGTGCGCGAACGATGCGATCGGCTGGCGGCGATCCCCATGCAGGGACACGTCCAGAGCCTCAATGTGTCCGTTGCGGCGGGGGTTACACTGTTTGAAGCGGTCCGCCAGCGCCGTGCCTGCCTTACTTACGGCAGAGATGGCGACTAGCGGGTGCTCAACCACTGTCGGAAGGCCTTGCCCCGCTGGCACGGGAAGTGCTATTATCTGCCCTTTGTCTGGCTGGCGTAGCTCAGTCCGGTAGAGCAGCTGATTTGTAATCAGCCGGTCGGGGGTTCAAATCCCTCCGCCAGCTCCACCGGGTCGTCCTCGCCGCAATTCACGGGAAGCGCCGATTACACGGATACTCCAATAAGAAAATTGACGAATTTCCGAATTGACGCAGTGCGAATTTCCGATCGCGTGCAATCCGTCAATTCGTAAATCCGTCAGTTCGTAAATGGATTCGTTCGGGGAGGTGGCGGAGCGGTCAATCGCAGCAGACTGTAAATCTGCCGCCCTAGTGGCTACGGAGGTTCGAACCCTCCCCTCCCCACCATACGTCGGCAGCGAGCAGTCAGGCAGCGGGGCATGGGCGGGAGTAACTCAGTGGTAGAGTCACAGCCTTCCAAGCTGTTGGTCGCGGGTTCGATCCCCGTCTCCCGCTCCAGACTTTCGGGCCGATGTAGCTCAGTTGGCAGAGCGCGTCCTTGGTAAGGACGAGGTCACCAGTTCAATCCTGGTCATCGGCTCCAGAACGCAGTTTCAACCAGAAGAGCGAGCGCACTCATGGCGAAAGAAAAATTCGATCGGTCCAAGCCGCACGTAAACGTGGGGACGATTGGGCACATCGACCACGGCAAGACGACGCTGACGGCAGCGCTGACGAAGGTGGCGGCGGACAAGGGGTGGGCGAAGTTCGTGCCGTATGACGAGGTGGCGAAGGCGTCGGAGTCGCAGGGGCGGCGGGACGACACCAAGATTCTGACGATCGCGTCGAGCCACGTGGAATACGCGACGGCGAACCGGCACTACGCGCACGTGGACTGCCCGGGGCATGCGGATTACATCAAGAACATGATCACCGGGGCGGCGCAGATGGACGGGGCGATCCTGGTGGTGTCGGCGACCGACGGGCCGATGCCGCAGACGCGGGAGCACGTGCTGCTGGCGCGGCAGGTGAACGTGCCGCACCTGGTGGTGGCGCTCAACAAGGTGGACGCGGTGGACGACGCCGAGTTGCTGGACCTGGTGGAACTGGAAGTGCGGGAGCTGCTGACGAGCTACGGCTTCAAGGGCGACGACATCCCGGTGGTGCGGGTGAGTGCGCTCGGCGCGCTCAACGGCGATCCGGCGGGGGTGGAGAGCGTGGTCAAGCTGATGGAAGCGCTCGACAGCCATATCCCGATGCCGGAGCGGGAAATCGACAAGCCGTTCATGATGCCGATCGAAGACGTGTTCTCGATCTCGGGCCGCGGCACGGTGGTGACGGGGCGGATCGAGCGGGGCAAGGTGAAGGTGGGCGAGGAAATCGAGATTGTCGGGTTCAAGCCGACGGAAAAGAAAGTGGTGACGGGGGTCGAGATGTTCCGGAAGCTGCTCGACGAAGGGCAGGCGGGGGACAACGTCGGGGTGCTGCTGCGCGGGGTGGAAAAGACGGACGTGGAGCGGGGCCAGGTGCTGGCCAAGCCCGGGTCGATCAAGCCGCACACGAAGTTCAAGGGCGAGGTCTACATCCTGTCGAAGGAAGAGGGGGGCCGGCACACGCCGTTCTTCAACGGCTACCGGCCGCAGTTCTACATCCGGACGACGGACGTGACCGGGATCCTGAAGCTGCCGGAGGGCGTCGAGATGGTGATGCCGGGGGACAACACGCCGATCACGGGCGAGCTGATCACGCCGGTGGCGCTGGAGAAGGGCGCGCGCTTCGCGATTCGCGAGGGCGGCCGCACCGTCGGCGCCGGCACGGTCTCGGAAATCGTTGAGTAATTGGTGATTTAGCGATTCGTGATTTGTGATTCGGCAATTCACAAATCGCAAATCAGAAATCAAGAATCATGAGAGACATCATTCATCTCGCGTGCGGCGACTGTAAGCGCCGGAACTACAGCACGACGAAGAACAAGAAGAAGACGACGGAGCGAATCGAGTTCAGTAAGTACTGTCGCTTCTGCCGGAAGCACACGGCGCATAAAGAGACGAAGTAATTGACGAATTGACGAACTTACGGATTGACGGAGTTGCGATTCGTCCATTTCGTAAATTCGTCAATTCGACAATGCATTGGAGATTTAGGTGAGTAGCTCAACTGGTAGAGCACCGGTCTCCAAAACCGGGGGCTGGGGGTTCGAGTCCCTCCTCACCTGCCAGGCAATTTGTGATTTGCAGTTGTGATTTATGAGCACCCTTGAGCAAGTCAAATCCGCGCCGGTTCGGACCGCCGAGGGAGGAATTCGCGGGTGGTTGGAGAACACCCGCAACTTCTTCACCGAGGTGCGCAACGAAACCCGGCGCGTGACGTGGCCCTCGCGCCGCGAAGTCTACGCGACGACGCTGGTCGTGATCCTGACGTCGACGTTCTTCGGCGTCTACCTGTGGGGACTCGACGTGGCGTTCGATCGTATCGTGCAGTGGATCTTCCGGCGGGCCGGAGCGTAATGACCGACGTCGCGACCAAGAACTGGTACATCGTCCACACCTACTCGGGGTTCGAGAAGAAGGTGGCCGAATCGCTCGCCCAGCGGGTGCAGGCGTACGGGCTGCAGAACGAGATCGGCGAAATTCTCATCCCGACCGAGGACGTGGTCGAGATGCGCAGCGGCCGCAAGGTCGTGACGCCGAAACGGTTCTTCCCTGGCTACATCCTGGTCGAGATGAACATGTCCGACCATGCGTGGCACGTGGTGAAGAACACGCCGAAGGTAACCGGGTTCGTCGGCGCCGGCAGCAAGCCGACGCCGCTGAGCAAGGAAGAGGTCGAGCAGATTCTCGACCAGGTCAAGACGGCGGCGGAGAAGCCGAAGCCGAAGTACAGCTTCGACAAGGGCGATCACGTGCGGATCAACGAGGGTCCGTTTACCAGCTTCAACGGCGTGGTGGACGAGGTGAACCTCGACAAGAACACGCTGAAGGTGATGGTGACGATCTTCGGCCGCGCGACGCCGGTCGAATTGGATTTCTTACAGGTGGAGAAGATTTAGCCGGGTCCGCTGCGCGGAACCCGGCCCACGTAGGTAGGGCTGGTTCCGCCGAAGGCGAACCCGCCGGGGCGTAAGGCAAATGGCGAAAAAAGTTCAGGCAATGGTGAAGCTGCAGATTCCCGCGGGTAAGGCGACGCCCGCGCCGCCGGTCGGCACCGCGCTCGGTCCGCACGGCGTGAACATCATGGATTTCTGCAAGAACTTCAACGCGAAGACGGCCAAGGAAGACGGGCTGATCATCCCGGTGGTCGTCACGGTCTACGCCGATCGCAGCTACAGCTTCATCACCAAGACGCCGCCGGCGTCGGTGCTGCTCAAGAAGATCGCCAACCTGGCCAAGGGGTCGGCCGAGCCGAACCGCAACAAGGTGGGGACGGTCACCGCCAAGCAGGTCGAGGACATCGCCAGAGACGAAGATGCCGGATCTCAACTGCCAGGATCTCGAGGCGGCGGTGAAGACGGTTCGCGGCACAGCGAGATCAATGGGGATCGAAGTAGTTGGATAAATCCCAACGCCCAACGCCCAACTCCGAAGACGCATTGGGGTTTGGTCGTTGGGAGTTGGGCGTTGACAGGCGAGTGGGAGGACTGCGAGCAGTCCGCTAACACCACGAGGAGGCACATGGCAAAGCACGGCAAGAAATTCACGGCGGCGGCGGCGCAGGTCCAGGACCGCCAGTACACCATCGAGGAGGCGATTCCCCTGATCCAGAAGGTGAAGTACGCCAAGTTCGACGAGACGGTGGAGCTGGCGATGCGGCTCGGCGTCGACCCGAAGCATGCGGACCAGATGGTGCGCGGCACGGTCGTCCTGCCGCACGGCCTCGGCAAGAGCAAGCGCGTGCTGGCGATTGCCGGTGCCGACAAGCAGAAGGAAGCGGCTGATGCCGGCGCCGATCACGTCGGCGGCGACGAGCTGGTCGAGAAGATTCTCGGCGGCTGGGTCGACTTCGACGCGGTGGTGGCCACGCCCGACATGATGCGCGCCGTCGGCCGCCTCGGCAAGGTGCTCGGGCCCCGCGGCCTGATGCCGAACCCGAAGACCGGCACCGTCACTCCGAACGTCGCCCAGGCGATCAAGGAGATCAAGGCGGGCAAGGTGGAATTCCGCGTCGACAAGACCGGGATCATCCACGCGCCCGTGGGCAAGACGTCGTTCACCACCGAGAACCTGGTGGCGAACACGCACGCCCTGGTCGACAGCGTGGTGCGCGCGAAGCCGCCTGCCGCCAAGGGCAGGTATCTCAAGTCAGTCACCGTGTCCTCCACGATGGGGCCGGGCGTCGCGATCGACACCGCCCACATCGATGAGCGGGCTAAGCAGCACTAGGGGGGACCGATGGCTGTCACACGAGCGGAGAAAGAACAGGAGCTCCAGGATCTCGCCGCGGCGTTCAAAGGGGCCGACACGGCGATCGTCGTGGACTACAAGGGACTGAACGTGCCGCAGGTCACCGACCTGCGTCGCCAGCTCCGCGGCGTGCACGCGCAGTACAAGGTCGTGAAGAACACGCTCGCGCGGCGGGCGAGCAAGGGCACCAAGCTGGCGTCGCTCGAGGCGAGCTTCGAGGGGACGACGGCGATTGCCTACACCAGCGACGACGCGGTGGCGCTGGCCAAGGCGCTGACTGCGTTCATGAAGGGCGCGCCGGCGCTCAAGGTGAAGGCGGCGGTCGTCCAGGGACAGGCGATCAAGCCGGCCGAGGTCACCGACCTCGCCAGCCTGCCCGGCAAGCCGGAGCTGTACGCGAAGCTGCTCTTCGTGCTGCAGGCGCCGATGCAGCAGTTCGTGGCGGTGCTGGCCGCAGCGCCGCGCGACCTGATGTCGGTGCTCGTGCAGGTGGAGAAAAAGAAGGGTGAAGCGGGCGCGGCATAGGGCCGCCCCTACACACAACGTAGGGGCGAGAGCCCCGCAACCGCAAGAGCGGACCTTCGGGTCCGCCGATGGAGATAGCAATGGCCGAACTCAATCAGCAGCAGGTGATCGACTACATCAAGGGCATCAGCGTCATGGAGCTGTCGCAGCTCGTCAAGGCGCTCGAGTCCGAACTCGGCGTGTCCGCCGCGGCCGCGATGCCGATGGCGATGCCGGGCATGGCGGCGGGCGCCGGCGCCGCCGCGGCGCCGGCCGAGGAAAAGACCGAGTTCAACGTCAATCTCGACGGAAGTCGGCGCCGACAAGATCAAGGTCATCAAGGTGGTCCGCGAGGTCACCAGCCTCGGTCTGAAGGAAGCCAAGGACCTGGTCGAGAGCGCCCCGAAGCCGCTGAAGGAAGGCGTGAACAAGGACGAGGCGGCGGCGATCAAGAAGAAGTTCGAAGAAGTCGGCGCCAAGGTCGAGATCAAGTAACGCCGCCGGGTCCGCTTCGCGGAACCCGGCCGACGCACGCCAAATGGGTGCGTACGCACGTCTTAGCTATACGTAGGGCGGGTTCCGCGCAGCGGACCCGCCGCATTTTCCTGATTTTTCGATCCGCGAGGGTCAGCCACCGATGTACAGCCTTCCCAAGAACGTCTACCGCGAACGCAAGGATTTCTCGAAGATCAAGACCACGGTTCCGATTCCGAACCTGATCGAGATCCAGCGGAAGTCGTACGAGCGGTTCCTGCAGATGAACCGACTTCCCTCGGAACGGGAGGACGCCGGCTTGCAGTCGGTCTTCAAGTCGGTTTTCCCGATCAGCGACTTCCGCGAGAACTCGTCGCTCGAGTTCATCGAGTATTCGATCGGCAACTGGGAGTGCAAGTGCGGCAAGCTGGCGGGGCTCCATCACCTGCGCAAGCCGTGCAAGAACTGCGGCGCCACCCTGATCGCCGATCCCTACGGCGACCACGAGGTGCTGTGCCCGCGCTGCGGCGTGGCCAACCAGGCGCGCGGCGACGTCTGCGACATCTGCGGACACACCGTGGCGATGAAGCTGAAATACGACGTCGACGAGTGCCAGGAACGCGGCATGACCTACGCCGTGCCGCTCAAGGTGACGATCCGTCTCGTCGTCTGGAACAAGGACCCGGAGACCGGAGTCAAGACGATCCGCGACATCAAGGAGCAGGAGGTCTACTTCGGCGACATCCCGCTGATGACGGACAACGGCACGTTCATCATCAACGGCACCGAGCGCGTCATCGTGTCGCAGCTCCACCGCTCGCCCGGCGCATTCTTCCACTCCGAGGACAAGACGCTCTACGTCGCGCAGATCATCCCGTATCGCGGCTCCTGGGTGGAGTTCGAGTACGACCAGAAGAACCTGCTCTACGTCCGCATCGACCGCAAGCGCAAGTTCCTGGCGTCGGTGTTCCTGCGCGCGCTCGGCCTGCGCGGCGCCGACGAGATCATCCGGACGTTCTACTCGGTCGATCGCGTCTTCCTGAACCAGGGCTCGCAGCTGATGTGGGCAGTCAACGACAGCCTGATGGGGCTGCGCGCGGCCGGCGACGTCAAGGCGGGCGACTTCTCGGTGCAGGGCGGCAAGAAGATCACGGCCAACGCGATCGCCGCGCTCCGCAAGGCGGGCGTCGAAACCATCGGCGTCGCGGATGAAGCGCTCGAAGGCGCCTATGCCGCCGCCGACATCGTCGACCCCGAGACCGGCGAGGTGATTCTCGAGGCGAACGAGGAGCTGACGCCGCGTGTCATCTCGATGGCGCAGGAAAAGAAGGTCGACAAGATCGAGGTCTTCTTCCCTGAACGCGACGAGGTCGGACCGATCATCGGCCAGACGCTGAAGAAGGATCCGATCCGGACGCACGAAGAGGCGCTGATCGAGATCTACCGCCGGCTGCGCCCGGGCGATCCGCCGACGCTCGACAGCTCGCGCTCGCTGTTCGAGAACATGTTCTTCAATCCGCAGAAGTACGACTTCTCGCGCGTCGGCCGGCTCAAGCTGAACACCAAGCTCGGACTGAAAACGCCGCTCGACGAGAAGATCCTGCACCCGCAGGACTTCTACGAGGTGCTGAAGTACCAGCTCAAGCTGCGGAAGAATCCGCAGAACGTCGACGACATCGATCACCTCGGTAACCGGCGCGTCCGCTCGGTCGGCGAGCTCCTGGAGAACCAGTTCCGCATCGGCCTGGTCCGCATGGAGCGCGCGATCAAGGAAAAGATGTCGGTCTACCAGGAAATGGCGACGGCGATGCCGCACGACCTGATCAACGCGAAGCCGGTGATGGCGGCGATTCGCGAGTTCTTCGGGTCGTCGCAGCTCTCGCAGTTCATGGACCAGACCAACCCGCTCTCCGAGATCACGCACAAGCGGCGGCTCTCGGCGCTCGGGCCAGGCGGTTTGTCGCGCGAGCGCGCCGGATTCGAGGTCCGCGACGTGCACCCGACGCACTACGGGCGCATCTGCCCGATTGAGACGCCGGAAGGTCCGAACATCGGCCTGATCTCGTCGCTGAGCTGTTACGCGCGCATCAACGAGTTCGGCTTCATCGAGTCGCCGTACCGCAAGGTCAAGGACGGCCGGGTCGTCGACTACGTGATCGTGACCAACGCCGGCGGCAACCCGAAGTACAAGGTCGGCGACGTCGTCGAGGCCGACGAGCTGGTCGGCGCCGACGGCCGGTCGAAGAAGAAGGGCGTCGAATTCGAACCCTATTCCTACTACCTGTCGGCCTGGGAAGAGGATCGAGTACATCGTCGCGCAGGCGAACGCGCCGCTCGACGAGGACGGCAAGTTCAAGCAGGACCGGGTCAACGCGCGCCGCGCCGGCGACTTCATCCTGGCGCCGCGCGCCGAGGTGCAGTTCATCGACGTGTCGCCGAAGCAGCTCGTCTCGGTCGCCGCCTCGCTGGTGCCGTTCCTCGAGAACGACGACGCCAACCGCGCGCTGATGGGATCGAACATGCAGCGCCAGGCGGTGCCGCTGCTGCGGGCGCGCAGCCCGTACGTCGGCACCGGCATGGAATACATCACCGCCCGCGACTCGGGCGCGGTGGTCGTGACGCGCCGCACCGGCACCGTCGACTACGTCGACAGCCAGCGCATCGTCGTCCGCGTGGAAGGGCAGGGGGAGGTCGACGACATCAGCAAGGAGATGGGCGCCGACATCTACCCGATGACCAAGTTCAAGCGGTCGAACCAGAACACGTGTATCAACCAGAAGCCGATCGTGCGCGTCGGCCAGCGGGTCCAGAAGGGACAGGTCCTGGCGGACGGGCCGTGCACGGAGCTGGGTGAACTCGCGCTCGGCCGGAACGTGCTGGTCGCGTTCATGCCGTGGCGCGGCTACAACTTCGAAGACGCGATTCTCGTCTCCGAGAAGATGGTGAAGGAGGACTACTACACCTCCATCCACATCGAGGAGTTCGAGATCGAGGCGCGCGACACCAAGCTCGGCCCCGAGGAAATCACCCGGGACATCCCGAACGTGTCGGAGACCTACCTGCGCGACCTCGACGACAGCGGCATCATCCGCATCGGCGCGTACGTGAAGCCGGGCGACATTCTCGTCGGCAAGGTCACGCCGAAGGGCGAGACGCAGCTCACGCCGGAAGAGAAGCTGCTCCGCGCGATCTTCGGCGAAAAGGCGGGCGACGTCCGCGACGCCTCGCTGATCTGCCCGCCGGGCATCGAAGGCATCACCGTCGGCGTGAAGATCTTCTCGAGGAAGGGCATCGAGAAGGACGACCGGGCCAAGGCGATCGAGGCCGAAGAGCTCGAGATGATGGAGAAGAACCAGGCGGACGAGATCCGCATCCTGCATGACGAAGTGAAGAAGCGCGTCATCCAGATGTTGAACAACCAGACGCTGCGCGCCGACGCGTTCGACGAGTACGGCCGCGAGCGGCTGCTCAAGAAGGGCGACGTCCTGACGCCGGACGTGCTGCAGCCGATTCCGTACGAGCAGATGGTTCGCCTGAAGATCCAGAGCGAGGACCCGCGGCTCGAGGGCGACCTCCGGCTGCTCGAGGAGCGGACGGAGCGGCAGGTCGAAGTGATCCGCCAGCTCTTCGAGGAGAAGAAGGAGAAAGTCCGCCGCGGCGACGAACTGCCCCCGGGCGTGATCAAGCTCGTGAAGATATACGTCGCGATGAAGCGCAAGCTGTCGGTCGGCGACAAGATGGCCGGCCGCCACGGCAACAAGGGCGTGATCGCGCGCATCCTCCCCGAGGAGGACATGCCGTACCTGCCGGACGGCACCCCGGTGGAGATCGTGCTCAACCCGCTCGGCGTGCCGTCGCGCATGAACGTCGGCCAGATTCTCGAGACGCACCTCGGGTGGGCGGCGCATGCACTGGGCCTCTACTTCGCGACGCCGGTATTCGACGGCGCCACCGAGAACGAGATCAAGGACTGGCTCGAGCAGGCGGGGCTGCCGAAGAGCGGCAAGACGCTGCTCTACGACGGCATGACGGGACAGGAGTTCGAGAACAACGTCACCGTCGGCTACATCTATATGCTGAAGCTCTCGCACCTGGTCGACGACAAGATCCACGCGCGTTCGATCGGGCCGTACTCGCTGATCACCCAGCAGCCGCTGGGCGGCAAGGCGCAGTTCGGCGGCCAGCGTTTCGGCGAGATGGAGGTCTGGGCGCTCGAGGCCTACGGCTCGGCGCACATCCTCCAGGAACTCCTGACCGCGAAGTCGGACGACGTGACGGGCCGCGCCAAGATCTACGAAGCGATCGTCAAAGGCGACGCCTCGTTCACGCCCGGGCTGCCCGAATCGTTCAACGTCCTGATCCGCGAACTGCAGTCGCTCTGCCTCGACGTCGAGCTCATCACGACGAAGAAGAAGCCGCCGGTGGAGCCGCTGCCCGCACAGGATGAACCCGTATTGGAGCAGGTATAAATGAGACCAAGCTTCCACGACAGCAAGACCTCGCTGCGCGCCGACTTCGACGCGATCCGCATCTCGCTCGCGTCGCCGGACAAGATCATGTCCTGGTCGTTCGGCGAGGTGACCAAGCCCGAGACGATCAACTACCGCACCTTCAAGCCGGAGCGCGACGGCCTGTTCTGCGCGAAGATCTTCGGCCCGATCACCGACTGGGAGTGCCTGTGCGGCAAGTACAAGCGCATGAAGCACCGCGGCGTGATCTGCGACAAGTGCGGCGTTGAGGTGACGCAGGCCAAGGTCCGCCGCGAGCGGCTCGGCCACATCACGCTCGCGACCCCGGTCAGCCACGTGTGGTTCTTCAAGGGGCTGCCGAGCCGCATCGGCCACCTGCTCGACATCTCGCTGCGCGATCTCGAACGCATCCTCTACTTCGAGGGCTACGTCGTCATCGATCCGGCCGAGACCGAGCTGAAGCAGAACCAGTTGCTCAACGAGGAGCAGTACCGCAAGGCGCGCGAGGACCACGGCCACAAGTTCCGCGCGCAGATGGGCGCCGAGGCGATCAAGGAGCTGTTGAAGCGGGTCAACATCGAGAAGCTGGCCGAGGAGCTGCGCGTGAAGATGCGCAGCGAGTCGTCGGTGCAGAAGAAGCTGAAGTTCGCCAAGCGGCTGAAGGTGGTCGACAGCTTCCGCAAGTCGAACAACCAGCCGAACTGGATGATCCTCGACGTCATCCCGGTGATTCCGCCGGAACTGCGGCCGCTGGTGCCGCTCGACGGCGGCCGCTTCGCGACCTCGGACCTGAACGACCTCTACCGCCGCGTCATCAACCGCAACAACCGGTTGAAGAAGCTGATGGAGCTGAAGGCACCCGACGTCATCATCAGGAACGAAAAGCGGATGCTGCAGGAAGCGGTGGACGCGCTGTTCGACAACGGCCGCCGCGGCCGCGTGCTGCGCGGCGCCAACAACCGTCCGCTCAAGTCGCTGTCCGACACGCTCAAGGGCAAACAGGGGCGTTTCCGCCAGAACCTGCTCGGCAAGCGCGTTGACTACTCCGGCCGTTCGGTGATCGTCGTCGGGCCCGAGCTGAAGCTGCACCAGTGCGGCCTGCCGAAGAAGATGGCGCTCGAGCTGTTCAAGCCGTTCATCTACAACAAGCTCGAAGAGCGGCAGCTGGTCGCCACCATCAAGCAGGCCAAGGAGATGGTGGAGCAGCAGCGTCCCGAGGTGTGGGACATCCTCGAAGAGGTGATCCGGGAGCACCCGGTGTTGCTCAACCGTGCGCCGACGCTGCATCGCCTCGGCATCCAGGCGTTCGAGCCGGTGCTGGTCGAAGGCAAGGCGATCCGCATCCATCCGCTGGTCTGTACCGCGTTCAACGCCGACTTCGACGGCGACCAGATGGCGGTGCACATCCCGCTGTCGCCCGAGGCGCAGATCGAGGCCTCGGTGCTGATGATGTCGTCGAACAACGTGCTGTCGCCCGCCAACGGCGCGCCGATCGCGGTGCCGTCGCAGGACATCGTGCTGGGCTGCTACTACCTGACCAAGGCGAAGAACGGGTCGAAGGGCGAAGGGCGCGCGTTCGGCATCATCGACGACGTAGTGCTGGCGCTCGAAGCCGGCGAGGTCGAGACCCTGACGCCGATTCGCCTGCGTTACACCGGCATGCTGCAGGACCTGACCACGGCGCGCGACGACCAGGACGTCATCCACACGGAAGTGCAGGAGGTCAAGAACAAGATCATCAATACGACCGTGGGGCGCGTCATCTTCAACGCCGAGTTGCCGACGGCGATGCCGTTCGTCAACGGGCTGCTGAAGAAGAAGGGGCTGCAGCAGCTGGTGCAGAAGTGCTACCTGGACTTCGGTCTCGAGCGCACGGTGGAGATGCTCGACGCGCTGAAGAACCTCGGATTCACCTACGCGACGCGCTCGGGCCTGTCGATCGGGATCGACGACCTCGTCATCCCGGGCAACAAGCCGCAGCTGGTGGAAAACGCCCGCAACGAGGTCATCAAGGTCGAACAGCAGTATCTCGAGGGCGCGATCACCAACGGTGAGCGCTACAACAAGATCATCGCCGTCTGGTCGGAGGTCACCGAGAAGATCGCCGACGAAATGTTCAGCGAGATGGCCGAGATGGACCACACCGGCAAGTTCTTCAACCCGGTGTACGTGATGGCCGACTCCGGCGCGCGAGGGTCGAAGCAGCAGATCCGGCAGCTGGCCGGGATGCGCGGCCTGATGGCCAAACCGTCGGGGGAAATCATCGAGACGCCGATCACGTCGAACTTCCGTGAAGGCCTCACCGTGCTGCAGTACTTCATCTCGACACACGGTGCCCGCAAAGGCCTGGCCGACACGGCGCTCAAGACCGCCGACTCAGGCTACCTGACGCGCCGCCTGGTCGACGTCGCCCAGGACGTGATCATCTCGGAGCACGATTGCGGCACGCTCGACGGCATCGAGGCGCGGGCGATCGTCGAGTCGGGCGAAATCATCGAGCCGTTGCGCGATCGTATCGTCGGCCGTGTCACCCTCGAGCGAATCGTCGATCCGTTCACCACCGAGACCATCGTCGAGGTCAACGAGGAGATCGACGAGGACAAGGCGGTCGCGGTACAGGAAGGCGGCATCGAGAAGGTGAGGATCCGCTCGGTGCTGACCTGCGCGGCGCGCCGCGGCTGTTGCGCGCGCTGCTACGGGCGCGACCTCGCGACCGGGCGGCTGGTGGAACTGGGCCAGGCGGTCGGCGTCATCGCGGCGCAGTCGATTGGCGAGCCCGGCACTCAGCTGACGATGCGGACGTTCCACATCGGCGGCACGGCATCGCGCGTGTCCGAGCAGAACACGCTCGATGCGAAGCATGCCGGCACGGTGCGCTACCAGAGCCTGCAGGTGGTCGAGACGCACAAGGGCGTCGAGGGCAAAGAGGGCCAGCTCATCGTCATGAACCGCAGCGGCTCGCTCGTCGTCGCCGACGCGAAGGGCCGCGACCGCGAGCGTTATCCAATCGTCTACGGCGCGCGACTGAAGGTCAGGGACGGCCAGAAGATCGATCAGGGGCAGACGCTCGTCGAGTGGGATCCCTACACCTTCTCGATCCTCACCGAAGAGCCGGGCACCATCCGGTTCAAGGACATCATCGAGGGGATGACGGTCCACGAAGAAGTGGACGAGGTCACCGGCCTCTCGCGCTTCATCATCGTCGACTCGCCTGACGAGAAGAAGCAGCCGACCATCGAGATCAAGGACAAGGCCGGCAAGGTCGCGCGGAAATACCACATGCCATCGCACGCGCACCTCATGGTGCAGGATGGGGAGGCGGTGGAAGCGGGCGACGTGCTCGCGAAGATCCCGCGCGAGACCACCAAGACCAAGGACATCACGGGCGGTCTGCCGCGCGTGGTCGAGCTGTTCGAGGCGCGCAAGCCGCGCGACCCGGCGGTGATCTCGGAAATCGACGGCATCGTCAAGGAAGGCGGCGTCGCCAAGGGACAGCGCAAGGTCATCATCGTTCCCGACGACGGGACCGAGCCGCGGGAATACGCGCTGCCGCGCGGCGTCCACGTCAACGTGCATGAGGGCGAGCGCGTCCGCGCCGGCGAGCAGCTGATGGACGGGCCGAGTAACCCGCACGACATCCTGCGGGTGCTGGGCGAGAAGGAACTGCAGAAGTACCTGGTGAACGAAATCCAGGAGGTCTACCGGCTGCAGGGCGTCAACATCAACGACAAGCACATCGAGGTCATCGCCCGGCAGATGATGCGGTGGGTGAAGATCGAGGATGTCGGCGACACCGAGTTCCTGATCGACGAGCAGGTGGACAAGTTCCGCTTCCTCGAGGAGAACGAGCGGGTGATCGGCGACGGCGGCCGACCGGCGACGGCGCAGCCGCTGCTGCTCGGCATCACCAAGGCGTCGCTCTCGACCGACTCGTTCATCTCCGCCGCGTCGTTCCAGGAGACGACGCGCGTCCTGACCGAGGCGTCGATCTCCGGGAAGATCGACCACCTGCGCGGGCTGAAGGAGAACGTGACGATGGGCCGGCTGATCCCGGCAGGCACGGGCTTCGAGTGGTATCGTCACGTGCGGATCCCGGCGGACGAGCCGCCGCCGCCGCCGGCGCCGCCGCAGCCGGCGGAGGACGATCTCGATATGGATCGCGAGATCGAATACGCCTTCGACGTCGACGAGCCCATCACCGGCACGCGCGGGCCAGTGGGCGACATCGAATAGGCTCGAAGGCACGAAGCCGTCTGAACCACGACGGCACGACGGCCACAACGAAAGGGCACGGATTCATCCGTGCCCTTTTTCTTGTACGTAGTGTCCGGCTTCAGCCGGACCGCTTATCGCCGCCTGGGACTCCGCGACGTGAGCCGACAGATTGTGAATTGCTGTCGGATTATCATGACGCGTCAATTCCGGGCGCTCTGCGAGCGGCGGAGTGTAAGCGCCTCAGGGAGTGAGCATGGCAACGGCAGAGGTGAATGGCGTCAGGCTCTTCTACGAGCTCCAAGGCGCTGGGGCAGTGCCGCTCGTCTTAGTGCACGGGTCATGGAATTCCCACCACGCCTGGGACCTCGTTGTGCCACGTTTGGCTGAGGCGTTTCGGGTTCTGGCTTATGACCGGCGCGGTCACAGTGAAAGCCAGCGCCCAACCAGACAAGGTAGCATCCGGGAGGACGTCGCCGATGTCGCGGCGTTAATCGAGCATTTGGGACTCGCGCCGGCGTGGGTGGCCGGAAACTCTTTTGGCGCGTCGATCACACTCCGGCTGGCCGCCGAGCGTCCTGATCTTGTCCGAGGAGTCATCGCGCACGAGCCTCCTCTGTTCTCCTTGCTCGCCGAGGAGCCCGCTCTGGCGCCAATGCTCGAGGAAGTCGGAGCGAGGATCGGTGGCGTTGTTCAGCGCATCGCCTCCGGGGACCATGCCGGTGCCGCCGAACAGTTCGTCGAGACCGTGGCGCTCGGGCCCGGCAGCTGGGCCCGGCTAGCGCCAGGCGTTCAGCAGGCGTTCATCGAAAATGCTCCGACGTTCCTGGACGAAGCTAACGACCCGGAACAGCTTGCCTTCAATCTCAAATGGATCACTGCGTTCCCCCTACCGTGCCTCCTCACGACCGGCGATCATAGCCCCCCAACCTTCGCCCCAGTGGTCAATAAGCTCGCCGACGTGCTCCCCAACGTAGAGGTCGTTACATTCTCCGGCGCCGGGCACATTCCCCACGCCACACACCCCGACGCGTATGTCGACGCGATGATTGCTTTCACACGAAATAGCGCTGAGCGTGATTGGCCAGCAAGTGCAAGCACCACTTGATGAACACTGTACGTGATCGCATGTCGCTGCGGCTGCATCGGGCCCGGCAGAGTCGGATACGATCCGCAGCGTCGATTAACCGTGAGGGGATGACGACCATGCGCGTGTTCGTAGGAGGCTCGTTACGCGACGTAGCTCGTGATGCTGACCTGTGCCGGGAATTCGTTGCGGCTCTTGGGGCTGAAATCGTGAAACAGGGCCATGTCCTGCTCAACGGCTGCCGGAGCTCCCTCGACCAGGAGATCGCCACCGCTGCACATGATTGGCTCGTAGGACATCCGAGCAACCCGAGAAGCCAGATCATCAGCTACTGCCTCAAGACCGACAAACCCATTCACTCCCTGGGCACTGTCCGGTATTCCGCGCTTCCGGACTGGCAAATGAATCACCCGGAATTGACACTTCCAGAGCAGATCGAGCTGGCTGACGCGACGGTGTTCGTCGCCGGCGGTGACGGCACGTTCTGGTCGAAGAACTGGGCCAGCTTTGCGAGGAAACCGATCGTGGGTGTGCCGCGCTTCGGCGGGGCGGGTGAGACGATCTACAACCACGAGTTGAAGCGCCTTCGACAGACTTCGCCGACGGCGGCGGAAGATTATGAAACGCTCAACTCGCTCTCAGGCAATATCCCCGAATACGCGCACGAGGTGGTGGGTCTCGTCGAACGATTCGTCACTCCCCGAAACGTGTTCGTCATCATGTCTTTCAAGCGGGAGTTTCGCGACGTGTTTGCTTCGTGCAGGGAAGTCTGCCGGGAATTCAAGTTCGAAGCCGACAGAACCGATGAGTCCACGTCGCTGGAACGGATTGTCCCTCGTATCGAGGCCGGCATCCGGAGAAGCGCGTTCGTCATTGCCGATGTCACCGAATTGAGCCCGAATGTGTTCTATGAGGTCGGTTACGCGAAGGGGCTCGGCAAGGAAGTGATTCTGACGGCAAGACAGGGGACCGAGTTGCCGTTCGACGTCGACGACATTCCGACCATCTTCTGGGAAATCCAGGAGGACCTGAAAGCGGGCCTTCGGAAATGCGTCGCCGGACTGGTCGGCAAGTACGGCAGAAGCACATCGTCTGACGCCAGAGTTGGAGAGATCGTCTAAAACTGCACGCGGCACGGGAGTGTCTTCCGTGCCCTTTTCGTTATACGCTCGCCCCGCATCACATTGCATTTCTTGCGTTGAGGGTGGTCATGATCGGAAAACGTCCGGTTGTGTTCTTGGGATGGGTCGCGTTCTCCGCCGCCGTAGCGGCCTGCGGCCGCGCAGAGTCGCCGTCCACATCGTCGCTCGTGCAGGTGCGGCAGATGGCCTATCTGAAGGCCTCCAACCCTGATATGGGCGATCACTTCGCCTGCGGCGGGTCGCTTCCGGGGCACATCGGCAGCGCGGTCGGCATCAGCGCCGATGGCACCACCGTCGCGGTCGGCGCGCCGCACGAGAGCAGCGCCGCGCTGGGAATCAACGGGAACGCTGCCGACAACTCGCTGTACAACGCCGGTGCCGTGTACGTCTACGTCCGGCGCGGCGAGGCATGGGTGCAGCAGGCATACGTCAAGGCCTCCAATGCCGGGCAGAGCGATCTCTTCGGCATGAGCGTTGCGCTGAGTGCCGACGGCAACACGATGGCTGTCGCCGCCCCGTGGGAGCGCAGCGTCGCCACGGGCATCAACGGCGACCAGAACGACGATTCGCTGCCTCAGGCCGGTGCGGTCTACGTGTTCACGCGCGCGGGGGACTCCTGGTCGCAGCAGGCCTACGTCAAGGCCTCGAACACCGGACGCCGCGATGCAGACGGCGACCAGTTCGGCTCCTCGGTCGCCTTGAGTGGCGACGGCAACACGATGGCTGTCGGCGCGACCACCGAAGACAGCGCCGCGACCGGCATCAACGGCAACCAGGCCGACGACTCGGCCCAGTCGGCCGGCGCCGTCTACGTGTTCTCGCGCGGCGGGAACACCTGGGCCCAGCAGGCCTATCTCAAGGGATCCAACACCGAGGCGGGCGACCTGTTCGGCTACGACGTGAGCCTGAGCAATGACGGCAGCACCCTGGTCGTGGCCGGCTACGACGAGGATGGGCCCGGCCGCGGTGTCAACGTGGATCAGGGGAACGGGGTGAACGGGTCCGGCGCGATCTATGTCTTCGGCCGGACGGGCACGAACTGGCGGCAGGATGCGTACCTGAAGGGCTCCCGCTCCGAGGGAAATGACGCGCTGGGTTTCTCGCTGGCCATCAGCGGCGACGGCAGCACGATCGTCGCAGGAGCCGGGGACGAGGCGTGCCTCGTCGGCGGCGTCAACCCCGAGGGGTGCGACATGGACAAGCCCGAGGACGCGTCGGCCGGTTCGGCGGGTGCCGCGTATGTCTGGGTGCGCAGCGGCGATACCTGGATGGAACAGGCGTTCCTCAAGGCGTCCAATCCGAATTTGCAGGACTGGTTTGCCGTCAACCTCGCCGTGAGTGCGGACGGCAACACGGTGCTCGTGGGCGCGCCGATGGAGGATAGCCGCGCGCGCGGCATCGACGGCGATCAGGAGGACGACTCGGCGACCGAGAGCGGCGCTGCCTACCTCTTCACACGCTCCGGCACGACGTGGAGCCAGCAGGCCTACATCAAGGCCGAAAATGCCGACGAGTTCGACGAATTCGGAACCTCCATCGCGGTGAGCGGCGACGGTCGAAGGCTGATCGTCGGCGCTCGCATGGAAGGCGGGGGAGGCGCCGGCATCAACGGCAACCAGAACGACAACTCCATGCCGGAGTCAGGCGCGGTGTACGTGCTGGAGGCGTCTCGCTAGGACCGGTCAGGCGAGAACGTTCCCTCTTTGGGTCCGCGCAATTCCTTGTTGATCTGCCGGGTCGCTCCGAGGTGATAGGCGAGGTGCGCGATGCTGGCGATCATGCCGGTGAGCTCCACCTCACTGACCTCGCGAGGCGAGCTGAGTACCGTCAACCAGCGACGGGCTTCCTCGCGAAGCCCTTGCCGGATCTCCTGCCAGGCGGGATCGTCAACTGACGACACAGCCCACGCCGCCTCCCAGTTGGCATCGGCAAACGGATTGCCTCCTTCGCTCGCCCATCGATTCATCAATGACAGGCCGTAGCGTACGTGCTGCGCATGCGCGGCAATCGTTGCGCCGGCGTTGACCGACCGCGAAGCGTCCTCGGGCGATATCTTGTCGAGCGACCGGAGCAGCCCCACGTCGGCAGTATTGAGCACGAAACCACCGGCCGGGCTCGTGCCCTCGACGAGTTCGGAGAAGAGCTGCGTGAGCACGGGGCTCGTGTCCAGCTGTATGCATGACGGCTCGTATATTACGGCTGGATTGTGCAGGTGTGGTAAAAGACCGCTCATGACAAGCTTCATCACCGTTGCATCGCTGCTCTCGCTGGCGGCTGTGGCCGCAGCGGCCCAGATACTGGAGAAGAGCAATCCCCGCGGGCTGTCGAGCCCGCAGCCAGGGACGTACACGCACGTCGTGAAGTCCGGGAAGATTCTGTTCATCGCCGGGCAGGTGGGCATTGATGCCGGGGGAAAGGTCGTCGGACCCGGCATGAAAGAGCAAACCGAACAGGTCTTCGCGAACCTCGCGGCGGCCCTGAAGTCACACGGTGCCGACTTCAGCCATGTGGCCAAGACGACCACCTTTGTGACGAGCATCTCCGAGTTTCGTTCGCCGGAGGTTGCTGCGTTGCGCGCAAAGTACGTCGGCGCGAGTCCGCCGGCCAACACGCTGGTCCAGATTCAGCAGCTCGCCGATCCCGCCTACAAAGTCGAGATCGAAGCCATAGCTGTTCTGCCGTAGCCGGAACTGGAATGATGGTAGAGGCGGACCTTCCAGATCCGCCTCTTTCGTCTACGCGCCGTATTACCGGACCGGAATCGTCTGCGCCCAGTAGACCCAGTCGCGACCTTCCGGCGGTCCGAGCTGTTGTCCGCCGCCGCCGCCGCGCCCGCCACCACCGCCCTGTGGACCGGCGCCGGCGTTGGCGCCTCCTTCACCCTGAGGTGCGGGACCGAACGGCATATCGACGAGGTAGGTCACCTTTCCGCGCAGTGCCATGGCCTGCTGCTGGATCCTGGCGTTCTGACGCAGCTGATACGAGGTGCCGACGACGTTGTAAATGGATCTGCCCGTCATGACGAAGCCGTGTCCCGACAGCAGCACGGCCTGCTTCGAGCCGAGCGCCGCCGCCACCCCTTTGCCGAACGCCGGGTTCGACAGCAGTGGCTGGTTCGTATCCAGCGTCGAGATTTTGAAGACCGGAAGCCCGTCCCCGATAAAGCCGGCTCCGTTCACGATCGGCCGCAGCTGCACGCCCTGCGTGAGCGCGGTAATCTCCGGCGTCCGCGCGTACACGACCGCCATCACGTTCGGATTCGCCTTGTAGATCTCGTCGTCGATCGAAAATCCCATCGAGTCGGAACCCGGCTTGGTGACATCGCGCTCGATGATGTCCTTGTCGGTCACGCTGCCCGGTGCCGCGGTGGCGACGAAGTAGCTGTTCGGGTTGCTCGGATGGCGCAGGCTGACATGGCCCGACGTGTCGAGAATCCCGACGGACTCGTTGGCGAGGATGCGGTTTGCGAGCACCAGGTCGTGCCGTGCGGCGCCGACGGGATCGCTGGGTTTGGCCGGCATTGGCGCCGGGTTCACCGGAACCGTGCCGTTTTCTGCCAGAAGATCCAAGCGCCGGTAATGATCCCACGCCTTCTGATCCGCCGCTGCGTCATCGACGATGGCTTCCGGCTGTGCCGGATTGCCCATTGAGACCGACGCCATCTGCAAGCGGGCATTGTCGCGCAGTGTGACGGCGCGATGGATGACCTCCGGCAGTGACTTGGCCGTGAGCGTGATGCCGTGCCCCCAGAGCAGCACCGCTTCGCTGCTGCCCATTTTCTCCGCCATCGACTGGCCAAGGGCGTTGCTGCTAACGATGCCGCTGCGGCCGTTGTTCACGGGCCGGATATCCCAGACCGGAACCTGCCTGTTCGGACCCCAGTAGAGCGGCACCGAGCTCATGCCAAAGGCGACGAATTCCGGCGTATGCGCGTGGAGGACCGCCATCACATCCGGCCTGGCCTTGAAGGCCTGGCCATGCAGGAAGGTTTCGCGCGCATTGTCATTGCGAGGGCCGTCGACCGGGGTGCTCTCGAGGTCGTACTCGACCATGTCGCTCAGGCTTGCACCACCCGGGGCGACAAAGCGCGCCATGTACCAATGGTCCGGATTCGTCTTGCTGCGCGCGCTCACGTGCGCCTGGACGTCGAGGATGCCCACCTCGCGTGTGAGAATCCGGTTCGCCAGAACGAGGTCTTCGAGGAGAGCCTGTTCGCGAAGGGGTGCCGCCTGTTGTGGCGCCGCCGCCTGTTCTCCTCCTGGTTCCGTGCCGGCCGCCGGTGGTTGAGACGAGCAGCTCACCAGCAGCAGTGTTACAAGAAAAACCATCATCGAACGCCAAGCCAGCATCGCGCGTGTCATATATTCATCTTCCAGTAGGTTGAAAAAAAGGTGACCGAGAGCCCGCCAAGTATATAGAAATGTCCTCAGAAACAGTGCAGACACGAGGCTCTTCGGAAAAAACCTCGAGTCGTCCTCCCTCCGGCTACGCCGGCGGCATGACAGCCGCCGGCTGGCGCATCGTTCTGCTCGCCAGCCTCGGCGGCACGGTCGAATTCTACGACTTCGTCATGTTCGGCATCTTCGCTCGGGACATCGCCGATGCAATTTTTCCGAGCAGCTCGGTGCTCGTCTCGTTGATGGCGTCGTTCGCGGCCTTTGCCGCCGGCTACCTGGTCCGCCCCTTCGGCGGTATCGTCCTCAGTCACTACGGGGATCGTCATGGCCGGCGGCGTGTGTTCCTGTGGTCGCTTTTCGTGATGTCGGGCGCCACGCTGGGTATGGGACTCGTTCCGACGCATGCCCAGTGGGGCGTTGCGGCCAGCGCGCTGATGGTGCTGTTGCGCCTGGTGCAGGGTTTCTGCCTCGGTGGCGAGCTGCCGGGTGCGCTCACCTACGTCGTCGAGACCGCGCCGAGAAAGGCGCCGTTCGTGTGCGGCCTGGTATTCGCCTGCGTGACCCTCGGCGTGGCCGCGGCCACCGGTGTCAGCCTGCTGCTTCGGACGCTGCTCCCAGCCGAATACGTGCCCGTCCTCGGATGGCGCCTCGCGTTCATCATCGGCGGCCTCGGAGGCGGCCTGAGCTTCGTCCTGCGGCGTTCGCTCGAAGAGTCGCCGGAGTTCGCACGGATGCGAAGCCTCGCCTCGCGCCAGCCGCTCAAGGACGTGTTGCGCAGCCGCGCGGCGGCCGTCATGGTGGGCTGCGCCGTGCTCGCTGGCACGGCGTGTTTCAACGGCCTGTTCTTTTCGCACCTGCCGGCGCATCTTGCGGGGGTCCTCCACTACGATCCCCGCCAGGGCGTGTACTCTCAGACGGTCGGCGTCCTCGCTTCCGCTCTCGGCATCCTGCTCACCGGCTGGCTCGGCGAACGCATCCCGCCCCGTGTTCTGCTTCGCCTCGGAGTGGGGCTGCTCGTGTTGCTGGCGTACCCGTTCTACGCCGCTCTCGAAGCGCGCGCCGGAAACCTGACGATGCTGCTCACGCTCGCGGGGCTCGCCGCCGGTCTGACGAACGGATCATTCGCGTATCTACTGACGGATCTCTTTCCCACGCGCATCCGCTTTACCGGCGTGGCGCTGGTCTTCAATATCAGCTTCACCATCTTCAGCGGTACGGCGCCGCTGCTGGCCACGACGATGATTCGCGAGCTGGATACGGTGACCGCGCCGGCGCTGCTGATGATCGGGTGCGGCATGATTGCGCTCCTGGGAAGCTTCTGGACCGAACGATATGGTGGCCATCTGGCCGCCGGAAGCACGACGGCCACGACGACTACGAAGACACGAACGTAGAGGCGGACCTTCAGGTCCGCCCTTGTGTTGAACGCGGGGCTCGCTCGACTACTCTTGTCCTCGTGAAGGAATTGGCGATTCAGCACCTTCCTCCCATTGCGATCGAGGGTCATCGATCCTCCGGTGCGGGTGGTCCCGAGCACCCGATGCGCATCGCGACACGGCGAGCGGCCGGGCTCGATCGGGCGGGCTGGACCGACGAGTTGCGCAGCGAGGTCGCGGACTACTTCGACGGCATAGCGGGTGAGTGGCACACCCGCATGTCCATGCACAGGACGGCTGTCGTCACCGACGCGTTGTCGCGCGGGCTCGGGGCAATGGACGTGCCCGCCGGGCCTGCGGTGGAGGTTGGCAGCGGCATCGGTACCTACTCCACCCTTCTGGCCGAACGCTTCGGGCAGGTCGTGGCAATCGATCTCTCGCTGGCCATGCTCAGGCTGGCGCCCGCTGTACCCGCCCTTCGGGTACAGGCCGACGGTGCCAGGCTCCCGCTCCGCGATTCATCGGCAGCGGCAGTGGTGCTGATCAACGCCTTCCTGTTTCCCGCCGAAGTCGAACGCATTCTGTCACCGGCAGGTGCGTTGGTTGTGGGTCAACAGCAGCGGTGAGCAGACGCCGATCTATCTTTCGGTTGACGATCTTGTCGCCGGGCTCACTGGCGAGTGGACCGGCACGTCGAGCCGGGCAGGTGAAGGTCTTTGGTGTGTGCTTCGACGCCGACGCGGTTAAGGGTCGCTCTCATGGCAGATTCCATCTGGATGCGTCGCTGCGCTGAACTGGCACGCATGGCGGCCGCAGCAGGCAACACGCCTGTCGGGTGCGTGGTCGTTCTGGCGGGTGTCGTGGTCGCTGAGGCTGCCGAAGCCGTGCCGAAGGGCGACAGACCGTTTGCCCACGCTGAGATTCTTGCGGTCGAGGCGTCACTGCGCGTGCTCGGCCCAGGGCCACTGACGGCGGCGACGCTGTACCGACCGCGGAGCCGTGCGTGCTGTGCGGGTTCGCGATTCGTGAGGCCCGGATCGGGCGAGTGGTGATCGGCCGGGCATCGGGCGAGATCGGCAGCGTTCGTTCGAAGTTCCCGGTGCTCGCTGCCGACTGGGTGGCGCGCTGGGGCTCGGCGCCCGAGATCGTCTGGTGGGTCGAGGCATGAAGCTGACGCGCGCGGCGATGAGCGGAACCAATCGGACGTACACGTTCGAAGACTTGCTTGACGGCACCTGCCGAGTTGACTGGGACCTTCCCGGTTTCGACGTGAAGCGCCGGAACCACGTTCAAGACGTCCGCAGGTGACCTGCTCACGGAGCAGGGCCGATGAACCCCGCTGGAGGGCACTCGTGGCGCTCGTGGTTTTTCTGAGAGGGGTTAATGTCGGTGGTCACAGGACCTTTCGACCTACCACGCTCACCAAACAACTGAAGCACCTCGATGCGGTCAATGTCAGCGCCGCAGGCACCTTCGTGATCCGGCAACCAGTGACCCGGGTCCAACTCCGGGCCGAATTGGCATCCAGGCTTCCCTTTGACACGAAGATCATGATTTGTCATGGTCGCGAGATTGTCAGGCTGACGTCTCACAATCATTTCGCGGGCCAGCCCCTGCGACCCGATGTCGTACGCTTCGTGAGCGTCCTGTCCCACCGCCCCCGGTCGGCGCCATCGATGCCTATGCGCTTTCCCTCCAGCGGCCGGTGGCTGGTGAAAATACTTGCAACGGACAACCGGTTTGTCTTTGGTCTGTACCGGCGCCACATGAAGGCCATCGGCTACCTTGGAACGTTGGACCGGCTCTTTGGGGTACCGGTCACGACCCGCAACTGGAACACCATGACCGCCATCGCCAGCGTCCTGGGTGAGCGAGAGATCTGATCGATGAGTGCCAAAGTGGTGACCGATCCGCTGCTTCCAGGGTTGAACGAGTTGGTTCACACATCACTAGCGTTGCCCACTGTCGCGGAAACGCTCCGGCGCGTGACTCGGGAACTGGAAACCTCGGGTGGGCTCATGGCATGGGAGGTCGTTTCGCGGGATGCCTTCGGCGATGGGCTTTCAGAGAGCATCCGCTCCTGCTGGATTTTCGTCCTTCGCGCCGGTGCGGCTACAGGTGCCGAACGGCACCCGAACAGCCACCAGCGGTCGTTCTCGCTCATCGGGAGTGGAACGTTTGAGTTACGAGACGGACCCGATTGGCGCTCGCACCCGCTCGGGAGTACTGATCCCGCCAGCCTCGAACAGCGTTGGGTCAGCATCCCGCCTTCGACGTGGCACAGGCTCTTCGTTGGATCAGAACCGTGGGGGATGCTCTCCTTCCACACGGTCGATCCAGCGGAGTTGATCGAAGAGAGGCCTGCGGATGCTGATGATCTCGACGGTGAAACGCACCAGGAGCGCTACGCGGGTCGCCAGTTGAACTGAGTGCAGGACGGCACTTTTCGAACTGACGAGGGAAAAGAACGTCGGATTGAGCGTGCTACGATCCATTGCGATAAGAGAGTGAACCGGTCGCTGATGTTATTTGGCTTCGCAGTGATGTGTGCGGGTTGCGGCGCTTCCACGCAGGTCGGCCAAGCCAGAGCCAATCCCGACCGGCGGAGAGCGATACGTGACGATCGGATTCTGGACCGATTCCACCTGCAGCGGCGCACCAGCCAGTACGAACCGGTTCCCGGTTCACTATGGCGACACGCAGTGCTACTCGTGGCCCGGACGTTCGGGCGCGAACTCAGCCAGACCCGTGATCGCCAGGCACGTGGAACTCGGATCCCCACTCTCGGGGCACACATGATTCGCCGCCGTGCTCCAGCGATTGTCTTTGCCACACGCTCGGGCGGGACCACGATCGATCGTGATGCGTTCGGCGGTAATCCATTCGCGACGGCGCTCATTCAACTGGCAGGGGCCGAACCACTCCATTTCAGACAGTTCCCGCGAAAGCTGCGGGCACTAACAGTCACGGCGAGTCAGCGGCACCAGGTGCCGGAGTGGGTGAAGTGGCCCGAGCGCCTCACGTGGGGTTTCCGGCTCCCGCCGGGGTCGAGAGAAGAACGCCGGTGCGCTCTCGTGCTGATCGTGTCGGAGTACGCGGGCGCCGGCCTGGCGCCGCTCGCCGGCGCGAGTCACGATGAGCGCCGCATTGCGGCGATGTTGAGTGAGAACGGCTTTTCCGTGGTGCAAGGTGTCGGCCCGTCCCGCGCCTCTCTGCTGGCGGCTCTGGCCGGTTTCAGCAGAGTCGCGGCAAAGCATGATGCGGCGGTGATTTACTGCACCGGCCACGGCGTGGAGTCGGGCGGTAAGGTGTACCTGCTGCCGGGCAACTTCCCGCTCGAGCGCGGCTGCTCCGTCGCGCGGCTCCAGGCGCGGGCCCTCCCGGTCGATCGGATTGCGGCGTCGTGCCGTGCCTCGAAGGTCAATCTCGTGTTCTTTGCAGGCTGCCGCACGTCCGTGTCCAGGATGTGAACCTTCGGCATCAGACGTAACAAATCTGTTTGAGTCTCAAGAAAGGATAACGCCATGCGACGACTGATCTTCCAGAGCCTGAGCACGATTGCGGTAGCCGTCAGCCTCCTCATCGCCACTCCTGCCGAGGTCATGGCGCAGGGCGACGATCCGCTTGCTGTTCGGATCTCGTTCTAACACCACGTCCTTGAGGGCCGAGCCGACCTACATGCTTACGCTGATCGATCGCGGCGCCGGGGTACGGTGAAGGGATTGGCAGCCTCGGGCCTGGATGCGGGCGTTCCTCAACAGGCAGGAGTCATTGCGGTCCGGCGCGCCGGCAACGGTTTCGAGGTGTGCCTCATTCGACGGAAGGCATCGCGCCGCTGGGGGATTCCCAAGGGCATGGTCGATCGGGGAGACACCCACGAGGAGACCGCGCTGAACGAGGCGTGGGAAGAAGCGGGTCTCAAGGGACGGCTGATTGGCGATGCGCTCGGGACGTTTGAGTACCAGAAATGGGACCTCGACCTGGTGGTGGCCGTCTTCTTAATGGACGTTACCGAGGCGTACGACGACTATGAGGAGGCGCATTTTCGAGACCGGACGTGGTGGCCGCTGACCGAGGCGGCGACAAAGCTCGCCGATCACCCGGTTCTACCGCTGCTGGAGGGCGCGCGAACCCGACTGGAGAACATTCACCGCCGCACATGATCCCGGCTGGCTGCGCTACGATCGCGCCCTCGTCCTCGGGGCGCACCGGCTCGGTCTGCCGATCATGACCGGCGTGCTGATGTGGGGCGCCGTCGTCCTCGCGCTGACTCGGGATTCGGTCACCGCCTCCGCACGCATTGAGGAAAGGCGACGATCGCCACCTTCCTCGTTGCCTGCACAATTGACGGTCGTCCGGGGGGCGAGTCGCAGGCCGTTGGAGGCGAAATGGGATTACTTGATGGTCTGCTTGGTAACGCGTCGGAAGTCGACGTGTCAACACTGCAAGCCGAGTTCAGCCAGGTTCTCGCGCCGGGCGAACGAGTTGAGAAGGCATATCAACTGATACGCGACATGTTCGTGTTCACCGATAAGCGACTTATCTTCGTGAACCGGCAGGGCATGACGGGCAAGAAAGTCGAGTACCAGTCGATTCCCTACCGCAGCATCACCCGATTCAGTATAGAGACAGCTGGTACGTTCGATCTCGACGCGGAACTGAAGGTCTGGCTTACTGGCACGCAGGCGCCGATCCAACTGCAATTCAACAAGAAGCTGAGCATCTATGCGGTGCAGAGCGTCCTCGCTGGATATGTGCTGCGCTGACCCGATGACAAGCGAGGGCAGATGAAGACCGTTCAGGTCGGTTCGAGTGTTCTTCTGGTCGCCGCGTGCGCGTTGGTCGTTGCCGCAGGCAGCGCGGCTTCAAGGGCGCAGACCCGGCCAGGCGGCGAGCAGCTCTATGCGAAGTACTGCGCCTCGTGCCACGACCAGGTGGGGGCGAGGATTCCGACTCGCGAGGCGCTGGCGAAAATGTCGCCTGCGCGCATTCTCCGGACCCTCGACTTCGGCCTGATGATGAGCATCGCGTATCCGATGCGGCGGGACGAACGGGAAGCGGTCGCCGCTTTCCTCGGCACGGGAACCGAGGACTCGGCACCGCCGCCCAGCACATTCTGCAAGACCGACCGGCCGATCATGGCTGGTTCTTCGCGCGACACGTGGAGCGGGTGGGGCCCATCGCCCGCGAACACACGGTTCCAGGCGGGCGACGGCACTGGCATCAATAGCCGGAACGTCGGCCGGTTGCAGCTGAAATGGGCGTTCGGGTTTGCCGGAGACGTCACGGCATTCGCCGCGCCGACGGTTCTCAACGGGACGCTCTTCGTCGGCAGCGCAGGCGGTGTGGTCCAGGCACTGGACGCGGGAAGCGGTTGCCTTCACTGGCGCTACCAGGCGAGCGGTCCCGTGCGCACGGCGATGACCATCGTCGTCGAGGGCGGCAGGCACTCGCTCGTGTTCAGCGACCAGAATGGGCTGGTCTATGCGCTCGATGCCCGCTCCGGCAAGGAGAACTGGAAAAGACGGATTGAAGATCACGAGGCCACGCGGTTGACCGGATCGATCGCGGTGCACGGCGGCGTCGCGTTCGTGCCGGCGGCGTCGTGGGAAGAAACCCGCTCGATCGATCCTGGATATCCGTGCTGCACGTTTCGCGGCAGCGTGACCGCGGTGCGCGTCCGTGACGGTTCGGTGGTGTGGAAGACCTACCTGGTGGACCCGCCGAAAAGGACCGGGCAGACCGCGGTGGGCACGGCCACCTACGGGCCGTCGGGTGCAGGCGTCTGGTCCACACCGACCATCGATCAGCCCCGCGGCGTGCTCTACATCACCAGCGGGGACAACTATTCACATCCCGCCACCGCGACGAGCGACGCCATCCTCGCGCTCGATCTCGAAACCGGCGCAATCGCCTGGTCCCAGCAAACCACGCCCAATGACGTCTACAACTCGTCGTGCGGGACGCGCGGCGCCAATTGCCCCGACGATGCCGGTCCTGACTTCGACTACGGCTCGTCGGCCATGCTCGTGCGAGGATCGAACGGCCGGGACGTGCTGGTGGCCGGCCAGAAGTCCGGGGTGGTCTATGCGCTGGATCCAGCCAACAAAGGAAGACTGTTATGGCAGACCCGCGTGGGGACGGGAGGCACGAATGGCGGCGTCCAGTGGGGAACGGCGAGCGACGGACGCCATGTCTACGCGTCGGTCTCTGACGTCGTCCGCGTCGGACGCGTCAGCGGCCCGACGCCGATCGGCGACGCGGAACTGGATCCGGTGCGGGGAGGCGGATTGACCGCGCTCAACATCGCGGACGGGAGCAAGGTCTGGTTCGCCCCGAGCCGGCCGTGCACTCCGCCGCGTCCCGGATGCAGTCCCGCGCAGCCGGGCGCCGTGACCGCCGTGCCGGGCCTGGTGTTCTCGGGGTCGATGGACGGACACATCCGGGCGTTTTCCACGGCGGACGGCACCCCGGTGTGGGACTTCGACACGCAGACGAGCTTCCGGACCGTCAACGGCGTCGCGGCCAGGGGCGGATCGCTGGACGGCGCGGGGCCAGTCGTTGCCGGCAGCATGATGTTCGTGAACTCCGGTTATCCGCGGTTCGGAGGGGCATCGGGCAACGTGCTGCTCGCGTTTGCCATCGACGAATGACCACGACCGTAGAGTCATCACCACGGTGCAGCGAGCTGGAAAGGTGCCTGTAACGATGAGCGAATGGCGCTCAGCCGAGCACGCGTCCGCGTACCTGCGGCGCGCCGACCACCTGCCGCACCGGGCTGCCGGTGAAGCGGCGTTGCTCGACGAAATTCCGGGCGATATCCGCCGGGTTCTCGATCTTGGCTCCGGGGATGGACGGTTGCTGGAGTCTGTGCTCCTCGCGAGACCCCATGCGACCGGCGTGGCTCTCGATTTTTCGCCGCTGATGATTGACCACCTGCACACCAGGTTCGGGCCAATGTCGCGTGCGGAGATCGTTCACCACAATCTGGAATTTCCGCTGCCGTCGCTCGGCATGTTCGATGCGGTGGTGTCGAGCTTTGCGATCCATCACCTGGCGCACGAACGAAAGCGACATCTGTATCAGGAGATCTGGGATCTACTGGAGCAGGGAGGGGTGTTCTGCAACCTCGAGCATGTGGCGTCCGTGTCTCCCTACGCACATCAGCGGTTTCTTCAGGCGATGGGCATTACCCCCGCGGACGAGGATCCGTCGAACAGGCTGCTGAACGTTGACACCCAGCTGGAGTGGCTGCGCGACATTGGATTCGAGGACGTCGACTGCTACTGGAAATGGCGAGAACTCGCGCTCCTCGTGGGCCGGAAAGAACCCCCGGCGGCGGCCTGAGACGCCGGGAGTGCTTACGACGTCGCGCGTTGATACGCGTCGATGATCTCGGTGCCGGTCGCGAACCAGACCCGCTCGTGTTTCTTCATGTGAGCCAGCGCCCGCTCGAGATACCTGCTGCGGAGCGGCTGCCCGGTGATCATCGGGTGCAGAGGTAGTCCGAGCACTCTCGGCTGCTTCGCGCTGTCGGCGTACAGCGTGTCGAACTGATCGACGACGGATTGGAGGTACTGCTCGCCGGTGTAGCCCTTCCTGATGAAGAGCGGGATGTCGTTGATCTCCATGCAATACGGGATCGAAAACATCCGGCCCTTTCTGACCTTCATTGGATACGGCTGGTCGTCGCTGTTCCAGTCGCCGCAGTAGTCCACTCCCTCTTCCGCCAGGATGTCGAGGGTATTGGCCGTCTCGGCCAGGCTCGGGCCGAGCCAACCGCGCGGCCGCCGGCCGGTCGACTGCTCGATAGTCTTGAGGACGGCCTGGATCACCGCGCGCTCCTTGTCCGGGTTCAAGCCGGCGAGGTTCTCGCTGTTGGTGACGCCGTGCCCCATGAACTCCCAGCCGCGCCGTTTCATTTCGTCGACGGCTTTGGGGTGGGTCTCGGCCACGGCCGAGTTCAGCGCGACCGTGGCTTTCACGCCCGCGGCGTCGAGCACGTCGGCGATGCGCCACAATCCGACGCGCAGGCCGTACTCCCGCCAGGCGTAGTTGACGACATCGGGGACGATGTTGCGATCGTTGGGAGAGATAGCCTGTCCGGCGGGCGAGTCGTAGCGCCAGACCTCGACGTTCGGCACGACCCAGACCGCCAGCGTCGCATTTCCCGGCCACGTGAACGGCTTGCGTTCGAAGATGAACGAGTCGTCGTAGCGGTCGGCGCGTCGCACGGATCCACCTTGCGCACGGGCGAACGCCTTGCGGGGCGCCAGTGCCGAGGCCAGCGCACCTGCCGCGCCCGTCAGCGTCAGGCCACGTTTGAGAAAATCGCGTCGACTGCTCATGAAGTCCTACTTGCCGCCGATGACGGCGTAGCCTTGAATCTCGACCTTGGCATCGGGGTTGGCCAACGCGGTGATGGTAATCAGCGCGCTGCCCGGGAAGTTGTCACCGAAGATCTCCCGGCGGATCTCGGTGAGACGATCGCCGTTGCGAACGTCGGTGATGAACACGGTCATCTGCACCATGTCGCTGAGCTTGCCGCCCGCTTTCGCGAGGGTGGCGTTGAGCAGTTTGAACACCTGCCGCACTTGTCCTTCGAAATCGCCGGCCAGCGACCGGCCGGCGTCGTCTGCGACCGCGATCTGCCCGCCCAGCCACACGGTCTTGCCTCCCTCGGTGACCACCGCCAGTGAATACCCGCGCTGCTGCGGACGTTCCCCCTTGACGTAGGTCTGTGCGTGCACCGCGGTGGACAGACCGAAAAACAGCGCCACCGCCGCCAAGCCGATTGAAATGCGCGAGCCTACCGTGGCAGTCATGGTTGCCTCCTGGTTTGATTTGCAGCCGCGATTCGCGTAGATACTACCGTTTCCGCAATCGAGGAGCGTCCATATGTTGCCGAGCGAACGGATTCCCTACTCCGCCATCACCAGCCGCCCGCCGCTGCGGCTGCCGGACGGCGCGCAGCTGATTGTCTGGGTGATCGTGAATGTCGAGGAATGGAACCCGCGGGAACCGCTGCCGCGTACCGTCCTGCCGCCGCCCGCCGGCGGCTCGCCGGAACCCGACGTTCCGAACTGGGCCTGGCACGAGTACGGGAACCGGGTGGGGTTCTGGAGAATGCTCGAGGTGTTCGATCGGTTCCAGACGCCAGTCGTCCTGGCGATCAACGGATCGGCGATCGAAGCCTACCAGCCGATCGCGAGCGCCGCGCTCGAGCGCCGGTGGGAGTTCATCGGCCACGGGTTCACGCAGAAGAACATGCAGAAGGTTGCCGACGAGCGCGCCGACATCCGGAAGACAACCGATGCGATCCGTGCCTTCACCGGCCGCGCGCCGCGAGGCTGGCTCGGCCCCGGGCTGACCGAGACATGGGACACGCCGGACATCCTGGTCGAGGCCGGCTACCAGGTACGTGTGCGACTGGGTGCTCGACGACCAGCCGGTCCCGGTGAAGACCCGCAGCGGTTCGCTGATCTCGATTCCGTACACCCAGGAATGCAATGACGTCGCCATGATGCTGATCCAGCATCATCCGGCCAGCGAATACCGGACTCGCGCGGTCGATCAGTTCGAACAGCTCTACGCCGACGCGAAGCCGTCGGCGCGCGTCATGGCGCTGGTCGTCCATCCGTACATCATGGGTGCGCCGCACCGGCTGCGCTATTTCCGGGAAGCGCTCGAGCACATCCGGTCGCGCCCGGGTGTCGTCTTCTGGACCGGTGAGCAGATTCTCGACTGGTATCTCGCCGCGCAGCAGCCCGCCGCCGGCCACGCGCCTGGAGCCGTGAAGGCGTGAACACCGGCGTGGCGATCGCCCTCCCGAGGCGGTACGCCGGGGTGGCGTTCGGCGCGCTGCTCGCCTCGTACGCGCTCAACGCAATGGACCGGCAGCTCTTTCCGCTGCTGGCGCCGGAAGTGCGGCGGGAATACGGATTCTCGCTCGAGGCCATCGGGTTTCTCGCGACGGTGTTCACGCTCGGCATGGCAGCGGCCGGCATGATCACCGGCTACCTGCTGACACGCTTCTCGCGCAAGACCGTGCTGCAGATCGGCATCGCGGTGTTCTCGGCCGGCACGGCGCTCACCGTGCTGTCGTCGGGGTTCTTCGACATGCTCGTCTACCGCGCGGCCACCGGCATCGGCGAAGCGATGCAGTTGACGGTGCTGCTGGCTATCGCCGTCAGCTACTTCGCCAGCCGGCGCGGGGCCGCGGTCGGGGCCATCAACTTCTTTTTTGCCGTGGGCGCCATCATCGGACCGATCCTGGGAGGCCTGCTGATCAGCGCGTATCAGAGCTGGCGGGTGCCGATGGTGGCGTACGGGCTGATCGGCCTCGCGGCGATGGCCCTGGTTGCGCTCACGGTCAAGCCATGGTTCAGCGAGGCGCACGATGCTCCCGGCAGCGCGATCGATCGGGGCGGCGCGTCCACGCTGCTCAACCGGAACACCGTGGTGCTGACGGCGATGAGCGCCGTCGGTGGTCTGGTCATCTACGGGTACCTGGGCATGTATCCGACGTTCCTGCGAGAAGGGCTGAACTACCCGCCCGCGACCGCGGGGACGGTGATGAGCATCTACGGCCTTGGAGCGCTCGCGTCAATCGGCGGCGGCTGGCTGGGAGACCACTTCTCGCCGAGGCTGGTGCTGGGCGGCACTTTCCTGGGTGCGGCCGGTCTCGGCTATCTGCTGTTCCACGGTTCGTCACTCTTTGTCATGCAATCGAGCCTGTCGTTCATGTGGGGTGTTGTCGTCAGCGGCATCCTGTATGTGAATCTGGCGGCCTACCAGGTCAAAGCGCTTCACAGCAGCCTGGCCGGCCGTGCCTCGAGTATCTTCGTGACGAGCCTGTACTCTTCCGCCGGGGTTGCCGGTTATCTCATGGGCTGGCTCGCCGGCCGCGGTGGCTGGGTCACGGCCGGAGACGTGCAGATTTCGCTGCTGTCGCTGACCGGCGCTGCGCTGGCGCTGACACTGCGGCCCGAACGAATATCGAAGTGACGGATTTACGAATCTACGAATTGACGGATTGCTTCGATCAAATTCGTCAATTCGTAGATGTGGCGTTAGACGCGATCGGTCATGACCAATGCCCAGCTGGACGTCAGCGCGGTGGCGGCTGTCCGGCAGGCGCTCGAAGCCGCCGAGAACAGCGGCGACACGGCAGCCCTGGCGGAACTCCTGACCGACGACGCGGTCTTGATGGTGCCTGACTTTCCGGCCCAGGAGGGCAAGGCGGCGTGTGCGCGCTTTGTCCAGGAAATCATGAGTTCGCTTCTAATAGAATTCGCCCGTCGGGTCACTTACGTCAGCACGGAAATCGTCGTCGTCGGCGACATCGCTTTTGACCGGGGAACGTTCTCGATTGACGTGTCGGCGAGAGCTGGCGGCGAACGCACGCATGTGACCGGCAAGTACCTCTGGCTACTCAGGCGAATTGGTCCAGGGCCGTGGAAAATCGCACGTCTGATAGTCAGCCGCGACGACACCGAGATGGGGCATCAGATGATGAACTTCAAGCACCGTGCACTGATCGCGTGCGTGGGCGTGATCTGCGTTGCGGGCCTGGCGTCCGCGCAGAGCAACCCGCGATACGTGCGATTCGCGGGAGTGCCCGCTTCGGTCAAGGGCGCGCTCTACATGCCAGACGCCCCGCTCCCGGCGCCCCACGTCGGTATCGTCGTCATGCACCGGACGTCGAACTTCATGACCGCGCTGGCGTGTACCGAGCTGTCCAGGCGCGGGTTCGCCGTTCTGTGCATGAACCCGAGGTCGGATAACAACGAGGCGCTGGTGCGGTTCGAAACCATCCCGCTGGATGTCCGCGCCGGGGTGCAGTTTCTCAAGAGCCAGCCGGGGATCACCCGGATCGTGCTCTGGGGCTGGAGCGGCGGCGGCGCGACGATGACGCTGTATCAGAGTGTGGCCGAGACCGGTGTCTCGGTGTGCCAGGGGCCTGGCAAACTGGTGCAGTGCGGGAACGAGCTTGCCGGACTCCCACCGGCGGACGGCCTGATCCTGGTTGATGCCCACCCCGGAAACCCGGTGAACGCGCTGAGGAGCCTCAACGGTGCGGTCACGAATGAAGCAGCGTCCCGATCAACTCGATCCGGCGCTCAATCCCTTCAGCCCGGCGAATGGGTACAAGCCGAATGGGCCCTCGACCTACTCAGACGAATTCAAGACGCGATACTTCAAGGCGCAGGCCGATCGGATGAACAGGTTGATCAACCTGGCGCTCGACCGCCAGGCGCGAATGAAGAAGGGGGCCTACCTGTACCCGGACGATGACGCGTTCGTCGTGCCGCGCGGGGTAGGAGGCCGGCTGATGCAGCTGGACCCCAGCGTGCATCACGCCACGGCGAAACCGCGGAAGCTCCTCAAGAACGACGGAACCGTCGTCACGCAAATCGTGGAGAGTGTCCGTCGCGCCTCGCCGCAGCTTGCCGCCGAGAATCTCACCTTCGAGAGCGGCACGCAGTTTCTGACCATCAAGTCCTTCCTCAGCGCGAACGCCATCCGGTCCACCGACTCGATGGACGGCATCGAGCACTGCTCGAGCAACAATTCTCCTCCCTGCAACCTGCCGCGCATCCGCGTGCCGCTGCTGGTTGCGGCGATGGGCGCGCACTATTTCATCCGCGACAACGAGATTCACTATGAGGTGGCGGCAAGCCCCGACAAGGACTTTGTCGTCATCGAGGGCGCCGAACACGGTCAGACGCCGTGCGGTCCGTGTGAAACCGTGCCCGGGCAGTACTCGAACACGGTAAAGAATTTCTACGACTACGCGGCGGCGTGGATCAAACAGCGCTTCTAGAGTCGATCGCCGCAGCGATCTGCGCGGCGCTCAGATCACGACCCTGGTCATGATGCCGCGCGGGAACATCTCCTCCGGCGTCACCAGCCGGTGGGCGATGCCCTGCTGCAGCGCGTACAGCGCCATCTGCTCCCACGTCGGCCGGTTTTCCTCGATGCCATACGGGAAAAGATTGCCCCCGACCACGTCCCGCATCCTGCGGGCGTAGGCGGCGAGCCACGGTACGGATACCGCGAGACCGCGGCGTCGAGGATGCGATCGAGCGACCGGCGCTTCGATTCGAGGAACGCGTTGTAGAGGTTGCGCGCGAAGTACTGCTCCTCCATCTCGACGTAATCGGGGAACAGGCGGACGACGTCGGGATGACCTTCCAGGAAGCAGGCCCGGGCGAAACACTCGTGATGACCGTGAGTCAGCCAGGTGGTGTCGATCCCCTCTGCCTTGACGAGGCCGAACCGGAAGTCGCGGAAGTGGTCGTAGTCGGTGGCGATGGTCAGTTTGAGGTGTGACATCGAATCGGCGGGTGGGGACGATTTCGGAGCGAGTGACGGGCAGTTATACTTCGGCCCCAATGCGAGTCGTGCTGTTCGGGTCCACCGGCATGATCGGCGGGGGGACGCTGATCGAATGTCTCGCCGATTCACGGGTCACGGCGGTGACCTCGATCAGCCGGTCGCTGACCGGCGCATCGCATCCGAAGCTGACCGAGATCCTCCACCAGGACTTCTTCGATCTCCGGCCGCTTGGCGAGCGCCTGTCCGGGCACGATGCGTGTTTCTATTGCGTGGGTGTGACGGCGGTCGGCCTCGACGAGGCGACCTACTCCCGCATGACCTACGACATCACCCTCGTCGCGGCACGCGCCTACCTTGCCGCCAATCCGGCGGGCACGTTCTGTTACATCTCCGGGGCGGGAGCGGATTCGACGGAGAAGGGCCGGACGATGTGGGCGCGCGTCAAAGGCCGCACCGAGAATGCGTTGCTGGCCATGGGGTTTCCACGGGCCTACGTTACTCCGCCCCGGCTTCATTCAGCCGGTCAACGGCGTGCGATCGAAGACGGCGTGGTACCAGGCGTTCTACACCGCCGTCGCGCCGATCTCGCCGGTGATTCGGACGCTCCTGCCTGGAGTGGCCACGACGACGTCGGCGCTCGGACGCGCGCTGATTCAGCTCGGGCTCATGGGATTCACGAAACCGATCGTGACGACGCGCGATATCAATCACCTGGCCGGAGCGGCCTGACCCGCTCGGGCCGGACCCAGCGGTGCTACCATCCTGACGCCGCCAAGCGGTCTGGACCAGTGAGGGACGTTTCGATGCCATCACGTCACGTGCTGTATTGCGTCGTCGCCTTCGCTGTCGCGATAACGACGGTCGGGGCGCAGCGGGTTCAATCGGATCAGGACGTCCTCGTCGGCCTGGAACGAGGCTGGAACGAGGCCTTCTATCGCAAGGACGTCGCGTTCATCGAAAAGCTTCTCGCGGAGGAGTTCACCGCGACCTACGACGATGGGCGGATCGGCGACAAGGCGACCGAGCTGGCACTGGTCACCGCGTTCGATCAGCAGGTGGAGTCCGCTGTCCAGGAAGATTTCGCCGTGCGCGTTTACCGCGACGCCGCGGTCGTCTGGTTTACGCTGCGGCTCGTCGGCATCAAACAGGGGCAGCGATCGGAAATGGCGCTTCGGTATACCGACGTCTGGATCGTGCGCGACGGGCGGTGGCAGTGCGTGTCGAGCCAGAGCACGCGAGTGACGCCACGGTAGACGAGCGCTGAACCACGCACAGCCTGATGGATCGTCGTGATTTTCTGAAGGCAACGGCGGCGGGTGGCGGCTTCGCATTCGTGAGCGTCGCGGCCTGCAGACGTCCAGACGCCACCTCGCCCGGGGCGCCGGCGCCCGCGCCATTCGAGCTCGACGAACTGACCATCGCCGGGTTGCAGGCCGGCATGATGGACGGCCGGTTCACGGCCCGCTCGATCGTGGACGCCTACCTGGGCCGCGTGGAAAGCCTCGATCGACAGGGACCGGCGCTGCACTCGTTCATCGAGGTCAACCCCGAGGCGCCGGCGATTGCCGACCGGCTGGATCGCGAGCGCCGGGAGGGGAGCGGCGTGCGCAGCGCGCTGCACGGGATCCCGGTGCTGCTCAAAGACAATATCGACACCGCCGATCGCATGACGACGACCGCCGGTTCGCTGGCGCTGGTGGGATCGGTGCCGGCGCGGGACTCCTCCGTGGCCGGCCGGCTGAGAGACGCCGGCGCCATCCTGCTCGGCAAGGCGAACATGAGCGAGTGGGCCAACATCCGCTCGACGCGTTCGTCGAGTGGGTGGAGCGCGCGGGGCGGGCAGTGCCGCAATCCGTACGTGCTCGATCGCAATCCCTGCGGCTCCAGCTCGGGATCGGCTGCGGCGGTCGCGGCGAACCTGGCAGCGGTAGCGATTGGTACCGAGACGGACGGCTCGATTGTCTGTCCTTCGTCGGCGAACGGGATCGTCGGCGTCAAACCGACGGTCGGTCTTGTCAGCCGCGCCGGCATCATTCCGATCTCGCACAGCCAGGACACGGCGGGCCCGATGACGCGCACGGTGCGCGACGCGGCAATCGTCCTGAGCGTCCTGGCGGCCGCCGATCCCCGCGACCCGGCGAGCCAGTACCCGGGCCGGGAGACGCACGACTACACCACGTTCCTCGATGCCGATGGACTCCGCGGCGCGCGCATCGGCGTCGCCCGCAGCTTCTTCACGTATCACGGTGCCGTTGAACGCGTGTTCGAGACCGCGCTCGACGCGATGCGAAAACAGGGCGCGGTGCTGATCGATCCAGTCGATTTCGCGTTGCCGCCGACAGTCGACGCCCTTGAACTCACGGTCCTGTTGTACGAGTTGAAGACCGATTTGAATGCCTACCTCTCAGGACTTGGCGCCGGCATCCCGGTTCGTTCCCTGGAAGACGTCATTCGCTTCAATGATGAACATCGCGACCGCGAGATGCCGTACTTCGGCCAGGAACTGTTCGTCGAGGCGCAGGGGAAGGGGCCGCTGACCGACGCCGTGTATCTGCGGAACCTGGAGATGATCAGGCGTGCCGCGCGTGAAAACGGGATCGACGCGGTCATGCGCGCGCAGCGTCTCGATGCGCTCGTCGCCCCCACTGGAGGCCCGGCCTGGACGATCGACCTGGTCAACGGCGACCACTTCGGCGGCGGCAGTTCGACGCCCGCGGCGATTGCCGGTTATCCCAACATCACCCTGCCCGCCGGCCATGTGATGGGATTGCCGGTCGGGCTCTCGTTTTTCGGGCGCGCGTGGACCGAGCCGACGCTGTTCCGCATCGCCTACGGCTTCGAGCAGGCGACGAAGCAGCGCCAGGCGCCGAAATTCCTGGCGACGCTCGACGCCTGACGGCGCCGCGGGCTACGGCCAGACGGCGGTGATGTTGCGCTTCGGCACCTGGCCGACCGGGATGCGGGCGACTTCTTTTCTCGACGCCGCATCGATGACCAAGAACGAGTTGGACCCCACCCGCCTCGTTGACGAGGGTGCGGCAAAGCGCTATAAGCATTCCCGATGGGTGCATTCATCCTTCTGCTGCTCGCGGTTGTGCTGGTGCCATCGCCGATCGACGCCCAGCAGCCGGCCGGCGCGCCCGCACTCGACTTCGAGGTCTTCCGGACGCGGGTCCAGCCCGTATTCCTGAAGAAACGACCGGCCTGGCGCGCTGCTACGTCTGTCACTCGCAGGGCACTCCGCTGGTGTTCCAGCAACTCTCGCCGGGGCGGGACGCATGGGACGAAGAGCAGTCACGAAAGAACTTCGAAGCCATCCGCCGCGTGGTCGTTCCCGGCAACCCGCAGTCGAGCATGCTGCTGCTGATGCCGCTCGGCAATGAAGCCGGCAGCAAACTGTTCCATCCGGGCGGCAAGCACTGGGCATCCAGGACGACCCCGAATTCCGTCTGATCTCCGACTGAATACGGGGCGCCCGATAACCCCTCTTCGCAGGAGGCCGACATGAAGGCTGCTTTCGTGCTCGCGCTGCTGATGCTCTCCGCACAGGCGCAGGATCCGGCGCCGAGCTGCAACATGTGCCCCGGCACCTACATTCCAAACAGCGAGATCCAGGTGTACGTGAAGCGCGGGATTGCCAACCAGCTCACCGACCAGCAGATTCGGCAGGTGGACATCGGCAAGGCGAACGTCGGCGTCGCCGTGGTCTACCGCGGCCGCATCGACAACCCGAAGGCGACCGTCGCCGAGCACGACCTGGTGAGCGAGGTCTACCACGTGATCGACGGATCGGGCACGCTCGTGCTCGGCCCGGATCTCGTCGGCAAGGAGCGGCGCCCCGCAACCGAGAACACGGTGCGGTTGTTGAACGGACCGGGCAACAACGCTGCCGCCATCCGCAACGGGGTGACGTACCAGCTCAAGGCGGGCGACGCGGTGATCATTCCCGCCGGCACCGGCCACCAGTTCACCAAGATCGACGACCACATCACGTATCTGATGGTGCGCATCGATCCCGACAAGATCACGCCGCACAAGACCGAGGCGGATTCGAAGGCCGACCTGCAGACCGACGGCCGTTCGACCTCCTCACCCATTCGCCGATGATCGTCGGCATGAGATGAACGCCGCCGACCAGACCTTCAGGCTCATCCTCATCGCCGGCGCCCTCATCGTCTTTCCCGTCGCGATCTACCACCGGCTCAAGGCGCATTCGGTCAACGAGAAGCTGGACCGCTGGAAGGAAGGGCCTTTCATCCTCTTCACGCTGCGGCCGATTGGCATCGCGGTCATGGTGGGCCTGTTCACCTACATGGTCAATCCGGCGCGGATGGCGTGGTCGTCGATGCCGCTTCCCGTATGGCTGCGGTGGCTCGGCGTCGGCATCGCCATGCTCGGCGGCATGCTGTTCGTGTGGACGTTCCGCAACCTCGGGAAGAACCTCACCGACACCGTCGTCACCAGGCGCGAACATACTCTTGTCACGACCGGTCCGTACCGCTGGGTCCGCCACCCGTTCTATGTCGCCGCCGCCCTGGCGATGCTGGGCAATGCGCTGGCGGCGGCAAACTGGTTCCTGCTCGGCGGCGGTGTGGTGGTGTTTACGCTGCTGGCCATCCGCACACGCATCGAGGAGGCAGAACTGCTGGCCCGGTTCGGCGGCGCGTACCAGGCATACATGCTCCGCACGCACCGATTCCTGCCCAGGCTATGACCGCGTCGCTGTTCGTCGCGCTGGTAGTGGTGGTGGCAGTGATCGTTTTCCATCGACTGCGCCAGGCTGGAGCTGGGCCGGTCGTCCTCATCGGCATCGGCCTGGCCTACCTGGTGATCCCGGGTGTCCTCGCGTGGCGCGGGATGCTCGATCGCTACAACCCATTGCCGGCGCCGGCGCTCGTGATGGTGCTCGCGCTCACGGTCGTCACGCTGACGATGACGATGTCTCCGATTGGACGCCGTGTGGCGGCCTGGATCGGGCTGCCAGCGCTGGTGGGTTTCCAGGCATTCCGGATACCGGTCGAGTGGCTGCTGCACCGGCTGTATCAGGAAGGTGTGATCCCAGTACAGATGACGTATGCGGGACGGAACTTCGACATCGTCAGCGGTCTGACCGCCGCGGCGCTGGGCATGTGGCTCGCGCGCGGCGGGCGATCGCGTGGGCTCGTGTTTGCCTGGAACGTCCTGGGCCTCGCGCTGCTCGCGAACATCGTGACGATCGCGGTGTTGTCGACGCCAGTGCCGTTCCGGCAGTTTGCCGACGGCCCGGCGAACCTGTTACCGAGTCTTATGCCCTACGTCTGGCTGCCCTCGTTCCTCGGTACAGCTCGCGCTCGCTGGGCACGTTCTGGTGTTTCGCTACTTGTGGCCGGCCGGGGCAGGCCCGGTGAGGAGGAGTGCATGACGCCCCCGGGGACATCCGCGGTCATCGACCGGTTTCGCGAACTTGCACAAAGACGGCTGCTTCGTCATTCCCAATCCCTGGGACGCTGGGCAGCGCCAGAGTACTGCGTGCAGCTTGGCTTCAAGGCGGTGGCAACGACGAGCTGCGGCCTGGCGTGGACGCTGGGGCTCCGCGACCACGCCATTACGCTCGATCAGAAACTGGCGCACCTCCGCGACATGACCGCGGCGGTTCCTGTTCCGGTGAACGCCGACTTCGAGAAAGGCTTCGCGGTGGCGCCGGTGGAGGTGGCGGCCAATGTCACCGCGGCCGCAGACACCGGCATCGCGGGCCTGTCGATCGAAGACTCCACCGGCGATCCGGCAAAGCCGCTCTTTGATCTCTCCCTGGCGGTCGAACGAATACAGGCGGCGCGCGAGGCCCTCGACAAGACCGCTACCGGCGTTCTGCTCACGGGACGATCCGAGGGCTTTCTCGTGGGACGGCCCGACCTCGCCGAGACCATTCGCCGCCTCGAGGCCTACGCCGCCGCGGGCGCGGAATGCCTGTACGCGCCCGGTCTTCGCACCGTGGCCGAGATCACAGCGGTCGTGCAGGCGGTGGCGCCGAAGCCGGTGAATGCGTTGATCGGCAGCGACATCGCGACGGTGGAGGAACTGGCGCGGATTGGTGTCCGCCGCATCAGCGTCGGCGGCGCGCTGGCGCGCGCGGCCTGGACCGGATTTCTTCAGGCGGCGACAGAAATGGCCGAACGCGGCACGTTCGCGGAGCTGGGCCGCGCCGTGCCGTTTCCAGAGATTAACGGGAAGTTCTGAGGCGGTGCGAATTCCGACGTGGTAGCCGGAGGCCTTCAGGCCTCCGCTCAATGCGTCAGCGCGTAGAGGATCGCATTGATGCCGAAGGCGTAGCCGCGCGGGCTGAACGCGTAGAAGTAGGAGGGATCCTCCCCCTCCCGCTCCCAGGCGTCTTGGATGTCGGTGTTGTGCGTCATCAGCACCATCAAGTTCCCGTCACGACCCGCAATCCCTCTTACCATCGGCACCGCGCTATCGGCCCCCTGTTCCGAGGTGCGTCCGCCGGACCGGAGGAAGAAGCCGATGTTCGGGATCTGCGGAATCTCCGTGACCTCGAACTGCGACTTGAAGAGCGCATGGTCGAGTGGCACGTCGAAGATCGGATACTCGCCGGCCGGCAGCACTTTCCTGAGCTGCGAGACCCAGTGCTGCCACTGGTAGCTTCCCCAGGAGTCGTCGGTCCAGAGCATCCCGCCCTTGAGCAGGTATTCACGCAGCCGCCCGGCTTCCTGGTCCTCGATCAGCGCCGCGCCCGGCGCCGACATGATCACCAGCGGGCACTGGAACAGTTCGTCGCCGCCGACGCGGACGAGCAACGGCTTGGGCGACCCGTCGGACGCCTTGCTGACGCCAACCTTGGTGAGCTCTGAAAGCCGGACCGACATGTTGATGTCGGCGTTCGGATAGTCGGTCCGCCAGCTGCCGCCGTTGCCGTTGAAGGCACCCTGGTAGACGAGACGGCAGTAGTGGAAGCGGCCATCGAAGTCCGCTTCCGTCGCCACTCTCGTGCCGCGGAAGGCTCGGCCGAACTGCGCTTCGGCGACGGCGGCCGCCCCGACGAGGGCAAGGACCGCGGCCATCCAGACGCGTTTCATGGCACAAGTCTAGCGCGATTGCGGGCTTCCGGGCACCGCGCTGGATCGCATACGATAACGGCCCTTGGCCACCTCGTCCATCTCCACAGCAGTTCCTGTCGAAGCACGCTCCGGGCTCGATCCGTGGGCGCGCGCCGAGCTGCCTCTCCCGCCGCCCCCGCACGGCCTCGGCTGGCTCGAGGCGGTCGGCCCCGGCATCATCGTGCTCGGCGTGTCGATCGGCAGTGGGGAGTTCCTGCTCGGCCCCGCCACGTTCGTCCGTCACGGGTTGTCGCTGCTCTGGGTGGTCGGGATCGCCGTGTTCTCTCCAGACGATCTTCAACACCGAGTTGATGCGCTACACCCTTGCGACAGGCGAGCCGGTCTTTACCGGCTTCATGCGCACGCGGCCCTCGTCCAAGGTCTGGGCGTGGGTGTACGCCATGCTGTACTTTCTGCAGGTCGGCTGGCCCGCATGGGCCGGCACGGCCGCGGGTGCGATCTTCTTTCTCTTCACGCGGCGGCTCGCCGGCGCGGCCGACTGCGAACATCGATCTACTTCATCGGCGTGGCGACGTTCCTCGCGTGCGTCGCGATTCTGTCGTTCGGCCGTCGCATCGAGACGACGCTCGAGCTGCTGAACTGGGTGCTCATCGCCGCCATCCTCGGGAGTTTCCTCGTGCTGGCGCTGATCTTCGTCCCGTCGCGCACATGGCTCGCCGGCGTGATGGGATCTGACTGGCTTCGATCTGCACGGCGGGACGTTCGATTTCTTCCCGGCCGGAACCGACCTCTTTCTCCTTGGCGCGCTGGTGGCCTACTCGGGCGCCGGCGGCGTGACCAACATCGTGCTGTCGAACTGGGCGCGCGATCGTGGCTACGGCATGGGTGAGCGGGCGGGCTACATCCCGTGCGCGATCGGCGGCACGAAGGTCACGCTCGCGCACAATGGGTTCATGTTCGCCGACGACGCCGAGGGGATGCGCCGGTGGCGCGGATGGTGGCGGATCATCAGCGCGGATCAGTGGGGCGTGTTCTTCGCCGGCGCGATGCTCGGCATGCTCCTGCCGGCGATGATCTACGTCACGTTCCTTCCGCGCGGCACCAACATTCAGGGCTTGGGCATCAGCGCAGCTCTGGCGCAGGCGATCAGCGGGACGTCGGGCGCCGCTGCTGGGTGGCGTGATTGCCTTTCTCGGCGCGTGGATCCTGTTCAAGACGCAGCTCGATCAGCTCGAAGGCATGGTGCGCGCGATCACGGACATCCTCTGGACGGGCAGCGGTCGCGTGCGCACCTGGCGCGGCGGCGACGTGCGGGCGGTCTATTACTGCGTGCTCGGCGTGGTCGTGCTGTGGGGCATCGTCGGCGCTACGGCTCGCGCAGCCGATTCTGCTGCTGCAAATCGGCGCCAACGTGGCGGGCTTCGTGTTCGTGATCGCCGCGCCCCACCTGCTCTACATCAACACGCGGCTGCTGCCCGGAGCACATCCGTCCCGCCGATGTGGCGCCGTGTCGGGCTCGTCGCGATGTCGTCTGTTCTACGGATTCTTCGTCACCCGATCGGCGATGGCGCTCTGGAACGGGTAATCGATTCCGAGTCGGATGGCCAGCTGGCCGCGTTCCTGGCGCTCGATGTGCTCGAGTCACGGTTGCGGTCGCTGCCGCGGGCCCCTGCCGACATCGGGCAGGTGCGCCTGCTGGTGACGCGGCATCGCGGTGGCGCGCGCGAAACGCTGGACCGCGTCTCGATGACGCCGGAATCCGGCATGCCGGGCGACGCGTGGGGCCGGCAGCGGCGTCCGTCGCCCGAGGCGCAGCTCGCGGTAATGCAGTTCGACGTGGCCGACCTGATTGCCAACGGTCAGCCGCTCACGCTCTTCGGCGACCAGATGTTCTTCGATCTCGACCTGTCCGAGGCCAACCTGCCGGCCGGTACCGTGCTGAGGGCCGGTTCCGCCACGCTCGAGGTGACGCCGCTGCCGCACAACGGCTGCCGGAAGTTCCGCGAGCGATTCGGCGACGGGGCGCTGCAACTCGTGTCCATGCGCGAGCTTCGCCACCTGAATCTCCGCGGCATTTACCTTCGCGTGATCGAGGCGGGGGACGTCGCCGTCGGCGACTCGATTCACGTACTCCGCCGACCGCGACGAACGACGCATTGACGAAACTACGGATTTACGAATTGTCGGATTGCAATCCGTCAATTCGTAGATTCGTCAATTCGTAAATTGGCATTTCTCCTCGCAATCGCGTCTGCCGCGCTGTATGGCGCGGCGGACTTTCTCGGCGGCCTCGCCTCGCGCCGCGCCAGCACCATTACCGTCGTCGTCTGGTCGCAGGCCTCCGGCCTCGTCATGCTGCTGCTGGTGCTGCCGTTGCTGCCCGACGCGTCGCCGTCTCGCTCGGATTTCTTTTGGGGCGCGATCGCGGGAATTGCGGGGAGCATCGGCGTCGGCCTGCTGTACCGCGCACTGGCCATCGGCACGATGGCAGTGGTCGCCCCGACCACCGCGGTGTGCGCGGTCGTCATTCCGGTCATGGCCGGCGTGCTCGCGGGCGAGCGTCTCGCCGCCTTGACCATGGCGGGAATGGCGCTGGCGATTGTCGCGATCGTCCTCGTCAGCCAGGAGCGGGGAACCACGCATGTTGCGCGGAAGGGTATAGGGATCGCGTTTCTTATCCGGCGTGGCGATTGGCTTCTTCTTCCTCGCGCTCGCACGCACCAGCGCGGCCGCGGGTATGTGGCCGCTGGTGGCTTCACGCGCCCTCTCGCTGGTCTTGTTCGGTGCGCTCGGACTCGCCACCGCCCAGCCGCTTCGCCTGGTGCCGCCGGTCTCGAAGGTCGCCGTCGGCAGCGGCGTCGTCGACATGGCCGCGAACGCGCTGTACCTCGCCGCCACCCGTTACGGCGCCCTCAGCGTCGTCGTGACGCTGGCGTCACTCTACCCGGCAAGCACGGTGCTGCTGGCGCGCGCCGTGCTTCACGAACGACTCAGCGCATTGCAGGTGTCGGGCGTTGTCTGCGCGCTCGCGGCCATCGTTCTCATCGTCGGGTTCGAATAGCCCGTGCTACCGTAGGCAAACTCCCAACACCCAATTCCCAACTCCCAAAAAGACAATGAATGAGTCTTGGGAGTTGGGAGTTGGGAGTTGGAAGTGGGGAATTGATTAACTATGGCTCTTTTCATTGTCCGGCATCAGCATCCGGCCGATCAGTGTCCGGCCGCCGACCCTTACGTCGGCGCCGGGCTGCTCAACTACCTCAGCCGTCCGAATGTCCGCAAGCTGGGCGTCCAGATCCAGGGCGAGGCGGTCGTGCGAGGCGAGCACACCATGTATCTCATCGTCGACGCGGACGACGAGGCGCGGGTGCGCGAGTTCATGCAGCCGTTCCAGGCCGCGGGAAGCGTCGCCATCTATCCGGCGTCGACCTGCGCGCGCGTGGTCGCGAGCGGCGGTTGCAGTGCGGCGATGCCGACCAGCGAGCTGGTGCCGGCGGTTGACCCGGAAGAAGCCTGCCAGCAGGCAATCGAGGCCGGGCTGGTCGTCCATCGCGCGCATCCGCTGAACTCCGAGACGTCGATCCCCGCACTGATCGGCAGCGTGGTGATGCCGAACGCGCATTTCTACGTGCGCAACCACTTTCAGATCCCCAGACTCGATCCCGAGGGGTACCGCCTGTCAGTGTCGGGGGCGGTCGATCGCAGTCTCAGCCTCAGCCTGCGCGATCTGCGCAACATGCCGTCGCAGACGCTGGTGGCGACGCTCGAGTGCGCGGGGAACGGCCGTACGCTGTTCGATCCGGCTGTGCCCGGTGAGAAGTGGAACCTGGGAGCGGTCAGCACCGCCGAGTGGACGGGCGTCCCTCTCGTGGAGGTGTTCGACCGCGCCGGCATCCAGTCACAGGCGCGCGAAGTAGTCTTCCGCGGGGCAGACGGCGGCGAGGTGGACGGCGCGGCGGGGTGCATCGCCTTTGAGCGCAGTCTCAGCGTGGCCGACGCGCGCCAGGGAGGCGTCCTGCTGGCCTACGCGATGAATGGAGAGCCGCTGCCGCTGCAACATGGCTATCCGCTGCGCGTCATCGTTCCAGACTGGTATGCCGTCGCGTCGGTGAAATGGCTGACCGAGATCGAGCTGGTCGATCGGCCCTTCACCGGTCACTACCAGACCGACAAGTACCAGTACGAATGGCAGCGCGAGGGTCAGACCGTACGCGAGCCAGTCACGCTGCAGCGGGTTCGCGCGCTCATTACCGAGCCGTCACCTCACCAGGAACTGCCCCGCGGCGAGTTTGCCGTGCGCGGCGTCGCGTGGTCAGGCGCTGCACCGATTGCGCGGGTGGAAGTCAGCGTCAACGGGGAACGCTGGCAGGATGCGCGCCTCATCGGCGAACGCCAGCGTCACCGCTGGCAGTGGTGGGAGCTGCTCACCCGCGTGCATGATCCCGGCCCGTTGACGGTTCGCGCACGCGCCACGGATCTCGCGGGGCGCGCCCAGCCAGACATGGCCGAATGGAACCGCCTGGGCTACGGCAACAACGCGATACAGCAGGTTCCGATTCGAATCAGGTGACGCCACGGCGTTCCCGGTTGCGGCCCGCCATCAACAAGTACAGCGCGAAGCTCAGGCCGAACGTCACGAACCACGCGTAGGTGTAGAGCGTATCGAGCACGGTAGGGTTCGCGACCTGGCCGCCGGGCGTCGTCGCGGCGCGAATGAAGCCGGGCGCCACCGGCAGGATCGCCAGCGTCATTGCCGCCATGGCGCGGTAGTTCACGCCGCCAGTGTAGGTGTACCGGCCCTCGAGTTTGAACAGGTCTGGCGTCGAGAGCTGGCGGCGTCGCAGCACCCAGTAATCGGCAATCAACACCCCGCCAATCGCGCCCATCAGGCTCGAGTACCCGATCAGCCACGTGAAAATGTACGCCGCGGCATCGGCGTACAGCTTCCACGGCATCATCAGGATGCCGATGACCGCGGTAATCAGTCCGCCGGTGACATAACTGATGCGGCGCGGCGCCAGGCTGGAGAAGTCGTTGGCCGGCGACACGACGTTGGCCGCCATGTTCGTCGTCAGCTGCGCGATCAGGACGAGCAGCGCGCCGACGATGATCACCGCCGGGCTGCCGATTCGGGCGATCAGGACGACGGGATCCCAGATCGCTTCGCCGAAGATGACGATGGTGGCGCTGGTGACGGCGACGCCGATGAATGCGAACGCGGTCATCGTCGGCGGCAGTCCGATGGCCTGGCCCAGCGCCTGCGACCGCTGGCTCTTCGCGTAGCGCGTGAAGTCCGGGATGTTGAGGCTGAGCGTCGCCCAGTAGCCGACGTTTGCGGTCAACGCAGCGGGGAAGAGCTGCCAGAATGGCGTCTGCGTGGTTTGCAGACGTGTGGACTCTCCAAGTATTCGTCCCAGGCCGCCGCCATTGTCGATCGCCCACCACAGAAGCAGCAGTCCGCCGCCAAGCAGGAGCGGCGCCGACCAGCTCTCGAGCAGCTTGATGCCGTCGAGGCCGCGAATGATGATCGCGACCTGGATCACCCAGAAAATCGCGAAGGCGATCCAGGTGTTGCCCGGGAGCTGCGCCCACGCCGGGAAGGCTGCCGCCAGCAGCGCGCTGAGCGCGAGGCCGCCAATCCACGTCTGGATGCCAAACCATCCGCAGGCGACAAACGCGCGCAGCATCGCCGGCACGTTGGCGCCCTTCACGCCGAAGGCGGCGCGGCACAGGACGGGGAACGAGATGCCGTACTTGGTGCCGGCGTGGGCGTTGAGGATCATCGGCACCAGGACGATCGCGTTCCCAAGCAGGATCGTCACCATCGCCTGCCACCAGGTCATGCCCTGCTGCATCAGCCCGGACGCCAGCGTGTACGTGGTGATGACCACGCTCATGCCGATCCAGAGCGCGGCGATGTGGTAGGTGGACCAGGTCCGGCGCGCCAGCGGCGTCGGCGCGAGATCCGCATTCCAGAGCGGGCTGTCCGAGAGATCCTCGAAAACGTCGGAGATGACCCCCGACCCCATGTTCTCAGCGGTCGGCGGAGGCATACCCCTCGGCTTCGTAGCCGCCGTGATAGGCCTTGGCGTCGGGCCGGCGGATCTTCGAGTGGGTGACGATACGGTCGCGGCGCAGGCCGCGGAAGTCGTCCATGGTCGCCCACCCGTGCCGATCCATCGCTTCACGCATGCCGGCCAGCAGGCCTTTGATCACGTTCGGCCCGATCGCGTGGTCGAGCATCGCCGCCGTGCACACCTGCACCGTGCCGCAGCCAAGCAGGAAGTAGTTGAGCGCGTGGGCGAACTCGGCGACGCCGCCGATTCCCGAGAACGACTTGTCAGGGAACGCCTGCGTGAGCTGCGCCATCTTGGCCATCGATAGCGGCAGAATGGCCGGCCCGCCGAGGCCGCCGCTCGATACCAGCCCGTCGACGTTCATCTCGAACTCCAGCGTTTCTGGATCGATCAACGGGAGCGAGGGGAAGGTGTTCGACGAAGTGATCGCCGACGCGCCGCCAAGGAAGGCGCCGCCCGCCTCGAGCACGATGTCGGTCGTCGAGGGTGTGAGCTTGGCCCAGATCGGCACGCTCGCGACCTTGCGCACCGCTTCGGTGACGATCGAGATCAGCCCCTGGTCCTTGCCGATGTTCGAGCCCATGTCGTTGCGGTCCATGTGCGGGCACGACAGGTTCAGCTCGAGCGCATCCGCGCCTTCATCCTGGCAGGCGCTGGCGAGCGTCTGCCAGCGCCGCAGCTCCTCGTCGGTCCCCGAGCCGGCCATGATCGACGCGACCAGGATGCGCGAGGGATGCGCCTGCTTGATGCGCGCGATCCGCGGCACCCACCAGTCAAGTGGCTTGTCCGAAATGAGTTCCCAGTTCCAGGAGGAGTGCAGCGCCGTGCCGGGCCTCTTCTGCATCGACAGCCGCGGTGATTCAGGTGTCGCGCGCAGGAACTTCGTCTTCGGGCCATCAACGTTGACGACGGGATGCAGGCCGATGGTCTTGGTGACGACGCCGCCCCAGCCGGCATCGAACGCGCGCATGATGTTGCTGTCGGACTCGGTCGGCGGAGCGGATGCGAGCAGGAACGGGTTCTCGAACCGCAGCCCCGTGAAGGTCGTCGCGAGCTGAGCAGCCATCGGTCCCCCCTCCGAAAGCGCTGACTATAACACCGCGCCCGAATGCGGTGCGGCCAGACGAAGCAGGGCGCGCATGCTAGGATCCCGCACTCGTCAGCGGAGAAATCGGCCAAGTCGCTCGAAAGGAGATGACGATGAGGGATCTGTTATTCGCATCCGCTGTCTGCGCGGCTATCGGGATCGCGACGCTGGCGGCCCAGACGCAGAACACGCAACCCCAGACGCCATCGAGCGCCGATCCGTACGCCAACAACCCTGCTGCCGGCACGACCCAGTTCCCGCTGGCCGCTCCGGCCGGCACCGATAGCAACTCGCGGAGCGTCGCTCCGCCCGGAGCGGTAAATCAGGGTCCCTTTGATCCTGCCACCTGGAAGTACGGGCCCGCATTCAATCCGCCGTCAGGAGCACGGCTCTGGAATCCGGTGAGGCTCAAGCTGATGCAGGGTGGAAAGGTGACCGGCGGCACGCTGTTCAGTGCCACCGATCCGGCCACGTACTGCGCCATGGCCAATGCCGGTTACGACTTCATCTGGACGGAGATGCAGCACGACCAGCATGACTGGCAGTCGGTCGCACGCATGTGGCGTACATGCCCCCATGCGAAGGCCGTCCCTGGTGTGCGGGTCGCCTATGCCGACGAGCGCGAGATCCAGCATGCACTCGACGCCGGCGCGCTCGTCGTCGTCGTGCCGACCGTCGATACCGTCGCCGAGGCGATCGAGGCGCGGAACTGGACCTACTTCCCGCCGCTCGGGCGCCGCAGCAATGGCGGCGGCCAGGCATTCGACGCGGCCATGTGGGGCGGCGTGCCCGGTGGTTATCGAAACACCATCAACGACAACATCGTACTGATCCTGATGATTGAGACGCTCGAAGGTCTCAAGAATGCCGACGAGATCGCCAGGGTCCCGGGTGTGACCGCGATTTTCGCGGCGAGCGGAGACCTCGGCAACTTTTCCGGCTTCCCGCAGGGCACGCCTGACTACGAGCGCGCCATCAATATCGTCCACGACGCGGCAGTGAAGGCCGGGGTTCGCCTGTGCGGTCCGCTGGCCTGGCGCGACCGGCCCGACTTCAGCTGCTTTCAGGCCGGCAGCGAAACGGCCGCAATCGCTCGCGGCGTCGCCGCGGAGCTTGGGCCGCTTGCAAATACACAAGCCAGGCCCGAAGTAGGTCCACTCGCCATAACGCCCAAGCCTTGATGAGCGCTGACTGGTAGATTGTTTCGCATGGAACGGTATATCTACCCCGGTGCATCGGTGACGAATTGATGATCAAGGCCAGCGTCGGCTGCCTCGGCATCTTCTGGGTTTCAGTGGCCTTCTGGCTTCTGGCATCCGGACCCTCGGCCGCTCAGGGTCGAATGCCCGTATACGGCTACCGCGTTGTCAACTGCGTACCCGCACGATCCGCAGGCCTATACCCAGGGCCTGATCTATCTGGATGGGTTCCTGTTCGAAAGCACCGGCCGCAACGGCCAATCGACGGTCCGAAAAGTCAGGCTGGAGACCGGCGAGGTTGTTCAGCAGTACCGCGTCGCGTCTCAGTACTTTGCCGAAGGACTGACCGAGTGGAACCGCCGGCTGATCCAGCTCACGTGGCAATCGAACATCGGATTTGTGTACGACCTCTCGAGTCTCACTCCGCAGACGACGTTCCGGTACACGGGTGAGGGGTGGGGTCTGACGCATGACCGGACGCGGCTGATCATGAGCGACGGCAGCGATTCCCTGCGGTTTCTGGACCCCGTTTCCTTCCGCGAGCAGGGGCGCGTGTCAGTGAGAGACGGCAGCGTGTCAATCAAGGATCTCAACGAGTTGGAATACGTTCGCGGCGAGATCTACGCCAACGTGTGGCACACGGATCGCATCGCCCGAATCTCACCGGCATCCGGCCGAGTCGTCGGCTGGATTGATCTGAAGGGGCTGCTGCCCAGGACGTACCAACTCGAGGCCGAAGCGGTTCTCAACGGGATCGCCTTTGACGAGGCGCGGAACCGTTTGTTCGTCACGGGCAAGCTGTGGCCAAGGCTGTTTGAGATCACATTAGAGCGTCGTCCGTAACCCGGCTGTCGGAGAGGATCCAGATGCCATCACGCGCCGAGGACGAAGGATTCGCCTGGCAGGTCGGCGTGTGGGATCGCATGGCGCAGCCGTACGAGTGCGAGATCGATCGGTGTTTCGCCCCGGTGGTCGAGGGCGTCGTGCAGCGAGCCAGGCTCCAGCCGGGGGATCAGGTCCTTGACCTTGGAACGGGAACAGGGGCTGCGGCCATTCGGGCAGCTTCGTTCGTCGGCGCAGCTGGGAACGTCAGCGGTGTGGACATCAGCCGGGAGATGCTTACGCTGGCCCGGCAACGAGCGGATGCCATTGGTCTCCGGAACGTCACGTTCCGTGAAGGTCGCGCTGAGGCGATTCCTGCTGATGCGTCCAGCTGCGACGTCCTGCTGGCGTCACTCAGCCTGATGTATGTCATCGACCGCGCGGCGGCCGCGGGCGAGATCGCGCGGGTGCTGCGCCCCGGCGGCCGGTTTGTTGCGGCGGTCTGGGCGGGACCAGCGCACTGTGACCTCGTCCGGTTCCAGCAGACTGCGGGCAGCTTTGCGCCTGCGCCACCGGTTCCCGGCGTCGGCCCCGGCGCCCTGGCGGACACTGGACTGTTCGTGAGCCAGTTGGCGTCGGTGGGCATCGACTCACGTGTCGAAACCGAGGTGCTCGGCTTCGATTTCGAGGACTTCGAGTCCGCGTGGGCCGTCTGGGCAGGTGTCACGGCGGCCGCCCTCGCACCCGAACGCCGTGATGCAGCCAGAGCGGCGGTACGAGACCTCATGTGGTCGGACGGCGATGGCCCGCGTCACTTCCGCAACACTACGCATTTCATCGTCGGCGGTCGTCGAACCGGCGCGTGAGTGAGGAGAACATGGTTCGCGTAGCTCTCAGGTCGTCGTCAGTTGCACTGGCGCTCTGTATGTGTGCCGCATCTGCACCGCTTCGAGCCGAAACCCGTCCAATCGACGTTGAGCGTTCGACGCTGACGGTCTTCGTCTACAAGTCGGGACTGTTCTCCGCTCTTGCCGACGATCACGTCATTCAAGCGCCGCTGGCCGGTGGAATGATTTCCGCCGATGCGCCGCTCAGCATCGAGGTCAGCGTGCGCTCGGCGAATCTCAAGGTCCTCGATCCCGGCTTGAGCAGTGACAAGCGGGCCGAAGTCCAAACGCGCATGCTCGGTCCCGAAGTCCTCGACAGCACCGCGTATCCCATCATCGAGTTCGTCTCGACGTCGATCGAGCCCGCTGGCACCGATCGATGGAACGTGACCGGCCGCCTTACGATTCACGGTGTGACACGAGCGCTTACTTTCCCGGTCACGCAGCGGGATGGACGGTATCGAGGGACGGCGGTTCTACGACAGCGGGACTTCGGCATTGAACCGATCAGCATCGTTGGTGGCACCGTTAAAGTCCGGGACGAGCTGAAAGTCGAGTTCGACGTGATCCCGCGGCAATGAGCAAGAAGGGCCAGGGGAGCCGCAGCGCCGCGGCCGCAATCGGAGTCACCGTGAAGTCCGGCTGGGCGAGTGTGGTGCTCCTTTGCGGTCCGGCAGATTCGCCGCGCGTCGTGGATAGCCGCACGGTTGACCTGAGCGATCCGGCGATCCGCGAATCCCGGCAGCCCTACCACGCTGGTTTCGGCACCGCACGAGCGGGCGGCCTCGAACTCACGCGACTCGTGGCCGGGGTGAAACGATTCGGCAGGCGCTCTGTCACGGCGGCGATTCGGGACTACCAGGGAGCCGGACATCCCCTCCGGGGCGCTGGACTGGTTGTGGGGAGCGTGATCGATCCGGAGCGGATCGCCAACGATCACATTCGCATTCACGCGCTCGAAGGCCAGCTGTTCCGCGGCGTGGTGCAGGATGCCGCGACCCGCAGCGGACTGCCGTGCGCCGTCTGGCGCGATCGCGATCTTCACGCGCTGGCCGCCGGCATCCTGAAGCAGCCGGAACAGAAGCTTCGCAACAGCGTCACCGCGCTCGGTCGAGACGTTGGCGGTCCGTGGCGCGCCGAGCAGAAAGCCGCGACACTCGCGGCCTGGCTTGTCCTTGCGGGACGACCCGGCCACGCGGCACCTATAATGGGCCGCTGATGCCCGAGCTGCTCCCGAACTTCATTGGCGGGCGATGGACGCCGGCGACCGCCACCGCGCATGTGGACGTGTTCAATCCGGCCACCGGCAGCGGTGATCGCCCGGACGCCGCTCTCGAGCGGGCAGGACGTCGATCGCGCGGTTCGCGCCGCCGCCGGTGCGTTCCCTGCCTGGAGTGAAACGCCGCCCGTCGTCCGCGCCCGGACGATGTTCGCATTCAAGGCAAAGCTGGAGGAGCACTTCGACGAGCTCGCCCGGCTGGTGACGACCGAGCACGGCAAGACGCTCGACGAGTCGCGCGGCAGCGTCCGGCGCGCGATCGAGTGCGTGGAGGTGGCGTGCGGCGCGCCCTCGATGCTGATGGGGTATGGCCTCGAGAACATCGCCCCGAGCATCGACTGCACCGTGATGCGCCAGCCGATCGGGGTCTGCGCGGCGATCGCGCCGTTCAATTTCCCGGCGATGGTGCCGCTCTGGTTCCTGCCGTTTGCCGTTGTCTGCGGCAACACGTTCGTGCTGAAACCGTCGGAGCAGGTGCCGCTGTCGCAGAAGCGGATGTTCGAGCTGCTGGAGTCGTGCGGCCTGCCGCCCGGCGTGGTCAACCTCGTCAACGGCGGCAAGGAGGTCGCGGAAGCGATCTGCGATCACCCCGGCGTCCGCGCCGTCTCGTTCGTCGGCTCCACGGCGATTGCGAAGCTGGTTTATCAGCGCGCCACGCACACCGGCAAGCGGGTGCAGGCCCTTGGCGGCGCCAAGAATTTCATCGTCGTCATGCCGGATGCGGATCTCGACCGCGCGATCCCGATCATCACCGAGTCGTTCTACGGATGCGCGGGCGAGCGTTGTCTTGCCGGCAGCGTACTCGTGCCGGTGGGCTCTTCTCATCGCGACGTACGAGACCGGATGGTTGCCGCGGCGGAGTCGCTGAAGGTCGGCAACGGGATGGAACCGGGCGTGGACATGGGACCGGTCATCACCGCGCGCCACAGGGAGCGTGTACTCGGATACGTGGACCGTGGCGTCAGCGAGGGTGCGAAGCTCGTCGCCGACGGAAGACGCCGCACGCTGCCGTCAGAAGGGTTTTTCGTCGGCCCGTCGGTGTTCGACGAGGTCTCACCGTCGATGGCGATCGGACGCGAGGAAATCTTCGGACCGGTCGCGACCGTCGCGCCCGTGAAGGACCTGGACGAAGCGTTCCGCATCATGGACGCGCATCCGAATGCGAACGCGACGTCGATCTTCACCGCGAGCGGCAAGGCAGCCCGCGAGTTCGCCCATCGCGCCACGGCGTCGATGGTGGGCGTCAACATCGGGGTCGCCGCACCGATGGCGTATTTCCCGTTCGGCGGCGCACGCGACAGCTTCTTCGGCGACCTCAAGGTGCACGGCCGCGACGCGTTCGAGTTCTACACCGACAAGAAGGTCACCATCAGCAGGTGGTTCTAACTGGAGAGGAGAGTCATGTCTCGTAACCGGATAACGTTCGGCATCGTTGCGGTAGCGATCGTCTTTGCTTCAGGGTACGCCGCGGGTCAGCGCCGGCAGCCACCGGGCGCGAACGTCGGTCAGAGCGACGAAGCGCTGCGCTCGCTCGACCTGACAGGGGAGCTCGACTCGGGCAAGGGGCGTCCGCTGCGCATGCGGAAGATCACCGTGCAGCCGGGGGGCGCCCTCGCGCTCCACAACCACGTTGATCGGCCCGCCGTCACCTACATGCTCCAGGGCCAGATGACGTATCACCAGGAAGGCAAGCCGGACGTCGTCGCCAATCCGGGCGAGGGCTTTGCCGAAGGGCGCGCAACGACCCACTGGGGCGAAAACACCGGCAACGTGCCCGCAGTCTGGATTGCCGTCGACATTCCCAAGCCGTAACGACACCATCGCCCAGCACGGTTACATAATGCCTGACGCAAATCCCGTCGAACGGCTGTTGCAGCTCTCGGCGGGGTACTGACGTCGCGCGGTGCCTCCACGCGGCCGCCAATCTTGGCGTGGCGGACGCGCTCGACGCGGCTCCGCGCCTGTCCAGCGCCCTCGCCACCGACATCGGTGCCGATCCTGCGGCACTGGACAGGCTGCTGCGACTCCTGTCGGCGTACGGAGTCCTCGGTACCCGGACGGGACGATCTCGCACACGCCAGCCTCGCAACTGCTGCGCACCGATCACGCGCAGGCGGTGCTGGCGTCGGCGTCGCGCGCCTCCGGCATCCTGTTCGACCAGCCTCCCGTGCTCGAGGAGGTCGCCAGCATCGCCTCCAGCCGCCTCGGGCTGCGGCCGGGCGACTTCTTCAAGGATGCGCTCCCGGTTGCGGATGCCTACCTGATCATGGAGGTCATTCACGATTGGGACGACGAGCACTCGGCGGAGATCCTGGGAGCGATACGTCGAGCCGCTCCGCCGCACGCCAGGCTCCTGCTCATCGAAGCCATTCTGCCGGACGACCCTGGACCCAATTGGCCCAAGACGCTGGACGTCGTCATGCTGAGCATCGGCGGACGCCAGCGGACGTTGGCCGAATACACGGCGCTTCTCGACCGTTGCGGGTTCTCGCTGGAGCGCGAGATTCCCACGCTTGCCGGAGTGTCAATCATCGAAGCGTCTGCAATGTAACCGAGGAGAGCCTGAGATGACCAAGGGCGACCACACATTCCCGACCCGCCGGCGGCTCCTGCAGGGTGCGGGCGGATTGATTGCCGCGGCTCTGCCGTCGCCTTCAGCTTCGGCGAGCCAGGCTCCGCCTTCGGCTTCGGCGCGTCAAGGCAGCGGCGACGTGACCGCGCGGCTGGCGCGCTACATGGTCGAATCACGCGACCGCGCGCTGCCGGCCGACGTGACCCGGGAAGCCAAGCACCGCATCCTGGACACGATTGGCGCCATGATCTCCGGTTCGCATCTCACGCCGGGCGAAGCGGCGATCCGCTATGTCCAGACGCAGGGCGGAAAGGAAGAAGCCTCCGTCCTGACCACGAACATGCGGACGTCGGCGGTGAACGCGGCGCTCGCCAACGCCATGTTCGCGCATGCCGACGAGACCGACGACTTCGAGCCTGTCACGAAAGCGCACCCGGGCTGCGCGGTGGTGCCTGCCGCGTTTGCCGTCGGCGAGCGCGAGGGCCGGCCGGGCACCGAGGTGCTCAGGGCAGTCGTGCTCGGCTACGACCTGTGCTGCCGCTTCCTGATGGCGCTCGGTCCCGACCACGTGCGTGGTACCCATCGCAGCGCCGAAGGCACGAGCAGCACGTTCGGGGCGGCGGCCGCGGCCGCCTCGCTGGCGCGGCTGGACGAGCGCGGGATGCGTTACGCCCTCTCGTATGCCGCGCAACAGGTATCGGGCCTGTGGAGCTGGACGCGGGATACGGAACACATCGAGAAGGCGTTCGATTTTGCCGGTATGGGCGCGCGGAACGGCGTCAGCGCGGCGCTGATGGTGCAGAGTGGATTCACCGGCGTCGCCGACGTGCTCGACGGCGAACACAACATGATCGAGGCGCTCTCCACCGAGCCGAAGCCGGAAGAGATGGTGGCGGACCTCGGCCGCCGTTTCTACGTCACCGAGACCGCGATCAAGACGTTTTCCGTGGGTTATCCCATCCAGGCACCGCTCGACGCGCTGCTCGCGCTGCGGCGCGAGCATGGTCTTACTCCCGCCAACGTAGCGCGCATCGTCGCACGCCTGCCGGAAGACGGTGCGCTCATTGTCAGCAACCGCGCGATGCCGGACGTGAATCTGCAGTACGTCCTGGCCGTCGGCCTCCTGGATGGCACGATTTCGTTCGAGGACAGCCATTCGCAGGCGCGCATGAAGGACCCGCAGGTGCTCGCCGTGAAGGAACGAGTGGAGCTCGTGGCCGATCGCGCGCTGATGGATCCGGATGCACCACGAAGCGGGCGGGTCGAGGTGACTCTCCGCGACGGACGAACGGTCACGCACTTCACGCGCTATCCGCCCGGCACCAAGGAGAATCCGCTCGACACAAACGGCGTCAACGAGAAGGCCCGCGGCCTGATCGAGCCCGTGCTCGGACGCGATCGCACGGCGCGCGTCATTCAGACCGTCAACGAGATGGAGACGCTGGGCAACATTCGCGATCTGATTCGTCTCATGACTGCGTAGGCCGCAGCGGAGAACCCCATGCCACGACGCGTCGTCGGCGGCCTGATCCAGGCCGCCGTCCCTCTGACCGATCCTTCGACACCGATCGACAAGATTCGCCAGGCCGCCATCGACGTACACCTGCCGCTGGTCGAAGAAGCCGGCCGTCGTGGCGTCCAGATCCTCGGGCTGCAGGAAGTGTTCAACGGACCGTATTTCTGTCCGTCGCAGGATGCGCACTGGTACGACATCGCCGAGCCGGTGCCCGGGCCGACCACCGAGTTGATGGCGCAGCACGCGAAAAAGTACCAGATGGCGATCGTGGTCCCGGTCTACGAGCGCGAGCAGGCCGGCGTCTACTACAACACCGCGGCGGTGTACGACTCCGACGGCACCTATCTCGGGAAGTACCGCAAGAACCACATTCCGCATACGTCGGGTTTCTGGGAGAAGTACTTCTTCAAACCGGGGAACCTTGGCTACCCGGTCTTCAGGACGCGATTCGCGACGATCGGCGTCTACATCTGCTACGACCGGCACTTTCCGGAAGGCGCGCGGATTCTGGGCTTGAACGGCGCCGAGATCGTGTTCAACCCGTCGGCGACGGTGGCGGGCCTTTCCCAGTACCTCTGGAAGCTCGAGCAGCCGGCTCATGCCGTGGCGAACGGCTATTTCATGGCGTGCAGCAATCGCGTCGGTGAAGAAGCCCCCTGGAAGATCGGACGCTTCTACGGATCGTCCTATTTCGTCGATCCGCGCGGCAACTTCCTGGCGACGGGGTCGGAGGACAAGACCGAACTGGTGGTCGCCGAAATGGACCTCGACATGATCGAGGAAGTCAGGCGCGTGTGGCAGTTCTACCGCGACCGGCGTCCTGACAGTTACGGGGCGATGGCGGAGCAGCGGCCATGAGCCTGCTCGTCAAGGGCGGAACGATCGTCACCGCCACCGATCAATACACTGGCGACGTGTTCGTGGATGGCGAGAAGATTGCCGCCATCGGGACGTCGCTGGCCATGCCCGCGGATCGCGTGATCGATGCGGCGGGCAAATACGTGCTTCCGGGCGGCATCGACGTGCACACCCACCTCGACATGCCGTTTGGCGGCACGACGTCGGCAGACGACTTCGAGTCGGGCACGATCGCCGCCGCTCACGGCGGGACCACCACGGTCGTCGATTTCGCCATCCAGTACCACGGGCAGACGCTCCACCATGCATGGGAAACGTGGATGAAGAAGGCGGAGGGGAAGGCCGCGATCGACTACGGCTTCCACATGATCATCACCGAGCTCACCGACCAGGTGGAGCAGGAGATGGACGCCCTGGTCCGCCAGGGGGTGACATCGTTCAAGCTGTTCATGGCCTATCCGGGCGTGTTCATGCTCGACGACGCGAGTATTTTCCGGGCGCTGCTGCGGACGGGGAAGAACGGCGGGACGATCTGCATGCACGCGGAGAACGGCGGTGTCATCGACGTCCTGGTGAAGAAGGCGCTCGCCGAAGGAAAGACGGCGCCGAAGTATCACGCGCTGACGCGGCCGGCCCGCGCGGAGGCCGAAGCCACCCATCGAGCCATTGCGCTCGCCGAGATCGCCGGCGTGCCCATCTACATCGTCCACCTCTCGGCCGCCGAGGCACTGGAGATGGTCACCGAGGCACGCGACCGCGGCCTGCCGGCGTATGCGGAGACGTGCCCGCAGTACCTGTTTCTCTGGTACGACAACTACGAGGAACCCGGCTTCGACGGGGCGAAATACGTGATGAGCCCGCCGCTTCGTCCGAAGGACACGCAGGACCGGTTGTGGCGCGGCCTGGCGTTCAACGACCTGCAGGCGATCTCCACCGATCACTGCCCCTTCTGCATGAAAGAGCAGAAGACTCTCGGGGAAGGGGATTTTTCCAAGATCCCCAACGGCGCGCCGGGAATCGAAACCCGTATGAGCCTGGTATACGACGGCGGCGTCCGGTCCGGCCGGATCTCGCTGAACCGGTTCGTCGAGCTCACGTCTACAGCACCCGCGAAAATCTTCGGCCTGTTTCCACGAAAAGGAACGATTGCGCCCGGCTCGGATGCCGATATCGTCGTCTTCGATCCCAACCGGACGCAGCGTCTGTCGGTGAAGACGCTGCACATGAAGGTCGACTACAACCCCTACGAGGGGCGCGAGGTCACCGGCGTGACGGACACCGTGATTTCGCGCGGCCGGGTCGTCATCGATGGCGGCAGATTTACCGGCCGCGCCGGCGGCGGCACATTTCTCAAGCGGGCAACGCGATGAAAACCCCGAGAGACGTAGAGGCGGACCTTCAGGTCCGCCCGATGACCGGCGACGAAATCATCGCGCTGTCGAAGAAGCACACGATTTTCGAATGGTCGGCGCAGCAGGCGGTCGATCCGATCCCGGTCGCCCGGGCGAAGGGCGTCTATTTCTGGACACCCGAAGGGAAGCGCTTCATCGACTTCAACAGCCAGTTGATGTGCGTGAACATCGGCCATGGCGACGCCCGGGTGGTGAAGGCGATCCAGGATCAGGCGGCGGTGCTGCCGTACGCCAATCCGTTCATGGCCACCGAGCCGCGCGCGCGACTGGCGGCGAAGCTGGCGGACATTGCGCCAGGAGACATCGACGTCTTCTTCTTCACCAACGGCGGCGCCGAGGCGAACGAGAACGCGTTCAAGATCGCGCGTGCCGTGACTGGCCGGCAGAAAATCCTGGCGAGATATCGCTCGTACCACGGCGCCACGGCGGCGGCGATCACAGCCACAGGCGATCCACGCCGCTGGACCCAGCCGCCGATGCCGGGCGTCGTCCACGTCCTCGATCCGTATCACGGCATCGAACGCGGGTGGGATTCGGCCGATGACGCGCTCGAGTACCTCGAGGAAGTGATTCAACTCGAGGGACCGCAGACGATTGCCGCCTTCATCCTGGAGACCGTCACCGGCACCAACGGCATCCTGGTGCCGCCGGACGGCTACCTGCAGGGCGTCCGCGCGTTGTGCGATCGCCACGGCATCCTGATGATTGCCGACGAGGTGATGAGCGGGTTCGGCCGCACCGGGGCCTGGTTCGCCGTGAATCACTGGAACGTCGTGCCGGACCTCATCACGATGGCAAAGGGGTTGACGAGCGCGTATGTGCCGCTGGGCGCGGTCGGCATGCGGCGGACGGTTTCTGCGCATTTCCAGACAGCCCCCTTTCCGAGCGGGCTGACGTACAACAGCCATCCGCTGGCCTGCGCGGCTGCGCTGGCGGCGATTGCGGTGATGGAGGAGGATGGCCTGGTCGAGCGAGCCCGGAAGACCGGCGCGCTGATGGCCGAACTCCTCGCCGGTCTTGACGACCGGCATCCATCCGTCGGCGCTGTCCGTTCCATCGGCCTTTTCGGCATCGTCGAACTGGTGCGGAACCGCGAGACCCGCCAGCCGATGGCGCCCTTCAACGGGACGTCGCCGGAAATGACCGCGCTTGGCCAGTACTTCCGGCAGGAGGGTCTGTACACATTCGTGCGATGGAACTACTTCTTCACCAACCCGCCGCTCTCGATCACCGAGGCGGAGCTGCGAGAAGGGTTCGCGATCATCGATCGCGCGCTGACGATGACCGATGAGGCGGTGTCATGACGGAACTGGCGATCCTTCTTGCCATCGCCTTCTCGGGTCAGTTCGACGCCTCCGATGCTGGGATCGGAGGCCGCGTCGGCTGGCAGGCGACGCCGCTGATTGGCGTCGAAGCCGAGATGCTGAGTTATCCCAGCCATTTCGCCGATGCCCCCGCCTTCAGCCGCGGGCGCGTGGAGGGCTTGTTTGGTGCCACGATCGGGCCGCGCCTGGGCCGTGTGCGTCCGTTCGGGCGCATCCGTCCCGGCTTTCTGCGGGTGCAGCCGGCGCCGGGTCCGTTGGTCTGTATCGCGATTTTTCCGCCGCCGCTTGCCTGCGAGCTGGCGGCGGGGCGAACGTTGGTGGCGTTCGACCTTGGCGGCGGTGTCGATGTCTCGGTCGGCGAACGCACGTTCGTCAGGATTGACGCAGGCGATCGCCTGGTGAAATATCCAGGCCCGGTATTCGACGCCGATCGCCAGGTTCATGACGAGGCGTTCTTCGGTCATGACATCCGGGTCGCGTTTTCGGGCGGCGTGCGTTTCTGATCGGAGGCGTTCATGCGTAACCTAACAATTGTCCTGGTGGCGGCGCTGGCCCTGGCGGCACCGGCATCCGGGCAGCAGGCCGACACGATCCTCATCAACGGCAAAGTGCTCACCGTTGACGCCGGCTTTTCGCAGCAGGAAGCGGTGGCCGTCCGCGAGGGCCGCATCATGGCGGTCGGACGTACGACCGACATTCGGAAGCTGGCGGGACCGCGCACGCGCACGATTGACATGGGGGGCCGCACGGTCATTCCCGGCCTGATCGATTCGCACCTGCATGCCACCCGGGCAGCGCTCAGCTTTGCCACCGAGGTCAACTGGATCGGGGCGGCGTCGCTGTCGGATGCGCTGTCGCGTCTTCGCCGCGCCGCCCAGGCCGCCGCACCCGGAAGCTGGCTCGTGGTGGTGACGCCGCCGGCCACGCTCGATGCCTTTCCGGAGCGCCGCCGGCCGACGCAGGCGGAACTGGTCGCGGCCGCGCCCAATCACCCGGTCTACGTCCAGCTGGCGTACGGGTGGGCGATGATGACGCCGCTGGCGATGCAGGCGCTCAACATCACCACCGACGCGGACCTGCCGCGGCAGAATCACCTTGAAAGAGATACCGCGGGCGCGCTGACCGGGGCCGTGACCGGCAACCTCGTCGAGCTGTTCGAGCGGCTGCCAAAGCCCTCCTTTGAGCAGCAGGTCGCCGGCACGAAGCTGTTCTTCCGCGAACTCAATCGTCTTGGCCTCACCGGCGTCGTCGATCCGGGCGGCAACAACATGACGCCGCGAGAGTACCAGGCGCTCTTCAAGGTGTGGCGCGACCACGAGCTGACGATCCGCGTGGCATACAGCCTGTGCGGCATGACTGACGGGTCTGAATTCGCGGAATACCAGAACTACCTGGCGATGATGCCGCAGGGGTTCGGCGACGACATGCTCAAGTTCAACGGCATCGGCGAGCGGATCACCTGGGCGATGAACGGCGTCAGCGGCAAGCGGCCGGAGCAGGACAAGGCCAGGTACTACGAGATCGTGCGGTGGGCGGCCGGGCGCGGTCTGACCGTGACGATGCACTGGAACGGCGACGAAAATATCGACGAGCTGCTCGGGATCTGGGAGCGGGTCAACGCGGAGTTTCCGATCACCCCGCTCCGGTGGACGATTGCCCACCTGAATGACGCGTCTCCCGCAACGCTGCGGCGCATGAAGGTGCTGGGCATCGGCTGGACGGTACAGGACGCGATGTACAACACCGCCGCCGACGCCGCGAAACGCGAAGGCGACGTCAGCAGGATGCCGCCTGTGGTCACCGGGAAGAGTATCGGTGTGACGATCGGTGCGGGAACCGACGCCCACCGCGTCTCGACATATAACCCCTTCACAGTGCTGCAGTGGTTCCTCGACGGTCGCAATGCGGCGGGATCGCCGCTTCGCGGACCGGCTGAGACGCCGACACGCGCCGATGCGCTTCGCTTTTACACGGCCGGCAGCGCCTGGGTTTCGCACGACGAACGCCAGCGCGGCACGCTCGAGGTGGGCAAGATGGCCGACCTGGCGGTGCTGTCGCGCGACTATATGACGGTGCCGGTCGCCGAGATCGGCCGCATCGAATCCGTGCTCACCATGGTCGGCGGGGCGGTCGTGTACGGCTCGGGCAGCTACGAAGATTTCCAGGCCACGCATTGATTCGGCGTTACTATGTGACCGACATTTCCTCACCACTCGACACTACCGACTTCACGTCTCGAAAGGACACCGATACCGATGGCAAAGAAAGCCAAGAAAGCCGCAGCCCGCAAGCCGAACGCCGCGTTCATGAAACCGGTTACGCCGAGCGCCGCGCTCGCCGAGGTGGTGGGTTCGAAGCCGATCCCGCGCACCGAAGTGACGAAGCGGCTGTGGGTGTACATCAAGAAGAACAAGCTGCAGGATGCGAAGAACAAGCGGATGATCAAGGCTGACAGCACACTGAAAGCGGTGTTCGCCAACAAGTCCACTGTCAACATGTTCGAGATGACGAAGCTGGTCAGCAAACACCTCAAGTAACGCCTTCGGCTTCGACGTGACAGGGAAGGGCACGGAGATTGAATCTCGGTGCCCTTCGTGTTTTCAGGAGGTGTCATGGCGAAGTACGGACGCAAGGCGAGTGAGAAGGTCGAACGGGCGATGCACGAGCGGAAGCGCGGCACGCTGCGGAGCGGAGGGTCAGGACGAAAAGTGACGAGCCGCAAGCAGGCAATCGCGATCGGGTTGTCCGAGGCGCGCGAGGCCGGCGCCAAGGTGCCGCGGAAGCGCACGACCGGCTCGCGGACGCGGAAGGCGGCCGCAAAGAAGAGGTAACATCCGCGTCCTGATGGTCCGGCTCGCGCTGGCCATGGCCGCTGCGGCGGCCATCATCGCTTCGGCGCCGGTCGTCCAGCAGGCATTCATCGCGATAGACCGGGTCTTCCCCTCGATCGGGCTGGCCGCGACGGCGCTGCCGATTGCCGCCGCCGTGCTGGTTGCGGCGACCCGCGTTCGCCATAGACGGCGCCTGAGGTTCACGGCGCTCGCCCTGAGCGTCGGCGCCGGCGCCGCCTATGTCGTCGCCGACGCGCTGACCGCCACCGAAAGCTTCCACTTCGTCGAGTACGGCCTGCTCGCGTGCCTTTTCTACCTGGCGCTGTTGCCGGCCGACGACGGGTCGGTCCTCATCCTGCCGCTGCTCGCGGGAATTGCGACGGGCATCCTTGACGAGTGGTTCCAGTGGTTTGTTCCAATACGCGCCGGCGAGCTGCGTGACATCCTGCTGGACACGGCGGCGAGCCTGTGCGGCGTGCTCTTCGCCATCAGTCTCCGTCCGCCGGCGCGCCTGACGCTGAGGCTCGGCGGCGAATCCGCCTCCCGCGTACGGTGGTGCGCCGCCGCGACCCTGGCACTGCTCGCGGCATTCGTCTTCACCGTCCACGTCGGATACGAGGTGCGCGACCCAGACATCGGGACGTTCGTGTCGCGGTACACCTCCGCTCAACTGACGGCGCTGTCCGGCGACCGAGCAGATCGGTGGCGTGCGGAGCCACCCGTGACGGTCCGCCGATTCGGGCGCGAGGATCAGTACCTCAGCGAAGGCCTGTGGCACGTCCAGCGAAGGAACTCCGGCTGGGACGCAGGCGACCTGAGCCGTGCGTGGCGCGAGAACCTGATCCTGGAGAAGTTCTTCGCACCGGTGCTCGACGTGGGCACGTATGCCAGCCCTGATTCGCAGCGGTGGCCGCCAGAGCAGCGTTTAGAGGCAGCGTCGCGGCCAGGCATCGATCGCCGGCCCTCGGTGAGCCACGACTACCGCTGGCCCCTCTACGTGTTCTGGTGCTCTTACTGAAACTGCTGCTGGTTCCGGGCCTCGTGGCGCTCGTCACGCTGGCCGTCCGCCGGTGGGGTCCGGCCGTTGGCGGGTGGCTGGCGGGACTCCCGATCGTCGCCGGGCCGGTGCTTGTGTTCTACGCGCTGGAGCAGGGCCACGCCTTTGCCGCCAGAGCGGCGCACGCGACGCTCGCCGGCCTCATTGCCACGGTCGCGTTTGCGGTGACATATGCCGTGGCCGCCCGGCGTCTGCGCTGGTACGCGTGCATGGCGATCGGCTGGATTACGTTCGCACTGGTGATCGTGGCGCTCTACGCGTTGCAGCCCGGCCTCGTGCTGAGCCTGGTGCTCCTCGTGGCGGCGACGATCATTGGACGTCGAGTGTTGAGCCGGGTCCGCTCCGCGGAACCCGGCCTACGTACCGCGACGTACGTAGGGCGGGTTCCGCCGAAGGCGGACCCGCCGGACAATCCTCATATTCCGCCGACGGCGGACCCGCCGAATGATCTCGTTCCGCCAAAGGCGCACCCGCCGGGCGATCTTCTCGTCCGCCTTATCGCCACCGCCACGCTCGTGGTGGCCCTCACCGGCCTGGCCGGACGGCTCGGGCCGGCCTGGAGCGGTCTCCTCAACGCCTTCCCCGTGCTCACCACCATCGTCGCGGTGTTCTCGCATGCGCAGCGAGGGGCCGCCGCCGCGGCGGCGTTCCTGAACGGATACCTCCAGGCCATCGTCGGTTTTGGCCTGTTTTGCGTGGTGATGGCGACCGGACTCGAATCGCTGGGGTTGGGTTGGGCGCTGGCCGCAGCCCTCGCGGTGCAGCTCGCCTGGCACGCGGGGCTGGTGTCCCGAACGGCCCGGGCGGCTCCTGATTCCCGTACCTGAAAATTCCTCTTGCGCCGCCCGCGGGGGAGGGGCGTAGACTGGGCCCCTGTCCGACGCATCCGGGAAGGCGCGGACACCCACCGAACAAGGTTCCCGGAGTTGCGTCATTCGTTGGCGGCGGCGGCGTTTCCCCCGGGTAACTCGTTTCAGAGGGGAGGCAGCGGCGTGAACGCAAACGGCAGCTTCAAGGGTCGTCAGGCCCCCTGCGGCAAGCTCTGCGACGGCGAGTCCTACGAGGATCACGACGACGAAGTCGTGGTCACCATGGAAACCTTCTACGCCTGCGGATGCCAGAGCATCCAGCACGAGTATCACGACGGAAGCGTCAGCAGAAAAGTGGTGCGCCACGACGGTAAGCTGCTCGTGGACGAATTGCTCTCGGCTGAATAGACCCCATTTGTGATTTGTGTATTGCAGTCACGAATCGCCAATCGCCAATCACAAATCGCAAATCTGAGGGAGACCCAAGGCGTGACCCCTTCTCATGACGTGGTACTGGTCGGCGGCGGCGGAGCGGGACTCCGGGCGGCGATCGCCATTGCGGAAACCAATCCCAGGCTCAACATAGCGGTTGTCTCGAAGGTCTACCCGATGCGGAGCCATACGGTTTCCGCGGAGGGGGGCGCGGCGGGCGCGATTGCGCCAGACGACAGCCTCGACGAACACGCCTACGACACGATCTCCGGCGGCGACTGGATGTGCGACCAGGATGCGGTCGAAGCCTTCGTCCAGGAAGCGCCGCAGGAACTGCTGCGCCTGGAGCACTGGGGCTGCCCGTGGAGCCGGGAGGCCGACGGACGGATTGCTGTTCGCCCCTTCGGGGGCATGAAAAAGATGCGCACGTGGTTTGCCGCTGACAAGACCGGCTTCCACATGCTCCACACCCTCTTCCAAACCTCCCTGAAATACGCCAGCGTCGTCCGCTACGACGAGTGGTTCGTGACCAAGCTGCTCGTGGACGACGGACGTGTGCAGGGCGTGGTGGCGATCGATCTCAAGTCAGGCAAGGTCGAGGCGATCACCGCGCGCGCCGTCATCCTGTGCACCGGCGGCTGCGGCAAGGTGTTTCCGTTCACCACCAACGCGGCGATCAAGAGCGGCGACGGCATGGCGCTCGCGTATCGCGCCGGCGCGCCGCTGAAGGACATGGAGTTCCTGCAGTACCACCCGACCGGGCTGCCATTCACCGGCATCCTCATCACCGAGGCGGCGCGGGCCGAAGGCGGGTTGATGCTGAACAAGAACGGCTACCGCTACCTGCAGGACTACAACCTGGGCACGCCGCAGCCACAGCCGGTGCTGCGGACGATGGAGCTGGGTCCGCGGGATCGGCTGTCGCAGGCGTTCATGAAGGAGCTCGAGAAGGGACGGACGATCGAGACGCCGTACGGCCATGTCGTGCATCTCGACCTGCGCCATCTGGGCGCCAAAAAGATCAACGCCAAAATCCCGTTCGTGCGCGAGCTCTGCATCAAGTATCAGAACCTCGATCCCGTCAAGGACCTGATTCCCGTGCGGCCCGTCGTGCACTACATGATGGGCGGCGTTCATACCGACATCAACGGCGCGACGTCGCTGCCGGGTCTCTACGCGGCCGGCGAGACGGCGTGCGTGAGCATCAACGGCGCGAACCGGCTGGGGTCCAACTCGCTGACCGAATGCCTGGTGTTCGGCGCACGGGCTGGGAAGGCGGCCGCCGAGTACGCGTCGCTCGGCCTCGAGGTGAACCCCCGGGTGATGGCGCAGAAAACCGACGAACACCGCCGGCTCGAACACGACCTGCTGAACAAGAAGGGGCGGGAACGCCTGGCCGACCTGCGCGACGAGATGCAGAAGTCGATGGAGCAGAGCGCCGGCATCTACCGCGATGGCGCATCGCTCCGGCAGGGGATGGACGAGATCCGCCGGCTGCAGGAGCGCTATGCCGACGTGATGATCGAAGACCACAGCCGGACGTTCAACACCGAACGAATCGCGGCGCTCGAGCTCGCATGCATGCTCGACGTCGCCGAGTCGATCGTGACGGCGGCGACCCGCCGTGAAGAATCGCGCGGGGCACACCAGCGCACCGACTTCCCCAAGCGCGACGACGTGCGCTACCTCGCCCATTCGCTGATCTACCGCAACGCGGACGGGTCGGCGCGCGTCGATTACCTCCCGGTCACGGTTACCCGCTGGCCCCCGGCCGAGCGGGTTTATGGAGAGAAGGCACCGCATGGCGGACCGAATCACGTTGCAGATCGCGCGGTATCGTCCGGAGCAGGAGTCTGAGGCCACCTTCGACGAGTTCGACGTCCCGTGCCCGAAGGACTGGGTCATCCTTGACGGCCTGAACCACGTCAAGGATCAGCTCGACGGCACGCTGGCGTACCGGTGGTCGTGCCGGATGGGCATCTGCGGCAGCTGCGGCATGATGGTGAACGGCGAGCCGAAGCTGACCTGCGCCACCTTCCTCCACGAGTACGCGCCCGGGCCGATCCGGGTCGAGCCGTTGCGCAATTTTCCCGTCATCCGCGATCTGATCGTCGACATCGGCGACTTCATGCGCAAACTGGTGACTGTGAAGCCGTGGATCGTGCGCGACGAGGAGCGCCCGCTGGCAGCCGGCGAGTTCCGCCAGACGCCGGACGAAATGGACGAATACAAGCAGTACAGCATGTGCATCAACTGCATGCTGTGCTACTCCGCGTGCCCGATCTACGGACTCGATCCGAAGTTCCTCGGTCCCGCGGCGATCGCGCTGGCGCAGCGATACAACCTGGACAACCGTGACCAGGGATCCGGAGAACGGATGGAAGTGTTGTCGGAGCACCAGGGCATCTGGGGCTGTACGTTCGTGGGCGAGTGCACGAAGGTATGTCCCAAGCACGTCGATCCCGCAGGCGCCATCCAGCGCTACAAGCTGACGGCGGCGCTCGAGTCGGTGAAGTCGTTCTTCCTGCCAAGGGGGGCGTAATGCAGGCAATGCATCACGGTGATCTCTACACCGATTACCACCCGCGCTGGCTGCGCCGGCACGTTTCGACCTACTGGTGGCTCGAGAAACCGTCGTATTTCGCGTTCATCCTGCGCGAGAGCACCTGCCTCTTCGTCGGGTGGTTCGCCGTCTACCTCCTGCTGCTGATTGCCGCCGTGGTCGACGGGCCCGTCGCCTACGCGCAGTTCCTCGCCTGGTCGGCCTCGCCCTGGATGATCACGCTGAACGTCGTCAGCTTCGCGCTGATTGTGTTCCATGCCATCACGTTTTTCGATGCCGCCCCACAGGCGCTGGTTGTCCATCTTGGGCACACGAGAGTCCCGGGGCGGCTCGTGCTCATCGGTCATTACGCAGCCTGGGTCGGCGCCTCGATCGCCGTCATCTGGCTGCTGGTGAGGGCGTGATGATCAAACGACACCCTGAACCGCTGCTGTGGATGCTGTTCAGCGCCGGCGGCATGATCTCGGGCATGCTGATGCCGGCGCTCATCCTGATGTTCGGCATCGCGTTTCCGCTCGGGTGGGTGACGCCACCCACCTACGAGCAGATAACCGGGCTGATGGCGAACCCGATCATGCGCCTCGTCATGTTCTCGCTGTGCGCGCTGTCGCTCTTTCACTGGGCGCACCGGTTCCGGCACACGCTCTACGACGGTCTGCAGATCAAGCACCTGAACGAGGTCATCGCGGTGGCGTCGTACGGCGCCGCCGTTGTCGGATCGGGCCTGGCAGCGTATCTTCTATGGCAGATTGGATAGCCGCCGGATCCCTGTTGTCTTGCTGATTGCTGCGCTGGCAGGCATCATTCTCTTCTCCCGCGGACTTCGTCTCGTTGACACTGTGGGCATGCTGGCCTGCGGTGTCATTGCCGGCGGTTCGCTTGCCGCCATTGCCGCGGGCCGGCGCCGTTGATGATGCGCGCCCTCCTTGTCGTCGTTGCCGCGCTGCTCGCCGCCGGCTGTTCGCAGCCCGCCCTCGAACCCGCTGCATTCCCGGCCGGCGAACTCGTCGATCTCTCCCACACCTACGACCAGACGACGGTGTTCTGGCCGACATCCGATCCGTTCAGGCTGGAAAAGACTGCAGACGGAATCACACCCGGCGGCTACTACTACGCGTCGAACAATTTCTTCAGCGCCGAACATGGCGGCACGCACCTCGACGCCCCGCTGCATTTTTCCCAGGGCGCGCAGGCGGTCGATCAGATCCCGATCGAGCGGTTCTTCGGCGCCGCGGTCGTGATCGACGTCGTTGCCCGGGCTGATGCCGATGCCGACTACCGGATCGGCGTTGACGACATCACGGCGGCGGAAGCCGCGCAGGGACCGATTCCGGCGGATGCGATCGTCCTTTTTCGTACTGGATTTTCGCGCCGATGGCCCGATGCCGCCCGCTACCTTGGCACGGCCGCGCGCGGCGCCGACGCCGTGCGCGACCTGCATTTCCCCGGGCTGCACCACGATGCCGCGAAGTGGTTGATCGCCAACCGATCGATCAGGGCAGTGGGCATCGACACCGCCAGCATCGACTACGGCCAGTCGACGCTCTACGAAACCCATCGCGCGCTGTTCGAACGCAACATCCCGGCGTTCGAGAACCTGGCGGCGCTCGAACGGCTCCCGCTCAGAGGCGCGTCGATTGTGGCGCTGCCGATGAAGATTGGAGGGGGGAGCGGGGCGCCGCTGCGCGCGGTTGCGATCCTCCCCCGGCCGTGAACGGCACCAGCATCGGCACGCGGCGCCGGTAGTTCTCGTAGGTGTCGCCGAACTCGCGCACCATGTCGTGCTCCTCGAACTGGATCGCGAGCAGGATGTAGACGCTGGTCGCCACCGCGAACACCAGGTGCGCGGCCGTCATCGTCGGCGTCATCCAGAACGCGAAGAGCCAGCCGACGTAAAGCGGATGACGGACCAGCCGGTAGGGACCGGGGGTTGCGAAGCTTCTCGCGCTGTACGGCTTGCCGATGAGGTAGAGCCAGACCTGTCGCAGTCCGAACAGGTCGAAGTGGTCGATCAGGAACGTCGAGAGCAGGACCAGCCCCCAGCCGAAGGCAAACAGCCCGCGCAGCGCGAGTGCGGCCGGCCCGCTGTCGATCGCCCACACCTCGCCGCCCATCGGGCGCCACTGCCAGAACAGCACGAGCAGCGCGAGGCTCGAGAAGAGGACGTAGGTCGATCGCTCGACCGGCGTCGGGACGATGCGGGTCCACCGCTGCTTGAACCATTTGCGGGCCATCACGCTGTGCTGGACAGCAAAGAGCGCCAGCAGTCCCGCGTTGATCGCCAGGGCGCGCAGCCACGGCTCGGTCGCCGGTCCGTCGAGGGTGGTGGGCACGGCGAAACCGCCGATGAACCCGATGGCGTACAGGAAGGTCCCGAGAAACGCCAGATAACACACCACGCCATACACGAAGAACAGAATCCGCTTTGCCATGTCATTCCCCTCCGCAGGTAGTCTCCGGTGGCGGGGTGAACTCGGCCATGGGAACTCTGTCCCGGTTTTTGCCGCCGGAGCTAGAATCCGGGGCAGCCAATGGGACAAATGTCCTCCCAGCGCATCCGTTTCCTGAGAGCGAGCGACGGTCTCCGGCTGGCGTGGGCCGAGGCCGGCGCCGGCCCCACCATCGTCAAGGCGGCGAACTGGCTGACCCATCTCGAATACGAGTGGGAGAGTCCGGTCTGGCATCACTGGATGCAGTTCTTTTCCGGACACTTCCGGTTCGTGCGCTACGACGAGCGCGGCTGCGGGATGACCGACTGGAACACTTCGGATCTGTCGTTCGACCGGCAGCTGGCCGATCTGGAAGCGGTGATTGAAGCAGCCGACTGTCGAACGCCCTTCACGCTGCTCGGCATCTCGCAGGGTGGGGCGCAGTGCGTCCGCTACGCCGTTCGCCATCCCGAACGGGTCTCGCGCCTGATCCTGTACGGCGCCTACGCCCAGGGGTGGACCCGCCGGAACGACCCCGGCGAGGCGCGCGTATATGACTCGATTACCGAACTGATGCGGGCCGGCTGGGGCCGCAACAATCCGGTGTTCCGCCAGATCTTCACTTCGCGCTTCGTCCCGGATGCGTCCGACGAGCAGATCGCCTGGTTCAACGACCTCTGTCTCAAGACCGCGTCCGGCGACACCGCAGCCGACGTGTTCAGGAGCCGTTCCGAGATCGACGTCGTCGATCTGCTACCTCAGGTTGCGGCGCCAACCCTGATCCTGCACGCGCGGGAGGACGCAGCGATCCCTTTGTCCCAGGGCCGCCTGCTGGCCGCGGCCATACCGAATTCGCAGTTCGTCGAGCTTGACTCGAGAAACCACATCCTGCTCGCGCATGAACCGGCCTGGGCGCGGTTCTGCGACGCGATTCTCGAGTTCATGGGGATGACGGCTTCGCCCGCGGCGGGCGAGGATCCGGCGTTTGCCGCGCTCTCGGCGCGCGAGCGCGATATCCTGGCGCTGATCGCCGAGGGGCTGGGGAACGCCGGGATCGCCGAGCGGCTCTCAATCAGCGACAAGACCGTCCGCAACCACGTCTCCAACATCTTCGACAAGCTGGGTGTGTGGACGCGGGCGCAGGCGATCGTGTTCGCGCATGATCACCGGTTTGCGCATGCCAGTCGAGATTCGCGCGCTCCACGCTGACATCACGACCCTCGCGGTCGACGCCATTGTCAATGCGGCCAATACCTCGCTGCTGGGCGGTGGCGGCGTCGATGGCGCCATCCACCGAGCGGCGGGACCGCAGCTGCTGGCCGAGTGCCGCAGCCTGGGCGGATGCGCAACCGGCGACGCGAAGATCACGGGCGGGTATCGGCTGCCCGCGAAACGTGTGATCCACGCCGTCGGTCCCGTCTGGCACGGCGGGAAAAATGGGGAGTCCGACCTGCTGGCGTCGTGCTACCGCCGCGCGATCGAGATCGCGGCGGCCCATCACCTCGGGTCGATCGCGTTTCCTTCGATCAGTACGGGGGTGTACGGTTATCCAATAGAGCAAGCCGCACCGCTCGCGGTGGCCACGGTTCGCGCGCACGTCGAAGGAACAGCGATCCGCGACGTCACGTTCTGCTGCTTTTCAGCAGCGGACCTTGCGGTGTACGAGCGGGTGCTGGGATAAGATTGGCGGCCGTGCCCTTCGACGTTGCTCAGGGTATCGCGAGGGAAATCGAGCAATGAACAATCGAGCTGCAGTGATCGCGGCCGTTGCCGCAGGCGCTGTGGCCGTAGCGGCGTTCGTCGTCCTGCGGCCTCCAACTCCCGAAACCGGCGGACCCGTTGAGGCGCCCGCTCCGGTGGCTGCGGCGGCCCCGAAGCCGCGCGTGGCGGTCGACGAGTCTGTAGCACGCGAACGGCCCCTCCGGCCGGCGGCGAAACCGGTGACTGAGGCGGCCGCGGAAGAAGCCCCGGCGCCGGCAGTCGAAGAGGCTCCAACCGTCGGCCGCCTTCGCATCGAGGTCGATGTCGCTGGTGCCCAGGTATTCCTCGACCGCCAGTTCGTCGGCGCAGCGCCTGTAGTGGCCGAGAACATAACCCCGGGCAGCCACCAGCTCAACGTGTCGGCGGCGGGTTTCGAAAGCTATGCGCAAACTATCGACGTCGCGCCGGGCCAGCGCAACATCTTGATCAAGTTCAGGGAGGTGCGCCTCGACGCCTCGCTGGACGTGATCCATCGGCACCGCATCGGTTCATGTCGCGGACGGCTGGTCGCCACGCCGCAGGGACTGCGTTACGACACGTCGAATCGCGACGACGTGTTCACGGCATCGCTGGTTGACCTGGAGACGTTCCAGGTCGACTATCTGGAGAAGAACCTGAACGTGAAGCTGCCGAAGGGCCGGCAGTTCAACTTCACCGACCCCGACGGCAACGCCGATCGACTGTTCGTCTTTCACCGCGACGTGGAGAAGGCGAGGGAGCGGCTGCGAAAGGGCGATCCGCCGGCGGCTGACTGATTCAGGGCAGGGCCGCGGCAACGGCGTCCGCGTGACCATCGACCTTGACGTTGTCCCATCGCTCGACGACCTTGCCGTCAGGTCCGATCAGGTAAGTCGTCCGGACGATGCCCATGTAGGACTTTCCGTAGTTCTTCTTCTCCTGCCACACGCCGTACTTCTCCGCCACTTCGTGGTCGGCGTCGGCGAGCAGGGGGAATGACAGGCCGTACTTGTCCGCGAACTTCGCCTTGCTTTGTTCGTCGAGGATGCTGACGCCGAGCACCGCCGCGTTTCGCGGCTTCAGCCGCGGCAAGCTCGACTGGAAATCGCACGACTCCTTTGTGCAACCGGGCGTGTCGTCCTTCGGATAGAAGTAGAGAATCAGGGAACGTCCGGCATAGTCGGACAGCCGGTGGGTCTTGCCGTGCTGATCCTTCAAGGCGAAAGTGGGGGCCTTCTTGCCCGGTTCGATGAGAGACATGTGTGAATGATACGCGCGTTGCGGTCGTCGCCGACGGCCGCACGTACAGTTACGGCGACGTCGATCGCGCGTCGAGACGCGCCGCCGGCGCGCTGCTCGACGGCGGCGTCGACCTCGACCAGGCGCGAGTGGCATTCTTCGTCCAGCCGGGCTTCGAGTACGTCGCCGTCCAGCGTGGCATCTGGCGGGCCGGCGGCGTGGCCGTGCCGCTGGCCGTCTCGCATCCACCGCCCGAGCTCGAATACGTGATTCGTGATTCGGGCGCCGCGGTCGTCGTGGCGGACGCGTCATCGGCCGCCGTCCTTGCCCCGATTGCGGCTGCCGCCGGCACGCGGTTCATGGCGGCAGACGCGCTGATGGCCGGGGCGGAGGCGCCCCTGCTGCCGCATCTCGGCGCCCCGCGCAGGGCGATGATCATTTACACCAGCGGCACGACGGCCCGGCCGAAGGGGGTCGTGACGACGCACGCGACCATCGGCGCACAGATCGCCTCGCTCGTCGAAGCGTGGGAATGGACGCCGGCGGATCGGCTGCTGCTGGCGCTGCCCCTTCACCACGTTCACGGCATCGTCAACGGTCTCGGTTCGGCGCTGGCCGTCTTTGCGACCTGCGAAATCCTCGCCGCGTTCGATACCGCGACGGTCTGGCACCGGCTGGCGTCAGGGGAAGTCACGGTGTTTACCGCGGTGCCGACCATGTATCACCGCCTGATTGCGGCCTGGGACGCGGCTCCGGTGGAGGTGAAGCGTTCGTGGTCGCAGGGGGCGCGCCGCGCCAGGTTGATGATGTCCGGATCTGCGGCGCTGCCTGTGCAGACACTGGAGCGCTGGCGCGACATCACCGGGCACACGCTGCTCGAGCGCTACGGCATGACCGAGATCGGCATGGCGCTGTCGAATCCGCTCCGCGGTGAACGACGGCCCGGTGTCGTGGGCCAGCCGCTGCCGGGAGTGGATGTCCGGCTGGTTGATGAATCAGGTCACGAGGTGGCGGAAGGCGCCGCCGGAGAGATCGAGGTTCGCGGGCCAGGCGTATTCGGCGAGTATTGGCAACGGCCCGACGAGACCCGCGCCGCTTTCCGCGATGGGTGGTTTCGAACCGGCGATATGGCCGTGATCGAGCGCGGCGCCTACCGGCTGCTCGGCCGCACAGCCGTGGACATCATCAAGACCGGTGGCTTCAAGGTATCGGCCCTCGAGATCGAGGAGGTGCTGCGCCGGCATCCCGCGATCGCCGAATGCGCGGTCGTGGGGCTGGCTGACCCGGAATGGGGCGAACGCGTCGCGGCGGCCGTGGAGCTTGACGCCGCCGGCGGGTTGTCGCTCGCGGATCTCCAGCAGTGGGCGAAGGAGCACCTGGCGCCCTACAAAGTGCCGCGTGCCCTGCGCGTGGTGAAAGCGCTGCCGCGCAATGCGATGGGGAAGGTGGTGAAGCCGGACGTTGCGGCGCTGTTCAGGTCCGCCTGAAGGCGGACACTACGCCAGTCGCCAGTCGCAGTCGTCCGTCGTCCGTCGTCCGTCGTCCGTCGTCCGTCGTCGTCGTCGCGTAGTGTCCGGCTTCAGCCGGACCAGTTCAATGCGTCATCGCGTACAGGACCACGTTGATCCCGAACGCATATCCGTCGGCGGCGAACTTGTAGAAGAAGCTCGGATCCTCGGCTTCGCGTTCCCACGAATCGCCGAAGTCGGTGTTGTGCGTCATCAACACCATCACGCGTCCATCGCGATCGCTGATCGCCCGGGTATGAACGACCGCGCTGTCGTTGCCGCGCTCTGACGTCTGGCCGGTGCCGAGCCAGAAGCCGATGTTGGTGATCTGCGGCGTCTTGGCCACCCGGAACTGCACGTTGAAGAGCGGGTGGTCGGGGGGCAGATCCTCAATCGGGTACTCGTTCGGCGGAAATACCTTGCGGATCTGTCCCGCCCAGTGGTTCCAGGCGTTGGTACCCCAGAAATCGTCGACCCACAGGAAGCCGCCCTTGAGCAAATAGTTGCGCAGGTTCTTGGCTTCCGCCTCGTCGATCACGATCGAGCCGACTTCGGTCATCATCACGAAGCCGCACTGGTAGATCGTCGGGTCCGACAACCGCATGATCAGCGGCTTGGGATCGCCGGTCGAATCCTTGCTGACGGTGGCCTTCGTCATTTCGCCGAGACGTATCGACAGGTTGATATCCGCCCACGGATAGTCGGCGGCCCAGCCGCCGCCGTCGCCGCCGAACCCGCTGCGGAACCAGCCTCGACAGAAATGGAACGAGCCGTCGTAGTCCTCGGGCGTGGCGAGGCGCGGGGCAAACCGGCCGCGGAACTGCGCGTCGGCACCGGCCGCCAGGAGGCCGACGGCCACCACCGCCAGCGTCGCACGAACCCGCCAGGAGGGACGGGGCATCTCCTCGGAGCATACACCGCGCAGGGTGGCCGGCGCATTGCATCGCGGGGGACTGCAGTAGACTCGTACTTATGAAGGCGGCGCGGCCGGCATGCATGGTAGCCGTCGCAGCAGCGGCGGCATTGACGATCCTGGCGGCCGCTGCGTACGGCCAGGGATTCCGGTTCCGCGAGGGGAGCCTGCCGGCGCGGTATGCCCCGCCGCAGATGCCCGACGGCGCCTTTGTCGTTTGCCGTCTTGCCTACCGCAGCGTGCGGGTCGAGCCAATGGGCATCGGCTGGCAGACCGACTATCCCTACGCTGAAATCAATCTGACGACGCGGCTCTCCGAGCTCACGAAGACGCGCGTGAGCCGTGACCACGAGGGGCAGCCGAATCATTTTGTCGTCAGGCTCACCGATGACGCGCTGTTCAACTGTCCGTTGACTGTGGCGTCTGATGTGGGATCGCTCGGGTTCAGGCCCGAGGAGATCGATCGCCTGCGCACCTACCTGCTCAAGGGCGGCTTCCTGTGGGTGGACGACTTCTGGGGCACGCTCGCGTGGCGGCAGTGGTCGACCGAGATTGCGAAGGTGCTCGATCCGGCGACCTATCCCATCGCTGACGTGCCGCTCTCGGATCCCATGTTGAAGAGCATGTTCGAGGTGACGCACGTGCCGCAGATCACCAACATCCAGTTCTGGCGCGGCGTCGACGGGCAGTCAACCTCCGAGCGCGGCTCCGACAGCACCGACGTGCACCTGCGCGCCATCCGCGACACGCACGGCCGCATCATGGTGCTGATGACCCACAACACCGACGTCGCCGATTCGTGGGAGCGCGAAGGGGAGGATCCGGCCTTCTTTTATCAGTTCTCGCCCAATGGGTATGCGCTCGGCATCGACGTAATGCTCCACGCGATGACGCATTGAGGTCCGCCTAAAGGCGGACACTACGCCAGCGATGACGCATTGAAACGGAGACCTAAAGGTCTCCGGCTACCGGCGATGGTAGCCGGAAGCCTTCAGGCTTCCGGGCCGACCACCAGAGCGAGCACCGGGTGGTGGTCCGACCCGTAGTCATCGTTCAGGACCCGCCTCGTCACACGCCAGCCATCAGGAAGATCCATCAAGAGGTGATCCAGGACGAGTCGATTGGCAAACGTCGGCGACCTGGGCCAGTCGGGCGTGTCGGTGAACCGCCGGCTGAGCGCGCGCCACGCCGGTTCGTTCGGCCCCAGCCACGTATTCAGATCCCCGCCGAGCATTCCGGGAGTGTCAGCCGGCAGCGCGCGCAGCAGGCCGTCAACCTGGTGGTGTCGCGCGTTCTCGCTGAGCAGGCCGCCCCGCCACCAGCTGACGCGGTTCTCGAGGTGGACCGACGCGACAAAGAACTCGTGGCCGCCGACGTCGATTCGCGCGGTCGCCGCCGCTCGCGACTGGCGCTCGCGTGGCAGCGGCACAACGCGCGGACTCGTCAGCGCGACGCTCGACACGATGCCATTACCACGCAGGGCAGCTTCGACGCCCCTGACCGCGACGAAGCCTGTGGACCAGCGTCGTGGGACGGCGATTGCCTCGAGTTCGTCTTTCGCGGTCTCTTGAAGCATGAGGACGAACGCAGCGGGCCGCGGCGACAGCCGTCCCTGCTCGAGGTCGACAATAAGGCGAGCAAGATCGCCGCGTCCGCCGTGTGTGTTCCACGTGACGGCGGCCACTGCGACAGGTGAGGAAGGAAACGTGTCGACGAACGCGGGCGCACACGCGCTTGTGACGATCAGCGTCAGCGCGGCGAGCCGGCGAACGACGCCTGCCGGCCGGATCCTGAAGCGATTGTCAGAGTTGCGCCACGCCGATGCGGGAATCAGTTGCGCCGCGCGTCGAGCGTGTGTCAACATTCCTCCAGTTTCCCCCACATTACAGGGAGTCGCGGGATGGATCGCGTGTCGAGACTGTTCGTGAGCGGAGTTGCCCTCGCCTTGGCGATGTTCCTGATCGCCATCACGGCCCAGGCCCAGTCGCCGGGCGCGGCCGCGCCGGCGGCCAAGACCGTGAAGAATCCCGTGGCCTCGACCCCGGTATCGATCACCGCGGGCGCAGCCGCGTACAAGAAATACTGTGCGTTCTGCCACGGCGTTACCGGCAAAGGCGATGGACCGCTCGCGCCGAAGGACTCCGACCCGGCGGATCTGACCGACGCGAAGTGGGACCGTGGCGCCACCGATGGCGATATCTTTAACGTCATCCAGAACGGCGCCGGCACCACCTCGAAGATGGTCGCGTTCAAGGGCAAGATGCCGGACCAGGATATGTGGCACATCATTAATTTCCTCCGCAGCCTCGGTCCGAAGGACGCCAAGCGCTAACGGAGAGGCTACGCTGCGCCTTCCCAGACACTTCGCCGGGATTCTGGTTGTGTGCGTCGCAGCGCTGGCTGCGAGCGCCGGCTGCCGCCTGTTCGAGCCTGAGCCATCCAGCCTCGAGGCGTCGGCGGCACCGCTTCCCGGCCAGTCCACCGGCGTCTACACCACGATGCGCCCGACGATGCGCGCAGCGCTTGACGATTTCCTGAACCGCCGGCCCGAGCCCACTCAGCCCATCGAGTTTCCACACAACATCCACGTCGGCAAGGAAATCGCCTGCGAGTTCTGTCACGAGGGGGTCGACAAGGGCCCGGTGGCAGGCATCCCCGGTCTTCGCACCTGCATGATCTGCCACGCCGCGATCGCCACCGATCGCCCGCGAATCCAGCAGATCACCAAGATGAACGAGATGGGGATCGACCTTGCCTGGCAGCGGGTCTACGGCTTTTCCAACGACGACAATGTGAAGTTCAACCATGCGCCCCACGTCCGCGCCAAGGTCGAGTGCGCGACCTGTCACGGCAACGTCGGCGAGCAGACGGTGGCGCAGCGGAATGTCGAACACACGATGGGCTTCTGCGTGAACTGCCATAACGAACGCAAAGCACCGATCGACTGCCTGACCTGTCATTTCTAGCCGACCGATGGACCGCCGCTCCTTTATCAAGCTCACCGCAATCACCGGCACCAGCGCAACGCTTGCCAGCTGCGGCAACCCCGAAAACCAGCTGATCCGGTTCGTCCCCGACGAAGACATCATCCCGGGCGTAGCCACCTGGAAGCCGAGCGTCTGCCCGCTCTGCCAGGCCGGCTGCGGCTTGACTGTTCGCGTCATGGACGCGGATGCCGACGTGGTGCGCAACGGCCAGACCGGCGTGGTGCGGATTGCGGCGGCGAAAAAGCTGGAAGGCGCACCTGATCACCCGGTAAACCGTGGCGGCTTGTGCCCACGCGGACAGGCGGCCATTCAGATTACTTACCACCCTGATCGAATCACCCAGCCTCTCAAGCGTTCGGGCGATCGCGGCCAGGGTCGATACGACGCGATTACCTGGGAGAACGCGCTCGCTGAGGTGGTCGCCAAGCTCGATGCGCTCGAAGGCAATCCGCGCGCAGTCGCGGCTATCAGCCGCGGGGGCCGTGGCCACCGCGCTGCCGTGTTGCATCAGTTCCTCGGGCGCTTTGGCGCGCCGGCGCCGATGACGTTCGATCTCTTTGGCGATGACGTCCTGCGGCGGGCGAACGCGCTGAGCTTTGGCCGGGAACAGTTGCCGACGTTCGACCTCGCCAACGCTCGCTTCGTCCTCAGCTTCGGCGCCGATTTTCTCGGCACCTGGAATTCGCCGGTCGCGCAGAACGTCGGCTATGGCCTGATGCGGCAGGGACGCCCCGGGATTCGCGGCGCGTTCGCACAGGTGGAATCGCGCATGTCGCAGACGGGCGCGAGCGCCGACGAGTGGGTGCCGGTGAAGCCCGGTACCGAAGGCGTGCTGGCGCTCGGCATCGCCAAGACGATCGTGGACGGCCAGCTGCGTCCGGCCTCGGGCGCCGGCCGCGCCGGAGCGCTAGTCGACGGGTGGAACGGCGGGCTCGCCAGCTACGCCGCCGCGGACGTGGAACGGATCACTGGCGTCTCCGCCGCCCGCATCGACCGGCTCGCGCGTCAGTTTGCTGAAACACGGCCATCGGTCGCCATCGTCGGTGGTCCGGCGCTGGCGCATTCGAACAGCCTGTTCACAGCGCTTGCCGTCAATGCGCTCAACGCGCTCGTCGGCGCGGTCGATCAGCCGGGCGGGGTGTCGTTCACGCCGCAGCTCGACGTCGCGGCGGCCGCCAAGGCCGGCGGCGCCGCAGGCACGCCGGCCCCGGCACTCGGCCAGTTTGCGGCTGACGTCATCGCCGGCACCGCCTCGCCGCAGGTTCTCATGGTCGATGGCGCGAATCCGGTTTTCACGACGCCTCCAGCGTGGCGCGTGCGCGACGCCTTCGGGAAGATCCCGTACATCGTCAGCTTCAGCAGTTTCCTCGACGAGACGACGGCGCTGGCGGATCTGATCCTGCCGGATCACTCGTTCCTCGAATCGTGGAGTGAGGCGATTCCCGAGTCGGGTTCGTTGACGGCCGTGGCCAGCGTGGCGCCGCCGACGATGCGTCCGCTGCACCAGACGCGGGCGACGCCGGACGTGCTGCTCGAGATCGGGCGCACGCTGCGGCGTCCACTCGGGTTGCCGTGGCAGACCTTCGACGAGATGCTCGGCGCGACCTTCGCCGCGCTCCCGGCTCCGAGCGCCGACGTCGATGCGTGGACCGACGCGCAGGCGAAGGGCATGTGGTCCGGCACGCTGCCGGGTGGCCTCGCTGCATCGGCTGCGCCTCCAGCCGGGGCCTCGGCGCCGGCCGCGTTCGCCGAACCCCAGTTCGACGGCGACGCCGCCCAGTATCCGTTCTACTTCCTGCCGTATCCCTCGAACCAGTTCCTCGACGGGTCGCTGGCGCACCTGCCGTGGCTGCAGGAAATGCCCGATCCGTTGACGTCCGGGATGTGGAGCAGCTGGGTGGAGATCAATCCGGCGACCGCGGAGAAGCTAGGGATCGCCCAGGGCGACGTCGTCGAAGTGACGTCCGGTCACGGCAAAGTGCAGGCGGGCGCTGTCATCTCGCCCGGCATCGCGCCGGACGTGATCGCCATGCCGGCAGGGCAGGGCCATCGCACCTACACACGCTATGCGAGCGGACGCGGCGCGAGTCCCGTGGATCTGCTCGGCCCGGTCACCGAAAAGACCACGGGTGCGCTGGCGTGGGCCGCGACGCGCGTGCGGGTTGCCCGTGTCGGTCCGCCCGACGGCCGGCTGATCCTGTTCGCCGGCGGCATGCGCGAACACCTCGAGGAGCACCGGTAGATGCCACAGTGGGGAATGGCGGCGGACCTCGATCGCTGCACCGGTTGCGGCGGCTGCGTCGTGGCCTGTCACGCCGAGAACAACATTTCGACGGTCGGGCCTGAACAGGCCGCGATCGGCCGCGCCAAGCACTGGCTGCGCGTGGAGCGCTACTGGGAAGGCGATTTCCCGGACGTCCGGTTGAAGTTCCGCCCGGTGATGTGCCAGCAGTGCGACAACGCCCCGTGCGAGCCGGTGTGTCCGACCTACGCGAGCCACCACACGGAAGACGGCCTGAACGCGCAGGTCTACAACCGTTGCATCGGCACCCGCTACTGTGCCAACGCCTGCCCGTACAACGTGCGGTTCTTCGACTTCTTCAACCCGTCCTGGGAGAAGCCGCTGCAACTGCAGTTGAACCCGGACGTCTCGCTTCGTGCAGTCGGCGTGATGGAGAAGTGCACGTTCTGCGTGCAGCGCATCAAGGGCGCGATGATCCAGGCGAAGGCCGACGGACGCCAGGTCCAGGACGGCGAGATCAAGCCGGCGTGTGCGCAGGCCTGCGGCGCGCGGGCGCTGGTGTTCGGTGACGTGGACGATCCGAACAGCGAGGTGTCGCGGCTCTCACGCTCGCCGCGCGGCACCCTCCTGCTCGAGGACCTCGGCACTCAGCCGGGCGTCGTATACCTTTCCCGGCAGACGCAGACATGACGCACCCGAGTGGAGCCCGGATCAACGCCGACCTGCTGCGGCCGCTGCTGCTGACGTCGTGGCGGTTTTACCTGCTGGTCGCTTTTTTCGGTTTCTTCGTGGTCGCGGGGCTGGTGGCCTGGGTCAGCCAGATGTACTTCGGCTTCGGCATTTCCGGAATCCGCTGGCCGGTGTACTGGGGTTTCTACGTCACCAACTTCGTCTTCTGGATCGGCATCAGCCACGCCGGCACGCTGATCTCGGCGATTCTGCGGCTGGTGAACGCCGGGTGGCGTCGTCCCGTGACACGCTGCGCCGAGGTGATCACGACGTTTGCGCTGCTCATCGGCGCGATGTTTCCGATCATTCACCTTGGCCGGCCATGGCTCGCCTTCTGGTTGTTTCCCTACCCGAGCGAACGGCTGATCTGGCCCAACTTCCGATCGCCGCTGGTGTGGGACTTCTTCGCGATCAATACCTACCTGACCGGCAGCCTGCTGTTCCTGATCATGCCGATGGTCCCGGACTTCGCGGTCGTTCGCGACAAGTCAGTGGGACTGCGGCGGCGGATCTACACGCTGCTGGCCCTGGGCTGGCGGGGCACGCCGAAGCAGTGGCACCGGCTGGAGACGGCGATGCAGATCATGGCGATCGCCATCATCCCCGTGGCGGTCTCCGTCCACACCATCGTGTCGTTCGACTTCTCGATGGCGCCGGTGCCGATGTGGAATACGACGATCTTCGGCCCGTACTTCGTCGCCGGGGCGATCTTCAGCGGCATCGCCGGGCTCATCATCGCCATGGCCGTGCTGCGCAAGTTCCTGCACCTCGAGGATTACCTGCACCCGGTGCACTTCGAGAACCTCGGCAAGCTCCTGCTGGTGATGGGGCTGCTCTGGGGCTATTTCGTCTTCAACGAACGGCTGGTCACCTACTACGGCAATGGCCCGGCGGAAATGACGGTCTTCCGCCGGACGCAGAGCGGCTCGTTCGCGCCGCTGTACTGGACGATGGTGATCTGCAATTTCGTGTTGCCGCTCATCATCATGGGCATCAGGAGGTTCCGTACGATCACCGGCTGCGTGATTGCGTCGATCGGGGTCGTCATCGGCATGTGGCTCGAGCGGTTCCTGATCATCGTGCCGGCGCTTGGCGCACAAGTACCTGCCGTACAGCTTTGGCACCTACAGCCCGCGGCCGGTTGAAATCGTCATCACAGTAGCCACGTTCGCGGCGATGTGCCTGCTCTATGTGCTGTTCGCGAAGGCGGTTCCGATCATTTCGATCTGGGAATTGAAGGCGGGCGAGCATCCGTCGCCGAGCCTGATACCGCCGGCCACAGAGGAGCACCGGCTGGGAGACCTCAAGCTGTGAAGGCTGTCTACGGCTTGTACCGACGACGGTCAGTCAGCGCAGCAGGCCTTCAACCGGTTGCGCGCGGCCGGTATCGCCCCGGCCGACATCACGGTGCTGACAGCTCAGCCGATGGAAGAGTTCGAGTTCGGGAACCTCGACAAGGCCACCTATATGTGGTGGTTCGCGTGTCTAGGCGGGCTGATCGGTATGTCCACCGCCTTCGCCCTGGCGTACGTGACCGAGCATAGCTGGGCAATGAACGTCGGCGGCCTGCCGATTTTCGCGTGGTGGCCTAACCTTATTATTATCTTCGAGTTAACGATGCTCGGCGCGATCACAGCCACCACGCTGACGCTCATCATTACGGCGCTGCTGCCGACGCGCGGACGTACTCTTTATGACCCCGAAGTCACCGACGGAAAGATTCTGATCGGGGTCGAGAACCCACCCGCCGGCGTGGTCGCCGAACTCGAGCGCAGCCTCAGCGCGCCTCAGGGCGCGCGTGTGAAAACAGTCTGACCACCTAAAGTCCGTCGCACCAGACCGTTGCGCGGTTTCTCAACCGCATGCTATATTCGTCAGGTTCTCTTGGGGCTAGGACACCCTATCTAGCCTCAACCGCACAGAGTTGGCTGCGCGGGCGCCTTGCGGCGCGCGCTTGCCAACTTCGCGGGCGAATCCGGCAGGCACAAGCCATTCGCTCTCGCGCATCACACAGATAGGGGATTCGTTTCAGGCGCCAGCGCCGCTGCGCTTCAGGCTTGGAACAACGTTGTACGGGGTCGGGAGTCATTTCTCGAGACACTCCCGTGCCTTTTGCGTGCGTTTTGGATTTATGCCGACTATCAGTCAGCTCGTTCGCCAGGGACGCAAGAAGATCGTCACGAAGACCAAGAGTCCCGCGCTGCAGGTGAGCCCGCAGAAGCGGGGCGTCTGCGTGCGCGTGTTCACGCAGACGCCGAAGAAGCCGAACTCCGCGCTGCGCAAGGTCGCGCGCGTGCGGCTCACCAACGGCATCGAGGTGACGACCTACATCCCGGGCGTCGGCCACAACCTGCAGGAGCACTCGCTGGTGCTGATTCGCGGCGGCCGCGTGAAGGACCTGCCGGGCGTCCGCTACCACGTCGTGCGCGGCACGCTCGACGCCGTGGGCGTGCAGGGACGCAAGCAGGGACGGTCGAAGTACGGCGCGAAGCGCCCGAAATCGTAGTCGAAAGTAGAAGGACATGCCACGCAGACGAGAAATTCCGAAGCGCGAACTGGCGGCCGACCCGCTCTACAACAGCACGCTGGTCAGCAAGTTCATCAACACCGTGATGAGCGACGGCAAGCGCAGCACCGCCGAGCGGATCCTGTATCAGAGCTTCGACATCATCAAGGAAAAGACGGGCGACGACCCGCTCAAGGTGTTCAAGAAGGCGCTCGACAACGTGAAGCCGAGCCTCGAGGTGAAGTCGCGCCGCGTCGGCGGCTCGAACTACCAGGTGCCGGTGGAAGTGAACCCGAACCGGCGCCTCTCGCTCAGCATCCGCTGGCTGGTCGGCTACGCGCGCTCGCGCGGCGACGGCAAGACCATGCAGGAGAAGCTGGCCAACGAGCTGCTCGACGCGGCCAACCTCCGCGGCGGCGCCGTCAAGAAGCGCGAAGACACGCATCGCATGGCGGAAGCGAACAAAGCGTTTGCTCACTATCGCTGGTAGGAATTTTCAGCAATGCCTCGGCAGACACCGTTAGACCAGACGCGGAACATCGGCATCATGGCCCACATCGATGCCGGCAAGACCACCACGACGGAGAGGATCCTCTTCTACACGGGCATCACCTACAAGATCGGTGAAGTCCACGAGGGCACCGCCGTCATGGACTGGATGGAGCAGGAACAGGAGCGCGGCATCACCATCACGTCGGCCGCGACCACCTGCTTCTGGCGCGACATCCGGATCAACATCATCGACACTCCGGGCCACGTCGACTTCACCGCCGAAGTGGAGCGCTCGCTGCGCGTGCTCGACGGCGCCTGCGCTGTTTTCGACGCGGTGTCGGGCGTCGAACCGCAGTCGGAAACGGTGTGGCGGCAGGCCGACAAGTACCGCGTGCCGCGCATCTGCTTCGTCAACAAGATGGACCGCATCGGCGCCGACTTCAAGCGGACGCTGGAGCAGATCGAGACGAAGCTGGGGGCCAACCCGGTCGCCATCCAGCTCCCGATCGGCAGCGAGGACAAGTTCAAGGGCGTGGTCGACCTGGTGAAGATGAAGGCGATCATCTACAAGGACGAGACGATGGGCGCCGACTACATCGTCGATGAGATCCCGGCCGACATGCTCGCCGACGCCAAGGTCTACCGCGAGAAGCTGATCGAAAAGGTCAGCGAACACGACGACGCGCTGCTCGAGAAATACCTGCACGGGCAGGACATCACCGAAGAAGAGATCAAGAGGGTCCTGCGGCAGCGGGTCGTCCAGTCGGTGCGCAACGAGCCGGCGCCGTTCACGGTGGTGTTCTGCGGGTCGGCGTTCAAGAACAAGGGCGTGCAGCCGCTGCTCGACGCGGTGGTCGATTACCTGCCGTCGCCGCTCGACGTGCCGCCGATTACCGGCCTCGACCCCGAGGCCAAGGAAGAAACGCTGATCGAGCGCCCCGCCGCCGACAACGCGCCGTTTTCCGCGCTGGCGTTCAAGCTGATGACCGACCCGTTCGTCGGGCAGCTGACGTTCATCCGGGTGTACTCGGGCGTGCTCACCGCCGGGTCGTCTGTCTATAACTCGACGAAGAAGCGCACCGAGCGCGTCGGCCGCCTCCTGAAGATGCACGCCAACAAGCGTGAGGAAATCAAGGAGGTCTACGCCGGCGATATCGCGGCAGCGGTGGGGCTCAAACAGGTCAGCACGGGCGACACGCTCTGCGACGAGAAGAAGCCGGTTGTCCTCGAGTCGATGGATTTCCCGGAACCGGTCATCGCCCTCGCCATCGAGCCGAAGACCAAGGGCGACCAGGAAAAGCTCGGCATCGGGCTGCAGAAGCTGATGGCCGAGGATCCGACCTTCCGCGTGAAGACCGACGAGCAGACTGGCCAGGTCGTCATCTCGGGCATGGGCGAGCTGCACCTCGAAATCATCGTCGACCGGTTGAAGCGTGAGTTCAATGTCGAGGCGAGCGTCGGCAAGCCGCAGGTCGCCTACAAGGAAACGCTGACGCGTCCGGCCGACGGCGAGATGAAGTACGCCAAGCAGACGGGCGGCCGCGGCCAGTACGGCCACGCGAAGATCCATCTGTTCCCGGGCGAGCCGGGGACCGGCTACATCTTCGAGAACGAAGTCACGCAGGGCTCGATTCCGAAGGAATTCATCAAGCCGATCGACGAAGGCATCAAGGAAGCGCTCACCCGCGGCGTGCTCGCCGGCTATCCGATCGACGACGTACGGATCGTGCTCTACGACGGTTCGTATCACGACGTCGACTCCTCGGAAATGGCGTTCAAGATCGCCGGCTCGCTGGCGTTCCAGGACGCTGCGAAGAAGGCGAAGCCGGTGCTGCTCGAGCCCGTGATGCGCGTCGAAGTGGTCGTCCCGAAGGACTACATGGGCGACGTGATGGGCGACCTGGCCAGCCGGCGTGGACGCATCCAGTCGCAGGAAGACCGCGGCGGCACGCAGATCATCAACGCGCGGGTGCCGCTGTCGGAGATGTTCGGGTACGCGACGGACCTCCGTTCGCGCACGCAGGGTCGCGCCACCTACTCGATGCATTTCGACCGTTACGAGCAGGCGCCGCAGAACGTCAGTGAAGAAGTGGTCGCCCGCATCCAGGGGACCAAGTAGGCCGGATTCCGCGCAGCGGACCCGGCACATGGACGGAGACTTCGATGGCGAAAGAAAAATTCGATCGGTCCAAGCCGCACGTAAACGTGGGGACGATTGGCCACATCGACCACGGCAAGACGACGCTGACGGCAGCGCTGACGAAGGTGGCGGCGGACAAGGGGTGGGCGAAGTTCGTGCCGTATGACGAGGTGGCGAAGGCGTCGGAGTCGCAGGGGCGGCGGGACGACACCAAGATTCTGACGATCGCGTCGAGCCACGTGGAATACGCGACGGCGAACCGGCACTACGCGCACGTGGACTGCCCGGGGCATGCGGATTACATCAAGAACATGATCACCGGGGCGGCGCAGATGGACGGGGCGATCCTGGTGGTGTCGGCGACCGACGGGCCGATGCCGCAGACGCGGGAGCACGTGCTGCTGGCGCGGCAGGTGAACGTGCCGCACCTGGTGGTGGCGCTCAACAAGGTGGACGCGGTCGATGACGCCGAGTTGCTGGACCTGGTGGAACTGGAAGTGCGGGAGCTGCTGACGAGCTACGGCTTCAAGGGGGACGACATCCCGGTGGTGCGGGTGAGTGCGCTCGGCGCGCTCAACGGCGATCCGGCGGGGGTGGAGAGCGTGGTCAAGCTGATGGACGCGCTCGACAGCCATATCCCGATGCCGGAGCGGGAAATCGACAAGCCGTTCATGATGCCGATCGAAGACGTGTTCTCGATCTCGGGCCGCGGCACGGTGGTGACGGGGCGGATCGAGCGGGGCAAGGTGAAGGTGGGCGAGGAAATCGAGATTGTCGGGTTCAAGCCGACGGAAAAGAAAGTGGTGACGGGGGTCGAGATGTTCCGGAAGCTGCTCGACGAAGGGCAGGCGGGGGACAACGTCGGGGTGCTGCTGCGCGGGGTGGAAAAGACGGACGTGGAGCGGGGCCAGGTGCTGGCCAAGCCCGGGTCGATCAAGCCGCACACGAAGTTCAAGGGCGAGGTCTACATCCTGTCGAAGGAAGAGGGGGGCCGGCACACGCCGTTCTTCAACGGCTACCGGCCGCAGTTCTACATCCGGACGACGGACGTGACCGGGATCCTGAAGCTGCCGGAGGGCGTCGAGATGGTGATGCCGGGGGACAACACGGCGATCACGGGCGAGCTGATCACGCCGGTGGCGCTGGAGAAGGGCGCGCGCTTCGCGATTCGCGAGGGCGGCCGCACCGTCGGCGCCGGCACGGTCTCGGAAATCGTTGAGTAAGAAGGGTCCACATGTTCTCTGACAAGATCCGCATCCGCCTCAAGGCATACGACTCGCGCATTCTCGACCAGTCCACCGGCGAGATCGTCGAGACGGCGAAGCGCACCGGCGCCAGGCTCGCGGGCCCGATTCCGCTGCCGACGTCGAAGAACAAGTGGACGGTGCTGCGCTCGCCCCACGTCGACAAGAAGTCGCGTGAGCAGTTCGAGATCCGCACCCACAAGCGGCTGATCGACATCTTCGAGCCGACGCCGCAGACGGTGGACGCGCTGATGAAGCTGGACCTGCCGGCGGGCGTCGATGTCGAGATCAAGGCGTTCGGCAAAGAGCACGGAAAATAGGCGGGTCCGCTTCGCGGAACCTCCCCCTACGTAGTAGGCCGGGTTCCGCGAAACGGACCCGGCAGGAATAGACGATGGTCACAGGATTAATCGGCAAGAAAGTCGGCATGACGCAGCTGTTCACGGCGGACGGGACCGTCCAGCCGGCGACGGTGCTCAAGGCCGGCCCGTGCGTGGTGGTGCAGGCCAAGACGGTCCAGACCGACGGCTACGAGGCCGTGCAGCTCGGGCTGGTCGAGGCGAAGCCGACCAAGGAAAACAAGCCGTCGCAGGGCCACTTCAAGAAGGCCGGCGTGCCGGCGACGCGGGTGCGCCGCGAGGTCAAGGTGAAGGCGGGCGGCGAAGCGCCGAAGACCGGCGACCAGGTGAACGTCTCGATCTTCGCGGACGGCGAACGCGTGGACGTCATCGGCACGAGCCGCGGCCGCGGCTTCCAGGGCGTCGTGAAGCGCCACCACTTCAAGGGCGGGCGTATGTCGCACGGCTCGATGTTTCACAGGGCGCCCGGCTCGATCGGCGCGTCCTCGTACCCCTCGCGCGTCGTCAAGGGGATGCGCATGGGCGGCCACATGGGCGACGCGCGGATCACGGTGCGCAACCTGAAGGTGATTCGGGTCGACGCCGAGAACAACCTGCTGCTGGTAGAGGGCGCGGTGCCCGGCGGCCCGAACGCCATCGTGGTGATCCGCAAGGCGATTGCCGCCAAACCGATCCGCGTCGCCCAGGTAGAGCCCGTGAAGAAGAAGGGCGGCAAGAAGTAGCCATGACTATTGACGTCGTCAATTCGCAGAACGAGAAAGTCGGCTCGCTCGACCTGCGCGACGAGGTGTTCGGCGGCCGCATCAAGACGGACCTGATTCACGAGTCGGTCGTGCGCGCCAACGCTGCGGATCGCCGCGGCACGCACGCGACGAAGACGCGCGCGATGGTGAGCGGCTCTGGCAAGAAGCCGTGGCGGCAGAAGGGCACCGGCCGCGCCCGCGTCGGCGAGATCCGGAACCCGCTGTGGCGCAAAGGGGGCACGACGTTCGGGCCCCAGCCGCGCAGCTACGACTTCCGCATCCCCAAGAAAGTGGAGAAGGGCGCGCTGCGCGCCGCGCTCGCGCAGAAGCTACAGGACGGCCACGTGGTCGTCGTCAATGCGCTGAGCGTGACGGAGATCAAGACGAAGGCGGCCGCGGAGATGCTGCGGCGGCTCGGCATCGACGGCAAGGCGCTGCTCGTGGACGTGAAGCCCGAGGACAAGCTGGCGCTGTCGGTGCGGAACATCGAAGGCGTCCGGGTGCTGCCGAGCAACCGCGTGAGCGCGCGCGACGTGATGAACACGCGCCGCGTCGTGCTGACGCAGGCGGCGCTCGAGAAGCTGCAGGAGGCCCTGGGATGAGCCTGAAAGTCACCGACGTCATCCGGCGCCCGATCATCACCGAGAAGACGACCGTCATCCGCGAGGATGACCGGACGCTGGTCTTCCAGGTGTCGAAGGACGCCAACAAAATCGACATCAAGCGGGCGGTCGAGCAGCTGCTCGGGACCCGGGTGGAGAGCGTCCGCACCTCCCTCGCGCACGGCAAGATGAAGCGCCAGGGCAAGTACATAGGCCGGCGCGCGGACTGGAAAAAGGCGTACGTGAAGCTGCGGGAAGGCGAAAAGCTTCCGGAATTCCTGCAGGGAGCGTAGACGACTATGGCCATACGCAAATACAACCCGACATCGCCAGGCGTGCGGGGCAAGACCTCGCTGACGTTCGACGAGATCACGGTGAACGAACCGTACGCGCCGTTGACGGAGAACCTGCACCGGTCCGGCGGCCGTAACAACCAGGGTCACCTCACGTCGTGGTGGCGCGGCGGCGGCCATCGGCGGCTGTACCGCATCATCGACTTCAAGCGGGACAAGAAGGACATCCCCGGCAAGGTGTCGACGGTCGAGTACGACCCGAACCGCTCGGCGCGGATCGCGCTCGTCACCTACGCCGACGGCGAGAAGCGCTACATCCTGCAGCCGATGGGCGTGAAGGTGGGCGACACGATCCTTTCGGGCGATTCGGTCGACATCCTGCCGGGCAACTGCCTGCCGCTCAAGAACATCCCGCTCGGCACCCAGATCCACAACGTGGAGCTGCGGCCCGGGAAGGGCGGGCAGATCGCCCGCAGCGCCGGGTCGTCGGTGCAGCTGGTCGCGCGTGACGGCGAGTACGCGTCGGTGAAGATGCCGTCGGGCGAAATTCGCAAGATCAACGTCGAGTGCGTCGCGACCATCGGCCAGGTGGGCAACCTCGATCACGAGAACGTCTCGATCGGCAAGGCCGGGCGCAGCCGCTGGCTCGGCAAGCGCCCGCACGTGCGCGGCGTCGCCATGAACCCGGTGGATCACCCGCTCGGCGGCGGTGAAGGCAAGACCTCGGGCGGCCGCCACCCGGTGACGCCGTGGGGCCAGCCGACCAAGGGATACAAGACCCGGCACCGGAAGGACACCGACCGGTTCATCGTCCAGCGGAGACAGAAGTAGCCATGAGCCGTTCACTGAAGAAAGGCCCGTTCGTCGACACCTCGCTGCTCGAGAAGCTCGAGTCGCTGAACCGGGCCAACGAGAAGAAGGTCATCAAGACCTGGTCGCGGCGTTCGACCGTGATTCCGGAAATGGTCGGCCACACCATGGCGGTCCACAACGGGAAGAAGTTCATTCCCGTGTACGTGACCGAGAACATGGTCGGGCACAAGCTCGGTGAGTTCGCGCCGACGCGGACGTTCAAGGGCCACACGACCAAGAGCGAGAAGGCGGCGGCGACGGCCGCGGCGGCTCCCGCGGGCGCGCCGGGCGGCGGCGGAGGCGCGAAGGCATCATGATCGAGGCTCAGGCAACCGCGCGCGGCATTCGCACCTCGGCCCAGAAGGCCGGCCTGGTGTGCGAGCTGATCCGTGGCAAGGGCGTCAACCAGGCGCTCGCGACGCTCCAGTTCACCCGCAAGACGATCGCGCGCGAGATCGCCAAGGTCCTGCGCTCGGCGGTGGCCAACGCGCAGCAGAAGGACGGGTTCAGCGGCGATATCGAGCGGCTCTTCGTCGCCGCCTGCTACGCGAACCAGGGGCCGTCGATGAAGCGCGTGCGTCCCGCGCCCGATGGGTCGGGCGTTCCGCGTCACCAAGCGCACCGCGCACCTGACGGTCCGCGTGGCCGAGCGGCCGTTGAAGATTGCCCGCGTGGCGACGAAGAGGGCGACGCGCCGCCGGGACAGAAACCGGCGCGTGCGGCGAAAGACCGGCGGCGCCGAGGCGCGGCGCGGCGAAGAAGACGACGGACCCGCAAGGCCACTTCGCGAAAGGCATAAGGAGCACACGTGGGCCAGAAGGTTCATCCCTACGGATTCCGGCTCGGGTTCAACAAGACCTGGCGTTCGCGCTGGTACTCGGATCGCGACTACGCGAAGCTCCTGCATGAGGATCTCGCGCTGCGGCAGGACCTGAAGAAGCGGTTCTCGCACGCGGGCGTGTCGCGGATCGAAACGGAGCGCGCCGCCAACAAGCTGAAGATCGACATCTACACGTCGCGGCCGGGCATCATCATCGGCCGCAAGGGGACGGAGGTCGACAAGCTGAAGCAGGAGATCCAGAAGCGCACCAGCCGCGAGGTCTTCATCAACATCCAGGAGATCCAGAAGCCCGAGCTCGAAGCGCAGCTGATCTCCGAGTCGGTGGCGGTGCAGCTCGAAAAGCGCGTCGCGTTCAGGCGCGCGATGCGCAAGGCGGTCGAGTCGGCGCTGCGTTTCGGCGCGCGCGGCATCAAGGTGCGCGTCTCGGGCCGGCTGAACGGCGCGGAAATCGCGCGCTCCGAGTGGTACCTGCACGGCCAGCTGCCGCTGCAGACGCTGCGCGCCGACATCGACTACGGTTTCGCCGAAGCGAGCACGACCTACGGGCAGATCGGCGTCAAGGTGTGGCTCTATAAGGGCGAGCGCCTGGTGCCGCGCGTGGGTCGCGACGAGGAATATCGGGACCGCGCGCCGAGACGGCCGGCGCGGCCCTAGGAGAAATCAACCACGACGGCACGGAATCGACGAAGGACACGAGAATCCACATAGTTTTTCGTGATCTTCGTAACCTTCGTGAACTTCGTGGTTAACGACGGGCAGGGATAGCAATCATGTTGATGCCAAAGAAGGTCAAGTACCGCAAGCAGCAGCGCGGGCGCATGGCGGGAAAAGCGTGGCGCGGATCGGACGTCTCGTTCGGCGACTACGGCATGAAGGCGATGGAGCCGTGCTGGATGACGGCGCGCCAGATCGAGGCGGCGCGCGTGGCGATGACGCGCTTCATCAAGCGCGGCGGCAAGATCTGGGTGCGGGTGTTCCCCGACAAGCCGATCACCAAGAAGCCGCAGGAAACGCGCATGGGCAAGGGCAAGGGTGCACCGGAGGAATGGGTGTGCGTCATTCGGCCCGGGCGCATCCTGTTCGAGATGGAAGGCGTCACCGAGCCGGAAGCCCGGAAGGCGATGCTGCTCGCCGCGGCGAAGCTGCCGATCAAGACGAAGTTCGCGACGCGATTCGCGCAGGAGAGAGCGTCATGAAGGCGGCGAGATTCGCGAGCTGACGGTCGACGACCTGCGCGCGCGCGTGAAGGACCTGGAGGACCAGACCTTCCGGCTCCGGATTCAGAAGTCGATGGGGCAGCTCGAGGCGCCGGCTAAGGTGCGCGACGTCCGCCGTGACCTGGCGCGGATCAAGACGATTCTCCGCGAGAAGGAACTGCAGGCATCATGAGCGTCAAAGCACAGCTGACCGGCACCGTCGTCAGCGACAAGATGGAAAAGACGGTGGTGGTCGCCGTCGAGCGTCAGGTTCGCCACGAGGTGTACGGCAAGAGCCAGCGCAAGACGTCGAAGTTCGTCGCGCACAACGAGAACAACGAGGCCAAGGTCGGCGACACCGTGGCCATCGCCGAATCGCGCCCGCTCAGCCGCCGCAAGCGGGTTGTGGGTGGTGACCAAGGCGCCGTGGTCTAGCGAAGGCGCCGGCCTGGTCTGTAGGAGACCGACCATGATACCGAGAAATTCAGATGCGATCCTTTGACGTCGCCGACAACTCCGGCGCGCGGAAGATCTCGGTGATCAACCCGATCGGCGGATCCACCGGCCGCTACGCCCGGCTCGGCGACATCATCACGGCGTCGGTGAAGGAAGCCACGCCCGGATGGGACGGTCAAGAAGGGACAGGTGGTCAAGGCGGTGATCGTTCGGACGGTCAAGGAGCAGCGCCGCCGTGACGGCACGTACATCCGCTTCGACCGCAACGCCGCCGTCCTGATCAACGATCAGAACGAGCCGATCGGCACCCGCGTGTTCGGGCCGGTGGCCCGCGAGCTGCGCGAGCGGCGCTTCATGAAGATCATTTCGCTCGCTCCGGAGGTTCTGTAGGCAGTCATGTCGAGATTGCAAACACCGATTCGCCGCAACGATACCGTCGTCGTGACGACGGGGAAGGACAGCGGCAAGCGTGGACGGGTGCTCAAGGTGCTCCCGGTGAAGAACCGCCTGATCGTCGAGGGCGTCAATCTGATCAAGCGCCACACGCGTCCGAACCCGCAGAGCAACATCAAGGGCGGGATCGTCGAGCGCGAGGCGTCACTGCACGCCAGCAACGTCCAGCTCGTGTGCCCGGAATGCAGCGCGATGACGCGCGTCGGGCACCGAATACTGAACGACGGGCGCAAGATCCGGATCTGCCGGAAATGCGAGGGAGTGGTCGACAAATGAGCCGCATGAAGGAACGGTACCAGAAGGAAGTCGTGCCGGCGCTCAAGAAGGAGTTCGGCTACAAGAACGTGATGGCGATTCCGAAGATCGAGAAGGTCGTCATCAACATGGGCCTCGGCGAGGCGACGCAGAACGCCAAGCTCGCCGACATCGGTGCCGACGAGACTCGGCCGGATCACCGGCCAGAAGGCGGTGATCCGCCGCGCCACCAAGTCGATCGCGCAGTTCAAGCTGCGGCAGGGCATGCCGGTCGGCGCGATGGTGACGCTGCGGGGCGAGCGGATGTACGAGTTCCTCGATCGCCTGATCAGCGTGGCGCTTCCGCGCGTGCGCGACTTCCGTGGCGTCTCGCCGAAGGGGTTCGACGGCCGCGGCAACTACACGCTGGGGCTGCGCGACCAGCTGCTCTTTCCCGAGATCGACTACATGAAGGTCGACAAGGCGCGTGGCATGAACGTGTCGATGGTGACGACCGCGAGGACCGACGAAGAGGCGCGGAAGCTGCTCCAGTTGATGGGCATGCCGTTCCGCACCGCCACGAATTAAGGACGATATGGCAACGACAGCAAAGATCGCGAAGGAAGCGAAAACCCCGAAATACAAGATTCGCCTGCGGAACCGCTGCAAGCTCTGTGGCCGTCCGCGCGCTTCATGCGCAAGTTCGCGATGTGCCGGCTCTGCTTCCGCAAGGCGGCGCTCGAAGGCGACGTCACCGGCGTGACCAAGAGTTCCTGGTAAGGACGCCGGGTAAAGGATGAGATGATGACCGATCCGATTGCCGACATGCTGACGCGTCTCCGCAACGCGGTGACGGCCAAGCACACGCGCGTGGACATGCCCGCCAGCAAGCTGAAGGCGGAGATCGCGCGGATTCTGCACGACGAGGGCTACATCCAGGGCTTTCGCCTCGTCGAGGAGCCGGCGGAGAAAGCCGGCCGGCAGCCGCGCCAGGTGATTCGTGTGTTCCTGAAGTACGGTCCGCGCGGTGAGAAAGTCATCAGCGGAATCGAGCGCATCAGCCGTCCCGGCCGCCGCGTCTACATCGGCGTCGAGGAAGTGCCGGCGGTGCTCGGCGGCCTCGGCACCAGCATCCTGACAACGTCGCGCGGCGTGATGACCGGCCGAGCCGCCCGCAAGGCGGGGGTCGGCGGCGAAGTCCTCTGCAACGTGTGGTGATACGTCATGTCCCGAATTGGTAAAAAGCCGATCCCGATCCCGAAGGGCGTGACCGTGAAGGTCGCCACCGACGCCGTCGAAGTGCAGGGCCCGAAGGGCAAGCTGCGGCAGTTGCTGCCGCCCGGCATCGTGTTCTCCCAGGAGGACGGTACCTCGTCGCCAGGCTCGAGCGCGACGACAACGAGCTGCGGAAGTTCCACGGCCTGGCGCGGAGCCTGGTTGCCAACGCCGTGAGCGGCGTGACCGATGGCTTCAAGAAAGAACTCGACATCGTCGGCATCGGCTACCGCGCCGAGCTGAAGGGCAAGCAGGTGGTGTTCGCGCTCGGCTACTCGCACCCGATCGTGTTCGATATCCCGAACGGGATCGACATCGCGATCGACAAGCAGACACACATCACCGTGACCGGCGCCGATCGCCAGGTGGTGGGCCAGGTGGCCGCGAACATCCGCCGCATGCGCAAGCCCGACCCGTACAAGCAGAAGGGCGTGCGCTACACCGGCGAGCAGCTGAAGAAGAAGGTCGGAAAGACCGGCGCGTAGAGGCGGACCTTCAGGTCCGCCCAAGGACGACTATGAGGATCAAGACCAAGGAAGACCGTCGCGATCGGATCAAGTTCCGGATTCGCAAGCGGGTGCAGGGCACCGAGGCGCGTCCCCGGCTGACCATCTACCGGAGCGTGGCGCACATCTACGTGCAGGTCGTCGACGACATGACCGGCCGCACCATCGCCTCGGCGTCGAGCGTCGAGCCGACCGTCAAGGGGGCGATGGACAGGAAGGCGAAGGGCGGCAACGTCGCCGGCGCCCAGGCGATCGGCAAGACCATCGCCGAGCGCCTGATCGAGAAGGGCGTCAAGCGGGTGGTGTTCGATCGCAACGGGTTTCTCTATCACGGGCGCGTGAAAGCGGTTGCCGATGCCGCGCGCGAAGCCGGTCTGGAGTTTTAGCGTGGCAATGATGAATCGGGATCGGGAGAAGGTCGATGCCTCTCAGCTCGAGATCAAGGACACGGTGGTCTCGATCAACCGCGTCACCAAGGTGGTCAAGGGCGGCAAGAACCTGAGCTTCAGCGCGCTGGTCGTCGTCGGCGACGGCCACGGCGTGGTCGGCTTCGGTGTCGGCAAGGCGAAGGAAGTGCCCTCGGCGATCAAGAAGGGGATCGAAGCCGCCAAGAAGAACCTGATCCGCGTGCCGCTCAGGGGGACGACGATTCCGCACCAGGTGACCGGACGGTTTGGGTCTGGCAGCGTGCTGCTGAAGCCGGCGCCGGAAGGCACCGGCCTGATCGCCGGTGGCGCGGTGCGCGCGGTGGTGGAATCGGCGGGCATCCAGAATGTGCTGACGAAGTCGCTCGGGTCGGCGAATCCGCATAACGTGGTGCGCGCGACCTTCTCGGGACTGATGGATTTGAAGGATCCGGGCCAGGTGGCGCGGTTCCGCGGCAAGGAAGAGTCCGATCTGGTCGGGGCGTAACGATGGCAAAGAAGGCGGCAAAGACGGCGGCGTCCAAGCGGCTCAAGGTCACGCTGGTCCGGAGCCCGATCGGCTTCAACGAGACGCAGGGTAAGACCGTCCAGGGCATGGGGCTGCGCAAGATCCGTCACACGGTGGAGCTGCCCGACACGCCCGAGACGCGTGGCATGATTCTCAAGGTCCGTCATCTCGTCGAGGTCACGGAGTAGGGCGGGTTCCGCGAAGCGGACCCGCCGGGTAACGCATATGGATCTCTCTAATCTCAAGCCGGCAGACCGGTCGAAGTTCTCGAAGAAGCGCGTCGGGCGCGGCCACGGGTCGGGCACCGGCACGCAGGCGGGCCGCGGCCACAAGGGCGCGAAGTCACGCTCGGGCTTCAAGTTCAAGCGCGGGTTCGAGGGCGGACAGATGCCGCTGCATCGCCGCATCCCGAAGCGCGGGTTCCACAACCTGTTCCGCACGGAGTACGCGGTCGTCAACCTCGACACGCTGGCCGAGCGGTTCGACGCTGGCACGGTGATCACGCCGGAGTTGCTGCGTGAGCAGGGTCTCATTCGCAGCGCCCGGCAGCCGATCAAGGTGCTGGCGCGCGGCGACATCAGCAAGAAGCTGACGGTGCGGGCGCACAAGTTCAGCGGCAAGGCGGCCGAGAAGATCACGGCCGCCGGCGGGGTGACCGAGGTGCTCGGCGGGGCATAGCCATGCAGGAGAATCCTCTCAAGAACCTGTTCGCCGTCGCCGACCTGCGAAACCGGATCCTGTTTACGCTGGCGCTGCTCGGCGTCTACCGCATCGGCAGCCACATCCCGACGCCGGGGGTGAACACCCAGGCGCTGGCGATCCTGGCGGATCAGGCGCGCAACACGATGTTCGGCCTCTACGACATGTTCTCCGGGCAGAACCTGTCGCAGATGACGATCTTCGCGCTGGGCGTCATGCCGTACATCAGCGCGTCGATCATCCTGCAGCTGTTGACGGTGGTGTGGCCGACGCTCGAGCGGATTTCCAAGGAAGGCGAGCTGGGCCGGCGGAAGATCACCCAGTACACGCGCTACCTGACGCTCGCGCTGGCGTTCGTGCAGTCGCTTGGTATTGCCTACTTCCTCGAGCGCCAGACGCAGGTGGCCGGCGGGCTGCCGCTCGTCTATGACCCGGGCTGGGGCTTCCGGTTCGTCTGCGTCATCACCATGACGACCGGCACGCTGTTCGTGATGTGGCTCGGCGAGCAGATTACCGAGCGCGGGATTGGCAACGGGATGTCGCTGCTGATCTTCGCCGGCATCGTCAGCGGTCTGCCCGCAGCGGTCCTGACGACGTTCGATCAGATGCGCACCGGGCAGATCAGCCTGCTCCGGATCGTGTTCCTGGTCATGATGATGGTGGTCGTCGTCGGCGCGATCATCTTCGTCGAGCGGGGCCACCGGCGCATCACGGTCCAGTACGCCAAGCGCGTCGTCGGGCGCCGTCAATACGGCGGGTCGAGCACGCATATTCCTCTGAAGGTCAATACCGGCGGCGTCATCCCGGTGATCTTTGCCTCGTCGATCCTGGCGTTCCCGGCGACGATTGCGACGATGTTCCAGAGCGGCACGTGGGGACGGGCGGTTGCCGACCAGCTGGCGTACGGCATGCCGCTGTACAACCTCCTCTACGTCGCGGGCATCATCTTCTTCTGCTACTTCTACACGGCGATCATCTTCAACCCCGATGACGTCGCCGAGAACATGCGGAAGTACGGCGGCTTCATCCCCGGTATCCGGCCCGGCAAGCGGACCGCCGAGCACATCGACACGATCCTGGCCCGGTTGACGCTGGTGGGCGCGTTGTACCTCGCGTGTGTCGCGATCCTGCCGGAATTCCTGCTGACCGGGTTCAAGGTCGCGCCGATTCCGTTCATCGGCGAATCGCTCGACGCGCTGCTCCCGCAGTGGATCACGCAGGGCGTCGGCATCACCTTTATCTTCGGCGGCACCTCGCTGCTGATCGTCGTCGGCGTGGCGATGGATACGGTCAACCAGATCGAGTCGCAGCTCATCATGCGGCACTATGACGGTTTCATGAAGAAGACCCGCATCAGGGGGCGGCGCGGCTAGATGGGTCTGAATCTGATCATGCTCGGCGCGCCCGGCGCGGGGAAAGGAACGCAGGCCGAGCGGTTCGCGCGTCAGTACGGGTTGCCGAAGATCTCGACCGGCGACATCCTCAGGCAGGGGATCAAGGACAAACTGCCGGTGGCGATGGTGGCGAAGGCGAAGATGGACCGCGGCGAGCTCGTCGATGATGAAACCATCGTCGCGATCGTGCAGGATCGGCTGAAGCGCTCCGACACCGATGCCGGGTTCGTGCTAGACGGGTTTCCGCGGACGCTGTTCCAGGCGAAGGCGCTGGATCGCATCGTCGAAGAGCGCGCTAAGGGGCCGCTGGTCGTTGTCGACATCGCCGTGCCCGAGGCCGAGCTCGTGCGGCGGCTCGCAGGTCGGCGGATCTGTTCGAAGTGCGGCGAGAACGCCGGTCCCGACGACGGCGACGCGTGCCGGCGCTGCGGCGGCCACCTGATCCAGCGCGCCGACGACAGCGAAGCCGTCGTCCGCGAACGGTTGAAGGTGTATCACCGCGCCACCGAGCCGCTGGTCGACTACTACCGCGGCCGTGCGACGTTCCGGATCGTCAACGGGGCACAGGCGGCGGATTTCGTAGCGCGGGAGCTCGACGCGACGGTCCATGATGCGGTTGGCGCGGGCGAGCGCATGGGGGCGCAGAGGCCAGCGGGCCGATGATCGTCTGCCGGTCGAAGAGCGAGATCGACAAGCTGCGGCGCGTGAACCAGCTCGTCGCGACGATTCTCGCGGCGCTGAGGCGGATGGTTGTGCCGGGCGTGACGACCCAGGATCTCGACGCGTTCGCCGAGGCCCAGGTGCGCGCCGCGGGCGCGGAACCGGCGTTCAAGGGGTATCACGGCTACCCGGCCACGGTATGCGTGTCGGTGAACGAGCAGGTGGTGCACGGCATCCCCTCGTCGCGGAAGTTGATCGAAGGTGACGTGCTGTCGATCGACATGGGCGCCAAGCTCGATGGTTTTTACGGCGACTGCGCGGTCACGGTGCCGGTCGGCCGGGCGGGTCCCGAGGCTGAGCGGCTGCTGCGGGTCACCAACGAGGCGCTGTTCCTCGGGATTGAGGCCGTGAGGCCGGGCGCGCGAGTGTCGGACATCGGCGCCGCCGTTCAGGCTCATGTCGAAGCGAACGGGTTCTCCGTGGTGCGCGAGTTCGTCGGCCACGGCATCGGCACGGCGCTGCACGAGGAGCCGCAGATCGCGAACTACGGCCCGGGTGGCCGCGGGCCGCGGCTGGCGGAAGGCATGGTGCTCGCGATCGAGCCGATGGTGAACATCGGCGACGCCGCCGTGAAGGTGCTGTCGGACGGCTGGACCGCGGTGACGCGCGACAGCAGCCTGTCGGCACACTTCGAGCACACGGTCGTGGTGACGGGCGACGGCTGCGAGATCCTGACGCTGCCGGCGGAGGAAACCGCCGGCGTCCGCGAGTCGGTCAACGTTCACCGCGCGTGAGCGACGGGAGCGGACGCCAGGTCGAAGGGATCGTCGAAGCGCAGTTGCCGAGCGGGTTGTATCGCGTGGAGATCGACGGTTCGCGCATCACCGCGCACGTCGGCGGGGGCGTGGAGAGGAATTTCATCCGGCTCCTGGTCGGCGACCGGGTGGTCGTGGAGCTGACGCCGCGGGATCTGACGCGCGGCCGGGTGGTAAAAAAGCTATGAAGGTACGAGCGTCGGTAAAACGGATTTGTGACAAGTGCAAGATCGTGCGGCGGCGCGGCGTCGTCCGCGTGATCTGCACGAACGCCAAACACAAACAGAGGCAAGGCTAATGGCACGTATTGCAGGCGTCGACCTGCCGCGCACCAAGCGGATCGAGGTCGGCCTCACTTACATCTACGGCATCGGCCGGAAGCGGTCGAACGACATTCTCGGCGCCGCCGGCGTCAGCCCCGATATCCGCATCAAGGACCTGTCGGAAGAGGACGTCCGCAAGATCAGCCGGGTGCTCGAGGATGTCGGCGGCGTGGAAGGCGATCTCCGCAAGGAGATCTCGATGAACATCAAGCGGCTGATGGAGATTGGCTGCTACCGTGGCCTGCGGCACCGCCGGAACCTCCCGGTGCACGGCCAGCGCACCAAGACGAACGCGCGCACCCGCAAGGGGCCGCGCAAGGGTGCGATCGCGAAGAAGAAGACGGTTTAGCAGAACGGTAGGGCGGATTCCGCGCAACGGACCCGCCGGAGCAACTGATGGCAAAAGCAGACGCAGCAGCGCCCGACACAGGCGAAAAGAAAGAAGGGGGAAAAAAGGCCCCCCGCAAGGCGTTCAAGAAGCGCGGCGAGAAGCGCGTGGTCCATCACGGCTACGTGCACATCCACGCCTCCTTCAACAACACGCACATCACCATCACCGATACCGAGGGGAACGTGATTGCGTGGTCGAGCGCCGGCGGCATCGGCTTCAAGGGCTCGCGCAAGGGCACGCCGTTCGCGGCGACCCAGGCGGCGATGAACGCCGGCAACGCGGCCAAGACCTACGGCCTGCGCTCGGTGGAAGTGCGGGTGAAGGGACCCGGATCCGGCCGTGAGTCGGCCATCCGCGCGTTGCAGACAGTGGGCATCGAGGTGAAGTCGATTCGCGACGTCACGCCGATCCCGCATAACGGCTGCCGTCCGACGAAGAGGAGAAGGGTCTAATGGCACGCTATATCGGTCCGGTCTGCCGGCTCTGCCGTCGCGAGGGCATGAAGCTGTTCCTCAAGGGGGAGCGCTGCTACACCGAGAAGTGCGCGATCGAGAAGCGCAACTTCGCCCCCGGCCAGCATGGCAAGACACGGAAATCGAAGATGGCCGGCTACGGCGTGCAGCTGCGCGAAAAGCAGAAGGTCAAGCGCATCTACGGTGTCCTCGAGGACCAGTTCCGCCGCTATTTCGAGCAGGCGGAGCGCACCCGCGGCATCACCGGCGAGACGCTTCTGCAGTTGCTGGAGCGGCGGCTGGATAACGTCGCCTATCGCCTCGGTTTCGCCACCTCCCGTCCGCAGGCGCGGCAGCTCGTGCGCCACGGACACTTCACGGTGAACGGCCGCAAGGTGGACATCCCGTCGTTCTCGGTGAAGCCGGGCGACATCGTCGCCGTGCGGCAGAGCAGCCGGAAGAACGCGTCGATCGCGCACGCGCTCGAGGAAGTGAAAGGCCGCGGCGTGCCCGAGTGGCTGCAGTTCAACGCCGAGGGGATGTCGGCCAAGATCGGCTCGATCCCGACGCGCGAACAGATCAATCTCCCGGTTCAGGAACAGCTCATCGTCGAGCTCTATTCGAAGTAGGCCGGGTTCCGCGAAGCGGACCCGGCGCTCGCCTTCATCAGCCCGCAGCTTTTCAGGCCTGCAGCGGGAGGCTGGTGGAGATAACTCGCAGGCCTGGAGGCCGGGGCTGCCGGCCCGTTGGCGAAAGGAAAGCATCATGCTCTGGAAAGGTTTTCAGCGTCCCAAGCGTCTCGATTTCGAGCGCGACACTCTCACCGATCGGTTCGGCCGGTTCTACGCGCAGCCGTTTGAGCGCGGCTTCGGCACGACCATTGGCAACGCGCTGCGGCGCGTGCTGCTCTCGTCGATCGAGGGCGCCGCGATCACCGCGGTGAAGATCGACGGCGTGCTCCACGAGTTCTCGCCGATCCCGGGCGTGGTCGAGGACGCGACCGACATCATCCTCAACCTGAAGCAGATTCCGCTGAAGCTGCACGTCGACCACACCAAGACGCTCTACCTGCGCGTCGACAAGCCGGGGATCGTGCGGGCCAAAGACATCGAGGGCGACGCCGACGTCGAGATTCTCGAGCCCGAAGCGCATATCGCCACCGTGTCGGACGGCGGCAAGCTCCACATGGAGCTCCGCATGAAGCGCGGCCGCGGCTACGTGTCGGCGGACAAGAACTTCGACGAAGATCTGGGCATCGGCTGGATCCCGGTCGACTCGGTTCACTCGCCGGTGAAGAGGGTCAACTATCTCGTCGAGGCGGCGCGCCTCGGCCAGACCACCGACTACGACAAGCTCACAATCGACGTGTGGACGAATGGATCGGTCACCGCGAGTGACGCCGTCTCGCTGGCGGCCAAGCTGATTCGCGACCACCTGAACATCTTCATCAACGTCGACGATGTGGCGGACCAGGCGCAGGAAGCGCAGGCGGACCAGCCGCGCGCCGGCACGTCGAACGAAAATCTCGACAAGAGCGTCGAGGAGCTCGAGCTGTCGGTGCGGTCGTACAACTGTCTGAAGAACGCCAACATCCGGACGATCCGCGAGCTGGTGCAGAAGACGGAAGCCGAGATGCTGCGCACCAAGAACTTCGGCCGGAAGTCGCTCAACGAGATCAAGGAGATCTTGCACAGCATGGGGCTCAGCCTCGGCATGCGGGTCGACCAGCCGGCCGGAGCACACCAGGAGTAGGACCGTGAGGCACAATCTTGCGTATCGCAAACTCGGCCGCGTCACGGAGCACCGCCTGGCGCTCCTGCGTAACCAGGCGATTGCCCTGCTGCGCCACGAGCGGATCGAGACGACGATGCCGAAAGCGAAGGAGCTGCGCCCCTTCGTCGAACGGCTGATCACCCTCGCCAAGCGCGGCGTCGCCGCCGGCGACGCGAACGGGAAGGCGCTGCACGCGCGGCGAATGGTGCTGGCCGAGATCCCGGACAAGGCCGTCGTCGGGAAGCTGTTCGACACCCTGGCGCCGCGGTTTGCCGAGCGGCCGGGCGGCTACACGCGGATCCTGAGGGTTGGTTTCCGACGCGGCGATTCGGCCGAAGTCGCGCAGGTCGAGCTCGTCGGCAGCGAATACAACCCGCGGGCGGCCGAGGAAGCGGCCGCCGCAAAGGAAGCGGCGAAGCCAAAGAACAAGAGCGTCGGCGATCGTCTCAAGGCCGCGGCGCAGCGGATGCGCGGTCCCAAGGATCAGGGCTCGCAGAAGGGGCAGGCCAAGGGACAGACCCAGGGCGCGGCCCGCAAGTCGACGACGCCGCGCAAGGCCGGCGGATCGTAACCGGCGTAACCGCCGTTCACACCTCCAGGCGCCGCTGCCATCCGGCAGCGGCGTTTTATCGTACAAGTCTTCGCCAGTCATCCGCTTACCGTGCCGGCTGCTAGCGCCCGCACCGGGCAGGTCCGTTGCTCCACGTCGCCGACGTGGCCGGACATGCTTATCGACTCACCGCTCACCGATTCGCCATCGTCGTCGCTCTTGGCCTCGCTGCCGCAACCACCGCACGGGGAGGTGCGGGCGGAGCACTGAGCAGTCCTGCGGCCTACGACGTCATCGCCACCGGCTTCGAGGATCCTTCAGGGCTGGCCGTCGATCGTGACGGCTCCCTGCTCGTGACAGATCGGCGTGCCGGCACGCTTACGCGAATTGCGGCTTCGGGCGCGCGGCAGGTCATGCTCGCCGACCTGCGTGATCCACGCGGCGTTGCCGCCACCGCCGACGGCGTGTTCGTACTGGAAGGCGCGACGCGTGTGCTGAGGCTCGATCCAGCCGGTACCGTCTCGATAGTATCGGCGTCCCTCACACGTGGGTGGGCGATTGCCGCTGGTCCGGATGGGCGGATCTGGGTTGCGTCCCGTCGCGGCGGCGACCAGTGGCCGGACGATGAGATCGTCCGGCTCGATCTCTCAGGTACGACGATGGCGTTTGCGTCGGGCCTGATCCGCGTCCGGGCCTTCGCCGTCGATCGAGTCGGCATCTACGCGGTCGCCGACTCGGTTGCCGGCGACACCGCCGCTCGCCCCGTGTTGGCGCGGCTTCGATGGCGTGCGGATGGCACGCCCGGCCCGGTCGAGCCGCTGGTACGGACCATCGCTGGCAGGGCGAGAGGGGTGGCAATAGATGCCGCCGGCGATGTCTTCATGACCTCGTCGTGGCTGCAGCACGTCTTTCTGCGTGTGGGTGTCGTCCTCAAGCGACGCGCCGGAGGCGAGGTCGGTCTGTTCACGTCGGGACTGTCGCGGCCTGGCCCGGCTGCATTCGGGCCCGGACGCGAGTTGTTCGTGATTGAAAGGCGTGCGCCGGCGCGGATTCTCCGGTTCCAGCCTCCGCCGCCGCCGGTGATGAACCTGCCGCGGTTTACCAATTCGACACCGCTTCGTCTCGCAGGGCACACGCAGCCGGGTAGCCTGGTTCAGGTCATGACCCCCGATGCCGCCGGGCGCGTGCTCGCGGCCGGCAGGGCGGACCTGCTAGCAGGGGCTTTCGTCGTCAACACGACGCTGGCCCCAAACGCTGAGACGCAATTGTCTGTCGTCGCTACGTCCAGCGGGGGCGACGGGCTCGTCGGTCGTCCGGCGCCGGCGGCGGTCGTTCACGACGACCATCTGCCGCGGGTTGAAATCCTGGAGCCCTCAGCCGGAACGCATGTCAGTGCGCCATTCGTCTTCGTCGCGCGTGCCGAGGACGAAGCCAGCGGAATGGCGAGCCTGCGGCTGGTGCTGGACCAAGTGAGCGACCTGGTCGCCCCGATTACCGCACCAGGAGGACCGATGGTGGGGACGCTCGTCATCGACACCGCCGCGCTGCCGGAGGGGCCGCACACGCTGGTCGCTGAAGCCAGCGACCGTGCCGGCAACTGGGCGGCCACGGCGCGGCTCGTCGTGGTCGATCGCACGCCGCCCGACACGTTGATCGTCGCGGGTACACCCGCCGAGACGACCGACCGAACCGCCGCCAGGTTCGCGCTCGAAGGATCTGATGAGCAATCTGCTGACCTCGAGTTTGCCTGGCGGCTCGACCGGGGGCCGTGGTCGGCGTTCACCAGTACGTCCGCTGTCCAGTTCGCTGACCTGCGGGCCGGCGAACACTACTTCGAAGCGGTTGCGCGCGATCGCGCGGGCAACGTCGATCCCACGCCGGCCGCACAGGCCTTCGCGGTCAAAGCGCTGCGCGTGCGCATTCTCGAGCCGCTGCCCGGTGCGGTCATCACGACTCAGACCGTGTGGGTGCTCGGAACCGTTGACGGCGGAGCAGATGTGGCGGTGAGCGTCCCTCTGGCCGAGGCCTTCCGGCAACAGTTGCGGCTCGACGCGCTCCCAGCGCCGTACGAAGCTGGCACCTTCGCAGTCGAAGTTCCAGTGGCGGAGGGCATGCCGGGGCTGACGGTTGTCGCCCGCGACGGTGACGGAGGCCAGTCGTCAGAGACGATTCCCCTAACCGTGCTCCAGCCGTTCTCTCGTTCGCTGCGCCTGGAATCGTCGCCCGCAGCGGGGCTGGCGCCGCTCACGGTTCGGTTTTCCGCGAGCGGGGTTCCCACGGGTATCGCCTACTCGCTCGATCTCGACAGCGACGGTCTGCCCGAGGAGGAAGGGGAGGGACTGCCTCAGAGGGAGTTCGTGTACGCGCGGCCGGGGGTCCACGTCGCGACGCTGAAGCTGACGACACCAGACGGCCAGGTGCTGCTCTTGCGCGGATCGATCGAGGTGTACGACCGCGCAAGGCTCGAAACACGGCTCCGTTCGGAATGGAGCGGCTTCAAGGCCGCCATGCGCGCGGCCGATCCTGCGGTGGCGGCGTCGTTCGTGCATCGCGACCGGCGCGCCGCGTGGGCCGAGTACTTCGGCCGCCTGACACCGGCGCAGCTCGCTGCGACGGAGGCGCACTTTACCGATCTGACGCTGGTGGCGGCCGCGCCAGGCCGCGCTGAGTGCGACATGCTGCGCGACGAGGACGGCCTTCTGTATTCGTTTCCAATCTCGTTCGGGCTCGATGGAGATGGAGGGTGGAAGCTATGGCAGTTCTAGCCCGGTCTGCCGCGTGCCGATCGTGGCTGCTGTTTGTCCTGGTGGTGACAAGCGGGTGCCGCTTCGGCGCGGAACAGTGGGGACCCTTCCGCGGCCGGATGGTGGATGCCGAGACCGGCGAGCCAATCGCCGGCGCGCACGTCATGGTGAGCTGGGAGCGCGACTATCCGAACCCCGTTCATTGGACCCAAGGCTTCTACGACGCGCAGGAAACGACGACGGACTCCGACGGTCGATTTGAAATTCCCCGACGGCGCCGGTTTTTCACCGTGCTCGTGAGTGAACCCAGGTTCGGCGCGTTTGCGCCTGATTACTTCGCGGAGGCAGAAGATGTCGCCTCACCCGGGGGGCAGCCTTACGTCGACGACACGATTCTCAGGATGCGGCTACTAATGAGCCGTAAGGAGCAGTGCGCTCGTCTTCCTGGCGGACCGTCGATAGAGGCGAGCCAAAACGCCCCCCTGTTCAACCGCGCTGTTCAAGCCTATCGATCGGAGCTCTCATGTTCATCCCTCGATCAGTGACGACCCTTACTCTTATCGCGGGGCTAAGCGGTCTCAGCTCAGCTACTGTTTCGGGCCTCAACACCGACACGCATCGAATCATTAACCGCCGTGCGGCAGAAACGTCGGTGGGATTAGACGAATATCTGCACCGCAAAGCTGGGTTTCGTGCAGGCATCGAGACTCGAGTCCATGAGCGAACTATCCGTGAATGGATCGAGGAAGGCGGAATCCGCGAGGACGACTGGCTTCGCTTCCTGCGCCACTTTCACGATCCACTCAAGTCCTGGGACACCGCAGGCCTGGACTTCGTGATCGATCGCCACGATTCATCCGTGCGATGGATGCAGGAGCCCAACCAGGGTGACCTCGATACCGGCGGTTTCTGGTCGTGGCGGGATGCGCGACGGCTCTACTACCAGGCGCTGGTCGAACCCAATCCGAACCGCCGTGAAGCGCTGTGGGCCGATCTGTTCCGTGCCCTCGGACAGATCATGCACCTCGTAGTCGACGCGTCCGTGCCCGAGCACACGCGCAACGACATGCACCCGCTCGGCGGGCTGACCGCGACCAGTTCCTATGAGTACTGGGTATCGGACCAGCATCCGACGCCGGCCCTGGAAGATCGGTTCGTCGCGAAATTTCTCTCCGCGCCGATCGGATTCGTTCCCGTCATCCTGCAGCTGCCGGCCCCGCCCGGCGAGCACATCGCAGGCGTGCCCATCAGCAGGCTGATCGACGCGGACATCTACGACGGCAGCAATCCTCGGGCAACCGTGAGCGGCGTCGACCCGCGAATGCCGGTGCCGGTAGGCCTGGCCGAGATCGCGAACGCGAATTTCTACAGCGAAAACACGCTCCGCGGTGGATATCCGTCGCCGACAGACGAGGGGCTGGTTCGCGTCAACCTTGCCGCGCAGTCGGGCCGGGTGCGGCGCTACTGGTCGAGACCGGCGGGGACCGGGTTGCTGCCGGCGAATCCGTTGCGCGCCGAGTGCGCTTCCGAGGCGTACGGAACCGAGCCGCCGCCATACCCCTGCATGGACGGTGTGGTCTGGAACCAGGTTGCCGCGCACATGCTGCCGCGTGCGGTCGGCTACGCCAGCGGCGTGCTCGACTACTTCTTCCGCGGCGCGATGTCGGTCACCGGCGTGTGGTGGACGCCCTCGGGCATAACGATCAGCGTCCGGAACGACGGAGCGGAGGACATGGAAGGCACTCTCGAGGTGTTCGCCCGTCATCAGCCCGGCAGCCCTGCGGAACGCCGGACTCGCCTGGCAGGGCTGGCCGGGGGTGTGCCCGTGCTCCTGGGTCCCGGCGAACAACGGGCGTTCGCGCTGCCGGTCCCCGCCGATGCCGTGCCGTCGGCCGCGCATGTCCTCGTGTTCAAGGGTCGTCTCGGACTCGAGGCGGAAGCGGTGGCAGGCCAGATCTTCACCGTCCCGTACGTCGAAGTCCGCCAGACCAGCTACGATGCCGACCTCGCCCCGTCGTGTGAGCGCCTGCCGCCATCGCAGGTCTCGCCGCCCTATGCCGGCGGCATCGCTGTCACCATCCTCGCCGAATCCAGGCGGTGCGAATGGCGCGTCACCAACCACCGCGTCAGCGGCACGCTCGAGACCAACACGTGGACCGATCCGGCGACCGGCCTCCGCGAGCCCGTGATCGAGCGAATCGAGGCTGAATGGGTGGGCGGTGACGTGCCGGGGCCGGCGCCGCTGATGGTCGACGGGCGGAGTGTCGGAAGCGCCTGGCAGCGCGAGGGTACGGAACCGGATCCCGTCACCTTCGCCATTGCCGACCCGACGGATCGAAGCCGGTCGTATCTGTATCTGTTTATCAGCTATATCCAGGGCGGGCAGGTTGAAGCGCACCTGGCGATCTTCACGTGGCCGGTGTCGTCCCACGGCAAGCTGATCGTGCTCGACAACCGCACGCCGTCGGCACCGCAGTATCTCGTCACATCGGGGCGGGCGATCTCAGGACTCGTTGCCTACAACTGGCAGATTGACGGTGACATGCGGCGGCCTCTCTTCGAGCCCGTCTCGCACGGCGGCGCCATGGTGCCGACCGACGAGACGACGGAGCGGCGTTTTGGAGGTACACGAGTATTCCGCGAGGGGCGGCGGGTGAATGCCGAAGCCTATAGCGACAACGCCATCGATGTGTTCGAGGTCTCGGCGACCGGGGATGCCGCGTCCGCGCGGTATGCGGCCATCGAGCCGCTGGTGAGCCCGCATCCGAATGGGCCGTTCTATGTGCCGGTGGCGGAAGTCCGGCGTTTCTATCAGCCGATCGAGCGCGAATTCATGCGGGCGTTCGTGAGCACAGATCCCCAGCCCTACGTAGTCAGGCTGGCGGCGGCAAGCGACTGAGGAGGCCGATCAGGCCTCCTCGGCGACCTCCTGGCCGCGCTCGGCCTTGGCGGCGGCGATGATCTTGTTCTGCAAGTGCTGCGGCACTTCCTCGTAGTGCGAGTACTCCATGTGGTACGAGCCGCGCCCCCCGGTGGCCGACGTGAGGTGCTGCTCGTAGGTGAGCATTTCGGACATCGGGACCTGGGCGCGGATCACCGTGTTCATACCGCGAGTATCCATCCCGGCGATGCGGCCTCGACGCCCGTTCAGGTCGCCCATCAGGTCGCCGGCAAAATCGCTGGGCGCGTACACCTCGACGTGCATCACTGGTTCCAGGATCGTGGGCCTGGCACGCGACATCGCGTCCTTGAACGCGAGCGACCCGGCCATTTTGAACGACAGTTCGTTCGAGTCGACGGCGTGATACGAGCCGTCGAACACGGTCGCCTTGAAGTCGACCATCGGGTAGCCGGCCAGGAAACCCCGCATCCGCGCGTCCTGGATGCCTTTTTCCACGGCCGGCACGTACTGCCGTGGAATCGACCCGCCGAAGATGTCGTCCTCGAACTGGAAATCGCTGCCGCGGGGCAGCGGCTCCACCCGGATCTTGCAGTCGCCGAACTGCCCGTGGCCGCCCGTCTGCTTCTTGTGGCGGCCGTGCGCCTCGGTTGCCGCCGTAATGGTCTCGCGGTACGGGATTCGGGGCGGTTTGAGGTTGACCTCCACGCCGAAGCGACGTTTGAGCTTGGCGACGGTGACCTCGATATGGAGCTGGCCCTGGCCCGCGAGCAGCAATTCATGGGTCTGCGGATCACGCGTATAGCCGATCGTCGGATCCTCTTCCCGCAGGCGCTGCATGGCGGTGCTGATCTTGTCTTCGTCGCCGCGGCTCTTCGGCTCGATGGCGTAGGAGAGCACCGGCTCGGGGAACTTGATCTCGTTGAACTTCAGGCTGGCGTTTTTTTCCGCCAGCACGTCGTTGGTCCTGGTTTCCTTGAGCTTCGCCACCGCGCCCAGGTCGCCCGCCTTCAGTTCGGGGACGTGTATGTGGGTCTTGCCCTGGAGGGCCAGCAGGTGACCCAGTCGCTCCGCCGTGTCGTGCGTGAAGTTGTGCACGGTCGTGTCGGACTTCAGCGTGCCCGATACCACTCGAAGCATCGTGATGCGGCCGGCGAACGGATCCGCGATCGTCTTCCACACGAACGCCGAGTACGGGCCCGTTTCCGACGCCTTGGCGGTCGTCTCCTCGCCGGCTTTGTCGAGGGCCGGGAAGTCGCGCTCGGCCGGCGACGGGATGTAGCTCACCAGCGCATCGAGCAGCGGCTGAATGCCGATGACGTGCAGTCCCGACGTGCACACGAGCGGGAACAGCCGTCCGGCGACGGTCGCCGCGCGGAGTCCCGCTACCAGCTGTTCCTGGGTCAGCGTGCCTTCGGCGAAGAAGCTCTCCATCAGGCTCTCGTCAGCCTCCGCCACCATCTCGATGAGCTGTTCCCGGGCGATTCGGGCCTGATCCGCCAGCGCCGCCGGAACGTCCCCCTCGGTCATCTTGTTGGTGCCGTCCGCAGCGAACGTCAGCGCCTTCATCCGCACCAGGTCGACGACGCCGGTGAAGTGCCGCTCCTCGCCGATCGGCAGCTGGATCGGCACGATCTCGCGCGCGCAATCGCGGTGCAGCGATTCCAGCGTGCGCTCGAGGCTGGCGCGATCACGCTCGAGCCGGTTCACGGCGACGATCCGAGGCAGGTTGAGCGACGCCGCTTCTGACCACAGCTTCTCGGTCTGCACCTCGACGCCGGCGACCGCATCCACGACCACCAGGGCGCCCTCGACGACGCGCAGGGCGGAACGGGCGTCGGTCAGGAAATTGGCAAAGCCGGGGGTGTCGATCAGGTTGGTCTTGGTTTTCTGCCACTCGGCGTGAGCGAGGCTGGACGCGAGGGTGTGCTTGCGGGCGACGGCTTCTTCGTCGAAATCGGTGACGGTGGATCCCTCGTCCACCTTACCGAGGCGATTGACGGCGCCGGCCGCGAACAGGATGGCCGAGACAAGCTGAGTCTTACCGGATCCGCCGTGGCCGACCACCGCCACGTTGCGGATGCTTGCAGCGTCGTAGACCTTCATACGGGGTAGTCCTCCTCACCGACCGGCGGGTCCGCTCGCGGGATGAAATTCGTCTGCGGATCATAGTCACGGGGGTCCGGGGCCGCAAGGCGGTCAGGCCCGGGGCGGGGCCGTGTACGGCTGAGTCGCGGCGAGGAAAAGTCCATCACGACATTTATGTCGCCATAAACTACAACATCAACAAATTTGTCTGAACAACGTTGTAGCCCTCAGCCGCCTCGGCGGCGGCCTCCCGGCGGCGGTTCCCGGGCCTGGTCCTCATGCATTCGACCAATTCGAACACGGTTGTAGGTCTCATATCAAAATACTACAAATATGTAGTTCATTTGCGGCCTGCCCGCACTGTCTGAAATTACTCGTTTTGGCCATAAAAACGGCGAAAACAGGCCGTCTATCTCCGGTTCAGCCTCTGGATCCCATTTTGCTCAGGCAGGGGGCAAGCGTCCACGGCTCGCGGACGTCTGTCCCGACGTTCACATCGAACCGGCGATTTCATCACTGAGGTGAGGAATGAATCAAGCTGACACAGCATGGATGTTGATCTCGACGGCGCTGGTGCTGCTCATGACCCCGGCGCTGGCCTTCTTCTACGGCGGGCTGGTCCGCTCCAAGAACGCCCTCAACACCATGATGATGAGTTACATCTCGCTGGGGTTCGTGGGCGTGGCCTGGGCGCTGATCGGCTACACCCTGGCGCTGTCCCCCGGCAGCAACTGGCTCGGCGACATGTCGTTCGCGATGCTCAACCAGGTCGGGCTGGCGGAGACGGGCGCCATCGTGCCGCTCACGATTCCCCACGCGCTCTACATGGCGTTCCAGGCGACGTTCTGCATCATCACGGCGGCGCTGATTTCCGGCGCCATCGTCGAGCGGATGCGGTTCTCCGCCTACATCACCTTCATCACCCTGTGGTCGATCTTCGTCTACGCCCCGCTGGCGCACTGGGTGTGGGGCGGCGGCTGGCTGGCTGACATGGGTGCCTGGGACTTCGCCGGCGGCACGGTCGTGCACGTCAACGCGGGCGCCGCGGCCCTGGTCGCCGCCTTCGTGGTCGGCAAGCGGTCGGACTTCGGCGGTTCCTCGATCCTGCCGCACAACGTGCCGACCGTGCTCCTCGGCGCCGGGCTGCTCTGGTTCGGGTGGTTCGGGTTCAACGCCGGCAGCGCGCTCGCCGCCAGCCCGATTGCCGGTCTCGCGTTCGTGACCACGATGCTCGCGCCGGCGGCCACGCTGGTCGTCTGGACCTTCCTCGACGTCATGCGGTCCGGCAAGCCCACCGCGGTCGGCGCGGCCACGGCCATCGTCGTCGGCCTGGTCGCCATCACGCCGGCTGCCGGCTTCATCAGCCCGATGAACGCGCTGCTGCTCGGCGGCATCGCCGCGATCCCGAGCTACTTCGCGCTGATTATCCGCGCCAAGACCTCACTCGACGATTCGCTCGACGTGGTGGCGGCGCACGGCGTCGGCGGAACCGTCGGCGCCATCCTGACCGGCGTGTTCGCGGACATGAGCCTGAACGGTCTGTTTAACGGCGCGCTCTACGGCAATCCGGGCCAGGTGATGATCCAGGCGACGGCCGTGCTGCACGGCCATCGTCTACAGCGGCGTCATGAGCTTCGTCCTGCTGAAGCTGATCGGGCTGGTGATTCCGCTGCGCGCATCGGTCGCCGACGAGAGCACCGGTCTCGACATCACGCAGCACGGCGAAGAGGCCTACCTGCATACCGGCGGCGCGACCGAGAGGATGCATATGTCGCCGGCCGCACTCAACGTGCAGCCGATGCTGAACGCGATCAAGGGCGACGCGTAGCCGTCGCGCGGGGCGGCGGCGCCAGCTCGGCGCCGCCGCTTCTCAACTATCCCAGGAGGCAAGTCAGATGTTGCTTACTCGCACACTGCGTTTCGGGATCCCGTTCATGACGGCCCTCGGCCTGATTACGGCCCTCGCCCAACCGGCGATGGCGCAGGACGCCCCTCCGACGGTGACGATGTCCGCCGGACTCGATGTGGTGAACCAGTACATGTTCCGAGGCATCCGGCAGAACGGCACCGGCGTGGCCACTTGGCCGTTCTTCGACCTCGGCATCGGCGCCTTTGAAGGCGAAGGCGGGTTGAAGAGCGTCGGCATCAACGTGGGCACCTGGAACAGCGCCCACTCGAAACCGAGCGGCTGGTACGAAAGCGACGTGTATGCGACGGTGGGCCTCGGGTTCGGCGGCGGCGTCGGCCTGGCGACGACGTACACGTCCTACACCAGTCCCAACGACAGCTTCACGCATGTGAAGGAAGTCGCGGTCAAGCTGTCGGTTGACGACAGCCCCGCGCTCGGGCCGGCGGCGCTGAAACCGTATGCGCTGGTCGCGTTCGAACTCGCGACCGAACCCGGCCGGTATCAGGCCGACGGCGGCCTGAGCGGCGGCCGCTACCTCGAGCTCGGCGTCGCGCCGGGCATCAGCGGCTCGAGGGCGTCGCTGGCGATTCCAGTCAAAGTCGGGCTGAGCGTCGGCGACTACTACGAACTCGACGGCGTGGATCACAAGTTCGGGTTCTTCAGCGTCGGCGGACTGGCCACCGTGCCGGTCGGTTCGCACTTCAACGTCCATGGCGGTCTCGAGTTCCAGGCGCTCGGCGACACCACCAAGGCGTTCAACGCGGGTGACGGATCGCAGGTCATCGGCTCGTTCGGTATCGGTCTTTCCTATTAGCCCGCGGAGGCGTTGATGTCGCTTGTTCCCATGCTACGTATCGCAGCTCCAGCACTGGTCCTCGCCTTTGTCCTCGGCGCCTCGCCGGCATGGGCGCAGGACCCGCCTCCCGTCGTGGTGACGGGTGGCCTGGACCTCACGAATCAGTACAACTTCCGTGGCATTCGCCAGAATACCGACGGGGTGTCCATCTGGCCCTATGTTGATTTCGGTTTCACGCCGTACCGGGGCGACGGCAGCCTGAAGACCGTCGGCGTGAACCTCGGGACCTGGAACGCCTTCAACAGCCAGATCGACGATTTCACGAATCTCGACGGCGAAATTACCAGCAACAAGTGGTACGAGTCCGACTCTGTACGGCACCGTTGCATTGGGCTTCGGTCCAACGGCGCTTGGCTTCACGTACACGTCGTACATGAGTCCGGCGAACCTGTTCGCGCACGTCAAGGAGCTGGCGGCTAAGCTCTCGTACGATGACTCCGCGCAGCTGGGACGCGGCGCGCTCAAGCCGTACTTGATCGCCGCGTTTGAGCTTGACGACAGCGGACAGGCTGATGCGGGCGACGCGAAGGGCATGTACCTCGAGCTTGGCGTGGCACCAGGGTACTGCAGGCTCTCGGGCGTCGCTGGCGGTGCCGATCAAGCTCGGCCTGAGCGCCAGCGACTACTACGAGTTCGGCACCGGGGAGGATGATAAGTTCGGCTACTTCAGCGTCGCCGGACTGGTGACCGTTCCCATGGGCGCCCACGCCAACATTCACGGCGGCGTGGAGTTCCAGACGTTCGGGGACAACGTCAAGGCGTACAACAGCTTCGGTGATGATGACCTCGATCCGAGCAGTTCGGCGGTAATCGCGTCGATCGGCCTCGGCTTCGCCTTCTAGTTGCAGTCGAACGGGGATGCCGACGATGATGGCAGTCGTCGCCATCCCCGTTATGACCCCGCCTGAACCCGGAGATGTTCGCCACATGTCGATGACGCAGCCGGGAGCCAGTGCCGGCGCCACAGCCAGGACGGCTCTCGATGCGGCGCGCGACGAGCTGCGCGCGGAGATCGCGCGCGGGGCCGGCGGCCGCGAGGCGCTCGAGCGCCATGCCGCCCGCGTCGACGAACTGCTGCGGCAGCTTTACAGCGACGCCGGCGTGCCGGACCGCCCGGTGGCGGTGATCGCGCTCGGCGGATACGGCAGGCGGCATCTCAGCCTGCATTCCGACATCGATCTGCTCCTGCTGTTCGGCGGACGCATCGGGCCGTCCGAGGAGCGGTTCCTGCGCGGATTCCTGCACCCGCTCTGGGACCTCGGCGTCGTCGTCGGCCACCAGGTGCGGGAGCTCGACGAGTTCGCGGACCTGGAAACCGACAATCCTGAGTTCCTGCTGGCCCTGCTCGATGCGCGCCTGGTCGCCGGCACGGCTCAGCTGTTCGAGCGGCTGGGTTCGATGTTTCACCGCCCCGCGACCCACGCCTATATCGTCCGGTCGCTGTTGCAGTTGATCGAAGAGCGCCACACCAAGTTCAACGCGACGCTGTACCAGCTCGAACCGGATGTGAAGGAAGCGCCGGGTGCGCTGCGCGACGTGATGGCGGCGCGCACCATCGCCGCGCTGACCGATCCGCTGCTGCTGCGGCGCGGACCGGCGGACCCGGGCCGGTTCGAAGACGCGGAAGATTTCCTGCTCCGGGTGCGATCGATCCTGCACCTCGAGGCGGGCCGCAACCAGAACGTGCTCAGCCACGAACTGCAGGAGAAGACAGCGGAGGTGCTCGGGTATCCGGGCGCGCAGCCGCAGCAGCGTGTCGAGCGCTTGATGAGCGATTACTTCCGTCATGCGCGCACCGTGAGCCGCTCGCTCGAGTGGGCCAGGCGGACGGCGCCGGTGCCGGTCGGGCCGAACCTCGGGCTGTCGCGCGACGGCATCCGCTTCCTCGACCCGGTGCAGGCGGCGCGCAATCCCGCTTCGTGGATCGGCGCGTTCCAGGCGGCGATTGACGCGGGCACCGAAGTGACCGAAGAAGCGCTCTCGTGCATCCAGCAGCATGTCGACGGCTGCCGGCCCGAGGACTTCACGCCCGAGGCACGCGACAAGGCGGCGCTCCTGCGGCTGTTCAAGCCCCGGCCCGGACTGTATGCGCGTCTCTCGCAGATGCACGACTGCGGATTGCTCGGCAGACTGTTTCCCGAATTCCAGGCGATTTCCTGGCGCGTGGTGCGCGACTTCTACCACAAGTACACGGTGGACGAGCACACGCTGCTCACAATCCGCAACTTCGAGCGTTTCACCAGCACCGACGAACCGACGCGACAGCGCTTCAAGACGGTCGCCGCCGGAATCCCGTCGCCCGAGCTGGTGGTTCTCTCGCTGCTGCTGCACGACGTCGGCAAGTGGCGCGACGACGAGCATGCGCTCGAGAGCGAGCGGATGGCGGTTGACGCGCTCGACCGGCTGCAGATCACCGGCGAGGCGCGTGAGACGGTGCAGTTCCTGATCCGGCACCACCTCCGCATGTCGCTGTCCGCGTTCCGCCGCGATACCGAGGATCCGGAAATCGTCAAGGAATTCGCCCGGCTGGTCGGCACCGAAGATCGGCTGAAGATGCTGTGCCTCCTGACGCTGTCCGACATCGAAGCCGTCAGCCCGGACACGTTGACGCCGTGGAAGGAAGAGCTGATCTGGCGTCTCTACGTCGACGCCTACAACCAGCTCACGCAGGGCTACGGCGACGAACTGATCGAGCGGAACCAGGCCGGTCTGATCGACTTGCTCGCGGGTCGTCCCCACGACCTGCCCGAGGCGGAGATCGCCCGGTTCGTCGAAGGGCTGCCGCAGCGCTACCTGCAGCTCTTCCCGCACGATGCCATCTACCGGCACGTGCGGCTCGCGCGTGATATCAGGCCCGATGAAGTCCACGTCTCGCTGGACGTCGCCGACTCGGTGTGGACGCTCGCCGTGGTCACGCTCGACAAGCCGTTCCTCTTCTCGAACATCTGCGGCGTGCTGTCGTCGTTCGGCATGAACATCCTGCGCGGCCACGCGCTGACCAATCCGAATGGACTCGTCCTGCGACGTCTTCCAGTTCACCGATGACGAGCGGTTCCTTGCGCTCAATCCCGATGCCGGTCCGCAGGTGCTGCACATCCTGCAGGAGGTGGTGTCGGGCCATGCCGACGTCACGTCGCTGCTGCGCGGCCGCGAGCAGAGCGTGCTGCAGTGGCGCGGGTCGGCGCGGGTGGCGCCGGTCGTGCGCGCCGACAACGAAGCCTCAGGGCGCTACACCATTCTCGACATCGTGGCCGGCAATGCGCTCGGGCTGCTCTACCGGATCAGCCGTGTCATCTCCCAGCACGGCTGCGACGTGGACCTGGTTCTCATCTCAACCGAAGGGGAGCGCGCGATCGACGTGTTCCACATCACCAAGGCAGGGGCCAAACTCACCGAGGCGGAGCAGCGGGCGCTGACCTCCGACCTGCAAGGCACACTGGAGGGAACGCTATGAAGCTGATCAAGAGCATCGTCCGGCCGAACAAGGTGGACGACGTCAAGGACGCGCTGGCGAAGCTGAATATCTCGGGGATGACCGTGACCGAAGTCCGCGGCCACGGCAAGCAGAAGGGCCATACGGCCATCTATCGTGGCAAGGAATACAACGTCAGCCTGCTGCCGAAGATGGAAATCGAGATCGTCGTGCCGGACTCGATCGCCGACGAGGCGATCAAGGCGATCGTCGAAGCCGCCAGGACGGGCGAGATCGGCGACGGCCGCGTGTTCGTGCTGCCGGTGCTCGAAAGCTACCGCATCCGGACGGGAGAGAAAGAGGCGTAGTTCATTTTCCAACTTCCGGACGTCCGAACGTTCGGGTCGTTCGGGCCGAACGCTTGGACGATCGGAGTTGCCGTTACTCGTGCCGGAGTGCCTCGATCGGATCGAGGCGCGCGGCGCGGAACGGCGGGCACCATGCCGAAGAAGATCCCGACCGCGGCCGAAAACCCCAGCCGACGCAAACGACCACCAGGGCAGCGAGACCGGGAAGCCGGTGGCGAGGCTGATCGTCACGCCGATGGCGCTGCCGAGCACGATGCCGAGCATCACCGCCGAGCGACGTCAGCACCACGGCCTCGGCGAGGAACTGAAACAGGATCTCCTTCCGTCGCGCGCCGAGCGCCTTGCGCAAGCCGATCTCGCGGGTACGCTCGGTCACCGAGATCGTCATGATCGCCATCACGCCGATGCCGCCGACCATCAGCGCAATCGACGAAATGATCGATCAGCGCCAGAAACGTCGCCTGGCTGACCTGTTCCCACACGTCGAGCGCGGCATCCTGCGTGATCAGTCGAAGTCATTGGGCTCGTCCAGCGTCAAGCCGTGCCGGATGCGCATGATCTCTTCGACTTCCGCCAGCAGCGCCGCCCGCTGACCGTGTCGCTCCGCGGCGCCACGGCGATGAGCACGCTCTGGTGGGTGCACGTTGCCGCTGCCTGAAGATCTGGATGCCGAACTGCTTGCGGTAAGTCGTTTCCGGGATGACGACGAAGTCGTCCTGGCCGAGGTCGAAGCCGCCCGCTGACGGCCGCTTGCCGACCACGCCGACCACCGTGTACTCGACCGCGCCGATCCGCACCCGCTTGCCGACCGGATCCAGCGCCGACTGCGCCGAACAGCGCCTGGTACGGCGTCTGTCCCAGCACGACGACGTTGCGTCGGCGCGACACTTCGCCCTCGGTGAAGAACCGCCCGGCTCGAGCAGCTCCAGGAAATTGATGCTCGCGAAGTTCTCCGTCGCGCCGAGCACCGCCAGCAGCTTGGTGCGTTCGCCGCCGTAGAACACGCGCGTCTGCGTCGGCGGCCCGCCGGCGCCAAGCCAGATGTCGACGATGCCAGCCGAAGGCGCAAGCTTCTCGATTGCCGTCGCGTCCTCGACTGTGAGGTTCGGGACGGCGGAGCAGTTCGGCGAACTCGTTGCCCGCGGCCAGGCTCACGCCGCTGAACTTGGCGACGAAGATCGTGTTCGGACCGAGCTCGCGGATGCTGTCGCGGAGCGACTCGTCGAAGCCGCGGATCAGCGCGGTCATGCCGACGATCGCGGTGATGCCGATGACGACCCCGAGGATGGTGAGCGCGGAGCGCATCTTGTTGGCCCGCAGCGAGTCGAGCGCCACCATGACGACTTCCCGCAGGAGGGCGGGCCTCATTCGCGCCTCAGCGCTTCGATCGGATCGAGCTGCGCGGCGCGCGAGGCCGGGTAGGCGCCGAAGAAGAGGCCGACTGCGGCCGTGATGCCGATCCCGAGGACGACCGACCATGGCTCCAGGCGCGCCGGCAGCGGCGTCGCCGCGGCGATCACCTGGGCGGCGAGGAAACCCAGCGTGATGCCGACGATCCCGCCGCCGTCGACAGCGTCACCGATTCGGTCAGCACCTGCGACATGATGTCGCGGCGCCGCGCCCCGAGCGCCTTGCGCAGGCCGATTTCGCGCGTGCGGTCGCTCACCACCATCAGCATGATGTTCATGATGACGATGCCGCCGACGAGCAAGCGACAGCGCGACGACGCCGACCAGCACCGCGAAGATGCCGGTCGTCGCCTGCCGGTAGATGCCCAGCAGCGTGTCGGACGTGAAGATGCCGAAGTTGTCGGGTTCGTTCGGCTTCGAGCGCCGCGCCGACCCGCAGCGCGACGGTCGCGTCGTCCATGGCCTGCGGCAACACCGCCGACGAAGCTGGCTTTGACCATCAGCTGGAGCGACTGGCGAGAGCCGAACAGCTTCATGTGGCTGCCGAGCGGGATGACGGCAAACCCATCCATCGAGGCCCCGAACATTCCACCCTTGCGCTCGCTCACCCCGACGACGCGGAAATGGACGCCCTGGATCATGATGGTGTGGTCGAGTGGGCTGACTTCTCCGAACAGCTGGTCGGCCACGTCCCAGCCGAGCAGCACGACCGGGTGGTTTCGTTCCACCTCGGTGGCGCTCATCATGCGCCCGCGCTCGGCGTCGAAAGAGGCGAAGTCGAGGTACTCAGCACGTGACGCCCTGGATCTGGATGTTTTCCAGCACCTGATCGCGGTAGGTCACCCGTCCCGCGCCGCTGCGCCTGGGCCATCACGGACGCGATGTGCGGACTGAACCGCTCGATGGCGTCGGCTTCGTCGAGCGTCACGCAGGGGATTGTTGCGGGTGCGCTCTTCGTCCTCGGCAGTGCGCACCGGCGGAAGCCGTTGAATCGTGAAGGCGTCCGCGCCGACGTCGGTGACGATGGCGTTCGACACCATCGCGTTCATGCCCTGAATCAGCGAGACGACCGTGACGATCGACGTCACGGCGACGATGTTGCCGAGGACGGTCATGAATGACCGCAGCTTGTTGGCCCAGATGGACCGAAGCGCAATCGCGATCGACTCGAGAATCTGGTGCATTTACGGGGACGGCACAGGCAGGGCCGGCAGCGTTTCCTGCAGCCGGACCTCCGCGCCGTCGGCCATTTCGCGGACCGAATTGAAAGGTCCGGTGATCACGCGATCGCTCTCGTTCGCGCCCGAGAGCACTTCGAAGTAGCGCTCTCCGGCGATGCCGACCTTGACCGGGACGAAGACGGCGCGGCCGTCGCGAAAGACGAAAACGCCTTCAGTTTCCATGCGCGTGTGTCCCTCCGGTGGTTCCGGCGGCGTGGCCGGCGCCTCTTCAGCGGGCCGGAACTGGAAGCGACTCGGGCGCGGCGGCGGCGGCTCGTGGACCAGCGTGCCCTTCGGGTCATGGAGCATTTCTCGGACGGTGAGCGCCTGGATCGGCACCGCGACGACGCCCTTGCGGGTCGCCGTCGTGATTTCTGCGGTGCAGGTGAAGCCGGGTCGCACGTCCGGGATTTCCTCCTCCAGCGTGACGACCACTTTGAAGTTGGTCGCCTGCGGCGTCCCGATGGCGTTGGTGGTGTTGCCCGTCTGAATCGGACTGTTGCCGATCTCGGTCACGCGCCCGCGGAACGTCCGATCGGGTACTGCGTCGATCATGATGCTGGCAGCCTGGTCGAGCGTCACCGTCGGGATGTCGGTTTCATCCACCTCGAGCTCGGCTTCGATGACCGACATGTCGGCGACCGTGAGCAGGACGGTTCCGGCGTTGTTCATCGTCCCGACGACGACGTTCTCGCCTTCCTCGATGTTGCGGCGCGTGATGATGCCGTCCATCGGCGACAGGATGATCACCTGGCTCAGGTTGTAGCGCGTTGTCGAGAGGCTGGCCTCTTCCTGCTTGATCTGTTCCTCGCGCGTCCGGATTTCCTGCTCGCGCGCCCTGAGCTCCGCCTCGCGAACGGCGACCTCGTTCTGCGCGCGCTCGAGCGATTCCCGCGAGGTGAGCCCTTCCTTCCAGAGTTCGTCCTGCCGTTTGAGGTTCTGACGCGACAGCTCGAGCGTTGCCCGCGCCTGCTCGACTGAGGTCCGCGTCTGCTGCAGCGAGGACCTGGCGGCAGCCACGCTCGCTTCACCGCGCTGGAGCTGGCCCTCGAGCGATCGCGGATCGATCTCGAGGAGGAACTGGCCGGCCTTCACGCGCTGGCCTTCCTGAACCGCGAGCCGCGTGACGCGTCCCATGGTGTTCGCGGAAATATTGACCTGCCGCTTCGGCTGGACCTTGCACGACGCCGAGACGAGCGCGTCGAGGTCGCGTTTGCGCAGTGTTTCCACCGTGACCGCCGGCAGGTCGGGATTACGCCATCGGTAGGCCGCACCGCCAGCGGCGAGGGCGAGGACCACGAGGACCGCGATGATGATTTTCGTCCGGCGGCTCACGCCGTGCCCCCGGTCGCGGCCATCACCACCGTCAGCACGATCGCCAGCGTGACGTAAGCGCCGACGAACACGCCGGCCAGGCGGCGGGCCGGGCGCCGGTACAGCACCGACATTCCGATCGCGAGCACGAACACCCACCAGACGACGAACAGGTCGATGATGCCGAAGAAACGCGCCAGCGGGGACGCTTCGTTGAGCATCCGGAAGAACACGCCGAGCGTGACCGGGCTAGTGAGCGTTTCGCTCGCGTACGTCACGGGCGCGGCAACGATCTGGCGCAGCGCGAGAATGACGCCCGCGTGCGCGACCACCGCGATCACCTGCCGGAACGTCACAGTCCCCGGCGCGGCGCCGCGAAAGACGAAGAACAGGACCGTCGAGAGCGCCATCACAAGAATCGGTCCGGTCGCCAGCGCGATCATTGCTGCGAAACCGGCCCCGTTGCCGCTCGCGTCGACCAGCGCGCTGTACCTCAGAGTCGCTGAGCGGCCGGCCGAAGGCCGAGGCCGTGCGCTCCCACTGATCGAGCAACGCAAGTTGTCCGACATCGGTCTCCAGGACGAGCGCCCCCGCGGCCGCCGCCACCAGGAACGTGATCACGAGGATGCCAAGCCACCGTGGAGACTTCGCCACCGCTTCGAAAGTCGCGCGCGGGTAGGTGATGATGCCGAGGACGCGTCCGCCAACTCCTGATAAGGAGTTGCCATAATTTTGACTAATCAAAAAAATTATAGTCCGGCCACCTGGTCCGCTCTTACCAGTCTGACATTCGTCTGCGCGTTTACGGCCGGCTCTGCACAGGCGCAGGTCATCGAAACCGTCGGCAGCCGCGCGCTCGGAATGGGCGGCGCCTTCGTCGCCGTGGCGTCCGACAGCAGCGCGACGTGGTGGAACCCTGCAGGAATTGCGGCAGGACCCTTCGTCGACATCGCGTGGGGTCTAAGCGTGACGGAGCGGGCGGCGGAACTGCCAGCCTCGAGAGATCGAGGGACATGGTTTGCCCTCGCCACCCTGCCCGCCGCTTTCAGCTATTACCGCTTACGCATCACAGACATACAGCCATTTGACCCTACAGGAGGTGGACCCGCGAACCGAGAAGATAGGAGGGCGGGAGTCCCCGTCCGGTCGGTGTCGGTCAGCCAGTTGGGCGTCACGGTCGTTCGCACGCTGTCTCAAGGAGTACATGCCGGAACGACGCTGAAATACGTCCGCGGCACGCTGCGCCACGGACGGGAGGACAGCCTTGCGTCGCCGCAGGACCTGCTGGATACGGGCGATGCCTACGAGGGTGGCGACGGCAGGCACGGCTCGACATGGACATCGGGGTGCTGGCGGTTGCGGGGTCGTTGCGGCTGGGTGCAGTGGTGCGGAATGTTCGCGAGCCCGAGTTCGATGCGCCGGGGCTGACGCCGGATGCGCCGCCGACGCAGTTCAGCTGCCGCGGCAGGCACGGGTCGGCGCGCCTTCGACCCGGAGGGGGCAACAGGCCTGCCGCTGACGGTCGCGCTCGACGTTGACGCTTGACATACACGACGCCGTCAGGTGATCGCCGCATGGCGGCGCTCGGTGTCGAGCAGTGGTTTTTCACCAGGCGGCTGGGCGTCCGCGCCGGCGGGCGGATGAACACGCGCAGGTGAGCAGGAATTGAGCGCGACTGCCGGAGTAACGGTGGCCCTGCGCGGCGGACTGTACCTGGACGGTCATGGCGTGCTCGGCCGAAAGGTCGACGAGCAGGGCTGGGGACTGGCGGCGCGGTTTCGTTCTGACTGGTTCGAAGCCGCATTCACGCCACAGGCCATCGGTTTTCAACAACGGGTCTACACGTCCTTATTTGACCATCAATGGCCGCTCGAATCGGTGAGCTGCTTCTCAAGGAGAAGCGCATCACGACGACCAGTTGCAGGCGGCGCTTGAACATCAGCGCCAGAACGGGGGGAAGCTCGGCTTAAATCTCGATCATGCTCGGGCTTCGTCAAGGACGACGAGATCACCGCGCTGCTCAGCAAGCAGTCCGGCGTGCCCTCGATCGCGCTTGGCGCCTTCGAGATCGACCCGGCGATCGTCAAGCTGGTTCCCGCGAGAGACAGCCCAGAAGTACCAGGTCGATCCCGTTGTCGCGCGCCGGCGCGACGCTGACGATCGCGATGACCGACCCGACCAACGTGTTCGCCATGGACGACATCCGGTTCATGACGGGCTACAACGTGGAGCCGGTCGTGGCGTCCGAGATCGCCGTGCTCGGACGCGATCGCCAAGTACTACGGCAAGGTGGCGGCAGCCGCCGGCGGCAGCAAGGGCGGTTCCGCGGTGCCGACGGTCAGCGCGCTCGAGGTCGCCAGCAAGGCGCTCGAGAACCTGCCGACGATTTCCGACGACGGACGTCGAAGTCCTCGAAGAGCTCGAGGAGATCAGCGCCGAAACGCTCGCCAAGCAGGGCGAAGAGGCGCCGATCATCAAGCTGGTGAACGTGCTGCTGATGTCCGCGATCCAGAAGGGCGCGAGCGACATCCACATCGAGCCGTACGAAAAAGAGCTGCGCGTGCGCTACCGCATCGACGGCCTGCTCTACAACATCATGCAGCCGCCGATGAAGTTCCGCGATGCGATGACGTCGCGCATCAAGATCATGGCGAAGCTCGACATCGCCGAGAAGCGCCTGCCGCAGGACGGCCGCATCAAGATCCGTTTCCAGGACAACGGCCAGCCGAAAGACATCGACTTCCGCGTCTCCTGTCTGCCGACGCTGTTTGGCGAAAAGATCGTCATGCGTCTGCTCGACAAGGACAAGCTGATGCTCGACATGACGAAGCTCGGGTTCGAGCCGGACTCGCTGCCGAAGTTCGAGCGGCAGATCCAGAAGCCGTGGGGCATGGTGCTCGTCACCGGCCCGACCGGCTCCGGCAAAACCAACACGCTGTACTCGTCGATCTCGCGGATCAACACCGTCGACACCAACATCATGACCGCGGAAGACCCGGTCGAATTCAACCTGATGGGCGTGAACCAGGTGCAGGTGCGCGAGAGCATCGGCCTGACGTTCGCCGCGGCGCTGCGCAGCTTCCTCCGGCAGGACCCGAACATCATTCTGGTCGGCGAGATCCGCGACTTCGAGACGGCGGAAATCGCCGTCAAGGCGGCGCTCACCGGCCACCTCGTCCTCTCGACGCTGCACACCAACGACGCCCCCAGCACCGTCAACCGGTTGATGAACATGGGGATTGAGCCGTTCCTGGTCGCCAGTTCGCTCAACCTGGTGTGCGCCCAGCGCCTGGTGCGCCGCATCTGCAAGAACTGCACGAGAACCCAACCCGACCCCCACGCCGCCCTCACCCAGGCGGGGTTCTCGCCCGCCGACGCCAAGAAAGTGGTGCCAAACAAGGGCAAAGGCTGCGAAAAGTGCAATAACACCGGTTTTAAGGGCCGCGTGGGTCTGTACGAAGTGATGGAAGTGACCGAGGAATTAAGAGAGCTCATCCTGGTCGGCGCCTCGTCGCTCGAGCTGCGGCGCAAGGCGGTCGAGGAAGGGATGCTCACACTGCGCATGAGCGGCCTCGAAAAGGTGAAGGAAGGCGTCACGACGATCGACGAGGTCGTCAGGGAGACAGTGAAGTAACTGTCAGGGAGACGGTACACACAATGGCTACGCTACCGGAATTGCTGCACAAGGTCGTCGAGGTGAACGGGTCGGACCTTCACATTACGACCAAGACCCCTCCGCAGATCCGCATCCACGGGCATCTCGAACGCCTCGAGCTGCCCGAACTGAGCTCGGCGGATACCAAGCAGCTCACCTATAGCGTGCTCACCGATTCACAGAAGAAACGGTTCGAGGAGACGCTGGAACTGGATTTCTCGTTCGGCATCCAGGGGCTGGCGCGCTTTCGCTGCAACATGTTCCACCAGCGCGGCGCCGTCGGCGCTGTCTACCGGCTCATCCCTGAAAAGATCCGCGCGTTCCACGAACTCGGCCTGCCGTCCGTGCTGGCGACGCTGGCCGAGCGACCGCGCGGCCTCGTCCTCGTCACTGGCCCGACCGGCAGCGGCAAGTCGACGACGCTGGCGGCGATGATCGACAAGATCAACAAGGAGCGGAAAGATCACATCCTGACGATCGAGGATCCGATCGAGTTCGTGCACCAGCACCAGGGCTGCCTGGTGAACCAGCGCGAAGTGCACGGTGACACGCAGAGTTTCACCAACGCGCTCCGCGCCGCCCTCCGCGAGGACCCCGACATCGTCCTGATCGGCGAGATGCGCGACCTGGAGACGGTGGAAGCGGCGCTGCGGATCGCGGAGACGGGCCACTTGACGTTCGGCACGCTCCATACCAACTCGGCGGCGCAGACGATCAACCGCATCATCGACGTCTTCCCGTCGCACCAGCAGAGCCAGATCCGGACCCAGCTCTCGCTCGTGCTCGAGGGCATCGTCTGCCAGGCGCTGTGCCCGAAGATCGGCGGCGGCCGCATCGTGTCGCTCGAGATCATGATTCCCACCCCGGCGATTCGGAACCTGATCCGGGAGGACAAGATCCACCAGATCTATTCGGCGATGCAGACCGGCCAGGAAAAGTACGGGATGCAGACGGCGAACCAGTCGCTGGCGACGCTGTACCAGCAGAAGAAGATCACGCTGGAGACGGCAATGGAGAAGTCGTCGAACCGCGACGAACTCCAGGAAATGATCAACCGCGGGGCGGGCGTCGTCGCAGGCGCCGGTCTTGGACGGGCCGGCGCGCCTGCGCGGCCGGTGGTTGGAAGGTAGAACATGGCAACGACTTTTGCATACAGCGGACGTTCACGCGCCGGTCAGAAGGTGACGGGCGAGCGCATCGCCGACACGATGGATGCGGCCGTTGCCGCCCTGCGCCGGGAGCAGATCCAGGTTACGCAGATCAACCCGGTCAAGGAGGCGGCGGCGAAGCCGGCGAAGAAGCCGCGCGCCAAAGGCGTCAAGGCCAAGGATCTTGCCGTCTTCACGCGGCAGTTTTCGGTGATGATCGGCGCGGGCCTGCCGCTCGTGCAGTGCCTCGAGATCCTCGGCACGCAGGCCGAGGATCAGAACTTCGGCCAGGTCATCCTTGCCACGCGCGCCGACGTGGAAAGCGGCCTGTCGCTGGCCGAGGCCATGAGCCGTCACCCGAAAGCGTTCGACGCGCTCTTCACCAACATGATCGCCGCGGGCGAAGCGGGGGGCATCCTCGACGCGATCCTCAAACGTCTCGCGACCTACATCGAGAAGGCCGTGAAGCTGAAGGGCCAAGTCCAGTCGGCGATGATCTACCCGATCGCGGTCATCGTGATCGCCGCCGTCGTCGTCGGCGCCATTCTGTGGAAAGTTATCCCCACGTTCGCCACGTTGTTCGCCGGGCTCGGCGCCGAGCTGCCGCTGCCGACCCGTGTCGTGATTGCCCTCAGCAACGGCCTGGTTCGCTTCGGTCCGTTCCTGATCGCCGGCCTGGTCGGACTGGGGTTCGCGTTTCGCTCCTATTACGCGACACCGAACGGCCGGATGACGATCGACCGCATCGTCCTCAAGCTGCCGGTGCTGGGGCTGTTGATGCGCAAGATCGCGGTGGCGCGGTTCTGCCGGACCCTGTCCACGCTGCTGGCGTCTGGCGTCTCGATTCTCGAGGCGCTCGAGATCACGGCGCGTACCGCCGGCAACGCCGTCGTCGAGCAGGCGATCTACACGACACGGAAGAGCATCGAGGGGGGCGAGACGATTGCCAACCCGCTGCGGCAGACGGCGGTCTTCCCGCCGATGGTCGTCCAGATGATCAGCGTCGGCGAGTCGACCGGCGCGCTCGACACGATGTTGTCGAAGATTGCCGACTTTTACGAAGAAGAAGTGGACGTCGCGGTGGCTGGCCTCCTGACGTTGCTCGAGCCAATCATGATTGCCCTGCTCGGCGGCGTGGTCGGCGGCATCGTCATCGCGATGTACATGCCGATTTTCGCGCTGATCAGCAATCTGACCGGCGGCAGTTAGACCGAGGCCGGATTGGACCTTCGCTCGCGGCTGTCTCGGCTCATCGCCGTCCGCGTTGTCGTCGGCACGCTACTGCTCGGTTCGGCGATCCTGATTCAGCTGAACCGCCCGGGCGCGTTTCCGGTTGATCCGTTCTTTTTCCTGATCGGCCTGACCTACGGGCTCAGCGTCGTGTATTTCCTGACGCTCCGGCTCGTCAATCGACACCCGTGGGTGGCGGACCTGCAACTCGGCGTCGATGCGCTGCTGGTCTCGGGGTTCATCGCGCTCACTGGCGGCATCGTCAGCTACTTTTCCTCGCTTTATTTCCTGCCCATCATCGCCGCCAGCACCATCAGCTTCCGCCGCGGCGCGCTGCAGGTGGCCATCCTTGGCGCGCTGCTGTATCTCGCCATCGTCATGGCGCAGTACGTCGAGATGGTCCCGTACTGGATGGCGATTCAGGAGCTGGAGCTGCCAACCTGGCGATTCGCCCAGTACACCGTTGCCATCAACCTGTTCGGTTTTCTCGCTGTCGCCCTGCTGGCGGGTTCGCTGGCCGAACGGCTCCGGTCCGCGGATGCACGGCTGGCGGTGGCGTCGCACCAGATCGCCGACCTGCGCGCGTACAACGAGTACGTCATCGACAGCCTCCTGAGCGGGCTGGTGACCACCGATGTCGAGAGGCGCGTGCTGACCTTCAACCGGGCCGCGGCGACGATCACCGGTGTGCCCGCCGATCAGGCCCTCGGCCAGGACGTCATCGAGGTGCTGCAGTTGCCGCCGACGGTCCGCGCGCAGCTGATCACCCTCGCCCAGGCGCGCAGCCTGCGGGTCGATCTGGAATACCGCAACGGTCACGGGAAACTGATCGACATCGGAATAATGGCAACGATGATCGCGTTTCCCGACGGCCGGCACGGTTACCTGTTCACGTTCCAGGACGTGACCGAGCTCAAGCGTCTCGAACGGAACGCGCGGCTGCAGCAGCGCCTTGCCGCCCTGGGGGAAATGGCGGCCGGCATCGCGCACGAGATTCGCAATCCACTGGCGTCGATGTCCGGATCCATCCAGGTGTTGCGGCAGGAGCTGCAGCTCAGCGACGACCAGGCTCAGTTGATGGACATCGTCCTGCGGGAGTCGGAACGGCTGAACGATACGATTCGCTCGTTCCTCGCGTACGCGCGCCCGCAGAAGTTTGCCGTAGCGCAACTGGATCTCGGCAAGGTGGTGACCGACGCGGCCACCCTCCTGCGGAACAGTTCAGAGGCGCGAGACACGCACACGGTCGACGTCGAAGTGCCGCCGGCTCCGGTCTGGTTCGAGGCGGACGAGAGCCAGATCCGGCAGATTCTATGGAACATCGCGACCAACGGGCTGCGCGCCATGCCCGAGGGGGGCCGCTTGCTGTTGTCAGTCGAGACAGATCGCGCGACGTCGCAGGACGAGGTCGTGCTCTGCGTGCAGGACGAAGGGCGCGGCATTCCCGCCGAGGAACTCGACAGCATCTTTCAGCCCTATCGCAGCACGTTTGAACGCGGCACCGGTCTGGGCCTGGCCATTGTCCACCGCATCGTGAGCGATTACGGCGGCGTCATCCAGGTGTCGTCCACGGTGGGCGTCGGCACGACGGTCCGGGTGCGCCTGCCTGTGCATCCAACCGACAGCATGCCGCCTGGCGCGGTTCCGTCGGTCGCGGTGCGGGAGGAGACACGGTGACCCAGCCCGCAATCCGGCGGAACGAGTCGGCGGACACCCCTGAGCGCGCCGAGCCGACGCCGAAACCGCGCATCCTCATCGTCGACGACGAGCCGTCGATGCGCGAGATGCTGCGGATCGTTCTGAGGCGCGATGGCTACGACGTCGTGGTCGCGCAGAACGGGACGGACGGTCTCGACCGCCTCCGCACCGAGCCGTTTGATCTGCTGCTGTCCGATATCAGGATGCCCGACATCAGCGGCGTCGAGGTGCTGCGCGCCGCCAAGCAGATCGACCCCGAGATTCTCGCGTTCATGATGACGGCGTTCGCGTCCACGGAAACCGCGGTGGAGGCGATGCGGCTCGGCGCGCTCGACTACTTCACGAAGCCGTTCAGCATGGACGAGCTCCGGCTCAAGATCCGGCAGCACCTCGAGACCACGCGGCTGAAACAGGAAAATCTGCTGCTGAAGCGCGCCCTCAATAGCCGCCATGAATTTTCCAGCATCCTCGGCCGCAGTGATGCGATGCAGGTGGTGTTTTCCACCATCCAGACCGTTGCCAACACCAGCAGCACCGTGCTGGTCAGCGGCGAGTCCGGCACCGGCAAGGAACTGGTGGCGCGGGCGATTCATTTCAACTCTCTCAGGCGAGATCGTCCGTTCGTCGCCGTGAATTGCGGCGCCGTTCCGGAGACGCTGCTCGAGTCGGAGCTCTTCGGCCATTTGCGTGGCGCCTTCACCGACGCGCACGTCAACAAGAAGGGTCTGATGGAGGTGGCGGAAGGCGGCAGCATCTTCCTCGACGAAATCGGCGAGATGGCGACGTCGATGCAGGTCAAGCTGCTGCGCGTCATCCAGGATCGCCGCTTCCGGCGCCTCGGGGGCACCGACGAAGTGCAGGCCGATGTCCGGATCATCGCCGCCACCAATCAGGACCTCCCGAAGATGGTGGCCGACGGACGGTTTCGCGAGGACTTGTACTACCGCCTCAACGTGCTTTCGATCCAGGTGCCGCCGCTGCGCGACCGGATGGAAGATGTCCCGCTCCTCGCCGGGCACTTCCTCGAGCAGTTCGCCACGCAGATGGGGAAGACCGTCAAGACCATTTCGGCGCCCGCGCTGCAGTTGCTGCGGGAGCACGAGTGGCGCGGAAACGTGCGGGAGCTCCAGAACGCGATGGAGCGGGCGGTGGCGCTCGAACGGACCGAAGCGATCCTTCCCGAGAGCCTTCCCGACGACGTCCGCCAGGGACGGTCGTCCATCGTTCCGGCGTCGACGGAGGCGCTTCCTGGTCTGCCCGCCCTGGGTGACGGGTTCGACCTGGAGGCCCGCGGCGAAGAGTTCTACCGCCACTACCTGGCGCTGGCCCTGGCAAGAGCCGGCGGCGTCCAGGTCAAGGCGGCGGAGCTTCTCGGCATGAGCTTCCGGTCGTTCCGCTACTACGTCAAGAAATACAACCTCCGGTAACCGGCTAGTTGGGGTCAGACCACGGGTCAGACCACGGTCTGACCCTTGGTCTGACCCCAAGTCTCCCATGTCTGACCGCTGACAAATCGCGGCAGTTCAGGTTGACACTATTTGTCAGACTGCCAGATACTGGCGAGTGATCGAGGCGCACAGTCGTGTGGCTCGTTTCTGTAAGTAACTTACTTATAACTATTTAGGTGTCACTAGCATCGCACACCTTTAGCGGCATAGCCGTTGCTTATGGTCGAGCCACGAACGTTCGCTGCCGGTGCCTCAGCGGCAATTCGGCGGCCCGGGTTTACCGGCATTCCAGACTGAGGAGCACAGAGGATGAAGAGGATTCAGGACAACAAGGGTTTCACCCTTATCGAACTGCTGATCGTCGTCGCGATCATCGGCATCATCGCGGCCATCGCCATTCCCGGGCTGCTGCGCGCGCGCATGTCAGGTAACGAAGCGTCGGCCATCGGGTCGGTGCGCACGATCAGCAGCGCCCAGGCGACCTTTGCCTCGAGCTGCGGCGGCGGCGGCTATGACATCAGCGCGGCCGCGACTGGTTTGATCACTCCGCCGGTCGTCGGCGCCCCGGCGTTCGTTCCGGGCGACCTGGCGGCGGCGTTCACGGCTGCGACGCCGAAGAGCGGCTACAACTTCGTCAATGGCCCCGGTCCCGCGGGTGTGCAGGTGCTTGCCGCGGACATCTGCGCCAGCGCCGTTGCGACCTCGACCCAGTTCTTCGTGACGGCCGCGCCGGCGACGCTCGGCACGACCGGCACGCGTTTCTTCGCGACGGATCACTCGGGCCAGATTCGCCAGGACAATGCGGCCATCGCGACGATCGCCGGCGGCGTGCCTCTTCAGTAAGCTGTCCATCGACATCGGGTAATCCCTCGAGGGGCCGTTCCACTGGAACGGCCCCTCGAGTCGTTTTTGGCGGAAGTTCGATGGTCGCCAGCGCGACTCGTGAGACCTCAACACGCCCTGACAAATCGCGGCTGTTGCCGTTGACGGTTTTTGTCAGCACCCCGACCGCCGAGTGTGCGCTATCCCAGCCCGCCGTCGAATAGAGTCTTCTAAACACATTAAATACAACACTTTACATGCTTATCGTGACGCACACTTGAGCCCGGCACAGCCGTTGCTCAAGCATGGGCTACACGCGACCGGTGCGTCAGCGGCTAGTCGGCGGCCCGGTTTTATCGACGATTCACACTGAGGAGCACAGTAGATGCGGAAGATTCAGGACCACAAGGGTTTCACGCTGATCGAGCTGTTGATCGTCGTCGCCATCATCGGCATCATCGCGGCCATCGCCATCCCCGGGTTGCTGCGCGCCCGCATGTCGGGCAATGAGGCGTCGGCCATCGGGTCGGTGCGCACGATCAGCAGCGCGCAGGCGACGTTTGCCTCGAGCTGCGGTGGCGGTGGCTACGATATCAGCGCCGCCGCGACAGGTTTGATCACTCCTCCGGTCGTGGGCGCCCCCACCTTCATTCCGGGGGATTTGGCCGCCGCGTTTACGGCGGCGACGCCCAAGAGCGGCTACAGCTTCGTTAATGGCCCTGGGCCGGCGGGCGTGCAGATCCTCGCCGCGGACATCTGCGCGAGCGGCGTCGCGACCTCGACCCAGTATTTCGTCACGGCCGCACCGTCAACCCTCGGCACGACCGGCACGCGTTTCTTCGCGACCGACCATTCGGGCATGATTCGCCAGGACAACGCGGCCATCGCGACGATCGCCGGCGGCGTGCCGCTCCAATAGGAACGAAGGAGAAGGCCTCAGGGTTCAAGGCCCAGGCCACAGGGCAGTGCAGGCCTCAGGCCTCGGACTCAGGCCCCAACGCGTATAGCGCTGGGGCCTGAGGCCTGATCCCTAGGGCCTTCTTCTGTTGTAGGATGCGGCAGGATCACCATGAAAACACACGCCCGCACCCTGATCATCGTTCTAGCCGTTGTTGCCCTGGGCGCGTCCGTCGCCGCGCTCTACGTGCACTACCAGATGCTGGCCGACCCCACCTATACGAGCTTCTGCGACGTCAACGAAACCGTCAGCTGCGAGGCGGTCCTCACCAGCCAGTACGGCAGCGTGGCGGGCGTGCCGGTTGCGGCTGGCGGTGCGATGTGGTCTTTGCTCATCCTGCTGCTCGCGGTGTTCGGGATGAAGCCTGAACGGTCGGCGACCGGCGAGGCCGTCGCCGGATACATCTTCGTCTTGGCGACGATCGGGCTCGCCGGGACGTTGTACCTCGGCTACGCCTCGTTTTTCATCCTGCGCCAAATGTGTCCGCTGTGCATGACGATGTACGTGGCGGTGATCGGCCTGTTCGTCGTGTCGGGCGCCGCAGCGTCCGGGCTGGCGGCGTTACCGGCGAGGGTGGGCCGCGATATCAGGACGGCGGTCAGCAGCCCGCTTGCCGCCACGCTGGCCATCGTGTGGCTGGTGGCTTCCGTCTCGCTCGTCGCATTCTTCCCGCGCGAAGCGCCCGTGGCGGACATCGCCGCCGAGCCCGCGGCCGCGCCCACGGAAACGCTTGGGGCCGACGAAATCAGCCAGTTCACCGCGTGGATGGACGTCCAGCCGCGCGAGAACCTCGGCATTCCCGCCAACGGCGCCAAGGTCGTGGTCGTGAAGTTCAACGACTACCAGTGTCCCGCGTGCCGCCAGGCTTACCTCGCGTATCGGAGTCTTCAGCAGTCGATGGAGATGAAGTACCCGGGCCAGGTGGCGTTCGTGAACGTGGATTACCCGCTCGAGTCGGAGTGCAACCAGGGCGGTATCCATTCAGCCGCGTGTGAAGCGGCCGTCGCGGTCCGCCTGGCGAAGGCGAAGAACCGCGGCCCCGAGATGGAAGCGTGGCTGTTTGGGAACCAGGACGGGTTGACCCGCGACCGCGTGAAAGAAGGGCTCAACGAGGTGGCGCAGGTGACCGACTTCGACGACAAGTACTCGGAGGTGCTGAACGCGGTTCGCGCCGATGCGCAGCTCGGGCAGAAAGTACAGATCACGGGCACGCCGACGTTCTTCATCAACGGCATCCGGATCGGCTCGACCTTGCGTCCTGCATATTTGGAAGCCGCCATCGAACACGAGCTCCAGCGGGCGCAGGCCCCCACCCAATGACGCGATGGATGCCATTAGAACCGAGGCGCTTACCAAGCACTATCACGTCGGTTTCTGGCGGCCCCGGCCGTATGTCGCGCTCGATGCGCTGACGCTCACGTGTCGGCCAGGGCGAAGTTTTCGGATTCCTCGGCCCGAACGGCGCCGGCAAGACCACCACACTCAAGCTGCTGATGCAGCTGATCTATCCGACGTCCGGACGCGCCGAGATCCTCGGGCGGCCGGTCGGCGACGTCGGCGTCAGGCGCCGGATCGGCTACCTGCCGGAGAATCCCTACTTTTACGATTACCTGACCGCGGAGGAGCTCCTCGGGTATTTCGCCGGCCTGTTCGGATACCCGGCCGCCGAGCGCCGCCGCCGTGTGTCGGCGCTGCTCGACGAGGTCGGGATCGGGGCGGAACGTCGCTTCCAGCTGCGGAAGTTCTCCAAGGGCATGCTGCAGCGCGTGGGCATCGCCCAGGCGCTCGTCAACGACCCCGACGTCGTCTTCTTCGACGAGCCGATGTCCGGGCTCGATCCGCTGGGCCGCCGCGAGATCCGCGAGCTGATTCTCAGGCTACGCGACCGAGGCTGCACGGTGTTCTTCAGCTCGCACGTGCTCTCCGACGCCGAAACGCTGTGCAGCCGGGTGGCGATCGTCGCCGGTGGACGCCTGGCGGCTGCCGGCGATCTCTCGGAGCTCCTGGCGTTCCAGGCGCGCGCGCTGGGAGCTTGTCGTCGCCGGCGTGAGCGATCGATACCTGGAGCAGGCCCGAGCCGCAGGCGACGTGACCCGCGTCACGGCGCTGGGGGCGCAGCGTTTTGCGCTGGAAGTCCCGCTCTCGGCTGATCCGGCGCGCGTCATAGCCGGCTTCACCGCCCATGGCGGGCAGCTGGTTTCGCTCAATCCAGTCCGCGAAACGCTCGAGGATTTCTTCGTCCGGCAGATTGCGGCTGCGCCGGCGCACCGGGGCTTGGAGCCGGTGGCGCGATGAGAATGATCGGCCACGTCGCGGTCAACGTCTTCAAGGAATCCGTCCGCGACAAGGTGCTCTACAACCTGGTCGCGTTCGCGGTCGCTGCTCATCGCGGTCTCCTACCTCCTCGGGCAGCTTACGGCGGGGCAGGACGTCAAGATCATCAAGGACCTCGGGCTGGCGGCCATCGCGACCTTCGGTCTCTTCATCGCGGTCTTCATCGGGATCGGGCTGGTCTGGAAGGAAGTGGAACGCCGGAGCATCTACAGCCTGCTGTCGAAGCCGATTCGCCGCTCCGAGTTCATCCTTGGCAAGTACGCCGGCCTGGTGCTGACGCTACTGGTGAATGTCTCGATCATGACGGCGGCGTTTTACGCTGTGCTGGCATATCTGGATACCCAGTTCTCAGAAACGGTCCGGGCCGGCTGGCCCGCGCCCGCCACCGACCCGGGGATGCTGAAGGCCATCGGGCTGATTTTCGTCGAACTGATGCTGGTGACCGCCGTGGCGCTCTTCCTGTCGACATTCTCGAGCCCGTTTCTTTCCGCCGCGCTGACGTTCGGGCTGTGGATCGTTGGCCATTTCAACACCGACCTGCGGAACTTCGAGGCGGTGGTCGAATCGAAGCCGGCCGCCTACCTTGCGCGCGGCCTCTACTACGTGCTTCCCAACTTCGCCGCCTTCGACGTCAAGACCCAGGTCGTGCACGCCCTGCCGGTGACGTCATCGTACGTGGCGACGACGGCCGTTTATGGCGCTGTTTACGTGTCGGTGCTGCTCACGGCTGCCGTCATGGTGTTTTCCAGACGGGACTTCAAGTGAGGCTTCCGGCCGTATTCGTCATCCTGCTGATGGGCGGCGTGATCGGACTGCAGGCGGTGCACGAGCGGCGCGGCGGTGTTCCCGCCGTCGATACGCCCGACATGCTCTACGTCCGGTCGCCGGAGGCGATGAAGCGCCTGGCGCTCTCATATCAGTCGCTGCTCGCCGACGTTTACTGGATCCGCGCGGTGCAGCATTACGGCGGCACGCGGCTGTCGAATGATCCGAACGCCAAGTACGACCTTCTCTATCCACTCCTCGATCTGACGACCTCGCTCGATCCCCGGTTCAATGTCGCCTACCTTTTCGGCTCGGTGTTTCTCGCCGGGCCTCCGCCAGGCGGTCCGGGGCGGCCGGACCTCGCCATCGCGCTCCTCGAAAAGGGCCTCCGGGCGCAGCCGGAAAGGTGGGAGTTTGCCCAGTCGATTGGGTTCGTCCACTACTGGTGGCGCCAGGACTTTCCCGAGGCGGCCAAGTGGTTCCAGCGAGCCGCGGAGATGCCGGGCGGGCCGTTCTGGTTGAGGTCGATGGCGGCGGTCACGCTGGCTGAAGGCGGCCGCCGCGACTCCTCGCGTCAGCTCTGGCAGGAGCTCGCCCGATCGGAATTCGAGATGTTTCGAAACGAGGGCGCAGCGGCGCCTGCAGCAGCTCGATGCGATGGATCAGATCGACCAGCTTCAAGAGGCCGCCGACGCCTTCGAGCGACAGTTTGGCCGACCGGTGGCGGACTGGGACGACCTCCGGCGGGCCGGTTACTTGCGCGGCTCGCCGGCGGATCCAACCGGAGCGCCCTACAGGATCGAGTCGGGTCGTGTCACGGTCGATCAAGCGTCACGACTGAACCCGTTGCCCGTGCAGCCGCCGCCAACACCCCGATGACCGCGCTGGTCGTCTTCGTATTCGCGCTCGCCGGGCTGATGATCGGCAGCTTTCTGAACGTGTGCATTTACCGGCTGCCGCGGCGCGAGTCGATCGCGTGGCCCGCCTCCCACTGCACCGCGTGCAATCGTCCGCTGGCGTGGTTCGAAAACATTCCCGTGGCGAGCTGGCTGGTGTTGCGCGGCCGGTGCCGGACGTGCGGGCAACGCATCTCCAGTCGTCTATCCACTGGTTGAACTGACCACGGCGGTCGTGTTCGCTGGAGGAGTGCTCATCTATGGTCTATCGCCGCTGCTGTTCGTCCGGCTGGCATTCGCCTGCGCACTGATCGTCCTGTTCGTCATCGACCTGCAGCACCGCATCCTGCCCAACGTGATTACGTTTCCGGGGATCGCCGCCGGTTTTGCCGCCAGCCTGTTTCTGCCGCCCGGATGGCTGTCGTCCTTGATTGGCATCCTCGCCGGCGGCGGCATTCTCTTCGCGATCGCCGAGGCGTACTACCGGCTGCGCGGCATCGAGGGGCTGGGGATGGGCGACGTGAAGATGCTGGCGATGATCGGCGCGGTGCTGGGCTGGCCGCTGATGCTGCTGACGCTCGTGTTCGCGTCATTCGCCGGGTCGGTGGTCGGCGTCGGGCTGATCGCGTCCGGCCGGGGCGGCATGCAGGCCGCGCTGCCCTTCGGAACGTTTCTCGCGCTCGGTGCACTGGTGGCGGCGATCGCGGGAGACCCCATCCTCTCCTGGTACCTTGCGTTCTATCAATGAACCAGTACGGCTACGCCCTCCTCGGGCTGACGGCGATCGTCGCGATGCTGGTCGCCGTGCTCACATATGCCGTCCTCAAGTTCGTCGTCGGCGCGCGCCAGGCCCGGAACCGCCTGCAGCCGGGGAGCGACGACGCGATGCTGCTGTCGTCGGCGCTGCAGGACGCGATGACGCGCCTGCAGGAGCAGGAGCGCGCGATGAGCGCCCGGGCGGTGGCCTCGGAGCAACTGAGCAGCCAGATCGTGGACGGCATTACCGCGGGCCTGCTCGTCGTCGACGGCACTGGCCGCGTCGAAATTCTGAATCCTGCGGGGCGCCGCATGCTCGAGGCGACGGGCGAGGCCGTCGGGCGCGATTATCGTGAACTGCTCGCGCACGCGCTGCCGCTGAGTGAGGCGATTGCCGAATGCCTGACGACCGGCCGCGCGATTGTTCGCCGGTCGGTCGAGATCACCGGCTTCGGCCGCGCCCTCCATTTTGGCGTCACCGTGTCCCCGCTCCAGGCAGTCGGCGGCGGCGGTGCGATCTGCCTTTTTGCCGACCTGACGAACGTCTTCGAACTGGAAGAGCAGCTGCGCCTCAAGGAAGCGCTGGCGCGAGTGGGCGAGCTGACCGCCGGAATAGCCCACGAATTCCGCAACGGCCTGGCAACGATTCACGGCTACAGCCGCCTGCTGATTCCGGATGCGCTCCCTGCACAGTACCGTCCTTACCTGGAGGGTATTCGACAGGAGACCGAAGCGCTCGGTCAGATCGTGACGAACTTTCTGAACTTCGCCCGTCCCGAGACGATGTCGCTGACGGCGGTCAGCCTCGAGCCGCTGGCGCGCCGGGCGGCCGAGGAACTGCAGCATGAATTGCCGGAGGGCACCACCATTCACGTGAGCGGTACGTTCGGCCGGATTCAGGGCGACGAGGTGCTGCTGCGGCAGGTATTTGCCAACCTGGTTCGCAATGCCGCCGAAGCGTGCGAGAGCTCCCGCGTCACTCCCGTTATCGAGATTGAGGGATCTATCGACGAGAAGCGTGGCACCTGCCGCGTGTCAGTCGGCGACAATGGACCGGGGATTCCCGAGTCAGCGCGCGAGCGCGTGTTTCAGCCGTTTTTCACGACGAGGTCCCGGGGCACTGGCCTTGGACTGGCGATTGTTCAGAAGGTTGTCGTGACCCACAACGGCCGCGTCACCGCCGGGGCATCACCCCGGGGCGGCGCCAGCATCGAGATGGCGTTTCCCCTCGGGTAGATGCCTGTCGCTTCGGCGGCGATCATTCGAGCTCGAGCCAGGCCGGCGGCACTTTCTGCCCCGCCGCGAACGTCTTCAACTGTGCCATGTCCTGATTGCGCATGTTCTCTTCGGACCGGAGCTGCTTGACCGCCGTGGCGGCGGCCTCACGCTCACGCGCCGCCGCGGGCGTCTGCGGTCCCTGGTCGAGCGCCGCCAGCCGCCGTTCGGCAGCGGCGATGTTCGCCCTGACCCTCGCCATGTTCTCCCGCATGTCCCGCGACCGCTTCCGCCAGTACTTCTCGTCCCGGTTGTTGGCCGCTTCGGGCGCGTTGATGTTCAGGGTGCCTTTGCTGGGATCTTCCTGGACCACGACGCCGGCCGGCTTGGTCGTCGACGGCGCGGCGGCAGGTGTTTCCGTTTGCGCCGGCGCCTGTACATCGGGCGCCGCCACGGCGTCCAGATCCTCGTTGGTGTAGACCCGGCCCGCCTGCGCCTGCTGGTTCCGCCGGTCGGCTTCGAGCCGCGCCACGTCGCCGAGCGATTGCGCGAAGGCGTTGCCAGCCTCGAACGCGCAGAGCACCAGCACGGTCGTCAGAATCAATGCCGGACTCCGGCCGTCAGTCCGCATCCCGCACATCCCTCCATGACGACACCGTATATGTGCCCGTGCCGAGTCCTCCGCTGTATGTAATTGACGCGTTGCCGTGGATTGAGTTGCTGGTGACGAGGCTGCCCACGGGCTCGTCGTTGACGATCAGCTGACCGTCGAGCGACGCGTTGCCGCCGATGTCGGCCTGGCCACGCACGAGCATCTGGCCCTCAACGACCACTGATTCGCCGATCAAGTCGATCGCGCCCAGGATTTTCAGATCCTGGTCAGTGACGAATAACAGCTCGGTCGTATGCGGCGCCAGTTTCGGGCTGCCGGTGATGCTAATCGACCCTTCCGCGACGATGCTGAGCACGGCCGGCGAGGCCTTGGTGCCGGGGCTGCCGGAAATCGTAGCGTTACCCTCGACGTAGTACGTGCCCGCGGGTACGGTGCTGCTGTTGAGGTCCCAGCCGGAGGCGGGATGCCACGACCAGTCGTTGCAGGTCGTCTTCCCGTTCGCGCTGCACAGGACCGCACCCGCGGCGTTGGTCAAAGTTCCGCTCGAGGTCAGAATGTAGTTCGCCCAGACCTTGTAATCATCGGCGTGCACCTCCGGAACCGGAATTGGTGTGGCCCCGGAAGTCACCGTGCCCGAGACGTTGGTACACGGGTCGTCGCAATTCAGGTCTCCCGTAGCGGTGACGCTCCCGGTAACTTCTGAAGTGCTGCCGTCGAAGGTCAAATCGGCGTTCGTATGGATGGTAGTATCTCCCGCCGGACCGGTGACTACGACGTTGCCGTCAATCACGAGATCGCCGTCCACCACAATGGCCCCGAGCTTCTGCGGTGAGATCAGCGCTTCCAGCACTACCTTCGTCCCGTCCTGCGCGCGGCCCGTCGCCCGGATCACGAGGATGCCGTTGACGTCGTTGGCGGGGTCGCCGTCTTCGCCCGGGACGTCATCGTCGTCAAAGATCGCGGTCTGGTACTCGACCGCATCGACGACCGTGGGGGACAGTGACAGTGGCGTGTTGGCCGGAGCACCGAGCGCTGCGAGAAACGCCTCGACGGTGTCGTCGGCGGCGCCCGCAGGCGTGTCGCACGACGTCGCGCCGGGGCCCGCCAGGAACGTGTTGACCGCGGCTGCCACGCCCCCGTCGACACCGCCGACGCCGGCGCCGCAGTTGTGCGACTTCCACTCGAAAATGTAGTTGATCGCCACCTGCACCATATGGTTCAGGCCGGCCTCCGAGGACAGCTGGGCCTGGGTCGCGGACATCGTATTGCGCGCGATGAAGGTTTCGGTCTGGCTATTGACGGTAAGCGCCGCCACGAGCGCCGACATCATCATGAGCAGCAGCAGCACGCCGATGAGGGCCGCGCCACGCTCGCCGTGCGCCGACGCGCCTCGACATGAAGTAGGGAATCTCATAGTCATCGCGTTCGTATACGGACCTCGGTTGACAGCGTGAACTCCGTAAAACCAGTCGTCGTGCTTCGACCTTCGGATTGCCCGGTGATGGCAATTCCGACGTAGGTAATCTGCGCCTCGGCGGTCGTGGGGTTGCGCGCGTCATCGAGATACGTGAACACCAGGTTCGAAATGATGGGATCCGTCATGTCCACCGCACCGGCGCCGGTATCGAGCGTGATGACGTTTCTCGCCCCATCGAGCGCAATGGTCACGTCCTCTTCGCTGTCGGTGCAGGTTCCGTCGGGAGGGTTGATATCGGCCTGGACCCGGACGTCATCGTCATCGCCGTTGCCATTCGGATCGATCCAGATCGGCTGAAACACGGCGCAGGAGTACGGGTTGCTCCCGGCGGATCGCAGATACCGTGAGACCCAGTCGAGCGCGTAGCGCACTTCCTGCTCCACGGCGACATTGTCGAGGTCTGACGTATACGCCTGCTGAATCGACGCTGCGAGTCCGACCGTCGCGCCGAGCACGGCAGACATGATCGCCATCGCGATGATGAACTCGATCAGCGTGAAGCCACCTTCGCCGCTCGAGCGTCGGTGGCCGACCCCGGCAGCGGGTCGTGGCGACGGGGACGGGTTGCTCATCGCCATCGTTACCAGTTCCTGATGATGGTGGCCAGGGTGGTTTGGCGTTGTTGTTGCGCCCGCAGATTGACCACGCGAATCGACACGATCCGCGTGTCAGCCGCCGGGCCGGCCGCCACCGCCCATCGCAGGGTGATACCAGCGAGGCCATCGGGAGAAGCTTCGAAGTGGTTGGCGGAATTCGTGGTCAGACAGGTGTTGATGTTCCCGCACACCGCCAGCTGGGGACTGGTGGCGAAATCTTCCTTCATCAACTCATCGATCTTCGCCTGCGCCAGCCGCATGGATCGCGCAGCCTCCCGGGCGCCGATCTGCTGCTGCACCGTGAACGCCAGCATCGCGGCGATGGCAATCAACCCCGTGGTCAGGATCAGCGTACAGATCATACTTCGACGAGCGTGAACCCCTGGTCTTTCCGCAGCGGGTTACTGCAGGCGGACCTGGCCGCTCGCCGAAACATTGATTGTTCTGTCCTGTGCTGCTGTTCCATTGCTCACCGTAATCGTTATCGGTGCTGCGAGACGTCCTGCGGTCGTGAATTGCACGTCCGTGAAGGCGTCAAAAGTGATTTCGCCCCCCAGCGTTTGCGGGAGACCTACCGCGGCGTCAACCGCGTTGACCACCTGGTACTGCCCGTCCGCCGGAAAATCGAACCGCACCTTCAGCACCTGGTTCCTCGACACCGCCTGGAGCCGCGCCGCGCGAATCGTGCTGACGACCTGCTGGCCCGAGGTCAGCAGCTCGTACTGGCTGATGGCGCCTGCGATCACCGGAACCGAGATGGCCGCGAGCACCGCCACCAGGCCGACGACGATCATCAACTCGATCAGCGAGAACCCGCTTTCGCGGCGCACTGCCATGCACTTGCTAGCTGAACAAGATGCGTTCCGCATGGCACGGTGCTGTTTCATGGGGTTCTCCTAGAGGCGTGTTGCATTTCGCCACACAGCACTTACAAGTTTCGGCGTTCGCATCCGGTACTGCGTTCTTGCCGAGCGCCGCCACGCGTCATGTCGCCAGAATTGCACGCGCCACTCTGTGAAAGCTGCTTAAGTCCTTATCGGACAATGGGTCACGCAGGAGCAGGCCGCGGCATTCCCCTTGCCCTGCCCTGTGTCGTGAACCTCGTGGAAGTCCTGATCGCCTCGAGCCTTCTGGCAGCCGTGTGCACTACGCTGCCGGTCGCCTTCGCCAGTGCGGTTCGAACCAGCGTAGCGGCGGGAGAGACGACTTTCGCGGTCGTTCTGGCGGCGCAGAAGGTCGAAGAGCTGCGGTCGTCTGCCTTTCCGGCGTCCGGCCCCTTCGAGTCATCCGAGTTACTCGACGCTGCAGGGCGGGTCGTCATCAGCCCACGGTCTGCGCCTGCCTTCCGCCGGATGTGGCGCACGGAGCCGCTTGGCATGTCGCCCGACCAGACGGTTGTCATCACGGTGGTCGTGGGGCCGATCCGCCAATCCGCGTCGATGCGCCTGAACGCCGCAACTGCTGGCGCCACACGTCTCGTGACCTTACGTACCCGGACGGCGACATGACGTTGGGCGAGGTGCTGATGGCATCGGCGATCACCGTCACTCTCATGGGGAGCGTCCTGGGCATGACGGCACCGCTCCAGCGCTTGTTCGAGACGCAGCCGGAGTATGGCGACATGCATCAACGGATGCGAGGCGCCGTCGAAGCGCTGACGAGGGATCTGATTGGCGCCGCCTCGCCAGTGATGCCCTATCGCGTCGGCATCAGTCATCACGATCCGGACGCGGGCGTGTTTTACCGATCGGACGCGATCACGCTGGTGCCGCCTACCTGGGATCCAGGCGCGCCGTCCCACACCTACTACCTGAGGAACGATCCGGCCACGGGCGTCTCCCAGCTGATGCGATACGACGGCCTCGAAAGCGATCTGCCGCTCGCGGACCACGTCACACGACTCGACTTCGCCTATTTTTTCGCGGACGGCGCTCCACTGGCGCCCGGCCTGTTCGAGGACGGTCCGTGGTTTCCGGACGATCACGACCGAAACCGGTTCGATCTGGATCTCCTCAGGATTCGCCGGGTCCGCGTGACGCTGCGCGTCGAGTCCGCCTCGCCTATGCTCAGGCGCTTCCTGCCCGATCGCGAGATCACGTTTGACGTCGCGCCGCGGAACCTGAATCGTGAATAGATCGGATGATCAGGGCGTCGCCTTCGTCGTCGTGATGATGACGATCTCTCTCCTGGGCGCACTGGTTGGAGCGCTGACGCTCGCCGTGATCACTGACACGGCCGTCGCGGCCAACTACCGCGATGCCGCCGACGCCCTGTACGCGGCGGAGGCGGCGGTGGAATTTGTCCTCCAGGAAATTGCGGCCGTGGATGACTGGGCGGATCTTCTCGACGAGGGACATTCAGCGTTTGTTGACGGTCCGCCCGCAGGAATCCGGCAGGTCGGCGGGATCACCATCGACCTGGATCAGGCGACCGCTGACGTCACCCTCGCGGCGACGGCAGCACCGGGCGACGTCCATCTGCCCTCGATGCTCTATGCCTTCGGGTGGTTCCGGGACATGGTGCCCGGAGCTGCTGATTCCGGTGTCTATGTGGCCGTGTGGCTTGCCGATCGCTCGGCTGCACCCAAAGACGAGGCCGCGCCGCCGGAGAAGCTGTCGATCGTAGGTGAGGCATTTGGCACCCGTGGTGCGCGCCGCGCCGTGGAAGTCATCGTCGAAAAGGCCGACACCTCAGCGGTTCGGCGACTCGCGTGGCGGGAATTGCCGTAGATTCATGCTACAGCGGCTGCCGGCGCGGCCCGATAAGGAACATGCGAGAATCCAATATGAGGTACCCCGGTATGCGGATCATGGTTGCGGCATTGATTCTTGTGGGTGCTGCGACGGCGTCTGCCCAGTCGCTGGCGGACGTCGCCCGACAGGAGGAAGCGCGCCGGAAGGCCGTGTCCGGATCCGGCAAGGTCTATACGAACGAGGCGCTGCAACCGGAACCGCCGCCGTCGCCGGGCAGCATCCCGCCTGCGACGCCCGCTCCCGCTACGCCGGCAGCGGCGGCCGACGGCAACAAGCCCGCGGCTTCCGCGGCACCTGGCGCCGCGGCGAAGACGGAAACCGAGTGGAAGAAGCGCATCGCCGACGAGCGCGACGCCCTGTCGCGTGCGCAGATTTTTGCGGAGGCGCTGCAGAGCCGGATTAATGTCCTGTCCGCGGATTTCGTCAACGTCGATGACCCGGCGCGACGCGAGGTCGTCGCCGCCGAGCGGCAGAAAGCACTGTCGGAGCTCGATCGCGTCAAGGCGGAAATCCAGGCGCACCAGAAGGCGATCACCGACATCCAGACCGAAGCCCGGAAAGCCGGCGTTCCGGCTGGCTGGGTCCGGTAATTTGTGATTGGTGATTTGTGATTGGTGATTTCTGATCGCACTCACCACTCACCAATCACAAATCATCAATCACAAATCTTAGATGGCCTTTCCCGTTCTTCTCGTTGAAGACAAGGACTCGCTGCGAGGGATGCTCCGGCACGCGCTGGAAGCGCAGGGGCATCTCGTGCTCGAGGCGCGCGACGAGCCCGAAGCGCTCCAATACCTTCAGCAGTCCCGTCCGGCCGTCGTCCTAACCGATCTCAAGCTGCCCAGAGGTGATGGCTTTGGCGTGCTGCGCGCCGCCAAGGAGCTCGATCCGGAGCTCCAGGTCGTCGTCATGACCGCGTTCGGCAGCATCCAGGACGCTGTCACCGCGATGAAGCAGGGCGCGATGGATTTTCTCGCGAAGCCCGTCGACCCCGACCACCTCAACCTGATGGTGGAACGCGCGATCGCGCAGCGGCGCATGCTGAGCGAGTACGTGCTGCTCAAGGAGGAGCTCGCGCAGCGCCGCGGCGCGCCGCGGATCATCGGCGAGGATCCGCAGCTGCGCCAGGTCTCGCAGCAGCTGCAACGCGCCGCGCAGACCGATGCGACGGTTCTGCTGGAAGGAGAAAGCGGCACCGGAAAGGAGCTGTTCGCGCGCGCCTTGCACGCGCTCAGCCCCCGCGCCGACGGGCCGTTCGTGGCGATCAACTGCGCCGCCATCCCCGACACGCTGCTCGAGACCGAGTTGTTCGGCCATGAGAAGGGCGCCTTTACCGGTGCCGTCGGCCGCAAGCCGGGACGGTTCGAGATGGCCCATCGGGGCACGCTCTTCCTCGACGAGATCGGCGATCTGCCGCTCGGGCTGCAGGCCAAGATTCTTCGTGCCCTGGAGACCAAGCAGTTCGAGCGGGTCGGCGGCACCAGTTCACTGCATGTCGACGCCCGGGTGGTGGCGGCGACGAATCGTCAGCTCAAGGCGCGCGTCGCCGCGCGCCAGTTCCGCGAGGACCTGTACTTCCGGCTGTCGGTGTTTCCAATTACCATCCCGCCGCTGCGCGAGCGAGGTCCCGACATCCCGATGCTGGCGCGCCACTTCGTCGAGAAGTTCTGCCGCGATCTCAACAAACAGGCTGTGCTGCTCGCGCCTTCGGCGCTCGATGCGCTGCGCGCCTACTCCTGGCCAGGCAACGTCCGCGAGCTGCAGAACTGCATCGAGCGCGCGGTGATTCTCTGCGAAGGAGACTCGATCCACGCGCGCCATCTCAACCTGTCGTTTCGCGAGTCGCCCGATACGCCATTGCCGGAGCCGGTGCCCGTCGCCGCTCATGCGCCTGCGGCCGCGAACGGACATCCCCTGGCCCAGGTCGACCTGTCGGGCACGATGACCGAGGCGGTGAAGCGGGTCACCGCGATCGTCGAGCGGGTGAAGCTGGAAGAGGCGCTCAAGAACGCCAGGGGCAACAAGGAGCGCGCCGCGGAAGCGCTCCAGGTCAGCTACAAGGCGCTGCTCCAGAAGCAGCGCGAGCACGGTTTGTCGGACTAACCAATCCGCGGTTCCGACATCAGCGCGAGCGTGTTTCCTTCCGTATCCGTGAAATCCGCCAGCCAGACCTCGCGATCGGCCAGGGTGGCGATCTTGTGCGGCTCTCCAGTAAACACCACGCCGCGCGCTTTCAGGGAGATGTGTGCCTCCCTGATGTCGTCGACCGCGAAGTACAGGACCGAGCCAGGATGGTCGAATCCCGGTTCCGGTGTCGACAGCATCAACCGCACTCCGCCGCAGTCGAAGAACGCCAGGCGCGGCGGCGCCGCGAACAGGAACGGCACGCCAAGGGCGTCCCGGTAGAAGCGCACGGCGCGATCGACGTCGTGCACACGCATTGAGATCTGATGGATGCGGGACAGTCCGGTTGTTGTGACGGTCATGTGACCTCCGTTACCGCGTAATCCCGAGGCGCTCGAGCACGGCTTTGAGCTCGTCTTCCGTGACATCGTCGATCGTCATCGTCGCGCCGACCTGGATGGCGATGACGAAATGCAGTTTTCCGTCGACCACTTTCTTGTCGCGGCGGATCGCTTCGAGGATCTCGCCGAGCGGGAGGTCGGCAATCGGCGGCAGCGGTCCGAGCTTGGTGATCAGGCGGACCAGCGCCTGCCGTTCGCGATCGGCGAGCGCGCCGCGCGCAACCGCCAGGTCGGCGGCGGCGAGCATGCCGTAGGCTATCGCCTCCCCGTGGCGGAAGCGGCGGTACTTGGTGACCGCCTCGAGCGCGTGGCCGACGGTGTGACCGTAGTTGAGGATGCGCCGCAGGTCGCTCTCACGCTCGTCCCGGGTGACGACGTCCGCCTTGATGCGGCACGACTCGACGATCGCCGGTACCAGCACGCTTTCCTCGCGGGCGAAGATTGCTTTGGTATCGCGGGCGACGCGCTCGAACAGGTCGCGGCTGGCGATCATGCCGTATTTGACGACTTCATACAGCCCGGATCGGAACTCGCGTCGCGGCAGCGTCGCCAGGAGCCGTGGATCGACCAGCACGAGCGCCGGCTGGTGGAAGGCGCCAATCAGGTTCTTGCCGAGCGCCAGGTTGACGCCGACCTTGCCGCCCACGGAACTGTCCACCTGCGCCAGCAGCGTCGTCGGCACGTGCGCGAGCGTCACGCCGCGAAGAAAGGTGGCCGCCGCGAAACCCGCGGTATCGCCGATCACGCCGCCGCCGACCGCAATGATGGTGCTGCCCCGATCGGCGCCGGCGCGGATCAACGCGTCGTAGATGCGCGAGACCGACTGCAGGTTCTTGTAGCGCTCGCCGTCGGGAATGAGGATTGGATCGCCGGCCTCTAGCGCTGGCGAAAGGCGCTCGCCGTGAAGCCGCCAGATCACCGGGCTCGAGACGATGAAGCGCTTGCCGCCGGCACGATGCGCGGCAAGGAGTTCGGCGGCGCGATCGATCACGCCGTTGCCGATCCAGATCGCCGACGCGCGCGTGCCCGCGTTGACGTCGACTCGAACCGGATCTTTCAGAACCTCAACGCTCAAGTGGAGTTGATAGGATAGCATCCCGAGTAGCATCGAGGGATGGATGTAGGCGCGGACTTTCTGGTCATCGGCAGCGGCATTGCCGGACTGCGGGCCGCGCTGTCGCTGGCGGACGCGGGCGACGTCGTCATCCTCACCAAGGCCGATCCGCGCGAGAGCAACACCGGCTACGCGCAGGGCGGGATTGCTGCGGCGATCGGCGCCGATGACTCTCCCGAGTTACACGCGCGCGACACGATCGCGGCCGGCGACGGGCTGTGCCTGCCGGCGGCGGTCGACGTGCTCGTGCGCGAAGGCCCGCGCTACGTGCGCGAACTGATCGACTGGGGCGCGGCGTTCGATCGCGAGCCCGACGGCGCCCCCGCGCTCGGACGCGAAGCGGCCCACAGCGTGCGGCGGGTCCTGCACGCGCGCGATGCGACCGGCCGGGAGATTTCGCGGCTGCTGTGGACGCGGGTCAGCGCCGATCGCCGCATCCGCGTGGTCGATGACGCGCTCGCCACCGGATTAATCATCGACGCGCGCGGCTGCGGCGGGGCCCTCTTCTCAGGCAGCGGCGGAGAAGGACGCGTGACCGCCGAGCGTACGATGCTGGCGACCGGCGGCGCCGGCCAGATTTTCCGCGAAACGACCAACCCGGCGATCGCCACCGGCGACGGCATTGCGATGGCCGCGCTGGCGGGCGCGCGTGTCGCCGACCTCGAGTTCGTCCAGTTTCATCCCACCGTGATGAACGTCGAAGGGTCGCCGCGGTTTCTCCTGTCCGAGGCGCTGCGCGGCGAGGGCGCCAGGCTGATCAACCAGGCCGGCGAGGCGTTCATGGAGCGGTACGAGCATGCGGGCGATCTCGCGTCGCGCGACCTCGTGTCGCGGGCGATAGTCCGTGAAGCCGAACGCACAGGCGGACCCGTGTGCCTCTCGATGGCTCACCTCGACCCGGAGTTCGTCAGGCGCCGGTTCCCGACCATCAACCGGGCGTGCGCTGCCGCGGGCCTCGATCTCGCGCGCGATCCGATCCCGGTGAGTCCGGCCGCCCACTACGTGATGGGCGGCGTCGAAACCGACCTCGACGGCCGGACGTCCATCGCCGGGTTGTTTGCGGCGGGCGAAGTCGCCTGCACCGGCGTTCACGGCGCGAACCGGCTGGCCAGCAACTCGCTGCTCGAGGGACTGGTGTTTGGCGCTCGAGCCGCCGAGGCGATGACGGCCACGCCACGCGCCGGCGAGTTGCCGGCCGCGAGCGTGTCGCAGGCCTCGCTCCCGGGTCAGGCGAGCGGCGCAGCCCCGTCGGCGTACGAGGCCCGCGATCTCATGTGGCGCCACGTCGGTGTGGTGCGGACGCGGGCGGCGCTCGAGCGCGCCGTGGAACAGTTCCGGGCGTGGGCGGGCGCGGTCGGCGGGCACCGTGGAGCGGCCGCCGGGGATCCCGAAAGCCGCCGCGTGAGCAGCATCGTCGTCGCCGGGTATCTCATTGCCCGCGCCGCGCTGCGCCGCGAAGAAAGCCGCGGCGCGCACTTTCGGACGGATTTCCCGTCGCGTGACGATCTACACTGGAAGAAACGGATCGCCGATCGCGTGCATGTCGACTGAGATTCCCGATCTTCCAACTGAAATCACGCCGCAGTCCCAGGACTTCGGCCGCTGGTACATCGACGTCGTCCGCCGCGCCGAGCTGGCCGACTATTCCCCGGTCAAGGGCTGCATGGTCATCCGGCCGTACGGCTACGCGATGTGGGAGCTCATCCAGCAGGGGCTGGATCGCCGCTTCAAGGCGACCGGTCACGTGAACGCCTACTTTCCGCTCTTCATTCCCGAGAGCCTGCTGATGCGGGAAGCCGAGCATGTCGAAGGGTTTGCCCCGCAGGTCGCCTGGGTGACGCAGGGTGGCAACGAGACGCTCGAGGAACGCCTGGTCGTCAGGCCCACCTCGGAAACCATCGTCGGGACGATGTACGCCAAGTGGGTGCAGTCGTGGCGCGATCTGCCGATCCTGATCAACCAGTGGGCGAACGTGGTCAGGTGGGAAAAGGTCACGCGCCTGTTTCTGCGCACCACCGAGTTCCTCTGGCAGGAAGGGCACACGGCGCACGAGACCGCCGAGGAGGCGCAGGAAGAGACGCTGCGCATGCTCGGCGTCTACAAGGAGTTCGCCGAGAGCGAGCTGGCGATGCCCGTCATGGACGGCCCGAAAACCGACAGCGAGAAATTCGCCGGCGCCGACCGGACCTACTCGATCGAGGCGCTGATGCGCGACGGCCGGGCGCTGCAGGCAGGCACGTCGCACAACCTCGGGCAGAACTTCTCGAAGAGCTACGACATCAAGTTCCAGGCGCGCGACAAGTCGGTGCAGCACGTCTACACGACGTCGTGGGGCGTCTCGACGCGGATGATCGGCGGCGTCATCATGACGCACGGCGACGACGGCGGATTGATCCTGCCGCCCCGGATCGCGCCTTACCAGGTCGTCATCGTCCCGATTCCGCGTGGGAACTGGAAGGAGACGGTCCTGCCGAAGGCGAAGGCGATTCGCGACGAACTGGTCGCGCGCAACATCCGCGTCATGCTCGACGATCGCGATTCGCAGACGCCCGGCTGGAAGTTCAACGAATGGGAGCTGCGCGGCGTGCCGCTCCGGCTCGAAATCGGCCCGAAGGACCTCGAGAAATCACAGGTGGTGCTGGCGCGGCGTGACACGCGGGAGAAGAGCTTCGTCCCGATGGACGGCCTCGCCGCGCACGTCGAGGAACTGCTGGCGGCGATCCAGCGGGCGCTGTTCGATCGCGCGGTCAAGTTCCGCGAGGAACACACCTCGGAAACCGACAGCTACGATCAGTTCAAAGAGATCATGGAAGGGCGGCCCGGGTTCGTCGTCTCGCCCTGGTGCGGGTCCGCCGCGTGCGAAGCATCGATCAAGGCAGAAACACAGGCGACGATTCGCAACATTCCGTTCATCAGCAAGCCGGCGACGGGGAAGTCCTGCCTCAAGTGCGGATCGCCGGCGACCGTGCACGCCTGGTTCGCAAAGTCCTACTAACCAATACCCCCAGCTACCTGGCTACGCAGCGACTTCTCGCTTCTTTCCGAACAGCCACGCCAGTCCGATGCTGAACGCGTAGAGTAGAACCAGCGGGCCCGACATGGCGACGAGCGAGACGCCGCCGCCGTCGGGTGTGACGACCGCTGAAATGATCACGATCCCCAGGACGGCGTACTTGATGTTGCGCACCATGAAGCGCGCGGTCAGCACGCCCATCCGCGCCAGGAACAGCACGATCGTCGGCATCTGGAAGACGACGCCGAACGCCAGCAGCAGCCGCAAGTAGATCGAAAACGCCGGCTGGACACGCGGCATGAACGTCAGGATGTCGGTGGTGAAGCTCGTGAAGAACGCCCATGTCAGCGGGAACACCACGTAGTGGGAGAACGCGGCCCCGCCCACGAAACACACGGTCGACATCACGATGAACGGGATCGCCCATTTCTTCTCGTGGACGTACAGGCCCGGGCGCGATGAACAGCCACACCTGCGTCATGACGGCAGGCGACGCGATCACCAGCCCTGCGATCAGCGCAATCTTGACCTTGAGCATGAACGCTTCGGTCGGCTCTGTGTAGATGAGGGTCTGACCCGCCGGCAACATCGCCTGCAGCGGCCGCATGATGAAATCGAAGATCTCGTCGATGAAGAAGACGGCGATGACGACGCCGACGGCTATCGAGATGACGGCGTTGATGATCCGGCGGCGGAGCTCGTCGAGATGATCGAGGAACGACATCTTCCCGGCCGCATCGGCCTCGTCCAGGCCGTCGCGGTCCGGGACGTCAAGCTCGTCGTCCGGAAGCGGAGCGGAAGACTTGTTCGGAAAAGGAACGAGCGCCACCTACTAGGCCACCGGGTCGGTGCCCGTTGTGCGGTTGACGGTGTGATCGACCGGCGGCGCGGGCGTTCCCGGCGGCGGCGTGGCCGACGGGGGCGTGGCCGCGGCCGCGATCGCCGTATCCTGCTCCGCGCGGAGGGCGGCCCGCTGGTCGCGCTGGTCTTCGATGCGGATTTCCTCTTCGAGCGTGCTTCGCAGCTCATTCGAGGCCTTCTTGAACTCGCCGATGCTCTTGCCCAGCGAACGGCCGAGTTCAGGCAGCTTCCGTGGCCCGAAGATAATTAGCGCGATCACCAGGATGATGATCAGCTCCGGCATTCCAATCGAACCAAACATAAGCTTGCTCCCCTTGCTCCGAAATCCGCGTAAGTGATTCATTGGATTATAGAAATCCGATCTGGACGGGGTCAAGGTAACCGTTTATAGTTTTGACATATGCGCAGCTACCGGTCCGTGTCCGCGGCGGTGTGTGCCGTCGTGATTTGCGCCCTTCTGGGCGGTTTTTACGGCCAGAGTGCGCTGGTCGCCCAGGATCAGATTCCTGACCAATACAAGGTTTTTACGGCCGCGCTCGGGGCCGTTGAAAGCAACTACGTCGGCGACGTGGAGTCGGACCGGCTCGTCTATGGCGCCATCACCGGCATGCTGCAGACGCTCGATCCGCACTCCAGCTTCATGGATCCGCGCAGCTACGCCCAGATGCGCGAACGCCAGGAAGGCCGTTATTACGGCCTCGGTATCTCCATCCAGGTCGTGAACGGCGAGATCACCGTCTTTTCGCTGTTTGAGGGATCGCCGGCCTACCAGAAGGGGCTGCGCCGCGGCGACGTCATTGCGCGGATCGAGGGGGAAGATACCAAGGGGTGGACGAGCGACCAGGCTGTCCGCCAGTTGCGTGGCCCGCGCGGGACGCCCGTCAAGATCGCCATCAAGCGCGCCGGCTACGAGAACCTGATCGATCTCGAGGTGCTGCGCGACGAAATCCACATCCCGACGGTCCGCGCGGCGTTCCTGCTCGACGCGACCACCGGCTACGTCCTGCTCGGCGACTTCGGCGAGAACTCCGACGACGAGATCGGACGCGCGCTGAAAGCGCTGCGCGATCAGGGGATGCGGCGGTTCGTGCTCGATCTCCGCAATAACCCCGGGGGCGCGCTCGACCAGGCCATCAAGATCAGCAACCGGTTCCTGCCGCGCGGCGATCTCATCGTCTACACGCGCGGCCGCGTCGCCAACTCGGACCAGGATTACCGCGCGACGCAGCAGAGCGAATACCTCCAGATTCCGATGATTACGATGGTGAATCGCAACAGCGCGAGCGCCTCAGAAATCGTGTCTGGCGCCCTGCAGGACCACGATCGCTCGTTGATCGTCGGCGAGACGACGTTTGGCAAGGCGCTCGTGCAATCGGTCTATCGTGTCAGCGAGGGCGCGGGGGTCGCGGTCACGACCGCGCGGTACTACACGCCGAGCGGCCGGCTGATTCAACGTCCGTGGGACGGAACATTCGACGAATACCTGACCTACACCTACCGCGAACAGGATGCGGCGAAAGCGCATAAGCCCGAAGATCTGAAGTACACCGACGCAGGCCGCCGGGTCTACAGCGGTGGTGGCGTGGACCCCGATCGCCGGTTCGACGGTCCCACCGAGGGTTTCAACCCGACGCGGTTCGGGCGGACGCTCTTCGCCCGTAACCTGTTCGACATCTTCGCGCAGCGGTTCTCGCGAACCGGCGATCGACGGATCACCGCGAGTCCCACCGGCCAGTTGCGAGAGCTGGCGCAGGACTTCCAGGTAACCGACGTGCTGGTCGCCGAGTTCAAGGAATTCGTGCAGAAGTCGCGCGTGCGCATCGACGAAGCCGCCTGGAAGCAGGATGAGGCGTTTATCCGCGCGATGATCCGCTTCGAGATCGACGTCGATCTCTTTGGCGTCGAAACTGCGCGCAAGAATCTGTCGCGGCAGGATCCCCAGCTCCAGTACGCGCTGACGTTGTTTCCGGAGGCGGAAGCGCTGATGCGGCTGACCAACACGGCGACCGATCGACGCGCCGCGAGGTAATTCAACTTCCAACTCCCAAATCCAACGGCCCAAGAGACCGTCGTGGGAGTTGGACATTGGGCGTTGGGGCGTTCGAGCAACACCACCCCATCCTTTTGGGCTCCCAGCCCAAAATATAGTGGTGTCAGATTGCCCTTGCCACTAGGGCTTGTCGTGTTTAGACTCTGACGCGGAAATTCCTATGCGCTTAGAACGCCTCCATATCAACGGATTCAAGTCGTTTTCCGACCGGGCCGAGCTGGCTTTCGACCACGGTGTCACCGCCATCGTCGGGCCGAATGGTTGTGGCAAGAGCAACGTGGCCGATGCCATCACGTGGGTGCTCGGCGAGCAGAGCGCCAAGAGCCTGCGCGGCGACAAGATGGAAGACGTGATCTTCAGCGGCAGCGACGCCCGCAAGCCGGGCGCGACCGCCGAAGTCCGTCTGCGGCTGACCGGGTTGCACGCGCCGCCAAAGGACGTCATCGCCGACCTGGTCGAGTTCCAGCCGGCCGACGGGAACGGCCACGGAAATGGCAACGGAACGGACGGCAATGGACACCATGCCGCGGCCGCCGACCTGTTCACGCGCGACGTCGAAGTGACGCGCCGGCTTTACCGCTCCGGCGAGAGCGAATACCTGATCGACGGGGAAGTCTGCCGGCTGCGCGACGTCCACGAGCTGCTGATGGACACCGGCCTTGGGGCGAAGGCCTATGCGATCATCGAGCAGGGCAAGATCGGGATGATCCTGAGCTCGCGGCCGACCGACCGCCGCCAGCTGATCGAGGAAGCCGCCGGCATCACCAAGTACAAGTCGCGTCGCCGCGCTGCCGAGCTGAAGCTCGAAGCCGCGCAGCAGAACCTCACGCGAATCGACGACATCGTGTTCGAAGTGGAAAAGCAGCGCGGCGCGCTAAAGCGCCAGGCGGCCAAGGCCCGCCGCTACAAGCGCCTGCGGGAAGAGCTGCGGCGCTGGGAAAAGGTGCTGTTCGCCCGCCGGTACCGGGAACTGGCGCGGACGATCGAATCGACGCAGACGAGGCTGGCCGAAGCGCGGGAGCGCGAGACGGCGGCGGCTGCCCGCGTCTCCGAAGGGGAAGCCGACCTGGCGCGGCTGCGCATTGAACAGGCGGAGGCGGACAGCCGGGCCACCAGCGTGCGCGAAGATGCCCACGCGCGCGAGCTTGATATCAACCGCCGGCAGCAGCAGCAGGAATTCAATCGCCATCAGGCTGAAGCGCTGCTCGGCCGCGCCGCCGAGATCGCCGCCGAGCTGACCGAGCTCGAAGGGCGGCGCGAACCCGCGCGGCTCGCAGTCGTCGAGCGCGCCCGCGGCGCCGCCGAGGCCGCGCGGGCGCGCGATGCGGCCGCCGGCGAGGTGACCGCGGCGAACGACGCCTACGCACAGGCCCAGCAGCAGATTGACGGGCTTGACGTGAATGTCGAGGCCGCGCGCGGCGAGGTGTTCGCCGCCATGAATGCCACGACGGCGCTGCGGCACGCCGTGCAGCACGCCGCTTCTCAGCGCGAGCGCGTGGGCGAGACGCTGGCGAAGCTCGACGTCGAGTCCGACGACCTTCGCCGCGAACGGGAAACCGTGGACGCCTCACAGGCGGCCGCGGCCGACGCGCTGGCTCGCGCGCAGGCGGCGCTGGAGCAGGTGCATCTCGAAACCGCCGCCCGCGAGTCTGAGCTCGTAGCCGCCCGCGCCGAGTACCGAGGAGCGGTTGCGTGGTGTTCGCGACCGCGAACAGGAACTCGCCCGCAACGAAGCGCGTCTGGCGTCGCTCGTCGAGCTCGAAGCCACCCGTGGCGAGTTCGGCGACGCCGCGCGCATGGTGCTGGTCCAGGCGAACGGGAAGGTCAGCCAGCAGGGGGCCGTCGCCGACTATCTCGACGTCGACAGCCGCTACGAGCGCGCCGTGGAAGCCTGCCTCGGCGACCTGCTGCAGCACGTCATCGTCGAACGCCATGACCAGGCGGCATCCGGGCTCGCGCTCGTGCGCGAACAGGACGCTGGCCGCTGCGGCTTCGTCGTGATCGACCCGGGATCCAACGGTTTCCATCCCCGCGACGCGATCCGGATGCCGGGCATCGTCCCGCTGGCGGATGTGCTGCGCATTGCCGGACCGCACGTAGCCACGATTCAGAAGGTCGTGCCCGAGGCCTACGTCGCCGACTCGTTCGAACAGGCGGTCGTCATGTCGAGGCAGACCTCGGCCCCTGTTGCCACGCTTGAAGGCGACGTGCTGCGCGGACCGCACGTCGTGTGCGGCGGGGCCAAGGCGGAATCGCGCGGCATTCTCGCAACAAAGCGGGAAATCAAGGAACTGCGCGAACGGACGGCGGCCGGGCGCGACGAGCTTGCGCGCCTGACCGAGGAGGCGTCACTGATCGAGATCGCGATCGCCCAGGCGACTATCGCCCTGGCGGCGCTGACCGCTGAGCGGCACCGGCAGGACATGGCCATCGTCGCCCAGCAGGCGCAAGTCGAACGCGCCGCCGAGGATACGGTGCGGCTGTCGCGCAAGGCTGAAGTCATCGCGCTCGAACGGCGCCAGGCCGAGGAAGAACGGGCGGTGCTCGAGGCGCGCCACTCCGAGGCTGAAGCCTCGATTGCGCGGCTGGTCGAGGACCAGCGCGTCGCCGAGGGCCGGCTGTCCGAGGCTCAGCGGGCGCTCATGGCCGCGCGCGATACGGTGGACGAGCTCAGCATGAAGGCCGCGGACGTCCGGGCCGCGCACGCGGCCATGGTGGAGCGTACCCTGGCGCTCGAGGGGGAAGTGCTTCGGCTCGAGGACGCGGCCCGCGACGTCGAACAGCGCATTGCGGCGCGCGCTGTGGAACTTGAACAGGCACGCAGCAGGCGCGAAGCGCTGCTGCAGGCAGTGACCGCCGAGACCAGGACGCTCGACGACGACGTACGGGCGCTCGATGGGCTCCGCACCGATGTCCGCATCGCCGACGAAGCAGCCGCCACCGTGCGCGGTGCCGTTGACGGGCAGGATGCGGTCATACGTGACGCCAGGCGCGGGCTCGACGAAATCCGCGCGCACGCCGGCGAACTGGATCTCGCGCGCGCGACAGCGCAAAGCGACCTCGGCCACCTCGCCCAGATGTGCCTCGAGACGGCGCAGTCTCCGCTCGACCAGGTGGTGGTGGAAGTCGAGGCGATGGAGCAGGCGGGCGAGACAACGCCCGACGCGGCCGCGATCACCGCCGAAGAACCGGATCCCGAGTCGGACGAGCCGGATGGGTCCCTTGTGTCCGGCTCTAGCCGGACCGATGAGGACCGGTCGTCTGCGGAACCACCTGCCTCGATGACGGCCGAGGAAGCCATCAACGCGCTCAAGGCCAAGATCGAGCGCCTCGGCCCCGTCAACATGATGGCGATCGAGCAGTTCGACGAGCTCGAAACCCGCCACCTCTTCCTGACGACGCAGCGCAAGGACCTGATCGATTCGATCGCGCAGACCGCCGAGGCGATCAAGCGAATCGACGAAACCACGAAGGTCCGGTTCAACGAGGCGTTTGTCGCGATCCAGCAGAACTTCCAGGTGACCTTCAGCACGCTGTTTGGCGGCGGGCGAGCCGGCCTCACGCTGCTCGACGAAAACGACCCGCTCGAAAGCGGCATCGACATCGTCGCCTCGCCTCCGGGCAAGCGTCTGCAGAGCGTGCAGCTGCTGTCGGGCGGCGAGAAGGCGCTCACCGCGATTGCCCTGATGTTCGCGATCTTCCGCTACAAGCCGAGCCCGTTCTGCCTGCTCGACGAGATCGATGCGCCGCTCGACGACGCCAACGTCGGCCGGTTCGTGGAGATGCTGCAGGGCATGCTCGATCGGACTCAGTTCATCCTCATCACGCACAACCGCAGGACCATGGAGATCGCCAACCGGCTGTACGGCGTGACGATGGAGGAGCCCGGCGTCTCGAAATTGATTTCAGTTCAGCTGAACTGATTTATTCAGAGTGGCGAACGAGGACAAGGCCACTCGTTACCATCGCCTGCGGCGCCGTGCTTCGTTCATCGCCACGGCGCTGACGGCTGCCTGGCTCCTCGCGCTCCTCGTCAGCGGCGGGTCGGCGATGCTGCGCGACCTCTCGACTGGCATCGCCCGGCAGTCCTTCGCGCTGACCGTCGTCTTCTACGTGATTGCTCTCGGCCTGCTCAGCGAAGCCGTTCAATTTCCGCTGGCCTTCTACCAGGGGGTGCTGCTCGAGCGGCGATACGAACTGTCCACCCAGACGACGTGGCGGTGGTGGCTGGATCAGCTCAAGTCAACGGCGCTCGGCCTGTTGTTCGCGATCATCGGGGCCGTCATCGTCTGGTCGCTGTTGCGATCGATGCCCCAGTGGTGGTGGCTCGCGGCCGCGTGCTGCTTCGTCCTCCTCATCGTCGTGCTTGCGCACCTGGCGCCGGTGCTGCTGCTCCCCGTGTTCTACACGTTCACGCCGCTCGACCGGCCCGCCCTGGTCGAGCGGCTGGTGGCGCTGGCCGAGCGCGCCGGTGCGCGCGTCCTGGGCGTGTTCGAATGGCGCCTCAGCGATCGCACGCGCAAGGCCAATGCGGCGTTGACCGGCATCGGCCGGACCCGCCGGATCCTGCTGTCGGATACGCTGCTGGCCGCCCACACGGATGACGAAATCGAAGTCGTGCTGGCGCACGAGCTCGCGCACCATGTGCACCACGACATCTGGAAATCGATTGCGCTCGAAGCCGCCCTGATGACGCTCGGTTTCTACGCCGCCGATCGCGCGCTCGCCGCCGCGGTCGGCCACTTCGGCGTCCTCGCGAAAGATGACGTCGCCGCGATGCCGGTGCTGGTCCTGGCGGGGGGAGCCGTGTCGCTGGCGCTGCTGCCGCTGGCGAACGCGGTGTCGCGAGCCCACGAACGCAGGGCCGATCGCTACGCCCTGGAGATGACGAAAAACGCCGCTGCGTTCAGCAGCGCGATGAAGCGGCTGGGCGTGCAGAACCTCGCCGAGGAGCAGCCGTCCCGGCTCGTCGAGATCCTGTTCCATTCCCATCCGTCGATCGCCGCGCGGCTCGAGGCCGCGCGCGCGTGGCAGTCGACCGAGCGCGGCTGACGCTCGACAGCGCTGAGCGAACTGGCGGTGTACTGCTAGGATCTCAGCCTTTGACGAGGGGAAGGTCGATGCATAGACGTATCCTTGCCGGGTTGCTGGGAGTGATGGCGATGAGCGACGGGTCGGGCGCGCAGTCGGTGGCAGACGTGGCACGGCAGTTCATCGGGACGTGGCGGTTGGTGTCGTGGACCCAGCGTCTTGCCGACGGCAGCACCAGGCCGGACCCGCGGAATGTCGGCTACCTGATCTACTCTGACGCCGGCTACATGTGTTACGGCAGCATGGCGGCGAACCGGCCGGCATGGGTGTCCGACAACACGCCCACCGGCGCCGAAGCGGTCGCGACCATGGGCGCTCCGTACAACGCATACTGCGCGCGGGTCGAGGTGAATGCCGCCGAGGGCTTCGTCCTGCACCACGTGGAGGTCGACAAGTCACCGAACATGGTGGGCCGCACGCGCAAGCGGTGGTTCACGTTCCAGGGGCCCAATCGAGTCGCGCTTCGCATGGATCCTTCCGAGCTCGCGCCGCCGGTCGTCGAAAGCACACTGTTATGGGAACGGGTGTCGAAGCAGCCATGACCCGTTCCGTCGAGTACACGCCGGCGCAGCGCGCCGGGTTGTGGGTCCTGGCCGCGTTCGGCCTTGTCGTCGCCAACGGGGCATTCGTCTACGGTCTCCTGTTCCAGCCAGACGCCATGCGCGACGCGATGGCGAATCCGATCGCCGCCGCGTTCATCCTGGAGGCGCTCGTCCTGACGGTCGTCCTGGCGTTCCTGCTGCGGAAATGGGGCGCGAGCCAGCTGCAGCCTGTCTGGTTCATCGTGCTCTCGCTGCTGGGCAGCCTGGCATTCGCACTGCCGGTTGCGCTGCTGTGGCGCAGGTCCCGTTACTGAAGTCACGTTTACCGAAGGGGGAGTTTCATGCGCAGGCTCTTCGTGCTCGTCGCCGCCCTGATGATCGTCGCCCCCGGAGCGTTCCTGGCGCTTCGCGGACAGGAGCCGGCCGGGCGCCAGGTGAAGAGATTCACCGCGTTGCCTGACCAGGAAGTGGCCATCCGCGCCGGCCGCCTGTTCAATTCGCGGACCGGCATGCTCGTGGCCAACCAGGTCGTGCTGATCAAAGGGGACCGTATTACCGAGATTGGCGGCAACGTGCAGATTCCGCGTGGCGCACGGGTGGTCGATCTCAGTGCCGCCACGGTGATGCCGGGCATGATCGACACCCACGTTCACGTCAATACCGGCGGCGAGACGCCGGCGGAGCGCGCGCTGGTTGCGCTCTCCAATGCCCAGATCGATCTCGAGGCCGGCTTCACGACCGTGCTCGACATGGACTCGCGCGGCGGCTACAACACGGTCGAACTCCGGGATGCCATCAACGCCGGCCTGGTTTCCGGACCGCGGATGCAGGTGGTCGGTCAGTCGCTCAATCAGCGCGCCGGCACCTACTACCCCGACACCGATTCCCTGCGCTTCTTCGAGGGCTTCACCGAGAACAAGAACATCAACGGGCCGTGGCTGGCGCGCGCCGCGGTGCGGGAAGCCAAGCTGCACGGCGTGGACTGGATCAAGATCTACACGACGCAGGATTTCGTCGGGCCGGTGTACATGTGGAAGCCGGATGCGACGCTGGTCGCCAGTCCGTCGCTCACGCGCGAGGAAGTGGACGCCATCGTCGACGAGGCGCACCGGCTCGGCCTGCGGGTGGCATGCCACACCTACGGCGGAGAAGGCATGAACAGCTGCATCGGCGCGGGCGTTGACGCACCCAACCACCTGCTGATGCTGGACGACGCCGGCGTCAAGACGCTCCTGCAGAAGAAGCTGCCGTTCGTCGTCACGCTCGACGACCTGATCGCGCTGGAGAAAGGCGACCTCGATGCCACCGGCGGACGGAACAGCCGGCTGCGCCTTGCGGAGCAGGCGTTTCGCAAGGCGTTTGCCGCCGGCGTGCCCATCGTCTTCGGCAGCGGCGCGACGTCGGCCGTGATTCCCCACGGCATCGGTGCGGACCAGTTCAAGTACTACCAGCGCTGGGGCATGACGCCGTCCCAGGCGATCAGGACCGCCTACATGCCGGCCGCCGAGATGCTGAACTACGGCTGGTCGGCGCACATCGGCAGCCTCGAAAAAGGCAAGTTTGCCGACGTGATCGCTGTCGCCGGCGACCCGCTGCGGGACGTCACGGAAATGGAACGGGTCAAGTTCGTCATGAAGGGCGGTGTCGTCGTCCGCGACGAGTTGACGTCGGGAACAGTTTCGCCGGTCACGCGCTAAGGAAACGGAGGACGTCATGTCATCGAACATCAGGCGGTGGGCCGTCGTCGCGCTGGTCGCGGCGTTCGTCGTCGGCTGGAGAGCAGACACCAACCAGGACGTGGCTGCCGCGCAGGGGCGCAAGCCGATCATGATGACGCGTATCTACACCGGGGCCGACGGTCTCAGTCACGCCGAGGAGATCGAGATGAAGCTCAATGGCAACGTGAGCGACATGATGAAGGCCACGGCCGTAGAGTTCAGCCGCCGGCCTCAAGGCCCTGTCAGCGACTGGCACGTCGGGCCCCGGCGCCAGTTCGTCATCACGCTCAGCGGCCGCGCCGAGCTCGAAGTGGCGGGCGGGAAGAAAGTGGCTGTTGGGCCGGGTCACATCAACCTGATCGAGGACACGACCGGTAAGGGTCACACGACCAGGAACATCGGCCCAGACGACCGAATCGTCGTGACGATCCCGCTCGCCGATCAGGGCACGACGCGGTGAGGTAACTACCGCGCGCGGACGATCAGCTGGCCCTGCATGTCGGCATGGCTGCCTTCGCCCGTCAGGTTGCTGTAGAACCGGAACGTGCCGACGCGGTCCGCGCGAAACTCGAACATCGTCGTCTCGCCCGCGGGCACGCGGCGGACGATGCGGTATTCGTCGATGGCGAAGCTGTAGGTGAAGTCTTCGCTGCGGATCGTGACCTTGACGAGGTCGTCCTGGGCGACTTCGAGCCGGTCGGGAGCATAACGGTAGGCGCGAGCGACGAGGGTGAATTCTGGACGGTTGGGAGGCGCCTGGTCCTGGCCTTCGACAAGCTCAGGCCACCCCGAGCCTGTCGAGGGGTGACCCGACACCTTGCGGATAAGCGGCGGCAGGAGCAGCGACGCCCCTGCGACCAGGAAAAGCAGTCCAAGATACCGGCGGTTGAGCATCATACGCGGGGCCGGCTGAAGCCGGCCTCCACGTACTTTAGCAGGCGAGCCGGAAGCGCCTCTACTCCTTGCCGGCCGGAGCCGGCTCAGCGGCGCCGGTCTTGGCTGCCTCATCCTGCAGCAAGGCCTTGCGGCTGAGACGAATCTTCCCGGTTGGGTCGATGTTGATGACCTTGACCAGGATCTGCTGGCCTTCCTTCAACTCGTCCCGGACGTCCTTGACCCGGTGGTTGGCGATCTCCGAGACGTGGAGCAGCCCGTCCGTACCCGGCATGATCTCGACGAACGCGCCGAAGTCGGTGATGCGCTGGACCTTCCCCATGTAGGTCTTGTTCAGCTCAGGCGTTGCGGTCAGCTCCTGGATGATGCCGATCGCCTTCGCCGCCGAGTCGCCGTCGGCCGACGCGACGTTGACGCGTGCCGTCGTCCTCGACGTCGATCTTGACGCCGGTGCGCTCGATGATGCTGCGGATCATCTTGCCGCCCGGGCCGATGACGTCGCGGATCTTGTCCACCGGGATCTTGATCGTGATGATCCGCGGCGCAAACGTCGACATGCTGCCGCGCGGTGCGTTGAGGGTCTTGGCCATCTCGCCCAGGATGTGCAGCCGTCCGGCCCGCGCCTGGTCGAGCGCCTTGCTCATGATTTCCGAGGTGATGCCGGTCACCTTGATGTCCATCTGCAGCGCGGTGATGCCCTGCGCCGTGCCGGCGACCTTGAAGTCCATGTCGCCGTAGTGGTCCTCGGCGCCGGCGATGTCGGAGAGGACGGCCCAGCGGCCCGACTTCTCGTCCATGATGAGGCCCATCGCGATGCCCGCCACCGGCGCCTTGATCGGCACCCCAGCGTCCATCATCGCCATCGACCCGCCGCAGACCGACGCCATCGACGAGGATCCGTTCGACTCGAGAATGTCCGAAACGAGGCGAACGGTATAGGCGAACTTGTCTTCGGCGGGGACCACTGCTGCCAGCGCGCGCTCCGCCAGCGCGCCGTGGCCGACCTCGCGCCGGCCGGGGCCGCGCAGGAACTGCACTTCGCCCACCGAGAACGGCGGGAAGTTGTAGTGCAGCATGAAGCGCTTGTAGAACTCGCCGCTGACGTGCTCGATCTTCTGCTCATCGTCGGCCGTGCCGAGCGTGCAGGTCACGAGGGCCTGCGTCTCGCCGCGGGTGAAGACGACGGAGCCGTGCGTGCGCGGCAGGACGCCGGCCTCGCATCCAGATCGGCCGGATCTCGTCGAACTTGCGGCCGTCGAGGCGGATGTTGCGCTCCAGCACCTCGTCGCGCAGCACCTTTTCCTTGAGCTCGTGGAAGATGTGCTTCGCTTCGACCTTGCGCTGGACTTCGCCCTCGGGAAGCGAGGCGACGAATTCCTCGAGCACCTGGTCCACCCGGTCGTAGTTCTCGAGCTTGCCGCGGATGCGCATCGCCTCGCTGAGCGGCACATAGACCTTCTCCTCCACCTCGCGGTAGAAGTCGTGGCCGACTTCCTTCTTCTGCACCTGGAGCTTCTGCTTGCCGGCGGCTTTCCGGCAGGTCCTCGATCCCGGCGACGATCTGCTTGATCGCGGCGTGAGCCGCTTCGAGCGCGCCGACGACTTGCGCCTCGCTCGACTTCCTTCGCGCCCGCCTCGACCATGACGATGCCGTCGGCGCGTGCCGGCGACGATCAGGTCGAGCAGGCTCGTCTTCCGCTCCTCGTAGGTCGGATTGATGATGTACTGCCCGTCGATGATGCCGACGCGAACGCCGGCGGTGATTTTCTCCACCGGGATTTCGGAGAGCGCCAGCGCCGCCGACGAACCCGTGATGGCGAGGACGTCGGAGTCGTTCTCCGTGTCCGCCGACATCAGCAGCGCGATGATCTGCGTTTCGTAGCGCCAGCCGGACGCGAACAGCGGACGGATCGGCCGATCGATCAGCCGGCTCGTCAGCACTTCCTTTTCGGAAGGCTTGCCTTCGCGCTTGAAGAAGCCGCCGGGGATCCGCCCCGAGGCGTAGGTGTATTCGCGGTAATCGACGGTCAGGGGCAGGAAGTCGATGCCCTCTCGCGGGCGCTGGCCGCGTGGCAGGCGGTGACGAGCACCACCGTGTCGCCCGGATCGAACGATGACGGCATCCGTCGGCCTGCTTGGCGAGCTTGCCGGTTTCGAGCGTAATCGTGCGCGATCCGATCTGGATCTCGCGCTTCTGCAAATTCACGTTGTGCATAAGTAGTGTCGCGGCGGCCTACTTGCGGATGCCGAGACGGCGGATCAGTTCCGCGTACCGTTCCGAATCCTTGCTCTTGAGGTAATCGAGCAGTCGCCGCCGCTGGCCGACGAGCTTCAGCAGGCCGCGCCGCGAATGATGGTCCTTTGCGTGAACCTTGAAATGCTCGGTGAGGTAGTTGATGCGCTCGCTGAGGAGCGCCACTTGTACTTCCGGGGATCCTGTATCGCCGTCGTGTGTCCGGTACGTGCCGATGATCCCGGTCTTGCGGTCCTTGGTAAACGCCACGCTCGATTCCTCCACGAACGGCCCAGAACGTGGTTCGCGCCGCCGCGAGCCCACCAGACCGCCGTAACTGTTGCTAAATATTGGTCTCCAAAAGACTTACATTCTATATCAGCACGACCGAGGGATGCAATGAACCAGGCGCCCTGCCAGGTGTGGCGAGTGCGACGAGCGTACCGCCGCCGTCGAGCAGCCTGGTCCATTCCACTGCTTCAATCGGCCCGGTCACGTCATCAGGTCCCAGTTCCCGGCCGTGCGAGACATACCCGCGTCCGCGGTCGGTAATCGTGACCGAAGGGAAGCCGCGCAGCACGCGGTCCAGCGGGATCAGGCACGCGCGAACGGGCGTCGGATCCTCGAGGGCGTCGACCGGCAGCGCGACGTCGAGCCCGAACTCACCGCTCCGGATGCGCCGAAGCGCCTCCAGGCAGGCGCCGGTCCCGGTCAGTTCGCCGAGGGCATGGGCGAAGGATCGCACGTAGAACCCGGCCGAGCAGGTGAGCATCACAACGGCCGACGCCCCGCGGACGGCGATCACGTCGGCGCGGGTCACCCGCACGGGCACCGGCGTCAACGTCACGGGGCGATCCTGACGCGCAAGCTGATACGCCCGGCGGCCGTCCACCTTCTTCGCCGAGAAGGCCGGCGGCATCTGGAGATACTCACCGGTCAGCTGCCGCACGGCGTCGAGGATCGCCTCATGCAGAGGGCACGGCTTCGGTCCGGCCTGTTTCTGTGCCGGTAATATCGTACGAATTGGTCGTCATGCCGAAGCGGATCGTCGCGGAGTATTCCTTGTCGGATGCCGCGAGGAACCGCACCAGCCGCGTGGCCCGGCCAATCGCCAGCGGCAGCACGCCGGTGGCCAGCGGGTCGAGGGTGCCGGTATGTCCGATGCGGGTGTCCCCGATCGCGCGCCGCGCCGCCGCCACGACGTCGTGCGACGTCAGGCCCTGCGGCTTGTCGACGACGAGCACGCCATCCATCACATCGCCGCTTTGTGAATCTGCGCGAGAATTTTCTGCTCGAACACGCGCGTCAACTCGGCCAGGTCGCCGGTGGCGCTGCAGCCGGAGGCATTCTTGTGCCCGCCGCCCCCGTATTCCTTGGCCACCGCGTTGATGTCGACGGCGCCCTTGGACCGCATGCTGACCCGCCAGTCGTGCGGACCGATCTCCTTGAAAAACACCACCGCCTGGATGTCCTTCACGGTCAGCGGCTGGTTGATCAGCCCTTCGGTGTCCTCGTAGGTGCCGCCGCATTCGGCGGCGAGGCGTTGATCCACCGAGAGGACGGCCAGCCGGCCGCTCGGATCCAGCTTCATGCGGTCCAGCACGGCGCCAAGCAGCCGGAGGCGGCCGAGCGTGCTGGTGTCATAGACACTCCGCGCCACGGCCACGGGATCCACGCCCGCTTCGACGCAGATCCGGCTGATCTCGAACGTCCGCGGCGTGATGCTCGAATAGTGAAACGAGCCGGTGTCGGTCAGGATCGCGATGTAAATGTGGACCGCGATGTCGTGCGTCAGCGGCACGCCGAGATCCCGGATGAGGTCGAATACCATCTCGCCGCACGCGGCGGCGGAGACCTCGAACCAGTTCACGGCGCCGAACATGGCGTTGCCGACGTGGTGATCGATGTTGATGATGAAGCCGCGTTCGAGCCCCGCGACCCCGGTCCGTGTCAGGTCGCCCGACTCCATGACGATGACGCAGTCGCCGGGGTCGTCTGTCCGGTCCGCGATCTCGATGTCGCCGACGCCGGGGAAGACCAGCAGGGGTGGCGGTGCCGGATCGCGATTGACGATGCGTACGTCCTTGCCGAGGTGACGGAGCGCAAAGGCCATCGCCAGCTGCGAGCCGATGGCATCGCCGTCCGGCCGTACATGCGACGTCAGCACGAAACGCTGTCGTTTGCGGATTTCCTCGGTCTGCGCGGGCACGGGCGCCCGCGTCACTCGCTATCGTCATCGCGGGGCGCGCGCGCCGCTTCCTCCTCGCGAAGGTCGCGAAGGATCTGCTCGATGCGGTCCTGGTGCTGGATCGTCTCGTCGAAGCGGAACTCCACCTCGGGTACCCGCCGCAGCCGCACGCGGGCGCCAATCTGGCGCCGGAAGAACGGGGTCGCCCGCTCGAGGGCTTTCTGGGTTTCGAGCCGGGCCTTGGGATCGCCGAGCGTCGTGTAGAAGACCTTCGCGACCTGGAGATCCGCCGAGACCTGGACGCGAGTCAGCGTGATGAAGCCGATGCCGGGGTCGTGCACGTCGCCGCGGGTCAGCATCTCGCTCAGTTCCTGGCGGATCTGATCCCCGACACGATCCGGACGGTAGCCCTGTGCCACGTCTCTACGCCGTGGCCGCCTCGCGCACCATCGTGAAGACTTCGATCAGGTCGCCGACCTTGATGTCGTTGTAGCGCTCGAGGCCGATGCCGCACTCGAAGCCGGACTTCACCTCGGAGACGTCGTCCTTGAAGCGGCGCAGCGAGCCGATCTTGCCTTCGTGGATGACGACGTTGTCGCGCAACAGCCGCGCCTGCGTCTCGCCGGCGCGGGTAATGCGGCCTTCGGTGACCATGCAGCCGGCAATCGCGCCGATCTTCGGCACCTTGAACACCTCGCGGACTTCGGCCGTCCCGATCCGTACTTCCTTGAAGGTCGGATCGAGCATGCCCGCCATGCCCTTCTTGATCTCGTCGGTCACGTTGTAGATGACCGAGTGCATCCGGATGTCGACTTCCTCGCGCTCGGCGACGTCCTGGGCGTTGCGATCGGGCCGCACGTTGAACCCGATGATGATGGCGTTCGACGCCGACGCCAGCAGCACGTCCGACTCGTTGATCGCGCCGACGCCGGACCGGATGATGCGGATCTTGACCTTCTCGTCGGTCAGCTTGGTAAGGGTATCGGCCAGCACTTCGGCGGAGCCCTGGACGTCGGCCTTGACGATGATCGGGAGCTCTTTCATGCCCCCTTCGGCGATCTGCTCCTTCAGCGATTCGAGCGTCAGGCGGCCGCCCTTGGCGCCAAGCGCGCGCTCCTTCGCCTTCGACTGCCGGAACGTCGCGATCTGGCGCGCCTTGGCCGGGTCGGCCACGGTCTGGAACGGGTCGCCGTTCTGCGGGAGACTGGTCAGCCCGAGCACTTCGACGGGCGTCGACGGACCCGCGGACTTCACCGGGCGTCCCCGGTCGTCAATCAGCGCGCGGACGCGGCCGACCACGGGACCGGCAATGAAGTTGTCGCCGACGCTCAGCGTACCGTCCTGGACCAGCACGGTCGCCACCGGGCCGCGGCCGCGATCGAGCTTGGCTTCCAGCACCGTGCCGGACGCCGGGCGCTTCGGATTGGCTTTCAGCTCGAGGATGTCGGTCGACAGCAGAATCATCTCGAGCAGCTGCTCGAGGTTCTGCTTCTTCTTGGCGGACACGGGCACCATGACCGTCTGACCGCCCCAGTCTTCCGGCACCAGGTTCAGTTCGGCCAGCTCCCGCTTGACGTTGTCGGGATTGGAGCCTGGCTTGTCGATCTTGTTGATCGCCACGACGATCGGCACGTTCGCGGCCTTGGCGTGATCGATCGCCTCCCGCGTCTGCGGCATGACGCCATCGTCTGCCGCGACGACGAGCACGACGACGTCGGTGACCTTGGCGCCGCGGGCGCGCATCAGGGTGAACGCTTCGTGGCCGGGTGTGTCGAGGAAGACCACGCTGCGGCCGTCGGCGAGCTCCACGTGGTAAGCGCCGATGTGCTGGGTGATGCCGCCCGCCTCGCGCTCGGCGACGCGCGTTTCGCGGATGGCGTCGAGCAGCGACGTCTTGCCGTGGTCGACGTGGCCCATGACGGTCACGACCGGCGCGCGGCCCTTGATGTCTTCGGGCCTGGCGTCCTCGGTTTCCGCCGAGACGAGCTCCTCCTCGAAGCTGCGCATCTCGATCTCGGCGCCGAAGTCACGTGCGATGTCCTTGGCAGTCTCGATGTCGAGCGTGCTGTTGATTGTCATCATCATGCGCTTCATCAGCAGCTTGGCGAGGACGTCTTTCACGCGAACGTCGAGCTTGTCGGCCATGTCCTTCACCGTCATTCCCTCGGCGAGGGTGATGGTGCGCGTAATTGGCGGCGGAGCCGCGGGCATCGACGGCGTCGCCGGAGCCGAGGGCCGCTCGCGCCTGGTGGTGACCGGGCGCTGGCCGGGGCGATGCTGCCCGAACGGCGGGCGCTGTGGAAACGGCGGCCGCGGCGGCGGCATGCCAGGACGTGGTTGTCCGGGCTGCTGCGTGCGCACGGGCTGCGACGGCAGCGGACGCGGTCCGCCAAGCATGCTCGGTGTCGTGGGCCGTGGCGGCGGGGGATACGAAGGCGGACGCGCGCCCGGCGCGCCCGGTCGTGCGGCCCCCGGAGCACCGGCCTTTGCGGCCGCGCCTGGCGCAGCGGGCTTCGTGCCAGGCGGCGGAGTGGCTGCCGGCTTGGCCACCATCCGCGGCCTGGCTTGTCTGCGGCCGCTTGGCTGGTGCGAGCGGACGCGCCGGCTGCGGTGTCTGGCCGGGTTCCTCGATCCGCAGTCGCAGCGTCGGCGGCACGAATCGCCCGGGCGTCGCGGCCACGGGCGGTTCTGCGACCGGTTCCTCGATGCGCACCGGCGGTTCCGGCGCGCTCGCGGCGATCGGCGGCGGTTCGGCGACGGGCTCCTCGACCGGTTCGATGACAGGCGGCGCGACGACTTCCACCGGCGGTTCCTCGACCACCGGCGGCTCGGGCGCTTCGATTTCGGCGACCGGCGCTTCCGGCGCAGGGGCCGCGGGTCTGATTGTCTTGACGAGGCGCGGCGGTCCCAGCACCGGGGCCGCCGGCTTCGGCGGCTCGGCGGCCTTCTTGGCGGGCGATGCCTTCTTCCCGCCCTTTGCCGGCGGCGCAGGCGTCTCGGCGAACATGTCGCCGCCCGGCAGCGCGACGTTGCGCTGGCGCGCCACGCGCTCGACAAACGAGCGCGCCACCACTTCCTCGACCGTGCTCGAAGCGCTCTTCAGCTCGATGCCGTGATCGCGCTTGAGCAGCGCGAGCACTTCCTGGCTGGTCGTCCCGAGCAGTTCCGCGACCCTGTAAATCCGAACCGTTGCCAAATTGATTCCTTCGTCTTACTTTTCTTCAGTTACTTCCGCCGGCGCTTCCGCATCCACGGACTCCCCGTGCATCTCGGCTGCCGACTCCGCGTCGCCATCCACCTGCGGGGAAGCGTCCGCGTCCGCATCCGCCTCCGCTGACGCCTCGAGGGACACGTCGGCGGCCTCGGTGTCGCCAAGTTCGAGCGCGCCGAACTGCGCTTCGACCTCTTTGCGCTTCTCTTCCTCGCTCTTGATGTCGATGCGCCAGCCGGTCAGCTTGGCGGCGAGCCGCACGTTCTGCCCCTTCTTGCCGATCGCCAGCGACAGCTGCTTGTCCTCGACGACGACTTCCATGACGCGGTCCTTGTCATCGACGATCGACACGCGCTGGACCTTCGCCGGGCTGAGCGCGTTGGTCACGAACAGGATCGGGTCGTCCGACCACTCGACGATGTCGATCTTTTCGCCGCGCAGCTCGCGGATGATCGCCTGGACGCGGGTCCCCTTCATGCCGACGCACGCGCCGACCGGGTCGACGTCGCGCTCGCGCGAATACACCGCCACTTTGGCGCGGTCGCCCGCTTCGCGGACGGCGCCGCGGATCATCACGGTGCCGTCGTAGATCTCCGGCACTTCCTGTTCGAACAGCTTGATCAGCAGCGCCGGATCGGTGCGCGACAGGACAATCTGCGGGCCCTTGGCGCTGCGGTTGACACCCTTGATGACGGCGCGGATGCGCTCGCCGGGCGTGTAGCTCTCAGCGCGCGACTGCTCCTTGCGCGGCAGCACCGCCTCGACGCGGCCGATCTCGACGATCAGGTCGCCGTTCTCGAACCGCTTCACCATGCTGTTGATCACTTCGCCGACCCGCTGGTTGTACTCGCCGTAGATGTTCTCCCGCTCGGCTTCGCGCACCTTCTGGAAGATCACCTGCTTGGCGGTCTGCGCCGCGATTCGCCCGAGCACGTCGGTGCGCTTCGGGAATTCGATCTCCATATCGACTTCCGCCTCTTCGCCGTACAGTTCCTGCGCTTCCTTGAGCGAGATCTGCGTGGCGGGATCCTCGACGTCGGAGACGATGTGCTTGATCGCGAACAGGTCGACCTGGCCGGTCTCGGGATTGAAGCGGGTCTTCAGGTTCTCGGTCGTCTTGTAGTATTTGCGCGACGCGGTCAGGACGGCATCTTCGATCGCCGTGATGATCGTCTCGGACTCGATGCCCTTTTCCTTGGCGAGGGCCTCGATCGTCTGCAGCAGCGGGTTTTGCATTGTGTGTTGTTCCTAAAACTCGACGTCCAGTCGGCCGCGCGTAATCAGGCGCAGCGGCAGCCGGTGCATCCGCCCGTTCGCGGCCTCCAGCAGCACGTCGCCCTGGTCCATGCCGCGCAGGCGGCCCGCGAACGCCTTCTGGTTGTCAACCGCCTCGCTCACCACGACCTTGGCCAGTCGGCCGGCGAACCGCGTGTAGTCGTCGCCGCCGCGCAGCGGCCGGTCGAGGCCGGGCGAGGAAACCTCGAGCGTGTACGCAAACGGGAGCGGGTCCTCGACGTCGAGAATCGTACTGATCTCGCGGTTGACCTGCTCGCAGTCCTCGATGCTGACGCTCTCTTCCGCTTTCGCCGCCGGGCCAGGCCGGTCAATGAAGACCCGCACCACGTGGCCGACGGCTTCACGCCGGCTCTGGATGTCCCAGATGTCCAGACCGCGAGACGCGGCCACGCGCTCCGCGATCGTCCTGATCTGCGCCAGCGGATCCATTTTCTCAGGCGGACCTCAAGGTCCGCCTCTACATCCACCGTCGTGTCGGGCGAACCTCAAGGTCCGCCTCCACATCCACCGTTGTAGAGGCCGACCTTCAGGTCGGCCTGCCCAAAATAAAAAAAGTGGGCACGAGCCCACTTGGAGTACTACTCCGCCTAGGTGACGACCTTTAAGCGTATCACACGGATGTAGTTACGGACAACGGCCGAGCCAGCAGATCGTAGCCTTCACACCCCACGATCTCGGCGTCGAGGAAGGTGCCGGCGGCGATCTCGGCCGGGTCGCAATCGGTCAGATAAACAAGCGAGTCAATATCGGGCGCCTGACCTTCGAGCCGGGCGCGCAGGACCAGTTCATGCTCGTCCGACGGACCGTCTACCAGCAGCCGGACCTGCCGGCCGACGTGCGAGGCCCGTCCCCGGGCGAGCAGCTTTTTCTGCGCCTGCATCAGGCGCGACTGCCGCTTCCGCTTCACCGGCGCCGGTACGTCGTCCGCGAGGCCGTGCGCCGACGTGCCCTCCTCGTGCGAGTAGGTGAAGACGCCGAGGTGATCGAATCGCATCGCTTGGACGAAGCTCTGCAGTTCGGAAAAATCCGCGTCGGTCTCACCGGGGAAGCCGACGATGAACGTGGTGCGGAGGGCCACGCCAGGCACACGGGTGCGAATCCGATCGAGCAGGCGTTCATAGCCGGCGCGCGTGCCGGGCCGCTTCATCCGCTTCAACATCGCATCCGACGCATGTTGCAGCGGCAGGTCGATGTACTTGCACACCTTCTCGCTGCGTCGCCATCGCCTCCAGCACGTCGTCGCCGATGGTCGTGGGATAGAGATACAGCATCCGGATCCATTCGAGACCGTCGATGCCATTCAGCTCGCCGAGCAGGCGCGCCAGCGCGCCACGTTCGCCGCGGTCGACGCCGTAGAAGCTCGTGTCCTGCGAGATGAGGAGCAGTTCCTTCACGCCGCCCGCGGCCAGCCGCGCCGCTTCCTCGACGATGGAGGCGGCCGATCGGCTGCGGTAGTGGCCGCGCAGCGTCGGAATGATGCAGAAAGCGCACTTGTAGTCGCAGCCTTCAGCGATCTTCAGGTAAGCGTAGTGACGCGGCGTCGCAAGCAGTCGCGGGGTGTCGGCGTCGTAGATATACGTTGGCAGATCGTGCGGGGGTGCGGGGGTGCGGGGGTGCGGCGGTGAGATGGGTTCGCCGTTCGCGCGGAGAATTTGAACGTAGGCCGGGTTCCGCGCACCGGACCCGGCGTCACCGCCGATCGCATCCACGATCGCCGGCACCTCGCCGGTCCCAATCACCGCGTCGATCTCGGGAATCTGCGCGCGCAGCTCGTCGCGATAGCGCTCCGCCATGCAGCCGGCGACGACAAGCGTCTGGCATCGCCCGTGCTTCTTGTGCTCGGCCATCTCGAGGATGGCGTCGATCGACTCCTGTTTCGCCTTGTCGATGAAGGCGCAGGTATTGACGACCAGCACGTCGGCATCGGCGGCGTCGCGCGTCAGCTGGTGGCCGGCCTGCTGCGCGAGCCCCAGCATCACCTCGGAGTCGACGAGGTTCTTGGGGCAGCCGAGGGAAATCATTCCAATTTTCACAATGTTCTTAACCACGACGTCACGACGAGCACGACATGCCGTTTCGTGGCCGTCGTGTCGTCGTGGTTTATCAGGGGTACAGACGGTACAGCATTCGCGGATACGGGATTGTTTCCCGCACGTGTTCCAGCTTGCAGATCCACGAGACGCAGCGTTCGATGCCCATGCCGAACCCGCCGTGCGGCACCGTGCCGTAGCGCCGCAGGTCGAGGTACCACTCGAACGCCTCCTGTGGCAGGTTGTGCTCGTGGATGCGCTGCGAGCAGCAGATCGAGATCGTCGAGGCGCTGGCCGCCGCCGATGATCTCGCCGTAGCCCTCCGGCGCCAGCACGTCGACGCACAGCGCCTTGTCGGGCTGCTGCGGGATCCGGCTTCATGTAGAACGCCTTCACCGAACCAGGGTAGTGGGTGACGCACACCGGCCGATCGAAGTGCTCTGAGAGGACTGTTTCGTCGGTGCCGCCGAGGTCGGTGCCGTACTCGAAGGCCTGCCCCTTTTCTTTCAAGAGCTTCGCTGCTTCATCGTAGGTCAGGCGCGGAAACGGCGCCGTGACCGCCTCGAGCTTCGAGGTGTCCCGTTCGAGCAGTTGCAGCTCGGTGCGGCGCTTGTCGAGCACGCGCGCGACGACACTCGTGATCAGGCCTTCGGCCAGCTCGATGACATCGTTGAGATCGCGCGTACGCCATCTCCGGCTCGACCATCCAGAACTCGGTCAGATGGCGGCGTGTCTTCGACTTCTCCGCGCGGAAGGTCGGCCCGAAGCAGTACACCTTGCCGAGCGCCATCGCGTTGGCTTCGTTGTAGAGCTGTCCGCTCTGGGTGAGGAACGCGGTCGTGTCCTCGAAGTACTGCACCGGAAACAGCGTCGTCGTCCCCTCGCACGCCGCGGGCGTGAAAATCGGGGTGTCGCAGAGGATGAAACCGCGGCGGTTGAAAAAATCGCGAACGGCGTCGATCGACTTCATGGCGGACGCGCAGGATCGCCGTCTGCCGCTCGGCCCGGATCCACAGATGCCGGCGATCCAGCAGGTAGTCCACGCCGTGTTCCTTGGGCGTGATGGGGTAGTCGTGCGATTCGCCGTGGACCTGGACGGCCGACACGTCAATCTCGTAGCCGCCCTTGGCTCGCTTGTCGGCGCGAACCGTGCCCGTGACCGAGAGCGACGTCTCCTGCGACAGGTGATCGGCGCGTGTGAACGCCTCGTCGCCGACCGCCGCCTTCGACATCACCGCCTGGATGAAGCCGGTGCCGTCGCGGACGATCAGGAAGTGAATCTTCCCGCTCGATCGGCGGTTGTGCAGCCACCCGCGAAGGGTGACCTCCTGGCCTTCGTGACGGGCGATGTCGCGCGATGAACACCCTAGAAGATGACAAACGTTCTTCTCCAGGCGTTCGCGTGCCTTCGCCGACCGCTGCAGGACGTCGACCGGGTCACCCGTGTCGGCGACTTCCAGCATCAGCACGCCGTCGTAGCCGATTTTCTGCGTCTCCATCATCGCGGCGTCCCAGTCGATGCCGCCGGCGAACGGCACGAGATGATCGTCCCGCCGTCCCCCGTTGTCGTGGACGTGGGTTGTAAACAGGTGCCCGGAGACAGTCTCGATGGCATCGCCGAGATCGCCCATCAGCTGCGCGTGGCCGTAATCCAGGCAGATCCCGACGTCGATCCCTTCCAGGTCTTCCTCGATCAGCCGGACGAGGGCGCTGGCGTTCGAGAGATCATTCGGGATCACTTCCAGAGCGACGCGCACCCCGACGCCGGTCGCGATCGCCGCGATCTCCTCGACGCTGCGGCGCGCCGCATCACGCTGATTGTCGTTGGGGGGCACCTGCTCGACGGTCGGCATGCCGAGGTGAGTCACCAGGAACCGATAGGGGATGTGACGCGCCAACTCGAGGGCTGCGCGCGTCTCGGCGATCGCGGCGGCTCGCCGCTTCTCGTTCCCCGAGGCGTTGGAGTACGACCCGACCCACCGGCCGTTCGCCATCCCGTCGACGATCGGCGCGTGGACGGAGTGCAGTTCCAGCCGCGTGTCAGCGAGCCACTCGCCAAGGCGTTGAATCGCCTGGCTGTCGTGATAGTCGACGTGGCTGCGGGTGGCGAATAGTTCGACCGTTTCGAAGCCGTGCGCGGCGATATGGACGAGGTGGTCCCTCGTCAACCGGGAGTGGTGAAAGAGATGCGTGGAAACGCCGAAGCGATGCTCAGCCAAACAGTCAATGTTAACAGCCCCAGGGCCCGGCATCTGGGCCCAGTCAGCGCAATTCTTCCAGATGTTCCGCGAGCAGCTCCCGAAGACGTCCGAACCGCTGGTAACGGGCAAGGTTAGCCCGCGCGTAGTTCAGGGTGCGCGGAATGTACTGGATATACACGGTGTTCCCGCGGTTCGTCGTCTGGAATCCGAACGTGCCGAGCGCCTTGAGGTTCCGCTGCAGCGCCATCAGGTCGAACCGGCGCCGGAAATCCTGATCCTCGTCCTTCGACGCGCCCGCGCTGCGCCAGAAAAAACGCGATCAGCGCGTCCACCTGCTGGTCGCTGAAGTCCACGTACGAATCGCGGAGCAACGAGACCAGATCGTAGGTGTCCGGCCCCATCCGCGCGTCCTGAAAATCGATGATGTGGAGGCTGCCGTCGTGGAGCATCAGGTTCCGGCTGTGATAGTCGCGGTGACAGAGGACGGGCGGCTCGGACGCCAGCTCGCTCGACGATCGACGCGTACTCCTCAGCCAGTGCGGCGTGCGCGGCATCCGACAGCGCCGCGCCACGATAGGCCTCGAGGAAATGCCTCGTGAAGAACTGCAGCTCCCACGTCAGCTTCTCGACATCGAACGAGATGCCGAAGGGGACGTACGCCGGCGACGCGAGCTCGCGGCCCCGGCGCTGAATCGTGTTGATGAACGTGACCGCCTGGCGGTAGAGCGCTTCGTGCTCGGCCGGTGACGCGGCGCCAAGGTGCGCCTGCAGCGTGACGTCGCCGAGATCCTCGAGCGCCATGATGCCGAGCGGGATCCGACACCGCAAGGATTCGCGGCACGGGGAGCGGCATCGCGCTCAGCAGCCGCGCGACGTTGACGAACGGCACCGACTCGAACTCGACCGGGCCGGGATGGACGGCAAGAACCTGTGAAGGCTGCGTCGCGGAGGAGCACGCGGAAGTAGCGCCGATCCGAGGCGTCGCCGGTGAGCGGCACCACCTTGGCACCCTGCCTCCGGAGTCCTGTTTCGTCGAGAAACGGTTCGATGCGCGTGCGCGCGTCGCGGCCGTCGGCGGTTCTTCGCTCGATGCTCATCTTCGTCTAACCACGTCGTGGTCGTCGTGCCGTCGTGGTCCTATATTGACGCGATCGCAAGGTCCCCGATGCGGCGCTCGCCCGGTGCGAGCTGGCCGTCCGCACGGCGCAGCGTCACGCCGATCCACGATGTATCCTCCGGCACCCGCGCGCCGTCCGTGACGATGCACGCCTTCAGCATCGAGCCCGGGCCCACCTCCACATCGTCCCACAGGACGGAATCTTCGACCCGGGCGGTAGCATCGACGCGCGTCCCCGCGCCTTGCGCCGCGCCCGTCCCTTCGCGCTGCGACAGCAGCAGCGACGTTCGCAGGTAGTCATCAGGCGTGCCGATGTCCAGGAACTCGGAGGAGCAGACATGGGCGCGTACCGATCCGGGCTGATCACGGATCAGCACAGGATAGACGCCGCCCACCGATTCATACGGGGAGCCGGGCGCAAGCGACGCGAACGCCTCGGCCTCCGCCACCTGCACACCGATGAAGTGGTACGACGACTCCGTCGATCCGCGCTTCGCGAAGCCGGTGACGGTACCGTCCGCGGACGCGACGATGCCGCCGTATTTCTCCGGATTCTCGTTCGCCGCCGCAGCCATCGTCACCAGCGCGCCCGAGTGCGTGTGCGCCGCGACGAGGGCGTTGACATCCACGTCGGCCAGGGTGTCGCCGTTGACGATCAGAAACGTGGACGTGCCGAGCAGCGGCAGCGCCTGACGCGGCCCGCCGGCGGAACCGAGCACCGGGTTCTCCCACGAGTACCGGACGCGCATACCGAGGTCCGATCCGTCGCCGACGACTCGCGCGATGGTGTGAGGCAGGTGATGCAGGTTGAGCACGGCGTCGGTCAGGCCCGCGGCCCGAAGCGAACGAAGAATCCTGACGATCAGCGGATGCCCGGCGACCGGAAAGGCAGCCTTGGCACGAACGAGCGAGAGAGGACGCAGGCGCGTGGCCAGGCCTGCCGTCAGGACGAGCGCCGGAATCATTCCTCCTGGAACACCATGTTGGTGTTGCCGGTCCCGTGTTTCTCGCGATGCTGGATGAACAGGCCGCGGTACGAATCGAGGATGAAATCCGCCGCGCTGCGTCCGAGGGCCTTCGTCATCGACAGAATGCCCTGTTCGCCCCCTTCGATCTCGACGTAGGTGCCGACCGGCGTCTCGTCGAGCGCGATCGTGACATCTTCAGCGGCGTATTCTTCCCGGTACTTCTCGTAGCGAAACCACACGTGGAGCCCGAGCTCTTCCAGCACGCGCTGCAGCACTTCGCCGTCGCTGACGACGGTCTCGAACTCGTCGCGCACCTTCATGCGGCTTGGCTGTACGGGACCCTTGAACGTGAGGAGGCTCTTGCCGGCTTCCGTGCGGATCCGCAGCACGCAGCGGCGACGCCGAAGCGTCTCGTCCTCGGTGTCGAGCAGCGCATCTTCCTGCAGGCGGCGGCAGCGGAGGGGAGTGGCGCCTGCGGCAAGGATCGACGCGCGCGCCTGCTCAGGATTGTCGAACCGGAGTTTGACTTCGCGCTCGAGCATCAGCGTCACGTCGGCCCTCCGCGAAAGGCCTGTTCTATCACAAAAACAAAAGGCCCCAGGGCTCAGGACGCGGGGCCCAAGGCTGTTCAGGCCCCAGTGTCGCCACTGGGGCCAATGCCCTGTACGCCGCGGCCTTGATAGCCCTGGGGCCTGAGGCCTGATGACTGCGCCCTACTCCTTGTCACGGCCACGAACGTCTCCTGGCCGTTGCGCAGCACGCGCAGGAACGCGGTGCCGCCCGATGGGATACGTCCGAGCTCGCGGCTGGCGTCCGCGGCGGTCCCGATCGTCGCGCGTCCGACCCGCAGGATGACGTCGCCCGGCGCAAGCCCGGCGCGCGCCGCGGGGCTGCCCTGCTCGACATCGGTCACCACCGCGCCTTCAACGCCGCGGTCGAGCCGCAGCCGCTGCGCGCACTTCGGCCGTGATGTTGCCGAGCGTCAGCCCGAAACCGCTGGTCGTCTCTTCCGGCGCCGTTGCCGTTGTCGCGGTTCTCCGTCCGCTGCGCGGTCGTCTCCGCGTCGAGATCGAGCTCTTCGACGGTGACGCTGATCGTCCGCTCCTGGCGGTCGCGCACGACGCGCATCGGCACGGTCGTGCCCGGCTTCGTCGCCGTGACCATCGCGACCAGCTCGTCGCGGTTGCGAATCGGCTTGCCGTTATACGAGATGATGACGTCGCCCGGTTCGAGTCCCGCCTTCGCCGCGGCGCCGCCGGGCGCCACGTTCAGGACCACCGCGCCGTTGCGATCCTTGAGCCCGAACTCGTCCACCGCATCGGTCGGCACCGCGCCGATGCCGACGCCGATGCGGCCGCGCGTGATCTTGCCGACGCGCAGCTGCGGCAGCAGCTCGCGGACGACGTTGATCGGGATCGCGAAGCCGATGCCGACGTTGCCCGGCTGCTGCGAACCGCTGATGATCGCCGTGTTGATGCCGACGACCTCGCCGCGGAGGTTCAGCAGCGGACCGCCGGAGTTGCCCGGGTTGATCGCCGCGTCGGTCTGCAGCACCTGCGCGGACCGGCCCTCGGAGACCGGGAAGGGGCGCTCGACGGCGCTGATGATGCCGACGCTGACCGTGTGCGCCAGGCCGAACGGGTTGCCGATCGCCATGACCCAGTCGCCCGGGAAGATCTGCCCGGAATCGCCGAACTTCACTTCGGGCAGCGTGTGGTCCGGCTTCTCGGTCAGCTCGATCAGCGCGCTGTCGGTCAGCGGATCGCGTCCGACGACGCGCGCCTCGTATTCCTGGTCGTCGTCCTCGCCGTAGAGCGACACGACGATCTTCGTGGCGCCTTCGACGACGTGGTTGTTGGTCAGGATGTAGCCGGCCTTGTCGATGATGAAGCCGGTGCCGGCCGCCTGGACGACCTGCTCGCGCGGGCGCTGCGGCTGCGGCGGCTGCGGCGTCCGCTGGTTCGGATTCGGCTGGCCGAAGAAGCGCTCGAAGAGGTCGCTGCCGCCGCCGCCGCCCCCGCCGCCGAAGAAGTCAGACAGGTCCTGGGCGCGCTGGCGCGACTCGGTCCGGATGTTGACCACCGCGGGCGACACGTTCTTGGCGATGTCGCGGAACGTTGTCGCGGTCGAGCGGACCGGTGATCGGCGCGCTGTTCATCGGCGGCGCCACGGTCTGCGCCGTGGAGACGGGCGACATGCCCAGTCTCGACGCGATCACCATGCCGACGGCGAGCGACGCGACGGCAATCAACACGGCGTAGAAAAAGGTGGTCTTGCGGTTGGACATGAGCAACATCCTCAATTCGTCAATTCCCTAACGTGATTATCTCCATCTGGCGCGGGCCCGTCACGCGCGCCTCGTGTTCGTCGCGAAACATGTTGATCTCGGTGCGAACGCCAAATGTCTCGAAATAGAGCCCTGGCTCAATGGTAAAGCCGGTCCCGGGCAGGATCCGGCGGTCGTCGTGCGTCTCGTAGTCGTCCAGGTGCACGCCGTTGCCGTGCACGCTTTCGCCAAGGCTATGCCCGGTCCGATGCAGGATCTGTTCGCGGTAGCCGGCCCGTTCGAGCACCTCCCGCGCCGCCCGGTCCACTTCCCATCCTCGCAGGTCGCGGCCTGCGGCGGCGGCGTCGGCCACCAGCGCTGCCGCGGCGTCCCGCGCCTCGGCAATAGCGCGGAACGCCCGGGTTGGCTCTTCCGGCACGGCTGTTCCTGTAAAGCCAACCCAGGTGATGTCAGCAAACACCGCGCCTGGCGCGACTGCTTCCCCCACAGGTCGAGCAGCAGCACCTGGTCCGCCACGATGGGCCGGGAACCGCTGGCGGCCGGCAGATAGTGAGGATTGCCCGCATTTGGGCCAATCGCCACGACCGGCGCCGAATCGCTCACCAGCCCCTCCTCCTCGAACCACTTCACCATCTGCTGCTGCAGGCCGTATTCGGTCAGCGGTTTCTCCGTGTGGACCGCGGCCGCGGCAGCGGCAAACGCGCGGTCCTTGATCCGATACAGCGCCTCCGACGCCGCTTGGTGTGAGGCCAGCTGATCGGCGTTCCACGCCGCCTCGAATCGCTGCACCAGATCGCCGGACGAGACGATCTCGACGCCGCGCCGCCGCACGGCCTCTGCCGTGCCGGCGTCGACCCGCGAGAGATACGGAATCGCGCCCTCGGGCGAGTACTCCATCGCGATCGTCGACCGCCCTTCGAGCAGCCGCGTCAGCGCGGCCTCGAGTTCCTCGCGCCCGGCGTAGACGATCTTCGGCCCCGGCAGCCCGTCGAGGTTGTGGCGCTCGATCGCGTGCACCACCCCGCGCGGCTCGCCCTGCGCCGGGATCAGGTAATACCAGCGGCGGGTGGTCATGTGGCCGCCGCCGTTGAGCCCCGCAAGTCCCGCGGCGATGGGGTTCGAGCCGTGAAAGTCGTAGAGCAGCCAGCCGTCCAGACCGTCGGCGCGAAGCGTCTGCTGGATGGCGGCCACATCGAGCGGCATGGCGTCAGTATCCTTTAAATACCGGCGCCGCCTGATGCAAAAACGGCCGTCCTTGCAATTTCTGACGCCGGGCCGGGCGCAAAAGTCGGGCTTTTCTCCCCGGGTAAAAGCCGGGAACGGTTTCTATAATGGGACCCATGCGAATACCAGTTGCCGTCCTCCTCGGCTCGCTTGGTGCGGCGACGCTGGCCGCCCAGCAGGGGCAGCCGCCCCAGGCAGCTCCCCAGGAGCCGCCGCCGCCGACCTTCCGCGTCGAAGTCAACTACGTCGAGGTAGACGCGGTGGTCACCGATGCGCAGGGCAACGCCGTCACCGATCTCACGATCAACGACTTCGAGGTGCGGGAGGACGGCCGGCCGCAGAAGATCACCACCTTCTCGACGATCAACATTCCGATCGAACGCGCCCAGCGGCCGCTCTTTGCGAACGCCCCGATTGAGCCGGACGTCCGGAGCAATACCGGCACCGAAGGACGTATCTACATGATCGTCCTCGACGATCTGCACACGACGTTCACGACCACGCCCCGCGTCAAGGCGGCCCTGAAGAATTTCATCGAGCAGAATTTCGGCACCAACGACCTCGCCGCGGTGGTGTTCACCAGCGGCGGCCAGGACGGCACCGAATTCACCAACAGCCGCCGGCTGCTGCTGGCGGCGATCGATCGCTTCTCGGGGCGGAACCTGCAGCCGGAGGCGCTGGCGATCGCCGAGGCGCTCGGCAACCGGCCGCCGGGAGACTTCCGCTCGGCGCCGCGGGGATCGGGCGCGGCCAACCCGTCGAACCTGTCGGGCATCCCGGGCGATCCGTTCGAACAGGAGCGCGCCTACAACGCACGGACGTCGTTGACGCAGATCCGCAAGCTGGCGGAGTTCATGGAGGGAATTCGCGGTCGGCGCAAGACATTGCTGCTCATCAGCGAAGGGATCAGCTACGACATCTACGACGTGTTCGCCAACAGTTCCGCCGGGCTGGTGAACGATCTCGCCAAAGACGCCGCGGCCGCGGCGACGCGGGCCAACGTCTCGATCTTCGCGATCGATCCGCGAGGCCTCTCGGCGTTCGACGAGCTGATCCAGGTGCCCGGCAGCGTGCCGGGCGACATCTCCCCGTCGGACTTCAACCTGACGAGCCGGCTGCAGGATTCGCTGCGTATCGCGCAGCAGAGCCTCCAGGTGCTGGCGAACGAGACCGGCGGATTCGCCGCGGTCAACCGCAACGATTTTGCCGGCGCCTTCGATCGGGTGGTGCGCGAGAATAGCAGCTACTACGTGCTCGGCTTCTATCCGGCGAACGACCGGCGCGACGGACGGTTCCGCCGCCTCGAGGTACGGGTCACCCGGCCGGGTCTGCAGGTGCGTGCGCGCCGCGGCTATGTCGCGCCGCGCGGTCGCGCGCCGCAACCGCCCGCGGCCGTTTCCGCCGACGGCGGCAGGCTTGGCCCCGCGGCGAGCGCCGCGCTCAGCAGCCCGATCCCCACCGGCGCCATCCCGCTGGCGTTGTTCGCCGCACCTTACAAGGGAACCGCGCCCAACGCGTCGGTGGCCCTTGCGCTCGAAATGCGGGTCAACAATTTCAAGTTCACCGAACGCAACGGGGTGTTCAGCGACCGCGTAGAAGTGGTGTTCACGGCGGTCGATTCGAAGGGCACGATACGGCCGGGCGACAGGCACGTACTCTCCCTTGACCTCAGGCCGGAAACGCTCGCCGCGACACGCGACCGTGGCCTGCGTGTCGTCTCGGAAATCATGCTGCCGCCCGGCCGCTACCAGCTGCGCGCGGCCGCGGCCGAAGAAGGCGCCGGCAGCAGCGCGAATGTGCTGTACGACCTCGAGGTCCCCGACTTCTACGCGCCGGGCCTGTCGATGAGCGGGCTGACGCTGAGCTCGGCGCTCGCGAGCGCCGGGCCGACGGTCAAACCGAAGGATCCGCTGGCAACTGGTCTCACCGGGCCGCCCGCGACGCTGCGCGAATTCGATCGCCGCGACACCGTCGCGTTCTTCGCCGAGTTCTACGAGAACGTCCGCAACGCGCCGCCCCACATGGTCGACGTGTCGACGACGATGCGCGACGAGACCGGCCGGGTGGTGTTCGAGCACCGCGAGTCGCGATCGTCGGCCGACCTGCAGGGTGCCGCCGGCGGCTATGGCTACGGCCTCCAGATTCCGCTGCGCGACATCGAGCCCGGGACCTACCTGCTCCGCGTTGAAGGACATTCGCGAACCGAGAGCGGCCCCACCGCCGGCCGCGAAGTCCTGATACGAATTCGGTAATGGGGTCGGGGGTCATTTTTAGAGGACAGTATGCGCACCGCTGCGGCACTCGCTCTCCTGTTGACGGTTGCGAGTAGCGCCCACGCGCAGGCGCCGCCGCCCGGGTCCATGCAGCCCGACTTCCTCTTCGGCCGTCCAGACGGCGCCCTTGCGCTCCGCGGGTCCTGGGTCTTTGCCCGTGCCGGCAGCGACCTCTTCGAGTTCGTGCAGCGGGAACTCACGATCGAAAAGGGCACGTTCGATCGGGCCGGCTTCGCCGTCGATTACGGCATGGCATTCTGGCCTCGGGCCGAGGTCGTGATCGGTGCCGAGACGAACCGGGCGTCGGTACCGTCCGAGTACCGCGATTTCGTCGACAACAACCGTCTGCCAATTGAGCAGACGACCTCGCTCACCGAGCTCAACCTGACCGGCAACGTGCGGTTCGCGCTGCTGCCACGCGGCCGTGAGATCGGCCGGTTTGCGTGGGTGCCGCGCGCAGTCGTCCCCTACGCCGGCGCCGGCGGCGGGATGCTCTGGTACCGGTTCCAGCAGGACGGCGATTTCGTCGACGCGGTGGATCCGCGGCGCGCCGTATTCACCGACGTCTTCCGTGCCCAGGGGTGGACGCCGAGCGCGCAGCTGTTCGGCGGCGTCGACGTCAGGCTGCATGGGCGATGGTTCCTCACGCTCGACGGGCGATACTTGTGGGCGGCTGGCGATCTGGGCGACGACTTCGAGGGCTTCGATCCGATCGATCTCGCGGGCTTTCGAGCTGGCGCAGGGATTAACATTCTTTTTTGAGACACGACCATGAAACCGGCAATCCTGATCGCGGCGGTGCTCCTCGGCGTCGTCCCCCCTGCCGTGGCGCAGAATGTCGACGTCCGGTGGGCCCCCTTCATCGGCTGCTGGGATATCGCCGACGGCGGCGCGACGACCTGCGTCGCACCGACATCGCCTGCCGGGATCGTGCTGACGACGCGGGTGGACGGGAAGCCGGTCCTCGAACAGACGATCGTCGCCGACGGCGTCGCTCGCGCGGTTACTGAGCCTGGGTGCACGGGGTCTCAGAGTGCCGAATGGTCGCGCGACGGCCGGAAGCTGTTCGCGCGCGCCGAGCTGACGTGCCCGAACCAGCCGCGTCGCACGGTCAGCGGGCTCTCGCTGATGACCGGCGACTCTGCCTGGCTCGACGTGCAGGCGGTCGATATCTCTGGCAACACCGCCCTGCGCATTCGCCGGTTCCGTCGCGCGGCCGGCGATCGACCAGCGCCAGCGACGTCGATCGCGCCGTTTTCCGGAAGCGGCACGTTCACGATCGAGGACGTGAAGGAAGCCCACGCCAAGGTCGCTCCCGCCGTGCTCGAGGCGGCGCTGGCGGAAACCGGCGCGCACTTCGCGCTCCGCGCACGCGATCTCATCGCACTCGACGATGCCGGGGTTTCGGGCGCGGTCATCGATCTGATGGTGGCTGCGTCGTATCCACAAAAATTCCAGGTGGAACGTCGCGCACAGACCAGCATCGACACGTTCCCGCCGACGATCGGGTCGGGTTTCTGGAGCGGGTACTGGGGATTGGGATACCCGTACGGTTATTCATATCCCGGCTACTACGTGGACTACCGCGACTACTTCTCACCATACGGGTACGGGTATCCAGGGGCCTATTACTACTACCCCGGAGCCAGCGTCGTCACGGCTAACGACGGTGACGCGTCGACCGACGGAGGGGGGCGGGTCGTGAACGGCGTAGGGTATACGCGTGTGCGTACCCGCGAGGCGACGACGAGATCTGAAAGCGGGAACAGCTCGAGCGGGTCGAGTACCGGTGCCTCGTCTTCTGGCCGCGGCACAATGACGTCTTCTGGTGCGACGACGTCTTCTGGTGCGACGCAGTCGAGCGGCGGGAGCCCATCGCCGGACGGCGGTGCGTCTTCGAGCGGTGGTTCCTCGAGCGGTTCGGGCAGCTCCGACGGTGGACGCACGGCACAGCCTCGATAACCTTCAAAAAATGGGGTCTCGGGTCATTTTTCGAGGGCGCCGCGGATCTGGATTTGCACTGTCCTGGAAAAATGACCCCCGACCCGATTAACAGCTCGACCGGTCTGTCGTCACCCGTTGCGGCCGCGCTCGCCTATAGCGGCTGGTGGGTCACCGGCAGCATCTTCTGGTGGCTCGAGCGGCGCGATCGTTACGTCCGCTTTCACGCGGCGCAGGCGGTCATTGCTTTTGGCGCCATCGCGCTGCTGATTGCATTCTGCGCGGCGTTCGCCGTGCTCTCGCTCTCGTTCATGCCGTCGATGTTCGCGATCTTCGCGAGCGCGGCGGCGCTCACGTGGCTGGCGGGTGTCGTGCTGTCGGCTGTCTCGATGTGGAAGGCAGCCTGCGGCGAAGGGTGGAGGATCCCCGTCGCCGCCGACTGGGCTGAACGTTTGAGCCGGCCTACAGTTTCGGCTGCAGCGTGGCCTTGATCTCGCCGTTGGCGTGCGAGAAGTTGTACTGATTACGATTCATCGCGGGGTTGCTCGGGGTTTCGAGGGTGATCGTAATCACCTCGCCCGGCTGCAGCGGCCGCGGATGACGGTAGTTGTCGCCCGTAACCGGGTTTCCCGCCTTGTCGTACCAGAATTCATCGACCTTCAAGCCGGCGATCGCGCCGGTGGCCATGTTCTTCACCTGGATCGTGGTGATGACGAAAGCCTTGCCGCCGATCGTCCCGCGCTTCACGACCGGCTTGGTGTAGCCCAGCTGCGCCACGCCGCGCACCGGAGCCACGAGCCGGGGCTTGGCCGCCGGCGCTTGCGCCGCGGCCGGAGCGGCTGCGGCCGGATTCGGGGCCTGAGCGGACACACCCGAGACGGCCAGGATGACGCCGGCCAGCGCCACCACGAACTTCTGAAGCTTCATTGAAGGAGTCCTCCCGACGGGAGCGGAAACGTCCCGTCATCGGGGATTATAGGCCGTTACATTTCGCCGTTCCAGTCCTCCGGCTCGGGATTGGCGGCCTTGAAGATCTCGAGGTGCCACTTGCCGCCGCCCCACGGCTCGATGACTTCCGTGGCGACGACGTCGACGAGAATCTCGCCGAACGTGCGTCCCTCGGGATCGCCTTCGAGGTGATACGCCTCCTCCTCCCATCCGAAGTTCGGATACAGCACCATCGTCAGGAACAGGTCGTAGCCGTCGTCGACGACGATGATCTGGCCGCAGGGACGCTTGATGGTGGAGTGGTAGACGAGGTACTTCTCGGCGCTGTGCGCGCGGATGTAGCGCTTCAAGGCGAACTCGCGGGCGACGATCTCCTCGACCGCGATCTTCTTTTCCCAGCAGTCACGGCAGTACCGCTCCTCGCCGCGCGGCTCCGACACCTCCTTGGCGCCGCAGAGCGCGCACTTCGACTTCGCGAGGGTGGACTTACGTGCCATTGATGGGATCTTAAACCACGAAGGGCGCGAAGATCTCGAAGTTCCTACTTCTCTACCGGCTGCTGCAGCGCAGGCACGTACATCTCCCGCGCGTATTCCTTGACCATCCGCCGCGTGCTGAAGCGCGGAAGTACCGTGCGAATCGACTGCTTGACCACCTGGAGCCAGCGGCGCGGAATACCCTGGGCGTCGCGGTCGTAGAAAGCCGGCACCAGCTGTTTCTCGATGAGCGCGTAGAGCGCCTGCACGTCGGCCCAGTCCTGCGCCCCGTGATCGTTGGGATCCGCCGGCGCGTCGATCAGCCAGCCGTTGTCGCCGGTGTACCCCTCGGCCCACCAGCCGTCGCCGATTGACATGTGCGGCGTACCGTTGATGGCCGCCTTCATGCCGCTGGTGCCGCTGGCCTCGAGCGGCTTGCGCGGGTTGTTCATCCAGACGTCGCAACCCTGGACGAGGAAGTGGGCGACATGCAGGTCGTAGTCCTCGACGAAGGCAATCCGGCCGCCGAACTTCGGGTCGAGAGCCCGGCGGTAGATTCGCTGCAGGTGATGCTTGCCGACGTCGTCGGCCGGGTGCGCCTTGCCGGCGAACACGAGCTGCACCGCGCGGCCCGGCTGGTTGAGGATGGCCGCGAGCCGGTCGGCGTCGGTGAAGATCAACTCGGGGCGTTTGTACCCGGTGAAGCGCCGCGCGAAACCGATCGTCAGCGTGTTGTGGTCGAGCATCGTCCCGGCGGCGACGATCCTCGGTGCGGCAATGCCCTCCGTCGTCCAGCGGTGGCGCGCCCGCTCGCGGATGAAATTGAACAGGAACTCTCGCAGCGACTGGCGCGCCGCCCAGAGCTCCTCGTCGGGAATGCTCAGCACGCCGTCGAGGAACGCCGGGTCGTCGTGGCGGTCCATCCACTCGGGTCCCAGGTGCCGCTCGAGCAGCGTCGCGATCTCCGCCGACATCCAGGTCGGTACGTGGACGCCGTTGGTCAGGGCCCTGACCGGAAGGTGATCTTCCGGCGTGTTGGGCCAGATCGGCTGCCACATTCGCCGGGTGACGTGACCGTGGAGCTGGCTGACGCCGTTCACCGCCCCGGCGGTGCGCATTGCCAGCGCCGTCATGTTGAAGAGCGGGCCGCCGCCGTTGTCGTAGTGGGCCAGCCCGAAGAACTTCTCGCGATAGTCGCCGAGATCGCCCCACGCGCCCGACAGGTGCGCCTCCACCATCTGGAACGGAAACGCGTCGTGGCCCGCGGCAACCGGCGTATGAGTCGTGAACACCGTCGTCCGCCGTACTTCGTCGAGCGCCGACTCGAAGCTCGCGCCGCGCTCGCACAGGTCGCGGATGCGCTGGAGCACGGCGAAGGCGGCGTGACCCTCGTTGAGATGAAACACGGCCGGCTCGATGCCCAGCGCCTTCAGCGCGCGTACCCCGCCGATGCCGAGCACGATTTCCTGCTGCACGCGGGTCTCGCGGTCGCCGCCGTACAGGCGCGCGGAGAGGTCGCGGTCCCAGGGCGCGTTTTCTTCGAGCCCCGTGTCGAGCAGGTAAAGGGACACGCGGCCAATCTGGACGCGCCACACGGCCACCAGGACCGTACGGCTGCCGAGGGGCACGGCGGTGATGCAGGGCTTGCCGTCAGGCGTCATGGCCGGCTGGATCGCGGTATCCGTCCAGTCCAGTTTTTCGTAGATCTCCTCCTGCCACCCGTCGGCCGACACGCTCTGGTGGAAGTAGCCTTGTGGGTACATGAAGCCGACCCCGACCAGGGGCACGCCGAGGTCGCTGGCTTCCTTGCAGTGGTCCCCGGCGAGGACGCCCAGTCCGCCGGCGTAGATCGGCAGCGACTGATGGAGCGCGAACTCGGCTGAGAAATAGGCGATCGACTTGCCCCCGAGCCCTTCGAACTCGCGCTCGTACCACGTGTTGTGGGCGGCGCGGGCCGCGTCGAGCCGCTCGATCGCCTGGTCGTAGTCCACCAGCCACTGCGGGTTGGCCATCGCCCGCATCAGGATCTCGGGGGTCGCGAGGCGCAGCATGCGCACCGGGTTGTGTGCCGTCAGACGCCAGAGGGGGTAGTCGAGAGTGCGAAAGGCGCGGCGGGCAACCGGCGTCCAGCTCCACCAGAGGTCGTGTGCCAGCTCGTCGAGCCGGCGGATGCGATCAGGAAGGTCCACGCCGTCAGTGCTCCTTGGTGCAGGCGACGACCGACGCAAATGTCTGCAGGTCGATGTTGCCGCCCGATACGATGGCCACAATCTTTCCACGAACCCGGCCCGAAAGTGCAGCGGCTACGGCGCAGCCCGCGGCACCCTCAGCAATGACATGACACCGCTCCGCTACGACGCGGATGGCGCTCCCCACGTCGGCGAGCGGCACGACGATCGACGCGGTCACGAGCCGCGACAGCAGCGGCCACATCGTCGGCAGAACCGATCGTCCGCCGGCACCATCGACGAACGAGGCTTCCCAGTGCTCGAATCGGCTGGCGCGGCCGTTCTTGAACGAGGTGTCGAGGGGGGCGGCAGTCTCCGGCTCAGCCGCGAAGATCTGCACATCGGGCCGCCGGCCGCGAATGGCCGACCCGACGCCCGAGAGCAGGCCGCCGCCGCCGACGGCGCCGACGACGACGTCGACGTCGGGCAGGTCTTCGAGGATTTCGAGCCCTGCGGTGCCGTTGCCGGCGATGAACCGGTCGTCGTCAAACGGATGCACGAACAGGCCGCGCATCCGCTCCGACCCATGCTGTTCGACCGTGCGCCAGCACTCGTCATAGGTGGCCCGGACGATGGTGGCGCCGAGTTGTTCGATTGCCCGGATCTTGATCGCCGGCGCGGTGTCCATCACCATCACGGAACAGGGCACGCCGGCGACGCGCGCCGCCAGCGCCACGCCCTGGGCGGCGTTGCCGGCACTGACCGTCCACACGCCGTCGGCCAGCGACGAGCGCGGCTCCTGCCGGATGACGTTCCAGGCGCCGCGGATCTTGAACGAGCCGACCGGCTGGAGTGTTTCGAGCTTCAGAAAAATCTCGGCGTCGCGCGGGGTGTCCGCGGTTCGCGGCAGGTCCAGCCGCACGAGCGGCGTGCGGACGACGGGATTGTAAATAGCCCGCGCCGCGTCCTCGATGGCCGCCAGCGGGATGTCGCGCGCTGTAAGCCCAGGCGGCAAGCCCTCCACCGGAAGATGGTATCCTGAGCCAGCCGCCGGAAGCTGAGCCCGCCTACTGCGCGTACGGATTCGAGCCAGTTCGACTCGCATCTCCAGCGCTCACGAGCCAGTGCCAAGGCATCCGCAGGAGACGCACATGAGCCGCAAACTCTTCGTGGGCAATCTTCCGTACGAAACGATGGAGCAGGACCTGGAAACCCTATTCGGGCAGGCTGGCGCGGTGGAGACGGTCACCGTGATGCGCGACCGCGTGACCGGCCGCGCGCGCGGATTTGCCTTCATCGAGATGGCGAGCGACGACGACGCGCAGAAAGCGATTACACAGTTCAACGGCCACCAGCTCGGCGGCCGGGCGCTGACCGTGAATGAGGCGCGTCCGCAGGCGTCGCGGCCGGGCGGGGGCGGTGGTTTTGGCGGGGGCGGGGCCGGTGGCCGCGGCGGGAACCGCAGCGGCGGCGGCCGGCCCGGGCGGCGCACCGATCCGCGCTGGTAAAATCAGGGAAGGCACAAGGTTCAAGGCTCAACTGCCAAGTCACAACCACGGCCCACGATTTGTGCCTTGGGACTTGAGCCTTGTGCCTTGTGCCTTGAAGGAGTAGCCCATGGCACGCAACGCACGACCGACAGCGGCAAAGCGCGAGCGCGAGAAGAACCTCAACGAGCGACGCCAACAGAAGGCGGCGCGGCGCCAGGACGCCAAGCAGCGCAAGGGCACGGACGCACCGCGGCCAGACGGCGTCGATCCGGACATCGCCGACATCGTTCCCGGACCGCAGCCGCTGGCTGACTGGCAGCTCGAAGAGTAAGCGCTCACAACGCGGCGACGCCTCACTCGTCGTACTCGTCGGACCTCGTCATCCACAAACGATTGCAGATCGATTATGTCGCGCGGGCCGGAGGTCCGGCTGGTCGCGCCGACAAGAATCGTTCATGCCTTAAACACTGCTCGGAACAGGCCCTGCAGACGACGCGTTCACCACAAGGAGGTCCTTGATGAAAACGTCGCCCAGACTCGCGGACGTGTCGTCGGCAGAGTACCCCGGCAGGACGCGCAGACGCCGCCGAGCTTCACTGAATCGCAGCCTGATGCGGACCGGATTGCGCAGCGCGCCTACGAACGCTACGAGGCGCGGGGACGCGAGGACGGCCACGACATGGAAGACTGGTTCGTGGCCGAGCGAGAGCTGCAGGGCGCTGTGTCGCCGGATAGGTACAGACGGCCGCCAGGAAGATGTGAATCCAGACGAGGCGGCCTGAGCTGCGTCCGGAATCAGATGCGGACCGGGCATGGATCCACGTCGCATCACCCGCCAGCGCTGCAAGAAAAAAAATTAACTGCCGTCCCGGGTAGTGCCGGATTACTCCTGCCGTTTTGCGATCCACACCTTGCGGCAGGCGAGGCAGGCGTACCACGCCCGGCGCATGCTGGCGAAGTCGAAGCTCGTCACACCGGCATGCGAACAATACGGGCATTGGGCGTTTGGCCACGTGCGATTGGTGCCGGACTTGAGCAGGTCGATTCGTTCAGACAGATGCGCTGACTTTCCGAGGGTTCGCGCCGCCTGCAGCCGGAGCTGGGTCGAACGGTCGCGAAGCAGACGGCTGATACGCGCGATCAACAGGTTTGGGGCGAACGGTTTGAGCAGCACGCCGTCGCAGCCCGCGGCCAACGCCTCGGGGACCAGCGTCGGCTCGGTCGTGGTCACGAGCACGGTCGCCGGCACCGGCAGCGCCTTTGCCGCCGCACACACGTTCATGCCCGGGCCGTTATCGAGCGCCAGATCGCTCACAACCAGTGCGGGTGCCGCACGTCGCATGAACTCCAGGGCGACCTTCACGTGCGGTGTCACGCTGACGCGAAACTCGCCGGAATTGAAGAGCGGAACGTAGCCCGACGTGACCGGGTCTTCGTCAACGATGAGAATGCTATGAGGGGAGCTGACGACGGATAGCGCAGCCGTATTAGCCATGGGGCCTCTTTTTCTGGCGCATTATAGCGGGTGCGCAAGCGGGTTGGATCTACGGCACGGTTGAGCTACCAGACGGTCGAGCTAATGCACTGTAGCCGGCACTTCCTGCATCAGCAGGATTGCGCCGTGATTGTCGTCGGCCGTCTCTCCCACGCTCGCGCAGACGACGCGAAGCGTCATCTGGCGGCCATGGCGATTCGTCGCCTGAACCGTTATCTCGGTGACCGAATCGGGTGAGTGCTGCAGCGCCAGCAGCGGCTGGCGCAGTTGCTGGACGGGTAGACCTATCTCGAGACCGAGCAGGTGCTTGCCCTTCACCTCGGCCTGGCGCACGCCCCACATTTCTGTGGCCACGTCGTTCCACAGCTCGACGTGCAGCTCCTTGTCCATCACGATCACGCCAACCGGAACCGTGCGGAGAATGCTGCTGAGAAACAGATTGGTCCGCGACAGGTCGATCCCGCGGGTGCGGAGTTCCCGGTTGAGCCCCTCGAGTTCGTCGTTGGTCGTCTGGAGCTGCTCGTTCATGGTCTCCAGCTCCTCGTTGGTCGCTTGCATCTCCTCGTTTGTCGTTTCGAGTTCCTCTACCGTTGACTGCAGCTCCTCGTTGGTGGTCTCCAGCTCCTCGTTGGTCGACTGCAGTTCCTCGTAGGCGGTTTCAAGCTCCTGCCGCGACCGCGCGAGCTCGTCCTGCAGTTCGTGCTGGCGCGTCACGTCGACGAACAGGATCTTGGTGCCGAGCGGGAGCTCGACGTCGTCCAGCACCGGCGTGACGTGGACATCGAAATAGCGCCCGTCACCGCCGGCCATTGGCCAGTTGACTTCCCGGACGTGAACCGGCTGGCGGCGGGCGTGCGCGTCTTCGATGCACGAACGCAGTTCGACCGGCCGGTACGACACTTCGAGGTCCTGCAGCGGCCGGCCGATGTCGCGGTGCTGCAGGCCGAACAGATCGCGCGCGCGGAGATTCGCCCCCAGGACGACTCCGCGGGCGTCGATAACCAGTTGCGCATTCGGATCGTGGTCGAACGCGACGTCGCGCAGACGCTGCGACAGTGCATTCGACGCCGGACCCGGCTCGCGCCCGGAGTAGGCGCCCTGCACGCGATCGTCTGAGTGATCCTGTTTACGGAAGATCCGATGCTTCAAATCGACCGGGTCGAACATGCCGGTGAACTTCAGCAGGGTTTCGGCCTTGCCGAGCACCAGGTAGCCTCCTTCGCGCAGCGCATAGTGGAATCGCGAGGTGATACGTGCCTGCGCCTCCTGGTTGAAATACATCAGCGTGTTGCGGCACATCAGCAGGTCGACCCGGGAAATCGGCGCGTCTTCGAGCAGGGCATGCCTGCCGAAGATCACGCTGCGGCGATATTCTTTCTTGACCACGAACCGTGAGCCGTTCTTCTCGAAGTACTTGGCTCTCAGGTCAGGCGGCACCGGCTCCATCTGTTTTTCCGAATAGGCACCCTGGCGCGCCGCTGTCAGCGCCTCCTCGTCGATGTCGGTGGCGTAGATCTTCACGCGCTCGCGAAATTCCTGAGGACCCAAAAGCTCCGCCAACAGGATCGCCACCGAATATGGCTCTTCTCCCGAGGCGCATCCGGCGCTCCATACACGGACAGGATCGTGCGGCCCGCGGGCGGCGAGGATCGAGGGCAGAATGGCGGTACGGATCTGGGTAAACGTCTCGGTATCGCGAAAGAACGCGGTGACGTTGATGAGAATGATGTTGAAGAGCTGCTCGAACTCATCGGGGTGGACTTCGAGATAATCGATGTATGCGGGGTAGTCAGGCGCGCCGACCATCGACATGCGCTTTTCGATTCGGCGCGAAAGCGTTGGGGTCTTATAGCCGCTGAGATCGCAGCCCCGAGTGTCCTTCAGGTAGCTGAGCAGGCGCTCGAATCCCGGCGGCGTCGGCGTCTCGTGAACCATTGGAGTCATCGCCGACCCTAGCATAGCGCTTCGCTCATCCCTGATCGATCGTGCCGGAAATCCGGAGGGAACCCACGTGGCACAACTCAACGTGATTGTCATCGGCGCTTCGGCCGGTGGTGTGGGATCGCTGCAGCGGGTTGCCGAGCGGTTGCCGGCGTCGCTCCCGGCCGCGGTGTTCGTCACGCTGCATCTGCCCGAAGGGAGGACGAGCGTGCTGCCGCAGATTCTCGCGCGGGCTGGACCGTTGCCGGCGGCTCATGCGGAGAACGGCCAGCGCATCGAACCCGGCCGCATCTACGTCGCGCCCCCTGGTTTCCACATGACCCTGGAGCGTGACCGAGTCCGCGTGACACGAGGTGCCCGCGAGCACGGGCTGCGGCCGGCGATCGATCCCTTGTTTCGGAGCGCGGCGCTGGCGTTCGGGCCCAGGGTCATCGGCGTCGTATTGAGCGGCCAGCTCGACGACGGGACGGTCGGGCTGATGGAAATCAAGCGAGCCGGCGGCGTCGCCGTCGTGCAGGAACCGGATGAAACCGCATTCCAGTCGATGCCGAGGAGCGCGATTGCGCACGTCGACGTCGACTACGTCCTGCCCACCGATGAAATTGGCCGGATGCTCGAGCACCTGGTGCTCGAGGAGAAAGCCGCCGATCGCCAGCCTGGACCTGCGGACAGCACGGTGAGGCGCGAGCTCGACGTCCTCACGAATCACGAGGACGAAAAAGAGAAGTCGGGGGAACCATCGCCATATGCGTGTCCGGACTGCGGCGGCGTGTTGTGGGAACTGACCGAGGGCGAAATGATGCGATTCCGCTGCCGTGTCGGCCATGCGTTCACGGCCGAGACGCTGCTGGCCACGCAGGCCCACGCAGTCGAGCAGGCGCTCTGGGACGCGCTGAGGGCGCTTGAAGAGCAGGCGGCTGTAAAGAGGCGGATCGCCGAACGTTTGCGCCGTCGCGGACATCACGTGGCGGCGGATCAGATCATGGCCAGGGCGCGCGTGCTCCAGTCTCAGAGCGAGCAGGTGCGCAGGCTGCTGCTCAGCGGCGTCGGTGCGGTCGAGCCCTAAGAGTGGGGTACGCGGTGGCGCAGCGCCGCGATGTGCGCGTGCAGCGCCTCGATGTGATGGCGCAGCTTCTCGATGTGGATGCGGTGTCCCGGAACGTCTTCCGGATGCAGTTCGAGATGACGGTGCTCGCGCAGCAGTTCCTGCTGCTCCGCGGTCAACCGATCGTGCTCGCGACTGAACGGATCGTCCTCTGACATGAACCGCGCCATCGCCGCGCGCCGGCGCGCGCGGCGATGCATCAGCTGGATGTGTATCCTACACCGCTCGCCTCCGGGCGCGCGTCGCGGTCCGTGCGGCGCCGGCCCGGCGGCCGCCATTGCCTTCTTCCATGCCGGCGGCCATCAGGGCATCACGATTCACCCTGGACTTGGCGATGTCGTTGAGCTTGCGGTCGGCGTTCTTTTCCTCTTCGAGCGTTTCGCCGAGCAGGGCCTTGGCGCGTTCGTTACCGAGCAGGCCGGCGAAATGCGCCAGGGTGCCGTAGGCGGCGATCTCGTAGTGCTCCACGCGCTGCGCGCCGGCAATCAGTGCCGCGTCGAGCACGGCGCCGTCGAGTTCTTCCATCGCCGACTTGCCTTCCTCGACGATGCCGATGATGCCGTCGCATTTCTTGCCGCGGGGCTTCTCGCCCACTGTCTTGAAGACCTGCTCGAGCCGCGCGATCTGCTGCTGCGTTTCCCGCAGGTGATCGGTAAACGCGGTCCGCAGTTCCGGGTGCTCGGCGGCCTTCGCCATCTTCGGCAGTGCCTTGGTCAGGCGGTTCTCGCCGTCATACGCGTCCCTGAGTTCTTCGACGAACAGTTCCTGTAGCGATTTGGCAGCCATGCAAATTCTCCTGAGATGCGACTCCAGCGTATCGCTGGGGTGCGGACATGAATCGACGGTCGGTCGAGAGCAGGAAAAGTGCCACGCTACAATTCGTGCGTGACGCAAAGACGCGCCGCCGGCGAAGTGTGGCCCGCCCAGGCAGCCGATGCCGGCGTGCGGCTCGATAAGTTCCTGGCCTCGCCGCGGCGGCTCGGGTCGCGCGGCCGAGTGGTTGACGCGCTCGACAAAGGCAAAGTCTTCGTCAACGACGCCGAGGCCTCACGGGGCCAGGCCGGCATCGTGCTGCGGGCGGGCGACGTCGTCCGCGTGTGGATGGACCGCCCAGGCAGCGCGACGCGGCGGCCGCGAACGTCGGTGTCCGCCGGCGACGTCGAGATCCTGTACGAGGATGATGCACTGCTGGTGGTGAACAAGCCGCCGGGTCTGCTGTCGGTGCCTCTGCCGCGGCAGCCCGATGCCGGATCCGCGTACGACGATCTCGAGGCGCACCTGCGGCCTCACGGCAAACGCAAGCCGCTGGTGGTGCACCGGATCGATCGCGATACGTCAGGCCTGGTCGTGTTCGCGCGGACGGCGCGGGCGCAGCAGGCGTTGAAAGATCAATTCAGGAGGCGGGAACCGGAGCGCGTCTACCTGGCGATTGTCTACGGCCATCCGCAGCCGGCCGAAGGCACGTGGCGCGATCACCTGGTGTGGGATACGAAGGCGCTGATTCAGAAGCGGACCCGCGCCGGCGATCCGGCGGGAAAGGAAGCCATCAGCCGTTACCGCGTCCTCGAGCCGCTCGACGGCGCGTCGCTGGTCGAAGTGCGGCTGGTCACGGGCAAGCGCAACCAGATCCGTCTCCAGGCCAGGCTGCGCGGCCACACGCTGGTCGGGGAGCAGCGATACGTCTATGGACCAGACGTGCTGCGAGCGATCGAGTTTCCACGGCAGGCGCTGCATGCGCACCGCCTGTCGTTCCAGCATCCCGTCGACGGGCGGCCCCTCACGTTCGAGGCGCCGCTGCCGGCGGATCTCTCTTCGCTGGTGAAACGATTACGAGCGCCGGCTACGCCGGCTGGACGTTCTCGGCGCGTGGTCCCTTCGGGCCCTGCCCGACGGTGAAGCTCACCGTCTGGCCCTCACGCATGTCGTCGAAGCGCGTCGACGTGCAGGCCGACTGATGGAAGAAGTACTCGGTGCCATCTCCCGCCGCAATAAACCCGAACCCCTTGTCGTTGATCATCCGCTTGATCGTGCCGGTCATCGTAGCCATGAGCGTCTCTTTCGAAATGGGCTTCCAGTGCCCCTGTCCGCCGAAACTTCATTCAAATCGTACACCCGCCGGGGTCTGTCGAGGTGAACCGTTTTTACCAGGGGTGACCGGCTCGACCGTAAGCCCCGGACCGTCCCCCCGCCGGGCACTGTGCCCGGACGTCAGCCGTACGCCGAATTACTGAAGGAACCAATTGATAAGAGAAGGGTAATCCGGAACCGGGGGACTCGAACCACGGGCCCCGGGAGAGGCGGTCGCCGAGCTCCTGGCGGACGTCACGAGGCCGGGTAGATGGGGAATTTGCCATTCATTCTGTCGGGCATGTGTGCCCGCGTATTTTACGGGACGGCCGCATGATTCATCTGGACACCGTGATCTTGAGCCCGACGGCCAGATCCGGGTCGGTGTTCCAGCGCACGCGAAACGGAAGATTCATGTTCTCTCGCACGTACGCCTGAATGCGCAGGGGAGTCCGATTCGTGCTCATCCGGTGGCTCACACCAAGTGTCAACGCGCCGTAACCTTTGTCGAACGCGGTCGATCCCGTCGGCTGATACGGCGTGGTGTTGCCGTCGAACTGAAGGTTGAACGAGCTGTTGGCACTGAGTTTCAACTCGGGGCCGGCTGAGAATCCAAACGTCATGCGCTTGAGCGGCAGATTCCAGTCGCTCATGCGGTCGAGCAGGATGGTCGTTCGAGCATCACCGTGAAACGCCGCCCAGGTTGTCAGCGGCCTCTGGACGCTGACGCCAAATCCCGTGAAGTCGCCTTCCGTGAATGACGAGGATCCGGATGCGTTGACAACGAAACGGGCCGCGACGCGCGCGCCCCCGCTGGAAAACGCACGGTCACGCAACAGCGTCTTGGCGACGATGCGCACGTCGCCCAACGCCGTGTCGTTGCCGGGAGCCCGGTACAGCACTCGATCGTCGCGCGTCATGAGGGTGCCGGGCGGCAGCGTGGGCGCTGCGCCGTTCCTCAGTTGATTCTTCGCAGACTCTTCTCCTGTCATCGCGACCCAAAGATCCTCGAAGCCTGCAATGAACCCGTTCAGAAAACCGCCGTCACGTTGGTGCAGTTGCACCTGTCCGCCAAACTCGATACGTCGCAGCCGCCCCAAGGCGAACCCGCGCCGGTACTCGAGCGCAAAGGTGTGGGTCTCGTCGCGCTGGCTGACGACGAAGCGATCTGATCTGTTCACGATAGAAGTTGTTGGCGGCCACCGTGTGCAGCGACAGTGTGCTCGCACCTGGCGTGACCACCTCAGCGCCTTCGCCGACGACAGCGTATCCCCGGCGACCGGCGCCAGCATGATCGACCGGGATTGGACCCAGGGGCTCCCACGCCGGTTTGTCCGTGGCGGGCGGAGGAACCTCTGACGAGGGTTGCTCCTGGGCCATGGCGGCCGACGCAAAGAGCAATGCAAAAACGCACACGAAAAACTTCTTCACGGGTTGCACACACCTTGGACGATTTCTGGAAGTCCTCATCTTAACCGGAACCTCTTCCAGGCCGGTGACAGCATTCGGTAACGGAACATCGACATGCCGTGCTGACATGAACGCGCAGGCGGCTGCAACCCGTTTCTGAATGGGTTCTCGTTCGGCCGTTTGCCGCCCTTTCTGGCGCTTCTCTTGATGTCTTGGGTGGGGTGAACTGGATTCGACTGGTCGTCTGTATCTGGTGCCTGTGGCCCACCGTCAGCCACGCGCAAGGTCTTGACAGCGGGAACCCGTGGTTCCTCCGCACCGGCGTCACCGCCGCGCAAATTGTCTCGAACAACCCATTCGTCTCGATGCCGGGCGACTCAATCAGTTGGGGGCCGAACCTGACGATCGAGGTCGGTCGCCAGACCGACGGCGGCCAGGAATGGCACCAGTTGTACGGGAACCCCTCGTACAGATTCGGAGTGTCGCTCGCCTCGTTCAGCAACGGCGTCACTCGCTGCCGGCCGACCGAGGCGTACACATTTTTCTCGTGGCCGTTCGCGCGTCTCACCGATCGCCTGGGTGTGACGACGGACTTTGGCATGGGCGTGTCGTGGCACTGGACGCAGTACCGGCGCGGCCGCTGCTTCCGAGGCGACGGTGCTGAGTTCTGACCTCAACGCCCGCATTAATTGGGGTTTCTACCTGCGATACGCGATGGCGCCGAGGACGGTGCTCTATTCGGGAGTTGATTTCACGCACCGATCGAACGGGGGCACGGTGCAACCGAACATGGGGCTCAACGTCATCGGTCCGAAAGTGTCGGTTCAGTACAACCTGGCGCCCGTGACGCCAAGGCGCCAGGTGACGAAGCCGCCGCCATTCAAGCCGTCGTGGGAGATGGTCGTCGGCGGCGCGGCGGGGGTGAAGAATGTTGCGGCGCGGAGAACGCCGCTTTATCGCAAGGATTTCGGCGCGACCGTCATCACCGCAGCGGCGCAGCGGCGCTTCTATCGATACGGGAAGTTCGCAATCGGGACCGACGTCACCTACGACGGATCAACCGGCGCGCGAATGGACGACGAGGACACGCACTGGCGCGCCGATACCGGACAGCGATTCTCGCTCGGCGCGTACGGCGGCTACGAGCACGTCATCGGCCGGTTCGGCGCGATCCTGCAGTTTGGATACTACGTCGCCCGCGGATTCGAGAACCCTTCCGTGTCGCGGCCCTATCAGCGATTCGGCTGGCGCTACCAGATCAACAACCGCCTGTGGAGCACGTTCGCGATTCGCACCAAGGGGGGCCGCAGGGCCGACGCGCTCGAGATCGGCGCCGGCTATCGGCTGCATTGGCCGAGATTCGATTAGCCCTGCAAGTTGTTGGTGCGGAAGCGGGGACTCGAACCCCGATGGCCTTGCGGCCACTAGCTCCTGAGGCTAGCGCGTCTGCCAATTCCGCCACTTCCGCATGCAGGTCGTAGGCCGGCAGGACTTGGAATTGTACCATGCGGGCCGGCGCTTACCGCCGGTGTCGCGCTCACCAGCGCCGCAATGACCAGGTCGCCGCTCACGTTCACCGCGGTGCGGCACATGTCGAGGAAGCGGTCGACGCCGAGGATCAGCCCCATTCCCTCCGGCGGGATCCCCACTGACTGCGCGACGATCATCACCATCGGCAGCGAGCCTCCCGGGACCCCCGCCGTCCCGATCCCCGCGAGGATGGACATCAGCATCACCCGCACCTGCTGACCTGCGGTGAGGTCGAGCCCGTAGACCTGCGCGAGAAACAGCACGGTGATCCCCTCGAACAAGGCGGTGCCGTTCTGGTTGGCGGTGGCTCCGACCGTCAGCACGAAACGCGAGACGTCGGGCGGCAGCGCCAGCTTCCGCTCCGCGACGTCGAGCGAGAGCGGCAGCGTGGCATTCGACGAGGCGGTGGAGAACGCGTAGAGATAGACCTCGCGGCAGTTTCGGAAGAACTCCAGCGGCGAGCGATGTGCGAACGCCCACAGCATCGCCGAGTAGACGATGAACTGCTGGATGAGCAGTGCGACGACGACGGTGACGACGTAGAAGAACAGCGACGCGAACACCGCCGTGCCGAACGTGAAGGCGGTGTTGAAGATGATGGCGAACACGGCCAGCGGCGCCAGCCGCATCACGAAGTGCACGATGCGCATGCAGGCGTCGAAGATCTGCTCGAGCACGCGGAGTAGATACAGGGTCCTCGTCCGCCTTGCCCATCCGGCTGAGGGCGACGCCGAAGATCAGCGCGAAGATCATCAGCTGCAGCATTTCGCCGTCGAGCGCGCGCACCGCCGATTCGAGCGGGTTGCGCGGCACGAGCTCGATGACGATGTCGCTCAGCGGCCGCGTGGCGGCGGCATTGGCCTTGAGCGCGTCGACGCCGGCTGCGCCGGGCAGCGTGTCGGCGGCCAGGTTCAATCCGTCGCCCGGACGGAGCGCGTTGACCAGCATCATGCCGACCAGCACGGATGCCGAGCTCAGGATCAGCGTGAACGCCAGCGTGCGGCCGGCGACGCCCGAGAGACCATGGCCGCGTCCCAGCTCGTACACGCCTATGACCAGCGCCGAAAACACCATCGGCACCACGATCATGAAAATCAACCGGAGAAATATCTGCCCGATCGGCCGCAGGATGTGCGTGCTCAGCGCGACCAGCCACGGGGTGTCGGCATACGGATGGAGCAGCGCGCCCAGCGCGATGCCGGCGACCAGGGCGATAAGGAGCTTGTTATGGAGCTTCACGGCCTTGCCGCGATAATTGACCGGACACGGCACAAGGCACAAGATCCGAGGCCTCGGGGCCCGGGCCAAGGCCCCAGCGGCGCCCAAGGCCCGACAGGAGGTTGCTATGACCGTGCGATTCATGATCTCGGGTGCGGTCGCGTTCGGAACTCTCGCGCTCGGCAGCGCGGCGCTGGCGCAGAACGTGCCGGCGCAGTTCGTCGTCAGCGGCAAGGCCGCCGAGCAGATCCACGATTTCACGACCATCAATCTCGCCACCGCCGAACGCATCGCCGAGACCTGTGAGCGGCTGGCCGCGGCGGAAGGCGTCGCGATCAGCGTCATGGTGCTCGACAACGACGGCAACCACGTCTACATGGACCGCATGGACGGGCAGGGCTATCTGAACATCGTGACCGCGGAGATGAAGGCGCGTACGGCGCTCCTCGGCCGCGAGCCCAGCAAGACGCGGATGAACCGGGTGATCGAAGACCCGAACCAGGAGTTCCAGCAGATCCAGCTGGGCTTCTTCACCAACTCGGGCGGCCTTCCCATCCTGGTGAACAACCAGATGATCGGCGCCGTCGGCGTCGGCGGCTCCGCGCCGCGGGTGCCGGTCTGGAGCGACGAGATTTGCGCGCACAAGGCGCTGGTAGAAGTGATCGGATCGTCGGTGCCGCCGCTCATCGAGGATCTGCCGCCGCGCGCGAACGCCGCCCGCGGCAACGCGCCGGTGCCGCGATTTGCTCCCGCGGCGCCGCCGAAGCCGTCGCTGCCGCCGGAGTTCGTCATCAACGCGAAGGCCGCGACCAACGTCTTTGACGCGAATCAGCTGTCGCTGGCGTCCGCCAGGAAGATCGCCCGCGTCTGCCGCGACTGGGCCGCCGCGAAAGGCGGCAGCATGTCGCTGTACATCATCAACACCGCGGGCGAGTTCGTGCACATGGAACGCATGGACGGCCAGGTGTTCAACAACATCCGCACCGCGCTCCTGAAAGCGCAAACGGCGCTGCGCACCAGGCAACCGACCTCGATCCGCGCGGCGCAGCTGCGCAACGATCCGTCGCAGCTTCCCCGCAGCACGATGTATTTCGATCTGTTCACCAATGCCGGCGGCATTCCCATCGTCGTCGACGGCCAGATGATCGGCGCGATCGGGGTTGGCGGAGGGGCAGGCGGGGGCGACGAGAACTGCGCGATCGAGGGGCTCAAGGCCGTGTTCGGCGACCGCGTCACGGTGCCGGTGTATCCGGCCGCGAGCGCGGCAAGCGGCGGCCGCTGAGCCGATCGGGCCACAGCGCCAACGTCGCCGGGGTCATGCGCCGCAGCGCGCGGATCCCGGCGCTCACGCGCGCCAGCGTGCGCTCGTCCTTCGGCGTCCACCGAAAGCCGTACTGCTCGCGCACGCGTGCCGGCAACAGGCCAACCGTGAACAGGCGGTTGACCCACGCAGCCGGTGCCACGAACGGGGCGAACGGCGGTGCGAGCACCGCCGAGGCCAGTTCGCGTGCCTGCGCGCTCACCGCGATCGATCCCGATGCATACATCTGCCCGAGGTAGGCGCCAAGCGCCTGCCATGTACGCGGCACGTCGCCTTCCCGCGCCCCGAGATCGATGGCAACAGACGCCGCCTCGGCGCAATACGCGTCACGTTCGCCGGGGGTGAGTGGGTGGACGACGCGGTCATAGATCAAGGGGATGGAGTCCACCAGCGTCGCGTGGACCCAGAGCACGAGATCGGGATCCTCGGCGGAGTAGGGCGTTCCGGCGGCGAAGCGGCCCGCAGCCGCAGAAAGGCGGCCGTGCACACGGCGATGAATGCCGAGGATGCCCTCGAGCGCGGCCGCGCGCCCGTCCTCGCCGCCGAACGTCAGCTTGAGCATGGCGCTCACTGTGAGGTGGAGGCGCCGCGCCGCCGCGAACCCACCGTCGCGAAACGAACTGTGATCGGCGACGCCGGCCGCAACTAGCGGATGCGCGAGCTGGAGCAGGATCGCTCGGGACCATCCGAGCAGCACGATGCGCTCGGCGTTGACGCGCCGGGAGACGATCAGGTCAGAAGGCACAAGGCTCACGTCACAAGGCTCAAGTCACAATATAGCCGTGAGTCTTGTGCGCTGGTCTCGACCTATGGTTAAGTGCGCGGATGACTCTTCGTCGCGGCGTCCTCTTTATCTTGTCGTTCCTCGTCGTTTCGAGTGCCGGCTACGCCCAGACCTCGCAGCCCGCCAATCCTCCGGTTCGCTTCGAGCTGCCGACCGTGATCGTGGCCGTCGAAAAGAGGCCGCAGGACGTGCTCAGTGTGCCGGTCAGCGTGACGACGGTGCAGCGAGAGACGCTGCAGGACGCCGGCATGCGCTACGTCAATGATGCCGCGCGGGTTGCGCCCAACGTCTTCGTGCACGAGTTCTCTGCCCGGAAGTTGAGCAATCCGCGCTTCCGCGGCGTCGGCAGCGGGCCGAGCAACCCCGGCGTCACCACGTACATCGACGGCGTGCCACAGCTGAGCGCCAATTCCTCGAGCCTCGAGCTGCTCGACATCCACCAAATCGAGTTCGCCCGCGGGCCGCAGAGCGCGTTGTTCGGCCGCAACGCGGTCGGAGGCCTGATCCAGATCGCCAGCCGCGAGCCGTCGCGCACGGCGTGGACTGGCGACGTCACCGCGCCGTTCGGAAACCACGCCCTTCGCGACGTTCGCGGCTCCGTATCAGGACCCGTGGTGCGCGACCGACTGTCGGTGGGTGCAGCCGCCGGCTACTCGGCGCGCGACGGCTACACGGTGAATGACGCCACCGGCAACACGCTCGACGACCGCTCGGCCACGTTCGCCAAGGTGCAGCTGCTCTTTACCCCCGCGGCGTCCTGGGACGCGCGGGTCATCGTCAACGCCGAACGGGCGCGCGACGGCGACTACGCCCTGCAGGACCTGGCGGCGCTGCGCGCGAACCCGTTTCATACGTCGCGCAACTTCGAGGGTTTCACCCATCGCGACGTCGTCGCGCCGACGTTCCTGCTCACGCACCGTGGCCGCGCGTTCGATCTCTCGAGCACCACCGGGCTGGTCAGGTGGAAGACGCGCGACCAGACCGACCTCGATTACGGTCCGCTGCCGCTGATCGTGCGCGACAACAGCGAGAAGGATCTCCAGTTCACCCAGGAAGTTCGCGTCGCATCCGCGGCCGCGTCGCCAGTGGTGCTGTCGCCGAACGTGGTGGTGCGCTGGCAAGCCGGCGTCACGCTCTTTACCCAGAACTACGAGCAGGACGCGGTGAACAACTTCTCGCCGTTTCTGCTTTCGCCCTTCATCCCTGTCCCCGTGTCGCAGCATTCACCGTTGTCGGCACTCGATGACGTGGGCGTGGGCGTCTACGGGCAGGGGACGTGGACGCTTCGCGACCGCGTCGATCTGAGCGCCGGCGCGCGATTCGATCACGAGAACAAGGAAGGGAACTTGAACACGTTTTTCGTGCCGGCAATCGCGCCGCCCGGGACGGTCGCCGCGGAAGCCGGGTTTTCCCACGTGTCGCCGCAGTTCTCGGCTACGTTTCGCGCGACACCGCGGGTGCGCGTGTACGGGACCGTGGCCGAAGGCTTCAAGGCCGGAGGCTTCAACGCGGCGTCGCCGGCCGGGCGTGAGGCGTACGGCGAAGAAGAGAGCTGGAATTACGAGGGCGGCGTGAAGACGTCGCTGTTCAATCAGCGCCTGGCTGTCAGCATGGCGGTCTTTCGAATCGACTGGAACGATATCCAGCTGAACGTGCCCAATCCGGCGGTGCCGGCGCAGTTCTTCATCAGCAACGCGGGCCAGGCTCGCAGCTCGGGTGTGGAACTCGAGCTCGCGGCGCGCCCGTCGGCCGGCATTGATCTGTTTGCATCCGTCGGCACGACCGCAGCGAGCTTCAGGAGCGGCACCACGTCCTCGGGAATTCCCGTCGGCGGCCATCGTCTGCCCGATACACCGCGCTACACCGCGAACGCCGGCGCGCAGGTGTCACGTCCGGTTACCGCGGCCGCGAGACTGTTCGTGCGCGGTGACGTCACCGTCTACGGCGATCGTTTCTTCGACGAATTCAACGTGGTCTCGCAGGACACCTACTCGCTGACCAACCTGCAGTTCGGGATCCGGGGCGCTCGTGTGTTCGGCGAAGGGTGGGTACGGAACGCCTTCGACGCGCGCTACGTGGCGCTCGCCCTTGCGTACCCGGGCCTCGCCCCTTCCGGATACCTCGGCGAGCCGGGTGTCCCGCGCACCTTTGGCGTCCGTGTAGGCATGATCTTTTGATCTAGCGGATCCCAGCCTCCCGCCGAGGTGTACTACCAGGATGCGAGCGGTGGTTCGATTGCGCCCAGTTCCTCACGGCGGCCTCGATCCGATTGCTCGAGCTATAGTTTGGCGACGCTCACGAGCGTTTGTTTCCAGCTGGCACCGCCCTGGACGCCGTTCTGCGCCGGGAAAAACCGCAGCGTGAATGTCCCGTCCATCGTGGCGCCCGACGCGCCCATCGTGCTGTTCCAGTCTTCGTATCCCAGCTCCACGCTCGAGGACAGGCGATCGCGGCCCGTAATGGACAGGCGGTTGCCGGACGCGTTGCCTGACACCTTCACCGCGAGCCCGCCGGCGTCGATGGTCCCGGTGATATTGGAGCCTGTCTGAATGAGGGAAATGACAATCGAGACGTTCTGGCGCGGAACATCACCGCAGATGCCGTCAAAGACTCCATCGGCCGTGCACGCCAAACTTTCCGATCGTCCCGCCCAGACCCCCGTATATGACGGCGGAGGTGCTGGCGCCGGCGCCGGGGTCGGCGCCGGGGGAGGCGCGGGCGCAGGGGCAACAGTGGCCACCGGCCTGACACCTAACTTCGTCGCACATCGACCGCAACTACGTGAGGCAGTCGGCAGCGACGCAGGTCGGCGTTAACCAGTCGGGCAGGCCACGTGGTTGATGAAACTGTCTGGCCTGGCCTGCGAGGAGGGCGATTACCGTAGTTCTCCAGTTTTCCTGAAGGTCACCACATCCAGATGGCGTTTCGCGCGACGCTTCCACCGGAACAGTCCAAATGCCAGCAGGCTGATCGCACCGCCTCCGAATACAACCCGCTGCGTCCAGGTCGGAGTCAGGATCGGTCGCGGAGCCGGCCTCTCAACCTTCGGTTCGAGCCGAGGCACCCATCGCGTGAGATAGGCGAACGTCTCGGACGCGCACACCGGACACCGCTGTGAGTCGTGGATCTCTTCGCAATCCAGGCAGACCTTGGCGACCTTGAGCTGCATCGGTTGGCCTCACCCTCGGACGTGCAACGCAAATGCCGCGTGATTGATCCTGAGTCTCGGCAAAATGTCTGGCCCCAGCCACAACTCTTGCTGCAGTGGCACGACCTGAGCAGCAGTCAGGTGTGGCTGAGGTGCGAACGGAACACCAGATTGACCACGTCGCGCCGTCCGGCGGGCGTTCCGGTCAAATCGCGGGCACGACTGCCACGGCGGTTCTACTGCATCAAACGTGCGTACGGACTATCAGAAGCGCACTCGTAAGCCACTACCAACGTTCATTCCGCCGATTTTCACTGCGCGGGTCGTCTCGCCGGCGACAGGCAGATCGACAGTCGTTCCGGCGAACTGGGCCGTCACGCCAATGCCTACTTGTCGCGAAAAGAAGAACGCAATATCACCGCCCCCGTTGAATCCAACCTTCGAGGCTTTGGCTTCAGTAGTGACCGCGGATCCGAATGCAGCTTCGTCGTACGGGTAGGTCTCGGTGTAACTAAAATCGGTGACCATCCCTTGCTTCGCCTGAAAGAACGATGGGCCTCCGAACAGGGCGACCTCAACGCGGTTGCCGACGGGGATGATGGCACGAGCCTGGACGTGAACTCCCAGTTCTTCTCGCGTGAGCGCGCTTGACTCTCCGCTCACGGAGCGAAGGCGGCTGAAAAAGAATGGGTGAGGAACAGAACCGCTTATCGTCGCTGGCGCCGACACCGTAAACCGGGTCACGCCAACACCAACTCCCAATCGACGCCAAATGATGCCACCGCCCCCCACGCTGAATGCTGGCCCGGCTTCGACGGTGTAGGCCGTTTCGATCCTGCCATCTTCGACGTTCTCTCGTTTTGTGGCTGAATCACTGAAGTCATTTGCGGTCAATTGATACGCGCCATTAATGACAAGGAACGCCTTAGACGGTTCGACACTTTGTCCCGCAGACATCTGCGGGAACAAAAGAGCACCAGCTACGAGAATGGCTCGCTTCATAAGGACAGTTCCTCGCATCCTGAGAGTCACCGGTCTATTGCAGTTTCTGGAAGGTGATGCCTGTGTCGCTACCGCCCTTCGGCGTGCCGTCCGAAGTTGGCACAGCGGGTTGGCCCGTCACCGTGCAAGCTCCGCTCGGATTTGGGTCAATCGTTTGAGTCACTTGGACTGCGGTGGCCCTGGAGCTGAAGTTCTGAATCATCACGTTGTACTGTTCGCCGGAGCGGACGTCGAGGCAGATAGTGTCTGGTCGCGTCGTCGCTCCAGAGGCACGCGCCAACATGCAGGAGTACGAAAAACAGCCGGCGCGCGCAATCATCAGGTCGAGATTGATGGTTCCGTCGGTCCAGTTGAGAACAGCCTGATAGCGACCGGTCGCGGTCATCGAGACCGGAGTGTAGTAGAAAGCGCGTCCCTCGTCTCCCGGTACGCTCCCTCCGAGTGTCGGCAACTGCGTGACGGCTGATGCCAAAGAGGACGTATTTGTCACACCAACCGCGTCCCACGCCTGCGTGACGGCGCGCTCGACAACGCCTCCGGCGCCGTACAGAATCTCGAGCTGATTGGATAGTGGCTATTCGGGCCATCGAGAAGTTCGCACTGCTGGGCGTGAGCAGGGTGAATGCTCGATAGAACACTCTTTCGATCTGTTCCCGATTTGTGCCACCGACACCTTGAACTGACTGTCCCGACGTACGATTCGTGCCACCTTCGATTGCAAGATAGAAGGCGTGGTTCGGTATACCGGAATTGATATGTACGCCCCCGTTGTCAGCGCTGTCCGGCAGGCGGCGGTATGCAGACCAGTGGTCAGGCTGGCTGAACGCTTGCGGATTCGCCATTGAGCGAATCCCGCTGAGCGCGCCCGGTCGAGCAGCCCGAACCACATCTTTCCCAAGAACATAATCGGCTTGTCCGGGTGCCCCACCCGGCGGGTGGTAGTAGAACTCAACGCTCTTGCCCATCATGTCTGAGAACGCCTCGTTGAGCGCCCCAGACTCGCGCCGGTACTCAAGGCGGGACGTGAAATCTGTCACTGCGTGCGTCAGTTCATGAGCTGCCACGTCCAAAGCGCCGCTCGTGTAGGTCCAATTCGTGCCATTGCCGGGCAAAGAGAATCCGGGCGGAATTCCATTCCCGAAGAACATCACGCCGGTGCCACCGTTACAGTCACGGCACCATGAAGCCTGTAGCACGAATTGCCCTACCACCTCCGAATCAGGAGCGTACTGAAGCGCTGCTGTCTGCGAGAGAGCGTTTGTGACGATGTTAACGGGCCCGTTGCGACCGTCGAGCCCATTGCGCTGAAAACGTTTGTAGTAATAGTCGTACGTCCAACTCACGTGAGCATGGGCATCGATGACACTTGGATCGGTCCAGTTGTTATCCGTGTCGATGGCGAGTTCGCTCCTGAGCAGAGGAAACCCCTGGATAAGGACGCGAATAGAGCGCGCCAGATCTCCCCGCATATCGAATGTCTGAATCATGGGCGGACGGTGCCTATCAAAGGCGAGGTAGCCTCCTGCGCTTGATTCCACGCTCAATTTCTTTTGATCGCCCAATACCCCTTGACCGCTTCCAACTGCTGCCGCCTGCGTCTTAATCTCGGTAAAGCGCAGAAGCTCATCGCCGGTCACGGCGTCGATAAAGATCCGCACAACATCGTTGTTGCCGGACACCACGGCCGTGTAGGCGAGGCGATAATCGCCGCTGTCGAGGCGACGAATAACGAGCTCCAGGTCGGTAAGCAGACGAGCCTCTCGCCCACCCAGCTGTAACAGAACAGCACGCGCGTCATCGCCCCCAACACCAGGTGCGGCCGGAATCTGGATGTCCGCAGGAGCCAGTTGTCCGAAGATCGCGTGCGGTACGCCGCGTTCGGAGTCGCGCACAACGTCGGCTCCCCAGATGCGCACACCGTTATGGAACTGCTCGTATCGTTCGACGAGGCGAGTGGGAATCAGCGGATCGACTATTACCGAACGGATTCGAAGTGCGCCGGATCGGGCACCTTCAGTAATGAGGGGATCCCACCGGCGCAGTTCTTCGAGCGTCGTCGCACGCAGAATTGCTGTTTCCGAAAAATCGGGCTGGACCGATTGCTGGCCGGCAATACGTGAGTTCGCAATCCAAAGGACAAGTGCGGCGACGAGGACGCTAGGGAGAAGTCGTCCCATTGCTACCTCAAATAATTTGTTGACGGGTCATTGATGAGCTGCGGAGTATTCGCCAGAATCGAGTGGGCAGTCAACTGTGCGATTGGCTCAACGACGTTCGGCTAGTGATGGAGGCGCGAGTGCGAAGGCCCTCCACCTGTAGCGATTGGGCCAGATGTTCGAAATCCTTACTCCCGTCGTTATACCCATCGGGTAGCGAACGTACGCTGCTGCTTTGCGGTCGGCGTAATCCGTTCGTCGGAAGGGTTTCAGCAAAGAGGTGGGCATGAGAGCCTTCGGACCATCCATCAACACTTGGAGTGCTGGCGGAACGCCCACGAACGTGCCGTTTTCAATGGAACGGCTAGCCGGTGCGTGGCGTGGCTGGTTTGCGCGGGGTACGGTCTGGGCGGCCTCCGTTCGAGCGTCGATTGAATACCGGAGGATGCTCGCAAGGGACCTGTCGCGCGAGCAGTTGGCGCTCCTCGTGGCGGCCTCCTGGAGTGGCCCGGCACGCTATGTCATTACGCAGCCCAGAGAAGCCTTGAAGGCGCGGAAAACCATCCGTCACGCCGCGCGTATTTGGCGCGTCACGCGGCGGTGCCGACTGTCGTCATTCGCCTAAGGCTGGACGGTCATTGTAGGGGTCAGTTTGAAGGAATAGGTGCTTAGGCGAGTCCGAGCTGTTGCATCATGCTCATCTGATCCCACTGCTCCCAGCGTTCGACAACCTTCCCGCCAGCAACGCGGTCGAGAATCAGCCCGTTGACGCGCACACGACGCCCTGTCGCGGGAACAGTTCCGAAAGGGCCATTGTTCGTCCCTTCGGCGCTCCATCGTGTCGCCACCTTATCGCCCGCTACAATCTGGTCCTCGATAGTGAAGCGCATATCGGGAAAGGCGGACAGCAGGCCCGAAATCATCTGCTCGAACCCCTTGACGCTCAGGTTCGGATCTGGGCTGCCGTTAATGTGTATGACGCCCTCACTCGCAAACACATCGTCCGCCACGGAAGCATCGCCACGATTAAGTCCTTCAATCCAGACGCGCTCGGAATCAGTGATCTGCACAGTGCCTCCGCGAACGAGTAACGCCAACGGATTCTAACTCACCGACCAGCCCGACGATTTCCTCGATTGCCCGGACTCTCGATCCAGCGCCGGGAGAACAGGCCGAAATCTGGCGGGAGATGCCGATTACTTGGCTGTCCCCGGCTCGTCCTCCACCTACCCCGGCCCCCCGACGAACTCTGGGCCGAAAGCGGACCCAAACCGGCCGGGCGCGTTATCCGTGCCGCACCGTCGCTCATAGCCTCGGAACCCATCTCGATTCGACTACCGTATAGCTGATATGTGCTCGCGACGATGATAGTGTCCATAATCTTGCGCGCATTTCTTATTTTCCTGCTGCTTGCTGTCCGAGCCGACTACTCCAGCAGTGCTGCACAGAGCGGCCCCGCTGGTCACTGGACCGGTCATGCCTCATTTCAAGGTGCTGATCTCCCTCTCGAACTCAGATTCGAATCCACTCCCTCCGGCCTCACAGGATTCTTCAGCGCGCCGACCTTGCGCGCACACCAATATCCGCTACGAAACACGGTGTTTGATGGATCGAGTCTGACTTTCGATCTTGTCGGTGATGCCGGGGCGTTCCCATTCAGAGGGACCCTCGTCGGATCGGATTCACTAATCGGCAACTGGAATCTGTTTGGCGCCAATGCCAGCGTGGCACTTCGTCGCACCGACACGCCCTCTCTCCCTTACGCGGTCGAGCCAGTAACGTGCCGCAATGGAAACGTATTCCTGCAAGGCACACTGTTCTTGCCGAGAGGCTCTGGCGCCTACCCGGCCGCAGTATTCGTCCATGGGTCCGGTGGGGAAACGAGGGATGCCAACAACTTCGTGGCGGACCAACTCGCGCGAGCAGGTGTCGCTGCACTCGCGTTTGACAAGCGCGGTGCCGGCGCTTCTACCGGTGATTGGCGGGAAGCAAATTTTGACGATCTCGCCAAGGATGTCCTTGCATGTGTTCAGGTATTAAAAGCTCGCAAAGACATCGTGGGCAGCAAGATCGGCCTCGTCGGAGCGAGTCAGGCGGGATGGATTGCGCCCCTCGCGGCTTCTCTGTCGTCAGACGTGGCCTTCATGGCGTTGACTTCGGGTCCGGCCGTTCCGGTGTGGCGGGAAGGTTGGTGGGACACGGAGTTTCGCTTGCGGGAGCGTGGGTTCGGAAGGACTGAAATCGAACAGGCCACGGTGATTCTCCGAATGAATGACGAAGTCACGCGGAGCGGCCGAGGATTCGAAGAGCTTCAGGCAAGCCTCGACCGTGCTCGTCAAGAGCCCTGGTTCGCTTCGTTGGGATTCCAGCAAACGCCGCCGGCAGACGCCCCGTTCCGTCGCTTCTATCGACGCATTATTGATTTCGACCCGCAGCCAATGTTGCAGCGAATTTCGGTGCCCTCTCTCTGGCTATTCGGGGATCGAGACGCAGAGATGCCGGCGGAGGAAAGCGCGGCGATTCTGGAGCGATTGAGAGCACAAGGGAAGGACGTCACGGTCAAGATCTTCCCTGGCGCGGATCATGCCATTTTCGTCGCACCCACCGCAGGACAGCCTTTCCGCTGGCCCCGGCTTTTTCCCGGTTATGTTGAGACGCTGACTGACTGGGTGAAGATAGCAGTCAGATGAGTTCTCCACGCATTCAGCAACCCGGGGATGAGTTGAGTGAATTGTAGAAAGCCGGCAACTGACGCGTAGCTGCTGCGACACCAGCTGCTGGCAATCTGCAGTCTATTTCTTGGGTTTCATCTTGAGCTTGGTGATAGCTCTGTTTAGGTCGGTGTTCGCCTTCTGAAGCGCCTGAATATCGCCTTCAGATATTTCATAATGTCCGGGTTCCGTAACCCGAAGCCAGAGTCTTTCGGACGCCCGGTGTAAGCTTCTGGCAAGTTCTGCGAGCCTTCTGTCTCGAGCCATAGAGCCTCCACAGCAAAAAACCCTTTGCTAAGTTGACTGGCTGACCTGATGGGAACAGACCAGCCCCCTTAGCAGAGGGTTCTTTTCCATTAGGATTTGTGAGTTAGCCGAAATCAGCGTAGCAAGCGGAAACTAAGTCGTCAAATGCGTTTAATGAATTGTCTCGTCATCGGTTGCGTCAGATGCCTCCTCAGGCTTGGATGCTGCAGGCGGTGCGGGCGCCGCGGTCACGACCGTTACCGGTTCTCCAAATAGCTCCTCGAAGGCTTTCTGAAATTCAGGATCTAGAACGCATTCGGCTCACCGTTGACCGGCATCGCGGCATTTGTCGTCGCACTTGCGGTCGATTGGCCGAGGGATCTCAGCCGAAGGCACCGGGGACAACGCTGCCCCACTTTCGCGTGTGCGCGACATCGCCCAGACTATCTCCTGCTTGTAAGTGAGGCACGTAATGGAAGCGAAGGCCACGTCAAATGCGACCTTTTCGCGGTGTGCGTCGCATAACCGCGGTTATGGTTGTTCGAGCGACAGCGTACCAGCCCAGACGAACGCTATATTCGTGGATGCCGCCCGCACGGCTCGGGTCCCAGCCAATCGCGCCTGAGGACGTGTACCGCAATCATTTGTTTCTGAACGCAGTCACGGTGCACACGGGTACCTTGAGAGCTATCGCCACTCAACGCGAAGCCAAGGCGAGAACCTGCTCCGCCGTTTTCAGGAGGCGCGAAAATGCACCGAGTCGTTGGTGCGATGCGCCTCCGCCTGCGGGGTCGTTACCGACCGAAGCCGCGCGATGACCTCCACGCGATCACCGCGTGCCTGTGCCTCCCGCAGAACCTGGCGGTGTTGCCACCATCGGCGGAACAAGAACGCTGCCCCAACGACGGCGCCAGTCCCCATCGCGCCAGTCCGTACAACAGTCCGCATCCTCATAACGTGCCCCTGCTAGTGTACGACGCCCGCCGCCCCGGCTAGCTCAAGCGGTACGAGCCTCGCCGCTGGAATCGTCCGCGAACAGACTGCGCCCAACGTGCCCCGCATTCGCGCCGTCGTGCCTGGCATCCGCCGCAGTGCGCGGCAAAATCGAACCCGACTCGACTAGTACCGGCTTTCCGACGATGCCGGCGATGGCGCGGTTATGGTTCGCTAGAGCGAGGTGCCGCAGGCACACATGGAGACGGGGACATCCCGGGTCCTGCCCACGCTCGCTCTCCGGCGGCGTATGGCGCATAGGGCGTCATGTAGCGGGTCCCTCTGTTTGTTCGCCTCGTCGGCAGTTGTCGGTGCTCCGGAAATCAGCCGGACCCGCCTGCGGAGATCGGCTGCGCGTCATCGTCTCGGTCATGGGTCCGTCCACGAGCCGCAGCGACCGCCGCCCGACCTGAGCCGGCGAGCGCAGACTACGTATGGATGAGCTCGTTGAAAAATGCCATCAGGCCGCGCTGCGGGTTGCTGTCCCGAAATCTGAGGTGTAGGATCGCCCCTCACCCTCAATGCCCGAAAAAACGCCGTGCGTTCACTGCGGTAGTGTCGGCTTTGTGCGCTGGGAGCGCGTACTCGTTAGCGGAGGCGTGTATCGCGATTTCTACTGCGGCCGCTGCGAACACGCATGGCGGCTCGCGCAGACCGGAGAACGGCGCGCGACACCGCGGGCGCGACCACAGACCGATATTCCCGATCGATCCCGCCCCTCAGTGGAACACGACCGACGAATCCCCGGCGGACCTGACCGGCGTCAGAGCGAACGCCGCCCCGATCGTCGCGCGCGCTGACTCGTACGGTTCGAGGCCCTCCGCGTGCGGCTTAGTCAGTGGAATCGCGGCCTTCCTCGGGTGCCGGAGTGCGGACCGTGGAGCGCGGGAAACGGCACGGTGGGTAATCGGATCGCGCGGTGAGAGGGAGAGCGTTTCATGAAACCAAGTCGCTTCAGATGCTAATACCCTGGTTCGTCGGCAGTTCCGCGGTTTGGCGGATCTAATGCACAGAGCCGGGCTTGTGAATTGCGTCCGTGTTAGCGTCACCGTTCGCATACCACGCACAACGAAGGCAAGTCCGTGAAAAGGACGTGTTTAGTCTCGCACTACGGCGATTGCGTCTCCAGGGTTGCCGCGTCGCACCTTTTTTGTCGCGCACCGCGGAAGCAGCTCGGCGCGGGTGATGTTTTGAGTTGCACTTGGACCTGATCGTCTGTTTTGCTGCTTTTTCGATTTTCCTGTTCTATCAGCAGAGACACGCGGCGGAGTTGCAGTACGGCCGCGCGCCCTTCGAGACGTTCCTCACATGTTCGGCGGGTACAGCGGCTGTATTCGACGTCGCGACGCTCCTGTATTTTGGGTTCGCCGAATCCTGGTGGGCGGCGGGAAAGCTGCTTGCGACGTGCGCGATTATCGTGTCGATGTCGGCCATCGCCATTGAGTTGGTTACTCGCGCGTGCGGTCCCGGTCCTGCCGTACGGACTCAGCGTGCTCGGATTCGTCGCGCTTCCAGTCTCGGATACGGGATTGTTCGGGCGCTGCCATAATCCGGCGTAGGGCGACTCGGGCAGCTGGGGTCCGTGGTCCGGGAAGTGTCAATGGCACGCGCCAGTGAGCACCAGACCACGGCGAGTTCACTCTGACTGCGAAATGGCGCGTTTGCGGGACCGCTGCTGTAACTCGTCACGACCAGGAGTACTTATTGCACCATGACGCGTCCGGCAGCGCCTTCCCACGCCGCGTCTCGTAATCTGACGAAACAGGCAGAGGTCTCGGCATCGTCTCGGCGATGGCGTCTCCCGCTGCGGTTCACCGCCGTACTTGTGTCCGCCGCTTTCGCAATGTATGCGATCGAAGGGCTGCTCTTCTGGGACCCCATCGAGTTGCTCGGGGCTTCTCCTCCGCCCGGCTTCGACCAACGCGACTGGTACGAGGTCGCGCGAGATCTGCACGCAGCCGGTACGCCAGCCTATCCGGTCGTCGCCACCAGGACATGGATGCGCTCGGCGCCCCAGGTAGACGGCACGTCCGTACTCCCGCTGTCCGGAGTACCCCACGCGTCGATCGTAATGTGTAACGAAACCGGACGCTATGTCATATATCGCAGTGATCGGTATGGGTTCAATGCACCGGACTCGCAATGGGAGATCCCTCCCGAGGTCGCCCTGGTCGGCGACTCCTTTGTGGAAGGCTGGTGTGTACAGCCGCACGAGAGCTTTGCCGGACTCGTCCGACGGGCGATACCCGCTACCCTGAACGTCGGCTACTCAGGCCACGGTCCGCTCGCAGACCTCGGCACGGTGCGCGAGTATGTTGAGCCTCGGCGCCCCAAGCATGTGGTCTGGTTCTTCTACGAAGGCAATGATCTTTCGACCGATCTGCCTCGTGAGGTCGGCAGCGACATCCTGCGGAAGTAACTTGGAGCCTGATTTCACACAGCGTTTGGAGGACCGTTCGAAGGCGGTGGGCGATGAAATGCGCCGCATCCTCGACGGACAACTTGCGGGTTGGCCAACCGCCGAACCCATATCGCCTCTGGCGGCGATCGCCCGTTTACGGTTGGCCCGTCAAGTCGCGAAGCGCGTGCTTGAACGGACCACCACCGCATCCCCCGACTCGCCGCCGCCGCCGTTACGTGAGTTGCACGGTGTGCTCGCCGAGGCCCGACGCACCGTCGCGATGTCGGGCGGGTCACTGTATTTCGTGTACTTGCCAGATCTCCTCTCGGTGCTCGGGCAGCGAGACCGGAACACCCGATATGAGGTGATCGCCATCGCGCGCGCGCTGGAACTGCCGGTGATCGATCTCACTGATGATTTTCAGCAGCACCCGGCTCCGCTCTCGCTCTTCCCGTATGAGGAGGGCCGACATCTCATCACAACGCGCGGGTTGCACTACAGCCGCGACGGGCATCGCCTCGTGGCCGGACGCGTGCTCCATGCGCTGCAGCCAGACGAACAGCTTTCAAACACAGACCACGCGATATCGCCGTGAAGCCATCGCGACGAAGGCGCGCCAGACTTCGCGAGGTGACGCATACTGATGCTGACACTCCGGGAACACGGCAGCACACAGCACCAGAGCGAGATCTGTTACGGGTATCCAGGGATTTCACACACTCCCCCGGAACCCGACGAAGTTCTTGCCCTTTTCCGCGAGCCGGTGCCACGGGAAACGCAGAACCTCACGCAGCAGAACAACTGGTCAGGCATTGGGTACAGCATCGTCTTTGATCCGACCGGTGTTCGGATGTTTCTGAATTCCAGCCTCATACTGGTCGGGCGAGAACGGACCGAAGTGCAGGCGGCCACAACTTGCGGACACCGATCAGGTAATCAGCGCGTACAGGCCGGCGAAGAAGATCAACTGACCATCCGCGTCTTCGCTTCAGCTCGGGGCTTTTCTTGGCTCTGTTCAGTTACTCGGACTGTAAAGTCCTCAAGCACCTTGCGCTGATTCCGCATCAGCGAGTTGAGTTGTTTCGAATCCTCATGTGGTGCCCTCCGGGTTCCTCTATGGGGTATAACGACGGCCGAACGCGATCCAGACGCGGACCGACTTCCACACGCCACGCGCAGGCTCGGTCGCGCCGGCAGAGGCGCTGCCGACGATGATCAGGCTCGGCTACCTCAACTGCGCCGCCGGCCACATCTCGCCGCCCGCGAATACAGTCGGTAGCGCGCGGCCGCAACAGGCGAGGGGCACAGAAAAATGTGGTCCCGACCAGACATTTGCCTCCGGGCAGGCAAGTGACTAACCCTGCGAATCACATTCCACAGATGTGCGGCCAAATCTGACGCCGGCTCTCTCAGACAAGAGCTAACCGTCGCCCCGGGCCTGTGCGGGGGTTACGGGTGGCATTGCAGAGCGCCTCTTGATGCGGGCAGTCTCTTTCTCGATAGCGAGCGCGAGCTCGTCGTTGATGCGGGCAGTCTCTCTCTCGATAGCGAGCGCGATCGCGTCGCCAACGGCCTCCGGCTTTACGACTGCGGGCATAGCGTTTGGAGTGGAGACGGCGACCCCCACCACCGTGTGGGTTGATCCGCTCGGACGTTCCACAAGGTTTGCCAAGCGGCGGATATACTGCAGGCGTTCGGTCCGTTCCGGCGCCAGCACGTACAGACTCGTACAAAACAGCCTTGATCGTAGCGACGAACAGCTCCAACGCTTTCGCACTTAGCTTCGCCGCATCGCGTCCGCCAGAATCACCAGACTGGACCAGAATCGTGGTGAGCATCTCGGTTACACCATTTTTCTGGTGCAACGATTTCACGCGAGCTTCGTAGGTGTCGCCATCGGCTTTCGCAGCGATCAGGGCCATCTCCAGGCCTCGCCGTGCACACGCCGTCCCTCCGAGCAGAAACCCATGTTGGATACATCCATCGGCCTCGAGGAGCACGTCCCTAATCGTGAAGGGAACCTTGTCGTGGTTGGCGAGAAACGCCGGTTCGAGCGCGTCTGTCATCCTGCGTCTCCTGGAAGACCACGAGGTCGCTAAGCGATCCGTATCGCCTCATCCATAGCAAATTTGGCTCCCTCAGGAAGGACCGGTTATCGCTGCGCAGCGCGGTGAACTCACGACACACCGCGTCGCCCGGCCACGGCCATCGCGCGCAAATATGTCGCCCGGAAGAAGAATCTGCAAGAACCGGATTTGTACGCCCGGAGTCGGGCATCACCATAGAAAAAGCAGCCATGCCAAGAACGCGCTCGGAACCGAGCGAAAACAAGGGAATCCAATGGCGCGCCGTCGTTCTCCGCGCAGCGCCCAGAAAACGGCGATGTAAATTTGCCCCGTCTCTGAACGGAGGACTCTCATTCATCTAGGTTGTGCCCCTGAATTAAAGGGGGGCAGATCACCGGAACGTACGATCCAGCGACCGCTGATCCGGCCCCCCAAGATTTAGAAAGCACCGAGGTGTCGCTGCCGACGTTTCGGCTGATTGTCAGCGACGATCCCCCGGATCGGACGGCAAGGTTCACGCCTGCTACGTCCCGGCAGGTTCTGCGGTGCGCGTTATTGATGCGGACGCAGGGGACTCTTGCCGACCAGGTGAAAGGAGTCTTGAATGGCCCGCCGCGCTGGCAACTGCGCCAACATGTCCAGCTGAGACCACGCCTTTCCTTGGCGTTTGCTTTGAGACTGCGACACGATCGGGCCATTGGTTCCACGCATTGGACGACTGCGCGGATGAGGGCCGAAGGCTAGGAACTCACACTGAGCTGCTAGCGTTCCACTTCTTCAGGCAAGCCCGACTTTTTGACGTAATCGAATGGACAGATCAATCGTTAACCGCACGAATCATGGGGATCGCTCAGACGTGGGTTACCGGTGCTGTCACGCACATCACGCCAACGTGATCCGATGACGGCAAGCATTACGGTCGATGTGGGGTATGACGGTCCTGATCTCCGGTGCAAACTCACAGTAGTAGGGCGAGCTTCTCGCGCCCGAACTCGCACACGAGGCGGTCGCGCAGCCGTTCCGCATAGGAGGCGTCTTCATGGCGATAACACATGAATATTGAGGACAGGGGTCCTTGCGGGCGCAAGGATGCCATCACTCGAACCCCATTCGCAACGGAATGATCATCAGCCACAGCGATGGCCAATGTCGACCCGCTGAATCGGCGCGTGGTCGAGCCGATGCTCGTGGGCGTCGCCACCCGACGCTACGCGCGGAGCCTGGAGCCGGTGCCGCCGACGGTCACGAGCCGTGGCACGAGCAAGAGCGCCGTGCGTCGTCGCTTCGTCGCGAAGGATGTCGGCGCAGCGCGCGAGATGGCCGAACAGTGGCGGCAAGCAGTCCTCGCGAAAGGCGGCTATTCGCGTTCCAAAATAACCAGAGCGGCGGTGTTGTGGTCCGCTACCAGCAGTTGCCGTTGTGGCGTTGCGTGCGCATCGGGTACGTCAGTTGGAAGCGCGCCTATTGGCCGGCGGCCGCTGGCAAGACTACGGGTTCGTTTTCGCCAGTGGGCTCGGCACTCCGATTGATCCGCGGAATGTGACCCGTCAATTCAAGGCTCTTCTTCATGCGGCCGGACTACCGGCCATCCGGCTTCACGATCTCCGGCACTCGTGCGCGACGCTACTGCTGGCCCAAGGGGTGAATCCGCGCGTGGTGATGGAAACGCTAGGGCACTCCCAAGTGTCGCTGACCCTGAACACCTACAGCCACGTCCTGCCAGCTCTACAGCAGGACGCCGCGACGAAGATGAATGCGATTTTCGAGCGTAGTGTGTCAAACGCCTCAGCAGGTTAGCTGCTGATTTGAGGACGTGAAGATTTACCAAGAAATTCTGGTGAGCCGGGGGGGAATCGAACCCCCAACCCGCAGATTAAGAGTCCATTCCACGCGGCGAAAAACCTCAAGTAATTGAGCAATTTCGCGTGTCAGGTGTGCAGAACGTGCCCTTCCGAAGCAGACCCACGCATCCCAGACGCATCTGCACAACGAAGCGGATCTCGCCGATCGAGGGGACCCATTGAGGGGACCCAATGAGGCCTGCCCCGGCCGGGCATCAGATTCGAGCTACATCAGGTCCGGCGGCTACGACGCCTCACCCAGCATGATGTCATTCCGTGCCGCGATGCCGAGCACCGTGACACCCCCCCACGGATCCGAGCGAGAGCACGCCCCGGCCCCGGTGACGGCAACGCCGCCGCTTTAGAGAGGCGCACCCCAAGCCTGAGTACCGTCACTATTTGGTTTCGACATTAGGGATTCCCTTAGCAGAACGACAGGTTCAAGTAGATCGTGGAGAATCCCGAAATTTTGCAAACAGAGAGTCTTCTCGCCGTTATTAATCGAAGCCCCGATCACTGTCTCGGTACGGCTATCTCCTGACGTCGTGAGAATGCTCAGGAAATCTCGCAACGTATCAGAACTGGTGGGCGCGGTGGTGGACGTTTAGAAGAGAGGGACTTCCTCCCGTGAGCCAGACGGCGTTGCTTCAGGCAACGGCGTCGGTGTGGTGCAGTCGGATAAGAGCACCGGCCTTCTAAGCTGCGATCGATCGCCGCGTGTCGTCTCCCATCGTCCTTTTCTGTGGCGATTCGTCGGACGCGACACCGAATCGTCCCTCTCCGTGGTGCCGCTTGCCGACTTCGGTGGCAAGATTTGGCAAGCCGCTTGACGTCAACCGCGACGCAATCCCAGAGACCAGCGTGCCCGGCGTGTTCGCGGCGCGCGACGTCCGTGTCCGCGCCGGCGCGATGAACCGGGTGGCGTCGGCAGTGGGCGAGGGCTCGATGGTGGTGCCATTCGCTCACGAATCCCTGGCACTGACCTGCATCGGTTCACACTGTTCGTCGTATCCTCCTCACGTGACCTCGTCGGCCGGGCCCTGCTCGAGATGAAACACGAGTGCGACGCGTGAACGCGCAGCGTTGCAACGACCTGCGCCTGACCGGTTCCGGCGGCGCGAACCGGGTCATGGAGGCCGAGCTCAAGCGCCTCGTTATGCGCTCGCCGTTCGACGTGCGCCTCGACAAGCTGAAGCGCGAGGGGGAAGAGACCCTGCTCTACGCCTTCGACGCGCGCGTTGCGTGGGTCGCGGCGTGCCATCACCGCACGTCGTCGCGAATCTCCTGGGATCTGTGCTCCAGTCCGGCCGTACGCCTCGAGCCGCTCTTCGCCGACCTACTGCCCGCGCTCTCGTCGGACGACAGGCTCCCGGACGGCAAGCACCTCCGCTTCTCGGTCGAGGTCGCTTCATCGTCCGACTTCGAAGCGTCGCCGCTCCAGCTTCGTGGCGTCGTCAAGAGCGCGCTCGTCGAGGCGCTGGCGTCGCGAGGCGTCGCATCCGACGTCGATGGCGACGCGCCGGACGTCGTGTTCGTCGCGCGCCGCGCGGGGACGCCTGACGCGCGGCGTACAGTGGTGGGCATCGACGTGGGCGGCGGCGCGCGTCATCGACGTGGCGCGCGCGTGGCCGCCGGGCTCGCGCCGCTGCGCGAGACCTTCGCGGCGCAGTTGATCATGCTGTCGCGCTGGGACGCGCGAACCGAGCCGCTCGTCGATCCGATGGCTGGAAGCGCCACGATTCCGATCGAGGCGGCCGGCCTCGCGGTGGGCGCTGCCATTCGTCACCCGGCGGATCTCCCGCTGCGCCATCTCGCCGCGTTCAGGGGTCTGCCGAACGAAACGCCCGACCTGTTCCCAGGGACCGTGGCAAAAATCGTCGCGCTCGACGCCGACGCCGAGTGCATTCCCGCGATGGTGGGCAACCTGCGCGCCGCGGCTCTGACCGGTGCCGCGTACGACCACTCCATCGTCATCGCGCAACAGGACGTTCGAGGGCTGACGCCGGACGACATCGAGCGCCTGTTGCCTGCGGTGCGCAACATGCAGCCAGGTGTCTTCTGCTTCAACCCGCCCTATGGCGTGCGCATCGGCGGGGAGCACGGCGAAGAGGAGCTGCTCGCGCTCTACGCCGACATGGGCCGCGCCCTCGGGCGCTTCAGCGGTTGGCGCGCGGCGTGTTTCGTCGCGAACCCAAAGTTCGTGTACGCCTTTGGTCACCGTGCAACCATGACGAAGCCCGCGAGCAACGCCAACCTCCGCGGTACCTTCCTGGTGTTTCAGCTGTAATCCGGCGTGGCCGCGACGGCCGCGGCTGTGATCGAAGCGTGGTGGCGCTCCCTCAAACATCAATGGCTCTTCCTCCACTCGCTGGACAGCGTCACCACCGTCCGTCGACTGGTAACGTTCTACGTCGACGAACACAATCGCATGCTTCCGCCATTCGGCGTTTCGCGGACAGACGCCTGACGAAATGTACCTGTGGAAGGGGACGCGGTGCCGGCAGACGTGATGTCACGCGCGGCCGCCGCGCGCCGGACACGCGTTGAAGCCAACCGCACGGCGTCGTGCGAGAGATGCCCGCCAGTCGACGCGGCCGCGTGACCATGGAGTGCTCGCCGCCGTTCCGACAACGGGGACGCCACGGGCCCGAGCGTCTGGCGGCGAAGTCGGGAGAACCGGGGACCGCACGTCGCACGAGTGGGATGGGCGGAACCCTGTCCGCGATCAGGTCGCTGCCCGTTGGCAGCCCTGTGCCGCCGGAATGACGGGTACTCGCGCGCGAACGTGCAGAATGTCCGTGCAGATAGCTCGGCGTATCACATGGGTGCTATCTACGTGGAGGCGCAGCGCAACGCCACCTGTACGGCGCACTCCATCAGTGTGGGCGGTGCCCTCGTCCGCAACGACATCGTCGCCGTCCTGGACGGCGAGGGCGTTGAATGCACGCTCAACGGCCTCTACGTCGCGGATGCCGAGCGCCTCGTCGACCATCACACGACGATCGACCATGCACGGCCGCACTGCGGAAGCCGCGAAGTCTACAAGGGCATCCTGGCCGATCGTGCGCGCGGGGTCTTCAACGGCAAGATCGTCGTCCGGCCCGACGCGCAGAAGACCGACGCCAAGCAGACGAATCGGGCGCTGCTGCTGTCGGAAGACGCAGTGATCAACACGAAGCCGCAGCTCGAGAGCCTGAAGACGTCGCGCGAAGAGTAGGCAAACGCCTGAGCATCATCCCCACGTCGGCAGCCGCGCCGTCCACCCCGTGAGCTGATACGCCCATACAATCATGACCGCGTTGTGGACCGCGTGAACGACGATGGTCGGCACGGTCGAGCCCGCCCGCTCACGCATCCAGCCGAAGCCGAGCCCGATGGCAAAGCCGAGGGGAAGAATGGCAGGAAACCCGTGGATCGCGGCATGTGCGGCGGCGGAGACGGGGATCGCGGCCTTGGCCGATAACCGCTGTCGCAGCCACGCGTACAGCACGCCACGAAAGAACATCTCTTCCCCGAACGCGGCGAGCACACACGCCCGAACGATGATGATGGCGGCGATCGCCGGGCTTGCGGTCGCGAGACGACCATCGTCAGAGCCCATGCCCTTGAGGATCTCGATCGCGCTCGACCAAGGCCAAGGTCCACCCGCCGACTGAAGCGACGCAGTCACGAGATACGCGGCCCCGCATAGGGCGACCGCGAGGCCAATGTCGGCGAGGCGACAGCGGACCAACCCCAGCGCCTGCGCCGTGCGGGGGCGCATCACGACGACGAGCGTGGCAATAAGCAGTACGTAGACTTCCGCGACGACAATCGCCGTGACGTCCGCCACCCCGATGCGATGAGCGGCGAGTACCGGTCGTAGTGCCAACGATGACTGCGGCCACCAACCAGAGCCCGACAGAGACGAGCAAGCGTCTGCCGGTAACGACCGAGTGCGGCTCTGCCAGCATCACGTCAGGCGCGCACGGCTGTGTGCGACTGCCGCTCGATGGAGTTGGGCAGCGCCAGGCCGACTGCGATCAACCAGATGAATCCCGGAAACCGCGTCAGGGGCACGAGTGGCAGCGTTTGCGGGATCAGGAGGTACAGCCAGCTGAGCTCAGCGCAGACAGCGATCACGAAGCCGAACACGGCGATCCACCTCGGGATGAGGCGACCAAAGGCTGCAGGTACTGAGACTCCCGCGATGAGCAGTCCGAAGGGCACGGAGAACCCTGAACCCCCGAGGGCTTGAGCCAGCCAGTAGAAGCCCTGGATGAGCCCCGGCTGATTCGCCACGGCGGGCTGTGCCATCGCCCACAGCGCGGACGAGGCGGCGATCATCGTGAACGACGTTGCCAGGCCGCCGAAAAGCGCGATCCACGTGCCTGCGGCACGCACGCCTAAGAACTGGAGTCGACTCACGACCGTGGCGGTGAAAATTCCGAGCGGTATCGCCGCGCCGAACTGAAGGGCCGCGCACAGGCGAACGGCGTCTCCTCGGTCTTTGAAGAATGCGGCGATCGTCTCCGGGCTTTCCCAGGGACCGGGAAAGTATGGCTGTCCGCCAAAGACAGTCACAGGATAGAGGCCGGCCAGGAACAGCAGCGTGTACGCCGCGGCGACCGGGGCAAGCGGCGGTCCTGCGTGTCGCCTGGACGCCGCCGCCGGGCGTGATACGGCATTGGTCATATGGCCCTCCAATCGTGCTCGGTCAAAATAATTCACAATATGAATGATTGTCAACTGGTACAATTCCGGAAATGATTCGGAGGGTGCGTGAGGGTAGACAAAGGCTCTCGTGTACGGGGCGCTTCATCACCTGCATTTCTACTGGCCCAGGTGGGCGCCCATGCCGCGGCCAAATTCGGCGAGCGCCTTCAGACCATCGGGCTGTCGCCCGCACACGCGGGCGTCCTGCGCTTCGTGCAGGCCTCGGAAGGCGTCACCCAGCAGGCGCTTGGCGAAGCGCTGCAGGTGCTGGCCAGCCGCCTGGTTGTCCTCATTGATGAACTCGAAGCGCGAGGCTTGATCGAACGTCGCGACAACCCGAACGATCGGCGCAGTTACGCTCTGTTTCTGACGGACGAGGGGCGAGAGGCGTTCAAAGTGATCGGGCGACTCGCCCGGGAGCATCAGGACGCGCTCTGCGCTGCGCTCACTGACAAGGAGCGGGCACAACTCGCGGCGCTCCTGGAGCGCATTGCCGCAGATCAGGGCCTGAGACCTGGTGTGCATCCGGGCTTCAGCCGATTGAGGACATCGCGGCACCGGGATGAAAGCGAGGGCCGCAGTAGTGGGTGAGCCTCTTTAGGTGGGTCCTGCACATTGGCAGCTGAGGGCCAACCACGGAGGCACGTGTGATACACGAGTCGAAATATCCACGACTGAGAACGCTGCTCTTGGCCGCATTCATCGCTGCGGTCCCATTCAAAGCCGACGCTCAGCTCGGCAACGCCGCGGCACAGCAAGTTGTGGGAGATTCGAGTTCCCGTGCCGTTCTGGCGGTGGCTCGCTCGGGAACCTACGAGGAGGACCCGGTGTTGGCGCAAGCAGCCCCACAGCCGGCCCAGGCACGCGACACGGTCTGGAACGGCTGCTCATCGGAGCTGGCGTCGGCGCGTTGCTCGGACTGATTCCGGACCACTACGACGACTGCGAGGAGTGTCATGACTCGCTGTACGCGTCGATCGCCGTGGGCACCTGCCTCCAACGGTGAGACGGGATAGGGCTTCGGAATGTGACATGACTGCCCAGGGGGATCGGCCGGGGCGCGCCCGATAGTCCGGCTCGTTGAAACGATCGCCTGAGGCTCGTGGTTGCGCGAGGGGAGACATGCGCCCGTGCTGGCCACAGCCGTGTTCGTCTTTCCGTGCGTCGTGGGGTGGGTCGCCTGCGCGGGCCGGGATGCGTCCCAGCGATCGTTCCGGCTGCAAATCACTGATTCTTAAGGCCAAATTTCGTGGCTGGTGTGAGAGATTTTCGACCCTGGCTCATCAGCTGCCCGGATCAACCGGTCCGATGAACATCGTGGGCGCGAGCACCGTCTATATGGCAGCCATGCACTTGGACCGGGGGAAACGTCTTGCTCATCGCGGAACTTGCGGGAACTGGGTCAGTTCGATCGTCGGACGAGGGCTGCTCATAGCGATCATCTGCTGTCGTCGCGGCCCGACCCGTACACGGGCAGTCCGAGACGGCGACCCTGTCCGGTATCGTGGTCGATGAATCCGGCGCCGCGCTGCCGGACGTTCAGGTGATCGCGGCCAACGCCGCCACGGGGCTCCAGCGTCAGACCATGTCCGACGCCCAAGGCTCGTTCTCGATGCGGATGCTGCCCGCAGGCAGCTATTCGGTGACCGCGCAGCGGGCGGGGTTCGCGCCCGCGCAAGTGAATGATCTCCTTCTGAGCGCCAATAGCGGGGTGACGATCACGCTCGAGCTCAAGGTCGGCAGGTACAACGAGGCCGTTTCGGTGCAGGTGCCGGCCGGCCAGGTGGAGAACGCGGCTCCCTCGACGATCGAGGTATCGCCGCTCGAGGTCCGAAGCGTCGCGGGCGCCGGAGAGAACATTTACCACGTGCTGCAAACGCTTGCCGGGCGTAGCCGCGGTGAACGATTTCGACAGCCGCTTGAGCGTGCGCGGCGGCGGGCCCGACCAGAATCTCACCCTGATGGACGGCGTCGAGATTCACAATCCCTATCGCCTGTTCGGATTGACCAGCGCTTTCAACCCCGAGACCGTCGAGAGCTTCGAGTTGACGGCCGGCGGGTTCAACGCCAAGTACGGCGATCGCCTGTCATCGATTCTCGTCATCGAGAACCGCGCGGGAACGGAGCAGGCAGCGCCTCACCGGCTCCGCCACCATGGCGTTCACCGACGCCAACATCGTCACCGAAGGCAAGCTCCCGGACGGGGCGAGCGGATCGTGGCTGGTCACCGGCCGGCGGACCTACTACGACCTGATTGCCGAGCCGCTCGTCGACACCGATCTCCCGGGATTCACCGACGCGCAAGCCAAAGCCGTCTGGTCGCCGCGGCCAGGGCAGCGGCTGACGCTCTTCGGCCTCGCGAGCCGCGAGAGCACGGACGCGGACCTCGAAGGCGACGTCGAAGGCGAGAGGCTGCGGCTGCAGTCCAGCACGCACAACGATCTGGCCGCCGTCTCGTTCTCGTCGCCGATTGGCACGCGGGCGTCGAGCAACACCACCGTCTCCTGGTACCGCAATCGCGAAACGCTGGACTTCGACGGCGACTTCACCAGCGGCGCGCGCCGCTCGAACCGTCCGGACGATGACGCGCAACCGTTCGCGAACGTCGTCTTCACCCGCGGCCTGGAGGTGCGTGACGTCGCGGTGCGCCAGGAGACGATGATCAAGGTCTCGGCGGCGCACCTGCTGGAGACGGGATTCGAGGGCCACGCGCTGCAAACAGGCTGGGGATGGACGATCACGGGCGACCGCAATCCCGACGAAGCGAACGGATCCAGCGCGCTGGGCGGCGCGGGGCTGCCAGCATTGCTCGACTCGTCACGATCCGCCTGGCGGGCCGGCGCGTGGCTGACCGATCGATGGACGCTTACGCCACGATTGCGGGCGGAGCCGGGGCTGCGCCTCGATTGGAGCGGGCTGGCCGGCGAGGTCGTGGCGTCGCCGCGCATGGCGCTTGGTCGCCGATATCAACAGCGGCATGCGCCTTCGCGCTCGCCGGCGGGCTGTTCACCCAGAGCCCGGGCTACGAGAAGCTGCTGCAGTCGGACTACTTCGTCGACCTGAGCAACGCCGACGCGCTCGGACTGCGGAGCGAGCGCGCCTGGCACGGGCTGGTCGGACTCGAGCGCACCTTCGGCCCCGGGCTCCTCGCGCGCGTCGAAGGCTACTACAAGCGCTTCGACCGGCTGATGGTCGGCCGGCTCGAAACCCCGGACGAGCTCGCCGCCCGCGTGGCGACCTACGACTTTCCGCTGGGCCTCGCCGATCAGCGTCCGAACACGCCGCAGATCACCAGTATTGCCAGGAAACGATGGCACCGGCCGCGCATACGGCGTCGAGCTGTATCTCGCGCGACAGGCGCGTTCGGCGACGGATCGTGTGAACGGCTGGATGTCCTACACCTGGGGTCGCGCCGAGACGACGGCATATGGACGGACGTACGCGTCCGACTACGATCGCCCACACGCGCTGAGCCTCGTCGGAAACTACCGCGTGAGCCGGTTGATCGAGCTCGGCACGACCGTGCGCGTGCAATCGGGTTTTCCGTACTCGGTGCCGCTCGGCGTGCGCGTGGCTGCGCTTCGCAGACACCGGCGACGTCGACGGCGACGGCAACGCGACGGAGCTGATTCCCCAGCGGGACGCCGTGGGCCTGCCGGTGTGGACGGCGGACTACGGCGACGCGGGCAACCTGAATTCCGGACGCCTGCCGATCTTCGCGCGCGTGGACCTGCGGGTGACATTCCGGCCGCGGTGGCAGAACAGCCGCTGGCAACTCTATGTCGAGGTCATCAATCTGCTGAACCGGGACAACGCCGGCAGCTTGAGCACGGAGCTGGTCTACGATCCGGCCTCGGATCGACCGCGCGTGACTACGACTCGAGAGGGGTCATTGCCGCTGCTGCCCTCGTTCGGCGTGCGTTTCCGGTTCTGATCTCGTTGGCTGGGTGTCAGGGACGGAATTCGCAACTTCCTGATCACGGCGGCGTGAACCCCACTCCACGCAACCTATCCATAATCGGCCACTTCGGAGCCTGACCGGCGATCCATCGTGAAGGCTGTTCGAAATCTGTATACAAATTTCGGACGGGATCTCAGGCCACCAGCACCCGTGCGCGGACCGTCGCCCGCTTGCGCGGCTTCACGACAATCTCCACGTCGCTGCCGAGCAACACGAGGAACCGCACGAGGCGATCGAGCGAAAACCCTGCAAGCCGGCCCCGGACCAGGGCCGACACTTTCGGCTGGTCGATCTTCAGAAGTTCAGCGGCGGAGGCCTGAGTGAGACCGCGCTCGGCGATGAGCGCGGCAATCTTGCGCACGAGCTCGGCCTTCGCGAGTGCCTCCGCGGGGCGCGGGTGCCCGAGGTCCTCGAAGACGTTGCCGCTCCCGACGATGTAGTCCTTCCGCGCCATCGGTCTACTCCTTCTTCTTGCGATCTCAATGGCCTGCTTCAGACGCTGCTTGATCAGCTCGATCTCAGCCTTCGGCGTTGCGATGCCGCTCTTCGACTTCTTCTGGAACGCGTGCAGCACGAACACGCGATCGCCGAATCGGAGCGTGTACACGGAGCGGAACGTGTCGCCGCGATGATTCGAGACGACCTCCAGCACACCCGCTCCCAGCCCCTTCAGCGGCTTGGCCGACACGTGTTTTGTCGCCACGCTGAGCCAGGTAAATCGCATAGCCCATCTCGTCCTGGACCGCGGCCGGGAACGTCCTCAGCTCCCGCAGCGAATCGCCGAGCCAGACCACGGGCCTCAGGGGTGGCGCCGGCATCTTCCTGCCAATCATGCCATATTTGGCATGGCCGCCGCGAGGAGAGAGCCGCTGTTCCCCGCATCACCGCCGTCGTCGACGGTGACAATGCCCTGAACGCATATCCTGCTTCACACGAGGGGCTTGCCTTCCGCCTCAACTGAACTGGCAGGTCGATAAGCCTGAAATAGACTCTGAAGCCCTGGTGCTTCCGAGCACTTCAGAGCGGCGCACTGCCTCGCTGGAGCAGCCGAGTGCTGGCGGGAGGAGACGTGACGAGGCACGGCAACCGAGACCGCAAGGCACGGAAGACAACTGTGCGCCCCAGGATCCCGTCGGGCCGCCTCGACGCAATGATCGAGGAAGCCATCGTCGATGCGTACAACGAAGCCGAGCAGGCCGTGGGATTTCACGCCACCATCGAGCAACACCTCGCGCTTCCGTTCGAGACCGTGGTGCTGGGAACGATCGTTACCGTGAGGAAGATCGACGTCACCGCATCGGGAAACATTGTCGCGGTGTGCTACCGAGGGCGTGAACGACAGGCGATCCCGATTCTCGAGTTGCCGTTGCCGCATCCGCTGCCGGTTGGATGGGAGTGGATCGAGGCCTATCGTCGATGGGCGCGAGGACGCTGGTAGCGGGGACCGATGAGCGAGTATCAGTACTACGAGTTCCGGGCTATCGACCGGCTGCTGACCGATCGTCAGATGCAGGAGCTGCGCCCGATTTCGACGCGCGCGGCGATCTCGTGCACGTCGTTCAGCAACTTGTGGTTCGCCAAAATCGGCGCGGCGCTGTTGTCGGTCACTATCGCGACTTCTCGGGAGGTGATCGCCGCGATAATCACGATGACTGGCAGGCTCGGCGTTGAGACGGGCGTGCGTTCGGCGCGCACGTCAGCTGCGTTGAGACGTGCACTGGCGCAGCCGACGAAATCACGTCAGGCGGCGCGTCGTTCGTAACGGTGGTGTAAGCCGCCGACTTCCCGGATTGCGATCACGTCACCCTCGGTGACGCCTTGCACGCGTCGCGGCGTTGGCGCATCTTTCGCCAACGAGAGATGCGTGCGCGATCCGTGATAGTACGCAAATAGCCGGTCAGAACTCGGCGCAAATGCTGCTCACCGAACACCACCACGTGGTTCAGGCAGTCGCGCCTGATTGATCCAATCAGCCTCTCCGCATACGGGTTCTGCCATGGACTGGACGGAGCCGACACGACCTCCTCGATACCCATGCCAGCGACTCGCTGGCGGAACGCCTCGCCGTAGATCGCGTCGCGATCGCGCAACAACCAGCGTGGCGCCGTGTCATCAGGAAACGCATCAACGACTTGCTGCGCCGTCCACGCGGCCGTCGGATGCTCGGTGATGTTGAAATGAACCATCCGCCGGCGGTGGTGGAGAAGGACGATGAAGACGAACAGGACTCGACCGGTGACGGTCGGTACGGTGAAGAAATCGATCGAGCCCAGTGCGGTGACGTGATTCGTGAGGAAGGTTCGCCATGTCTGCGACGGCGGGCGGCGCGGCCGCCGCACAAGCCTGGAAACGGTTCGCTCCGAGACCTCAACGCCCAGATTAGCCCAACTCGCCGTGGATCCGAGGAGCGCCCCAGAGCGGATTCGCGGCGGCGATCTTCATCACGAGTGTCCGAATGGCTGCATTTGTGTTCGGGCGGCCGGGAAGGCCCCGCGCTGAGAGCCGCGTCCACTGGCGGCGAAGCCATTGCCGATGCCAACGCACGACGGTGTCAGGGTGCACGACTACCAGGGCCGTACGCCAATCCCGCCACGTGTTGGCGAGCAGCATCCAAAATAGTCGGTCTCTATGGGCGTAGTTGGGAACGCTTCACGGTCCGCCTGAACACCGCTAACTGCTGACGGAGTGCCAGATTCTCGAACGCGACCGCTCGGTGTCCACAGCAGATCAGCGCGAGGGATCGGAGCAGGACGACGAGCGCAGCCAGCATGCGCGATCCTGTCCCGCAATCATCCACAGGATCAACAGGGCAGCCGATCTGATTCTGGCAAACGACAGTATGCGCATCGACTGAATTTGGCTGTTCACAAAGTGACAGGCCGTCCGATAAGGGCTAGATCGCGCGCGAAGCGCCGTTGCTGCCGTAGAGCTGGTGCAATCTTGTACACCCACGAGGCTTCGGGCACGGCCCGCGTCGGATCACGGACACCTGGTACGGAGGCTTGGAGGCGACTAGTCGCGGCCAAACACGCGACCGACATCGAGACGGAACGAGGGCCGGGACCGCGTGCCTGTGATGCGAATCGGCAGGCGGGTGCCGCCGTTGGGACCGCGGAAGAACGGCTGCGCGAGCCGGGCAAGCAGCGACTTGACACCGCTCGTCATGTCGGCGAGGCTTCGCCTCGAGCAGCAAGTCCCCTCGGAACTCGATGAGCTCGCGATGGAGATCGTATGAACCCGACAGTTGCACGGTAGCGCCAGGCACGCTGAACCGCAACTCCGAGAGCCGCAGCAGGGCGTCGCGCAGGACGAAGCGACCACGAAAGTTCGACACGACGCTCTGGCCCTCCTTCAGCACGTTGTCGTCGGCCCGGCCACGCTCGCTCAACTCGTTGATTCGTTTTTGCACGTCAAGGTTGGTGAAGCGGGCCTCAGCCAGGCTAAAGCGTCCATCGAGCCGCAGACGATCGACGACGTCCTGCGGCCCCGCCGGCAGGAGAAAGCTCGTCTCCATGTCCACGCGGCCCACCAACGGCGACTGTTCGGCCTTCACTGCCAGCCGCATGAGATCCTCGATTCGGCCGGCGTTCACCCGCACGTCGAGCACGATGCCACGTCCCCGGACGTTCTCGGTTCTCACCACGGCGCCGTTGGCCAGGACGGTGGATTCCATGAGGCGCGCTTCCACGCGTTCGAGCCACGTGTCGCCGTTCGTGCCGTCCACCACGGCTTTGAATGTCGTCGCGAGCGACACAGGCTGGCCGGCGACGTCGAGCGAAAAATCGGGTATTTCGGTCTGCCCCTCCACTTCGATGCGCTGCAGCACGCCGCTGTACTTGCCGACGGACGATAGGATCCCGCTGATCCCTTTGATCGCATCCAGGTCAGCACGGCTGAAGGTGTATTGGCCGCTCAGCGGTGTGAAATCCGGCTCGTCCTCGTCCCATGGACCAAAGGTGCCGGTCGTCTCGACACGTCCACGCGGAATCGGATTGGTGATGCCGGCCCGGAATTGCCAAGGCTCCCGGCCACCCACGCGATCCATCGCGAGGTCGTGGATCTCGAAAATCCGCGAGAGCCGCCCAGGTCGCACGGATGGGATCTCGAGGCGTGCCGAGCGCGCCACCACTCGGTCAATGACGATCGGTGACGGCGCGAGCGCTCGTATGGGATGAGGCGGGAGGGCAGGTGGAGGCACCCTCTTGGCCTGCAGGTCCTCGATGTTGGGCTCCTCCGGCTGCGGATCAGCGGCACGGCGACGCCGTGGGATGTAGATATTGAGACTGCTGATGTTGACCTCCCTGAGGCGCACAGACCGACCGACGAGCCCGACGACGCTCGCGCTTGCGTCGAAGCTACCGATCGTGACGAGCGGCGGCACGTCCGTCCGGCCGTTGTGACGGAAGACGAGGCCGGTGCCGGAGGCGCGGGGGCGCAGGTAGCAACGACAGCTGTAGCGACCCCAGTTCCACCTGGCTGGCAAACCGCTCGTTCAAGGCCGAGACGACGCGGTCGCGCACCCACACGGTGGACTGGCCGAACCAGAGGAGGAACAGCGCCACCGCGCTTGCCAGGAGCACACCCCCGAGGATCAGCCGCGCCTTCATATCCGGATGGCCCTCAGTGTGCTCACGGTTACCGCCAGCTTCGAACTAAGGGTGGGGTTTTGAATGTCGGTGAACAGCCGCGACGTGGAGCACAGATGGGGCCAGCGGTTCGCGTCACGCGCCTTTAAGAACCGGACACGAATGTCTTCAGCCTCGATCAAGCGGTTTGTCAGCTTGGCCATCATGTCGTGGAGTCGGTCGACGGTATCAACGCCCACGGTACGTCCTTGGTCGTGAGTCATGGACATCAACTACAGGACAGTAACGCATGATGAACAGCGGCGCTGTTCTATCCAGCACATCCTTGAGGCGGGCTTGCGCCGCCTCGTTATGAAGCAATATCGTTGCGAATCGTGGACCTCTGCGCAGTCAGAGCACCGTGCGTGCACGTCAATCGTCAAGATGACGGTGAGCAGCGCCCTGTGCACCTTGATGTCGCCGTTGTAATCAATGAATCCGAGGTCTCGGAACTTGTTCATGAAGAAGTTGATACGCGAGCGGGTCGTGCCCACCATTTTGGCGAGCGTGTCCTGCGATAGCTTCGGAATCGGGAGTTGCTCGTCCTTGCCGTACCGCGCCAGGAGAAGCAATGCACGCGCGAGCCGTTTTTCGCTTAAATTGAAGAGTTGATTGACCAGGTCTTCTTCAATCCGAATGTTCCTGGCAAGCATGTGCGAGAGGAACCGATCGGCGAGAGACGGCTGTGAGTGGAGCGCCTCGAGCATTTGCGGCTTTTCGATGATCAGCGCGGCGCTGGGGCTCATCGCCGACGCCGTGGCCATGCAACATGAGACACTGCGCTGTAGGGCGCCGTAGTATACGACGGCCAGATGCCATCTGGACGGAGGTAAGTGGTGCTACGTGGTTGCTTGCACTCTGCGGCGCTCGCGCTGTCGCTCTTGCACCAAATCTTCAACGGTTTCAGTCCGCGGCGTTGGCCGGTCGCCGAACCATTCAATGACTGCGAGAGTCTCAAGTGCGCGCTCGATCAGCGGCGAGGACTTTTGATAAGCGGTGACGGACCAACGCTCGTCGGGATGTTGCTCCTTGAGCCACAACACGAGTTCCGCTGTGACATCGCGGACACACTTTGGATACGTCGGCAGTCTCTCGCCGCGCGCACGAGGCCGCGGGTTCCGATCGAGCGCAACGAGCGCCATTCGGCCGAGAAGCTGCAAGCGAGTTGGCAGCGAGCAGGCGATTGAGATCCGGCGCACGAGGGCGAGCGCATGGGGAAGGGTACGGTCTCCGCGTTCGTAGGACTCCGCAATCGGCTTGGTGAGTCGCCACACGATGTGATCATCCACGTCGCGCCTCTTCGAGCCGCAAGGCGGCGTCGCGCTGTTTCTGTTCTTCAGGTGTCAGGCGAAAGGCGGGGTCGAGGCGTTCCAGTTCGGCTTCCACCTGCTCGGGTGTGAGGCCCATCGTTCCCTCAACGAGGCCCTGAGAGAAGAATCACCGCCGGCCGGTAGGGTTCCAGCCATTCGTGAAACATCTGTGCGACTGGCACAGCTTGAAATGCGAACCCCCCCAGATTCCCGAAGATTTGAGGGGTTTTGTGTTTGTGGTGCCGGAGGTGGGACTCGAACCCCGATGTCCTTGCGGCCCCACTAGCTCCCCGGGGCTAGCGCGTCTGCCAGTCCGGTTGACACGTATTTGGTGATTGTTCGAGCGATGCCAGCCGAGTCGTGGAACGAGTGAAGCTCGATGAACAAACCTCGCTTGTCGAAAGAGCGTATACTTCGAGCGCATCGCTTTCCTGAGCACTGCCGCACCCCGCCGGGGAATTCCGCCTCGACCCTGAGCAACAGCCCTCACCAAAGCTTTCCCGTCGTGGCACTCTCGGCCGGCGTGTCTCCATCCCGGTTCCGCGAGATCGACGGACGAGTGTCGCCGCGACATTACATGTAGCAGGAGTGGAGAATCATCATGGCCATCGTTCGTTGGGATTCGTCCCGTGATGGGGGCCGCGCTGCAGGAGCGGATTAGCCGGATGCTCGAGGGCCTCTACGGTCCGTCCTCAGGAAGACCTCACCCGCGGGGTGGGTGCCGGCGGTCGACATTTACAGCAAAGGCCAGCATGAGCTCGTGCTGAAAGGCTGAGCTGCCCGACATGAAAGAGGCAGAGTTCGAGGTGACCGTTGAAGACAACACGCTCACGCTGCGTGGCGAGAGGAAGCTCAACACCGAAGTCACGGAGGAGCACTTCCATCGCATCGAGCGCAGTTATGGCTCGTTCGCGCGGTCGTTCGCGCTGCCGCCGACGGTCGACGCTGGCAAGGTCAGCGCCGAGTACAAGGCCGGCGTGCTGACGGTCCGACTGCCGATGCGCGAGGAAGCCAAACCCAAGCAGATCAAGATCGCCGTCGCAGTAGCCCGCGCAAGGCACTTGCAGCGAGGCGGGGTGGCTCCCCGCCTCGGGCGACGGCCCACGACCTGCAGCGGCCGTTCTGTCCGCGTCACAGGTGGGCGCTTGCAGATCCGAATCGAATCGGCGGCGCAGCGAACCGCCGCCAAACAACGGCCTCGCCATCCATTGCCGGCGGTCACAGCTCGTTTCAGGAACACAGGGGAGCATTGACGAAGCCAGCACAGGATCAGCCGCTTGAGAGCGTGCTTCGGCGGATTCGGGGCGAATACATCGAGATGCCCGGACTTCGCCTGACGCCGGCGCAAGCGCAGCGGCTGTGGGGCCTGGATCGTGCCGCGTGCGATGCGCTGATGGGTGCGCTCGTCGACGCCAGATTCCTGGTTCGCACCCCTGACGGAGCATTCGTGCGGTCCTAGTGCGCTCGGGCCGTTCGCGGTAACACTCGGAGTCATCTGGGTCTTGGCGTAGTTGCGTTTGAGAGTTCTGACGAGGTCGGGATGTCACACGCGAGAGCCCAGTCGTGAAGGACACCTCTATGATCACCACCAATACTTGGAGACATCAAGGTCGGTACTTTGTCGTCTGGATCACCGCGGCGTTCGCCGCGTGGGTCGCCCTCGTGCCAGCGGCGGCCTCTGCGGCGACGTTCATCTGGCTGAGCGCCGCCACGGCCGTCGTGATTGCGGTTGCGGCCACGAGAAGCGCTTGGCCGATGCAGCCGGTCGCCCACGTTCTATATCGCGTTGACAACTCGGAGCCGCGGCGATGAGAGGCGTGGCGTGGCGACAGCCTTCGTCCTCCGGCGCGGAGGGAGCGCCGTACCGCCATCTCGCGGTCCGCATCATCGACCAGGCTTTCCGGGATCTCGCCAGTCCTGCCGGATCGCCCGAGGGTCCGGAGAGCGCGCGTGAGTTCCTAGCCGGAACGTCGATGTTGTACCACTGGTGTGAGGTCGCAGACCTCAACCCGGAGTGCCTGGTGGCCCGCGCAAGGAAGCTCATGGCCAGCTCCGACCGATTCTCAGCCCCGGCAGTGATCGTGGAGAATAACGACCTATGCCAACAGGTGACACATAAGTAGCAGTCGCTCGAGGCGAGCGCTACCCGCCGCATAGGCCTATTCACGTCGGTGATTCGGCGGTGCTCCCCCTTTTATGCCAGGAACGGAAAACAGAGCATGAACGTCAGACCGCTGCACGACCGCATCATTGTCCACCGCCTCGAGGAGGGCGAACAGCAGATCGGCGGCATCATCATCCCGGACACGGCCAAGGAGAAGCCGCAGCACGGCACCGTCATCGCCGCCGGCAATGGAAAAGTGAAGGACGACGGCAAGCGGATCCCCCTCGACGTCAAAGCGGGCGACCGGATCCTGTTCGGCAAGTATTCTGGCCAGGAGATCAAGCTCGACGGCGAGGAGTATCTCATCCTGAAAGAGGATGAGGTGCTGGCCGTCATCGAAGACAAAACCGAACAGAAGCCGGCCGTCCTCAAAGGCCAGACCAAAAAGAAGACGAAGAAGACGACGACGAAGAAGTCGAAGAAGTAACGGCGTCGGCCGCAGCATGTCCAGTTGCACGCGAACAGGACGCTATTGGCGCCACGCGCTGCCGACAACATCGCTCGCTCTCCAACGCTCCAAGAGGCGCAGCGATTCTTCTATAACGGCGACTACGATGCGGCGGCTACGGTAACCCTTGCGCTGTGTACGGCACACCCCCGACGACCTCGCGGCTTGCGAACTGCGTACGTCCACGCTGCTCTTCCAGATCAAGAAAGCATTCGGGGAACAGGGGAACCTCGACAAGGCGACCGCATGGAGGCTGTGCGCCGGCTGTCCTGCACTCATGCCCGCGTTCCTGGCGGAGACGGTCCGAGGTCAGACCTTGGCGCGGGCGAGGCTGGAGATCCACCCCGACGACGGCAGCAATGATCAGCCCAGGCCACAACGCGCCGTAGTCTTCTATCGCACACGCGGACGCGCCCGGGGTCGCGCATTCGCGTCCGATAATTCGACCGATTCACGATGTCACAAGCGAAGGCACGGTCCGTCAAGGCATGCCAGACACACCCGGGCTTCGACGCCCAGGCGTTCCTCAAATCTGCAGGTGCGGCACGGCGCGTTGCGACGTACCCAAGAGGGAAGGTCGTCTTCTCGCAGGGCCAAACCGAGCAACACCGTCATGTACGTTCAGAAGGGCGGAGTCAAGATCTCCGTGTTATCTCGCGCCGGCAAAGAAGCGGTCGTGGCGATGCTGGGACCCGGCGACTTCTTCGGGGAAGGCGCTCTGACCGGTCAATCGATTCGGATCGGGCAGCCACCGCGACGATGCCGACAACCGTCCTCGTCATCGAGAAAGGAGCGATGCTCAGGCTGCTCCACGACGAGCCGACGTTCTCGGATCGGTTCATCTCGTACATGCTGGCGAGGAACCTCCGTATCGAGGCGGATCTGGTCGATCACCTCTTCAACTCCAGCGAGAAGCGGCTGGCGCGAACCCTTCTGCTGCTGGCGCGGTACGGTGATCAGGCTGGTGCGGAGCGGAAGATACCCAAGATTTCCCAGGACACGCTCGCTGAAATGAGCGGGACGACGCGATCGCGCGTCAACTTCTTCATGAACCAGTTCAGGGACCTCGGGTTCATCGAGTGACAACGGCGGCCTGAAGATCAACACCTCCCTCCTCAGCATTGTCCTGCACGATTAGTCGGTCTCACGTGGGAATTCGCTCCGCCCGGGCACGCCCACTCGCGAAGCGCCGTCCTCAACTCGTCCGCTTGCTCCTGCAGTTGCCTCATCTGCTTCACCTGCACGGCAAGGTCGCGACACATCTCCTCGATCTGGCCTTCGAGGGCGCCTGGCAATTCCGCGAGTCCGGGCGGCCTCTGTTTCCGACGGGCGCCACGTGACACTCCAGATTTCGGCATCGCATCCTTCAAACTGATAAGAGACTGTATCCTGACAGTTTTGGGACGCACACGTATGTACTGTTTGGAACGTTCGTCGACGATTCCGGAAATGGTGAATTCAGGATTTCAGCCGTCGAGTAGGGGGGTGTTGGCCATGCGGGTTTCGCGTTGCACACACGAACGCCTTCCACAGGCGCTCGAATTCGCCGAGATTCAAGATTTCAGGCACGAGTAGCTCAGCGACCAAGCGGCAGCGAAGTTCCGCGCATCATCAGCCGGGAACGCGAAATCATGGGTGAGTGTGACCGTTCGCGGTGAAGCGCGCTGTCCAAAGCAGCACAGCCAGACCCGGTTCAGCATGTGCACTTCCGAACAGCGTTGGGCCCGGATGAGGCGTAGAGTGCCGTCCATGCAGTTTCAACAGAGGAACGGCGCGGTCGCGGCAACGTGGATTCTGGCCGCCGGGCTCGTCGGCCTCGTAGGCAACGTGACATCTCTTGGCGGCGCGGCATTGATTCTCGGCTTTGGTCTTGTGCCTCCGATCCTCATGATGCTGCACTGGATCACGGCGGTGTCCGAGCGCGTCCTCCCAGACACCGCAGATTCAGGGCCGCCGCCAGGGCCCCGCTTCGTCTAGGAGTGGCTCAGCGTCCCCGGAACTGGTGCTCGCTTGCAATCAATTTCCAAGGATCGGGCCTTCGCGGCCCGGCGCCGTTCCCAAACAGTTGGAGTTGCCTCATATGAAAGTCAGACCGCTACACGACCGCATCATCGTTCAGCGCCTCGAGGAAGGCGAACAGAGAGTCGGCGGCATCATCATCCCCGACACGGCCAAAGAGAAGCCGCAGCAAGGCAAGGTGTTTGCCGTGGGCGCCGGCAAGGTCAAGGAGGACGGCACGCGCCAGCCGCTTGATGTGAAGGATGGGGACACGATCCTGTTTGGCAAGTACTCGGGCCAGGACATCAAGATTGACGGTGAGGAATACCTCATCATGCGCGAGGACGACGTGCTCGCGGTCACCGAATCGAAGGGGAAGTAGACATGGCAAAACAGATTATTTACGGCGAGCAGTCGCGGCAGGCGATTCTGCGCGGTGTCAACCAGCTCGCCGACGCGGTGAAGGTCACGCTCGGGCCCAAGGGCCGCAACGTCATCCTCGACAAGAAGTTCGGCTCTCCCACCATCACCAAGGACGGCGTGACGGTGGCCAAGGAGATCGACCTGAAGGATCCGCTCGAGAACATGGGCGCGCAGATGGTCCGAGAGGTCGCGAGCAAGACGTCTGACACGGCCGGCGACGGCACCACCACGGCAACCGTGCTCGCGCAGGCGATCTACCGCGAAGGCGCCAAGAACGTGGTGGCGGGCGCCAACCCGATGGAGCTCAAGCGCGGCATCGAGAAGGCTGTCGAGGTCATCGTTGAGGAAATCAAGAAGATGGCGCGACCCGTGTCCGGCAACATGGTCGCCCAGGTCGGGATGATCTCCGCCAACAGCGACCTGACGATCGGCAAGATCATCGCGGATGCGATGGACAAGGTCGGCAAGGACGGCGTCATCACGGTTGAAGAGGCCAAGACCCTGGAGACGTCGCTCGAGGTTGTCGAGGGCATGCAGTTCGACCGCGGCTACCTCTCGCCGTACTTCGTGACGGACGCCGAGCGCATGGAAGTCGTGCTCGAGAACCCCGTCATCCTGATCCACGAGAAGAAGATCAGCTCGATGAAGGACCTGCTGCCCGTGCTCGAGCAGGTGGCCAGACTCGGACGTCCCCTCCTGATCGTGGCGGAGGATATCGAGGGCGAGGCGCTGGCAACGCTCGTCGTCAACAAGCTGCGCGGCACGCTCCAGGCCGCCGCGGTCAAAGCGCCGGGCTTCGGGGATCGACGGAAGGCCATGCTCGAGGACATCGCGACTCTGACGGGCGGCAAGGCGATCACGGAGGATCTCGGCCTTAAGCTCGAGAACATCAAGATCGAGGATCTCGGCAAAGCCAAAAAGGTCACCATCGACAAGGACAACACGACCATTGTCGAGGGCGGTGGCACGTCGGCGGCCATCGAGGGCCGCGTCAAGCAGCTCCGCACGCAGGTCGAGGACACGACCTCGGACTACGACCGCGAGAAGCTGCAGGAGCGGCTCGCGAAGCTGGTTGGCGGCGTGGCCGTCATCAAGGTCGGGGCAGCCACCGAGACCGAGATGAAGGAGAAGAAGGCGCGCGTCGAGGATGCGATGCACGCGACCAAGGCGGCCGTCGAGGAAGGCATCGTGCCCGGCGGCGGCGTCGCGCTGCTGCGCGGCGTGAAGGCACTCGACAAGCTGAAGCTCGAAGGGGATCAGCTGGTCGGCCTTCAGATCATCAAGCGGGCCGTCGAGGAGCCGATGCGCTGGATCGCGATCAACGCCGGCGAGGAGGGGTCGATCGTGGTGGCGAAGGTGCGCGACATGAAGCAGGATGAAGGCTTCAACGCCGCCACCGACACCTACGAGGATCTCGTGAAGGCGGGCGTCATCGACCCCGCCAAGGTCGTCCGGAGCGCGCTGCAGAACGCCTCGTCGATCGCGTCGCTTCTGTTGACGACCGAAGCGCTGGTCTCCGAGATTCCCGAGGAGAAGAAGGACGCGCCTCCGATGCCGCATGGCGGCGGCATGGGCGGGATGTACTAAGTTCGGAGTTCGAAGCAAGTGGAAGCACGCGGGCCGGGTTCTTTCGGACCCGGTCCCTTTCTTGTACCGGCGCGTACAGGGAAGTCGGCGGCTCGAGCCTGACCGGAACGAAACGTCGGTGAACACCCGGTGATGAATAGGTACTCAATGGGCCGATTGAGTGTCAGGGTGTCCTCACATTCGGCCAGCCTGTAGGCAATGCGGCGGAGAGCAGTCCCCTCCGGCGAGCCCCCTGCCACCAGGCAGCGCTGTGCGGTCCATGGAATATGCGAGGTGCTCAACATTCCAAGGCCCGGCTCGTTCATGTGGCCTTCCCGTTGCGCCGATATTCCTGGCGAACTGGTTTGACGAATTGTCGCTGCCCGCTGGAGGGCCTGTTCGTGTCACCGGAGGCAGTCATGGGTCCACTGGGGGAACTGCTTGCGACCGACCATCGGCAGACGCTGGAGTTTTTCATCGTTGGCCTTCGGGACGTCTCTGAGCCCACCGTCGATCGCGAAGAGCTGTTGTATAACGCCAGTGTGCTGGCGCACTACGCTCAGGTCTCGACACAGGCCGGCGCCGAATGGCCAGCTCCCGCGAATCTCAGCGAGGTCTTCGACCATTTTGTGTCCGACACTACCCTGCTGCACGACAGCCTGATGATGGAACTGGCAGGCACGCAATGCCTCTTATTAGCGGGGTTCTTCGAGGATCAGATGCGCCGGCGACACAACATCCGCTGGTACGCGGAGTTGGGCTCCGGTTTCTTCAGCCAAGCCGCCGTCCACGAACCGTCCTCGCGCAAAGCCCGGATCCTCGACGCGATTGCCCGGCGCTTCGAACTGTGGCGTCAACGGCACGCGCGGCTCAGCCGCGCGTTGCGGGACCAGCCTTATCGGCTGACTCCCTCCTAACCTCTAACCGCACCACTCCGGTGGTCAGGCACTATCAAGTTAACGCGCTCCGGCGTATACCTCAGTCGCCGTGTCCCGGCGCCAGACGGTCAGGCTGCAGTCACGGCGGTCCACGTCACGAGGGCACGATCACGCAGGAGCCGATGATGGCGGGGGCGAAGCAGATGCCGTCCCAGGGAGAAGAGATTGCGGACGGCATCGTGAATCGAGAGGAACCGCTGGGCCTGCGCCACCGATTTGAAGCGCCGCATGTGGTGTTCCCGCCGGCGCGTCGGCTGGTGTGAAACCTCGGCGCGATTGTTGGCGTAGCGCGTCGTGTCGTGGAAGACCGACGGCATGACGACCCGGTGTGCGGCGCGGTAGCTCCCGAGGCGATCGGTGACCAGGCGGCGGGCAGGCGCCCGCTGCGCTTGAGGAGCCGACCAAAGAACCGCGCGGCGGCGTGGCGATCCGAGCTGTGTCCACGGACATTCTGCACCTTCCGGCGCGAGTTGTCGTCACTGCGGCGGACCGTCTCACGTCAGCGGACGGCCCCAATGTCCTCGAGGAGTTGAGCGGCGCTAAGCGAACGGCCGATGATCATCCCCATGACGACCACGGGGCGCCTTCAGCAGCGCTACGACCACCGGCTTCGGGATCTCGTCCAAGGCACCGGGGACGTGGCCATCGCCACGGATCTCGGGGTCCCTCGCTCGACGGCCCGTGGGTGGCTCGGCAAGGCACCGAAGGTCGTGGTCAGCCTGGACGTGACGGACCTGAAGGCATCGGAACTCCAGCAAGAAGTCCTGGAACTCCGGCGACGCGTGAGGAAGCTCACGGCACTCCTTCGGCTCGCGCTCGCCCTGCTTCGAAGCTCGGGATTCACGTTGACGCACGAGCGTCTGCCCGACGGACGCGCCAAAATCAGGATCCTGCGAGCCGTGGATCGTGCCCGTGCGTTTGTTCCGTTGCGGGCGCTCCTGCGGTTCCTGCGATTGTCCCCGAGTCGGTTCCATGCCTGGCGACGGCGGCAGCACGCGTGTGCGCTTGACGATCAGTCGTCCTGTCCGCACACGTCGCCCCATCGACTGACCGCCACCCGAGGTCCGGACGATCAAGGACATGGTGACCGCGCTCGAGTACCGGCACGTCCCGACCGGCACGCTCGCCGTCCTTGCGCAGCGGCTCGGCAAGGTTTGGGCTTCCCCCTCGACCTGGTACCACCTGGTGCGGAAGTTTGGCTGGCGCCGCCCCCGGCTCCGCGTGCACCCGGCCAAGCCGAAGGTGGGCTTTCGAACGACGCGAGCCGACGAGATGTGGCACATCGACACCACCGTCATCCGCCTGCTCGACGGGACCCGCGCCTATCTCCATGCCGTGATCGACAACTTCTCGCGACGGATCTTGGCGTGGCGAGTCGCCGACACATTCGCACCGGTCAACAGCGTGGCCGTGTTGCTCGACGCCAGTCGAGGCGCGACGTCCTCAGACACCACCCCAGTCGTGTTGGCAGATGCGGGCGTCGAGAACGTGAATGCCCAGGTCGACGCCCTCATCTCCACGGGCGTGCTGCGCCGGATGCTGGCCTTGACGGAGCTGAAGTTCTCGAACTCCATGATCGAAGCGTGGTGGCGCTCCCTGAAACATCAATGGCTCTTCCTCCACTCGCTCGACAGCGTCACCACCGTCCGTCGACTCGTGACGTTCTACGTCGACGAACACAACCGCGTGCTTCCGCATTCGGCGTTTCGGGGACAGACGCCGGACGAGATGTACTTTGGCACCGGAGAACGCAGTACCGGCAGACCTGACGTCACGCGCGGCCGCTGCGCGCCGGGCACGCGTTGAGGCGAACCGATCGGCGGCCTGCGAGACGTGCCCGTCAGTCGAAGCAGCCGCCTGACGACCGAGTGCTGACCGCCCGTCTGACCACGGGGACCTACAGGCCCGTGCGTCTGGAGGCGACTGCCGGGAGAACCGGGGACCGCACGTCGCTCGAGTGGACGGGCAGAACCGTGTCCGGGATCAGAGTCGCTGCCCGTAAGCGGCCCCTTGCCGCCTCAAATGACGAGAACTCGCGCGCGAAAATCCAGAATGTTCGTGGAGATAGCTCCGCTTTGCGCGGCACGCCGCCGATGGTCGCGGTTACGCTCTATCGGACCTGCCCGATTCGGGCACAACGAAGCTATTCAGAGCCGTAGCCACGCGACGACGCAACCGACGATCACCAACACCCCGGCGAGTGTTAACTCCGTTCGATGGACGAGCAACCCTCCGCGTCCGCAGAGCGCTTCAGCGGGGCGAGAAGAAGTTGACGTTCGTTGAGCCCAAGAGTGAGCGCAGCCGGAGGGTGGTGAATCTACCGGCCTTCGCCATCGAGACTCTCAAGCGCCATCACAAAGCGCAGGCTCAAGAACGCCTCCTCGCGGGCTCGAAGTGGGTCGAGTCGGGATTGGTGTTCACCTCGACCATCGGCACCCCCCTCGACGAGAGGAACGTCCGGAGGGTCTTCAACGACCTGCTAACGACCGCCGGCTTACCCTCGATGCGCCTCCACGACCTTCGTCACACCTCGGCCGCTGCTGCTCGCGCAAGGCGTGCATCCGCGAGTGGTAATGGAGACGCTAGGGCATTCGCAAATCTCGCTGACCCTCGACACCTATTCGCATGTGCTGCCCGGGTTTCAAGCTGAGGCCGCGAGTCGAATGGATGAGGCCTTGGGAACGAATGGCAGTCAGAATGGCCGTCAGAACGGAAAAGGCTCCGCGGAGGAACCTCAGGAATCGCAAGAATCTGGAACAATTCTGGTGAGCCGGGGGGGAATCGAACCCCCAACCCGCAGATTAAGAGTCTGCTGCTCTGCCAATTGAGCTACCGGCCCGCCTCTGTCATGGCACACGCCACCGCCGTGCACCCAGACTCGCGATTGTACCTCATGCAAGCGCAGGAATAAGGGATGCAAGCCCTTCGGGCATGGACCCGAGGGAGCTAATGCTGACGGCGGCGCGCGCGGCCGCCGTCTATGTCCTCATGCTCATCGTCATTCGGGCGCTCGGCAAGCGCACGGTGGGCAACTTCTCGGCGTTCGACCTGATCGTCGCCCTGATGCTCGGCGAAGTCGTCGATGAAATCATCTACGGCGACGTCCTCTTCATCCAAGGCGCGGTTGCCATCGGCGCGATCGCCGTGCTCGCGTACGCCGACGCCTGGTTGGCCTATTTCGACCATGGCATGGAAGCCGTGCTCGAGGGCACTCCCACCATCGTCGTCCGCAACGGCCGCTTCGAGCGGGCGGGCATGCGCCGGGAGCGCATGACCGAAAAGGACGTGATGTCGCACCTGCGCCAGGCGGGCATCCAGGACATGCGCGAGGTGCACCTGGCGATCGTCGAGATGGACGGCGCCGTCAGCATCCTGAAGCAGTCCTGGGCAGAACCCGCACAGAAGGCCGATGTCCTGGACGACGAGCGGCGCAAGCGTGACGACTCGGTGGGCGGGCAGGATATGCCGGCGCTGCGCACCGATTCACCCCGGGCCCTGAATATCGAATAATGGATCTGTGGCGCATCGCCGCGCGCGTGCTCTTTGCCTACGTGATGCTGCAGGCGATGCTACGCGTCAGCGGCAAGCGCACGGTCAGGCAGGCGTCGCCCTTCGAGTTCACGCTGTCGCTGATCCTTGGCGACATGGTGGATGACATGTTGTGGGCCGAAGTGGATGCGAGCGTGTTCGTGGTCGCGGTCAGCGTGCTCATGGTGGTCCACCTGTCGCTGGAGCGCCTGCAGATGCGCGCCGCGCGCTGGCGATGAAAGACCTGCTGCCCCTCGTCCTCGCGACCGCCGTGGCGCTCGGCGTCGTGGCTGCGGCCGTCGGATTCGCGCACGATACAAACACGCTGGTGTCGCCGCCCGAATCGGTCGCCGAGCAGTTCGTCAGGAAACTAGCCGGCAGACGCTACGACGTGGCACGCGCACACCTCGCCGAGGACTCTCCGGCGCTGCGCGCACGAATTCGGACGACGAGCGACATGCTCCGCGCGCGTGCCGGCGCCATCGTCCAGGTCGAAGGAAAGCCAGGCGTGATCGACGGCGACACGGCAACCGCCGCCGCCCTCGTCACGACCGCGGGTGACGATGAGATCGTCATGGAATTCGCGTTGGTCCGACGCGCGGGCTCCTGGCGCATTACATCGTTCGAGCTCGAGTGAAGCCAGGTGGAACGTGAGAAGGTTGGCGCGCCCGAGCGGAGAAATGGAAAGTTTGCACGACCCGTTTTTACGGGGAACGTGCCCTACTCGGTCGCAGCTGACCGGAGGCTTCTCATGTCCGATACCGCACAACATGAACCTTACCGTCGACCGCATGCATCGCCGCTGGCGAGTCTGTTCATGGAATTCGATCTACCGGCGGAACTCGATCGTCTGCGAGGTGAGACAACGTGGGAGACAGGCCAGAACGCCAAGACGCTCGTTAAGTACGACGACTTTCGTGCCGTCCTGATCGCTCTCCAAGCACACGTGCGCATACCCGAACACAAGACCGAGGGACGGATTTCGGTCCAGAGTACCTGTCGGGCCACATCCAACTGAAGGCCGCCGAGCGGACGTTCAATCTCCGGCCCGCCGGTTTGCTCGTGCTCGATCACGGCGTCCCTCACGTCATCGAGGCACTCGAAGAGAGCGCCTTTCTGCTCACGATCGCGTGGCCGAACAGAGCATGACCCTGCAGGACTCGACTGGTAGGGGTCTGCTGCTGGGAGAGATCGGCCTACAAACTAAGGTGGCGCGCCCGACAGGATTCGAACCTGTGGCCCCCAGCTCCGGAGGCTGGTGCTCTATCCAGCTGAGCTACGGGCGCCTATCGATTGGTGATTCCGATTTGCGATTTGTGATTGAAATCGAGGCCCGGCATTCGCAAACCACAAAATCATAACTGTGAAAAGCGCGCCCGGCAGGACTCGACCCTGCGACCTACGGATTCGAAGGCGGGCGCTGCCTTTTCCAACCTTCAACCTATCACGAACTTGGAGGGGTTGCCACGCGAGCGTACCACGTGCCATCCGGTCACCAAGCAAATGCCTTCTTCAGAGCCCCAGCTAGACGTGGGTCCAGGTCCATCATCGTGGACTGCTCGTGGTCTTCTGGCGCGTCTGTCCAAGCGCCTTATGACGACTCGAGTGCCACGAGGGGCGCTGACGTCGAAGAGCCTACGGGCGCGACGGTGCCTCCAGACAAACGTCTGGCTCCAGCCAGAACTGCCGTGAGCTGTCCGACAAATCGCTCCGAAATCGTGTCACCCGCTGATTCGGACAAAGGCATTATCGTTGCTGTCTGATGCCGACACGCGCGGCAGTCGTTCCCCAGGGTGCCTGTTCTTCGGAACGACATCCTGCTGCCGCGCGTCCTCCCATTCCTGCAATTCCGTAAGTGAGAATGAGCCTGCAACACAGTCCCCATGGCCCTCACCACCGATGCCACGGCCTCACCAGATTCATAGACGGGCGCAGCGTTGCGGACTGCGAGGAACCTCCGCAGGTCCTGCGATGTGACGGCGGTCGACATCGTTTTGATTGACTGCCGCTAACCGAGTAGCTTCGCGCGTGGTCGCCCCGACCACTCCAAGAATGTAATCGGCACAGCATGAAGTCTTCCCGTGCTCAGGGGACTTCCCGCGAGACCTGGTTTGTTGGTTCGCTGACAACAAAAGTCGCGGCACGATTTGACTAAGACCGACTGTCAGTTACGAATCGCTATCCACGTGATGCGGCACGTGCGTTGTATAGGCAGTGCCTGAGCGTGTTCAGCGATTGAGCACATCAACTCGGAGTCATCATGAGAATTCTTCTCGCCGGGATACTGATTGTGGGCGCGATGGTCTGGACCGGGGTCACCACACCCGCAAAGGGTCGAGTGGGCGGAGCGGACCGCAGCCCATCCACTGTCAATCCTCCGGGCCAGCAGCGTAAGGCCGTTGCGGTTCCTGAGCCGGCCACCCTCACGCTCCTTGGCATCGGCCTAGGCAGCGCAGTCCTGGCGCGGGTCCGCGCCTCACGACGCACGAAGGTGCGCCATTAAGGCGAGCATCGAAAACGCAGCAGCGCAATCGACGGTCGTGGCACTCGTTTCCGTGTGCGGACGCTGACATTCGTGCGCGCGGGGCCCTGCCTTCCGTTCGCGCGTGGTTTGCAGCCCGTCCTTCACCGGCATCCACGAATCCATGAGCACGAGCTCCGGAGGATTAAGCCGAGCGATTTTCAACCACCTCAACCCTATTGATTGGACCCAAAGACTGAACCGATGAGGGGAGGTTCACGTCGCGTAGCTTGCACGGCCAGCATGCCGCGCGCACTGCCACGACAACGCCCCGCCACCAGGCCTGCCAGCGGAAACCGATCGCCTATGAAAAACGCTGCTGAATGTGGCTGAAGCCTGTGCGCGGATTTTCGGAACGAATCGGACAGCGTTGGCGCGCCCGGCAGGACTCGAACCTGCGACCTACGGATTCGAAGTCCGGCGCTCTATCCAACTGAGCTACGGGCGCAGGACCGCCATCATACCATCACCGCCAGTCCCTCGTAGACGACGAGCGAGGACGATCGTGCACGCGGACGACACGGCGAGCGAGATACGTGGATACTTGCGCGTGTTGGTTGGTGGGCTCACAATGGGCGCGCTGAACCCCATAATTGCGAGGAGAACCTTCACATGACCGTGCGTCCCCTATTCTGCGCCGCCATGCTCATGCTGGCGGCGCCGACGTTCGCGCAGCAGCCCGAGCAGCAGCCTCCGGACAATCCCGAAGAGCCGGCGTCGTACCGAGGAACAGGTGGTCGTGACGGCGTCGAAAAGCGAGCAGCAGCTCGTCAATGCGCCGGCGGCCGTCTCTCTCGTGACCAGCGAAACGATCCAGAACTCGCCGGCCGTGAACATCGGCGATCTGCTGCGGGCAGTGCCGGGACTGAACGTGACGCAGGCCTCCGCGCGCGATATCAACCTGACGACCCGCGGCGCGACGTCCACGCTGGCGACGTCGCAGCTGGCGCTGGTCGACGGGCGCAGCGTCTACCTCGATTTTTTCGGCATGGTGATGTGGGACCTGGTGCCGACCAATCCCAATGACATCCGCCAGATCGAGGTGATCCGCGGTCCCGCGTCGGCAGTGTGGGGCGCCAATGCCATGAGCGGCGTGGTCAACGTCATCACCAGGAGCCCGCGCGAGCTTGCCGCGGCCGGCGGCAGCAGCCTGACGATTGGCATCGGCACCTTTGGCCGCAGCGTGGACGACAGCGACGCCGACGCCGGGACGCTGTTCTACGTCAACGGATCGCACGCCCAGGCGGTGAACGATCGATGGGCGTTCAAGCTGTCGGCCGGCTACCTGACGCAGGATCCGCTGCCGCGCCCGACCGGCACGATCAACGAACTGGGAACGCCGTACCCGCCGTACACCAACGAAGGCACGTCGCAGCCGAAGTTCGACGCGCGCGTTGACTACGACATCGCTGGCGGCGGAACCGTGACCTTCAGCGGCGGCGTTGCCGGCACCGAGGGGATCATCCACAGCGGCATCGGCCCGTTCGACATTTCGAGCGATTCGAGGATGACCTATTTCACGACCCGTTACCAGAATGCGGGCCGCCGCATCGCGTTCTTCACCAACCTGCTCGACGGCGACGCGACCAACCTGCTGGCCCGCGGGCCGACGGGTGAGCTCCTGCCGCTCGTCTTCGACACCAAGACCTTCGATGTCGAGGCGTCGGAGGTGCGGCCGGTCGGGACCACGAACGTGTTCACCTACGGCGGTAACTTCCGCCACAACACTTTCGACATCTCGATCGCTCCCGGTGGCGACAATCGCAACGAGGGCGGCGGATTCCTCCAGGACGAGATCTTCCTCGGCGATCACTTCCGCTGGGTGGTCGGCGGGCGGGTCGACAAGTTCTCGTCGATCGAGGATCCGGTCTTCTCGCCCCGCACCACCTTCATGGTGAAACCGGACGCCGCGCAGACGTTCCGTGTCTCGTTCAATCGCGCCTTCCGCGCCCCGTCGTTCATCAACAACAACATCGCGACGACGATCCTGAACGAGGCGAACCTGAGCGCGCTCAGTCCGGCGCTCTCCCGCTTCGTCTTCCCGATTCGCGCCGACGGCAATCCTGACCTGAAGCAGGAAACGATGACCGCCTATGAGGTGGGCTACACCGGCGTCATCCGCAGCCGGGCCACGGTCAGCGCCGCCGTCTACTGGAACTTTACCAAGGACGGCATCTACTTCACGCCGGATGCCTTCTACTCGGGGGCGAACCCGCCGCCGACCTGGCCGTCGGCCCTGCTTCCGCCAACCGTCGTCTTCCCGCTGCTGGCATCGAGGGGCGTGCTGCTCCCCGCGCACTTCACCTATCTGAACCTCGGCACGATCAAGGACAAGGGATTCGAGCTGGGCGTTGACGCCGCGGTGAACCAGTACATCAACGTGTTCACGAACTACTCGTTCCAGGCGACGCCCGTGGCGGAGGATCTACCGGCCGGCACGACCATCCGCGACATCAACTGGCCGGCGAAAAACCGCTTCAACGCCGGCTTCGACTTCAGCCGCGGACGCTTCCTCGGCAACCTGCTGGCGAGCTACACGGGCGAGGCATACTGGCAGGACGTGCTGGATCTGCGGTATGCCGGGACGACAGCTGACTACACGCTGATCAACGGCGGTTTCGGCGTCCGCTGGGCCAGCCAGCGCGTCGTCACGAGCGTGAAGTTCATCAACCTCGCCAACCAGGACGTGCTGCAGCACATCTTCGGGGATGTGCTCAAGAGGCAGGTGGTCGGTGAGGTTCGTCTGACTTTTTAAACTACGACGGTCACGACGGACACGACCTTACGGAAGCCTTCGTATCGTCGCGTCGTCGTGTTCGTCATGGTCTATGACTCCGCGTATTTCATGACCGCGCGCAGGTCGGCGCCTTTGGCTTTCTGCAGCGGTGCCCAGAGGTCGTCGGCCGCCTCGAGCCGCCCGGCGAAATTCTGCACGGTGAAGTCCTGCGGCTTCACGCCTTCCTCGACCTCATCCCACGTCAGCGGCGTCGAGACGCCGGCGAAGTCGTTGGCGCGCGCGCTGTAGGTGCTCGCCAGCGTCTTGCCGAGCCCGTTCTGCATGAAGTCGAGATAGACGCGCTGGCCGCGCGCCTTGAGCGAGCGTTCCACGGTCGCCGCTTTCGGATGCTTGCGGGCGACGAGCGTGGCGACGATTTGCGCGTACAGCATGCCGGCGCCGTACGGCGTGTCGCGCGGCATCGGCACGTAGATGTGGACGCCGCCGGAGCCAGAGGTCTTGACGAAGCCGGGGGCTTTCAGCCCGTCGAGCTCGTCGCGCACCCACAGCGCCACGTCGAGCACCTTGCGAAACGGGAGGTCGTCCGGCGGATCGAGGTCGATGGCGACGTGGTCGATCATGTCGGCGGTCTTTACGCGGGAGAACCACGGGTCCTGCGAGATGGAAGCGAGCTGCACCGTGTACAGCAGCGTCAGCAGCGATCCGCCGACCAGGTGGGCGCGTCGTTCAGTGCTGGTCTCGACCTCCTCGATGCGCACGCCCGCCGGAATCTTGTCCGGCGCGCGATGTTGATAGAACGGCTTTCCGCCCACCCCGTTTGGATAGCGCTTCATGACCAGCGGGCGATCGGCCACCACGGGCAGGATGTAAGGCGCGACGCGCACGTAATGCCGGAACAGATCGCCTTTCGTCAGTTTCAACTTTGGCCAGAACACCTTGCCCAGGTTGCTGACATCGAGGCGGTCACCCCCGGGAAGCTCCAGGACGCCGTCGCCCCCCTGGTCCTCCAGGGCGTCGATCTGATCGAGCAGTTTCGCCGTGCCGGGCCCGCGCGCGGCGGTTTTTCTTGGCGCGCGATCGGCCGCCTGAATCCGTTGCGGTCCGCGAACCACGGTATCGGGTTCGCGCGTCACCCGGGCTGGCGAGATGTCGTTTCGGATGCCGAGATAGGTCGGATGGCGGAGCTTGTTGTCTGCCGTCCACTCCGTGAACTTCACCTCCGCCACCAGCTGTGGCTGCACCCAGTGGGGCCGTTCGTTCGTCTTCGGCGTCGTGGTGAACGGGGACGTCGGGGTTTCGATCGCGCGCAGCCGCTTCGACACCCGCTCGAGCTCAGTGCCGGTGAAGCCGGCGCCGCTGTGGCCAATGTACTGCAGCCGTCCGTGGTCGTCGTACACGCCCAGCAGCAGCGCGCCGAAGAACGAGCGCGACCCGCGTGGCTCGGTCCAGCCGCCGATGACGCAGGCCTGGCGGCGAACCAGCTTCAGCTTGCTCCAGTCGGGCGACCGCTTGCCCGACTTGTAGACGGAGTCGGCGCGCTTCGCGATCAGGCCTTCCCAGCTCTCGGCCTGTGCTCTCGCGTGCATTGCGCGGCCGTCGCCGGCCGCCTGCTCGCTGATCCGGAGCCGCGGATTGCGCACGTCCTTCAGCAGCGCCTCGAGTCGCGCCCGCCGTTCGCGCAGCGGCCGCTCGCGCAGGTCCTCCTTCCCGTCGCGCAGCAGGTCGAACGCGATGAATGCGATCCCGACGTCATGCATGTGGATGCGCTGCAGATTCTGGAAGCCGACGGGGTTGCCGCGTTCGTCCAGCGCCACGACTTCGCCGTCGAGGACGACGGGACGATCGAGGCGCCGCGCCCATTGTGCGATCGCCTCGACGACGCCGGGAAAGGCGCCGGTTTTCTCATTGCCCAGTCGCGACCACAGACCGACGGCGGGTCCAGGCTCGACGATCGCGATCGCGCGGATACCGTCGTACTTCGGTTCGTAGACGTAGTCGGACGAATCGAGCGGGGCCGCCGCCGTCGTCGCCAGCATCGGCCGGACGGAGGCGGGATCAACAGGCATGAAGCGGCGCTACGCGGCCTTCTTCTTCTTGCGTGCGGGGGGACGCGCGGTCGTCTTGCGCGCCCGGGCGGTCTTGCGGGGGCCGGTGCCGGCACCCTGGAGCGACCGGCGAAGCCGTTCCATGAGATCGACGACTTCCGCCTGCCGCGGCTCCTCGTGGACCGTGAGCTTCGCTGCCTTCCCCTTCAGCTTCGCCTTGATAATCTTCATCAGGTTCTCGCGGTACTCGTCGGTGTACTGGGAGGGATCCCACCTGTCCGCAAGATTCTTGACGAGCGTCTTCGCCATTTCAAGCTCCGGCTTGCGCACGTCTTTGGCGGCGGGGAAGTGATACTGGCTGATATCCACCAGTTCCTCGACATACCGCATCATCGTCAAGACCATCGCATCCTTGACCACTTCGAGCGCCGCGAGATGCTGCGCGTCTCTCAGGACGATGGTGGCGATGCCGACCAGGCCGGTGTCGCGGATGGCCTCTCGGAGCAGCGCGTACGCGCGCTCGGCGCCTTTCGGCGGGACCAGGAAGTACGAGCTCTCGAAAAACCGGTCGTCGATGTCCTCGCCCTTCACGAACGCGCGGATGTCCACGGTCCGCGTCTTTTCGAGCGCCGCGGTGCGGAAGTCTTCCTTGGTCACGACGACGAAGCGGCCCCTCTCGTATTCGTAGCCCTTGACCAGTTCGTCCCAGGCCACAGGCTTGCCTTCGCGCGCGCAGACGCGCTCGAACTTGACGGGCGACCTGTCTTCGGCGTGCAGCATACGGAAGCGCGGCCGCGAATCCCGGACCGCCGTGTGGAGCTCGACCGGGATGTTGACGAGCCCGAAAGCAACCGAGCCTTTCCAGAGCGCGCGTGGCATGACAGGGGGGCGTGCAAATCTCAAACCCCAGCTCCCAACTCCCAGCGCCCAAAGACTCCGAACCCCGGCAATTGGGAGTTGGTCGTTGGGAGCCGGGCGTTGCTATTGAGACTTGGGAGTTGAGCTCGAGCGCGATCGCAGATCGCGTTCGGCCTCGACCCAGTCGTCGAAATCGGAGCCGCCGGCGCCGCGCCGGCTGAGGTACTTGTGATAGGCCGCCTCGGCGATTTCGTCGTGAGTGGGATCGCGCCGGGTGTCGCCGTTCTGGCCCTTCGGGCGCGCAGCGGTGCTCGTCCGCTTGCGCGGAGCAGGGGCTGCGGCCGGTGATGCCGACATGTCTGATGCGGAGCTTTTCTTGTTAGCCATGTGAGCACTCTCTTGCCCGGCCATTCTACTGCTGCCCGGTGCGATCTGACACTCGCTTCCTACCGTCGCGAGCTAGGTGTGCGAGTCTCTTCTTCCTCTTCCTCGCCTTCCTCGGCGACGTCGAATTCGGATGCGATCATCTTGAGCTTGTTGAGCGCCGCTTCCTCTTCCTGGAGGTTCTGTTCGAGAAGCTCAACCGCGTCGGTCATGCCGAGCTTGTCCGCCATGTCGATGAGGCCCTCATAGGAGGTGATCTCGTAGCGCTCGGTTTTCTGGCCGGCGCCGATGTTGAAGAACTCCACGAGCTCATCCGACGGCCGTTCCTTCAGAAATGTCTTTTTTTCCTTCAACAGCCCTTCAATCCCATGACAGGTTTCCGCCTCGGGCTTCTGGCCGAGCGTCTTGAATATCTTCTCGAGACGCTTGATCTGTGCCTGGGTTTCCTTGCGATGCTGCACGAAGGTCTTCTTGATCTGGGGGTCGGAACTCTCACCGGCCATCTGTTCCAGCGCGCCCAGCAGCATGTGCTCCGCGGAATACATGTCCTTGAGCTCGTGCTCGAACAGCTCTTCGATCGTCTGCATCGCCATGTGGTGGGCCTCCTGTATTCGAAGCGGACGTTCTGTCTGGTGCCGGGGGCGCGGCTGCAAAAGCCGTGCTTAGGAAACGGGATGGGGAACCGGCGTTGAGATCGGCGTCGCCTTGAGCAGGCCGGCCAGCGGAACGTGCACCCAGTCGGGGCGGTTATTGAGCTCGTATCCGAGCTCGTACAGCGCCTTGTCAAGCATGAAGATCCGGAGCAGGGCTTCGAAGTCGGCCCTCTGCGGCGGCAAGAATGCGACGCCCATCGTTGCCAGCAGGTACGCGCGCAGGTATGCGGCGCTGGCCCAGGTCTCCCAAGCGTCAGCCCATGGCGCCAGCCGTTCCAGATCTTCGTGCCGCGTCGCGGTCGCAGCCCCCAGCCCGGTGAGCGCCGCGTAGCTGAATGAGCGAAGCATCCCGGCGACATCGCGGAGCGGCGAGCCTTTCGCTCGACGCTCCGCCAAGGGACGCGCCGGCTCGCCTTCGAAGTCGAGGATCACGGCGTCGCCTTCCGTGACGAGCACCTGTCCGAGATGGTAATCGCCGTGGCAGCGGATGCTGAGCCCCGCGTCGCGTACATGCTCCGCCGCCGCGAACTGGCGAACGATGTCGTCGGAGCGTGCCACCACCTGCTTCGCCATCTCGCGGCGCGGCTGGTCCAGGCGATCGAGTGACGCGGCAAGCTGATTGATCCGTTCCTCGGCATGCGCCTGCATCGCCCGCGTCATCGCCCGCACGTCGTCGGCCGTCATCGGTCCGGGCGCGAATGCCGCGTCCTTCGGCGAGGCGTCTGCGAGCCGCACGTGCAGCTCGCCGGTGCGCCTTCCCATTACTTCCGCGGTCATCAGGTAGACGCCGATCGCTTCGGCGATGGCTGCCGGAGGGTCCACGTCCCGCCCGAACGTCCACGCGCGCGCGTCCGCGTGTGACACCTGCGGTGTGGGAAGCGCGAGGGTGCGTTCGAAGTAGCGGCCCAGTTCCCCGATCGTCACCTCCCACGCGTTTCCCTGGTTGAAGATGTAGGCCTGCAGCATGGCCACCGCGGCCGGTTCGTCAGCGTCGCGGCTGTACGACAACGAGCCCAACAGCCGCGGCACGCGGGTGAAGCCGCGTTGCGCCAGGAACTCACCGATTTCGAGATCGGGATTCAGTCCCGGTTCGATGCGCCGGAACATTTTCATGATGACCCGCTTGTTGAACAGCACCGAGGTGTTGCTCTGATCGGGCGCCGACCGCAGAACCGGCAGTAATTCCCCGTCCCAGCCTGACACGTCGTCGAGGCTGGCCGGCTGGAGGCTGCCGTACTTCAACGCCAGATCCTGCCGATCGCGCACGGCGGCGAGCAGCATCAGGCACATCTCGTCGTCGAACAATCCGTCGTGGATGATGCCCTTGCGCGCGCCGGTGATCCGCGCGAGCACGGCGGTTGCGCGCTCGTGCTCGATGGCGGCCGCTTCGCGTCCACTCGACATGGCCAGCGGCACAACGTACCGCTCGCGTCCGCCATCGCGGTATTCCGCTTCGACGATGGTGAGGAATGCCGGGTGGGCGCCGCGCCGCAGCGCCGTCCAGTCGACGAATCGCGCCGCCGCCAGCGGGCGCGCCTTGCCGCCGAACCATCGCTGCCGCTCGAGGAACGGCGCCAGCGCGTGGCGCTCCATGATGGAGCGCAGCCCGCCGTCGAGCACCGAGTCCCACACGACGCCGACAAAGAGCGACGGCAGCACGGCGCGGTCGTCGGGCACGGGCGCCGTGCGCGCCGTGATCGGGACCACCGCTTCACGGAGCTGAAACCAATAGGAGCCGTACGGCGCGAGCGTCAGGAAGTAGGGCTGGTCGCCGACCCGCGGGAACTCGGTCTGGCCGAGCAACTCGACCGGGGTGAGGCCGGAGAATTCGGCCAGCGGCACCTCCACCGGCTGCACCGTGCGCGAGAGGTTGGCGACGCAGAGAACGATGTCCTGCTCGTAGCGGCGAACATACACGAGCACCTTCCGGTTCCAGGTCGGGATGAAGTGCAGCGATCCCCGGCCGAATACCGGGTGCTGTTTGCGGAGCGCAATCATCCGCTTCATCCACTGCAGCAGCGAGAACGGCGAGCGCTCCTGCGACTCCACGTTGATCGCTTCGTAGCCGTACACCGAATCCATGATCACCGGCGCGTAGAGGCGCGCCGGCTCGGTGCGCGAAAAGCCAGCGTTGCGGTCGCTGCTCCACTGCATCGGCGTGCGGACGCCGTTGCGATCGCCGAGGTAGAAGTTGTCGCCCATGCCGATCTCGTCGCCGTAGTAGACGATGGGCGTCCCCGGCATCGAGAAGAGCAGGCTGTTCATCAGCTCGATGCGCGGCCGGCTGTTCTCCATCAGCGGCGCGAGGCGGCGGCGGATGCCGACGTTGACCCGCATCTGCGGGTCGGCCGCGTACTGCGCGTACATATAGTCGCGCTCCTCGTCGGTAACCATCTCGAGCGTCAGCTCGTCGTGGTTGCGCAGGAAGATGGCCCACTGGCAGGTCTCGGGGATCTCCGGGGTCTGGTTCAGGATCTCCACGATCGGGTGCCGGTCTTCCTGCTGCACCGCCATGAACATGCGCGGCATCAGCGGGAAGTGGAACGCCATGTGGCACTCGTCACCGTCGCCGAAATAGGCCTGGACGTCGGACGGCCACTGGTTTGCCTCGGCCAGCAGGACGCGGCCGGGGTACCGGGCGTCGAGCTCGCGCCGGATCTGCTTGAGGATGTCGTGCGTCTCCGGCAGGTTCTCGTTGATCGTCCCCTCGCGCTCGATCAGGTAGGGGATCGCGTCGAGCCGCAGCGCGTCGACGCCGAGTTCGAGCCAGAACTCCATCACGTCGAGAATGGCGCGGCGTACTTCAGGGTTATCCAGGTTCAAATCGGGCTGGTGGGAGAAGAAGCGATGCCAGTAGTACTGGCCGGCCACCGGGTCGAACGTCCAGTTCGACCGCTCGGTGTCGGTGAAGATGATGCGGGTTCCCGCGTACTTCTCCTCGGTATCGCTCCACACGTAGTAGTCGCGCTCCGGCGAGCCCTTCGGCGCGCGGCGGGCCCGCTGGAACCAGGGATGCTGGTCGGAGGTGTGGTTGACGACGAGTTCGGTCAGTACCCGGATCTGCAGCGCGTGCGCCGCGTCGGCGAACCGGCGGAAGTCGTCGAGCGTCCCGTAGATCGGGTTGATCGATGTGTAGTCCGCGATGTCGTAGCCGTCGTCGCGCAGCGGCGAGGGATAGAAGGGCAGCAGCCACAGGCAGGTGACGCCGAGATCGTGCAGGTAGGGAAGTTTCTCCGTGAGGCCGGCAAAATCACCGATGCCGTCACCGTTGCTGTCGCTGAAGGCACGGACGTGCGCCTCGTAAATGACGGCGTCTTTGTACCAGAGAGCTCCCATTGGTGATTTGTGACTGGTGGCTTGTGAATGTGGTTCCGGCTTCATCTGTTCAATCACAAATCACAAATCACCAATCGTCAATCACGAATGATGAAGATATGCGCGACGCGTTCGGCGGGATCGAGTTTCACGTAGTTCCATTCCCCCTGCCACACGTAGCGTGCCTCGTCCAGGAGGTCTTCGACGACGTAGGACTGGTGTGCGCCGATACCGAGTTCGTGGATCGGCACCTGGACGCGGCCGTGCTGCATCCAGTGCGGGTCCGTGTTCACGACCACGAACACGCGGCCTTCATATGTAGGCCGGATTCCGCGCCCTTCGACAGGCTCAGGGCGTCCCGAGCTCGTCGAGGGGCGAAGCGGACCCGGCACCCCCTTGCTGAACCAGAGGAGCGCCGGGTTCTCGGTCTCGTGAAACGCCAGCGTGTCGTTCACCTGGAGCGCCGGATGGCCGTGGCGAATCTCGTTCACGCGGGCAATCAGTTCGTTGAGGTTGCCGGGCTGGTTCCAGTCGCGCGGCTTGATCTCGTATTTCTCTGAGTTCAGGTATTCCTCGGAGCCTGGCCGCACCGGCACATTCTCACAGAGTTCGAAACCGCTGTAGATGCCGTAGCTGGCGGAAAGGGTCGCGGCCAGAATGAGCCGCACTTCGAACGCGGCCCGTCCCCCGGTCTGCAGGTACTCGTGGAGGATGTCGGGTGTGTTGGCAAAGAAGTTCGGTCGCATGAACTCCGTGAGGCTGGTGCGTGTCAATTCGGCCAGGTACTCGCGGAGCTCGGCGGGGCTGTTGCGCCAGGTGAAGTAGGTATACGACTGGTTGAAGCCGGCTTTCGCCAGGTAGCGCATGACGTTCGGGCGCGTGAACGCTTCGGCCAGGAAGATCGTCTCTGGATGCCGCTGCCGGACGTCGGCTATGACCCATTCCCAGAAGGCGAACGTCTTCGTATGCGGGTTGTCGACACGGAAGACGGTGACGCCGTGCGCGATCCAGAACAGGAACACGTCGCGCAGCGCCGCCCAGAGCGTCGCGGCGTCCTGGCTCTCGAAGTCGAAGGGGTAGATGTCCTGGTACTTCTTGGGCGGGTTTTCCGCGTACTTGATCGATCCGTCGGGCCGATGCCTGAACCAGTCGGGATGCTCGCGAACCCAGGGATGATCCGGCGACGCCTGGAATGCGATGTCGGCCGCGACCTCGAGCCCGAGGTGACGGGCGGCGGCGACGAAGCGATCGAAGTCGTCCAGGGTGCCAAGCCCCGGGTCAATCGCGGTGTGGCCGCCTCGTTCAGACCCGATCGCCCAGGGGCTGCCGGGATCATCGGGACTCGCCATCAGGGTGTTGTTGCGGCCCTTGCGGTGCGTTTTTCCAATCGGATGCACCGGCGGCAGGTACACGATGTCGAAGCCCATGTCCGCGATTGCGGGGAGGCGTGTTTCAGCGTCGCGGAACGTGCCGGCGCGGCGCGGGTCGGTCGTGCACGACCGGGGGAACATCTCGTACCACGCGCTGAACCGCGCCTGCTCGCGATCGACCGCGACGCGCAGCGGTCGCGCCGTCGTGGACGCCGATCGATCGGGCCGCGCCTCCATCAGGCGGCGCAGTTCCGGGTCGCGCGCCGCCGTGACGCGGACCGGTTGCGGGATCGGGCTACGCAACAGATCCGCGATTTCCAGCAGTCGGAGATCTGCATCGGTCGTGGCAGCGTCGGTCCGGCTAAAGCCGGACCCTACGCTTGCTTTTTCCTGCTCGGTACGGCTAGAGCCGGACGCTACGCTTGCTGTGTCCTGCGTGGTGTCCGGCTTTAGCCGGACCGACGCGGCGTGCTGAATGAGGTCTGCGCCTTCGAGCAACTCGCTCGCGACGTCCTGACCCGCCTCGGACTTGGCGACGAGCTCGCGCAGCCAGGTTCCGAATCGGTCGATCCACGCCTCGACGGTGTACTCGTATTCCCCAAGCTCGGTGACGGTAAACGCCGCGCTCCACGAATCGTTGTCGCGCGCCTTCAGCGGGACCTCTGTCCACTCGCCCCCCTGGCGATACTTCAGGACGCCGGCCAGCAGGTCATGGCCATCCGCAAAGACGTCCGCGGTGACGGCCACTGCTTCTCCCCGCGTGCGCTTGATTGGAAACCGCCCGTCATCCACCGCCGGCTGAAGGTGTTCCACGACCACACGCCCGACGCTGCGGCGGCTGTCGAGGCCAGGCACGGCATGCGGCGCCTGCCCCGCCGCCGCAGGCGAAGAACCCTGCCTCGCCGAAGCCGAAGGCGAAGGCTGGGTCATCGGGGCGCCGGCTGATCGGGGCGCCGCTCTGAGCTCAGGGTAAAGAGCGCGAGCGTGCGGCCCTGAAGGGGATAGGTCGTGTCGCCGGTGAACCGCCGCTCTTCGACGTAGGGCGCAATCGTGTCGAGGATGCGGACCCAGGCGGTATTCGTGCTGATGCTGGGCAGCGCAAACGGCACGGCGCCGTGATGCGCATTGAGCAGGATCAAGAGCGTGTCGCCGCGGAGGGGGCGGCCGAACTCATCCACCTCATCCAGCGCGTCGCCGACCATCAGCACGCCGAGCGAACGCGCGGAATGGGAGTTCCACGCCTCGTCGGTCATCTCCCGGCCGCTTGGGTCGAGCCAGTAGATGTCCTTGACGTCGGCGCCCCGAATCGCGCGCCCCTGGAAGTAGCGGCGCCGCGTCAGCACCGGCTGGGCGCGACGGAAACGCACCAGTCTCCTCGTGAACGCCAGGAACTGCTGCTGTTCGAGCGAAAGGTTCCACGGCGTCCAGCTCGTCTCGTTGTCCTGGCAGTAAGCGTTGTTGTTGCCCAGCTGGGTCCGGCCCATCTCGTCGCCGCCGCTGATCATCGGTACCCCGAGCGATAGCAGCAGCGATGCTATCAGGTTGCGCTTCTGCTGTTCGCGCAGCCGGACGATGGCGTCCTCGTCGGTGGGCCCTTCGACGCCGCAATTCCAGCTCAGATTGTTGTTTTCGCCGTCCTGGTTGCCGTCGCCGTTGGCCTCGTTGTGCTTGTTGTTGTAGCTCACGAGATCGTGCAGCGTGAAGCCGTCGTGCGCGGTGATGAAGTTGATGCTGGCGTACGGACGCCGGCCGTTGTGCTCGTACAGGTCATTGCTGCCGGCGATGCGGGTGGCAACCTCGGCCACGCCCCGGTCGTCGCCCTTCCAGAACGCGCGCATGGCGTCGCGGTACTTACCGTTCCATTCGGTCCAGTGGACGGGGAAGTTGCCGACCTGGTAGCCCCCGGCGCCGAGGTCCCACGGCTCGGCGATCAGTTTGACCTGCGAGATCAACGGGTCCTGGTGGATGATGTCGAAAAACGCCCCCAGTCGATCGACTTCGTACAGCTCGCGCGCGAGCGCGCTCGCCAAGTCGAACCGGAAGCCGTCGACGTGCATCTCCTGCACCCAGTAGCGAAGGCTGTCCATGATCAGCTGCAGCACCTGCGGGCTCTGCATGTTCAGCGTGTTGCCGCAGCCGGTGAAGTCCAGGTAGTAGCGCCGGTTGTCGGGCACCAGCCGGTAGTAGGCGGCGTTGTCGACGCCGCGCAGCGACAGCGTCGGCCCGAGGTGGTTGCCTTCCGCGGTGTGGTTGTAGACGACGTCGAGGATGACTTCGAGCCCGGCGGTGTGGAGCGCCTTCACCATCCGCTTGAATTCGTGCACAGCTTCGGCGGGCGCACCTGATGCCGAGAAACGCAGGTCGGGGGAGAAGAAAGAGAGCGTGTTGTAGCCCCAGTAGTTGGCCAGGCCGCGTTCGACCAGGTGGCGGTCGTAGGCATGGTGATGCACCGGCATCAGTTCGACCGCGGTGACGCCGAGCCGCGTGAGATGTTCGAGCGCCGCTTCGGTCGTCAGCGCTTCGTAGGTGCCGCGCAGCCGTTCGGGCAGCTGCCGCTGCAGCTTGCTGAAGCCTTTCACGTGCATCTCATAGATGACGGTGCGATGCCACGGTGTCCGCGGCGGTCGGTCGTCGCCCCAGGTGAAGGCAGGGTCGATAACCACGGCGAGGGGCGCGTGCGCCGCGTTGTCGCGTGCATCGGGCGACAGGTCGCCGGCGCCGATGGTGTAGCCGAACATCGAGTCGTCCCAGCGGACCGGCCGGCCAATCGACTTGGCGTAGGGATCGAGAACGATCTTGTTGGGATTGAAACGGTGGCCGGCCGACGGGAGCATACGGGCCATGGACCCGGTAGGCGTACAGCTGCCCGGGCCGGATGTCGGGCAGGTAGCCGTGCCACACCATGTCCGTGCGTTCGGGCAGGGTGATGCGCGCCGATTCCTCAACGGCATGGGCCGAATCGAAGAGGCACAGATCGACCTTCGTCGCGTGGTCCGAGTAGATGGCGAAATTGACACCGAGTCCGGTCCAGGTAGCCCCGAGGGGGTACGGTTGACCTGGCCAGACGCGCACGCCGAGCAGCTCTTCAAAAACGTTGCCGACCCCAGCAAAAACGGAAGCTGATGCGGCGGTGGCGGTGCGGCGGTGCGGGGCTGCGGTGCTACACTTGAGGTTTCGTGGTGGGTGTAGCTCAGGGGTAGAGCGCCTGACTGTGGCTCAGGAAGTCGCGGGTTCGAGACCCGTCACCCACCCCAGGTTTCATACCCCCCAGTTACACTGGGGGTTTTTCATTTCGATGCCAAAGCCAATAGAAGTCAGCCTGCGGATCCCGAACACGAAGGTGCGTGCCCTCGACGAGAACGGCTATCCCATCGATCACGCCTCCGTCAGGTTCAGGCGCGTGATCGAGGTCGAGGCGATTCCGAAGGCGGGCGAGCCCCTGCAGCTCCCCACCGGCTCGGGCCGGATGCTCCCGGCGTCGGTCGTGCGCGCCGACTGGCACGACGATCGGGCGATGTTCGTCGTCGCCTGCCAGTACGCCAACCGGTCGCTGGTGGCCGAGGACTATGCTGCGCTGCTCGCCGACCCTGAGTGGCGGATGACGCCGCTGATTTAGCAATTCGTTCGGTTTATTCGGGATGCTCGTCGGCCGCGAGTTCCACCAGCTCGTCGCCCACGACGTGCACGCGAATCGGATTGATCTGGCTGGCGCCTTCGCTCTTGGCTTGGTACATCAACTTGTCGGCGGTCGCCAGGAGATCGTGGGCCAGTTTGCGCGCGATCGGACGCCGTTCGCCGACAGGGCCGAGCATCAGGCACACTACGCCGACATCGACGTTAACCGGCTTGTCGATCAACCTCGGATCTTCCGCGATCCAGTCGTAGCGCTGCACCGCTTCGCGGAAGCGCTCGGCAATCACCCAGGCGGCGCTGAACTCGTCGAGATCCGGAATCAGGAAGCAGAACTCGTCGCCGCCGAAGCGGGCGTGCAGCTCGTGGCTGCTGCGTTGTTCGGCGAGTTCCCGCGCCACCAGGTCCTCACCGCGGACCTGCTCCCGCAGGAGGCGCGCGACGCGATCGATGATCTTGTCGCCGATCGCGTGACCGAGCGTGTCGTTGTACCACTTGAACGAGGTGATATCGACGAGGCCGACCGCGCACCAGCGACCGCGCTGTTCGAGCGCGAGGAACGCCTCGAGCTGTTCGACGAAGCGGCGAAAGTTCATCAGCCGCGTTTTCGGGTCGCGATGCACGCGGTCGGTCAGGTCGGCGACCAGGTCCTCGAAATAGTGCGAGATACTGCTGACCGTCGCGTCGCGCGCGCTGAGCTCGTCGCGCAGCTTATTCAAGCGGTCGGTGAAGCCGGCAGAGACGGCCTGAATCGCTTCCTGCTTCGACTGCTGCCACAACCGCTCGTGCTGCATGAACACGTGATCGATCGCCTCGAGCAGCGCCTGCTCGTGCGACGTCGACAGGGGCAGCCGATCGCGGACCCATTGGTGAAGATCAGAACGGGTTCCTGGGGCCATCTGAGTGTCAGTCTGCACAGCTTTACGCATCCGCATGAGTTCGGTTCCCACCACCACGGTCGGAAAGGGAACTTCAAACGATGTACCGGGCGTTACGGGGGAAAAAGGGCATTCTCCGTGTCGATTTCATCGCCTGGTGGGTCAGCAATAGCCCAAAGGGTGGAAAATAGGTGCCCAGCTGTATATGAAACATCCACAGGTTATTCGTCCGGGCGACCACGGGGAGTGGCGCGCCGACAGGATGGGCAAGAGCACCCTCTTTCAATCGGCCCGCCTGCTGGTCGGGTTGAACGCCTTCGAGCCGGGCCAGTCACACGCCCTTCACGCCCATGAGGGGATGGACAAGGTCTACCAGGTGGTCGACGGGTCTGGGCACTTTCTGCTGGAGGGACGCGAGCTGCCGATGACGGCGGGCGACCTCCTCGTCGCCCCATCCGGCGTCCCGCACGGCGTGCGCAACTCAAGCCAGGGTCGCCTGCTGGTGCTGGTCTTCCTTGCGCCTGCTCCATAGGGGCGCCGCCAGCCTGCTCTCGCTTCGCGCAGAACGAAATCGCGGCGGCGGCGGGTCCGCTCCGCGGAACCCGCCCTACGGCTGTAGGCCGGGATCCGCGAAGCGGTCCCGGCGAGAGCGAAAGGATACGAGCGAAGACCGATTTGCAGCCTGGCGGAGCCGGCGCCGGCCGCGGGTAGGCTGGCGGGGGCGATCGCGGTCCGGCTGAAGCCGACACTACGTACGAGAGTCTTTGACAGCCAAGAGGCCGGTACGTTACGGTCCGCCAGCCCGACGAAAATCAAAGACGTCAATACAGCCTGGACGGGAGGTCCGCATGCGCCGGTTGATGGCAGGTCCCTGGGTCCCGATCCTCGCTGCGAGCCTGTTCGCGGTGGCCTGCTCCTCTCCGGCCGGCACCGAATCGGCCGCTACTCCGGCTGAACCCGCTGCGGCCCCGGCCGCGGAGGGCGCCGCGCCCGTCCTCCCGGTGCCGACCAATCTCGTCGTCGAGACCGCCATTCCCGGGGTCGTCGCCGCCGGAACGCCGATGGTATTGATCAAGACGGGATTCGAGGGGGCCGAAGGCCCCGTCGGCATGCCCGACGGCAGCGTGCTGTTCACCGAGACGCGCGCGGCGAGGGTTACCCGTATCGATCCGGACGGCGCCATCTCCACCTTCGTGGAGCATGCAAACGAATCGAACGGCCTCGCCTTCGATCAGCAGGGCCGGCTGATCTCCGTCCAGCGCGCGCCCAACAACCAGAAAGTCGGCATCATCCATCCTGCGGACAAGGTGGCGGTGCTGGCCGACAGCTACGACGGCAAGCCCTTCAACCGCCTCAACGACATCGTGGTCGACAAGAAAGGCGGCGTGTACTTTTCGGACAGCATCGGTGAGAACACGGGCCTCTACTACATCCCGCCCGGCGGCAAGGCGATCCGCATTTTCAACGAGACGACCAATCCAAACGGCGTGCAGCTCAGTCGCGATGAGCAGACGCTCTACGTCAACTGGGAAGACGGCGAATATCTCCTCGCCTTCGACATCAAGCCGGACGGAACGCTCGGACCCCGCCGCAACTTCGCCAAGTACGAGAGCGTGAAGGTCCCGGGTCATAAGGACACGCGGATCGCCGAAGGCAACGGCGCCGACGGGCTCGCGATCGACAACGAAGGACGCGTCTACGCCTGCACCAACCGGGGCGTCGAGGTGTTCAGCCCAGACGGGCAGCATCTCGGCACCATCCGGCTGGTGTGGGGTGAGCAGGAATTCGCGCTGCGAAAGCCTGCCAACCTGGCGTTTGCCGGCCGCGACAAGAAGACCCTCTATGTCTTCGGCGCCGGCGGCAGCGCGTTCAAGATTCAGATGCTCGCCCAGGGCTTCATGGGGCGCGCGAAATAGGTAGGAAGCGAAAAGTAGAAAGTAGGAAGTGTGCCTAATCCAGGAGGATCCATGAAGGTTTGTCTCGTCGGACGCCTGCTGCTGCTCGGCGCAGTCCTGGCCCTGCCGGTCGCCGCGTTCGCGCAGGAAGCCACCCTGACCGGCGCGGTCACGGATTCCACGGGCGGCGTGTTGCCCGGCGTGACGGTAACCGCAATCCTCGAAGCCACGGGGAACCGGTTCGAGACCGTGACCGATGAGCGCGGCGTGTTCCGGATGCCGGTACGCGTCGGCGTCTACAACCTCGCCGCGGAACTCCAGGGCTTTGCCACCGTGACGCGGACCGGCCTCCAGTTGCTGGCCGGTCAGACGGCGACGATGAACCTGCAGATGGCGCCGTCGACGGTGCAGGAAACCGTGACCGTGACCGCGGAATCGCCGCTGCTCGACGTCGCCACCTCGAGCCTGGGCGGCAACATCGATCCGCAGCAGGTGACCGAGATGCCGTCCGAAGGACGCAACTGGATGGCGCTGCTGATGCTGGCGCCCGGCAGCCGGTCCACGTCGGCCAATCCGTCCGAGCCGCTCGAGACGCGGAACGCGAACCGGACGCGCGAGTACCAGACCAACGTCGACGGCATGCAGTTCGCTAACACGATGGGCGGCGGCGGCCAGCCGGCGTTCAGCCAGGAGATGATCGCCGAGTTCCAGTACATCTCGAACCGGTTCGACGCGACCCAGGGCCGCTCGTCGGGCGTGCAGGTGAACATGATCACCAAGTCGGGCACGAACCGGTTTTCCGGCTCGTTCCGCGGCAACTTCCGGGACGATCGTTTCAACGCCGAGAACCCCGTGCTCGACCGCGTTGTGCCGATCAAGAACCAGCAGCTCGCCGGCTCGATCGGCGGACCCATCCGGCGCGACCGGCTGCATTTCTTCTTCTTTGACGAATACGAGCGCGCGCCGAAGACGGAGATCTGGAACACTCCCTTCCCGAAGTTCAATGTGGCGCTCGACGGCACGTCGACGGTCAAGCACATCGGCGCCCGGTTCGATTACCAGTTCTCGCCGGCGACGCGCCTGATGGTGAAGGGCAACAAGAGCCAGACCGATGATCCGTTCGGTCCTGGCAACACCCAGCACCCGGCGGGGACGGCGCATACCTACACCGTGTCCGACGGCATGGTTGTTCAGCTGACCAAGGTGCTCAGCAACCGCGCGCTGAACGAGGTGTCGTCGGGATACGCGAGTTACCTGTTCGGTGAAGACAACCCCACCACGTGGACGAAGCACTGGATGGCGAATGGTGGTCCGTTCGGTCCCATCACCTCGGGATCGCCCCGCATCACGTTCACCAACTTCACCATTGCCGGCAACAACGCGGCGCCGCGCTACCGCGTCCAGAACCTCTACAGCATCAAGGACAACTTCACGTTGTCCTACGATGCGCACGGCCGCCACGACCTGAAAACCGGCGGCGAGTTCCTGCTCGAGCAGATCTATACGTCGAACTGCACGCAGTGCATGGGCATCATCGACGCCCGCGGCGGCCCGGCACCGGCAAACCTCGAGTCGATCCTGCCGGATCCGTTCAACGTCGATACCTGGAACCTCGCCGCCATCTCGTCGCTCACGCGGCGCTACACGCTGGGCGTGCACAAGAGCCGCCGCGAGCCAGAACGGGTCTGGGCCTACGGCGCGTATGTGCAGGACGACTGGCACTTCACCAATGCGCTGACGATCAACCTGGGCCTGCGCTACGACCTGATGTGGGACATGTTCCAGAACCAGAACGAGCTGCTGCCGTTCATGGAGGCGGGGCGGCCGCAGAACGTGGCCAACTACCAGCCCCGCGTCGGGTTTGCATACCAGTGGGACGATCGGACCGTCATCCGCGGCGGCATCGGCAAGTACTACGGGGAGATGCTGTCACGGACGTATCCTGGCGAATCCAAGACAGTTGCGCTGGTCGAGGTGGCCAACGACGGCCGGCCCGACTTCGCGGCCAACCCGTTCAACGGTCCGGCGCCGACCTTCGAGCAGGCAAAGGCGACCGCGTGCTCGGCGCCCGAACAGGCGCCGGCGATGGCGCGGTGGAAGGCGAGCAACTACGCCGGGGCGGCGCCGTGCCTGGTGCTGGCCAGCGGCGAGCTCAATCCGCCCGCGGGCACCTACAACGTCAACAACTCCGTGCAGACCTCCATCGGCCTGCAGCGGCAGTTCGGCTCGGACATGGTGCTCGAGTCCGACTATGTCTACACCCGCGGCCGCGACGAGGGGTGGGGCCACCTGAATATGAACATCGCGTTCAATCCGGCGACCGGCGTCAACTACCCGTATGCCGCGAACGGGCCGAATCACGCGCTGCTGCCGTATCCCGACTGGGGGATCGTGGCACTGACGCAGCAGAACGCCCGCTCCGCCTATCACGGGGTCGTGACGACGTTCACGAAGCGGATGAGCAACCGCTGGCAGGCGTCGGCCACCTACACGCTGGCGGGGTTCTGGAACGCGGTCGGCAAGCCGTTCCAGGGCGTGACCGGCAGCACGCCGGTTGAAGTACCCTTCGAGCTCGCCCAGGATCTGAACGGCGAGTGGAGCTTCGCCGAAGGCGATCAGCGGCATCGCGTGGTGCTGAACGGCATCTGGCAGGTCGGCCGTGGCTTCCAGGTGAGCGGCATCCAGTACACCAGCGCCGGCGACCGGTCGGCCACGTCCTACGGCGGCGATCTTCGCGTGCTCGGCGCAGGGTCGGTCGAGCGCCAGCGGCTGCGACCGGACGGCACGATCGTGCCGCGCAATGACTTCACCCAGCCGGCGCGCAATCGCACGAACGTCCGTGTCCAGCAGCGAATCACGCTGCCGAACCGGGTGTCGATCGACGTGATGGCCGAAGCCTTCAACGTCTTCAACGTGGAGAACTTCACCATCAACGCGACGGAAAACAACGCCCAGTACCTGAAGGCCACGTCGGGCGAGAACCGGACGATGCAGTTCGGCTTCCGGGTCACGTTCTAAGCTTGACCCGCTGCGTAGAGGCCGGGCTGCAGCCCGGCCTCCGCGCTACGACCATGAAGAAGCTTTTCGCCCTGGTCTTCGCTCCGCTGGTGACTCGCTGCCCAAGGTCCGGCCAGAGTTCATCCCGTTTTCCGATGCGAAACCGATCTTCGCGGCGCTGCGCGAGGATCTGCTGCCGCCGGAGTTCCGCGGACTGACGCCGGCACAGCGCGAGGCGGCGTGGCCGGACTGGGTGATGCGGCGCGACGCCGCTATCCGCGCCAGGGTCGGGGACGGCGACGAGGACTCCGTCATCAACCTGCTGCAGTTCGGCACGGCGTTCACCACGCAGCCGCGGATCACCGAACAGCAGCTTGCGGGCGTGGTGATGCGCAAGGCGGGATCGGCGGACGTCTTCGTGCCGTCCCCGGTGCTGAAGGCGCGCATCGACGATTTCATCGCGGCACTCGCGGCGCCGGGCACCAACGAGCGGCTGGTCTTTGCCCGGAAGGTGGTCGAGCGTCGCGGCATCAGCCCGTCAACGGAGGACGGGCGCGGCCGTCTGCGCCGGTATCTCGAAGAGCGGACCGCGCTGGTCGGCAGCGCCGTTCACGCACCGGTGCTGCACGATCCGGCGACCGGCCTGGCGGACCAGACCACGATTTTCCGCGACCGCGGTCTCGCATCCGACACGCTGTTCTGGATCAACTTCGCCGTCGACCAGGCACTGGCCGAGATGAAGACCGCCGGAGCGCTGCAGCCCCGCAGCGTGCGCCGGGTGGCGCTGGTCGGTCCCGGGCTCGACTTCGCCGACAAGCAGGAGGGCTACGACTTCTATCCCCAGCAGACGATTCAGCCGTTCGCGTTGATCGACTCGCTCGGGCGTGCCGGCCTGGCCGCCCGGGTCGGGGTGGGCGTCTGGGCGCTCGACGTGAGCCGGGCCGTGCTCGATCACCTCGAATCGGCGCGGGCGCGCGCAGACGCCGGGGCCGCCTACACCGTGGTGCTGCCGCGGAACCTGGATCAGCCCTGGACGGACGACGCTGCTCAGGTTCAGGAACCGCTTTGGCGACGAGATCGGCAAACCAATGGCCGCGGCGGCGCCGCCGTCCAACGCCGGGAACGTCGAGGTGCGGAGCGTCCTGTTTCCGCCTGCCGTCACCCGCGCGATCGTGCCGCGTGACCTCAACGTGGTCCTGCAGCGGACAGAGCCCGTGCCCGGCGAGGCGTTCGACCTCGTCGTCGCGACCGAACATCCTGCTGTATTACGACGTGTTCGAGCAGTCGCTTGCCGCGGCCAACATCGCGGCGATGCTTCGGCCGGGCGGCTTCCTGCTCTCGAACGACCGGATCTTCGAACTCCCGGGTGGGCCGGTGGCGCTGGCGGGGCGCACGGCCGCCGCATACATGAACGTGCCGGGCAGCGGACCGCGCGGCGACCAGATTTACTGGTATCAGCGAAGGTGAGGACGGTCGCGGAGTCCTCCCCTTCGCTGATGGCCCTTGTTTACTGGGCGCGCTTCGCGCGCAAAAGGAGATAACGATGGTCAAAGAGATGGTTCGTGCGTGCGCAATCCCGATCGCGCTGATCGTGTGCGCGGCCGGCGCGGTGTCGGGTCAGGCGACGCGCGAGATGGTGCAGCTGGCGAAGGACGTCTACGTCTTCACCGGCGCCGGCAGCAACTCCGGCTTCGTCGTCACCGACGAAGGCGTGCTGGTGTTCGACAGCGACATCCGCAACAACGACCTGCCGGCGATCCGGAAGGTGACGAACAAGAAGATCACCTACCTGTTTGCGTCGCACGCGTCGGGCGACCATTCGACCGGCGCCTTCTACTTCCGCGAGGACAAGCCGGTCTATATCGGCACCCGCGATCAGATCCGGGCCTACTTCCAGCACGAGGCGAAGGAGTTCGAGGATCGCAAGAAACAGGGCGCAGCCGGCTACACGGTGCCTGGCGCCGTGCTCGGGCCGCCGTCGATGGGATTCGACAACGACCTCACGGTCCTCTTCGGCGGCCTGACGTTCCAGGCGAAGGCCGAAGGATATGGACACACCAGCGGCGACCTCACGCTGTACATCCCTCAGCGGCGGGTGATGTTCATGGGCGACCTGCTCAACAACGAGTTGCATCCCGGGCAGGCCGAAGCGGCGGGCGTGTTCTACGCGAACATCCAGGGAACGATCGACATCCTCAACAACATCATCAACCGCAACCTGCCGGTGGACACCTACGTCTCCGGCCACGGCCCGGTGCACGTGGGCCGCGGTATTGCCGACATCGTCGACCAGCGCGACTACTTCATCCTGATGCGCGACGAGGTCGCGAAGATGGTGGCGGCGGGCAAAACGCTCGACCAAATCCTGACGGAGTTCAAAGTTCCCGCGCGGTTCGCCCATTACCAGCCGGGACGCTTGCGGGGGATCCTGCCGTTGTTCTACAACCAGTTGATCGAGAGAGGGCGGTAACAACAAGGCACAGGGCTCAACCCTGTGCCTTGTGGCTTGGTCCAGCGTTAGAACACGTACTTCAATGCGAACTGCATGATGCGCGGCAGCTGCACCTCGGTGATGCGGCCGAAGTTCACGCTGGCGACGTTGGCGGCCGGGTCGATCGCGCGGACGGCGTTCGGCAGGTTGAACGCTTCGAGCCGTACCTCGAGCCGATCCTGGCCAAGAGCGAACTGCCGCGACAGCGCCATATCCAGCGTCCACGTGCCGATCCCCTGAACCGAGAAGAAGCCGGCGTTCCCGTAGGTACCAAGCGCCGGGGGGGCGAAGGCGGCACGGTTGTAGCGCACCGAGCCCAGCGTCCCTGAGGTGTCGAGGAAGATATCGTCGCTGACCTGGTCGGCCACCTGGCCGGCGAGCCCGGTCAACGCGCGGTCGGTACCCGCCACGATCGTGACCGGCGCGCCTGATGAGATGCGGTTGATCACCGCGACCTGCCAGTCGGACGCGAGCGCGCGCAAGGTGCGGCCCTCGAACTGCGGCGTGTTCGCGATCGCCGTCATGTTGTAGATGTGGCGGCGATCCTGGCTGCACGGCGCGCGATCCATCGTCTCCAGGTTGTGGGGACTCTGGTTCGGATTGGCGATGGCGAGCGTCATCCGATCGCTCGTGCACTTGGACAGCGTGTAGTTCAGGTTCAGGTTCACGCCGGCGATCTCGCCGCGGATCGACGTCAGCAGCCCGTGATAGATCGACGAGCGGTCGGAACGCCAGATGTCGATGTTCGACACGAACTGCATGTCCTGGCGCTGCTGCGCCGTGCCGTTCGCGTTCGCCCACAGCCGGAGCTCGCGCCGCAGGTTGAGGTTCGCGGCGGTGTTGCAGGGTGTGAACGTCTGGCCCTCGAGCACGCAGGTGTTTGGGCCGGTGAACAGGGAGGCATGTGTCTGCGGCGTCAAGTTCAGGACGGGATTCAGCGCTTCCATCCCCCACATCCGCTGGCCCAGGTTCCCAAGGTAGCTCGCCGACGCGCGCCAGCGTCCCGCGAGTTCCTGCTGAAGAGACACGTTCCAGTTATGCGTATACGGCGTGTTCAGATCCGGGTCGAACGGCAGCACCACCGACGAGGGCAGGAAGAGCGGTGTCTGCCGCCAGTCGAACGGGAACGGGTTCCCGCCGGCAAGCCCTTCCCACGGGTTCGCAAGCGTCCCGAGGCGGTGGAGGAGATCGGCGGACCACGGCGAGGTGCCGTTCGACGCGCGCGTGACGTTCAGTTGCATGAGTTCATACGTCAGGCCGTAGCCGGCGCGGATTGAGGTCCGCCCCGATCCGGTCGGGTCGAACGCCGCGCCGACGCGCGGCGCGAACTGCGTCAGCCGGCGCTTGATCGCCGACGCGCCCTCGAAGTCGGCGGGCCCCGAACCATCCTCGTTCTGACTCGGATACGTCAGCCCGGCTGGAGCGGTCGGAAACACCGCGCTTTTCCTGCCGGCCTTGAAGTCGTCCACGCTGAAGTTGTAGACGCGGACGCCGCCGGTCGGCCCTGACGGCACCCAGCGGAAGGGCAGGAAGGGCTCCCACCGCACGCCGTAATTCAGCGTCAGCCGCGATGTGGTCCGCCAGGTGTCCTGGGCGTAGACGCCGACATAGTGCTGCACCGGGCTCAACAGCCCGGGCATCGACTGCCGGATCTGCGTCATGTAGCCGAGGAGGAAATCGCCCATGGCGTTGCCGGTGCGATCGGGACCGATATTCATGTTGCCGACGCCGAACGTGTTCGAGTACGAGAGGATGTCGTCGCGCGCCCAGTCCACTCCCAGGCCGATCTGGTGGGCGCCGCTGATCACGTCGACGTGGTTGGCGATCTGATACTGGTTCTGCCACGCCTGGGTGTAGGCCATCCCGCTGCCGAACCCGAAGTGGCCGTCGACGCTGAACTGGAAAGCGTTCGGCACCGTCGTGTACGCGTTGATGCCGACGTCTCTGGGGTTGAAGAACTCGGCGCCATACCGGTCGGTAATGATCCGGCTGTGGGCGACGCGCAAGGAGTTGACGGCGGTCGGACCGAGCACCCAGTCGTGCCCGATGCTGTACTGGTGCGCCCAGTTGTTCTCGGCGAGCGAATTGGTCCCGGCGGTGAGCAGGTTCGACTCGTCGTAGGTGAGCGGGGTCCAGTGCTGCGTACCGAGGTAGCGCCCGAACATCGACATGTTGGGGTTGTGCTGGTAGTCGAAGCGTGTGACCACCTGCTTGTCGTGCCGTTCGCTGCGCGCGCCCCAGCGCAGCTCGCCGCATTCGTTCTCCGGCTGCGGCAGCTTTGCGGCGACGGCGAGCGCTGCGGGGCTGTAGCGGGCCGGACTGACCCTTCCCGCGGCAAGGTCAGCGTCACGCCAGTTGGGGCGATAGCAGCGGTTGAACGCCGTCCAATCGCCGGCCAGCATCGCGGCGGTCGGCACGATCGACAGCGTCGCCGACGGGGCGCCCCGTTCGATGGTGCTCTGGTAACCGCCGAAGAAGAAGAGCCGGTTGCGCATGAGCGGACCGCCGATGGTGCCACCCGGCTGGTTCCGCTTCAGGGGATCGCGCTCGCGCGCCGTTGCCTGCCGCGCATTGAACGCGGCGTTCCGGCCGAACCAGAACGCCGTGCCGTGAAACACGTTCGTCCCCGAGCGCGTCACCTGGCTCACCGTGGCGCCCGACGATCGGCCGGTCTGCGCTTCCTGCGCGCTGGTGCTGACGCGGAACTCGGCGAGGGCGTCGGGAAACGGCGTCGGCATGTTGCCTTCGAACCAGCGGTTGTTGTGCATCGCGCCGTCGAGCGTGTAAAGGACGCCCATGCGCTGGCCGCCCGCCACCGAGATCGCGGTGCCCGTCGTCATCGTCCCGCCGATGGCGCCGGCGCCGACGTCGACCGCGGCGCCCGAAAGGGTGATGAGGGCAGTAGCATCGCGCGCCGCCAGCGGCAGCTCGAGGATGCGTTCACCTTCCATGACCTCGGAGACCGCCATGGCACGCAGCTCCACTTGGAGCTGCGACGCGCCGCCCCGCACTTCGACGGTTTCCGCGAGCTCGCCGGTTTCGAGCGTGGGGTCGATCACGAAGTTCGCGCCCACCTGCAGCACGATGTCGGACTGCGCGAAGGTTCGAAAGCCCTGCAGCGCCGCCTGCAGGCGGTAGGGACCCGGATTGAGATTGGGGAACAGATACGCGCCGCTCTCGTTGGACACGGCGTTCCGCTCGATGCCGGTGTCGATGTTGGTCAGAGTGACGTCCACGCCTGGAACGACCGCGCCGCTCGAATCGGTGACGCGTCCACTGATCTGCGCTGTGGTCTGGGCGAATAGCGCCGGCACGGACGTGCACAGGCAGGCCCACAGCGCCAGGGTCGCGACGACACGTGTTCTCAACATGATCCACCTCGAGAGGAGAAATGCGGTTCCGCGATGACCGTGGTCGAGTGAAATACGGGCGAGAGTATACTCGGTTGCCGATCGACGACGGCACTGCATCAGGAGGTTCGTCCCGATGAGTGGTTCTCTCACACCGGCGATGCTTGGTCTGGCGCTGGCCGCTATCCTGTTGCCTGGAACATCGTCGCCCGCGCTCGCGCACCACGGCGGCGGGGTCGAGTACTTCATGGATCAGACGCGCGGTCCGATCACCGGAGTGGTCACGTCGTTCTCGTTCAGCTTTCCGCATCCGTATATCCAGTTCGACGTCAAGGACGAGGCCGGGACGGTCCAGAAATGGTCCGCGGTGATGCAGTTGACTCCGACGCGCCTGCGGGCGCGCGGCTGGACGCGCGAGTCGGTGAAGCCGGGCGACACGCTGACCGTCACCTACTCGCCGCATCGGAGCGCGCCCAATGTCGGCTTCGCGCGCCGGCTCGTCGTCAACGGCAAGTTTCTGGACGAAGGCGTGTGATGCGTCCGTTCCTCGGGCTTGCGGCGGCCCTCCTGGCGTACGGATCCATGGTTGCGGCTGGTGCCGCGCCGCAGGCGTCTGATCCCCGCGATTTCTCGGGGCACTGGGACCGCACCAGTCCGATCGTGAGCTTCGGCAACGTGCCGAGCGGGGCGCCGCGCGAGAACCCCGGGGTGCAGGAGGCCCCGTTCACGCCGGAGGGACGCGAAGATGTACGAGGCGAACCGACCGGGCTATGGGCCCCGCCGGTCCACCCAGCGCAACGATCCGCTCGGTCGGTGCGAGCCGCTCGGCCTCGTCCGCCATCTGACGACCGAAATCATCGAGCCGCACAATACATTCGAGATCGTGCAGGCACCGGGCCGCCTCCTGCAGTTCTTCGAATATCGCCACGACTGGCGCGAAATCTGGATGGACGGACGGAGCCTGCCCGCGCTCGCCGATGTCGAGCCGAAGTGGAACGGCTACTCGGTGGGGCGCTTCGACGGCAACCTGCTCGTGGTCGACTCGATCGGGTTCGACGAGCGCAGCTGGGTGGACAAGTTTGGCTACCCGCATTCCGAGCAGATGCGCCTGGAGGAACGCTACCGACGCGCCGATGCCGACATGCTGGAACTGGTGATCACGCTGACCGACCCGGTCGTGTACGCGACGGCCGTGGGTCAGCGATACCAAGCGCTTCATCCTGAACCGCGACAAGGTGCGCGGGTGGGACGAACAGATCTACTGCGTGCCGTCTGAAGAGTTCCCTTTTCAGAGGCTGATCCAGTCCGGCAACGTGATCGAGCCTTGACCCGCGTCATCGGCTCCGGCGAGTGAAACGCTCCGGACAGGCGCGCTACAATCCGCTCGGCTGATCGAAGACCTCGGCCAGATAGGAGCGCAGTCATGCGAACGATTTCAACCGCGGTTACCGGCATCATCCTGATGCTGGTGACGACCGGCTGCAGCCAGCCGACCGGCGTAGCTGCGGCGGCCGACGCGATGGGCGCGACGACCTTGAACTCCATCGAGTATTCAGGCAACGGATCGACGTTTGCGTTCGGCCAGGCGCCGAGTCCAGGCGCGCGCTGGCCCCGGTTCGACGCCAAGACCTATGCGGTCGCCGCGAACTACCAGGTACCGGCGATGCGGCTCGACATCGTCCGGGCGCAGGGCGAGCATCCGCCGCTCGGCGGCGGCGGACAGCCGTACGCAGGTGACCAGCGGGCGGTCCAGGTCGTCAGCGGGATGTACGCGTGGACGGAAGGAGGCGCGCAGCCGGCGCCCAACCCGGCTGCCGTCAGCGAGCGCCTCCGGCAGCTGTGGCTGACGCCGCACGGCGTCATCAAGGCGGCAGTGGCGAGCGGCGTCACCGCCACCGGCAACGTCTTCACCTTCCCGATCGAGGGGCGCGACGTGAAAGTCACGCTCAACGATCAGAACCTGGTCGATCGCGTCGAGTACCTGATGGCGAACTCGGTCGTCGGCGACGTGCCCGTCGAGCTCACCTACTCAGACTACGGCGATTTCGCCGGCGTCAGATTTCCCCGGCGCATCGTCGAAAAGCAGGACGGGTTTGAGACCCTCGAGATCACGATCGCCAGCGTGACGCCCAACGCGCCGGTGACACTGCCGGTGCCGGCAAACGTGCAGGCTGCGCCCGCCCCGGCGGCGCCGAGCGTCCAGATCGAGAAAGCCGGAGAAGGCCTCTGGTCGTTGAATGCGGCTGGCACGCGCAGCCTGGCCGTCGAGTTCGCGGATCACATCGTCATGCTGGAAGGCCCCACCAGCGAGGCGCGATCGATGGCAGTCAACGAGGCTGTGCGCAAGGCGGTGCCCACCAAGCCGATCCGCTATGTCGTCAATACCCACGCGCATTACGACCATGCCGGCGGGCTCCGCACCTACGTGGCGGAAGGGATCACGGTGATCACCCACGAGGTCAACAAGGCGTTCTTCGACCAGGCCTGGGCCAGGCCGCGCACGGTTGAGCCTGACGCGCTGTCGGCGTCGCCCCGGGCCGCGATGATCGAAACGGTCGGCGACAAGCGCGTGCTGAGCGACGGCTCGCGCACGATCGAGCTGCACCACTTGAAGGACAGCGGCCACAACACGGCCACGCTGATTGCGTACTTACCGAAGGAACGGATCCTCATGTACGGCGACGGCTACAACCCGCCACCCGGCGACGATCCCCGAACGCCGGACCGGACGCCCGATACGGGCTGCAGCTCTACGACAACGTGCAGCGGCTCAAGCTGAATCCCGCCAGGATCGCCCCGGTGCACGGCCGTGTGGTGCCGTTTGAAAACATGAAGATTGCGATTGGGCTCACCGGCGCGCCGAATGTGACGCGATAAACGAAGAACAAGGCACAAGGCACAAGGTTCAAGTCACAATCCGTTGTTGTGACTTGGGCTTTGTGTCTTGTGCCTTTTTGTACTCTACGTGGGGGCCGGCTTTGGCTGGCGGCGTCTCGTACGTAGTGTCCGGCTTCAGCCGGACCGCGGATCACGGCGGGCGGCTATGCTCCGTACTGAAGAGAGGCAAACTATGAAGACCGATCGCTATTTACGAATCAGCCGACCGCCCGTTGAAAGTCGAGGCAGACCGTCCGCTTCGAGTGGAATCGGTCCCGTATACGCCAGGCGTGCGTCCCGGCGAATGAGCGACCGCCGGGTTTGACGTAGTCCATCGGATGAAATACGGGCCAAAGCCCAGCCTGCCGGCAACCGGCGCGGACTATATTGATTCGCCGGTCGAACGAGAACGGTTCCTACGCAAGGAAGAGACGCAGGGCTGCCGTTGCCAGCTTACCCGCGGCCGACGACCGTTCGGAGCCCGGCGCGTCACTGCGACGCCGGAAATCGGGCGGAGTTCGAATCAGCCCAGACGGCCTGTTTGCGCCTCGAGCAATGACCAGGCTTTGGTCCCCAGCATCTTTTTCCAGTTCGCGTAAACGCCAGTCATCCTGGCGCGGAAGGGCGCCTGATCGACCTCGTTGAACGCGAGGCCGTGGCCGGCAAGCGAAGTGCGGGCGGCGGCATTCGCTTTCTGCTGTTCCTCGCGCTGCAGGCGCACGGCGCGGGTGAGGTTCCGTTCGATGCTCGCGTGGATGTCGGCGGGCAGGCGGTCCCATGCGGCCTTGTTCCCCAGCATGTTGAAGCCCGACCACATGTGGTTCGTCATGCTGCAGGTACTTCATGACCTCGTAGTGCTTGAAGAAATCCATGTACGCGAGTGGATTCTCCTGTGCATCGACCGTTCCCTTCTGCAGAGCGGTGTAGATATCGGCGCTGTTGACGGTCACCGGTTCGGCGCCGAGCGCACGCGCCATGTCGTCGAACATCTGGCCGTCGGGGACGCGCATCCTCATGCCGGCGAGGTCAGCCGGTGTCCTGATGGGACGCGTCCGGCCCGCGATTTGGCGCATGCCGTTGTCGAACGCGCCCACCGGGAAGCCGACGATCCCTTTGGCCGCCATCTCGCCGCGCAGGTAGGTGCCGAGCGGCCCGTCCACCGTCTTGTGCGCCTGTTCGGCCGTGCGGAAGGCGAACGGCACCTGCTGAATGTTCGCCGCCGGCACGACGTTCGCGAGGATGCCCCCCATCAGGGTGAAGAACTGCACCTCGCCGGCGACGAGCAGTTTGAGCACCGCCGGGTCGCTGCCGGGATTCTTGTTGTTGTAGGCGTACACGTGCGTGTCCACGCGGCCGCCGGATTCCTTGCGCACCGCCTCCCACATCTCCGTCAGCCGCCGGTGGAGCGGCGTGTCCTCGAGCTGGTTGTGGTACTGGGCGAACTTGAAATCCGGGGCCTGCGCACGGCTGAAGACCGTGAGCGATCCGACGGTCGCGGCGGTCAGAAAGGCGCGTCGGCTCAGCTCTCGTGGCTCTGACATGTTGTGCTCCTCGCGGACAACGGGATACTTTACCCTGACATGACTCAATCCGTCCGCTCTACTGCTGCCTGCGTCGACTTCATCACCCGCGCGCGCTGGAGGGATGTGCCTCCCGACGCCGCCGAACTTGCCAGGCGCTGCATCGTCGACGGGCTGGGCGTCATGCTCGCCGGATCGACGACCGACGGCAGCACCATTCTGCGCGATTACATCAGGCGCACCGACGGCGGCGGAGAGTCCACCGTCTTCGGCGCGGAGGTGTTTCGCGCGTCCGCCGGCGCGGCGGCGTTTCTCAACGCCGCCAGCGGCCACGCGATGGACTGGGATGACACCCAGCTCTCGACGACCGCGGATCGTATCTTCGGCTTGCTGACGCATCCGACGATACCGCCGCTGGCTGCCGCGCTCGCGGTGGGCGAGCGGCTGCGGGCGTCCGGCGAACGCGTGCTCGAAGCGTTCCTCACCGGCTTCGAAGTGGAATGCAAGATCGCCGAGTCGATCCATCCCAATCATTACAAGAAAGGCTTTCACTCGTCGGGCACGATCGGCACGTTTGGCGCCGCGGTGGCTGCGGCGAAGCTCCTCGGCCTCGACGCGAAAGCGATCGCGCACATGCTCTCGATCGCGCGCGAGCCTCTGCGCCGGCATTCGCGTGAACTTCGGCACCATGACGAAGCCGCTGCACGTCGGGCGCGCCGCGCAGAACGGCGTCCTGGCGGCGGAACTGGCCGCGGCCGGGTTCACCGGCGGCAAGGACGGCCTCGACGGCCCGTGGGGATTCTTCCAGGTCTTCAGCTTCGGCGAAGGGATGGACGAAGACCGGATCGTCGGCAAACTCGGCAATCCGTACACGATCGTGAGCCCGGGCGTGTCGATCAAGCCGTACCCGTGCGGCGTGCTCGGGCATCCGATGATGGATGCGATGCGCGCGCTGGTGACGACACACGACGTCAAACCCGAACAGATCAAGGCGATCCGGGTGCGGGCCGGCTCGAACATCCTGAATCCGCTCCGCTACAAGATCGCGCAGAACGAGCTCGAAGCGAAGTTCTGCCCGGCATTCATGGTGTCGGCGATCGCGCTGCGCCGGAAGGCCGGCATCCACGAGTTCACCGACGAATTCGTCCGCAGCGCCCCGGTGCAGCAGATGATGGCGCGCTGCGAGAACATTCTCGACGTGGAGATCGAAGCGAAGGGGTTCGAGAAGATCCGCAGCACGGTCGAAGTCGATCTGGCCGACGGACGGACGCTGGTGCAGCACGCGGACGAACGGTATCGTGGCGGACCCGACCGGCCGTTCACGCGCGAGGAGCTCCACGAGAAGTTTACGGACTGCGCCGAACTCGTGCTCCCCGAGCAGGCGATGAACGACACACTGCGCGCCGTGGACTCGCTCGACGAGGCAGGCGACATCTCGACCCTGGTGAACATCCTCGCCACGCCGAAGACGCAGCTCCAGGGCGCTCGATGAGCCTCGCCTGGATCTCGGTGGCGGCGCTCGTCATCGCCGTCACCCTCAGCTGTACGACGACCGTGAACGTCGGCGTACTGTCGATGGCGATGGCGCTGCTCGTCGGCGTCTACCTGGGCGGCATGTCGCCGAACCAGGTGCTCGAGGGGTTTCCCGACCGAGTTGCTGGTGACTCTGGTTGGCGTGACGCTCCTCTTCGCAATCGCGGAAACGAACGGCACCCTGGGCCGCATGACCGCGCGCGCCGTGCGCCTCTGCCGGGGGCAGGCCGTGCTGCTGCCGGTGATGTTCTTCCTGCTCGGTCTCGGCATCGCGACGATCGGCGCGGGCGGCACGCCGGCCAGTGCGCTGCTGGCGGGACCGGCGATGGCGGTGGCGATGCGCGCCGGCATTCCGCTGCTGCCAATGGCGGTGATGGCGGGCAACGGCGCGCTGGCCGGCACCCTCTCGCCGTTCGCGCCCACCGGCATCGTCGCTCACGGCGTCATGGAGCGGATTGGCCTCGGCGGGGTCGAGTGGCAGACCTACGCGTACAACGCGCTCGCGCACACGATCGTCGGCGTCGGCGGGTTCCTGGTGCTGGGGGGCTGGCGGCTTCTGCTGCGGCGCGATTCCAGCACGGTCCAGGCTGAAGACCCGGAGCATGCCGGACCGTTCGAGCGCGCCCACTGGATAACGGTCGGCGGCATCGTCGCGCTGATCGTGTCCGTCGCGGGTTTCGGCGTGAACGTCGGCTTGGCGGCGCTCGTCATCGCCGCGACGCTGACCCTGCTGCGAACGGTCGATGAGCCGAAGGCGATTCGCGCGATGCCGTGGGCCGTCATCCTGATGGTGACCGGAGTCACGGTCCTCATCGCGATGCTACAGGAAACCGGCGGCCTGGATCTCTTCACCACCGGGCTGGCGCGCGTCTCGACGCCGGCGACGATCGCCCCGGTGGTCGCCTTCGGCACCGGCGTGGTGTCGGTCTACAGCAGCACGTCGGGCGTGGTGCTGCCGGCATTCCTGCCGATGGTCCCCGACCTGGCGCAACGCGTCGGCAACCTTCCACCACTGCCGATCGCCTGGTCGATGAACATCGGCGCCAGCCTGGTGGACCTCTCATCGCTTTCGACCGTGGGGGCGCTGTTCCTCGCCGGTGCCCCCGCCGGCAGCGACGCCCGCGCGCTGTTCAACGGGTTGCTGGTGTGGGGACTCTCAATGGCCGTGGTCGGCGCCGGGCTATGCTGGATCCTGTTCGGCTAACCAGCCACCATCCGACCTCCAACCGCTAACCACTACCCACCGGCCAGCAACCTGTATATATTTGACACGCTTGAATTTCTGCTCTATAAGCGCATCGCATCCCAATCGCTTTTTTTCGCGTGCAACGGGTCTGACGCATTCAATTTCATGAGGGAGAAGTCACATGACACGTTGGCATTTCGGCGTTGCCGCCCTGGCCGTCGCGCTGGGGAGCGGCATCGGCGCCCAGCACGGGTCGGATTCCCGTGATGTCGCGCTGCTGTCCCACAACGACCTGCAGGCACGTACTGCATACCAGCCGACGATCCACAAGCACGGCGACCGCTACATCGCGTACATCGGTCACCACGGCGGCCGGATGATGAATCCGCAGACCAAGCAGGTGGAGCCGAACGGCACGTCGATCGTCGACGTCACCAATCCGCGGAGCCCGCGGTACCTGGTGCATGTTCCCGGCGAAGCGGGCGAGGGCGAAGGCGGCGGCGCGCAGATGACCCGCGTCTGCAACGGCAGCACCCTGCCACGCGCGGATCGCAGCAAGGTGTACCTGCTGCGCTCGTACGGCAACTCCGGCCACGAGATGTGGGACGTCACGACCCCGGAGAAGCCGGTCAAGATCACGACCATCGTGAGCGGCCTGCGCAACACCCATAAGAACGAGTGGGAGTGCGACACAGGTATTGCCTACCTCGTCTCGGGCGACCCTGCCTGGCGCACGCGCCGGATGACCAAGATCTACGACTTGAGCAACCCGGCCGCGCCGGTCTTCATTCGCGACTACGGCATCGTCGGACAGCAGCCGGGCTCGACCGGTCCGGTGCCGACCGAACTCCACGGCCCGATCTCCCTCGGTCCGAAGGCGAATCGCGTCTACTTCGCGCACGGCACCGGACGCGCGGGCATCATTCAGATCGTCGATCGCGACAAGCTGCTGAACGGGCCGAAGGAGCCGACCGAAGCCAACCTCCTGTATCCACAGATCTCCGCGGGTCGACCTGCCGCCCGACGCCGGTGCGCATACCGCGCTGCCGCTGCTCGGCATGAGCCTCGCCGAATTCGCGAAGCAGAAGCCGCCGGCCAACGCGCCCCGGCCGGATCCGCATGATCACGGCGACCGGATTCCGCTACCGGCGTCGCAGGCGCATCGCGACTTCCTGGCGGTTGTCAGCGAGACCACCAACGAGGAGTGCCTCGAGCCGCGGCAGATCGTCCGGATGATGGACATCACCTTCGAGAAGACGCCGGTCAACGCGTCCACCTGGACGGTGCCCGAGACGAGCGGCAACTTCTGCGAGCGCGGCGGCCGCTTCGGCGCCCATGCGTCGCAGGAGAACAACACGCCGATCTACTACGGGCGCGTCCTGTTCGTGACCTACTTCAACGCCGGCATCCGGGTGCTCGACATCCGCGACCCGTACAACCTCAAGGAAATCGGCTATTACATTCCTGCGACGACGCCGAACACCGATAAGCGTTGCGTCGGCGAGGGTGCGGCCGAGCGGTGCAAGATCGCGATCCAGACGAACAACGTCGAGGTCGACGACCGCGGTTACGTCTACGCCGTCGATCGCGCGAACACCGGCATGCACATCCTGGAGCTGACAGGCGCGGCCCGGAATGTGGCAAATTTCCCGGGCCGGAGCACGGCCCAGCGGTAGAACCTTTGTGTCGTATAGGCGGACCTTGAGGTCCGCCTGGGAGGACTGCAATGAGACGTACATGGAAACCGTTGGGCTTCGCCGTGGTGCTGGCGATCGCTGGCCCGTCGATGCTGGTGAAGGCCCAGCAGCCCGGTGCCGACATGGTGCTGACGAACGGCAAGGTCATCACCGTCGACAACAGGTTTTCGATCGCGCAGGCGGTGGCGATCCGGGGCGACCGCATTGTGGCGGTCGGGACGAACCAGCAGATCAATGCGCTCGCCGGGCCAAATACCCGCCGCATCGACCTGCGCGGGCGCTCACTGATGCCGGGCTTCATCGACAACCACGCGCACTTCCAGGAGGAGGGCGCCTACTGGACCGAGGAGCTTCGGCTGGACGGCGTGGACACCCGCAAGCAGGCGTGGGCGATGATCCAGGCGCGCGCCAAGCAGCGCGGGCCGAACGTCTGGATTTATACGCTGGGCGGCTGGGCGCCTGACCAGTTCCGCGACGATTCGAGCGCGCCCACGCGCGACGAGCTCGACAAGGTTGCCCCGAACAACCCGGTCTTCCTGCAGTTCACGCGCGAGGCGTATTACCTGAATAGCAAGGCGATCGAGATGACCGGCATGGAGAAGATGACCGATGCCGCCATCAAACGGGACGCGAGCGGACGCGCCACCGGGATCGTCGACAGCGATGCCGTCGGCGGGCGCCTCCGGAACGCTGCCGGGTTCCTCAAGAACCTGCCGACCAACATCTTCGAGTCGAGCAGCACGCAGATGCTGAAGGACTTTGCGATGGCCGGCCTCACCTCGTCGGCCGGCAGCTGCGACTACGAGAAGGAATACCGCCAGTGGGCCGATTCGGGCAAGGGGATGATGCGGTTCTTCTGCTTCCTCACGTCCACCGGCGGCGGCCGCACCGTCGATCAGGCGATCGCCGAGATGCCGAAGCTGCGCTACTTCCAGGGCGACGCCTGGCTGGACAAGGTCAACTGGGGCGAACGGTTCGTCAACGCCACCGACAACGTCTACGACACCAAGCCCACCATGCCCGCCGAAACCTGGACCGAGTGGGGCCGCATGGCGAAGGCGGCCGCCCAGAACAACATCACCGCGATCATTCACACTACGATGGAGTGGACGATCGAGGAGCAGCTCAAGCAGGTCGAAGCGTTCGCCAAGGAAGTGCCGGTCAAGAACCTGCGCTGGGCTTTCATGCACATGGAGCAGGTGACGCCCAACCAGCTCGAACGGATGAAGAAGCTCGGGATGTATGTCGCCATCCATCCCCGCGGCGTGATCTCGGGCGCAGCGTTCGTGCGCCGCCATGGTGAAAAGGGCTACGCCATGCCCAACCTGAAGTCCGTCCAGGACAGCGGCATCCACTGGGGCTTCGGCACCGACGCATTCGAGGTGAATCAGTTCCGACCGTTCACCACGCTCGGCTGGGCCGTGACCGGCAAGGTCATCGGCGGCGTCGGCCCGGTCATCATGAAATATCCGATCAGCCGGGAAGATGCGCTCATCGCCCACACGCGGAACAACGCGTACTTCGTCTTCCGTGAGAACGACCTGGGATCAATCGCGCCCGGCAAGCTCGCGGACATGTTCATCACTGACAAGGACTACCTGACGGTGCCGCCCGAAGAGATCCGCACCATCAAGTCGGTGCTGACGATCGTCGGCGGCCGCGTGATCTACGACGCCGCAGCTGAGACGGCCACGCGGTAACGAACAAGGCACAAGTCACAAGGCACAACGCTCACGTCACCAAAGGCCCAAGTCACACGTCGTTGTGGCTTGGGCCTTGTGCTTTGTGCTTTGTGCCTACTTTCGGTATGAGCGATCGTCCCACAGGTAATTTGCGCGGCACGCGCTCGCCGGTGCTCGCCCGCAACGGCGTCATCGCGACGAGCCAGCCGCTCGCCTCGGCGGCGGGCCTGCGGGTGCTCCAGTCCGGCGGGAACGCCGTGGACGCCGCGATCACGGCGGCGGCCGTCCTGGCGGTTGTCGAACCGACGATGACCGGCGTCGGCGGCGACGTGTTCGCGATCGTCTACGACGCGCGGACCAGGCGGCTACACGGCCTCAACTCGAGCGGGCGCGCCGGGTCGCGCGCGGATGCCGACGCGCTGATCGCGAAGGGCATCGCGGCGATGCCCGCGGACGGCGTCTATCCGATTACGGTACCGGGCGCGGTCGCTGGCTGGGCCGAGCTCCTCGAGCAGCACGGGAGCATCACGCTCGCGCGCGCGCTCGAACCGGCGATCGGCTACGCGCGCGACGGCTTCGCGGTGTCAGAGATCATTGCCGCCCAGTGGGCCGCGGCCGCACCGAGGCTCGATCGGGACGCCGCTGCCGTCTTTCTCCCGGGTGGCCGGGCGCCCCGGCCGGGAGAGGTGTTCCGCAACCCTGATCTCGCACGGACGCTGGAGCAGATCGCACGCGACGGCCGCAACGCCCTGTACCAGGGCCCGATTGGCGACGCGATCGCCCGCGACAACCAGGAGCGGGGCGGGTTCCTGACCGCCGGCGACTTCGCCGCTCACCGCGCCGACTGGGTCGATCCGATCAGCACGACCTATCGCGGCTACGAGTTGTACGAGTTGCCGCCCAACACGCAGGGATTCGTTGCCCTCGAGATGCTCAATATTCTCGAGGGCTACGACGTCGCGTCGCTCGGCCACAACAGTGCGGATTACCTGCACCGGCTGACAGAGGCCAAGCGCATCGCCTTCGCCGATCGCGGCGCCTTCCTCGCCGATCCCGCGCTCGTCCCCTCGTCTACGCTCGCGGGCCTCATCTCCAAGGACTATGCGGCGACGCGGCGCCGGAACATCGACGACGCCCGCGCCTCAGCGGGGTATCTGCCGGGGACGCTGTTCGATGGCCGCGACCGCGGCGACACCGTCTACCTTGCCGCCGCCGACGGCCGAGGCAACGTCATCTCGTTCATCAACTCGCTGTTCTCGGATTTCGGTTCCGGCATCCTGACGCCGGGAACGGGCGTGATGCTGCACAACCGTGGTCTTGGCTTCACGCTGGAAAAGAGCCATCCGAATCGTCTGGCTCCCGGTAAGCGGCCGCTGCACACGCTCGTGCCCGCGTTCCTGATGCAGGACGGCAAGCCGTTGATGGCGTTCGGCGTGATGGGCGGCGACAATCAGGCGCAAGCCCACGTCCAGATCGTCGTCAACGTCGTCGACTTCGGCATGGACGTGCAGGAGGCCGGCGACGCGCCGCGCGTGCGCCACCTAGAAGAAGGGCTGGCGGTGGAGAGCGGCATCGCCCCCGCCGTGCTGAAGTCCCTCCAGGCGCGCGGTCACGTGCTGCTGGACGGACGCGGTGCGGTAGGAGGCTACCAGGCGGTGCGAATCGATCCGGTCACAGGTGTGTCTGATGGGAGGGTCGGACCCGCGCAAGGACGGGCTCGCCGTCGGGTATTAGGCCGGAATGTAGCGATCCGTTGACGTCTCGTGACGTCATATGCTACTGCATGACGGAATTCTCGGTGCCGGGTTAATGGAGTTTCCTTAAATGAGCCGTCGATCCTCGGGTATGTGCTGAGGAGGGCAGAGGTAGCCAATGCAGATTCCGTTGAAAAGCGTGGCGATTGCAGCAGTGACCGCGGGAGTGCTCTCGCTTGCGGTTATGCCGATCGCGGGGCAAGCTCCGACTCAGGCCGGGTTGAAACCTTCCTCCGCGGGCGTCGCTCGCACCGAGGACGGCAAACCGAATTTGAACGGGATCTGGCAATCCTTCAATACCGCGAACTGGGACATCCTGGCGCACGAAGCACAAGCGGGACCCAAGGCGAACGTCATGGGGGCGTGGGGGGCGCAGCCCGGGGGCATGGGCATCGTCGAGGGCAACGAGCTGCCTTATCGGCCGGAGGCGCTGAAGATCAAGGAACAGAAGTTCGCGAACCGGATGGTCGTTAAAGTCGCCAACGATCCGAGCCGGTACGACTCCGGCGACCCCGAGCTCCAGTGCTACCGGCCGGGCGTGCCGCGCGCGAACTACATGCCGTTTCCGTTTCAGATTTTCCAGAATCGCGAACAGATCATGATCGTCTACGAGTACAAGTGGTCGGTGCGCTGGATTTACATGGACGCGAATTCGGAGGCGCCGGTCGACTCCTGGATGGGCTGGTCGAACGGCAAGTGGGATGGCGATACCCTCGTCGTCGACGTCAAGGGGTTCAACGAATACACCTGGTTCGACCGGGCCGCAAACTTTCATAGCGATGCGCTGCATGTGATCGAGCGCTGGACGCCCAGCGGCCCGAACCATCTCCTGTATGAGGCCACCATCGAGGACCCGAAGGTGTTCACGCGGCCCTGGAAAATGAGCTTCCCGATCTACCGCCGCCTGGAGCCCAATCTGCAGCTCATCGAATTCAACTGTGTACCATTCGTAGAAGAGATGATGTACGACCCGCTTGGACTCTATCGGCCGGGACCCAGAAAGGCCAAGTAAACGTTCGATTCGGGAGGTAGCCAGATGCGCAAGCAAGTGTTCGTGCCGTCGGGTGCTCTGACTCTCGTAACGATGCTGATGTTGATGGGGGCACCGGCTGCTCTCCAGGGCCAGGGCCAGGCTCCCTCGCGCGAGGCCGCTCGAGGAGGCTGCCCGCAAGGCGTCCCCGCACTCGGCGGACGCCGCGATGGCGTACTGGGAAGCCGAGATCGCCAAGAAACTGGCGGAAGCGATCAAGAGGGTCTATGACCCGGCCAGGCCGGCGATGTCGAATCCGCCCAAGACTCCGTGGGGCGCACCCGACGTACGAGGCTACTATCTGACGGCGATGTACACGCCCCTGGAGCGGCCCGAGAAAGTCGCCAAGGCGCTGTATACGCCAGAGGAGGCGGTCAACGCGTTCAGGTTCGCGACCACGTCTGATGCGGGCGTGGATCCGGCCACGGTGCATTACGACTGGAAAGAATTCGGCATGGACGCGTGGCAGAGTCCGGTTCGGCCCAACCTCCGCACCGGACTGGTTACGGACCCGGATGGGAAGATTCCCGCCCTGACGCCCGAGGCTCAGAAACGGCGAGCCGAGGCCGCCGCCCAGCGGCGTCAGCGGGACCCGCAGACCGGCGTGCAGATCTTTGGCAACCTGTACACGCGCTGCGTCCTGGGCGGAGGCGCTGCGCCGCTGATCGACGGCGGTGCCCCGGGTTCCGATTCGGCAGCGGGTGCTGGTGGGGTGACTACGGAGGCTCAGATCTTTCAGACTCCGGACTACGTGGTCATCGTTCAGCAGCGGAATACCGACGTTCGAATCATCCCGCTGGACGGGCGTCCGCATCTGCCCCAGAGTGTGCGTCAGTGGTATGGCGACGCGCGTGGCCGCTGGGAAGGCAACACCCTGGTCGTCGAGACTACCAACTTCAGGGACCCGGCCCCCGCCACGAACTTCCTGGGATCCACTGACGCCCTGAAGCTGGTGGAGCGCTTCACCGTCGTTGACGCGAACACCTTGCGCTACGAGTACACGGTTACCGACCCAAAAACATGGACGCGGCCGTGGTCGGTGGAGGCTCCTCTGCCGAGAATCGATCCCCCGCTCTATGAGTTCGCGTGTCACGAGCAGAATTACGGCCTGATCAACCTGGTGATGGGCGCGCAGATCAGAGCCACCGAGGGTATCCTCGACCCCAGAGATCCCAGGGCGGCGAGCCAGACCGCCCCCAGATAAGCTCTGGTAAGCTAATGAACCTGGGAAATCAGGAGATTTCACACATGCATAAGCGCGTTGTCGTCGCGTCGGGTATTACGGGGTTCGTGATGGCGGTTACGTTGTCGGCTCCCGCCCAGGCCGCGGGCGGCCAGGCGCCCGCCCAGCCGTCCCGCACCGAGATCGAAGAGGCAGCCCGCAAGGCGTCATTCCGCACGGAAGAGGAAGCAGGGAAGGCGTGGGAAGCTGAAATCGAGCGGAAGAAGGCGGAGGCACGGGCCAAGGTGTACAACCCCACGACCCCGGCGCTGGCCAGCCCGCCCAAGACACCCTGGGGGCATCCGGACCTGCGGGGGTATTACGTCACCGCCACCTACACGCCGCTGCAGCGTCCACAGGGCATCGAGAAGCCGTTGTACACGGCGGACGAGGCGATCGCCGCGTTCCAGAAGCAGGTGGACACTGACGCCAGCGCGGATCCCGCCGTCGTGCATTACGACTGGAAAGAGTTCGGGATGGAGGCGTGGCAGAGCCCGGTGCGACCGAACATGCGCTCGGCCCTGATTACGGACCCGCAGAACGGACGGCTTCCAGCGCTGACGCCGGAGGCGCAGCAGCGCCGCGCCGATGCCGCTGCGCTGGCGCGGAAACGAGACCATCAGACCGGCGTCGAGATCTTCCAGAACATGTACACCCGGTGCATTCTTGGACTCGGCGCGCTGCCGCTCGTGCGCGGCGGCCAGCCAGGCTCCACGGAAGCGACGTCAGCGGGCGTGAGCACCGAGATTCAGATCTTCCAGACGCCTGACCACGTCGTCATCGTGCATCAGTCCAATTCCGACGTCCGCATCATCCCGCTGAACGGGCGGCCGCGCCTCCCGGGCTCAGTCAGGCAGTACGACGGCGACTCTCGCGCTCGATGGGAAGGCAATACGCTGGTGGTCGAGACCACCAATCTGAATCAACGGGGCGCAGCGAGCTTCCAGGGCGCCACTGTAGCGGCGCGGGTCGTCGAACGCATCAGCGTGGTCGACGCGAATACCCTTCGCTACGAGTACACCATTACCGATCCGAACACCTGGACAGCTCCGTGGTCGGGCGAGGCGCCGCTGCCGAGGATCCCTCCCCCACTGTACGAGTTCGCCTGTCACGAACAGAACTACGGGCTGATCAATCTCGTGATGGGCGCCCAGATCAGGGCGACGGATGGCCTCCTCGATCCGAGGGATCCGAGAGCGAAGTAAGCGATCCGAGCATTGACGGATTGACGAATTTACGGATTGACGAATTTCGTCATTTCGTAAATTCGTAGATCCGTCAATTCGTCAATTGTCTTTCAGCCTTCCACTCTGAACTCACGGCTGCCGGCCGGCTCGCCGTTCACAAGGATATCGACGCGATACTCGCCAGTGGGGAAGCCGCCCGAGTTCTGCAGGTGGAACTCGGTGGCCGCCGGACGCATATAGGACACGTCCTTCTTTGCCTCGCTGACGACCTGCCCGCCGAACCTCCAGCGCACAGTAACGGTGCCCTCGCCAGGCTCCTCCGAGAGCAGCGCGACGTAGACCGTGTCGTCCGGCTTGAAGCGCGTGGTGTGCGTGCCGACGCTGTTGTCGGGGTTCAACGACTTGCCAAGCTGGAGCGTCGCGACCTTGAGTGGGACGCCGGGACTGCAGCCGGTGATGGTCAGTACCAGACCGAGAAACAAGGGCCGAAGCGGCCGCATGCGCATGATCCGATCATAGCAATACCGGCAGGGGAGTTAGAACGCCACCAGGTGCGTATATTTCAGCATCAGGGCACGCCGGACGTCGCCGGGAGCGCGCGTCTCGTTCCACACGACGTAGATGTCGCTCAGCGGACGATGAATGAAATTGAACCGGATATTGGACAACCACGCGTCCGCTTCGCCGTTGTACTGCACGAACGCATTGAGGAACATGCGCGGGCTGAACGACCAGTCGAGGCGGAACCGCTCGAGGTTGGCGGCAAACCCGCCCTGCGGCAGATTGATGATGCTTCGCGTGAGGTTGGCGCTCGCCGCCACGTGCTCGTTGAGCCGGAAGCGCAGCCCGCCGCCCACCACTCGCTGGGTGCCGGTCCAGTATTCACCGGCTTCGATGTCGGCGCTGATCGACAGCGTCGCGCTCTGGTCCGACCGGTAGTCCATCGAGACGCTGTCGAACGTGTGCTCGCCGGCGTCGATGCGCAGGCCGGGGCCGACGCTGAACGCCGCGTCCAGCCGCTCGTAGGTCGTGTTGACCCTCGCGTTCAGCGTGGCGCCGTCGCGGAACTGCAGTCCGTAGGTCAGCCCGCCGATGCGCGTGAGCGACTGGTCGTAGTGGTCGTCACCGGTGGCGTCGAAGTCGGCGCCCAGCGTGTGCTCACGGATGCGCGCGCTGGTATTAGCCGGCCGAAACACGCGCTCGTATCCCCCGAACAGCGTGGCGATGCCCCGGCGGCGGACGAACCCGAGATCGTGACGGAAGGCGTCGCCGATGTGGACCAGGCCGAGGCGTCCACGGTTCGCGTTCGTATCGACCAGGAGGCTGGTACGTCCGGCCCAGTCGCCGGCTTCTCCATCTGTTTCGCTGCGCATGGCGAATGCTTCGATCTCCAGCGCCGGCCTTGGCGCGAGCCGGAGCTCGGCGCCCGTGACCCGGTTGAAGCTGCCGCTGCCGGTCGTTTCCCGGCCGAAGTAGAAGGCGCCGGCGGTGGCGGTGCTGGTCAGGTTCCGGCTCACGCGCGCGGCGGTAAAGTTGGCGCCGGGATCGCCGTCGAAGTCGTCGGTCTGCATCGACAGCAGCCCGATGCCGCTGCCGGCGGCGCGGCCGGTCAATCGCAGGCCGCCGATGACGGGAATCGGCTGACCCGACGAGGAGAGTCCGATTCTGCGGGTGAAAAACGGGACCAGGTCGCGGCGCTGGGCTTCGACCTGGCCGAGGCCGACCTGGAAGCTCGCCGGGCTCTCCAGGAAGAACTGCCGCTTCTCCGGAAAGAAGAGACTGAAACGCGTCAGGTTGATCTGCTGCTCGTCGGCCTCGACCTGGGAGAAGTCGGTGCGATAGCTCGCATCGAGCAGCAGCGATGACGTGACACCCCATTTCAGGTCGATGCCGGCGTCCCCATCGCCGTCCCACCCGCGCGCGCCGGGCGACCCGGTCGTGAACTGGCCGCTGGTAAACGGCGTGATCCGCAGATCGCTGCCGCTCTCGACGCCGGTGATGCCGGTCAGCCGTCCGGCGTAGCTGACGGAGTAATGCGAAAACTGGCGCGGGACGGGCGACCAGGTGGCGTATTCATTCCTGCGCCGGATGATGCGCTGCATCTGGAGGCCCCACTCCTGCAGGGTGCCCGGCGGAAAGCGCAGCGTCTTGAACGGCACGGCGATCTCCGTGGTCCAGCCGTTCTCGAGCACCCTCGAGCGGGTGAACCAGGCGCCGTTCCAGTTGGCATCGTTGCGCCGGCCGTTCTCGGTGGACTGCACGTCGCGCTGCGCGCCTGCGGCGTTGGTGTTGAACCCGTACCCGTTGCGCCGATCGAGGAATGTGTCGAAGACGACCAGGAACGAATCGCTCTGGAAGTTCGAGAAGTCGCGCCGCAGCGAGTCGATGATCAGCCGGTTCGGCTCATCGTCGTACAGCATCGCGCCGATGTAGAGCATCTCGGAGTCGTAGAGAAACCGCACTTCGCTGCGCTCGCTGGCGGGGGCGAACTCGTCGGGGAACTGCTGGTAGAAGTCAACCGCCGGCTCGGCCAGTGCCCAGGCGGCCTCGTCGAGCGCGCCGTCGATCACGATCGGTTCCGAGATGCGGACGGCGGTCACGCGTTTGGTCGCCTGAATGGCTTCGACGTCGACCTCGACATCCTGGGGCGCCGCGGGTGCCGCCGTCAGTGACAGGCCAACGGCAAAGGCACAGACGACCCAGGGGAACCGCAATCTCATGCGTGTCAATTATCTACGGCCCGGGCTTCCTTCAACGGAGGCGCCGCGCCCGGACGGCGTAGGCCAGCGAAGCGACGATGAGGACGCCAGCGGTCACCGCCAGCTCCAATGGCGTTGCCGTGGACAGGATCCACAACATCAGCAGGAGCCCCATCACGGGCCCGATCCAGGCGCCGGATGGTGCGAACGGCCGTCCGTCGGTCCGGACGTCGCGGCGCGCGAGTTCGAGCGCGGCGGCGCATGCCAGCGAATACAGGATCAGGAGCCCGACGTTGCCGATAATGGCGAGGACTTGAAACGTGTTCGTGCTCGCAAATGCCAGCACCAGTGCGGCATGGGTCCAGATGGCGACCGCCGGCGTGCGGTTGACCGGATGGATGCGTGCGAAGACGGCCGGCAGGAACCCGTCGCGGGCGAGGGCGTACAGGCTCCTGGGGGTACTCAGCATGTCGCCGCACATGTACCCGAACATCGAGCAGACGGCGCCGACAAGCATCAGCGTGACCCCTGCACGGCCAAGGAATCGGCCCGCCGCTCCCGCCAGCGGCGCATCGGTCTCCTGCCCTAGCGCCGGACCGGAGACACCCTGTGCCACCAGCTGAATGGCGATATACAACGCCGTCGTCACGGCAAGCGCCAGGAACACGGCCCGGGGCACTGTCCGGGCCGGATTCCGCACCTCGCCGCTGGGCGCCAGTGCGACTTCGACTCCGGCATACGCAAAAATCAGGAGCAGTACGCTGCGGCCCAGCGCATCGCCGGACGGCAGTCCCGGCCAGATGATCGCCGCCGGATCCACGAAGAAGACCCCCACGCCGACGAAGACGAGCAGCGGGACCAGCTTGCCGAACGTGATGCCCTCGATCAGGCGTGTCCCGGGGCGCACACCACGGGCATTGAGCCACGCCAGCGCGGCGAGGATCAGCGAGAGCTCCCCTACCTGGAGCACTCTCGTCGCGGCGTCCGGGCTGATCACCGCGAGCTGATCGAGCAGCGCGCTGGCGACTCCCGAGACCGCCAGCAGGCATGTGAGCCATTGCAGCACGCCGGCAAGGAAGCCTACAAATGGACCGAAGGCGACCTCGACGTAGGCATAGATGCCGCCGGTAATGGCGACGCGGCTGCCGCTCATCGCCAGGCTGGTCGTGACGCATCCCATGATGCCCGCGCACAGCAGGAATGCGATCGGCGCGGCGGCGCCAAGGTCTCGAGACACCAGAGCCGGGATCACAAAAATTCCGGCGCCGACTGTCGTGTTTACGATTGCCGTTGTCAGCTGCCGGACGGCGAGTACGCGTTCGAGGGAAGCTTCGCTGGAATGAACAGGAGGGTTGGCGTTGGTCAGGGGCACATAGCCTTCGGGGCCGTGCCAGTGTAGCCGAGCTACTCGCCGCGGTCACCTTTCATGGCCGACAAGCGGCCGCTGACGGCGTCCAGGCATTCGGTCATGGCGGTGTTGCCCTCGGTAAGTTCCGCGATCTGCCGGGACATCTCCTGCAGCAGCAGCGCGCATTCGGGAGACACGTCCTCGGACTTGCGCACGCGTTCGAGCAGGCGTTGCACCGTCAGGACTGTCCGCAGGGCAGACTCATACCCACCGCCGAGATCGAGCAGCGCAGCCGCCAGCCCTTCAATATCGTCGCGGCGAAGCGTGGTGGCTGGTTTTACGAGCGAGAGGACGTGGGCCGAACTGGATGCCGCGGCGGGCGGGGGGACCATGTGTGACCTCCGGCGCGAGGCCTGCAAGGGACGGACCGAAAAACCGGGTGCCCTCGAAATGAGGACACCCGGTGTTTGTGTCGCTACGTCGTCTTCAGATACTTGTTGAAGTGGTCGACGGTGCGCTGCCACGACAGCGCCGCGGCTTCCTTGTTGAACCGCGGTGTCGTGTCGTTGTGGAACCCGTGCTGCGTGCCCGGGTAGGTGAACTGCTGATAGTTGATCTTGTTCGCCTTGAGCGCCGCCTCGTACGCCGGCCATCCGGCGTTGATACGCTCGTCGTCAGCCGCGTACTGAATCAGCATGGCCGCCTTGATCTTCGGCACGTCTTCCGTCCGCGGCTGCCCACCGTAGTAGGGCACGCTCGCGTGCATATCCGGACCGAGCTGCACGGCCAGGTTGTTGGCGACGCCGCCGCCGAAGCAGAAGCCGGTCACGCCAAGGCGGCCGGTGCTGTCGGGACGGTCTTTGACATAACGGGCGGTCGCGACGAAGTCGGCCATCATCTTCTGCGGGTCGACCTTGCGCTGTAGTTCTGCGCCCGCCTCGTCCGTACCGGGATAGCCGCCAACGGATGTGAGCGCATCAGGCCCGATCGCCATGAAGCCGGCGACCGCCGCGCGGCGGACGACGTCTTCGATGTGCGGGTTCAGGCCGCGGTTTTCGTGGATGACGACGACGGCCGGGATGCGGCCGGTGGCGTTGGCGGGCCGCGCCAGCAACGCCTTGATCGTGCCGTGCCCGTCTGGCGACTTCACGTCGATCCGCTCGGTCTTGACGCGCGAATCATTCGGCTGCACCTGTATTTGGGCTTCGGCGTAATTCGGCGCCAGCGCCTCGAGAATGCCGACGGCGGTCATGCCTCCGACGGCGTACTTCGCGGTACCGTCGAGGAAGCCACGCCGGTCGATCAGCCCGTGCACGTACCGATCGAAAAGCTTCCAGACTTCCGGATGGAGTTCTTTCGGATTCACTTGACTCATGCGCTTGCCTCCAGGAGATTTCGCGGGAGCATATCACGCCGGAAGATGGCGCAAAATGGCTCAGCTCATGCGGCAGAACGACTTCCCGTCGGACATCACTGACGAGCTGGCGCATCGGCCGTGGCCAATGCCCGACGGGCCATGGATCATGACGCAGAGCTGGCACGACCTGCTGTTTGCCCATTGGCCGATCGACGCCGAGACGCTGCGCCGGCGCCTGCCGGCCGGCCTCGAACTCGACGTCTTCGACGGGCAAGCCTGGGTCGGCATCGTTCCGTTTCATATGACGAACGTCGCGCCCCGCGGCGTGCCGGCGGTGCCCTGGGTATCTGCGTTTGCGGAGCTGAACGTTCGAACCTACGTCCGTGTCGGCTCGAAGCCGGGAGTCTATTTCTTCAGTCTCGACGCGGCGAACCCTGTTGCCGTGGGCATCGCCCGCGCGATGTTCGACCTTCCGTATTACCGGGCGACGATGGATGTCGCGGCCGACGCGGGATGGGTGCGGTATTCGAGTCGCCGCGCCCCGACTAACAGGGCAGAGGCGGCCTTTGTCGGCCGCTACCGTCCGACCGGGCCCGTGTTCGCCGCCCAGCTAGGCTCGCTCGACTACTTTCTGACCGAACGGTAATGCCTGTATACAGTGAACGACGCGCTCGCGTTGCGCCGACTGGAGATTCATCACCCGCGATGGGCGCTGCAGGCCGCGGAAGCCACGATCGACGTGAACACGATGGCCGATGCCGCGGGCCTCCGGCTGCCGGCGATGGCGCCGCTGCTTCATTTCGCGAAGCGTCAGGACATGGTTGCTTGGCCGCCCGTTGAAGTGGACGGTCGCTGACGACGGCGGCTCAGAACCTGACGCGCAGGCCGAACTGAAGCGTGCGCGGATCGCCGACGGCGGTGATATCGCCGAACGTCGCGGCCGGATTCGATGGATATGCGCCGGCGCCGAAGTTGGCGTTCCTCGTCAGCACGTTTTTGTGGTTCGTCAGGTTGAACGCTTCGACCAGCGCTTCGAGTTCGGCACGGCGACCTGCCTGGAACACACGGCTGATACGGGCGCTCACGCTGAAGAAGCTGGCGCCTGTGCCCGCGTTGCGTTCGATAAATGCGCCGTTCACGACGGGCCGGCCCGCGGTCGCCTGGATCGTCGTCACGCCGGAGGTAATGTTCATGGGCAGCGCCGAGTAGGCCTGGAGCATGCCGCTCACCTGGAATCCGCGCCGAATCCGCTCCCACGTTGTGGAGGCCGCCCCACTCGTCGACTGAATGCTTCCACTGATGACGAGCCGATGACGCTGGTCGTCGTCGGACCGTCCCCAGTCCTTCGACAGATCGAAGGGGTCGATCGGCGTGCTGAAGAAGAACTCGCCGAGGTTGTTCATCGATTTCGACAGGGCGTACGAAACCCGGTAGTGGCCCCAGCGCGCCGGGCGCTGGACCACCGACAGGTGAAGGCCGTGGTAGTTCGACCGTCCCGCCGACGACGACTGAGCGTTGTTCGCGTAGTTGGGATCCGGCCGGCAGCCATTGTTGATCCCCGCGGCCACACACGTCGGTACATTCTGATTGATGGACATCAGCAGGTTCCGCGCTCGCAAGTACTGATAGGTCAGGCCCACTGTCATCCGGCCGCGAAGCTGCTGCTCGACTTCAACGCTGGCTTGTTGCGAGTAGGCGTTTTGCAGATTACGGTCCATGGTCGCGAGGTTCGGCAGTGTGACCGACGGCACCACGCCGGGCAGCACGGTGGGGAAGGCAGGCGCTCCAGCCTGGGCCGGGGACAGGCTCACGCCGATCTGGCGCAACTGGCCGAGGCCGGTGGAGTTGCCCGCCGACAGCAGGGCATTGGCAAGGGCGCGCAGCGGGACGCGATCGTAGAAGAGTCCGGCGCTGCCACGCACGACGGTCGCCCCTGCGTCGAAGGGCGACCACGCCATCCCAACCCGCGGCGAGACGTTGTTCGTGTCGGTGTTGATCGTCTCCAGGAACTGCAGGTCATACCGCAACCCCAGGTTCAACGTGAGTGTCGGAAGCAGCTTCCACTCGTCCTGCCCGTACACGCCGACGTTGGGATTTGTCTGCTCGACGTCGGTGGCGCCGAACGTTTGCGTAAAACCGGCGTTGTTATATGTGCCGGCGATGAAATTCGCCAGCGATGAGAACGTATAGGTCCCCCCGACTGCTCGCGGAAACACAATCAAGTTGTCGTTGTGGAGAAAGTCGACTCCGACTCGGAACGCATGCCCGCCCGCCTGGTGCGACAGGTTGGCGACAACCTGGGACAGCCGGTTCAGGCGGCCGGTCGGACTGTTCGACAGACGTCCGAATGAGGCGACGCCAGCGATGCTCACGGCGGGGCCGATCGGATCCGTCGGCGGCGCCTGCAGGTCGCTGTGAGCGAACTGGGCGCGAGTCTCAAACACCGTCCGGGATGACACCGCGAGCGCGTTGCTCACGGCGACGGCCTGGTCCATGTTATCGAGCGCCGACGAAGCGCTCGGCGCGTTCAGGCCGCCGGCATTGCGGGAGTTCTCCGAATCCGCGTCGTACAGACTGTAGCGGACCGTCACCTGGTCGCGCCCGCTGGCCTGATGATCGACCTTGCCCAGCAGGTTGGTCGAATGCAGCGGATTCGAGTAGGTGCCGGTGGTAATGCGCGGGCCCACGTAGCCCACGGCCGCGAGCCTCGCATTGATCGCGTCGACGTTAGCCTCGGAAATTGTGACGAGGCCCGACTGGTCGAGCTGCCGCCGCTCGACGTTGGCGAAATAGAACGTCCGGTCCCGCGTGATTGGCCCTCCGACGCTCGCGCCGAATTGCCGCTGGTGCATCGGCAGCCTGTCGCCGGAAAGGGCATTCGCGGCATTGAAGCGATCGTCGCGCAGATAGCCGTAGAGGTCGCCCCGAACGGCGTTGGTGCCGCTCTTCGTCACGATGTTGACGTAGCCACCGAGCGCGCGGCCAAGCTCCGCCTGCCCGCCGGACGTCACCACCTGGAACTGCTCGATCGCATCGACCCCATACGTAATCCCGCTCAGTCCCGCTGCGTCATCGTTCGCAGAAAGGCCGTCGACGATGAAGTTGTTCGACAGGTTTCGCTGGCTGGCCACGGAGAGGCTCGCGCCAGGGACCGCCGACGTTTCCGGGAACAGCTGGGTGCTGGCGACATTCGTCGGTGACACTCCCGGCACGAGCAGCGCCACGTCGAGAAACTGCCGGCCGTTCAAAGGAAGGTCACTCACCTCCGACTGCAGCACGGTTCCAGCGATCTGACTCCGGGCGGTTTCGATAACCGGCGCCTCCGCCGAGACCGTGACGACGGCATCGACGCCGCTGACCGGAAGCAGCACGGGCAAGTCCACGGCCGCCGCAACAGTCAATGTCACGACGCGGGTCACTTCGCTGAACCCCGGTTGCACCACGCTGATCCGATACGTGCCGATCCGCAAGTACGGGAACCTGAAGCGCCCGTCCTCGTCGGTGGTGGCGGATCGGACCACGTTGGTCTCGGCATGACGGGCGGACACAGCCGCTCCCGCAACAACACCGCCCGATTGGTCGGTGACGCGGCCGCTCAAACTCGCATAGTCAACCGTCTGTTGTGCCGACGCACTGTCGGCCCCGGTCAACAGCCCCACCGCCAGGGCAAGACATCGCACTCGTTTCATGGAACACCTCCAACGCAGGACAGCCACCTCCGAGGCACACCTGTGCCCTGGAAGCATGCGGACTGTGAGGTGTCAGGCTCTGGGCGGCGGAGGCGTAGGCGGTGCGAGGGTGTGGTGATGCGACGGTGCGTCCCAGTGGCCCGCGAGTGGCGGGGGCGTCACGTCAAGCGTGTCGAGCGGGCTTGGGACAACGCCCAGATGCCCGAACATTGAGCCCAGGACGGCGAAGCCGGTACAGTCAGTTGCCTGGAAACAAATTCGGGCGCCCATCGGGGACGCGTGGTGCATCGGGCAGTCGCGATGATTGCCGTCGTGCACACACGTGCATTCGATCGGAGCGTGGCGAGAGCCGGCGTAGAAGACGCCCGGCAAAACGACGAGCGTCGACGTCTGGATGAGCAGCCAGATCGCCGTAATCGGTGCCGCAACACGGCGGACGCGCGTCATTGAATCAGTGTACATGAACGGGCGCGTCGGCAGAGGGCCGCGGCGCGCGATACCTGAGGAACATGTGGAAAGAGAACGGCGACCCGTAGGGCTCGTCGAGGTTTGAAGGCACGAGATAGCCGGTCACATCGACGCCTGCGCCGAACCCGCCAGCCCGGGTGCGCAGGACGTCGCGCACGTAGCCGACCGTCAGCGCGCCGACCTGTGACTGACGGTGACGATGGAATGCGTTGGGCGGATGAAATCCCGCATCAAGGATGCTCTTGGCGACCGATTCGACGCGGGTATAGACCGTCGTCGTGGCACTGGCGCGGACGTTGGCCTCGAACAGATACGCTTCGAGGTTGCCGTGGACCTCGCGGTTCTGGCCGAATGACGCCAGCCAGGCGATGCCCCGGGTATCGTCGCCGGCCGAGTAGGCGACCGATGCCGTCAGTTTTCGCGCGTCATATGGCGCAAGCAGTTCCGGCTGCGTGAGCATCGCGCCAGAGACCTGTGCCGACCAGGGACCGCGGTTCCACGACAGCCGCGCAGCGGTCGAATCGAGCGCGCCGAGGTCGATGTCGAGGCGGTTTTCGTCCGGCTCCCGCCCCCTGAACCACGATGCCTCGGCCCGCCAGTCGCCGGCGGCGACGCCCCCGCGCACGACGCCGGGCGTGATGTGCGTCGAATCCATGTAGTGGTGCGATAACGGCGCCTGTGGGTTTTCCAGGGCCGACGGGCGATGCATGAACACAAGTGGCCCGATCGATGGTGATCCCACAAGCTCAACGGCCCCCAGGATCGTGGTTCGACCCAGCGGCCGGGAGTACTGGGCGCCGAGCCCCATGAAGAAATCGTGCGGATGCTGGTAGTCGACGAGCGGCGCGCGCCGGAACGTCTCGCCGGTCTGGAAGACCTGGGGTGAGCCGATGTCGCGCAGCGTCAGCGCTTCGAGCGACAGCATCGACGAGACGACGACCGTTCCGCGCGCGGCGGCGCGACGCCCCGTGGCCATCACCCAGTTCTGCGATTCAAACGCATTGAAGTCGCGGAACTTGCGGTACTGGTAGTTGAAACCTAGGAACGCGTTCGAGTCGACTATCCACTGCCACTGCGGCAGTGCGACGGCTGCGGCCTGCGGCGCCGGTGCGGCGTGCGCGGCATGATCGTCTTGCGCCCATGCGTCGGTGCGCGCGGCAACGAGCCCGACAACAAGCAGCGCAGCAGTGGTCTGAAGCCGGACCGCGGTCATTGGATCAGAATCCGACCGTTGAAGATGGTCGAATGATACGAGTGGTCATGGTACTCGCAGAGCCGTGCCCGTTCGAACGGCGCGGTCTGCCGGCTCTGACCAGGCGAGAGAAACCCAACTGAATCGATTTCGTGACAGTCAGGACGCGTGGGATCCGGCCCACCCATGATGTCGTGCGCAATCGTGTCGTTGTTGACGAACATCACGCGAGTGCCGACGGCAGTCTGCACGTCGCCAGGGTTTACACCGCTCGCCGTAATCGTGACGACTCGCACTGATGGCGGTGCCGGGGCTGGCGTGGGCGTCGGTGCGGGAGCTGGCGTCGGGATAGGCAGCGGGGCAGGCACCGGTACCGGAGACGGCGCCGCCGGAGACGAGTCGCCGGACCCGCACGCAATGACGCACACCAGCAGCACGCCCGCGACAAGGCAGGAAACGCCTTTCGCGCCCGGTAATCGGCCGCTCGGCCGGCACACACTTATAGCCACGATTTCCCCATGATCTCGCATTGGGCGGTCTGATTCAGCAGCTGACTAGCGAATGGCGTGCCGGGCTTCGGCTATTCTGCGAAAGCATGCACGAGACGCTGGTCTTTGGCTCCGCCCTGATCGCCGGGGGTATCAACTCTGTGGCGGGGGGCGGCATGCTCGTGTCGTTCCCGACAATGATCTGGCTGGGCATCCCCCCGATCACAGCGAATGCAACCAATACGGTTGCGATCTGGACGGGCACGTTGGGGAGCGCCTGGGGATATCGCCGTGAACTGCGCGGGGTCGATCCGCGCGTGTACGCGCTGATTGTCCCGAGTGTCATCGGCAGCATCGCCGGAGCGGTGCTGCTGGCGTACACGCCGAGCGACGTCTTCGATCGGCTCGTCCCGTTCCTGATCCTCTTCGCCACGTGCCTGTTCATGGCGCAGGAGCCGATCCAGCGCAGGTTCAATCTGTCGGCCGCCCATGCCTCCCGGTCGCACTGGCTGTCGTGGACGATGTTCTTTCAGCTCGGAGTGGCGTTGTACGGCGGCTACTTCGGCGCTGGCATCGGGATCCTGATGCTTGCGGCGCTCAGCCTGATGGGTCACACCGACATTCACCGGATGAACGGGCTCAAGAACCTGCTGGCGACCTGCATCAACGTCGTGGCGGCCGTGTATTTTGCCGTCGCCGGCCTGGTGTACTGGCCGGATGCCGCCTACCTCGCCGCCGGCGCAATGACCGGAGGCATTGCCGGCGCCCACATTGCCCGCCGCATCGGCCGCACCGCCGTCCGCCGCATCGTCATCGTCGTGGGATTTGCGATGGCGCTCTCGCTGATGTTCCGGCTGTGAAGAACCCGAACAGAAGAACGCGAACCCGGTCAGAACTCAGAACACAGAACCGCAATGCGCCCGAGCATTGCGCGCGCTAGGATGTAGCCGTGTCCGAGACGGGTTCCGGCGTCGAGGTCTCGCGGTTCGTCGAGTTCACCCGTGCGCAGTGGGCGCGGCTGGGCGCGGCGACGCCGCTGCCGTTGTCGGAAGCGCAGCTGCGCGGTCTGGTCGGCCTCAACGACCCGATGTCGCTCGATGAAGTCGCCGACATCTATCTGCCGCTTTCACGCCTCCTGAACCTGTACGTCGGCGCCACGCAAACCCTGCACGCCGCCACGGCGACGTTTGTCGGCTCTCAGGCGCCGCGCGTCCCCTACGTCATCGGCCTGGCCGGCAGCGTGGCGGTGGGGAAGAGCACCACCTCGCGCGTCCTCCAGGCGTTGCTGTCGCGCTGGCCGACGCACCCGCAGGTTGACCTGATTACGACAGACGGCTTCCTGCTGCCGGGGCGCGTGCTCGAGGCGCGAGGGTTGATGGACCGGAAGGGTTTTCCGGAGAGCTACGACGTCAGGCGGCTGCTTCGCTTCATGGCAGATCTGAAGTCAGGCGCGCCGGAGGTCTTCGCACCGGTCTATTCCCACCTGTCCTACGACGTCGTCGAGGGTGAGCAGATCGCCATCCGTCAGCCCGACATCGTCATTGTCGAGGGCTTGAACGTGCTGCAGACGGGGAGCGGGGCGCCGATGTTCGTGTCGGACTTCTTCGATTTCTCGATTTACGTGGACGCGAACGACGCGGACATCGAGCAGTGGTATGTCGAGCGGTTCATGGCGCTGCGCGAGACGGTCTTCCGCAACCCGTCGTCGTATTTCCATCGCTACGCGGATCTGACGATGGCGGAAGCGCAGGCCACGGCCAGGCGGCTGTGGCAGTCGATCAATCTGGTGAACTTGCGGGAAAACGTGCTGCCGACGCGCGACCGCGCCCATCTCATTCTCGAGAAGGGGCGCGATCACGCGGTACGGAAGGTGCGGTTGCGAAAGTTGTAGCCGGGTCCGCTACGCGGAACCCGGCCTACGTACTCGATCGATTGCCCGTAGTAGGGCGGGTTCCGCGCAGCGGACCCGCCGGATCAATTGGTCGCGTTCACGCCTGCCAGCTTGGCGAGCTCCGCGACGTCGCTCTTCCGGTTGCCGTGGAAGGGCGCGATCACCTGCACATCCAGCTTCAGGCGCTGAATGTTGGCGTGGAGGGCCTTCGCATACGCCACGGCCGGCGAGCTCAGCGAGGCGTTCGGCGCCGGTGGCGTGTACGCATCCGGCTCCGCCAGGATTTTTTCCTTCGGCAGGTAGACGACCAGCATGTCGCCGGCGTGCTCGTAACCCTGCAGCCGGTGCAGCTCGATCGTCCGCGTGCCGTCGGTCAGCTGGCCGCGATCGCCCACGGTCTGGATCCGCACGGCCTTCCGCGACGCGGCGAGCCGATCGGGAGCGAGCGTGTGCGGGGTCTTCGCAGCCCGCTCGAGGAACGCCTTGTTCGACTGGTGGGTGACGATCGTGGCGCCTTCGTCGATCGCCGTCCGGATGCCACCCAGATGATCCCAGTGATGATGCGAGGTCACAACGTAACGGATTGGCTTGTTGGGGATGAGCTCCTTGGCCTTCGCGAGCACCGCAGCGGCCCGCGCCTCGTTGTTCGGCGCGTCAACAACCACGATGTGGTCGCGCATCTCGATCGCCAAGCTGTGGTGGGTCGCGCCGGTGAGATAGAACACGCCCTCGCCGAGCTTCTCCACAGCCACCATCACCGGAGCGGGCGGCGGTGCGTTGCGGACGTTGTCCGGCACGGGGGCATCGAACATCGGGTTCGCGGTGACCGACGTGATTGTCAGATCCAGCGCCGGGTAGCCGTCCTGGGTCTGGACAATTCGTGCCGGGAACGTGACGCCGCCGAAGTTCCGATAGCCGGAGTAGGTCGTTTCAACCAGCATGTCACCGACGATCGACTGACCGATCCACGCCTGGACTTTCTCGACCTGGCCCTGTCCGTTGATTGTGCCGACCATCTTGTACTTGCCGCCGGTGGTGAACGTCACTTCCGTGCCGCCGCGCGCCTGGCGGGTCGTCGCGTTGTTGGCCATCGCCGCTTTGACGAAGCCCTGCGGCGTCGCCCACAGCGCCAGCATGCGTTCGGGCTGCGCGGCCGCCTGTGGTGCGGCCTGCGGCGCGGGACCGCCGGCCGGGGCGTTGGCCGCCGGCGCCGGCATGTTCCACGCGAAATTGCCGCTCACCAGCTGAATCTGACGCTGATCACCCGTGAATGGCGCACCGCCGCCCCGCGGCATCAGCGGCCCCATCGTCCTGACCAGATCGATCCGCATCGCCCCGGTGTCGTAGTTGATGGTGGCGGTGTAGTTCTTGAGCGGCACCGCGGGCCAGGGATCCGAGGCCACGTAGTTCTGGCCGACGGAGAACATCTGGCCGGTACCGGTAAATTCAATCGACTTGATGGTGGCGACGCCAAGCGTGGTGGCGGCGGTCTGCAGCCCACCCTGTTGGGCGGCGGCTGTGATTGCGAACGCGACCGCGCACGTCAAAGCGAGCAGGAATGTCTTGCGCATACAGGTCCTCCTGGAACGGAGGGGCAGTATACTACGCGCCGATTTCCGTTCTTTTCAACGCCTTGAGCGCCATCCACACCTGCGCGGCGACGACGCCGACACCAAGCATCCAGTAAGAGGCACCTGACGGCGCAGGAGCGGGAAGGGCCAACGGTGCCTTCGGTAAAGGTGCGGGACGGGAAGGTGCGGCGGTGCCGCCGCGTCGGCCCTCCAGCCACGCGCGCATCGCGGCCGGGCCGATCTTGCGTTTCTGGCCGGGGACTTTTTCGCCTGGCGCCTTGCCGTACGGCGATGCGTGTTCGATCTCGGCATTCAGCTCGGCGCCAAGAAGGAGGACGAGCCCGGAGATGTAGAACCACAGCATCAGCACCATCACACCGCCGATGGCGCCGTAGGTTTCCGTGTAGTTCCCCATGTTGGCGATGTAGAACTTGAACCCGACCGACGCCGCGAGCCACAGCAGTGTCGCGGTAATCGAGCCGGGCGTCAGCCACACCCAATCCTGCTCCGCGTCGGGCGCAAAGTAGTACACGATGCCAATCGCCGTACTCACGAACAGGAAGATGAGCGGCCACCGCAGAATCGTCCAGGTCCAGACGAACACGTTGCCGAGCTGAGTCTGATCGGCGATCCACTGCCCCACCGACGGCCCCGCCAGGATCAGCGCGAACGAAATCAGGATGAAGAGCGACACGCCGATCGTCAGGCCGATGGCCGTCAGCCGGACTTTCCACCAGGGACGGCCCTCTTCGATGTCGTAGGCCGCATTCAGCGTGTCGATAATCGACGTCATCGCCGCCGAGGTGCTCCAGAGCGCCAGCAGCATGCCCAGTGTCAGCAGGCCGCCCTGTTCGCCCTCAGAGATCTTTCGAATCTGATCCGTGATGATCGACAACGCTTCCGGCGGCACGAAGCCACCGAGCAGGGCGAACATGTCGTCGATCAGCCGCTCGACCGGGAAGTAGCTCGCCACAGCGATCATGAACAGGAGCGCAGGGAAGAGCGCGAAGAAGAAGTAGTAGGCGAGCTGCGCGGCCATGCCCAGACAGTCGTCCTCGAGCGCATCGCGGCCGGTGCGCTTCAGGAGCTCCCACCACGAGATCGGCACTTTGAAATACGCCAGCATGACCGCCATGCGCCTCCTCAGCGCCCCCGCGCGGGGTCCCGATTGTCGTCGCAGGGTCCCGTGGTATTGCCGGTGGTCGGTGTCCATGACGGGGCGTCGCTCGCCGGGAAGGATTCTTCCGACGCTTCACCAATCGCATCGCCGCAGTCGCGCTGCGGCAGGGCGGCGAAGATCTGACCCCGGCGCATGTTGCGTGAGTCAACCGGTGACGCGGCCCACCACGCGAGCGCGCCGCCGCCGGCCGTCAGCATCCATCCCGCCATCGATCGTCGGCGTACGCCGGCGAGGAACAGCGCGCCGGCCATCATCGCGGCGAGCCAGCGTTCGATATCCCATTCGTCGCGGGTGGTCGGCCGGTCCCACACGCTGGGCCCTTCGCGGTGCTGCACGAGATTGAGTGGCATCACAGTCCTCCTCCACCGGACGGTGCAACCGGTATGCCTCGGGCGGCCGGCGTGACGGTTTTCTTTACAGCCCGACGTCAGCCTCGCTACAGCTTTCCAGCCGTTCCAAGGGGTGACAACAATGCCCGGCAGTATAGGGGGAGCGGGCGAAGTGGTTAACGGTCTTCAGGTTGCCGGATCAGGCTCGAGTTTGCCGACGATCAGACGAGGGGTGGCATCCGCGTTGCTGCTGGGATGACGTCACAACGCCAATACGAACACCAGGGACCACATGGCAGCACAGCAGCAGCCTTTTGACGAGGTGATTCGACGCGTTCAGGGGGAATACATTGAGATGCCCGGCCTGCGGTTGACCACTGCCCAGGCCCAGCGGTTGTGGGGTTTGGATCGTTCGGCGTGCGACACGCTGCTGGACGCGCTCGTCGATGCCAAGTTCCTCTTTCGAACTCGAGATGGCGCTTTCGTGCGGTCCGACCAGGCCGCGACGCGCATTTGACAACTTAACCTGCCCGGCCTGTTGGTGACAGTCCTTCCTCACGAGCCGTAAGACCAACGGGCCGAAACGCCCTGCCTCCTGCAACCCGGGCGGCTAACCGAAAGGTTCCGCCCGCGGCCAGACTCTGGGTGGGAACGGAGAACAACACATCGTTCTCCGTTCTACATTCCCCTCTCCAGCCAGTTCGCCAGCCGTCTGAACGCTTCGCCCCGGTGTGCGACGCGCCGCTTCTCGTCGTCAGTGACCTCACCAAGCGTGCGTCCATAAGGCGGGTAGTAGAAAATCGGGTCGTATCCAAACCCGCCCGTGCCTTTCGGACGGTCGGCAATTTCCCCTTCAACCGTGCCCGCAGTCTCGAAGACGATCGCGCCCTGTCTCACGACGGTCACCGCGCAGACGAACCGCGCACGCCGCTTGTCGGGCGGCAGCTCCGCCAGACGTCGATCGATTTCGGCGAATCGCTCGGGATATGACGCGTCGGGGCGCAGGAAGCGGGCCGAATGCACGCCGGGCGCACCCTCGAGCGCGTCAATCACCAGCCCCGAGTCCTCCGCCACCGTCAGCGGTCGATCGCCACCCATCCCGTCAAGGCGCTGGTCGTAGTACTTGGCCTTGAGGCGTGCGTTCTCCACGAACGTGAGGCCGGTTTCATCAGGTTCGGCAACCGGCGGAACATCCTCCAGCGTGAGAATCTCGACCGGCAAGTGACCGAGGATCGCGCGGATTTCGCGCAGCTTGTTGGGGTTCGTCGTCGCGACGAGCAGGCGGGTCACTTGCCGAGAATCTGGCCGACGAAACCCCGCTGAAGCGCAATCAGCTGGCGAATGCCCGTGTCGCCAAGGTCGAGCAGGCGGTTGAGCGCCTCGCGCCCGAAGGGCAGTGCTTCTGCGGTGCCCTGGAGCTCGATGTACAGCCCGCTTCCCGTCTTGATGATGTTCATGTCGACGTCCGCTTTCGAGTCCTCGACATAGGCGAGGTCGAGCATCGGCTCGCCCTGCACGATGCCGACGCTCGTCGCTGCCACGTAGTCCTGCACCGGCATCGTCCGGATCAGCTCCTGCTCGCGCATCTTCTGGACCGCGAATACCAGCGCGACGAACGCCCCCGTAATCGACGCAGTACGGGTGCCGCCGTCGGCCTGTATGACGTCGCAGTCGAGCGTGATCGTGCGCTCGCCGAGCTCTTCAAGGCGCGTGACTGCCCGGAGCGATCGGCCGATGAGCCGCTGAATCTCCTGAGTCCGGCCGCCGACCTTCCCGGCGGTGGACTCGCGCTGCGAACGCGTGTTCGTGGCGCGGGGCAGCATGCCGTATTCGGCGGTGACCCACCCCTTGCCGGTGTTGCGACGGAAGGGCGGCACGCGGTCCTCGACGCTCGCCGTGCAGATGACTTTGGTCTTGCCCGCCTCGACGAGCACCGACCCTTCAGCGTGTATCAGGAAATTCGGGGTAATTCGGGTGGGACGGAGTTGCTCGGACAGACGACCATCGGCGCGCATCTCCTCACTCTACCTTAGGCTCGCGGACGAACGAGAGGTCCTGCTGCAGCGGCCGACGCAAATCGACATGGCCCGCCAGCGTGTCGGCTTCGCGGCCATCGATGAGAATCTGCACCCGTTGGATGGTCGGCAGGTTCGCGGCCACGGCGTTCACGATCGCGTAGACGGTCAGCAGTTCGGTGGACGAGCCACCGGGGTGCCGCGACGATGCCTCGGGGCTGAGATCGACGAACGCGTCGCCCCGCTCGGTGATGTAAAAGGCGCGCAGCATCGTGCCCTCGGGCACTACGGACACGAACGGCGGCGGCGCGGCTTGCAGCTGCATGCTGAGGATTTCGCGGCCCTGCGGCACCACCCCCTCGGCAAGCGGAACTTCTCGCCGCACGCCCACGAGCGCCTGTCCATCCTCCGAGCCGTAATAGAGGGTGGCCGTAATTCTAGGCACGCCGCCGTCTGGCGCCGAAGGGGCAGCCGTCGCATCGCCGGATTCCGGCGGCAGTCCGGCCAGACGTTCGAGCCCGCGGCTTACAGCCCAGGCAAGCAGGCTAATAACGAGGATGCCCGCACCTATCTGCAGGTACGTCCGGCGTTTCATGGCGTCCGCTGGTTCTCGAGGTGCGCGCGGAATTCGACGATGGCGTTGTAGACGGCCTGCGCGATCGAAGACTGGTACGCCTCTGTTTGTGCCAGCCGCTCCTGATTCGAGTTGCTGAGGTAGGCCATTTCGATGAGCGCCGCCGGCATGTTCACGCCGGTCAGCACACGCAACGCAGCTTCATGCCGCGGCCGCGGGCTCATCGGCACCTGGGCGCGGAGGTCTTGTTCGAGAATGCCGGCCAGCACGGCGGACGCGTCAATATGCCGCGCCTGTGCGAGCTCCCATTGGATGACATCAATCGAGCGCGTCGAGCCGCCGAGGACCGGAAGCTCCACCCCTTCACCTTCGGCAGCGCGGCGGGCGTCCTCGCCTTCACGGTCGAGCCGCGCGTAATACACCTCTGCGCCGGCAACGCTGCCGGCCGGAGCCGAATTCAGATGAAGGCTGAGAAACAGGTCTGCTTTGCTGTTGTTGGCAATCGCGGCGCGCTCATCGAGGGTCACCATCCGGTCTTCCTCGCGCGTGAGTACCACTCGGATACCGAGACGCATTTCGATGAGCGCCCGCAGCCGTCGGGCTACCTCGAGCGTCAACGCCTTCTCCTGTGCACCACGCGCTCCCCGGACTCCTGCGTCGTCGCCGCCGTGTCCCGCGTCGATGACGATGGTCTGTAGTGGGGACCGGGAGGTTGAGAAGACTGGAGGTGCCGCGGGAGCACCTGCGGGAGGGGCTGCTGCCACGGGAGCCTAGTCTCAGCTGGCGGTGGGACGCCCGGCACATCAATCGCCACGCGCGTCACGCCGCCGGCCTCCGCGGACACGGCGCGAGCCGGACCGGCGCGTTCGTTCAACACAACCGCGATGGTGGATGGCTGATCGCCGGTGCGAATGGCGGCGATGAGTCCCCCGCCGCCACCCGGGAGCGAGAGGTCCAGAGCGTCGGCTTCGATTCGAACGACAACCCGGCCAGGTTCGGTGGTGACCACCACCGGAGCGGTGGGGGCAATCTCGACAGTGGCGTGCGTCGGGGGGCCGGGCATGTCGATGCGCGCCGTAATCCGAGGGACGCGCAGGTCTCCAACAATGAGCAGACGCGACGGCCGGCGAAGCTCGATGCGGCTGTCGTAAATCGGACCAAGGGCCCGTGGAAGGAAATCGAGCGGGACGAACCAACGGTTACCCGACCGGACGGCCGGGGAGGGCAGCGCTACAACCCGGCCGCTGACGGAGGCCATCGGCTGGTCACTCGACACGACAATGGTCCGGCCTCGGTAGGTGATTGTCAGACCGCCGGCAAGCGTGTCTTCGCGCACCGCGACCTGGAAGAGCGCGGCGACGTCGTCGAGCGCCACCAGTTCCTGGCCGCTGAGCACAATCGTCGGGATTGGGCGTCGGCCTTCGCGGGTCAGCAGCGTCAGCGGGGTAGAGGGCGCGGTCCCCTGCGCCTGCGGCAGCGAGGCCAGCAGGAGCAGGGAAATGACCAGCGCGATGGCGGCCGTGCCTCGCACGGCCCCATCATCGCACGGCTTCCTGGTCTCGTCTTCTTCGTCTTCTCGTCTGCTTCGTGTCTTCGTGCCTACGCGAGGTCGTCGTCATCGGGCGGCATGCCGTCCATGTCGCGCTCTTCGACGCCAGCAAACATGTCCTCGCTCGCACCGGCCGCTATCGCTTCGCGAGCAGGCGACGTGCGAGGCGGAATCGTACGCGCGCCGCCCCGACGCGCTGCGCTCTTGCGTGCCGTTGCCTTGCGCGCACTGCGGCCGCCCACGCCGCGGTTGCCGGTCTTGCGTGAGCCGGTCTTGCGTGAGCCGGTCTTGCGCGCGCCGGCTTTGCGTCCGCCGGTCTTGCGCCCGGTTTTCCGGCCGCCCGTCATCTTGCGCGCACCGGTCTTGCGCACGCCCTTGCGCGTACCCGTTTTCCGTGCGCCTTTTTTCCTTGCTCCACGTTTTGCCATGTCGCGTGCCGCTCCTTGCGCGAGCTACTGCTCGCAGCCGGCGCGGCGGAAGCAAATTCATTGCCCGATGTATGATCACGCTCCGGATGAGCCGGCCACCACGCACGCCGCTCGGTGCTGTTCCGCCGCCGCGGCGCGCGACGAGGGTTCCACCTCCACGGCCGATCGCCAAAACGCCTGGCGGCGATCCGATGTCGCATGCGCCGTTGCCGCACGTGGCGCGTCCGCCGGAGGAACATTCCGCAGGAAAGCCGCCCAACCCACGGAAACCAAAACTCGTACGCGACCTGCACGGAGGGCCGCTGAAGGATCTGTTTCAGATTTTTCCGGATCTACGCCGGCCCGCGCGCCCGGCACCGCGGACGCCCGCTCGCACGGGTTTTTTACGCCGGGCCCCGCGCCGCGGCTAACAAATCGGAGGGAAGCATGCCGAAGTCGCCGGATGCAACGGCCGTCCGCGAGCAAGCGAAGCGTGGCGGGTTCCCGGCCAACTGCGTCAGCCAGGTCCGCCACATCATCGATCCGACGACCTCGGAGTGGGCTAGCGCGTGCCGCGGCGCGCCGTGCCGTAGGCCCACCCGTCGGCCGGGCGTCGAATTCCCTTAAGGTGTAGCTTGCGCTCCGCCGGGTTGCGTCCCGGACTGCCGGTCAGCACGACCAGGTCTCCGGGTTTCAACGTGTCCTTGTTGACGCCAGACTGGGTGAGCCGGCGGGGATTGCTCCACTCGGCTGTATAGGTCTCCACATTTCCCTCTGGAGTCCTCGCCCTGACCAGCAGCAGCGCATGCGGACTCCGAAGCTGGAATTCCTGTACTTCCCCCTCGAGCGTCGTCGACTGATTTTCGAAATAGTAGGCCGCGAACGAATGGTGGGCGCTGGCGGTGACGCCCGTAAAGAGGGCCACGATCGCCAGGGTCAGCAGTGTGTGATTCACGAAGCGCCTCCTGGAAAAGGAGATCCCTAGGCTGGGCAGCCCCAGCTTAGCGCACTTCAGCGGATCGCGCCGCCCGACGATTCGACCCTGACGGTGGCCTCTTTGTGGGCGGGGGTGGGGTCGGCCTTGAGGAGCGGCCGAGTCGAAAGAAACGCGTATGCGTCGGCGGCGGGCAGCGGCCGCGAGAACAGGAAGCCCTGCGCCTGCGGGCATTCGAGCGCCATCAGCTGGCTCGCCTGCTGCGCGGTCTCGACGCCTTCCGCGATCACACCCATGCCGAGTTCGCGCGCCAGGTTGACAATGCTGCTGACGATTGGGGAGTCGTTGAACATCCCGCCCATGCGGCTGATGAACGACTGATCGATCTTGAGCGCGTCGAGGCGGTAGCGGTGCAGGTAGCTCAGTGAGGAAAAGCCGGTGCCGAAGTCGTCGAGGTAGAGCTCGACAGGAATCGAGCGCAGTTCGTCGAGCCGCTGCACGACGGCGTCGGATCCGTTGGCGAGGAAGCTCTCGGTGATCTCGAGCCGCAGCGTGCGCGGCAGCAGACCGCTGTCGACGATCGCCGATCGGACTTCGTCGACGAGCGAGGGACGGTCGAACAGCTTCGCGGAGATATTCACCGTCAGCGTCAACGGACGCTGGAATGCTTTCTGCCACTCGGAGACCTGGCGCGAGGCTTCTTTCAGCACCCAGTTCGTGAGCGGCACGATCAGGCCGGTTTCCTCTGCGACCGGAATGAACTCCGATGGTTGCGTGGCGGTTCCGTCGGGCCGTTCCCACCGGACGAGCGCTTCGAATCCACACACCTCGTTCGAGTCGAGCTGGATGATCGGTTGGTACGCGACGCTGAACTCCTGCCGCTCCAGCGCCCGCCGCATCTGTGTTTCGAGCGTCAGCCGCTGGATTGCGGACGCATGCATCGACGGGTCGAAAATCTGGCACTGCGATCGGCCCAGCGCCTTTGCGCGGTACATCGCGGTGTCCGCGTCGCGAAGAAGATCCTCGGATCGCAGGTAGCGGCTGCTGCCGAAGGCGATACCGATGCTCGCGGACGTGTAGACCTCGCGTCCTTCCAGGTCGATCGGCTGCAGCAGCGAGGCGTGCAGGCGGTCGGCGATGGCGGTGGCCGTGCCCACGTCCGGAATATCGTCGAGAAGCACGGCGAACTCGTCGCCGCCGAGGCGCGCGAGCACGTCGCCGGGACGGAGATGCTCGTGGAAGCGCTTGCCCATCGACACGAGGAACTTGTCGCCGACGAGGTGGCCGAGGCTGTCGTTGACCAGCTTGAAGTGGTCGATGTCCACGAACAGCACCGCGCAGACGTAGGTGTGCGAGCGGCGCGCGCGCGCGAGCGATCGCTCGAGCAGGGCGGTAAAGAGCGTCCGGTTCGCCAGGCCGGTCAGGTCGTCGTGCAGCGCGGCGTGGGCCAGATCGTCCTGGATGCGACGCCGTTCGGTGATGTCCGTGTGCGAGCCGGCCATCCGAACCGGGGTGCCGGACTCGTTGCGGACCGCGACGCCGCGGCAGAGAATCCACCGGTCTGACCCGTCCCGGTGCCTCATGCGGTACTCGTGCTCGAAGTGCGGCGCCTCACCGGCCAGGTGACGATCGAGGACCGTGCGCAACTCCACGAGATCCTCGGCATGCACGTGGCTGAACCAGTCGTGGGCGTGGGCGAGCGGCGCTTCGGCGGGGAGGCCGAGCATCAGCTTCCAGCGTTCCGAGGCGTAGAAAACATCCGACACCAGGTCCCAGTCCCAGAGGCCGTCGTTCGACCCCGCCGCAGCGAGGGCGTAACGCTGTTCGGACTCCTTCGCGGTCTTGAGCGCTTCGACGGTCTGGCTGTGAAGCCGCTTCATCTCTTCGTGATGCCGCTGTTCCGCGGCAATTCGATCGAGGTAGACGCGGTAGGAGCGGAAGGTCAGGTAGACCGGCGCGACCGCGAGCGGGAGCAGCCATCCCCACCCGGCAGCCCAGGCGCCGGCCGCACCTGCCGCCGCACCCGCGCCGACGAAGTAGCTCGGCGCCGTCCAGAGGAAGTTGCTCTGCCACACCTTCCAGACGCGCTGCCCGGTCGAGAGCCCGACCGCGGCCGCCATCAGAACGGTGTTCAGCACGTAATACCCGAGTGCCGCGCCGACGAGCGGCTTGACCAGTGAGGCATCGAACACGCCGACATCGCCGCCGAGCGCGGTGAACATCCACCCGGCGCCCTGCACCGTGAGCATGAGCGCCGCCGTGCTGAACAACTTGCGATAGAGCGGATTGCGGCGAGCGGTGTTGAACGTGGACTGGGTCAGCGCGCTGAACCCGGCGATGAGCATCGTCTGGCCGGCGCCGAGGATCAGCAGGCCGGCGAAATCGACCGTGTAGGACACGGAGAGATTGGACGAGCCCGCGCCAAGCGGCAGCTTGACCTTCATCGCGGAGGCCAGGCAGGAGGCGATCGTGAACGCGGCAAAAAGCGCTGGCAGCGGAACGGAGTTCGGGAACCGCGCGACGAGCACCACGGCGGCGAGCGCAATCGTCCCGGCGACGAAGATGCGGGCCCGAACTGGCAGGCTACGGAAGCGTGCTGCGGAAGGAGTTCCCGCCGTCACCATGCATACCTACTGCGCGGCGAGGTCCCACGTGATCTTTCGACGGGGCCGATCCTCGGGACTGGACGTCCAGTAGTACCGATCATGAAGCCGGCCGCTCCGGACCAGGCCGTTGCGGATACGCACGCCGCGAACCGCGCCGATCTTCCGCAGCGCGCCATTGCCACGGCCGTTGTTGACGGCGGCACGCGCTGCCAGCCGATCGAGACCCATGTCGCCGAAGGCGAAGTCCATAAGCGCAACGGCCCCCTCGACGAACAGGCCGGTTCCCCAGAACTCGGATCCGAGGGCAAATCCCCATTCGGCTGGCTCGTTGGGGGTCAACTGAATTTGAAAGATGCCGATGGCGAGGTCGGATCCCTCGGGAACGACGCCAAAGCAGACGTACTTGCCTTCGGCCCGTCGAATGTGGCTCCAGCGGATGAAGTCCTGGAAGGCTTCGACGGTCGTGGGCGGCGGGGAAATGAAGCGCGCCACCTGGTCGGTGGTCAGCCGCGCATGAAGAGACGCCGCGTCGAAGGCCTGTAACTCCCGCAGGATGACCCCTGTGCCTCGCAGTACCGGCAGCCGGGCCCGCCATCCCGTAGGGGCGGCGGTTCGCGTCGTGGGTCCCACGACGTCGATTCCGGGCTGATAGGACATCTGTAACATTGGGAGACTGTAGCGGTGGTCCCGACATCGCAATTCATCGGCCAGAACCGCTGAGGTCAATAGTCTAATAATGTGGTCCTTTCCTCCGGCTTATACGTGCACAGTAAATCAGTGAAAACGTGTGCACAGCGCCGATCTGATACACGCCGAGACGAACAGTCGACCGCGTGGCAGCAGCAGTGGCAGCGAATTCAACCCGTTAATGTGAGTTGACGCAACCGTGTGCCGTTGCGGCGTACGGGTTCTGAAAACGAGACACTCTTCGACGCCTGACCGCGGCCGCGTGGGCTGCATGGTATGTTTGCCGCCGGATCACGATTTCATCCGGAGAACACCGCTATGCGTATTCATGACGGCGTCGCCGTCGCAGTCGTGGCGATGTGCCTGTTTCTCCCGTCACCCGCGGTAGCGCAGGAGATTCCCTCGATTCCGCCGACCAAGGATTCGGTGTGTCCCGACAACAATCCGGTCCCGCTGCTGGCTTGCGCGCGCGAGAAGGCGAAGACGTTCAAGGCGCCGCGCACGCGCGACGGCAAGCCTGATTTGTCGGGGTTCTGGGGTGGCACACAGGCGCCGCACGAAAACCTCGAAGCACATCCGCGCACGCCCGACGACAACGGCGGGCCAAGCTTCGTTGTCGAACCGACGGACGGCAAGGTGCCGATGCAGGCGTGGGCCGAGGTGAAGCGCCGCGAGAACCGCGCCAAGTACATCGATCAGAACGCGCAGTGCTTCCAGTCCGGAGTACCGCGCCATCTCTACATGGGCCAGTACCAGTGGCTTCAAACCCCGACGCGCCTGGTGCAGTTGTCCGAGGAAACCAACGCGTACCGCAACATCATCTTGGACGGCCGCCCGCATCTCACCCCAGAACTGGTGTTGTGGCAGGGCGATTCACGCGGCCACTGGGAGGGCGATGCGCTCGTCGTCGTGACGAAGAACCAGGTCGGGCGCGGCTGGCTCGATCAGCAGGGCCGCTTCGTCACGGACGCCGCGACGGTGACGGAGCGGTTCACGATGTTCGACACCAATTCGATCCTGTGGGAGATCACGATCGACGACCCGCTCGTGTATACGCGTCCGTTCACGATGGCCTCGGCGCTCCGGCGCAATACCCGTCCCGACTTCGAGATCTGGGAGGAGTCCTGCTACGAAGGCGAGTCGAACGCGGACTCGCTGCGCAATCTGGGATACAGGACGTATCCCGGCTTCTCCGCCAGCGAAGCGCGGGTGGCCAAGGAGGCCTTTGAGCGGGCCGCCGCGGCGGGAGGAAGCTCGAGATGAAGACGCGGACTGCGATATTCATGATTGCCTCGGCGTGTGCAGCCGCGATGGCCCGGTCTGAGCTGTCGGCACATCACTCCCTGACCGTGGAATTCGACATCAGCCGGACTGTCACCATGAGTGGTGTGATTACCGAAATGAAGTGGACCAATCCGCACGCGTGGCTTTACGTCGACGTCAAGGACGAGAAGGGGCAGGTCCGCAACTGGGCGGTCGAATTCGGGAGCCCGAATGCGCTGTACCGTCGCGGCTGGCGCCAGACCGACCTGCCGCCGCGGAACACGATCACGGTGACCGGATATCCCTCGCTCGATCAGTCGCTTCGGATCAGCGCCACCGATGTCAAGCTGCCCGATGGCCGCACCTTGTTCGCCGGCTCGCCGATCGGGGGTGGGCAGTAGTGCGGGCGGTGTTGTTCGTGGCAGCGGCGGCCTGGGTGGCGACCGCGCCAATCACGTTCGCCCAGGCGCCGGGCGGCCCGGCGCCGTACCGCGCGCCGCGCACGGTCGATGGACAACCCGATCTCCAGGGCATCTGGCAGGCGGTGAATACTGCTGTCTGGAATCTCCAGGACCATCCCGCTGAACTCGGTATCCCGGCGGGGCAGGGCATCGTCGAAGGCAACGAGATTCCCTATCTTCCGCTGGCACTTGCCCGGCGCCAGATGAATTACCGCAACCGGCAGACCGCCGATCCCGAGACGAAATGCTTCATGGTCGGCACGCCGCGCATCAACTACATGCCGTACCCGTTCGAGATCGTGCAGACGCCGAACCAGATCACCATCTTGTACCAGTACGTCCATACGTCGCGGCACATTCGGTTCAATGGCAAGCATCCGGATGGCGCGATTCCGTGGATCATGGGCGATTCGCGGGGGCGCTGGGAGGGCGACACCCTTGTCGTCGACGTGATCCATTTCAGCGATCAGAACTGGCTTGATCGATCAGGTAACTATCACAGCGCCGACATGCACCTGGTCGAACGCTGGACGCGAACGGGCCCCGATCACCTGTCGTACGAGGCGACCATCGACGATCCGAAGGTGTTTTTGCGGCCGTGGAAGATCAGGATGCCGCTATACAGGCGGGTCGAACAGAACGTGCAACTGCTCGACTACGAGTGCCAGGCTTATCTGGAGGCTGCGAAAGACCGCGGGAGCAGGTAGCCGGAGGTTTCTGGGCCTCCGGATGTCTCAAAAGAATCGCTGCGGGACGACGATGGTGTCGCCGGGGAGCAGCTGTTCTTCGAGCTTCACCTTCATCTTCTTCTGCTCACCGTTGACGACACGCACGATTTCCACGCGGGAGGTGGCGCCGCGATCCGTCACGCCGCCGGCCAGCGCCAGCCCCTGGAGGACGGTCGTAACGTCTTGCTGCAGCGGATACGCGCCTGGATTTTTCACCTGGCCGAACACGTAGATGTTCTCGGCCTTCAACACGAACACGGTGTCGCCGCCGGCCAGCTGAACGTTCTGCTGGAACGCGCCGTTCTGCAGCTCGCGAAGGTTGACACGCACAACCGGCGAGTCCGATCCCCCGGCATCCTGAAGCGATGCGGGGCGCACCATCATGCTGTCGACGCCCGCGGGGACAATCACGACCTCGCCGGCGGCAGTCGGCAGCGTCGAGCCCGCCAGTGCCAGCGCTTCGACCAGGCGCATATCGCCTGACACCGCGTACGCCCCGGGGCTCCGGACTTCACCGACGATGAACACCTTCTGGCTCTTGTACTGCTCGATTGAAACCCTGATCTGGGGATTCTTGAAGTAGCCCTCTTCGATGAGTTTCGTCTGCAGCTGCGATTCGACTTCGCGCAGCGTCAGCCCTCCGGCCCGAATGCGTCCAAGCAGCGGAAACGTAAAGGTCAGGTCGGCCTCCACCGTGAACTTGCCGCTGAGGGCCGGATCATCCTGCGAGGTGATGTTTAGCACGTCCTGCGGTCCGACCACGTAGTCCCGGACGATTGCCGGGCGGGCGACGGTGTACGCCGGCGCCGGGGCCTGGGCAGCTGCGGGGGCGACCCATGCTGCCGCGAGGACCAGAGCAACCATTCCGAACTGTGTCTGACGGGAAAGTGCCATCGCCGGTGATCTCCTCACGCCTTCGCCGGACCCACCCCGGGTCCCTCGGCCGGTGGGAGAGCAATGTCGTGGCCAGCTGTGCGTTTAAAGGAACTTGGTGAGACGTGGGCGTATTTGGCGCTTTCGTAACGGCAGGGTTGCCGGTGAACCGACACCCTGCCGTCAGGTCGTCAATTTTCTGCGACCGACTTCGTGCACTACTGTGAAGCGCTCCCCATGACCCGCGCCCGGATCGCCGCCCGGTCCACCGCCGCGCCGCGGAGATAGACAGACGAGATTCGCCGGGTGTTCGTAATGTTGTCGAGCGGGTTGGCGTCGAGTACCACGAAATCGGCGCTCTTGCCGGTCGCGACCGTGCCGACGTCGGGCATCCGCAGGAACTCCGCCGCCGCGCCGGTGGAAGAGACGAGCACCTGTGCGGGTGTCATGCCCGAAGCCACCATATCTTCCATTTCAAGATGATGTGCCCAACTTACGTTTCCGTCGGTGCCGAGGGCGATCTTCACGCCAGCCTTACTGAGTTTTGCCAGGTTTCTGGCCTGAATTCCAAAAGCCTGCTGAACGTCCGGCCTGTTGGTGGCCGCGGCCTGGAGTTTTGACAGCTCGCCGGCCGGCACCGATTCCGCGAGCCAGGAGAGGTCGGCCGCCACGCCACGGTCCGGCAGGTTGGGCGTCACCACCAGCGCGGGGCGCTGCTTCGCGAGTCCCATGAACTCGTCGTCAATATCGCGATCGCGGACGCTGTGCGCGAACGCATCGAGTCCCGCCCGCAGCAGTCCCTTCGCATCGTCCAGAGTGAAGATGTGCGCAGTGACCCGGAGTTTGTTCTTGTGCGCTTCGTCGATGACGGCCGTATAGATCTCCGGGGTCATCTTCTTCACGGTGTTGTTTCGATCGTCGACCCAGATCTTGACGATGTCCACTTTCCGGGCGGCAAGCTCCTGCACGGCCTTGCGGGCTTCATCCGTAGTGCTCACCCAGTACGGCGCTCGTTCCGCGCCCGGGTTCGGGCATCGTGATACCGCGGCCAGCCGAACGGAGCCGGGCCCCGTTCGGTGGCATCTCGTCGCGCACCTGGATCGCCACGTCGCCGGTGTCCTGTCCCATGCTCAAAACGACCCCGACCCCGTAGTAGGCCTTGCGCTGGAGGGCGGTCATCAGCTCCTCGCGGTTGACCGGCATGTGCGTGTGCGTGTCGACGATGGCTGGAATCACGGTTTTTCCCCGCAGGTCCACGCGGGCGGCGCCGGCCGGCACCTTTATCTGGTCGGCCCGGCCGACCTGGGTGAACTTGCCTCCCTCCACGACAAAGGCGGCGTTCTCGATCGGGGCGTTCGCGGTGCCGACGATCACGCGGGCGCCTTCGTAGACGGTTGCGCGTCCGGCGGCTGGCGCCTGCGCACGGGCGAAGGCCGAGATCAGGACGAGCAACAGGGCCAGAAAGAACGGAATGCTGAGTCGGCGCATGGCAGCCTCCGGGAAAGAGGGTTTTCTGTCAACTCGTTTCGCGACAGTTGGAATGCTCCGCGATTCTACGCCTTCTCAAGCCCTGGCCGCGCTTGACCTCGACCGAGGCCCAGGTGTATTCAGGCTCCGACTCGAGCGTTATGGCTGTGGAGGCCCTGATGATCAAACGAATGTTGGCGGTTGCGGCCGGCGGCGTGTTGCTTCTGGCGGGCTACGTGCTCGGCGCCCAGTCCTCGGCGGTCGAGGCGCAGCAGGTGCCCGGCGCCGGTTTCGCGGCGATACCGGGCCAGAGAGGCGGACAGGACATCTTCGGTCCGTACGAAGCTGTGGCGAATTGGCCCAAGCCGATGTCCGAGAGCCTGCCGAACCACGAGAAGTGGACCTACGGGCAGGCCATGGACGTCTTCGCCGAAAGTCCGAACCGTGTCTTCTTCGTCAATAAGGGCGAGCTCGTCAGGATCGACAAGCGTCCCCAGACGCAGAAGATTCCGCAGTTCGGTCCTGGCCTCGAGTTCCCCGTCTTCCGTCTACCCCTCCGACAGGCTGGGGGCGGCAGTTGCGAGAACCCCATCGAGAAAGACCAGGGCGACAACGAGCCGGGCGTGGACTGCCGGTGGGAGCACAACATCGTCGTGGTGAATGCCGAAGGGCGAATCACGGAAGACTGGAACCAGTGGGACAAGCTCTTCACTCGCGCGCACGACGTCGAGATTAGCCCGTACGATCCCGAGAAACACGTGTGGGTCGTCGACGCGGAAGGCCACGGCGTCTACAAGTTCACGAACGACGGCAAGAAGCTCGTGCTGCAGCTGGGCACGCCGCGCGTGGCCGGTGACGACGACACGCATTTCCGGCGACCGACCTTCATCGCGTTCATGGACGCCAATACGGTGTACCTGGCGGATGGGTACGACAACACCCGGGTGATCAAGTACGACATGAACGGCAAGAAGCTGCTGCAGTGGGGCGAGAAGGGATCAGGCCGGAACGAGACGCGCCCGGGATACTGGAACAACGTGCACGGCATCGGCGTTGACCCGACGACACGGCGTGTCTATGTCAACGACCGGCAGAACAGCCGCGTGCAGGTGTTCGACGAGAACGGCAAGTACCTCGACGAATGGAATTTCGGACCGCGGCCGCCGATGGATATTCACAGTTTTCGCGTGACCAGCGATCAGAAGCTCTGGGCCGCGGATCAGGGCACTCACAAGATTCTGGGCTACGACCTGCAGGGACACTTCCTGTACTCGTGGGGCAGCTGGGGCGAGTACCCCGGCGGCATGTGGGGCGTCCACGGGATGTCAACCGACCAGGAAGGGAATTTCTACGTCGCCGAAGTGAACAACGGGCGCGTGCAGAAGTACCGGCCGCGGCCGGGCGCGAATCCGGCGTTTCTCGTCGGCAAGCCGTGGAAGGGCGTCTGGTAAAGAGGGGTAACATCGAGGCCGGGGAGGAAAGACGTATGCGCGTATGCCTGGCGATCGTTGCGGCCGCGCTGCTGACGGGGAGTTCTGTCCTCGCCCATCATTCCTACGGCGACATCCTGCGCGAGCAGACCGTCACCATCGAGGGCACGCTCGAGAACATCCTGTTCGCGAACCCGCACGTCGTGCTCAAGTACGGACGGACGCCGGCACGACCTACGACGTCGAATGGGGCAACCTGATTCAGCTCAGGCGCGAAGGGGTCGACAAGGCCATGCTCGCGGCCGGCGATCGCGTTGTCGTTGCCGGTAGTCCGCACCGGGATCCCGGCGTCCTCAAGCTGACGCTGCTCAGCCAGGTGCGTGACGTCAAGGCCGGATGGAGCTGGACGAAAGGGGCGGGCATCGCGCGCTGATCAGCGCGAAACATCAGGGTGGCGGTGCGGGCGACACATCCCGGGCGTCGGCCGGGCGTGCTTCTTGCCTCACACGAACTGATGCAAGGAGTACTGTCCGCCGAGCTGCAGGCTCAGCTGCACAGCGGCCGTCAGCTGCTCGCGGAGCTTCGTGACGCGCTGACCCGTTTTGGGGCGAGCCCCGGGGATCAGGCTGCGCTGGCCGCGTCCATCCGTCAGCTCGACGAGTTCTTCCTGCTCGTGGTAGTGGGCGAGTTCAACTCCGGGAAGAGCGCTTTCATCAACGCGCTTGCCGGCCAGCCGGTTCTTCGCGAAGGGGTCACCCCCACTACGGCAACCATTCACGTGCTCAAGCACGGAGATGCCGTGGCCCACGGTGCCGATGAGCACGGCCTCACTGTGACGACCGCGCCCGTCGAGCTCCTTCGCGAGGTGCACATCGTCGATACGCCGGGCACCAACGCGATCATTCGCGAGCATGAGCAGCTCACCAGTGACTTCCTGCCGCGCGCGGACCTGGTGCTATTCGTCACGTCCGCCGATCGGCCGTTCACCGAGACCGAGCGGGCGTTCCTCGAGACGATCCGCGGCTGGGGCAAGAAGATCATCATCGTCCTGAACAAGATCGATATCTTCCAGCGCCCGGAAGAACTCGACGAGGTTGTGGCGTTCGTGCGGTCGTCGGCGCAGCGGCTGCTCGGTCTTGCCCCGGAGGTGTTCCCGGTCAGTGCGCGGCTGGCGATGCGCGCCAAGCAGGGTGAGCCGTCGGTGTGGGCCCCCAGCCGGTTTGAAGCGCTCGAGCGATACGTCAGGGAGACCCTCGATCAGGGAAGCCGCTTCCGGCTGAAACTGGCGAATCCTGTCGGCGTCGGCCAGGCGCTCGCGCACCAGTACGCCACGATCGCGGACGAGCGGTTGGCCCTGCTGAAGGAAGACGTCGACCTGCTCGGCGACATCGAGCGTCAGCTCGCCGTTCATCGCAGCGATCTGCTGCGCGGTTTCGAACTGCGGATGATCGCGGTGGAAAAGGTGCTCGCCGACATGGAGGCGCGCGGTCACGCCTACTTCGAGGACACGCTGCGGCTCGGCCGTGTGATTGACTTGTTGAACCGCGCCCGCGTGCAGAAGGAGTTCGAGGAGCGGGTGGTTGCCGATGCGCCGCGCCAGATCGAGCGCCGCGTCTCGGAGCTGATCGACTGGCTCATCGACCAGGACTTCCGGCAATGGCAGGCGGTGACATCGGCGCTCGCCGACCGGGCCAGGGATCGCGGGTCGCGCGTGCTTGGCGCGCCAGACGTGGGCACGTTCCACGCGGATCGCACCCGGCTCATCGACGCGGTCGGGAGCGAAGCGCAGCGCGTCGTCGATACCTACGACAAGCAGCGCGAAGCGGCGGCGATAGCCGATCAGGCCCGCGCGGCTGTGACCACGGCGGCTGCCGCGGGGGGCGCCGCGGTGGGTCTCGGCACGCTAGTGACGCTGGCCGCATCTACCGCCGCCGCCGATGTCACCGGGATCATCCTGGCCAGTGTGGTCGCCGCACTCGGGTTCCTGGTGATCCCCGCGCGGCGCCGCAAGGCCAAGCTCGAGATGCAGGAGAAAGTCTCGGCCTTGCGCGTCAAGCTCGCCGAGGCGCTGCGGAGTGAATTCGAGCGCGCGCAGCAGCAGGGCCGTTCGCGCATCGACGAGGCCGTCGCCCCGTACAGCCGATTCGTCCGTGCCGAGCGCGAACGCTGGACCGAGGCCGGCGGGGCGCTGGCATCCTTGCGCGATCGGGCAGGCGCATTCCGCGATCGGCTCGCAGCGTAGCGACGGCGCGATGCCGTTTCAGGTATATAAGAAGGCTGTGATCCGCGCTTCGCTGTGCGTGATCGTCGTCGCAGGCGCTTTTTTGTGCGCGGGCGCCGTGCGGGCGCATCACTCCTTTGCGGCCGAGTACGACGTCAAGCAGCCCGTCACGATGAGCGGCACCGTGACGAAGGTCGAGTGGACGAACCCGCACGTGCGCTTCTACATGAACGTGAAGAACGAGGCGGGCGCCGTCACCGCTTGGGAGTTCACCATGGGAGCGGTGAACGGGCTGCTCCGGCGCGGCTGGCGGCTGACCATGCTCAAGCCTGACGACGTGGTGACGGTGGACGGCTACCTGGCGAGGGACGGTTCCCGCCTTGCGAACGCGCGCATCGTGACGTTGCGCGACGGACGCAAAATGTCCGGCGGCACGATTCCCGACGCACCTGGACCGTGATGATGATCGCCGGCGCTTCGTCGTGGGCGGATGCCGTTCGCGCCAGACTCCGGGTGACGACGCTGGCAGTGCTGATCCTCCTGCCGGCCTCGCTTGCCGCGCAGTGGCTGGACTTTCCGATGCCCGGCGTGCCGAAGAACGCCGACGGCTCGCCGAATCTCAACGCGCCGGCGCCGCGGGCCCCGGACGGCAGGCCCGATCTCGGCGGCATCTGGCGGCCCGAACGAAACCAGAAATGTCCTCCCGACGGCTGCCCCGACAACCAGATGAGCGAGCAGTTCCTCGACCTGGGGTGGGGTATGCCAGGAGGGCTTCCGTATCAGCCGTGGGCGGCGGCGCTGGTGAAACAGCGATCGGACGCCGCGGGCAAGGACGACCCGACGTCCCACTGCTTCCCTGGTGGAATCGTGAGGCTGCATACCTATCCCACGTTCAACAAGATCATCCAGAACCCCGGGCTCATCGTCATCCTCAGTGAACGCGAAGTCACGTACCGGCAGATCTTCCTCGACGGGCGGCTGCTTCCCGTCGATGCGCTGCCGACGTGGAAGGGGTACTCCGTCGGGCGCTGGGAAGGCGACACGCTCGTCGTCGAGTCGAACGGTTTTCGCAGCGAAGGCATCTGGCTGGATCGCAAGGGGAGTCCGCTGACCGACGCGGCCAGGATCACGGAACGTTTCCGTCGCGTAAACTACGGCCGGCTGGAAGTACAGGTCACGGTGAATGATCCCAAGGTGTACACCGCGCCCTTCACCGTGACGCTCAACGAGTTCATCGCGACCGACACGGAGTTGCTCGACTTCGTCTGCCTCGAGAACCACAAAGAATAGCCGCTCGGTGGGGCGCGCCCGGGGTGCCAACCGCATTTCCTCGTGAGACCCCAACCTGCGGGCGCGGTTCCGTGAAACCCGATTGAGCGACGCTTGCCGAATCAAGCGAGCAGCAGGCGGCGAGCTACATCTCGACCTGAACTCCTAGTTCCACGACGCGTTCGGGCGGAAGGCGGAAGAAGGCAGTTGCGCGAATCGCGTTGCGCGACATCAGTACGAAGAGTTGTTCGCGCCAGATAGCCATGCCTTTGCGCCGCGTCACAATGATCGTCTCTCGGCCGAAAAGTATGTGACATCGTCGGGATCGAGCGGCAGGCCGTGTTCGCGTGCCTGCATCAACGCCAATGGCACATCCGGATCCTCCATGAACCTGTACTGCACGCGCACGTTGAACAAGTGGTGCCCGAGCGGCTCCACTGAAATACGGTCGTCTTCAGCGACATGCGGCCGTTGTGCGGTCGTGACCGTCAGCAGTGACGACGTGGTCGTGCAGGACCTTGTTGTAGCGAAGGTTGTGAGCCAGCGCCGGGGGAGTGCCGGTCGGCTGCGCGGTCATGAACACGGCGGTCCCGGGTACGCGTACAGGCTCGATGGTTGACACGGTAGCAATGAATTGCTCGATCGGAACCGCGCCGTTCCGACAGCCGTTCGGCCACCAGCCGACGACCCGTCTTCCACGTGGTCATGAGGGTGAATAGAAACAGCGCAACCGCAAGCGTGACCCAGCCACCCTGCATCAACTTCAGAGCGTTTGCTCCGAAGAACGCGAGGTCGATACCCAGGAACAGCAGCATCATCGCTGCCGCCGCGGGCTTTGGCCAATGCCATCGCTCCGTCGCGACTATATACAGCAGCAGGACCGTAATGACCATCGTGAGAGTGACGGCGATGCCGTACGCCGCGGCGACGGCACTGGACGAGCCGAAGCCGATCACGATGAGCAGGGTGGCGACACATCAGCGCCCAGTTCACCTGGGGCACGTAGATCTGACCCATCTCGCGCGCCGACGTGTGCTCAACGTCGAGGCGAGGCGCGAGTCCAAGCTGAATCGCCTGGCGGGTGATGGAAAAGGAACCGGATATCAGCGCTTGTGACGCGATGATCGCCGCGGTCGTGGCGAGGGCGACGATGGGCAGAAGCGCCCACGACGGCGCGAGCAGGAAGAAAGGATGCTCGACGCCGGGATTGATCAGCAATAGCGCGCCCTGACCGAGGTAATTCAGCACCAGGGCCGGCAACACGAAAGCAAACCACGCCAGTCGAATCGGTTGTTTTCCGAAGTGGCCCATGTCCGCATAGAGAGCCTCGCCCCCGGTGACCACAAGGAACACCGCGCCGAGGACGGCAAATCCGGTGAATCCGTTGGCAGCGAAGAAAGTCACGGCCTGCCGCGGATCGAACGCCGCAAGCACGGCCGGTGCTCGCGCGATCCAGACGACACCGAGGGCCGCGATCATCACGAACCAAATCACCATCACCGGCCCGAACAACCCGCCGACGCGGTGAGTTCCGTATCTCTGAATGGCGAAAAGCCCAACCAGGATCACCAGGGTGGCTGGCATCACATACGGGCGAAACAGGGGCGTGATGACTTCAAGGCCTTCGACGGCGCCGAGAACGGAAATAGCCGGCGTGATCATGCCGTCACCGTAGAGCAGGGCGGTGCCGAAGATGCCGAGCGCTATCAGGATTGGCCGCCCAACGGCCAATCTCGCCGGACCCCCTGCGATGCCGGCACGATTCGGGATCAACGCCGTCAATGCCAGCACGCCACCCTCGCCCTGGTTGTCCGCCCGCATGACGATCAGCACGTACTTGATCGAGATGACGAGCGCGAGCGAGTAGATGATCAGGGAGAGCACCCCGAGAACGTTCTCGTGTGTCGGTGGCACCGAATGCGAGCCAAAGAAGCACTCGCGCAGGGCGTAAAGCGGGCTGGTACCGATGTCGCCATAGACGACGCCGAGCGCAGTGAGTGTCAGAGGGAGCAGGCGCCGGCGATCGGCGTGGGTTGGCCTCGAGATATGGGGGTCTGGCGAATCAGCCGAATCGGACACGAGCCCTCCAAGTGCCGCCGGGGTTAGCTGACGGGCTCGAGGTTGGAAGTCCTCTACCGGCGGAGTGCCGGATGCGCCCCTGGAGGTCGTGCGCGACCACCTCCGTTGGTTCCCCCGGTTCGCTCGACGCGAATTAGGCGATCTTCATTATGGAAGGACGTTGAGGCGCGACTCTGGTCACAGCGGAAGTACTTACGAACTTTTTATGACTTTCTGACGAGCGGCAGGCACATCGTCCAACCGGCGCACGAGTCGCAGCTCGTAGCGGAGCTCAACGATCCAGGCCCATGCCGGTACCGCCACACAGAGGGCGACGGCGAACCAGGACGCGGGCGCAGGCAGCGAGACGACGCCGACGGCGGCAACGACCGCTGCCAGGAGAGCGAAGCGTTTGACAAGCAATCGTCGAAGGATTCTGGCGTGCTCCAGTGCCAGGTAGGCGGCCATGATCTCACTGAGCTGATCAGGCTTTACGGCGCTTGCATGGAATGACGTGACGGTATGCATGCCGTTCCTGTGTCTCCACGGTAAGCCCCACGCACGTAAGAAAGGCGTAAAGAGTCCATAAGAAATCGGCGCTGCGCACACTCGCGCACGTCGGATGTCACAATGACCGGCAGCATGTCGTTTCCGCGTGGCGTTCGGGGCCGTGACGTCGGTGTGCTGTCGGCGGGTCTGCTCGGGACGGCGGTCACGGCAACAGGCGCCCGGCTGCTGCCGGTCACTGCGACTACAGCTGCGCTGGCCCTCCTACTGGTCGTATTGGCGACCTCCACGTTCGGACGGTTGTGGATTGCGACCGCGGTCGCGCTCGCAGCGACACTGGCGCTCAACTTTTTCTTCTTGCCGCCGATTGGCGCATTCGCGATCGCCGATCCACAGAACTGGGTCGCGTTAATTGCCTTTCTCGTGACCGCTGTCATCGCCAGCAACCTCTCGGCGGCTGTTCAGGCGCGCGCCAGCGACGCCATCGCTCGTCGCAACGAGGTCACCCGCCTGTTTGATCTGACCCGGGATGTGCTGCTCACAACAGAAACGGGAGGAGCGATCGACGCGCTGGCTCGACACGTCGCTCGACGATTTCAGCTTGCGAGTGTCGCGATTTGTCTGCCCGGCGAACACGGCTGGCACAACCATCAGGGCAGTTACGCTGCAGTTCGTGTCAATCCTGATCTCCTCAATCAGGCCCTCGCCAGGGCACGTGGAGCCCTCGAGTTCGACGCGCATCGCCGTGCGTATGGCGGTCAAACCAGTGTCACTGATGATGACGGCAATCGGGTGCTGATCGTTCCGCTCCGTCACGGCACGAAGGCGATCGGCTTGCTCGCCGTCGTTGCCTCAACCCTTGACGTCGGCACCGTCGACGCGGTTGCCGGTGTGGTCGCGATTGCGATTGAGCGAACGCAGTTCCTCAGCGAACGCGAAGCCGCGGAACTGGTGCGACAGAAGGCGGATCTTGCGGCTACCCTGCTGGCGTCGCTGAGCCACGATTTGAAGACGCCGCTGACGGCGATTCGGGTTGCGGTCGAGAACTTGAGTGGTCAGTTGCCGGCCGGTGAACACGCGGCGCAGGCCGGCGCCGCCCTGGTCGAGCTCGATCGGCTGAATCGTCTTTTCCAGGACATCCTCGACATGGCGCGCATCGACGCGGCGGCGATTGACGTCGAGCGCCAATGGGTGACGCCGGCGGACGTCGTCGATGCGGCAGCAGCTCACGTCAGACACGCCCTCGACGGTCATCCGCTGCAGGTGGATGCCGACTCCGACAACGCAGCTTGAGATCGATCCACGTCTGGCCTCCGTCGCCTTGTCCCATCTGCTGGAGAACGCCGCGCGGTATTCATCCACTAATAGCGAGATCGCGGTTCAGGCCCTCGCTGACACCGACGGTCTCCGAGTAGCCGTCAGGGATCATGGTCCCGGCCTGGACCCAGGTGAGTTGGATCACCTGTTCGAGCGGTTCTATCGTGGCCACGCGGCGCGACAACTTGCGCCCGGTACCGGGATGGGCCTGGCGATTACCCGCGGGCTCCTGGCGGCTGTCGGAGGCCGTGTGTGGGCCGAGAATGTCCCGGGTGGAGGGGCGCGTTTTACCATCGTCGTTCCCGGGCCGCAGCGCCCAATCAGCGTGAGGGCTTAGGACATGCCCGCACGGGTCCTCATCGTCGACGACGAACCCAGTATCCTGGCGACGATGGCACCGCTGCTGCGTTCGCGCGGCTACGAGGTGCTGACTGCGATGAGCGGTCGTGCGGCGGTTGAAAGCGTCGAGCGTGATAAACCTGACCTCATCGTTCTTGACCTTGGATTGCCAGACATCGATGGCATCGAGGTGTGCCGGATGGTTCGCGAGCACTCCGTCACGCCGATTGTTGTGCTGTCGGCCCGCGGTGCGGAGGGCGACAAGGTACGCGCGTTGGATATCGGCGCAGACGACTACGTCACGAAACCGTTTGGGGCAGAGGAACTCATCGCGCGGATCCGGGCGGCCCTTCGACGCTCAGATAGCCCCTCGGCGGCGTCAGAACCGATCGTGCGGGGTAGCCTCGTCATTGATCGGGAGCGCTTTCGCGTGCTCCGGGACGGCGAGGAGCTGCGACTGACACCGAAGGAGTTCGAGCTGCTCGTGTATCTGGCGCAACGCCCAGGCCGCGTGCTGACGCATCGGGCGATTCTCAAGGCTATTTGGGGTGCGAACGCGGTCGATCAACCAGAGCACCTGCGGGTGCTGGTGGGCGCGTTGCGCAAGAAGATTGAGCCGAATCCGTCTGCGCCCAAATACATCCTCACAGAGCCGTGGGTTGGCTACCGATTCGCGGATGTGTAGGAATCGTCATCATCGTTACGCGAGGCCAACGGCCACCAAGACGAGATCGATAACCTTGATCCCCAGGAAGGGCAGCACGACACCGCCGACTCCATAAATCAGCAGATTGCGCCGCAGGATCGCCGCCGCTCCAAGCGGTTGTAGCTGATCCCACGGAGCGCCAGCGGGATCAGTCCGATGATGATCACGGCGTTGAAGATGACTGCCGCGAGGATGGCCGATTCCGGCGTGGCCAGCCCCATGATGTTCAGGACGCCGAGCTGCGGAAAGGCCACGGTGAACATCCCCGGGATGACCGCGAAGTACTTCGCCACGTCGTTGGCGATCGAGAACGTCGTTAGCGCGCCCTCGTCACGACCAGCTGCTTGCCGATTTCGACGATTTCGATGAGCTTGGTCGGATTCGAGTCGAGATCGACGCTAGTGACAGAAGGGTCATGACCCCACCTACAGGCGATCGCAGACCGTGACGAAGCCCGCCATGGCGGCGAATGCGGCGAGGCCAAGCAACACGATGCCGACGATCAGCATCACGCCCTCGCGACAATCCAGGCGATGAAGAACGACAGCACGACGACGATGCTCAGCGTCCATCCGGCTGCGGCCCACGGCCACACCGGCGCGTCGATGCATCGCCCCCGCAGTTCACCCGACGGTATCGGCATCTTCGTTTCAGCAACCATTGGTCGATGGTACGGGTCGACCGGCTAAAGGAGGCGGCAAGAACCCATAAAGAGTTCGTAAAGACGCGACGATGCGCCAGAGCGGGGCGTTAGGATGCGGTTGTGAGCGAGCGGGCGCGACCGACGGGCGAACAGCTACTCGCGAAGCTGCAAAGTGACAAGCGCGCCCGACTGCGAATCTACATCGGAGCAGCCCCTGGCGTCGGCAAGACATACTCGATGATCGAAGACGCGCATACGCTCCGCCGCGAGGGCGTCGATGTTGTCGTTGGATTCGTGGAAGCGCACGGCCGCGCGGACACCGAGGCGCGCATCGCCGATCTCGAGGTGATCCCACGACGCAAGATCGAATACTGCGGCGTCGTCCTCGAAGAAATGGATCTCAACGCGGTTCTCGCGCGAAAGCCAGTTCTGTGCGTCGTCGACGAACTCGCCCACACGAACGTTCCGGGCAGTCGGCATGAAAGGCGCTATCAGGACGTCCAGGAGCTGCTCGAGGCCGGCATTGGCGTGATGACCGGGGTGAACATCCAGCATCTCGAAACGCTCAACGACGCGGTGAGCCGTGTCACAGGAGTGCAAGTGCGGGAGACCGTGCCAGACACGCTCCTGGATCGGGCCGATGAAGTCGTCAACGTCGGTGTGACCATCGAGGGACTACACAGTCGTCTCCGGCAGGGGAAAGTCTACAAACCGGAGAAGGTCGAGCAGGCTTTGAGCAACTTCTTTCGAGAGACCAACATCTCGACCTTGCGAGAGCTGGCGCTGCGAGCGGTGGCGGACGAGATTGGAGAGACAGCAGCGTCGCGGCGCCAGCGCGAGGGCCTCGAGCCGGCGCTGATTCCCGAGCGGGTGATGGTGTGTATGAGCTCCAGTAGCGACGCGCCGAGAGTCATTCGCGCCGGGGCGCGAATCGCGGGACGCCTCGGTGCGCACTGGTACGCCGTCTACGTCGAGACGCCGCGCGAGCGCCCTGGCGTGATCAAGCCGGAAGATCGCGTCTTCCTTGAACGCAACATCGAGCTGGCTGAAGCACTTGGCGCCACGGTGGTGCGGGTGAAGGCTGACAAGCCGGGTGATGGACTCATCGCGTTCGCGAAGCGGGAGGGCATCACGCACGTTGTCTTCGGGCAGACCGCGCGATCGCGCTGGGAGATTGTGATGAAGGGCTCGACGTTGAACCGGTTTCTAGAGGAAGTCAGCGATGCGGCGGTGCAGGTCGTCCCGCTCGCTGGATGATTCGCCGCCATCGGGCGCGGGTCGAGCTCGGCCCACGAGCATTGCGCCACCAGAACGGCTCTGATACTTTCCATCGTCTCGCCGGAGGCGCACATGGAAGAAGGGGTTGTCACGGAGCGCGAGCTCAGCTTCGATGAGGCGCTGCAGATCGCGATTCATATGCTCAGGATCGGCGAGTACGACGAGGCGGGACGCATCTGCGGCCTGCTGCGGCGGCTCGAGCCCGACCATCCCGACGTGCTGCACTATTGCGGCGTGCTCGCCCATCACCAGGGACGCAGCGACGAAGCGATCGCGCTGATTGAACGCAGCCTGGAAGTGTTGCCGGATCAGGCGGACTGCTACAGCAATCTCGGCATTGTCTACAACGCGAACCGTCGCGTCGACGATGCGATTACCTCGTATCAGCGCGCGATCGCGCTCAATCCCAACCACGGCAACGCCTACAACAACCTCGGCGTCTTGTTGCGGGCGACCGGCAAGCCCGTGGAATCGGAGGCGGCATATCGGAAGGCGCTCGAGATCAATCCGGACTTCATCGACGCCTACCATAACCTGGGCGTGCTTCTGGCGAGCGTGAAGCGCACGCAGGAGGCGGTGATCTGCTACTGCAAGGTGACCACGCTGGCCCCGCGGCATCGTGAGACGCGCCGGATGCTGGGCCTGGCCTACTGCGTGCTCGGCCAGCGTGACAAGGCGATCGAGCTCTACGAGGAGTGGCTGAAGGAAGAACCCAACCACCCGGTGGTCGCGCTGCTGCTGGCGGGGTGCACGGGTCGCGACGTGCCGTCGCGAGCCTCGGATGAGTGCGTCCAGATCATCTTCGACAATTTCGCGGCGAGCTTCGAATCGAAGCTGGCGCACCTGCTCTATCGGGCGCCAGCACTGGTGCACGCCATGCTCGAGGGCTCGGGTCGCCAGCCGACCAGCAGCCTGGACGTGCTCGATGCCGGGTGCGGCACCGGGTTATGCGGTCCGCTGGTTGCGCCGTACGCGCGACGTCTGACCGGCGTGGACCTTTCAGCCGGCATGCTCGCGCAAGCGAAGGCCAAGGGAATCTATGACGAGCTGGTGCAGGATGAATTGACACGCTTTCTGCGGAGCCGGCCGGCCGAATTCGATCTCGTCGTCTCCGCGGACACCCTGGTGTATTTCGGCGACCTGAGCGAGGTAGCCGCTGCCGCGCACGCCGCGTTGCGCCCCGGAGGGATGTTCGTGTTCACGCTCGAGGAACTGGTGTCCGACGATGAAGATCTTGCGATGCGACTGGAGCCGCATGGCCGATATGCGCACAACCGGGGCTACGCTGAACGCCTGCTGAAGGAGACCGGTTTCAGCGTCGAGATCGTGCCCGCGGATCTCAGGATGGAATCCGGTGTGCCGGTCCGCGGACTCGTGCTACGAGCCACCGCCGGCGCAAATGGCGCTTGACGTCGACATAGTGTAGAATCCCGGCGCTCTGATCACCTCCTGACGAGCGTCGCTCGCGACAAGTCGCGAGCTCTTTCTAGCCGCCGCAGCCGTCGTCGTTGCAGTGCAAGGCGGACGGTGAACGCGGATATTGACAAAGGAGACCGTCGTGCCAGCCGATTATTTCTTGAAGCTCGATCCCAAGGTCGAAGGTGAGTCGGCCGATTCCAAACACAAGGGCGAGATCGAACTCGAGTCGTGGAGCTTTGGCGTGTCGAATCAGTCGTCGGCACTCCAGGGCGGCGGCGCAGGTGCAGGCAAGTCGGTTCCCCAGGACCTTCACGCGACCAAAAAGAACGACAAGAGCTCGCCGCGCCTGGCGCAAGCCGTGGCGATGGGCGATCACTTCAAGTCGGCCATCATCACCGTGCGCAAGGCCGGCGGAACGCAGCAGGAATACCTGACCATCACCCTGAGCGACGTGTTCATCTCCTCGTATCAGGCGGGAGGATCGGGCGGCGGAAACCTGCCAATGGAGCAGATTTCCTTGAACTACTCCAAGATCGTCCAGGAGTACAAGGAACAGAAGGCGGACGGCACGCTCGCGGGCTCCGTCAAGCTTGGGTACGACTGGAGCAAGCAAGTCAAGATCTGAACTCGCGTCACACTCACCAATGGAAGGTGGCGGCCGCCACCTTCCACTAGTTCAGGCGATCGGCGAACCGATCCATCACGTGACGCCCTGACGGTCGACCACGCTGGCGTGGCGGTACCCGAGACGTTACAGCAGACGGCTCGACCACGATCAACTCCGAACGACAAGGGATAGCTACGCGCGCTTCAGAAGTGCCGGGTTCCCCGCAATCAGCGCATCTTTCTTCTTGCGAGACCACCTCTTCAACTGGAACTCACGCTTGAGGGCCGCTGATTTGGAATCAAAGGACTCGGAGTAAACCAGGGTCACCGGGCGACGGCAGGCCGTGTAACGCGCGCCGCGGCCATCGTTGTGAACACTGACCCGACTGGAAGGATCGACGGCATATCCCGTATACAGCGTTCCGTCGGCACATCGAACGATGTACACGTGATGCACACCCAATCTTATTACTGAGGAATGCGGATGCCCTTCGGCTCGCGTGAGCGTTGAGGCTCGCTCAGGGCACCACTCGACCCGCTCCTCCGCAGGGCTCGCCACGAGCGAGCCCCGAAGGGGCGAGTCGAGTGGTGGAGGCGGCGGGAGTCGAACCCGCGTCCGAAAGCACGTCCTCGTGGGACTCTACATGCGTATCCGCTTCTGGGTTCTCATGCCCGGCGTGAGGAAGCGGCTAAAAACCGCCGGACACCAGACCCGGTAAATCTCACGGTCACGCGCCGGGCCGCCGCATGACCGCCAGCCTGTGTAATGGCGTCTGACCCCCAACCACCAGGCCAGGTCAGGGCAGACGTCACTGCTTAATTAAGCAGCGAGAGCGTACTGAGAATCCGCAGTTAACGGATGTTCCATCAGATTTACGAGTTAATGGTGCTCGGCATGCATCCCGCGATTCAGTACCCCCGTCGAAGCCAAATTCGCCCCCTTCGGCAGGTCAGTCGCGCTTTGTTGATTGTACGGGATCCGTGTCGACTCCGCTCGTCCTGCCGCCGATGAGCTCGCGCGGCTCTATGGTAAGTTCTGCGGGCGAAAGGGCACTTATATGAGATTGAGCGCAATCATCGTCACCGCCTGGCTGTGCGGGATCGGTCTCGCCTCGGCCCAGGGCCGCGGCGGCGCACCCCAGCCGCCTCCCGCGGAAACCGTCGCGCCGGAGATTGCCGGCGTCGTCGCCGCCGGCACCAAGGTCGTGCCGATCAAGGACGACGTCCAGAACGCGCAGGGGGCGATCGCGGCTCCGGACGGGAGCCTGCTGTTCACCGAGAGAGTTCTCAATCGGATCACGAAGCTCGACCCGGCCGGAAACTTCTCGATCTACATGGAGAATACGGACGCCACCAACAGCTTCACTATCGATCCGATGGGCCGTGTGATCGGCGTGCGGTACAACCCGCCGCAACTGGCGGTGCTGGCGCCGACGCCGCGCGTGCTTGCAGACAACTTCGAAGGGCAGAAATTCGGGCGGCCGAACGATCTCGTCGTCGACAGCAAGGGCGGGGTCTACTTCACCGACGACATGGCGCCGCCGCCGGGAAAGAACGCCGTCTACTACGTGAACCCCGCGGGGCAGATCATCAAGATCACCGACCAGATGGGGCGGCCGAACGGCGTGCAGCTCAGTCCCGACGGAAAGATCCTCTATGTCGCCGATCCCGAGCGGCGAACACGTCATGGCGTTCGACGTGCAGCCAGACGGGACCGTCCGCAACCAGCGGCGAGTTGGCCAGGCTGGAAGGCGTTACTCGTTCCGATACCGGCGTGACGTCAGGCGCCGATGGCATCGCGGTCGACGGCGCCGGACGCTTTATGTCTCGTCGAGGATCGGCATCCAGGTATTCAGCGCGGAGGGACAGCACCTGGGGACGATCCCGGTGTCCCGCACGATTCAGAACCTGGCGTTTGCCGGGACCGACAAGAAGACGCTGTACCTGATGGGGAGCGGCGCGCTCTACAAGATCCAGATGCTCGCGGAAGGTTACAAGGGGAGACCCAAGTAACCCTCCGCTCGCACAGGTCGCTGGCTGCTCGCGGTTACTGCCTCGCGGGAGCTGATTGCCCTTCGAACTCGGTCGCCCGGATCTGCGCGCCCTTGACGACGTTGATCAGGCCGTAGTTCTGCTCGTGGCATGCCCACTCGTACACCTCGCCCTGTGTACGTGGCCACGGGCTCTCGAACGTCCACGGTTTCGTCCAGGTTTCCGGGTCGGTAACGGTGAACGTGTACAAGAGCGTGTCCGGGTCGACGCGCGTGAAGCGTTCGACCAGGTTCATGTTCGCGCTCGCCCCTCGCCATTCGCGATCGGGATGGAAGTTCGTGGTTTCGACGACGAGCGTATCCCCCTCCCAGCGGCCGCGGGAATCGCCGAGAAAGCTGCGCACGCTCTGGGGCAGATGCGGCCGGCCGTCCAGAGGGATGATGCGGACGTCGTGATTCGACTGCACGACGAGGATCACGTATCCCGGCACCTGCACGATCTGCGAGTGATTGTCGTTGCCGCCCGTGCGCGGCGGTCCCTGGTTGCCGGTGATGCAGCGCTCGGCCTGGCCGCGGCTCGGCACCGACATGCCCCGCTGTTCCCCCTGGGCCCGCTTGCGCCCCTCGGGTGTCATCGGGGGAAGCCGTCCGTCCGCGGGATCGACGACGAGTGACGTCCGCAGGTTCGGCCGGACCGGGCTCTGCCACGCATCCATGCCGAACTCTTTCCAGTCGTAGTGCACGGTCGCGGGATCGACCGCGGCGTCGTCGGCCACTGCTTTCGCGAAAGCCTGAACCGCTTCCTCCGGCGTATAGAACGCCTTGGTGACAGTGTTGGGCCGCTGCATCGGCGTGTAGCTCTCGACCATCCAGTATCCGCGCAGGTCCGGATCGCCCAGGGCGTACGTGGCGAGGGCGTACGGGGCTTGTTCGGATCCCACACCCTGGCGATGGCCGCGGCGGTCTTGCGCGCCACCTCAGCCTCGAAGAATTTCATGGCGTCATCAGCCGTGTGCGGGGAGACCTTTCGAGCCGCCTCCTGGACCGTCTGTTCCTCCTGGTTCACGAGTGCGGAAGGCGGTGGCGCCTGCTGAGCCACGGCGCCGAAGGGGGCGGCGGCCATCATGAGTGCGGCCATCGTCGCAGCGTTGAAAGGCACGAGAACCGGCTTACGCATCTGGCACCGTCCCGATCTGACGAAAGGTGTCCGGCGGTCTGTCGCAGGGGTGTGAAATGAGCGCTTCATGGTAGCAGGTCGTTCCGGCTGAATGCGCCGGTTTTCTTGACAAGAATGGAGCTCTCATGCCAAAGTGCGGCCGGCACGAGGGCCCGGTTCTATCCGTCTGCGTGCTGGGAATCCGGGGCGGATTCTGCGGCTAACCCAGGGGCGAGGAGAGGCGATGCAGATTCGGTTCAAAGGCGTGTTGTTGTCCGTCGCGGTCGCAGGCGCAGCGCTCTGGTTGACCACCACCCCCACAGCTGGACAGGCCCCATCGGCCGCGTTGTTCCCCGCATATAAGGCGACGGTGCGCACAGCGGATGGCAAGCCCGATTTGAGCGGGGTGTGGGAAGCGCTCACATCAGCCAACTGGGACATCCTCGCCCATTCGGCCCAGCCGGGTCCCCATCCCACGCTCATGGGCGCCTGGGGCGCGGGCCGTGGCGGGCAGAGCATCGTCGAGGGCAACGAGATTCCGTATCAGCCCTGGGCGAAAGCCAAGCAGCAGGAAAATTTCAAGAATCGGATGACCGTGAAGGTGGCGGCGGATCCGAGCCGGTTCGAAACCGGCGATCGCGAACTGCAGTGCTATCGCCCGGGCACCCCGCGCGCCAACTACATGCCCTATCCGTTCCAGATTTTTCAGACCCCCGAAGAGATCCTGATCGTGTACCAGTACAAGGGCGCGCTGCGTTCCATCCACATGGGCTCGTCTGAAGGTGCGCCCGGGGACACCTGGATGGGATGGTCGAACGGAAAGTGGGACGGCGATACGCTGGTCGTGGATGTGACCGGCTTCAACGGGAACACCTGGCTCGATCGCGCCGGGAACTTCCACAGCGACGCGCTGCATGTCGTCGAACGGTGGACGCCGATCAGCCCGTACCACATCCGCTACGAAGCCACGCTCGAGGACCCGAAGGTCTACACTCGGCCGTGGAAGATGTCCTTCACTCTGTATCGCCATGTCGAGACGAATGCGCAGCTGGTCGAATTCAACTGTGTCCCGTTCGTCGAGGAAATGATGTACGAGCCTCTCGGCCTCTACCGGCCGCAGCCGAGGCAGGCGAAGTAAGCACAGGAGATTTTTGAGATGCGTACACGGACCCTCGTGCAACACGGTGCCCTGACGCTCGGGATGATAAGCGTCCTGGCAGGCGCCCCGGCCGATGTCGCCGGCCAGACCCGCGCCGAGATCGCCGACGCGGCCCGGAAGGCTTCGCCGCGCACGGCGGAGGAGGCGGCGAAGTTCTTCGAAGAGGAAGTGGCGAGGAAGACCGCGGAAGCGATTGCCCGGGTCTACGATCCGACCAGGCCGCCCGCCACGCCGCGCATGCGCACGCCGTGGGGCGATCCTGACATGCGGGGCTACTGGTTGAGTCTCAGCTACACCCCGCTCGAACGGCCCGAGAAGTTCGCCGACAAGCCGCTGCTGACGCCGCAGGAAGCGATCGAGTTCTTCCGGGATGCCGTCATCGCCGATGCGGCGGTCGATCCCGCCACCGTCCATTACGACTGGAAAGAGTTCGGCATGGATACGTGGCAGAGCCCGGTGAGGCCGAACCGCCGTTCGGGGCTCGTCATCGATCCGGCGAACGGGAAGCTGCCGCCGCTGTCGCCCGAGGGACAGAAGCGCCGCGCCGAGGCGCAGGCCGCAGCCAAGGTCAGGGATCCGCAGACGGCGGTGTCACTGCTGCAGAACTACTACACCCGCTGCATCACCGGGAACCAGGGGCCGCCGCGGCTTCCGTTCAACCACGACAGCGAGTCCCAGATCGTGCAGACGCCCGGCTACGTGATCATCCTCACCCAGTCGAACAACGACGCCCGGATCGTGCCGCTCGACGGACGCCCCCACGCGCCCTCCCAGATCCGGACGTGGATGGGTGACTCGCGGGGCCGTTTCGAGGGCGAAACGCTCGTCGTCGAGACGACCAATTTCCACCCCGACCGGATCTGGCGGGGTGCGACGGGCGACATGAAGCTCGTGGAACGCTTTACCCGCGTCGATCAGGATACGATTAGCTATCAGATTACCGTCACGGACCCGGCAACTTGGACGCAGCCTTGGACGGCGGAAATCCCGTGGCCGAGGATTGAGCCGCCACTGTTCGAGTTCGCGTGCCACGAACAGAACTATGGGGTGATCAACGTCGTAACCGGAGCGCAGATCCGGGCAACCGAAGGCAAGCCCCCGACCCGGGACGGCGATAATTGATGCACGGGCAGCACGAACAGCCATATGGTGATGTGAGCCTGAAAGGAAGAGGAACCAGATGAAGAGGACGATGACCTTATTCGGTGTAGTGACGGCAGTCGGTCTCCTGCTGGTCGCGGTGCCGGTCAGAGCGCACCACTCATTTGCTGCGGCATTTGACGAGACCAAGCCCATCAACCTGCAGGGCACAGTGACCAAAGTGGAACTGGTCAATCCCCACTCGTGGGTGTGGATTGACGTGAAGGGAGCGGATGGCGCGACCACCAACTGGGGTCTCGAGGGTGGTCCTCCCGTCAACCTGTTCAGGAATGGCGTGACCAAGGCCAGCCTGCCCGTCGGATCCGAAATCAAGATCTTCGGGTACCAGGCCAAGAGCGGCGAGAGCAAGGCTGTCGCCGTGTTCTTCGAGTATCCGGACGGGCGGAAGGTGTTCATGGGCGGATCCGCCCCGGGCGCCGACGGCAAGCCCACGCCGGGCACTCCCGCCACCGCGAAGTAAGAGCAGCGCGACACCGCGCTGAGTTGTGACTGACCCCGGGCGGCGCGCGACGAGTCGCGCGCCGCAGCCGATGGTGTTCTGCGAATCGACCGTCGCTCGCGGACGGCAGCGACCGGTTCCTCTCTGGCTTCACCCACGACTCCACGTCGATTCAGCCGCACAAAACCGGGCGAAACGCGTTGAAACCCGCGTTCCGGAGCATTGACAAACCTCAGGTGGAAACATACCCTTCCGCCTGTCGCATATCTGTCCTGAGGGCAGAAGGAGAAATCCGGATGCATATTCAGCGAGTTACCCGCGTCGGCGTCATTGTCGCGTCCTTTCTGCTCGTCCCGCTCGCCGCATGGGCGCAGAGCAGTATTACGGGAGTGGTTCGGGATACGTCGGGAGGAATCCTGCCCGGTGTGACCGTTGAAGCGGCCAGTCCCGTTCTCATCGAAAAGGTCCGCAGCGTCGTCACCGACGAGAGCGGCGTGTACCGGATCGTGGACCTGCGGCCTGGCACCTACACTGTCACGTTTACATTGCCCGGCTTCAACACGCTTCGCCGCGACGGCGTGGTGTTGCCGTCGGAATTCACGGCGACGGTGAATGCGGACCTGAATGTGGGTCAGCTCGAAGAGACGATCACGGTTACCGGCGAAGCCCCGGTGGTCGATATTCGCAGCTCGCGCGCGCAGGTGCAGCTGGCACAGGAGACGCTGCAGGCGCTGCCGGGCGCGGGTCGCCTGAACATGGTCTCGATGGTGCTTCCAGGGGCCACGCTGCGACGCGAAAGCGACCGCGGTGTCGGCGGGCTGAGCGATCGCACGCAGACGGCATACAGCGTCCACGGCGCGCCCGAGGCGCAGCCGGTCATGGACGGGATGAATCACCAGATTGCGAGCCTGACGTCCGGGACGTTCGTCTACAACCAGATCAACATCCAGGAGGTGGTCGTCGAGACGAGCGGCGTGGGTGCCGACCGCGACACCGGTGGCATGCAGCTCAACATGATCAGCAAAGACGGCGGCAACACCTTTTCGGGTGCAGCCACGTTCGCCTATGTCGGTCCAAGCCTGGAGACGAGCAACATCACCGACGAACTGCTGGCCCGGGCGCTCGATCCGCAGCGGGTGGGTTCGGTCAAGAAGTTCAGGGACTCCGCCTTCGCGATCGGCGGTCCGATCAGGCGCGACAAGCTGTGGTTTTTCGCCGCGGCCCGCGAGGGCGTCACCCAGCAGTACGCTGAGGGCGTCTACTACAACAAGCTCACCCAGCCGGCATCGCTCCTGTATGAGCCCGATCTTGAACAGACCGGCGTTCACCGACGACTACTCCAAGGACATCAGTGTTCGATTCACGTGGCAGGCGGCGGCACGGCACAAGATCGTGCTCGCGAACTCCTACCAGCCGAACTGCAACTGCGTCTTCAACCTGTTGAACCCTGGTGTTCGAAGAACGCCCGAATCGGGCGGCCCGCACCACTACAATCCGAACTACATTCCCACCGCGTCATGGACCTACCCGGCTACCAGCCGGATGATGTTCGAGGCGGGGTTTTCCGCACAGATCGTCAACCAGCACGACAAGCGGGAGCCGGGCTTTCCCGAGACGAACATCCAGATCACGGATCAGGGCCTGAACCTGACCTACGGCAACATCCCGACGCGGACGCTGCCTCGCCGGCAGTATCAGGAGCGCTTCAGCGTCGCCTACGTCACCGGGTCGCACAACTTCAAGACCGGCCTGACCTTGCGGGACGTCACCATCGGCGACATCGAAAATCTGGGCCACGACCTGTGGATGCACAACGGGTCGAAAACCTACCGGTTCAACAACGGCGTGCCGAACCAGCTGACCATCACCGATGCGCCGTGGAACTTCGAGGAGTCCGTGCGCGACATCGCGATCTACGCGCAGGATCAGTGGACCATCCGGAACATGACGATGACCATGGGCGTGCGTTTCAATGACGCGAAGGCGTGGACGCCGGAACAGGTGCTCGGCCCCGGCTTCTTCGTGCCGGAGCGCCGCTTCGCCCCGGTCGATGACGTGCCGCACTACCGGAACCTGAGTCCGCGGCTTGGCGTCGCCTACGATCTGTTCGGCACCGGCCGGACGGCACTGAAGGCGTCGATCGGACATTATCCGGACCGGATCATCACGGCGGCGGCGAACCCGGTCACCAACCTGACACGAAACACCAGCCGCAACTGGACCGACGCGAACCGCAATTTCAATCCCGACTGCGACTTGCTCAATTCGGCGGCTAACGGCGAGTGCGGCGCGTGGTCGAACCTGAACTTCGGCAGGCCGCAGGCCGAGACGCTCTATGCCGACGATGTGCGAACGGGCTTCAATTCGCAGTTCGACAACTGGCAGGGGGCGGTGTCCCTCCAGCACGAGCTGCGTCCGGGCCTTGGTGTGAACGTCGGCTATTACCGGACGTGGTACGGCGGCTTCACCGTGACCGAGAATCGGGCTGTCACCGCGGCCGACTACGACACGTTCTGCATCACAGCGCCCGTGGACAGCCGGTTGCCGAACAGCGGCGAGCAAGTGTGCGGTCTGTACGACATCAAGCCGGCGGCGTTCGGGCTGGTGCAGAACCAGGTCACCCAGGCGTCGAACTTCGGGAAGCAGACCCAGGTTTACAACGGCATCGACGCGACCGTAAACATGCGGTTCGCCACGGAGGGCCTGCTGTCCGGGGGTGTCAGCGTCGGCCGTACGACGAGCGACACCTGCTACCTGAGTGACAAGCCGCAGATGACGGCGACGGCGATTCCAAACTCCGTGGGGTTGCCGGCGGGCTCGACGATCTCACGCGATTCCGAGTGGTGCAATAACACGCCGCCCTGGGCGCAGGGCACGCAGGTCAAGTTCATGGCGGTCTATCCCCTGCCCTGGGGCATCCAGACCAGCGCGATCTACCAGAACAGCGCCGGCGTCCCGATCACCGCGACCTACACGGCGACCAACGCCCAGATTGCGCCTTCCCTCGGCCGCAATCTCGGTTCCTGCCGCGGCGCCGCGACCTGCAACGGGAATCTGGCGATCGAGCTCATCCCGTACAACACGGAGTTCGAGCCGCGATTGCAGCAGATCGACCTCCGGTTTCTCGAGGCTCTTCCGGTTCGGCGGCAATTCCCGCATCCGCGCCGGTCTGGACATCTATAACGTGTTCAACGCCAGCAACGTCCTCAGCATGAACACCACCTACGGCACCACGGGGTGGCTCGACGTCCGCCAGATCCTGGGTGGGCGCTTGATGAGAGTCGGCGCACAGCTCGACTTCTAAGACGTACACTGATATGGAGGGCCTGGCGGCAGGCCCTCCATACTCCGCCCGTGCGTCTGGGGGACACCAACACTCCGAGGACGATGATGAGACTGCGCGGACGCCTGCTTGCGTTGTGCCTGGTTCTGGGTTCGGCGGCCGCGTTTGCGCAGGCCACGCCGCCTGTGACGCTCTCTGCTGACATGCTGAACGCGGCCATCGCCGCGGCGAAAGCACCGGCGCCTCCGGCGCCCTACGCGCTGAAGGGGCCATCGAAACCGGTGACCCGCAACGCCCCCCTCGATCCGGAGGTCGCCAAGACGCTGGACCCCAACAAGATCCTGACGTTCGGGGCCGTCTACACGCCGTTCATCCGCGCCGCGATGCTGGCCCGCAAGGCGGACGATGCCGGCAAGCCGTTCAGCGCCGCGGATATTCCGGCCGAGATCCAGGACGGCCTCACCTACGTCGCCGCCCTGCCGTGGGAACGCACCGACGTCAGCGGTCCCGATCGGCTGGTGGACACGATCTTTGTCATCGTCACGCCGCCTGGTTCCACCGACCGGGCACAGATCGTTCAGCCGGTGTGGGTCAAACCAGAGACCACGCGAGTTGCGGAACATTCTGGGACCCGCGGTGCCCGAGCGCGCCATGCTCGCGGCGTTCGCGCCAGGCTCGATTCAGGCGGGCAAGGAAATCGTGATCGTGTACGCCGGGACGGTCTACGCGCAGCGGGTGGAGATCCGTCCGGAGGACATTGCGTCGTGGCGATAGATCGCAGGACGGCGTGAATGTCCCTGCTCGAGTTCTGCCAGTGGCTTCAGTTCTCTCCGCCCCTGGTCGCGATGCGCGGCTCGCCGTGGCTGTTTCCCGTCATCGCGACGATCCACTTGATGGGACTTTCGGTGCTCGGCGGGGCGGTGCTGCTGGTTGATCTGCGACTGCTGGGACTCGGGCTGCGGCGCCAGCCGGTGGCGCAGCTGGCCCGGGACGCCGAGCGCTGGCTGTTCCGCGGTCTGCTCGTCATGGTCTGCACCGGCATACCGCTGTTCATGTGTTTCGCCACCAAGTATTACTACCTGACGTTTTTCTGGGTGAAGATGGCGGCGCTGCTGGCGGTGGTGGTCTTTACCGTCTCGGTCCGCCGGCGAGTGATCATGGCGGATGAAACACGCATGAATCCCCTGTGGGGCAAGGCCGTGGCGCTGACGTCGATCACGCTGTGGACCACGGTCGCCCTCGGGGGCCGGTACATCGGATTTCCCTAACCTCACGCAAGGAGACGACATGAAGCTCGGATCAAAGGGTATGTTCCTGGGGGCCGCCGCGATTGCCGTTCTGGGCCTGCTCGGCGCGGCAGCGCACGCACAAGCCCCGCAGGAGAAGGTGACGCTGACCGACGACGTCTTCAAGAGCGTCATGCTGCTCAAGGGCATCCCGGTCGACACCTTCTTCGAGGCGATGGGCATGTTCGCCAATTCGATGGGCAACGACTGCACCTTCTGCCACGCCTCCGAGGCGGTGTTCGACAAGTCGAAGTTTGCGCAGTCGACGCCGAGAATCATGAAGGCGCGACAGATGATCGTGATGATGAACACGATCAACAAGCAGTTCTTCGCCGGTCAGACCCGCGTGACCTGTTTCACCTGCCACGGCGGAAGCGACCGGCCCCGCAGCGAATCGGATCTCGCGCTGCAGTACGCGGAACCGGTGTTCGATCCGAACGCGCGCGAGATTGCGCCGGACCCGCGGATCACGGCGACCCAGGTGTTCGACAAGTACATCCAGGCGCTGGGCGGCGCCGATCGGCTGGCGAAGCTCACCAGCTACGTCGCCAAGGGCAGCTACTCGGGATTCGATACCTCGCTCGAGAAGATTCCGGTCGAAATCTACGCCGCCGCGCCGAACCTGATGACGATGGTCACGCATCTCGCGACCGGGACCAATACCAAGGCGTTCAACGGCCGCGGCGGATGGATCGCCGGTCCCGACACACCGCTGCCGCTGGTGACACTGACCGCCGGCAACCTTGACCGCGCGCGGCTGGAAGCCATCGTGGCGTTTCCCGGCTCGATTCAACAGCTGTTCAGCGAATGGCGGGTCGGTCTCGCCCTCATCGGCGACCAGGGCGTGACGATCGTCCAGGGCCTCCAGGGAGGGCAGCCGGCGGCGAACCTCTACTTCGATGATTCGGGCCTGCTCGTGCGCCTGGTCACATGGACGCGGACGCCGGTCGGCTTCGTGCCGACCCAGATTGACTACGCGGACTATCGTGATGTCGCCGGCGTCAAGGTCCCGTATCGGCGGACGGTGAGCCAGACCTACATGCGGATGTCGATTGAGCTGAGCGAGGTGCAGCCGAACGTCACGATCGACCGGAAGATCTTCGAGCGGCCCGCCCCGGTGGCCCCGGCGGCGTAGGCATATGTTTAAGTTGTGAGGCAGCTACCGGGTGGCTATACTTCCCGCCAGCCCTCAGGCCGGTCGCCCCGAAGGGCGACCAATGACAGGAGTGTCTAAGATGAGGCGACATTTCTTTGCTCTGGTCCTCATTGTTGCCGTCGCCGCCGTTGCCGCGTACACCGCAGGGACGAAGGTTTCCGGGCAGGGCGCTCAACCGGCGCCGGCCGCTGCGTCCGCAGCCGCAACCCCGCGCATGCCCGACGGGCATCCCGACCTGAACGGCTACTGGTACCGCCGTTCCGCGCCGATTACGACCAAGCGCGATGGTGAGTCGGTCGTGATCGTGGATGCCTTTGCCGGCCTCCGGGAGATCCACCCGGGCACGCCGAAGTACAAACCGGAGTTCGAGGCGAAGGTCAAGGAACTGGAGAAGAACCAGGTCCACGAGGATTGGACGTACACCTGTGGACCTCCGGGGGTACCACGTATCGGTCCTCCGCAGCGCATCTTCCAAACCCCCCGCGAGGTGGTGATCCTCTACGACGACCTGAACGGCAATTTTTTCCGCGTCATTCCGACGGACGGCCGCCCGCATCGAACATCTCGCGTGCCAAACGTCGCCGGCCAGTCAGGCAACCTGGCCATCGACCCGTCGCCTCATGGCATTTCAGTCGGCCGCTGGGAGGGCGACACGCTGGTCATCGAGGTGAGGAACTTGAGCGCCGACACCTGGCTGGGCGATAGCGGGCTGTTCCACACCGAGGACGTGCGCGTGTTCGAGCGGCTGACCCGTCAAGGCAACACGCTGACATGGCAGGCGACCGTCGAGGACCCGGCGGTGCTGGTGGAACCCTGGAAGATGAACCCGCGCACGTTCACGCTGAGGCCGGCCGACGACGAAATCGAAGAAGCGGCGTTCTGCGACGACCGGGATACGCCACTCAAGCAGGATCTCTCGTACCACAGCAACATTCGCTAGCGTCGGTTCGGTTGAGAGGGAGATTGCACCATGAACCTGCGGAACTGCGTCCGTCCCATACTGGCCGTGTTGTTTGTACTGGGGGCATCTTCGGCCCAGGCGCATCACTCGTTCAACGACATATTCGACGTCAGCACGGTGACGGCGCTGAAAGGCGTGATCTCGAAGATCGACTGGATCAACCCCCACGTCTACATCAGTCTCGACGTCAAGGACAGCAGCGGAAAGATCACCACGTGGGCGGTGGAATCGCCGCCGACGAATCATCTTCGCTCTGCCGGCATCAGCCGGCAGACCCTCTTGAACGACGCCTCGGAAGGCGAGGTCGTGACCGTCCATCTCAGCCCGGCGAAGGACAACGTAAAGACGGAGAGGCAGCTGGGATTGCTGATGAGAATTACCTATGCCGACGGCCATTTCTTTCACGTGAGGGGTGACCCGAAAGAGATCGCCGCGGCGAAATAGCGCGCGAGCGATCGAAGGAGTCTCATCATGATGTCGCGCAAGACAGTCGGCATTCTGACGGTGTTGCTCGGATTCGCGTGGACGACGGCGGTGCCATCGGCCCATCATTCGCGCGCGATGTTCGACGTCCAGAAGTTGATTTCCGTCGAGGGAGTGGTCACCGAGGTCCAGTGGAGGTTTCCGCACATGTGGATTGCTCTCGACGTGCCGGGTCCCACCGGCAAGACCGAGAGCTGGGGTTTTGAAGGCGCCGGGGCGGCCATGATGGTGGCCTCCGGGATTTCGCCGCAGATCCTCAAGGTCGGAAACCACGTCAAGATCATCGCCCATCCTCCGAGGGACAGTTCCAAGCGCACTGCCGAGTTCGTAGGAATGGAAGTCAACGGCAAGTTTTACTCGCGGGGAACGGAATCCAATATTCGCGGCAAGGGCGAAAACTAGCGCGAGCACAGCAAGAGCAACCATCCCGACACTCGAACGAATCGTTCAGCGGCCTAATCACGCGTAGGCTCAAAACGCTCGACCCTAACAGGAGGATCTCCATGCAGTCACGGGTTGTACTCGCGGTGTTGACGACGGGGATCCTGGCGTTACCGATCGGCGCTTCCGCACAGGAAGCGACACTGATTGGCCAGATCGCGGACACGACCGGCGCGGTGCTGCCGGGGGTGGTCGTCCGCGCGATTCACGAGGCGACGGGGACGACCACCGAGGTCGTGACCGACGGCCGCGGCGGGTTTCGAATCCCGACACGCATCGGCACTCACCAGATAACGGCGGCACTGGCGGGCTTTGCGACGGTCACGCGGACCGGGCTGTCTTTGTCGGTCGGTCAGGAAGTCGTGGTGAATTTGCAGATGTCGCCGTCGACCGTTCAGGAGACGGTGACCGTCACCGGCGAGGCACCGCTGGTCAATCCCACCAGCACGAGGGTGAGCGGCGTCGTCAACACGCGGCAGATCGAGGAACTGCCTCTCAACGGCCGCAACTTCTTCGATCTGACGCTCCTTGCCCGCGGCCAGACCGCCAACCACACAGCCGACACGCCCACCGATTCCGGCAACCGGTTCGACTACAACCTCAATATCGACGGCCAGCAAGTAACGACGCAGCTGTTCCGCCGCATGAATCCCACCTTCAGCCGGGATGCCATCGCCGAGTTCGAGTTCGTCGCCAACCGGTTTGACGCGACCCAGGGGCGGACGCACGGCGCGCAGCTGAACGTCATTACCAAGTCGGGGACCAACAGCCTGGCGGGGACGTTTGCCGGCTACTTCCGTGATGATCGCTTCAACGCGGCCGACTTCATCCAGCAGCGGGTGCTCCCGTACTCGAACCAGCAGATCAGCGGAACGCTCGGTGGTCCCATCATCCGGAACCGCGCGCATTTCTTCGGCAGCTACGAGTACGAGCGCGAGCCGCAGATTCTCACGTTCGACAGCCCGTACACGTTCTTCAACCTCGATAGCGAGGAATTCGCCAAGACCGCGCGCAAGTTCCTCGGCCGCGGGGACCTCGAGGTCAGCCGCCAGCAGCATCTGTCGGTCCGCTTCGCGAAGTCGGATGTCCCGAAGTTCCTCCAGGGCGGCGGAGCGCTGCTCCATCCATCGGCCATGAACACGATGGAATCGCACATGCACAGCACGATCGGCAGCCTGACACAGATTTTCGGCAATCGCGCCGTGAACGAGCTGAAGGTCGGCTACTCCAGCGCCTGGGACCTGGCGGACAACACACTCACCGACCCGTTCACCGAGAGCCTCCTGCCAGCCGACGTCGGAGGCCGCAGCAGAATCCTGTGCCTGCGATTCCTCGGCGGCTATCAGATTGGGGGGTGTTCTCCGGCGCCGACGGGGTTTACGGAAAACGTCTGGACGTTCCGGGATCAGTTCACCTACACGTACCAGGTGGGCCCCGGTTCTCACACGCTGAAGAGCGGAGGGGAGCTCCTCTCGGTGTGGACAGTCCAGGGAAGCTGTGGCTCGTGCGCCGGCGTGATGGATCTCTCGGGAGGTCCAGTTCCGGCCAATCTCCAGGAACTCTTCCCGGTGTGGAACGATCCCTCTACGTGGAGGCGAAACGCACCCGAGCTGGCCCGGATCGCCAGGCAGTTCGAGTGGATCACCGGTGAGCTCGGCCCTTCGATTCGCCGGCCGGATCTGGGAGTGTGGGCGCAGGACGACTGGACGATCTCGCCGCGCCTGACGCTGAACCTCGGAGTGCGCTACGACGTGTCCTTCAACAAGTTCGCAAACGACGTGGAGGTTCTGCCGTTCCTGCCGGCCGGCCGGAAGGACGACATGAACAATGTGGCGCCGCGGATTGGGTTCGCGTACAGCCCGAACGACCGGACCGTGGTTCGTGGAGGGTTTGGCCTCTATTTCGTGGGCCTCGGCAATACTATCCCCACACAGAACATCCAGGCTGCGAGCACCGCCCAGGTGGTGGTGGTCAACGATGGGCGGCCCGACTTCGTCGTCAATCCCTTCAACGGTCCCGCGCCGACGCGCGACCAGATTCTTGCGCTCGGAAGGGAGCGCAGCATCATCGATCCGATCAGCAGTGCGGACCCTAGCGAGCCGTACAGCTATCAAACGTCGATTGGCGTCGAGCGGCAGGTCGGGGAGGCGATGGCGGTCTCGGTCGACCTGATGCTCAACGAGTCGCGCAACGACGGAGGTTGGGGTGGAAGACCCGGCGATCGCGGCTTCTTCGTCGAGCAGGTCAATCTGTCGTACAACCCGGCCACCCGGGCGAACTATCCGTTCACCGATGTCTCCCGCAGGCCGTATCCCGGCTGGGGCCCGGTCGGGGTTGTGCAGACCCGCGCCGAGACTTCGCGTCAGACGCTGGAGTTCGGCCTTCAGAAACGATTCAGCAACCGTTGGCAGGCCGCTGGCCAGTACCAGTTGTCCCGCTACAGGGACTTCGAGCCGCAGCCGGAGGGAGTCGGATTCGAGCTGGCGCCAGATTTCGGCGGGGAGTGGACGCTCGGCGTGGGCGACCAGCGCCATCGGGCTGTCTTCAACGGTATCGTCGATGTGGGATACGGCTTCCAGGTGAGCGGCCTGTATTTCTACGGCTCCGGCAAGCGCCGCGCCACGACCTACGGCGGCGACCTGCGGCGCATGGGTTCGTTTTCCACCAACCGGCTGCGGCCGGATGGGACGATCGTGCCGCGCAACAACTTCGTCGGGGATCCCTTACATCGCGTGGACGTGCGGCTCCAGCGCCGCTTCAACGTCGGCGGTCTAAACGTGGACGGCATCGCGGAGGTCTTCAACCTGTTCAACCACGAGAACTACGGAAACTATGTGACGGTCGAGTCCAATCGCCAGTACGGCCGGCCAACCGCCACTGCGGGAACGTCGACGACGGTGCAGAACGTCGCGTATCAATCGCGCTCGGCCCAGTTCGGGTTCCGGATCGCGTTCTGATATGGCTCGCCTGAAATCAGCGCTCGCCGGAACCATCGCCGTCGTGCTCGCAGCCGCCGCGGCGGACGTGGGCGCACAGAATGAGAAGCTGCCGACCCCGTATCACGAGGTTGCGAACTGGGCGAAGCTGCCGCCCGGGTCGAAATGGGCGGGTGGCCAGGGCGCCGATCCGGCGTCCAACGGCGACATCTGGACGTTCAATCGGGCGGACCCGCCGATCATGAGGTTCGATCAGTCCGGCAACGTCGTGAAGAGTTTCGGTAACGGCATGTTCGTGCAGGCGCACGGCATTACGGTCGATCGAGAGGGCAATGTCTGGGTGACCGACGCGATGATGACCGAAGGCAAGGGCAACCAGATCTTCAAATTCAGCTCTGACGGCAAACTCCTGATGACGCTCGGCAAGGCGGGCGTCGCCGGTGCCGGCACCGACGTGTTCAGCGGGCCGGCCGATGTCGCCATCGCTCAGAACGGCGACATCTTCGTCGCCGACGGCCACATGGAGGGTCCGGTCAACCGCATCGTCAAGTTCTCGAAGGACGGGAAGTTCATCAAAGCCTGGGGCACGCGCGGATCGGGGCCGGGCGAATTCAACCTGCCGCACAGCATCACGATCGATTCGCGCGGGCGGATCTTCGTGGCCGATCGGACCAACAACCGCATCCAGATCTTCGATCAGGACGGACGACTTCTCGACCAGTGGAAGCAGTTCGGCCGCCCGAGCGGCGTGTTCATCGACGGGAACGACAACATCTACGTGGCCGATTCACAGTCGAACAGCAGGACGAACCCAGGCTACACGCGAGGCATCCGCATCGGCAGCGCGAAAGACGGCAAGGTGACGGCCCTGATTCCGTTCGTGGAGCCCGACCCGGAGAAGAACAACAACAACGGCGTGGAAGGCGTGGGGGCCGACGCGCAGGGCAACGTGTACGCCGCCGAAGTGTCGACCGGGATGTTCAGGAAGTACGCGAAGTAGCATCGATCTCTGTCGCACGGGAAGGTGGACTGTGGGTGCGAGAAGGTTTGCGGTGATAGCGTTGCTGGCCGTTGGGGCTTCCGCCGCGTTGGCGCAGGTGCGGCCGCTTACGCCGCCGACCCCCGTCAAGGGTGACGATCAGACCGGAGCTTTTCTTCCTGCCGGCGTAGAAAGCGCGGACCAGGCGACCGAGCGGGTCAGGAGCCACAAGCCTGACCCCGTGAAGTACCCGGTGCCTCGCGCGCCTTGGGACGGAAAACCTGACTTCTCTGGTGTCTATTGGCCCACCGTGGCCGTCACGCCGGCGCCCGTACCGCTCGAGTCGCTGTATCGGCCGGACGTCCGGGAATACAGAGAGGGCGGCGGCGCGGCACGAGGCCTGGTCGATTGGCGCGGCATCGATTCACCTGCCTATCACTGCTGGCCCCCGTCTCCTGCCAATGGCTCGACGGCTCTGACGTTTCAACTGGTATCCGCCCCGGGCTTCCTGCTGATGCTCAACGAGGGCGGAGGAACCTTCCGGATCATTCCAATCGCCGGGGACGGGCGTCAGCCGGAACACGCGCGGAGGCCGTCGTTTCAAGGGTCGTCGGTTGGCCATTGGGAGGGCGACACGCTGGTCGTCGAGGTCACGAATTTCAACGGCAAGCCCTGGCTCGGGGCCGCCAGGCCGCCGGCGCAGCCGCCGCAAACCTCGTCCGATGCGCTGCGCATCGTCGAGCGCTGGAGCCGGCCCGATGGGCAGACCCTCGAATACCAGGCAGTCGTTGAGGACTCCCAGATGCTGACCGCACCCTGGACAGGACCGGTGCAGCGTCGCGGCATGTTGCCGTATGACACGATCCAGGAAGCACTCTGCTTTCCGGATCCGGAGCTGTACGCGCGGCACCGGGAATATGCCGCTGCGGCCGCTGGAAGAAGGTCGGGAGGACCGGCTCCCGGCCGCGGTGGACGCGGGGCACGAGGAGGTGGCCGATGAGCAGGAGGGCGATGACGCTCGCCATCGGCGCGGTCGCCGTCGGCGCGGTCCTGTCGATTGGTTGCCGCGGGACCGCGACCGACAACCAGGCGGCTGACCTCCTCATGGGGAGAACCAGACCTGACCGGTGTGTGGAAGGGTGAGATCCTCGGGGCAGGCTCCGGACGCGACACGTTCAATCTGGCGAAGCTCGAAGGGCTGTACACATCCGAAGCGCGTGCACGGATGAAGCAGGTGTCGGCGACGGACGACCCTACCCTGGAGTGCACGCCGCCCGCCTTTCCGCGCGCCGCGATGCTGGGTCAGCGGCTGCAGATTGTTCAGAGGCCTGGATTCGCGTTCGTCCTCACGGAAGCGTACCCGGTAGCGCGGATCATTCCGACCAGCGGGAGGCCTCACACCGCGGAGCAGTATCTGTTTCCCAGCCACCTGGGCGACTCTACGGCGCGGTGGGAAGGCGGCACGCTCGTGGTCGACGTGATTTCCTTCAACGGAGAAGGATGGCTGGCCAGCGGGCAGGATAAACCGACGAGCGCCAGCACCGGAGTGTGGTTGACATCGGCCGCGATGCATGTCGTCGAGCGGTGGCGCCGCATCGATGCCGACACGCTCGAGTATCGGGCGACCGTAGAAGACGCGGAGATGCTGACCATGCCCTGGGAGACACCAGCGATCACGTTCAAGCGTCAGTCGGCCGACAGAATTGAAGAGGCGCTGTGCCGGCCGGAGGATGGCCCGGAGACCTATCTCGCGCGTCTCGGATCGTGAAGGCCGACCTGAAGGTCGGCCTCTCACGAAACCACAATCGGCAGGAACGAAGGACGTAGAGGCGGACCTTCAGGTCCGCCTCACCTGTATTCTCGAAACTACGATCCCTTGGTGTAAATCAGGGCGCGCGTGGCCGAGTCCGCGCCTCCCGGCGTCTGCGCCGAGCGCTGCATTCTCAGCGTATTGCCCTCGAGCACCCAGACTTCGCGCAGGTTGGTCAGGCCGTGAATCGTCCGGAGCACCAGCCGCGAGCCGTCCCACTCGGCAAAGCGCTTGAAGCTGTACTGCGGCCTTGGATCCGCGGGGTCCGGCGTCTGGATCATTTTGCCATCGGCCGTGAACACGGCGGTGCGCGCGCGCTCCGCCGCATTCGCGGCGGCGGTGCCCTGCGCATCCGACTCGTAGCGCATTTCGACCGTCAACTGGTTGCCGGTCTGCTTCACCGTCATGGCAATGGGCGGTTCGCCGACGCCTGAACCCATCCCGCCGGCGGCGGCCATCTGGCTGCGCATCTTGTCGAAATTCCAGGTCCCGGCGAAGTTCGCCATCGGCGTGTTGACGTTCGGCTTCGCCGCCGGGGCCGGGCTGGCCGATGCCGGCCGCACCGTCGTCAGCCGCGTGACCGGGGTTTTCGGCGCCAGTTCGCGGCCCCAGAACAGGTCCCTCGGGTTGGCGTTCGGCTTGGGCACGAATTTCTGCGTGCGCCCGCCAAAGACCTCGGCGCCGTAGAGATTGCCCTCGGAGTCGGCGGCGATCTGGTGCACGCCCCAGGTGGCGCCCGGGTAATCGCCGTACCGCCCGAACACCGTTTCGATGTGTCCGCGCAGGTCGTCCTTGATGAACTGCTCGTGGTCGCCGTCGTAGCACCACAGGTGCTGATCCCGGCTCATCGACAGCGAATGGCAATAGCCGCTCGGCCACTTGTCGAGGAAGATGCCGTTCTCGTCGAACACCTGGATCTGACGGTTGAAGCGATCGGACACGTAGACCCGCCGGTCGTCGCCGACGGCGATGCCGTGCGGCACGGTGAATTCACCGTCCTTCTTCGACGGCGCCATCGAGCCCCACCACAGCAGCGGCTTGCCTTCCTTGCTGTACTTGACCACGCGGCTGTTGGCGTAGCCGTCGCTGACGAAGAAGGTCCCGTCCGGCAGCCAGTCGATCATCGTCGGCCGGTTGAAATGCTGCAGATCGTCGTTGGGACCGAAGACGCCCATTTCGCCGAGCGTGAAGACCTTGGTCTTGCCGTCGTTGGTGAACTTGTGGATGACGTGGTTCATGTCGTCGACCACCCACACGTGCCGTTCCGGATCGTAGGGCTGGACGTAGATCTGGTGCGGGCCGCGACCGCCCTCGAACAGGGAATCCCACTGGGTCCACGACTCGACCAGATTGCCCTGTCGATCGATGATGAGAATGTTGTTGCGGAACACGGGCACCTGGCCGGTGGCCCCGCCACGGTTCAGCGCGCCCCAGTTGCCGGGGAAATCAGGTCCGATCCGGGCATCCTTCGGCAGCTCGATTTCGCCGCGGCTGGAGAGAAACACCTTGTCGGCGGATTCCGGGTACACGCCGGACTGCGAGCCCCAGATGTAGCCCTTGGCCGGCCAGGTCTTCTTCGGCCAGTTGGGATCAACCTGGTACGGCCCGCTGATATCGAAGCCTCCCCGGGGCTCGACGTAGCGAGGCGCCTGCGCCTGCTGTACCAGAGCGTTCGACGGGAAGATGGCCATGAGTCCGAGTAAACCGGCGAGGGACACGATCAGCCTACGCATTCAAACCTCCCTTGATGAGAGCGTGCCGGGCGAATGTCCCGCGTATCTTGGACCAGTGGGGGAAAGGATCAAACCACGGCACGCCTCGACAGTCGTCGAACCGGAGACTAGAATCGAGCCCCCGATCAACGAATCCACGGGCCTGAACCGAGCCGGAATGTCTCTGCTTCGTTTGTGCGAATGGCTGGCGAACACGCCCGGGAGCATCGCGCTCCACGAGTCCCGCTACATGTTCCTGATCGTCCTGACGGTCCATGTCCTGACGCTGGCGGTATTCGTCGGGACGGCGATCATGATCGACCTGCGTATTCTTGGCGCGACGATGGTGCGGGTGCCGGCGTCGGAAGTCATCGCGCGGCTGCTGCCATGGACGGTGGCCGGGTTCGTCGTGATGGTGGCGTCAGGGGCGCTGCTGTTCTATTCGGCGCCCCTGGTCCGGTACCACAACCTGTTTTTCCGTTTCAAAATGGTCGCGCTCGTGCTGGCCTTGCTGAACGTCTGGGTGTTTCATGCCACGGTGTATCGTCGCGTGGCCGATTGGGACCTGGATCCGATTCCGCCGCGACCGGCGCGAGTGGCGGGTGGTGTGTCGCTGGTCTTGTGGGCGCTCATCATCACGGCCGGGCGCATGATGGCCTATCAGGGGTATGGTTCGAGTAGACACCGCTTCGCGTGCCGCTACGGGGCCCCCTTGTAGATATTTTCGACGTTGGCGCGCAGGCGCACTGGGTCGGGCGCGGCGTACCCCTGTACAGGTCTGGAATTCGCCACGTCCTGACGATGTCGTCGACGCTCCGGCCGCTCTTCTTCGCCTCGAACACGGCGTTCCGGAAATCACGGTTGAAGTCCGAATACTCCCTCAGGTCGTTCGGCGTCATGACGGTGCTGTGGCCGGTGACGATCGAATCCACGTTCTTCGAGGTCGCGATGTACGCGCGCATCAGCGTATCGGAAATTTCGACACCGGTGCCGCCGTTGTTGTAGTCGAGCAGCGGCAGGTTCTTGCCGGAGAAGATGTCGCCAGCTGAGAGCACGCGGGCGGCGGGGAACAGCACCCAGGCGTCCCCGTTCGTGTGACCCCGGCCGAAGTAGTGCAGGTCGATCCGGTCGACGCCCGCGCCGAGCGTCATCGTGTCGCGGAACGTCCGCTTCGGCAGACCACGGCCGCCGCTCTCGGCGAAGACGTTCACGGCAGTTGTTGTAATGCTGGTCACGGGCCTGAACGCCTTGATGTTCGCCGCCGTGTTCTCGTGCACGACGATGTCCACCGTTGCAGGAAAATCGACGTTGCCGCTGACGCGAACACGGCGTTCCGAAAGTCGCGGTTGAAATCGGAGTACTCGCGCAGGTCGTTCGGCGTCATGACCGTGCTGTGGCCGGTCACGATGGAATCGACGGTCTTCGAGGTGGCGATATACGCCCTCATCAGCGTCTCGGGTATTTCCACGCCGCTTCCGCCACTGTTGTAGTCGAGCAGCGGGAGGTTCTTGCCCGAGAAGATGTCGCCTGCAGCCAACACGCGCGCTGCGGGAAAGAGCACCCACGTATCCCCGTTGGTGTGACCGCGGCCGAAGTAGTGGAGATCGACCCGATCGTTGCCTTCCCCAAGCGTCATCGTGTCGCGAAACGTTCGCCTGGGGAGGCCGCGCCCGCCGCTCTGCGCGAGCACGTTCACCGGCAGATTGCCGGCGAACCCGGATATCGGCGGAACGGTCGCCGCCGCGGCAATTCGCTTCATGTTCGCGGCCGTGTTTTCATGGGTAACGATATCGACAGTGGGGGGGAAGTCGACGTTGCCGCTCACATGATCGAAGTGCGCGTGCGTGTTGATGAGTGTCGTCACCGGCTTGTTCGTGAGTTCGCCGGATCTTGTCAGCAGCGGTTGGCCCCATCCGGGATTCTTAGTGTCGACGACGGTGACGCCGTTGGCCTGGACGAACACCGTAGTATTCCCGCCGCCCCCGCGCAGCACGAAGAGGTTCTCCCTCAGCTTCTCGACCTCGAATCGCCATCGGCGCGCGGCGCCTGTTGCGCCCGCACCGCAATCGCCACCGTCGGCCAGCCGCAATGAGGATGCCCGAGGACGAATTCACGCTTCATGCGTCGTCTCCAGGCTCACTGAATTTCTTTGTACATGGCTTCGACGTTGGCTTGCAGACGGGCCGCTGTCGGTGCGTAGCCTTTGTACTTCGCCGGCAGCGTCCAGCTCTTCACGAACTCATCCACGGTCTTCCCGCTCTTTTTCGCCTCGCGCACGGCGTTCAGGAAGTCGCGATTGAAGTCCACGTATTCCCGCAGGTCGGCCGGCGTCATCACCGTGCTGTGTCCCGTGACGATGGAGTCGACGTTCTTCGCCGTGGCCGTGTAGGCCTTCATCAGCGTGTCGGGCATCTCGGTGCCGCTGCCGCCGTTGGTGTAGTCGAGGAACGGGATGTTCTTGCCCGAGAAGATGTCGCCGGCGGCCAGCACGCGGAGCGCCGGGAACAGCACCCACGCGTCGCCGTCGGTGTGCCCGCGGCCGAAGTAGTAGAGGTCGATCCGATCGTTGCCGCTGCCCAGCGTCATGGTGTCGCGGAACGTCCGTTTCGGCAGTCCCACGCCGCCGCTCTTGGCGAAAATGGGCATTTCCTTCATCCGCACCGCCGTCTTCTCCTGTACGACGATGTCGATGGTGGCGGGGAAGTCGACATTGCCGCTGACATGGTCGCCGTGCGTATGCGTGTTGATGAGCATCGTCACCGGCTTGTTCGTCAGCTCGCGGATTTTCGTGAGTATCGGCTGCCCCCATCCGGGGTTCTTGGCGTCGACGACGGTGACGCCGTTCGACTGGACGAACACCGATGTATTGCCGCCGCCGCCGATCAGCACGAACAGGTTGTCTTTCAGCTTGTTGACTTCGATGGCCGCCGCTGATGGCGCCGGCGCCGGCGCCTGTTGCGCCGCCGCGGCGATCGCGAGCCCGCCCGCTACGATGAGCATCCCGAGAATGAGTTCTCGTTTCATGCCATGCCTCCAGGAAAGATCTCAGGCCACGCGTCCAGAGAAGATCTCACGCAACCCGTCCACCAAAGAAGACCCGTTCGAAGAACCAGAATGTGCCCGCGGCGATGACGCCAATCGACCCCGCGACTGCCAGCCACCGCCCTGCGGCCTCGCTGCGCGTCCGCAGCGCGGCAAGCGCGGTCGCGACGACGATCACGACGAACAGTTGCCCGATTTCGACGCCAACGTTGAAGGAGAGCAGCGACCAGACGAGCGCGCGGCTCTCCAGCCCCATCTCCCGCAGCACCCCGGCGAACCCGAAGCCGTGCACGAAACCGAACGCAAAGGCGATCCACGCCCGGACGTCGCGCCCGCCGCGGACAATCAGATTGTCTACCCCAATGAAGACAATACTCAAGGCAATTGCCGGCTCGACGATGCTGGCGGGCGGGTCGAAGATGTTGAGGGCGGCCAGCGACAGCGTGATGCTGTGCGCCAGGGTAAAGGCGCTGACGACCACCACCAGGCGGCGGACCGTGCCGCCCAGGAGCAGCAGGCCAACCAGGAACAGCATGTGATCCGGCCCGATCAGGATGTGATGGATGCCCGAGGCGACGAACTTCCGGATGACGGCCAGGGTCCCCTGCCTGGTGCCGGTGGTGTGCTCGAATTCCCTGCGCCCCTGGTCGAGAATCGCCTGCGTGACCAGTTCGTCCCCTTCGTACACGTTCACGAACGTCTGGTGGACGGGATCGTATGGAAACAGGTACGCCGAGACGGTGATGACACCGGGCGTGCCGTCGAGCATATAGCGGGTGCGCAGCCGCAGCGACTGGCGGTCGGGAATCGGCTCGGGCAGGGACCAGTCCGAAGGGCCGAGCGCCGCGCCGTCGACCATGACCCGCAGCCGTTCGTTGAGCAGCGCGGCAATTGCCGGTGACCGCGCGCCGAGTGTGCCGACGTCGAGCACCCGTTCGATGGGCTCAATCTTGAGTTCGTAGGCGACGTCGAATGCGTGAACGACCGCCGATACCTCGAGCACCGTTCCCTGCAGGCGGACGTCGAGATAGCTGAACGGAGCGGGATGTGCTGCCGCCGGAGCGGCAGCACCGAAGAAGGCCAGAAGGCTGGCCAGCACCAGGACGCGCAGTGTTATTGCCCTGACGGCGCCGGGTTCGTGAGACCGTTCGGCAGGCCGGTACTGATTATTCTCGACGCAGAAATACTCGAGGATTTCCTGCCCTTCGTCGGCCAGGCTCGCCGTGTAATTCACGGTAAACGGCCGGGAGAACGCGCCCGGATCGTCCACCGTGACCGCGCGCTGCATGGTGATGAACGTGTCGCGCGTCCAGCGCTCCACCAGGTGCAGCTGCTCGGTATGGGGCGTGCCGTTACGATCCATCCAGAACTTGTCGTTCATGCCCATGGTGTCGATGACCAGCGTGGGTCCCTCCCAGCGTCCGATCGAATGGCCGTACCACGTGGGCGAGGGATCCTCGGGATGTTTACGCCCGTCCATGAAGATCTGGCGGTACGAATGGGAGTTCCCCTCCTGGATCTGGAAGATGTACTTCGCGTTGACGGTGGGATGCTGGAGGAATCGCCAGCCGAAGCCGCCCGTGAGCCGGATCGGGCCGCCGGGCATGCAATAGAAGTACGGGTTGTCGGTTTCCTTCCGCGTCGCCATGAGCTGCTTCGCCCAGGGCAACAGGATGCTGTCGAGCTCGCCAGGCTTCATCTGATTCGGGAAACGCGCGTCCCCGCCGTCCCGCCACAGGCCGTACAGGTCCACGGTGCCGTCGGGCAGTTTCGGCACCGGGCGCTTCGCGAGCGCCTTGTCGGCCCGGGCCGGGCCGTTTTCCCCGCCGAGCCGGCGAGGGAGCTCCTGCGCGCCGACGACGAACGACGCGCAGGACGCCGTCAATGCGAGCGCGACCACGAAACGTCTAGAAACCATATTTCACTCCAAACTGCACGATGCGCATGTTGCCGGTGATGGCGGTAATGCGCCCGAAGTTACGTGAATCATAGTTCGCCGTGGGGTTCGCCCAGTTCATGTGGTTCAGGAGGTTGAACGCTTCGAGCCGGAACTCGAACGTTTGCGTGCTCGCGAGCCGAATGAGTCGCGTGAGGGCGAGATCCACCGACCAGAATCCCGGACCCTCGATGCTGTTCCTGACATGATTGCCGAGCGTTCCGGCCGCAGGGTAGGCGAACGCCGCCAGGTTGAAGTAGTTGGTCAGTGACTTGTCACCGTACACCTCGTCGCTGACCTGGTTGAGCCGCTGGCCGACGATGCCGGTCGCGGCGATGTCGCGGCCCGTGGTCACGGTAAGCCAGCCACCCGACCGCGCGCTGAAGATCCCGGACACGCGCCAGTCAGACGCCACGATGCGCAGCATCGGATTCGTGAAGCTCGGTGTCTGGACCCCGAGCGACACGTTGCCGATGTGGGTGCGGTTATTGCCGCAGTTCCCGCGATCGAACGAGGGATCCTCCGGGTTCACGTAGCCTTCCTCGAACTGCAGCCATCCGCCGCTGACTTCGGTGTCCGCTTCGCACTTGGACAGCGTGTAGTTCGCGCTGAGGCTCAGGCCGCTGGCGGCGGCACGCCGCATCGAAAACCGAAGCGCGCGATAGCTCTGCGTGCCCACATCAGAAATGCGATTCACGTAGGCCAGCCCCTGCCCCAGAGCCGGGTTCTCACGATAGAGCACCCGCCGCTGGTTGAGATTTGCATCCGTGGTGCACGTGGGATAACTCACGCCGTTGAGCGTGCAGGGACCGAGTCCCAGGAAGACGCCAGGGTTCTGGTGGACGCCGCCCCACAGCCGATCGAGGTAGCTGCCGAGATAGCTCACCGACCCCTGCCAGACCGTCCCGATCTGCTGCTCGATGGTGACGTTCCAGTTCTGCGCACGGGTCGAGTTGATGCCGGGATCGATGACCAGGAACTGCGCGAAGGACGGGAATGCCGCATCGACTCCGGGAACCTCGGCAAGCGGATGCGTCTGGCCACCCGGTATGTTGCGGTACGGGTCTTCAAACGATACGGCATTGAGCAGGAGGCGGTTGCTGAACGGCGAGCCGGTGGCCGGCTTGTACATGAACGAGGCGGTGGGGAAGTCGTACGCCATGGCGTACGAGGATCGAACCGCCGTGCGTCCGTCACCCCTCACGTCCCAGGCCACACCCGCGCGAGGCGAGAAATTGCCCCACTGCGTGTCCGTTCCCTTGAGCCCGTCGGGGAACCCGGGATCGCCGGGATAGATGATGCCCGCCGGCGCATTCGCGAACCGGTTGGTCTTGACGCCCTGCCGGAAATTCTCGAGGACGAAGTTCGAGACGGCGCCGTTGGTGATGTTCTGCCCGAAGTACGGCTCCCAGCGAAGACCCACATTGAGGGTCAGACGATCCGTCGTCCTCCATGCGTCCTGCGCGAAGACCCCGAGGTACCACTGCGTCATGTGCAGCGTATTCGGCGCGCCGTGCTCCAGCGACGAGGCCTGCCCAGTGAGGAAGTCGGCGAGGCCGCGGCCGGTCGCCTGGCCGTTGAAGCTGAATGTGCCGTTGGTATGCGCGAAGTCCGACGAATCAGACTTCCAGTACGCCATGTTCCCGCCGAACGCCAACTGGTGCCGTCCACGCACCAGCGTCACGTCGTCGGCCACCTGGTAGGCCGTGTTGGCCACTCTCACCATCACCGAATTGCCGCCCGAGATCGTAAAGCCGTCGGTGACCGCCAGCGCCAGCGTCCCGGGCACGTAGGTGTGCAGCTTGATGCCGAGTTCCGGCGCATCGAAGAACTTGTCGGGCGGATCGTTCAGGCTGTTGCGGTTGTCGTTCCAGGTCACGCGGAAGGAGTTCACCATGTTGGACCCGAGCACCAGGGTGTCGCCGAAGGCGGTGGACTGCGCCCGCGCATCCTTGTTGGCGCCGAACTCACGTCTCACCGCGAGCGGGTTGCCAGTCCGGGAGAGGGTCGGTAGACGGCGCTCGAAGGTGTCGATGTAGCGCCCGAAGATCGAGTGGTTGGGGCCCATCTGGTAGTCGAACCGGGTGACGTACTGCTTGTCGTTGTTGTCGAGCGGTACGCTGAACAGGATCTCGCCGCAGGGGTTCGTCGCCTTGGACGGAATCCTCTTCGAGATCTCGATCGCCGCCTTGCTCATGAGCGCCGGATCGATCCGGTTGTTCACGAACGGCGCCCGCAGCGCGATCTGCCTGCCGGCGTTGCACTCCGGCGCGGCGTAGGCGGTGAAGTCACCCGCCAGCATCGCGTCGGTCGGCACCCAGGAGATGAATGACGCCGGCACCTGGTGGATCTTGGTTCCCTGGTAGGCGCCGAAGAAGAACAACCTGTCCCTGACGATCGGCCCGCCCAGCGTGCCGCCGAACTGGTTGCGATTGAGCCCATCACTGACGCGCTTGCCGTCCTTGCCGACGGCGGCAAACGGGTCGGTCGCGTTGAAGCGGCTGTCGCGCAGGAACTCGAACGCATTCCCCGAGAAACGGTTCGTGCCCGACTTCGTCACCGCGTTCACCGAGGCGCCCGAGTGGACGCCGTTGTCGGCGGACAGTCCGCTCGTGGCGACGCGGAATTCCTGCAGCGCGTCAGGGAAGGGGAATGGCATGTTCAGGTTGTCGTAGGCATCGTTGTGCATGGCGCCGTCGAGCACGTACGCGACGCCGGTGCGCAGGCCGCCCGCGACGGAGATCGCGACCGAATCGGATCGGCTGCGCTGCCCGCTGACCTGGCCGGTGTTCACGGCGGCGCCGCCGAGGACGATCAGATCCGTGACCTGGCGCCCCTGCAGCGGCAGCTCCACGATCCGCTCGTTCTCCACCACCTCCGAGATGCCGGCGCTCTGCACGTCGACGAGCGGCGCCGCAGCCTCGACGGCCACCGTCTCCTCGAGATTGCCGACGGCCAGCACGGCGTTGACGGTTGGCGTCGCGCCGACCTGCAGCACGATGCCGGTCTGCACGTAGGTGCGGAAGCCGGCCAGCGAGACCTCGAGACGATAGGGGCCCAATGGCAGGTTCGGGAGGACATAGGCGCCGCTTCCCTCGGTGACCACGCTGCGGCTGAAGCCCGTGTCGGTCTGGGTGACGGTCACGGACACGCCGGGCAGCACGCCGCCGCTCTCGTCGCGGACCGTGCCCGTCATCTGGGCGGTGGCCTGGGCCCAGGCCATCGTGTGCGTAAGCAGGAGCAGTAAGAAGACGGACACAGCGGCGAGCAGCGTTTTCATCGGATCCCTCCGCAAGGCGTGGACGTGCCGAGAACGCCGCTTACATACACCTGTGCCATGTCGCAGTCAAGCCGCGAGGACGTGAGGGATGGTGTGTGCGGTTATCGGTAACGCGCGAGCAGCCGTGTGACCCGCAACACGTAGTTCCGGGTTTCCGGGTATGGCGGCACGTCGCCGTACCGCGCGACCGCGGCCTCGCCGGCGTTGTAACTGGCGACCGCCAGCCTCACGTTGCCGTCGTGCGCGTCCAGCAACCGGCGCAAGTGGCGCGCCCCCGCCATGATGTTTTCGCGCGGATCGAAGGGGTCGGTCACACCCAGCTCGAGGGCCAGATCCGGCATCAGCTGCATCAGGCCTACCGCTCCGGCGCTCGAGACCGCCACCGGGTTGAATGACGACTCGGTCTGCATGACCGATTTGATCAGTCCTGCTTCGACCTTGTAGCGCCGTGCCGCTTCTCTGATCAGCGCCTCGTACGCCCGCCGCGGGGGCACTGGAACAAAGCTGTCGATCGATACCGCCACTCTGGCCGAAGGCAGCACCTTCATGGCGACTTGTGGAACCTGGTTTCGCAGCGCGGCCAGGTTGAGCTGGGTAGGAAAGGCGACCGTCAGGAGACTGAAGAGCAGGCTGCTGAAGGTCGCACGCCGGCGATCGCTGCGACGCCGATCGGGGCCGCTGCGCGGGGCCGACCTGCGGTCGCCGCGACGCCGATCGGTCCCGTTCCGGATGCCGTAACAGTGACCGGTTGATGAAGAAAGCCCCAACTGAACGGCCATGCCATGGGCCGATGGAGCAAGAGGTGGTCCGTGGGTCGCCGTCTGGCGGCCGGGCTTACCGGCGGACGGTCGCGGAACGTATGAACCGCTGAGCCGTAATGGTACCCAGGAGCCGAGGTTCGCTCGCGGCGCCGCGCGGCAGGAACACGGCCATCCCACCCTCTGGCAGCTCGGTGTCCGGGAAGCTGCGTCGCAGGACCAGTTCCAGCGGCGTGCGATGCCCGATCAGGATTCGATTGTCGCCGGGCGGCGGGATCTTCCGCAGCAAGTGACGCGTCGCATCGATCATGGCCCGCAGATTCGGGCCGGCATAATCGTCCGCCACCAGGTCCATCGTCACGTTGATTTCACTGCCGAACGCGAGTTCACCGGTGTCGCGTGCGCGGAACACGGGGCTGACGAGAATTTCGCCCCGTGGAATGTTCAGCGTGCGGAAGGCGTTGCCAAGTGCCTTCGCCTGCGCGATGCCGGCAGCCGACAGGTTGCGCTGGCCGGCGCGGTCGCCGAGCCGGCCCGTGTCGATTTCGTTGGCGTTGGTTGCCGCGTGGCGCAGATAGATCACCTTGTTACCGTCCTGCATCCCGGCGACGAGGATTTCGGCCTCGCTCTGCGCCGTGGCGGTGCGCGCGGCGACGAGAACGAACACCACGGCGAAAGTCAACCTGGAAGCTCATGAGGATTTACCTTAGCGTTAACCCCGTTCGGAGCGCCAGCCCCTCCCGGGTTGTGATACAACGCTGCCGGGAAAACAACAAATGCAGACCGTAGCGACGAAAGCTCCCGACACCTCAGCCTCACCGGCCGCCCCCGCGCCGGGCGTCAGCGAGGACTGGCTCGCGGTCGGCGTAGCCGGCGTGCTCATCGCCGCCATTCTGTTCGGTCTTCGGCTCGATCCGATTCAGTTTGGCTGGACCACCGGCGGGGACCTCGCCCGTGTGCTCGGTCCCGCAAGTCTCCTGCGCTGGCTGCAGCTCGGACTGTTTCTCGTGATCCCGACGGTGCTTGGCGCCCGATTGCTCGGAGCGCGCCCGACGAATTTCGCCATCGGTTTCGGCGTGCTCTATCTGTTTGCCATGCTGGCCCAGGTTCTTGCGGGCTACACCGGGTCGAGTAGCCTGGGTCTCGAGTACGTGCTGTACGCGCTCATCATCGGTCTGGTGCTGCGTCAGGTGACACCGATTGGCCGGCGGTTCCGCGAGGCCGTTCAGGCGGAGTACTGACATCAAGATCGGGCTCGTCGTCCTCGGGGCCAGCGTCCTGTTCTCGGAGCTCGTGCAGGCAGGCTTACTCGGCATCGCCCAGGCACTCGCCGTCGTCATTAGCGTGTGGACCTTCTGCTTCTGGCTCGCCAAGCGTCTCCACGTGGACGACGAGCTGGCAACGATGCTGTCGTCGGCGGTGTCGATCTGCGGCGTCTCCGCGGCGATTGCCACGTGCGGGGCCATCCAGGGCGACCGGCAGAAGTTGTCCTACGTCACGTCGCTCGTCCTGGTCGTGGCGGTGCCGATGATGATCGTGATGCCATGGATTTCGCGGGTAGCCGGCATGCCCGACGTAGTGGCGGGCGCGTGGCTTGGCGGGACTCTGGACACGAGTGCGGCAGTGGTGGCCGCCGGCGAGCTCGTCAGCGACCAGGCGCGCAACGCCGCTGTCGTCGTGAAACTGTCGCAGAACGTCCTCATCGGCGTCGCGGCATTCCTGCTGACGGTCTGGTGGGCAATGCGGAAGGGCGGCCAGGCCACCGCCTCGTCGAGTGCGGCGGTGATCTGGGAACGCTTTCCGAAATTCGTCCTGGGCTTCCTGGCGGTATCGCTGATCTTCTCGTTCGTCCTCAGCGCCCAGGCGGTCACCGACACCCGCGGAATGCTCAATGCGCTGCGAACGGCGTGGTTCGCGCTTGCGTTTCTGTCTATCGGGCTCGAGACATCGATTTCAGAGCTGGTCAAGACAGGCGGCGGCCGGCCGATCGCCGCCTTTCTCGGTGGTCAGCTTTTCAACATCGTCATCACGCTAGTGCTCGCCTATCTGCTGTTCGGCGGCGTACTATTCCCGGCGCCGGTGTTCAACTAGCGGACCTTCAGTTCATCGACGACCGAGACGACCCCCTCGGTCTCCCTCGCCAACTGGAGCGCGCGGGCGCGCTCCGCTTCTGAATCGACAGTGCCGTTGAGGCGGACGACGCCTTCCGCGGTGTCGACGTCGATGCGCGAGGCCTCGATCGTGTCATCGAGCGCCATCTTCGACTTGATCTTGGCGGTCAGCGCGGCACTTGATGCGAGTCGCTGTGCGGCGTTCGCGCCGACGGCGACGCTTCCGGCAATCGCCGCCCCCGCTTCTCGCGCGGTTCCGACGTCAACGGCCTTTCCGGCTGTGCCGACCGCGTACGGCTCGCGGTCATCTTGGTTGGCCATGCGGTAGCCAAAGTAGAAAGCTGCGACCGCAGCGACGATGATGAGCACCAGCACGATGCGCAGCAGAGTTCGAAGCATGTACCCCTCCACCCTCCGTCGAAGCATCAGGCGTGCCGTATAATTGACGAATCGTGGACCTGGACAATCGCCTGCGTGCCGCGCTCGACCGCGCGCTTGCGGACGTGCGGGCGGCGGCCGAGGCTGAAGTGGATGAGGTTCGACGGTCGGCCGAGCTGTCCACCGCAACGCTCCGTGCCTCAGCAGGCCGCCTGTCCGACTGCATCCACGCGGTTGACGAAGCCCCGACGCTCGGGTCGGTACTGACGGTGCTGGCCGGGTGCGCCCGGCTCGAAGCGGGACGCGCCGGAATCGTGCTCGTCACCAACGGAATGCTTACGGCCTATCCGTCACGCGCCGAGGTGTCCTCGGACCAGGCCAGGCTCGCAGCCAGCGCGACGCATCAACGAGCCCCGGTCGTCGAGGCCGACGCGGCAGCGTTTCCGATCGTCGTCGGTGGGCAAGTCGTCGCCGTACTTTCGACCGCCGCGCCTTTGTCTGCTGAAGCGAACCAGGCGCTCGAACTGCTCGTCCGGCATGCGGGCCGGGTTCTGGAAGCGATGACGATCTGCCAGGTCACCGGTCTCACGCCCTCGCAGGCGTCGCCGCCCGGCGTTACCGGCGAAAGCGCCATGTGATGCGGCCATCGCTGCTGATCGTGGCGATGGCCATTGCCGTGTCCTGGGCACCAGCTGGCGCGCAGGATCGCGTGACCACCACTTCCCATCCGCCCCTTCCCTCGCAGCCGTCCCGTTACTGGCTCGCGCCTCTCCCGTCCGCGACCACTCGCGCTAGCGCAAGCCCGGCGCAGCTCGCCAAAGCAGTCCGGCTCATCGAGCAAGAACAGTTCGCCGCGGCGCTGCCGATCGTGACAGACGCGGCGGTCGCCGGCACACCGCTGGCGCAATACGGGCGGTATTACGCCGCGGTGGCGCTGCTCGAACTGGGACGCGTCAACGATGCCCAGGTGATTCTGACGGCACTCGACGACCGTGCGGAGGGTTACCTCAAGGAAGCGGTACCGCTTCGTCGTGCGCAGGCCGCTCTCGCCAGCGGCGATGCCAAAAAGGCCGCTGATATTCTCGACGACCTCAGCGACGAGACGCTGATCGCGCCCGAGGCGGTGTTGCTGCGTCTTGGCCAGGCGTTCGAGGCCGCCGCCGAGCCGGAAAAGGCGCTCGCGGCGTACCGTCGTGTCTATTACGAGTATCCGCTTACCACCGAGGCCGCCGACGCGCAGTCGGCGATCGAGCGTTTGGAAACGGCATCGCGCATTGCGCCGGATCGATTCAAGCGCGAGCTCGAACGCGCGGAAATACTGTTCCAGGCGCGGCGGTGGGCTCAGGCGCGCGCCGCCTTTGAGCCGCTGGCGCGTGCGGCGACGAAGGAACAGGCGGAGCTGGTTGGGCTCCGCCTTGCCGAATGCGATTACTACCTTGGCCGGCACCGGGCGTCGCGCGACGGCCTGCGTCCGTACCTGGACGACGGCTCACGCGAAGCCGAGGCGCGCTTCTTTCACCTGACCGCGACCCGTGCGCTCGGCGACAGCACGACCTACATCACATTGGCGCGGCAGCTCGTCGCCGACTTTCCCGACAGCAGCTGGGCAGAGGAGACGCTCAATAACCTGGCGTCGCATTACATCACCGAAGAGGAAGACGACCAGGCGGACCTGGTCTTCCGCGAGCTGACGCGCCGCTTTCCGCGGGGCAAGTACTCGGACCGCGCCGCGTGGAAGATTGGCTGGGCCGCCTACAAGCAGGGCGATCTTGCCCAGGCCGCGAACGTCTTCGAGACCGCGGCCGTTGCCTCTCCGCGCGCGGACTACCGGCCGTCGTGGCTGTATTGGGCGGCACGGTCGCGCGATCAGCTCGGCCAGACGTCCGCCGGCGCGTCCCTGTACCGGGTCGTCGCCGCGGATTACCAGAATTCGTACTACGGGCGCCTGGCGTCCCGCCTGTTCGCCGAGCGGCGCGAAGCGCCAGTCACGCCGATCGTCACGGCCGAGCGCAGCGCCGAGGGGGAACCTGACCCGCTCGTGCCGACCGAATCGACCATTCGGGCGCTCGGCGCGGCCGCGCTCTACGACGACGCGCTCCGCGAAGTCGAGTATGCGAAGCGGGCGTGGGGCGATTCGCCGGCGCTGCAGGCCACGGTGGCCTGGCTCCGCCACAACCGTGCGATGGAGGAAAACGCCGACGACCGCTTTGCCGACCTTCGCGGCGCCATCACGGTGATGCGCCGGGCGTATCCGCAGTTTCTTGCCGCTGGCGGCGAGCAGCTGCCTCCGGACGTGCTGCGCATCATTTTTCCAATCGACTACTACCCGATCATCAAGAAGTATTCGGACGCGCACGGCCTCGATCCGTGGCTGATGACGGCACTCGTCGCCCAGGAATCCACTTTTACGGCGGACGTGCGGTCGTCGGCCAATGCCGTGGGTCTGATGCAGCTGATTCCGTCTACGGCGCGCCGCTACGCGTCGAAACTCGGCATCCGGTATTCCAGCCGGATCCTGACGCAACCCGAAACCAACGTCCGGCTGGGCATGCGCTATTTCAAGGATCTGGTCGAGCGATTCGGCGGAGCCCATTACGCGCTGGCGAGCTATAACGCCGGCGAGCACCGGATTGCGCGCTGGATCGCGGAACGGCCCGGTTTCGACCAGGACGAGTTCATCGACGACATCCCGTTTCCCGAGACGCAGAACTATGTGAAGCGGATTCTCGGGACGGCGGACGACTATCGGCGGCTGTACGGCGGCGGCGTGCTCAGCACCGCGTCGCGGCGCTGACGGATGAGCGATCTCCTCGAGCTCACGGCGCGGGCCGAGGCGACGCATTTCTGGTTTCAGGGTTTTCGCGGCTACGTCGTGCCCGCCATCCGCCGCATCGCCGCCGGGCGACGCGACCTGCAGATCATCGATTGTGGCTGCGGCACCGGTTACAACCTCCAGAACGTTCTTCGGCCTGTACGGCCGCACGTTCGGCTTCGACTTCAACCCTGACGCCATCCGGCGGACGCGCTCGTCAGGCCGGCCGCTGGTGCGCGCCGACATCCAGCGCATTCCGTTCCGGTCGAATACCTTCGACCTCGCCACCTCGTTCGACGTCGTCCAGAGCGTACCCGATGATCGTGCGGCGCTGGGGGAGATGGCGAGGGTGCTGAAGCCGGGCGGATCTGTGGTGCTGAACGTCACCGCGCTGGATCTGCTGCGAGGCGATCACAGCGACGTGTGGGGAGAGTTGCGGCGCTATACGAAGGAGAGGGCGGCCGTGCTCCTCCGCGACGCGGGCCTCGAACCGACCCGTATCAGCTACCTCTTCGGGTCACTGGTGCCGTTGATGCTCGCCGTCCGCCAGGCCCAGGCGATGCGTCGGCGCTATCGTGAACCCACGGGTGACGAGGATCTCGCCGTGCCCCCGACGCCCGTGAACCTGGCGCTGACGGCCCTGGTGCGCGCCGAGGTGGCGCTGGCGAGCCGAGTCGCCATCCCATTCGGGAGCTCGTTGTTGATCGTCGCGAGGAAGCCGGTCTAGAACCGCACGAGCGCGCCGAAGTACAGCCCCTTCATCTTCAGATCGCCGGTGTCCTCGTCGATGATGTAGTCGGCGACGACCGAGCGGTAGCCGCCCTGGACGGCGAAGTTCCGGCCGGCGCTGACGGTACCGTAGAGATCGAAATCCCAGAATTTCAGTTCGTCTTCACCGGGGGTGAAGCTCAGGCCGGTGAACTCACCGGTGATCGAGACGTTCGGCGCGACGTAGCCGCGCCCGATCGCGCCAAGGGTCGGTACCGGCGCCGTCACGTTCGTCGTGGCCGCGGCCGTCAGGACCGGGCTGTCGATCGACGCCTCGACCTTGTTGTATTTCAGGTCGACGATCAACCCGAAGAAACCACGTTCGCGCGACACGAAATCCCACTCGTAACCGAGGTTGTACAGGTTCCACTTGATGTCGGCGGTTGCCGGGGCGCCAATGTTGAACGTCCGGCCCTGGAACGTAATCGTGCGCTGAATAATCGTCTCGGCGTCGTACTTGAAGGTGACGAAGCTCGCCCGGAACTTGTGCGTGCGGCCGAGCGTTACGCGGAACTCGGGGAAGTACTTGTCCTCGATCCCGAATTCCTCGACGAAGTCGACTTCGCCGACCCCGGCTCCCGTCAGGGTGTCCGTGGAGAGCGTCAACAGCGGTGACGGCTTCCAGAACATCACGCCGATTTCAGCTACGTGATCTTCGGCGGGCACCTGAGCAAACGCACTCGCTGCACAAAGCACGATGAGCGTGGAGAACGTGGCGAGGCGCAGCTGGTTTCGCATGGTTCTTGTTATCGGCATCACCCGTCGGCGGCTCCAGCCGCGGCATCCTATACTGCAAGGATGTCGCCCTCGCGCCGACTGCTCCGGTACATGCTCAAGTACCGCGGTGCGTTTGCCATCGGATTTGCCTGTGTGATCGTCACGGCCGCGGTGGGCCTGGCGGGGCCGTGGGTGCTGAAGTACGCCATCGACGACCTCGGGCAGGGCGTCGACAGCGCCAAGATCGCCTTCTATGCGTCGGCGATCGTCGCGCTCGCCGCGGTCGGCGGGTTCTTTCGCTTCATGATGCGCCGGGTCATCATCGGCGCGTCACGCGATATCGAGTACGACCTGCGCAACGATTTTTTCGCGCATCTGCAGCGCCTCGACCTCGCTTACTTCCAGGGCCACCGGACTGGCGACCTGATGTCGCGCGCGACGAGCGACCTGAGCGCCGTGCGGATGATGATCGGTCCGGCCATCATGTATTCGGCCACCACCGGCCTGATGTTCATCGTCGGCATCATTCTTATGGTGTCGCTCAATCCGCGGCTGACCCTGTTCGCGCTGGTGCCGCTGCCGTTCGTGTCGATCTCGGTCGGGTATTTCGGCGCAGTCATTCACCGACGGTTCGAGCGCATCCAGGCCCAGTTGTCGGAGATCAGCGCGATCACGCAGGAGACGCTGTCGGGCGTGCGCGTCGTTCGCGCGTATCGCCAGGAGCCGTTCGAGATCGAACGCTTCAGGCTCGCCAACGAGGAGTATGTCCACCGCAACCGCGGTCTGATCCTCGTGCTCGGCATGTACCAGCCCAGCATGGGGTTCCTGATGGGGATTGGGGCACTCCTCGTCCTGTGGCTCGGAAGCCGCGAAGTCGTGGCAGGCCGCATGACCATCGGCGAACTGGTTGCCTTCAACTCCTACCTGATGATGCTGTCGTGGCCGATGATCGCGTTCGGATGGGTGACGAACCTCCTGCAGCGCGGGATGGCGTCGTGGAAGCGGATGCTCGAGGTGTTCGACACGGCGCCCGTGATCACCGATGCCGAGGTCACCGGCGAGGTCACCGAACCGGCGCAGTTGCGTGGCCGCATCGAGTTTCGCCACCTGACTTTCCGTTACGGCGGCACCGCCGTGCTCGACGACATTTCCGCCGTCCTTCCTGCCGGCACGACCACCGCGATCGTCGGCGCGACCGGATCCGGCAAGTCGACGCTGCTGCACCTCCTCGCGCGCCTGCACAACCCGCCGCCGGGCACCGTCTTCGTCGATGGCTTCGACGTCCGCCACATTCCGCTCTCCGTACTGCGCGGCGTCATCGGCATGGTCCCGCAGGAACCGTTCCTGTTCGGCGCCAGCATCGCCGAGAACATCGCGTTCGGGGCGCGTGGGGAGCACGACACCCGCGCCGACATCGAGCAGGCCGCGGCCGTTGCGCGGCTCGATAAGGATGCCTCGAATTTCCCCAGGGGTTACGACACCGTCATCGGCGAGCGCGGCATCACGCTGTCGGGCGGCCAGAAACAGCGCGTGGCGATCGCGCGGGCGCTCATGATCGATCCGAAGATACTGGTGCTGGACGATGCGATGTCGGCGGTGGACACCTATACGGAAGAAGAAATTCTCGGGAGGCTGTCGGCGGTGATGCGCCAGAGGACGTCGATCATCGTCTCGCACCGCATCTCGACGGTTCGTTCCGCTGACCAGATTCTCGTCCTGGCCGACGGCCGCATCGTGGAGCGCGGGACTCACGATCAGCTCGTGGCGGTGGGTGGGACCTACGCCGAGCTGCACCGCAAGCAGTTGCTGGAAGAGGAGCTGGCGGCCTCGTGACCCACGACGAGGAAGTCATCGGCAAGGCCTACGATGCGCGGCTGATGCGCCGCCTGCTGACCTATCTGCATCCTTACCGGGGCCGGGTGGCTCTCGCGGCTTCCGCGATCGTCGGCCATTCGATCCTCGAACTTGCCCCGCCGTACCTCACCAAGCTCGTGATCGACCAGTACATCCCGTCTGGAGACCTGTCAGGCCTCGGCTTGGTCGCAACCGTCTTTCTGCTCACGCTGCTCGGGTCGTTCGCGCTCGAGTACCCTGCAGACCTGGACGCTGCAGATGCTCGGGCAGCGGATCATGTTCGACATGCGGATGCAGGTCATCGGCCACCTGCAGCGGCTCGACCTCAAGTTCTACGACCGGAATCCCGTCGGGCGCCTGATGACGAGGGTCACGACCGACGTCGACGTGCTCAACGAACTGTTCACGTCGGGGGTCGTCTCGGTCTTCGGCGACCTCTTCACGCTGGTCGGGATCATGGCGGTGCTGATCTGGATGGATTGGCGGCTGGCGCTGGTCGCATTCTCGGTTCTGCCGTTGATCGTCCTGATTACGCAGTGGTTCCGCCGGAACGTCCGTGAGTCGTACCGGACGGTCCGTACCTGGATCGCCCGCATCAACGCATACCTGCAGGAGCGGATCACCGGTATGACGACGGTGCATCTGTTCCGTCGGGAGGCACGCGACTTTGCGGCCTTCGACGAGATCGATCGCCAGCATCGCGACGCGAACGTGCGGTCAATCTTCTTCTACGCCGTCTTCTATCCGGCGATCGAGCTGGTCAGCGCGGTCGCGGTTGGGCTGATTCTCTGGGTCGGCGGACGCTGGGTGATCGGAGACTCCCTGACACTCGGATCGCTCGTCGCCTTCGTGATGTACGCGCAGCGGTTCTTCCGGCCGATCATGGACATGTCCGAGAAGTTCAACGTCCTGCAGGGCGCAATGGCTTCATCGGAGCGCATTTTCGGCCTGCTCGACACGCCAGTTGAAATCGCGACAGTCGAGGCGGCTCACGCCGGCCCCCACGACGGTCTCGGCGCAATCGCCTTCGAGCACGTCACCTTCGGGTACGTCGAGAACGAACCCGTGCTCAAGGACGTTTCGTTTCGCGTCGAACCTGGACAGCGTGTGGGCATTGTCGGCGCCACTGGCGCGGGAAAGACCACGATCGTCAGCCTGCTGCTGCGGTTCTACGACGTCCAGAGCGGGCGCATCACCGTCGACGGCGTCGACATCCGCGACATCGATTTGGCGAGCCTCCGGTCCATGTTCGGCCTCGTGCTGCAGGACGTGCACCTGTTCGCGGGGACGGTCGCCGGCAATATTCGTCTCGGCCACGAGTCGATCAGCGACGAGGCGGTCCGGCGCGCCGCCGCCGCCGTGCATGCCGACGTCTTCATCGATCGTCTGCCGCAGGGGCTCGAGACCCCAGTGGCGGAGCGCGGCGCCACGCTGTCGGTCGGGCAAAAGCAGTTGCTGTCGTTCGCGCGCGCCCTCGCGTTCAACCCCCGGGTACTAATCCTCGACGAGGCGACGTCGAGCGTCGATACCGAGACGGAACTGCTGATCCGGGACGCAGTGAAAGTGGTGATGGACGGACGTACCACGATCGCGATTGCCCATCGCCTCTCCACGATTCAGGGGATGGACCGCATCATCGTGCTGCACAAGGGGCGGCTCCGCGAGTCCGGGACGCACCAGGAGCTCCTCGCGGCGCGCGGGATCTATCACCGCCTCTACCAGCTGCAGTTTCAGTCATCCGGCGCGGAGAGATCCGCTACCTCAACCGCCTGAGCAGGCACCCTGCTTGCAGCCGGCCTGTGGTTGGAGCCATGCCCAACCACGTTCGTCCTCGTGTGGGCGCACAATCCCTACCTGGGCGAACGCGCGCGCTACCCAGATGGGGAGTGGGGTGGATTGAACCTGGGTCAGCCCGCGCGGCAGAAATACGGCTCGGCAGCGTACCTGGTGGGCTTTACCACCCACACTGGGACGGTCATGCTTGAAACCGACCTGACGGAGGTGTGAGATGCCTGCACCGGTAAAGGTGTCCGTCGTCCGGATTCCCGATGGGTCCGCAGTCCTTGACGGAGACCTTCACATCCCCGACAGTTGCATCGGCCTTGTCGTCTTCGCGCACGGCAGCGGCAGCAGCCGGTTCAGCCCGCGCAACCGCCAGGTCGCAGCCGCGCTCGCGTCGGCCGGCTGTGCGACGCTGCTGCTGGACCTGCTGACGAAGGAAGAGGAAGCCGCGGATGTCAGTACACGGGCAATACCGGTTCGACATCCCTCGTCTCGCGCGTCGCGTGATGGCCGCTGCCAACTGGGCATCTGCGGACCCTGAGCTGCGCGATCTGAACGTCGGCTATTTCGGCGCCAGCACTGGCGCCGCTGCCGCGTTGATCGCCGCAGCCGAACGTCCCGATATTTCCGCCGCGGTCGTCTCGCGTGGAGGACGACCGGATCTTGCGGGCGACGCGCTCGGGGTTGTCCAGGCGCCGACACTCCTGATCGTCGGCGGCGAGGACCGCGCGGTCATCACACTGAATGAAGACGCGAAGCGCCGAATGCGGGCGATCGCGCGCCTCGAAATCGTCCCGGGCGCGACGCACCTCTTCGAGGAGCCAGGTGCGCTCGAGCAGGTCCAACGGCTGGCCGCGGACTGGTTCCGTGAGTACCTGCCGCGTCATTCGGCTCGCAGAGGTGCCGTAGACATGCTCGACGGCGTCGCGCCGGGAGAGAGGTGAGCATGGCCGCTGACGAGCGCCGCGCGTTCGAGAATCGCCGGGAAGCCGGCCGTGCGCTCGCGTACCGGTTGCGCCCGTACGCCGGACGTGACGACGTGGTTGTGCTCGCACTGCCGCGCGGTGGCGTTCCGGTCGCGTTCCCCGTGGCTGAGGCGCTCGACGCGCCGCTTGATCTCTTCCTCGTGCGCAAGCTCGGCACGCCCGGGCATCGCGAGCTGGCCATGGGCGCGATCGCGTCCGGCGGTGTCCGGGTCCTGAACGACGAGGTGGTGAAGTGGTACGGGGTATCGCCTGAGGCGATCGATGCGGTCTCGCGCGAGGAAGAGCGCGAACTGGGGCGCCGCGAACTCGCGTACCGCGAGGGACGCGATGGAGTGCCGCTCGAAGGTCGGATAGTCATCCTGATTGACGACGGTCTCGCCACTGGGTCAAGCATGAGGGCTGCGGTCAAGGCCGTCCGGCAGCGGGCGCCCGCCAGGGTGATCGTTGCCGTTCCTGTCGGTGCGCGGGAAACATGCGAAGCACTGGCCACGCTTGCCGACGAGGTCGTGTGCGTACGCATGCCTGAGCCGTTTTCGGCGGTCGGGCAGTGGTACCTCGACTTCGACCAGACATCCGACGAGGAAGTGCGCAAGCTGTTGAGAGCGCACGCCCACAGCACCGCGCCCCATCCATAACGTCCGGCACCTCCGTTGCTTTGATTTCATGCGGAGGACTCCGCTATGCCATTGATCCGGAACGTGATTCTGTTGAGCGCGATCGCCACTATCGGCTGCGGCGCCACGACCAGCCAGACCGCGCCGCGCACCACACCATCCTCGTCGCCGCAAACCACGGTTCCCTCGGGACCCGTCGAGGTCGACTCGAGTGCCCGCGGCGTGATTCCCGTCGGCCAGGAACTCGACGTGCGGTTGCAGACTGCGCTCAGCTCGGAAACAGCCACCGTCGAACAGCGCTTCGAAGCTACAACTGTCGCTGACGTGATGCAGGATGGACGCGCGCTCATCCCGGCGGGCTCAGTCGTCCGCGGCGTGGTCACGGATGTGAAGCGGCCGGGACGCGTCGATCGCGTCGGCAGCCTGACGCTGTCGTTCGATCGCATTACCGTGCGCGGCCGCGACTACCCCTACCGGGGCACAGCCACACAGGTGTTCGAGAGCCGTGGCATTCGCGATGAGGTCGGTACCGCGGGCGGCGGGGCCGGCGTCGGCGCGGTCATCGGCGGACTGATTGGCGGCGTGAAAGGTGCGATCCTCGGCGCGGTTATCGGTGCCGGCGGCGCCATTGCGGCGACCGAGGGCAAGGATGTCCAGCTGCCAGCTGGGTCGATCATTCGGATTCGCGTCGATTCACCGATCAATCTGAACAGTTGACTGGTCGGCATGTAGCTATGGCGGCTTCTCGCGTGTCGTGCCGCTTCCGCCGGGGGCGATTTCCGACTCGGCGAAGGCGACGTTCACGAACGGCGTACTGGAAGTGGTGGTGCAGGCGCCGTCACAGGACGCCAGGCGCGGAAGGAAGGTCGATATCTCCGGCCACGACGAATCGTCGCCCCGGACGAAATCCTAGGGCGCGGGCGCCGGTAGGGGCTCTGGCGCCAAAGTGGGTTCGACGGATCCGGCGGCGGGCGGTTCTATCGCCGCATCTTCCTCGTCGTCGAGCGAGACGGCATCGAGTGCCGGCTCTACTGGTGGCTGCGGAGGGAGCGGCGGCAGCGTTCTGGCCGCCGCTTCACGGTGGCGGAACAGCCGATCCACGAGGCTTGGGGTGCTTGCGCTCGGATTCCACCCGAGTCGCAGCACGGTCAACTCGATCTGCTGGCGGCCAAAGGCCAGCGCTTCGTGGCAGCTCCACATGTACAGATCAAGAAGCCGCCCCTGCACCTTGGGCCCGGTGTCCATAATGGTGTAGACGCCGTTGTACTTCGTGTTGCCCGTCGTGACGTTGACGACGCTGCCGACTGGCAGGAGTGCGGGGTCCGAGGCGGCGATTCCGGTGCGCACGACAACCCCTGAGGCGGTCGTCGTGCCCTTGCAGTAAGCCGTAGCGGAGAAGAGCTGCCGTGTCCCGGCGGCCGGACGCGTTGGGTCGATGATCCCCGGCGGCGCTTCGTCGCGCGAGTCGAACATGCTGACTTCGTACGCCAACACGAAGCCCACCATGGCGACGAGCGTCACCATCAGCTTGCCCCAGGTCGAGCGGGAAATGACTCGTCGCATCAGCGGAAATGTTCGAATCCCTCGGGCAGCGGCGCATCTCCAGCCGCCGTCCGTACCACCAGTCGCCGATCTTTCGTCACCACTCCGACTTTCGTGACCGCCACGGTGCCGGCATGCGTGGTCACGTTCCGCAACCGGCCGGCGCGTGAGGGCCGGACCGTGAACATCAACTCGTAGTCGTCGCCCCCCTCGAGCACCGCGACCACCGGGTCCGCGCCGTGTTCCCGGTGCCAGCGGCGGACTTCGTCGGCGACGGGCAGAGCATCACCGTCGATCGTCATGCCCACCTGCGAGGCGGCCGCCACCTGGCGAATCCCGTCAGCGAGCCCGTCGCTCAGGTCCATGCACGCTGTCGCGGCGCGGTTCCGCCCGAGCATCATGCCGATTCGCACCCGCGGCTCGGGACGGAGATAGCGATTCACCTGTGGCGCGAGCGGCGAAGGGCTCGACCCACAGTTGTCCCGCAAGCACCGCAATCCAACCATCGCGTCGCCAACGGTTCCCGTCACGTAGACACTATCGCCGGGCCGCGCACCGGCGCGCCGCAGAATCCGTCGCGGCCGCGCCGAGCCGATGGCTGTCACGTCCACGACGAGCGGACCAGGCGAACGCGAGATGTTGCCGCCGATCACCGCTACGCCGTGACGCGCCGCCAGCGTCACCAGACCGTCGAGCATTCCATCGACAACCGCCACGTCGAGCGTGTCGGGCAGGATCAGTGACAGCAGGGCGGCGCGCGGCTTAGCGCCCATCGCCGCCAGGTCGCTCAGGTTCACCGCCAGCGCCCGGTGTCCGATCGCCTCGGGCGGCACAAAGCGGTGGTCGAAATGGACGCCTTCAACCTGCGCGTCGGTCGTGAGCACCTCGAGTGCCCCGCGTTCCGGCGCGATCACCGCCCCATCGTCACCCGGCCCCACCACGACCCACGACGGCGCCGAAAGCCGCGCGGTAATGCGGTCTATCAGGGCGCGCTCGCCAAGGTGGAGCACGGTGCGGTTCTGCACCTGTTTGGGGGGAGTAGGATGCCCCGCTTTGCCGTGTGGGGAGGTCGAATGAACCTGCGAAAGCAGGTGGAACCGCTGTTATCGGCCGCGCTTCAGGCTTCCTCGCAACAGAGGCATGCACAACACGCGACCTCGCGGCTCGCTTAGGTGTTACGTTGGCTCAGTCGAGCCTCCGAAACCATCACGAGCAAAGCAGGAGCTTAAGGATCTTAGCCCGCCAACCGGGGGCGGTCAAGCCGTCTAAATTGTTGAATACGAGCGTGTTAGCGGCTCAGTACCTGGTCGACCAGTTGCTCAAGGCGGAGAGCCCGCTCATGGAGTTCCCCGTGCGCACTGGATTCGGTCTGGCGGGCCCGGAAGTATTCGTCGGCCAGGTTCAGCGCGACCAGGACCGCCAAGCCGAGGGTGTCAGTCGAAGGGGCGGCTTCGGCGGCCGCGCGCATTTTCTTGTCCACGTAGGCAGCAAGCTCGGCAACATACGCCGCGTCCAGGCCGCTGCGGATTGGATATCGCTGCCCGGCGATCTCGACCGTGACGACGCCCTTCTGCGGATCCACGGCGGAGCGCTGAGATCGACTCCAGTTGCGACAACATGTCGGCGACCCGGCTGCGAATCGCGTCGCGTTCGCCGCGCAGCGTCTCGAGTTCAGCCTGCACGCCCTGGGCGCCTGCGATCCGCCCGCGCAGCATTTCGATTTCCTGCACGAGTCGTGCATTGTCGTCTGCAGCCCTCGCCTGATCAGCGCGAAGGTGGGTCACCATTTCGACCAGCAGTTTGATCTTGTCCTCGAGCCGATCGATCGGATCGAGCTCCGTTGCCCGCGCGAACGCTTGCTTTGCCATGCGCGAGGATAGTAACACGGCGTCTAGCGTTGCACCGCCGCGTGTCGATCCTGCAACGCGCGAAGCACGGCATCCATCGCCTCCTGGACCTCTGCATCCGTGAGGGTTCTGTCAGATGACCGGAAAATCAGGCGAAGAGAGATGCTGACTTTTCCCTCGGGAATGCCCTTGCCCTGGTATCGATCGAACTCCACGACGCGAACCAGCGTTGCCGGGGCGGTCTCACGAATCGTGCTGCGGAGCGCGGCTGACGGCACCGTGACGTCGACGAGCACGGAGATGTCGCGGGTCACCGACGGGTATCGCGGGAGCGGTTCGACGCGAAGATCGCGTCCCGCGCTGGCGCGCTCCAGGGCGTCGAGATCGACGTCGGCCACGTAGACCGGGTCGTCCGGAAGGCCATGCGCGTCGGTGATGCCGCGTGCGAGCTGTCCGAGTACGGCCACTGGTGTCCCTTTCACCATCGCTTTCGCCGATCGTCCCGGTGCCAGCCATCGCGCCTCGTGCGGAACGGTCTCCACGCCCACGCCCGCAACCTCGCACACTCGTTCCACGACGGCCTTGATGTCGAAGAAGTCCACCTCGCGGCCGCTGCCGCTCCAGTGTTCCGGAGCCGCGTATCCGGTCCAGGCGCACGCGAGCGCGCGGCGTTCGCCCTCAGCGCGCGAAAAACGGGCGCCGATCTCAAACAGCCGGACATCGCGCTGTTCGCGGCGGCGATTGTGTGCCACCGCGTCCACCAGGCCGGGCAGCGCCGAGGGCCGCAGCACGGCAAACGTCTCAGACAGGGGGTTCGCGATCGGCACGACGTCGCCGTCGGGGGCAAATGGGGCTGCTGCTGCCTCGGCGATGAAGCCGAACGTGACCGCTTCAGAGAACCCGGCGCCGGTGAGCGCGCGGCGCAGCTGGCGGGCGCGCGAAATTCGCGGATCCATTCCGCGCCCGGCCGTGACGAGCGCGGGAAACGTCACCGGCAGGCGGTCGAACCCGTAGTGCCGCGCAACTTCTTCGATCAGGTCCACTTCGCGCACGACGTCAACCCGTCGTGGCGGCACGGCGATCCGCCATCCGCCTTCAACCCGCACGAGGCTGAAGCCGAGGCTGGAGAGTATGCGCTCCACGTCGTCGGCGGGCACGGCGGCGCCGAGAAGCCCCTCGATCTTCGAGCGGCGGAGCGTCAGCGACGCTGGTGCGAACTTGAACGCGCGGACCCGATCGACGGCGCCGCTTCGTGGGCGACCGGCGCGCGTCGTCTCCAGCAGCTCGATCGCACGCCTCATGGCAACGGCCGGCATGTGGGGATCGGCGCCGCGTTCGAAGCGCATGCTCGCCTCGGTTTTCAGGCCGAGCGCCTTGCTGGTGCGCCGCACGGACAACGGATTGAAGTAGGCGCTTTCCAGCACGATCGCGGTCGTGCCCGGCGAGACTTCCGAATTCGCGCCTCCCATGACGCCGGCGACGGCGATCGCTTCTGCCGCGTCGGCAATCACCAGCATCTCGGCCGACAGCGTGCGTGCCTGGCCGTCGAGGGTCTTCACGCGCTCGCCTGCCCGCGCCTTGCGCACGCGGACCTGGCGGTCGCGAATTTTCGCCAGGTCGAACGCGTGCATCGGCTGTCCGAATTCCAGCAGCACGTAGTTGGTGATGTCGACGATGTTGCTGATCGGCCGGATGCCGCAGGCCTGGAGCCGTGCCTGCATCCAGTCCGGCGAGGGGCCGACCGTCACGTCAGCGACCTGGCCGACGTAGCGGGGGCACAAGTCGTCTTCGAGAACGATGTCGATGTCGGACGTTACGGCCGGCGCCGACGGCACGTCATCCGCGCGCTGTTTCAGCGGCAGGTTGAAGGCCGTCGCGATCTCGCGTCCCATGCCGACAATGGACATGCAGTCGGGGCGGTTGGCCGTCACCTCGAAGTCGAGCACCGCGTCTGCGGTGCCGACGTTCTCGACACTCTCGACCGCGAAGCCGCGGACCGACATCGCGCGCGCGATGTCATCGGCCGAGCCGGGGATGTCGACGAACTCGCGCAACCACGACAGGAGCACTTTCATAGCGGGAACTGCTCGAGGAAGCGCAAGTCGTTCTCGTAGAACAGCCGGATGTCGTCGACGCCGTATTTCAGCATCGCGACGCGTTCCATCCCCATGCCGAAGGCGAAGCCGGTGACCGTCTCCGGGTCGTATCCCACCGCTTCGAATACCGCCGGGTGGACCATGCCGCTGCCGAGAATCTCGATCCATCCGGTGTGCTTGCACGTGCCGCACCCGGCGCCGCGGCAACTCTTACAGCTGATGTCGATCTCAGCGCTCGGTTCCGTGTAGGGAAAAAAACTCGGGCGCAGCCGCACCTGCACGTCGCCGAACAGTTCGCGCAGCATCGCCTCGAAGGTGCCCCTCAGATCCGCCAGCGTGACGCCTTCACCGACGACCAGACCTTCGAACTGCTGGAACATCGGCGTGTGGCTGAGGTCGAGATTGTCGCGGCGGTAGACGCGGCCGGGCACGATGATGCGGACCGGCGGCGGGAACGTCTTCATGTAGCGGATCTGCATCGCCGACGTGTGCGTCCGCAGCAGCGTCGCGGCGCGCACCTGCGCCTCCGGTACCCGTCCGGTATGCGCGCCCCAGGTGCCGCCGGCGATCGGCGCACCGAGATAGAGCGTGTCCTGCATGTCGCGGGCAGGGTGATCCGGCGGCATGTTGAGCGCCTCGAAGTTGTGGAAGTCGTCTTCGACTTCCGGCCCCTCGAGGATCTCGTAGCCCATGCGCGCAAAAATGTCTTCGACCTGCTGCCGCACGCGCATCAGCGGATGCACGCGGCCGGCGGGGATGGCGCGGCCCGGCAGGGTGACGTCGACGGCGCGCCGGCCGGTTGCCGCGTGGCCTCGAGCGAGGCGCGCTTGGCGTCGAGCGCCGACTCGATCTCGGCCTTCAGCGTGTTGACGCGCTGGCCGAACTCGCGCCGCGTCTCGGGCGGCATCGTCGCGAGGCTCTTGAGGAGCGCCGTGACGGACCCCGACTTGCGGCTGAGGAACGCGTCGTTGAGGCCCTTCAGAGCCTGGTCGGTGGACGCCGAGGAGAGCTGCGCGTGGAACGCCTCGCGCAGCTCTTCGATCGACGCGTCGGCGGTGTGATCAGGCATTCGCCGGGGCGGGGAGCGCGGCCTTGGCCTGCGCAGCCACCTTGGCGAACGCTGCGGACTGGGTGGCGGCGATGTCGGCCAGCATCTTGCGGTCGATCGTGACGCCCGCCGCCTTGAGTCCGCGCATCAACTGCGAGTAGGTGATCCCGTTTTCACGCGCGGCGGCGTTGATCCGGACGACCCACAGCCGGCGATAGTCGCGCTTCTTCTGCTTTCGCCCGACGAACGCGTACTTGCCGGCAGTGTCGACCGCTTCCTTGGCGGCGCGATACAGCTTGCTCTTGGTCTGGTAGAAGCCCTTGGCGCGTGACAGCAGCTTCTTGCGCTTGGCGCGGCGGACAGTTCCTCTCTTTACCCGTGGCATCTCTCTGATCCTTATTTGTACGGCAGCATGCGCCGCAGTTTCGGCGCATCCTGCTCGGCGACTTCCTTGGTGCCGCGCATCTGCCGCTTCGACTTCGTCGTCTTGCTCGTGAGAATGTGGCGCTTGAACGCGCTCGCCCGGACGATCTTGCCCGTCCCGGTCTTCTTGAAGCGCTTGGCCGCGCCCCGATGTGTCTTCAGTTTAGGCATCTCTGTGTCAGGAAGCCCCTCAAGGCTTCCTTCTACTCCTCTGTCGTCGCGGCCGGTTCGGCCGATTCCTGCGCCCTCGGCTTCGGGTTCGTCTTCCGGCCGGTGCGCTGGCTCAGGATGACGTGCATCTGGTTGCCTTCCTGCCGCGGCATCGTCTCGGCGATGGCGACATCCGCCAGCTCCGCGATCAGTCGCTCGAGAATGCGCCGGCCGATTTCCGGATGGGCCATCTCGCGGCCGCGGAAGAAGATCGTCGCCTTCACCTTGTCGCCGTCGGCAAGGAAGCGCTCGATGTGCTTCTTCTTGAAGTCGTAATCGTGCACATCGACCTTCGGCCGGAACTTGATTTCCTTGACCTCGATCACGCGCTGGTGCTTCTTGGCCTCGCGAGCACGCTTCTGCTCCTGGTACTGGTACTGGCCGAAGTCCATGATTCGGCAGACGGGCGGCACCGCGGTGGGAGAGATCTCGACCAGGTCGAGACCTTTCTGCTTCGCGATGATCAACGCCTGCGGCGGCGGCATGATGCCAAGCTGTTGTCCGGTTTCGTCGATCACGCGGATCTCGCGGACCCGGATGCGCTCGTTAGTGCGCACGCGATCGTCACGTCGGGGCGAGCGGTCGAAAGCGATATCGTCCTCCTCAGGCCGTCTGTTGTTCGGCAGGCGCCGCCGTCTGCGGCGCCCGTGTGCGAATCTCGTCGAGCGCGTCGGCGATGAAGCCGTCCACCGGCCTCGCGCCCAGATCGCCCGCCGCCCGGCCGCGCACCGACACGGTGCCCTCGGCGGCCTCGCGATCCCCGGTTACCAGCATGTAGGGGACCTTCTGAAGCTGAGCCTCCCGGATCTTATAGCCAATCTTCTCCTGACGCTCGTCCAGCTCCACGCGGAGCCCGGCGGCCGCGAGCCGGTCGCGCACCCCCCGGGCGTATGCAAGATGGCGGTCGGAAATGGGCAGCACGACCGCCTGGACCGGCGCCAGCCACAGCGGCCACGCCCCGGCGAAATGCTCGATCAGCAGGGCAATGAAGCGCTCGAAGCTGCCGAAGATCGCACGATGGATCACCACGGGGCGGTGTTCGGTGTTGTCGGCACCCACGTACGTCAGCGCGAACCTCTGCGGCAGGTTGTAGTCGAGCTGAATCGTGGCGCACTGCCACTTTCTGCCAATCGCGTCGACGACATCGAAGTCGATCTTGGGCCCGTAAAACGCGCCGTCGCCTTCGTTGATCGTGTACTGCTCGCCGACCGCGTCCAGCGCCCGCTTCAGCTCCGCCTCGGCATGGTTCCACTGCTCGATTGTCCCGAGGAATTCCGGCGGACGCGTCGACAGTTTCATCTCGGGCGTCATGCCGAAGTCGGCGTAGACGCGCTGCACCAGGCGGAGCACCCGCTCCACCTCCTCGCCGATCTGCGATTCCATCACGAAGCAGTGGGCGTCATCCTGGCTGAACTGGCGCACCCGGGTCAGGCCCGAGAGCACCCCTGACGGTTCGTTGCGATGAAGCGGCGTCTGCTCGTGGTAGCGAATCGGTAGATCGCGGTAACTGCGCACCTCGCTGCCGAACAGAAGCATGTGGCCGGGACAGTTCATCGCCTTCATGCCCATCTGTTCGCCTTCGCTGTCGACCAGGAACATGTTCTGGCGGTAGTGGTCCCAGTGTCCGGACGTTTCCCAGAGGGCCTTGTTGAACACGATCGGCGCCTTCACTTCGACGTAGCCGGCCGGAATCAACACCTCCCGCATGTAGCTGGCGAGCGTGTTGTAGAGCACGGTGCCCTTCGCCAGCCAGAACGTCGCGCCCGGCGCCCACGGGTGGAACATGAACAGCTTCTGGTCACGCCCGATCTTGCGGTGGTCGCGTTTCTTGGCTTCCTCGAGGCGCGTCAGGTAGGCCTGGAGCTCCTTGTCGGATACGAACGCGGTACCGTAGACGCGCTGCATCGGCTGATTGCGGGCGTCGCCCTTCCAGTAGGCGTTCGACGTGCTGAGCAGCTTGAAGGCCTTCAGCCTGCCGGTGGAGGGCACGTGCGGGCCGACGCAGAAATCCACGAACGTGTCGCGATCTTTGATCGTGTAGCAGGAGACTTCCGCCTGTCCTTCGGTCTTCTCGTCGATCAACTGAACCTTGAGCGGTTCGCCGCGCGCACCGAAGAACTGCTTCGCCTCGTCGCGCCGCCACATCTGCCGCTCGTACGGCAGATCCTGCTGCGCCAGCTCGCGCATCTTCTTCTCGATCGCGTCGAGGTCTTCGGGGACAAACGGGCGCGGCACGACGAAGTCGTAGAAGAAGCCCTCCTCGGTCGCGGGCCCGATGCCGCATTGCACGCCGGGAAACAGGTTGGTGACCGCGGCCGCGAGCAGGTGCGCCGCGCTGTGGCGATACAGCGCCAGCGCTTCGGGGCTCTCCGGCGTCACGATGCGTACGGCGGCGTCGTGCTCGAGCGGGTAGGTGAGATCGACGAGGCGGCCGTCGACCGATCCCGCGAGCGCTGCCTTGAGCAGCCGCGGCGAGATGCCGTCGGCAACGTCGGCGACACGCGTACCTGAAGGCACAGCACGGCCCGAGCCGTCAGGCAGCGTGATGGTGATGTCGGCCAAGTGAAAAGTTAAAACTCGAAAATTGAAAGTAAGTTCTAAGTGGTAGGCGCGGGTGGACTCGAACCACTGACCTCCTCCGTGTCAGGGAGGCGCTCTAACCAGCTGAGCTACGCGCCTATCTGTTGCAAATTCAGGCTTTAAACCGAACCGCCAGTATAACAAAAAGGAGTGGGATCTACCGGCGTCGCTTCGCCAAAGCCGGTCTACTTGCGCGCGGAGAGATGCTGCAGCGCGCTCTGGAGTGCGGCGTCAGGCTGCGGGGGCTCAGAGCCGAACTCGATCTCGACGGGCTCGACTTCCACGTCGGGCATCAGGCCCTTCTCGTGAATCGGATCACCCGAGGGCGTGAGGTAACGCAGATATGTCAGCCAGAGTGCGCTCTGATCAGGCAGCTTCACAAGACGCTGGCGGGCGGCGCGGCCGAGCGTGTTCGTGCCGACCAAGTCGGCGCGGTCGTTCCCGATGAGGGCGGCGGCGAACAGTTCTGCAGGTCCCGCGGTTCCGATGTCCGAAAGCAGCGCGACCGGCGCGGTAACCGCGCCGTCAGACGGCTGGGCGGCAATCGTTTCTTTCCGGTCGGCTCGCGCGAGCCGCACGCCCAGCGTTCCGCTTTTCACGAACAACCGTGCAGCGGCGAGTCCATCGTCCAGGTCCCCTCGCGACGTCCCGCGAAGATCGATGACGTACCGTGTGGCGCCAGCCTTCGACAGTGCGTCGATCGCCTGCTTGATCCCGGTGGGCGACTCGCTCGAGAACTGCGATATGCGGACATAGCCGGTGACGCCGCCGTCAGCCATCCGGGAGGTGACTTCGGGTCCCGCCAGGCGCTCCCGGACGAGATCCACAACGTGCGGGTCCGCCGCGTTGCCCCGAATAACCAGCAGCGACACCTTCGAGCCGGGCGCGCCGCGCAGCAGCCTGCCGCCCTCGTACGCCGACATGTCACGAGTTGGCCGATTGTCGATCGCGCGGATGAAGTCGCCGGGGCGGATTCCGGCCTTCGCCGCCGGAGAACCGTCGCGCGCCGAGACGACACGGAGGTAATACTGCCGCGTGACATCGAGGCCGACTTCCGCCGGACCGCCGGGGTCGTTGGCTTCACGGGTGCGCACCAGATCCGGGGTGAGGAACGCGCTGTCCGGGTCGAGGTTGTCTGCGAGGCCGCGCATCGCGCCCTTCATCGCCTCTCGGACATCAACCGGCTCGACGTAATTGTTGATGACCAGTGAGACGACATCCTCGAACACCCGCAGATGCTGATAGGTATCGTCTTTCGCCAGCGCCTGGCCGAGGTACCCCCCGATAAAGGCGAAGGCGATGATTGGCGTGGAAATCGCCAGCACGAGGACGCGGCTGCGGGAAGTCATCGGGGCTTCAGCCATTGTACGGGATCGACGGAACGGCCGTCGATGCGGATTTCCAGGTACAACGCGGCCGGGCCGGCAGGGGCTGTTCCGACGCGGCCTACCTCGCTCGAGGCCTCCACGGCCGTGCCTCGCGCGGCGGTAATCGAGCTCAGGTAGCCGTACAGGGAATAGGTATTGGCGCCGTGGTCGACGATGACGAGATTCCCGAAACCGGTGAATTCATCCGCGTAGGAAACAGTGCCGGAATGGAGGGCGCGCACGGCGGTGCCCTCAGGGGCCACGATTTCGATGCCGTTGCTGACCGCCGGCTCGCCGAAACGGCCCCCCCGCTGGCCGAACCGGCCGGTGACGCGGCCTGGTACCGGCCACTCGAGCGCGCCGCGGAAGGGCGCCAGCGGGATCGACACGGCGTCGGCCGGCCGGCCAGCGTCGAGGCTGGCAATCTGCTGCTGCAGCTGCTCGTGCGCGAGCTGAAGCTCGCCGGCCAGCTGCGCGTTGAGATCGCGACGCGCGTCGATCTGGGCCATCAGAGCGGTGCGCGACGCCAGGGCGCGGTTTGCGGCGGCGCGCGCCTCGACCGCCTCGGTTTCCCGCGTCTGCAGCGTGCGCAGCTCTTCCTCGAGCCTCGCACGCTCCTGCCTGAGCGCGTCGAGTGTCCGCTCATGCTCGGCCACCCGCCGCTGATTGATCGTCATCAACGCCGCCACTGCCCGCGTCGTCCGCCCGAACTCGCGCACGCCGGTCGAACCAAACAGGAGCTTCGCGTAGCCGGCGCGTCCGCGTTTGTAGATGTCCACCAGCTGGGCCTGCAGATCCGGCAATTGCGACACCCGCTGCTGTTCGAGCGCGGCGACGCGCTCGGTGCCGGCGTCGATGGCGACGCGGCCACTGGCGATCGCCGCCTGCGCGTCGCGCACGCGCTCTTCCTGCAGCTCCCGCTCGACTTCGAGCGTGCGCAGGTCGCCAAGCAGCGTACGCGCCTGGCCCGCGAGCCGATCGGCTTCGGCCTCGAGCGCGCGGATGCGTTCGTTCACGCGCCGTGCGTCCGCTTCGGCCTGCCCGCGATCGAGCGTCTGCGCCGCGAGGCTCGCGCTGAGCGCCAGCGCGACGATGCACGAGAGGCAGCGGACAGTCATGTCGGTTGAAGGGTGAGAGAATTATAGCGTGCGGATCGTTGGTCTCGACGTCGGCGAGCGGCGGATCGGCGTGGCAGTCAGCGACGCGACCCGGACCCTCGCGAGGCCGATCGGCGTGCTCCATGCCACCAGTCTCGAACATGATGCGCCACGTGTGGCCGCCGACGAAGTGGCGCGCCTTGCCGGCGAGGAAGACGGCGTGTCCGCGATCGTGGTTGGCCTGCCTGCGTATCTGGACGGTTCGGCCAGTCCAATGACCCCGCGGGTCCGCACGTTCGCGGCCGAGCTCGGACGCTTGACGGAGTTGCCCGTCACGCTCCAGGACGAACGCCTGACGAGCCGCGAAGCCGAAAGCCGTCTCGCCGTTCACGAGAAGGACTGGCGCGCGCGCAAGGCGAAGCTGGACGCGGCCGCGGCGGCCATCATCCTGCAGGACTATCTGGACACCCTCTGATGCGAAAACTGCTTGCCGCCGTCGTCGTGGTGATCGTGGTCGTTGCGGCGGCCGCCGCCGTATCACGCACCGCGATCTGGGGCCGGCTCCACGACCCGTTCAAAGGCTACACGGGCGACGAGCAATTCGTGATCGTCGAGCCAGGCACCGGGACGGCGGCGATCGGACGGCGCCTCGTGGAGGCGGGAGTCGTTCGCGACGAACTGGCGTTCAGGGCGGCGCTCTGGTGGACGGGACGGTCGCGCGCCCTGCAGGCGGGAGAGTACCGCTTCGATCGTCCCACTGCGGCGGTCGATGTGATCGAGCGGCTCGCGCGAGGAGATGTCTACACACGGCGGCTGACGTTCCCGGAGGGTCTGACGATCCGGGAGATGGCAGACGTCTTCGAGGCGCGCGGCTTCGGACGCCGCGGCGCGTTCGTCGAGGCCGCCGCGCAGGTTGCTCTGATCAAGGACCTGGATGCGGAGGCAGTTGACCTGGAGGGTTACCTGTTCCCGGAAACATACGCGCTTCCGCGCGACACGCCGGCCGAGCGGGTCATCGGCATGATGGTCGATCGCTTTCGCGCCACCTACACCGACGAGTGGCGGCGTCGCGCGGCGGCCGAGGGGCTGACCACGCGGCAGGTCGTCACGCTGGCGTCGCTGGTGGAAAAGGAAACCGCTCAGGCGCAGGAGCGCCCGGTGGTCGCTGCGGTGTACCGCAACCGCATGAAGATCGGCATGGCCCTGCAGGCGGATCCGACCGTCGTCTACGCGATGCAAAGGGCGGGAAAATACGACGGCAACATCAGGCGCGATGATCTCGCGATCGATTCGCCGTACAACACCTACCGGAACCCCGGTTTGCCGCCCGGACCGATTGCTGCGCCGGGCGCCAAATCGCTCGAAGCGGCGCTGATGCCCGCTGCTGTCAGCTACTTGTATTTCGTGAGCCGCAACGACGGTTCACACGTTTTCTCGGAGACGCTCGCCGAACACAATCGTAACGTCCGCGAGTTTCAAATCCTCTATTTCCGCCGGCCGTCCAGGTGACCTAAACGTCAATCGTGACTGTTAGTTAAGGTATATTGGCACTTTCCGATGCCAGGCTTTCGACTCACGCCGACCGCTCCGGCGCCGACTGTGCCCGTCATCGAACTCGACTATGGCCAATCGAAGACCGTCGGCCGCGGCCGCCAGGCCGACGTGATGATCGACGATGCCAGCCTCTCGCGGTTGCACGCGCGGGTGGTGGTGGACGCTGAGGGCCAGATCACCGTCGACGATCTCGGCAGCACCAACGGCATCTTCGTGAATGGATCCGAGCAGCTGCGTTCGTGTCTGATGCTCGGCGACACGATCCGCTTCGGGCGCGTCGAGTACCTCGTCGGCAACAAGGACGATACGAAGCCCACGACCCTGGGCACAGGCACGATCGCGTCCCAGACGGTGCTGCGCCGCGTGGCGCTGAACGCCGCACCGAAGGTCGATCGCCTGGCGCTCGAAGCGCTCCTGGCGACCAGCCGCGAGATGATGGCGTTCGAGGATTTGCCAGCGCTGCTCGAGCGCGTCCTCGATCGCCTGTCCAGCATCCTCAAGCCGGATCGGACGGCGATTCTGCTGGTGGATCCCACGACCGGCGGCATGAGTCCCAGGGCGGTGAGGCCGGCTGGCGCCTATTCGTCGGTCTCGGAGTTTGCCAGTTCCACCGTCGTCCACCAGGCGATGGCCGCGCGCGATGTGTTCATCGTCCATGACATCCGGATGGATCCGATGCTGCAGCAGGCCGCGAGCGTGCTGCTGGCCGGTGTGCGATCCGTGATCTGTGTGCCGCTGCTCGGACGGGCCGGGCCGATTGGGGCGCTGTACGCCGACAAGCTGGGGGTTGAGCAGTTCGCGCCCGAGCTCGCCGAATATGCGGCGGCGTTCGGCGGTCATGCCGCCGCGGCCCTCGAGACGGCCCAGCTTTACGACGAGCGCGAGCGTCACTTCCGGGCGACGCTCGAAGCGTTCGCGCGCGCCATCGACGCCCGCGACCCGTACACGGCCGGCCATTCGGAGCGCGTGACGGCTTATACCCTCGTGCTCGCCCGTCAGAGCGGACGGCACTCGCACGAATTCGAGACGATTCGGCGCGGCGGGATGCTGCACGACATTGGCAAAGTCGGCGTGCCCGACGCTGTGCTACGGAAGCCGAGCCATCTCGATCCACAGGAACGGCTCCAGATCGAAGCGCATGTCACGATCGGCTATCACATGCTCGAATCGCTGCCGTTCCTGGGGGCGTCGTTGCCGTCGGTGCGGGGGCATCACGAGCGTTGGGACGGCCTCGGGTATCCAGACCGGCTTGCGGGACTCGACATCCACCCGCATGCCCGCCTCATGGCGGTGGCAGACAGCTACGATGCGATGACATCGGCCCGTCCATACCGCGCCGCGCTGCCGGCCGAGGAAGCTGCGCAGCGCTTGCGTGCCGACAGCGGCAAGCAGTTCGATCCGTCGGTTGTCGAGTTGTACGAGTCTGTGAAGGACGAGCTCGCCGCGCTCCACGAAGATCCGGACGCAGCCGCCCAGCGGGCGCAGCTATTGCGGCCTGCCGGCTGACACCGGCGAGGCGCTCGCAATCAGCCATTCGTCGCCAATCCTCCGCAGTGAAAACACCTCGTGGCGAGAGGCGATCGTCTGCGGCCCGCCGGAGTTCGGCGTGCACTCGTGCGTACTGCGCAGGTCGACTTCAGCGCTGTTCGGATCGGCGGCAGCGAGGGTCACGTTCATGACGTCGAAGGTGACCTCGTATACGAGGCAGTTCGTGAACACCCGTTCCATCGCCCGCCGGGTCTCCGCGGGCAGCTCCGGAAACACTTCCACCACGCCGGGGAGATTCCGGTTGCGATAGGCGGTGCGGTACTCGCCCATGGCGGCCTCGATCCGGGGCCGTTCCACCACGATCGGGTCAGGGGGCGGCTGGTTGAGCCAGGGGATTGCCGCGGCTGTTGCGCCGATCGCCACGACGGCCACGCCACCGCAGATCAACAGCCATTTCTTGAACGACGATGAACGAACCGGAGGCGCAGGTGCCACGGTCGCCGCTCTCCGGGCCGCCGGTTGCGAACCGCCCGCTATCTGAATATTGGCGGGCGTCGGCAGCACGCCCCTGGGAGGCAATGGTACCGGCTTCACGGGGGTCGGTGGCGGGGCCGCCGCAGGCCCGACGTTCTCGCTTTTCAGCTTCAGCGACGTCGCCGGCGGCATGTACGCCGCCGGCGGCGAGTGCGGTTCGCGTATCTCGCTCTGAAGCTCTCGCGCGGCCGGCGGTTTTGGTGGCGTCTTCGAGGCCGCCGTGCGCGCGGCGGCGGACGGCGTAGAAGGCACCGGGATTGGCGGATTCGTCTTCGGGCGCGTAACCACGACGGTTCGCTCTTCTTCGGTGGCGGGCTTGGCCGGTGCCGGCGCCGCCGGTTTCGCGCTCGCCAGCGCGTTGACGAACGCCGTCCGCATCTCGGCGAGATTCTGGAAGCGCCGGCCGGGGTCCTTTTCGAGCGCCCGCATGACCACATGCTCGATGGCCAGCGGCACCTCCGGCGCGAGGTCCTTCAGCGGCGGCGGGTCTTCGTGCGGGAGGCGGTGGAGCAGCCCGTCATTCAGGTTGCCCTTGAACGCCTGGGTGTAACTCAGCAGCTCGTACGCCACCGAGCCGACCGAAAAAATGTCGCTGCGCTGATCCACGGGCTTCCCGAGCATCTGCTCCGGGGACATGTAGTTCAGCGAACCCATCATCGTCCCGTCCTGGGTCATCGCCGATCCTTCGATCCGGGCGATGCCGAAGTCGAGGACGCGAACGACGCCCTCACGGTCGATCATGATGTTCGCGGGCTTGACGTCGCGGTGAACGATGCCCGCTTTGTGGGCGAAGCCGAGGCCGGCGCACACCTGTTCGAGGAGCGAAATCTTCTCGCTCAGCGGAATGTTCCGGCGCTGCTTGATGATGTCGGAAAGCGATTCACCTTCGATGTATTCCATCGCGATGTACGGCTTGTGGTTTTCCTGGCCACTGGCGTACACCGTGACGATGTTGGCGTGCCGCAGCGCTGCGGCCGCGCGCGCTTCGCGGAAGAAGCGGTCGAGCACTTCCTGGTCGTTGACTTCTTCCCGGATCACTTTGATTGCGACCTGGCGATCCAGTTCCGGATCGCGACCCAGATACACGGCGCCCATACCGCCTGTGCCGATTTGGCGGATGACCTCGAAACTGCCGATTTTTTCGGGTATAGCGGCCACCGTTACACTGCCTCGACCAGGACAGTGGTGGCGTTGTCGGGGCCGCCTCGCGCGTTCGCCTCGGCGATGACCGCCAGGCAGACGTCATCGAGCGAGCGGCCGTTCGGCGTCACCAGCGACGTGATTTCGCTGTCGGTGAGCACGCCGTGGATGCCGTCGGAGCAAATCACCACCCGGTCGCCTGTCTTGAGATCGAGCTCGAGGACGTCGACCGCCATGCCGGCCTGGCCCGACACGGCACGGGTCACGACGTGGCGCAGCGGATGGGTGCGGGCCGCTTCCGAATCGATCAATCCCTGGGCAATTTGTTCGGCGACGACCGAGTGATCCTTCGTGATCTGCTGAAGACGCCCGCCGCGCAAAAGATAGACGCGGCAGTCGCCGACATTCGACACTGCCATGCGGCTGTCGCCGTAGAGCGCCGCAGCCATGGTCGCGCCGCTTCCTTCGAGCGCGGTATCGGCTTGCGCACGACTGGCCAAAGTGCGGTTCGCGGCGCGGATTGCGACCTGCAGCCGGTTGGCGAGCACCGACAGTCGCGAGTCCATCCCCGTGGGCCAGGTCTTCTCGGAATCGCCCGCCGTGTCACGGATGAACGTCGTGACCGCTTCGGCGATGGTCGCCGAGGCGAGCTCGCCGCCCGCATGTCCACCCATGCCGTCGACGACGGCAAAGAAACCGAGATCGCCGTCGGCAACGAAACGATCTTCGTTGCGGAGCCGCACACGACCGGTATCCGTCGCGGCTCCAAAACGCAACTGCATTCGGGCAGGATACAAGGGGGAAGGGGGAAGGGGGAAGGGGTAAGAGCGAGAGGGTGAAGTCGAAAGAGAGAGATTAAGCGGGTCCGCGCTAAAACGTGAAGCTCCTCAGGCCGCTCCGAGCACCATTCGCGACACGCGCGCCATCTGAGCCGTAGCCAGATGCCGGAACGGCGATCCGTCCCGATGATCGCGCGGCAGCATGAATGACGAGGGAGTCAGGTATTGGATCATCGTCACCAGCCGCGGCGCGGTTCCGCTTTCGACCCGGCTGCCGAAATGGAAGCACTGCGTGGTGTCGACGAAGCAGACCGTGCCGGGCGCGCCGACGATCGGACGATGATCCGACTCGTTGACGATGCCCGCGAGTCGCTTGTCCTTGATCTTGCCGCCGAAGTGATAGCCGAGGCGGCTGCGGACGGTGCGCGACGTCTTCGCGTCGAGCAGCGTCAACGGTCCGTTCGATCGCGTCACTTCGCTGCAGAGGACGAAAATCTTCACCTGCGAGGTCGCATCCGCGTCGCAGTGGAAGAGCTGGCTCGAGCGCGCTTCGTCGCTGTTGGCTTCCGAGTAAAAGACCTGCAGATACGCGATCACGGGCACCATGCCGAGGTACGACGATACCGCCGCGACGATGTCGGGGCGGAGCGCCAGCCGCAGCATCGGCGAGTCGAGCGTGACCTTCACCGGATCGAGCATCGGGACCATGAATCCCGATCGGGCCTTTTTCGACAGTCCGGGTCTGGTCAGGTCGACGTTGCGGCCGAGGTCGGCGGTCGCGGCGACGATGTCGCGCGCCTCCGGGAAGGTCTCTGGCGGAAACACCGCGTAGCCGCGATCGCGATCGATCCTGAACGACGCGTCGGCGGCGATTTCGCGCGCCGCCGTCCGGCGGCCGACGATGGTGGGCAGGCTTAGTGCCTGCCGCATCCGCTCGAACACGCGCCGCTCCGATTCGGATCGGTGCTGAAAGAAATGATTGACGCGGGTCGCCAGCGGCATGGAGGTGTCGCTCATCGCTCCCCCCATTTTAGTTTTTCCCGAAGCAACTCGAAGTAGCCGCGTGCCGGCGCCCTGACGAGCCGCAGCGTCTGGCCCGACATCCGGACCTTGACCAGATCACCCTCGTGCAGCGGATAGCCGGACTGTCCGTCGTAGGTCACAAAAATCTCGTCAGGCGAGCCGCTCGAGTGCGCGAGCACGTCGATGCCGGCGTTGCCCGGGATCACGACCGGCCGGTTCGTGAGCGTATGGGGGGCGATCGGCGTCAGGACGAGCGCGTTCACCAGGGGATGCACGATCGGACCGCCGGCCGCCAGGTTGTAGGCCGTCGATCCGGTGGCGCTCGCGATGATCAGCCCGTCGGCTTTCACCCGGGTGACGAATCCGCCGTCAACCGACACCGAGAGCTCGATCATGCGGGAGAGCGCGGCCTTGGTGAAGACGACGTCGTTCAGGACGACACGGGAATCGACCTGCTGTCCCTTGCGGTAGGCGTCGGCCTCGAGCATGGCGCGTTCGTCGAACGTCGCCGAGCCGTCGAGTACCCGCTCGAGCGACGGCAGCAGCTCGTCGATACGGATCTCGGTGAGAAACCCCAGGCTGCCGAAGTTGACGCCAAGAATCGGGATGTCGCGCTTCGCCTGCGCGATCCGCGCGGCCATCGCCAGCAGGGTGCCGTCGCCGCCAAGCACGGCGACGAGGTCGACATCACGGGGCAGCGCTTCGCGCGTCAGCGTCGTCGCGCCCTTGGCGGCAACGCCGGCGAGTGCCGCGGTCTCGCGTTCGTAGATCGCCTCGACGCCGCGCTCGCGCAGCCACAGGCCGAGCCGCGACACGTGCTCGGATGCGGCAACCAGGCCTTGCTTGGCAACGATGCCGACGCGGCGAATGCTCATGAACGCAAGTGGAGAAGGAACTCGACGTTGCCCTTCTGCCCGGTGATCGGCGAGGGGATGGACGCCGCCTGGGTCAATCCTACCGCAGCGGCAGCGACGCGGACTTCCTCGACGACGCGCGTATGAACCGCCGCGTCGTGGATCACGCCCTTCCGCACTTCGCCACGACCGGCTTCGAACTGCGGTTTGACCAGGGCGATGACGTCGGCGCCGGGGCGGAGGAGGGGCGGCACCACCGGGAGAATCTGCCTGAGCGAGATGAACGACACGTCGATGCTCACGATGTCGACCGGGCCTGGCAGATCGTTCGGCGTCAGGGCGCGCGCATTGAAGTGCTCGATGGCGACGACTCGCGGATCGTTGCGCAGCGTCCAGTCCAGCTGGCCGTGACCGACGTCGAGCGCGACGACGCGCGCGGCACCGCGCTGCAGCAGCACGTCGGTGAATCCACCGGTGGATGCGCCGATGTCGAGCGCGTCGCGGCCGCGCACCTCGATGCCGAAGGCGTCGAGCGCATGCGCCAGCTTGATCCCGCCGCGGCCCACATACGGATGGTCCGCAACCACCAGCGCGACGTCCGACTCCGGCTCTACCTGCGCACCCGCTTTGCTCACGATCTTGCCGTCAACCGTCACCTGCGCCGCGAGGATCAGCGCGCGCGCCCGCTCGCGCGACGCGGCCAGTCCCTTCTCGGCGACGAGCTGATCCAGGCGAACCTTGGCCATTGAGGAATTTACGAAACTACGAGAATACGAATCTACGAATTTACGAATTTACGAATTTACGAATTTACGAACCTGAGTGGATTGCCAATCCGTCAAGTCGTAGATTCGTCAATCCGTCAATTGGATCTGTCGACAATCCATCGGCCGATGTCCATCAGGCGGGACCCCGCCAGGCCGGCGCCATCCAGCGCCTGATGCGCCCGCCGCAGGCAGTCTGCGGCCATCGCTCGCGCGCCCTCGATGCCGTAGAGCGCGGGATAGGTCGGCTTGCCCGCGGCTGCGTCCTTGCCGGCGGTCTTGCCCAGCTCCGCGCTCTGGCCCTCCACGTCGAGGATGTCGTCGACGATCTGGAATGCCAGGCCGAAGTCGGCCGCCGCGGCGTCAACGCGCTCCACGATCGAGTCTTCGCGCGCCGCCCATGATTGCCCCGGCGACGGCGGCGGCGCGGATCAGTGCGCCGGTCTTCTTCGAGTGCATCCAGCGCAGGGCGTCGCCGTCGATGTCGGCCGACGCAAGGTCGAGCGCCTGGCCGCCAACCATGCCGGTCGCGCCGGCGGCGCGCGCGATCACGCCGGTCACGCGCAACGTGCGCGCGACGGTCGTCGGATCGGTCGCTGCGGGCAGCGCGAGGAGCGCGAAGGCCTCGGTCAGCAGGCCGTCGCCGGCAAGAATCGCCATCCCCTCGCCGGCGACGACATGCAGCGTAGGCCGGCCGCGACGCATCGTGTCGTCATCCATCGCCGGCAGGTCGTCGTGGATGAGGGAATAGGTGTGAATCAGCTCGATGGCGCACGCCGCCGGCATCGCGGCGGATCGATCCCCGCCGACCGCATCCGCCGCCGCCAGGCACAGGATCGGACGCAGCCGTTTACCGCCCGCGGTCACGCTGTAGCGCATCGCCCGATCGAGTACCTCCGGGCAACCGGGAGGTGCAGGCAGCGCTGAGGCGAGGGCCGCCTCGACTTCAGCGCGCCTCGCCTGCAGGTACTCGCTGAACGTTGAATCCATGCACCAGACGTGAGAACTTACTTCTCACCGTCAAGCTTCAGGTTCTGACTCGTCGTGAGCTGGCCGCGCTCGTTGAGCACCTCGATCCGGCGCTCAGCTTCCTCGAGGCGGGAGTGACAGAAGCGCGAGAGCTGGACACCGCGCTCGTAGAGCTCCAGCGATTTCTCGAGCGGAAGGTCGCCTTCCTCGAGCTTCTTGACGATGGATTCGAGCTCGGCGATCGCCGCCTCGAAGTCCTTAATCGTGGGATCGGTCGACATGGCAGTCCAGTTCGCCGCGGGCGAGGGTGACGCGGACGCGATCGCCCTTCGTCACACCGGCGGCATCGCGCACGACCGCCGTGCGGTCCGCATTCCAGCACACAGCATAGCCCCGGCCGAGCACCGCCAGCGGACTGAGCGCCTCGAGACGCGCCGCGGTCGCGCGAAGCCGGCCATCGGCGCGGTGGCGGCTCCTCGCGCTGGCGCCGGCCAGCCGGCCATCCGCCGCCACCAGCCGGGCGCGAATGCGGCCAAGGCGCCGCCGAAGATCGAATGTCTCGAGCGTGCGCCAGAGCGCCTGGTAGCTCCGCTGCCGCGCTGCCACCTGTCCGCGGATGGTTGCTGATCTCTGCTTCCAGCGCACGCAGACGCGATTCTCCACGGTGCAGCCGCGTCGTCATCGCCGTGTGCACGCGGTGAGCGAGCCGATCGATGTGGTTGCAGAAGTCGTCCTTGCGGGCGACCACCATTTCGGCGGCGGCCGACGGCGTCGGCGCGCGGAGGTCGGCGACGAAATCGGCGATGGTGACGTCGGTTTCGTGCCCGACGGCGGATATCGTCGGCACCGGACACCCCGCGATCGCCCGCGCGACCACCTCCTCGTTGAACGCCCAGAGATCTTCGATCGAACCGCCCCCGCGGCCGACGATCACCACGTCGACCCCCGGCACCCGGCCGATCGCGGCGAGGGCCCGCGCGATATCGAGCGCCGCGCCCTCGCCCTGCACGCGCGTGGGACGGATGACGATGTGCGCGTTCGGATGCCGCCGGCGAAGCACCTGGATGATGTCGCGTACGGCCGCCCCGTCGAGCGACGTCACGATGCCGATCTTGCGCGGCAGGGCCGGAAGTGCGCGCTTGCGGCGTGGATCGAACAGGCCGGCGGCCTGGAGCCGCTGCTTCAACTGTTCGAATGCCAGTTGCAGGGCGCCCAGCCCCTCAGGCTCGAGGTGCTCGCAGACCAGCTGGTACTCGCCCTTCGGGTCGTACACGCTGATGCGCCCGCGGGCGACGACGCGCAGCCCATCCTGCGGTTTGAAACGCAGCATCCGCATCGCCGACCGGAACATGACGCCGCGAATCTGCGAGCTGGGATCCTTCAAGGTGAAATACATGTGGCCCGTATTCCACACCTTGCAGTTGGAAAGCTCGCCTTCGACCCAGACCTCGATGAATTGATCTTCAAGCAGCGCGCGGATTCGCGCGTTCAGATCGGAGACGGTGAGGACACGGCGTGGCGCCGGGGGATCGGGTTCCGCCGCCGTCGGGCCAGGTTCTTCGAACGGGAGATCAAAGAGGGAGGTCATAAACGCAGGCGAACCGGGTCATGAACACAGGAGGACCTGGAGGTCCGCCTCTACGAATGCACCGTCGATTGTAGGGCCCCACCTTTAGGTGCGCCTTCCAATTCCGTCAGCTCACGCTCGGAGTAGCTGATGCGGATGATGCGCGTCGCCTTCCCTGTCTTTTCGTCGGCTTCGACGACGGCCCCGTTCAACCGCGGGTTGCCGGTCGCCGGCTCGAACCGCGACGGCATGCCGTTGAGAAAGCGCGCGAGCGAAGGTTCCTTCTCCATCCCGATGATCGAATCGTGCGGGCCCGTCATCCCGGCGTCCGTCATGTAGGCCGTGCCGTTGGGGAGGAGGCGCTCGTCCGCCGTCTGCACGTGCGTGTGCGTACCGATTACCGCGCTCACCTTGCCGTCCAGGTGCCACCCCATCGCCATTTTCTCGCTGGTGGCCTCTGCGTGAAAGTCGACGATGATGACGCGCGCCTGGCTGCGCATCTGTTCGATTTCCCGGAGCACGACGGCGAACGGGTCGTCGATCGCGAGCATGAACACGCGCCCCATCACGTTGATGACGCCGACGGCGCGTCCGTCGCCGGTGCGGGCCAGGTAGCTGCCGCGGCCCGGGACGCCCGCCGGGAAATTGGCCGGCCGGAGCAGCCGCGGCTCGCCGGCGATGTATTCGATCGCTTCCTTCTTGTCCCAGATGTGGTTGCCCGAGGTCATCACGTCGACCCCCCACTCGAGCAGCGTGTCGCCGATGTCCCTGGTGACGCCGAAGCCGGCGGCGGAATTCTCGGCATTGGCAATCACGAGATCGATGCCGTAGCGGTCGACCAGCGCGCGCAGGCCCTTGCGAATCAGCTCACGTCCAGGCCGGCCGACGACGTCGCCGACGAAAAGAATATTCATCGGACCGGAATACGGTGTCCCCGGTCGCGCCGCTCGTCGCGCTTCGGCAGGACGACCGTGAGTTCACCATCGCGCAGCGTGGCGTGCGCCGTCGGGACATCGAAGGCCCCTTCCAGCCGCACCGCGCGGGCAAACCGTCCGAACTCGCGTTCGACCAGATGAAAGGTCTGGCCCGGCCCGGGCCGCGTCGGCGCTTTCTCACCCGCGATGAGCAACACGCCCGCCCGGAACACCACCCGGATGGCCTCGGCCGGCACGCCGGAGACGTCGACCGTCACCTCGACCGCGCGGTCGTTCTCGAGAACGTCGAGAGAGGGCTGACATTCGCCGGAGTGCGCGCGCAGGCCCTGATCGAGGTTTCGCGCGAGGTCATCGAACAGTTCGCGAATGTCGTCGGTCAGGTCCGTGGCTTCGTCCGGCGGGATCATCGAGAACTGCGCCATCGGCGCACCCATGATCGCACAGGGCGCCGCGTAGATGGCTGAAGTGGAACACCTGAGCTCACGGCGAATATGAAGCGAAAACGCGACCCGTCAAAATATGATGTTTTTAAACTCATATATGCTGCTTGACATCAACTCATATCATGCTAAGATTTTTTCGGGGAGCAACGAAAACACATGAGCAAAGTCATTGGTATCGACCTCGGCACTACCAACTCGGTGGTGGCGGTGATGGAAGGCGGGGAGCCGGCTGTCGTCGTGAACCAGGAGGGCGCGCGGACGACGCCGTCCGTCGTCGGGTTCGCGAAAGACGGTGAGCGGCTGGTCGGCCAGGTCGCCAAACGGCAGGCCGTGACCAATCCCGAGAACACGGTTTTCTCAATCAAGCGATTCATGGGCCGAAAGCACACGGAAGTGGCGCAGGAGACGTCGCGCGTTCCGTACAAAGTGATCAAGGCCGACAACGACGATGCGTGGGTCGAGGTGCGAGGCAAGAAGCATTCGCCTCCCGAGATCTCCGCGATGGTCCTGCAAAAGCTGAAGGACGCGGCCAAGGATCACCTCGGTGCCGATGTCACAGACGCGGTGATTACCGTGCCGGCCTACTTCAACGACGCGCAGCGGCAGGCGACGAAGGACGCCGGCCGCATTGCCGGCCTGAACGTGCTTCGCATCGTCAACGAGCCGACCGCGGCGGCGCTGGCCTACGGCCTCGACAAGAAGAAGGACGAGACCATCGCCGTGTACGACTTCGGCGGCGGCACCTTCGACATCTCGATTCTCGAGGTGGGCGAGGGGGTGGTCGAAGTGAAGGCGACCAACGGTGATACGCACCTGGGCGGCGATGATCTCGACGACCGCGTCATGCAGTGGATCGTCGACGAGTTCAAGAAGACCGACGGCGTCGACCTTGGCAAGGACCGGATGGCGCTTCAGCGCCTGAAGGAGGCGGCGGAGAAGGCGAAGGTCGAGCTGTCGACCGTGATGGAAACGGACATCAATCTGCCGTTCATCACCGCCGATCAGTCCGGACCCAAGCACCTGCAGATGAAGCTCACGCGCGCCAGGTTCGAGCAGCTGGTCGACGACCTGTTGCAGCGTTCGATGGCGCCGGTGCAGCAGGCGCTGGCCGACGCCGGGCTGAAGCCGTCTGACATCGACGAAGTCGTGCTCGTCGGTGGATCCACCAGGGTGCCGAAGGTTCAGCAGCTGGTGAAGGAGTACTTCGGCAAGGAACCGCACAAGGGCGTGAATCCGGACGAAGTGGTGGCGGTCGGCGCGGCGATCCAGGGAGGCGTCCTGAAGGGTGAAGTCAAGGACGTCGTGCTGCTGGACGTGACGCCGCTGTCGCTGGGCATCGAGACGCTCGGTGGCGTGATGACCACTGTCATCGGCCGCAACACGACGATCCCGACGCGGAAGAGCGAAATCTTCTCGACGGCGACCGACAACCAGACGAGTGTCGAGGTGCACGTGCTCCAGGGTGAGCGGCAGATGGCGCGCGACAACCGCACGCTGGGCCGTTTCCACCTGATCGGGTTGCCGCCGGCTCCGCGAGGCGTCCCGCAAGTCGAGGTTGCGTTCGATATCGATGCCAACGGCATCGTCAACGTGACGGCGAAGGACGTGGCCACCGGCAAGGAGCAGAAGATCACCATCAGCGGGTCGTCTGGTCTCAGCAAGGACGACGTCGACCGAATGGTGAAGGACGCCGAAGCTCACGCCGCGGATGACAAGACCCGGCGCGAGGTCATCGACGCCCGCAACCAGGCCGACGCGCTCGCCTACTCGGTTGAGAAGACGGTCAACGAAAACCGCGACCGGCTTCCGGCCGGCGAGGTGAGCCAGGTGGAGAGCGCCGTCGCGGCGGCACGCGAAGCCGCGAAGGGCGACGACCTGAACGCCATTCGCACCGCGACCGAGGCGCTCCAGAAGCTGTCCCACGGGATGGCGGAGCAGCTGTACAAGCAGTCACAGGCGAACGCCGCGAACGCGGCAGCGCCGCAGGACACGACTGACGACGGCGTCAAGGACGGCGAAGTCGTCGATGCATAAAGGGAGGCGGACCTGAAGGTCCGCCTCTACGACACATCCGCACCACGACAAATTCGGACAAACGTAGAGGCGGGTTTTTTAGACCCGCCTGGGAGGAGAACGACAATGGCCATTATTCGTTTCGATCCGTTCGGTGAATTTGCGGCCGCCCGCGGCCCCTGGATTCCGGCCGTGGACATCTTCGAGACCGACGCCCATGATGTGATCATCAAGGCCGAGCTGCCGGACATGACCGGCGAGAACATCGAGGTCACGGTCGAGAACCAGACGCTCACCCTGAAAGGCGAGCGGAAGATGCCGGCCGACGTCAAGGAAGAGCAGTTCCGCCGCGTCGAGCGCGCCTACGGGGCGTTTTCCCGGTCGTTCACGCTGCCGAGCACGGTGGATGCATCCAAGGTCAGCGCCGAGTACAAGAACGGCGTCCTGACGGTGAGGCTGCCGTTCCGCGAGGAAGCCAAGCCGAGGACGATCAACGTGGAAGTCGCGGCCTAAAGGCCGCGGCTTCCATCTTAATAAAGGGGGGAAGGGGGAATAGGGGGAAGGGCTGTCCCAGGCGACAGGCCCCCCCTTGCCCCCTTCCCCTTGCCCCCTGTCGTAAGTAAGCTGTCGGGCATGGAAATCGACGACGTTCTCGACCCCGCCGCCGAGTCCGACACGCCGCTGGCGCCACGTGCGAAGGCGCCTCCCATCGAAAGCCGTTTTCTCTTCGTCGACGTCGCCGCCATGCGCGCAAAGCAGCTGCGCCGCGGCGCATTGCCACGACTGGACGAAGAGCCCGAACCGATGGACATCCATCGTCCTGACCCGCACAAGGCGGAACGGGTGGCGATGGAAGAGGTGCGGCGGGGGCTGGTGCTTTACGAAGTGCCCGAGACAAAGCTGCCCGCCGATGCGTAGGCTCCGCGTTCTCCTTGCCCTGTCGTTCGCGGCGTGCCTGCTGGCGCCCGCGGGCGCGCAGCAGTTTCGACAGCCGCCGCCCTATCGCATTCTCGTGGTCAACGACGACGGCGTTCGCGCGCCGGGCATCGCCGCGGTGGCGCAGGCGATGCAGGCGATTGGCACGCCGATCGTCGTCGGGCCCGCCGACAACCAGACCGGTAAGGGGCACTCGATCGTCACCTCGGAAACGGTGTTCCGCGAGGACCTGACCCTGCCGAACGGCCTGCCTGCGATCGGCCTGACCGCTACGCCGGCGAGCGTCGTGAATATCGCGATCCGGAATATCGTGATGCCGCGGCCGGACCTCGTCGTGTCGGGCGTCAACACCGAGTACAACCTTGGCCTGTCCACGCAAGTGTCGGGCACCGTGGGCGCCGCGCGGGAAGCCGCGCGCCACGGCATCCCGGCCATTGCCGTGTCGATGTCGGGGGCGGTGTTTCCCAAGGAGCTGGTGTACGCCGCCGAAGAGGCGGTTTGGGTGGCGCGCCGCGTGAAGCAGTGGGGCCTGGCGCCCAACACGTTTCTCAACGTAAACGTGCCGGCGATGCCGCAGGGCGGTTACAAGGGATACATGATTACGAGGCAGGGCCAGGTGCGCACCGGCGCCGAAAGCTTCGTCGAAGTGAAACATCCTTCCGGGCGCACGGTGTACTGGAACGTATACAGCGAGCGCAAGAGCGAGCCGCAGCCGGAAGGAACAGATTTCTGGGCCGTGGAAAACGGCTGGGTATCGGTGACGCCGATGAAAATCGACGAGACCGATACGAGCCAGTTCGATCAGCTCCAGGCGATCTTCAAGTAGCGCCGGGTCCGCTTCGCGGAACCCGGCCTACGTCAACACGTCCTCCGTACGCAGGGCGGGTTCCGCGAAGCGGGACCCGGCTGAGCTGCGGGTTCCCCCAAGCGGACCCGCCTCAAACCGGCGGCGTCTGCGTATGCCAGTCCGTGACCCGCTGATAGGCGTCCGCCACCCTCAGCAGGGTTGACTCGTCGAATAACCGGCCGGTGAGCTGCAGGCCGATTGGGAGCTGCTCGCTGAAACCGCACGGCACGCTGATCGCTGGAAGCCCCGCCAGGTTGGCACTCACCGTAAAGACATCGGCCAGGTACATCTGAAGGGGGTCGTCTGTTTTCTCGCCGAGCCGGAACGGCGGTGTCGGGCTGGTCGGCATCGCGACGACGTCCACCTTCTCGAACGCGGCATCGTAATCCTGTCTCAGCAGCGTGCGCACCTGCTGCGCCTTCAAGTAGAAGGCGTCGTAGTAACCCGCGCTGAGGACGTAGGTGCCGAGCATGATGCGGCGTTTCACTTCCGGGCCGAACCCCTCGTCGCGGGTCTTGCTGTACACCTCTTTCAATCCGAGATTGTCGCCTTTCGCCCGATAGCCGTACCGTACGCCGTCGTAGCGCGCGAGGTTCGAGCTGGCTTCAGCCGTTGCGACCAGGTAGTAGACGGGAATCGCATAGCGGGCGTGGGGTAGGTCGACGTCGACGAGCGTCGCACCTTCGCGCGTCAGTCGATCGAGCGCGTCGTCGAGCGCACGACGGACGCCTTCACCGACGCCGTCGGTGACAAACGCCCGTGGCACGCCGATTCGCAGCCCCTTGATGTCGGCTGTGAGAGCGGCCGTATAGTCGGGCACTGGCTGCCGCGAGGCGGTGGCGTCACACGGGTCGGGCCCCGCGAGCACGCCGAGCATCAAGGCCGCGTCGGCGGCTGTTCGCGCGAACGGTCCAATCTGGTCGAGCGACGACGCAAAGGCGAGAAGGCCGTATCGCGAGACGCGGCCATAGGTCGGTTTGAGGCCGACAACCCCACAGAACGACGCGGGCTGACGAATGGAGCCGCCGGTATCGGACCCCAGCGCGACCACGGCGGCCCCTGATGCGACTGCAGCCGCAGAACCTCCGCTTGAACCGCCGGGCGTGCGATCGGTCGCCCACGGATTCCGCACCGGTCCGTACGCCGAGTTCTCGTTGGAGGATCCCATCGCGAACTCGTCGCAGTTCGTCTTGCCGACGATCACGGCGCCAGCCGCCTCGAGCCGCTGGACGACGGTCGCGTCGTACGGCGGCACGAACGAGTCGAGAATCCGGGACGACGCCGTGGTGCGCATGCCGCGAACGCAGAGATTGTCCTTGAGTGCGACGGGCACGCCGGCCAGCGGCCCGAGGGCGGACCCGCTAGCGCGCGCGCGGTCGACGTCGGCGGCACGCGCCAGCGCGCGTTCGGCGGCGACGTGATTGAACGCATTCAGCGTGGGATTGAGGGACTCGATGCGGGCGAGCGACGCGTGGCAGACCTCGACGGCGGAGAGGCGGCCGGCGGCGATGTCGTCGCGGATCGCGCGGGCGGTGCGCTCGAGCATCAGCCGATGACGCGCGGGACGCGGAAGAGGCCGGCCCCAGGAGCGGCGTCGGGCGCGTTCGCGAGCGCGTCGGCGACCGGCAGCGACTCCCGGGTCTCGTCGGCGCGTTCCAGGCTCTCGCGCGCGTGCACGTGCGCGGTCGCCGGCACACCGCTCGTGTCGATCGCCTGGACCTGTTCGGCGTAGGCAAGGATATCGGCGAGCTGCCGCCTGAAGAGCTCCTTCTCGTCAGCGGTCAGCTCGAGCTGCGACAACGCCGCGATTTGTTCCACATCGGCGATCGTGAGGGCGGGGGCCATGATTCTCGATGCTATAACATTTGGGATTTGCGATTTGTGATTTGCGATTTCGCACCCGCGACAAAATCCCAATCACAAATCACAAATTGAGCGATGCCCCGCGACATCAGGCCCACCGCCGTAGCCGGTCATTGGTATCCCGGCACCCGCGATTCACTGGCGCGCGAGGTTGACAGACACCTTGCAGCCGCCGGTCAGGGTGAGACGAGCGGGTGTCCGCGTGCGATCATCGCGCCGCATGCCGGACTGGTGTACTCGGGTCCGGTGGCGGCGTGGGCGTATGCGCTGGTACGCGAATGCCGCTATGGCGCCGTCGTCCTGGTCGGACCGTCTCATTTCGTCGGCTTTCACGGTGTCTCCATCTGGCCGCGCGGCGAATGGCAGACGCCGCTTGGCGCCGTGCCCGTGGCCGAACCGCTGGCGGCGGCGATTATCAGCGCGTCGGACGCGGTCGTCGAGCATGCGGACGCCCACGGGCGGGAACATTCGCTGGAAATGCAGCTGCCATTCGTCGCCCGCCTGCTGCCGGGCGTGCCGATCGTGCCGCTGGTGATGGGGTTTCAGACCCGCGAGACGGCCACGGCACTCGGGAATGCATTGGCGGGTGCTGTCGCCGCCTGCTCCGAGCCGGACGGCGTCCTGCTCGTGGCGAGCAGTGATCTATCCCATTACGAAGACGCTACGGTGGCGGCCCGCCTCGACGGCGTCGTCCTGCAGTATGTCGAGGCGCTCGATGCAAATGGCCTGATGGACGCGCTCGAACAGGAACCGCGGCACGCCTGCGGCGGCGGGCCCATGGTGTCGGTCCTCCATGCCGCCGCGAAGCTGGGTGCGACCCGCGCCCGGGTGCTCCGGTATGCCGATTCGGGCGACGTGTCCGGCGACAAGTCTTCGGTCGTCGGCTACATGGCGGCGGCCATCTGGTGATCGGCGTCGACGATCAGCAGCGGCTCCTCTCACTCGCAAGGCGAGCGCTCGAAGCGCGCGTGCGACGTGAGCCCGCACCCGTGCCAGACCGCGGCGGCACGCTCGATTCGCCGTGCGGCGCTTTTGTCACCATCCATTGCCACGGCGACCTCCGCGGCTGCCTGGGGCGGCTCGATTCCGACGAGCCGCTCGGACACACCGTGGCACAACTCGCAGCGTCGGTCTCGGATTCCGACCCACGCTTCGTACCCGTGCGGCCGGGCGAGCTCGACGCAATCGATGTCGAAATCTCAGTTCTCACTCCGGAGCGCGAAGTGACGTCGATCGTCGAGGTCGAGGTGGGACGCCACGGGCTGATTGTCGAGCAGGGCGGCCGACGCGGGCTGTTGCTCCCCCAGGTAGCCACCGACTACGGTTGGGATGCGGAAACGTTTGTCTCTCACACGTGCCTCAAGGCCGGGCTGCCTTCGGACGCGTGGCGCCACGGCGCGCGCGTGCTGGTATTCGAGGCCCAGGTGTTCGGGGAGCGGTGAGTGGACAACATCTGTCACACCCTGGTGGGGGCGGCGTTCGGCGAAGCCGGGCTGAAGCGGCAGACGCGTTTCGGGCACGCGACGCTGATGATCGCGGCGAACCTGCCGGATATTGACGTCCTGGTCTTCGCCACCGACATGCCCTCGGTGGCATTCCGGCGCGGATGGACGCACGGCACACTCGCCCAGGCGCTGCTGCCGGTCGCGTTGACCGCCGCGATGCTCGGCGCCGCCCGCCTGCTCCGCCCTCGCGGTGATGAGCCACCCGTCAGGGCAGGCGGCCTCCTGCTGCTGTCGTACATCGGCGTGCTCTCGCACGTCAGCCTCGATCTGCTGAACAGCTACGGTGTGCGCCTGCTGATGCCGTTCAGCAACCGCTGGTTCTACGGCGACGCGGTCTTCATCGTCGATCCGTGGTTGTGGCTCACGCTCGGTGCCGGCATCTGGCTGACGCGGAGCCGCGGCATCACCGCCGCGTCGCGGCATGCCCTGACGCTGGCGGCGATCTATATCGCCGCGATGTGCCTGAATGCGCGGGTGGCGCGCGGCATCGTTCTGAACGAATGGCGCGCCGAACGCGGCGGCGATCCAGTCAGCCTGATGGCTGGGCCGGTGGCCATTGCGCCGTACCGCCGCCAGGTCATCGTCGATGCCGGGCCGGTCTACGAGACTGGCACGCTCACGCTGCTGCCGCGGCGGTTGACGCTGGATTCGATAGTTCCGAAAAACGATACCGATCCACGCGTCGCACGCGCGCGTGAAGCGCCCAGCATTCGCGCCTTCCTGGTGTGGGCACGCTTCCCGTTCTGGACGATCGAGGAAACCAGCGACGGGACGCGCGTCAGCGTCAGCGATCTGCGCTTTGCCGGCCGCGGCGGGCCCTTCGTCCAGTCAGTCGTGATCCGCTAGGCATCGCGGAGCCGCCGGAGGGTGGCGAGGTTCATCGTGTCGAGCGGGTCGGGTTCGATCGCCCCGCGTTTCTCGCTCCCAGGCGACTTTTCGGTTTCTATCAGGATCGGCAGCCCGGCAAAGCGACGGTCGTGCAGGATCCGGCGGAAGGGCGCTTCGCCGACGCAGCCGCGTCCGATGTGCTCGTGGCGATCGACACGGCTGCCGCAGGGTTTCTTCGAGTCATTCCCGTGAAACACCTTCAGCCGGTCGAGCCCGACGATGCGCTCGAAGGCGTCGAACGTCTGGCGATATCCCGCCTCGCTGACGATGTCGTAGCCGGAGGCCACCAGGTGACAGGTATCGAGGCACACGCCGATCCGTGCTGAACCCTTGAGGTGCCGGATGATCGCCGCAAGGTGCTCGAAGCGGTGGCCGAGGGTACGGCCCTGGCCGGCGGTGTGCTCGAGGATCACCATCGTCTTTCGGCGCGGCCTGGCCTTGAACGCCTCGTGGATCCCATCGGCAATCAGCCTGAGGCCGTCGTCTTCGGTACCTGCCGTGCATGTTCCCGGATGAATCACCACGCCGAGCAGGCCGAGCATCTCCGCACGATCGAGCTCATCGACAAAGGCCGCGATCGACTGCTGGCGCAGGCCGCCGAACGTCGTCGCCAGATTGATCAAATAACTGGCGTGCGATACGACCGGCTTGATGCCGGTCTCCTCGATGCGCCGGCGGAACCGCATGACTTCGGCGGGATCCAGCGGACTGGCGAGCCAGCGATTGGCGTTCTTGCTGAAAATCTGCAGCGACTCGCAGCCGTGGACCAGCGCTCGCTCCACCGCTTTTGAAACGCCGCCCGCTACCGACATGTGCGCGCCGATTCGAAGCATCAGCTATCATTTTCGATCGTGACGCGCGCGTCGTGGGTCGCCGCTGGCTGTCTCGTCTCGATCGTGACCGCAGCCGCCGTCGTCAGGGTGGGGCAGGACCCTGATGCCCTCGTCGACGTGCAGTTGCTGGCCATCAACGACTTTCACGGCGGCCTCGACCCGGCCGCCGGCGGCACCGGCCGGATCGGCAGCCAGGATGCCGGCGGGATCGAATATCTCGCCACGCACCTGGCGCGTCTCAAAGCCACCAACCCAAACACCGTAGTCGTGTCAGCGGGCGACAACATTGGCGCCACCCCGCTTCTGTCGAGCCTGTTTCACGACGAGCCGTCGATCGAGGCGCTGGGCCTTGCCGGTCTGCAACTGTCGGCGCTCGGCAATCATGATCTCGACGAAGGCTGGTGGGAGCTGTACCGGATTCAGAAGGGCGGCTGCCATCCGGTGGACGGCTGCCAGGATGGCACCCCGTATTCCGGCGCGCCTTTTTCCTACCTGGCCGCCAATGTCACGCTCGACCCCGCCACAGCCGACCCCAAAATGCTGGCGCTGGCGGGCATCCAGGGCCACGAATCGCGCCTCCTGCTGCCGGCGTCCGCCGTCCGGGAGATCGGCGGCGTTCGCGTTGGATTCATCGGGCTGATCCTTCAGGGCGCACCCCGCGTGATCCTGGCCAACAGCGTGCGCGGGTTGACGTTCTTGCCCGAGGCGGAGGCTGCGAATCAAGCTGCCAGGGCGCTGCGTGCGCAGGGCGTGCGTACGATCGTGGTGTTGATGCACGAGGGAGGACAGCAGCAGGCCGGCGCCGACATCAACGGCTGCTCGGACATGACGCCATCGTTCGTGAATCTCATCAGCCGCATGTCGAACGACATCGACGTCGTCGTCTCCGGTCATTCGCACGTCTCGTACAACTGCACGATAGACGGCAAGCTCGTCACGAGCGCCGCCTCGGCGGGTCGCGTGGTCACCGACATCGACCTTCGCATACGGCGGTCCGACGGCAGCGCGGTGTCGAAGACGGCGCGCAACCTCGTGGTGACGCGGGACGTCCCGAAAGAGGCGGACGAGACTGCGCTGCTGGCGCGCTATCGCCCGATTGGCGACAAGGTGGGCAACCGCGTCGTCGGATCGGTCGGCCGCAGCCTGACGCGTGACGGGAACGACGCGGGCGAGTTCACGCTCGGCGACGTCATCGCCGACGCCTTCCTCGAAGCGGCGATGAACACTCCTGGCGCCAACGCGGACCTCGCCATCTGGAACCCTGGCGGCATTCGCGCCGACATCGTTGCGCAGCCCGGCGCCGGGCCGGCGCCCGTTACCTATGCGCAGATCTTTTCCGTAGTGCCTTTTGGCAATGAGCTGATCGTGAAAACCGTGACGGGCGACGTGCTGTTGAAGATGCTGGAAGAGCAGTTCGGGGCAGACCGTCGCCGCATCATGCAGGTGTCGAACGGATTCACGTACGCGTACGATCCGTCGCGGCCGGCGGGCGAACGCGTCCTCCGCGAATCGATCCGCATCAACGGCGCGGCGCTCGACCCGAAGCGTCAGTACCGGCTCGCGACCAGTAACTTCCTCTGGGACAGCGGTGACGGCATGAACGCCCTGCTCGACGGCACCGATCCTCTGCTGATCGGCACCGACTACGACCTCCTCGCCGCGTACTTCTCCCGTCACTCGCCGGTGCAGCCCGGCCCGCGCAACCGCATCCGTATCAGCCGCTGAGTCCGCGGAACGGGCACGGCCCTTGCCCTTCTCACAGGACAAGCCGACCCGAAGGTCGGCCCTACGGTTGAGCGGCGGACCCTTACGTCCGCCCAAGGGGGAAAAGGTCATGCTGTGGACTCTGATTGTCCTGCTGGTGCTGTTCTGGTTGCTCGGATTCGCGTTCGACGTGGCTGGCGGCATCATCCACGTCCTGCTGGTGATTGCGGGCGTGCTGTTCCTGGTTCAGCTAATTACCGGCCGACGCACCATCGTCTGAACCAGTCGGGCCGTTCACGCGTTCCGGCGGCGTCGATCCGCACCCGAATGCGCCCGGGAATTGTAGAGGTGCTATCGTCGTGTTGATGGACGTCTTCGTCATTCCGATCGGCCGCGAGCGTTACGAGCTCTATTGCGAGCCGACGGCGGAAACAACTGCGGCCGTTTCCGGATCCGCAGCCGGCCTTTTAGGCCGGCTGCGGGACAGGTTCAATGCCATCGTTCACAGTGCGGAGGAATGGCACCGGCGCGACCGGCCCGAGCCCGTCGGAATCATCGGGCGCCTCAAGGGCCGGTTGATGAGTTGGGCTGCGCAGCGGATCGTCGAGCAGCGCTTGCTGTGGAACCTCCGCAACCATACGGAAGTAGTTGCTGCGCATCCCCAGGACATGACGTTCGAGCAAGTGCTTACCCTGATCCTGCATATGCTCCAGGACGATCACGACCGTCACCGCCGATGGATGATCATCGACGGCGTTCTCTTTGTCCTGACCTTCGTCTTCCTCGGCCCGTTTTTTCTGCTCATCCCGGGCATCGCGAACATTCCCGCGCTCTACTTCGGGTTCCGCGCCATCGGTCACTGGCTTTCGATGCACGGCGCCGCCCAGGGCCTCCATCGCGTCGCCTGGTCAGGACGGTCCTGTCCGCCGCTCAGCGAGCTTCGCGATGTCGTGCTCCTCGAGCCGCCGGTGCGCGACGCGCGCGTGCATGACGTCGCCGAGCGCCTCCGCCTGCCGCATCTCAGCACGTTCTTCGAACGCGTTGCCGTGCGGCACGCGTGACCTAGTGATAGATTCTTCACACTGGTGAAGCTACGCGAGCTCGCTGAACGGCTCGCCTGCCGCCTCGAGGGCGACGGCGAGGTGGAGATCGTCCGCGTCGCAGGCATTCAGCACGCTCAGCCGGGCGACCTGACCTTTCTCGCCAATCCGAAATACGAATCGGCGATGGCCGAGACGCGCGCCTCCGCCGTCCTGCTCAAGGAGGAAGCGCCGGCGGCGCCGTGCGCGATGCTGCGGACCGCCGATCCGTACCTGGCTTTCGCGCGGGCTGTCAGCCTGTTCGCGCCCGCTTGGCGCCCGGCGCCCGGCGTGCACGCGCTGGCGGCGGTCGCCGGTGATGCGCGCATCGGCCACGGCGTCTCGATCGGCGCGTTCGTGGCAATCGGGGAGGGCGCGGCGATTGGCGACAACACCGTCATTTTCCCGAACGTGACGATCGGTGCGGGCACCCGGATCGGCTCGGACTGCGTGATCCACTCCAACGTGGCGCTGCGCGAGCGCGTCACCCTTGGTAATCGCGTCATCCTGCAGAACGGCGTGGTCGTCGGCAGCGACGGCTACGGCTTCGTCCGCCGGGGCGATGGGACGCACGAGAAAATTCCGCAGGTCGCAACCGTGGTGATCGAAGACGATGTCGAGCTCGGCGCGAACACCACCGTGGATCGTCCGGCGGTCGGGGAGACCCGCATCCGCAGCGGCACGAAGATCGACAACCTCGTTCAGATCGGGCACGGCGTCTCCGTCGGCCGCAACGTGCTGATGGCGGCGCAGGTTGGAATCGCCGGGAGTACGGACATCGAAGATGACGTGGTGCTCGGCGGTCAGGTGGGAGTCGGCGGACATCTGACCATCGGCCGCGGGAGCATCGCCGTCGGCCAGTCCGGCGTGACCAACTCGCTCGATGCCGGGCGGATGGTCGCCGGCTACCCGGCAATCGACAGCCGCGAGTGGCGGAAGGCTTCGGTCATCTTCAAACGCCTGCCGGAATTGAAGCGCCGCATCGAGGAGCTCGAGGCGCGGCTGGCCGCACTGACGTCGCGCGGCGCCTCGCCCGGAGACCCGACTCGGTGATGCGCGGCGTCCTCGTCGCGCTGGCGCTCGCCGCCGCGGGCGCTACCCCCGCGTACGCGCAAACCGCACCCGCTTCTTCGCCGCCGGGCGTCGAGCTCCTCTCGCGGTTCGACTTTCACGTCAGCATGGAACACCTGTTCAGTGAAGATCCGCGTTACGTGTGGGACGCCCACTTCGGCGGCGAGCTCGACATGATTGACTACGGCCGTGGCCGGGCGACATTCGTCGCGAACTATCAGACGATCCTCGGCAACGAATTCCGCGCCTTCGATCCCAACCAAGGGAACTACACGCTCGAGGGCTCAACGTCGGTCCGCGTCGGCGAGCTGGAGGCGGCGGCGGTGTTTCACCATGTCTCGCGTCATCTCAGCGATCGCCCCAAGCGGTTCCCGGTGGACTGGAACATGATCGGCGGCCGGCTCGCGGGGTCCACCACGCGAGGGAGCACCGCCCTGCGCGGCCGCGTTGACGTCCGCGGCGTCATCCAGAAGACGTATGTGGACTACCGCTGGGAAGTGGAATCGGCCGGCGCGGCGCGGTTCGCGGTTCATCCGCGGGTGTCGCTGGTGTCGGACGGCGGGGTTCGGGTGGTCGGCGTGGATGGCTCGCGGGACCGCGGCACCCAGTATGGCCTTCGGGGCGAGGGAGGTGTACGGCTCACTGGCCGCGGCGCCGCGCTCGAGCTGTTTGTCGCCGCCGAACGCCGCCTGGACCCCTACCAGCTGGAGTTTTCGACCGTAACCTGGCTGACCATGGGATTCCGCATTTCCAGCCCGGGCGCATTCCGCGTGCCATAATCGAACAACCGACTATGCATTTTTCATTGCGCGTCGCGACGTGCCTGGCGGCCGTCACCTTCGCGGCCGTGGTACTCACGCCCGTGCAGGCCGCGGTCCGGCCGCCGAAGCTCCAATACCAGATCACGACGCTGCCGAATGGGCTCCGGGTGATCCTCTCCGAGGATCATTCCACGCCCATCGTGCACGTATCGGTGACCTACCATGTCGGCTCGAAGAACGAGCGCGCCGGACGGACGGGCTTCGCGCATCTCTTCGAGCACATGATGTTCAAGGGCTCGCGCAACGTCGAGCCCGAGTCGCACACGTCGCTCATCTCGAGCGTCGGCGGCCGAAGCAATGCCTACACGACCGAAGACGAGACGGTCTTCTGGCAGACCTTCCCGGCGCACTACGTACCGATGGTCCTGTGGCTGGAGGCCGACCGCATGGCCACGCTGCGGGTGGACGACGCGGCGTTCCGCCGCGAACGGGAAGTCGTGAAAGAGGAGCGCCGGATGCGGATCGAGAACCAGCCGTACGGCCGGCTCTCGGAGATCATTTACGACAACGCATTCCAGGTGCATCCCTACAAGCATCCGACCATCGGCAGCATGGCCGACCTGGAAGCCGCCTCGATCGAGGACGTGCGCGACTTCCACAGCACCTACTACGTGCCGGAAAACGCGACTGTCACGATCGTCGGCGATTTCGATTCGGCGCAGACGGTGCAGATGGTCAACCAATACTTCGGCCGCGTGCCGAAGGCGACGCGGCCGGTGCCGCGCGACATCCCGAAGGAGCCGCCGACGACGCAGGAGAAGCGCGCGGTGGTGGAGGAGGCCTGGCCGCTGCCGGCGGTGGTCGTCGCCTACCACATCACCTACGACGGGCACCCGGACTCGTACCCGCTGCATATCGCCTCGAAGATCCTGTCTGACGGCCAGAGCGCCCGCATTCTGCGCGAGCTCGTCTACAGCAAGCGGTTGTGCGTCAGTGCGTTCGGGACCGGCAACCTGATCGAGCATCCGAACCTGTTCTTTGCCGTCTGCATCGTCCAGCCGGGCCAGACCGTGGCGGCGGCAGAGAAGGCGCTGATCGACGAGTTCGAGAAGTTGAAGCGCGACGGCGTCACCAGCCAGGAAGTACAGCGCGCGCAGAACCAGTTCGCCCGCGACTACATCCTCAGCCGCGAGTCGAACGAGGACAAGGCGCGGCACCTGTCGCACGCCGCGGTCATTCACAACGACATCACCACGGCCGACGGCGAGTTCGACATCTTCATGCGCACGACGCCCGCCGACGTCCAGCGCGTGGCCCAGACTTACTTCAACCAGAACAACCGGATGATCCTGCATGTCGTGCCACGCGGAGAACGGCGATGACCGCGCTGGGCGGTGCGGTGGTGCGACGGTGGGGTGGGGCGGTGGTGCGACGGTGCGGTGGTGCGGCGATCGCTCTCGTGCTTATCGCGAGCGCGGCCGGCGCGCAGATTCCCAGCTGGCCTTCCGAGCGTCCGCCGCGGCCGCTGCCCGCGCGCGAGGCGAACTTTCCACCATACGAGATTCGCACGCTCCCGAACGGGATGCAGGTGATCGTGGTCCTGCACCACGAGCAGCCCGCCGTGAGCATGCGGCTGCTGGTGCGCGCCGGGTCGGTCCAGGACCTGCCTGGTAAGGCCGGTGTCGCGAACCTGGCCGCGTCGCTGCTCGACCAGGGCACGACGACCAAGAGTGCCCAGGAGATTGCGGATCAGATCGACTTCATCGGCGGTGCGCTCGGCTCGGGATCGGGATCCGACCTGAGCTTCGTCAACGTGATCGTGATGAAGGATTCGTTCGACGTCGGCATGGCCCTGCTGGCCGACGTCGCCCGCAACCCGGCGTTCGCCCCGGAAGAAATCGAGCGCCAGAAGCAGCAGGTGATCTCCAACCTGCGTGTCAGCGAGGGCGACCCGGACTACATCGCCAGCGTGCTGTTCGATCGCCTGGTCTACGGGTTCCATCCCTACGGCCTGCCGAACAGCGGCACGCCCGAGACGCTCGCGGCGATCACGCAGGCGGACCTGCAGGCGTACCACCGTCGTAATTTCGTGCCGAACAACATGATCCTGGCCATCGTCGGCGACATCACCAGCCAGGAAGCGTTCGCCTCGGCCGAGAAGGTGTTCGGCAGCTGGCAGCGAGGCGACCTCCAGCCGCTCAAGATCGTCGAGCCGCCGCCGCCTACCCGCCGCATCGTCATCGTCGACAAGCCGGACGCGGTCCAGACTGAAATCCGCGTCGGTCAGCTCGCCATTCCGCGCAAGCACCAGGACTACCTTGCATGGGACCTGGCCGTGAAAATTCTGGGCGGGGAGGGGGCCAACCGGCTGCATCGCGTGCTTCGGTCAGAGCGCGGCCTGACCTATGGGGCTTCCGCCGATACCGAAGCGCGTAAACAGGCAGGCGACTTCGTCGCGGAAACCGACACGCGCACCGAGACGACGGGCGAAGCCCTGCGGTTGATGGTGGACGAGATCTCGAAGTTGCAGCGCGAGCGTGTGTTCGAGCGCGAGCTGTCCGATGCGCAGGCCTACCTGGCAGGCAGTTTTCCGCTGACCATCGAGACTCCGAACGAGATCGCGACGCAGGTCTTGAACGTCGTGTTCTACGAACTGCCAGTGGAGGAGATCGGGACGTTCCGCGAGCGCGTGCAGCGGGTGACGCCGGACGACATCCTTCGCGTCGCGCGGTTCTACGTGCGCCCGGATCGCCTGTCGATTGTCCTGGTCGGCAACGCCGCCGAATTCGTGCCGCAGCTGAAACGGGTTGGCTTCTCGGACTTCGAGGTCATCCCGATCGACGAACTCGATTTGATGTCCGCCACCCTGCGGAGCACGGGCCCGCGAGCCCTCCGCAATGACGCGCCCGGCTACCACGCCGAGCAGGCGTTGACGGTCCGCCACGCCTACGTGCCTCAGGCTGCCCAGGCCGTGCAGCCCGACGCCAAGGCGGTGGACCTGCTGAAGAAGGTGATTGAGGCCAAAGGCGGACTCGATGCCCTTCGCAAGGTGAAGACGGTTGTCGCCGACGCCGACACGACGTTCAAAATGGAGCAGGGGACGCTCGTGTCGAAAACCAAGACCTACGTGGCGTACCCGGAGAAGTTCCGCGTCGATGCGAACGTCGCCGGCGCTCAGGTGGTCCAGGTCTATAACGCGGGCAGTGCCTGGATCCGCGATCCGGCCGGTATCCATGACGTTCCGCCCGAAATGCGCGACGAGTTCGGAGCCAGCGTCCGCCGCGACACCATACCCGTGCTCATCGGCGCCGCCGAGGGCAAGCTGTCGCTGCGTCTGCTGCCCGACGAAGGTGCCGAGGGGCGTGTCTTCAAGGTGCTCGAGATCAGCGGGCCCCAGCTGCCGGCGATGCGGATGTACATCGACAGCCAGAATCTGATCGCCCGCCAGTCGTTCTCGACCCCGGGTCCCGAAGGCAAGCCCGTGCAGGCCGACGAGGTATTTTCGGACTACCGCCGCGTGGACGGCGTCCAGGTCCCCTTCCGCGCCGACGTCCGTCGCGGCAGCCAGGTGATCCTGTCGCGGACGCTGACCAACGTCTCGCTCAATACCCCGGTCGACGACGCGCTCTTCGCACGGCCTCAGTAAGCTTGGCGCGCCGAAGCCCAGGCGAAGGCGGCCGCGTCATGATCTCCTGCGGGGAAGCCTCCGGCGATCTGTACGCCGGAGCGCTCGCCGCGGAACTGCGTGCGCGTACGCCGGCGATCGACATCTTCGGGTTCGGCGGCCCGCGCCTGGCGGCGGCGGGAGCCGACCTGGTTGGCAATTTCACCGGGCTGACCGTCACCGGGCTGACCGAAGCGCTGCGGGTCATTCCGCGTTCGTACGCGATGTACCGGCGGTTGATCGCGGCAGCAGGCGCGCGCCGGCCCGATGTCTTCGTCGCCATCGATTTCCCCGATTTCAATTTCCGGCTGATGGCCGCCCTCCATCGCCTCGGCATCCCGGTCGTGTACTACGTCAGCCCGCAGTTGTGGGCATGGCGGCCAGGTCGTATGAAGACGATGAAGCGGTTCGTGGGGAAGGTGCTGGTCATTTTTCCGTTCGAAGCACCGCTCTACGAACGCGCGGGTATCCCGGTGGAGTTCGTCGGACATCCGCTCGTCGACCTGGCGCGACCCCGGCAGTCGCGCAGCGCGTTTCTCGATGAACAGGGCTTGCAGGCTGATGCCCCGACGGTCGCGCTCCTGCCTGGGAGCCGGCCCAATGAAATCGAGCGCATTGCGCCCGTCATTGTCGACGCGTTGCCGCTGATCCGGTCGATCGTCCCCGGCGTGCAGTTCGTCGTGGCGCGCGCACCCGGCCTGGCTGACGCGTTGTTCGCGCCGTTTGTGGGCGCTGCAGGGCTGGTCATGGTCGAAGGACGCACGGATGACGTGCTTGGTGCGTCGAATGTCGTCATCACCGCTTCTGGTACCGCGACCGTCCAGGCTGCGCTTCACGAACGGCCGATGGTTGTCGTCTACTCCCTGTCACCGCTGACCTACCGCCTCGGTAAGCCCTTTCTCAAGGTCGACACTTACGCCATGCCGAACCTTGTCGCCGGCCGCCGCATCGTGCCGGAGTTGATCCAGGAGGGATTCACGCCCGCGCGCGTCGCCGAGGAGACGGTGACGCTCCTGACCGACGCCGATCGCCGCGCGCAGGTGACCAGAGACTTGCGCGGCGTTCGCGAACGGCTTGGATCGCCCGGAGCGAGCGCCCGTGCTGCAACCGCGATTCTCGACGTCGCCGCCCGCAGCCGCCTCGGCTCGACTTCTGCATAGAGGACAACGAATGCGTCATCCAATGAGTTTCCGTTGGGCCTTGTGCCTTGTGACCTGGAGCTTGTGCCTTGGCGGGGCGTCAGCGACGGTGATCCTCCCTGCGGATTTCACGACAGTCGTCGCCGGATCCGGTGTGATCGTCCACGGCCGTGTCACGAGTGTGACATCGCATCTCGCAGGTCCGCAGCGGGCGATCGAGAGCGTGGTGACAGTCGCCGTCATCCAGTCACTCAAAGGGGACGCCGGCGGGACGGTGTCGTTTCGCGTTCCGAACGGGCAGGTGGGGCGCTACCGGAGGGTGCTCGTCGGTGCTCCCGAATTCACCGCAGGGGACGAAGTGGTCGTGTTCCTCCAGGGGCGGCCGCCGGCGATGCCGTCAGTGTTCGGGTTGAACCAGGGGCTGTATCGCGTGACGCGTGATACGGCCGCGCGGGCGATGGTGATGCCGCCGCGAATGACCGGCAGCGATGGGCGCATTGTGCGCGGGGATCCTGCGCGCGTCGCGCTGCCGATCGAGGCATTCGCCCGCGAAGTGCGCGCGGTCGTGGAGCGTGCGCGGTGAAAGCGGCCCTTCTCGCATGCCTGGCGGTCGCTTTACTGGCCCAGGACGCACATGCGTACCTGCACTTCACCACCAGCATCGGCGGCCAGGGGCGCACGCTCACGTGGCAGGGCACCCCGGTCAGGTGGTTCGCGGCAGACCGCGCCGGCGGCGGCGTGTCAGCTGCGGATTTCCAGGCGGCGATGGGGCGCGCGTTTGCGACCTGGGAGGGTGTACCGACCGCAACCATCGCCTTTCAGTTTGCCGGCTTCACCGGAGCGGAGCCGTTCGAAGACGACGGCGTGTCCGTGCTTGGCTTCCAGGCTCACCCGGAACTGGACCGCGTACTGGGCGCGACCGGTTTTCTGATCGATACCGTGACCGGCGCGATCGTCGAGTCGGATATTTTTTTCAATTCCGCGTTTACCTGGTCGACCGCGGCGCAGGGCGATGCCGCGCGGTTCGATCTGGAATCGGTCGCCCTGCATGAGATCGGTCATTTCATCGGCCTCGGGCATTCGGGGATTGGCGAAACCGAGATGCGTCCCGACGGCGGCCGCCGCGTCCTTGGTTCGGGCGCGGTGATGTTCCCGATCGCGCTGGGCCGTGGTATCACGCAGGACCGCCAGCTGCAGCCTGACGACATTGCCGGCGTCTCTGACCTGTATCCCGCGCCGGGCTTTCGCAGCGACACTGGCGTAGCCGCAGGGCGCGTGACCCGCAATGGTTCCGGCGTGTTGGGCGCACACGTGGTGACATTCGACCCTGTCACCGGCGCGTTGATTGCGGCGTTCACCCTCAACAACGACGGCGAGTTCCAGATCGCGGGTCTCGCACCGGGGGCGCACGTCATCCGCGTCGAGCCGCTGGACGATGCAGACGTTGATAGTTTTTTCAATCGCCCCAGCGCGATCGACGTGGGATTCCTGGTGACCTTTCACGATCGCTTGTACGTGGCGCCGAAGGGCGGCAGCGGCGAACGCATCACGATCGCCGTGAGGCCACGGTGACGCGACTGCTCGCGATCGCGATGGTTTGTGCCTGCGCCCCGGCGTATGCGCAAACGCCTGAGACGGTGCGGATCGGGCGCGTCGAGGTGAACGCCGGCGGAGGATGGCTCGGCGGCGCGGGAGTCGGCTCGAGTGATGCGAACCTGCGCGCCGCCACCGCTGCCCCGACAACGTTCCGGCTGTTCAGCGTCGAGTCACGATTCGCCGGCGCCCCAACCTTTCACGTCAGGGCCGGCTACGCGTTCACACCACGGTTCGGTGTCGAAGGCGGCCTCACGGTTGGCCGTCCCGAGCTGCGCGCGTCAATCACCAACGATGCGGAAGCGGCGCCGCCGATCACGATCGCCGAGAGGGTCGATCAGTACGGCATCGACGCCAGCCTCGTCGTCATGATCCGTGAACTGGCGATCGGCGGACGAACGATCCCGTTCGCATCCGGCGGGGCGGGATACCTTCGGCAGCTGCACGAAGGGCAGACGGTCGTGGAACAGGGACATCTCTTTCATGCGGGCGGCGGTGTGAAACACTGGCTGCTGGCGCGCGACCGCGGATTCATCAACGGAGCCGGCCTGCGCGTGGACGCGCGTCTGTATCTCATGTCGGGCGGCATTACGATCGACGACCGCCGGAGACCACACGGCGCGATCTCGGGCAGTGTCTTCCTGGCGTTCTAGGCTGGATTACCTCTCGGAATCGTCGCGGTCCCGACGTTCTGAACCGCGTACCGGCACATCTTCCTGCTCTTCGTCCTTGTCCATGCCCCGGTTCGAGATGCCGCCGCCAGACGAGGAGGAATTCCGCTCGCCCTGGTTGCCGCGGTTGCCGCCCTGGCGGGGCGAGAACTGCTGACCTGGCTGCCTCGACTGATCGCGTCCCGGCGCTTGCTGGCGCTGGTCTTCGGCCTGGTCGCGGTTCGGATCCTGTGACTGATTGCCCTGGCCCTGGTCGCCCTGGCCCTGCGTCTGCTGGCCCTGCTTGCCCTGACCCTGGTTCTTGTTCTGATCCATGTGAGGGTTCTCCTCCGGCGCCGGATTAGCAAACGTGACGCCGCGTGCAGTAGAGTCGCGCGCGTGATCGCCTTCGAGCACGTCCATTTCCGGCGCGGCGCGCGCGAGGTGTTGCACGACGTGACCTTTACGGTGGATCCGGGAGAGACCGTCGCGCTGGTCGGGCGCAGTGGAGCCGGGAAGAGTACAGTTCTTAAACTGATCAACCGGATGCTCGAGCCAGCTGATGGATCGGTGCGCGTGGATGGTCGCGATACACGCGCGTGGGATCCGACGTCGCTTCGACGACAGACGGGCTACGTGCTCCAGGAAGTCGGGTTGTTTCCGCACATGACCGTGTCGCGTAATGTCGGGCTCGTACCGGCGCTGTCGCACTGGTCGCCTGCGCGGATAGACGCCCGCACCGTAGAGCTCCTCGACCTGGTGGGTTTACCGGCGCCCGAGTTCGCGAGTCGGTGGCCAGACGAGTTGTCCGGCGGTCAGCGCCAGCGGGTCGGCGTGGCGCGCGCATTGGCGGCAGATCCGCCGATCGTGCTGATGGACGAACCATTTGGTTCCCTCGATCCAATCACCCGGGCGGAGTTGCACCGCGAGTTCCGGCGGATTCAGCAGCGCCTGCGCAAGACCGTGGTGATCGTCACCCACGATATGCGCGAAGCGTTCGCACTGGCGGATCGGATCGGCGTGCTCGAGGATGGGTTCCTGGCGGCCTACGACACGCCGGCGCTGCTGCGCGCGTCGACGCATCCGGCGGTTGCGCTTCTGCTTGAATCCTGCCAATGACCGCGCTCATCGCGTTCTGGTCGTCGCACGCAACCGAACTGTGGACGCTTCTCGCGCAGCACATCGCGCTGGTGGTTGTGTCAACCGTCGTCGCGGTCGCGATTGGCGTGCCGATCGGCATCGTGGCGGCAAGGCGCCCCCGCATTGGCGCGCCGCTCGCGGCGGCGGCCAGCGTCATCCAGACGGTTCCAAGTCTCGCCCTTTTCGGCTTTCTGCTGCCGTTGCCGCTGGTAGGAGGCGTCGGGGCGCGGACGGCGCTTGCCGCGCTCATTCTGTACGCGCTGCTTCCGGTGATCCGGACGACCGCGGCCGGACTGCACTCGATCGACGCGGCGATCCTCGAGGCCGCCGATGCGATGGGGATGACGGCACGACAGCGGCTCACCCAGGTCGAACTGCCGCTGGCCATGCCCTCCATCATTGCGGGCATTCGCGTCGCTGCCGTGATCGGCGTGGGCACCGTGACGATTGCCGCCGCGATTGGGGCGGGCGGTCTCGGGGAGGACATCTACCGCGGGCTGTCGATGGTGGATGCGACCGTGATCCTCGCCGGCGCCGTGCCAGTCGCGGCGCTGGCGATGATCGTGGACGGCGGCCTGCTGCTCGCGGAGCGCGGGCTGGCGCGGCGCCGGCGTAGTAGGACGTTCTCGCGGGCGGGCGCGGCGGCGATCATCGTCATCGCCGCGATTGGCTCCGCCGTGGCCGCCTGGCCACGGCCCGAACGCATCGTCATCGGCTCCAAGAATTTCACCGAGCAGGTGATTCTCGGCGAGTTGATGGCGCAGACCATCGAGCGCGACGCGGGGCTTCTGGTTGACCGGCGGCTCAATCTGGGCGGGACATTCATCTGCGATCGGGCTATCCGGACCGGCGACATCGACCTCTACGTGGAATACAGCGGCACCGCCTTGACAGCGGTGTTCAAGCAACCTGTCGAGCGCGATTCACGGCTGGTAATGGATCACATCCGCCAGCTGTACGCCGATACTGGTCGTTCGACGCTGCCCGCACTTGGCTTCAGCAACACGTTCGCGATCCTGGTTCGCGCCGAGGACGCCCGGGAACGCCGATTGACCCGGTTGTCGGAGCTGGGGGCGCACGCGCCCGGCTGGCGCGCCGCCTTCGGCTACGAATTTCTGGATCGGCCCGACGGCTACGGCGGACTCGCGGCGACCTACGGTCTGCGTTTTCTCGAGCCGCCGCGCGCCATGGACCTGACGCTGGTCTACCGCGCGCTCGCCGAAAGGCAGGTCGATGTCGTTGCCGGCGACGCGACCGCCGGCCTGATCGACGCCCTCGATCTCTCCATGCTCGAGGACGACCGGCAATACTTCCCGCCCTACGACGCCGTGCCAATCGTGCACACGCCGACGCTGCTGCGCCACCCCGAGATCGGCCGCGCCATCTCGCGTCTGAGCGGCCGCGTCACGGCCGCGGCGATGCGCAGAATGAACTATGCGGTTGACGCACAGCGCGCAGACCCCGCCACGGTCGTGTCGGCGTTCCTCGACGAGGCCGGACTCGGAACCCAGACGTCGATGCGATCTCGATAAACGCGGGTCGGTGCGACGGACTGACGCGGGGCGGTGCGATGAACTGACGCTGGTCGGCGCGAACCGTTCGCCAGGGTCGGTGCGAGGCTTCTCACGTTCGGCGGTGCAGAGCCCCTTCGCGAGTCGGGGCGATAAAATTGACGCTGGTCTGCAAAGCGCGGTACAGGGCACCGACACGCGGCAGCACCTCGCACCGACCGCGCAGAACCGTCGCACCGACATCGAGGCTGCTCGCACCGACTGCCGTCAGATCTATCGCACCGACATCTGTGTGTCGCATCGCACCGACGATCGTCAAGGCCGTCGCACCGACCTCCGGTACTGCCTCGCACCGACGCCACTCTGCGGAGTATGATCATGGGCTGTGACCACCACATTGAACAGTTTCGGTACACGCACTGAGATCCGCAGCGGCGGGCAACCGGTGGAGATTTACAGTCTTCCCGCCCTCGAGAAGGCGGGCTTCCCCGGCGTCTCGCGGCTGCCCTACTCGATGAAGATCCTGCTCGAGAACCTGCTGCGGCGCGAGGACAACGCCTTCGTGAAGGCCGACGACATCCGCGCGGTCGCGCAGTGGGATGCCACCGCGGCGCCGGAGAAGGAAATCTCCTTCATGCCCGCGCGCGTCCTGCTGCAGGACTTCACGGGTGTCCCATGCGTGGTCGATCTCGCGGCGATGCGCGACGCGATCATTCGCCTTGGCGGGAATCCGGATCGCGTCAACCCGCTGCAGCCGGTCGAGCTCGTCATCGACCACTCGGTGCAGGTCGACTACTTCGGACGCGCCGACGCCTTCTCCCTGAACGCTGAGCTCGAGTTCTCGCGCAACCGGGAACGCTACGCGTTCCTGCGCTGGGGTCAGCGCGCGTTTCGTAATTTTGAAGTCGTGCCACCGGACACCGGGATCGTGCACCAGGTCAATCTCGAGTACCTCGCGCGCGTGGTGTTCTCCGAGTCCGTCGGCGGCACCACCGTCGCCTATCCGGACACGCTCGTCGGCACCGATTCCCATACGACGATGGTGAACGGACTCGGCGTCGTCGGCTGGGGCGTCGGCGGGATCGAGGCTGAGGCCGCCATGCTTGGCCAGCCGATCTCGATGCTCATCCCGCAGGTCCTCGGGTTCCGCCTGACGGGGGTGCTGCCGCGGGGTGCCACGGCCACCGACCTCGTGCTCACGATCACCGAAGTGCTGCGAAAGCACGGCGTGGTCGGCAAGTTCGTCGAGTTCTTCGGCGAAGGGCTGCGTCACCTGACGATTGCCGACCGCGCGACGCTGGGGAACATGTGCCCGGAATATGGCGCAACGGTCGCGATCTTCCCGATCGATGACATGACGCTCGACTACCTCCGCCTCACGGGACGTGATGACTCGCGGGTCAAGCTGGTCGAGGACTACGCAAAAGCCCAGGGACTCTTCCGAACCGACAGCAGTCCCGAAGCGATCTACACCGAAACCCTCGAACTGGATCTGTCGATTGTCGAGCCGAGCCTCGCCGGCCCCAGGCGCCCGCAGGATCGCGTGTCGCTCACCCGCGCGAAAGCCGCGTTCCAGACCGCGCTGCCGACGATGCAGCTGCCGGGAAAGACGTCGAAGGTGGCGGACGCTGGTGGTGCCCGCCAGGGCGTTGCCACGAGCACCGGCGCGGTCGCGCAGTCGGGCGTGGCGGTGGCCGATCCGGCCCTCGAAGAGCTCGATCACGGCGCGGTCGTCATCGCGGCGATTACGAGCTGCACCAACACCTCGAACCCGAGCGTGATGATCGGGGCAGGGCTCCTCGCGAAGAAAGCGGTCGAAAAGGGGCTCACCCGCAAACCGTGGGTCAAGAGCAGCCTCGCGCCGGGGTCGAAGGTCGTCACCGAGTATCTGCAGGCTGCTGGTCTCGACACCTACCTCGATCAGCTTGGGTTCAACCTGGTGGGCTACGGCTGTACGACGTGCATCGGCAACAGCGGTCCGCTGCCGGACGAAGTCTCGGCCGTGATCCGCGAAAAGAACCTGGTCGTCTGCTCGGTGCTGAGCGGCAATCGAAACTTCGAGGGCCGCATACAGCAGGACGTGCGCGCGAACTACCTGGCATCACCGCCGCTCGTGGTCGCCTACTCGCTCGCCGGCTGGATAACGAAGGACCTGACCACGGAACCGCTGGGCGAGGATCGCGCCGGAAGGCCGGTGTACCTCAAGGACATCTGGCCGACGGAGCAGGAGCTGCAGGAAACGATGCTGCGCGCGGTGACGGCCAGCATGTTCAAGCAGAGTTATGCGAACGTCTTCGCCGGCGACGAGCGCTGGCAGGGATTGGAGGTCGCCGAGGGGAGCCGGTTCCAGTGGGATCCCGAGTCGACTTACATCCGCGAGCCCACGTTCCTCGAGGGGATGACGATGACCGCGCCGCCGGCGAAGGACATCACCGGCGCTCGTGTGCTGGCGCTGCTGGGGGACAGCGTGACTACTGATCACATCTCGCCGGCGGGCTCGATCAAGGCCGACAGCCCGGCGGGGAAGTATCTGATCGGCAAGGGCGTCAAACCGGCCGACTTCAACTCCTACGGCGCCCGGCGCGGCAATCACGAAGTGATGATGCGCGGCACGTTCGCGAACATCCGGCTGCGGAACCAGCTCGCGCCCGGCACTGAAGGCGGCTGGACGTTGTACCGGCCCGGCGCCGAGCTGATGACGATCTACGACGCCTCGGTGAAGTACAGGGCGGCGGACGTCCCGCTGATGGTGATCGCGGGGAAGGAGTACGGATCGGGATCGTCGCGCGACTGGGCGGCCAAGGGCACGCAGTTGCTCGGCATCAAGGCCGTCATCGCCGAATCATTCGAGCGCATCCATCGCAGCAACCTTGTGAACATGGGTGTACTCCCCCTCGAATTCAAGGTGGGCGAGAATGCGGCGACGCTCGGACTGACGGGCACCGAAGTGTTCAGCTTCGCGGGGGCCGCCGAGGGCTTGAAGCCGCGCGGCGACGTCACGGTGGTCGCCGCGGCGGAAGGTGGTGCCAGGAAGGAATTCACGGCGACGGCGCGCATCGACACCCCCGAGGAACTCGTCGCGTTCCGCCACGGAGGAATCCTGCCGTACGTCGTCCGGCAACTCGTCAGCCGGAGCTGACCACTGGTTGATTCCCCCACCATCAAGGCGAAGGCGCGCGAACTCGGGTTCGATTTGTGTGGGATCGCGCCCGCGGAGCGGTTTCCCGAATTGGCTTTCTTTCGTGAATGGCTCGACCGCGGGTACGCCGGCGAGATGGCGTACCTGCCGCGCACCGCTGAACGCCGCGCCGATGTGCGTGAAGTCGTCCCGGGCGCCCGCAGCGTCATCGTCACCGCCACCCTTTACAACACAGTCGCGCCGTATCAGGACGACGCCGCTCCGGGCACGGCGCGGATCTCGCGCTATGCCTGGGGCGACGACTATCACGACGTCCTGAAGCGCCGCCTTGACGCGCTGCTGCACTGGATGCGCGCCGAGTCGGCCGATCCCTTCGACGCGAGGGGTACGTTGACACCGGGCCGGTGCAGGAACGTGTCTATGCGCAATATGCGGGGCTGGGCTGGATCGGCAAGAACACCTGCCTGATTAACCCGGATCTCGGGTCGTGGCTGTTCCTGTCGGAAATCATCTGCACGCTGCCGCTCGAGCCTGACGGTCCCGGGGTCGATCAGTGCGGCGCCTGCACGAAGTGCCTCGAGGCGTGCCCCTCCGACGCGCTGGTTGCGCCGGGCGTGCTCGATGCGACGCGCTGCCTTTCCTATCTCACCATCGAACTGAGGAACGAGATTCCGGCGGAGCTCCGCCCCGCGCTCGGGGCGCATGTGTACGGCTGTGATATCTGCCAGGACGTCTGTCCGTACAACCACGCGGCGCCCCAGTCACCGGCAAGCGAGTGGCAGGCGCGCCCGGGCCTTGATCTGCCGGCGCTGGTCGAGCTCTGGCGCATGCCCGACACCGATTTGCGACGCCTGATCAAGGGAACGCCTATGACGCGTGCCAAGCTCACGGGGCTGAGGCGCAACGTCGCGGTTGCCATCGGCAACAGCGGCGACCCCGCGGCTGGCGCAGTCCTGGATGAACGAAGCCCGGACCGGCCGTCCGCGGATGACGCAATCGTGCAGCAACACGTCGAGTGGGCAAGGGGTTTTATCGGTGCTTGACTGGAAACGCAGCGCCGTTCATGCGCCTCCGGCAAAGGATATGATCGGGGCGTGAGCGACGACGCAGCGCCCATCCTGCTTGTCTCGATGCCCCAGATGATGGATCCGAACTTCGCCCGGACGGTCGTGCTCCTCTGCGACTACACCGAGGAGGGCGCGTTCGGTCTCGTCGTCAACCGGCCGATGGCCGAGCCGGCGTGGCAGATGGTGAAGACCGAGCCGCCCGTTCGCGTCGATCCCGATCTGCGGCTCTGGATGGGCGGCCCGGTGGATCCGCAGCGCACGTGGGTGCTGATGACGGAAGCGCAGGGGCCCGACGAGGAGCAGCGCGAAATCTGCCCGGGAGTGCTGCTGTCGGTATCGCACGAGCTCACGCTGCAGCTTCTGCAGACGCCACCCTCGTCCAGGGCCCGCGTCCTCGTTGGCTACGCGGGGTGGGGACCAGGGCAGCTCGACAAGGAGCTCGCGGCGTCCGCGTGGCTGACGACGAGCGTCGATCCGAAATTGATCTTCGGTGTGCCGCCGGAAGAAATGTGGGAAGCGGCAATTCGCCGCATGGGCGCCGATCCGTCCGCGCTCCAGACCAGCTCCGGCACGTCCGGAGTGCATTGACGATGAAGGCGATCGCTGCGGCGCTGGTCGCGGTGGCGATGGTGGCAGGGCCGGGCTGCCGCGCCCGTCAGGCCGATCAGCCCGAGGCGCGACAAGTGGATCCGATGGTCGAACAGCTTCAATCCATGGCGGCGCGTTTCGCGCCGGTTGACCTCACGGCCGACGTGTCGAGGCTGCCGCCGACGGAGCGGCAGGCGCTGGCCAGGCTGGTTGAGGCGGCGCGGGTATTCGACGCGCTCTTTCTCCGCCAGGTGTGGGCCGGCAACGAGGCGATGCTCTCGTCGCTGGTGGGCGATTCCTCCGACCTTGGCCGTGCGCGGCTGCACTACTTCCTGATCAACAAGGGACCGTGGTCGCGGCTCGATCATAACGAACCGTTCGTGCCAGGCGCGCCGCCCAAGCCGCCACAGGCCAATTTCTATCCCGCCGGCGCGACCAAGGAGGAAGTCGAGGCGTGGATCAAGACGTTGCCACCGGCGGAGCGGACGCGTGCGACCGGATTCTTCACGACGATCCGGCGAAGCCCGGAGGGCCGGTTCGTCGCTGTTCCCTACACCCTTGAATACCAGGGCGAGATCGAACTCGTCTCCAAGCTTCTGCGCGAGGCCGCGGCGCTGACGGCCCAGCCGACGCTGAAGGCGTACCTCGATCGCCGCGCAGCCGACCTGATCAGCAACGACTATTACGCCAGCGACGTCGCCTGGATGGAGCTCGACGCGAGCATCGAGCCTACGATCGGCCCGTACGAGGTGTACGAGGACGAGTGGTTCAACTACAAGGCCGCGTTCGAGGCGTTCATCACGATTCGCGACGAGGAAGAAACCAACAAGCTGACCCGGTTCGGATCCGAGCTGCAGGAGATCGAGAACAACCTGCCGATCGACCCGAGGTACCGCAACCCGAAGCTCGGCGCGATGGCGCCGATTCGCGTCGTCAATACCGTGTTTTCGTCGGGCGACGCCAACCGGGGCGTGCAGACGGCGGCGTTCAACCTGCCCAACGACGAGCGCGTGGTCGCGGAAAAGGGCAGCAAACGCGTCATGTTGAAGAACAACCAGGAAGCCAAGTTCAGCACCGTGCTGCAGCCGATCTCCAAGGTGGCGCTCGCCCCGGCGGATCAGGGCAAGGTTGCCTTCGACGCGTTCTTTACTCATATCCTGATGCACGAGTTGATGCACGGGCTCGGCCCGCATAACATCGCCCCGGGCGGCCGCGCGACCACCGTGAGGCAGGAACTGAAGGATACCTACAGCGCGATCGAGGAAGCCAAGGCCGACATCTCTGGCTTGTTCGCGCTCCAGTACCTGGTGGATCACGGCAAGCTGGACGACGCATTCAACGACACGATGTACATCACGTATCTCGCGTCGATGTTCCGGTCGATCCGGTTCGGCATCAACGAGGCGCACGGCCGCGGGGTCGCGATCCAGCTGAATTATTTTCTCGATCACGGCGGCGTGACCGTCGCCGCCGACGGCACCTTTGCCGTGAATCCCGATCGCATCCGCCAGAATGTCGTCGACCTGACCCGCGACATCATGACGCTGCAGGCGGTTGGCGACTACGCCGCGGCGACGCAGCTCATCTCGACGCTGGGCGTCGTCCGGCCGCAGGTCCAGACTGTTCTCGATCGCTTGAAAGACGTGCCGGTCGACATCGAGCCACGTTTCGTCACCGCGCAGCAGTTGTTGGCGCAGGAGAAGCCATGAGACGACGTCACATTCTCGGATACGGCGTGCTGCTGCTGGCGCTCGTCCTGTCAGTGCCCGCCGGCATCGGTGCACAGGGCCCCTCGACTTTGCCGGGGGCAGGCGCGACGTGGGAGTGGCGCACCTATGGCGCCGATCTCGCCAGCACGCGGTACGCGCCGCTCGATCAGATCAACCAGGCCAATTTCAAGGACCTCGAGGTCGCGTGGCGTTTCAAGACCGACGCGCTCGGGCCGAGGCCCGAGTTCAACCTCCAATCCACGCCGTTGATGGTCGGCGGGGTGCTGTACTCCACCGGAGGTACGCGTCGCGCGGTGTTCGCGCTCGATGCGTCAACCGGCGAACTGCTGTGGGTGCACAGCCTCAACGAGGGGGAGCGCGGCGCCGCGGCGCCGCGGCTGCTGTCGGGCCGAGGATTGTCGTACTGGAGCGACGGCCGTGAGGCGCGCATCCTCTACGTCACGCCCGGATATCAGCTCGTGGCGCTCGACGCAAAGACCGGCGCTCGCGTCGCCGGCTTCGGCCGGAACGGCATCGTCGATCTGAAACAGGACTTCGACCAGCCGTCGTTCGACCAGGTGCATGGCGCCGTCGGGTTGCACGCCGCGCCCGTGATCGCCAGGGACGTCGTCATCATCGGCGCCGCCTTCGAGACCGGCGCCAATCCGAAGACGAAGACGAACATCAAGGGCTACGTGCGCGGGTTCGACGTCAGGACGGGCAAGCGGCTGTGGGTCTTCCACACGATTCCCCGCCCGGGTGAGGCGGGCGTCGAGACCTGGGGCGGGGACTCCGCGTCCTACACCGGGAATACGGGGGTGTGGGCGCAGATGAGCATCGACGAAGACCTCGGCCTCGTCTACCTGCCGGTGGAATTGCCCACGCACGACTACTTCGGCGGTGATCGGCCGGGCAATAACCTGTTCAGCGAAAGCATTGTCGCGGTGGATCTGAAGACCGGCCGACGGCGGTGGCACTACCAGCTCGTGCACCACGGCATGTGGGACATGGATATCCCGTGCGCGCCGGTGCTGATGGACATCACGGTGAACGGCCGCCCGGTCAAGGCGCTCGCGCAGGCGACCAAGCAGGCGTTCTTGTATGTGCTGAACCGCGAGACCGGTGAACCGATCTGGCCAATCGAAGAGCGGCCGGTGCCGAAAGGCGATACGCCCGGTGAGTGGTACTCCCCGACGCAGCCACACCCGACCAGGCCGGCGGCCTACGACGGGCAGGGACTCGCCATCGACGACCTGATCGACTTCACGCCGGAACTCCGCGCCGAGGCCGTCAAGATCGTGTCGCAGTACCGCCTCGGGCCGATCTTCACGCCGCCAGCCGTGAGCCGCCGCGAAGGACCAATTGCGACGCTGACGATGGGCGCGCAGGCCGCGGCGTCGAATTGGCCGGGTGCGTCGTACGATCCCGAAACACACACGATGTACGTGGCCTCACAGACGTCGATCGCGACGCTGGGCCTGGTCCCGCCGCCACCCGGCGTGGCGGACGTGCCGTATCACCAGGGCACCGTGCTGTCGGGCGCACGAACGAGTGGCGGCTCGGGTGCGGACGGAGGCGGCCCGGCCGTCGCGATGGCTGACGTGTTGTCGGCCAATCTGACCGTCCAGGGGTTGCCGCTGGTCAAGCCGCCGTACAGCCGGATCACGGCGATCAACATGGATACCGGCGACTTCCGCTGGCAGGTACCGTTCGGCGCGACCCCGCCCAACATCCTCAACCACCCGGCGTTGAAGGGGTTGACGCTGCCGCCGCTCGGGCGGCCGGGTAACAACAACGGCACGCTGGTGACGAAGACACTGCTGATTGCGGGCGAAAAGAATTTCGGCCCGACCCCCTCCGGGCAGCGCGGTGCGATGCTGCGCGCCTTCAACAAGGCGACGGGGCAGGAGGTGGGCGCGGTCTACATGCCGGCGCCCCAGACTGGATCGCCGATGACGTACATGCTGAACGGCCGCCAGTACCTGGTCGTCGCGATCAGTGGTGGCACCTACACCGGCGAACTGGTCGCGTTCAGGGCCCCGCAGGCCGCGACCACGACTGCGCAACTGCGGTAACCGAGCGGGTAACTCTCTGACGAAGAATTCAGGTATTCTTCAGAAACCTGGCAGCGGGGGGTTGGGCTACCATTCCCCCTGGCGTAGCGTATTCTGCCTGGGAGGAACCTGTATGAAGCGTCTTGTGGTTGCGGCTGTTGCGGCCTGGACGTGTGCGCTCGGCGTGCAGGCCTATGCGCATCACTCGTTTGCCGCCACCTACATCGAAGACAAGTCTGTCACCATCGAAGGCGAACTCGTGCAGGTGCTGTTCCGCAACCCGCACTCCTTCGTGCACGTGACCGTCACGCAGAAAGACGGCACGATGGTGCGGTACGCGGTCGAGTGGGGAGGCGCGGCGCAGCTCGGCGGTCAGGGTGTGACGAGGGAAACGCTCAAGCTCGGCGATAAGCTGATCATCAGCGGCAATCCCGGACGCAACCCGGCCGACCACCGTGTGCGGATGACCACTTTGCGGCGGCCGAGCGATGGGCTTTCGTGGGGTACCAGACCCGGTGAGGTTGTTGACTAAGCTCGGACGCCTGAAGGCCTCCGGCTACCAACGTATGCATTGTTCCGCGGCGCTCCGCACCGTCGCACTGCTGGTGGTCGCCGTTCTCGTCGGGCCCGCGATTACAGAGTGCGCCGGCTGGGCCGTCTCAGCGGCCGGACGTCACCTCTGTTGTGGCAACCGCGGCGGGATGGCGTCTGAAACCCGCATGACGGAATGCTGCGCGAAGCCGGCGCAGTCCAATGACGCCACGCCCCCCGAGACGCAGACGGCGCGCCCCGTCCTGACTCTGCTCGGTCCGCACTTTGTTCCAGCCGGCGACACATTCGCCGCGCGTACGCCCGTTCCCTGCGACACATTCGTCTCGCGCCGGGCGGCGGTCGTTCCGCTCTACCTTCAGCAGGCCTCGCTCCTCATCTGATCGACTCCTGAAGCGTGTGCGCCGGGTCCGCCGTGGATCCGGGTGCTCACGCCGGGTCGGCTTTGCCGCACCCGGCCTACGTACGCAGGGCGGATTCCGCGAAGCGGATCCGCCGATCACTTCAAGGAGTCTCCATGCGTTCGTTTCTGCTACTCGCGTGCATTGGTCTTGCGTCGGCGAATCCGGCCGCCGCGCAGGAACCCGCGCCCGAGCCGCTGACGTTGAATGCGGCGCTCGACGAAGCGCTCCAGCGAAACCCGGATCTGATTGCCCTTCGGCGGGAATACGAGGCCGCGCTGGCGATCCCGGCGGCGGAGCGGTTTCTCGCGCCGCCGTCGTTCGAGGCCCAGATCTGGGCGTGGCCGGTGACGACGCTCAACCCGATCCGCACCGACATGTACATGTTCACGATGGAACAGGTGCTGCCGGGCCGCGGCAAGCGGGCGGCGCGCGAGCTGGTCTCCGGCCGCGACGCCGACATCGCGCGCCGCGAGATCACCGTCCAGGCAAACGGCATCCTCGACGAGGTGCGCCAGGCGTTTGCCGGTCTTGCGCTCGCGCGCGAAACGCTCGTCATCTTCGAGCGCCAGCTGCCGGTGCTGCGGGATCTCGCCGAAGCCGCCACGGTCCGGTACGCGTCGGGTCATGGCGAACAGCACGACACGGTAACGCCGCTCGTCGAGCTGACGCGCCTGCAAGCCAATGCCATCACGTGGCGCACCCGGGCGCGCAGCGAGGAAACGCGGCTCAACGCCCTGCTCGGGCGCATGGTCGATCGTCCGATCGAGCCGCTGCTGCCGATGGTCGTCACCGCGGTTCCCTTCGATGCCGTGAGCGCCGCCCTCGAGCGGCATCCGGCCATGGCGCTGGCCGCGGCGGAGATCGCGCGTGAAGAGGCAGAGCTGGCGCGGCTGCTCGGAGAGCGCCGGCCCGATTTCGTCGTCGGCGGCGGTTACATGCTGACACCTGGCGACGCCGGGGCCTGGACGGCGAGGGCGGGCATCACGTGGCCGAATGCACCATGGTCGAGGAAACGGCTCGATGCCGAAATCGAAGCGCAGGCGCTTCGTATCGCTGCGGCTACGGCCCGCAGGGACGCGGTGGCCAGCAGCATCCGCCGCAGCGTCCACGAGGCGGAGGTGCAGATGGACGCCGCCCGTCAACGGGCCGAATTGATCTCGTCGACGCTGCTGCCGCACGTCGAGCATGCGCTCGAGGTCTCGCGGGCCGGGTACTCCGCCGGCCGCGCCGAGTTCGGCGACGTCCTCGACGCGCAGCGGATGGTGCTCGACATGGAGGTGGAGTACGCGGCGGCACGGGCCGCGGTCGCCTTCGCGTTCGCGGGGCTGGATCGCGCAATCGGCGCCGTTCGCGATGAACCGGCGCCGGCGCAGGACGGAGATGCAGCCATGAGCCGGATGGCCGCGGCCGCCGTGTTCGTCATCGTGCTCGCCGCCGCCGGATTCTTCATCTGGAGCGGCGGCCCCGGCGACATCGCGTCGTGGTGGCGTGGCACCGGCGTGTCCACGCCGGCGGCCGCGCCGATCACCGGCTCCATGCCGTCCGCGCCGGCTGCCGGACCGCAGGCGCCGCCCAGAGTACCCGGTGACGCTGGACGCGCGGCGCCAGCAGCTGATTGGCGTGCGCACCGCGAAGACCGTGCGGATCATGGTGGCGCCAGAGGTGAGGGCGGTTGGCACGGTGCGCGCCGACGAAACGCGTCAGACCGAGGTGAACGTCAAGGCCGACGGCTGGATTCGCGATCTCCGCGCCGACTTCACCGGCCGGCCGGTGCAACAGGGAGAAACGCTGTTCACGCTATACAGTCCCGATCTCATCGCCACGCAGGAGGAATACCTGCTGGCGATTCGAGGGCAGACGCAGGCGATTGCCGGGCAGGTGCCGGAGCTCCGCGACTATTCGACCCGCCTCGTCGACGCCGCCCGTGACCGGCTGCGGCGGTGGGACCTCGGCGAGGCCGAGATCCAGGAGCTCGAGCAGCGGGGGGCGGCATTCGAGACGGTGCCGGTCCGATCGCCGGCGTCGGGCGTGATCGTGGAGAAGGCCGCGATCGAAGGAATGCACGTGGCTCCGGGACAGACGCTGTTCCGGATCGCGGATCTTTCGGTCGTCTGGGTCGAAGCCGACGTCTACGAGCGCGACATGGCGGCGGTGCGGGTGGGGCAGCCGGCCACCGTGACCCTCGACGCGTATCCGGATCAGCGGTTTTCCGGGCGCGCCACCTATGTCTATCCATTCGTCGAAGAGCAGACACGCACCATCAAGGTGCGGTTCCAGTTTCCGAATCCGCGCGGGCTGCTGAAACCCGGCATGTACGCGAACGTGCAGCTGGTCACGGCGGCGGCGTCTGCGCTGGCCGTGCCGGCGGATGCCGTGCTCGACTCGGGACGCGAGCAGGTGGTGTTCGTCGCGCTCGGCGACGGGTACTTCGAGCCGCGCCGGGTGCGCATCGGCCGCCGCGTGGACACGACGATCGAAATCACAGAGGGACTGAAGGAAGGCGAGGACGTGGCGACCGGCGCCACCTTCTTCCTCGATTCCGAGAGCCAGCTGCAGGCGGTGATTCGCGGGTTCGGACCGCCGGGGACGCCGCCAGCGGCGCCTGCCGATGCGGAGCACGGGCTCGAGATTACCTTCCGGCCGCAGCCGGATCCGCCGCGTACCGGCGACGCCGTGCTCGAGGTAGCGGTGAAAGACGCGTCCGGCATGCCGGTGACCGATGCAGACGTGTCGGTCACGTTCTTCATGGCGGCGATGCCGTCGATGAACATGCCGGCGATGAAAAACGGGGCATCGCTGCAGCATGTCGGTGGCGGCATCTACCGCGGCACCGGGCAGTGGCTGATGGCGGGCCGGTGGGACGTGACGGTTACCGTGACGCGCGGCGGCGTGCGCCTGGGCAGCCGCCAGCTCTCGCTGGTGGCCAGATAGTCGCGAAATGATCGAACGCCTCATCGACTGGTGCGCGCGCAATCGCTTCCTGGTCTTCACGGCCACCCTGGTCGTGACGTCGTGGGGGATCTGGGCGATTTCCGCCACGCCGGTCGACGCCGTTCCCGACATCTCCGACGTCCAGGTCATCGTCTCGACTGAATGGGTCGGGCGCAGCCCGGACCTGATCGAAGACCAGGTGACCTATCCCATCATCTCGGCGCTGATCTCGACGCCCGGTGTCAGCAGCGTGCGCGGGTTCACCGACTTCGGCATTTCGTACGTCTACGTGATTTTCCAGGACGGCACCGACATCTACTGGGCGCGCAGCCGCGTCGTCGAGTATCTCCAGGGCATTCGCGGCCAGTTGCCGGAGGGTGTCAACCCCGTGATCGGGCCTGATGCGACCGGCGTCGGCTGGGTGTTCGAGTACGCCTTGGTGGATGAGACGGGACAGAACACGCTGGCCGACCTGCGCGGCTTCCAGGACTGGTATCTGCGCTACTGGCTGGCAGCAGTCCCTGGCGTGGCCGAGGTCGCGAGCATCGGCGGGTTTGTCCAGCAGTACCAGGTCAATCTCGATCCAGGCCGGCTTGCCGCGTTCGGCCTGGGCGTCAAGGACGTGGTCGATGCGATTCGCGCCAGCAACAACGACGTCGAGGGACGGCTGCTCGAGTTCGCCGGCCGGGAGTACATGGTGCGCGGCCGCGGCTACCTGTCGTCGGTGGCGGACATCGAGCAGGTGTCGCTCGGCTCCGATCCCCGCGGCACGCCGATTCGCGTCAGCGACGTCGCCCGCGTCCAGCTCGGCCCGGACATCCGGCGCGGTGTCGCCGAGCTCGACGGACGCGGCGAAGTGGTCGGCGGCATCGTCGTGATGCGGTTTGGCGAGAACGCGATGGCCGTGATCGACCGCGTCAAGGCCAGGCTTCGCGACGTGCAGGGGGCGATGCCCGCCGGCGTGACGATCGTGCCGACCTACGATCGGTCGCGGCTGATCGGAGAATCGATCGCCTCGCTTCGCTGGACGCTGATCGAGGAAGCGATCGTCGTCTCGCTCGTCATCATCCTCTTCCTGTTCCACATCCGGTCGGCGCTCGTGCCGATCCTGGCGTTGCCGGTGGCGGTGGCGGCGGCGTTCATCCCGATGTACTACCTCGGCGTCACCTCCAACATCATGTCGCTCGGCGGCATTGCGCTGGCCATCGGCGTGCTGGTCGATGCCGCGATCGTGATGGTGGAGAACGCGTACCGGCACGTGTCGGAGCCCGAGGGGGGAACGGTGGTCGCGTACGGGGACCAGCCCCGTGTTGTCGTCGCCGCGGCCCGCCAGGTGGGTCGCGCGATCTTTTTCTCACTCGCGATCATCGTCGTCTCGTTTACGCCGGTGTTCCTGCTCGAGGCGCAGGAAGGCCGGATGTTCCGGCCGCTGGCGTTCACCAAGACGTTCGCCATGGTGGCGGCCGCCATCTTCTCGATCACGCTCGTCCCGGTCCTGATGGGCATGCTGGTCCGGGGCCGCAACCTGAAGCCCGAGTCGAAGAACCCGATCTCCCGGATGGCGGCCGCGGTGTACGAGCCGATCCTGGCGCTGGCGCTGCGCTGGCGCTGGGCCGCGCTGCTGGTCAACGCAGCGGTGATTCCGTTGACCATCCCGCTCGTCTTCCTGATTGGCAGCGAGTTCATGCCGCCGCTGTATGAAGGGTCCCTCCTGTACATGCCGACGGCGCCGCCGGGACTGTCGATCACCGAGGCGACGCGGCTGCTCCAGGTCCAGGACAAGGTGCTGCGCGAGTTCCCCGAGGTGGAGCGCGTGTTCGGCACCGTCGGCCGCGGCACCAGCGCCACCGACAACTCGCCGATGGGCATGGTCAACACCACCATCACGTTGAAGCCGAGGGAGCAGTGGCGCCCCGGCATGACGCTCGAGTCGCTGCAGTCGGAGATGGATGCGGCGCTCCAGTTTCCGGGATTGCCGAATGTCTGGACGCAGCCGATCCGCAACCGCCTCGACATGCTCTCCACCGGCATCAAGACCCCGGTCGGGATCAAGATCTTCGGCGCCGATCTCAGCGTGATCGAACGCCTCGGAGAAGAAATCGAGCGGGCGCTCGAGCAGGTCGACGGCACGCGCAGCGTCTACGCGGAACGGGTCACCCAGGGCTATTTCACCGACATCACCATCGACCGCGCCGCGATCGGACGCTACGGGCTCACGATTGAGAACGTCCAGGACGTGATCCAGTCGGCGCTCGGCGGCGAGAACATCACCCGGACGATTGAAGGCCGTGAGCGCTACCCGGTCAACGTGCGCTACGAGCGCGATTTCCGCGAAAGCATTCCCGACCTCGAGCGTGTCCTGGTGAAGGCGCCGGGCGGCGCCCAGATCCCGCTGGGCCAGCTCGCGGCCATCACGCTGACGACCGGCCCGGCGATGATTCGCGACGAGAACGCCCAGCTGGCCGGCTACGTCTACATCGACACGGCGACGCGGGACATCGGCGGCTACGTCGATCGCGCGCGCCAGGCGATCGCGTCCGCGGTCACGCTGCCGCCCGGTTACACGCTGCAGTGGACCGGGCAGTACGAGTTCCAGGTGCGCGCGCGCGAGCGCCTCCAGGTCCTGATCCCAATCGTGCTGTTCGTCATCTTCATGCTGCTCTACATGACGTTCAACGCCGTGTCCGAGGCGCTCATCGTCATGCTGTCGGTGGTCTATGCGATGACCGGCGGCGTCATCCTGCAGTGGCTGCTCGGCTACAACTTCTCGGTGGCGGTGTGGGTGGGCTATATCGCCCTCTACGGCGTCGCCGTCCAGACCGGCGTCGTGATGGTGGTGTATCTCCACGAAGCGCTCGACGCGCGGCTGCATCGTGGCGGCGAACTGAGCGAGCGCGACATCTGGGAAGCCACCATGCGCGGGTCGGTACTGCGCCTGCGCCCGAAGCTCATGACCGTGACCGTCGTCATGGCCTCGCTCGTGCCGATCATGTGGAGCACCGGCGTTGGATCGGACGTGATGAAGCCGATCGCCGCGCCGATCATCGGCGGAATGATCACCTCCACGATTCACGTGCTGATCATCACGCCGGTGATCTTCTACATCATGAAGCTGCGCGACCTGCGTAGGGGCCGACTCAGACCATCGCGGATCGAAGCTTGATGGGTCGTGGGGCGAGCCTTGTCAGGCTCGCTGCGCGAACCCGAGAGGGTTCGCGCCACAACTGAAGCCTAGGGAAGTCCCACGACGGCGGTCGAGACCTTCAACGCCCCGGCCTCGTCGTTTGCCGACGCGCTCTCTGTCCACGCGAAGATCAGCTGTTCGCCCTGTCGTGCCATGCGGGGGAAACCGCTCGCGCGGCCGCCGCTGACCGCGACGATGGGCTGCGCCGGGGACCGGGCGCCTGACCGATCGATGCGCCGCAGCCGGAGGTCGGTCTTGCCCTCGGCATATTCCACCCACGACGCCACCGCCGTGCCGTCGTCGAGCATCTCGATGTCGACGCGTCCGAGCGACCCGGCCTCGTCGAGCCGCTGCGGCGCGGTCCACGTGCGGCCCGCATCGCTGCTGAAGGCGGCGTATGCCTGGCCGAGGTCGTTCTTCACCGTAAACCACGCAATGGCGACGTCCCGGCCCCGCGCGCTGAGCGCCGGGCCGTTCACCGGGCAGAAGTCGATCTGCCACTTGTCCGCGGCAACAACGGTGGTCGCCGTCCACTTGCCGCCCTCGAGTCGCGAGACGCCGATGTCGCGTACGGACTCGGGCGTGAGGTCGCGAAACGCCGTGACGACCCCGTCGGCCGTCATCGCCGCTGCCGTCTGACAGCACTCGCAGACCCGATGGTCGATCTCGACGTCAGCGGTCTGCTTCATGTTCGCGTCGAACGACGCGTAGCGCAGCTCCATCGTGCCGGTATCCGGCTTGTCGAAGTCGAATGCGCTGTTGCGGCCGTCCAGCCACACGACGCCGAGCCCGTTGCCGGGAAGGTCGAACATCGACGCGAACCCGTGCTGTGACCTGGTGCCGTCGTTGTGTGGCAGGAACGACGCCGCCCACGTCTTCCCGTCATCCTTCGAATACGACATCCGAAGGTTGTACGCCTCGATCTGCGGGTCGGTATTCTCCAGCCACTGCGCGACGAGCGTGCCGTTGCTCAGCCGCTGCACCGACGGGACATCCGCGTAGCTCAGGAACCAGTCCGCACCCGAGGCGGCCGTCATCGGCTGCGTCCAGTCCGACCCGGTGCGCTCGGCGAACTTCAGCGACGTCGTCGTCCCGACGCGGTCGATCCAGCTGAGAAGCACACCACGGCTCGACACCGAGATCTGCGGCTCGCTGCTGTTGGCGCCCGCGGGCGATTCCAGCTCCTGCAAAGAGGTGATCTTCCATTGAGCCGGGTCGGGTGCTCCGCACGCCAGGGTCGTTGCAGCAAAAGCCGCCGCCGTCAGGACGGCGCATGTCTTCTGTATTGGCATGGTGATGTCCGCACAGCATACCATCGGACCCATGGCGTGGATGGCAGCGGCACTCGGCGGCGCCGCGCTCAATGTGACGGCGCACGTGATCGGAGGGCTTGCGGCCCTGTGGGTCGGCTACGTGCTGGGAGCGAGACGTTCGGCGTAGGTGATGTGGTTCGACGCCGTGGTCTTGATCGCCGGAGTCGCGGGCGGTGTCATCGCCGCCGTCGCCGGTTTCGGCATCGGCAGCCTGCTGACACCCGCGCTGGCGTGGCAGGTGGATGCGCGGCTGGCCGTCGCTGCCGTATCGGTTCCGCATGTGATCGGGACGGCGCTGCGCTTCTGGCTGCTCGGCGGCCGCGTCGACCGGAGGGTCTTGGGGACCTTCGGCGTGGCCAGTGCCGCCGGCGGCCTCGCGGGAGCGCTGATCCAGGGTCGCGCAGCGACTCCCGCATTGCTGCTCCTGTTCGGCGCACTGCTGATCTTCACGGCCACTGCCGAATTGACCGGGCTCGGGCGTCGAATGCGGTTCGAGGGCCCGCTGGCCTCCGTCGCCGGCGCAGTCTCCGGCGTGTTGGGCGGGCTGGTCGGTAACCAGGGCAGCATACGATCGGCCGCGCTGCTGGGCGCGCATGTGCCAAAGGATGTGTTCGTCGGAACCGCCACCGCGGTCGGGCTGATGGTCGACGCCGCACGGGTGCCCGTCTATCTCTTGCGGCAGCATGCAGCAATCGGCGCCATCGGATGGTGGGTGGCGATCGCCATCGTTGGCGTGATTACCGGGACGCTGATCGGCGTGCAAGTGTTACGCTGGATACCGGAAACATCATTCCGCCGCATCGTCGGCGTGTTGCTGGGCCTGCTCGGGGCCGCAATGGTCCTCAGTGGCCTGGAGGCGTTATGACACGAGTCGTCCTTGTTCTTGCCGTTGTTCTCGCATCCATTGGCGGCGCCGCGGCGCAGCGCCCGCAGCAACCCACCGTCGAGGTCTTCAAGAGTCCGACGTGCGGCTGTTGCAGCAAGTGGGTCGATCATCTGCGCGCGCACGGCTTCACCGTCCGGACGACCGACGCCGAATCGATCGACGACATCAAGGCGAAGCATCAGATCCCGCAGGCGGCGCGCTCGTGCCACACCGCCCTGGTCGGCGGATACGTGGTCGAGGGGCACGTGCCGGCGGCGGATGTGCAGCGGCTGCTGAAGGAGCGGCCGGCAATCGCGGGCATCGCCGTACCGGGGATGCCGATCGGATCGCCCGGCATGGAAGTGCCCGGCGTGAAGGCACAGGCCTACGACGTCGTCGCGTTCACGAAGCAGGGAACGACGCGGGTCTTCGCGTCGCACTGACATCCAATCTGTGGAAGTCGCCGGGCCGGCGGCGCCGGCCCGGCGGTAGTGCGGCCGGCCGCAGCCGTCAGCCTGCGAGCTGATGGTGATCGAACGCAGCTGCCTCGGCTCTTGCCGCAGCTTCACGGGACAGTCTGGCCATGCGGTCGAAATGCACTGCCGGATCGCCGCCACGGCGATTGGGGTTCCCTCTGTAGGCTTGGGCCATCGCCAGGTACGCAACGGCCTCTGCCGTTCGACGGGCCGCGACGCCGACGAAGTACTCCTCGAGGGTCCCATGGTCGGCCGGAGTGCGCGCATTCAGTGCAGCCAGTCGCAGTTCCCGATCGGTGGGTTGGCGCGCGCCCTCACCCAATTCGAACCGCCAGGAGCCCACCGGAGCGACCGACCGAATTCCATCCGCCAGCAGGCCGTGATGGAAGGCAAGCCCGGCGACAGTGGCAGCCGCCTCGGTCGCCAGATGCCCCAGCCGCCGGCAGTGCACCGCCAAGTTGTCTCCGGACGTCCGATTCGGATTCCCCGCGAACGTGCTCATCATGGCCGCGTGCCGTGCGGCGTCCGCGGTGTAGCGATCGGCAAGCGCGACGAAGTGATCACGCAGGCGTGCGTGATCCGCCGGTTGGGCGCTGGAGACGTATTGTGCCATCTGCAGGGTCGACAGCTCTTGCGATGGCTGCTGTGCAGCGGCGACGTTCGCCATCGCTACGAACGCCAGCGTCGCGGATGCGACTGTGTAGAAGCGAATCGTTCTCATGACGGACCACCTTTCTCCCGTGACGTGGGTCACGAAATCACTGTTGTTCCCGTGCTGCGACGTGCAATCGCGGGCGAGAAAAGGCGGGTCAGATCCTCAGTACGGTCGGATGAGATGTCCGGAGATGAAGTGGCCAGCTCGCCGGCACAATCTCGGGCACCGCGGCCATTTCTTTGCCCTGAAAGCGGTGCTGCGCGACGACGACGGCGTGATCCGATAGGGACCCTGATGCGACGCGCAGTGGATCCTCTCTGACGAAAGGAGTGCCCTGCAGGAGCTCATCGCATTCGTGTCCTCTGGCAACGGCGTTCGGGGTGGTCGTGGCCATCGACTGATGATGACAATCTGCACCCGTAGCCCCCGGCGACGTTCGTGCATCGCACCAGGCAATGCAGAGGGACGTGGCGGTAGGTGTTCCCGTCAGCGAGAGCACGATCAGAAGGGTTGTCGCTCGGATCACGCCGTATCCGGCAGGTTACGAGGCAAGGAGCACGCCAGTCGTCGTAAGCTGACTTTAACAGCGGTGGCAGGGCATTCAAGAAACACGCGTCGTCGCAACGGGCAATTTCTCACTGCGGCCGGGAGAAATCCCGCAGCGCGGCAACCGAATTGATGCCGCGCCGATGCGTTCAGCGTGGCGAGGGAACAAGATGGAAAAGGACGTGGTGTGCGGAATGCAGGTGGACCCGGCGAAGGCTGCTGCAAGCAGTGAGTACAAGGGCAAGACCTACTATTTCTGTGCGAAGGTCTGCAAAGCCAAGTTCGACGCCAATCCATCGCAGTACGTGAAGTAATACATGGCCGAAGTCGTCGATCCCGTTTGCGGGATGACCATCGATCCACAGGACGCTGTTGGTCATGTGGAGCATCAAGGTCAGACCTACTACTTCTGCGCTGAGAGCTGCCTCGAGCGCTTCGGCGCGGCTCCCCAGGCGTTCGTCAACGGCAGCGCCACAGCGTCTGGCGAGCGCGCTCCGCAAGGTACGAAATACACGTGCCCGATGCATCCGGAAATTGTCCGCGATGGACCGGGTGCGTGCCCGATCTGCGGCATGGCGCTCGAGCCGACGATGCCCTCGGCTGAGGATGGTCCCAACCCCGAACTCCTGGATATGTCGCGGCGTTTCTGGATCGCCGCCGCCCTCGCGCTGCCAGTGTTCCTCCTGGCGATGGGCGACATGGTGTTCGGCATGGGCCTTGGCGGCCGTCTCGACGCGCGGTGGACGAACTGGATTGGGCTCGTGCTGGCGACCCCGGTGGTGTGGTGGGCGGGATGGCCGTTCTTCGAACGCGCGTGGGCCTCGGTCGTGAACCGCAGCCCGAACATGTTCACGCTCATTGCGCTCGGCGTCGGCGCCGCTTATCTGTATTCAGCCGCGGCGACGCTGATTCCGGGTCTTTTTCCCGCCGGCTTCCGGATGCACGGCGTCGTGGAGACCTACTTCGACACCGCGGTAGTGATCACCGTGCTCGTGCTGCTCGGCCAGGTGCTCGAGTTGCGGGCGCGCGGGCACACGAGCGCTGCCATCAAGGCGCTCCTGGGGCTCGCGCCGAAGACCGCGCGCGTGATTCGCAACCGCGTCGAACAGGATGTGCCCCTCGCTCACGTCGCCGTGAACGACCTGGTCCGGGTGCGTCCCGGCGAAAAAGTGCCGATTGATGGCTTCGTGATCGAAGGACACAGCTCGATTGACGAATCGATGGTGACCGGTGAGCCGGTGCCGGTGGAGAAACCCCCGGGGATCGCGTCATCGGCGGCACCGTGAACGGCACCGGTGGCCTGATCATCCGTGCCGAACGCGTCGGCCACGACACGCTGCTTGCCCAGATCGTCCGGATGGTCAGCGATGCGCAGCGAAGCCGGGCGCCGATCCAGAAGCTGGCGGACCGCATTGCGGCGTTTTTCGTTCCGGCCGTGGTTGCCGTGGCAGTCCTCGCGTTTGTCGCCTGGAGCATGTGGGGTCCTGAGCCGCGCCTGGCACTGGCGCTCGTGGCGGCAGTCGCCGTCCTCATCATCGCGTGCCCGTGCGCGCTTGGCCTGGCGACGCCAATGGCCATCATGGTCGGGACCGGGCGCGGCGCCGAGGCCGGCGTGCTGATCAAGAACGCAGAAACGCTCGAGCGCCTCGAGCGGGTCGATACCGTCATTGTCGACAAGACCGGCACGTTGACGGTGGGGAAGCCCAGGCTGGCGGGAATCGTCACGGCGGAAGGATTCAGCGAGAACGAGGTCCTCCGCCTGGTGGCGGGCCTGGAACAGGCCAGCGAGCATCCGCTCGCGGCGGCGATCGTCGCCGGCGCTCGCGAACGCGCCGTGCCGATCCTGTCAGCGTCGGGCTTCGAGTCCCACACCGGCAAAGGGGTGACGGGCAGTGTCGCGGCGAGGCGGGTGGCGCTGGGTAACCTCCGGTTGATGAACGACCTCGGCATCGAGGTTGGTGCGTTGACCGAGCGCGCCGATGCCCTCAGGCAGGACGGCTGGACGGTGATATTCGTCGCCATCGACGGCCGCGCGGCCGGCCTCGTCGGCGTCGTCGATCCGATCAAGGAATCGGCGCCGCAGGCGATCGCGATGCTCCATCGCGAAGGGCTGCACATCGTCATGGTGACTGGCGACAATCGCGCAACGGCTGAAGCGGTGGCGCGCCGCCTCGCGCTCGACGATGTCCACGCCGACGTCCTGCCAGCCCGGAAGCGGGAAATCGTTCAACAGCTGCAGCGGGACGGACGGGTCGTGGCGATGGCCGGAGACGGCATCAACGACGCCCCGGCGCTCGCCCAAGCGGATGTCGGCATTGCGATGGGCACCGGCACCGACGTGGCGATGGAGAGCGCCGGCATCACCCTGGTGAAGGGCGATCTTCGCGGCATCGTCAGGGCGCGGCGATTGAGCCGCGCGACGATGCGGAACGTCAGGCAGAACTTGTTCCTGGCGTTTGTCTATAACGCGGTGGGCGTACCGGTGGCCGCCGGCATTCTGTATCCGGTCGTGGGCCTGCTGATCAGCCCGATCTGGGCCAGCGCAGCGATGACACTGAGTTCGGTGTCCGTGATTGGCAACGCGCTCAGGCTGCGGAAGCTCGAACTCTGAGCCGGCGCGGCGGTTAGTTCATGGAGCAGGCGCCAGGACCGCGCGGGTCGCCGCAGCTGCCACAGGGGCCCGGGGCGTGAATATCTGCTCTCGCCGGCTGACCGCCTCCCGTGTGGGCGGCAAACACAGAGAGCCGGCGATCGAGGTCCGTGCCGTGGCACGACGGGCACTCCGGCGTGTCGCTTGCGCGCACCAGCACTTCGAAGTGGTTCGCGCAACTCTTACAGGCGTATTCGTATAACGGCATCAGTTGACCATCTGCTCCTGCGCCACCTCGGCGAATACCTCGCCGAGCGCCTCGGCGACGATCGGATCGAACTGCGACCCGCTGCACCGTTCGATCTCGTTGAGCGCCAGTGCCGGGGGCATGGGCGGACGCTGCGTATGCGGGTGCGTCATCGAATCGTATGAGTCGGCGATCGCCAGGATCCGCGCGCCGATCGGAATCCTGTTTCGCTCGAGGCCGAACGGGTATCCGCTGCCGTCAAACGCTTCGTGGTGCGCCAGGACGAGGTTGGCCGCGCCGGAGAACCTCGGCAGCTTCTTGAGCAGATCATAGCCGACTTGCGGATGGCGGCGCATCACGTCCCATTCGTCCTCGTCGAGCGGCGCCGGCTTGGTGAGGATCGCCGCGGGCACGTCGAGCTTGCCGATATCGTGCAGCAGGGCGCCATGTTCGAGGTTCAGCAGCGCCTCCTCTTCCACACCGAGCTCGTCGGCGAGGGCCAGGGTGAGCCGGGCAACCCGGCGCGAATGCCCTCGGCCGTCGCGCTCGTGGAACTGCAGCATCGTGATCAGCCCGTCGAGCGCTGCGGAGTGCGTCGTCTGCGCTTCCGCCAGGGCGGCGGCGAGGACGGCCCGCCTCGTGCGAAGGCGGTCCTGCAATGCCTCGTGCAGTTCCTCCGCCCCGGCGGCTGCGGCATGCCAGTCGCGCGCAAGCGAAAGCGCCTCGAGCAGCCGGATTCGATCGAACGGCTTGAGCAGGTAATCGACGACGTTGTTACGAAGGTTCGAAACGGCGGTCTCGCAGTCCCGGAGCGCGGTCGACAGAATGACCGCCGTCTTCGGAAGGCGTTCACGCATCCGCCACGCCAGCCATACGCCGCCTTTGTCGGCGATGCAGGCGTCGCATAGCGCGATGGTGCTGGGGTCGCGTTCCATCGAGCTCAGGGCGTCCTCAGCGGTTGGCGCCTCCTGAACTGTGTAGCCAAACGATTCGATCCACGAGGCAATTGTGTTGCGCAGCGGCTGATCGTGATCGACGACGAGCACTGAGTGCATCCGAGACCATCTCCCTGGGATTGCAGTTGTGTTTAGTCATCCTAAAAAGTGCGGCGCCTCGACGCAACAGATAACGACCGTATTGTTGAGGCGAGGGTGCGCAGCTGAACGGTATTCGCGTTACGGTTGGGCTGCGATCGCTATACTGGAGAGATGTCTCTACACCCGAAGCCCCGCCAGATCGCCAACCCGCTGCGCCGCAACGTCGCGATCGTCGCGCACGTCGACCACGGCAAGACCACGCTCGTCGACGCGCTGCTCCGGCAGAGCGGCGCCTTCCGCGCCAATCAGCAGGTCGCCGATCGGGTGATGGACAACACCGACCTCGAGCGCGAGCGCGGCATCACCATCCTGGCCAAGAACACGGCCGTGCACTATCAGGACATCCTGATCAACATCGTCGACACGCCCGGCCACGCCGACTTCGGCGGCGAGGTCGAGCGGACGCTGTCGATGGTCGACGGCATCATGCTGCTCGTCGACGCGTCGGAAGGCCCGCTGCCGCAGACGCGGTTCGTGCTGCGCAAGGCGCTCGAGCGCGGCCTGCCGCCGATCGTCGTGCTGAACAAGATCGACCGCCCCGACGCGCGGCCGAAGGAAGTGCTGAACGAGGTCTACGACCTCTTCATCGATCTCGACGCGACCGAGGACCAGATCGAGTTTCCGGTGCTCTACACCAACGCCCGCGACGGCGTCGCCAGCGCCGACCCCGGCATCGACGGCGAGGACCTGGGCCCCTCTTCGACGCCATCGTCGAGCACGTGCCGCCGCCGAACGGCGACCTCGAGGCGCCGCTGCAGATGCTGGTCGCCAACCTGGACGCGAGCGACTATCTCGGGCGCATCGCCATCGGCCGCATCTTCAACGGCACCGTGAAGCTCAACGACCCGGTGGCGGTGATCAAGCTCGATGGCGTCGTCCAGCACACGAAGGTCACCAAGCTGTTCGCGTTCGACGGCCTGAAGCGCGTCGAGATCGAGCAGGCCGCCGCCGGCGACATCGTCTGCCTGGCGGGCATCGAGGACATCACCATCGGCGAGACGATCGCCAGCCCGGAACATCGCGTCGCCATTCCGCCGATCGCCATCGACGAGCCGACGGTGTCGATGATCTTCGGCGTCAACACGTCGCCGGTGGCCGGCCGGGACGGCCAGTACGTCACCTCGCGCAACCTGCGCGATCGGCTCGAGCGGGAGCTGCTCGGCAACGTCTCGATGCGGGTCGAGGACACCGACACCCCCGAGCAGATGAAGGTGGTCGGCCGCGGCGAGCTGCAGCTGTCGATCCTGATCGAGATGATGCGGCGCGAAGGCTTCGAGCTGCAGGTCTCGCGGCCGGACATCGTGACCAAGGAGATCGACGGCGTGAAGATGGAGCCGGTCGAGGACCTGGTGATCGACGTGCCCGAGGAATTCCAGGGCGTCGTCATCGCCCAGGCGGGCACGCGGCGCGGCGTGCCGACCAAGATGGTCAACCACGGCAGCGGCCGGGTCCGCCTCGAGTTCCGGATTCCGGCGCGCGGGCTGATCGGCTTCCGCTCGCAGTTCCTCACCGACACCAAGGGCACCGGCATCATGAACCACCTGTTCGCCGGCTGGGAGCCGTGGCACGGCGCGATTGCGGCGCGCACGGCAGGCGCCCTGGTCGCCGACCGGACCGGCGTCGCCACCGCCTACGCCATCTTCAACCTGCAGGAGCGCGGCGAGATTTTCGTGGAGCCGGGCACCACGGTGTACGAGGGCATGATCATCGGCGAGAACGCGCGCCAGAACGACATGGACGTGAACGTCACCAAGGAAAAGAAGCAGACGAACATGCGCGCATCGACCGCCGACGAGGCGATCCGGCTCATCCCGCCGCGGAAGCTCAGCCTGGAGCAGGCGATCGAGTTCATCAACGACGACGAGCTGGTGGAGGTCACCCCGAGAAGCATCCGGCTGCGGAAGCGGATCCTCGCGGGGAACATGAGGCCGAAAAAGAGCATCGAGTAGCTACCGAGCTACGCAGCTACGCAGCGCAACCTAGCTGCCTGGCACTCAGCTACCGCTTGATGCCGGTGCCTTTGCCGGCGCCGCCCATGTCGATGCCGGTGGCGCCGAACGGGTCATCGTCGAGGTCCCCGAGCCCCATGTCGCTCTCTTCGGCGTCTTCGCCCAGAGCACGCGCGGCGGCGGCGGTGGGCAGAGTCTTCGTCGCTGCTCGCCCGGATCCGGTCGTCCTTGGCCACCGGTTCCCGCGCGATGCCGAGCGGGTCGTCCAGATCCATCCGGTCGTCGTCGCCGGAGGTCCGATCGCGGTTATCCATGAGTTTCCTCTCTTGACCACGCATGTTTGCGCGGTACCGGCCGATAAAAAGGCAAGCACAGTGCCACGGTAGCTGTGCAGTCCCGGGTTTTCCCGTGCAACTTAACCGTTTCTGGACTGGAGGCCTCTGTGCTCGGCGCGTTGTCGATCTTCTCGAACGACCTGGCCATCGATCTTGGCACCGCCAATACCTGCGTCTTTGCGCGCGGTCAGGGCATCGTGCTGAACGAGCCCTCCATCGTCGCGGTCAACAACGTCAACGACAGATCGAGGCCGTGGGCACCGAGGCCAAGGAGATGCTCGGCCGCACGCCCGGCAGCATCACCGCCATCAAGCCGATGCGCGACGGCGTCATCGCCGACTTCGACGCCGCCGAGAAGATGCTCGGCTACTTCATCAAGAAGGCGCACGGCCGGAGGCGCTTCGTCCGCCCGCGCGTCGTCATCGGTGTCCCGTCGGAGATCACGCAGGTCGAGCGCCGCGCGGTGAAGGACAGCGCCTACCGCGCCAAGGCGAGCGAGGTGCACCTCATCGAAGAGGGCATGGCGGCCGCGATCGGCGCCGGCCTGCCGATCACCGAGGCGTCGGGCAACATGATTGTCGACATCGGCGGCGGCACCACCGACATCGCCGTCATCTCGCTCGCCGGCATCGTCTACAGCCGCTCGGTCCGCGTCGCCGGCAACGCGATGGACGAGGCGATCACCAACTTCGTCAAGCGGGAGCACGACCTGCTCATCGGCGAGCGCACCGCAGAGAAGATCAAGATCGAGCTCGGGTCCGCGGCCCGCCGCCGATGCGGCGGAGATGGAAGTCAAGGGCCGTCACGTGCTCGAAGGCAAGCCGACCACCGTCATCCTCAACGACGAAGAAATTCGCGAAGCGCTGGCCGAGCCGGTGCGGCAGATCATCCGCGCCGTCGCGACGCCCTCGAGCGGATTCCGCCCGAGCTGTCGGCCGACGTCTGCGACCGCGGCATCGTGCTCAGCGGCGGCGGCGCGTTGCTGCAGAACATCGACGACGCCTCCGCAGCGAAACCGGCCTGCCGGTGCAGGTGGCCGAGGATCCGCTGTCGTCGGTGGTGCTCGGCGCCGGCAAGATGCTGTCGGACTTCAACCTGCTGCGGAAGGTCTCGATCGACTGAATGCTGCCGGGACTCCGGGCTCCGGGCTCGGGACTCCGAAACGCTCGAACGCGCACCGGAGGCCTAAAGGCCTCCGGCTACCTCTCATTCGCCCTAGCGGGCCCTCGCCTTCGCTCGGAGACGACGGCGCCTGGACGTCGGTCAGTTCCTGCCTGCACGAGTCCGCGAGACCACGAAGTCGCGGCTCTACCAGCTCCCATCCAACCCCGATACCCTACCAGCTTCTGGTCGTCCATCGGCGGCGGCTGAATCGTCGGTTCCGGCGTCTTGCCCGGATCGGGACGGCCGCTGCCGGCCAGCCGGCTGATGGCGCGCACGTCATGTCGTGGTCGCAGACGATCTGACACGACAGCCGGACGCCCGTCAGACCCTTGTCCGCGAGCCCGTCTTTTCGGCCTCGTCATTCGTGCCGGCTCGCCGCTGATGAACTCCACGCGGCACGTGGTGCAGCGGGCATTGCCGCCGCAGGCGTGCAGGATATCGACGCCGGCATCCTGTTCAATCGCAAGCACGAGCCGCTTTCCATGCTCGACATCAACCGGGCAAACCCTTCCACAGTCAGCTTCGGCATGGCCGCTATGTTAACGTATCGTGCTGACATGGCCGACGTCGCCCGACCTCCCACGCCCCTCGCAACTCTGGAAACATCTCTCCGCCGAACGCAAGCTGCAGCGCCGCCGAGGCGTTCTGGACGGATGAGAACGCCGCCGTGGAACAGGCCGAGGCGGTCGCGCGCCATCGCCCAGCGCATCAAGTTCCGCGTGAAGAGCGTGCTGGCGATGCCGCGTCGAGAAGAAGGCGCGGCATCTGGTGGCGTTGCCGGCGGTGTCCGAAGTGGTGGCGGCGCGGCTGCTGGTCGCCTATCACCTCGACGCATCAGCGGCCGATGATGGCGCGTTTCTCGACGCGCTCGGCATCGCAGCACGAAAACGGACTGATTGCCGACGAGGAGCTGGCGGCGCCGGCGGCGGAGACGCTGCAGGCCGCCGCGAAGGCGCTGGCGGCCGCGTATCCGGCTGACGACGTGGCGCTCTACCTCTCCACCCTGCTCTGGCAGGACCCCGAGACCTGGGGCGGCCTCGCCGAGCTGCCGGAGACCTCGCGCGACCAGCCCGGCGTCGCGTAGTCAGTGGCTGATGAGCGACATGTTCGACTGGATGACCACGGCCGAGGGCTGGATTGCCCTCTGCACGCTGACGGTGCTCGAGATCGTCCTCGGCATCGACAACATCGTCTTCATCTCGATCCTCGCCGGGAAGCTGCCGCGGAGATCAGCGCGAGCGCGCGCGGAAGCTCGGCCTGTCGCTGGCGATGGTCATCCGCATCGCGCTGCTGCTGTCGATCACCTGGGTGATGCGGCTGACCGACGCCGCTGTTCACGATGCGGCCAGGAGATCTCCGGCCGCGACCTGATCCTGCTCGTCGGCGGCCTGTTCCTGATCGCCAAGAGCACGCACGAGATCCACGACAAGCTCGAAGGCGACGAGGGGCACGCGTCGGCGAGGCGCGTCGCGCCTCGTTCGCCGGCGTCATCGTCCAGATCCTGCTGCTCGACATCGTCTTCTCGCTCGACTCGGTCATCACCGCCGTCGGCATGGCCGACGACGTCGCGGTCATGATGCTGGCGGTCGTCATCGCCGTCGGCGTCATGCTGCTCTCGGCCGGCGGCGATCAGCGACTTCGTCGAGCGGCACCCGACGGTGAAGATGCTGGCGCTCAGCTTCCTGCTGCTGATCGGCGTGTCGCTGATCGGCGAAGGACTTCGACCAGCACATCCCGAAGGGCTACATCTACTTCGCGATGGGCTTCTCGGTCTTCGTCGAGATGATCAACCTGCGCGTCAGCGCGCAAGAGCGCGCCGGTGCACCTGCACCAGCCGTATCAGGAATGATGCCCCGGATCGGGGGGGGGGGGGGGGGGGGGGGGCTGCGGAGAGGGCGGATCACGATCAGCACAGTCAGTGCCTGGCTGGCCATCCTTAGTTTGCCTGCAGTTCCGCGAGGTACCGGCGGATGCGACGCGCGTTGGTGCCGACGTCGCTGCGGCCGACGCGCGACACCGACCGCACGTCAACACGCGTGCCCGAACCCCACGGCGTCAGCCGGACCACGACGTCATCTTCGAAGCCGAACCATCGCGTCGTGTCGGTGGCCTCGATGCGGCCCGAACCCTTGTCGGCCGTGACGATCCGCCAGCCGGCATCCTGTGCGGTTAAGAGCGCGCGATCGAACGCCTGGTCCATGGGCACCGGCAGCGTTGCTGGCGCAAGGTCCGGGTAGCCCTCGCGCTGTTGGCGCGCGAGCGCCACTGGCCGCTCGAGGCTGTTTTGTGCGTCGGCGCGGAGCGGTACCACGGCCTCGAATACCGGCGGGTTGTCGAGATCGGTCGTGATGTCGTGGATGGCCGGCACGCTCTGCGCCGACTGTTGCCACTGAAAGGGAATGCCAAAAGCCACGGCGCCGCCCAGCAGCGCCAGCGCCGCGACCAGCACGCGCACCGCGGTGCCCGCGCGGCGTACCCGATCATGGCCGGCGGCACGGCGAGGACAATGGCGGCAATGCCGACGTACGCCGCCCAGCGCAGCAGCGTGAACGCACCCGGCAACGAGACAACGCCGATGCGGTACAAAGGACCGGCGGCGCCAAGCAGCAGCAGGCCGAGCGCGGCGACGACGCAGCCACGAGCGGGAGGATCACTGAAGCGTATTGTAGGCTTTCCTCAATGAGACTGGCCGAGATGGGGTGGGACGAGACCGCGGCAAAGGCGTTCGAGGCGTTCGCCGCGACGTCCGGCGTCGAGCCTGCGCGCGTCGTCATCGAGTTCAACCACATCTACCGTGTCTGGGCGGGCGACGGCGAACTCGAGGCCACCGCGTCGGGCCGGCTCAAACATCAGGCTGCCAGCCGCAGCGCCCTCCCCGCAGTCGGCGACTGGGTGGTTATCCGCCGGCGGCGCGACGACACCCAGGCGGCGATCGTCGCCGTGCTTCCTCGGCGGAGCTGGTTCTCGCGAAAGATGGCAGGCGCCGTCACCGACGAGCAGGTGGTAGCCGCCAACGTGGACGTCGTGTTCATCGTGATGGCGCTCGACGGCGACTTCAGCCTGCGGCGCCTCGAGCGCTACCTGCTGCTCGCGCGCGAGAGCGGCGCCGCCCCGGTCGTCCTGCTGACCAAGCCTGACCTGGCCGCCAACCTCGACGCGCAGGCGGCCGAGGTCGGCTCCGTGACCGGCGAGCTGCCGGTCCACGTCGTCAGCCCGAAGCGGAATGAGGGGCTCGATCTCGTTGCGGCCTACCTCACGCACGGCCGAACCGGCGCGCTGCTCGGATCATCCGGGGTCGGGAAGAGCACGATCATCAACCGGCTCGTCGGCCAGGACGTGCAGAAAACGCGCGAGGTCCGGAGCGCCGACTCCAAAGGCCGGCACACCACGATCCATCGCGAACTGGTCGTCCTGCCCAACGGCGGCCTGATGATCGACACGCCGGGGATGCGCGAACTGCAGCTCTGGGACGTCGGCGACGCCGTGCGCGAAACGTTCGACGACATCGAGGCGCTTGCCGCCGGCTGCCACTTCACCGATTGCCGGCATCGCGGCGAGCCGCGGTGCGCGGTGAAGGACGCGGCGGCAGCCGGACGGATCGACGCGGCGCGCCTCGAGAGCTACCTCCGGCTGCAGGACGAGCTGGCGTCCCTCGCGCGCCAGCAGGACGAACGCGCCCAGCTCGACGAGAAGCGCCGCGCGAGAAAAACCACGACGTCACGACGACCACGACGAAAAGGCAGTGTCCCGTCGTGACCGTCGCGCCGTCGTGGTCAAGAAAGGTAGGTGATAATCGGCCCATGCTGATCGCCCTGACGCTCTTCGCTCTCCTCCAGGCGCCTCCGCAGACGTTCTTCACCTCGACGATCCCCCCCGAGGACGATGCGGAACAAGCAGGCGGTGCTCGAGACGTCCTACGGCACGATCGTCATGGATCTCCTGGCCGACGCCGCGCCGAACCACGTCGCGCACTTCATCACCCGCATCCGCGAGGGCGCCTACGACGGGACCACGTTTCACCGGGTGATCGCGATGGGCATCATCCAGGGCGGCGATCCGCTTTCGAAGGATCCCGCGCAGCAGGCGAAGTACGGGCAGGGCGGGCTCAACCAGCTGCGCTTCGAGGCGAACAGCGAGAAGCAGACACGCGGCGCCGTCTCGGCGGTGCTCGTTCCCGGGCGCCGCGACAGCGCGGGATCGCAGTTCTTCATCGACATCACCGACCAGGCGGCGCTCGACGGCCAGTACACGATCTTTGCGCGGGTTGCCGAAGGGATCGTCGTGGCGCAGAAGATTTCCACCAGTCCGTCTGACGCGAACAATGTTCCGGCCGAGCGCATCGAGATCAAGAAGGCGTCCATCCGCGATAAGCCGGCGCCCGAACCGGAGCCGTTCGCGGACGAGACGCCGGACCAGCTGTCGAAGCACCGCGTCGTGATCGAGACGTCGATCGGGAACATGACGGCTGAATTGTTTGCCGACCGGGCGCCGAACCACGTGCGCAGCTTCCTTCGTATGGCGGCGAGCGGCGTCTACGACGGCACGGCGTTCCATCGCGTGGCCAAGGGCTTCGTCATTCAAGGCGGCTTCCTGCCCAGCCGGAAAGAGCCGCTCGACGAGAAGCAGACGGTTTACGTGCGCGCCATGCAACCCGAGTTCAACAAGACACCGCACGACCGCGGCATCCTGTCGATGGCGCGGGGCGAGAATCCTGGCGAGCGCCACCTCGTCGTTCTTCATCGTGTTGTCGCGCCAACAGGGACTCGACAATCAATACACGGTGTTCGGGCGAGTGGTCGACGGCCGCGATGTGATTGACAAGATCGAGGCGGTTGCGGTCAACGGCGAAGCGCCGGTCGAGCGCATCGAGGTTACGCGGGTGCGTGTTCTTCCGTAGCCTCGAACGGCAGCCGCGCTTGTGGGTCTGCCGGCGGCTCCATCAGCGTCGCGCTCAGGTTCTGCACGCTGACGCCGAACAGTCGGATCGGCCTCGTACCCGCTTCGGTTTTCTCCAGCAGATCGAGCGCGCGTTTGCACGACGCTGTCGGTGTCGCGGGTCGCGGCGTCGGTGTGACTGCGGGTGATCGTCGTGAAGTCGTGGTACCGGACCTTGATCGTGACGGTCCGGGCGTAGCAGCTCGTGACGCACCAGCCAGGCCGCGGCGTCGCCGGCCATTTCCCGGATCTCTTTGCGGATCTCGTCGAGGTCGGTCAGGTCGTGCGCGAAGGTGTTCTCGCTGCCGGACGACTTCGGCTCGTGCTCCGACACGACCGGCCGGTCGTCGATCCCCTGCGCGAGTTGCTGCAGCCACTCGGCGAGCGAGCCGACCGTTTCTCGCAGCACGGCAGGATCCGCGGTTCGAACATCGATGAGCTTGTCGATCCCGCGCGCCCGCAGTTTCCGGGCAGTGACCGGGCCCGACGCCCCATAACGCGTCGACCGGAAGTCCCTGCAAGAACGTCTCGACGCGTTCCGGCGCGATCACGGTCAGGCCGTCGGGTTTCTGCCAGCCTGATGCGATCTTTGCCAGGAACTTGTTAGGCGCCACGCCGGCCGATGCCGTCAGCCCCGTGACGGCGCGAATCTCGTCCTTCAGGCGGCGCGCGACGTTCATACCGAGCGTTTCACCCCACGAGTTCTCGGTGACGTCGAGGTAGGCTTCGTCGAGCGACAGCGGCTCGACGAGCGGCGTGACGCGGCGATAGATCTCGAAGACCTGCTGCGACACGGCGCGATACTTGGTGAAGTCCGGCCGCACGATCACCAGCGACGGGCAGAGGCGCACGGCGCGCGCCATCGGAATGGCCGACCGAACGCCGAACGTCCGCGCCTCGTAGCTGGCGGCGGCGACGACGCCGCGCTTGTCGGGGTCGCCGCCGACGGCGACCGGCCGCCCGCGGAGGTCGGGGTTGTCGCGCTGTTCAACGGACGCGTAGAACGCGTCCATGTCCACGTGGAGGATGCGGTGCACGGTCAGTTGCCGGTCGCTCCAAACCCGCCGCGGGTCGCCTGCCGAATCTCGCTGACCTCGTCCCACGTCACCCGGGGGGCCGGCAGGACCACCGCCTGGGCGAGGCGGTCGCCCCGTTGCACCGTCACTTCGGACGCGGTGAAATTCAGCACCTGCACCATCACTTCGTCATTCGGCCCCGAATAGTCCGGATCTATCACGCCGACGCCGTTGGCCACCATCAAGCCCGCGCTTGAGTGGGGTGCTGCTTCGGGCGAAAATGCCCAGGAAGTGACCGGTCGGCACCTCGATGACCAGGCCGGTCCTGACGAGCGCAATCTGTCCAGGCGCCACCCGCACATCATGCGCCGCCGCCAGGTCGAATCCAGCCGCTTCGTCGGTGCCATACCCGGGGAGAGGAATAGTGGGATCCAGCCGCCGTATCTTCAGCCGCATGAGCGCAGCATACCTGCTGCTGCTGGTTTTGTTCACCGCGGCCGCGAGCGCGCAGGATCTTTCCTCGCCGCTCCCGCTCGATCCCGCCGTTCGCACCGGCACGCTGCCGAACGGGTTGACCTACTTCATCCGCCGCAACACCGAGCCTGAATCGCGCGTGCTGCTACGTCTGGCCGTGAAGGCCGGGTCGATTGACGAGGCCGACGATCAGCGCGGCCTGGCGCACCTGCTCGAGCACATGGCGTTCAACGGCTCGACGCATTTCAAGTCGGGCGAGCTGGTGAAATATCTCGAATCCATCGGGTCGCGCTTCGGCGCCGACGTCAACGCGTACACCAGCTTCGACGAAACGGTGTACATGCTGGAGGTGCCGACCGATCGCGACGGCCTGCTGACGCGAGGCTTCGAAGCGCTCAGCGACTTCGCCGGCGGGGCTGCGCTCGAGGACAGCGAGATCGACCGCGAGCGTGGCGTCGTCATCGAGGAGTGGCGCGGACGCCAGGGCGCAGGCACCCGCATGCAGGGCGCGCAGATGGAGGGTCTCTTCGGCGACTCGCGCTACGTCGATCGACTGCCGATCGGGCTGCCCGAGCTGCTCAAGAGCGTCCCGGCGCAGCGCGTCCGCGATTTCTACCGCGACTTCTACCGGCCCGACCGCATGGCGGTCATCGTGGTGGGGGACATCGATCCTGCCGACGTCGAACCGCTCATCCGTACGCACTTCGGTCCGCTGCCGGCGCGGCCGCCCGCCGTGCGTCCGGTGTACCCCGTGCCGGCCCATCAGGACACCCGCTACGTGGTCGTCTCGGACCCCGAGGCCCAGGGATCGTCGGTGAGCATTTCGCACAAGCGCCCGCTCGAAGCGCTGCGCACGGTCGGCGACTACCGCCGCTCGATGGTGCTGGGACTCGTGCACGACATGGCGGGCGCGCGCTTCGCCGAGATCGCGCGGCGTCCGGACGCCCCTTTCCTGCGCGCCTCCACCGGCGGCGAAACGCTGGGACGCGACGTTGAGTCGTTCACGGTCTCCGCCCGCGTGAATGACGGCGCGGTGGAGAAGGGACTGACGGCGCTGTCAGAGGAAATTGCCCGGATCCGCCAGTTCGGATTCGGCGAGGCCGAGCTCGATCGCGCCAAGCGCGACACGGTGGCCACCTATGAGCGCGCCTACAACGAGCGCGACAAGGCGCAGAGCGGCGGACACGCGTCCGAGCTGCTGCGTCACTTCCTCGGCGACGAAGCGGTGCCCGGCATCGATGCCGAGCTCGCGCTGCTGCGGCGGTTCATGCCGACGATCACCGTTGCCGAGGTCAGCGCGCTGGCGGGCGAGTTCCTGGGCGACACCAATCGCGTCGTCCTGGTGTCGTCGCCCGAGAAGTCGGGTCTCGCCGCCGTCACCGAAGCGGCCCTGGTCGCGGCGATGCGTGCCGGCAGCACGGCGACGCTCACTGCGTGGAAGGACGAGACGGCCGGGCGTGAATTGATGGCGAAGAAACCAGCGCCTGGCGCCGTCACGTCGCGGCGCGAGATTCCGGAGCTCGGGGTCACCGTGCTCACGCTCTCGAACGGCGTCGAGGTGTGGCTCAAGCCCACCGATTTCCGCAACGACCAGGTGCAGTTCATCGGCTACGCGCGGGGCGGCGCGTCGCTGGCGGCGCCCGCCGAGTTCCTGAACGCCTCGCTGAGCACCGCGCTCGTCGGCGTCGCCGGTGTCGGTGGTTTCACGCCGATCGATCTGGGCAAGGTGCTGGCCGGCCGCATTGCCAACGCCTCCCCGTTCATCGGCAACTACACGCACGGGATCTCTGGCGGCAGCACCCCGCGTGATCTCGAGGCAGCGCTGCAGCTGGTCTACCTCTATTTCACCGCGCCGAACCGCGACCCCCAGGCATTCGACCTCATGAAGTCGCGCATGGCCGCGAACCTGGCGAACCAGGCGCAGAACCCTGGCTCGGTCTTCGGCGAGCGCCTCCGCAGCGTTGCGACGATGGATCATTATTCGGTGCGGCCGATGCACACCGAGGACGTCGATCGCCTCAACCAAGAGGGGATGCAGGCGTTCTACGCCGAGCGGTTCAGAAATGCCGCGGACTTCACCTTCTTCTTCGTTGGCGCCTTCAAGGTGGACGAGGTCGTGCCGCTGCTCGATACATATCTCGCCACGCTGCCGTCGACCGGCAAGCCCGTGTCGAAGGGGCGCGACATGGAACTCAAATTCCCGGGCATGGTGCTGCGTGAGACGGTACGCAAAGGGCAGGAGCCGCGCAGCCAGACGGCGATCATGTTCTTCTCCGACACCGGGCTGGACGAGCTCGACACCCACCGCCTGCGCGCCGGCGCCAGCATCCTGCAGTCGCGGCTGCGCGACCTGCTGCGCGAGGAGCTGGGCGGCACCTATTCCGTGGGCGTGGTCTACTCCGACACCTCGCCGCAGCCGGGCTACGGCACGACCACGGTGCAGTTCGGCAGCTCTCCCGACAATGCCCAGCGCCTCACTGACGTGGTGATGGCGGAGGTAGAGAAGCTGCGCCGCGACGGGCCGACCGAGACCGAGTTGAACGTGGTCAAGGAAACCGAGAAGCGGGAGCTCGAGACGTCGCTGCGGCAGAACGGCTACTGGCTCAATTCGCTGCAGGCGATGCACCTGCTCGAGCGCGATCCGAAGGGGATCCTCAGGCGGCTCGATCGCGCCGCCTCGCTCACGACCGACAACGTTCATTCGGTGGTCCGCAGGTATTTCCCGCAGGACCGCTACGCCGTCGTCACGTTGATGCCGGAGAATGTGCCGCAGCCAGTGGCGGCGCGCTGAGAATATGCGTCATCCGATTCGTCCCTGGCTGGCCGTGCTCGCGGTGGTCGCGGCTGTGGCGCCGCTTTACACACAGTCGCCGGCCGAGTCCACGGTCTACGCGGTTGCGTATGTGGACGTCATGTCGTCGGGGCGATCGGCCGCGGTCAGCGCGCTGAAGGCGTACCGGGACGCGAGCAGCAAAGAAGGCGGGCACGTGCGGATCGACATCGTGGAGCAGGTCGGCCGCCCGGCCCACTTCGTCATCGTCGAGGAGTGGCGCGATCAAGGCGCGGCTGACGGCCATGCCGGCAGCGCCGCCACGAAACAGTTTCAGCAGGCGATGAGCAAGGTGCGTGTCAGCGGCTACGACCAGCGCCCGTACAAGGCCCTCCACGTGGCGATGGCCAGGCCGGCCGCCGGCGCCACGGTCCACGTCGTCTCGCACGTCGACATCGGCGGCGGCGGCGCTGGATTGGCGGGTGCTCCGGCGATGCTCGGTCAGCTCGCCGAGGCCAGCCGGAAGGAGCAGGGAAACCTGCGATTCGACGTGCTCCAGCACGCGATGCGCGCGAACCATTTCACCGTCGTCGAGAGCTGGGCGAACCAGGCGGCGCTCGACGCCCACGCCGCCGCGGCGCATACCAGGCAGTACCGCGACGTGCTCCAGCCAATCTCCGGCAGCCCCCTCGACGAGCGCGTGTATCTGGCGGTTGACTGAGACTGTCGGGCCGTCGCGCCTGATATACTCACGGTTTCGCAACCCACCAAGGATCGATGCAGTACATCTACACAATGAAAGGGCTCGGGAAGGTACATCCTCCCGACGCCGTCGTTCTCAAGGACATCTGGCTTTCGTTTCTTCCCGGCGCAAAAATCGGCGTGCTCGGCCTGAACGGCGCCGGCAAGAGCTCGCTGTTGAAGATCATGGCGGGCGAGGACCAGGAGTTCATCGGCGAGGCATTTCCCGCTGACGGCATCAGCGTCGGCTTCCTCCAGCAGGAGCCGCGGCTCGACCCGAAGAAGACCGTGCTCGGCAACGTCGAAGAAGGCGTGGCCGAAACCAAGGCGCTGCTCGAGCGGTTCGACGCGCTCAACGCCAGGCTCGGCGATGACCTGTCTCCAGCGGAGATGGAGAAGGTGATGGAAGAGCTCGGGCGGGTACAGGATCGGATCGATGCGGTCAACGCCTGGGAGATCGAGTCGCAGCTCGAGCTGGCGATGGACGCCCTCCGGTGCCCGCCGCCGGATGCGGACGTTGCCACGCTCTCGGGCGGCGAACGCCGCCGCGTGGCGCTGTGCCGGCTGCTGCTCAAGTCGCCAGACCTGCTCCTGCTCGACGAGCCCACCAACCACCTCGACGCCGAATCGGTGGCCTGGCTCGAGCGCTTTCTGAAGGAGTACAAGGGCACGGTCGTGGCCGTGACGCACGACCGGTACTTCCTCGACAACGCCGCCGAGTGGATCCTCGAGCTCGATCGAGGTTCCGGCATCCCGTGGAAGGGGAACTATTCCTCCTGGCTCGAGCAGAAGCAGCAGCGGCTCGTGCAGGAAGAGAAGACCGAATCCAAGCGGCAGAAGACGCTCGAGCGCGAGCTCGAATGGATCCGCATGTCGCCCCGCGCCCGCCAATCAAAGGGCAAGGCGCGGCTCAACGCCTACGAAGATCTGCTCAACGCGGATACGGCGCAGAAGATTGACCAGGTCGAGATTTTCATTCCGCCCGGCCCCCGGCTCGGCGACGTCGTCGTCGAGGCGCGCGGCGTTCGAAAAGCGTATGGCGATCTGCTGCTGATGGACGACCTCAACTTCACCCTGCCGCGCGGCGGCATCGTCGGCGTGATTGGCCCCAACGGCGCCGGCAAGACGACGCTGTTCAGGATGATCACCGGCCAGGAGAAGCCGGATGCGGGCACGCTGAAGCTCGGTGAGACGGTGCAGGTTGGCTATGTCGATCAGAGTCGCGACGCCCTGGCCCCAAACAAGAGCGTGTGGGAGGAAATCACTGGCGGACTCGACGAACTGCAGGTCGGGAAGCGCCCTGTCCCGTCCCGTGCCTATGTCTCGTGGTTCAACTTCAAGGGCGCGCAGCAGCAGCGCAAGGTCGGCACGCTGTCGGGCGGCGAGCGGAATCGCGTCCACCTGGCCAAGCTCCTGCAGCGGGGCTCCAACCTGCTGCTGCTCGACGAGCCGACCAACGACCTCGACGTCGATACGCTGCGCGCGCTGGAAGAAGCGCTCGTCAACTACGCCGGCTGTGCCGTCGTCATCAGCCACGATCGCTGGTTTCTCGATCGGATCGCCACGCACATGCTGGCGTTCGAGGGCGACAGCCGCGCGGTGTGGTTCGAAGGCAACTACCAGGACTACGAAGCCGACCGGAAGCGGCGCCTCGGCGCCGAAGCCGACCGGCCGCATCGCATCAAGTATCGCAAACTGACTCGGTAGGGCAGGCTGCGCGACGCGGACCTGCCGTGGAGGTCATATGAATCCCGAACACGCAAAAGCCGCCGCCGACATGATGATCACCGTCTGGGAGGGCGAGGCCCGCGGCACCTGCCAGGTGCTCAGCGCGGTCGGCAACGGCAACCGCGAATACAAGCCCGACGCGAAGTCGCGAACCGCCTGGGAGATCGCAACCCACATCGCCACGGCCGACGTCTGGTTCATCGACAGCATCATCAACGGCAAGTTCGACTGGAACCCTGAGGGCGTCAAGCAGGCCGAAGCCCAGTTCAAGAACGCCGCCGACCTGGAGGCGTTCTACAACAAGACGTTCCCGGAGAAACTCCGGGCGCTGCGCGGGCTCCCGGGCGACAAGCTGGTCGAGCCGCTCAGCTTCTTCGGCATGTTCGAGTGGCCCCGCGTCCGCTTCATCGGCTTCGCGAACAACCACAGCGTCCATCACCGCGGCCAGCTTGCCGCCTACCTGCGTGCGATGGGATCGAAGGTCCCGGATATCTACGGACCGAGCGCCGATTCCGAAAAGGCCGCGACGACCTAGTTGTCTTTTCCGGATCTGCGGGCATTCCTCGACCGGCTCCGCCGTGATGACGACGTCGTCACGGTGGAGGCGGCGGTCGATCCGCGTCTCGAAGCCGCGGAAATTCATCGGCGCGTAATCGCGGCCGGCGGCCCGGCGCTGATCTTCACCAACGTCGCGGCTTCTGATTTCCGGCTCGTCACCAATCTCTTTGGCACGGCCCGGCGGGCGGAGCTGGCCTTCGGCGAACGGCCCGTGCGTCTCGTCCGCCGGCTCGTCGAGCTCGCTGAGACGCTGCTGCCGCCCAGCGCCGCCGGCCTGTGGGGTGCGCGCGACGTCGCCGGTGAGTTGATCAAACTCGGCACCCGGCGCGTCGCAAAAGGCCCCATCGTCGAACGCAACACTGCGACCGTCCGGCTCGATCGGCTGCCCGCGCTGACCTGCTGGCCCGAAGACGGCGGGCCGTTCATCACCCTCCCTCTCGTCTACACCACCCATCCCGATCGCCGCGGCCACAACCTCGGGATGTACCGCATGCAGGTGCACAGCCAGAGGACGACGGGGATGCACTGGCAGATCGGGAAGGGAGGGGGGTATCACTATGCCGTCGCCGAGGCGCGCGGCCAGCGGCTCCCTGCGACCGTGTTCCTGGGCGGCCCACCCGCGATGATCCTCGCGGCGGTGGCCCCGCTTCCCGAGAACGTGCCGGAACTGCTGCTCGCCTCGCTCATCGCGGGAGAGCGGCTGCCGCAGGTGCACGGCTACGGGCCGCACCCGCTGATGGCGACCGCCGAGTTCGCGCTGATCGGGGAGGTGCCGCCGCACACGCGCCAGCCCGAAGGTCCCTTCGGCGACCACTACGGCTACTACTCGCTCCAACACGACTATCCGGTGTTCGAGGTGCAGCGGATCGCGCATCGAGCCGATGCCATTTTCCCGGCCACCGTCGTGGGCAAGCCCAGGCAGGAGGATTTCTTCATCGGCGACCTGCTGCAGGACCTGCTCTCGCCGCTCTTTCCGCTCGTCATGCCCGCGGTCGAGCGCCTCTGGTCGTACGGCGAGACTGGGTACCATTCGCTCGCCGCCGCCGTCGTCAAACAACGCTACCGGCGCGAAGCGATGGCAAGCGCGTTCCGGATCCTCGGCGAAGGGCAGCTCTCGCTGACGAAATTCCTGCTCGTCACCGATCGTGACGTCGATGTGCGCGACTTTCGCAAGACGCTCGAACACATCCTGGCGCGGACGAATTCAGAGACCGACCTGTACGTCTTCTCGAACCTGTCGATGGATACGCTCGACTACACGGGTCCGGCGGTCAACGAAGGGTCGAAGGGCGTGTGGCTTGGCCTCGGCGATCCGGTGCGCGAGTTGCCGCGACAGTTCAGCGCCGTGACTCTGCCTTCGGGCGTCAGTGATGTCCGCGTCTTCTGCGGGGGATGCCTGGTCGTGGGCGTCCCGGGGTTCGAAGCCGATCGGGGCGCCGCCGCCAGGCTCGCGGCTGACGCGGCGTTCCGCGACTGGCCGCTCGTGGTGCTCACCGATCAGCCGGCCCGTGCGGCGGCCAGCCCGATGAACTTCCTCTGGACCACCTTTACGCGGTTCGAGCCCGCTGCCGACATTCATGCGGCTGAACGCCGCATCGTCCGCAATCACATCGCCTATCGCGGACCTGTCGTGATCGACGCTCGTTTGAAGCCAGGGTTTCCCAAGGAACTGACGTGCCGGGAGGACATCGCCCAGCTGGTCACGCGCCGATGGAAGGAGTATTTTCCTGCGGGCAAGGTCGAGATGGGCGATTCGGAGCGTGCACACCTGGATTAGCGTTGGGTCACGTCCAATGATCGACGCCGTCCTGTTTGATCTGTACGAAACACTGATCACGGAATCTCCGGTCGCGCCGACGCGTGCATCGTCGCTCTTCGCGCCGCTCGGACTCGAGCGGCAGGCCTACCGTACGGAATGGAAGGCGCGGCGTCCGCGGATCGTCGTTGGGGAGTTGTCCTTTACCGGCGCGTTGACCGAGATTTCCCAGACCCTCACGGGCACCGCCGACGCTGTGGCTATCCAGAGAATCCGTCAGCAACGAGTCACGGAAAAGACCGTCGCCTGCGCCCGTCCCGATGATCAGGTCGCCGCGCTGATTGCCGAATTGGTACGGCGTAATGTCCGGCTCGGGGTGATCAGCAACGGGTTCAAGGAAGATGTGCTTCCTTGGTCCGGCTGTTCGCTCGCGGCGGCGTTTCATTGCACCGCCTTCTCATGCGACGAGGGCGTCGCGAAGCCCGACCCCGAAATCTACCTGCGTGCCCTTCGCCGGCTTGGAGTTCAACCGGAGACGACGATCTACATCGGGGACGGCGGTGACGATGAGCTCGCCGGGGCAGAACAGGCCGGTCTTCGGGCGTGCCGCGCTGCCTGGTTCGTGCGGAGTGTGCCGCAGGCGATGCCGTGGCCTGAACTCACACGCTGTGAGGATGTGCTGCAGCTTCTGGCAGCGCGGCTGACAGGCGGCTACTCATGGCAGATCTGAACAACCTCGTCGCGCTCGTCACCGGTTCCAGCCGCGGTGGAGGCCGCGGCATCGCCCTCGAGCTTGGTGCGGCCGGCGCCACGGTGTATGTAACCGGTCGCAGCATCGTCGGAGGTCCAACGACGGACGGCGTGCCGGGCACGATCGACGAGACCGCCCGCGATGTGACGGCCCGGGGCGGGCGCGGCATCGCCGTTCGCTGCGACCACACCGTGGACACGGACGTCGAATCGCTGTTCGATCGCATCCGCGCCGATCACGGGAGGCTGCACCTGCTCGTCAACAACGTGTGGGGCGGCTACGAGAACAGCGACTGTCGTCCGCTGCCGCTGGTGCCGTTCTGGGAACAATCCCTTCACCAGTGGGACGCCATGTTCACGGCCGGCGTCAGCGCGCATCTCACGGCCAGCCGCCTGGCCGTGCCGTTGATGTTGCCTCGGCGCCGCGGGCTCATCGTGAGCACGACGGCGAACCTCGCGCCGCTGCCCTACCTGCGTAATCTTTTCTACGACCTGGCGAAGAACGCCGTCGCCCGCATGGCGTGGGCTCTCGCGCAGGAGCTGCGCGAGCACGGCATCGCCGCACTGGCGGTGGCGCCTGGTTTCATGAAGACGGAACGCGTCGTCGAGGCCTTCCGCCGTGCCGGCGCGCTGGAGGCCCTCGACGGCCCTGGCGGCCCGAAGGAGACGACCACGTATCTGGGCCGTGCGCTCGTCGCACTGGCGTCAGACGAGCGGGTGATGGAGAAGTCGGGTCAACTGTTGGAGGTCGGCACGCTCGCGCGCGAGTACGGGTTCACCGACGTCGACGGCGCGCAGCCGCCGCCTTTCCGCATCCCCGCGAGTGCGTAGCGAATCCCGGTTTTTCTGGCCGACGCTGGTTCTGAGCGTGGCGGCGATTTTCCTGCTGCTTCACGGCAGCGCCACCGCGCTTGGCAGTCTCAGGGGCGAAACAGGTATCGCGGTGGGCGTTCTTGTTGTGGCGGCGTGCCTGATTGCACAGCGCGTGCTGTGGAGCATGCCAATGTCGGTCGCCGTCGACGCGCTCGGGCTTGGCCGTCCAGCCGCGCGATCCCTCTGGGCCGCGGCAGAGGTCGGCGCAGTTTTGCTTCTCACTTTTCCCCTGTTCGCCATCATGGCTGCCTGTGCCGTCGTGCCCTGGCGTGTATTCATGATTCGAGTTCCTGTCGTACGATGACGCACATGGTCAAGGGACTCGGCACGGTCATCTACCGCGTACCCGATCTAGGTCGCGCCAAGGCGTGGTATTCGACGGCATTCCAGCAGACACCCTATTTCGACCAGCCGTTCTATGTCGGGTTCAACATTGCCGGCTACGAGCTGGGACTGGATCCGGATCCGGCCGGTCAGGCCGGCCCTGGCGGCGGCGTGGCGTACTGGCGGGTGGCCGAGATCGATGCCGCCGTCCGGCACTTCGTCGGCGCCGGTGCGTCGCTGGTGTCGGCCGCGCGGGATGTTGGTGAAGGGATCAAGGTTGCGACCGTGAGCGATCCATTTGGCAACAGGATCGGTCTGATCGAGAATCCGCACTTCCAATTGCCGTCGGCTTAGGCCAGTGAGCCGTCCAGCACGCCTGCATGCGCCCATATCGATCGCTTGAAACACCCGGCACCGTCGAGGAACTGATCACGCGAATCGGGCGCCTGGAGCCGGACACGCAGCGGCGGTGGGGAGCGATGACCGCGCCCGAGATGCTGTGCCACCTGTCGGATTCGTTCCTGGTCGTGTTGGGGGAGCGTCAGGCGTCGCCGGTGGATACGTGGTGGTCGCGCAACGTCATCAAGTGGATCGCGCTGCACACGTCGGCGCCCTGGCCTCGCGGATTTCCGACCAGGCCGGAAATCGATCCACGCCGGCGCGGGACGCGGCCCGCTGAGTTTGCGCGCGATCGGGCCAGGGTATTGGGTCTGATCCGGCGCTTCGTGCAGCCGGGCTTGCCCTTCGCCCGGCATCCGGCCTTCGGCGCGTTGACGCGCGACGAGTGGCTATTGTGGGGATATGGCCACGTCGACCATCATCTCCGCCAGTTCGGCCTCTAATTCAGCGCGTGGGGAACCGCGAGGGTAAACGGCGCGATCTGCGCGTCGAAGCGCTCGCCGCCCGCCGTCACCATCTGGTAGCTGCCCTGCATCGACCCGACGTTGGTTTTCAAAGGACAATAGCTGGTGTACTCGAAGGCGCCGCCCGGCTGTAGCACGGGCTTTTCGCCGACGACGCCGGGCCCCTTCACGCGCTCGACGTCGCCTTCCGCGCTCGTGATGATCCATTCGCGCGACACGAGCTGCGCCGTCTCGGTCCCGACATTCGAGATCTTGACGTGATAGGCGAACAGGTACTGGCTGTCCTTTGGAGAGCTGCGATCTGAAAGGTACTGTGAGGTGACCTGGATTCTGATTCCGCGTGTCGTCGTATCGCTCATCCTGTCGTCCGAAGCCCTGGTTTCGAGGCCTCATCTTATCGCATGGCGAACCTGAATCTGCGCGTCAATCAGACCGGCGAGCGCAGCGGCCGTAGTATCGTGGGCTCGTTCTCGATGGAATCGGGCAAGAAGAAGAAAGTCACCGCCGCCGCCGCGTGGCGCGAGGCTCGCGAGCTCGTCTGGGCCCATCGCCGCCGCCTCGGGCTCGGCCTGCTGCTCATGCTCGTCAGCCGGCTCGCGGGCCTGGTCCTCCCGGCGTCCTCCAAGTGGCTGATCGACGAGGTTATTGGCAATAACCGCACCGACCTGCTCCTGCCACTCGCCCTGGCGGCTGGCGCGGCGACGGTGGTCCAGGCCGTCACCTCGTTCGGGCTCTCGCAGATCCTGGGCGTCGCGGCGCAGCGCGCCATCACCGACATGCGCAAGCGCGTGCAGGCGCACGTGATGCGGCTGCCGGTGCGCTACTTCGACTCCACCCAGACCGGCGTCCTCATCTCGCGCATCATGTCGGACGCGGACGGCATGCGGAACCTTGTGGGTACGGGACTCGTGCAACTCGCCGGTGGCCTGGTCACGGCCGTCCTCGGCATGGGCGTACTGTTCTGGCTGAATTGGCGGCTCACGGCGATCACCCTGATCGTGCTCGGCATCTTCGGCGGCGGCATGGCCTACGCCTTCAGGACACTCCGCCCGCTCTTCCGCGAACGCGGCAAGATCAACGCCGAAGTCACCGGCCGCCTCACCGAGGCCCTTGGCGGCATCCGCATCGTCAAGTCCTACACCGCAGAGAAGCGTGAGGAGATCGTTTTTACCAAGGGCGCGCACCGCCTGTTCCGGAACGTGGCGAAGTCGATGACCGGCGTGTCGGCCACCACCGCGGGCAGCACGGTCGTCGTCGGCATCATCGGTGTGTTGATGATCTTCTTCGGCGGGCGCGCGATCGTCGCCGGCGAGATGACGCTGGGCGACCTGATCATGTACATCTTCTTCATCGGCCTGGTGGCCGCGCCGCTCGTCTCGATCGCTTCGATCGGCACGCAGCTCACCGAGGCGCTCGCCGGACTCGATCGCATTCGCGAGATCCTCGACATGCCGACCGAGACGGACGAGGACGCCAGGCGGCAGTCCCTCGATCGCATCCGGGGCGACGTGGCGTTCGAGCAGGTCTGGTTCGAATACACTCCCGGCCAGCCCGTCCTGCGCGGGGTGACCTTCCGGTCGGCCCCCGGGACGACCACCGCACTGGTTGGCTCGAGCGGGTCCGGCAAGAGCACCCTCATCAGCATCGTCATGGCGTTCAACCGCCCGACCAAGGGCCGGGTGCTCATCGACGGCCGTGACCTGGCGGATCTGAAGCTGATGGACTACCGCGAACAGCTCGCCTCGGTGCTCCAGGACAACTTCCTCTTCGACGGCACGATCGCCGAGAACGTCGGCTATGCCAAGCCCGGCGCCACGCTCGAGGAGATCAAGGACGCCTGCGGTATTGCGCACTGCGACGAGTTCATCATGCAGTTTCCCCAGGGATACGACACGGTGGTGGGAGAGCGCGGGATCAAGCTTTCGGGCGGCCAGCGCCAGCGTGTCTCGATCGCGCGCGCGATCCTTGCCAATCCCCGGATCCTGATCCTGGACGAAGCCACTTCGAGCCTCGATAGCGAGAGCGAGCAGATGATCCAGGACGGTCTCCGCCAGCTGCGAACCGGCCGGACGACGTTCGTGATTGCGCACCGGCTGTCCACGATTCGCAGCGCGGATCAGATTCTGGTGCTCGAGGCGGGCGAAATCGTCGAACGCGGCACGCACGCCGAGTTGCTGGCCCTGAACGGGCGGTACCGCCAGCTCCACGACAAGCAGTACAAGTTCGAGACCGATCGGTTCATCAATCCGGGCGAGGATTTCACGCCGGAGCCCGAGAAGCCTGCGATGCCGCCGTCTCGCGTCGGAACGGCGATTTGATCAGGCGGGCCTGAAGGTTGGTCAGGCGGACCTGAAGGTCCGCCTCTACGGGTGATATGTAGAGGCGGGTCCCCCCGGGCCGGATGTAGAGGCGGGTCTTTAGACCCGCCTGAGGAGGACAATGGCCACTGCGCACGAAGTCGACTTCCGCATCCTCGGAAGCGACATGCAGTTCGTGGAAGTCGAACTCGATCCCGGCGAGAGTGCCGTCGCCGAAGCGGGGTCGATGATGTACATGACGCCGGGCATCGAGATGGAAACCATCTTTGGCGACGGCAGCGGCGCGCAGCGTTCCGGCGTGATGGGCGCGCTGCTCGGCGCCGGCAAACGGCTCATCACGGGTGAAAGCCTGTTCATGACGGTGTTCACCAACCAGGGTCTGGCAAGCAGCAGGTTGCCTTTGCCGCGCCGTATCCCGGCAAGATCCTGGCGATGGATCTCAAGCAGCTTGGCGGCGAGCTGATTTGCCAGAAGGACTCGTTCCTCTGCGCGGCCCGCGGCGTCTCGATCGGCATCGCGTTCCAGCGGCGGATTGGCGTCGGCCTGTTCGGCGGCGAGGGATTCATCATGCAGCGGCTTGCCGGCGACGGGCTGTCGTTCGTCCATGCCGGCGGCACCGTCCATGCCCTCGAACTGCGCGCCGGCGAAACGCTGCGCGTCGATACCGGGTGCCTCGTCGCCCTGCAGCCTTCGGTGCGGTATGAGATCGAGTACGTCGGCAAGATCAAGACGGCGCTGTTCGGCGGCGAAGGACTGTTCTTCGCGACGTTGACCGGCCCCGGCCGCGTGTGGCTCCAGTCGCTGCCGTTCAGCCGCATGGCCGACCGCATCTACAAGGCCGCCCCCTCGGCGGGCGGCAGCCGGCGTGAAGGCGGCTCGATCCTGGGCGGGCTCGGCGATCTGCTCGACGGCGACTCGTAACGGGAGGAAGCATGGAGACGCAGACCTACGCAAATCACAGGCATCGGCCACGGCTCTGGTCCACCGGGGCGATCGCGGCTCTGCTGGCGCTCGGGTTGATGGCGTGGGTGACGATCACCTCCCCCACGCGGTTGAATGTCGCGCTGCTGCTCCTGGCCTACGCGGCGTTGGTCGCGGTTTTCACCGTGCGCCAGTTCTCGCTCAAGCTGCAGGACCGGATCATCCGCCTCGAAATGCAGACGCGCCTCGCCCGGCTCGGCCGTGAGGCCGATCTCGGCGGCGTGTCGCTCCGCCAGATCATCGCGCTGCGGTTTGCCTCGGACTCGGAGCTGCCGGGACTGCTGCAGCGGGCGGCGGCCGAAAACATGACAGCCGATCAGATCAAGCGGGCGATTTCTACCTGGCAGCCGGATCACATGCGCACCTAGGTTGGCGGGTTGCTGGGTAGTTGGGTAGCTCGGCATGCGGGCGTCGTCTGTTCTCGTCACCGGCGCCAACGGCGAAATCGGTCACGGCCTGATCACCCGGTTGGCCGAGACCGGCCGGTCGATCGTCACCGTTGACATCGCGCCGCTCGAGCCGGCGCTGGCCCGGCTCGTGCGCCGCGAGTTCACCGGCTCCATCACCGACACCGGCCTGCTCGAGCGGATGCTCGCCGAGTTCGAGATTGACCTCGTCTTCCACCTCGCCGCGCTGCTCTCGACTCGTGCCGAGTTCACGCCGATCAGCGCCCATGAAGTGAACGTCGAAGGCACGCTCAACCTGCTCGAGTTCTCGCATCACGAAGGGGAGTCGCACGGTCGCCCGGTGGTCTTCCTGTATCCCTCGTCCATCGCCGCGTATGGGCTGCCGGACCTCGAAACCAAGACGCGCGCCAAGCGCGTGCGCGAGGACGAGTGGAACACGCCGATGACGATGTACGGGTGCAACAAGCTGTACTGCGAGCATCTCGGGCGGTACTACGCGCACCACTACAAGCAGCTCGCGGCCGACACCACCGCCGGCCGCGTCGATTTCCGGTGCGTACGATTTCCCGGCCTGATTTCGGCGCTGACGATGCCGTCGGGCGGGACGTCCGACTACGCCCCGGAGATGATTCACGCGGCCGCCCGCGGCGAGCCGTTTCGCTGCTTCGTCCGGAAGGACACGCGCATCCCGTTCATGGCGATGCCAGACGCGATCGAGGCGCTGCTGCGGCTGGCGGTGGTGCCGCGCGATCGCCTGACGCGGACGGCGTATAACCTGACCGCGTTCAGTCCGACCGCCGAGGAAATCTGCGAAGTGGTGACGCGGGCGTTCCCGCGCGCCGACGTGAAGTGGGAAACGGATATCAAGCGGCAGCGGATCGTCGACTCCTGGCCTGCCGAGGTCGACGACACCGCCGCGCGCCGCGACTGGGGTTTCGCGCCGCGCTACGACTTCGCGCGCGCCTTCGACGACTACCTGATACCGACGATCAGAGAGAGGTACCGCGCATGAGGGTTTTTCTTGTGGCCGTCGCCGCCGCGGCGGCGGTGGTATGCGCGCAGGACACCGACATGAACACGCTGGGTGAGCGATATGTCCGGCTGGTGCTGGCGATGGGACAGCACGACCCGGATTACGTCGACGCGTATTACGGGCCGCCCGAATGGCGCATGCAGGCCGAGGCGGAGAAGCGTCCGCTCGAGGGGATTACCGCCGACGCCGGAATGCTGGCGACAGACATCGCGGCGGCCGCGCCGCCGGAGACTGCCGACGAGCTCCCGCGTCTTCGCCACGTGTATCTCGCCCGCCAGCTCGAGGCGCTGCGTGCCCGGGCGGCGATGCTCACCGGAACCCGACTGAGCTTCGACGAAGAATCCAAAGCCCTCTACGACGCCGTCGCGCCCATGCACACCGAAGCCGAGTTCGCCGGCGTGCTGGGCGAACTGGACGCGAAGCTGCCGGGGAAGGGCCCGCTGGTCGAGCGTTACGACGAGTTCCGGAAGCAGTTCATCATCCAGGGCGATCGACTCGATGCCGTCTTCAAGGCGGCGATCGACGGCTGCCGCAGCCGGACGCTGCAGCACATTCAGCTTCCGCCCGGTGAGAGTTTCACGGTGGAGTACGTCACGGGCAAGAGCTGGAGCGGCTACAACTGGTACCAAGGGAACTACCGCAGCCTGATCCAGGTCAACACGGACCTGCCGATCTACATCGACCGCGCCATCGACCTGGCGTGCCACGAAGGCTATCCGGGACATCACGTCTACAACGTGCTGCTCGAGAAGAACCTGGTGCGCGATCGCGGGTGGGTGGAATTTTCGGTCTATCCGCTGTTCTCGCCGCAGTCGCTGATCGCGGAAGGCACCGCGAACTTCGGCATCGACGTGGCATTCCCCCGCAGCGAGCGCCTCGACTTCGAACGGCGGGTGCTGTTTCCGGCGGCGCAGCTGAACGCCGACATGGCGGCAGGCTACTACGACGTCCTGACGCTTGTGGAGCGCCTCTCGTACGCCGGTAACGAAGCGGCGCGCCGGTATCTCAACGGGCAAATCGATGCGGGCGGCGCCGCCGACTGGCTCGAAAGGTACGGCCTGTATTCCCGCCCCCGCGCCGAGCAGCGCATCCGCTTCATCGACCAGTACCGCAGCTACGTCGTCAACTACAACCTTGGGAAGGACATGGTCGCCGCGCATGTCGAAGCGAGGGGCGGCACCCCGGAAAATCCGGCGAAGCGGTGGGAGGAGTTCGCGCGCCTCATCTCGTCGCCGCGGCTGCCGTCGGGCTTGACGCCGCGAGCGCGCTGAATGCGGTGCATCGAGATCGCGGCTTTCGGTGGTCCGGAGGTCCTGATACCGGTCGAACGTCCCGATCCGGTGCCGGCAGACGGCGAGCTGCTGATCGCCGTTGAAGCCGCCGGAATTAATCGACCTGACATCCTCCAGCGCCGCGGGCATTATCCGCCGCCGCCTGGTGCCAGCGACATTCCCGGGCTCGAGGTGGCTGGAACCGTTGCTGCGATCGGGAACGGTGTCCGGAACTGGGAGCGCGGCGCTCGCGTCTGCGCGCTGGTCAGCGGCGGCGGCTATGCGACGCGATGCGTCGCGCCCGCGCCGCAGTGCCTGCCTGCTCCCGACCGGCTCGATTTCGTCGCGGCAGCGGCCCTGCCCGAGACGTTCTTCACCGTCTGGACGAACGTCTTCGATCGCGGTCGTCTGGTGTCGGGGGAGACGGCGCTCTTCCACGGCGGCACGAGCGGGATCGGCACGACCGCAATTCAACTCGCGTTTGCCCGCGGCGCGCGCGTCTTCGCGACCGCGGGGTCGGACGAGAAGTGCCGTGCGATTGAGGCGCTCGGCGCCGAGCGCGGCATCAACTATCGGACCGAGGACTTCGCGGCCGTCGTGAAAGAGCTGACCGGCGGCCGCGGCGCCGACCTCATCCTCGACATCGTCGGCGCCGACTATTTCGCCCGGAACATCGCCGCGCTCGCCGTCGGCGGCCGGCTCGTCGAGATTGGCCTGATGGGGGGTAAGACGATGGCGTCAGTGGACCTGGGCGAGGTGCTTCGCCGGCGCCTGACGGTGACCGGATCGACACTGCGTGCGAGGACCGTCGTGGAGAAGGGCGCCATTGCCGAGGCGTTACGGCGCGAGGTGTGGCCGCTGCTCGAGGCAGGGCGGGTGAAGCCGGTGATCTATCGCGCCTTTCCGCTGGACGATGCCGCCGCCGCGCACCGGCTGATGGAGTCCAGCGAGCACATCGGGAAAATCGTGCTGACCACCCGCATGGATTGACAGCGCGTTCAAAGACCTTCGGGCTTCGGGGCCTCCGTTACGTTGCGGCAGAGGAAGCGGCCGTGCAGCGCAGGTCGTCGACGAGATCGAATAACGGGACGGAGGTTCGGAGCGTCGCGAGGTCGCGAAACAGGAATGCGCGGTCACGCTCGGCCGCCAGTGTGTGTGCCAGCGCGCCAGGATTGGCGGCGTTGACGCCCCAGGTTCGCCAGTCCGTGGGAATCGCTTCGAGGTGCTCGTACTTTGCCAGCACGGCTGCCGTGGATTTCGCGCCCCAGCCTGCCAGGCCCGGATAGCCGTCGGCGGCGTCGCCGACGAGCGCGAGGTAGTCCGGTATCGACGTCGGCCGTACGCCGAACTTCGCCACGACGGCCTCCTCGTCGAAGATCGCGCGCGTGCGGCGATTCATCTGTACCACGCGCGTGCCTCGCACGCACTGCGCGAGGTCCTTGTCGGGCGTGCAGATGATGACGCGCTCCACTCGCGGGTCCAGGGCGGCCTTGGCCGCTGCAGCCGCGAGCGCGTCGTCGGCTTCGCACTCAACCATTGGCCACACCACGATGCCGAGCTCGGACAATGCGTCTTCGAGCAGACCGAACTGCGCCAGGAGGTCGGGCTCGATCCCGTCGCCCGTCTTGTAGCCGGCCCACATGTCGTTGCGGAACGACTCGATCACGTGATCGGTTGCCACACCGATGTGAGTGGCGCCGGCACTGATCATCGACAGAATTGACGTGATTACGCCGCGCACGGCGCCCACCTCCCGGCCGCGCTCGTCGCGGGCGGAGGGCAGGGCGTAGAAGTGCCGGAACAGTTCGTAGGTCCCGTCGATGAGATAGATCTGCATCCGAGTTTCGTGCGACGTTTCGTCGATCTCAGATCGCCCGCGCCGGCCGACGTTCGGAGTCCCATTCGTACGGAACGTCAACGTACGATCGATCCAGATCCACGACCGAGGCGCAGCCAAGCAGCTTCATTGTACGAATGAGGTCGGTCCGCAGGATATCGATCGCCCGTGCCACGCCGGGGCCGCCCGCGGCGCCCAGGCCGTACGCGTAGGCGCGGCCGATCAGGACCGCTTTGGCGCCGAGGCACAGCGCCTTGGCGACATCGCTGCCGCGCCGGACGCCGCCGTCGAACAGCACCTCGGCGCGCCCGCTCACCGCGTCGACCACTTCGGGGAGCGCGCGGAGCGTCGGCGACACGCAGTCCAGCTGGCGTGCGCCGTGATTCGACACGATCACCGCGGCCGCCCCGGCGTCCACCGCCCTGCGGCCGTCGTCGCCGGTCAGCACGCCCTTGGCGAGCACCGGTCCGCCCCACGCCTTTCGAATCCATTCGAAGTCTTTCCACGTCACTGTTGTTTGTTCGAGCGCCACGGTAATGTCGGCGTAGGGGTGCGCTCCCTGGCCGGGGACGACGACATTGGGGAACGACATCATCCCGCCGTCGCCGAGAAAATCAACCAGCCATCGCGGACGCGACAGCAGTTGCGGCAAGTAGCGCATCATCGGCATGCCCCGCCCGAGCAGCTCCTTCGTGCCGTTGCGCAAGTCGCGCTCGCGCATGCCGGACACGGGAGTGTCGATGGTGACCACGAGCGCTGAGAAGCCCGCTGCCCGCGCGCGATCGATGGCGGCCCGCGCCGCGTCGAGGCCGCCGACGAGATACAGCTGATACCATGCCGGCCCGGACGTCGCCTGCCTGACGTCCTCCATGCGGCAGCCGGAGAGCGTCGACAGCGCGTAGATCGTGCCGGCCTTTCCAGCTTCGCGCGCCGCCACTTCTTCGCCGCGCGGCCAGAACATGCGGCTGCTGCCGACCGGCGCCAGGAGAAACGGAATCTGGACCGGCGTGTCCAGCACCGTGGTGGCGAGATCGCAACGGGGTGTGGCGACCGCATGGCGGGGGCGGAACGTTACGCGGTCGAACACCCGGCAGTTCTCGCCAAGCGTGACCTCGCCGTCGGCGCCCCCGTCGATGTAGTCGAAAACGACGCGGGGAAGCCGGCGTTCCGCCAGCCGCCGCAGGTCCGCGATGTTCAGCACCCGTGGGGACGCGACGTTCGCCACGGGCTCAGTCGGCGTAGACGACGGTGCGCGTGCTGGTGTGCGCGCGAACGACGTCGGAGGTGAGCTGCTTGCTGAGGTAGACCTTTGATTCGCGGTTGTCGGACGGGTGGATTTCGTACTTCACCACGTCGAACTCGAGTTGGTCGAGCGTGCCGCGCATGTCGTAGAACTTGTTCTTGGTCTTGACGACGACCTCGTGAAAACCAGACGAATGCGCCCACGCTTCAGATTCCTCGGTCAGGGCGCGAAAGTGGCCCTGGCCGCGCCAGTCGCGGCGCGTCCCCCCGATCCAGCTGTAGAGCACCTTGCGGCCGTCGAAGCGGACGCAGTCCTTCAGGCGGGCGACAAGGTCCTTGAGTTTCGGCTCCGCCTCGAGTGCGCGCAGCTCATGGACGACCTTGAATGCCACCGGCACGACCGTCCCCGCGTCGTCGCCGAGCGAGGCCTCGGCCATCAGGATGAGAAATTCGCGATCCTTCAGCCGGCTGCTGATTTCATGCGCCGTTTTCTTGCGGGGAAACTCGCCGAAATATTCCTCGATGTACTGAATCTCGAGCGCGCCTGGGTCGAGGGGATATTGCTTGATCAGGTATTCCACTATCGCTCCGTAGCCGCTGGGGCAAGAGCACTATACAGCCTCAGCGCTGTGGGGGGCATGTGTCTTGCTAAACATCCCCGGGAGAGGTCAGCCATGACAAGAATGATAACTGCCTGTCTCGCGCTTGTCGTAGTGGCCGCCGCCCCCGCTCTGGCGCACCATACGGCGTCCTCGCTCGGGACGGTCCGCATCACCCAGCCGGTGATGGCCGGTGGCAAGATGCTTCAACCCGGCACGTATGAGATTCGAGATACCGGCGACCATGCCACGCCGCTCCCCGGACAATCGCCAGACGCCCAGACGTATGTCGAGTTTGTCGCCAACGGGATGGTGATGGCGCGCGACATCGCCGAGCTGATGCCGGGCCAGGCCGCGCCGGTCGGGACAAGCGGCGGAACGAGCGGAGGTTCGAGCGCGCGGCCCCGGGTCGAGCTCCTCAAGGGCGGCGACTTCATGCGCGTGTCAACGACGCACGGCGGCGAGCGTTTCCTGATTCACCTTCCGGTCGCTCGCTAGTTGGTTCGGTAGTCTGTAGCCGGTAGTCAGGGAACCTCGAAGCCGAGCTACCGGCTACCAACTACCGACTACAACTGACTCGGCGTCCATCCCCTTCCGTCCAATGAAGCAGGTGTCGGCGATGCCCGATTCCTTCAGATACGCTTCCGCCTTCCGGGCGATGTGCCGCGGATCACGGCTGAAGTCCTTCCCGGTCACCGGGTCGACGATGTTGGCGATGACACTGACGGTCGGCTTGGCAAAGAACGGATCGAGCCGGGCGGTGTCGGCATAGGGGACGGCCAGCATGTCGGATTCATGGATGCCCATCCAGCCACGGATCGACGAACCGTCGAAACCGAGGCCCTCCTTGAACGTGCCCGTGTCGAGCGTGTCGACGGGGTAGGAGCAGTGCTGCCACGAACCCAGCATGTCCACGAACTTCAGGTCGACCATCTCGGCCTGGTGCTTTTTGGCGAACTGAAAGAAATCGTCGGCTGTCATAGGCGGCTCCTCGAAGCGATCAGATGCAGCGAAGGCGTTGCATGAAAATCCCTGGAACGGGAGCCGAAGCATAACGGATCGAATCCGGTTATTCCATGGGCCGCGGTGGGTTCAGACGCCGACAGGCTCGTACGACAAATTTGGCGCCAGCCAGCGTTCGGCCTCGGCGAGGGTCTGCCGTTTCGTCGCGCGTAGTCCTCGACCTGATCGCGGCCGATCCGGCCGACGGTGAAATACCGCGCCTCGGGTGCGCGAAATAGAGGCCGCTGACGGACGCCGCCGGCGCCATCGCGAAGCTGTCAGTCAGGGTGATGCCGGCGCGGTCCGCATCGAGCAGCTCGAAGAGCTTGCCCTTTTCAGTGTGATCGGGACATGCGGGGTAGCCGAAGGCCGGCCGGATGCCGCGATACCGCTCCGCGATCAGGTCGTCGCCCGTGAGCTGCTCGTCGAGGCCGTAACCCCAGTCGCGGCGGGCCCGGGCATGCAGGTACTCGGCAAAGGCTTCGGCGAGGCGGTCGGCCAGCGCTTTCACCATGATGGCGTGGTAGTCGTCGTGATCGCGCTCGAATCCGGCCACCAGCTCGGGCACACCGTGGCCGGCCGTAACGGCAAAGGCGCCGATGAAGTCGGCTGTGCGGCTGTCGCGGGGGGCGATGAAGTCCGCCAGCGACAGGTTGGGCGTGCCGGGCGCCATCTGTTCCTGCTGCCGCAGCATGTTGAAGGCCGGCCCTCCTTCGAGCACGATGTCGTCGCCGTCCGTACATGCGGGCCAGAACCCGTAGACCCCGCGCGGCGTGATCAGGCGATCGCGGACGATGCGATCGAGCAGCGTACGCGCATGTCCGTAGAGTTCCCGGGCGGCGGCGCCGTACTGAGGATGATCGAGGACCGCAGGGAAACGGCCCTTCAGCTCCCAGGCTGAAAAGAAAAACGTCCAGTCGATATACGGCACCAGATCTTCGAGCGCCACGTCGTCCAGAAGGCGTGCACCGGTGAAGGCCGGCTTCGCGGTGCCGGCCGCGGACCAGTCGAAACGCCGCCGGTTGGCCTGGGCGGCCGCCCATGACAGCAGCGGCCGCTGCTTGAGCGCGGCATGCTGTTGCCGGATCTTCTCCTGGTCGCGGCGGTTGGCCGCGTCGAACCCCGGCTTCTGCTGAGGGCTGAGCAGGCTGGAGACGACGTCCACCGCACGCGACGCGTCGAGCACGTGGACAACCGGCTGGCTGAACTCCTGCGCGATCTTCACCGACGTATGCTGGCGGCTGGTCGTTGCGCCGCCGATCAGCAGCGGAATGGTGAAGCCGCGCCGCTCCATTTCGCGCGCGACGAAGACCATCTCGTCGAGCGACGGCGTAATCAGGCCTGACAGGCCGATCAGATCGGCGCCCTCGTCCGCCGCGGTCTGCAGGATCCGGTCAGCCGGCACCATCACGCCCAGATCGACCACCTCGTAGTTGTTGCACCCGAGCACCACACCGACGATGTTCTTGCCGATGTCGTGGACGTCGCCTTTGACGGTCGCGAGCACGATCTTGCCGGGTGACTGGCCGGTCGTACCGGACTTGCGCTTTTCCTCCTCCATGTACGGCAGGAGATAGGCCACCGCCTTCTTCATCGCCCGGGCGCTTTTCACGACCTGGGGCAGGAACATCTTGCCGGCGCCGAACAGGTCGCCGACGATCTTCATGCCGTCCATCAGCGGCCCTTCGATCACGTCGAGCGGCCGCGCCAGCTTCAGGCGCGCCTCTTCGACGTCGGCCTCGATGAAATCCACCACGCCATGGACGAGCGCATGCGCCAGACGCTTTTCGACCGGGGCGGCGCGCCATGCCAGGTCCTGCTCCTGGCGCGTGCCGCTGCCTTTCACCGTCTCGGCAAACTGGACCAGCCGCTCGGTGGCGTCCGGCCGCCGGTTGAAGATCACATCCTCGACGTGTTCGAGCAGCGCCGGCGGAATGTCTTCGTAGACGACCAGCTGCCCGGCGTTGACGATGCCCATGTCGAGTCCGGCTTTGATCGCGTGGTAGAGAAACGCCGAGTGAATCGCTTCGCGGACGACGTCGTTGCCGCGGAACGAGAACGACAGGTTGCTGACGCCGCCGCTGATCTTCACCCCCGGGCACGTTGCCTTGATGATCCGGGTGGCCTCGATGAAATTGATGCCGTAGTCGTTGTGTTCCTCGAGGCCGGTGGCGATCGCCAGGATGTTCGGGTCGAAGATGATGTCGAGCGGCTCGAACCCGGCCTTGTCGATCAGCAGGCGGTACGCGCGCTGGCAGATCTCGACCTTGCGCGCGACCGTGTCGGCCTGTCCGCGCTCGTCGAAGGCCATGACGACGACGGCGGCACCGTAACGCCGGACCAGCCGCGCCTTGTGCAGGAAGTCGTCTTCCCCTTCCTTCAGGCTGATCGAGTTGGCGATCGCCTTGCCCTGGACGCACTTGAGCCCGGCTTCGATCACCGACCATTTCGAGCTGTCCACCATGATCGGCAGCCGCGCGATCTCCGGCTCCGTCGCGATGATGTTGAGGAAGGTCGTCATCGCCGCTTCCGAGTCGAGCATCCCTTCGTCCATGTTGACGTCGAGGATGTTGGCGCCGCCGCGGACCTGGCCGAGGGCGACATCGACCGCCTCGGTGAAGTGGCCGCCGGTGATCAGGCGGGCGAAGCGCTTCGAGCCGGTGACGTTCGTCCGCTCGCCGATCATGATGAAGTTGCTGTCGGGCCGGATCGTCAGCGTCTCCAGGCCGGAGAACTGGGTGAATCGTTCGGGTCGTTCGGAGGGTTCGGATCGTTCGGATCGTTCCCGGGGCGGCAGGTCCTTGATGGCTTCGCCGACGGCGCGAATGTGATCGGGCGTCGTGCCGCAACAGCCGCCCAGGATGTTGACGAATCCCGAGGCGGCGAAATCGCGCAGCAGGCGCGCGGTGTCGGGCGGCAGCTCGTCGTACTCGCCGAAGGCGTTCGGCAGCCCGGCGTTGGGGTAGCAGGTCACGTAGCACTCGGCAATCCGGGCGAGCTCGGCGAGGTACGGGCGCATCTGCTCGGCGCCGAGCGCGCAGTTCAGCCCGACGCTGAACGGTCGTGCGTGGCGGATCGACACGTAGAACGCATCGAGCGTCTGGCCCGACAGCACGCGCCCGCTCCGGTCGGTGATGGTCGCCGAGATCATCAATGGCAGCTCGATCCCACGCTCGTCGAAGGTATCGAGCACCGCCGCGATCGCCGCCTTCGCATTCAGCGTGTCGAAGATCGTCTCGAGCAGGATGAGATCGGCGCCGCCGTCGATCAGGCCGCGGACCTGGGCGCAGTAGGCGTCGTGGACCTGGTCGAACGTGACCGCGCGCGCCGCCGGGTTGTTCACGTCGGGCGAGATCGACAATGTGCGGTTGGTCGGCCCCATGGCCCCGGCCACGAACCGCGGCTTGTCGGGGGTGCGAGCCGTCCATTCGTCGGCAGCCGCCCTCGCCAGCCGCGTCGCCTCGACGTTCAGCTCGTAGGCGAGCGCCTCGAGCCCGTAGTCGGCCTGCGCGATCGCGGTGCTGCTGAAGGTGTTCGTTTCGAGGATGTCGGCGCCGGCTGCCAGGTACTCGCGGTGGATGCCGCCAATGACCTCGGGGCGCGTCAGGGCGAGGACGTCGCCGTTGCCCTTGAGGTCGTGTCCATGGCTGCGAAAGCGCTCGCCGCGGAAGTCGGCCTCGGTGAGCGTGTGACGCTGGATCATGGTGCCCATGGCGCCATCGAGCAGCAGGATGCGCGTGGCAAGGAGCGCGTGGAGGCGATCGGCTGTGGTCATTTGCGATTGGTGATTTGTGATTTGAGACGCCGGGTCCGCTCTGCGGCACCCGGCCTACGTACGTAGGGCGGGTTCTGCGAAGCAGACCCGCCGGGTTTGATTCCGGAGGCGATGAGCACCACGAACGGGTCGCCGGTCTGGCGCGCGCCTACCTGCACCCTGATGTCCTGCAGCCCCGCGGCCTGCAGCAGCTGGTCGAGCTCGGTATCGGCGAAACCGAGCCGCTGATCGCCAAACCGTCCCCGTACCCACCGCTGATCGTGCTCGCGCAGGTCGAGAACCAGCAGCCGTCCGCCCGGACGCAGGATCCTCACCGCCTCCGCCAGCGCATCCTCGGGGTCGGCCGCATGGTGCAGCGCCTGGGAGAGGAGCGCCACGTCGACCGAGGCGTCGCGCAACGGGAGCCGGGCGAGGTCACCCTTCTTCCACTGCACGTTTGTGACGCGCCGCCGCTCCGCCAGCGCTTTGGCGCGTTCGAGCACCATGTCGGAGCGGTCGATGCCGAACACCGTGCGCGCCCATCGCGCCATCTCGAGGGCCAGGTAGCCCTCGCCGCAGCCGATGTCCGCCACGTCGAGCGGAGGCAGCAGGTGGCCGAGCGCCCGCGCCCACGCGGCCCAGCTGCGGCCCGGCACCAGTTGGCGCGTATCGCCGTGGGTCTCGAAGTTCTCCTTGCGGAGGCGCAGCACTTCCTGCAGCCGCGCTTCGTCTTCCTTGACAGTCCGGTCGGTGGTCGAGGCGGCGAATTGCTGGTCCAGCAGGGTCCAGAGCGGACCGTGGCCATTGGACCGCCCCTCGTCCGACAGGCGGTAGTAGACGAACCCGGACTCGCGCTCTTCGGCCACGAGGCCGGCGTCCTTCAGCAAGCCGAGGTGGCGGGACACGCCCGATTGGGCGACACCCAGAATTCCCGTCAGCTCGGTGACGTTGAACCGATCCTGGGCCAGGACGCGCAGGAGCCGCAGCCGCGTGCCGTCCGCGAGGAGCCGAAACAGGCCGGAAGCGCGCTGCATGATATCTATAAATCTACATATAGTGATGTGCTATGGTCAACCCGACCGTGTCGCAATTGTTCGCCACTTCTCGCGCGGTAGCCGCCAGGAGTGCCGATGTGACCATTAAAATGTGCATGATGTGCACTGAATCATGATCGCAACGTGCAAAAAAAGACGATCGAAGCCGCACTTCAGCCCTCGAAGTTTGCAAACCCTGCACGACTGCGAACATAATCGCGTCTCAGCCGTCCCGCCCGCCAAGGGCCCTGTTCCACACAAATTCTCGGAAAGGACACCGCCGCCGATGGGATCCGCAGCACTGTTCGAAGCCGCCAAAAGCATCCGCGACTGGTCGCTCAACGAGGGGCGAGTCGTCACGACGCCGACCAACGCCGCCGAGGTCTTTGCCAAGCTCGTGTTCAACGACAAGGTGCAGCAGGAACGCCTGTCGAAGCCGGCGTATCGCGCGCTCCGCGCGACGATCACGCGCGGCGAGACGCTCGACGCGGCGACCGCCGACGCCGTCGCCACCGCGCTGAAGGAATGGGCCGTCGAGCACGGCGCCACCCACTACACCCACTGGTTCCAGCCGATGACCGGCATCACCGCCGAGAAGCACGACTCGTTTCTCGCGCCGGCGCCGGACGGCACCGCCATCACCGAGTTCCGCGGCAAGGAACTGATCAAGGGCGAGCCCGATGCGTCGAGTTTCCCTTCGGGCGGCATGCGCTCCACCTTCGAGGCGCGCGGCTACACGGCCTGGGATCCGACCAGCCCGCCGTGGCTGCACGTCAACGGCAACAGCGTCACGCTGGTCATTCCGACCGCGTTCGTGAGCTGGACCGGCGAGGCGCTCGACAAGAAGACGCCGCTCCTGCGCTCGATGGAGGCCGTGTCGAAGCAGGCGGTCCGCGTGCTGAAGCTGTTCGGGTCGACCGCCGAGCGCGTGTTCGCGACCTGCGGTCCCGAGCAGGAGTACTTCCTGATCGACCGCACACTTCTATTTCGCGCGTCCCGACCTGATCAACGCCGGCCGCACGCTCTTCGGCGCCAAGCCGCCCAAGGGCCAGGAGATGGAAGACCAGTACTTCGGCGTCGATTCCCGGAGCGCGTGCTCGCGTGCATGGCCGAAGCCGAGCTCGAGCTCTTCAAGATCGGCGTGCCGGTCAAGACGCGCCACAACGAAGTGGCGCCGAGCCAGTATGAAATCGCGCCGATCTTCGAGAACGCCAACGTCGCCGTCGATCACCAGATGATGACGATGGAGACGCTGAAGAAGGTGGCGCCGAAGTATGGGCTCGCCTGCCTGCTGCACGAGAAGCCGTTCGCGGGCGTCAACGGATCGGGCAAGCACAACAACTGGTCGCTGTCCGACGAGTTCGGCAACAACCTCCTGAGCCCCGGCGACACGCCGCACGACAACATGCAGTTCCTGGTGTTCTGCGCCGCGGTCATCCGCGCGGTCGACCGGTGGCAGGGGCTGCTCCGCGCCAGCATCGCCAGCGCCGGCAACGATCATCGCCTGGGCGCCAACGAGGCGCCGCCGGCGATTCTCTCGATCTTCCTCGGCGACATGCTGACGGACATCTTCGAGCAGATCGAAAAGGGCACGGCCAAGTCGACCAAGCAGGGCGGCACGCTCGACGTCGGCGTCAGCGTCCTGCCGAAGCTGCCGCGCGACGCCGGCGACCGCAACCGCACGAGCCCGTTTGCCTTCACCGGCAACAAGTTCGAGTTCCGCGCGGTCTCGTCCGGCCAGAACATCTCGTTCCCGAACACCGCGCTGAACGCCGCGATGGCGGATTCGCTCGACTCGGTCGCCACCGAGCTCGAGGCCGCGACGGCCAAGGGCGAGGATCTCAACAAGGCGGTCGGCAAGCTCCTCACCAAGATCATCAAGGAGCACAAGCGGATCATCTTCAACGGCAACAACTACGCGGCGGAGTGGGAGAAGGAAGCGGGGAAGCGGAAGCTCCTCAACCTCAAGAACACCGTCGACGCCCTGCCGCAGCTGGTCAGCAAGGACGTCATCAAGCTGCTCGACAAGTACAAGATCCTCAACGAGCGCGAAGTGCACGCGCGCTACGAGATCTTCTTGGAGAACTACAACAAGACCATCAACGTCGAAGCCAACCTGATGGTCCTGATGGCCAACCGCTACATCCTGCCCGCGGCGTTCGAATATCAGAAGAACATCGGGCAGAGCGTCGCGGCGGTGAAAGCCGGCGGCGCCACCAGCGTGCAGGGGAAGAAACTGCTCGCCAGCTACACCAAGCTGGTCGATAAGTTCAAGGCGCAGACCGACGCGCTCGAGGGGCTCATCGAGCACGCGGACGCATCGGCCGAAAAGCACGCGAAATACATGCGGGACAAGATCGTTCCCTCCATGGCCAAGCTGCGTGAGCTGGGCGACCAGATCGAGGTGTTGACCCCGCACGAGATCTGGCCGCTCCCGACCTATCGGGAGATGCTGTTCGTGAAGTGATCACGAGACCCCGGGATCCGGGCCCGGGGCTCCAGGTTTGTCTCAGGCTTCAGCGCGCGCTGGGGCCTGAGACACTCCCGTTACACCCTGCGGGGCCATACTCGCTCTGAGTCACGCCGGCCCCAGCCCAGCTGGTACTTATCCTGCAGTACGGCTCTCCGACCTTGGCTGCCGTGCGAGTGGCGTAGACAAGCGGCCCGGGATCTACGGCCAGCCGTTCGCAGCGATCCAATTTTTCGTGCGGCAGCGTTCCGTCACATGTGTCGCTGTCACGACTCGCGGCGACTCCAAGGGTCATACGCGGAGTTTTCCGCTAACGTGGCGGGTAAAGACTTACGTAAACGGGGACTGGGGATCGAAAATCTTCAGCCCGGGCGCCGACTGTTGTCGGCCCCTGTGGAAGGCGCAAAGACGCGATGGGCATTCTCGAAAAGCTTCGTCCTCAACCTCGATGGAAGCACGCTGACCCGACGGTTCGCGTGGCCGCGGTCTACGAACTCGGCCCTGACGAGGACCGAGGCGCTGCACGCGATCGCCAAGGAGGACGCCGAAGCGCGCGTCCGGCGCGCCGCGGTGACCCGCATCGACGAACTCGACGTGCTGGGCGAGATTGCGAAGACAGATCCGGACGAGGAGGTGCGCGCCGAGGCCGTGCGCGGCCTGGCCGGGATTGCGGCGGAAGCCGACGACACGGCGCAGGCGATTGACGCCGTTCGTCGTCTGCTGGCGCTCGGCCGGACGAAGGAGATCGTGCTCGTTGCGCGAGACAGTTCACGGGCGGACGTGCGAGGAGCGATCGTCGATCTGCTCGACGATCAGAAGGCCCTTGCCGCGATCAGCCGGCATGCGCAGGACAGTTCAACGCGGCTTCGCGCCCTCGGGCGCCTGACCGACACCGAGGAAGTGCTCAACGTAGCGCTCAAGGCAGAACACACCGACGCGGCCGTAGCCGCACTCGAGGCGATTGGCACCGATGCGGCGGGGCTGTCGGCGATTTCGCAGCGTGCCCGCAACAAGGTGGCGGCGCGTCGTGCGCGCGCAAAGCTGCGCCTGATGGAAGAAGCAGCGCAGCCCCTGCCGGCCGATACCGGGGTGCGCATGACCGCCGACGAGCGCCGGCGCGCGCTCGACCTGCTGCACCAGGTGGAAAGCCACGTCGCCATGGCCGATCCGGTTCAAGCTGGGAACGCGCTGGCCGCGACGCGCCTGGCGTGGGCGGAACTCCAGGCGGACGTCGACATCGACGCGGCGCTGGCGCAGCAGTTCGACGCGGCGACCGAAGCCGTTCGCGAGGCGATCGCCCACCGCGAGGAGGAGCGCGCCGCCGAAGAGCAGCGGGCCAGGGCCCTGGCGCAGGAGCAGGCCGACCGCGTGGCGATCTGCGAAGAGATTCTCACCCTGTCAGGGCTGGCCGCCGCCGATCGCATCGCCGAGCTGAAAGTGCGGTGGGACAGCCTTCCACCGATGCCCTCGGAGTACGCGGCGTCGCTGACCCGGCGGTTCCAGGACGCCTGCCGCCTGTTCGAAGATCGGGAGCGGCGCCGGATGCTGGCCGAAGCCGCCGCCGGCCGACTCGAGACGCTGGCGACCGAACTCGAGCAGCTCGCCCAGACGCAGCAGGCGCCCGAAGAAATCATCGCCCGGTGGCGCGGTCTCCGCCGCGACGCCGACGTCCTTCGCGAACACGCGGCCGCGAATCCGGCGGCCGCCGAGCGGCTCGAACGCGCCGTCGCGCGGCTCGAGGAACTCGAGCACTCGCAGGTGGAAGCACGAGCCCGGCAGGAGCAGGATCATCTGCGCCGGCTCCAGCAGCTGTGCCGCCAGGTCGAAACGCTTGCCGCCGCGGAGCAGGTCACCCTCAAGGCGGGCGATCGCGCGTTGCGCGACATCAAGACCGCCCTCGACGATCGCGCCCCGCTTCCCTCGAAGAAAGACCGGCAGGAGATCCAGGCCCGGCTGGAAAAGGCGCGCACCGCGCTCGGTCCGCGCGTGCAGGAGCTGCGCGACGCCGACGAATGGCAGCGATGGGCGAACCTGCAAGTGCAGGAAGAACTCTGCCGCGAGATGGACGCGCTCAAGGCGGAGGCGGACCTCGAAGTGGCGGCCCGGCGCATGCGCGAGCTGCAGGCGCGCTGGAAGCAGGTGGCGCTCGCTCCGCGGGCGCAGGGCGAACTGATGTGGCGCCGGTTCAAGACGGCGCAGGACGAGGTGTTCAGCCGCACGTCCGCGCATTTCAGCGCGCAGAACGAGGAGCGGGGCGCGAACCTGACGCGGAAGCAGGCGCTCTGCGTTCGTGCGGAGGCGCTGTCGACGTCGACTGACTGGGTCCGGACCGCCATCGAAATTCAGGCACTGCAGGCGGAGTGGAAGACCATCGGCCCGGTCACGCGCGGACATGAGAAGGCGATCTGGGAGCGGTTCCGCGGCGCCTGCGATCGGTTCTTCACGCGGCGTCAGGAGGACCTGAAGCAGCGGAAGGAGCTGTGGGCCGGCAACCTCGCGCGGAAGGAAGCGCTTTGCGAGAAAGTCGAGGCGCTGGCCGATTCCACCGAGTGGGACGCAACGGCCACGGTGATGCGCCAGCTCCAGGCGGAGTGGAAGACGGTTGGCGCTGTCCGCAAGTCGAAATCCGAGGCGGTGTGGCAGCGCTTCCGCACCGCGTGCGATCGCTTCTTCGACCGTTACAAGCATCGCGACCAGGTGGAGCTTGCCGCCAAGGCGGCACCGCGCGACAGCGTCGTGCGCGAACTGGAGGCGCTGCTGCCGGAGGGCGCGGACACGACCCAGCCTCCGGACGGCTTGTACGACGTCATCCGCGCCGCGCGCGAACGCTGGGCGCAGGCGCCGGAGCTGCCGCGGCACATGCAGATGGACCTGGTGGCGCGGTATCACCAGGCGCTCGGCCGCCTGGTCGGCGCATGGCCGGCGGCCTTCAGCGGCACCGATCTCGATCCCGAGACGACGCGGAAGCGGATGGAAAAGCTCGTTGCGAAGGTCGAGGAGTGCCTGAACGGGCCGGGCGCGAAAGCGGCGGTGGAGCGCGAGATGTCGCCGACCGAACGGCTCGCGCAGCAGCTTCGCGAACGGCTTGCGACCAATACGATTACCGGCGGACGCAGCGCGGAAAACGAGGAAGCGCGGTGGCGCGCCGCCGAGCAGGACGTCCGGAGCGCGCAGGCGCAATGGACCCGCCTCGGTCCGGTTCCGGCCGATGTCGCCGGCCCCCTGAACGAGCGTTTCCAGCGAGCGTGCCGCCGCTTCTACGATCAGCGGAAACGCTAGTCCTCGTCAGCAGGGAAGCCTGGCCACGCGAAGGCCCCGCGCCCGCAGGGCGGGAATGAGCCGCGCCGTCGCGTCAATCGCGTAGCGCCGATCGGGCGCCGGATCGATGTGGTGGCCGTCGTGGATCACGATGATGTCGCCGTCGTTGGCGCGGCGCGCGAGTCGCGCCGCGATTGCCTCGCCCTCGCGCGATCCCCACCAGTTCCAGTCCCACAGCGCCCAGCTCCAGCCCGCCAGGCGATAGCCCAGGCGATCGAGTGCGCCGTACATCGCGGTGCTGCGCCACCCGGCATGCGGCCGGAACAGCGGGCATGGCCGCATGCCGGCGAGCTGCTCGATGCGGTCCGCCGCGTCCCGTAACTGGTCGGCGATCCGCTCCGCCGATCCGAGCATGAGCCAGCGTTGGTTGGAATGCAGGGCCACCGCATGTCCCTCGTCGAACATCCGCCGGACGATCGCGGCGGTGTCCGCGGTGAGATGGTCGTCGATGAGAAAGAAGGTGGCCGACGCACCTTCGGCGCGCAGGAGGTCGAGCAGCATCGGCGTCGCCGCCGGATTGGGCCCGTCGTCATACGTCAGATACACCGTCGGTATCTGTGGATCCGCCGGTACATGCCAGAGGGATTCGCCGCGGCGGATGCCCTCGAGGGCGAACGGGAACGGCGCGGTGTGTACCAGGAACAGCACGCCGGCGCTGATCGCGGCGACGAGGAACAGCATGGGCTAGGCGGAGATGAGTGCCGCGGCAATGCCGACCAGCGCCCCGGCGATCACGTCCATTCCGTAATGGTAGCGGCCGAATGCGGCGCCCGCGGCGATGCCGATCGCCACAATCAAGAAGCACACACCTGCCGCGCGCGACACGGGGAAAACCGTCAGCGCCACCGCTGTCGCAACCGCGACATGGCCGCTTGGAAAGGTGTTCAGCTCGTGGCTCACGCGCCGCAGCAGCGACACGTTGAATGACGCGAGGCCAGCCCGGGGCCGCCCCGTCCGGGGTTCATCGAACATGCGCGGCGGCCGGCTGACCAGCCAGGGCAACGAGACGTAGCACGCGAATCCCGAAAGCAGCGCCGCGACCCAGAACCGGTCGAGGTCGTCCGCGGTGCCCTCACGCCAGACGAGGGCAAAGGCGAGCGGGACGACCATGTAACACGCCACATACGCCAGCTCCAGCACCGCAGCGGTCGCTGCCGAGAGTTCCCCGAGGCGTACCCGCCAGGCAGCGTCGTGTGCGCGAAGCCATGCCTCGAATCGTGATGCCCCCGGGGCCGGCGTCAGCATCGCCGGAACCCAGTAGCCAATCGGCAGATACAGGAGCGGGAGCCACGCACGCGCGTCCGGGGGAAGCATCCGCGACATTGCGACAATCACGAGCGCGACGGCGCAGGACATGAGGGCACCGCGGATTGCGCGGCGACGAACCACCGGGGCGATTGCCGCAGCCGCGGCAAGAAGGATGAAATAGACGACGCTGACGACTTCGAACCGGAGCGTTCAGCCTTCCAGGTAGGTATACCCGTGCAACCCGTCTTCGTAGAAGCGGAGCAGGCGTCCGGCACCCTCGTAGTCGACGCGACCGGCCCGGACGGCGCTCTCGACGTCGGTGCGCAGCTTGCCGAGGAGCATTTCGGGATCGAACTCGACGTAGTCGAGCACTTCGCGGACGGTGTCGCCCTTGATGAGCGTGTCGAGCCTTGCCTCGCCGTTGGGGTCGAGGCTGACGTGGACGGCGTGGGTGTCGCCGAACAGGTTGTGCAGGTCGCCGAGGATTTCCTGGTACGCGCCGACGAGGAACACGCCCAGGTAGTACGAGCCGCCGCCGTTGACGGTGTGGAGCGGAAGCGTCTTCTTGACGTCGCGCCGATCGACGAACCGATCGAGCTTGCCGTCGGAGTCGCACGTGATGTCGCCGAGCACGGCGTGATTGCCGGGCTTCTCGTCCAGGCGGTGGATCGGCATCACGGGGAACAGCTGCTTGATCGCCCAGCTGTCCGGGATCGACTGGAAGAGCGAGAAGTTGCAGAAGTAGGTGTCCGACATCTGCTCGTCGAGGTGCTGCAGATCCTCGGGGACCTCGCCCAGCGTCTGGACGATCTTCTGGAGCTTGGTGCAGATCGCCCAGAACAGGTTCTCGGCCATGCTGCGCTGCTCGAGCGGCAGGTAGCCGCCGGTGAACAGGCTCAGCGCCATGTCGAGCGCCTGCTGCGCATCGTGGTACGCCTCGAGCGCGTTTCGGGCGGTCACGTTGTTGTAGGTCTCGATCAGATCGACGAGCGGCTGTTCCCAGTCCGGGTTGGCGGTGGTGGGAACCTTCTCGTCGCCGAAGCCGGAGACTCCGAGGACGTTGAACACGAGCACGCTGTGGTAGGCGACGACCGCGCGGCCACTCTCGGACACGATGGTCGGATGGGCCACGCCGGCTTCATCGCAGACCGTCTGGATGTGATAGACGACGTCGTTGGCGTATTCCTCGAGCGTATAGTTCATGCTCGATTCGAAGTTGGTTTGCGATCCGTCGTAATCGACGCCCAGGCCGCCCCCGACATCGAGATACTGCAGCCCGGCGCCCAGCCGGGAGAGCTCCGTGTAGACGCGCGCCGCCTCGTTGAGCGCGCCCTTGACGATGCGGATGTTGGTGATCTGGCTGCCAAGGTGGAAGTGCAGCAGCTTCAGGCAGTCCTGCATGTTGCGCGACTTCAGCTCTTCCAGGCCGCGCATGATCTCGGTGACCGTCAGGCCGAATTTCGACCGGAACCCGCCCGACGACTGCCATCGGCCGCTGCCGCGCGAGGCGAGTTTCACGCGCACGCCAATCTGTGGCCGGACGCCCATTTTTTCGGCGGCCTCGAGAATCAGGCCCAATTCGGTGTATTTCTCGATGACCGGAATGATGTTGCGGCCAATCTTGAGTGCCAGCATCGCCGTTTCGATGTACTCGGCGTCCTTGAAGCCGTTGCAGATGATCGGCGTGTCGTTGTCGGCCAGCGCGATCACCGCGAGCAGTTCCGGCTTCGACCCGGCCTCGAGTCCGAAGCGATACGGCCTGCCGAAGTTGAGCACCTCCTCGACGACCTGCCGCTGCTGGTTGACCTTGATGGGGTAGACGCAGCTGTAGCCGCCCTGGTACTGGTTCTGGGTGATGGCGCCCTGGAAGGCGGCGTGAATTTCCCCAAGGCGATGACGCAGGATGTCGGTGAACCGGACGAGCACCGGCAGGCTGATGCCGCGGAGCTGGAGCCGGTCGACGAGTTCCTTCAGATCGATCGCGCGAGCGGGCTCTTTGGTCGGATGGACCTGGACGTGACCGGCCTGGTTGACCGAGAAGTAGCCATGCCCCCACCGCGAGACTTCGTAGAGCTCGCTTGCGTCGTGGACGCTCCAGGCGCGCGTGGATGACGTGCTTGCCGCCGCCGCCGCGGGCGGCGCCTGACGCCCGTTGGTGAGCGTGCTCATGTGCGCTTCATGATAAACGCTTTTTCTGCTATCGGATCCTCACAATCGTGTCGCTAGCCTCCGATAGAATGAAACCGTCGATGCCCGACCAGATCCCGGCCATTAAGCTCCTGCTGCTACCGAAGGACACGAACGCCTTCGGCACGATCTTCGGAGGCGTGATCCTGTCGAACATCGACCTGGCGTCCGCGGTCGAGGCGCGCAAGACGGCGGCGCATCGCTACGTCACCCGCGCGATGCACGAGGTGGAGTTCCACGAGCCCGTTTATCTCGGCGACATCGTCAGCTTCTACACGGAAACGGTGAAAGTCGGGCGGACGTCGATCACCGTGCGCGTGTCGGTAGAGGCGGAACGCTGGGGCTCGATTCACGAACCCAGGGCTGGCCACGGGGAGCGCGTCAAGGTGACCGAGGCTGTGGTCGTGCTGGTGGCGGTCAACGACCAGGGCAGGGCGGTGTCGATCCGGCCCGAGCCGCTGCAGGCATAGCCGAGACGCAGGCATAGCCATGAAGTGGGTCAGCACCCGCCGCTCGTCGCCCGCGGTTCCCTTTATTGACGCGCTGTTCGCCGGCACCGCGCCGGACGGAGGGCTCTATTTTCCAGAGCAGTTCGAGCCCTTGCCGGCCGGAACGGTGGAGGCCTTGCGGTCGGCCGAGCTCGTCGAGGTGGCGACGACGGTCGGAGCGCAGCTTCTGCGCGGGGAAATTACCGAGGCCGCGCTCGCGCCGCTCGTGCGCGACGCGCTCGATTTCCCGATCCCGCTGGTCCAGGTGGCGGAGCGGGCCTGGGTACTGGAGCTTTTTCATGGCCCCACCCGCGCGTTCAAGGATGTCGGCGCGAGAGTGCAGGCGCGGCTGCTGCACCACTTCACCGACGGCACCCCGCTGACCATTCTCGTCGCCACCTCGGGCGACACCGGCAGCGCCGTGGCCCAGGCCTTCCACGGCGTTCCCGACACGCGCGTCGTGGTGCTCTACCCGGAAGGGCAGGTCACCGACGTCCAGGAAGCGCAGATGGCGTCGCTCGGCGATAACATCACCGCGGTCTCGGTGCGGGGGACCTTCGACGACTGCCAGCGCCTGGTCAAGCAGGCATTTGCCGACGACGAGCTGCGCAAGCAGGTGTGGTTGACCCCGGCGAATTCGATCAACCTGGGGCGGCTGTTGCCGCAGGTGTTCTATTACTTCGTGCTCGCCAGACTGGCCGGCGCGCCGATCGTTTCGGTGCCCAGCGGGAATTTCGGCAACCTGACGGCCGGCCTCATCGCCAAGCGGATCGGGCTCCCGGTCCGCCATTTCGTGGCCGCGACCAACGTCAACGACGTCGTGCCCGAGTATCTACGCTCCGGAATTTACGAGCCGCGTTCGTCGGTGCGGACGGTGGCCAATGCCATGGACGTCGGCGCTCCCAGCAACTTCGAGCGCATGCGCGCGCTCTACGACGACGACATCGATCGTATGCGGCAGGACGTCAAAGGCGCGGCGTTCGAGGACGCCCGGGTCGTCGAGGGGATTGGCCGCGTCTACCGGGAGCGCGGCTATCTGCTGGACCCGCACGGCGCCATCGCATGGCTCGGGCTGCAGCAGGCGCTCGAGGCCGATCCAACGGCGACGGGCGTGTTTCTCGCCACGGCGCATCCCGCGAAATTCCGCGAGGTCGTAGAACCCGCGATCGGCCAGCCGGTGGAACTGCCGGCCACGCTCGCCGCCGCCCTCGCGCGTCCGCGTCACAGCGTGCCGCTGCCGGCCAGTTATCCCGAACTCGTCGACCTCGTATTGCAGACCGTGTAATGACACCGCCAGTCGAGACCTTCAGGCCGGAACCCGGCTCGCTGCCGGCTCGCGACGCCATCCCCGCCCGGTATACGTGGGACCTGACGCCGATCTGTCGCGACTGGGACGAGTGGAAGCGTCAGTACGACCAACTCGATGCCGCGATCGAAGCGTTCAAGTCGCGGCAAGGCACCCTGTCGCGCGGCCCGGCGGATCTGCTGGCCGCGTTCCAGGCGATGGACGAGATGGGCGCGCTCAGCTACCGCGTCTGGTATTTCGCCTCGCTGCAGTACGACCAGGATCAGCGGGACAACGAGATCAACGCACGCCGGCAGCAGGTCCAGATCCTGTTCGCGCGTGAACAGCAGGCCGGCGCCTGGTTCAACCCCGAGGTGCTCGCGATCCCGCTCGAGACGGTTCGCCCGTGGCTCGATACCAATGACGAGCTCGGGCGCTACCGGTTCGCGATCGAGAGCCTCTTCCACGAGCAGGAGCATGTCCTCGACGAGCAGGGGGAGCGGCTGATGTCGTTTGCCGGGCGCTTCAACAGCGTTCCGCACGACAGCTACGCGGCGCTCACGACCGCCGACATGAAGTTCCCGGAGCTGACGCTGGCCGGCGGCGAACGGGTGACGCTCAGCTACGGTCAGTACCGCGCGCTGCTCGAAACCAAACGCCGGCAGGAGGATCGGGCCGCCGCGTATCGCGCATTCCACAAGTCGTTTGCCGACAACCAGAACACCTACGCCGCGCTCTACAACGGCGTGCTGCAGCGCGACTGGTTTCACGCCCGCGCCCGGGGCTACCCGACGACGCTCGATGCCGCGCTGCACGGCAACAACATTCCGACGTCGGTGGTCGAGAATCTCATCACCGCAACCAAGGACGGCGTCGCCCCGCTCAGGCGCTATCACCGCCTGCGGCGCCGCGTCCTGGGTGTCGACACCTACCGCCTGTTCGACTTCTCGCTGCCGCTGGTGCAGCACGACGTGCGGTACGCGTACGACGAGGTCGGGGACTGGATCGTGGATTCGGTGGCGCCGCTCGGCGGCGACTATCAGCGGCAGGTCCGCCGTGCGTTCGGGGAGAACTGGATCGACGTCTACGAAAACGCGGGCAAGCGGAGCGGCGCGTATTCCGCCCCGGTGTACGGCGCGCATCCGTACATGCTGCTGAACTACAACGAGACGCTCGATGCGGTTTTCACGCTGGCGCACGAGATGGGCCACTCGATGCACACGCTGCTGTCGCACGAGTCGCAGCCGTTTGTCTACGCGGGCTACACGATTTTTGTCGCGGAGGTGCCGTCCACGCTCAACGAGGCGCTGTTCCTGGACCTGATGCTCGAGCGCGCGCGGTCTCGAGAGGAACGCGCGGTGCTGCTGCAGCATGCCATCGACAGCATTACCGGCACTTTCTATACCCAGGTGTTGTTCGCCGATTTCGAGCTGCAGGCGCACCGGCTCGTCGAGCAGGACCAGCCGGTGACCGCGGAAACCCTGAACCAGATGTATGCGCGGCTGCTCCACGAATACTACGGCGACGTGATCGACGAGGAGGAGCTCTCGCGCGTGACGTGGGCGCGCATCCCGCACTTCTTCAACTCGCCGTACTACGTCTATCAGTACGCCACCTGCTTCGCGTCAACCGCGCGCCTGATGCTGGACCTGCGCGCCCCCGCCACCAGGGAGCATGCTGTCTCCCGCTATCTCGCACTGCTGCGGGCGGGCGGCAGCGACTATCCGATGAACCTCCTGGCGCGAGCCGGCGTCGATTTGAGCCAGCCGGATACCGTCGGGGCGGTGGCCGCCGAGCTGGAGATGCTGGTCACCCGTCTCGAGCGGGAACTGGATCCGCCGATCACGTAAGCCGCGGCAGCCGGACGAGCACTTCCGTCCCATGGCCGACCGTGCTCGTGCAGGCAATGCGGCCGCCGTGCGCTTCGACGATCCACTTGGCAATCGCCAGCCCAAGCCCGGCGCCGCCCGAATCGGCTGTTCTCGCCTTGTCCGCGCGGAAGAAGCGCTCGAAGACACGGGGCAGGTCGTCCGAGCTGATGCCCGTCCCTGTGTCGGTCACCCTGAGACAGGCATCGTCCCCTTCCGGCCACACTTCCACGCTCACCCGGCCGCCGTCCCGGTTGTACCGAATGGCGTTGGACACGAGGTTGGTCGCGAGGTCTGTCAGGCGGTCGCGGTCGCCCACCACCATTGCTGCGTCGAGGTGAGTCTCAATCGTCACGCGTTTCTGTTCCGCGAGCGGCTTCACGATCCCGACCGCGTCGTTGACGACCGGCGCCAGGCCGACCGGCGCGCGCTGCAGGGCGGCGGCGCCGGCATCCGCGTGGGCCAGGGTCAGGAGCCGCTCGACGACGCGCCGCATGCGTTCCGCTGCGCGCCGGGCCGTATCGAGACAGCGGCGGTACTCGTCGTCGGTCCGCGGACGGGTGAGCGCCCATTCGATCTCGGCAGAGATGGTAGCCAGCGGCGTACGCAGCTCATGAGAGGCATCGGCGGTGAACCGGCGCTCGTTCTCGACCGCCTGGTGGAGGCGGTCGAACGCCTGGTTCAGCGCCAGCGCCACTTGCTCGAGCTCGTTTTCTGTCCGCTCGATGGCGATGCGGGCAGTGAGATCCCCAGCGGTCATCGCCTCGGCTGCGTGGCTGATGCGAGCGACAGGGGCGAGCGCCCGCCCGGCGAGAAACCACCCGCCGAGCAGCGACACGACGAGCGCGATGATGCCGCCGGCCGCGGCGGTGCCGGCGAACGCCAGAACGTCTCGCCGGGTATCCGTCAGGTCGCGTCCGACCAGCACGCACTGCGCCGTTTGCTCCGGCCGTCGTCAGTTCCCGGCGGTCCAGCCGTGTCGCAATGCCGGGCGCCGGCGGTGCTGCGAGTGGAACGTCGCCGGGGGTTCGATCGATCGAGCTCGCCCTCGTGGTTCCACACGGCGTAGTACGTCACCGTCGTTGCCGCGACGCCGTCTACCTGTCGATATTCGCCGGGAAGGACGAGGTCGAAATCGCCAGAGGCCGTCGGACGGAGCCCCTGCACCAGGCCGGCGGCGCTGGCCTGCAGACCCTGGTCGATGTCCGCCGACGAGCGAACGCCAGAACATGTAGCAGAGGGTGGCCGCGAATGTCGCGATCACGGCCGCGAGAATGAGGGTGTACCAGATCAGCAGCCGCGCTCGCAGCGAGCTAAGCATCGATGATGTACCCCTCGCCGCGTCGCGTCCGAATCAGGTCAGATCCGAGCTTCCTGCGAAGCGCGGCGACGTGCACGTCGACGACGTTCGAGAGGACGTCGGTGTCCTCGTTGTAAATGTGTTCGCAGATCCGCGCACGTGCCACGACCGTACCGCGCGAGCGCGTCAGCAACTCGAGGATCGCGAACTCCCGCGCAGTGAGCTCGATCGGCGCGCCGTCGCGGCTCACCTGACGGGCTGCCGTGTCGATGGTCAGATCGCCGAGCTGGAGCGTCGCCGCCGGGTTGCCGTAGGCGCGGCGAATCATGGCGCGCACGCGCGCGATCAGCTCCGCAAGCGCGAACGGTTTGGTTAGATAGTCGTCGGCGCCAAGGTTGAGGCCGCGGACGCGGTCCTCAATCATGTCCCGGGCGGTCAGGACAAGCACAGGCGTCCGGATGCCGTCGCCGCGGGCCGTCTGCAGCACCGACCACCCGTCCATCCGTGGCAGCATCAGGTCGAGGACGATCGCGTCGTAGGTCAGCTCGCGCATCTTGAAGAGGCCCTCTTCGCCGTCTTCGGCGAGATCCACGGCGAACTGCTCTTCCTCGAGCGCCCGTCGAAGCGTCTGCGCCAGATCGCGCTCGTCTTCGACGACCAGCAATCTCACCGGTCGCGACCCCGATTCAGTTCCGGCTCCGTCCCGAGGTCGTCGAACCAGGCGGTGGCACCGCCGCCCGACCAGACGCCGGCACGGCCTCCTTCGCTGATCGTACGGTCGCGCGCGCGAATCACGCCGATGCCGCCGAGCGACACCTGGATGTCGTCGTCATCCTGGACGACGCGGAGGCTGTGCCACGCGGAGGCATCCAGTTCGAGTTCGTCCTCATCGTCCAGACGAATCCGGTTGCCGCGAGAGACGCGATAGAGCGCGATCTCTTGAATGCGCAAATCGAGCGCGGCGAGGTAGAAGTTTTCCGGGTCCTGATAGCGCCAGACGATGCCACCGAGCTGTTCGCCGTCGATCAGCTTGAGACGCACCGACGCGCGCATCTGCGCCGGGTGCGGCATGTCGAGAACGGCGAGAGAGAATCCACCGGCGGCGGATTGATCGGCGAGATGGATCACGTAGCGGTTCGCGGCATCGCTTCGCACCAGCCACCGTGCCGGCGCCTGCTGCCGCGCGAGGGCAAATGCAAATCCCGGCGGCGGCGCGCCAATCGCGTCCTCATCAAACGTACGAAGGACGACCTGCGCGCTGAGCGTGATCATGAGCAGCGCGACGAGCGCGACGATCGTCAACGAAGTGCGGAGCCTGCTCACGTCGGTCGATTGTAGCCGACGTTTCGATGAGCGCCGCGCGGCGGCTTCTTCATGATGTCTTCATCTACCCTGGACTACGCTGACCCGCGTTCCGCATACGCAAGTAAGCCGGGTCGTCTCGAGAGTCGTAGAGTGCACTGATGCCCTTATTCCTGATTCTGATTCTCATACTTGCTCCTGCGGCGGCGTCGGCGCAGGTGGGCAGTGGCAACGGCAACGGCCGGAAGGAAGCCCGCGCAACTCGGGTTCCGGCCGAGTCGATTCGGCTGGACGGGCGCCTGGACGAGGCCGAGTGGCGCGACGTACCCGCACTGGCGGGGTTTGTCCAGAAGGAGCCGGTGGAGGGGGCAGAGCCGACCGACCGCATCGATGTGCGGTTCGCGTACGACGACACGGCGCTCTACGTCGCAGCACGCATGTACTCGGACGTGCCAATCCAGGCCCCGATGGGACGCCGCGACGAAGGCGAACAGGCGGAACACCTCATCGTGTCGCTGGATACGTATCTCGATCGCCGGACGTCGTCCACGTTCGGCGTGACGGCGGCCGGCGTCCGGCTGGATCGCTACTACGCCCGGGACGCCGACTGGCCGAGCGATCCGGGATTCGATCCGGTGTGGCAGGCGCGAACGTCTACGGACGAGCAGGGATGGAACGCGGAGTTATGGATCCCGTTTTCGCAGCTGCGGTTCACAGATCGGGATCAGCAGGTGTGGGGACTGAACATCGAGCGTTGGGTACCGTCCCGCAACGAGGAAGTTGCCTGGGTGTTGATCCCGAGAACGGAGGAGCGGCGCACATCGCTGTTTGGCGATTTGCACGGCATCAGCGGCGTTCGACCGAGCCGCCGCTTCGAGGTCCTGCCGTACGTCGCTAGCTCGTCGCAGCTGGTTGGCGATCGCGATCAGAGCGATCCATTCACCGGCGGCGGCAACCTGCAGGGGCGCGTCGGACTCGATGCCAAAGTCGGGCTCGGCCCGAACCTGACGATCGACGCGACGGTGAATCCGGATTTCGGACAGGTGGAAGCCGATCCGGCCGAAGTCAACCTCACGGCGTTCGAAACATTTTTCGATGAACGGCGTCCGTTCTTCATCGAGGGCAGCGATCTCCTCAGCGGCAGCGTCGACAACTACTTCTATTCCCGCCGCATCGGGGCAGCGCCGCCGGGGCGGGCCTCCGGCGATTTCGTCGAGTATCCGGGGACGTCCACCATCCTGGGTGCGGCGAAACTGACCGGCCGTCTCGCCTCCGGACTGTCCGTGGGGATGCTCGGCGCGGTGACCGACGACGAGTCCGCCCACACGTTCCGCTTTCCAGACCAGTTCGGCGACGTACGCGTGGCGCCGCGGACGACCTACGGCGTCACGCGGCTTCAGCAGGAATTCGGATCTGGCTCGTCAATGGCAATAATGGGGACGGCGGTCCACCGGCAGCTCGGCGATGACGACCCGCTGGCGTCACTGCTTACGCGCAATGCCTTCACCGTCAGCAGCGATTCGCTGATACGTCTGGCGGACGGCGCCTACGAGCTGCAGCTCAACGCCGGTGTCGCTCACGTCGCCGGCGAGGCCGGGGCCATCGATCGCCTGCAGCGATCGAGCGCACGGTACCTGCACCGTCCTGATGCGGATTACCTCTCGTACGATCCGCTCCGCACCTCGATGACCGGGATGAAGGTGGTGGCCAATCTCGAGCGCCGCAACGCGCGTCACTGGCTCTGGCAGGCGGGGGTTGAGACGGAGACGCCGGAATTCGAAACCAACGATCTCGGCCGCCTGAGTTCCGGCGACAACATCGGCCTCGACAGTCAGATCGAGTATCGGGAAACGCGGCCAGGCCGCTGGTTGCGGAACTATTCGGTGAGCCTCTCACCCCAGGGCGCGTGGAACTATGGCGGGGATCTTCAGGAGCTGGAGATCGAGCCGAGCGCGAGACTCACGTGGCGGAACTTCTGGCAGACCAATCTCAGTGGATGGATCCGGCCCCGGTCGCAGAACATGCGCCTGACGCGTGGTGGTCCGTCGATGGAGCGGCCGGCGGGCTGGCAGGCCGAGGTGGGTGTCGAGAGCAGCGACGCGTCGGAAACGCGCGGGGAAACGTCGTTCACCTACGGCAGGAACGAGGACGGGGGTCTGACGTTCCAGCTCGATGGTGAAATCACCATGCAGCCGGCGCCGCAGTGGCAGCTGTCAATCAGTCCCGAATACGAACGCCTCGTCGACACCCAGCAGTACGTCTCCACGCTCGCCGGCGGCGGGCTGGCGACGTTCGGCAACCGCTATATCTTTGGCGACGTCGACCGATCGACCTATGCGACACAATTCCGGCTCACCTATACGTTCAAGCCGGATCTGACGCTCGATTTCTACGGGGAGCCGTTTTCGGCAAGCGGACGCTACGATCGCGTCGGTGAACTCGCCGCCGCGAGGACGCGGTTGCGGCGTGTGTACGGCACCGACGGAACGACGGTCACGACCGCGGCCGACGGCAGTCAGCGGGTCACCGACGGCGCCACCAGCTTCACGCTGCGCAGCCGCGACTTCAACGTGCAGTCTTTTCGCAGCAACCTCGTGCTACGCTGGGAGTGGCGCCCCGGCAGCACGCTGTATCTCGTGTGGCAGCAGGATCGTTCGGCGGAGGAAACGCTGCGGGAGCGCACATCGGTAGCCGACATGTTCAGTTCGTTTGGACGCCCGGGCGATCGCTTTTTCGCCATCAAGACCAGCTTCTGGTTCTCCCCGCGGTAGTCCCGGGTCCCCTTTCCTTGCGTTTCCTGGTTCCCGTTCTTCTCGTTCTCCTCCTGCACCCTTCGTCCGGCTTCGCGCAAGCGGGCCAGAACGGCCGGCATCGCGCCGACGCCGTGCGCGTGGCCGACGGCGCCATTCGCGTCGACGGCCGCCTGGACGACGCCGCATGGCAGGCGGCGTCGCCTCTGACAGAATTCCAGCAGCGGGAGCCGGAAGAAGGCGCGGCGCCGAGCGACCGCATGGAAGTCCGGTTCGCCTATGACGAGGGTGCGTTGTACGTCGGTGCCCGCATGTCTGCCGGTGCGCCCATCCAGGCGCCTATGGGGCGGCGGGACGAAGGTGACCAGGCGGAGCACTTCGGCGTGTATCTCGACACGTATCTTGATCGACGGACCGCCTCGGCATTCGGTGTGACGGCGGCGGGCGTGCGGCTCGACGAGTACTTCGCGAGCGACAACGACGAGGGTGAATCCGATTTCGATCCTGTGTGGCTGGCGCGCACCAGCGTCGATCCGCAGGGTTGGACCGCGGAACTCCGGATCCCGTTCGCTCAACTGCGGTTCACCGATCAGGATCAGCAGGTATGGGGGCTCAACATCAAGCGGTGGGTACCGTCGCGGAACGAGGAAGTGCACTGGACGCTCATCGGGCGGACGGAGGAGGGATTCGCCTCGCGGTTTGGCGACCTGCATGGCATCACCGGCGTCAGACCGAGCCGGCGCATCGAAATGCTGCCATACGTGGCGAGCTCGTCGCACCTGTTCGGCGACCCGGAGCCGGGGAATCCGTTCACCGATAGCACGGATATTGACGGCCGGATCGGCCTCGATGCGAAGGTCGGCATCGGCTCGAACCTGACGCTTGAAGCGACGGTCAATCCGGACTTCGGTCAGGTGGAAGCGGATCCAGCCGAAGTGAATCTCTCGGCGTTCGAAACGTTCTTCGACGAACGCCGTCCATTTTTTCTCGAAGGCAGTAACCTGCTGAATAACCAGGACACGAACTGGTTCTATAGCCGTCGCATCGGCGCTGCGCCAGTCGGCCGCGCACCCGGCGACTTCGTGGATTTTCCCGCGACGTCCACCATCCTCGGCGCCGCGAAGCTGACTGGCCGGCTTCCGTCCGGCACGTCGATCGGCATGCTGGGGGCGGTCACCGACAACGAGTTCGCCCGTACGTTCACCGCCGGCCTGCCGCTGGCGCGCGTCCAGGTGGCGCCGCGCACGACCTACGGCGTGGCGCGCATGCAGCAGGAGTTTGGTCTGCCGGGGTCGCACTTTGCGGTCATGGGAACGGCCGCGCATCGCGAGCTCGAGGCGCAGGGTGCGCTCGCATCCCTGCTGCCACGCACGGCGCTGACGATCAACGGCGAGACCAATGTGCGTATGCGGGACGGCGACTACGAGTTCGAGGCACACGGAGGCCTGACACGGGTTGATGGAGAGGCGCCGGCCATCGACCGCCTGCAACGCGCTGCCGCGCGATACCTGCAACGGCCGGACGCCGATTACCTGCAGCCCTACGATCCGTTGCGCACGTCCATGTCGGGCGGCAAGCTCGGCGCCACCTACCGGCGCCGGAACGCGCGTCACTGGTTGTGGCAGGTGGCGTTTGAAACCGAGACGCCCGAGCTCGAGATGAACGACGTCGGCCGCTTCAACACGGGCGACGGCACCGTCGTCAATGGCCGCCTGCAGTATCGTGAGACCGTGCCGGGGCGGTGGTACCGCGATTATTCACTCGTCATGAACACGCGGCATGAATGGAATTTCGGCGGTGAGATGCAGGTTAACCAGATCACGCCGGACCTCTTCATGACCTTGCCGAATTTCTGGGAGGTCGAGGTAGGAGGCGCCTTCGCTCCGGCGATCCAGGATGAGCGCCTCACCCGCGGCGGCCCCTCGATGGAGAAGCCGGGCAACTGGCAGGTCACCACCGAGCTGTCGAGCAGCGAGGCGGCCGAAACGCAGGGTGAAGTGGCGTTCGAGTACGGCCGCACGGAGGACGGCGGCCTGACGTTCGTGGTTGACAGTGAGCTGACCATGCAGCCGGCTCCGCAGTGGCAGCTGTCGATCAGCCCCGCGTATGAGCGTGAGGTCAACACCCAGCAGTACGTATCCACCTTGACCGGCGGCAGCGCGGCAACCTACGGCGGCCGCTATATCTTTGCGCACGTTGATCGCTCCACATACTCGATGGAGGTTCGCTTGAACTACACGTTCAAGCCGGATCTCACGCTGGACTTCTACGGTGAGCCATTCGCGGCGAGCGGCCGGTACGACCATTTCGGGGAACTTGCCGCGGCGCGGACACGGCTGACCATTCCCTTGCCCGGTACGTTGCCGAGCCGCGACTTCAACGTGCAGTCGTTCCGCAGCAATCTCGTCCTGCGCTGGGAATGGCGGGCGGGGAGCACCCTCTATCTCGTGTGGCAACAAGACCGCGCCCGGGAGGAGGCAATCGGAACGAGGGTGTCGGTCGGCGACATGTTCGGTTCCCTCGGCCGAAGCGGCGACAATTTTTTCGCCATAAAAGCGAGCTTCTGGATGTCCCCCCGCTAAGCCCAGAGTTGGGGTCAGACCTGGGGTCAGACCATGGTCTGACCCCAAGTCTGACCCTTGTCTCAGGGTCTGGACATATGTAACAATCCGGATTGACGGATGGTTGCGATTCTCGAACACATGTCGGCACTGGCCGACCCGACCCGGTGCCGGATCCTGCTTCTCCTGGAGAAACATGAGTTGACGGTGTCCGAACTCTGCGCCGTCCTGCAGACGCCCCAGTCCAGCGTCAGCCGCCACCTGAAAACGCTCGCCGACGACGATTGGGTCAGCTCCCGGCGCGACGGCACCAGCCGGTTCTACAGCATGCCGCTCGACGACCTGGATTCCGGCGCGAGCCGGCTCTGGCCGCTGATCCGCGAACAAGTGGCGGCGACGGCGGCCGCCGGCCAGGACGAACGGCGGCTGCAGGGCGTGCTCGCGCGACGCCGGGCGAAGTCACAGGAGTTCTTCGCCACCGCCGCCGGCGACTGGGACCGCCTGCGCAGCGATCTCTTCGGCGACGGGTTCTACCTGTGGGCGGTGCTCGGCCTGATCGACCCGGCACTCATCGTCGGCGACCTGGGATGTGGAACCGGGCAGCTCACCGAAACGATCGCGCCGTACGTGGGACGAGTCATTGCCGTGGACGGCTCAGCCGACATGCTCGACGCCGCCCGGCGCGGCTAGGCGATCGATCGAACGTCGATCTCAGGCAGGGCGATCTCGAAGCGCTGCCGCTCGACGCCGGCGAGCTCGACGCCGCGATGCTGTCGCTGGTTCTGCACTACTCGCCGGATCCTGCCCGTGCGCTCGCGGAAGTGGCGCGCGTCGTCCGGCCGGGTGGACGCATCCTCGTGGTAGACATGCTGCCCCACGAGCGCGAAGAGTATCAGCAGCAGATGGGACACGTCTGGCTGGGGTTTTCAGAGAAGCAGATGTCGCGGTTCCTCGCCGGAGCCGGGTTCGACGACATCCGGATGCGGGCGCTGCCCGCCGACCCAGACGCGAAAGGGCCGTCACTGTTTGCGACGGTGGCAACGAGAAATTCCCAGCATTGATGAATTCCGATTTGCGATTTGCGATTGCAGAAATCACAAATCACAGATCTAGCAAAATACGAGGAGACACGAAATGGCAACTGTTCTGACCGAGAATGATGCACGCGTTCGAAGCGGCCAGAAAGCCGGCCGGCCGGGTTACAAAGTGGCCGATCTCAAGCTGGCCGAGTGGGGCCGCAAGGAAATCCGCCTGGCCGAGCACGAGATGCCGGGCCTGATGGCGCTGCGTGCGCGCTACGCGGCGAAGAAGCCGCTTGCGGGCGCGCGCGTCATGGGCAGCCTGCACATGACGGTGCAGACGGCCGTGCTGATCGAGACGCTCGTCGATCTTGGCGCCGACGTGCGCTGGGTGTCGTGCAACATCTTCTCGACGCAGGACCACGCCGCCGCGGCGGTTGTCGTCGGCCGTCCCGAGACCGGCGGCACCGTGGCCGCGCCCGAAGGGAACGCCGGTCTTCGCCTGGAAGGGCGAGACGCTCGAGGAATACTGGTGGTGCACGGTGGAAGCGCTGGTGTGGCCGGACGGCTCGGGCCCGTCGCTGATCGTGGACGACGGCGGTGACGCGACGCTGTTCGTGCACAAGGCGTGCGGAGTTCGAGAAGGCGGGCACAGTGCCGGCGTTCAATCCCGAGAAGGACCCGGAGGAGTGGGGCGTCATCCTCGACGCCGATCAGCCGCGAGCTGAAGGCGAATCCCGGCCGCTGGACGGCGGTCGCCAGCGGCATCCGCGGTGTCAGCGAAGAGACGACCACCGGCGTGCATCGGCTCTACCAGATGATGGAAGCGGGCACGCTGCTGTTCCCGGCGATCAACGTCAACGACTCGGTCACGAAGAGCAAGTTCGACAACATCTACGGCTGCCGCCACTCGCTGCCGGACGGCCTCGCACCGCGCGACCGACGTGATGCTCGGCGGCAAGGTCGCCGTCGTCTTCGGGCTACGGCGAAGTCGGGAAGGGCTGCGCGCAGGCGCTGCGCGGTCAGGGCTGCCGCGTGATCGTCACCGAGATCGATCCGATCTGCGCGCTGCAGGCGGCGATGGAGGGCTTCGAGGTCAACGACGCTCGAGGACGTGCGTCGAGACCGCGGACATCTTCATCACGGCGACGGGCAACTTCAACATCATCACCGTCGAGCACATGGCGCGGATGAAGGACAAGGCGATCGTCGGCAACATCGGCCACTTCGACAACGAGATCGACATGGCCGGCCTGAAGAAGGCTCAAGGGGATCGAGCGGATCAACATCAAGCCGCAGTACCGACGAGTGGCAGTTTCCCGGACGGCCACAGCGTGCTGGTGCTGGCCGAAGGGCGTCTGCTGAATCTCGGCTGCGCGACGGGTCATCCGAGCTTCGTGATGTCGGCGTCGTTCACCAACCAGGTGCTGGCGCAGCTCGAGCTGCACGCCAACGCCGAGAAGTACGGCAAGACGGTGACGATGCTGCCGAAGGCGCTCGACGAGGAAGTCGCGCGGCTGCACCTCGAGCATCTCGGCGTGAAGCTGACGACGCTGTCGAAGGAGCAGGCCGACTACATCGGCGTGCCGGTCGACGGACCGTACAAGCCGAATCACTACCGCGTACTGGAGCTGGTAGCGGTAGTTGGTAGCTAGTGGCTGGTAGCTGAGCGCTACTGGCTACCGAGCTACCGGCCGATCAGTGACCGACAACGCGCGGCTCCTCGCGCAGGTCCGCCCTGGCGCATTCGGCGGAACCCGCGCCGCTCTATGACCTCGTCGTGATCGGCGGCGGCACCGCCGGGCTTGTGTGCGCGGCCGGCGCGGCGGGTCTAGGCGCGCGCGTCGCCATCATCGAACGATCGCGCTCGGCGGCGACTGCCTGAACACCGGGCTGCGTTCCGTCGAAGGCGCTGTTGCGGGCGGCCCGCGCGGTTGCACGACGCGCGGACGGCGGCGGCGGCTCGGCGTCGCGATGACGCCGCGCGTGGACTTCGCGGCGGTCATGGCGTCGGTCCGCGCCCGCCGGGCCGATCTCGCCCCCCACGACTCCGCAGAGCGGCTCAGCGTCGCTTGGCGTCGCACGTCTTCTTCGGCGAGGCCTCGTTCAGCGGCCGCGGAGCATCGCGCGTCGACGGCCGGCACGCTGAAATTTCGCCGTGCCGTCATCGCCACCGGCAGCCGGCCTGCCGGTCCCTCCATCTCCGGGCCTCGAGGAGCTGCCGTATCTGACGAGCGAGAACGTCTTCGACCTGCGCGAGCAGCCGCGGTCACTGCTCGTGATTGGCGGCGGCCCGATCGGATGCGAGCTGGCACAGGCTTTTGCGCTGCTTGGCACCAGCGTCACGGTCGTGGAGACGCTGGGCCGCGGCTTCTTCCACGTGAGGATCCGCGATGCCGCCGACATCGTGGCGCGCCGACTGGCGGACGACGGCGTGCGCGATCATACCTGGTGCGTCGATTCGTCAGTTTTACCCAGGCGGACGGACAGATCAAGGCCGACGGTCGATGGGCGTGCCGTCCAGGCGCATGCCGTGCTCGATCGCCGTCGGCCGCGCACCGAACACGGAGGGCCTCGAATCTCGATGCGGCCGGCTTGCCGCACGGCGACCGCGGCATCGCGGTCGACGATCGGCTGCGCACGTCCAACCGGCGTGTTTTCGCGGCCGGCGATGTGTGCTCTCCGTACTCAATTCACCCACGCCGCCGATGCGATGGCGCGCATCGTGATCCAGAACGCGCTGTTTTTCGGCCGGCGGCGAGTCAGCTCGCTGGTGATTCCGTGGACCACCTACACGTTCCCGGAAGTGGCGCACGTCGGTGAGATCCGCCTGAGAAGGTCGCGACGCGCGGAGCCGAGCGCCTGACACGTCCAGCTCGCCGACGTCGATCGCGCCGTCATCGACGGGGAAGTCCGACGGGTTTCCTGCGAGTGCATCACCAGCGCGGGCGCATCATCGCGGCGACGATGGTGGCGCCGCATGCCGGCGAACTGATCGGCCAGGTCGCCTCATTGATGCGGCGAGGCGGCTCGATTGCCGATTTCTCGAGCGACATCTTTCCGTACCCGACGCTTGCGGATGTCCTCAGGAAAGCCGGCGACGCCTACCGCCGGACGCAGCCTGACGCCCCGGGCGAAACGCAGTGCTCCACCGCTACTTCGCCGTGCTGCGCCGCTTCTGACGGCTGCCGCCTCGCGGGCTCGCGACGATATCATCGTGGCACGATGGTGAGCCTGGCGTCCCGGCATGTCGCTCGCGCTCGTGCTGGCCTCGGCGCCGAACCAGGCCAGTCCACTGGTCGAGGCCCGGGCGCGCGTCGTGGAGTTCGACCTCGCCGGCGCCGGCGACCCTCTTGGATGCCGCGGCGCAGCGCGGAGACTGCCAGCGCGCGCACCGCCGCGTTGTACCTCCGGGGCCTCATCGACGCAGGCGAAGCGTCGCGACAGGGCGGCAGTCCCGAGAGTCTCGCTCCTGTGCGCGAGGCGATCGCGTCGCTCGAGTCAATCGCGAACGGCCGGTCCGCGCCGCCGAGATCGCGCGGCTGATGCTGCAGGCCGCCGCCGCGGCGGCACAGAGTGAGCGCGACGAAATGCGTCTGTATCTCGACACCGCCATCCGCATGGAGACGCTGCAACGCGCCGCGGGAATGCCTGGCGCACCGGTGATCGCCGCAGCCGAGGCGGCCGGCGATCTCTGGCTCCAGGTCCATCGGTATGAGGAGGCGCGGCGCGCCTACGACGAGGCGGCGCGAACGCGTGGGACCCTCGCTGCGCACCCTGGCCGGCCGCGCGCGTGCGGCTCGCGGCCTGAAGCGACATCTCGACGGCGTGCGCCGGCCTTTCGGGCGCTGCTCGAGACGTGGGGCGCGCGTCCTGGTCAGCCGGCCGAAATCGTCGAAGCGCGCATCTACGTGAGCGGTTTGTGCGAGGCGGGCGCCAGATGACATCCGGCGTCATCTACAGGTACAAGGAAGACATCCTGGAGCAGTTGGCGGCCCACGGCGTGCGTCCGACTCCAGAGACACCGCCGGAGCTGGTGCACGAGTTCGTGAACGATCTCTACCGGTATGAGCTGCGGCGGCTGCGCGATCGGCTCCGGCGACGGCGAGGTCGCTAAGCTCGACTACTACGATCTGTGGTGCAGGATTCGCCGGCGGTATCCGGCTCTGGCGTTGAAACCATGGCAATGGACCTGCTGACCGTTCAATCGAAGCTCCCGTCGACCGGCGTCAGCATCTTTTCGGTGATGTCGCGCCTGGCCGACGAGCACGGCGCCATCAACCTCTCGCAAGGGTTTCCCGACTTCGACTGCTCGCCCGAACTGGTCGAGACGGTGGCCCGGTGCATGCGCGACGGCCACAACCAGTACGCGCCGATGCCCGGCATCTTCGCCCTGCGCCAAGCGCTCTCGCGCAAGATCGAGCTGCTCTACGGCCGTCGCTACGACCCGGCAACCGAAATCACCGTCACCTCGGGCGCGACCGAAGGGATGTTCAGCACGCTGACGGCGCTGGTGCGGCCCGGCGACGAGGTGGTGCTGCTGCAGCCCGCGTACGATTCCTACGTGCCCGCGGTGCAGTTGAGCGGTGGCACCCCCGTGTTCGTCACGCTGCGCGGCCCGGACTATCGCGTCGATTGGGACGACGTCCGACGGGCCGTGACTGCGCGCACGCGCGTGATCATGGTGAACTCGCCGCACAATCCAACCGGGATGGTGTTCGACCGCGACGACCTGCGTCACTTGCCGGCGTCCTCGAACACACCGACGCTTTCGTCGTCTCCGACGAGGTGTACGAGCACATCGTGTTCGACGGCCGGCGCCACGAAAGCCTGGCGAGTCATCCCGACATCGCCGGCCGTGCGGTGGTGATCAGCTCGTTCGGCAAGACCTACCACACGACCGGTTGGAAGATCGGGTACTGCGCCGCACCGGCCGCGCTTGAGCGCCGAAGTCGCCCGCGTCCACCAGTTCGTGACCTACGCGGTGAACGGGGCGATCCAGCGAGCGTATGCCGAGTTCGTCACGCGCGATCCATCGGCGGCCGAGGTCACGCCGCTCTACCAGGCCAAACGCGATCTCTTTCTGCGGCTGATCGAAGGCTCGCGCTTTCGCCCGCTGCCGTGCCGCGGGCACATACTTCCAGATGGTGGACTACTCGGCCATTACCAGAGAGCGTGACAGCGACTTCGCCCTACGCTTGATCACGGAGCACGGCGTCGCCGCGATTCCGATCTCGCCGTTCATGAGCGGCGCGGATCCCGGTCCGGTCCTGCGGTTCTGTTTCGCGAAGCGCGACGACACGCTGGAACGCGCCGCCGAGAGGCTGCGGAAGGTATGACCCCCGCCGTGCGGGCGGCCGTGCTGATACTGGCGGCAGTCGCCGCCGGCGTGGTGTTGCGGGCGCAGGAATCGCGGCCGCTGCCGTCGCAGGACGCATTGTTCAAGGCCGTGCAGGAGAACCTGATTCGCGCCGAGCGGATCGATTATCAGTACGCGTTCCGCGAACGCCGCACCGACATCCACACCAATCCCTTCGGCAAACTCGGAACCGGAGGCTCGACGGTGGCGGACGTCTATCCATCGGCAACGGCGGCGCTCACATATCGCCGGGTCCTCGAACGCAACGGCGTGGCGCTCACGCCGCCAGCAATTGGCGGAGCAGGACCGCGAATACCAGCAACGGGCAGCCGAGGTCCTGCGCCGGCTGGCGATGGAGGAGCCGGACGAGAAACGGCGGCGGGATCGTGAAGCGGAGCGCGCCGCCGCGCGCGGCCAGCGTCGCATTGCCGACGTGGTCAACGCGCTGCAGTTCAAGATTCAGGGTCGCGCGATGCACGACGGCGTTTCGGCGATCGTCGTCACCTTCACCCCCAGGCCTGACGCGATGCCGGAGACCCGCCAGGGTCGCATTGCGCAGAAGTTCGGCGGCACGGTGTGGATCGACGAAGCCGCCATGGAGGTGATGCGGCTGGAGGCGAAGGCGATTGAGGACATCTCCTTCGGCTACGGGTTGATCGCCAGGCTCGGTGAGGGAACGGTCGCGACCGCGACGCGCCGCCGGATCGATCGCGACCTCTGGTTGCCGACGCAGTTGACGCTCAAAGGACGGGGCCGGGCGGCCGTGTTCCGGCCGCTGGTGATCGACTTCAAGGCGGACTGGTTCGACTACCGGCGGCTCGAAGGCGACTCACTGACGCCGTTCCCGGACGCGCGGGTACAGGGCGAGTCCCGCAGCCGCCCACAGTAGCGCGCGAATCCGCCGCGCCAGCGCCAGCGCGCCTCCTCCCGCCAGTCCGAGCGCGGCGACGACGGCGGCGTTCGAGGCTTCGAGGGCGCCGATGTTCCCGGGAATGGCGGCCGACGCGACGCTCGCAAGCCGGGCAAACGTTTCCACCGTCAGCGCCTGGATGACGCTGCTCGGCTCGCCGACTGCCCACAGCACGAGCCAGACCTCGATCGCCATCAGAGCGTAACAGACGGCCGCGAGTACCGTCAGCGTCACGAGCCGGCGCCGATCCCCGCGCACCAGCTGCAGCAGCACATCCTCGACGTCGAGAATGAACCGGACGACGCGCGAACCGCCAAGACGGTGGCGGTGGTCAAGGCGCTCAACCAGGCGGCCCAGGTAGTCGCCCGATCGACGCCGCGCGACCAGGATTGCGCCGGTCAGCGCAATGACCGCCCCGACAATCAGCAGTGTGAAGAGCGTGTCCCACGCCCGCGGCAGTGAGAGCCGCGTGAGCGCCGCGACCGAGATGAAGGCGGCGATGACGATGCCGATGACGGCGAAGGCGAGCCGCTCCAGCGCCACGGCGGCCGTCGTCACTTCCGGAGCGACCCGGTCGTAGAGCAGCAGGACCTTGAGAGGCTCTCCCGCGATACCGCGAACGGTAAAGAACGCAATCGCGTCTGCCGCGAGCCGGACCCGAAAGAGCCTGGTGAACGCAGGTCGCGATCCGTCCGGGAAAGCCACCGCCCAGCCCCAGGTGCGGAGCAGGTGCCAGCATGTGCCCGGGATGAGGATTAACGGGAAGGCGAGACCGAGCTGGCGCGCGCTGGCGATCGTCTCGTCGAGGTCGATGTAGTAAAGCGTGAGGGCGAAGAGCAGGACGCCGATGGCGGCCGCCGCCACCGAGACGACTTGCGGAACCGAGCGGCTCACCTAATTCTGGTCGTCGTCGGTCTCGTCGTCCGGGGCAGCCAGATCGGCGGCGTCGTCCTGGGTGGCCGGTTCGGCGGCCTCGTCCTCAGGTGCCCGGGTGGCGACGTTGTCGATGTCGATCGACGTATCGTCCTCGAGGTCGTCCACCGCGTAGATCCGGCCGCCGCCTTTTTCCTTGATCGGACCGCGCGGCTTGTGTTCCTGCTGCGAGCTCTTCTTCGCACCGCGCAGCCGCTTGGGAGGCGCGGGTGGGCCGAAGTTCGCGGAGCGATCGCGCCCGCCGGGTCCAGGCGGAAAGCCTCCGCCAGGCGGCCGCGGCGTGAACCCGCCGCCGCCAAAGCCGCCGGGACGTGGGCCGCTGAAACCCCCGGGCCGTGGGCCGCTGAAGCCGCCGCTCGGAGGACGCGGCCCCGGCGGCCGATCCTCGCGCGCGCGCGCCTCGCTCACCGCGAGGTTGCGCCCCTGGAACGGCTGCGCGTCGAATTTGCGGATCACCTCGTCGGCGGCCGTGCGATCGGCGAACTCGACAAAGGCAAACCCCCGCGGACGCCCCGTCTCCCGATCCACTGGCATGACGACGTGGGATGGTGCCGCGACGGGCGCGAAATGGGCTCGAAGATCCGCCTCAGTTGCGCCGTACGGCAGGTTCCCGATGAACAGACGGACTGCCAAGGTTCCCTCGTGAAGGCCTTGATTCTATCTCAGAAGGTCAATGGGACGCGTCAAGGTTTGTGATGAAGGCGTCATAAGTCTGAAAGAAGCGCTGCTCGAAGGCGGTCGCAAAGGACTCGCCGCGGGCCAGATCCTGCAGCAGCGCGCCGATGGCCAGGGGGCCGCCGGCGTCGAAGAGGGCCCGAACGATGGCCGCGCTCTGGGCATAGGCCAGCCGGGCGTTGGCCCCCGACAGGCTCTCGAAGCTTCCAGCAAGCCGCTTCAGGGGAAGCCGGACCGGCTCTTTTGCCAGCTGGTCCTGGCTCCAGGCCGCGCCGTCGGGCTCAAACATCACCGCCAGGCCTTCGTGGAGCCACAGCGGCACCACCCGGGGGGCGACACTTTGGACGAGCGCATGGGTGAATTCGTGCGTGATGACCCGTTCGAGCTCGCGCAGGTCGGCATCGGCGCCGCGGATCGGCAGCCGGATACGCCCATCGTACGCCGCCGCCGCCCACTGCGGTGACCGGGTGATGTCCCGGAACTGCTCCTGGGTATAGAGGACCACGGTAATCGTCCGCTCGGGATAGATCGCCAGCGCCGTGCTGACGCGCCAGTACGCCGCTTCGAGCATGTTGATCGCGTGGCTCGCGACGGTGGCATCGGCAGGTCCTTCGAAGAGCACCGTGAAATGCGCCCCGTGCGACGCCATGAAGTCGCTGTGCACAGCAGCTTCCCGGCGGAGCGACTCGAGCCGGTCGATAAGTGTCTTGTCGTTTGGCGCGTACTGCCGGGCGGCCTCGTAGACCCGGATCGCCCCGGCGATGTCACTGCCGCGGTAGAGGATGTCGCCTAGGAGCAGCGACGCGGGCGTGAGCGAGGGCGCCAGCTCGAGCGCCCGTTCGAGTGCGTGCTGCGCCATCGTCGGCTGGCCGAGGAGGTGCGCCGCGAGCCCGGCCCCGAGATGCAGCGCCGGATCGCGTGGTTCGGCGTCGAGCGCCGCGGCGAAGGCCGCAGCCGCCTCGCTGTTGCGACCGTCGCGAACCGCATCCCATCCTTTACGGCTTTCGGCGTACGCACGGGTCCCGGGCAGTTGAGGTGAGCCGTAAAGGCCTGCTGTGCTCAGCAGCGCCGCTGCGATAGTGGCTGCCAGGGCGGACCGAGTCGAGCTCATCAACCGTAATGGTAATCGAGACGCGGCGGGCGTTCCTTTTGCTTGGTCGATGGGAGCCAGGGAGTGTTTATGCAGAGATCTGAGCTCTTTACGGCCGCCGTGCTCGCCGCCGTGGTCCCGATCGCGGCGTGCAATTACGCCTATTCGGACAAGGATGCACCAGATTCGCGCTCCACGGCCCCGGGGGGCGACACCGCGGTGGCGACCTCGGGGACGCTGCCCGCGGGCAGTGTGCTCGACGATGCGAGTGTGACCAGCCGGATCCAGGCAAAGTTTTTTCTCGATCCGGGCATCAAGGCGCGGCGCATCGACGTGGACACGCAGCGCGGGATCGTCACGCTGCGCGGTGATGTCGCCAGCGACAACGAACGCGCGCAGGCGCTCATCCTCGCGCGCACGACGGAAGGGGTCGAGCGCGTGGAGGATGCGTTGACGGTCAATGCCGCGATCGATTCACCCGCCCCGGCGGATACCGCGGACCCAGCGGCGTCCAGCGACGCACCGGCACCATCCAGCGCAGACGACGAAGCGCTGACCGCGGTGGTGCAGTCGCGCTTCAGCGACGACGCGTCGCTCCAGACCGTAACGATTGCCGTGACCGCCAAGGATGGCGTGGTGCTGCTCGACGGCGTCGCCCCGACGGCTGCCGCCAAGCAGCGGGTGATTTCCATTGCCCGGGATACCGACGGCGTCGTCCAGGTGATCGATCGCATCACCGTCGGGAGAGCCCGTTAACCACGTGGTTGATCAGAAGCCCGGGGTGAGGTTGAACTGCCAGAGCCAGCCGCGCCCCGGGCGATCCAGTGGTCTCACGTAATCCAGTTCCAGAATCGCGTAACCAAACGCGTTGAACCGGAGCGCGGTGCCGACGCTGCGCACCCAGTCGCGACTGGCGAGCGAGACTGATTCGTCCTTCGACCACGCCTTGCCGGCGTCGCCGAAGAACGCGACTTCGATCGGCAGCGGACCGTAGAAGGAACGCCGGCTGAACACGCCGAACAGCGGGAAACGCAGTTCCGCGCCGACGACGGCGATCCGCGACCCGACGAGCTGATCGAAGGCGACGCAGGACGTCGCGTTCACGATGCATTCGGCGGCATCGAACGAGTTCACCTCATAGCCGCGCACCAGGCCGGGATATCCGATGTACATCGGCGCCAGCCGGGGATCCTCGCCGTCGGCGCCGTAGCGGCCGTAATGCAGTCCGCGCAGCGCAATGGTGAAGGGCCGCGCCGGCATGAAGTAACGCCGGAAGTCGGCGAGTGCGCCGGAGTACGACAATGAGCCGGCGACCTGCGTCAATTCGAAGCGATATCGCTGGCCGAGGATCGGGCCGGTAGCGCCCATCAGCGATGAGTCGTAGACCAGCGCGGCTCCCGCTTCACCGAGCATGAGGCTGTCAGGGCGCGGCAGTTCTTCGACAGTCCGGTCAATCTGATTGCCGGTGATCAACGAGAACACCCGCGTCTCGAGATCCTGGTCGAAGCTGATCTGACGTGCCCCCGCGGTGAACTCCACGCGCTGCGCGCGGCTGAAGGGGTAGTGGACGACGCCGCTGGCGGCACGGTTGATTTGCGTGATGCGGTGCACCTGTTCGACGAACGCGTCGCCGCCATTGATCGTGGTGATGCCACGGGCGAACCCGCCCGTCACGTACGGCGTCTGCTCGCCGACGAAGCCCCAGTTCCAGCGCGACGTCCGATTCAGATAGCCCACGGCGCCGCCGATTTCCTGCAACCGGTTGGTCACCTGGACCGTCGTCCCGAGCACGTGGTTCCCGAGCATGTCGCTCCAGAGGAACGAAAGTCCTCCGGCGGCGTATGCGCCGAAGCGATCCGCACCGACGCCGACGGTGGGCTGGCCCACCTGATCGAGGCCCAGCTTCGCCTTGTATTCCATCTGCGGATACGTGGCGGGCGGCGGCAGTCCCGTGGACGGCGTCGCGAGCAGTGTGGCCACCTCACCCGTGCGGCGGTTGTACGGCGGCAGCACCGCCGCGTCACGATCGGCGACCATGCCACCCGGCGGAGGCGCCGTCGTGGCCGTCGCGTAGATGTTGTGGTGATCTTCCTCGAAGACCGTGAATACCATCTGCGGAGCGGCCGCAGCCACTGACAGTGCCGGTGTGAGCGGCGTGATGCCGCTGACGCCGGAGATCACGTTGGTAATCCGCGACGCCGCGGTCACCGGGCCGCCAGGGCCGACGGTGATCGCCGCCCGATAGATGTTCGGAATCCCGTCTGGCGTCGCCACGAAGTAGAGCGATCGGCCGTCGGCGGAGAACTCCGGGTTGGTGTTGCGTCCCTGCTCGAAGCCGGCCAGCGGGCGAATGTCCGCCCGCTGCACGTCCAGCATCCCGATGCGGTAGTTGCCAAATTCGAGCACGTTCACATCGGACGAGAAACGATCGGTGACAAACGCCAGTGCGCGCCCGTCAGGCGACCACTCGGGGTCGAGGTCTGCGAACGGGTCGTTGGTCAGCTGCCTGAGCGTTCTGTCCTCCAGGTTGAAGAGGTAGAGATCCAGCACGCCGCCGTGGAGCGCCGAGAACGCGATCGTCCGGCCGTCGGGCGACCACGCGGGGTTGTAAATCTCGTCCAGGTTGTCGAATTCATGCTCGGCTTCCCGCTTGCCGTTGTCGACGTCGACGATCGTGAGAACCGGTTGCCCCTTGGAGAGCGCCGCGAACACGAAGCGGCGGTTGTCGGGGGCCCAGTCGCCGGCTGAACTCAGGAACTGCAGGCTGTCGAAGTGCGGATCGCCGGAGGTCTCGACGATCTTCCGGATAACGCGGCCGGTTGCGGCGTCGGCCAGGTACATGTCGATTGAGAAGAGCGATCGTTCCGAGAGGAAGACCAGCCGCTTGCCGTCCGGGCTCAACGCCGGCGCAAGGTTCAGATCGCCGCCGGTGCCCTGGCTGCTGATGAGTGCCCTGGCGAACGCGTCCGGTTTCCGCGCGGTCTCGAAAAACGGCGCGTAGGTCCGCCGCGTCGCCTCGTGCCATTCAGCGGTGAAGGTGTCTTCGTCGAGGCCGAGCACGGATTCCATCGCCGCCTCGATGTCGCCCTGGGGTCCGGTGGCGCGGAGCATGTCGGCGACCGCCGCATCGCCCCACCGGCCGGCGACGTAGGCCCAGAACGCGTGCCCGTAGCGATATGGAAAGAAGTCAGGGTCATCGAGTTTGTCGACGCTGGGCATCTGCTCGCGTGAGGCGGCTTCGCGTACCCACATCGCGGTGTTCGCGTCGACCGGACCGAGCGACAGATATTCGGCCATGCCTTCGATGAACCAGAGCGGCAGCGCGGAGACGGCAGGTCCGACGACGTTGCCTTCGAAGTCGCGCGCGGCCGCCATGTCGAACTGGAAGGCGTGGACCAGCTCGTGACCGAGCACGTGATCGGTTTCGGCCAGGCCGCCGGCAAAGGGCAGGACGATCCGGCGCTTGAACATCTCGGTGACGCCGCCCGTTCCCTCGCCGATGGCGCCGGAGAGCGTGTTCGTCTGCTGGAAGTGGGGATGTGCGGCGTAGAGGATGAGCGGCTGGCGCCCGCTGAGCTCATGGCCCATCAGTTTCGACAAGCGCCCATACCAGCGCTCCGCCATGCGCGCGGCGAGCTGAACCGCACGCTCTTCCTCGGGGTAGTAATAAATGTCGAAATGCTCGGTCGTCAGTACTTTGAAGTCGAAATTCTCGTACTGCACCTTGTTCTGCCCGAAATACTGCGCACTGGCCAGCGGCACGACTGTCAATGCAATAACGGCAGCGAAAGCCGCCACCCTCCGCGTGCTCATGGTTATGGTCTCCCCGCGTCCGCAAGTGCATAGACTGTTCCTCAGAGGTACGCGGTTTGAAATGGCTGGCGGTTGGAAGGAAAAGCCCAGCCGATGATTCAGACCTGGAAGGTTCGCAGCCCGTTCAGAATCCCGGACGATCAGTGGCACGAAACGATGAGGCGTGTCCGCTGCGAGTTCGAGGAGATGCCGTGCCTGCGTGTCACGTTGCGCCAGGCCTGCATGCTGTTCGGCCTGTCTGAAATCGTGTCGTCGTGGGTGCTCAGCTGTCTGACGCGCGACGGCTTCCTGGAGCAGGCGCGCGACGGTGAGTACGTGCGCTGCGCCGCAGCGGGCTAAAACAGCGCTTGGACGTCGCCGGCGTCGATCGGTCGCGCCTCCGGCAGCAGGCCGGCCGCCGCCGCCGCGCGGCCGATGACCTCGGCCGCGCTCACTCCGGCCGCGCGAAGCTCGCGCACCCCGGTATCGCCGCTCGACTTGCTCAGCTTTTCTCCAGACGGCTTCAGGATGAGCGGATGATGTAGAAAGAGCGGCGGTGTGGTCCGGCCGAGCATGCGAGCGAGGCGTATCTGGCGTCCCGTCGACGAAACCAGGTCGGCACCGCGAATCACGAGCGTAATCCCCTCGCGCAGATCGTCCACCGTGACGGCGAACTGATACGTCCAGTGACCGTCGCGGTCGCGCAGCAGCAGGTCGCCGCAGTCGTCCGCCGGTGACTGCCGCAGCTCGCCCAGCAGGGCGTCCACGAAGGCCTCTGGCCCCGGGTCGATCGCTACGCGCAACCCGCGGTCGGGTCGACTCTCCAGGCCAAGAGCACGGCACGTGTTCGGATAGCGTTCGCCGCCAATATCCTTGCGCGAGCAGTTACAGACGTAAACATGGTGGGCGGACCGGAGATACTCGAGCGCGTCGGCGTAGCTCGAGTCGCGATCGCCCTGGCGGACGACCGGCGTTCTCCCTGCGTCCGCTCTGAACCCGAGCCAGTCAAGGTCGTCGAGGAGCGCCGCCTCGAACGCCGGCCGGCTACGAATGCGATCGTGATCTTCGACACGCAGCAGCACGCGCCCCTTCAGCGCGCGAGCGATGCCCCACACGTAAATCGCATTCACGACATGGCCGAGGTGCAGGTACCCTGTCGGTGAGGGCGCATAACGCGTGACCGGCGGCGCGCCAAGGCGCGAGGCCAGTGCTGAAAGATCTGGACGGGATGATGTCTCCACGGTGCGATGGTGCGATGGTGCGACGGTGCGGCGGTGATGATGTGGCGGTGCAATCGTACCGCACCTCTGCATCTCCGCGCCTTCGCACCCCGCACCACCGCACACCGCACCGCCTCACCGTCGCACCGCAGATTTCGGCGAAGCCATGACGATTCCGTGGCTCGACGACAACGATCCGTTTCCACCGGTGGAAGCCGCGCTCATTGAGCCGAATGGACTGCTGGCCGCCGGGGGCGGGCTGTCGGCCGGGCGGTTGATGGACGCCTATCGCCGCGGCATTTTTCCGTGGTTCGGGGAGGAGGATCCCGTGTTGTGGTGGACACCGGATCCCAGGATGGTGCTGTGGCTCGACGAGCTGCACGTGTCGCGATCGCTCCGGCGCGCCGTGCGATCCGGTCGCTTCTCGGTGACGCTCGACACTGCGTTCGATCAGGTCATCCGTGGATGCGCGGAGCCGCGCCAGGACGACGCCGGCACCTGGATCACGCGTGAAATGCTTGCCGCGTACGAAGAACTGGCGGTGCGTGGCCACGCCCATTCGGTGGAGGCCTGGGTGGACGGCGCGCTCGTGGGCGGCCTCTACGGCGTCGCGGCCGGCCGGATGTTCTACGGCGAATCGATGTTCAGCCGCACCGCTGACGCCTCCAAGGTGGCGCTGGCGTCCCTCGTGCGGCAGTTGCACCGCTGGGGTTTCGAGCTGATCGACTGCCAGATGTCGACGATGCACCTCGCCTCGCTCGGCGCGCGCGAGATTCCGCGGGCGGAGTTCATGCGCCACGTGGCACGGCTGACCTGCCTGCCGGCCGTGCCGTCGCCGTGGACGCTCGAACCCGATGCGGTGGAAACCGTGTGAGTAAAATGGAAACAGCCGTCCATGAGCGCCAAACCGTCCATCGGCGAATCGACGCTGGCCGAGACGCGCAGTGAGCAGAAGCTGCAGCGCCCCCGGATGTGGCGCGTCCTCCTGCACAATGACGATTACACCACCCAGGAATTCGTGGTCTGGGTCCTTGAAACGATTTTCCACAAGCCGCATGGCGAGGCGTTCGCGATCATGATGAGCGTCCACCGGTCCGGGCTTGGCATCGCCGGCGTCTTCACCCGCGATGTTGCCGATACCAAGGTCAGGAAGACGCAGCAACTGGCCGAGGAGCACGAGTTCCCGCTGCTGGTGACGATGGAGCCCGAACCGGAGAACGTGAGTCAGTAATGGCCCAGCCCCCAGTTCCTTTCGCGCCCGAGACGCTCGAGACGATCCAGCGCGCCTTCCGCCTGGCGACCGAGCGGCGCCACGACGCCGTGTCGCTCGAGCACCTGCTGCGCGCGATTACCGACGAGCAGTCCGGGCGCCACGTGCTGGCGATGTGCGGGGTCGATCTCGAGGCGCTGCGGCGGCAGGTGGACGAAGTGCTGGCCAGGGCGTTCACGCCGGTTCCGCCCCCCAATCCCCCGGACCCCGAGCCGACCGCCGGCCTCGATCGCGTCATCCAGCAGGCCGTGGTGCATGCCGCGGTGTCCAGCGCGAAGCATGTCGACACGGGTAGCCTGCTCGTGTTCATGCTGCAGGAGGAAGAGAGCCACGCGGCGTTTTTTCTGCGCGGGCAGGGAGTGGACCGCCTCACCCTGCTTCGCGTCATCGCGCATGGGGCCAAGGGTCAGCCCGTACCGGCGCAGCCGGGTGAGGCAGAAGCCGAAGGGCCCCCGCCGGCGGATCCGCTCGAGGCCTACGCCACGAACCTGATTGCCCGCGCGGCGGAAGGCAAGATCGATCCGCTGATCGGCCGGCGGCTCGAGCTCGAGCGGATGGTTCAGGTCCTCTGCCGGCGCCGCAAGAACAACCCGCTGCTGGTCGGCGAGCCGGGTGTCGGCAAGACCGCGCTCGCCGAAGGCCTCGCATTGCGGATTCACCAGGGCGACGTGCCGGAGGTACTGAAGGACGCGAAGGTCTACGCCCTCGACCTGGGCGCGCTGCTCGCAGGCACGCGGTACCGCGGCGACTTCGAGGAGCGCGTCAAGCAGGTGCTCGAGCGCCTCGGCCGCGAGCCGAACGCCATCCTCTTCATCGACGAGATCCACTCGCTGGTCGGCGCGGGCGCCGCGTCGGGCGGCGCCATGGACGCCGGCAACCTGCTCAAGCCCGCCCTGGCGGACGGCTCGCTGCGCTGCATCGGGTCGACGACGTTCAGCGACGTGAAGCAGTCGTTCGATCGCGATCGCGCGCTGTCGCGGCGGTTCCAGAAGATTGACGTCCTCGAACCCTCCGAGGCGGAAACGCTCGACATCCTGAAGGGGCTGCGGCCGCACTACGAGAAGCACCACGGCGTCACCTACACCGACGATGGCCTGGAGTCTGCCGTCGCGCTGTCGGCGAAGCACCTGAAGGACCTCCACCTGCCCGACAAGGCGATCGACGTGCTGGACGAAGCGGGCTCGGCGCAGAAGCTGCTGCCCGCGAACGAGCGCGCTCCGTCGATCGGACCGGCACAAGTGGAGCAGGTCGTCGCCAAGATGGCGCGCGTGCCGGTCCAGGCGGTCTCCACCGACGATCGCCGCGCTCTGTCGACGCTCGACACCGAGCTGAAGACCGTCATCTTCGGGCAGGATGCGGCGATCGAGAGCGTCGCGTCGGCCATCAAGCTCTCGCGTTCGGGCCTGCGCTCGGCCGACAAGCCGATTGGCAACCTGCTTTTCACCGGTCCGACGGGCGTTGGCAAGACTGAGCTCGCGCGGCAGCTGGGCCGGATTCTCGGCGTCGAGTTCCTGCGCTACGACATGTCCGAGTACATGGAGAAGCACTCGGTGTCGCGGCTGATCGGCGCGCCGCCCGGCTATGTCGGCTACGAGGAAGGCGGCCTGCTGATCGACGCGATCCGCAAGTCGCCGCACGCGGTGCTGCTGCTCGACGAGATCGAGAAGGCGCATCCGGACATGTACGCGATCCTGCTGCAGATCATGGATCACGCGACGCTGACCGATTCCCACGGGCGCAAGGCGGACTTCCGCCACGTGATCCTGATCATGACGACCAACGTGGGGGCGCGCGACCTCTCGGATCGGCGGATGGGGTTCGCCGAGGTCGGGAGCGGCGTCTCGGACCGCGGCGCGCTCGAGCGCGCGTTCACCCCCGAGTTCCGCAACCGTCTCGACGCCATCGTCCACTTCAACGCGCTGGGCACCGCCGAGATCGAACGCGTGGTCGACAAGCAGATCGACGAGCTGCGGACGATGGTAGCGCCGAAGGGCGTGACGATCGAGCTCGATCCCGCGGCGCGCGCCTGGCTCGCGGCCAAGGGCTTCGACCGCGCATTCGGCGCCAGGCCGATGGCGCGGCTGATCGAGCGCGTCATCAAAAAGCCGCTCTCCGAAAGGCTGCTCTTCGGCACGCTCGCCGACGGCGGCGTCGTCCACATCGCGGTCGACGGCGACGAGATCCGGCTTCGATGACGCTCGGCGACCTCCGGCGGGACTACGCCGGCGAGCCGCTCGACGAAGCGCACGCCCACGCTGATCCCTTTACACAGTTTTCCACCTGGTTCGAGCAGGTGCGCGCCACCGAGCAGGATCCGACGGCGATGGCGCTCGCCACCGCCACGCGCGACGGTCGCCCGTCGGTCCGCACCGTGCTGCTGAAGAGCGTCGATCCGCGCGGCTTCGTCTTCTACACGAACTACCACAGCCGCAAGGCTCGCGAGATCGATCAGACCGCGCGCGCCAGCCTGCTATTCGTGTGGCGATCGATGGATCGGCAGGTTCGAGTCGAGGGGCGGGTCGAGAAGGTCAGCGAGGCTGATTCCGACGCCTACTTCGCGACCAGGCCGGTGGAGAGCCGCTGGAGCGTCTACGCGTCGCGCCAGAGCGAAAGGATCGAGAGCCGCGAGGCGCTGGAGTCGCGCTACGAGGTCGCACGCCAGCTGTACGGCGACGCCGTGCCTCGCCCGCGTTGGTGGGGAGGCTACCGGGTCGTGCCCGACGAAATCGAGTTCTGGCAGGGGCGCGCCAGCCGGCTGCATGACCGGCTGCAGTACCTGAAGCAGGCCGACGGTTCCTGGTCGCGCGAGCGTCTCGCCCCGTAGTCCACAACGATCACGAAGCCGGTCAATCGTCTTTGTGGCCTTCGTGGGTTACTTGATAGTCTCTTGGGCCATGCCACGACCACCTCGTCTTGAACGCCGCAGGTTCCTGCAGAAGGGTGCGCTCGCGGGGGCCGCGCTCGTCGGCGCGCCGGCGGTCGCTGCCGCGCAGACGGCCGCTCCGCAGGGCGCGGCTGCGCCCGGCGCCCAGGCACCTCCGCCGCTGACGCACGCGGTGGAATCTGCCGTCCCGGCCGACGTGCAGGTGCTGGGCGACAACGAGCGCGCTGGCTCCGACTACATGATCGACGTCTTCAAGTCGCTGGGCTTCGAGTACTTCTTCGCCAATCCCGGATCGAGCTTCCGCGGCCTGCACGAGTCCTTGATCAACTACGGCGGCAACAAGAGCCCGGAGCTGATCACCTGCTGCCACGAGGAGTCGGCTGTGGCAATGGCGCACGGCTACTTCAAGGCAGAGGGCAAGCCGATCGCCGTCATGGCGCACGGAACGGTGGGGCTGCAGCACGCGTCGATGGCGATCTACAACGCGTGGTGCGACCGGGTCCCGGTCTACGTCATTCTCGGCAATCATGCTGACGCGGCGATCCGCCGCGGCGCCGAGTGGTACCACGGCGTGCAGGATGCCGCTGCGATGGTTCGCGACTACACCAAGTGGGACGACTTCCCGTGGTCGCTGACGCACTTCGGCGAGTCGGCCGTGCGTGCGTACCAGGTGGCGATGACGCCGCCAATGGCGCCGGTCGTGATGGTGCTCGACGGCGGTCTGCAGGAACACCCGATCCCGGCCGACGAGCGCCTGCCGATTCCGCGGCTGACGATGCCCGCGCCGCCGGCGGGCGAGCGGGGCGCGGTGGAGGAAGCGGCGAAGATGCTGGTCGCCGCGGAGTATCCGGTGCTGGTCGCGGATCGCCTCGCCCGGACGCCGAACGGGATGGCGCTGCTCGTCGAGCTCGCCGAACTGCTGCAGGCCGGCGTCATTGACGAGGGCAGCCGCATGAACTTCCCGTCGCGTCACCCGCTCAACCAGACGCAGCGGGCGCGCGCGATGGCGGCGGAGGCCGACTTGATCGTCGGGCTCGAGTCTGCCGATTTCTGGGGCACCGTCAACGCCGTCCGCGACCAGCTCCATCGTTCGACCAGGCGCCTTGCGAAAGCGAACGCCAGGCTGATCACGATCAGCACGGGCGACCTGTACATCCGTGCCAATTACCAGGATTTCCGCCGGCTGCAGGACGTTGACCTGGCGATTGCCGCCGACGGCGAGGCGACACTGCCCGCCTTGATCGATGCCGTGCGACGTCTGATCACCGGCGACCGCCAGCGGGTGTTCCAGGAACGGGGGGCGAAGCTGGCACAGGCGAGCCGCGCGGCGGCGGAAGCCAATCGCATTGCCGCGACCTATGCCTGGGATGCCAGCCCGGTGAGCGTTGCGCGACTCTGCGCCGAGGTGTGGGCGCAGATCCGGAACGACGACTGGTCGCTGGTCTCGAGCTATTACAGCAACGACCAGACCAACTGGCCGCGGCGGCTCTGGAATTTCGACAAGCGGTATCAGTGGCTCGGTCACGCGGGCGGCGGCGGCATCGGCTACGGCGCGCCGGCGTCGGTCGGCGCCGCGCTCGCCAACAAGAAGTACGGACGCCTCTCGGTCGCCATCCAGACCGACGGCGACATGATGTACGCGCCGGGCGTCCTCTGGACCGCAGCGCATCACAAAATTCCGCTGCTCAGCGTGATGAACAACAACCGCCAGTATCACCAGGAGGCGATGCACGTGCAGAAGATGTGCAACGCGCGGAATCGCGGCGTCGATCGCGGCGAGATCGGCAGCCGGCTGTCGGAGCCAAACATCGATTACGCCAGGCTGGCGCAGTCGATGGGGATCCATGCCGAGGGGCCGATCACGAACCCGAACGACCTCGCGCCCGCGCTGTCACGCGCCATCGCCGTGGTGAAGAAAGGCGAACCCGCGCTCGTCGACGTCGTCACGCAGGTCCGGTGATGTCGATGACAGCTCGCATCGGAGTCCTCGTTGCGGCGCTGATCACGCTTGCGGCGTCGATGAACGCCCAGACCGCGCCGCCGGCGAAACCTGCGGTGCAGACGGCGACACCGGCCGGCAAGGTGGAAAACGGCGGCGTCCTGTACAAGAAGGTGGGCTGCTATCAGTGCCACGCCAACGAGGCGCAGGGCGGCCTCTCCGGACCGCGCATCGGACCGGGCATGGTCCCGTACGCGCGCTTCTCGCAGGTACATCCGTAAACCCACCGGGGACATGCCGCCGTACACGACGAAGGTGCTGTCGGACCAGGAGATCGCCGACCTCTACGCCTGGGTGAACGCGCGACCAAAGCCGCCAGCGGTCGACACGCTTCCGCAGCTAGCTCGGTAGGCCACAACGAACACAAAAGACGCTTAGCGACAAAGGCACTAGAAAAGCACTTCAAAGGACACGAAGGGTCCGGCCGCATTCACGCCGGCCGTCGAGCGGCCATCGACCGGCCGCGTCCTTCATGCCTTCGGGCCCTTCGTGCAAGAAATGCTTTTCGTGACCTTCGTGGTATGTTTCGCAGGCACGGCAGCGGGATGCTGTCGTAACGGAGACCCGGCATGAGCGTCCGGGAAAGTGAGGTCCGCAGTGAGTGTTCGTCTCGTCGTTTCCCTTTCCAACGCAGATCGATTGTCGGCCGCGCGCGGACTGGTCCGCTCCTGCGCGCCCGGCACGCGTGTGCTCGTGGTCGGCGCGTCGCGCGGCGCGGCTGACGATCTCGCACGCCTGGTCGCGGTCGACGCGCCAGCGACCTTCGGCATCCAGCGGCTGAGCCTCACGCAGCTCGCGGCACGATCGGCGCTGCTGACGCTGGCTGCCGGCGGTACCACGTCGAGCACACGGCTCGGCGCCGAAGCGGTCGCGACGCGAGCGGCCTTTGACGCGACGCGGGCGGCGACGCTCGGGTATTTTGCGCCCGTGGCCGGCACGCCGGGGTTTCCCCGCGCGCTGGCGCGCACGCTCCAGGAACTGCGGCTCGCCGGCCTGCCGGCTGGCGCGCTCGCACCGCTTCCGCTCGCGGGTCGGGATCTGGCGGTGCTGCTCGAACGCTTCGAGAGGTGTTTTGCCGACGCCGCGTCGGTGGACCGCGCGGCGCTCTTCCGCACGGCAGCGCAGGCGGTGGCCACGCATGGCAGCGGCGCGGACGTCATCGTCCTGCTCGATATACCGCTGGAGCATGCGGCCGAACGCGAATTCGTGGCGGCGGTGGTCGCGTCGGCATCCACCGTGCTGGCGACGGCGTCGCCGGGCGACAAAGAGGCGGTTGCGCATCTCGAGGCCATGGGAGGGGCGGCGGAAGCCGCGAAGGGGAATGAGAGCAACGACCTCGGGTGCCTGCGCCGGTTTCTCTTCAACACCGACGAGCATCCGCCCGCTCGCGACCTGGACGGGTCGCTCCAGTTTTTCTCGGCGCCGGGCGAAGGACGCGAGTGTGTGGAGATCGTGCGCAGAGTGCTCGCCGAAGCCCGGCGCGGTGTTCGTTTCGACGAGATGGCGATCCTCGTGCGATCGCCGCAGAACTACCTGGGCCTGATCGAGCACGCCCTTCGCCGCGCCGACGTGCCCGCCTGGTTCGACCGCGGCACCAGGCGTCCGCATCCGACGGGCCGCGCGTTCCTGGCGCTGCTCGCCTGCGCCGCCGAGCGCCTGTCAGCGGCGCGCTTTGCCGAATATCTCTCGCTGGGCCAGGTGCCGGCCGAACCCCCGCTTGGCGCGACCGCGTCGCGGAACCCGCCCTACATGCCGTCCGGCGACGAGGCGTTCGGTCTTCCCGAAGAGGCGCAGCCGCGAGACGAGACCGCGGAGGCAACCGGCGACGTCACTGCCGACTCGGCGGACGGAACGGTGCTGGCCGGCACGCTCCGGGCGCCGTGGCAGTGGGAGCGGCTGCTCGTCGATGCCGCGGTGATCGGCCAGGACGCGTCGCGGTGGCGGCGACGTCTCGCCGGCAAGGCGGCCGAGATCGCCGCGCAGGTGCGTGAAGCGGAACGTCAGGACGGGCCCGACGGCGCCCGCGCGCTAGGCGCTGGGGCACGTGCTGGAACAGCTGCAGTGCCTCGAGGCGTTTGCGCTGCCGATCATCGAGGAGATGGCGGCGTGGCCGCGTGCAGCCGCCTGGGGCGTATGGCTCGACGTCTTCACCCGCCTCGCGCCCCGCGTGTTGCGATCGCCGGCGCCGGTGCTGCGCGTGCTCGCGGACTTGCGCCCGATGGCCGATGTTGGTCCGATCGATCTCGATGAAGCGCGTCGGGTGCTGAGCGAACGGCTGTTGACGCTCGAATCGGAGCCGCCGGCACGCCGGTTCGGGCGGCTGTTCATCGGCAGGCCACAGCAGGCGCGGGGCCGCAGCTTCCGGGTGGTGTTCGTGCCCGGGCTGGCCGAGCGCATGTTTCCGCAGAAACCACGCGAGGATCCGCTGCTGCTCGACGCCCTGCGTGCCGGCACCGCCGCGCCGCTCGTGACGCAGCCGCGGCGGCTCGCGGCAGAACGCCTGCTGCTGCAGATGGCGGCTGGGGCCGCGTCCGAGCGGCTGTACATCTCGTATCCGCGCATCGAGCTGACGGAGTCGCGCGCACGCGTGCCGTCGTTCTATGCGCTTGATGTGATCAGGGCTGCGACCGGGCGCGTACCTGACTTCGAGTGGCTGGAAGCGCGGGCGCGCGCGGCGGGCAGTGCGACGCTGGCCTGGCCGGCGCCGCCGGATCCGAACGAGGCGATCGACGATCAGGAGCACGACCTCGCGGTACTGCGGCAGCTCCTCGATGACCACGACCGCGAAAAGGTCAAGGGACACGCGCACTACCTGCTCAAGCTGAACGAATGCCTGCGCCGGTCGGTGATCGACCGGTGGGCGCGAGGTGAGCCGCGATGGTCGGTGAACGACGGGCTGACTCGGATCTCACCGGATACCCGCGAACCGCTCGCGGCGCACCGGCTCACCGCGCGGCCCTATTCGCTCTCGGCGCTGCAGCGTTTTTCCGCCTGCCCGTACCAGTTCGTGCTGGCCGCGATCTACCGCCTGCAGCCGCTCGAACAGCCCGAGCCGCTCCAGCGCATGGATCCGCTGACGCGCGGCAGCCTGTTTCACGAGATCCAGGCGCGCTTCTTCACCACGCTGAAGTTGCGCGCCGCGCTCCCGGTCACCACGGCGACGCTCGATGCGGCGCAGCTCGTGCTCGACGAGGTGGCTGATGCGGTTGCCGCGCAGAAGTACGACGAGCTGGCACCGGCGGTGGACCGCGTGTGGAACGATGAGATCGCGTCCATCCGCCGCGACCTGCGTGCGTGGCTGCAGTACCTGGCACGCGACGGCGCCGAATGGCGGCCGCGGTATTTCGAGTTCGGGTTCGGGTCGGTGCCGGGCGAGCGCGACGCCAGCAGCGTGCTCGACGCTGTGACGCTGCCCGGCGGATTCAAGCTCCGCGGCGCCGTCGATCTGATCGAAGAGCACCACGCGACGAAAGTCCTGCGGGTCACCGATCACAAGACCGGCCGCAAGCCGGATCGGATTGAGAAGGTGATCATCGGCGGCGGCGCCGTGCTGCAGCCGATCCTCTACGCCATGGCGGTCGAGGCGGCGCTCGCCCGCCCGGTGTCCCAGGGGCGCCTGTTCTACTGCACCGCGGCCGGAAGTTTCTACGAGCATCCGATTCCGCTCAACGAGATGACGCGCGCCGACGGGCTCGAGGTCCTGCAGGTGATCGATCGCGCGATCGAGACAGGGTTCCTGGCGGCGACACCGATCGAAGAGGCCTGCGGCCGCTGCGACTTCAGGCCGGTGTGCGGTCCCGACGTCTTTCGCCGGGTCAGGCGGAAGCCGAAGGAGCACATCGCCGACCTCGCGGCGATGAGGAGCCGGCCATGACGTCCGCGATCAAACGCTCGGACGAGGAGTCTCGGCGGCTGATCCGCGACGCCGTCGACGACACGCTTGTCGTCGAGGCAGCGGCGGGCACGGGCAAGACAACCGAGCTGGTCAACCGGATCCTGCGCGTCATCGCCACCGGGCGCGCCGACGTCCGCGGCATCGTCGCAGTGACGTTCACTGAAAAGGCGGCGGGTGAGCTGAAGTTGCGTCTCCGGCAGGGGCTGGAAGACGAGCGCGGCAAGACGGCTGATCCCGCGGCGGCGGCCCGCCTGGACGAAGCAGTCCAGAACCTGGAAGAAGCGCACGTCAGCACCATTCACGGGTTCTGCGCGGATCTCCTGCGCGAGCGGCCGGTCGAGGCGCGGATCGATCCGCTCTTCCGCGTGCTGACGGAAGGGCAGGCGCGACGCCTGTTCGACGAGGCGTTTGAAGCGTGGCTGCAGCGGCAGCTCGAGGAGCCGCCGGAGGGTGTCCGGCGATCGCTCAGGCGGGCGAGCCGAGGCTTCCGGCCGGGCGATGTCGACGAGGACGGGCCGATCGAGCGGCTGCGGCGGGCCGGGTGGGACCTCACCGAGTGGCGCGACTTCCGCGGAACGTGGACGCGCGAGCCCTTCGACCGTGCCGCGGCCATCGCGCGAATCATCGAGCTCCTGCACGCGTGCGCGGACGCGTCACGCAATGCGTCGTACGCCGGAGACAATCTCTCGCTCGACACTGAACCGGTTCGGCGTTTGAGCCGCGAACTGCGGCCGGCCCCTGATCCCGAATCCACGGCCTTCGATCTAGACGGCCTTGAATCGCAGTTGATCGAGCTGCGCCGCAACCGCGACTTCAAGCGGGCGCGGAAGGGCAGCGGCCCCACCTATGCGAAGGGCATCACCCGGGCGCAGGTGCTGGCCTCGCGCGACGCCCTCGTCGAGGCGCTCGCCGAGTTTCAGGTCAAAGCCGACGCCGATCTTGCGGCCGTGCTCCACGGCGAGCTCTTCGGGTGTGTGGACGAGTACGAACGCCTCAAGGCGCGCGAAGGCGCGATGGACTTTCTCGATCTGCTGTTGCGGGCCAGGGATCTGGTCCGCGACAACCGCCTGGTGCGCCGGCACTTCCAGCAGCGCTTCACGCGCATGTTCGTCGACGAGTTCCAGGACACCGATCCGCTGCAGGCCGAACTCCTGCTGCTGCTGGCCGCCGACGATCCCGACGAGACGCGATGGGAATCGGTCACGCCTATTCCCGGCAAGCTGTTCATCGTCGGCGATCCGAAGCAGTCGATTTACCGCTTCCGCCGGGCGGACGTCGATACCTACATGCGGGTGTGCCGGCAGCTCGTGGACAGTGGTGCGACGCCGCTGCAACTACGAAAGAGCTACCGCAGCGTGCCCGGTATTCAGCGTGCCGTGAACGCGGCATTCGCGACGGTCATGGACGGCAATCCCGAGACGTCGCAGGCGCGCTATGTGGCGCTCGAGCAGGAACGCGGCGATCTCGCGGGGCAGCCGTCGGTTGTCGTGCTGCCGGTGCCGGCGCCGTATGCGCAGCGATTCGTGACGGCGAGGAAGATCGAAGAGTGCCTGCCGGACGCGGTCGGCGCCTACGTCGATTGGCTGGTGCGTCACAGCGGCTGGAAGGTGACCGAGCGGCGCAACGCCGAGAGACCGGTCCCGATCGAGGCGCGGCACCTCTGCATCCTGTTCCGGCGGTTCGTCAGTTACGGCGAAGACGTCACGCGCCCCTACGTTGACGCGCTCGAAGCCCGCGGTATCCGCCATCTGCTCGTCGGCGGGCGGGCCTTTCACGACCGTGAAGAGATCGAAACCCTCAGGTCGGCCCTGATGGCGATCGAATGGCCGGAGGATCAGCTGTCGGTCTTCGCGACGCTGCGGGGCGGCCTGTTCGCGATCGGTGACGAAGAGCTGCTCGAGTATCACCAGGCGGCGCGCCGGTTTCACCCGTTCCGAGTACCCGAGACGCTGCCGCCGCACCTGCATCCCATTCGCGATGCACTGGCACTGCTGGCCGCGCTTCACCGGGAGCGCAATCGCCGGCCAGTCGCCGACACCATCTCGACGCTTCTGGGCCGCACGCGCGCGCACGTCGGGTTCGTGCTGCGGCCGGGTGGCGAGCAGGCACTCGCCAACGTGCTGCACGTCGCCGAACTCGCGCGGCAGTACGAAATCGACGGCGGGATGTCGTTCCGCGGTTTTGTCGACACGGCTGCAGGCGGAAGCGGCCACCCGCCAGGCTGCCGAGGCCCCGATTCTCGAAGAGGGCAGCGACGGCGTCCGGCTGATGACCGTCCACAAAGCCAAGGGCCTCGAGTTCCCGGTGGTGATCCTCGCCGACATCACCGCGAGGCTGACGCCGTACGAAGCCGGTCGGCACATCGACCCGCGGCGCCAGGTGTGCGCGCTCCGGATTGGCGGCTGGTCGCCGAAGGATCTCAACGATCAGCGCGACAACGAGCTGAATCGCGAAAAAGCAGAAGGCGAGCGGGTCGCCTACGTGGCGGCGACGCGTGCGCGCGATCTGCTGGTGGTGCCGGCCATCGGCGATGAACCGTATACCGAGGGATGGATCGCACCGCTCAACAGCGCGATCTACCCGCCGGAGGATGTTCGGCGCGTTCAGGCTTTCGCAGCCGGCTGTCCAGCGTTCAAGAGCAAAGATACGGTGCTGGTGCGGCCGGACGGCGACCCGGCGTCAATCTTCACTGTGTGTCCGGGGGAACATCGCCACGGCCCGCCGGGCGCCGACTTCTCCGTCGTCTGGTGGGCGCCTGATGAACTCGGCCTGGGCGCGCAGGCGTCCTTCGGTCTGCGTCGGGACGACCTGATCGTCAAGGACGTCAATCCCGCCGTTCTCCGCCAGCGGCTGGACGGGTACGAGCAGTGGCGCGCGTCGCGCCAGGCGGCGGTGACGGCGGCGGCAACGCCCTCGGTCGACGTAGTGACGGCGACGGAGTACGCCGCGATCGAAGGCGCGGCCGGGCAGCACTCCACCGTCCGCGTCGACGTTGAACACGCGGCCGGCGGCGAGCCGCGGCCGGGCGGCGCGCGCTTCGGCACGCTGGTTCACGCAATTCTCGCCGCGATTCCACTGTCGGCCGGCGGCGACGAGGCCGCCGGGCTCGCGGAGGCTCACGGACGTGTGCTTGGTGCGCCGCCCGACGAAATTGCCGCCGCTGCCGACGCGGTGCGGCGTGTCCTTCGTCATCCGGTGCTAACTGGTGCCGCCCGGGCTGCTGAACAGGATCGGTGCTACCGCGAAACACCGGTGACGTTACGGCTCGAGAACGGCGCGATCGTCGAGGGCAACGTCGACCTGGCGTATGTGGACGAGGACGAGGTCGTCGTGGTGGACTTCAAGACCGATCGGGAGCTCGAAGGGGCAGTGGAGACCTATCGGCGCCAGGTCCAGGTTTACGCGGAAGCGATCGGCGCGGCGTTGCAGCGCCCGGCGCGAGCCGTCCTGATGCGCGTCTGAAACTATTCGGTGGAGGGTTTCTTCAGCTCAGCCAGGCGCTGATCGAGATCGGCGATGGCCTGTTCGAGCATCGCCCGGTGCGCCGCGGCGCACGCCGACTGGAGGTCGGCCAGCGCGCGGGTGCGTGCCAGCATCAGCGTGTCGCGCGCGGCCTGGCGGCTGGCGTCGATCGGGGTCACCGTCGGCGGATTCCGCTTCGCATCGGCCGCCGATTCCTGCTGCGACTCGATCGCCTTGCTTTCCCAGCCGCGCGCCACTTACGCGCGCGCCTTTCTCCCCAGCACACGGCGCCAGCCGACGTACAGCCGATCGTCTCGTTCAGGATCGCGCCGGTCGTCGGTCATGAATCGAGCTTACCACCGCGCGGGGTCAGACTTGGGGTCAGACCAAGGGTCAGACCAACGGTCTGACCCTTGGTCTGACCCCAAGTCTGACCCCAACCTCGGGCGGGCGGCTCGACCGTTTCGCGCGGCACATCAGTTGCTCAGGCGTAGTGTCGATGGCCCTCGCCGAACGACTCAGCCGATACAGGGATCTCGCGGTCTTCGTCGCCAAGTACGGCCGCGCCGACTTCGTCGCGCACGCCGGGCTCGAGCCGGTGGATAACCACAGTCGTGGGACCGTGTCGCGCGCCGAGACCTTTGCCCGCGATCTCGAGGCGCTCGGACCGACGTTCATCAAGCTCGGCCAGCTGCTCTCGACGCGCGCCGACCTGCTGCCGCAACCCTACCTTGATGCGCTCGCGCGGCTGCAGGACGACCTCGAGCCGTTTCCCTACGCCGATGTCGAACGGATCATCGAGGAGGAACTGGGCGTTCGCGTCTCAAAGGCATTTGTCGAATTCGAGCAGGCGCCGATTGCCGCCGCCTCGCTCGGCCAGGTGCATCGCGCGGTGCTCCGCGGCGGACGTGCCGTCGCGATCAAAGTGCAGCGCCCGGGCATCCAGGAGCGGGTGAAGAAGGATCTCGACGCGCTGGAGGAACTGGCCGCTCTGTTCGACCGTTTCAGCGGCGCCTCGCGGAACGTGGACGCCGGCCGCCTCCTCCAGGAATTCCGCCGCTCGCTGATTTCGGAACTGGACTACCGCGAAGAGGCACAGAACCTCGTCACCCTCGCCAACCAGCTGCGGGATTTCGAGCTCATCGTCGTCCCGATGCCGGTGGAGAACTACACCACCGCGCGCGTCCTGACGATGGACCACGTCGAAGGGATCAAGATTACGGCCGTCAGTCCGGTCGAGCGCACCGAAGTGGACGGCAGCGCGCTGGCCGATGAGTTGTTCCGCGCTTACCTGCAGCAGATTCTCGTCGACGGCGTGTTCCATGCCGACCCGCATCCCGGCAACGTGCTGCTGACCCCGGACCACCGCCTGGCGCTCGTCGACCTCGGCATGGTCGGCCGCCTGTCAACCGTCGCGCAGGAACAGCTGTTCAAGATGATGCTGGCGATCAGCGAAGGCCGCGGCGACGAAGCGGCCAGCGTGGCCATTGCCCTGAGCGAACGCCGCGAGGACTTCGACGAGGCGGCGATGCGACGCGAGGTCGTGAACCTGGTCAGCCGCTACCAGGGTGTCGCGCTCAAGCAGATCAACGTCGGGCGCGTAATGCTCGAGGTGTTCCGCAGCGGCAGCCAGCACGGGCTGAAGATGTCGCCCGACATGGCGCTGCTCGGCAAGGCGCTGCTGAACCTCGACGAAATCGGCCGCGTGCTCGATCCCGACTTCGACGTGAACGCGTCGATGCGCGACAGCGCGACCTCGCTGATGCGGCGGCGGATGTGGAAGGCGGCGACGCCCGCGCACCTGTGGTCGTCGGCGCTCGAAGTGCGCGAGTTCGCCGAACGGCTCCCGGGGCGGGTCAACCGGATTCTCGATGCGCTAGCGTGCAACGACCTGCGCCTCAAGGTCGAAGTGATCGATCACGGCTCGATCATCGAAGGGCTGCAGAAGGTGGCGAACCGGATAGCGCTGGGGCTGGTGCTGGCGGCGCTGATCGTCGGCGCCGCCATGCTGATGCAGGTGCGCACGGAGTTTACGATCTTCGGCTACCCGGGACTGGCGATGGTGCTGTTCCTGGCCGCCGTCGGCGGCGGACTCTGGATGGCCTGGACGATCCTCGCCGGCGACGTACGGCGAGTCAGATAATCTCAACTCCCAACTTCCAAGAACCCCAACATTGGCGGCTGGAGTTTGGGAGTTGGATTTACTTCGCGTGTGCGGCGGCCCGTTCGGCCGGCTCCACTGCCATCAAATCGGCGTGCGCCGCCACGTGCGCCTGGACGATCGCTTCGGCGGCCGCCACGGCCGCCTCGTCGCCCGCGCGATACACCGAGTTGGCTTCGACCAGGTCCTTCTGAGTCGGGGGCGTCGATTCCGGGCTGTCGTAGATGGCCGCGACCGGGCACGCCGGCACGCAAGCGCCACAATCGATGCACTCTTCCGGGTGAATGTACAGCATGGTGGTCGTCGCGAACTCCGCTTCATCCTTCCGCGGATGAATGCAGTCCACCGGGCATACGTCCACGCACGCCGCGTCCTTCGTACCGATACAGGGGTCTGTGATGATGAACGCCATTGCGCTGAGCTTACACAAAAACGGGCCGGTTTGGGAATGGCGACCTACTTTGAGAACCGGATGAAGTGGCGGGAGCTGCCCTGCATGAAGAACCGCGCCCATTCGCCGCTATCTTTGTTCTTGATCGCAATTCTCGTTTTTCGCGCGGTTCCGTTTCGCCACACCATGATTTTTCCGCGCGGATCGTCGCGATCCGCCCATGCGAGGCGCGCCACGCCCACGCCCTGGCCCGACGATTCACGGAGGTACAGCGAATAAGAGCAATAGCGATCACGTCCGTTGGCGCCGATCTGGACGCGGAAATCACCGACTTCGGCTGGCCGTTCAGTTGCGCGAAGTTTCGGCCCGACGCGGTGCTGGGTCTGCCGGCGAATGACGTCATCACGAACAGCGTGTTCCGGTCCGCCACCCGGTCCCAGATGGCCGGGCTGTTGCTGTCCACATCACCGGAGAGGCGCAGCAGCGGGGCCTCCTCGAGCTCCGCATGAGGTAGCCCGGTGTCGGCGACGGCGATGATCGAAAGAGGGGCGAGTGCTGCAACCGCGGCGACCGCAGCGACGACGAGGCGCACTTGACCGGATTACGACGGCCGAGATCCGATAATTCAACACGGTATGCACAAGACCGACGAGACGGTGCAAGGAGGTCTCCCCGAGGGCGAGAAGCGGCAGAACGTCATTCGCCTGGCCTTCGGCGGCAGCGAGGAGCGGTTCGAGGAGTTCTGCCGGACAATTCGCGAGGAAATTCCCGAAGGGACGCGTGTGATCCTGCGCGGCAGCGCGGTCACCGGTTCGCGGTGGCGCGACGGCGCGCCTTTCGACGCCGATGGTCCGGGGACGAGCGACCTGGATCTCACGCTTGTCGGCGATGCGGTCATCGGCCTGTTCAAGGTCACCGGCTTTTTCGTGCCGGGCGTGCACTCCCGGCCGGTGTCGGCAGAAGACCCCGACATCGCTCCCGGGCTCATCCCGTTACGTGAGACGCTCATGGTCATGACCGGGCGGCCGGTGAACATCCAGGCCTCACGCGAGCTGGTGCTTCAGTTCCGCGGGGGGCTGCTCGACCAGCCGTTCCTGACGCTGATCGAGAAAACTGGCGAGTGATACTGCGGCTCCTGTCGTACAACATCCGCTACGGCGGCGCCGGCCGTGAGCAGGCGCTCACGACCGTGATCTCCGCGGCGGCGCCGGACCTCGTCATCCTTCAGGAAGCGACGAAGCCGGGGGTCGTGGAGCGAGTGGCGCAGGCCACCGGCATGGCGCAGTGGGGTTCACGGGCGGGGGAATCGCTCGGCTTCATGAGCCGGAGACCCCTCGTTCACGCGGAATGGCACAAGCCGCGTTTTTCGCGGCATGCCTATCTCGAGCTGGTCCCGGACGGGTGTGAGTGGCGCGCATTCGGCGTGCATCTCAGCGCGGTCCATGCGGCGTGGACGGAGCGACGGCGCGTGTACGAACTGCGGGCGTTGCTGGCGGCGATTGCGCGGCGGCAGCCTGGTCCGCATGTGCTGATCGGCGACTTTAATACGCTCGCTCCCGGGGAACTGCTCGACTTCCGGAAGCTACCGCACCGCTTGCGTGCGCTCGTCTGGTTGAGCGGGGGGCGGATTCGGTGGCGTACGATACAGACCATCCTTGACGCCGGCTACATTGACGCGTTCCGCCATCTCCAGCCGGATATCGTCGGCTCCACCTTCCCGACCTGGGATCCCCATGCGCGACTTGATTACCTCTTCGTCCCCGGCGGTTACGTGGCGCAGGTCAGGACGTGCGAGGTGAGAACGGCGCCGCCGGCGCCCGCGGCCTCCGATCACTTTCCATTCTTCGCTGAGCTGACGGTGTAATGGAGCGCCGCGCGTTTGGCCGTTCTGGGCTGACCGTGCCGGTGATCGGCATGGGCACGTGGCAGACCTACGACGTCCGGGGGGCCGACGCGGCCACGCGTCAGGCGGTGACCGACGCCGCGCTCGCCGCCGGCGCGAACTTCTTCGATTCGTCGCCGATGTACGGCGAGGCCGAACGCGTGCTGGGGCGCACGCTTGAACACCGGCGCCAGGACGCACTCGTGGCGACCAAGGTCTGGGCAGATGATGACGAGGAAGCCTCGCGACAGGTGAAAGCGGCGCTGCGCTTCTTCGGCGGGCGCGTCGACGTTTACCAGATTCATAACCTGGTCGCGGCGTCGCGCCGCATTGCCGAGCTGACCGATCTCCAGGCGCGTGGCCTCGTCGGCGTCGTCGGACTGACGCACTACGCCGCGTCGGCGTTTTCCGAGTTGCGCCGGCTGATGGCCGATCGCCGGGTAGGCGCGATCCAGGTGCCGTACAACCCGGCCGAGCGCGCGATCGAGTCCGAGATCCTGCCGTCGGCGGCCGACCTCGGCATCGGCGTGATCGTCATGCGTCCGCTGGGACAGGGGCGCCTCGCCCGGCGGGAAGTGGCACGCGGCGCGCTGAAGCCTCTTCGGCAGTTTGGCGTGACATCGTGGCCGCAAGCACTGCTGAAATGGATCCTGAGCGACCCCCGCTGTCACGTGGTCATCCCCGCGACGTCGAGCGCCACCCACATGCGCGCCAACGCCGCCGCCGGTTCGCCGCCCTGGTTTGGAGCGGACGAGCGTGCGTATGTCGCACGGCTGGCAATGGGGGTAGAGTAGGGGCCGATGAAACGCGTCCTGAAGGTCGTCGCGGCCGTGGTCCTGGTCGTGGTCCTTGCGGCCGCCGCGGTCCTGGCCGTCACGTTCATGGGCCGGCAGCCGATCGTGGACGGACAGGAATTCAGCGGCATGCGCATCATCGAGGACGGCTTCACGGCCGTCGGTGTCATTCCCATCAACGATCGCCAGGTGGCCCTGGTCGACACCGGGCAGGACGCGAGCGGCGAAGTCATCAAACGCGAGCTGGCTCGCCGAAAGCTGCAACCCGACTCGGTGGCGGCGATTCTTGTCACGCACGGCCATCCTGATCACATCGGCGCGCTTGGCCAGTTCCCGCGGGCACGCGTGATGGCGCTCGAAGCCGAAGTTCCGCTCGTCGAGGGGCGCGCCGGCGCGAAGGGGCCGGTCCCGCGCCTGTTTCCGGTCAGCCCGACCGGTGTGACCGTTGACCAGGTGCTGCACGACGGCGAGGTCGTGATGCTGGATACGCTTCCGGTGCGCGTCTACGGCGTGCCGGGGCACACAGCCGGGAGCGCCGCCTATTTCGTCAACGGCGCGCTGTTCATCGGCGACTCGGCCGACGTCGCCAGCGACGGGCGATTGCAGGGATCACCCTGGATCTTCAGTGACAGCCAGGCGGACAACCGGTCGTCGCTTGTCAGCCTCGAACAACGGCTCGTCAGCGACGGCGCCAACGTCAGAGTAATTATTCCGTCGCATTCAGGCACGACAAGCGGGCTGGCGCCCTTGACCGCCTTCGCCCGCGGAAACGAGTAGACAGATGAAGCGTGTCATCGGCGCATTGATATTCGTGCACCGCTACGTCGGCCTCGCGTTCTGCCTCATCTTCGTCGTTTGGTTCGCGTCCGGCATCGTGATGGTCTACAAGCGGATGCCCGAGTATTCGCCCGAGGAGCGGCTGGCGCGCATGTCCGCGATCGACACCGCGGGGATCCGCGTCACGCCGGCGCAGGCGCTCGAGGCGGCCGGGTTCGGCGAGGCACCGCGCCGCGCGCTGCTCACCTCGTTCCGGGGCCGGCCGGCTTACCGGTTCTTCGTGGACGCCGGTTCGTCCACGGTGTTTGCCGACGACGGGAGCTTTGTCGACGTGGTGGACCGTGACACTGCGCTCAGCATTGCGGCGGCGGCGTTCCCCGAGCACAGCGGATCCGCGCGCTACCTGGAAGGGCTCGAGCAGCCCGACCAGTGGACGATCAACAACCGGTTCGGTACCAGCGGAGTGCTCCACCACATCGGTCTTGGCGACGGGGCGGGCACCGAACTCTACATCTCCGAAGCGACCGGCGAGATCGTCCAGAAGACTGATCGCTCGAGCCGGTTCTGGGGCTACCTGGGCCCGGTGATGCACTGGTTCTACTTCACACCCCTTCGCGCACAACGCGGACCGCTCTGGAACAATCTTGTCGTCTACGGCTCGGTCGTCGGGTGCTTTCTCTGCATCCTCGGGATCGTCATCGGCGTCTACCGTTTCTCCGCCTCACGCCGGTTCATGAGGGGAACCTCGATGAGCCCTTATGTGGGCTGGCTGCAGTGGCATCACTATGCCGGTCTGCTGTTTGGCGTTTTCACGTTCACGTGGACGTTCAGCGGCCTGCTGACGATGACGCCGTTCAACTGGTTCGACCAGGGCGGACCGACGGGCGGGCAGGTGCGCGCGATTCGCGGGGACGGCATCGACCTCGCGTCGTTTACCGTGCCGCCGGGCGCGGCGGTTGCGGAATTCCAGAAGCAGTTCCAGCCAAAGGAAGTGGAACTGCTGCAGTTCATGGGCGAACCGTACTATGCGGCCTACGCGCGCGCCGATCTTTCGAACCGCGCCCACCAGGACACGGCAAGGTATGTGGAGCCCGGGGCGACGCTGGCTCGTGTGCTGGTCACCGCGGACGGCGATACGCCGCGCGTGAAGGAAAACGGGTTCACCCAGGACGAATTGGCGGTGGCGGCCCGCGCCGCCATGCCCGGGATGGAGCCGATCGAGCTGACGTGGCTCACCGACGTGGACAACTACTACTACCAGCGGACCGGGGGACTGCGCCTGCCGGCGCTGAGGGCGAAGTTTGACGACGCCGACCAGACCTGGCTGTATCTCTATGCGGCAGATGGTTCGCTCGTGCAGAGCGAATCGCGCAGCAGCCGCGCCGAGCGCTGGTTGTACCAGGGACTCCACAGTCTCGATTTTCCGGGCTTGTACCAGACCCCGTGGCTCTGGTACCCGCTGATCATCGCGCTGAGCCTTGGCGGCCTCGCGCTCAGCCTGACGTCGGTGATTGTGGGGTGGCGGTTCCTGCGCGGCAAGGTTCGTCCCGCCGCGGAGCCGGTGCCGCTTACTCGCTCGGCGTAAGCACCGGCGCGGTCGACTGGTGGGGCCCCAGCGTGTGGGTCACTCGATCCTGGACTGGGGGATTGGGAGTTGGGAGTTGGGGAGCGGTTCAGTACCAGTCCCGCTGGGCGCCCGGCCACGTGCCGCGCGTCCAGACCCCCTTCTGCACCTCACGCACGAGGCCGGACGAGGCGAGCCGCTGGAGAATCCGCTGAGCGGCGTCCATCGGGATGTCGAGCCAGGCCTGGAGGGTGTCGACTGTCAGTGTGACGCTCGGGTTCTGCACGACCCCGTTGATGACCCGCTGCACGACAGCGGCCCGCGTACTGATGTTCCTTCGCTCTTCCCCTGGGTTCACCACCTGGCCTCCAGCGAAACTGAAGGCAAGCGGGATGCCGTTATTAATGGCTCGGTTCGTTGGACCTTCGCGGCGCGTTGATGGTACTTTGCGGCGCGGAAGCGGGCCTGCACGCCGATGCAGCGCCGGCCGGAGTCAGCTCGTCGGCAGCTCCGGCGGACAGGTAGAAGTCGACCGCGAGGGATTTGTGTGAACGCGAATGCCGACCTCCGCCGCGCCGACCGCAGCCGTATGCGGGCCCGATCAGCGACAGGCTGGATGCTGGCAGTCGCAGCGCAGCTCGATCTTGTCGCCCGCCTGCTTGCAGTGGTCGCTGCAGTACTTGCCGTGGGGGCCGTGTGGCGGGACCAGGCACTGGCAACTAGGATGCGCGCACTTCATTCCGGCTTCAGCCATAACGCACCTCCGCGACAGCACTGTACGCCCATCGGCTACCGCGCGGCAATCCATCTCATCTGTGCCGTGCTCGCCTTGGTGCCGGCCGCGGGCGCGGCCGCCGCACAGTCGGTCCAGGGCGACTTCACCAGTACGCTCACGCGCGTCTCGCGCCGGATCGAGCAGTGGTACGCGCGGGCGGCCAGCATCATGTCGACGGAGAACGTCTGGATCCAGCCGCTGCGCGCCGACATGACGCCGATGGATTTCCCGCGCCGGCTGGCGTTCGAGCTGCGGGTGGAATGGGAGCCGGGGACGTCGGGTCGCACGCCGATCGCCAACGTGGTTCGCGAGCCGCTCCGGATCAACGGGCGGCTGCCGTCCGCGAACGATCCCGGCTGCATGGACCCGAAACCGGTGTCGCCCGAACCGCTCGCGATGCTGCTGCCGGCACGGCTTCACGAAGCGGAGTTCACTCCCGCCGGCACCGCCAGGGTCGACGGCCGCGCCGCGATCATGATCGACTACCGCGGCGCCGCCTCGCTCCCGGAAGAAATCACCTGGACCGACGACTGCGTGAGCCTGACGCTGCCCGGGCGATCGCGCGGACGCGTCTGGGTCGATGCGGAAACCTACGACGTGCTGCGGGTGGATGACCGGCTGGTGGGCACCTTCTCGTTCGACGTGCCGCGCCAGCAGGTGCGCCGCGGCGCGGCGCGCTCGATGGTGATCGAGCGCGCGGATTCATCGATCCGCTACCGGCGGGAGACGTTCTCGGATCCCGAGGAAACGCTGCTGGTGCCGGCGTCGATTGAGTCGGTGACGGTGATCCGCGGCGCCGGCACGCAGCGCACCCGGATCACGCAGCGTTTCTCCGACTACCGCCGCTTCCTCACCGCCGGCCGCGTCGTCGACTGACTACGCCTTGACCGGGGATACGAAGAGGCGCCGGCACGGCTTGGCGATCAGTCTCGCCATACGATTGGCGCGCGCATGGCGGGCACTATCGGTGGCGATGCCAGTATTGGCGTACATCTGGCGGTAGAGCTTGGAGATCAGGATGAACGCCAGCCGTCCCTTCAGCGACTTCACGCACTGCGCCCGCTGCCAGATGGCCGGCAGGCTGTAGAACTTGTCCCAGACCTGCTGGGTATAGCCCCTGATCTGATCGGGCCGTCAGGTTGGGATGCGGCATGTAGATCTTCGGCCGCTTGCCGCTCGGCAGCAGCCAGTGCCGCGTGATCGGAATGTCGTCGATGCGCGGGGGATCGACCTGCGCCTTTTCCCACTTCTCGAAATCGACCGTCCCGGGAAACGGCTGCAGCAAGACGAACTGCGCGAACGTGACGCCGGCCGCCTGCGCCAGCGTCGCCGTGGCATCGAACGTCTCGGCCGTATCGGTCGGCAGGCCGAAGATGAACGACCCGAGCACATGCACGCCGTTGTCCCGGAAGATTTTCAGCCGTGTGACGAGATCGTCGCCGGCGAGGTTGAAGTCCTTGTAGATCGCCTTGAGCCCTTCCTTCGTCACCGACTCGACCCCGACGAGCGCGCCGCGAATGTGCGCCTTGCGCATCGCCGCGAGGAACGCCGGGTCCTCCGCCGCCTCCATCGTGATCTGGGTGAAGAACACCATGTCGTCGGGCAGGTTGGCGAGCCGCTCCATCAGCTCGAAGCGTTCCTTGCGGACCGCTTCAAGATCCTGCAGGGCGCTCTTGTCGAGCCGCCGCCTGGCCATCTCGAGGTCGGCAAAGGCGACGGGATAGAAATTGTCGTCCGCCAGTACCACGAACTTGAAGCCGCGGGAACGCAGCTCCCGGATCTCCTCGACGACGTCGTCGGCGCCTCGCATGCGGGGCTCCTGGCCGTCGGTCCGCCACACCGAGCAGAACGAACAGTGCTTCGGACAGCCGCGGACGGTCTGGACCGACGCGAACATGTAGGCGTCCTTCGGCAGCAGATCCCACCGCGCACTGCGGAACGAGCGTCCCGCTATGCGGCCGCCGTCGTAGAGCGGCTCGGGTCGGCCCGCGGCGCAGTCGGCAATGACCGTGCCCCAGACCCGGTCGCCATCGCCCTTGACGACGGCGTGCGCCTGGCCGTACTCGCGCGCCTCATCCGGAAAGAGCGTCGCGTGAATGCCGCCGTAGACCACCCAGGCACCGCGTGCGCGTGCCTGGCGTCCGAGCTCATAGCCGCGGTGGGCGTTGGCGGTGTGAATGCCGATGCCGACGACGTCACCCGATGAGACGGTCGAGAGGTCGAGGAACTCGAGCGTTTCGTCGACCAGGTGGGGGTCGCCGTGCTCAGCCGGGGTGGCGGCGGCGAGCACGTAGAGCCAACGGGGCGTAATGACGGCCACACCAAACGAGACATCACTGGGATTTACGAGATGAATGCGCATGCGTTGCAATACGCTACATCAGATCACCTATACTATGTAGGAACCTTTTCGAGCGTAGTCCGGGGACGCGCGTCCGTGCGTCTTTATCCATTCAGGAGATCCCGTGCGAGTCTTTGCCATTGGCGATCGCGTATCCCAGCCTACATACGGTGCCGGCACTGTGGCCGCCGCCAACGAATACCACACGACGATCGACTTTGATGAACACGGCCCACGCACGTTTGCCACGCCGCTCGTGAAGCTCGAGCGCTCGGCGACGATTGCTCCCGTCAAAGTCAAGGCGACGCGCCGCAAGGCGGCGCCGCGTCGCGCGGCGGTAGTTGCCCAGCCCTGACCTGAATCCTGGTAGCCGGCGCCCTTCAAGGCTCCGGCGTCTCTAATCCACCCGATCGTCGATCGCGCGCAGCGCTTCGACGATCGCGTCTGCGGTATCGCCGAAGAATCCCGCGTCTACCCGGCCGGAGGTGTCGGTGGGCTGGTGGTAGTCGGGATGGTCCTCGACCCCGAAGTACACCCACGCAATCCCGGCGTCATGGAACGGGCCGTGGTCGGACTGGTGAGTCCAGTCCTCGAGCGGCGCCGGCGGCGACGGCCGATCGTGGCCGTACAGGATCGTGACGGCCGCCTGCGTCTGCACGTCCTGGAGGATAGGGATCAGCCAGGGCGCAAACGAGGTCCCTGCCGCGTAGAGCTCGCGGCGCTCGCTCCGCGACACCATGTCGAGATTGATCGCCATCGCCACACCGCGGCGGTCGATCAGGCCTGCGTCGAGCAACGCCCGCGCGCCGCGCTGGCCCAGTTCCTCGCCGTCCAGCGCGGCAAACAGCAGTGGATGGCGCGGCGCATTCGCCGCGACATAACGCGCGGCGGCGAGGAGCGCGGCGACGCCGGAAGCGTTGTCGTCGGCGCCCGGGTAGACCACGCCGTTGCGCACGCCGAGATGGTCGTAGTGCGCCGTGACGACGATCAGCCTCGCGCGCGGTTCGCGCCCCGCGCGGCGACCGAGCACGTTCGCGCCTGCAGAATCTCTGAACCTGAAGGGCTGAAGGTATTCCGCCGTTCCCGCGGGTGTCAGCCCGATGCTGCGGAACTGCTCGACGATCCACTGCCGCGCTTTGAGCGAGCCGGGCGTGCCGGTACGGCGTCCTTCGAAGTCTGGCGAGGCCAGGACGGCCAGGTCGCGCATGAGCTCGGCGCGGTCCACGTAGCGGGCGGGCGCGCGCTGGGCGGCCAGCGGCAACTGGAAGACGAGGAGTATCCAGAGAAGGCGACGCATCCGTTCGAAGTCTCGCAAGCGATAATAGCCCTGGATTCGAAAGCAAGACCCGGAGTGCGCCCCGTCGCGCGTGCTGCGAGGATGGCCGCATGACCACAACACACACCAGCACGACCGCGATCTTCGCCAGCGAAGACGACCGGTGGACGGCGGTCACGCGCCGGGATCCATCGGCCGACGGATTGTTCGTCTATTCAGTCAGCACGACCGGCGTATATTGCCGGCCGTCCTGCCCGTCGCGGCAGGCCCGCCGCGACCATGTGCGATTTCACCTCACCATTGCCGACGCCGAGCGGGCCGGGTTCCGGGCGTGCAAGCGCTGCCGGCCCAACGAGCCGGCGTTGGCAGAGCAGCGCGCGTCGGCCGTCGCGCGTGCGTGCCGCCTGATCGAGCGCGCCGATACGCTGCCCAGCCTCGACGCGCTGGCTGATGCGGCCGGCATGAGCCGGTTTCACTTCCATCGCGTGTTCAAGGCGGTGATGGGGTTGACGCCGAAGGCATACGCGAACGCGCATCGCGCCAAACGGGTACGGGCAGAGCTCGTCCGGCGGCCGAGCGTGACCGACGCGATCTACGAGGCCGGCTACAACTCGAATGGACCGTTCTATGCGGCGGCGCCGGCGGTCCTCGGGATGACGCCGCGTCGCTTCCGCGACGGCGGGGTCGGCGTCGCGATCAGGTTTGCAGTGGGGCAGTGCTCGCTCGGTGCGGTACTGGTCGCGGCGACGGACAAGGGCATCTGCGCGATCCTTCTCGGCGACGATCCCGCGTCGCTCGTCCGCAACCTCGAGGATCGCTTTGCCAACGCGCAGCTCGTCGGCGGCGACGCGGCGTTCGAGCAGCTGGTGGCGCAGGCCGTCGGCCTCGTCGAGGCGCCGGGCACCGGCGAGCATCTGCCGCTCGACGTCCGCGGCACGGCGTTTCAACAGCGCGTCTGGCAGGCGTTGCGCGCGATTCCCGCTGGCACGACGGTCACGTATGCGGATCTCGCCCGGCGCGTCGGCGCGCCGAAGGCCGTGCGCGGCGTCGCCCAGGCGTGCGCGGCGAACCCGGTGGCGATCGCGATCCCGTGTCATCGCGTCGTGCGGACCGACGGCTCATTGGCGGGGTACCGGTGGGGCATTGAACGCAAGCGCGCCCTGCTCGAACGGGAACGGTCGTGACAGCGCCTCGTCACGTGGGCCTTGTGCCTTGATGCAAGTTGAGATCTGGTCCGACCTCGTCTGCCCGTGGTGTTACATCGGCAAGCGCCGGTTCGAGCGGGGTCTGGCGATGGTGGATGACGGCGCCGGCATCGAGATCGTGCATCGCGCCTACCAGCTCAATCCGGCGATGGCGAAAGGCGAGGTGCGCGATCACCACGATGCCCTGATGACGAAGTACGGGATGTCCGACAGTCAGGCCACCGCGATGCAGCAGCAGATGGAACGCACCGCGGCGGCCGAAGGGCTCGAGTTTCACCTGGTTGGCGGCGTCACGGGCAACACGTTCGACGCGCACCGGATCGTCCACCTGGGCCGGGCGCGCGGTCTTGACGACGCGGTGCTCGAGCGGCTCTACCATGCCCATTTCACCGAGCAACGCTCGATCTTCGACGACGCCGCGCTCACTGCGCTCGCCGTCGAGGCCGGCCTGGACGAGGCGGATGCACGCGCGGCGCTGACCGGCGACGCATTCGCCGACGCGGTGAATGCGGAGATTCGCGAGGCTCGCGGACTCGGCATTTCAGGTGTGCCGTATTTCGTCCTCGACCGCCGCTACGCCGTGTCCGGCGCCCAGCCCTCTGAGCTCTTTGCCGAAGCATTGACGCGGGCACAGGCCGACGCGCGCCGTGGCGCCGCGCCAGGCGATATGCGAAACTAACCGGCAATTCCCGAGGATCAGCCATGAGCCAGATTTCTCTCAAGGTCAACGGCCGTACGCAGACGGTTGACGTCGACCCGCAGACGCCGCTCCTCTACGTCCTGAGCGACGACCTCGCGCTGAATGGACCGAAGTTCGGCTGCGGCATGGCGCAGTGCGGCGCGTGCACGGTCATCTCGAACGGCCGCGCCATTCGTTCGTGCGTGACGCCGGTGGAAACGGTCGCGAACGCCGAGATCACGACGCTCGAGGGGCTCGGCACGCCGGAAAGTCCACATCCGATCCAGAAGGCGTTCATCGACGAACAGGCGGCGCAATGCGGCTTCTGCCTGAGCGGCGTCGTCCTCACCGCCAAGGCCTTTCTCGATCAGAACCCGCGCGCGACCGAACCCCAGATCCGGCAGGCGATGACGGGCGTCCTGTGCCGATGCTTTACGCACACCCGGATGATTCGCGCGATCACCAAGTACGCCAGCGAACGCGGGAGGAACGCATGAGCACCGTGACGATGACTGCTGATGCCGCCGCCGCGCTTGCACGTGCCGGTTTCTCACGCCGCGCGTTCCTCAAGGGATCGGGCGCGCTGATTGTCGGCTTCAGCGTGGCGAATGCCGCCGGCCGGCTTGGCCTGGCGCCGGAAGAAGCGTTTGCGCAGGCTGCAAACGACCGCCGTACCCAGCTCGACTCGTGGATCGCGATTGCCGCCGACGGATCGGTGATCGCCTACACCGGGAAGTGTGAACTCGGACAAGGGCTCTTCACGGCGCAGACGCAGCTCGTCGCCGAGGAGTTGAGCGTGCCGCTCAACCGCGTCCGCCTGATCCAGTGCGACACCGGCGTCACACCCGACCAGGGCACGACGTCGGGCGCCGGCTCGCATCCCGCGAATTTCAATCGCGCAGGGCTCGGCCTGGCCGCGGCAACCGCTCGTCACACCCTGATCGGCCTCGCCGCCACCCGCCTGGGTGTTCCCGCGGCGCAGCTCACGACGCGAGACGGGGCGGTGGTGGTCACCGCCGACGCCTCGCGCCGGGCGACCTACGCGGACCTGATTGGCGGGCGCACGTTCCAGGTGCCGCTCGATACGAACGCGGCGCGGAAGCATCCGCGCGAGTGGACCGTGCTGGGGAAGCCGGCTCCCCGTCTCGACCTGCCCGACATGGTCACCGCGCGGCTGGAGTACGTCCACAACGTGCGTGTGCCCGGCATGCTGCACGGGCGTCCCATCCGTCCACCTGCCGTGGGCGCCTCGCTCGTCGGTGTCGACGAAAGCTCGATCAAGGACCTTCCTGGCATCGTCAAGGTCGTCACGCGCAAGAACTACGTCGGCGTCGTCGCCGAGAAACCGTGGCAGGCGATCCAGGCGGCGCAGCGGCTGCGGGTGAACTGGACCGCGGGCACGGGGCTGCCGAACCAGGCGCAGTACTACGACTACATGCGCAAGCTCCCGTCGCGCGACACGCTGGTCGTCGATTCCGGCGACGTGGACGCGAAGCTCACGGCGTCCGCCGACAGGGTACGTGCGACCTATATGTACCCGTTCCAGATGCACGGGTCGATCGGCAGCTCGTGCGCGGTGGCGGACGTGCAGAACGGCAAGGCCACGATCTGGGCGGCGAGCCAGAACGTCTACGCGCTGCGCGGCAGCTCGGCAACGCTGCTCGGCGTGCCGCCTGACACCGTGCACGTCGTCTTCACCCGAGGGTCCGGCTGTTACGGGATCAACGGCGCCGACGCGGTGGCGTTCGACGCGGCGCTGCTCTCACAGGCAGTGGGCAAGCCCGTGCGTGTCCAGTTGTCGCGCAAGGACGAGATGGCGTGGGAAAACTACGGCCTCGCCTTCGTGATCGATCAGCAGGTCGGCCTCGACGCCCAGGGCAACATCGTCGCGTGGGATTACGAAGGCTGGTCGGCATCGCGCGGCGGCCGTCCAGGCGCGCGGCCTGGCAACGTGGCCAGCGGCTTCCACATGGGCTTTGAACCGGCGCCGTTCCAGCCGCGGACGCCGTCGCCGGCACCGACCGAATTTGTCGGCGACAACAACACGGCGCCGTCGTATGTCATCGGCCGCGTCGGCGACGCCGCCGGCGGGGCCGGCCGGGTGGCGAGCGAGCGCGTGCTCTCGCACCGCGTGGATTCGCCGTTCTTCAACGGACCGCTGCGCGCGCCGGAGCAGCTGCAGAACACCTTCGCGCACGAGTCGTTCATCGAGGAAATCGCCGCGCATGTGAAGGCCGATCCGGTGGCGTATCGGCTGCGTCATCTCAGCGACCAGCGCCTGATCGACGTCGTCCAGGCCGCGGCGAAGCGGTTTGGATGGGAATCGCGCCCGTCGCCACGGGCGGGTACCCGGCGAACCGGCGCCGCCCCGGGCCGTGGGTTCGCCTGTGTCGCGCGCGACGGCGGCAACGGCTGGGTGGCGATGGCGGCCGATGTCGACGTCAACCAGGATACGGGCCAGGTCATGGTCAAACGGCTGGTCGTCGCCTGCGACGCCGGTCCGATCTCGAATCCGGACGGCATCCGCAACCAGCTGGAAGGGGCGGCGCTGCACGGCATCAGCCGCACGCTGGCGGAAGAAGTCACCTGGGACGATCAGAAGGTGACGGCGGTCGATTGGCAGACCTACCGCACGTTTCCGGTGGGGACGGCGATGCCTGTCGTGGAGACCGTGCTGATGGACCGGTCCGATGTGCCCGCGACCGGCGCCGGCGAAACCGCCATCACCGGGATCGCAGCCGCGATCGGTAACGCGATCTTCGATGCGACCGGCATCCGCATCCGGCAGGTGCCGTTCACGCCCGAGCGTGTGAAAGCCGCGCTCGCCGCTCGCAGGACCTAGCGAAGTAAACTCCCAACTTGCAATTCCCAACTCCCAAGACGAGAGAGGCGCTTTGGGAGTCGGGCGTTGGGATTTGGGATTTGAGAGAGGTCCTATGAAACTCAAGGTTTCGAGTCTTCTCGTCCTGCTCTTCAGCGCTCTCCCCGCTCTCGCTCAACAACCCCCCGCCGACGTCATCTTCACCAACGGCAAGATCATCACCGTCGATGAGAAGTTCGCGATCGCACAGGCCGTCGCCGTGCGCGGCGATCGCATTGTCGCCGTCGGCACCAACCAGGAAGTGACCCGGCTCGCCGGACCGAACACCCGCCGGCTCGATCTTCGCGGGCGCTCGATGACGCCGGGCCTGATCGATCACCACGGCCACTATCTGCGCGAGGGGTCGACCTTCCAGGAAGAGGTGCGGTGGGAAGGCATCGAGTCGCGGAAGCAGGCGGTCGAGATGCTGCGCGCGAAGGCGCGTGCCGACGGTCCCGGCGCCTGGATCTACAACCTGATGGGCTGGAGCGTGGACCAGTTCACCGACGACAAACGGCCCTTCACGCGCGACGAACTCGATCAGATTGCCCCCGACAATCCGGTCGCCCTGCAGGAAGCCTACTATCGCCACTACCTGAACAGCCGTGCGTTGCGTGAGTTGGGGATCAACGACACGCTGCCCGATCCCGACTGGATGCCGAAGGGGCAGGTTGTCCGCGACGCGAACGGCCGCCCCACCGGCGTCATCCTTGACGATGGGACGCGGCCGGTGGATGCGCGGATCCTGGCGCTGCCGCGCGCGAAGGACAAGATCGAGGCGAGCCACCGCTTCATGATGCAGTCGCTCAACAAGGCCGGGCTGACGACGATCGGCGCAACCGGCTGCGAGGGCGACGGCGGTGTGCGCTCGGCCGGTGCCGTCAAAGACATCTACCAGCGCTGGCACGACCAGGGACAGATGACGGTCCGTGTCTTCTGCATGGTGGCGGCGGGCATGGGGAATACGCCCGAGCAGGTGACGCAGAACCTGCCGAAGATCGCCGAGATCAAGCTGTTCCAGGGTGACGAATGGCTCGACGACATCGTCTACGGCGAGCAGGTGTACGGACCGGCCAGCGACAACATGCTGCATCCGAAGGCGATTGCCAGGCCGGAGGACTTCGAGCAGTGGGGGCGGATCGCGCGGGAGATCGCCAAGGCCGGGCTCCCGCTTCACGTGCACACCACGCTCGAGGGGACGGCCGACGGTTTCCTCGAGCAGATCGAGAAGATCAACAAAGAGTTCCCGATCCGCACGCTGCGCTGGACCACGTATCACTCGGATCAGCTCACGCGGGCGCACATCGAACGGATGAAGACGCTGGGAATGTACGTCGGCGTGCACATGCGGCCGCCGACGATCGGCGGCATCTTCCTGAAGATCCGCGGCGACCGCGGCTACGACAACCCGCCGATCCAGTGGGTGCAGAACAGCGGCATCATGTGGGGCGTCGGTACCGACTTCAATCTCGGGCCGTACAACCCGTTTATCTCACTGCGCTACCTCGTCACCGGCAAGATGGTCGGCGGCACCGTCGTCAACCGGCAGCCGATCAGCCGGGAAGACGCGCTGATCGCGCACACGCGCCGCAACGCGTTCTTCGTTTTCCAGGAAAACAACCTGGGCTCGATCCAGGTGGGAAAGCTGGCGGACCTTGTCGTCCTCGATCGCGACTACCTGACGATTCCTGCCGATCAGATCAAGGACATCAAGCCGGTGCTGACAATGGTGGGCGGGAAGATCGTGTACGACGCGGCGGTGACTGGGACGAGGTGAGACTCAAGGCACAGGTCACAACGCTCAAGTCACAAAGGCACAATCGAACCACGACGACACGACAGGCACGACGTAATGGTGATCAAGGCGCCGGCTGATTTCGTGAAAGCGCTCAAGGCGATGCCGCCGGCGCGGGATCGCTGGCGGGACCTCAGCGTCAGCCATCAGCGCGAGTATGTCGAGGCGATTGAGGAAGCGAAGAGGCCAGAGACGCGCGCGCGGCGCATCGAGCAGGCCACAAACGCAATCCGGGCGATATCACCACGAAAGCGGTAGTCATGTTCCGGTGGTCCGGCCAGGGCATCGTCATAACCTGCTGCGTGCTAGCGGGTGGCGCGTCTGTACTGGGCGCTGGCCGCACGCTCTGAGCCACGTGCGGCCGAAGCAGGGTTCTGGTTCGAAGACGTGAAGTACGAGTCGCCGAGGCTGGGCGCACCCGTCACGATCGCTGAAGTCAAGACTATCGAGCGCGTGGCGAGGTCAGAGCTGATCCGGGCATTCGTCGGGCTGCCTGTCACGCTCTCGGATCGGCGCGACGCCAGGTATCGGGTCCGCGTCGTGCAGGAGCTTCGCGACTGGCGATTTCGCCGGGACGCGTGGATCGCGGGGGAATCCAGGGCCGTGTCCGGCCTTGGCGGTCAGGGCGCCGTCAGCTTTGCCTTCCTCGCCAGCGGCGCGGTGGCCTATGCCCCGGGCGACGCGAGCCGCGAATCACTGATCCAGGCCATTGGCCGCGGCATCGGCCGTACCGCGGTACACGAGTTTACGCACCAGTTCCTGCCGACGGCGCCGATTCATGCCAGCACCGACGCTCAGAGCTACGAGTACGAATCGGCTGCACGGCGTGAGCAGTACTTCGGCGAACTGCACTGGGACCTCGCCCGCCCGCTGTTGCAGCGATTACGTTAGCGCCCACCGGTCATGGAACAACTTGAACCACGACGACACGACTATCAAGGAGCACGGGCGATCCAGGCGCTGCTCATGGCGACTCATGACATCGAGCGGTGAACAGCACAGAAATGCGGAGATTGCGAGGGTGGTCGTTTGCCAGAATCCTGCTGTTGTCCGCCGCCTGGATCCTGGTGTGTGTGCTGTTAGCGCTGGCGTGGCTGCTCGTACCGTTCTTTGGCGTCTATGACGCTTCCTCCGGGAGCGGCGGGATCGGCGTAGTCTCGTTCGGCGTCAACCCACTCGTGCTGGCGATTCCAATCGCGCCGCCACTCATGCTGATCGTCGCTTGGCTCATCGCGCGGCGGGCCTAAACCACGAGCACACGGCGAGCGCAACGACAACCGAAGGCTTCGCGCCCTTGCGACTTGAGCTTTGTGACCTGAGCCTTGTGCCTTGATCTAGTGGTGATCGTTCGTGACCTGATTCTCTCCGCTCCGCTCGACGCAGGGCGGTGATTCCACCAGTGCATCTGCCGGATCGGTCATCAGGCGCAGCCGGCGCGGGGTGATTTCCCAGGGACCGGTGAACATCTTCGGGTCTTCCACCGTCGCCGAATAGGTGAGCGTATCGCCGTCGCGACGGAAGCGCTCCACGACGTGCAGGGCATCGCTGTGGAACCAGCCGTCGGCGCCGAGCCACGACTCGTCGATGATGTTGGTCACGTCCACGACCAGCGTATCGCCGTCCCATCGGCCCACGGCATCACCATTCCACGTCGGCTCGACGTCGTCGCGGTGCGCGCGGCCATCGGTCGGCACGATGCGAAACGTGTTGCGCCCTTCGTAGAGCAGCACGACCTGGCCGGGCGTCTGGACGATCTGGCTGGGCGCGCCCATGCGTGGCACGCCTTCGGGCTTGCAGTAGAACGCCGGATCGAGCTTCGATTGCAGATCGGACGCTTCCTTCAGCTTCGCGGCGAGCTCCGGCTTGTAGGGCGGCTTGTTGGGTGCGGCGGCTTTTCGCGCCGAGCCGCGTTCGTCGAGCGCCTTGAACAGATTCTGATCTTCGTACGGGTCCGCGCCGTCGAGCTGAAACACGACGACGAGCGTGTCCCCCTTCTGGACGAAGTTGGGCGCCCCCGCCCCGCCCCCGCCGCCCCAGACACCGTTCAGATCCGGGCGTCGGTCAGCGGTGCGCGGCGTCGGCTTTGGCGCTTCGGCCGGTTTGGCCGCCGGCGCGTTCTGCGCCGCCAGGGCCGGCGCGGCGAACAGCACCACTGCGGCCAGCAGCGCGCGCATCACCGGAGCTCCTTGATGTCGCCGAGCGCGATCATGACTTCGCGTCCGTCGGCAAAGGTGATCGTCCGCAGGAAGGCCAGGTCCTTGCCGTTCCTCGCCTTGTAGCCAAGCAGCGTGATGTTCTGGCCCAGTCCGAGCTTCTCGCGCGTCAGGCCGGCGCGCCGCAACGTGCTCGGTGGAAATGTTTCGACCGACCAGGTCGTGACCTTGCCGGCTGAGTCGGGGACCTCGAGGTAGAGGTAGACGTGCGGGTTGACCCACTCGACCTTGGAGACGATTCCCTTGAGCGTGACCGTCTGCCCTTCGTCGAACACCGCGAAGAGCGAGTGGTGCGCCAGCGCCGGTACCGCCGCGGCCAGCAGGCCCGCGGCTACGAGCAGTGCACGGAATCGAAGTCGCATCGCGCGTCCTCCGGAAAAATCAGGCCCTTATCCTACCGCGAAAGATGACAGCCGTCGGCGCGCATGCTATAAACACGCCGTCGCGAGGGTACCCCATGCACATCCGCATTGCCGGCCTTTCCATCGCACTTTTCACCGCAATTTTGGCTAGCTCGCTGGCCACAGCCTCGACGCAGGCGCAGGAGGCGGCGATGGCGCGGCTCCAGGGCAAGCCGAATCTGAGCGGTATCTGGCAGGCGATGACCGAGGCGAACTGGGACGTGCGCCCCCACCAGGCGCGCCCGGGGCCGCCGCAGTTCGGGGCGCTGTTCGCGGAACCTGCCAGCCTCGGCATCGTCGAGGGCAACGAGATCCCCTATCAACCGTGGGCGGCCGCCAAGCAGAAGGAAAACTTCGCGAAGCGCTGGGAGCTCGATCCCGAAGCCAAGTGCTACATGCCCGGGGTGCCGCGCGCGACCTACATGCCGTTTCCGTTTCAGATCATCCAGGGCACGAACAAGATCGTGGTCGCGTACGCGTTCGCGAGTGCCGGCCGCCTGATCCACATGGACAAGGTGGACGACAGCCCGGCTGATACCTGGATGGGATGGTCCAAGGGCCGATGGGACGGCGACACGCTCGTGGTCGACGTCACCAGCTTTATCGACCAGACGTGGTTCGACCGCGCCGGCAACTTCCACAGCGAGGCGCTCCACGTGGTCGAACGGTACACCCCGTCGGGTCCGAACCTGATTCAGTACCAGGCGACGATCGAGGACCCCAAGGTCTTCACCCGTCCCTGGAAGATGAGCGTCGCGCTGCACCGCCGCCAGGAAAAGAACGCGCAGCTGCTCGAGTTCCAGTGCGTGCCGTTCTCCGAAGAGATGCTCTATGGACATCTGCGAAAAGGAGCCAACTGACATGCGATTCATATCTATTGCGGTGGCGATATTTGCGCTGTGGGCGACCGCCGTGCCCGGCTCGGCGCACCATTCCTTCGCCGGCGAGTTCGACGTCGAAAAGCCGATCAAGCTGCAGGGCACCATCACGCGGGTCGAGTGGATCAACCCGCATGCCTGGATTCACATCGACGTGAAGAAGCCCGACGGCACGGTGGAATCGTGGGCGATCGAGGGCGGGACGCCGAATACGCTGTTCCGGCGTGGCATCACCCGCGACTCGGTCAAGGCGGGTATGGAGATCAACGTCGACGGCTACCTCGCGCGCGACGGCTCGAAAAAGGCCAACGGCCGCGACATCACGCTCCCCGACGGCCGCAAGTTGTTCCTGAGCGGGGGCGGTGCCAATGAGCAGCCTGGCCGCTGATCGGAGATTAGCCATGCACCATCACGTTGCTCGTGTCATCCGCTCGTCCGCGGCCGCCGCCGCGCTGACCCTGCTTGCGTCTACGCCCGTCGCGGCACAGTCCTTCAAGACACCGTGGGGCGACCCGGACCTGCAGGGCACGTGGACCAACCAGACCCTCACGCCGCTCGAACGTCCCGCTGAATTTGCCGGGAAGCCGGTGCTGACCGAGGAAGAGGCGGACGCCTACGTCGCGCGGCTCCGGCAGCAGAACAACGCCGACATCCGCACGCCCGGGACGCGGCGCGACGTGACCGTCGCCTACAACGATGCGTGGTGGGACCGTGGCGAGCGAATCGTCGCCGACCGGCGTACCTCGCTGATCGTCGATCCGGCGGACGGAAAGATGCCGCCGATGACCGCCGAGGGTCAGAAGCGAGCCGCCGCGGCCCGCGCCCACGCCGCAGCCGTCGGCGACAACCCGGCCGTGCCCGAGGATCTCGACGTTTACTCGCGCTGCATCATCAGGTCTGCGCTGCCGAGGCTCTCGACCGGCTACAACAACAACTACGAGATCGTGCAGACGCCGGGTTACGTGGCGATCCTGCAGGAGCAGATCCACGACACGCGGATCATCCCGGTAGACGGGCGGCCGCATCTTTCGGGGACAGTCCGCCAGTGGCTGGGCGACTCACGCGGCCGCTGGGAGGGCGACACGCTCGTCGTCGAGACGACCAACTTCACCGACGAGGCGCGCGGCTCGACGTTCCGCGACGCGACGAAGAACATGGTGCTGGTCGAGCGGTTCCGTCGCGTCGACGCCGAGACGATCGACTACCAGTTCACGGTGACCGACCCCGACACGTGGACGCGGCCCTGGACGGTGAAGATGCCGTGGAACAAGGTTGACGGTCTCATGTACCAGTACGCGTGCCACGAGGGGAACTACGGTCTCGCCAATACCCTCCGGTCGGCCCGCGCCGCTGAAAAGGCCGCCCGCAAAAGTAGGGCGGTTCCGCGCCCTTCGACACGCTCAGGGCCCCGAGCGATCGTAGAGGCGGGTCTTCAGACCCGCCGCCGCAGGAGGACTAATGGTACGTAAAGGAACGCTGTGCGCGGGTATCGTGCTCGCGCTGCTGATCCCCGCATTCGCAGTCGCGCAGCAGGCGAGCGGTATTGCCGGCGCCGTGCGCGACACGTCGGGGGCGGTGCTGCCCGGCGTGACGGTGGAAGCTGCCAGCCCCGCGCTGATCGAGAAAGTCAGATCGGTTGTGACCGACAGCGAAGGCCGTTACAACATCGTCGATCTTCGTCCCGGGACCTACACGGTGACGTTTTCACTGCCCGGGTTCACCGGCTTCCGCCGCGAGGGGATCGTGCTGACGGCCGGGTTCACCGCCACGGTGAACGCCGACATGCAGGTCGGCGCGGTGGAGGAGACGATCACCGTGACCGGCGAGACGCCGCTCGTCGACACACAGAACGTGCGCCGCCAGACGGTCGTCTCGGACGAGATGCTCGACACCCTGCCGACCAGCACGAAGCAGGCGAATTCGCTGATCGCGCTGACGCTCGGCCTGTCCGGGATGGCGGACGTCGCCGGCATCTATGCCACGCAGGTCGGCGGCACGTATCACGGCAAGGGCGGCACCCGCACCCAGTTCGACGGCATGAGCGTGCAGAACATGACGGGAAATGCCGGCTACCAGCTGAACGCCGCCCTGGTGCAGGAAATGACACTCCAGTCGAGCGGGATTTCCGCCGAGGGCAACGCCGAAGGCGTGCTGATCAACATGATCCCGAAGGAGGGCGGCAACATCTTCTCGGGCAGCGTCGGCGGCCTGTACACGAATGAGCATCTCGCCGGCAACAACCTGAACGACGAGCTGCGCGCCAAGGGGCTCACGACTGTCAACCTCCCCGAACAGATCTATGACGCGTCGGTCACGCTGGGTGGACCAATCCGGAAGGACCGTCTGTGGTTCTTCACCGCGCACCGCGAATGGGGCAACGCACACCAGTTCGCCGGAACCTGGTGGAACAAGACGCAGGGGAGTCCGTTCTACACACCCGATCTCGATCGGCCGGCGACCCGGAAACAGTGGTTCGAATCACACGCCGTGCGCGTGACCTGGCAGGCGACGCAAGCGCACAAGTTCAACTTCTTCGCCGACGTCCAGGACGCGTGCATTTGCCGGACCGGCACGACATCCGGCGTTGGCCAGGCGCCGGAGTCGATCAACGCCTACCACTTCAGGCCCACCGGCTTTTACCAGTCCTCGTGGAGCGCGCCGATCACCAGCCGCCTGCTGATCGACGGCAGCGTGTCGGCCACGATCAACGACTGGCCGCAGTTCCGATCCCCCGGCGTGCACCCGGATCACATTTCGATCCTCGAGCAGTCGACCGGCATGCGGTACAACGCCAAGGAGGTTTACGACGATCCGAATGAGCAGGACCGGTTCGGGCAGCGGTTTGCCGTCTCGTACGTCACCGGCTCGCACGCGCTGAAATTCGGCGTTCCAGGACGAGCAGGGGATGCTGCGCGCGTTCAGGCGCACCTCCGACAGCAACGTCAGCTACACCTTCAATAACCAGATCCCGGTCAGCCTCACGCAGTACGCGACGCCGTATCTGATCGAGAACCGGTTCCGGCACGACCTCGGCGTCTACGCGCAGGATCAGTGGGCGATCGACCGCCTGACGCTGAACCTCGGCGTCCGGTTCGACTATTTCAACGGCTACGTGCCGGCCCAGGACATCCCGGCGACACCGAACGGCTGGGTCCCGGCGCGCCACTACGACCGGGTCGATGACGTGCCGTCATGGACCGACCTGAGTCCAAGGCTTGGCGCGGCCTACGACCTGAGCGGCGACGGCCGCACGGCGCTGAAAGTGTCGCTCGGCCGCTACGTCGGCAAGACGGTCGTCGAGATCGCGAACGCCAACAACCCGATCGTCGCGTCGGTCAACCAGGTCACGCGGTCGTGGAACGATCTGAACGGCAACTATGCGCCCGATTGCGATCTCGCCAACCGTGGCGCGAACGGCGAGTGCGGCGCGCTCCAGAATCTGAACTTCGGCAACCCGGCGATCACCACGCGGTATGCCGACGACGTGCTGCGGGGATTCGGCGTGCGTCCGTACAACTGGGACATGAGCGCCGAGGTGCAGCACCAGGTGGGGGCGGCGATGTCGGTGACCGCCGGCTACTATCGGAATTGGTACGGCAATTTCCGCGTCACCGACAACCAGGCGGTGACGCCGGCCGACTACAAGACCTACTGCGTCACCGGTCCCGCCGATTCCCGGCTTCCCGGCGGCGGCAACACCCAGGTCTGCGGGCTTGCCGACATCAACCCCGATAAGTTCGGGCAGGTCAACAACCTCGTGCGGCGCGCGAAGGAATTCGGCGACCAGCAGCAGGTCTCTAATTTCTTTCTGCTCAGCATGGATGCGCGCCTTTCGTCGGGGGCGCGGTTCGGCGGCGGCCTCGACACCGGCACCACGCTCACCGACAACTGTTTCGTCGTCGACTCGCCGCAGCAGCTCGTGAACTGCCGGGTGTCGCAGCCGCTCTCGGCGAATACGCAGATCAAGTTGAACGCCAGCTACCCGCTGCCCGGTGACGTGTTCGTCAGCGCGATTTACCAAAACCTGCCGGGGCCGAACTACACCGCCGACTGGGCGGCGCCGGTGGCGTCGATCACGCCGTCGCTCGGCCGGCCGCTCTCCGGGAATGCGCGGACCGCGACCGTGCCGCTGCTCGAGCCGCAGATGCAGTTCGAGGAGCGCGTGACGCGTCTCGACCTCCGGCTGGCGAAATCGTTCCGCGTTCGCGACCGGGTGCGTGTGCAGGCGAATTTCGACCTGTACAACGCGCTCAACTCGGGCGACATCCTGGTGACGACCAACGCGTACGGCGCCCGGTGGCTGCTGCCGACGCTCATCCCCGAACCGCGCATCCTGCAGTTCGGCGCGCAAGTGAGCTTTTAGGCCGTATGTAGGGCGGGTTCCGCGCCCTTCGACACGCTCAGGGCGTCCCGAGCGAGTCGAGGGACGCAGCGGACCCGCCGGGCACAGCAGGCTTGGCGAAGAGCACTACGACTGTCGTGCTCGCGACTGTTATCGCGTGTGCGGCCGCGGCTTCGAACTGCGGCCGCGACACGTCGTCGTCTGACACTCCCGGGGCCACGGCGCCAGCACGCTCCACCGCGAACACTCCAGCGGTCGAGCGCGCCGTTCGCGACGCTGACGAACGCGCGGTTCGAGATGCCGATCAAGCCTTTACCGCCGCCAGCGAGAGCCGCGATGTCGCGGCGATCGGGCGGGCGCTCGACTACGACGACTTCAGCTGGATCACCCCCGCGGGCGTGAAGCTCTCGCGCACCGCGGTCGTCGCCTCGCCGCCGCCACCGGCATTGACCAGCGCGAGCGGCGCGGCGCTCGAGGCTCGCCGCCTCGGCACTCACATCACCGTCGTGCAGCGCCACAGCGGGAAGACGCACACCATGCACGTGTGGGTGCGCCGCGACGTCGGCTGGCGGCTGCTGCATGTCAGCGAAGTGATCGAAGGCGAGAGGGTGGTCTACGGCGGGACGATGATCGGCGCCGCGAACTGCATCAATCCGTGCAAGGTCGTGCCTTTCGTTCCCGCCAACGAGATCGAGCGCGCGGTCATCGAATCGTGGCAGGCGCAGCAGTCCGGCCCGGAGCACTGGGCCAGGCACATTCCCGACGACAATGTCGCCCGGACCTCAAATGGCACCTATACAAGGGACGACCGGATTGCCGTGCAGATGCAGCAGTTGCAGGCCGGGACGGTCGTTGCGCCAAGCCCGTTGACGTGGGCGCGCATCTGGGAGTTCGGCGACGCCGCGCTCATGGTCGCGCTGCAGCCGCGCGCGGTGGGGAAGCCGTTCTGGGGCAGCCGCGTCTTCGAGCTGCGCAACGGCACCTGGATGATGGCGGAGAGCTACCAGACCAGCATCAAGGATCACCCGCCCTCTGATCTGATCTGATCTTGATCTGATCATCTGATCTGATCTGATCTGATCTGATCTGGCGGGTCCGCTTCGCGGAACCCGCGCTACGCATCCATGTCTACGTGCTTAGGCCGGGTTCCGCGCAGCGGACCCGGCTCCGCGTAGCGAACCCGGCTGCGGCCCTTGATCTATACTCGCGCAGCCAATTACAGGAGGATTCATGACGCGAATTCGGACGGCGTTGGTCTATGCGGCGCTGGTCCTGATGATATCGAGCCGTCCTGCCGGGGCCCAGCTTTCTACTGCTCAACTCGACGGCCGGGTGACCGACGAGAGCGCGGCCGTCCTCCCGGGCGCGACCGTCACCGTCACGCAGACCGATACGGGTCTTATTCGAACGGTCGTGACCGACGGCGACGGCGCTTACATCCTGCCGAACCTGCCGACCGGCCCGTACCGGCTGGAGGTCATGTTGGCCGGGTTCCGGAGCTACGCGCAGACGGGCATCGTGCTGCAGGTCGGCGGCACGCCAACGATTAATGTGCAGCTCGCGCTCGGTGGGCTCGAGGAGTCCGTGACCGTAGAGGCCGCATCGCCGCTCGTGGATGTGCGGAGCGCCGGCATCAGCGAAGTCGTCGAGAACGAGCGCATCGTCGAGCTGCCGCTGCAGGGCCGCGAGGTGACGAGCCTGTTGCTGCTCGCCGGGGCGTCCACTCAGCAGGGCGTCAACGTGATGAGGACCGTGAACGGCGGAGCGCGCATCGCGGTCGCCGGCGGGTTGTCGTACGGCGTCACATACCTGCTTGACGGCACCATGCACACGAATCCCGGCGACAACCTGAACCTGCCGCTGCCGTTTCCGGATGCGCTGCAGGAATTCAGCGTGTCGACCAGTGGGCTCAGCGCGCAAAACGGGGTGCACTCGGGCGCGGCCGTGAACGCCGTCACCAAGTCGGGCACGAATCGGTTCACGGGCAACGCGTTCGACTTCGTGCGCAACAAGCGGTTCAACGCCACGGATCCCTATGCGCAGATCGGACCGGATGGCAGGCGTCTTGACGACGGGCTGTCACGACACCAGTACGGCGGCACCCTGGGCGGGCCCGTGCTCCGGGACCGGCTGTTCTTCTTCGGCGCGTACCAAGGCACCAGGGTCCGGTCCGTGCCGGTCGCCAATATCGCCTGGGTACCGACGCCGGCGATGCTGGCGGGCGACTTCACGACGTTCGCATCGCCGGCTTGCGCGGGGCGACAAGTAGCCTTGCGAGCGCCGTTCGTGAACAACCGTGTCGATCCCACGCAGTTCAGTCCAGCGGCACTCAAGCTGGCTGGCCTGCTGCCGGGCACGACGGATCCGTGCGGCCAGGTGACGTACACGGCATCATCGAGGACAGCAACGAGTGGCAGGGTGTCGGCCGCGCGGACTACCAGTTGACGTCTGATCACACCGTCTTCGGCCGGTATCTGCACACGTTCGTCGACGAACTGCCCGTGTGGGAGCCCGGCTCGCCGGACGCCAACATCCTGACCACCGGCAAGATGGGACGTGACCGGACTGCGCTGGCCAAATCAATGACACTCGGCGATACCGTGGTCTTTGGCCCCAGCATGGTGAACGCCCTGCGCTTCGCGTACAACACGACGGCCATCCGATCGGTGCGCGCACCATGGGTGGACGCCCCGTCATTGGGGGTCAAGACCTACACTGCCTTCCCGGGCAAGGTGAATCTGAGCGTAACCGGGGGTTTTTCCATCGGTCACGCGAGCGGCGTCAATTCGGATCTCCACAACAACACGTACCAGGTGAGCGACGATCTCACGGTCGTCGAAGGCGGCCACCAGCTCACTTTCGGAGTGAACGTCGCATACTGGTTCTCTCACCAGGAGCTCGAACGCGCGTTCCCCGGGCAGTTTCAGCTTCAACGGAAACGGGACCGGGCTCGGGCTCGCGGACTTCCTGACGGGACAGCTGTTCCGGCTGGAGCAGAGCGATCCACAGATCCTGGAATTCGACCAGACGTACATCGGCGCCTACGCTCAGGACAGCTGGCGTCTGACCGATCGCGTGACTGCCAATTTTGGCGTTCGCTGGGAGCCGTTCTTCGGCCAGAACGTCACACACGGCTCGATTTCGAACTTCAACGTCGAGCGGTTCCGGACCAACGTCAAGAGCACCGTCTACGTGAACGCGCCGGCCGGTCTCCTCTTTCCAGGCGACGCTGGATTTCCCGAGGGCAACACGGGCCTGTACAAGCAATAGGGAAATGTTTCACCGCGCGGAGGCATCGCCTGGGATGTCAACGGAGACGGTCGCCTCGCTGTGCGGTCTTCGTATGCGCTGACATACGATTTCCCGCCGGGCGACTACCAGTACGTCAATGCGGGGGCCGCGCCGTTTGCCAACCGGCTGCTCGTGCAGAGCGTGCTGTTCGATGACCCGTATCCTGAATTTCCCCGGCGGCAATCCGTTCCCCTTCCCGTCCCCGCCACCGAGGACTGCGATGTTTCCGGCGTTCAGCGCCTACGGCACGATCGATCCCGACATCAACTCTCCCCGTGTGCAGACGTGGAACGCCACCGTAGAGAAGCAGTTCGGGCAGGACTGGGGATCGACGGCGAGCTATCTGGGCAGCTATTCGGATCGGCTGTGGGGTGCCGTGGCGCTGAATCCCGGTGTGTTCAGGGGGTTGGGTGCGTGCACCATCAACGGTGTGTCATACCCGACCTGCACGACGAACGCGAACCTCGACGTGCGGCGCGTGCTGTATCAGGAGAATCCCCGCGAAGCGGGACTGCTCGGCCCGATCGATCGCCACAGCGCCGTGGGGACGCAAGACTATCACGCGCTCAAACTGACCGCGCGCCGGCGCGCTACTGGCCTGACACTGAGCGGAAACTACACACTGGCCTACTGCGTGGGGAACTCCACGCCTCTCAGCCCGCAGTTCAGCAGCGGTTACCTGAAGCCGGAGGATCCAGGCTTCGATCGTGGAAATTGCGAGCAGAGCCGAACGCACATCGCCAACCTCACGCTGGGCGTCCAGACGCCCGACTTCGACGCTCCGGCCCTGCGCGCCGTCGCCTCGAACTGGCGCGTGTCGGGGATCATTAACGCCCGTTCCGGCAGCTGGCTGTCGGTGACGACGAACCAGGACATCGCCGGCACGGGAATCAGCGGACAGCGCGTCAACCTGGTTTCCGACGACGTGTATGGTGAGAAGTCGCTGACCAGCTATCTGAATCGGGCCGCGTTCACTCTGCCGGCCTCTGGCACGCTGGGGGACCTCGTGGCCAACAGCATCAAGGGTCCGGGGTTCTGGGCCATCGATCTCGGCATGTCGAAGCTCTCGTTTCGCTGACCGAACGGCAGCGGGTCGAGTTTCGCGTAGAAGCGTTCAACCTGCTCAATAACTTCAACTGGGGCAACCCGACCACGAATTTCGATTCGGCGCAGTTCGGACGGATTACGACAAACGCGGGCACCCAGCGCATCATGCAGTTAGCGGTGAAGTACGAGTTCTGACGTGATAGTGGAGCAGTCGGGGAGACAGGGATGAACAGGTGCTCGAGCTTGACCGGCTTGCTGTTGTACGGATGCGTCCTGACGTGTGCGGCGCCCGCGAACACGCGTGCGCAGGACTGTGCCCTCGAGGCTTCCGAGTGGGCGCCGAGAGGGACGGCAAGAACGGCGCGTCCGAGCATCACGGTGACCTTCTCGTCGACGTGTGCAGCGGCAATCGACCACGCGTCGATTCAGATGACGGTCGATGATGAGGCGGTCATGCCGAAGGCGGAGGGCACCGGGGCCACGGTCACGGTCGTCTACACCCCTCCGATGGCGCTTGTCGAAGAAGAGGATCACACGGTTTTCGTGAAGGCCCGCGACGTGAAGGGAACGGTGGGGGAGAAAACCTGGACGTTTCACGTCGGCGATACGTATTCGAGATAAGCACGCGTCGGAGGAATTATGAAAATGGTTCAACTGCCGTTTATTGCGATCTTCGTGACGGCCACGCTGACCTCGGTCCTCGCGTATCAGTCACATTACGGGCCATCAGGAGTGACCTATTACGACAAGGCCAAGAGCTATGGCGGCTACACGCTGTTTACGCCTCTGCGGCCGGGACCCGCGCCCGAGTTCCCGAATAACGCGACATACCTGATCGATATGGAAGGCAACGTCGTCAAGACGTGGACCCTGCCCAAGTACGAGCTACACCATCGAGAAGCACACGTACCTGCTCGAGAACGGCAACCTGATCCGGCGGATCAGCAACGTCACGTGGGAGCACGAGTGGCAGAGCACGCTGGCCGGGCACCGACCCGAAGAAGGCGCCAACCGATGCCGCTCGGCTGCAGGAGCTCGATTGGAACGGCAACATCCTCTACGAGATCGCCGAGAAGCGTCCCGGCTACACCCACCACCACGATTTCGTGAAGATCTTCAACAAGAAGCTGGGGGCGAACACGATTCTGAGCGTTGTCAGCAAGGACGTCACGCATGAGCAGGCCATTGCGCGCGGCGCAGATCCGAAAAAGCGGAAGGACTACACGTCGAACCCGGACGGCGTCGTCGAATTCGACCTGAAAGGGAACGTGATCTGGGAGTGGAACATCTTCGATCACCTCGTGCAGGACGTCGACCCGGCGAAAGCCAATTACGGTGTCATCAAGGACACGCCGGGACGGTTGGACGTGAACTTCGGCGCCGGTAGGACGGGCGACTGGATTCACATCAACTCTCTGGACTACAACGAGACCCTCGGTCAGCTCGTGGTCAACAATTCAACCGACAGCGAGTTCTACATCATCGACCATCAGGGGACGTTCATTTCGGGAGATCCGGCGGGAAGTATCGCGGCCGCTGCGGGCCCGAAAGGAGACTTCCTGTACCGCTGGGGGAATCCGAGTATCTATGACACCGGCGTGCCCATGAGCTACTCGGAAGCGCGAGGGGCGAGCGACGGCGACCAGCAGGCGTTTTTCAGCCACGACGTCCAGTGGATCCGGCCGACCGCCTACACGGGAGGCCCCGCGCTGCCTGGCGCCGGCCATTTCCTGCTCTTCGACAACGGCAGCCGTCACCTGGCCACGGGATACGCCTATTCCGCCGTGCTCGAAATCAATCCATATGAAGGCCCCATGGAAAAGGGCGTCTACGTTCCCCAGGACAAGGCCGGGTACAAGAACGTGAGGGGTACACCGGCAACCGGCGCACCTCCAACCAGGTGGCGTGGTTGTATGCGTCAAAGGATCCAGCGAGCTTCTGGTCGAGGCACATCTCGGGCATCACCCGGCTGCCGAACAGCAACACGATCGTCACGGCTGCGACGTGGGGACAGATTTTCGAGGTGACGACGGATGGCGAGGTGGTCTGGGAATACAAGATTCCCACGACGACCGAACGCGGCGCGGTGAAGATGCTGCGAGACGGCGATGTGGCGCAGGCATTTCTCGCCTACCGCTACGGCGCCGATCATCCCGCTCTCAAAGGCAAGGTACCTGAGGCCGCAGGGTAAACTCGGCGACTAGAACATGACAGCGCGTCGATCTGCGTGGATGCTGCTGGTGTGGCTGGCTGCCTGGCCGGCTGCCGGCCAGCAGCCTCCCGTTCCCGCCCGCCCTAACGTCGTCCTGATCGTCACTGACGACGGCGGATACGGTGACATCGGCAGCTACGGCGCTCCCGACATCAAAACACCAAACCTCGATCGCCTGGCGAAGGAGGGCGTCAGGCTCACCGACTTCTATGCCAACGGGCCGACGTGCACGCCCACGCGTGCCGCGCTGATCACCGGGCGCTACCAGCAGCGCTTCGCCCTGGAGCGGCCGCTCGGCACCGGCGTCGACACGCGGCCTGCCGTCCGAGGGGCGGTCGCTGCCGCAGCTTGCTCGAGGGCAATGGCTACTCGACCGGCCTCATCGGCAAGTGGCATCTCGGTGAGCGGCCAGAGTTCAGCTCCCCGCACGCATGGATTCGACTACTTCTTCGGTTTCAAGAGCGGCTTTATCGACTACTACCAGCACACGGGCGGCGACGGCAGAGATGATCTCTTTGAGAATGAGACGCCCATCCATGTTGACGGATACATGACCGATCTGATTACGGAACGGTCGGTCACGTTCATCGCCGAGCACGCGCGGGCGCCGTTCTTCCTCGAAGTGGCCTACAACGCGCCGCATTGGCCGTACCAGGTGCCCGGATCACCGTCGACCACGCGCGAGATGACGCCATCCATCTGCAGCCGTACGACCGCTGATTCGGGCACCAGGCAGGACTATGTCGCGATGTTCGAGCGCGTGGATCGCGGCGTTGGCGCGCTCCTGGAGGCACTCGACCGGTCGGGCGTGGCGCAGAACACGCTGGTGATTTATACGAATGACAACGGCGGAGAATGGCTCTCGCGGAACGCGCCGCTGTTCCACCGAAAGTCGACGCTGTGGGAGGGAGGCATTCGCGTCCCGGCGATCCTGCGATGGCCAGGGCGCCTGCCGGCAGGGCGCGTGTCAGCCGCAGGTCGCGATCACGATGGACCTTACCGCCACGATTCTCGCCGCGACCCTCACGAGACGTCCCGATGGCCTGCAGATGGAAGGCATCGATCTCACGCCGGTTCTCGCGGGCAGATCTGCGGTCGTGGAACGAACCCTGTTCTGGCGAACCCTGTACGCCAACCGCAGGCAGTGGGCCGTCCGGAGCGGCGAGTGGAAGGTGCTGATCGACGGCGAATCAACGATGGTGTTCAATCTGCGGAATGACATCGGCGAGCGAAACGATCTGGCGAAGGAACGTCAGGACGTCGCCCGCCGCCTGCGACCGCTGATCGCCGCGTGGGAGAAGGACGTCGACGCCGAAGCGAAGGCGAGAGCGCGTCCAGCACGCTGAAGGTCTACAGTGCGAATCAGCCGCAGGCAGCTCCTCATTCATGCCGGGGCGACGGCTGCCTTCTTGTCCGACACGCTGAATCGCCACATCCCGGAATGGAACGCGTTTGCGCAGACGCGTGACGACTGGGATCGGGGCCTCGTCTTCCATGCCCTGCCGACGGTCAGCCACGAACGTATCCTGCTGAAGCTCTCGCTCACCGAAGCCCAGAGCGGCGCCCCTGGCCTGGTCGTGGGAGGGCGGAAGATACCCGGTGCGAGAACGGACTCCCGGGGCTTTTTCTGGGAATTCGATCTCCAGGATCTGGCGCCGGCGCGCCCGTACCGTCTGGAGTTGAGGTCCGACAGGGGCCGTTCCTTGGCTGAGCCGTGGACGATCTCCACGTTCCCGGATCCGAGCAGCACCGTCGATCATGTGCGCGTCGTGTTTTTTACGTGCGCAGGCGGGCACGACGCGCTCCTGCCAAACGACGTCACCCAGCCGCTGGCGGTGCGGCGGGCGCTGCTGGAACGCGCGGTCGCCGAGAAGCCGGACGCGATTGTCGCGAATGGTGACCATGTCTATTGGGATCTGCTGTCGCCGGGGGCTGTGTCATTCGGCGCAAGCCCGGCCGCTATCGCATTCGCAGGCACGTTCGACAGAACCAAGCCAGTCCTGGGCTCAACGAACGAGAATTTTCTGCTCAAGGCGGCGGGCGAGCAGATTGCGCCACTCTATCGCACCTCGTGCCGGTCGGTTCCCGTGTTTTTCGTTCGTGACGACCACGACTATTTCGACAACGACACCGCCTCGGATCGGCTCATCACGTTTCCGCCGTCCGACCACATGATGCGCCTCGCGCGGGCGACCCAGCAGCTCTATTACCCGGAGTTCCTCCCCGATGCGAACCGCCCTCTGGGGCTGGCCGGCACCGGTGAGAGCGGCCGGCCCGCGCAGGTCTCGCAGAGTTACGGAACGCTTCGATACGGCAGCCTCCTCGAAGTGTTGCTCTACGACAACCGGCGGACCGGCACCATGCACGGGCCGAGCGCGGTGTTCGTGGATCCCGAGGTCGAGAAGTGGCTCGTGGGCCGAATGCAGGGCGCGCGACACGGTCCACCTCGTCAACGCGCCGGGGCTGCCGCCGGGTTGGACGAAAGGCAACTGGTACGAGTGGTATCCCGACTGGATTGAGGCTGGGAAGCCGACAGTCGCGACGCCCAAACCATTCTGGCAGCCCGGGTGGCTGGCCCAGCACGATCGGCTGATCGAGGCGATGCACGGTATGCGCGGCCGGATTCCGCTGATCGTGAGCGGCGACATTCACGCGATCGCAGTCGGGACAAACTCACGCTGCGGGCGGCTGGATCTGTCGAGCAATCCCGTCGTGTCAGTGCTTCCCGGTCCCGTTGGTACGGACGGCACCTCATGGCCGCGCGCCGTGGAGCATCCCAACCAACTGGACGTGACCGATCGCTGGACGCCGATCAGGGAAAACGGCTTCGCGGTGCTCGATTTCTTCAAGGAACACATCGAGGTCAGGCTTTTCCGCTGGAACGGTCGGCAGCAATCCGTTGCTGACATCCCAGCTCTCGTGCCTTTCGCACAGATCGTGTTGGCGCCTGTGAACTGACCTCGGATACCGAATTTTTGATATACACTGCAGCCGAAATTCAGCAAACACTAGGCACTCGCGGCGTCTTCTACGTCGAAAAGGGTTCCATTGCGACTCAGGTGCGCCGCAGTTGTCCGCTTCGTCGTCGTCTCGTGCCGCAGGCTGGCTTGTCGCCGCGCGACAGGCGCCGCCTCCGGTGCCGCGGACGCTCGTCGGGACCTGGCGGCTCGTGTCGCACGAGCGCGCCGACGGCGGCCAGCCGCTCGCGGCGGTTCCCAATCCTATCGGCATCCTGATCCAGGACGCGAAAGGCAACGTCATCGAGATCGTGACGCGCGCCGGGCGCGCCGCCTCGATCGATATCGTCGAACAGTTCCTGACCTACCAGGCATTCTGGGGCAGCTATTCGTCCGCGGGGCAGTCGACCATCACCTACCGAATCAACGGTGATCTCGACCCGCGACGAACGGGCCAGCAAATCGTCCGGTCGTACGAACGGAAGGGCGAGCAGCTCGTGCTGACGCAGGAGGCATCCGCGATCGCGCCGGCGACCCGAAGCACGTGGCAGCGCGTGCCGGAGCTCGAAGCGCTGCCGGACTATCAGCGCGACGCCATCGGGTTCTGGCGATGGCAGGACGCAGGGCTCGTCGACACCGACGGCAAGATGGTGCAGCCGGCCTCGCGCGACGCGAGCGTCATCGTCTACACGCCGACCGGCCTGATGGCGGTGTTGTACCTTCCGCCGCCCGGCAGGAAGCCGTTCAGCGGCGGCAGGCCGACGATGGAGGAGGCGCGAGCGGCGATTCAGGGCGCGCCGACATATTTCGGGCCGTACATCGTGCAGCCAAAGAGCGGATCCGTGACGCACTACCAGATCGGGATTCCGAACCCCGGCTCGACCGGGTCGTCTCTGCAGCGGAACTTCGAGGTCAAGGGAGACGAACTCGTGCTCAGGTTTCCCCCAACGACGCTCAATGGCCGGCAGGTGCGCAACGTGATCCACCTGGCGCGGCTCGGCGGCCTGACCGACATGTGGCCTGACTTTCGTCGTTGAACGGGAGGTTCTCATGGTCCGAATCGGCGTCGTCGTTCTCCTTGCGATCTTCCTGGCCCATCCTGCGCTTGCCCAGCAGACGAGCAGTATCGCGGGCGTCGTGCGAGACGTCTCCGGCGGCGTGCTGCCGGGGGTCACCGTCGAAGCAGCCAGCCCGGCGTTGATCGAGAAGGTCCGCGTCGGCCACCAGCGATGGCGAAGGGCGCTACAACATCGTCGACCTCCGGCCCGGAACCTACGCCGTCACCTTCACGCTGCCGGGCTTCAACACTTTCAAGCGCGACGGCATCACGCTCACAGGAGGATTTACCGCGACGGTCAACGCCGACCTGCAGGTTGGCGCACTGGAGCAGACGATCACCGTCACCGGCGAGGCGCCGCTCGTGGACACCCAGAACGTGCGGCAGCAGACCGTCCTTTCGAACGAGATGCTGGAAGCGCTGCCTACGAGCATGAAGGGACAGAACACGGTCATCACGCTCACGCTCGGATTGACGGGTGTCGCCGACGTGAGCGGCAACTACACGACCCAGGTCGGCGGCACCTTCCACGGGAAGACCGGGACCAAAGTGCAGGTGGACGGCATGAGCATCCAGAACCTGCAGGGCAACGGCAACACCGGTTATCAGATCAACGCCGGCACCGTCGAGGAGATGACCGTCCAGACCAGCGGCATCTCCGCCGAGAGCAACGCCGACGGCATCGTCATCAACATGATCCCGAGAGAGGGCGGCAACCTGTTCTCCGGGACGGTGTCGGGCCTCTACACCAACGACCGCTTCGGCAGCGACAACCTGAACGATGACCTGCGCAGCCGCGGCCTGACGACCGTCAGCAAGATCCTCAAGATCTACGACGCGCAGGTCACCGTCGGAGGACCGATCAAGCGCGACAAGCTCTGGTTCTTCACGTCGCAACGCGAATGGGGCAGCCGTAACCAGGATGCCGGCACCTTCTGGAACATGACGCAGGGCACGCCGTTCTACACGCCGGACTTGTCGCGCCCATCGTCGCGCTACCAGTGGTACGAGTCCCACGCCGTGCGGCTGACGTGGCAGGCATCGCAGAACAACAAGGTCAACGTGTTCGGCGACTTCCAGGACGCGTGCATCTGCCGCTCGTCCACCGGCGTCGGCCTGGCACCGGAAGCGATCCAGTCGTATCACTTCCGGCCGCAAGCGCTGTTCCAGGGAACGTGGAGCTCCCCGGTGACGAACCGGCTGCTGCTCGAGGCGGGCTACGCGGCGGCGCTGTCGTCGTCGCCTCGGTTCCTCGCGCCAGGTGTCGACATGAGCCACGTCTCGATTCTCGAGCAATCGACGAATATCCGTTACAACGCGATGCCGACCTACGATTTCGACGGCCACACCAAACGCTACTCGCAGCGGTTCTCGGCCTCGTACGTGACGGGCACGCACGCGTTCAAGACGGGAATTCAGATCGAGGAAGGCGTCCGGATGGCGCAGACCGGAACGACGGGCGGCGACCTGAACTATCGCTTCAACAACGGCGTGCCGAACCAGATCACCCAATACGCCACGCCGTACACCAATCGCACCAACATGAATGCCGACCTCGGCATCTACGCCCAGGATCAATGGGTATTGGGACAGCTGACCCTCAACCTGGGCGTACGGTTCGACTACTTCAACGGCTCGGTGCCGGCATCCGACACGCCGGCGACGCCAAGCGGCTGGATTCCCCGGCGCACTTTCGATGAAGTCAAGGACGTGCCGTCCTGGAAGGACGTCAACCCGCGCATCGGGGCCGCGTACGATCTGTTCGGGGACGGGCGCACGGCGCTGAAAGCCTCGCTCGGCCGGTACGTCGCCAAGACGGGCGTCGATATCGCCAATGCCAATAACCCGATCCAGACCTCGGTGAACAGCGTCACCCGGACCTGGACCGATACCAACGGCAACTACGTCCCCGACTGCGTGCTCGGTAATTTCGGCGCCAACGCCGAATGCGGGGCCGTGTCGGATCAGAACTTCGGCAAAGTCGTCACCACCACCCGATGGGCCGACGACGTGGTCCGCGGGTACAGCGTGCGAGGTACAACTGGGACATGTCGTCGGAGATTCAGCATCAGCTGAACGAGGGCATGTCGCTCACGGCGGGCTACTACCGCAATTGGTACGGCAACTTCAGCGTTACCGACAACCTGGTCGTCAGTCCGGCTGACTACGGCAGCTACTGCATCACCGCGCCGTCGGACATGCGACTGCCCGGCGGCGGGGGCTACCAGGTCTGCGGACTGGCCGACGTCAGCCTGGCGAAGTTCGGTCTCGTGGACAACGAGGTAACGCAATCCGCGAATTTTGGCGAACAGCGGCAGGTCAACAACTTCTTCAGCGTCAGCCTGAACACGAGATTCGCCTCCGGGATTCGCTTCGGGGGCGGCGTGGACGCCGGCCGCTCGGTCACCGACAACTGCTTCGTGGTCGATTCACCGCAGCAGCTCGTGAACTGCAAGGTGGTCACGCCGTTCAAGGGGCAGACCCAGATCAAGTTCAACGGCAGCTATCCGCTCCCGTATGACTTCATCATCAGCGGCATTCTTCAGAACATCTCCGGCCCCGTGATCACCGCCGCCTACGCGGCCACCAACGCGGAGATTGCGCCGTCGCTCGGCCGCAGCCTGGCCGCATGTGGCACGCGCACGCCGTGCGCCTCGACAGCGACGGTGCCGCTAGTCGAGCCGGGTACGCAGTTCGAAGATCGGACGACCAGGCTGGATCTGCGTGTGACGAAGATGCTCAGCGTAAGCCCCAGGCTCAGGCTGCAATTGAACCTCGATCTCTATAACGCCTTGAACTCGAGCGACATTCTGTCGATCACGACAACCTTCGGGCCGCGCTGGCGGCAGCCGACGCAGATCCTCGATCCGCGCATTGTGCAGTTCAGCGGGCAGTTGCTGTTTTAGGCGCTTGATGTAGACTGGCGCGCATTTCTGACTTCATCGACTGTGAGGGGACGTTCATGAAACCTGAAAACGGATTCCTGTCGCGATGTCTTCTTCTAATGGCCCTCTTGCTCCTGCCGGGATCCGCGATCGCGCAGACGCCGGCGCAACAGATTGTCGACGACGCCGCCGCGGCGATGGGCGGGCGCGAACGCATCCTGGCGGTGAGAACGCTGCTCCTTGAGGGTGAGGGGAAGGAATTCAGCTTCGGCCAGGGCTCGAGCTGGAGCGAGATGGGACAGGAAGCCTCGGTGTGGAAGGTAATCGGTTACCGCCGCAGCTTCGATCTGACCTCCGGCCGCTCGCGCTTCGAACAGAGCCGCACGCCGCTGTACGCGTTCTACGCCGGGCACGTTCCCGGCAAGTCCGCGCAGGGGCTCGACGGCGCGGTCGCGTTCAACCTCGGCGAGGATGGCCGCGCCAATCGCGTGTGGGCACCGCGGACGATCGCCACCCAGCGAGTCGAATATCACCGGCACCCGCTGATGCTGCTTCGCGCCGCGCTCGATCCCGCCGCGGTGTTGTCGAACCCGCGAACCCAGGGAGCCGAACGCATCGTCGACATCCGGCTGCCGAACAGTGACATCACGGTGACGCTGGCGATCGATGCGGTCTCGAAGCTCCCGGCGCGCGTCGTCTGGATGACCGACATCGCGCTGACGGGCGACATCGCCGTTGAAACGCGATTTGTCGATTACACAGTGGTTGACGGATTGCAGCTGCCCACGCGTCTGACGACGCGGAATGAGAAGTACCTGGCGTCGGACACGCGCATCCAGAAACAGTCGGTAAACGCCGACGTCGGCAATCTGGCCGCGCCGGCGAACGTCCTCGCGGCGACGCAGCCCCCGCCGGCGCGACCGATGCAGATCACGGCGATTGAAGCCAGCAAGGGAATCTGGCACGTCCTCAACGGCACCACGCACAACGGCGTTGCCGTCGAATTCAGCGACCACATGGCGATCGTCGACGCGCCAGACGAGGAGCGGACGCTGGCGACGATCGCGAAGGCGCGTGAACTCCGGCCGACCAAGCCGGTCACGACCCTGATCCTGACGCACCATCACGGCGATCACACCAGCGGCGTGCGCGCGGCGGTTTCGGAAGGCGTGACGAGGCTGGTGGCGCACAAGTCGATTCGCGCGTTCCTGCAGGAGATCCTGCGGCGGCCGCACACGATCGTGCCCGACGCGCTGGCGAAGAAGCCGCAATCGAAGCCGGTGACGATCGTGGATGTCGATGACCAGCTCGTGCTCAAGGACAGCATGATGGCGGTCAACCTGTACTACGTCCTCGACCTCGCCCACGCGTCGTCGATGTTGATGGTGTATTACCCGACGGGCCGCGTGCTGACCGATGCGGACCTGTACTTCCCGGACGACAGGCGAACCGTGAATGACGTAGAGCCGCAGGGCCACGCGGCCTTTACGCAGAACCTGCTCTCGAACATCACCTACCGGAAGCTCCAGGTCGACTACTTGATGCCGATTCACGGCAAGCTGGTGCCCTACAAGCAGTTCCTCGAGTCGGCGCTGACGCTGACCTCGATGCTCCCCTCGCCATCGGCCACGAAGTAGGGAGAAGCGACCATGAAGACACACGCGTTCCGTTCTGTTGCCTTCGCGCTGGCAGTCCTGCTGCTCGCGGTCGCGGCACACGCCCAGAGCCTGTCCAGCGGCACTATCGCCGGGGCGGTGAAGGACGAATCGGGCGGCAGTTTTGCCAGGCGTCACGGTTGAAGCAGCGAGCCCCGCCCTGATCGAGAAAGTGCGCACGGTCGTCACCGACGATCGCGGCCTCTTCCGCATCGTCGACTTGCGGCCAGGGGTGTACACCGTCACGTTCATGCTGCCGGGTTTCACCACGCTGCGCCGCGAAGGCATCGAACTGACGACGGGGTTCACCGCTACGGTGAACGCCGACATGAGCGTCGGTGCGATCGCGGAGACAGTGACGGTCTCGGGCGCCGCGCCGCTGGTCGATACGCAGAACGTGAATCAGCAGCGCGTGTTCTCGAGAACGGTCACCGAGCAGCTGCCGTCGAGTTCAACCCTCAACCAGTACGCCACGCTCATCCCGGGCGCGGTGCTGACGAGCGGCGCGTCGGCGCAGGACGTCGGCGGCAGCCGCGGCGAGTTCCAGACGGGCTTCACCATTCACGGCGCCCGCACCAACGATTTCCAGCAGATGCGCGATGGCATGTTCTGGGGGACGCTGGTGGCCGCCGGCAACAAGATGAGCAGCCTGAACCAGGCGACCGTGGACGAGGTCACCGTCCAGACCAGCGGTGCGACGGCGGAAGCCGAGAGCGGCGGCGTGCTCGTCAACGTCGTGCCGCGTGACGGCGGCAATACCTTTCGGGCGTCATTCGCCGGCAATTTTGCCAACCAGGGGCTGCAGAGCAACAACCTGGACGACGATCTGCGCGCGCGGGCGGTGACGGTGGTCGCCGAGATCCGCAAGCGCTATGACGTCGGCGGCGGCGTGGGCGGTCCGATGCTTCGTGACAAGCTGTGGTTCTTCGCCAGCTCGCGCTACTGGGTCACCTCCACCTACGTGCCGGGCAACTACTTCAACGCCACGCAGGGCACGCTGTTCTACACGCCCGACCTGGATCGTCCGCTCTACGACGAGAATTCGTATTTCGACAATCGCCTGCGCCTGACGTGGCAGGCGTCGGAGCGCCACAAGATTGCGGCCACCTACGGCGTCGAGCGCAACTGCAACTGCCTCAACAACGTCAGCACCGGCATGCGCGATGCCGCGGCTTCGGGCAGCGCCAAGTACTGGCCGAACCGTAACGGCCAGTTGACGTGGAACTCGCCGACGACCAACCGCCTGCTGTTCGAGGGCGGCGTGACGTTCGTGTCACTGGTCCAGCAGCGCCTGCGCGTGGGATCGACGCCGGGCGATCCCGCCGTCCTGGACCAGGCGAGAAACTATCGCTACGGCAACCACCGCTTCGGCTACGGCCTGTCCGACAGTTTCGGGTACCAAAAGACTTTCCAGATGAACGAGAAGTTCGCGGCGTCGTACGTCACCGGCTCCCATTCGTTCAAGGCCGGGCTGCAGTACCTCTATGCACCGCGGGAAACCTATTTCTACCAGGACGGGGGCCCGTACGCCGACAGGAGCTACACCTTCCTCGGCACGACGCCCGTGTCGGTCACCTACTATGCCGGGCCGCTCGCGACGTCGCTGCTCCAGCAGACCCTCGGGGTGTTCGCGCAGGACCAGTGGAGCGTGCAGCGACTGACGTTGAACCTCGGCGTCAGGTTCGATTACCTCAACGGAAAAGTGAATGAGCAGCACATGCCGGCGGGCACGTTCGTGCCGGCGCGCGATTTCGCGGCTGTCGAGAGCGTCCCCAACTGGAAGGACATCAATCCCCGGATTGGCGCCTCGTATGACCTGTTCGGGACGGGGCGCACGGCGCTCAAGGGTTTTATCGGCCGCTACGTGAACTTCGAGGCGTTCGGCATCACGACGGCGAACAACCCCGCGAACCTGCTCGTGCTCAGCGCCACCCGGACGTGGACCGACAACGGCGACTACGTTCCGCAAGAAGCGGAGCTCGGACCGCTTTCGGACAGCGCGTTCGGCCAGGTCCGTCAGGCGACGACACGGTACGCGGACGACGTGGTGAACGGCTTTGGCGTGCGTCCCTACAACTGGCAGGGATCCGTCCAGCTGCAGCACGAACTCGGCGGCGGTATCGCGCTCAACGTCGGGTATTTCCGCACTTGGTACGGCAACTTCTCGGTCACCGACAACCTGGCGATCGGCCCCGCGGACTTCAACGAGTACTGCATCAATGCACCGACGCACGAGAATCTGCCGGCGGACGTGAGCGGCGAGCGGGTCTGTGGTCTGTTCGACCTGCATCCGGCGAAGTTCGGCCAGGTCGACAACCTCGTCGCGCAGGCGTCGGATTACGGCGACTACAACGAGGTGTTCAGCGGCGTCGACGTGTCGCTGAACATGCGCTTCGGCGCCGGCGGCGTGCTGCAGGGCGGCATCGCGACCGGCAGCCAGAGCATCGATCGGTGCTTCGTCGTGGACTCGCCGCAGGAGCTGTATCAGTGCGACGTGGCGCCGCCGTGGTCAGGCGGCACGCAGTTCAAGGCGTTCGCGCTGTATCCGCTGCCGTGGGACCTGCAGGTCAGCGGCACCTACCAGGACAGCTCGCCCGTGCCGACCAACGCAGGGTTCGTCGCGACCAACGCCATGATTGCGCCGTCGCTCGGCCGCAACCTGGGCGCCTGTGGAACCCGGCCGACGTGTACCTGCGACCGCGACCGTCGAGCTCGTACCGCTGGGTACTCACTACCTCGAGCCCCGCATCCGGCAGCTCGATCTGCGCTTCACGCGGAACTTCTTGTTCAGGTCGGTGCGCGTCCAGCCGCAGCTCGATATTTACAACGCCTTCAATGCCAACCCCGTGACCGGGATCATCACCCGCTACGGGACCGCGTGGCAGAACGCGACTTCAGTCCTCAACCCGCGGACTGTGAAGTTCGGATTGAGCATGACCTTCTGATCAGCGCTGCGTCACGGGCGCAGCGGAATCCGACGTCGATTCCGCGTGCGCCCGGCCGCGCCAGGCTCCGGGCCGACAGCCGGAGCCCGGTCGAGAAATCGGCCCACGACCCGCCGCGGACGACACGCCCGAGACCGGTCTCGGGCCCTGGTGGATTGATCGCCGGCGAACGGCGGTAGTAGTCGCTGTCGAACCAGTCCGACACCCATTCCCACACATTCCCGCCCATGTCGTACAGCCCGTAGCCACTGGCCGGGAACGCCGCGGCGGGCGATGTCTGTGCGTAGCCGTCATCGTAGCCGTAGAAGATGGTCCAGTCCGGATTGGCGCGCCGTGCCGATTCGTCGGCAACATTCGCCGCGGGGCGAGCGTTCGGCAAAGGCGTCGGAGCGTTGCCCCATGCGTAGATCTCGCCGGGTCGTCCCGCACGCGCGGCGTATTCCCATTCGCCCTCCGTTGGCAGGCGGCCACCGGCCTTGCGACAGAAGGCATCGGCTTCGTCCCAGGTCACGTTGACCGCCGGAAAGCGGTCGTCGCGATGCCAGGGGGGCTGTTCCACCAGCGCGGCGGCGGCGCCGGCCGCACGGAACATTCCCGAGGTGACCTCAGTCGCCGTCAGCGCGAACGATGACAAGGTGACCTGATGCCGCGGCCGCTCTTCGTCAGCGCAGCGTGGGTCGTCGGGCACGCATCCCATGTCGAATGTCCCCGCTGGAATGGTGACCCACTCGATGTCCCGGTTCTGGGCCGTGCCGGAGATCGTCGCGGTCAGCAGCAGTAGCACGGCCGCCATGATCGCCAGCGGCATGCTAGGCGTTCCAGGCGACCGCGCCGCGGCCGACCAGGCTGCCGTCCTGGAGTGCGCGGTGGACCGCTTCGATCTGCGGCGGTGGTACCACGTGAGATACGACCGGATGGATCTTGCCGGAGGCGACGAGCTGCGCGCTTTCGGCCAGTTCGCCTTTTGACGCGTACCGCGAGCCCAGGATCGTCAACTCGCGGAGCACGAGGTCGCGCGGGCTCATCACGACATCGACGTCGCGAAACGTCGTCAGCACGACGAGACGTCCGCCGAGTGCCAGCGTCTTGATGCCCCATTCGAGGCTCGCACGCGACCCCAGCAGATCGATGACGACCGTCGGCGGCTCGATGCCCCACGCCGGCTTCAAGTCGAGGTCACTGAACGACTGCGAGAGGATCGGCGTGCCACCCATCGTGCGGATGGCCTCGAACTTCGTCTCGCTGGCCTCGAGTCCGACGACGCTGGCGCCGAAAAGCGCCGCCATCTCCACCATGTGAATGCCAACGCCGCCCCCGGCGCCGATGATGACGGCGCGGTCGCCGGGATGGATGCGCGCGCGGCTTTTGCAGACGTGGAGCGGCGTGGCGATCGCGTCGGCGATGGCCGTGGCCTGCACTGCGGCGATTCCAGCCGGGAGCGGCACGGCGTTCCGCGCGGGAAGGACCGTGTACGGCGCATATCCACCGTCGCGATGGACGCCGACCCAGCCGGCAAGGTTCCGGCAGAGCGAATCGTGGCCTGTGCGGCATGCGTCGCACGTGCCGCAGACCAGGTAGAAGTAAGCCATCACGCGTTCGCCGACCGCTGGTGCCGTCACCTCCGGGCCCACGGCGTCGACCACGCCGACGATCTCGTGGCCTGGGACGCGTGGCAGCCGCGCGACGTCATTCGCGAGATCGCCGCGGATGCAGTTCAGGACCGTGAGTCCGATGCCGCAGGCTTCGACACGGATGCGGACCTCGCCTGGCCCCGGATCAGGCACCTCGAACGGCTCCCACCGCAGCGGTCCGCCCCATTGGTGAATCCGGTAGCCTTCGACTTTCACATCTTCAACCCGAAGAGTGCCCTGGCGTTGTTGCGAGCGATCGCGTCGAGCGTGGCACGCTCGAGCTTCGCTTCGGCGAAGTAGGACGCAAATCGCACGTCTGCCATGTCGAACGGCAGATCGGTGCCGAACATCACGCGGTCGGCGCCCACAAGCTCGATGAGAAACGTCAGCGGCGTCGCGGCGTGGGTAATGGTGTCGTACCAGAAGCGGCGCAGATACGTCGATGGTGGCGCGCTGATGGCCGCGTTCGATTCGGAGCGCACGCGGAACCCGTGGTCGAGGCGTCCGATCTGGTAGGGCATGAACCCGCCGGCGTGAACGAGGACGAGCTTGAGCCGCGGATGGCGATCGAGAAAGCCGGAGAGGATCAGCCGGCTCGCGGCGATGCACGTCTCGAGCGGGTTCCCGGTCAGGTTGGTCATGTAAAAGTCGGTCAGGTTCGGGCGGGTGCCGACGTAGTAGGGGTGCAGGATGACGGGGACGTCCAGTTCTTCGGCCGCGGCGAAGAATGAACCAAACCGCGGGTCGTCCAGCGGCACCGTTTCCATCGTCGTTCCAATCTCCACGCCGCGCAGCCCGAGATCGCGTACCGCGCGGCGAAGCTCCGCGGTCGCCGCGTCCGGATCCTGGAGCGGGACGACCGCGACGCCCTCCAGTCGATCGGAGGCGGCGACGAATCTTGCCAGCGACTCGTTCGCACGGCGGCAGAAATCGCCGGCCGCAGCCGCTTCGAGCCAGTAGAAGAACAGCGTTGGCGTCAGCGAGAGGAGGGCGGAGTCGATGCCGAGCCGGTCCATCTCGCGGTGCTTGGCGTCGAGATCGAAGAACTCGGGTGACAGGGGATACCCGTATCCCTGCGGGTGAACGAGCCACTCAACGCCGTCGCGCCGCTCGAGCTGGATGCGATCAAGCGCCCGCCCCGCCCGCACGTCAGCGACGAATTCCGGCGGAATGAAATGCGTATGGATATCGAAAAGCGTAATGGGGTCGGGAGTCATTTTTCGAGGACACTCCGGCATGACGCAGAAAGAGTGTCCTCGAAAAATGACTCCCGACCCCATTACGAGTTCCGTATGAACTGCGCGGCTTTCAGCAGCAGGGTCCGGTTCACGCCGTCCGAGTGGATAAAGCACGCGGCATCGCGCACCAGTTTCTCGAAGCCGCCGTCGCGCATGTAGCCGTATCCGCCGTGGAGCTCCAGCGCCTTGGTGACGACCTTCCACGCGACTTCGGAGGCAAACACTTTCGGCAGCGCTCCAAGCGTCGGATCCCAGCCGGTAGACGGCTGGTCCGCCCTGCACGCCGCGTGGTGGATGTAGGCGCGCGCGGCACCGATCAGCATGTGCATTTCAGCCAGTTGCGCGGCGACGATGTCGTGGTCGATGAGCGGCTTGCCGCCCTGGATACGCTGGCGTGTCCATGTCAGCGATCGTTCATAGGCCGCGACGGCGACGCCAAGCACGCTGGCCGCGGCGTACGCGTTGCTCGCCGGGAAGAACTGCGAGATCACCTCGAAACCGCGGTCAACCTCTCCCAGGACATCCGCGTCCGGCACGAAACAGTCATTGAAGATCAGCTCGGCGTTGTTGGCGAGCCGTTCGCCCATCTTGTCTTCGACGTGCCCTGTGGTGAAGCCGGGAGTGCCGCGTTCGATCAGGAAGCAGGTGCTGCCTTCGTTCAGGCCCTTATCGGAATTGGTCTGGGCGAACAGCATGTAGAAGCGCGCGCGGTTGCCGTTCGAGATGAACCGCTTCTTTCCGTTGATCACCCACCCCTGGCCCTTCCGCTTCGCGTTCGTCACAAACGCCGCCGGTCCGTAGGGAATGATGTAGTTGGACGAGGTCTGCGGCTCGGTCATGCCGATCGCGAGCACGCACCGGTGGTCGTCCTTGATCTTCGGCAGCACGCGCGCCCGCTGTTCGGCATTGGCGGCGCCCTGCAACGCCTGTATCAGCTTCAGCGTCTGCGCGAACACGACCGACACGCCCATGTCGCCCCGCGCCAGCTCCTCGACGACTTTCGCCGTCGTCAGGCAATCGGCGCCGCCGCCGCCGAACTCGGGCAGCAGCGTCAGCGTCCGCAGGCCGCGAGCGGAGCCCTGTTCGACGATGTCCCAGGAGAAACAGTCCTCGGGGTCGGTATGACGATCCAGCTCGGCGGCGACTGGGGCGACGACCTCGGCGACGAAGGCGCGCGCGGTTTCGATGACGGTCTCTGCGTTCATCAGTTCTCCAGGATGATCTTCATGCGTCCGTCGGCGTCGCTCTCGAGCATGCCCAGCGCACGCGCCAGCTCTGCCACCGGCAGCACCTGCGTGACCAGCGGATCCAGCTTGATGCGGCCGCGGGCGACGAGGTCGATCGATTCGGGGAAGTCGTCGCCCATCGCGGCGCGGGCACTGACGACCGTCGGTTCCTTGTAGTAGAGCTGGTAGAAGGGCAGCTGGCCCTCGCTGGCCGTGTAGATCCCGAACAGCACGATGCTGCCGCCAGGCCGCACCATGGCAATCGCGTCGCCGATGCATTTCACCATCCCGGTCGACTCGATCACGACATCCGCGCCGTGCCCCTGCGTCGCATCGCGCACGGCCTGGACGCCGTCGGCGCCGCTGGACACCGTCAGGTCTGCGCCCAGCCGATCGGCAATGCTTCGCTTCCACGCGCTTCGAGTGACGCCGACAACCGGGCCGGCTCCCCGCGCCTTCGCGAGCTGCACGTGCAGCTGCCCCGACACGCCGAGGCCGATGATCACGACGGATTGCCCAGCCGAGATCGATGCCCGGCGCTGCGCGTGCAGCACCGTGGTGAGCACCTGGATGAGCGGGGCGGTGCGACTGTCGATCGACGGAGGCAACGGGTAGACGTGGGTGCGCGGGGCGGCGACAAAATCCGCGAACCCGCCGTTGACTTCACGGCCGATGACCACGCCCTGCGGACACAGGTTGGTGCGGCCGGCGCGACAGTCAAAACAGGATCCGCAGTACAGCACCGGATCGACCAGCACCCGGTCGCCGCGACGCAGGCGCGACCCATCCGCGCCGTCGAGCACTTCGCCGGCCATTTCGTGACCCATGATGACCGGATAGGTTGCCGGCATCGCGCCGCTGAAGATCTTGAGATCGGTTCCGCAGATGCCGCTGTTGGTCACGCGAACGAGCACCTGATCATGCGCGGGCTCAGGCGGGGCCACGTCCGAGACGACAAGGTCGTAGGGCTTCCGCAGGACGAGGGCGCGCATGTGTGAAATGACTATACTGCGAAGGATGCCGAAGTTAGGCGTGGTGATCGCGAGCGTGCGTGAAGGGCGCATCGGACGGCCGATCGCCGACTGGTTCATCGGCCGCGCGCGCGAGCACGGACACTTCGAGATCGACGTGATCGATCTGAAGGAGGTCAAACTGCCGATGTTCGCCGAGCGCAACCATCCGCGGCTCCGGAAGTACGAAAACGATCAGCAGAAGGCCTGGAGCGCGAGGGTGACCGCCCTCGACGCCTTTGTTTTCGTCGTGCCCGAGTACAACCACAGCACCGCGCCGGCGCTGCTCAATGCCCTCGACTATCTGCTGTTCGAGTGGAATTACAAGCCGTTGGCGTTCGTCAGTTACGGCGGCGTTTCCGGTGGGCTGCGCGCCGTGCAGATGGTGAAGCAGACGGTCACGGCGATGAAGATTGTGCCGATTCCCGAGGCGGTGACCATCCCATTCGTGGCGCAAGCTATCGACAAGGAGTCCGGGGCGTTCAAGGCCACCGACGCGAACAACGCGTCCGCGGTCACGCTTCTCGACGAGCTCGGCCGCTGGACTGTCGCGCTCGCCACCCTTCGCGCGTAGTTCCCGCGCCGCCCGCCGGTACCGGATGAAGAAACTCCTTGTTGCCAACAGATCGGAAATCGCGATCCGCTGTTTCCGGGCCGCGACCGAGCTGGGCCTGCGTACGGTGGCGATCTACAGCTACGAGGATCGATTCTCGTCGCACCGCTTCAAGGCGGATGAGGCCTACGCCATCGGCCCGGCCAAGGGAGGCGAGCCGGTCCGCGCGTATCTCGACATCGAGCAGATCATCTCCGTCGCGCAGCGCTGCGGCGCCGATGCGGTCCACCCGGGCTACGGGTTCCTCTCCGAGAACGTCGGCCTGGCGCGTGCCAGCGAAGCCGCCGGCATCACCTTCGTCGGCCCGACTGTCGAGCAGCTCGAAACCTTCGGCGACAAGACGGCCGCCAGGCGGCTCGCGCATTCCGTCGGCGTGCCGACGGTTCCAGGCACCGAACAGGCCCTCGGTGAACATGACGACGTCGCGGTGGCAGCGGAGCGGATCGGCTACCCGCTGATGATCAAGGCGAGCTTCGGCGGCGGCGGCCGCGGAATCCGCGCTGTCGAACGGCCCGAGGACCTGCCGGGCAAGGTCGCTGAAGCGCGCCGTGAAGCGGCGGCGGCGTTTGGCCGGCCCGACATCTTTCTCGAGCGCTACATCCCGCGGGCCAAGCACATCGAGGTGCAGATCCTGGGCGACGTCGAGGGCAACCTCGTGCACCTCTGGGAGCGCGACTGCTCGGTGCAGCGCCGCCACCAGAAGGTGGTCGAGATCGCACCCAGCCCCCACCTCGCCAAGGAGATCCGGCAGCAGATCTGCGACGCCGCGGTTCGCATCTGCAAGGCCGTGCGCTATCGGGCCGCCGGCACCGTGGAGTTCCTGGTCGACGTCGACAGCGGCCGCTTCTACTTCATCGAGGTGAACCCGCGCATCCAGGTCGAGCACACCGTCACCGAAATGGTCACCGGCATCGACGTGGTCCGCTGCCAGATCCTGCTGGCCGACGGGTACGCGCTCCACGGCGAACCGGTCGCGGTACCGAAGCAGGACTCGATTCGCACGAGCGGTTTTGCGCTGCAGTGCCGCGTCACCACGGAGGATCCGGAGAACCGGTTCATTCCGGACTACGGCCGTATTACCACCTACCGTGATCCGGGCGGCTTCGCCGTTCGCATCGACGGCAACGCCTACAGCGGCGCCGTCATCACGCCGTATTTCGACTCGCTGCTGGTGAAGCTGACGACCTGGGGCACGACGCTCGAGGAAGCCGTGCACAGGGGCGAGCGCTCGCTGCGTGAATTCAGGATTCGCGGTGTCAAGACGAACATCGCGTTCCTCCTCAACCTGCTCCGGCATCCGACGTTTCTCTCTGGCGACGCGACGACGCGGTTTCTCGACGACACGCCGTCGCTCTTCGAGATCGACGCGCCGCGCGACCGCGCCACCAAGACGCTGCGATATCTGGGCGACGTGATTGTCAACGGGCGGCCGGACGTCAAACACGCCCAGCCGGGCCGGCTGCTTCTGGATCCGGCGGTGCCGGTCATCGACGCGCCCGCGCCGCCGCCAGGCACCCGGCAACGACTCCAGGAACTCGGCCCGGAACGATTCGCCGCCTGGGTGAGGGCGGAGAAGCGGCTGCTGATTACCGACACCACCTTTCGCGACGCCCACCAGTCGCTGTTGGCAACGCGGGTGCGGACCTACGACATGCTGGCCATCGCCGATACCGTGGCGCGAGCCGTGCCGACGATGTTCAGCCTGGAAATGTGGGGCGGCGCCACCTTCGACACCTCGATGCGGTTTCTCCAGGAAGATCCGTGGGACCGGCTGATTGCGCTGCGTGAACGTATTCCGAACATTCTGTTCCAGATGCTGCTGCGGGCCAGCAACGCCGTCGGCTACACCACCTATCCCGATAACGTGGTGCGCACCTTCATCAAGCGCAGCGCAGCCGACGGGATCGACGTTTTCCGGATCTTCGACTCGCTGAACGCGACCGCGAATATGCAGGTGTCGATGGAAACCGTCCGGACGGAGACGAAGGGGATCTGCGAGGCGGCGATCTGCTACACCGGCGATATCTTCGACCCGGCGCGCTCGAAGTACAGCCTCAGAGTACTACGTCGATCTCGCGAAAGAGCTCGTCAGGATGGGGACACACATCCTGGCCATCAAGGACATGGCCGGGTTGTGCCGTCCCTACGCCGCCTACGCGCTCGTCAAGGCGCTTCGCGAGGAAGTGGACGTGCCGATCCACTTTCACACCCACGATACGAGCGGTATCAGCGGCGCCAGCGTGCTGAGGGCGGTCGATGCCGGCGCCGACATCGCCGATGCGGCGCTGTCGTCGATGGCCGGGATGACGAGCCAGCCGCCGCTCGAATCGCTGGTCGCGGCGCTGGAACACATGGAGCGGGACACCGGCCTCGATCGCAGCCGGCTGGACGCGCTCAGCCGGTACTGGTCGGCGGTGCGCGATCTGTACTATCCCTTCGAGGAAGGCCTGCGTGCCCCTGGCTCCGACGTTTACCAGCATGAGATGCCTGGTGGGCAGTTCACGAATCTTCGCCAGCAGGCCAAGAGCCTCGGACTGGAGCAGCGCTGGGACGACGTGTGCCGGGCATATGCCGCTGCCAACCAGTTGTGCGGCGACATCGTCAAGGTGACGCCGTCAAGCAAAGTGGTGGGCGATCTTGCGCTGTTCATGGTGACCAACAACCTCACGGCGGACGACGTCCTGAAATCGGAAACGCCGCTGCATTTTCCGAAGAGCGTCGTCGAGATGATGCAGGGCCTGCTGGGGGAGCCAGCCGAAGGCTGGCCGACGCAGTTCCAGGAGATCGTGCTGCGATCGGCGCGGGCGAAACCGCTCGAGGGCCGTCCGGGCGCGTCAATGCCCGCAGCCGATCTGAAAGGCGCCGCCGCCACGGTTCGCTCGAAAGTGGAGCGGCCGCCGCGCGAAGAAGATGTACTCTCGTATCTCCTCTATCCGAACGTGTTCATGGAGTACGCGGAGCACTGGCGGCAGTACGGCGACACGACGGTCATCCCGACGCGCAATTTCTTTTACGGCATCCAGCCGGGCGATGAAATCAGCGTGCACATCGAACCCGGCAAAACGCTCATCATCCGCTTCCTGACGACAGGCGAGGCGCGCGACGACGGACGGCGGACGGTGTTCTTCGAGCTGAATGGCCAGCCGCGCGAAGTGACCGTCATCGATCGGAGCGTGGCTGTCGCCACCGAGCCACGAGCGAAAGCGGATCCAGGCAACCCTGGCCACGTCGCCGCGCCAATGCCGGGCAAGGTGTCGGCGATTGCCGTGCGCAAGGGGCAGCCGGTGAAGGTCGGCCAGCACCTGTTTTCGATGGAAGCCATGAAGATGGAAACCGCGGTCTCCAGCCCGGTCGAAGCGACCGTTGCCGACGTCCTTGTAAATGTAGGCGTCGCAGTCGAAGCTGGCGACCTGCTCATCGTTCTCGAGTAACACACGTGATCGATCCCGCGCTTCTCAGTCGCCTCCGCAACATCGCCGGCAACAACCTCGAGGAACTCGCCGGTGCAAGCATCACCGCCGAGCTTCCGCTGACGAATGCCGTTGTCAATCGGTTGATTGCTCAGCGGCTCGACGCGGCCTCGGGCCCGGTGTCAGCCGTGCAGGTGGATGCCCTGGACGACGACACGTTCAGCGCTCAGCTGTCGCTGCGGTTGAAGATGATTCCGACGATCAGGATCGTCGGGCGAATCGAGGAGCAGCCGGAGCTGCCTCAGCGGCCGCTGTTGGGAATCCGCTGGTCGATGCCGGGGATGGGCCCTCTGTCGATGTTCGCGGCGCCGGCGCTGGCGTTCCTGAAAGCGCTCCCGCGTGGCCTGCGCGCCGAAGACGATCGCATTGTCGTGGACGTCGCGGAACTGCTGCGATCCCAGGGGCTGGCGGACCTGCTGCCGTACCCCCGGAAGGCACGGGTCCGCACCCGCCGCGGCGCGTTCATCCTGCACCTCGAACTGCGGGCCTAGGATCTACTGAAACGTCTTGTTCTTCGGCGGCTGGCCCTCGCGGAACTCGTGCGAGAGGTTGTAATAGCCCGACGAATGCAGCGTGACGGTGACTTCCTGACTGCCCGTGTTCTGCCAGTACCAGCCATGGATGCCGGAAAACGGCGCGGTCATCGTGCCGGAGGCTTCGGTCACAGCCTGCTTCGTCTCGTAGCTTTGCGCGTAGCCGCGCGGGCCGCCGTCGGGTTCGGCATGAAAGTCGAGATTGACGGGCCCGCTGGCCTTCCACGAATAGAGCAGGGCCTCGCCTTTGTCCAGCCGGTACTTGTATTCGACGAACTCTCCCGGCGCAATCTTGAATTCCACGTTCTCCTGCTGAAACGGGCGCTCCTGCGGGGCGAGGATCGCGGTCTCGCCGGCACCGCCGCTTGTTGCCGCAGTTTCCAGCGCTTCGACCTGCTGGCCGGTGATGCCAAGGTCGAGGAGCCCGAATCGCGCACCGGTTCCGAGCGGATCGACGGCGAACTCCGCCGGCAGCACGAACATCACCAGGACGAGGCCCGCGACCAGCAGCGCCGCGCCGGCCGCCACCGCGATGCGGTGGCGCGCCTCCAGGGGCTGAGAGTCCTGCACCGCGGTGTTCTGGACCGAGACTTCCGATGCCATGCTCATGCGACTCCCAGGAAATAGCCGGAGAGCTGATAGCCCACCAGCAGAAAGCCGCCCGCCATCACGATCGCATTCGTCGCGAAGGCATGCCGCATGAACCCGGTGCGGGTGCGCCAGTAGCTGAGGGCGATCAGGATCGCGGTGAGCGCGAGGCCCTGGCCGATCTCCACGCCGACGTTGAAGCTGACGATGTTCGCCACCAGTCCGTTGGGCGAGAGGGCGAACTCCTGCAGCTTGGTCGCGAGGCCGAAGCCGTGGAAGAGGCCGAAGATGAGCACCGCCGCGCGCGTGTTGGGCTGCACGCCGAAGAAGCGCTTGAAGCCGTCCATGTTCTCGAACGCCTTGTAGACGACCGAGAACCCGATGACCGCGTCGATGAGGTAGGCGTTGGCGTGGATGCCGCCGAGGACGCCGCCGAGCAGCGTCAGGCTGTGGCCCGAGCGTGAACAGGCTGACGTAGAGCAGCACGTCCTTCAACCGGTAGAGGAAGAAGATGACGCCGACCAGGAACAGCAGGTGGTCGTAGCCGGTGACCATGTGCTTGGCGCCCAGGTACATCAGCGGGCCGATCGCCTGGCTGTCGAGCCCCTGCAGGAACACCGCGTCCTTGCCGGACACGCCGTGCGCCTCGAGCCCGGCTGACCCGAGGGCCACCAGCAGGCCGAAGGTGACAATCCCGATGAGTCGCTTACTGACGCAGATATCTGGCATGGCAGTTGTCGCAGGTGACGTTCAGATCCGATCCGGCCGAGAGAACGGCATCCGTGCTCTTGGAGTCGGCCGCCTTCATCGCCACCTTGCTCTTCTCGATGAAATCCTGCGTCATCTTGACCCAATCGCCGTTGTCGATCGCCCGGCCGGGGACGAGCAGCAAGTTGCCCGATTCGACGAGCGCCGCGGCCTGGTTGCCGAGCGCGGCCCATTCTGCGTCGTTCTGCGGCGCTGTTTCCTTGATGCCGTCGACGCTCACGACCGTGCCGACCGAGTTGTACACGGCGGCCGCGGCGGGTCCGGTGATGGCGGCCATGATCTGCTTGACGCTCGCCACCGGGGCTGCCGCCGGGGCGGCCTCAGCCGCCGGACCGGCGGACCGCGCCTCGCGAGCACCCGCAATGACGAAGCCGATTCCGGTGATGAACAGGAGCACGCCCACCACGAACAGCCACTGGATGGTCCGCATGTCACAGGTATTCTGGCACACGGGCTTGCGCCCCATGGGGTTCTGACGAAGAGTTCAGAAATTCTTCAGCTTTACTCGGGCTTACAATAGCCGGGTGTTTCGCGCGATCGTTGCCGTGTCGTCGGCCGTCGCTCTGCAGTTGGCGGCCCTTGGTGCGCCGCTGCTGCACGCGCACGTCGACGACCACGACCACGATCACCACGTCGCGGCGCGGGTGCACGCGCACCTGGGCGGGCACGCCGCGGCCCATCATGCCCGGCACCAGGACGATCATCCGGCCATCGACGACGACGAGAGTTCCGAGCGCGCGACGGGCGTGCAGCTCTTCGTTGCCGTAGAACCGTCGCCGTTTTCGCCCCCGGCGATGCCGCAGGCGCGCTACGCGCTGCCGGTTCCGCTCGAGTCGATCATGCGGCGTCCGCCGGCCGTCGCACACAGCCACGACCCGCCCCTCGTCAGCCCCGCCCCCGCTCGCGCCCCGCCTTCCTTTCCGTCCTGAGCTCGACGGCCCGGCCGTCGTCTGTTCGTTTCTCTTTCAATCGAGGTCCTGCATGCTGCGCGCGCCCATTGTGTGCGCCGCGTTTGTCGCAGCCCTGCTGCCGGCGATCGCGGCCGCCCAGACGTTACCGTTGACCGAATCCCAGGCCCTGTCGCGGCTCTCGACCGAGAGTCCGCGCGTGCAGGCCGTGCGGACTGCCGTGGACGTGGCGCGCGCCGACGCGCTTGCCGCGGCGCGCTGGCCCAATCCCCGCGTCACCTTCAATCGCGAGGCGGTGGCGGGCGTCACCGAGAACATGGTGATGGTGGCGCAGCTGCTGCCGGTCGCGGGCCGCCGACGGTTCGAGATGAGCGCCGCATCTGCACGCGTCGAGGCGTCGACCAACCGGGCGGACGACGCAATCAGGCGCCTCCGGGCCGACCTGCGATTGGCGTTCACCGACCTGTGGGCTGCGCAGGAGCGCGAACGCGAGCTGGCGCGCAGCCGGGATCAGCTGCGCGAGCTGGCGGATGTGCTTGGCCGTCGCGAAACAGCCGGCGATGCCGCGGGGTTCGACCGGCTCCGCGCCGAACGGGAAGTGATCGACGTTGAAGCCGACCGTGCCACCGCCGCGTCCGACGGCGCCCGGGCGGGCGGCGTGCTGGCCAGCTTCTTTGCCGTCGCCCCGTCCAGCGACGCCATCGAGGCGGTCCGGCCGGACGGGGCGCGATCAATGGTGCCGTCGGTCGACGAATTGATGGCACGGGCCGAAAAGGTGCGCGGGGAGTTCGCCGCCCTCCAGCACGAGCTCGATGCCGCATCGTTTCTGGAGCGCGCGGCCGGCCGGCGCGCAGTGCCGGAGCCGGAGGTCGTCGCGGGTACCAAGTCGTCCAACGCCGGCACGGGCGACATGGGGAGCATATTCAGTATCCACGTCAACCTGCCGCTGTTCGACCGCGGTGCTCCAGAACGCGCCGCGGCCCAGGCGCGGGCGTCGCAGGTCCGCGCCGAAACTGAGGCGCTGCGCCTGGCGGTGCGGTCGCAGATTGCCGCCTGGCGCGGCGCACTGATCGAGCGGCGCGCGATCGCCGACCAATATCGAAAAGTGTCCGCGGAGACGGCCGAGCGGGTCGGCCGGATTGCGCAGGTCAGCTACGAGGCGGGCGAGGGAAGCATCCTGGAACTGCTCGATGCGTACCGCACGACGTCCACGGCCCGCGTCCGGCAGGCGGCACTCGACGCCGCCGTCCGTGAGGCGGAAATCGAGCTCGAATTCGTGAGCGGATGGGAGATGCCATGAGGAATACCCAACTCGCGGCGTGGGGTTTGGCCTTCGCGATTGGTGCGGTGTGCGGGGCTGCGGGGTGCGGGGGTGCCGGGGCGCCGCCGCCCGAGGCCGAGACGCCGACGCTCGACGTCACGTCGTGGACCGACACGACCGAACTGTTCATGGAATATCCGCCGCTCGTAGCCGGGCAGGAGGCGCTGTTCGCCGTGCACCTCACGCGGTTGAGCGATTTTTCGGCGATGACCGCGGGGCGTCCCCGGCTCGAGTTCACGCCGGAGTCGGGCGGTGCCGCGGTCGTGCTCCAGGGCCAGGAGCCGTCGCGACCGGGCGTCTTCCGGGTGCTGGCTGCGGCGCCGGCGGCTGGCCGCTACCGGTGGCGGCTCGTCGTCGACGCGCCCGGCCTCATCGACGCGCACGATCTCGGCGCGATCACCGTGTTCGCCGACCCGGAGGCGGCGCTCGCCGACGCGGAGGCGCGGCCGGCCGATGATCCCGCCGCGATCAGCTACCTGAAGGAACAGCAGTGGACCAACGGTTTCGCGACCGCGTTGGTACAGGAAGGCGAGATTCGCCGCGGCCTTCGCGTCCCGGCGGTGGTCGAGCCGTTGACCGGAGGGGACGCGATCGTCGCTGCGCCGGCCGACGGCCGTTTCATCGCGCCGGCGCTCGTCAGGCTGGGCACGCGCGTGCAGGCCGGCCAGGAACTGGGCCGCATTCAACCGCGCCCGACCGATCGGGCGGCGGCGACCGCGCCACGCTGGCGTCAGGCGTGGCCGAAGCCGAGGCGTCGCTTGAAGCGGCCCGATCCGACCTCGCGCGGGCGGAACGTCTTCTCGCTGAACGCGCGGTGCCGGCGAGGCGCGTCGAGGAGGCGCAGCGCGCGGTCAAGGTCGCGGAGGCGCGGCTGAGCGCAGCACAGGCGCGCCTCGATCAGCGCGACGAGACGTTGCGCACCGGCGGCGGCGCAGCGGCGGGCAACTCATTCGTGCTGCGCGCGCCGATTGCCGGGCGCGTCGCAGAAGTGTATGTCGCGCTGGGTGCGTCGTACGACGAAGGCGCGCCGCTCTTCCGGATCGTCCGCACCGACCGCGTCGAACTCCAGGCGCTCGTTCCGGCATCCGAGGCGCCGCTCACCGAGGAGATCAAGGAGATTGCGCTGGAAGTGCCCGGCCGCGCGGAACCGCTCGTCGTCCAGGCGCAGGACCAGCACGATGCCGGCGTGATCGACGAGAAGACCCGATCGCTGCCGGTCCAGTTCGACGTGGACAACCGGAATGGCCAGCTGCTGATCGGCCAGACCGCGACGGCCATTCTGTATGCCGGCGGCCTGCAGCGGATGCCGGTCGTCCCGAAGGAAGCCGTGCTGATGGAAGCCGGGAGGCCCTACGTCTTCGTGCACACGGCGGGCGAAAGCTTCTCCCGCCGCTATGTCGAGATCGGCGGACGTGATGGCGAACTCGTCGGCATTCGCGCCGGCGTGCGTCCCGGCGATCGCGTCGTCACACGCGGCGCCTACGACGTGCAGCTGGCGTCGGCGGCGGGGGCCTGCCGGCGGAGGGACATGTTCACTGAGCGATGAGCCTATGAAACGACTCATTCAATGGTCGATTGACCACCACTGGATCGTCATCGCGCTGTCGATCCTGCTGCTCGCGGCGGGGATCTGGACGGCGCGGGCGATGCCCATCGACGTCTTCCCGGACCTGACGGCGCCGACAGTCACGATCCTCGCCGAAGGGCACGGGATGGCTCCCGAGGAGATGGAATCGCTGGTCACGTTCCCGATCGAGAGCGCCGTCAATGGCGCCTCGGGCGTGCGCCGGGTCCGTTCGGCGACCGCGGTCGGCATCGGCGTCGTCTGGGTCGAGTTCGACTGGGGCACCGACATCTACATTGCCCGGCAGCTGGTTGCCGAAAAGCTGGCGCTCGTGGCCGGGACGCTGCCGCCGCAGGTCGAGCGGCCGGTGCTCGCGCCGATCTCGTCGATCATGGGCGAGATCCTGTTCTTCGCCCTCTCGTCCGAGCAGCGCCGATCCGCTCACGCTGCGAACCGTGGCCGACACCGTGGTCCGCCGCCGGCTGCTCGCCGTGCCGGGCGTGTCGCAGGTGACGCCGATCGGCGGCGCCGAACGGCAGTTCCAGGTGGTCGCTCACCCGGAGGCGCTGCGCGCGAACAACGTCTCGCTCACCGAGCTCCTGGAGGCGGCTCGCGGGGCGAGCGAGAACGCCTCCGCCGGCATCTACATCGAGGGCCCGCAGGAATACGTGCTCCAGGCGGTCGGCCGGGTCCGCAGCGCCGACGAGATCGGCGACAGCGTGGTCGCCATGCGGGGCAACGCGGTCGGTGCTGATCCGCGACGTCGCCGACGTCCGCGAAGGGCGCGGCGCTCAAGCGCGGCGAAGGGTCGCGCAGCGGCCGGCCGGCGGTGATCGTCGGCGTCCAGAAGCAGCCCGGCGCCAACACCATCGACGTCACCGCGCGGCTCGACCGCGAGCTCGACGCGCTCGAGACCCAGCTGCCGCCAGGGGATCACCATCGATCGCCGGATCTTCCGCCAGGCCGACTTCATCCAGGTCGCGGTCAACAACGTGGTCGCGGCGCTGCGCGACGGCGGCCTCCTGGTCATCGTCGTCGTGCTGATCTTCCTGGCCAACGTGCGTGCGGCGGCGATCACGCTGACGGCGATTCCGCTGTCGCTGGCGGCCGCGGTGCTGGTCCTGCGCGGCTTCGGCGTGACCATCAACACGATGACGCTCGGCGGGCTGGCCATCGCCATCGGCGCGCTCGTGGACGACGCGATCATCGATGTGGAGAACGTCGTGCGCCGGCTGCGGGAGAACGCCGCGCTGCCCGAAGAGCAACGCCGGAGCGCGGCCGCCGTGGTGCGCGACGCGACGCTCGAGATCCGGACCTCGATCGTCTTCGCGACGATCATCATCGTCCTCGTCTTCCTGCCGATCTTCGGCCTGACCGGGGTCGAGGGGCGCCTGCTCACGCCGCTGGCCTACGCCTACATCGTCGCCCTGCTGGCGTCGCTCGGCGTCGCGATCGTCGTGACGCCGGCGCTCTGCTTCGCGTTCCTGCCCGGGGCCCAGTCGATCGAGCGCGGCCATGAAGGGTGGGCCGCCCGCACGCTCAAGGCGTGGTTTGCCCGCGGGTTGCCGCACGCGCTCGACCGACCCGCGCTGGTGATCGGCGTGTCGCTCTTCCTGCTCGTTGCCGCAGTGATCGCCATGACCAGGTTCGGCACGGCGTTCCTGCCGGAGTTCCACGAGGGCAGCCTGACGATCAGCGTCAACACGATGCCGGGGACCTCGCTCGACAAGTCGAATGAAATCGGCACGCGCGTCGAGCAGATTCTGCTGGCGCAACCGGAGGTCGTGGCCACGGCGCGGCGTACCGGGCGCGCCGAGTTCGACGAGCACGTGCAGGGAGTGGAGGCGGCTGAAATCGACGTCGGCCTGCGCGAGAGCGAGCGGCCGCGCGACGAGCTGATGGCCGAGCTCCGGCGCGGCTTCAGCGGGCTGCCCGGCACGAACGTGGTGATCGGGCAACCGATCTCGCACCGGATCGACCATATGCTGTCGGGCACGCGCGCCAACATCGCCGTCAAGATCGTTGGCGACGATCTCGCGACGCTCCGCCGGCTGGGCGAAGGCGTGCGCGACGCGATGATGGCGGTGCCGGGAGTAGTCGATCTCAGCCTCGAGCAGCAGACCGAGATCCCGTTCATCCGGTTCGTCCTCAACCGCAGCGCGATTGCGCGCTACGGCCTTCGCGTTCAGGATGTCGCTGACGCGATCGAGACCAGCTTCGCCGGTACCGTGGTCGGCAGGGTATTCGACCGCTCGATGGCCTTCGACCTGGTAGTGAAGCTGGATCCGGGAATCAGCGACTGGATTTTGAGCGGATCGCGGATCTGCCTGTGCACACGCCCACCGGCGAAGCGGTCCCCGTGCGCGTGCTTGCCGATGTACGGCGCGAAATGGGACCGAACATGATTCTCCGCGAGAACGTCCAGCGCCGCATTGTCGTGTCGTGCAACACCAGCGGGCGCGATCTCGGCGGCGTCGTCGCCGATATCCAGGCGGCAGTGGCACAGCAGGTGCCGATGCCGGCCGGGTATCACGTCGAGTACGGCGGCCAGTTCGAGAGCCAGCAGAGCGCGACGGAAACGCTGCTGTTGCTCGGTGGCGCGGCGATCGCGGGACTTTTCATGATTCTCGTGCTGGCGTTCGGCCGCGCCCGTGACGCTCTCCTGATCATGCTCAACCTGCCGCTGGCGCTCATTGGTGGCGTGGCGGGCGTGTTCCTGGCGGGAGGCGTGCTGAGCGTCGCGTCGATCATCGGGTTCATCACCCTCTTCGGCATCGCGACGAGGAACGGGATCATGCTCGTCTCGCACATCCGTCACCTGATGGAGTCGGAAGGGGTGACCAATTTCCGCGAAGCGGTGGAACGCGGCGCACACGAGCGGCTGATCCCGATTGTCATGACCGCGATGGCCGCCGGGCTGGCGTTGATTCCGCTCGCGATGCGGGGAGGAGAGTCGGGCAGCGAGATTCAGACGCCGATGGCGATCGTCATCCTGTGCGGATTGACGACGTCGACGCTGCTGAACATGTTCGTCGTGCCGACCCTGTATTTGAGGTACGGCGCCCGGTCCGCCTGAAGGTGGACATGACGTACATGTCGGCACGGTCCGCCTGAAGGCGGACACTACGTACATGTTGTACGTAGTGTCCGGCTTTAGCCGGACTGGAGGGACGCGCGGACCTAGCGAACGAAATCCGCCATCGGCCGGTAGAAGGTCAGCAGCCGGCCGGCGGTCATCACGCCGATCCAGCAGCACAGCGAGACGCCGCCGATAATCCGGGCGAACACGGGTGCCTGTTCGCCCGGGCCCACGTCACGCACCCGCCTGAACATCATCAGGTAGAACGCCGCGACGTTCAGTCCGGCGACCAGGAAGAACACCACCTTCGCCTGGAACGCCGGGTTGATGAAATATTGGTCGGGCGTCCCTGCCAGGAAGCAGACGCCGGTCGCCGCATTGATCGCGAAACCGGCCACGCCAAGCGGTACCAGGCGGTGTAACGCCGCAATGGGGATCCGTCTCGCGAAACCGAGCAGGCGCAGGTCGAAGAACCCCACCGTTCCGAGCAGCAGCGACAGGCCGATGAAGTGAATGGATTCGCACAGCGGCCATGCCCACCTGACGTTGTTCATGACCCACGAAATGTCCGTGCTCTGCAGCCACACGTACAGCGGGCGGAACGTCTGGTGATCGAAGACGGGCAGGAAATCCACGGTTATCGCGGCTCGTACGCCATCAGGTACGAGTAGGTGTAGGCGAGGAGGCGGCCGGCGGTGATCGCGGCCGCCCAGCAGACCAGCGCGGCCGCAGAGGCAACGCGCGCGACGGCCGGCAGCCGTGGGGCGGCGAACGCCGGGTTACCGCCAATCTGGTTGCGCACCCAGTGCGCGTGCATCATGACGACGGCAATCAGCGTCAGCTTGATGTAGAAGAGCGGATTCGTCAGCGCCTTGGTCGGGTATGTGATCAGCAGCAGCACCCCGGACACGGCGTTGACCCAGAACCCGATCCACATCGCCCGGAAGAACGGGATCAGGGACCGGAGGGGAACGCCGCGCGCGAATCCCAGGATGCGCACGTCGAGCGCGACATTGGCGCCGACGAGAAACGCGAGCCCGACCGTGTGCAGGATCAGGATGATCGGGAACGCCCAGAGGGATCCTTCACGGATCCATACACTGAGCGCCGTGCGCTCGAGCCAGGCGGTGTATTCGAACATCTTGCGGGAACGGGCCGCATCCTAGCATGTCCGTTGCAGCGCAGGGCCGTACAGGAGGATTTGATGCAGAGCTCCATACTTCGCACGGCCATTCTCGTCGGCTCGACTGTTCTGGCGGCGAACTCGAGTGTCGTCGCCCAGACGCACGGTGAGAAGGAGGACTTCACCGCCGTCGCGATCGCGAACAACACCCTGCAGACCGGTGCGGGCACCGTGCTGATCTCGGTCGACCGCTGGTCCACCAGCGCCGAGCGGGAGAAGCTGGTGTCAACGCTGGTCGACACGGGACCGCGCGCGCTGCTCGACGCGCTGCAGGACATGCGGCCGGTGGGCCGGATCCGCACGCCGGATTCAATCGGCTACGACTTGCACTACGCGTTTCAGACTCCGGCCGAAGACGGCGGGCGGCGAATCGTGATCGCTACCGATCGTCCGATCGGCTTCTGGGAAGCCTACAACCAGCCGCGGACGGTCGACTATCCGTTCACCATCATCGAAATGGAGATCGGGCCGGACGGCCGCGGGAAAGGCACCCTGTCGGAGTTCACGAAAGTGCTCGCCAACGGCAACAACATCTATCTCGAGAATTTCGCCAATGCCCCGGTCATGCTCACGGAGATCCAGGCGAAAAAAGACAATGATTAAGGCCCAACGGCTGAGCTGATTGACGACACCCCGCGTGCCCACGTACTCTTCTATGAAACACCATTTCACGGGGAGTACATGGGCAAGGGATCCGTGTCGCGTCTGGTCATCCTGAGTGTCGTTGCGCTGACAGGTCTGTCGGGGTGCGCCGGGCCGCACTATCTGGTCTCGCGCCCGCTTGAGGTCGGTACGGTCACGGCCCCGACGACGAGCATCACGCGGAACGTGATCCTGGTGTCGATCGACGGTCTCCGCCCCGACGCCATCGCCACGTTCGCGGCGCCGACGCTGCAGCGCCTGCTGCGCGAAGGCAGCTATTCGCTGCTGGCGCGGACGATCCTCCCGAGTTCGACGCTGCCTTCGCACACCTCGATGCTCAGCGGCGAGCCGCCCGAGCAGCATCACGTAACCTGGAACAACGTCGTCACCGCGGAAAAGGACGTCGTCGATTTTTCCACTGTCTTCAGCGTCGCGCGGGCGAACGGCTATCGCACCGCTGCGTTCTTCAGCAAGGCGAAGTTCTCGCCGCTGCAGCTGCCGGGTTCGCTCGACTATTCGCAGGCGCCGGGGGGATGGTGGGGCAAGTGGGCGGCCGCCCGGACGGTAAGCGACGTCCGCGCGCACCTGCAGGCGGAGAAGCCGAACCTGCTCTTCGTGCATCTTCCGGATCCGGATACCGCGGGCCATAGCTCGGGCTGGATGAGTGCCGCGTACGGCCGCGCCGTGCTGGCGACTGACAACGCCCTGAGCGACCTGCTCCAGGCCGCGAACGAGGCGTACGGCACCGGCAACTACTCGGTGGTCGTGACCGCTGACCATGGCGGGCACGGCAACGAGCACGGCACCGAGGACCCGCTCGACGTGACCATTCCGTGGATTGCCTGGGGCCGGGGCGTCAACGCAGGCGCGATGACCGGAGTGACGATCAACACGTTCGACACGGCGCCGACGGTGCTGTGGCTCCTCGGGATCGAGAAGCCGCCGGCGTGGGACGGCGTGCCGGTGACGAAGGCGTTTCACGCCTTCGACGCGATCGCAGCGGACTAGGTCGTCACCGTTTCCGCGACGATCCGCGTGGCGAGCGACTGCAGATAGGGCCAGATCGTCCGCGCGATCTCGGCCGCGCCTGCGGCGTTCGGGTGGACGTGATCCTGCCGCACCATCTGCGGATTCCCAATCACACCATTCAGAAGAAACGGGACGAGCGGCACGTTGTACTTTTCCGCCAGCGCCGGGAACAGCCTGTCGCCGAGCGCCACGATCATGACGGCCGGCATTTCGGCGAGCGCCCGGTCGAGGCGTTTGACGGCGTCCGCGGAGGTGTCGCCCGAAAAGCCATGGTTCTTCACGGAAAAGGGAAGGCCCGCCGACGCCAGCATCCGCTCGAGCACACCGGGATACGCGTCATCTTCGTCCAGCCCCTTGCCCGCGGTGAGGCTGTCGCCGAACGCGACGATCGTGCGCGGGGTCACGAGTCCCGTACTGAATCCTCACGGTTTCAGTGTAGCAACGCTCCAAGCGGCGGGATAGAATCACCGCATTACTCACACAAGAATGACGCGCGCATTGCGCGCAGGAGGTTCTCCCATGAGTCTGCGAATTGGCGACGTGGCCCCGGATTTCGAGGCCGACACCACCCAGGGCCGGATCAAGTTTCACGACTGGATCGGCGACTCGTGGGGCGTGCTGTTCTCGCATCCGAAGGATTTCACGCCCGTCTGCACGACCGAGCTCGGTTACATGGCCAAGCTGAAGCCCGAGTTCGACAAGCGGAACGTGAAGATCATCGGGCTCAGCGTCGACCCCGTGGGCAACCATGAGAAATGGGCGACCGACATCCAGGAGACGCAGGGGTTTGCGCCGAACTACCCGATGATCGGCGATACCCAGCTCGACGTCGCCAAGAAATACGGAATGCTCCCTGCCGACCTGAACGCCACGTCCGAGGGCCGGACGGCCGCCGACAACGCGACGGTGCGCAACGTGTTCGTGGTCGGCCCCGACAAGAAAATCAAGCTGATCATCGCGTATCCGATGACGACGGGGCGGAACTTCGACGAGGTGCTGCGGGTCATCGATTCGCTTCAGCTCACGGCGAAGCACAAGGTGTCGACGCCGGTGAACTGGAAGCAGGGCGAGGACGTGATCATCGCCGGCTCGGTCTCCGACGACGAGGCGAAGAAGGTGTATCCGCAGGGCTGGAAGGCGCCGCGGCCCTACCTGCGGATCGTGCCGCAGCCCAAGTAAGTTCAGGCAACCACGAAGATCACGAAGATCGCGAAGGTCACGAGACGTACCATTATTTCGTTCGTGGTCTTCGTTGCCTTCGTGTCTTCGTGGTTTCAGTCATGCGGTCTGGGCCGTTTGACGCCGTCGCCGTTCAGCAGCACGAACTTCTGAACGCGCTTCCCGTCGTCGACCTCGCCCGTGTAGATGTTCCCCAGCGAGTCCATCGCGATTCCGTCCAGCCAGTGAAACTGCCCGGCCATCCGGCCCGGCGTGCCGATCTCGCCGGCGTAGGCCCCCGTGCGCCGATCGTGAATCCAGATGCGGTTGTTCGTGCCGTCGGCGACCAGCACGTATTTCTGACCGGCATCGTGGGAGAAGACCAGGTTGAACGTGCTGCCGCACATGCCAAGCGTCGGGTGCCCGGGGCCGCCGCATTCCGGGCCGCGGGCGATCGTTTTCCCCGCGACCAGGAAATTGGTCACGAACTTGCCCTGCTTGGTGAAGACGTGAATCCGATTGAGGTCGCGGTCGCAAACATAGACCAGCCCGTCAACCGAGAGGTGGATGCAGTGCAGGTCTGACGAGAGCTGATCCTGATCGGGAGGAGGCCCGGCCTTCCAGTCGTAATCTGGTGTCGGCGCGTTGCTGATCTGGCTGAGCGGCATTCCCTTGCCGCCCCACCCGCGCTTGAACGTGCCGTCGTAGCCGTACACCAGGACACGCTTCCAGTGCGCGATGTAGATCTCGCGCGCGTCCTCGTCCAGCGTGAACTGCGAAATGCCGGTGGGGAAGACCTCGGTCTGCTGGTTGTTTTCGACAATGGGCGGGGGTATCTGGCCGGCAACCGGCCGGGGGCCTCGATGGCCGAAGTCCCACAAGAGCTTGCCGTCCCTCAGTACTTCTGGAGACTGTCGCCGCGGCTCTGCCCCGTGAGCCAGACGTTGCCTTCCTTGTCGACCGCGATCGCGTGCTCTCCGGAGGCGCCGGCCGCGATGTCACGCGGCCGGCTCACCACCCAGATGCGGTCCTAGTGGTCCGTGACCATCACCGGGACCCCTTGAATCAACCACTTGTTCGGCAGAGGCATCTTCGGCCAGAAGGGGTCGACCCGGTACTGCGGGACCGGGACGTCCGCACCAGGACTCTGTCCAAGCACCGCGGGGGCGGAGGTGGTTATGAGGGCGCATGCAGCGGCTGCGACGCGGCCAAGTACCCGGCGGGGCCAGAGCGCGACTTTCATGGGGCAGGAGTATACGAGAGTCGAAGCTCGACTTGGCCTTAATTCCGTCACCAATGGGCTCGAATTTTGCTCTCATCACACATATCGCTCGTTTTGTCCTTTTGGCGTTAGCGGGAGCTACGCCGACAGAGTTTAGACGACGTGAATATGTACAGTTCCGGTCACACGCTCGATGTCCGACTGCGCACGTGGACGCCACCGGGATGAAGGTTCGTCTCACCCGGAAGTTTGCCGACCAGATCAACGGGATTGATCTCTCCAAGGCGCATACAGGAGAAACCCTGGAGTTGTCAGACCGCGAAGCCCGGCTCCTGATGGCGGAAGGGTGGGCGGAGTACGAGGGTGGGACTCAGCCGCGCGATCAAGCGCATGAACCAGCCCGGCAGAGCCGCCGGCGCCGTTCGAAGAAGACCTAGGGCCGGGGCCCTCAGTCGCGCGTCGCGGCGATCCGCGACATCACCTTCACGACAACCCGATCACACCGCGGTCGATAGAACCTGAACGCATCGGACGTTGACGCGCCGGTGCGTTCCAGCAGCCCGCGCCGCAGCTCGCGTCGGGCGCGTGAGAGGCGGGTCTTCACGACATCCTCCGACACATCCAGCGCCTCGGCCACTTCCGCCGTGCTCATACCTTCAACCTCGCGCAGCATGAACACCTCGCGTCCGCCGTCCGGTAGCTCGTCGATCGCCGACTCGAGGAGCTCGCGAAGCTCGCCGGAAAATGCCTGGCGTTCGGGGTCGCGCGGTGGGGGGGTCGTCATCAGGGGTTCCACGTTGGAGGGCTCCTCGTCGAGCGATTCGTACCGGCGATGGATGCGCACCCGGCTCAGCGCCTCGTTGATCGCGATCCGGGTCAGCCAGGTCGAAAACCGGGCGGCGCCGGAGAATTGCCGGAGATGGGCGTACGCATTCACATACGCCTGCTGCATGACGTCTTCGGCCTCTTCGTCGTTGCGGAGAATGGCGCGAACGACGCGATACACGCGCTCGTTGTAGCGGCGCATCAGGACCTCGAACAGCGCCGTCTGTCCCTTGAGGACGTCGGCCACGACCTGCTCATCCGTAAGCGTGTTGCCCTGTTCGAGCGCGCGGGCGCTGACCATGTACATGAGCGGTTCAGTCTCCTGTCTCTTAGAGTAAGCGAGGTCCAAAAGGTGACAAACGCCGCAATCGAGCAGCGCGTCGCGGCGCCGGTCGTCACGCGCTACCATCTGAACAGGCGTTCGGATGACAGGAAGGAGAGCGACATGGAGCGTCGGCAGTTGGTGTCGGGCGGGTTAGTGGCGGGGCTTGCGGGTGCGTTCGGGTTCCCTTCGTCTGCCGCCGGAGGGCAGCAACGGGGGAATGAGGCTGGCGACGAGCGCACCGCGGCGGCGGTCGACGAGCTACGGAAGGTCGTCGATCGCGGGCTCCAGGTATCGCCGGAACTGGCGCGCATCCGTGAGCAACAGCGGATATTCATGCGCGCAAACCAGAAGTTTCCGGATTACATGGAAGTAGGAATCGGGGTCTGGGAAAGCGTTTATGACTGGCACGTGCGGCACCAGAGGGCGGTGACCATTGGCAGGACGACCGACGGGCGGTACACGATGCCGCTGATGGAAACGCTGCTGCTGTTGCGACCCGAGCAGGCAGAATCTTTCGTAGGATTCGGCTTCGACGCGCGCTGCACGAGACGAACGTGCGATTGTGCTACACGTCGCGGGCGGCTTCGTGCCGGGGCCGCGCGCGATCCATGGCGTTAACCACGATTCCGAGCACCCCGCGGGCGGCGGCGACCGCTATCGAGAGCGAGCCGAAGAACAAGACGCCGAGAACAAGTGGATCCATGGGCTTTCTATCGGTCAGTTGCCCAGCAAATATTAGAGGGGCCCCGGCGTAGATGAGTCAGCGTGAGGCGGCTCTTCGCTGTGCTATTCGACGACCTCCATTTCACAACATAGCAACTCGGATGCCGCGGCCCTCTTCTGTTTCGTCAGAGTTCGTCCTACCGATGAGCGCGAAGGTCGTGATGGCGCTGCCCGAGGGTCCCGAGTGGATCTACGAGGTAAAACTCGATGGATATCGCGCCCAGCTGCTCAAGCACGAGGGCCGGGTGCGAATCATCTCCCGTCGGGGGAAACCGCTGTCATATCCGGAAGTGGTGGCGGCGGCTCAGCGGTTGAATGCGACCAGCATGGTGCTGGACGGTGAGATCGTCGCGGTTGATCACAACGGCCGCCCGTCCTTCCAGGCGTTGCAGCATCGCGGCGCGCATCCCCGGCATGCCATCGTCTTCTACGCCTTCGACGTACTGCATCTCAACGGCAAGGACCTGACGAGGCTGCCACTCGACCAGCGTCGCGCCCGTCTCCCCGGGATCGTCAACGGCTCCGGCGTGCTGATTTCCCAGGAGTTGCCTGGCACGGCCCAACAGGTGATCGCCGCCGTCCAGCAGCTCGGACTCGAAGGCGTGATCGCGAAGCGGAAAGACTCGCGGTACGACGCCACACGCAGCGACGTGTGGGTAAAGCTCAAGCTGGACAAGCAGCAGGAGTTCGTCGTCGGCGGGTACCGCCCCGGGACGCACGGTGTGGACGCGCTCCTGGTCGGGTATTACGAGGGGAAGGCGTTGAAATTCGCCGGGAAGGTCCGTGCCGGATTTACGCCACACGTACGGCGCGATGTCTTCGCGCACGTGGCGCCGCTGCGCCAGGCGAAGTGCCCATTCGCGGATCTTCCGAACAGTAAGACCTCTCGCTGGAGCGCCGGGGTGACGCCGGAAGAAATGGACGACATGCAATGGGTCACGCCCAGGCTGGTCGCCCAGATTCGCTTCGTCGAGTGGACAGCGGACGGTCACCTCCGTCATGCCGCGTTTCTGGGCATGCGGGGCGACAAAGCGGCGCGTGAGGTGGGAAGAGAGACCTAGCCTGGCTCAGGGGCGCGCGTGTTCCTTCCCGTCCTGATCGCCAGGAGTGTCAGGCTCTCGCCCGTGGCGACGCTCGCGCTGCGACTGCCGCCATTCGTCGGCGAGGATCGACCACATGACCTGATCGAACCGCTCGCCGTTCCGCGTGAAGGATTCGCGCATTCGCACTTCGTGGAACGCGCCGACCTTCGCGAGCGCGCCCTGTCCCCGTCCGTTCGGAACGGACGCACGCGCCTCCAGGCGGTTCACACCCATGACGTCGAAGGCGAACTCGAGGAGCAGGCGGGCCGCTTCGGGGAAGATCCCGGTACCCCAGAACGAATGGCCGATCACGAACCCCCACTCGGCCACATTCGACCCGCCCGGCATCCGGCGAAGCTGGAAGATGCCGACCGGTTCGTGCAACCCCTCAGGGACGACGCCAAAGCAGATGTAGCGGCCCTTCGGCCTGGCCCCAATCGTCCATTCGATGAACCGTTCATAGCCCTCGGGTGAGGTCGGCGGCGGTGAGATGAACCTGGCGACCTGCTCGTCGGTGAGCAGCCTAAAGAGGGTAGCCGCGTCGCTGAGGCGCAGCTCACGCAGCAAGACACCGGCACCCTTCAGGGTTGGCGCATCGTCGTTCAGGGGCATCCAACGTTCGAACGGGGGGAGGGCAAAACAGATTACCACCCCCGAGGGCTGCACGGAAGCCCAAGGCGAGACATCGGGGCCGTGACATCCCTGAAATTGCGAAACTGACGAACTCCGGCGCCGGGGCTCTCGTACACTGACTGCCGTTTGGCCGCGCCCGCTCGAATGCACGAATACGACCTGATCGCCGACTGGTACGCGGCAGACCGCAACGAGGACATCGGTGTGCCCGAGGTGACCGCGCTTGCCGCGACGCTCCCACCGCGGGCGACCGTCCTCGATGTGGGCTGTGGCAACGGAATGCCGCTCACGCGCACGCTGCTGACAGCCGGCTGCACCGTCGTGGGCGTGGATAGCTCTGAGCGGATGCTGGAACACTTCCGCAGCAACTTTCCGAACACGCGCGCGGTGTGCAGCACTATCCAGGCCTGTGAGCTCGAAGCCGCGACATTCGACGGCGCGGTCGCGTGGGGCGTCCTGTTCCACCTCCCCCATAAGGAGCAGGCGAAGGCTGTGGCGAGAATAGCGGGCAGCCTGAAAGCAGGCGGATTGTTTCTCTTCACATCGGGAGACGTGGACGGTGACAAGGAAGGCCTGCCGATGAACGGCGTGCCCTTTCACTATTTTTCATTCAGCGTCGAGAACTACCGGGCCCTGCTGGCGAAGCACGCCCTGACACTGATCGACGTGCACACCGACCGGGCGGCAAACACGTATTACCTGGCGCGGAAGGACGTCATGGCCGACTGAGGATTAGCCAGGAAGAAAAACCCTTGAAAGGCAGACTTTCTGGACTTTGCCGGCCTAATCAGGCCCGACAGCCCTCAGGTGTCAGACAGGGTGTCAGGGTCGGCGGGTTCACGCAAGCGACCCTGAACAGAGGTGAATCTACTTAGGAAACTGGAGCCGGCAGTCGGACTTGAACCGACGACCTGCTGATTACGAATCAGCTGCTCTACCAACTGAGCTACGCCGGCAGGCTGGATGAATGTCCATCCTAGCATATGGCACCGTTCTTGGAGTCAGCTGATGCGTGAAGAACATTACTCGTCGCAAGCGCACGCAGACACTGCTCCAGTGGGTCTTTTCGCGCGACAACCACCTTGTCACCTGTGAGCTGTACCAAGAGGGATCGCGGTATCTGGTCCGTCTCTTGACCCACAGCGGCAAGATGATCGTAGCCGCGTTCGACGCAGGACTCGCGGCGTTCCAGCGGCACGCGGCGCTTGCGTCGGAGCTTCGGCGCAGCGGCTGGATGCTGGTCGCTTACCGGTAGCTATGAAAAAGGGCGTCCGGATCTGAACGATCCGCACGCCCTGAACGACCCGAACGATCCGAACGGTTCGAATGAACCGAACGATCGTCTATTTCATGGCGACCTTGATGTCCTTCAGCTTCACCAGCATGTCTTCGGCTGACGTCTCCGGCCGCACCATCTTCTCGATCGCTGCGATCTTGCCCATCTTGTCGATATAGAACGTCCAGCGATTCGCCGTGCCGCGCGCGTTGAGCACGCCGTACTTCGTTGCCACTTCCTTGGTCGGATCGCTGAGCATCGGGAAGTCGGCTTCCTTTTTCTCAACCACGCGGTCGCCGAGGGTCACCGAGGTCGCCTTCGCGAACTTGATGTTCTCCTCGAGAGAGTCGACGCTGGCCATGAAATACGCTACGTCGAACTTCTGTATCTTGTCGCCATTGTCCGCCAGTGACTTGCACTCGATCGTGCAGCCCTGCGTGAACGCCCGCGGGAACCAGGCGACGACGACCGCCTGCTTGCCACGGTAGTCCGACAGCTTGTGCGTCTTACCGTCGGTGCCCTGCAGCGTGAAGTCCGGCGCATTGTCGCCAACCTTCAGCTCGACGGCACTCTGCGCCATCGCACCCGCCGCCAGTGTTGCCACGAGCCCCATCGTCAACAGAACACGCATCGGAACCTCCTGCAAGGGGGGAGTATACACCCAGCTACCCAGCTACCCAGTCATACCAGCTGCCCAGCTACCTACCTCCCAGCAACCCAGCTACCCAGCTAGCCCCCCGCGGCCGGCCCGAACAGCTCGCCGTGGAGGCGTTGCCGTTCGCGGTCGATCTGGTCCGGTGTGGCCCCCATGCGCCGTAGCACGGCTTCGGTCATCGCCAGCGCGACCTCGCCTTCGCCGGAAAACACGTGCTCGGCGCCGGCGCTCCGTAGCTTTGGGACGTCGCGCAGGTACGCGCCCCTGACAAAAATGTGGAGATTCTGGTTGAGCTCGCGTGCGGCCCGGATGGTTTCCGGCGCGCCGGTATCGGCGCCGCTGATGATCAAGGTAGACGCATGCCGCACGCCTGCCGCCACCAGTGTGTCCGGATCGCGGGCATCGCCGTACACTGCGGACATCCCCTCCTGCCGCAACGTGCGGACGGTGTCCATGTTCAATTCGATCACGGTCGGCTGAATGCCGTTTTCCTTGAGCAGGCGCGCGACCGTTCGCCCGGTCGGCCCGTACCCGACGACCACGGCGCGGTCTTCCGGCTGCAGCGACGAGGCCTCGCCGTGCTCGACCTGGGTTTCAGCGATGACGCGCTTCCGGAAAAAACGCGACCGCGCCAGCCAGTGTTCGACTGGTCGAATCGCTTTGGCGGCCATCGGGTTCACGACGATGGAGGCGATCGACACGGCCACCACGAGGTGCAGGCCAACTTCGGGCAGCACGCGCAGGTCGCGTGCCACCGCCGCGAGGATGAACGAGAACTCGCCGATCTGAGCAAGGGCCGACGGCACGGTCAGCACGGTGTGGACCGGGTACCGCATGACCGCCAGGACAACGGCAGCCACGAATGGCTTGGCGATCACGACGACGCCGAGCGCCGCGAGAACCAGCCACGGCGCCGAGAGCAACTCGACGGGATCCAGCAGCATGCCGATCGACACGAAAAACAGGACGGCGAAGGCGTCGCGCATGGGAAGTGCGTCGGTCGCCGCCCGCAGGCTGTAGTCCGAGCGGCCGACCGACATCCCTGCGATGAAGGCGCCGAGCGCCATCGAAACGCCGAACACGAGCGTCGAGACGACGGCAATGCCCAGTGCCAGTACCAGGACGGTTAGGGTAAACAGCTCGCGAGAGCGGGTCGCCGCCACCAGGTCGAGCAGCTTCGGAATCGTCCGCGTGCCGACGACGACGGCGAAGGCGACGAGCAGGCCGACCTTAAGCAGCGTCAGCGCGACGTCGCCCAGGATGCCCGGGATGCTCGTATTGCCGCCGGCGAGCGTCGGCAGCAGCACGAGGATGATGACCGTGAGGAGATCCTCGACCACCAGCCAGCCCACGGCGATGTGGCCGCTCGAGGTGTGGAGCTGCCTGTTGTCCGACAGCACCCGCACCAGTACGACGGTGCTGGCGACTGATAGCGTGAGGCCGAAGACGAGCGAGGACGTCCAGCCCCAGCCAAAGAGCCACGCTGCCCACGCACCGAGCAGGGTGGCGGAGGCAATGCCCGCTGCCGCGCCGGGCACGGCGACACGCCGGACGGCCAGCAACTCCTCGGCGTGAAACTGCAGGCCGACGCCGAACATCAGCAGGATCACCCCGACTTCGGCCAGCTGCTCGGCCAGTTCGGGATTCGCCATGAACCCTGGCGTATGCGGTCCGAGGGCGACGCCGGCGAGCAGGTAGCCAACAATCGGTGACAAACCGAGCCGGTGGGTCACGTAGCCGAAGACAAGCGCCGCGCTGAGTCCGCCGGCGAAGGTGATGATGAGTCCTAACTCTTCCACGCGCCTTGATGGTATCTCGGGCAGTACGATGCAAGACGTGAAGGAACAATCCGCGGCGCCGTTTGTACCGAGGACAACCAGCGTGCGGACCTTGAAGGCCGCGGCACAGGCGTGTCGTGGATGCGATCTGTACAAGCGGGCGACGCAGGTGGTGTTCGGATCAGGTCCGCGTGATGGTCGTGTGATGCTCGTCGGCGAACAACCTGGCGACCAGGAAGATCGCCACGGCGAGCCGTTCGTCGGACCCGCCGGCGCCGTGCTGCACAAAGCGCTCGAGGAGGCGGGGATTCCGCGCGATTCGGCCTACCTGACGAACGCAGTCAAGCACTTCAGCTGGGAACCGCGCGGTAAGCGGCGCATTCACAAGAAGCCGCGTGCCTCGGAGATCAAGGCCTGCCGCCCGTGGCTCGAAGCGGAACTGCGCGCGGTGAAGCCGGCAGTCGTCGTCTGCCTCGGCGCGACGGCGGCACAGGCGCTGCTCGGCGCGCAGTTCAAGTTGACGCAGCAGCGTGGACAGGTGCTGCCGAGTGCGCTGGCGGAGCGGGTCGTCGCCACGATTCATCCGTCGGCCGTGCTGCGCGCGCCCGATTCGGAGGGCCGGCGCGCCGCGTACGACTCGCTGGTCGCGGATCTCACGGTCGCGGCGAAGGTGGCGAAGGAGGTGCGCCGGTAGTAACATTGCTTACTTACCATCCCAGGGAAATAGGGAACAGAGTGCCCAACACCGTACCCCCCGCTCGCTCTCCCCTTGTCGTGCGCGGCGCCCGCACGCACAACCTCAAGAACGTGGACGTCACGCTGCCCGCCGGCAAGCTGGTGATCGTCACCGGCGTGAGCGGATCAGGAAAGTCGTCACTCGCCTTCGACACGATCTACGCGGAAGGACAGCGCCGGTACGTCGAGTCGCTGTCTGCCTACGCCCGGCAGTTCCTCGAGCGGATGGAAAAGCCCGACGTCGATCGCATCGAAGGCATCTGTCCCGCCATCGCCATCCGCCAGAAGAACAGCGTGCGCAACCCGCGATCCACGGTCGGAACGATGACCGAGATCCACGACTACATGCGGCTGCTGTACGCGCGCGTGGGACGGACGTTCTGCCGCCAGTGCGGCAACGAAGTGACCCGCGAGACCGCGGAAGTCGTCGCGAAGCGCCTGGGGGAACTGCCCGCAGGCAGCCGCATCCTGATCGGTTTCGAGATCCCGGTGGTCGTGATGCCGGCCGATCCGGCGGCCGACGCTGCCGATGCCGGGGAGGACGTTCCGGAGAAAGACGAACGTGCCAGCGACCCCGTCGTCGAGATGCTGAACGCGCTCCGGCGCCGCGGTTTTGGACGCCTGCTCATCGACGGGCGCGCGGTGCCACTCGAGGACATCGACCAGCAGTCGCTGCGCGGCCGGACGACGTTGGAGGTGGTGGTCGATCGCGTGAAAATCGAGGGCGATCTCCGCAGCCGCCTCACCGATTCAATCGAGACGTCCTACCGCGAGGGCGGCGGTGCGGCGTTTGCGATCGTCCTCGCCGACGGGCCAGGGGATCAGGGATCGGGAACAGGGGACCGGCGCCTGGTGTTCTCAGAGCGGTTCGAGTGCCGCACGTGCGGCATCACCTACGAGCAACCGCAGCCCCGACTGTTCTCCTTCAACAATCCGTTCGGCGCCTGCCCGACGTGCCACGGCTTCGGCAACATCATCGAGCTCGACATGGACCTGGTCGTGCCCGATCCGTCCAAGTCGATCAACCAGGGCGCGATCGAGCCGTGGAGCAAGCCGCATTACCGGTCGCAGCTGGCCGAGTTGAAGCGGACCGCGCGGAAGTCGACCGTTCGGCTGGACGTGCCCTGGACGGAGCTCACCGACGAGGAGCGCAGCTTCGTCGTCGAGGGCAATGACGGTTACGACGGCATCCGCGGATTCTTCCGCTGGCTCGAGCGCAAGAAGTACAAGGTGCACGTCCGTGTGTTCCTCAGCCGCTATCGCGGCTACCTGCCGTGTCCCGACTGCGGCGGCGCGCGGCTCCGCCGGGAAGCGCGCGACGTGCGCGTCGACGGCCGCACCATCGACGCAGTGTCCGCGCTCACCGTGCGCGAAGCCAGCCGGTTCTTTGCCGACCTGCATCTCAGCGAGAAGGAAGCGGCGGTCGCCGACAAGGTGCTGCGCGAGATCCGCCGCCGGCTGTCGTTTCTGAGCGACGTCGGGCTCGACTACCTGACGCTCGACCGCTTGTCGTCCACGCTGTCTGGCGGGGAGGCGCAGCGCATCAACCTGGCGACGTCGCTCGGCTCGGCGCTGGTCGGAACGTTGTACGTGCTCGACGAGCCGTCGATCGGGCTGCATTCGCGCGACAACCAGCGGCTGATCGACATCCTGCGGCAGCTGCGCGACCAGGGAAACACGGTGCTCGTCGTCGAGCACGACGAGGACATGATCCGGGTGGCCGATCACATCGTCGACATCGGCCTCGGCGCCGGGGAACAAGGCGGCCGCGTGGTTTATTCGGGCGACCTGCCCGGGTTGCTGCAGGAGCCGCGATCACTGACGGCAAAGTACCTGCGCAACGAGCTGGCGATTCCGGTGCCGTCACCCCGCCGCAAGGGCGTCGGGCAGAAGATCCGCCTCTACGGCGCCAGCGAGCACAACCTGAAGAACGTCGACATCGAAATTCCGCTGAACACGCTCACCTGCGTGACCGGCGTCAGCGGATCGGGGAAGTCGACGATCGTGCACGACGTGCTCTACGCCGCGATCAAGCGGGCCAAGGGCGCCTGGGATCGCCGCGTCGGATCCCACCGGGGCCTCGAAGGCCTCGAGCTGATCACCGACACGATCCTGGTGGACCAGGCTCCAATCGGCCGGACGCCGCGCTCGAACCCGGTGACCTACCTGAAGGCCTTCGACCCGATCCGCGAGCTGTTTGCGTCGACGAAGGACGCACGGGGCCGGGGCCTGACGGCAAGCCATTTCTCCTTCAACGTGCCCGGCGGGCGGTGCGAAGCGTGCCAGGGTGAAGGTGAGGTCCGCGTCGAGATGCAGTTCCTGGCGGACGTGTTCGTGCCATGCGACCAGTGCGACGGGATGCGGTTCAAGCCGCAGGTGCTCGAAGTGCGGTACCGCGGCAAGAACGTCCACCAGGTGCTCGACCTGACGGTGCGCGAGGCACTGGCCTTCTTCAGCACCTCGCCGAAAGTGCTGCGGCGGCTGCACGTGCTCGACGAGATCGGCCTCGGCTACCTGCGCCTCGGCCAGCCGGCGACAACGCTATCCGGGGGTGAAGCGCAGCGGATCAAGATCGCCTCGCATCTGGCCTCGTACGGCGGGGAGCGCATCCTCTATATCCTCGACGAGCCCACTACCGGCCTCCACTTCGACGACATCGCCAAGCTGCTGGCGGCGTTCCGCAAGCTTGTGGAGGCGGGCCATACGCTGCTCGTGATCGAGCACAACCTCGACGTGATCAAGACGGCGGACTACCTGATCGATCTCGGTCCGGAAGGCGGCGAGGGGGGCGGAGAAGTCGTCGTCGCCGGCACGCCGGAGCGCGTGGCGGAATGCGAGGCGTCGCACACGGGTCGGGCGCTGCGGCAGGTTCTCGCCTCGGGCCGCACGCATGCGTACGCAGCGCGGTAAGGCGGGTCCGCTTCGCGGAACCCGCCCTACCCCCGACCGGGCGTGCGTAGGCCGGGTTCCGCGGAGCGGACCCGGCTCATTGCCGCGGTCGTTCTACGGCCGGCCGACGCTCACGGTTGCTGAAGCACTGCTGGGCAAGGTGCTCGTGCATCGGACGCCCAAGGGTGTGACCGCCGGCATGATCGTCGAGACCGAGGCGTACATCGGCGAAAGCGATCCCGCCTGCCATGCGGCGCCGGGGCCGACCCGCCGCAACGCGCCGCTCTATGGATCGCCGGGCCTTGCCTACGTCTATCTCAATTACGGCATCCATTACCTGGTCAACGCGGTCACTGAAGCCGAGGGGCATCCGGCCGCCGTGCTGATTCGCGCGCTGGAGCCGGTCGAGGGCATCGCGCTCATGAGGAAACGACGTGGCGTCAGCGGCGACGTGGCCGACACCGATCTGTGCCGGGGTCCCGGGAACCTGACGCGCGCAATGGGCATCACGCTGGCCGACAACCTGCTCGATCTCGTGTCGAGCCGCCTCGTCATCGAGGACTGCGGCCACGCAGTGGACGCCGTCTCGTGGGGACCGCGGGTCGGGATTCGCGTCGGCACCGAGCGCCCGTGGCGGTGCTGGGTCACGGGTCATCGCTCCGTATCTGGTAGAGTGAAATTACAGACGCATGGGTAAGACGCTGCTCCAGAAGGTCTGGGACCTTCACACCGTACGCACGCTGCCGACCGGCCAGACGCAGCTCTTCGTCGGCTTGCACCTCATTCACGAGGTCACCACGCCGCAGGCATTCGACGCGCTTCGCGCGCGCGGGTGGAAGGTGGCGCGGCCCGACCGCACGTTCGCCACCGTTGATCACATCATTCCCACGCGCGAGCGCACGCGCCCGTTCCTCGACCTCCTCGCCGAGGACATGATTGCCGCGCTCGAGCGCAACACGCGCGACTTCGGCATCCGCATCGCCGGGCTGAACGACGACCGCCAGGGCATCGTGCACGTGATTGGCCCCGAGCTCGGCCTGACGCAGCCCGGGATGACGATTGCGTGCGGCGACAGCCATACCTCGACGCACGGTGCGTTCGGCGCGGTCGCTTTCGGGATTGGCACGTCACAGGTGCGCGACGTGCTCGCCTCTCAGTGCCTGGCGATGGAACCGCTGAAGGTGCGGCGCATCCGCGTCAACGGCAGGCTGGCCCCCGGTGTGTACGCGAAGGACGTCATCCTTACCATCATCCAGCGGCTGGGCGTGAGCGGCGGCGTCGGCTATGCCTACGAATACGCCGGCGACACGGTCGAGCGGATGACGATGGACGAGCGGATGACGATCTGCAACATGTCGATTGAGGGTGGCGCGCGGGTCGGGTAAGTGAATCCCGACCAGACCACCTTCGACTATCTCCGGGGCCGCCCCTTCGCGCCGTCCGGCGACGCGTTCGACCGGGCCCGCACGTGGTGGTCTTCCATCGCGTCGGACAAAGACGCCCGGTATGACGACGACGTGGTGATCAAGGCGGAGGAACTGACGCCGGTCGTGACGTGGGGCGTCAATCCGGGCCAGTCGATTGCCGTCGACGGACGCATTCCCTCGCCCCGCGATGCCGGCGCCGAGGCACAGGCAGTCGGCGATGCGCTCGGGTACATGGGTCTCGAAAGCGGTCAGCCGATCGCTGGCATGCGCGTCGACGTCGCGTTCATCGGCTCATGCACCAACTCCCGCCTGTCCGATCTCCGCGAAGCGGCCCGTATCGTCCGCGGCCGCCACGTGGCGCCTCACGTCACGGCGCTGGTGGTGCCGGGATCGGCGTCGGTCAAGAAGGCGGCCGAGAGCGAAGGGCTCGACGAGATCTTCCGCGAGGCTGGCTTCGAGTGGCGCGCCGCCGGCTGCTCCATGTGCCTGGGCATGAATCCCGACAAGCTCGAAGGCAACCAGGTATGTGCGGCGTCGTCCAACCGCAACTTCAAGGGCCGCCAGGGGAGTCCGACGGGCCGCACGCTGCTCATGAGTCCGGCGATGGTCGCCGCGGCGGCGGTGGCCGGCGAAGTCACTGACGTGCGGGAGCTGGTGAGCTGATGGAGGCGCTGAAGATCACGCGCGTCGAAGGCACGGCGCTGCCGATGCGCGGCGACGACATCGACACGGACCGCATCATGCCGGCGCGGTTTCTCCGCGCGGTCACGTTCGAGGGACTCGAGAAGCATCTGTTCGAGGACGAGCGTGCCGGGTCCGCCGCGGGCGACCGCGCGACATCGCCGCATGCATTCGACAACTCCCGGTATCAGGGTGCGACGATCCTGCTGGTGAACCGCAACTTCGGCTGCGGATCGTCGCGCGAGCATGCGCCCCAGGGGCTCCACCGATCGGGTATTCGCGCCGTGGTCGGGGAATCGTTCTCTGAAATCTTCTTCGGCAATGCCCTCATGATCGGCCTGCCGTGCGCCACCGCCTCGCCCGAGCACGTGCGTCAGCTGATGGATCGGGTCGAGAAGCAGCCCGATGCGCGGCTGCGCCTCGACCTTCAGGCCGGCACGTGTGACACCGAAGGCTTCCGTTGTCCCGTGTTCATTCCCGCGAATGCCCGGGACGCGCTGATCACCGGGGCCTGGGACACGACCGGCTTGCTGCTCGAGCGCTACGGCGACGTGAACGCCGTGTCTGTCAGGCTTCCTTACATTTCCGGGTTCTAGCCTCAGCGATAGAACGCCCCGACGAGGGCGGCGACGACGGCCAGGAGCACGGCCACCTGCGTGCCGACCAGCCAGGCGAGTTGTCGATCGTCCTTCACATCCAGATCCACGAATCGCCGTGAGATTTCGTCGAGCCGGTGGTTGACGTCGTTGTGCAGCACGTCGAACCGGGCGTTGATTTCGCCGAGGCGCAGGTTGAAGTCGTCGCGCAGCTCGCTGAATCGGCCATTCACCTGCGCGAACCGGAGGTTCATGTCGGAGCGAAGCTCGGTCCATCGCTGGCTCACGTCCGACACGGAATTCACTCGTGCTTCCAGCGCGGTCAGACGCTCTTCAACCGTAGGCATCGACACGGCCTGCGAGCACCCGGCGTGCCAATCACGTTCGCTGGAGAACTCGCCCGATGCGCGCGGAATGTGCGCAGAAATTGAGGGGCTCAGACAGCATCGGCGGTGACGTTTTTGCGTCCGGTGCGCACCCCTTCGACGATCGCCAGGAACGCCGCGGATGCATGCGAGCGTTCCACCGCCTTCCGGTAGACCAGGCGGATCTGGCGGCGCAGCCGGATCTCCGGCATCGCGAGGGCGACGAGCTCGCCGCGTGCGATTTCCGACTCGGCGCAGCGGCGCGGCAGCAGCGCGACGCCCATCCGCATCGCCACGGCGCGCTTGATCCCTTCAAGGCTCGGAAGCGAAACGAGGATGTTGGCCGGGATGTGATGCTGCTCGAACAGCCGTAGTACGCGGTCGCGCACGTGCGACGGGTCGTTATGGGCGATGACGGTCTGGCGCGCGCACTCCGAGAGCGTGACCTCGCGCGTATTAGCAAGCGGATGCGCCGGCGGGACCAACATCACGAGCTCGTCCTGTCCGAGCACGATCGAGCTGAGCCGCGGTTCCGCAGGCTGGAACGTCAGCACGCCGAAGTCCAGGGTCCCCTGGGCGACCTCGGCGCCGATCTGTCGCGCCGGAATGCGGCGCACGTCGAGGTGCACCAGGGGATGCGCTTCGCGGTAGCGCTGAATGAGCGGCAGGACGGCGTGGACCGATGCTTCGTTGGCGCCGATCAGCACGCGGCCGCGGCGGAGGTCGCGGAGGTCCTTGAGGGCGGTCTCGGCCTCTTCCGAGAGGCGGAGCAGCCGCTCGGCGTAGTCGCGCAGGAGCCTGCCCGCGTCGGTCAGTGTGGCGTCCTTGGTGGCCCGATCGAACAGGCGCTCGCCGACACTTTCCTCGAGGCGGCGCACCGCCTGGCTGACCGCCGGCTGGGTGCGGTGCAGCTTCATCGCCGCCCGTGAAAAGCTGCGTTCGGCGGCGACTTTGAGGAAAACCCGAAGTTCCGTTAGCTCCACGGCTCAGTTTCTGCCCATAAGCGTCGATAATCCAAGCAGAATAATTATCATTTTGACAATATCATCACCAGTCGCGTCTACTGGTTGTTGGCTACAAGGCGCAAGCCACAAGGCCCACGGCTGAAGTCCAATTTCTGCGCTTGAGCCTTGGACTTGAGCCTTGTGGCTTGGTAAGGGGGAGGGCTCCCGACATGGGCGACCAACGGGTTCTGATTTTCGATACGACGCTGCGGGACGGCGAACAGGCGCCCGGCTTTTCGTTGCGCCCGGCCGAGAAGCTGCAGCTCGCCCGCCAGCTCGACGCCCTCGGTGTGGACATCATCGAGGCCGGCTTCCCGATCGCCTCGCCGGCCGATGCCGAGGCGGTCCGCCGTATTGCCGCCGAGATCCGCCGCCCCGTGATTGCCTGCCTCGCCCGCTGCCACCGCGCCGACCTCGAGAAGGCGGCCTGGTCGATTGCCCCGGCCGAGCGCGGCCGGATCCATACGTTCATCGCCACTTCCGATCTGCATCTCCAGGCAAAGCTCCGCATCAGCCGTGAGCAGTGTCTCGAGGCGGCGGTCGACTCCGTCCGCTACGCGCGGCAGCAGACCGACGACGTGCAGTTTTCGGCCGAGGACGCGACGCGCAGCGACTTCGACTTCCTGTGCCGCGTCGTCGAGCACGTGATTGCCGCGGGCGCCACGACCATCAATCTTCCGGATACGGTGGGGTTCTCCACTCCCGACGAAACCAGCGAGTTCTTCCAGGTCATTCGCGCGCGCGTGCCGAACTCCGGCAAGGCCGTCTTCAGCACGCACTGCCACGACGACCTGGGCCTGGGCGTCGCCAACTCGATCGCAGCGGTACACGGCGGCGCGCGGCAGGTCGAGTGCACGGTCAACGGGATTGGCGAGCGCGCCGGCAACGCCGCGCTCGAGGAAATCGTCATGGCGTTCCACGTCCGGCGTGACCGCATGCCGTTCGACGTGGGGATCGTCCACAAGGAGATCTACCCGTCGAGCGAGATGCTGACCAAGCTGACGGGGCAGAGCGTACAGGTCAACAAGGCGATTGTCGGGCGCAACGCGTTCGCGCACGAAGCGGGCATCCATCAGGACGGGATCCTGAAGGACCGCCGGACCTACGAAATCATCAAGGCTGAAGACGTCGGCGCGCCCTGGAACCCGCTCGTGCTCGGCAAGCACTCGGGGCGGCACGCGGTGCTGCGGCGCTGCAACGACCTGGGCCTCGAGATCGACACGACCGAACTGGTCGAGATCTACCGCGCGCTCATGGCCATCGCCGACGACCGCAAGATCATCAGCGACGCGGACATCATCGCCGTCGTCAGCAACGTTCGCACCGCCGAGACGCCCGCGACTCCCGCTCATGCGCTGCATGAGTCGGGCTACGGCCACGGCGTGTAACGGCCGCATCACGTTGCTTCCGACTCAGCATTTCTCGATCTGAATCTCCTCTCCCTCGGCACGCCGTTCGCAGAATGCGCGCCCCGCCAGTCCCCGATCCGGTAGTCGCCCCGAAAACCCGCTCACATCCGGGGATGGCGCAGAGTCCAGCGACGGTCCGCCAGGTGGCGCGCCGCGTTTGGTAAATGCGTTCGCATTCCGAAACGGAGGAGAGCATGACCATGCGCATACGGTTTGCCGCAGTAGCGTTCGCGACGGCTGCGGCCGGTTGCTCGCAGTCCAGCCAGTCGCCGACACAGCCCGACGTGCTCAGCACGCCGCTGTTCTTCAACGCAGCGGGGCCCGGAGGCCCGGAAAATCACCAGACCCATCTGTCAGGGGACGAGGAAGTGTTTACGCCCGCAACACCCGGAGCGCCGACTCCGGCCGACTCCCATGCCCAGGGCCAGGCGATCTTTCAGGTCAGTCCTGACGCGTCGTCGGTGGACTACCGGCTGATCGCGTCGAATATCGAGAATGTGACGCAGGGCCACATTCACTGCGCTCCGGCCGGCGAAAACGGCCCGATCGTCGTCTGGCTCTATCCGAATCCGTCGGCGACAGCGGCCCTGCCCGGCGGCGCCGGGCGGCACAATGGTACGTTGGCGGCGGCGACGTTCGACGGTTCGCACGTCAGGCCGACCGCGGATCCACGCTGTCCGATCGGCGTCAAGACGCTGGCAGACGTGCTGGACAGAATCCGCGAGGGCAACGCTTACGTCAACGTGCACACGAGCGATGGCAATACCACGCCGCCCAACCAGGGGCCCGGCGATTTTCCCGGGGGCGAGATCCGGGGCCAGGTCGAATAAGGCAAGGAGAGTGCGAAGTAGGAAGTTGGAAGTAAGGCAGCAGGTGCAGTATTTGCCAACCTACTTTTCACTTCCTACTTCTCACTTCTCGCTTGCCGATCGGGCCTCCGCAGGTCCACCACCATCCGCGGCGTCGGCAGGTGAATGCCGCGTTCGCTGAACACGCGGGCGATTCGTTTCCGCAGTTCGCGGCCGACGAACCACTGCTTCAGCGGCACGGTCTTGATGCGCGCCTTGATCATCAGGTGGCCGCCTTCGAAGGAGTCGACTCCGAGAATCTCCAGCGGTGCCAGGATGAAAGGCTTGTACTCCGGGTCCTCCATCATGCCTGCGGCCACGTCTGCCATCGCGTCGGTGGCTGGTTCCACGTCATCGTCAAACCCCAGCCCGATGGTGATGACGTAGTACCAGAAGTCCTTCGACATGTTCGACAGCGTCTTCACTTCGCCGTTGGGAAAGATGTGAACCGCCCCCTGCTCGTCGCGCAGCACGATCGTCCGCAGCTTCATCTCTTCCACCAGCCCGCCCTGGCCATTCACCATCACCACGTCGCCGACGCGCACCTGGTCCTCGAAGATCATGAAGAACCCGGAGATGACATCTCGAACCAGGGTCTGCGCGCCGAAACCGATCGCCAGGCCGGCGATGCCGGCGCCAGTGAGGACGGGCGTGATGTCGACGTCGAGCTCGCGCAGGATCATCAGTCCCGCCATCACGGCGACCACCAGCGAGAGCGTTCGCTGGAGCAGGCGGGAGAACGTCCGCGCGCGCTTGGCGCGCTCGATGACGTCGAGCCCGGTGCCCGTGCTCATCTCGCGCTCGAAGCGGCGGGTCGCCGCCGAGCCGGCGCGAATGAGGACGTAGGCCGCGATCGCGATCACGGCAATTCGCAGCGACGGAGCGAGCAACCAGGATGGGAGAGAGGGCACAGTTTGCCCGGGTGCTAGTTCGAGGTGGACGTGGAGGTGATCGGGATCTTCAGCTCGACGCGATCGCCCTCGCGGATCACCGCGACCGCCGCGGTGCTGCCGATGCGCGCGTCGCCGATCAGGCGCGACAACTGTCCGCCGTCCTCGACCGCCGTGTCGTTGAAGGCGATGATGACGTCGCCGGGACGCAGGCCCGCCGAGTATGCGGATGAATCGCGCCGCATCACCTGGATCAGCACGCCTCGTGCGCCAGGGACGCCAAGCTGTTCGGCCACCATCGTCGACAGCGGCGCGATCTCCACGTAGCCGATCGATCCACGCCGCACCTCGCCGTATTGCGTCAGATCGCTGACGATCCGGCGGGCGAGGTTGCTCGGGACGGCGAAGCCGATGCCCTGGTAGCCACCGCTCTGGCTGAAGATGGCCGTGTTGATGCCCACGAGCTCACCACGAGCGTTGATCAGGGCTCCGCCGGAATTCCCCGGGTTGATGGCGGCGTCGGTCTGGATGAAGTCCTCGTAGGACGAGATGCCCACGTTGGTGCGGCCCAGTGCCGACACGATCCCGAGCGTTACGGTCTGATTGAGCTGGAAGGGGTTCCCGATCGCCAGCACCCACTCCGCCACCTTGAGTTTGCTCGAATCGCCCCACGGAATCGTCGGCAGCCGGCCGGCGTCGATCTTGAGCAGCGCCAGATCGGTTGCCGGATCGACACCGACGATCGTGGCCGCGACTTCCTGCTTGTCCGCCAGCGCGACAGAGACGGCCGGCAGCTGCCTGAGCGAGATGCGGCCCGATTCACCGGAGACGACGTGGTTGTTGGTGAGGACGAGCCCGTCCTCGCTGACGATGACGCCGGAGCCGAGGCTGCGCTCGACACCGCGGCGCCGTCCCGTGACGTCGCCGTCGCCAAAGAAGAACTGGAAGAACGGGTCGTTGTTGTACGGGGAATTCTGCCGCCGCACCACCTGCAGCGACGAGATGTTCGCGACGGCCGGCACCGTGCGTTCGGCCACGCGCGTGAAGTCGGGGAGGGTCGCCGATGCGACCGGCATCGGCGCCGCCACCGCCGGCGGCGCCGGAGCCGTGCTCTGAGCCACGGCATCGTTGCCCGCATCGTGCATGCGGCCGGTGATCACCAGCCCGGCGGCAAACCCGCACGTCAACAGTACAAGCGAGAGGATGAGTCGGCGCGTGTTCATCGCTACGAAACGTGGACACGACGCGCGAGCGCGTCGGCGGACTTCGGGCACGTCACCGTCAGCACGCCGTCGCGCAGGTCGGCGACGATGTGCTCGGCGTCGACGGCGATGGGCAGCTGGAACGTGCGGCTAAACGAGCCGTGTCCCCGCTCGACCCGATAATAGCGCTCGCAGGGGGCGCCGCGTTCGCGCCGCGTGCCAGAGAGCGTCAGCCGTCCGTCGTGCATGTGAATCTCGACGTCGTCGCGCGAGAGCCCGGGAATCTCCGCGGTCACGACGTAGGAATCGGGGGTTTCGTGCAGATCGACCGGGGGGTTCCAGCCTGCCCCGGGGGCGAACCGGTCCAGGCGGTGCTGGATGGCGAGCAGATCACGGAGGGGATCCCAGCGAGCAAACGCCATGCGCTCGATAATACCAGCCCGTAGCTGCTGGCTGGTAGCCGGTCGCCGAAATAGAAAGCGCTACCGGCTACAAGCTGCCAGCTACCAACTGATATCATCGGTAGGTTCTACATACCTATGGCCACCATACAGGCGACACGCGTCAAGAAGGGCATGCTGGTGAAGATGGGCGAGGACCTGTTCAGGATCCTCGACTTCCAGCACGTCACCCCCGGCAACCTTCGCGGGTTCGTCCGCGTGAAGCTCCGCAATATCCGCAACGGGACGCTGGCGGATCAGAAGCTGCGCTCGGAAGACATGGTCGAGCGGGCGACGCTCGACGAGCGCGAGATGCAGTATCTCTACAAAGACGGCGACGACTACTACTTCATGGACACCACGTCCTACGAGCAGATCCACATTTCCAGCGAGGCGCTCGGTGATTCCGTGAGCTACCTGAAGGCCGAGATGACCATCCTGGTCGAGTTCTACGGCACCGAGCCGGTGGGCATCGAGCTCACCCCGACCGTGGACCTGAAGGTGACGGACACGGTGCCGGGAATCAAGGGGGCGACGGCGAGCAACCAGGTCAAGCCGGCGACGCTCGAAACCGGCCTGGTCGTCCAGGTACCGCCGTTCATCAACACCGGCGACGTCGTGCGCGTCAGTACCGAGTCGGGCGAGTATCTGTCACGGGCATAACCACGATGACACGATGATCTCGAAGGACACGAATCCTCCTTTTTGTTATTCGTGATCGTCGCGATGGTCGCGCCCTTCGCGGTTGGAGGGGGCAATGGACGTAGTCCGGCACACAGCCAACCAGGGCTGGATCGAAGTCATCGTCGGCAGCATGTTCAGCGGCAAGAGCGAGGAGCTGATTCGCCGGCTGCGGCGCGCCCAGATTGCCCGCCAGAAGGTCCAGATCTTCAAGCCGGCGCTCGACACGCGGTATTCCGACGACCACATCGTCTCGCACAGCGAGATGCGCATCCCGTCGTGCGCCGTGCGGACCGCGCGCGAGCTGCTGGATCGAGGTGGAGCCCGACACCGAGGTCGTCGGCATCGATGAAGGCCAGTTCTTCGACGCCGAGCTGCCGATGATCTGCGACACGCTTGCCGAACAGGGCAAGCGCGTCATCGTCGCCGGTCTCGACAAGGACTACCTGGGCAAGCCGTTCGAGCCGATGCCGCACCTGCTCGCCATCGCCGAATACATCACCAAGACGCTGGCCATCTGCATGGTCTGCGGCAACCCCGCCAACCATACCCAGCGGCTCGTCGTCAGCGAAGACCGCGTGCTGCTCGGCACGCAGGGCACCTATGAAGCGCGGTGCCGCCGATGCTTCGACCCGCGGCTGTCGGAAGCAAATCCCAAAGCCCAACTCCCAACACCCAAAGAAGAGATCCCAGACCCCAAAGCGAAGATCTCGTGATTCCTTTGGGATTGTGGGAGTCAGACGTTGGGAGTTGATGTATCGCTACCTGTTCGCCGGCAGCGTGTTCGCAAACCCCCGGCTGACGTTGTTGCCCGGCCCGGTGTAGCTGTGGCAGCTCGGGTGGCCGAACCCCCCGGGGGCGGCGACGGTGTTGAGACCGCTGATGCCGGACATCTGCCCGGGATTCGGGATGCCGTTCGACTGCGGCACGATATCGAAAATGATGTTGTCGAGTCGGGTCGGGTCCGCCGCCGCCGCGACGCCGGCCGGGACGTAGTCGAGCTCGAGCGTGTTGCGCGTCCGGTAGGCGATGTTGTGGTCGGCGCATGACGTATCGCCGCTCACGCCGAGCCCGCCGAGGATGCGACCATCGGCGTCGTAGAGCGCCAGGCCCCCGCCGAACACGTTGACGCCGCCGACGCGGCTGCCGACCATCGGGTCGTTCCGCTGGCCGTACCGGCCGGGGCTGCCGCTGTACGCGACGTCGGTCGCAACCGGATTGCTCTCCTGGAGACCGAACAGGCTTCCTCCCGGCTGGGTCGCCGTATAGAGATTCGCAGTGGAGAGCGACAGGCCTGGCAGGCTGAAGGCATTGGCCGTGCTGGCTTTCTGCGCCGAAATCACGCGGCTGCCGGGCCACTGATCGCCGCGGTTGGATCCGGTGAACGCCACCGCGCAGACGATGCCATCGCGATCGACAATCGTCCCCCACATATCGAGATTCAGTCCGCCATTGGCCTGCATGCGCGCGGCGATCAGCGCCTCACGCAGCTCGTCGTGCGACGGCAGTTCCCTGCAGCCGCGTGTCGGGGCGTTGTTGCCGTTCCCGTTGTCCCCGTCATCCCTTCCTCCGGCGCCGTTGCCGACCTGGGCATTGGCCACACCCGCCGTGGCCACCAGGGCCATGAACAGGATGAACGCCGTTGCCGCTGACCTGTACGTGTGCATCGAAAGCCTCCATGCGAACCGCGAGGCTAGCATGAAAATTTGTGATTGGCGATTTGTGATTGGCGATTTGTGACTTGCGATGCGCGATTTGTGACTTGCGACGTGTGATGTGCGGTCTGAGGGTTGTGATTTGCGATTTGTGATTGGGTATTCTGAGATCACATGGATCCGCGGACGCTGCTCCCGCAGGTGCTGTTTCTTTTCGGGATTGGCTTCTTCGCCGCCAACTTGAAAGTGGTGGCGGACCTGCTGAGGTTCCAGCTGCGCAAGACCTCGGCCCTGCTCGTCTGGGAAAATCCAAAGCCGCCTTACTACGGCTTCGCCCTCGCGCTCGGCGCCATCCTCGGCATCCTCGTGGCCGTCAAGATCTTCGTCCTCGGCCGTGCACCGAACCAGCTGTTCGGTGAGGTGATGATGTTTGTTTATTACGGCTACGCCTTTCCCCTCAGCACGCGAATCGCCCGCGGGTTCTACCGCGACGGCGTGTGGTCCGACAGCGGGTTCATGCCGTGGGGCCAGATTTCGGCGGTCTCCTGGAAGGAGGAGGGGGGCGTCACGCTGGTGCTGATCTCACATTTCCGCAGCATTGCGAAGCGGCTAGCCGTGCCCGGCCACCTCTACGGCCAGGCGCGCCGCGTCCTGCGCGACAGAATCAAGGCACACGATATCCACATCGGCGGGGCCGGCCTCGACCTGGGCAGCCGTGACGATCAGGATGCAGTTTGACCCGATCTCAGCCGATAATCGCCGGTATGCCACCTCGCCCGACCTGGAAAGGCTTCCTCAAGGTGAGCCTCGTGAACATCCCCGTGAAGGTGTTCCCGGCCACTGAATCCGCCGCCACGCTCTCCTTCAATCAGCTCCACGCCGAGTGCCAGACGCGCATTCAGCAGAAGCGGTGGTGCCCTCACTGCGAACGCGAGGTTTCGAACGCCGAGCTGGCCAAAGGCTACGAGTTCGAAAAAGGGCGCTATGTGATCGTGAGCGAGGAGGACATCCAGAAGGTCCGGGTGGAATCAACCCGCGTGATCAACCTGGTGCAATTCGCCAATGCCTCCGACATCGATCCGATCTACGTCGACCGCGCGTACTACCTGGCGCCGGACGGCCCGATTGCGGCCGAAGCGTTCGCGGTGATGCGCGAAGGGATGGCGGGGAAGGCGGGGATTGGCAAGGTGGCGCTCTACGGCCGTGAGTACCTCGTCGCCATCAAGCCGCAGAAGAAGGGCCTCGTGATGTACACGCTGCACCACGATGCCGAGATCCGCAGCATCGACCAGATCGAAGAACTGAGCTCGGTGCCGGCCGAAGATCAAGCCCGAAGAAATCAAACTTGCGAAGCAGGTGATTGCGACCTTCGATGCCGAGCTCAACCTGAAGGATTACAAGGACGAGTACACCGAAGGGCTCCGCGGGATCATCGACGCGAAGATCGCCGGCGAAGAAGTGGTCGCCCCCGAAGTGCAGGAGCCGCCCAAGGTCGTCAACCTGATGGAAGCGCTGCGCAAGAGCCTCGACTCGGTGAGCACGACGAAGAAGAAGCCGGCAAAGGCGGCCATCGCGGCTGCCCCGCGCAAGACCAGGGCGAAAAATACGAAGACGGCGGTCGCGAGGAAGGCTGCCACGGGATAGCGGCTGGCGATCAGCGCCGGTTTTTCTCGAGGATGCCGTAAATGATCATACAGAAGGCCACGAGGCGCACGACGAACACGTAGACACGCCACTCCGTGGCGAACGCCACCAGTCCAAGAAGCGCGTACGAAAGCGCCAGGATCCAGAACGCCGACGCGAAGCTGAGAAACAACCGGTCGCGCGATTGCCGCCAGAAGCGGAAGAAGATCATCCCCGCCGTCACACAACCCATCGCCACAGCCCCCTGCAGAAAGGCGACCAGCATCAGGCGGCGTCCCAGATCAATCCGTACACCAGCAGGCTGATCGCGGCCAGCGCCACGAGCGCCCTGACGACGGCGAGATCAATAGTGGGGAAGACAACGAGGTCGACGAAGACGGAGCGCGTTGTTCAGCGCCCACGCGACGAATGACAGGCTGAAGACGTGGGGATTTGGGGCCGTCTTTACTCACGAAAACAATGCTTGAGCTGGCCCCCACCTTGCTTTGTCGCTACTCTGCTTTCACACCGGCGATTGAAAACGTAACGATTCACTGCACAGCTGGCGTGTGACGTCTGGTTTCGCCTCGCCCGCGGGCAGCTTCCCATATTCGTTGAGGCCGTACATGGATCTGAACGTCACCCCCACCGCTACGCTGGATCCGAACCAGGCCCCCCCGTCCTCACTGCCCGTCGACAGATTCTCTCAGCAGCTGCTGAACGCGATGCTGGCCTTTCGCGGCGGCGACTTCGCCGCGCGGATGCCGACCGAACTGACGGGCATCGACGGCAAGATCGCCGACGCCTTCAACGAGATTGCCGCGGTGAGCGAGCGGCGCGCGCGTGAAGCGGCGCGTGTGTCGCGGACGGTCGGTAAGGAAGGGAAGCTCAAACAGCGCATGGTCGTCCCTGGCGCGGTGGGCGGCTGGGCGGACGAAGTGGCGGCGATCAACCTCCTGATTGACGACCTGGTGTGGCCGACAACGGAGGTGACACGCACCATCGGTGCGGTGGCAAAGGGCGACCTGGGCCAGGCGATGGCGCTCGAAGTCGACGGCCGGCCGCTCGAGGGCGAGTTCCTGCGGTCGGCGAAGCTGGTGAACAGCATGATCGACCAGCTGTCGGTGTTCACCTCGGAAGTGACGCGCGTGGCGCGCGAGGTCGGGACCGAAGGCAAGCTCGGAGGCCAGGCGCAGGTCAAGGCGCTCTCGGGGGTGTGGAAGGAGCTCACCGAATCGGTCAACCACATGGCGGGCAACCTGACCGAGCAGGTGCGCAACATCGCCTACGTCACGATCGCGGTCGCCAACGGCGACCTGTCCAAGAAGATCACGGTCGACGTCCGCGGCGAGATCCTGCAGCTCAAGGAAGCGATCAACACGATGGTCGATCAGCTGCGCGGCTTCGCCGCCGAAGTGACACGCGTGGCGCGCGAGGTCGGCACCGACGGCAAGCTGGGCGGCCAGGCGGTCGTCCCGGGCGTGGCCGGCACCTGGAAAGACCTCACGGACTCGGTCAACGCGATGGCCTCGAACCTGACCGCGCAGGTCCGCAACATCGCGGGTGTCACCACCGCGGTCGCCCGAGGCGACCTGTCGCGCAAGATCACCGTCGACGTCAAGGGCGAGATTCTCGAGCTGAAGGACACCATGAACACGATGGTGGACCAGCTCAATGCCTTCGCGTCGGAAGTCAGCCGTGTGGCCCGTGAGGTCGGCACCGAAGGCAAGCTGGGTGGTCGTGCCGAAGTGCCCGACGTGGCCGGCGTCTGGAAGGACCTGACCGACTCGGTCAACGCCATGGGCGCCAACCTGACCGCCCAGGTGCGCAACATCGCCGAAGTCACGACCGCCGTCGCGCGCGGCGACCTGTCGCGCAAGATCACGGTCGACGTCAAAGGCGAGATTCTCGAGCTGAAGGACACTATCAACACGATGGTCGATCAGCTCAACGGCTTCGCCTCCGAAGTCACCCGCGTGGCGCGCGAGGTCGGCACCGAAGGCAAGCTGGGCGGCCAGGCGGTGGTGCCGGGCGTCGCCGGCACCTGGAAGAACCTCACCGACTCGGTCAACTCGATGGCGTCGAACCTGACCGGCCAGGTGCGCAACATCGCTGACGTCGCCACGGCCATCGCCCGCGGCGACCTCTCGCGCAAGATCACGGTCGACGTCAAGGGCGAGATTCTCGAGCTCAAGAACACCATCAACACGATGGTGGAACAGTTGAACGCATTTGCCTCGGAAGTCAGCCGCGTCGCCCGCGAAGTCGGTACCGAGGGCAAACTGGGCGGCCAGGCCGCGGTCCCCGGCGTGGCGGGCACGTGGAAGGACTTAACCGACAACGTCAACTCGATGGCGTCGAACCTGACCGGCCAGGTGCGCAACATCGCCGACGTCGCGACCGCGATTGCGGAAGGCGACCTGTCGCGCAAGATCACGGTCGACGTCAAGGGCGAGATTCTCCAGTTGAAGAACACCATCAACACGATGGTCGATCAGCTGAACGCCTTCGCTTCGGAAGTGAGCCGTGTGGCCCGCGAGGTCGGCACGGAAGGCAAGCTCGGCGGCCAGGCCGAAGTGCCCGGTGTCGCCGGCACCTGGAAAGACCTCACGGACAACGTCAATTCGATGGCGTCGAACCTCACCGGCCAGGTGCGCAACATCGCCAACGTCGCCACCGCCATCGCCAACGGCGACCTGTCGCGCAAGATCACGGTCGACGTCAAGGGCGAGATTCTCGAGCTGAAGAACACCATCAACACGATGGTCGACCAGTTGAATGCCTTCGCCTCGGAGGTCACCCGCGTCGCCCGCGAGGTCGGCACCGAAGGCAAGCTGGGCGGCCAGGCGGTCGTCACCGGGATCGCCGGCACGTGGAAGGACCTCACCGACAACGTCAACTTCATGGCGTTCAACCTGACCGGGCAGGTGCGCAACATCGCCGAAGTCGCGACCGCCGTCGCCCGCGGCGACCTGTCGCGCAAGATCACGGTCGACGTGAAAGGTGAAATCCTCGAGCTGAAAAACACCATCAACACGATGGTGGACCAGCTCAATGCCTTCGCGTCGGAAGTCAGCCGCGTGGCGCGTGAAGTCGGCACCGACGGCAAGCTGGGCGGTCAGGCGGTCGTGACCGGCGTGGCCGGCACGTGGAAAGACTTGACCGACAACGTGAACCAGATGGCCGGCAACCTGACAGCGCAGGTGCGCAACATCGCCGAAGTCACCGTCGCGGTCGCCAACGGCGACCTCTCCAAGAAGATCACCGTCGACGTCCGCGGCGAAATTCTGCAGCTCAAGGACACCATCAACACGATGGTCGAGCAGCTGCGCTCATTTGCCGCCGAAGTCACGCGCGTGGCGCGTGAGGTCGGCACCGAAGGCAAGCTCGGGGGTCAGGCGGAGGTGCCCGGCGTCGCCGGCACCTGGAAGGACCTCACCGACAACGTCAATTCGATGGCGCAGAACCTCACCGGCCAGGTGCGAAACATCGCCGACGTGGCGACGTCGATCGCCCGCGGCGACCTGTCGCGCAAGATCACGGTGGACGTGAAGGGCGAGATCCTGCAGCTCAAGGACACCATCAACACGATGGTCGATCAGCTGAACGCCTTCGCGTCCGAAGTCAGCCGTGTCGCCCGCGAGGTCGGCACCGAAGGGAAGCTGGGTGGCCAGGCGGTCGTGCCTGGCGTCGCCGGCACGTGGAAGGACCTCACTGACAACGTCAATTCGATGGCGTCGAACCTGACGGGCCAGGTGCGCAACATCGCCGAGGTCACGATCGGCGTGGCCAACGGCGACCTGTCGCGCAAGATCACCGTCGATGTCCGCGGCGAGATCCTGCAGTTGAAGGAGGCCATCAACGCGATGGTCGAGCAGCTCCGGTCGTTCGCCTCGGAAGTGACCCGGGTCGCGCGCGAGGTCGGCACCGAGGGGCGGCTGGGTGTGCAGGCGGTGGTGCCGGGTGTCGCCGGCACCTGGAAGGACCTCACCGACTCGGTCAACGTCATGGGCGCCAACCTCACGGCGCAGGTGCGGAACATCGCCGAGGTCACGACCGCAGTGGCGCGCGGCGACCTCTCCCGCAAGATCACGGTCGACGTCAAAGGCGAAATCCTCGAGCTGAAGAACACCATCAACACGATGGTCGACCAGCTCCGCGCCTTCGCGGCAGAAGTGACGCGGGTTGCCCGCGAAGTCGGGACGGAAGGCAAGCTCGGTGGCCAGGGCGAAGTGCCCGGCGTCGCCGGTACGTGGAAGGACCTCACCGACTCGGTGAATGTCATGGCCGCGAACCTGACCGACCAGGTCCGCGGCATCGTCAAGGTCGTCACCGCGGTCGCGGACGGCAACCTCCGTCAGAAGCTGACGGTGGAAGCGAAGGGCGAAGTCGCGGCGCTCGCCGAAACCATCAACAACATGACCGACACACTCGCGACGTTCGCCGAGCAGGTGACCAACGTCGCTCGTGAAGTCGGCGTCGAAGGACGGCTCGGCGGTCAGGCGAACGTGCCGGGCGCGGCCGGCACCTGGAAGGACCTCACCGGCAACGTCAACCTGCTCGCGGCCAACCTGACGAACCAGGTCCGGGCGATCGCCGAGGTGGCGACCGCGGTCACCAAGGGTGACCTGACGCGCTCGATTCAGGTGGAAGCGCGAGGCGAGGTGGCCGAGCTCAAAGACAACATCAACACGATGATCGACAACCTGCGCGGCACCACCGACCGCAACCAGGAGCAGGACTGGCTCAAGACGAACCTGGCGAAGTTCACGCGCATGCTGCAGGGGCAGCGCGACCTCGTGACCGTTGGCAAGCTGCTGCTGTCGGAGCTGGCGCCGCTGGTGAATGCGCAACAGGGGTCGGTCTACCAGATGTCGCCGGATGTGTCGGACACCTCGCCCGCCCTCTCGCTGCTGGCCGGATATGCGATTGGCGACGACCAAGCCAGGCGCATCGAAGTGGGGAAGGGGCTCGTCGGTCAGTGCGCGCTCGAGAAGCAGCGCATCCTGCTCACCAAGGTTCCGCGCACCTACGCGCGCGTCAGCTCGAGCCTGGGCGCCGCCCGTCCCAAGAACATCGTCGTCCTCCCGGTGCTGTTCGAAGGTGAAACCAAGGCGGTGATCGAGCTGTCGTCACTCCAGCCGTTCACCGCAACCCACCTGACGTTCCTTGAACAGCTCACCCAGTCGATCGGCGTCGTGCTCAACACCATCGAAGCGACGATGCGTACGGAGAACCTCCTGCAGCAGTCGCAGCAGCTGACGATGGAGCTGCAGACGCGGCAGACCGAGCTACAGCAGACCAACGAGGAGCTCGGGTCGAAGGCCAAGCAGCTCGCCGAACAGAACGTCGAAGTCGAGCGGAAGAACAAGGAGGTGGAGCAGGCCCGGCGCGCGCTCGAGGAAAAGGCCGCCGAGCTGGCGCTCACCTCGAAGTACAAGTCGGAGTTCCTCGCCAACATGTCGCACGAGCTCCGCACGCCGCTGAACTCGATTCTCATCCTCGGACAGCAGCTGGCAGATAACAGCGGTGGCAACCTGCTCCCCAAGCAGGTGGAATTCGCGAAGAACATCCATTCCGCCGGAACCGACCTCCTGACGCTGATCAACGACATTCTCGACCTGTCGAAGATCGAATCGGGCACGGTCACGGTCGAAGCCGAAGAAATCACCTTCAACGCGTTGCGCGACAGCGTCCAGCGGACATTCCATCATGTCGCCGAGTCGAAGGCGCTGTTGTTCCACGTCGATATCGACAACACGCTGCCGCGCGCCTTCACCAGCGACCCGAAGCGGCTGCAGCAGATTCTCAAGAACCTGCTGTCGAATGCCTTCAAGTTCACATCACAGGGACAGGTCTCGATGCGCGTGCAGTCGGTCACGCGCGGGTGGTCGCCCGATCATCCGATCCTGCGCTTCGTGCCTGCCGCGGTGGCGATCGAAGTCACCGACAGCGGCATCGGCATCGCCCCGGAGAAACAGAAGCTGATCTTCGAAGCCTTCCAGCAGGCGGACGCGGGCACCAGTCGCAAGTACGGCGGGACGGGCCTGGGGCTGGCGATCAGCCGCGAACTGGCCACGCTGCTGGGCGGTGAAATCAAGCTGGCGAGCGTGCCCGCCCAGGGCAGCACGTTCACCCTGTTCCTGCCGCTCAGCTATACCGGGCCGGCGCGCAGCGTCACGATTCCCGCCATGGGTGGCGCCGCCGTGCAGGACGCGCGGTCGACCTCGTTGGCGCTGCCGGTCCTCGCCGTGGCCAAGGCGGAGGAAGTTGTCGCCGACGACCGGGACGATGTCAGTGAAGGCGACCATGTCCTGCTCATCGTCGACGACGACGCGCACTACGCCCGCGTACTGCTTGGCCTGGCGCGCGACAAGGGGTTCAAGGGGATCGTGGCAAATCGCGGGCAGGCCGCCATGGTGCTGGCCAAGCAGTATCTGCCGACCGCCATCACCCTCGACGTCTTCCTGCCCGACATGCTGGGCTGGACCGTGCTCAACAACCTCAAACTCGATCCGGCGACCCGTCACATCCCCGTGCAGATGCTCTCGGTTGAGGAGGAGCGGCAGCACGGTCTGTCCCATGGGGCGTTCTCGTATCTGGTCAAGCCGGCCACGACCGAAGATCTCGAGCATGCGTTCGACCGCATCAAGACATACGTCCAGCCGCACAAACGCCGGCTGCTGGTGATCGAAGACAACGACATCGAGCGTCAAGGGATCGTCGAGCTCTTGGCGCACGACGATATCGAGGTCAACGCGGTGTCCACCGGTTCCGAGGCACTGCAGCTCCTCGGCGAGCGCACCTACGACTGCTGCGTGGCCGACCTGAGGCTTCCGGACATGAGCGGCTTCGACCTGCTCGATAAGATCCAGGTGGCGCCGGAACTCCGCGACCTCCCGGTAGTCGTCTTCACCGGAAAGGAGCTGAGCGGCGAGGAAGAGACGCGGCTCAAGGCAGTGGCCAAGAGCATCGTCGTCAAGGACGTCCAGTCGCCTGAGCGGCTCTTCGACGAAACCGCGTTGTTCCTCCACCGAGTCGTCTCGGACCTCCCGGTCAGCAAGCGACAGATGCTCGAACGGCTGCACGGATCCAACGAGGTGCTACGCGGACGGAAGGTGCTGGTCGTGGATGATGACGCGCGCAACATTTTCGCGCTCACGACCGTGCTGGAAAACCAGGACATGGAAGTCGTGAGCGCCACCAACGGCCGGCAGGCGATCGAGCTGATCGAGCGGACGCCCGACCTCAGTGTGGTGCTGATGGATATCATGATGCCGGAGATGGACGGCTACGAGACGATGCGCGAAATCAGGAATGATCCGCAGTTCCGGACGCTCCCGATCCTGGCGCTCACTGCCAAGGCGATGAAGGGCGATCGCGAAAAGTGTCTCCAGGCGGGCGCGTCGGACTACATCGCCAAGCCCGTGAACACCGATCAGCTCCTGTCGCTGCTGCGCGTCTGGCTCTATCGGTAGGAATCAGGTGGAAGAACCTGGCGACATTCCGCAGATCCTGATCGTCGACGATCAGCCGCGCAATCTGGATGCGCTCGAGGCGATGCTCGAGCCGCTCCAGTGCACGCCGATCCGGGCGCTTTCCGCAGACGATGCCCTGCTGCACCTCCTGCGCCGCGACTTTGCCGCCATCGTGCTCGACATCCAGATGCCGGGCATGGACGGCATCGAGCTCGCCAAGCTAATCAAGCGTCGCAAGCGATCGCAGGATGTTCCGATTCTGTTCCTGACCGCGCACCTGGTCGACGAGACCGATGTCCTCCAGGGGTATGGCGTGGGCGCCGTCGACTACCTGAGCAAGCCGTTCAACCCCCAGATCCTCCGGTCGAAGGTCGGGGTCTTCATCGAGTTGTTCCGGAAGAGCAGGGCGCTCGCGAAGCTGAATGAGGAGCTGCAGAACGAGATCGCCGAGCGCGAGAAGGCGCAGGCGGCACTACAGCAGGCGAACCAGGACCTCGAGCGCCGGGTGCAGGAGCGGACCGCGGCGCTGACGCGCGCCCACCAGGGCGTGCGCGAGAACGAAGAGCGCCTCCGGATGGCGATGGCGGTGGCGAAGATCGCCGCGTGGGAATTGCAGCTTCGCACGGGCCGGATGACGTGGTCGGGCGACCCCGAAGCGCTGTTTGGTTTTCCGCGCGGGGCGTTCGGACGCGAGCTGCGGATGACCGGCGTCATCCACGCGCAGGACAGGAAGATGGTCGAGGATGCCGTCAACCGGGCACTGGAGACCGGCGACTACCAGGTGGAATACCGGCTGGTTCGTCCGAATGGCCAGCTGGTGTGGATCACCGAACGCGGCCTCGTCGTGCCGGAGGCGGACGGCGCCCCGGATCGCATGGTTGGTGTCAGCCGCGACGTGACGGCCGACCGTGAAGCGGCGGAGGAACGGGAACAACTGCTGGATCGCGCTCGCACGGCGCGGGATCAGGCCGAACGGCAGTCGCGGCTGAAGGACGAGTTCCTGGCGACGCTGAGCCACGAGCTGCGCACGCCGATGAACGCCATCCTCGGATGGCTCTCGATTCTGGAAAGCGGCAAGCCGGTCAGGGACATCAGTTCAGCGCTGGACGTGCTGCGCCGCAATGCCGAGATCCAGGCACGGCTGATCGAAGATCTGCTGGATATGAACCGGCTGTTGTCGGGCAACTTCAAGCTGGAGATTTCGCGTGTCGACGTGGCCAATCTGCTGCGCGCCACCATCCAGGGACTGCAGCCGGCGGCCGATGCGAAGGGCGTGCAGTTGACGGCGTCGGTGGATTCATTGCCTGCGACCGTGTTTGGCGACACGCGGCGACTCCAGCAGGTGCTGTGGAACCTGGTGCACAACGCCATCAAGTTCACCGCGAAAGGCGGCCGGGTCGAGATTCGTATCCGGCAGGAACGGGCGGAGCTGGAGATCGCGGTGCACGACACTGGCCGGGGCATCGCGCCGGATTTCCTGCCGCACGTCTTTGAACGATTCCGCCAGGAAGATGGTTCGTCCACGAGAGGGGCCGGCGGGCTCGGTCTCGGGCTCTCGATTTCGAAACACCTGGTGGAGCTGCACGGCGGCACCATCGACGCGTCGAGCGCGGGGACCGGCGAGGGATCGACGTTCGTCGTCCAGATCCCGGCGATGTCGGCCGATGCCACCTCTGCCACAGGTTGAGCTGATTGCGCCCGCGCATAGGACGGCACGACTCGTGAGGCTGAACTGACATGCGAACCGGATTACGGCGTGGTTTGTGGGTAACGGCGATCCTCCTGCTGATCGTCGGAGCCGTGCTGTTCGAGCGCGTGACGCGCGTGACGCCGTACGTCCGCGATCAAGTCGTCTCCGCCCTTAACGCGCGGTTTGCCAGCCAGGTTGAGCTCAACTCGCTGCAGGTCAACGTGTTTCCCAGGCCCGAAGTCCTCGGCCAAGGCCTCATCCTGCGGCACAACGGCCGCCGGGATGTCCCTCCGCTTCTCACGGTGCCGTCGTTCTCTGCAAGTGCCGGCCTGCTGGGTCTGAGCGCAATGCCCCTGCGCCTGAAGACTGTCCTGCTCGACGGCCTCGAAATCAACATCCCGGCGGGCGGCCTTGACTCCGGAAAGAACCAGGACCAGCCCGCGTCGCGCGGTGCTGGTATCACCGCGCCTCCACCACCGGATCACCCCGCTTCCCACGGCGCCTCCACGACTGTGCTCGTCGATCTCCTCGTGGCCCGCACGGCTGCGCTGGAGATCGCCTCGAAGGATCCCACCAAACTCCCGAGGCGATTCGACATCCACGACCTGGAGATGCGTCACATCGGCGAGGCATCCGGGGCGCCGTTCCGTGCGGCACTCACCAATCCCAAGCCCAAGGGGCGCATCGACACTGAAGGTACCTTCGGACCGTGGCACGCTGAGGATCCGCGGCTGACGCCGATTCGCGGAGAGTATCTCTTTGGCAGCGCGAACCTCGACACCATCAAGGGAATCGGCGGAACGTTATCGTCGGGGGGACGCTACCGCGGGGTGCTCGAACGGATTGAGGTGACCGGGCAGACGGAAACGCCCGACTTCGTCATCGACATCGCCGGGCAGCCGCTACCGCTGGCGACCACCTTCGAAGCCGTGGTAGACGGGACCAACGGCAACACCTGGCTGGAGCGGGTCGAGGCGACCCTTCGCCAGACCACCATCGTGGCGCGCGGCGCGGTGGTCCGGGCTCGCGACGTCAAAGGGCGTCACATTGCGTTGGACGTGACGATTGATGGTGGGCGGCTCGAGGATCTCCTGGCGCTCGCGGTCAAGTCCACCATCCCACCAGTGACCGGCGCGGTGACGGTCAGGACCCACCTCGTCATACCGGCGGGCGAAGAAGACGTCGTCGACAAGCTCCAGCTGAAGGGTGAGTTTCAGCTCGCCGAGGCGCGTTTCACGAACCTCGATGTGCAGCGCCGGGTCAACACCCTCAGTCGGCGAGGGCAGGGAGACGAGGCAGGCGAAGTGGAAGGGGAGAGCGCCGTGTCGAACCTGCGCGGCCGGTTCGTCATGGGAGGCGGAACGATCCGGTTCTCTGACCTGACGTTCGCGGTCCCCGGCGCGATCGTGCAGATCGCAGGCGCCTACAATCTCCGCACCGAAGCCATCGACTTCGCCGGACACCTGCTGCTGGACGCGACGCTGGCGGAGATGACGACCGGGCTGAAGTCGTTCGCCGTGCGCATCGTGCAACCGTTGTTTCGCCGCCCTGGCGGCGGGTCGAAACTCCCGATCCGCATCTCAGGAACTCGATCCAGACCTGCCTTCGGGCTGGACATCAAGCGGGCGCTGACGCCTGGTTAGCCCCCGGAACCCGTTGCCATCCACCACCAATGCCGTGTCGCCGGACGACGTGTCGCCCGACGCCCCGGAATCGACCGATCCCGGCCCCCTGTCCGTCGACGCGCGGGGAATGGCGCTCACCGTGCTGGCGGTGGGGGCCGCGATCCTGCTCCTGCGCTACATGCAGGAAGTCCTGATTCCGTTCGTCCTCGCCGGCCTTGTGTTTTACGCGCTCGATCCGCTCGTCGATCGACTTCAGCGCAGGCGTGTCCCAAGGTCGCTCGGCGCCGGATTGGCCATCGCCCTGGTTGTCGGTGCGGCCGGCGTGATCGCGTATCAGCTGCAGGACGATGCCGTCGGCGTCATCGAGGAGCTGCCGGCCGCGGCACGGGAGATCAGGGCAAAGCTGACCGCGGCACCGAACGAGCCGCCGAGCACCCTCGAAAAGGTGCAGGACGCCGCGCGCGAACTGGAGAAAACCGCGGCGGCGGCGTCGAGTCCTGCGCCGCCCGCGCCGGCCGGAGTCGAGCGTGTGCGGATTGAAGAGCCCGCCTTGCGGGTCTCCGATTACGTTTGGTGGACCTCCGTCGGGGCGGTCGTGCTTCTCACCCAGGCGACGCTGGTCCTGTTCCTCGCCTATTTTCTGCTTGTGTACGACGACCTGTTCAAGCGAAAGCTGGTCGAGAACATCGGACCGAGGCTCGCGAGGAAGAAGCTGACGGTGCAGATCCTCAACGACATCGCCTGGCAGATCGAGCGGTTTCTGCTGGTGCAAATCTTCACGTGCGCCCTGGTCGGCGTGATCACCGGGCTGATCCTGTGGTCGGTCGGCCTGCGCCATCCGTGGGTCTGGGGCGTCGCCGCCGGGGTGCTCAATATCGTGCCGTATTTCGGTCCGTTGATCGTGAGCGCCGGGCTCGGCGTCATCGCCTACCTGCAGTTCGAAACGATCCCGGCGGCGGCGGCGGTGATGAGTATTGCGTTTCTCATTACCACCATCGAAGGTTACTGGGTCACTCCCGCGCTGATGGGCCGCGTCGCGGAGATGAACCGCATCGCGATTTTCGCGGGCATTCTTTTCTGGAGCTGGTTATGGGGCGTCCCGGGCATGCTGCTGGCCATTCCGCTCATGATGGTCATCAAGTCGGTGTGCGATGGCGTCGAGGAGCTGCAGCCGATAGGGCGAATGCTGGGCGAGTGAGGGCACATCCTGAGGTGAGTGCGATGGCATCCCGCTTGCTGATTCAGGAAGCAGCTTCGCTCGTTCGGCGCTCTGCGGAACGACAAACTTCCTTTCACATGGACGGGAGACGTATAGCGTCTCCCGCTCGTCCCTTGTACCGGTGGTAAATGGGATCCCGCCGCCCGCGCGCTACCCCTCGACAGGCGTCGTCGTTCTGACGAGGATAGGTGTATTCGGCGCCCCGTTTCCACACGCGGTTCGCCATTTCGGTCAACTGCACCGCCTTGAGGCCGTAGTAGAGAAACGCCGCCCCGAGTCCACCCACCAGTGTGTATCGAAGGGTGGTCACGCCGGTCTCGCCCAGCAGCGTTGTCAGGCCGCCCAGCAGCAGGAAGAGCACACCCGCGGCCGTGAGGATCGGCCCCGTCACGGTCCGTACGGCCCAGGATGCGACTCGCGATTGTTTCTCCATCAGCGCGCCGATGACCTGCAGCCGTCGATGTCGGCCTTCACCGAGTCGATGTCTCGTTCAGGAGCACTTGCCGCAGCGAGACCTGGGCGCGGCACGCTTCCGCCACGCGTCGATCGCCTCGCCACCACGAGGGGCCCGGACACGCTGATCTGATAGCCGGGGAAGCCGTCTGGAGAAACGCGAGCAGCCGGTGGTGCGACTCGGGTGAACACTCGCCCCACGTGGATGTCGTGTCGATCTGGATGCGCTTCGCGGCGGGATGAACGCCACTTCGTGCAGTTCCCCGGATGCGCGCTCCTGTAGGTAGGCCGCCGCGTGCGGAGGCACGTTCTGGTGCAGCATCGCTTCGTGGTCGAGGCAGGGGATGATGGGTACGGTAGGCACCGGATCGAGCTGCACGCGATACAGCTTGATGGAGAGCGTCGACCGAACGGTGAAGCGCGTCGAGGGCGCGCTGCACGTCTCTCGGCGGTCGTCGCGCCCGCTAGAACCATTCCCAGATGCCCAGTCCCGACGCCGTCGGGTCGCGCAGCCACGCCGGCGGCGTCAGCCAGGTGAACGCCAGGATCGCCATGACCCACAGGTCGTACGGCAGCGTCGCGCGCTCGTCGCGCCAGAAGAACGCGCGCCAGAAGACCCGGCTCACCGGGTTCGGGCCTGTCGGCATCGGCCGTTTGTTGAGGGCCAGGTAGGTATAGTGAATCCGGTTGGCCACCGTGACGATCGACAGCACCAGTATCACCCAGAGGACGGCGGCCATGCGGTCGGTGAAAGCGCCAATCATGAACAGCACGATCCGCTCGGGCCGCTCCATGAAACCGACCTTGCACTTCTCGATCAGCGATTCGGCGCGGGCGCGGGCGTAGCTGGTCATGATCGAGAACATCATCGCCAGCGCCGCGACCATCACGTAGTCGGTGCGGCGGAGGTCCGCGTAGAGATAGATCAGGCCGAGAAACAGTGCGATATCCGAAAATCGGTCGAGGGTCGAGTCCCAGAAGGCGCCGAAGCGCGAGACGGTGTTCGTCAGGTGCGCGACCTTGCCGTCGATGAAATCGAAGATGTTGGCGACGATCATGATGACCCCCGCCAGCAGGAAACGGTCGCGGCCGAGCGCCCACGCCGCCGCGACATTGATGAGCACGCCGATGAGCGTGAGCGTATTGGGATGAATCCGCAGCGCGATGCTGGCGGCGATGATGGCCCGGAGCGGGAACATGCACACCGTCCCCACGAGCCCTGTAAACGTCATGTCTTGTTATAATTAGGGGTTTCGGCCGATAGGATCAGGCCGACAATATAACACCATTGACGGATTGAGGAATCTACGATCGACGAATTGCGGAACTGCAAATTTGACGCTCCGTAAATCCGTCCATGCATCAATGTAAATCGAATGCCCATCCACGATCTGAAGGAGCAGATTGCCCGGCTGCCGGAGCAGCCCGGCGTCTATCTGTGGCGCAATGCGGCCGGCGACACGATCTACGTCGGCAAGGCGCGCGCGCTGCGGGATCGTGTGCGCAGCTACCTGGGCGCCGCGGGCTCAGCCCGCGGCATGACGCCCTGCTCGACGAGATCGCGTCGGTGGAGGTGGTCGTCACCGACTCGGTGATGGAAGCGCTGGCGCTCGAAAACAATCTGATCAAGCAGCGGTCGCCGAAATACAACATCCTGCTGCGCGACGACAAGAACTACCCGTATCTGCAGTTGACGACCGGCGAACCGTTCCCCCGCGTGCTGGTGGCCCGACGGGTGGAGAAGGGCGCCGACTTCTACGCCGGCCCGTTCCTGCCCGCCAAGCTCGCGCGCCGGGCGATGGCGTTGTCGCATCGGTTGTTTGGCCTCCGGTCGTGCAATGAAGTGATTACCGGGATGCGGGCCCGCCCCTGCCTCGAATACGACATCAAGCGCTGCATTGCCCCCTGCGTGGCGGAGATCTGTTCGGAGGAGAGGTACGGTGTCGCGGTGGCCAACACCAGGCTGCTGCTGGAAGGGCGGAACGACGAACTGATTGCGACGCTGCGCGACCGCATGGCGGAAGCCGCGGAAAGCGAACGGTTCGAAGAGGCGGCACAGATGCGCGACGCGCTGCGCACGGTGCAGGTGTTGCGCGATCGGCAGCAGAAGGTCGCCACGCCGGAACTCGGCGACCGGGACGTCTTTGGCCTGAAAGTGGGGCCGAGCGGGAGCGCCATCCAGGTGTTTGCGATGCGCGGCGGCCGGGTGGTCGAGCGGGTGGAGCTCGCGACCGACCCAGGCGGCGTCGCGCGGAAGGACGCCGACGTGCTGGAGGCGGCGGTCCAGCAGTTCTACGAAGATCGGGTGGCGCCAGCCGAGATCAACCTGCCGCTCGAGATCGATGATGCGGAAGCGATCGAAGCGTGGCTGACGGCGCGGGCGGGCGGCGGGTGCGGATTGCCGTGCCCCGCCGGGGCGACAAGCGCGCCCTGGTGGAACTCGCCACCCGCAACGCGGAGCTCTCGTACCGGACGAAGTTCAACGAGAATACCGCCGCCCACTTCGACGCGCTCGAAACCCTGCGCGCCACGATCGGGTTGCCGGCCATCCCGCGCCGCATCGAATGCTTTGACATCTCGACCATCCAGGGCAGCGAGACGGTGGCCTCGATGGTGGTCTGCGAAGACGGGCGGATGAAGAAGAGCGACTATCGGAAGTTCCGTGTCAAAGGACCCGGTCACGATCGCGATTTTGCCGCGATGAGGGAGGTCGTCCAGCGGCGCTACAGGAAAGTGATCGAAGACGGCGGGCCGTTTCCGGACCTGATCCTGATCGATGGCGGCAAGGGCCAGTTGTCGACGGCGTACGAGGCGCTCGAAACCATCGGGCTCGGCAATCTCGTGGCGGTCGGGATCGCGAAGAAAGAGGAAGTCATCTTCACGCGCGATCGGCAGGAACCGATCGCGCTGCTCGAGCACGACCCGGCGCTGCTGCTGGTGCAGCGAATCCGCGACGAGGCGCATCGCTTCGCGGTGACGTTCCACCGCAAGGCGCGTTCGATGCGCGACCTCCGCTCCGAGCTCGACGGCGTGCCTGGCGTCGGCCCGCGGCGCCGGCGCGCGCTGCTGACATCGTTCGGCAGCCTCGCCGGCGTCAGGCGGGCGACCCGCGAAGAGCTCGCATCGGTCGTCGGCGCCAAAGCGGCGGCGGCCGTGATCGACTATTTCGCCGCAAGTCCTTGGTCACCACGTGGTTTCACATTTGAGACTCTTCTGAGACTCAGTATCCGGTTATAGCCGCGCGCGACGCTCGTGCTAGTGTCACGGCACGATGCATTCGACGCGTGGTGGCCGCACGGATGCAGCGATCGCGATCGCGGTGTTACTGCCGCTGTGGGTTGCCGCGGCGTCGCTTCGTGCGCAGGCGATTGATCCGCCGGCCACGGTCTCCGCGTTCCCTTCCGGCTACACCGGCAGGGACATTTTCGAGCTCGCCTGTTCCACCTGTCACGGGACTGACGGCCGCGGCTCGCCCCGCAGTGTCGTCGGCTTCGACCTCGACCTGCCGGATTTCACCGACTGCACGTTTGCGACGCCGGAGCCGTGGGCGACTGGTTTGCCGTGATTCACGAAGGCGGCCCGATCCGCGGGCTCGATCGGCACATGCCTGCGTTCGGCGACGCGCTGTCGGACGCCGACATCGCAGCGGTCATCGCGCATCTCTGGACGTTCTGCGACGACCCTTCGTGGCCGCGAGGCGACCTGAACCTGCCGCGGTCGTTCTTCGTCGAAAAGGCGTTTCCTGAAAACGAAGCGATCTTCACTACCGCCTTCACTGCCAGCGGGGCGAAAGCCGTTGGCAGCGAGATCGTCTATGAGAAGCGGCTCGGCGTCCGGAACCAGTTCGAGCTCGCCGTTCCGGTGGACGTGCAGCAGAACGCCGATGCCGGCTGGAGCCGCGGCCTCGGCGATGTCGCCGTCGCCTTCAAGCGTACGGTCTACGCCAGCTTCGACCGTGGGCGATCCTGAGCGTCAATGGCGAGCTCGTGATCCCGACCGGCAAGGAGAGCGCGGGGATCGGGCACGGCGTCACGATCTTCGAACCGTCCGCGCTGTTCGGCCAGATCCTGCCGCGGGGCTGTTTCTCCAGGCCCAGGTCGGCGTCGAAGTGCCGGTCGGATCACGCCGCGGCGGCAACGAGGCGTTCTGGCGCGCCGCCTTCGGCGGCACGCTCGCGCAGGATCGCGGCTTTGGCCGCGCGTGGTCGCCGATGGTGGAAGTCCTGGGCGCGCGCTGAAACCGACGGCGTGCCGAATGGGACGTCGTGCCGCAGCTCCAGGTGACGCTGACCAAGCTCCAGCACTGATGATCGCCGCCGGCGTCCGCATCCCGATCAACGAACGGGAAGAACGGCATGCGCAGGTGCTGACCTACCTGCTGTGGGACTGGTTCGACGGCAGCTTCTTCGACTTCTGGAATGAGACGCCTGCTCCCGGCCGCGTGCGCTTCTGGCTCGCTCGCGTTGTTCGCCGCCGTTCCCCGCGCGGCACCGACGCCCGCGGCGCGCCGCCGCGGCCGTCGCGCACGCCGGCACGCTGTTCACGACATCCGACAACTGCATGGCGTGCCACAACGGCCTGGTCACGCCGCTCGGCGAGGACGTTTCGATCGGCGTCGACCTGGCGGTCGTCGATGATGGCGAACTCGGGCCGCGATCCCTATTTCAGGCCGGGCTCCGCCGCGAGTCGACCGATCATCCCACCGCCGCCGCCGAGATCCAGCACGAATGCGCGGCCTGCCATATGCCGATGCTGCAGCGGACGGCGCATGCCGCCAACGGCTCGCAGGCCGACATTTTTGCGCAGCTCCCGATCGGCAAGGGATGTCCGACGATCATGCGCTCGCCGCCGACGGCGTGTCGTGCACTGTGTGCCACCAGATTTCGCGCCGACAGGCTCGGCACTCCGCGAGACGTTCAACGGCGGCTTCGTGATGCAGCCCACGCCGGCCTCGGGCACGCGTCGATTTTCGGGCCCTTCAAGATCGACCGCGGGCCGTACCACCATCATGCGTTCGGTCTCGGGGTTCGAGCAGTCCGCGTCGCCGCACATCGTGAGTCGATGGTCTGCTCGACATGCCACACGCTGTACACGCAGGCGCGCGGGCCCGACGGCCGCGTCATCGGCGAGCTGCCGGAGCAGATGCCCTTTCACGAGTGGGACACATCCCGGCAAGCCCGGAAAAGCGCAGCTGCCAGTCGTGTCACATGCCCGCGGTGAGCGGGTCGACTCGCATCTCCTCGGTCATGGGCGACCAGCGCGAGGGGTTTGCCCGCCACCTGTTCGTTGGCGGCAACTGCGTTCATGCTGCGCATCCTGAACCGGTTCCGGACCGAGCTCGGTGTGGCCGCGTCCTCTGCCAGAGCTCGAGGCGACGGTGCGCGCGACCCTGCGCCAGCTCGAGACCGAGACGGCCACGGTGTCGATCGACGGCACCGAGCGGAGCGGCGGGTCGATTACGGTGGACGTCTCGGTTCGCAATCTCACGGGCCACAAGCTTCCGACCGGGTATCCCTCGCGCCGGGCGTGGCTGCACCTGTCGGTGCGGGATCAGCAGGGCAGAACGGTGTTCGAGTCGGGTGCCGTCGACCCGCCGGCGCTGATCGCGCGGCAACGACGGCGACGCGATCCGTAACGGTTCGAACCCCATTACGACGAGATCCGGTCGTCGGACGAGGTGCAGATCTACGAGTCGGTCATGGCAACGCCGGCGGGCATGCCGACCACCGGACTCCTGCAGGCTGTCGGCTATCTCAAGGACAATCGCCTGTTGCCGCCGGGATTCGACAAGACGACCGCGGTGCCCGACATCGCCGTGCGCGGGGCGGCGGTCTCCGACGCCAACTTCGTCGGGGTGACGACCGCGTGCGCTATCTGATCGATGCCGGCGCTGCCGCCGGACCGCTGCAGGTTGACGTCGAGCTGCTCTATCAGCCGATCGGCTTCCGGTGGGCGCAGAACCTGCGCGCCTACGACGCCCCCGAACCGCGGCGGTTCGTGTCGGTACTTCGACGCGCTTGCCGCGGTGTCTTCCGCTGTGCTCGGCGCGCGCCTCAGCAGCCGTTCGCTGAGGCCAGCTCTGCGTCAGGCCGGCCGCGTAGAATAGCGGAGAGGGGTCGATGAAGATCGATGATCGTGGCGCGCTGACGTCCTGTCCCTCGTGCGGCAGTACGAATCGCCTGGCGTTCAGGACGCTCGACCGCCCGGCGCGCTGCGGCAAGTGCCAGACAGCGCTGCCGCCGCCGGCAGTTCCTATAGAGGCGGGCGGCGCGCACTTCGACGCGATGCTTTCAGCGAGTTCGATTCCGATCGTGGTGGACTTCTGGGCGCCGTGGTGCGGCCCCTGCCGGGCGATGGCGCCGGAATTCGAGAAGGTGGCGCGCGACCTGGCCGGCGAGGCGCTGGTCGTCAAAGTGAACACCGACGCCGAGCCCCAGCTCGGAGAGCGATTCCGAATTCGATCGATCCCCACCATCGCCGTCTTCCGCGACGGCCGCGAAGTCACACGCGTCGCCGGTGCCCGTCCAGCGGCCGACATCGAGCGGCTGGTGGCGGCTACGAAGGAAACCGCGAGCCGCTAGCGCGCGCGGCGAGGAAGGACTATCGAGAGGGAGGCCGGTCAGGCCAGCCGTCCGGCAGGATCACCGGCGGACCACTCGTCAGCCAATCATCCGCCTCGAGTTCGTGGGTGAGCTCGTCGAGTCGCACGCGCAGGCTCTCGGAGTCCCGGAATCGGGCGACCTGGTCTTTCTGCTCGGGCCGTCGCAAGACGACGACGTACTCGAGCGTGGCGTTGTCGTAACGGGTCTCGACTTGAATCTGTTCGTCGTTGCGTTCGAAGAACCACACCATGATCGTTTTACAAACCTCACAGAGGCGCCGGTGCCTGGGGGTGGGACTGGTCGCGGGAGACGATGGTTTCCAGCGTCACGAGTGCCGCTGGCGTTCATCTATCGTCCGTTCCCCGACCTGCACTCACCCGTGAGCGCGCTCGCCAACCGCAAACGTTCCCCGATGGTAACTGGTGTGTCTGAATCTGACAATACGACCTTGTCCAACCCCGAGGCGCCGCAGAATCATCTGCTCCGGCGACTGTCAATATCCCCGCCAGAAAACCTTCCGATCGACAACTAATCGACGACCATCAAGACCGGCACGCTGGCGAGCGACAGGACGCGATACGCAGTGGAGCCGGGCGCGCTTTCGCCCGAGCGGGGCGCTTTCTTGCCCAGCACGAGTAGGGGCGCTCGATCGGCGGCCCGTCCAGCCATCGACGCCAGCCGGTCGGCGACCGCACCGGTTTCGACCGTCCACTCAACCGGTACGGGGCACGCGAGTCCGCGCACCACGGCTTCGAGTTCCTTACGTGCTTCGGCGACTTGCTCCGCCATTGCCTGCGCCGCGTGGCGATGCCACCGCATCGGAACCGTCAGGTCAGCGACGACGTGGACGAATTCCACGGATGTTCCGAGAATCTTCGCGAGGTTGCACGCCGCTCTTGCGCCGGCGATTGACGAAGGCGTCATGTCGATGCCGGCAATCACGGGTCCGTTCCCAGCCAGATCAACCGTGTCCGGCCGGGCTGGTGTCCACGCTGGCGGCACCACGAACACCGCCACGTCCGACCGCCGCAGGATCCCTTCCGTTGTGGACCCGAAAACCAGCTTTTCGGCGCCAGATATCCCACGGCTCCCGGCCACGATCAGATCGACGCGCTGAGCATGAGCGACTCCGAGGATCACATCCACCGCGGCCCCCGCCACGACGTGCAGCTGCGGCGAAGAGTCCACGACCGGTGGAGTCGTCGCGATTAGCCGCTCCAACTCCTCGAGCGTTTCCTGGGCCAGATTGATGCCGCGATTTTCGGCGGCGGCCCCGAGAAGCGGATGCTCCGCGTGCACCACATGCAGTGCGGCCCCGCAGTGGCGTGCGATCCGCGCGGCAAAAACAAGCGCGCGCGTCGCTGGCTCCGAGAAATCGGTCGCCACCAACACAGTGCGTGGCGGAATCGCGCTCACCGGGCTATTTGGCATGCATCAAGACCGTGTACCACGTTTTGAGGTGCAGGCCGTAACCCCTGTTCGACGTGGATTGTTCCTCAGCCAAAAACTGACAGTTGGCGTTGACACTAATTGTCATTTTCGGATCATCACGGACCGTCCGCGTGCCGGCTCCAGCAGCCCTCGTTCCTCTAACGTCAGCGTGCACGAGGGTTACGGCACTGGTCCGGGATGGGCATACCGGTTGCCTGTAGCTCCACCGTTCGGCAGCAGCCACATACGCTCCCGCTGGCCCGCTGTTGTGCATCCGTCGTGCTTGCGAGTGCTTGATCGCACACGTAGGCTGATTTTGGTTCGACCATCGGCGAACGCCGCCGGGAGCTATCAGTGATTGACCGCGCGCGTCTGTTACACCTACACCGCCATAGCGAGCATCTGGTCCAGCTGTTCGATGAGCCGGACTCACGGGTCGAAGGCGCCGCGAGTTTTCTGTATCGCGGCTGGGTGTCCGGCGCGCCGCTGCTGGTCGTGGCGCGGCCGATCAACTGGGCGCTGATCCTCACGCGGCTCAACGGAAAGGGCTGCCCGGTGGCCGAAATGGCTGCCGAGGGTCGGCTGGTGGTGTTGGATGCGGTGGCGACGCTGGCCAGTTTCGTCGAGGACTCGCCAGAACCGGGGCTCTTCCACGAACTGATCGGGGCGACGGTGGCCCGGCTGTCGAAGTTCGGCCGTCTGTACGCGTACGGCGAGATGGTGGACATCCTGGCGGAGCAGGCCCGCTTCGACACGGCGCACGAACTCGAGATGCTGTGGAACCAGCTCGCCGCCCGCGAGTCGATCACTCTGCTGTGCGGCTATGCGTCGGCGCATTTTGGCGACGTGCGCGACGCCGAGGCGCTGCACCGTATCTGCCGCGCGCACACCGGCGTGCAGGCGGACGAGGCCGACCTGCTCGGCACCTGGCTGCTCAACGATCGCCAGTCGCGGTATCACACCCAACAGGGCGCAGCGCCTATTGCCCGCGGCTCGGACTGAGGCCAGACGCCTGGGCCCCGGGGCCTGCCGCGTGTTACGCTGTCGGCCCGCTTGCCGACAATCGATTTCGTTCCACTCCTCACCGGCTTCGTCGTCCTGCTCCTTTCGTTGACCGTCCACGAAGCAGCGCATGCCTGGGCCGCGGATCGGCTGGGTGACCCGACGGCACGGATGCTCGGCCGGCTGTCGCTCAATCCCGCCGTCCACATCGATCCGATCGGCACGATCCTGTTTCCGCTCATCGCGCTGGTCACGAATGTGCCGCTGATTGGCTGGGCGAAGCCGGTGCCGGTCAACACCCGGGCGCTGGCGCCGAACTGGCGTCAGAAATTCATGCTGGTCGCCGCCGCCGGACCGGCGAGCAACCTTGTACTCGCCGTCGTTGCCGCCATCCTCGTGCGCATCGTACCCGGGGGACCTGTCTCCGGCGCCTGTGAAAGCGCCGTTTACATCAATATTCTGCTCGCGCTGTTTAACATGGTGCCGGTGCCCCCGCTCGACGGCGGCAACGTGCTGTCAGGGCTGCTGACCGGCTCGATGGCCGAGGCCTTCGATAGGCTCCGGCCTTATGGCTTTCTGATTCTCTACGGCTTGATGCTGAGCGGCATTTTGTGGACGATCGTGTCGCCGCCCGCGTCGCTGCTGGTGTCGTGGCTTTTGTGAGAGGAGTCGGAAGATGTTGAACGTCTCGAAGACACGTGTCCTTGCTTTCGCCGTCGTGTCGCTATTGCTGTTACCTGCGTCGCTCCTGCAGGCGCAGACCGGGGTCGAACGCAAGGTCCTGCTTCAGGAAGATCTGAGCGTTCCGGGCCAGCAAGTCTCGCTGATTGCGGTGACGATTGCAGCCGGCGCGCGCGAGGGGCAGCACACTCACCCGGGCACGCTCGTCGGACAGGTCCAGGAAGGAGAGCTCATGCTCGAACAACAGGGACTTCCGACGCGGACTTACAAGGCCGGCGAATCCTTCAGTGTCAAGCCGGGCCAGGTTCACGAAGGCATGAACCACGGCAAGACGCCAATCAAGATCCTGGTCACACTCGTCGCAGAGAAGGGCAAGCCGCTGACGACGCAGGTCAAGTAGCGTCGATGCCGTAGCCCATGTTCATCGCGGCGCGTGTTTGCCGCAAGGTCTCGTCGGCGATGCTGTTGGCTTCCGCGATGCCGCGGCGAAGCGTGTGAGGAACGACGGCGGCATCGAGCGCGAGCGCGGCGCGCCGGGCACGGATCGGGGCCAGCGCGCCGTTGAGGGCCTCGGTCACCTCTTTTTTGAGCGCGCCGCTGCCGCCGTCGCCAATCCGCGCCGCGATGTCTTCGGGCGCCTCACCCGTGCACAGCGATGCCAGGAGCAGGAGATTGGCCACTTCCGGTCGCCGAGCCGGTTCGTACGTGATCTGACGGTCGGTATCGGTCTTGGCCTTTTTGATCAGCGCGGCGGTCTCGTCGGCGGTGGCGCGCAACATGATGGCGTTGTTGCGGCTCTTGCTCATTTTCTGCGACCCGTCCAAGCCGAGGATCTTCGGCGCATTCGACAGCAGCGCCTCCGGCTCGGGAAACAGCGGCGATCCTTCCTTGCAGAACCGCTGGTTGAAGCGCCGTGCAATCTTGCGCGTCAGTTCCAGGTGGGGCAGTTGATCCTTGCCGACCGGGACGACGTTTCCCTTGCAGAACAGGATGTCGGCCGCCTGGTGGACCGGATACGTGTACATCGCCGCGTTGACGGTGGTCAGGCCGGCGGCCTCGATTTCTTCCTTCACCGTGGGGTTGCGATCGAGTTCTCCCATCCCGACCAGCGTGAGAAAAGGAATGAGGAGCTGATTGAGCGCCGGCACGTGACTGTGACAGAAGATGTGGGTCCGTCCGGTCGCGGGATCGAGGCCGACGGCGAGGTAGTCGAGCACGAGCTCCCGGACGTTGTCGGGAATGCTGTCTACCGAGTCGCGGTCGGTCAGCACCTGGTAATCGGCAACGACAATGAATGTCTCGACGCCAAGTTCCTGCAACTCGACGCGGTTCTTCAGCGAACCGAAGTAGTGGCCGATGTGAAGCGCGCCGGTAGGGCGATCGCCTGTCAGCACGCGATATCGTCGCGGATGCCTGGTGAAATCGTCGCGCAGCGCCTGCGAGCGGCGAACGGCTTCTTCGAACGTCGCAGCGGCCTGATCGTTGGCGATCTCGCTCATCGAACCACTATCATAAGCGCCACGATCGTAATGGACCACACTGACTTCGAATCGTCGCCCGACGCCTACCATGTCAAGCTCGATCGCTTCGAGGGCCCGCTCGACCTCCTGCTGCATCTCATTCGCAAGAACGAGCTGAACATCTACGACATCCCGATTTCGCTGATCACCGAGCAGTACCTCGGCTGCATCGACTTGATGCAGGAAATGAACCTCGACGTGGCGGGGGAGTTCCTGGTCATGGCGGCGACGCTGATCCACATCAAGTCGCGGACGCTGCTGCCGCGCCCCGATCCGTCGCAGCAGGACGCCGGCCCGGAGGAGGATCCGCGCGAGGCGCTGGTGCGGCGCCTGCTCGAGCACCAGAAATACAAAGCCGCGGCCGAGCTGCTGCACGACCGCGAGACGCTTCGCGGCGCCCAGTTCGGCCGACCCGACGCGAGCGTGGCGGAGGCGGCGGGCGACGACTACGAGCCGGAGCTCGAAGTCGATCTGTTCACGCTGATGTCCGCCTTCCGCGGCGTGCTCGAGCGCGCGAGCCGGCGGCCGCGGATGGTGCTCCCGCCCGACCAGATGTCGATCGAGGATCGCATCGCCCAGCTGCTCGGGCGGCTGTCGGAGACCGAGGCGTGCGGCTTCGAAGACCTGTTCACCGACGGCGACGGCTCCCGGTCGTTCATGATCGTGACGTTCCTGGCGCTGCTCGAAATGATTCGACTCAAACAGATTCGCGTATTCCAGACCGGCGGCTTCGGGCCGATCCGGGTCTACAAGCGGGCCCGGCCGGCGGACGCGCCGCATCCGATCGGCGATCCGCAATCATGACCATGTCAGACCAGACCGCACCCACCGAACCGCACGCAGACACGGAACAGCCGGCGCCGGCCGCGGGGGCCGAGCTCAAGGCCATCGTCGAGGCGCTGATTTTCGCGTCGCCCGAACCAATTACCCCGAAGCTGCTGTTCAAGCTGCTGGCCGAAGAGCCGAACGAGGACGTGGCGGCGGCGGTGGACGCGCTCAGGGCGGAATACGATCAGCGCCCAGGGCTGCAGTTCGTCGATGTCGCCGGAGGCTATCAGATCGTCACCCGCCCCGAGCTGCACGAGTGGGTGCGGCGGCTCTTCCACGAGCGTTCCGCCCAGAAGCTGACCGTGCAGGGGCTGGAGACGCTGGCGGTGATCGCCTACAAACAGCCAATCACCGCGCTCGAAATCTCCGACATCCGCGGCGTCAACACGTCGGGCGTGCTGTCAACGCTGCTGGAGCGTCACCTGATCAAGATCGTCGGCCGCAAGAACGTCGTTGGCCGTCCGTTTCTTTACGCGACGACGAAGGAATTCCTGATCCGGTTCGGGCTGAACGATCTGAACGACCTGCCGAAGATCGAGGACATGGCGGAAGCGCTCGGGTTCAATCCGCCCGGCGGGCTCCAGGAGCTCGACCCGCGCGAGGGGATGCTGCCGCTGGAGGAGTAGCGGCGGATTTCTTCAGCGCGCGGATTTCCTCGGCGCGCAGTTCGCGCCAGGTTCCCGGCTTGAGCTGCCGATCGGTGAGCGTGCCGATGCGCGTGCGCGCGAGTGCCTTCACCGGATGGCCCACCGCTCTCGCACATCCGCCGCACCTGGCGGTTGCGTCCTTCGCGGATCGTGATGCGCAGCAGGCCGTCGGCATCGCGCCGATCGTAGCGTCCCCGGCTGAGGAGATCGACGTCCGCCGGCTGGGTACGCCGCCCGTCGAGCGGAATGCCTTTCCGCAGCCGTTCCAGCGCGTCTGCGCCGGGCACGCCGGCGACGCGCGCCTCATACGTCCGTTCGACGCCGTGTCGCGGATGGGTCAGCCTCGCGGCGAGGTCGCCGTCGTTGGTCAGCAGCAGCAGTCCTTCAGTGTCGTAGTCCAGCCGTCCGACCGGATACACGTACTCGCGCACCCCTCGCAGCAGATCGATCACGGTCGGCCGCCGCTGCGGATCCGATCGTGTCGTGACGTAGCCCGCTGGCTTGTTGAGAAGGATGTAGCGCAGGCGTTCGGGCGCCTTGAGGCGGCGCCCGTCGACGCGGATGTCGTCAACCGACAGATCGGCCTTCGTCCCCATCTCTCGCACGGTGGTTCCGTTCACCGACACGCGCCCGTCCGCGATCAGCTTCTCAGCCGCGCGCCGGGAGGCGATGCCTGCCTGGGAGAGTATTTTTTGAAGCCGCTCCATCACGCCTTCCCACGAAGATCACAAAGACGTTTAACACAAAGGTCACAAAAGCACTTCCTTCGTGCAAGTCGTTTCTTGGTGCCTTTGTGGCTAAGCGTCTTCGTGTCCTCAGTGTCGCAGGACGTCGGCCCAGAACGAGACCAGCTTCCAGCTCTCGGACATCGCCGCCGATCGATCGAGCTCGGCGTGAGTGATGATCTGGCTGATCAGGACATGCACCTCCACGCCCTTTGCTGCGCAAGTAATCCCCGAGGACGACAGACTCTGCTGTTGGAATGACCACGTCTTCCGCGCCGTGCAACAGGAAGACCGGCGCGGCAGGCGGCATTGGCGCCCGCTCGGGTGAGGCGGCCGGGTCGGCCTCGAGTTGCAGGTGAGGCGCCAGGATCGGGCCGAGCGCCTTGACATTGCGGTCGTTCACATACGTCAGCAGGGTCGCGGACGGTTCGGGCAACCCTTTGACCATGTCGCGTGCTTTCTGGAACGTGGCGTTCGCCTGGTCCATGTTGACGAGCGTCAGCTGTGACGCGAGCAGGAACGTACCGATGCCGTCGCGCAGCGCCGTCACCTGCTCCGGCGGCACGACCCGATCCGCCCCGGCGTACAGGATGACTGCGACACCGTAATCGTGGGGGGGATGGGTAACGACGCCCGGTGCCTGGACAGCTTCGCCCGTGGCGAGATACTTCAGCACCCGCCCGAGGTCGCCATGGCCCCCGAACGAGACGACGTAGGCGACCTTGTCACGAATGGACGGCCGGCCCGCGGCGACAATCGACAGGCCGCCGGCAAAGCTGATCCCCACCATGCCGACGCGGCCGTCGGGTGCGAGTTCGGGCTGTGCCGCCATCCACTTCACCGCGTCTTCGATCACGTCGGCGGATCGAGCTGTGATCTGATATCCGATCAGGTCGGGCAGCGCCATCGTCATCACCGCCACGCCGCTGCCGGCGAGATCCTGGGCGAGCGCTGTGAGGCGCGGCTCGGCAATGCCCATCGAATGGACGCCCGGCACGAGCAGGGTAGCGCGCCGCACGCGCCCATCCGGTCGATACCACTGCGCGGCAACCTCGCCCTGGCGGGTAGGCACCATGTGCCGCGGCATCGCGGTGACCGGCTGGGCCATCGCATTGGCGAACGCTTCCGGTACGGCCGCCGAGATTCGCCGCCCGCACGAAGAGTGACGCCGCGCGAGCATAGGGCGCCGCGATGTACACCGTCCCGCCAATGACGAGGATGACGGCGGTAAACGCGGCGAGCGGACGCGATCGCATCAATCGCGCATGTTAGCATTGCGGTTGATTTGTGATTTGTGGTTGGTGATGTGTGATTTCTCCCCAATCACCGATCGCAAATCGCAAATCGCAAATGAAGAAGTTGATCATCGCGATCGATGGGCCGTCGGGCGCGGGCAAGGGCACGATTGCGCGTACGCTGGCGCAGCAACTGGGCTATCGCCACATCGATACCGGCGCCATGTACCGCGCCGTCGCGTGGATGGCGACGCACGACGGCGTGGCGCTCGATGACGAGGCGGGCGTGGCGAGCGTTGCCCGCCACGCGGCAATCGGCGTCGAAGACGGCGTCGTGTCGATCGATGGGCACGATGTGACGCGCGCGATTCGAACGCCGGAGATGGACAAAGCCGCGGCGGCGGTGGCGCGGCTGGCGCGCGTGCGCGAGATTCTCGTGGCGCGTCAGCGCGGGTACGGCGAAGGCGGCGGCGTTGTGATGGAAGGGCGTGACATCGGGACGGTCGTGTTCCCGGACGCCGATGTGAAGATCTATCTCGACGCGTCCGAGGAAGAGCGGGCGCGTCGCCGGGCGAACGACGCCGCGCACGCCGGCAGCCAGGCCGGCCAGGCCGCGGTCGCCGAGGCGATCAAGGCACGCGACGCGTCCGACACGACGCGCAAGGTCTCGCCGTTGACCGTCGCGCCCGACGCCACCTACATCGACACGACGGCCATGCCGATCGACCGCGTGGTCGCGACCGTGCTCGACCTCGTCAAGAACAAGACCCACTGAGCGATCGGCTACGTGGTGTCGGCGCGCTGACGGCGGCGCGCCTTGTACGCCTGGCCGGGGGTGATCTTTCGCGCCGCGAACGACACGATCTCGCGGATGCGTTTCTCGCGGGTCTCGGTGCGTTTCGCGCTCGCCAGGTAGTAGAGGAACTGCTTCCGCTGGCTCTCAGTCAACGCCGGCCAGTGTTTCTTCGCGCGCGCGTCGGCGTTGATCGCTTTTCGCAGCTCGGGTGGGATGGCCAGGGACTCGACCGCCGTCAGCGCGTCCCAGCTGCCGCAGGCCTTCGCTGCCTCGACCGCCGCGAGGCCGGCGGGCGTCATCAGTCCTTCGTCGATCAGCCTGGCGACGCGCGTCTTGTTCGACTGCGCCCACGTGCTCTTCGGCTTTCGCGGCGTGAAGAGCTGCATGTAGAAGGTGGCGTCCACAGGCCGCATCAGCCCGTCGATCCAGCCGAAGCAGAGCGCCTCTTCGACGGCGTCGTTGTAGCTGACGGTGGGAAGGCCGCTGGCCTTCTTCGCGAAACACAGCCAGATGCCGGCCGCGGCGGCGTGGTGCTTGCGCAGCCACGCACGCCACTCCTTCCGTGACCGGGGCGTAATCTGACCGGGATCAGTCTTCGTCGTGCTCGTTGTAGTCCTCGGCTGACGCCGGGTCGAGTTCCCATCGCTTCTTGTCACGGTCGCTGATCTTTTTCTCGCTCTTCAACTCCTCGTTGTCCTCGGTACTGGACGCCGAGCGCCTTGCCGATGTCGTCGACGATGTCCTGGTCCGGAGTGGGGTTGTCGCCGCCGGGCGCCTCGTCGCCAACCGAGTACGCCGATTCCCAGTCCGCGTCGATATCGCCGCCGGTTATAGCCGGGCTTGTCTCGGTGTGCTGCTGGAATTTCTCCGACAGCTCACGCCGGCCGCTCCGGGCGGCTGAGGCCGAACGGTCCAGGTCGAGAGAGGAGGGCGGCGTCGGCACGATATCCTCGTCCTGCACGATCCGCCGCTCGCGATTGAGAGCCGGGGCTTTCCGCGCGATGATCTGTCGCACGGCCGCGGGGCGCGCCGATCGTCGTGCGCTCTTTGGGGCCGTCTTTCGAGCCACCTTCCGGGCCGCCTTCGGTGCCGCTTTTCGAGCTGTCTTCCGTAACCCCTTGCGGGCGACCGCCTTGCGAGCCTTCGGTGCGGCGCGTTTCTTGGCCGGGCCGGCCGATCGACGACGTGCGGCTTTCCGCGCCCGCCTGGGCGCGGCCTTGCGCGCGGCCCGCTTCGCCGAGGTTTTCTTGCGCCCCGCCGTCCGGGCGGCCTTGCGTTTGGCCATCGCGTTATCCTTTCCGCAACCTTGACAGTTTGCCGATAAGTGACTTATCCTCTTAGTCTTATCGGCGCTGAACAATCGCTCACAGTGAACCCGACGAGCCAGCGATGCGGCGATCGCGTTGCCTGGCGACTGATCAAATCCTGAGAGCGCTGTGTCTCACCGCCGTTGCATATCACGACCGAGGAGGACGCGCAAGGAATGGCGAACGTAGACAACGGGTTGGCAACGCCCGAGAAAGTGGGCGAACAGCCCGGCGCAGCGGCACGCACCCGGGCAGGCAAGCCCGCCGGTCCGGCTTTCAAGCCGATGCATCACGAAGACATGGACCCGAAGGAATTCGCGGCCATGCTCGACATCTATGACGACAGCTTCCGCAACATGGCGGAAGGGGAAGTCGTCAAAGGTACCGTCCTCAAGGTCACCGAGACCGCCGTCGTCGTCGACGTCGGCTACAAGTCCGAAGGCCTCATCCAGATCAACGAGTTCCTCGACGAGACCGGCCAGATCACCGTGCAGGCGGGCGACGTGGTCGACGTGCTGCTCGAACGTACCGAGGATCGCGAAGGCCACATCGTCCTCTCGCGCGAGAAGGCCGAGAAGATGAAGATCTGGGACGAGGTCGAGAAGGCCTACACCGATCGCAAGGTCGTCATCGGCCGCGTCATCGAGCGGATCAAGGGCGGTCTCGCAGTGGACATCGGCGTCCGCGCGTTCCTTCCCGGTTCACAGATCGACGTGCGGCCGGTCCGCAACCTCGACGCGCTGAAGGGGCAGGAGCTCCGGATGCGCGTGATCAAGGTGAACAAGAAGCGCGGCAACATCGTCCTGTCGCGCAAGGCGCTGCTCGAGGAAGAGAACGCCGAGAAGAAGAAGACGACGCTCGAGACGCTCGCCGAAGGCAAGGTGCTGCGCGGGACCGTCAAGAACATCACCGACTACGGCGCGTTCATCGACCTGGGCGGCATCGACGGCCTGCTCCACATCACCGACATGTCGTGGGGGCGCGTCGGCCACCCGTCGGAGCTGTTCAAGGTCAACGACGAAGTGGACGTCATCGTCCTCAAGTACGACCCGTCCACCGAGCGCGTCTCGCTCGGCCACAAGCAGCTGGTGCAGGATCCGTGGGCGACGGTGCAGGAGCGCTACCCGGTCGGCGCGCGCATGGGCGGCAAGGTCGTCAGCCTCACCGACTACGGCGCCTTCGTGGAGCTGGAAGCGGGCGTCGAAGGCCTGATCCACGTCTCCGAGATGTCGTGGAGCAAGCGCGTCAAGCATCCCTCGAAGATCCTGAACGTCGGCGACAGCGTCGACGCAATGGTGCTCGGCGTGGATCCGGCGGCGCGGCGCATCTCGCTCGGGCTGAAGCAGGTCGAGAGCAACCCGTGGCACGAGCTCGCTGAGAAGTACCCGGTCGGCACCCGCATCAAGGGCAAGGTCCGCAACCTCACCGAGTTCGGCGCGTTCGTCGAAGTCGAGGAGGACATCGACGGCCTGATCCACATCTCCGACATGTCGTGGAGCAAGCGGATCAAGCACCCGTCGGAAGTGCTCAAGAAGGGCGACGTCGTCGATGCGATGGTGCTCAGCATCGACGCCGAGAACCAGCGGCTGTCGCTCGGCCTGAAGCAGCTCGCCACCGACATCTGGGACGACTTCTTCTCACGCCACCAGGTGGGCGCCACCGTCGAGGGCAAGGTCACGCGCATGACCAACTTCGGCGCGTTCGTCGAGCTGGACGAGGGGATTGAAGGCCTGATCCACGTGTCGGAGTTCGACGACTCGCATGGCGGCGAGAAGATCGACCTCCAGGTGGGCAACAGCTACCAGATGAAGATCATCAAGCTGAGCCCGTCGGAGCGGAAGATCGGCCTCAGTATCCGCGCGCTGAAGTCGGACGACTACCGTACCGACTGGGAGTCGTACTCGGAGAGCGAAGGGACCGGCACGGCAACTCTCGGCGATCACTTCAAGAACCGGTAGGGCTGAATGATTACAGCTGGCGGCAGCATGACCAAGGCGGAGCTCGTGGAGGAAGTCTCCCGCGTCTCCGATCTCACCAAGAAGCATTCCGAAGTCATTGTCGACACCGTATTCAAGAGCATCATCGAGGCGCTGCACCGCGGTGAGAAGATCGAGCTGCGCGGCTTCGGCAGCTTCCGGCTGCGGAAGCGCGAGCCGCGCAAGGGCCGCAATCCCAAGACCGGCGACAAGGTGGACGTGCCGCCGAAGAAAGTGCCCTACTTCAAGCCCGGCAAGGAACTGAAGGATCTGATCAACCGGGAAGCGGAGGCGTCGCTCGAAAGCGCGAGCCCCGCCCAGCTCCCCGGCGCCGTCGCGCTCTAACGGTGGACCGTCTCTGGTCCCCCTGGCGGCTGGAATACATCACGCGCACCGATCCGGACGCCGGCTGTATCTTCTGCCCGGAGTCCCAGCCTCCTGAACACGCATCCCTGGTGGTCTTCGAGGGACGCGCGTGCTACGTCATTCTCAACCTGTATCCCTACAACAACGGCCACCTCATGGTCGTGCCGCGCCGGCACGTCGGCAGCCTCGCCGCGCTCACGCCGGAGGAGATGGTCGAGGTGGGTGTGTTGGCCCAGCGGTGCGAACTCGCGCTTGGCGAGGCGTACCGGCCGCAGGGGTTCAACATCGGCGTCAACCTGGGGAAGTCGGCCGGCGCGGGCGTGCTGGATCACGTCCACATCCACGTGGTGCCGCGCTGGGGCGGCGATACCAACTTCATGACGGTCGTCGGCGACACGCGGGTCTTGCCCGAGTCGCTCGGCGAGAGCGCCGCCCGGCTGCGTCCGATTTTCCTCCGCCTCGACCAATAGCCTGTCCCTCGTCGCTGGTAGCCGGTCGCGGGCCTGGCGATCGGGACCGGCACGGAGGTTACGCGTGAGCCATTACATCGATCCTCAGACCCGGATGACTCCTTGTGATTTCAGCGCCCGGACACGGGTCGTGTTCGGACCGGACGCCCTGTCGCGCGTCGGCGAACTCGCGCGCGACGTCGACGCGACGCGGGCGCTGGTCGTTTCTGATCCGGGCGTCATCGCTACGGGACACGTCGAGCGCGCCGAGCGGCTGCTGCAGGCGGCCGGCGTCGACACCTGGCGTTTCCAGGATTTCGCGGCCAGCCCCGACAGCCTGATGATCGAAGCCGGACGTGCCGTCGCCGCGGCGTCGAAGGCGGACGTCCTGGTGGCCATCGGCGGCGGCAGGTACGCTCGACTGCGCCAAGGGGATCAACTTCGTCCTGACCAACGGCGGCCACATTCGCGACTACCGCGGTTACGGCAAGGCGTCGCGGCCCATGCTGCCGATGATCGCCGTGCCGACGACCGCCGGTACCGGCAGCGACGCGCAATCGTACGCGATCATCTCCGATGCCGAGACGCACGCGAAGATGGCGTGCGGGGATCCGAAAGCGGCATTCCGCGCGGCCATTCTCGATCCGGTCCTGACCGTCACCCAGCCGCGCGAGGTGACCGCCGTCGCCGGCTACGACGCGATCTCCCATGCCGTCGAGTCGTACGTCACCTCGAAGCGGACGCCCATGTCCGATCTGTTTGCGCGCGATGCCTGGCTCCTGCTCGAGTCGCACTACGAGCGGGTCATCGCGGCGCCAAACGACCTCGAAGCGAGGGGCGCGATGCTGTTCGGGGCGCACACCGCCGGCATCGCCATCGAGCAGTCCATGCTCGGCGCCACGCATGCGTGCGCCAACCCGCTGACTGCCCGGTACGGAACAACGCACGGCGTTGCCATCGGCGTGATGCTTCCGCACGTGGTGCGGTGGAACGCGGACCACGTCGGCGATCGCTACCACGAGCTTCTTCGGATTGCCGGGCTGGATCCGGGGAAAAATGCAGCGGAACGCCTGGCGGGCCGCCTCGAGGCCCTCGCACGGGCCGGCGGACTGCCGTCGACGCTCACCGCTGTCGGTGTGATGAAGGAGGATCTTCCTGCACTGGCCGCCGATGCGGCGACGCAGTGGACCGGGACGTTCAATCCGAGACCGTTTGACGCTGCCGCCGCCCGCGCGCTGTACGAGCGCGCGTACTAGCCAGTTACCGTCGTCGCGTCAGCAGGAGCGCGGCGAATCCCGGGAAATACGCGAGCGTCCAGGCTGCGAAGTGGATCGCGTAATCCCGCTCCCTGGGGATTGAAGGGCCGCCAGATCCCGGAGATTGAATAGAAGGCCAATCCCGACGCCACCGCCGCGATGATGCCGCGGCCGATAACGGCGCCGAGGTTGACGCGAACGTCGTGGCGCGTGCGGGTGTCGAGCCGCGGCGCGTTCAAGCTTCCATAAATGGCGGCAAGCGCGATCCAGACCAGCATCCACACGACGACCATTGCGCTGAAGCCGAGCACCGGCGACAGCACATAGTAGAGGCCCGCGGCCAACCCACCGATGCACGCGCCAGCCAGGGCACCGGGTAAGGGGCGCCCGGCGACGCTGCCCAGGAAAAGGCCGATGGCCAGAAAGAGCACCGCGCCATGGATGAAGCCGAATACCGCCCGGCTCGACGTGATCCATGTGGCCCAGATGAAATCGCCGGCCGTGCTCAAGGCGGCGAGGAGGAGCGACCCGGCCACGGCGTCGATAAGGCCCATCGGCGCCGTAGTATATAGGGCCAGCCGATGAAACCGCTGCCGATCGCGCCATGAAGATCTTGCAGATCACTGCCGGCGCCGCCGGGATGTTCTGCGGCAGCTGCACGCGCGACAACGCGCTTGCCCGCGAGCTGCTCGCGCGCGGTCACGAGGTGACGCTCGTCCCGGTCTACACCCCCACGTCACCTGACGAGCCGAATGTCAGCCGCCGGCACGTGCTTTTTGGCGGCATCAGCGTCTACCTTCAGCAGCACTCGGCATTGTTCAGAAGGACGCCGCGCTTCCTCGACCGCCTGTGGGACTCCCCGCGCGTCATCGGGGCATTTGCCAGCCGCGCCATTTCCACCGACGCGCGGATGCTGGGCGATCTGACGATCTCGATGCTGGAGGGCGAAGGCGGGCTGCTGCGCAAGGAGTTCGAGAAGCTCGACGCGTGGATCCGGGACGAGCCGCTGCCCGACGTCATCACGTTGCCCAACTCGCTGCTGATTTCGCTGGCCGCGCCGTTGAAGCGGGCCTTCAATCGTCCGGTCCTGTGCACCCTCCAGGGGGAGGAGCTGTTTCTCGACGCGCTCGTGCCTCCGTATCGCGAGCAGGCGCTGGCGATGATTCGCCGGCGCGTGCCGACCGTCGATCGGTTCATCGCCGTAAGCGACTACTGCGCCGGTTTCATGAGCCGCTACCTCGAGATTCCGCCGTCGAGCATCAGCGTCGTCCCGCTCGGAATCACGCTCGATGGTTACGATCGCCGGCAGTCCGATCCGGCGCCGTTCACCGTCGGGTATTTCGCGCGCATCGCTCCCGAGAAGGGCCTGCACCTCCTGACCGATGCGTATGTACGACTTCGCCGCCGCACCGGCGACGCGCGTATGCGGCTCGAGGCCGCCGGCACGATGGCGGCTTCCGCCCGGGCCTATCTCGACGATGCGGCAAAGGCGATCACGAGCGCGGGCCTGTCCGAGGAGTTCGCCTACCGGGGTTCACTGGACCGCGCCGGCAAGCTCGCGTTTCTCCGCGGCGTCGACGTGTTCTCGGTCCCGGCAACCTACGACGAGCCAAAGGGCATGTCCGTGCTCGAATCGATGGCGGCCGGCGTGCCGGTGGTGCAGCCCAGACGAGGGGCCTTCACCGAAATCGTCGAACGCACCGCGGGCGGACTCCTGGTCGATCCGGATGATCCCGAGAAGCTCGCCGACGGCTTGTACCAGCTCTGGAGCGACCAGGCGTTGCGCGACACGCTGGCTCAGCGGGCGTTCGACGGCGTCCGTGCCCACTATTCCATCGCGCACGCCGCCGAGCGGCTGCTCGAGGTCTGTACCAGCGCGCTGCGGACCGGACGGTCCCTCAACGAGTCGGTTGCCTGACCGTGTCCCTCGATCCTGGCCCCGGGCGGGCTCGTCGTCGCGAACGTGACGAAGCAGTATGCGACCCCGCGCGGTCCGCTGACCGTGATCTCGGACGTCTCGTTCTCACTGAAGCCGGGGAAGCCGCCGCCATCACCGGCCCCTCAGGAAGCGGCAAGAGCTCGCTGCTGTACATCCTCGGCGCGCTGGAGCCGCCCTCCTCCGGCACGGTCAGCCTCGGCGGGCGCAACCCGTTTCAGCTGGCGCCGGCCGCGCTGGCCGACTTCCGCAACAGCGAAATCGGGTTCGTATTCCAGGATCACTGCCTGCTGCCGCAGTGCTCGGTGCTCGAGAACGTCCTCGTGCCCACGCTCGTGGCCAAGGGGAGCGCTGGCGACGACACCCAGCTCGCGCGGTCGCTGGTCGAGCAGGTCGGCCTTGCCGATCGCATCGATCACCGTCCGGGGGAACTGTCAGGCGGCGAGAAGCAGCGGGTCGCCATTGCCCGCGCGTTGATACGAAAACCCCGCCTGCTGCTGTGCGACGAGCCGACGGGGAATCTCGACCAGGCCTCAGCGGCGGCGGTCGCGTCGCTGCTGCTCGATCTCCATCGCCGCCAGCAGAACATCCTCATCGTGGTGACCCACAGCTCGAAGCTGGCGGCCGAGTTTCCGACCAGGTTCGAGATCGCCGCCCAGCACCTGGCACCACTCCAGGCGGATTTGCGCTGATGGCTGGCTGTCGTGATGGTCATCCGGATTGTCGCTCTCGGCGTGGTTCTGCTGTGGCACGCCGCGGCGTTTGCGGCGCAGTCTGAACGCTGGACTGAGTTCCGCGGGCCGACCGGCCAGGGACACTCGACCGCGTCCGCCACGCCGCTCGAGTGGAGCGAGTCGCGCAACGTCCTCTGGAAGACGCCGGTGCCGGGTCGAGGATGGTCTTCGCCCGTCGTTGATGGCGGCCGCGTGTGGCTGACGACGGCCATCAGCGCACGGAACGGGACGTCGCTTCGCGCCGTGGCGTACGACGCCGACACCGGGCGGGAAGTGGTGAATATCGAAGTCTTCCACGTGCGGGAGTCGGATCTCCTGAATCTCAAGAACAGCCATGCATCCCCGACTCCGGTGGTCGAAGGCGATCGGGTGTTCGTGCATTTCGGCGCGGCCGGTACTGCGGCGCTGACGATGTCCGGCGAGATCGTGTGGAAGACCCGGTTGTCGTACCAGTCTCAGCACGGGAACGGCGGTTCCCCGATCGTGTACAGGGATTTGCTGATCGTCAGCTGCGACGGCAGCGACGAGGCGTACGTCATTGCGCTGGACAAGGCGACGGGCAAGACGCGATGGAAGCGGCAGCGCCGGTTTCCGTTCGACCAGGCGTATTCCACGCCGCTTGTTATCCGCGTCGGTGAGCGTGACCAGATCATCAGCGTGGGGGCCTACCGCGCCGCTGCGTACGATCCCTCTTCCGGGGAAGAAATCTGGAGAGTGAATTACGACGACGGGTTTTCCAACGTGCCTCGTCCGGTTTACGGCCACGGCCTGGTGTACGTGGCGACCGGATTTCAGCAGCCTTCACTGATCGCGGTGCGCGCCGATGGAAAGGGGGATGTCACCAGGACGCATGTGGCCTGGCGGCTGACCCGCGGCGCGCCGTACACGCCGTCGCCGCTGCTGGTCGGAGGCGAGCTCTATGTCGTCAGCGACCTGGGAATCGTCACCTGTGTCGATGCCGTAACCGGAACGGTGCACTGGCAGCAGCGAATCGGAGGCAATCACTCGGCCTCGCCTGTCTTCGCCGCCGGGCGGATCTACTTCCTCAGTGAAGAAGGCGTGGCGACGGTGATTGCGCCAGGCAGGACGTTTCAGAAGCTGGCGACCAACGTGCTCGATGGCGCGACGCTCGCCTCGATGGCGGTGTTCGACGCGTCGATCCTGGTTCGCACCCAGAGTCACTTGTATCGGTTGGGTGCCCGGTAGGCCTATCCGTCCGGCGCAACCGCGATCCGGCGCAGCTCGCCTGAATCCAGCCAGTTCACCTGGCAGCGTTCACAGCTGTCGATGACGACGTTCCCGGGTCCCGCGTAGATATGCCCGTGCATCGGCTGAGCGCACGACGGACATGTGATGACCCGCCCGGCAGGGTCCTGGCGGCGGGGCAGCGCAATCCGGAACGCCCGTATTTCCCGCGCGCGCAAGGCGTCGATCACGGCGGTGAAATGGTTCATCGAGATCAGCATGCCGAAGCAGCGGGCGCAGCAGAGCAGCGAATAGCCGTCGAGCCGACTCGTGGAAAGCGGGGTTGCACAGATCGGGCACGACTCCGACGTCTCGTCCAGCAATTCGATGTGCGCGATTGCGGCGGGCGTGTCCTGCTCACTTCCGCAATGGTCGCAGACGAAGACACCGCGGTCGCGGTCGATCCGCAGCGATGCGCCGCAGTTGTCGCAGTTCGGCAATGCCGGCGCGGGATCAGCGCCCGGCGTCGCCGAGCGTCGGAACGAGAAGCCCCGAGTCCTTCTCGTTCTCGAGGCAGGAGTGGTCCATGATCCGGTCGCCGACCTGGCGCTTGAACAGCCGCCGGGTGGTGAACGGCTTCACGAAGAACACCGGGTCGTCGTAGGTCACCACGTGCTCCAGCGTGTTCGGGTCGGCAAGCCGGAACCGCTCGGTCATTCGCAGCTTTTCACTGTGTTCATGGCCCGCGGTGTCGAGCCACGACCGATCGTTGATGCCGACGGTATCGACCACCAGCGTGTCGCCGTCCCACTTGCCGATCGAGCTGCCCATCCACTCGGGATAGTCGGCGATGTCGTGCGGGTGCCCGCGTCCGTCCGTGTAGATGATGCGGTAGGTGCGCTGCGATTCCGTCAGGATCGTGACGACGTCGGGGCGCTGCACGATCATCGCCGGGTGGGCCATCATGATCATCCGTGCCGGTCCTGGCGGCAGGCACGCGGTGTTGGGGTCTTTCGCGTGGTCGACGCTGTCCCAGCGCTCCTTGCCGTACGGCGTCAGCATCAGCTCCTGCCCAGGCTGCGTCGATTTTGCGAGATCGCCGCTCGCACCGCCAAACCACACGCCGGTCAGATCGGCGCGCCCGGCCTGGCGCTCGGCCGATCCGCCGGTGTGCCACCAGGCGCCGACCGGCTTGGGCTTGGGCGCTTCCAGCCGATCGGTGGCCGCCGGCGGCTGATTGCCGCGCCCGCCTTGCTGCGCCGCCACGGACGCGCCGGTAGCGCAGATTGAGGCAGCAATGGCGACGAGGGAACAGAGGCGCCGGGTCATGGCGATGCTCCTCCTGTTGAACGTCAGGGGTTGGTGCCGGGCTCGCCGGCGCCGCTGAAGCCGAATACCCGCCGGCCGTCCGCCAGGATCACTGTGCGGCCGTTGACGACGCGCGCGTCGGCCTTCCTCGCGCCGAAGCCCTCAACCGTAATGGTCTCGCCGATCTTCAGCGAGTCGCGGCCCCAGCCCTGCCGCCGGAGTTGATTCGGCGTGCCGCCTTCGACCGCGTAGTTCACGACGCTGCCGTCGGCCTCTTTCACGTCGATGTAGAAGTAGATGTGCGGATTCTGGAATTCCACCTTGGTAATGGTGCCGGTCAGCTTGACCGGCTTGTTGGAATCGAACTCCGCGGCAAACGAATGGTGCGCCGCCACGGGCGCCGCCGCGCAAGACAACATCCAGCCTGCGACGAGTATCCCGAGCGTGTGGGGTTTCATCGTCTTCCTCCGCTGCCGGAGATTCTCTCCCTGTTTTGCCCAAAACACAAAGCGACCAGGTTGAACCACGACGAACACGACGTGCACGACGACAGTTAGACCTTAATCTCGAAAATGACGGTCCGCGATCTTGTCGCTGCGGCCTAGCTTCGCCGAACCGGCGCGCGGGCCAGAACGGTGGTGCCACGTGTCGATTGCGACTCGATGAACAGCTCGCCGCCTACCAGCTTCAGACGTTCCTTCATGCTGGTCAGGCCGAGTCCCAGGCCTCGATTCGCCATATCGACGTCGAAGCCAACGCCTTCATCACGAACGGTGAGATCGACGGCGTCCCCGGTTCCGCGAAGATGCACATCGAACTGCCGGACCCGGCTGTGTCGCACCGCGTTGTGCAGGGCTTCCTGGAGGACCCGGAAGAGACAGAGCGACACGTCAGGCGGTACATTGGCCGGAACGTTCTCGTAGCGGAAATCAATCTCGGCGCTTTTCTGCCCTGAGATTTCTCCACAGAAACCCTGCATTGCCGCCACAACGCCCAGATGCAGCAGCCGTGGCGGGTGCAGTTGGTGTGACAGCGCCTGCACATCAGCAATGATCTCCGCGGTCTGCTTCTGAAGCGCGTCCAGGCAGCCTGGGGCCTCACCACCCGAGGAATCCGGCAGTAGTCTTTTCACCTGTTCCAGCTCCATCGTCAGCAATGCGAGGCGTTGACCGATGTCGTCGTGCAGGTCTCTGGCGATCCTGGCGCGCTCTGACTCCTGGGCCTCGATGAGACGGCCGTTCACGCTGGACAGCGCTTCTTCGGCAAGCTTGCGCTCCGTGATGTCCTGGACCGTGCCGCGGAGCCGCGCGATGTGGCCGGTGGAATCACGGTGGGCCTCTCCGCGTGCGGTAACCCATCGGTGCGTGCCATCGGCGCGGACCATCTCCAAGACGAGTTCGTAGGGTGCGCCGGTATGGAGGGCCGTTTCGACGGCGCCCCGCAGCCGGTCCCAGCTCTCGCGGGTATAGAGCTGTGAGTGTTCCTCGTAATTCACGGCCGGCAAGCTCGGATCGCGGCCGGCGATGCGATAAAGCTCCTCGGACCACACGACCGTGTCGGTATCCGGATCCCACTGCCAGCTTCCAACTCCAGCGAGGCGCTGGGCTTCCTTGAGCTCCATCTCCTTGCGCCGCAGTGATTCCTCGGCGTCCTTGCGTTCGGTGATGTCCACGGCCATGCCCAGCATCCGCTCCGCGTCGCCGCCGGGAGAATAGTAGAACTGGCCCTTGGCTGCCACCCATCGCACCGTTCCGTTGGACCACAAGACGCGGAACTCCGCCGCGTAAGGTGAGCGGCTCTCGAGTGCGTCCTTGACGGCCTTCCAGACCAGGCCCCGGTCTTCTGGATGCACCGAACGACGGAAATCTTCGACGTGTCCGACGTAGATACTGGAGGGAATGCCGAAGATGGTCGACAGGTCGCCGAACCAAGTATCGCGGTTCGTCTTGAGATCCCATTCCCAGCCCACGGACTTGCCCGACTCCATCGCCAGCCGGAGCCGATCGTTGGCGACGTTGCGCTCGGCTTCAGCGCGCCTGAACTCCGTCACGTCGAAGCACGCGCCGATGTAACCAGCGAACGAACCGTCGGAATCGAACAGCGGCGTCGCATTGTCGAGGACCCACCGGTATTCGCCGTCATGCCGCCGAAGCCGATATTCCATGATGAACGGTTCACGATGGTCGAAGGCGCGGGAGTACGTGTCCAGGCAATGCTGCAGATCTGCGGCGTGTATACCGTCCGCCCAACCATCGCCGATCTCGGACTCGAGGGGTCGCCCGGTGAAGTCGAGCCACGGCTTGTTGAAATAGGTGCAGCGCTTGTCGGGGCCAGAAATCCAGACGAGTAGCGGCAGGCTATCCGCCACGAGCCGGAACCGCTCATAGCTGTCTTGGTGCGATGGAGTGCCGAAGCTCATGTGGCCTCCTCAGTTGATGTCGCGCGCATCCGTCTGAAAGCGGTCCCCCGCAAGGGCCACGATGTCAAAGGCGGCAGCAAGCAGGCGGGTGACCGATTCCAGAAATGCGATGGGATCGTTGGCTAGGAGGACGCGCGGCTTGGCTGGCGGTGCGATGTTCAATCGACATTTCCGACTTGATGAGCCTTGATCGGTCGATCCTATACCACCAGAGCTCTTGGGTCGGGATCCGAGCCTGTTTTGCGGGCACGGCACCACGACCAAATCGGAAATCCGCGGTAACGTCAAAAACGTCGCGACCGTCGTGGTCGATCGATCGTGTCTAGCTCAGCGTAACCGGGCGCCTGCTTTGGCCCCCCCGTGCGCCTCGGCGACGAGCAGGCGCTCGGGCTCGTCGCTCTCTTCGTCAGGATCCGCGGACTGACCGTTCAGGACGCGGTTCATGCGGCGGGCGTTGAGCGATCCATCCCACTTGGCGATGACGATCGTGGCGACGCCGTTGCCAATCAGGTTTGTCAACGACCGCGCTTCCGACATGAAGCGATCGATGCCGACAATCAGCGCCAGCCCGGCGACCGGAATGGTGGGGATCGTCGCAAGGGTCGCCGCCAGCGTCACGAACCCGCCGCCGGTCACGGCGGCCGCGCCCTTCGACGTCAGGAGCAGCACGGCCAGGACCCCAAGCTGCTGGCCGAGCGACAGGTCCGCATTGGTGGCCTGCGCGATGAAGATCGCGCCCATCGTCATGTAAATCGATGTGCCGTCGAGGTTGAAGGAATAACCGGTCGGGATGGCGAGGCCGACGACCGACTTCGAACAGCCGAGATGTTCGAGCTTGGCCATCATGCGCGGCAGCACGGTCTCAGACGACGCGGTGCCGAGCACGATCAGCAGCTCTTCCTTGATGTGCCTGATGAACTTGAAGATGCTGAAGCCGGCCCAGGCGGCGATGCTGCCGAGCACGACGAAGATGAACAGCAGGCACGTCATATAGAACGCCGCCATCAGCTTGCCGAGCGAGAACAGCGTGCCGATGCCGTACTGGCCGATGGTGAACGCCATTGCGCCGAAGGCGCCGATCGGGCGCGGCCCGCATGATCAGTGCCACGACGCCGAACAGCGCGTGCGTGACTTCGTCGATGATGCCCACCAGGCCGCGGCCCTTCTCGCCGAAGTGGAGCAAGCGCGAGGCCGAACAGGACCGAGAAGAACAGCACCTGCAGGATTTCGCCGCTCGCGAACGCGCCCACGACCGTCGCCGGAATGATGTTCATCAGGAACTCGGTCGCAGTCAGAGCCTGGGCCGAGGACGCGTAGGCCTTCACGGCGGAGGCGTCGAGCGTCGCGGGGTCGGCGTTGATGCCCGCGCCCGGCTGCACGAGATTGATGACGATCAGGCCGATGACCAGCGCCAGCGTCGAGACGATCTCGAAGTAGATCAGCGCGGTCAGGCCGATCCGCCCGACGTTCTTCATGTCGCCCATCTTGGCGATGCCGACGACGACGGTACCGAAGATGATCGGGGCGATGATCATCCGGATCAGCCGGATGAAACCGTCGCCGAGCGGTTTCATGGCCGCGCCGGCGCCGGGCCAGAAGTAGCCCAGTGCGACGCCGATCGTGATGCCGATCAACACCTGCACGTAGAGATGGGTGTAGATGGGTTTCGGGGCGGCCTTGGCGGTCATCGGGAGCGACGACCTTAGCAAGAACGCTCGGGGGCGTCAACGACGGGTCCCGCCACCCCCCTGGGCGACACCAGGACGCGCTGCAAGACAGGCGTTGTCGCCATGGTCGTCGCCAGCGCCATCAGGACCATCATCGTGTAGAGGGTCGGCGAGATGACGCCGAGGTCGAGGCCCACGTTCAGCACGATCAACTCCATCAGGCCGCGGGTGTTCATCAGGACGCCGAGCGCGGCGGCGGTGCGCCAGTCTAGGCCCGCCAGGCGCGCGCCGAGCAGGGTGCCACCAAACTTTCCCGCGGTGGCCACACCGATGATCAGCACGACCAGGAGCCAGTCGGACCCGGAGACGAGGTCAATTTGCGTTCGCATGCCGGTGAAGGCAAAGAACGCCGGCAGCAGCACGGCGGTCACCACTGCCCACAGCCACCGATTCAGCGCGCGGGCGGGACGGCTGTCGTGCGGAATGGCGACGCCCGCCAGGAATGCGGCGACCACGAGCACCGAGCCGGGGGTCATATGGACGGCGCCGATGACGAGCGCGAGAAGGCACCACGCGGCGATATCGGCGACGGCTGCGCACGTGAGGGCCCGCACCCCGAGGTCGGAGCGGGTCATGCCGATGTCCGAGAGAATCCGCGCCAGCACCGGGAAGGCCGTGATCGCCATAGCCACGCCCATGAACAGCGCGAAGTGCATGGGCGAGACGCCGACAGGGGCGAAGCGCGCGTGGAGGGAGAAAGCCAGGGCGAAGCCGAGCGCGTACGGGACGGCGACGCTTGCCAGTGCCGGCGTCATTGTGGCGCGGACGCGGTGGCGGACGTCATCGGGATTGAGTTCGACGCCGACGAGGAACATGTAGAGGACGACGCCCACCTGGGCCACCATTCCCAGCAGCGGAGCGACGTCGGCCGGGAGGATGTACTGATAGGCGTCGGGGGCGAGGCGTCCCAGGAGCGACGGTCCCAGCATGATGCCGGCGATGACCTCGCCGATGACCGGCGGCTGCCCGATGGCGCGGAAGATCGGGCTGAGCAGGCGGCCGACGAGGATCACGGCCGCGAGCGCCAGCAGCAGATGAAACAGCACTACGGCCGGCGGCCCTCCGGCAGAGTGAGCTCGTTGGCTCTGTTCGCCGCGTTTACGGCCGGCGTGCCCTCGTGCCAGCGCGGTATTGGTTTCTTTCCTGGCTCGTACAACGACTCGAGCGGGCCCCACACTTTGTCCACACGGTCGTGGAAGAGATCGCCGATCAGCAGGTCGGTCAGCGTGCCGCGCAGGTCGGGGTACTGGCGGACCATGCCGCCGAAGCTGAAGCCGTCGTAATACTCACAGACCAGGCGGCGCATGCGATCTACACCTTCGTTGAAGGCCTGGCCCCACTTGCCGAGCTGCGCGGCGGACGTGTTGTTGTTCCGCAGTCCTTCGGCGATCGCGTCGGCGGCCATCTCGCCGGATCGAAGGGCGAGTAATACCCCGGAGGAATACAGCGGGTCGAGAAAGCCGAACGCGTCGCCCACGAGTACCCAGCCTTCGCCGGCGACCTGCTTCGACCGGTACGAGTAGTCCTTGGTCGCGAAGTAGCCGGTCACCTTCTTTGCCTTCGAGACACGTTCCTTCACGCCGGGGCAGAGCTCGACTTCCTCGTCGTAGGTCTTCGCATAATCGGTGCGCCCCTTGAACAGGTAATCGAATGGCGCGACGATGCCGATGCTGGTGACGTTGTCGTGCAGCGGGATGTACCAGAACCAGCCTGACCGGTTGCCGTTCTGAATGACGAGCGTCGCGCCGGCGTCGCGGCCGGCGTCGCGCGTCGCGCCTTCCCAGTAGGTCCAGATCGCGCCCTTGTTCAGGACCGGATCCCACACCCGCAGGTTCAGCTTGTTCATCAGCAGCCCGTTCTGACCGCTGGCGTCGACGACGACGGAGGCGCCGATGTCGCGAAAACCGCTGTCGTCACGGATGCGTACGCCGACCGCGCGATCCCCCTCGAACAGGACCTCGTGTACGCGCACGCCCTCGGTCGCCTCGACGCCATGCTCGCGCGCGTTCTGCAGCATCATCGTGTCGAACTCGCTGCGGACCACCTGCCAGGTCTGCGAACACTCGTGCGGCTTGTTGTCCCAGAAATAGAACGGCGCCGATTCCTTGCCGGCGGAGTTGACGAACTGCACGCTGTACTTCCGGGTGAAGTGGCTCTCCTGCATCTTCGGCAGCATGTTGAGCCGCTTCAGCACCCAGTAGGTCTCCGGGATCAGCGACTCGCCGATGTGAAAGCGCGGGAACCGTTCACGTTCGAACAGCTGAACCTTGAATCCCTGCTGGGCGAGTAGCGTCGACACCGTCGATCCTGCCGGTCCGCCGCCAATCACCACGACGTCTGCCATCTGTCCTCACGCCTCCACGACGAACCGAAGGGACTTCATCTCGAACCGCGGCAGCGTGCCTGCCTCGACGACGTGCACCGGAACCGTCAGCCCGAGCGCCTCGCGGAGCTGGTGCGCGATCCTCGCCGCTGCCGCACCGGCATCGCCGGTTGACGCGACCTCGACTTCCACCCGGAACGAGGGCATCGCTCCCGAGGTCGAGACGACCGATCGGAAGGCCATCACTTCCGGAAAGCGATAGACGACCGACTCGATCGCCGCCGGATACACGTTGACGCCGCGGATGTTGATCATGTCATCGGCGCGCGCGCGAATGCCACCCTCGAGCCGGGCCCACGTGCGCCCGCACGGGCAGGGCCCGGACCGCCTGATGACGATATCGCCGGTGCGGTAACGGATGACGGGGCTTGCCGTACGGCCGAGATTGGTAATCACGAGCTCGCCGGCTTCGCCGTCAGGCAGCTCCCGGCCGGTGGCCGGGTCGAGCACCTCGCAGACGAATTCGGCCTCGTTCAGGTGCAGGAAGCCGGCGGACTCCCAGCATTCGAAGCTGACGGGTCCGACTTCCGTCAGCCCGTGGTGGTCGATGACGCGGGCTCCCCACTGGCGTTCGATCCGCTCACGCGTCGCCGGGATGCTGCCGCCCGGTTCGCCGGCGACAATCAGCAGTCGGACCCGGCCTTCCGCCAGCGGATGCGCCGGCCGCTCCCGCGCCGCGATTTCCGCCAGCCGCAGCGCATAGGTCGGCGTGCAGCAGACGACGGTCGCGCCGACCGACTCGATCAGCGCGAGCCGGATTGCGCTCGACATGCCGCCGCCCGGGACGCAGTGCAGTCCGATCTGGCACCCGGCTTCGAAGCCTGCCCAGAACCCGAGGAACGGACCGAACGAGAACGGAAAGAACACGCGATCGCCCGGCTCGACGCGCGCGGCCCGGTACACCTCTTTCCAGCAGTCGAGGACCCATTGCCAGCTCTCGTTCGTGTCGATCCAGCGCAGTGGCCGGCCAGTTGTCGAGGACGTCTGGCAGTAGCGGGTGTACTTTTCGAGCGGTTCGCTCAGCGCGGTGCCCCAAGGCGGGTTCGCCGCCTGGTCTTCCGCCAGTTCCGCCTTCGTCGTCAGCGGCAGGCGCCGGAGATCGTCAGGGAAACTCAGCGCGCGGACGTCGAGGCCCGCCGCGTCGAGTTTGCGCGTGTAGAAGAGATTTCGCCCGTAGACGGCGTTCAGCAGTTGCGAGAGGCGCTGCATCTAGACGCGCCCGGGCTCGGGCGCGACCGCGAACCGCGCCGCCATCGCGGGCGGAAAGGACGCCGACTTGATGTCGTCGCCGTACCGCGTGGCGCAGACGATCGTCAGGCTCCCGGTCGCGATCTTAGTCGCCCCCCTCGTCAGCACGCAGGCATACCGCATCGTCTTGTCAGTCATCGCCGCGACGCGGATGTGGACGTCGAACTCGTCTTCGAAGCGCAGCGGGGTGTGATAGTCGAACGCCGCGTTGATGCGCGGAAAAACGAACTCGCCCTCCCGGGGGGCGATGCTCAGGCCGGCTTCGCGCCACAGCGCGTGCTCCGCCTCCTCCATGTAGCGGAAGAACCAGCTGAAGTGCACGATGCCCGCCGGGTCCGCCTCGTAGAACAGCACGCGGCGGCGGAGCCGGTGCTCAGAAACTGGTGCGGGCATGTCCTTCACGCTTCTGGGTTCTCGATGCTCGGTTCGTGTTCAATTTTCCTGGTTCGAAGCGGGCGGACCTGAAGGTCCGCCTCTACCGCTCCAGCGGGTGCCAGCGACGCAGCCGGTCGTAGAGGCGGGCCTTCAGGCCCGCCCGAACCTGAAGCTGAACACGCACCGGGAAGCGAGAACCCAGAAGTGTGAACGACAGGTTCGCCATCGGCGTCAGGTGTACCGAATCCCCGCGTGCTGCGGCAGGAAGAAACGGCCCAGGAGCGCGTCCACATGGAGCAGGCCGCTGCGGGTGAGCGACACCACCTGTTCAGTCGCGGCCTGGAGGTCACCGCTCTCGGCCAGCGCGCGGAATTGATCGCGGAACCTGTCGAGGACGTTCACGCCGTACTTCTCGCGGAAGTAGGGCGGCCTGATCGATCCCAGCTTCAGCTGGAGGATCAGTTCGCGGATCAGCCGTTCTTCGTCGGTGGGCTTGTAGGCGCGGTGCAGCGGCAGCTCGTCGCGGCGGATGGCCTCGGCATACGTTTCCCAGGTGTCCTTGTTCTGCACGTGCACGCCGTTGATGTGCCCGAACGACGCGACGCCGAGGCCGGCCATGTCGGCGCCCTGCCACAGCCGGTCGCGATAGACGAACCGCGAGCGCGACCTGTCCTTGACCGCCGTGTAGGCGCTGCCGACGTGATAGCCGCTGGCTTCGAGCGCGGCGAATGCCTCCTGCACCCAGCGCCGCTTGGTCGCCCAGTCGGCGACCGGCTGAGCGAAGCGGCCGGTGCCCTTCATCAGGTCGCCGCTGATCGTGGTGTTGTAGGGGAGCTCCATCTGGTAGATGGTGACGCTGTCCGGCTGGAGCGCGAGCGTCTTGTCGATGCAGTCCTGCCAGTTCGCGTCGGTTTCGCCAAGCATGCCGGCAATCAGGTCGATGTTGATCTGCGGGAAGTCGAGCGACCGCGCATAGGCGAAGGCGCGCCCGATCTCCGGCGATCGATGGGCCCGGCCATTCAGCTCCAGGAGTTCGTCGCTGAAATTCTCCACGCCGAGACTCAGGCGCGTGACGCCCATGGCGCGAATGGCGGCGAGCTTCGGTTCGGTCAACGTCCCGGGCTCGCACTCGAACGTCACTTCCTCCGCGCGGTCCCACGGGGCCACGGCTTTCAGCCGCGTCACGAGGCCGCCGAGCTGCGTGGTCGACAGGAACGAGGGCGTGCCGCCGCCGAAATAGACGAAATTCAGCGGCCGCCCGGCGATGGCCGGCTGGCGAGCATAGAGCTCCCATTCGCGCGCGAGCACGTCGAGGTAATCGCCGACCTCCTGCGCGTTCTTGTCGGTGTAGACGCGGAAGTAGCAGAAGTGGCACCGCTTGCGGCAAAACGGAATGTGCAGGTAGAGCCCGAGTGGCACGCCTGGAACCGGTGGCGCCTGCAGCGCCGCATGCGCGTCGCGTTCGACGGCGTCGGTCGTCCAGACGGAAAACGGCGGGTAGGTCGCCACGAAGTAGCTGCCCACCTCCGTCTGATCCGCCAGTGCCAGCGGGGTCCGTTCAGTCACGGTGAGCCAATATACTCCGTTGTAAGATGCTCGCGGTTTGGTTTCAACCCATCAGATGAACAGACAACAAGCGAGGCCAACAGGCATGGGGTGGCTCATCTTCGTGGCAGGGGCGGTACTGTCGTGGGGCGCGTACGGCGTGCTCCTGGCCCAGGGACAGTCGCAGCTCGGCAACCCGCTCAAGGCGCTGCTCTGCGTGGGCGTCGCGTACTTTCTGATCGGCGTCATCATCCCGGTCGCGGCGCTCGGTGCGCAGGGCGGGCTTTCCGGCTTCAACACCAGCGGCCTGGTGACGGCGACAATCGCGGGTGCGCTCGGCGCGGCCGGCGCCGCCTGCATCATCTGGGCGTTTCGTGCCGGCGGATTGCCGGTGTATGTAATGCCGCTCGTATTCGGTGGCGCACCGATCGTCAACGTGCTGGTCTCGATGGCCATGAACCCGCCCAAGGACGCGGTCAATCCGCTGCTCTACGCCGGGTTCCTCCTGGCGTCGGCCGGCGCCGGCATGGTGTTGTACTTCCGCCCAGCCCACTAGGTTCGGTACACCACCAATACGGTGCGGACCTTCACGGTCCGCGAGAACTTTCGTTGATTGTGGGGGCCGGCTCTAGCCGGCTCATATGTCGCCCAGCGACGCCGGGTATCTCGACTCCGTGTGCCGGCTCCGCAACCCACCGAGAGGCGTGACGCTTCAGCCAACGTCGTGACGGCAGTCCTCCGGCGCGGAGTCCGGCACGCTCCGCGCGCCACGCGGCGCCGCAGGGCTCCGGAACTGACAGCGAAGAGGAGAGCTTCGCGCGGGCGCAACCACTGCTGCTGCACAACGAAGAGTTGCCGCCATGGACAAACGCTGGAGTGATGACGCGATGATTCGATGACCACATCGATCCTCAAATCATCGATCATCGATCGTCAAATCTAATCTGGCAGGTCAGCCTTCTGAGGTTCCGGTAACCAGAAGCTCGCGGCGTAGCCGATCACATAAGCCGTGGTGCCGACGACGGCCGCGGCGTACGCAAGCTTGATCGGAACCGTGGCGCCGGGCATGAGCGGAACCAGTTGCACGGTCACGAGCGCCCCGAAGGTGCCGATCATCCGGCCCCCCACATTCGCCGCGAAACTCTCGCCTGTGCCGCGCAGGTGGGTCGGATAGACGCGCGGCAGGTAGTTCCCCCAGAAACTCATTTGACCGATCGTCAGCAGCCCGACGATGAAGATGCCCCACTGCGCGAGCGTGAGGCCGACGTCCGGCACCAGCAGGTAGACGATCGGCAGCAGGATCAGGCCCGGTACCTGGAACAGCCAGAGCAACTTGCGCCGGCTGATGATGATCGCCGCGAGCGTGGCGAGCAGGATGCGTCCGGCCAGGCCGCCGAATTCCTGGAAGGACTGGACGCCGCTGATCGTCTGCTCCTGCGCCGTCCGCGGCATCTCCTGCACGTCCGCCAATCCGGGCACGATGCGCGGCATCTGTTGAATGGCGCCGAAGGCCGCCGCATAGACGCACGCCATCATGATCGTCGTGACGATCGTCGTCCGCCGGAACGCCGGGGTGAACAGTGTCGCGAAGCTGGGGCGGCGCAGCGTGCCGGCGCGTTTCTTGGCCGCCCATGCCGGCGACTCGGGCAGAAACGGACGGATCAGCATCAGGGGAATCGCCGGAATCACGCCTGACATGAGCGTGTAGCGCCAGGCCTCGTGTCCGCCCAGTACTTCCGGCAGCGACTGCCCGTAGGTCACGATCAGGTAATACGCACCCGTGACCATCAAGCCGCCGATCGAGCCGAACGCCTGCGTATAACCGACCACCCGCTCGCGCTGCTTGGGATCGGTGAAAAGCTCGGAGAGCCACGCCACCGCGGCGACGAACTCCACGCAGACGCCGACGAACGTGCAGCAGCGCCAGAACAGGAACCACTGTACCGAGGTGGAATAGCCGGCGGCGAGCGCCGAGAATGCGTAGAGCAGGATGCTCCACACCAGCACACGCCGGCGGCCGAAGAGATCGGTCAGGTAACCACCGAGCAGCCCGAACACGCCGCCCGCGACCGCGGGCACGTACTGAAGAGTCCCGACCCACGAGTTCACCTCGAGGCTGTTGGGCGCTACGCCAAGCAGATCGGCAAGCGCCGGCCTGACAATCAGCGGCAGCATCAGCAGCTCGTAACTGTCGAAGGCGAAGCCGAGCGCCGCGACGCCGCAAATCGCCCACTGAACGGGGGTCAATCGCGCGGCTGGGAGTGCCGGAGCGGCGGCCGTACCCGGGGAAGTGGTCATCTGCCCGCGCATCGTAGCACCAGTCCCGGCTGCTATACTGCCGCCCCGTATGACGGTGACCCAGACATCAAATGCCGCGGCGACCGGCGCGCAAGTGGACTCCGCGCGCGAGGCGCTCGACGCGCACGTCCGCGACATCATCAGCTGGCATTTCGATCCCGCGACCGGCTGCCCCTTCTGGCTCGACTTCGCGTCCAAACTCGGGTGGGACCCGCGGCGCGAGATCCGCACCTTCGCCGATGTGCGCCGCCTGGGTTCGTTCCAGGACGAATGGCTCCGCGGCGGCCCGGTCCGGCGATGGGTGCCGCGGGGACTCGCTGACCAACCGGTCTACGTATTTGAAACCGGCGGCACGACCGGGATTCCGAAGACTCGCGTCGCCTGTACCGACTTCCGAACCGATTACGAGCTGTTCAGCGCGACGCTGCCGGACGAGTACTTTCCGAAGGGATCGAACTGGCTGATGCTCGGACCCTCGGGACCGCGGCGGCTGCGCCTGTCGGTCGAGCACCTGGCGCAGTTCCGCGGCGGCGGCATCTGCTTCTGTGTCGATCTCGACCCGCGATGGGTGATCAAGCTGATTAAGAAGGGGTGGAGCGAGCACCTGCAGGCCTACAAGGATCACGTCATCGACCAGGCCGTGACGATTCTCCAGGCCGGCCATGACATCCGGTGCATGTTCACCACGCCCAAGCTGCTCGAAGCGCTGGCGCTGCGGCTCGAATCGATGGGCACGACGATCCGGAAGATGGGGATCACCGGCATTTTCTCCGGCGGCACCGAGTTCACACCCCAGTGGAACCGATTTGCGCACGAGGAACTGCTCGACGGCGCCTACATGACGCCGACCTACGGCAACACGCTGATGGGGCTGGCCGCGAGCGCGCCGTCGGGACCGCACAACGGCTACAAAATCGCCTATTACCCGCCGCAGCCGCGCGCCGTCATCGAGGTGGTCGACTTCGACGACGAGAACGCGGTTGTCGGGTATGGACAGACCGGGCGCGTGAAGCTGACGACGCTGACGAATGAGTTCTTCGTCCCCGGTTTCCTCGAACGCGACGAGGGCGAACGGGAACCGCCCGTACGAACGGTGCCCGTGGGACGGCGTCAGCGGCGTCCGCCCCTATCGCGGCTTCGCCTCGACGACGACGGTCGGGGTTTATTAGGAGAGCACGGGTCCGGCTCAAGCCGGACACTACGTACGACTGTGGAGAGTGCCGGCGGAGTGTTCGCCTTCAGGCGGACTAACGCAGAACAGGAACCACGAACGTCGAACCGAACCTGAACCTGAACACGAACCGAGCAGCGAGAACCCGGAAGCCTGAACGACTGCTATAACTAAGGACTGATGCTCCAACTTCCCATCCTGCGCTGGGGCGAGCCGTACACCAGCATGGACGTCGACACCGTCGTCCATTTCGCGACCGGCGAACCGATTGCGCGGGTCAGCCGTGCGAACGGCGGCATGATCCAGCGTGACGCGCGCAAGGCGCAGCGCGCCCGCGACGTCCTGCGGGAGATTCCGATCGACGACCTGATCACCCGCGTTGGCCGCGCCGGCGAGCTCTACATGACGGCGGCGCTGCCCATGGGCGACGGCACACAGACCCCTGACGAGTTCGTCCACGCGCAGTCGGCCAGCACCGGGCTGCCCGAGCGCATGTGCCGGGCGAACATGAAAAAGAACGCGTTCGTGCTGGGGGAGATGCGCAGCATCCTGGCGTCGCTGACGCGGGGCCTTGTGCTCGACGTGCTCGGCACCGGTCACGGCGAGGAAAGCGGTGTGCCCATCAGCTACCAGGCGCAGAGCCCTGTCCTCGGACTGGTGCTCCCGTCCAATTCTCCCGGCGTGCACACCCTCTGGATGCCGATCGTCCCGATGCAGATCGGACTCGTGCTCAAGCCCGGACCGCAGGAGCCGTGGACGCCGTACCGGATGGCCGCTGCCTTTGCCGAGGCGGGCATTCCGCGCGAAGCGCTCTCCATCTATCCCGGGGAAGCCGACTGCGGCGCCGCCGTGCTCGACAGCTTCGCCCGCAGCCTCATCTTCGGCGGCCAGCCCACGGTGGATCGCTACCGCGGCAACCCGCGTGTCCAGGCGCACGGTCCCGGATTTTCCAAGATCCTGTTCGGCGACGACCAGGTGGACCGGTGGGAGCAGCATCTCGACATGATGGTCGAGAGCGTGTTCGTCAACAGCGGCCGCAGCTGCATCAACTGCTCCGGCATCTGGGCCAGCCGGCATACGCGGGAGATCGCCGACGCGATCGCGCAGCGCCTGGCCTCGGTTCGTCCGCTGCCGCCGGAACACCCCGACGCCTCCCTGGCGGCGTTCGCCGTCCCAGGTGTGGCCGACGCGATTTCCCAGTCGATTGACGCCGACCTGCAGGCGCCTGGCGTCACCGACGTCACGGCCAGGTATCGTGACGTGCCGCGGCTGGTGAAGACAGGGCGAGCGGACTACCTGCTGCCCACGGTCCTTCATGCCGATTCCCCGGAGCCGGCCGTCGCGAAGAAGGAATTCATGTTCCCGTTTGTGACCGTGGTCGAGTGTTCCGAGGCGAAGATGCTCGAATCGATCGGGCCGACGCTCGTGGGGACGGCGGTTACGTGCAACGACGGGTTTCGCCGCCGGCTGCTCGACGCGGTGCACATCGATCGCCTGAACCTCGGTCCGGTGCCGACGACCCAGCTGAACTGGCGGCAGCCGCACGAGGGCAATATCGTCGAATTCCTCTTCCGCGCGCGCGCGTTCCAGACCGCTCCGCTCAATTGACACCCCCCGAGGGGGGCGGTACCATTCGAGCCTTCGCGTTCAGCAAACTGCAGGGACACCTATGTCGAGGACACGCGCTGTTGCCATAGCCGCCCTGTTTCTTCTCTTTGCGTTCAGTGTGTCTGCGCAGGGCCCGCGCCGCGTGGCGATCGGCGACTGGCCGGACATGCGCGGCCCCAACCGCGACGGCGTATCGAAGGAAACAGGTCTCATAGACAAGTGGGCTCTCAACGGCGAGAACTTCCTGTGGCGGGCGCCGTACGGCGGACGGTCGACGCCGATCGTCGTCGGCAACCGGATCTATCTGCAGAATCCCGCCGGGCGCGGCAAGGATCTGCAGGAGCGGGTGATGGCGCTCGACGCCGACACCGGCAAACTGATCTGGGAGTACAGGTTCAACATCTTCCAGAGCGACGTGCCGCCGCACCGTGTCGGCTGGGCGTCGCCTGCGGCTGATCTCGAAACCGGGAACATCTATGCGTTGAGCGGCGGCGCCCAGGTCGTGGCGTTGAGCCGCGACGGCAAGCCGTTGTGGAACCGCTCGTTCGGCGAGGAGTACGCCGCCTTCACCACGCAGGGCGGCCGGACAATGTCGCCGCTGGTGGATGGCGACCTGGTGATTGTCAGCGCGCCGGTCTCGAACTGGGGCGGCAACGCCATGCGGGCACACCGCTTCATCGCGCTCGACAAGCGGACGGGTGACGTCGTCTACGTCGCGAACCCGGGGCAGCGGCCGTACGACACCGCGTATGCGGCGCCGCTGATTGCGACGATCAACGGCCTGCGGCTGCTCATCGCCGGGCTCGGCGACGGCGGCATTCACGCGATCAAGCCGCAGACCGGCGAACGCGTGTGGAGTTACGTCGCGGCCAAGCGCGCGATTAACACCGGCGTGACGGTCGTCGGCAACGACGTCATCGTCTCGCACGGCGACGAGAACCTCGAAGGCAACGAGCTCGGGATGATCGGCGCCATCGATGGCTCCCAGACCGGCGACATCAAGACGACCAAGTGGGCGGTGCGAGGGCGGGAGTTCGGCTACTCGTCGCCGGTGTCGGACGGTACGCGCGTGTATCAGATCGACAACGGATCGCAGCTCGTGGCCTTCGACGCGGCCACGGGGAAGGAACTGTGGACGCAGTCCCTGGGCAATCTCCAGAAGGCGCCGCCCGTGCTGGCCGACGGCAAGATCTACGTCGGCACCGATGGCGGATCGCTCTTCATCATCCGGCCGCATGCCGATCGTGCCGAAATCCTGAGCCGGGTGAACATGCCGAACAGCACGCTGAGCTGCTGCGGCTCGGAGGGCACGCCCGAGCAGATTCTTGCGGGCGTCGCCATTTCACGCGGCCGCATCTTCTTCGTCTCGAGCGACGCGGTGTATGCCATTGGCGCACGACGGCCGACGTCGCCGACCGGATTTGCCGTGGACCAGCCGGCGCAGGCAGGCCAGGGCGCGGCCACCCATCTGCAGGTGTCGCCGACCGAGATGATGCTGACTCCCGGACAGACGGTGAAGCTCCGCGCCCGGCTGTTCGACGACAAGGGTCGATTCCTGCGCGAGGAGACTGCGGCCACGTGGTCGCTCGACGGTCTTGAAAGGCACTCTCGCCAACGGCGCGTTCACCGTGGCCGGTGAACCGGTGGAGCAGGCCGGCATCATTCGCGCCGTCGCCGGCACGTTGAAAGGCGAGGCGCGCGCCCGTGTTGTCCACCCATTGCCGTGGACCGAGACATTCGACGCCTACGCCGACGGCGCGGCGCCGCCGGGGTGGGTGAACGCCGTGGCGAGCTCGGTGTCGGTGACGACGCTCGACGGCCAGAAGGTGCTGCAGAAGGCGCCGCTCGAGACCATCTTCAAGCGGTCGCGGGTGTTCATCGGTCCGACGACCTGGTCGAACTACACGTTCGAGGCGGACGTGCGGAGCCGGACCCAGCGGCGACAGATGGCGAACATCGGCATCACGGCGCAGCGCTACACGCTGACGCTGATGGGCAACACGCAGCGGATCAAGATCGAGCCGTGGGAGCCTGAGACCGCGCGCACGGTTACCGCCCCGTTCGCGTGGAAGCCGGACACGTGGTACCGGCTCAAGCTGCGAGTCGAGAACCTGCCCAACGGACAGGTGCGCGCGCGCGGCAAGGCGTGGGCGGCCGGCACGCCCGAGCCGGCGGAGTGGCTGATCGACAAGACCGATGCGATCGGCAACCGCGAGGGGGCGCCGGGCCTGTTTCTCGACGCGCAGTTCGGCGCGTACCTCGATAATCTCTCCCTCACGGCAAATCAATAACCTCAGGCTCCGCGAGAGGGTCATGCGCAATCATCCACAGCAGTGTTCGCGTTTCGCACTCGCCGCCGCGCTCCTGGCTGCGATCATTACCGGCTCACCCGTCAGTGCGGGCGATCCGGGATCCGGCAACTGGCCGATGTGGGGCGGCACGCCGGACCGCAACATGGTCTCGGGCGCGAAGGGGATGCCGACCGAGTGGGACGTCAAGACCGGGAAGAACGTGAAGTGGTCGGCGGACCTCGGATCGCAAAGCTACGGCAACATCGTGGTGGCCGGCGGCATGGTGTTCATCGGCACCAACAACGAGAAGGTGCGCGACCCGAAGCAGCCGGGCGATCGCGGCGTACTGATGGCGTTCCGCGAATCGGACGGCGAGTTCCTGTGGCAGCAGACCCACGCCAAGCTCGAGGCCGGCCGCGCCAACGACTGGCCGTTCCAGGGCGTCGCCTCGTCGCCGCTGGTCGAGGGCGACAAGCTCTATTACGTCAGCAACCGCGGCGTGGTCTTCTGCCTCGACATCCAGGGGTTTCGCGACAATGAGAACGATGGGCCGGTGACCAACGAGACGCTGACCGGACAGTTCGACGCGGACGTCATCTGGTCGTTCAACATGATCGAGGAAGTGGGCTCCTATCCGCATAACCTGTCGAACTCGTCGCCCGTCATATGGGCCGACCTCGTGTTCCTGAGCACGTCGAACGGCCAGGACGAGAGCCACGTCAACATTCCCTCACCGCGCGCGCCGTCGATCATCGCGTTGAACAAGACCACCGGGCAGCTGGTGTGGGAAGACAACTCGGTGGAGGATCGGATTCTCCACGGGCAGTGGTCCACCCCCTCTGTCGGCCGCATTGGCGGCGTGATGCAGGTCGTATCGGCCCAGGGAGACGGCCAGGTCCGCGGCTACGAGGCGGAAACCGGGAAGAAGCTGTGGGAGTTCGACACCAACCCCAAGGAAGCGCAGTGGCCGCGGACGCGCAACGAGCTCATCGGGACACCGGTCATCATTGACGGCATCGTCTACATTGCGAACGGGCAGGATCCAGAGCACGGCGAAGGCGTCGGCTATTTCCACGCCATCGATCCGACCAAGCGCGGAGAGGGACTCGACATCACCAAGTCCGGCAGCGTGTGGCGCTTCGAGATGCACCGATCGATCTCCACCGCCGCGGTTGCTGACGGCCTGGTGTACATCGCCGACTTCAGCGGCTATCTCCACTGCCTCGACGCGAAAACGGGGAAGCTGAACTGGACGCACGACGTGCTCGCGGCCGTCTGGGGATCCCCGTTCGTCGTCGACGGCAAGGTCTACCTCGGCGACGAAGACGGCGACATCGTCATCCTGGCGCACTCGAAGGAAAAGAAGCTGCTGGCGGAAATCAACATGGGCAACCCGGTCTACGCCACCGTCGTCCCCGCGAACGGCGCGTTGCTCGTGAACAACCGCAGCCGCGTCTTCTCCCTCGCGGTGAAGTAGGCCTTGGTTCCGGGTGCCCGGGCCGGCCGGGTTCCGCGTACACTCGTAGGCCGGGTTCCGCGCCCTTCGGCGAGCTCAGGGCGTCCCGAGCTGGTCGAGGGACGAAGCGGACCCGGCGACCCATGCGGAAATTTCTCTTACTGTTCCTGCTGCTCTCATCGGCCGCGGCGCCCGCGCGCGGCCAGGCCAATCTGACGGCTGGCGCCGCCGAGTGGCGCCAGTTCCGCGGTACGCCGCTCTTGACCGGCACCTCCAGCAGTGCCGTCCCTGCCACGCTCAAGCTGCTCTGGTCGTACAACGTCGGCGGCCCGATCGCCTCGTCTGCGGCGATCGCCGGCGGCGTGGTGTACGTCGGCGGCGGCGATGGCGACCTGGTGGCGGTCGACCTGGTGTCGGGGACGCTGCGTTGGAGGTACGCGACCGGGAACCTGATCGGCGAGTCGTCGCCTGCTGTGTCAGGCGACGCGGTGTACATCGGCGACCTCGGCGGAGTGCTGCACGCGGTCAGCGTCCGCGACGGCAAGCCGCTCTGGACGTTCAAGACCGGCGGCGAAATCAAAGCCTCGCCGGTGGTCGCGGACGGCGTCGTCCTGATCGGCTCGTACGACACGCATCTTTACGCGATCGACGCGCGCACCGGCAAGCCGCGCTGGGACGTCGTCACCAAGGGCATGGTCCACGCGACCGCGGGCGTGCGCGACGGCATGACGTTCGTCACGGGGTGCGACGCGCTGTTCAGGGCGATTCGGATCGTCGACGGGAAAGAGATCTTCCAGATTGAAACCGGCGCCTACACGGCGGCGTCGCCGCTGCTTGCCGGCGATCGCGCCTACGTCGGCACGTTCAACGCCGAGGTGCTGGCCCTGGATCTGACGCGCCGCTCGGTCATCTGGCGGTACTCACAGAAGGATACGGAGTTCCCGTACTACTCGTCCGCCGCGCTCGACGGCAATCGCCTGATCGTGGGCGGCCGCGACAAGATGGTCCACGCGATCGACACGGCGAGCGGTAAGCCGCTCTGGACGTTTCCGACGCGAGCCCGGGTCGATTCGTCGCCGGTCGTTGCCGGCGGCCGCGTCTACGTCGGCTCGGGCGACGGACGCCTCTACGTGCTCGATTCCGCGTCGGGCAAGAAGCTCTGGGAGTTCGACACCGGCGCCGGCATCGCCGCGTCGCCCGCCATCGCCGGCGGCCGCGTCGTCATCGGCGCTGAAGACGGGCGCGTCTATAGTCTTCGGCTAGGCCCGGCTGGTGTGGCGCGAACCCTTCGGGCTCGCGACAGCCGGACAGCTACGCCCACCGATTGATGTCATTCCGTCTGCTCGTTCTTCGCGGCCTTGCTTACCACTGGCGGACCAATGTGGCCGTTGTCGTCGGCGTCGCCACCGCCGTCGCGGTGCTCGCCGGTGCGCTCCTGGTCGGCGATTCGGTGCGCGGCAGCCTGCGCGATCTCGTCCTCCAGCGGCTGGGCCGCACCGATCACGCCGTTGTCTCCACCGGATTCTTCCGAGAACAGCTCGCGTCAGACATCGAGACACAACCGGCGTTCGCGTCAGCGTTCGCGGGCGTTGCGCCGCTCGTGGTCGTCCAGGGGTTCGTCAGCGACCAGGAGAGCGGCCGGCGCGCCGGCCAGGTTCGTGTCTACGGTGTCGACGATCGCTTCTGGCGCTTTCACGGGGTCACTGCCGTGTCGGGGCCCGACGGTCTCGATTCGCTGCTCAGCGCCGGGCTCGCAGAGGAGCTTGGCGCCCGCGTTGGCGGAACGATCCTGATCCGTGTCCCGCGCCCGCTCGATATCCCGCTCGAATCAGTGCACGGCCGCAAGGACGACGTCGGACAGACGCTGCGGCTGGACGTCCGGGCAATCGTCCCACCGGAGTCGATGGGCGATTTCGCGCTCGACGCGCAGCAGAGCGCCGTGCGGGCGGTATTCGTGCCCCTCCGGGTGCTCCAGCGGGAACTCGACCGCGGCGGACGCGTCAATGCCTTGCTCGTCGCGACCCGGCCGGACTCGGCGACGACGACGGACGATCTCCTGGTCCGGCTGGTCCGGGAGAATGTTGAGCTCGCGGACGTGGGGCTCGCGCTGCGCGGGCTGGATAGCGGCGGAGTCTCGGTGGAATCCGATGCCGGTTTGCTGACGGACGACCAGGTACGGGCCGCGCAGAGCGCCCTGATCCAGGCCGGCGCCGTCACAACGCCAGTGTTCACCTATCTAGCGAACACGATCCGCCTTGGCGATCGCGAGATTCCGTACTCGCTCGTGACGGCGATGGATGCCGCCTCCGCGTCCGACGGGATCGTCTTGACCGAATGGGCGGCCACGGATCTTCGGGCAAGGCCCGGCGACCTCCTGACCATCGAGTATTACGTCTGGGAGGAGCCTGGACGGCTGGTGACGCGAAGCACCAGCCTGCGAGTCGAACGGATCGTGCCCACCGCTTTCGGCGATCGCGATCTCGCGCCCGTGCTGCCCGGCATCAGCGCAGCGCCGACGCTGGGCGACTGGGACCCGCCGTTCCCGGTGGACCTGCGGCGGGTACGGCCCGTCGATGAGGAGTACTGGGATCAGTACCGAACCACGCCGAAAGCGTTCGTCAGCCTGGCGACCGGACAACAGTTGTGGCGTTCGCGGTACGGTGCGGTGACCTCGATTCGCATTGCTCCCGAAGCGGGCAGCGCGGCCGCCGCGCACGACCGCTATGAGGTGACAGTACAGGGCGAAGATGGATCCGCTGGCCATGGGAATGGCGGTGCAGCCGGTTCGCCGCGACGCGCTCACGGCGTCGGGCGGCGCCACCGATTTCGGCGCGTATTTCATCTATTTCAGCTTCTTCCTGGTGGTCTCGGCGCTGCTGCTGGCGTCGCTGTTCTTCAAGCTGGGGGTGGAGCAGCGATCGCGCGAGGTCGGGCTGCTCCGGGCCGTCGGGTTCGGTGCGGCCGACGTGCGACAGCTGTTCATGACCGAGGGGGCGATGGTCGCCGTGACCGGCAGTGTCCTCGGCGTCGGCGGTGCGGTCGCATACGCGGCGTTGCTGATGATCGGCCTGCGCACCTGGTGGGTTGATGCCGTGGGCACCACGGCGTTGGCGCTGCACGTGACGCCCGTGTCGCTGATCGCCGGCGCACTCGGCGGCGTCGCGGCGGCAATCGCCTGCATATGGTGGACGCTGCGTGGGCTGGCCCGCGTTTCCGAGCGCAGCCTCCTGATGGGACAGCTCGAAAGGGACATCGCAGTGACGCCTCGATCGAATCGCATCACCTTTGCGGCTCTGGTATTGGCACTCGCGGGGCTTGCGTCGATCGTCGCCGGGGCAGCAGGTCTCGTCGAACGCACCGGCGCGTTCTTCGGCGGCGGCAGCGCGCTGCTCGGCGCCGCGCTGTGCGCGTCGGCCGCGCTGCTGCGCACGCGTCCGACTCACGGGCTCACAGGCCACGGCTGGCAGCCCGTTTCAGCCCTGGGCATGCGCAACGCGACGTATCGTCCCGGTCGAAGCGTCCTGTCGATCGCCGTGATCGCGTCGGCGACCTTCATCCTCATCTCGGTGGACGCGTTCCGTCGCGATGAAAGCGCCGGCGTCGTCGATCGCCAGTCTGGCGTAGGCGGCTATACGCTGCTCGTCGAAACGGGGCTGCCGATCGTGCACGATCCGAATACCCGCGAAGGCCGCGACGCGCTGAACCTGCGCGATGTCGAAGGCGTGACGTTCGAGCCGTTCCGGCTGCTTCCCGGTGACGACGCAAGCTGCCTGAATTTGTACGAGCCACGCAATCCGCGGATTCTCGCCCCGCGTGACAGCTTCCTCGAGGAGGGGCGGTTCGCCTTCCAGGGCTCGCTGGCTGCGACCGAGGCTGATACAGCCAACCCGTGGCTGTTGCTGCGGCGGACCGAGCCTGACGGCGCCGTCCCGGTGATCGTGGATGCGAATTCGATGACCTACGTGCTTCACCGCCAGCTCGGCGACGTGATCGTCATGACGCGGGGCGACCGTGAGATCCGGCTGCGGCTCGTGGGCGCGCTGCGGGACAGCATCCTGCAAGGCGAGCTCATCATGTCGCAGGCCAACTTCCATGCGCTGTTTCCAGACCAGGAGGGGTACCAGGTGCTACTGGTGGAGACGGCGCCGGAGCGAGCGGCCGACGTGGCGACGCGTCTCGAAGACGCCCTCTCGGACCTTGGCGGCGATGTGACCGGCACGACTGAGCGGCTCGCCCGGTTTCACCGCGTCGAGAATACCTATCTGTCGACGTTCCAGACGCTCGGTGGCCTCGGGCTTCTGCTTGGCACCGTCGGGCTTGCCACCGTGATGCTGCGGAACGTGCTCGAACGGCGCCGAGAGCTGGCGCTACTCGGCGCGATTGGCTACCGACGCGGTCACTTCCTGCTGATGGTGGCAGCAGAAAATACGCTGCTGCTCGCCGGTGGGCTGATCGCCGGGGCCGTCTGCGCCGTACTGGCCATCACCCCTGCCGTCATCGAGCGGGGCGGCCGCCTTCCCCTCACGAGCGCCGGTGTGCTGCTGCTGTTCGCGGTGTTCGCGACCGGCCTGCTCTCGTCGCTTGCCGCCACGCGCGCGGTCACACGATCGCCCCTCCTCGAATCGTTAAGATCAGAGTAGTGGATTTCGATCTGACCGCTGTTCAGTCGGCGTGGCGCGACAAAGGTGCGTCGCTTGGCCGCGACGTCGCGAGGGACGCGTCCGCCGCGGGTGTCATCCAGGGCGCGGGCCGGGCCGGCCTGCTCGACCCTGGCGCCGATCTCCTTGCGATTGCCGTTGCGGCCGATGCGATGGCGCACGAGTCGCCCGCGGCTGCGGTGATCTTCGCGCTCCATTCAGGGACAGCGCTGGCGGTTGCAGGCGACGAGCGGTTTTCCTCGTTTTTCCGGGGCGAGGCGGTGGCGGCTGTCGGGTTGTCTTCAGACGACATGCCCCTGGAGGAAGGCGGCCGTTTGTCCGGACGCGCCCCCTGGGTAGCGCCGGTCACCGATCGCGGTGTCGCCATCGTCGCTCCGCGCAGCGGTGGCGACCGGACGGCTTACGCGGTCTCGCTCGAGGCACCGGGCGTGTCAGTGGAGACTGTGCACACGGCGGCGCTCAGCGGGCTCGTCTGCGGCCACCTGGCACTGCGGAATGTGACGTGCACGGCGGTCGGCGCGACACTGCCGATCATGACGCGCATTCGCGTACTGATGGCCGCCGCCGGGCTCGGGATCGGGCGGCGCGCGCTGCGCGAAGCGCTCGCCACCGCGCGCGCGGCCCACACCGCCGCGGCCGGCGAGCAGACGGTGCAGGGGCTGCTGGCTGATGCCGCCACGGACCTCGACGCGGCTATGATGATGGTCTGGAAGGCCGCGTCGGCGCCGGTGCCTTCGCTTGGCGACGCGTCGATGGCGAAGCTGGCAGCGACGAGCGCGGCGCAGCGCGCGGTCGAGCGCGCGACGCAGGTTGTGGGTGCCGACAGCTTTCAACGCGGTCACATCATCGAGCGACTCGCGCAGGATGTGCGCGCGCTCGAGTTGTTCGCCGGCCGAACCGAAGCTCTGCGCGAAGCCGTCGCCGAGGAAGTGCTGCCACAGGGCGGCAGGCGTTCAACTTAGGGCGCCAGCCTGCAGTAATTTACGCTGTGGTTACACAGTGTTTACATCGATCGAGTGTGCATTTAGGTAAAGATCGCGGCTTCACATTTACCGAAAGCCGTCACCAACTCATGTACGCAACCATCTTGCGCCGCGCTGCGCACATCAGACGTTTCACGATCACCGCGACCTCTTCTTCGGGGTGGGAAGTGCGTGACGAAGAGGACGCCCGCATCATCACGAGCCGGCTGTACGACGACTGGCACCGCGTGGAACGTGCGCGGCTCTCGTTCGCCGCGGCGGAGGCCACGCTCCGCGGCGCAGGCTGGGTGGACGCCTAAGAGCGCGGGCTGGACAGAATTCGCCGAACCTCGGTAATCAGCGCATCCGGCGGGCAGGGCTTCGGCACGAACCAGTTGCACCCGGCAGTGGTCGCCCGCTGCAGTTCGCCTGATCCGTCATGCGCGGTCAGCGCCACGACGGGGATGTGCGCGGTGCGCCGGTCGGCCCTGAGCCGCTTCGTCGCTTCCCACCCATCGACCACCGGCATGCTCAGGTCCATCAGGATCACATCGGGCAGGTTCAAGGAGGTGAGGTCGATCGCCTCGGCACCGTTGGCAGCCTCGATCACGTCGAACCCCGACATCGCCAGCTGCTGCGCGTAGAGCTGCCGCAGTTCCTGCTGATCTTCGGCGATCAACACGACCGGACGCGCACGCGGTCCCCCACGGTTCAGCTCGACAGTGCCGGCCATCATCGCCAATTATCCCACGCCTGCCGGAGCAGGACGCGAAGGCGGGTCTGATATATTGCGGCGCACGATGACTCAATTTGATACGGAAGTTCTCGCGGCAGCTCCGGCCAGGGACCGCCGCTGGCTGCCGGCTCTTCTTCTGCTTTTTGTCGGATCCGGGTGCGCGGCGCTCATCTATGAAGTTGTCTGGTTCCAGCTCCTGCAGCTCTCCGTAGGCTCGTCGGCTGTTTCGCTCGGCATCCTGCTTGGCATCTTCATGGGCGGGATGTGCCTCGGCAGCCTGCTGCTGCCGCGCGTCGTCGACGCCCGCCATCATCCGCTGCGCGTCTACGCCTTCCTGGAGCTCGGCATTGGCGCGTTCGGCATCGTCGTGCTGTTCGTCGTGCCCTTGATCGGCTGGTGTTTACACGACGCATCGCGGGCACCGGTCAGGTGAACCTGTACCTGCGCGCGATCGTCGCCGGCATCTGCCTGCTGCCGCCGACGATCCTGATGGGCGCGACGCTCCCGGCGATCGCCCGGTGGGTCGAGGCCACGCCGTCGCGGCGTGTCGTGGCTCGGCTACTTCTACGGCGGCAACATCGGCGGGGCAGTGGTCGGCTGCCTGCTCGCGGGCTTTTACCTGCTGCGGGTGTTCGACATGCCGATCGGCGACCTTCGTCGCGGTCGCGCTCAACGTCGTCGTGGCGCTTCTGGCGCTTGGCATCGCCCGAGCGACGGACATACGCGCCGGCGCCGGCGTGACGCGCGTCGCGTCGGGCCGGCGTTCCGGAGGCGCGGCTCGTCTACGTCGCGATCGCGCTGTCGGGCATGACGGCGCTCGGCGCGGAAGTGGTCTGGACGCGGATCCTGTCGCTGCTCTTCGGCGCGACGACGTATACCTTCTCGCTGATCCTCGCGGTGTTCCTCGTCGGGCTCGGCATCGGCAGCACGATCGGGTCCGAGCTCGCGCGGCGGATCGCGCAGCCGCGCATCGTGCTCGGCTGGTGCCAGCTCCTGCTCTGCGCCACGATCGCGTGGGCGGCTATGCCTCGGGTGCGTCGCTCCCGTACTGGCCGATCAACCCGCTCGCTCTCGACCAACTCCGATCTTCAACTTCCAGCTCGATCTGATGCGCGCCATCTGGGTGCTGCTGCCGTCGACGCTGCTGTGGGGCGCGAGTTTCCCGCTGGCGCTTGCCGCCGTGGCGCGTGCCCGGCCAGGATCCGGGGCGGCTCGTCGGCGGCGTCTACGCCGCCAACACCGTTGGCGCCATCGTCGGCGCGCTCGTCACCGGGCTGCTGCTCGTCGGCACCGTCGGCAGCCAGGTCGACGCAGCAGATTCTGATCGGAATCGCCGCGACGTCGGGCGTCCTCGTGCTGGTCGGTCTGTCGCCGGCGGATCAGACGGAGGGGTGCTCCGCTCGCGGACCGCCGCGGTCGCTCGTCGCCGGCGCCTGCATCGCCGCCGTCGCTCCTCGCGCGGGCGGTGCCGCCGCTGCCCGGATTGCTCGTCGCGTACGGCCGCTACGCGGCGACGTGGGTCGGTATCAACCAGATCGTCTATGTCGGTGAGGGGATTACGGCCGCGGTGGCCGTGTCGCGCACGCCCGACGGCGTGCTCAACTATCACAACGCCGGCAAGGTCCAGGCGTCGAGCGAGCCGCAGGACATGAAGCTGCAGCGCATGCTCGGCCACATCACGACGCTGGTCCCGCAGAACCCGGCCAAAGTGCTGGTGATCGGCTGCGGCGCGGGCGTGACCGCGGGCGCGGTCTCCATCGACCCGATGGTCAAGGACCAGACGATCGCCGAGATCGAGCCGCTGGTGCCGCAGGTCGTGTCCACGCACTTTGCCGAGCACAACTTCAACGTCGTCCGCAATCCGAAGGTCAGGATCCACCTGGACGACGCGCGGCACTACCTGCTGACGACAGACGAGAAGTTCGACGCGATCACGTCGGATCCGCTCGATCCGTGGGTGAAGGGCGCGGCGACGCTCTACACGCGCGAGTTCTTCGAGGAAGTGAAGGAGCACCTCAACCCCGGCGGCGTCGTCACGCTGTTCGTCCAGCTCTACGAGAGCACCGACGCGGCGGTGAAGAGCGAGATCGCGACGTTTCTCGAGGCGTTCCCGAACGGCGCCGTGTTCGCCAATACCGTCAACGGCCAGGGGTACGACCTCGTGCTCTTCGGACACGGTCGGCGATCGCCGGATCGACGTGGACGCGGTCCAGGCACGGCTGAACTCGCCCGAGGGGGAGCCGATCCGCCACTCGCTCGCGCAGGTGGGAATCAACTCCGCGGTGGAGCTGTTCGGTACGTATGCCGGCAGCCGCGGCGACATGACGAACTGGCTGAAGGACGCCGCCATCAACACCGACCGGAACCTCCGGCTGCAGTACCTGGCGGGGCTGGGACTCAATCTCTATCAGAGCGCGCCCATCTACCACGCGATGATCGAGGAGACGCGCTACCCCGAACACCTGTTCACGGGATCGCAGCGAACGCTCGACGAGCTGAAAGCGTACATCGAACGGTCAATCGCGGGTTCGAGACCGTCGCTCTGATCGGGCTAAGGCGCGTTTCACAAGTACGTAGTGTCGAAAACTGCTCTAGCTTCCTTCGAAGACGCAGACGACGCCGGTCTCGAGGGAATACTCCGCACCGACGATCACCAGGCCGTCGGTGGCGATCAGGCGCTCGAGCCCTTCGGATCCATGGCGCAGGTGATCCACGGATGCGCGGATATTGGCGCGAACCGCCTGCTGCAGGAGCGCGTCGGGATCGTCCCGAAGCTCCGTCGACAGCAGCCCCTCGACAGACGGACGGATGCGCCCGACGATCGCGCGCAGGTGGCGGGACCGCTGGTCGGTTGGCTGATGCAGGGCTTCGAGCGTGGCCGTGACCGCGCCGCACTGCGAATGTCCGAGCACCATGACGAGCCTGGTGCCGAACCGCTCGGCCGCGAATTCGACGCTGTCAACCTGCGAGGACGCCACGATGTTTCCGGCGACGCGGATGACAAACAGATCGCCGAGGCCCTGGTCGAAGACCAGTTCGGCGGGCACTCGCGAATCCGAACATCCGAGGATGATCGCGAAGGGCTCCTGCCCGGCTGTCAGCGCCTGGCGGCGTGCCCGGTTCGGTGCGGCGTCCCCGTTGAGCGCGCCGGACACGAATCGTTGATTCCCCTCGCGCAGCCGCGCGAGCGCTTCCGGCGCTGAAATCATCTGCGGGAAATTCTAGACGATCGTGCCCGGGGCGATGACGCCCCCCTTCGGCACGACGATGATGCCGCCGCGGATGTAGTAGCCGTCGCCGTCGGCCTCGCTCGCGCCGCGTTCGTTCACCAGCCTGGCGCCGTCGCCGATCCGCGCGTTCTTGTCGACGATCGTCCGCGCCAGCACCACGCTCTTGCCGATGCCGAGGGGCGTCACACCCGCCGGCGTCCCGCCGTCCTCGTAGGAATCCGCGCCAAGCAGGACCGAACTCGTGATCTGGGAGCCGGCGCGAATGAACGAGCGCAGGCCGATGACCGAATCGTGAATACGGCAGCGATCGAGATAGGACCCGTCTGCGACAATCGAATCGCTGACATGACAGTCGGTCAGGCGCGAGCCGGGCAGATGACGCAGGTGTGTATAGATCGGCTGGTTTGGATCCCAGAACCGGAACGGCGCCATCGGCCGGCCGAGCATGACGTTGGCTTCGTAAAACGACTCCACCGTCCCGACGTCAGCCCAGTACCCCCGAAAGAGGTACGGCTGGACCCGATAAGTGGCCAGCGCCCCGGGAATCAGCTCGCGCCCGAAATCATGCCCCTCCTCGCGCTCCAGGATCTCGAGCATCACACGCCGTGAGAAGACGTACACACCCATCGACGCCATGAACGGCTGTTCGTCGGTGTACGTGGCAAAGGTCGCTCCCGTAGGGATGCTGCGGCCGATGTCTTCCAGACGATCCGCCTTCGGCTTCTCTTCGAATGCGACGATTCGTCCCCCCGCATCAAAGCGGAAGATCCCCATCTGGGTGGCAGTCGTGGCATCCACCGGCTGCGCGGCGATCGTGATGTCGGCCTGTGCGGCCTTGTGCGCGTCGATCAACGCCTCGTAGTTCATCCGGTAGAGGTGATCGCCGGCGAGGATGAGGTAGTAGTCGGCCTCGTGCTGGGTGTAATGCCTGGTGGCCTGGCGGACGGCATCGGCGGTGCCTTGATACCAGTGCGGGTTGTCGGGCGTCTGCTCGGCGGCGAGGATCTCGACGAACCCGCCGGAGAAGCGGTCGAGCTGATAGGTGTTGGAAATGTGCCGGTTGAGTGACGCGGAATTGAACTGCGTCAGCACGAAGATGCGGCGGATGCCGGCGTGCAGGCAGCCGCTGACCGGGACGTCAATCAGCCGGTACTTCCCGCCGATCGGCACCGCCGGCTTCGATCGCGTGGCGGTCAGCGGAAACAGACGCGAGCCCTGGCCTCCGCCGAGGATGATGGCAAGCGTATCGCTGGTCACGGTCGCCACGGCTAGTGCAAACGCGCGGCCGTTAGTATACGGCGGCCGAGAGGCGCGGGACGTAGAGCTCGAAGTCGCCTTCGGCGTCGATGAGCTGCAGCTCGAACGCGGTGTTGGCGAATTCACGCATCGCCCGCGTCGTGCGCCGCCGGTCGATCACCACGAAACCGACGTTGGCTCGTTCGACGAAGGCAGGGCCGGTTTCGGCGAGCGATCGCCATCGCGAGGCGTCCAGTTCGCGGCCTTCACTGAGCCAGATCAGGGCGTCGAGCATCGAGTCGCGACGGGTGTCGCGGACGCGCCGCCTGGACACGCGCGACAGGTAGCCGCCGATCAGCCGCTTTCCGTGGACGGTCTGGAAGAATTGCGATCGCGCGGTGAAATCGCCGACGCTCGAGGTGCCGTCACGGATGCCGAACGGCAGCTCGAGGACTCGGACATCCGGCGGCGCTGCCGCGATACGGTGATAAAAATCCGGCACGGTTGCCGAATACAGCGTGATCGGCGCCGGCAGCAACTCGGCGACGAGCAGCACTCCCATCGTCGTGACGACCGCGGTACGGCGCGCGGGCCATCGTCGTCCGAGCCACGCGAGCGCCGCGGCAAACATGATCGCCACCATCAGCATGACGACGATGGAGAACCGGGACGGCGTTCGCGCCAGTCCGACGACCGGGATGTATCGAAGGAACGCCCATGGTCCCGGGATGTGCGTGTTGAAGCCGGCGATGTGGACGAATGGCCCGAGCGCGAGCGCGCCAAACACCAACGTAAACCCGGCCCAGAGGCGCGGAGTCTTCCAGCCGGCCCGCCAGGCGACCGCCATGGTCAGCAGGGCGACCATTGCCAGGGATGCAACGTTCTCGTAATAGGCGTCCGGCCGCGGCGTGAGCCATGCGCGAATCGAGTCAGGCGCGAGCGGATGGTTGGGGTTGGGCAAGAAGAACGCCGCCAGGTCGACGCCACGCGGGCTGTTGCGCCAGAAGATGCTCTCCCAGTCCCAGCGGCCGTCGGCGATTCTGACTCCCATCGCGTAGAGCACCGGTGAGAGCAGCGCGGTCGCGAAGATGCCGGCCGCTGCCGCCAGTCGCAGGACGCGAAGCGCCACCGTCCGATCGAACTGCAGCACGGTGGTGCGGCACGACCAGGCGACGCGGCTGACCGCAAGCAGCGTCAGGATGAGCATGGGCGTGTAGAGGCTGCGGATGCTGGCCACGCGCCCGCGAATGCTGAACTGCCATCCGCCGCTGATCGCCATCGACAGCACCAGCCCCGCGACGCAGAACAGGAGGACGTCCAGCGTCCACGGCACGACGCGCGATCGGGTGTCCCAGTGGCGCCACTGGATCGTCAGGACGCGCCCGACCAAGAAGACCGCCGCGATGACGATGCAGTAGACCGCGTAATAGGCATCAGCCGTCGCGGCCCACGCGACGGTGGCGCCGAGCGCCAGGGCGTCCCGGATCCGCTGCCGCTCGGTGGTTCGCAGCAGCAGCAGCAGGAAAATCGGCAGCGGTGCCGCCGCCACCAGGCTGAAGTGCGCCGCACCGCGCGTGACGAGCACCGGGCTCCAGGCGAACAGGAGTCCGGCGAGCCACGCCTCCGCGTTCCGGCCGGCGACGTGCCGCGCCAGCAGGAAGGTGGCGTAGCCAGTTAGCACGGTCATCAGCAGGTAGACGAGGTTGAAGGTCGCAATGATCCCGAACCATCCCATCAGCGGCAGCGCGATCAGGTCCTGGAAGGCGGTGTAATTGTGCAGGCTGAGATTGGCGCGCCCGGTCAGCGAAAAAATCTTGTCGGTGAAGTAGGGAAAGCCGCCTTGTTCGAGGATCTCGTGCTGGAACACCCATTGGTTCCACACGTACACGCCGGTGTCGCCGGCGGGGGAGCCGGTCAGGTGAGTGCCGAGCTGCGGCGCGAGCGGCCATGTAAACACGATCGCGCATGCCGCGTAGCCCGCCAGCGCGTAAAGGTGGACGCGCCAGCGGCCCGAGAGATCAATCAAGCCTGGAGGGCGGTATGAGAGTTGATCTGCGAACATGCGGAGCCTAATCGCACCCGGCTGACCGCGTCAATACGATTCGCAGGGGACGGCCAGGTCTGGGACTGGCCAGGCGTTGCTTGACAAGCGTCGGCGCTGGAGCGCAGGCTCGGTGTTTCTTCCCGGCTGCCACATTGGAAACGATGGAGATGTCATGGGCACGATCACTACCAAGGACGGCACGAAGATCTGTTACAAGGACTGGGGCCAGGGCCAGCCGGTCGTGTTCAGCCACGGGTGGCCGCTCAGCGCCGACGCGTGGGAGGACCAGATGGTCTTTCTCGCTTCGCGCGGCTACCGCTGCATCGCCCACGATCGGCGTGGGCACGGACGATCGAGCCAGCCGTGGGACGGCAACGAGATGGACACCTACGCCGACGACCTGGCGGCGCTGGTGAACGTGCTCGACCTGAAACGCGCGATCCATGTCGGTCATTCCACCGGCGGCGGCGAAGTGGCCCGCTACATCAGCCGCCACGGCCGCGGGCGCGTCGCCAAGGCCGTGCTGATCGGTGCCGTGACCCCGCTGATGCTGAAGACCGATGCCAACCCCGGCGGGCTGCCAATGGATGTTTTCGACGGGATTCGCGCCGGAGTGCTGGCCGACCGCTCGCAGTTCTTCAAGGATCTCACCACGCCGTTCTATGGCGGCAACCGTCCCGGCGCCAGCGTGTCCCAGGGCGTGCGCGACGCCTTCTGGCTGCAGGGCATGCTGGCCGGGTTCAAAGGCGTGATCGACTGCATCAAGGCCTTCTCGGAAACCGACTTCACCGAGGACTTGAAGGCGTTCGACGTGCCCACCATGATCATGCACGGCGACGACGACCAGATCGTGCCGATCGGCGCCTCGGCAATGCTGGCGGCGAAGCTGGTCAAAGGATCGACCTTGAAGGTCTATCCCGGGTTCTCGCACGGCATGTGCACTATCAACAAGGACCAGATCAATGCCGACCTGCTGGACTTCATCAAGGCGTAAGCGTCCATCCACATGTCACGAGCGAGCCGCATCCTAAGACCGTTCCGGGTGACGAACGGCCGGAAATTCAATCTCAAGGATGTCGACCCTGCGGATACCGGCGGACTGACGAAGCAGGAGACGACCGGATGGCTCGAACGCGGGGTGGGCCGGCTCCGTGAGCTCCAGGAAAAACTCTATGCGCAGGATCAGTGGAGCCTGCTGCTGATTTTCCAGGCGATGGACGCCGCAGGGAAGGACGGCACCATCAAGCACGTCATGTCCGGCGTCAATCCCCAGGGCTGCCAGGTCTATTCGTTCAAGGCGCCGTCGGCGGAGGAGCTCGATCACGATTTCATGTGGCGGACCAACCGTTGTCTGCCCGAGCGCGGGCGGATCGGTATCTTCAATCGCTCGTATTACGAAGAGGTCCTGGTGGTGCGTGTGCACCCGGAGATCCTCCAGTACGAGAGACTGCCGAACGAGCTTGTCACCAAGCAGATCTGGCAGCAGCGGTTCACCGATATCGTGGCCTTCGAGCGCTACGCGGCGCGCAACGGCATCGCCATCCGGAAGTTCTTCCTCCACGTGTCGAAGGCGGAGCAGAAACGACGGTTTCTGGCACGACTGAAGGACCCTGCCAAGAATTGGAAGTTCTCGCTCGGTGACGCCAGGGAGCGACGTCGCTGGAACGACTACATGCGGGCGTATGAAGACATGATTCGGCACACCAGCTCAGTCCACGCCCCGTGGTACGTGGTGCCGGCCGATAACAAGTGGTTCACGAGACTGGTGGTCGGCGCCGCCGTGATCGACGCCATGGAAGAAATGTCGCTGGCGTATCCGACGCTGGACAAGGCGCAGCGCCGGGCCCTCGAGGCCGCGCGCGCCGAGCTCGAAAGCAGTTCGGGTTGACTGTCCGCTGGCGCGCGGTTCACAAGTACGTAGTGTCCGCCTTCACCCCTCGACGTTGCTCGGGGTGCCCTGAGCGAAGTCGAAGGGCAGGCGGACCCGGCGAGTCCGGCTAAAGCCGGACACTACGTTCTATCGAAAACTGATCTAGCTTGGCGTCAACGACCCGGGTAGAGGCGACCCGGGTCGCGACGCCGCACGAAAGTATTTCAGCGAGCGAAGTCCTGCAGGGGACGGTCGAGCCTGATGACGATGAACTCGTTGGGGTCGGGTTGGCCCGGCACACGGGCGCTGCTGAACGGGTAGTTGTTGTCATCGAGGACACCGAGCTCGCGCTCGCTCAACGGAATCACGCTTTCGATGGTCTGGAACGGAAACGTGAACGTCGATCCGTGTCCGCCGAGATTGTTCGGGTCGCGAAGCTGCATCAGGTTGGCCACCTGGTGCTTCACGAGATAGCCGTCAGCGCCCACCTCGTCAAGATTGACGAGAAAGATCTTCTTGAACTGGGCCGCCGCCCCCTGCAGGTTGTCGCGCTCGATGACCAGCATCAGCGTCTTGGTCACGGCGGTCAGGTCACCCATTGAATGCGCGGCGTTTTCGAGCCGGTAGTGCCACTGCCTTCCGGTATAGGCCCTGGCGCTGACGTCGAACTCGTTGATGATCAGCCGGCGCTGGTCCGGGTCGGTCGTCAGTGCGCCCTCGAGCATTGGATAGAGCGTCTTTCCGTTCGGCGCGATCGACATGCCCTCGAAGCCCCGGCTTCCCGGCAAGTTCGCCGTCTCGCTTCCGAGGAAGGGGTTCTGCGGCGACTTGACGCCGGGAAGCGGGATGGGCGCCTCGAGGACGCGGCCGAGGCTGTCGGTGTGCACCAGGAACGGACCGAATTCGTCGCCGAACCAGAGCGTGCCGTCGGGCGCCTCACGCACCGACTCGATGTCGAAGTCGCCGCCGGTCAGCAGGCGCCGGCTCCGGATCTGCTGATCGACTGGGATCGTCGTGCCGGGATAGTTCGTCGCGTCAGCGACGATGGCGAAATTGACTCTGTGGAATGGATCGCTGAGCGAGATGAACGACTCCACGGCGATCGTGCCGCTGCCGCCATTCGCCGTGCGGAAGTCCGGGTCGATGCGATAGAGACGGAGCACGTAGTCGGGCGAGTTCGGCTTCGCGCCGAAGCCGTTGTCCGACATCGCGAAGTAATCGCCGTTCGACGTCCTCAGTACCGAGGAAAACCCCTGCACCGGCTGTTTGTTGATGAACGGCGGGATGCGCCCGTTGGTCGGCGCAATCATCACCTGTCCCGACGTGGGACCCGGCGCGAACGTGTCGGCCGGCAGGCTTGCAAACTTGACCAGCGACTGCGCGCCGGCCGGATGTGCGCCGACCGCAATCGCGGCGGCAACGACAAACCTTGAAAGGAATCTCACGGTGTACCTCCTGCGTGGGAAAACCGGGTCAGTCGAGCCGCGCGCACACATTGGGCTGCAGGCGCAGCAATGCGCGTGCGGTCACGGCGGTATCAGGGAAGTCGGCGAACAGCCCGTCAACGCCGATGCAGTAGAACTGCAGATATTCCATGACGGGGTTCATGTCGTAGTCGGCGGCGAGGTAGATGTGCGGCTCGTTCCTGAACCGCTAGCCGCGCGGTGTCCGACGATCAGCGGCCGAGGTTGCTCGTGGCCTCGGCCCTTGTCCGCCGACACGGTGACCATCACCATCGCCGCGCAAGCCAACGCGGCTTCTACTCCGGCAGGTTGTTTCATTTGGGCCTCCGTCCGCCCTGATCGCCAGCGGGAAGGCGGCGCGCGGCAGACGAGATCGGATGCTAGCTTCGGGTTGTGAACGCCGGGACACCGCCGCGCATCGATTGCGTGAGATCGATGCAACGAAAGGGCGATAGCCTCAGTGGCTCTCCAGCCAGTCCGAGAGGTTCAAGGCACGGTACTCGGGAAACCGAGCTTCTGGTCGGCCGAGAACGACCGTGACAAAGGCATCGGACGATCCGGTCCGCCGCGGGCGGGACCACCGGTGGTCCTGCTGGAGGCGCGTCAGGAGGCCGCCGGGTGGGCAACTTCGGCGCCGATGCTTTCGGTGCCTCAAGCTGCCGCCGGGACGCAGAAGCCGCCGCATGCGATGGCTCGCCTGGACCTGGCGGCGTTACGAACGCATGTGAACAGCACCGTAGTCAACGCTCAGCACCTTCCGCGTGAGTCACTACCACGCGCTCGGCGGTTCTCGGGAGCGCCGGCACCAGCCACCTGAACATCAGCGTCGCCGCCATCGCACCCATGAACTGCGCAACGACGAAGCCGGGAACATCCGTCGGACGGATCCCTGCGAACGTATCGGTCAGCGAACGGGCGAATGTGACCGCCGGATTGGCAAATGAGGTTGAAGCGGTGAACCAGTACGCCGCGGTAATGTACGCGGCGACTGCGAAGGCGACTGTCATCCGATCGACGACGCGAACATCCCCAGATGACCGCGAGCAGGCCAAACGTGGCCACGAACTCGCTCAATAACTGTGACGGCCCGCTTCTCACCTGGCTCGACAACATCAGAATGCGCTCGCCGAACATCGCGTGTGCCGCCCAGACGCCGATGACCGCGCCCGCCACTTGTGCGCAAACGTAGCCCGGTACGCATCGCCATGGAAGGCCGCCTTGCGCGGCGTCCATGACGGTCACAGCGGGATTGAAGTGCGCACCAGATACGGAGCCGAATGCGAGGATGAGCGCGACGAGCGCGGCGCCTGTGGCGAGCGTGTTCGCAAGCAGCGCGATCGCGACGTTCCCGGCGGCGAGGCGTTCGCCCATGATCCCTGACCCGACGACGGCTGCAAGCAGCATCGCGGTTCCCACGCCTTCTGCCACCAGACGTCTTGTCGTGTCCACGTTTATTGGCAAGTGTGTTGTCCGGGAGGTCACTCCATCGGGCAGCAGCCGCCCCGCCGCCGCACCGCCTCTAGACGTTTGGCGTCCCTGGATGATCCCCCAACATCAGCGTCGAGGCACTCGAGAAGCTTCTGGCGAAGCGGTGTTCGTGGGGGGGCGAGTTCGTAAAACGTCCAGTAGCTCTGTTTTCTCGCCGCGATGAAGCCCGCGTTACGAAGTTCATTCAGATGCCTGGACGCCGTCGGCTGAGGTACTCCCAGCACGGTCACCAGGTCTCCGACGCATAGTTCTCCTCGGCGAAGCAGGTGCAAAATCCGCAAGCGAATCGGATCGGACATCGCTCGGAAGAGTCTGTGGGCGTCGTGAACCATATTCGGATATTCGGATATGATTCTAATCGATGGACCGGCTTCGTGTACTGCTTCTCTGCACCGGCAGTGCCGCGCGCTTACAGATGGCGGAGGCGTTGCTTCGGAAGCTCTCGGCGGGAAGCGGGCCGCCGCCTGACGTGACGAGAGCGATCGTCTCCGTCCTGACTCCTAGAGCGCGCCGCTCAGATCGCGAAGGTCATGCCCTCGTTTCACTGACCCGCGGTGTCCCACGCTCAACGGCCGAGGTTCGGCCCACTCGGTGCATCGAACGACAGGCGCCGGTGACGGATGGTCTTAACACGAAAGTCGCGAAGACTTGCTGTCCTTGTTGCGGGTTCGCGACCTCCTCGTTGCTGGCTCCCGATAGTGTTGGCGTCCTCGGTGATCTAGCTGAGAGATTCCGTCAAGGGAGGTACACATGAAGATGTCAGCGTTCGAGCACCTACCGCGCAATCAGCGCAAGGATTTGCAGGAAGCCGCGGAGTTGGCGCATCGGCGCGCGCAGGCACCTTGGTCGCCATCGGGGCCATCCGATCCGCTATCGAGCGTCGTCAACCGCCGGGCATTCCTCCGGGGCGGCGCTGCGATGATCGGCGGCGCCCTACTGGCCAAGAACCTCGAACGGCTGCCCGGCGCTTCCCTGGAGGCGGCGCAGTGCTCGGCAGGCGGTCCGACCGTGTCTCCGTGGGGACCGATCGCTCCGGTGCGGGACCCGGAGACAAACCTGAACCTCCTGAAACTGCCTCCTGGATTCAGGTATCGCTCCTACGGCTGGACGGGGGATTTCATGAACGACGTCCAGGGCACTCGAACTCCGCCGCTGCATGATGGGATGGCCGTCATCCAGGAGCTCGACCGGAGCCATCTGCTGCTCGTCCGGGACCACGAAGTGGACCACCCTGGTCCCGCTGCGTTTGGCGACGGCTCGCTGGCGTACGACGCCATCGCTGGTGGCGGCACGTCCAATCTCGTCTTTGATCTGGCGTCGGGCCGGTTCATCTCAGCGGTCCCGAGCATCAGCGGCAACATCCGCAACTGCTCAGGGGGCGTGACGCCGTGGGGCACGTGGTACACGTGCGAAGAGGTGGACACTGGAACAACGACAGCGTCCGGTCTCCGACACGGCTACGTATTCGAGGTGGGCCCGCTCGGTCCGCTCCCGGGTGGCAATCCCACTCCGTTCCCTGACATGGGGAACTTCTCGCATGAAGCGATGGCTACGGATCCGGCGACGGGCATAACGTATCTCACAGAGGATGGGCCCAGCGCGGATGGGGACGTGGGATCTGGTTTCTACCGTTTTCTCTACAACGTGCCCGGCAAGGCGCAGTTCGGCGGCAGGCTGCAGATGCTCGCCGTTCGGGGTCGCCCGAACATCGACTTCCAGGAAACGGGCTGTGAGAACCGGGCGTTCCCGGTGAGTTGGGTGGATGTCGAGAACCCAGACCCCGACGTGGCCAACGGGGCGCCGTCCACGTTCCAGCAGGGGTACGCCGGCGGCGGAGCGAACTTCCGTCGTCTCGAAGGCTGTTGGTACGCCGCGTCGAGTATCTTCTTTGTCTCGACCAATGGCGGACCCAACCTGGCGCCGCCCGCCGGAACCGATATGGGTGAGGGTCAGCTGTTCGAGTACAACACCAGGTCGCAGACGCTTCGCATCCGCTACACGTCACCCTCCAGAGCCGCGCTCGAGAACCCGGACAACATTATCGTCACGCCGGACGGCAGCATCATCTTCTGTGAGGACAACGCGGACGGCACTGGCGGCGTAAATCCCAACGATGGGGAGCGGCTCGTATGGTTGTATCCGACCGCCGGCCAGGGCGGTGACATCTTCACATTCGCGCAGAACAATATGGACTTCACGGCTGCGGGACTGGGGAATTTTACGCGTTCGGGACGGACCTACAACACCAACAATAAGCAGAACGAATGGGCTGGGGCCGTGTTCAGCCCGGACGGCCGATGGCTGTTTGCCAACATTCAGACTCCTGGCATCACGTTCGCGATCACCGGCCCGTGGCCGTGGCTCTAGAGGGCGCGCTGCTCCTCTGACATCGAGCAACCGACCGGCCTGTGCCTCTACAGGCCACTGGACCGGTCGGTTGCTTTTTCTTGGCAGGTGCCGTGACCGCAAGGTCGGAACGGGGTAGCGTGCGCGTAAGACACATCCCCCGCGAACTGCGCGGGTGTGTTTTTACACCCATGTATCACGTCTGAGATCGGGCCGTTGCAGCGCTGGGGTATTGTCCCAATATGCACGTGGGTATACCACGGCGTCGAGGGCGACCTCAGGCGCAGCGATGACGCTCAGGATTAGCGTCATTGTCTGCGCTCATAACGAAGCGCAGTACCTTCCCGCCTGTCTTTATTCCCTTCTCGCACAAACCCGGCGACCCGACGAAATCCTGGTGGTGAACAATGCGAGCACCGATGAGACGCGAGCCGTGGCGCTGCAGGTTCCGGACGTCCGCGTCCTGGACGAACCGCGCAAGGGGCTGGTCATCGCCCGCGAAACCGGCCGGCGTTCCACGAGCGGCGACGTGCTGGTGTACCTGGACGCTGATTGCCGGGCGCCGCTGAGCTGGCTGTCACGCATCGAAGCGCGCTTCGAGTCGGACCGGAACCTGATCGCGCTCTCCGGTCCCTACCGTTTCTACGACTGGGACTGGTGGGGACGCCTGCTGATTCGCGCCTACGACTTCACGCTCGCCCCGGCCACGCAGCTGCTGGTGAAGCACCTGCTGCGCATCGGCACCGTGTTCTACGGCGGCAACTTCGCCGTCCGCCGCGGGGCGCTCGACTGGATCGGCGGCTTCGACACGTCGATCGAGTTCCACGGCGAAGACACCAACCTCGGCCGGCGGCTGTTTGCGGTGGGAAAGGTCGGCCTGTTTCACGATTGTTACCTGCACACCTCGGCGCGCCGTTACGTGGCGATGGGGAAGGGGACGGTCTTTCGGCTTTACGTGCGGAACTTCACCTCCGAACTTCTGCATCACCGCCCGAAAGACGCCACACATCTCGATGTGAGGATCTGATGCCGGGGTACGAGCCGTTCCTGCTGTGCGACTTCCACGTCCATACGCAGTGGAGCGACGGGAAACTGACGGTTCGCGAAGTGGTCGATCTGTACGGCAAGACCGGGAAGTTCGACGTCATCGCCATCACCGACCACATCCTGATGAAGAAAGACCTGTTGGCGCGGGCGGGCCGTCTCGCCACCCTCGGCCGCCGCTCGTTCGGACTGCGCGAGGGCGACTTCGCGGCCTACCTGGCCGATGTCCGGGCGGAAGCCAAGCGTGCGTTCGAGCGCTACGGCATGCTGGTCATTGCCGGCGCGGAGATTACGCAGAACCGCCTGCGCGGCCACAAGAACTCGCATGTCATCGCGCTCGATATCAAGGAATACATCAGCGCTGACCAGCGCGCCGACGAAATCCTCAGGGAAATCCGCCGGCAGGGGGCACTCAGCATCGCCTGCCACCCGCACCACCGGACAACCCGCCGCGTCGAAATCAGCACCTGTTACCTCTGGGACCATCGCCACGAGCTGTCGACCCTCGTCGATGTGTGGGAAGCAGCCAACCGGGACGATCTCTTCTCGGTAACCAGCCTGAAGCACTACCCGTACGTCGCCAATAGCGACTTCCACAAGCCGAAGCACCTGTATTCCTGGAAGACGCTGGTGCGCTGCGACAAGACCTGGCCGTCGGTCCGGCAGGCGCTGCGCGCCAACACCGACATCGCGCTCACGCTGTTCCGGAACGGATCCTGGGCGGGGTAGGCATGCGGCGCCTCACCGTCGGATTCAGTGAGTTACCGAAGAATTTGCGGTGCTGCCACCGCAACGTTACCCGCCGCCAAGATACTGCGTAGTTGAGATGGACCGAGCATGAACGTCGCCATTTTCACCGACAACGACTTCGGCAAGGTGAACGGCGTGACGACGACGCTGACAGCGGCGCTGGACTGCGTTCCGGCCGGGATGCAACTGCGCGTGTACACCGCGGCCGCCCTGCCGGTGGAGACGACTGATTACCTTGCGGTCAAGTCAATGGCCGTGCCGATCCCGTTCTACGGGGAGATGGACATGTTCGTGCCGCACTTCGGGGTGTACCTGGAGCGGGCGCGCGAAGATCGAATTGATGTCGTCCACCTCACCACTCCAGGCCCAATCGGACTCGCTGCGATTCATACCGCGTGGCGATTGCAGCTGCCGATGGTCGGCAGCTTCCACACCGACCTCGCTGCGTACACCTCGGTCCTGAGTGGGTCGCGTCATCTCGGCGCGCTGATGCGTGAGTACATGCGATGGGTGTACGGAAAATGCGACCGCGTGCTGGTGCCATCTGAGGCGACGCGCCGGCTGCTCACCGAGGCCAGGACCCGCCCCGATCGCATCCACATCTGGAGCCGTGGAGTGGATGTCTCGCTGTTTTCTCCTGAACTGCGATCCCGCGAGCTGCGCAGCCACTGGCACGTCTCCGACAACCGGCCGGCGCTGCTGTTTGTCGGGCGGCTCTCCCGTGAAAAGGGGCTCGACCTGCTGCCGCTGCTCGACCGCCGGCTGCACGAATGCCACCTCGAACACCGTTTCGTCATCGTCGGGCATGGCCCGATGCTCGGTGAGTTGCAGCGGCAGATGCCGGACGCCGTGTTTATCGGGCCGTTGTCACGGCACGCCGTCGCGGAGGTCTTCGCATCCGCGGATGCCTTTGTCTTTCCCAGTCGCACCGACACGGCGGGCAACGTCGTCCTCGAAGCTCAGGCCAGTGGGCTTCCGGTCGTCGTGAGCGATGCCGGCGGTCCGCGCGAGAACATGGTTGACGGGTCAACCGGTGTCGTGTGCAGCGAGAAGACACCCGACGCGTGGGCCGACGCAATCAACCGGGTCATCAACCCGGCGTCCCATGAGGCCTACGCGAAGGCCGCCCGCGCCTACGCGCTTGGGCGCGAGTGGACGCACGCGCTGGAGCCCTTGTATCGCGCGTATCGCGACGCATGCCCCGTTCCGGTTCCGGCGCCGTCGCGGGGCGTCGTCCCCATGCGCGCCGCCGACCGCATATGAACGGCCGGATGCCCCCGCCTGGTGGCGTCGTTCCTCGCACTCCGCACCCCGTGACGACGGTTCATTTCACCAACGCGTATCACGAGACGTCCGGGGGTATCCGGACGTTCTACCGTCAGATGCTCGCCGCGGCGAACCGCGAGGGACGCCGCATGGTGCTGGTGGTCCCGGCCGCCCGTTCAGCCGCGTCGGACGTAGGCCCCTGCGGCCGGATCGAGTTCGTCAAGGCGCCCCAGGCGCCGGCCTTTGATCGCCGGTACCGCATGCTGATGCCGCACCGGTATCTGCCGTGGATCCATTCGGCAATCGTGCGTGTGCTCGAGCGAGAGCAGCCGGATGTAGTCGAAATCTGCGACAAGTCTCGCTGCCGTACCTGGCGGCGATGCTGCGCAAGGGCTGGCATACGCGCGTGCGCCGGCCCGCGCTTGTCGGCCTGTCGTGCGAACGGTTCGACGACAACATGGCGGCATACCTTTCGCGTTCGGCGCACGCGCGGATATTCACGCGCTGGTATCTCCGCCACATTTATGGACCGCCATTCGACGCGCATGTCGCCATCTCCGAGTACACGGCCAGTGAGCTCCGTGCCGCGCTCCATGACCGGCCGGCCGGCTTCATTCGCGTGTGCCCGATGGGGGTGGACGTGGATCGCTTTGGACCCTCGCGCGCGAGCGCAACGCTCAGGGGTAGGCTCGTGCGGCGCGTTTCAGGCAGCCGCCAGACGGTACTGCTCCTGTATGCGGGCCGGCTCTCGCCGGAGAAGCATCTCAACTTGCTACTCGACGCGTTGCGCATTCTGGTCGCGGACGGCAACCGGGATTACCGGCTGGCTATTGCCGGCGACGGGCCGCTGGCGGGCTGGCTCCGGGCGGAGGTGAAGGGGGTCCTCGCCGGGCGCGTTGCCCTGTGCGGCCAGATGGACGGCGACGAGCTGGCAGCCTGCTATGCGAGCTGCGACGTGTTTGTGCATCCCAACCCGTGTGAGCCGTTCGGCATCGGCCCGCTCGAGGCGATGGCGTCGGGCGTCCCCGTCGTGCTGCCGAGGGCGGGCGGAGTGCTCGAATACGCGAACGATTCCAACGCATGGCTCGCGCGGCCGACGGCACCCGCGTTTGCGCAGGCGATTCGCGCGGCGGTGAGCGATGGTGACGGACCGCGGCTTCGTGCCGCCGCCGAAACCGCGCGCCGGTTCAGCTGGGATGCCGTGACGGCGAAATACTTTGCCCTTTACGACGAGCTAGTACTCGGTCGCCGCCTGGCGGCTGGCTTGCGCACTCGTGTATCGGCCGGCTCGGCGTCCGAGCGTTCAGCCTGACCGATTCGCCGTTGCGCGCCGAACACGCCATCACCCACTGTCCATCGGTAATCGCACGCGCTGCACTGGAACGATCGCCGGCTGCTGCCACCCTTGATGAGGATGCTCGTGGTGACGACGAAGCCGACCGCATCACACGAGGGACAGCTCTTTGTTTCCGACATGACTGGCGATGGTAGCCGCCGCAGGGCACGACAGCAATTCAACATTCGATAACTTCGCCGTGATGGTTCAGTAACGCAGTGGATGCGAGGTCTATATGAGCAACATCGACGTGACCACGTCGTCGGAGACATTCATCAAAGCCGTTCGTCGGGCGAAGGCGGAGTTCCTGGAAATGCCTGGCCTCAAGCTGACGGCCGCGCAGGCTGCCCGGTTGTGGAGCGTGGATTCTGCGCTGTGCGACCAGGTGCTCGCGGCTCTGGTCGAATCACGGTTCCTGGCGGAGACATCGAACGCGAGCTACGTTCGCACCGGCGACAGTTGAGTGCGAATTTACGTCCGCGTTGCACTGACGTTTCGGGCTCAGCCGATGATCGCCAGCCAATGATGAGCCTGTTTCGAGCTTTTGCGATCGTCGCCCTGACCTTGAGCGTTGGCAGCCTTGCCCATGCAGCGGGCACTGCATCCGACCCCGATTTCTTCTGGCTGCCGCCGACGGTACCTTCTGCCGCCGCCCCGACCGGACCGTTCGACGCGACCGCGCTCGCTGACCTGGCCGTGGAAATCTGCCAGCTTGACCCCGCCGGTGGCGCCTGCGCTTCCGCGCCGCTGGTCGAGCGGTTTACCTACACGAGCACACCAGCACCAAGCGGCATCACGCTCGATCAGGTTGGTGAGTTCTATGAAGTTGACTGGCTGACGGGACGCAGCCACGTCGACCGCGACCTCTTTTATCGCGTCAGGGTGCTCAAATCAGGTGCTGAGCTGGGCAGTGTGGATGTGGACTTCGTGCAGAACACTCCGGAACGGGCGTCCGTTGATGCCGACCGGTATGTCGGCATCGTACGCGGCCAGCAACTGACCATTCGATTCCGCGTTCAACATCCCACCGCGCGTACTCGGGTCCGGATCAACGAAGTCGAGTCGAGCGGCGGCGTGCCTGGCGACTGGGTGGAGCTGTACAACACCGCGGCAGTCCCGGTGAGCCTCGCCGGCTACATTGTCAAGGATAATGACGACGAACACGTCTACACGCTTCCAGCCGGGACGGAGATTCCTGCCAGAGGGTACTACGTCGTCGAGGAAGCGGCTCTCGACTTCGGACTCGGCGCGAACGACACTGTCAGATTTTCTACAGCTGACGATGAGGTGATTGTCGATTCCTATTCATGGACCGCCCACGCCGTGACGACCTACGGCCGCTGCCCGGATGGGATCGGCGCATTTCAGACCACTACGGTCGTCACGAAGGGCACTGCTAACGGCTGCAGCATCCTGCTCCGCATCAACGAAGTGGAATCGAGCGGCGGCATGCCCGGCGACTGGGTCGAGCTGTTCAACGCCGGCCCCACGCCGGCCGACGTGACAGGCTTCAGCTTCAAGGACAACGACGAGACGCATAATTTTGCGCTGCCCGCGACGGTGGTGCCAGCTGGCGGCTACTTCGTGCTGGAAGAAGCTGCACTCGGATTCGGGCTTGGAAGCGCCGACTCCGCGCGCCTCTATCGACCCGACGGATCCGTGGCCGACTCGTTCTCATGGACGAGCCATGCCGCCACCACTTACGGACGCTGCCCGAACGGCAGTGGCGCCCTCGTCGTGACGGCTGCACCAACGAAGGGTGCGGCGAACAGCTGCGCGCCGGCGATTACGACCGTTCACATCAACGAGGTGGAATCGAGCGGGGGATCGCCCGGGGACTGGATTGAGCTGATCAACACGGGAGTGCTCGCCGCGGATGTTTCGGGCTGGATCGTTCGCGACAACGACGACACACACACGCATGTTCTGCCAACGGGCACGGTGGTACCGGCTGGCGGTTACTTCGTCGTCGAGGAAGCCGCCCTGGGCTTCGGTCTTGGAGCGGTGGATTCCGCGCGCCTGTTCGATCCGTCCGGCACCATCTTCGAGACCTTCAGCTGGCAGGTACACGCGCCGACCACGACCTACGGCCGTTGTCCGAATGGCACGGGGGCGTTCGTGACCACTGCGAGCGTGACGAAAGGCGTAGCGAACGATTGCGCCAGCCCGGTCAAGATCAACGAGGTCGAATCGAGTGGTGGCGAACCAGGCGACTGGGTCGAGCTGCACAACCCGGGTGCGACACCGGCCGACGTGTCGGGGTTCATGTTCCGCGACAACGACGACTCGCACAATTACCTCGTGCCGGCAGGAACAGTGATTCCGCCCGGCGGCTTCTACCTCCTGGAGGAGGCCGCGCTCGGATTCGGGTTGGGCAGCGGAGACAGCGCGCGCATCTTCGATAACACCGGGACGCTGCTCGACAGCTTCACCTGGACGGAGCATGCGACCACCACCTACGGACGGTGCCCGGACGGAACCGGGGCCCTTGTAACCACGACCAGTGCGACGAAAGGGGCCGTCAACGCCTGCCCGGGCGCGGCGCAGCCGTGGCCCGGTGACGGGACCGTTCAGACCGTTGACGGTGTCAGCGTCTTCGGCGGCAACATGAGCGGACTCGTCTACGAGGGCTCGGGTACCCCGGCGCCAGGCGCCCTCTGGGCCGTGCGGAACGGGCCTGGCACACTGTTCCGCCTCATTTGGGACGACGTGAACGCGATGTGGATACCGGACCCGGCAAACGGGGGAAGCGCAGGAAAGGCACTTCGTTATCCCGATGGCACGGGTAATCCTGACGCAGAGGGCGTGGCGTTTGCCGGCGCTGGGTCCGGCGGCGGCATCTACGTGGCGACCGAGCGCAACAACGACGCAAACGGCGTCAGCCGCAACAGCATTCTTCGTTTCGCGCCGGCATCGGCGAGCCCGGTACTGACGGCCACCCACGAGTGGAATCTCACTGCCGATTTACCGGCGGTTGGTCCGAACGTCGGGATGGAGGCGATTACCTGGATCCCGGATACATTCCTCGTCTCGGTTGGTTTTGTCGATGAGACCGGCGGACCGACCAATCCATATCACCCTGCGAACTATCCCAACCACGGCGACGGTCTATTCTTCGTTGGGCTGGAAGCCAACGGGACGATCTATGCCTACGCGCTCAACCACGTTACCGGGGGCTTCACGCGGGTAGCTACCATCGCCAGCGGTTTCCCCGGGGTGATGGACCTCCACTTCGATCGGGAGCTGCAGAACCTGTGGGCCGTCTGCGACGACACCTGCCAGGGTCAGTCCGCGGTGTTGCGTCCCCAGGCGGGCCAATTTGTCGCGACGCAGGTTTTCGCCCGGCCCGCCGGCATGCCGAACCTGAACAACGAAGGCTTCGCGTTCACGCCGCTGATCGAATGCGTTGGCGATCTCCGGCCGGCGTTCTGGTCCGACGATACGGAGACCGACGGCCATGCGATCCGACGTGGCGCGCTGACGTGCGCGCCGTTCTGACGTGGCGTGGCCCAGGTTGACGGCTCTCGGCAGAAGTAGACTGAAGGCCGCCGTGGCTGCGGCGCCTCTCATGTCGAGTCAACACCAGCCGAAGTCGGTACCGGCCTCGGCATTTGCCGTCATCCGGGCGTACCTCGAAGCCCGGGCGACGTTCAGCGACGCCGACCTGGATGTCGTCCGTTCGGCCTTTGTCTACAAGCAGCTTCGGGCGGGCCAGTTCCTCCAGCGGGCCGGGGAGGTGGCCCGGTATGCCGCATTCGTCGCGATCGGCTGTCTGCGAAACTACGTAATTGACACCAAGGGCAAGGAACACATCGTGCAATTTGCCCAAGAAACCTGGTGGCTGGCCGATTCCACCAGTCTTGCACCGGGGCGCCGTCGCGCTACTTCATCGATGCGATTGAGGACTCAGAACTGCTGCTGATCGACGGGCCGAGGAACGCTACCTCGAGTTCCTGCGGGTCTATCCTTCCATTGCACTCCGCGTCCCGCAGTCAATGCTGGCCGCGTACCTCGGCATGTCGCCGGAGACCGTCAGCCGCATCCGCAAGAAGCTCTCCCGCGGGTAGTCTGGTTCGGAACGGCGTGTCGGACCTTCGGGCGACGAGCATCAGCCTGGGGGACGTCTGCAGGTCGAACGGCGCAAGTGCATAGTCGCCGAAGGTCTGTTCGATGGTCATGTTGCACAGTGCAAACATGAACCTGAAGTCTTCGAGGGTGAGCTTCGTCACGCGTTCGGTATATTCGAGCGGGGCCGCGAAGCGCCCGTCGTCGATCACAATGCGCTTGAAGATGTGCCACGCGTCGCTCCAGCGCGAGATCCGGTAAGTCACGCCGTCCCGTTCGATCGTGTCCTCTGGCTTCAGGCACGCCTCGGCGTGACGAACGTTCAGGTAGTCGATGACGAAGATACCGCCTGGTGTGAGCGCCCCTGCGACGTTGTGTATCACCGTCACGTCATCGGCGGGGTCGTCGAAGTAGCCGAAACTGGTGAAGAGGCTGAGGATGCAGTCGAAGGCGCTGATTCTGAACGGCAGCCGCATGTCCTGGCGGAGGAAGCGGAGGTTCGAACCTTCGTTCTGCCTCGCCAGGCGGATACTCTCGGCCGACAGGTCGAGGCCGGTCACGTCGAACCCGAGCGATGCCAGATGCGTCGCATGCCGTCCTGCGCCGCAGCCGAGGTCGAGGATGGACGCGCCTTCAGCCGCGTGCTCGCTTTCTGAGGCGTGTGTCAGTTGCCTCGGAACCCCACAGTAGCGAGCCGTCGGACGATGGCCAATTGATCTAGATCAAAAAAATGCGCCCCGGGGCCAAGACGTCCCCCAGGGGCGTCACAGCGCTGGGATATAACGGCCCCAGAGAGGACAGAGGCCATGCCATCCATCTCATCGGAGGAGCGACTGCAGCGGGCGATCGACGACGTCACCCGCCTGCTCGAGCGGCATCGGCTCCTCGAACAGCTCGCCCAGCGCCAGGAAGGGCCCCGCCGCGATCTGGTCGAGCAGCTCCAGCACCGGCAGAACCTGGTGGAACTGCACAGACACCTCCGATCCATGCACCCGGCGGACGTTGGCTTCCTGCTCGAAGCGCTTCCGCCCGACGAACGGCGCATGGTGTGGGAACAGCTCACGCCCGAGCATGCCGGACGCGTACTGATGGAAATTCCGCCAACGGTGAGCGAATCGCTGATTGCCGGCACCAACCATCACGACCTGGTGGGCTTGCTGTTGACGCTGGACCCAGAGGACATCGCCTTCATCGCCGATTCACTCCCGGCCGACGTGCGCGACGCCGTTTCGCGCGAGCTGGAATCCGGCGACCGGATCGCCTTCGACCAGGCGAGCCGCTACGACGACTACAGTGTCGGCCGGTACATGACGCACGAGTGGGTGTCGGTACCGGAGACGCACTCGATCGAGCAGGTGCTCGCGCAGCTACGCGCGCTTGGCGAATTGCCGGCGCAGACCGATCGCATTTTCGTCGTGGATTCGCGAAACGTGCTGCGCGGCACGATGGCGCTGCCCACGCTCGTACTCACGAATCCGTCAGCCGCGGTCGCGGCCGCGATGTCGGACGACACGATGGCGTTCGGCCCGCACGACCACGCCGGCGACGCCGCCAAGGCCTTCGAGCGCTACGACCTCGTGTCGGCGCCGGTGGTCGACGAGCGGGGCAAGCTGGTGGGCCGCCTGACTGTCGACGCGGTGATGGACTTCGTCAGGGACGAGTCCAACCTGCAGGCCCTCAAGCGAGCCGGCTTGAGCGGTGACGAAGACCTGTTCGGCGGCCCGTGGCAAAGCGCTCGCAACCGCTGGCCCTGGCTCGCGATCAACCTGGTGACCGCGTTCGTCGCGTCCCGCGTGATCGGCCAGTTCGAAGGAGAGATTCAGTCGCTCGCCTCGCTCGCCGCCCTGATGCCGATCGTCGCCAGCATCGGCGGAAATACCGGCAATCAGACGATGGCGCTGGTCATTCGAGGCCTGGCGCTCGACCGGATTCAGACCGACGGCGTGCGGCGCATCTTCCATAAGGAGCTTGGCATCAGCCTGCTCAACGGGCTCGTCTGGGGACTGGTCGTCGGGTTCGCCGCGGTCGTGCTCTATTCCAACCTCGCGCTCGGGATGGTCATGAGCAGCGCCGTCGTCCTGAACCTCGTCGTCGCGGCGGTGGCGGGCGTTGGTGTGCCGATCGGGTTGCACGCCAGCGGCCGCGACCCGGCGCACGGTGCGAGCGTCCTCCTCACGTTCATCACCGACGCGATGGGATTCTTCCTGTTCCTGGGACTGGCGAGCGTCTTCCTTCTGTGAGGCAGGAGATGTTGCCTCCCGGTTACGCCGATGTTGCGCAAACATCAGTTGCGTCTGCTGTACTCCCGGCGCTGCGTGGTGCAGCGCACAAGGAGGTCACGTGGACGGCAGGACTAGGCAATCAAGGACACGAGTCATCGCAACCGCGTTGCTGATGGCGGCCGGTGTGGCGACGCTGGCCGGCGCCCAAAAGGATGGGGCAAAAGTCGATCAAGCAGTCCGCAACGGCTGGAGCCCCTATGCCATCGGCCTGTGGGGTGACCTGCCGTATTCGCCCGAGCAGGGAACCGTCGGCGTGCCCAACCTGATTGCCGACATGAATGCCCAGCGCCTGGCGTTCACCGTCCACGATGGCGACCTCAAACAGGGTTCGAACAGCCCGTGCGATGCTGCCTTGTATGCCCGGTCGCTCGGGTATTTCAACAGCCTGGAAGCGCCGGCGATGTTCACACCGGGCGATAACGACTGGACCGACTGCGACCGGCCGAACAACGGCGGCTTCTGGTCGCTGGAACGGCTCGATTACGAACGGAAAGTGTTCTTTGCGACGCCCTATTCGATGGGGCAGCGGCGACTGGAACAAGAGGTCCAGACTGCGCCGCTCTGCCGCGGTACGGGAGGCTTCGTTCCCTGCGTGGAGAACCGCCGGTGGAGCTTCCGCGGCGTGACGTTCGCCACACTCAACATCCAGGGGTCGTGCAACAACCTGTGCGACACCGCTCCCGATCGGGACGAGTTCGAGGCGCGGAATGAAGCCGTCATCCGCTGGATGCGCGAAACGTTCGCCGTGGCGAAGGCCGAGGGGTCGGCCGCTGTGATGCTGATCTCCCAGGCAAATCCCGGGTGGGACCTATCGGACCCGACGCGCGCGCCGGTGCGCGATCCGCGAACGCTCGCCGAAGCCGTCGCTGCGACTGACGGTTTCAAGGAATACCTGCTGGCCCTGCGCGACGAGGTGACCCAGTTCCGCAAGCCGGTGGCGTACGTACACGGCGACTCGCATTACTACCGCATCGACCGGCCTTTCCAGGACGCCGCCGGGCGGCGTCTCGAGAATTTCACCCGCATCGAGACGTTCGGCAACAACCCCGCCAACGGCAACAACGACGTGCAGTGGGTAAAGGTCCACGTCGACGCCCGCTCTCGGGAAGTGTTCGCGTACGAAGTGCAGATCGTGCCCGGTAATCGCATCGCAGTACCAGCTCCGTAGCCTCGTCGTTCGCTTTGGGGTATGCTCCCGGTTTCTCCCAGAGCGATTCCGACGAGAGGATGTGTGATGGCAGCTGTTGAGTCGGTGTTGGCCAGAGCCAGGGCCCGTGCCCAGGCCGCGGAGCGCGACAAGAAGTCCACCGAGGCGAGCGCGGTGGCGGCGGAGGAAAAATCGCGCCGCGCGAAGGCGAAGCTGAAGAAGGCGAAAAAGGAGTTCAAGCAGGCCAGCAAGGTGGCGCGCAGGGCCCGTGCGGCCGCCGCCGCCGGCCGCAAGCTGCTGTCGAAGGCCAGCGCGCGAGCGAAGCAGGCGGAAAAGCGTGCCGCCAGGACGAAGCCGGAGCCGAAGATCTCTACGCCGAGGCCGAGACCCATGCAGCGGAAGTCCGAGCCGGCGCGTCCGCGTCGCCGTCCAGCGCCCGCCGCCGATCTTGATCTGATGCACGGCGCACCTGCCGGTGCACCGCCGCTGGCGGAGACATTCGAGAACAGCCACGCGGATCTGAACTAGCGCCGGTGCCGGCGGCCGCCTCGGGATCAATCACCGCCTTTTACCTCTACGACGTCGCCGAGGCGATCGACCTCCCGGCGGTCAGCGGTCTGGTGTCGGCCACGGCACCGGTGTCGCTGGCACCGAGACCGCAGACGCCTCCGTACCTGACTTACAAGCACCCGCCAATTTCCGTCGAGGGGGCGGCCGTCGGCATAAGCGCCTTCGAGGGTTTCACGGTGCGTTTCAGGCTGTTCGACTACGGGGTGGTGTCGGTCGCGTTGACGCGGCCGATGCACGCGACGTGGGGCGGACTGCTCGCGGAAGGATTTACCTGGTACGACAACGCCGGCCTGGCCTCCGGCGCCGAACGCGCGTGCCGGACCCTCATCAGCCGCGTCAGTGCGGCCGTCCCCCGGCCGCGAACCGAGTTTCTGTCGGAGGATTACCTCGTCTTCGCGATGACGAACGCCACCGGCGCGTCCGCGGCCGATTTGCTGGCGACGCATGGCGGGGAAGTGGCGCAGCTCCTGCGGGGTGAACGCGAGCCGCTCAGTGACGCGGAGCGCGCCGAAGTGCTGCGGCACCGGCTGTCGTACTTCGCCACCGACGTCATCGTGCCGACGTGGAACGCGGCATTCATCTACGACACCGAGGACGGCGCCCGCGCCGTGCTCGACATCATCGAGTTCGCCAACTCGCAGCTGCTCGAGTTCCGCTACTACGATCAGGTGCTCGACGAGCAGCTCGAGCGCATCTATCCCCAGCTGCAGCAGGCGCGGGCGCTTCAGAGCTGGTTCGGGCGGCGGCTGACCCGGGCCGCGCGGCAGCTGCATACGGTGTTCATCGAAGTCAACGAGGTCACCGACAAGACCGAGAACTCGCTCAAGATCGCCGGTGACGTCTACACCGCCAGGCTGTTCTCCCTGGTCGCGGCGCGCCTTGGCCTCGGCGACTGGAAGGCCAGCGTGGGCGAGAAGCTCAAGACGCTCGATGACATCTACCGCTTCGCCGTCGATCAGACCTCCATGGCTCGCGGCGAGCTCCTCGAGCTCACGATCGTGCTGATCCTCATACTGGAGCTGGTGCTCTTTTTCCTGGGCATCATGCGTTAGGACCGGATCGGCCGAGCATGTAACGCATCCGACAAAACGTGCCAGCGCGTAGGACGCCGGCGCTATCCGCAAGCTGGTAGCAGGATCGTCATTTGCACCGTTGTTATACGAGTCCGTGAGGTGCCCACGATGGTCTTCCCCGCAAGTGTCCTTCAGTCCGAAATTGACGCGCTCCTCGGCTACCTTCCCCTGGTTCGCGATGGCGACGTCGAAGGGGTACACGGCGCCCGGGTGGTCACCCGGAAACTGCGCGAAGCGCTGCCGTTGTTCGCCCGATCCTTTCCTGACGATGTCCGGCGCGTGAAACGGATTGTGAAGCGGGCGGGTCGTCAGCTCGGAAATGTCAGGGAACTCGACGTGATGGACGCCGAGCTGATGAGGCGCGCCGTCCGGATGCCAATGGCGGAGCGGGCCATAACTGCCGCGCATGCCACGCTGGCTCGTCGCCAGGCCGCCGCCCGGCGCCGCCTGATCAAGACGCTCGACCGAGTCCAGCTCGAGCGCAGAAACCAGCTTCGCCTCCAGCACCGCCGCGACTGGTGGCATCCATTTGACGAAACAATGGCGACAGGTTGGCCCGCGGTGCTGCGCAGCCGGATCACCAAACGCGCCGATGCGCTCAGCCGGGCGATGGACCATGCCGGCGGCGTCTATTTTTCGAATCGCCTCCATGCAGTCCGTGTAGCGACTAAGAAGCTGAGGTATTGCGCCGAGCTGGCTGGCGCGGGCGGCCTGCGGCGGTGCGAGGAGGCAGTCGCCGAGCTCAAGCGCGCGCAGGACACGCTCGGCCGCATGCGCGATGCCGAGGTCCTGTTGAGGGCAATGGACACTCTGACCGAGAAGGCCCAGGTGGGGGAGCGCGAGCTGACCATGGTTAAGGACGATCTCAATGGCGAGGTCGCGGCCCGGCACGCGAAATATCTGTTGCAACGGGAGCGGCTTCGCAGCACGCAGCAAGCGTGCCTTGAAGCCGCCGATCGGCTCGTGGCCAGGCGCCGGCCAGTGATGCCCCTGCTCGCACTATCGGCTGCCGCGACGGTGCCCGCGGGACTATTTGTGCTCGGCACCCGCGAGCGGTGACGCTTCGGCAGCGCGAACGAGGGCATCGGCTTCGTTCGCGTCGCCCCATCCCAGCAGGCGCAGATCCTTTCCCTCGAATGCCACCGCTGCCGTGAAAAACTGCTCGAGCTGCGCGCGCAGCCGCGCATCGACTTCACCCTCGGCACCGTGGCGGGTTTTCATCGGCACCGTCAACACGCGATCGTTTCGCTGCCGCCCGCCGCTCGCGGGATGTTTTTGCTCGACGCGTAGCACGGCCAGACACCGCGCGGAGATGACAACGCCCGGGTACGAGGTCCCGTCCCAGATGACCATGGCGTCGAGCGCATCGCCGTCGGCGGCGCGTGTCGAGGGGATGTATCCCCAGTCATAGGGGTAGGAGAGTCCCGCGGGAAGTGGCCGCGACAGCCGCATCACGCCGGCGCGTTCGTCGTACTTGAATTTGGCGGTGGATCCGCGCGGCGTTTCGACGACGACGTTGAGCCAGCCCTCGCTGTCGCGTGCCGGCAGCGTCAGCACGCGTGCTACCCGCGGTGGCCGCGAATGTGGCGCTCCATCTGCCCGGCGATCTCGTCGTGCACGACGGCCGGGCGGCGCGTCGCGGAACACCCCCACCGAGAAGCGGCACGGCTCGGCCCGGCATCCCGCAATGTCGATGATCACCTCGGCATAGCTGCCTTCGCCGCCCAGGGTGACAGCGACGACCTCCAGCCGGGGGGACCGTTCGCGGGCGGCCTCGGTCGCGATTCTTGAGACGTCAGTCACAGTCAGTGTCTGCACTCTGGCAGGGACGCTCGCAAGCCGTGTGCCCGGGGTGCTCATGCGGAAGGCGCCATATGATCCGTTGTTGAGCTGGCACGGCCGATCTCATCAAGACGCGTCTGCAGAGCAAGCCGGGTGAGTTTGTCGAACGGCAAACTGGCAAACAGCTCAATTCGGCGCCTGAGCACGAGCGCGGCATCGAGAAAGGCGCGGCGGCGATCATCCGCCGAGGTCACGACCGCAGCGGGGTCGGGCACTCCCCAGTGCGCCGTCATCGGCTGACCCGGCCACACCGGGCACTGCTCCATTCCCGACGGATCGCAGACGGTGAATACGAAGTGCATCTTCGGCGCATTCGACCCGGCGAACTCATCCCAGCTCTTGCTGCGCAATCCGTCCGTGGAAATCCGAGACTGTCGGAGTACGTCGATGGCGAGTGGATCGACCTCTCCTTTGGGGTGGCTGCCTGCGCTGTAGGCGCGGAACTTCCCGCCCGAAATGGGCGGGTGGTTGGTCATCGCTTCCGCGAGAATCGACCGCGCGGAATTACCGACGCAGAGAAACAAAACGTTGAGCGGTGCGTCAGTGACTGGCTTCATTGCGGGGAAACCGGTCGGGATTATCGGTGAACACGGCGTCGACGTCGAGGGTGAACAGGTAGTGCGCCATTTCGGCACGCACGTCCGGAAAGGCCGCGGCCGGCGCGCGCGAGGTGAACGTGTAGGGAGTCACGATCAGTCCGCGGGCGTGCGCCGTCTTCACGATCCCGGGCTGGCGCTCGATCAACTGCTTGGCGGGACCGATGCCGGTGGCGAATCGCGCGATGTCCGCGAGGCCTTCCTCAGACAGCCACCGCTCGCCGTCGCGGCTTTCAATCAGAAAGGTCCGCGGGACGGCTGGCAACTCCCGGGCTAACTCCCGAAGCGTCTCGTCGTCGAACGACTGGACGATGAGTCCCTCAGGCGGCCGGTTGCCAAGGTTGAGCCGGCGGAACGACTCGACGAAGACGCGCGCCATGTTGATATTTCGTCCGCGATAGAGCGCCGGCGTTTTGAGCTCCGGATAGAGCCCGGCGCCGGTGCCTACCGTCGCCACCGCTTCTTCCCAGGTTGGAATCCGCTCGCCGGCGAAGCGCGCGTCGAACCATCGTCCGGCATCGAGACGCTTGATTTCCGCCAGGGTGAAGTCCGCGGCGAGCCACTGGCGCCGTCCGCTCGAGGGATCAATCGCAGCCCGAGCCGGAAAGACCTCCTCAACGTCCGTCGTGCGCTCGAGCGAATCGTCGTGAAGGCAGATCAGGACGCCGTCGCGCGTGATCGCCAGGTCCTGTTCAACATAGTCGGCGCCCTGATCGATCGCGAGCCGGTAGGCCGCCAGCGTGTGCTCCGGCGCATAGGCGGAGGCGCCGCGGTGCGCAATCGAAATCTTCGACGCCGCGCCGATGCGGCCGTCCGCGCTCATCAAGGCGATCGAAACACACACCAGGCTAATCCGGTAAAGAACAAGCCTGCGCATGCACGGGACCATACCAAGCCGGTGCAATATCCGTGTAACGCCTAGCGGGAGCGGATCGAGACGACCGCCGGCCGCGGCGGCTGATCGACCCGACCGCTCGGCCAGTTGCTGCCGCGCGGCGGCGTCATCGCGGCGGTCCGCATCCCCGATGCCTCGCCTGGATGCTGTACCGACAGGAACAAGGTGTTGCGGTCGGCTGTCCAGGACGGCCCCGACAACTCGGCTTCGCAGGGCGCCGATGCGAACTGCAGCGCAACACCCGCGTCCGGGCCCGACGCGGGCACGAAGAACATGCCGTTGTTGGCAAACGCGGCGTAGCCGGCATGGGCGTTCAAGCGGCTGCTCGTGATGTCAGTCACGATCCACAGGTGACCTGCGGGGTCGAACGACAGGTTGTCCGGGGCGGCGAAGACGTGTCCGCCCTGTGCAGGGTCGTTCGGTCCCCCGGCCTTCCATCGCACCCACGTGAACCGCAAACCCGCACCGTCGGCCTCGTCTTCGATTCGCCAGATTTCGCCGTACAGATTTGGAAAGAGATTGCCGGGCGCGGTGGCCGCGGCGGTGAAGGCGATGTAGACGCTGCGATCAATCGGGTGGACTTCGATGTCTTCCGGCCGGCCGGTTGGCGTGGCGCCGATCAGATTCGAGGCATGAAAGGCGTCGGTGACGATCGCCCCCTGATCCGCGTAGACCTGTCCCAGCGTCGTGGCGCGCCGCGGGATCCGCGGGTGTGCGGATCCGGGATTCGGCCGGAGCGGGGTACTGCCCGTGAGCTCGCGCCATTCCCCGGTCCCGTCCGCGTTGAAGACAGCCGCGAACAGGCGTCCGCTCGAGAGCACGGTACCGCGGGCCTCCGGACTGCCCGGCGTGTAGCCTCCTGCCGCGATGAACTTGTAGACGTGGCCGTTGACGATGTCATCGCCCATGTAAGCCACGGCGTGGCCGTCACCGTCGATCCGGATGGCGACGTTCTCGTGGCGGAAGCGTCCCAGCATCGTGTGCTTGACCGGAGTCCACGTCGGATCCAGCGGATCGATCTCGACCACCCAGCCGAAGTGCGACCCATCGCGGTGGAACCGGCCGCCGACGCGACCGCGCCCCGTGGTGTCGACCGGCGCGAGCACGCAGTCCTGAAAATTCTCCTCGCAGGTGAGCATCGTGTTCCACGGCGTGTGACACCCGGAGCAGTTTGCGAGCGTCCCGGCGATATCGCGGGCGCGCTGCAGCGCCGGCCCCGACACGGCCATTCGTGAATGGGCATCGTAGCGGCGGGTGAGCGGTGAGGCGATGACCTCCCATCTCCCGGCGTCGGTCTCCCGGAGATGGAGCACCGACGCGCCGACGTCATGCATCTCGTCGCCAATCGTCGCGGCACGTCCCATGATGAGCGGGAACGTCTGCGGATAGACGCCGTACTCACCCTCGTCCGGCAGGCTGACGTACTCGTGATTCACGAACAGCAGCGCTTTCGCGCGCATCCGGCAAAGGGAGCAAGGCGGTGAAATCGGGGTTGTACCCGAATCGACTGCTGGTGCCCGGCAGACGGTCGCCCCATTGCACGAGGGTGTCGTAGGTGAATCCGTTCGGAAGCACCAGGTCGTCACGGCTGGTGGGACGGATAGGGGCGAACGGGAGGAGCGCCGGAAGCGCCGCGCCGGCGGCCGCAAGCGGCCCCAGCCCACCGGCACAGGCGCCGGTCAGTCCGGCGCCAAGGAATTTCAGGAATTGCCGGCGGCCGGCCCCGGTCAGCACGGTGAGAGTTTACTGATCGACGAACCGGTAGCCCAGCCCCACCACGGTTTCGATTTGATGGGCGGCGGCGCCGAGCTTTCCGCGCAGCCGTCCGACGTGCACGTCCACCGAGCGGGTTTCGACGACGTGTTCATAGCCCCACACGCGCTCGAGCAGCCGGTCGCGCGAAAGCACGCGATTCCGGTTCTGCACGAGATAGCGAAGCAGCTCGAATTCACGGCGCGTGAGCTGGATCGGTTTCTCGTCGACCTGCACCGACACGGCATCGAAGTCGGCGACGAGATGCTTGCCGCGATAGAGGTCGGCGGGCGACGGCTGCGCCGCCTGGTCGGTGCGGGCGCGGCGGAGGGCGGCCCGCACGCGCGCCGCGAGCTCGCGCGGGCTGAAGGGCTTGACGATGTAGTCGTCGGCGCCGACGTCGAGCCCCTGGACGCGGTCGCTTTCGGTGGCCCGCGCCGTCACCATGATGATCGGCACCGTCGCCAGCAGCGGGCGCGCGCGCAGAATGCGGCACACCTCGAGTCCATCGAACCCGGGCAGATTCAGGTCGAGGATGATCAGATCCGGGACGCGGTCAATCGTGGTCTTGAGCGCCGCCTCGCCGGTGCCGACGATCGCCACGTCGACGTCGCCGGCTCGATCGAGCGTGTGCTTGATAAGAGACGCGACGTCGGGCTCGTCTTCGACCACCAGGATTTGGCTGCGGACGGCCGATACGCCGCGGTCGAGCCGGCCGTTCCGCGACGATTCAGTGCTCATCATGTCTGTTGCGGGACCCCATGCGGATGAACCTCGTCCGACGGTAGCCCCCACGCATTTCACGCGAATCACGCGGCTGTTAATTGTGGGTTACGGACTCATGGCGCTGCCGTTACCCTACCGGTTCACGGTGTGGGCGCGCATTTAACAAACCTGTAATGCACTTGTCGGGCTGGTTCAGTCCCGGCCTGAGGAGCCGGATTCGCGAGCCATTGATCGCGCTCGAGGTATGGACTCAGTCTCGATCGAGCAGGCCACCCCACGCGAGGGTCAGGCTCGAAAGTCCGGCATCGCCGCGACGACCGAGCCCGAGCTCGGCCCGGACTGAGTTCTCGCGGCGAATCGAGCACGACTCGGACGGACGTTCGCCCGGATGAGGATCGGCGCAACGCCCCGACAGGTCTCCGGCCGAGAGGTAGGGAATACCGTGCCCGTAGAGCTCGTGCACCAGAATACGATCCAGATCAGCCTCGAACTGGAGAGGGACGGACAGTCTGGCATCGTGGATTGCCGTGAGTAAGGGCAGATTGACAAAAACGAGGACGACATCGATTTGCCAATCTTCATCCATCAGGGGAACGGTTTCAGCTAGAACGCCGGAATCGAACGCCTCGCGATCAGCCGCGGCTATCCTGGCCACGATCGGGTCGGCCGGCGTTATGAGCACGACATGACGTCCAGTCTTGCCTACGGCTTCAACAGCCTCCCTCCAAAGGGCGCTGCCGCTGAAAATACGGTCAAGGCTGGACTGAAGAATGCGATTGGTGGTCAGGAAGGGCGGATCGCCGATCGGCGGGGAGTCAGGATCAGCTTGTGCCCAGATCTTTTCCGCACTTATCGTGAACGCGACCATCGTCGCGAGGACGAGGTTCCTGACTATCCCCCTCATGGGCCACCCCCAAACGTTGCGCCGGCGGTTCCGTGCGGCAAGGCCGATAAGGACCCGCTTACGATCGTCGGCGGACGTTCAAGTTAGTTACGCACATGTAACGTTACCGTTACACAGACGTCATTCTACCGTGTTATCGGCTCCGCCGCGCAGAACTGGAGGGCGTTCTTCGGCCTGGTCGCGTCTTGGATCTTTTACATTCCCGTTACACGTCGCCGTAGATTCCTGCCACACGCCGCACTCCGCTCATTTAACAAACTCGTAACGTGCCTGTCGTCTGCCGATCACACGCGGCAACTAGGCTCATCTCGTTTACTTGGAGCTGTTGGGGCGCGGCATGGTGCGCCATCGGAGGATCTCAATGACGGTTGTACGTGTTTTTCTGGCGACTCTGGTGCTATTTGGCCCGGTCGTGACGCTGGCGGCCGCGCAGGACGCGGGGCCGACCGTTCGCGTTACCGGAGTCGTGCGGGATGAGACGAACGCCATTCCGCTGCCGGGGGTGCCGGTCGAGCTCGTTGGATCGACCGAGGTGGTCTACACCGACGTTGACGGCCGCTACGTCATCGACGTGCCGCGAGGGACGCACCAGATCAAGGTCGCCCTGGAGGGCTATCAGGAAAAGCTGATCAGTGTCGAGGCTGGCACTGAGCGAACGGTCCCGCTGGACGTCGGCCTCCAGATGACCAGCTTCTCGGAAACGGTGACCGTCACGGCGCAGGCGATCAACGTCGAGACGTCGTCCGCCGAGGCTCAGCTCATCGAGCGCAGGAACGCCCCGGTCATCACCGACAACCTCGGTTCCCAGGAGATGAGGAACAACGGCGACAGCGACGCCGCGGTCGCCATGCAGCGCGTGACCGGGCTGTCACTCGTCGACAACCAGTACATCTTCGTCCGTGGGCTCGGTGAGCGGTATAGCAACACTACGCTCGCCGGCTCGGTCCTGCCGACGACGGAACCTGATAAGAAGGTCGTTCCGCTCGATCTGTTCCCGACCGGCCTGATCGACAGCGTGCAGGTCAACAAGTCGTACACGCCGGACCGCTCGGCGGAGTTCGCCGGCGGGCTGGTGCAGATCGTGCCGCTCAAGCTGCCCGTCCAGCCGGTCGTCGACTTTTGTACGGTCTCACCTTTTACACCACGGCCACGGGCGAGGACTTTCCGATGAGCCCGCTCGGCAATCGCGACTGGCTTGGCTTCGACGATGGCGCGCGGGCGCTGCCGGGGGATTCCCGAACAACAAGATCGTCCGGCGCGGCATCTACACACCTGACGTCGGCTTTTCGGAGGCCGAAATCGCCAACTTCGGGAGACTGTTGGAGAACCGCTGGCGGCCGGTCAACGAGAGCGGCAGGCCCGGGCAGAATTGGAGCGGCACGTTCGGCAACCGGTTTGGCAACCTGGGTGTTGTCGCCAGCATTTCGCACTCCTATAAAGAGCAGTTCGTCGAGGAGGATCGGCGCTTCTTCCGGATTGGGGATGACAACGCCCTCGATGCGACGAGCGATTACCACATGCAGACCGGCACGCAGCGCGCGCAGCTCGGTGTCGTCGGCAACCTCTCGTACCAGTTCGCGCCCAGCCAGCGGGTCACCTTCGAGAATTTCTATACGCACAGCGGTCGCGATGAAGGTCGTTTCTTCGAGGGGCAGAACGTTGACAACGCCCGCGACTACCGGAACTCCCGACTGCAGTTCATCGAGGAAGGGCTGATGGCGAACGCCCTCGGCGGCGAGCACTTCTTCCAGAACCTGACGAACAGCCGGCTCGACTGGAGGGTGAACTATGCACGCGCCACGCGTGACGAGCCGGACTTGCGCGAAACGCTGTATGAGCGGGCGCTGAACTCCGCTGCGAATGTCCCCTATACCTACGCCGACGAGTCGCAGAGCGGTTTCCGCATGTTCAACGAGCTGAACGACGACACGATCGACGCGTCGGGAACTGGAGCGTCACCAGTGCAGCCGGCGGACGGCCCACGCAGTACAAGTTTGGCGCCAGCTACGTGGAGCGCACGCGCGACTTCCAGTCGCGGCGTTTCCACTTCATTCCGATTACGACGCAGAAGGCCGACGCCGGCAACCTTCTCTTCGACAACCTGCTCCAGCCTGAAGAGATTTTCGTGCCGGCCAATATCGGCACGGCCTTCCGGCTCAACGAGGAGACTCGACCGACCGATGCGTATAACGGTGATCAGACGACGACTGCAGGCTACGGGATGGTGGACTTTTCGATCAGCAACCGCACGCGGCTGATCGCCGGCGCGCGCGTCGAACGCTTCGATCAGACGGTCACCACGCAGGATCCATTCGGGCTGTTCGCACGCGAGGTGCAGGCGTCGAACAAGAACACCGATTTCTTCCCGGCAATCAACTTCGTGCAGGCCGTGACGGACACCTCGAATATCCGGCTCAGCTACAGCACGACGGTGAACCGCCCGGAATTCCGCGAGTTGGCCGAGTTCGAGTTCACCGACGTCGTCGGCAACCGCGCCGTGAAGGGCAACGCCGGCCTGCAGCGCGCCCTCATCCAGAACGTGGACGGCCGATGGGAACGGTTCACGGGGGGCCGGGGCATCGTCGCGGCCAGCGTCTTCTTCAAGCACTTCGACAAGCCGATCGAGCGGGTCGTCATCGCGTCCGCCAACCCGATTGCGACGTTCCAGAACTCGGACCATGCCAGGAATTTCGGCATCGAGCTCGAAGCGGGGCAGCAACTGACCGAGAACTTCTTCCTGAACGCGAACTATACGTTCGTGGATTCGACCATCACGCTCCTGCCCGAGCAGCTCGGTGTGCAGACATCCTCCGAACGGCCGCTCGCCGGGCAGTCGAAGAACCTGTTCAACCTGTCGGGCGAGTTCACGCTCGGAGGCTTCTCGACGCGCCTGCTCTTCAACTACTTCGGCGACCGCATCTCGGACGTCGGCGCGAACGAGGCGCCGGACATCATCGAGGAGGGGCGTGGCACGCTCGACGTGGTGTTCGCGCAGCGCATTCGAGGCCTGGGCATCAGGCTCAACGTGGAGAACCTGACCGACGGCGAGTACGAGTTCACGCAGACGCTGGGAACGACCGAGACGCAGCGGCTATACAAGATCGGCCGGACTGTCGCGCTGTCGTTCAGCTACAACCTGTTCTGAGACGCACCATGACGAATACAAGGAGCAGACGAGGCATCATGCAGTTGTCGCGCATCGCATTCGGCCTGGCCGTCGCAGCGGGCTTGGCCATCGGAATGGGACCGGTTGCCCGGCTGACATCGGACCAGGCACCCCCTGTCAACGTCCCGGGGATCGACAAGCCAGTGATCGTCGTGACTGGCGAGATCACGGGCACCGAGAGCTGGGTCAGCAGCAACTACTACGTCCTCCGCGGCGCGGTGTTCGTCCGCGCGGGAGCGACGCTGAACATTGCCGCGGGCACCCGTGTGATCGGTGAGTCCGGGAGTGTCGGTACGCTCATCGTGGATCGTGGCGGGCGTTTGAACGCCATCGGCACTGCCGCAGCGCCGATCGTCTTCACCAGTGACCAGCCGATCGGCCAGCGGGGCCGGGGCGACTGGGGCGGCATCATCCTCAACGGTCGCGCGCCAGTCAACTTCGGCAGCGGCGAAGCAGCGGGCGAAGGCGACACCGGCGTCTATGGCGGCAACGATCCTAACGATAACAGCGGGACGCTGCAGTACGTCAGGCGTCGAGTTCTCGGGCGTGGAGTTCAGCCCGGACAACGAGCTGAACGGCATCGCCTTCCAGGCGGTCGGCCGTGGCACGGTGGTCCACCACGTGCAGGCACACATGAGCCGCGACGACGCGCTGGAATGGTTTGGCGGCACCGTTGACGGCAATACCTGGTGATGTCGAACGCCGCCGACGACGCGCTCGACTGGACCTTCGGATGGAACGGCCGGGTGCAGTTTGCCGCGATCACGCAGCGCGGGGACGACGCTGACAACGGCATCGAGGCGGACAACAACGAGTTCAACAACAACGTGCTGCCGCGTTCGCATCCACAGATTTACAACATCACGATCTGCGGAGACCCGGACCGCAATGAAGGCGGCGAGAGTCCGCGTGCCGCCAACATCCGCCGGGGGACCGCGTTTACATCCGGAACTTTCTGGTGACGGGGTTCAAAACCGTCGGGTTCCAGTTCAGCGATGCGGCGACGACGACCCAGGTGGACAACGGCACCTCGCAGATGGGCGCCGGCGTCGCCTGGGGCATGCCGACGAACATGCACGCGAGCGTCATGCCCTACATCACCAGCGGCCGCTTTCCGAATGTGCGGCTTGGTGTGGAACCCGGTGTCTCGACGGCGGCCTGCGCGAATCACGATCAGCCGAACTTCCAGCCCACGTCGGTGGCGTCGTTGGCTGGCGGACAGCTGGCGCCGATTCAACCGCCAAACGACGGGTTCTTCGAAGCCGTCACCTTCATCGGCGCCGTACCCCCGGCCCCGGCCGCCGACTGGACCGCCGGCTGGACGTCGTACCCGCAGAATTGATATCGAACCCCGAATCCCGTTACTCAATCTGGTGAGTCGCTGGTGGAAGCTGTGGATTGGGCTGGCGGGATTCGGGGTTTGTCTCTCCGGGTGTGACTCTTCACCCCTGTTATCGAATGCGCACCCCTCGCCTGAAGCGCTCGCGACCGCAGTAATCACCGCGGTCGAACGACGCGACATGCCGGCGCTGCGCGACCTCGCGCTCAATGAGATCGAGTTTCGCGAGCAGGTCTGGCCGGAACTACCGGCGGCCAGGCCAGAACGAAACCTGCCGTTTTCCTACGTCTGGGGGGACCTGCGCCAGAAGAGCGACGCGAACCTCGAGCGCACGCTGGCCCGCCATGGCGGCCGCAGGTAACGTGTTCGTGTCAGTTCGGAGCGGCGGCGAGATCGACGAGGTACCCGAGCTATAGCGTGTCGCGGGACACCGTGCTCAGGGTCCGCGATGAGACAGGCGCTGAGGTCGATCTGCGGCTCTTCGGATCAACCATCCAGAAGGACGGCGTCTGGAAGGTGTTCAGCTACGTCGTTGACGAGTAATCACAGGTCGAAAATCAGGCTGCAGCACGTCACCGCGCCCTCCGCTTTCTGCAGCTCGTCCACGTCGACGGGCCGCACGCGGAGGCCGCGGCGCTCCAGCCGCTCGCGGGTGCGCGGGAACGAGGCTGGGATAGATCACCACGTCGCCGATGGTCAGCCCGTTGGCGGCGTGCGGTTCCTCCGGGTCCACGTCAATCAGCGACAGCCCTCGGAACGCCTCTGCCGGCACGCACGCGCGATTGATCAGCAGTGTGTCAGGCGCCACGGCCGTGACCGCCGATTTCAAATGCAGGCAGCCTCGCACGGGAACCGCGCGAACGGTGTAGCCAACCGCTCCCAGCATCCCCGAGAGCTGGTCGATGGCAGGACGGTTGGTGCGGGCCGACGCGCCGACGAACACCTCACGTCCGATCACGAGCACGTCGCCGCCGTCGAGCGTCCCGGGCGCCTGGATCTGCTGCAGCGGCCGTCCGTGACGGGCGAGTGCGTCAACAACGCCGGCGGTCTCGATTCGCCGCGACGCGGCACCCGGCCGGCAGACGACGGCACCTTCGTCGAGCACGACGGCGATGTCCTCGATGAACACCGAGTCCGGCATGTCGGGACCAGCGTCGAGCCGCCGGATCGTGCACCCTTCTTCCACCAGCGCCCACTCGTAAGCCGCGTGCTGAGCGCGGGCGCGTTCCAGGTCAATGGGTACACGGGGCACGTGGGTGAGCTGACACGATTCCAATGTTGGACTGATTTCCCGGGTAAGGGCCATTAGCATAGGGGCACGTCATCTACCACCAGGACTGTATCGATGATCGATGATCTCAATCATCGATCATCATCGTTCATCGATCATCGATGAACGGGGAATGTCACAGTAAAGCGCGCCCCGCCCTCGGACCGGTTCTCAGCGGTGGCGCGGCCGCCGTGCAGCTCGACGAGATGCCGGACGATGGCAAGGCCGAGGCCCATGCCGCCGGGCCGGGAGCGGGCCTTGTCGACGCGGTAGAAGCGCTCGAAGACCCGGCCGAGATCCGATCGGGGAATGCCGGGACCGGAATCGGTCACGGTGATGGCGACGTACCCGTCAGGCCGCTTCACCGCTTCGACATGGATGTCCGCGCGGTCGGGCGAGTAGTTGACCGCGTTCTCCACCAGGTTGCGGACGATGTCGTGCAGCTTGGCCGGATCGGCGGAGATCGTCCTCGCCTCAGGCGCGACCGCCGTCGTCACGTGCTGCTGCTTGGCGGCGACCGCCAGGGCAAGGTCGCTGATCACCGAGGAAAAGAGCTGTTCGAGCGCGCAGGGCGAGACGTCGAGCAGTTCCTGCCGGGCATCCAGCCGGGCGAGCCGCAGCAGGTCGTTGACCAGCCGATCCATGCGGGCGCTGTGCCGCGCGACAATTTCGAGGAAGTTGCGCGTCTGTTCGGGGTCCGAGGGTTCGTCGAGCAGCGCTTCGACATAGCCGCGGATCGCCGTCAGCGGCGTGCGCAGCTCGTGCGACACGTTGGCGACGAAGTCCCGCCGTATTTGATCCGCCCGCTTGAGATCGGTGATGTCGTGCAGCACGAGAATCGCGCCGCCGCCGCCGGCGGCCGAGACCGACGCGGCGCGGGCGACGAACACGCGGGAGCTGTCCCGGCCGAGCGGCAACTCGTGCGGTTCGACACCGCTGCCCCGGAGGGCGCCCGTCAACTGCGCCGAGATATCGGGATGTCGAATGACTTCGAGATAGCGCCGCCCCACCGCTGATGCGTCAACTGCGAGCATTTCCTGGGCGGCCCGATTCACGAGTTGCACGCGCCCCTGGCGATCGAGCACCAGGACGCCTTCGACCATGCCGGCGAGGATCGCCTCCATGTGCGCCCGATCGCGCGCCAGCTCCTCGAGGCGGCGTCCGAGATCCTGAACCGACGTGTCGAACACGCGCGCAACCGTGCCGAGCTCGTCACTGCCGTAATCGTGACTGGGACGGGTCAGGTCACCGCTGCTGTAACGCTGCGCCACGGCGGTGATGGCCTGGACCCGACGACTGAGGACGACCGACCACAACCACGCCAGGAGCATGGCCACGGGGACGGCGAGTGCGAGGGCGAGCAGCAGGTTGCCGCTGGCGCGGCTCAGTTCCTCGGGGTCGCTTCGCAGATCCCACGCGACGATGGCGGTCGCGACGATCAGCGCGACGGCGGCGACGCCGAGCGACGCGGTAAAGACCTTGGTTCGGAAGCCGACGTTCACGACGCTTCGTCGTCGACGAGCTTGTAGCCGAACTGTTTGATGGTCGTCAGGGCGTCGACCAGCGTCGGCAGCTTTTCACGGAGCCGCCGCACATGCACGTCCACTGTTCGTGTGCCTCCAGTGTAGCGGTAGCCCCACACGTCGCCCAGCAGGATGTCGCGTGAGATCACCCGGCCACGGTGCTCGAGAAAGTACCTGCAGCAGTACGAATTCCTTGGCCGTCAGCTTGACCTCGCGTCCCTCGCTCTTGACGATGTGCTTCGTGAGGTCGACGGTGATCGGACCGAGCCGCAGCACGCTGACCGATGGCTCACTGCGCCGCGAGCGCCGTGACACGGCGCGGACCCTGGCAACGAGTTCGTTGGGGCTGAATGGCTTTGGAATGTAGTCGTCAGCCCCCAGTTCCAATCCCCGTATACGGTCGGCCTCCTCGGCTCGCGCGGTGAGCATGATGATAGGCATGCCTGCGGTCGCCTCGTCGCCGCGCAGCGCCTTGCAGACATCGAGCCCGCTCATGCCCGGCAGCATCAGGTCGAGAATGACGACGTCCACCGGATGGTTCCGGATGTAGGCGAGAGCCTGGTCGCCGGCCGCGGCCACGTGCGTGGTCCACCCCGCTTTTTTCAGGTAATGGGAGATGAGCTCCGCGATATCGCGATCGTCTTCGGCAACAAGAATGTGCATCGCGGCGGCATGACTGACGCCACGGCCATTATCACATGGCGATCCCGCTTACTGTGTTACATGCCGCATGCCGTACCGGTGACGATTTCCGGGGTTGCGGCGGCGATCGCGGCACGGACCTGGGCATCATCCAGGTACCGCCGTGCGGGAATGCGGCGGCCGACGACGCGCAGATTCACCGTCGCCCCGTCAAAGGGATCGGGCGCAATTCGCAGTGTCGTACCGTCCATCACCACCTCGTAGCCGAGCGTGGTTGCGGGTGCCGTCCATCCGTTGCAGAACTGCAGCGAGAACGAGTCGCCGAGGCGGACGCACCGGTAGTACGCGTCGAACATCTCCCGATCGGTGAAACCTGTGCGTTCGAGCAGCGCGTCGCGCATGGATTCGATGGTCGAAAAGAATGATGTCCAGGCGGCGTCGTCGCGACGATAACCGTAGACCGTCAGTGCATGCTCTGCGACGAGCGCCCCGGCCAGGCCGTCGGCTTTCGCGGCGCGGGCGATGCCGCGCAGCCACAGTTCATGTTTCACCGTCGCGGGACCGGACATGAAATCGCATGGCCGGCCGGTGGCGGGATCGACCGTCGGCAGCGCATCGACCTCGAGCCAGCCGTTGTCGTGTTCGCGGGTGGCCAGGAGGATCGCGCGCCGGGCGGTGCCGTTGAGCGGAGCCTCCGTGCTGAGGGCCGCGACGATCGTTTCCGCCAGTTGCGCGTGATCAGGCTGCGTGATGAGGAGAAAGGTGTCGTGGTCGTCGCGGACAATCATGGGCCGGCGATCATCGATTCTCGCATCGACCCCTTTTGATAACGATTGAACCCCGGGGAGGTCAGTGGCGGCGAGGGCAATCGCCGAGGTCGATCACCTTAAGTGGCTGAAAACATTTGACATATACGGATGGGGCGAAGCGGCACGCGGCTTGGAGCAGGTGGGCAGCGAGGAGAGTCACATGAGACCAATGGCAGCCGCAGCAGTTGGAGCACTGATTTCAGGGATCGCGGTGTATGCGGTCAACGCGCGAGCCGCGCAGCCGTTCGCCGAGATGCCCGCTTTCGTCCAGACCGTGGACGGACGGTACATCCAGGTGCCGGACGCCAGGACGGTCGGGTTCGCCGCGCCGGCGGGCTTCGTCACCACGCCGGGATACGTCACGACGCAGCCGGCAGCTGCGACGCGTGTCGTGTCGACGGCGCCGGCGCCGGCGCGGGTTTACCGGACCGCGGCACCGGCGCAGGAACGCGTGGTCTATCGTGAGACCGAAGACGCCCGTCCGCAGCGGTCATGGGCCAAGACGGCGATGATCGTCGGTGGAACGGCCGCCTCGGGCGCCGGTGTTGGCGGCCTGGTTGGCGGCAAGAAGGGCGCGCTGGTCGGTGCGGCGATTGGCGGCGGCGCAGCTTCGATATACGAAGCCGCGAAACGGCGCTAACCGCTCACCCCAGCGGGGACGGCAGGGCAGGGCCATCCGAGTAGGTCGAATGTGCCTCCTTGCCGTCCTCGTCTGACGAGCAGCGTCACCCCAAACCGGTCGTCGAACGTCTGCATCGCGACCGTCTCGTAGGCGGCGTCGAAATACGCGGTGAGCGTCGGAAACGACTCCCGGAAGTTCTCGAGCGAGTCGCCGACATCCAGCAGCACCACCGGAACGTCCTGCCCCCGCATCCTCCGCAGCGCCAGCGCTTCAAAGCCGGGATCGTCGAAAAAGCCAGGTCTCAGATCACCGAAGCCGGCAGCGAAGCCGCGCTGTGCCATCCCCAGCACCTGGGGTAAGTACGGTTGCACGAAGACTCGCGCGTTCGGCGGCGTGCAGGTGTTCAGATACAGCGCAAGCGTCATGAGACCCAGCGATCCGCGCGGGTCGTCCATGTCGCGAGATCCCAGTCCCGGCGCGCCCCTTCGCCGACGGTCGTCGACCGGGCCAGCGCCACCCGCGGTCCCTCGGTGAGGTAGGCGTCCTCGAGACGGTCGTAGATGCGGTTGGTGAAGATCGCTGCCAGGACGAATGCAGCGGCCACGGCGGCGACCAGCGAGAGAACGCGCACCGGGACGATCCATCGCTCCGCCGCCGGCGTCCAGGATGATCGACTGGCAAACATCCGCGGCACGGCGGCCACCAGCCAGGCAAGCAGAATCGCATGCGGCACCGATGGATCGGCCACACGGGCCTGGAGCGGACTTCGGAGGAAGCCCGCGTCGAGCACGAGGCCGAGGATGGCAACCACCGCGATTTTCTGCGTGCCGTGGGGCCACGCCGGCCTGAAGCCGTCGCGCGACAGTCCGACCAGGAGGAGCACCAGGATGGGCAGGGCGATCTCGAAGTAATACAGCCATGCGACCCGGTTGTCACGCACGACCCCGATGGCACGGGTAAGCGGCGCTCCCTCACGCGCATCGGCCGAGACGCCGTCGGGGTTGTCGAAGAGCCCGGGCCACTGAACCGGCGTCCGGGCGCGCTCTTCTTCAACCCATTCGGTCGCCTGGCGCCGATACTCGCCGAGACCGCCGTTCAACTGGATGAAGAGCAGATACGGCGATACCAGTGCCAGGGAGACGGCGCCGTAGAAGACCGCGTACCGAGCGCGTTCCGTCCACCGCACGTGCGACGCCAGCAGCAGCATCGCCGCGACAGTGACGGCGACAAATGCGCCGTGATCGTGCCGAAAGAGGAAGCCCACGACAGTAACCATGGCGAGCCAGATGAGCGGACGCCGGCCAGGCCGGTCGGCGAACCACCACAGCAGCGGGATCGCCGCCGTATAAACGAGCAGCTTCGGGTAGTTGTAGAAGCGTGGAAGCAGGAGGATCTGGAACAGCGCGCCCAGCACGCCGAGCCAGATCGACCCTGAGGCGCGCGCGGCCAACCAGAAGGTCAGCGCCGAGGCCAGCGCGATGAGAGTGGTGCTGAACGCCAGCTCAGAGAGCGTCCCGAGCCCGAACAGCAGCTGTACCGCCGCACTGACATAGAAATACAGCGGCGCGCCGGCGTCCACGAAGTCGCGGAACGGTAACTCGCCGTACAGGATCTGCCACCCGCGCAGCAGGTAATAGAAATGATCGTCGGTAAGTCCCGCGAAGCCGCCGTTCGGATCGTTGAAGCGGAAGAACCAGGTGAAGATGAAGATCGCGATCGCCACGGTGGCCATCGCGACCCGGCGGGGATATCGCATCGGGTGACGATGCGATTATGAACTAGAACGACGGGCCCACTTTGAGGAACGCGCGGAAGCCTTCGCCGCCGCCGAAACCGAAGTCGAGACGCGCGAGTGTCTGCGAACGCGTGTGGGCGCGGAACCCGAATCCATACCCCTTCTTCAGGCCGGTGAGAGTCAGGTCCTGCCAGTCGCGCTCGACCTTGCCGGCATCCACAAAGGTCACAACGCTCGCGTATTTGTGGAACATCCAGCGGTATTCCGCACCCAGCCACAGCGCGTTCTCGTCCTCGAACCGGAACTCATCGTAGCTGCGAATCGTGTCGACACCGCCGACGTAGGCCAGGAAGTAGAAGGGGACGCGCTGGCCGATCTCGTTGTTCACGTAGGAGGTGCCGATGCGGCCGGACAACACATGGGTCTTGCCGGCGTTGAGCGGGACGTACTGGACGGCGAGCGCGTCGAGCCGGCGATGGTCGTGCCGGTCGAGGTTGTGATCGTCCCAGATGCCGAACGACGTCCGGTAGAACCCGCCGCTGGCCGCGTTGCCCGGCACATCGCGGCGATCCACTTCAGCAAACACCGTGGTGTGCAGGTATCGCGGCACGAGCTCGAGTCCAGGTGCGTCGATATCGGCGAACAGCAGTTCGATCGACGGCACTCCCTGATCCGTGCCGGAGTCGATGCGCGGCCGGAGATAGCCGAACGTGGCTCCCACCTCCAGCCACGTCCTCGGCCGGCCCAGCGCGCGTAGCGAGATGCCTGTGCTGTCGAACTCGTAGCTGGTCTGGTTCTCTTCCAGCGAATCGTTCCCCATCCCGTAGAAGTCTTGCTGCGGGAAATGTTCGTAACGCGCATCGGTCCAGAATTCGAATCGGTCGCCCCAGGCCTGAATCCAGCGAACACTCGCGTCGGCCGCGTGGTAACCCTTGATCGAGAATCCCGCTGACAGATCGACGAGAACCGGGCCTCCGAACGGATGTAGCCGATAGCCTGGGCCGATCGCGAAGCCGCTTCCGCGCGTTATCCGGCCGAGCCGGGGTACCATCCGTCGATGTCGCCGTTGAGCCGCGCCTCGAGCTGATACTCGTCGGCGATGCGACGCATCTTCGCGACGAAACCCTCAGCGTCGGCGCTCGAATCCTGGCCGGGGTCGACCTTGAGTGCGGCGGGTCCGGCTGTTCCTACCGGGTCGTCGGTCTGCTGGGCATAGGCGGCGGCTGGTCCCAGGATGATCGCAACGCTCAGCGCCACAATCCATCGCATTGGCATGCGTTAGAGCTCCCTCACGCCCCCCCGCTTGAGCAGGAACCATGCCGCGGCCAAACTCAGCAACACGCCATTGACGGTGAGAACGGCTGGGGCCGACGTCAGCGTGGCGGCGTAGCCGCCGGCGAGGCTGCCGAGCGGCATGCCGCCGCGGAACGCCACCATGTAAATGCTCATCACGCGCCCGCGCATCTCGTTCGGCGCGATCAGCTGAACCAGCGACGACAGCAGGGCGAACACCATCACCATGCAGATGCCGCCGGCGAAGAGCAGCACCGCATTGAGCCAGATGAGACGGGTAATCGCGAAAAGCACCACCAGGATGCCGAGCATCGCCTGCAGGATCAGTACCGGTCTTGCCCATCCCCTTGAACTTGCCGAGCCAGGCGACGACGAGCGCGCCGGTCACGGCGCCGGCGCCGGCGCACGCCATCAGCTGCGTGTACTGACCGACCCCGCCGCCAAACACGTTCTGGGCGAACAGCGGCAGGAAGGTCAGCAGCGGCGTCGCCAGGAAGGTGGTCACGAAGGCGAGCACCGTCAGGCCGATCAGGCCTGGCTCGTGTTTCACGTACGACAGCCCGCCGCGCAGCTCCTCGTGCATCCGCCTGCGGTTCGTGGAGGGCGTATGGGTGATGTGGAGCGACAGCAGCGCGACGATGACCGCCAGGAACGAGATGCCGTTCAAGGCGAAGCACACGGCGATGCCGAACGCCGTCAGCGCGGCGCCGGCGATCAGCGGACCGATCACGCGAGCGAGGTTGAACTGGATCGAGTTGAGGGCGATCGCGTTCGGCAGATGTTCCTTGTCAACCAGAGACGGTACGAGCGACTGGTGCGCCGGGCCGCCAAAGGCCTGCGCCATGCCGGTAATGACCGAGAGCGTGAGGATGTGCCAGATGTGGACGATGTCCCAGTAGACCAGCGCCGCGAGCGTGAAGGCGGTGGTCAACTGCACGTACTGCGACATCAGCAGCAGTTGCCGGCGATCCCGCCGATCGGCCACCACCCCGCCCACCAGCGTGAAAAGCAGGATCGGCGCTTCGCCGAGGAAGGAGTCGAGCCCGAGGAAAAACGCGGACGAGGGGCCCGCAATTGTCAGGACCAGCCAGTTCTGCGCCACCTTCTGCATCCACGTCCCGATGCTGGAGGTGAAGGCTCCGGTCCACAGCACGCGGAAGTCGCGATAGGTGAGTGCAGCGGCGATGCGGGAAAGGCCTTGGTTGGGGCGGGAACGGTCGAGCACGTGGAGGGATTGTACCCGCCGCGGGGTCGGCTGCGCGGAACCCGGCGTACACGCTGGATGGTAGGATGAGTCAGCTCCTCCATCTCTTAAGGTATGAACGTTTCCGCATCACAGCGCGCGGCAGTGACGACCGCCATGCTCTGTGCGGCCGCCGTTACGGCCCAGTTCATCGCGGGGAAAGCCACCCGCGACGCGCTGTACCTCTCCAGCCTCGACGTCACCTCGCTGCCCGCGATGATCATGGCGTGCGCGGCCGTGTCGATTGGGCTGGCCGCGGTGACCTCGAAGAGCCTGCGCGAAGTGTCGCCGGCGGCGTTCGTCCCAATCGCCTTCCTCCTGAACGCGGCGATGCTGCTGGTGGAGTGGGTGCTGCTGCCGTGGGTGCCGCGCGCCGCCGCGATCCTGGTCTATCTGCAGGTCTCGGGCATAGGTCCGCTGCTCGGCTCCGGCTTCTGGCTGATTGCCACCGAACGCTTCGATCCCCATACCGCGAAGAAGCGCTTTGGGCAGATAGCGGGCGCGGGAACGCTGGGCGGTCTCGTCGGCGGCTTTGTCGCCGAGCGCGTCGGCATCGTGTTCGGCGTCGCGGCGATGCTGCCGGTGCTGGCTGCCGGCAGTCTCTACTGCGCGTGGGTGATCCGCCGGCTCGCCGTGTCGTATCAGCGGGCGACCGCGGCGCGTCCGGTCGACGTGGTGCCCGAGCTCGCGCCCGAGTCGCCTCGTCCCGGGCTGCGCGTGCTGCGCGATGCCCCATACCTCCAGAACCTGGCCGGGCTTGTCCTGCTCGGCACGCTGGGTGCGGCGCTGCTCGATTACCTCTTCAAGGCGGAGGCGGTGGCCACGTTCGGCCGCGGCGACGGCCTGATCCGGTTTTTCGCGTGGTACTACGCGGCCACGAGTCTCGCCACGTTTGCGCTGCAGACCTCGTCATCCCGGTTTTCACTCGAACGGCTTGGGCTGGCCGCGACAACGGGCACGCCGTCGATGGCCATGCTCGCCGGCGGCATCGCCGGCCTGTTCGCACCGGGGCTGCCGAGCCTGGTGGCGGCGCGCGGCGGGGAGACGGTGTTCCGCGGGGCGCTGTTTCGCTCCGCCTACGAGTTGTTCTACACGCCGATGCCCGCGGCCGAGCGGCGAGCGGCGAAGTCGCTCATCGACGTCGGCGTCGACCGCTTTGGCGATGCGATGGGCGGCGGCGCCATCCAGATGGTGCTGATCCTGCTCGCGCCGGCCAGTCAGTACGCCGCCATCCTGTCGGTCGCGATCGGCAGCGCCTGCCTGGCGCTGATGCTGGCGCGACGCCTGAATCGCGGCTACATCATGACGCTCGAGCGGAGCCTGCTGAACCGGGCGCTGGAGCTGGACTTTTCGGACGTCGAGGATCTCACCACGCGCACGGTCATGATGCGCACCATCCGCAGCCGGACCGCGGCTCAGGGTCCGGCCAGAACCTCGTCGACTGTCGTCCCGCTGGCGGCGGCGCCGTCGAGTGCGGATCCGGAGATTGCTGAAATCATGGCCCTCAGATCGCGTGACCGCGCGCGCGTGTCGGGGGTGCTCCGGCACGAAGAAGGCATGCCCGCCACGCTCGTGCCGCACGTCATTCCGCTGCTCGCCTGGGATCCGGTGGCCGAAGATGCCATCCACGCGCTCCGCAAAGTCGCTGAGGAGCGGATTGGCGAGCTGATCGACGCGTTGATCGACCCGAATCAGCCATTCGCGGTTCGCCGCCGGCTGGCGCGCGTCTTCTCGGTATGCGTCTCGCAGCGCGCGGTTGACGGTCTGCTGCTCGGTCTCGACGATCAACGCTTCGAAGTGCGGTTCCAGAGTGGCCGTTCGCTGGCGGCGATCGTCGCGAAGAATCCCCGCGTTCGCATCCACGACCAGGCGATCTACGACGTCGTCCTTCGCGAAGTGGCGGTGGGGCGGCCAGTGTGGGAGAGCCATCGCCTGCTCGACGGCATGGACGACCCGGAGCAGCCGTCCTTCGTCGACAAGTTCATCAAGGACCGCACCAGCCAGGGCCTGGCGCATGTCTTCACTCTCCTGTCGCTGGTGCAGCCCGCCGAGCCGCTGCAGATTGCATATCGCGGCCTGCTCACGGGCGACGAGAACCTTCGCGGAACCGCGCTCGAATACCTGGAGGGGACGCTGCCGCCCGCGATCCGGGCCCGGTTGTGGCCGTTCCTTGAGGATCGGCGCGCGCCGAACCGCGCCGTCCGGGCCCGCGACGAAATCCTGCGCGACTTGTTACGATCACATCCATCAATTCAGTTGAAGCTGGAAGAGGTCCGGCAGCAAACTGGCTACACGCAATCAGAGCCATGGCAGAGGACATAGGGACGCAGGCCACCCGTGATGTAAAGGTGCTCGCGCCGCGCCTGGACACGCCCTCCGAGGCCGGGGCCAGCCGGAGGTCCGCCAGCCGGCTGCCCGAGGAGCTGGCAGCTGAGCAGTTGGAGCGTCTGTCGCTCTTTGCCGCCATCGTCGGCGGCCTCTGGACCCTCGGCCTCCTCATCGACCTCGTCCTGGTGCCGATTGCGTGGAGCACCAGGGTCTCGGCCAGGAGCGTGACGCTCGATCTGCTGGGCATGACGGCGGCGATATGGATGTTCTGGTATAGCGCAGGTACTGTACCGCGCATCCTCCCCAGACAAAGACGGAGGTGAGCCTCGCCTTCCTCGTGCTCAACGGTGTTTTCTTCGCCATCCTGAATACGTGGCTGGTGCCGCCCGTGACGGTGCCGACGGTGCATCTCTCGTGGATCGCGGTCGGCATCCTCATCTACGCGATGATCGCGCCGGCGCCGCCGCGGAAGATGCTGGCGGCCGCGCTCGTGACGGCGTCGATGGATCCGCTGGCGATGCTGGTGGCCTACCTGCTGGGCGATCCGGTGGTGTCGCTGTCCCAGGCGTTCCTGCGGGTGCTGCCGAATTACTCCTGCGCGTTCGTGGCAGTGCTGCCATCGAAGGTCCTGTACCGGCTCGGGCGCCGGCTGCGCGAGGCGCAAGCGCTCGGGAACTACGAACTTGTGGAGAAGCTCGGGCACGGCGGGATGGGTGAAGTCTGGCGTGCGCGCCACCAGTTACTGGCCCGCGACGCGGCGATCAAGCTGGTGCGGCCAGAGGTGCTCGGGGCGAAGAACGAGCTCGAGGCGCGCGTCGTGCAGCGCCGCTTCGAGCGCGAAGCCAAGGCGACGGCGTCGCTCAGCTCACCGCATACCATCCAGGTCTTCGATTTCGGGATGACGCGAGACGGCGCGCTGTACTACGTCATGGAGCTGCTGGCGGGGCGTGATCTCGAGAGCCTGGTACGCGAGTTCGGTCCGCTGCCGGCCGATCGCGCCATCTTCCTGCTGCGGCAGGTGTGTCATTCGCTCGCCGACGCGCATGCGCGCGGCATGGTGCACCGCGACATCAAGCCGGCCAACATCTATGCCTGCCGCATGGGCCTCGAATACGACTTCGTCAAGGTCCTCGATTTCGGCCTGGTCAAGGTGCGGGACCGTGTTGGTGGCGCCGAGACGCTGGTGACGCTCGAACAGACCACGACCGGGACGCCGGCGTACATGGCCCCCGAAATCATCGTCGGCGACGCGGACGTCGATCGCCGCGCCGACGTCTACGCGGTCGGTTGTGTCGCCTACTTTCTCCTGACCGGGCAGCTGGTGTTCGAGGCGGACACCCCGATGAAGATGCTGATGCAGCACGTGCATGCGCGCCCGGTGCCGCCGTCGCAGCGCACCGAGCTCCGGATCCCCCGTGAACTCGACGATCTGGTGATGGCCTGCCTCGAAAAGGACCCGAGGGCCCGGCCGCAGAACGCCGAGGAACTGTTCCGCATGGCGGTGGGCTGCAAGACCTGCGAAACATGGGGGCAGCCGAACGCCCGGAGCTGGTGGCAGACCCACCTGCCAGATCTGACAGGTCCCTTGACTATCTCGGCATCCGACACCGAGACGACCACGCGCGTCGTCGTCGCGCAGTAAACTAGCTCTACCGATGTCCACAAAGAGCGTTCTTGACCGCACGATGTCGATCTTTGCCGACGTGCGGCCGGGCGAAGGGCTGAGCGCGGTTCTCCTCGCCGCCAATGTGTTCTATCTGCTGGCGTTCTATTCGGTGCTGAAGATCGTCCGCGACGCGCTGATCCTCAGCGAAGCGGGCGCGGTCGCCGCCAGCTATGCGTCGGCCGGGCAGGCTCTCCTGATGCTCGGGTTTGTCCCGGCCTACGGGGCGTTCGCATCGCGCGTGAGCCGGGTCTGGCTGATCTGCGGCGTGACCCTGTTTTTTGCGTCGCACCTGCTGATTTTCGCGCTGCTCGGGACCGCCGGCGTTCGAATCGGGATCCCTTTCTACCTCTGGATCGGCGTCTTCAACATGGCGGCAGTCGCCCAGTTCTGGGCGTTCGCCAACGACCTCTACAGCACTGACCGCGGCAAGCGGCTGTTCCCGGTGATTGGCGTCGGCGCATCGCTCGGCGCCGTGGTCGGCTCCGGCCTGACGTCGGTGATCTTCGGCGGCGTTGGTCCCTATCGCCTGATGCTCATCGCCGCGGCCGGCCTGCTCGTGCCGGTCGGCCTGACGATCTGGGTTCACCGGCGGGAGAAGGCGCAGCAGGCGGGGCCGCGGATGGTCAAAGGCGGCGCCGCAGTAGAACGTGCCGCGGCGGCGCCCGATCAACCACTGTCCCGGGCCGGCGGTTTCCAGCTGGTGGCGTCGAACCGGTATCTCCGGCTCATCGCGCTGCTCGTGCTGGTGTTCAGTCTCGTCAACACGCTGGGCGGCTTCATCCTGAACACGATGATTACGGCGGAAGCGGGCGGCGATCGCGCGCTGATTGGCAGCATGGCTGGTCGCATCCAGACCTGGGTGAACCTGGTCGCGTTCCTCCTGCAGGCGTTCGTCGTCTCGCGCATTTTCAAGTACGCCGGCGTGCGCACGGCGCTGTTCATCCTGCCGGCAATCGCGCTTGGCGGCTACACGCTGATCGCGCTGATGCCGCTGTTCGCCGTGGTGCGGTGGACGAAGATTCTGGAGAACAGTACCGACTATTCCATCCAGAACACCACGCGCCACGCGCTGTTCCTGCCAACCAGCCGCGAGGCGAAATACAAGGCCAAGCAGGCGATCGATTCCTTTTTCGTACGCGCGGGCGACCTGCTCCAGGCCGCGGTCGTGTTCGTCGGCACGATGCTCGCCTTCAACGTTCGCAGCTACGCAGCCGTCAATGTCGTGCTGGTCCTCGTCTGGATCGGGTTAGCGATGGCGATCGCGCGCGAGCACCGGCTCCTCGCGCCGGCTGACGCCGAGAAAGCTGCGTGATGCTGCGATTGGCCCTCGTTGTCGTCCAGTTGCTCGCGGTGGCGGCCGCGGCATCCGCCCAGGAACCCGCCACCCGCGCGGAAGAGCTCGCGCAGCAGCGCGAGGAGAAGTCGAAGGAGCTGGTGCCGCCGCAGCCCGGAAGGCTCGAGCGCGCGCTGCTCGTCACTCGAGAACGGGCGGCTGTTCGAGCGCATTCTCAATCCACCTGAGGGCTTCTATCCAAAGATCGGCAACATCACCCCTGGTGGGGGAATCGCGATCGGCCCCGCTTACCGTAAGCCGCTGTTCGGCGATCGCGCGGCGTTCAGCGCCCTCGCCGTCGGGTCGTCCAAACGCTACTGGCTGGTGGACTCGAGGCTGACGTGGCCGGCGCTCGCTGACGCCCGAGTGTTCGGCGACGTCCACGGGCGGCTGTTCGAGTATCCGCAGGAGGATTTCTTCGGCTTGGGGCCGGATTCACGGCGCGAAGACGACGTGATTTACGGGTTCCGAAGCTCCGAGGTGGGGGCGACCGCCGGTCTTCGTCCCGCGCCCTGGTTCACCGTCGGCGCGAAGCTCGATTACCTGACTCCGTCGGTTGGCCCTGGTGACAGCGGTGCGGGCCGTTCGATCCGCGACGTGTTCTTTCCCTCCGCCGTTCCGAGCCTGGATGTGCAGCCGGACTTCCTGAGGTACGAATTCTCCGCTGACGTGAACCTGCGCGAGCCGTTCGGCAATCCGCGCCGGGGCGGACAGTACAAGGTGGCGTACCAGCGGTTCGACGACCGTGACCTCGGGCTCTACAACTTCCGCCGCGTGGACGTCGATCTCCAGCAGTACGTGCCGCTCGTTCGTGACCGGCGCGTCATCGCGCTGAGGGCGTTCGCTTCCTCGTCTGACGCGGATGCCGGACAGGAGGTGCCGTTCTACTACCAGCGCACGCTCGGCGGTCCCGACGACCTGCGCGGCTTCCGACAGTTCCGCTTCAGGGACAAGAACGTTCTGCTGCTGCAGGCGGAATACCGCTGGGAGATCTTCACGGCGGTCGACGGCGCGATCTTCTACGACGCCGGCAGCGTCGCCCCGCGCTTCGAGGATCTCAGTTTCAGCGATCTCGAGTCCGACTACGGCATCGGCTTCCGGTTCGGCACGCGGAACGGGGTGTTCCTGCGCGTCGAGGGGGCCTTCGGCAGCAGCGGCGGCAAGCATTTCATCCTCAGGTTTGGCCATGTTTTCTAGGCGCCACCGTCCGGCTGACCTTAATCACCGTCCGGCTGAAGCCGGACACTACGTGTTAGCTGTGACGACGTCCGTCGTAGTGTCCGCCTTGAGGCGGACCGTCTTTGTGGCGGCGTTTGTCGTGCTCGCCGCGGCGGCCATGCGCAGCGCGGCACCGAGGTTCTACCCGGACGATCCGATTCAAATCGATCGGGACGCTCAGCTCGATGCGAGCGCGGCCCAACCGATTGAAGGCAGCAACGGCTTCGACTTCGTCGAAAACACGTTCGGAAAGCCCGGCGATCGGCGCGACATCCCGTCGGTCACCGTTAACACGATGGACGAGGTGCCCGATTCGAGCTGGTTCACCAACCGGATCGGGCGGCGCGCGATGACCATCGACGAGCTGGTGCGCGGTCCGAACTCGCTCGACGTGCTCAACGTCGACGACTGGCCGATTGTCCGCGACAAGACATCGGGTATCACGCCCGGATATCGAGTGACCGATCCGTCGGGCCGTCTCTATCAGATCAAGTTCGACCCGCCCGGCAACCCCGAAATGGCCAGCGGCGCAGAGGTCATCGGCGCCGCCATTTATCATGCCCTCGGCTACAACGTCGTCGAAGGCTACGTCGTCGACGTCGATCCGGCGAGGATCGTCATCGCGCCCAACGCGACGATTGTCGACATGTCGGGCCGCCGCCGGCCGATGCGCCGCTCCGACATCGATCGGCTGCTGGCGCGTGCGGCACGACTGCCGAACGGTAAATACCGGGCGACCGCGAGCCGGTTCGCAGACGGCATCCCGCTCGGCTATTTCAAGTACTACGGCACGCGGCCGGACGATCCCAACGACATCCACCCGCACGAGCACCGCCGCGAGCTTCGCGGCAGCCGTGTGTTCGCGGCGTGGCTCAATCACGACGACTCGCGCGGGCTGAACAGCCTCGACATGCTGGAGGGGCCTGCCGGAGCGCGCCACGTCAGGCACTACATGTTCGACTTTGGATCGATCATGGGCAGTGGAAGCGTGTTCGCGCAGGTGCCGCGCGCCGGCAACGAATACATCCTCGAATGGACGCCCGCGCTAAAAACGCTGGCGACGTTCGGCCTGTTCGTTCGTCCGTGGATCCTGGTCGATTATCCTGACATCGCGCCCTCGGTCGGCCGTTTCGAGGCCGAGTTCTTCGACCCGGCCGAATGGCGCCCGGAGTACCCGAATCCGGCGTTCGACCTGATGCGGCCTGATGATGCGTTCTGGGCGGCGCGGCTGGTGGCGCGGTTCAGCGACGAGGCGCTGAAGGCCATCGTCGCCAAAGCGCGCTACAGCGATCCAGCCGCGGCCGACTACATCACGCGCACGTTGATCGCGCGCCGCGACAAGGTGCTCAGGACATGGCTGACCGGTGTCAATCCCATCGCCGATCCGCAATTGAGTGCGGCCGGTGTGCTGACGTTCGATAACGCCGCCGTCAGTGCCCGAATCGCGTCTGCGTCACCTGAATACGTGCTGACGTGGTCGCGCTTCGACAACGCCGCCGACTCGGCCGTCGGACCGACCGAAGAGCAGCGCGTCACCGGCCCGCGGGCCGATGCGCCGGCGGCGATTTTGAAGGGCAGCGATTACGTATCTGTGACGATTCAGACGATTCATCCCGGCTTTCCCGGCTGGAATGCCCCGGTCGTCGTCTATTTCAGGCAAGGAGCCGCGGGCTGGCAGCCCGTGGGTGTGACACGGAAATAACACACCTGGGCTCAACCGCAACGGCCTATACTCTACGGACCAGTTGTTGCAGCCGATACACCGCCTATGACGGATTCGCTCCGCGCCCGATGTCTCTGCACCACTTTTACGATTGCGGTTCTCTTTCATGGTCCTGCGCCGGCCACCGCGCAGACATTGGTCGTCCCGCAAACGTCAGCCCCGGAAGCTTCTCGCGCGTTTTCGGGGTTGTTTCGCGATACCGTCTCTGATTTCCGCGGCCTCGCGTCGAAGAAGCCGCTGACCATCCTGGGCATTGGAGCCGTTGCCGCGGCCGCCGCGCATGTGGCCGATCCGTCCATGACGTCCATGCTGGCGACCGACCGTGCAGGCTTTTTAGGCCCGGGTGAAACGATTGGCAGCGCGCGCGCCCAGCTGGCGGGAGCGCTGGCGACGTTTGCCGCCGGACACATCACGGGCAACGCGAAGATCACCGCGGTGGGCGCTGACCTCGTGAGCGCCAACATCGTTGCGCAGACACTGACGGGCGCGGTGAAGATGTCGGTTCGCCGCGGGCGGCCGGACGGCACCCAGTTTTCATTCCCCTCGGGACACACGTCGGTGTCTTTTGCCAGCGCGACCGTGCTGCAGCGGCACTTCGGCTGGAAGGCGGGCGTGCCTGCCTACGCCATGGCTTCGTACGTCGCGGCCTCGCGCATTCACGACAAGCGGCATTTCCTCAGCGACGTGGCCTTCGGTGCTGCGGTCGGCATCGTGTCCGGGTGGACGGTGACGATGGGCCATGGCGACGCGCAGGTGACGATGACCCCGGTGGCCTCGCCGGGCGGCGCGGGCCTGTCGCTCACCTGGTAGTAAGCAGGCGGACCTGAAGGTCCGCCTCTACAATCGAGAAGGTCCTCTACAAATCGAAATTTACCAATCGAAAAACCTATGTGCCGTAGAGGCGGGTCTTCAGACCCGCCTTTTTTCTTATCTGGACGATTTTCGCTTCTTGATCGCCACCTGGTGGAGGTATATAGTTTGGCGAACATAAGGCGAAACTATGTCGCATCCTGCCGTCGCCATCCTCGAATCCGCCCTTCGCGTCAGGAAACTCGATCGCACGCTCACGACCGCGCTCCAGCCGGGTAAAGGCGAGGGTGCCGTTGCCCCCACGGGCGCGGCCGCGCTCGACGCCGTCCTGAACGGCGGTCTTCCGCGCGGGGAACTGTCCGACATTGCCGGCTCCGGCTCGTCGGGGCGCACCACGCTGCTGCTGCAGGTGATTGCCGCCGCTACGCGCCGCGGGGAAATTGCCGCTCTCGTTGACACCTTCGATCGCCTCGACGCGGCGTCCCTTGCCGCCGCGGGTGTCGATCTCGATCTCCTGTTATGGGTGCGGGGCGAAGCGTCCTCGCCGCTGGACCGCGCCCTCGAACGCGCTTTGAAGGCTCTTGGTCTTGTGCTGCAGTCGGGCGGGTTCAGCGTGGCGGCGATCGACCTGGCCGACGCGCCGCCGTCGGCGTTGAACCGCCTGCCGTTCACGACGTGGATGCGGGTGCAGCGGACGATCGAGGGCAGCGAAACGGCGTGCCTGATCGTCGGGCCGCACCCGATCGGGCGCAGCGCCGGCGGGCTCACACTGTCGCTCGAAGCCGCCAGCCGATGGACGGGCGACGCGGACCGCAGCCGTCATCTGTCTGGCCTCGATATCACCGTGCGCGTCGTGTCGCCGCGGAGACGAGTCGAAGGGGCAGCCAAGGTCGCGGCAACCTTCACTGATGACGGGGCCACCGTGGCCCGTGATCGAGTAAAAAGCGTTTGTCGTTATGTTCGGTGCCCTTTACGAGTTCGGATCCTGCCTCGATTGACGCCCTCATCGAGGTTGCCGCGGAATTCTCCCCGCGCTGCGAGATCAACGGTCCAGGCGATGTCACGCTCGATCTGAGCGGTCTCGCGCGGCTGTTCGGCAGCGCGCGCGCCATCGCCGACGAGCTGCAGCGCACCGCCGCCAGGCGCGATCTGCACGTCCGCGTCGCCATTGCCGGCACGGCGACCGCGGCACGGCTGCTTGCGCACGGCGCGCCGCACGACATCACCGTGGTTGATCACGGTGGGGCAGCGGACGCCCTGGCCTCCCTGCCGCTCGGACTGCTGGCCACCGATGCCGATGAACTGGCGACATTCAGAAAGTGGGGACTGCGGACGCTCGGCGATATCGCGCAGCTGCCGTCCGATGCCGTCGCCGCCCGTCTCGGGCAGGCGGGCGTCAGGTGGCAGCGGCTGGCGCGAGGCGAGGATCCGCGGCCGCTGCTGCCCGCAGTGCCGGAGGAGCGCTTCGAGCAGGCGCTCGATCTCGAGTGGCCGATCGACGGCCTGGAGCCGCTGTCTTTCGTCCTGGGCCGGCTGCTCGAGCCGCTGGCGGCGCATCTCGATCGCCGCGGCCGCGGCGCCGCCGTGCTCCACGTGCGCCTGCACCTGGTGACGCGGACGGTGCACGAACGCGCGCTGCAGCTGCCGGCGCCTATGAAGGACGCGCGCACGCTCCGCACGCTCGCGCTGCTCGATCTCGAATCGCATCCGCCCGCCGCCGCCATCGATCGCGTCGTCGTCGCAGTCGATCCGACGCCGGCGCGCGTGCTGCAGTTCTCGCTGCTCACGCGTCCCCTGCCGTCGCCGGAACAGATCTCGACCCTGATGGCGCGGCTCTCGGCACTGATGGGCGAAGGCCGCTGCGGCTCGCCGGTCGCCGTCGATACCTGGCAGCCCGGTGCGTTTGCGATGAAGCCGTTCGCACCGCCGCACCCCGACACCTCCGCACCCCCGCACCTCCCGCACCTCCGCACCCCCGCACCACTCCTGCGCCGTTGCCCTCCGGCGTTTCCGCATCCCTGTCCCCGCGCGCATGCGTGTGGAGCAGGGGCGGCCCACCCGCGTCGTCATCGATCGGCGCGGGTTCGGTGGAGGCAGCGTCACGCGCTGCGCGGGTCCGTGGCGCACGGCGGGGAACTGGTGGACCGAAGGTACCTGGGAGCGCGACGAATGGGACGTCACGCTGAGCGACGGCGCCACGTATCGCGTGTTCCGCGACCGCGGCACTGATGCCTGGTTCCTCGAAGGTGTCGTGGATTAACAACTCCCAAGTCCCAACTCCACACCTCCCAACATCACATTGTCCTTTGGGAGTTGGTTGTTGGGCGTTGGGCGTTGACGGATTCATCCATGTACATCGAACTTCATTGCGCATCGGCCTTCAGTTTTCTTCGCGGCGCCTCGCTGCCCGAAACGCTCGTGGAGCGCGCCGCCGCGCTCGGCTATCCCGCAGCTCGCCCTGCTCGACGCCGACGGCGTCTACGGCGCCCCCCGGTTCCATAAAGCCGCCCGCCAGGCCGGGCTGAGTCCGATCATCGGCGCCGAACTGACGATCGAAAAATCACTGATCCCGGATACCAACTCCCGAACTCCCGACTCCCAACTCCCAACTCCCAAATCGCAAATCGCAAATCGCACCCCAATCCCAAATCGCAAATTCCACATGGTCCCTCCCCGTCCTCGTGGCTTCGCAGGAGGGCTACCGCAATCTGTGCCGCCTCATCACGCGGATGAAGATGCGCGCCTCCGCCCCGGGGTCCCCGCCGCGGGAAGCACGGTGGGGTGGCAAAGGGGAGGGCGCGTTGATGCTCGAGGAGCTCGACGGCTGCACCACCGGCCTGGTCGCCCTCGGCGGCCGCGCGCTGCTCGACGGGCAGCGATACGGCGTCGGCGGCCTGCTCGATCGCCTGATTGGCCTGTTCGGCCGGCGCGGCGTCTACATCGAGCTGCAGCGGCATCTGCTGCGCGATGAGGAAGTCGACAACGTCACGCTGGACGCGCTGGCCAGGGCCTTTCGCGTTCCGGTGATTGCGACCAACGGTGTCCGGTTCGCCGCGCCGGCCGACCGTTCGCTCTTCGACGTCCTGGCGTGCGTGGGCCAGAAGACGACGCTGGATGCGGCGGGGCGGCTGCTGGCGCGGAATGCGGAACGGTATCTGAAGTCGCCCGAGGCGATGGCGCAGCTGTTCTCGGATCGTCCCGATGCGCTGGCAGGCACGCAGGGGCTGGCCGAGCGGCTCGAATACACGATGGCCGATCTCGGCTACCGCTTTCCGCAGTATCCGGTGCCGGACGGCGGGACCGAGATCGCGTTCCTGCGCCAGATCACCGAGGTGGGCGCGCGCGAACGCTATCGCCCCTATCACGACAAGGCGCGCGCGCAGATTGCCCGCGAGCTCGATCTGATCGAGAAGCTCGATCTCGCCGGCTACTTCCTCATCGTCTGGGACATCGTGAACTACGCGCGGCAGCAGGACATCCTCGTGCAGGGACGCGGCTCGGCCGCCAACAGCGCCGTCTGCTACAGCCTCGGGATCACGGCGGTCGATCCGATCGCGATGGATCTGCTGTTCGAGCGGTTCCTCTCGGAGGAACGCGGCGAATGGCCTGACATCGACCTCGACCTGCCGAGTGGCGACCGCCGGGAGCGCGTCATTCAGCACGTCTACGAGAAATACGGACGGCTGGGCGCGGCGATGACCGCGAACGTCATCACCTATCGCAGCCGGAGCGCCGCGCGTGAAATCGGCAAGGCGCTGTCGCTCGACGAGCAGGACATCGACCGCCTCGCCAGGGTGATGAACAACTTCGAGTTCGTCGATCCCGGCGACACGTTCGGCAGGAACGTCGAGGCCGCCGGTCTCTCGCTCGAGATGCCCCGGATGCGATCGTTCGCCGAGCTGTGGCTGCGGATCCAGGACCTGCCGCGGCACCTCGGCCAGCATTCGGGCGGCATGGTCGTCTGCCAGGGCGAGCTCGACGCCGTCGTCCCGCTCGAACCCGCGTCGATGCCCGGCCGCGTCGTCGTCCAGTGGGACAAGGACGACTGCGCCGACATGGGGATCGTGAAGGTGGACCTGCTGGGGCTCGGGATGATGGCCGTGCTGCAGGACGCCATCGAGCTGGTGAACATCACGTCAACGCCCAACGCCCAACGCCCAACGCCCAAATTTGACCTGGCGCATCTGCCGCCGGACGACCCGGCCGTCTACGACATGCTGACCAGGGCGGACACCATCGGCGTGTTCCAGGTGGAGTCGCGCGCGCAGATGGCGACGCTGCCGCGGCTGAAGCCGAAGCACTTCTACGACCTGGTCGTGCAGGTGGCCATCATCCGTCCCGGGCCGATCGTCGGCGACATGGTCCATCCCTACCTGAATCGCCGCGCCGGCCGGGAGCCGGTGATCCCGCTCCATCCGTCGCTCGAGCCGGTGCTCGCGCGGACGCTCGGCGTGCCGCTCTTCCAGGAGCAGCTGCTGCGCATGGCGATGGTGGCTGCGGGCTTCACCGGCGGGCAGGCCGAGGAACTGCGCCGCGCGATGGGCTTCAAGCGCTCGGAGAAGCGGATGAAGCAGATCGAGGTGCAGCTTCGCGAGGGGATGGCGAAGAACGGCATCACCGGCGACACCGCGGAGCGGATCGTCAACTCGATCACGTCGTTTGCCCTGTACGGGTTTCCCGAATCGCACGCCGCCAGCTTCGCGCTGCTGGCCTATGCCAGCGCCTACCTGAAGGTGCACTACCCGGCGGCGTTCTACACGGCGCTCCTCAACAACCAGCCGATGGGGTTCTACCACCCGGCCTCGCTGGTCAAGGATGCACAGCGGCGAGGCGTGCGGTTCCATCCGATCGACGTGCAGCAATCCGACTGGCTGTGCCGCGTCGAGACGGATGGCGCCATCCGTCTCGGCTTCATGTATGTGAACGGATTGCGGAAAGAGATGGGTCAGGCGATGGCGATCCCGCTCCAGCCCGCAGGGGCCGGCTCACCGAAGCTGCGAAGCAGCGAAGGCGGCCGGCCCGTGTGCCCGAAATGCGGCGACGACGACGAATCGATGATCGAGGTCGTCCGCGAAGGAACGCATTTCTGCAATACCTGCGCGCATGAATGGACCGTGCCGCTGAAGCCGGCCGGCCGGTTCGCGTCGATCGAAGACCTTGTCCGCCGCACCGGCCTTCGCCGCGACGAGCTGACCACACTCGCCGACATTGGCGCACTCAACGCCTTTACGAACGAGCGCCGGAGCGCGCTCTGGCAGGTGGAACGAGCTGTCAGGCCCGCCGGCGAATTGTTCGAGAACGACGAACGCAATGAACGATTCGAACGATCCGAACGCTCACCTTTGACGCCTATGGATGAGCACGATCGTCTCCGTGCCGACTACGGCGGCATGGGACTGACCATCGGGCCGCATCCGATGGCCCTGCGGCGCGACGAGATGGCGCTCCGCGGCGTGCTGCGCGCGTCGGACCTGCCGCAGGCGCGCGACGGTCGCCGCGTGCGTGTAGCCGGGATGGTGATCACGCGCCAGCGGCCGGGCACCGCAAAAGGATTCGTGTTCCTCACGCTCGAGGACGAAACCGGGGTCTCCAACATCATCGTCCGGCCCGACCTCTTCGATCGCGAGCGCATGACCGTGATCGGCCAGCCGTTCCTGCTCGTCGAAGGTGTGCTGCAGCACCAGGATGGTGTAATGTCCGTACGGGCCGAGCGCCTGCAGGGAATCGAAGGCAGCGCGTCCGTTGACGCGCACGATTTCTACTGAGTTGAAAGCCCGGGAGGTACGACCCGAATGCGTAACGCGATCAAGGCCTGCCTGTCCGTCATGTGCGTTTTGCTGCTTCCTGCGCTGGCGGCGGCGCAGACCGAGCTCAGGGTGTTTGTCGGCGGCGCCATGTCCGAGCCCGTCCGTGAAGTGGGCGACGCGTTTGCCAAGAGCGCGGGGCACCGCATCGTCTACGTCACCGACACCACGGGGGCGCTGTCGAAACGACTCGCCTCGGGCGAACGCGCCGACCTCATCGTCGTCACATCGGCAGCCGTCCAGGCGCTGGAGAAGGAGAGCCGGGTCGCGGCAGGCAGCCGCGTCGACCTCGCCCGCGCGCTGATTGGCGTCGGCGTCAAGGCCGGGGCGCCGTCTCCGGATCTGTCGACCACCGAGACCTTCAAGGCGGCGCTGCTGAAGGCGAAGACCGTCTCGTATGTGAATCCCGCGTCGGGCGGGACGTCCGGCACCTACTTCGAGGGGCTGCTGCAGAAAATGGGAATCGCCGCCGCGATGAAGCCGAAGATCGTGTACCGCACGCAGGGCTCGGAAGTGGCCGCCGCGGTTGCGGCCGGCGAGGCGGAACTTGGCATCACCTTCACCAGCGAACTGGCGCCGACGCCGGGCGTGAAAGTGGCGGGAACGCTGCCGGCCGACATCCAGTTACCGACCATCTACGGCGGCGGCGTGGTCGCGAACGCGGGCAACGCCGAGGCCGCGCGCGCGTTGCTGCGCGCGCTCGCCGGCGTCGAAGGGCGCGCGGCGCTGAAGAAGGCCGGCCTCGAGCCGGTCGGCACGCCGGGGCGCTAGCCCTCCCGCTGCAGACGCACGACGGCGCCGGCGAGGTTGTCGGCGCCGATCGACACGTACACCTCGCGATCGCTCACCGACACGCTCATCGCCATCCGGCGATCCAGCCGCTCGACCAATGCACTCACCAGCGCGCGGTCCATCGCGTACAGCTCGAGGGCAGCAGCATTGTGGATCCGCTCGCCCGCGAGGTGTTTCAGGAATTGCGCCGGGTCCTTGTGCGTGTAGACCGCGACCCGCCGCGCCGCTTTCGATGCCTTGTGCAGCCGAGCGGCATCGGGCGTGCCGACCTCGATCCACGCATTGATCGTGCCGGTCAGATCACGGACGACGATCGCGGGCTCGTCGGGCTCCGAGACGCCTTTCGAGAAGCCGATGCCCTCTGTGTACTCGAGCAGGTAGGCGAGCACCCGCGTGACCAGGTACTCCTCCGATTCGGAGGGATGCCTGGGGACGCGCAGCGCGAGCGACTCGTAGACACCGCGATCGGCGTCGGCGAGATCGATGTCGAAGTTGTAGATGGTCGCGCCGAGGGCCACCTACGGCAGAGCGAACACGTAGATCGCGTTGTGGTTGCCGACCGGCGCCGCCATCACGCCGCTGGTCAGGCCGAGCGGCCCGGCGGTGACCGACTGACCGGCGCCCGTGTGCACCATCACGTACTGCTTCCCGTCAACCGCGTAGGTGATCGTGCTGTTGATGATCATGCCGCCGACGATCGTTTCCCAGAGGACCTTGCCGGAGTCGGCGTCGAGCGCGCGCAGCCGGCGGTTCAGGTCGCCGAAGAACACCAGGTCGCCCGCCGTGGTCAGCGCCGATCCGTTGGTGCCCTGCGGCTGCGAGTAGATCACGCGCATCTCCCCGGTCGACGCGTCGATCGCGCGCGATGCCCATGTACGCCTTGGGATCGGCGCCGGGCCGAATGACGCCGGTGCGCTGCCCGTAACCCGTGGTATTGGATTCCACCGCCTGCATCGTCAGGCACTGGTCGTGGAAGGGCACGTAGATGGCGTTCTTGCCCGGGTGATAGGCGATCTGCCAGAGGCCGCGCGTGTTGTGGTAGCAGCCGACGATCTTGTCGCCGTCCTTCTTGAACAGCTTGTCGAGATTGGCGCTGGTCTTCCCGGTCTTGACGTCGACCACGTGCATGTTGATGTTGGGATCGTCGTACGGGAACGGCCGCGCCCACAGGAACTGACCGGTCTGCTGCGCGACGGCGAACATGCCGCCCCCTTCGGCGACGGTGATCACCACGTCCTGCTCGGCGCCGGGTGCGACCGCCGGGTTGATCCACTTGACGAAGCGCGGGTCGGGCCGCACGCGCGTACGAATCAGCAGGCGCTCCTGGTTGTGATCGGCGTCCCAGTCGTCGCCCGGCAGTTCCTGGAAATACCAGGACAGTTTGCCGGTGTCGACGTCGAGCGCGACGGTCGAGTTGCTGTACAGCTCGCTCGGAGACGTCGGGGCGCTGGTGTCGTAGCGGCCGTATCGCTTGAAGCGCGTGTACGGATTGGGGTTCGCGACGCCCCAGTACACGATGCGGCGGACCGGGTCGTACGAACCCGGCAGACCCCAGGGGCCGGCGGCGCGCTGGTCAACCGGCACGCTGCCCCAGGTATCACCGCCGGGCTCACCCGAGGCCGCGGTGACGTAGAACTTCCAGACCTCTTTCCCGGTCTTCGCATCGTGCGCGGCGATGAAGCAGAACTCGCGCTTCCCCTGCTGGCAGGTGCGGTTCGAGATCACTTTCCCGTCGGCGACCAGCAACCCGCCTGCGGTGATCTGGCCGTCGTCGACTTTCGTCTCCCAGCGCAGCTTGCCGGTCCGGGCGTCGAGCGCCAGCAGAAATCCGTCCGGCGCCCCGAAGTAGATCATGTCTTCGTAGATCCCGAGGTTCTTGCTGCGCGCCGCCGCGGTCGGCACGCCGGCCGCGTAACTGCGCCGGTATTCCCAGATCAGGTCGCCGCTCGTGGCGTTCAGCGCCTGGATGCTGGCGCCGGGCGCCATCACATACATGACGCCCCGGTAGACGAGCGGCGTCGATTCCTGCGTGCCCGCGGGCAGGCCGCGCGACCACGCCATGCGCAGCTGCGCGACGTTGCTGCGGTTGATCTGCTTGAGCGGGCTGAAGCGATGCTGGTCGTAGGTCCGGCTGATGTGCAGCCAGTCGCCAGGATCCGGGTTGGCGAGCGTCGCCTTCGTCACCGGCACGAACGACGGGCTCTGCGCGAATACGATCGGGACTGCCGCCGCCACGCACGCGAGGGCGCCGAGCAGGGCCGCGGCCACGACACAAGACCTCTTCACCATACTGGCCTCCGGCGGCATTCTACGGCATCATGGTTTCGCCCGATGCCCACCCCGGTGCACCTCGCCTTTCTCGGTTGCGGCTTCATTACCCGCGTACACAGCCGTCACCTGCGAGCGCTCCGGGGCGACGTGATCTGGAGCTACGCCAGCCGCAACATCAAGAAAGCGGCCGACCTCTGCGGTCGGTATGGCGGGACCGAGAGCTACGGCGATTACCGCGCGGCGATCGACGATCCTCGCGTCGACGCCGTCGTCATCGCCGTCCCGCCACGCTTTCATCTCGACCTGGCGCTGGCGGCGCTGGACGCCGGCAAGCATGTCCTGGTGGAGAAGCCGGCCTTTCCACGGATGGCCGACTATCGCACCGTCCTCGACAGCCGCAACCGCGCACGGCGAATCGTCCTGGTCGGGGAGAACGATCACTACAAGCCGCTGGCCCGGACGCTCCGCCGGCTGCTGGGGCGCGGCGCCGTCGGCGAGCTCGTGTTCGGGCAGTTCACGACCATCGCCAAGAAGCTGAAGACGGCGGACGACTGGCGCAACGACGAGACGCTGGCCGGAGGCGACGCGTTTTTCGAAGAAGGCATTCACTGGCTGCACCTGGCCGGCAGCCTCGGGCCGGCGATCGTCTCGGCGCAGGGGTACCGGCCGTCGCTTTCCCGCGATGGCCCGGACAGCCGCGTCAAGAGCATGATGGTGGCGTTTCGTTACGACAACGACGCGGTCGGGTCGCTCCTGTACTCGCGGGAAGTGCCTTCGCTGCTGCGGGGACTCCGTTTGTCGAAGTTGTACGGCCGCGACGGCGTCATCACCTTTGAATCGAACGGCCTGTTCGTCCTGGTCCGCGGCCGGGGAATCCCCAGGCTGCTGTTTCCCGGGTTCCGCGACATCCGGGGATACGAGGCGATGTATCGTGATTTCGTCAATGCGATCCGGACCGGCGAGGCGCCCGAAATGAGCATCGAACGGGCGATGGAGGACCAGCGGCTGATGGATCAGATCTACGCGACGGTCGATCGCGGCCAGGCGCTGGCGGTCGGCGAATAGCGCGGAGGAGCACACTCCTTTCCGGATGCGGACCGAACGCTTCGACATCATCATCATCGGCAGCGGCGCGGGAGGCGGCACCATCGCCCACGCGCTCGCACCCTCATCAGCGCGAATCCTCGTCGTTGAGCGCGGGGACTTCGTGCCGCAGGAAGAAGAGAACTGGAACCCGGAAGCGGTGTGGAAGCACCTGCGCTACCGGGTGCGCGAGCGCTGGCTCGACCGGCGCGGCCGCGAGTTCCAGCCGTACACACACTACTGCGTCGGCGGCAACACGAAGTTCTGGGGCAGCGTCCTGTATCGACTGCGGCGCGAGGACTTCCAGGCCGTACAGCATATCGACGGCCTGTCGCCGGCTTGGCCGATTACCTACGAGACGCTCGAGCCGTACTACGAACGGGCTGAATGCCTCTACCAGGTGCGCGGCCAACACGGCCTCGATCCGACGGAGCCGTCGCGCCGCCCGTACCGGCACGAGGCAGTGCCGCACGCCGCCGGCATGGCCACCCTGGTCGAGCAGTTGCGCAGTCTTGGCCTGCATCCCTCGCCGCTTCCGCTCGGACTGCTGCGACCTGGGGCGCAAGGCGGCTGCCAGTTGTGCAACACCTGCAACTCGTTTCCGTGCAAGGTACACGCGAAGAGCGACGCCGACGTCTGCTGCATCCGCCCGCTGCTCCAGCAGCCGACGGTCACGCTCTGGACAAACGCGCTGGCGCGCCGGCTGATTACCGACGCGGCCGGGCGAAAGGTGGAGGCGGTTGAGGTCGAGCGGAACGGCGAGGTGCAGCGGGTCGAGGCGCCGCTCGTGATCGTGTCCTGCGGGGCGGTGAATTCCGCCGCCCTGCTGCTGCGGTCCGCCAACGACAGGCATCCGCATGGACTCGCCAACTCGTCTGGCCTCGTCGGCCGCCGCTACATGGCGCACCTTGCGACGATGATGCAGGGGTTCCATCCGTTCCGGCTGAACGAGACGGTGTTCCAGAAGACGGTGGGCATCAACGATTTCTACCTGCGCGGCCCGAACGGCGGCTACCCGCTCGGCCAGATCCAGTCGCAGGGACGGACGCACGGCGTGATGGCGCAGACGGTCGCCCCCTGGGTTCCGTTGTGGGCGTACGAGGCATGGGTAGCCCGGGGCGTGGATTGGCTGGTGATGTCGGAAGACCTGCCGCGCGACGAGAACCAGGTCACCGTGGACAACCACGGCCGCATCCAGCTGCACTACCGGCCGAACAACCTCATCGCCCACGGGCAACTGGTCAAGGAGACGAAACGCATCCTTCGCCGGCTCGGTTTCTGGGTGGTCGTCGCCCATTCGCACCGCGGCCGGAACACCACGCATCAATGCGGCACCATCGTCTTTGGCGACGATCCGCGATCGTCGGTGCTCGACACCTATTGCCGCACGCACGACGTCGAGAACCTGTTCGTAGTGGATGCCTCGTTCTTCCCCTCGTCTGCGGCCGTCAACCCGGGGCTGACGATCGCGGCACAGGCGCTGCGCGTGGCGGACCATATAAAGGCGATCTACGGATTTACGAATTGACGCATTGACGAATGGCAATGCCAGACAGATGGATCGATTCAGTCAATTCCTGAATTCGTCAATGCGTCAATTCGTCAATTGGAGATCCATTTGAGAGCCCGCTCCTTCAGCCACTGCGGCATCACGGTGTCCAGCTTCAACCGGGCGGTACAGTTCTACTGGGACGTCTTCGGCTGTCCCCTCGTTGGTGTGGCCGACACACCCCCGGACCGAGTGCGCTCGTTCTTCGGGATCTCGCCGCCGATCCCGCTTGCGGCAGGGCAGAGTGCGCCCGAGCCACGCTGCAAGATCGGCTGGATCCGGGTACCCGGCGGCGCGGTCCTCGAGATTTTCGAATTCCAGCCGCAGTTGCCGCCAGAGGTCATTCCCTGGAACCGCGTCGGGCTGACGCATATCTCGTTCAACGTCCGCAACACGCACCGCTGGTACGACTATCTCCAGCGCAAAGGCGTCCAGTGCGTGAGCAAACCCGAACGCTCGCCGCGCGGCCACATGTTTTTCTTCGCCCGGGACTTCGACGGCAACCTGATCGAGATGATGGACCTGGGCTATATGCATTACGTGCTGCAATGGCTTGGCCCGCTCGGCGGGTGGATCTTCCGCAGGGGCATGTATCGGAAGTACTACGTTGACTAACCACGAAGCCGCGAAGATGACGAAGGACACGAATGCCCACGTGTTCCCGTGACCTTCGAGTCCGTCGTGATCTTCGCGGTTAGCACATGCGCATCGGCATTGATCTCGGCGGCACGAAGATCGAGGGCATCGCGATGCGCGGCAGCGACGAAGTCGCGCGCATAAGAGTCGATACGCCGCGCGGTGACTACCCAGCGACCGTCGAAGCGGTGGCAGCGCTGGTCGACGCGCTCGAGCAGCGGACCGGATCGCGTGCGACGGCCGGCGTCGGCATCCCTGGAACCATCTCTTCGGCCACCGGCCTGGTCAAGAATGCGAACTCCGTGTGGCTCATTGGCCAGCCGCTCCGGGCTGACCTCGAACGGCGGCTGGGGCGCGAGGTCCGGATTGCGAACGACGCGAACTGCTTCGCGGTTTCCGAGGCGGCCGACGGTGCGGCCGTGGGCGCCGACGTCGTTCTTGGCGTCATCGTCGGCACCGGCACAGGAGCAGGCATCGTCGTTCGCGGCGAGGTCTTGACCGGGCCCAATGGGATTGCGGGGGAGTGGGGCCACAACCCGCTGCCGTGGCCCGCGGACGACGAGCGTCCCGGCCCCGCCTGTTATTGCGGGCGCCACGGTTGCATCGAGACCTTTCTCTCCGGCCCCGGCCTTCAGGCGGATTTCGAACGTCACACCGGGCAGCGTTGCGATCCGGCCGCCATCGTCGCGGCTGCCCAGTCAGGGGATGGGCCGGCGCTCGATGCGCTGGCGCGCTATGAAGAACGAATGGCGCGGGCGCTTGGCCGGCGTCATCAACGTGCTTGATCCCGATGTGATCGTCCTCGGCGGCGGCATGTCGAATATCGCCCGCCTCTACGAAGCGGTGCCGCGGTTGTGGGCACCGTTTGTGTTCTCGGACACGGTGTCCACGCGCCTGGTGCGCGCGCGCCACGGCGATGCCAGCGGCGTGAGGGGCGCCGCCTGGCTCTGGCCGATCGAGCTACCGAGTCGACCGATAAGATGGTTAGGGTGCGTTCCCAACGCTGGCTTCCTGCCTCCGTCATCGCGCTTCGTCAGTACTCGTCGCGGACGTTCGTTTCCGATCTGATCGCCGGCGTCACCGTCGGCCTCGTCGCGCTGCCGCTGGCAATGGCCTTCGCGATCTCGTCCGGCATGACGCCGCAAGCCGGCCTCTACTGTGCCGTGGTCACGGGATTTCTGATTTCCGCGCTGGGCGGGTCGATGGTGCAGATCGGCGGTCCCACGGGCGCGTTTGTCGTCGTCGTCTCCGGCATCGTCGCCGAGTACGGACTCGACGGCCTGTTCATGTGCACGATGATGGCGGGTGTCCTGCTCGTGGTGATGGGGCTGACCGGCACCGGCACCGCGGTGCGGTTCATCCCGCGGCCGGTGGTCCTCGGGTTTACCAACGGTATTGCGCTCGTCATCGCGAGCACGCAGCTCAAGGATCTGTTCGGGATTCCACTTCCTGAACCGATCCCCGGCGAGCTCGTCCCGAGGATGGCCAGGCTGGTCGAGAACTCGATGGAGTTCTCGCTCGAGACGACGATTGTCGGTATCGGCGTGCTCGCCTTGATCCTTCTGTGGAATCGCCTGGTGCCGCGCGTACCTGGCTACATCGTGGCGCTGGTCGCGGGCACGGTTGCCGTCTCGCTCGCCGCGTTACCGGTCGAGACCATCGGCAGCAGGTTCGGCGGCCTTCCCTCGGAGCTGCCGGCATTCCGCGATCCCGCAATTCCGTCCCGATCTCGTGCTCACACTGCTGTCGCCGACGCTGACGGTCGCCATGCTCGGCGCGATCGAATCGCTGATGTCCGCGGTGGTGGCCGATCGGATGATCGGCCGGCGCCATAACTCGAACGTGGAGCTCTTCGCGCAGGGGATCGCCAACATCGTGTCGCCGATGGTTGGCGGCCTGCCGGCCACGGGTGCGATTGCCCGGACCGCCACCAACATCCGGTCGGGAGGCCGGACGCCAGTGGCCGGAATGATCCACGCCGTCGTGCTGCTGGTCATTCTGCTGGTGGCGGCGCCGCTCGCCTCCTCGATCCCGATGGCCGTGCTCGCCGCCATTCTGCTCGTCGTCGCCTACAACATGGGCGAGTGGGGCGAGGTTCCGGAGTTGTGGCGCCAGGGGTGGACCGACCGCCTGGTCTGGATGGTGACGTTCGCGCTGACGGTGCTCGCCGACCTTACGGTGGCGGTCGAGGCAGGGATGATCCTCGCGGCCTTGCTTTTCATACACCGCGGTGTCGATGACAACGACGGTGTCAAAGGTCACGCGGGATTACGTCGAGCGCGGCCGCGACCACATGCTGCAGGACAAGGCCATTCCCGATACGTCACCATCTTCCGGATTCACGGCCCGTTTCTCTTCGGCGCCACCGACAAGCTGACCAGTCTGATTGCGAACGCCGACGAGCTAACGCCGATCGTCGTGCTCCGGCTGCGGAACATGACGGCCATCGACGCGACCGGACTCAAAGCCATCCAGGACTTCGCCGATGCGCTTCACCAGTCGGGACGGACGCTGCTCCTGTGCGGGGCCCCGCCACAGCCGGCGCGCCTCATGTCCGAGGCCGAGTTCCACCGCCACGTCGGCGCCGAGAACATCCTTCCCAACGTCGGCGCCGCGCTCCAGCGCGCCGAGGAGATCAAACTCGAGCATCGTGGCTGATTTATTGCTGGCATGTGGATAACCCTTCTGCTGGGGACCGCCATACGGTCGAGCTTACGGGGCGAAGAGGGATCGCATGGACGTCATCGTGTTGCCGGACGACGGCATCAGGCCGTTATTAAAGGCCGCTAACAGCGCAAAGAAGACCCTCGACCTGCTCATCTTTCGCTTCGACCTCAAGGAGGTCGAGAAGGCCATCGAGGCGGCGGTGCCGCGCGGCGTGAACGTCAGCGCATTGATCGCACACACCCACAAAGGGTCGGACAAGCGGTTGCGGCAACTCGAGCTGCGGATGCTCGCCAAAGGCGTGACCGTGAGCCGTACCGGCGAGGACCTCCTCCGCTACCACGGCAAGATGATGATCGTGGATAAGGAAGAGCTTCACATCCTCGGTTTCAATTACACGGCCGCCGATCTGAACAGCCGCAGCTTCGGGCTGGTGACACGTGAACCGAAGATGGTGAAGGAGGCTGTCCGCCTCTTCGAAGCCGACTCCGCCCGGCAGGAGTTCGAGCCCGCTCAGGACGGCTTCGTCGTCAGCCCCGAGAACGCGCGCGAGCAGCTGGCCACGTTCATCAAGCGCGCGAAGAAATCGCTCGCCATCTACGACATCGACCTCTCAGATCCGCAGATGCTGCGCCTCCTCAACCAGAAGGTGAAGGCAGGTCTCGACATCAGGGTGATAGGCAAGGCCGGACGGCGCGTCGGCAACCTCCGCGTCCAGAAGCTCGCCGAAGGGCGGCTTCATGTTCGCGCGATGATCCGCGACGGCGACACCGTGTTCGTCGGCAGCCAGAGCCTCCGGGGGCTCGAACTGGACGCCCGCCGCGAGGTGGGGTTGATTGCGCGCGACGCGAAGGTCGTCCGGCGCATGCAGGAGGTGTTCGAGGCGGACTGGGCCCAGACCTACCTGGGCAAGAAGGAACAGAAGCAGTTCCACAAGGAACTGAAGCAGGCCGAGTCCGAGGAAATCGTTCTAGAGATTCCTCACGATCTAAGCAGACGACCGGAGCCGCGCGACCGTCTGGCCAATCCGGGTCGACGCGTAGAAAATCCTGCCGACCGGGATGCCGCCGCCGATACGATGGCGGCCGATCGCTTCAAGTCCCGCCGACGCCATGCACCCGCAGTTGTTGCAATCCGGATCGCCGCCGAACTGGCACGGCGTGATGCGCCGCTCGAGATCGGCGGAGAAGCATTCGGTCGTCTGCGCGAAGATGCAGTCGGCCGGCGTTTTCGGCGGCTGCGCGTAGACAGCGAGCAACGCCGTCGGGCAGCTGCAGCTTCGGGAACTGCGGCCGCAGCCGCCGGAGATCGGCGATGACGCGCGATCGGTCGGCGGCGGTCAGCCGTTCGGCCGACAACTCGCCCTTCTGCGGCGTGTAGAGGCTCACCCAGATCAGCCGCGTGTCGGCATTCGCCTGCCAGATCTTCAGGAACTCCTCGAGATACCCTTCCCGCCGTGCCTGTTGCCGCGTCACCGTGCAGTGCACCGTGATCTGGTGGCCGGCGATGTGCTTCAGGATCCGCTCGTAGGTGGCCGGCGTGCGCCGCACGTCGTGTTCCGGCGGCAGGCCGTCGATGGACACCACGACCTGCAGGCGGTGCAGCCCCTTCCACTCCTCCGGGAATCGGCCGCACCGCGCTCGTCACCAGCTGCGTGTAGATGCCGCGCTCGGCGAGCCGGGGCAGGATCGTGTCCAGCTCGCGATACCGGACCAGTGGCTCGCCCCCGACGATCGACAGGTGCATCGGCCGATGCTCGTCGACGAGGGCCATGAACCGCTCCACCAGCTCGTCGCCCTTGTAGTCCGTCAGACCGCGCAGCGTCACGCCGCCACCGAGGTGTTCGTCGCCGTAGGCGTAGCAGCCGGGGCAGCGCAGCGGACATTCGCGGGTGATCTCGATCGAAAGGTTGGGTCGATAGCCCGCAAGGATCCGACCCCAAGCCTGGATCACCTCGCGCGCGTTGACGCCGTGGTCGTTCATGTGGCCTCTATTATGCGGCCATTTGCTATCCTGTCTTCCACATGCCAGGGGAACCGCGGGCGCCGCGCATCGCGCGGCGCCGATCGAAGCTGCACGGCTGGGGCGTCTTTGCGCTCGAGCCGATCAACAAGAACACGCGCATCATCGATTACGCCGGCGAGCTGATCGACTACAAGGAAAGCCTGAAGCGCGAAACCGAAGTACCTGAAGCGCGGCGAGATCTGGTGCTTCACGGTCAACACCCGGTGGGTGCGCGACGCCAACGCCGGCGGCAACAACGCGCGCTTCATCAATCACGCGTGCAAGCCGAACTGCTATACGCAGATCGTCGGCCGCACGATCTGGATCCGCGCCGCGCGCAACATCAAGGCAGGGCGAGGAGCTGACCTACGACTACCACACCGACGGCGAGCAGGTGATCCAGTGCCGGTGCCGCCCCGGGTGCAAGCGTAAGCTGTGACGCATCAACCACGAAGGACACGACGTGTACGAAGGACGCGAGACATCCTCTTACTCGTGGCCTTCGTAGCCGTCGTGCCCTTCGTGGTTTCCGGCCTGCCTGCCCGTCAGGATGTCACCGACGCGCAGCTCCAGCGGCGAGCGGCGGCCGCACGGTCCGCCTCGGACCGGCCGCCGGCGCCGGCCCGGTCATCGGACTGTTCCGCTCGAGGTCTACGTCGCGCGCGTGCTGGCGGGGGAGGCCGAACCGAAGGCCCCGGACGGTGAATTCCAGGCGCTCGCGATTGCGATCCGCACCTACGCGCTGGTCAATGCCGGGCGCCATGCCCGCGACGGCTTCGACGTCTGCGACAGCACGCACTGCCAGGTACCGCGCGCCGGCGAACGCGCTGACACGCGCGGCCGCGCTCGCCACGGCCGGGCAGATTCTAACCTGGAACGGCGCACCAGCGGAAGTGTTCTACTCCGCGTCGTGCGGCGGCCGTTCAGAAAGTCCCGGGCAGGTCTGGCCCGGCGCCGACTATCCCTACATGCGGTCATTGCCCGACGACGTGCACGACGAGGACGTGCCGTGGACGTTCGAGCTGACGATGCCGGAGGCGGAACGGATTCTCACGGGATTCGGTTTCGAGGGCCGGCTTCGAGACGTGAAGGTTGACGATCGCAACGCCTCGGGGCGCGCCTCCCGCTTGCGCCTCTCGGGGATGCAGCCCGGTGTGATCGCCGGCGATCAGTTCCGGATGGCTGTCGGCGCCGCGCGGCTGCGCAGTACCGCGTTCTCGATCGATCAGCGTGGCATCGACCCTTCGCTTTACCGGCCGTGGCTACGGGCACGGCGTCGGCATGTGCGTGATTGGTGCCGGCCGGCGGGCGCTACGGGGTGAAGGGGTCCGCGCCATCCTGGCGCATTACTATCCAGGCCTCGAAGTGACGCCCCTCCCCGCGGGCCGGCCAGGCCCGCCGGTCGAGCCTGGCAGGGCTCGCCCGATAACGGCATCTGCGCCCCGGTCAGCCATCGCCTCGAGCATCGTCGCCCTCGTGCCGCCGTCATCACCGATCGCGAACGCGGACGTGATCCGGCTGACGCAGCAGACTCATGACGACCTGGCAGCGCTTCTCGGCACGTCCATCGCGCCGCTGACGGTGCGTGTGCACGAGTCGCTGGAGAGCTTCCGGCTGGCAACCGGCCGTCCGTGGTGGGTGAGCAGCGTGGCTGACGGCACATCTATCGACCTCGTGCCGGCCGCACTGCTGGCGCAGCGCGACGGGTTCGATGCGACGCTGCGCATTGCTGTGGCGGAACTGTTGGTCGCTGACGGCTTGAAGGGCCGCCCCGCATGGGTTCGCGTCGGCGCCGCGCGCTACTTCGCCCACACTGTGGCCGGCGCGGCGTCGAATGGCACGCTCCACACCGGCGGCCGCGATCGGTGTCCGGCAGATGCCGAGTTGACGCTGGCGATCTCAGCCCCCGCTCAGCGCGATGCTGAAGCGCGCGCCGAAGCCTGCTTCGCGCGCGAGTTCGCGCGAACGAAGGACTGGCGGGCGGTGCGATGAGAACACATCGTTCACGCTTCTGGGTTCTCGCTGCTCAGTTCGGGTTCAGGTTCAGGTTCGTGTTCGGTTGACTACGTTCGAGTTCGTGGTTCGGTCCGCCTGAAGGCGGACACTACGACAGTCATCCTGAGTACGTCAGTGTCCGGCTTCAGCCGGACCCGAACCTGAACGTGAACCCGAACTGAGCAGCGAGAACCCAGAAGCGTGAACGATGTGTTCTTGTGTTCTACGCTGCCCTCAGTGACCGCGTGTGCGTATTCCGCCAGAAAACGAACGCCGACGCGATCGTTCCCACCACCGCGACGACGATGAAGACGACGACGATCATCCGGAAGTTGTCGGATTCCAGCACCCGGACGATGCCGCGGCCGTAGATGCGCGCCAGCGCCGCGCCGATGCTGAACCGAATCAGCCGCATCGCCGCGAACGTCGAGAAGAAACGACGCGGATCCACCTTCAATGCCCCGCAGGTGACCACCAGCGGGGTGAGGGGAAACGGCGGCGGCAGGATCGCCGGGAGCGCGAGCGCCATGGCGCCCTTGTCGCGAACCTGGCACCGCAGCCGGTTGAGATGCCGCCGCGGTATCAGCCGGTCTAGCCCGACCTCGCCGGCCTTGTGACCGATCCAGAAAGTGGTCGCCGCACCCAGGACGGATCCGGCCGTGGCCAGGATGGGATAGATCCAGAAGAGACTGTTGTCCCTGGCCGCGAGATAGATGACGAGCGCGTCAACGCCAAAGGGCATGAAGAACACCAGTGAAGCGTCGAGCGCGCCAACGACGAAGGGTCCCCACCACGTCAGGAAAACTCCTAGAAACCGCACCTACCAGCAGATCCCGTCGGTACTGCGCCACGACATGGCTGAAGTCGAGCGGGATCCGCACCAGATCTACGACCACCTGTTCGGGCCGGCACCGCTGCACGGCATCGGAGAACTCCGGCGATCCATTGCCGATGACGATGACCTCCGAGTCGTCGATCACCTGGTCGATCGACTCGCAGAGGTGCTGCGACAGGTGCGGAATCTGTTCCTCGATGTACTGTTTGTTGGCGCCGACCAGCCGCGCCAGCGAGACGTTGCGGTCGTAGATTTTCAGCGTGTAGCCCTTGCCGAGGAGCGCTTCGGCCAGGATCACCATCGGCGACTCACGCAGGTCGTCGGTGCCCGCCTTGAAGCTGAACCCGAGCAGCCCGATCTTCTTCCGCCCGGCTTCGACGATCCGGTCGATCGCGTGCTGCACCTGCAGCCGGTTGCTGCCGAGGATCGCGTTGATCAACGGCATCTCGAGATCCACTTCCTTGGCGCGGTACTGCAGCGCGCGCACATCTTTGGGGAGGCATGAGCCGCCGAAGGCAAACCCCGGCTTAAGGTAGTAGGGCGACAGATTGAGCTTGTCGTCCTTGCAGAAGATGTCCATCACGTCGTGGCTGTCGACGCCGACGCGCTTGCACAGGTTGCCGATCTCGTTGGCGAAGACGACCTTGACGGCGTGCCACGCGTTGCTCGTGTACTTCACCATCTCGGCGTTGCGGATGCTGGTGCCGACGAGCGGCGCCTTGATGTCCTGGTAGAGCGCCTTGGTCGGCGTGGCGTCGGAAGCGTGGTTGTGCCCGACCAGGGTCAGCGGCGGCTGGCGGAAGTCCTTCAGCGCCGTGCCCTCGCGCAGGAACTCGGGGTTGACCGACACGCCGAAACCCTCGCCATACTTCTTGCCAGAGGTCCGCTCAAGCGCCGGAATGACGGTGCCATGCGTTGTCCCCGGCAGAACGGTGCTGCGGATGACGACCACGTGATACGAGGACTTGTCGCGCAGCACGGTGCCGATCTCCTCGCAGACGCGCGTCAGGTACGTCAGGTCGAGGCTGCCGTTCCGCCGGCTCGGCGTGCCGACGCACACGAGCGAGAGATCGCTCGAATGAATCGCATCGGCCGTGCTCGTCGTCGCGCGCAGCTTCCCGTCCCCGACCCCCTGGGCGAGCAGATCGCCGAGTCCCGGCTCCACAATGGGGCTGCGCCCTTCGTTGATGGCCGCGACCTTGTCGGCGTTCACGTCGATGCCGACAACCTCGTGGCCGTCGGCGGCAAACGCTGCCGCCGAGACACTGCCGACATACCCAAGACCGAATACAGACACCCTCATTCGTGATTCCTCATGCCGCTGCATTGGGCTGATCGTGGCCGGTCCGCTCGGCGGAACCCGCGCTCCGTGCGTAGGCCGGGTTCCGCGGAGCGGACCCGGCATGTTCCGGGTGCCGTGAAGCGGACCCGGCGTCGGGAAGTGTCTGGATGCCGTCGCCGTCGATGAACGTGCGGTACCAGAGTTCCAGGTTCATGAGCGCCCAGATAGCGTCGCCGCCGGCGCGCTTCCCGGTGCGATGCTCGTCGAGCAGCGCTTCGACCCCGGCGGGATTGATCACGCCACGCTGGCAGGTCTTGCGGTCGAGGAGTACTTCGCGCGCGACGTCGTTCCACCGGCCACGCACCCAGCCGGAGAAGGGGACGGGGAATCCCATTTTCTTGCGCCTGAGAATCTCCGCGGGTACGAGTCCGCGGACGGCCTCGCGAAGGATGCGCTTCGTCGTCAGGCCGCTGAGCTTCAGCCGATGGGGCAGCCGCGCCGCGAACTCGACGAGCACGTGATCGAGAAACGGAACCCGGCTCTCGATCGAGGTGGACATGCTCATCTGGTCCTGCTTCATCAGCAGTTCCACCAGGTACGTCTTCACGTCGGTGTAGAGCAGACGCCCCAGGACGCCGCTGTTGCCGTTGGCGCGGGCAAAGTATTCGAGCGAGGCGGCATAAGGATCGACGCCGTGCGTCACGCGCGGCGCAAGCAGCGCGTGCTGCAGCTGCAACGGCATGCCCGCGAAGTTGTCGAGGAACATGTCCGCGGGGCGTCGTGGCATCGCCAGGAAAGACCTCTGCGCGAGCCGGCCGATCGTTCCCGGGAGCCTCGGGACGATCGAGGAAGCGACCGCCGTGCGCACTGCGCCGGGCACCATGCGCTCATACACGCCGCCTGCATTCCAGTTGAACAGCGAGCGCGGATATTTGCCGTAGCCGGCGAGCAGTTCGTCGCTGCCTTCGCCGGTCAGGACGACCTTGACGTGCTCGCGGGCAAGCGCCGACACGAAGTGGAGCGGCACGCTCGACGGGTGCGCGATCGGCTCGTCTTCGTGCCAGATGAGACGCGGCAGCGCTTCAAAGAAGTCGTGGTCGTCGATGACGATTTCGTGGCTGGTCGCGCCAATTGCCCGCGCGGCCTGGCGCGCGTAGTCGAGCTCGCTGAACTGCCGATCGGCAAACGCGACGGAGAACGTGTCGATGGGGCGGTCTACTTCACGCGCCATGAGCGCGGCGACCGCCGCGCTGTCGATGCCGCCCGACAGAAACATGCCGAGCGGCACGTCCGCCATCAGCCGAAGCCGGACCGACTGCTGAAGCAGCAACCGGAATCGGTCGATGAGTTCGCGCTCGCCCAGCCGCTCGAGCTCGGGATCGGGCCCGTCGAGCGGCAAGTCCCAGGTACTTTTCCACGCGGACGTGGCCCTGCTCGAAGATCAGCCGGTGGCCGGGAAGCAGCTTGTGAATCCCCTCGAACATCGTCTCGGTACCGCTCGTGTACCGCGTCGCCAGCACCTCGGACAGGACGCGGCTGTTAGCCGCGGGCGTGACGAGTCCGCTTTCGAGGACGGCCTTGATCTCGGACGCGAAGAGCACGCGGTCGCCGACCTGCGCCCAGTAGAGCGGCTTGACGCCGAGCCGGTCGCGCACCAGCAGCAATCGCCGGCGCGGCGCATCCCACAACCCGAAGGCAAACATCCCGCGGAAGCGTTGGACACACTCGTCGCCCCACTGCTCGTAGGCATGGACGATGGTTTCGGTGTCTGAACGGGTCCGGTACTGGTGTCCCGCGGTTTCGAGTTCAGCGCGGACGTCGGCGTGGTTGTAGATCTCGCCGTTGAAGGTGACCCAGATCGCCCCGGTCTCGTTCGAGAGAGGCTGATGTCCGCCGGCGAGATCGACGATGCTCAGGCGGCGGTGCGCGAGCGCGGCATGGTCGTCGGCCCAGAGACCCGCGCCGTCAGGCCCGCGATGGACGAGCACGTCGCGCATCTGGCGGGCGCGGTGCCGCTCATCCGGCCCAATGCCGCTGGTCGCCGCGAATCCCGCAATTCCACACATGTCAGGCCACTGCTTTCAGCACCGCGTATTCGAGCGGTTCGCCCGCCGCCGCCCCGTCAACGCATTGCCGGAACCAGAACTCCAGCATGAGCAGGGACCACAATTGCCACGCATAGTCGTGACGGCCGGTGCGGTGGTCGTCCCAGATCCGGCGCAGCGCCACGCGCGAGACGATGCCGCGTTCGTCGAACCGGGGCGTCAGCAGTATGGCGGGCACCATCGCCGGGAGCGCCGTTCGCACCCAGTCGTGGCGCGAGGCGCGTGGCCTGGCCGGCGGCATCAGCGTGCGCGGCAGCTGCCGCAGCAGCAGGCGCCGCAATGTATGGATGCCCGTCACGCCGCGCCGCTTGACGGCGGGCGGCGTGGTCGCCGCCAGAACGACGAGGTCGCGGTCGAGGAAGGGAAACCGGAGCGATAAGCCAACGGCGCCTGCTGCGCGATCGGCGGATGCCAGCACCCGGTCGGCGAGCGCCGTGCGCAGGTGGACATAGAGCGCGCGTTCGAGCGGGTCATCCGACGGGTGCGACGCGTGCAACGCCAGATGGCGGCCGAACGGATCCGCGTCGCGGACCTGCCACGCGAAGTCACGCGTGTAAATCCCGCGCCGCTGCCGATCGTCCCACATGCTGTAGACGCGTCGCGCGGCCTGGCCGTCCTCGAGCCTGCCGTGATCGCGTTCCACCGGATGCTGGGGATAACCCGCCCACATGACTGCCGCCCCATGCGCGGCAAACGCCGAATCCGCATGACGGCCCACGGCGCGAAACACGGCCAGCTGCGCCACGGCCGACGGATCGGCCATCGGTTCGTGGACGTGCCCCGCGAATTCGGCGGCCAGCGTCGTCGCCTCCGGAGCCGCCAGCTCGAGCTGCCGTTCGTGACCCAGGCGCGAGGCGGCCGCTTCGCTGCGCGTCAGCTCCGAAGCGTTCTCTTCGACGTCCACGGTGACCGGCACGATGCTGCCGGGCGCTGACGCCGCCAGCAGCACTGTCGATGCAGTGCTGCCCGAGTAAATCAGGCCACTCGCGCTCCCGACCGGGCGGCGGAGAACCGTGCGCAGCCGCGCCTCGAGCGTTGCGAGCCGTTCGTCCCGCGCGACGCTGCCCGGCGTGGCCGCCGGGATATCCCAGGTACTGTTCGAGATGAAAGCGTCGACCGTCCACTTGGAGGAGCTGCGCGGGTTCGAGCTTGCTGATCCGGCGGTAGGCCGTCAGCGGCGCGGGTACGTAGCCAAGTGCCAGGTAGGCGTCGATCGCGTCTGGAGACCATTCACGGCTGACGCCATGCTCCTGCAGCAGCGCCCGAATTTCAGACGCGAACGCCAGCCCGCCCCCGGACAGCAGCGCATAGTAAACGGGCCGGAGTCCGATGTGATCGCGCGCCAGCACGAGCCGGCGCGTGTCCGCGTCCCACACCGCGCACGCAAACGGACCGTGGAGTCGCGCGACGCCCCGCGGACCCCACTCCTCGTACACGTGTGCGATCAGCTCGGCGTCCGTCGCTCCCTGGAACGTATGACCGCGCGATATGAGCTGCGCGCGCATCTCGGCGGCGTTGGTGATGCCTGAGTCGGCGAGAACGCGCACGGTGCGCCGCTCGTTGACGCCGACGATCCCAAGGTCAGCCGTCGCACCAGCGTCTGCGGCGCCGAACGCGATGTCCGGTGCGTCAGGATCGAATCGTCCCGTGATACCGCTCACGTCTGAGCGGTTGAGCAAGCAGAATGCCAGTAAATTCGTGAGTAATAGCCACGGTCTTTCCTTCGCACGGGGAAAGACCATGGCAACGGCCGGGTGAAGGGAGGTTTTTTGGGAACTAATTTACCGTGCGGCCAGCCGCACGGTTGGGCCGGCCGCGTTGATCCGGTTGCCCGCGTCGTCGGAACCCGTGAAAGTCGTCAGCGCACGGTGCTCGATCGCGTTGGCGCTGCACCACCGGGTGTGAATGGACGTCTGCGCGCCGGGCGCGAGCACGATACCGAGGCCCGTCCGGGTGCTGACCTGGGCGCCGTCGAACGAATCGGCGCGGTCGCTGATCGTGATCCGTGTGCCGCCGCCATTCGAGAGAATCTGATCGGTACTGCCAGGTATTCGCGAGGCTGCACCCCTCGATCGGCTGGTTGCTCCACGGAGCCGGGTTTGGCGTAATCGCGATGTCGAGCCTGCCGGGGCCGGTTGGCGCGGGGGCAGGGGCCGGCGTGGGTGCCGGTGCGGGTGCCGCTGCAGGAGTTGGCGCGGGTGCGGTGGCGGGCGATGGTGCGGTGGGTGAGGGCTCCACGCCTCCACACGCGGCGGCGCCAAGAACGGCAACCGAAGCGAACGTCAGGGCATAAGTACGTATTCCTCTAGTCATGCGAGCGACTGGAGCAAGTCCTGGACCGGACTGGCCCAGTCGGCGCCGTAGACGAGAAACGTGCCCTCGTGATCCGCAGGAAGAATTCGCTCGCGATGGTTCAGGCGGATCGACAGGATACGGTGCGCCGGGCTGCTGTCGATTCGCAGTTGCATCGGCGGCTGCGATGCCTGGAGATCGAGCACGCCGTCCACCATCGTGAGATGCAAATCCGGCATCGGCGCACTGCTGCAGATGCTGACGCCGCCCCCGCACCGGGTCAGCACCTGGGTGCCGTCAACCAGATCGAGCCGCGTCAGGGTCCCGCTTTCCTCGGTGCCGTGAAAGACCCGCGCGTCAGTCTGGTAGTCGCCGATATCGCACGCGCACCCATGGTGCGAGGCGGTGAAACTTGGGCACACCACGAAAACCGAGTTGCGTTCGCCCGCCTTCACGCGAACGGCGATAGCTACGTCACCGCCTTCGCAGACCGGCGACAGCCGCTCCATCGACGGGGCGCCGCGCGCGTCGAACGGGGTGGAGCCTATCCACGTGAGCATCGTGAACGGAGCATCGGCGGCGCGCGTGATGCGCGCCGTCCAGGCCGGCTCGATCACGCCGTAGGCAGGCGCGTGCCAGCCGAGACCCGACGCCTCGTCGCCGTGCGCGAGGAACACTTCGCCGGCGTCGTAGAGGATCCACGCCTCGCCGCCGTCAGAATGGTCCGCGCGGAGGCGTCCCCGGCCATCGGTGCGGAGCGTCCAGCGCGGGTCGACGTGCCAGTGTGCGGCGGCCGTGTGGGGTCCATGGCCGAGGACGTCATCGACCAGCAGCCAGCCGCCGTCGGCGCGTAACACACTGCGGCGGTGGTGGACAGGAGCGTAGCCGTCGTGCGAGGCTTCGGCCCAGTCGAGGCGCCGGTCATGTCGCCAGCCGTGCAAGGCGGCGTTGGCGCGGGTGTGCCAGTGAAATGGTCCCTTCGGACGCGCCTGTGACTGGTGATCGATGGTCAGCGTGTTGTGGCTCTGACTGCTGCGGAATCGATCGCGAACCCGCGGGGTCATCGTGTAGGTGGCGGTTCCCGGATCAACGAGGAACGGGCGGCCTCCGAGCGACAGCGTCATCGAGAGCGCGTCCGCGTGCGCGTGGCCACCGTTCATGTAGCCATGCGGCCCGACGTCGAACACGGCGTGACCGCCCTTTTCGTCGCGCAGCACCGCATAGCCGGTGTCGGGAAAAAGTCGGGACGCTGCCGTCGCACCCCGCACCTCCGGACCCCGCACCGCCGCACCCCGCACCGCCGCACCAGCAATCCAGATCGCTTCCTCCTGCATCCCCCAGGGTGCCAGGTCGGGACGAGAGAGTGCCGCCGCAGCGACCGCAAGCGAGTCGCGAACGTCTGCGCACTCCCGTCCCGCGAACGGCCACAGCATCCCGCCGTCGTCGTCACCAATCAACGGCAGGCGCCCTTCGGTGTCGGCCATCGCGTGGGCGAACTCCGCGAGCCGGACGGCCGCGTCCGTAAAGCGGCGCTCGGCGTCTGGGTCGCTGTCTCGCCGCGCCGTCAGCAGCGCCATCAGGTAAAAGTCGAGTGTGTAGCGGTGGTAGTGCGTCGATCGTTCCGCGTGACCGCCGTCGGCGACCACCTGGCGGTCGATTTCCTCGAACAGGATTCGGCGTCCGGTGTCTCGCCATCTGTGGCTGGCGGCGAGCTCCGGAAGCGCGACGCCTGCGACATAGAGCGCCAGCGCTTCGCCGGTGAGGTGCGTGTTGGGACTGAAGTAGGTCGACAGGTTGTGCTCGATGTGCGTGAGCTGGCGATCCAGCGCCACGAACAGATCGATGAGCCACGGCGATCGGCGGATCGGGATCGGTGACCGGGGGTCGGGAATCAGGGAGTGGGAGTCGGACCCGAGAAGGAAGTGCAATCCCCAGATCCACGACATCGACCGGAAGCCGAGTTCGAGCATGCTCGACCAGTTCACCCCGATGAGAGGCGGGTTCGCTGCGAGCCACTGCTGCAGTTCGTCGATGATGCGGTCGCCGTAGCGCGCGTCGCCGGTGAGCCACAGCGCACGTCCGAGCCGCAGCCAGTGCTGATGGCGATTGAGCTCCCAGATGATCTTGTGGTCGCCGCTGGCGGGGTCGAGGTACGGGACGTCCGCCCAGAAGCGAAGCGGCGCGCGTGCCTGATGCACCGGGTCGAGATGCCAGTCGACGCGGCCGCCGGCGCCGGCACAGCGCAGCGATCGATAGCCGAGCAGATCGTAGTGGCCGGAGAGGATCGCATCCGCACGTTCTGCGGCGCTGGCAGTCGCCGCGGGGGCGTGTTGAACCACCGCCGCGCGCAGCGGTTCGGCGGACGCCGGGTCGAGGACAAATCTGGCGGATCGCTCGAGCAGGCGCTGGACCAGGTGATCGTGCACCGCGTCCCACCGCTCCGCGGAAATCATCGCGTCTGTCTGCGCATCGATGACGTCCGGGGCCAGGACGGCCCGGATGTCCTCGCGGCGCCATTCGCGCGGGCGCAGGCGCATCGCGATGCGGTCGGCGGCGATGCGCGCTGCCGCTCGCGCGCGCCACGACATTTCGTCGCGCGTCATGCGGCGCAGCCGGTTCAACACCGTCATGCCGAAAAAGCAGGCTCTGTCAGCCTGGGCTGTCGTGCGACCGATCGGTATGCGGCGAGCCAGCCTTCCCTGGCTACAGGCCACTCGTATGAAGCGCAGGTCGCGGCCGCGGCCGCGGCGAGCTGCCTGGCGTAGTCGGGCGACTCGAGCAGCGTCATGACGTGAGCCGCGATGGCCTCGTCATCGTTCGCTGCCGCGAGCAACCCGTGCATGCCATGCGTCAACATCGCGGGCACGCCCCCGACATTGGTCGAGACCACCGGCAGTCCGCTGGCGAATGCCTCCAGCACGGACAGCGGCATGTTGTCGATCCCGGGGGTCTGCACGTAGATGTCCGCCTCGGCGTAGAAGCGCTGAATCTCGGACGGCGGCACGCGTCCGGCAAAGGTCACGTGACGAAGCTGCAGTTCAGCGGCCAGCGCGCGGAGGGAGCCGTTCTGGGAACCCGCGCCGACGAGGGTCAGCGTGGCCTCGGGGTGGCGCGCCTGAATCCGTGCAAACGCGCGCAAGGTCGCCGCCACGTTGTAGAGCGGCTCAAAGTTCCTCGTCGAGAGCAGGCGCGGCCCGAGGGGGTTGCGGGGCCGGTAGCGATATCGCTGCAAATCCACCGTGTTGCTAACGATCTGGGACCGGATACCGAACATCGCCAGCACATCCCGCAGGAACACGGAGGGGACGACGTTCAAGTCGACCCAGCCGCGCATCACGCGGCGGGCCAGGGCCGATCGGCGCAGATGATCCGGGGCTTCGCCGCTGTGGTAGTTCAGGATGACCGGCCGGCCAAGCAGCCTGGCAACGACAATTGCCGGCAGCGGCGCCAGCAGAAACGATGAGTAGGAGGCGGAGAAAACGTGCACCACGTCGGCGCGGCGCAGTTCACGGAGGAGCAGCGGCCAGTACAGAAGCTGGGTGACGAGGGTGCGGATGTATTTGACCGAGAGCAGGCGGTCCAGCGGGCGAACCGGCACCGGGTTGATCGGCACCAGCCATGCGTGGACGGCAGGGTCGCTCTGCCAGCCGTCGATCAGGCGCTGCGCCTGGACAGCCTGGCCGCCCAGAATGCGAAGCGACGCCGCCACGATGGCGATGCGAAGAGGGCGGGTGGGGCCGCGCATGACGATCGGGCCCTTCTGGCTGCAAACAGCGGGCCTTTGGGCTCCCATCTCATTGCTGAGCTTGGAGTTACCGGCGGTTGTCCGCGTCGCTTGGCGGCCTGGGTGGGTTCCCAGATCTGCGCGGAAGTGCACATCTCGACCCACTTACAAATCTGAATTTCGAGCGACGGTTTTGTGACGATTCTATCGGTGCGCATCTTCGCGCACTGTTGCAAACGTGCAAATCCTCGAATGTTTTTGACAGGTCACAGTGCTGGAAACCCGTGGCACCCCCGTTGCCCCTGAGGGGTCCAGCAGTTTTCGATTCCTTCTCAATCTGCTCATTGCCATGACCCCTGTGGGTCGATGTGTCTCTGCGTTCAGAGCGCGGGCGCCGGACTGATTTTCTTGGTCTGAGGCCCGGGCCCTGGGGCCTGAGGCCTGTCTTTTTTGGGCGGAGCGGCGGGAACCGGGAGCTGCGGAACCAGGGAGGGACCCAGTGCTCTTGGAAATCCGTCGCAATATCAGCCTTTTCGTCCTGTCTGCGGTCATTCTGGCGATGCTTCCGGCGCTTGGCGCCGGTCTAGCGCAGGCGCAGTCACAGGCCACAGGTGGATTCGTCGACTCGGCGACCGGCGCCGGCCTCAGGCCGCGGTTGTCAGCCGGCCAAATCCAATCGTTCATGCCGCAGCGCGGCACCTTCACGTTTCCGGCGCCGTACGGTACGACCGGCGTCCGCCTGACCAACGCCAGCGATTGCGGCGGCGGCGACTGCGTCAATTACGTCGGGTATTCGTACTGGCGCAACATCAACAATCACGTCGGCAGCGACACCATGCTGATCGTCCTCGGCCTCGATCGGCAGCGGGGCGGCGGCGGGCCGACCCTGTTCAGCTACAACAAGAACAGCGGCCAGGTGCAGAACCTCGGGCCACTGTTTTCCGCCGCCAGCCCGTATTCGTGGGCGTCGGGCGAAGGCTGGTATTTCAGCGCCAGCCAGCGCAACGCGCTTTACATGAACGACGGCTTCAGCCTGATGCGGTATGACGTCGTCACCCACAGCATGCAGAAGGTGTTCGACGTGCGCGAGCATCTCGGTCCGGACCGCCGGATCTGGCAGATCCACTCGAGCAACGACGACAACGTCCACTCGGCAACGGTGAAGGACGGCAGCTACAACGACGTGGGCTGCGTCGCCTACAACCAGTCGACCGGCCGGGCCACCTACATCGCCCGCAAGGGCGACTTTGACGAGTGCCAGATCGACAAGAGCGGCCGGTGGCTGCTGGTGAAGGAAAACGTTGACGGTAGGAACGGCGAAGACAACCGCATCATCGACCTGCAGTCGGGCGCCGAGCAGATCTTCTATGACGAGCAGGGCGCGGCCGGCCACTCCGACATGGGGTGGGGCTACCTCGTCGCCGAAGACAACATGTACAACGCTCCGGGCGCGGTTCGGGTCTGGCAGTTTGGCCAGCCGATGAACGCGGCCGGCCAGGGCACGCTGGTCTACGAGACGGCCTCGTGGGACGGCGGCGGCGTCGGCCACGTGTCGCATGCGAACGCGAAGGCCGGCACGCCGATCAACCAGCAGATGGTGTGCAGCAGTAACGCCTACCGGGCTGACCTGCCGCGGGTCAACGAGATCGTCTGCTACCGGCTCGACGGCTCGATGAACACGCTGATCGTGGCGCCGAACATGACCGACCTCAACGCGTCGGGAGGCGGCAGCGACGACTACTCGAAGCGCCCGAAGGGTAATCTCGATCCGACCGGCGAGTACTTCATCTGGACAAGCAACATCGGCACGAACCGTGGCGATGCGTTCATCGTCCGCGTGCCGCAGCAGAAGCTGGGTGTCGGCGGCGGCGCGCCGGCTCCGGCCCCGGCGCCAGCCCCGGCTCCGGTACCCGCGCCGGCTCCGGCCCCTACTCCCACGCCGACCCCGACTCCGGTGCCGACACCAGCGCCCTCAACCGGCAGTGTGCAGTGGATGAGCCTGATCAACGTGACGGCTTCGGGGACGACGATCCAGAAGACCGGCGGCTGTGGCGGTTGCGCCGACGCGAGCGCGGTCTCGCAGGGCGAGATTAACGGGAGCGGGACGCTGGAGTTCGTGGCGTCCGACTCGACCTCGTTGCGGTTCGTCGGTCTCGGCTCGGGCGGGATCGGGACCGGCGCTGCGGATATCAACTTCGCGATCCGTCTGCAGTCGGGGGTGGCGGAGGTCCGTGAGGCCGGGTCGTACAAGACCGAGCTGGCGTTCAGCGCCGGTGATCGCTTCCAGATCTCGGTGAGCGGCGGTGTCGTCACGTATGCCAAGAACGGCGGCGTCTTCTACACCAGCGCGAGCCAGGCTGGCTACGCCGTCCGCGTGCATGCCGTGTTCTTCGACCTGAACGGCGCCGTCTCGAACGTCGTCGTCAACGGTGCCTCCGGTGGCGCATCCACGCCGGCGGCAACCACGCCGCGTCCGACGACCGCGGAGACGCGGTACGCGCAGCCGAGGCCGGCTGGTTCGATACCCAAGCGTCGCAAATAGGAACAATGGGTCAGACCTGGGGTCAGACCATGGTCTGACCCTAAGTCTGACCCTAGTAGTTGATCGTCAGCGAGAACGGAATTGCGTTATCCGGTTCGAGGCTGACGACGCGCAAGCGGTAGCTGGCGGCCTCCATCAGGGGCCGCCGGAAACTGATTTGTGACGGACCGGTCCGCGGGGCGACGTCCTCGTGGGCAAGTCCCTCTCCCGCCCAGTAGAGCTGCGCCATCAACGCGCGCGGCTGTCCGTCCCACGTCAACGTCACTTCGATCGCGCCGGCCTGCGAGAGTGTGAAGTCGTACACCTGGCACGGATAGCGGTCCGCCCAGCACGGCGACGCGCCGGAACTGACTGCACCGACGACGCCTGTGACGGTCTGAGCCGCCGGGACTGGGGCAGGACGCGGCGACGGCGCCGGTGCCGCCGGCGACGACGTTGCCGCCACGCTCTGCGAGAGTGCCGCCGACGGCGCCGTTGGCGACAGCGTCGTCAACCCTCCGCACGACGCGATCAAGAGCGATGAACACGAGATTAGGACGATGGTGCGAAGGTGCGACGCTGCGGAAGTGCGGCGGTGCGGACGCGCGACGGTGCGGTGGTGCGGGGCAACGACCATGATGAAATCCTTGGGGTAACCGGGTCCTGGGGTTTACGCGGCCTTGGTGGACGAGACGCCTGGCGCGGCGACGCGTTCCCACGTGACCTGCTGACGATTGGTGAGGAAACGCGCGAATCCGACGACCGTGGCCCAGCTCAGCAGGCAGATGGCGCACGGAACAGTGAAGAGGAACGAGTGGCGCGGGTTGCAGCCCTGCGTAGAGCCGACGATGGCGGCGCAATAGAATCCCGCCTGGCCAGCAAAGGCCGCCTGGTAAAACCAGATCGAGCTGGGCGCGAGCGCCGCGCTCGCCACAAACAGGGCCGCGTGCAGCGCTGGCAGCGCCAGTCGCAGCGCCTTGTGCGACATCGTTTCCAGCCAGAGACGGTTGCTGCGCGGGTTGAACAGCCACAGCTCCCGCGAGAACAGCTGGAACGTGCCGGCAATTGTCCGCGCCTTGCGCACGAACTCGTGCTGCGCGCTGGCGGACGCCGAGTCGTATGCGCGCGCTCGCGGCTCGAACAGCACGCGGTACCCCTTGCGGACGATCCGCAGCGGGATGAGCACGTCGTCCAGGATCGTGTCGTCGGGGATCGGCTCGAAGAGCGCGCGGCGGATCGCATAGATCGCGCCCGTGGCGCCGATGGTTGAATCGGCGCTGCCTTCGGTCGAGCGGATGAACTTTTCGTAGCGCCAGTAGAGCGCGCTGCCGCGCCCGGCAGCCGCAGTCCGGTCGCTGGTGGTGATCACCAGCTCGCCGCTGACGGCGCCAACGGCCGGGTCGGCGAAATTCTCGACCAGCGCGCGCAGCGTTCCCGGGTCGAACCGCTGCCGTGCATCGGCGAACAGCACGACGTCGCCGCGCAGCCCCGGGACGACGACGTTCAGGGCCGCCGACTTGCCGCGCCGCGCCGCAAAGGACCTCACGCTGACGCCGCGGCTTTCATACAGGCGGGCGCGCGCGACAGTGGCATCAGTGGATCCGTCCGACGCGATGACGATCTCGCGCCGATCGGCAGGATAGTCGAGCGCCATCAGGTTCTCGATGCGCGCGCCAATCCGATCTTCTTCGTTGTGGGCGACTACGACGATCGAGACGAAAGGTTCGATCGGAGCGCGCAGCCGCGGGCGCTGTGTGAACCGCGCCCGCACTGCAGCGAGCAGCGGATATCCGAGATAGATGTATGCGAGCAGGAGTGCCGAGATCCAGAACACCCATCCTGCAACGCTGCCGATCCCCACGCTAACTCCCCAGGCGGTTCACCAGCGGTCCGAGGGCCTTTTGAACTGCCGCGATATCGGCTCCGGGCGGGCGGCCTTCCGTGCTGCCGCGTCCAGTCGAGCCGCGTAACGTCAGCTGGGGGAGGGCAAGCTTTGCGCCATGCTGAGGTGGTGTGACGCCGATCGCGTCGAGCGTGGCCGGAAAACTGTTATTTACCGGGTAGTTTCGGGGGTTTCCACCCACGAGGACGTTGCCTCGGAACACCGCCCCTGGGAAAAACTTTTCAAGGGTCTGGTTGCCGGGACCGGTGCCTGAAGCGGTAATCCCGTACTCGTTGTGGGGCATCACGTTCCCTTCGAACACGAACCCGGTGTGCGGAGGGTGGTCGCCGCCGAAGAGCAGGCTGCCGGTCTGGAAGGCCGTGTTGTTGACGATCGTCACGCCGTGCGTGCTCTCGAGCAGCTGGAAGAGGCGGCCGTTGCCCCACGTCCCGCCGACGTCGAGAAACACGTTGTTGCGGATCGCGATGCGTCGCGTTTGCTCGCTCGGATGGTTGTCGTCGCGTCCCAGGATGTTGATGCCTCCGGCCACGTGGCGCACGACGTTGTTGCTGAACGTCACGTCTTCGACCACCGACCACGGTGCGCCGCCGTCCTGGTTGCGGACGGTGAACAGGATGGCAAACCCGTTCTGCGCCTGAGGCCAGTTGTATTCGAGCAGATTGCCGTCCACGAGCACGCGCCGCGCGTTCTTCAACTCGAACAGGTTCTTCACCGCCCACTCAGTGCCTTCGAACGACGGATCATCCTTCTTCCAGCGGAGCGGCTTGGACATGTGGTTGCGCGTGACGACGATGTCCGATGGCACCAGGTTCGGAATCGCCGGGTCGCCGCCGCCAAACATGATGTTCTCGCCCGAGGCCTCGAGGTAGTTCCCTTCGATCAGGAAGGGCCCCGGACCGTTCCAGCCTGACACCGCCTGGGCGTCGGCGCTGCGCTCCTTGAAATCCGACAAATACGAGTCGATCACCGCGACGTGACTGGCGTTCAACGACACCCCACGCCGTGTTCCTTCCTTTCGATCGCCGTGGAGATAGCAGCGGTCGATGATGATGTGATGGGGAAGCGCTTCAACCCCCCGCTCGTCGCCGCCCAGTTCGACCAGATTCGTCAGCGACTTGCCTTCAGCCGGAGCGATTTCAAGCCCGACGAGCCGGTAATGATGCGCGCCGGCTTCCGTGCGAAACACCGAATAGCCCGAGTCCGCGACGATCTTCGGCATCTTCGGCGCATCCGACGGGTTCACGCGCGTCCCGGCGGCGGGCAGATCCTTCGCCGCCGATCCGATGACGATCCAGCCGTCCCCATCCTTGCGCCGCAACTGGAACGTGCCGCGATAGGTGGCCCCGGGCGTCAGCGTAATGGCGTCGCCTGGCCTGGCCTCATCGATGGCCTTCTGGAGGCTGTCGTTCGTCGCCACGTGAATCGTCCGGCCGGTAACGGCGATCGCGGGAACATCGACGGTCACCCGCGGCAGATCGGGCGGGCCGGCATCGTCGCGCGTGTCGGCGGGGCGGCTTGACGGAGTCTGCGCGACATCGCCGTCGTCCAGGTGTCCGTGGGGGTATGCCGGCTCGAAGCTGGCGGTGCCAGCGAGCATCGACACGACACCGGCCACGAGTGCAGCTCGCATCATGTTATTCATGCCCCGCGACCAGATCGGCCACACGCATGTAAGCCGGTCCGAGGATCGGTTTCACCAGCCCCTTCGCATTCCACATCGCCCACGCCTCCCAGCGCGTCCATGGCGACGGCAGCAGAAGCCGGCGTGACGTATCCGGTGGATCACCGCGGCGGATCGTGAACCGCCCGGCGATAACGCAATCGTCTTCCTTGTGTATGGTCGTAACAGGTTCGGAATTGAAGAGCAGCCGCAGTCCGGCGTTGCCGGCGGCGCGCGCCACGGCCTTCGAGTAGTAGCCTCCCGGCACCGATGCGAGCGCGACCTCGTGACCGAGGAGGTCTTCGAGCACGTGGCGGCTGACCGTCCATTCCTGCTGCATCTGTTCCGGCGTGCAGGCGCTGAACCGCGTGGGATGCGAGGCGGAGTGGCTGCCGATCAGATGCCCGCGCCGGTCCAGTTCGCGGATCTGCGAGGCGTCCAGAAACCCGTGTGTGCCGATCTGATTGGTCGACACGAAACAGTAGCCGTGCCACCCGCGTGCCTCGAGGCGGTCCGCCAGCATCGTGTAATACGACACGCCGCCGTCGTCCACGGTGACGAGGAAAGGTACGCCGGGCACGCTGGCAATCGCGTCGAGGTGGGCGTCGAAGGCGCTCAGCGGCAGCTTGTAGCGATCCGCCGCGCCGGACGCGAAGCCGCTCTCGCGCGGATCCTTCACGTAGACGTCATGAAACAGCAGCGATACGGTGCGCATAATTCCAACTAGGCGGGTCCGCTTCGCGGAACCCGCCCCAGCTTGTACTCCTTGGAACCCGCCGAACGTCCGTAGGCCGGGTTCCGCGTAGCGGACCCGGCGGCCCGGGCCCTGCGGGCAGCCCGCTTCCATTTCAGATACTCGGTCAGCCGTGGCTGCCCCCACGTCGCGGAGCGGCGCCCTTCAGTGTTGATGGCCGGGACGTGCTCGCCGCGGCACAGCGCGAGCAGGATGCGGCCGATTCCGTCGAGGTTTTCGATCACCGCGCGGTGCTGGATGATCGTGTGGGTATCGCGGACTTCGTCCAGCTCGCAGGTCCCGTGCAGGTAGACCGGACCGGTGTCGATGCCCGCATCAACCTTCAACAGCGTCATGCCGACGCGCTCGAAGTCGCGATTGACCAGCGCCCAGAAGCAGCCGTGGGCATTGCGGTATTCGGGACAGATGCCGGGATGCATCACGAACGTCCCGACCCGCGGAATCTCGAAGATCTCGCGCTTCAGGATCACTTTGCAGCGCGCAATCGCGACGTCCGGCCGCAGCGCCCGCAGGAACGCCTGCGACTCCTCGCTGTTCGGGCTCGACACGACGATGCGCGGTACCGCGGCCAGGTCGGCGGGGTAGAGGTCGCGCAAGCGGGCCACGGCCCGCGTCTTCCACGCATCGTCTCGGGCGGCCAGGCGCAGTCGTGCGTAGACGCGAAACGCGAGGACGTCGAGGAACTTCAGCCAGCCGATGCGGCGGATCTCGCGACGGGACGCGCGCCAGAGGCGTCCTGGCGTATCACGAATGATGATGAGACCAGCCAATCTTAGGGTGCTCGCCAGCCACGACGCGAGCCCGTCGGTGTCGAGCGAGTCCTGCTCGTGACAGATCAGCACGGCTGTGGGCCGGTCCCCGTTCCTGTGCATGCAGCGCTACCACCTCTTCACAGCGTTCTTCGAACTCGCGGGCGATCGTCGGCCACGAGTAATAGGCTTCCACGAGATCGCGTCCGGCCTGCCCGAGCGCGCGGCGCCGCTCGGGGTTCCGCAGCAGGCCAATCACCGAGTCGGCAAACGCATCCGGGTCGTCGGCGGCGACGAAGTGGCGTCCGTCTTCGAGCGCGAGCCCTTCGGCGCCGACCGTGGTCGACACGACGGGCTTGGCCATCGCCAGCGCCTCGAAGATCTTCAGCCGCGTTCCGCCGCCGGCCCTGAGCGGGACGACGTAGACGGCGGCGTCGCCGATGGACGGCCGCACGTCATCCACCGTGCCGGTGACGTCGATGCCGGCGCGCGCCGCGACTTCGCGGAGGCGCGCGGTGGGGTTGCGTCCGACGACCGTCAGCGTGGTATCGGGTATCTCCGCGCGGATGCGCGGCAGGATCGCGTCGGCGAAGTAAACGACGGCGTCCTCGTTCGGATGCCAGTCCATCGATCCGCTGAACACCAAACGGTTTGCACGCTCCTGACGTCCGTCGGGCATGAAGTAGTTCGTATCAACGCCGGTCGGGATCGACGCCGCCCGGATGCCGGGCGCGAGCGCCTCGAGGCGGCGTCTATCGTCCTCGGACACGGCAATCGTCAGGTCCGCTGCCCGGCACGCATCGGCCTCCCGCGCGCGGAGCTTGCGCCATTCGATCTCGAACAGCGCGCGGCGCCACGGGCGGGTCTCCAACGTGGACAGGCGCTGCCAGATCATGTATTCGACGTTGTGCTCGAAGAGCACGACGGGCGTGGTGCCGTCGGTGGGGACATTGGCCGCCGCAAACAGAAAATCGCTCACGCACAGGTCGATCGTCCCGCTGTCGACCAGCGACCGCACCTTCTGCTCCACCTGCGGCTCACGCCATTTCCACAGATCGACCGGATACTTCGACATCCACGACCGCGCGACGGCGGCCGGGAACGCCGCGTTTCCCTTCTTTGGCGGGAGGTAAGGAAAGGATTCGACTTCGTGACAATGCGAGAGCCGACGTTTGAGGCCATCGGGGTCGTCGCCGGGACCATGCGTGGTCACGACCGTCACCGTGATGCCGCCGCGCCAGTTCGGAGACGATCTGGAGGCTGCGTACGCGCCCACCGGTCGTCGAAGGCCACAACCCACCCATCTTCACCCAGAGAATGTGCATCGCTACTCTCGCTCTACTGAAACTGCCTGGTCGTCGAACCGCACCACCCGCCGGGGACGTTCGAAGGCGATCCCCGTCGGCACGCCCGCGTCGTCATAGAGGCCTCTGACGGCCGGCGGGTTAGCCTGCCCCTGGCGATCGGGCAGGAGGAGGGTCACGATGCGCCACGGCAGAGCCACGGCGAACGAGTAGATCAACATCGGTGCCGGATGACGTTCCCCGTAATCCCTTGAGATCCAGCCTCTTGGGGGCATCAGATCACCACTTTTGAGAGATGAACGAACCGGTGCCGAGGGAAATGGGGAAATCCACAAGCACTCGCCCCCCTGGAGTTTGGGCACGGGCCCACGGGTGAGTGGCCAAAGTGACGTCGAGCTGGCCGAACTGGAATGTCAGGTCGATCTGGTGGTGAGCGGCGCCTGACAGGTCGTCAATCAGGATCCAATAGCCGGGCTTGACGAAGATCACACGCCGTCGATGGACGACCGGGTCGGGCAGCGACAGATACCCGTCATGTTCGGCGTCGAGGAAGTCGAATTCCGGCGTCGAATGCCACTCGCGCAGGCGGACGCGCGGCTGACCTTTCCAGCCGAATGCGCCTGACGGCTCGGCCTGGTTGGCGCCGTCGACCATCACCGTGCTGTGCGCGGCGGTGCTGCGAAAGAAATCACGCCACGGCGATTCGCCGGCATAGGAGTAGGTCCCGGCATCCACGAGGCACGGCTCGCCGAAGATCGAGCACTGCACGCTGAGGAGATCGGCGTGCCCGTGACCACCGCTGACCGGACAGCCAATCGGCCCGATGTCGATGATGGCCTGGTGCCCGTCCGCCTCCCAGCCGCTGCGCATCACCGCGTAGCCGCCCGACGGGAACACCCGCGAGGCGTCGTGCGCCGGCGCCGCGCCGGCGATGTCGTCGAGCGCGGTTGCGGCGTCCACACCCATCAGCCACGCCACTTCCGGCGCGGCACCGTCCGCGGCCCACATGAAGTCGCGTCGCCGGAACAGCGCCGCAGCCACCGCGAACCGTCCGCGGCTGTCTGCAGGCGATCGGCCGGTCAATGGCAGCAGGCTACCGCCGTCGTCATCGCCAATCGCCGGGATGGTGCCGTCGTTCTGGCGAACGCACATCAGAAATTCGACCATCTGGCGGACGCGGTCGTGGACGTGCTCGGGGATGACGATGTGGTTGCGCTCGGCGAGCAGCAGGAAATGGAGATACGTATCGACGCTGTACCGGTGGTAGCAGCTTGACTGCTCGAAGTGCACGCCGTCCCTGCAGACCTGCGCGTCGCTTTCGGTGACAAGCGTGCGGATGGCCACCTCGCGCCAGCGTTCGGCCTCGCGGAACTCGGGAAACAGCGTCGAGGCATAGAACAAGCCGAGCGCCTCTCCAGTGAGATCGGTGTTCCGGGAGCAGTAATAGGAGAGATAGCGCCGGACATGCGTCGCATGCAGCCAGATCGCGGCCAGCAGCCGCTGCGCCCAGGCACTGGTGACGGCCGGCGAGTCGCGCAGCAGCATCAACGTCCAGCACCACGACATCATTCGAAGCGACACTTCGACGCTGCTCGCCCAGTTCACGCCGAGGCCCGGCGGGTTTGCCTCCAGCCATGCGTCGATTCCGCGCACGCATGACTGCGCGTGGCGCTCGTCGCCGCTGACCTTGTATGCCTGAGCGAGGCGAACCATCCACTGATGCCGGTTCAGTTCCCACACCAGCCTGGTGTCGCCCACGGACTCGGCGTCATCGTTGTCGAGCACACTCCATGGGACGAGCGGTGCACGCTTGCCCCGCACGGGATCGAGATGCCAGTCGATCGGATCGCCAAACCAGAGCGCGCGGTAGCCGAGAAGATCGAAGTGGCGCCTGGCGAGGGCGTCGGCGGTTGCCAGGACTTCCGTCCGGTGATCCTGGAAGCGCGACGCCACGAGTGTCGCGATGTCTCCCTGGGTCGCCCCCGCGAAGAACCGCTGCGGCGCGATCTCGCGGACGATCCGGAGCGCGGCGTCGGCATCCGCGAGTTCCGGGGCGTGCTTCCGCAGCAGCGCCTCCGGATGTTCGGGGAGCTCCATCGGCGCCACCCGTTCAAGCCACTTCGAGGCCTCTTGCCAGCCGCGATAGGCGAGCTCGGCGAACCGCATGTCGCGGATCCGGCGCAGGCCGCCGCGGTCGCGGCGCTCTGCCTGGGAGCCAAGCGGCGGTAGAGGCGGCTCGAGTGGAAAGGGTGAGGCGTTGTCCACTTAACTTGCAACGCCTTTCGCAGCCATGGGCCACCCCGCCTTCGCGCCGTCGGCACTTCGGCGGGGCAGGCTCAGCCCCTCGTCCATTACGGCCGTCGCCGGAGAGGAATCAAGGAAGCGGCGGCACCACATCTCAAAAGAAAGCGCGGTCCAGAGTTGAAGATCGAGGTCGCGCCCCTGGGCATTGAGCTGGAGGAGCTTTTCGACGAAGCGGGTATCAAGGATGCCGCGCTGGCGGCAGGTGTCCGACAGCAGGACGTCGCGCGCGAACCCGGCAAGCTCGCCGCGGAACCAGCGTGCGATCGGCACCGCGAAGCCGTGTTTCTGGCGGTCGATGATCGAATCGGGGAGCACGCCCCGCATCGCCTGCTTGAACAGGTACTTGGTGGTGCCGCCGTTCAGCCGGAAGCGTGCAGGAATGGTGGCGGCGAACTCCACGAGCTTGTGATCGAGCAGCGGCGGCCGCGCCTCCAGCGAGTGCGCCATCGTCATCCGATCGACCTTCGTGAGGATGTCGAGCGGAAGATAGTGATGGAGGTCGCGGTACTGGACGTCGGCGAGCCAGTCGCCGCCTTTGCTGCTTCGCAGTTGCGCCGCGCCAGGGCCGCCGGTCGCTTCGTATCGCGCGAGCTGATCAAGCGCTCCCTGCTGGAACAGGCTCGGCATCTCGTCGGCGTGGAACAACGACTGCGCGTCGAGATAGCGTTCTGCGCCAGACAGCGCGAGATGGCGCAGGAAACGGCGTCCCTTCATGCCGTGCGGCATCAAGGCGCCAACGGCACCGGCCGTCCTCTTCACCACGCCCGGCAGACGGTCGTACGCTCGCTCACGGCCCTCGACGATGTACTTGTCGTAGCCGGCAAAGAGCTCGTCGCCGCCGTCGCCGCTCAGCACTACCTTGACGTGTTCGGCCGCCAGCTTCGAGACCATGTAGGTCGGAATCGCCGAGGTGTCGCCGAAGGGCTCGTCGAGATACCAGGTCAGGTCCTCGACAATCTGGACGGCGTCGGGCCGCAGCACCAGGTCGTAGTGTTCCGTGCCGAACTGTTTCGCCACGGTTCGCGCGTGCGTCAGCTCGTCGAAGCTGGCTTCGGCAAAGCCGATCGAGAACGTCTTGAAGCGCCCGGCCGCGGGCTTCGCCATCATGGCCACGATGGCGCTCGAGTCGATGCCGCCGCTGAGGAAGGCGCCAACTGGCACGTCGCTGACCTGGTGGAGCACCACTGATTCGTTCAGCATCGCGCGCAGCTGCTCGACGAGCTCGCCTTCAGTGGCGTTCTCGTTCGGCTCGAACGCGACGTCCCAGTACCGCTGGATGTGCAGGGGACGGCCCGGGCGCGCAATCGCGACCCGCGCCGGCTCGAGCTTGTTCACGCCGTCGACGATGCTCTGGTCGGCCGGTGTGGCGAGATACGTGAACAGGTGACCGACCGCCTGCCAGTTGAGCGAACGGTTGACACCTTCTATCTGCAGGATGGGCTTGAGCTCCGAGGCGAAGAGCAGCTCGCCGTCGCGCTCGGCGTAATAGAGCGGCTTGATGCCCAGGCGGTCGCGCGCCAGGAGCATCTCGCGTTTGCGAGTGTCCCAGATCGCGAAGCCAAACATGCCCCGCAGATGCTCCACGCAGCCGGCGCCGTACTCCTCGTAGAGATGGACGATCGTCTCGGTGTCGCTGTTCGTCCGGAAGAGGTGTCCACGCGTGATCAGGTCCCGGCGGAGCGCCTGGTAGTTGTAGATTTCGCCGTTGAAGACGATCCAGATCGATCCGTCTTCGTTCGAAACCGGCTGATGGCCGTTGTCGAGGTCGATGATGCTGAGACGGCGCATGCCGATCGCCACGCCGTCGCCGAGGTAGATCCCTTCGTCGTCGGGCCCGCGATGGACCATAGCGCCGCACATGGCGCGGATCTCATGTTCAAGAACAGGGCGTTGATTCCAGCGAACAATCCCGGCAATACCGCACACGGGAGCTCTCCTTTATTCCTGGTCCGGCTGAAGCCGGACACTACCTGCCGCTGAGAAGGCCAGCGCGGGTTGCGGCCGGGCGCGAAGCATTGGTCCGAAGGACAGCAGGGCGTAGCTGCTGACGTAGAGCGCGCCGCCGGCGAAAAACGTGATCATCGGGTGCCACGTCACCTGGTGCTGCAGCCAGAGGACGGGTACGGCCGCGATACCAGCCAGCAGCATGATCCGAACGAGGCGTGCCCACGGCAGCGCCTCGCGCGGGCCCACCTGCAACAACTGCGCGATCCGAACAACGCCCAGCCCTTTCACGACCGCCATCGCGACCGCCGTCACCCCCACCGCGCCGAGGAGCCCGAAAGCGTTGAGGAACCACCCGATGAGGCCGGCCACCACGACGAAGCGCACCAGGTTCATCACGAGCAGGAATCGTGTCTGCGCATACACGCGGAGCACCGCGTCCACGGCGAGGACCGCGGGCAACATCGTCAGCACCCACACCATGAAAATCGGGACGCTGGCGGCATACGTGTCCGTGAACAGCCCAACGATCAGCGAGTGCGCGGCGACGATCAGGAAGACCGTCAGCGGGACGAGCAGGAACGCCATGCGCGTCACCGTGTCGTGCCACAGCGCCAGGGCCGCACGGCCACGTTCCGCGCCCGCCATCCGTACCATCAACACGTTCACAGTGGATGTGCAGATCAGATCGAACAGCGGAATCTGCAGGCAGCCGACCGCGTAGATCGCGTAAGTGGCGGCGTCGAACCGCCCGGCCACCACGTACTGGTGGTAGTTGATGAGGACCACCTCGATGCCGACAGCCAGAGCGAAGGGGAGGGCATAACCGAGCTGCTGGCGCCACAGCGAGAGGTCGACGCGGAAGTCGCGGCCGAACTCGTGCCAGAGCGCTGCGAGGGTCACGGCAAGGCGAAGTCCCGCGAACACCGTCGCGCCGATGAACACCGCGTGAATGGTGCCGAACGCGAGTGCGGGGATGACGAACAGCGCTGTGCGCGTGATGTCCGAAATCGCGTAGGTAATCGCCGCCTTCAAGTGCTGGTGCCGGGAGACCATGACGATCTCGAGCACGGTCGACGCCAGCGCAAACGTCAGGAAAAGACCGAGCGGGACGACGTAGCCGGCGAGCTCCGGCGTCAGCCATCCGCCGATAGCCGTGCGCGCCAGGTACAGCGCGCCGGTGCCGAACAGGCCGGCCACCGTGAGCATGATGACCGCATTGGCCACGTAGTGGCCGGTGTGCTGCGACTGGCGCGGGACGAAGTAATAGAGGCTCTCGGCCATGCCGAGCTGGAGCACGCCGTAGAGCGTGGCGAATACCAGGAAGAACTGCTTGTAAGTGCCGAACACCGACGGGTCGAACAGGCGCGCCAGCACGATGCCGATCGCGAACGACGCCGCCAGGCCGATGCTGCGGCCGACAACCAGCTGGAGCGCGGGGCGCGAGGTGCTATCCACGCGCCCCTCGACCCGGGCTCGAGGCGCCCTGAGCATCGTCGAAGGGTGCGGCAGTTCCTTCGGGCAAGTGGATGCGGTCGCACTTGCGCGCCGGCGGCCACAGGTCCTGGGCCTGGCAGTGGAGGATCGCGGGCGAGAACTCGCCGTCGCCATCGACGGACGAACCTTCCCACAACAGCAGACGCTCGATTGTCAGCGCGGGGTGGTGCGCATCGCCGTGCTGGCAGGCGGTGTAGGCGAACTGGTATCCGGCCCGGGCGACCGCCTCGACGATCGGCATGTTGAACTGGCCGCCGGGATACGCGAAGTGCGCGATCGGCTCGCCGAGCTGCGCCTCGAGCGCCTGCCGCGATCCCTGAAGTTCGTCGGTGACGACCGCCGACGATTCGGCCGGCAGCGAGACGTGGCTCTTCGTGTGCGAGCCGATCGTGACGCCGCCGCGGCGCATCGTGCGGAGCTCGGGCCAATCGAGCGTCCGCGGGATGTTGTAGAACCCATTGCCGACGCTGGCCTCGAGGCCATTCATCAGGCTGCGTACCGACGTCATCGGCAGGCCCGGGAGCAGGGCCGACACCGTGAGGAGCGGTGTGCGTGTCGCCTCCCGTGTGATCGGGTTGGTGGGCAGTCCGAGCGCGCGCATCAGCCCCGACAACTCGCGGCGCGGGTCGTCCCACGTGGCGAACGCCTTGGCGACGAGGTGATACAGCTTGTCGTGCACCTGCCAGAACGGGCGGCCAACCAGGTCGGTCACGACGAACACCGCCGCTGGAATGCCCTTTCGCTTCAGCACGGGAAAGGCGTGCTCGTAGTTGTCGTGGTAGCCGTCGTCAAACGTGATGGTGGCTACCGGATCGTCGAACGGCTCGCCGCTGAGAACATGCGCCCCGACCTCATCAAGGCTGACGAAGCGGAAGTGCCGGCCGATGCAGTCGAGATGGCGTTCGAACATGCTCGTGCTGGTGAGCATGCTCGGCATCTCGGTGCTCGCCACGGCCGCGAAGTCGTCCACCACCCGGTGATACCCGAGGACGAGCGGCCGCTTCCGGCCGCGGGCCAGCGCCGCCGCAAAGCCGTAGTCGTGAGCTCGGGAGATGGTCGAGGCGAGCGCCGCCTTCACGTGCCAGCGCCAGCGCGCGCTATGTGCGGGGTACACGATGTTCTCCAGGGGTCAGCACGCGGCGAGCCAGCCGTCCGAGCCGGCGCCGCGCCTCGATGGCGCGCCGGTGGATCCTGCCGGCCGCATGCGGGGGAAAGAGGTGAATGCGGCGCAGCGTCCTGGCCTCGCGGGCCCAGAGCGACTTGTAGCCCTCGGTGCCCCAGAGCAGGTCGAAGGTCTCGGCGCCTTCGTCGATCGCCGCGCGAATGGTCAGCGCCATCAACACCAGGCCGATGCTGTGCCGTGAGTACCGGTCATCGAAGCCGTGCTGGTAGAAGTAGAACTGGCGGTTGTAGAGGAAGCCGTACATCACCGCCGCAATCTCGTCGTTCAGCCGCAGCACGTACATCCGCAGCCAGCCGCGATCGAGGGCGCGGCGCGTCGCGTCGTCCTGGAACGCGCGCACCGCCGGCGTGAAGAACGCGGAGGACCCGCCCTGCTCCTTGAAACGCCGCTCGTGGAAGCCTGCGAGCGCGTCTAGCGCGCGCGTGCGGGCCGCCTCGGTGGTGACGAGCTGGAAGCATGTCTGGAACTGCTGCTCGATGCCGCGCAGACGCCGCCTCACGTTGGCGCGGTGCGCCGAGCCGAGCGTGGCGAGGTATGAATCCCAGCTGTGTCCGGCCAGCGGGATGAGCGGGCAGACGCCGTCAGGGGTGGTGGATACGGTCCATCCATCGCCGGCGAGCCGCTCAGCCAGCTGCGCGCACAGTGACCCTTCGGGGAGGTGGTCGAGCCGCAGCGTCATCCGCTTCGTTTTCAGGAAACGGGTAATGGCACCAATCGCGTCCGCCTGGCGGCCGTCCCGGACAATGAGATCGAGGTAGTCGGAGCCGGCGTGACCGGTGCCGAGGAGCTCGACTCGGGAAAACCAGCGCAGGGCGTGCGGTGCCACGTGGAAGGGGGCGATGGCGATCAGTTCGTCCCCCTCACGAACGGCGATGATGCTGAGCGAGCCCGCGCCCAGGTGCGTCCACCACGCGTGCAGCCATTCCCACGTGAGGAACGGACCGTCCGCGGGGCTGGCGCGTAGCAGGGCGTTCCACTGAGGCCGGAGCGCCGTCAATCCCCAGGCGGTGTCGATCGCCTCCACCCGGATCGCGTGGCGGGCCGTCGCATGCGGCGCACGAACGGCCTGGGTCACCGGCGTCATCGCGCGACCAGCCTGTCCGACAGGGCGGAGACTTCGCGCGCCACGTGCGCGATGTGCCGCGGGGTGAGGTCCTGGTGAATCGGGAGCTCGAGGACGTGCTGGCGCAGGAACCGCGCGTCCGGTCCCATCTCGTCGCCCGACTCCATGCTCTCGTTCCAGAACTCGAGGGCGTCCACGCCGCGCTGCTGCAGCGCGGCGGCGGCCCTAGCCTTGTCGCGCACGACGATCGGGAAGAACAGCGGACAGACACCGTCGGGCAAGGTCTGGAAGACGCGCGGGATGGCTGCGGCCATTTGCGCGTCGAGCAACCGGTAGTTGTCGATCCGCCGGCGCCGGATGTCGTCGAAGTCGAGCCGCTCGAGCAGCCGCGCCGACAGACCCGACATCGCCAGGTCCACTTCGTCCAGGTTGAAGCCGATGTCGCCGACGTTGGCGCGGCGCACTTCCATGGCGCCCGCCGCGCGTCCCATGCCGCGCTTCACCACCTGGAGTGCCGCGCCGACACGGTTGGCGCGTCCACGAATGCGCTGGACGAGCAGTTCGGCCGTGCGGCCCAGCACCGACGCCGATCCGGCGTGGCGCAGTTCAAGCCGTTCGAGCGCCTGGAGTCGTATCGTGTTCTGCACGAGCAGCGCGCCGTTCGGCAGCGGCAACGTCTTGTAGAGGCAGAAGACCGACCAGTCGCCGAACGAACCAAGCGGTCTTCCCGGCCTGAGCGGAGCCTCGCCCGCTGTCTCGCTGAGGAGCGAGAGCGCGCAGTCTTCGACCAGCAGCATGCCGCGGCGGCGGCAGATGTCGACCAGTGCAGGCATCGGCTGCGGCCAGCCGACGTAATGAATCACGTAGAGCAGATCCGGGTTGTGCCGCGCGCACAGCTCTTCGACCCTCTCCGGATGCATCTGCATCTGGCCGTCGACGGGGCAGTACTGGACCTGCGCGCCGGCGGCGCGTATCGCCAGGATCTCGTTACCGCTGTTGTAGTCGGGCGCGAGCACGGTCAGGCGCGGGTTCTGCGCAACCAGCGTCGTGAACAGGTGATAGATCGCGTTGCGGGCGCGATAGAAGGGGAGTCGTCCGGCCACGTTGAACGGGAAGCAGGCCTCTCGCGTCGCCGTCGCGCGCCGCACGAAGTCCGCGGCGGACAGACCCTGGTAGGTCGGCACGAAGGTGCTTGTTACGATCGCCATCGCTTCAACTCCGGCAGCCACTCGAACTTGAGAGAATGCAAAAGCCGGGCTCGCATGGTGTCGCTGAAGACGTACAGCCAGTCATGTCCACGGCTCGCCGCCGTCCATTCGAGCTTCCAGGGTTCGGCGTCGCCCAGGAAGTCGACCTCGGTCACGCCACGCGCACAGGCTTCCTGGATCGCGAACGACGTGAGGACTTTGAACGGTGCCCCGGTGGCGAACTCCGGGTCGTAGCCGGTCTTGAACAGGAACAGCCGGTTGTCGAAGAAGGCGCCGTACGACGTGGCGATGCGGCGATCGCCGACCTTCAGGAACAGCAGCTGCAGCCAGCCAGACTGCGTGCCGCGCTCGATCATTGACGTGTAGAAGCGCCGGACCGCCGGATCCGAGGTGATAGCGGTCCCGGCCTCGCGTTTCCATCCCGAACACTCGAGCCGCCACGCGTCGTCGGCCGCGGCTTCGATGGATCGCCGGTCGGTGAGAATTTCAAAGGAAACCGCCCCGACCTTGGTCAGGCGCGACAGCCGGTTCCGAAGGTTGGATCTGAACTTCGCCGACAGCGTAGCGAGATAGGCATCCCAGGTTCCGGTGATCGGCAGGTACGGTGAGTCGCTGCTTCGCCACGTACCGGTACGAAGGCGGTCGGCCGCCGCGTATTCGCGCACGATCTGCTGCGTCCTGGAGTCGCGTTCGAGCTGCGAGAGCAGGAGAACGTCCCAGGTCTCGCGATCGGTGCGGAGCGCCCGCCAGATAGCCCGGTACCAGACCTCCGCATCGTCGGCGATGATGACGTCGGTTCGAGGCGTGTGGTCGTTGTGGATGAACCGCACGCCCCGCGCCGGAACCCCGTACATCGTCGCTGTCTCGCGCATGAAAGGGGCGATCGCCGTGACGCGGCCGTTGGCGCGCACGACCTGGATATAGAGCCGCGTCCTCGGGGTGCTGAAGGCGTCCCACCACGTCCGCACCCACTCGTGACGGAGGAACGGATGCGGAACCCGCGCGCGTGCCACCGCGTCGTTCCACTCGCGCTCGAGAGCGACGAAGGCGTCGTAGTCGCGAACCACGTCCACCACACACGCGTCCTGCGGCGCCGCCGGCCGCGCGATCGTCCAATCGAGGGTCCGGGCAGGGGCCAGCATCAGGCGGTCCTCGGGAGCGGCGTGCGCTGCTTGCGCGCCAGCAGTTCGGTGTAGAGGTCCTGGGTGGACTGAACCATTCGATCCACCGAGAAGCGGTCCTTGATCAGGGCGCGCGCCGACTGCCCGAGCCGGCTGGCCAGCGACGGGTTGTCGAGCAGGCGGCCGACGGCGTCGGCGATCGCGCGCGAATCCCCGGGCGCGACCAGCAGCCCGGTCTGTTCGTGGACCAGTGCCTCCGGCGTGCCTCCGACGCGCGTGGCGACGGTGGGTGCGCCAGCCCCCATCGATTCGAGCAGCACGTTGGACAGTGCCTCGTTGAGCGACGGCATGACGGACACGTTCACCTCCGACAGCAGCGCCGGCACATCCGAACGCCGTCCGGTGAAGATCACCCGATCGCCCACGCCGAGCCGGTCGGCAAGCTGTTTCAGTTCGCCGAGGTACGGCACCTCCATCGGACTCGTTTCGCCGACGACGACAAAGCGGGCGGCGGGATATCGCGGCTTCAGCATCGCCGCGGCTTCGAGCAGGTTCTCGAGTCCCTTCAGCCGGGTCAGACGCGACACCACCGCGATGAGCGGGGTGGTCGGTGCAAGGCCGAACTCGCGACGGATGACGCCAGGGTCCGCCGGTCCGGCAAATCCCGACAGGTCGACGCCGTTACGAATCACGACGATCTTTGAGGCGTCGTAGCCTTCGGCCATCAGCCAGTCTTTGACCGCGGTGGCGTTGACGAGCACGCAGTCGGCCAACTGGCAGGCGTAGCGCTGCACCCGTTTCTGCATCGCCGTCAGGTACGGTGCGCAGTCGCGGATCGAGGCGATGACCACCGGCGCCGCCAGCCGGGCGGGAGGCACGGCGAAGACGTTGCCGTAGAAGTTGTAGGCGTGGACGATCTTGATCCTGCGGCGGGCGATATGGCGGACGAGCCGCGCCTGCTGCGCGAGTGCGTGGACGCTGCGAAACGTCGCCACCCGGTACTCCGACAGCGGGATCCGCCGTTCCGCCAGTTCCTGCACGAACGGTCCCCAGCGCCGGAGGCAGGCGAACTCGAGATCGAAGCGCCCCGGATCGAGCCGGCGGCTGAGCGTCATGAACTGCGTCTCCGTGCCCCCGCACATGAGCGTGGGGACGACCTTGAGAATCCGCGCGTTGGTCACGCCGTGCGTTCCCCCGTTCTTCACGAAGCGCTCCCGGCGACGGACAACGCCGCACTCTCCGCGTGCCAGATATTGCGGAGGGCTACGGCAAGACCGCCGATGCTGAAGAAATAGAACTGGTAGGCGATAGGGTGAAACATGGCCGCGACGAAGAAGGCGACGAGCGATGTCTGCACGCCGGCGGCGAGCAGCGTCAGATGCCGCTGCCCAGGTTCCCTGGCCGCGCGCTTTTCCACCGCGCGGGCGGTGCGGTAGCAGAGCAAGTGCAGCCAGGCGAAGAGCACGAGCCCGGGGATGCCGAGGTCTACGGCGTACTGCAGGTAAGCGTTGTGAACCTGGGTCCAGTCGTCGCCGCGCTCCGCATTCATCGCCAGGATGTCCTGGCCGATGCCGACGCCGATGATGGGGTTCTTGGCGACAACCTCGACGGCGGCCTGGATATCGCGCCATCGGCCCTGTGCGGAGCCGGTCTTGTCCGCTTCGATGTTGGTGATCGTGCTGATCCGATCCATGTACCCGTGCGGGAGCAGCGGCGGCACGCATATCGCGAGCAGCAGCAGCCCGAACGCCGCGCCCGCTGCCTTTCGCCGCGCCAGCACCGCCACGAACATGATGAACGATGCCGCCAGCGTCATGAACCCGGCGCGGGAAAACGTCAGGACGATCGCCGCAATCGCCAACACCAGCGCCCCGAGGGCCACCATGCGGGCCATGCCGCGCGAAATGAAGACGAGGACACCGGCAATCGGGACGATCAGGTTGAGCATGAGCGCCAGGTCATTGGGATTGCCGGTCAGCCCGGAACCGCCCATGTACCCTTCGATGCGGTAGAAGCCCCTGACGCCGGTTGACAGCACGTCACCCGACAGGTAATTGCGCACGCCGGTCAGCGCCAGCGGAATCGAACAGAGGACCAGCGTCCACGCCATGCGGCGCAGCCGATCGGTGCTCGTGATAATCGTGCCGAGGAGCCAGAAGAACGCCACGGCCTTGAGATAGTTGTCGGTCAGCACGCGAACGCTGCCGCCGGGCCAGATGGAGAGGGGAAGCGTCAACACCGACCACGCCACCAGCGCGAGCACGATCCCGATCTCTGGGGACAACGGCGTGATCGGCTGGCGGCGAATGGTCCGCTCGGCGACGTGCGCGGCCATGGCCATCCCGGCCGCGAGAAACGCGATCCTGATTACCTTCAACGCCGGTACCCACGCCTGCGGCGACAACAGCAGGATGGCGGTGAACGCCACCAGGGCCCAGAACGCCGCGCTGCTGCCGGAGTCGGTCGCGACGGCGCCGACGGCGCTCGGCTGTTTCGGGCTAGAGGGCTTCCACCAGGTCGCTTCGAGGTGTGACACGGCGTCCTGCGGTTACTGCTGGCCGGCCGATGGCCGGGCAGCGGTGGAATTGGCGAGCCAGGGCATGTACCCGGCGACGTCGTCGCGCCGGCGCGGCGCCGGCGGCGCCAGCTCGCTGCGGCTCGGCGACGGCCGCCGGACTTCGCTCGCGCCCTGTCCGAAGATGATGATGCCGACCGTCTCGAACAGAATGCGCATGTCGAGCCAGAGCGACCGGTTCTTGATGTAGAACAGGTCGTAGCGCATCTTTTCGGTCTCTTCCTCGAGGTTGTTGGCGTAGCCGTAGCGGACCTGCGCCCAGCCGGTGACGCCCGGACGCACGCTGTTGCGCAGGCCGTAATACGCGATGTCGTCGACGAACACCGCGTGATTGGACGTCGGGTGCGGACGCGGTCCGATCAGGTTCATCTCCCCGCGGAGCACGTTCACGAGCTGCGGTAGCTCGTCGAGACGGAAGCGGCGCAGCCATCGCCCGATCGGCGTGATCCGATCGAGGTTGTCCATCACCCATTCCGACCGGCGCTTCGGTCGCCGGGTGCATGGTGCGGAACTTGACCAGCCCGAAGGGACGCCCGTCGTGTCCCGCGCGCTGCTGGATGAAGAAGACCGGGCCGCGCGAGTCGATCTTGATCGCGAGGGCGAGCGCGGCCAACAGCGGCGCCACCAGTACCAGCCCCACCGCGGCTATTACCATGCTGACGATGCGGGCCACGGTTTCGGCCACGCCGTGGTTCCGGAAGCCCTTCGACATGATCAGGACGCTCGGCCTGAGCGCCTCGATCGCAATCTTGCCGGTCAGCCGCTCGTAGAAATCGATCGCGTCCTCGACGACGATGCCGCGCACTCGCGACTCGAGCAGCGGCTGCAGCGGCAGCCGGTCGCGGCGGTCGGCCACGGCGACGACGATGCGGGTCGGCTGCACGCGCTGGGCGATATCGGCGAGCTGGTCGCACGGGCCGAGCCAGCGGGCGGCGTCCGCGCTGTCCGCATCCGGCTGCTCGTCGCTGACGATCCCGGCAACCCTATAGCGCGGCGACCTGGCCGCCTCGATCTCCTCGATCAGCTTCGACGCCATCGGGCCGGACCCGAGGATCAGCACACGCGGCGCCTTCGGCCGCATCTCGCGCGCGGCGAGGCATGCGACCGCGACCGCGGCCGCCAGCAGGATCAGCGACGACAGGTAGGGAAGCTCCGTGATCGGGAGGACGACCTGCCACCCCATGAGGAGCAGCGGCGCCAGATCGACGGTGGTTGAAAGCCTGGGCACCATGAAAGGGTCTCGTTTCTAAATGGCCTCGTTACGCCTCAGTGGCGACCTGCGACACGTCGGGGAAGTACTCCCGGTAATAGGCGTTGTAGTAGCCGAAGAGCGGACGCTCATCGCGGTTGAAGACAATGCCGAGCACTTTCGACGGTTCGAGCATGTTCAGCGCCTCGCCGAGCAGCTTGCGCGGCGTCTGGTTGGCCGACACCACCATCAGCACGCCGTCGACCGATTTGGCGAGGAGCGCCGAGTCGAACACCGGCAGGAGCGGCGGGGTGTCGAGGACGATGTAGGCGTACCGCTGCCGCGCCTCCTGGAGGAACGCATCGAGCCGCGGCGACCGCAGGATCTGGCTGATGCCGCTGCGCACGGTACCGGCCGAAATGACGTCCAGGTTGTACTGGTTCATCGGACTGACAACCTCGGCGAGGGTGCCACCACCGGTCAGGGCGTCGGCCAACCCGCAGCGAGCGTCGGTGATCGCGAGCTGCCTCGCGACGGTGGGACGCCGCAGGTCGGCGTCGATCAGCAGGACGCGCTCGTCGCCGCCGCGGGCCAGCGCCCCGGCCAGGTTGATGGCCGTGACCGACTTGCCGTCGCCGGCTGCCGGGCTGGTCACGGCGATGACCTTGAGGTCCCGCGCGCGCCCCAGGCGCTCCACCGTGAGTCGCAGGCCTTGATACTGTTCCGCCGCGAACGAGGCGGGCGCCGTCAGGCTGACCAGGTGGGTATCGAGTTTCGGCTTCTTTGCCATGACATGCACCTCAGAACGCGATCAGGCGGACCAGCTGCTGGTTGCCGCTGGCGAGATAAGCGGCAGACGACGCGACCAGCGCGATGAGAACCAGCGCGGAGACAGTCGCGAACGCAGCGCGCACGCGGCGGCCGGCCGGCATCGGGCCGATCGGCGGGATCGAGACGAGCACCGGCACCGCAGTGAAGTCGCGGAGTTCGTCGACCGAATGGAACGCGGTGTCGAACTGTTCGCGCGCCATCACCGCGCCTGCCGCCGCGGCAAGGGCGACGAGCAGGCCCATGATCAGCAGCCGGACGCGGTTCGGCGCCGCGGGACCCTCGGGCGGCAGCGCCGGTTCGAGAACGCGGAAACGCTCGCCGGCGCGGCCGGTCTCCATGTTCTCGGTGAGCTGTCGCCTCGTCGTAGCGCTTCAGCAGCGAGTCGTAGAGGTCCTTGGCGGCCGACCAGTCGCGGGTGATCAGCCGGTACTCCTGCATGGCGCTGCGGTGAGCTCTCGAGCCGCTGCTCGAAGCCGCCGATGGCCTGACGGATGCCCGCCTCTTCCTGCTTGCAGCGTGGCCAGCTCGCCGTCCAGCGCTTCCATCGTCCGGCGGCGCAGTTGCGGGGCCGGCGATGACGGATCCTGCGTCGCGGCGGCTTGCGCGGCCGCCTCGGCCTCGTCGCGGCGCCGTCGTTCAGCCGCCAGCGTTTGGTCGTTCTCGCGTTCCATCGCGGCCAGCTGCTCGCGGAGGCGAACCACGTCCGGGTGCTTGTCGGTGAACTGCGTGACCGCCTGCGACAACTTCTGCTTCTGCTCCTCGATCTTCTTCAGCCGCTCGATCGCCTCGGGCGAGAGCTCGTCGCCGGACGAGGCGCGGGCGATGACGGTGCCGTCGCGTAGTCCGTCGAGCAGCTTGTCGCGCTGCTCGATGATGCGGATCTGCTGCTCGCCGTTCAGCCGGAGCTGCGTGTTCAGGCGCTCGAGCGTGGCGAGGTTGACGCCGACCTGCTCGGGCAGCTGGCCGGTGTAGCGGGTGGTGTAGTCGCGCAGCCCCGCTTCGTGGCGATCGAGCTGACGCTTCGCGTCCGCCAGCTGGGTGCGCAGGAATTCGCTCGTCCGAATCGCCTCGTCCGACCGCATCCGGTCGTTCTGCCGCACGTAGAAGGCAGCGACGGCGTTGGTGACGTCGGCCACCTTCTCGGGCGAATCGCCGGTGTAGCTGAGCGTGAACGACACGGTCTTGGTACGGCCGCTGACCTGTTCCGGCCCGGCCGGCTCGACCAGGATGTCGTTGCGCGCCTGGGTCAGCACGTCCTCCAGACCGGTCTGCGTCCGCAACTCCGGGTAGAGATTGAAGCGCTCGATCAGCTCGATCAGCTTGTCGCGGCTGAGGATCTCCTGCTTGATGACATAGAGGCGGCTCTCGAGCTCGCCGCTCACCGGCGTTTTGACGATCGATTCCGAAATCGATCGCTCCACCAGGACCAGCGCCGTGGAGCGGTACAGATCCGGGAGGTAGAGCGCGAAGGAGATCGCCGCGCCAAGCACCATCGCGAAGACCACGACGGCAAGCAGCGCGCGGCGTCGGAAGATCTCGACGACGCGAAGCGCCAGCGAGTCGTCGGAACTGGTGGACAGCGGGTCTCGGGCCATTGAAACGCTTCTCCTCAGGGAACGACGATGATGTCGCCGGGACGCACGTAGAAGTTGTCCTGCTCGGACCCTTCGGCGACCTTGCGATAGTTGAAGGGGATGCGGGTCGTCTCGGTGCCGTTCTGCCGCATCACGATGATCCGTCCGCGGTCGGCGAACTCGGTGAGCCCCTGGGCGCGGGCGATCAGTTCCAGCACCGTGGCGGCGCTGTTCACTTCGTAGTGGCCGGGCATGCGCACCGCGCCGAGCACCGCCACCTTCACGCTGTGGACCTCGCGGACCATCACCGAGACCTCGGGCGACGGCACGTACTCGGACAGGCGCTGGGTAATGGCCTGGCGCAGTTCGACGGCGGTCAGCCCGGCGGCGCGGATGTCGTTGACCAGCGGCAGCGAGATCATGCCGTCGGGCCGAACCGGCACGACGCGACTGAGTTCCTCGTTCTTCCACACCTGCACGTCGAGGACGTCCTCGGGCCCGATGCGAAAGGCTTCGGCCGACTCGACGAACCTCGCCGGTGCCGCCGCGGGCGTGGCCGGAGTGGCCGCGGGTGTTGCCGCCGATGTCGCCGCCGGAGTAGCTGCCGGTGTTGCCTCGGGTGTTGCCGCGGGTGTTGCCGCGGGTGTTTCCGCCGGCGTCGCGGTGTAGGCCTCGACGCCGCCCGCGGGCGCCACTCTCGGTGCGGCGGTGAGATCCGCCAGCGGGGCCGAGGCCTTCCCGGCGCATCCTGCGGTGAGCAGGCAGGCGGTGATGAATACGAGCGGCCGAACGGTCATCGTGATACTCCCTTCGCACGGGCCGCCTCGTCGGGCGGCAGAATTGAGCGGCTGTAGCGCGGCGCGACGGTCAGGCTTACGCGAAACACGTGCCGCAGTATCTGGTCGTCGTAGCGAACCGGTTCGCCGTCCAGGAAGACGCGGTTTCTGATCAAGCCGTCCTGGTAGTCGAGGCCATAGGAAGCAGCGACGGTATACAGCCCGCCGCGCGTCCACGACAGACCCAGCGTGCTGCGATAGTTGGTGCTGGCGCGTGCATCGAGCGTCGTCACGTCCGAGGCGCCGGCGTGGGCATTCAGCTCGAAACGGCGGGTCAGGGGCCAGGCGGACCGCACGGTGACGCTGTCGGCGCGCACCGGGCCGACGACGCCGAGGATGATCGTCTCGCCGTGCCAATAGTCGACCGCCAGCCGGATTCGGTTGGTGGTGCGCATGAACGCCGCGTTCGCTTCCGGCGTGAGGCCGCGATACGACGTCACCTTCGGGCCGGCGAACAGGCTGATGCGGGTCCCCGGCGACAGTTCCCGGCTCCATCCCACGACCAGCCCCTGCGACGAGTGATCGGCTATGTGATCGACGAAGTAACGCGCGACATACCCGGCGCTGAGCGTCGTCTTCTCGGTGACCTCGCGCGACAGCATCGCCCGGCCGATGTGCATGGTGCCGCGTTCGCCGTCGATCAGGTTTTCGGTCGTCCAGTCGTAGCCGGCGGTCATCGACGTCCGCATGTTGAAGCGGCGCGCATACGTCGGGTTGACTTCGAGCCGCTGCGCCTGGCGCCGTTCGCCAAGGATGCCGCTGTCGATGTTGATCTCGCCCGGGGTCTCGCTGCGGTCGTAGCGCATCGCCAGGGCGAGGGTGGTGTACCGGAGTGGCGCGAAAACGCGCGTCGGCCAGGGCGTGGCGCCGCGCGTCGAGCGTGTTGAGCGTGGCGAAGTTCGAGCGCTGGGCGTCGAAGGAGTAGAGGCCAAGCAGCCTGGTCCGTGGGTTCTCGTAGCTGCCTTCGAAGCTCGGTCGAATCTGGAGCATCTGTCCGGCGCTGCCCTCAACCTGGGCGAAGATGTTGTCGTCGTAGATGGAGAAGAGCGACATCGACGGGATGAACTCCATACGCGCCTGCGCGACAGCTCGCGTGGGTAGGAGAAGTGCGCCGATGCACACGATTGAGGCCGTCGTTGCTTGAGCTCGCGTCACGGCTCGGCTGAACTGCAATAACCGTTCACATGTGGCACGGCGAATGAGAACCCGCGAAAAACGCTCAAAAACGGCCTGCTCTCGCGCATTTCTAGCGGGGCATTGCGGATTGGCACGAATGCTTCGCGCGGCGCGGAGGTTCCATCGCGTTTCCAGAAAGTCCTGAACGGGGCGTCACTCTCGGTCGTCGAAAACGGTCCAGCTCCCGAGAGCATTACGACTCTCCAGATCGATGGGAGCAAACGGTTTCACAGGAGTCGTGAGGACGTACGGAACCGCGCGCTGCCACGCGCCATCGCAGACCGCTGCCGCCGGCCTCCGGCCGGCATACTCTCAGCGTTCGCTAGCGTCCGTGTCCTGCGCCGCGAACCGTTTCCACAGCGGTTGAAGACCGAATCGAACGACTCGCGTGGCCGTGGCGCGTGGGCTCGGCGAGAACAGGAACACGCGCTTCTGCGGGACAAACGCCGTTGACCAATGCTTCTTGTAGTCGTGCGCGCCGTGGGAGACGACCGTATGCACACCCAGCGCAGCGAGCTGCAGCAGCGTCTGCTGCATCAGGAAGGCGCCGGGCGACATCTTCGCGAACGTCTCGTCGTACGCGAGCGTGATGTCGTAGAAACAGCCGCGCTCGACGACGCCGAGGATGAAGGCGGCATCGCGGCCGCCAATCGTCAGGATAGGCAGGCTGAGGAGGCCGCGCGCGTTGAATCGCCGCGCCACCTCCGCGAGGAAGTCGCGGTGGCAGTCGGGCAGCCGCTGGCCGTCGAGTTTGTAGCTGGCTTCGTTAATCGCGATCATCCGCGCAATCGCCGTCTCGATCGTGTCGGCGCCCTGGTGCAGCTGCACGCCGGCGACCGTGAATCCCGCGGCGGCGATCTTGTTCGCCTTCTGCTGCAGGTTGCGCCGGTAGTGCGCGCTCAGCCGCGCCTTGTACGCCTCGTACCCGGCGCGCAGATCGACGACGGCGAAGGCGTGATCTTCCATTTGCATCGCGAGGCGGTGCCGGACGGCGGCCTGTTGCAGCGACGCGAGCCTCGGCGACGCCGGCTCGAATCCGTTGAGGCAGATAACGTCGAAGCCGATCCCCTCGCGTGCCAGTCCATCGAGCAATTCGCCCACCAGTTCCGGCTCGTCGTCTTCGATCAGGAATTCGCCGGCAATGGAATCTGTCGGCGCGAAGTCGACGCGTGTGACAGGGATCCGTCCAACCTGTCCGCGCCTGACCGTCAGCGGGGCGATACCGGCCAGGTCGGCGCCGCGCCATGCCAGGCCGATGAGCGGTGCGCCGCCGTAGTCGCCGGCGTAATGGCGATACCAGGTCGCGATGAAATCAAACGTGGAGACGTGGGATCGGTGCGTGACCCTCGCTTCGAGCGCGCGCCACGCCGGCTCGATGCGATCGAGCACGGTGAGTTCACGGACCCACTCGACCCGGTCGATCTCCCACGCCGTGCGGGCTCTCGCGGCGGCGGCCATGTCAGTTCCGTGTCTCGTCGCTCCGCTGATCGATTGGCCGCCCGCGCCAGCTGACGACCGGCCGCGAGAGCGCCTGTTTCCTCAGCGCGTCGGCATCGATCGCGTGCGTCGGGTAGCAGGCGGCGCCAAGCGAGATTCGTAGCGGGGCAGGGAAGTCGTAGCTGTCGATCCGCTGGACCACGCGGTCGATGACCTTCTGCGAGTTGTCGAAGTCGGCGTCGAGCAGCGCGACCGAGAGCGTGCCGTTCTGCGCCACGCCGATCAGATCGGTGTGCCGCACCTCGTGGCCGACGATCTGGGCCACCTCGCCGACGGTTCCGGGATCGGCCGTCACGGTCATGCCGTCCCACTCGCGCCGCGTCTCGAGGACGACGAGCGTGAGGAAATTCTGGGAACGGACCGCCTGCTTCAGCTCGCCGTCGAGTACGAACTCGAAGGCCTTGGGCGTCAGCAGGCGCGTGCCCTGCTCGAAGAACTGGTCGCTCACTGGATAGTCACCGCTACGAGGCCTTGTCGAGGCCGTTCTCCTTGATCTTGTAGAGGAGCGCCTTGTAGCTGATGCCGAGGATTTCCGCGGCTTCCTTCCGGTTCCACCGCGTGCGGGTCAGCATGCGGAGGATCAACTCGCGCTCCGCCTCGCGGGCCGCGCTGCGCGAGATGTCCTTGAGCGAGACGTTGCCGGCAGCGGTGGCCGTTGGCAACGGCCCCGCCACGGGTTCCACCGCACTCGGTGGAGCAGGGGGCGGGGCCATCTGAGCGGGCGCGGGCGGGGGAACGGCCGGACGCGCGGGAGCATAGGGGGGAGTTTGTGAATGAACCGGGAACAGTGACGAGGGCTGCTGCAGTTCGGTGAGGATCGGCGCCTCACTGCCGAGCACGACCATGCGCTTGATCAGGTTCTCGAGCTGCCGGACGTTGCCCGGCCATTCGTATTCGACGAATCGCCGCGCGAGCTCGCCGCTCACCGCCGTCATCGGCTTGTTGTACTGCACCGAGTACTTCTTCAAAAAGTGATCGGTCAGGAAGGGAATCTCTTCGCGGCGATCGCGCAGCGGCGGCAGGTTGATCGCCACGACGTTGAGCCGGAAGTACAGGTCCTCGCGGAACTGCCCCTGCGCGACCGCGGTCTCGAGATCGCGATTGGTCGCGGTGATCACCCGGACATCGACCTGCACGTCGTTCTTGCCGCCGAGACGGGAGAACTCGCCGTCCTGCAGTACCTGCAGCAGCTTCGCCTGCAGCGGGAAACTCATGTCGCCGATCTCGTCGAGGAACATGGTGCCGTGGTTGGCGAACTCGAACTTGCCCGGCTTGTGCTGAATCGCGCCGGTGAAGGCGCCCTTCTCGAACCCGAACAACTCCGACTCGAGCAGCTCGGTCGGCAGCGCCGCGCAATTCACCTTGACGAACGGCTTGTCGCGACGCAGTGACCGTTCGTGGAGCGCCCGCGCGACCAGTTCCTTGCCGGTGCCGCTCTCGCCGCGGATCAGGACGGTGACATCGGTGTCGGACACGCGCTCGATCAGGTCCCGCACCGACAGCATCCGCTCGCTGTTGCCGAAGAGCATGGTGTAGCGCGATTGCTCCTTGAGCTGTGCGCGAAGCGTGGCGACTTCCTGGCTCAGCTGGCGCTGCTTCAAGGCGTTGCCGAGCAGCATCTCGAGCTCGGCGTCCTCGAACGGCTTGCAGACGAAGTCGCTCGCGCCGAGCTTCATCGCCTGCACGATGGTGTTGGTTCGGCCCTGGCCGGAAATGACGATGACCGGGACGTCCTTGTCGATCTTCTTGAACGCTTCCAGCGCAGCCAGCCCGTCCATACTTCCCGGCATCACCACGTCAAGCAGCACTGCGGCAGGCCGATCGGCATGGAAGCGACGGACGGCTTCATCGGCGTTAGTCACCGTCAGCGCGCTGTATCCGCGTGTCCCCAGAAACGAGCGGAGAAACCCGCACATCGCCAGGTCGTCGTCAACCACCATCACCTGCTGCTTCAAACCCATGGCTCTGCCCTTTCGTGCGCCGAGCTGCTGGGGCTCGGTTGAGCAATCGAAGTGCCACAACGGAAAAGGGTTGCAGTTAGAGGGAAAAGCGATGTGTCAGGGAAGCGGACGAGAGGGAGAAAAGGAAACGTAGTTCCATGTGGAACCGCGTTTCCCCAAATGCTAGGGCTGTTCCAGCCCTGTTTCCTTGATCTTGTTCAGCAGGGTCTTATAGCTGACGCCGAGCAGTTGAGCCGCCTTGCGGCGATTCCAGTGGACTTGCCGCAGAGTCTCGGCAATTACAGTTCGCTCAGCCGTTAGCGCCGCTTCGCGCGCGACGTCCATGAGCCGCCGTCCTTCCTGGCTCGGCGGTGCGCTCGTGGCAGGTTCTTCGTCGGTCTCGTCGTCGTCCTCGTCTTCCTCGTACGCCGGATCGCCGGGGATGGGTGCGCGAGGCGGAGACTGGAACGGCGGCGGCGCCAGATCGCCGGCCGCGGCCGATGCCGTCAACGGGGATGGCGCAGTCGGGCGAGTCTTGCTGAGCTCGCGCAGCACCAGCTGTTCGTCCTGCAGGATGACGAACCGCTTGATCATGTTCTCCAACTCGCGGACGTTGCCCGGCCAGTCGTAGCTGAGGAATCGCTGCCGGAGTTCGTCGGTGAGGGCGCGCAGCGGACGGTTGTAACGCTCGGAGTACTTGGTGATAAAGAAGTCGGTGAGCTGGGGAATCTCGTCCGGCCGTTCGCGCAGCGGCGGTACGACCGCTTCGATCACCTTCAACCGGTAATACAGATCTTCGCGGAACTGGCCGCGCACCATCATCGCCTCGAGGTCGCGGTTGGTGGCGGTGACGACGCGCACGTCGACTTCGATCTTCTTGTTGCTGCCAAGCTTGGTGAACTCCGCGTCCTGCAGAACGTGGAGCAGCTTCGCCTGCAGCGGCGGCTTCATTTCACCGATCTCGTCGAGGAAGATCGTGCCGAGGTTCGCCTGCTCGAACTTGCCGACGCGTGTCGCGGCGGCGCCGGTGAAGGCGCCCTTTTCGTGACCGAAGAGTTCGCTTTCGAGGAGCTCGGCGGGCAGCGCCGCGCAGTTGACCTTGACGAAGGGCTTGCTCTTCCGCGTCGAGTGCTGGTGAATCGCCCGCGCAACCAGTTCCTTACCGACGCCGCTTTCACCGCGAATCAGAACGGTGACGTCGCTGTCGGCCACCTGCTGGATGATGTGCGCGACCTGCTGCATCGCCGGGCTCTGGCCCCACGCGAGAAACGCCTCGCTCTGGTCGTCGTTGAGCTGACGCCGCAGATCGGTGAGCTCGCTGACCAGGCGGGTCCGCTCGATCGCCTGCTTGATGGCGGAATCAAGCGCGATTTCACCGAGCCCTTCCGGATCACCCGGCTTGACGACGTAGTCGGCGGCGCCGAGGCGCACCGCCTCGACGATGATCTGGGCCTGCTCGCGGCCCGACAGCATGATGACCTGCAGCTCCGGGCGGGCCGACTTCAGCGCCTTCAGCGTCTGCAGCCCGTCCATGCCCGGCATGGCGACGTCGAGCAACACGATGTCGGGCGGGTCGCCCTGGCGAATGGCCGCCACGATTTCGTCGCCGCGCGTGTAGGCGCGCGCCTCGTAGCCGCGCACGCCGAGAAAGGTTCTGAGGTAGCCGGCGAATCCCGAGTCGTCATCGACCACCGCGATCATCGGGCGCCGCTGGTCGGTTGCCGTTCCAGGTGCCGCGGGAATGCCGGTGGTTGGTCCTGCCGCTGTCGCCATTCAATCGCGTCCTTTGTTCTCTCAGCCAGCGAGCGGGAGCCGGAGTGCGGATGCCGCGCGCGCGTGTTCTCCTCCAGCCGACCACAGCGCTCCGCCGTGCGCTTCGATCACGCGGCGGCCAACCGGGAGCGCGAGGCCGAGCCCGCCGCGCCATTCGTCGAAGGGAGGCGGGGTTGTGTGCGCGGCCGCGGCCAGCGGCTTTGCCGCGGTCTCGTCGCCGATCGTTACGATCGCCCAGGTGTGATTGGTCTCTGAAAGCGTGGAGCACTCCACCGCGATGACGCCCGGTTCGCCTCGTTCGCGCAGTGCCGCGTGCATGAGCGCCCCGATCGCAGCCGCCAATCGCGTCCGATCGCCGGCCACCATGACAGGCCCTGGCACGCGCGTCTCGAGGCGGACCCCGCGGTCTTCCCCCTCATGCATACTGCTCGCCACCTCCACGATAAGAGCGCCGAGATCAAATGGGACGCGAGCGACCGTGATCTGGCCGTCTTCGAGTTTGCCGAGCTCGCTCATCTCCGCGACCAGCGAACCGATGCGCGCGCACGACTTATCCGCTTCCTGCAACATCTTGCGCTGCTGATCCGTCAGCGGCCCGGCCTGCTCGCGCAACAGCATGCGCAGGTACCCGGTCGCGACGGTAATAGGTGTTCGAAGTTCATGCACGGCGAGTGATAACGCGCGAGGGAAATGATTGTTCTCCGAACCCACCCGCTGAGGCTATCACGTCCGCCGCGCCCATGAAGCTCGACTGTAACATGGCATATCGATTGAAATGGAAGCGATCGGCACGGAATCGGAGCGCACTCCGCGGGTCTGCGGCGTATTGACCGCACTCACCCGCGCGCGGCGCTCCGGTACCACCGCGCCAGTCGTTCAGTCTTTACCCCTATATAGTACAAAGCGACCAGCAGCACGTTCGTGGTGCTGCGACGAAACCAGCCGTCGCGCCGCCATCGTCGCGCCGATGTCAGCAACTGCAGCGGTAGTTCATTCACGCGTCCCGCATTCACCAGGCGGCGGACGAATTCCACGTCTTCCATTAATGGGAAATCCTGAAACCCGCCCAACTGCTCGAAGACGCGGCGGCGGACAAACACCCCCTGGTCGCCGTACGGGAGACGAAGGAGGGTGACACGCCAGGCGGTTAGCCGTTCGATGACGCGCGCCTGCCACGCCGAATCGGCCAGGGCAAACTGGAACCATCCCCCTGCGACGTCGCCGGGGAGATCGGCGATGGCGGCGAACCAGCCGGCCGGTAACGTCGAGTCCGCATGGAGGAACAGTAACCATTCGCCCGTGGCGATCGCGGCTCCGGCGTTCATTTGTCTGCCGCGTCCCCGTCCTGTTCGGTGGAGCACCACCCCAGGGTGGCCGGCCACGAGCGTATCGAGCCGTGGATCGGCGTCTCCGTCCACCACGATGATCTCAACGTCCAAACCTGGCGACAGGCTGGTCAGTAACGCCGAAGCGGCGTCGGCATCGAACAGGACGGGGATGACCACGCTGACGGTCGGAGGCATAATGGGTTGAGAGAGGCCTATAATCTGCCATGCTCATCAAAAAGCCGGCTGACATCCCGTATTCCGAGGCCACCCCGAAGGGCCTGTACCTCCGGCGGCGTGAGTTTATCCAGGCGGCCGCGGCAGGCGCGATTGGCGGGGCCATCGGGCTGTCGCCCTTCGCCGTCGAGGCGCTGAACGCCCAGGCGCCGGACGAAGCTGCCGAATGTGCGCAAGAGTCCGCTGAGCACCTCCGAAACGGTGAACAGCTTCGAAGACGCCACCGGGTACAACAACTTCTACGAGTTCGGCACCGACAAGGAAGATCCGAAGGCCAATGCGCAGAAGTTCGTCCCGAAGCCATGGACGATCAAGGTCGACGGGCTGGTGAAGACTCCCGCCACCATTGACCTTGACACCTTGATCAAACCGTACGCGCTCGAGGAGCGCATCTACCGGATGCGATGCGTCGAAGGCTGGTCGATGGTGATTCCGTGGGTCGGGTTCCCGCTCGCTGATCTGGTCAAGCGCCTCGAGCCGCAGCCCAGCGCCAAGTTCGTCGAGTTCACGACGCTGCTCGACCCGAGCCGCATGCCCGGCCAGCGGTATCCGGTCCTGCAGTGGCCGTATGTCGAAGGCCTTCGCTTGGACGAGGCGATGAATCCGCTGACGCTCATGGTGGTCGGCGTGTACGGCGAGACGCTGCCGAACCAGAATGGCGCGCCGATCCGGCTGGTGATCCCGTGGAAGTACGGCTTCAAGGGGATCAAGTCGATTGTGCACATGCGGTTCACCGACAAGCAGCCGCGCGGGTCGTGGGAAGTGGCGCAGGCCCGCGAGTACGGCTTCTACGCCAACGTGAACCCGAGCGTCGATCACCCGCGGTGGAGCCAGGCGACCGAGCGGCGCCTCGGCGAGTTCCGGCGCCGGAAGACGGAGATGTTCAACGGCTACGGCGCGCAGGTCGCCAGCCTCTACACCGGTCTGGATCTGCGCAAGAACTATTGACCGGATTCGGCGCCATCCGGACGGCGATCTTCGCGGCCGCACTCGTTCCTGCGGCCGCGCTCGTGTACGGCTTCCTCACCAACGACCTGACCGCCAATCCCATCGACTACATCACCGATACCACCGGCTACACGGCGCTCTCGCTGCTGCTGATCTCGCTATCGGTAACGCCGCTGCGCCGCCTGACCGGCCGGAACGAGCTGATCCGGCTTCGCCGCATGCTCGGCCTGCTGGCTTTTTTCTATGCCTGTCTTCACTTCTCGACCTGGCTCGTCCTCGACTGGTTCTTCGATTTTGAGAGCATGGCGGCCGACATCGTCGAGCGTCCGTTCATCACGCTCGGCATGCTCACGTTCGTGCTGCTGATCCCGCTGGCGGCAACGTCCACGGCCGGCATGATCAGGCGGCTCGGGAAGCGGTGGCAGCAACTGCACCGCCTCGTCTACATCGCCGGCCTGACCGCGGTGATTCATTTCTGGTGGGTGGTCAAGGCGGACTTCAGGGAACCACGGCTTTTCGCGCTCGCGTTGAGCGTCCTCCTCGGTTTCCGCGCATGGTGGTTGCTTCGTCCGCGCCTGTCGTCGCGATCCTGACGCGGGCGCCTTCGTCGGGCGGGAAGACGCGGCTCTTCGCCTCGCTCGGGTTGCCGGCCGACCCGGCCCTCCTGACTGCGCTTCTGCTCGACACCATCGACGGCGCCGCTGCGCCCGGCGTGCACAGGGTCATTGCCGTGACGCCGGCCGAGGCCTGTGATGACGTGCGGCGACTCGCGGCCGGCGTGGACGTCATGCCGCAGCCGGATGGCGATCTCGGCGATCGCATGCGCGGCGTCATGGCCGCGCTATTCGAGCTGGGAGCGCCGGCGGTCGCGGTGATCGGCTCCGATCTGCCGCATCTCACGCCGGCGACGATCGCCGAAGCGTTCGCCTGCGTCGCCGACGATGCCGACACACTGGTGCTGGGACCCGCCGCCGACGGCGGCTACTATCTGATCGCGGCCCGCCGTGTTCCCGGGGTCTTCGCCGGCATCGAGTGGGGAAGCGCCCGCGCACTGGCGCAGACCGAAGCGGCGGCGGCGCGCGACGGTTTTACCATTCGCCGTCTTGCGCCGATGAGCGACGTTGACAGCGCCATCGATCTTCGGCGCGCGTGCGCCACCGGGCGGGCTCGCCGGACCGCTGCATGGGTGAGCGCTCAAGCATCGCGGGACGGATCTTGGTAAGGACGGCGAGCAGGCCTTATAGCCGAGCTTGGCCAGGTACGCTTGCGCGCCGAAGAATCTGCGGGCTATCTTTCCCAAGCCGTCGATGGTCATGGAATCCCCGCTCGTCCTCATCGTCGAAGACGACCACAGCACGCGATTGATGTACCGCGATTTCCTCACCCATGCCGGCTTCCGCACCGTCGATGCCCACAACGGCCACCAGGCGCTCGAAAAAGCGCACGAACTGCGGCCGGATCTCGTGGTGACGGACATTGCAGTGCCGGGGATGGACGGCTTCGAGTTCTGCCGGGCGCTTCAGCGGTCGTCAGCGACGCGCGACATCCCCATCCTCGCGATCACCGGACACGCCGAGTATCTCGACGAGCCCGAGCGATTTCGCCATGCCGGGATATCGCACGTGCTGATCAAGCCGTGCGAGCTCGATGAAGTGGTCCGCGAGCTGCGAAAGATGCTGAACGGGCACGGCCCGCAGCCGTCGCCCGCCGCCTGCTAATTGAAGCTGGAGAGCGCAGCGCTCTCGTTGTCGTAGGTGTCGAACACCGTCAGCAGCTTCGTCACCACCAGCAGGTCCCGTAGCTTCTTCGTCACGTTTACGAGCTTCAACGCGCCGCCCTTGTTCTTGGTCGTCGCGAACGCGTGCACCAGCTGGCCGAGTCCGGCGCTGTCCACGTAGGCCACGCCGCCAAGGTCGATGATGATGTTCTTGTTGCCCTGCTGGATGAGGCTCTGGACCTTGTCTTTGAGCAGGACGTCGCCGCCCTTGTTGAGGGTAATGTCGCCGTTCACCGTGATGATGGCGACGTTGCCCTGTATCCGCTGTTCGAGCTGCATGCCGTCCGTCCCTCCAATTGCCGATTCGGCGTGGATTCTACCTCAACCATCGTACCTGACCACTACCATCGTCACGTCGTCGTTCGCCGTCGCCGCGCCGGCGAACTTGCGGACGTCGGCCAGGAGCGCATCGAGCAGCTCCTGCGGCGTCCGCCGGCGGTTGGCGATGACGGCAGCCAGGAGCCGGTCGTCGCTGTATTCATCCCCGGCTTCGTTCAGCGCTTCGCTCACGCCGTCGCTGAAGGCGATGATGACGTCGCCTGGGGACAGGGTCAGTGCTTCTTCCTCGTAGGCCGAATGCTCGAAGATGCCGAGTACCATTCCGCCGGTCTCCAGGCGCCGCACGCCGGACGCGGTGACGAGAAACGGCGCGTTGTGTCCCGCGTTGGAGTAGACCAGTGAGCCGTCGGCGCCCAGGATGCCGCAGAAGGCGGTGAGGAAGCGTGATTCAATGCGGCGGCGAAAGAGCCCCTGGTTGAGACGGCCGACGAGCGGCGCGCACCGCGTGTGATACGCGGCCTCGGCGCCGAACATGCCGAGGACGGCCGCAGCGAGCAGCGCGGCCGGCGCGCCCTTGCCGGCGACGTCACCCAGGATGAAGCCGAAGCGATTGTCCGGCGCCTCGAAGTAGTCGAAGAAGTCACCGCCGACGGCGCGGCAGGGGATCGACGATCCGGCAGTCGAGTAGAAGGTGCCGCTGCGGTTCGAGACCGGCAGCAGCGACTGCTGGATCGCGGCCGCCACCTTCAATTCCTGGTCGAGGCGGGCCCGTTCGAGCGCCTCGCGGTACAGCCGTGCGTTCTCGATGGCCACGGCCGCTTCCGTGCTGAGCGTCTCCAGCGCTGAGCGTGCGGCCTGCGACCTGAGCGCGCCGCGCTCGCGGCTATCGAGGTAGAGCACGCCGATCATCTTTTCCTTGCCCGCCTGCTCCGCCTTGTCAACGTAGCGGACCAGCCGCAGCGGTGCGCACAGCACGTGGCGGATGCCCAGCGCCACCGTGCCGAGATGCAGGCCGGCTTCGGCGCCTTCCATCAGATCTTCGACAATGCGCGGCGTGCCGGTGGCGAAGACGTCCTCCGGAATCTTGCGGCTCGTCTCGAACGTGCGGCCCGACAACGTGATGCGTCCCTGTGCGCGGCCCAGCTTGAACTCGAGTTCCCCGTTCTCGTTGGCGAGCATGATGAAGCCGCGTTCGGCGCCGGTGACGTCGATCGCGGAGTCGAGGACGAGCGCCAGCACTTCGTCGAGCACGCGTCCCGATCCGAGGGCGCGCAGTCCCTCGAGCAGGGTCGACAGGTGGCGAAGCTCGCTGGCCGCGGACACGGCGCTGCTCGAGCGCACGCTGTCCTCGTCCTCGACGAGGAAGACGATCTTGGTGTCGTGGGACTCGCCGAGACGGATCTGGTCGCCGTGCGCCAGCACGCATTCCGTCGTCCGCTTGCCGTTCACGAAGGTCCCGAACTTGGAATCGAGGTCGCGCAGCAGGTAGCCGCCGGTGCCGCCGGCAATTTCCGCGTGATGGCGTGATACTCCGACTCCGGCGACCTGGATGTCGCTTTCAGAGCGGCGGCCCAGCGTCAAAGTGGTCTTGTCGACCGGAACCTGGCGGCGGCCGCGCGAATCCGTGACGACGAGCCGTGGGGTGGACGGCATCCGGACGTTACTTCCTTATGAGCCAATCGGTCAGAAGAGCGCGATTATGACGTACAAACGACGGCGAACGACATTACTCACACAGTTGCTCGAATCTGGGGTGCGCGACATAATCCTGCCTGGGTGCATGGCTTGCCCACATTGCGGCGGGGAAGACACGACAGACGGTACCGGGATCTGCATCCGCTGCGGCAAGCCGTTGAACGCCATCGATCCTGACGAGACCCAGCTACCACAGCCTCCGCTACCTGATCTCGACCAGACCCGCCTGCCGGGTTCTCCGCCGCCGGGCACGCCGGCGTCGGGCAGCAGCCTCGGGCCCGACGATGCGACGTACCTCATGCCGGAAATGCGCACGCCGCGGCCCGACTTGCGGCCGCCGGTGCGTGGCGACGGTCCGCTGACCGTCGGCCAGCGATTCGGCCCGCGCTACCGCATCGTCAAGCTGCTCGGCATGGGCGGGATGGGCGCCGTCTACCAGGCGTTCGACGCCGACCTGGATGTCCTGGTTGCGCTGAAAGTAATCCGCGCGGAAGCGGGCGGCAATCCCGACGAGACGCGCGCCATCGAACGCCGCTTCAAGCAGGAGCTGCTGCTGGCGCGGCAGGTCACCCACAAGAACGTCGTCCGCATTCACGACCTTGGCGAGATCGACGGCATCAAGTACATCACGATGTCGTACATCGAGGGCGAAGACCTGTCGTCGCTGCTCAAGCGCGAAGGCAGGCTCGAGGTGCCGAGAGCGATTCACATCATGCGGCAGGTCGTCTCGGGTCTCGTCGCTGCGCACGAGGCCGGCGTCGTGCACCGCGACCTGAAGCCGGCCAACATCATGATCGAAGGCGACCACGCCATCATCATGGATTTCGGCATCGCCCGATCCTCGTCGGCGCGGCCCGAGATCACGACGTCGAGCCCGGCGACAGGCACTGACCGGGCGGGCCAGTCCACCCACCATTCGACGACGGTGGGCGCCATTGTCGGCACGATCGCGTACATGGCGCCGGAGCAGGCCAGGGGCGACGCGGTCGATCAGCGGGCCGACATCTATGCTCTCGGGCTGATCGCGTCGGACATGCTGGTTGGACCGCGACGGCGGCCACAGCAGACCCTAGAGGACCTGCGGCGCGACTCCGATGATCCGCCGGCGCCGCTCAGGTTGATCGACCCCGAGCTTCCTGAAGCGCTCGAAACGGTGGTGCTGCGCTGCCTCCAGCGGCATCCGGCGAGGCGATACCAGTCGACAACCGAGCTGCTGGGGGCGCTCGATCGTCTTGACGCCAGGGGCCATCTGCTGCCGGTGATACGCCGCCTGACGCCGCGCATGGTGGCGGCGACGGTCGCACTCGGCGCCGTGCTGCTCGGAGCCACTTACTACATCACTCGCATCTTCAGCGCGCCGCCGGTCCAGCCGGATCCCGTCTCGGTTGTCATCGCCGACCTGGATAATCGCACCGGCGATCCCGCGTTCGATCGGACGCTCGAGCCGATGCTCCGCCGGGCGCTCGAAGGCGCGGGATTCATCAGCGCGTTCGACCGGAATGGCATCGTTCGCACCCTTGGCGTGCGTCCGCCCGATCAGCTCGACGAAATGGCCGCGCGTGAAATCGCGGTGCGTGAAGGTGTCGGCGTGGTCCTGGCCGGGTCGCTGCTGCGCGACGGCGACGGGTACACCATCGCCGTCAAGGCGACGCGCACCGTGACCGGCGAAGTGCTGGCCGATGCCGAGACCGACGCGGACAGCAAGGAAGAGATCGTCGAGGCGGCGACGCAGCTGATGACGACCATCCGCAGGGCTCTGGGCGACGAAGCGTCGGAATCGGCCCAGATGTTCGCGATGGCGAGCCTGTCGGCGACCTCGCTCGACGTGGTGCGCCACTATGCCGCGGCGCAGGAGGCATCGTCGAACAACCGGTTCGAGGAAGCGCGCGCCAACCTCCTCAAGGCGGTGGAGGTCGATCCGAAATTCGGCGTCGGCTACCAGTTGCTGGCAGTGCAGTCGCGCAACCTCGGCCAGCTCGCGGAAGCCGACAAATACATCAACCAGGCGCTGCAGTATCTCGACGGCATGACGGAGCGGGAACGGTAATCGACGCGCGGCATGTACTACCGGCTGACCGGCGACTATCCGCAGTGCGTCAAGGAATACGGCGAGCTGATCGCCCGCTATGCCGCCGACGTCACCGGCCACAACCAGCGGGCGTTGTGCCTGACCCAGCTTCGCGATTTGAAGGGGGCGGTCGCCGAGATGCGGCAGGTCGTGGACCTGCTGCCCAATCGCGCGACGTTCCGCGACAATCTCGCCCTTTACGCCAACTACGCCGGCGATTTCCAGACGGCGGAAGAAGAAGCGCTGAAGATCGAGGGGCCCGACGCGTATGCGACGCTCGCGCTGGCGTTCGCGCAGCTGGGCCAGGCCCGGCTGCCCGACGCGATGCAGACCTACCAGAGGCTGGCGGCGATCGACGCCCTGGGTGCCTCCTTCGGCGCCTCGGGCCTTGGCGATCTTGCGGCGGTGCAGGGACGGTTCGCCGATGCGGCGCGGATCCTGAACGAGGGCGCCGCCAGCGATCTGGCGTCGAAGAGCACCGACCGCGCCGCGTCCAAGTTCGCGGCCGCCGCGTATGCGGAGCTGTCGCGAGGCCGTCCGGCCGCGGCGATCGCCGCCGTCGAGAAGGCGCTGGCCAACAGCAAGGCGGTGAAGATCCGGTTCCTGTCTGCGCGTCTTTACGTCGAGGCGGGCAACATCGATGCGGCCAGGCCGCTCATGGCGAGTCTCGCCGCGGAACTACAGGCCGAGCCGCAGGCCTACGCCAAGCTGATCGAAGGGGACATCGCCCTCATGGGCGGCGACGCGCGGCAGGCGATCAAGCTGCTGTCGGAAGCGAACATGCTGCTGGATACGTGGATCGGCCATTACGATCTCGGCCGCGCGTACCTGGACGCGAATGCATTCATCCAGGCCGACTCCGAGTTCGACCGCTGCCTGGGGCGCCGCGGCGAGGCACTGGCGCTGTTCATGGACGAAGAACCGACTTACGCGTACCTGCCCTCGGTCTACTACTACCAGGGACGCGTGCGGGAAGGGATGAAGATGGCGGGCGCCGCGGAATCCTACAAGAGCTATCTCGAATTCCGCGGTCAGTCGAAGGAAGATCCGCTGCTGGCCGACGTCAATCGCCGGATCGCTGGTCGATAAACACCGGCGGTGGAACCAGCGTGCACGCCGCCGAGAGACTCTCCCCCTTGATCAGCACCCAGGAATCGTAGAATCGGTCGCTCACGTCAGCAATCGCCAGCTTGAGGTGATACGTCGACCCGGGCGAGACTCCCGCCTGGACCGTCAACACCCGTGTGAGCCCGTCCGCCTGTATCAGCGTGAGCAGCGGCTGCGTGCCGCCATCGTTCAGGTCGTTGTTGACGAAGAACTCCCGATGCTGCGGCGGCGTTTCGTTCTCGCGATTCCCGCCGTTCACGCTGTTGATCGACACCGGCGTGCTGCTGCCGGGAATCAGGGCAAGGTTCGCTTTCGGGAATCCCGGTCCGGACATGAAGAACCCGAACACGTCGTTGAACTGCGTATTGGCGAATTCGTTGTACTCCTCCGACGCGAACACGTATTGGAACGTTGCCACCTCGGCGTTCGGGTCGGTGACCGTGAAATCGAATTCCAGGACAGCCGCGTCCAAGGTGGTCCCGCCGCCCGTCGCGGCGAGGTCGGCATCGCCGCCGGCAACGCCGGTGAAGGTGGCGTTGTCGCTGTTGTTCGGGCCGATCACGTTCTTCACCCGTCCTGAGCTCAGGATGACGCCGCTGTTGATGCCGGTCGCCGAGAAGCCGCCGGTAAACGTGCCGACCGCCGCATTGGCGCCCGTCGCTCCAGAATAGGCGACATTGCTGATGCTCACTCCGTCGCCGGCCAGCGTATCCGCGATGTGCTGGAGGGTCAGATCAGATGTGCCCAATGGATCGACGGCCAGGGTTCCTTCCGACGCCTCGTCGACGAGGATGCAGAGGTCCTGAACCGCGGTGTGGCCGCCGGCGTCGGTGACGCGCACCCGGAAGGTCCCGGCGGTCGCGGATGACGTCGGCGTTCCGGAGATCGCGCCGCCCGGAGACAACTCCAGGCCCGCCGGCAGCGTGAAGTCGCCGATCTCGACGATGTCCCACGTGTACGGCGGCAAGCCGCCAGACGCAAACAGCTGCTGCGAATACCCCTGGCCGGTCGTGCCGTTCGGCAGCGCCTGCGTCAGAATGATCAACGGCTCGGTCTCGACTTCGTCGATGTTGAACGGCGCCGACGTCGCCGTGAAGGTGCCCGATCCGCTGACCAACGATGCGACGAGTGTGTAGCCCTCGCCAGCGCCGTCAATCGACAGGTTGGCGAAGGTGGCCACGCCTTCGACGATGCCGTGCGTCGTCATGCCCGACAACGAGGCGTCGCCCGGATTATTTCCAATCGTGAGGGTGATCGCCGCGCCTTCCGTCGGGCTGTCCGCGTCTTCGAGCGTCACCCGCACCGGCGCCATCGTCGCGCCCGAGGTCGTCGACGCCGGCTCGGTGAGAAAGGCCAGGCTTGGCGGGTCGTTGACCGCGATGATCGTATCGGTGAGGGAGGGAGCTGGCTCGCTGTTGTCGTTGAACTCGGCGACCACCCAGTAGGTGAACGGCTGCCCGTTCGGCAGCTCGGATGTGTCGTCGAACGAGGTCGCCCCGGTCTGGCCGATCAACAGCGCCTCGCCAAGCGACCCGGGTGCGCCCGCCGCGCGATACACCGAGTACAACGTGACGTGGTCGCCGTTGACATTCGGCGACGCCCACGCCAGCCGCACGCGGTGGATCGGCCCCGACACGTCCGAGACCGCCAGCAGGATCGACTCGGGAGCAGCCTCGCAATCCACACCGACGACGCAGGCGGTGAATGCGTTGGGCGCGGTATTGCCGCCCATCGCGATCGCTGTTTCGCGGTCGAGTTCCGGTTCGCCGGCGCTCTCGAAGGCTTCGCGGAGCGCCGCGAGATCGTCGGCGTCGGTGCCGCCGCCGAAATCAATGCCACCGCCAAAGTCGATGCCGCCACCGAAGTCGATGCCGCCACCGAAGTCGATACCGCCACCGAAGTCGATACCGCCGCCGAAGTCGATACCGCCGCCGAAGTCGATGCCGCCGCCGAAGTCGATACCGCCGCCGAAGTCGATGCCGCCGCCGAAGTCAATGCCGCCGCCGAAGTCGATTCCTGACGAAAACCCGGCCATGTTCCGGCGGCTCCCGACCTGGTTCAGCGCGAGATTGCCCCAGTCGTCGGCACTTACCAGCACAGGCGTCGCGGCGAGGTCGCCGTCGACGAGGCCGTCGAAGTTGACGTCCTGGGCTGGCGAGGGCGAATCGAACGGATCGCCGTCCGCGTTCCAGTCCACCGGCGCTGCCGTACCAAGGCCGTCCACGCGCGCCATCTGCACGGTGCCGGGCGGAAGCGGGTCGGGGAACTTCAGGCCGCTGCAGTATTTCGTGGCCGCAGGTGAGCCGAGCGTAAACGGCAGCGATCCGGGCACGAGCGGGGCGAACCACGCCGTCCGGTAGGGCAGCGTTCCCAACGTGCCGTCAGAGAGGAACGTCTCGTCCACGTCGGGCAACAACCCGCGCGCGAAGTCGACGTGCGGCGACCCGCTGTCGTCGAGCAGGCCGCGCGCCTGGAACAGGTAGCTCATGACGCTGGGGTGGTTCGGCTTGCAGTTCGGTTCGACGAACACCTGCGGACCCTTGCCTTCGGGACCGGGGCTGTAGACCGACGGCAGCCCGCCGTGCCATAGGAAGAACTGGTGCCCCAGCTCGTGCATCGTCGTTGAGGCTTGCATGAACGGGGTGCCGAGGAAGTTGTCCCACAGGCCCAGGCTGATGATCGAGTCGCCGCCCGGCAAGTCGCTGATACCCGAGGCGCTCTTCGGCGCATGGTTCTCGGGATTTGGTCCGCCTTCGCAGACGCCGGATGCATTTGGATCGGCCGGATCGCCGCCGCCGTCGAGGCAGGCGAACGAGGACCTCGGCGTGCCGCGGGCGTGTGCGTAAAGCATGTAGTGAAACAGCTCACGCCGGTTCGCGTCGAAGCGCAGGCGGCAGCCACCGCTGACTTCACACGCGTCCTGCTGCGCCGGCGACAGTTCCTGGCCGGCCGGACCCACGAACGCGTCGCGATAGAGCTGGTAGCCGATCTTCCAGCTGACCGTGCCGGGGAAATCGGGGAACTGGCACTCGAGCGTCGCTGTCGTGATGCACGCTTGTTCGAGGATCGATTCACCTCCGCGTGCTGCCGCGGGGGGCACGAGGTACTCGTCGGCCTCAGTCCCCGCGTACTCGGGACCCGGGGCGTGATACCCGGCGCCAACGTCAAAATGCAGCGACACTCCCGACGAGCCGTCTGGATTCGTCACCGGCGCGTTCTTGAACGCATCTCCCACCGTCTTCAGCACGCCCGGAGCAGGAAGGTGGTAGTGCCCGGCGGCATCGACCACCGTGTCCTGCGTGGTGCTGACCGGCGCGTCGGGCGAGCCGTAGGCGGTCCCCGGTAGCGCGTACATCGCGCCGATTTCGACGAAGACGTCCCTTCGCATCGAGCTCGCGCCCATCGCGCGCAGGTCGGGCAGCGAGGTGCCGTTGGGATTCTTCAATCCGCTGACGTTCTCGAGCTTGTCGATCAGCCCGTCCGCGTCGGTGTCCTGCACCGCCGTGCTGAAGATGATTGCGGCCCACGACTGGCATCCGGACTTCGGCGGTTCGGCGGCGGTGAACACGGTTTCCCCGAAGCCGGCGTTGAAATCCGTGCCCGGCATCCCTGGGCTCAGGTTGAACGTCGGGTTGGCCCAGCCGCGGTCGGATGCCGGCTGCGCGCCGAACTGCGTGGACACGGGTGTCGGCCAGGCCCGTCCGTTCCAGAACCACAGGCTCGACGGATTCTTGCTCCCGCTGCCGACGATATGGGTCAGGCGCGCGCGACGCGTGGTCGAGGACTGCAGGAAGCCCTTGATCGTCTGGAACATCACCGCGCCCGGGGGCTGCACGTAGGCGCCGTCGTAGACAACGATCTTCGTCAGCGGCTGCGCTGGATCCCTGTACACGACGAACAAGCTTGCGCCGGCGCTTTGCGGGATCTGATTGCCGGTGCCCGCCTCAGGCAGTTTGACGGTGTGCCGCGGAAGGCCGAGATTCTGCAGCTCGGCGTCGTTGACAATCTTCTTTCCCGTGGGCCGGCCGTCGCTGTCGCGCTGATCAGGCAGGTACCGCAATACGTCCGCCCGGTACATCGTCAGCGTGTAAGTCCGGTTGCGGCTGCCGCCACTGAAACACTGCGCGGCGGATTTGTCGAGCACCCGTGACGTGCCCTTGACGGCAGTAACGGGCAGCCCGCGGAACCGGGCGCCGTCCCTCTGCGATTGGTTCGTCGAGATGGTCTCCCAGGTACCAGGAACGCCGCGACGATATCCGCATTGGCCGGCACGCCGCTCATCGGGATCGTGCCGCTGACGAACCCGTTGGTTTTGCTCTGGGGCTTGAGATCGACGCCGCCGACGACGTAGTTGCCTGTGACCGTGTAGCTCTTCGCGAAGGGAAGAGCGTTGAGCCCGCTCCAGTTGAAGTTGAAGCCCGTGCCCGTAGCATGGCCGGTCGGCTGCGTGATCGCCAACACGGCGACGAGGGCACCCAACACGGCGGCGGTGCGCCTGGACCCAGTTGTTGTCATCGCCGTCGTGGAACGAGCGTTGCCGAAATCACCGAACCTTCAGGGCGAACGCGCGACGGTGGAGTGTCTTGAAGGTTCGGGAATTCTTGCTTATGCGGAAGGGTGAAACAAAGCGCCGATTTTGCAACTAGGTCGCTGACCGACTCGTCATATGGGCGGCAGAAAAATCGGCGCAGCAGCTCGCGCAGCGCGTCGCCTTGATGGGCACTTTGTCGGAGAGGCAAAAGGGGCACGTCCTGGTTGATGGTTCGGGCGGCGGAGCCTTCAGACGATTGGCCTGTTTGACCAGGAGAAACACCGCAAACGCGATGATGACGAAGTTGACGACGTCGTTGAGGAAGGCGCCGTACGCGATCACGGGAATACCCTGCGCTTTGGCTTCGGCCAGCGAAGCCGGGACGCCCTTGGAGGAATCGAGTACGACGAACAGGCTGGTGAAGTCGACGCGCCCGAGCAGCAGCCCGAGCGGCGGCATGATGACGCCGTCCACCATCGTGGTAACGATCTTGCCGAACGCGGCGCCAATGACCACCGCGACGGCGAGGTCGATGACGTTGCCGCGGTTGATGAAGTCGCGGAACTCCTTGATCATGTCGCTACTCGATGACCGTGAACTGTGTCAGGTGATTGGGGAACGGCTTGAACGTCGCCGTCCGCCCGAACGCATCCTTCGCCGTCACGGTGTACTCGAACGTGCCGGTCACCGCGTCCATCGGCACTTCCCATACGCCGGTCCACATTTCCGACGGCTGGCGCGGGTACTCCGCGGCCGGGAACCCGCCGACGCCGCGCCACCGCATCGGGATGTCGATCACCTTGCCCATGTAGTTCAGGTGCACGACCATCTCCGCGGTGTTCTCGGTCTCGCCGGTACCGCCGTCAATCGCCGTCATGCGGAAGCCGGCGCGCTGTCCGCGGCGGAAGCGGTTGGTGTTGAAGCATCGGAGCGGGGTGCCGGGGCGCGCCATGTCGCCCAGGTCGCCCCAGATGACCAGCTTGCCGGTGCCGTGGCCCGCCTGCTTTTCCGGCGGCGGCGGGGGGGCGCCGCGTCCGCCGCGCCCCTGCGCACCGGGGGCGGGTGCCTGGCCGCGCCCTCCGTCCTGCCCGATCAGGGTGGCGGTGGTGATGGCCATCAGCCCGATCACCGCTGCTGCGCACACATGTTTGATACGAAAAGTCACAGTCGGGGATATTAGCGGATTTCGCCGCACGCTGCATCGCCACGTGCGCCGCCCGGCCGGCGCTCAGCGGTTCAACCAGTAGGTCACCTTCGCCATCAACACGTGTGTCGGCGGGCTGTTTTCCTGCGACATGTCCCATACCAGAAAGAGCGTGCTGCCACGGACGTATTCCCAACGGAGCACGAGGTTTCCGCGGACCGATGTTCGATCGAAATCCGGATCGGAATCGATGACTGCCGGCTCGAAGTCGAACGAATGCGAGCGCGCGAGCCGCCTGATGCTGTCGTAGTCTCCGACGGCGGTGAATGGCTGCAGGTAGGCCTGCACCGTCAGATCGCGATGAATCGCGTACGTCGCCCGCAGCGTGATGTCGGTGACGCGGCGCCGCAGCGTGCCGTAGACGTGGTCGTCCACGCCGTCGCCGGTGATGTCACTGTTTTCAATCCACTGGGCGATGTTGAGACCCTTCTCGTGGCGGGCCGCGAGCGACAATTGCAGCCGCCCGGACGGTTGTACCGACAGGTTGGCGTAGAAGGCGCGGTCGTGGCTGCCATTCCGGTCGCCGGGTTAGGGATAGGAGGCGAGAGTCGCGCTGCAGCGGGCGCGTTGTAGGAGGTGAGCGGTTCGGCCAGGTGATCGTAGCGCTCGCCGCTGTCGCGCTCAACCAGCGCGTGTTCACGCCCGGTAGCCGCTGTCAGCGTGCCGTAGGTCCACGTTCCGCTCTTGCCGGTCACCTTGGCCGCGCCGAGGATGGTTGTGTCGTCGGGACGCTCGACGATCTCGTCGTCCCCATCCACCTCGAAGAACGCCGGGGTCCGGCCGATCCGCCGCGAGTGAAAGAGCTGAAACATGTTGTACGGCGGCACGAACGTACGGCTGTCTTCGAGGAAGAACGGCCGCTTCTCCGGGTAGAACGTTTCAAAGACGCTGAGGTTGAGCACCGCGGATCCTGTTCGACCTGGCCGAAGTCCGGGTTGACGGTGACGGCCAGCGTGGCCGCCGAGCCGAGGCCGAGGCGCGCATCACCACCGATAGCGGCGCCGAAGTCTGACGTCGCGCCGGTGTCGGGGGTGCTGTCACGCTCGGCGCGCATCAGCGTGTACGGCGTCAGTTCGAGGCGGCGTGAGGGCGTCAGCGGTGCGTCGAAAATCAGGTGCCCGAACAGCGACACCTCGCCGCGCTCCCCGCGCGGCTTGGCCACCCAGGTCCCGCGCTCACCCTTGCGCCGCACCAGCCGTTCGCCCTGGAGTCCCCAGACCTGTCCTGGTTGCGGCGAGACGGCAAACCGCATCTGGGAAAAGGGAATCCGGATCTCGGCAATCCAGCCGCGTTCGGTGATCTGGGTGCGGACCTCCCACACCGCGTTGTAGTCGCGATCCTCGCGGTCGTCGTCAGTCAGCGCGAAGTCCGCCTGGATGGCAGATGGGTTGGTCTGGAAGACGTACCCCGTGAGGTGGTCGTGGCGTGGATCGAACCCGATGCTGACGTAATCGGTGGAGGGGAGCTCGTCACGCCGGCCAAGACCCGCGCCGATGCTGCCGGGCGATCCGTCCTCGCACCGGATGGCGATGTAGAGATAGCGATCGTCGTAGGCGACCTGGATGCGCGTCACCTCGGTCATGGCCGCGCCGTTGTCCGGGTCGCGCTGGATGTAGTCGCCGGCAGAGTCGGCGGCCGTCCACACTTCGTCGGCCAGCGATCCGTCGATCGCGGGTGGTGCCGCGACAATCCGGGCCGCCCGCAGCACCTTACCTGCCTTCAGCGTGCGGGCGGGTTCGTTATTCGATTCGACAGGGGCGTCCTGAGCAGCCGCGGCGACCTCGCCCAGAAGGACGAACAGGACGACCAGCGCGGAAACCACCGTGCTGGAGCATTAGATGACGCCGGACGAGGTGGCCAGGGCCCGCCGGGAGTTCGAGTCAGACGGGAGGAACGCAATGCGGCTTCGGGCGGCCGGCATGCGGATCGTCTCGGGGACCGACACCGGGCAGACGCGGTTCTGGATCGGCTATTTCAGCCACCTGGATATGGAAAGCATGGTGGCCATCGGCATGACGCCCGCGGAGGCGATCGTCGCGGCCACGCGCGACGCGGCCGAGATCGCCAAGGTCAATACCGGTCTGGTGGCTGCCGGCAGGAACGCTGACTTCATCGTGCTCGACGCCAGTCCCCTGGAGCGCATCTCGAACACGCGTCGGATCCACACGGTCTACCTGCGGGGACAGGAAGTGGACCGGGCGGCGTTAAAGGCCCGCTGGCAGGCGCGGTTCAGGAAGACCAGTTCGCCATAGCGTATTCAGCGCGGAGCCTCGTCGTCCTTCTGGTGTGTGTGGGTATGGCGATGCGGGCCCTCCCCGTGGTCGTGCGTGTGCCCATGGTCGTGAGTATGCTCATGATCGTCGATGCTGTGCCCGTGATCGTGGTCGTGCATCAGTTCTTTCGGCACGTCGGGGAACAACTCGCGGGAGGCCGGCGCCGCGCCGCCAGCCCATTCGACGCCCCCTTTTTTCCTCGCGGCTGAAAACAGGTCGTCCCACGAGAGCCGGGCGGGGTCGCGTGCCACTTCCAGGCGCTGCGCCAGCGCGGCCAGCATCAGTTTCCGGATCCGGCGCCCGTCCCAGCCCTCGCAGAGCGTCGCCAGTTCCGAGAGCTTCGCCGAGTCCTGTGCCAGCGGCTGGAGCGCCGGCCACTGCACCGCCAGCTCGCCTATGGCGCTGGTCAGAATCTTCTCGATCGTCTCGCGGTCGGGCAGCGCAAAGCGCATGACCAGGTCGGCGCGCGAAAGGAACGCCTCGTCCACCGCCTCGATGAAATTGGTTGTCGTCACGAACAGCACCGACGGCAGGTTTTTCGCGATCTCGTCGATGCCGAGCAACACGGCATCGGTCGCGCGGTGCACGTCCACCGGGTTGGCTTCGAATGACGCCACAGACCGGCGGATCGCGAAGCTCTCGACCTCGTCGATCAGCACGACGGTGAACGGCCGCCGCGCCGCGATCTCCGGCACGGTCTCGGTGAGCAGCCGGGTGACGTTGCGCTGACTTTCGCCCAGCATGTCGCTCGGAAAGGCGTGCGGGTTGACCTCGATCAGTGCCGTCGCGCCCTTGCGTGCCAGTGCGAGCGCCGCCACCTGCGCCAGCCCGCGCGCCAGCGTCGTCTTCCCGGTGCCGGGTGGACCCGCCAGGATGATGAGGCCGTGCGGCAGCCCCGACAGCATCGACAGCCGGCGTCCATGCTCGAGCACGAGCAGCGCCTGCGAGAGCAGCCGCTCCTTCACCTCGCGCGGCACGATGATCGCGTCCCAGTCGCGGTCGTGATGGTCAGCCGGCAGGACGTGCATCGACAGCACCCCCGGCGGCAGGGCCGAACGCGGACGCTCCATCATTCGCCCGGCCGCTTGTCCTCGGGCCACTCCATCTGCGACAGCTCCTGCATCGAGACCAGCGTATCTTCGGCCTCCTCGAACAGCACCATCGGGTCCATCAACGTCCGCATCGTCTCGAGCAGCGAGTCGAACATGTGGATGCGGACGAGCCGGCACTGGTTCACCGGGTCGTCGTTGAAGTGCTGATGCCAGAGGAAGTGATCGACCACGATCAGGTCGTTCTTCTTCCAGCGGTAATGCTGGCCGTTGTCGGGCGCGATCCCCATGAAGCTGTGGCCGTAGCCCTCGACGACGTAGAGCCAGGCTTCACCGGGGTGGCGGTGCAGCGACTGCGTCTTACCGGGCGCAAACTGAATCATCACCTGGGTGAGCCCGGAGGCCTGGTTGCCGATCGCCCGGTCGTTGAGGAACTTGGTCCGTGTGCCGCGCGGAGTGGCCAGGATTTCCTGTTCGTCGTACGGCGTGTGGATGCGCCCCGAGCGGCGCTTCTTCGTCTCCTGTTCGACGCGGCGCCGGCGGCGCGCGTAGGGATCGTCGCCCGGGATGCCGCCGGAGATCTTCGGGCGCGGCGGCAGCTTCGCAAACGGCTCGTGGCCGGCGTCTTCGATCAGGCTCATCCCGAGCGTCCACAACGTCGGCTCGGACGAATAGCTCATAAAGCGCCCGGGACGGGTGCCGTCGTTGCCGTGGCGATGCCAGCTCCAGGCGGGGAGGTGGATCGCATCCCACGCCTTCCAGTCGTAGCGAACGCCGTCGACTTCGGTCCATCCGCTGCCGTCCACCATGAACAGGATCGCATCCCACGAGTGACGATGGGTCGTCGTCGTCGTGCCAGGGTCGACTTCATGGACCAGCGCGTCGAGGCAGCGGGTCGGGCGGTCGCCATCCCATCCCATGTAGACGCCGCTGCGCAGGCCGCGCGCTGTCGGGACGAGCGCGACGTCCTCCTCGCGGATGACGGTCTGCCGGTACTTGCGCCACTCCTCGATGAACTCGGCGCGCCGCTTCTTCTGGATGTGGTAGTGGGTCGTGGTGGTGTGCGTCTTGGTGGTCATGGGCCGGGACGACGATTAGACATAGAATCGGCCGGACCGGTCAAACAGTGCGACAAGTCACAAGGCACAGGTCACAAGGCACGAGTCACAACGCGCGACGAGCGCTTCTGGCCGCGGCGATTGCGTGCGTCCTTTTCGTCGCCGGCGCGATGGCGCAGGCCCCGGCGCAGAACGACGCCGTGTTCCGCTACCGCGGGGCGGACCGCGATGCCCGCCTGGTCGAACGGGCGAAACGCGAGGGCAGCGTCACCTTCTACACGTCGATCGCGCCGACCGAGTCGATGCCGCTCGGCCAGGCGTTCGAGAAACAGTACCGGCATCAAGGTCGTGCTGTGGCGCGCGCTCTCCGAGCAAGTGGTGCAGCGGACGATCAACGAGGCGCGCGGCCGGCGGCACACCGTGGACGTGATCGAGACCAACGGTCCAGAAATGGAAATGCTCGCCCGCGAGAAGCTGCTCGGCGAAGCCTTTTCGCCGTATGTCGCCGACCTTCCCGCGAACGTCGTCCCCGCGCATCGCTCGTGGTTTCCCGACCGGCTGAACTTCTATGTCGTCGGCTACAACACGACGAGGATGAAGCGCGCCGAGATTCCGGCCACCTACGACGGTTTCCTCGATCCGAAGTGGAAGGGGAGGCTTGGAATCGAGGCGACCGACGCCGAGTGGATGGCCACGGTGATCAAGCTGCGCGGCACTGACAAGGGGATGGAATATTTTCGGCGGCTGTCGGCGCAGGGCGTGGATGTCCGGCGTGGACATATCCTCCTGGCCACGCTGGTGGCCGCGGGCGAGGTGCCCGTCGGCCTGAGCATGTACCAGAGCAACATCCTGCCGCTGATGCGCAAGGGCGCGCCGATCGACTTCGTGCCGGTGCAGCCGGTGATCGCCCGTCCCCAGGGGATCGGCGTGGCGCGGAACGCGCCGCATCCCAACGCGGCGCTGCTGTTCACCGACTTTGTCCTGTCGCCGGCGGGACAGCGGTTGTTCGAGTCGCTCGGCCGCGTCCCCGCGAGCACGAAGGTCAAGAGCGAGTTGAACAACTTTCCTTACACCACGATCGACCCCGTCACCGTGCTCGACGAGCAGGCCCGGTGGGAGAAGATCTGGAACGGCTTCTTCCTGAGGCGGTAGCGACGTTACCAGATCGTCGACGTGCGCCAGCATGGTTGTACTATTGCCGGTCGTGATAACCGTCTACGATCTGGCTCTCCTTCTTCTCCGTGTCGTGACCGGGTTCATCGTCTGGCAGCACGGCGCCCAGAAGCTGTTCGGCAGCCTCGGCGGCGCCCAGGCGGACCCGTTCACCCTCGCATGGATCGCCGGCGCCGCGGAATTTCTCGGTGGCATCGCCCTGGCTGCCGGGTTCCTCACGCGTCCCGTCGCGCTGATCCTCGCGGTCGACATGGGCGCGCTGTATATCACGCAGTTCCTGCCCGACGGATTCCCGCCGATCCTCAATCGCCAGGGCGAGGTCGCGTGCCTGATTTTCAGTAACGACGTTGCTGCTCGCCTTCACGGGGCCCGGAAAGGCGAGCGTTGACCGCGTGCGCATCCATCCCCCCGACGCCATCGCCATTGTCCGCGTGCTGATGGGGCTGCTCTTTCTCTCGGTACGGGCTGCGGAAGATGTTCGGCCTGCTCGGCGAGGAGCCGGAGCCGTTTCTCACGCTGCAATGGTTCGCTGGCGTGATCGAGCTGTTTGGCGGCGCGGCCATCATCCTCGGGTGGTTTACCCGCCCCGTCGCCTTCCTGTGCAGCGGGGAAATGGCGTTCGCCTACTTCATCAACCACAACCCGCGCGGCTTCTTCCCGATTCAAAACGGCGGGGAACGCGCCGCGCTGTTCTGTTTCTTCTTCCTCTTTCTGTTTGCGGCCGGCCCGGGGAAGTGGAGCGTGGACGAGATGACGCCGGCGCGCACTCGCCGCTAATAGATCGGTACTCCGACTAGATCGGTACTCCGACGCAAATGCAGGAATTCTGGAGCGCGTGGGACCTGATGCCCGGAATGGGTCACATGTCGCCAGGTATGTAAGAAATTCCTTGCGCGTAGGGAAAAGCCTTCAAGGCACACATCGCTGGATGGTAGGGAGCCTGACAATCCGGCCCTGAAGAACGGCACGGCGCTTGCCCCTCCGCCCTCGTCCCATGCGCCCACGAGGCCGGACGTCTCGCTCTGGACCGATCGTTCTGGTCGTCGATCCCGACCCCGCGACACAGCTTCTGCTCGAATGGGCGGCCGAACTCGAGGGCCTCAAGGCCGTCGTCGTGGGGTGCGCATCGGACGCCTACGGGATTCTCGCCGAGGAATCCAAACAGATCATCCTGGTGGTGCTGGACATAGCCTGCGGCGCCGAGGATGCCGTGTCGGCGCGGCGGCTGCAGTTGGACGCGCCACGAGTGGCGCCGATCCCTGCCGTGGTCCTCACCGAACGGCCGCTCACCGAGACGGAGCGCACCATTCTGCGGCCGGCCGTCACCGTGATGAAGCCGCTGCAGGTCGAGGAAGCGCAGGAGATCATGCGCGGTGGCCGATCGGCGACGTGGCGCGAAGGCGCCTTCATTCGCGGCCTGACGAGCGGCGGCCCCGGCATCGTCCTTCACTAGCGCCGCCCTGACCCGTACAAGATCACCGTCCGGCAGGTCATACTAGGCACCGCCATGTTGACCGCCGCACAGCTCAAGTCGATCATGCCGCGCCTGCCGGACACGCGGAACGGCGAACTGCTGCCGTTCCTCACCGCGGCGATGGCGGAGTTCGCCATCGACACGCCGGCACGGGCCGCGGCGTTTCTCGCGCAACTGGCGCACGAGTCGGGCCAGTTCCGTTACATGGAAGAAATCTGGGGACCGACCGACCCGCAGCGCCGCTACGAGCCGGTGACGAAGCTGTCGCAGGCGCTGGGCAACACCGAGGCCGGCGACGGCAAGCGATTCAAGGGACGCGGTCCGATCCAGCTGACCGGACGCGCCAACTACCAGCGCTTCGGCGGTCTGCTCAATGTCGATCTCCTGGTCGATCCGCTCCGGGCGGCAACCCCCGACGTCGCGTTCAGGGTGGCGGGACTCTACTGGTCGAAGAAGGGCCTCAACCAGTTGGCCGACATCGCGACCGCCGACGCGTTCAAGGAGATCACGCGGCGGATTAACGGCGGCACCAATGGACTGGCCGACCGGCAGGCGTTCTACGCGGTCGCGCGGACGGCGCTCGGCGTCGCGGAGGCGCCGCTTCCGCGTGGCGGCGCGCCGACCCCGATGCCGGCCGATGACCCCACCTTCGAGCGCGGCGCCGAGGCGATTCGCGCACTCAGGCGACGGCGTCCCGCGCGGAAGGCGACGAAGGCGACGAAGCGCGCGCCCGCGCGGAAGGCGAAGTCGAGTACGCCGCAAGAAGAAGGCGAGTACGCGCAAGAAAACGGCCGCCGTGAAATCCAGGAGCGCCGCCACGCGTCGACCGCGCGCTGCACGCCGCCGGCGGACCAGCGGCACGCGCTAGGGCGCGCGCCGCTCTCGTCGATCAGAACGCTCGTTCGAAGCCGATGACCGGTGTCACAGCCGGTCGCACGCCGTTGTCATTCAGCGGAAAGAGAATCGTGCCCGTCGCCAGCCACGACCCGCCGATGCTGAACTTGGCGCCCACCGCGGCCAGCAGCAGGTGCACGGTGCCGGGCGTGACTTCGAGAAAGATGACGCGATCGGGTTCCGCGGCACCACTGTCGAACGGCGTCAAGGCCGCCGTGTCCTTCACCACCCGTCCAATGACGTCACCGGCGATCGTTAACTTCGGCGTCGCCGACATGTCGACGCCGAGCGTGTAGTTGAACTCTTCAGACGGTTGCCGCCGGATCAGTTCGGGATCGCCGAAGGAGCCCTCCCAGCGGTTGTCCTCGCCGAAGGTCATGCCCGAACCGCCGAACGTATAGCCGACGTTCACGTGTGGCGTGAGGCTGCCCAGCGTGGAACCGGCGATGAACAGCACCTTGGCCTGCGTGTAGCCGGTGCCAAGCAGCTTCTCCGGATCACCTGTCGGGAGCCGAAAATCCACTGTCGCTGCGGCATCGACGCGATCACTGGAGAGCAGGGCGGCTTTCGTCCGGATCACGATATCCCCAACCCCGAACGACGAGCCGCTACTGTCCGTGCGGTCGGTCTGCTCCACGCCGCCAATGGAAAGCTGATAGCCCGAACTGAACCCTGAGACGCGGGCCCGGCCCGCCGGAACGATCACCCCGACATCCACCCGCTCGTGAACGCCGTAGTTTGCGCTCACGATGGTTCGATTGATCGCGACCTGGAGCGAGGAGTTGAAGCGGTAGACCTCTTCGCCAAAACGGTACGAGGCGGATCCCTCGAGATCAGTCAGCGACCGCCCGCCGACCGACTCGAATGTCGTGTGCTGAAACACCGCGCCGACGTTCAACCTGCCCTTGCCGGTCGTGAACGGACGTTCGGCGAACATCGGTCCGAAGCTCTGGCTCCGCCGGATCGGAACCTGGAGGTTTTCGTCGAAGACCCAGGTAAAGCCCCCCGCTGAGGAGCCAATGGGAAACGTGGTCGTTTCGCCGAGCAGCAATCCGTAGAGCGCCGTGCTCGAATTCTCGGTCAGCGCCCCGGTCGACCCCGATTCCGTGCCGAACAGGATGGCGCGGAGCGCGTCACTGGCGCTCTGGGCTCGTGCGTCGGTTCCCGCAAGCAACGAACCCACCAGCAGAAGGACGATGCGCGTGGTCATGGGTGTCCTCACATCGATCAACGCACAACGACGCGACGGCGAACGTCCATCGAGAGGTTTTCGCGATCGAGGGCGTCGATTATATCGGGTTCACGGTGGCCGCGGCGGTCAACGAGGTGTTCATGCTTGCCGCCCTACGCCGTTTAAGCCATCATTCGGCACCCCAACATGGCTGACATCTTCATCAGCTACCGGCACGGTACGACCGATTCGTGGGCCGCCGACGACGTGGCCAAGCGGCTGGAGCAACACTTTTCAGTGTTTCTCGACGGGCGCCGCGGGTCGCTGGATCTCGGCGATGTCTTTCCCACCGCCATCGAAGACGCGCTGAACGAGTGCCGCATCGTACTCGCCGTCATTGGCCCGGACTGGTGCAGCAAGGAGAGCCTGCGCCGGCTCCGGCGCGAGAACGACTGGGTCGGGCGGGAGCTGAGGATGATCCTCGGCCGCCCGGACGTGCGTCTCGTCCCCTTGGTCATCGAACCCGCCCGGCTCCCTGATGCTGCCTCGCTCCCCGACGATATCGCGCCGCTCGTCGAGCGGCAGGCGCGCCACCTGTCTCCGCCGCGGATGGACATCGACATCGAGGATCTCGTCCATCGCCTTCGCGACTGGCTGGGCGGACGCCGCGACGCACCCGAACGGGCGCATCCCATGCCGTCGGCGCTGCCATACCTGTGCGACCGCAAGGATCAGGAGGAAGCGTTCGTCGAGATGGCCGGGGCGCTCGACCCGGCGATGAACGTGCTCACCTGTGTGGTGCACGGCCACCGCTGGGAATGCCACGACGAACTGCTGCAGCGCTTTCAGTGCGAGGGCGTGCTGGAGGACACCTTCGGGATTGACGACGGCGTGGGTATTTTTCCGGTGCAGCTGAATCGCGCCAAGCTCAGGTCAGGCCTGTTCAGGGAGGCGCTGACCAGCGCGCTCAAGGCCGACGTGATTGGCAAGCGAACCGTCAGCGATGACGATCTGCGGGCGTGGCTGTCGGCGATCCTGCAGCCGATTGTGGTGGTGGTGCAATTCACCTGGTCGGACTATCAGGAGGTCGGCGACCGGCTCGTGCCGGACCTGGTGCAGGCCTGGAACGCGGCTGCTGCGCCCTGACGATCCCGGCGAAGACGGTGCGGCCGTCGCGGCCGGTGGTGCTGTGGATCAATTTGACCTACGAGGAGGACGATCGCGAGCTCCCGCGCGCCGTCCTGTTCAGTCCGCTGCCAAAGCTGTCGTCGGTGGAGGAGCGGCACATTCGCGAGTGGCTTGGGCTGAGAAAAGTGCACCCGCACGTCGCGGCGAAGAAGCAGGAGCTGCTGCAGCTGGCCCTGGACCGCGACTACTGTCACGCGCCCGGCCAGCTGCACATGATGCGTTTCGCGGAGGCGGTGACCCGCATCCTGGCAGCGCGGTAGGGGAGCATGTATTACTCAGCGGACGTCGGCGATATCACGGCTCCCAGTGATCCGGTTCGGAACCGTCCGAATCATCCGTCAGGCTACCTGGCGGACGCCGGGCTGGTGGACGCGGTCAACGTGGCGTTGCATCCTCTCCAAGCCGCTGCTCGTGACCGGGGATCCCGGAACGGGGAAGACGCAGCTGGCGTTCAGTATCGCGTGGCAGCTCGCGTCGCGGCAGTTGCTGAACGTCGGCAGCCCCGACGTGGAGCGGTACTACACCAAGTCCACGAGCACGGCCCGCGACCTGTTCTACACCTTCGACGCGATTCGCCGGTTCCAGGCGCGCCGCCGCGGCGACGACAACGCTGCGTTCATCACCTACAACGCGCTCGGCCGCGCGATGCTTCGCGCGCTGGACGTCGAGCGCGTGCCGGTGGCGGTGCAGCCGGCGGTGGCCCATCCGGCCGCCGCGCGGACGGTGGTGCTGGTCGATGAAATCGACAAGGCGCCGCGCGATTTTCCGAACGACCTGCTGAGCGAGATCGAGCAGATGTCGTTTCGGATCCCCGAGCTCGGCAACCTCGAGATCGGCGGGCCGCGACGCGCCCATTGCCGACGGCCTGAAGCCGATCGTCGTCGTGACCAGCAACTCGGAGAAGAACCTCCCGGATCCCTTCCTCCGAAGGTGCATCTACTATCACATCCCGTTTCCCTCGCGGGATCGGCTCGAGCAGATCCTGTTGCTGCGCCTGGGGCAGTTTTCAGCGACCAAGGGGCCGCTGGTCAACGACGCGCTCCAGTTCTTTGGTCAGCTGCGCGACGGCAAGGTGCTGCAGCGGCAGGTCTCGCCGGCGGAGCTGATCGACTGGGTCACATTCATGCTGACGCGGCAGGCGAATCTCGACAAGCCGCTCAAGGCAGCGCGCGCCGCTTGCATTCGAAGGGCTGCCGTGTTTGACCAAGAGCGTCAGCGATCAGCCAGTGGCCAGAACCGAGCTGGAGGGGTTTCTGGAGCGGCGATAGCGTCGCCGGAACCTGCCCGCGATGGCGCTGGACCTCGCAGTTCTCGTCGACCGACTTCGAAGCGCCGGATTCAGGGTCGACGCCCGGCAGTACCTCCTCGCGCACGAGTTGATGCTCACGGTCGCCCGGCATGGCGACGAGCTTGAGGGTGCCGGATCGGCTGATCTCGCACCTCGGTCCCATCTTCTGCACCTCCGCTGAAGAGCAGGAACAGTTCGGACTCGAGCTCCAGCGGTGGCTCGACCCGACCCAGCCGAATCCAGCGCGACGTGCCGGCGCCACCGACGCCAGCCGCCCGGTTACGGCGGCCACTGGCCTTGACGATCGCCGGCTCGGCGGCGGCGCTACTGGTGCTGGCATTCGTGATCGCTCAGCTGCTCCGCGGGTCGAGATCGGCGCTCGAACAGGCTGCCGCGCCCCTGCCGCCGGCCGAGATCGTGGCCGCGCCACCCGTGACCGCTGACGTGCCTCCCACAGCATGGGGGATGGTGGCCGTGGGGGTCGTATTGGTGAGCGGATTAGCCTTCGGGAGCGGGTGGATCGCGGATCGTTTCCGGCGGCAGCTCGCGCTGCGGCGGCTTTCCGCCACCGACGACCCCGAGCGCGTGACGCTGACGCTTCCCGAGGTTCGCGTCGGTCTCGTCCCCGACGTCGTGGTGCGACGCGCCGCGGCGGCGCTGACGCGGCCGCGCGAGGCGGACCTCGTCGACGTCGACATCGAAGCCACGGTCGACGAGACCGCCCGGGCAGGCGGGTTCTTCACGCCGTGTTTCTCCGCGCGTCGATCGATCCAGGAGTATGTCGCGCTCGTCAGCCGGCGAGGCGCCGGGGATCATCAGGCGGTCGGTCTTCGACACGTTTCTGAAGCAGTTGCGCGACCGTGGCGTGGCAATCGAGACCTACTCGTTTCACGATGACCCTCGCGTCTGCTATTGCAGACGACTCCGGCCAGGCCCGCAGACTTGGCGAGATTGTCAGGCGACACCACCGGGCGACGCTGCTCGTGTGTGCCGACGCGCATGTGGCGTTCAATGCGGCGACAGGAACCATGGTCCCCTGGGTCCAGACGACGGCCGCGTTGGAGCGGCGTGTACTGTGGTCGCCCGAGGCGCCGTACCGGTGGTCGCGCTTCGAGTTCGAGCTCATCGAATCGGGATTCACCCTCCTGCCGACGTCGGAAGACGGGTGGCGGGCGTTCGTCGACCTGGATAACGGGTGGCGCCAGGACGCGTTGTATCCGGCGCCGTACTTCAGGGCTTTTCCAAAGCTGATCGGCGCGAACGAACGACGCTGGCTCGATCGCAACCTGCCGCCGCCGGAGATTGCCGAGAAGCTGGTTCGACAGCTCAGCGACTATCTCGGGCCAAAAGGCTTTGCGTGGTTATGTGCGTGCGCGGTGTATCCCGAGATCACGTGGGACTTGACGCTGCGCGTCGCCGGGGACGCGATCGACTATTCGGCGCTGCCCTCGCTCGCGCGGCTGCCCTGGTTCAGGCACGCGTTCATGCCTGACTGGCTTCGGCGCATGCTGGTGGCCAGGCTGCCTGCCGACGCCGGGGAACGTCTGCGCATGGATCTGGCAGGGCTTCTTGATGATCTGGCGCGGACGTCCGCCGACGGCACGAGTGGTGGCCCCGCTCGATCGGCACTGCGCATCGCACGGTGGATGGGATCGATCGGTACCATCGACATGCTGCGCGCGGCACCGCCCGGCAGCCCGCTGCGCGACCACGTGTTCCTCGGATTCATGGCGCGCGCAACCGTCGACCCGCTCGGGCTATCGGTTCCGCGGCCGCTGGGCCGGTTGTTTGGCGGGCGCGTGGGCCGCTTCACCGCGCCGCTCGATCGGACGGGCGCGACCACCGGCCTGGGCCGCCAGTTATTCGCCCGGTTTCGTGGATGGATGGTCTTCCACAGCCGCCAGGCGCGCCTCGCGCAATCGTGTGCGCTGGGACTGGTGCTGCTGCTGGTGTGGCGGCCGGCTCAGGAGCGGGTTTCCGAAGGCGTGATCGCGGCGGCGCCTCCGGCCGCCAGCGCACCCGTGCCGGGGCCGACCGTGGTTCCCGACACGCCGCCGCCGACACCGGCAGCGGCGGCGCCTCCGCCGACCGTCAATCCAGCCCCGGCCCAGCGGCTCCCGGTCACCGTTTCGCCTCCATCCGTTCCCCGCGGGAATCAAAACGTCGGGTCGGTTGCACCAGCGCCACAAGCGCCACTGCAAGGTCCCCAGCAAACAGCGGGCGGAACCATTCAGGGACCAGTTGCTACAGGAGTTGTTGACGGGACGGATCTTGCCGGGGTCGGCGCAGACGAGACGGGCCGCGGTGGCGGGCGGGCGAGTGCCGGTGCGCCGGAACAGGCTCAGGCGCCGCCGCCGACCGCTGTTGACCGTCCCGCGGGGGCCTCGGCGACGGCCGATACGACCGCGATTCAACAGCTGCTCGCGAGCTATGCCAGCGCGATGGAGAGCCTCAACCCCTCGAACGTGGCGGCCGTCTACCCCGGCGTGGACACCAGAGCGCTCGCTGCGGCCTTTCGCGAATACAGCTCGCTCGACGAGGAAATCACGATCAACCGCATCGACGTCGCGCCCGATGGTCAGTCAGCGACGGTGAATGCGGTGCTGTCGATCAATCAAGTGGTCAAGATCGGCCGTGCCGCGCCGGTCACCAGGAACGTCGTCTTCGCGCTGCGGCGGCAGGGCGACAGGTGGGTGATCGAGAGCATCAAGTAGGGACCGATGGCGTCATCGTTAATCGACGGCGAGAGTCACCCGGACGACCTGTGTCGGATTCTCCGGTGTCAGGAGGAGTCGTTCTTCTGCGCTGCCGTAGCCATCCTTGGTGATACGAACGCGCTTCTCGCCCGGCTCCAGGTAGGGGATCGTCACCGGGGTCTGGCCCCACCGGATGCCGTTCACCGTCACGTACGCGCCGGCCGGCTCGGACATGACTTGCATGGATCCGTCAATGCGTGCAGGCGGCTCGATGGCAGGAGTCATAGGTGCCGTCACGGTCGCGAGTGCCGGAGGTGCCTCGATGTTCGCGCGGGGCGCGGACGGAGGCCCGGATGTCGCTGCTCCGATGATCGCATCGTCGTGATGGCCGACGGTCGAAACCGGCGGGGTTGGATTCGTCTCGATCGCGCCGGCCGCGTTTGATGACGGGACGGCCCACGTGAATACCGCGATTCCGGCGCACAGTGCGAGACCCACACAGAGGGACACGTGCGGTCGAACGTCGAGCAGATCGTCGAACGCGGGTGTGGCGGGGCTCGGTTCGGGCTCCACCACGTGGGCCGGGGCTTCATTGAACGCGTCGGCGAACTCGCTCACGGTCGAATCCGGGTCCAGGCCGACGGTCGTGGCGTAGGCGCGCACCATCGCCCGTCGATAGAGTCCTCCCGGCCACGAGCGCACATCGCCGCGTTCCAGCGCCGCCAGATATCGCTCGGTGATCTTGGTCACCGCGGCGACGTCGCGAAGGCTGAGGTTCTGGCTCTCGCGGCGGTTCTGGAGGAACGCGCCGAACGTCGCGGCGTCGATGAACCGTCCTCTCGGGTGGTCGCTCTCCGTTGCATCATTCTCTACGTGCGCCATGACACTCCTGACACGCAAAAGGCAGACCTGCTGAACACCGCGGCGCGGGCAGGAATGCCTGGAAAAACTTCCATGTTCAGGAAATCATTTGCCGTACAAAGGCGAAATCGAATCATGCGAATCCGGCACGCCGGAAGTCAGAGCGCCGGTCGATTCTTGCGGTAAGAGTTCTTGACGGCGATCTTGCCGTCGCGGAAGGTGAAGAGATCGCAGCCGGTCACCTCGATGCGCCTGCCGTCTCTTTGCGTGCCGCTGAACGTCCATTCCGACACCCCACGATTGCCCGCGACGAAATGCCTGGCGTTCGCCCAGTGCGCGTCAGGAAACGTCTCGAACACCGCCGCGTAGGCGGCGCGAACCGCCTGTTTCCCCTCGCCCCGCTGCCCGTCGACCTGAGGGCCGGCCGATGCCTCGAACACACAGTCGTCGGTCATCATCGACATCAGCGCGTCGAGATCGTGCCGGTTCCACGCGTCGGCGAACCGGTCCAGCAACTCGAATAAGCCCACGTCCGAATGCGGGTTGCTGCTCGTAGTTTGATGTGGAAAGTTCATGTACCGCCGTCGTGCAATTCTGCCATTTCTGGTCCACGTGGCGTGATCGCAGCCGTCCGAAGGCGGCGCCAATGAGTGGTGAAGGACCTGAAGGTGGTACGAAAGAGGCTAGAATCGGCTCCAGGACATGTCCGCCGAGTGGCAATTCCTGATCACGCTCAACGAGCAACTGCGGCCCCTGAAGGACCCGGTGGAGATCCAGGAAGTCGCCGTCCGCCTGATCGGGCAGCATCTCGGCGCCAGCCGCGTCCACTACACCTACATCGATGGCGACGAGTTCGTCATCAGCCGCTCCTATGTCGACCGGGTCGCCCCGGTTGCCGCTCGAGGCTCGGTTGGCCGATACAGCAAGGCCATCGTCGACGCGTGCCGCCGCGGCGAAACGGTTGCCGTCGACGACGTCAGTGCCGATCCGCGATTCACGCCCGCGGAACGCGAGCAGTTACTCGCGGGTGAGACGGCGGCGTTCGTCGGCGCGCCGCTGATTAAGGGCGGCCAATGGCTCGGCTCATTCGGCGTCCATAGCGCCACGCCGCGGACCTGGACTCGCGATCAGATCGCATTGATTGAAGTGACCGCCGAGCGGATGTGGTCGGCCGCCGAGCGGGCTCGCGCGGAAGAGGCGCTGGGCCGGAGCGAGAGCCGGCAAGCGTTCCTGCGACGCCTGACTGACACCGTCCGCCAGTTACCCGATCCTGCGCAAATTGTTCACGAGACATGCCGCCTGCTCGGCACACACCTCCGCGTCAATCGCGTGGCCTACTGCGAGATCGAGGGCGACGACTGCACCGTCGTCCACGACTACGTGGACGGTGTGCCCTCGATGGCCGGCCGATTCCCGTGGAGCCGTCTGGGCGGCAGCCGCACGGCAGACATCCTGAAGGGCTGGACGCTGGCGGTCAATGACACGTCGGCCGGGTCGCACACGGCAGAGGAGCGCGTGGCGCTGGCGGCGGCGGGTATCAGGGCCTACATCTGTCCGCTCCTTATCAAGGACGGCCGGTTCGTCGCCTCTTTCGGAATTCACAGCCGCTCGCCACGCCTGTGGATGCCCGACGAGATTGCCCTCGTCCAGGGAGTCGCGGATCGAGTCTGGGCGACGCTGGAGCACCGCAAGGCGGAAGCCGAACTGCGGGCGAACGAAGAACGGCTGGCATTCCTGCTCCGGTTGAGCGACGAGCTCCGCGGGTTGAGCGACGCCTCGGCCATCCAGCAAACTGCCGCACGGCAGCTTGGCGACTACCTCGGCGCCGCCCGCGCCGCCTACGCGGAACTCGAGGGCGGCGAATACATCATTCGGCGCGAGCACACCAGAGGCGTCGAGCCGCTTGTCGGATGGCCGCTGCGAGTCACCATGGGCACAGCCGCGCTGCGCGAGCCCATCCAGCGCGGCGAAATCATCGTCGTCAGCGACGTGCAAGCGGATCAGCGGCTCAGCGACGAGGACCGGGCGGCGTTCCGGTCGCAGCAGATCGCGTCGTTTGTCGGCCTGGGGCTGTTCAAAGACGGGCAGATGGTGGCCGCGTTCGGTGCCAACCATGACGCACCGCGCGCCTGGACGCCAAGGGAAATTGAGTTCGTTCGCGACGTCGCCCAGCGGACCTGGGACGCCGTCGAGCGCAGCCGCGCCGAAGCGACACTCCGCGAGCAGAAAACGCGGCTGAGCCTTGCGCTCGAAGCGTCGGCAGGGGGCTCCTGGACATGGGACCTCCGCACCAATGACGCCGATTGGGATCACACCTTCCGTACGCGATTCGGGTTCACTCCGGAAGAACCGCCATTATTCGAGACCTGGCTCGAGCGTGTGCACGTCGAAGACCGCCCGGGCATCCTGGGCATGTACGAAGACATCCTGCGGACGGGGGACAGGTGGGATCACACTTACCGGTTTCTGCGCCCTGATGGCGCCCTGCTATGGGTGCAGAGCCTGGGACGAGCCGACCGCGACGGTACTGGGCACGTCACGCGGCTCACTGGACTCGAACTGGACATCACTGAGCGCCGCAGGACGGAGGAGGATCTCCAGGCGCGTCGCGACGAGGAATACGATCGCACGCTGCGAACGCTGCTCGAGACCGCCACGCAGGGCATCGCGTCGGCAGACGCGCGGGGGATGCTCGTCTTTACGAATCGTGCGGTCGAGGTGATGTTCCGCTGGTCCGCCGGAGAGCTGATCGGCCAGCCGATCGAGTGCTTGATACCAGGCCTTTTTCGTATTGGCACGAGCTCTGCGGGCGCCTTCGACCTCGTCGGCATACACAGCGACGGGTCGAGGTTCCCGATCGAAGTCACCATCAATCACGTGCCCACGCCGGGCGGCGGACAGGTGTTCGCGTTCGTGACCGACATCACCGAACGCCAGCGTGCCGCGGCGGCCCTTCAGGAGCGCACGAACGAACTGGAATACCGTACGACGCAACTGAGTCGGATGGCGCGGGACCTGACGCTCGCCGAACACCATGCGCGCGAGCAGATCGCCAGGACGCTGCACGATGGGCTCCAGCAGCTCCTGGTCATCGTGGCGTTGAACCTCGAACACCAGCTGAAGCGGGAGCACGAGGCCCGAACTGCACCGAGCGAGCTGCTTGCGGAGGCCAAGCAGCAGCTCGACGAAGCGATCGCCGTCGCGCGGTCGCTGAACGTAGAGCTGTTTCCTCCCGTCTTGCAACGTTCCGGACTTCCTGCCGCCCTCACGTGGCTGGCGAAGTGGACGCAAGAAAAGTACAAGCTGAGTGTCGACGTCAGCGCCGATCCGCGCGCGGATTCCGCGCAGAAAGATGTCCGCACGCTGCTCTTCGAGTCGGTCCGAGAGCTGCTCTTCAACGCCGTCAAATACGCGCAGACGGATCGCGTCTCGTTGCGGTTGGAGCTCGATGCCGACGATCAGCTGTGCATCACCGTAACGGATCAGGGGGTCGGATTCGAGCCGGCGAGACTGCACGATCGATCGAATGCCGCCCAGATGGGCTGGGGGTTGTTCCGCATCCGGGAGCGGTTGACGCTGCTCGGCGGCCGCCTGGACGTCGAGAGCTCTCCCGGATCGGGGACTCGCGTCCGCCTTGTCGTGCCGCGGGAGGCGGTGCAGGGTAACGTCGCCGCCGCGAACGAGTTGAGCCTCGCCCATGTCGGAACGGCATCGGCGGTCGACGATGGTCGCGCGTCGCCGGACGCCCTCAGGATTCTCATCGTCGACGATCACGCGCCGGTCAGGCAGGCGCTGCGTGAGATGCTTCATCAGCGGCCGGAGTTCTCGGTGGTCGGCGATGCCTCCAACGGTTTCGAGGCTATCGCCCACGCGTATACGCTGCGGCCGGATGTCATCCTCATGGACGTCTCGATGCCGCACATGGACGGCGTCGAGGCGACGGTGCGCATCCACGCTGAACTTCCCGACATCCGGATCCTCGGCGTGTCGACGCTGCCTCGGAACGAGATCGCGGAAGCGATCGAGCATGCGGGAGCGGCCGCGTTCTTTGTCAAGGGGATCGACACGCAACTGTTGCTCGATCATCTGCTGGCTTTTCACGCCTCCCGCGGCGCTGGCCTTCGCCCGGGTCCGTAGTGCCGGCTCGTCCCCGCGTCCTGCTTGTCGAGGATCATCCAGGTGTCGCGCGGGCGCTCGGCCACGTGCTTTCGCCCGACTGCGACGTGGTTGGCGTCATCGGCGAGGGCCGCGAGGCCGCCGCCGCCGCCGCACAGCTTCAACCGGTCGTGATCGTCGTGGACCTGAACCTGCCGGACGTCAGTGGGCTGGATGTCTGCCGCCGGATCACGCAGAACCATCCGCGCGCGAAGGTCATCGTGATCACCGCCATGACCGACGAGGCCTTCAGGGATGAGGCGCTGGCGGCCGGCGCATCAGGCTTCTTCCACAAGTCTGCTGCAGCCGAGTTGATTGTGGCCATCAAGCGGATATGGACGGAGTCGACGTGACGTGTTCTGTCGGGGCCGTGATTTTCAAGACATTGCGTGGCGACCGTATACGTCTGTGACCTTGTGCAAAACGGGACAGCACGACGGTGCGCACGCCTGTATTTTTGTTCCGCTGTGACTACCAGTTCACATGTCCCGTCTAAGGGCCATCAATGTCTGCTACGCGGCGTCTGAGGGAGGATTGCCAATGGGGGCTGGTGTCGCAGTAGCGTCGGCGCCGAACGTCACGACACACCGGCGCGCAGGCGAGCACAAGTTCTATATCGCGGTTGGAATCCTCGTCGTTCTGATCTGTCTTGCCGGTTTCGGACCGTCGATCATCGACCCCACGAGCCGAAACCTGCCACTGCCGATGACGGCGTTTGTGGCGACGCACACCATTGCGTCGTCGGCGTGGGTTCTTTTGTTTCTGGCGCAGACAACACTCGTCGCCACCGGTCGCACCTCAACACATCGACGCCTTGGGGTGGTTGGACTCCTGGTCGGGATTGTGTTTGTCGTCTCCGGATTCGTCACGAATGTCGAAGAGGCACGGCGGGGATTCGATCTCAGCGGAGATCTAGTGCGGCGGGGCACGGCCGTGGACCCGGCGCTTATTCTCGCGCCCGCAAATGCCTTTGGGTTATTCGCCGCGCTGGTAGGGGCAGCCCTGTGGTCCAGGCGCCGCCCTGACGTGCATAAGCGGCTCATGGCGCTGGCAATGCTCGGCCCAATAGCTGGTGCGCCTATCGCGCATGTCGTCGGTCACTATCCAGCGTTCCAAGTTGGCGGGGGCATCCTCGCACCGATCAGCAACCTCGTCCTGTTATCGCTGAGCGCGATTCACGATCGATTGACGATGGGTCGCATCCACCCTGTGTCGCTCTGGGGCGGCATCGGCGCGTTCATGTGGCTCTTTCTGTTCTTCACGTTCGTCGCGCCGAGCTCGGCGTGGCGCAACTTCAGCTTATGGCTGATTCAGTAGAGAGTTCCGCACGCTGCGCGCTTACAGGCACCTGTCTGTCTGAGTGGGTCAGGGCACACGATTCGGTAGGTCGGGGTTCCTGTTGTCGGAAGGGAGTCGTCGTATCCACCAAACGCTACAGGTCGGCGTTGCGCACGCTCTCCGCCTGTTCGATGCCGGCAGCCAGCGCAGCGCTGCCCAACGCCAGGATGGCAGCCGTCACCCCCATGAGCATCCAAAACATTGTGGTACGCTTGGTCAATCGGTGCAGGATACTGCTGAACCTTTTTCACCCCAAAGCAAATTCGATCAATCTCTCCATCTTGAACGCCGCACTCGCGCTCTGCGGGGTGGGCGTTCCGGTCTGTCCGTTGCCCTGCCGGGGGCCGCAGTTTCGCCCGGCATCAGCAATTGCAGCTTCGTGAAAGCGCCCTCCGAGAGATCAATGATGGGCAGCCGGAGGCTCCGGACCAACGCTTTCGGGCAGGTAGACAAAGTGGAGAAAGTCTCCTCATTCGGTGACATTAGTCTGCCCTCCGCAAGAATACCTCCCAGATCGGCGAGTGGCTCTGGCTGCTCGGGTGTGGCCTCTCCCGCGCGACGGCGACCTTCGCCGTGGCCCGCTGCCGTTGATTCAGGAGCACCCGCGGGAGGAGTAGAAAAGTCGGAAGTCGAACGTATGGTTTGACTACGCGGGTGAATAAAAATTACGTGACACCCGATTAGTGATGACACGGAAGAAAGGAGAGCTAACACATCAAGAGTGCCAATGTGTCTTGTCGGCAACATTATGACGTCATTTACGCGACGTGGCCTTGATTCTGCATCCCTAACACCCTCTTGCAGGATACGACTGCCACCTTTTCAGTTTCAGACGACGTCGTTCCCTCCTCCGGTTTACCCTCCCAGGAACGGCACACTGTCCGAGGCGACCGCAGCCAGACCGAGCGCGTGCGAGGCGCCGGCCTTATCGCCTGGTTCGACGCCCTTGGCGGGTCGGTAGCCGCGCTCGCGCTAGTGAGCGCCCATCCCTCCGTTGGCGACGGCGGGCTCGGCAGTTTTCTGTCGATGCCAATGACCGGACGAAACGTTTTGTTCGTGCTCCTGGTCGCGGGCATGTGGCCCCTAGTTTTCTACCTCTACGGCCTCTACGAGGTCTCTCGCATCCGTCGGCCTGAGGCCGAGGCGATTCGCGTTTTGGCCGCCACGTCGACGGGATCCGGCTTGGCGTTCGCGTTTTTGCTGACCGGCGAGACTGCGGTGGTCTCGAGCCTGCCCCGGTTCTGGCTTGCGTCGCTGACTCTGTGTTTGTTGTTTCGGACGTCTCGACGGGCGCTCGAACGCGTGCACCGACGGCATCCGCGTCGCGCCGTCATTATTGGCACTGGTGATATCGCACGCCGCGCTTACGAGGACATCCAGTTTCAGGGGCTGCACAGATACGAAGTCGTCGCATTCCTCGATGACGCGTCGAGCGACGCTCCTTGGCGTGGAGGGGCCCCGCTGCCGCCGTTCGCGCCGCTCGATCAGCTCGAGCAGTTGCTTATGCGGGATGTGATTGACGAAGTCGTCGTCGCCCTTCCGGTCAAATCCCGCTATGACCGGATTCAGTACGCGATCACCGTGTGCGAGCGCGCGGGGGTCCAAGCCAAATACGCGGCGGACATGTTTAAGCATACGGTCGCGTTTCCGAGATACGACCTCCACGGCGACCGCGCGTTCGTCGCCATGCACGTGACGCCGGACGGGCCGCAACTCCTGATCAAGCGCGCGATCGATATCGTGGGTGCAACGATCGCGTTGCTTCTGTTGACTCCGCTTATGCTGATCGTGGCGGCGGCGATTAAGCTGACGAGTTCCGGTCCTATCGTGTTCACCCAGGGGCGAGCCGGGCTCGGCAGGCGTCCGTTCCGCATGTACAAATTCCGATCCATGTCTGCCGATGCCGACCGGCTTCAAGCCTTGCTAGAGGAGCGGAACGAAGCGCGCGGTCCAGTCTTCAAGATTCGCAACGACCCGCGGATCACTCCGTTAGGGCGGTTTCTACGTAAATCATCTATCGATGAGATCCCGCAGCTTTGGAATGTGCTGATCGGGGACATGTCTCTCGTCGGCCCGCGACCGCTGCCGTGGCGCGACGTTCATCGCATTACTCGACCGTCTGACATGCGGCGCTTCAGTATGCGACCTGGAATCACCTGTTTGTGGCAGGTGCAGGGTCGCAGTAACCTTGATTTCGAGCGGTGGGTGGAGCTCGACCTCGAGTACATCGATCGATGGTCACTCGCGATGGATGCCCAGATCTTGATAAGGACGTTTCCCGCCGTGTTGAGCGGCAATGGCGCGACGTAACATCGCAAGACAATAGCCCTGGCCGATGGAGAGCTCGTCATGTCTATTTCGAGAGGTTCAGGAGTGCGCGTCCTCGTCACCGGTGCCGGCGGCTTCATCGGACACCATCTCGTCACGTTTCTCAAGGAACACGGATACTGGGTCAGGGGCGTTGACCTGAAGCGGCCGGACTATGCCGTCACGGTCGCCGACGAATTCCAGATTCTCGATCTGCGACGGTGGGAGCAGTGTCTGGAAGCCACGGCCGGGATCGAGGAGGTCTACGCCCTGGCGGCGGACATGGGCGGGATGGGGTTTATCTCGTCGCATCACGCGCAGATATTGCACAACAACATCTTAATCAGCACGCATACCCTCGACGCCGCGCGTGAAAATGGCGTTCGTCGGTATCTGTACACATCCTCGGCGTGTGTCTACCCGGAGCATCGACAGGTCGACGTCAACGTCGAGCCACTTCGCGAAGACGAAGCGTATCCCGCGGCGCCACAGGATGCGTACGGTTGGGAGAAGCTGATTACAGAGCGGCTGTGCGGACATTACCGTGAAGACCATGGCCTGGAAACGCGGACGGTCCGTTTCCATAACATCTTCGGGCCGCTTGGAACGTGGGACGGGGGACGGGAGAAGGCGCCAGCCGCCCTGTGTCGCAAGGTCGCCGCCGCGAAGCTGACGGAGAATCCCGAGGTCGAGATTTGGGGCGACGGCGAGCAGACGCGGTCGTTTTGTTACATCGACGATTGCGTCGAGGGTATTTATCGTTTGATGCGATCCGAGCACCATGAGCCGCTGAATCTCGGTCAGGACCGCTTGATTTCGATCAACGCACTGGCGGATTTAGTCGCGACGGTGGCCGGTATTTCGATCATCAAGAAGCATGTGCCAGGCCCACAGGGCGTGCGCGGCCGAAACTCCGACAATTCCAAGCTGCGCCAGGTTTTGGGTTGGGAGCCGCGGATTTCGCTCGAGGAGGGACTGGCCGGGACCTACCCCTGGATTGAGGAGCAGGTGGCTCGCACTTTGGTCGGTGCCGGCGCCCCCCGGCACCACGGCAGGGCACCCGTAACAACGTGACGCCCCCGTATTTCCGGCTCTGAGGCCTGGCTCGAATCGCCACATCAACCCGTGACGCCGGTGGGAACCAACCGCACCCTATCGCCCTCTCGCCCACGCGCCGGCCCTTGCCGTGGGCAGCAGCACTCTTGAGGGAGCCTGCCTATGTCCAAGCTTCTGACAAATCTCCGGCTGGACCCTGATTCGTTCCCAGTATTGCTGCTGCCGCTCGCGGGCATTGCTGCCGCAGTCGCCCTGCTGCCGATACGGAACTTCACCGCCGGAGTGGCCACCGGCGACCTGGCGAATTACTTCATACCGTGGATGGACGCTGTTCAGGCAGGCGGACTGGCGAGCCTATCGGGTGAGTTCGCGGACTACACGCCACCGTACATTTACCTCATGTACTTCGCCAGCTGGCTGGTGCCGTTGGTTGGTCAAGTCGCGGCAATAAAGCTGATAAATCTCCCCTTCATCGCACTCCTATCGCTCACGATTCATCAAATCGTTCTCCGCTCGTCAGGGAGCTACAGCCGCGCGGCGACCGCCGGTGCGGTCGTGTGGGTCGCACCGACTCCACTCGTCAATGCCTTCGCGTGGGGTCAGGCTGATTCTATTTACACGTCGTTCCTGGCCCTATTCGTGTTGTTCGCGATCATGAGGGCACCAGTCGCTGCCGCGTCGATGTTCGGCGTCGCCGTCGCATTCAAGCTCCAGGCGATGTTTCTTTCGCCCGTGCTGCTCTACTTGATTCTCGCAAGGCAAATCAGAATCCGGCAGCTGATCCTGATCCCCATGGTGTATCTGTTGATGATGGTGCCTGCCGCTATCGCAGGCCGCCCGTGGTTCGAACTTGTCACTATCTACGAAGGCCAAGCCGATTTTTTTTCTGAGCTCGCCATGCACTCTCCCAATCCGTGGAGGATAGTGAGCGCCCTGGACCTCGTCGACTACAGGACGGGACTGTTTATCGGATTCTCGGCGGCTGGATTGGCGGGCATCGCGATCGCCGGAAGCTCTCTCAGGCTCGAACCCACTGCGCGCACCATCGTGCTTGTCGCTGCATTGTCTGGCGCTCTCATGCCGTATCTGCTTCCGAAGATGCACGACAGATATTTCTTTGTCGCCGACATCATGACGCTGACCCTCGCGTTCGTAATTCCTCGCCTGTGGCTCCCTGCCCCGTTATTTCAAATCGGCTCACTGCTAGCGTATTTGCCGTACTTCGGGCTGTCTGGTCGCGGAGCGGTATATGCGATTGTGCCCGTCACTTTCGGTGTGATGATCCTGACATGGGAATACGTGCGTGCCCAAGTCGGAAGCCGTGTCAGCCTGCGGGGTGTCTTGACCCGCCGCACCTTCGATGCGCAACCGCAGCACCGTAATTCTGCGCCGCCCAGGCATGTCGGTATTCCCTCCTGACGGCCTGCCGTTTGGTCAAGTGTTGCCAAGAGTAATTCGGCACAGCTCGGCCGTGAAACGGGGCGGAACCGTTGCTGAACGGTAAGGGCGCCACGTAAAATACGCACGGGTCGTCTGGCCCGATGGAGAGTCGTTCATGTCTACCTCACGGAGCTCGGGAGTCCGAGTGCTCGTCACCGGTGCCGGCGGTTTCATCGGGCACCACCTTGTGGCATTTCTCAAAAACCACGGGTATCTGGGTACGGGGGGTCGATCTCAAGCATCCGGAGTACGCGCACACTGTTGCCGATGAATTCCAGCTTCTCGACCTGCGGCGCTGGGAGAACTGCCTGGAGGCCACCCGCGGCATCGAGGAAGTCTACGCGCTGGCGGCGGATATGGGGGGGATGGGTTTCATCTCCTGCCATCACGCGGAGATTCTCCACAACAATATTCTGATCAGCACGCACACGCTGGACGCCGCGCGTGAGAACGGCGTGCGTCGCTATCTGTACACATCGTCGGCGTGTGTGTACCCCGAGTATCGACAGATCGACACGAACGTCGAGCCGCTTCGCGAAGACCATGCCTACCCGGCGGCACCCCAGGACGGGTATGGATGGGAGAAGCTGATTACGGAGCGGCTCTGCGGACACTACCGTGAAGACTACGGCCTGGAGACCCGAACTGTCCGCTTCCACAACATCTTCGGGCCGCTGGGAACGTGGGATGGGGGACGCGAGAAGGCACCGGCCGCCCTGTGTCGGAAGGTTGCGGCGGCCAAGCTGTCCGACACTCCGGAAGTCGAGATTTGGGGCGACGGCGAGCAGACGCGTTCGTTCTGCTACATCGACGACTGCGTGGAGGGCATCTTCCGGCTGATGCGGTCCGATTACCACGAGCCGCTGAATCTCGGCCAGGATCGCCTCATCTCGATCAACGCGCTTGCCGACCTGGTGGCGGCGGTGGCGGGAATTACGGTCGTCAAGAAACATGTCCCAGGCCCTCAGGGCGTGCGCGGCCGAAACTCCGACAACTCCAGGCTGCGGCAGGTTCTCGGCTGGGAACCGCAGATTTCGTTGGAGGAGGGGCTCGCCCGAACGTATCCATGGATCGAATCGCAGCTGGCACGCACGCTGGTAGGCGCGAGTTCTACGAGCGCCGGAACGTGAACCCGAACGCCGCCGTGCGGCTCGACGCATCGCAGGAGGATTGGACCGCTGTGCAGCGCGATGCGCCTGAACGCGTCAACGTGCTCGGGGTCGGCATCAGTGCGATCACCATGGCAGACGCCCTGGCGACGATCGACAAGTGGATTGCCACGGGCGCCAGTCGCTACGTGTGTGTCACGGGCGTCCACGGTGTTATGGAAAGCCAGGCGGACCCCGCACTTCGCAAGATTCACAACGGTGCGGGTCTGGTGACGCCGGACGGCATGCCAATGGTGTGGCTGTCGTGGCTCCATGGCCACCGGCGGGTTGAGAGAGTCTACGGGCCCGATCTGCTGCTCGCCTGTTGTGAGGCCTCAGTGGCGAAGGGCTACCGTCACTTTCTCTATGGCGGCGGCAAGGGCGTCCCCGAGCGCCTTGCCGCGCGGTTGCAGACACGCTTTCCGGGTCTGATCATTGCCGGAACCTGGTCACCGCCGTTTCGGGAGCTCACCGGCACTGAAGAACAGGCGATGATCGACACGATTGCCTCGGCGCAGCCGGATATCATCTGGATTGGACTCAGCACGCCGAAACAGGAGCGCTGGATGGCTCGGTACGTGAGCCGATTACCTGCCGCCGTGTTGATAGGCGTCGGCGCCGCGTTCGACATCCATGCCGGTGTGACGAAGCAAGCACCTCCCTGGATGCAGCGATCCGGCCTGGAGTGGTTGTTCCGTCTTGCCACCGAGCCGCGTCGCCTGTGGCGTCGCTACTTAATCAACAATCCTCGGTTTGTGTGGCGGCTCTTGCTCCAATTGTCAGGAGCGGTTCGGTACGATATCCGTGCCGGTACTCGGAACAATTAGGTGGGGCTCATGCCGTCGCAAACGGGTACGGTTGGTGGAGCGCCAGCGCCGGAGACGTCGATCCCTCGAGCCGCTCTCACGCGATATCTTCGCGAGTTGCCGAACTACGTCGTCCTACGCAATGAGGAGGATCTGTTTGGGAATGTTGAGCGGGGCGGCGACATCGATTTGCTCGTTGGCGACCCGGAACTCGCCGAACGCACTTTGATTCGTCATCTCGGCCCGCCGGTCCGGATTATCAGATACTCCTATTCGACAGGGTACTTCTTCGATTGGGGACACATCGATTTGGTGCGAACAATCGAATGGCAGGGTGCCTGTTATCTGCCAACTGAAACAATTCTCGACGTCCGGCAATTCTCAGCACAAGGACGACCTGTGCCGAGGATAGCGCACGAGGCCGTGATCTGCTGGTTGACGAGTGCCCTCTGGGGAGGCTTCTTCAAGAAGCGATATGCACCGGTGATTCGTCAGGCCGTCGAGGCCGATGGCGTTGCGCTTGAGCAGGCGCTGATAAAGGCCGCCGGCAACAGGTGGGGCCGCCGCCTCTGGCGCGCTGCCGCCGACGGCTGCCCCGAGATCTCGGCGAATTGGGTTCAGCCCTTGCGGAGGGCCGTCTGGTGGCGAGCCTGCTTCAGGTCCCCCGTGTGTACGAGCGAGCGCTACCTCGCGTTTGTCGTCGCGGAACTCAGACGTCGATTCGCGCCGCCCGTACCGTGGATTGCGATTTTCGGTTCGGACCGCAAGCGGAAATCCGCCTTTGCGAACGACATCGTTGATCGCCTTGCCGTGTGTCCGTACACGAACATCAAAGCGATCGATTGGTGCCCTCGCGGCATGGCGCCGGCGCAAGACGCCGAACTGGCCACAAGCCCGAACGAGGGACCGGGTCGTGGGCCGATCGGCTCTGCCTTGAGCCTCGTCGTTCTGGCCGTGAACTGGCTGGTGAATTACTGGACTCGATGGGTGCATCTCAGGGCCAAAGGCTACATTCTGGTGTCCAGTCACACGTATTTCGATCTGGTTGTCGACCCCCAGCCTTATGGCTATAGGGCAGGACCGCGGCTAGCGCGCGCGTTGTCGTGGCTGCTTCCGAAGCCAGATCTTGCCTTCTTGCTCGATTCAGAACCTGTCGTGCTCGGGCACCGCAAGGAAGAGGGTGGGCGTTCAGAGCTCATGCGCCAGAAGCACGCGTACAGGGCATTCGTATGCCGGTTACGGGCCGGTCATGTGCTCAATGAGAGTTTGCCGTTGAGCGTCATGGTAGATGAGGTTCAGCGCGTTCTTCGAGCGTGTATGTTGGAGCAGTCCACAGCCACTCTCGGCTGCGTGCAGAATCCGCTAACAACAGCTCCAGCTGTCACCGTTGAGGGCTCAACGGTCAACCCCACTTGGTTGGATCGCGGTGACGCCTGAACGGTGACCTTCACGGTATGGCGTCCACCTCGACTTGCTTCGCCGCCGCTCCGAATTGGTTTGACAGCCTGCTGTTTCTGGCGCTGATGTCCGGTCCTCCCAAGTTCCGCGGGCGTGATCCGTATGCATCGCTGACCGGAGCGATCGATCTTGTCGTGATCGTGCATGTGGCGGTCTGGACCTGTGGCGGCCTGTGGGTGCTGGCGCGCCTGTACCCGGCAGTGCTGCGGCGCGGCATCGTTCCTGCCGTCAACCCTGCCCAGGTCCTTGGTGCGCTGTTCATCGCAGCGTTGACGCTGTCCGCCTGGGAATCGCCGGGACCCCTCCTGACCGCTTTCACTCTTGGACAGTTCGCGGTCATGCTGAGTTTCATCTGGGTGTTCACACATCGGTTTGGTACGTCGGCGTGCTTGCGACATCTGTTTATCGGCGTGAGCCTTCTCGCAGCAGCCATCGTTGCGGCACTCGTGCTCTCGCCAGAACTCGTGGCTGGTGATACAGCAATTGACACGGGTATCGTGATTGGGCAGACACGCGTTGTTGGTAACAACCTTACCGATGTCGGTAGTGTGGCAGTAATCGGGCTGGTATTCTGCCTGTCGCAGCCTGCCTCCATTACGTGCGCCCATATTCTGGGGCGCATTGTCCCTGTTTGGTGGGCTGCTGGTCGCATCACGCACGCGAAGCGCCTACGTCGCCTTGCTGTCATTCCTGGTGATCGGCTTCATGCAGGGTAGAGAGTTGCGAGTCAGACAGCTCATCGTGCCGCTCGTCACGTTCGCGTTCGGCCTATTCGCGATGGACGCGATGACGTCCACCACTGACTTTGTGGTGCGGGACGCGCAGAGTATCGGCTCCATGAGCGATCGCATCCCACTCTGGCAGCACCTGACCAGTATTGTGATGCGTGAGGCGCCGCTAACTGGCCTCGGCTATTACGCGGCGTCTCGCGTTTACGCACCCGAATACAATCCTGGTCTCGGCAACGCCCATTCCGTGTTTTTTGAAGTGCTGGTGGGCGGCGGAATCCTCGGAGCGGCTGTCTACCTGGTGCTGTGCGGCTCGTTGGTCTGGTTTGCCATGCGTCTGCTGTCGCTCGCCAGCGGGCGACCGAGCGCCGTTGCTGCGGCTGGATTGCTCTCCGTTGCCCTGCTCAGCGGAGTCACCTCGCCCGAAGGGATACATGCGGGACCACTGGGCTTCGCCTTCTGGTCGACGACGGCGCTGCTTCCTGGTCTTTTGCGTGAAGCCAACCGGGCCAGGATCAGCCGCCGACCAGCGGTCGCATGCCCGGAAGTCGAGTCTGCGTCTGCGGCAGGCATAAACCGATCATGGCTGGCTGCGCGAGGATGTGCTTGCATTGATGCGGCGGTGAGTGATCGACATCATGCCGGTGTGTCTGCCGCATTGTGTGGCTCCAACCGTTTTCTGTCCAGTACGACGTGAACTCGTAAATGTTCTAGTGTCGTCCTCGCCAACCGAGGGGCTTGATTGGGATGTCGCCCGTTTCAGATGCGCCAGGACGCTTTGTCGTCCTCGTCGGACCGGATGGAGTCGGCAAGACTTCCGTCGCACGTGCGTTGCTCGCCCACTATCGAGGGCCGGCCGCGTACTTTCACTTTCTTCCGCCGTTGGATGGTCGGTGGCCAGCGGCGCCGGGCCCGACATCGGTGCCGCCTCCGAAAGCGCGCGGGGGCGGATCTGCGATGCTTGGCTGGATCCGCCTCGTCAGAAACGCTGTCAGATGCTGGCTGGCTTACCTGAAATCCGTTCGGCCAGCCCTCAAACGGGGCCTCCTTATCGTTGGCGACCGTTGGATGTATGGGTATATCGTCCAACCAGAGGCCATGAAATTTCACGGACCCGATCTGTTGGCGCGCGCGGTTCTGCGTTTGTTGCCGCGTCCACACCTGATTGTGAACCTGGCCGCCCCGCCGCGTGTCATCAGGGGGCGTAAGCAGGAACTGACGCTCTCACAGATTGAACAAGAGCTGCTCGCCTGGTCCTCTCTGCGCGTGCCTAACTTCAAAACGCTGGACGCGACGCGGTCACCACAGGATATCGCCATCGAGATCCTGGTAGCGCTTGCGTCAACCGGGCGCACCGGTTGCGTGGCATGAAATGACGTTCGCGTCTGTTCTCAACACCACTGCAATCTCGGCATCGCCGTCCCTGGCATGACGACGCGCGGCTCGCTTTGGCGCAGGGCCTCAACGGTGTCGGGTCTGCTCTCGCAGGGGCCACGCTCGACCGGGTTCGCCGGGTTGTTCGGGGACATGCGGGACGTTGCAGCAGAGTGCGCCGGGAGCGTGGTCCGGCGGTTCGGGTGGGCCCTTGCGGACCAGCTGCTCTCGAGCGGCACCAACTTCCTGCTTGGCCTCCTGGTCGCCAGGACCGTTGGCGTTCGGGATCTTGGCGCGTTCAGTGTCGCGTACGCGACGTTCACGTTTTCGTTGGGAGGCGTTCGGTCGGTAGCCAGTGAGTTGCTCGTCATCCGCCACAGTGCCCTGTCGGCGCACGAGTGGCGTGATGGCATCAAGCGCTCGGCCGGAACAGCGCTGCTGGCCGGGATCGTCATCGGGGCCGGTTCTCTTATTGCGGGCGCCATACTGGGGGGTCCGTCGGGACTGTGCTCACCATCCTTGGGGTCTCGCTGCCATTCCTCCTGGTGCAAGACGTGTCGCGCTTCGCCCTGCTGGCGCGAAAACGTGGGATGCCGCGTTCCTGAGCGATGCTGCGTGGGCAGCCGTGATGTTTACGGCGTTCGCGCTCTTGAGGGAAGCGGGCGTTGCTTCTGTTACGTGGTTCACGTTGAGTTGGGCGGCCGCGGGATGCGTTGCCGCAGCCGTTGGCCTGTTGCAGCTCAAACTCCTTCCCGGCGGCCCGATTGCTGCCGTCACCTGGCTTCGATCCCACAGCGATATTGCCCCGCGGTTCTTCGCAGAATTCGCAATCACGACCGGCGTTTCGATGATGACCGTCTTTGCAATTGGAGGAATTGCCGGTCTCGGTGAGCTGGGGCGTCTGCGAGCGGCCGAAATCCTGCTCGGCCCGCTCAACGTTATGTTCGGCGGCGTGGGGCTTGTCGCAACGGCCGAGGGCGTCCGATTGTTGCGCGATTCTCCGAGGCGGTTGGCGCACGGGTGTCGACGGCTCTCTCTCGGGTTGACTACGGGAGTGCTCGCCTGGGGCATGATTGTCCTGTTTGTACCCCGCAGTATCGGCGAGTCCGTCTTGCGCGCGAATTGGGACGCTGGGCGATCATTGGTGCCGCCCCTTCTGATTTCCTATATGGGTTATGCCTCCACTTTCGGCGCTTCGATCGGTCTTCATTGCCTGGCGGCAGCCAGAAGGAGCCTCCGTACGAGGTGCATTGACGCAGCGCTGACTTTTTTCTTCGGACTGGCCGGTGCGTATCTCGCCGGCGCGAAGGGCGTGGCTTGGGGGTTTGGCGTGGCCGGATCGTTGAGAAGCGTCAATGCGCGGTGGCAATTCTCAAGGGCCCTCCGTGAGTACGAAGGCCGCAGCGAAGCGGGAGGCGCCGGCCGTAATGCGGACTATCTGCCTCAGGTGGCCGGCTGACCAGCGCGGATTCACGCGCCGCCTGTTAGGCTATAGGCTAGAATTCCACCGTCAGCACAGCTCGGACGCTGTGATCCAAGTGCATCGCGTGATGCTTTTGAGGCCGCTCACATAGATACCGACACTGGCCGCCCACCCTGGCGGGTGACGCTCCGGACAACATGAGATTGGTTCATTATTATCCCCGCGCGCTCGCCGGCGATGGTGGCCCTACGCGAGCCATGTGGAACTGGGCGAGTGCGGCCTACAACGCTGGTTGCGATGTCGCCGTCATATACGATGCCGATCTCGAGTCGCAATCGCCCCTGCGCAATCCCGCGATTCCGATCATCCCGCTGAAGCATACCGGCGCAGGTCTGGTCAGGATGCCTCGACGGTTGGCCGCCGCCCTTGCGGCCGACGACGTATTGGTACTGCACTCTACCTACATTCCAAGTAATGTAGTTGCGGCTTGGACCGCGCTTCGCCGCGGCGTTCCCTACATCGTCATGCCGCATGGAGGTTACGACAGGCGGGCTCGCGGCAGACGACGTCACAGAAAGCAAGCGTGGCTGCCTGTAGAGCGCCCCTACCTCGAAAGGTCGCTGGCCGTCCACGTCTTTTTCAACAGCGAGACGCTGGACGCCGCGGAGGTGGCGCCGAACGCTCGTTGGCTCGTTGCACCAACCGGGTTCGACCTGCCAGCCGAACGGTGGGACGGCGGGACGGGTGGCTACCTCGCCTGGATCGGGCGATATGACATAAAGCACAAGGGTCTCGACTTGCTGGTGGATGCGATGAGTCGTCTCGCGGCACCAGACCGACGGCCTCTCCGATTGCACGGGAGGCGATCGGAGGATGACGCCGAGGACATCGAGAGAATTGCACAGGCGTCGGGAGTCACCGATGCTGTAACCGTGGGTGGACAATTGGACGGGTCCGACAAAGTCGACTTTCTGCGGCGTGCGGTCGCCTACGTGCACCCGTCGCGCTGGGAGGCCTACAGTCTCGCCCTGGTCGAGGCGTTGGCGTATGGGGTTCCCAGCGTCGTGTCGGTCTTCTGCTCGATCGCGCACAAGCTGCAAGCCGCGGACGCCGCGATCATCGTCGACCCGACCCCGGACAGCATTGCCCGCGGCATCTCAGCGATACTGCGCAGCCCGCAGCAGTATTCGGATCGAGCAGTCCAGTTCGTGCGTACGAGCTTTGACTTGGACGGCGATTATCGAGGACTACCTTCTTCAGATTGAACATCTCCGCAGGGGAAGACAGGGCCCTCGATGATTTGCTTCGTCGCGACGTCTGACCGTTTGCGAATTGCATAACACGTTTTGCAACCCACGTCGGTGCATTGGCCTGCTCGTGGAGGCGGGGCTCATAGTGGAGCAGAGCAGACAAGGCCGACGATATCGCAACTGTGATGTTCGTGCGTGCAGCGGACTGAAACAGTCGGCGAAGAGGAAGAATACAAGTGGCGACTTCTATGCGCGGTAGTTATAAAGCGATGTCGATACCCGCTTGGGATAAAGTGCAGCGAGCGGCTCGGATGCCGCTGATCTATCGAAACTGGCTTGATGCCCTGCAGAACCGGTTTGGGCCGCCATCGCGGGACGGCGCCGTCACCTACAATCTCCGTTCCGGAGCCGTCTTTCGCATGCAGGCGGGCTCCCACGACGTCCGAGTCCTGAACGAGGTATGGTTGGACCGGGTTTATGAGCCGGACGCTGATTTCGGCGTCCGGGAAGGTTGGACAGTTCTCGACCTAGGTGCCCACAAAGGGTCGTTCACCGTCCGAGCGGCGTTAGCGGGTCCCAAAACGAGGGTGCACGCGGTCGAGCCGGCGCCGGAGAATCTCCGGCACTTGAACGCCAACATTGCGCTCAACCACTTGAACAACGTGGTGGTCCATGCGGCGGCTGTATCGGCTGATCCTGGCGAAGCTTTGCTGTACGTGGCCGGTCGAGGCAGTGGTACAAACTCGCTGTTGCGTGAGCGAGTAAAGGGAGACAAGGGTTCCGTAGCGGTCCCGACCATCCGTCTCGACGACTTGCTCGAGAGGGCGGGCGGCGAGGTGGACCTGATGAAAATGGACGTGGAGGGCGCGGAATATGCGGTCCTGCACGCTATTTCCTCCCAGGCTTTACGGCGCATACACCGGATCGTCCTCGAATATCACGGCGTCACCGGGCTTGACGCCGAAGCGGTACGCGACGACCTCCAAAGTCACCTTCAAGGCAACGGATTCGAGTGCGCTGCGCCCAAGGACCGGCCTCTGCTCTTCGCCCGCAGGCGCGGCTAGGGTGTTTGCTCAGCGGACGGTCGAGGCGCGGGCCGCGCGGAAAATGTCACGAACCATGGTTACGGGACACGAGCAGGTGTCCGAAGTCTTGCGGTGAAACTCCTGCTCTCTGCATATGCCTGCGAGCCGGACAAAGGAAGTGAGCCGGGCGTTGCGTGGCACTGGATTCTCGAACTGGCCCAGCTGCGCCACGATGTGTGGGTCGTAACTCGCGCAAACAATCAGCAAGCCATTCAGCGCGTATCGCCTGATCTCTCCAACGTCCGTTTCATCTATTACGATCTTCCGCCTTGGTTAGCCAGACTGAAGAAAAGAGCACCTGTTCTGCAACTCTATTATCTGTTGTGGCAATGGGGCGCCTACCGCACGGCTCGCGAGTGGCATCGGCAGGAACAATTCGATCTCGTCCAGCATCTGACCTTCGGCGTCTTTCGGCATCCGAGTTTTATGGGCAGGCTCGGCATTCCCTTCATTTTCGGTCCGGTGGGCGGTGGTGAGCGGGCACCGTTTCGGCTCCGCATGGACTACGGCCTTAAGGGACATCTTCTCGATGCAGCCCGCGATCTGATAAACGTGGTCGCCACGTGGAATCCCTGGCTTCATGAAACGTTGGTGGCTGCAGATGTCATCCTGGTGAAGACACCGCACACCGCTATGGCCTTGCCTCGGCGGTATCGTCACAAGGTCAGGCAGATCATTGAGATTGGTGCGTCTGGCGCGGCTGCTTGTCCGCAGCCGCCGCCACACGATCGCGGTATTAGATATCTATTCGTCGGCCGGTTTCTCTTTTGGAAAGGCATGCAGTACGGGCTGCGGGCCTTTGCCAGACTGCTCCATGACGTGCCCAGTGCACGGCTGACCATGGTCGGCGCCGGACCTGAGGGTCGGCGGTGGCGCCGATTGTGTCAGACGCTCGGCATCGCCCATGCTGTGGAATGGAGGGACTGGATGCCCCAAGCCGAGCTCGGCGCCATCTACCGGAGCCATCATGTGTTCCTTTTCCCGAGCCTTCATGATTCAAGCGGGGGAGTAGTTCTCGACGCGATGTCATATGGCTTACCTGTGGTGTGTTTCGATCTCGGCGGCCCCGGTGTGCTCGTCACTGAGGATTCCGGCATTGCCGTGACCACGGCGCGTCAGGGTCGGAAACAGTTAGTAGCGGCGCTGGCGGAGGCGATGAAATTCCTGGCTGACCAACCCGATGGGCTGCGTGCTTTGCAGCTGGGCGCTCTCGCCAGGGCGCGAGAGTTGACGTGGGCTACCGTGGTGAGGCAGGCGTATGACGGATGGCACCTTTCGGCTCGCTGAATTCTATAGACCTGAGCTGCCGATCGACCTGGTCATGGCGGGAGGAATCACGTATTCACGACAACGTACGCGCAACAATGACTTGCAGCACAGTTCGTTACGCGAAGTATTTTGAGGCTCTCACGAGAATTGGTTAATCGGCAAAAGTAGCGCTGGTGGATGCTTGATTGGATCTAATGTGAAGATCTCAATTGTAACGCCCTCGTTCAATTACGCGCGCTGGCTGCCGGACACCCTGGACAGCGTCGCCGGCCAGGGCGACCGAGAAGTGGAACACGTCATCGTCGACGACGGCTCCACCGACAGCTCATGGGATGTCCTGGCGGCCTATTCGAAACCGCTGGTGCTGCATCGGCAACCGAACCGCGGTTTATCTGAGACGTTGAACCAGGGGTTGCGTCTGGCGACCGGAGATTGGTTCGGTTGGCTCAACGCCGATGATTTCTATCTGCCGAGCGCGTTCGTGATAGTCAGACGTGCGATCGAAGAGTACCCGGACGCAGACATGATCTGGGGCGACTGTGTCTACATCGACGCACAGGGCAGCTTTTTGCGCCTTGTCGCCCAGCATCCAACGAATCGTCGTGTGTTGCGTTTGATGGGCACTCACATCGCGCCGTGTGCGATGTTCGTCCGCCGGTCCGCATTACCGTCGTGGATGTTCGACAGTCGTCTCCACGTAGCCCAGGACTGGGACTTGTCATTGGCGCTGCTGCACGCTGGCTCGCGGATGATCTGGTTGCCGACACCATTGGGAGCGTTCCGGCGCCATGAACACCAACACGGCCAGCCCGCTCCTGTCGAGGAGCACAATCACGTCCGCAGGCGATACGGACTCGCGACGAACCTCACGCTGCGTCGATGGGCGAATCGATATGGCAGGCTTGAACATGCACTGCACAAGACCATGGTAGGTTCATATCGCCGCCAGTCCAGAACCGCGTTATTCGCCGGACGTGATATGCGATGGTTCGCATCATCTCCTGCACTCGCTATCGTCAACCGTATGGTCGACGAGGCTTCCGGCAGACGCATACGTTACTGGCTGACTGCGGCGACTGCAGCCGAGCCGGTTAGTAATTGACGCACAGTCCACGTGGCACATTGTCGGGAAAAGCGTGCCGCGGGGTGGACACGGTGTTGTCAAGCGCCAGGCGGGCACACTGTCATCAATGTTTCACTCTGCACCGAACGCCCCTACACAGTGGTGGCCTGCATCGCCCGATGGTAAATGGCCAGCAATAATCGGTAGTTAACGTCTGCCGTGTAGCGATCTTCGAACTCTTTCCTGGCCGCTGCCCTCATTCGAACGCGTACTGACGGATGAGAGTTGAGGTGAAGCACTTTGGCGGCGAGGTCCAATGGGTCGCCAGGGCGAAAATGGAGCCCGGTGACTCCTTCGGCGACTAACTCGGCCGCCGCGCCGTGACCGGCTGCAATAACTGGAGTTGCGGTCGCGAACGCCTCGGCTATGACGCGGCCGAACGTTTCGTACCATTCAGATGGAAACACGAGGAACTTCGCCTCTCGTACGATGGATAGGATCTCGGGCGGGTCGCGCCGTCCTAGCCAGGTCACCGATGGCAAGTCGTTCGTCGCTGCAGCCACCGTTGATGCGAGTGGCCCCTCGCCGATGATGAGCAATCGCACCTGAGGGCCCACGACGCGCCATGCACGCAGCAGTGTCTGGATGCCCTTCTCCGGAGAAAGTCGACCGACAAACACCGCATAATCGCCAGAGCCGGTTCCAGCGCCAGGATCGGGTTCCACGAAATTGGGCTTCACGACCAGCTTGTCAGCCGGCACTCCAGCTTCGATGAACATGTCGCGCGCCCAGGCGGTCAAGGCGATGTAGACACTCGTCTTACGTTGCCAAGTCCCGATCAGGCGGTGAACCGAAAGCATGGTCGCAATTGCGGCGCTGGCGCTACGGCTTCCGCGATAGCAGGCGTGGCGAATCGCCGGCCAGGCGACCGGCTTGCCGACACAGTCGGTGCATATGTGGCCGCTCCGAAAGCACACGGCAGCAGGACACATCAATCGGTAGTTGTGGAGGGTTTGCACGACGGGCAGCCGTTCGGCGCCGGCAGCGTAGTACACTGACGGTGACAGGAGTGGCAGCGTGTTATGCACGTGGACAATGTGCGGCCGGTGCTGTGCGATCACGCTACGAAGCTCGCGAAAAGTTTTCTGGTTCCAGATCGTCCGTTGGGCAAGGGTCAGCCTTGAGAGTGAGCTGACCTGATCGTTGTGAACCGTATACCGGACAACTTCGTGGCCTCGAGACTCCAGGAGTCGAGCCTCGTCGGCTACGACCAGATCCTCGCCGCCCGTTTGTTGATAGTAATTATGGACAAGCAGAATCTTCGCGAGCTGATTCTTCATTTTTTGTCGGAGGGGTTCGCAACTGCTGATTGCCTCGAAACCGCGGCGCTGGCCCGCTCCAACCAGACTAGGTCGGATCTCTCGGAAGTGATGCGGCCGCGTAAGCGCAATACCCCGATCCGACTGGAAGTGTCATGACATTGTCGCCACTCGTGAGCGTGGTCACACCGTCGTACAACGCGGTGTCCACGATTCGAAGGTGCTGTGAATCCGTTGCCAGCCAGGACTATGCCCCAGTCGAACATCTTGTCATGGACGGAGGCTCTACGGACGGCACCTTGGAAGTCCTCCGCGAGTATCGTCTTCGGTACGAAAGTGGTCCCGATGCCGGAATCTACGACGCCTTGTCGAAGGGCGTGCGCATCGCCAGCGGGGAATTCGTGCACATCTTGTGTGCCGATGATCGGTATACGCACCGCTCAGTGCTGTCATCAGTCATTGCCGCGATGACCGCACACGAGTGGGACGTGTGTCATGCGCGGGCTGCGCACGTGACCGCGAGTGACCGCGTGGTGCACGTAATTGGCCGAAATCTCGATCAACGGCGCCTCCTGAAGAAAATGTGGGTTGCACAACCCACTGTCGTGGTGCGGAAAGCCATCTATGAGCGGTACGGTGCATTCAGCGTTGGATTTCGAATGGCCGCGGATTATGAATTCCTCTTGCGGATCTGGGATCACGTCCGCGTTGGGTTCCTCGACGAAATCCTCGTCAACATGGCGATCGGCGGGCTTTCGACTCGTCCGGAACACATGGTGCGATCGTATCGCGAATCCATGGCGGCCGCGGTGTTGCATGGCGCCCATCCAGCACGGGCGACGATTCGCTGCTGGTACGAAATCGCGAAACATCGTCTGTTCTTCGAGCGGCGGTATCGTCAGACGTGATGCGGCGCCGAAGCCGGCCGATGACGGCTCGTGCCTGACTTGATCTGCCTGTGACCGCCGATGCCGCGATGGGGACGGCTGTGCCGACGAGGAGGGTGGGGCCGCATAAGCGGCTTCCGTCGACCAAGCGCGAAAAACTCCGTTAATCGTTCTTTATGGTCTTGATCCAACCCAAAAGATGTAGGGGTGCTGTAACAGACAAAGTTGCAGCCTTTTGACCGACTCCCAAAGCTCAACTTGCAGCCGCGGACGAAGCCGCGTTAAAAGCCAAGCTAGCAAATTCTCAGAAGCAGAAATGAATCGTGTAGCAAGCGAACGGCTCTTAAATGTCCCCACAACCGCGTCGGCCTGAGAGCTTAGGAGACGCATGAAACAGATAAAACAGTTGGTGGACGATGAGTTTATTCACAAGGAGCTACCGGAGTTCAATCTATCTGTCGAGGAGTATTCACGGGTGCTTGATAGTGTGGTGACGGCTAATGCAGACATTATTTGCCACACCGCTGACGGCAAAGTCTTGTTGGGCGTGCGGAGTGATAGGCCGCTGCAAGGCAAGCTCTGGATTTTTGGTGGACGAATGAAACCAGGCGAATCATTGAATGACACTGCGAAGCGCAATATGAAACGAGAGCTAGGCATCGATGCCAAGCCAAAGCGTCTCGGAATCAGTGACGTCTATAACATTATGTGGGGCGGTCGCCACGAGCCACCGCACGAATACGGCTTTCAAACGATGATGACCATCATGACGTATGAATGCAATTCCGCGGAAGCTGAGCTCGCCACGACTGCTGACGATACCCATGACAGTTTACGTTGGTATTCCCGCAAAGAAATCCACGACATGGAAGAAGCGGGGGAGTTACACCCCTTCCTGCTGGTAGTTTTACGGGACGCAGGGCTCCTGTAAAATACAATTGGATGCGAAAGCTAACCGTAGACGCAGCGAGCAAAGGGAAACGATTGATGTGGCGGCAGCAGAGATGTTGCCAAGGCATTCGCGCGCTGACGTACGTGTACTGATTGAGGGCGAACGCATTTTGCCGTCTGTCACGTCGAATTGTCGCGCAGTCGACGCGGGCGAGGGCGGCCCGCATTACGATTGCGGCGTCGCGGCGGTTGTCGTGGCCGACGCCCCGCATCAACGGTGGACGCCAGACGGCGACCGCATTGCGCTGCGGGTTCTGTGGCCAGCGTGCCGGCGGTAAATCAGACGCAGAGGTGTCGCCGGCTGCGACATTCTGTTTGCACTCTCCGGGCCTTCTAGCAAATAATCTGGGCTCCCCCGCCATCGTTATCGATCACGATCCGGCGCGGTAAATCTGTTAGCTCAAGCGGTAAATCTTTAGCTCAAATGGTCCGAGGCCACAACAGCCTCCGGCCGATGCAAGGGAGGGTCATGGCCACCGACGACGCGATGGATACAAGAATCCGCGAGGCGTTGAAAGGGCACCCGGTGCTCGTCACCGGTGCGGACGGATTCGTCGGATCGCATCTGGTTGAAGAGCTGCTGCGACATGAAGCTCGAGTGCACGTGCTCGTGCGCGCAACTTCGTCCGGAATGCTGCACAACCTCGGCGCCGTGCGACGCCGAGTCACCATTCATCGCGCCGACTTGAGCGATAAGCAGGCTGTTCTGGGTATCCTTAAGGTGCTCAAAAGTGACGGAGATCGGCCGATCATTTTCCACCTGGGTGCGCAGGCGCATGTCGGGGAGTGCTGGGCGCGGCCCTACGAAACGCTCACCGCGAACGTAACCGGCACGGTCAACCTCCTGCAGTCAATCGTCGATCTCGACCTCGATATCTTCCGTCTCGATACGGCCGGTTCATCAGAGGAGTACGGCAATGTTCGCGAAGACGTCCGCGAACATTATCGATTCACGAGCGACGGCGCCCTGGTGCTGGACGAGCGGTCGCCGGTGAACCCGCAGAGCGTGTACGCGACGTCGAAGGTGGCGGCGGATTTCCTGACCCGCAATTACCACGCGGCGTACGGGCTCCCGACGGTCGTCACCCGGATGTTCAACAACTATGGACCACGGCAGAACCCACGCTTCGTCACCGGGGCGATCATCACACAGGCCCTGTCGGGCGACACCATTTCTCTCGGCTACATGGGCGCCAAGCGTGACTTCTGTTTCGTGAAGGACGGAGCGCGTGGGCACATCTGTGCAACGCTATTTGGCACGCCGGGTGAGATGTACGTCTATGGCTCGGGGCGTGCCATCTCGATAGCCGATTGGTACGACCTGATCATTCGCCTCGGCCAGGAAGGCGGACATTGGGGTGAGAAACAACTCCGCACCACCGATGAGCGTGCCCGTTTGGGACGGACCGAGGTGGAGGAACTGCGGGTGGATTACAGCAAACTCGCGAGCCTCACCGGCTGGGCGCCGGTGTACACCTGGGAAGACGGTCTGCGCGCGACGATCGAGTGGTTTGCGGCCAACCGAGACCAATGGATTGGGAGGGTGGACTGGTGAAGGAATTCTACGCAGCCCGTCCGATCGTCGTCACCGGCGGTGCGGGATTCATCGGTTCGTCTCTCGTCGAGCATCTCGTGCGTACACGGGGCGTCAGCCAGTCGGATGTCCGGGTGCCCCGCAGCGCCGAGCTCGACTTACGCCGGTTCGAAGATGCGCAGCGCGCGCTGGACGGTGCCGAGATCGTGTTTCATCTCGCCGCGCCGACGGGCGGAATCGCCTACAGCCGCAGCCATCCAGCGAGTCAGTACGTGAGCTGTGCGCTCATCGACGTGAACGTGCTCGAAGCGGCGCGTCTGGCCGGCGTCAGCAAAGTAATCATGCTCGGCAACCTGCTCGCCTATCCCGCCGCGGCACCATCGCCCCTCCGCGAGGAGTCGCTGCATGACGGCCGCATTGCCGACACGCATCTCGGTATTGGGCTCGCGAAGCGGAACCTGGTGCTTTTGGCCGAGATGTACTATCGCGAGTACGCCATGGATGTCGTCACCGTGCTCTCTGCGAATGCCTATGGGCCTCGCGATCGCTTCGATGTCACCATCTCGCACGTCATTCCGGCCACTATCATGAAGTGCTTCGATGACAGCGAACTGGTCGTCTGGGGCGACGGCAGCCCCACCAGGGATTTCCTGTATGTGGACGACATTGCCGAAGGGTTGGCGCTCGCGGGCGAACATCTCGCCGGCCCCGAGTTCGTCAACGTCGCCTCCGGCCGCGAGGTCAGTATTCGCGAGCTGGTGCACACGATCGCGGATCTGTGTGGCTTTGCGGGCCAGATCCGTTTCGATGCGACGAAGGCAGGCGGCGATCCACGCCGATCGGCGAGCACCGATCGAGCCGCTCGACTACTGCGGTTTGCGCCACAGTACACGCTTGAAGAGGGGCTTCGCCGTACGGTCGACTGGTACCGGTCAGAAGTCCGCGCCTCACCCGGTGTGCCGTGACCGATTACATCCATCAAATGGCGCCGTGGATTGGTGAGGAGGAGAAGCAGGCCGTCCGCGATTACCTCGATTCCGGCGGCTGGCTGACCGAGTTCAGAGAAACGCGCCGGTTCGAGCACGCCATCGCCGAGTACGTGGGCAGCCGGCACGCCTCTGTTGTCCCCAACGGCACCCTGAGCCTCTACGTGGCTCTCGCCGCTCTCGGTATCGGCACGGGCGACGAGGTCATCGTTCCCGCCTTCTCGATGATCGCGTCAGCCAACGCCGTTCTGCTCGCGGGCGCGACCCCGGTATTTGTCGACATCGATGCCCAGACCCTCTGCCTCGATATCGAAGCGACGGAGGCCGCTATCACAACCCGCACGAAGGCTGTCATGCTGGTCAGCCTCAACGGGCGGGCGCCGGACATGGATTGCATGATGGCGATGTGCGCGCGACACGGCGTGGCCGTCCTCGAGGACAGTGCTCAATCGCTCGGTTCCCGCTGGCATGGGCGTCACCTGGGCACATTCGGCCAGATCGGCAGTTTCTCGTTCAGCGCGCCGAAAATCATTACGACGGGGCAGGGAGGCGCGCTGGTCACCGACGACGACGATGTAATCGGGCATATTCACCAGCTACGCGACTTTGGGCGCGCACGGTCCGGGGTCGACGAGCATGTCGCGCTCGGGTTCAACTTCAAGTTCACCGACCTTCAGGCCGTGGTCGGGCTCGCCCAAATGCAGAAGCTCGACTGGCGCGCCCAACGGAAGAAGGAGATTTTCGCCCGGTATCGGGCCGCGCTCCTGGACGTGCCCGACGTTCAATTCTTGCCGACAGACTTGAACGAGACTGCTCCATGGTTTATCGACGTGCTCGTCCCTGATCCAGCCGCGCTGCAGGCGCATCTCCACCAGCGCGGCATCGGGTCACGCCCGTTCTATCCGAGTATTCCTACGCAGTCGCCCTACCGCCTCGATCGACGCTATCCTCGCGCCGAGTTTGCCGCGCTGCACGGGCTGTGGCTTCCATCATCCTCTTTTCTCGACGATCGAACGGTCGACAACATCGCCTCGGCAATCCGTGAGTTCTACCAGTCGTGAAGATCCATCTTGGTTGCGGGAAGCGCTACCTGCCGGGATTCGTCCATGTCGATCTCCTCGACGCGCCGCATATCGATTACCGGCACGACGTGCGGACCTTGCCAATGTTCGGCGACGACAGCGCCGAGCTGATATATACGTGTCACGTGCTCGAGTACTTTGATCGGTACCTGAGGCGCTCGAAGTGTTACGAGAGTGGCGCCGTGTGCTCGCCACGATGGGTGTGCTGCGAGTGGCGGTGCCGGACTTCGCCGCGCTGGCAGAGGTGTACCGAGAGACTTCGAACTTGGCGCTCGTCCATGGTCCGCTGTATGGCGCGTGGAAGGTCGTGGGACCTGACGGTCCGTCCGCGCTCTACCACCGGACGGTCTACGATTTCGAGACGCTCCGCAGCACGCTGCAGAGTGCAGGCTTTCGTGAGGTGCGCCGCTATGACTGGCGGGATACGGTGCATAAGGATTTCGACGATTTCTCGCAGGCGTACATTCCTCACATGGATAAAGAGGCAGGGCGGCTGATCAGCCTGAATGTCGAGGCCATCAAGTGACACACTGCCGCCGCTTCTTGCCGAACTCTGCAGGATCCCTGAAACACACTACCCTATAGTCGAGCAGCCCTTTGCGACTCTCCCTTTAAGAGACTGAACGTTATGAGGGACGAAATTGTTGCGAAGCGTCACGTTCGCCGACCCGCCGGCCACCTTCTGTTCCCGCTGTTCCCGGCCGTTATAGGCGAGCTCGTTTGCGCGCAGTTCGCGGTTCGTCGGCTTAGATTACCGGCACACCGATTTCTTTAATGGGAATTGAGAAGGACCATGCCTGTATCAGAGCCTAGCCTGATCGCTAGGTTTGTCGTGAAGAAGCTCGTCAGTGGATTTCAGCTGGCGATCGGAAAGTCGCCGCTCATCGACTTTCCCGTGCCTCCGTATGATCTAATGCGTAGAACTGGGGCAAAGTCCGTGTGGCAGTACTACCACGGCGGGCTGCGGTCGTATCTGCCGATTGCCGTTCTTGCTGAGCATGAAGGCGTTCGCCTCCGGAGTTCCATAAACGTCCTCGACTTCGGATGCGGCGTCGGGCGGCAACTACTCCATTTCTGCCGCGATTACCCGTGCCCGACCTATTCTGCGTGCGATATACATCCGCGTAATTTAGAGTTTATTCGCCGTGCCTATCCGCACGTCATCGCATATACCAGCGGCTTTGCCCCGCCGCTGGCCTACGACGCCAACCACTTCGATATGGTGTACTCCGTGTCGGTGTTTTCTCACCTGCATCCCGACGACCACATGCCGTGGCTGAGGGAACTGTCGAGGGTCGTGCGCCCAGGCGGGTATGCGTTCTTGACCATCGAAGGCGCTACAGCGATGGGGCGACGGATGGCAACGAAGGTATGGCGCGAAAACCCCGATCAGGGCGTGGCCGTGCTTGAGCGTGACGGTGTTCGCTTCGCGGAATACGATGATCTCGGGTGGCACAAAGCCCGTGAGGATGACAAATTTGCCGGCGCGAAGTACGCCGGTGTTACAGGTTCCTACGGAAACACCGCAATGACACCGGCGTATGTACGGAAACACTGGTCTGGCGCAGGGTTCGAGGTAAAGAGCGTCGTCGAAGGAGTGATCGATCGACGGCAGGATGTGGTTGTGCTGCGCAGGATTTAGCAAACTCGAGCACTCGAATGGCATCGGAAGCGTCCGACTGGTCCTCGACGAAGGCAACATGTCGGAGCGGTGGCCAGCGATCTCGATCTGATCGAGACCGCGCGTCGGGAACGGGTGAAGCGCGCCCGCGCCGATCGCCCCAAGGTCCGCACTGGGCTGATGACCGCCGAGCGTGAGGCTCGCTACGGCTGCGGCACGAGAATCGCCAGCTGCCGCTCGATCGGGAGATCCTAAAAAACGCCGCGGTCTTCATCGCGAAGAGCCAGCGACACGATCGCGCTCTTGGTGCGCGCCTCGTTCGACGCGAGCAAGCAGCGGTAAAGATCACCAAGAACGGTCCTTTCGAGTCCTTTCGCTGAAAGCTGCTGTTTTCTGCTCCGTTGACATCTCGACGCATGCCTAGGTGACAGGTCGGGCAGGTGGAGAGAAGCGGGAGCTTGAGGAAAACGATGAACCGAAGGGGAACCGGGATGAAAAACGGTGACGGCGCATCCGCCTCGTGGCGTGTGTATGCGCCGCCAGAGAGCGCACGCTTCAGCAGTTACTCAGATATGCTGCCGTCGCGATCGTGCCCCAGTGCCTGCCACGCATTCCAATCTGTATAGCTGGGCCAAAGAAAGTACTTCGTATTGGAGAGTGACGGCACGCGGTACGCGTTGCGGGAGAAAGTCAGGTTCTTCGAACCATTCAGATACGGCGCTACCTGTGCTGAGGTGCACGACGCGAACGTGTAGCTGAAGCCGTTCGTGTACGTGTTGCTCTGCGTGCCGATGACCACCGTGTTGTCGTACGTCGCGTTGTTCTGCAGATCGTATCCCTCGAGAAGCGAACCGCAGTTGAGGAAATATTGGATGCCCCCGAAATTAGCTTCGAGCGAATTACTGTAGATCTGGGCGTTCTGGGACATGGAGATCAACACCGCGTCGCCCTGATCATGGCGCCGGAGCGTGTTGTTCCGGATGGTGATGCCGTTGCTCGCCTCGTAGAAAATCCCGTTGCGTCCGTTATCCTCCACGCGGTTGCTTTCAACGAGAGCGCCGGTATTATTCGAGTTGTACCAGATGCCGTCGCCGAGATTGTGATGGACGAAATTGTTCCGGAACGTCATATTTGCGGATTCGAACACCTTCTGTTCCGGGCCGTTCCAGGTGATCTCGTTGCTGTCGAAGGACGTGCGACTGGCGTACAGGCCCAGGTAGCCGCCACCCCGGTCGGCCTCAGTACCGGGAGTGCCCACGTTGTGGTGGATGTAATTGTTCCTGATGGTGAAGTCGGGCCCGAAGAGGAGGCCGTACTTGTTGGAGGCAATCTCGTTGTATTCGATGGTCCAGTGATCGGACAGGGCGTTCAAGGCATAGGAGGCATGGATGCCATACTGGGGCATGTTGCGGATCACGAGATTCCGGATGGTCACGTAGTCGATGTCTTCGTCGTGCGCCCGGAACGCGGCCTGCGTGTCGTCGGTCGTCGTCCAGTCGGTGCCGTCGAGGATCGCGCCGTACTCGCCGACGAAGGTGTTGCCCGTCTTCGGCCTGATCGAGCTGGTCAGCGAGTGCACGCCGGCTCGCAGGCAAAATGTCGTGGAACCCGTGTGCGAGTCGACGATGAGGGGAATCGGTTGGCCCGGCCAGATGTCGGCAGCGCCGGCGGGACACGTAATAGTCGGCTTGGCACCATACGACGATGATGGAGGAGCGGCGGCCTTGCTGTGGCACTGTTTCGCTGTTCCGACGATCGGATCACCGAACACGCCGTTTGTACACGGCGTGCCGTCGGACAAGCGTCTTGTAGAAGTAGGACCCGTTCGCGCCGTACCGCACCTCCCTCGTACCGGTAAATGCGCAGGCCTGGTTTTCCACAGCGCAGAACGTCCACTCGTCAACACTGGCACCGGCGGCACCGGCGGGAATCGCGCATTCTTTTACCACGCCGACGATCGGATCACCGAACACACTGTTCGTGCAGGAGGTGCCGTCGGACAACGTCTTGTAGAAGTAGGACCCGTTCGCGCCGTAACGCACCTGCTGTGTGCCCGTAAATGTGCAAAAGCCGCCTTCCGTCGCGCAAAAGGTCCAGTCGCCGTCGGGTGGGGGCGGGGGTGGGGGTGGGGAGGGGGAGGGGGCGCTGCAAGCGTGACATTCACGGATGCGCTCGCTGAGCGCGTTGCTCCATCAACCACAGTCAATTGTGCTGTGTACGTGCCAGGCACATACACATGACTTGGGGCCGCCGGTGGGACGCCAGTGCCAGACCCAGTCGCCCCATCGCCGTACGTCAGCTGCCAACTTGCGAGATATGAGGACGGATGAGCTCGTGTGCCAGACGTGGAGAACGTCACCGTCCCGGTCGCTGTGTCGGTTGATGACCATGTCAGAACAGCAGTCGGTCTCTGACCCTGGGTGTACGCGTTCGTCGCAAATAACAACCCAACGAGCACTGCTATTACGACACGCCGGTGATGGGGCATGAGGCTACCTCTTATACGACGAACAAAGACAACAATGTACAACCTTTCGCGCTAACGTGCGAAAGCGCTCGCGCGCGGACCGGGGAACGTCCTTGTCAGCAGCTACTGGGTCATGCGGCCGTCGAGATCGTGCCCCAGTGCCTGCCACTCATTCCAATACTTCCAGCCGCCCCAGAGCAAGTACCGACCAGTGGCGGATGGCACGGAGTAGGTGTTGCCGGAGAAGGTCAGGTTTTTCCAGCCATTCAGATACGGCCCCAGCTCTGCTGCGGTGCACGCGGTGGAGCTGAAGCCGCTCGCGTACGCGTAGCTCTGCGTGCCGACGACGACCGTGTTGGCGTAGGCCGCATTGTTCTTGACATCCTCGCCCAGGGACAGCGCGCCGCAGTAGAGGAAATATTCGATGCCCCCGACATTGGCCTCGAGCGAGTTGTTGTGGATCTGGGCGTTCTGGGACATGGAGATAAACACCGCGTCGCCCGCATTGCGCCGGACCGTGTTGTTCCGGATGGTGGCGCCGATGCTGGCCTCGAAGGAAATCGCGTTGCGTCCGTTGTCCTCCACGCGGTTGCCGTCAATGAGTGCGCCCCCGTTGGTGTTGGTGTCGTACCAGATGCCGTCGCGGAGATTGTGATGGACGAAGTTGTTGCGGAACGTCACGTTCGCCGACTGCACCACCTTCTGTTCCGGGCCGTTATAGGCGATCTCGTTGCTGTCGAAGGTCGTGTTATGGGCCGACGCCCCCACGTAGCCGCCGCCCCGCTCGGCCGGAATGGAGGATGACGGATTGCCCACGTTGTGGTGGATGTAATTGTGCCTGATGGTGAAGTCGGGCGCAAATTCGAGGCCCCACTTGTTATAGGCAATCTCGTTGTATTCGATCGTCCAGTGATCGGACATCCAGTAGTACGTATGGATGCCCTGGTGGGGCATGTTCCGGATCACGAGATTGCGGATGGTCACGTAGTCGATGTCCTGGTTGTGCGCCCGGAACGCGGCCTGCGTGTCATCGCTCGTCCGCCAGCCGGAGCCGTCGAGGGTGGCGCCGTACTCCCCCACGAAGGTATCGCCGCGTTTCGGCGTGATCGAGCTGGTCAGCGAATGTACCCCGGCTCGCAGACAGTAGGTCGTCCCTGCCGGATGGTTGTTGACCACGTTCTGGATTGAGCTGCCTGGCCAAATGTCGGCCGCGCCGGACGGACAGGTAACCGTAGAACGGGGCCCATAAGACGAGGTGGAAGTGGGAGGCGGAGGGGCAGTCAACGTGGGCGCCGTCCCACCAATCGAGCATTGTTTGACCACACCGGGCGCAGGATCGCCGAATACGCTGTTCGTACACGCGGTGCCCCCGGACAGAGACCTGTAGAAATAGGCGCCGTTTGCCCCGTAGCGCACGTCTGTCGTGCCGCTGAATGCGCAGAAGCCGCCTTCCGATGCACAGACGCTCCAGGTGCCTGTCGTCGATGTGGCCGGGATCGAGCACTGCTTCGGCACGCCGGGGGCAGGATCGCCGAACACGGTGTTGGTGCAGGCAGTGCCGCCTGACAACGATCTGTAGACATACAAACCGTTTGCCCCATACCGTACCTGCTGCGTGCCACTAAATGCGCAGAAGCCACCTTCCTGCGCACAGACGGACCAGTCGCCCGTCGGGGGCGGAGGACTCGTCGGGGGCGGAGGACTCGTGACGGTCGTTTGGAGCGAACAGCTCTTTGGCATGCCTGGGGCAGGATCGCCGCCGAACACCTTGTTCGTGCACTCGGTGCTGTTCGTCAGCGTCCTGTAGACATAAAGGCCGTTTGCCCCGTAGCGCACCTCTTGTCTGCCACTGAATGTGCAGTCCCCTCCTTCCGACGCACAGAAGGTCCATTCTGTTGTTTGGGCCGACGCCGACGTTGGAAAGGTGAGAAGAGTCGCGATGCACACGAATAGCCAGACGACAAGATAATGCGTGTTCATTTAGGCTCCTACTGGCGAAGATCTTTGGAAGGGGGGACTTCCTGTCGCCGGGCATGCCCATGCAGAGGCGCGACTGGGCTGGGACCAGCGGCAGCTGGTAATTCGGATCCGCGCAGCCGTTCAGGACGTCAAAAACGGCAGAGTCGAACCGTCGTTACAGCAAAGAAACGCGCGCTTCTTGGCAATGACCGCACCAAGTTATGCCGCGATAATGCGCGCAATTTTTGGCGCCTTTACGAAACGTACAAAAGACGGAAAACGCGGCTATGTAACCTTTATTTCAAATCTGTCTGTTCCTGAATCACCGAAGCCCGCAGTCCGATCACTGGTCGCGCGAGCGATCCGGCTCGTCATCGCCCTTTGGGGGGCACGTCTGGCTTTCCACAAATGTGAGCGAGGGAAGAAGCCGAACGGCGCGTCCGTGTGACTGACGGATGCGCCGGCCAGAGAAATGACGTTTGTGGAAAGTCTATTGAGACATGCGGCCGTCGAGATCGTGCCCCAGTGCCTGCCACTCATTCCAATGCTTCCAGCCGCCCCAGAGCAAGTACCGGCCAGTGGCGGATGGCACGGAGTAGGTGTTGCGGGAGAAGGTCAGGTTTTTCCAGCCATTCATATACGGCCCCAGCTGGGCCGAGGTGCACGCGGTGGAGCTGAAGGCGCTCGCGTACGCGTAGCTCTGCGTGCCGACGACGACCGTGTTGGCGTACGCCGCATTGTTCGTGACATCCTCGCCCAGGGAAAGCGCGCCGCAATAGAGGAAATATTCGATACCCCCGACATTGGCCTCGAGCCAGTTGTTGTAGATCTGGGCGTTCTGGGACATGGAGATAAACACCGCGTCGCCCGCATTGCGCAGAACCGTGTTGTTCCGGATGGTGGCGCCGATGCTGGCCTCGAAGGAAATCGCGTTGCGTCCGTTGTCCTCCACGAGGTTGTATTCGATGAGTGCGCCCCCGTTGGTGTTGCTGTCGTACCAGATGCCGTCGCGGAGATTGTGATGGACGAAGTTGTTGCGGAACGTCACGTTCGCCGACTGCACCACCTTCTGTTCCGGGCCGTTATAGGCGATCTCGTTGCTGTCGAAGGTCGTGTTATGGGCGGACTGTGCCAGGTAGCCGCCGCCCCGGTCGGCCGGAATGGAGGATGTCGGGTTGCCCACGTTGTGGTGGATGTAATTGTGCCTGATGGTGAAGTCGGGCGAAAATTCGAGGCCCCACTTGTTATAGGCAATCTCGTTGTATTCGATCGTCCAGTGATCGGACATCCAGTAGTACGTATGGATGCCCTGGTGGGGCATGTTCCGGATCACGAGATTGCGGATGGTCACGTAGTCGATGTCCTGGTTGTGCGCCCGGAACGCGGCCTGCGTGTCATCGCTCGTCCGCCAGCCGGAGCCGTCGAGGGTGGCGCCGTACTCCCCCACGAAGGTATCGCCGCGTTTCGGCGTGATCGAGCTGGCCAGCGAATGTACCCCGGCTCGCAGACAGTAGGTCGTCCCTGCCGGATGGTTGTTGACGACGTTCTGGATTGAGCTGCCTGGCCAAATGTCGGCCGCGCCGGATGGACAGGTAATCGTCCAGTGCGGCCCATAACCCGAGGCGACGGCCGCTGTAGGCGGGGGCGAGGTCGAGGTTGTAGGCGGGGGCGAAGTCGAGGTCGACGCTGTCCCGCCAATCGAGCACTGCTTGACCGCACCGTACTCAGGATCGCCGAACACGATGTTCGAACAGAAGATGCCATCGGAGAACCACCTGTAGACATACGAACCGTCTGCCCCGTACCGCACCTGCTGGGTGCCGCTAAATGCGCAGACCCCACCTTCCCACGCACAAAGGCTCCAGTTGGTGGTCGCACCACTAATGGCGCACTCCTTGACCGCACCGGGCGCAGGATCGCCGAACACGCCGTTCGAACAGAAGATGCCATCCGACAACGACCTGTAGACATACGAACCGTTTGCACCGTACCGCACCTGCTGGGTGCCGCTAAATGCGCAGACCTTACCTTCCGATGCGCAGACGGTCCACTCGCTCGTTTGCGCTGATGCCGGCGCTGAGAAGAGTAGAAGGGCCGCGAGGCACACAAATAGCGAGACGGCGATGTGGCGGATCGTCATTAGGGCTCCTGAATTGAGAATGATCGGAATCGCTTCCTAAACGCCGGTCGTCGTCCCCGTGCCGCCGCGCCAGAGGCGGGGGTCAGCCGTGCGAAGCCGTGACGTTTCGGGCCGACCGCGCAAGACGGCTGGAAAACGGCGGAATCGCGAGCGAACTCACAACTAAGGGACGCGCCCCCACGGGCAATGACCGTGCCTAGTTAGCCAGCGATAATGTGTGCCAAATTTGGCGTCTTTACGAAGCATGCAGCAGACAGAAAAGGCACCTGTGTAACTCCTACACCCAAATCTTTCACACTAATCCATTGGACGAGAGCGAGCGGCACCAACTGGAAGCGATGGTCGCTGGCGGTAGACGGGGCCATCCGACGCGTAAAAACGCGCACAGATTCTGCCAACGCGGCTCGGCACGGTTCCGCTGCGGCGGTTTTCGCGCACCCGCCACGCGGTCAGGCCCGCGAGCCAACGCGGATTGCGTCCGTCGGCGCACCGCCAGGGGAAATGGCGAGGACCGCGAGCGGCGCGTCCGCTTAAGGTGCTGCGAACGCGCCGTCAGAAAGCGCCCGGTTCAGCAGTTACTGGGTCATGCTGCCGTCGAGATCGTGCCCCAGTGCCTGCCACTGACTCCAATACTTCCAGTCGCCCCAGAGCAAGTACCGGCCAGTGACTGATGGCACGCGGTACGCGCCGCGGGAAAAGGTCAGATTCTTCGAGCCATTCAGATACGGCGCCAGCTGTGTTGAGGTGCACGAGGAGGTGGCGCTGAAGGCGTTCGTGTACACGCTCTGCGTGCCGACGACGACCGTGTTGTCGTAGGCCGCATTGTTCTTGACATCCTCGCCCAGGGAAAGCGCGCCGCAGTTGAGAAAATATTCGATGCCCCCGAAATTGGCTTCGAGCGAGTTGTTGTAGATCTGGGCGTTCTGGGACATGGAGATAAACACCGCGTCGCCCGCATTGCGCCGGACCGTGTTGTTCCGGATGGTGGCGCCGATGCTGGCCTCGAAGGCAATCCCGATGCGTCCGTTGTCCTCCACGCGGTTGCCCTCGATGAGTGCGCCCCCGCTGGTGTTGCTGTCGTACCAGATGCCGTCGCGGAGATTGTGATGGACGAAGTTGTCGCGGAACGTCACGTTCGCCGACTGCACGACCTTCTGTTCCGGGCCGTTATAGGCGATCTCGTTGCTGTCGAAGGTCGTATTATGGGCCGAACCCCCCACGTAGCCGCCGCCCCGCTCGGCCGGAATGGAGGATGACGCGTTGCCCACGTTGTGGTGGATGTAATTGTTCCTGATGGTGAAATCAGGCCCGAACTCGAGACCCGTTTTGTTATAGGCAATCTCGTTGTATTCGATCGTCCAGTGATCGGACATCCAGTAGTACGTATGGATGCCCTGCTGCGGCATGTGCCGGATCACGAGATTGCGGATGGTCACGTAGTCGATGTCCTGGTTGTGCGCGCGGAACGCGGCCTGCGTGTCATCGCTCGTCGTCCAGCCGGTGCCGTCCAGGATTGCGCCGTACTCGCCGATGAACGTATCACCGGTCTTTGGTACGATCGAGCTGGTCAGCGAATGCACACCAGCTCGCAGACAGTACGTGGTCCTGGCCGAATGCAGGCTGACAATGTGCGGGATGACGCTGCCTGGCCAGATGTCAAGGGCGCCAATTGGACACGTAATCGTCGAGCGCGTCCCATACGACGTGGGAGTGGGAGTGGGGGTGGGCGTCGTCCCTCCGACCCAGCACTGTTTGGGCGTACCATACGCAGGATCACCGAACACGCTGTTCGTGCAGGCGGTGCCGCCAGACAACGATTTGTAGAAGTAGGCGCCGTTCGCCCCATAGCGTACGTTCGCAGTGCCGCTGAACGCGCAGAAGCCGCCTTCCGAGGCGCAGAACGTCCAGTCACCCGATGGTGGTACCGTGACCGTCACGGTAAAGCTGCAGCTCGCGGTCTGCCCGTCGCCAGAACTCGCGTTCACCTGTACGGTTGTCGTGCCGACGGCAAACTGGCTGCCCGACGAGGGGCTGGCGTTTACCGTGACTGGCGCGACGCCGCCGGACGTCGTGGGCGAATAGGTCACCGGAACGGACGAACCGTTCGACGACGCCACGGTCGTATTTGAAGGACACGACACGATCAGCCTGGCGACGGTAGAAGTAACAGTTACCGGGAAATTGCAGCTGGCGGTTTGCCCGTCGCTGGACTTCGCATTCACTGATACGGTTGTCGTTGCGACAGGGAACATGCTGCCCGATGCGGGGTTCCCGGACACCGTCACCGGCGCGACGCCTCCCGACGTGGTGGCGCTGTAGGTCACAGCGACCGGCGAACCATTCGACGACGCCACGGTCATATTGGAAGGACACGATACGGTGAGCCTGGCGACTGTAGAAGTAACAGTTACCGGGAAATTGCAGCTGGCGGTTTGCCCGTCGCTGGACTTCGCATTCACTGATACGGTTGTCGTTCCGACAGGGAACATGCTGCCCGATGCGGGGTTCCCGGACACCGTCACCGGCGCGACGCCTCCCGATGTCGTAGCGCTATAACTCACGGCCATCGCCGACCCAGTGGACGAGGAAAGCGTCATGGCGGACGGACATGCCACCGCCAGTGTCGGAACCACCCTGGCAGCGCCAAGATTGATTTCCACCGAAACAGTCACCGGGCTTCCGCTCTCGGTTTCAACTCTGAACGAGGTCAAGTGCTGTCCCGCTGGTAAGCCGGACGTGTGAAAGGTCAAGGTGAGCGTGCCGCTATTCACGCCCCTGCTCGGCGACACCGTCAGCCATGGCACGGTCGGAGACACGATGGACCATCTGAGGGCTCGGTTACCCGCGTTGCTTACGCGCACCGTGCTGGAGGTCACATTGCTGCCGGCGGTCCCTTGAAGATTGACTGAGGTCGGGCTGACCGACAGAACGGGTTGCGCAGCCGCCCGCAGGGGCAGAAGGACCGCAGAGAAAACCAAGACAACGAGTGCGCCAGACCGTGCAGAACGGGACATGTGTGTGTTCTCCTCACCGCTAGCGTTGGGCACACATCTGCTGGACCCGTAACCGGGAATCTGCACACAGGTGCGACCCAACCCTTGATACACAGGGGGACGTTCAGCGGTAGAGCAACATGGATACCGAACACGTTTCAGCCAGAAAATGCGCCGAGTTTCCGCACAGACGCGAGAATTTTCGCCGCGCGACCGCGAAGATTCAGAGGGGATTTGTGGTGCGCGAATTACAGGCTTGAACGCCGTCCGGATGCTCTTCGACCATACGAGGAGTGGCCCTCGCAGTCGGCGGCCATTCGATCGATTGCCGAGAAACTGGGCTGCTCGTCAGCGCTGCGCCGCTGGCTCCTAAGGTAACGACCTCGCAGGTCGAGCGGGGGACGAAGAGGAACGGCGCGTCCGTCTCGGTCGCGACGGACGTGCCGGCAGAGCATTGTCGCTTCAGGGACGCCTACTGAGACACGCTCCCGTTGAGATCGTGCCCGAGTGCCTGCCACTCATTCCAATACTTCCAGCCGCCCCAGAGCCAGTACCGGCCAGTGGCGGATGGCACGCGGTAGGTGTTGCGGGAGAAGGTCAGGTTTTTCGAGCCATTCAGATACGGCCCCAGCTGTGTTGAGGTGCACGAAAAGGTGGCGCTGAAGCCGCTCGCGTACGCGTCGCTCTGGGTGCCGACGACGACCGTGTTGTTGTACGTCGCATTGTTCCTGACATCCTGCCCCAGGGAAAGCGCGTCGCAGTTGAGGAAATATTCGATGCCCCCGACATTGGCTTCGAGCGAGTTGTTGTAGACCTGGGCGTTCTGGGACATGGAGATCAACACCGCGTCGCCCTTATTGCGCCGGAGGGTGTTGTTCCGGATGGTGGCGCCGATGCTGGCCTCGAAGGAAATCCCGGTGCGTCCGTTGTCCTCCACGCGGTTGCCTTCGATGAGTGCGCCCGCATTGTTGTTGCTGTCGTACCAGATGCCGTCGCGTTCATTGTGATGGACGAAGTTGTTGCGGAACGTCACATTTGCGGATTCGACCACCTTCTGTTCCGAGCCGTTATAGGCGATCTCGTTGCTGTCGAAGGTTGTGTTATGGGCGTACTGTGCGACATAGCCGCCGCCCCGGTCGGCCGCCTGACCGGGAGCGCCCACGTTGTGGTGGATGTAGTTATTCCGGATCGTGGAGTCCGGGGCAAATTCGATGCCGTATTTGTTGAAGGCAATCTCGTTGTATTCGATCGTCCAGTGATCAGACATCCAGTAGAACGTCTGGATACCACGCTGGGGCATCTTGCGGATCACGAGATTCCGGATGGTCACGTTGTCGATGTCTTCGTTGTGCGCCCGGAACGCGGCCTGGGTGTCATCGGCCGTCGTCCAGCCGGTGCCGTCGAGGATCGCCCCGTATTCGCCGACAAACATGTTGCCCGTCTTCGGCCTGATCGAGCTGGTCAACTGATGCACGCCGGCGCGCAGACAGAACGTGGTCTCGCCGACATTCGAGTCGACGGCCAGTTGGATCGACTGGCCAGGCAAGATATCGGCGGCTCCCGTCGGACACGTAATCGAAGACTGCGGCCCGACAGTCAACGTGGGCGCCACCGCGATCATCGTCAACTGCACGGTGACCGGAATGGACGTCGTGCCGCTCACCACACGAAATGAGGTCTGGTGCGACCCGGCCGGCAAGGTCTCCGTTTGGAAACTTAAAGAGAGCGGCAAATTGTTCTGGCCGCTGGTTGGTGAGACCCTCAGCCATGATTTATCCGGCGGCACAACTGACCATTTGACGAGGCCATTTTTCAGCTTCCGCACGTTGGCCGTTTGGGTTGGCACATTCGTGCCGACGTTGGCTTGAAGTGTAAATGACTGCGGAGTAACGGAGATAGCGTCCTGCGCCGACACTTGCGCTGGAAGAAGCAGCGTGAACAAGATGACTGAAAATGAAAGCCTGGATCGGGTCAAACGTAACACTTGGATATACCCTTTCTTCCGTTCTCCCCGCCTGAGCCCTGAGGCCCGACGTTGTATATCGGCTGTTCGACTGCGCCGCTGTAGTGGCACCTGTGTCTTTCGCAGACTTACCCCACCTCCAGATCCATCCGCTCCTTCGTTCGTTGTGGAGAGAACTGCGGACTGGTTGCTCGACTTGACTGAGTGGGGTAGGCGGTTAGAACGATGACTGACCGGCAACCGACTGGTTGGGGGACGGATCTGGCAGAAGCTGATCTTTCACAAAGCTGTAGCGGCTGGCTTGAGCCCGTACTGGAGTCCGCCTGAAAGGCGGAACACTACAGCTAGGTGAAGACTGCGAGAATTGCCTTTAATACTGAACGAGGGAGCCGTCGACATCGTGGCCCAATGTCCGCCACTCATTCCAATACTTCGGGCCGCCCCAGAGAAAGTACCGATCCGAGGAGCGTGATGGCACGCGGTAGGTGTCGCCGGAGAAGGTGAGGTTCTTCGAGCCATTCAGATACGGCCCCAGCTGTGCTGCGGTGCACGCGGTGGAGCTGAAGCCGTTCGCGTATGCGTCGCTCTGCGTGCCGACGACGACCGTGTTGTTGTACGCCGCATTGTTCTTGAGATCGTGTCCCTCGAGAAGCGAGGCGCAGTTGAGGAAATATTGGATGCTGCCGAAATTGGCTTCGAGCGAGTTGTTGTAGATCTGGGCGCTCTGGGATACGGAGATCAGCACTGCGTCGCCCCCATTGCGCCGGAGGGTGTTGTTCCGGATGGTGGCGCCGTTGCTGATTTCGTACACAATTCCGTTGCGTCCGTTTTCCTCCACGCGGTTGCCTTCAACGAGAGCGCCGGTATTATTTGAGTCGTACCAAATGCCGTCGCCCAGATTGTGATGAACGAAATTGTTCCGGAACGTCACATTTGCGGATTCGACCACCTTCTGTTCCGGGCCGTTATAGGCGATCTCGTTGCTGCCGAGAGTAGTTTGATGGGCGTACTGTGCCACGTAGCCGCCGCCCCGCTCCGCCGGAGTCGGTGACGAGGGATTGCCCACGTTGTGGTGGACGTAATTGTTCCTGATGGTGAAGTCGGTCCCGAACTCGAGCCCATACTTGTTGAAGGCGATCTCGTTGTATTCGATCGTCCAATGATCGGACATCTGGTAGAAGGCTTGGATCCCACGCTGGGGCATATTGCGGATCACGAGATTCCGGATGGTCACGTAGTCGATGTCCTCGTTGTGCGCCCGGAACGCGGCCTGCGTGTCATCGGCCGTCGTCCAGCCGGTGCCGTCGAGGATCGCGCCGTATTCGCCCACAAAGACGTTGCCCGTCTTCGGCCTGATCGAGCTGGTCAACTGATGCACGCCGGCTCGCAGACAGAACGTCGTCTTTCCTGGATGTGCGTTAACGATGGTCTGGATTGACGTGGCAGGTCGGATTTGGATAGCCCCGGCCGGACATGTAATCGTCGGCTGCGCGCCAACATCAGAAGGGGCTGAATCTTTGGCGTCAACCGGCTTACTTTGCACTTGAGCGGCCACATTGATGACCAAGGCGGTAGCGCTGGCCACAGCACCTATGACCAGGGCAATTCGATGAAGTGAGCGACAACCTCGGGCGCCGGCCAGCGGGCCCGCCAGGCGCATGCGAGGCGACGTCGAACCGTACGATGTGCGTGATGTGCTGAGGCGCCGGGACATCTTCGCTGCCTGCTCCCAGCTTACAGCGTTTCGGAATGATGCTCACGCCCGGCGGCGTCCGCCAGGTGGCGGCGAACGCGCCGGGCGTGAGCTCATCGTCAGCAGCTACTGGGACAGGCTGCCGTCGAGGTCTTGCCCGAGTGCCTGCCACTCATTCCAATACTTCCAGCTCTCCCAGAGTAAGTACCGGCCATTGGCTGATGGCACCTTGTAGGTGTTGCGGGAGAAGTTCAGGTTCTTCGAGCCATTCATATACGGCCCCAGCTGGGCCGAGGTGCACGCGGTGGAGCTGAAGGCGCTCGCGTAGGCGTAGCTCTGCGTGCCGACGACGACCGTGTTGGCGTACGCCGCATTGTTCTTGACATCCTCCCCCAGGGACAGCGCGCCGCAGTAGAGGAAATATTCGATGCCCCCGGCATTGCCCTCGAGCGTGTTGCTGTAGATCTGGGCGTTCTGGGACATCGAGATAAATACCCCGTCGCCCGCACTTCGCCGGACCGTGTTGTTCCGAATGGTGGCGCCGATGCTGGCCTCGAAGGAAATCCCGTTGCGTCCGTTGTCCTCCACGCGGTTGCCTTCGATGAGTAGGCCCCCAGCGGTGTTGCTGTCGAACCAGATGCCGTCGCGGAGATTGTGATGGACGAAGTTGTTGCGGAACGTCACGTTCGCCGACTGCACCACCTTCTGTTCCGGGCCGTTATAGGCGATCTCGTTGCTGTCGAAGGTCGTGTTATGGGCGTACTGTGCCAGGTAGCCGCCGCCCCGGTCGGCCGGAATGGAGGATGTCGGGTTGCCCACGTTGTGGTGGATGTAATTGTGCCTGATGGTGAAGTCGGGCGAAAATTCGAGGCCCCACTTGTTATAGGCAATCTCGTTGTATTCGATCGTCCAGTGATCGGACATCCAGTAGTACGTATGGATGCCCTGGTGGGGCATGTTCCGGATCACGAGATTGCGGATGGTCACGTAGTCGATGTCCTGGTTGTGCGCCCGGAACGGGGCCTGCGTGTCATCGCTCGTCCGCCAGCCAGTGCCGTCGAGGATCGCACCGTATTCACCGACGAAGGTATCGCCGCGTTTCGGGGTGCTAGAGCTGGTTACAGAATGTACCCGGCTCGCAGACAGTACGTCGTCCCCGCTGGGTATTGGTTGACGGTAAACGGGATCGAGGTACCAGGCGAGATATTCACCGCCCCCGCCGGACACGTGATGCTCGCTCGCGGCCCGTAGGTCGGGTCGGGCGGCGGCGGCGGCGGCGGCAGAGCCAACGCCATCGCCCCGGCGACGTCGCACTGCTTCCTTACGCCGTAGATCGGGTCACCGAAGACGCTGGTGTGGCAGGCGACGCTGTCGGTCACTGTTTTATAGAAATAGGAGCCGTTAGCGCCGAAACGGACCTGTTTGGTGCCGGCAAATGCGCAGGAGCTGCCTTCCGATGCACAGAAGTTCCAGTCACTGGCGGCCCGGAGGGAGCAGTCCTTGCGCACACCGTAGGCGGGGTCCCCGAAGACAGCGTTGGTGCACGCCGTCCCGCCCGTCAACGTCTTGTGGTAGTAGGAGCCATTCGCGCCGTAGCGCACTTCCTGTGTTCCCGTAAACGCGCAGGTGCCCCCTTCCGCCGCGCAGGCACTCCACTCACCGGTCGCCGTCGCAGTTCGGAGGGCACAGTCTTTCCGAACGCCGTACACCGGATCGCCGAACACAGCATTGGTACAGACGGTTCCATCGGTCAACGTCTTGTACCAGTTACGATCCATTCGCGCCGTAGCGCACTTCCTGTGTTCCCGGAAACGCGCAGGTGCCCCCTTCCGCCGCGCAGACACTCCACTCACCGGTCGCCGTCGCAGTCCGGAGGGCACAGTCTTTCCGAACGCCGTACACGGGATCGCTGAACACAGCATTGGTACAGGCGGTTCCATTGGTCAACGTCTTGTACGCGTACGATCCATTTGCGCCGTAGCGCACTTCCTGTGTTCCCGTAAACGCGCAGGTCCCGCCTTCCGATGCGCAGACGGTCCAGTCGCTCGTTTGGGCTGACGCCGACTCGGAGAAGGTGAAGAGGCTTACGACGCACACGAATAGACAAACGACGACACCACGGCTGCTCATTGGCGCTCCTTGCATGTCTCCATGTCCCGGCCTGCCCTGGGGCATGGGTGGTCAACGTGTGCACCCGGACTCATGGCCGAGTGCGGACGGACGCTCGAATCTGTCCGGGCACTCGCATATCGCGATTTCCGGCTCACATCGATCAATCGACTCTTCAATTAATCGGGGGTAGTGGTGCTCGTGCACCAGTTGCACAACGAATGAGCAACGGCTGTGCCGTATGCGACACACATGAAATCGTTCGATGCTTTGATCGATTTACGCGCGGCGCGTGGACCAGATAGGACTTTTCTGTGCGGCGAGTTACAGGGTTGGGCTTGTGCCGCTAGGTGCTTGAGAACGCAACCATTTATTCTTTATTCACGCGCGACGGGTGCTAGCGAACACGCGCTGGTAGGCGACCACTAGATTTTTCGGCAACCTGCGGCCAGGTGATGTGCGCACCCGCGACCTGCCGGGCACGTGCTCCCATCTGCCGGAGCTCGTCGCGGGTGAGGCTCGCCGCCCGATCGGCGATGGCCACCGCGAGAGGCGTTTTATCCGCGACCCTGGCTTCCGCGGGAAAGGGTGATGATCAGAAGTGCCGGAATCCTCAGGGCGTTGCCCGCGTTTGCGCTGATTCCTCGACGCCCAATGCCAACGCCCGGAATGCGGCCGCCTCGCGAGCTTGACGTGCCGTGTCTCTTGTTTCTCGTCGGTGCGTGAAGGTTCGGTCGTCGTTCGTGCCGAGCTGGAGATTCGGCTGCGACAGCCAGAATGTCGCCACCTCGAGCAGGACGTCAAGCGATTCGGCCCCGACTGTGCTCATTACAATGTCGGCGATGCTGGCCGGACTGCGCCGACGAGAAAGTGAATGGTAGGCCACGATGTAGCGGACGAAGTCGGCGAGCGGAGGCCCCCAGCCGGCGTCCTCCCAATCAATGAGCCACAGTTGCCCGCTGGAATCCTCGCGCAGGTTCCACGGCACGTAGTCACCATGAATCGGGCGCCAGTGCGGTGGAATGCCGACGGCGGGCGGGAGCACTCCGTTTAACGCGAGTGACACGTCCTCAGCCACTCGCCGTATCCTTGCGGGGTCCCACCGCGCCGGCCGATGGAAGCTTGGCAACGGTTCGAATTGCCGCACCGACCATGCGTCGTAAACGAATGAGTCGACACACGCTGCGATGCGGAAGGAACGAGTCGATGGCACTCGACTGCGAAAGTCGTCTTTCTCCTTCGGCTCAACCACAACGAACCAATGTATCGTGCCCATGCGGTCGAGTCCGAGCATGCTCGACCGGCGCTTGCCCCACTGCGACTGAAAATGGATCCACTCCAACGAGGACTGAGCGTTGCGTCGACACACTTCTTCGCGAACTGCACGCCAGATGGTCCAGCCACACACCGGCGGCGGGTCTGGAGTAGGTTCCGCCAGCAGCCGGCGCAGTATTGGCAGTCGCACCTGTATCGCCATGGCACGCTGTGTCCAGCGCGGTCGCCGGCGTCCGAAGCCGTACATCATCACGCCCTTTGACAAGGCCCGCGGCGTGTGCGCGAACACCTGCGGTTTGCCGGCTGGAAAACCCCATACCAGCTGTGGGCGATGCGCGTGATCATGGCCAGCGTTGAACGCTTCGTCGTAGGCAGCCAGCAACTCGTTCTCGAAAGACGTGGTTGATCGCCGCGCGGTTGTGAGTACGGGAGGAGGGTTGGATAAATACCGATCAATCACGGCCGCAAATGCTCGGGCGGTCTTCTCGGGCGACTCAGGCGCCACGGCATCGGCGCATGCCGAGGGCCAATGACGCAGGAGCTCGGGCGGCCCTCCCCGATCGAGACACACAACAGGCGTCCCGAGCGATAAGGCTTCGGCAACCGCGAGTCCGGCCTCGTCATGAAAGGCGGGATGGAAGAAGACTCCAGCGGTAGCGACGGTGCGCAGCAGTTCGTCGCGCGGCACGAGCCCCTCGAACCGGACGCGATCGGCGACACCCCACCGTCGCGCGGCTCGCGCAATCCGACGCCGTTCCGAGCCGTCTCCGAAGATTCGCAGCATCGCCTCCGGATGGCGAACAAAACGCATCGTGCGGACAGCCAGTCGACCGCCCTTCCAGGGGAGGAGCCGCGCCGCGAAAATGATGTCGGTTCGTCGTGGTCCGGCGGCGTCGATATCCCGGATGTCCACCGCGGTTGCATTCGAGAGCACGCGCAGCCGTCCCGGAGTCCGGATGACCCGAGCCGTATTGGTATTCTGTGCGAATGTGACGACAGCGCGATGTTGTGTGAGGCGTGCGGGCCCAATTCGGATCAGAAGGCGACGAGCGACTACGCGGCCGGTCTCGTCGACCAGGCCTCGCCAGCCAAGGTCCGGGACCAGGGATAGCGGTGTCTCGACCGCACCCCCGACCGGTCCCCAGACGAGCGGCTTGTCGACGTCGGTAGCACCCGCACGGGTCCAGCTGGCCGCGAGTGTGACGTGGTGAACGACGTCGAAGTTGATGCGCTCGTCAAGCTCCACGGCGCGTACTGCGGCCGCGCGCTGCCAGCGGTCGTAATACCGATGGAAGCCAGGGGTACTCAGCTGTGGATACAACTCGTCGTCGACATCGAAATAAATCCCTTCGAAATGGACACGGTCAGCCCACGGATACTCCTGAATCGCATCACGCACAATCGGAATCGTGGCGCTGTTGGTGAGTAGCCACACTTCGTGACGGCTGGCGGCGGCCAGCAAGGCTCGGAATCCGACCTCCAGTTCCGACCCCTTCCCCGGGTCACACGCCAAAGCCGACAGCAGAATCTTCATCACTCCGGACCTTCCGTTTTCGCTGCCGAGAGTCGGGCAGCCTCTGGCTTTTCGAGGCGCTGCAGTCACCGCTGGTTACGGCTGGGACCGTCGGACCGACGCATATTATCGCCCGTTGACTGCGCTGACCACGTAGGCGCCAGAGCCGCGCAGGGATGCGACGTGGCGCCACAAATCCACAATGCTGTTTCTCGCCCTCGCTGCGGCTAATTGCAGTTGCGCGTGCGGCGCAATCCGGACTTCAAGGCGATGAGTCGATGCCATCGGACATCTGCGTCGACTCCGTGTGGACGTATTGCTTTGTTCGTTCCAACGGAGGTCATGAACCCAGGGCGCGGCGACGGCGGTGTTCTCGAGCACCGCATGAGAGCTCAATTCGATTCCGGGAGGCGCTGGTTCACTAGGGAATGCTCGGGCACATGGTTGAGCGCGAGCCGGTAAGCGTCAATGAGCTTCCCCGCAATTGCCGGCCATGTGAAATGGGCGTCTGCCACACGCCGGGCGCGCGCGCCGAGGACCTGCAGTTCCTGACGGCTAAGCGCCGTCGCTCGCTTCAACCCCTCAGCAACGCTTGAGACACTCGCTTCCACAATGATCGCGGCCTGCGCGCCTTCGAGCTCGCCAAGCGGATCGGCCTCACGCGTGATCAGGCACGCCTTACCCGCAGCTGCCGCCGCCAGCACAGACAGCGATACGCCTTCCCACCGCGACGGATGCACGAACACGTCGGCTGCCGCAAACAGGTTCGCTCTGTCCGGACCAAATACCGCGTCGACGAACACCACGCGGGCCGAGATACCGAGCCGGCCGGTGAGTGTGGTCAACGCACGGCGGGACCCGCGGTAATCGGGACCCACCAAGACCAGTGCTGCATCGCGCAGCCCCGCGTGCGCGAACGCGCTCACCAACAGGTCCAGTCCCTTCTGCCACGAATCCAATCGACCGATGAACATGAACACGTGTTGGTCACGGAGCCACGGAAGCGCGGCATACAGCGCGTCTGGTTGCGAGGCGGGAACATCGACATCGGGGGGAAGGCCGTTTGGCGCGACGACCACCGGCCGTGTGACACCATGACGCCGGATGACCTCGCTCTCATGCGGGCTCAGTGCATGAATGAATTGTGCTTCGTTCAGATAGCGGCGCTCAAAGAACAAGTTGAAGACGGCTTTCTTCAACCGGCGCCGCCGCAGAGCCGCGCGAAATAGTCCGGCGTGCACAGTCACGCAGTACGGTACGCCCGCGCGGCGGAGATGGGCCGCTAACGCCACGTTCTGAGGTATGTGGACAGAGTGAAAATGAACGATGTCGGGTTGCCACGCCAGAATGTCTTTGGCCAGGACTTGCTCGAAGTGCCTAGACAGCAGTCGCTCGCGGAGCGAGTTGCCCGATCGGGCCGAAACCATTTCTGGGGGGCGTCGACGCGATTCGAGATGCTCGCTGAACACGTGGACTGCGTGGTCGTCTCTTGTGAACATGACGACCGACTCGCCAATGCCGGCCTGTGCCCCGGCAAGACAATAGACGGCCTGCTGGACGCCGTTCGCAGTGTCCAGCCCGAACGCCTCATTAGTGACATGCACGATTCGGAGGGGCATAGGACCTACGGGTGCACGCCGACAGAGGCGACGTCGCCAAGCACCGACCTGCGAACAGAGTTCAGGCTGGGCAGCGTGGCGGCGAGAACGGCTGTCAGCAGGCTGGCGACCACCCAGCTCGCGAGCTCGTCCCAGAGATTCAACCACTGCGAAAGGCTACCGACCCAGAGCAACACGACAATCGCCACAAGCGTCGCCGCGGCCAGCGACGAAAACCGGTCGGCCGGTATGCTGGCCCACTCGACAAGTTGTGGCAGGGTGAGGAGCAGGAACACCAACCGGTAATCGAAATTATTCGCCGTCGCAAACGTGCCCAGGTAGATGAGCGCACCCGCGTGCAGAGCGAGCAGGCGGGACGTGTTGACTGTCGTGTCGTCGCCGCGTGCGCCCAGGCGACGCTGAATTCGAACGACGATCGCCGCCGCGATCACGCCGAGCGGTAGAGCGGCAAACAGTTGCTTGACCGCCGCCGGACCGGTCCATCGATCTGCCCCGACGTGATGGTACAAGTGCGCCGGCAGAATGCGCGCCCCGTAGGACCAAAGCTCACCCTGAATCGCGATCTCGGCAACGTGCGCGATGTCGCGCGCGCTGTAGATGCAGTAAAGGCCGAACGCGGCGATGCACGCGAGCGCGGTCCGCGCGGCCACCTGACTCCGCGTAACGACGAAAGCCGGCAACGCGAACACCGGGTAAATCTTCGCGGTTGCGCCCAGCAACACCAATATCGGGCTGATCACTTGCGCAGGGCCGGGCAGCGCACCCCAGAGGAGAACCGCGGCCGCGACGAGCGAGAACAGCGCCACGTCCATGTTTGCCCGCTCCACCGCCAGCATCACGGCCGGCGAACAGGCCGCGCACGCTAGTATCAATCCCGTCCCCGCGGGCACCCGCCCCGCCAGCAGGGCGATGGAGAGAAACATCGTGGCGATCAGGACCCAGGCGACGGCGGAGGTGTCCGACTGGTCGAGTCCGAGAAACCCGAAGACGAGCCAGGGACGGAGGTACATAAGAGGCCGCTTCCATGGGTCGCACGGGTTCTCGTACAGCGGGTCGTACCCGAGACGCTGGCATTCCCAGGCGGCCGTGAGATTACGGGCATCGAAGAAGAGCGATGGTCCCGGCGGGCACTCCCGGGAACTGCCAGGCGTTCGAGTCGGACAGTTGCCGGAATCCCGCGATCGCTGAGAGATAGACCGCGACAACGCAGATCAGAACCGCCCGTCCGTCGATGGCAGGGCGCCACTGCAGGACACCGCGGATCGCATCCGTGGGCCTCCTCGTCATTGGCGGGGACGATACAGAAAATACCGGCCGGCGGTGCCGTCACCCTGGTAGGCGCGGCGAAGCGCGTCGGCGACCCGCGGCCCGAAGTGAAAGTCGGACCACCAGTAGTCGAAGCTGCGGTCATCGAGTCGTACACCAGCACGACAAGATCGAACCGACGCTCGGCGATCCGCGTGAGCAGCGAGTCCACGCGCTCGGGATGGAGCTGCGCGAGCCGCATCACCATGAATGGATCCATCACAACCGGCCGACGATGGAGTGCGACGTACACCGACGGATCCTCCGCCAGCACTTCGTCCTCCGGCTGGACCATCCTGCTCACGAGCACCGCGGCGCGCGTCGGCGCCGCGCCCCGGACCGAAGCGGCAACGGCCGCGCGCAGATCGAAGCCGACCGTTCGCACCAGGTCGAGACCGACGGCCCAAAGGACCGAAACCATCACCACGGAAATGACGACGGGCGCGCTGCGTTCCGAATCGCGTGCGAGGTCGCCCGCCAGGTTGCCGACCGCCAGCGCGATGAGCACGGTGAGATCGAGCAGCTGATTGAACCCGGTGCCCACGTCGGCGTACACGACCATGAGCAGCAGCAGCGCGTAAATCAGGGCGATATGGAAGACCGACAGGCCGCGCCAACTATGCGACACCAGCGGTCCGAGCAGCGCCAGCGGCACGAGGACTACTGCGCCCCAGGCGTGGCCGAGCAGGTTGAAAAGGATCTGGTTGGGCCCGCGCAGCGTCGCGCTCCAGCCGCGCACGCCCGCCAGCGAGAACGTCAAGAGGTGTTCCGATAGGCGGCCGGCAGTGAGGATCTGCACTGTCCCCAATAGCGCCACCGCGCTCACCACGGACGCCGCGACGAACCACCCGGCGCGCTGCCACTCGCGCCGAACGGCAAGCCATGTCGCGATCGCCAGGAACGCCCAGAGCGCGGTGAGTTTGCTGCCCATCGCCAGCCCCGCCAGGACCCCGGCGATCAGGATCGGCGAGCGGCCGCTGGCGATTGCGGCAGCTGCGAGCGCTCCCGTTTGCAGCACCACGGGAAGGAGGTCTCCGCCAATTGTGGTGCCCGCCTGCAGTCCCGTGTCGGTAGCGACGATCGTCGCCGCGAGCGCCGCCGCGATCGGCCACGGACAGGAACGGCGCCGCAACACGAAGACCACAAGCGCAAGCAGCCCGGCCATGAGAACCGCCGCCAGGATCTTGCCTCCGACCAGCGGATCACCTGCGGCGGCCGACGCTGCCGCATTGAGGAGAATCGGCAGCGGCATGTACCGCGTGCCGGCGTAGTACTCGCCGTCCACGATCGGCGGATACAACCGGCCTTCGCGTGCCGATTCCGCGGCCGCGATCCATACGCCCTGCATGTGGCTGACCCGGTAGTCGTCACGAACGTGGAGCGTGGCGAGAGCCAGCCAGCCGGCGAGCACCGACCCGGCGGCGAGCCACAACGCCAGTGCCAGCGGCCGGCGCAGAGCACGCAAGGGCGCCGCTGGGGTCACTGCCACGCCTGGAATCCCGGTCAGGGCTTTCTCGCATTTCCGGCCGGTGCGGCTGTCTTGTCCACCTCGGACAGGCGGTGCTCGTGCGTCGGGCGCTGCGGGCCCCGGGGGCCGTAGGCGCCGCGCATCTCCAGCATCTTGATGTGAATGAGCTCCGGAACGACGGAAAACAGGTAGCGAAACTGCTGGACGGTGGTGATGTCGTCCTCATACGTGAGCTGCACCGGCACTTCTGTGACCGGTATCCCCAGAGTGCGGGTGCGGATGAAGATCTCGATGTCGAAGAGGAATCCGTCGGTGTATACCTGCTGAAATATTCCGGCGGCCGCGTTTCTCGAGAAGCCCTTGAGGCCGCTTTGCGTGTCCCGTGTGGTCAGCCCGAACACCAGGCGAACGAGCGTGTTGAACGCGCTGCCACCGCGATGGCGTCGGTAAACGTACCGGATCAGCGCATTCTTCACCACGTACACCGATTCAGGCAGGCGGCGATTGCCGACCACCAGCGGGTGTCCGCTTTCCAGCTTCTCCAGCACCGAGAGCAGGTTACTCTTCGAGTACGCCATGTCGATGTCGGTGAAGATGATGTATTTGCCTCTCGAGTTCAGAACGCCGTTTCGAATTGAGTATCCCTTCCCCATGTTCCGCGGATTCCGCAGCACGCTGATCGACGGCATGGTCGCTTCCAGCCGTCGCAGAATCGGGAGCGACTCGTCCAGGCTTCCGTCGTCGACGATCAATACTTCGTAGTCGCGACTGATTCCATCGAGAAACGCGACCAGCTCGAGCAGCCTCTTTTCCAGGTGTCGTGCGGCGTTGTAGCAGCCCACCACCACCGACAGATGCGTGGCGGCGCGCCGCATCAGCGGAGAGTCGGATTCGGCGGGCACCAGGTCCTCATTCAGCATGGCTATGCGTGCGGGCACGAGCCGGCATACCTGTCATCACTCATAGGGGCTTGGCCAGCACCACGAGTGCATCCGAGCGCCGCCGGATCCATTCGATGGCGTTGATGACGCACACGGATGGAACCATTGCGTACGCCTGGAGCCGGCCGATGTCGCCGTCGTGCGTCAGGCGATCGATGATCCTGCGCACCGGCACCTCGGGCAGGTGGCGGTGCGCGACCACGGCGAACCCGTGACGGCGGAGCCAGCTCCGCAGCGACCGCAGGTCGAAGTACACGGTGTGGGGGAACTCGTACTCGGCCTGCCAGAGCCGTCGCAGGTAGGTGGCGCCAATGTGGGGCACCGTGCTGGCCAGCATGGCGGAGAGCCGGTAGTACAAGCCTTCGCTGCTTGGCACCTTAATCGCCCAGATACCACCGGGCGTCAGCACGTTCGCGACGGTTCGTGCGAACGCCGCATGCTCCTCGAGCGGAACGTGCTCGAGGACGTCGAGAGTGGCGACGACGTCGGCTGAGCGGGCCGGAGGGCGCACCTGCAGCAGCGTTCCCTGTTTCACCGTGCCTTCACCGAGCAGCCGGCACGCGCCCGCGGACGCGTGCGCGTCGGGTTCGATCCCGGCGACGGCGTACCCGGCGTCTCGTGCGCGCAGCAAAAACGGCCCAAAGCCGCACCCGACGTCGAGCACACGGGCGCCGCGCGGGACGTGCGGCCGCAGAAACCCGAGAATGTCGGCAGACTGCTCGTGCCGGAGGACGCCGACCGACCCTTGGTACGCCCGCAGATCCACATTCGCATACTGGCCCAGCTTCGGCTTGTGCCGCGACGTGGAACCGAGAATCAGGCCGCACGAACGGCACGTACGCGTGCACAAGAAATCGGCGATGCGACGTTCGGTGAAGTGGTCGCCGCCACACCCCGGGCAGGAGTGTGGCACGGCCGTGTCCGGGGGGCGGCTCGCGAGAACTGGCACTGCTGGTCGTCTCAATGTTGATGATAGCGATCGGGCACGGCGAGGAGTTCGCGGTCAACACCGCCGACCCCCGGCTTCTCCAGGAGGAAGTTGCCAATAGCCAGCGCGTCCATCCCGGTGCCATAGAAGCAACGAACTGCGTCGGTGGGGCTGCACACAATCGGCTCACCTTTGACGTTGAACGACGTGTTGAGCACGCCTGGCACGCCAGTGCGCCGTCGGAACGCCTCGATCAGATCCCAGAATCGCGGATTCACGTCCCGCCGCACGGTCTGTGGACGTGTGGTGTGATCAGAACCATGCAGAGCGGCAGCGATCTCCGCCCGCCTTTCGGGGCGGACCTCGAACGCCATCACCATGAACGGCGCATCGACCGGATCGACCAGATAGTCGGCTGCCTGCTCGGCGAGGATTGACAGCGCAAACGGCCGCCACCGTTCGCGGAACTTCACCTTGTCGTTGACGGTGTCGCTCATCGCGGCACGACGTGGATCGGCGAGGATCGACCGCCCCCCAAGCGCGCGCGGGCCGGCTTCCATCCGGCCCTGGAACCAGCCGACCACCTTGCCCTCAGCAACCAGGGCGGCCGCCGCTTCGGCGATATCGTCGCTTCGCTGATAGCTCAAACCGTTACGCCGCAGCACCGCCTCGATTGCGGCGTCGTCGTATTCCGGGCCGTACTGAACGTGTTCCATAGTGAAGCGGCAGTCGTCTCCGCCTTCCTGGGCCGCCAGCATCGCCGCGCCCAGAGCCGCGCCCGCATCGTAGGAGAGTGGTTGCACGAACAACCGCTCCGCGAGGTGGGCCCGGTGCAGTGCCCCGGTCATCTTGCAGTTCAGTGCGACGCCGCCGGCGACGCATAGATTACGACTGCCGGTCTCGCGGATGGCGATGCGAGCCAGGTGCAGTGCGGCCTCTTCGAGCCGTTGCTGCACGGCGAAGGCGATGTCACGATGCCGTTGCGTGATCTCCTCGTTGGGAGCGCGCGGCGGCCCGAGGCGGTCGGCAATCTTGTCGCCGAAGAACCTGCCGTAGCTGCGACGGCCGTAGAAAATGCAGTCCGGGTCGATCCGCACGCCATCTGCCGTGAGCTGGAGGAACTCTTCTGCGAACAGGCGCAACGCCGGGTCGGGGCGCCCGTACGGCGCCAGCCCCATCATCTTGACCTCGCCCTCATTCGCATCCCAGCCGAGGTACTCGGTGGTCGCGGCGTAGAACCAGCCGAGCGAGTGAGGCAATCCGACGTGGCGGACCTCCCGCAGGGAACGGTCGCGGCCATGGTAGATCGACACTGTTCGTTCTTCGCCGTGCCCGTCGAATATCAGCACGGCGGCCTCGTCGAATCCGGAACAGTAGAAGGCGGTGGCGGCGTGACACAAGTGATGTTTGAAGAAGTGGAGTGGTGGGATCGGATCCCGGACAAATCCGCCGTCGCGTAACGCGAGAATCAGCCGCTCCCTCAGGGTCCAGGGGTGCAGGTGTAAAAGCGTTTGAATCCCCGACAGCGCCGCCGATCCCATTCCGGGCCGCCCGGGTGGGGCGGCCGGCGGCGTCCCCCGACCCACGCCTGACAGGCGACTGCCGAAGAACGACCGAGCCATCGACAGCGGCATTTGCAGCCAGTTCACATTGGCGTCCCATCCGAACGCCAGCGCGTCGATGTCAGCGAGCGAGAGTCCGGCTTCACGGACGCACCACGCCATCGCCTGCGCGGGAAACAGGCCGCACGCCTGCTTCACCCGTGCGAAGCGCTCCTCCTCGGCGAACGCCATCACCCGCCCGCCGCGCAACACGCAGGCGGAGGGATGCACCACGTCGGTCGCGCCGAATACTCCAAGCACGTTCATCGTGCGACCTCCGCCGCTGCCGGCGATCCATGAGTGCCATCGATAAGCGCGCCGTGATCGCGTAGCAGACGGCCAAGCGCCGGGCTGCGCAGGAGCTCCGCTTCACGGTCACGATTGGGCGACAGATAGAACCGTTGCAGCTTGGGTCGATCAGCCCAGAGCGACGCCTCGTCTGGACGGGCGCGCCCGGGGTGGAACAGGATCTCGACGGTTCCGCGCATCCCTGCCTGACGAAGGTGATCGAGGGCTGCCCGCACGTGCGCGAGGGTCATCGCCCCTGTTCCAAGCACCCCGACGAACGCGCCGGTGGTTTTCACGGCTCCCGCCTCGAGCGCAGGTGCGGCCCGGCTGCAGAGCGCGCGCAGAACAACATTCTTCGCCACGTTCACCATCGCCGGCCTGGGTGCCCCGCGCGTGAGCGGCCAATACAGGCTTTCGCGCGGTAGTCGAATCGCGTCGATCGGATACTCGGTGCGCAGCGCCATCAATTCCTGCAAGACGACAGGAAGAAGATGGTAGTGAACGTGGCCGTCGACCGACAGCTGTTGACGATCGCCAAAGGCGTCCAGAAACGTCTCGATCTGTCGTCGCACCTCCAGGCGAACCTGCGCGCGAAGGCCGGCCGAACCCGCACCGCCAAGTCCCTTCGCCCACAGGCCGGCGAAACTCCGACAGAATCGCCCGCGGTCGTCTACCAGAAGATTCACCTCCGCAGGGTGTGAGAGCGGCCTGCCCTCGAACAGATTCACGTGCAGCGCCACCGAAAGCCCCGGTCGGCTGCGCAACGCCCCGACGGCACGATTCCAGCCCGCGCCGTTCACGATCACACTGGTGCGGCGCAGCCATCCGCGGTCGTAGCACGCGACGATACTGTCAGTGGTTCCTTCAGAGAGACCGCAGTCATCAGCGTGACACACTGGAACGAGCCAGGAGGTATTGTCCGACCCAGGCGACGGAGCGACAGGAAACGACACGTGGATCCGCAAGGTACCCGCCTTCGAGGCAAACCTCAACCCTGACCGTGGCCGGGCGGACATTTTCAGGTGGCCAGCTCATCTGTGAGGCCAAGTCCCGCCTCTGGAACTGGGGGCGGAACTATCATTACGGGTCAGTTACGAACCACGGTGTGACAACACCCGCTTGTCAACAACAGCCAGATTGATGCGCCGACAGAGATGGTGATGCCTCTCGTCTCGGTTGTGGTTCCCAGCTACAACCGCGCGGCGCTGCTGAAGCGTACGTTGCGGGCGATTCTCGCCCAGCAAATCACCGATCTCGAGGTGCTCGTCGTCGACGATGGATCAACCGACGACACTGGGGCGATCGCGGCCGCCGCCGATCCCCGCGTCGTGGTGATTCGCCATCAGCAGCCTGCCGGCGTCAGCGCTGCACGCAATCGGGGTATCGCCGCGGCCCGAGGTGAATGGATTGCCTTCTGCGATGATGACGACCTCTGGTCGCCTCACAAGCTCATCCGTCAACTGAAGGCCGTCGAGCGGGCTGGCGCCGACTGGGCGTACGCTGGTGAAGTCAACGTAGACGAACGTCTCCGGGTCCTGAGCGGCGGTCCGCCACCCGACCCTGAGGCCGTCGTTGCCTTGATGCCCCGCTGGAACCCGCTGGCGTCAGGTGGTTCAAACGTGCTGGTGCGCTCCAGATTGCTGGCGGCTGTCGGCGGTTTCGATCCCGGACTCCGTCGCACCGAAGACTGGGACCTATGGATCCGTATCGCACGGACCGGCTCTCCGGCGTGGGTACGCGAGCCGTTGGTGGCCTACCGGTTCCACGGTGGAAACATCGTGACCGACCCGGAGGGAATGGTCGAGGAGGCGCGCTGGCTGGCCGAACGGTATGCCATCCCCGTCGACCTGACGGCGATGCATCGCCGGGCTGCCTGGGCGGCGCTCCGCGACGGACGGCGCCTGCTCGCGCTCGGGCACTACGCACGTGCGGTCGCCGGCGGCGACCTGCGTTCGCTTGGCCGTGCTGCCGTCGCCGCCATTCACCCCGCCGTGGGCAGTAACCAGTTGTTCCGCTTCGCGGGCCGGGACGCCGACTGGATTGCGCAGGCCGAAGGCTGGCTCGGCGCGTTCGCGAAGAACGAGGAGCAGAGCAACTCGTGACGGGGTGGGCGCGGCATATTGCCACCACACTGCTCCGGTCGTCTGCTGTCAACCGCGCTGCGCGGGCAATTGCGTGTGTCCGCGGACATCGTCTCGTGCTCGTTTACCATCGAATCGGTGGAGCCGCGCCGCGTGGCTGCGAAGTTGTGCCGTCCGTGCCGTTGAAGCTGTTCCGAGCACAGCTTCAGGCACTCGGCGACGTCGTTGAATTCGTCGCCATTGATCGAATCCTCGCGCGTGATGCGGGGCAATCGACCGGTCACCCCCGGCGGCCCGCGGTCGCGGTCACCTTCGATGACGACCTGCCGAGCCACGCCGAGCACGCACTTCCCGTGCTGCGTGAGCTGGGTGTGCCGGCGGCTTTCTTTCTTTCAGGGCGCGCCCTCCGCGGGCTCGGCGCCTATTGGTTCCAGCATCTCGAGGCGCTACTTATCAGCTATGGTGAGCGGCGCGCGGCGGCGATGCTGCACCTAACGGAATACTCCGCGGCAGGACTGCTGGTGGCCTGCGTGCGCAATGCCGGCCTGCGGCGCCGTGTGCGCGAAGTCGCCGACGACTTGCCGCCTCCCGGCATTCTCCAACCCGACGCGATTGCAGCCTTGGGCGCCGCTGGGATGACGATCGGGTTCCACACTGTCGAACACGAACCGCTGCCCGACCTCGACGATCCAGCGCTCGAGCACGCTGTGTCCCAAGGCCGTCGAGACTTGGCGACGGCTGCCGGCGCTTCAGTGCGCTACTTCGCCTACCCGCACGGGAAGGCAGACATCCGGGCGGCTGCCGCTGTCCGGCGCGCGGGATTCCATGCCGCCTTCACCGGAGCGCCGCAGCCGGTCCGGCCTGGCGACGATCGGTACCGCTTGGGACGCTGGGAGCCTGGGCCGATCGACGTGGATGACCTGCTGGCGAGGCTTGCCGTTCGTCTCCACCGCTCCGCACCGCCGCGCCCTGAGATGTCATGACTGAGATCGCGGTCGTCGTGCCTACGCATAATCGGCCGCACCTGCTCGCGGTCACGTTGCAGTCTGTGCTGGCGCAACGGGACGTGGATCTCACCGTGGCGGTGGTCGATGACGCGTCCGCGAATCCTCGCGACGTCCGCGGCGTGGTCGAAGCGCTCGGCGACCCGCGGGTGCGCTTGTTTCGCCATGACACACCGCGCGGAGTCAGCGCAGCTCGCAATACGGGCATAGCGAACACGTCGAGCGACTGGGTTGCCTTCTGCGATGACGATGACGTCTGGGCACCGGACAAGCTGAAGGCGCAGGTGACACTGGCGGGACCGGGTGCCGGATGGGCGTACTCCGGTCAGGTGGCCATCGATCACGAGCTTCGCGTGCTCGACGGCGCACCGCCCCTTCCCCCACGAGAGCTAGTCGCCGCGATCGAGCACTACAATCCGGTGCCGGCGGGCTCATCGAACGTAATCGTCCGTCGCCGCGTTCTTGACGCGGTCGGGTGCTTCGATTCGGCCTTACTTAGCGTCGGAGACTGGGACCTGTGGATCAGGTTGGCGCGTCATGGAGTCCCCGCGTGCGTAGCCAAACCGCTGGTCGGCTGTCGTGTGCACGGCGGCATTACCATCACGCGGAACCGGCGGCTCATGCTCGCCGAAGTCGGCGTGGTCGCGCGGCGGCACGGCGCCGCGGTCGATTGGCCCCGCCATTTTCGCTGGGCCGCGTGGAACAGCATGCTCGACGGACGACGGTTGGAAATGCTCGGTCACTATGGCCGAGCGATCGCACGGGGGGATCTGGCGTCGATCGGTCGGTGCGTTGTGGCGCTTGTGCACCCCGGCATCGCTCGGCATCGCCGCGCGAGCGCCGTCAGCGGCTGGGGGCGGAGCGCGGAAGTGTGGTTGGCCGCGCTGCGAGCCGCTCCGTCCACTTCGTCGTGTGGGGACGGCTTAAATTCCCACCGGCACTGACATCATGGCGGGCGTCGTCGCTACGGAAAACATAGACAGCGTTCAACTAGGGCGCGCGGTCCTTTGGGTCGCCAGCATCGCGTTCGTCGCCATCGCCACGCCACTGATCTGGCGCGGCGCCCTGCTCGCGGACGATTTCAATAACTGCATTGCGCCAACCGAGATCGGACTCGGCGGGTTCATGGCGGCGTCGTGGCAGCAACTGGGCGCGGTGCGGCCCGCGCGCTTTCTCGAGATTCTGCTCGCGGCAACGGTGTGCCCCTCCGTCCCGTTTGGGGTAGCGATTCTCGTGCCCATGCTGCTCACCCTACTCGTTGCCGTGCTCGTGCGTGGTGTGCTGCGGGACCTCGGCACGCCACTGGTATGGGCCAGCGTCGGCGGTGCCCTCTGGCTTTTTCAGCCACTCGGAACCGAGGCGGGACTGTGGCCCGCCGCGCTTCACATCCCGCTTGGACTGGCTCTCGCGCTCGCCGCCGTACGCTTATACCGACGGGGCCGCTATGGGTGGGCCGGCGTGGCCAACTTTGGCGCGGCGTTGTCGGTCGAGCAGGTCATCCTGCCGCTGCCGCTGCTGGCGTGGCTGGTTGCGCCGCCAGGAGAGCGGCGACGGGCGTTGACGACGAGTGGGACCGTCGCCGCCGTCGTGATCGCCAGCTTCCTCTTGTGGCCGGGCAACAATCCCCGTCTGCGGGCGAGCCTGTACGAGCGGATCGCGTCGCTGGCATCGGATCCGGCGTTCTATGTCGGGTTCCCTGCCGTGGGCCTCGGGCTGCACTCGATTCCGCTCGCCGTCTGGTGGGCGTTGCCCTGGAGTGTGGCGATGCTGGCCTTTGGCGTTGTCGCCGGATGGCGGCTTGGGCCTCGTCTCACCGCGGCGAGCCAACCCGTGGGACGTCGACACCTGCTCCGCGGTGTCGCAGCGTTCGCAGCGGTCATTCTGCTGCTTAATGTCCCCGTCATCTTTGCGATACCGCAGCAGGGTTCCCCCCGGGTGTTTGCGCCTACCTGGCTCGCGCTTGCGGCCGCTGCGGGTGTGGGCGGCGCTTCGGTGCGCTGGCGTCGTCCCCATCAGCTTGGGACCGTCGGCGGCCTGTTCGCGGCCGGCGCGCTGTTGTCGCTGATGTTCAGCGTATCGGTTCGTCTGCACAGCGCCGATTTCACCGCCCACGCCGCCACTGTTGTAGCGGCGCGCATCCCGGAGGGGGGCAGCGTCGCGATATGCGAGGTCGAGCGGACGGTGGTTGAACCCGCGCCGCGGGGTGCATTTGCCGTTCACGACTTCGTCTACGAGTGGGCGGCGGAGCGAGCGCTGTCGTACTACACCGGACACCACGCCACGATCTATCTCTCTGGTGAGCTATGGGATCGCGCGTGCCCGTCGGTCGCCGACGTCGATGGGGTGATCGATTTCGATGAATTGCGGGTTGGGCCGGCTCGGTGACAGCTGCTCCCCACGCCACCGCCGCCGATGTCACCGTGATCGTACCGACGATGGGAGAGGGGTTTCTGCAGGGGTGTTTTGATTCGATTGCGCGTGGTACCGTCTGGCCAACCCGCCTGGTGGTCATCGACCAGGGAGAAAATGCGGGAGTCAGGCGCTGGGTTGCCGCATTGCAACAGCAACAGATGAACGTTCTGCATGTCCGCACGAGTTCGGCGGGCATCTCCGCCGCCACCAACCGCGGGTTGCGGGAAGCACGGACCCGGTTTGCGGCTGTGACGCATGACGATTGCCGGGTGCGGCATGACTGGCTCGAGCGCCTGGCATCGCGTCTCGCGGAGCTCGGCGACGACGCATTGCTGACCGGCCGGGTCGAGCCGGAGGGTGAAGGGATCGTGCTTACGGTGCAAACCTCGGATTGGCCGGCCGTCTATACGTCGCCGATCCTGCATGGCGATGTGCTCTTCCCCCCCAATATGGGCTTTGCGCTTCACTTGGTCGACCGGATCGGCCGCTTGGATGAGCACCCGTCGCTCGCAACCGCGGGCGAGGACAACGAATGGGCGCATCGCGCCCTACGGGCGGGAGTCCGCATCGTTTACGACCCGACCATCATTGTTGGACACTTAGCTCGACACCGGCGCGAGGATTTGCCGGCGCTCTATCGGCGCTACGCCCGCGGTCACGGCGCCTTTTACGGCACGTGGCTTCGGCGCGGTGATGGCTTGATTGCCCGTCGCGCAGGGCGCGACCTCGTTCGTGCCCCATGGCTCCTGGCACGAGGCCTCATCACGCGAAACTCCGATCTCGTTGCCATGGGGCGAGGCGAAATCGAAGGGCTCCTGCCGGGAATTCTTGCAGGCCTGCGAAATCCCGGCGTACGACCGGCTCCCAGAGAAGGAGCGCCGGGAGCTGGAGTCTAAATATTCCCCCAACCAATGAGGGCCCCGGCTCGTGCCCCTACATTGCTGGCAGTTAGCGCGCCGCTCGGCCTTATCGCGACACCTCAGGCGCAAAGGCGTAAAGGTAGTGTCGCTGCGCCGGCAGCCGCTGGCCCAGCACCATCTTGCGCGGGCCGACCCGGCGGCGGTGCTCGATCGCGCGGCAGAAGCAGTCTTCCAGCTTCGGCCCCATCGCCTTCACGCCGTACTGCTTGATGATCTCGCCCCGTGCCCGCTGCCCCAGCTCAAGTCGCCACTCGGGACGCTCTAATAGTTGGGAGACCGCCTTGGCGAGATGTTTAGGACGGTTTGGCGGTATCCGAAGACCCATTTCTTTGCCCTGAGAGTCCGGTGCCAGCAGATCGGCCATCCCGCCGGCGCTGCTGCCTACGACGCCGCGCGCCGCCGCCATCGCCTCGGCACAGGCGTAGCCCCAGGCCTCCCACACGCTGGGAAAGACGCATATGTCCGTCCTCGCCAGCACGTCCGGCACCTCGTCCAGCGCCACCCGTCCGGCGAACTCCACGGCTTCTCCATAACGGGCCAGCTCGCGCTCCAGGGTACTGTCGCATGTCGAGCCCCGGCTGCGGTGAGTAGTGGTGGGGCCTGCCCACGAAGCGGAAGCGCACCTGCGGATGGCGGCGGAGGATGCGCGGGATCGCTCCCGCCAAATCCAATACGCCTTTGCGCACTTCGAGCCGCCCCAAGAAGGTGACGGTGTTCGTGCGGGTGTCGACCGGCACGCCGAGCAGCGCCTCCGATGGGACGTACGGAGGCGGCAGCAGCGCCACGCGGTGCGGGTCCAGGTCCCACACGGGGATCATCACTTTGCTCATCGCAGAGCAGGGTGACGCGATGTGGTCAGCGTCGAGTGCGTGCAGCCGCTCGACGTCGCGCGCCTTGTCGTAGCGCCAGGACGAGCGGCGCATCCACTGCCGCCAGGCGGCCCGAAGAACGCGCAGCTTGAACATCGACGACAAGTGCGGGCGATTGAGGCGGTTGAGGAGGTAGGTTCCGGTGTGCAGCCGCACTACCAGCGGGATCTCCGGGCAGCACGCCGGAATGTCGCGTGCATCGGCCAGATAATCCGCCCCCTCCACCACATCAAAGCCGACCTGGGCATGGCGTTGCTCAAAAGCGGCAGCCACCGGCAGGTAGAAGCGGGCTCGGCCGTCCGGGCATGCGATCCTATGGACGGTGATGCCGTCACCGTCGTCGAACGTCCCCTCCCGACCGCGCGCGCCGGCGAAGACCTCCACCTGATGGCCTCGGGCGCAAAGAATCCGTGCCGCCTGATGCACGTAGGTCGCGATGCCGCCATCGGCAGTGTCGGGCGGGTATTCGTAAAACACAAACGCGACTTTCATGTGCCGTCTCTCGCTCGCCCAACACGCGTGCATCGCATACGGGCGGCGCTTCAGATACGTTGCCCCGGCGTCGGGGGCGTCACCGAGCCCGCCCCGAGCAGGCGCCGCCTCCATCGCTTCAGCCACGCTACCACGGGATCCTGCTCCGAGAGCATGGCGCTGCGCAAAAGATGCAGCGCCGGCCGCGATCCATGCGATTCGAGCGCCTGCCAAAGCGCGTGCTTGCGCGCCGTCCAGACGCAGCCGCCCCGTAGCGCCTGCTCGATCCAGTAGCGCCGTATCTCCTGTCGGGTGGCGTCACGGACCTGCCTTCGCAGCCGCAGCGGCTCCTCACGCGGCGGCGTCAACCCGCGGCGCTGATAAGCGGACTGTAGCCCTCGCCGCAACGCTTCGCCGTGCTTTGCCTGCCGCGATGCGGTCACGCTCGTGAAATGGCGGCGGTAGCGGAGCAGCACGTCGGGCAGGTTGGCGAGTCGTCCCACTTCGGCGAGCCGGAGGTACAGATCCACGTCCTCGGCCAGTTCGCACTCCTTGCGGTAGCCGCCCACGGCCATCAGAGCGTCGCGGCGGAACATGGTCACCGGATGACACAGCGTCTCACCGAGCCCCTCCAACAGCGAAGCCTCGATCTGCTCGTGCGCCAGGGGCACCCGCAGCCGACCTATCGGCCAACCGGCGGCGTCCACCTGCATCGCGTCGGCGCCGACAACCACGCAATCGGAGTGCTGGCGCAAGTAGGCCACCTGCTTCTCAAAGCGATGCCGCAGCGCCACATCGTCGGCGTCCATCCGAGCCCAGAATGCCCCGCGCGCCTGGCGCAGCCCTTCGTTCAGCCACGTCACGTAACCCATGTGCTCGTTCAGGAATAGACGAATCCTCGCATCGCGTCTGGCGTAGCGACCGAGGATCTCCCGGGTGCCATCGCTCGATCCGTCATCGAAGATCAGCAGTTCCCATTCGCGTAGGGTCTGCCAGCGGACGCTGCGGATCGCGCGGGCGACGTAGTGGCGGGCGTTGTACACCGACATGACAACCGACACCGTCGGCATCGCGCCGCCGTTCGCGGACTGGTCGCGAGGAAGATGGCCCGCAATCACAGGTGAGATTTTAATCGTCGAACGGCGGCGCGTGAAGCCAGCCACGAACCGTCGGCCGCAATTGGTGCCTCGCCGGGCGCGAAGCCGCGAGGCGTGACAAGCGCACTCCGGCGAGCACCCGCTGGCGGCTGTCGACGGATAGGCCCCCCGCGCTGCGCCGACGCGAGTGCCGTTCGGGGATAATAGGCAGCGCGAGTTTTCCGACGCCCGAAGCATGCCGCGGGTATGTCGTCGCGGCGGCGGATAGGCGGGCTGGCATTCGGGCGAAGTGGTGACTGAAACCAGCTGCGCTCCTTTGCATGGTAGGGGCGATCTCTCGCATCTCCGCCTCTCGAGCGAAACTGGTGCCGGTTCACGCGCGAAAGAGAAGCGCACAATCCGTTAGCTTCGATGTGAGAAGTCGCCCGAACCATGCCTTTCCTCGCCGCCGGACCAGTCGCTGACTTCGCACGGTGAGACGCGCGGATCCAACGGCTTGATCTGCAGTTACGCTTCCTCATAGGAGACGATGTGGCGATGGGCCACGAGTTCCGTCTGTCCAAGACAGCGGAGAACGCGGGACATCTGCCGGAATCGACGGAGTCGATGGTCCGTGGCATCCTATCAGGACCTTCCCGCTGCTCCGGCTTCACGTGAGGTCCCTGATCAAGAGACCGGCCCAGCAGCCAGAGGATCTTTATCCAGAGTCATATGGACGTATCTGTGGTGGTGCCGACGCGCAATCGCAGCGCTCTCCTAGCATTGACGCTGCGCAGCGTACTGACCCAGCGCGACGTTGACGTCGAAGTCATTGTCGTCGACGAGGCCTCGACGGATGATACGGCTGCAATGCTCGATGCGATTGCAGAAAAACGCATTCGAGTGATCCGGCACGGCACGCCTTGCGGAGTGGCGTCCGCTCGGAACCGCGGAGCGGCTGATGCTCGCGGCGAGTGGCTCGCCTTTGTGGATGACGACGATCTCTGGGCTCCCGACAAGCTCGTACAACAGCTGAAGACGGCGGAGGCGCTTGGGCGTCACTGGGTGTATACCGGGTGCGTTGCTATCGGTGATCGCGGTCAGATCCTTTCTGGCAGTCCACCGCTGGCTCCTGAGCAAACCATCGTCGCGCTGCTGCGGTACAACGCCATTCCCGGCGGAGGTTCCAACGTGGTGGTTCGGCGGACGACATGGCAGAAAGCCGGTCCGTTTGATACTCGGCTGCGTAACACGGAGGACTGGGAAATGTGGATTCGACTGGCAAAGCTCGGGCCTCCAGCGTGCGTCTCCAGCCCCCTTATGGCTCGCCGGCTCCACATAACGAATTCGTCTCTGGACATTGCTGAGGTTGTGCGTGGAACGAAGCTGATCGAGGCAATACATCACACTAGGGCCGATTGGGGCAGATTGCACTGGTGGATGGCCCAGTCCTCGCTTCGGACCGGCCAGCGGCGAGCGGCTGTCGCGGAGTTCCTGAAGGCGGCGGTCCGGGGTGAGGCACGACTGGTGGCTTCGGACCTCGGTACCATCCTCCGCAGGCGGATGGCTAGCATCCGCAGGACCGAAAAGGAGGAGTCATCTTCACCTGATCCGTGGATCGCAATGGCCGCGGCATGGCTGCACGAGTTCCGTCAGGCGTGGCCGGAAACGGACCGTGGCGCTTCGACCTTGTAGGAATCGATGATCCTCAGGTACGTGACCGTCGTGGTGCCGACGCGCAATCGCAGCGCTTTGCTGCCGATGACGCTGCGCAGCGTGTTGGCGCAGCGGGACGTCGACGTTGAGGTGATCGTGGTGGACGGGGCGTCGACTGACGAAACCCCCGCCGTGCTCGCCGCACTCGCGGACGCGCGCCTCCGCGTAGTCTGGCAGGACGCGCCTGACGGAGCGGCCTCCGCTCGCAACCGCGGCGCCGCCGAGGCTCGCGGCGAATGGCTCGCCTTCGTCGACGACGACGACCTCTGGGCTCCGGACAAGCTCGCACGCCAACTGCATGCCGCCGCGACAACCGGGCGCGACTGGGCCTACACCGGAGCGGTGACTATCACCGCCGGCGGTCAGATCGTCGATGGCCGCCCGCCGCTCCCTCCTGAAGGGGTCGTGGCCGCCCTTGCCCGATACAACGCGATTCCTGGGGGAGGCTCCAACGTCGTGGTCCGACGAACGACGTGGCAGCAGGCCGGGCAGTTCGACACGCGCCTTCATAGCTGCGAGGATTGGGAAATGTGGATCCGGCTGGCCAAGCATGGCTCCCCTGCATGTGTCCCTCGTCCTTTGGTCGCGTACCGAGTGCACGAGACGAATGCCGGGTTGGACGTCGTCGAGGTTGTGCGCGGGGCGAAGCTCATCGAAGCTCTGCACCATACGACACTCGATTGGGGCCTCTTGCATCGCTGGATGGCTGAATCATGTCAGCGTCGAGGGCGGCGGGGAGCCGCGGTGAGACATTTCATCGCCGCCGCAGCACGGGGCCAGCTCAGGGGCGCCGCCAACGATGTGGCCGCGATTCTGCGCCGCCGCATCCAACGTCATCTCCACCGCGTCGACGACCAAGGCGGTTCGTCCCGTGATCCGTGGGTTGCGGAAGCCGCGCAATGGCTGAACGAGCTCCACAACGACAACCAGGGCGAGTCGGTCGTGCAGCCAGCGCCTACGCTGAATGGGATGAAGTCTGGGCAACGCGCGCACCGCGCGGGCACGCGAGAGACGTAGGAACCGTGGTCGAACGTGGCGCACTGCTGGCTGGGATTCGAGGCGAGCCCGGTCCTCTTTCGGATCGTGGTTCTGCGCTCGTCCTGTTCTGGGCGGTCGTGCGGCTGCCTGGGCTTGCGCTGGTCGTGTACCTCCTGCGAAGTCCGATCGTGACGCTGATCGAGACACGATTCGACATCTTGGCCATGACCAGGTTTGTCATCGACGTACTCTGCACACCGGTGGCTCGCTTTGCGTGGGCAGCGGCATTCTTCGGCGTCGCCCTTTTCTTCGTGGCGGTGGCAAGCCGCTTTCGTCCGGCCTTGGCGTACCTCACAGTGTTGTGTGCCACGGGCGTGGTCGTGGCACTCTTGTCTGCCTCAGGCGTGCTCTCGTTGCGGCGAGGAGCACTCATCTGGCTGATTCTTGCCGTGAATATCATGCCCAGTCGGTTCCTTGCCTTCGTCAAGCACTTCCCGCGCGCATGGACTACGTTCATGTTGGCCGGCGTTGCCGTAGCCGAACTATTCTTTGCGCGCGAGTACTGGGTGTGGCTTCGCTCGAGAGTCTCAGACGAGCCGCGTCAGCCAGCCCGCGCCAGCCAGTGGGTCACGGCGGCCCTGCCGGGACTCCTGCTCGCCTCCCTTGGTTTCGCGGTCTTCATCCGAAGCGACAGCCTGCTTTCGCTGGAGCAGCGTATCCGTTTGTCCCGCGACGTGGTGGTCGTCGAGCGCGGTCAGTCGTTCAACTGGCTGGAGCTCGATCCGACCGGCACGTATCTCTACGCCACCGGTCACACACTGCCGTACCTCCGACGCTACGTCGTAGCTGATCTCACCGCGCCACCGCTCCAGTCGCGCGCTTCCACCGGCGGCGCTCAGGGGTTCGCGTACGATCCGGGCGCAGGCGAAATCTATGCGTTCAACACATTCACTCACCAGCTGCTGGTTTTTGACGCCGCAACGCTGGACCTACGACAAGTCATCGACGTCCCGGACCTGTCACCTGGTGACCCCTGGCTGGCGGTCGACTCTGACACCGGCACCGTAACGGTCGTCTCCGAGGCCGACGTGCAGGTAGGTGCGCCGCTCATCGTCCTGGACAGAACCACAGGGCGAATCCTTGGAAGGGCACAATTGGACGCAGGCAACATCCTCAAGCACCCGAACAAGCCGTGGCTGTATCTGAGCTTCTTCAGACGACGCAACGAGGTGCTGCTCTACAACCTGGAGACACAGTCGATCACCCATAAGGCCACTGCCGATCCGCAGGCTGAGCGAATGGTCTACTGGAAGCAACGCAATGAGCTGCTCGTCACCTCGCCCCTCGAATCGCGCATTATGCGGTTCGACGCGGACCGACTCGACCCGAAGGGGTATTTCCCTGCTTCATTCGGCACGCGTGCAATCGCGCTGGATGAGTCGCGCCAGCTTCTGCTGTGCGGCAATCTGGCGACCGGTTATCTCGAAATCATCGATCTGTCGAGCGGCGGCGTGGTGAAGAAGCAGTACCTCGGGCCGTGGCTTCGCACCATCCAGGTTCAGGTGGAAACGGGCACTGCGTATGTATCGTCCAACGGAGCGCTTTATCGGCTGAATTACACGTCGTCTCTCAGGCAGGCGCGCGCGTCTACGCGTTCCGACGTGCGCGCTCCGGCGGCGTCGCGGCCTGCGTCGGCGCTGTCCCCGCCGGGGTGAACGTGAGCGAGAATTCCTCTCCCGGTACGACGGTTCGCCGCTGCCGGAGGATCCCACACTCGCGTTCGGTGGGGCACGTCCGATCTTCATCCATGGCATCCTGCCCCGAAGCGGCACCAACTTCCTCTGGGACTTGCTGCTGCTGCATCCCCACTGCGGTCGACCGCTAGAGCCCGTGCGCGAGGATCGGTTTCTCGAGCATTCCGATCACCTCATCGCCTTTTCCACGTCGGTCCAGGCCACGTGGGACCCCTCGTGGGGAAAAGTCGGACCCGAGCTCGCCGCGAGGATGCACGTCGCGCTTGGTGCAGGACTGCTCTCATTCTTGCAAGTGGACAGCGGTCGGCGTCTGGTCGTGAAAAATCCGAGCGTTCGTCATCTGGATCGACTTTTCGACTTCTTCCCGAATGCGCGACTTCTCGTGCTGGTGCGCGACGGCCGGTCCGTCACGCAATCGTGTATGGCGACGTTCGGTTGGAGTTTCGAGCGCGGAGCACACGCCTGGGCGGACGCCGCCGACGTCAATCCAGAAATTTCGGATGACACATTCGGCGCTCACCGATCGGTGGCAGCTGGTGCGCTACGAGGACATTGTCGACGATCTCGAAAACAGTCTCCGGTCGATCCTCCAGTTTCTAGACCTCGACCTCAACTGCTATGACATGTCCGCGGCTCGCAATCTCCCTGTGCGCGGTTCCTCCGTCTTCTTTGGCGCGGGCCGCTCGTCCGTGAGTTGGGACCCGGTCCAGAAGGACGATACCTTCGCACCCAAAGAAAGGTGGCGCGCATGGCCAGCCCACTGGCTGGATCGCTTTGAGTGGATCGCCGGCGATCAACTCCGCGCGTTTGGATACGAGGCCTCTAGAGTCCCCCGACCGCGGCGCACGGAAGTCAAGCATCGTCTCCTGGACCTGGGGTGGACGGCGCGCCTGAACGCCCGTATTGCGCGCGCCCATCTAGGGGCGCCTTTGCGGCCGCTCCGCCGCCGGTTGGGTCTGCTCCAGTGACGGGACCGAGCGTTACTGTCATCGTTCCGACACACAACCGCACGCACCTGCTGGCTACGACATTGCGCACGATCTTGTGGCAGGAGGATGTCGACCTCGAGGTGATCGTCGTAGACGACGGCTCCTCGGAGGATGTTCGGCGCGTGATCGAGCAACTCGGGGATTCTCGGTTGCGGCTGATTCGTCACGACACGTCCCAGGGGGTGTCGATCGCGCGTAACAGGGCCGTGACCGAGGCCCACGGAGCATGGCTGGCGTTCTGCGATGACGACGATCTCTGGGCCCCGGGCAAGTTGGCCAGTCAGTTGGCTGCCGCCCGCAGCACTCACCGCACGTGGGCATATGGGGGCGCCGTCCACGTGAGTATCGATCTGCGTGTCCTGAGCGTCAGACTCCCACCGTCGCCGGAACGACTCATGCGAGTGTTGCCGCAGGGGAATATCATGCCTGGCGGCTCATCCAACGTCATCGTCCGCACCGAGGTGTTGGCCGCGGCGGGCGGCTGGGACTCGCGATTGACAAATTTGGCCGACTGGGATCTGTGGGTGCGTCTCGCCCAGCAGGGTCCTCCCGCTTGCGTGGCACGTCCGCTCGTTGGATATCGCATCCATCCAGGAAATGCCTCCGCCGATACGAATCTCGTATTGCGCGAGGCTCGGCTCATCGACGGTCGGTACGGCGCGAGACTTGATTACGCCGCGTTGCATCATTACCTGGCGTGGGTGCATTTGAGATATGGACGTCGAAGACCCGCTGTGGCTCACTTCATTCACGCCGCCGTGCGAGGCGACGTGCTGGAGGTGGCTCGGTCGCTCGTTGCCTTGGCAAGCGGCCGGATTCGCCGGATCGTCTCGATGCTGCGGCCACAGCCGAGCCGTCTTGATCGTGAGTGGATAGCCGAAGCCGAGGAATGGATCTCACGCTTGAGCGGCGCCGGTGTCCACAGCGAAGGATCTGCGGCCGGGGCTGAGAGCTGAGCGCGCGGACGGCGAATGGATATCTCCGTGGTCGTCCCGACGCGGAATCGCAGTGCCCTCCTCGCAACAACGTTGCGGAGCGCACTCGTCCAGCGAGGCGTCGACTTCGAGGTGCTCGTCGTCGATGAGGCGTCGACCGACGACACGCTCGAGGTGGTAGACAGTTTTGGTGACGCACGCATTCGGGTCATACGCCACACCACCGCTCAGGGCGTCAGCGCGGCACGAAACCACGGAGTGGCGGAGGCGCGCGGCGCATGGATAGCGTTCCTTGACGATGACGATTTGTGGGCACCGGAAAAACTGGAACTGCAGCTCCGTGCGGCGCGTGAGACCGGAGCGTGTATGGGTGTATGTCGGACATGTCAACATCAATGTCTACTACCGTGTTACCGGAGGTGATCCGCCACTAGCGCCGCACGACCTCGTGAAGCAGCTGCCGCGCCAGAACGTGGTACCGGGCGGTTGTTCCGGGGTCATGGTGTCGAAGGAGGTGCTTCAGCGCGCCGGCGCATTCGATGTGCGATTCCAGCCATTGGCCGACTGGGATCTGTGGCTCCGCCTCGCGCAGGTCGACCTGCCTGCGTGCGTGCCAAAACCGCTGGTCGCGTATCGGTTGCATGGCGCGCAGATGTCGCTTGATGCCTCGCGTGTGGAGGCGGAATTCTGGCGGCTCGCCGAACGGAATCCGGAAGCAGACCCCGCCAATCTCTATCGTTATCTGGGTTGGTGGGCGCTCAGGGTCAACAATCATCGCGCCGCGTTGCGATATTTCGTGCGCGCGCGGTTGCACAGACGACCGACTCACCTCCTTCCTGCCTTGCTGCAGATCTGGCCACCGTCGGCCGAGGTTTCCTGGAGCACCGATTTCGGATGCGCTTACCCGCCACCGCGAGCACGCGTCGGTCGGAGGCGGAGTATGGCTCTTGGAGGGACGAGGGGCAAGCGTGGGTGGATACGCTGATCGGGGCGCAGGGTGCGGACACCGATCAGTCAGAAGCCCCGTAGGGCACGTCCTGACGTGTGGAAGGCGAGGTTAGCGCCTTGACATACGAAGTGCGGCACCGCGCTGCGCACCACATCGCCATACCAAGGAGCACGAGGGAAGCCGCAAATGCGATCGCAAGTCCGCGCGGTCCCAAAACCCGTGCGAGACCCAGTTGCCAAAACGTCAGATAACGAAGGTAGTTCCGACCGTCGTCTTTTCTGTCGAACAAGTGTGTCAGCGTGTACGCCGCCGTCACGGGCACGAGTTCCGCCTGCCGGCCAATCCGTGGAAGCCCGAGATCGGGCGGCCATACCCCTCCCGCCGGGGGTGGTACATCCATCTGCTGAACCTGCGTGGAGACGACTACTGCGGGAGCCGACACAAGAAAGCCGAGGAGCAGGAGGCCGACCGCAAGTTGGCGGTTCAACGGCCTGTCGAGCCACGGCCCCAGCGCCGCAACCGCCGGAATCAAACCCGGGAGCAGCAGCCGCGGGCCCCAGCACCAGCCGCCGTTCGGGTTGTGCCACAACGCGGCGACAGCGAACGTAATCGCGAACGTTGACGCCACTAAAAAAACAGCCTGGCGGTTGATGTGCCATAAACGCATGAAGGCCCACGGAAAAAGCACCGTCACAGGAGCGAAGAGCATCAAGCTCTTCGACGGCTCCAAAAGCAGCATGTGTGCTCCGCCCAAGAAGGGCATTGTGAATCCCTCGTCTGCGTACCCGAATTCCAGCGGGTGGCCGAATCTGGCGACGTTGTAAGCAGCGGTGAACAAGACACTGAAAGCGACTGGTGCACTTGCCCTGATGCCGCCGCTCAGGCCGCATCGACGCACCACGACCCACAGCACGACAGGAATCAACAGAAGGGATTGAGCACGGGCGAGGACGGTAATCGCAAGACCCATTCCCGCTGCGACCGGACGCCCGGCCAGCGCCCGCTCGATCGCAATCACAATTCCAAGCGCGCTCAGAGGTTCGGCGAAGAACTCCTTGCTGTAGGGCAAAAGGTAAGTTCCGGCCACGGCACCGATTCCTACAATCAGCGCCAGGGGAGGAGGAGCGGCGAGCCCGCGCGCGAGCCAATACACCGCCACCACAATCGCTGCCGTAATGACCGTCATGCTCGCGCCGACGAGCCCAGTGCGAACGAGATCCGCCTGAGCCGGTGCTATCCAGGTGACGGGCGTGCTCAATGAATAGATGAACCCAGCCAGCAGCGGGAGACCGACGTTGGATTTGGCGTACTCGCGACCGCCGACGCCCGTCGTCGTGTTGAATCCGCTGCCGACGTCCAGGCGCTGATGGTCGACCACGGATTTCGCGACTTGATAGAACGTCTCGCCGTCCAGCCCCGAAAGGCCTCCGTTGTGAATCAGCAGCAGCACGCACAGGATAGACGCGAACAACCACAACGTCATCCGACGTTCGTCCGCGTCAGCCCCGGTCGCAACCACTAGCGGACCTTCATGATGGCTCCCGCTCCTCGAGACATGTGTCGTCATAACCGTGCCGGTGCACAAGCGTCGACGTACGTCTGTTCGCGCCGGACATCAGCCGCTCTGATGCCGGCGTTGCAGCGACAGTCATGAACGCAGATCAAGAATGTAGACAAGGGGCACACCCTGGCGTTCGATTGTATGGAGTACTCGCGCGCCGGCCTTGCGGTGGCAATCCCACCGCGTCGTGGCCAGTAAAATGTCAGGCTCGGCCTCCAACGCCACGTGGACGAAGCGCGCCCCCGAGCTCCCGCGGAGGTAATAGCTGCTTTGCGATGGGTACGAGCAGTTGGCAATGCGGATTCCCTTACCTGGAACGTTGTTGACGACCCACTCGATCGCCTCTCGATAACCATTGCCCCAGTAATCAGTCTCAAACCGTCCGGCCGCCCCCGCAAGCCCGCCGGCCACGAGACGGTTGAAATAAACAGTTTGATAAGGGTGAATAGCGATCATGTCCCAAGCGGTGAGCGCGGCCGTCGATAGAACACTGCATACAACCACCGCGCGGACCAGCCGAGGGGTCGGCGACCGAAGACCGCTCTGGATCCCGGCGGCCGCCAATACCGCAAGCGGCGGGATTACAAATAAGAAATGACGGACGGCGTCGTAGAGGGTTGAGCGCAGGACCATCGCCATCGCGATGGGAAGAAGAATAACGAAGGCCAGAAACCCGAGGGCCGCGGTCGACTCTCGCGTATGACTCACCGACTTCACGATGTTGAAAATGAGCCTTTGAGCAACCTCCCTCATACCGACGGGGCGCATGGTCATAGAACGCGGTTCGGTCGCGGCCGACCATCGATGGTCGTCATTCGTCACTCGTCGCCGGGCCACGTACCCGACGACACCGGCGGCGAGCGCGGCGGCGTAGGTTTCGGGCAATTGGAGGGCGAACCACGTTGGCAAGTACTCCAGTGGGGCCGGACGTGCAGGCACGTACTGTTCCGAAGAACAAGGTCGTCCCGCTGAACGAGAATCGCGCGGCGTTCTTCATCGCTCGTAGCGGGTTGATGATCGGGTTAACCTGGGCCCATGGCCAGAAGCTCAGCATGAGTATCCAAGCGCCAAGCAGCACGATGACCAACGGTACCAAGGCGCGAACCACATCCCGGCCACGAGAGCGGCCGGCGCGCAGAAGCGACCAGGACCACCACACCGCGATGTAAGCAAGAAAGAACATCCCGGCCGGCCGAATCGCGAGGAGTGCTCCAAAGGAGATGGCCAGCTTGGTCGTGGCCCACTTCGACATCTGCGGAATACTCCGCGCACTCTCGTACAAATGGCAAAGCGTCCAGACAAATAACGCAGCGAACGGAATGTCCTTGGGATTGTTGAAGCTGTGCCCATAGAACATTGGCGTCAGCGCCGTCAGTAGCATTGCCAATACGCCGCCGCGACCCCCCAGAACGAGAGTGCCCAGCCGCCAGGTTCCACCGAGCGCCAGCAGCGCAAACGCGACGTTGACGAGGTGTCGGTCCTCATAGAGCTCGAAAGGAGAGATGCGCGCGACGAGCTGTGCGAGCACGTCAAAGAAGCCTCCGTACAGGTACAGGTTCTTATAAACGAGGGCAGCCTGATCGCTAAACCCTGACCGAAACCAGGCCAGCACCAGCTCTCCATAAACGCTCTGGAACTCTTCGTCCCAGGTCAGCCCGTAATCCCATACTGTCGTGAGCATCACGACAGCGATAACAGTCAACGACGCGCCACCGACGAGGGTCCAGCGAAGATCGCCCGCCATTCCGGCGCGGCGACCCGCGCGGGCACGCCAGTTTACCGGCTGGTCACTGATACAGATCCGATTCACCATCGAGATCATGCACGAACGGCCGATTGAGTGCGACTTGAAGTGAAGACGATTGCGCCCTGACGCGTTACGAAGTAAAACTCATTCGTCTCGCCAGCGCACAACCTAGGGATTTTCACAGCCAGCGAGGTCGTGGCGCGGCAAGCACGTGTGGGTGGGAAACCGCGATTGCTGGACCTCATGCCCACAATCACCTTCCTTAGACAGGAGAATCTTTCCGAGGAGTTGACTCAATTCCTGGGTCGGCGCGGTTACTCCCGTCGCGAGTTGAGTCGTTGCGGGAGGCAATCAGACACTCAATTAGCCGTCTCGGAGACATGAGGTCAGGACCGCGCCGTTACTCGCGCTGAAATTGCATCAGTTCGTCCAGCCACGGGCGCGCCTGCTGTACCCATTCCCACTCGGAGGCGTAGCGGCGCTCAGGCCGTGTCTGGCGGTTCCTTGGCGCCTGGTTCAGGGCACGGGCGACACGCTGACGCAACCTGCGCTCCACGGCTTCTGCTACTTCAATGAGATCGGGTACGAAATCTTTATGGCGGTACTTCTTGTCCACCCTTGCGGCGCGACAGTAGAACGCGATCGCGTCTCGGTGCCGACTGCCTCGCAACGAAACACGGGCCAGATATCTGTACATTCTGGCCCAGTCAATCGGGCCGCCGTAACGCGTTTCGATCTGGGCCAGTTCGGACATTGTTCTGCCAATATCGAGCGACATGTTGGTGCCGTGGACTCGGTAACCAACCAGAGGACGTGTAATACCGACGGGTCGGGCGATTCGCGAGAGCCTGATCCACAGATCCCAATCAGCACAGGTCCCGAGTGAGCGGTCGAACGGTTCCTCGGGCAGCACGCGGCGACGAACGATCACGCTGGAGCACCCCCCCGGCACGAGATTGGCGCGTGGCAGGTTTGCCACGACTTCAAGCGGATCAGCGGGCGGCGCACCGCCAATCAGTCGCAGGTCGGTTGTGACGTTCACCGCACCTGTATACGCCCACGCGCTGCCCTCCACTTCGGCGGCACGCACCTGTGAAATGAGTTTGTCGGGAGCCCAAAGGTCGTCGTCGTCAACAAACGCAACCCATGTGCCCGTGGCTGCGGCAACTCCAACATTCCGTGCGGAGCTCACACCCTGGGGTGTTTCGTGTCGAAGCACCCGTACTCGCGCGTCACCGATATCTTTCACCGCGGTCGGCACGTCTTCCGTAGAGCCGTCGTCAACGACCAGGACTTCGAGGTCGATGCCTTCCTGCCACAGGACGCTGCGCAAGGTGAGTCTCAATAGCGACACACGGTTGTGCGTCGGCACGATCACCGACACGAGGGGAACAACCTGACTCATTCGCCGGCTCTCTGCTCGCGGAACACTTCGCCTCGTAATTCGAGAAGCCATACACGCGCGGCCGCCTTCCAGGCAGCGTGGGGGTCACGATCTCTCGCCTGCTGAAGACGCTGAATCGCCCGCGGAGACGGCGGACGCCGGAGCCGCCGACTCAGAATCTCGTCTGCGTGCTCGCTGAGCAACCGCCAGTCCATCTCAAAGTCCGATCGACTATATCCATCTCGGAAGCTCAGAAGTGCCCTCACGAAGTGTGTCAGGGCCTCACGATTTCGGTTCGTTCTCAAGCAGAGATGCGCCAGGTGTCGATGAAAGTGCGATCGTGTCCGTGTCAACTTGTGGCGGCGCTCCAGCAGGCTGAGTTCCGCGAGCATTTCTGCCGTTCGAAGGGACGCGTTCCCCGCGTGCATGCGGTAGCCGACAAGCGGCTGATCGACCGATGCCGCAAGACCGTGCCGGTCGAGGCGCAACCAGAAGTCCCAGTCTGGAACATGGGTGAGGTTTTCATCGAACCCGCCCATGTGCCGGAAGACGTCGGTACGAACGATCACGTTAGAGGCTCCGGCCGGAACAGCGTTATAGGAATGTAGCGCCGTGGTGATTGCCTCCGGAGGCAATGGCGGCGTTCCGCCATGGATTTCGAGTTGGCCGTCGACGAGGACACATCCCGCATATGCCCAGTCGCGGCCCGTCGAACGGGCACTGGCGAGCTGGCAACGCAGTTTCAGCTGGGCTCCAGACGTCATCGTCATCGCAGAACGCGATCCACTCAGTGGTCGCCTCTGCCACGCCACGGTTGCGTGCGGCGCTAACGCCCTTTGTGATCGCCTGCCGCGCGATTTTCACGCGACGATCCGCACAACGCGACACGACGCCGGTTAGATCGTCGGTCGACGCATCGTCAACGACAATGACGCACAGATCTACGTCACGTTGTCGCAAGACGCTTGTCAGGGTTAAGCGCAGGAGATCTGGACGATTCCGAGTTGGAATGACGACGGTGACCGTTTCCATGGACTGCCAACATCACTGCGAGGGACGTACCGCGGGTGCCCATGATCTGGTTCACACGTGGCCGCGTCTCGATCCTGAGCCTACGAGCGCCGCTCTGAAGCTCCGAGGATAGCAGACCGGTTGAAACGCCCTTGTTTGATCTGACGCAAGCCTGCCGGTTCGCAACTCAGCGACAGTAGGTGCGAGAACGTCAAGCCTGCTACGGCGCGGACACCACGGCAACTGACACGACGGATGCCCGGCGCATGTGTCTCGTTGAGGCGGGCGGGCGACAGGGCACCACGTGAGCGGTGTTGTAATATCGTGAATCGCGCGTCGGAACTGAGTGTCGCACGTTAGGTTCACTCATAATCCTCGCGAATGTGACTGTCAATAACCGTCTGAAGGACCCAACGATGACATGCGACGCCCAGCCTCGAAGATGACATTGACTGAGGACCTGGTCACCGTCTATACACCAGAATCGCCTCTGCGCCAACCGACTCGGTTGATTGGCGAGATGCTCGCCGATCTTGTGGCTTGTCGCGAGCTGGCGTGGCGGCTGTTTGTGCGCGATGTGAGGGCCCAGCACCGCAGCAGCCTCCTCGGCTATTTCTGGGTGTTCCTGCCTCCTCTCGTCGCAAGTCTGCCGTTTATCTATCTCAATGCAGCAGGCGTTGTACGAATGGGCGAAACACCCATCCCATACGCGGCATACGCCGTGGTGGGCACGATCATCTGGCAGACATTCGTCGACGCGCTGAACAGTCCGCTGCGAACCGTCACTGCGGCACGTTCCATGCTCACCCGCATCAACTTCCCTCGCGAAGCCATTCTGCTCTCCGGACTGATGCACGTTGGATTCAGCTTCCTCGTGCGGCTCGCGCTGCTCGCCGTGGTGTTCGCGGCGTTCTCACTGAAGCCGGCGGCGACGACGCCGCTGTTCTTCGTGGGCATGATGACCGTCGCGTTGACCGGTTTCATGATCGGGCTGATACTCACTCCAATCGGTGTCCTGTATGGAGACGTGCAGCAAGGGTATTCCGATCGCAAGCACCTTCCTGATGCTGCTGACGCCGGTGCTCTATCCAGTGCCCGCTTCCGGGCCAGCCGCCAGCGTCGCTGCCTTCAATCCCTTGACGGCCGTGATCACGACTACGCGCGACTGGCTCACGAGCGGGACCGCGGCAGATGTTGGCGGGTTCGTGGCCGTGACGGCAGTGACCGTCACACTCCTGGTGCTCGGATGGGTCATGTATCGCCTGGCGCTGCCGCATCTCATTGTTCGTCTCGGCAATTGAGCTCATGAGCGCAGAAGTGCTGCTCCGGGTCGAAGGCGTGTCGAAAAAATTCTGCCGCGACCTGAAGCGCTCGCTGTGGTACGGGTTGAAGGACACAGCTGCTGATCTCGTTGGCCGGAGCAGTTCCAACGGCCTGCGTCCGGATGAATTCTGGGCCGTTGACGGCGTTTCGCTGGAGCTCGCGCGAGGTGAATGCCTGGGCCTCATCGGTCGGAACGGCGCAGGAAAAACAACGCTGTTGAAGATGCTGAACGGGCTCATCAAGCCCGATCGTGGGCGCATCGAACTCAGGGGTCGCGTAGGAGCGCTCATCTCGCTGGGCGCGGGATTCAATCCGATTCTGACGGGCCGCGAGAACATCTATGTCAATGGGTCGGTGCTTGGACTGACGACGAAGGAAATCGACGCGAAGCTTCCAGAAATCGTGAATTTCGCGGAGGTTGCCGATTTCCTCGACACACCGGTCCAGAGCTACAGCGCGGGCATGCAGGTGCGGCTTGGCTTTGCCGTGGCCACGGCCATTGCCCCGGATATTCTGCTGCTCGATGAAGTGCTGGCGGTAGGAGACGTTGCGTTTCGAGCCAAGTGTTACGAACGGATGGCCCGAATTCGCGATCGCGCCGCCTTCATTCTGGTGAGTCACGACACCGATCAAGTGGCGCGCGTCTGTTCGAAAGTGCTGGTGCTGGATCTCGGGCGCCAGCGCCACCTCGGTGAGGTGGCAGAGGGCATCGGTATCTACCAGGAGCTTTCACGGCAGTCCAAGCCTGCGGTGGCGCATGAGCAGATTGCCACCGATACAGCCGCGTCGATCCTCACGTGTGATGACACGGTCGGCAACGGCGGCATGCTGAATCTCTCCGTCTCGATTCGGCTCATTCGGCCGGTCCCCACTGCAGACGTGCGGGTGATTCTGTGGGACCAGGACGGTGTCCCCGCATTCGACGCTTACACGAGGACACAGGGATCGTCCCTCAGCCTCGAGGAGGGGACGAGCATCGTCACGTTGGCCGTGGGTCCACTCACGCTGAAACGCGGCCGCTACGCGCTGACGATTGCTGTCATGAATCGTGCGAACAACCTGCATCTCTACTGGGGAGACCGCGTCCACACCGTCGAAGCCGACGGCCCGACGACTGCTGCAGTCCCCTACACGCCGCCACTGACGTGTGTTTCGATAACAACGGAGAACCAGCAGCTCGGACGGTAACGTCCTCTGGATTTCTAAGCGTGCCGCCTCGACCGCGTTCGTGACAGCGCCGCACACAACCCTTCCCGTGCATCCACTCATGTGATGTCGCATCAGCGTGCGAGACACCGGATGAGTGACGAGTTGCACCTTGTAAAGCGGCTATGGCCGCACCTCATGTTGAACCCAGGGTGCACCGACCGTCTTCTCGGAGCAACTCCCGGCCGCTTCCGTGACTTGACGGCCGCAACCAGAAACCTGGTTAGGTAGACTGGTGGCAGTGATTAGAAAATGCCTACCCTCAGTGATGTCGCCATTTCGTTATGTCCCCCTTTGAAGCGGCTACAGCAGGAAGTCCGTTCCTTGCGTCGCCGGTCCGCCGAGCTTGAAGGGTCATTCACACCCGACAACGGACACGACTTGCCGCCCGACTTCAGAGATCTGCCCTTCGCGTCCCGCGCGTTGGCGAAGGTGCTTTCAGAGTACGAATTTTCAACTGTCCTGGATCTTGGATCGGGCGCCGGCACGCACGCGGGGGTATTCGCCAAATATGGCAAGGTCGTCACTGCTCTCGATTATGGCAAATCGCCATATTACGAACACCGAGATCCCGAGATACGCACGATTGTGGCGGACTTCAACGTCTACGACTTCGGAGGAGCGACCTTCGATTGTGTATGGGCGTCACACGTTCTGGAGCACCAACCAAACACCAACCTCTTCTTACGGAAGATCCACTCGGTCGCCAAAGAGGGGGGGGTGGTGGCGATCACTGTTCCCCCGCTGAAACATCAGATCGTCGGTGGTCATGTGTCGCTCTGGAACGGCGGTCTCTTGCTCTATCACCTCGTTCTCGCCGGCTTCGACTGTGCAGCCGCACGGGTACGGAAGTACGGCTACAATATCAGCGTCATACTCACAAAGCGCTCGATAAACGTGCCAGATCTTGCGTTCGACCGCGGCGATCTGACTCGGTTGAAATCGTTCCTCCCTTCATCGCTTCGATACTATTCCGACGAAAACGACAGGCCGTTCGACGGAGATATCTGGTGCCTCAACTGGTAACTGGTAAGAGCAAGAGATACCCAGCGCTCGCTTGTTTCGCAAGAGGGGCCTGCCACTCGCGGATCTTGTCGCCGCAATGCCCACACTTGCAGCGCCTTATCAACGTCATGTCGTGCGTGGTATGACGGCACGCACCGACCCCACACAGATCGTTTGCGTGGTCTCCAAACTCCCGCCCGCTTGAGCACGTCTGGTGGTTCATGTGCAAGACGCTACGCATAAAACAGTTCTCTTCATCTGCGAAAAGTACTACCTCCGCTTTTATCGGCCTGTGGCTGCCGGGCTCGCCGCGTCTGGATTCCGGCCGATCTGGATTACGGTCGATGCGCTTGACAAATGGGATTACGAGTATGTGGATCCGCGTGCGACGATCGAAGACTTGACCGACACTCGCGAGGAGCGGCGGCAGGAGGACCGCGAGTTCTGCGTTTTTGAGCGTGCCGTCTTTGAGCAACCCGATCTCTTCAGGAGCAACTATTCATACACGATGAACGTCGTCCGGACGCTCGACCGCGCGGGGCGGTTGGCCGCGGCGTGGTACGAAGTGACGCTGGCGTTTATCATGCGCTTTCAACCGAGTGCGGTGTATGTATGGAACGGTCGCTATTTGCCGTACAGTGCTGTCTCGGCCGCCTGTGAGGCTGCGGGGCAGTTGCGGTTGACCAGCGAGATCGGGTGGATTCCCGGCACGATATTCCTCGATCGCGGGGCATTATCGACCACCACAACGGACCTACTCGGTCGGAGCTTCGAATCACGAGCCGCGGCAGACGTTGCCCGAGCAGATGCCTTCCTTCACGATTACACCGCGCAAAAAGCCACGATGGTGGCGCAACGGCTGGTTTCGCCGTCAGAGCTGCGGCAACGTTTGTTGGGCGCCGACGCGAAGTTCCTGCTTGTGTACGGTTGTCAGGTGGATTGGGATACGAACGTCGTCATCGGCGCCCGGCGGTTCCGGTCCAATGAGGCGGCTGTGTCGTTCCTCCTCGAGTGCATGTCTGCTATTCCCGCCGCCCGCATCGTCATCAAGACGCATCCGCTCGATTCAGAGAAGAAAGAGGACGTGCTACGCCAGATGGTCGGGGGGAAAGGCACAGTTGTGTCCGACGTCCACCCGCATGCCCTGATCGAGGCAGCCGACTGTGTGTCAGTGCGCAACTCTACCCTCGGCTTCGAGACCCTTTGTTATGAGAAGCCGTTGCTCCTTCTCGAGGACGCCAAATACAAACATCCACGACTGACGCTGGAAGCTCGAGATGTCGCCCACGGTGCCGCGAGTCTCACGAGTGTGGCGACCGGTTCATGCACCTTGCCGGATCGATCTGTTCTCCGGCAATTCATCTTGCATCTCCTCGACCACTATTTGGTTCCCGCTCGATATCGTTATCATTTCGAACCCCACAAGCTCGACATCCTGTCACATCTCAGTCATAACGATAGTCATCGGGTCCTGGCGCAGGTGCTGCGCGAGGCATCTGCTCCTGCTCATGTCGACGTCCATGGCCGTGTCCTGAAAGCCGTTGAGGGTTGCAAACTGCATTGGGGCCGATCATTTCTGTTCAGACAGGTGCGAATAACCGCGGAGTGGCTCAAGGCCCCGCATGATCGTCAGACCTGATCACTTGAGCGCGTCGCCTGCCTCGTGGACGCGGGTGGTGACTCGTTAGCCGGAGAACCAGTCGTCCAAGCGCTGCTGAAATGCGGCGGCATCCCAGTCGCCGACCACGCTGCCAGATACGTCCGCGCACGAGCGTCCGCAGCTCGGATGTACCGCCATAGAAGCGGAGCTCCGGAGAGTCATGAATCGGTTGATCTGATCCCCAACCGGAGAAGCCGCTCAGCCGCCGAACGAGCACTCGAGCCACTGCTCAAACGTGCGGCCGTCCAAGTCAGCCACCACGTTTCGAGGAACCAGAAATGGATCATGACCCGGGGAGGCCACACCGCCGGAGCTGGTGCACGCCATGCTGTACCCGGACTCGCGAACCAGTTGAGTGGTGACGGCATCGAATGCGTCGTGACCGCCGTACGGGTACGAGAACACGCTGACCGGCGTTTCCAGGAGCCGTTCGAGGTGAATGCGACTACCGTCAATTTCCCTACGCTGTTCCTCCGCGGGGAGCGTGGCGAGAAACGGATGCGTGAGCGTGTGTGCGCCCACATCCATGCCAGGAGTCATCGATACCGCCCGCAGTTCCTCGACGTTCATCCACCGGTGAGTCTCGCGGGAAATGGCCTGAACGCCCAGCTGGGTCTCGATCTCCGTCAGGATCGAGTCGATGCTAGCCGGATGAAGCGGTCGCAAGCGCCAGTAGAACGCCAGGTGTACCCGCGTGCGCGCCATGGAAGACCGGATGTCGCCCCAGAAACGATGCCCGCTGATCTCAAGCTCGAGGTGGTTGGGAACTGGATGACATCCAAAGAACATGTTCTCCAGACGGTCCCACCAGACCTCCGACCGTTGTTCGAGCCGCCCCGCAGTGATGAAGAACGTCGCCGGCAGCCCGGCATCCGACAGAACGTCACACGCCTCACGGTTATCGGCATACCCGTCGTCGAACGTGATCGCAACCTGCCGCCGGCCCCCATGGGCGTCCCGCAGCGGTACGACGTCGCCGCGTTTGCGGAGGATGCGGCAGTGCTGGGCGAATCGATCCGGATGCACGGCTAACCCGTACGGGTCGTGGTCCAGCTTCGCCACGCGGTGGTAGAGCAGAACGAGCGAGCCGGCCGGCATCACTGCACCTCCTTGACCACCCGGGCAGCGACCACCAGGGGAAACTCCCGATCGAAAGCCTGGAGCTCCTCCGGGAGCAGTTCCTCCGCTGCCAATCCGTAGAGGAACGCCGCGCATGAGAGGAGGTTTCCGTACGTCGTGATTTCTGGTCGCGCGTCTGGCAAACTCGTCAGCAGCCACTCAAGTCCGGTGCTGGTGACGCGCCATCGATCGTGATGGAATCCTTTGCGGGCTTCATGACGCCCCAGAGCGGGTACGGTCAGCAGCAGTACACCTCGGGGCGAGAGCGCCCGCCAGACATTCGCGAGGGCAGTTCCCATGTCGGGAATCAAGTGCAGCGTTTGCGTGAAAATGGCGCAGTCGAACCGCTCCGCAGGGAGTGAATTGGCCTCGCCCAGGTCGGCGACTATCGTCGCGGCGGTATTGACAGGGTTGACATCGAGTATGTCGCTGCTGGTGACGCGCGTTCCCCCGAACCGGTTGATATAGTCGGCATTCAGTATCTCCAGGCACGCCCCTCGCACGTCCGCTGCATGGCTTGCGAGGAATTCCTCTATATAGACCCGGTCGATGGGAGTGCCGCGGTCATACCCCCATGAACGACTGAAGGGCGTGGTGCGGCGGAGGCTGCCCCACCTCACCGTGCCGGGTGGGGATGTCGCATCGCCGACCCCGAGCCGTCTCTGGAGAGCGGACGGCAAGCGCCTGGCAAAGCACCGAGCGCGATCCTGCCACGGAGGCGCAAGACGCCGAAACCGCGCGCGCACCGCCTCACGGAGTGCGTTCGGCACGGCCATCACCCAAGCCCCTTCGAGGCGGCTTGGTCGATCAGAAGAACCTTTCGCGCGCGACGATTGTGTCGCCTGCTTGCAGGGTCTGCTGCAGGTCGACATCGTAGGTGACGCCCTTGCCGTTCACGACACGGATAATCTGCACCCGTCGGTTCGATCCGCGCTCAGTCACCCCTCCCGCCAGCGCCAGCGCCTGACGGACCGTCAGTCCCTCGCGAATGGGGTACTCACCAGGCTTGTTCACCTCACCCGAGACGAACACTGTCTCGACGCGTGGGACGAAGATGGTATCGCCGGCTCTCAGTTCAACGTTCTGGGAAAGCACGCCGCGCTGCAGACTCTGGAGGTTGACCCGGATGGTGTTGGGATTCGGGGTGTTGGGGTCTTGAGCCGGAGCGGGTCCGGACGCGCTCGCTGCGCGGACGATCACCGCTTCCATCCCCGCACGCTCCGTGGTCGAACCAACCCGGGCCAGTGCTTCGATCAGCGTCATCGATCCCGTGAACTGCAGATTCCCTGGCTTCATTACTTCACCCACCACGAAGATCTGCTGGCTGCGGGTACTGGTCCACGGTGACGCTCACCTGCGGATCGTTGAGAATGCCGGCAGCCAGACCTTCGCGTATCTTGTCTTCCACTACCCGGATGCTCAAGCCACCGGCGGCGACTCGGCCCAGCAATGGAAATGCGAAGGTGCCGTCGGCCTCGACGGCAAACTTGCCTGACAACTGTGGCTGGTTGTAGACGGTGACCGTGAGCACGTCATTCGCGCCGACGATATACAAACGTGGATCACTGGACGCTGCTGGCGGGCCCTGCAGCGCCGTCACTAAGAGAAGAATCAGGATCATTCGTCCTCACCTGTCATCTGTTCCGTGTGCCAAGTCCTGCTGTCAACAAGTCGCGGTCCACGGTCCGAGCGGTGATGTTCGAGACATTGTCCTCCATCAGAATCCGTAGCTCACCGACGAACCCACCTGTAGTCCCTTGTAGCCCCGATCCTGTGAAAAATCCGAGGTTCGCGTCTGGTGTGCCACCTGCAGGCCGAGCCGTGCCCGTTCGATGCGATAGCCCACATTTACGCTGTGGCTCGAAACTCTTTCGACCGACGGCGCACCGATTTCCCGAGGGTCCCCGGGGCCGTAGTTCAAGCGGAACCGTCCAACTGCTCCCCCGACGTCCCAGATGTTTCCGAGGCGGTGGCTTACCGACAGCTCGACGCCCGTCTGCAGGTAGTCTCGCTCCTCCGCCCGATAGGAATAGGAGAGGTCGCGCTGGCCCCTGATCGTGAACCGCGCCCGTCCAAACAAAGTGTAAGCGAGGTCTACCAGTGCGACCGTCCCTTGGAATGGCGGATCGTTTCCGTCTACGAACGCACGCCTGCGGACGCCGACCTGGGCACTGCCGCTCAATGCGGCGAGCGGCTGGAATTCGACGGTTGACATCACTCGAAACCCGTCAGAATTGCGTTCCGCAGCACTCGGGGAATTCGCTCTGGTCCTGCTCGAAGACTGCTCCCAGGGTAGTCAGGGGGGTTACACGGTACCGGGCGCTGACACCATGAATCGTCGCACGCGCACGGAGATATTGGGCGAGATCTGTGCCACGGTAGATCGTGTCACCTTGATAGTCCTCACGCGACCGCTGCGTCATCACCCCAATCGTCGTCTTCCCAGACAGTCGCAGGTCGACGCCCATGTGCCAGGACGAGTCTAGCCGCCGGATGGGAAGGTCGATTTCGAAGTTACGCCGATGGCGAGTGTTGGCCCAAGCTCCTCCGGCGAATGGCAGAAGTCGTCCCAGTGACAATTCGACCCGGCCACCGCCGTCTCGGTCAATGGAGTTGATCTGACTGGTGTCCCGGAAGTAGATGAAGTCCAGCCTACCCCGGCCGGTGACGTTGACGCGGGCGACCTGGAGCGAGGCCTGAATCGCCGGACTGAGCGTCGCGGTGAAATCACCTGTCGGACCATCGGCTTTGTTGACGCGGAAGATATTGTCGTCCCACCCCACATTGGTCAAGGCGATAGTCGGCGATAGGACAAGCAATCGGCCCTGCGCAGGAGCCGCCTCCGGCCTGAGCGTCTGCGCCGGAGCGTGAGTTGCGGCGCCAATAGTGACGAACGCCGCCAGCACCGCCACGGCAGCGTGGACCCGGCATGAGCCTTCATGGCCCTCGAGGTGCCGCGATGTCGTGCAGTCACCCGGCATGCGGAGCGGGATTCGGGGACAACGACATTACGCGGCCACGCTCATCGTCACATTATGTAGCGGGGTATGCGCCGGACGGCGGACGGGCGTTCCTGCCAGAGCCCCTGAATAACAGCCATTTCCCCAATTCGAGCGGGGGGTTTCGCCTCCTGCTGAGGTTGCGGCAGGACGAACTATGCTCCCGCCGACGAGAAAGGGGCATTATCGAAAGGCACTATGTGGGGTATGATCGCGAACACCAAGAGCCGCAGGGAGTTGGACGGGAATTCCGCCCGTAGACGACTAACTCCGCCAGGAAAAGAAGCATTGTTAATGCGCTCCATCGATCAGTCCCCCCGTCCCGACCCAAGCGCCGGTGAATACGACGGCGCGCCGACTGATTCTGTGCAGCTTCACGATTACCTCCTCATCGTTCGGCGCCGCCGCTGGCTCATCGCGGCGATTATAGCGGTCGGACTGTTATGCGGTGTTACGCACAACTGGATAACGGTACCGGTATATGAAGCGCAGGCCACACTCCAGCTCGACATGGATCTTAACGTCCTCGGCGTCGACCGTCCGCTGGCGCCGTTGGATCAGCGGGATTGGATGAGGGAGTTCCTGCCAACTCAGCTCGGCATCCTGCAGAGCCGCGAACTTGCACGCAGGGCGCGCAGTAATTTGGACCGCTCAGATGACTCGGGTTCGGGCGGCAGCGGGGTAATGAGCCAAATTGGCACGCCCCCGCGGCCTGAGGTTGGCGTGGAACCGTCGGTAGCGCGTGTACCCACCGTGGATGAGATTGTTGCTGGACGAAGTGTGTCCTCGGTCGAAGACAGCCGCCTCGTCAATGTCGCCTTCCGTTCGACCGAGCCTGCCCTAACATCTCAGGTCGCAAACGCGCTCGCCAGCGCCTATCTGCAGCAGAATTCTGAGTTCCGGACGAACGCGACCGGCGAGGCAGCCGACTGGCTCGTAAAACAGGTTGAGGAGCAACGCAAGCTCGTCGAGGAAAGCGAGGCGGCCCTTCAGCAGTACCCGGAGCGAGCACGGTGCCGACGCGTTGCTGGCCAACAACGCGGGAGTCGAGCAACAGAACATCGTCGTTCAAAAGTTGGCGGAATTGCAGGCCGCGGCAACGGCGGCGCGGAGCGCCACCATCGAAAAAGAGGCACAGTACAGGCAAGTGACCGCCGCCGTCGGGAATCAGGCGTCGCTCGAGACCGTCCCGGCGATCGCATCGAACGCCCACATTCAGCAACTTAAGACGGAAGTGTCGACTCTGCAGCGCCAACTAGCCCAGAGCTCGAAAGAACTGGGCGAACGGCACCCCGACATTGTCAAACTCCAGGGAGCGTTGCAGAACGGTCAACGAAACCTTCAGGCCGAGATCTTTACTGCGGCCCGAACGATTCAAAACGATTTCGAGGCGGCGCGATCGCGTGAGCGCGAGTTGAATGCAGCTCTCCAGCGCCAGCAAACCGAAGTGCAGGCGCTGAACGGCAAGGCCGTCCTCTATACGGCGCTCGAGCACGAAGCGACAACGAACCGTCAGGTGCTCGACACGCTGCTGCAGCGCTCGAGGGAAGCCGCGCTTGCCCGCCGGCTGGAGAGTACGAATGTCAGAGTCGTAGATTGGGCGGAAGTGCCGATGTCGCCGGTCTTACCGCGCAAGGAACGCACAATGGTGGTTGCATTCGGCGGCAGCGGCATGTTTGCGCTCGCATTAACCTTCCTGCTCGAGCTCTTCAATACTCGCCTACGGTCACCGCACGAGGTAAGGCAGCATTTGCGTATTCCGGTGATCGGGGTGGTGCCGCAAGTCAAAGGGCACAGCGGGCGAGGATCGCTGCTTCTCGGCAATGGGGCCCCTGGCCAATTCGCTGAGCTGCTTCAAGTCGTTCGAACAAACCTGCTGTTGGCGCCCGGTTTGGCGCTCGGACGTACCCTTCTGGTCACCAGCGCCGAACCGGCGGAAGGGAAGACGGTGTCGGCTGCGAACATCGCGGTGCTGCTTGCCCGATTGAACCAGCGAGTGGTTCTGATAGACGCAGATCTCCGAAACCCGCAGCTACACGAAGTTTTCGGGGAAGAGCAGCAGCCGGGCTTGGCGGATGTACTGATGGGGAAGACCACGAGTGGCGTCTTTCGGAAGACGAAGGTTCCCGGGCTGTGGCTGATGCCAGCTGGCAGCGCCGCGGGGAACCCGAGCGACCTGCTCGGTTCTGACGGCTTTAACGAACTGATCAAGGACGTTCGGAACCGCTTCGACTGGATCGTGTTGGATTCCTCGCCGGTGCTCGCAGTCACCGACCCCTGCCTGATTGCCCGGGCGGTCTCAGGTGTTCTGCTGGTGGTGGATTGCGTGCACACGGCTCGAGAGGTCGCGGTCGCAGCAGTTGAGCGGCTCGATGCAGTACAAGCGAACCTCGTTGGAGCCATGCTGAACCGAGTCGTGCTGGAGAGCCGCGACAAGTCATATCTCCCGTACTACCATCGCGACTACAAGGCGTACCACCGGCAGCAGGAAGACAGCTTCGGGCCGGCTGAACTGCCGCCCGGACGTTTGAACGACCGATCCGCGGAGGCGCCGGCATCAGTCGAGGGTTGACGCGCCCGCAACCGCGCGCGTGAAGTGCACGCCTCCTTCGGCTGAGAGCGCCCTCACCACCGCGTGCTCGACACGACCGGGATTGTGACCCTCTCCCAGAAGCACCCAACCGGATCACCCTGGTCTTCAGGATCTTCGGCTTGGTCAGCTCGATATGGCTGAGCATGTCTGCTCAGATTCGCTGATTCCTCCTTACGGCGGAGTTCTTGTGTGCCCCCTTGTGAGCGAAGGGCGCGATGAGGTAGTGGCACGCGCGAGGACACTGCCGTCAGTGCAGATATCCGACCGGGCCGCATGCGATCTCGGAATGCTTGCCTGCGGGGCCTTTTCACCCGTTGGCTCATTCATGGGCCGCAGGGACTACGCACGCGTCCTGCACGAAATGCGGATTGAGGATGGCACGCTATTTCCGATGCCCATTACACTCCCGATTCCGAACGGAACGCGGCTGCCTTCGACAGAAGAGATCGCGTTGCGGGACGCACACAATGTCGTGCTGGCGATCATGCGTGTCGAGGACGTGTACGAGTGGGACTACATGGAGGCGTGTGTCGCGATAACCGGGACCAATGACCCTCGCCATCCTCTGGTTGCGGAGATGGCATCGTGGGGTTCGCGCAACATCGCCGGAACATTGCTGGTCACAAACGCGCCACAGTACCTACGATTTTGAAGACCTTCGGTTGACGCCGTCCGAAACACGTCGTGCGCTGGCGTTGAAGGGGCGGGCCAAGGTCTTTGCGTTCTCCACTCACCGTCCGTTCTGCCACGCTGACGAGGAACTGACGAAACGTGCGGCGCAAGCCGCGGACGCAACCCTCTTCCTCCACCCGATCGTGGGACTGACTCATACCGGCGATATGAGGTATTACGCTCGGGTCCGGACCTACAAGCTACTCGCGGATCGGGTACTACGATGCGGAGCGGGTGGTTCTTGGCCTGCAGCCCCTCGCCACGCGAATGGCGGGTCCTCGAGAAGCGTTGTGGCGCACCTTGGTCGCCCGCAATTATGGGGCGAGTCATTTCATCATCGAGTCTGATCCGGCGAACCCCGGGCTCGACTCGCACAGTAAGCCATTTTACCGGCCGTACGAGGCGCAGGCGCTCCTCGAGCGTTACAGCGACGAACATGGCGTCGGGGTTGTCCCCCTCGGGCAACTGGCAAACGGACCGAAGGAAGTGGACACGGAATACCCGGGCGCGGTTCCAGTGTCGGCAGAGTGGGTCACCCGCCCCGAGGTGGCCGAGATCGTCTCGGCGGCCCATCCGCCACGTTCTCGTCAGGGCGTATGTGTGTGGCTTACCGGTCTCAGCGGAGCGGGCAAATCGACGACCGCGAACGCCCTTACCTGTTTACTCCTCGAGTGCGGCCGTCAGGTAACTGTGCTGGACGGCGATGTTGTGAGGACCCATCTGTCGCGAGGCCTCGGATTTTCAAAGGACGACCGCGATACCAATATTCTTCGCATAGGATTTGTCGCGTCGGAGATCGTACGCCACGGCGGGATTGCTGTTTGCGCCGCCGTCAGCCCGTATCGGAACGCGCGCGATCGGGTCCGTGAACTAGTCGGCGTGGATCAATTCCTGGAGGTCTTCGTCGACGCGCCCCTCGAGGTGTGCGAGGCCCGAGACTCAAAGGGAATGTACTCTAAGGCACGTCGCGGCGAGATCGCCGGGTTTACCGGGATTGACGATCCCTATGAGGCGCCGCTTCGTCCGGACATCGTCCTCGACAGTGTTTCTCACACCGCCAGCGAGAACGCGCGTCGGGTGCTCATGCTGCTAGCCGAACGGGGGTTCGTTCGGCAGTCGATCTGAGCGCCAGATATCCCAGTCGAGCATCAACGCCGCTAGGGAGGAGGATGTCAGAGCATCAGCGTTCGAAACCTACGTCACGGTGGTTGACTGTTCATGGTCCAGGCAAAAACGTCGGAGGTTCGCCGACGCTGGCCGATAACGGCGATACGGCTGATTGCAGCCCGTACGTCGCGTCGTAGGCACCGGCGGTCGCCGTGAAGACTGCGTATTGGATCCCCTTCAGGGTCTGCAGTGTGTAAGAGATCGGCGCGCCGCCGCGGCTGATCATGGTCAGCGGCCCGGCTCCCGAACTCGCAGGCAAGAGTGCCTGCAGACCATTCGCCCCAGCCCCCACGTCGATCGCGAAAGTCAAGGTCGATCCGGACCAAGTTAGATTCCGGAAAGATGAGGCGTTCCTGCCGTCGAGCCACTGCAGCATTTGCAGTGACGAGACGATCGGGACGCCACGCGCCTTCGCCGAAGCCACGATCGCTTCCGAGCCGGCGTGCACGGCATGGTCCGTGTGCATGTTCGCGGTGAACACACCGTAGTAGCCTTCGGGTCCGAGGGCCCGATTCAACAGCCTGTCTATCGTGAACGGGTAGGTCTGCTCTGACTCATCGGTCATCTGCGTGGTCGCCTGATACACGTCCATGATGCTGCCGTCGGCACGCGCGAATCGCATCGGCATGCCTGAACCCGTGAACATGCCTGGCACCTTGTTCACCCAGCCAGGCGGCCAGTAGTAGTAGTTCGTATCGAACCGGATTCCGTTCGCGAGGGCAACAGCTGGCTGGGTGCTGTAGTCACTCCAGGGGATGCAATGGGTGCGGTTCGTCTTGGGTGCGGGCAGGCCGGGAAAAGCCGTCGCAAACTCCCCCAGACCTTGGGCGTAACTCGCTGCCAGTGACGACGGCGTGTAGTCCGCACAGCCGGTCGTAATATGCACGGCGATCTCGAACCCGCTCGCGACGTAGGCGGCTGCCTGCGACGGACTGATGGGCGTCACCCTGGCATCGATGTACGACGTGGCTCGCACGCATTCCCAGTTGGCGACAGAGCAACCAGCGGGCGAGTTGGCCTGGTAAATATCGAAGCGGCCCGGAGTGCCATTGAAGCCGTGATCGTCGCCGGTCATTACGACGGCGGCCTTGAGCCCACGTGGCAGATACCAGAACCGCGGAATCGGCTTGCGATCGGCGTTCATGAACTGGATCACGTTCGCCAGCAGGCGCTGCTGCTCATCGGCCTGGGGGATGGCCACTTTCGTAAGATCCACCCAGTCGGGCTGGCTCCCGCCGAAGAACAGATCATCAGAGCGGATGGGAGCCTGGCCGTCACGTTCCTGGCCGGCCCACGCCGGATTTCCCTGACGCGTGTAGACGACCGACCGCGCGAGGTCGTACGTGAACGCCGCCACCTGACCTCCTGAGGTTCCGACCGACCTCACCGTGACTGCGGGACTCGAAGTGGCCGCCGTCGCGTTCGAATACAGCGTGGCAATCGTCGATGCGCCCGCCAGCGTATAGCGATCGGCGGCACCATGGAACTGCATGGTCCCAGCGCTCAACGTGTTGCCCGTCAAATCGGCAATGCCCCCCACCCCCCCGCGGAGCCGGGCGGTGTACTGCGTGGAGGCGGCCAGGGCGCTCGCCGGCGTCAGGGTGGCGGTCCGGGTGTCTTCCGAATACGTGACCGTGGCCGGCACCAGGGTGTTCGACGCATCCCACAGTTCGAAGTTCGCAGATGTGACTGTCGCCGCCGCGACGGTCACATTGAGCGTCGCCGAAATACTGCCACCAACCGGCACTTCCGAGGCCCCAGGAGCAGGGTTCGTCGTCGCCACTATCGGGGACGATCCCGAAGTTGGTCTGATATCGCAGTGTTTGGCCACGCCAAAAATAGGATCACCAAATACGCTGTTAGTGCAGGCCGTACCGTTCGACAGCGTCTTATAGGTGAAAGTGCCGTTCGCGCCGTACCGCACTTCCTGAGTACCTGCAAATGCGCACGCTCCGCCTTCCGACGCACAGAACGTCCAGTTACTGGGGGCAGGAGCCGTCCTGAGCGCACATTCTTTGCTGACGCCGCTTATGGGATCGCCGAACACGGCATTGGTACACGCCGTGCCGTTGGACAACGTCTGGAAGAAGTAGGAGCCGTTTGCGCCGTATCGCACCTCTTGGGTCCCGGTAAATGCGCACACGCCGCCTTCCGGCGCACAGACAGTCCACTCAGGAGTGGTCGGGCCAGTCCTGAGCGCACATTCTTTGGCCACGCCGAATATCGGATCGCCGAACACGGCATTGGTACACGCCGTGCCGTCGGACAACGTTTTGAAGAAGTAGGAGCCGTTTGCGCCGTATCGCACCTCCTGGGTTCCCGTAAACGCGCACACGCCACCTTCCGAAGCACAGAAGGTCCAGCCATCGGTTCCCGACGACGCTGAGCCTGTGGTGAACGTCCAGGTGTAATCCTCTGCGATGCCCGCGCCCGGCGCCGCGGCCGTGTTCACCAGCAAGTACGCGTCGGACAGCGACGTCCCTGCATCGGTCAGACCGAGCAGAGGGGCCAGCTGCTTGTCCGGGCGCATGGCGATCAGGTTCCCGCCGTTGTTGACCCAGTTTGTGAGGCTCGTTACCTGAGCCGTCGTCAGCGCGATCTCGCCGAGGATTACAACGTCGTGAGCCGCCAGCGTCGCGTCTGTCACCTGTGAGATGTCGATTGTCGCGAACGCGTTCAAGCCCTCGGCCCGCATGATTTCCGCGTAGTACCCGCTGAAAGGGTTCGCCGCCGAGGTGATCACCAGAATCGGCGCCTCCCCGCTCGGACCAGGCACGACCGATGGGGCGAACACCACGTCAACCCAGTAGTTCGTGCCGAGCCAGGACTCGGTCGGGAAGCCACTCGGCCCGTAACGATACACGCCATTCCCGCCATCGACGCCGTCCGCCAGCGCCTGCAGCGGTCCATTGGTAACACCGGCGTCCGAGAAGTAGCGGTTGTCCCCCGCGTAACCGCCGTTGGGGGCATGGTAGGAAGCCACATAGGTAGTGTTCGCGGTCACGGGGACCGGTGTTCCGAAGGCCACTTGCTGCCACCCCTGCGCGCTCTCCGTCGTGAAGGTGGCGCTTGCCAGCAATGTGCCCGTCGCACTCCACAGATTGCCGACATGGACGCCGCTGTTTTGCGCGCCGCCCTTATAGAACCTGATGCCTGTGATGAAACCTGGCTCAGACGTCCGGAACTTCACGCCCAGTTCGACGGCGGCGAAGTCACTCTCGGAGGCGTTCGTGGGCACAGCGCTCGCCGGCCAGATCGTGCAGGGACAGGTCGTTGATCCGCCTCCAACGTTGACGGTGACGGGTTGAGCCGGGGCCCCGAGGTTGCCGCTGTCATCCACAGCGCGGCTGACGAGCATCACCGTCCGCGGAGTGCCGGTCTGCCAGTCGAACGTCCAGGCTTCGCGTCCGGTCGCGCGTCGCCACGTCGCACCACCGTCGAGAGAGACCTCGACGCCTCCGACGACGCCTCCACCGGAGTCGGTGGCGGTCCCACTGATCGTGATGGTTGTGTTGGCGGGAACGGCGCTGTTGCTCGTCGGTGCCGTGATGGCGGACGTTGGCCCCAGTGTGTCGGTCGACCCGGCCCCCGTGAACAGGCCGGGCTGCAATGTCAACGGCTGGACACTCATATCGGCGAAGAGATTGACGGTCGCCTGCTGCATAGCCAGGCTCGGAGCCACGTTGCCGCGATCGTGGTTGTTGTCGAGCCCCCAGCTCCATTGAATGGTTCCGGCCCCGAACACGAGAGCGCCGCTGGCGTGCTTGTATAACGTCAGGGAATGGTTCGCAGTGCCCGGCGCGTAGGTAGAGCCGTAGTCCTGGAGGTAAGGGATTCCGCTGACGACGGTGTCCGACAGACGGATCAAACCCGTCGGCCGGGATCCGTTGTCCAGGTCCTCGTCCCATTCGTACCCGAGTGTGCCGTGTGGCAGAGTCGCGACCTCACCGGCCGCGAGACTGGCGACGCTGGTATTCCGCCAGAAACGCAGCGTGCTTTTCGAGGAGGGCACCTGAATTGCCGTAGTGGCGGGGTCATTCGCCGTAAAGATAGTTCCGGTGAGTGCGTTCTCAGGTCGCCCCCCGTCGGCTGGAGGACTGAAGCGCGGGTCGCGCCAGGTCCCCGTCCAGGTACCGGGAAGCGGATCGATCTTCGCGTTGGCGTGGGTTTCTTTGTAAGACACCAGCGTGCGATGCGGCGTGGCGTCTGCCGAGATGCTGTTCTCCCAGCGGGTCTTCCAGAACACCTCGTTGCCGCTGAAGAAGGCCAGATTGATTCCGGCGGCTCGTGCCGCTTCAACATTGGTTCGCTGGCCACCCGACCAGTATTCATCGTGCCCAACTGACAGAAACGCGTTGTGCTCCAGCAACTCGCCGCCGCGCCGATCGGTATCGACGCCGGTCGAATAACTCACCCAATAGCCGTTGGCCTCGAGCCACCGGACCATCGGGTACTCGGCATTGAACACCCAGTCTTCGGGGGCGTAGGCACGTGTCGTGAAGGGACGGTTGTAGCTGACCTTATACGCGCGCCCTGCGGGGCTGCCGACGTAGAGACTGTTCCCCCCGTACTGGTTATATGCCTGCCAGGTCGTGTCAGATGTCTGGAACAGCAGGTCTGACTGACCGTCGTCGTCACGAACGACAAAGACGATGTGGCTCGCTCCCCCGGTATCGATCCTTTCCACCTTCGCGAAGTAGATGCCCGACACCGCGGTCGCCGGGACGGTCCACGACGCCGACACCGCCCAGTTGCCACAGTCGAACAGCCCGGTGGCGCTGTCGCTCAGGCAATTCGGCTGGCTCTGGGGAAGCGAAACGGAGGGGACGACCGTCGCTGCCTGACGAGCGCCCATCCCGCCGTAGTACCCCATTCGATAAATATCGAGGCGGTATTGGGTCGAGGGTGTGTTTATCTTGAAGAAGACTGTCTGGCCCTGATCGACGCTGATATCGGTGGCGAACCCTTGGATGGTGGCATCCCCCGCACCGGCGACATCCCATACGCTGGCGGAAACACCAGGCTGGGCATTTTCGCACACGATTGGATTGGAGGACGGGTCACACGGATCGGTCGGCTGTGACGGACCAAGCGACACGATCAGGTTGACCGGCGTGCCCGAGTTGACAAGTGCCCCGGCGGTAGGACCCTGAGCCATGACGGTGCCTGCCGGGTCAGAATTGCTGTTCTGGCTGGAAATGCTGCCGACGATGAGACCGGCATTCACGATCGCCGTCTCGGCAGCTGCCTGAAGCAACCCGACAACGCTGGGCACGATAGCCTGGGTCGGTCCCAACGAAACGACCAGGTCTACTGTCGACCCGGGAGGGACGATCGTTCCGCTGATCGGACTCTGGCTGATCACGGTGCCCACCGGAGCGGTGCTGTTCGATGAAGTCACAGTCCCCACGCTCAGCCCGGCGCCGGTAATCTGGGTTGCCGCGGCCGTCTGGGTAAGTCCGACGAGAAACGGTACTTCGACGCTGCCGGGCGTGACCCGAGCGTTCATGTCAATGTCGATTTCAGGCTGCGTCAGCGCACGGTTGTAGATCCGAATCTCGTCCAACCGACCGGCAAAGTACTCACCCCACACCGTGTTCCCGCCAATCGAAAGCTGGTTGGCCGAAACGGCGACGCCGCCCGTCACTGCGGTCGAGCCGACCTGCACGGCATTGACGAACAGACGCAGCGTCGCGCCGTCATAGGTTGTGGCGATGTGGCTCCAGGCATCGAGGGGCAGAGCTGTGGTACCGACCGCTGCTCGATCACTGTCGCCGACGTTCACATAGCCCGCCGGGCGCGGCAGGTTGTCGTGGGCGTAGAGCGCGTACGCGAGTCCGCCACCACGTTCCTTCAACAGTGCCGTTCGCCAGCCGCTGAGCGTGGTCGGATTCACCCATGCCTCGAGCGTCAATGCGTTCGTCAGATCAAGTGTGTTGGCATCATTGACGGTCACGATGTCATCGGCCCCGTCGAAGGCCAGCGCCGAGCCAAAACGTCCGGAGGACGTCCAGGTGGCGCCCGAGATCGACCCGTGATTGGCGTTCCCGGTGCTGTCGGCCGCAGTCGCGCCTTGGTTTTCGTCAAACCCAAACGCGGCGACCAGCCCCACCGTGGACGGACCACTGTTCGACACGACGACCGGGACAGGGGCGCATGTCGCCTGGTTGTTTGTGGGATCGCGCACGACCGCCGACAGCACGTGGCTCCCGTTCTGCACCGACCGTGTGTCCCACGCGAGGACGTACGGTTCTAACGTAAACTCCGCGCCGAGCGGCGCGCCATCGAGCAGAAACTGCAACCCGCGGACACTGGCGGTCCCGAAGGCCTCAGCCTCCACATTGATGATCCCCGACACGATCGTCCCACCGACGGGCGCGATCAGATTACACGTGAGATCAGACACCGCTGGCGTCGTAAAGATGAAGTCGCCCGCAGTCGCAAAGTTTCCCACCGCATCTCGGCTGGTCACTTGATAGTGATAGGTGGTGGATGGTGTCAGCCCCGTGAGGAGAATCGAGTGATCGGTCCCGAACGAGACGTCAGACGCGAAGAGGCCGTAGCTCGAATCGAGTCCGTAGGACACTTCACTCGTCGCCAGCACGTTCGTCGTCCACGTCACGGTGGCAGATGAGGACGTGCGCTTGGACACAAGCACGTTGGAAATCGTGACCGGCGAAGGCCCTGGCCCTGGCCCTGGGCCGTTGTTGGCAACCGTGACTATCACCGGGAATGAGGTCCCGTACAAGCCCGTTGGTGTGAGCGCCTGGGCACTTACATCGTGAGACCCATCAGGAATCGTGGTGGTGTTCCAGAGGAGCGTATACGGCGGTGCGGTGTCGGGAGGTCCCAGGGGGTTTCCATCGAGCAGGAACTGGACGTTGGAGATGCCAGACGCATGGGACGCGTTGGCGCTGATCGTCACGTCCGTTCCCGAGACTGCTCCAGCAGGAGGTGCTGTCAGGCTGACGGCCGGAGGGGTCGAATCGGGATGGAAGGGCCCGGCGAGCACCGTCACCGTCGTGCCGGTGATTTGCAGCCTGATGTCGGTGATGTTGTTCGCCTCGCTCTTCTCGATGAAGTAGTTGAAGGGATCGGCAACGGACCGGAACCAGTACTCGCCGTCAGGAATGGTCGCCGGCTCATAGACGATCGACTGACCGTCATCGTGAAAGTCATAGAGGTCGCCCCACCCCACAGAAATCCCGCCAATACTGCGCGGGTCGGCGCAGTTGTCACCCGGGTACCCAAACACACCCTGATGCGGAATGGAGGCAATCGGCACCGAATCTGCGATGCAGAATCCGACTTTCGGACTTAGCGCAACCGGCGCGCCAACCGATCCATCCGCGGCAATCCGAAAGAGGCCAAAGTTCGCGAACGGAACATGATAGTGACCGTGTGGCGGGTGATACAGGAAGCGTCCTACGACCGGCGTCTCACCCAGTATCGACCAGACAGTCGAGGCATCGTGCGTGTAGATGCGCTGGAAAGCTCTCGCGAGATCGTTCACCGGATCGTAGTCCAGTCGAAGCTCGAACGGTCCATCGCCCAGGTTCACCTGATTGTGTGTGTAGCGAAACTCTCGCGTCGTGGGAGAATTGGCGAGGATGGAAAAACTGTCGAGAGGCACGACGACCTGGAGGTCTGGGTAGTGAATCGTGCCTGCGGGCGCGGCATCAACACGCCATCGACCATCGCTTAGCAGACCCAGTGCGGTAATGAGTGCCACCCCGACGATCCAACCGTGCTGCCTCATCTACATCTCCTCGCGCCGTAGTGCGGACACACGGCTCGTTCGATTACACCAGATGCCGACGGGGACACCGTCGCCACCTTGCGAGCCCCTATCTCGCCGTAATAATCCATTCGAAGTATGTCGAGGCGGTATCGGCTCGAGAGTGTGTTGATTGTGAAGAAAACCGTCTGGCCCTGATCAACGCTGATCTCGGTGGCAAACCCTATGAGCGGGCAATCGCTATGTAGCACATTCCACCACTACTGTGGGCGACTATCGACGACGACATGCCGACGAGAGATTTCTGCGAAAAAAAGAAACAGGGCGCAGGCGCGCGCGGAGCCAAGCAAACTCGCGGCCATTGCTTAAGGAAAAATGGGAGCAGACCGTTCGTTGACGAGCGGGCCGGCGAACGGAAGTTTCACCGATGCGGGGTTCGTCAGCGGCGCGGCCGCTTGGCGCCACCGCACGGTAACACCTTTCTCTGTTGTGCATGACCGTTCAGGTACGCGGCCTCCGCCCATCGCCGCCGCCTGATCGGGTTGAACCAGGCACAGCAACCGCAGAATTTTTGAAATGCCTTCCGCTACGAGGACGACGTGATGCTCTTAATAGCCAAGCTCAGCCGTATCAAAAAGGCTCTTTCGCAAGGCTCCACTCCGATGCAAGTTGATCGGGATTTCTGACACAACGAAACCTTTTTACATCGTGCAATCCCTCTTGTCTTGGCTCTCATGGGAGTGCGCAGGCTGTCCTTTACACGCCTCTTGTGTCGCTCGTCGCCTTGCTAAATAAGCAGACCTCCTAACGAATATACGGGGCTGTTTACAAGGGGAACGCCCCTTGCACCGAATGGGCTCGCATCGATTCTCTGCCCAAGTAAACAAGGCTGCAGATAATCCGTGCCCTCACCACAACATCGGCCAGTAAGGCGCCCCGCAAGGAACGCACGGCAGAACGAAGTCTGCCCCCTTGCGAACATCTTGAAACTCAGGAGCACCAATGAGTCGCGGTGTCGATTCTGTTTGCCTGTTCGTGTGTTTGGCGACCCTTCTCATGGTCCCCCAATCGGCGTCGTCGCAATCGAATGACTGGACCTTCTGCGCCTCGGAAGGCGGGCTGTGCGCATTCGAGGGTTCCCGGGAGGTGCGGTACGGTGCGAACGGCTCGTTCACCTATCAGACGTTGACCGGCGGCGCTGCCTGTACGAACAGCGTGTTCGGTGACCCTGCGTACGGTGTGGCCAAACACTGCGACATCCGGTCAAGTGACTGGACCTTCTGCGCCTGGGAAGGCGGGGTCTGCGCATTTGCAGGTGCCCGGGAGGTGCGATACGGCGCCAACGGCTGGTACACCTACGAGACGTTGTCCGACGGTACCGCGTGTACCAACGCCGTGTTCGGTGATCCCGCGTATGGCGTTGCCAAACGCTGCGATACCAGGGCTGGTGATTGGACCTTCTGCGCATCGGAGGGTGGTGTGTGCGGATTTACGGGAAGCCAGGAAGTGCGCTATGGCGCCAACGGCTTGTACGCGTATCGGACGCTGTCTAACGGCACCGCCTGTACCAACAGCGTGTTCGGCGATCCCGCGGTGGGCGTGAAAAAAGAATGCGCGACTAAGGCCGCCGCCACTGACTGGACCTTCTGCGCATCGGAAGGACAAGTGTGCGCATTTGCGGGTACTCGCGAGGTACGATTCGGTGCGAACGGCGTTTACTTTTATTTGACGCTCTCCGGCGGTTCCCTCTGCACAACCAGCTTGTTCGGTGATCCTGTTGTTGGCGTTGTCAAACGCTGCGATATCCGAGCGAGTTCCGGATCACCGTTACCCGGCCGGGCGGTGTTCGTCCCATCATCCAATCACAGCACCGCGGTTGTCGAGTATGTGCTCGAGATCTTCCCGGTCGGCGCCGATCCGACTGCGGCGAATCCCGTGGCGTCGCAGAACCTGGGCAAACCGCCGGTCATCAACGGCGAGTGCAACGTGGACGTCGCCCAGACGATCCAGAACCTGCCGCCTGGCACGTACATCGCGACGGTGAGCGCATTCGGGGGCGGTGTCTTGGCACAAAGCGCTCCTTCGCCGCCGTTTAGTCGATAGCTATTCTCTGATCGGAGACTACTCATGCGCGGCCGCCGGCTGATCAGATCGGCTCCCAATTAGGAACAGCTCCGGTCACGACGGCATCAGTCCTGCCGTCGGCATCGCACGACCTCCTTTCTCGAGTTCGATCTCGGTTCATGTCGCGTTTGGCGACCGGCGGCTGCCTTGACCGTTTGCGGATGAATTGGAACCTAGTGAGAGGGAAGCGGGAATCCTCGTGAGTTCACCGGGCTCGCATGGCAGACAAACATCGGCGTGTCACCAGACTTCTGAGTGACGGTTCTCGCCCTTTGCCCCGAATAGTTCCGCAGTTGAGCGGTGTTCGTGTCTGGAACATCGCTTGCGATGGAGTTGCGGTGATCACCGCACGACGCATCGGCTCGCCAAGATCGCGCTGTGCTCAATTGGAGGCGGTCGGGAGGGCGATGCGGATTGCGTTCGCAGTCATTTTCTTCATCCTGTGGCTATTCGGGATTGTCGGCACCTTGCCGATCGGTGTGTGGGTTGACCTCCTGCTGGTTGTCGCCCTGCTACTTCTCTTGAGCGAATTGCGCCGAGATGACGTGTAGTGCGGAACCGGTCACCGACGACGACTCGACGTGCTGTCGTTTCCGGTGACGGCGCCGCGAATATGGCCGCGGGCCGTGTGACACATTAAGTAGAAGCGATACAGCTCCACCGCCATTGGCGACGCCGTGCCGCGGCAAACCAGGTCTCATCGCTTTTATCATGGTTGCGGGTCGGTATGGTTTCGTCCCGCCGGCGCCGTTGGACCGCGCTTAAATAGGTGCGCGTGGCGTCTATGCAAGAACGTGATGTCGACTTGCGGGGTTGCTCGTGTCACGGATCCCAAGGGCGCTCTGCTGTCTTGAGGTCGAAGAGATCTCGCATCCTGACACCACTTCCGACCTGAGCACTCGCGTATTCCAGCGCCAAGATGCTAACAGCGAAAGTAACAGGGAGAACGGCATAGATTGACGCGCGAACTGAAAGCCCGAAATAGGGAAGGTATGACAACAGCGAGCCCACCTGAAACAACGGAGCAGTGACCCATAGGCGAGGAATGACGAACGCGAGAGTGAGCGTCATGATGTCCGCCACGAAGAAGTACCGATCGTGCATCTTCGGAAGGAGATATGGCATGAGAGCGCCAGACAATGCGGCGACTAGCACGATGGTGCGCGCACTGCGTTCAAGCCTAAGAGAGCCCACGGCAATCACTAGTCCGGCTAGTCCAGCTGCGGCCGATCCCACCAGCAGTCCGGTGTCATAGTCGACCAGTTTCAGCCCACCGATGATCCTCCAGGGATTGGGTGCGTGTATCGCGAGCACTGAGAATGCTTCAAAGGGACCAATGTAGACCGTGACGAGTTCGAGCCAGGGGCGGCCTGCTATCGCGGCAGGCACCATCATCAATAGATACATCGCGGGTAAGAACACCAGATGCCACACTTTCATTTGCTTCGCGAGGATCAAGTAGAGGAGCAGGGGCAAGAGGAATATTGGCTGCGGCTTGAACCCCAAAGAAATGCCGAACATGATGGCGGCAGCGACGGGTGCCCTCTTGATCGCAAATAACACAAATAGTGCTAGAAAAGCGCCGTAGACACAGTCAGTTTGACCCCAGGCAAAGGCATTCACGAGCAGGGTAGGTGTGATGCAAATCACCGCGGCGGCGGTGGCTGCGCGGTTTCGGCTCCCGGATGCAAGTAGGACGGTCTGATAAATGGCAAACGATAGAATTGCGATAAAAGGCAGGTTTATCAGCTTTATTGCCGCGCTTGCACCTGTCAGGGGCACCAGCCAGCTGGCCAAGTACAAAAGATAGATGTAGGGTGGCGGGTAGCCCGAGAACTCACCCGAAAGGCTCGCCAGGCCACGGTCCTGAACCACCTTCATCCACGGTATGAAGAATGCGGTCATGTCATGGTTGGAGCCTCCGAAAGGCAACAGGGCGACGGCCGCAGCGACGCCCGTAATCGGCAGGAGCAGTACGGAGAACCGTTCACGGGAAAGCCAGGGACTCATCAGTGGGCTCCCCATTGGATCTTTCGTATCGGAGCGGCCGTTTTCCGCTGATATAGGAGGTCCCTGCAATGATGCTCGGGGCGACACGGCCAACTGCCACCGTCCTGGCGGGCACGGTCGAGAAGGCCGTTGATGAACTACCACCGGACCACTTCACCTATCGTAAATCAGTTCAGTCCTGTGAGTATTATTGATGGGCCAAAGTCAGCCACGCATAGCTCACGGCCGGAGGTACGCGTGCTGGCGTGACTCGCCGTAGAGGAGCTAACCCCATGACCGTTGCAGCCGTCGCCATGGCCGCGCCCCGCGTCATACGAGGGCGCCGGCTCCAATCGTGACGGGACGCCCTTGTCGCGCCATCGAATGCGTGGCGGCTTCGAGGAGCCGGACGATCCGCAGGCCGGCGTGCCCGTCGCTCATGGGGGCCGTTTTCGAGGTGATGAGGTCCACGAAATGGCGGGCTGCGATTTGCAGCGCTTCGCGCAGCGCCAGCTGTGGTGACCACATGTCGCCCGTCCGGTATCCGATCCGCATTAAGGTCAGGTTGTCGGGATTCGGGTTCACGGAAATGCCGCGATCGTAGATCTTTATCTTTTCGCTCACCTCGAGATCGTCGAACACTAACATGCGACGCGTGCCGCCGAGCAGCGTACGGCGTATTTTCACGGGCGCCAGCCAATTCACATGAACGTGCGCGATCATCGATCGCTCGAAGAACATCGTCAGGTAGGCGATGTTCTCCGGGCTACCCTCGACGTGGGCAAGGCCGGTTGCGGAGACGGCCACCGGCGGGGCGTCCAGCACGCAATCCATGATCGACAGGTCGTGGACAGCCAGATCCCACAGCACGTTCACGTCGTGCTGGAAGAGACCGAGGTTGATGCGGACCGAATCGTAGTACCGGATGTCGCCGAGCTCTTTGGCGCGGGTGAGCTCGCGCATCTTCTGAACCGCCGGCGTGAACACGAAAGTGTGATCGACCATCAGCGAGAGGCTGCGCCGATCAGCTTCCTCGAGCAGACGCGTGGCCTGCTCGCTCGTGGCGGCCAGCGGCTTCTCCATCCACACATGCTTGCCCGCACGCAGCGCGGCCATGCCAAGCTCGAAATGCGTCCGAACGGGCGTGGCAATCACGATGGCGTCGACCGACGGGTCGTTGATCATCTCGTTGTGATCAGTTCCGACCTTCGTCGACGGATACCGCGCGCGGACCTTCGCCAGGCGCTCCGGCTGCAGATCGGAGACCCAGGCCACGCGCGCATCCGGCAGCTCCGCGAAGTTGCGGACGATGTTCGGACCCCAGTACCCATAACCGATCACTCCGACGCTAATCATCTGTTCTCCTGCCTGCGCGTACCCCGGCGCACGCTGACGACGACGGCTGCGTCCGAACGTCACGGGTCGCGACCGAGGCCGGCGGCTACCCATGGTATGCGCGATCGTCGCCACACAGTATCATCGCCGCGCTGCCGATGGACCGACCTCTAAGGATCGTCGCCTGAGCTCGGGATCGTCCATCGCCGTGAACACGATGACCTTCGTCTCGGGGTTCAGGCGCGTGATTTCACGACACGCCTCCAGTCCGTTGAAATTCGGGAGGTTCAGGTCGAGCACGACCACGTCAGGCTGGAGTTCTTGCACTGCTTCTACCACTGCGTCGCCGTCGGCGACGCATCCCACGACCTCGCATTCCAGCGCCAGCATCCGGCTTTCGCCAGTTCAGCGTGGTCGTCTGCTATCAGCACGCGCGGTCCCCTGGGCAAGACTAAACTCCAGCGACGGCGTTTGGCGGCCCTGATTGGATCTGGGGCGCTTCGGTGCAGCGCAGCGTAACCGTGAAGTTCGCGCCCCCTTCGGGATTATCGCGGGCCTCGAGCGTGCCACCATGTGCGTCGACGATCGTGCGCGCGATCGTGAGCCCGATCCCGAGGCCTTGCGCTTTCGTCGTGACGAAAGGTGTGAACAGCGTACCCTTGATCTGTGCCGGTAAACCAGGTCCAGTGTCGCGCACCGAGAGTTCCACCTCGGCCGCCCGGACTTCGGTGCTTACCATGACGTGACGTCGGTCCGGCGGCGTCTCGGCCATCGCATCCATGGCGTTGATCACCAGGTTCACCAGCACTTGCTGCAAGAGCACCGGATCACCGTTGATGACACACGGAGTCGACGACAGATGAACGGTGGCTTCGACCTGCCGCGTGCGCATGTCGTGTTCGACGAGCGCAAGACTTTCATGTATCACCGCGTGAAGGTCGATCGGCTTCTTCTCCAGTTGATGGCTTCGAAGCATGGTCTGATGGCGAGCGATGATTTGGGTCGCCTGGACGCCCTGGGTCTGGATGTCGGACAGAATCTCCCCGATTGTGTCGGACGCCGCACGATCGGCGGTGACCATCATCTGCAGTGCTTTGGCGTTGTAGATGATCGCGCTGAGGGGTTGACCGATCTCGTGCGCTATCGAGCTACTCAGCGCCGACATCGTCTGACGGCGACTGGCGTCCGCGGCAAGGGCCAGGTTTCTTCGGCTCTCCAACTCGGCCCGCCGCCGTGCGCGGCGCTGGTACAGGAGGCCGAAAATCAGGACCGCCTGAACGACCATCACACCGGCAGCGGTGAGCACTATGCCCCTGTATGCGCGCCACAGGGTTGGCCCCTGGTATAGCACGACGCTGCCCGCCGGCAACCGGCTCTCGGGGATGTCCCATCGTTGTAATTCGCGCCAGTCGAAGACAGGATTACCCGGCGGTTGGGGCGGTACCATGACGCTGCGGGGAGGCGCGCCGGCCAGGATTCGACTGGCGGCGTCGGCGGCGCTGCGACTCACTTCGTCAATGTCCATCAGCTTCCCGCCGACGATGCCAGTGCCGAGCATCACGCTGTGCAACCCGAAGATTGGCGCATTCGCCGCCGCGTGAAGGTCGGCGAGCACGCGCTCGTCCGCATACATGCCACCCTCCGCGTCGGTGCCGAAGGTGAGATAGAAGATCGCCGAATCGCTCGGAAGCGTCGCACATTGGCGCAGGATATCCGTAACGGACAGCCCGCCGGACCAGATGAATGCCACGCGATCCTGAAATCGCGTGAACTGCGCCTGGACCTCTCGACTCCAGAAAGTGCCGGGTTGCCCGGACCCCAGCACGACGAACACCTGTTTCGTCTGAGGCAGCAACTGCAGAATCTGATCGATGGCTCCAGGTAAATCGATCGCGACCGCGACAGCGGTCTCGTTTTCTCCAAGCGGCGTGTCGCGCAGCCATCGCTGATCAAGGGACGCGAAAAGGAGCGGCGTGTCGGGGAAGAGCTGCTGGCGATACTTGCGCGCGAACGCCGCGGCGGGACCAGCGAGCGTCACGATGAGGTCCGGCTTGGGACGATCGACGAAAGTCGATCGGATGTACTCGACAACCGATTGTTCAGGCGCGCCAACAAACCCTGTCGGCCCCACGACGATCTGAACGATGTTTACGGGTCTTCCGATCCGCTGGTCCAGGTCGACGCGGAAGTTGCCGGTAAAATGGTCGTCCGGCATGTTGCCGCGGGGGAACGATTGCAGCAGCAGCACCTGTCGAACCGCCGTCTGAGCTTCGCTCGACGCCGCCGCGAGTACCAGCAGGCCCGCCGCCGCGGCACATCGCCACTTATTACAATCCCGTGACATCTGGCTTCACTGATTGAAAGCTGTCGACCCGAACACATCGTGCCAAGCGACGATGGAATGATATCCATCATTCACATGCGAACCAGGGATTTGTTGATCGCCGTTCTTCTGGCGCTGTGGCATCGGACTCGGGCGCAGCGCACAGGCCAGCCCGAGCAGAACGGTCGTTAACCTCTATCGCGATCGCAGTGAACACCAGCGCTAGATCGATAAAGGCTTGGCGGGCTCATGAGGCGATCTGTGACGGGGCGCAAACAGACAGCCACAGGAGAGCACCGCGCGACTCCATGGTCAGTAACGATCAACGCCGATCCCGCTAGTAATCGGCAGTGCTGAGATCACTCGTCACTTGGCGACTGCTCGTTACCTATCGCAGCTCTGCAGACAAGTCCAAAGAGTCCCCCGCTGTGGCATCGATCTTCGTGGGCCGTGCGCGCGAGCGCGTTTCACGCGGGTTTGGTCGACTTCGGGATCGCTGAACGGCCCTCTTGCAAGTGCCACCGCAGCATCACCTGTGCGGCTGACTTGCCATGCTGGCGCGCGATCTCGCGTAGCGTCGGATCGTCGAAGGTGCGCTTCTCGCCACCGCTCGAGGAACACATCATCGCGGCTGATGTCCGACCCGGCGCATCCCTTCCCCGACCTGACGCTCGTTGAAGTACGACGCTGCCGTGTCAATGAGGAGATAGCCCTGTGCGATCGCAGATTCGCCCGCGCTCACCGTTTGCTCAGGGGGATTCTGAAAGACGCCGAGGCCAAGCGCGGGAATCTGAACGCTCGGGTTCTGTGGATGAGCTGCACTATACTGCGTGGCTACTCCGGTGAGTCCCCGGGTATCAATGGGAGAAGACATGCGTCTTTCGACGACCAGCGCCCTTGGTGCATTCGTGGTCACGGTCGGAGTGTGTGGCTTGACGACAGCCGACTCGTCCCGGACCGAGCAGGTCACCGACATCTCGGGTCGCCCAGACATCCGACGGCACCGCGGCGAGGACCCCGCTGATCCTGGCTACGGGGGAAGGCGAGCGCCGGATCCGTCGCGTCATGGGAGGTGCGCTGGCCATCATCAAGGTCGATCGCCGAAATGGCGGTTCCCCAGCGCTCATGATGGGCTATGAGGAGATCCCGCCTGGGCAGGCGATTCAGGCGCATCGGCATCCGGCGATGGACGAGATCGTCTTCGTGCATCGTGGGACTGGCGCCGCCGAACTCGGCGACCGAACCGCAAGCGTCGGGCCTGGCGCGACGATATACATCCCGCAGGCAACTCGGGTGATGCTGCGCAACACGGGTACCGAGCCTCTGGCGATCGCGTATTTCTTCTCGCAGCCGGGCTACGAGGAGTACCTGCGCGACACGTCGGTGCGGGAAGGTCAAGCGGCGCCGGTTCTCTCAGGTCCGGAATTGGCCCAGATCCGCGAGCGGCACAAGGCGCATATCGTTTTCGATGCGCAGTAGACGCGGCATTGGAGGGCGCCCGGCGCTGGTGAGCCGAGGAGTGCGTCTCCGTATCAGTAGCACTTTGCAGCCACGCGCCGTGCAAGCGGACGATCGTGCGCCTCGCTGCAGAACTGCGTTGTGGCGTGCGTCTTCTCGGTGTCGGCGCAGGCAGCCGGCTGGGTGTTAGGGACGATTTTCGAACCTGGTTCGTCCAGAATGCGGCCTCCGCGGGGGTGACGTGCTGCGTTTACAGGCTGAGCGCCCGATGTCCACCAACGCCGGGGGAAGAATCGTGTACGCGCGATGACGCGCGGTAACGTTCGGCTCTGCGTTGGCGCTGCGACTCGAGGCGCCGGGCGGCGACTTGGCGGCCGCCGACCACGGCCTCCTGTATTTCCGCGTCTCCATGTGTACACGCGGCACCCCGCTCCAGCGAACCATAACCGCGCCAAAGAAGCCGCCCCGGCGGCCCAGGGTGGCGCCAGCCGCTAACGAGGATTGCCGTGGTCCGGGAAACCAAAGACTGAACTCGAAAGCGCGCAATCGTAATTGGGAGTATCGTGATTCGCTTCGCGTTCCGGCGATGGGAGGGTTGTCCACGTGACGACACGAATCAGGATGCTACAGCTTACGGTGACGGCGCTTCTGTTCCTGAGCCTTACATCAGTAACGCTGTCACAATCCCAAGAAAACACGTCATCACTGCTCACGCAGGTAGTGCTGCTTGGAACAGGACACCCGGGATGGGACCCTGACAGTTCTGGCCCATCCACCGCGATTGTCGTCAACGGCGTTCCATATCTCGTGGACTTCGGGCCGGGAGTGGTGAGACGCGCGGGGGCGGCGTATCAGAAGGGCGTGAAGGCCCTATACCCTCCCCACATTAAAGTCGCGTTCCTCACCCATCGGCACGTGGATCACACGGTCGGCTACGCCGATCTCATCTTCAGCCCCGCACAGGAGTTCGGCCTCCGAACCGAGGCACTTGAAGTGTATGGCCCGCGCGGAACGGTGGAAATGACGGAGTACATCCTCAAGGCACACAAGCTCAATCCTGAGGACCAGAGATACAGAGTCAACGCGCACGAGATTAGACCTGGCGTGGTTTATAAGGACGGCAACGTGACAGTCACAGCGTTTGCCGTCCAGCACGGCAACGTGGAGGCGTTCGGCTTTCGCTTCGAGACGCCAGACCGCAGCATCGTGATTTCCGGCGACACCACGCCGACGCAGAGTGTCATAGACAACTGCAATGGCTGCGATGTCCTGATACATGAGGCCTACAGCATGGCGACGTTCAATGCTGTTCAGCCCGACGCGCAAGGCCAAAGGAAAAAGCTCCATACTTCTACCCTGGAGCTGGCCGAGCTTGCCAAGAAAGCGCGACCCGGTCTCTTGATCATCTACCATCGATCGAATCTCGGCGGACTCGGACGCGGATTAGCGAATCCCGACGACGCTTTGCTCCAGGAAATTCAAAGCACGTACAGTGGCCGGGTTGTGATTGGCCGGGATCTGGAGATCTACTGGGCCAGAAATTGGTTTGCAACCAGGCCCAGGGGTAGGCCGGGCCAAACGTCGGCGTCTCCTGTCGCGGGCCTGCCGACGCCCCTCGTCGAGACCCCACCGGACCCCGATATGTTCCCGTCTCCATGTGTGCCCGCGGCACCCCGCTCTAACGAACCATAACCGCGCCATCGCCGGCATCGGCAACGTCGCTCATCTCACCCCTCGCGTAGCGGCGGGCGACGGAGGGAGCTCGCTTGATTCTGGTCCGCGATGACTCCGCAACGCCCGTCCTGGCGGTTGGTCGTGTGCATTTACAGGGCTTGCGGGGCGGAATCGGAGTTCACTCGCCACTGGGCGACGTAACGTTACCTAAGCGGCATCAACCGCATTCTCTGCCCACGCCGCTTCGGTGGCCGATCCACTGATCGGAGCAGTGGATGCCATCCGATTGGTGCCACCGCCGCACAATTTGACCGATCGTCATCGGTGCTTTCCGCGAAGACTCTCATGACACGTGTCTTGCCGACGCCCGCACTCCGGCCCTGATCGCCAGGACGACACCGATGGCCTCGACAACAAGCATCAGCACCGCTGTTAGGCCGAACGTTGTCTGCGGTTCTCCAGCGACACGATTGACGTTATCAGCCCCATCCATCAGAAAGTGACTGGCCAGGCCGAATATGAGCGCGGCCGCCATGGTTGCAGCGACGATCAGAGCGCCGGCGCGAGGCCGACGGCGCCTGTACGCCAGGCCTGCGAATGGCCCCGCCTGTGTGACAACGACCAAGGCGATCGCAGCCGGCGCGAGCGGTACCCACGCCCATGCGTGCGTCAGGCCGTGAGCAACCGAAAACCCGAGATGGGCGAAGACGACATCCTGCAGATTTTCCTCCTCCCTTGTGGGACGACGTACCGGCCATATGGGCGCCTCGGACGCCAGACCTTGCCCCAGGCTCAAGGAGAGAGTGCGCTGGAACGCCGTGCGCAAGTTTGTGGGATTTAGCGCTTCAATCAGCTGTGGATTCTTCGATGTGCCGAAAGCGATGATCTGCCCCTCCGGATCGTCGGCGGGGAGGCGATAACCGTGGCTAGCGAGAAGGCGCACGATATCGTCCCATTCGGCTTCCTGGGCGAAAGCCGTCCGGCTGTCATTCGCCGCATCGATGAACACCGTCTTCGCGATCCAATTCTGGTCGATTAGTCGCCCGATCTCCCAGAGCGTGCCGGGATGCGAGCCTGGGAGTATCACGATGAGTCGCGCGTGGCGCATCAGTGTTTCGGCGTCTGTCTTCCAAGACAACTCGGTGGATTCAATGCGACTGGCGCCGCCAATCCACTCGACTGTTTCGCCGAGCGCAACCAACCGTCCTATTGAGAGGGCAGCGCCCCGCAACAGACTTTCAAAATCCACATCCGACGTGTACTTTCCGGCGCGCAGGCGCGTTTTGTACGCCCCAGTGGACTTGAAAGGCCTCAGATAAAGGACATATGGCTGCGATGGCGCGCCATCGACGATGCTCTTAAACAGGAACTGCGCACGAAGGTCATCGGCAAGCTGCCCGTAGCGTTGACTGACCTGTCCGATAATACGCATGCGACCATCGTCGCGAAAAAGACTATCGTCAAGATTGCGATGCCCAACCCGTTCAGGCCCGGCCCAGTTGGGTTGGCCATGTACGTCCTGAACCAATCGGCGGGACCGAAGATCGGCAACGCGTGATGGATCATCTGTATCGCTGATGCCATCCAGTAGCCAATCGGCGCCCATACCAGACACGCTAGGAAGAGATACCAGCGAGAGCTTCGCTGTGCGAGCGCCGGATCGGTGATGCCTCGTATGTTTCGCTGCACTCCGCCCCCCGCTCCTTTGGGGCATCAGGCTTCTGCCGAGACCTTGAGCGAGTCTGTCGTGCTCCGGCACGTGCGAGGTTTCCTGACGGCGGTACAGCCAGGCGATACATTCTTGATCAACGCCGCACCGGACGACTTGTTTCCCCTTGCCGCCTCAATCGCTCCAGGGCAATCGCCGGTCGCTTTCGATCGCGCCGCAATCATCTTCCGAAGCATTTGCATAAGTCGTACAGCCGAATCACGAGAGGTATCGAATAACGCCGTCGCGTTGAGCAATGCCGATCTCATCGGCGGTGGACTCGTTCCAAAAACACTTGTTTTCGGAACACCACCGTCAAGTTCACGCGAGTGGTTCCGCCGAACTTCCTGCTTCGGTTCGTTGCAGGGAGATCAGGGGCCGTTGGTGCCGTTCAGCGCAGCCCGCGGTAAATCAGCCCCAGACCAAGGGCGGGTGCCAGGAGCCGCGCGACACTGACGACGATGACCGCTGGGGAGTCTGGTGACAGCAATCCCGCGAGGATTTCGTGGCCTGCGTTAAGGTTGATCCAGACGGCGGTGAACAGCCACGCGCAACCAGCCAACAAAAGCGCAATGCGAATTAGGAGTCCGCGCAGGAGATCTTTCACATGACCGACGAATCCCCGCCGATGTTGTGTGAACCCCTCGCGCGTCTGGTTGGAAAGCGGCTGTTCCCTCTGAGCTGCTCGGCGTAATAAGTCTCGCGGCGGCATCGCCAGTAGAGCATCGCACAGGTGTACTCAGTGCCGTCGCTGTATGGACCGCTTGAGCCTTGGCACGACAGGACCTGGCCTGTGCGAGAAATACTGAGGGATTCTCGCGAATCAGGCGCGAACGGGAGCGGGTGAGCGGTCTTAAAATCCTGGGACTCGAAAGAGTCGTGCGGGTTCGATTCCCGCCCCCCGGCACAAAATTACTGAACTATTTTGCTATTTGGCGTTTCCTGGTCTGAACGTATCGGCTTTGAGCACGTCCCGCACCGCTTGCCAGATAGGCCTGTCTTTCACTTTCTCGGCTTCGGGCAACTGTGCATAGGGAATGCGCACCAGGGGCTCTCGCTCCCAGCCGTCCTTGCCGCTGAAATGCCCGGTGTACCTCCAGATCACCGCCGTGGCGTAATCCATCTCTGCGTCCGATCGAGGCCGGCTCACCCGCATCAACGATAGGGCTGAGGCAATAGCATTGAACTGATTCCTGAGGATGACGTCCATGCGCTCGGTCGGGTTCGGATAGTTCCGCGCGTCTGCCACCAGATCATCCCAGCTTTGTGCGTTGGCATTGACGATGGGGGTGCTCGTCGGGACTTCCGACACACGCGGAATGTTCTTGCCTGCAAGTGCATAAAATGCGGGCCGATCGGCGACCACATCGAGAGTAAACCGGTATCCTTTTGATCCCTGCGCATAGCGTCTGCGATAGGCATCGTACCCCTGCGGGGTGAGCACGACCTTGAGCCGCGCGTCCCCGCCTCTGAGCCTGGCGCCCACGAACGGGTCGTTGGCGTTTCGGACGCGGGTCTCCTGGCCCTTCCAATAGCCGTGGTCGTGAACGGCTCTGGCGAAGGCCCGTTGGGTGGTGACCGGAAGCGCCTCGACGTCCTTCCTGACCCGGGCGACGAAACTCACCACCGGATCGTAGGACGCCAGCCATTCCGCCTTGGTGGCGTTGGAGGCCTTCAGTATCACGAGGTTGTAGAAATCATCGTAGTCCTTGACGCTCAGCGGCTGCGCACGCAGTGCGGAGCCCGAGAGCAGGACGAGCGCGCCGAGCAGGACTCTCAGGTGTCTTTTCACGCGCCACCACCTTTCACGACGCGGAGGCGGGGTTACTCGCGCAGTCGATCGGCCTCACCGCGCGCTCATGCGCCGCGCGGCCATGATCAAGAAACAGGCGGCGATCAACATCCCCACGACGATGGTCGCCTGTTAGATGGACGCCCACCCGATGAACGCCACCACGAGCCACGCGAGTATCACGCATACTTCAACCATTCCCATGCCTCCGGGCGGGTGTGGGCGTCACCGCCCATCTACCTTTCCGAATACGCCCGCAAGGCAGAACCAATGCCAGCGCCCGAGAGCTTGAAACATTCACAAGCAAGGGACTTTGCAAGGGACCGCTACCCGAATCGCCGAAATACTGTGGATGCGAAACAGCTTGCGGGCCTGGGAATACGTAGAAGGGGGTCAGCCCTGAAATATCCCGAAACCGCGAACCTCGTAACAGACCCCATCAATCGGTTGGTTCGTCGGCACGATCCATCCCTGTTTGAGCAAGGTATCTCTGAGGAGGTCCGCCTTCCCACGGGCCGTGTCGATGGCGGCGTGACTCTCGTGGATCTGGATCTCGCCGTCATGCGCCACTAACAGTCGGTAGCCATCCTCCGCGCGTTCGATCGCGCACGTCACTTCGCCACCTGCGAACTCCCCATCCGGGTCGGCGTAACCGCGCAGGCGCCACACAATCATCGAATCAGCAGAGTGAATAGCGTGTCCGTTCGCGACGAGCGCAAGACTTGATCGCGCCCGTGTCAGTCAGAGTCATACGCATACCGCGTGAGAACGCGATAGCATCGCGCAGGCTGCAGGCTCGCGCAAGCCAACACAGGGCGACACAATGAAACGGTTTCTGCCGGTGGCTTTCGTCATGGCTGCGGCATTGGCAGCGATTCCTGCTTTATCGCAGCCATCTCCTACGAACAGTCGCTGGCGACATGTGAACGGATCGTGCGCGAGTTCGGGGAAAGGGCGGAGCGGTTGCGCAACGTGTCAGTGTTCCTGATTATGGTCGGGGACCTGTTGCTCCGGGGGACCAGCCTGAGGAGGCGCGGGCGCTCTACGAGGAGTCGCTCTGTGATGACCGCACACGTCATCAATGTTGGTCAGGCGCACGTGACCTTGTTGGAGTTCTCCTAGAAGGCCTGCGCCTGCACCAGGCGGTCCCCACGTCGCAACACGTCGGCGAGTGCGAGTTCCGCCATCGAGACATCACGTAGAAGCTTGACATTGTGGCCTGGAGTCTCGTGCCGTTCCTGACAGTTGACGACCAGACCACGAGCGAGCCTCTCGCTCGCCTCACTGCGCTCAAGAACCAGCCACACTGAGACCAAGCTGAGCTAGTGACAACTCGTCGATAGGTAACCTACAGCAAACGAGCAGTCGTAGCCCTAAGGTTCAATTGACAATGTTGGGCTTACTGCTGATAGGCTTCGCCTCTTCCTAAGACGAGTTCGTTGGGCCGATCCCTTCCGATCGGTCCGCGTTTCAGAAAGGGTCTGCCATGGAGGCGCCCAGCAACACGCCAGCGCCGATCACCATCGTGATTGCAGCGGCGGTGCGCCTGTATCGCGAAGGCCTCGCGACCATCTTGAGCGCCCAGCCGCACCTGCGCGTCGTCGGGACCGCAGGCACGCACCTGGAAGCCGGGACTGCCGTCCGCCATCATCGGCCGGACGTCGTCCTCATCGACGTCTCCCTCGAGAACGCGCTGGTCCTGATGCGCGAGCTCCGCGCGAAGGATTCGACCGGGCGCATTCTCGCCTTCGCGGTGCAGGAAGACATCACGACGATTCTCGAGTGTGCCGACGCCGGCGCCGACGGGTTCGTGACGGCCAGCGGGTCGGTGTCTGAGCTCGTTGAAGCGATCGCCCGAACCGCCGCGGGAGAATTGCTGTGTTCGCCCCGGATTGCGGCGCAGTTGCTGCGCCGTGCGGCGCATCGGGCACGCGGACAGGCCGAGCCGGCGGCCGCAGCGCTCACCAATCGCGAGCAACAGGTCTTCTCGCTGCTGAAGCAGGGCCGGTCGAACAAGGAGATTGCGTCAGCGCTCCACATCTCCGAAGCCACCGTCAAGAACCACGTGCACCACGTGCTCGAGAAGCTGCACGTGGCGACGCGCGGACAGGCGGCGGCCGCCCGCGATCATTCCCTCGCCTGAACCATTCGATCTAGACCGGGCGTCCCGGCGATCAGCGCCCCGCCTGAACCGAATTTGGACCCTCCGGAGGATTTCCTCCCTCGTCCAGCGCGTGCACAATTCCGCGCGAGGTGAGCGTGCCCGTGCGCGTCCTGCTGTTGGAGATGCCGCAGTTGCTTCGCGGCATGTTCGAACACGCCATTGAGCTGCATGGCAGCTGCGAGGTGATGGACGGCGCGCGACGCGAGCTCCCGTTGCTGACGGCACGGATGCCGCCTCCCGACGCCGTGATTCTCGGCCTCGCGGCGGCCGAGGACGCTGCGCTCGTGCCGGCGCTGTTTGCGTGCTGGCCAATGACGCAGGTCATCACCGTGATGCAGTCCGGCGACGTGGCGACGCTCTACCAGTTGAGCCCGAGCCAACGGCAGCTGGGCGAGCTGTCACCGGCGGAGATCGTCGAGGCCCTGCGGGAGGCGGCCCAGAAGGGTCGCGAGGTCTGAAGGAGAGGTCCCTATGCCAGTTGCAGTTTCGTACCCCGGTGTCTACATCCAGGAAGTCGCGAGCGGTGTGCACACCATCACCGGGGTGTCGACGTCGATCGGCTCGTTCTTCGGGCGAACGGCGCGAGGCCCGGTCAACAAGGCTGTCAGGTGCCTGAGTTTCGCCGATTTCCTTCGCGAGTTCGGCGGGCCGCATCCGCTGAGCGATCTCGCGCAGAGCGTCCGCCAGTTCTTCGACAACGGCGGCACTGACTGCTACGTGATTCGGCTCGCCCACTTCGCTGCCGGGGCCACCGGCAAGGCGGCGATCACCCTCAAGAACCTCGCCGCGACGAAGAACGTGCTGACGGCAACGGCGAAGCAGCCGGGGTTATGGGGATCAGACCTGAAGCTCGACGTCGACTACAACACGACCAACCCCGACGACACGTTCAACCTGTCCGTCATCCAGGAGACCGGCGGCGTCGTCGTCAACCGCGAGGACTTCACGAACCTCTCGATGATGCCAACCTCGCCGCGGTTCGCGCCGACCTTCGTCACGCAGTCGTCGACGCTGATCGATCTCGCACTCGATGCCGCCGACATGGGCGTTGCGACGAACCCCGGGGCGTTCATCAACCTCATTGCCAACACGCCGGCCGGCTACAGCCAGAGCCGCCGCCCCTTCACCGGTGGCGTGGCCGCGGTAGTCACGGCGTTCAACCTGCTGCTCGGCACCAACAACAAGTTCGTCATCAGCGTCAACGGCTCGAGAGACATCGAGGTGGACCTGTCGGGTAAGACCGTCGCCGGCGGCGGGTTTCCGGCCGTCGCCAATTCGTTCGCCTTGCACGTCAACCCGATCCTCGGGTCCGCCGTGCCGGGCCTCCAGATCGCGTGTCAGTGGGACCAGGTCGGTGCCGCGCGGGTGCTGCGCATCACATCGGACTCGGCGAACTTCTCCCGCGTGACGATCCGTCGCGCCACCGCCGACGATCTCGCCGGCCCGATGATGTTCGGGCTCGACCAGGGCGGCATCGAGGTCGCGCGCTACAGCAACATGCGGCCCGTCTACAACGGCTCGGTCTTCGTGGGCGGCGCGGCGTTCGGCGATTTCACCGACGGCGCGACCGGCGTGAACAATTTCGCGGGCCTGACGCAGGACATCGTCACCGGCATTCAGATTGCCGGCAGTCCGGTGGTGCCTGTGAACCTCGATCACCACCGTCGCGGGCGACGCCAACTACGTGTCGGCAGGCCCGGGTATCGACGGCGTGCGGGAGAAGCTGCGGCTCATTGCCCAGGCGGTCAACGCAGACCCGAACGTACCGTGGAAGGCCGAGCTGTGGGGCTACCACCTCGCATTCCGCAAGAAGCAGGGCTCGATCAACGACGCCTCCGACGTGATTACAACTGGCGGCGCGGGCGCGGGCGCCCTTGGCACCGGCTTCCTGAAGAACACCCGCCAGTACAGCTTCGGGACGACGGGCACGAGCGGGTTCCAGATTGTGCCTGGGATCGCCGGCGACGACGGGACGGCGCCGCAGGTGGCCGACTACATCGGTAACCCGATCGCAGCACACCGGGTTCAACGCGCTCGACACGGTCGATCTCTTCAACCTGATGGTGCTGCCGGGCGACCGCGAGGTCGACGAGGCGACCTACCTGCAGTTGATCGGGCCCGCGAGCATCTACTGCAGGGCGCATCGCGCGTTCCTGCTCGTTGACGCGCCGGACAGCTGGACGTCCACAGCCGGCATCCCGGTCGCCGACGCGACGGCGGTGAACTCGCTGCGGGCGCTGGTCGTGAAGGACCACTCGGCCGTGTTCTACCCGAAGGTGCAGTACAGCGACGCCGGGCTCAAGAAGCTGATCGGCCCGTCGGGCATGATCGCCGGCCTGATGGCGCGCACCGACTCCTCGCGCGGCGTCTGGAAGGCGCCCGCGGGCACGGAGGCGGCGCTGCTTCGGCGTGCTCGATCTGGAGGTGAACCTCACCGACCTCGAGAACGGCGTGCTGAACAAGCTCGGCGTGAATTGCGCTGCGCAAGTTTCCGAGCGGCATCGTCAACTGGGGCGCGCGCACGCTCGACGGCTCCGACGACATCGGATCGGAGTGGAAGTACATCCCGATCCGCCGGCTGGCGCTGTTCCTCGAGGAGTCGCTGTTCCGCGGAACGAAGTGGGTCGTCTTCGAGCCCAACGACGAGCCGCTCTGGGCGCAGCATCCGCCTCAACCTCAATGCGTTCATGCTGAGCCTGTTCCGCCAGGGCGCGTTCCAGGGCAGCACGCCCGACAAGGCGTTCTACGTGAAGTGCGACGGCGAGACGACCACGCAGAACGATCGCAACCTCGGCATCGTGAACATCGAGGTCGGCTTCGCGCCGCTGAAGCCCGCCGAATTCGTCGTCATCAAGATCCAGCAGATCGCCGGCGATCTCACCTAGAGGAGGGATCGGCCATGGCCAAAGGTTTCGTCAAGAACGCGAACCGCGTCGATCCCGTACAAGAGCTTCAAGTTCCGCGTCAAGTGGGACGGCAAGGTCGTGCTCGGCGTCAGCAAGGTCAGCGCGCTCAAGCGGACGACCGAAGTCGTCAAGCACCGGGACGGCGGCGACAACAGCACCGATCACAAGTCGCCCGGCCGCACGACCTACGACGGCATCAGCCTGGAGCGCGGGCTCACCCACGATCCGGAGTTCGAGAAGTGGGCCAACCTGGTCCACGCCTACGCCGGCGACGCCGCGATGGACCTCGCGAACTACAAGAAAGAGCTGACGCTCGAGATGCTGAACGAGAAGGGCCACGTCGCGCTCCGCTACTTCCTGCACGCCTGCTGGGTGAGCGAGTTCACCGTCGCTGCCGGAGCTCAACGCGAACGCCAACGCGCTCGCGATCGAGATGATCAAGATCGAGCTGGAAGGCTGGAACCGTGACGCCGACACGAAGGAGCCGAACGAGGCCGACGCCGTGCCGGCGGCCTGATCACGGACGGCCATGAGGCCCTTTCCCAGGATTTCCGAGGCGGTCAAGACCCGCTACGGCCTCGGCGACACCGACCTTGCGCTCAGGCCGTTCGGCAGGCACGAGCGCGACTTGAACGTCGATTTCACGCGAGGGCCGCGCCCGGTGCTGGTGACCGAGCTGCTGGAGTGCTGCGCGAGCGCGGCCGGCGGCGGCGTCGACCGGGACCTGCTGTGGGAGATGCCGATCGGCAGGCGCATCGAAGGCCTTCTGGCGGTGCTGCCATCCGATGGCGATTCCGACATCCTCGTCGAATTCCGGTGCGGCAGCGCTGTGTGCGCGGTAGAGTCCGAGTTCACGATCGCGGTTGACGAGATCGCAGCGCTCCAGGACGAGGCCTACGCGTCCGATCGGATCGTCGTGCCGCTGCCCGCGGGTACCGCCGTCGCGCTTCGACGGCCGACCGGACGGGATCAACTGGATTGGCTCAACGCCGGCTTCGAAGACGAGGCCGCTGTCACGCGCGCGATGCTCGACGCGCTCATCGACGACGGCCACGAGCGCGGCGCGATCGAGGACGCCGTCCTCAGTAATGAGGTGATCGACCGCATCGAGAAGGCGATGGAGGAGAGCGACCCGCTGATCAGCTTCGGGGTCATGGCCGCCTGTCCCGCGTGCGGAGCCGAGAACGAGATCAAGGTGGACCTCGAGGACCTTGCCCTTCGCCGGTTGCACGGGGCGCAACAGGCCCTGCTCGCCTCGGTGCATCGCCTCGCCTACCACTACCACTGGAACGAGCGCGAGATCCTCGCCACTCCGCACTGGCGCCGCGATCACTACCTGCGGCTGATCGGGACAGACGCGCGATGACTCGTTACTTCACGCAGCTGGCGCACCGTACCGGGTTGAAGGTGGGCGGGGATCGCCGGAAGCCTGCGGCTCGCGCCGCTGTCGCGCGCGAGGCTCGTGAAGTCCCGCGCCCGGCGCCGTTGCATGTCGTCGAGACGACGATGGTGGAGCCGGTCCGACCCGCCGGTCCTGGTGATCGCGATTCGTCGCAGCACGTGCCGCGCGCCCCAGGTGAAGGTGGGCCACCCCGCGACAGCGGGCACGTCCATCGTCGAGAGGCCGTCGATGCGCAGTCGCCGGCCGTGGTGTCACGCGATGCGTCCACGCGGCCGGCCCCGCCGCCCACCGACGTCAGGGTGGCGACGCCCGAGCCCGCCACGACACCCGGCGTTACGGTAGACACGCGCGCAGGCACCAGCCATCCCGTTGGTGACAGCGGCCGGCGGGGCGAGGCGATTCCGCGCGACCCTGCCGGCGATCGCGCGCACGTCGAGAAGCGGTCCGCGCCACGCGATCGCCAGGACGACGAACCGTCGCGGCCGCCGCGCACGGTCGTGAGCGAGTCGATCGCCTCCGCAGACGCCGGCCTGGCCCGCCGCGATTCCCCTCACGACGAGCAGCGCGCCAGCCAAACCTCGGTGCAACGCTACCTGCACGAGGTGCGCGCGTGGGTGGCCGCGTCGCCGGAGGCCGACGTCATCGAATCGCCGCAAACACAGGACACGGATGCTGCGGCACTGCAGCGCGACGCGCTGATCGTCACTCCCGCCGGCGAGGCGATCGCGTCGCGTGCCGATCGCGGCCGGACGATCGATGTGCAGGAGCTCAGCCTATCGATCGGCAACATCAGCGTCGTGATCGAGGAGCCGAGGCCGCCCGTTGTGACGCCGCCGCCCGTGGAGCGGACGTCCGCACCCGAACCGGTGCCGACGGCGTTGAGCCGTTACTACCTGGGGCGATGGTAGGGCACCGTGGCTTTCGCGGACACATCGAGGGCGATCGGGGCGATCACCGACGCCATTTCCCAACGGTTGAACACCAGGACCGGGCTCCCCGTCACGATTGGACGCCCCGAACCCGGCGCAGGCCCGGGATCGGATCGGTTGAACCTGTTCCTGTACGAGATCACGTTCGACAGCAACCTGAAGAACGTTTCGCTCGACGACGGCCAGCGTCCGCCGCTATGGCTGATCCTGAAGTACCTGCTCACTGCTTTCGACGACGACGGCAAGACGAGCGACACGGTTGGCGCCTTCGAGAACCTCGGACAGGGCATTCGTGCGCTGCAGGAACTGTCGTCGTTTCCCCTCACGCCGGGACTGCCGGCGCCTGTCCTCAAGGCGCTGAGCGACAACCCTGAGGATCTCGAAGATCACCTTCGACGACGCGACGACGGACCTGCTGTCGAAAGTGATGCAGGGCACCGACGAGAAGTACCGCGTCTCGGTCGCCTTCCAGGTGCGGCCCGTCATGATCGTGGCCTCGGAAACGCCGTCGTACTCGCTCCTGGTCGGCATCGACTACAGCACGGCGCCGCCCACGGCGATCGGCGAGGCCGGCATTCACATCCCTGTGGTGCCGTCGCTCGGCCCGGTCATCGACACCATCTCGCCGGCAAGCTTCACGCTCGGCTCCACCGTCACGCTGACCGGCGAAGACCTGCACCTGTCAAACCTGTCGGTGGACCTCGGCCCGGTGAGTCTTCCGGTGACGCTGCAGCAGCCGGATCGATTGCAGTTCGTCGTACGGGAGGACCTCGCCAACGGCGGCACGATTTCAGCGGGCAACCTGCCGGTGTCGGTCGGCCAGCGCCTGCCGACCGGGCGCGTGCGCTCGAGCAACATCGTGATCGGGAACCTGCTGCCTCACGTCAGCGCGGCCTCGCTGCTGGGCGGATCCCTGCAGACCGTCGCAGTGGCGCCGCCGCCGGTCGGCTGGAAGTTTGCCACTCTCGATCTGACCGGAAAGCTGCTTGGCACCGTCGATGATGACAGCTACCTTGCGCTGTTCAAGGACGGGGCCACGGTGAGGCTGTTCGACGCGCTCACCGACACGTCGCCGCCCAACGCGCCGCAGACGGCGAAGCGGTTCGCCATGCTGAAGGCCGACGCGGTCCCGCCGGGGCGTTATCTCCTCGTCTATCGCGTCAACGGTGCGCAGGCGCTGCAGAGCCTGCCAGTGGATCTGATATGAGGGCCGCCGCGTCGCGCGACGTCGTGACCTTTGCGCCGAACCTGCGCGCCACCGACGCGTGCGCGAACCACTGGCTGCGGCAGGTGATGCTGCGGCTCCGGCGCGAAATGTGCTGGTGCTGGCACGAGCGCGGCGGACAGCCGGGCTCCGCGTCGCCGGTGCTGCCGCCGTTCTCCGACAAGCTCATTCACGCGCTCGATCAGTCCCGCTTCTGGGCCGATAAGCAGCGGTTCTACGCCACCGACGCCGCCGCGCGCCACCTCACCGAGCAAATCGCCGCTGTGGCCGGCCGCGCGGCCGCCGCGCGCGGCCCTCGCGGCTCATTCGGATGGGTCGTCGAGAGCATCGCGCTGGACGATGTGTCGGCGTTCACGCTCGCGCTTGGACTGACAGTGGCGTTCGACGCGAGCGTGGGCAGCGTGATCGCCGCGTGCCTCAACGATCAGACGAAGCGCCATCCGACGCTGGCGCTGGCGCAAAAGCTCTGGGATGCACCGGAGGACGTCCTGCGCCTGGCCGATCCGCTCCATCCGCTGTTTCGGCTCGGCCTGCTTCAACACAGCGGTCACGGCAGTCACTTCGACGCTGAAACCCGGTGGGACACGCCGTTCAGCGTGCCGTCGCTCGTGGCCGGCCTGCTGCTCTTTCCGGACTCGCCGTTGCCGCATGGACTGGAGTTGCTGCCGCCCAAGAAGGATGCGGCCGGGCTGAGCGACGCCGCGCGCGTAGCCGCGCTCCGATTGAAGGCGCTGGCCGGCGACGCGCTGCGCATCGTCCCCGTGATCGGCACAAAGGGATCGGCGCGTGGCGAAGTGGTCCAGGCCGTGGCCGCGGCGAACGACAAGCAGGTGGTCGAATTCCAGGGCGCAACCGCGCCATCCGACGACCATCGCTACTCGGACGCGATCGCCACCGTCGCGTGGCTGAAGGACCTGTACCTGTTTTTCAGCGGCGAGGCCGCGCCGCTTCCGGGCGAGAGGCGTGGCCGGATCGGCATTCCTTCGGCGGCGATCCCAGCGACCGTGTTCGTGGCGGTCAGCGACCGTAGTCGAGCTTGCGCTCGTCCCGCCTGGCGCGCTGTCGCCTGCCATCGAAGTACCTGTGGCCACCTATCGCGCAGCGCGTCGACGCCTGGAAGCGGAACCTCGGGCGAAAAGCCGCCGGGCTCGACGCCGAGATCGCCGAATGCGCGCGACGTTTCAGGCTGGAGACAGCGGCCATAGCGGCGGTCTGCCGCGAGCTGCAGGCGCTCCCGGGCCCGCCGACTGCCCGCGACCTCGCGGCCGCGTGCCGCGCCGAGCTTGCCGCCGACCTCGGCGAGCTGGCGACGCCGGTGACGCCGCGCTTCGCCGACGAAGGCCTGATCCTGCCGCACAAGCAGCACATGCTCGTTCGCCGAGATCCTCAAGGCGATGCGGTCGCTCACCGAGGTGCACTACGGGTGGGGCACGGCGAGGGCGTGGAACGAGAGCGGCATCTCGGTGCTGTTCGCCGGGCCGCCCGGGCACCGGCAAGACGATGGCGGCCGAGATCCTGGCCACCGAGCTCGACCTGCCGATGTACCGGATCGACCTGTCGCAGGTCGTCAACAAGTACATCGGCGAGACGGAGAAGAACCTGAAGCGCGTGTTCGACGCGGCGGACGTGTCGGACATGATCCTGTTCTTCGACGAAGCCGACGCGCTGTTCGGGCGGCGCACCGAAGTCAGCGACGCCCACGACCGGTACGCCAACCTCGAGATCAGCTATCTGCTGGAGCGCATGGAGCGCTTCAAGGGCCTGGCGATCCTCGCGACCAACCGCAAGAAGGATCTCGACGAGGCGTTCCTGCGCCGGCTGCGCTACATCGTCGATTTCCCGCTGCCCGACGCGGCGGAGCGGCGGAAGATCTGGCGGCAGGTGATTCCCGGCGTACGCCGACAGCTCGGCAGGTCGACCTGGATTTTCTCGCCGAGCAGTTCCCGCTGGCCGGCGGCAACATCCGCTCGATCGTGTTCAACGCCTGCCTGCAGTGCGCCGACGGCTCCGGACTGCGAAGCGCGCAGGCCGGCGCGGCTGACGATGAAGGCGATCGTCGTCGCCGTGAAGCGTGAGTACGACAAGATGAACCGCGCGCTGAGCCTCGAACAGTTCGGCGCCTACGCGCCGCATCGTCGAGGAGCTGGACCGTGCGTAGAGCGGCGCATCGACATCGATCGGCTGGAGATCCGCCTGCAGTGGCGTCCCGGCCGGAACCGCGCGCAGCGCCGTCCGCGAGGTCGGCACGATGCTGATCGGCGAGCTGGCGCAGAGGCGCTCGCGGATCGGATGCGCCACGTCACGGACGCATCGACCGCCTCGACGCCGGCACCGCGGAGATCGCCGCCCGGCGCGCACGCGCGTCCGACCTGCGGCGGGCGATCGTCGCCCGCATCGTCGCCGCCATTCACGCCGACAGCGGGACCGTGAGCTCAATGCCGCCATTCCTGATGCGAGGCGCGATGATCGAATACGGCAGCGACTTCCTCGGCCCGCTGCCCAACGTCGTGATCTTCCAGTTCAACCCCGAGTCGCTCACGCGCACGATCCAGATTCCGCCGCGGCCGAGCGGCGGCGCGGCGCGCGAGACGACGCAGGCCGGCGAGCCGTCGATCGAGAAGATCTCGCTGAAGGCGCAGTTCAGCGCCGCCGACGGCATGGGCACGGGCAACCTGCTCGCGCGCACGATGGGCGTCGGCCCGCGCCTGGCGGCGCTCGAGAAGATGGTCAACCCCGCCAGCAAGCTGGGCGGGCTGCTCGGCGCCGCGATCGACGCGATCGGCGGCGCGCTCGGCCTCGGCGGCGGAGGCGGCGACGACCCGCGCCAGCCGATCCCCCGGGAGAAATACCCGCGGATCCTGTTCATCTGGGGGCCGTTCCGCGTGTTGCCCGTGGTGATCGAGTCGATGAGCGATCACCGAGCTGCAGTACGACTTCCTGCTCAATCCGATCCAGGCCGACGTCTCGATCGGCCTCGCGGTGAACGCCATCGACAACTGCTCGGACGACATGGTCGGCAAGGGCGCGCTCGAGTACTCGAACATGGCGAAGGACGCGCAGGCGATGCTGAACCTCGCCAACACGGCCGAGCAGATCGCCGAACTGATTCCGTTCTGACGGAGGGCACGAATGTTCATCGACAACTCGCGCTACGTCGGACGTGAAGACCGTCGAGACGACGACGGAGGACGGCCGCACCGTCACGGCGGTGGCGCTGCGGCGGCTGCCGTACGTGGCGGGCACGCCGACCACGCCGACAGGCGCACGACCGGCTGGACATCATCGCCCAGCGCAAGTACAGCGACGGCACGCAGGTTCTGGCACATCGCCGACGCCAACACGGAGCTCGAGGCCAACGACCTGGTCGAAGCCGCGCACCTATGACAAGGAAGCGCGCGTCATCAACGTGCCGGAGACCGCATAGATGGGCGCCGTCGAGTTCAAGCTGTTCTTCGATGCCGCCAGCGCGACGAGCGACCAGCTCGACCGCGATCGACGAGATCGTCGTCGACCAGGCGGTGGACAAGGCGTGGGAGGCCCGCCTCAAGATCCCCGTCTGCGTGAACGACGACGGCAAGTGGGACGGCGAAGACGAAGCGTGGATGAAGGCGTTCACCCGCGTCCGCGTCGAAGTCAATCCCGGCACCGGCACGTTCGTGCCGCTGATCGACGGCCCGATCGTCGGATTCGACGCCGCGCGCAGCCCGTACGCGGGCAAGAGCGTCGTCACGGTCGTCGTACACGACGACAGCGCGCTGCTCAACCGCGAGGCCAAGGTCGAAGTGCACACGGGGCAGAAGGACAGCGACCTTGCGGAGCAGATCTTCAGCGACGCGCAGATGACGCCCGACGTGGAAGACACCCCTGAGCAACCCGACGAGACGAGGGCCGCGTCGGTCAGGCGCGGAACGCCGATGCAGTACCTGCGGGACCTCGCGCGCCGCAACCGCACTACCACGCCTACGTCCTGCCGGGAGAGCAGCCGTCGAAGAGCATCGGCTGCTTCAAGCAGTTCCCGTCGGAGACCGACGGCCTTCCCGACATGGTGCTGCTCGGCGGCGACCGCAACATCGAGGCATTCAACGTCACCAACCACGCGCACAACCCGAGGACCGTCCAGGCCGCGACGCTCAGCATCGCGCACGACAAGGTGCAGACCAGCAGCAGCTCGTATCGCGATGCCACGCTGATGGGCGACGAGCCGCCCGACTCCGGGGACGCGAGCCCGGCCACCAGCCTGCTGCCGCCCGGCCAGACCGACCGCGTCGATCTCGATCACGCCACCAAGGGCGCCGCCGCGGACTCGGGCTACTCGCTCGAGGCCACCGGGCGCACCATGCTCAGCTGCTACGGCGGCGTGCTGTCGCCGTACCGCTGCGTGCTGGTGAAGATGTCGGACAGCCAGTACAGCGCGAAGTACGTGATCGTGAAGGTCACCCACACGCTGACGCGTTCGCTCTACACGCAGGCCTTCTCGATGAAGGGCAACAGCATCAGCGCCGGCGCGTCGGCCAACGGCGGGCTGCCGCAACTCGGCGCCGGGCTCAGCGTCAGCTTCAACATCCAGGCGAGCATATTCTGATGATCCAACGACCACGAGGAAATGCTGGTCGAGATCGCCGAGACGATGCGGTCCCGTTTCTACGGGAAGTACCGCGGCATCGTCGTCGACGTGGACGATCCCGACAAGCTGGGACGCATCACGGCGCAGGTCCCCGAAGTGCTCTACGAGGAGACGTCGCCATGGGCACTGCCGGCGGCGCCGTTTGCGGGCCAGTCGCACGGCCTCGTGCTGATTCCCGAAAAGGGCGACGGCGTCTGGATCGAGTTCGAAGCCGGCGATCCGTCGCGGCCGATCTGGACCGGCGGCTGGTGGGCCAAGGACGAGCTGCCCGCGCCGGCCGACACGCAGGTGCGCGCGCTCGTCACCACCGCGGGCCATCAGATCGTGCTGGACGACGACAACAAGGAAATCCACCTGGTGCACTCCGGCGGCGCCGAACTCGCGATGACCGACAACGACGTGACGCTGACGATCGGCAACGCCGAGCTGAAGATGACCGACTCGGACATCAGCTTGAAGATCGGCTCGACCGAAATCACGCTCACGAGCAGCGAGCTGACGCTCAAGGGCGGCGCGACGGCCCAGGTCAAGCTGTCGGCGTCGGCACCGAGCATCAACAACGGCGCGATGAAGGCGATGTGACGCATGCCCGGCAATGTGCTCACGACCAGCAGCACGGTGATGTGCACGCACGGCGCCAGCGCCATGCTGACCACCGCGAATGCCAAGCTGATGGTGGACGGGTCCCCGGCCCTGCTCGAGTCGGACGTGCACTCGGTCGCCGGCTGCCCGTTCCAGATTCCCGTCGGCCCCGAGCACCAAGCCGTCGCCGTGCATCCGCATCGAGTGGTCCGGCGGCGCGGTCGCAGATGCAGGTGAACGGCGGTCGGCGTGCTGTCGCAGTCCAGCGTCGGCAAGTGCTTCAGCGCCGAAGGGCGCGGCGCAGGGCGTCGCGACCGTCGCCAATGCGCAGATGAAGGTCAGCGCGCGATGAAGCCGAACAACGGCCGGCATCTGGCGTTTCCCTTCCGCGTCGGCCCGACGGCCGGGCGGTGCAGGTCACGACGCTCGAGGAGCACGTCCGCGACGAGCTGGTGCAGCTGATCCTGACCAACCCGGCTGAGCGGCTGTTCCTGCCGGAGTTCGGCGGCGGCGTACGCCGGCTGGTGTTCGAGAACATCGACGAAACCACCGGAGCGATGGTGAAGGCGGTGTTGACGCGCTCCATCTCGCGGTGGCTGGGCAATCGCGTCACGCTGGAGGACCTCACGGTCGTCACGGAGAACGAGACGATCGCGGTCGATCTCAAGTACCGGATCGCGGGCACCGAGGACATGCCGCCTGCTCAAGTTCGAGCGGCACGGGGGCTAGGGCGATGGCGATCACCGAACACCGCACGCTCCGGAGCCGCGCGACGGACATCGAGGCGCGCGACGAACGCGCGCGGAAGCTGTTCACCGTTCCAACCGAGCTCACGGCCGCCGAGTTCGCCGCGCTCGGCTGCGGCCTGCCAGACCGACCTCGGACCGCTGTACTCCGCTCGTCGCCGGCAAACGTGCGCTGGCCAAGCCGGTGGCGGCGCTGACGGTGACCGAGCGCTACCGCATCCTCGAATGCCGCAAGCTGGCCAACGGCATCAAGCGCGTCTTCGTCTCGCTGGCCGGCGGCGTCGCGACGCTCCAGGTGGAGTTCTTCAACCGCAACCGCCTGCAGACCATCGTCGACAAGTTCAACACGGACTCGCCGCTCGATCCGGCGGTGGCGCGGCGCATCTTTCCGATCACCGGCGGCCACCGGCTCGTCGCCGGCGCGGCGGCGGGCCAGGTGCAGGTCCAGACCATCGCCAAGTCCGCCGATTTCGACGCGCCGACGTCAACGCAGCCGACGACGCTGGTGCTCACCGTCAAGCCGATCGGCGACTACTCGACATACACGCTGGGCATCAACACCGGCGGAGTTTCCGCGCCATCGATCCGGTAATCGTCGATCCCGTCTTCAACGAGATCGACTTCAAGTTCCGTCCCGGCTGCTTCAACATCAACTGCGCCCCCGACTGGGATGCCCGCGCCGGCGCCGCCCGACGAACCGGTCATCGACTACCTCGCCAAGGACTACGACTCGTTCCGGCACACGATGATCGCGGCGATGATGCAGCGCGTGCCGGACTGGCAGCCGAGCAGCGAAGCGGACCTCGACCAGGTGCTGCTCGACCTGTTCAGCGCCGCGGCCGACGAGCTCAGCGACTACCAGGACCGCGTGATGAACGAGGCCTACCTCGCCTCCGCGCGCAAGCGTGTCTCGCTGGCCCGGCACGCGCGGCTGATGGACTACCACATCCACCAGGGCAACCAGGCGAGCACCTGGCTCGCCGCTCGAAGTGGCGCTCGCCAACCCCTCCGAGCCGCAGGCCGGCGCGACGCGACAGTACTTCCTGTCGGACACGCTCAAGGTCTGGGCGGGAACGCGCGAAACAGGACGCCGCGTCGGTCGTCTTTCACCCCAGGATCGGGAGCCGTCAGCCGGGTTCATCAGCTCGTCAACCGGATGGCGCCTCTACACGTGGAGCGGGGCGATCCCGTCGCTCGCGGCCGGCGACACGACCGCCGACTCACCTCGTTCACCGCCCTGCTCCCGCCCGGCGTGCCCGCTCCGCTCACCGATCAGGCGTCGGCGCTCGCCGTGCAGACGCTGATCCGCAGCGGCGTCATCACCCGCCTCCTGATCCAGGAACACCTGAACCCGCGCAACCGGCACCGTCAACGGCGTCAACCCGCGGCGGCGGCAGCTGCTGCGGCTGCTGCCCGGCAACGACGGCGCCGAGGCGATGTTCGATCCGACGACCGGTCCGCCCGGCGACGGCCACGTGGTTCGTCCGCGTCCGCTGGCGCGCAGAGGACAAGCTCGATCACCCGTACTGCTTCACCGTCGACTGCCCGGGCGTCGGCGTCGTGGACAACGTGTCGCTCTTTCACGGCAACCTGGTCGAAGTGAATGCGGGCCGAGCTCCGTGAACGCGATCTTCAAGGAGCCTGACAGCGCTGCTGAACAACGTCAAGGAGTCGCACTACCGCCGCGTCGGGCGCTGGGACCTGCGTGACGACGCGACCGGCAAGTGGGGCGCGCTCGGCGTGCTGCCCGACCACCCGCTCGCCTACCGCGATACGCCGCCTGGCGGCGACGTGCCGCCGCAGTCGACGCTCGCGGTAACGGTGAAGGTGCCGGGCGGCGGCGAGGATCCCTGGGACGAAGTGCCCAGCCTGATTCACAGCGACGACAGCGACGAGAACGGAGACCACTTCGTCGTCGAGACCGACGAAGAGCGTTTCAGCACCATCCGCTTCGGCAACGGCATCAACGGCAGGGAACTGCCCGAGGACGCAGAGGTGCGCTGCCGCTACCAGGTCGGCGACGGTCCGAGCGGCAATGTCGGCGCCGATCGCGTGATCAACTTCGATCCGTCGGCTCAACCCGTTCGAGAAGCTCCAGGCCGGCGTCATCGCGCCCACCCTTGGACGGCGCGATCGATCAGCGCCGGCAATCCGTTCGACGTCACCAACGGCCGGGCGCCCGAGCCGGCGGCCGCGATCATCCGCCGCGCGCCCGAGGCGTATCGTCTGCGCCAGCTTCGCGCGATCACGCTGCAGGACTACGTCAATCGCGCGCGAGGAGTTGCCGGGCGTCTCACGCGCCGCGGCGCGCTACGCGTGGACCGGCAGCTGGCGGACGGTGCAGATCACGATCGATCCGGTCGGCACGACCGTGCTCAGCGACGACCGCGCGGCGCGCATTGCCCGCGCACCTCGACGCCGTGCGGCTCATCGGCGAGGACCTCGAGATCCGCGCGCCGCAGTTCGTGCCGCTCGAGATCCACGTCTCGCTCTGCGCCGGCCTCGACTACTGGCCGGAGGACCTCAAGTCGATCCTCGAACAGGAGTTCTCCGACGGCTGGACGCCCGACGGCCGGATGGGCTTCTTCCATCCCGACCTCTGGACGTTCGGCCAGCCGCTCGTGGCCAGCCAGATTATCGGCCGCGTGCGCGGGGTCGAGGGCGTCGAGCACATCATCGGCGTGACGATGCGGCGGTGGAACGGTCCATCGGCGTTGACCGCCGAGGTGACCAACGTCGCGTTCAACGAGATCCTCCAGGTGGTCAATGATCCGGATCACCAGGAAAAAGGGTTCATCGATTTCGACGTCCAGGGAGGCCGCCGGTGAGCAAAGAGTGCGGCCAGGACTGCGTTGAACGGCTGCGATTCCCGCGCGACGATCAACAACCGCGCCGGCCTCTCGCGCATCCACTATCGCCTCGGCAGTTACGCCGACATCCGCGCGGCGTTGCTGCGCGAGCTGGACACGAAGACCGGCCTCGCGCAGTGGACGTATCGCGGCGCCGACGACCCGGGCATCGCGCTGCTCGAGGGCGCGTCGATTCTCGGCGACATCCTCACCTTCTACCAGGAGCTGTACGCCAACGAGGCGTTCCTCCGCACGGCGCAGTGGCGCGAGAGCGTCGCCGAGCTGGTGCGCCTGCTCGGCTACCGCTTGTCGCCGGGCCTCGGCGGGCGCGCGACGTTCGCCTTCGAGGTGAAAGGCGACGAGCCCGTCGACATTCCAGCCGGCTTCGCGCTCAAGGCGGAGCTCGCCGACGTGCCGAAGCCGGTTGATTTCGAAACGCGCGCCGCCGCGGTGGCGTATCCGTGGCTCAGCCGCTTTCACATGTATCGGCGGCTGTTCACGCCGACCGTCACGCCTGCGACGACGGAGTTCTCGATCTTCTCGCCGGATCAGTTCCTCACGCCGATCGAGCTGAAGGCGGGCGATCGCCTGCTCGTCGGCGACGCCAACAACGCCACCACGCCGACGCGCCTCTCCAACGCCGAGATCGTCATCGTCGATTCAATGCGGGAGCTGCATGGCCGGAAGATCTACAAGATTAAGGGCGCACTGAAGCGCACTGCCGACACGTCCTCCCTGACCGCATTCAAGGTCGGCCGGACGTTCCATCACTTCGGCTACAACGGCGCGCGGACGTTCGTCGATCCGACGGCCAGCGTCCAGTCCACGTCGAAAGCATCGACTGCCAGCGGCGTCACGACGACGACGATGACGAGCCCGGGGGCCGTCCTGAAGAAGCGTGGCGTTTTCGAAGTGGCTGGACTCGACGACGTCGAGCTACGACCCGGCCATCGACTACTGGACCTACCGGGACGACGCGCATCGTCGCGCCGGACTCTGGCCGAGAGGGACTTCGCCCTCGACGCCGAGGTGCGCGACCTGGCAACAGGCATGCGGCTGGTCATCGAGGCGACGCTGTACCAAGCGCTCGCCGAACGCACCGGAAGGACATGACACTGGTCAGGACAATTACCACCATTCGCTCGGCGTCGCTGACCTGGGGACTCTCGACGGGCGCGACCAGCCTCGTCACGCTCGATCAGCGCGCTGGCCACGGTCGAGGGTGGCATCGACTACGACATCGCCGACCTCCGCGAGTTCCTGATGCACGAAGTGCTCGAGCCCGACGCATGGAGCTGCGCGCCGGCGTGCAGGAGACCGCCGATGCGGCGGGACAACGAGCTGTACTTCCTCGGCACCGATGCCGCAGGCGCAGGCGCTCGCAGAGCGCCGCTTGATGCTCATCGCGCCGGCGTCGATCCCGAAATTCTGTCGGTCGTCGACGTGCAGACGCTCAATCGCCGAGCGTCGCGGATCGGCCGCTGCTCCGGCGCATCACGCTCGATCGCGACGTGGCCTATGCCGATTTTCCGAACGAGAAGCCATCGCGCGCGTTCTACGGCAACCTCGTTGACGCCACCGAAGGAAAGCGCGAGCGCGCGGTTCCACTCGGCAACGGCGACAGCCGCGCTGGTGTTCCAGACGTTCCCAGTGCCGAAGGCCCCGGTCACTTACCTGATCTCGACCGGCGACACGCCGCCGGAAGTCCCGGAGCTCCAGATCTACGTCAACGGCCGGCTCTGGACGCGGGTGCCGTCGTTCTTCGATCGCGGACCCGACGAAGAGATCTACATCGTCCGCGAGGACGCCGAGAACCACAGCTGGGTGCAGTTCGGCGACGGCGTCACCGGTGCGCGGCTGCCCTCCGGCGTCAAGAATGTCGTGGCGCATCTACCGCACGGGCACCGGCGCCTTCGGTCCGCTGAAGCCGAAGGCGAAGGTGCAAGCCGGCGGCGAAGCTCGAGGGACTCGACGCGATCCAGCTGCCAGGCGTCGTCGCCGGTGGCTGTCGAGCCCGAGGACGGCGACAGCGCGCGCGAGGCCGCACCCGGAAAGATCCAGAGCCTCGACCGGCTGGTCAGCCTCGAGGACTTCGAGAGCGAAACGCTCGCGATCTCAGGCGTGACGAAGGCGTCGGCGGCGTGGCAGTTGGTCGACAACATTCCCGAGGTCGTCGCTCACGGTGCTGATGGACACCGGCCGCGGCGGCGAGATCAACGACGTGCGCGCGACGCTGGCCGGCTACAACCACAGCCGCGGACCCGGCCGCTTCCCGATCGACCGTCTTGCAGGGGCAGCAGCAGTACGTGGTGGTGACGGCGACATTCGGATTCGACTCGACGCTGCCGGGAAGAAGACGTCACCGCGGGAATCCGGTTGGCGCTCGGCGTCACCAGCCGGATCGCCGACGGTGGTCGGACGATCCGTCCGGGCTGTTCAGCGTCCGGCGGCGCCGCTTCGGCCAGCGGGAATACGCCACGCTCGATCGCCGGAGCCATCCAGCGCGTCGACGGCGTGGTGTGGGCGCGCGTCGACGCGCTTCGAGTCGCTCGGGATCGCGGTGCGACCCGGCGAGCTGATCCTTGCCACCAAGCCGCGATCATGACCCAGCCGATCGTGGCGTGCGATGGCCAGAACGTGCTGAGCCTGTACGCGGACCACCTCAGCTCGACCGGCGTCAGCGTGAGCGTGCCGAAGGTGCACCGATGACGGCCAAGCGCGTGCCGCTGTTCGAGCGGCTGCCGGAGATCTACCGGATCAGGGATGCCGAGCAGTTCCCGCCCGGATCAGCTGCGCGACTACCTGGCGGCTCGTCGAGGACGCGTTCGGCGCCATCCACGAGAACATCGAGGCGCTCTACCACGACCTGTTCATCGAGACCTGCGACGAGTGGGTGATCCCGTACATCGGCGACCTGCTCGGCACCAGCCCTCTCAGGGCGATCCGTGGACGCTGCGCGCCGACGTCGCCGACACCATCGCGCTGCGCCGGCGCAAGGGCACGCTCGGCGCGATCGAGCTGCTGGTGTTCAACCTGACCAGGTGGGGCGTGCACTGCGTCGAGCTGCGCGAGAACCTGGTCTGGAACCAGCACCTCAACCACCAGCGGCCGGATGCCGGCGGGACGCCGCCGTACCGCGACTCGAGGCCCGGCGATCCGAACCCCGCCATGACCGGCAGCGCGTGATCCGGGGCGGCACGGTGCACGCTTCGCGACCCGGCGATGCTCGCGCTGCTCGAACACGCCGTTCGACCCGTTCGCGCACGTCGCCGACGTCCGGCCGCCGGCCGACGGCAGCATCCGCTACAACCTGCCGAACCTCGGCAATCTTTCTGTGGCGCCTCGCGGCATACCGCATTCGCGTCAGCCGCCCCGTCTCGAAGGGATCTTTGCCACCGGTCTTGCGTTGCCGGCGGCGCCCGGCGGTCAGGTTCAGCCTCAACCCCGTTGATCGGCCGTATCTCGGGGCCGCCAACACCAAGATCGGCAGCCGGTCCGCCTGTTCAACACGAACCTCGTTAGGATCAACAACACGCGGCGCACCGGCCTCGACGCACTCGACCAGTACGCGACGGCGCCGTCGATCTCGCGCATCGACGAGACGCCGGGTCCGATCCCGACCGAGCGCCTCACGTCGGGAGCCGCCGGCGGGCAACCCCGAGGCGTACGTGTCGGTCGAGGTCTTCGATGCGACCAAGCCGGACCTGACGGGCCTGGACCTCTCCGACGTCGGGTTGCAGCTGCACCTGCCCGAGGCCGACTTCCCCGGCGAGCTGTTCCCGGCGGTCCCCGGTCAGCTGTCGAAGTGGACGATTCGCGGCGCGAACCTGTGCGACTGGGAGAACGGCCTGCTGCCGCCGCTGCAGGATGAGGAGATCGCGATCGATCCGGTGCTCGGCCGGATGCGTGATCGGCGTCGGCACGGCGCCGCGGGCGGCGGCGCTCGTCAATGCGATGCGCGTCACCTATACCTACGGCGCCGTCGGCCCTGTCGGCGCGCATCCGATCTCGCGGAGCGATTTGCCCGACGAGCTGGCGGTCCCGGCCGCGCAGGTCCGGATCGTCGATGCGAGGAAGGATCCGCTCGGCCTGCTGAAGGCGCTCAAGGACACGCACTTGCCGGGCCCGCCGATCGTGATCGAAATCCGCGACAGCCTGACGCACGTGCTCGACCTCAGCGACCCGTTCCTGACCAGCGAGAAGCTGACTGAGGGCGGCACGATCAGCCTGGTGCTCAACCGCCCGCTCGTGATTCGCGCCGCCGACGACGAGCGGCCGATCATCGAACTGGCGCAGCCGCTGCGCTTCCGCCCGCTGAACGTGGCGAGCCCGACCAGCAATCCGGTCGAGCAGAAGAAATTCGACGCAGTGATGTCGACGCTGACCGTGCGCCTCGAAGGCCTCTACCTGACGCGCGGCGAGACGTTCCCGCCCAGTCCGGGCGCGCACGACGACCCGCTGATCGCCCGCGCCGCGATCAACAGCCTCGACATCATCGGGTGCACGCTCGACCCGGCAAGCTACGTCGAGCATGCACGGCGATCGGCCAGCCGACGCGCGTGTCGGTCCGCCTGGACGACACCTACGGCTTCACCAAGGCCGCACGAGCAATCGGCATTCAACCAGATCCCCGACGTCGTCGTGCAGCGCACGATCAGCGGCCCGTTGCTGATCGACACGCGGTATCGGCTCGACCTCACCGACACGATTGTCGATGCCGGTCAGGGCGTCGGACGACGCGGTCGGCGAAGTTTGCCGTCAGCGGCGCGTCGGGAGATCCGTCGAAGGTCTGGGGCCCGCCACGCGAGTGAGCGGCGTGACGATCCTCGGCCGCATGCGGGTCGAGAGCCTCGAAGGCGCGGGCGGCATCTGGGTGCACGCGCTCGAAGTGCTCGACACGCAGCGCGGCTGCATCAAGTTCAGCTATTTCTCCGGCGAGGCGGCAGATCGGCTGCCGCAGAACCACGGCTGCGTGAAGGGGACCGCCGCGCGTCTCCGCTTCCGCAGCGAAGCCTTCGGCGAGCCCGGCGTACGGCACAGCTGGCGCGCAGCGACGGACGAGCGCATCCGTGAGCAGGGTCCGCACGACGATCAGATGGGCGCGTTCGGCTTCCTGCTGGAGGCCCACAAGTGGCGCAACCTCCAGATTCGCTTTCGCGAGTTCATGCCGGTCGGCATTCGGCCGCTGCTGATCGCAGTCACGTGAGGCAATGATGAAGGGCGATTTCTCGCGCGTCCCCCACGAGCGGACGCACAACTTTGCGGGCGTGCTGCACCAGCAGGGGCGGGTCCTGCTCGACGCCGACTGGAACGCGCAGACGGCGATCACCACCCGATGGGAAGACACCGCCGGCCGGGACATCATCGGCGCGGGCGTGGCAGCCGTGCCCGCGGACCAGCCTGATGGCTTCAAGATCGTCACCGCCGCGCACGCCGGCGGCACGACCGACGTCCAGCTCACGGTGAAGCCGGGCCGCGCGTGGGCCGACGGCCTGCTCGTCCAGCTGTTTGGTGAGCCCGATCCCGATTCGGTCGGCGCCGGTCGCGCGCATCGCGACCTACCTGCAGCCGCCGATCCAGCAACCGGCCTTCGACACGTCGACGATCGCCGCGGGTGTGCGCGACGCGGTCGTGCTCGAAGTGTGGCGCGAGGAGTTCAACGGCTTCCAGCGCCCGGACCTGCTGATCGAGCCGGCCCTCGGCGGACCCGACACCACCGAGCGCGTCAACACGGCGTTTGCGTTCCGGCTGATGAGGCTCGGCGCCGGCGACACGTGCGAGAACATCGCGCGGCCGGCTGAAGGACGACTTCAGCAAGAAGGGCAAGCTCAAGGTCTCGCTGCAGGCCTCGACCGCGGGTGCCGGCGACTGCCCGACGCCATCGGGCGGCGGCTACACCGGCTTCGAGCACAACCTCTATCGCATTGAAATCGCCAACGTCGACGCCGGGCCGCCCGCAATTCAAGTGGTCGCAGTACGGCGGCGGCCTCGTCGGGCGCGGACATTTCGACAACCCCTCGAAGCAGGTCACGATCAAGGCCAACCTGCAGGCGATCACCAACTCAGGGCTCCCCTCGTTCTATCTCGAAGCCCTGGAGTTCGACGCCGCCGCGCGGCCACTGGCGGGTGACCTACGGCGCGCCGGCAACGCTGAGCAACGATGTCCTCACGCTCGGCGCCAAGGTGTTCGGGACGTTCCCGGCCAATCCGGCGGCGACCGACACGACGTTCTTCCGGCTGTGGAACGGCATCGATCTCGTCACGAGTTTCCCCGGCACCGCCGCTGCCGAACAACGTCGGCATCATCCTCGCCTTCGACGCCCCTGTGGCCAGCAACTACGTGCCTGGCGACTACTGGACCTTCTCCGTTCGCGCCGGCGAGATCGCGAACCCCGACGTGTCTCATCGACACCAAGCCGCCCCACGGGCATCCATTACCATCGCGTGCCGCTCGGCGTCCTGACCTGGAAGAACACCCAGGACGTCGAAGTCCCGATCGAAGATTGCCGTCATAAGTTCCACCCGCTGACGAGGCTCGCCTGCTGCTGCTCCTTCCGCGTCGGCGACGGCATGCACAGCTGGGGCGACTTCGACACGATTCAGGCCGCCGATCGACAACCTGCCCGCCGACGGCGGAGAAGTCTGCGTCCTGCCGGGCGTCTATCACGAGAACGTGAAGATCGACCGGAAGCAGACATCACGATCAAGGGCTGCGGCTCGCGGAGCCGCATCATCTCTCCCGCGCCGGCCGGAGGCGGCGCCGCCGAAGCCGGTGTTCCATGTCATCGAGTCGCAGGACATCCGCATCCTGTCGCTCGCGATTGAGGCCGATGACACGGGCGTCGGCGTCCTGCTCGAGGGCCGAACGCGCGAAGCGACATCCAGGGGCCGGGACCGGACCCTGCCGGTCCTGAACGTGACCCTCGAGGGCTTCTCATCAGCGCCGCGAGGCAGAGCGCCATCGAGGCGCACGTCTGCTACTTCACGACCATCCGCCGCTGTCGCATCGAGATGAACGATGTCGCGACGCTGTGCACGCCGTCTTCTTCATCGGCGAGGACGGGCTGATCGAAGACAACGACATCCTCGTGCCGAATGTCCGGCAGCGGATCGACGGCTGTCGACGTGGTCAGCCCGCTCGATGCCGCGGCGATGGGCCGGCCGGCGCCGCGCTCGGCGGCCTGCAGATCGGCGGCACCAGCGAGCGCGTTCGGTCATCAACAACCTGATCGCGCGGGGCATCGGCCAGGGCATCGTGCTGGGCAGCCTGATCACGATGACCACCGACACCGAGCAGCCGGTGCCGGGCGGCCCCGCGACCCGATCCGTGCTTCCCCTGCCGGCCGGGCGACAATTCGGTGCCCGAACCGGGAAACGACACCACGCGCACCAGCTCGGAAGCCGATCTCTACGAGATCGAGATCCGCGGCAACTGCATCTGCAACATGGGGCTCGACGGCATTGGCGTGGTCGCATTCTTCCCGCTGGCCGCGATCGACGAGTTCATCAGCGTGCACGGCCTGCTGATCCAGGACAACGAGATCCACCACTGCCTGAACCGGACGCTCGAGGACATTCCCGAGGCCATGCTGAAGGCGATGGGCTACGGCGGCATCGCGCTCGCCGACGTCGACCGCCTCGTGCTCCGCGACAACACGATTGTCGACAACGGCCCGGACTTCCGCCAGCCGATCTGCGGCGTCTACGTCCTGCACGGCGAAGGGATCGAGATCTCACGCAACCGCGTCCTGAACAACGGCGCCGCGGCCGACCGACTCGAACGAAACGTCGGCGGGCGTCAAGCGCGGCGCCCGCGGAGGGATCCACATCGAGCTCGCCATCGCGCCGGTCATCCCGATCAGGTTCGCCTGCACAAGGTCGTGCCCGTCGCAGAACGGCCATCCGGCGCTCACCGTCCACGACAACGTCGTGCCGCGCCGTTCGGCCGCGCGCTCGCGGTCACGGCGCTTGGCGCGGTGTCGGTGGTGGACAACGCGCTCACCAGCCGTGGCGCCGGCCAGCGGGAGCAGCAGTCGGACAGTTCGTCGCCTCGACCGTCATGATCCTCAATCTCGGGCTGTCGAACGAGTTCTACCTGCAGCTGCTGGCCTTCGCGATCCTCAAGAACGGAAGCCTCAAGGCACTGGGCGCGGCGCGCCCGGGACTCGACGATGCGCAACTCGGCGGGTATCCTGGTGAACGGCAACGTCCTGTTCGCCGACAACCAGTGCTCGCTCGATGCGATCGAAACCGGGCTGAGCCTCTCGCTGTCGTCGATCCTGATTTTCAGCCTCGACGACGTCGGGTTCAACGGCAATCAGTGCGACTGCAAACCTGCTGGACGATTTTATCATCACGCACGCGATCGCTCGCCGGGCTGTCGGTGCGGGTGTCGGGCAACCGCTTCAAGGAAGGCATCTTTAACGCGGCCCTGTCGGCGATCACGATCGGGCTCTTCAACACCACGACCGACAACCAGTCCACCCACTGCCTCTTATCATCGGCGTGCCGAATCTCACTGTCGATCACGCGAACGTCAGCCTGATGATGATCACCAACCCTCGAGCGTGCTGCCGGCTGCTGACGCACTCGGAGGAGTGCGGGCCCAGGGTGGTCGCCGATCGCCAACCAACCGCCGCCGTGACCGGATTCCGGTCCAATCCACTGTTAAAGGAAGACCGACCATGGAGAAGCAGAAGGACATAGCGTATGCCGACGTGGCCGCGCGAGATCGACAAGGGAATCGCCGGCGCGGATGCGCAGCGTGCCGACCAGCTCGAACACCTGGCAGTGGCGCGACAGGCCAAGGGCAAGGGGCTGGAGCGCGAGCAGGCGCGGCTGGCGAAGAAGCTGGGCGCCGATCACCCGCGCGTCGCGGCGATCGCGGACCGGCTCACGCCAACGCCGGCATGCGGCGCGACCTCAGCCTGGAAGTGGCCCGCGCGCGCACGCCGATTCCCGACGGTCGACGACACGACCTGGGCGTTCCTGGGAATGGTACGCGACCCGGACATGCAGCCGGTGGCCGGGATCACCGTCGCGTTATATGACGCGCGCGGCCGGTGGGTCGAGAGCCTGGGCTATGCCTGCACTGACGACAACGGGAGATTCCGAATCGAGGCGAAGAACGTGGCGGCGTTCAAGGAGCCGGTTTTCGCACGGGCGTCATCGGCCGACGGCGCCTTGCTCGCCGTCGATGACGACTCCCTCACCCCCGCAGGCGGCGCCATCGACTATCGCGAAATCACGCTTTCGGGCACCGCAAAGCCGTGTCAGTCACCGGGAGGCGACGGGCAGCCAGGGGGACCCGTCGTGGCCGTTCCCGATGCGTGGGTCCTGCGTGGCCGCGTGACCAATGCCGACGGCAAGGGCGTGGGCGGCGTCACCGTCAGCGTGTTCGACCGGGATCAAGCGTTTGCCGATCGCCTCGGGCGAACCGAGACCGACGCGTCCGGCAACTACTCGTTCACGTATCCAGCCGACAAGTATCGCGACCTGATCGAGCGCCGGCCCGACCTCTTCGTCAAGGTGACGGACTCCAGCGGCGAGACCCTCTTTGCGTCGACGCGCCCCGTCTACTTCGAGGCGGGCCGGGTCGAGACCGTCGACGCGCAGATCGAGCGCAGGAACCAGTAGGGACACGCAATCATCGGCCCGCCGATGCCTTCCCTCGCAACGCCATCGAAGACGGACAAGTGCCCAGCGGGCGCGGCCGTGAAGGCGCGGGCCCGGCCGTCGCCCGAGGCGGCACCCCCGTGGTTCAGCGACCCACGCCGGCGCTGGACGCGCCGGTGTCCCCGAGCGCGAAGGCATGCGCCTGTGGCGGCGGCTGCCCGTCGTGCGTCGCCAATCGGATGCCCGCGCGCGCCAGCGATGCAGAGGCGGCGGCCGACATCGCGGCGCGCGACGCGTGGGCGCCGCGCCCGCGCGCAAGTGGACCGCCACGCCGCTCGTCCGCGATTCCCCCGAGCGACGCCGCCATTCCGTCGTCGGTGCCGGCGCACGTGCGCGGCGTCCTCTCGGGGCGCGCGGAGGCGCTGCCCGGTAATCTGACCGCACAACTCAGCGAATCATTCGGCGTTGACTTCGGCACGGTCGCGGTCCACCGGGACGGGCCGGCAACCCGCTCGGCTGCGCAGCTGAACGCACAGGCCTACACCATCGGCCGTCACATGGTGTTCGGCGAGGGCCGGTTTGCGCCGCACTCACCGGGCGGCCGCGAGCTGATCGCGCACGAGCTCGCCCACGTCGCGCAGCAGCGGCATGCCACGCCGCGGATCCAGCGCAAGCCCGAGGAGAAGCTGCCGCCGCTGCTGATGGTGGACGCCGCAGACTTCGACGAAGCGGCGCGCACCTTCGCCGCGATGCTCGCCTCGAAAAAGAAGTTCACCAAGGCCCGCATCATCGTCGTCAACGGCCCAAACGTGAAGGTCTACGACGAGTCGGGCCAGCCCGTCGTCAAGAAGTTCTTCCACCTGCAGGCGCCGGTCTTCCTGCCGATGGGCGTCTTCGGGACGGCCGGTACGCGCAGCCTTCACGCCGTCGGCCTCGGCCCGCAAGGCGAATGGTTCGACGCCGGGCGCGTGGCAGATCGAAGGCACCCTCGACTTCCACAAGGACATCGACGACAAGGAGGGCTTCACCAAGGCGCTCGAAGGCGGGCCGAACTTCTACGTGTCTCCGCGTTCGACGGTCGTGCCTCCCGAGGCGGACCAGCCGCCGCCGCTGCCGATCGAGAACCTGCCCGAGTTCATGAAATTCGAGGCGAAGACGAAGTCCAACCTGCCGGCGTGGCCGTCGGCAACGCTGCCGCTGACGCCGCAGGTGGCAACGGTGAACAGCACCGGCACGTTCAAGTGCACGGTGGACAAGGGCCAGGGGGTCTCCACGATCGACAAGGTCACCAACCTGATGCAGCCGACGGCGTTCCGATGGGAGGTCCTCAAGCTCGACGAGAAGCTGCAGGTCACCTCGAAGAAGGGAACCAGCGGCTGGGACGCGGCTGTCGAAGGCTACTCGCGCCGGAAACGCAACATCGAGGACGACCGGCAGGCGATGATCGGCGACCCGAAGAAGCAGAGCATCCCGAAGACGGTCCTCAAGGCCGCGATCGCCGACCAGGTGAGCTCGTCGCGCATGATCCTCGCGATGGCGGGACAGACGGTGATGACCGCGATCAACGCCGTCACCGGCGGGCCGAACAGCTCACGACCGAAGACATCATGGACGTGCCCTTCAAGGAGCAGGGTGACTTCTTCGTCCGCTGTCTCGCCACGCAGATCGTCCCGGACGACGCGAAATGGCGCCGGGCCACATCGGTATCAGGCGTGATGGTGTCGGTCTACGACATCCAGGACGTCGCCCGCGAGTCGATGACCAGCGCTGAGGACTACACCGCCAGCGCCGACAAGAGCCTCGCGGAGGTGCAGGCCGCCGATCAAGCAGCTCGACGAGGACATCGCCAACGGCGTCGGCGATCCTGGTGATCAAGAGGGCCGAGCGCGACTTCTAGGCGATCAAGATCGACTACCTCAAGGATCTGCACAGGCGGGCAGAAACCCGCACGACCGCAAGGTCGCGGAGCTCAACTACGTTCGATCCGTGCTGGTGGTCTTCGACACTGATTATCCGCAGGCGACAAGTACCACGAATTCAAGAGGAGCAAATGGCCGATTACAAGAAGCGCGAGGCAGAGCTCGAGGCCGACGTCAAGCGCATGCACTGCGGCTCCAGGAACCGGACTCCGCAATCACCACCGTCGCCTACATGCCGGCGGTGCTGGTCGACGAAATGACCGGCGATCGGATGCCGCTCAGCTTCACCGATCGGCGAACGCCAATATGTGGCCACCGACGAGCTGGAAGTCGTGATCGCCGACGTTTCCAGCCCAAGAACAGACGCATCTTCAACGGCAGCGGCGGCGGATTCCGGGGCGCGGGCCGGCACGATGCCTGGCTCGACGCCATGGACGACCTGCGCAAGAACCTCAATCGCGGCCGCGGCTGTCTGAGCTACGAGGTGCCGAAGGAATACGAGCCGTGGAAATCCGAGCTGCCCAATCCGATGCAGCTGCAATTGTCGGCGGGCGCCCAGATCAAGGAAATGGTCGACGACACCGCCCACGTGCTCACCCTTGGCTGCCATCATGGCCGCCCGTTCACCGGCGGCGCCTCGCTCGCCATCCTCGGCGGTGCTGGCCCCGATCCAGGCCGGCTCCAGCCTGTACAACATCGTCAACCGCGCGGCCTACGGCGATCTCGAGTTCGACACAGAGGCGATGTTCGATTTCATCAACATCGCGACGCTCGGCCTCGGCAAGATCAGCACGGCGGGCAAATTCGCAACCAAGACCGTCGCAGATCATCGCCACCAGCAGCCGCATCGCGATCCGCCTGCTGAATTACGGCCAGTTCATCTGATCAGCTTCGACACGTTCCAGGAGCTGATGCAGGAGGGCGACCCCAACGAGGATCCGCGCGAACTGCGGCAGCGCAAGAGCTCCTCAAGCTCCTGAGCTGGTTCGAGGCCGCGTCCATCCCGATGTCCGAAAAGTTGTTCAGCGACGGCGCATGCGCGCCGGCAGCGACGAAGCGAAGGCCCGCGCCGACGAGCAAGAAGAAGCCGTCGTTCGAGGGAAGTCCACGCAGGCCCTCGGCACAGAAACCGAGGACGCATCAAGGAAGGCACCCGCCATCCTCGGAGACCGGAGCGGCCGGGCCGGAACTGCCGGACCCGCCGGCCGATGCGGGCAAGCGCCCGACGCGAAGAAGACGACGGCCGCAAAGGACGCGGCGGCCGAGCCGGCGACATACAAGCCGAAGAAGGCGCAGCTCAAGGGCGTGCCGCCGAACTTGCGCGGCAAGGTCGCGGTCGATCGAGGGCATGCGCCGACGACGCGCGCGTCGTCTACAAGAGCGGCGCCAACGGCCTGATCACCGACGTGCAGATCCAGATCGGCGAGCACGCCTCGGCGCGCCGACGTCAGCGCGCACGTCGCCGTCGCCGACATGATCATGAAATATGCGGGCCTCGGCGGCCGCCTGCGCCGGCTGCTCGAGCGCTTCGCCGACCTGTTTACGGGGGCCGAGCCGCCTCCGGAAATCGGCAGCCGCGCATGGGAAGCCAACCTCGAGATGATCAAGCTCGACCGCATGATCACGAGCGTCACGCGGAGCTGGCCGAGATCGCCGACCAGCCGGCTAAAATCGCGACACTGCGCGCATGGACGAGCTGCTCAGCGATCTCGACTTCGCTGGAGTCGCAATTCATCGAACACGCCGAGGTCTTCAACGCGATCGACATGGGCACCGGCGAGGCCGCGGCTACATTGCGGCCGAAGGACTGAGCGAGGGCGAACGGATGCGGCGACAGCGAAGGATACCCGAGGCGCCCAAGGGCTACCGATGGCGCTACCGCAAGGGTCAGCTCGAAGTCGTCGTGATCGAGGAAGGCAAGCCCAAGCGGGTCTACGACGAGAAGACCGGAAAACTTCCCATCGACAAAGGCCCACCGCTCCGGAACGTTTCGACAGCGGAACCGACAAGCGCCAGGCCTTCCGCGATCTCGGCGGCTACGAGAAGGACGACCAGCCTCGGCATGTTGGTCAACGTGCTGTTGGAGCAAGGCCTGATCAAGTCGCGGCAAGAAGTGATCGACCAGATGGGCGAGCCCAGCGGCCGCACGCACGACACCGTGCGCGGCAACGTCAAGGACATCTTCAAGACCAAACTGATCGAACAGCTCACCGACGTCAAATACCTGAAGAAGACAGCGCACTACAAGGAAGTGCTGAAAGCTACTGGCGATGCGCAGCAGGCCACGCGGGCCGCCGGTATCGATGAGATGAATCGCGTCACGGACATGCTCGCCAACGAAGATCGCGGGGCGGTCGGCGAGCGTGTCTATCAGGAGCTGTTCGGCGGCAAGAAGCCCGCCCCGCGTGTCGACATCAGCAAGGAGCAGCTGGCCCTGGCCAAGGGCGTCGACGTGGCCGACATCGAGCAGGCCCGCTCGATCGATCGCATGGACGGAACGACGGCCCGCGAAATCAAGACGGTCAGCACCCGGCTCGGCCCGCGCGATCGCGGACAGATCAGCCGACATGCTGGAGATGCTGGGCGAAACGGTGCAGCCCTCGACCGGTCCGGCCAAGAAGCTCGAAGCGGTCGCCGTGGCCTTCATCGACCCGCGCGGCGGCAAGGCCAATGCCACGCTCGCACACGAATTCCTCTCGCGAGTTCCCGGAAAGCCCGCTCATGTTCGAGTTCCATACGACCGACGGAAAGATCACTCAAGGTGACGCCGAAGAACATGGACATCCTGCTCAAGGCCGATTTCGCCAGCAAGCTGGGATTATGATCAACCGCGCGATCGGCAGCTGTTGATGACGACTACCAAGAGGCACGGCACGAAGTGGAGCCTTGGGCTCGAAAGCCCGGACCCGGGCGCGGCGGTCCGCTGGTTCGCGGAGAACGTGTGGCAGGGCCGCGCGCCCGAGCAGCTGGTCGTGAAGAGCAAGCAGCAGCGGCCCAAGGCCGACTGGCTGACGCGGATGAAGGCAGACAAGTACGACGCGGCGGCCGCCTACTTCACCGCCGACCGCAAGGAGTCGCTGGTCGTGCACACCAACGGCCTTGTCGCTGGCCGTTTCCCGTTCGAGCCAGACATCGACCGCGCCCTCACCATGCTCGAAAGCGCGCCCTTCGACGTGGCCTCGTTCGGCACCCTTCGCGAACCGTGGCCGGAAAGCTATCGGGCGCCGAGTTTCGGACAGAATCACTTTCCACACGGATGGGGATGCGCGTTCAAAGGCGCCGGGCGCGATCGCCTGGTGTCGCGCCGCTGGCTCGACTTCGGGCCATGGGTGCTCGGACACGGCAAGGGCGATCTGAGCCTGGTGCAGTTTCATGCGCTCGACGCGCCTGTGAAGAAGGCCCTGGCGCAGGCTAAACCGGGGCATCACACCATGGGCATCAGCGAGGAGGGCGGCTTCCTCCAGAAGCGTTACGTGTTCCACACCTCGCTCTCCGGCCTCTACGACCAGGCTTCCGAGACGCTCCGCATCGTCTGCCTGGGACGAAAGGTTGAGCCGGTGGAAATGCTCGACGCGCGGGCCGCGGTGAAGCAGGGCGCACTGACGGCGACACAGCCGCTGAAGCGAATCGCCTACGTGTTTACCAAACCAGACGAGGCGCGCGCGCACTTGCACGAGCTGTGGCTGCGGGAGCTCGAATGCTGGACGGTGATCGACGGCGTCGAACAGCGGCTCGACACGAGCTATGCGCCGCAACCGGTTCCGCCGGCGTGGGCCGAGTAGGGGCGGTCAGGCAGCGTCGCGCTGAAGGCGATATTCGTGGCGCAGCCCTCCGAGAATCGGCGACGCAGACGGAGTGACGGAGAAAACAAAAGACCTCCAGAATCCCTGGAGGCCCTTTGAAAGTTTTGGTTGCGGGGGGGGGATTTGAACCCCCGACCTTTGGGTTATGAGCCCAACGAGCTACCGGACTGCTCCACCCCGCGACAGAAGCGCATAGCCTTTAGCTTGTAGCTCGTAGCAACGGATGCTACCGACTACCGGCTGCCAGCTACTTACTGGGAACAATCAATGTAACACGCGGATGGGCGAGCGTAAAGGTCGGAGAGGTCGAATTACTGCGGATCTTTCGGCGCGACGTCCTTGATGATGAACAACTTTTCGCCCGGTTTGATTAGGCCGAGCTCGCGGCGGGCCAGATCTTCGACCGCCGCCGGGTCCTCGCGCAGCCGGCGCGCCTCGTCGCGCAGCCGGGCGTTCTCGGCGCGGACGTCGGCGAGCGATTGCTCGAGATTCCGGAACTCCTGGCGTGCCTGGATCATCGCCAGCAGCCCCTTGTCGCCCACCAGCGCGTCAATCACCAGCACGCATCCGGCCAGCAGGAACACCGACTGCAGGATGCGCCGGCTGCGGCGGCGGGGTTGACCGGTGGACGCGGGAGTCTTTTTCAACGTTGTGAAACAATAGCGCGTTTCGATCGCGCGTACAACCCCGAAGTACCCCATCCCGGCGGAAAAGTACAAGCCCAATCGTGGAGCTCATCCTCGTCCTGACCACCCTCGGTGCCGACGCCGACGCGGCCGCGCTGGCGCGAACGCTCGTCGAGGAGCGGCTCGCCGCGTGCGTGAACGTGCTGCCGGCGATGACGTCGATCTATCGATGGAAGGGAAGTGTCGAACAGGACCGGGAACAGCAGATCCTCATCAAGACGACGGCCGGGAGGGTCGACGCGCTCGCGGCGCGGCTTCGCGACCTGCACCCCTACGAGCTACCCGAGTTCATCGTGCTCGGTGCCGAAGCCAGCGAGGCCTATGCGGAATGGGTCGACGACAGCACCCGAGCCGGCTGAAGCCGGCCCGCAGGACGGTCCGGCTGAAGCCGGACACTACGTACGAAGCAGGACTTGAGCCCGTCGTGACCGTCGTGCCGTCGTGGTTTGACGTTCGGCGAGCCGGCTACGGCTGGCTCCTGCGGGTGCGGCCCCGGTGCCGGAGGTATTCGATCAGCATCGGCAGAACTGAGACGAAGACGATGCCCAGCGCCACGATCGAGAAGTTGTCGCGGACGATCGGTACCTGGCCGAACAGATACCCGGCCCCGACGCACAGCGCCACCCAGGCAATCGCGCCGGTCACGTTGTAGAGCGCAAAGGCGGGGTAGGACATCTCCGCGACCCCGGCCACGAACGGCACGAACGTCCGGACGATCGGGACGAACCGCGCCAGCACGATCGCCTTCCCGCCCTGCCGCTCGAAGAATTCGTGCGCCCGGTCCACGTATTCCGGCCGGATCCAGCGGCCCCACTTCGGATCCACGCGAGCACGCTGGATGATGCGCGTGCCGGCGGCGCGCCCGATCGAGTAGTTCACGGCGTCGCCCGCGATCGCAGCCACGATCAGGAGGATCACGGTCAGGGTCGGATTCAGCGAGCCGCTGCCCGCCAGCGCCCCGGCCGCAAACAGCAGAGAGTCGCCCGGCAGAAACGGCGTCACCACCAATCCCGTTTCCGCAAAGACGATCGCGAACAGGATGCCGTAGATCCAGGCGCCGTACGTCGCCACCAGCTGTTGGAGGTAGACGTCGGCGTGAAGCAGCAGGTCGACGAGTTGCGTGAACACGGGTGCCGGCTAGACGCGGTCGAGCGCCTGCTCGAGGTCTTCCTTCAAGTCGTCCACGTCTTCGATGCCGACCGAGACGCGGATCATGTCGTCGGTCAGGCCGATCGCCCGGCGGCGTTCTGGCGGCACCGACCCGTGCGTCATCGAGGCGGGATGGCTGATCAGCGTCTCGACTCCGCCCAGGCTCTCGGCCAGCGCCATCAACGCCACGCTGTTCAGCACAGTGCGGGCGCGTTCGAGCGACCCCATCTCGAACGAGACGACCCCGCCGAATCCGCGCATCTGACGCTTCGCCAGATCGTGCTGCGGATGAGCGGAGAGCCCGGGATAGTGCACGCGCTTCACCTTCGGATGCGAGGCGAGATAGTCGGCGATGACCATGGCGTTGGCGTTGTGGCGCTCCATCCGGATCGGCAGCGTCTTGGTGCCCCGCAGCACCAGCCACGCGTCCATCGGCCCGATGATCGCGCCCTCGGCGTTCTGCACGAACCTGAGCCACTCGATGTGGTCGTCCCGCACGGCAATCACCGCGCCGCCGATGCTGTCTGAGTGCCCGTTCAAGAACTTCGTGGTGCTGTGCACGACCAGGTCGGCGCCGAAATCGATCGGCCGCTGCACGTACGGGCTCGCAAACGTGTTGTCCACGACCACCGGAATGCCGTGACCATGCGCGATCGTGCAGGCACCGGCAAGGTCGGTCAGCCGCAGTACCGGATTGGTCGGCGTCTCGAGGAACAGCAGCCGGGTCGTCGGCCTGATCGCCCGCTCGATGTCGCCGAGTTGCGACGTGTCCACGTAGGTGAAATCGAGCTGGTATTTCCGGAGCACCTGTTCGAACAGCCTGTAAGTGCCGCCGTAGGTGTTGTCGGTGACGACGACGTGATCGCCGGATTTGAGGAGGGTCATGACCGCCCCGGTCGCGGCCATCCCGGAGGCAAACCCGAACCCGGCGGCGCCATGCTCCATCGCCGCGAGATTGGCCTCGAACGCCGAACGCGTCGGGTTCTGCGTCCGCGCGTACTCGTACCCCTTGTGCACGCCGAGCGCGTCCTGCACGTAGGTGGAGGTCTGGTAGATCGGCGTGATGATGGCACCGGTCGCGGGGTCCGGCGTCTGGCCGGCGTGGATACAGATCGTGCTGAAACGAGCGTTCGTGCGCAGCTTCACGGGAGACCAGCCTACTACAGCTTCCCGGCGCAGGGCCTCGCCGCAGCCTCCATAATCCTGCACACTCGATGACGCTGCGGCGGCGCGCGTCGTATATTTGGAGCCCGTGCTCGCCGTGTTCGCGACGATTGCCGGCTTCCTGCTGTTCGCCGGCGCGCTCCTCGCGGCGATCCCGCTGCTGCGCGCCGTCAATCGACGCCTGCTGTGGCGGGTGCGCCGCAAGCTGACGATCTCCTACATCTTCATCGGGGTGGTGCCGGCCATCCTGATTGCCGCGTTTTTCCTGCTGTGCGGTCTCCTGCTGCTGTTCAATGTCGGCGGCTACGTCGTGCGCAGCCGCGCGACGGCCCTCGTGGACGAGGCTTTGTCGATGGCGCGGCTCGTCGCCGCCGATCCTGCCGCCGCGATCCCCGCGGCCGCGTCGAAGCGCACCTTGCCGGCCGATCAGATTCCGGCCTGGATGCCGCGCGACCGCGATCGTGCAGCACTCGTCTCAATTGGCCAGTCCGATCCCCCGGCCCTCGCCGCCCGCGGCGTCGCCTGGATCGACGGTTCGCGTGCGGCGGTCGTCGACATCCCGTTTCGCGCCGACCTGAGCCCGGACGGCAGCAGCGGAACGCCGCTCCCGTGGGTGACCTTTCTCGAAGGCACCGACTGGGCGACAGGGATGCCGACGCGGGCCACGGTGCCATTCCGGCTGGACATCGCCGACGTGTATCGCCAGATCGCGGGCGGCCCCTTCGCCCGGATCGGCAGTTTCGACTTCGGCCAGTTTCTGCTCGTGCTCGTCGCCGGCGTCGGTATCCTGTTCCTGGTGATCGAGGTCGCGGCGCTCGGGATGGGCCTGGGTCTCGCGCGCACCATCACCGGGTCCGTCCATGACCTGTTCGAAGGGACGGAGCGGATCCGCCAGGGTGATTTCTCGCACCGCATTCCGATTCGCAGGCGCGATCAGCTGGGCCAACTGGCCGACTCGTTCAACCAAATGACCGCGAGCGTCCAGGACCTGCTGCAGCAGAAGGCCGAGAAGGAGCGGCTCGAGCAGGAACTGAAGATCGCGCGCGAGATCCAGATGTCGCTGCTGCCGCAGGGGCCGGTCCGCATGCCCGGCCTCGCCCTCACCGGCTATTGCGAACCGGCGCGCGAGGTCGGCGGCGACTACTACGACTTCCTGCGCATCGACGACCAGCGGCTGGGCGTGTTGATCGCCGATGTCGCGGGGAAGGGGACCTCCGCCGCGCTGTATATGGCGGAGTTGAAGGGGCTGATGCTATCGCTCAGCCAGCGGCACCGCTCGCCGCGGGCACTGTTGATGGACGCCAACCGGATCCTGGCGCGCCAGCTCGACTCGCGCAGCTTCATCACGATGACCTACGCCGTCATCGACCTCGAGGCGCGGACGCTGACCCACGCCCGCGCCGGGCATTGCCCGTTGCTGCACCTGCCGTCGGCCCTGCCGGGGGCGCGGCAGGTCCGGACGCTGACCCCGGATGGACTGGTCCTTGGCCTTCAGATCGACAATGGAGAGACGTTCGACCGCCTGCTGGAGGAAGTCACGATTCCACTGGCGGCCGGCGACCTGTTCGTGCTGTATACGGATGGTGTGACCGACGCGACCAATGACGCGGGAGAGTGGTTTGGCGAACGGCGGCTGGCGGCGCTCATCGAGGAACATGGCGCGCTGCCGTTTGACGCGCTCCAGGACCGGATGCGGCGTGAAGTGGACGTGTTTGCCGGCGCCCAGCCGCAGCACGACGACATGACCTGGGTGCTGGTCCGGATCGAGTGATGGCGCCGCGCGTCGTGTTCACGACGACGTCCGACATCGAGGCGTCGGTTGTCACCGCCCTGCTCGACAGCCACGGGATCCGCAGTTTCCGGATCTCCGGCAACCCCCAGGCGATATGGCCGATGGCGGTGAACGCGCTCGGCGACATCCGGATCGCGGTGGCTGACGAGATCGCGGAGGACGCCGAGCGCATCATCGCCAGCCACCGCGAGGACGTCGGCTCGCGCGTCGTCCGTCTCCGCGACGAGTTCGAGGAGCTGCAGGAGCGTGTCGGCTACCGCTTCAAGGATCGCGGCCTGCTCGAGCACGCGCTGACGCACAAGTCGCGCGCGGCCGAGGACGCGAGCGGCGGCGTCGCCGACAACGAATCGCTCGAGTTCCTCGGCGACGCGGTGCTCGGCCTGGTGGTCGCCGAGATGCTGTTCAGGCAATATCCTCACTACAACGAAGGGCAGAAATCGAAGATCAAGGCGTCGGTCGTCTCGACCCAGGCGCTGGCGCGGCGTGCCGAGCAGATTCAGCTCGGGGATCACCTGCTGCTGGGGAGGGGCGAGGAAAAGACCGGCGGGCGGTTCAAGCAGGCGCTGCTGGCCGATGGCTACGAGGCGCTGATCGCGGCGCTCTATCTCGACGGCGGGATGCCGGCCGCCGCCGGCTTTCTCGAGCGCGAGCTCGGCGATGCGATCGCATCGGGCGCGGGGGAGACGGTCGTCGGCCAGGACTACAAGTCGGCGCTCCAGGAGCGTCTCCAGGCGCTCGGCCAGCCGCTGCCCGAATACCGGGTGGCGGCAGAATCAGGACCTGATCATCGGAAGGAGTTCACCATCGACGTGGTCGTCGCGGGCGAGATCGTCGGCACGGCAAGCGGAAAAGCCAAGAAGGAGGCCGAGCAGGAAGCCGCGCGGTTGGCCCTCGACCGCCTGGGGGCCCGGTGACAGGGCACGAACCGGCGCTGCGGATCGCCTTCGACATGGATGGCGTGCTCGCCGACATGCACGCCGCGCTCTCCCTCGAAGCGGAACGGATGTTCAGCGAGCACGAGGCCACGACCGTGCAGGCGCTCGAAGCGGCGCTCGAGCCGGGCGCGCCGCTCTTCGCGTTGACCACGCAGCAGACCGAACTGCTGTGGCAGCGCGTGGCCGGGACGCGCGATTTCTGGGACCGGCTCGGCGAAACCGAGCAGGGCATCGTCGCGCGGCTGGCGCGACTCGCCGACGAGCGCCGATGGGAAGTGATCTTCCTCACGCAGCGGCCGCCGACGCGCGGGGCCACAGTCCAGAAACAGACGCAGGCCTGGCTGCGCCGGCACGGCTACGACTTTCCCAGCGTCTACACGACGCGTGGCAGCCGCGGCGCGATCGCGGCCGCGCTGGACCTGGACGTGGTGGTGGACGACCGGTTCGGGGGGTGCGTCGATGTGGCCGACGAGTCGAATGCCCGCGCCATCCTCGTCGACCGCCAGCCTGACGAGCGCACGTCTCACCGCGCCAGGCGCATGGGCATCACGGTCGTGCCCTCGACCGGCGACTGCCTGACGCTGCTCGAGCGCCCCGAACAGGCGCGCTCCGCCGCGGTCGGGCTGTTGAGCCGCCTTCGACAGGCGCTGAGGCGCAAGAGCCCCGCCGGTGGCCGCTGACGGGCGGTTCATCGTAAGTTCGTCGTGTAACTTACGGCCGGCTGTCAGACCGACGTACAAACCATCAGATCACGTCCCGCAACATCACGCCGACGAAGGCGGTACGGCTGACGCATGCACTGACGCGTGCCGTGGAGGCGTTCACCAGACGCCAGTGTCGAACGATCTCGCGAGCGTCGGCGCGATCACAGATTCGTTTCGCGCCGTCAGCGAGGTCGCTCGTGTCGCATCGAGACCGTTGCGATTCGTCACCGCGCGCCTTTGCATGCACGCGAGCAGCGTGGGCCGTGTACAGTCGCTGTAGTAGACACGATGCGGGAGGCATTGCCGCATCCGTAAATTGCATGGACGGTCAAGCATTTACAGGTGTCTCGAATATGTGATCGCTCACGTATCAAGCGCGGCATGCTGCTCGCAACACCGTGAGAAGACTTCGAATCTCTTTGGAGCCTGGCGATGGCCGTCATTTTTCAACCGGACCCTGACAACCCCCAGCCCCGCGTGGTCAGCCGCCGCTGCCCCGTGTGCGAGTGGGAAGGAATCGTCGTGGTCGGTTCGTCGAACGAAGAAGACTGCCCGCAGTGTCACGCGCCGACCGGGATCCTGACGCCGGTCGAAGACCCGCCCTCTGGGAGAACGAAGAATCCCCATGCCGCCGCGCTTGGCCGGCTGGGCGGCGTCCGTGGCGGGAAGGCGCGCGCCGAAGCGCTATCGGCGAAGCGGCGCAAGGAGATTGCCCGCAACGCCGCGCTGGCCCGCTGGCGCAAGCGCTGACCTCGGGATCAAATCGGTAATCGCCCGCCGAATCTGTCAGCGCACCCACAATTCTGTACCGCACCCACGTGCCGTCCTGTGAAGCAGTGTGCCTGCTACACCCGGCACATCCCTTGCCGTCCGATCCGGCGGCCGCCTGACGAAACCGCAGCGGCAACACCCTCGAAAGGCGATACGGTCATGAGCGCGAACTCGCTGTACAAGGCCGCCCCCGTCGGCGACAAGACGAACAAGAACGAGTGGAGCCTCTTTCCACAAGAGCCCGCCGCTCGCTCGTCGATCGTGCAGCCCGTGAGCGACCAGCGCGCCGCGACGCCCGCGACCGACACCAGTGCCCTGCAGTGCCGTTACTGCACCGAGACGCTTCCTCCGGGCGCGCGCGAGTGTCCGCTGTGCCTGCGCGAGGTCGCCGATGATTCGACGCAGCGGCGTGCGCTGCTCAGCCAGCCCGCGACCGCGATCAGCAGGCCGGCGACCGACGCGTCGCTGCGCGCGGCCACGCTGTCCCCGGGGCCAATCACCACCATCCACGGGCCCGCTCCGGCCGCCGGCGCCGGCGGCGCGGTCTACACGCTGGAATCGCCGGCGCAGTGTCCGGAATGCGATACCGAGATCACCACCATCCACGTCATCCGTGTCCTGCGGACGCAGGTGTCGTTCACGTCGACGCTGCCGCGGAAGGCATACGTCATTACCTGCCCCGCGTGCCGGAAGCTCCTGTCGGCTGGACTGTCAGGGTTGTTCTGATTCGCCGCGGTTCTCGAGGGACGAGCGCGTGAGCCGGCCATCCAAGACAGAGACGCTTCAGAACCGGGCAAAAGCGGACGTCGGGGCGCTCCTCGCCGGCGCGGGCAACGCCCGCCGCAAGGCCGTCGCCGCCGAACTGGCCGCCATGCGGAAGGCCTTCGACGCCGCCGCGCAGTCGATCGAAACACTGCTGGCGTCGCCGCTTAAGGCCGACGCGGACGTTGAGGCACTGGTCGACGGGTTGACCAGGCAGATCGACGCGCTGGCGAAGCCGGACGGCGACCTCGAGGCGCTCCGGAATCAGCTCCAGGAACGCGAGACTCAGAACGAGGAACTGCGGAAGATGCTGGTCAAGGCGCGGATGGACCTCGAAGCCGCGCCGCCTGGCGCGAGCGGAGCACCGATCCCGTCGCCACTCCGATTGACGGGGAGTTCGGCGCGCGCTCGACGAGATGCCTGGCCGAGCAGTCGGCCGCATCGGCGCTGCCGCTCGACGAGCTGCTGACGGTGTTCAACGCGATGAAGAAGGCCGAGACCGGTCCCGAGCTGCTCGGAGCGCTGCTGACCGGGCTCGCGCGCGAGTTCTCCCGTGTCGCGCTGTTCCACGTCGACGGCACCCGCCTCCTGGCGGCAGAGCGCCTCGGGTTTGACGAGACGGATACCTCGAAGCCAATCCGGCTGCCGGCTGACTCGATCCTGACGCGCGCGGTGAGCACCGGGCGGCTCGAAAGCGTGATGCCGAGCCTGCGCGGCGAGCCGAACGCCAGCCTGCCGTTCGGCGGCACGCCGGCATGCGCCCTGGCGATCCCCATCGTGGTGCAGAACGCGACCGCGGCGGTGGTCTACGCCGACGATTCCGATCACGTGGCGTTCGCAACCTCGGCGCCGCAGGTGCGCGTCAGGTTCGCGGAGATCCTGCAGCAGTATGCGCTGCTCCTGTTGCTCCGGATCTCGGTCGAGCGCAAATCGACCGACGACCTCCGCGGCGTTGCCGCGACGCTGGTCGCCGAGCTCGAATACGCCTACACGGTGGAAGCCGAAGCGGGCCGCAACCGGCTGGAATGCCAGCAGCGCCTGAAGGACTCGCTGCAGAAGGCGCGGAAGAAATTTGCTGACCGGGCGGCCGGCGATGCCGACGCGGCCGGTCTCTTCGACGAACAGCTCGCGGCGACGATGACGGCGAAAAAGGAGTCGGCCTTCGGCCGCGACCTCGCCGCGCTCCTCGGACCGTCTCGTCAGCGCGGCGGTAACATCGTCGCGATGCTCAAATAAAAGCGGGAATTGAGAAGTAGGCAATAAGAAGTAGGTTGGGAAGTAGGCCTGTTGTACTTCCCAATCTACTTCCTACTTCTGTACTTCCAACTTCCGGCTTGTTTCAGTCGATCTCAATGATTCCCCAGCCCTTGCGTTCTTCCGGCGAGGCGTCCACGCCCGCATAGGCGAGCGCGGCGGCCGGTTCCTCGCCGCGCGGCATCCGCACCAGCGCGTAGCGCTGAACTTCGCGCGCCACGTCGTCGGTCGTGGGGGGCGTCGGGCGGCAGTGGAGGCGCACCCACAGGCGGAGCAGCGGGTCGGTGAACGTGTATTTCTTCTGGCGCGACGTCACGAGATCGACATCCTCGAGCCAGGAGAGATAGTCCTTCGTCGATCCGGGCGTCCGGTGCAGGCGCAGGGAGATTTCCGTCAGCGTGAGCGGCTCGTCGTCGGCCAGGATGTCGAGGATCGCCTTGAGCGCGCCGTAGCCACGCGCGCGATGCAGGCGCAGCTCGTAGCAGAAGCAGCACCACCGATCGAGTACGCCGCCAACCGACAGCAGGGACGTCAACGCGCTGATCGGATCGGCGCCCGGTCCCATCTGGCCCATCGCGTCGGAGAGCGCGCTGACGTAAGCCGCGCGTCCGTCGGTCAGCACCTGGACGGTCCGGCACAGGTAGTCCCGGTCGTCGCTCGGCGTTTGCTCGAAACCGTTGAACGCGGGCGCGAGCAGGTCGGCGACGTCGGCATTCGAGAGCGGCGGCAGGTGCATCACCTCGAAGCGTGACGTGGCGTCGCGCAGCAACCGGTGGGCGCGCGCCACGTACCGCGTGGTGAGGACGAACCGGTTCGGGCTGGCCGACAGCGATTCGATCAGGTCGCGCAGGACGTGGCGCAGGCCCGGGAAGCTCTCGAAGGTCCGCAGCTCGAGGACTTCATCCAGCAGGAACGTACAGGGGCCGCCGCCGGGCGTGCGCGCCGTATCGAAGAAGTTGCGCAGCATGTCGAAGGCGTCGCGCGCGGTCGCCGGTGCGGGCGTGCCGCCATGCCACGGAAACGGGGACGAGGCGATCACGGCCTGCAGGAATCGCTCGGGGGTGGTCGCGCAGCGTTCGACGTCGATGTATTGAGCGCCGCCGCGGCCCACACGTTCGCGCAACCGCTGCAGCAGCCAGGTGCGCCCGGTCCCACAGCCTCCCGGTACTACCGGGATTCGCGATGGCGACGCTTCGAGCGCGCCCAGCACCCGTCGTTCGAACCCTGCGTGCGGACCCATCATTGCCATTTCGCCATTTCCCCCAGCCCCGGAGGCCTGAACGCCTCCGGCCACCGGGGCTTGGCCCCGGTCACCTCGTGGTCGCCGGAAGCCTTCAGGCTTCCGGATTAATGCACCCGCTCGCGCATCGGGAGCCGGATGCCGTGCTCAGCCGCCGTGGCCAGCGCCTCAGGGTAACCGGCGTCCGCATGCCGCGCCACGCCGATTCCCGGGTCGCAGGTCAGCACGCGTTCGAGGCGCCCGTCGGCCTCCGCCGTGCCATCCGCCACGATCACCATCCCTGCGTGCAGCGAATAGCCGATGCCGACTCCGCCGCCGTGATGCACCGACACCCACGTCGCCCCGGACGACGCGTTGAGCAGTGCGTTCAGCACCGGCCAGTCGGCAATCGCGTCACTGCCGTCGCGCATCCCTTCGGTTTCGCGATTCGGCGACGCCACCGAACCGGTGTCGAGATGATCGCGGCCGATCACGATCGGCGCCTGCACTTCGCCGCGTCGCACGAGCTCATTCACTTTCAATCCGAAGCGCGCGCGAGCGCCGTAGCCGAGCCAGCAGATGCGCGCCGGCAGCCCCTGAAACGCGACGCGCTCGCGCGCCATGCGAATCCAGCGGCACAGTGGCTCGTCATCGGGAAACATTTCGAGCACGGCCTCGTCGGTCACGCGAATGTCGTCTGGATCTCCCGAGAGTGCAGCCCAGCGGAACGGACCTTTCCCCTCACAGAAGAGAGGACGCACATATTCCGGCACGAAGCCGGGAATGTCAAACGCGTTCTTTACACCCGCGCGTTGCGCCTGCGCGCGGATGTTATTGCCGTAGTCGAACGTGACGGCGCCGCGCGCGCGGAAGCCGAGCATCGCTCCCACGTGGCGTGCCATCGACTGCATCGATCGCTCGATGTACTGTTGTGGATGCTGCGCACGGAGTGCCGCGGCCTCAGCAAGTGACATGCCGTGCGGCACGTAGCCGTTGAGCGCGTCGTGCGCCGATGTCTGATCGGTGACGATGTCGGGAATCACGCCACGGTGGAGAATTTCCGGCAGCGCCTCGGCGGCGTTCGCCTCGAGCGCGATCGATCGCGCGACGCGGCGGCGCTTCCAGGTGTCAATCTTGTCGAGCGCTTCGTTCAACTGGGTCGTCGATTCGTCGACGTACTTCGTCGCGAGCCGTCTCGCGATCCGTTCGCGGTCGACCTCCACCACGAGTGCAACGCCGCCGTTCATGGTGGCGGCCAGCGGCTGGGCGCCACCCATGCCGCCGAGCCCGGCCGTCAGGACGACCCGGCCGGCGAGGCTGCCGCCGAAATGGCGGCGGGCGGCGGCGGCAAACGTCTCATACGTACCCTGCAAAATCCCCTGTGTTCCGATGTAAATCCAGCTTCCCGCGGTCATCTGCCCGTACATCGTCAGGCCGCGATCTTCGAGATCCCGGAACGTGTCCCAGGTCGCCCAGGCGGGCACGAGCAGCGCGTTGGCGATGAGGACGCGCGGCGCCTGGACGTGCGTCCTGAACACGCCGACCGGCTTGCCGGACTGGATGAGCAGCGTTTCATCGTGATCGAGCTGCCGCAGCGCGGCGACGATCGCGTCGTACGCCTGCCAGTTTCTCGCCGCCTTGCCTGAACCGCCGTAGACCACGAGATCCTCCGGCCGCTCGGCGACCTCGGGGTCGAGGTTGTTCATCAGCATGCGAAGCGCAGCTTCCTGCGGCCAGCCCTTACACGTGAGGGCCGAACCACGAGGCGACCGAATCACGCGCGTGCCGACGTTCATGTCAGACAGTTGAAGTGGAAAAGTCCGTGAGCGCGAAAGATCAGAAGGTAAGAATCGGACGGGAGGTTGTCAAATCAATTTCGAAAAATATTTTCAGTTGACATTCAGCGCGCACGCGCGATCGAGATTGCCGGAGGCGATCATTTCGGAAATCACCGCGAGATCGCCCGAGGTCGAACGGTCGTGCTCGATGAGCGGCACGCGCGCGCGAATGAAATCATGGACGCGCATCAGCGCCGCCGACGATCGCAGCGGCGCGAGCATGTCGATCGCCTGGCATGCGCACAGCAGCTCGCAGGCGAGCACGTGGCGCGCCAGTTCCAGCGCGCGCGACGCCTTCAGCGCCGCCGCCATGCTCATGCTGACGTGATCTTCCTTGTTCGCCGAGGTCGGAATCGTGTCGACGCTGGCGGGATGTGCCAGCGTCTTCAGCTCCGAAGCGAGCGCCGCGGCGGTGACCTGCACCATCATCAGTCCCGACTGCAGACCGCCGTGCCGTGTGAGGAACGCGGGAAGCCCGCTCAGGGCCGGATTGAGGAGTCGCTCGGCGCGCCGCTCGCTGATCGTGGCGAGCTGGACCAGCGCCAGGCACACGACGTCGGCCGCGACCGCGACCGGCGCGCCATGAAAGTTGCCGCCGGAGACAATTTCGCGCGTCTCCACAAACACCATGGGGTTGTCGGTGGCGGCGTTGGCCTCCACTGCGAAGACCGCGTGGGCGAACGCCAGTCCGTCGCGTGCAGTTCCGTGCACCTGGGCCGCGCACCGCATCGAATAGGCGTCCTGCACCCGTCCGCAGTTGGCATGCGACTCGTTGATCGGGCTGCCGGTCATCAGCGCGAGCAGGTTGGCGGCGGATTGCTGCTGCCCGGGAAACGGCCGGGCGGCATGAATCCGGGGATCGAACGGCCGCGTCGACCCGTGCAGGGCATCGATGCTCAACGCGGCGGCGATATCGGCCGCGCGCGCCAGTCGCAGGGCGCCGGCGAGCGCCAGTCCGAGCAGCGCCGTTGAGGCTTGGGTGCCGTTGATGAGCGCCAACCCTTCCTTGGGCCCGAGCACCACCGGCTGGACGCCGGCGCGCGTGAGCGCGGCCGCGCCAGGCTCGGGCACGCCGTCGTGCCACGCCGCGCCTTCGCCGATGAGCACCAGCGCCAGGTGGGCCAGCGGCGCCAGGTCGCCGCTGGCGCCCACCGATCCGCGCGCCGGGACCACCGGATGCACGCCCTTATTCAGGAACTCCAGCAACCGCTCCAGCGTCTCGAGCCGGATTCCTGAAAAACCCTTGGCCAGGACGTTGGCCCGGAGCGCCAGCATCGCTCGGACCACCGGAACAGGCAGGGGCTCGCCCACGCCGGCGGCGTGGCTCCGCAGCAGGTTGACCTGGAGCGCCGCGAGGTCTTCGGCCGGCACGCGCGTTTCGGCAAAGCTGCCGAACCCCGTATTGATGCCGTAGGTTGGCGCGTCGCGCTGCACGAAGTCGTCGACCACCGCCCGCGCCGCACGCACCCGCGCGCGCGCGGCCTCGGTCAATCCGACCGGCGTCGAGTCGTGCGCGATGGCGACGAGATTGTCCAGCGTGCATGAGTCGCCATCGAGGTAGATCATGGCAAGCCGGAACCACAACGGACACGAAGGCGACGACGATCACGAAGACGTACGGGAATGCCATCGTGTCCTTCGCGATCTTCGTGGTCTTCGTGGTTGATCCTCGCCACGGTGCATTACGATATACCCGAATGTCGAAGACGAACATCGCCGTGATCGGCGCGCAGTGGGGCGACGAGGGCAAGGGCAAAATCGTGGACATGCTCACGCCGCACTTCGCGACCGTGGCGCGCTACCAGGGTGGACACAACGCCGGACACACGGTGTACGTCCAGGGGCAGAAGTTCGTTCTGCACCTCATCCCGTCGGGCATCCTGCATCCCGGCGTCACCTGCATCATCGGCAACGGGGTGGTCATCGACCCGCAGGCGCTTTTCAAGGAGATCGACGAGCTCGGCAGGATGGGGATCGCGGTCGATGGCCGCCTCCTGATCAGCGAGAAGGCGCACGTTATCCTGCCGTATCACCGCGAGCTCGACGTGCTGTCGGAGGCGCGTCGCGGCGAGCGCAAGATCGGCACGACCTCTCGCGGCATCGGACCGGCGTACGAGGACAAAATCGGCCGCCGGGGCATCCGCATCTGCGATCTGCTCGGCGATCGCGCGGCGCTGCAGGAGGACGTCCGCGAAAACGTCAACGCCCGCAATCACATCATCAAGGACTCGACCCTCGACTGGAAACCGCTGTTCGATCAACTGCTGGCGTACGGCGAACGGATCCGTCCGTGGGTGGCCGACTGCTCGCTGTTCCTCGCGCGCACGATCCAGGAAGGGAAGAACGTGATGTTCGAGGGCGCGCAGGCGACGCTGCTCGACATCGACCATGGCACCTATCCGTTCGTGACCTCATCGAATGCGTCGGTGGGCGGCGTCTGCACCGGGCTCGGCGTGCCACCGCGCGCGATTGGCGGCGTGCTGGGCGTCGCGAAGGCGTATACCACTCGCGTCGGCGAGGGGCCGCTGCCGACGGAACTGTCGGGTCCGCTGGCTGAACGCCTGCGCGAAAGCGGCCAGGAGTACGGCGCCTCAACCGGCCGTCCGCGGCGATGCGGCTGGTTCGACGCCGTCGTGGTCCGCTACTCCGCGCGGATCAACGGGCTCGACGCGCTGGCGCTGACGAAGCTCGACGTGCTCGACGGCCTGCCCGAGGTCCTGCTGTGCACCGGTTACAAGACGCCGGGCGGCACGCTCTCGGAATTCCCCGCCGACTTGCGGATGCTGGCCGCCGCCGAGCCGGTCTACGAAACGATGCCCGGGTGGTCCGCGCCGACGAAAGGCGCCACACGCATCGCGCAACTGCCGCCGGAAGCGCGCCGCTACATCGAGCGGCTCGAAGCGGTCAGCGGCGTCCCGTGCGCCATCATTTCGACCGGCTCGGACCGGGCAGAGACGATTATCAGACCCGAATCTGTTGTGGCTGGATGGCTGGGGAGCCCGGTGGCTCAGAGGTAGCCGGAGGCCTTGAGGCCTCCGGAAGCCTGAAGGCTTCCGGCTACTACCACCTACCGGCTATTTCTTGCGGTTCGCGTCGATGACCTTCTGAATCGCGGCCTGGTCGCCGTCGAGAAACTCGACGCCGGCGCGGTAGCGCGGGCCGGCTTTGGGCAGTTCGAAGGCCGCCCAGGCGATGACCGAGCCAATGCGAACGGGCTTGAGCTTGTCGGCGACGACGAACCGGACGCGCTGATTCGGCTTCAGAATCGTCGCCGAGACGACCTGGGCGCCAACCAGAGACAGGTTGATGAGCGCGGCGGGTTTGCCGTCCACCTGTACTTCGAATCCATCGGCAACAGTGAAGCGCGGGGCGCGCCGGGTGCCGGTCTGGTCGAGCGGGGCGGCCACCAGCGCGGCCCCTGCCGTGTCGTTCGCCGCCGCCGCCGGCGCGTCGCCGTTCCCGTTGTCGTGCGAGATGATTCGGATCTCGCACCCGATGAGCGACGGGTCCGCCTTGATGCGGTTGATCAACGCGGTGCCGCGCGAGGTGGCGGCGAAGTCGCGCTCGAGCGCCACGACGTTCGGGCGCTGGCGCGTGATCAGATCGAGCGCCTTCAGCGCGTCCGTGTCGGCGAATGCGACGGTCTCACCGAGATCGGTCCGCTCCTGCAGCGCCGGCAGGAATTCAGGCGAGGCGATCAGGACCGTCGGGGGCACAGCCTGTCAGTCTATCCCAACTGCCGTGGCGTTCAGGCCGGTACAGAATGTCCGATGTGACTGTTGTGCACGCCGTGCGCTGCGACGCGCTGCAAAAACGTTACGGCGACGTCGTCGCCGTCGACGGCTTGTCGCTGACCGTGCAGCGCGGTGAATGTTTCGGACTCCTTGGTCCAAACGGCGCCGGTAAAACCACCACGATCGAAATCCTCGAAGGGCTGCTCGAACCCGACGCGGGCGGCGTGGAGGTGCTTGGCCTTACCTGGCGGCACCACGCCCTCGAGCTGCGCCAGCGCCTTGGCATCCAGCTCCAGGAGACGCAGTTCGCCGACAAGCTGACGGTGGCCGAGACCATCCGCCTCTTTCGCTCCTTCTACCAGAGAGGGCGGCCGGTGGACGAACTGCTGCAGATCGTCGAACTCGAGGGCAAGCGCGACAGCTGGGTGAACAAGCTGTCGGGCGGCCAGAAGCAGCGGCTCGCGCTGGCCTGCGCGCTGGCGGGGGCGCCTGACCTGTTGTTTCTCGATGAGCCGACCACCGGCCTCGATCCCCAGTCGCGTCGGCAGCTCTGGGAGGTGCTCGAACGATTTCGCGCGGCCGGCGGCACCATTGTGCTGACGACCCATTACATGGATGAAGCCCAGGTACTCTGCGACCGCGTGGCAATCGTCGATCGCGGCCACGTCATCGCGCTCGGCACGCCGCAGGAACTGATTGCCAGGCTGACCGCCCCGCGCGTGGTGACCCACCACGGCACCCTCGAAGACGTGTTCATGTCGCTGACCGGCCGGCATCTGCGCGACGATGAGGACTGAGACCCGCCATCCGCTGGTCGAGCTCACGCTCGCGCGGCTTCGCGAATTCGTGCGCGAACCGGAGGCGATGTTCTGGGCGTTCATCTTTCCGATCATCATGTCGGTGGCGCTCGCCGTCGCCTTTCCGCGGCAGGAGAGCCGCCCGGCGCTGGTCGGCATCCGGGAGGGCGCCGGTGCCGAGGCCGTGCGAACCGCGCTGTCGGGCCGCGACGACATCGTGGTGCGCGAAGTTCCGGCCGGCGACGAGCTGCGCGTCATTCGCGATGGCGAGATACACGTCCTCGTCGTCCCCGGCGAGCCCCCGACCTACCGGTTCGATCCCGATCGTGCCGAAGGGCGCGTGGCGAGGCTGGCCGTGGACAGCGCGCTCAAACAGGCGGCGGGGCGAGCCGAGCCCTGGATCGCACGCGAGGAGCCGATCGTCGTGCCCGGATCGCGGTACATCGACTGGCTGATCCCCGGCCTCATCGGCATGAACATCATGAGCACCGGGATGTGGGGCATCGGCTTCGCCATCGTCCAGGCGCGGCTGCGGAAGCTCCTCAAGCGTCTCGCGGCGAGCCCCATGCGCCGCAGCGACTATCTGCTGGCACAGATGCTGGCCCGGCTGGGGTTCCTGGCTCCCGAGGTGGCCGTTCCGCTGCTGTTTGGCGCGCTGGCCCTTGGCATGCCGATCCGCGGCTCGATCGTGTCTATCGCCGTTGTGTGCGTCTGGGGGGCGATGACGTTTACGGGCCTCGGCCTGCTCGCGGCAAGCCGGCCGAAGACGCTCGAAGCGATCTCCGGTGTGCTGAACTTGACGATGCTGCCGATGTGGGTGGTCTGTGGCGTCTTTTTTTCGTCTTCGAATTTTCCGCCCGTGGTCCAGCCGGTTATCCAGGCACTCCCGCTGACAGCGCTCAACGATTCGCTCCGGGCGGTCATCCTCGAAGGCGCCACCCTTCCGCAAATCGGATCAGAATTGGCGATTCTGGGAGTCTGGGCGGTGGCGAGCTTCGTGCTCGCGTTGAAACTGTTCAGGTGGCGCTAACCGCTGGCCTCCTGCTTGCAGCCGGCATGGTGTCATGCTTGGCGTACATCGCATCGTCGAAACACATGCCGCGTATCGCGGAAGTGAAGTCGCACTTGTGGGCGCGGGCCGGGTCCTGACCTACCGCGAACTGAACCAGCGCGCGAATGCGCTGGCGAGATATCTCATTGATCAAGGACTGCGTCGCGGAGCGCGCGCAGTCGTGAAAATGGACCGCGGGCCGGAGCTGGCGGTGGCCCTCCTGGCGGTACTGAAGGCGGGCGCCGCCTACACCTGGCTGGACCTCGACGAGGACGGCATGTGGCCGGAAGGCATCTCGCTCGTCCGCGACATCGACGGCGGGCACCAGGCGCACGTCGTCGTCGGCGTGCGCGACGCGGTCGAGGCCTCGTCGCGTCCCGCGCCTAACCTGCCGATTCTCACGCGGGGGCACGACATCGCGTGCGTGATGCCGCAACGCAACGGGCTGCCGGGTGTCCTCGTGCCGCACGCCACGATCGCCGCGTTGCAGTCTCACCCGCTGCCGGCAATGCCTCGCTGGTCGCCCGATTCCGGCGCGCTCGATTTGTGGATTCCGTTGATGGCGGGCACCGCGGTCATATTGACCGCCACCCCTACGGCGGCAGCGGCCTAGCCTGACTCGGGGGTCCGCGTCGCGGACCCGGCCCGTATCCGACCTCGACGTGTACGTAGGCCGGGTTCCGCGACGCGGACCCGGCTACCTTTTACCGTCCGCCGCGAAATTCGCTTTCGTCCTTCGTGCTATCCGGCTTCGGAGCTGCATCGCCGCCTCCGGGCGTCGACGGCTCTGAGACGCCGGTGGTCGGTACGGCTTCCTGCTCACGTGGAGTGTCGCGGTCGCCCCAGTAGAACAGCGCCAGCAACACGACGGCGGCGATGAGGACAATGGGTGCTAGGAAGTACCACATTCCTGCCACCAGCGTGGCGGGACCGGCGACTGCCTGAGGCGGGTGAGACGGTGAAACCGTCTCTTCGTACTGCTCAGGTGTTGCACCTCCCTGCTTGTCGGGCATCGGATTCCTCCGGAGCCAGAGTGTGCATGAGGCGCGCCACGATCGCTTATGGATGGGCCCGCCGCATCACCTCATGCAGGGCGGGGCCGCGTGACGGCGGCGGCGAACTCGCGCTGCTTGGCCGATCGCAGCTTCTGAAGGGCGCGACTTTCGATCTGGCGCACCCGTTCGCGCGTCACCGACAGGTGCTTGCCAATCTCTTCGAGTGTGTGTTCGCGGTCGGTGCCCAGGCCGTAGCGAAGGCGGAGCACTTCCTTCTCACGGTCGGTCAGAGGCGCCATGGCGCGCTCGACTTCGTTGGCGGCGTCGCTGTCGATCGCCGTTTCCTCCGGGGAGCGCACCGATGTATCGCGCAGAATCTCCCCCAGCTCGGTGCCCGCGTCCTCCCCGATCTTCATCTCCAGCGAGTAGGGCGTGCGCTGCGCGTCGAGCAGCAGCCGGACCTTGCTCACCGGCATCTTCAGGCGATCGGCGAGGTCCAGCGCCGACGGTTCGATCCCGCGTTCGATGCGGAGCGCCTTTCGCTCCTTCTCGAGCTTGTTGAGCGACTCGATGACGTGAACGGGAAGCCGGATCGTCCGTCCGTGATCCGCGACGGCTCGAGTGATCGCCTGCCGGATCCACCAGGTGGCGTAGGTCGAGAACTTGAAGCCGCGGCGGAACTGAAAGCGGTCAACCGCCTTCATCAGCCCGATGTTGCCCTCCTGAATAACGTCGAGGAACGACAGTCCCCGATTCAGGTAGCGCTTCGCAATCGACACGACGAGGCGCAGATTGGATTCCATCAACTCGCGTTTGGCCTCGCGGACGGTGTGTTCGGCCGACTCGACCTTGGCGAAGCGGCGGCGGAATTCTGCCTTGGGAAGGCCGACGCGGATTTCGAGCGCCCGACAGCGCTCGGCGCGTTCGCTGCGCGGCACGGCTTCGAGTCCTTGGAATGCCTCGTTGAACTCACGGAGCTCGGTCGCCACGTCGTCGATAAGCGACGGGCGTATCGGCTGTGCGGCCAGTTCAGCGGCCAGTGACTTCCGCGCGCGTTCGAGCTGCTGCTCGAGGCGGGCGCGCGTCTTGACGGCTGTCCTGGGGTTGTCGAGCTTCTCGCGCAGATTGTCGATGACGCTGCGATGCCGCTTGACGCGACCGAAGGCCTTCAGGACGGGCGCGACATGCTCGTCTTTCAGCTCGCCGCCTTCCGGGAGGAGGATGAGTTCGGCTGCCGGATCCCCTTTGAGTCGAATGCGATCGGACAGCGCCACGAGCGTCTGGACGGCGCCGGGAATGTCGGCCAGTGCACCAACCAGTTCCCGCTGTGCATTTTCGATCCGCTCGCCGATTTCGCGTTCCTGGTGTGCCTTCAGCAGTTTCCGCTTGCCGATGTGCTGCAGGTAAACACGGACGAGGTCGAGTTCCTCGCGCGGGCCCGCGGCGGCAGGCTCTTCGTCGTCTTCGACCTCGCCGTCGTTGTGTGGGACCGGCTGGTCGGCAAAGGCTTCCGGCTCTTCCTCCTCAAGAAGCCGCTCAGGCGGGACGAACGGCTGACCTTCGTCGGTATCTTCCCGCTCCTCGACCTCGAGGCCGAATCCCTGAGCGCGCTGTCGCCAGTCGAGGATGTGGACCTGCCGCGACGGATCGTTCCATTCGATAAGAGATTTCCTCCGCCCGCCCGGGCGGAAGGCAAGAGGCGGAGTGGTCTTGGCCTTTTTTGCCATCGGCACCCGGTGAGTTGCAAGCACGCTGCCCACGAGGAATCGCCGCCGAATGGCCGTGGTACACTCGGCTGCTCGCTGCACGACCGGGTAGCTCAGTGGTAGAGCAGCGCACTTTTAATGCGCGGGCCGCGGGTTCGATCCCCGCCCCGGTCACGAATATTCATACAGAAAGCTCAACCGCAGGAGAGGTCATGATGCTTCGATCCGTACTCGTGCTCGCGTTAAGCGTATTCATGTTGACGGCGCCGCTCGCCGCGCAGGCGCCAGAAGGTTGGCGCGTTCGCATTGACCGCAGCGCGAACGCCTCCGATCCCGACGACGTGCCCGACCTGACCGTGGTGACGATGGGGAAGGGCTTCCGGGCGACGGGGGGTCCGGCGGGCACGTTCTGGAATCCCGCGAACCGGGTGATGGGGAACTACACGGCCAAGGCTACGTTCAACCTGATGAAGCCGAGCGGCCACAACAACTACTACGGCCTGGTCTTCGGCGGGTCCGATCTCGACGCGGCGGCGCAGAAATACGTGTATTTCATGGTGGCGCAGGACGGCACGTTTCTCATCCGGTCGCGGGCGGGTGAGCAGGTCCAGGACGTCCAGGCGCGCATGCCGCATGCCTCGGTCCGTCGGCCGGGCGCCGACGGCCGTTCAACCAACACGCTCGAAGTACGCGTCGCCGGAAATACCGTTTCGTATGTCGTGAACGGGACCGTGGTTCACACCGGACCGAAGAGCGGCGCAACCGCGACCACCGACGGTCTTGTCGGCGTCCGCGTCAATCATGTGCTGGACGTGCAGGTGGAGAATTTCGAAGTCGCGCGGCAGTAGCTGCTGAAAGGCACAAGGCCCAACTCATCTTGGGCCTTGTGACTTGGGACTTGTGCCTTGTGCCTTGAACGGGCTGATGATCTGTTCCTGGCGTTCGACCGCGCGGGCGTCCCGCGCCTGGCGGCGGACGAGCCCGATGAGGACTTTACGGTCCACGGCGCAGGCGGCGGCTTCGCGCAGCGTGATCTTGCGTCGCGTGACGGCGGCCGCAAGCGCCGGATCGAGGGCGCGCATCCCGTTGTCACGGTTGAACTGGGCCGCGTGGAGCGCGGCGATATCGCCGGCTTCGATCATCGCGGTCACGCGATCGCCCGCCACCAGCGAATCCGCGATCACCACCCGCTGACTGCCGGGACGGCGGAAACCGCGCCAGCTGCACGCGCCGCGGAACGCGACCGCGAGCGCGCTTCGGTTCGGTCCCATGTCCTTCATCAACACCTCCAGCGCCTTGGGACCCGTGCGGGCGACCACGCCGACGACGACCAGGCGGCCGGAGGCGGCCGCGACGATCGCCTCGGGGGCCGGCAGGGTGTCGGTGGCCGCGATGACGATCAGGTCGGGCCGTTCCCGAAGCGCATTCTGCAGCGACGCCGTCATTTCCTGGTGGCTCGACGGGATCGGCCGCTCGCTGACGAAGGCGTCGCCGGCGATGTTCTGCAGCCCGCTGCTCGGCCCGAACGCGACGACAAACCCCGCCCGCCGCTGCGAGTTCCACGCGACCACCGCGCTCACCATCGTCGTCACGTCCTCTTCGAACGGCGCCGAAATCAGCACGAGACCCTCACCCGTCTCGCACGCGGCGCGGATGTGCCGGGGCACCTGCTGGTCGAGCCCGCCGACCGCCACGGGGAGCCGGACGATGAAGCCGCCGCCCTGACCGTCGGAGAACGCGTGGCAATTGACTGTGCCGGCTTCGGGCATTTCCCGGGTCCACGCCCACTCGCCGGCATTGCGCCAGCCGTCCTGTCCGCTGGTCATCATCGCCCCGGCGCGCTCGAACATCGCCAGTGGAACCGGATCGGTCGCGAGGGTCTCGATCTTTCCATCGACGCGTACCGATGGCGCCTTGCCGGATCGGAGATACAGCACGGTGGCGCCGCGGTCCATCGCTTCCGCGATCCAGTCGCCAAGGTCGGCGTTGGCCACATCCATCGCGCGGCGGCGGCCCATGTCGATGACGGTTGCCTTGGCCTTCGGCCGCTGAATGATCGTGGGAGCCACGGACTCCTCCGCGGCGTTCTGTTCGGTCGAGCCGTGTGAGGACGCCCGTGGGACCGGCGCGAAGTCGCCGTCCTGGGCGAGGACGGCGGGCGACGCAAGAACCTGCGCGGCCTCCTCCAGCGCCCGACGGGCAGCCTCTTCCTGTTCGCGGCGGGCCGCTTCCTCCGCGGCGCGGCGCTCGGCCTCTTCCTGTTCGCGCCGAGCCGCTTCTGCCGCGGCACGACGCTCCGCCTCTTCCTGTTCGCGGCGGGCCGCTTCTTCCGCGGCGCGGCGCGCGGCCTCTTCCTGTTCGCGGCGAGCCGCTTCTTCGGCGGCCCGACGTGCGGCCTCTTCCTGTTCGCGGCGGGCCGCTTCTTCCGCGGCGCGGCGTTCGGCCTCTTCCTGTTCGCGGCGGGCCGCTTCTTCCGCGGCGCGGCGCGCGGCCTCTTCCTGTTCGCGGCGGGCCGCTTCTTCGGCGGCCTGACGTGCGGCCTCTTCCTGTTCGCGGCGGGCCGCTTCTTCCGCGGCGCGGCGTTCGGCCTCTTCCTGTTCGCGCCGAGCCGCTTCTGCCGCGGCACGACGCTCCGCCTCTTCCTGTTCGCGGCGGGCCGCTTCTGCCGCGGCACGCTCCGCCTCTTCCTGTTCGCGGCGGGTCGCTTCTTCGGCGGCGCGGCGTTCGGCCTCTTCCTGTTCGCGCCGAGCCGCTTCTGCCGCGGCACGACGCTCCGCCTCTTCCTGTTCGCGGCGGGCCGCTTCTTCCGCGGCGCGGCGCGCGGCCTCTTCCTGTTCGCGGCGAGCAGCTTCTTCGGCGGCCCGACGCGCGGCCTCTTCCTGTTCGCGGCGGGCAGCTTCCTCCGCGGCGCGGCGCGCGGCCTCTTCTTGTTCGCGGCGAGCAGCTTCTTCTGCGGCGCTGACGCGCGGCCTCTTCCTGTTCGCGGCGAGCCGCTTCTTCCGCGGCGCGGCGCTCCGCCTCTTCCTGTTCGCGGCGAGCCGCTTCTTCCGCGGCACGGCGCTCCGCCTCTTCCTGTTCGCGCCGGGCCGCTTCCTCGGCGGCGCGGCGCGCGGCCTCTTCCTGTTCGCGGCGGGCAACCTCTTCCTGGGCCTGCCGGGCGCTCTCGTTCTTGTCGCTTGCCTTCGCTGACGAACCAAACAGCGCAGTCAAACGCCCGAAGCGGCTGGTACGACCCACGGGCAGTGATTCAGCCTCATGGGCTTCTGTCGTCGCTGCAGCGTCTGTCGCGGATGCTGCCGCTGGGACGGGCGCGGGCTTCTGCGACGCAGCGGGCTGTGGCGGAGCCGAGGCGGCGGCTTCTTGCGCAGCCGGAGTCTTGGGCGCCGAGAACGCTGCGTCCAATCCCGCGAAGATCTGCATGCGCGGACGTTCGAAGGTCTCAACCTCCGCCGCCGGCAGCGGTTTCGGTTCGAGCGGGTCGGCCTTCGGCCGTTCAAAGGTCTCGACCTGTGGCCGCTCGAACGTCTCCACCTCGGGCGCTGGGCGGGACGGCTGCCGTTCGAACGTCTCTAGCTGCGGCCGCTCGAAAGTTTCGACCTTCGGCATGACGGCGGCGGCAGGGACCAGGCTGGCGATGATCGTGTCGACTTCTTCCGCGGTGTGATGCACCTCGGTCTTCGCGACTGCGTCGGCCGCCCGCGTCGGCGTTTCTGGCGTTGCCGGCGCCGCGGGGGCAACCACGTGATCGTCATCGAGCGGAATCTCGATCTCGGCCGGCTCCGGTTTGGAGACCGGCTCGGGGGCTGCCTGGCCAACCGGGGCCGATGCGACGGGCTCAGGCTCCGCGGCGGACGGCTCGTGGCGCATCTTGATGGCGCGCGTCGCTTCCTCGATCGCGAGCGCGATTTCGTCAGGCTCTCCGGGCGGAGGCGGCGCGCTGCTCCTGCCGGGCTGCGCGTTCCGGAGCTTGATGACGATGTCGTGGTCCAGGCGCACGGCGCGGACGTTGACCGGCGTGCGGTTATTGTCGAGGGTCTCTTCAACCGGCTGGCCGTTATACAGCGCCTGCTGGGCGGCTTCCGACAGGATCTGCTGCGCGATGCCCTCGATCCCCATGTTCGTCATCGGCTGCGTGCCCAGGTGATACGGCGACTTGCTCCGGATCACGAACGGACGATCGCCGGGCTTGAGGATGACGGTCGCGTCACCGGCCTGTTCGACGGCTTTGAGCAGCCACGGCGGCAGCGCTGCATGGAATGACATCAGGAACCCTGACCTCTACATAGCGAGGCTCGTGCCACAACCGCACACCGCAAGAATCGCCGAGATTCCGGCCAGAAATGCAGGGAGGATTTCTTGCGGCGGCCGATCCGGCGACTCGACGTGACGGTGCTCCGACACGGTGCCGGAGGTGTTATCGGCGGAACAACGTGTCCTCAGGAGCGCGTTTCACTGATCTGCATGGCTCGCTGTTTCTGCCAGTTCGCCACGTTCACGGCCTATGGCCGGTCGAACGCAAAGAGGTAGGTCCGCTGCGTGTTGGAGCCGTTGTCGTCTGAGACGAGGAAGAGGCGGATGCCGCCGGCCGGTCCGGGCACCGCAGCAATGCCTTCGAAGTTATCGACGTTGAGCGGTGGAGCAATCGTCATCTCGTCGAGTACGCGTGCGCCGGCCGCACTGTTGTCAATCAGTCGGACTGAGATGCGGACGCCGGCGCGTGGATCGTAGGCGCGACTGAGCATCGCGAACGCGCCGTCCTCGCCGTAGGCCGCCAGCGCCGTCAGGTTCATTCCCGCGGGGACGAGCGTGCCGAGAGCGGTGTCACTGCACGACGCTGAGAGACGGCACAGCCAGATTGCGCCGCCCTCGCTGCCGACGAGATACGCGTCTGCACCCGCCGCGGGATAACGCGCGATCGCCTCCATTCCACTGTTCTGTGGGAAGCGTGCCTGGGGTCTGGGCGCCGGACGAGGAGCCCCGCCGTCAGCCGGGTAGAGCAAGATCCGGTCATTGCCTTCGAAGCTGACCAGCCGGCCGCCGTCCGGCAGCAGGTCCAGCCCTTCGGCGTCGGTATCCTTCGCCGCCAGCGGCCTGCCTGATTCGCCGACAAGGGGGATCATCCGCGCGTCGGTCAGCCCTGCCAGTCGATTCATCTCGTCAAACCGGATGCGCGCCTCAAAGAAGCGTCCCTGGTCGCTGATCGCGACGAGACGGTCGCCGGACACCCGCAGGTCCGAGAGTTCGAGGATCGTCGCCGGGTTGGTGGTCTTGATTTCGATCCCGCCGGCGTATGCGAATGCGCCAATCAGTCGCTCGCTCGGATTCGTCGGATTGAGCGGGACCGGCATGATCTCTATGCCGACAGGTGCCCCGGGCTCGGGAGATGTTTGTGGGGTAGCGGAACCGCAGGCCAGCGTGATCAGCGCCGCAACGCTGATCAACCAGGGCTGGGAGAGGTGCTGACCGGTGAACGAACTGCCTGCTGCGCTGCGCTGCGGATCGCTCACCGGTCTGGTGCGTGGCTGGGACGCGAGGTTCAGGCCAACGCTTTCTGGTACAGCGCGAGCAGGCGAGTCCAGGCCTTTTCGGCCTGCGGCTCGTTGTAGACCTGCGAGTCCGGCGGACACCATCCGTGGGCGGCGCCGGCATAGACTTCGATTTCGGCGGGGAGGTTCGCCTTGGCGAACGTCTCCTTCAGCACGTTTTTCTCATTCGGCGAGCGCATGTCGTCGTTCGCGGCGATCGCGATGAGCAGCTGCGCTTTCGTCTTCGCCGTCTGCAGATGCGGGCTGTTCGGCATGTCGGTTACGAGTCCGCCGCCGTGGAACGACGCGACCGCGCCGATGCGATCCGGCATCGCCACGGCGGTGCGAAACGCAATCGGTCCCCCCATGCAGTACCCCTGCGTGCCGATCTTGCGGTTCCTGGCCACCGACGGCTGCCGGTCCAGCCAGCCGATGAACGCCTTCGCGTCGGTCATATGGGTCGTCTCGTTCAGGCCCTGCGCAAGCGGCATCAGCTGCGGGATTGGCGTGCCGGAGCCTTTTTCCGCGGTCGGGGCTTTCTTGACCCGATAAAACTGATTGACCACCAGCACGGAGTAGCCGGTCTCGGCGAGCCGCTTGCCCATCTGACGGAACGCCGGCCGCAGCCCGAAGATGTCGGGCCATACCAGCACGCCGGGCGCCGTGCCGGTCGCCGGGTGCACGAAGTAGCAATCGGCGGTTCCGTCGGGCGTCATCACACTGACCTCGGATTCGGTCACTGCGACCGCGTTCACCACCTTCGGCAGCATCATCGCCACGCCGGCGCCCAGGAGGACGCCGAACTGCCGCCGCGTCACCAGCCCCTGTGCTTCGTAATCCTGTCGATCGTCGTCAAAATGGTCTTGATCGCACATATTCGCTCCTCGTCAGCGCCTCGTTGCGCGGTAGCCCCGCACGCGTTCGGCGACACTCTATACCGATTCGTACTCCTGTCATAATCGGACGGTATCCCTGCCAGCCGCCGGCCATCGCCGAGGAGACGCGCATGCGAACAGTCTGCTTGCTCACGCTGATCGTGATTCTGTTGACCGTCATTCCAGCGGTTCCTGCGCACGCCCAGGAGGACGTGCGGGTTCTGGCCACCAGCAAGACGTCGACGATGGAAAAGGAAATGAACGAGGCCGCGGAAGCCGGGTACAGATTCGCGTCCGTCATGGGTGGTGATACCGCCTTTGGCGGATCCGAAGTCGTCGTGCTGATGACCCGGGTCCCCGGTGGGGCCTCGAGCTTCGGCTACAGACTACTTGCCACCAGCAAGACGTCCACGATGCAGAAAGAGATACAGGAAGCTGGAGATGCGGGCTTCGAGTATCGCGGTCAGACGGTATTCAAGAGCACGTTCGGCGGGAACGAAGTGGTCGTTGTCCTGGAGCGCGACAAGAACATCGCACAACCCGTTCGATACGAATACCGGCTGCTCGCCTCCAAGAAGACCGCCACGTTGCAGAAAGAGGTCTCGGAAGCCACCGCTGCCGGGTATGCGTTCGTGGGCATGACCGTCGCGGACACCGCCATCGGCGGTGACGAGATCGTCTCCATCCTTCGGAAACGGGTGCCGTGATGAAGAGCGTCCGGCGCACCGCCTTTCGTCTGGCCTGCAGCCTCGCCATCTCCGTTTTTGTGACCGTCGCGGCGTCGAAGAGTTTCGTGGCTGCAGAGCAGCGCCAGGAACCCCCGGCCAGGCCGAGCGACGTGATGCCGCGGTACGACACGAATCGGAACCTCGTGTTGCCTGACGACTATCGGCGTTGGGTGCTGGTCGGCTCGTCGCTCGGCCTGAGCTATGCCGAAACCGCTCAGCGCGGTCATCAGATGTTCAACACGACGCTGCTGGAGCCCAGTGCTTACCGGCACTTCGTGGAGACTGGTACGTTCCGCGAGGGGACGATGCTCGCGCTGATCGTCCAGGGTATCGGCACCAATGCGATGCCGGCGCGGCAGGGTCAGTTCGCGACCGACGTCCACATGGTTGAAATGGCGGTCAAGGATTCGACGCGCGTGCCGGAGGGCTGGGCCTATTACGGCTTCGGCGGGCCGATGGCGGGCGGCTACCGGACGTCCGCGGCGCCGCAGCCCAGGGCAAACTGCTACGAGTGCCACGTCAAGCACGCGGCCCGCGACAACGTCTTCATGCAGTTCTACGGGCTCCTGAACGACGCCGCGCCTAAGAAATAATTGGGAGTACCTGACTAAGCGCGTTCCCCGATCGACCTGGGGCGGCGCAATTTTGCCTGCATTCATGCCCAAGTTTCCGTAGGGCCGTGACGCCCGCGTCGGTATACTGCGCGTCCGGCTCACATGCTCAAACCCAACTGCCCCCGGTGTAAGTCCTCGGCCCTGGTCCGCAAAGAAACCGTCGTCAAGGCGGGCCTGACCGTCGAATCCTTCTACTGTGGCCGATGTGACCACACCTGGAACGAGACCGGCGATCGCCGCACGACTCCTCAGGGCGACGCGGAGCGTCCCGATCGTTCCCGCCCGACCCGCGCCACCCGATAGTCGATGGTTGGAGATGCTGGCGTGGGGTGTCTTCACGGACAAGATCGTGAGACACGTCGGCGGCGATCCCGGTACGCACACGGCAATAGGCTTCGGCTACGGACTCGAACGCTGGGCGATGCTCTCCAATGGCATCGATGACATTCGCAAGATCGACGTCACCAACGCCGCGTGATCGCGCCGTGTCGTGACAACGCGGCCGGAGCGGTCTAACCGGACTCCCGCGTCAGCTCGCGCACCAGGTCGAGCGCGCGGCTGACGTGTCTCTTCACGCGAAGCTGCGACGAAAAGACGTCCCGCACGATTCCGCCCTGATCGATGACGAAAGTCGCCCGCCCCGCAAGTCCGAGCGGGCCTTTCGCGACGCCATAGGCGTGCACGGTCGTTTCGTCAACGTCGCTGGCCAGGATGAACGGCAGCGAGTGCTTCTCTCGAAACCGGAGATGTGACGTCACCGGATCGGCACTGATACCGATGACTTCAGCTCCAGCTGCGACGAAGTCCGCGTATGAATCGCGAAAGGCACACGATTCGATGGTGCAGCCGAGGGTATCGTTCTTGGGGTAGAAGAAGAGCACGACCGGCTTCACGCCGATGTAGTCTGTGCTTTGAAGCAGGCTGCCATCAGCGACCCGGAGTGAGAACTGAGGGGCCGGGGTTCCTGGCTTCAACACGGTTTCACTCGTGGACTCTCTAGCGGGTGGAGCCGCTCGCGGCTACGTCCTGCAGCAGTGTGCGCACGCGGGGTGCGACCTGCGTGCCGAACAGCTCGATGCTCCGCATCAGCTTCTCGTGGGGCAGGGTGCCGTTGCTGTATTTCAGATTGAATCTCGAGAGGTCCAGCAGTCGCGCCGTGTTGGCGATCTTGGCGGCGACCGTCTCGGGGGAACCAACGCACAGTGCGCCGTCCGGCCCGGCCTCGCGTTCGAACTGCGCGCGGCTCGGTGGCGGCCAGCCGCGCTCGCCGCCGATGCGCGTCATCATGGCTTCATAGGAGGGCCAGAGATCAGCCCTGGCCTCCTCGTCGGTCCTGGCGACGTGGCCGGGTGAGTGCACGGCCACCGCCTGCTTGGGGTGTCCATACCGCTGCAGCGCTTCGTAATACACGTCGACGAAGGGTCGGAATCGCCGAGGGCTGCCGCCGATAATCGCGAGCGTCAGCGGCAGTCCGTACCGCGCCGCCCGTATTGCCGATTCCGGGGTGCCGCCGACGCCGATCCAGGTCCGAAGCTGGCCGTGCTCGATCGGCGGATACACGCTCTGCCCGGTCAGCGCGGGCCTGGTGCGGCCGATCCAGTTCACGGGATCGCCCTTTAGCAACTGGGCGAACAGCGCCAGCCGCTCCTCGAAGAGCTCGTCGTAATCGGCCAGGTCGTAGCCAAACAGCGGATACGATTCAGTGAACGACCCGCGCCCGAGAATCACTTCAGCGCGGCCATCCGAGACGGCGTTCAGCGTCGAGAAGCGCTCGAACACACGCACGGGATCGTCGGTGCTGAGCACGGTCACGGCGGAGCCGAGGATGAGACGCCCGGTCTTACCGGCGATTGCCGCGAGTACCGACCTCAGGTGCGGAGATCGAGAAATCGCGCCGGTGGTGCTCGCCGACGCCGAATGCGTCGACGCCCACCTCGTCGGCACGCATAGCCTCACGGATTACGTCACGAAGGGTGTGGGCGTGCGAGTGCAGGTGTCCGCGGTCGTCGACCGTGATGTCGCCGAAGGTATCAAGGCCGAGCTGGAAGGGAGGCAACATTGTGAGAAGCGTGCTCTCGCGCACGGTTCGTGAATGGTACTCACAACCCCGGCCCGTCGCAGCCGTCGGTTGGTGGCTGAGGGCCCACGCTGGTCCTCTTTGACAGGAGCAAACCATTGCGAGGAGCAGTTCTCTACGGTCCGCGGGATGTGCGTGTCGAGGAACGCCCCGCGCCGACGATTGTCAATCCGACCGATGCCGTTATCAGGATGTCGGCGACGTGCATTTGCGGCTCCGACCTGTGGCCCTACCGGGGCTTCAACCCCGTCACCCGGCCGACGCCGATGGGCCACGAGTATTGCGGCATCGTGGAAGAGGTCGGCAGCGCGGTGCGCTCGATCACGCGAGGCCAGTTTGTCATCGGATCGTTCTTCGCGTCCGACAACAGCTGCCCTCACTGCCAGTTCGGCTATCAGTCGTCGTGCGCGCACAAGGAGCTGGTTGGCGGCGCGCAGGCGCCGTACCTGCGCGTGCCGCTCGCGGACGGCACCCTGGTGGCGACATCTGACGTGCCGTCCGACGATCTGATCCCCAGCCTGCTGGCGCTTTCCGACGTCATGGGCACTGGATGGTTCGCCGCCGAGGCGGCCAGCGTGCAGCCGGGCGCGACGGTCGCGGTCGTGGGTGACGGCGCGGTCGGCCTGCTTGGCGTGCTCTCCGCAAAGCAGATGGGCGCCGAGCGGATCATCGCGATGAGTCGTCACCAGCCGCGGCAGAAACTCGCCGGCGAGTTCGGCGCGACTGACATCGTGACCGAGCGCGGCGAGGCGGGCGTGGCCAGGATCAAGGAACTGACCAGGGGCGTCGGTGCTGACGCCGTGCTGGAGTGCGTCGGGACCTCGGAGTCGATGATACAGGCGATCCGGGCCACGCGGCCGGGCGGGTCGGTCGGCTATGTCGGCGTCCCGCACGGGGTCGAGCTCAACGGCCAGGAGTTGTTCTATACCCACGTCCGTCTCCATGGCGGACCCGCGCCTGTGCGTCGTTTCCTGCCCGGGCTCATCGACCGCGTCTTGAACGGGACGATGGATCCGGGGAAGGTCTTCGACCTGACGCTGCCCCTCGACCAGGTGGCGGAGGGCTATCGCGCGATGGACGAACGCCGCGCGATCAAGACGCTGCTGCGTCCATGAACTTGCCGGAGCGCTCGTCACGTCACGAGCGGCGCATCCATGAATACGGATGAGGCTAAGCCTATCGAGTGGCGTCGATATTGCTCCCGACAGCGTGCAGCTAGCCCCCTGCTCCTTCAACCCCATGGGAGGGATCCGATGAGAAGAGCACTCTCAGCGATCTTCGTCGCGTCGTCTGTCGCCATTGCTGCAGCTCAGGGCCAGCAGCCTGCACCAGGCCAAGAGCCGGGCGCACCAGCAGCGCAGCCGCCCGCTACGGAGAGACCAGCAGCGCCTCGCCCGCAGTCAGAAACCGGACCACTCACGAAGACGACCATCAGTGGCTGCATTCAGAGCGTGCCGCCGGCTGCGGCGTCGGCGCCCGCGGCCTCGAAGTTCGAGCTTGCACGCGCGAAGATGGTGACCGCCGCACCTGTCGGAACGAGCGGTACGGCCCCGACCGCGGCGCGCTATCGGCTCGAGGGCGAGGAGAAATTGATTACTCCTCACCTGAATCAGCAGGTCGAAATTACCGGTACTGTGAGTCCCGCGTCCGGCGGCGCCACTGCGCCCATGTTGAAAGTGGAATCGGTCAAGATGGTTGCCGCCACGTGTCCAACGGCGCCTGCTCAGTAGTGTAATCATTGCGCGGTCCTCACCGGTTTACGCACCCGGCGGCTGGACGAGCCGTCGGGTGTCCCGGTGGGGAAGTTTGCTCTACCTAGCTCTGCCGAAACCGCCCGATTCCGGGTTCGCGACCTCGAGGCCTTGCGCTACGGAGCTGCCCGGTCATGGCCTATCGATACGACCGGAACTTCTCCTTCCAACAGTTCGTATTCATCAGCAGTCCGAGGAGGCCCCGATGCACATTCGCCCGGTCGCGTTGGCCGCCATCTTCCCTGTCCTGGTGATGGCATCTGCTTGCGTTGTCGTACGTGAGGAGGAGGATGGCAAGACCACCAGGGTCGACATCGCCACTCCCGTGGGGGCGTTGGCGGCGCGCACCGGAGAGAACACAGGGGATACGGGGCTGCCCGTCTATCCCGATGCCCAACTCTCGCGCGACCGGAGCGACGGCGACTACGACCGGGCCAATGTCAGCATCGGGACACGGTGGTTTGGCCTGCGGGTGATCGCGGCCGAGTACGTGAGCCGCGAATCCCCCGAGCGGATCGTCGATTTCTACCGCGAGCGGATGAAGGTTTTCGGCGACGTCGTGGAATGCCGCGGCGACGTGAACTTCAAGAACGGCCGCCCCGAGTGTCGTTCGCAGCCCTCCTCGTCAGGTATCCAGCTCCTGGCCGGCATCGAGGAGAGCCACCGCATCGTGTCCGTCAAGCCGCGAGGCGGTGGTAGCGAGTTTGCGCTCGTGTCGATCCAGATGGGCCCGAACTAGGGCTGCGTAGCACTGGCCTCTCCGACCACTGAGAGCCGAGCGGCCGACAGGTCCGGTCGCGCGGTCAGAAGCGTCGCGTGGGACAATCGACATTCTATGAAGGTTTTTCATGGACATGACCATCCGCCACATCCAGCCGACGTGGAGCATTTTACCGGGCCTGCCACCGTGACGCAGATCGAACGATTGTCGGAAGAACCGCCGACGAACATGTACCGGGTGACATTTCAGCCGTCAGCGCGGACAGCCTGGCACGCGCATACGGGCGTACAGCTATTGCTCGTCGTCGAGGGATGTTGCCGCGTCCAGAAGGCAGGCGAACCGATTCAGGAGGTCGCGGCCGGCGGTGCTGTACGCATCGCGCCGGGTGAACGCCACTGGCACGGAGCGACACCAGAGGCCGCGATGACCCACCTCGCCCTGAATATCAACACGACGACGGAGTGGTTCGAACAGGTCAGTGAGGCCGAATACACAGGTGTGACAGCACGCTCGCGGCATCGGTGACCAGCGTCCCCGCGCGCTGGAACACCATCGTCCACGCTGCCGACGTGGTCTGACACACAAGCACCTCCCCCACGCGCAGCTTTGAGAGCCCGGCGGCCGAGCGAATGACGCGAACCCGGCCGCGGAATACACCCGGAGATACTGCCGGAGCTGAGCGGCCAATTGCCGGATCCACTTCGTCAAGGCGTTCGACGAGGTCCGGGCGTCGGGCCTCAACAATCCCGCGCGCGGCGGAACTCACGACGCTTTGACACTCCCTCTCAAACTCTCGTGACGCGATCTGTCCAAGGCTCACATAGGGCCGGACTCGAAGGCGCGATGCGACTGGTCCCAATCGTGCTGGGGCAGGGAAGCGACGCCACGTTCATCAATCCGCATCCTGTCAAGCACCGAGGAGCAGATGCAATCCACAATCAAGAGGATCATGAGAGACGCAAGGACATGGACGATCTTGCTTGCTCTCGCGACAACCGCGGGAGCGGCGGACATATTCGCCACGCGGGCCGCTCAACAAGGCGCCGGGACGACGCCAACCGGAACGGCCGGCGTGTCATCCACGCGTACCGCTGAAAATGCCAAGAGCCTGCTGAAGGCTTCGTCTGACTACATGGCTGGCCAAAAGGCCTTTTCATTCGACTACGACACCTATCTCGAGGTTGTGACCAAGGAGAACCAGAAGCTCGGATTGGCAAGCTCCGGCACGATGACGGTGAACCGCCCTGACAAGATACGCGCAACCCGCACGGGCGGATTTGCGGATGTCGAGTTCGTCTTCGATGGAAGAACGGTGACGATGTTCGGCAAGAACGCCAATGCCTACACTCAAGTCGAAGCGGCAGGCACGATCGATCAGTTGGTCGACAATTTGCGGACGAAATATCATCGGCCCCTGCCAGGGGCAGATTTGCTGATGTCGAATCTTTATAACCAGCTCATGCCCGAGGTCGTGGATATCAAGGACCTGGGAAGTGGCGTGATCAACGGCGTCGAATGCGACCACCTGGCCTTTAGAACGAAGGAAGTGGACTGGGAGATCTGGATTGCCCAGGGAAGCAGTCCTCATCCCTGCCGCTACGTCGTCACCAGCACGCAGGTGAACAGAGCGCCGCAATACAGCATCGAACTGAGAACCTGGAAGACGGGCGCGACGCTCGTGTCAGATCCCTTTACATTCAAGGTTCCTGCAAACGCCAAGAAGGTCAACGCGGGCGATCTCCGCGACTTCGACGAGTTGCCGAGCAATTTTCTGATCAGGAAAACAACCGGAGGTCTGTGACCATGGTCAAGCGCATTCGAATTCTCGTGCTGGTCGCACTGTTCGGGGTCCTGTGCCTCGAACTGGGCGAGCGATTCCTGCCTGCAGGCATGAACGGTCTCGTTTCCACTGTCGAGGCCGTCGTGGGTCGCCCCCTGACGCCGGTGAGCGTTTCGGGGGTCGCGCGCAGGACCGCGCGACGCTGTTCAGCGGATGTGTACGACTGCTGAATCTGGAAGACAGCCGAGGGCCTTTAGTTACAGCTGGCGCGGGAGTTCTCTATGAATCACGGGATCGGCCCTGTCAACGCCGGGAGGGCCGATCCCCTCACGTCGTCGCATCCGCATGATCAATTTGCAGCGGCGATCGACTCCACCATTATCGTACGCGTCCCGGCGTCCAACGTCCCCACTATCTGCACCTTCCGTGCGGCGAACGCGGCCGGAGTCCGCTGGTCGCTGAGCGCGTAGACTGTCTTTCCGTCTTCGAGCACGTACTTGGAGTCGTGATAGGCGACGCATGCGGTCACGCACTCCGCATCCGTCGGCCCCATTCGCATCTGGCTATGGCCGACGCCGGCGCACATGTCGTCGGTGATGACCCCGGTGAACGTCTGCGTGGATTGGCTCGCCGACAGCGAGGCAAGCCCGACCAGGACGACGATCAGCCGCCCCATGTCATTCCCCCGGCGTCATCAGGTGGGCGGTTGACGTCCCCGCATTCATGATCCAGACGCCGCCCTGCCTGGGGTTATCCGGGAGTCCAAGCGACTGCGGCGTGGCGAACGGCACCGCGATCGTCATATGCGTGCGCGCACTCGCCTGGTCGGGCCCTTCCAGGTGGTACCACACCGAGCCGAATTCCGGCTTGGCGCGCGTGCCGTCCTTTTCCGCGGCATCGAGCAGCGCGTTGGCCTTGGCGCGGTCGCCGACCGCCTCGAGCTTCAAGTTCTGGGCGGCGCGCTCCAGATTGCCGATGCTGGTGCACTCCAGCGAGAACGCCGGATGCAGTGGACGGCCCGAGCGGTCGTAGCACACCAGGCGGTTCGTGCCCTTCCGCAAGGTGTCGTAGGTGTTATCCGCCTTCCACTTGATCACCGTCGCCTGATCCCGCAGCGGCGCAGGCGCGGCAAGCAGCGCCCTGTCGACCTCGGCCTGCGACGCGCCCGGTTCGAGCGGCGGTGGTGGCGCGGGTGCGCCGCGGCCCTGCGCCAACACGTTGACCGATACGGCAAGCACAGCAAGAGCGAGTACCACTAGGCGTTTCATGATCTCCTCCATCGAGGCCACCAACTGCTGGCCCGTGCCCCATGAGCATACGCCTGTTCCACCGCGTGTCGCGCATTTCGAGGCATCATCGTGTCGGATGATCGCGGGCGCGCCGGTGACAATCGAAGTTCGTGGCGAGGCACACACATGGATCGACGGTTCGCGCAAGCGACGAGTATCGCCGAATTGGCCAGCCCCGCGTTCCTGGGAGATCTCCTTGGTGAGGTGAGATCGCTCGAACGGGAATCGATGGCAACGGTGGGCTTTTCCGGCACCGAGTTCGAACGGCTCCGGGTCGATCTTGCGGACGGCAGCCGCAGGACGCTTGTTCTCAAGCACATCCACCCGGAGCGGGACGTAACGGTCTGGCGCACGGGCGGAGTCGCTCGGGAAGCCCGACTCCTCGCCGACCGGGCGCTCGACGACGTGTGGGAGGCCTTCGACCCGCCGTATCTGGCGTATGCGTTCGACGTCGATGCATCGGCCGTGTTGATGCGCGACCTCTCAGCCCACCTCTTTCCCGAGGTCCGCGAACCGATTACACGCGCAGACGAAGATGCGCTCATCGACGCACTGGCCGCGCTGCACGCGGTGTTCTGGAACCGGGAGGCTCGCGCGTGGCCGTGGCTGGCGAAGGGCGAGTTCATGTACGGCTTTCTGGCGCCCGGCGAGATTGAAAAGGAGGAGTCGCTCGGCCGCACGCACCGGCTCTTCGGTCCGGTCAAAGAGGGGTGGGCACTCGCGCACCAACAGCTGCCTCGATCGGTTTCGACGCTCATGGCCTCGCCTCCGGCCGAGCTGGCTCGCATCACCGATGGGCTCCCGCGCACGATCATTCATGGCGATGCGAAGGTGGCGAACTTCGCTATCCTGCCGAACGGACGAGTCTCGGCGTTCGATTGGGCGATGATCGCCGACGGTTGCGCCACACTCGATATCGGATGGTATGTCGCGGTCAGTGCATCGCGGTTGACGCGCTCGAAGGAAGAAGTATTCGCCGCCTATCGAGTCGCGCTCGAGCGCCGCCTGGACCACAGTCTCGGCGATGCGCTGTGGGCCCGGATGTACGAGGCCGCGATCCTCGGTGGGGCCTCCGTGCTGCTGTGGAACAAGGCGCTCAACATGAAGAAGGGACTACCGGGCGCCGTGGAGGAGTGGAACTGGTGGGTCGGTGCCCTCGAACGGCTGGAGCGATCCTTCGCCTGACGTGGACTGAGGACGGTCGACAGCTATATCCGGCACCTTCATTCATTCACGCCTTCACAAACGAAGCGTCCAACATGGTTGCGTCCGGTCGCTGACCGATCTATGCCTCAAGGGCGGATCAGCATTCAGCGAATTTCGATCTCGAGGAGACGTGCGTCGGCCGTGCCGAGCCGCACGACGTGATGCGTGTCGCCTTGCGGGATGAGCAGCCACTGGCCGGGCTGATCCAGCTGCCTCAACCCGACGGCCGCGGGCGCATTGGCCTTGGCGTGCGTGTCGGGACCATCGGACATGACCTTGCCGGCGACGAGCACCGCGACCGTCGGCACCGCGTGTGTATGTGACGTCTGCGACGCCTGTTGCGCGAGTCGCACGTCGTAGATTCGGAACGAGCGAGCCTCGGTCATCAGCTTCGTAGCAAGACCAGTGGCGGCTGGCGTCGTGGTCCATCCGCTCGCCTTGAGATTCTCGACGGCGAACACCTGATAGGCACTCTTGCCGGTGTTTTCCACCGTGTGGCTGCCGGGCTTGCCGGCGTACTCGGCGACCGTCGCATCGCCCAGCGGGCGCGGTGCGCGGATCGTCCACGGTTGCCCGGTGTTCTGGACACGGATCTCCGTCCCGCCGGTCATCGACACCGTCACGATGTCGCGGTCGTGACGATGATCGAGCGTTGTGTCACCTGGCGGGATGTTGACGTCGAAGATCCGGATCTGAGCATTCTCGAATGTCACGCGATGCCTCGGTTCCTTGGTCAGGGGCACCTGTGCAGCAATAACGGCGGACGTCGAGACCAGGAAGAGGCCAACCCAGTGGGATGCAGTCATGACCCTTGGATTCTAGCCGCTCTTCATGACTTGGCGCGTCAAGTCTGTCTGCAGCGGCTGCACCTGAGTGCGCAAGTGGAGTAGCCTCGAATTGTGTCCGAAATCCCGCTAGGAGCAGTAGCTATCGTCGTTTCGATTCTGACCTTTGCGCTGTCGTTCTGGTTCTCGTGGCGGTCCGCTATCGCAGCTCGCCGGCCAATATTGGTGTTCGTATACACGGAAGAAGGCTGGGTCCTCAGAAATGTCGGCGGCGGCCCGGCGTTGAATGTTCTGGTTGCGCAGAAGCAGGTGGGGGGCGAATGGTTTAACCCTGTCAGAGTGCCGCCGCTTGCACGAGACACACAGTTCGCCTTGTTGTGGCTGGGCCACGTAAACAAAACCGGATTGGGCGCGACCTATGGTGACTGGGAGGGCCGCCCGTATACCTCCACCTGCGGTAACGACCTGTCGCGAATATCCTCCGGTGCCGGTTTCGGACCTTGGCCTGAGAACGAGATTGGCCGGCACTGGAGTCAGCCACTCTATCGAGAATAGCGGGACAATCCCCCTGTAGTGCATAGCACTGTCGCCCCGATTTGGTGCGGGGCTGACGTTGCCCCCATTGTCAGACGGGGGCGAGTTGGAGCGCGGCCGCTTCTGACGTGGGTTGCTGACGTTGTGTGCCGCATTCAATCCGTGAATGCGGCAATCCATCCGCCATCAGGGGGCTAAGCTGCGCGTTCGAGCGAGAGCCGCAGGACGGCGATTGCGGCTCTGCGATTCTGGTAAAGATTCAGCCTCTGCTCGGCTAAGGTCTGGTGGCGTTTTGCATCAATTCTTGAAGGCAGGTGGGACAGTATGGCTCCGCACCGGGCACCGGTTCTGAATATGCTCTTGAGTACGTCTCTAGGATATTCCCGGCAGCATCTGTTCTCGTTGGTGCGTCGTCAAACGGCTTCACCCACTTGGCTTCGCTTTCGTCTATCGGACGTTGGCAGGCGTGACATTCCAATGTGGCCATGACTTGATAATAGGCTCGGCGTCGGGGCTGTGAAACTACGCCCACAGACAACCCGCCATTTCGGGCCGTGTGGGGCAATATCCCAGAAACACGAAAGCCCGTAATCCCGAGCGAGCTGCGGGCCGCTTGATTATCATTCTTGAGTGCCACGCGGTCTGCCACGCGAACGACCCTGCCACTCGCCCTGCCACGCGGAAAATGACGGTAGGGCGAAGGGGGCTGAAGGTTTGGGACGGAAACATACTTCGTGAATTTCTTGATGAGTCGGCTGTGTTGGCGCGCCCGGCGGATTCGCGAAAGGTTGCACCGACGCCGACGGCGCTCCGCTAACTTAACGCCTGGCCCGTTCAATCCCGACCGGCCCCCAGCGTGGCGGGCCCTTCTATGAACTCCTCAACGGTGACGCCGACTTTCGTGCCAGACGTGCCCGGCACCTATGCGCTTCGCGTGTCGTCCCCGAGTCTAGGCGGATCTTCGCCCGGCTTTGGCGGTCGACGAGGAAGTTGGCGGCAAGTTCGCTCGACAGGAATTTCATCGCCACGGCATGATAGATTCCCTTCTTTGGCGCACGGCGGCGAACCGTCTTTTCCGGGAGACGCGTGATGACGACAAGAGCCATTGTCTTCTCGGTATGTCTGGTGCTGCTGGTGGGCTTGACAGCGGGAACTCTGTCCGCACGCCAGGGCTCAGGCGATGATGCGGAGAACACCTTTTTTAGCACGTATTACCCGCTGGACGAACCGCGCGGCTACTGCATCGACATCAGCGGCACCGGCCCCACCGCCAACCTCGATGGACGCCTTCAGATGCATACCTGCAAGTACGGCCGGTCCGCGCAGGATCAGTGGGACCAGTCGTTCATGCCGATGCGCGACCGGAGCGGTCGAATCGTCGCCAATCGCTACGACCGGTGCCTCGCGGCCACCGCGGGGATCGCGGGAGCCGAGCTCTTCCTGCAGCCCTGCTCCGATTCGTCGCTGCAGCGATGGAACATGGCGTGGAACCGGGTGAGCCTGGCATCGCATCCAAACCTCTGCCTCACCGTGGGGGCCGAGAGCCAGCCGGCCGGCACCGATGCCTGGACGAGCCCGATTAACCGTTCGGCGGCGCTGACGATGGAGACGTGCAGCGAGGCGGCGGCGCCGCGGCAGGCGTGGCGGCCTGCGCTGCCGGTGGAGCGCACCCTCCCGGTGGCGACCGTCGCGCGCGCGGGGATGCCGCCCGAGGTAGCAGCCGGACTCAAAACGCTCGGCGCGAAGCTCGGTGACGACGTCGGGGCGCGGACGCGCGCGCTCTACGCCAACGCGTCGCGCATCTACAGCAAGGACCAGATCAAGGTGGTAAAGGATCTGGCCTACGGTCCGCACCGGCGGCACCGGCTCGACGTCTACACTGGAGTGGCGCGGCGGTGGCCCACGCCGGTGCCGATCGTGGTGTTTGTGCACGGCGGCGGCTTCACGGGGGGCGACAAGCAGGCCAACGCGCACGTGGGCGAGTTCTTCGGCACGCTGGGGTTGGTGGGCGTGGTAATCAACTACCGCCTCGCGCCCGAGATTAAGTGGCCCGCCGGTGCCGAGGATGTCGGGGCGGCCGTCACGTGGGTCAGGGATCGAGCGGCGGACTTCGGCGGCGATCCGAACAAGATTTTCGTGATGGGCATCTCGGCCGGCGCAACGCACGTGGCCGACTTCGTGTTCCGGCCCGAGCTGTCTCCTGGCGCACCGGCCCCCGCGGGCGCGGTGCTCGTGTCGGGCGTCTACACGTTCGATCCCGAGAGCGATGCCAGCAGCGCGTATTACGGCGACGACCCGGCGCGGAGGCGCCAGGCGACGACGCTGGGGCACCTGACCCGCACGAACGTGCCGGTGCTCATCACGACGGCGGAGCTCGACCCACCGAACCTCCAGCGTGTGGCGCTGCGGCTGGTCCACGCGCTGACGTTCGATCACGACCTGCTGCCGCGCTTCACCCAGCTCCTGGGACACAATCACTACTCCCAAGGGCAGTCGATCGGAACGACCGACCCGATGCTGTCAGCGGCGGTGCTGGATATGATCGAGACGACAACCGGGCGGTAACGCATGACCCACATCTGTCTCGCTGTCCTGCTCCTCCTGTATGCAGGCGCGGCCTCGGCGGAGGTCATGACCTGGCAGGTCGACGGCGTTACCCGCGAGGCCATCGTGTTTGCGCCGACCGCATCCCCCGCCGGCGGAAAGAATCCGCTGGTGTTGTCGTTCCACGGGCGCGGCGACAACGTCCAGAACTTTCAGCACACCGATCTCCACCTGGCGTCGCCTTACTCGATCGTCGTGTACTTCCAGGGGCTGCCGACTGGCGATCGGCTTGCCGGCTGGCAGGTGGAGCGGGGCGAAAACAACGACCGCGACCTGAAGCTCGTCGATGTCGCGCTCGGTTCGCTGCGCAGGAAGTACAACATCGACGACGCCCGCATCTATGCGACCGGCTTCTCGAATGGCGCGATGTTCACCTATCTCCTCTGGGCGGAGCGCCCGGCGGTGTTCGCGGCCTACGCGCCGGTCGCGGGCCGTCTCCGCCCTTCGGTGCAGCCGAAGCAGCCACGGCCGCTGTTTCATGTGGCAGGTGAGCGCGATCCGCAAGTGACCTTTGCCGATCAGAAGGCCGCCATGTCGATTGCCATTGGCGTGAACGGCGTCGGGGACAAGACGACGCGCTGCGGCGACGGGTGCACGCTCTATGGACCCGGGACGCCCGCTCCGGTCATGACCTGGATACACCAGGGCGGCCACGTCTATCCGCGGGATACCTCTCAGCGGATCGCATCCTTCTTTCGCGATCACTCACGCACGCGCTAGACGCCACGCCGCAAGAAACACCGTAACAACTTCGCCCACGATTCGTTTGGAGAACTGCGTGTTTGTCGCGCCGGCGGGCTGGAGCGTGCAACAGCAGAACGATCACGTGCGCTGCAGAACATGGAGTCTGGCTGCCTGATTCTCGTGATTCGACCCCGTAGTGTCCCACAAGTGGATCGACCGTAATGGGCGTAGACTCCGACCGTGCTGCCGTTCCAGTTGCTGATCGGTGCGGTGGGCGGCTGGCTCGAATCCGAGCAGACCCACGTGATCGCGTTCCTCCGCGAGGAGAATCGCGTGCTGAAGGCGCGGCGCGCGGGGCAGCGCCTCCGGTTTGACGACGGCGAGCGACGGCGCCTCGCGGAATTGGGGCAGAGACTTGGTCGCCGAGTGCTCGCGCAGGTCGTGACCCTCGTGACGCCAGATACGATCCTGCGTTGGCATCGCGAACTCGTCGCTCGGAAGTGGAGTCATCGCTGGCGAACACTTCGGTCCGGCGTCCGCTGAATGCATTCGGAGCTATCGCGACGGATATTTCATCAGCGCGGTGATGGTGTCGCAAGCGGTCGCTGAAGCCTTATGGCGATTCATTCTCGAGCGGAACAACCTCCAACCGGAAGGCGATCGGCCAACAATGGCACCGATACTCGTCGAGCGTGGAATCCTGTCTCAGCAAGCGGCCGACGCATCCCTGAGAATCTGGCGCAGCTTCAGGGCCGATGTGGTTCACCTGAATCCGAAGGTGACGGAGATCCAATTCCCAGATTTGGCGAGACGCAACGTGATGGATCTCGCGATGATCGAGCGAGAGTTGTTCGAAGTGACGTTCGACAACGGAAAAATAGTTCCTAAGCAACCGAAGTATTGGGATTTGCGGCCTGACGGCACCATAACCGTATTCCTTCGCGATTGGTGGATAGAGTAGTGAGCCAAATCCGCGATCTACTGCTTCTCCCACACGGTGACGTTGTTGACCTTCTGCCCTTTTGCGTTGGTACCTGAAGTGGTCAGTGTTCGCGTCTTTCTGTCAGCGGCGGTAACCGCCTTCACGACCAAAGTGACCTTGCCGCCTTTCTTGAGCGTGGCGTCGATCGTGTTGGCGTCCACCTTCTTGAGCGCAATGGTGTCGGCATCGGGGGAACCCATGTACGCGTAGTCTTTGCCGTCATACATGGCGGAGTAACTGATAGTGGTCTTGTTCCCGCCCACTTCTACGCGATGTTGCGTGGACTTGATGCCGCTCGTTCCGAAGGCATCGTAGATCCGGGTTTCGGACATCGGCGCCGGTCCCGGATCGTATTTGGATTTCGCGACATTCAGTCTCCACGTCCCGATGATCGGATCCGCCTGAGCCTGAAGTCCCGGTGACAAGGAGGAAATGAGAGACGCGACCACGAGACCGAGTACGAGCGACGCTGCTGTGGAAGCCCCGAGTGTCCTTTTCATGGGTCATCCTCCTCGCGAGAAATTTCCTTGTGTTGGCGAAGTTCAACGATGGTGCGTTCGCGTACGTTTCCTACCGCGTAGGCTGCCCTGAGACTCCGACATCCAAAGACAGTAGCGCCGGACCCTCTCCACGCGGAGCGCCGAAGAAGTCCGAATTGGCGAAGTTCACGATGAAGAGCGTTTGCCGCTCGCCTCTCTCACCGGTCAGCGGGAAGCTGAGATACATCGGTCATTGTGGTCCTCCGTCGGATGATCGGGGAGATGATCAAATGTCGTCATCCTACGCGACTCTGGGATCACCACGGCTACCCCTTCGGCTGCGTGGTGACTGACGACCTTGGCACCCTTACGGCAATAGAGTCCAGCTGATCTGTATCATTCATGACGCAAATCCTTTATCGGTAGGCACGCCCTGACGTGTCGCCGTAACCGGGTTCACGCCGCTCCTTACAGAGATCAACGCAGAAAGCCGAGGGTTCCAACTTACGAGGGATCGGACGTGCAGCGAGCAACCGGGACCCTACTCCTGCACGGGTCGAATTGCAGTAGGACTGTTGCGGACATCGCGGAGGAGGCTGTCGGTCGCCGAATGGTCCCGTTTCTCCACGAAAACTGCTCGGGAACGACTACAAGTCGAAAGATGGACGATTAGTGAAACTGTCAGTCGCGAATGGTGCAACAAACTTACGGGGAACGGTCCGAAGTTTCAAGTGACGAGCGAGGACATCGCTGAGGGCTGGCGTTATCAGGCGAGCTCCGTATCGCGAACGACGGTCTTCGCCGTCTGCTCGCGAGAAATTCAAGGTCGAGGACCTGCTGTAGTCGCGCTCATTCCTTCCGCACGTCCTTCGCCTTCTTGTCTTCGCGCAAGCCGACGAATCGCGAATGCCGCAGATGGTTCTCGCCGGTCCATTCGAGAAATTCGATCTGCGCGACCAGCACCGGCGTGAGCCAGACGCATTCCTTCATCTTGGCCGCCGTGAGCCCTTGGCCCCACCTGCCGCCGCGTGGCTCCGGCAGATTCGCGAATGGACACTCCGTGATTTCGAGGCCCTTGAACTTCTTGAACAGTGCGGCGCGGGTGGTGGGGTGAACCCGTTGCGTGTCCGGGCGACGTACAGGAGCTTGCTCTTCTCGTAGACGCCGAACACCAGCGCGTCGAACGTCTTCGTGCCGTGTGTGTAGCCGCCGATCACGAACTCCTGTCCGCGATTGACGCGCATCTTCTGCCACGAGCCTGGCCGCATGCCCGCCTCATAACGGCTGTCGAGGCGCTTGGCGACCAGGCCTTCAAGGCCTTGCGCTTTCACGGACGCAATCAGGTCAGGGAGACGCGCGTCGAGCGATCCGGTGTAGCGGCACGGCTCCGTCAGCTGTCGGCAGCACCTTCATCTCGAGCAGCTGGCGGCGCTTCTCCAGAGGCTCCGCCATCACGTTTTTGCCCGCCAGCACCATGACGTCAAAAACGTAGAAGACGACCGGCGCGGGACGCCGAGAAGTAATTCTGCAGCGCGTTGAACGATGGCTTGCCCTCTTCGTCGAACGCGACGACCTCGCCGTCGATGATCGTTTCGTCTGGCAGCTTCGCGAGCCCGCCGACGACGGCGGGATACCGGATCGCGAAGTCCTTGTTGTTGCGCGAGCGGAGGTGCAACGTCCCGCCGGTCTTGAACGCGATGGCGCGGTAGCCGTCGAGCTTCAGCTCATAGCGCCACTGCGCGGGATTGTCGGGCAGCGAATCTGTTTTCAGCAGCAGCATAGGGGGGATGAACTTCACCTTCACCGGCATCCAAGGCGGGCACTGCGGTTGCAGGAGCTGAGCGTATGGCAAAGAAGGCGGCGGCACGAACGACAGGGACGAAGCGCGTAGTGTCCCATCACTCGATCGAACTGTCTCGTCGAGGTGTGTGATCCCATCACACTGCGCGCTCGTAGTAATTGAGTAGTCCGCCGAGTCGTGGACGTCGCCGAATCCGACCTTGGGTGTTCGTCCTCGGTCGGCCAGCAATCAAGGCGTTGCCCAGCCCTTGGTGATGGCGCTCGCCATGGTAATGGGCGATGTACTCCGCGAGCGCGCGACGGAAGTGGCGTTCTCCCATCGGGATAATCCGATCGAGGCATTCCGTCTTAATAGATCGGACGAAGCGTTCGGCATGTGCGTTGGCATTGGGTGCCCGAGTGGGCGTCTGCGTCACGCGTATGGCGGCGTCGCCGAATCGCTCGCGGATGTCATGGCTCCATTTGCCGTCGCGATCGCAGATCAGCACGCGATGCGCGACGAGAAAGCCCTCGTCCGTCGTGGTCAGCGATCGGACGACCTGCTGCATGAACACCTCGTTGGGCCACGGGGTCGAGCCCGCGAAAACCACCCGCCGGGAGGCCAGATCGATGACGAACAGCGTGTAGTACGTGACGAGTCCCCGCCACGTCCAGACTTCCGTGGTGAAGAAATCCGCGCCGGCGATCGCGCTCCAATGCGCGCGAAAAAACGTCTGCCACGACGTGGGTCGCTGCGGTACCGGCGGCAACCCATGGGCCTTCAAAATCCGCGCAATTGTGGAGCGACCGACGCGATGCCCGACGTTCTGTAAGGCTCCTTGGATCCGGGTGTACCCCCAGGTCGGATTCTCGTCGGCCATCCGCACCACGGGCGATCGATCTCAGCGAGCACCGCGCGACGACCGGGGCGGGTCCGAGAGGTCCATTTTCGGGCCTGGCGATGCCACCGGAGCAGCGTATCCGGCGTAGCGATGGAGGCGATTTCGCGCAACCGGTGACGGCCGACGCGAACCGCCCGTCTCGCCAAACGGCGCCGGTCGGCGTCGGTTAGGCGGAGGCGTCGCGTGCCGAGTTGCCGGCGGATCAGCCGATTCTCGGCAATGAGGTACATGAGGGCGTCACGCTCGCGACACTCGAGCCAACCGACTCAGATCGTCCGGAATCTGGCTATTCGATTCCCGAAATGGGGGCAGACGTCATCGCGTTTCTCGATGCCCTCGAGATCAAGCGCGCGACGCTGGTCGGCCATTCGTTCGGCAGCTTCGTCGCACGGCAGGCAGCAATCGCACAACCGCAGCGGGTTGTCGCTCTAATCTTGATTGGCACAGGCTTCGCGGCGTCGAATACGGTCACGCGGGACCTGCAGAACGTCTTGCGCGATCTACCAGATCCGATCCCGGTGGAATTCGCGCGCGATTTCCAGGCGAGCACTGCGTACCGCCCCCTTCCGCCCGAGTTCTTCGAGCGGATCATCGCCGAAAGTTTGAAGCTGCCACCACGCCTCTGGCGCCTCGCCATCGATAGCTTGGTCGAGTACGACGACACGCAGCAGCTCGCGCGAATCGAGGCCCCGACGTTCCTGTTGTGGGGCGACCAGGACGCGTTGTTCTCGCGACCGGATCAGGACCGCTTCATGGCCGCGTTACCGGCCGCGCGGTTGACGGTCTACGAGGAAACTGGCCACTGCCCGAACTGGGAGCGGCCGGAGCGAGTGGCGGCCGATATCGCGGCCCACATACTGCACGGCTGAACCTGAACGGACGCCCCAGCCTCTCCGCCACAAACGCGAAGGCGAACTGCGTCGCCGCAAAACCGGGCCCGAAACCAGCCTGTCACGAGCGGTCCCACCAAGCTCGCTCCTCCTTAATACTGAGGTCCGATGGCGGCACGACTGGAAAGGAAGCCGACGCACGTGCCGGGGTCGTTCTTCCGAGGCCGCCCTGTCAGGCGGCATTTGAGCGGGCCGTTGCGCCGCCGGACCGGTCACGTTCTCAGATCGAGTTCTGACCGAGTAGAATCGCGGCGTTAGGTGTTAGGGCTTCTATGCCTGCCATCGCCGCCAGCATCGCCGTGGCTCCGTTCGAGAACCTGTCGGGCGATCCCTCGCAGGACGCGCTGGCGCGGGGATTCGTGGAGGACGTCGCCTCTGCGCTTTCGCGTTTCGGTGCGCTTGAAGTCGTGTACCCCCGGGCGTTCGCCGCGCAGTCGCCGGCACTGGGCGGTAGCGACCCGGCGGCGAGCGCTTCCAACCTCCTGCGCGGCAGTGTCCGTCGAGCCGGCGACGTGATCCGTATCGCAGTCCAACTGCTCGATACCCACACGGGGCGCCAGCTCTGGGCCGATCGCCATGACGTCACCGCTGAGAATCTATTCACGGTGCAGGACCAGATTGCGGAACAAATTGCCAGCGCGCTGAAGATCGGCGTCGACCGGTCCCGGTTACGCGCGGGCCAGCGTGCCCCTCTGTCCTGTCTGGAGACATACGACTGCTGGTTGCAAGGCTTCGAGTGTCTAAAGCGCGGGACTGTCGAAGCAGACGCGGAGGCACGCACCTATTTCGAACGGGCCCTCGAAATCGATCCGTCTTGCGCGCGCGCGTACGCGGGCCTCTCGCTGTCCCACTTCAACGAATGGAGCTGTCAGGCGTGGCAGAAATGGGATGAGACCGAGCGCTTTGCCTACGACTACGCCCGTCGCGCGGCGGGGCTGGACGATGGCGACCCGATGGTCCAGGTGGTACTCGGGCGCATTCTGTTATATCGCCGGCGCTTCGAGGAGGCCGCGTTTCACGTTGATCGCGCACTGAATCTCAATCCGAACGACACCGACGTGCTGGTCCATGCTGGCATGTGCCGCGCGTATCTTGGCGACGGCGAATCGGGGCTGGCGCTGGGCACGAAGGCCATGCGCCTCAACCCCGGCTTTCCACCTTGGTACACGGCACCTGTAGGGCTCGCGCTGTTTGTCCTGGGGCGTGATGCAGACCTGCTCACCGTCGGCGCCCGGGCCCCCATCTCGATGTTTGTCGACGTGCCAGCTTTTCTGGCGGCCTCGTGCGCGTTGACCGGTGACCTCGAGCGCGCGCGGTTCTATCTGAGAGAGTTCCTGTCGCAGCTCGGCGATCGCATCACGTACGGACGTCCACCGGATCCAGGCGAACCGCTGCGGTGGCTGTTGCACGTGAATCCCTTTCGGCGGGTTGAGGACATCGATCGCCTCGAGCAGGGTCTCCGTCTCGCGGGGCTCGAAGAGGATCCCGATGAGCGTCGGCCCGAGGCCGTTGCGCGGCCAGTGGCCAAAGAGCCCAGCGTGGCGCGGTTTCGCCGCGAGGGCCCGGTGTGGACGCTGGAGTTCGACGGGCTTTCCGTCCAGCTCACCCATCAGAAGGGCTTCAGCGATCTGGCGCGATTGCTCGATCGACCGGGGGTTGAGGTGCATTGCCTCGAGTTGGCCGACCGGCCGGCCGAGACGTCGGGTACCGCGCCGCAGCTCGATGAGCGAGCCCGCCGCGAGATTCAGGCGCGCGCCCGAGAACTGCAGCACGACATCGACGAGGCCGACGCCGCCCATGATCTCGCGCGGGCGGGACAGGCACGTGAGGAGCTCGATCAGATCGTCGAGCTGCTTTCAGGCGCACTGGGGCTGGGTGGACGGTCGCGCGCGCTGGGGAGCGCCGCCGAGCGGGCTCGGTCCGCTGTGACGTGGCGAATCCGCAGTGGCGTCAAGAAAATCATCAAGGCCCACCCACAGCTCGGGCGGCACCTGGAAAACGCGGTGCGCACGGGCACGTTTTGCGTTTACCAGCCCGAGCGACCGGTCGACTGGCATTTCTAGCGGGCGCCTCCTCGCGAGTCTCCTCCGACGCACTTGCGCGGCGAGGGCCGTGTGAACGGCCCGTAGCGCCACCCTTACGGGCCCCGCCTGATCCGCCTTCCATCGTGAGGTCCAGCCTTACGCCCATGGGGTGATTACGGAGACACCCTATGTGCCAGATTGTTCAGACCACCGAGGAGGCGCTCACGACGCGCCTGCTCCAGGCGACGATTCACACACTCGAGCTCTACGGCATCTATCTCGGCAAGGAACTCGGCCTTTACGAGGCGCTGAAATCCGGACGACGGATCACGCCGCCTGAGCTAGCCCGCGCCGCCGGCATCGCCCCCCGCTACGCCCGCGAGTGGCTCGAGCAGCAAGCGGTCGCGGGATTCCTGCGCGTCGAATCGCCCACCGCCCCGGCGGAGGCGCGGCGGTACTGGCTCCCGGCCGAACACACCAATGTCCTGGTCGCCGAGGACCATCCTGCGCACCTTGCCCCGCTGGCGCAGATGGTCGCCGGTATCGGGGGGGCGCTCGAGCGGGTCGTCAACGCCTATCGGAGCGGCGGGGGCGTCGCGTATCCACACTTCGGTGCGGCGTTCCGCGCGGGTCAAGCCGGCATCAATCGGCCGGCGTTTCTGTCGGATTTGATCACGCGCTGGATTCCCGCGCTGCCCGACCTCCACAGCAAGCTCACGTCGACGCGCATGCGTGTGGCCGACGTCGGGTGCGGAGCCGGCTGGTCCACGCTCGCCATGGCCCAGGCGTTTCCACAGGCCGACATCGTCGGCTTCGACGCCGACCCGGCGTCGGTGTATGACGCCCAACGGAACGCGGCCGCGCAAGGCGTCGCCGTGCGCTTCGACGTCCGCGCCGCCGACGCGGTAGCCGACGACGGCCCGTTCGATCTCGTGCTGGTGCTGGAAGCCCTTCACGACATGGCACGACCTGACGAGGCGCTCCGCGCGATCCGAGAAACGTTGGCGCCTGGAGGCAGCGTCCTCGTCGCGGACGAGAAGGTCGCCGATCACTTCCACGCGCCGGCGGACGACCTCGAGCGGCTCATGTACGGCTGGAGCATCGTCCATTGCCTCCCGGTCGCGATGGCGGACCAGCCCTCCGCGGCGATCGGCACGGTCATTCGCGCCGACACCGTGCGGGCCCTTGCAACGGCAGCGGGACTGTCGCGTGTCGAGGTCGTGCCCGTCGATGGCGGGTTCTTCCGCCTGTATCGGCTACGCGCTCAGTGAGCGTGTCCGGATGCCGCTCGTGGGAGCCCCGGACGCCTCGTCGGGCCGGACACCCGATCCCACCGAGCTCACTCGTTTCGTTTGAAGGGAGATGTCATGTCAATCATCCGCGAGCATTTCGAGCAAATCTGGAACAACAAAGACGTCAGCGGCATCGAGCGCTTCATCGCGCGCGACTATCGCGGTTTCGACGCGGCGGAGCTCATCTCTGGGATTGCGGGTTACAAGCAACACTTCGAGACGATTACCACTGCCTTCCCGGACCTGCGGATCACGATCGAAGTCCTCATGGCGGAGGAGAACCGCGAGGCGGCGCGGTGGTTCGTAGAGGCGACCCACACGGGCCGCCTTGGCAATATCCCGCCCTCGGGAAAGCGTGTGCGCATGACGGGCATCGCGATCGTCCGGACGAGTAACGACCAGATCGTCGAGGAGCATGCGAATTCGGACGCGCTCGGACTGCTCACGCAGATCGGCATCACCCCAGAGTCCGTCAACGTCCCTCCTTTGTTCTTTTGAGGCCGCCAGGTCCCCTGAGATCAGTCGCGGTGCTTCGGCGGTCGCTGACTCACAGGCAAGGGGGCCTGCATCCGCGTCGGAGAAACGTTCTCGTCGTTCGTCGTCTCTGCGATCGGTTCGCACTACAGCAGTAAGCGGCGCGTGCAACCTGGGCGTCACGTTCTTCTGCGGCTGCCCGCACAATAGGCGCGCGGTCGGTTCCATCGACTCGTAGCACGTGAGAACAGGAACGGAGGAAGCAGTGAAGAAGTTCGTATCGCTCTCAACGGGTGTTCGGATGGAGTACGTGGAACAAGGCAGGGCCGACGGCGTGCCGGTGATCTTCCTGCACGGGGTCACCGACTCGTGGCGTTCGTTCGAGCGGGTGCTCCCGCTATTGCCGCCGAGCATCCACGCCTTCGCGCTCTCGCAGCGAGGCCACGGCGATTCAAGTCGCCCGACGTCCGGCTACCGCTTCGCGGACATGTCGGCGGATCTCCTCGCGTTCTTGGATGCGATGGGTCTGCGCACCGCGATCATCGTGGGTCACTCGATGGGAGCCAGCGTGGCGCAACGGTTCGTCATCGACCACCCTGACCGGGTGGAGCGTTTCGTATTGATGGGCGCGTTCTCCACCTTTGATGATCCCGGATTTGCCGACTTCGTGGCATCGTCGATCGCACCACTGACCGATCCGATCGCCGCCCCGTTCGCAAGAGAATGGCAGTTGAGCACCCTCGCGCGTGCCATGCCCGCCGACCACCTCGACGCAGTCGTCTCCGAGACACTGAAGGTCCCGGCACGCGTCTGGCGCGAGGCGTTCGACGGATTCTTGAAGACGCCGGACTTCACAAGCGAGCTCACGAAAGTCTCAGTGCCCGTGCTGCTGATGTGGGGCGACCGCGACACATACGCGCTGCGCGCGGCACAGGACCGCTTGCTCGAGGTCATGCCAAAAGCCCGGTTCATCGCCTACCAAGGCTTTGGACATGCCTTCCACTGGGAGGATCCGGAGCAGTTCACCAAGGACCTCGTGCCATTCCTGACATCACGGACCGGCCACGACTCGACTGGCGGAGAAGAACCCTCACGGATCGCCAGAATCGGACAGTGAGTCGGAGCGTGATCAGTAGCCACGGTTGTCACATTAGGCAGCGGTGCCGCGACACTCAACCCGCCCCTAACTTAACTAAGTGAGAACGCCGATTGTGATAGGACCGTGATACCTCAGGCTTGGAACCTCGTACCTTCGCACGAATCGAAGACGGCGAGGTTCTCTCCTTTCGCCGAAACTTAGCGGACTCACGCGTTGCCGCCAGATTGCGCCGCGCCGTCTGACTGGATGGACAGTCGGCACTCGGAGCATCCTCGGGAGTTCTCAGTACGTGCTCGGTGCCGTGAGCCGTCTCGTTTTGCCGCGGCCGATCCAGCCGCGTCTCCATCACCTGTTGGCAGGTTGCGGGGTTGCTGGTTACAGACTCTTCTGCCAGCGATTCCGATCGTTCCGCAGCCGTACCAGGAGCGCTTCATAAGCCGGGTAGCCTTTCAGAGGTGCGAGGCTCTGGTCCGTCGAGAACCGAGGATATGAGGGATAGCCCTCGTCAGCTGCCTTCGTCAGCCAGCGCACCGCGTCTGCCTTCCTGCCGAGCAGTCCGAAAGTGGCGCCGATGTGAAACTGCGCATGATGTATATGGGAGAGCGCAGTCGGATTCTCAGCTGCCGGGATAACCATGGCGAGGACCCGTTCGGCCTGCTTCGGCTGATCGAGTCTGGCGTAGACGACTCCCAGCAGCGCCAGCGCGCCGATGTCGTATTCGGCGTCGCCGGGCAGCGTGGCCTTCGAACGCGAGAGGAACTGCAGCGCTTCCTGGAGTCGTCCCAAGGCAACCAGCGCATCACCGCGCGCATAGGGGCCCAGATTCCCTTTGCGATCCACCTCCACTCGCACCTGCTCCAGGCGGCCTGCATCGATGAGAGCGCGGAAGGTTCGATTGCTGGATAACGCCTGAGAGGGATCGAGCCGTTGAACCTGCTCGCCGGCAGCTATGACTTTGTCTGTCAGCCCAATGTGATAGTAGACCTTCTCCAGTTCCAGATGGGCGTCGGCCAGGTTGGCATTCAACGTCACGGCCCGACGAAGGTCTGTGATGGCGGCCTCATGGGGAAACCGGTTTCGCGCCGTCCATGTGAGCTGCGCGCGCGCCAGATACGCCTCGGGAAGGTTGGGATCAATCGCCAGCGCTCGCTGAATCTCCAGGAACGCCTTTTCGTCAAAGCGGCGGTCGGTGGAGTCGTAGAAAAAGAGTTGGGTGTAGGCGCTGGCCAATGCCGCCCGGGCCAGCGCGAACTCGGGATCGAGGGCCACCGCGCGCTCGAACTCCGCGACCGCAGATCGCCACGTGTGGCCCTGGTCTGCACGATTGGACTGGTCGAAGAACGTCCCTTGAAGTGCCAAAGACCACGCAAGTACGCGTCATACGCTTCGGGATTTCTCGTCGCCGGCGATGACTTCGCCAGTGGTGCAACACCGACCGTCTTTGACAGCGTGCGGGCAATGTTCTCAGAGATCTCGTTCTGAACCGTGAGTACGTCCGTTACCTGCCTGCTGAAGTGCTCGCTCCAGAGTGTCGTGCCATCGCTCGTGTTCACCAGACTTGCATTTATCCTTACGCTCGCATCGTGCCGCTGCACCGAACCTGTGACGACGAGCCCGACGCCCAGCTCTCGCGCTATCTCTCGCAATGTGGGCCTGTCACGGTATGAGAACGCCGTGTTCGACGCAATCACCCGCAAGCCTGGCATCGTTCCAATCTCGGTCGTGAGTGCTTCTGTAAGGCCGTCGGCAAAATACTCGCCGCCCCCGCCGATTGTGATGAACGGCAGTACCGCAACTGAGGCCATGGAGCTGGACGCAACGGGCGGCCGAAACATCGCCCACCATCCGGCACCCAAAATCGACAGCGCCGCGCATGTGACGACGGATCGCGGTGCGGTGTCTCTCCATCCGCCCGATGACACGCGGCGGAGCAGACTGGGAGAGCGATGTGCTCGCGTTGACCGCCAGCTCGAGCCGTCCACCCGCGATCTCGGCAGTTCGCTTCGCCGGATCCTCTCTCACGGACAGTTCGAGCGGCTCCGGCGGCCCCGTCCCGTCAGCACGATAGGGAGCTTCCCTCGATGCGACCAGTGCTTCGACCGGCGCAATGAAACGGTAGCCGCGCCGGGGGAGCGTTTCGATATACCTCGGCGACTCCGCATCGTCGCCGAGGGCCGCCCGCACTTGCTTGATGGTGTGATTTACACCCTGCTCGAAATCGACGAAAACGCCGGCGTCCCAGAGGAACCGGGCAATCTCCTCACGGGCGATCACCTCACGAGGTCGGGAGATAAGCAGCTTCAGGAGTTTGAGTCCCTGCGGCCGCAGCCTGACAGGGCGCCCCGACTTGCGCAATTCAGGGGTCTCCGGGTCGAACTCGAAGACCCCGAAGCGATACCGCGTGAGGGAGGCCATGGCGTGCCCTGAAAGTTGATTCGAAGGTCCAGTAGCTTACACCCTGATCCTTACATAGACGCTCATTCCGCGTGACAACTTGCATCGGGTCAAGCGTTTACACGGTCAGCCGCGCCGGGCTGAGAAATCAGGCGCCGGCCATGGTCTCGAGTCGGGCGTTCCCGTATCGTTCTCGCGCGCCATGGAACGGCGCAGCCATACACCGAAGGAGCCACATCATGGAAATCCGTCCCACGTTACTCGGCGGAGCGCTGGCCTTCGCCGTCGTCGTTTTTCTGGCCGCACCTCGCATAGCAGCCATCCCACCGACGTCCGGCACGCAGCTCGGGGTGCAAGTCGTTGCGAACGATCCAGTCGTCGAGTGGCACCAGATATTCAACGCCGCGACGCTGGCTACCGTTCCTCTCCCGAGCTCTTTGACGACGAGTCGCTCGGCAGCGCTCGTTTCGGTCAGCGTATTCGACGCGATCAATGGCGTGGACCGCTGGTATGCACCGTATTTAGTGACGCGCCGCGCACCCGCGCGCACTTCGGCGAACGCCGCCGCGGTTCAGGCGGCCTACGCGATGCTCCTGAAGCTTTATCCAGCACAGGCGACGACGCTGACCACGCGCCGGGACGCCTCGATCGCAGCATTGATGGGCGTCGAGCGTTCCGAATCTGTGCAGGGAGGAGTTTCCTGGGGCCAGTACGTAGCCGATATCATCTGGTCAGCACGCCAGAACGATGGGTTGACGCCCGCCATGGCGCCGTTCATGGGCTCTGCGACCCTCGGCTTCTGGAGACCGACTCCGCCCGCCAACTCTTCCGGCAGCGGACCTCAGTTTGCGACGATGACTCCGTGGGTACTCGCGCGGCCATCCCAGTTCCGGCCTGTGCCACCGCCGGCTCTGAACAGTCCGGAGTATGCGGCCGATTTCAACGAAACCAAGATTTGGGGTGCGGCGAACGGCTCGCCCCGCGGACCGGAAGACTCCGCATTGGCGGTGTTCTGGAGCGGTAACGGTACGCTGTATTGGACGCGGGTGGCCTCGGATCTCGCACGGGTGCGTCACCTGACGTCGCACGAAAGCGCCCATTTGTTTGCCGTTTTGCACGTAGCCTTGGCGGACGCATCCATTGCGACCTGGGACGCCAAGTATCGATACGTTTTCTGGCGGCCTGTGACCGCGATCCGATCCCCAGACGACGATGGCAACGACGAGACCGCCCCGGACCCGACATGGTCGCCGTTTCTCACGACGTCGGCACACCCCGAATACCCGTCAGGCCATTCGAACCTGGTCGGTGCCGCCGCCACAGTTCTGAGCGCAATCTTCGGCGATGACGTCTCGTTCGACGCGACTTCTGAAACGATGCCAGGGTCCGTCCGATCCTTCGTCGGGTTCGACCTTGCCATTGAAGAAATGGCCGACGCCCGCGTTTTCGGGGGCATGCATTTTCGGACGGCGTGCGTCCAGGGCAGTGCACTCGGAAGCACGGTCGCGTCTTACGTCCTCAGTCATGAAATGCGTGCAAAACGTCAAAACGTCGAGTGACTCCAGATCGCCTCGACCGTAGCATCTCTGTCGGCTACTCTCCGGTTCTGATGGCCGAGAGCGCCTCGGCGCGACCGTCGTGCGTGTCAAAGCAGACCGACCGGCCGCGGGTTGATCGCCTTCGCCAAACGCGAAGGGATCACGCACGTCGGTCTTCGGGCAATCAGCGAGATCTGCGCCGGCACACCCGTTCCAGTGTCGCGCACCGAAACCTCGACATCGGCCGCCCTGACTTCGGTGCTGATGGTGATGCGACGACGCGCCGGAGGCGTCTCGGCCATCGCGTCCATCGCGTTTATCACCAAGTTGACGAGCACCTGCTGCAAGAGCACCTGATCGCCGATGTGTCCTCTCTTCGTGTTGACCCTAGGACGAATGGACCGAGGGTAGACGGCCTTACGCCTGACTTCGAGGCCGGACGAGTCGACCACTACACGATGCTGGTCGTCCCGAACATTGCGTCTGCGGTCCGATCGCACCGCTTCAGGGCGTGCGCATCTTTGTTCTGACATGGTCGCGGAATCGAGTGCGGCACGCCCGGGCCGCGTCAAGAAGCTCGCCGTATTCGGCGCTGTTGCGAATCGCGGCGAACGTGGGGTCGGTCTCGATCGCTGAAGACGCGCAGTAGTTCCGCGGGATTGACTCGCGCAGGAGCCGGAGTGCCGCCGCCGAGTCGCCGCAGTACGCGAGGTCGCCCGCAAAGAAGTAGAGCGGTTCGGAGTCCCGCAGGGTGAGGAACGTCCTCACATCATCATCGCTCAACCGTTCCGCGCCGGTCGGGGCGGCGCCCGAAAGACAGCGCGCGATGAAGCCGTGGAAGCTCGCGGGCACCAACCCGCTGGGGTAGCCCGGGGCCTGCTGACGGTGCTGCTCGCGGGCATCGTCGCGACGGCCCAGCCGCTGGTAGACCCACCGCGTGACCAGCCGCGACCACTCGGAACCGGAGTCCAGGCGGACGAAGTCGAGCGCCCGATCGTATCGCCCGAGCTGAATGAACGTCGCCGAGCAGGTCCGGAACACTGGATTGGTCGGGTCGCGAGAGATGGCCTCGTCGCACGCGCGAGCGGAATCCTCCTGCAGCCCGCCGTAGCGGAGGACGGTGCTCAGCGCGAAGTGGCCTTCTCCGCTGTCGGGGCGCTGCGCCACGAGCCTCCGGGCAATGTCGTAGCCGTCCTGAAGACGCCCCGCGTCGATCTGGAGGACCAGCAGATTCACGGCGGCCGAGATATGGCCTGGATCCAGGGCCAGCGCCTGCCGGAGCGCCGCTTCCGATCGGCGGAACGCTTCGCTCCCACCGGCGCCGTACTGCCCCTCGTCGTAGTGGCGCCGCCCGAGCGAGGCCCACGTGTCCGCGTGGTCCGGATCGATCGTGCCCGCGCGCTCGAGCATCGCGATCGCCTCCTGGTTCGGCCCGGGGTCACTCGAGATCGCGAGGCTCTTGAGGTAGCCGGCATACGCGTCGGGGTTGCGGGGTCGAACATGGGAAGCCGTAGGTGCCCCCGCGCCCAACGCAGGCAGCAGCCCGTCGCGGATCCGCGACGTGAGCCCATCGCGGAGCGCGATCGAGTCAGCGGCCCCCGCCGCAATGGTGTCGCGCCAGAGCAGCCGGTTGCTCTCGACTTCGACGGCTTCCACCGTGACGCGCAGTTCGGACTGGTGCATCGAGAAATGCCCGATCACGATCCGGCCGACGCGCAACTGCCGGCCCGCCTCCTGGGGGCTCCCCTCACCGCCAGCGAATCTTCGCGACGACGCCATGGGCCGAACGGCGAGTGACGGGGTCGAGCTGAGAGCCGTGGCCACTTCGTCGGCAAGCGCCAGGCGCAAGTAGTCGATACCGCCGTCCCCGCTGACGTTGTCGAACGGCAGCACGGCCACGGTCATCTGCACGCCCGTAGGGCCTGCCACCCGGTTGCCGCGCATCAACGGGACGCTCACAAGTGCTCCCAGCGCCGCCGCCAGCATGGCAGCCAGCACCAGCTTTCTGGGCCCGAACAATGCAGCACGCTGTGCGAGGCCCCGTTGCACGATCCCGATGACCCCGCCGGAGCGAACGGACTCCGTCTCGCGTTGTGCATGCTTGAGGTCTGCGCACAGTTCGGCAGCGCTCAGATAGCGACGATCACGAACGGTTTCGAGTGCTTTGCAGATGACTCTGAGGAGTTCGGGCGGAAGATCGCGAGCGGCGCGCTCGCTCGCGGTGAGATTCACGGTCCGATCGACATCGAACAGAGTCGCGGTGCTGTTTTCGGCGAAGGGAAGCCCACCGGTGGCCATTTCGTAGAGCACGACCCCGAGACTCCAGACGTCGCTGCGTGCGTCGAGGTCGAGGCCGCGCGCCTGCTCCGGTGACATGTAGCGCGGTGTGCCCATCACCATCCCCGGTTGTGTGTGTGACTCCACACCACCCTGATCGGACGATTGCGTCACGGTGGCGAGCTTTGCGAGCCCGAAGTCGAGGACTTTCACGTACCCGTCGCGACGCACCATGACGTTCTCAGGCTTGATGTCACGATGGACGAGGCCGCGGGCATGCGCGGCCGCCAGCGCACCCGCCATCTGGAGACCGATGTCGACGACGTCGCGGATCGGCAGCCGGCCCTGCTGCAGGCGATGGCGCAGTGTCTCACCCTCGATGAACTCGGTCACCAGGTACGGACGGCCATCCAGTTCGCCGAAATCGTGGACGACCACGATGTGCGGGTGGTTCAAACTCGAGGCGGCCCGCGCTTCCTGATGAAACCGTCGGAGCCGATCGCGGTCAGCGGCGAGTTTTGGTGACAGGACCTTGAGCGCCACCGGCCGATCGAGCTTCGTGTCATGGGCGAGGTAAACCTCGCCCATGCCGCCCGCGCCCAATCGCGACACCAATTGATAGGAGTCCACAGAACGGCCGCTGAGGTCTTCACGTCCTGCATCGAGAAGCACCGCGGCCGGCGTTTCCAGGAATGTCCCGACACGGTCGCTGGCGGCCAGCAGGTTATCGACCTGCGCCCGCAGTGCCGCGTCGGTCCCGCACGCCTCGGCGAGGAACGCCTGCCGATCGGCGCCCTCGCACGCGAGCGCTCCCTCGAGCACTCGTTTGACCCGCGGCCAATCGCCCAGCGTGTTCATCCAGTTGTGAGCTCGTTGTACACCCACAGCTTGGCCGTGGCCCAGTCGCGCTTCACGGTCGCCGGCGAAACGCCGAGCGCTTCGGCAGTCTCCTTGACCGAGAGGCCAGCAAAAAACCTGAGCTCGACGACGCGGCTTTGCTGTGGATCGACGGCCGCCAACCGTTCGAGCGCTTCGTCGAGCGCGACGACGTCGACCGCCGGCTGCGGTGCAACTGCATTCTCGTCGAGCGAGGTCACCGACACCCCAGCGCCGCGCTTAGCAATACGGCCACCGCCGCTGGCCAGCTCGTTCAACTTCTCGTATTGCTGAAGCGCAGTTGCGTGGCTGAGCTCTCCGAGCGCCGGACGGAGGTCGGAACAGGGCGGAGATGACGATGACTGAGCCGCCGGTGAAGGTTGCCAAGGTCCGTGCCCGCGAACGAGTTGTCGTCAATGTCGACTCGCTGGCGGCGCGATGGATCGGCGCGCTGGCTGTGCTCAGCGTGTTCTGTTGGTTGATCGTGCTGCTGGCGCGTGATCACCATCACGCCGACTGGCATGACGCGGGCCGGCTGGCGTGGTCGCTGACGATTCTCGCCGCGGTCGCGCTGATCGCGCGTGGCATCTTCCTGGGCAGGCCGGTAACGGCCGCACACGCCACCGCGGCGATGGTGGTGCTGCTCGCCGGTCTGGGCGCGCATGTGCTGTCGTTCGGCCTGATCGGCAACGTGATGATCGCCGGCGCGGGCCTGGCACTGAGGTGGCCGACCACCGCCGAGCCGCAGCCCGAGGCGCTGCCGAGGGTGTGGGCGTTGGTGAACGCGACGCGCGGGGATCCGTTGGCGCCGTTCGCGATGCAGTCGCTGAAGAGCTATCTGTTCAGCGCCGACGGCACCGCGGCGATCGCCTATCGGACCCGGATCGGCTACGCGGTGGTCAGCGGCGACCCGATCGGTGACGAAACCCGCTTCCCCGAGCTCGTCGCCGACTTCGCCGCGATGTGCCACACCCACGGCTGGCGCATCTTCGTGCTGGGCTGCAGCCAAAAACGGCTACAGCTGTGGGGTGACCCGGCGGTGATCGGCCAGTCGATGCGGCCAATCCCGGTCGGGCGCGACGTGGTGATCGACGTGTGCGCCTTCGATATGGTCGGCCGCAAGTACCGCAATCTTCGCCAGGCGGTGCAACGCACCCGCAACTTCGGCATCACCACCGAGGTGATCGCAGAGCAGGACGTCGACGGAGCACTGCTGGCCGAGCTGGCCGAGGTGCTGTATTCATCGCACAGCGGAGCGCGCTTCGAACGCGGCTTTTCGATGATCCTCGACGGCGCGCTGGAGGGCCGGTATCCCGGCATCCAGCTGATCGTGGCCCGCGACCGCTGGGGCCGGGTGCAGGGCTTTCACCGGTACGCCGTCGCCGGCGGAGGCACCGACGTGACGCTCGACGTGCCGTGGCGCCGTTCCCGGCGCACCCAACGGGATCGACGAACGGCTGTCCGTCGACATGATCGACGAGTCCAGAAGCCATGGCGGACAACGCCTTTCCTTGGCATTCGCTGCGTTCCCCGAGCTGTTCAGCGACAAGAACCGCGGGCTTACCAACAGCCTGTTCTACGGGTTGACCCATCTCGGCCATCCGCTCGTCCGACTCGAGTCGCTGTGCCGGTATCTGCGCAAGTTCCATTCGCTCGGCGACCGCCGCTACGTGCTCCTGCCGATGAAGCACTTACTGCCGGCCGCGTTCGTGCTGCTGTCACTGGAATTCATGCCGCACCGCCGCCATCTGACGGCTCCTGTGGGGCATCGGTAGTCGTTCAATTTCGTTCGCATCGTCGACACCATCGCGGCGCGGGGCGCACTCGATACCGTCGCCGAAAATGTGCCGAGACCGGCACTGTCAAGTTGGTGAGCGGCGCGGCCGAAGCGGATGATCTCGGAGTCGATACGCAACCGGAGGGACCATCGTGGGCGAGGTGTCGTACAAGGGCCACCGGTATCCGGCGGAGATCATCGCGCACTGCGTGTGGCTGTATCACCGGTTCCCGCTGAGCTTCCGTGAGGTCGAGGAGCTGATGCTGGTCCGCGGCGTGGTCGTCTCCTACGAGACGATCCGGCAGTGGTGCGCCAAGTTCGGACCGGTCTACGCGGCCGGCCTGCGCCGCCGCCGACCCCGACCCGGCGACAAGTGGCACCTCGACGAGGTGTTCTTGACGATCAACGGCCGTCGGCAGTACCTGTGGCGGGCCGTCGACCAGGACGGCAACGTGCTCGACATCCTGGTCCAACCTCGCCGGGATGCCAAGGCCGCCAAGCGGTTCTTCCGCAAGCTGCTGACCAAGAGTGCCGGGTACCTCGGGTGCTGGTCACCGACAAGCTCCGAAGCTATCAGGTGGCGCACCGGGAGGTGATGCCGTCGGTCGAGCACCGGCAGTCGAGGTACCTGAACAACCGGGCGGAGAACTCCCACCAGCCGACCCGGCAACGCGAACGCGCCATGAAACGCTTCCGCACCCCCGGCGCAGCCCAACGGTTCCTGGCGGTGTTCAGCGGGATCTCCCCGCATTTCCGGCCCCGCCGCCATCGGCTCACCGCCGACGACTATCGCACCGAGATGGCCGACCGCTTCGCCATCTGGAACCACATCACCAGGTCGTCGGAAGCCGCCTGAACCTCGCACCTCGACCGCACCCGAACCTCCCAGCGCGCTATTCCCATCGCACCTCAAACAAGTTGACAAGGCCGTTCTGGTCAGTCGTGGAGCCGTTGATGCCGTCGGATGTGGGCAAGCGCGGCCGTCGGTTCGCCGATCATCGGCTGATCTTGGAGGGGATAGCGTGGCGGTTCCGCACCGGTGCACCGTGGCGGGATCTGCCGGCCGATTTCGGGCCATGGCAGACGGTTTGGAAACGCCACCACCGGTTTTCGTTCGACGGCACCTATCAACGGATCCTTGATGCCGTGCGCGACGATTGGGCCGACGCCGAGCTCGACGAGGATGTGCAGCGGCTATTGTCGGTGGACTCGACCGTGGTGCGGGCCCATCAGCACGCGGCAGGCGCGCCGCTGCGGGTGACACAGGGGGCTGAGTTGAATTACAAGAATTCGGCGATCAGCGAGCCCGACGACCACGCGACTGGGCCGCTCCCGCGGCGGGCTGACCACGAAGCTCCATGCCCTGACCGACACCGCGACCTGCCCGGTGGCGATGCTGCTCACCGCCGGGCAGGCAGGGGACAACCCGCAGCTGTTGCCGCTGGTCGACGGCTATTTTCGCACAGAGCAGACCAGCGACGGTGCCCGCGATGTGCGGCTGCTCGCCGATAAGGCCTACTCGCATCCGTCCACCCGCACGGCGCTGCGTCGTCGCTGGATCAAGCACACGATCCCCGAGCGTGACGACCAGATCGCCCGGCGCAAGGCCAAGGGCTCGGCCGGTGGCCGCCCGCCCGCCTTCGACGCCGCAATCTACAAGCAGCGCAACACCGTCGAGCGCGGCTTCAACCGGCTCAAGCAATGGCGGGCATCGCCACGCGCTACGACAAATACGCTGCTTGACCTTTCTCGGCGGCGTTCTCCTTGCGACATCGATCCTCCGGTGCGCGCCAAATTCGGAATTAAGAGACACGCCCTAGCCACCGAGTGTGAACTCAGCGCGACTTTCAGGCGGAATCTCGCGGTGGAGCGTCTTCGATCAGACTCACAGGCGGCCATCGGTGGGCGCCAGATAAGGTGCGCGCTATGTCCGATGCCCTGATGGCCGGGTTTCCCCCACCTCCCGACTCGGTGGTGAGCCTGGGCAACTGGCAGGAGCCACCCTTTAACCGGTGGTCCTTCCAGCATCTGCGCGAGATCAGTTGCCCACGCAGCGCATCACCCGGGGCGCTCGAGCAAAGGCATACCTGCTCTCCGACAACCCACCGGCTCTCGACCACATCGCCGTGACGCGGCTCCGGCGCCGGTCCGTCCACTGTCGGAGAGGTGTTGGCGGACACGTGGACCGATGCCGTCATCGTGCTGCACAACGGTCAGGTCGTCGTCGAACGCTACTTCGGTCAGATGCGGGCCAACACGCCTCACCTGCTGATGTCGGTCTCGAAGTCAATCGTGGGATGTGTCTGCGGGATCCTTGCCTCGAAGCGCCGCCTGGATCCAGAGGCGCCTGTCACGCAGTACATTCCGGAGATCGCCGGCTCCGGGTACGACGGGGCCACCAGGGCAATGCGCTGCAACTCATTGCAGCATATTGCTCGCAGTTCACGCGCCGCGTCGACGCCCACGGGGCGGGGCCCACGCGCGGCCTGGGCACCACCCGGCGCTTCGCCCTCGGCGCGCTCCTCGTCGACCCACTCCTGCTCTGGCATCGCCACGAGCATGGCCGCGACCTCCGCGTCGGCCGCAAACCCGCCCTCAAGGCCGCCTGAGGATTTATGACCGGGCCTCAGTTAGTTAGAAGTCTATCAAAGCAAGCGGCAATGCGTTAGCCTGTTCTCACTGGCATTCCGTGCTCGTCATTGACCCCCGCCACCCAATCGCCCATACTTCCCCTTCGGTGCGAATTAATTACTCGCAACATAGATTTCAGCAATCTGCAATCTGCAGTCCGGGAGGTTCCCTTGTCCCTGCGTCTCGTAATCGTCGGCCTGCCCAGCAGCGGCAAGACCACCGTCTTTAACGCCCTGACCCGCGCCGAGGCCGCGTCGGCACCTACACCGCCGCCGAGGATCAGCCGAACCTGGCGACCGTGAAGGTGCCGGATACGCGCCTTGACGTGCTGGCGGGCATCTTCAAGCCGAAGAAGATCGTCCCGGCCGATGTGCAGTATGTCGATGTCGCCGGGCTGGCGAAGGGGGTGGCCGAGAAGGGGTTGGGCGGGCAATTGCTCGGCCACCTCGCGCAGGCCGCAGGCGCTCGTCCACGTCGTGCGCGCCTTCGAGGATCCGAATGTGCCGCACCCGGAGGATCGGTCGATCCGCTGCGCGACATCGAGACGATCAACCTCGAATTTACCTTCTCCGACCTCGGGATCATCGAGAAGCGCCTGGAGCCGATCAAGGCGACGATCGGCAAGACGCGCGGCGCCGAGCGCGAGGCGAACGAGCGCGAGGCGGTCGTGCTGGAGCGGCTGCAGCGTCGAACTGGAGGCGGGCACGCCGATCCGCGCGGTGGAGTTGAGCGAGGACGACCGCAAGATTCTGCGCGGCTTCGGCTTCCTCACCGCCAAGCCGCTGCTCATCCTGATCAACCTGGGCGAGGACCAGTTAGGCGAGACGGGCGACGCAGCTCGTCGCCCAGGCGCGCGAGCAATTCGGCGGGCCGCAAATCGCGATCGACGCGCTGGCCGGCAAGATCGAGATGGAACTGGCGCAGCTCGACCCGGAGGATGCGGCGATCTTCATGGCCGACCTCGGCATCGCCGAGTCGGGGCTCGACCGCGTGATCGCGATCTCCTACACGCTGCTCGGCCTGATCTCCTTCCTCACCGCCGGGCCGGACGAGTGCCGCGCCTGGACGATCCCGCAGGATGCGTCGGCGGTGGAGGCGGCGGGCGCGATCCACTCCGACCTCGCGCGCGGCTTCATCCGCGCCGAAGTCGTTCGCCTACGACGATATGGTCGCCTACCGGCTCGCTGGCCGGAGGCGCGCAAGCGCGGCGTCTCCGCTCCGAAGGCCGCACCTACATCGTCAAAGACGGCGATGTGATCGAGATCCTCTTCAACGTCTGACAGTTGCTCGGCCGTGCCCGGCGCGACCGTCCGCCGCGCCGCGCGTTTGACCCGTGGTATCCAGCTGACTGGCGGACGCGCAGCGGAGGAGACGGGGCATGCGCCACGAACGGGCCGACCTCGCCATAGAGAAAGGCTGGTATCTCGGGCCGTGGAACAGCGAGCTTAGGTATCGGTCGGCTGGGCCACGGTCGGCATCGACGCGCCCCACGACACAGGCGCATGACCGAGATCTACCTCGTGGCGCGGGGCACCGCGACGGCGCGCGTAGAGGGCAAGACGATCGCCTTGCGCGCCGGGGACATGCTGGCGTTCGCGCCCGGCGAGGCGCACACCTTCCTGGCAAGCTCCGCCGACTATCTGCACTTCGTGGTCCACATCCCGGCCCTGCCCGACAGCGAGGCGCACGCCGACCACTCGGCGTGGCGCGCGACCGGCTCGGGCTGTGAGCGGCGGGGGCTATTCGTGACGACGACGCTGAAGGAGACCGCCCTCCTGCCGCTCTCGATGCTCCTGGTCCTCGGCCTGCTCTGGGTCGTCGGGCTGGCGCTGGCGCGCTGGCGACCGGTGCGCGGGCGCTGGCCGGAGCTGGCGGGCGAATGGGGCATGGTCGGGGCGCTCGCCGCGCTCAACCTCGCCTTCTTCTGGCGGGTGCTGCTCACCCGCGACACCTGGCTGCCGCGCGGCGGCGGCGACTTCAACTCCTTCTATTACCCGCTCTACCCCTTCGCCGCGCGCAGCATCGGCGCGGGGGATTTCCCGCTCTGGAACCCGCACCTTTACAGCGGCATGCCCTTCGCCGCCGACCAGCAGACCGGCCTCTTCTCGCCGATCAACCTGCTGGCCTTCCTCCTCGCCAACCCGTTCGGCTACGGCACGCTGGAGATGCTGGCGATCGTCCAGGTCTTCCTCGCCTCGCTGACCGCCTACGCCTTCTGCCGCGACCTCGGCGCGCGGCGCGCGGCGGCGCTGATCGGCGGCGTCACCTTCGCCTACAGCGGCTTCATCGTCTCCCACCTCGGCCACTACCCGATGGTCGCGGTCGCGCCCTGGCTCCCGGTCGCCTTCCTGACACTGCGCCGCGCCCTGACTGCGGCGTAGCCTCGGCTGGACCGTCGCCACCGGCATCGCGCTCCTGCTCGCGCTGCTCGGCGGGCACCAGCAGATTTTCCTCTACCTGCTCACCGCGCTCGGCCTCTACTGGCTCTACCTCACCTGGACGACAGCCCGCCCGCCGCCTGGCCGAGCGGCGGGGCCGGGCTAGCCCGCTGGCTGAACGGCCCCTTCGCGGGGCACTGGCTGGGCGCTCGGGCGGATCGCGCTGGCGGGCGGATCGCGGTCGGCCTGGCCGCGCCGATGCTGCTCCCCTCGCTCGCAACTGGCCGGGCGCTCGATCCGCTCGGGCATCTCCTACGGCGAATCGACCGCCTTCGCGCTGCGCCCGCTCCACCTGATCACGCTGCTCGTCCCGAACGCCTTCGGCACCACCCCCGAGACCTACATCAGCGCGGTCGGCTTCTCCGGCGAGGTCTGGGGCTATGCCGGGATGATCGCGCTCGGCCTGGCGGCCTTCGCCTTCTGGCGCGCGGTCGGCTGCATTGCGGCGCGACGCGATCTTCTTCGGCCTGCTGGCGCTCTGGCGCTCGTGGTGGCGCTCGGCGCGGCGACACCGTTGCAGGGCTGGTTCTACGCCTTCGTCCCCGGCTACAGCCGCATCCGCGCCTCGGGTCGCTGGCTGCTCCTCTTCGACTTCGCGATCGCCGCGCTCGCCGCGCTCGGCACCGAGAATCTGCTGCGCCTGCTGGCGCGGGATGCCGCCGAGCGGGCGCATTCCTGCGCCGGATCGCCCGCTGGCTCGCGATCGGCCTCGGGGTTATCGCGCTGATTCTCCTCTTCCTCTATGGCGACCTGCTCGCCCCGCGCGACCCCTCCGCGCCGCTGGCCCAGTTCCTCGACGGCGCGACCTGGACGCTCGTGCTGGTCGGGCTGGCCGCCGGGCTGGCGCTGCTGTCGCGCGGGGCACCTGGGCGCGGCGCTTGTCCCGCTGGCGCTCGTCGCGCTCGTCGTCTTCGACCTCTTCGCCGCCACCGCGCCGGTGCCGCCCACGAGCGCCGACCCGCTGGCGAGCTTCCGCCACGACGCGACGCTGGCGACGATTCGCGCGCAGGCGGCCAGAGCTTCTTCCGCATCGACCCGACCCGCCTGAGCGCCACCTGGCAGCCGTCCTGGGCGGCGGTCGCCGGGCTGGAGAGCGTCGTCGGCACCTACAACCCGCTGGGGCTGGCGAACTACAACCGCTACTGGGAAGAGACCTTCCGCCGCCACGACTCGCCGCGCTACGACCTGCTGAACATCCGCTACGTGATGCTCCCGCCGAACGAATCCCCGGCAGGGGAAGGCAAATTCCGCGAGGTGCAGCGCGCGGAGACTTTGTCGTCTACGAGAACCTGACCCCGCTGCCGCGCGCCTTCCTCGTCGGGCGCAGCCGCACCTACGCCACCGACGAGGAGGCCTGGGCCGCCGTGATCGCCCCCGACTTCGACCCGCGCACGACCGCCTACCTCAGCCCGCCGCCCGGTGCGGCCGACGCGCCGCCCGCGATCGACAGCGGCGCGCCGCAGGGGAGCGTCACCCTCGCGCGCCCCACCCCCGACGAGTTGATCGCCACGGTGGAGACCGACCGCGAGGCGATCCTGGTCCTCAGCGAGGTCGCCTACCCCGGCTGGCGGGCCACCGTGGACGGTCAGGCCACCCCCATCTACACCGCCGACTACGCCTTCCGCGCCGTGCGCGTCCCGCCCGGTCGCCACACCGTCCGCGTCGCCTTTGAGCCACCGCTCTGGCGCGTCGGCTGGCTGATCAGCGCCGCCACCGGGGCGCTGGTGCTGTTCGGGGCGATCGTGCTCGTGCGCCGTCGCTGGAAGCCCGCGCCTCTCCCTATCCTTGCTGACTGAACTGTGCGGCCAGCCATCCCGGCAGTAGCGCCAACGCGAGCCGTACGGGGCTTACGCACGGGCGATTCTTTCTGTTGTGTAAGCGCATTACATATAGGTAGAGATAGGTTTGTTTTTGCATTCTTCACTATCTCCTTCCCCTTCTCCTGTCCCGAGTGGGAGTGAGGTGCGCGTGGCAGGCTGGGAACATGATGGCCTCCTGGCGATAGCTGCAAAGGTTGCTACTCTATCGGACCCGTCGAGCGCGCCGAATCGTGCCACTCTCGCCACCAGGAAAAATCGCTGACATCCGCCCATAACGCACGCAGCTGGGCCTTGTCCCAGGAGGGCGGCGAGGCGGGGTGGCAGTTCGCCGTGCTGGCGGGTTTCGTCGGCGAGGATGGCCTGGGCGGCGACGAGGTCGCGCCGGCGGCGCAGGCCGCGCGTGAGCACCAGCGTGCCGGGCGGGCGCTGGGGCCGCCGCGCGCCGCCGCCGAGGCGGGTCAGCAGGCGCACCGCGGGCCAGTCCCGCGTGACGCCCAACGCGTCGAGGACGCCCGCCGCCACCCAGCCGCGCGCCACCAGCGTCCGCACCGCGTCGCGCGCGCGCACCGGCACGTCCGCCCACCCGCGGCCTGGTTTCCCGCGCTTGCAGGCGTCCTCGCTGCGCCAGCGCTGCCAATCCCTGCGGCAGCGCTGGGGCGCCGCCTTGGAGGGTGTCACGGGGCGGGCGGTGCGCCGCCACCACGGCGGCGCGTGCGCCCCGTCCGGGCGGGTGCGCCCCGCCTGCTGGTCGTCCCCGACCAGCGGCACCGCCGCGACCACGGCGGTGCCCGGCGGCACCTTCGGCGCGGCTGCCGGCCTGTGCACGACCAGCGCGGGCGCCACCCGCGCCAGCGGCGTGAGGCGCGGGGCCAGCGCGTACCTGGCCGGGCGGCGGCGCGGCACGCGGCGGACCAGGCGGTGCCCCTGGCCCCAGACCGCCGCCCAGACCGCGCTAGCGGCGCCGCCCGCAGCGCCGCTGGAGGTGACGGCGGCCGCGCGCGGGGCGCGGGCCACGCCGACCGCGCCGCGCGCCGCCGGCGTCTCGGCCGCCGCGCGCAGGAAGCCGCCGGCGGGGCGGCCGACGCGGCGAGGGTCCAGCCGCCCCCGCCGCTGCCGCCCCACGCCGAGGGCGTTGCTGGTGCGGTCGCCCGGCACCGTGCCCTCGCCGTGCCGCCGCTCGCCGCGCTGCCGCCCCGCCAGCGCCTGGGCGTGCGGCGTGCGCCGGGCCGACCCGGCCCCCCGCACCCCGCTCGCCGCCTCGTCGCGCCGCGGCGCCAC
>CAVVST010000001.1:0-847204 GCA_963750995.1 uncultured Acidobacteriota bacterium | reverse complement strand
GGGATTACCCCCTTTGGTCGTTGCCGCCACGTGCCGGACGCGGTCGCACTGGAGGGGCCGTCGCGGCGGCTTCCGGAAACAGGTATGACGGAATCGGCGCCAGCTCCGCCGGTGATGCCCGGCTGCTGATGAAGTTGGCGATATGCGATCGCGCACCCGCTGCGGCCGCGGCGATCGCACGCGCGACCTCGTCGGGTCGTGTCACCAGCGGCGGGATGAAAATCGCGAGGACGCTGTCGAGGGCCCCGGCGGCGAGCAGCAGACTCATGGACCGCCCGTAATGTTCGGGCGGCGCCGATGCCAGCATGTCCACCGGATTGCCGACGCTGGCCGCCGCCGGCAGGAACGTGCGCAACGCTCGCGGGTCGCCGACCTCAGGGAGGCGAGCTCGAGCTCCTCGGCTTCACCGCAACCGCGGCGAGGATTGCCGGCCGCCGCCTGTCCGGAGAGCACTGCCACGCGCGGACCCGGCGGCAGCGGCTGCTGCGCCAGCAGGGTGGCGACGCGAACACCTCCTCGAGCGCGGAGGCGCGGATGACGGCGGCCTCATGGAACAGCGCGTCTATCACCACATCGCTCGCGGCTAGCGCGCCGGTATGCGACGAGGCGGCTGGCGCGCCGGCCCGGGAGCGGCAGGTCTTGACGCCGACGATCGGCTTCTTCTCCGCGACACGGCGGGCAATCTTGCGAACCGCCGCGGATCATGCGCATCCCGCGGTGCGGACCTTGCGCAGAATCTCCTGCTCGACGCGCGGCCCGCGGCGGCGGTTTCGGCGAATCCGGCACTAATCACGACTCCGCCTTGACGCCTTTCGCGATGCTGTTGTCCACAACCGCGCTGACCTGGGCGCATGGCATGCAGATTACCGCCAGGTCGATCGCCGCCGGGATTGCCCCGACCGTCGGGGAAGCCGCGACACCGTCGATGGACCGGGCGGTGGGATGGACGACGCACAGTCGCGCGCGGCGCCCGGCGACGTCGTGCATCTCGGAGCCAATCTTCCCGCGCTCACGGTTGGCGCCGATCACCGCCACTGACCGGGCTCGAAGAAGGCCTTTAGCCAGGCCGTCGCCGCCGATCTGGAGCGTTCCGCGGCCTTCGCTTCAGAAAGTGTCGCCGACGCCAGCGAGAGCGCGACTGAAACTCGCCGCCCCGAGCCGGCGTTTGCTCTCGAACCCGGAGTCGAGGAAGACCTGCAACATCTGCCGGTCGGCCTGGACCCGTGGCGTCGACGTCGCGATGCGATGGTCGCGGGCGATGCCGGCCAGCACTTCGAGCATGCGCGAGCCGACCCGCGCCCTTGCAGCGGATCCGCGATGGCGAAGGCGACCTCGGCGCGATCGGGCGACTTCGGCTCGCTCAGCTACAGCGCGACGCCGCCGATGCGGCCAGCCGCTTCCGCCACCAGGACGACGTCGCGGTCGCGATGGCCCGGAGCAGACGCTCTACCTCCGTATCGTTCGCGGCAGTGGTCGCGAAGAACCTGAAGCGGCGGCTTTCGGGCCACAGGCGCTGGTACAGAGCGAGCAGCCGTCGCGGTTCTTCAACCACCGGCCGCAGGCGCAGCGTCCAGCCGTCGGCAGCATGATGTCCGATTCATAGCGGGCGGGATAGGCCATCGTCCGATGTCATAACCGTTAGTCCTAGACGCCTAGGGCAAGTGTAAGAGCGCGCCGTAGAGGGCGTCTCTGAGCGCGACATCGCGCGGGTCTCCGCTCAGCCGCGTGCCCATCTTGCTCGTGACGTACGCGTAGCCGACACCCGCCGGGGATCCGCAAATCCCATCGCCCCGCCGGCTCCGGGTGACCCGAACGAACTGGCGCTGCCGAACGGCAGAACCGGGGTGGGCTTCATGAACCAGCCAGAGAGAACTGGATCCCGTCGGTCTTCATGCATTCGTCGTAAAACCCGCGCGTCGGAGGAACCGCCGGAGCGGCGAGCAGCTCGAGCGTCTCCGGGCGCAACCCCAACTCCCGGCCGCCGGTGGCGAACACGCTGTAGGCACGTGCGATCGCCCGGGCCGTCCCGACCGCGCCGCCCGATGGCACTTCCAGATTGCGCGCGTAGACGCGCGGCTCATCATGAGGCAGCTCGGAACCCCTGAGCGCCCGGACGATCTTGGAGCGCGGGTTCATGGTGTCCAGGGCCAGGCGGAGCGGGAAGCCGTGCAGGATGTCGACCCACGACGGCCGCGTAATCACCGCCAGCCGCGAGTTCGGAATGTCCGCAGGCAGCCTGATGAAGACGTCGAGCCCGAGCGGCGACGCGATCTCATCCTGAAAGAACTGTCCGAGGCTGCGATGTCGCGGATCGATGCGGCGCAGCAGCTCACTCTCATAGAAGCCGAGCGTGATGGCGTGATAGGCCTGACGCGTGCCTGGCTCCCACGCGGGCTTCTGACGGGCGAGCACGACGGCGAGGCGGTCGAGGTCGGAGAGGAGCCGGCGATCGACGGGCTCGTCGAGCACGTACAGCCCGGCCTGGTGGGCCAGGAGCTGCCGGACGGTGATTCGCGCCTTTCCCGTTCTGTGCGAACTCCGGCCAGTACGCTGCACACGCGTTCCTCGTAGTCGAGCCAGCCGCGCGAGTGCGCGATCGCCAGCGTCATCGCGGCCAGCCCCTTGGTGGCCGAGTAGACGATGACCATGGTGTCCTGCTCCCAGGGCTCGCCGGTCTGCTTGTTCCGGACGCCGCCCCAGAGGTCAACGACCTTCTCGCCGCGGTGATAGGCGCAGCAGGCGCCGCCCAGTTCCTGGCGCCGCGCGAAATTCTCGACGAACGCGTCCCTCACTCGTTCGAAGCCGGGGGCGACGTATCCCTCGATACGGATACCGCGCGGTGCCGTTACCAGCATGATCATGACTTCACCCCGTCACTTACCAGCGCTGCGGAGCCGGCGCGGTTCGACAGTCCACGTGCGCCGTTCCATCGACTGGTCCAGCAGCGCTGTCGCTCGAAACCTGATTCGTACGAAGACGCCTCCGGCGGCGTCGATTTCAAGGGCGCGCTTTATGCCGTCGCGCGTCCTGTCAACAGCCAGCGCGCGCGGTCCGTCGACGGAGACCTCCGGCCAGCCCTGGAACGTGATTCGGACGGTCTGACGCCCACCGTCCCGCGTGAGCATGACCGATTCGAGCCGGCGCCAGTCCGTATGCGACATCAGCTCTGGTCCGGGACGCACGATGAACATGCTCGCGAGCCAGCCGCGATGGCTGGCGCAGAATTGGCCGAGCACGTCGGCCCAGCGCGATCGGGCGACAACATCACAGACGCTCACAGCACCTCCTCAGAACCCCGTGGGAGACCTCCGCGGTGTAGGTGCCCTTGGTGAGGTCGTCGATCGTCATGTCCTTGTTGTAGTAGTGCGCCGTCGGGCTACGCCGGCAATTTCGTCCGCCAGCAGCCGGTCGAGCAGGGCAGCGTCCTTCTTGACGATCGCGGTGACCCAGTCGCGTTCGAGCTGCGTGATGGTCGTCTCGACGGCTTCGTTGTCGTACTGACCGTCACGGCCGGCGACGAGGCGGTACTCGGCGGGGGCGCCGTGTCGTCGACTACGGTGGCGGGTGTACACGATGCCGCAGCGAGGATCGAACCCGCCGCGACCAGTAGGTTCACGCAGCGTGACATGGTCTTCCTCCTGTACCGACCCGTGGGGCAAGCCGCGTGCCTGAGGAACGCCGCCGGTTGTGCGCAAAACTGGGCGCGCGGATGCGCACGTCGGAGGGGTGTGGGAAATCTCCCCCGTCGCTGCTGTGTTTTTCCTCGACACAGGTGCTGCCGGCAACCGGTGTGTTCAGGTTCGCTCGGCACCACTTCGGCTGCGATCCGGGCAGGAATCATGCGTGCGCCGATGTGGTGCGTGATGAAGCTGTCGCTGCAGTACGTCATCGCCTTCATCCTCTTCTGCCACGGGTTCGTCTACGTGTGGATCGGCGCGGCGCTGCCAGCGCCGATCCCGGCATGGAAGGGCGCTTCGTGGCTGCTCGGCGACCTCGTCACCGGCACTCCGCTGCATGCCCTCGTCATCGCTTTGCATGTGTTCGCAGGCGTCGGCATCATCGCCTCTTCGGCCGCCATCGTGTTCGGCGCGTGGATTCCCGGCTGGTGGCGGCCGCTCGCCATCGGCGGCGCCACGTTCCGGATCGTCGCGTTTGCCGTGTTCTGGGACGGCCAGCTGCGCAGCTGATCGAGGAAGGGGCGATCGGCGCGCTGGTCAGCACCGCGCTCCTGCTCGGCGCGTGCCGCGCCCCTGGGCCGGGATCGTCAGCATCAAAGGATCCAACCACGACGCCACGACGCCCACGACGATTGCCAACCGTTCGAACGTCGTGTCCGTCGTGTCGTCGTGGTTCAAGCTTCTTCGGTCCGCCGAAGGCGGCCACTAGCTCGATTGGTGAACGGCGTGCGCAGACCATCTTTGCCAGATCCACGGATTTGCTCCGGAATCTGACCGAATTGAGATAAAGGTCTTGTACTTTTTCCTGGAGTTCGGTACGCTGCCGCGCGGTGCTGTCGCGACTGCCGCGCAATGCGCCGGCGTGGCTCGATCGCTTGAGCGCGTGGCTCGAGCCGTTCGAGGTCTGCTTCACGCACGTGGCGCAGCGCGGCGCGTTTCGTCGGTACCTGCTCGGCCTGCTGAGCGACAGCCGTCGCAAGTCGATGAGCGCGATGCTCGAGCGCGTCAGCGATCCGGGCACCTATCAAGCCTTTCAGCACTTCATCACCGATGCGCCGTGGAGCGCCGAGCGCGTCTGGCGGCAGCTGCGCGCCGTGATTCCCGAGCGCAGCGGCGTGCTGATTCTCGACGGGACCAGTTTCCCGAAGCAGGGCCGACGCTCGGTGGCCGTCGCGCGCCAGTACTGCGGCACGCTCGGCAAAGTCGCCAACTGCCAAGTGGCCGTGACGGCGGCGCTCTGGACGGGCGTGCGCGCGTGGATGCTCGGCGCCGCCCTGTATCTGCCCGAGGCGTGGCTGACGCCCGAGGCGCGGCAGCGCGCCCGGATTCCGGCGACGGTGCGCTTCCAGGAGAAATGGCGCTTGGCGCTCACGCTGCTGCGGCAGATCCGGGCGGCCGGCTTCGACGTCACCGCGGTGCTCGGCGATGCCGAATTCGGCGACAACGCCACGCTGCGCCGCACGCTGCATCGCTCGAGCTGCCGTATGCGCTCGGCATCTCGTCGACGCTGACCGTCTTTCGCGGGACGCCACGCGTCGCGGTGCCGCCGCCGACGCCGGGCCGCAGCCGTCCGCCCGTCGCGCCTGCACTCACCGACGACCCCCGTCCCGAAGCGGTCCGGGCCATCGCCGCCGGCTGCCGGCGCGGGCCTGGCGCCGCGTCACGTGGCGCAACGGGACGAACCGGCCGTGGGCGGCCCACTTCGCCGCGCTGCGCGTCACGCCGGCGCACGACTGGCGCGACGCGCCGACTCGCGCCCGAGGTCTGGCTGCTCTTCGAGCGCGATCTTGGGACCACGCCGCGCATCAAGGCACTACCTGGTCGATCTGCCCGCCGACGGCGTCGCTGCCGTCGCTGGTCCGCTTGGCGCATCACCGCTGGGCGATCGAACAGCAGTACGAAGAACTGAAAGACGAACTCGGGCTCGATCACTTCGAGGGCCGCTCGTTTGTCGGCTGGCATCGCCACGTCGTGCTGACCGCGCTGGCCTACGCCTGGCTGCAGGACGAACGCCGGCGCGCGCGGCGCGCGCCTGCCGACGCTGCCGGTCGCACGCGCGGTGATCACCGAGATCCTCACCGCGCATTTCTTCGTGACGCGCCCGCACTACTTACGAACCATGCAAAAACTCGCGGAAATCAATCTGCGAATCTAACAAAGTCGTATAGTCGAGCGCAAACGGCGGATACTCGTCGACGAGCAGGAGCAGGTAGGCTTCCACCGTAGCGCCTACCGCATCACCCCGATGCCGAACGTCAACAGCGACGGTGGATATGACCTGGTGAACAGGATCGCAAACCACTACCCTGATTCGGCGAGCGTAATGACCTCGCGCAGCTCCTTGATCGTCCCCCACAGGGTGGCTTCAAACCGCACCTCGAAGCGGGTGTTGTCGAGCACCTTCATGCGCGCCGCGTCGCACTCCCGGTGCGTGAGTCGTGGAAGGGCGTGCGCTACGCGGCCTCCACTCTTCGCGACCGCGATCAAACGACTGTGATCGCCTGACCGGCTTTCGCGGGAAGCGCTACGCCGGATCCCACGACGAGCCATTCGCGGAATGTTTCGAGACAGCTGCGGAATCTTTCGCGGCGACGCGGGACCCGCCTTGCACGTGTGGCGAATCGTGAAGAAATCGCGGCGGCATACCGGTTGCTCCATCACCGGACATGAGCGACATCGTTGATGAACGGGTTCGCGGCGAATACCGCGAGATGCCCGGACTACGCCTGACCGTCGCCCAGGCGGCGCGCCTCTTCAACCTCGAACCAGCGCAGTGCGGACAGGTCCTCGATACGCTGGTGACGAACGGCGTCCTCATGTACCAACGGCCGCGAGTATTTCTGGTCCGGTCAGGGTCGGCGATTCGATTGACCAATTCCGTCCGGCGGGTCGAAAATGCCACGGGAATCACTCCACATCGAGCCGCACGGTGTCGTCGGCGTGGCTCGCCACTACATCCGCGACCTCGTCTACGGCGCAAATGACGGGATCATCACCACGTTTGCGGTGGTCGCGGGTGTGGCCGGCGGGGCACTTTCGACGGCCGCGGTGCTGGTCATCGGCGCCGCGAACCTTGCAGCCGACGGCGTGGCGATGGGTGTCGGCAACCTGCTCGCGATCCGGGCTCACGAAAGCGCGCTCGCCGCCGATGGCCGCCCCGAGGAAGAAACCTATCCCTGGAAACACGGCGCCGCGACGTTGGTCGCCTTTGTCGCCGCTGGCGTCATCCCGCTGATGCCCTACATGCTTCCAGCGGCGACGGGCGGGCGCCTGTTATGGTCGTCCCTGTTCACGCTGGCGGCGCTCTTTGGAGTCGGCGTCGCGCGCGCCGCGGTCACGCGCGATCGATGGTGGCGGACGGGACTTGAAATGCTGATGCTCGGGGGCGTCGTGGCCGTCGCCGCGTACGCCGCCGGCGCCCTGGTCGCCGCGCTGGTCACGTAGTCCGCCGACCCCACCGCGAGCGCCTACCGCACGCAACCGGCGCGGTTGTTGCTCAACTATCCACCAGACAGGCATTTATGGCGTTTTCGTGGGGAATCTTCCGCGCCGGCTGCGGAATTTTTCCCAAGAGGCATCGACACCAATGAGTACTGCAAACCTGCTCATCGTGGATGACGAGGATCTGGTCCGGTGGTCGCTGCGGGAGCGTCTCACCCACAACGGACACACCATCACCGAAGCGGCGACCGCGGCTGCGGCCATTGCGAAGGTTTCGCCGGACGTCGACCTCGTCCTGTTGGACCTCCGGCTGCCGGACGGCGACGGCCTGGACGTGCTGCGGCGAATCAAGGAGCTGTCGCCTGAGACGCTCGTCATCCTGATGACGGCGTATTCGAGCGTGCAGAACGCGGTTGAAGCGATGCGGCTCGGGGCGTATCACTACGTCAACAAGCCGTTCAACCTGGACGAAGTGGCCCTCATGGTCGAGAAGGGGCTCGAAACGAGCCGGCTTCGCCGGGAAGTGCGCAACCTCCGCAGCAGCCAGGGCAGCGAGTACAGCTTCGACGCGGTCATTGGTGCCTCGCCCGCCATGGTGCAGGTCAAGGCCTTGCTCGCCCGGGTGGCGGCGAGCCCGGCCTCCACCGTGCTGCTGACCGGCGAGACCGGCACCGGAAAAGATCTCGCCGCCAAGGCCATCCACTACAACAGCGAGCGCGCCGCAAAGCCATTTATCAACATCACAGCGTCAGCGCTGCCGGAGCAGTTGCTGGAGAGCGAACTCTTCGGCCACGAGCGCGGTGCGTTTACCGATGCCCGCCAGCAGAAGCGCGGCCTGCTCGAGACCGCCGATGGCGGTACGGTGTTTCTCGACGAGATTGGGGAGGTCTCCCCGGGACTGCAATCGAAACTGCTGCGGTTTCTCGAAGAGAAAACCTTCAAGCGGGTCGGCGGCCTGGCGGACATCCGCGTCGATGTGCGTGTCATCGCCGCCACCAATCGGAACCTAGACGCCGACGTGCAGACCGGCAGGTTCAGGGAAGACCTCTTCTATCGGCTGCAAGTGATGCCGATCGCGCTGCCGCCGCTTCGCGAGCGGACCGGCGATATTCCCCGGCTCGTCAATTACTACATCGACCGCTACAACCGTGAATTCCGGAAGCGGGTCAAGGGTGCGTCGCCGGAGGCACTTGTAACGCTGGAGCATTACCGCTGGCCAGGAAACATACGCGAGCTTCGTAATGCGATCGAACGGGCCATGCTCCTGATGGACCGCGAGTGGCTGCAACCCGACGACTTCACGACGCTCATGCGCACCTCGTCCGGCCAGTCGCAGTTCCGGCTGCCGCCGGGCGGCCTCGTGCTCGAGGACGTCGAACGTCAGCTGGTGGTGCAAGCGCTCGAGCGCGCACGTGGCAACCAGACGCGCGCGGGTCAACTGCTCGGCATCAATCGCGACCAGGTGCGGTACCGGATTGATAAATTCGGGCTGGGACGGGCCTCGACGTCTCGCACACAGGATCTCGACGAGCATGAGCCCGCCGGTTTCGCGTCGGGTTTCTAGAGCAGTGTTCGAATAGCGCGTAGTGTCCGGCTAGCCGGACGCGCCGGGCCAGCCTGAAGGCGCACACTACGTCAGAGGCGTGGCGTCCGGCTTTAGCCGGACTGACCCGAGATCAAAGGATCCAACCACGACGCCGCGGCGCCCACGACGATTGCCAACCGTTCGAACGTCGTGTCCGTCGTGTCGTCGTGGTTCAAGCTTCTTCCGGGTCCGCCTGAAGGCGGACACTACGCGAGTCTGGCGTCGCGGTGGTGTCGTGGTGTCCGGCTTTAGCCGGACTGGCCCGAGATCAAGGAATCCAACCACGACGCCGCGGCGCCCACGACGATTGCCAACCGTTCGAACGTCGTGCCCGTCGTGTCGTCGTGGTTCAAGCTTCTTCCGGGTCCGCCTGAAGGCGGACACTACGCGAGTCTGGCGTCGCGGTGGTGTCGTGGTGTCCGGCTTTAGCCGGACTGACCCGAGATCAAAGAATCCAACCACGACGCCGCGACGCCCACGACGATTGCCAACCGTTCAGAAACGTCGTGCCCGTCGTGTCGTCGTGGTTCAAGCTTCTTCCGGGTCCGCCTGAAGGCGAACACTACGCGAGTCTGGCGTCGCGGTGGTGTCGTGGTGTCCGGGTTTGGCCGGACTGACCCGAGATCAAGGAATCCAACCACGACGCCGCGACGCCCACGACGATTGCCAACCGTTCGAACGTCGTGCCCGTCGTGTCGTCGTGGTTCAAGCTTCTTCCGGGTCCGCCTGAAGGCGGACACTACGCGAGTCTGGCGTCGCGGTGGTGTCGTGGTGTCCGGCTTTAGCCGGACTGACCCGAGATCAGAGAATCCAACCACGACGCCGCGGCGCCCACGACGATTGCCAACCGTTCAGAAACGTCGTGCCCGTCGTGTCGTCGTGGTCAAGCTTTTTCGGGTCCGCCTGAAGGCGGCCACTACGTACTTGTGAACGGCGCGCTCAGCGCGGCGAAGTGGGCGCGCCCATGGACGATTCGTCCCGTTGCGCCACGTCACGCGGCGCCAAGCCCGCGCCGGCAGCGCGGCGGCCATCGCCCGGACCGCTTCGGGCCGACGGTCGTCGGTGAGTTGGAGGCGCGACGGGGGACGGCTGCGGCCTGGCTTCGGTGGCGGCACCGCGACGGGTGGCGTCCCGCGAAAGACCGTCAGCGTCGACGAGACGCCGAGCGCATAGGGCAGCCTCAGTCGATGCAGCGTGCGGCGCAGGGTGGCGTTGTCGCCGAATTCCGCATCCCCGAGCACCGCGGTGACCTCGAAGCCGGCCGCTCGATTTGACGCAGCAGCGTCAGCGCCAGGCGCCACTTCTCCTGGAAGCGCACCGTCGCGGGAATCCGCGCGCGCTGCCGCGCCTCGGGTGTCAGCCACTCCTCGGGCAGATAGAGCGCCGCGCCCAGCATCCAGGCCCGCATGCCCGTCCAAAGCGCCGCCGTCACGGCGACTTGGCAGTCGAGCGCAAACGGCGGATACTCGTCGACGAGCAGGAGCAGGTAGGCTTCCACGCGCAGCGCCCACCGCATCACCCCGATGCCGAACGTCAACAGCGACGGTGGATATGACCTGGTGAACAGGATCGCAAACCACGCGATCACCGTCGTGACCAGCCATCCGAGCAACAGGACGCAGAGCATGACGAGATGCGGAAGGGCGAGGATCAGTCGCACCGCGATCGTCGCCGTGTCGCGTGGCTGGAGCGGCTCGCCGACCTCGATGGTGGCGGGATAGGGCTGGTCGCCGAAGGGCGGGTATGAGTCGACGAACAGGGCCATGTACGCCAGTGCACGCGTCCGCCATCGCAGGTAGTACCAGGCAAAACTCCCGGATGCCAGCGAACTGCTCGCCCCTCACGAGCAGTGTGAACCAGCTGACAATCGCCATGACATATGCCGCGGCGCCCAGCAAGCCGACGCCGCCGGTTCGCGACGACCAGTACACAGGTCCCGAGAGGATCGCATGCGGAATGGCCAGGATAGGCCGCAGCGCGGTCGTCAGCCGGTTGCGCGGCCCGGTCTGTGGGGCGATCGTGATGGTCACCGGGTAGTTCGTCATCGCCGATTTTCCTCGGGCGGCCGGCAGGGCAAGGTCAGCGTCAGGGTTGCCCCGCCAGCCTCAGGACACGCGAGCGACAAAGCGCCGCCGTGCAGTTCCGCCGTCCGCCGTGCGATCGGCAGCCCGAGGCCACCGCCGCGGGTCTTGGTCGTGAAAAACGGCTCGAATACTCGATCGCGGATCTCTGTCGGCACGCCAGGGCCGTTGTCGCGCACCTCAATCGTGCACTCGCCGCCGTCATGTGTGAGGGACACGGTAATCGAGCCGTGGCCGTCCATCGCCTGGGCGGCATTCAGCAGGAGATTCAACATCGCCGCCCGAATCATCGGCGCATCCGCCGTCACCAGCACATCCGCGCCTTCGAGCGTCACATCCACCGTCGACGCAATTGGATCGCGGTGCACCGCGTCGATCGCCTCCTGCAGCAGCGACCGCAGGGGGAAGGTGGACGGATGCGGCGGACTGGGGCGCGCAAACACCATCAGGTCGTTGACCAGGTCGCCGAGTGAATCGATTCGCGCAACCACCTCGCGCATGATCAGCCAATCCGGATCGCCGCCGGCCCGTCGTCCCATGAGTACCTGCATCGCGCCCTTGATACCGGCCAGCGGGTTGCGCACTTCGTGCGCCACCACCGCTGCCATCTGGCCGAGACGCGCCAGCGCCGCCTGCTGCGCCAGGCGCTCTTCAGCGGCCTTGCGTGCGGTGATGTCGGCGCGGATGGCGATGTACTGATACGGCTTCCCACGCTCGTTCATGAACGGGACGATGGTGGTGTCCACCCAGTAAAAGGTGCCGTCCTTCGCCCGGTTGCGGATCTCTCCGTGCCAGACCTGTCCGCTGGCAATGGTTCGCCAGAGATCTCTCATGAACGATTTCGGGTGGTAGCCGGAGTTGATGATGCGGTGGTCCTGACCGAGCAGCTCGACGCGTGAATACTTGGAAATCTCGCAGAATTTGTCGTTGACATACGTGATCCGCCCGCCCACGTCGGTGGTGGCGACAATCGCCGCGTGATCGATGGCGCGCTTCAGATCCGCGAGCTGATCGAGATCGGTGACAGGCATGAGCAGTCTTCGTTTGTATACTTGACCACGTGTCCGCGGCCACCGTGCTGATTGTCGACGACGAGCCGCTCGTCCGCTGGTCCCTGCGCGAGCGGCTCGACAAGGAAGGCTATCGCATCCTCGAGGCTGGGACCGCCGGCGAGGCGCTCGAGCAGCTGAGCCCCGAGCTCGACCTCGTGCTCCTCGATTTCAAGCTGCCGGATGGGGACGGCCTGAGTGTGCTCAAGCGCATCAAGGAAACGTCCCCCGAAATCCTCGTGATCCTGATAACCGCCTTCTCGACGGTGGAGAACGCGGTCGAGGCGATGCGGCTTGGGGCGTACCATTACGTCAACAAGCCGTTCAATCTCGACGAAGTGGCGATCCTGGTCGAGAAGGCGCTCGAAACCAGCCACCTTCGGCGCGAGGTTCGTGCGCTCCGCAGCAGCCAGGGACAGGAATTCGGCCTCGACGCCATCATTGGCGCCTCTCCCGCGATGGAGCGCGTCAAATCGCTGCTCGGCCGTATTGCGAGCAGCCGCGCGTCGACCGTGCTGCTCACCGGCGAAACCGGAACCGGCAAAGACCTCGCCGCCAAGGCCATTCATTTCACCAGCGACCGCGCGAGCCGTGCCTTCGTCAACATTACCTGCTCGGCGCTTCCCGAACAGCTGCTCGAGAGCGAGTTGTTCGGCCACGAGCGCGGCGCGTTCACCGACGCCCGGCAGCAGAAGCGCGGGCTGTTCGAGACTGCGGATGGCGGCACGCTGTTTCTGGACGAGATCGGGGAGATGACGCTCGGTCTCCAGGCGAAGCTGCTGCGGTTTCTCGAAGAGAAAACGTTCAAGCGGGTTGGGGGCCTCGCCGACATCCGCGTCGACGTTCGGGTCGTCGCGGCGACGAACCGCGATCTCGAAGAAGACGTCAAGGCAGGCAAGTTCCGTGAAGACCTGTTTTATCGGCTTCAGGTCATGCCGGTCTCGCTGCCGCCGCTCCGCGAGCGCCGCGGTGACGTCCCGCTGCTCACGTCGGTACTACATCGACCGCTACAACCGGGAGTTCCGGAAGAAGGTGCGCGGTGTGACGGTCGAGGCGATGAAGCTGCTCGAACAGTACCAATGGCCGGGTAATATCCGTGAGCTGAAAAACGCGATCGAGCGCGCGATGCTGCTGATGGAGCGCGATCGGCTGGAGCCCGATGACTTCACGACACTGACACGCTCCGTCGCGGCCACATCCTTCAAGCTGCCGCCGGAAGGGTTGAACCTCGAGGAGGTCGAACGGCAGCTCCTCGTCCAGGCGCTCGAGCGGGCGAACGGGAACCAGACGCAGGCCGCCCAGCTGCTCGGGATCAACCGGGATCAGGTCCGCTACCGCATCGAGAAATTCGGTCTGCACGTCGGCCGCGTCGACTGAACGTCAGGCGACGGCGCCCGCCGCCGCCTCGGCCAGGCGCGCCGTGGCCACCGTCTCGCCGGCCTTCACCGTCAGCACGGGGCAGGGCGCCGTCCTGATGACCGACTCCGCGACGCTGCCGATCAGCAAGCGGGCAAAGCCGCCGCGCCCCCGCGTCCCCATCACGATCAGATCGAAGCCGTTGTCGCCGGCGTAGGCGGCAATCATGGCCGAGCTCGGACCCAGCACGACGTCGCTGGTGACCTGCACGCGCGAGCGGTGATCCCAGAGGATTCGGCGCGACAAGTCAGTCCTGGCTTTGGTCACCTGTTCCTCACGCCCGGCGGCGGATTCAGGAACGCACAGTGCGGATCCGTATGACGCGCCGATTCCGGGATGATCGACGACGTGCAGCAGGCGGATCGAACCGCGCAGCCTTGCTGCCAGCCGCCGGGCGCACCCCAGCGCCGCGTCCGCGGAAGAGCTGAAGTCGGTCGGCACGAGGATGCGAATTCCTTTCAGGTCGCCATGAGGTGCGTCGCGGCATCGTCAGCACCGGACAGGGCGCCGTGCGCGCCACTCTCGCCGCCACGCTCCCCAGCAGCAGGTGGGCCATGCGCCCGCGGCCATGCGTGCCCATGACAATCATGTCGATACCGTGCGTCCGCGCATACGACGTGATCTCGTCGGCGGGCTCATCCGACCGTTCGACCGCCAGGATGGAAGAGATGTCCTCGGCATGAGCCGCCTCGCGATCTTGCAGCTGCCTCAGGGCCGCCGCCTCGTAGTCGTGAGGGTCGCCAAGCACGGCCCGCAGAAACAGGTTGTCCACCACGTGCAGCAGGTGGATCGTCGCGCCCGTGTTGCTGGCCAAGCGCCTCGCGTGTGCCAGCGCGGCATCTGAAGGCTTGCTGAAGTCCGTCGGGACGAGAATCCGCGTGAACATGACCGTCTCCTTCACCGTTCATCGTGAGCAGGGTCCGTACCATCGAACTCCGACTGATTTCACCATTGCCCCGACGGGACCTTTGCGCGGGCCGGGAAATTTTCCCCGGCGATGGGAGTTGTTTCCCGCTGGCGACCCGGGAACCTTCACGACGGATTCGGTTACAAGCGATTTCGACTCATTCAAACGGCATCGGTCTCGCACCACACGTATGAGGAGGATGTCATGACGATCACCAACCGCTGCCTTTGGTACGGTCCTCGTTGCAGCAGCGATTGCACTAAGCCCGGCCACCGCGCTGACGCAAACCGCGTCGCCAGGCCACGACCACGGCAACAACCGCGGGGAAGCGGTCGCGCCGGCGGGGGACCTGATGGTCAGGCTTACCAGCCTCGACGAACGTATCGCCAGGCTGACCGCCGACATGAAGATGTTCATCGGGGAGCTGAAGATTCAGACGATGGAGGAGTTGCTCGAGGCGCTGGTCGAACGGCAGACGCTCCTTGACGTCGAGATGCGGCGGATGCACGAGCACAGGAGCGGCCCTATGAATGATCTGAGGAAGCACGCACCGAAATGGATTGAGCCGGAGATCGAGCTGCAGCCAGAAACGCTCTGTTCGCCCTTTATCTAGTCCGGCAGCACTTAGACGGTCGCCAGGCGCGAAGCCCAGGTCACACCCTGGGTGTGACCCGGCTCCTCGAGACTCGCCGTCGATTGGCCTACCTCTTCTCCTGGGAAGGGAATTGATGGCCGCCGGCTACTCCGAACTGGTTGTTCTCCTGACAGAAGCCTTCCATCAACTCGTCGCCGGGAGGCGCGAGCGTTGCGTTGAATTTGACCGTGAAGGGCTTCGAGAACGCGCCGGCATCGTCGATAGTGACCGCGTTGACCATGTGGCCCTTGTCGATCCGCGTCCACCGCTCGGTCGTGTGGAGCCGCTCCGTGTGCGGGGTTCCGGTATGGTCGAACCAGGACTTGTCGTTGTAGCCGACGGTATCGATGACGAGCGTGTCCTTCTCCCACGAACCGGTCGAGTGTCCCAACCACGTCGGCTCGAGGTCCGCAGGGTGCTTCCGTCCGTCCATGAAGATCTGGCGGAAGGTGTGAATGGTCCCCTCGTACAGGATGAACATGTGCGTCGGCTTGACCGTGTAGTTCTGCACGAAGCGGGACGGATAGGGTGTGACGCGCGGGACTCCTGCCGGCAGGCACAGGTTCGTAGGATCCTCTTCCTGGTGCACGGTGCGGTGTTGACGGAGCTCTTTCGCCCACGGCAGCAGAGGAAGCGTTTCGCCGGGCGGTAATCCGGTGGCGATGTCGCCGCTGGACCCGCCGCCATACCAGACGCCATCGCCAAGATCGACGGTGCCGTCCGACAGGCGCGGGATCGGACCGGTCGGTGCCGGCGGGCGTTTCAACTCCTGTCCAAGCGCGTTAACCGCGCCAAGAGGGCCCGGCGCGGCGCCACCCCGGCCCTGGCCGGCGCTCTGCGCCACGGCCGTCGCCATTCCCATGAGCAGGAGACAAGAAAACACGGTCATCTTCGCGCGTCTCATAAGCACCTCGAGTGCCCCGATTTGATCAGGGCTGCGGAACTTTACCTCGCCCCGTCACCTGCCGTAAACCCTCAGGAACTCTTCGGCGAAGAGTGGTACCGATTCAGGCGCCCACTTGAGTTGGCCGCGGGTCCCTTCGTAAGAGATCGGACTGCAGTCGCTGTCCGTAATCGCGCAGGACGGCGTCGGTCCCTCTCGAATACCGAACCGCAGCAATGGAGGAAACGAGCAGGGGAGTCCAGCACGCGAGGAACACGACCATTGACTCGAAATAGAGCGGGGCGTCGGCTCCCAGAGGTTTGGCCCCGGCAACAAATGGATCGGATCGAAAGTACGAAAGTCGATCGAGGTAGAAGACAAAGAGCGATGCCGCGACAGGAAACAGAAAGAAGAAGTCGCGGGCAAATGCCAGCCCCAGTCTGCCTGGAAGTCCCTTCACGCCTTCCGGCTTGCTCATCAGAACGTTCTTGCCCCGGAGTGACTCAATGCGCGACATTGACCGATCGAAAGTGACGAAGAGATTGCTCGCCGCGATCGTGTGAAATATGAGCCAGCGCTGGCCGTTGGAGTAGAGATCTGGCAGGTCAGCGGCTGATGGACTCCCGTCCAGGACACCGGAGTCGCCATCAGGGCGTGGAGTGTCGGTATCACGGAGGAGGGACCCGATGGTGTGGTTTTCGCGACGTGTGACGAGCACGAGCCACAGAGCAAACACAAACAGCGAGATCGTGCCGAGGATGGGCGCATCATCCACCGACACGCGGATACCCAGAAGTTCAATCGTCGCGTTCCTGGCGTTGGCCCAATCCTGAAGTGCCTGATGTGTCAGGAGATCCTCGACCGGGACCTTCTCTTCAAGACTGACGATGATTCGACGTTCCTCGGCCAGTTGAGTGATCCAACGGCTGTCAAACGAAAGATAGGCGTTGTACGACAGAATCAACATCATCATCGAGATGAGGGTCATCATCCCGAGTGTGAATCGTGTCTGCCGCTGCGCTTCCTGCGCTCCTTGCAGTCGCGCCGCGATGGACTCGGGCGTTTCGGCGATCCAGTCATGAAGCTGGCCGGGCATTGTGTCCCCCATCAAGCAAGTCGCGGGCAAGCCATTGCCGCACCCGAAACGATACTGAGAATCATGACGAATTGTTCAGGAATTCTTCATGGCAGGAATCAGAGCGCTACGGCTACTATCATCGGCTATGCAGAAGCTGATTATCAGCCTCCTCCTTTCGTCGGCCGTTGGCGCGACCGCATGCGGACAAGGGCCCGGTGAGGAACGAAGCAACGCGCAATCGACTGGCGCCGCGGCTGCTGCGTGGTCGGTGACGATCGAGCCGGTAAATGCCCCGTCAGGCCCCAACAGCAATGAACCGCGGCTTACCGCTTCTGACCGCGGCATCATCCTGAGCTGGGTCGAACGCGCAGGAGCGACGGCACACCTAAAGTTCGCCGAACGCACATCCTCCGGCTGGAGCCAGCCGACGACGGTCGCGTCTGGTGACAACTGGTTCCTGAGTTATGCCGATCCGCCAACGGTCCAGCGGAGACCCGACGGCACGCTCGTCGCGAGCTGGCTCATTTCGACCAACCCTTCATACGAGGGTTCCGATCTCCATGTCTCGTATTCGCGGGACAACGGAAAGACATGGGCGCGGCCGTTCATGCCGCACCACGACGGCACTGAGCAGCAGCATGCGTTTGCCTCGTTGTTCGAGCTGCCCGGAAACAGCCTCGGGGTGAGCTGGCTCGACGGGCGCGATACCCAGCCGACCGACGCCCTTCCCGAGGGTGGACCGATGGCGCTGCGCTACGCCGCCTACGATGCGCAGTGGAAGCGAACGGCCGAAGGCGTCGTCGATCTGCGCGCGTGTGAATGCTGCTCGACGACGGCGGTCGGCACGTCGGAGGGCGCCCTCATCGCGTTCCGCGATCGCTCGGACAAGGAAGTGCGCGACATCGCCGTGTCGCGGTTCGAAAACGGGAAGTGGACCGCCGCGACGCCGGTACACAACGACAACTGGGAAGTGTACTCGTGCCCGGTGAACGGGCCCGCGCTCAGTGCCAGTGGGCGCCAGGCGGCGGCGGCGTGGTTTACGGTGAAGAACGACCAGGGACAGGCGTATGCCGCGCTGTCGACCGATGCCGGCAGAACATGGGGAACGCCCGTTCGTCTCGACGATGCCGCGTCGCTCGGGCGGGTTGACATCGAGGTGCTGGACGACGGGTCGGCTGTGGCGACGTGGGTCGAATATGCCGACCGCCGGTCGCAGTTGCGGATGCGGCGCATCGAGGCTTCCGGGATCAGAATCGGAAGCGGCGCCCGTGGCCAGTGGCATTCAAGGCGGCGATGCCGGCGGCTTCCCGCAACTCGCGAGACATGGCGATGAGCTCGTCTTTGCGTGGACCGAAAGTGCGGTCCAGGGCGACGGCAGCGAGCCGGCCCTCACCGTGCACACCGCCGTTGCACGTCTGCCGCAATAGGAGCGAACGAGAACGTCCGAAAGCATCCACGAGCAAATCGTCAGCGCCCTATCAGCGTGGCCGGGTGTGACGGCCGTGCCACATCGATTCGGCGGCACCGAGTTTCGCGTCGGCCGACGGGAACTCGGGCACTTGCATGGCAACAGACTGGCGGATCTGCCGTTTCCGGTACGCGTGCGTGACCAGCTGGTGTCCGAGCGCAGAGCAGAGCGGCACCATGTGCTTCCGGAGTCGGGTTGGGTCAGCTGCTACATTCGCAGCCAGGCCGACGTCCCCACCGTCGTCGCGCTGTTCCGACTCAATTACGACCGGCCCTGGCTCAGCCGGCGATGACGATTCGCTATAGCTGCGCCTCCGCGGTGAGCCCGGTGTGAGCGTCTACACCGTATTGCGACTGGTGCACTCGTACTGGAGATGGGCCGTGCTGGTGGCGGCTGTCATCGTATTTGCGCGCGCTCTCGTGGGCATGATGTCCAGTCGTGCGTGGACTGCGAGCGACCAGCGGGCGGCCCGACTGTTTATCACCACCCTCGATGTGCAGTTCGTGCTCGGCATCGTCCTGTACTTCGGATTCAGTCCCTTCTGGATGTCTACCATTCAATCGTTCAGCGAGACGATGCAGGCTCCCGTCGCACGATTCTTCGGGGTCGAGCATGAAACCGCAATGGTCCTGGCGATGGCGGCCGTACACGTGGGTTGGGCGCGTGCCGCGCGGGCTGCCGACGCGCGCCGCAAGTACGGCACGCTGATCGTCACGCTTCTGATTTTCTTCGCCATCGCCGCCTGGGCCATTCCGTGGCCCGGGCGCGTTGTGGGGCGCCCATTGTTCCGCACGACGTTTTAACGCGAAAGACTCGGACTAGTGCGGCATTTCACAACGACGTAGTGTCCGCCTTCAGGCGGACCAAGCCGGTCCGGCTAAAGCCGGACACTACATACAAATAGAAGCCGCTCTAGCGCAGGATTTGGGGGTTCTTGTTGAAGCGGCCCGCGGGCGTCGACGAGCGCGGGCTCCGCTCCGATGCGATTGCCCGAGGGGAGTACGGATCGCTGGAAGCCCAAGAGTGCTCGCAGTGGGAACAGAGCATCATGGACGTGGAGGAATGGGTCAGGATGATTATCGCACTGCGCCCCCGGCACTTAGGGCAGATGCCGCCGGTCGCCAGACCCGAAGGGTGTGACTCCACCGGCGCGAATGTAGCACGAATTTTACATCGTCGTCATTTTGGAAACGTCTCCACAGCGCACACGACGGCCCCTACCCATCCTCAGGTGGATGGATAGAGGCCGGCTTTGGTCAGGCGGGGCGGCGTTACTTCGCCGCTGCGGACTTCGGCCGCGGGATCCCTTCCGACTTCATGATCGCCGCGACCAGCTTGGTTTCATCCAGATCCGGTCGGCTGAAATCGACTTCGCGCGAGAGCGCCAGCCAGGTCGCGTTGGCGCCGCCGGCGTACTGCACGTTCTGGAAGGTGTACGGCGCGAAGTCTGGCGTGCCGCTGAACATGTCGCGCAGATCGGTCGCCGCGGCGTCGTACTGGTTCAGCGGCGGCAGGCCGAGGATCAGGTTCACGGTCTTGAAGACGCTCGCGAGGCTCGTGTGTGTCTTGCTGACGTACTGCTTCTTCACCCACGGCCCGATCGCCAGGAAGATCGAGCGGTGTCCGTCGACGTGATCCATGCCGTTCTGGGTGTCGTCTTCCACCACGAAGATGACCGTATCCTTCCAGCACGGGCTCTTCGAGATGAGTTCGACCGTCAGGCCGAGCGCCGCGTCGTTGTCCTGGACGAAGCGCTTGAAGGACCACGGTCTCAACGGGTCGTTGGTGATGTCGGTGGCGCCGCCGCCGTGGTCGTTCGGGTAGTAGAGATCGACGTACTGCGGCAGCATGCAGCGGTTGTTCTGGCGATCGACGTATTGGCTCTCGAACACCTGCTTGAAGCGTCCGAACCGGTTGAACCGTGTCGGGTCCTCCGGCAGCGGCGCGTCCGGAATCTTGGTGTTATACGTGGGAAACAGGTGGTCGCTGTTGTCGCGCACGACCTTTTCCATCGGCACGTTGGCGTGCTCGCGCGCCCCGGTAGGTTCGGCGCCGCGCGGCTCGTCGATCAGGGCGAACTCGAAGCCGTTGCCGAAGTTCACGAACGTCTTGCCATAGCGATTCAGGTGGAGGTACATCCCTCCGTGCTCGTTGTAGTCGTTTGGTTCGGGTGAGGCGTTGGCGTCGGTGAAGCCGATCCGGCCGGGGAAATTCTTGAAGACCGCCGGATCGTCGCCGGAGTCGCCGCGCTTGCCGCCGTAGTCCGCCGGCCAGTGCGTTTCCTCGAACTCGGCCGTGTACTGACCGGTCAGCCACCGGTGGCCGTCCGACGACACCGACGGCTCGAGGAAGAAGTTGTCGCTGAACGAGAACCGCAGCGCCAGCTCGTGATGATTCGGGCTCGCATCGTATCCGAGCGAAAAGCTCGGCTCGCCGTTCACTGGCGTGCCGCTCCGCGTGCTGGTGATGTCGCCGAACATCAAATCGTGCGTCGCATTCTCCTTGTTGATGAAGATGACGTGCTTGATCTGATCGCTCGGCTTTCCGAGTTGACTGGGGATCGGATTGGTCGGGTCGTGACGCAGTCGACCGTCGACGAAGCCGTTGTTGGCGTAGACGCGCTCGGTATATGACGCGAGCTGTTGCTGCGACGGAACCGGGATGATGTTCACGGTCCCGATCACGCTGTTCTTGGGCGAGTCGTCGCCGTTGAGGTTGGGCGTGGCGCCGCGGCCGCGTGCATTCGCGACGTAGAGCGTGTTGCCATCGTCGCTGACGCGCACGGCGCTCGGCCACCAGCCGGTCGGAATGTAGCCTTCCAGCCGCCCGCCCATCCCGTTGAGCCGGACGACGCCGATCGAGTTGATGCCCGCCAGCGCCACGTAGAGGGTTTGCGCGTCGGGGCTCAATGCCAGCCCGACCGGCTGGACGCCCCTCAACATCTGGTCGAGACCGCGAAGAGGCGACAGCCCGATCCGTTCCCGCTCCTGGTAGGTCGTCGGATCGAGAATTGAAATGCTGTCGTTGTTGCCGTTCGCCACATAGATGGCTCGCGGGCCGACGACGACCGCGTTGGGGTGGCTGCCGCTGTAAACGACCAGGCCGCTCTCGGAATTGCCCCGTCCGCGCCCGTTGTCGCCTTGTCCACGGCCGCTATTGCCCTGCCCACGCCCGTTATTGTTCTGGCCCCGCCCGCTGTCGGTATCCTCGACGTCGCCGACCTGCGGACCGGTCTTGACGATCTGCTGCCGCCTCGGATTCGCCGGATTGGTGACATCGAGGACGTAAACCGACGATGATTGCGGCGCATTCGGACTGCCCAGGCCCGGCACCGTATACGTGCGGTCGCTGGGGACGTAGCCGCAGCGAATTCCGTTGGGGTCGCGAAGATCGTCCGGCAGGTTGCGCGGATCGACCTTGGTGATTTCAATCAGCCGGTTCTGGCTCGTCTCGTCCGGGTATCCTGCGCCCGGATAGCACAGTGGATAGTCGAGATTGGGGTCGCCCGTCGGATTCTCCGGCCGCAGATGTGTGTATCGAACACGCCGACGTGCGTCACGAACAGCGTGTCGTCGTCCGGAGACAGGTTGATGCCGAACGGGTAGCGCCCGACCGCGACCCCTGCGACGACCGCGGGAAAATTATCGGGCTCCAGGATGTCCCCCTGCGCATCGACGCCGGTCTGGATCTTGGAAGTATCGATCACGAACACCTTGAAGCTGCCCTGATCGACGACGTACAGATAGCGTCCGTCCCCGCTGATGACCATGTTGCCCGGGAAGGTGCCCTTGAAGCGACGCGCCGGCGTGGCGACGACGTCGAGCGGACGATCGAGCGGATGAGTGGCGCCATTCAGGTTCACCGAGCCGATGATCTTCCCGAGTGCGGTATCGCCGATCCAGATGTTGCCGTTGTCGCCGCCCGAGAGGTACACGCGGCTGCTGTCGGGCGAGAAGGTCACGCCCATGAAGGTGGCGTTGACATCGACGCGCTTCACCGCTGGCGTCGAACTGCCAATCTCCGAGATCAAGGTGAGTGAGAACGGCCGGGTGCCGCTGTTGAGCGTGGCCAGCATCTGACCGTCCGGCGACAGCGCCAGGCCGAACGGCTTCGGCGCCTGAACGTTGACCTCCACACCGGCCGGCGTCACCAGCCGGCCGTTCGGCAGCACCGCGGCGCTCACGCCGTCGATGATCGTGTTCGCGGTCGCGGGTCGATTGCCGGCGGGCGCCGAGAAGCTCAGGAAATCCGAGCTTCGCGCCAATGACGGGTTCCGCTGGGCCTCCAGCCCCCACGATCCCGCGGCGACAATCGCGAGCGCCACCGCGCCGAATATCGATCCGATCAAGGCCCTGTGCTGCAAGTACTTACGCATGGTCGTCTCTCCCGACGCGCCAGCCGCCAGCACGTCTACGTCGTTGAAGGTCGGTACGGTCGTTCCGAATCGAGGGGGTTCTTCGAGCGAACAGAGTCTGAAGGTGAAACGTGTCGACCCCGCGAATGCGCGGATCAAACTCTGTAAGTTCGGTGTGACTCGACCGTTCGAGGATGAAGTGGATCGGACGAGCCGTCAGGTCGTGTCGAAGCAACCGTCGAACGCGTGCAGAAGATTTTTCACCTCGCGGCCGTCGCGCATCTTGAGCGTGGGCCCGCCGAGCGCTTCCCCCTCGATGGTGGCGGTGTAGCAGCCGTCGGTCGTCACGAAGAGATCGTAGGTGTTGCGCAGCGGCTGGCGCTCCGGCCCTTCCCAGAGGACCGTGCAGAGCCACTCGCCGGATCCGGTGTCAGTTCCGCCGAGCAGCTTGTTGCACCTCGCCCGTACCGCAAATTCCGCCGGCGCCATCGGCTCGAGTCCCATCTCTGAGACCTGCAGGTGGACCAGGTTCGCAAAGGTGGCGGCAAGCGCGGGCTCGACGCGCTCCGGCACGATCGGGCTCGAGCCGCAGGCGGACCCGGCGACGATTGCCAGCGTTGCGAGCGCGGTTCTAACGATCGACGGCGTTCGGGCGTTCACTCCTATCCTCCGATATCGCGATTGCGCATCAGTCGGTACGCGAAAACCAGACACACGACCAGATAAACGGCGCTGGCGATCGCTCCATGCACGAGCGGCCGATGGTATGTGGGCTCGGTCAAGAGCCCGTGCCAGGCGCTGAATCCGGAGGCGATGAGCATCTGCCGGACTGCGTCCGGGCCGTCGATGAGCGCGGACCCCTGCATCGCCAGTCCGATCAGGACGGGAAGCCCGATGCCGGCGGCGCTGCTGCGGGTCGCCACCGACAACAGCACCGCCAGGGCCGTGAAGCCGAGGACCGGCGGCACCGCGGAGGCCCAGGCGAGCACGACGCGGTCGAACGCATCGGCGGGCGATAGCATGACGCCGGACAGATTGATCAGCGGCTGGATACCGATGACGAGCAATCCAGCCGCCACGCTGCTGACGGCGAGACAGGCGAAGGCGAGCAGAGAGAAGCCGAACGCCGTCAATACCTTGCCGCCGAACACCTCGGCGCGACTGCGGGAGCGGGTCAGCACGGTCGCCCACGTGCCATAACGATCCTCGGCTGAGAACAGGTCGCCGCCCACGACGCTCGTCAACGCGGGAAAGACCCAGAGTGCAGCGAACCCCAGGATGACGAGCGGTGTCGCGAACCCCGAATTCTTGACGGCCCGGCCGAACAGGGTGTCCTCGGGCAGGGCACTCTGTACAGACATCACGGCGGCAAAGACAAACGGACTGGCCACGCACACGACCAGCGCGATGCGTACCTTCAGCTGGCCGATCAGCTTGGAACACTCCACTGCGGCCACCGTACCCACGCCGCGAACGCTCACGACATCACCAGCTCGAGGTATTCATGGCTGGCGGCATGCTAGATCGCAGAGGTAAACCCGTTGCAACGACGGACGGGTTAGCCGAATTGGCGTCGGTGGAGGCGGCGTGCCGTTCCGCGAGCTTAATCGAGGCGAACGAGCCCGCGGCGGGTCGCGACCTTGATGGCTTCGGTGCGGCTCGTCACGCCCAGTTTTTCGAACAGATGCGCCAGGTGGGTCTTGACGGTGCGCTCGCTGATGTCGAGCGCGTTGGCAATTTCCTTGTTGGCCTTGCCGTCAGCGAGCAGCCTGAGCGTCGACAGCTCGCGCGGGGTCAGTTGCACGCGGGTGACGCCTTCCGCGAGTTTGGCGGCCGCCGCGGGGGCCAGGTAGGTCTTGCCGGCGAGTACGTCGCGGATGCAGCTGACGAGGTTGTCAGCGGAAATATCCTTGAGCACGTACGCTTTCGCCCCCGCCTTCAGCGCACGCGAGATCTCGTCGTCGGTATCGTAGGTGGTCAACACGATCACCCGCGCCGCGGGATCCCGTTCCCGTATCCGGCGAACGACTTCCACGCCCTCCATGACTGGCATGCGGAGGTCGAGCAGTGTCACGTCGGGGTGATGTTGATCGTAGGCCGCGAGCGCTTCCACGCCGTTGCCGGCTTCGGCAACCACGCGCAGCCCCGGCTCCTGGTTGATGATGTTGGCCACGCCGGTCCGCAGCAGCGCGTGATCATCTACGAGAAGGATGCGGGCCGGGTCCGTCATGTGTGTGCCGGCCTCAGGTTGCAACATGAACTTGCGTCGGCAGCGACGAGGGCTCCCACGCGAGCACGACTTCCGTGCCGTTGCGGGGGGCGGTGACGATCGTGAGGGAAGCGCCGATGCGGTCCGCCCGCTCCTGCATGCTGGTCATGCCGAAGCCGGACGGAGACGGCTCCCGCGCGATCCCGCGGCCATCATCGGCGACTGACAGCCGCAGCCCGACCGATTGCACGGTGGATGCGCGCACCGTGATGCGCCTGGCGCGCGAATGCCGCACAGCGTTGGTGAGCGCTTCCTGCGCGATCGCGACGATCTCGCGTTCGACACCGTCGCCGAAGCGCGGCAGTTCTTCCACCACCAGGTCGATCGGGACGCTGGTGGTGCGACGGTTCAAGTCCGTGAGGCGCTTGAGCGCCGTGGCGATGTCTTCGTCGCTCCCGACGTTCGGACGAAGCGCGCCCACCGATCGCCGCGCTTCCGTCAGGTGGGTGCGCGCCAGTTCGACGGCGGTATCGATGCTCGACGCCACGACGGGCGGAAGGCTGCCGTGCAGCCGCCGCGCGGCCTGCAGCTGCATCAGGATGGCTGCGAACCCCTGTGCGAGGTTGTCGTGGATGTCGCGCGCCAGGCGGTTGCGCTCTTCGAGAATGCCCTTGCGACGCTCCTCGAGACGACTGTGTTCGACGAGCCGGCTATGGTGGAGCGCCAGCGCCGCCTGGCGGGCAATGGCTTCGATCAGCACCACGCGCCACCACTGGCTGTCCGGTTCCTGGATGCCCTTGTTTCCGATCGTCATCCAGCCCAGCGTACGAGCGCCCAGCAGGAGCGGCGTGGAAATAATCGACCCGCATCCGGCCCGGTGGCTGAACGAACGGATCGGCTCCGGCAGCCGCGGATCGTCAGGCTGGTATTCAATCGTCTGGCTCCAGCCGGGCGTGTACGCGTACAGGTGCGCCGCCATGCTTTCGCACGGGAATCCTTGCTTCTCCGGATCGCCTTCGACGCAGTCGGTGAGACCCTTCGCAGGCGTGAACAACCGATCCTGCACGTACGCCATCCACAGGTTGCACTGCTGTTGACGTTCGTCGGTCAGCCACACCGCGCACGTGTAGCTCTCGCTTTCCTCCACCATCGTCTTCGTCAACCCGCCGAAGAAGCCTTCGACGTCCGGCTCGCGCACCAGCAGATCCAGTGCGAGCTTGACGACCTCGGCCTGCATCGTCGCGCGGCATTCGGCGCGGCGATGCTCGAGCGATTCGCGCAGCAAAGCGGCGCGAAGCACCTCGGGATCGTGCGACGACGCTTCCCGAGGTGGATGTCCGCGTTGCGAATCGCACCCGGATCCGGTTGGTTGAAGCGCCGCCGCCGGCTGTTCAGTGGTCGACATGGCCTGGTGAATCCTCTGGCAATTATCAAGCAGTTTGCACCCGTGCGGCACTCCGATTCGAGAGGCCCACATGGCCCATCGGTACATCGTCCAAAAGGCGGAGATCGCGCTCGTGCTGACGATGGGCTGGCTCGTCGCGCAGACGCCCGAGCAGAACATCCCGCTCCTGCCTGATTGTGACGGGCCTGCCGCGAAGTCCACAGTGGTGGGGTTTCAGGAGGTCAGACATGACACGTTGGATTGCGGTACTTCTCGCGGCGGCGGCAGTAAGCGGAGCAACGCAGACGTTTGCACAGGACGTGGTCCCGGGTCCGGGAGCCGTCGTCATCACCATCATTCCCGGCGGCGCGACCTTCTTCACGGAAGCGAAGGACAACCCCCAGGCACCGAGCTTCGGTAATTACGACCTGGGCGGTGCGGTGGCCGTCAATCTCAATCGTTTCCTCGCGGTCGAGGGGGAAGTCAGCGGCGCTATCGGCGTCTCGCAGACGATGCAGGTCGGCACGTTTACGGTGGATGACAAGTCACCCCACCTGCTGAATTACAGCGGCAACCTCGTCGTCTCGGCCCCCGCCGGGAGCTCGGTTGTGCCGTACGTCACGGGCGGCGTCGGCGGCCTGACGCTGTTCGAGCGGCGCGCGCTCATCGTCGACGACGCCGAGACCTTCCTCACAGGGAACGTTGGCGGCGGCGTGAACTGGTACGCGGGTCGCTGGGGCCTGCGCGGCGATTACCGGTTTGTCGTGGTTCAGTCCAAGGACGACGCGCCAGCCTTTTTCGGCCAGGAGACCCGATACGGCCATCGCGTCTACGGCGGAGGTACTGCTCAACGTCGGCAGGTAAGAGGCTTCACGTGGGGCGAGCCACGGCACCCCATCGCGCGGGCGCGATGGACCCCGCCGGTAGGCTCGCCTCGCGGACCTGGCACGTTCGCGCACAAGAGGTGAGAGGACTCATGGCAAAACGAATGATCGTGATGTTGACCGTGACGCTGGTACTCGTCGCGGGGCTGGGGTTCGTGAAGTTCCAGCAGATCCAGACAGCAATAGCCCAGGGCGCGGCGTTCCAGCCGCCGCCTGAAGCGGTGACGACCATCGTCGCGGCGCAGGAAGAGTGGCCCGCCACGCTGAGCGCGATCGGGACGCTCGCGGCCGTGCAGGGTGTAACCGTCAGCGCCGACCTGCCCGGTACGGTCGATCGAATTCTGTTCGAATCCGGCCTGGGCGTGCAGGCCGGCCAGGCGCTGGCGGTTCTCGACACGCGGCAGGAGCGGGCACAACTCGCCGCGATCGAGGCGCAGCGCGACCTCGCGCGGGTGACCTACGACCGGATGCAGGGGCTCGTCAACGAGAAGGTGATCTCGACGGCGGAGTTCGATCGCGCCACCGCCGAGTTCAACCAGACCGACGCGCGCGTGGACGAGATCCGCGCCGTGATCGAACGGAAGACCATCCGGGCGCCGTTCTCCGGGATCCTCGGGATCCGCCAGGTGAATCTCGGGCAGTGACCTTGCCGGCGGCGACCCGCTGGTCACTCTCCAGTCGCTCAATCCGATCTACGTCAACTTCGGCGTGCCACAACAGTCGGCCGGCCAGATTGTCATCGGCCGGACGGTGCGCCTCACGACCGACGACGTGACGGCGGGGCAGTGGTCGGCGCGTGTGACGGCGATCGATTCACTGGTTGACGAGACGACCCGGAATGTCCAGGTGCAGGCGACGCTGGCCAATCCCGGCGGCCGCCTGCGGCCGGGCATGTTCGTGCAGGCCGACGTCCCGCTCGGCCCGCGCGAGCGGGTGATTGCACTGCCAGCCTCGGCCATCAGCTACGCGCCATACGGCGATTCGGTCTTCGTCGTCGCCGAGATGAAAGGCGAGGACGGCAAACCGTATCGCGGCGTGCGGCAGCAGTTCGTCAAACCCGGCACGGCTCGGGGCGACCAGGTCGCCGTGCTATCCGGCATCGATCCCGGCGACGAGGTCGTGACGTCCGGCGTGTTCAAGCTGCGCAACGGAGCAGCGGTCGTGGTGAACAACACCGTGCAGCCCGGCAACGACCCGGCGCCAAGACCGGAAGACAACTGAGGTACAGGCGATGCGATTCACCGATCTGTTCATCAAGCGGCCGGTTCTGGCGATCGTCGTCAGCCTCGTGATTGTGATCGCGGGGCTGCAGTCGATCCGCGCGCTGAGCGTGAGGCAATACCCGCGCAGCGACATCGCGATCGTGCGCGTGTCCACGGTGTACGTGGGCGCCAACGCCGACCTGGTGCGGGGGTTCATCACGACGCCGCTCGAGCGGGTGATTGCGAGCGCCGACGGCATCGACTACATCGAGTCGTCAAGCGCGCAAGGTCTCAGCACCATCACGGTGCACCTCGAGCTCAATTACGACACCAACGCGGCGCTCACCCAGCTCCAGGCGAAGGTGGCACAGGTCCGCAACGACCTGCCGCCCGAAGCGGAAGCGCCCAAGATCGAGCTCGAGACCGCCGATCAGCAGTTCGCCGCGATCTATCTCGGGTTCTCGTCGCCTGATCTGGATCCCAACCAGGTCACCGACTACCTCGTGCGGGTAGTCCAGCCGAAGTTGAGCGCAATCAGCGGCGTCCAGCGGGCCGACATTCTCGGCGGCCGCACGTTTGCGATGCGGATCTGGCTGAAGCCGGACCGGATGGCCGCCTACGGCATCGCCCCGGCGGCGGTCCGGGAGGCGCTGGCGCGGAACAACTATCTCTCGGCGCTGGGGCGGACCAAGGGATCGATGGTGTCGGTGAACCTGGTCGCGAATACCGACCTTCGCACGCCCGACGAATTCAAACAGCTGGTCGTGACCGAGAAAGACGGCGTCGTCGTCCGGCTCGGCGAGATTGCCGATGTCGTGCTCGGGGCCGAGAGCTACGAGGATGACGTCCGCTTCAACGGCGAAGCGGCCACGTTCATGGGCGTCTGGGTGCTGCCGACGGCGAATTCGCTCGAAGTGATCGGACGGGTCCGGGACGCCGTCCCGGAGATCGAGGCGCAGCTACCGGCGGGGATGAAGCTCGGCATCCCGTACGACTCGACCGAGTACATCCGTGACGCCATCCAGGAAGTCGTCACGACGCTCGGCGAAACGCTCCTCATCGTCATTGCGATCATCTTCCTGTTCCTCGGTTCCATGCGCTCGGTGATCATCCCGGTGGTCGCAATCCCGATATCGCTGGTCGGGGCGGTCTTCCTGATGCTGGTGGCGGGCTTCACGATCAACCTGTTGACGCTGCTCGCAATCGTGCTGTCGGTGGGCCTGGTCGTCGACGACGCGATCGTGATGGTGGAAAACATCGAGCGGCACCTTCACAGCGGCAAGCGTCCGCACCGGGCGGCGCTCGACGCGGCCCGGGAGCTGGTGGGTCCGATTATCGCGATGACCATCACGCTGGCGGCGGTCTATACGCCGATCGGCATCCAGGGCGGCCTGACGGGCGCGCTGTTCCGGGAATTCGCGTTCACCCTGGCCGGAGCCGTGATCGTGTCGGGTGTCGTCGCACTGACGCTCTCGCCCATGATGGGATCCCGGCTGCTGCGCCAGGGCGACAGCGAACGCGGATACGCCGGTTGGATCAACCGCCGCTTCGACGGCGTACGGCAGGCGTACATCCGCACCCTGGCCGGCACGCTTCGCTATCGTCCGGTCGGTACTCACCCTCTGGGCGATCGTCGGGATCCTCATGGTGCCGTTCTACATGTTCTCACAGCGGGAACTGGCGCCGACCGAGGACCAGGGCTTCTTCTTCGGCATCGTTCAAGCGGCCCCTAACGCCACGCTCGATCAGACGAAGCTGTTCACCGACGCCATTCACGACGTCTATCACGCGCTGCCCGAGCACGACAGCATTTTTCAGATCACGTTTCCCAACGGCGGCTTCGGAGGGATGACGACGAAGCCGTGGAGCGAGCGCAGTAAGACCACCCAGCAGCTCGTGATGGAAACGATGGGACCGCTGTCGAAGATCCCGGGCATCCGCGTCATCCCGATCGTGCCGCCGCCGCTGCCGGGCGGCGGAGATTTTCCGGTCGACGTCGTCATCGCGTCGGCGGCCGAGCCGCAGCGGCTCGGCGAGTTCGCCGGGCAGCTCGTTCAGAAGGCATTCGCCAGCGGCCTGTTCATCTTTGCCGACACCGACGTCAAGTTCGATCAGCCCCAGGTCGAGGTCGTCTTCGACCGCGACAAGCTGCGATCGCAGGGCGTCGACTTGAGACAGGCCGGCCTCGATCTGGCAACGCTGATGGGCGGCAACTACGTCAACCGGTTCAGCATCCAGGGCCGCAGCTACAAGGTCATCCCGCAGCTCAAACGCGGCGAGCGCCTGACAGCAGACCAGTTGCAGCAGATGTACATCACCGGGTCCGACGATCAACTGGTTCCGCTCTCGACGTTCGCCAGCCTGCGAACGACCACCGAACCGCGCGAGCTGAAGAAATTCCAGCAGCTCAATGCCGTTCGCATACAGGGCGTCATCCCGCCGCCGGTCCCGCTCGACCAGGCGCTGAGCTTCCTCGAACAGGAAGCCAGCGCCGCCCTGCCCGAGGGCTTCACGATCGACTATGCCGGCCAGTCTCGACAGCTCCGGACGGAGGGCAGCCGGTTTCTCGGCATGTTCCTGCTGTCGGCGTTGTTGATCTACTTGGTGCTCGCTGCCCAGTTCGAGAGCTTCCGAGATCCGTTCATCATCCTGGCCGGATCGGTGCCGCTGGCGATTTCTGGAGCGCTGCTGTTCTCGTTCCTGCAGCTGACCACCCTCAACATCTACAGCCAGGTTGGATTGATCACGCTCGTCGGCCTCGTCTCCAAGAACGGCATCCTGATCGTGCAGTTCGCCAACCACCTGCAGGAAACCGGCAGGGACAAGCTCGCCGCGATCATCGAGGCCGCCGGCACGCGGCTGCGGCCGATCCTGATGACGACGGCCGCCACGGTGTTCGGTCATCTCCCGCTGATATTTGCGACCGGGCCCGGGGCGGGAGCCCGCAACAGCATCGGGATCATGCTGGTGAGCGGCATGATCATCGGCACCATGTTCACACTGTTCGTCGTGCCCTCGATCTACATGCTGGTGGCGCGGAAGCACGCGGCTATCGGCGTCGACGAGGACGAGGCGCTGCACGGCATCATCACCGGGCGTGCATCGGAAGGAGCGGCAGCATGACTGCATTTGTGCGTATCGTCGGCTTGCTGGGAATCGCGGTTGGAGCAATCGCCGCGCCGGCTGCGGCGCAGGTCGACACGGTTCGGCTCACGCTCGAAGACGCCGTCCGTCGAGCGGTTGAAAACAATCCGGACCTGGCGATCGTCCGGCTCGGGACGGAAGTCGAGGCGGCGCGCGTCGGCGAGAGCCGTGGCGCCTTCGTCCCGGTCTTTTCCACTGAACTGGGACGGTCGAGCATCGCGACGCCGCCGGCCAATCTCCTGCTCGGGGATCGCGGGGTCGATGTCGACGACTGGTTTTCGTCGACCGGTGTGCGCCAGCGCCTCCCGTGGGGCTCGGGCACGTGGAGCGCCTCGTGGGAGACCTCGCGGACGACCACGAACAACCCGATCAGCAGCTTCGATCCGAGCCTGCAGTCGGGCTTCCAGCTGGCGTTTTCACAGCCGCTCCTCAGGGATCGGACGATCGATGCCGCCCGGCAGCAGTACACCATCGCCAGGCGCAACCAGGAGAGCTCAGAGCTGCGCTTCCGTGAGGCGGTCGTCCAGACGATTGCCGCGGTCAAGCAGTCCTACTGGACGCTGAAAGCAACCCGCGCGAACGTGGTGGTGCAGCAGCGGTCGCTCGACCTTGCGCGGGAGCTCGCGCGCGAGAACCGGGTGCGGGTCGAGGCGGGGCAGATTCCACCGCTCGATCTGGTGCAGGCGGAAGCCGAGGTCGCGCAGCGACGGGAGGGGCTGATTCGCGCCAACACGATGGCGGATGATGCCGAAGACGCGCTGCGCAGGCTGATCGTCGATCCGGCGGATGCCTCGTTCTGGCGGGTTCGGATCGAGGCCGTTGAAGACCCCACGGCGCTCGCCGCACTCCCCGATGTCGACGCAGCCGTGGAGAAGGCCCTCAACGATCGCTACGACCTCGCCCGGGCGGGCCACCAGCTGGAGAATGCGCGAACCACGGTCGACTTCCTGCGCAACCAGCGTCTGCCTGACGTGCGGCTCGAAACGTCGTACCGCGGCAACGGCCTCGGCGGCACGCAGTTCCTGCGCGGTGGCGGCTTTCCGGGCCTCGTCACTGGCACCCGCCGCAGCAGTCTCGGCGACGCCCTCGGCCAGGTGTTCACGAGCGACTACCCGACGTGGAGTTTCGGGCTGACCGTCAGCTACCCGCTTGGCAACAGCTTCGAGGCCGCCAGCCATGCGCGCGCCGACGTGGAGCGGCGACAGGCGGCGCAGCGGATTTCGAGCCTGCGCGTCGAGGCCGCGGAGACCGTGCGCAGGGCCGGGCGGCAGATCCACAGCACGGCCGAACGGGTGGAGGCGGCGCGCGCCAGCGCGACGCTCGCGCAGCAGCGGCTGGAATCGGAGCGGCGTCGCTTCGAGGTTGGCTTGTCCACCACTTTCCTCGTCACGCAGGCACAACGCGACCTGCTCGAGGCGGAAGTCAACCTGCTGCAGACCGCACTCGAGTACGAGTCGTCGATCGTCAATTTCGAGGCGGTGCAGCAGGCGCCGCCGCTGGCCGCCGGCGACACGGTGGGTGTACCAGGAGCGAGCGTCGTGCTGCTGCCCACGCCGAACCCGCGCGGCATCTTCCGTCCCGGGACGGGGAGCGGGTTCTGACCATGGATCGCCCGGTTGCCGTGATTGGCGCTCCCTCGAGCATCGGTATCCGCCCGTACGACGACGGCCAGACGCGGCATCTCAACAGGTCTCCGGAGGTGTTGCGGGAGCGTGGCCTCGTCGAGCGCATTCATGCGATCGACCTGGGTGACGTTGCGCCGCCCCCGTATCGCGATTACGTCCGCCCTCCGAACCGGGCGCGCAACGAGGACGAAGTCGTCGTGTATTCGCGGTCGCTTGGCGTACGCGTGGGCGCGGCCATCGGCCAGGGACGCTTCGCGCTCGTCCTCGGTGGCGACTGCAGCATCGTGCTGGGCTGCCTCCTCGGCGCGAAACGGGCCGAACATGGCCCGGTGGGTCTTGTGTACCTGGATGCACACGCCGATTTCGCGACGCCGGAGGAGTCGAGGACCGGATCGGTGGCGAGCATGTCACTTGGCCTTGCCGCCGGCCGCGGCCGCACACCACTCGCACGGCTCGGGGGCCGTTCGCCGCTGGTGGACGGCAGACACGTGGCGCTCATCGGGCGCCGTGACGCCGATGCGGGCTGGTACGGGGACGCGGCGCTGGCCGCCTCGTCGATCCTCGATCTGCCGGACTCCGAGCTGCTCACCCAGGATTTCAGCCGGCTGGCAGCGGCATCGCTGGCGCGAGCGGCGAGCCCGGATGTGCGCGGATTCTGGATTCAGATCGACGCGGACGTGTTGAACCCGGCGGTGATGTCGGCGGTGGATTCACCCGAGCCCGGCGGGCCGATGCCTGGTGAGCTGATCAGCGTGCTGGCGCCGCTCGTCAAGCACCCGCGCGCGTTAGGCCTGTCGCTGACGATCTACGATCCAGCATTGGACCCGGACCGCTCCTGCGCACGCCGGCTCGTCAGCTTGCTCGAGGCGCTCCTGTCTCCAGTGGAGGGCTTGCCGTCATGACATTCGTGACCCGGCGACTCACCCCTCCGCTCGGCGATCGAGCACGGGCTTCAGATCGAGGATCGGTGTTCGGTCGACCGCCTCCAGGGCTCGTACACGGATTCTGCTGCCCTCTATCGAAACAATCTCCACACGATGGAGCCCGATTGGATTGGGCCGATCCGCAGAGCGTGTGCTGAACACACCCTTCAGCGGGCTGGCGGGATTGTCCCTCGGATGCACGACCAAGACATCGCGCCGGGCATGATTCAGCCACGTAAGCACAAGGACCTGAGCGCCCACTTCGAGGTCGCGTAGTCCCTCACTCAAGCGCTCGTCGAGGATCAGCCACGCCTCTGGAGAACCTTCATTTCCTTGTTTCGGCGCCGCTTCTGGATCGAGCAGGGGAGACTCGACCCAGCCGATTGGCCAGAGCTCATAATGTCGATCGCTCAACTGATCCTCCGCACAGGAAGCGGGCCGGGCCGTCATGAACACCGGCGTCATTGCCCATCAGCCTTGACACCAGCATCTCCTTTATATAACCATACAGTTATTAAACCAAACGGCTATGAACAACAGCATCTCCGAACGTCTCGATGCCACATTTCTCGCCCTCGCCGATCCGACGCGACGGGCCATTCTGGCTCGTCTCGCACGAGGCGAAGCGTCGGTGACGGAGCTCGCAGAGCCGTTTGCGATCAGTCAACCCGCGATTTCCAAGCACCTGAAAATCCTGGAGCGTGCGGGACTCATCACGGTTGGTCAGGATGCTCAACGGCGGCCCCGACGTTTCGAAGGGCAGCCGCTTGCCGAGGCAAATGCCTGGCTCGAGCGATACCGGGCGAGCTGGGAAGCGAACTTCGAGCGTCTCGACGGCGTTCTGGCGGAGTTGCAACACAGGACGTTCGCGTCGACGCGCGCGCGGAGGCGGACGAAAAGGTAGCGCGGATGCCACGAAGGGGGGCGACATGCCGATGACGACGGAAAAGGCTCAGGTGACGCTGCCCAGCGATCGCGAGGTCAAGGTGACCCGGTCGTTCAGAGCGGCACGAACACTCGTCTACAGGGCGTTCACGGAACCGGCGCTGGTGCAGCGCTGGCTTCTCGGTCCGCCCGGATGGTCGATGCCGGTGTGCGAGATGGACGTGCGCGTCGGCGGCCGGTACCGGTGGCGCTGGCGGAGTGACAAGGACGCAAGTGAGTTCGGCTTCGCGGGTACGTTTCGCGAAGTGCAGCCGCCATCGAGACTCGTGCATACCGAGACGTACGACCCGGGGACCGTCGGCGACGCTCATCCCCAGAGCGAAGCGCTCGTGTCGGTGACGTTCACGGAGGACGGCGGTATCACGACGGTGACCACGGTGATCGACTTCGGGTCGAAGGAGGCGCGGGACGCGGCGGTAGCGACCGGCATGACCGGCGGCATGGAGCAGAGCTATCAATTGCTCGAGGCGCTGCTCAGAGAGCGCGGGTAGCGGCGGCCGTGGTGTCGAACACCTGAACCGGTAGGACCATTGAGGGAGAGAACAATGAAACCAATCACCCCGCATCTCTGGTTCGACAAGGAAGCGAAGGAAGCCGCGCAGTTCTATTGCTCGATCTTCCCCAACTCGAAGATCACCAGCGTCAGGACACTGCGCGACACGCCCTCGGGCGATTGCGACGTCGTCGCCTTCGAGTTGAACGGCCAGCCCTTCATGGCGATCAGCGCAGGACCACTCTTCAAGTTCAATGAGTCGATCTCCTTCATGGTGTCGTGCGAAACACAGACGGAGATCGACCGCTATTGGGAGAAGCTGTCCGCTGTTCCCGCCGCGGAGCAATGCGGATGGGTGAAGGACAAGTACGGGCTGTCGTGGCAGATCGTGCCGACTGCCATGAACGACATGTTGGAGACGGGGACGCCCGGGCAATTGGTGCGGGTCACACAGGCGTTCCTGAAGATGAAGAAATTCGACATAGCGGAGCTGCAGAAAGCATTCGACGAGGGCGCGCGCGTGGAATTGGGGAGCTGATACCGACAATCTCGACGATCTTGCCGCGCGCGACCGTCGGTCTCGCGCAGTTGCTGCATGATGGCGGATGTTACGTCGTGCTGCTAGCCTGGCAGCATGGACGGCTTAAACACGATCGCTCAGGGTGGATTCCTCGGCGTTCCGATGACGGAGCGGAAGCGGGTCGCGCTCATCGCTCATGACAATTGCAAGCTCGATCTGCTTGACTGGGCGCGATACAACCGTGGAACGCTGGCTCATCATGACCTGTGCGCCACCGGGACGACGGGAACGCTGATCGCGAGCGACCTTGGTCTCCCGGTGACCCGCTTCCTCAGCGGGCCGCTGGGTGGCGATCAACAGATTGGAGCGGGCATCGTCGAGGGGCGAATCGACTTCGTCATCTTCTTCTGGGACCCGCTCGAGCCTCATCCGCACGACGTGGATGTCAAGGCGCTGCTGCGCATTGCCGTCGTGTACAACGTACCGATTGCGTGTAATCGGTCGACGGCCGACTTCCTCCTGTCGTCCCCGTTGATGGGGCGGCGCTACGAGCGCCGTGTGGGCGGAGGACCCGAGGCACTGCTCAGTCGCGTGTGAGCAGCCCACGACGCATCGCCGCCCTGATCGCCTCATGCCGGCCGGCGACGCCCATCCTGGTAAAAAGGGAGGTCAGGCGTGTTTCGAGCTCGGCTTCTGCGGTCCCCAGAAGTCTGGCAATTTCATGTCCCGCCTTGCCGGTGGCCAGCAGCTGAAGCGCACTTCTTTCCGTTGGTGTGATGTGAAGAGCCATCCTCGTTCCTGCCTCCACTCCTTAGTCGAGTCACAGGCCTCAAGATCGACACTCAGGGCAGCGCGCCAGTCAGGTTGGCCACGGCGACAACCCCGGCCACCAGCGCATATCCCGCCGCTACGACACTGACCACCCACATTTGGCGGCGTTCGCTCAGCGGCGTATGCGACAAAACCCATGCGATCAGCGGCAGCACCAGGATCGCGTGCATGGTTACGGCATGCGTCGGCTTCAGCGACCCTCCCGTCAGATACGCAGCCTGGGGATTGCCCGCGAAGACCAGGCGCATACCCTTCGCGATCATCAGGCCGCCAGTTGCCATCGCCCCCACCAGGATGACGAACCCGATGCGGATGGCGATGCGCATGCCGGCAGCTGTTGCCGGCTGTGCGCGAAACGACATGAACGTCAGGACAACTACGACGACAACCAGCGTCACCCCTCCGGCCGCGAGGATCTGCGCCACGATCGCATCGCCGATCGTTTCCACGTTGAAGTGAGAGGGCACCCCTCGCCACGCCTGAAGCGAGATCAGCGTCGTCTCGACCACGCAGGCGGCGATGAAAACCGTCAACAGGGCCGCCCGTGCCCGCCCGCCGATCCGTAGATAGGACGAGACCCAGGTGATCGTGACCAGCGTGAGGCCAAAGGACAGTCCGAACGTGGCCGGCTTGCGCAGCGACAGCGGTCCGACCCACGAGCCTCCGGTGATCGCCAGAATCGCCACGTGAACCAGGCCGCTGACCAGCAGCAGCGCGCCGATCAGGTAGCCGACACGTTCGATCCGAGGCCTGTGAAGCATGTGCGCCTTCCAGGTTTGACGGTCGATCGCGCCTCATAGTTCCCGGGGCTGCACTCGTCAAATGTGACCACGACGTCACCCGCTGTTCACTGATCGTTTACCAGCGTGCGCTTAAATCCTCCCGCACTCACAGGGAGGAACCGATGCGCTCGCTACCCCGACTGCTCGCCGCGGCACTGGCCGCGATCGTGACTGCTGGCCTGAGCCTCCAGGCAACCCCGGCTCATCCAGATGGCCGGTCAGACGAGGGATTCAACCGCCGCGACCGCGACCACGACCGGATCGTCATCGGCCACCGGGGCGCCAGTGGCGACCGGCCCGAACACACGCTCGAAGCCTACTGGCTGGCCATCCAGGAAGGCGCCGACTACGTCGAACCGGACCTGGTGTCGACCCAGGACGGGGTTCTCGTGGCGCGACACGAAAACGAGATTGCGACGACCACGGACGTCGCCAGCCATCCCGAATTTGCCGGGCCGCCGGACGACGAAGACGATCGACGGCGTCGCGATTACCGGCTGGTTCACCGAGGATTTCACCCTTGCCGAGCTGAAGACCCTGCGAGCCCGCGAGCGGCTGCCGCAACTGCGATCGACGAACTTCGACGGCCGGTTCGAAATACCAACCCTGCAGGAGGTGATCAATCTCGTCGCCACCATCAACGCGCAGCGCCGCCAGTCGAGGTTGAAGCCGGTCGGCATCTATCCAGAAACCAAGCACCCGACCTATTTCGACGGTATCGGCCTCTCGCTCGAGGAACCGCTCGTGGCCATCCTGCACGCCAATGGCTACCGCGGCCGGCACGCGCCGGTCTTCATCCAGTCGTTCGAAGTGTCGAACCTCCGTGACCTGGCGACGATGACAGAGGTCCCGCTCGTCCAACTGCTGAACGCCGGCGGCAAGCCGTACGACTTCGTCGTGAGCGGGGACCCGCGAACCTACGCGGACATGGCTCGCCCGGCGGGTCTGGCCGACATCGCCGGGTACGCTGACGGCGTCGGCGCCAACAAGGATCTGATCGTCCCGAGGAATTCAGCGGGATCGCTGCTGTCGCCGACCACCCTGATTCACGATGCGCATCGCGCCGGTCTCGTGGTCCACGGCTGGACGTTCCGGGCGGAGAACACCTTTCTCCCGCTGAATTTCCGCGTCGGTGCGGACCCTGGACGCCTCGGCGATCTACGGGCCGAAATGAAGCTGTTCCTGGAACTCGGGATCGATGGGTACTTCACCGACCATCCAGGTATCGGCTCGGCGGCGCTCGACGCCTTTGGAGAGAATCGATGACGACACGAGCGATGACGTGGTCGTTCGGTGTGGTGGTATGCGTCGTGGCGCTCGGCGCCGTTCGCGCGCGGGGCGTCGAGCCCCTCGTCGTGGCGCCGGTGATCACGACCTCGCCGCTGTTCAACTATGAAGACGCGCCGGCGACACCCGACGCCGATGACCCGGCGATCTGGGTGAACCGCGAAAACCCACGCCGGTCGCTGCTGATCGGGACAGCCAAGGATGCGGGGCTGCTCGTCTTTGATATGTCCGGTCAACTCCTGCAGGCGCTGCTGCCACCGAATGCGCCACAGGTAACGAAGGACGATCCCACCACGCCGTCCGGTGTCAATCCGCGCCGGACCATCCGTGCGAGGACAGCGCCACCGGGGAAACCTTCGGCCGTTTCAACAACGTGGACATTGCCTACGACGTGCGGCTCGGCAAACACCCGCATGCGTCCCTGGGGGACGTGGCGGTCGTCTCCGATCGCGGCTGCGATCGTGTCCGTTTCTACCGGATCGATCCCACGCATCCCGATGGTCCGCTGCTGGACATCACCGCGCCGGACGTTCCGCGTGTGTTTCCGAGACGCTACGAGCAGCCGTCTCCGCTTCAGCCGTCCGGCGCCGTTGAAGGCTGGCGGGACAACCCTGTCGACGATCAGAACACCGTGTACGGCTTGACCGTGGCACAGGGTGATCCCGACGAGATATTCGTCTCACAGCGGGAACGCGGCCTGGCGCGTCAGCTTCAGATCGTGCCGGCGGCCGATGGCCGGTTGGGATACGCCATCAAGCGCACGTTTCTCTTTCGCACGTCCTTCGAACTGAAGGACGAACACGGCGTGCCATACCGCTGGACGCCGTGCCGGGAGGCAGCGCTGGAAGAGCCGCAATCGGAGGGGGTGCTCTTCGATGCCGTGAACGAGACGCTCTACGTCGCCTTCGAGACCATCGGGCTCTATCGCCTGCCGATCGGCAAGAAGACGCCTGATTTTGTCACGGTCACAGGCGATCGCTTGATTGAGCCGGTACGATCGTTCGGTCAGCCGTACCGGGCGACGCCCGACGACGATGAATTCGAATGCGAGTACAACGGCGCTCCTGAACCGGGAGATGTTGTTGCCGTGGGCTCGGCGGCGAACGCCGGGCGCTTTCTCGAGGCCGATCTCGAGGGTCTGAGCGTCATCGCCAGCGTACCGGGACGGATCCTAATGCTGGCGTCGAGCCAGGGCGACTCGAGTTTTCACTTTTACGAGATGAGCCGAACTGGCATCCGGCACCATGGCGCCTTCTTCGTCGAGGGCGTCGGCGATACCGACGGCGTCCACTTCGTGCCCGTTCCGGTTGGACGCCAGTTTCCGCTCGGGCTGCTGGTGGTGCAGAACGGGGAAGCGCCGGAACCGCCCGATACGGGCGACGTCAACGGATACGAGTTCGACGGCGCCACGCAGTTCATGTACGTGGATTTCTCCGACACCCTGCCGGCGCTCTTGCACTGACCGAGAGCCTGCCTGTGCCTCATTCCGTCCGCCCTGCCAATAGGTGGCTGAGAGTCACCTGTTGACAGGGCGCACGCCAATGACGAGTGGTCGCCAGCGGCGACTGGTCGCTTTCGACCGAGGCCGGGCCGCTGGTCAGCTCGCCCTGACGGATGATTCGCGGCCGATGGTGATGCAGCGGCGGCGGCGCCATCCGCGCCGGGCGCACATCGTCGGTCCGTCGCACATACGTGCCATCGGTGGTCAGGGTGAGGAATTTCGCGTCAACGAGCGCATCCAATACCGTCTGGCACGCCGATCGTTCCATGCCACAGAGCCGCGCCACCTGGTCGGAGGTGAGATTCATGCCCGGCATTTCGAGATATTCGGCGCGAATGCGCTCGCGCACCGCTTGACATGTGATCATGATGCGAACCTCGCTCGGAGAAGTGGTAGACCGTCGCGTCGCGTCGTCATGCCGGCGCTCTGTTAAGGACGGTTTTCAGTAGACTCGCCCACATCCTCACCACGCCGCTATGCATTTCCGGCGAGCAGCGATCGCGAACTGACCCGCCGCCTGCCGAAAAAGATGAGCCGCGTCCGAATTCGCATAGAACGCCCACCATGGTTCGCGGAATTCTTCCTTGTAAACACGCCGTGCTCGTCGGTGTGAACGAGTACCGCGCACGCATATGGGAACGAAGGTTCGAACAATTCGCCGCCCGCCTGACGTGTCGACCACACCGGAGCCAGCATCTGTCCTCCGGACGCCGCTGCCAGCCTGCATTCTCATCGCCGATTACGACGAGCTGCTGCTGGACCTGATCGGATTCAAGCTGACGGCGCAGGGCTACACCGTGCTCACGGCTTCCGATGGGAAGGCGGCCATGGCGATCGCGATCGATCACCGGCCGGACTTGATCGTCCTCGGGGCGATGTTGCCGGTGGTCGACGGGTTGGAGGTGCTGCGCCATCTCAGGAGGGACCGGCGCACGGCACAGGTTCCGATCATCATCCTCACGGCGCCGCGGCAGGACCGGGAAGTGCTGGCCGCCATGGCGCTCGGCGCGGACGACTATCTCGTCAAGCCGTTCATCCCCGACGATCTCGTCGTCCGCATCGCGAAGCTGCTCGACAGGCATGGCCGCTCCGCCGCGTGATCGGGGCGGACTGACGGCGGGTCGCGGCTGCCTTGACGGCAGGCGGTGAGTTGCGAGTGCCGTGCCCGGCCTCTCACGCGCAAACTGGCGGATTTGCGAATGTTTCTCCGCGCAAAGCCCCGGCGCTGCCGCGGTCTGAGAGTTGCTCCGGCGTCTGCAGTCGCAAAGGAGCCTCACATGATACCGACGGTGTGGAAGTCTGCCGCGATCAGCGCGCTTGTCCCGATACTGTTGGTTGGCGTTGAGCCGGCACAGGCGCAAACACAACCACCGGCCGCCTCGAGTTCGCCCTGGAACCTCGACTTCGGCGTTGGCTGGGATAACGTCGTCAGTGGCAACATCAATTCGAGCGGGATCGGCCAGATCAACAACCAGGCCGTCGTCATCAAGTCGAATTCGTTCGAGGATGTCTACGGCACGGGACTCCACTTGCGGTTCGGCGGCGGTTATTTGTTCACCGACGCGACAGAGGTCACCGCGAACTTCGTCTATCAGTCGAGCGAGGCGGATGAAGCTCACGGCGATGGGTGACATCGGCGTGTCCAACCTGTACGGGCGATACACGGACTATTCAAACGTTCGGGCTCGATGTCGGCCTTCGCCAGTACGTGGACGTGTCGATCGAGCCTGCGCGCATATGGCGAGGGCACTCGTCGGTATCGGTTTCATCGATGAGACCGACGTAACGTTGGTGGCGCCGACCGTCAATCTGGCGGGCGAAGCCACTGATTTCTACGATCAGACCGCCGCGGTCGCGCTTGGCGCCGAATATCGGACTGCTGTACCAGACCGGCGGTCGACATGGGCTTCTACGGGCAGCTCGGGCTGCGGTGGATGAGCGGCTTGTCCGCAATCGATGGCCTGGACGGCACCGGCCTCGAAGACATCAACAACCACAGCGCCCGCTGGACGCTCCCGTTCGTCGGCGGAGTGCGGGTTCGCTTTTAGGAGAGAGTCGCCCTCCTCGGCGGCTGTCAGAACTGACAGATGTCAGAACTGCCAGATTGACGCTCTGTGATCTTGTCCGTACGCTACCTGAACACATGTGATAGTCGCCGATCGGTTTAATCGACCGGTCGGCGCGTCGTGTAGTTCAGGGAGTGGACCATGGGCACGGTCGGGCGGATGCTGGCGGTTGTTGGATTGCTGGTTGGCGCTGCTTCGTCGGGATTCGGCCAGGGCGTTGAGGACCCACTTCCACCGTTAACAGCACAGCCGTTGCCCATTGCTGCGCTGAGTGCTCCTATTGCCACTCTCGACAATCCTGAGATTGCGGAACGACGGGTAGAGCTGCAGCGTTGGATCGAGGCGTTTTCTGCCTGGCAGGATTGGTCGGAGCAGTGGCGCGGCCGCCGGCAGCCCGGGATGGTTCACCGGGTTTCGTCAGCGACCGGAGAAGCCTGAGCCCCCTTTATGGCTTGCGGCGCGCTGCGAGACGGTGTTCGACGACGCCGATCCGCTGAGACAGGCCTGCGCGCTTCTCTCCGCATGGCGTGAGGACGGCGCTCCGGCTCAGCAGATCCGCCAGGTGCGCGTGGTCGCCATCAGCGAGCATGAGGAGCCGCCGAAGACGACTTGGTGGGAAAACGTGCACGTGGACCTCATGTGGCCGGCGCTCCAGGGGCAGGCGGGCATCTACGGTGTCCTCGGGACGCACTTCACCACCGAGGTCGGAGGCCGGTCTGCAGGTGTTCACGGCGCCCGGCGCCATGCTCCTGAACGTGCCCACGCGCAACGGCGGACGCGTCTGGAAGGTCGCGGCGAACTACGGGATCGGCTACCGGGTGATGGACTTCACCTTCCCGGGCGGGCGTCCCGCCGAATTGCACCTGAACCTGGCAAAGATGTGGCTAGTGTCCGACGCCACCGATCTGGTGACGGGGCGGACCATCGACGTGATCGGGTTTTCGGTGACGTTCAAGCGGCAATAACCTCCGGCAACGGCCGGACTCCGCACCGACGCCCGTCACCTCAGGTCCAGCGCAGAAACCGGCGCCGGCGCCAGTATTCCGACGCCGGTTCGGCGATCGACGCGAAATGATCGACATCGACGCCGACATCGAGCGCGGCGGCATGGGCCTGCAGGTGGGCGGCGGTGACGGCTCCAGAGAGCACGATGTCTGCCCACGGCTGCGAGAGGGCGGCGGCGACCGCCACCGTTTCGACCGACGCGCCGATCGCGGCTCGCATAGATTCGCAGGTGGCCCGGCCCACGTCCGCCGTAGCGGTCCGTCAGGCGGCCGTTCGCCAGCACCTCCTTGATGATCACGCCCCAGCCCTTCGGCGGATGCTTCGGCCAGAGCGGCGCCCGCTGACGGTTCGAGCAGGTTCCAGGTCGCCTGCACCGTCTGGAACGGCTGAACGCCGTCAACACGAACTTCGAGCGCGCGTCGAATGGTGTCGGCCTGACGAGGGCCGGTCACCGTCAGCCCGATACAGAGTCCGCTCTCGCGCAGGCGGACGAGCTCGGCCAGCACGGCGCGATCCTCGAGAACGCCGCTGTCCAGCGTCGCGGAGTGGATCTGATAGAGCGAGAGCCGTGAACCCAGGATGACGCCGCTCTGGTAGGCCTGGCGCCGCAGCGTCTCCACGGTCAGGTGCTTGATTTCCTGGACGGGCGCATCGGGATCCCAGCGGCCGGTGTAGGTGTAGCCCCACTTTGATGCGACAGTCAGCGCGCGATCGGGAAGTCCACGCGCATTCCACCAGCCGTTCAGGAACTGCTCGGCCAGGCCATACGACCGCGCCGCATCGATGTACCTGACGCCCGCGGCATATGCGGCGTCGAGCATCGACTGGCAGCGACGCCGCATGGCTGCGACCGATCGGTCAGCTCCCAGGTCGGCCTCGCGCCCGGCCGCCATGTATACGGGCCTGCCCAGGGCGGCGAGCCCGAGTCCCAGCCGGCTCACGCGCAGCCCGGTTTGACCGAGCCAGACACTGGCGGCATGCACCGATGCTGTCGGCGCCGCGGTGTCGACGTCCACGCACACAGTCATGCTCTGGTCCGATCCAGACCGACGAGGGTCCATCCTTCCACTCCACGGCGAAAATAGACGCGTACTGGCGTCCACGAGCAGTCCGGCGGCTCGATCGCGGCGATGTCGATGCACACGTACGCATTCTTGACCTGCGGTAATGGGACAGGGGAGTCAGTTCTCCCCGCCGACGCGGTTGCTGTCGCGCCGAACGGCGTCAGATTGTCGAAGGGTGGAGAGATGATGTCCCGCTCCCGGCGCGGGAGTCCTGCGTCTTGTGCTCGACCCGCAGCGGGTCGTCGTCGCGGAACGTACCGGTCGCCGCAGGCACCGGCGTGAGGGCCGCGCCAACGATGAGAACGAGAAGGGCGGGCAGGGCGATCCGAAGGCGAGGGCGGCGCGGGTGCATGGGACAAGGTGGGGCAAGCTGTGTACCGCCGCGGCGCATAGCTGCGCACGATACGCGACGCCCTCCGGGCAGCGCCGCACCTCACGGTCGGTGGTGCGCGCGTCACCGGATGTCGTCGCGTCGATCACCCAGTCGATTCAGGATCTTGGAGTGCGAATGCCGGTCGTGCCCGAGGGAGCAGACGCAGAAGCTGGATGCGGCACGGCAACGCCTGATGGCATGTGTGGCGCCTTGCTGTCAGCGTCCCGGTTCAGCGGCACCACGATTCTGACGGTGGTGCCGTGCGGTTGCAGGGGCTGCACGGAAAGCACGCCTCGAACCAGCTGCACGCGTTCGCGCATCGTCAGGAGCCCGAGCCCGGCAGACTGCTCGAGCGGATTGAATCCGGACCCGTTGTCAGAGACCTCCAGCACGGTTCGCGACGGCGTCGCCGACAGCATGACGTTGATGGTCGTGCAGCCACTGTGCTTGAGTGCGTTGCGAACGCCTTCCTGCGCCACTCGAAACAGGCAGAGCGAGATATCTTCCGGCAGCTGGCCAGGTACGTCGGCCGCCGCGAATCGCACCGCGACACCGCTGCCGAGCGACTCGTCGCGGCACAACGCCGCGAGCGTTCGTACCAGGCCGAGCAGCCGCAGCTTCGCCGGGTGCAACTGGTGCGAGAGGTTGTGGATGGTTCCGGCAATCTCCCGGACTCGCGTCCGGATTTCGTCGATGGCAAGACGAGAATTCTCCATGCCCTTCTGGCTGAGCATGTCGATCTTCGAGGCGAGAACCGCAGTCTGCTGGCCCAGGTCGTCGTGCAGCTCGCGGGCGATTCTGATGCGCTCCGATTCCTGTGCCGCCACGAGCTTGCCAGCGACATGGTCGAAGGCCGACTTCCACGTGCGTGTCATCATCGCGTCGGAGCAGACGCCGACGTAGCATTCGAGCTCTCCACTGGCGGCGTACCGCGGCGCGGCACGGCAGCTCCACCAGCGGTACGAGCCGTCCGTCGAACGTACCCTCAGCTCGGCGTGAAACGGCCGGCGTCGCGACGCCGCCAGGCGAAACACGGCTGACGCCCGCTCGCAATCCTCAGGATGAATCGGCTCGGTCCACATCCGCGTGCGTGCCGCACCCGACGCCAGCGATTCTGATGGCCACTGTTCGTTGCTGTACAACAGCCGGCCGTCGCCAGTGGCAATCCAGACCGGCACGGGCGCCGCCTCAGCCAGTCGCTCGAACTCGCGGTTCCCCAGGCGCTGCGCCAGGTCGTCGACGGTCGGATGCGTCAGCGCCAGGTGTTCGATCACCGCGCCTCCCGCCACGTGGCGCAACGGGGTGACCGTGACAATCCACCAGCGTTCTTCGCCGGGCACGTCGCATGTGTAGGTGGTCGAGAATGTCTCCGAAGACCCGCGGAACACGGCCTCGATACCTTCCGTCACCGCCCGGGCCTCGGCCTCGCCGACCGCGGCTGCGTGCCGGCACACGTCGAGGTAGTTCACGCCGATGTCCAGCGAGGGAGGAACGGCGCCATGCCTGGTCGCAAAGTCAGTCCAGGCGGCATTTACGGCGACGATGACGCCGCTCCGGTCGACGACCGCGATGCGGCTGGCGACCGAGGCAGCGATCGCCTCGGACAGCCTGGCTTTCGTGTCGGGAGCGGGGGCGCTGGACAGCGCCTGCGAGAGCAACGCTGCCGCAATTCTCAGATGGCCGGCATCGCTTTCCTCCCACTTCGGATTCACGTCGGGCCAGGCGACGGCCAGCACGGCCGTGGCGCCGTCGCGACCGGCGGCGGCGGTCGCGGCGTACGAGCGGAAGTCGGAGGGAACGAACGATTCGAGGCCTGAAACCTCGCCGGCGCGGCAGAAGACGCTGCCGCTGGCGCCGAGCCGGGCGGCAATCTCCGTTCCTTCGTCAAAGGCGATGACCAGGGAATTGGAGACGTCGCTGCCGCCTGCATGCAGCGCGCACGAGGCGCGCGCGTCGTCGCACAGCCACAGGAACGCGTCGCTTGCGTGAAGGTCCAACCGGAGATGCTCGAGCACTGTGGCCGGATCCGCTGCTCCGTGCGGCTCCAGGAGCGCGTCGGCCAGTCGTTTCACCGCCGCGGCGACGTCGTGAGGCATATCCGCTTTCACCATTCGAAGGTGACGCCGAGCCGCTCGTAAACCGGGACTTGTACCAGCCATGCGCCACCAGGTCAGCGAAAGATGTGCCACGCTCGAGATCACCCCGGGGAGCAGGGTGCGACGGCAGATTACTGACTGGCAAGGGGTTTGGCTATTGGACCTTAGGCTAGCGGCTGAGACTGTCGGCTCGTTTCGGATCGGATACAGGAATGTCTGGTGCGAGCCCAAGACGGTCCGCGATGCGAACCAGTTCCGGCAGCGAAGACGCCTGCATCTTCGTCATCACGTGCGCGCGGTGTACCTTCACGGTCTTTTCGGAAATGCCGAGAAGCGCGGCGATCTGTTTATTCAGCATGCCGGTTACGACCAGCGACATCACGGTGCGCTCGCGCGGGGACATGGCGTCGAGCCGCTGCCGCAGTTGCACGCTCTCGATGCGGTGCAGATCCCGCATCCGGTCCTGTTCAACCGCGTTCTGGATCGCGTCCAGCAGTTGATGCTCGTCAAACGGCTTGATGATGACCTCGAGGGCTCCTCCCTTCATCGCATTCACAGTCAGCGGCACGTCGACGTGCGCTGAGAGGAAGATCACCGGCAGGTCGATTCCCGCGCCTCCAAGCTGCCGCTGCAGTTCGATGCCGTTGGTTACCGGCATCTTCACGTCGAGCACGATGCACCCTCGCGCGGTCCGGGAAGCTTTCTCGAGGAATTCCGCCGCGCCCGCGAACGTCTCCACGCGGTAGCCGACCGACATCAGGAGCCTCGACAGTGCCACTCTGACCGATGCGTCGTCGTCAACCACCAGCACCGTCGCCTTTTGTGTCTTCATCTAGTTCCTTACCTGCTGGGTCACAGCCGCTAATCCGTGGCCGGCGGGAGCGTCACCTGGAAAACGGCGCCGCCGCCCTGCCGGTTGCGAGCGTGAATAGTGCCGCTGTGGGCCTCGACAATCGAACGCGCGATCGACAGGCCGAGCCCGGTTCCCGACGGCTTCGTCGTATAGAACGCCTCAAAAATGGTGTCACCGGCGGCCGGCAGGCCCGGACCATTGTCTGACACTGAGACGACAACGCCATCCGGCTCGCGCTTGTGCGTAGACAGCTTGACGATGCGCGGGAACCCGGCGCGCGAGGTCACGGCGTCCAGTGCGTTCAGCAGCAGGTTCAGTATCACCTGCTGAAGCTGGACCCGATTGCCGGTGACCTGAGGCAGCGACGGCGATATCTCGAGCTGCAGCGACACGCCGCGGATGACGGCATCGCTCATCACGATTCTCGACGCTTCCTCCACGACGGCATTGATCGCGACCGCTTCCTGCTCGCTCGAGCCCTTTCGCATCATGTCGCGGAGTCCGCGAACCAGGTCAGTGGCACGCGCCGCGTCCGAGAGAATGTCGGTGAAGATCGGGCGCAAATCCCCCACGCCCGTCTTTTTCACGTCGAGGAGACGGCGGCCGGCCTGGGCATTGCCGACGATGCCGGTGAGCGGCTGGCTCAACTGGTGCGAGAGGGAGGTCGTCAGTTCGTTCACCACGAACACGCGGGACAAGTGGGCCAGTTCATCGCGGTTGCGGCGCGCGTCCAACTCCGCCCTGTGCGCCTCGGTCACATCTGTGTGGGTTACCACCGCTCCACCTGCCTGCCGTTTCAGTGGGACCGCGCGCATTAACCACCAGTTGTCGCTGTCAGGGGTGTGGGTGGAATATTCCATCGAGAAGTTCGTGTTGGTGCCGTCGAGCACGTTACGCACGCCTTTCAGCGCACTGATGGCCGTTGCTTCTCCCTTGCGCTCACCGGCCGCCCAGAGGTCGAGATACGAGTCGCCCACGCGGGTCGTGTCCCTGTTGGCGCCCATCCGGCCCTCGTTGGTGGCGATGATGCGGCCGTCACGATCGAGCACGGCGACGTGGCTTGGCAGCGAGTTCAGGATTGCGGATTTCAGCACGTCGCTGATGCGCAGCGCGTCCTCCGCCCGCTTTCGCTCCTCGACGAGCGCGGCAAGACACATCAGCGGCAGGGCGACGACAGTAAGCGCTACCTGCAGCACGCGCACGCGATCGTCGGGCGCAACATACTCAAGGAGGCCGTGGCCGTAGACAGCCGATCCTATCGCGGCGAGTACTGTCGCGAGTAGCGCCAGGCCCGCCCCTGCGGTTCCAAACTTCACCGCCGCCCACAGCATGAACGGCAGGAAGAGCACCAGGGGAATGCCGGCGAAGCCCTCATGGCCGATGTCTGTCGCCACCACCAGCGCGGCGACGAGGATGCCGGCGCCGATCTTGGCGGCTTCGCGCAACCGCGTTCGCGGCAACGCCACGAGGGCCCCGTAGCCGGTATGTAACACGCCGCTGAGCGCCGGTACAATCGCGACGGCTCCCAGCGCATTCGACGGCACGCGCACGTTCCAAACCGACCAGTAGTCCTGGCCGCCGAGGATGGATGCGACCGCCGCGTCGAAAAATGACGAGACCACCGGGGCGAACACTACGCCCCAGGTGAGAAAGACCGAGACTCGAGACAGCGTGTCGAAACGCGATGGCGCGTCGCTGAACAGCCACACGCCGACCCCCGCAAGCAGCGCCTCACTGCAGTTGGTGATGAAGAAGGCGAGGACCAGCGGCCAGGGGAAGGCTCCCAGCTCGACCAGCAGATGTGCTGGAAACGCCGCGGCGAACACGACTGGCCAGCGCCGCGGCGGCGTAAACAGCAGCGCCGTGGTCAGGATGGCGTTCGGCGGCCACACGACCGAGGTGATGGTGTCCGGCATGCGGAGCACCATTCCGAGTTGTGCTCCGAGCGCATAACCGACGAATACGAGCAGCGGGAGCTTGAGCTGGTCCCACGAGCGCGCGTCAGTCCGCAGCTCGGTCCAGAGACGCGTCAGTGACTCGGACCCCGGCAATGGCGTAGCTTACACCCGGCTGCCCTGTATACCCCAAAACGGGTCCAGGGTCACGCCGGGTCAGGCCAGCTACGCGTGACGGAGACTGTCGGAGCGGCTTTTTCGACGCCGCGGGATGGAATCGTTCGAGGGCACGGCGATGCGGAGGCGCCGGGTCGTCGAGCCCATCATCGCCTGCTCGACGACGTTACGTAGTTCGCGGGCGTTTCCCGGCCAGGAGTAGGCCTGCAGCGCCGTCATCGACGCCTGGTCGATGGCGTCAATCGGCCTGCGGTAAGCCATCGAGAATTCATCCACGAACCGCCACACCAACACCGGGATATCGTCGCGGCGTTCCCGCAGCGGCGGCACGTGGATCGGAAAGACATTGAGACGGACATACAGGTCCTCCCGAAACGTTCCCTCGGCGATGCATCGCTGCAGGTCCTCGCGGGTGGCCGCGATGATCCGCACGTCGAGTGGCACCGGCCCGTCGTGACCGGGTGACTGGATCTGGCCGTGCTCCAGGATGCGGCTCAGGTTCGCCTGCGCCTCCAGCGACAGATCGACAATTTCGTCGAAGAACACAGTCGAACCATTGGCGAGCTCGAGGCGGCCAACCTGGCCATGGTCGTCGCTCGCGAACAGGTCCTGCTCGCCGGCGAACGGCCGGCCGTCGATCAGTGCGGTCGTGGCGGCACAATTCACGCGCACCATCGCCCGCTCACGCCGGGTGCTCAGATCGTGTATGCGGGCCGCGAGCAGCGCCTTTCCGGTGCCAGCTTCCCCGATCAGCAGGACCGGAGCATCGGTCGCCGCCGCCTCGCGCACCTGTGCGAGCGTCCGCCGTGCCGCGAGACTGTGGCCGACGATGGGATGTGTGCCGGCAAGTCGCTGCAGTTCGTCGCGCAGATACCGATTCTCGTCGCGCAGCCGGTCGCGCAGCGCCGTCATGGCGCCAACCGTCTGTTGCAGCCGCTCATCGGCCAGCCGCCGCGCGAGCGCGTTGGCGAAGATCAGGGCGACCACGCGCAGGCGGTTGATCACATCAGACGCCCACGATCGCTGTTCTCGCACGGTGCTGAAACTGAGGGCTCCCCACGTCTGACCGGCGACGCTGAGAGGGAGCGTGACCGCCGACTTCGTACCGAGACGACGAAGGCTCTCCCGATCGACGGCGTCGGGCACGTCGTCGACCGCGGCGAAGCTGACCACCGCTCCGCTACGAATCTGTGACAGGTGCCACGGAAATTCCCGGCGCGCCGAGACACGAGGCAGCGAAGGCAGGCATCCGGTGCGAGTCGATTGATGCGTGTGGACGAAATCGCCGGTGTCGTCAACCTGGAACAGCGCGCTGCGGTCCACGCCGAGCGTGCGGACCACGCGTCGGAGGGCGTCCTGGAGAGCGCGATCGACTTCCTCCGGGCGCATGTTCACGAATTCGGCGCCCAGTTCACCGACGAAACGTTCGAACGCGAGCCGCTCGTCGAGCGCGATCTGGGCGCGGTGGCGTTCGGTCAGGTCGCTCACGGACGCCAGCACGAACGGCGAGCCGTTCACGTGAATCGGCGTCAAGCCGACTTCGATCGGCACCTCCGCTCCATCCCTCCGGCGCCCGAACACTTCACGGCCCGCCCCCATCGCCCGGGGGTGCGGCCGGGCGGTGAAGTCGCGACGAAAGGCTGCGTGGTCTCCGCGTGCGACATCCGGCACGAGGAGTTCGATCGATTGCCCGATTATTTCGCCGCCGCCATAGCCGAACAGGCGTTCGGCTTCACGGTTCACGACCGCGATCACCCCGTCGCCGTTGACGACGAGCACGCCGACGGGGAGCCACTCAACGGCAGAGTGAAGGAGATCACGGGCGTCGGCGGCGGTGAGGAACGGCTCGATCGGCACTTCAGCACTCGGTGCGGTCGACTGCATGATCCGTCCTCACCCGTGGCCGCAAGCGGCGGGATAGCAAAGCGCGCAGGGAACGGCGGAGCGTCGCGGGTATCCGTGGCGCGCGCCGCTCCCCGGCAGCTTAGAAGCGGAATCCGAATGTCACCGGAAGGTACTGGCCGTTGGCGTTTTGGACCACGCCGTCTATGTCGGTGAACTCGGGGCCCCACATGTAATGCCACCGGCTCTCCACGTAGAAGACCGCCTCCGTGCCCAGTGCGAAGGTCACGCCGCCGCCGACGTTGATGCCGGGATCCCACGAGGAGCGATCGCCAATGCACGCGATCGATCGGGACGCAACTCGGGTTCGCAGACATACCAGTAGGGATCGCAATAGGTGGTGAAGCCTACGTCCGGCGACGTCAGGCTCACCGACCGGTAATACATGCCTCCCCCACCCACCGCGTATGCCTTGAACCGCGACCCCACCTGAAAAAGATGCGTTCGCATTCAGGTACTGCATGTAGTGATGCGACTGAATGACCCCGTTGGTGAGAATTGCCGCGATCGGCGCGACGGCGAGCGGCACGTCTGTCTCATGGCCGTTGAGGCCGTTGTACGAGTATTCGAACTGGAGCCCGAATACCGGTTGGGCTCGACGATCAGCCCGATGTTGAAGCCACCACCTGTGCCGAACCGATCTGAGATGTCTGACATCGGCATCGTGAATCCGCCGCCGATGTTGAAGTGAACTGAACGATCCTCATAAATGCCGCTCTGGGCCCGCGCCGGCGTGGCCGCCACGAGCGTGACGAGCAACGCTCCGAACAATACCTTCTTCATGTCCTGCTCCTTTTCGCGCGCTCCGATGACCTCACCTGGTCCTTCACGCGCGATGAGAGTCAGCCTACCGAGAGGCCCACGTGAGGCTCTATGCAGTTCCGGCGGACGAGGTCACGGCCGCTTTGGCATAGGCCCGTTCGCCCGCAGTGCATCAAGCTAAAGCTATCGCGGGGAGGCCTTTATGGGTACGCGCAGGTCGGCACGGCGAACCGTTCTCGTCTCGTTGTCGGTGGTGGCGCTGTTGATGGCGCCTGGTGGTGCGCTTGGCGCATTCATGCAGAGTGCGGCTGCACCAGTGCAGAGAGCGGCTGCACCAGCGGCGCCCGCCCAGCCCGACGGCGGATGGCCGCGGCGCTATGTGGCGCCGGACGGCGCGGAGATCGTGATTTACGAACCGCAGATCATGAGCTGGGAAAACCAGCAGCAGATGACGCTCCTTGCGGCCGTCTCGTACCTGCCGAAGGGGAGCACCATGCCGCAGCTCGGCACGATCACCGCTGAAGCGCACACGCGCGTCTCGGTTGAACAGCGGCTGGTTGATTTTTCCAGCTTTGGCATCATCCGGTCGAACTTTCCGGGCGCCACCCGAGAGCAGGCTGGCGCCGCAGTGGCGGCGATCAAAGCCAGCATGCCAGTCCGCGAGCGCGTCATCGCGCTCGATCGCGTGCTCGCCTATCTCGACGCCAGCAGCATCCGGCCAAAGAATGTCGACGGCGTGAAAGCCGATCCCCCTGTGGTGTTCTTCAGCACGCGCCCCGCCGTGGTCGTGAACCTTGACGGCAACCCTGTCTGGAGTCCGATTCAGGGCAACGAGCTGCGCGTCGCAGTCAACACCAACTGGGACCTGTTCGAGCATCCCTCGTCAAAGACGCTTTTCCTGCGGCACGAGACCACATGGATGAAGGCGTCCGACCTGAATGGGCCGTGGGTGGCCGCCGGCCAGCTGCCCGCGAGCTTCGCGAAGCTTCCGGCCGATGAAAATTGGAAAGAGGTGCGTGCCGCCCTGCCAGGGCGTACGGTTGCGGCATCGGCGTTGCCGACGGTGTTCGTCAGCACGAAGCCCGCGGAACTGATCCTCCTCCGCGGGCAGCCGCAGTACGAACCGGTGGGCGGCACGCGCCTCCTGTGGGTCCGCAACACGGAAGCCGACGTGTTCCGTCTTGGATCGGGAGGCCCGGTGTACTTCCTGGTCGCCGGCCGATGGTTCAGCGCTCCCGATTTCCGTGGGCCGTGGACGTTTGCCACGCCGACGCTGCCGGCAGAGTTCGCCAAGATCCCGCTCGAGCATGAGCGCTCGCGCGTGCTGGCGTCGGTACCTGGCACCCAGGAGGCGGCCGAGGCGGTGCTCCTTGCGCAGGTCCCGCAAACCGCGCGCGTCAGCAAGAAGATGGTGAGCGCGCCGGACGTGGCCTACTCGGGGGACCCCGAGTTCCAGCCGATCGAGTCCACGAGCGTCGCGCGCGCGACCAATACCGACAAGGACGTGTTCAAGGTCGGCAACCTGTACTACATGTGTTTCCAGGGCGTCTGGTTCCAGTCGAGCACGGCCTCGGGACCGTGGGAAGTGACCGGTGACGTCCCGCAGCAGATCTACGAGATCCCGGTCAGCTCGCCCTCTCATCACGTGACGTATGTGACGGTGGAGGACGACGATGACGAGTGGGTGGTGTACGCCAGCGCCGCGGCCTACACCGGGTTGATGGTGGCGTGGGGGACCGCGGTATGGGGGACGGGCTACTACTACCCGCCGTACATCGGATACGGCGGCCTCTATCCGGCGTATTACCCGCACTACCCGACCTACGGCTACGGCGCGCGCTACAACCCGTGGACCGGCAGCTACGGCCGCGGGGCGGCGGTGTACGGTCCCTACGGTGGAGCAGGGGTTGGCGCGCGGTACAACCCGCGTACCGGGAGCTATGCGCGCGGAGCGGCGGCGTACGGTCCGTACGGCGCCCGCGGCGTCGCCGGGGCCTACAACCCGCGGACCGGGCGCGTACGGCGCGACGCGTCAGGGCTCGAATGTGTACGGGAGCTGGGGCTCCACGGGCGTGCGCCGCGGGGATGACTGGGCTGCCACCTCGCGCGTGACGAGCAACCTGACCGGCGCGACGACGCGCGCGACCCGGACGAGCGGAGGAGGCGCGGCCGCCAGCCGGCGAGGGCCGCAGGGTGGCGGCGCCGTCGGCACGACCGGAAGCGGCAATGTCTACGCCGGGCGCGACGGCAACGTCTACCGCAAGCAGGGCGACTCCTGGCAGCAATACGGCGGCGGCGGAGAATGGAGTGGCGCGCGGAGCTCGCCGCAGCAGCGGCCGGCAGCGACCCCGCGCAGGGACGCGGCCATGACCGGACAACTGAACCGCGATGCCGCCGCGCGGAGCGCCGGGGGGCAGCGCACGCGGGATGCCGCGACGATGCGCAGCGGTTCGTCGATGGGGCGCTCGGGCAGCTATCGCCCCAGCGGCGGCGCGATGCGCGGCGGCGGCGGCGGCGGACGGCGCCGGTGAACGGATGCCGTTTCGACATAGTGGCCGCACTACGGCCGGTCGTAGCCTAGGCCTCTATGCCAGCCACAGCTATCGCACCCGCACCCGCACCCGCCAACGCCGACCGCCGGGCCTTTCGCGCCGAGCTTGAGGCCCGCCGACGGCAGTTCACCAGCGACCTGCAGCTCCGGGTCGCACGGATCCGTGAAAACGGCGCCGATCTCACCATCGCGCAAAAGCCTGACGAGGGCGAATTGTGCGATCTTGACGCGGCGCTCGCCGATCTCGCGACGACAACGATTCGTCGCATCGACCAAGCCATCGAACGCCTCGACGCCGGCACTTACGGGGTGTGTACCAGGTGCGGCGAGCAAATCGGCGAAGCCCGTCTCCGGGCTCTGCCATTCGCCGTGTGCTGCAGGCACTGCGAGACAGCCCGTGAGCGAGAGGCCGCCCATCTTGCTCAGCCGGAGCGGGCGAAGGCGTGGGAACGCGGCCTGTTGTCGGGTGATATCAAGGTTCCCCAGGAACCGTGATGGCGAATGTGGCAAGGTACCGGGGGCGTCAGCGCTAAGATAGCGGTCCCCGGGGGCCCCTTTATGAAGCCGCGCGTTGTCATCATCGACGATCACACGCTGGTGGCGGATGCGTGCCGGCTGTTGCTCGGGCCGGCGTGTGACGTCGTCGGCACCTTCAGCGAGCCTCGCGCGTTCCTCGAGGAGGCGCAGACGCTCGGCCCGACGTCGTGATCCTCGATGTCACGATGCCGTCGCTGAACGGATTGGACACCGCGCGCGCGCTCCTCCAGCTGCTGCCGAACGTTCGCATCATCATGCTGACGATGAACGAGGATCCGGACGTGGCGGCGGAGGCCTTTCGCGTCGGCGCCCACGGCTATGTGCTGAAGCGCTCGCTCGGCTCGGAGCTGCCGCTCGCCGTACGCGAGGTCATGGCGCAGCGCTACTACGTCACCCCGCTCATCACCCGCGACCTGGTTGGATCGCTCGCCCGCGACCCGCACGCGCGGAAAGCCGTGCACCAGCTCACCCCGCGCCAGCGCGAGGTGCTGCAGCTGCTGGCCGAGGGACGCTCGATGAAGGAGGCCGCCGCGGTTCTGCACGTCTCGGCGCGGACCGTCGCGTTCCACAAGTACCGCATGATGGAGCAGCTGCAGGTTCACTCGACCGCGGCGCTGATTCAGTTCGCGGTGCGCGAAGGGCTCGTCTAATCAACGAATCGACGAATTTACGAATTGACGGATTGAGAAGATTCGTCAATCCGTAGATCCGTAGATTCGTCAATTCAAAAGAGTCGAGGCCGGAGTGAAGGATCGGTCAGCTTGATCCTACTCCGGCCTCGGGCCGACCCAGGAGGACGGGTCAGCGGCGAGTGTCGAGGTGGGGCGCGTGCACCACCAGCACCGCGCGGCGATTGAGCCGCCTGGTGCTCTCCTGGCTGTTGTCGCGCGCGGGTCGCTCCTCGCCATAGCGTGACGGTGGACAACCGGGCAGGCGCAATACCTCTCTGCACGAGGTAGTCGCGCACCGCGTGCGCGCGGCGGTCGCCAAGGCGCGAGGTTGTACTCGGTCGTGCCGATGTTGCAGGTGTGCCCTTCGATCTCCAGTGCCATCCCCGGGTCCGCCGTGAGTGCGGCCAGCACCGGATCGAGCCGCGGCAGCATCTCGGGCCGCAGCCGCGAGCTGTCGAAATCGAACAGCACGTCTTCAAAATGCGCGTCCTCGCCGACGGTCACCTCGATCGTCACCGTGCCGGTGGCGCGGCCGCCGCGGCCGTCGTCGACGGTCGCCGTCAGCGTGACCGGGCCGGGCGCTGGTTTCCGCCTTCCACTGCGTCATCGCCGCGCGCGTGTCGGCGATCGTGCCGCCGGTCGTGGACCACAGGATCGTCAACGTATCGCCGTCGGGATCGGTCGCGTCGGCGCGGATCGTGGCCGCGCCGCCAGCCTCGAGTGCGCACGGATTGCAGTCGACGCGCACCGTCGGCGGCCGGTTGACCGGGGCTGACGGCGGCGCCGGCGCCTCGGGCGCCGGCGGGGGAGTTGCCGCGGCGACGGCGGGCGGCGGCGGCACGAACACGCTGACGCCGCGGTGGAATCCGATCCGGAACTCGACGCCGAACGCGTCGCCACTGTCGCTCGGCGGCTGGCCCGCGGTGCTGTCGGTCTCCAGGCCGAACCGGTAATTGAAGGCGGCGCCGAGCAGCATGCCGCTCGAATGCTGCCAGGTGAGCCCGACGGTGCTGGTGACCTGGTTCTTGAGGCGCGACGCCGCCGGCGACAACGATCCGTCGTCGCCGATGATCAGGCCCGCAGGGGCGATGACATCGTCATCGAGCATCCACTCGCCGTGCACCTCCGCGGTGGCCCGCAACTGCACTGCGCGACGGAAAGCCGACGCCCGCACCCCACCGCACGCCGTCCGAGACGCTGATGTCGTCGGGGTCGCCACGCAGCGCGACACCGGTGAACGCCGCCATTTCAACGCTCCCGGCATTGCCGCTGCCGATGGCGTCGACGAAGCCGTCGTACTCGCCGGTTCCCGCGCCGGAGTCGCGGTCGCCGGTCGGAAACTTGAGCGTGCCGCGGAGCGCCAGCGCCAGCGGCCACTGATGCTGCTGCGACGTCAGGTTCATCTTGGTGCCGAGGAAAAGATCACCAAGCTTGTTGCCCGTCCATGTCTCGTGCACCGTCGGGGTACTCGTTGACGAGTCCGCCGGCCTCGTCGGCGGGCCCGGCGAAGAGCAGCGGCACCGTGTCTCGATCGATGCGCGTGATCACCCGCATCGATCCGAAGATCTCGGCGCGGCCGAGGCCGACGCCCGCCGTGACCGGGAAGAACGACACGTTGGTATTGCCCTGTCGGAAGTCGAGCTCGGTGCGATGCAGCCGAAGCCGAGAACTCGCCGGCAGGCAGGACCTCGCCGGTGGGCACGAACCACAGCCCGGTGTCGCCCCAGAACGTCGGCGTGGCCGGGCGCGTTCCCTCAGCCTGCGCCCACGCCGCATTGGCCCCGCTCAGCACCGATAAGACCGACACCACCATCACGGCCGACCATCTCATCACGCACTCTCCTTCGTGTTACGGCAGACGTGTCCTGCGCCTGCTGACCACGATGACGCTGCCGCCGTAGAGCGGACTATGCGGAACCGGCGTTTGCACGGGTTGGTTCCGCATAGCGAGATCCCGCGGCTGGTTGCACGCTCGGAGTGAGGCGGCCTTGAACTCGCCTCGTGACGGGACGCGAACCATGAATGCAGCAATCGCCAGGCGGATCATGTGCGCGGCACTCTGTGGGGTGCTTGCCTCACCGGGGAACGCCGCGGAACCAGTCGTGCTCAATGCCCGGGTGCGGCCGACGGTCGCGTTTGCGCCGGCTACCGTGCGGATCGAAGTGCTGATCGACACCAACGATGACAATCGCGTGCTGCAGATCGTCGCCGACTCGGGCGAGTATCTGCGCAGCAGCGTCGTCCCGCTGGAAGGGGCCCGGGCGCCGCGCTTCCACAGCATCACCTACCGGGGGCTGCCAGCTGGACGGTACGAGGTCCAGGTGGCGCTTACTGGACGCCAAGGGCACAGTACGCGCCATAGAGCGCCACTGGATCGACCTGGTGTCTTGAAGAACCCGCAGTGCGGCTGCAAGGAGTACCAGTCCGAGCCGCGAAACTATTTCACTCACAACCGGGGGTTGAACGAGTTCACAGCGGGATGACGCCCTCGTACCGTGGTGCACATGTCACTGATTCAGTTCGGACAACACACGCGGCGGGCACCGATCGAGCCGGGCGCACCAGAGATGCGGCCGGTACACAGCGCGCGCCAGGGCGGGACGCGCAGTGAACTCGTGACGCGCGCAATCAAGCTGTTGCGCGAGCACGTCAACGAGCCGGTGACGATGGTTGAACTGAGCCGCGAGACGGGAGTCAGTGAGCGCACCCTGCGGGCGGCGTTCCATGACGTCCTCGGGCTCAGCCCCAAGCAGTACGCGATTGGGCAGCGCCTTCACGCCGCGCACGAGGCGCTCTGCGCCGCCGATCCGGCGACTACCACGGTGACCGATATCGCGACGGAGTACGGGTTCTACGAGCTCGGACGGTTCGCGGGCCGGTACCGCAATACCTTCGGCGAGGCGCCGTCGCAGACGCTGCACCAGCAGCCGGCCGCCGCAGCGCGGTTGCGAGAGGCGGTATGAGACGCCCTGGCCGCCGTCGCGACCGGTTAAGGAGGGTCGATGCCGCACGACGGCATGCACCAGTCACATCGCGCAGCGCGGCCGCGCGTGCTCGTAGTTGACGACCACGGGCCGATGCTGGAGCACGCAGCCCTGACGCTGGAGGAGGAGTTCACTGTCGTGGCGCGGCTGCGCGATGTCGAGTCGTTGCTGGATGAATGGCCGGCGGCCGAACCGGACGTGGTCGTCATCGACGTGGCGCTGACCACTTGCAGCGGCTTCGACGCCGTTGGCCGGTTGCGGGCCGCCGGTTGCCGCGCGGCGATCGTCTTTCTCAGCGTGCACGAGGAGCCGGAGTTCGTCGATGCGGCGTGGGAAGCCGGCGGGCTCGGCTACGTCGCCAAGCGGGACGTGGGGTGCGCCCTGGTGCCCGCGGTGCGCGCGGCCCTGCGCGGGCAGCGCTACGTCTCTGCTGCCATCGGCTCGGTATGACTACAAGCGCCCGCTTCTGACGGAGGCTGCAGATGCATTCCGGGGAATTCGTCGACACCCTTGCCGGCTACATGGCGATCTTCGTTCTCATCTTCGTGCCGGCGCTGCTGATCTACCTCTTCTGGATGGTGCACATTCTCCCCGAGAAGATCGCCGAGCGCCGCCACCATCCGCAGGCGGAGGCGATCAAGACGCTGTGCCTGCTCTCGCTGGTGTTCGGCGGCCTGCTCTGGCCGCTCGCCTGGCTGTGGGCGACCTCAAAGCCGGTGTTGTACAAGATGGCGTACGGCGCCGACCGCGTCATCCCTCCGGCGCCCGACCAGGTGCCGCCACCGCCGCACGAGCGGGATCTCGCGGAAATTCAACCAATGCCGGGCGAGCACTGAGATGGAAGTTCTCCTGCTCGCCATCTACGCCTTTTTCGTCTGGCTGATCTTCTTCAAGTTCAAGTGGCTGGCCTGGACGATGACGGCCGCGGTGATTGTCGTCACGATTCCGATCATCGCCCTGGCGGGACTGGTCCTGCTGCTGAACGTGTACGCGCCGTCGGCGCTCGACGTCCAGGTGGTGAAGTACGTCGTGCAGGTAATCCCTCGCGTGACCGGCCGTGTGATCGAGGTGCCGGTCGAGCCGAACCGCCTCGTCCGCAAAGGCGACGTGCTGTTTCGGATCGATCCGCGTCCGTTCCAGTACCGAGGTGGAGCGACTGGAAGCGATGGTCGCGTCGACGACTGCCGACGTCAGCGCCACGCGCGAGGAGCTGCGGGCGGCGGACGCGCAGATCGAGGTGTCGCTGAATCGCGTCACGTCGATCCAGAGCTCGATCGAAGCCAACCGGGTCCGGCTGAAGCTGGCCGAGCTCCGCGTCGGCCAGACGGACGAGCTCGCGGATGCGGGCGCGGGAGACCGGTTCGAGGCCGAACGCTGGCAGACCGATCTCGAGCAGCAGCGGGCGGACCTGGGCGCGCTGCTGCCGCAACTGTCGGCCGCCGAGCAGGAGGTCACTGCCAGCCGGGCACGCGCCGCCGGCCTGCGCGAGAAACTCGGCGCCCGATCGGGCAACGAGCAGGCCGACGTCGCGCAGGTGCAGGCACAGCTGGCGGACGCGCGGTGGAAGCTCAACGAGACGGTCGTCTATGCGCCGGCCGACGGCTGGGTGATCAACCTGCAGCTGCGGCCGGGCTCGACGGTGTCGCAGCTGCCGCTGAACCCGGTCATGAGCTTCGTGGAACAGGACCAGATCATCCTCGCCCTGTTCGGGCAGAACGAGCTGCACCAGGTCGAACCCGGCAACGAGGCGGAAATCGCGCTGGCGACCTATCCAGGACGCATCATCAAGGCAAAGGTCGATTCGATCATCTGGGCGCAGGGCCAGGGCCAACTGCCCTTAACCGGCACGCTGCCGCAGACCGGCCCCACACCGCTGCCGGAGGGACGATTCGCCGTCAAGCTCGAGCTCGCCGAACCCAATAAGGACCTGTTCCTCGCCGCGGGGGCGCGGGGGACCGGCGCCATCTATACCAAGCACCTCCACATGATTCACATCATCCGCAAGGTGATCCTGCGCGTGACCGCGTATCTGGACTGGATCATCATCAAGCACCACATCAGCCTGCATTGATCCCCATGCTCAGTTGTGGTCGAAGAGTCGGAGCGGTGGGCGTCGTCGTGGCGCTGGCGTGCGGGTGCGCGGTGAAGCAGCCGCCACCGCCGGATCAGGCGCTGACGGGAATACTGCCTTCGACGACGGTCGTTCCCAGCGCCTGGACGGCACCTGCGGGCGCGACGGGCGCGGCGATGACCGAGTGGGTGCGGACGTTCGGCGATGTCCAGCTCGAGCTGCTGGTGGACGAGGCGCTCCTGAACAATCTCGACCTCCAGGCAGCGGCCGCGCGGGTTGACGTCGCCCAGGGGTTGATCACGCAGGCGCGCGCGCCGCTGCTCCCGCAGATTTCCCTCGCGGGCGGCGCCGGCGTGGTCGGACGCGACGGGATCAAGGACCGATCGGGACTCGTCGGGGAGATCTCCTGGGAGCTCGACTTCTGGGGACGCGTCCGCGCGCAGGCCGCATCCGCCGCCGCGGCGCGAGAGGCGGCGGATGCCGACTTGCTCTACGCACGCCAGTCGCTTGCCGCCACCGTCGCCAAGTTGTGGTATCAGACGATCGCGACGGAGCGGCTGCGGGTCACGGCGGCGGAAGCTGCGGTGGTGCATGACGAGCTGCTGCGCCTGGTCCAGACGAAGCATCGGGTCGGCAAGGTGAGCATGCAGGACGTGGCGCTCGCCGGCGCGGATCGCGATCGGGCGCTGCACCTCGAACGCGTGTATGCCAACTCCGAACAGCAGGTGGTTCGCGGCCTCGAGATCGTCGTCGGCCGCTATCCGCGCGCCGAGCTCGGCCTGGCCGCCGATCTGCCCGCGCTTGCCGCCACCGGTGCCCGCCGGGCTGCCGTCGGAACTGCTGGAGCGGCGTCCCGATCTGATCGCGGCGGAACGGCGCGTGGCCGCCGCGTTCCATGCCATCCAGGTGGCGAAGGCGGCGCGCCTGCCGCGCGTGGCCTTGACCGGCTCCGGCGGCCGATCGACCAGCGAGCTGCTCCGTCTTGCCAACGTCGGCACCGTGTTCTGGACCGTGTTCGCGAACTTTTTGGCGCCGATCTTCGACCGGCGGCGCCCTGAAGGCGCAGGTGGACATCGCCACGGCCGAGCAGCACGCTGCGCTGGCGCTCTACGGTCAGACCGCGCTGCGCGCGTTCAGCGAGGTCGAGACCGCCCTCGCCAGCGAACAGCTGCTCGCCGACCAGCAGGCGTACCTGGAGAGAGTGTTCGCGCAGGATTCCGATGCGTTGCGCCTCGGCCGCGTGCGGTACAACGTCGGCGCGACCGATCTGCTCGACGTGCTGCAGTTGCAGACGCGGCAGCTCGACACCAGCTTCGAGTTGATCGGCGTTCGTGCCGATCGGCTCGCCAATCGAGTGGCTCTTCACCTGGCGCTCGGCGGTGGATTTCCACCGCCGGCCGCGCCCTAACCGTATGGAGCGGGATCATGGCAACGGTCGCGTATTCAACATCGCGTTCCGGACCGCACGAAGATTTGCAACCCTTCGAGCGCCTCGCGGTGACGCTGTCAACGTCTTTCAGTTCGCTGCAGCAGGACGAGGTCGAGGCCTGCGTCGGCAGCGCGCTCGAGGAGATCGGTAGAACCTTCAGCGCCGACGAGTGCACGCTCATCGCCTACCGGAGCGGAGGAAGGGCGGCGGTCGTGCGATCGTGGGCGATGGCGCCCCACCCGCCCTGTACCTGACGAGGACCTCGCCTCGATGCCGTGGCTGGTCCAGCGGCTGGCCCGGAATAGCGTGGTGGCCGTCACCCCGACGGCGCAGGTGCCGTTTGCCGCGAGGATCGATCGCGCCCACGCCGCGGCGACCGGCGTCGAAGCGCGGCTCGCGGTGCCGGTGATCGTCGGCGCCCGGGTGACGTACGGGCTGATGATCGGCAGCCGCCAGCGGCATACCGACTGGCGGGTGCCGGTGATCGAACGGCTGCGGCTGGTCGGCGAGATTCTCGGTGCCGGCCTGGATCGCGTGTCGCAGGTCGCTGCGCCCGCCGTGGCCCGTGACGACGGTGACGCCGAGGCACGGCCGGCGCCGGCAATTGAGCGCGGCAGCGAGAAGGAGACCACGGGAATCGTCGGCGACAGCGCGCAGCTGAAGCTGGCGCTGGATCGGCTCGCGCAGGTGGCGTCGCTCGATACCACCGTGTTGCTGCTCGGCGAGACCGGAACCGGCAAGGAACTGTTCGCGCGCGTGCTGCACGAAACCAGCCGCCGCCGCCGCAAGCCGCTGATCCGCGTGAACTGCGCCGCGCTGCCGCCGACGCTGATCGAAAGCGAATTGTTCGGACACGAGCGCGGCGCATTCACCGGCGCCGCGGTCATGCGGCAGGGACGGTTCGAGCTTGCCGACGGCGGCACCATCCTGCTCGACGAGGTCGGCGATCTCGCGCCCGAGCTTCAGGCCAAGCTGCTGCGCGTCCTGCAGGAAGGCGAGTTCGAGCGCGTCGGCGCGTCCAAGACGCGCCGCGTGGACGTCCGGGTGATCGCGGCGACGCACGTCGATCTCGAGACCGCGGTCGCCGACGGGCGATTCAGGGCCGACCTGTATTACCGCCTGAGCGTCTTTCCGGTCAGGTTGCCGCCGCTGCGCGAGCGACCGGAAGACATTCCGACGCTGGTGTGGTTCTTCATTCATCGACACCAACGCGACATGGGCCGCCGCATCACCACGATCCCGCCCCACGTCATCGAGCTGCTTCAGCAGCACGACTGGCCCGGTAACGTACGCGAGCTCGAGAACGTGATCGCGCGGGCGATGATTCGCAGCACCGACGGAACGCTCCAGCTCGACGAGGTGCCGTCGGCCGGCGCGCCGCCCGCGGGCGCGCCGCGCCGGATTAGCGCCGTCACCGCGCCCGAGGATCAGGAAACGCTCGACGCGGTGCAGCGGACGCACATCGAGCGCGTGCTGCGCGAATGCGGCGGGCGCATCAACGGCGCCGGCAATGCGGCGGTGCGCCTCGGGCTGCACCCGAACACGCTGCGATTCCGGATCAAGAAACTCGGTGTGGCGCGGCCGGACCGCGAAGGCGGAACCAGCGGATCGAGTGGAGCACGCCTCGGATGATCGACCAGCGCCGTCGCGGGACGCGAATCCAAGCGATACGGACCAGAGTGACGCCCGCATGAAGGGCGAGGAGACGCTATGAGAGTGCAATGGATTGTCAGCTGGGTGGTCGCGGCGATCGTGCTGCCGGCCACCGTGTTCGCCCAGAAGACCACCTACGACTACGACAAGACTGCTTCGTTCGCGCAGTTCAAGACCTACGCGATGAAGGACGGCACGCCGACCGGCAATCCTCTTATCGACAAGCGCATCGTCGCCTCGATCGAGACCCAGCTCGCCGCGAAGGGTTTTGTCAGGAACGACACCATGCCCGACGTCTTCGTGCTGTACCACGTCGCCTTCGACCAGCAGAAGGACATCTCGACCTACAGTTCCGGGCCGGTTTACGGCGGGTACGGATGGGGGTGGGGCGGCGGATGGGGAGCCACGTCGACGGACGTGCGCGTCCGGGAAATCCTCGTCGGGAGTCTCGCCATCGACATCGTCGATGCGCCGAAGGGACAGATCGCCTGGCGTGGCCTCGGGACGAGGGAGATCGATACCAACGCGAAGCCGGAGAAGCGCGACGAGAACATCGCCAAGGCGGTGGAGAAGATCTTCAGGAACTATCCGCCGAAGGTGAAGAAATGACCGGCCCGGGGGCGGGTGCCGCGGCGGTCGTGCTGGCGGTCGTGATCGGTGGGGCGCTGCTGCTGCGGGCACAGGCGCCGCCCACGGAAACCTTCATGGGGACCGCGTCCGCGAAGAAGGGCACGGCGCGGGTGTCCGCCCCGTTCAGCCTCACGATTACGCGTCATGCCTCGGCGGCGGAACGCGAGGCCCTGATAGCGGCGATCCGCAGCGAAGGGACGACCGGGGCGCGGAGGGCGCTGGCGGCAATGCCGGATGCCGGCGTGATCCAGCTGGGCGAGCGCCGCACGGCGATCAAGTTCGCCTCGCAGCGGGAGACGGGCTCGGGACGGCTGGTGACGGTGCTGACGGCCCAGCCGATCGTCTTTGTCGGCGCCGGCCTTCCAGACGCGCAGCCGCGCGCCGGCTACGACGTGGCGCTCGCGTTCCTCGACCTGCAGGAAACGGGGGGCAAAGGCGAGTTGGCGCCTGCCGCCAAGGTCGGCATCGACCATAGCGGCGCGCTGGTCACCCAGGATTATGGCGCGACGGTGATCTGGCTGGACGACCTGGTCCGCGCGAAGTAGCGACCAGCCTCGTGGCGTCGGGAACGAGACGACGCCCGAGGCCAAGTCCAACTTCCGGCCGCAGCAGCCTACGGCGCGGCGGGCTTTCGCGCCCGCCGGCCTCACCTGCCGGATCGGCATAGGCTCGATCCATCCAAGAGAGAACAATTGTTCGATAGGTAGAGGAGGCCCTTGTGACCCGAAGCCGTGGCATCGCGATTCTGGCGCCGGCGGTCGCGGCCGTCGCCTTTACTGTCGGCGCGATGGCGCAGACCAGTCCCGCCGTGCAGGTGCCGAGGGACGAGGCGAGGGAGATGAATCTCCGCGCCTATACCGAGCTGCTGCGCAGTGATTTGCGGGCCCAGAAGGTGGCGGTCATCACCCAGATGATGGCCTTCACCGAGAGCGAGGATGTGGCGTTCTGGCCGGTGTATCGTGAGCACGAGCTCGAGTTGAGCCGGCTCTATGACGAGCGGCTGGCCGCGATCGAGGCCTACGCCAAGGCGTACACCAGCCTCACGCCGCCGGTCGCCGATCAGCTCGCTCTGAAGGTACTGGACCTCGAAGCGCGACGCACCGCGCTCAAGCAGAAGTACTACAAACAGGTGAAAGCGGCGCTGTCGCCCATCAGGGCCGCGCAGGCGCTGCAGATCGAGAATCAGATCCAGCTACTGGTCGACTTGCAGGTCGCGGCGTCGCTGCCGCTCGTCAAGTGACTACGAAGGAGACGGCGATGACGCAGATTTCGGCGCCCGTGATCCTGACAGCCGTCCTGGCGGCCGCGACCGTCGTGGGCGCCGCGCAATCCGGTCACCCGGCAGCGGTCCCGGCGGTGACGGTGCCGGCCGGCACGGCTGTCAACGTCCGGCTGACCGAGGGGATCGACGTCGATCTGGCGCAGGCGGGCATGACCTTCAAGGCGCGGGTGGACGATCCCGTCAGCCTCGACGGCCGCATCGTCATTCCGCGCGAAGCCGGCGCGGTCGTGCAGGCGGCCAGGGTCGCGCAGTCGGGCCAGTTCAAGGGCAGCGATCAGATCTCGCTGAAGCTCAATTCGATCTCGTTCGGCGGCAGGGTCTATGAGGTGGCGACCGAGTACGCGACGGTCGAAGGGGGCGGCGAAGGCAGACGTACCGCGCGCAAAGTGGGCGGCGGCGCCGGCCTTGGCGCCATCTTTGGCGGCGTCGCGGGCGGCGGCGAAGGGGCGCTCATTGGCGCGACGATTGGGGCGATCGCGGGTACCGCAGTGGCTTCCGCTGCCGAGGAGCATCTGAAGCTTGCGGCAGAAACGCGCCTGCAGTTCCGCCTCACCTCGTCGGTTCGGGTGCAGCCCTAGTGCTCGTGATCGTCACGGTTTTCCCGCCGGCACGCTGATACGCGGCGATCGCAAGGGCGCTCTCGATAACGGCAGGCGGCAGGCCTTCTCGCCCGCGGTGGGAAACGGGAGGTAACGATGCTTGTCGGTGTTCCCAAGGAGATCAAAGTTCACGAGTATCGGGTCGGGCTGACCCCCGATAGCGTCCGTGAGTTCATCGTCCACGGCCACAAGGTTGTCGTCGAAACCGACGCTGGCGCCGGGATCGGCCGATCCGACGAAGACTACCGGGCGGCGGGCGCCGAAATCGTCGGCGACGCGAAGGCGGTGTTCGACAAGACCGAAATGATCGTCAAGGTGAAGGAACCGCAGGCGAGCGAGCGCCGGATGCTGCGCGACGGACAAATCCTGTTCACCTACCTGCACCTGGCGGCCGATCCGGAGCAGTGCCGGGATCTCGTCGCCAGCGGAGCGACCTGCATCGCCTACGAGACGGTGACCGACGGAAAAGGCGGCTTGCCGCTGCTGGCGCCCATGTCGCAGGTTGCCGGCCGACTGTCGATTCAAGCGGGGGCGCATTGCCTGGAGCGGGCGCACGGCGGCGAAGGCATCCTCCTGGGCGGCGTGCCAGGCGTCGCGCCGGCGAAAGTCCTGGTGATTGGCGGCGGCGTCGTCGGCGCGAACGCCATCATGATGGCCCTGGGCATGGGTGCCGACGTCACCGTCCTCGACCGGAACGTCGACGTGCTGGGGGGACTCGCCCGGCAATTCGGTCCGGCGCTGAAGACCGTCTATTCGACACGGGCGGCGCTGCTTGGAGTACGTGCTCGGCGCTGACATGGTCGTTGGCGCGGTACTGGTGGTCGGCGCCGAGGCGCCGAAACTGGTGACCGCCGAGATGGTCAAGCGCATGCGGCCGGGTTCGGTTCTCGTCGATGTGGCGATCGATCAGGGCGGTTGCTTCGCGACGTCGCGGCCGACGACACACGCCGAACCGACCTACGTCGTCGACGGCGTCGTCCACTATTGCGTCGCCAACATGCCGGGCGCGGTGCCACGCACTTCGACTTACGCGCTCAACAACGTGACGCTGCCTTACGCACTGGCACTGGTCGACCGCGGACCACGGAAGGCATTGCTCGACAATCCGACACTTCCTTCAAGGGCTCAACGTCTGCGGTGGCAAGGTCACCTACCGAGCGGTCGCCAACGACCTTGGCTACGAGTTCGTTGATCCGGCGAAGGCGCTCACCTCCTCGCCGAAGGCGCTCGCCTCCTAAGAGCGTTTTTCACAACGCTGTAGCGTGGATTTCTACAAATGTGGCGCGAACCCTGTTGGGTTCGCGGGGCGAGCCTTTGGGCGGGGTCCCCACCGCGCCTGCGCGGTGGGGTGCCGTGGCTCGCCCACACAAATAAAACCCGCTCTAGCGTGTCCGTTTCCCAGCCGCCGCCGTGCTGCCACCGTTGGGCGGCTCGGCGGTCTTGCCCGTCGCGGCCTCGTAGGCCTGGCGGTAGCCGCGCGCGATGGCGCGCACCGCCCGGCCGATGTCGTCGTACACGTGATCCTCGAGGTTCGCGAACGAGATGCGCACGGACCAGTCCGGAGCGGCGAAGCCGCTGCCGTTCAGCAGGACGATGCCGTGATCCTCGGCCAGCCGGAACACGATGTCGAGCGGATGCACGTTCTCCTTCATCCACGCGACCACGTCCTCGCCCAGGTACTTGCGGGCCCAGAACTCGAAATCGATCAGGCCGTAGTAGTAGTCGAAATACTCATTCGAGCCGACCTCGATTCCCAGCCCCTCGATCGTCGCCTCGACCCGCTTCTTGACGATGCCGATGCAGGCCTTCTGATAGTCCTTCTTCTCGTCCATCAGCTCGGCCAGGGAGAACAGCGACATCATCACCTGCTGCGGCAGCGACAGGCCGGCCGTGTGGTTCAGTGCGACGTCGCGGCTGTCGGCCACGATGCGGTCGATGAAGGCGAACTTCCGCGGCTCGAGCGTGAGGCCCCCGTAGCGCTTGTCCAGCAGCTTCTTGATCGGCTCTGGATGCCTGGCGATCATCTCGTCGAAGATGTTGTCCTCGTGGACCGCGATGGTGCCGAGGCGCCAGCCGGTGCAGCCGAAATACTTGCTGTACGAGTAGACGCCGATGGTGTTCTTCGGGAACTCGCCCATCAGCGAACGGAAGCCTGGCACGAAGGTGCCGTAGACGTCGTCGGTCAGGAGGATGAGATCCGGGCGCTTCTTCAGCACGGCCCCGATCTTCTTGATCGTGTCGGGTGACATGGCCACCGCGTACGGGTTGCCCGGGTTGACGACGAAGAAGGCCTTGATCTTCGGGTCGAGAAGCTTGTCGAGCTCTCCGTCCGGGTACTGAAACCGGTTTTCCTGCTTGGCGTGGACTTCGACGAAATGCAGGTCGTAGTCCTCGAGGTGCGCCATCTCGAGATAGGGGGTGAAGATTGGCACGCCGAGCGCGATCGTGTCGCCCGGGTTGAGGATGCGGTTGCTCTTCAGCGATTTGAAGATGTAGCACATGGCGGCGGTGCCGCCCTCGACCGCGTAGATCTTGAACTGACCCTTCGGCCGCGGGGTTCCGCACATCGCCCATTCCAGGTACTCGTGGACGATCCGTTCGTTGTGCACCAGCATCCGGTCCGGCACCGGATAGTGGTCACCGATGATGGAGTCCACCAGCTCGTGGACGAACTTGTCGGGCTCGAAGCCGAACTTCTTGACCGCCCACGGCACCATCCTCTGGAGGAAGGGCGCGCCCGGCATGTCGGCGTGCGTCCCGAGCCAGGCCTCGAGCCGGCCCGCTATGCCCGCCGCCTTGGGCATGCCGCCCACGCCGGGCGGCAGGTCGAGCACACGCTTGCTCTCGGTGACGGCGAACTGGCCGAGCAGGAAGAACGCCTCGCGGGGCTCGGTGGCCACCCAGTTCGGGTTGCCGCGGCCGGCGTTCAGGTAGGTGAGGGACGACTCCTCCGCGGACTTCGAGGCCACCTTGGCGAGGAAGTCCTTGATCTCGAAGGGGCCGAGTTTCTCGTATCGTTTGAGCGTCAGAGTGTCTTGTTCGGGCGTCAGCACAGCCATGGATTCTTCCTCGTGAGTCTGGACAGAGAAGGCGCGGGGTTCACGCGAGCAGCATGATCAGGACCATGCCCCAGATCGTCAGCAGCGTGTTGCCGACGGCGTAGGTCACCGTGTAGCCGAGCGCCGGGACCTGGCTCTTGGCCTGATCGCACACCAGTCCGAGCGACGCCGTCGTCGTGCGCGACCCGGAGACGATGCCGAGCGTGAGCGCGTCATGGAAGCGGAACAGGTACTTGGCGACGAACATCCCGATCACCAGCGGGACCGTGGTCGCGACGGCGCCCCACAGGAACAGGCCGACGCCCTGCGTCTTCAGGCCGTTGACGAAGCCCGGGCCGGCGGAGATGCCGACAATGGCGATGAAGATGTTGAGGCCGACCGAGTTCATGAACCAGAGGGTGGGCGTCGGGACGCGCCCGAAGCTCGGGCGCACCGAACGCAGCCACCCGCCGATGATGCCCGCGACGAGCGCGCCGCCGGCCGTGGATAACGTCAGCGGGACTCCACCGACGGTGAAGACCAGCGAGCCGATCAGGGCGCCGATCACGATGAACAGCGCCGACGAACGCCATGTCGGCGGCGTCGATCGCACGATCGGCAACACCCAGCAGCTTGACGGCCTGGTTGGTGTCCTGCGTCCGGCCGGCGATCGTGAGCAGGTCGCCGCGCTGAATCGTGGTGTTCGGCAGAATCGGGATCGACGGTGGCGGTGGCGCCACGGACGATCTTCCGCAGGAAGACGCCTCGCGTCTCCGGCATCTGCACCAGGTCCACCAGCGTCTTGCCATCGATCGCCCTGTTGCTCACCAGGACATCGACGCCGCTCGACCGGCATCGCCAGCAACTCCTGATCCTCGACTTCGTCCGCGTTAGGGCCGAGCATCGTTCACCAGCACCTCACGGCGCCGGCGACGGCGACGATGTCGCCTTCGCGCAGCACGGCGTCCTCGGTCGCCTCCTCGATCGCGCCGTTGGCGAGGCGGACACGCAGGATGAACAGGCGTACAGCGGGCGCCACGGCCCTGGCTTGGGCGACCGCCAGGTTCCCGACCGTCATGGGCGGCTGGATCTGGCGCGCGCGCGCCTCGACCTCGCCGACGTCAGGCCAGCCGCCCGCCCTCCAGCTGGACGCGGTATGCCCGCACTTCCCAGCGTCGCCATGCCGTGCCGGGGCCGCCCAGTTCCTTGACGCCGCCTTGCTTCTGCTCGTAGTCCTTGCAGGCAGCTTCGAGATTGATGCCGAGGAGCTTGGGGCCGATGATGGCGATCACGATCGCCGAGCCCATCGTGCCGAACATGTACGACACCGCGTAGGCGACCGGCATCGAGTCGATCAGGGCCTTGGCCTGATCGGCGGCCAGGCCCATCCGGTTGATGGCGTCGGTCGACAGGCCCATCGCGGCGGAGATCGTCTGCGACCCGGAATAGAGTCCGGCCGCGTACCCGAGGTCGTAGCCCACGAACTTCACGATCGCGACGGGGACGATCAGGCAGATCACGCATTGGACCACCGAGAAGAGCGCCTGCGGCAGGCCGTCCTTGGCGACGCCGCGGACGAACTGGGGACCGACGGCGTAGCCGACCGCGAACAGGAACATGAGGAAGACCGTCGCCTTGAGGGGCTGCGCGATGGTGATCCCAATCTGCCCGATGACGACACCAGCCAGCAGCGTCGCAGTGACCGACCCCAGGCCGATGCCCTTGAAGGTGAACTTGCCGAAGTAGTAGCCCAACGCCAGCGTGAGAAAGATGGCGATCTCCGGGTACTGTTTCAGTGTCGCAGCGAACCATTCAAACATGACCTACTCCGTTATCGATGGCTTCCTTATCATCGGCATGCGCGGAGCCGGCCCAGCACTCTCCTTGTCACGCTCGGCTGACCCGGCGTTATCAACGTCTGTCGTCGGGTTTTGAGCACACTGAGTGCCACACACCTGGGAGACGTTTCGACGTTTTCAGCTTCGAAGTCGAGGGCACAGACAGCACGTCACCGTCCTTCGTCCGCGCGTTCACTGCCGGCTGTCAGGAGCGTTGTGCAGGGAAGAGCGTGCGCGGTCGCGGAGGCCCTGAGATCCGTTACGCCATTGACACCAGTCGTACGCAGTGTCCGGTTTCAGCGCGGACTCCCGGGTCCGCCTGAAGGCGGACGCTACGTGCCCGTGAACGGCCGAATGGACGGCGCTGATGCGCTGCACGATGTCGGCGTCGTGATCGTGGGCAGGATGTGCCATCACGTACGGGCAGAAGATATCGACGTTACACGTTCTCGCAAACTCGTCCCACAGCGACTCCAGCCGGATCGCGGCGTCCATTCTGCCGTGCTTCACCAGGAATGCGGCGCCCTCGCCGCACGCCGCCAGGCGCGGATCGTCCTCTGGTGACGCGCTCGCGACGCGCGCCAGCAACGACATGGCCGTGTTCCAGAAGCGTGCTTCGTCGGGCCAGCCATCCGTCATGACCGCCGACAGCATCTCGAGCACGTCCATCAGCAGGTATTTCTCCTCGCGGATGGCGAGGTCGATGTTGATGCCCTGAGCCCGCATTCTCGCGTCGAGCTCGGCTCGGAGTTGCGCCGTGATCACGACGATCACGGTTTTGCCGGATTTGAGCGCGGTCCCGGCGAACTGGACGAGACCATCCAGCATCAATGTGTCATCGGCGTAGAACGCTGCTTCATGGCATCGCGGCCTGTCGTGCCCGGCAAGTGTCTGCGAGGCTGTCGAGCGCGCGCCCGAGCAGCCCCGCGCTGATGAACCGCCCGCCCAGGCCAATCGTTTCCATCGCCGTCAACAGTTCGTGTCCGGCGTCCAGCTTCAGAAGGTAGCCGCGGGCGCCCGTGGTCAACGCTGCCCCGGCGATGTCCCACGATCGATGCGCGCTCACGAACAGGATTTTCGCGTCCGGGTCAGCCGCGAGGATTTCCGTTGCGGTGTCGATTCCGTTGCGCGCCCCGAGTTCAACGTCGAGGAGCATCAAATCCGGCCGGAGCGCATCGGCGTTTCGAATCGCTTCGAGGTGATCGGCCGCCTCGCCGACAATCTGCCATCGCGGGCTGTTCGTCAGCATCGAACGGATCACACGCCGCCAGGGTGCATGATCGTCGACAACGAGAATGCGGTAGTTCAAGGAGGAGACGCCTGTTGAGGACCGGCCATCCTAGCGTAAACAGTGCGGCGTGGAAACAGCAAAAACCGTAATTCGGTTCTTCTCGAGGCGTCGTTCGTGCCAAAACGATTGGGAAGAAGACCGAAACGCCGCCGGAATGGCCTCTTTCGGCGAACAGCCTATTTCGTGGGCGGCGCTACCGGCACATTCCCTAGGTGGGACATGGAAGAGTCTCCGTTCGACGCGTCCCGATTCAGTGCCCGCGTCGCGCGGCTCCCGGATGCAGGGGAATCGTCACGCCGCGCAGCTCGTTCTCGGGCGACACCGTGACCAGGTCTGCGCTGGCGCCGCTGGTGCCGCTGGTGCCGCGCTCCTTCGGCATGCGCGTGAAGACCAGGTCCGTCACCCGCATCACTTCCGTGTCGGGGGCATCGGCCGTGGTCACAAACAACGCCGCAGAGGCGACGGTCGCAGCGGGATGTTTCTGGCCCGGGTACGTGTTCGCGGGCAGCACGATCGGTGTGAGGCCCGGGCGGATTGCCGCGAGTGCCTCCAGGGCGGCGCCTTTGATCGGAAGCAAGCGCAGTTCCGTGGCGACCGCCAGCTGCTGCAGCGGCCGGGTCGGCGCTGCGGCGGTGACGAAGAGGGCGTCAATCTGGCCTCGCCGCAATCGATTGATCGCATCACTCAGGGTGTCGGCGCGGGCATCAGCCAGGTCGTCGAGCTTCAGGCCGTACGCCTCCAGCACGGCCACGGCGTCGTATCGTGTGCCCGATTCGGGTGTGCCCACGCTCACGCGCTTTCCACGGAGCTCGGCGATGTCGCGAATCGGCGAACTGGCCGCCACGACAACCTGGATCGGCTCGGGGAACAGGCCGCCGACCGCCCTGAGGCCGTTCAGCGGTCCGCCGCGGGAGAAGACATCGGTACCGGCAACGGCGGCAGCGGCGACGTCGCCCTGGATGATCGCGTAGTCGGCTTCGCCGCGCGCCAGGAGCCGGGCATTTTCGACGCTGCCTTCGGTATGACGCTGGCGGAGCTTGACGCCTGGCGCACGCTGCTGAACGGCGTCTATGAGCGCGCCGGTCATCCGCGCATACTCGCCGTCCTTTGGCCCGCTGGCGATCGTGAACGTGTGCTCGCGCCGCTGCACGCGCCGCTCGATATTCTCCGACGCGCGTGAGAGCTCCTCTGCGATGATCTCGTCCTGCTGTGGTGGGACGCCAGGTGGCGGAAGCTCCACCATGGCGGCGAGGCGATCGATAAGCTGCTTCGAGCGCGAGGGCGGAGCGGTGCCGTCGTAGTCGGGCGCGGCCGCGGCCTCCACCGGCACAGCCGTCGACGGGCACCCAGCCGTCACCGTTCTGCTCGTACGTCGCGCTGCCATAGGCACGCACCCGGTCGCCGGCGCGGTTTTCCGGCTGCAGCCCGAAGATCCCGTTTTCCGTCGCGCCGAGGGCAAGCGCCACGCTTGACGCGCCGAGCTGGTCCCACCCGCCGAAGCGGTAGTCCTCGGCCACCTCCAGCGTGGTATTGAAGTAGACCACCACGCGCGGCGCGCCTGACTCGCCAGCCGGCAGCGGCGCGCTTCCCTCACGGCGGAGCCCGACGACCTTCAACAACCCGGGCTTCACACCCTGGTCGAGCCGCTCCTGCGTATCCTGACGCAGCCGCGACTCGTCGGCGCCCCGGGCACACCCGGGAGCCGAGATCAGCACGGCCAGCGCAACGACCACCCACAGCCACCAGACGAGCCATCTCATCATGTCGGGAACCCGAAGAAGGGCAGGGCGAGATAGCCCTGAATGACGAGCGCATTCGCGATGTCGATGAAGAACGCCCCGACCATCGGCACGATCACGAACGCAAGCGGCGACGGACCGTTTCGCTCCGTGATCGTTTTCATGATCGCCAGGGCCGCCGCCGTGGACGAGAGCGCGAAGCCGACGTGTCCCGCCGCCAGAACCGCGGCGTCGTAGTCCCGCCCCATCACCCGGAACGTCACGAACGTGGCGTACGCCGCCATCACGATGGCCTGCAGCGAAAGAATGATCAGCAGCGGGCCAGCCAGGCTCACGAGGTCGACGAGTCTCATGCCCATCAGCGCCATCACCAGGAACAGCGACAGCGACACGCCGCCGAGGAGATCAACGGTTGCACCGCTCACGCGGGCCCTGGGGAGTACCGTGGACGCATTCCGTATCACGACGCCCAGCAGCAGGCAGAAGAGAAAGTCCGGCAGGATGATCCCGGTTCCCTGCACGAGCTGCGCAAGCCACTTGCCGATCGCCAGCGACGCGAGGATCGCGAAGAGCGTATTCAGGACTGATTGGGTCGTGATCGGGTCTGCATCACGCTCTGCCTCCGCTGCCGCCGCTCCTGTGGGCGCGGCGGGCGGCGATAGCTGATAGCGCCTGACGAGAAACTGCGCCAGCGGCCCTCCCAGCAGGCTGCCGAGCACGAGTCCTGCGGTCGCGCAGGCCATTGTCAGCTCCATCGCGCCGACGATGTTCATCGAATCCGCGAACCGCGCACCGTACGCCGCGCCCGTGCCGTGTCCGCCGGTCAGCGTGATCGAGCCGCCGAGCAGGCCGACCACAGGATGAAGATCCAACGCCAGGGCGGCGCCGATGCCGACGATGTTCTGAACCACGATGAAGGCCATGCTCGCCGCGAGAAACACCAATAGCTTCGGTCCGCCCTTGGCGAGCATACGGGCGTCGGCCGAGAGGCCTACGGTCGTGAAGAACATGAGGAGCAGGTTGTCCCTGAGTGCCATGTCGAAGGAAACCTTCACGCCGAAGAACCCGTCGGCCAACGCCAGGAGGATCGCCACCAGCACGCCGCCCACCACTGGTGCCGGAATACTGAATCGCTTGAGCACACCTATCTGGGCGACCAGTAGTTGCCCGGCGGCGAGTACCGACGAACGCCGCCAGGATGGTGAAGAGCAGGTCGAGCTGGACGTTGGTCACGCGAGGCGCCCTGTGCGGGCCGTCAGCACCGACGGTTTGAGCAGCTTCAAGCCATTCGCGGCGTGATAACCGTGGATTTCCTTCACGTCCAGCTTGCGCATGAACGCGATCGTGTCGGCCCTGATGACTTGGCCTGGCACCATGATCGGGAAGCCCGGGGGGTAGGGAATCACGAAGTTGGCTGAAACCATGTCGGGTCCGTTGGCGAGCCGCTGGTCGATCTCGGGACTGGCCAGCTTGATGAACTCGCAGTTGGCTTCGTCGTAGGCCATGTAGAACGCTTCGCGCATGTGCCCCTCGTTGCTCGAGCCGCCAGGGGCGTCGCGGAAGACTTCATGAAACTGGCTGAAGTCGGGCAGATCCGGCACGTCCGTCATGAGGGAACGGACACGCGCGTCGAACGCCGCGCGCTCGGCGGGCCCGCCGTCCTCGAGCCGCCGGTCGATCTCGCGCGACAGGTCGGCGAGCGCCTTGACGAGCAGCGCCGCATCGCTGCGTGTGTTGTTGATGTTGGTCTGGAGCAGCACGCTGTTGCGGGACGTCTTGTTGATCTGGATGTCGAACCGCTCCGCCAGGAGTCCCTTGAACTGGGTCCCATCGAAGCCGGCACTGCCGCAGACGAGTGTCAACCGTGTCGGATCGAGGGCGAACTCGTCGGTGTCCCACGAGTCGAGCAGTTCCTTCCAGGTGGCATGCGGCCGCCCGTAGTCGGTGATCCCGGAGGCTCGGAATTCGGCGGGCACCATTTCGGCGGGAGAGGCGAAGTGGAAATACTTCGAGATCAGCGGGTGACCGTTGACCTCCCGCCGCAGCCGGAACGCAATCTCCGCCGCACGCATCGTCAGCTCGTAGCCTTCGAGCTCCATCTGGCGGCGTGCGAGGTCGAGCGACGCGATGATCTGGAGGTTGGGGGACGTCGAGGTGTGCGTAAAGAACGCTTCCTGGAAGACGCCCTCAACGTGGTGAAAGTCCTCGTCCCACACCAGGATCATCGAGCCCTGGCGGAGCGCCGACATCGACTTGTGCGTCGAACACGTCTGGTAGACGCGCAGCCGGACGACGTCCGGGTCGGGCAGCAGACGGGTCGTCAGCAGCGCCGGGTTCTGTGGATCCAGGGATCCGGTGGCCTTCTTGAACTTGTCGTACTCCTCGCGGTAGGCGGTGCTGCGGAAGCGCTCGGTCAGCGCAGCGGCCGCACCCATGGCGGTGCGGCGCCGGTGGAAGGCGTTGAACCGCGCGAAGCCGAACCAGGCCTCGTCCCACAGGAAGATCAGGTCGGGTTTGATCGCGAGGCATTCCTCCATGACCCGCGCCGGGTTGTACATGTGCCCGTCGAACGTGCAGTTCGTGAGGTCGATCACTCGGACGCGGTCGAGCGTCCCCTGGGCCTTGCACGCCAGCAGCGCTTTCTTGATGCTGGCCAGCGGCACCCCGCCGTACATCGAGAAGTGCGTAAGGGGATATGCCTCGACGTAATACGGCTGCGCCCCGGCCAGCACCAACCCGTAGTGGTGCGACTTGTGGCAATTGCGATCGACGATGACGATGTCGCCCGGACGGCAGATGGCCTGGACCACGATCTTGTTCGAGGTCGAGGTGCCATTGGTGCCGAAGAAGGCGCGCTTGGCGCCGAACGCGCGCGCAGTCGCATCCTGCGCCCGCTTGATCGTGCCGGTGGGTTCCAGCAGGCTGTCGAGCCCGCCGGAGGTGGCGGACGATTCGGCGAGGAACAGGTTGGTGCCGTAGAAGTGGCCCATGTCGCGGATCCAGTTCGAGCGGAACACCGACTTGCCGCGGGCGATGGGCAGCGCGTGAAACGTTCCGATTGGACGCTGCGCGTACTTCTTCAGGTTGCTGAAGTACGGCGTGTCGTAGCGATCGTTGATGCCGTCGAGAATGGCGAGGTGCAGCTCCATCACTTCCTCGACGTTGTGGAAGACGCGCCGCAGCGGGGCGGCCTCGTCGCTCCCGGCCAGCGCCTCCACCGAGCGGTCGGTCAGCAGGTAGAGGTCGAGCTCCGGTCGATAGCGCTTGATGGCGCGGGCCAGCGTCGTCGCCAGCTCGCCCGGCTCGGTGCTTTCTTCTCCGGCCCGCATGTGACGCAGCAGAAACTCACGTAATACCGGTGCGTCGTAGCGGGAGCGGAATTCGAACCCGTCCCTGAGCACCACCGCCTGGACGTTGAAGTTGCAGATCGCGGCGATGATCGGCGTCCTCGAAGGTCCCGACCTGGACGACTTCGTAGACGAACGCGTCATCGGGCCGGCGGAGGCGCTTGAGGTCGTGCCGCGCGCGTTCCCATTGCGAAGGGTCGGAGGGCGTGACGACCAGCACCTCGAAGTACAGGCCGGTGGCCGTTGCCGCTCTGCAGATCCGGCGGTAGCAGGTCCGTCCCCCCGGCGGCGTCTTCCTGCATCGGATCCCACGCAGCCGCGTCGTTGCGGTAGGTGCCGGTCAGGAGCGCCGCGGAGACGTGCTGCACGAGCCTGGCGCAAATGCTGGCATTGCGGTCCGCCAGCGCCTGTTCGATCGCGCCGAGCAGCCGTGGGCCCGGATACGCGTAGAACCCCTCGAGCGGCGCCACCCTCCCGAACAACTCGACTGCGTCCGTGAAGCGCGCGTCCTCGGACGAGCCGCGATTGGCCGCCGCCTGCCAGGCGCGGACGACTGCCGACAGCTGGCGCCACTGATCGATGCGGCTCTCGGCTGCGGAGAAGAAGTCGGCGGGAGCGAGGCTGGGGACCGGGGGCTGGGCTGTCGTCGCAGGCGGCGCTTGTGTCTTGATGCTCATGAATCGGACTCCCCCAAAAGATGCGATGCCGGTGTCGGCGTATCACGGCGAGGATACGAACCAGTGTGCGATCCGCCTATGCGTTTCCGGCGGTGGAGGTCGCATCGCGCGAATCGAGCGCCGGAACCGCATAGTCGCTGCAATACCCGTTTCGTACCGTTGAGCGGGATGGTCCTCAGCAGGCACTTCGAGCCACCGGACCTGGTTACGGCGACACTCGGCGGTGTCGTCACCGCCGAGGACCAGGTCGAGCTCGTGCAGTTCGTGCGCACTGCGATCGCGACCGCCGGATCGGTGCGCGTGCTGCTTCACCTCGACGGCTTTGCCGGCTGGAAGCCTGACGCGCGCTTCGAACGTCACTCGCTATGGCTGCATGACGACGAGGGGGTCTCGAAAATCGGGATCTTCGGCGACCTGGAATGGAAGCCCGCCATGCTCACGCTGATGGCGCAGCCGCTTCGGCGCGTGCCGATTGCGTACTTCGCCACCGAGGCGGCCGCCCGGCGCTGGCTGGAGCCCTCCCGCGGCGCCGCACGCGCCGCCTCCTTATGACCCTTGCCAGTTCGTAATTTGGATTACCCGGATCGGAGCCATGACCATGAGCACCGCAACAGCTCGCGCTGTTCGAACCCTCGTCCTCGACCGCCACGCTGATCGCCTTGCCGTGGATCTGCGCAGCGCAGGACACCGCCGGCAGCGTTGAGCCGATACCGCCCGCGGCCGGGGCTGTAACAGCCCCGGCGGAGCCGTCGTCGCCACCCGAGGCCGCGCCCGTCTCTGCGCCGGCGGCGCCTCGCCACAAGACGCCGCACCAGCGCCGGCACAGGCGGAGAAGCCCGCTCCGGACGGTTTCCGGATGGGTGCGTTCGTGTTCAAGCCCGGCGGTCAGGTCAAACTCGATGTGATCCGCGACTTCGAGCCAATCGGTTCCGAGGATTTCTTCGACACGCGCACGATTCCCGTCGACGAGATCGAAGGGACCAATTCGAACATCCATCGCCAAAGAAACCCGGCTCAATCTCGATATCCGCGGACAGGTGGAAGAGCAGGAACTGCGAATGTTCATCGAGACGGATTTCTACGGGACCAGCAGCGCGCTTCGCCTCAGACACGCCTACGGCACCTGGGGCGGCCTGCTCGCCGGTCAGACGTGGACCACGTTCATGGACGACGACAACCTGCCGCGCACGATCGATTTCGAGGCGCCGACCGCGTTCGCGCAGATCCGCCAGGCCCAGGCACGGTGGACGCAGAAAGCCGGCTGGTTGTGACCTGGTCGGCCGCGGTCGAGGACAACAAGTCGGCGATTCGTTCTCCCCGTCGACATACCCGGGAAGGCCGAGTACCCGATGCCCGACATCGTCGGACGCGTCCGCTTCGACTTCCCACGCGGCCATCTCACGACCTCAGGCTTCGTCGGCGCGGCCAGCTTCCGCTCCGCCGTAGAGGACGCGGGCGGCAACACCGACCGCGACACGGTCACGCTGTGGGGGACCATGGCGTCGGTGAAGTTCATCCCGTTCGGAAAGCGACTCCGCCTATGGCGTGGTTACTTACGGCGAAGGCATCGGCCGGTACCGTGGCGGCACTGACGGCGGTACCCGACGAGACCGGGAAGCTGCACGCCGTCGCCGGCATCGCGTTCATGGGCGGATACGAGCACTTCTGGGCGGCAGCGCTGGTCCACCAACGCGCGTCTACAGCGTCGCCGACATCTTCGAACGAAGAGTTCTACACCTCCATCGTCAACAAGCGTCTCGAGTACGGGTCGGTAAACCTTCTGTACTGGTTCCTCGGTGACCGCGCGTGGACCGGGGTCGAGTATCTGTATGGCAGCCGCGAGGTGTTCGGCGAGGACGATGACACCGGTTCCGCGCATCGGGTGCAGTATGCCGTTCGCTTCAACCTGCCCTGACGCGCCGGCGGAGCCGACGCCGGGCGCGCCTTCGTATCAGTGGCTTGTCGCACTCGGCGCCTGGGCGGTCGTGGTGCATGCCCAGGCGCCGGTCCCGAACGCCGCATCGGGTTCGGGGCCGCCGCAGGCCACATTCCGCGCCGGGACCGATCTTGTCGTCCTGCAGGTGTCGGTCGTGGACCCGGAACGCCGTTTCGTGTCCGACCTGGTTGCCGCGGACTTCAGCGTCTACGAGGAAGGCGAGCGGCAGCAGGTGGCGACGTTCGTCTCGATCACCGCGCCGCTCGATCTCATGGTGGTGATGGACACCAGCAGCAGCATGGCCCCGAATCTCCGGCTGGTCCAGCGCGCGGCCGTGAACCTGATTCGTTCGTTGAAGCGCGACGACCGCGCCGCAGTCGTGCTGTTCAACGACAGCGTGGAGATAAAGGAGCCGCTGACCAGCGACACCCGCCGCCTGGAATCCGCGATCAAGAACTCGTCAGCTCGCGGAACGACCGCCCTGTATGAGGCTCTGTACGTTGCACAGCATGAGCTTGCGCGCGCGCGGCCGCCGGAAGGCGAGGCCCGGCGGCAGGCGGTCGTCGTCCTGACCGATGGCGACGACACGAGAAGCCGCCTCTCGTTGAACGACGTCCTCGAGCAGGCGCAGCGGAGCTCGGTGACGATTTTCACGATCGTGCCGATGCCTCCGGAGGATGCGGCGCGTCACGTTCAGTACGATCAGGGGATTCGGTTCGGCATGCGTCAGCTTGCCGAGACCGACCGGCGGTCGCGCGTTTGCCCCGGCGGGTTTCGCTGACATCGAGCCGATCTACGCCGAAATTGCCGCTGAGCTCTCGCAGCAGGTCCTGGCTGGGATACGTCCCGTCCGCCGCGGCCAGCGCCGGATATCGGCGCGTCTCGGTGCGGGTGGAGACGCGGCCCGGACTGCGTGCCCGCACGCGAAGCGGTTATTACGCCACGACGTCCCGGCGAGCGGCGGTCCCGGCCACGGCGTCCGGTACCGCGCGCTGACCCTGGTACCGCAAGCGCATAGCAGCCGCCGTCGGATGACCATAGGCTGGGACCATGCCACGACCTGTGGTCATCGCTTCCGTGCTGACGGCGATGCTGTATGGGGTCGCCGCGGTGCCCCAGTCGCGCGAGCCTCTGTCAGCCGATCGCATGCTCGCGGTTCCAGGCGAATTCGTCTGGCACGATCTGGTGACGGACAACCCCTCAGCTTCCCGCGCGTTCTATGGATCGCTGTTCGGGTGGACGTTCGACGCGGCCAATGGGGTCGATCCGGGTTACACGATCATCAAGCATAACGGCGTCCCGATCGGCGGCATCGTGCCCCGAACTCCGACCGCGGGTACCCCCTTCATCGCGCAGTGGCTCGCCTACGTGGTTGTCCGGGACCTGGACGGCTCGGTGGGGGTATTCCGGCAGCAGGGCGGGCGGGTGATTCGAGATCCGCGCAAGGTGCACAAGCAGCTGCGCGTGGCGGTGGTCGCCGATCCGCAAGGCGCGCCGCTTGGCCTGGCGAGCGGGGGGCCGCGTTTCGAGACCGCGACGCCCCCAGGACTGCACCGCTGGCTGTGGATGGATTACGTGGCGCGTGACGCCGCGGCGGCGTTGACGTTCTATGACGCCGCGGTCGGCTTTCGCCACGAAGTCTCCGATACCCGCGAGAACTTCACCTATTACCTGCTGCAGACCGATCGTCCCCGCGCGGGATTGTTTCTCAGCCCGTGGACGCGGGAGACGTCGGCGTGGCTGCCGTACGTGCGGGTCGCGGATCCGGCCGCCATGGCGGCCGGGGCCGAGGAATTGGGCGCGACGATTGCCGTGGCGCCGCGGGCCAGCGTGCGCAACGGGTCGCTGGCCATCATCGTCGACCCCACCGGCGCGCCGCTGGCGCTGCAGAAATTCCCATTCGATGATGGAGGTGCGCAATGACTCGATCGAGACACGTGATGATGGCGGTCGTGATCGCGCTCGCGGCGCTCGCAAGCGCCGCCTGCATGGAAGGCGCGGGCATTGGCATCGGTCTGCCCTGGTCCGGCGCGCGCTGGACCGGAGCGGGCGATGGCCCCGGCATTCTGGTGGGCGGCGGGCCGGTCTACTAGGCGTAGCGCCGGCCCACGATGGCGGTCGAAGCCCGGAGGGTCGCGGAATTTCATTCCGCCGCTTCAACTCGGGATTCGCGCCGCCCTGGCCGCCGCGGTGTCGGCGGAGATCGCCCTGCACCTGTGGCTGCAGTTTCCCCTGTATGCCATGATCTCCGCCGTCATCGTGACGGATCTGTCGGCCGCGCAGACCCGCCGCCGAAGCTGCTGTCGATAGGAACGATCCTGAACAAGACGCGCTGAAACGGCCGTCACTCGCCCGGCCGGTCTGCGGGCGAGTATGGCACCGATTTCACCGGCAACGGTTCATCCGCTGTGATCTTCAGCGGCGTTGCCGCCGAGATGACCACCGTTCCCTCCACGACGACGGGGACGCGGTGGTGGCTGATTGCCGGGTCAAGGCGGATACCGGTGATGACGACGGGCATGGCTTGAGGTTGCGCACTCAATGGGCGCGACCAACCGTCCAGGGAGAGCCACAGCAGTTCGAGCGCAATAACGGTCAGCAACACCCTGATGTATCTATCGGACATGGCAATCTCCCTCAAGGGTTGACGCTACGACCGCGGCGTGCCGGGCGGCTATGCCGGATCGGCATGGCCGCCCGCGGCGGCGGGTCGCCACAATCGTTGGCGATGGACCTCCTCGACGCCGCGCTGAGCCTGTGCGTGGTGGTGTTCGTGGTCAGCAGCCTTGCTGAAGCCGGCCTCGGCGTCGCACCTCGCGCGGTGCTCGCGCCACTGCGTCATGCGCGGTTCGTCGTCCTGACCCTGATCGTCGGGTGGCTCGTCTGCCCGGCGCTCGCCTACGTGCTGATTCATACGCTGCCACTGGCGGCGCCGTACGCGACTGGACTCATGCTGCTCGCGCTTGCGCCGGGCGCCCCGTTTGCGCCTGCACTCGCGCGCCTGGCCCGCGCTGATTCCGCCTACATGGCCGCCTTCATGGTCCTGACTGCGGCGGCGACCGTCGTCTTGATGCCCGTTGGCGTCCCGCTGCTGATTCCGGGAAGCGCGGCCGCTCCCGGAGTGATCGCCCGCCCGCTGCTGCTGATGGTCCTGCTGCCGTTGCTGGCGGGAGTGGCCATCCGCGGCCTTCGTCCAGGCATCGCGGACCGCATGCGGCCGTTACTCGCCCGGATCACGCGCGCGCTGACCGTCGGACTGTTGGTACTGATGGTCGCCGTCCACAGCCGCAGCGTGCTCGACGCGGTTGGCAGCTACGCCATCCTGGCCATGCTTCTCTTCGTCGGATGCGTGACACTCGTCGCCTACCTGCTGGGCGCGGACCTGGCGGACGAGCAACGGAACGTACTGACAATCGGGATGTGCACGAGGAATCTGGGAGCGGCACTGGCTCCCGCGGCGGTCATCGATCCCGATCAACGCGTGATCGTGATGATCGTCATTGCCGTACCGATCATGCTCGTCGTTGCGGCGGTGACGGTCCGGGCGCTGGTGCGCTTGCAGTTGCCTGTTCGCGACACGGACGCGGCTGATGACGAGTGCCGGAATCGCATAGCTGGTGGGAATGCTCAGGTGCGACGCTCTGGGGACACGCCGCACGCGCCTGCTGCCAAGGGCTGAGACGTGATCGTCACGCCGAGGACTCCCGATGATGTCGAAGTCTGCCGAGGCAATATCCCTGCGCGGCGTCGAGCCGGGTGCGCCAGCGCCGCTCGGTGCGACCGCCACCGCCGCCGGCGTCAACTTCAGCGTCTTTGCCGGGCGTGCCACGGCAATCCCGTTGCTCCTGTTTGACGAGGCCGATGGAACACCGCCGGCGGCGGTGATTCCGCTCCTTCCTCCCGACCACCGCACCTACCACTACTGGCACGCGCAGGTGCCCGGGCTGAAGCCGGGCCAGACTTACGCGTACCGTGCCGACGGCCCGTTCGCGCCGGGCCAGGGCCTTCGGTTCGACGTCGACTTCGAATTGCCGCCGGCGCCGAAGGGGGAGTCCTGGCGCCGTTGCATCGATACCGCTCTCGACTCGCGCGAGGATATCCGTCGCTGGGAGGAGGCGCCATGCGTGCCGCCAGCGGCGTGCCTGGTCCAAGCCCGCTCCGTCGTCCTGTTCGCGCTCCCACTGCAGCGCCAGGCCGGCGGGTCATTACGTGTCACGGTGATCAAATGAGTATCAATGCGCTCGCGGGCCACCCGGCCCCGTCGGAACCGCTGGTCGATCCCGAGGTGCTTCGCGCGGCGTACTACGCCAAGACGCCAGATGTCAGCGATCGCACCCAGCGGGTCGTCTTCGGCAGCGGCGGCCACTGCGGATCCGCGCTTCGCGGCGCGTTCAACGAGGCGCATGTTCGCGCCATCACGCAGGCAATCTGCGAGTACCGCCACCAGTACGGCATCGGCGGCCCGCTCTTCATCGGCCGCGACACGCATGCCCTGTCCGAGCCGGCATTCACGACCGCCGTCGAGGTGCTCAGCGTCAGCCGTGTCCGCGTCATGCTCGAAGCCAACGGCGGATGTACGCCCGCACCCGCCGTATCGCGGGCGATTCTGACGCACAATCGCTGTCCTGCCAGCGGCGCCGCCGACGGCATCGTCGTCACGGCGGCGCACAATTCGCCGGCGAATGGCGGCGTCAGGTACATCCCGCCGAGCGGCGGACCGGCCGACACCACCGTGACCCGCTGGATCGAGGCACGGGCGAATCGTCTGCTGCAGTCCGACGGCGGAACGCTGAGCCGCCTGATATACGCCAGGGCACGGCGGCCAAACACGACGCAGGTCTACGACTACGTCGACTCGTACGTCCGCGACCTCGGCGACATCGTCGACATGGACGCGATCAGGCATTCAGGGCTCCGGATCGGTGTCGACCCCCTGGGCGGCGCCGCCGGCGCGGTGTGGGCCGCGGTCGCCGACCGGTACGGCATCAACATCGAAATCCTCGACCGGGCCGTCGATCCCAGTGTCCGCAGTACGCCGATCGGCCGGGACGGACAGATCGGGGCGAACGGCTCGTCGCCTTATGCGATGGCGGCGCTGGTCGGGCTCAGCGATCGATTCGATATCGCCTTCGGCACCGACCCCGATGCCGGGCGCGGGATCGTGAGCCGCGGCGCCGGCCTGATCAACGCCCACGACTACATGGCGCTTGCGATCTCGTTCCTGTTCACGCACCGCCCGGCCTGGCCCGCCGAGGCTGCCGTCGGCAAGACCGCGGTGAGCAGCAACCTGATCGACCGGGTCGCGTCGAGCCTGCAGCGGCGGGTCGTGGAAGTCCCGTTCGGATTCAAGTGGTTCGCGCCCGATCTGCTGGCAGGGTCGCTCGGTTTTGCCGCGGAAGAGAACGGGGGCGCCACGTTCCTGCAGCGGGACGGTGCGCCGTGGACGACCGACACGGACGGCATTGCCATGGACCTGCTGGCGCTCGAGCTGATGGCGAGGACGGGCCGCGCCCCATCGGAGTCGTACGCAGAACTCACGGCAGACCTTGGAATGCCGCTGTACAGCCGGACCGATGTGGCCGCCGCGCCAGAGGAACAGGCGGTGCTGGCGTGTCTTTCGCCGCAGGACGTTACCGCGTCGAGACTTGCGGGCGAGCGCATCCTTCAGGTACTCACCGCCGCGCAGGGCAATGGCCTGCCGCTCGGCGGACTCAAGGTCACCAGCGCGAACGGCTGGTTCGCGGCGCGTCCGTCGGCCACGGCGGCAGCGTACGAGCTGTATGCCGAGACGTTCAAGGGCGGGGACCATCTGCAGCGGATCCAGGCCGAGGCCCGCGCGATCCTGTCGCGCGTGATCGTGTCCAGCTTGCGATGACCACCGGAACGGGGTGGCTGTGGCTGTTGCTTGGCGTGGTGACGTTCTCCGGCTGCGCGCACCTGCAGGCGCATGACGTGACGAGCCTGCTGATGCCGCGCCTGCTCAGGTCGGAGATCGTCGGCGTCGTCGCCGGCTTCGGCACCACGTTCGCCGGAATCCCCGACCTGATGACGATGCTGAAGCGGCGATCGAGCGCGGGGATGAACCCGCGCATGGCCGCCATCACCGGGCTCTTCCAGGTCGCGTGGGTGTACTACGGCCTGCTGATTCTCTCCCGGCCGGTGATCGCCTGGAACGCCATCGGCGTGGCACTCAATGTCGTCAACGTCGCTGCCTATTTCTATTTTAACCGCCAGGTCGCCACTGTGGAGGAATGCGATGCCTGAACCAGGCCAACCCGATGCCGAGACCCGGCGACTCGCCGCCTCGCGGAACCAGCACACGCCGTGGCGGAAATGGGGTCCGTATCTCAGCGAGCGGCAGTGGGGCACGGTACGCGAGGACTACAGCCTCTCCGGCGACGCGTGGGACTACATCAGTCACGATCACGCGCGCTCGCGTGCGTACCGGTGGGGCGAAGACGGGCTCGCCGGCATCTCTGATGACCGGCAGTTGCTGTGCTTCGCCGTGGCGTTGTGGAACGGCAAGGATCCCATTCTCAAGGAACGTCTGTTTGGGCTGACCAACAACGAAGGCAATCACGGCGAGGACGTCAAGGACTATTACTTTTATCTCGACTCGACGCCCACGCACTCGTACATGAAGTACCTGTACAAGTATCCGCAGGCGCCCTTCCCGTACGACGATCTCGTCCGCACCAACCGCAGCCGTGGACGCGGTGAGTTGGAGTACGAGCTGCTCGACACGGGCGTGTTCGACGGGGATCGCTACTTCGACGTGCTGGTCGAGTACGCGAAGGCGTCGCCCGAAGACGTCCTCGTCCGGATTACCGTCAGCAACCGCGGGCCCGAGCTCGGCCGACCTGCACGTCCTGCCGAGCGCCTGGTTCAGCGATCACTGGTCGCGGAATTCGAATGCCAGGCGGCCATCGATGCGCCGGATCGACGTCGCCGGCGTCGTCATGTGTGAGCATCCCGACCTCGGTGTGCGCTTCCTGTATGCCGACGGTGCGCCGGAGTGGCTGTTCACCGAGAACGCCACCAACACTGAACGCTTCGGACTGCCGTCGCCCGACGGCGTTCCGTACTTCAAGGACGGCTTCAACAGCTACCTGGTTGATGGCCAGTCGCATGCCGTAAATCCAGACTTGCAGGGAACCAAGGCCGCGGCGCACTACACGCTCACCGTCGGCGCCGGTGCCTCGCACGTGATTCGCCTGCGGCTCACTGACGCCGCGATGGTCGACGTGCCCGAGGCGCCGCCTGAACGCGCCTTCGGCGCGGGTTTCCACGAGGTGATGGCAAACCGCCAGCGGGAAGCCGACGAGTTCTACGCCACCATCATCCCGCCGACGCTCGACGCCGACGCCGCCAACGTGATGCGACAGGCGCTGGCGGGGATGCTCTGGTCGAAGCAGTTCTACCACTACGACGTCGATGCATGGCTGGCGGATCGCGGCGTCGATCCATTCGGACCACGGTCCCAGCGATCGCCGCGCAACGAACACTGGCATCACATGCACAACGCCGACGTCATCTCGATGCCGGACAAATGGGAGTATCCGTGGTACGCCGCGTGGGACCTGGCGTTCCACGTGCTGCCGTTGACGCTGGTCGACGAGGACTTCGGGAAGCAGCAGCTCGACCTCATGCTGCAGGAGCGCTACCTGCACCCGAACGGGCAGATACCGGCGTACGAATGGAATTTCGGCGACGTCAATCCGCCGGTGCACGCGTGGGCGGCGATCTTCACCTACCGGCTGGACAAGGCACGGCGGGGCCAGCGGCGATGTCGAGTGGCTCGAACGCGTGTTCCACAAGCTGCTGCTCAATTTCACATGGTGGGTCAACCGGAAGGATCGCTCGGGGAGCAACGTGTTCGAAGGCGGCTTCCTCGGCCTCGACAACATCGGCGTGTTCGATCGCAGCGCGCCGCTGCCGACCGGCGGCTACCTGGAACAGGCCGACGGTACCGCATGGATGGCGCTGTTCTGCCAGAACATGCTCGAGATATCCGGAGAACTGGCGCTCGAGCGGCCGGCCTACGCCGACATGTGCGTGAAGTTCGTCGAACACTTCCTCTGGATCGCGGCGTCAATGGCGCACGCCGGCGAGGACGTCGGCATGTGGGACGAGGAGGACGGTTTCTTCTACGACGTGCTGCGGCGGCCGGGCGGCGGCTCGGAGCGGCTGAAGGTACGCTCGATGGTTGGTCTGCTCCCGTTCTGTGCAGTCACGGTATTCGAGGGAGCAGTGGTGGCCAAGTACCCGGAGTTAGGGGTGCGGGTGCGCCGCTTTCTCGACACCCGTCCCGAGCTGACGAGGTTCATCCAGGACCCGGCGCAGCGCGGGGTCAACGGCCGCCTGCTCGCATCGGTCCTGAACGAAGAGAAGCTGCGTCGAGTGCTCGTCAGGATGCTCGATGAGCGGGAGTTCCTCAGTCCGTACGGCATCCGCTCCCTTTCGCGGTACCACGAGAACCATCCGTACCTGTTTCGTGTCGGCAGCGAGGACTACCGAGTGTCGTACCTGCCCGCCGAGTCCGATACGGGCATGTTCGGCGGCAACTCCAACTGGCGCGGCCCCGTCTGGATGCCGGTCAACGCGCTGATTATCCGCGCGCTGCTCCAGTACTACGCGTACTACGGAGACGACTTCACGGTTGAATGCCCGACGGGCTCCGGCCGCCAGATGACGCTCTACGAAGTCGCCGAAGATCTGTCGCGCCGCCTGACCGCGATCTTCCTGCGGGACGCCAACGGCCGGCGCGCCGTGTACGGCGGTGCCACCAAGTTCCAGGACGACCCGCACTGGCGCGACCTGATTCTGTTCTACGAGTACTTCCATGGCGACAACGGCGCCGGGCTCGGCGCCAGCCACCAGACCGGATGGACGGGGCTCGTCGCCCGCATGATGCACCTGTTCGCGAACACGTCGGCCGATCGGGTTCTGAAGCTTGGCAAAGCCGCGGCGGCCCGGGACCGCCGTAACGTCTATGCCGGGGTGAGCAGCAGGGGCAAATAGGAAGATGTCGAGTCATGGACGATACCCAGGTCGGCTTCGTCGGCGCGGTCATGTTTGCGCTCGCCACGCTGATGCCGCTCGTCAATCCACCGGGCGTCGCGCCCATCTTCCTGGCGATGACCGGGGAAACGTCGGACGCGATGCGGGCGACGCTGGCCGCCCGTATCGCCCGCAACTCGTGCGTGCTGCTGCTGACCGCGGCGATCGCGGGTTCGTATGTGCTGATGTTTTTTGGGCTCACACTCGCGGTCATCAGGATCGCCGGCGGCCTCCTGGTGATCGCGACCGCCTGGCATCTGATCCGTGCGGAGGAATTGCCGGATCCCGCGATTGTCGCGGCGCCGCCGGGGACCTCACTCGACCACGTCGCCAGGCGTAGCTTCTATCCCCTCACATTTCCGGTGACGGTCGGCCCGGGATCGATCTCGGTTGCCGTCACGCTCGGTGCGGGAGTGCGCCTCGACACCCCGCGATCACCGGAGGCGGTGCTGGGGGCCGTGGCGGCGATCGTGGTGGTGTCGTGCACGGTTTACCTGTGCTACCGGTTCGCATCCCGTCTCGTCCGTATGCTCGGCGGAAGCGGCACGGTCGTCCTGCTCCGGTTCTCGGCGTTCATCCTGCTGGCCGTGGGTATTCAGATTCTGTGCGACGGGCTGATCGAGCGATTTGCCCCGTAAACGGTCCCTTAGTCTCCACGTCGTTTCCCGTGGCGGTCCGGATCGGGACTGACAACTCTGACAGGTGCACTCCTGCCAGCTTTGGCAGTTGAGACGCGCGCCGGACTGTTGCAGAGTCGTGGCGCACGGATGAGCGCTCCACATTCCAAAATGCTTCCGCGGGTCATACCGGCGATGGTTCTCGCCGTTCTGACGTCCGTGTCGGATGTTTTCGCGGACGCGGCGGCCCCCTACACCGTCCTGGCAATTCATTGGAGTGCTGAAGACTTTCCCGCGACCCCCATCGTCAACGAGGCGATCCGGCAGGGGCTGACGTCGGACGCCAGGGTGCCAATCCGCTACTTCGCCGAGTATCTGGAGTCGGACATGTTCGACCCGGTGCAGGCCTCGGAGGCGCTGGCAGGCTACATTCGCCGCAAGTACGCGGGAATACGGATCGACGTGGTCATGGCGATCGCCGACCCGTCCCTGCGATTCGGTACTCGACCACAGGGCCGACCTGTTTCCCGACGCGGCGATTGTGTACGACGGCGTCGGCGTCCCCGAATCGAGTGGCGTAAGCGCCGGCGGTTTCACGGGCATACTGCGCAGCGCCGCCTATGTCGAAACACTGGAACTCGCGCTGAAACTGCACCCGTCGACCGAGCAGGTGTTCGTGATTGCCAACGGACGGGACCCACGGAATATCGAGGGAGTCTACGCCGCGCTCGGCGCCTCGCCATGGCAGGTCCGTCTGACCTATCTCAATGAGCCATCACTGTCCCGCTTGATCGCCGCCGTTGCGGCGCTGCCGCCGAAAAGCCTGGTGCTGTACGTCTGGTATACCGAGCGCGATCGTCGCGGTTCGTCGCCGGGAGACCCCGAGCAGGTTGCGCGCCTGGTGGCGACGGCATCGGCCGTACCCGTCTACGGTTCAAATGACCGCTACCTCGGTTCAGGCGTGGTTGGCGGCGTGGTGCGCAGCACGCAGGGAACCGGAGCTCGCATGGCGGAAATGGCGCGCCAGATCATCGCCGGCCGGCGAGCCGAGGACATCCCGCTCGAACACGCACGGCTGGCTGCGGTGGTGGATTGGCGCCAGGTGCGGCGCTGGCACATCAACCCGTCGCTGATCCCGGCCGGGTCGAACATTCGCTTCAAGGTGCCCACGATCTGGGAATCGTATCGCCTTTCGATCGTCGTCATCTCCATGGTGATCGCGGCGCAGCTGGTCCTGATAGCCGGCCTGGTCACGCAGCGTACCAGGCGGCGCGGGGCCGAAGAGGCCCTCAGTGTGAACCAGGCGACGCTGCGAATGAGCTACGACCGCATCAGGCACCTGGCTGGCCGGCTGATCAACGCGCAGGAAGCGGCGCGCGCGAGCATTGCGCGCGGTCTGCACGACGACGTCTGCCAGGATCTGGTCGCACTGTCCCTGGCGCTTTGCCGGCTCAAGGATTCGTCGAAACGGCCTCAGACGGCACGGGTGCAGCAGGAACTGTCGAGACTGCAGCAGTGGACGATGACGCTGGCCGACAACGTCAGGCGGCTGTCCCACGATCTGCACCCGCCGACGCTGGGCCTGCTCGGCCTGGCCTCGGCAATCAACGGCCATTGTATGGAGGTCCGGAAGCGCCAGCGAGTTGACGTGCACTTCATTGCCGCCGGCGAACTGCGAGATATCGATCGCGAGGTTGCCGTGGGTCTGTTTCGAATGGCGCAGGAGGCGCTCCGGAACGGGGTCGTCCACGGTGGGGCGCGCCACCTGGTCGTCTCGCTCGCGAGATCCCGCGGTGACGTCGAACTGACGGTCACCGATGATGGCGCGGGTTTCGATCCCGACGCCGTGCGTCGAAGCGCCAGCGGCCTGGGACTGGTGAGCATGGAGGAGCGCGCGTACGCCCTCGGCGGAGACGCGAGAATCACGAGTGCTCCAGGCATGGGGACTACCATCTACGTCCGCGTTCCTGCCGGAGCGGCGACCGCTCCGGAGATCCCGACTCATCCCGAGTCGTCAAGCACACCGGCGCCGGATCTCAAGCAAACGGTGTTGGAACGCGCATGACCCTGAAGCGTGTGCTGATCGTCGACGACCACGAGGTGGTGGCAGAGGGCCTGGTCAGGCTCCTCAGCGATTCCTTCGACGTCATCGGCATAGTCGTAGACGGCCGCGTGGCCGTCGACGCCATAGCCCACCTCCGCCCGGATGTCGTCCTGCTGGATCTCATGATGCCGAATGTCAGCGGGCTGGACGTGCTGCGCTTCGTGGCCGCGCGCCGTCTCGAGACTCACGTCATCGTCCTGACCATGCATGCCGACCCGCAGCTGGCGGCCGAGGCCCTGAAAACCGGGGCGCATGGATTCCTGATGAAGGAGTCGAGCAGCGAAGAGCTCCTCACCGCGATCGGCGTCGTGTTGAACGGCGGGACTTATCTTGCGTCCGCAATGACGAAGGACGTCCTCTCGCTCATGGTCAGTGCCGCGCCCTCACCTCGCCTCGAGCTCACCTCGCAGCAGCGCGAAGTGCTTCGCCTGGTGGTGCAGGGGCAGCGGGCGAAGGAAATCGCGCACACGCTGGAGTTGACGACGCGGAGCGTGGAGGGGATCAAGTACCGGCTGATGCATGTGCTCGGCGTCCATTCGACCGCGCAACTCGTGCGCCACGCCGTCGAGCACCGGCTGGTACCGTTCTGAGCGTGGCCGGCGCCGGAATGACATAGGCCGCCGCGCGGCGGATGCGGCACCGTGGAACCGATGGGCCCGTCGGTTCGCATGGTCTGCGTGGTGGCAGCGGCAGTATGCATTGCGCTCGTCCCAAGGGTCGCCTCGGGCCAGTACTTCGGTTCGAACAAGGTCCAATACAAGTCGCTCGAGTTTCGCGTCCTGAAGACGCAGCACTTCGACATCTACTTCCATCAGGACGACCGCGAGCCAATCGACATCGCCGGCCGGCTCGCCGAACGCTGGTGGAAGCGGCTGTCGACATTCTTCCGGAGCGTGCCGGAGGGGCGGCAGCCACTCGTCCTCTATAGCTCGCACGCCACGTTCGAGCAGACGCTCGTGGTGCCTGGCCCGATCGACTCCGGCACCGGGGGCCTGACCGAGCCGGGCCGCCGGCGCATCGCCCTGCCGTTCGCAGCGTCGCTTGCGGAAACCGATCACGTGCTCGGCCATGAACTGGTCCACGCGTTTCAGTTCGGCGTCCTCGCCAGTCAGTACTCGGATCCGCGCCGCCGATCCTCCGCTGATTTGCCGCTGTGGTTCATCGAAGGCCTGGCGGAGTACCTCTCGCTCGGCAGCGTCAACGCCCATACGGCCATGTGGCTGCGGGACGCGGTCGCCCAGGACGACCTGCCTTCGCTCCTGGACTTGAGGAATTCCCGCTATTTTCCGTACCGGTGGGGGCATGCGTTCTGGGCATACGTCGGTGGGCGCTGGGGCAGCGACGCGGCCGCCGACCTTTTTGTCGCCGGAGCGCTCGCGGGCGTGCCCGACGCCATTCAGCGCGTCCTCGGCGTCAGCATGGAGGAGTTCAGCGCGGACTGGCATGCCGCGCTTCGCTCCGCGTACGGGTCTACGGCGGACACGGCGCGAGTCGGGACGACGATAGTGTCCTCCCTCCCGCTCGGGGGGTCGATTAACGTCGGCCCGGCGCTCAGCCCGGATGGGCGCTGGCTCGCATTCCTCTCGGAGCGATCGTTTGTGTCGATGGACTTGTTCGTCGCCGACGCCGCGACCGGGGCGATCGTCGCCAAGCTGACCGACACCGCCGCCGATCCTCACTATTCGAACCTGCAGTACGTCGACTCGGCCGGCGCGTGGGACCGTACCGGCGGGCGCCTCGCCGTCGGCACGATGCTCTCGGGCCGCGCGGCGATCACCGTGTTCGGGTGGCCGGGGCGGGCACGCGAGCTCGAGGTCGTCATCGATGACGTGGATGAGATCTATAGCCCGACATGGTCGCCCGACGGACAGTCGATCGCGTTCAGCGCGATGGTTGACGGCGTCACCGACTTGTTCGTCTACGAACTGGGCGCGAAGCGCCTCCGCCGGTTAACGCACGACACGTTCGCGGATTTGCAGGCTGCCTGGGAGCCGGGTGGCCGGCGGATCGCGTTCGTCACCGATCGGTTTACCAGTGATCCCGGGACGCTGACATTCGGCGACTACCGCCTTGCGCTGATCGACGCCGACTCCGGCATCATCGAGCCGGTGCACGCCTTTGCCACCGGCAAACATGTGTCCCCGCAGTGGTCGCCCGACGGGCGATGGCTGCACTTCGTTTCCGATCGCGACGGCACCGCGGATGTCTACAGCCTCGATCTGGAGCGCGGCGAGCTGGATCGATTGACGCGGGCGACGAGCGGCGTCTCGGGGATCACCGCGTCGAGCCCGGCGATCAGCGTCGCGGCCGACGAGGGCGCGATCATGTTCACGGTGTTTCAACGCGGCCGCACTGCCATCCACCGCCTCGATCTCCCGTGCGGCGAGCCTGTGGACGCCTCGCCGACGCCGGTGGTGCAGCGGCTGCCGCCGCTGGAACCCACGCCGCTGGCGGAGCGTCGCTGGGTCGACGACCCGGTGCCGGTTCCGGCCGAACCGGCGCCGGTCATGAGGTACCGGCCGCGGCTGTCACTCGATCGCATCACCGACGCGTCATTCGGCGTCGGCGCGGGCCGTTTCGGCGCGACGGTGGGCACGGGACTGGGGCTCGCCTTCAGCGACATTCTGAATACGCACTGGTTGATTGGGGCCGTGCAGCTCGACCAGAGCCCCGACATCCGGCACATGGCGGCGTACGGCGCGTACCTCAATCAGGCGCACCGCTGGAACTGGGGACTGATCGGCAGCTCGATCCCGTCCTACGTGGGTGTGCAGGCCGCCTTTGCCGACCCGTTGTTCGCGATGGTGTTCGGGCCGCTCGAACTCGTCAGGCAGACCGAGCGCGTCGCCACGGCCACGGCGTCGTACGCGTTTGATCGCGCGACACGCCTGGAGTTGCAGGGCGGCGTGAGCCGGCTGACCTTCGAGCGCTTCACCGCGTTCTCCGACCAGGACGCATGGGAGATCGCGGCGCCCCCGATGACGCTTGGCACCACCGGCTTTGCACTGGTGCGTGACACGACCAGTCACGGCGCGATCAGCGTCGTTCGCGGCGAGCGCTATCGACTGGAAGCCGCCCCCACCTTTGGCACGATTCGATACGTCAACCTGCTGGCCGACTATCGCAGATACGTGATGCCAGTGCCGTTCTATACGATCGCCGCGCGCGCGCTGCATTTCGGCCGGTACGGCGGCGGCGCGGATGACGTCCGCATTCCGCCGCTTTACCTCGGCTATCCGAGCCTTGTTCGCGGCTACGGGCTCGACGCCGGGATAGAGGATCAATGCGTTGTGCCGCTCGCGCGTTCGTGCGCCGGCATCGAGCGCATGGTGGGGAGCCGTATTGCGGTCGGGAACATCGAGTTCCGTTTCCCGCTGCTCCGGCCTTTCGGTGTGTCGCGCACCATGTATGGGCCCGAGGCCGTGGAAATCGCCTTCTTCGTTGACGGCGGCCTGGTGTGGCGCGGCTCAACCACCGCCGCCGCCGCCGTGCCGGCAGGAAATGCCTGGAGCACCGGTATCACGCTGCGCACCAGCCTCGCCGGATTCGGCCTGGGCCAGGTGGACATCGCCCGTCCGTTCCGAAATCCGGAAATGGGCTGGGTGTTCCAGTTCAACCTGGCGCCGGCCCTGTGAGCGGACGTTTGGTTGACATGGCAACGCCGGCATCGCGGAGAATGCCTGTGCATGTGACGAAGGGAGGAGCGATATGAGAGGCGCCGTAATGCTCGTGATGGTGGCGCTCGGCAGCGCCGTCGGATGCACCGATAATCCCGTCAGTCCTTCCGCGATCAGTCCTTCCGCGGTTCCTGTCCGCCAGGACGCGTTCCGCAACCGTCTTGTCTACCGGCCGGAACCCGCAGCCCCCTGCGCACCGTTTTTCTTCGACGTCCGGTGCGGATGTTACGTGCCCTGCGGCCAGGTACCGCCACCGTCACATCAGCGGCACAGGCGCCGGTGATTGTCACCGGGACAGGGCAGCGACCGGCGTCCGAAAGCCGGCGATCGCGTACGCGAACAACCGTTCCGGAACGTCGCCGCCTGGCGGAGCGGTGAAGCGCCAGCCCCGCACGGCGTCGAGCGCGGCGTCGTCAAATCCTGACGCCGGACTCAGGATTCGGTAGGCGACGGGCTTCCCGCTGCGGGTCATTTCGATCTCGATCAGGACCACCGCGTCTCCGACGTGTGTCGCGGGATACGCGGGCGCCTCCATCGACTCGACGCCGGGAACTCGAGGCGACGGCACGCCGGTCGTACGAGGCGGCGTTCCCTGCGCTCGGCCCGGCGTAGATCGTGGGTGGCCGGAACACCGCCGCGACGAGTACCGGCGCCGCGACGGCGACCGTTCGTCCTTCGACAGTCGTCGTAGCGGGCGTGAATCGCCATGTGGCGGCAGCGTCCGACACGAGGGCGGTGTAAGGCGGGGTCGCGCGAATCTGCTTGATCTCCGCGACGCGGCCGGTTGCGCCGATGTTCAACTCGAGCACGACCTCGCCGCCTCCGAGCGCGTGCAGGGTTGTCGCTGGAACGCGCCCCTGCCGCAGCTGCGGCGACGTCGCCGTCCGGCGAGCCGCTGTGGCAATGCCCATGGGCAGGAGCGACACAGCCGCCGCCAGCGCGGCAGCTCGAAACCTTCGAGGCGTGGGGCCCTCCCTTCCGGCCGCGCGCGGCGGGCCCGCCGCACGCGCATCCGCGACTGTTCAGCGCTTCTTTTCGCGTGGTTCAGCCGCGGGTAAGTACACTTCCAGGCTGGTCCCCTCCGGACCGGTGGTCGCTACGCGAAAGTGCCCCCCGAGTCTTCGTACCGATCAGCGCCGCGCTGGTCAGGCCGAGCCCGAACGCGCCGGACTTGGTTGAGAAAAACGGTTCAATCGCCCGGGCGCGGATGAAGGCATTCATGCCTCCACCGGTGTCCGTCACGGTCAGCCGGCCATGGGACAGACTCTCCGGGCCGAAGCCACTCGTCACATGGGACGGAACTCGAATCAGGTCGGTTTCGATAATCAAGAGGCCGCCATCCGTCATGGTATCAGCGGCATTCGACGCCAGGTTCAGCAGGAGCCACTCCACGTCGATGCTGGTGGCCCGCACGATCGCATTGAACGGCGTCAGGTTGATCTGGACGGCAACATGCTCGCCGACGAGTCGTTCGATCACACGCTGCGCCCGGGTGACGACGACGTTCAGGTCGGCGACAGCGGATTCGCGGCGCGGTGGCCGGACCATCGTCACCATTTCATGACTGACGCGAAACCCGCTGGCGACCGCGCGGTCCAAATCCGCGAAGAGGCGTTCGCTGTCCGCGCTCGAAGCCGTGGTGCGGCGCAGGGCGTCAATCGAGGTCACCATCATGGTGAGTAGATTACGGAGATCGTTTGCCAGCGTGGCGACCGTGATCGGGCTGGCGCTCGGCGAGCGGCTGTCGTCGGGCGGGCGGTCCGAGTCCATGCGACTGATGGCCCGGCCGTCGGAGTGACCGTGGCAGGCCGTGAAAGCGGCTGCATCGTACGTGATTGGCGTTGTGCCGCGGTTTGATCTGAATCAACGTGTTCCTACATGCGGGCCGCCAGCTTCTCGAATCGCGGTCGATCGATGACCCTGACGTTGTGCCGGTCGGTGAACGCGACGATCTCATTGCGTTCGAGCGTTCGGCACGCACGGCTCACGGTTTCGAGCGAGAGTCCGAGGTAGTTCGCGGCATCGGAGCGGCTCATCGGGAACTCGATGGTGCAATCGCTGCGCTGATGCCCATGCTGCTCGAGCATTCGCAGGAACATCGCCAGCCGGCCCGCCGCGTCGCGACGCGACACGAGCACGGTGTGCCGCTGTGACTTGCGCAGCTCGTGGGTGAGTTTGCAGAGGAACTGAAATTCCAGTTCCGGATCACTGCGCAACGCGGCCATCAGCGTCGCCGTGGGAATTTTGAAAAGATTGACTGGTGTGACGGTCTGAAGCGTGTTCACGTAGTGATGACCCTCCGACAGCCCGAACAGATCTTCGGCGAACAGGAAGGCCACGATGCGCCGTTTGCCGCTCGGCAGATCCCGAAACGCCTTCAAGACCCCGCTGGCGACGATGAACACCCATTGGGCGACCGATGCTTCACGGTAGAGCACCATCCGCGCCGGGAGGTGAAGGCGGCATGCCAAGGTCGCGAGCTGCACCCGCTGGCGCGGCGCAAGCAGCGGGACCACATCGACCATGCCCGAAGCGCACGGCACCGCGCGCAGCGACGGGCCGTCGTCGGAGACTTGGGTTCGGCGGATGGGAGCGAGCATAGCCGGCAAACCTGAGCCCTCATTTGTTGTCAATACGATTCTCGCGGCGAAAAAAGCCGAAGGGGCACAGTCCGCTACGGCGAGCCGTCCCCTTCAGCCTTGTCTGCGCATCCTTATCCGCGGTCGTGCTAACGGTAGAAGCGCAGCCCCAGGCCTCCCGCGAGCGACAGCATCCCGAAGAATCCCATCAAGTAAAGTGGGCTTGCTGTCTGCGGCAGTGCCGGCTCAACTCCCGAGGTTCCTACCGGTTCCTGCGGAGGTGCGATCGGTTCCGCCGGGGGAGGCGTGAACTCGGGCTGTCGTACGGGCGCGGCGGTGCTTCGGCGCGTTTAGGAACGACTGGCAGTAGTCTGAAGGACCTGATCTCTATCTCACGAAGATTCGCCAGGTCGTCGTCCTCTTCCTTCTCGAGCTTGCCATTGACTTCGATCAGATGGCCGAGCATCGACTGGTTGATATAGAACTTTTCGGTGTGCCGCAGTTCGAGCGCCCGATCGTCGACCTTGGCATTGCACGTGCCAACGGGCACGTTGTCGATCGGACCCAGCCTCGGGCTCGCCAGTACGAACTCGTCACCATCTTTCCCGCCAAGCTGAAGGCATCCTGCTACCGTCATCTCGCCGTGTTCTTCCGGCGGCAACAGGCTCGCATCCCGCTGTGCCTGCGCGGGGGCGACGGTCCACAATCCGCTTATCAACACGACCGCCGTGAGTGCGCCACTTACATGTCGGAGAGTCATATCTCTGCCTCCTCTCCACATAAAGATGAAGCATGGGCGGCGTGGTGACTATGCAGATCCGCCCCCGGATCTCAACAGGAAACGCGCGAGCTCTAGTGTTTCTCGCGCGCGTCTCTGCCGTCAGATTCCGGCGACCCGGGTTTTCTTCAGGAACGCGTCGAACCCACGACTGGTACGAAGCGGCTCCCATTGCGGCGCGACGCGGAGGCTGAACGGCAACCGCACGCCGTCGCGATGCGCTTTCTCCAGCCACTCCAGCGCCTTCTCCGGCTCGCCGAGTCCGGTGTAGATGTAAGCGACCGACACGCCGTTGTGACCAAGCTCGTCGATCGGCCGGCGGGTGAGTGCGGTCAGGATCTCACGCGCGGCGTCGCGGCGTCCGACCAGGGCATAGGCGCGCCCGAGATGTCCGAAGGCCACCTGCCCGGCTTTGAGGTACGCCTCGATGGCTTCCTCGCGCCGCCCCAGGGCTTCGAGGCTCTGCCCCGCGGTACGGAACGACCATGCGTGCGTCGGATCGAGTTCGAGCGCCCGGTAGGACTGCGCCAGCGCTTCTTCCCAGCGGCGCGCCAGGAACAGGATATCGGCCTTCTGCCAGCTCGAGATGACCGACAAGGGATCCAGCTTCTGCGCGACGCCGATCTGCTCGAGCGCGGCATCGAACCGTCGCTGCTCTCTGAGGAAGGTCGCGTACCGCTGCCGCACGTAGGGGTTTCGACCGTCGAGCTCCACCGCTCGCACGAACTCTCGTTCGGCGGTGAGATCGTCATCGTCCAGGCGGTAGCTCAATTCCGCCAGGGCCACGTGTGTCTCCGCCGCCCGGGCGTCGAGCGCGAGCGCACGCTGGGCGGCTTGCTTGGCCTTGACGGCTGATTCGACAGGGTCGATGCCGGCCGCGGCCTGCTCCAGATACGACGCCGCCACACCCGCATGCGCGAGAGCAAAACGCGAATCGAGCGCAGCCGCTTTTTCGAAATACGGAAGGGCGGCAAAAGGCTTCCTGCCGGTTGACCGGTCATAGTAGGCCCGCCCGCGCCAGTACCACTCGTAGGCGTCGAGGCTTTGCGTTGGCCACGCGCGTGAGACGGAGGCAGGATGCCGCGGCGCCGAGACGTCACGCGAGGACGCCGCGGGATTGCCGGTCACGGAGGGCACGAGCAGATATCCAGCCGCAACGAAGGCCGCCCCCGCGGCCACCGCACCCCACTGTTTCACCGACGGCCAGCGGACGTGCCCGGTCGACTTCACGGGTACCCCAAGACGGTACCCTTCCCGTGGACACGTCACGATGATCTGGCTGCCGGTGGCTTCGTCGCCAAGCGCCGCACGGACCTGCCGAATGCACACGTTCAATCCGTGCTCGAAATCGACGTGGACGCGATCGCCCCAGATCGCGTGCTGGAGTTCTTCACGGGTGACCAGTTCGCCGCGTTTCGCCGCCAGCAGCGCCAGCGCGCGGAACGCCTGACGGCCGATGCGGACTGGCTGGCCGCGTTTGCTGAGGACGCCGGCCTTGAGATCCATAGTCGAAGCCGGCAAAGGTCCACCGGGCACGCTGCTGCATCAATCGACCTCGCGAAACCGGGAATGATGGGTGAGGCCGCTATTGTATCAACAGGCTTGGAGGCGTTTCTATTGGCGCATTTATCCTTTTTGACCTGTTTTTATCTCTTTTGCCTTGCGTTCCCGGGGCAAGGTGCGGAGAGTACGCTCGCGCACGTATTTATTGAGTTAGGGTATGCACCTGAACAACGCGGAGGGCTGCTTGTCGGAAAGCCGGGCCACTAACAGTAGAAAGAAACCGGAGAGCACAAGATGACGCGCGGACGAAGGACCTTCAATATCCTCGCATCGGTCGTTGTCCTTGCCTGTGTTTTCACGCCTGCCGCCGCCTCGGCGCAGGTCTCCACGGCGGAACTGAACGGCCGTGTCACCGATTCAAGCGGGGCGGTGCTGCCAGGTGTCACCGTCACCGCGACCCAAACCGCGACCGGCCTCGTGCGTACAGTAGTCACCGACGAAAACGGAGCCTATCTGATCTCGAACCTGCCCACGGGACCGTATCGGCTCGAGGTCGCCCTGCAGGGCTTCCGGACATACGTGCAGACAGGCATCGTGCTGCAGGTCGGCGCCACGCCAACGATCAACGCCGCCCTCGAACTCGGCTCGCTCGAGGAGACGGTCACGGTTGAAGCCGCGGCTCCACTTGTTGACGTACGGAGCGCCGGCATCAGCGCCGTCGTCGAGCAGGAGCGGATCGTCGAGCTCCCGCTTCAGGGACGCCAGGTGACCGACCTGCTCGTGCTCTCGGGCGCCGCGGTACAAACGGGGCCGGCGACCAACCGGGTCCTGCCGGGCGGCGTGAAGATCGCCGTGGCCGGCGGGCTCGAAACCGGCGTTGGCTACGTGCTCGACGGGGCGACGCACATCAACCCGCAGGAGAACGTCAACCTGCCGCTGCCGTTTCCCGACGCGCTGCAGGAGTTCCGCGTCGCGACCAATGGCCTCTCCGCGCAGAATGGCTTCAAGTCTGCGGCAGCGGTCAGCGCCGTCACGAAATCCGGTACCAACCGGTTCTCGGGCAACGGCTTCGAGTTCCTCCGCCACTACCGGTTCAACGCCACCAGCCCCTTCGCGGCGATAGGACCCGACGGCAAACGAATGGACGATGGCCTGAAGCGGCACCAGTTCGGTGGCACACTGGGCGGCCCGATTATGAGGGATCGGCTGTTCTTCTTCGGCGCCTACCAGGGCACGCCGGTTCGGCAGCGTCCGGCGTCCAACATCGCGTTTGTGCCGACGCCGGCGATGATGGCGGGCGATTTCACCACCTTCACGTCACCGCAGTGCAACGGCGGCCGGCAGGTCGCGCTGCGGGCGCCGTTCGTGAACAACCGGATCGATCCGGCGCTCTTCAGTCCGGCGGCGTTGAACCTGGTTCGCCGCCTGCCGACGACGACCCATCCGTGTGGAGAGATTACCTACGAACTGCCGGCTGATTCCGACGAGATGCAGGTGCTCGCGAAGGTCGACTACCAGAGCGGCACGAAACACGCCTTCTTCGGCCGGTATCTGGTGACCCGCTTCACCCAGGATCCTGGATATGGCGGCGGGTCCGACAGCTTGCTCAAGACCAACGCGAAGGGCGCGGACATGTCCTCCCACTCGACGACGGCGGGTGCGACGACGGTGTTCAGCGCGTCGGTCGTGAACGCCCTGCGGTTCGCGGTCAACAAGGGGACGGTCGATGTGTTTCAGACGCCGTTCTTCTCGCCGAGCGATATCGGGATCAAGCTGCACGCCTACGTGCCCGGGTACATGACGATCAACGTCAATCCCGGTGGGTTTCAGCTCTACGACACGAACTCGGCGAAGGCGCTGTTCCTCAACGAGACCTACCAGCTGGCCGAAGACCTGACCGTGGTGAAGGGCGACCATCAGTTCGGCGTCGGCACCAATGTGCAGTTCTTCAGGGGCAACTACACGTCCACCTCGCGCGCCAACGGCAACTGGATCATCAATGGCTCGGCGACGGGTGCGTCGTTGGCGGATCTGCTGGTTGGCCGCGTGACGAGCGTCGAGCACGGCGGGCCCAACCGGGTGCTCGTCAACAACTGGCACGCGGGGTTCTACGCGCAGGACTCGTGGCGCGCATCGCCTCGCCTGACACTCAACCTGGGCGTGCGCTGGGAACCGTACTTCGGCCAGAACGTCGAGAACAACGCGATCACGATCTTCGTGCGCGAGAATTTCGACCGCGGGATCAAGAGCCAGGTGTTCCACAACGCGCCGGCAGGCCTGATCTATCCCGGCGACGAGGGATTCCCGTCGGGGCAGACCGGGCTGGACATTCAGTGGTGGAACCTCGCCCCGCGCCTCGGCCTGGCGTGGGACGTTCACGGCGACGGCCGTCTCGCCGTGCGTTCGTCGTACGCCATGGGCTACGACTTCATGTCGGGTGAGTACCACAACATCAACTCGTCGGCGCCGCCGTTCGGCAACCGCTCGACGCTGGTCGATCCGCCCGGCCTCATGGACGATCCGTATCGTTCGGTCGGCGGCGATCCCCATCCAATCGTGACCGGACCTGACACGCCGTACGTGCCGTTCGGCAATTTCGGCACGATGGATCCCGGCATCAACTCGCCGCGGGTGCAGTCGTGGAACGTGATGCTCGAACAGCAGCTCGGCTCCGAGTGGGGAGTGAGCGTGGCCTACCTCGGCAGCCACTCGGATCGGCTCTGGGCGCCCATCTCGCTCAATCCGGCGACCTACATGGGACTCGGGCCCTGCACGCTGCGGAACGGCGTGACGTATCCGGTGTGCTCGACCAACGCGAACACCAACTTCCGGCGCGTGCTATACCAGCAGAACCCGACCGAGGCGGCGTTGATCGGCGGCCTGGATCTCCACACCGACGTCGGCTACCAGGATTACCGGGGCCTGAAGCTCGCCGCGCAGCGTCGGAGCGCCACCGGCGTCAGCATCAACGGCAGCTACACGCTGTCGCGCTGCTTCGGCACGGCGCAGACCAGCCGTTTCACCCAGGCAAATGGCGGCTACGTGAACCCGGACGACCCGTCCTACGACGCCGGCTACTGCGATCAGGATCGGCGGCACCTGGCGACGCTGACGACGGGCTACGAGACGCCGGAACTGGCCAACGCGGCGATGCGGATCGCGCTGTCCCACTGGCGGCTGTCGGGCATCCTCACGGCGCAGTCGGGCAGCCGGCTGAACGTGCTGAGCGGCATCGACAACGCGTTCTAGGGGATCGGCAACCAGCGGCCGAACCAGGTCAGCGACGATTTCTACGGGGGGACGCTGACGAATTACCTGAACCGCGCGGCCTTTGTGCAGCCGGCCGCGGGCACGCTCGGCGACCTCCCGCGGAACGCGGTGGTCGGTCCCGAGTACTGGAATGTGAACGTCGCCGTGTCACGGCTGCTCGCGGTTGCCGGTAGCCAGCGCCTGGAGCTTCGCCTCGAGGCGTTCAACCTCTTCAACCACTTCAACTGGGGAACTCCCCAGGTGAACTTCAACTCCGGCCAGTTCGGCCGCATCACCACGCAGGCCGGGGACCCGCGCATCATTCAGTTTGGTATCAAGTACCGATTTCTAGGCGTCAGGCGGGTCTTCAGACCCGCCCTGGAGGTATTTGCGCATGAAAGGAACGATTGCTGTTTGTTGTTCGATGCTCCTCGCCGCCGCGGCGCCGGCGCGTGCGCACCACGCCTTCGCGGCCGAGTTCGACGCGAAGAACTGCGCCGACGTCACCGGCGTGCTGACCAAGGTCGCCTACGAGAACCCGCACGCCTACCTGTTCATGGACGTGAAGGGCGCCGGCGGGCAGACCGAGCAGGCGACGTTCCAGCTGTCGTCAACCTCGAACCTGCGGCGCGGCGGCGCGACACCGGCCGTGCTGAATGCCAGCCTCAACAAGGAAGTCCTGATCCGCGGGTGCGGCTCGCGTAACGGCGAGAAGAACCGCTACGCGGCGTCATTCATCAAGCTGGCCGATGGAACCGTGCAGCGCCTGGGGCAGGACGTCGAAGGCATCTTCGGCACCAAAATCTGGAGATAGGGATCATGAAGACCCGCATCAGCGTCACATTCGCGGTCGTCTGCCTGGTGACAGCCGCCGTTGGCGCCCAGGATCAGAACCGGGAGTTCGTCGAGGCGCGCGGCAGCGTCAAGCCGGTGCGGCTGCCGCCCGGCGGCCCGACGCCGCGAATGGCGGACGGCAAGCCTGACCTCTCCGGCGTGTGGTTTCCCGGCCCGACCGGCCGCGCCAATGCCTGGAGCGTTGTCCCCGACGAGCGCGTCGTCGAGGAGCCGATTCCCTTCCAGCCGTGGGCCAAGGAAAAGTACGACGCCATGAGCCGGACGGAGACCGAGCTGTTCGGCAACGCCAACGTGCGCTGCCTGCCCCCGGGCACGCCCGGCATGATGACGGAGAACCCCTACGTTCACCAGTTCATCACCAAGCCTGGCCAGTTCGTCCAGTTGATCGAGAACAACAACCGGTGGCGCGTCGTGCACACCGACGGCCGTGCGCACAAGCCGAAGGACGAGCAGGAGCCGCTCTTCAACGGCGACATGGTCGGGCGCTGGGACGGCGACACGCTGGTCATCGACACGGTGTCGATCGACGAACGCACCTGGATCCGCGACGGCTGGTTCCACAGCGCCGATCTGCACGTGATCGAGCGCTTCCGCCGCCCGTCGATGAACTACCTCGAGCACCAGTTCACGATCGAGGACCCGAAGGTGCTCACCAAGCCATGGACGTCGGCGTGGCGGACCTACACGCTGTCGGCGGCCGACGAGGACCTGACCGAGAACTTCTGCACCAACAACGAGAACGCCGAGCAGTTCCTGAAGCTGATCGAACAGGAGCGCCAGGGCGTCGCGAAGCCGCAGGAGAAGCCGACGGAGCCCTGACCGAGCGTGAACATTCCAGTCATTGACATCCACCCGCACATCATTTCAACGGATGTCATCCGCTACCCGCGGGCGCCGCTCGGCGGACATCAGTCCACCTGGTCCGAAGCGCGCCCCGTGGGCGTGGAGCAGCTGATCGTCGAGCAGGACCGGGCCGGCATCCGGAAAGCCGCCCTGGTCCAGGCCTCGACCTGTTACGGGCACGACAACTCGTACGTGGCGGACGCTGTCGCGGCCTACCCCGATCGGTTTACCGGCGTCTTCTCGTGCGACGTCCTCGCCGCCGATGCGTGCAACACGATGGCGCATTGGATGGCCCGGGGACTGACCGGCCTCAGGCTCTTCACCACCGGCAGCACCATGCCGGATCAAGCCAGCTGGCTGGACGATCCGCGATCGTTTCCCGCCTGGAGCAGGGCAGAGGAGTGCGGGCTTCCCGTCTGTCTCCAGATGACGGCCGACGGTATCCTGCCGATCGAAAACGTGCTGCGCCTTTTCCCCGGACTGCGCGTCGTGCTCGATCATCTCGCCCGGCCGGTCCAGGAGGATGGGCCGCCCTACCACGCTGCTGACAGCCTCTGGCGGCTCGCCGCCTTTCCCGGGGTCTATCTCAAGGTCACCGAGCGGAACTTCCTCGGCTCGAGGAAGGGGCAGGCCACGCCAGAGACGTTCTTCGGCCGGCTCGTGTCGGAGTTCGGCGCGTCGCGCATTGCATGGGGCTCGAACTATCCCGCGTCTGAACGCTCGCTGCCTGAACTGGTGGCCCTGGCGGAGGAGACCCTTCGCTTCCTGCCAGAGCCGGACCGCGAGTGGATTTTCTCGCGCACGGCGCAAACCGTCTATCCAGCGCTCGCGAGCCCTCGGTGACGGTGACCGCGGCATCCGTCACGTTGTACTCGCTGCTGGGGAACCACGCCGGGACGGAGGCGCTCAAGGCTGGGCGGGTGGCGTCGCCGCTGGTCGCTTTCGACTATGCCGACGTCAAGGTCGTCAACACCCAGTTCAAGGCGTTGATGCGCGAGCGCACGTACGACTTCGCCGAAGTCGCCATCGTCACCTATCTGCAGGGATATGAGCGCGGCACGCCGTACATTCTGCTGCCGGCCACGACCAACGGCCGCAATCAGCATCACACGATCTTCTACAACGCGGACCGTGGTCTCTTGAAGCCGCGAGACCTGACCGGCAAGCGTGTCGGCGTCCGCGCTTACACGCAGACGACCGGCGCATGGGTGCGCGGCTTCCTCGCAGAGGACTACGGCGTCGATCTCAAGAGCATCACGTGGGTCACCTTCGAGGACGCCCACGTGGCCGAGTACCGCGAGCCCGCCAACGTGGAACGGCCCGCGGCCGGAAAGCAGTTGAAGCAGATGCTGCTCGACGGGGAGGTTGACGCGGCGATTCTCGGTGATGTCGGCGAACAGGGACCGCTCACGCACCTGATTCCCGAACATGCCGCCGAGGGACTGCGGTGGGCGCGGACGCACGGCGGCGTGGCGATCAACCATATGACCGTCATCCGCACGTCGATTGCGCAGGCGCGCCCGGACGTGGTCCGGGAGGTGTACCGCGTGCTCACGGAGAGTCGCGCCGCCGCCGTATTACCGCGCTTCGACTCCGCTCAGCGCGCCCCGAGCGCCAGTCGAGGGGCGACCGGGCTGGACGACCCGCTGCGGTTCGGAGTCGGGGCAACCAGGCAGTCACTCGAGCAGATAGTCGCCTACGCCTATCAACAAGATCTCATCTCGCGAAGCCCCAGCGCGGATGACCTGTTCGCCGACGCGATGCGCATTCTCGGCGCCGCCGCCGAGTAACTCATGGCGGTGACCACGACCACCAGTGCTGCGCCGATGAACCGCCGCCGGCGACCCCTGTACAAGGATCTTTCGCTTCAGATCCTGGTGGCGATGCTCCTCGGCGCACTGGTCGGTCATTACTGGCCGCAGAGCGCCGATTCGCTGCGGCCGCTGGGCGACCTCTTCATCCGGCTGGTACGCATGATCGTGGCGCCGATCATCTTCTGCACCGTCGTTCACGGGATCGCGAGCGTCGGCGAGGCGAAGCGCGTCGGTCGCGTGGCGATCAAGGCGCTGATCTACTTCGAGATCGTCACGACGATCGCGCTGGTGCTGGGACTCACGATGGTCAACGCCTGGGCTCCCGGCGCTGGCATGAACGTCGATCCGGCCACCCTGGCGGACGCCGGAGCCGACGTCCAGGAGCAGACGCGGCCGGTCGGCTACGGGGAGTTCCTCGTCAGTCTCGTCCCGACCAGCGCGGTCGGTGCCTTTGCCGAAGGCGACGTGCTGCCGGTGCTGTTCTTTTCGGTGATGTTCGGGTTCGCGCTGCTGGCCCTCGGTCCGAAGGGCCAGCCGATCATCGACGGCGTCCACGCAGTGTCGCTGGTCCTGTTCAAGATGATCGCGTTCATCATGTATGTCGCGCCGATAGGCGCGTTCGGCGCGATCGCGTTCACGGTCGGACGGTTCGGCGCCCAGTCGCTGCTCGCGCTCGGCAACCTGGTGGTGATGTTCTACGTGCTGTGCGCGCTGTTCGTGCTGCTGGTGCTGTGGCCGATTGCCTGGGGATTCGGGATCGACCTGCTTCGCCTGATCCGCTACATCGGCGCGGAGTTGATGATCGTCGTCGGCACGAGCTCGAGCGAGTCCGTCTTCCCGAGGCTGCATGCCAAGCTGCGGCAACTCGGAGCCGATCCCCCGGTTGTGGCGCTGGTGCTGCCGACCGGCTACGCCTTCAACCACGACGGAACCTGCCTGTATTTCGCGGCGGTCTCTGTGTTCCTGGCGCAGGCGGTGGGAATCGACTTGACGCTCGGCGAGCAGCTGGGGCTGCTCGCGATCCTGTTGATCACGTCGAAAGGCGGCGCCGGCGTGGCAGGTTCCGCGATCGTCGTCCTCGCCTCGACGCTGGCTGCCACCGGAACGATCCCGGTGGCGAGCGTCGCCCTGGTCCTCGGGGTGCATCGCCTGCTGTCGTCGGTGTTCGTCCCGGTGAACGTGCTCGGCAACGCGGTCGCGACGCTGGTGATCGCCCGCATGGAGCGGGCGCTCGACGTGCCCAGGTTCGAATCCGAGCTTCGCCGTTCGGTCGGAGCCGACGTACCGGTTGACGCAGGGGAGGTCGAGCAGGGCAGCCCCGGGGAGCGGCCGACGCCAGTCGCGTCGTAAGATGTGTTGCCAAGGTCTGGAGGTGTAGCGCATGAAAGGTCATATTGTCGTACTGCTGGGCGCGATCGTGGTGGCGCCGATGGTGCTCGCGGCCCAGGACAACAGAACCTACGTTGAAGCGCGCGGCAGCGTGAAGCCGGTGCCGCTGCCGCCCGGCGGTCCGACGCCGCGGATGGCCGACGGCAAGCCTGACTTCTCAGGCGTCTGGTTCGACGGACCGACCGGACGAGCCAACGCGTGGAGCGTGGATCGCGAACAAGGGCCGCCGGAAGACCCGATCCCGTTTCAGCCGTGGGCGCAGGCGAAATGGGATGCGACGAGCCGGCTGGAGCGGGAGCTCAACAGTCCATCGGTCAACTGCATGCCGGTGGGCACCCCGGGGATGTTCATGGAAAACGCGTTCGCGCACCAGATCAGCATGAAGCCGGGGCAGTTCATCCACCTGGTCGAGATGAACAACCGGTGGCACGTCATTCACACCGACGGGCGGCCGCACAAGCCGAAGGAAGAACAGGAGCCGCTCTTCTACGGCGATCAGACGGCGCGCTGGGAAGGGGACACGCTGATCATCGACTCGATCTCGATCGACGAACGCACGCAGATCCGGGATGGATGGTTTCACAGCGACGAGCTGCACGTGATCGAACGGCTGCGTCGTCCCTCGATGAACTATCTGGAATACCAGGTCACGGTCGAAGACCCGAAGGTGCTGACCAAGCCCTGGACATCGCCCTGGAACACGCTCACGCTGTCAGTGCTCAACGAAGATCTGACAGAGAATTTCTGCACCAACAACGAGAACGTCGAACAGTTCAAGAAGCTGTACGAGCAGCAGAAGTCCAAGTAGCCCCACGACCACCAGCCTGATCAGCGCCGCTGGTCGGGCTGGTGGTGCGGGCCGCTCAGTCGTCGAGCTCGACACGCGTGGGTTGCATGTGCTCTTAGCGCTTCTTCTTCGCGTGAGTTGCGCTGCTCCGCCGGGCCGTTCCCTTCCGGACGACGTTCTGCCAGGCGAGGGTCATGGCCTCCCCCAGGGCTTCTTCATCGACCGCTGACAGGCGGACGCGCGTACATCCCTGCCGTCCCCAGGCCCCGCTCTCCGGCTCGAATGCATCTGGATGCTCACGTACGAATTGCTCCTGGTGCCCGGGTGTCAGCACGACCATCCCGGCTTTCAGGTCGTGCTTGAGCGTGGCGAAGATGCGGCCGTTCACCCGGAAGTCGGGGTGATCCATGTGCTCGCCCTCGACCGCCCCCTCCATCGCCAGCGCGATACGCCGGAAGCTCTTGTCGGTCACGGCCGCCACGCAGCCGAACGAATACCGCCGGGGTCGATTGTGCGCACGTGGCTGCGACGATAACCCATCTGACGGAAAATTCAGACAATCGCCCGCGTCCTCATCGTGCCGGTCGCGTATCATCGAACCAGCGTGTCATGCGCCCGGCTGCACTCGTGATTCTCGGATCGGTGCTCAGTCTTGTGGTGCTCGCCGCGGCGGGGTTGGTTTACCTGCGGTCCACCGGCCTGAGCGCGCGGTCAGAACCGGGGCCGGTGGAGACCACGACGGCGAGGACGTTGAGACGGTTTTCGATCCCGCCCGGCGCACGGGCCAGGCCGAATCCGATTCCGGCATCGGCCGAAGCCGTGGCTGACGGGATGGCACACTTCGCGGATCACTGTGCGACATGCCATGCTAACGACGGCAGCGGCGACACGGAAATGGGGCGGGGCCTGTTCCCGCGCGCCATGGACATGCGGCTGCCTGCGACCCAGGAGTTGTCGGACGGCGAGCTGTTCTACGTCATCGAGAACGGCATCCGTTTCACCGGAATGCCGGCGTGGAGCACCGGAACGGCGGACGGGGAAGAGTCAAGCTGGCGGCTCGTGCACTTCCTCCGCCGGTTGCCACAGCTCACGGACGGTGAACTCGAGGCAATGAAGGCTCGCAACCCGCGATCGCCCGAAGAGATCCGGCTGGAGATTGAAGAAGAACGTTTTCTCAACGAAGGAGCGCAGTGATGAACAGGCAATGGATCGTCGCCGTCGTGATGATGATGGCGGTCATGGTGGTCCCGGTCGCCATCGGTGCCCACGAGGGGCACATGCACAAGGCGCTCGGCACGATTGCCAGCGTGCAGGGCGAGCACGTGGAAATCAAGACCACCGACGGGAAGACCGTGACGGTGATGCTCGACAAGAAGACGACGGTGACGCGGGGCAACGAGAAGCTGGACGCGACCGCACTCAAGGTTGGCGAGCGGATCTCCGTCGATTACATGGAAATGAACAAGATGATGATGGCGCAGGCCATCAAGCTCGCCGTGGCGACCGCGGCCAGGAAGTAGCGCGGTCCCACGGATTCGCATTTTCATCGAATGGCAAGGGGGCGAACCGGCGACCCGGTCGCGCCCTTGATCCGCTCCGTCAGATTCACATACAGGAATTCATAGACGCGGTCCCGTGCCAGCTCCCGCAGGTCCATGTTCTCCAGCATGAGGACGCCGTTATTCAGCAGCTCGTGATGGACGGTGCGCGGCCCCGGCATGACCGGCGGCTGCGACTGCACGCAGCAGCTGTCGGCGCCCGCCATCGAGACGCGTTTCGAGACGAGCCAGCGCGCAACCTCGAGACCGATGCCTGGCGAGCCGTTGTTCTCGCCGACGAAGAAGCGGCTGTCGTTGTACTTCTGCGGGCTGGTCCAGTTCACCGCCCAGCCGTAGTTGAAAAGAATCGCGTCGCCCGGCTCGATGCTCGCTTCACTGACGCCCTGCTTGGTCAGCGCACCGCGCACGTCGGCCATGGTGACTTCGTAGCGGCTGTCGAGCACCGGCACGCCCTTGTAACCGGCAACGTCGACCAGGATGCCGCGCGTGATGATCGGCTTCACGTGCTCGACGCCGAGCGCTTCGAGCCCGTCCACGCCCTGGCGTGCGCCGGTCAGTTCCTCCTCGGTGAAGCCGTTGTAGTACACGCTCTTCACCGACCCATCCGCCATCCGTACCGCCTGGCCCTGGTGGCCGAACGCATCGAACTGCGTGCCCATCTGGCCGATGAAGCCGGTGAAGTAATCGCGGTGCACCGCGCCGGCCCCTTCCTTTTGTGGCGGCGCTGCCGGCTGCACCGAAAGGAAGTAAGGCCGATCCCCGTACTCGGGCATGGTGCGCTCGTAGATGTGGCCCAACTCGTAGGTCTGGCCCGTCTTCGGAATCCGCAGTGCCTTGAGGATCTTCTCGGGTGTGACGTAGTTCGAGTTGCCCGCCTGGTCCTTAGGCCCGTGCGGCGAGGGCCACCACGGCCCCTTCTCACGCGTCTGCGCCGCTAACATCGCCGTCAGCGCCACGGTCGCTGCGGTCATGGCGGCGACGCGCCCAATCGTTCGTGCGTTCATCTCGAACCTCCTCAGAAGGTGATCTGCGCGCTGAGCTGGAAGATCCGCGGGTCGACGATCGCTGTCGGCTGCCGCCACCGCGAGCCGTAGGCGGTGCCAATCGTCAGGATCGAGCTGGAATTGAGCGCGTTGTAGATATCGAGATTGCCCTGCAGCCGCATCCGCGACGACAGGTCGATGATCTTGGTGATGCGCAGGTCCAGCCGCGTCACCCGCGGTTCACGCAGCGTCCCGGGCTCGATCAACGGCACCGTGGCGGTGGCCGTGCACGGCGTCCGCGTTCCGCACGCCGCCAGGTTGCGGCCGAGCGTGGGCGCGATTTCCGCGTTGCTCGCGGCGTAGGCCGCCGTGATCTGGGGCCCCGACACGTTTTGATAGACGCCGCTCACCACGAATCCGGCGGGCAGTGGATAACTCCCGTTCAGCTTCAGCTGCGTCTGACCCGCAAAAGGCTGGACGACATGGCAGTTGAGCAGCTGCTGCGGCGAGTCCACGGCGAAGCAGTTGTCGGTCACCGACCGACCGGTGTCGAGTCCTCCGCCCAGCCGCATACCGGACGAAAAGCGCGTCGTCACGCTGAGCCCGACGAACTCGTTGAGCTGGGTCTGCTCGCCGAAGTTCGATGCCTGGCTCACCAGGCTGCTCTGTTGTCCGAACTTCGCCAGCGAGATGTCGTAGAGCCCGCAGACCTGGTATCCGCCGCCGCCGGGCAGCCGCGGGTCGGCCGGCGCGGTCACACAGAACGGGCTGTGATCCTCCGGCGCAATCAGCGTGTTGTCCGTGATCTGCTGGTTGCCGAACCAGTTGCGATAGTACCCGGCCGTCACGGCGACGGCGTCGCTGAGCTGACGCTGAACTTCGGTTGACATGTCCCAGTTGTAGGGACGGTTGCCGAATCCGCGGATCACTTCATCGGCATACCGCGTGGTGATCGCCGCCTTGCCGAAGTTCGTGTTGGACACAGCGCCGCATTCGCCGTTCGCGTCGAAGTTTGACAGGTTGCACTCGGGCACGTAGTTGACGTTCGTGTCGGTCCAGGTCCGCGTCACGCTGTTGACCGACGTCTGGATAGGGTTGTTGGCGCCGGTGAGGTCGACGCCGTACTTCGCGACGTATCGTCCGAGCGAGAACTTGATCGCGGTGCTCCCGTCGCCGAACAGGTCGTAAGCAGCGCCGACCCGCGGGGACAGATCGTGCCAGAGCGGAATCCCCTCGACCTTGTCGAACTTGCGCTCGGGAATCCAGCCGGACGGCGTGGCAGGCACGGTCTGGGCCGGCACGTAGCCGTTGAAGTACTCGTAGCGCAGACCCAGGTTCAGTGTCAGCCGCCCGACCGCCCACTGATCCTGGGCGTAGATGCCGAGGTCCGCCTTCATCTTGTCGAGCGTGTCGTACGGCGTCGCGTACTGCGTGATCTGGTTGGGCACGCGGTTGTTGAACCGGTAGTTCACATTTCCGCCGGTCACGCCGGTATAGGCGTAGCGGAAGCCTTCCTCGATCTGGAAACCGGCCTTGAACGCGTGCGAGCCCGTAACGTACGACGCCGACGCGCGCTGGGAGTTGCGGTGGGTATAGCCGCGGAACGCGTAGGTCGCCATGGCGTTATAGGCAAACCCCAGAGCCTGGTCGGTGATGGAGACCGTGTCCATCGTGACGCCGGGCGGCAGCCACCGGGGCGAATGCGAGACCATCCACGTAGCGCCGGCCTCGAGGAGGAGCCGGTTCGTCACGGGGGAGTTCCAGGTGGTCTGGTAAAGATGCTGTGGGCGGAAATGGAAGTAGGTGATGGCTTCCGGAGGAATGCCCACGCCGGTCGTCGAGCCGCAGTTGCACGCGTCCTGCAGATCGCCGAAACCGGCGAACTTGTTGCGCGGCGTCGCCTGCCAGGTGAGCCGCACCGCGCCGGACTTCCACCACTGGAACCGATGCGCCGGCCGATCGAAATCCGGCGTGTAAAACGGCGAACCCTGCGTCTTGTTGTAGAAGGATCCGGCGTCCTGGACGCCGTTGCCCCATTTCCGCAGCGAGGTGAAGAACCACAGTTTGTCTTTCTTCACCGGGCCACCCAGGGTGAACTGATAGTCGTACACCTCCAGGATCTGACTGGTCGTGCTCAGGCCACGCTGCCGGAGGTCATCGGTCAGGTTGCTGCTGCCCAGGCTGTCGTTGGTATACATGCCGAGCAGGCTTCCGGAGAACAGGTTGCCGCCTTCCTTCGGGATGACGTTGACGACGATGCCGTCGGCCGTGCTCTCGGCGGAGATGCCGCTCGTCTGCACCGCGATTTCAGCAATCGTGCCGGCGTTGAGCTGGTAACCCGTGGCGCCGTTCGACTGCATGTTCTGGATGCTCATCCCGTCCACCTGCACCTTGGTGCCGCTCTTGCCGTGGAAGCTGCCGCCCAGCTGCACCGCGTAGCTGCCGCTCACGTCCGACATCCCGGTCAGTCCAGGAGTCAGGGTGATCACGAGGTTCTGTGATTTCGTGCTGGTGGGCAGCACGTCGAGCAACTCCGCGCTCACGACGGTCTGCTTGCGCACGTTCTGGGTGTCGACCAGCGGACTCACGCCGCTGACCGTGATCGTGTCCTCGAGGGTGCCGACCTGCAGGTCCGCATTCACCGCCGCGGTGAAGCCGGCCGTGAGCTCGATTCCGTCTCGAACCTGCGTACTGAAGCCGGGAAGCGCGAAGCTCACGGCGTAGGTGCCAGGGACCAGGCCGACGATGTTGTAGCGGCCGTCGTTGTCGGTGATGACCGTTCGCGTCTTTTCTATGAGTGCCGGGCTTGACGCTTCCACCGTGACCCCCGGAAGCACGCCGCCGGACGTATCTTTGACCACGCCGGCGATGCCGCTGGCCTGCTGCGCGGATGCCAGAGCTGCGCTCAACACCACCACCGCGAGGGCCACGATGCCGACGCGCGCTTTCGCCTCCTGAATCATGCAATCCTCCTGAAGACCCGTCCGGTGCGGGGTGAGGCTATCACATTGACATTCGCGGTTGGCGGGGTTACAACCGGCGACGCATGCCTTTGAAAATCACTGCCGTGGCCGCGTTCAGCGCCGTCTGTCTCGCCACCCACCCTGCAACGAACCTGTCGGCGCAGAGCGCAGCCGGCGCAACGCAGCCGCTGGTTGGCACGTGGCAGCTGAGCGGGTTGGAGCAGGCGACAGCCGGACAGGCGCTCGCGCGCGTGGCCAATCCGGTCGGGATCCTGATCCACGCCGCGAATGGCTACGTGATCGAAATCATCACGCAGGCCGCGCGTCCGGCCACACTCAACGCCGCCGAGCAGTTCACCACCTACCACGGGTCGTGGGGACGGTTTATCTCGGACGGCAAAGGATCGAACGTCACCTATCAGATCAGCGGGGATCTCGATCCTGGCCGCACCGGCCAGCGCGTCGCGCACTCGTTCGAACGCAAGGGAAGCCAGCTGGTGCTCACCGAGCTTGGACCGGACGGTCGGCCAAGCCGGCGGAAGACGTGGGAACGCATACCGGAGCTCGAAGGCCTGCCGGAGTACCAGGACGCGGTCGTCGGGTTCTGGCAATGGACGTCAGCCGGCATGTACAACGCGGCCGGCGTGAACGTGCGGCCGGCCTATCGCGACGAGAGCGTCATCGTCTACACGCCGACCGGCCACATGGCCGTGGTGTATCTGCCGCCGCCGGGCCGGAAGCCGTTCGCGGCTGCGACGCCGACTGTCGAGGAGGCGCGGAATGCCTGGCAAGCCTCGGTGTCGTATTTCGGCACGTACCTGGTGCAGCCGAAGAGCCGGCAAGTGTTCCACTATCAGCTCGCGGCCGCGAATCCGACGGCCGTCGGCGGATCGTTCATGCGGAATTTCGAGATCAAGGGTTCCGAGGTGACGCTGCTGTTTCCCCCCTCGATGCTCGACGGGGCGCAGGTCCGCAACACGCTGACGCTGAAGCGGCTGTCCGGCTTACGCGATATGTGGCCGGAATTCAGGCGGTGACGGCGTTGTTCACGCTTCTAGGTTCTCGCTGCTCGGTTCGTGTTCAGGTTCAGGGTTCCTGGAACGTGAAGGATTCCGCGCTTGACATCGCGCGACCACCGGGTCGAACATCAACCCGCCTCGCGCTTCGGGGACCGGACGGACATACAGGAGATCGCTCATGCACGCGCAGTCACGGATCGCCGCCTTGCTCGTGTTCGCGGCCGGGATAGCCGGAGCCCCGGCATTTGCACACCACAGCGTCCCGGGCACCTTTAACATCGAAAAAACGGTCGCGATCAAGGGGAAGATTTCCAAGATCGACTGGATCAACCCCCACATCTACATCTACGTGGACGTCAAGGACCGTACGGGCGCGGTCACGACCTGGAAGGTGGAGACGCTGCCGACCAACCACATGCGCCGCGCCGGCGTGACGAAGGAAGAGATCTTGAAGGAGGCCAAGGCGGGCGACGTCACCGTGCACCTGTACCCCGCGCATCTCAACAAGACCGCGGGGTTCCTGCTGCGGCTGACGTTCCCGGAAGGCCATTTCATGCACCTGTACGGTGAAGAAAGCGAGATCACGCGATGAAGCGGTATGCATCCGGTCTCATAGTTCTCTCGCTCGGTGCGGCGGCGTGGCTGGCCGTGATCGCTTCCGATGCTGCGTCCCAGGCAACGCCGGGCGCGCAAGGCGCGGAGGCGAAACCGACGCCGCGCTCGGCCGACGGCCATCCCGACCTCACCGGTTTCTGGTACCGGCGCCTCGCCGGTCCCGTCACGAAGCGCGTCGGCAAGTCGATTGTCATCGTCAACGACGCACCTCCGGTCGAGGGTGCCGGCAACCGCTATAACCCGGGGACGCCGAAGTACAAGCCGGAGTTCCTCGCCAAAATCAAGGAACTGAAGGACGACCAGATCAACGTCGATCCCGCGTTCCACTGCGGACCGCCGGGAATCGTCCGGATCGGGCCGCCGCAACGCATCGTCCAGACGGCGCGCGAGATCGTCGTGCTCTACGACGACCTCAACGGCAACTTCTTCCGGCTCATTCCGATCGATGGCCGGACGCACCGGGCTGACATCGAGCCGTCGGCGCACGGCGACTCGGTGGGCCGGTGGGACGGCGACACGCTCGTCATCGAGGTGCGGAACATCCTCGAAGACACGTGGATTGGCGACAATGGACTGTTCCACACCGCCGACCTGAAGGTCATCGAGCGGCTGACGCGGGAGGGCGACACGCTGAAGTGGGAAGCGATCGTCGAGGATCCCGAAGTGCTCCAGGAACCGTGGAAGGTCACGCCGCGGACGCTGACGTTGATGGCGAACGCCGAGATCGAAGAGGCGGCGTTTTGTGAAGACCGCGGTATCGCCGATCGGGCAACCGGCGACTATCACGGCAACGTGAGATAGCGCTTACAACCCTCTTGATCCATTCCCCGGCAGCACCGCTGCCGGGGACGCCCGTCGGCGTGTCCTCGCAGGGAGGCATCATGACCCGGGTCCACAGCCGCTCAGGCACCCCACGTGTCATCAGCGCGCTGGCAATCGTGGCGATTCTGTGCGCATCGGCCGCATCAGGGCAGCAGACAAGCAGTATCGGCGGATCGGTCATCGACACTTCGTCGGCGGTGCTGCCGGGTGTGACAGTTGAAGCCGCGAGCTCGGCGCTGATCGAGAAGGTGCGCACGGTCGTCTCCGACAGCGACGGTCGCTACAACATCATCGACCTGCGACCCGGCACCTATACCGTGACGTTCACGCTGCCGGGCTTCCGCGCCTACCGGCGCGAGGGGATTGTGCTGACCGCGGGATTCGCGGCCACGGTCGACGCCGAGCTGCAGCTCGGCTCGCTCGAGGAAACGATTACCGTGACCGGCGAGACGCCCCTGGTAGATACACAGAGCGCGCGACGTCAGACGGTCATTTCCGACGAACTGCTCGACGTGCTGCCAACGAGCACCAAGAACTGGAGCACACTCGCCACGCTCACGCCCGGTATGAGCAGCGCGCGGATGCCCGACGTCGCCGGGCAGCTCGATCAGACCGTCGGCCGCTCCTTCCATGGGCGCACCGGCACGCGAGTCGAGATCGATGGCATGGGAGTCATGAACTGGCAGGGGAACGGCGGCAACGAGGGGTACATCATCCATTCCGCGGGAGTGGAGGAAATGGTGGTCCAGACCAGCGGGGCGTCTGCCGAGAGCAAGGCGGCCGGCGCGCTGGTGAACCTGATCCCGCGCGAGGGGAGCAATACCATGCGGGGCAGCCTGTTCGGTCTCTGGACGGGCGAAGCGTTGAGCGGCTCCAACCTCACTGACGATCTCAGGACGCGCGGACTGACGACCGACAGCAAGATCCTGGAAATCTACGACGCCACGGCGACTCTCGGGGGCGCCATCCAGCGCGACAGGCTGTGGTTCTACACTTCGCACCGCGAGTGGGGCAATCGACACCAGATGGCGGGCGTCTTCTGGAACGCGACCCAGGGCAGTCCGATCTGGACGCCCGACTCGAACCGGCCGGCGGACCGCTACCAATGGTACGAGTCGCATCTCGGCCGGGTCACTTGGCAAGCGACGCCGCGGAACAAGCTGAACTTCTTCGTCGACTATCAGAACACCTGCCAGTGCCGGTCGTCGGGCGCGATCGGTTCGGCGCCGGAAGTCGGCACCGCCTTCCACTTTCGCCCGAACGCGCTGCTTCAGGGCTCGTGGACCTCGGCCCGCACCAGCAAGCTCCTGCTCGAAGCCGGCGTGTCGGAAGCGCTGTCTGGTACTGGCCGCAGTATCTGGCGCCGGGCGTCGAGCCGCACCACATTTCGATTCTCGAGCAGTCGACCGGCATCCGCTACAACGCGCCGGCGACGTTCCTGCCAGTCCGTGAGCACCATCGGATCTCGCAGCGCTTCTCGCTGTCGTACGTCACCGGCACGCATACGTTCAAGACCGGCATCCAGACGGAGCAGGGGATTCGAGATTCCCTCACCGAGGTGGCCGGCGACGTCAATTACCGTTTCAACAACGGCATCCCGAACCAGATCACCCAGTACGCGACCCCCTACCTGATGAAGGAGCGCCTGAGCGACGTCGGCATCTACGCGCAGGACCAATGGTCGGTTCGTAAGCTCACGTTGAACATCGGCGTCCGGTTCGATTACTTCCACGGCTTTGTCCCGGCGCAGGACGTACCGGCCGGCCAGTTCATGGGCGCGCGCAGCTTCGAGGCCGTCAAGAATGTTCCCAACTGGAAAGACCTCAGCCCGCGCATCGGCGCCGCCTACGATCTGTTTGGCACCGGCCGCACGGCGTTGAAGGCCTCGCTCGGGCGTTACGTCGGACGCACGACGACTGACATTGCCGGCGCCAATAATCCGATCGCGACGTCGGTGAACCAGGTCAACCGCGCCTGGAACGACGCGAACCGCAACTACGTCCCGGACTGCGACCTTCGCAACTTCGCGGCCAACGGAGAGTGCGACGCGATTCAGAATTCCAACTTCGGCGGGACGAACATCACCACGCGGTATTCGGACGAAGCGATTACGGGGTGGGGCGTGCGCGACTATCACTGGGACACGTCGGTCGAGATGCAGCATCAGCTCGGCGCCAACATGTCAATCAGCGCAGGCTACTACCGCAACTGGTACGGCAATTTTCTGGTGACGGACAACCTGGCGGTGGCGCCGGCGGACTACAGCCCCTACTCGATCGTGGCGCCGCTCGATCCGCGGCTCCCGGGCGGTGGTGGCTACACGGTGGACGGCCTCGCCGATATCTCGCAGCAGAAGTTCGCCGACGTCAACAACCTGATCGTGCCCGCCTCGAACTTCGGCGATCAGAACCAGGTATCGAACTTCGTCAACCTCGCCTTCAACACCCGTCTGCCCGGCGGAGCACAGATCGGCGGCGGGGTCGACACCGGTCGAATGGTCCAGGAACGCTGTTTCGTGGTCGATTCACCGCAGGAGCTTCTGAACTGCCGCATCGTCACGCCGTTTGATGCCCAGACCGACATCAAGCTGCACGCCAGCTATCCGCTGCCGGCCGATTTCGTCGTCAGTGCGGTGTATCAGAACATGTCGGGGATTCCGGTCGAGGCCAGCTACGCAGCGACCACTGCTGAAATCCTTCGGACGCTGGGCCGCAATCTCGCCGGGGGCGCCCGGACGGCCACGGTGCCGCTGGTTGCCCCGAACACGATGTTCGAGGACCGGCGCACACGCCTCGACCTGCGCTTTACCAAGCTCCTGCGCGTCACCGCACGAGTGAACGTGCAGGCAAACGTGGATGTGTACAACGTCATCAATTCAAGCGGCATTCAGCAGGTGACGACCACATTCGGTCCGCGGTGGCTGCTGCCGCAGAACATCGTCGAACCGCGCGTGGTGCAGTTCAGCGGCCGCCTGACGTTCTAAGGTGGGAGGGATGAGATGATGCGGCGTTTCCTGAGTGCCGTCGTGCTCGTCGCCGCGGGAGGGATTGGCCTCGCGCAGGGTCCGGCGCAATTTTCCGACGCGTGGTACCGGCAGTTCAGCGGTCCGTACAGCGCGGCCGCCGAACCGTTCCGTATCGTCGGCAACATCCACTACGTCGGCGCGGCCAACATCGCCTCGTACCTGATCACGACGCCGCAGGGCCACATTCTCATCGACACCGGGATGACGGAAATGCACGACGTCATCCGGAACAACGTCGCGAAGCTCGGTTTCAAAACGGCCGACATCAAGATCATGCTGTCGAGCCACGCGCACTTCGACCACATCGCCGGCCACGCGGCCATGAAGAAGCTGACTGGCGCCCAGGTCATGGCGATGGCAGGTGATGCGGAGGCGCTCGAGAGCGGCAAGGACAATTCCGCGCTGGGCGCCATCGGTTGGGAACCGGTCAAGGTCGATCGCGTGCTGAAACATGGGGACACGGTGTCGCTCGGCGGCACGACCCTGCGGGCGATCCATGCGCCGGGCCACACCCAGGGTGCAACGACGTGGGTGACGACCGTCGACGAACGCGGACGGAAGTTCGTGGTCGCGTTTCTCGGGGGGACCACGCCAAACGGCGGCGTCCCGCTCTTGAACAATCCACGGCACAAGACGGTGATCGAAGATACCCAGCGGATGTTCGAGCGCCTGAAGGCCGAAAAGCCTCCCGACATCTACCTGGTCGGACACCCGCAGGCGCTGTTTGCCGGCAAGGTCGAGCGGATCAAGGCTGGAGCGATGCCCCATCCGCTGTTGGGCGCCGACGCCTGGACGAAGCAGATCGCGGACGCGGAGGCGGCGTTCCAGAAGCGCGTCGCTGAGGAGCGCGCATCGCGCTAGAGTCCGCGCGAGCGCCGCAGCGGAGGACAGAGCATATGGCAGACGAACCGGGCACGGAGCCGCGCCTTCAGGCGAAGGATCTTCATCCTGAGGTGTTCAAGATCTTCGACCGTTACGTGCACGGGTTCATCGACCGCCGCGACTTCCTCGAGAGCGTCAGCCGGTTCGCCGTCGGCGGCATCACGGCCGCCGCGATCCTCGATGCCTTCACCCCGAATCTGAACGCCCAGCAGGTGGCGCCGGCCGACGCCCGGATTCGGGCGGAGTATGTGAGCTTTCCGTCGCCGAACGGGCACGAGGGGATGAAGGGCTACCTCGCCCATCCGGCCGCACCGTCCGGCCGGCTGCCCGCCGTCGTCGTCATCCACGGCGCGGCCGGTCCGGAGAAGCACTTCGAGGACGTGACCCGCCGCCTGGCGGTGGCCAACTTCGTTGCCTTCCTCGTCGACGCGATCTCACCGCTTGGTGGATGGGCTGTCTCGCAGTCAGGTCCCAATAACCGGGAAAAGGGACAGCAGATGATGGCGCGCATGGATTCGAAGAAACAGGTCGACGACTACGTCGCCGCCGTGGCCTTCCTCCGGAGACACCCGCTGACCAACGGGCGCGTCGGCGTCGTCGGCTTTTGCTGGGGCGGCGGCATGACGAATACCCTGGCGGTCCGCGTGCCCGATTTGAATGCGGCCGTGCCGTACTACGGCGCCCAGCCGGCAGCGGCGGACGTTGCGAAAATCCAGGCGCCGCTGCTGATTCATTACGGCGGACTCGACGAACGCGTCAACGCCGGATGGCCGGCATTCGAGACGGCGCTGAAGGCGGCGGGGAAGACCTACAACGCGTACGTCTACGAGGGCGCGCAGCATGCCTTCAACAACGATGCTGACGGCCCTCGATATCACAAGCCCTCGGCGGATCTGGCCTGGCAGCGCACGATCGACTTCCTGAACCGGCATCTGCGTCAGTCATAGGTGCGAGTCAGGTCCGGCTGAAGCCGGACACTACGTCATCGTCAGGTCCGGCTGAAGCCGGACACTACGACATCACAGTGGGAAAACCGACTGTCGTAGTGTCCGCCTTCAGGCGGACCCTCAAGGCCCAAGCCGGGCAGCGCGCAACTCAGCCAGCTCAGCGTTCGTTTCCGCCACGAGCGGATTTGCGCGTTCGTCCGGCGGCTGGCCGGTGTCGAGGTCGCGGTTGTCGAGCGAAACCGGCCCTTTGCGCAGCGCCAGCACCCAGCCGCGAAATCGCTCGCGCGCCGTCTCGAAGCTCTGGACGAACAGCCGTTCCGCCTCGGGGGTCAGCGGCTCGAAGGCGAGCGGGCGCAACGGGCCGACCTTCGGGATGACCTTGATGAAGTAGAAGAGTATGCGGGTCAGCACACCAGGTTTCCTGTACTGCCTCCCGTAACGCATGTCGTACTCGCCGCGGCCGAGCGCGAACACAAAGTTCTCGCGGACCGCATCAGGCGTCCGGGCTCGGATTTCGTCCTGCTTGTCTTCCCACGCCAGCCGCGTTATCTCGGGAATAACCGTTCCAATCGCATGCCGGTATGTGCCAATGGCCAGGTCCTCGTCGCCGAACAGGTCCTTCAACTCGACGCCATACGTCGCACGGAAGGCACGTTCGAGCACCGGCTTGGCGACCTCGAACCCGATCCGATCGCGATAAGCCTGCGCCGCGTAGCCGCCACCGGCGACCTGGAGCACGTCGAAGGCAAATTCGACCATGACGTGACGCGCTGGCGAGTCGGCGTAGAGTGCTCGTTCGCCCACCTCGGCGCGCACCTTGGGATACATCATCGGGACGACGCGATTGGTGGCCAGCGGATGGCCGAAGTTGTCGCACGCGTAATGCGCGAGGCCGCCCAGCGCGAAGGCCAGCTCGCTCGGCGACTGCGCTTCGCGGATCAAGGCTTCGACGAAATCGCCGGAGCGGACGTAGTGCACCAGGTTGGTAAAACGTTTGCTGCCGAACGGGTAGTAGCCAAGGTCCTGGATGACCGACCCGCCGTACGCAAACGCGCGCGCCGCGGCGAGGGCTTCCGGACCGATGCCCGGATAGCGTTGCCGCAGCAGCGGCACGATTGCGTCGTCCCAGGCCGCGTCGATGATCGCCTGGTGCGCGAGCACGGAATACGCGTGAGGCGGAAGGAGCGGCCCAGAAGAGACAGAGGCCGCAGAGCAGGCTCGACCGTAAAGCGCTTCTCACTTGCGACGACGTTGCACGTTCCGGACCTGCCCGGTAGGATGGCCGCGCGTGGGCGTCTTTCTCATTCACTACGAGTTGCTTCACAAACCCGATACCGAATACCCGGCGCTGATTCCGACGCTGACTCGCCTGGGCGCCGTGCGCCTGACGGCGACGGCCTGGGCGGTGCGCACGGAGATGAACGTCGCGCAGGTGCGGGACGAAATTCAGCTGTGCGCGTTGCAGGGCGACCGCTTCGTCGTGGCGGAAATCAGCGAATGGCGCACCATGAGCACGCTGAACCGTATCGACGATCTATGACGCCGCCTAGGTGCAGCGGCGATTGACGATCTCGTCGCGCTTCTGTTTGAACACGTCCACCCATTCATCGACGGTAGGGAAGCCGGATCTTGCGTTGCCGGGCTCGCGCAGGCGGAGGGACACGCGCGAGACCTCGAACAGGTCGCGGATCTGCGCGTCGGTGAGCTGCTCCAGCAGGCCGGCCAGAAACTGGCGTCCAGCTTCGCTGATCTCGGGGTCACCCAGCGTTCCGGTGAAAGACCTCGACAGGTTGCCGACGCACGGCCCCGTCGTGGATTTCCACACCGGCGTGCTCGACCATCTCACCAGGTTCATGCTGCTGGCGGAGTTGTCGTTGAATGTCGACGCCCGCCCGAACGTCACGCCCGCATCCTGGATCATGATGAACGGCGTCTGACAGGCGTCCTCGGACGGCAGCGTGTCCACCCCAGGGCAGATCGCGCGCTGCTGTTCGGACTTGGTATCGGTGTGCTGAAGAAATACGGCCATCAGCTTCAGCGCGTCACGATGCGCTAGCGGGGCGCCGCCCGACTCCTCGTCGATCTCGTCGATGTCCCTCCATGACCATTTTCCGACAGCACCGCGCCGGGCATCTTGCGTTCAATCGAACCCGGGTCGAAAACGCGGTCGCCGTTCTCGAGCAGGATGCCGCCGAACGCTGCCGGACACTCGTGACAGATCACTTTGACGGAATACATGTGGTCGGCGCTAAAGCCGAGCGCCCACAGCAACCGTGTGGCCGCGACCTCGGCGTAGACTTCGCCGTTCGTCCCGCCAAACTTCACCTTCAACTCGTCGTCGATGCCTCTCATGCAGGCAAACTTGGGAGATTTTCCGTTCAGCTTTTTGTCCAGGTAGGCGCACTCGACTTCAGCGTTGAAGGGAAGGCTCCCGGTCCGGCTGGTCCGGTCTTGAGGTCCATCGATGGTATATCCGTCGGCTGCCACACCTGTGCGCGTGCGATGAAGGTCGATTTCTTCGCGGCCGCAGCCAGCGTGTGGGGCGCAGACGAGCAGTGTGATCCACGAGAATGACCATGACAGATGAGCGGCACTTCATGCCCGTGAACTGTGCAACTTGCCTTCCAGATCCCGAAGGCCCTGTAGCGCGCGACGTGTTGGCGGGGCGGGGGCCAAAACCCACTCATCCCTTAGAATTCCCTCTTTTGCTCTAAAGTTCAGCTGGCAGGGGACCGATTGCGTATATGGAGCTATATATCCATGAAAAGCGATCGTCGACTCCCCCTGCTCGGCTTGGTCTTTCTCACTCTCTTCGCCTCCGTCTCGCCGGCATTGGCCCAGGGCATCCAGACGGGCGTGATTACCGGCGTCATCAACTCGGCAGATGGCTTGTCCGTGCCGGGGGTGACCGTCACCGCCACGTCGCCGAACCTGCAAGGCCCCCGCAGCGCCGTGACCGACGCGAACGGGGTCTACTACATCCGCGGGCTGACGCCCGGGCTCTACAGCGTCGCTTTCGAGATTCCCTCCTTCCAGGCCGCCGCGCGGGAGGATGTCGAGGTGAACGCCGGAGGCCTGGCGACGGTTGACGTGACGATGTCGCTGGCAGGGGTTTCCGAGACGGTGACCGTCAACGCCGAAGCGCCGTCCGCGATCGCGACGCCGCGCACCACCCAGACCTACACCAAGAGCGAAGTGGACTTCCTGCCGGTGGGTCGGCGCCCGCTCGACATCGCCGAACTCTCGCCCGGCGTGACCACGAACGTGTTCAACATTTCTCAGGCCACGCTGTCGGGCAGCTTCGGCTACGACAACGTCTTCATGGTCAACGGCGTTGACATCAACGACAACCTGTTCGGCACGCCGAACAACTTGTTCATCGAAGACGCGGTCGAAGAGACGACGGTGCTGACCCACGGCATCTCGGCACAGTACGGCCGCTTCTCCGGGGGCGTGATCAACATCGTCACGCGCAGCGGCAGCAATACGTTCAGCGGCAGTTTCCGCGAAGGGCTGTCCAACCCGGTGTGGATCGGGCAGACCCCGCTCGAGAAGACGGGCAACATCAAGCACGTCGACGTCTTGAGCAAGACGCACGAAGGCACCTTCGGCGGTCCGCTGGTGCGCGACAAGCTGTGGCTGTTCGCCGCTGGCCGTTACGAAACGGCGAACCTGCCGAACACGTTCGCGCAGAACGGGCCCGGCTATACGCGGACCGACACCAACCGGCGCGGCGAACTGAAATTCACCGGCACCTTCGCGGCGACCCAGACGGTGCAGGCCAGCTTCATCGGCAACGGGACCGAGCAGGTGAATGCCTCCGCACTCAACGCCGCGTCGCTGCTCGACGCAAGCATGTTGACGACGCGGCAGCTGCCCAATCGGCTGATGGCGCTCAACTACCACGGCAGCATTACGCCCCTGCTGTACGCCGACGCGCAGTATTCGGAGAAGAAGCAGAGCGTCAAGAACAACGGCGGCACGAGCACCGACATTCGCAACTCGCCGTTCCGGACAGCCGGCGTATCGGCGGGCGTCCCCGGGGGGCTGGTCTACAACGCGCCGTACCTGGACGCCACGGACCCCGAGAGCCGTAACAACCGGCAGTTCACGGGCAGCCTCGCGTACCTGCTGGCGACGAGCGGCTTCGGCAGCCACGAACTGAAAGGCGGCGGCGAGTACTTCGTCAACGAGGGAATTGGCGGCAACTCGCAGTCCTCCACCGGGATCGTCTTCGTGACGGACTACCTGACGGCGGGCGGTGCGCCGGTGCGCGACGCGACCGGCAAGCCGGTGCCCGTCTTCACGCCGGGCGTAACGGAGATCTGGACCTTCCTCGCCAGGCGCGGCGCGGAGATCGACATCGCGACGACGTCGTTCTACCTGCAGGATCGCTGGGTGGCGACCCGCCGGCTGACGCTGGATCTGGGCACGCGCATCGAAACCGTGCATTCGAGCGCGACCGGAACGTCTGACGAGGTCAGCACGACGTCGATCGTGCCGCGGCTGGGCGCGGCCTACGACATCGTCAGGAGACGGCTCCACTGTCCTGTTCTCAACTTACGGCCACTATTCCGGGAAGTACAGCCAGGTGCAGTTCGGCGTGAACACCAACGTCGGCCGGCCGGACGAAGTCGATTACTCCTACTCAGGCCCCGCCGGCCAGGGTTTCGATTTTGCTCCCGCGTACGACCTGAACAACTTCCGCACGGTGACGTTCGCCGCGTTTCCGACGGCGAACGTGGTGCTCGCCGACGGCGCGCAATCGCCGCTGACGCGCGAGTTTACCGCCGGCATCGGTCGTCAGCTCGGCCAGCGTGCGCACGTGCGTGCGACCTACGCCTGGCGGAACACCACGCGGTTCGTGGAGGACTTCATTGACCTGTCGCACGGAATCACGAATATCCCGCTCGTCGGCCCGGCCACGAACCGGGTGTACGACAACGTAGAGGGGCTCGAGCGCGGCTACCAGGCGCTGATCGTCCAGAGCAGCTATCGCCTGCGCGATAATCTCCGCGTTGACGGTCATTACACGGCGCAGTTGAAGAACGAGGGCAACTTCGCGGGCGAGGCCGCGAACCAGCCGGGCATGCCGTCGATCTACGGCAACTACCCGGAAATCTTCGGCCCCGCGCTCGACCGCCTGATGCCGGAGGGCCGCCTGGACAACTTCCAGCGCCACAAACTGCGACTGATGACGATGTACTCCCAGTCGCTGGGACGGTTTGGGTCGGTGGATGTTGCGCCGATCTGGCGTGTCAATTCGGGCGGTGTCTACAGCCTGACCGCCAGCATCGCTCTCCCGGCCGTCCAGCGCGCGCGCAACCCGGGTTATCCGGCCGCCGACATCAACCCGACGACGCGTGAGACGGTGTTCTTTGGCGAGCGTGGCGCCAACGACTTCAAAGGATACGGCGTGGTCGATCTCGCCACCACCTACAACCTGACGGTGTGGCGCACGCTCCGCCCCTGGTTCAAGGTCGAGGTCTACAACCTGCTGAACAACACGAAGCTGATCGCGTGGGATCGGACGGTCACGGCGAACGCCGCGTCAACGCTTGACGCCAACGGCATCCCGACCGACTACATCCGTGGCGCGCGGTTCGGGCAGGCGACGGCCGGGAATCACTTCCCGCAGCCGTGGCCTGGTCAGAACGGCTCGCGGGCCGTCCGGCTCGCGTTCGGCGTCCGCTTCTAGGCTCCAGGTTCTGACATCGCGTCGCTCGCCGTACAATGGCGAGCGACGCCGTGCGATATCTCGTCACTGCCAGGCTCAGGCCTGGCCGGCTCGCCTCGCTTCGCCGCGCCATTCAAACCCGTTCGCTCGGACGGGGCTCGGTGGCCGGCGGGGAATACCTTCGCGATATGGCCCAGGCTCGAGAGCTGCCGGATGGGCGCGTGAAGTGGGTGGAGACCTGCTTTTGCGCCACGCCGCTGGCCGAAGAGCGCCCTTACTGGGAAGAGTATTTCGAACTGATTGCGGTGAAGGACGCGCACGCGCGAAGCCGGTGCCGCGATCAGAACGGCACCGAGCCGTGGGCCTGCTGCAATTGCGACTGCACCGAACGGCTCGAGCGCTGGCTCGAGTCGCAAGGCAAGCCGTTCTGTACCTAGCTTTTCTGTCGTGTCGTCGTGGTTGGTGTTGGCGAAGCTCAGGAAAGCGTCGCCTTTCCCTCCACCAGGTGCCGCGCCACCGAGGCGCCGCGCGCCGCCTCCTCGGGCGAGTGACAGCAGAAGCGCAACACGCGCCGGCTCTCGAGCAGCGACACGAGGATGTCGCGGCCGTCGCGTTCGACTCCTGCCACTTCGGACCAGACCACGCTCATGTCGAGCGCCCCGTGAAATTTCAGCCAGCTGCTCGTCAGCTCCACGTGGCCAATCTGGTCGCCGCGCCGGCGGCCGAAGCGCACCGGCGTGGCGAAATGACAGCGTTCGCCGGCGGGAAGGGGATCGACCGACGGGACGATCGGCAGTCCTTCAAGCGAGAGGCGATCGGCGAAGTCGAGCGCGTCGAGCGCGACCCGAATCTCCTTGAGTTCGATCCGGATGTCCTCGTCGCGCAGCCCGAGCTCCCGCGCGCGGTCGATGAGTCGGAGGAGCGTCAACCGATCGGGCTGCCGGCCAGCCCGTCGTACTTCGTGTCTGAACGTGCCAAGCCGGGCAGCGCTTTCGGTAGGAATCGCCGGTGTTCCGCCTGATGTCAGAGGCCGAGCGTTACCGTATTGGATTTGGCCATTCACAACGATGGTTCCCCCAGTACGCGCCGCATCCGCAAGATTGCTGCCTCCCGGATAGCGGGTAGCTGGCAGGTACTGGTAGCCGGTCTGCTGGTAACTTGTAGGGGTCGAGCTCGACGGTAGATGCCGATAGAATCTGCCGGTGACGCGCGTGCTTCAGTCGGCTATCGTCGGACTGGCGGTTCTTGCCGCGCTCGCGCCGGTTTCCCCTGACTCCGTCGAGCGATGGTTTTCGACCGGACTCTATCCGGGTATTCAGCACCGCCTTACCCCGCTGGCCAACGTGCTGCCGTTTGCGTGGCTGGACCTCCTGGCGCTAGTCGCAGTCGTCGCGGTGATCGTAGTCATTGTGCGAGCGGCGGTGGCATCGCGGAAGGCGCGCAAGATCGCTCCGCTGCTTCGTGCCGTCGCGACGCTCGCCACGACGGCCGCCGTCGTCTACCTGGTATTCCTGATCCTCTGGGGCTTCAACTATCGGCGGGTGCCGATGACCGCGCGGCTCGTCGTGCAGCCGGGACCGCCGGCTGCCGATGCCGTGCTGGCGCTCGGCATCGAGGCGGCGATGCAGCTGAATGCGCTCCATGACGCTGCCCATATGACGGGATGGCTCGACCCGGTGGACAATGAGGTGCTGCGAGCGTCCTTCGCGAAGGTGCAACGCATGCTGAGCGACGCACCGGCGGCGACTCCCGGCAGGCTGAAAGGTACCGTCTTCGGACCCTACTTTCGCTGGACCAGCGTCGACGGCATGATCAATCCGTTCGGCCTGGAAGTCCTCCAGAATCCCGATCTCCTCCCGTTCGAGCGACCCTTCATTGCCGCGCACGAATGGGCACACCTGGCCGGTTACGCCGACGAGTCCGAGGCGAGCTTCGTGGGATGGCTGACCGCCATGCAGGCCGACGTGCCCTCCCGCTACAGCGGATGGTTATTTCTGTACTGGCAAATCAGCGGAGAACTGGATGTGGACGCACGCGCCAGGCTGGCCGGCACGCTCGGGCCTGGACCACGGGAGGACATCAACGCCGTCGTCGAACGACTGCAGCGCGGCCAGCTGCCCTGGCTGCGGACAGCCGGCTGGCGCGTCTACGATCAGGACCCTGAAAGCGAATCGCGTCGAAGAGGGCGTCCGCAGCTACGGCGCCGTCGTCACGCTCATTCTTCGCGCGCGGTTCGGTCCCGGCTGGACTCCCGTCCGCCGCGCGGCCCGGGCTCCAGGTTCTTGACCTTGTTCGCCTTTGTTCCGCCCGCTCATATCTTGAACCTCAGCAAGGCGCCGACGCCGCCGACGTCTGCCAGCAGCTCGGGGTCCTCGATGAAGCGGATGCGGGCGGCGCTCTGCTGCGCCCTGGTCACGAGCTCGTTCGCCTGCGCGATCGCCTTGTCATCCATTCGCCCGAGATTCCACGAGGCAATCAGGAGTTCTTCGACCTGGCCCCTCTCGAGCGCTTTGAGCGTCTCTTCCCGCCCGGCGACGCCGAGACCATTCCCTCGCCACCCGCCCAGCATCGCTTCCACCTTCGACGCGTCGGTCTGCGCGTCCTTCTCGCGCAGCACTTCCATCGTCTCCGACAGCACGCGCTCTTCGGGCGTATTGATGTCGAGCCTGAGGACGTCGACGATCTTCTCAGCGAGGTGCTTGGGCAGCTGCTCCATCAGCAGCGGCCTGGCCACTTCGTCGCACGCGAGGACTACCTGATTGATCACCTCGTCGCGAACGACACGATCGAGCACGTCGACGACTTCCTTCATGTGATGGAGATGGAAGTTCTCGACGTGGCGCTGGTAGCGCGCCTGCGACGAGCCACCCATCGACGTGCGCCGGGTCCTGACGTTGTTCACTTGTTGAGTGACCTGGCCGCGTCCGAGATGGAAGACGAACAACCGCGCGGAATTCGTGTCAAGAAGCAGCGCCGCGTAGCGTGGGTACTGATCGTTCAGCCGGGCGAGCGGTAGCAAATGCGGCACCGACCCGATGGACAGCCAGTTGTGGTCGAGCGGCGCGTCGAGCTGCACCGACTCGAAAAAGTCGTTCGCGGCGGCACACGCGAACACGGCAAGGCCGTTGACGGATTTCGGCACCTCGCTCGCCATGTACGCGTTGATACGCTCGGTATCGCGCTCGAAACTCTTGCGGGCGTCCCCTTTCAACGCCCGACCGCGCTCGAGCCAGTTCCGACGCAGAAAGGTGTCGTAGCGGTGCTGGCCCTGCTCATCCGCACGCATATCGAGATACAAACTCAAAACCGGGGCGTCAACAGGCTCGAAGGCCGCCAGGCGGTCGAGCTGTTCGCGGAGAGGGGTGGCGAGCGCCGTGGTCGTTTTCTGCATGACCGGGCCGTCGCAAGGCGTGTGCCTAGTCGACAGCCACGATACGGGCGGAGGCCCGGCGGAGGCGGTCGCGGAGGGCGCGCCATAATCCCTCGTCGCGGGGAGCGTCGCGCGCCAGGATCAGGTCGACCTGGGCAGCGTCGAGCTCACGCAGGGCGGCATACAGCCTTGCTGCCGCCCCTTCTGCATCCTGGTCCGCTCCGAGCTCTGCGATGACGACCCGCAATCCTTCGAGAGCCCGGGCATCGCCGGCTGTGGCGATCACGCCTACCCGTTGCCCTGCGGAGATCGCGTGGCGGGCGATCGCCGTCATGGCGTTACGCGCGGCGGTCGGCTCGCCCTCGAACAGCGTCATGGGCGCGCGCGGGGCGTAATGCTTCGGCAAGAGGCCAGGCGACCGCATGGCGGCGCGATCGTCCCCTGGCGAAGCGATTCGAACCATCGGCAGAACCGATTGCAGTTTCTCCATCGTAATGGCGCCAGGGCGAAGCACAAGGGGAGGGCTGACCGTCAGGTCGAGAACGGTGGACTCGACGCCGACATCGGTGGGACCGGCGTCAACGACCAGGTCGATCCTGCCGTTGAGATCTTCGAGGACGTGCGCCGCCCGGGTGGGGCTGGGACGCGAAAACAGGTTCGCGCTCGGTGCCGCGATCGGAATACCCGCCGCCGCCAGCAGCGCGTGTGCCACCGGATGCGCGGGGATGCGGACCGCGACGGTATCGAGGCCGGCCGTCACGCCAGGCGGCACTGCACGTCCTCGCGGCAGAACGAGAGTCAGCGGACCGGGCCAGAAGCGCGCCGCGAGCGTGGCAGCCGCGTCCGGCACTGCCGTGACGAGCGGGGCAATATCCGCAAACTCCGCGACGTGGACGATCAGAGGATCGTTCGCGGGCCGTCCCTTGGCGTGGAACAGTTTCTGAACGGCGTCGGGATCGAGAGCGTGGGCGCCAAGTCCGTACACGGTTTCAGTGGGGAAGGCGACGAGGCCGCCGCGACGCAGGCAATCCGCCGCGCGCGCAATGTCAGAAGGGTGAGGCCGGTCGCGATCGACCTGGATGACGACCGTCACAGTCGTTCACCCTTCTTAGTTCTTGCTTCCCGGTTCGTGTTCACGTTCGGGGTTCGCGTTCGACGGTCCGGCTGAAGCCGGACACTACGAACCCCGAACTACGAACCCCCGAACTTCGAACCCAGCACGGAACCTGAACACGAACCGGGAAGCGAGAACCGGGAAGCGTGAACGACACGTTCGCGTTCCCGTTCCCCTTCACGGGATCCTCTCGCCTCCCACCCAGACCGACTCCAGCGTTTTCGTGTTCTTGATGTCGAGAGCCGGGCTGGCGGCGTAGACGGCGAGGTCCGCCCAGGCGCCTGGCTGGATCGTGCCGACGACGCCGGAGCGCTGGATGCACGCGGCCGCATCGCCGGTGGCCGCGACGATCGCCTGCATCGGCGTCAACCCGGCCTTGACCATGAGCTCGAGCTCCATGTGCTCGAAGTAGCCCTGGAACCGGTTGGCGGCGCCTGAATCGGTGCCCATGGCGATCTTCACGCCCGCCTTCTTCATCTGCATCATGTTCCGCCCCGCGAGTTCCACGACCTGCTTGAACTTCGGGGTGTTCGGGTTGCTCCGCACCTGGGCTTGACGTTCCGGCGACATCAAGGTCTTCACCGTGGCCTGGTTCGCGTACCTGGTGAAGAAGGGATCGGAAAAGAATTCCGGTGTCGACTCATATACGAATATCGACACGTCGCGCATCAGCGTCGGCACAAGACAGACGTTCCGCTCTCGCGCCAGCGTGATCAGTTCCTGATCGACCGGCAGGTCGCGGACGCTGTGCGCGAGCAGATCGATGCCGTCGCGCAGCAGCTGCTTGGCGTCCTCGAGGTAGAACATGTGAGCGGCGATCGGCAGGCCGGCGGCGTGCGCGCGGTCGATCGCCGCCTTGTATGCAACCCGCGGCATCTTCGTTCCGGCGCCGTTGTTGTCGTCGACGCGAATCTTCACCCAGTCCGGTTTGAACGCCACTGTCTTGTCGGCGGCCGTGCCGGCCGCATCAGCGGTGTTGCCGTCGACGACCGGGCCGGCGAAGAACAGGCGGGCGCGTCCGCGCGTATCGCCGCGCAGCGTTGCGCCGGCGCCGGTCTCCTCACCAAGACTGAGCACCGACGTAATAGCGTAACGGCCGTAGAGCTGCAGCTGGCGTTCGAGGTTCGGGCGCGATCCCATCGGATCGTCCACGTGGCCGTGGGCGTTCACGAATCCGGGGAGAAGTGTCTTGCCGCGGAGATCGACCTGTACGGCCCCGGGCGGAATGCTGACGGAGGCCGCGCGTCCGGCGGCGGCAATCCGGCCATCGCGAACGACGACGACCCCGTTTTCGACTGGCGGCGCGCCGGTGCCGTCGATAACCGTGGCGCCGACGAACGCGGTGACAGGCGCCTGCGCGAGCGTGGCCGGGGCGAGCCCCAGGGAGATCCCCGCCATGATTCCCGCCGAAAGCAGCGCGAGACCGCATGAGCGCATCAACATGACTGCGAATGCTACCATTGGAGCGACATGCAGGATCGCCGGCAGTTTTTGACCATCGCCGGAGTCGCCCTGGGCCTTGCGCCAGTCATCGCCTGGCTCGAGAGTTCCGACATCGTCCAGCCGGCCGACACGACCGATCGTCATTTTCCGATCGAGAAAACGGATGACGAATGGCGGGCGGCCCTGAAGCCCGAGGCGTACCGCGTGCTGCGCGGCCACGCCACCGAGCGGGCGTTCACCAGTCCGCTGAACAAGGAAACACGCCGCGGGACGTTCGTGTGCGCCGGCTGTGGCCATCCGCTGTTCTCATCGGCGGCCAAGTACGACAGCGGGACCGGCTGGCCCAGCTTCTGGGAGCCGCTGTCGGGCGCGGTCGGCACATCTGTCGATCGGGCCCTGTTCATGATCCGCACCGAGGTGCACTGCGCGCGGTGCGGCGGCCATCTCGGCCACGTCTTTCCCGATGGCCCGCGTCCAACCGGTCAGCGCTACTGCATGAACGGTGTGGCGTTGCGCTTCACGCCTGATTCGTCCGCCTGAGGCGGACATAACGGAGGCCGACATGCATCCACAACGATGGGTTCTCGTCGCCGCGCTCGCGCTGGCGACCGGCTACGTATGGCTCGGCGGCGGGTTTATCGGTGTGACCAGCAGCGAAGCGGGGCAGAGCACCCTGGTCACCCCGTCGCTGAAGCCGGGGCTGGCTGTGGCCACGTTCGCATCCGGCTGTTTCTGGTGCACAGAATCAGACTTCGACAAGCTGACCGGGGTGATCTCGACGACCTCGGGCTACACCGGCGGCAAGGTGCCGAACCCGACCTACAAGCAGGTGTCGGCTGGCGAGACCGGGCATGCCGAAGCCGTGCAGGTCGTCTACGACCCGGCGGTGGTCAGCTACGAGAAGCTGCTCGATCACTACTGGCATAACGTCGATCCCTTCGTCGCTCACCGCCAGTTCTGCGACGTCGGCAGCCAGTATCGCCCGGTGATCTTCTTCCACACCGACCAGCAGAAGGCGGCTGCGGATGCCTCCAAGGCGAGCCTCCAGAAGATGTTCCAGCAGCCGATCGTCGTGGCGATCTCGCCTGCCGGGCCGTTCTATCGGGCGGAGGAGTATCACCAGGACTACTACAAGAAGAACAACGCACAGTACCGGTTCTACCGGTTCGGCTGCGGACGCGACCGGCGGCTGGAACAGATCTGGGCGTCCGCGACGCATTGAGTCGCGGCACCTTCCAGGAGCGGCCGTGCGGACACGGCGCACGTTTTTGTCAAAAGAGTGTTCAGTTATAGCGCACTGATGTACTATCGTGTGCTGATCTAGAACGCTTTAACGCCTTCTGCGGAGTGCCCTAATACTCCTGCCAACACCTTCCGATACAGACAGTTAGCTGCAGATTGCGGTGAGGACTCATGCAGCTCATCCGGTTGGAGCTGCATTTGCCAGCATGTGTCGCTTAGACGCGCCCATATGTGCGCGCACAGGAGCGAAGTCATCATGCAGACGCAGCGTCCCCAACTGTTGATCGTAGACGACGACCGCGCGGTATTGACGTTGGTAGGAACGGGAATCACGTGCCTCGACATTCTCCGCACGCTTCGGGGAATGAACCCGCAGTGTGAAGCGGTGCTGACCACCGGCTACGACAGCCTCGATGCGGCGGTTAGTGCGTTGAAGCACAACCTCCAGGGCGGTGCCGTTGCCGGCACGGGGCGATCGCAGGAGGGCGCGGGCGTCAGGACTGTCTACCCGGCGTCGCTCATCGACGTCGAGCGGGACCACATCATCCGCACTCTCGAGCAGGTGCGTGGCAACAAGGCGGTGGCGGCACGGATTCTCGGCGTGAGTCGACGCGCGTTCTACCGCCAACTTGAACGGCACGGGCTGCACCAGCGCATCCCGGTGCCCCGGCGATCCGAGAGCGTTGCACTGGCGGCCGACTAAACGATGATCGTTCCGGCGTCCCAATCCCCCAGGCGGACCCGCGTGCTTGTCGCCGACGACACGGAGAGCATTCGTGCGCTCTTCCACAAGCTGCTGACCAGCGAGGGTCATCACGTCGTCGCCGTCGAGGACGGGATGGCGGCGATGGACGCCGTGAGGCGTCACCGGCCCGACGTCGTCCTGCTGGACGTCGGCATGCCGGGCATCGACGGCATCGAGGTCTGCCGGCAGCTCAAGTCGGATCCGCTGACACGCCTCACGCCGGTCGTCCTCGTGACCGGCCTGTCGGATCTCTCGGACCGCATCAAGGGGATCGAAGCCGGCGCCGACGACTTTCTGTCAAAGCCGGTGCACCCGCACGAACTTCGCGCGCGGGTGGCGTCGCTCTCGCGCATGAAGCAGCTCACCGACGCGCTCGATTCCGCCGAGGCGGCCTTCATGGCGCTGGCGATGACGATCGAAGCACGCGATCCCACCACCAACGGGCACTGCGAACGGCTCGCGACGCACGCGGTGGTCCTCGGCCGAGCGCTCGGCCTGCCGGGGGAGGACCTCGAGGCGCTGCATCGCGGCGGCTACCTGCACGATGTCGGCAAGGTGGGTGTGCCCGATTCGGTGCTGCTGAAGCCGGGCAAGCTCACGCCGGAAGAGTTTGCGATGATGAAGCGTCATCCCGACATCGGCGACATGCTGTGCGCGCCGCTGCAGTCGCTGCAGGACGTGCGGCCGATCATCCGCGGTCATCACGAACGCCTCAACGGCAGCGGGTATCCCCAGGCGCTGCGCGGCGAGGAAGTGCCGCTGCTCGCGCAAATCGTGGGGATTGTCGACGTTTACGACGCGTTGACCTCGAACCGGCCCTATCGCCCGGCGTTGACCGGCGACGAGGCGGCGAGACACCTCATGGATGAGGTCTTCCAGGGCAAGTTTCTGAAGATGCATGTCGAGGCGTTCCTCGACACCCAGCAGATCACGACCTTCGCCTAACCGCCTCGGGTGTGCATCTCGAGGTGTGGGTCCCTTCTCAGGGTATCGATCGGGATGAGCGGCGAGCGGTCGCGCTCGGCGAGCCGATCCTCGGCGCCGCGATCGCGGCGTGCCTCCCAGGCAGTACGAATCAGCGCGGCAAGTTCGGCCGGCGCCGCCCCGCGGCGCAGCGCACCGCGTAGATCCAGGCCGCGCGACGCGTAGAGGCACAGGTACCACACGCCATCGGCGGTCAGCCGGCTTCGATCGCAATCCTGGCAGAACGGCTGCGTCGTCGAGGAAATGATGCCGAAGACCGTGCCGTCGGGAAGCCGGTAACGATCTGCCGGCGCGGACGAGGCCTCCTCGACCGGGGCGATCGGGCCGTAATGGCGCGACAGGGCGGCGAGCATCTCGCTGCGCGACACGACCCGATCCATCGACCAGTGGGTGGCGCCGCCCACATCCATGTACTCGATGAAGCGAACCTCGGCGTTGAACTTCCGGCCAAATTCGATGAGGGCGACGAGCTCGTCGTCGTTGGTCCCCCGGATCACCACCGAGTCGAGCTTGAGGCCGGGGAAGAGCGGTGCGGCCGTGGCGATCCCCTCGAGGACCCGTGCGAGATCGTTGGAACGGGTGAGGTCGCGAAACCGCTGCGGCTGCAGCGTATCCAGGCTGACCGTGAGCCGGTGCAGCCCCGATCGCGCCAGCGCGTCGGCATGGTCGACCAGGAGCACGCCGTTGGTCGTCATCGCCAGGTCGCGGATCCGCGGCCTCGACGCAAGCCGGGCCACAAGGGCCGGAAGGTCGCGCCGCAGCAGCGGCTCTCCACCCGTGAGGCGCACCTTGTCGACGCCGTGATCCAGGAACACGTCCACCAGTTGCTCGATTTCCTCGAACTGGAGGATGTCCTCGCGCGGCAGCCAGACGTACTCCGGCTCCGGCATGCAGTAGCTGCACCGGAGGTTGCAACGGTCGGTGACCGACAACCGCAGGTTGCGGAGCGGGCGCTGGAACTGGTCGAGGAGCACTACCGCAATTATCCCTTACAGGACCGAGAGTCTGGTGCGGTCGTGCGGGAGGAACGGGAAGGCGGTGCGCTGGCCCTCGAACGCCGCGCTCCAACGGCCCGGAATGCGCGTGGCGCACCGGGGACACGCCCCGTCCGGCGTCAGCCGGTACTCTTGTATAAGGTATCCATACCGCGTGATCAGCCGTTCGCCGCATTCGTGGCAGGCGGTGTGTTCGAGGTTGCCGACCCGGCCAGGCAGATTCCCGCCGTAGACGTACCGGAGGCCGGCGCCGCGGGCGATGGCCGCGGCACGCTGCAGCATCGCCGCCGTCGTGTTTTCCGGCTCGGTCATTTTGTAGTCCTGGTGGAAGGCCGTCACGTGCCAGGGGATGTCGATCGAGACGTCGGCCAGGAACCCGGTGAGCCCTCGAAGTTCGACGTCGCTGTCGTTGAAGCCCGGGACGAGCAGCGTGACGATTTCCACCCACACGTCGTGGTCGTGCAGCCACTGGATCGTGTCGAGAATCGGCTGCAGCCGGCCGCCGAGTTCCCGGTAGCGTCTGTCGTCGAAGCTCTTGAGATCGACTTTGTACAAGTCTATGTGCGGGCGCAGGTATTCCAGCACTCGCGGGGTGCCGTTGCCGTTCGACACGAAGCCGGTCACGAGGCCGTGCTCGCGCGCTTCCTTGAAGATCGCGACCGCCCACTCCGCGGTGATCAGCGGCTCGTTATAGGTCGAGACGACGATCTTCGCCCGCTGCCTTTGCGCGTCCTCGACGAGCGCCGCGGGCGTCGTGTCGCGGGGCGGGGCGCCGGCGTGCGGATCGCGCAGCGCCTGCGAGGTGACCCAGTTCTGGCAGTAGCTGCAATGAAGGTCGCAGCCGAGCATGCCCACGCTGTAGGCAAGCGCGCCGGGATAGGCGTGGAAGAACGGCTTCTTCTCGACCGGATCGCACTGCACGCCGCCGACGTAGCCCCAGGGCACCTGCAGGTGTCCGCCTTCGTTGAAGCGGACCTTGCAGACGCCGTACGCCCCGGGTGGGATTGGGCACTGATGGCCGCAGGCATGACACCGCAGCCGATCGCCGTTCAGGCGCTCAACCAGCTCCGTCGCCGCCTCGCGCGTGCGCGCGGTGAGCAGTTCCTGCAGAGTGGGCACTCTCTGATCGTACGATACCGGTCAACGAATGTCGCCGATTCCACGGCCGGTCTGGCTGCTGGGGTGGTCGAGCCTGTTCACCGACGCCGCCACCGAAATGATCTACCCGGTCCTCCCGGTCTATCTCGCGCGGGTGCTCGGCGCCGGCGCCTTTTCGCTCGGCCTCATCGAGGGCGTCGCCGAAGCGATCAACAGCCTGCTGAAGGTGGCTTCAGGATGGGCGTCGGATCGATGGACCCGCCGCAAGACGATCGTCATCGCCGGCTACGCGTTGTCTTCCACAGCCCGCCCGCTGATCGCCTTGACGACGACCTGGCCGCAGGTACTGCTGATTCGCGCGCTCGACCGCATGGGCAAGGGCATTCGGGGCGCTCCGCGCGACGTCATGCTCGCGCGGTTCGCGACGCCCGCCACCCGCGGGCGGGTGTTCGGCTTTCATCGCGCCATGGATCACGCCGGCGCGATTCTCGGGCCGCTGATCGCGACGGCGGTGCTGTCCTTCGCGCCGGGCGAGTACCGTCTGCTGTTCGGTCTCACGCTGATCCCGGGCGCGATCGCCGTGGCATTGCTGTGCCTCGTCCCGGAGCCGGATTCCGAGTCTGCCGCGCCGGGCCCGCTCCGTGGAACCCGGCCTACGAATCTCGAGCACGAGGCGATTGTAGGGCGGGTTCCGCGCAGCGGACCCGCCGAGCGATTGCCCCGACGCCTGCTCGCATTCCTCGCCGTCTTGCTGGTGTTCTCACTCGGCAACTCCGCCGACGCGTTTCTGCTCCTGCGTCTCTCGGACGTCCTCGGCAGCGCGACCTACATTCCGCTGTTGTGGGCTGGTCTCCACGTCGTGAAAGCGTCGCTCTCCACGTGGGGCGGCGCACTCTCGGACCGGCTCGGGCGCAAGCGCGTGATCATGATCGGCTGGACGATCTACGCGGTTGTCTACCTCGGCTTCGCGACCGCGCGCGACGCGTGGACGTTAATCGCGTGGTTCCTCGCATACGGCTCGTACTTCGCGTTTACGGAAGGCGCAGAGAAAGCGCTCGTCGCGGATCTCACGCCGGCTGGCAGGCAAGGCACGGCGTTCGGCGTCTACAACGCCGCGCTCGGCGTCGGCGCACTGGCGGCGAGCGTCACGTTTGGATTTCTCTACGACCGGTTCGGTGCGCCGGTGGCGTTCGGCACGGGCTCGACGCTCGCCGCATGCGCGGCAGTGCTGCTGGCGTTCATCCGGACCGCGCCCGACCGGGGTGCTATGATCGTAGGTTCAGATGCCAAGAATTCTCGTCACGAATGACGACGGTGTGCACTCGGAAGGAATTCACGCTCTTGCACAAGTGCTCGAGCCGCTCGGCGAGGTGATCATCGTGGCGCCGATCCAGGAGGCGAGCGCGATTGGCCATGCGTTGACGCTGAGGCGTCCGCTGCGCCTCGAGCCGATCAAGCCCGGGGTGTTTGCCGTCGACGGCACACCGACCGACTGTGTCAACGTCGCGATGGCGCATGTGCTGCGCGGCAAGCCCGATCTCATCGTGTCGGGGATCAACAAAGGGTGGAACCTCGGCGACGACGTCACCTACTCGGGGACCGTTTCCGGCGCGCTGGAGGGCGCGCTGCTGGGGATCCCGAGTATTGCGGTCTCGACCATGAACCGGCGCAACGAGTACGACTTTCCGCCGGCCGCGAAGGCGGCGGCCGTGATTGCCGAGGCGGTACTCGAGCGCGGGATTCCGAAGTTCACGATGCTGAACATCAACGCGCCGTACGGCTCCAACAAGGGGTTCCGAGCCACCGTCCAGGCGCGCCGCAACCACATCACCGTCGTCAGCGAACGTATCGACCCGCGCGGCCGGGCGTACTACTGGATTGAAGAAGGGGAGAACGAGTGGGAGCCGCACGACCGCTCGGATTACCAGGCAGTGCGCGACGGATACGTGTCGGTGACGCCGCTGCACCCGGATATGACGGCGCACGAGGTTCTCTCGTATGTCGAGGGCTTGCCGCTGGTGAGCCCCGCGCAAGTACGGTAAGCTGGATTTTCCGTCGGGGCGTGGCTCAGCCTGGTAGAGCACTCGGTTCGGGACCGAGGGGTCGGAGGTTCAAATCCTCTCGCCCCGACCAACAAATGCAGTAGAAATGGCCGGATTCCTTCGGGGGTTCGGCCTTTCGTGTTTCTGGGTCGCCCAGCCGCCGCGCTAGTGTTCGCTCTTGTTGGCCCGGGCTTCGGTGATCCAACTCTCACTCACCTGTCCGAGATCGACTTCGGATGACGCCGGCGCAAGGAAGCGCCTCAACGCGAGTCCCACTACGACCAACGCGATCACCGCTACCGCGATCCAGATTTCCATTTCCCAAGCCTACTCGATTGAGTGGGGCCTCGACGGTCAAACCGACCGCGCAGCGATGAGTGTCAGGGATCACGGCGGGCCAACGGCACCCGGTGATGGCTCAGCCGGTGCAACGGAGCCCCGTCCCGTCCTGCGGTATTGAGAACTCCACCGCCGCTTGTTAGGTTGGCGTCAGGTTGGGATGTTACGCTGCCGCGCAAGCCCCGCTAGGGTTCTTCGGCCCCGTCTCGGTTAGATGCCTTCCCGCTTCCGTAACCGACACATCAGCGTGAGGGTGAGCGAAGGCGTCACACTGTAGCGTGCAGGTTAGGTTTCGACCGGCGAAGCCGATCACGATCGGTGCTCCGATGATCGCTACGACCGCGCCAAGTCGGTCTGTCGTTGTCGGACGCTGTTCCTCGACCAGCCACAGCCAGCAAACGGACGCCGCGATGTAGATGCCGGCGTAGGCCGCGTAGGCACGTCCGCCAAAGGCACAATCGACTCGGGTGAGGCGAGCGCGAATAGCGGTTCAGCTGCGAAAAGACGCGCCCTTCACCTCCCGCATCCGTTTCTTGAGGTCGTCGCGGTCGCTCGGCGCGCAATCAAGTCTGTTCTCGTCCCCCGGATACTGATGTTCTCCCCGTCGGTCAGAGTCGTGACTCCGCCTGTCGTCGCGTGCGGAAGGTTCTGACCGCTTGCGCCAGAGGAAGGCGCGACTGCCCTTTCGTAGCAGGACGCGCGTCACGGCATTCCGAGGCGCGGAAGGAGGCCGATGTATCTGAGAACGCGCCTGCGTCTGGCCTTGTCCTTCATTCTCCATAGCCGCCGCCTGTGCGCGTGTGTTCGCTCGAGGTCGTGTGCTGAGTCTGCCCGCCGAGCGGTTCAGCTTTCGTGATGATGGGGTTGGCATAACTGTGTTGAAGCAAATCATCAGCCGATGCGTGACTAAACGCGGCCGCACCGGAGTGGTGTCGTGGTCGGTCACCCATGCGCCGTTCGGAAAGCTGCTCAGGTGCGCCCTTGCCGTCGCTTCAGGCCGTGTTACCCTTAGCCATCTTTCCTGAGCAGCCTGCCTTGGCGGTGGACTCCCTCATCAAAGCCTTAACGAGGGAGACGGATGATGCTCCGATGGTTACGGTGTCCTTTCTGTTTTGCCAATACACCACAGGTCGCCGTTACCGCCCTCAACGCTGGACCGGCGCATAACGTCACCGAATATCGCTGTGACGCCTGCGCGAAGACGTGGAGCGAGGTCGGACCGCGCCGCCATCCATCTCCGCTGGCGCCGGCATCCTCTAAGCTAAACACGTCGTAGCGTCGTTGAACAGTCGGCCGGCTGAATCTAGTGCTCGCGACCAGTAGCCACCAATCCTTCAACGCCCGCTGCCATAGATCACCCATCGGCGCGCGCGACAACGTCGCCAGCGGTGGCAGTGAGGCAGCGGATTTTGTGACCTGGGTTGGAGGCGGGGTGTGATGTCCACGACCGCCGCGATGCGAGGCAGCGTAGGTCACGAGCCTCTGACTTGTTGCGGCTGCCGCTACAAAGCCGTGAAGATTCGGTTACTGAACGGTCATTGTCGCAGGAGACGCAACTCGCGGCAGGTCCACGGTAAAGACGCACCCCTTACCAGGAATATTGCGCGTATAGACGCGCCCGTCGTTCGCTTGCGCGCCCCATCGACTGAAGGCGAGGCCAAGACCGACGCCCGTCCGGTCGGCGCCGCGCTGCTCGAACGGGCGGAATAGCTCGTCGGTGTTCGCGGTGGCGAGCCCGCCACATTCATCTTCAATCTCTATGAGCACACGCTCGGGACTGGCGCCGACCCGAAGGATGACGGTGGTCCGAGGACGTGTGAACTTGAAGGCGTTTTGCAGCAGGTTTCCAATCACCGCCGCGAGGACTTGGCGGTCCGCCTCGATTGCCACGCCCTTTTCGATAGGCGCAACAGTGAAAGTAATACCTCTGGCCTCTGCTTCCATTTGTGCGCCGGGCTCGAGTTCGTGGATGAACTCAGACACCAGCAATCGCTCGCGGTTTTCGACTCCTTGCGTGAGCCGGACCTCGGCAAGAGAGCGGGCAATGAGATCACGGGCCCCCGCGAGACTGCGGTAAAGCACTCTACCGGTGCTTCCGGCAACTCCGACGTTTCCTGTCTTCAAGACCTCGAACGCGATCATCCCGGTATTCAACAGGTTCCGCAGCTCGTGCGCCAGGAACCCGAGGCGTTCACTGCCGCGTGCGGCCTCTCCGTCGATGCCGGATTGGTTTCGTCCGCGACCGAACTCGGTGACGGCGCCAGCAATGGCGTCGTCCAGACACCGATTCAACGTGCGAAAGTCATCCGTGCTGATGGGTGCGTTTATCTCCATCGCGAGATCGGTAATGGCCTGACAGACGTCCCCATAATCGTGAACGACCTGCGACACGGTAAACCCTTGAAGCAGGAGATCCCGGCCGTGAAGAACAGCACTCTGAGATATGTCGGTGTTCAGATTCCTGCCGCCGATGCGCAGGGCCTCGACCAGCTGATCGAGAAACAGCGGCACGCCATGATCGATCTCCGCTTTCGTTGGCGGTGGAACCGACCTCGTAGCAACCTTCGCCCTACATCGCTTGATGATGTCTTCGCGGTGTATTCGTATGAACTCGTAGAGCATGATGCCTTTTCCACATGATCGTATCCAACCTTGCAAAGATCGGCTGTTCCATACAGCACAGGTCGAAAGTCGCTCGACCCGAGCCGGCAAATCCACCCGGAAACTCCCTTTGGTGACAGCTGAAACAGGGACGAATCCGATTTCGGCGGTCACACAAGCGGACCTTTACCATCGAGGTTCTCCTCCTCGCCGGGATCCTGCGCCCGCCGCTCGTAACTTTCTCGTAAGAATTTCCGCTTGCTCTAAAAAGAGGGCACCCGTTTCGATGGGCGCCCCTTTTCTTTTTTGGGCGTGGCCTACGCCCGCCGGACGCACCCGAACTCCGGGCGGGCTCCGGGTCTTACCCCGATCCGAACGTTCGCGCTAGGGCGTTCCACGTGGTCGATTCCGACGGCCGACCGGTCTTGACGGGCGCGGCCGCACCTCTATCCAACAATCGAGAAAACCTCGCGGTAACCAGATTCCACGAGTGGCGCCATTTTCTGGTAATTGGCTTGGAACTCCGGGTCGCCGAAAGCTCGTGGCGCGTTCTTTTCAAAACTCGCGAGATCTGGCACCGTGAGTTCCAGAACTAGCGTGTAGAAGGGACCGGTGACGTCGGCGAGCATGCGGGTGGAAAACTCGACGTCAGACAACACCCGCTTCTGAATGGCTAAGCCTTCCTTCATCAGAGCAGTGGCTTCTCGTGCTTTTCCAAATTTCAACCGAAACACGTTGCGGATGACGATCATGATCTCTCCTCGTTGTGGCGGAAGTGCTTTCGGGGACTACATTATGCACGTGGGGTCAGGCGGGGCCTCGTCACATAGTCACATAGTCATCGAGATCGAGCTCATGGTTGCTGCTGGGCCAGACTACTGGTCGGAGTACGAACGCTAAGGCGCTTGGACGGCAGTTTCTTGTTGGTGCCGCGAGTCGGGGGAAAGTCGCTGTCGGTCAGCATCGCCCACGTCCGGCCGCACGTCTCGCACCGGCAGTCGATCATGAACTGACGGTCGTTCACCGCCGTGCCAGTGACCTGCACCTTGCGCGAGAAACAAGAGGGGCAGCGAAGCATCCCAACCGGACGCTGACCCTAACATAAAATTTCGGAGGCGTGGTGTCAGAGGCAAGGACGACCGAAGCAGTGCCTAATCAGAGGTGCTGAACTTGAGATCGCCGTATGTGCGGCAGTGATTCTGACTGGGCGTCTCTGCAAGCCGATGTTGGATGAGACGCAGGACCGCCGATCTGACGACCCCGCATGTCTAGCGTTTACGCGGTTGGCGGGATGGCTGCGGCCGGTGCTTTGTGAACGCGACGGCGACGACGCTAATGCTCGCTCTTGTTCGCGCGCGTTTCGGTCAGCCAACTCTGACTGACTTGTCCGAGATCGGGCTCGGATGACGCCGGCGCAAGAAAGCGCCTCAAGACGAGTCCCACCACCACCGACGCGATCACCGTCGCCGCGATCCAGATTTCCATCTCCCAAGCCTACTCGATCGCGTTGACGATTGTGAGGACGGGCGAACGTGCAGAGTGGTCCCAGGCTCAGAATGATGGACCCCGGTTCCCGCTCGCCGGCGGGAACTGTTGGCACCGGGGGTTATTGTCGCCTTTTCGCTACGTGGTGATGAATGACCCTGAGACAGCGAATAACGCCGGACCGAGGTGCTCAATGCGCGTCGTCAATCCGTATTTCCCGATCCAACGCTCGACGTCGTCGGGAGAGAGATACCGCTTGTAGATTTCGAACGTCGTGCCATCGTTCAGCCGTCGCTCCTGGGTCCGCGTCACCTTGATGATCGGCTGGACGGCTTCGTGCGCGGTCCACGCGATCAGCACGAGCGCCGCCACGCCCCGAAACGTTTCGTTCCACCACCAGCCTCCCACGCCACACAACGACAGTACCCACCGCTCCGGTTGTTGAGCCCATCCTGGCTGCCGGACCACTGATCACAGTGCCGTGACGCGCAGGTTGCGGCGCTGTAAAGGCGCTCATCGTCATAGGGCCGTTGCGCGCTTCCCTTACGATCGTCAGCCGCGGCGGCTTGCACCGCCGGCGATGGAGGCGATCGATCATGAAGGTATATGACTACCTTAGCGACTGCGAGGAAGAGGCACTACTTCAGCTCACCGGGAGAATCCCTTCGGAGCTGGATCAGGAAACGTTGGATGTCGAAGAGGCAGCTGAAGAAGACTCAGACGATCCAGGCGAGGACGGAGGTCAGAGTGACGATGAAAGTGATGACGAGGGAGAGAGCGAGATCGACGTGGCATTCGGCCATTTCCGCGCCGGGCCGCCGCTGTGGCCAGCGCGTGCTACGGCGTCAGGATGTCTATTGCAATCCAGCGTAAGCCGCATGTGCGGATAGTACGGCAAGATGTCTCCATGCGGGCGACCGGTACCATCCGGCAGGAAGACTTCATCCAGAGTGTCGCCGATGCGCTGCAGCACACCTCCTACTACCATCCAATCGACTACATCACGGCCCTGGGTGAGGCGTACCGGCGGGAGGAATCGCCGTCGGCACGTGACGCCATCGCCCAGATTCTGACGAACTCGCGGATGTGCGCGGAGGGTCACCGGCCGGTCTGCCAGGATACCGGGATCGTCGTGGTGTTCCTCAAGGTTGGTATGCAGGTGCGGTGGGACGCCGAGCTGAGCGTCGAAGAGATGGTCAACGAGGGAGTGCGCCGGGCCTACCTCGATCCGGACAACGTGCTCAGGGCGTCAATCGTAGCCGATCCCGCGGGGACGAGAAAGAACACCCGCGACAACACGCCGGCAGTGATCCACACGCAGCTGGTGCCGGGGCATACCGTCGACGTGACACTCGCGGCTAAAGGCGGCGGCTCGGAAAACCAGGCCCGGTTCGCGATGCTGAATCCATCGGACAGCATCACGGACTGGGTACTCCGGACCGTACCGACGATGGGCGCGGGCTGGTGCCCGCCCGGCATCCTCGGGATCGGCATCGGCGGCAGCGCGGAAAAGGCGATGGTGCTCGCCAAGGAGGCGCTGATGGATCCGATCGACATACACGAACTCAAGACGCGTGGGCCACGAACCCGGCTCGAGGAGCTCCGGCTGGAGATCTTTGACGGCGTCAACGCCTTGGGCATCGGCGCGCAGGGCCTCGGCGGGCTCACTACCGTCCTCGACGTGAAGATCAGGGACTATCCGACCCACGCGGCGTCGCTGCCGGTGGCGATCATCCCCAACTGTGCCGCCACGCGTCACGCACACTTCGTGATGGACGGTACCGGGCCGGTCGCCCTGCCGGTACCGAATCTGGACGACTGGCCGAAGGTGGAATGGGCGCCCGCCGCGAATGCCAGGCGCGTGGACCTCGACACCGTCACTCGCGACGACGTCCTCGGCTGGAAACCTGGAGAACCGCTCCTCCTGTCGGGCAGGATGCTGACGGGGCGCGATGCGGCGCACAAGCGGATGGCAGAGCTCCTGGCGAGCGGCGAGGGATTGCCCGCAGGCGTCGATTTCACCAATCGCTTCATCTACTACGTTGGACCTGTCGATCCGGTCCGCGGCGAAATTGTCGGGCCGGCAGGCCCGACGACCGCAGCCCGCATGGACAAGTTCACCGACACGATGCTCGCGAACACGGGGCTGCTCGGGATGATTGGCAAGGCCGAGCGCGGACCGGTTGGCATCGACGCGATCAAGCGCCACAAGGCGGTCTACCTGATCGCGGTCGGCGGCGCGGCGTACCTTGTCTCGCGGGCGATCCGATCCTCGCGGATCGTCGCCTTTCCCGACCTGGGCATGGAGGCGATTTATCGAGTTCGAAGTCGAGAACATGCCGGTCGTGGTCGCGGTCGATACGAACGGCGACGCCGTTCACGCCGTCGGGCCGGCGGAGTGGCGCCAGCGTATAGCCATCCTGAATCTGATCAAGGGTTAGAAGGTCACCACAAGCCGAGCAGCCGCCACCACGCCGCGCCGACCAGGAGCCAGATCGAAATATTCACGACGCTGACGAGGGCGCCGACTCGCCACCATGTCGCCAGCCTGACGTGGCCGCTGCCGAAGAGAATCGGCGCGGGCGCAGTGCCATAGTGGGTCAGGCTCGCGAAGAGATTGCTGAAGAACGCCAGCAGTAGCGCGGCCAAAAGCGGGGGAGTGCCGAGCGCCAGCGCTACCGCGAGGAACGGGGCAAACATCGCGCTGACGTGGGCGGTGTTGCTGGCAAAGAAATAGTGGCTGTAGAAGTAAACCAGGCTGAGGCCGATGAGCCCGGGCATCCAGCCAACGCCGGGGAAGATCGACGCTACCTGCTTCGTGAACCACGCAATGAAGCCGAACTGGCCCACGTATGTCGCCATCATGACCAGCGTGGCAAACCAGATGAAGGTGTTCCACGCCTCCTGCTGGCAACAGGCATCCTCCCAGCTCAGCACACCGGTCAGGAGCAGCGCCGCGACCGCCATCAACGCGGCGGCGGTGACATCGAGACCAATCGTCGGTCCAAGGATCCACGCGCAGAGCAGGACAATCAGGATCGCAGCCATCACCAGCTCAGCGCGCGTGATCGGGCCCAGGCCGGCGAGGGCCTTTCGCGCGGCGGGCGGGGCATCGGGTGTCTTCACGGCGCCCGGAGGACACAGCCGGTAGATGACCAGCGGCACCACGATCAGGCTGATGGCGCCAGGCGCGGCTGCTGCTAATGCCCACAGCCCCCACGAGATCACAATTCCCTGGTTCGCCGCCAGTCCCACCGCCAGTGGGTTGGCCACCATCGCCGTTAGAAACATGGCGCTTGTGATGACGGTTCCGTTGTACGCCACCAGGGTCAGGAAGGCATTCGTGCGCCCTCTTCCGATCGAATCCGATTCAGGTGCTGCCCTGGCCAGCGACTGGAGGATTGGAAAGATCACGCCCCCGGCGCGCGCGGTGTTGCTCGGGATCGCGGGCGCCAGCACGAAGTCCGCCGCGACGAGGCTGTAACCCAGGCCAAGCGTGCTGCCGCCAAACGCGGCGACCAGGCTGTAGGCGATGCGCGCGCCAAGACCGGTCTTGATGAACGCTGCGGCAATAAAGAAGGCCGCCACCACCAGCCAGACCGTGCCGTTGCTGAATCCGCTCAGCGCTTCGGTGATTGTGAGGGTCCGCGTCCCAACCGCGACCGCGATCCCGGCAATGGCAATGGCACCCATCGGGAGCGGCCGGGCGATGATGCCGGCGACGGTCGCGACGAAGATGGCGAGGAGGCGCCATGCGCGCGGATCGACTTCGTCCGGTCGTGGCAGGGCCCAGACGAGCAGGCCGATCGACACTACCAGCGCCAGCCGGCCTGGCCGTGGTGAGGACGTCACCTGGGCTCGGGGGGACGCACGCGCAAGCTCGCCGGAACCTCGCCGCGCTTGTAGATCATCACCGTGCGCGTGAATTCGATCACCACGGTGCCGTGCTCATTGAATCCCGTCGTCTTGAACCGGACGATGCCGACGTTCGGCCGCGACGCTGACTCACGCTTTTCCAGCACTTCGCTCCGGGAATAGATCGTGTCTCCCTCGAAAACCGGGTTGGGGAGGCGCACCTCGTCCCACCCGAGATTCGCCATCGCATTCTGCGAGACATCCGAGACCGACTGTCCCGTCACCAGCGCGAGTGTAAACGTCGAGTCAACCAGCGGCCGCTTGAATTCGGTCCCGGCGGCATAGGCGTGATCGAAGTGGATTGGGTTGGTGTTCTGGGTGAGCAGGGTGAACCAGATGTTGTCGGCGGCAATGATGGTTCGCCCCAGCGGATGCACGTAGACATCGCCCACCTCGAAATCCTCGTAGACCCTGCCTGTCCACCCTTCTTTTACGGCCACAGCGATCTCCTCTTCAGCCTTTGACGTCGTCAGATCACACCGCGCGCGCGCCACGCGGAAACGGTCGCCGAATCGAAACCCAGCTCGGCCAGGATGCCGTCGGTGTGTTGCCCGACGGCGGGAATAGGTCCCATCGACGGCTCGACGCCTTCGATGTCCACCGGCGGAACGAGTGCCGGCACCGGGCCCGCCGGTGAATCCACGGTCTGCCAGCGTTGACGCGCAGCCAGCTGGGGATGATCGACAAACTCCTGGACGGTGTTCATCCGGGCATTGGCGATCTGCGCCCCATCGAGTCGTTCCACGATCTCGACGGCGCTGAGATGTCTGAAGACGTCATCGATGTCGGCGTGCAATTCGCGTCGATGTGCAACCCGGTTCGTGTTCGAGTCGAAACGGACGTCTGAGGCCATCTCGGGCCGACGCAGGACGACGCCGCAGAATCGATCCCATTCGCGCTCGTTCTGAATCGCCAGGTAGACCGGTTCGCCATCCCCGCTCTGGAACGGGCCATATGGTGCGATGACGGCATGGCTCGCGCCGGACCGCGGCGGCGATTGTCCACTGTACGAGTAGTACGCCGGATATCCCATCCACTCGCCAAGCGCCTCGAACATCGAGACGTCGACGACGGTGCCGGCTCCGGTCCGGTGCCGGCACAAGAGCGCCGTCAAGATGCCGGAAAACGCGTACATACCGGCGGCTATGTCGGCAACGGAGATCCCGACCTTGGACGGCTGCTGCTCGGTGCCGGTGATGGAGAGCAACCCCGCCTCGCTCTGAATCAACAAATCATAGGCTTTCTTGTCGCGATAGGGACCAGAGGTTCCATACCCTGAGATGTTGCAGACGACGAGCGTGGAGTAGGCACGCCGCAGGCGATCCGATCCGAGCGACAAGCGCGTCGTCGCTCCGGGCGCGAGGTTCTGGACGAATACGTCGGCACGAGTCAACAACCGGGACAGGATCTGTTCGGCGTCCGGATCCTTGAGATTGAGGGTGAGCGATTCCTTCGAGCGGTTCAGCCACACGAAGTGACTCGACATGCCTTTGACGGTCGAATCGTAGGCTCGCGCGAAGTCGCCAACGCCCGGCCTCTCTACCTTAATCACGCGCGCGCCGAGGTCGGCCAGATGCCGCGTGGCGAGCGGCGCGGCCACGGCCTGTTCCAGAGTGACAACCGTGAGGCCCTCGAGCGGCCGCATCAATATGACCGCGGCAGGCCGAGCACGCGCTCCGCCACGTAGCTCAGGATCAGATTCGTCGACACCGGCGCGACCTGGTAGAGCCGGGTTTCCCGGAACTTTCTCTCGATGTCGTAGTCTTCCGCGAAGCCGAAGCCGCCGAAAGTCTGCACGGCGACATTCGCCGCCTCCCACGACGCCTCGGCAGCCAGATACTTCGCCATGTTGGCTTCGGCGCCACACGGCTGATTGTTGTCGAAGAGCGCGGACGCCCGCGCGCGCATCAGGTCAGCCGCCTCGATCGCGATGTGGGCCTTCGCAATGCGGAAACTGAACACCCTGGTTCTGCCCGATAGGCCGGCCGAATACCACGCGCCCCGTGGCATACCGGCTGCTGCGATCGATGAACCACCGGCCGTCGCCGACGCATTCGGCGGCGATCAGAATGCGTTCGGCGTTGAGGCCGTCGAGAACATATCGAAAGCCTCTGCCTTCCTCGCCCACCAGGTTCTCGGCCGGCACTTCCAGGTCCTCGATGAACAGCTCCGTGGTCGAGTGGTTCATCATGGTTCGAATGGGACGGATCGTGATGCCGCGCCCCACAGCCTCCCGCAGATCAACCAGCAGGACAGACAGTCCGTCGCTGCGTTTCTTCACCTCTTCGACCGGCGTCGTCCGCACCAGCAACAACAGCAGGTCGGAATGCTCCGCGCGGGAGATGAACACCTTCTGGCCATTGACGACGTAGCGATCACCCTTGCGGACCGCCCGGGTCGTCAACTGCGTGGTGTCGGAGCCGGTAGTGGGTTCGGTGACGCCGAACGCCTGCAGACGGAGGTCGCCACGTGCAATCGCCGGCAGATATTTCTGTTTCTGCTCCTCTGAACCGTGACGAAGCAGGGTGCCCATGATGTACATCTGCGCATGGCACGCCGCGCCGTTGGCGCCGGAACGATTGATTTCCTCGAGAATCAGCGCCGCCTCGCTGATGCCGAGTCCTGCGCCACCGTACTGTTCGGGAATGAGCGAGGCGAGGTAGCCCGCATCGGTCAGCGTACTGACGAATTCTTCGGGATATTCGCGGCGCGTCTCGAGGTCGCGCCAGTAGGCGTCAGGAAAGCGAGCGCAGAGGTCACGCACGTTCCGGCGCAGGCTCTCGTGGAGGGTCGCGTCCGTCACCTTGGGCCGCAAATATACCTTGGGGAATAATATGCGGGTGCACTTGAGCACTGATGGCTGACGCGCCCCAGGCACCCGAACCCGAGGAATCGGAAGAAACGCTGCTCCCGTCACTGCTGTGCCTCTACTGTTCCGAGGCCCAGGTGTATGTGCGCCTGTTCCGCTGGAACGCCACCGATCATCTCGCCTGTCACTGCCGGAATTGCGGTCATCGGTGGCAGATGCGCGAGCAGTCCCCGGGATAGCGACGCGCCAGGACTCGATGGCCGTTATCATCTGGCGAGGAGGTACACATGGCTGTTCGTGTTACTCGAAGTGCCGGTATGCTGCTCTTGGCGATCTGGCTGATCCTCACGGGTATCGCGGGGTTTGCCGCGCTGCCGATTCCGGGCATCCTCATGGCCGCCCTGGCCCTAATCGCCGGCGTCCTGATTCTGATCGGAATGTAAGGGGACTGGGGTATTCTCTCCCCGCATGCAGGAATCAATTCCGATGACCACTGGCGTGGCGGCGGCCGTCGCCGTACCGGAGCACGACGCCGCCGTATCGCCGCGCGTACAGATCGGCCGCGTCCTCTGCGTCGTTGTGCCTTTGATCCTATGGTTCGCACCGCTCGACATGGACGCGCGGGCGAAGCACACCTTCGCGATCGCGTCGTTCATGATCATCGCGTGGGTCACCGAGGCGATCGAGTACGCGCTTGCCGGGTTCATCGGCTGCTACCTGTTCTGGGCGCTGGGCGTGGTGCCGTTTGCCGTCGCCTTCAGCGGCTTTGCGACCGACACGCCCTGGTTCCTCTTCGGCGCGTCGCTGTTCGGCATCATGGCAACCAAGACCGGGCTGGCCCGCCGGATTGCCTTCGTCGTCATGAAGCGCGTCGGCAATACGTATTCGCGCATCCTGCTCGGCCTGATCATCACTGACTTTCTCCTGACGTTCATCATCCCGTCGGGGATCGCGCGGGTAGTGGTGATGGCGGCGGTGGTGCTCGGGCTGGCCGAGACATTCGGCGTCGGCCCGGGCAGCAATATCGGCCGGGCGATGTTCCTGATCATCACCTACTGCTCCGGCCTGTTCGACAAGATGATCATTGCCGGCGCCGCCTCGATTACGGCGCGCGGCGCGATCGAGCGCGTCGGCGGCGTCGAGGTGCTGTGGAGCCAGTGGTTCCTGGCCTACCTGCCCGTCGACATCATCACGGTCCTCGTCTGCTGGCGGCTGACACTCTGGCTGTACCCACCGGAGAAGAAGTCCTTCGAGAACGAGACGCAGTACCTTGAAAACGAAATCCGCCAGATCGGGGGCTGGACTCCCGCGACCACGCGGGCGGCGCTGCTGATCGCGCTCGCCATCGGGCTGTGGCTGACCGACTTCATCCACCATATCCCGCCGTCCGTCATCGGTCTCGGCATCGGGCTGGCCGCGGTGCTGCCGGGGATCGGCGCGCTCAGCGTGGACGACATGAAGAAGCTGAACTATCTACCGGTCTTCTTCGTCGCCACGGCCATCAGCATGGGAGACGTACTGGTACAAACCAAGACGCTCGGCCTGCTGACGGATTTCATGGTGTCCTGGATGGCGCCATTCCTCGGCAACATCGTGCAAACGACGTTCGTCCTCTACTGGACGGCGTTCGTATATCACCTCTTCCTGGCGAGCGAAATCTCGATGCTGGGGACGTCCATCCCGGTGCTGATGGACTTCGCCAAGAGCCAAAGCATGGACCCGCTGATGATCGGCATGATCTGGACCTTCGCCGCCGGCGGCAAGTTGTTCGCCTACCAGTCGGCCGTCCTGATCGTCGGCATGTCGTACGGGTTTTTCAACAGTCGCGACCTGTTCCGTCTCGGTGTGATGTTGACGTTGGTTGAATGCGTGCTGGTACTGCTCGTGGTCACGTTCTACTGGCCGCTGATCGGGCTTCGCTAGTCGATCTCGAACGGTGCTCATGGCGAAGCGCCGTGCCAGAGGCCGCCGCACCTACCGCGTCTACATCATCGAACTCTCGCGCGCCTGCACGCGCGAGCCCTGCGCCCTGGCACCGCTCTACGTCGGCCAGACCGCTCACACCCCCGAGCACCGCTTCGCGCAGCACAAGGCTGGGGGGAAACTGGCGGCAGGGAAGCCGCACAGGTTTGGAAGGAGACTGCGTCTGGACCTGATGAGTGGAATCGGACCGTTCGGGACACGCACGGAGGCTGAGGCCGCCGAAAAAGCGGTGGCGGAGGCGCTCGAGCGACGAGGGCACCGGGTGTTCTGGGGTTAGCCGGCGGAAACGCCGCGACCTATGGGGCGGTCGTGTCGTTCGCCACGTTGACGAAGACGATGGTCGCCGTCGTCTGGTGCCCCGCTGTATCGCGAGCAACCGCCGTCAGTGTGTGGTCGCCGTTCGCGACGCTCTGCGTCGCCCAGGGGAGCTGATACGGCGCGGACGTGATTTCGCGGCCGAGGTTCTCACCGTCGAGCAGGAACTGGACGCCGGCAACCGCAAAATCGTCCGCCGCATCGGCCGCAATCGTCACGGTCCCACTGATAGCGCCGCGCCCGAGGCCTGTCATCGTCACGGTCGGCGCGGTGGTGTCGTTCGCGACCGTTACCGAGGTGCTGGTCGTCGTCACCTTGCCCGCCCCGTCGCGCGCCACCGCTGTCAGGACATGAACGCCGTTCGACGCCTCGAGCGTATTCCAGGACACCTCGAACGGTTCGGCGTTGTCCTCGCTATCCAGCAGCACGCCATCGACCTTGAACTGCACGCCGAAGACGTCGTGGTCGTCGCTTGCCGTCGCGCCGACCGTGACGATCCCGTTCAGCGGGGTTCCGGCCTCGGGGCTCGTCAGTGCCACGGTCGGCGCGGCCAGGTCATTGGAAACCGTGACCGTGAGGACGCTCGCTGTCTGGCTGCCGGCGGCATCGCGTGCGACGGCCTTGAGCGCATGGCTGCCGTTCAGGGACTCGGTTGTCCACCACGTCGCCTCGTACGGCGCAGCGGTGTCTTCGGCGCCGAGCGGCGTGTCATCCAGGAAGAACGTGACACCCGCCACCTTGACGTTGTCTGTCGCGGCGGCCTCGATATTCACGGTGCCGAAGACGACGGCGCCATCGGTCGGACCGGTTACTGTCACCGCCGGGGCTGTCGAATCGGCCATGGCGCGCACGGTCTGATCGAGATTCAGGCGTCCTCTGCCGGTGCCCGCGTCGATCCTGTCGGCGTTCCCGAGCGCGAAATCGGCCTTGGCCTGGTCGAGGGTCGGATCCGCCTGCAACAACAGTGCGGCGGCGCCTGCTGCCAGCGGCGCACTGAACGAGGTCCCCCAGGCGGCGGCATAGTTGCCGCCAGGGTAGCTGGTAATCACGCCTTCGCCGGGAGCACCCAGGCTCACGAGGGCTGCGCCGAAGTTGCTGAACGTGCTGCGGGCGGCGGGAGTGGTGGATGTCGTCGAGGCGACGCTCAGCACATTGCGCAGCGCCGCAGGGTAGACCAGGAGCTCCTGGCCGAGATTGCCGGCGGAGGCGACGCAGATGACGCCCATGCTGGTCGCCACGTTTATCGCGTGCGCAATCTCGGGTGAAATTGCCGTCGCGCTGAAGCTCATGTTTATGACACGCGCGCCATTCTCGACCGCGTACTGGATGGCCCGCACGACATCGAACACGGTGGAGGTGCCATCGGATCGGAATGCCTTCAGCGGCATGATCTTCGCCGTCGGCGCGACCAGGCGAACCAGCCCGGCCACCATCGTGCCGTGCCCGAACGCAGCGGGTACGTCGCTGGGATCGAGGGCAGCTGCAGTGTCCTGATCGAGGATGGCGACGACCGACCCGTTCAGGGTCATCACCCTGTGCTGATCAAGAATCGAGACCAGCGAGCCGTCGAGAATCGAGACCAGCGAGCCGTCAAGAATCGACACCAGCGACCCGTCGACATCGCTCCATTCCGAGGCAATGCCAGGGACATCGTTGATGAAGTCGTAGCCGGGGACGAGGGCGCCCTGCAGCAACGGGTGATTAGGATCGACGCCCGTGTCGATGATCGCGACGATGCCGGCCCCGGTCGTGCCCGCGTCGTGGCTCGCGGCGAGGTTGATTGCGGCGGCGGCGGGCTGCGTGACGTATCCCCGCCACGCCTCCGCCCCGAAGTAATCGACGATCGTGCGATCGGCCAGCGCGCCCTCGATCGCCGCGGGCGTCTGGTTCAGGTTGATGTCCGAGGCCAACTCGGGTGTGACAACAGCGGCGTTGGCTTCGAAATGCTGAACGTCGCGGTCGCCGCGGACGTCGCCGATCAATTGCTCGAGAGCCGGAAGGTCCGTGTCGCGGATCCGGTCGAAGCGGCGGCCGAAGCTCGATGGGCCTTCGACCAGGAACACGTCATGCGCGTGCGGATCGATCGGTCGAAGGATCGTCAGGCGATGACGTCGCGCGATCTCAGCCACACGGTTCGCCGGGGCGCGGAGAATGAACTCATTCTTTCTTTCCACCGCCGACTGCCGAAGACGTCCGATCGCCTCGACGAACCGCTCCTGGGCGTCGCCCCGCTCCTGGGCGGCAACCTCTTGTCTATGCAGAATCGGCAGCGCGACGAGCAGGCACACCGCTGTCATACACGTCAGGCGACACCACGTCATTACACGAACGCGAGGCAGCACGGCCATCTTGCGGTCTAGACCACCTGGTGGAAAAAGGATTGGTGATGCCCACACGTCGGGCGAGCCTTCCGCGTGTGGAACGGGGCAAGATTATCTCAACATTGGCCCGACGTTCTGGGAAAAATAGCGAGAAATCGTAAAGGGCCCCGCGGGGGGCGGTGGTGGTTACGACGTCCCTGGAGAGCGCCGCGTCCTGGGGCGGACCACCTTGGCGGGTCGTAGCCGAATACCGGAATCAGGATCGAGATCGCTTAACGGCACCTCGAGCTGCTTTCCAGCGGTGGGAAGAGGCAGGTGCAGACGAAGATTACGCGAAGGCGCGCATTCCAGGTGAAATTCCCCGAGCTGATTGCAGAGCGTTGTCGCCAGGAGCGTGGTGCGCTCCATCAGGCAGACCGGTACGTTAGCCGTGCTGATGGCCGGGAGGCTCTGGTTTGCCAATTGACCGATGAGCGTTACCCGGCCCGATGGTTGATATTCGAGCTGCAAATCAAGGTAGTAGCTCTCGGCCTGGTAGACCAAGTGGCGTGATAGCCGATCCTCGGATCGCATGCCGGCGGGCAACGGCGCGACGGCACTGTCTAGCACGAGCAGAGCAATGAGCCGGGTCAGGCCGGACTTTTCCGGCCGGTACAGGGAGTAGATCGCCTTCGCGTAGCGAAGGGCGCGGTCGGGCGGCTCGTAAAGGCTCTCCCGCCGCGACACGTCGGCAACAGCGGTAAGCGTCTCCACCATCCGCTGGCACTTGGTACAGCCGCCCAGATGCGTGCCCATGGCGTCATGGAGGCCGGATTCGGCGGTGTTACCTACGAAATCGACCCATTCCCAAATCGTGAAATGTTTCATACGTCCTGGCCCGCCCTCCGGGGACTCTCCGCTTCTGCTAATAGAGGGTCCGAGCCCCCGGCGAAAAATATAGGCGCCGCCACAAATTCGCCGGTGGACCTTTCAACGGCGGGGGCTTCCGCGTCTCCGATCAGCACAAATGGCGCCCAATAAAAGGCATGCGGCCTCGATTCCCGCAGGGTCCGCATCGCCTGCTGCGCCGCCTGCGCCTTTGTCCGGCCCTTGTTGAGCTCGCAGTAGAAGGTCGTCATGAACTCGGCCGTGCTGCCGTCATACGCGTCCCAGAGCGTCAGCAGTACGGCGCGCGCGCCGGCATAGAGGAGACCGCGGACCAGCCCCAGTTGTTCATCGCCGCCGACGACCACGCTCAAACCGGTACCGCAGCCGCTGAGGGTGACGAGTTCGGCCGAGAGTCGGAACTGGTAGAGATCGTACACGCTCAACGGACCGTCACCCAGGCGAATCGATGAAAACATCGGGTTGTCACGCCGGAAAAAGCCGTGCGTCGCGACATGAATGAACCGGCTGGTCTCGCCTCGAGTCTGCAGTTCGCGGGCAGTCGCGTCGGCGCCGATGAACAGCTCTGACGCAGGAAGCGCGGCCGCGACGGCGCGGACTTCGTCGAGGATGAATGGCGTCCCCGCGTCGGACACGCCCATGATCACCGTCCCGGCACGCGAGCTGGGCGGCTTGCTCCGGCAGAGGTGATACACGCTGGAACTGGGGGCGTACGACACGGTGAAATCGTCGATCAGGGGCCGGGTCCCGTCGAGCAGCGCGTGGAACGGCACGAAGTGCAGCACGTCGTGCGGCACGACGACCACGTGTTCGGCGCGCAGGCGGTCGCGTACGGGCGCGATGAGCGCCGCATACAGCTCGCGAAGGTGCGTCTCGGTCGCCGCATGCAGCTGCGCGCTGAAGGTGTTCAGGTACGCCGGGCCGAGGCGGAACTTGGACAGTTGGAACTGGAGCAGCCGGACGAGGTTCCGCACCTGCGCGATCGGTCCGAGCAGCACGATATCCAGCTGCTCCTTGCTGAGGAGGCACACATATGTCTGCCCCCTGGCCTGGTAGTACTCGAGCACCAGCGTGTTGGGCGCCAGGCTCGAACGGATCTCGTCGAGCGTGAACGAGGCGCCGGTCTGGAGCGCGGAGAATTCCTGGTCGGTCCGGCGCGCCTCGTCCAGCGTCCGGGCTAGCGCTTTCTCGAGGTCGCGCGTCCGCGCGCGGAGTGCCTCCATACGCTCGACCGATCGCTTGTCGGGACGGGTGTCCTCGAGTTCGAGCTGCCGGTAATGCCAGGACAACTCCTGGCGAAGCGTGGGGGCGGCGGTTGGGCTCTCGGCGCCGCGTGGCGCCAGTGACGCCGCACGAACGGCAATCAAGTCGGCCAGGCTGCGCGACTTCCCGCTCTCGATGTAGCCGAATGCCGCCTGCAGCCGATCAGGGGCAGGGGAGGCGAGGCAGCTGGAGACCAGGCTCTCGTACACGGCCTGCTTGTCCTCCAGGAACGCGAGCTTGAGGTCATCGCCCCGAAGCTGTGTGCGCAGGTTCTCGAGCGCGGCGTGCGCCGTTTCAAACGCGCGCAGGGCGCTGTCACGGTCGCCGCCCGCCTCGCGCGCGAGTCCGAGCACGAACTGGGCCTGGTAAGTCAGCATCGGCGTCTGCGCGTCCGCGGTCCTCCCGACCACGGCGCGGCACAGGTCGTCGGCCGCCTGCGTGTGGCCGTCCTGGAGCTCGAGCCGCGCGAGCAACAGGTCGCACAGCGCTGCCCTCGCCGGCACGGCGGCCCGGGCAAACAGACGCTTCGCATTTTCCGCGAGCCGTCGTGCGCGCGAGTACTGCCCATTGCGATGCAGCACGAGCGCCTCGTACAAATCCACCAGCGCCAGCCACGCCACGTTGTCCTCGCGGCCGAACAACTGCCGCGCCCGTCCGAAAAGTCGACCCGCCCGCGCCGGGTCGCCCCGCCGGCTCGCGGCGACGGCAAGATTCGTGACCGCCTTGCCCTGCTCGTACACCATCCGCAGCGCGCTGAACTGCACCCGCGCCAGTTCGGCAAGTTCAGCGGCTTCGTCGCAAAGGTTCAATTCCAGATACAGCTCTGAGCAATCCAGGCTGCAGAGGGCCATATGGTAGGCGTCGCCCACGCGCTCGCTGTGCGCCCGGGCGGTGCGATAAAGATCCAGCGCCCGCGTGTATTCACCGCGCAGGTAATGCAAGTAAGCGATGTTGTAATCCGCCTGCGTCACGAGCAGCGGCATCTCGTGGTGGTCGCAGTACGCTCGTGCAGTGTGGTACGTCTCGAGCGCGCTGGTGAAGTCACCAAGGTTGATCTGGCAGAGGGCCATGTTGCTGAGTACCGCTGCGACGTCGGTCGGCTCGCCGATCGCGGCCAGCTGCTCATGGGCGCGCCGGTACATGGGGAGCGCCTCGTCGAACCGATCCTGCCGGGCCTTGATGTTCGCGACGTTGCTGTCGAGACGGGCCAGGTTGACCGCCGCGCCGTGCCGTTCGAAGAGGATCCGCGCTTCCGCGGCCGACGCGAGCGCCTCGTCGTACCGGCCGAGTGAAATCAGGCTCTGAAGCGCACCGTTGAGCGTGCGCGCGAGGTCGACCTCGCGTGCCGACTCTCGAAACAACCGGGCCGCCGCTTCGTAGTCGTCGAGCGCGGCGGCGTACTTGCCACGCAGATACTTGACGTGCCCTGAAGCACGCAGGCTTTGCGCCCGGGAGCCGGCGTCATCGAGCTTCTCCGCCACCCATCGGGCCGCGCGCGCCAGGCGATCGGCCCGCTGCAGATCGACCCGCGCCACGCGTACGACCCGTACGTAGAGGTCGTCCACGACCGCGACATCCCAGAGCTCGCGGTGCCTCTTGAGGAATGACGTGCGTAGCCGCTCGGTGCTGAACTCGGCCAGGCGATCGATCAGCAGTTCGGGCGTCGCCGGTGGTGTCGGTGCCACCACGTCAGAACCCCGTCTGTTCGAGCGTCTTGAGGAGCCGAGTCAGGCACCGACCCCGGATGAACCCGATCGACCCGGTCGCCACGCCGAGAGCTTTCGCCACGTCGCGGTACGGCATTTGAGGCTGTGAATAAAAGAGTAGCTTGATCAGCTCCTGACACCGCGGCGAGAGACGCGCAATCGCCTCGCGCAGGACCTGCTCCTGTTCGACCTGCTCGATCAGGTCGGGTGAGGGATCGATCGCCAGCGTGTCTTCCTCGGACGAAAGCGCCTCTTCGCCGCGCCGGCGGGTCCGTCGCTTCCAGTGAAAGGCCTGGTGCGCCGTGACCGTGATGAGCCAGCTGCGAAACGCGCCCGGGTCGCGCAGGCGCGGCAATTCTGTGAATATGTCCATGCACACCGATTGAAAAATATCGGCGGCATCCTCCTGGCCGGCGCCGTATTTCACTGGAATAGAAAAGATCAGGTTTTTGTACTTCTGGATGAGGGCCGACCAGGCCCGTTCGTCGCCGTTCAGGCAGGCGCGGACAAGACGGTCATCTTTCCAACTGGCGTCGGGACCGCGAAGCCGCTGCTCAAGGCGCATGGGGCTCCGTTCATCGCCGGGCACGGGCCTGACCAAGCCGCCTGCTGAGGTAGCGCACGGCGGCATAGTATCCCCGATCGTATTTTTTTCCCGCGGACCTATATTTTTTTGGCTCGGCGCGCCCCCTTATCCCCAGATGGGTTCTTCTGCGCATCGCCGTCCATCCGGCCGCAGGGAGACACGAGGGGATGCTTGCATGGCGCTGAACGACGGCCACTACCTGGAACCAGTTGTTTCTAATGGACGAGCGCGCTTCTGGGGTGGCAGGCAGGCCCGCCGGTGTTCGGGGGAGATTGCACTCAAGCAGAACGGAACCCTCGAAGACGAGGCGACGTCCCCGGTCGGAGTGGCCCGCGGCGTCCGCGACATCCTCATCGTCGATCCGGACCCTGAAGCCCTTCTCGCAGCACAAGTTGCCGTCCAGGACTTCGCCGAGGTCGAGGTCTGTTCCGATTTCCGCGTGGCACGCGCCCGGCTGGTCTCCAAGCCGCCCGACCTTCTCGTGACCAACCTCCGGCTCGAGCGCTTCAACGGCCTGCACCTGGTCTACGTGGCCGCCGGAAGCGCAACCCGCTGCCTCGTTTACGCCACCAAGCACGACCCGGTTCTGGCCCGCGAAGTCCATTCCGCTGGAGCGTTTTACGAACGGGCGGACAGGCTGCCGCGCGTTCTCGCCGCGTATGCGCGGGCGGTACTACCCCCGGAGGATCGACGGAGCTTGTCGGTGGCGGATCGAAGGAGCCTCCCGCGCGGCGGGCGCCGCTGCTCCGACACCTAGAACGTGATTCGGACAGTGTTGAGCCGGTAGTACAGGGACGCGTCGAAGCGACCGGCTTCGACCAGCCGGAACAAAGGTTCGGCGCTGGTCGAGGCGATCTGCACGCTTCCGTTCCGCTCGTGAAGCCACCGCAGCAATTTCGTCTGCTCGCGCGGAGCCATCCCGGACACTTCTAACAGGATCAGCGTCCCCTGAGCGGGCAGCGGCACCGGCGTGCCGGCTTGCGGCCGGTGCTCGTGAATCGGCGTGTGCAGGTGCGGTCGAATCGCTTCGAGCATCTCTCCGGCCGCCGCCGGCGTCCCTTCCACCAGCACGTTACAGTGCTCACGAGCCACCGTGTGCCACTCGAGCTGCAACTCGGCGGGCACACCCCCCTGGGGCGCGTGGGAAGGCCGGACTTCGTCCCGCTGAAATGCCGTTCGTTACGGAGGGTCCAGCGATATGCATTTGTGACTGAAAAAGGGACCGTATTAGGTTTGGTGGGCCGTGTCAAGCAATCGAGCGAAAGATTTGTGTAGAAGAGGGTCTCCTGGTTTGTGAGGGCCTCGCCAGGAGAGCCGGGCGAGGCCTCCCGGCCGTTACTGGTGTGCCGGTTCCGGCGCCGCGAAGTTCCTCATGAAGGCGTTCATGCGCTGCTTCATTTCCTCCGGCGTGAGATCTTCCTTGTGGGTGGCGATGGTCCATTGGTACCCATGCGGATCGATCACCGTGCCCGTTCGATCACCCCAGAACTGATCGGCCAGCTGGCCCATAGGCCCGGGACGTACTTCTGCGCCTGCCGCGACTGCACGGTTGAAGAGCGCGTCGCAATCCTCGACATAGAGCCAGAGCGACGCGGGGGAGCCGCCGCACGCCTTCGGACTCTTTCCACCACCCATCTCGTCGTTCAGCATGATCAACGAATTGCCGATGCGAATTTCGGCATGCATGATCTTGCCATCAGGACCCGCGGCACGGGCCACTTCCTCGGCGCCCAGTGCTTTCTTGTACCAGTCAATCGCCTTTGCCGTGTTGTCGAGCGTCAGCTGAGGCGTGACGGTGTAATGGCCTTCAGGAACCGCTCGTTTCGCTTGCGCCATATCGACCTCCTGTATTCCGAATCGCAATGTTCGCGCGTTACCGTTCAGTGACCTTGTCGAACGACAATCTGTTGAATCGACATCGGCCTGGCTGTCGATTTGCCGGGAGCTGGTTCGACCAGTCTATAGAAGACAGGCGGGCTACCCGCCCCGTAAGAAAAGGAGACAGTCCAATGCGAGTCATGGTCATCGTGAAGGCGAGCAAGGAATCGGAAGCAGGGCAGATGCCGAGCGAGCAACTCCTCCGCGACATGGGCAACTACAACGAACAGCTCGTCAATGCCGGCATCATGCTGGCGGGCGAAGGGCTGCACCCGACCTCGAAGGGAAAACGGGTGAGGTTCTCAGGCGCAAACAAGACGGTAATCGATGGTCCGTTCGCCGAAACGAAGGAACTGATTGCCGGCTACTGGATCTGGAAAGTGAAATCGATGGACGAGGCGGTCGACTGGCTCAAGCGGGCGCCGTTCGATGGTGGTACCGAGATCGAGATCCGGCCGATCTTCGAAGCGGAGGATTTCGGCAAGGAGTTCACGCCCGAGCTCCGGAAGCAGGAAGACCGTCTCCGCGAAAAGATGGCGGATAAGGCCTAACGCCGTACACGACGACGCTTCCGGGGTGGCCGGTCCGCAGCGTGCTCCATTGGCGGGGCGACGATGACACCACCGAAGACCGACGTGTCGGTTTCATCCTCGCCGAGCTCAACGACCGGTGCGGACGCGGGGATTTCGTCCGCATCGCCACTGCTCACAAGGTACCCGCCCAGCGAATCTGACAACTCGTAGCATAGCCCCGGCAACAAATGGCTCAGGCTCACGCCATCGATGATTCCGGCAATTGCCCGACGAATGCGTATGCGCAACTTGTACCCCTCACCGGCCGCGGTGCATACCGTTAATACAGCGCCTGACGCCATCTGTCAGGGAATTAATCGCAAATCGGCCTTGGGGAAGCCAGGACCAAGCTAAGTGCAAATTATGGGCCTGAAGGATGGAATTAATTGCCGGGTCGTGCGGGCCGATCTCGACCGTATTGATGCAGATGAGTGGTCCGGGCCCCGTGTTAGCATCCCGGCGGGATACGCTCCCGATCGTGCTGACGCCGTTACCCCGTACCGACACTCGCGCCCTGTTTCGTCCCGTTTCATCAGATCTTGTCGCGCTGCTGCGCGGGTTGCCGTCCGAGGCATGGCAGCGTCCGACGATCGCTGGATCCTGGGTCGTCCGCGACGTCGTGGCGCATCTCGTCGATTTGACATTCAGGCGGCTGTCGTTTCATCGCGACCGGATGCCGCCTCCACCGCCGCGCCGGCCGATTCACAGCGAGCAGGATTTCGTCGATTTCATCAACGGGCTGAACCGCGACTTCGTCGAACCGATGCGCCGCTTCAGCCCTCACGTCCTGACCGACCTGTTCGAGAAAGCGAGCGGAGAACTGGCCGACTTTTTCGAGCAGCTGCCCGCCGACGAGCCGGCGCTCTTTCCCGTGTCGTGGGCCGGCGAAAACAACTCGGAAGGATGGTTCGACGTCGGCAGGGAGTACACCGAGCTGTGGCATCACCAGGCGCAGATCCGGCTGGCGGTAGATGCCCCATCTCTCGCCGCGCCGCGGTACCTTCGAGCGATGCTGGAGATTGCGCTGCGGGGGCTGCCGCACGCCTATCGGAATCTGCAGGCTCCCGATGGCGCAGCGGTCGCCATTGCCGTGCACGGTCCTGCCGGCGGCATGTGGACGCTGCTGCGCGATTCCGGCCGTTGGGTGATGCGAGCGGGCTGTCCCGAGAAGCCGGCCGCGTCGGTGCGGATCTCCGACGAAAACTTGTGGCGCCTTCTGTTCAACGCGCTGACGGCCGCTCAGGCCAGGGCCGCGATCGAGATGGAGGGCGATCCTGCGTTCGTGCAGCCGCTGTTCGGCGCGCGTTCGGTGATCGTCTAGGGCGTGAACTGGACGGTGACGGGCATCAGGATGGGAATTGGTTTGCCGTTCAATATCGCCGGCTGAAACTGCCGGGCTTGAGCGGGCCTGCGTCTAGGCGGCCTGATGGCGGCGGGTATCGCCATCGGCGCTGCTGGCGATGATCTGCGCGAGCGACGCCTTGGCCTCTTCCGACAATCCGAAGAACTCGACGACGATGTGGTGCTCCTGGCGGGCGCGGCCCGGTCCCCAGGTCTGCGGGATCGACAGCACGATCCGCCCTGGCAGGTAGAGGCTCTCATCCTCGTCGTTCTTGATCACCACCGTTGTCTGCCGGTCGGTGGGCGGCGCGGTCGGTACTCGCACCAGGGCGCTGGTCTCATTGAGCTCGAGCAGCGTGCTCTGCCAGGTCACGTTCACGCGAACTTGAAGATGATCGAAGTTGGCAATCATGTCAGTCACCGTCTGTGTGGTCGCGAGTTAGCGAAGCTGTCCGAGTGTGCGGGCGTTGCGGGCAGCCACCATCGCCGCGACGCTGTTGCCGGCGATCATCACGCCGATCGCCGCGGGCTTGTTGGTCTTCCAGAGTTTCTCGGCGGCGGCAATCGTCGCCACCGCGACACCGGCCTTCATCGCAACGAAGGCGCCCGTGTTGCCGACGACGCCCTGCATCAGCGGGTTGGCTTCGCGAGCGCCGCGCGCCAGCGCCTGCCGGGTCGAGTACACGTCGTAGGCCTGCAGCGCGCCGTAGCTGGCGTAGAGGGCGGTCAGCACGGCCGGGCGCGCGAGCGACTGGCTCACCGTGGCCGGAGCAGTCATTCCCGTCACCGTGTTCGCGGTCGCCGCGTCATCCTCGGCATGTGCCGGCAGCGCGAACAACGTCAGGCTGAGGGTCGCGGCGGCGATCGTGCGGGTCATGTCAGTCCTCGTTGAAGTCTCCCGCGCGTCATGCGCGGATGCCTTCCTGAGAGCGAACCCGGTGCCGCTTCTGCCAATCTTTATAACCGGTTCAACTACAGCGACTTATAGGCTCATCGCTGTGCGCGCCGGGGGTGTGCGGTGTGCGGTCGACCTGTGCGCACAGCAGTGGCGCACACCCTTGGACAGTAAACTCAACCGGTGCTCTTTTTCGAACTGTTTCCGGCCGTTTTGATGATTATCTGCGCGCTGGTCGCGGTAGGTCTCTTCGTGGCGAACAGGCGGGCTCCCTAAAGCGCTCGGCTTGACGCTGATGGGCCTTTTCAGCGCAGCCAACATCTTGGGTCTACCTGGTGGCGAACTTCGCGGCGGCCGCCGCGGCCGCCGCGTTCTTCAGATCCCGAAAGGGAAGTGCCCTGATCTAGCGCGCCTGCGGAGCTGCAGCCGCGGCGCGTTGGGCCATGCGCTCCTGCATCTGACGGGTCAGGTGGGGCACAAGGCCGATCATCCGCTGCAGGAGCATGAGCTGCCCGCGGTGGTGCATCTCGTGTTCCTTCATCGACATCAGCATCTCGAACCGCGTCTTCGCCGGCGGCTGCATCCCACCCGGCATCGTCACCGGCTCCGACAGGAATTGATCTGACAGGCCCTCGAGGTAGGACGCGACCTTTTCGCCCTCCGACGTGAGGAGCGCGACAGTTTCCGCTTTCGTGCGGGGTCTTGCTTCTTCTGTCATCGCCTTCTGCATCAGTTCCGGAAAGTTCACGGCCTTCAGATCGTCGAGCTTCGAGCCGTGAATGTGCAGCTGGATGCCAGGGGCGATGGCAATGTGGGCCAGGAGCTGGCCGATGCTGCGCGACTCGGGCGCGGCCCTGAAACCGTACTTCGTCTCTGGAATCTCGTCGGCGATCTGAATCGTATTCCCGCGTACCTGCCTGAAGCTGTAGGCCAGGTCTCTTCCCCCGTAATAGGTCATCTATCCTCCAATGTCATTCAAGTCGGTTCGAGAGCACGCCCTTTTGAACGAGCTCTACGTGTTGCTCCTCGTCGTGGCTGGCGACGACGACGAGGTTTGGCGCGGTGCGTGACAGGCCGTTCAACCAGGTGAGCTGGGCGAGGACCGCGCCTTGGTCCTCGGTCACCCAGGGGGCGTCCTTGCCCTTTATCAGCCGCACGCCGTCCATATGCCAGGTCGCATCGCCGATGAGCGGGTACTCGCGCCCGGAGTCGAGCGCCACATACACCATCTGCGAGCCCGGCGTGTGCCCTCCCGCCTTGATCAACGCCATGCCTGGCGCCAGCGGATAGTACATGTCGTAATCGATCACGACGAAGCTCCTGGCCAGATCGTCCGACAGCTTGATTTCCGGCATTTGCGGCGACGTCATCAACGACTGGACCTGGGTACGGGTGAGGATCGTTTTCTGAGCGAGTTGAGCGGCCGCGGCGGTATGGACGACGCCCGCGACATGATCGCCATGTTCGTGGGTGACGACGATGAGCCGTGCGCGGTTGACGGCCTGCTCAACCTGCCGTGCCGCATCGGGGAAATACGGCTCCTCGACGCCGCGGCCGAAGAACTTGTGGACGGTGAGGTCCATGCCGGCATCTACCATCACCGCCGCGTCCGGGTACACGACCTGGAACGCCGTTCGCGCCTGCACGCTGGGCGTTGACGGCGCATCTTTCACCGAGAAGTTTTTCGTCCGCCGGCTTTCGGCGAACTTCACGAAGTTGAGTCGCAGGGGGCGGCGCCCGGGGACGAGCGAGGCAACGCGCCTGATGTCTTCAAGATTCGCGGTCCATGAAGGGGATGTCTGCCCGGCCCGCGACGCCCCGGTGGCAACAGTCCCCGCGGCACACAACACGAGCGCGAGAGCCGCGACCAGACGTACTGTCATGGCCGTCCATACTAACGCACGCGGCCGAGCTTCCGCTCGAGGGGTCGTTCAGGTAATCACGTAGGGCGGTTGCCCCGGCGTTGGGGGATCCGCGATTGGCTGCGGAGGCGGTTCCGTTGGCGGCGTTTCCGGGGCCTCGTCCTCGTCGTGGTCGTCAGGCGTCCGGCGGGGCGGTTTCGAAGGCGCGTCGTTCGGCACGCTTCGGCCTATTCAGGTTTCGAGCCACAAATGGGAGCACGAGCATTCGGCCGAGCGTCACGTGATGACGGGAACGGTATTCCGGCACCCCGATGGTGATGGCCTCCTGCGGTACATCCTGCCTGAAGGTGCCATGGATGCGGTCCCAGAGCGTAAGCCCGCTGGACCAGTTCGAATTGACCTGGTCGTCCACGACGGAGTGATGGATCCCGTGCATGCGCGGCGTCACGATCACCCGCGACAGCGCCCGCTCGAGCGCCGCGGGCAGGGAGGCGTTGGAATGATGAAAGAGAATCGAGACGAGCGTGGCCGTCTGCCAGATGACGAGCGCCTGCGGACTCGTGCCGATGACGGCAATCTGTGCAAGCCGCCAGGGGATCGAAATGAGCAGTTCGCCGAAATGAAAGCGGATCGCCGTCGAGGCGTCGAGATCCAGGTCCGCATGATGCACGACGTGGAATCGCCACAGCCATGGATGCTTGTGCACCAGCACGTGCCAGACGTAAAGCGTGTAGTCCATGAGCACGCAGGCGAGCAGCACGCTCAGCGGGCGCGGGAGCGGGATGTTCGACAGGAGGCCGAGGCCGCGGCCTTCTATCAGGACGGCAAACGGTAGGATGATCGGCGTTTCGACCAGGTGAACCGCGGCCGCGCCAACGGCGCCGATGGCGGTGTTCCGGACGGTATGCACGATGCGACGCTCGACACGGCGCCGCAGCGGCCGCCGCGTTTCACGCCAGGCGATCGCCACGACGGCAACGCCGACGATCGCGCCCTGCAGGACGAACCAGTTCCGCATCAAGAGAAAAGGCCGGACCCCACTGGGGGCCCGGCCTGAACATCCGAACGACTCGAACGGACGAACGCCCCGAACGGACGAACGATCCGAGCCGATCGGTTAGTTGCCTGGCGAGAAGCAATACAGGTAGCCGTTGCCGCCCGTCGAGATCAGATTCGGCTGGCTGCACCCGCGGCTGGCGTGCACGGAGTTCCATGACGCATTGGGACCGCCCAGACGATCGTGGTGCCCGAGCATGACCGAGCCTCTTCCGTCGGCGTTGCTCGTGTAGTTGTTGCAGGTGCGGTCCTCGCCGGGCGCGAACGCGCGACCGTCCGGTTGTGATCCTGTAAGAATGTCGTGCTGGTTGGGCATATCGCCGACCCCGTTCAGCACGCCGCTCTTCTCGCTGATCGCCGCCTGTTTGTTGATCCGGTTCCCGAGCCTTGCCGTTTCGAGCGTGTCGCCGTGCAACTCCGCCACGTTCATCGCAATCATCTGGCCGCGAGCGTTATACCAGGGCCCAGCACCAATCCGGTCGCGCGCATTCACCGCGCCCGGACCTTGAGTGCTGAGGTAGGCGACCCACTTCGCGCCGCCGCGCCCTGCGGCTGCGGCCAGCATCTGGCAGTGCGCGTCCGCGCCCGCCAAGCCACCGTAGTTGGCGCCGTCACCTTTTGACACACTGGTGACGAAGAAGCTCATCGGGGATGGCGCTGCCTGGCCCCCGCCTCGACCCTGACCTGCAGGTGGCTGCTGCGCGAACGCAATGTAGGTCCCGATGGTCACCATGAGCGCCAGCGCGGCAAGAACCGGTCGCATGTATTTCATAGCTTGTCCTCTCGACGGATGTGAAATTCGGGCGGATTGTACCACTACGTGAGCTCGGATGGGGGAGCCGGCAGCATCACGACGAACGTCGCCCCGTCCTTTCGCATCCGGGATCGTTTCGTCGTTGTGAATACTTTCGCCGCTGCGGATGAGCGAGCGGACCTCGTCCTCTTCCTCCTGGCGATCCCGAGAGCGAGCGGGACATGCATACAGGCGCAAGCTCGTCATTGGGCTCGTGCATGGCACACCCTTTGACCTTCAGGTAGTGCGGAGGCCCGTCATGCGCTGGAAGTTGACCCTCGTTGCCGTACTTGTTGCGTTTGGATCGCCCGCATCGGCACAAATGGAGAGCCGACCGACGGAGCCGCCCCTCGTCACGGCGGCGAACGAGTCGTGGTACTTGCTCCGCGAACCGGTTCAGTTTGCCGGCGAGCTGTACGCCCCCGCCGGCCCCCCGCTGTTCTTCAATGGAAATACGATGGTGCGTTCGGGCCACTACAACGGTGTCCCGCTCTATACCGACACCACCGTGGAACCGTTCAGCGTCGTGCTCGTACCGATCAGCCGCGGATTACTGCAGCCCTATACGCTTATGCGACCGGCGCAAACGGCTCTGCTGATGGCGCAGGTCTCGCCGACCGCGCTGCCGCTGTCGCCAGGCGCAATTAGTGTCTACACGCCGGAAACAATCATCTACATTCCAGAAACAGCGGGAACGGTGGGCGTGACTGCGCCGGTGGTGGCAAGTCGCGATGCGCGAGCCCCGGCGGCGGAAATCGTCGGCACCTCCAGCACTGCGGCGCCGCACCGCCAGACAGCGGTGCCTATCGTCAGCATGCGGCGCCCGGAGAGTAACGACGGCGTCTGGATCATGTTCGGCGGGGAGAAATTCGTGAGCGCCGGCGCCGCGATTCCGCTCAGCACGGCCGACTTCGTCCAGGTTGGTGAGTACGCCGGCTTCCCTGTGTTCGCCCGGCGCGACTTCACGCAGGAAGTCATCTACCTGCCATCGCGCGACGAGCTGATCGCGCCCTACCGGCTCAAGAATCCGTAGAGCGGACGACGACCGCCGCCTGGACAGGCAGGTCGCGCGGATCGCCAGGGTAATACACGCGCTCCAGGAAGAGACCCGATGCCGGCGCGGTGACGCGCGCCGGCAGTGGAGATGGTTGCGCGAGGAGGCCCGCGGCGTCCTCGGCCGGCAGCGCACCGCGACCAACCTCCACGAGGACGCCCACCAGCCGCCGCACCATCTTCCACAGGAAGTGCGATGCTTCGATGTGCACGATCAGCAAATCTCCGTCTTCATGGACGTCGAAGCTGTCGACGAGTACCTGTGTCGACTTGTGGTCAGGGTCGTCGTCTGAAAAGGTCCGAAAGTCGTGCATCCCCACGAAATGCGCCGCGGCATGGCGCATCGCCTCGGCATCGAGCGCCTCCTTGACCCACCAGACGAACGCCTTCGCGAACGCGGTTCGCCGGCCCGCGATCTGGTAGATGTAGCTGCGCGCGACGGCGTCGTGCCGCGCGTGGAAACGATGCCGCACCTTGTCGATGCGGAGGATGTTGATATCGGACGGCAGGGAGTCGTTAACGCGCCGCCGCAATGTCTCGGGTGGGAGTGTGGCATCGATATCCAGATGCGCCACCTGGCCAAGGGCGTGGACGCCGGCATCGGTACGGCCGGAACCGTACAGCTCGAACTGCTTTACGCGCGTGGCCTCGACCAGGGCGCGCTCGACCTCTCCCTGCACCGTGCGCGCGTTCCGCTGGATCTGCCAGCCGCTGTACCGCGTCCCGGCGTACTCCAGGGTCAGTTTGAACCGCATGCGGCATTATCCCTGCAGCATTTCGCCGGCAAACCATGCGCGGCGAATTGATGAGTCATATCTCAACGCATCTGGCAGCTGGTGCGGACGTCCAACCCGACGGGTCCACTTCCTTCCGAGTCTGGGCACCCCGCCCGCGTGATGTCTGCCTGGTGATTCATCGCGAATCGGGGCAGGACGTCGAGATTCCCATGGAAGGGGAGGGCGACGGATATTTTGCTGCCCGGGTTCCCGATGCGGGCCCGGGCACACGGTACCGCTACCGGCTCGACGGCAGGCTCTTCGCCGATCCCGTCTCGCGCTTTCAACCCGAAGGCGTCTTCGGTCCGTCGGAGGTGGTCGATCCGTCGCGATATCAATGGCGGGATTTCGCGTGGCGCGGTCTATTTATCGAGGGGCAGGTCATGTACGAGCTGCATCTCGGTACGTTCACGCCCGAGGGCACGTGGCGCGCCGCGGCGGCGAAACTACCCGATGTCAAGGCGATCGGTGTCACGGCCGTGGAGATCATGCCCGTCGCCGAATTCCCGGGCCGGTTCGGCTGGGGATATGACGGCGTGTTTCTCTACGCGCCGTGCCAGCTGTACGGCACGCCGGATGACTTCCGATCGTTTGTGGATCGCGCGCACGAGATCGGCCTCGGCGTGATTCTCGACGTCGTCTACAACCACCTCGGCCCTTCTGGCTGCGTCCACCAGGCGTTTGCAGAGCCGTATTTCACCAAGAAGTACCAGAACGAGTGGGGGGAGGCGCTCAACTTCGACGGGCCCGATGCCGCACCGGTCCGCGATCACTTCGTGCAGAACGCGGCGTACTGGATCGACGAATTTCACCTCGATGGGCTCCGCCTCGACGCCCTCCAGGGCATCAACGACACTTCCCCGGACCACATCGTCGTCGCGATCACCACGACCGCCCGCGAGGCGGCACGCGATCGATCGATCATCATCGTCGCCGAAAACGAACAGCAGGCGAGCTTCGCCGTCCACGCCCCGGAGGACGGCGGCTACGGCGTCGACGCCGTGTGGAACGACGACTTTCATCACAGCGCCTACGTGGTGCTGACGGGACGGCGCGAGGCCTACTTCTCTGATCACGCGGGGGCGCCGCAGGAGTTCATCTCGGCCGCGAAATACGGTTACCTGTTCCAGGGGCAGCGTTATGCATGGCAGCAACAGCGGCGGGGAACGCCGAGCGCCGGTCTTCCGCCGGCGGTCTTCGTCAACTACATCGAAAACCACGACCAGGTGGCAAACACTGGGGATGGATCGCGGATTCACCTGTATGCGTCGCCAGGCCAGTATCGCGCGATGACCGCGCTGCTCCTGTTGTTGCCGGGTACGCCGCTCCTGTTCCAGGGCCAGGAGTTCGCCTCCTCGAGCCCGTTTCTCTACTTCGCAGACCACGAAGGTGACCTGGCGCAGGCGGTGCACAAGGGGCGCGCCGAGTTCATGCGGCAGTTCCCGAGCTGCAAAGCCCCCGACGGGCAGGCGCGGGTGCCTGCGCCACATGACCCGGCCCTGTTCGAGCGTTGCAAGCTGCGGTGGACCGAGCGCGATCTGCACGTCAGCGCAGTCCGCTTGCACCAGGACCTGCTGCGCATGCGGCGTGACGATGGCGCCTTCGCCCGCCAGCAGCCGGGCGCACTGGACGGAGCCGTCCTCGCCGCCGAGGCGTTCGTGCTGCGGTTCCGGTCTGAAGTCCTCGACGAAGAGCGGCTGCTGGTGATCAATTTCGGCGCCGACCTGGTCGCCGGCGCGTTTCCAGAGCCGTTGATCGCGCCACCATCGCGTCGGCACGTCTGGCAGCTGCGGTGGTCGAGCGAGGATCCAGCGTACGGCGGCACGGGCGCTGGCGACGTCGTGACCGAGGAAGGTTGGCGTATTCCAGGGCACTCCGCCACGGCGCTCGCACCAATATCGAGGGATTGATGGCTGTCGCCGAACATGTCGACGCGGAACTGGTGCGGCGCCTCCGCTGGGAGCCGACCGATGAAGGACGTCAGTCGCTCACGTTGACGGAATGGCTGGTGACCAACGGCCTCGGTGGATACGCCTCGGGAACGGTCTCGGGCGCGCTCACACGCCGGTATCACGGCCTGCTGATCGCTGCGCTGTCCAGGCCGTTCGGCCGGACGATGATGTTCAACCACGTGTGGGAGACGGTGCGGTGGGCTGACGGACGAGTGGTATCGGTGCAACAGATCAGCGAAACGTCCGACGGGACGGAAATCAGCACCGCGCGGTACCTCACCAGCTTTCAGCTCGAATCGGGACTCCCTGTCTGGACGTACGACGTGGACGGCGTGCAGTTCGAAAGGCGCGTGCTCATGCCGCACCTGCAGAACACGACGCACGTCAGCTACCGGTTGCTGTCGCGCGAGCCGGTGCGCCTCGAGCTGCGCCCGTTCGTCGCGTTCAGGCTGCATGAAGCCCCCGTCAATCATCCACTTGCCGTGCCGTATCTCGTGCAGGCGCTGGCAGATCGGTTTGAGATCTCACCGGGCGGCGATCTGCCGCCGCTTCGGCTGTTCATGTACGGCGCCGACAAGGCGTTCACGCTGCAGGCGCAGACGCTCGGCGCCGCGGCCTATGCACTCGAGCAGGGGCGCGGCTACGAGTGCTCGGGTGAGCTGTGGAGCCCCGGGTATCTCCGGCTGACATTGGGACCTGACGAGCCTGGAACGCTGGTGGCGTCGACTGAGCCGTGGGAAACAATTGACGCGCTGAGTCCCGACGAACTGCCGCGGGCGGAATCGCGGCGGCGGCGCCGCCTGGTCGAGTCGGCGAAACAGGTGCCGCCGACCGGGATGGCGGCGGAGCTCGTGCTCGCGGCCGACCAGTTCATCATCACGCCGGCCGGGCGGATCGAGGAAGCGGCGCGCTCCCTGGCCTACGGCGACGAAGTCAGGACGATCGTCGCCGGATACCACTGGTTCACCGACTGGGGACGCGACACGATGATCAGCCTGGAAGGGCTGACGCTTTGCACCGGCCGGCAGCGCGAAGCCGGATACATCCTGCGGACGTTCGGACACTACGTGCGCAACGGCCTCATCCCGAACATGTTCCCCGAGGGGACCAAGGACGGGCTCTATCACACCGCCGATGCCTCGCTCTGGTTCTTTCACGCGCTGCACCGGTACCTCCTCGCGACCGGCGATCGATCCACGCTTCGCCAGCTGCTGCCGAAGTTGATGTCAATCTTCGAGCATCACCTGGAGGGCACGCTGTTCGGCATCGGCGTCGATCCGGCCGACGGCCTGATCAGGCAAGGACAGGAAGGTTACCAGCTGACCTGGATGGACGCGAAAGTCGACGACTGGGTCGTCACGCCGCGGCGCGGCAAGCCGGTGGAGATCAACGCCCTCTGGTTCAACGCGCTCTCGCTGCTGGCCGGGTGGCTGCGGGAAGAGGGCGATCCGGCCGGGCTGGAGGTGGAGGAGTGGGCCTCGCGCGCCCGCGAATCGTTCAACGCGCGGTTCTGGTACAGCGAGGGGGGATACCTGTACGACGTCATTGACGGCGAACAAGGGAATGACGCCGCGTGCCGGCCGAACCAGGTCCTGGCGATCTCACTTGATCACCCTGTCCTCGATCACGCGCGATGGCTGCCGGTGTTCGAGACCGTCCGTAATCGGCTCTTGACGCCGGTCGGCCTCCGCTCGCTTGCGCCCGGGCATCGCGACTACAAGGCGCAGTACTACGGCGATCTTCGCGCGCGTGACGCCGCGTACCACCAGGGCACGGTCTGGGGCTGGCTCGTCGGACCGTTCATCGACGCGTGGCTCAAGATTTATCCCGATGACAAGCCAGGAGCGCGCCGCTGCCTCGACGGCTTCGTCGCCCACCTGAACGATGCCGGCATCGGCACGCTGAGCGAGATCTTCGACGCCGAAAGCCCGTACACCGCTCGCGGCTGCATTGCCCAGGCCTGGACGGTCGCCGAAGTTCTACGAGCCTGGCTCCTTACGCAGCCGGCATCATCTGAGGATCGATGATCGATGATGTGAGTATCGATGGCGCCATCGATGATCCATGTCTCGCGAAAAGATTCCGGAACCCCAGAACGGCAGCAATTGCAAAGGCATGCTGTGTGCCGGCGCGCAGAATCTGCTCGAGCGCGATCGCGCCGCATTCTGACTGCTCGAAGTAGCGAATGCGCTCGAACGTGCAGAAGGTCAGGAAATAGCGGTGGAATCCACGATAGTCAAATGTCGGCAGCTGGCGGGGATAATGCGGCATGGATGCCGCCCGCCGCAGACATTGCGCCGCCCCGGAGCCGGCTAAAGCCGGCCCCCACATCGTTGACGCGGTCGCCGAAGTTCTACGAGCCTGGCTGCTTACGCCGCCGGCATCATCTGAGGATCGATGATCGATTGGATGATGACACCTAGCGCTGGCGCATCTGGGCCAGCACCTCGCCGAGCATCCGCAGTTCCTCGCCGTACTTGGCCCAGTCGCCGTTGCGCTGCGCTTCGATGGCGCGGTCGTAATGACCGCGGGCCTGGGCGGCGAGAGCGGTGAGCGGGTCGTTCCCGGCCGGCGCCGGCGGTTGCGCGATTGCCGGCGCGGCATCGGGCGCGCCGGCGGCCGCGGCGCCGCGGGTGAGTTGGATATCGGCCGGCCGGGCCGCGCCGGCGCCGAAGAGCCGAGCCAGGCCCGCCTCCAGCGTCTCTTCCATCACGATCTGATTCTGATACGCGACGATGACGCGCGTCAGCTCGGGGATGCGGCCGCCTGAGGCGCGCAGGTAGAGCGGCCGGACGTAGATCAGCGATTCCTCGATCGGGATCACCATCAGCGTGCCCCAGATCACCTGCGATCCCTGCTGGTTCCACAGCGTGATCTGCGGCGAGATGGCCTGGTCCTGGCTGATCCGCGCCACCACCTGGCGCGGACCGAAGATCACCTTCTGCTTCGGAAACTGGAACACGCGCAGCGTGCCGTAATGCTCGCCGTCGCTGCGGGCCGCGAGCCACGCCGACAGGTTGTCGCGGTTGCGCGGGGTCAGCGGCAGCATCTGGATGAATTCGGGTTCCGCTTCGCCGGGCAGGCGCATGATCGTGTAGTACGGCTGCATCGCCCCCGCGTCGCCAGTGTCATCGATCACCGGGATCTCCCACTGGTCCTCGCGGTTGTAGAAGACCGCGGGCTGCGTCATGTGGTACGTGGCGAACACGGCGGCCTGGATGGCGAAGATATCTTCCGGGTATCGCACGTGCTCGCGCAGCGACGCCGGCATCTGATCGAGCGGCACGAACAGCCCGGGGAAAATCCGCGCGTAAGTGGCGGCAACCGGATCGGCCGCATCAGCCATGTACACGGTCGTGGTGCCGTGGTACGCGTCGATGACGACCTTCACCGCGTTGCGGATGTAGTTGAGCCCTCCGCTCGGCGTGGAGTACGGATAGCGGGCGCTGGTGGTATACGCGTCGTACATCCAGAACAACCGTCCGTCCGCTACCACCAGGTACGGATCGCGATCGAACGCCAGGAAGGGCGCCAGCTTCTCGACCCGCTCGCGAATGTTGCGCAGGAACATGATCCGGCTCTCACTGTTGATGTCGTTGCTGAGCAGGATCTGATAGGCGCCGAACCGCAGCGCAAATACGAGCTTCCGCCAGAGCGAGCCGATCGGCAGGCCGCCGCGCCCGCTGTACTGGGTGAAGACGTTGCCTTCACCGCGCGGGTAGTGGAACTCCTGTGTCCCGGTCCTCACGATCACGTAGTCGTTCGACAGCTCCCCGAAATACAGGCTCGACTCTTCGATCGGCAGCTCCGGGATCGTCTCCAGCGGCAGGTTGCCGACGAACAGGACCGGCAACCCTTCGCTGGTCACCTGGTTCACGGGGCCGAGCGTCAATCCGTAGCCGTGCGTAAACGTCAGGTGGTCGTTGATCCATGTGCGGTTCGGCAGGCTCGCCGTATTGAGCTCGCGCGGCGACAGCATGATCTGCCGCAGCGATCCGTCGATCTGGTACCGGTCGTTATCCACCGACACGAAGTCGTAATACGTCCGGATCACCTGTAACTGACCGAACGTATCGAGCAGCGGCTGGTGATCCCACAATCGCACGTTCTCGATGGTCGCGGCGTTGCGGGCGACGTCGGCGGGGGTAAGCAGCGCATCGCCGGTGAGCTCGCGCGACTCGACCCGGTCGAGTGCATACGCGCGGCGCGTGGCGTCGATGTTGTGCTGGATGAACGGCGTCTCGCGCGTCTGCTCGTTGGGCGTGACGACGAAGCGCTGGAGCAGCGTGCTGTAGATCTCGCCGCCAATCGCGACCAGGAGATAAAGGCCGACCGCCAGCGGGATCGGCCAGTTTCGCGGGGTGAACGCCTGCAGGGCCGCCAGCGCGGCGCCGATGACGCAGGCCACGGCCAGGACCAGCGCGGCCGGCATCCGTCCGTTTACGTCCGCATAACCGGGTCCGTAGATCACGCCAGACGCCTGCACCAGGTGCGTCGCCTGGTTCAGCCAGGCCGCGAACGCGAGGATGCAGCAGGAACGCCGCGGCGAGCAACGAGAGATGCCGCCGGGCGGAAGGCGTCATCCAGGGCAGGGCGCCGAACCGCGAGGTGAGGCTGCCTGACATGAAATACAGGGCGCCGGCGCCGATAGCCGCAAGAATCACCAGTCCCTGTGCGATGCCGCGCACCAATTGAAAGAACGGCAGCGAGAAGACGTAAAAGCCCGCGTCACGCCCCAGGATCGGATCGGCCTGCCCGAACGGTACCGCGTTGCGCCACGCCAGCCATGTTTCCCACTGTGAGGATGCGTAGAACGCGATGATCGCGGCAATGACCATCGCCAGCCCCGAGACCAGCATCCGCAGTTGCTGCCGTCCCGGCAGCGGCACGGTGATGCCTTCACGCGTCGTGAACACGGGACGCAGATCGCCGACGGTCGCCGAGCGCCACGCGCAGGTTCAGCGTCAGCCACACCGCCCCGATCGCAAAGGTGATGGTGAAGAGCGTCCCCTGCGCCCGGATCATCGTCAGGAAGACCTGCTGGTAACCGACCTCGCCGAACCACAGCCAGTCGGTGTAGAAGCGGATCAAGGATGGGCCGGCGAAAAACAGGAACGCCGGCACGGCAAAAATGAGGACGCGAGCGGGTCGTCGCATAAATGGGGTCGGGGGTCATTTAATGAGGACACCCCCGAATCGCTGATGTTAGCGCGGGGGCGTCCTCATTAAATGACCCCCGACCCCATATTTCTCAGTGGCTGCCTGCAGGTCGGCTCGCAGTTCCTTCGCCAGCGACGACGGCGTCAGCACCCGGGCGAACGGGCCCCAGCTCAGAATCCAGCTGCGCAGGGCCCAATCGTGACACACGTTCATCGAAAGGACGAGTGTACCGCCGGACGCTTCCCGCAGTTGTTGAGACGTGTGCCAGACGCGGGCCCGGACGTACGGCGCCACGCGCGGCTCGAACTCGATCTCGACTTTCGCGGCGGGTCCCGTGTTCACGCCGAGCGAATTGGCAAAAACCTCGTCTCCGACGTTGTCCTTGGGCGTGAACGTCTGCTTTTCGAGCGACACGGGCTTGATCCGGTCAACCGCGAACGTCCGGATGTCCTTGTAAGCGGGCACGAATGCGAGCAGGTAGAGACCGCCGTGCGCGAACGCCAGCCGATAGGGATGGACGAGATAGTCACGCGTCGCCGCGCTCGAGACCGAGTGATACGTCATGGCCGCGACGCGGTTGTGCAGCGTGGCCTCGAGCAGCTTGCCGACGACGTCGCCGGACGTATGGGCGGAGGCGGTGCGGGGGCCACGCTTGGCGACGAGAACGCCCGGAAGCCGATCCAGGAACTGGCGCATCCTCGGCGTCAGGAGTTTTTCGAGCCGGCGGAAGGCGAGTGTCAAGTCGCGCTGGAATGGTGTGGCGCCGACCGCTTCGAGCAGATTGCGACTGAGGTAGAGCGCGCAGAGCTCCTGGAGCGTGAATCCGGTCTCGAGCCCCTTGAGGACCTGCCCGTCGAGACGCCAGCGCACGCGCCCCTCGTCATCCCGCTCGTCGAACAGCGGAAAGCCGGCCTCCTGCAGCGCCGCGAGATCGCGGCGGATGGTGCGAGTGGTGACACGCAGTTCGTCGGCCAGGGCCGGGATCGTCGTGCCGTGCCGGGACGACTCCAGCGCGTGCAGGACCCTCCACTGGCGAATGACCTCCTGGTTGCGGGGCACGTCAGGACCCTTCCTTGATTCGACGAAGCTGCCGGCGCTGGCGGCGATCGGGCGTGCCGGCGGCCTGCGCCGCCGCGCGATAGGCACGCTCGACTCTCCGCATTTCGACTTCCTCCGCGGTTGGCCGTGGCGTCACGTCGTCATACAGGGCTTTCGCTTCGGACTTCTTGACATGATCGTCGAGGACGATCCGGACAATGACGTCCTGGTGGCGGCTGAAGGGGCGATTGATGCGGAGACGATCGCCTTCACGCACGACGCGATTCGGCTTGGCGGTCTGGCCGTTGACCGCGACTTTCCCGGCTTCGCAGGCGCGCTTGGCTTCCGAGCGCGTCTTGAAGAGGCACGCCACGTCGAGCCAGACGTCCAGCCGGACCGCGTCGCTCACACTCAGATATAGATTTCGACCTTGCCCTTGGTCTTGAGACTGTCCACGAACAACTTGGTCTGCGCCTCGCGGTTCTGGCCGAGGAGGTACTCCTCGATGTCGGCCTTCACCTCGTCGAGCGGCTGGGTGCGGCCGGGCTGGCGATCGGTCACCCGGATGATGTGGATGCCGAAGTCGGACGTGACCAGATCGCTGGTTTGGCCAACCTGGAGGGCAAACGCGGCCTCCTCGAACGGGGGCACCATCTGCCCGCGCTGAAAGAAGCCAAGGTCGCCGCCCTGGGCGCCGCTGCCCGGGTCGTCGGAGTACTGCTTCGCGAGCGCGGCGAAATCTTTTCCTGCTTTGAGATCCGCGACGAGGCCGGCAGCCTTCGCGCGCGCTTTCTCACGTTCCGCGGCGTCGGCGTTCGCCTGCACCCGCACAAGGATGTGACTCGCCTTGACGCGCTCGCCCTGCTGAAACGCGGCAGGATTTTTTACATAAAAGTCGTTGACCTGCTCCGGGCTCACGGCCGTCTTCGCGTCCAGCTCAGTCTGCAGCATCGCCGTGATCTGCATGCTCTCGCGGGTGTTGGCGCGTAGCTCCTCGAGCGTCGTCTTCCGCTGCTGCAGCTGCTGCTGGAAAACCTCCTCGCTGGGGAACTGCGATCGAATCTGCTCCATCCGGGCGTCAACCTGCGCGTCGGTCACGGCCGTCTTCCGGGTCGCGCTCTCCTGTATCAGCAGCCGGTAGCCGATCAGCTGGTCGAGGACGGCGCGGAGCACGCGATCGCGCTGGTCGGCCGGCATCGGCTGGCCGGCGCGCGCCTCGATTTCGGTGACCGCTTCTTCAAGGTCGGCGCGATTGATCGCTACGCCGTTGACGCGCGCCACGACGTCGGGCAGCTGCGCGGCCACCGGTTTGACGGGGGCTTGCGGGGCCGCAGGATCGGCCGGGGCGGCCTGAGCCGGCGCCGACGCCTGGGTGTCCTGAGCCTCGTTGCTCGCGGCCGCAGGCGCGCTCTTCGAGCACGCCGTAAACGCGAGCACCACGACAATCGGGATGATTCGTGTCACACCGGCTAGTCTATCAGCCGGTCACCAGCGCTCGCCCCAGAATTCGCTCCGGTGGACCGACTCGGCGTTGTGAGTGCGCAGCCAGGCCTCGCTCATACGTAGCAGGGCCGGCTGGCGCGCATGGCGCCGGATCCTCACGCCGACGGCGGCGAAGAGTCCTGCGAGGGCACCCAGGAGCGCTGGTGCCGTCAGGCGAACACGTTATACTGAGGCTCCTTCCCGCAATCGCGACAACACGCAGTGCCGAGGTAGCTCAGTTGGTAGAGCACGTGACTGAAAATCACGGTGTCGGCGGTTCAATTCCGTCCCTCGGCACCACTTTCCTAGTCGAAGAAAGACAACCGATACGATCTGACTTATGGGCGCGATAGCTTGGATAATCGTTGTCGTCGCCGCGGCCGCAGGGCTTGTGATCGCCGGCCTCCGTCAGCGTTCGTCCGGCCGGAAATCGGCCGATGTCGACGTCGGCTCGGTCAGCGAGGGCTGGTTGTCCGAACAGCGAGCCCGCAAGGATTAGCGGGGTAGAGGAGGGTCAGCTACGGCCGGCGACTCGTCGCTCGTTCAGGTCGAGCAGGGTCCAGCCGTCGTCGACCACGCCCCGTTCGTACGACTGAAGGAAGTCCGCAAGTTCCGTCGCGCTCGAGAACTCGTGCAGCTTCTGCACACGGCCGGGTCCACACACCTGCAGCGTATTCGTCGTCGGCCGGATCGTTATCCGGATCGATTCCTGGCCGCGCGCGAAGAGATGGATCTCGTCTCCCTCCTGCGGCGGTAACGAGCTGTTCGACGACGGCTGTGAACTGCGAGTCTGACCAGGCTGCTCGGGTCCGATCAGGAGCCATCGATAGTCCTTGTGCATAGGCGTCCGCCGAGGTCGGGGCAAGACAGGTGCCCGCGTGCGAGGGCTGTTTTTGGCCGGAAACACAAGTGAAACAGGGCGGGATGGCCGGGAAGACGGCCATCCCTGACGGATGGCCGTCGCCCGGCCGGATGCAAATGTGGGAAACGGCGGAGGCCGTCCCGGCGTGTCAGACCGCGGCGGCGATCGCTTCCGGCTCGCGACTGAGACCCAGTTCCTTCCGGACGCGATCCTCGATGATCTGCCGGATGTCGGGATTGTCCTTCAGGAACTGCTTCGCGTTCTCGCGTCCCTGGCCCAGGCGCTCGCTCGCGTAGGCGAACCACGCCCCGCTCTTTTCGATGATGCGCTTCTCGACCGCAAGATCGAGCAGGTCGCCCTCGCGCGAAATGCCTTCGCCGTACATGATGTCGAACTCGGCCTCGCGGAAGGGAGGCGCCATCTTGTTCTTCACTACCTTCACGCGCGTGCGGCCGCCGATGACCTGGTCGCCGTCCTTGATGCTGGCGATGCGGCGGATGTCGATGCGGACCGAAGCGTAGAACTTCAGCGCGCGGCCGCCGGTCGTGGTTTCCGGGTTGCCGAACATGACGCCGATTTTTTCGCGGAGCTGGTTGATGAAGATCAGCGTCGTTTTCGACTTCGACACGACGCCGGTAAGCTTGCGCAGCGCCTGCGACATCAGCCGCGCCTGCAGTCCCATCTGGGCGTCGCCCATTTCGCCCTCGATTTCCGCCTTCGGCACGAGCGCGGCTACCGAGTCGACCACGACGACATCGACGCCGCCGGACCGGATCAGGACTTCCACGATTTCGAGCGCCTGCTCTCCATTGTCGGGCTGCGAGACCAGCAGGTTTTCGAGATCGACCCCGAGCTTCTGCGCGTAGGCGGCGTCGAGTGCGTGCTCCGCGTCGACGAACGCGGCCATACCGCCCGTTTTCTGAGCCTCGGCAATTACCTGTAGCGCAAGGGTCGTCTTGCCTGACGACTCCGGACCGTAAATCTCGACCACGCGGCCGCGCGGCATGCCGCCGATGCCGAGGGCGTAGTCGATGCTGATCGCGCCGGTCGGAATAGCGTCGACCGGGGCGATGGCACCGCGCTGGCCGAGGCGCATGATCGACCCCTTGCCGAACTGCTTTTCAATCTGGCCGACGGCAATGTCGAGCGCCTTGTTGCGTTCTTTCTGGTCGTCGAGAGGCATTTGATCTCCTTGGGAGAGATAGTGGCCGGGCGATGTGACAGAGGAGGTCACGGCCGGGGTAGATCCTAGGAGCGTGCCGGACGAAAGTCAAGCGAAAATGCGTGCAGGTAACCGGTCACTTGCCCAACTACATCAACAACTTACAGTTGAACGCGACTTTCGCCTCCAGCTGTGAGCCGCTGAAGAATCTGCCGCGACCCTCTGCGGGCGGCGGCGCATTTTCTGCACACGAGTGCGCGGAGGTTCTCGCCGATGGGAAGCCGGACTGAATCGTTGTGGCGCGCCACTCACCAGGTTGGCGGCTTCGCGCCGCTCGACCGCAACCTTGACGTCGACGTCGCCATCGTCGGCGGCGGCATTTCGGGCCTTACGGCCGGGCTGATCCTGTCGCGCGCCGGCAAGCGCGTGGCGATCCTCGAGCGCGACACCATCGGCAGCGGCGAGACCGGCAACACGACAAGCCATCTCACCGAGGCAGTTGACGGTCGGTATCACACACTAATCCGCGACTATGGTGAAGAGGGCGCGCGCAAGGTCGCTCAGTCCAGCCGCGATGCGATCGACTGGATGGAGGTGATCGTTCGTGAAGCCGGGATCGCCTGCGGTTTCAGGCGAGTGCCCGGCTACCTCTACACGGAACGTGAGAAGGACCTGTCGTGGCTCGCCGACGAGCTCGACGCCGCGCGCCGCGCCGGGTGCCCGGTCGAATGGACCGATAGCGTCCCTCTTCCGTTCAAGACCCATGGCGGCATCTGCTGGCACAAGCAGGCGCAGATGCACGCCACGGCCTATCTTGATGGACTCTTGCGGGAGGCCGTTTCGCAGGGTCTTCAGCTCTACGAGAACACGCGTGTGGTGGGCGTCCATGAAGATTCCCCCTGCCGAATCGAAACCGATCGCGGCACGGTTCGCGCGGCCGACGTGTTCGTCGCGGCCAATGTGCCGATCAACAACCGCGTGCTGCTGCACACGAAGATTGCTGCATACCGTTCGTATGCGGTCGCCGGCGTCGCCCCGTCGGGGCTGCCCGAGGGGCTTTTCTGGGACACGGACGATCCCTATCACTACACGCGTCTCCACGAGATCGACGGTCAGACATACCTGATCGTTGGCGGCGAGGATCATCGCACCGGCGCGAAGATCGATACCGAGGAGCGCTACGAGCGCCTCGTCGCCTACGCGCGCGAGCGGTTCCAGATGCTCAACTCCGAGTTCCGCTGGTCGGGCCAGATCATCGAGCCGGTTGACGGGCTGCCGTTCATCGGCCGCAACGCGGCGGCGCAGCGAGTGTTCGTCGCCACCGGGTATTCCGGCAACGGCATGACGTTCGGGACACTGGCGGGGATGATCGTAGGCGACACGATTCTGGGCCGACCGAATCAGTATGCCGACCTGTATGACGCAACACGCATCAAGCCGATTGCCGCGGCGGTCGACTACGTGAAAGAAAACGTGGCATTCCCGGCGCATCTCGTCACCGACCGCCTGACCTCCCTCAACGCGGATGAACGTCCGGTGCAGTCGCTGCGGCCGGGCGAAGGCGGCGTGTTCACATCAGACGAAGGGAAGATCGCCGTATGCCGCGACAAGGAAGGTGTGGTCCACGCGTGCTCGGCCGTCTGCACGCATCTGGGTTGTGACGTGGCGTGGAATGCCTCCGAGCAGACCTGGGATTGTCCGTGCCACGGGTCCCGGTTCTCGGCGGATGGCACGGTCGTCAACGGGCCCGCGGTCAGCGATCTTCGCCGCGTGCCGGTCATGACGCATTCCTAGTTGGTTCGGGAGTTGGGTCTTGGGATTTGATTAAGCGCGTTCGACCGCCAGCGCCACGCCGTTGCCGCCGCCGAGGCACAGCGTGGCGATCCCGCGTTTCAGGTCCCGGCCCTTCAGCGCGTACAGCAACGTCGTCAGGATGCGTGCGCCGCTCGCGCCAATCGGATGTCCCAGCGCCACCGCACCGCCGTTCACGTTGACTTTCTTTGGATCGATCCCCAGTTCGCGCAGCACGGCGACCGCCTGCACACTGAACGCTTCGTTCAGCTCAAAGAGATCCACGTCCTCGATCCGCCAGCCGATCTTCTTCGACAGCTTGCGGACGGCTTCCACCGGCGTCATCAGCAGGTACTTCGGTGGAAGCCCGCTGGTCGCCTGTCCCACGATCCGCGCCATTGGCGTGATCTTCAACTGCGCCGCGCGCGCGGCGGACATGACAATCAGCGCCGCGGCGCCGTCGTTCACCGGTGGCGCGTTTCCCGCCGTCACCGAGCCGTCTTTCCTGAACGCGGGCTTCAGCGCGCCAAGGGTCTGGAGGGTAGTGTCGGCGCGCACCGATTCGTCGCGATCGACGAGAATCGGATCCCCCTTTTTCTGCGGCACTTTCACCGGCAGGATCTCCGCTTTGAAGCGGCCCGCGGCCTGCGCTTCGGCCGCCCTGCGGTGACTTTCGACGGCGTACTCGTCCTGTTGTCCGCGACCGATCTGATACTCGGTCGCTACCACTTCGCCCGCGGTTCCCATGTGGCACTGTTCGAACGAGCACCAGAGTCCGTCGACGATCATCGAGTCGAGCAGCTCGCGGTGGCCCATGCGCAGTCCCTCGCGCGCGCCCTTCAGCAGGTATGGTGCATTGCTCATCGACTCCATGCCGCCGGCGACGGCCATGTCGATATCGCCCGTGGCGATGCCCTGCGCCGCCAGCATCACCGCCTTGAGCCCGGAACCGCAGACCTTGTTAATCGTGAGTGCGGCAACGTGATCCGCAAGGCCGCCGCGCAGCGCCGCCTGGCGGGCCGGCGCCTGGCCGACGCCCGCGGACACGACGTTGCCCATGATGCATTCGTCGACGAGCCCGGGATCGATCCCCGCTCGCGCCACCGCTTCGCGCACGACGAGCGCGCCGAGCTCGGTAGCGGAGAGATCCTGAAGGCCTCCGAGGAACTTGCCGGTCGGCGTTCGAACCGCCGAGACGATGACGGCGTCCTGCATAATTTGATTGTACGAGAGCGCGAGCGCGCCGGACGTGCTACGGCACTGTGACGTCGAGGCCGCGGACGACGTCGTCGCCTAGCAGGGCGCCCAAGCGGGTGCGGATGAGCCCAGCGGATCGCTCGACCTCGCGCTGCCACGCGGCATCCTTGGCTCTTACGTGAAGAACGCGGCCCTTGAGTTCGATCGTCGTCACGCGGTCGACGGCCGGCCCGACAGCCGTTCTCCATGCAAACGCGACTTTCTCGGGAGTGAGCGGGGCCTTCCGCAGGACGGCGGCGAGCGCGTCGGGCACGACCGCATGGATGGGAATCACGCGCCGCGAGGATAGCATTGGCCGGTGCGACTAGTCCTCGCGTCGGCATCGCCGCGCCGTGCCGAACTGCTGCGCGCCGCGGGCATTGAGTTCGACGTGATGGTGGCGGATGTGGACGAGTCGATTCGTTCAGGCGAAACACCCGCGCAGCATGTAGGCCGCCTCGCCGAGGAGAAAGCGCGACGCGTGTTGCCGAGGGCGGACCGGCGGCCCGTCCTGGGGGCTGATACGGTCGTGGTCGTCGACGACCAGATTCTCGGGAAACCGGCGGACGCGGCCGACGCAGCGCGTATGCTTCGGCTGCTGTCCGGGCGCAGGCACCAGGTCATCACCGGCGTGGCGTCTCGATCGGAAATGCGCAACAAAGCGCGGTGGCGACGAACGACGGTTGAGTTCGCCGCGCTGAACGATGCCGATATCGCGGCATATGTTGCGTCGGGAGAGCCCATGGACAAGGCCGGTGCCTACGCCATCCAGGGCCTGGCGTCGCGGTTTGTGACGCGAATCGAGGGCTCGTATTCGAATGTCGTCGGGCTGCCGGTCGCGCTGGTCTACGACATGTGCAAGCGCGAGGGTTTACTGGTATCCTGAGGGGCGCCAAACCGCGAAAGTCCTTCTTTATGAGCCACAAAGCCAGCAAAGATCGGCCTGACGGCCTCGTGCTCACGCTCGCGTTCGGCGGGCTGCTCGTACACCACGCTCGGCGAGAGCGCGCAGTACTACAAGCACGTGGACGAGGTGATGGTGCAGCCTGACGCCTGGTACGGCAAGCCGCTGCAGGTTCACGGCTTACGCGAAGGACGTTCGCCGGAAGCGCGACTCGCTCGACTACCGCTTCGAGATGCACAGCAACGGCAAGGTGCTCCGCGCCTCCTACACGGGCATCGTTCCCGACACCTTCAAGAACGATCTGAAGTCGTCCTGGAAGGCACGCTCGGCCCCGACGGCTTCCACGCCACGGGAATGACCGCGAAATGCCCGTCCAAGTACGAACCGCAAGGGCTGGGACATCGAGCGGCGCGACGAACTGACCGAGGGCTGACCCATGGCCTCCCTCGGCTCCTATCTCCTTCTCGCGGCCTTCGTGATGTGCGCCTACGCCACGGCCGCGTCGGTGGCCGGCGCGCGCCGTCGCTCGCAGCGCCTGATCGAGAGCGGCGTCGGCGCCTTCTACCTCATCGCCGCCATCATGTCGGTGGCCTCGTCGGTCATCGTCTACGCCTTCGTCGCCGGCGATTACTCCATCAAATACGTCCAGCGATACTCCGACTCCGTCCAGCCGCTCTTCTATCAAGCTCACCTCCTTCTGGGGCGGTCTCGACGGCTCGATCATGTTCTGGGTGTTCCTGCTGTCGCTGTTCGGCAGCGCAGCCGTCTACGTGAACAGGGAGCGCCACCGCGAGCTGATCCCGTATGTGGTGGCGGTCATCTCCGTCGTGCAGATGTTCTTCCTGTTCCTGATGGTGATCCACAACAACCCGTTCGAGACCTATCCTCACGGAGACGCCGACCGAAGGCGCCGGGCTGAACCCGCTGCTCCAGAACTTCTACATGGTGATCCACCCGCCCACCATGTACACGGGCTTCGTCGGGCTGACCATCCCGTTCGCCTTCGGCATGGCGGCACTGATCACCGGTCACCTGGACGACTCGTGGCTACGCGCGGTGCGCCGCTGGACGATGATCTCGTGGCTGTTCCTGTCGGTCGGCCTCGGTCTCGGCATGATCTGGGCGTACGAAGAGCTCGGCTGGGGCGGCTACTGGGGCTGGGATCCGGTTGAGAACGCCGGCCTGCTGCCGTGGTTCACGGCCACCGCCTTCCTGCATTCGGTGCGCGTGCAGGAGCAGCGCGGGATGCTGCGCGTCTGGAACGTCACGCTCGTCATCACTCACGTTCTTCCTCACGATCTTCGGCACGTTCATGACGCGGTCGGGCGTCGTGCAGTCGGTGCACGCCTTCGGCGAAGATCCCGAGCTGGCGCGGATGTTCACGATCTTCATGGTCGCGATCCTGGTCTTCAGCTTCGGGTTCGTGATCTACCGGCTGCCGCTGCTGCGCGCCCGCAACGAGCTCGACTCGTGGGTGTCGCGCGAAGCGGCGTTCCTGGCCAACAACTGGATCCTGCTGTTCTCGGCGTTCTTCGTCCTGTTCGCGACGATGTTCCCGACGCTCAGCGAGGCGGTCACGGGCGAGCGTCTGACCGTCGGCCCGCCGTTCTTCAACAAGTGGATGCTGCCGGTCGGGCTGATGCTGCTGCTGCTCACCGGTGTCGGGCCGCTGCTCGCCTGGCGCAAGTCCACCGTGCGCAACCTGCGCGATCAGTTCCTGGTCCCGGTCGCTGTCGGCGCTGATCGTCGGCGGCGTGCGTTCGTCGCGCTCGGCGTGCGCGTCTGGACGTCGGGCATCTGCTTCGCGCTGTGCGGCTTCGTCATGGGCACGATCGGCCAGGAGTTCTGGCGCGGCGCGCGCGTCCGGCAGGGCGCCACGGGCACCGACGTCTTCACCGCGCTCATCGGCCTGGTCGGGCGGAACAAGCGCCGCTACGGCGGCTACATCGTCCACGTCGGCATCGTGCTGATCTTCCTCGGCTTCGCCGGCGAGGGCTTCAAGCAGGACGAGCAGGTGCTGCTCAGGCCGGGCCAGCAGGCGACGGTCGGCGACTTCACCGTCCGGCTCGACGCGCGTCAGGGTCACCGACGACGGGCAGAAGCAGATGATCACGGGGCACACCACGGTGTTCCGCGACGGCGAGGAGACTGGCGAGGATGTATCCGGCCAAGTGGTTCTTCCGCAAGCACGAGGACCAGCCGACGACCGAGGTGGCGATCCGGCGCACGTTCGCCGAGGACCTCTACCTGGTGATGCCGGCGTTCGACCTCAGGAGCAGAGCGCGAGCATGGAAATCGTGGTCAACCCGCTGGTGAACTGGGTGTGGGTCGGCTTCGGCATCCTGGCGCTCGGCACCGGCATCGCGCTGCTGCCTGACACGGTGTTCGCGTTCGCGATCGCGAAGATCCCGGCGAATGCCGTGACGACGTCGCTGCTGTTGCTGTCGCTGCTGCTGTGGCCGGCGGTCGCTCGTCGCGCAGAGCGGGCGAGAACGTGGCCGTCACGGAGCGCAGCGCAGCTTCAGCGGCAGCTCGAGAGCGAGATCATGTGCACCTGCGGGTGCAGGTCGCCGATGGGCAGCTGCCCGATGCGGCCCAACTGCGGATCACTACGACACGCAGGCGGCGAAGCTGAACGACCTACCTCGCCGAAGGCAAGGACTACGACGCGGTGCGAGGCCGCGTTCGTCCAGGAGTTCGGCAGCCAGGCCGTGCTCGCGGCGCCGATCGACCAGGGCTTCAACCGTCTCGCCTGGCTGTTTCCGTACCTGGTCGCCGCCGCTGGCGCTCGTCGGCATCGTCGTGACCGCACGCCGCTGGTCGCGACCAGGCCGCGCCCGGCGGCCACCGGCGACGCCGGTCTCGACCCGGCGCTCAACGCGCGCCTGGACGATGAGCTCAGAAACCTCGACTGACGCGCCTGACGCAGACGCGGACCTGGTCGACGATCCGCTTCAGCCTGACGCACTCAGCCCTGGCAGCTCTTCACGCTCGCGGGCCTGATCGGCGCCACCGTGGTGGTCTTCGTCTCCACGGGGCAGACGCCGGCTGGCATCATCCTCCTCAGTCTCACCATCTTCACGGCGGCCGTGGTCGGCGTTGCGGCGTGGCGGACGCTCGCGCCGCTGATCGGCCGCGACGAGCCGATCGGCGACCGCAGTGCTCGGCGGGCGGACGCGCGCGGCGCTCGAGCGCGAGAAGACGCTGGCGCTGCGATCGATCAAGGAGCTCGAGTTCGATCACGCGATGGGCAAGGTGTCCGACAAGGACTTCGCGGAGATGAGCGCCCGGCTCCGGGCACGCGCGGCAAGGCTGATACGGCAGCTCGACGCAGGCAGCGCGGCTATCGCGAGGAGATCGAGAACGAGATCGCGTCGAAACCGGCCGTCAGCGCAGGCGCTCCTCGAACCCGTCGCGGCGTCGACCGCACGTGCGCGCAGTGTGCGAACCGAGAACGACCGCGACGCGCGTTCTGCAAGACACTGCGGCTCGCAGCCTGGGGGCGACGTCGATGAACACGGCTCGGCTCTTGGGAGTTGGGCTCTGGGCGTTGGGACTCGTGCCTGTGTCTGGGCTGGTCTGCGCAGATCAACATGCCCGATCCCGTCGCTCATTCACGGACGCGCCATTCCGGCGGCCGAACTGCCAGCAGGGCACGGTGACCGTGCGCGTCGTCCGCGAGGCGATCGGCAACAACGTCGCCGGCCAGGACGTCCGCCTGACGGTCGAACGGGAGCGCCGCGAACTGCCATAACCGACGATCAGGGACGCGCCGAGTTTCCGAACCTGCCGGCCGGCGCTGAAGTGCGCGCCGAGGCCACCGTGAACGGCGAGCCGCTCGTGTCCGACACCTTCATGGTGCCGGCCTCTGGCGGACTGCGGGTGATCCTCGTCGCCGGGATCAAGGAGGCGGCGGCACGCAAGGACGCGGAAGCAGCGGCCGCGGCGGCTGCGCCGCCGGTGCCACGGCGTCGTCGTGATCGGTCCGAACTCCCGCATGCTGATGGAGTTCCGCGACGACACGCTGCAGATGTTCTACGTCCTCGACATCCTGAACAACGCGCGGACGCGCGTCGACATCGGCGGTCCGCTGATCATCGATCTGCCGGCAGGCGCCGGCGGCGCGGCGGTGCTCGAAGGCTCGTCGCCGAACGGCGACGGTTAGCGGCGATCGCCTGACCGTGACCGGACCGTTCGCGCCGGGCATCACGTCCGTGCAGGTGGGATTCCAGCTGCCGCACGACCAGTCCGAATCTCACCGTGCAGCAGACGTGGCCCGTCGCGGTGCGAGCAGCTCACGGTCGCGATGGAGAAGATCGGCTGCGCGTCGATGTCGTCGCCGCAGTTTTCCACCGTCGGCGAGGTCAAGCGCCGAAACCGGCACGCCGTTTCTGCTCGCGAGCGGCCCGGCGGTGCCGGCAGGCGGCACCGCTGACGATCCAGCTCACGAACCTGCCGGCGCACAGTCCACGCGCCGCGCTACGTCGCGCTCGGCGCTCGCGGCGGCGATCATCGGTTTCGGCGGCTGGCTGGCGTTCGGCGGCCGCAGGTCCGGCGAAGCGATCGCCGCGTCCGCAGCTCGTCGCGCGCCGCGACGACGCTGCTCGCGGAACTGGCGGCGCTCGAAGACGCCGGCGCCGGGCAGGCCAGGCGGTGGACGAGGCGCGGCGGCAGCGCCTGCTCGCCGAGCTCGAGCAGATCTACGGCGAGCTGGACGAGGCGCATGCCGGCCGCGGGGAGGCGGCGAGGACGTCGCCGCGTGACGCCCTCGACTGCGCTCGGGACGACCCTCGACTGCGCTCGGGGCTGCCGCTGATTTCAACGACCTGACGGTCGAAGACGTCTCGCGCCACTTTCGGCCGCCGCCGCGCGGTCTCCCGCATCACATTCCAGCGCGTCGCGGGGCACGATCGCTGGGCCTGCTCGGCCCGAACGGAGCAGGGAAGTCCACGCTGCTGGCGATGCTCGCCACGCTGCTGCGCCCGAGCAGCCGGCACGCATCCGCTACGGCACCTACGACGCGGGCGACCACGCCGCGGCGCTGCGCGGCGCGATCGGCGTGCTCGGTCACGATCTGTTTCTGTATCCGGAACTGACGGCGCTCGAGAACCTGGAGTTCTTTGCCGCGCTCTACGGCGTCACCATCGCCGCGCGACGCCGCATCGGCGGCACTGCGAGCGGCGGGACTGGCCGACCGCGCCGCCGATCCGGTTTCGAGCTTCTCGCGCGGTATGCGCCAGCGCGTCGCGCTCGAGCGCGCGCTGATTCATCGTCCCCGGCTGCTGCTGCTCGACGAGCCGTTCACCGGGCTCGACGATGCCTCCACCGCGGCGCTGGCCGCCCGCCTGCGAATCCCTCGAGACAGGGCGGCGCGATCGTCATCGTGGCGACACACGATCTCGATCTGGCTGACGGGACTGTCTCGACCGTGCGGTGTTTCTGCGCGATGGCCGGATGGTCGACGTCATCGATCGTCCCGCCGCGTTGCGCTCGACCTACCGCGATGTCATGAATCGACCGGCGACTGACGTGGGGGCCGGCCTCAGCCGGCTCGACGGGTAGATGTTCGCGCGCGTCGTCTGGCTCGTCCTGCGCAAGGATCTGACGGTGGAGGTACGCAGCCTCGAAATCGCCTACACCACGCTGTTCTTCGCCGTCTCGTGCGTGCTGGTCTTCGCCTTTGCGCTGGTGCGTGAGGGGCGGGCGCCGGAAGACGGCGCCGCCGGTATCCTCTGGATCTCGATCGCCTTCGCCGGAACGCTTGCGCTCGGCCGGGCGTTCGAGCGGGAGCGGCAGTCCGAAACGCTGCGCGCGCTGCTGCTGGCCCCGGCGGCGCGCCCGGCAATCTATGTCGGCAAGCTCCTCGGTATCGTGGCGCTGCTGGTGGCGGGCGAGATCGTCCTGGTGCCGCTGGTGGCGCTTCTGTTCCAGGCGCCGCTGCTCGCGCAGCCGGTCTGGCTGGCGGTGGTCCTGCTGACGGGAACCATCGGCTTCGCCGCCGTCGGCACGCTGTTCGCCGCCATGCTGGTGCGTGCCCGCACGTCGCGACGTGCTGCTGCCGGTGCTGTTGTATCCGATTACCGTTCCGGTCATCATTGCCGGGGTTCGGGCGACGGCGGCGCTGCTGCAGCCGGAGCTCGACTGCCGAGATCGTTCGCTTCTGGCTGGCGCTGCTCGGCTGCTTCGATGTGGTGTTCGTGACGCTGGCGCTCTGGACGTTTGAACCGTTGATGACGGACTAACGATAGAGACTCTCGTTCACCCTTCTACGGTCTCGCTGCTCGGTTCGTGTTCAGGTTCGATTAGAGAGCGCGAGACCGAGACCTGAACCATGAACACGAACCGAGCAGCGAGAACACCGAAGAGTGAACGACGCTGCTTACACTATGCCCAAGTGGTTCACCCCTGCCGCCATGGTCTGCGGCCTGATGTTCGCGCCGTCGCCGCTCCTGATCGCGAACGCGCCGTACGAATCGACGATGGGGCTGGTGCAGAAGATCTTCTACGTCCACCTGCCGTCGGCCTGGATGTTCCTCCTCGCGGCGATCGTCTGCGGCATCGCGAGCGTGCGGTACCTCTTTCGCGGCAATCCACGCCACGACCGGCTCGCCTGGGCGGCGGCGGAGCTCGTCGTGCTGTTCGGCATCATCACGCTGGTCACCGGTCCGCTGTGGGCGACGGAAGGCGTGGGGCGTCTGGTGGCAGTGGGACGTGCGGCTGACCTCGAGCCTGATGGGATGGATGGTAGCGGTCGCCTACCTGCTGCTGCGGAAGTACGGCGGCCCCGGCTCGGACAAGCTGGCCGCCGGCCTGGCGCTGTTCGGGATGGCGAACGTGCCGTTCATCTACATCTCGGTGAACTACTGGCGCACGATCCATCCGACCACGAACGTCGTGCCGACGCTGCCGGTATCGATGGGACTGCCGCTCTGGTTCAGCGTTCGCCGACGTTTTTGCTGCTCTTTCTCCTGCTGCTGCGGATGCGTATCAGGCTGGAGGAACAGCGCGCGCGGCTCGACGCGCTGTATCTTGTCCGCGGATGCATAACGATGATGACTGAAACGTCTTTGTGCGGCGATTGTCCTGATGACCGTGGCTGCTTGGCGATGCCGCTCGGCGCTCAGCAGCACGCCGCCGCCAGAACAGCAGGATGAGTTCGTGCCGATCGACCAGCTGCCGCCGCAGGATCAGCTGCCGGCCGCGCCCCTGCTCGTGGCAGCCTACTCGTTCGTGGTGCTGGCGCTGTTCGCGTATGTGCTCTCGGTGGCGCGGACGGCTCGGCGTCGTGCAGCGCGAGCTCGATCGCCTGCAGTCCGACTGCCAGGCGCGGCCGGACCTGATGCCGACTGCCGCCCACTTCCTGTACATTCCCGGCGTCCTCATCCTCGGGATTGTCGTGGGCTGGATCCTCGGCTCGCGCGCGGCCGCCGATGCGTACGCGGCACAGCTCCGGCGGAGCGAAAGCATAAAAAAGCCGTAAAACGCTCTATGGCCGAGCTTTAAGGATGGAAAGCCTCCCGTAATATGGGGGGGTGGCCACGTCGTCGTGGAGGAGGGTCCTCGTCGTCGAGGACGATCCCCAGCTGCGTGATATGTACCGGATGGCGCTGCGGGCAGCCGGCTACGTGGTGATCGCCGTTGAAGACGGCGCTGACGCCCTCCGGCAGATCGAACAGGCACTCCCCGCGCTCGTCGTTCTCGACCTCGGCCTGCCGCGCCTCGACGGCCGCGACGTCCATAGCGAACTGAAGGCCCGGTCTGATACGCGCGCCATTCCCGTCGTCGTGGTCACTGGCGCGAACATAAGCGAGTCCGACGCCAGGGATTTCGCCTGCATCCTGCGTAAGCCCTGCGACGCCGATCGCCTGGTCGCCGCGGTGGAGCAGTGCCTGCGCCGCGCCGGCCGCGGTCAGTTCCAGCTCTCCTGATCCCAATGTGAGGCCCAGGGCGACCTGGTTGAGCCAGGCGGACCTTCAGGCCCGCCTTTCGGTGACGTCTGGGATCGACTCGGGCCGGACGAGCCGTGTCAGCGGCCGACGGCGAGGCGCTGTGCCAGTACTTCGGGCAGGCCGGCGTCGATGATCTTGCTCTGCGCCAGCGCGAGATTGTAGACGGTACGCATGATGGTCAGCGTCCGTGCCTCGGTATCGAGGATTCCGTACGCGGCGCGCGAGTCGCCATCGCGGGGCTGGCCGACGGCTCCGCAGTTCACGAGATACCGCAGCGGCGCGGAGAGATCGATCTCGAAGGGCGATCCCTGCACCGGCACGGTCACGTCGAGCAGCATCGTGCCGGGCGCGGATCCGGGTGACCCTTCGGGAGAGGATCCGAGCGTGAAGATCGCCGGCACGTGGGTGTGGCCGAACAAGCAGAGGGGCCGCTCGGCCGAGCGCAGCGCGCGGACGGCATCCATCTCCTCGAAGACGTACATGTCTTCGTCGAGCGGCGTGCCGTGGCAGATCTCGGTGAAATCGTCGATGAGCGCCGGCCCCTGCGGCAGGGCCGCGAGCCAGTCGCGGTTCTGCGGCGTCAGCGCGGCGGCGGTCCACTCGATGGCCTGCCGCGCGAGGTAGTTGAAGCTTTCGACCGAATCGAGTCCGACGGCGACCTTGTCGTGATTGCCGCGGATGATCGCGCCGGTCGGCAGCGCGCGCACGCACTCGATCACCGCGTTCGGGTCCGCGCCGTAGCCCACCAGGTCGCCGAGGACGAACGCCCGGTCGTATGGACCAGCCGCCTGGAGGGTCGCCTCGAGCGCCTCCAGGTTCGCGTGTATGTCGCTGATGATGAGATATCTCACGCGCCGCTAGTATCCGATCCACTCGAGCAGCCGCTCGACGATCTCGTCGACCGGCTTCGCCGCGTCAATCCGCACGTGCGCCTCCGCGTAGGCAACCCGGCGGCGCAGATAGAGCTCTTCCATCTGCACCAGGTCGGCCGCCAGCGGCCGACGCCCATCGGGAGGAATCCGCTCGATGACGCGGCTGAGGGGCAGATCCAGCCAGGCCACGGCGCCGTCCTTCAGGATGGCGGCGCGGTTGGCGGGATCGACGAACGTTCCCCCGCCGGTCGCGACCACGACATTGCGGATCGGCAGCAAATCGCTCAGCACGTCGCGCTCCACCTGGCGGAAGTACACCTCGCCCCGGTCGACGAAAATGCCCGCCACGGAACGGCGCTCGCGGGTTTCGATCCGTTCGTCGACGTCCTCGCTGCGCCAGCCGAGGCGCCTGCCGAGCGCCGACGCCACGCTGGTCTTGCCCGCGCCCATGAATCCCACGAGATACAGTTTGTCGGCCTTCACGCGCGAAGCGATTCGAGAACCGAAAAGAACTCGGGATACGACACCGCTGCAGCGCCGGCGTCGTGGATGGTCGTTGGCCCCGACGCGCCCAGCGCGGCGATCGCGAAGGCCATCGCCAGCCGATGGTCGTTGAGGGCGTCCACCTCGCCGCCCCGCAGGCGGCGGGTGGCACGGACATGAAAGCCGTCCGGCCGCTCGTCGATGTCCGCTCCCATCCGCCGCAGTCCCTCCGCCAGCGCCGAAATGCGATCGCTCTCCTTGACTCGCAGTTCCTGCGCACCGCTCACGGACAGCGCCCCGCCGTGCGTGGCCAGCGCCGCCAGCGCGGGCAACTCGTCGATCACGCCGGGCACTTCTTCCGGCGCGACGTGCGTCTCGCGCAGGCCGTCGTGGCGGACGAGGATGGTGCCCATGGGTTCGCCGGCATCGCCGCCGCTCGTCTGGGTGACGTCGACGCTCGCGCCGAGCCGGCGAAGGATGTCCAGGATGCCGGCGCGCGTCGGATTGAGGCCGACTTCCTCGATCGCGACCTCCGAGTCGGGCAGCGCTGACGCCGCCACCATCCAGAACGCGGCCGACGAGAGATCTCCCGGAACCACCAGCTCACACCCGCGCGGGCGCTGTCCGCCTCGCACCGAGACTATGGAGTTAACGTTCGAGACGGTACAACCGAACGCGTGCAGCGCGCGCTCAGTGTGATCCCGGGTCGGCAGCGCCTCGCGGACCGAGGTCACGCCCTCGGCATGCAGCCCGGCCAGCAGCACCGCGCTCTTGACCTGGGCGCTGGGAACTTCCGGCTCGAAGTCGATTGCCGCCAGTTGGGATGTCCCTTCGATCGTGAGCGGCGGACGGCCGTCGGCAGAGGTGACGCGCGCCCCCATGCGCTCGAGCGGCACGATGATACGGCGCATCGGGCGCCGCCGCAGCGAGTCGTCACCCGTCACCGATGTGGGGAACGGATGCGCCGCAAGGATCCCGGCGAGCATCCGGATAGTGCTGCCGGAATTGCCCGCGTCGAGCACGCCCGGGGGAGCGGTCAACCCGCGCAGGCCCCGGCCGGCGATCCGAATATCGCGGCCGCGTGCCGGGGTCGTGGGATCCTTCCTGGATCTCAACGCCCAGCCCTTCGAGGCAGCGAAGGGTGGAGGCACAGTCCGCCCCGGTGGAGTAGCCCCGGATGTGGGAGGAGCCGTTCGCGATGGACGCCAGGAGCGCGTACCGGTGCGAGATCGACTTGTCGCCGGGCGGCCGCACCCGTCCCCGCACCCGCGGCGTGGGGTGCACCATGACCGTCTGGCTGGGCATGAGGACGACTATAACAGGTGCCGCTATAATGAAATCCCCTTGATGATGCGCGGCAGTTCCGTCCGCCTCGACTTCCCAAGTTCTCTCGACCTGCTCGATCTTGTGCAGGGTGTCAGCGATCAGATGGGCAGGGCCGGCGGTCTCGACGAAGACGGGCTGCACTGGCTCAATGTCGCCGTCCGCGAGTGCGTCATCAATGCGATCAGCCACGGCAACGGTAACGACGTGAGCAAACGCGTGCACCTCGAGTTCGCGGCATTCCAGGACGAGATCGGGCCGGGAGTCTCGGTTCGCGTCCGTGATGAGGGGCCGGGCTTCGATCCCGGGGCCTTACTGGACTGTTGCGCGCCCGAGAACCTCCTGAAGTCGAGCGGCCGCGGTATCTTCCTCATTCGCAGCTTCATGGACCAGATGGACCTCCGCCGCGCGCCCGAAGGCGGCATGGAGGTGGTGATGGTCAAGCGCGCCCAGCCGCAGCAGGAAAAAGCCTGAGCGGGTCCGAATTCCTCCAGACCGCCATCGACATCGTCACGCGCGCCGGCGACATCCACCTTGCGAGGCAGGCGTCTGGGTTTCGCGTGTCCAAGAAAGGGGAGATCGATCTCGTCACCGAGGTTGATCTCGAATGCGAACGCATGTGCCGCGCGGTCATCGCCGAGCGGTTTCCCGAGCACGACGTGCTGGCGGAGGAGTTCGGCGCGGGGCCGTCAACACGGCCGCGGTCCCGCTGGCGCTGGGTTTTCGACCCGCTGGACGGCACCACGAATTACGCGCACGGGCTGCCGATCTATTGCGCCTCTCTCGGGCTTGAAATCGATGGTCACACGGCCGTCGGTGCCGTGTACGACGCGAGCCGGCGGGAGTTGTACACGGCCGAGCGCGGCGGCGGCGCGCGGCTCAACGGCCATCCGCTCGCGGTGTCTGACACCTCGACGTTGATCGATGCGCTGCTCGTCACGGGTTTCCCCTACGACGTGCACCAGAAGACGGGCGACCTCGTCCCACTCTTCGGCGAGTTCCTCGGCCGCGCGCGCGCCGTTCGTCGTCTCGGGTCCGCGGCGCTGGATTTGTGTTATGTCGCGGCCGGACGCTTCGAGGCGTTCTGGGAGCAGCATCTGAAGCCCTGGGACGTCTCGGCAGGGGCCTTGATAGTGGAGGAGGCCGGCGGGCGCGTCACCGGCATGGATGGGTCGGCTTTCGACCCATCGGCCGCACATCTCGTCGCCTCGAACGGCCGCATTCACGACCAGATGTTGACCGTCATCCGGGAGTTCCGCGCCGGCCGTGCTCGAAACCGGACAGACGCCTAAACACTCCAGATTTCGCGCGATCCTGCTGGCACCGGCCATGCACTCCGGACGGGCTGGAGGCTATCGATGCGACAGCGACTTGGAGTGCTCGCGCTGCTGGGGGCCGGTGCCATCGGACTGAGCGCACAGCCGGCGGCCGCGCAGCAGACCCTCAATTTCTCCTTCGGCTACTTCACCGTGCGCGGCGAAGACGCGCGCGTGGAAGGCGACATCCTGAACGAGCATCGCGGCGCGGAAGCAACGCTCGTGTACGACCTGCAGGATTTCAACGGCGCGTCGATCGGCGGCGAATGGCTGGTGCCGCTCAGCCAATATCTCGAAGCGGGCGCAGGGGTGAGCTTCACGCGCCGTACAGTGCCGTCGGTGTACGAAGATTTCATCGATGCCGATGGTTCAGAGATCGAGCAGGACCTGCGCCTGCGTCGCGTGCCGATCGACTTGACGATCCGGGTGGTGCCGCTCGGCCAGCAGTCCAGCGTCCAGCCGTACTTCGGGGCGGGCATCTCGGTAGTGAACTGGCGGTACAGCGAGTCGGGCGAGTTCGTCGATTTCTCGCGCGGAAACGCCATTTTCCGTGACCAGGTCGTGGCGTCGGGCAATGAAACCGGTCCAGTCGTGCTCGGCGGCGTCCGCTTTGCCGGCGATAGCTTGAGTGCCGGCGCCGAGGTGCGGTACTACAGCGCCGAGGGCGAGCTCGGTACCAGCAGCTTCGCGTCCCCCGGCGCCGTTCCCAAGATTGATCTCGGCGGCTGGACCTATCAGTTCAATATCGGTTTGCGCTTCGGGCTGTAAGAACCACGACGGCACGACGAACACGACGACATCGATTCGTGACCGTCGTGTCGTCGTGGTTGATCAAAGCCGCTTGTACAGGGCCACGCCTCCGCCCTCACAGATCCGCTGCATTCCTCGGGCGAACGAGGGATCGCGGCGGATCCGCTGCGCCAGTACGTCGCCTCCCTCTGATTGTTCTTCGACCAGCATCCAGCCCGCGTACGGCGCGGGCCCGGCCTTCATCGCCAGTTCCCAGATGTCGCCGTTTCCTTCGTGAATGAAATCGACGATGGACAATCCATCGCGGGACAGATCCTGCATATAGTGCGCAAGCGATCCCATGCTCGCCACAATCTTCTCGCCGGCGTGCCGCGGCGCCAGGCAGGCCGTCACGGTCCGGCGGCCTTCGCTGGCCTCGTGGTCCCACTGCGCCTCGAGCAGCATCGGCGCGTCGCGCCGCCACGGAGGCGATTGAATCAGGGTGATGCCCACAAGAACGCCCGCCAGCACGAGCGCCGGATACTGACGCAGTAGTCCAACCGCCAGACCGCAGAAGAGCGCGCATGTGGCGACGAGCGGCGTCATATAGCGGATGCGAAATGGGTGCCCCTCGTAAAAGGCGAGGGCCGGAAGCACGCCGACGGCAAAGAGCGCCACCGGAACGACAAGCGCGGCGTCGGCCCTCCGCACGAGCGAGCGAAGCACCAGGAGGACTGCCGTCGCGACCGCGACAAGCTCGGTCAGGCGCGTGCTCAGTTCGTGCGTGCCCCACCAGACGGCGATGAGACTGCGGAGGGCCCGCCCCTGGTAGCCAGGGTCCGGGACGAAGAAGCCGCCGCTGACGAACCACGACCCCACCGTAACCCGGCTGTTGAGCAGGACCAGCGCAACCGTGATGGCTGGCCACATGGCCAATCGAAGACCGCGCCGGAGCGCGACGGCGGGCGCGGCGCCCAGCCTGGCCGAGGCATGGCTGGCGGCGACAAGGGCCACCGCGACGACCGGCCATGCCTCGTAGCGCGTCAGCATCGCGGCGACCAACGCCAGGGCCAGCCGCGCGGGAACGGCATCCTGGTTGAGCGGTACCCATTCGTAGAGCCAGAGCACCGCCAGGAACAGCGCCGCAAGCAGCATCGCCTCGGTCATCGGCGTGGCTTGGAGGTAGAGGAGGTTCGGGTTCACCGCCAGCAGCGCCGTCCCTGCGGCGGCGCCAATCGGCGAACCCGTCGCGGTCATGACCAGCCGGGCTATGGCGTACGCGGTGATGCCGAAGCACGCGATCGAGACCAGCGATGCGAACGCGCCGGTCCGGTAGAGGACGTCGATCTGTACTGGGATCGCATTGATCAGGTGCGGGAGCGGAAGCCATACCGCACCGACCTGCTCCCAGCCCGGCGTGATGCTGTCGATGATGCGCCGCGAGACGACGAGGTGGGCGCGTGCGTCGTAGTGGCTGAGGACGAGATCGGCGCGCAGAAACACGATCCACGCGGCCACGCCGGCCGCGGTGGCCGCCGCCGCGAGGACGCGGGCTATAATCACGGACCTCTAAGGTAGCCCACCTCGAGTGAAATCTTTCATCAGCTGGATCTATACCTTCGCCGCCACGATTGGCGGCCCGGGGTTGTTCGCGATCGCGTTCCTCGATTCCTCATTCGTCTCGCTGCCGCAGATCAACGACCTCCTCGTCGTCCTGATGGTCACGAGGAACAAGGCCTGGATGCCGTATTACGCGTTGATGGCGACGCTTGGCTCGATCGCCGGCTGCTACGTGATCTATTACCTGGCCGAAAAGGGCGGCGAGGCGTTTATTCGGAAGCGTCTTCGCCATGGAAATGCGGAGCGGGCGCTGGGGCTCTACAAGCGCCATGGCCTGATGGCGCTGATGATTCCGGCGCTCCTCCCGCCGCCCGCGCCCTTCAAGTTGTTCGTGCTGCTGGCCGGCGTGGCCGGCGTTCCGCCCGCGAAGTTCGTGACGGCGATCGGCGTGGCTCGAGGGCTCCGCTATCTGATCCTCGGCACGCTTGCGATCTGGTACGGCGACCTCGCGCTCGAGTACATGCAGACACATGGCCGCGTCGTCGCCCTGGCGCTGGCCGGAATCCTGGTGGTGGCCGTCGTCGGCTGGTGGGCAATCAATCGCCGGAGGCGCGTAGCGCCGTGATCCCTGATGTCTCCGTCGTCATCCCGCTTCGCGACGAGGAGCGCAATGTCCTCTTGCTCCATGAACAGCTGACTGCCGCCCTCGCGCCGACCGGCATCCCGTACGAAATCCTCCTGATTGACGACGGAAGCACCGACGCCACATTCGCCCGCCTGACGGAGATTCATGCGCGCGATTCCCGGCTCCGTGTGATCCAGTTCACGCGCAATTTCGGACAAACGGCAGCATTTGCCGCCGGGTTTGCCTACGCGCGCGGCGCCTGGATCGTGACGATGGACGGGGACCTGCAGAACGATCCGGCCGACATCCCGAGGCTTCTCGAGATCGCCCGCGATCACGATGTCGTCTGCGGCTGGCGCAAGGATCGACAGGACGATCTGCTCACGCGCCACGTGCCCTCGGTGGTGGCGAACTGGCTGCTTGGATACGTGACCGGCATCCGCATTCACGACAACGGATGCTCGCTGAAAGTGTTTCGCGCCGAGGTGGTCAAGCCGCTGAAGCTCTCGCCGGGGATGCACCGCTATCTGCCGGCATTCGCCAGCCAACTGGGCGGCCGCGTGACCGAGGTGATCGTAAATCATCGGCCGCGACGCTTCGGCCGCTCGAAATACGGCCTTTCCCGCACCTTTGTCGTCGTCCGCGACATCCTGAGGCTCAAGTCGCTGATGCGAGAGGCCGTCAGCCCCGCGACGACGCCCCTCCGGCTGTACGAAGTGCAGCAGGTGCTCGAGCACTGATCTACAATCGGCGCGTCCGGAGGCCTGAAGGCCTCCGAGCTACCGCATTGGTAGCCGGAAACCTTCAGGTTTCCGGTTGTGAATGGGGGGCGCATGAGAAGGTTCGTCACCGTCCTCACCTGTGGGCTGGTGACGGTGTTCACCGCCAGCGTCGTCAACGCGGTCGCACAGCATCCGTCCTGGGCGTACGGGTTCGTCGATCCGCCTTCGGCACCAGGCAGCGCGCCTGCCGCCGCGCCACAGCCCGCGGCAGCCGGAGCGGCCGCGCCGGCGCCTGATACGACGCTTCATCAGCTGCCAGGCTCGGCTCGTTCCTTTACTCGCGCCCAGGCCAACGATCCGTACGGCCCCGCCGACTGGTTCCCCGACGAGCATCCCGCGGCGGTACCGCCAATCGTCGCGGTCGGCCGCCGCAATGCCGACATCAATGCCTGCGGGTTATGCCACTACATCGGTGGAGCAGGCCGCCAGGAAAACGCCGGCCTCGCCGGTCTGCCGTATGAGTACTTCGTGCAGACGATGCTGGATTTCAAGAACGACAAACGGCGCAGCGCCGATCCGCGCAAGGCGAACACCAACCGCATGATTCTCTTCGCCAAGGCGATGACGGATGAGGAGATTACGGCCTCGGCTCGGTACTACAGCGCTATCCCGTGGCAGGAACGGATCCGCGTCGTCGAGACGCGTATGGTCCCGAAGACGCGCATGCAGTTTGGTGTCTTCTTTCGCCTGCCCGGAAACGAAACCGAGCCGCTCGGCATGCGGATAGTCGAGGGCCCTGAAGACGCCGAACGCTTCGAGCTTCGCGATCCGCACTCGCTATTCGTCGCCTACGCGCCTATCGGCAGCATCAAGGCAGGTGAGACGCTGGTGAAGACAGGCGGAAGCGGCAAGACCGTGCAGTGCGGCGTCTGCCACGGTCCGAACCTGGAAGGTCTCGGACCTGTTCCGGGCCTCGCCGGTCGTGATCCGAGCTACGTCGTCCGTCAGCTCTACGACATGCAGGTCGGCGCCCGGCACGGCACCTGGTCAGCGCTGATGAAGCCGGTCGTCGAAAAGCTCACCGCGGAAGACCTGGTCGCGATCGGCGCTTACCTCGCGCAGTTGAAGCCGACCGGCACGTAGGCGGGTTCCGCAAAGCAGGTACCGTAGGGCGGGTTCCGCGAAGCGGACCCGCCAGCGATCTCAATTCGTCCCTCGGATACACTGTTACCGAATGGCGTATCGCAGCCCGCTCGAGGCCCGCATCGCGAAAAAGACGACGAAGGCGATCGTCGACTTCAAGTTGATCGAGGATGGCGACCGCGTGATGGTGGGGCTGTCCGGCGGCAAGGACAGCTGGGCGCTTATGCAGACACTGGATCGACTGCGTGAGCGGGCGCCGATCGATTTTTCGTTGATCGCGGTCAACGTCGACTCCGGCTACAAGGATTTCAAGCACGACGTCATCGCCAGGACCTGTGAAGCGCGCGGCTGGGAGTACCGCATCGAGCACACGTCGATCGGCGACGTGATGGACGACATCCTCGACGCAAATGCAACCCCGTGTTCGCTGTGCGCCCGGCTTCGCCGCGGCGTTCTCTACCGGATTGCGACCGAAGTCGGCGCCACCAAGATCGCCCTTGGCCATCACCTGGACGATTTCATCGAGACCCTTCTCCTGAACCTGTTCTTCGCCGGTGCGCTCAAGGCGATGCCGGCCCGTCTTGTCTCTGACAGCGGCGAGCATGTCGTCATCAGGCCGCTGGTCTATGTCGGAGAAGACGAGGCGCGGCTCTACACCAAGCAGTGCGAGCTGCCGATCATCGGGTGCTGCTGCCCGGCGTGCGGCGATCTGAGCCTGCAGCGCCAGCGGGTCAAGCGATTGATCCTCGACCTCGAGCGCGAGCATCCGGGCGTCAAACAGTCGATGCTGAAGGCGCTGCGGAACATCATGCCGCGCCACCTGCTCGACCTGCGCCTGAATCCCAGCGGCGAGCTGCGCGACACCGTCGCGCTTCGTCTCGAGGACGAGGGCGGCGATCAACGGCTGATACAAATCCAGCATTGACGAATTGCCGACTCGACGAATTGACGGATCGTTGCTCCTTCATTTCGACAATTCGTAAGTCCGTCCATTCGTCAATTCACGTCTCATGAGGGCCGTCGTCCAGCGGGTCACCGAGGCGCGTGTGCGCGTCGGCGACCGTGTGACGGGCGAGATCGGTCCCGGCCTGCTGGTCCTGCTCGGCGTCGGCACGGGCGACACCCGCGAGGATGTCCGGTACATTGCCGGCAAGATCCGCGACGCGCGCCTGTTCGAAGGCGAAGGCGGGAAACCGATGGATCGATCGGTGCTCGACACCGGTGGGGCAGTCCTCCTGGTTTCGCAATTCACGTTGTACGGCGACATGCGCAAAGGACGCCGGCCGTCGTTCGATGCCGCCGCCGCGCCCGACGTCGCGCGTTCGCTCTACGAAGATCTCGTGAGAGAATTGCGGGCAGTTCCCCTGCCGGTCGCCACCGGCGAGTTCCAGGCCATGATGCGCGTCGAGCTCGTCAACGATGGTCCGGTGACCGTTCTGATCGACAGTGCCCGCGGATTCTGAGAAAACAATGCTTCGACCTGCCGTCACCGTTCTTGCCCTGTTCCTCGCTCCCGGAATCACGTTCGCGCAGCAGCGGCCGCTCGTTACCGAAGATCCTGAGACAGTCGGCGCGGGGAGAGTGCTGATCGAAGGCGGATTCGATTACCAGCGGGACGTCGAATATCCCGCTTCCGGCCTCAAAGGCAATTTGCGCCGTTTCCCGTTGATCGGCATCAGCCTCGGCATCGGGTCGGCAGGGGAGGTCCAGATCGATGGCGGTCTCTACAACCACCTTTCGATCACCGAACGGCACGCGGCGCCGCTGTCGCACATGCTCGTCGTCCCGGGAGACTCCACTTCGCATGTGGAGGACATGGTGGTCGGCACCAAGGTGCGGTTGATTTCGGAGGGGATGACCCGGCCGTCGATTGCGCTGCGCTCAGCGACGAAGCTGCCGATGGCTTCGAATGAGAGCGGCATCGGCCTCGACACGATCGACTTCTACTCCTCGCTGCTGCTTGCCAAGACGGTGCAGTCGGTGCGCGTCGTTGGCAACATCGGCCTGGGTATTCTCGGCGACCCGACGCGCGGCGACCGCCAGAACGACGTGCTCACCTATGGGATGTCGTTCGCGAGAGCCATCACCCAGCGCGGCGAGGTGGTGGGGGAGATCAACGGGCGCAAGGATACGCGCCTCGGCGACCCGCCGCCCGGAACCGAATCGCGCAGCATGCTGCGTTTCGGCGGGCGCTATACCGTCGGCACCTGGCGCGCGGATGCCGGCTTGCTGTTCGGCATCACCTCGAGCGATCCGACGGTGGGGTTCACGGCCGGCTTCACCTACGTGTTCGACGCCTTCCAGGTGCCCTGATGGCCCTGCCGGTTGCCAAGGCACACGCCTACGGCAACGACTTCCTGCTGGTGCCAGAGGCCTCAGTTCTCCACGCTGATGCGGCGGCGATCGCGACACGCCTCTGTCATCGCCATCACGGCATCGGCGCAGATGGCCTCATTCTCTACACGCTGCGCGATCGCGGCGTGACGATGAAGCTGTGGAATGCGGATGGAAGCCCCTCCGAATTGTCGGGAAACGGCCTCCGCTGCCTGGGCGCGCTCGTGGCCCGAACGCAGCGGATGGCGGTAGGCGCGTCGATCCGGATTGACACCGACGCGGGGATGAAGACGCTGGAGCTCCTGCATCTGAACGGCGGGCGTTACACCTTCAGGGCCGCGATGGGAATGCCGGAGGATCTCCGCCAGGTGCCGATTACCGTCGGCACGGAATCAGTGACCGCGTCCCTCCTCCGGCTCGGCAATCCGCAGTGCATCGTTCTTGGTCCGCTGCCTGATGTCGAACGTTTCAATCGGCTCGGACCCGCGCTCGCCACCCACGTCATGTTTCCCGCCGGCACCAACGTGGAGTTCGCCGAGGTGGAGACCCCGAATCGCGTCAGGATTCTGATCTGGGAACGGGGTGTCGGTCCAACCACTTCGTCTGGCACGGGCACATCAGCCTCCGCCGTTGCCGCCGCAGCGCATGGCGGCGCTGCAAGAGAGATCGACGTCGTGGCTCCCGGCGGCACCCAGCGCGTCGAATGGCGCGAGGACGGCGTGTACCTCACCGGGTGGGCCGAACTGATTCTGGACGGTGAGTGGTTGAAGGAGCGATCCGCCTAAAGGCGGACGCTACGACCGCGGATCGAACGTAGTGTCCGAGCCGATCGAACGTAGTATCCGGGCCGATCGAACGTCAGTGTCCGGCTTTAGCCGGACCTAGCGTCGCCGCGCCGTCGTGCGCGGGGCCATGGTGGCGTTGATCGCCACGAGGGCGACGTCGACGCGTTCCTTGACGCCGTTCAACGTTTCTCTTGCCGCCAGGTAATCCTCCTGGCTCACTGCCTCGCCCGCTTTTTGCAAAGCAGCTTCGGCCGCCGCGAGATCCGCGCGCGGCTGCTGCAGGAGACGCCGGGCGACGCGGGCACGTTCGGCCGCTGTCAGCCGGAGGCGGGCCTGGGCGATCAGGGCGGTAATTTCCGTGATGCTGTGCTCGACTTCTCCGCGGACGCGCGCCTTGGCGTCGGCGGCGCCGCGCGCGGCATTCTGGGCCTGCTCACGGCTCTCGAGCGCGAAGTTGAGGGCGAGCCGATAGTCGCCGACGGCGACGGCGTCGTTGGCGTTTTTGAGCGCATCGGTCGCCGCGGTGTACTCAGTTGTTGCGTACCGCTCGGCACCGGCGGCGCGCGCGGCATCGATCGCGCCCTGCGCCTGGTCCATCTCTTTGTTCGGGGGGGCGCCGCACGCGACAGACAGAAACAGTGCGGCCACACACGCAATCACACGGGATGACCGCCGGGGCATAAGCACCTGAGTATAGCGTTGATGAAAGACGTGGCACCACACGATCGCCCTCGAGAGAAGCTCGAACGTCTGGGCGCGCAGGGGCTGGGCGACAACGAACTGCTCGCGGTGGTCATCGGCAGCGGCTCGCGCGACGTCGATGCACTGGCGCTCGCGAACCGGCTCATCGAGCGTGCGGGCGGGGTGCACGGGTTGACGCGGCTGGGGCTCGACCGGCTGCGCGTGGTATCGGGCGTGGGACCGGCGCGAGCGGCGCAGATCGTCGCCGCGGTCGAGCTGGGGCGCCGGACTCTCGTGCGCGCGATCGCCGAACGGCCGCAGCTGACGACGCCGCGCCAGCTGGCCACCTATCTGCTGCCGCAGTACGGCGTCGCCGATGTCGAGCAATTCGGCATTGTCATGCTCGACACCAAGTATCGCGTCATCCGCGTCCGTATCGTGTCGATCGGCTCGCTCGACTCTACCGTGGTGCACCCGCGCGAGGTGTTTCGCGAAGCCGCATCCGCGGCCGCGGCGGCGATCGTGCTCTTCCACAACCACCCGTCGGGCGATCCGACGCCGAGCCCCGACGATCTCGCGCTGACCACGCGAATGGTGAACGCTGGCGACATCATGGGAATCGACGTCGTCGATCACCTCATCCTCGCCGAGCAGCGGTACTTCTCGCTCGTCGAAGCGGGCCGGCTGCAGTCGCGGATGGGCGGGACGGGATAAGATGGGTCGTTTGACGATCCTCTATTTCGACTGCTTCTCTGGCGCCGCCGGCGACATGATCCTGGGCGTCGCTACTCGATGCCGGCTTGCCGATCGACGAGCTCCGCCGCGCGCTCGGAAGCCTGGCCATCGATCCTGGCGCGATTTGGACCGAGCGGGTCACACGAGCCGGCCTTGCGGCGACGAAGTTTCACGTCCGGGGCGAAGGTCTGCCGATGGACCACGCCCACGATCACGAACAGACGCACGGCCACGCCCATACCCATCAGCCATCACGACGGCGACGATCAGGATGGCAGGCAGCACCAGACCCACCGGTCCCTGAAACAGATAGCCGCCCTGATCGACAGCTCCGCGTTGAGCGCGGCCGCGAAGGATCGAGCCAAGCACCTGTTCGAACGGCTTGGCGAGGCGGAGGCGGCGGTCCACGGCACCTCGGTCGACGACGTTCACCTCCACGAGGTTGGCGCGCTCGATTCGATCATCGACATTGTCGGCACCGTGCACGCCCTGGAAGCGATCGGCGCCGACCGGATTGAGGCGTCACCGCTCAATGTCGGCAGCGGCAGCGTCCGCTCTGCGCACGGGCTGTACCCGGTTCCGGCACCAGCGACAGCCCGGCTGCTCGAAGGAGCCCCGGTCTACGCGGGACCGCAGAAAGCCGAGATGGTGACGCCGACCGGTGCGCTCCTGATTACGTCGTACGTCGAGGCCTTCGGCGGCGTCCCGTCGATGCGCCTGCGGAAGACCGGGTATGGCGCCGGATCGAGAGACTTCGCCGACACGCCGAATGTTCTCCGCGTCCTGATCGGCGATGCGGATACTGCCGCACCCCCGCACCGGGTCGTGGTCATCGAGGCGGAAATCGACGACATGAACCCGCAGATTTTCGGCGTGCTCATCGATCGACTGCTTGGCGACGGCGCGCTCGATGTGTTTTACACGTCGATCCAGATGAAGAAGAACCGTCCGGGCACGCTGCTCACGATCGTGGCACCCCCAGGCGCCCGCGAGCGGCTCGCCTCAACCGTGTTTCGCGAGACCACGACGATTGGCATCCGCTACCGGGAAATGGACCGTGAATGCCTCGATCGGGAAACGATCGCCGTCGAGACGCCGTTTGGTCGTGTTGGCATCAAGGTGGCGCGGCGGAACGGGGAAGTGATGAACGCGTCGCCGGAATTCGACGACTGCGCCCGCGTCGCCGCCGAGAGCGGCCGCCCCGTCAAGGACGTCCAGGCGGCCGCCATGAAGGCGTTCCTCGATCGGTGCCCGTGACCACTCCCGCTGCAGGCATGAAGCCGTTCTACATCACCACGCCGATCTACTACATCAACGCGCGTCCGCACATCGGCCATGCGTATACGACCATGGTCGCCGACGCGGTCGCCCGATCCCAGCGCCTGCTGGGACGTGACGTGTTCTTTCTCACGGGCACCGACGAGCACGGCCAGAAGGTCGAGCGCGCCGCCCAGAAGGCCGGGAAAGACACGCGCGGGTTCGTCGACGAAGTCGCGGCCGCGTTCCGGCAGATGTGTGCCGATCTGAACATCTCGAACGACGACTTCATCCGCACGACCGAGCCGCGCCACCATCGCGCGGTGCAGGCGCTGTGGCAACGGGTGGCGGAGAAGGGCGACATCTACAAGGGCGAGTACGAGGGTGGTACTGCACCGTTGACGAGATCTTTGTTCCAGAGACGCAGCTCGTGAACGGGAAGTGCCCGACGTGCGGCAGCAAGGTCGAACGGCTGAAGGAAGAGAGTTACTACTTCCGGCTGTCGAACTACCAGCAGCCGTTGCTCGACTTCTACGCCGCCAATCCCGCGTTCGTACAACCCGATTTTCGCTTCAACGAGGTCCGAAGCTTCGTCGAGGCAGGGCTCCAGGATCTGAGCATCAGCCGCACGTCATTCCAGTGGGGAATCCCGGTCCCCGGCGATCCGAAACACGTGATGTACGTGTGGTTCGACGCGCTGACGAACTATCTGACCGCGCTCGGGCTCGGCTCGGACGACCCGGAGTCCGCGAAGCGCATCGATCGGTTCTGGCCCGGGGTCACCCACTTGATCGGCAAGGAGATTCTCAGGCAGCACGCGCTGTACTGGCCGGCGTTCCTCATGGCCGCTGGCGTGAAGCCCCCGGACCGGATCATCTCGCACGGGTGGTGGCTGATGGGCGGCGCCAAGATGTCCAAGTCGCTTGGCAACGTCGCACGCTACCAGGATTACGTCGAGGTGTTCGGCGTCGACGCGCTCCGGTATTTCGTCATGCGCGAGATGTCGCTGCTCGGCCAGGATGCGAACTTCTCAGACGAGGCGATCCTGACGCGGTTCAATGCCGACCTGGCCAACGATCTCGGGAATCTCGTGAGCCGTACCACCACGATGATCCATCGGTACAGCGGGGGCGTGGTCCCCGATCGGCCGAACAGCAGGGATGAACTCGATGCCCAACTCGAGGACACGCTGAGAAACACGATCAACAGCGTCGTCGGCAGGTTCGAGACGTTTCAGATCTCGGTCGCCCTCCAGGAGACCTGGGAGCTTGTTCGGGTAGTGAACCAGTACATCGTGAAACGGGAGCCGTGGACGCTCGCCAAGCGGCCGGACGCCCGGCCTCTGCTGGACGGGACCTTGTATCGCGCCGGCCGATGCGCTGCGCGTCACAGCGGCGCTCATCGATCCGGTCATGCCGCAGGCCGCGGAGCGTATCCGCGGAATGCTCGGCACACCCCAGGAGTCGTGGTCGGGTCTCGAGCCCGGGACGCTGCGGTCCGGCACGCGACTGGGCGAGACGACACCACTGTTTCCCAGGATTGAAAAAACAGTCGAGGAGCTTCGCGGCATGACATCGCAGGAGAACAGCGCGCCACCGGCGCCGAAGGAAGAGCAGCGCATTTCGATCGACGAATTCATGAAGGTGGAGCTGCGCGTCGCGAAAGTGCTCGAGGCCGAAGCCGTGCCGAAGTCCAAGAAGCTGCTGAAGCTGAAGGTCGATACCGGCAGCGATCAGCGCACTATCGTCGCGGGCATCGCCGAAGCCTACCAGCCCGAGCAGCTGGTCGGGCGCACCATCGTCATTGTGGCGAACCTACAGCCGGCGAAACTGATGGGCGTCGAGTCGAACGGCATGGTGCTCGCCGCGAGCCCCGAAGGAGGGTTGCCGATGCTGGTTGCAGTCGACCCCTCCGTCCTGCCGGGCTCTCGGGTGCGGTAGTCCCAACATCCAACTCCCAATTCCTGACCCCAAAGTTGGGAGTTGGTTGTTGGGAGTTGGGAGTTTCCCTGTGATCGACAGCCATTGCCACCTCGCCGGTGAAGAGTTCGCCGCCGATCTTGACGAGGTGATCGGCCGTGCGACCGCCGCGGGGGTCTCCGGCGCCCTGGTCATCGTCGGCGCCGAGGATGATGAGGAATACGAGCGGGCGGCGGGTGTGGCGACGGCATGGTCCGGCGCCCGGCTGTCGATCGGCGTCCATCCACACTCGGCAGGGAAGTTCGCCGGCGATCCCGCCGCCGCCGCGGCGCTGGTCGAGGCCCGGCTCGCGGGTCGGCCGGCGGCACGCGCGATCGGGGAGATCGGCCTCGACTATCACTACGATTTTGCGCCGCGCGACGCGCAGCAGGCGGTCTTCCGAGAGCAGATCGGCCTGGCCCGGAGGCTCGACCTGCCGATCGTCATTCATACGCGTGAAGCCGAAGAGGATACGTTCCGGATACTGTCGGAAACGCCGGCCGGCGAGCGGCGCGGTGTTTTTCACTGCTTTACCGGCGATCGCGCGATGGCGAAACGAGCGCTGGACGCGGGATTTCACCTGTCCCTTGCCGGGATCGTGACCTTTCCGCGCGCGACCGAGCTGCACGAAGTGGCGAAGATTGTGCCCCTCGATAAGCTGTTGATCGAGACCGACAGCCCGTTTCTCGCGCCCGTTCCTCACCGCGGTACGCGTAACGAACCCGCGCGGGTCGCACACGTGGCGGAGGCGATCGCGAAGCTTCGTGGTACTACGGTCGAGGCGGTGGCCGAGGCCTCGCACCAGAACTTCACACGGCTGTTCAACCCGTAACTGCTACTCCTGCCACGGATTAGCGCGCTTGGCGCGTTGACACTCCGCGCGCGGATGTGGTTTCATGACACCGGCTGTGAATCCCACCGCGCAAAAACCCTCCGCGGCTGTTCTCGCCCAGATGTTCGAGCCGATTCGCGACGACCTGCGCGAGGTCGAGCGTGAATTTGCGCGCCATGTACAGTCGCAGGTGGCCGTCATTCCCACGATTGGCAACTACGTCAAGGACAGCGGCGGGAAGCGAATCCGCCCGGCGGTGCTGCTGATGGCCGCGCGCATGGCGGGCTATACGGGCGACCCTTCGGTAGACTCAGGGTCGTCCCGAGCGGAGTCGAGGGACGACCGCGCCGTGCTCTATGCGTCGGTCATCGAGTTCATTCACACCGCGACGCTCGTTCACGACGACATCATCGATGAGTCGGAACTCCGCCGCGGCCGCGAAGCGGCCCACACCCGGTGGGGCAACCACGTCACGGTGACTGTTCGGCGACTTCCTGTATCTCAAGTCGATGTCGCTCGCGTTGACCCAGGACAACCTCGAGATCATCCGGCTGCTCTGCGACGTGACGCTGCGCATCGTCGAAGGCGAGATCTACCAACTGACCAAGAACGGCGAGGTGGAGCTCACCGAGGATGAGCACCTCGACATCGTCCGGCGCAAGACGGCGTTCCTGTTTGCCGGCTGCGCCAAGATCGGCGCGATGCTCGGTCCGACCACCCGCGAGCAGCAGGACGCGATGTGGGAATACGGGCTGAACATCGGCATGGCATTCCAGATTGTCGACGACCTGCTGGACTTCACCGGTGAGGAGGTGGCGCTCGGGAAGCCCGTCGGCGGCGACCTGCGCGAAGGCAAGATGACGCTGCCCGTCATCCATCTGCTCGCCCGTGGCGACGCACAGGCTGGGGCGTTGATTCGACGGATCGTGAGCGCCGGCAGCGCCTCGATCGACGAGTGGTGCCAGCTGCGGACGCTGCTCGGCCACGCCCGTTCGATCGACTACGCCCACAGCACGGCGGTCGAGTTCGTCGAGCGCGCCAAGCGCGCGCTCCGCGTCTTCCCGCCCGGGCCCGAACGCGACGCGTTGACCTTCCTGCCCGATTACGTCCTCTCACGCGATCGCTGAGAACGTGGTGGCTGGTAGCCACCAACCACTAACCACGCACTACCAGCCCAGTGACGCCTACCGAACGGATCGACGAGCTTCGGCGCCTGATTCGCCACCACGAAGAGCGCTATTACGTCCTGAACGACCCTGAGATCGCTGACGTCGAGTTCGACGCGCTGATGCGCGAGCTCGAGCGGCTGGAGGCCGAGAACCCCGACCTCGCCAGCCAGGATTCGCCGACCCGCCGCGTCGGCGGCCGGGCAGCCGCGGGCTTTGCCACCGTCGAGCACGCGGAGCCGATGCTCAGCCTCGACAACGCCTACTCGGAAGACGAACTGCGCGCGTTCGACGACCGCGTCCGTCGCGGACTGGGCGAAGAAGGGCAGCAGATCGAATACGTCGCGGAGCTGAAGATCGACGGCGTCAGCATTGCGCTGACCTATGAGAACGGCATGCTGGTTCGGGGTGCGACCCGCGGCGACGGCAGCCGCGGCGAGGATGTCACCGCCAATCTGCGAACCGTTCGCGCAATTCCGCTGCGGCTGAAAGAAGTGGCGTCGGAGGCCATTTTGGGAGGACAGATTGAGATTCGCGGCGAGGTGTTCCTGCCACGCAAGGCCTTCGAGCGAATCAATGCGCAGCGCGAGCAGGAAGGGGAGCCGCTCTTTGCGAACCCGCGCAACGCTGCGGCTGGAGCCCTGCGCAACCTCGATCCGGCGCTGGTTGCAAGTCGGGGGTTGAGCGCATTCTTTTATCAACTCGTGGGCAGGACTGAAGGCGCGCATTTACATAGAGCCGATGCCGCGCCGCCCCTGAAAGGCGTAGAGGAGGACCTTCAGGTCCGCCTCAGTACACACGCGGCGACGCTGGAGCGGCTTCGTGCCGCCGGTCTCCCGGTCGAGCCGCACTGGCACAGCTGCACCGGGATCGAACAACTCGTGGCCTTCTGCGCCGTGTGGGCTGAGAAGCGCCGCTCCCTCGAGTTCGATACCGACGGCGTGGTGATCAAGGTCGATCGGCTCGCCGAACGCCGGCTGCTCGGAAGCACCAGCAAATTCCCGCGCTGGGCGATTGCCTTCAAGTTCCCCGCCGAACAGAAGACGACCCTGCTGCGAAGAATTGAAGTCAACGTCGGCCGCACGGGAGCGGTGACGCCCTTCGCCATGCTCGAGCCGATCTTCATCGCGGGATCTACGGTGTCGATGGCCACGCTGCACAATGCCGACGACATCGCCAGGAAGGACATCCGCGAAGGCGATTTCGTGCTGGTCGAGAAGGCTGGCGACGTCATCCCTCGCGTCGTCGGCCCGGTCCTGAGCCGAAGACCGCCGGAAGCGCAGCCGTGGCAGATGCCGACCGACTGCCCACGCTGTGGCGCCGTGCTCCATCGCGCGGAAGGAGAGGCCGTCTGGCGCTGCGAGAACACGTCGTGCCCGGCCAAGCTGCAGCGCGGCCTCGAACACTTCGCCTCGCGGTCTGCCATGAACATCGAAGGGCTCGGCGAATCGCTGATCGCCCAGCTCATCGATCAGAAGCTGATCGCCGACTACGCCGATGTCTATGCGCTTCAGGCCGACACGCTGGCCCGGCTGACGAGCAGTTCCCTTCGAGGCGACGGACGGGAAATCGTCCGCCGGTTCGGCGAGAAGAATGCCGCGAAAGTGGTGGCGCAGATCGACCGGAGCCGCGGCAACGAGCTCTGGCGTTTGATTTACGGCCTCGGCATTCGCCACATCGGCGAGCGCGCCGCTCAAGTGCTGGCGGAGGCGTTCGGGTCGGCTGCAGAGCTTGCGGTTGCCTCGCTCGAACAGCTGCAGGCGACACCCGAAATCGGTCCGGTCCTGGCCGAATCGGTGCGAAGCTGGTTCGACGAACCTCGCAATCAACGATTGCTCGAGCGGTTACGCGCGGCCGGCGTGCGCATGGACGTGCCGCCTGAGCAACGAAAGACCCGGACCGTCGACGGTCCGCTTGCCGGCAAGACATACGTGCTGACCGGGACTCTCGCGGGGATGACCCGGGAGCAGGCCACGGCCGCCATCGAACGGCTCGGCGGGAAGGTTGCAGGATCGGTGAGCAGGAAGACAGCAGGCGTGATTGTGGGTGAAGACGCCGGCAGCAAGGCCGACAAAGCGCGTGACCTGGGCGTCCCAACGCTCGATGAGCCAGCCTTTCTCGCGCTGATCGGCGACTTATAATAGGGGAAGGATGACTCGGCGGTTCCTGGCCGTCACCGTGTTTCTCGCGGCGACGGTCGCGTTTCTCATCGGCGTGGTGGTCGCAGGCACCATGACATCCGCGCGCGCGGCCTCGGCGGCGCCAGCCCGCCGCGAGCTCGCCGCCGCACCGAGCGGGCCGGCAGCATCATCCCGCGGCATCGCCGCGGCCGCGATTCCGGCGGGTGACAGCTCGTTTGCCGATATTGCCGAGCGTCTCAACCCAGCCGTCGTGAACATCGACGCTACATCGCGCGGGGAAGACCGCGTGCGCCGCCGGGCGACGATTCTTCCGAATGAGCCCGATCCGTTCGAACGGCCGCAGCCGCGTGACCGCGACGGGCCCCGGCGCGGCGCCGGCACCGGCTTCATCATCGCCGCTGACGGTCTCATTCTCACCAACCACCACGTCATCGAAGGCGCCGACCGCATCATGGCCAGGCTCGCCGACGGTCGAACGCTGCGGGCCGCGCGAATCGGCTCGGATCCCGACACCGACATCGCCCTGATAAAAGTTGAATCGCCCCGGCCGCTCCCGTTTGCGCCGCTCGGCAACTCCGACGCCCTCCGGGTCGGCGAATGGGTGCTGGCGATCGGGAACCCGCTCGCCTACGAACACACCGTCACCGTCGGCGTCGTCAGCTTCATCGGGCGCAAGCTGTTCGACTCGTCGCTTGATCGCTATATTCAGACCGATGCCGCCATCAACTTCGGCAACAGCGGCGGGCCGCTGATCAATGCCCGCGGCGAGGTGATCGGCATCAACGCGGCGATCAGCTCCCGTGCATCGAACATCGGCTTTGCGGTGCCGATCAACCAGGCGAGCGCGATCCTGCCGCAGCTGCGCGACAGCGGGCGCGTGTCGCGCGGCTACATCGGCGTGATGCTGCGCGACGTCGACCAGGACTTGCAGCGGGCGCTGAAACTGTCCTCGGCCGAAGGCGCACTGGTGCAGGACGTGACGCCGGGGTCGCCGGGCGCCCGCGCCGGCATCCGCACTTACGACGTCATCGTCGCGATCGACGGCAAACCGATCGACACCAACGACGCCTTGATCCAGCTCATCGCCGCGCGGCAGCCAGGATCGAGTGCGACGGTGCAGGTGGTCCGGGACGGGCGGCCGCTCAACTTCACGGTGAAGCTGGCGGAGCGTCCGCAGCGCGAGCGTCTCGATTTCGGCGTCGAGCAGCCGCAGCCCTCGAGTCAGCGCGGTCCGTTGCTGGGCCTGTCGGTGCGGGAACTGGACGCGCAGTTCGCCGCGCGCTACCGCCTCCCGCAGGGTACCCGCGGCGTCGTCGTCTCGCGCGTCGAGCCGATGAGCCCCGCATTCGACGCCGACATCGAGCGTGGCCACGTGCTGCTCGAGATCAACCGGCAGCAGATCCAGAGCATCGAGGACTACCGCCGTTTGACCGACGGCGCCCGCCCCGGCGACATTCTCACGCTGTATCTCTACAAGCCCGAGCTGAATCAGCGGGCCCTCGAGACGGTCAAGATCGACGAACGTTGAAACCGCGCATCCTGGTCATTGACGACGAGGCGGCGATCCGCGAGTCGCTGCGGATGATCCTCGAGTACGAGGATTACGGGTTCGTCGGCGCGTCGTCGGGACAGGAGGCGTTGGCGCTCGTGCAGCGCGACCGTCCCGATCTCGTGCTCCTCGACATCAAGATGCCTGGCATGGACGGCATGGAGGTGCTGCGCAAGCTGCGCTCCCTCGACGACACCCTGCCGGTGGTGATGATTTCCGGCCACGGGACCACCAGCACCGCCGTCGACGCGATCAAATCGGGCGCCATCGATTTCCTCGACAAGCCGCTCAGCAGCGAACGCGTGATCGTCACGCTGCAGAACGTGCTGAAACAGCAGGAACTGCGGCAGGAGAACCGCGAGCTGAAGCTGACGATGGAGTCGAGGTACGAAATCGTCGGCGAGAGCCCGGCGCTTCGTGCGGTACTGGAGGCCGTCAAGCGGGCAGCGCCCACCAATGCCACGGTGATGCTGCTCGGCGAGAGCGGAGTCGGCAAGGAGCTCGTCGCGCGCACCATTCACCGCAACAGTCCGCGCGCCGGCCAGCGGTTCGTGCAGGTCAACTGCGCCGCCATCCCGGAGGAACTGATCGAGTCGGAGCTGTTCGGCCACGAGAAGGGATCGTTCACCGGCGCCACGGAGAAGCAGATAGGCAAGTTCGAACAGGCAGACCGCGGCACGATCTTCCTCGACGAAGTGGGCGACATGAGCCCGAAGACGCAGGCCAAGGTACTGCGCGTTCTGCAGGAGCAGGAAGTGGAGCGGCTTGGATCGGCGCGTACGATCAAGGTCGATGTGCGCGTGATCGCCGCGACCAACAAGGACCTGGAGGAAGGCATCCAGCGCGGCGAGTTCCGCGAGGATCTGTTCTTCCGCCTGAACGTCATTCCGATCGTCGTGCCGCCGCTGCGGGAGCGGCGCGGCGACATCCCACTGCTCGTCCAGCACTTTGCCCGGAGCACGGCCGAGGAGCACAACCTGAAACCGAAGCGCGTCGATCCGCGCGCGATGGAAGCGCTGCAGCGGTACCGCTGGCGCGGGAACATCCGGGAACTGCGCAACGCCGTCGAACGCATGCTGATCATGACGCCGGGCGATATGGTCCGCCTCGAGGACCTGCCGCCTGATGTCCGGAACGACGCGCCGGTGCGGACCGGGGCGCCGGACGCCGGGTCAGCGGCGGCGGCGGCGTCCACGTTTGCCTCTTCCCAGGGCCAGTCTGGCGGAACGCTTCGCGAGTTCAAGGATGCGTCGGAGCGCGCTTACCTGGTGCAGAAGCTCCGCGAGAACAACTGGAACATCTCGAAGACCGCCGAGATCATCGACACGCCGCGGAGCAATCTGTACAAGAAGCTCGAACAGTACGGCATTAAACAGGAAGTCGACGGGTAGCGAACGGCCGTCGCGCCGCCAACCCACTGTATTTGCGGCGACGGCTGCCACACCCCGCCCCGACGACAGCCGTCTGAGTCAGTCCTCACGCCTCCATTCAGATGTAGTGTCTGGCTCCAGCCAGACCGTACGCCACGCCCACCTCATGGCGACGCAAGCCGTAGAATCTGACCGTGCGCTTACTCAACGCAGCTGCCGTGGCGGTGCTGATGCTCACGGCCGTCCCATCAATCGTCGGTCAAGAGCGCAGCCAATCTGACCCTTCGGCAGTCGGCGCGGTTACTCGGCGGTTCATTCCCCGGGAACCGTACAACTGGCGAGAGGCAGCCATCCATGCGCTCGATACCACGATCTGGTACCCCGTCCGCACGGACGCCGCGATGACGGACCACTACATAGGTCCAACGGCGACGCCATTGTTTACGTTGGGTCGCTGGGCAGACGGCCCAAGCACTTCCCGGACGATTTCCGTTCATTGCGGTTTCGCACGGAACCGGCGGTTCGGCGCAGATGATGGCTTGGCTGGCTCGTGATCTGGCATCCCGCGGCTACATCGTTGCGGCCGTCAACCACCCTGGAAATAACGCACTCGAGGACTACACGGCCGAGGGGTTTCTCCTTTGGTGGGAGCGTGCTCGGGACCTCAGCACGGTGATCGATTCCATGTTGTCTGATCGTCAATTCGGCTCCGTGATCGACCGCGCCAGAATAGGAGCGGCAGGATTCTCGCTCGGCGGCTGTCATTCGCGATTGCGCCAGTAGTGGGTCCAGCCCTGGTCCCGGAGTCGTTATCGCAGGTCGCGATCCCCGTTGAGATCCTGGTCGGCGAGAACGACGAGATCGTCCCACTTGGGCCAAATGCTCGTCCGGTCGCTCGCCTGATCCCCGGGGCAAGACTGACGCAGCTGCCTGGCGGGCACTATACATTTCTGGCTACGTGCACCGACGCGGGCAAACGCGCTCAACCGCTCCTTTGCACCGACCCGGCGAACGTTGATCGCACCGAGGTCCATCGGCGAACGTCCGAGATGGCGGCGAGGTTCTTCAGTCGCACATTGAACTGACCGCCGTCAGCGTCCAATGGTTATGGGGTCAGCACGTATATGGCGTCCTCAAAGTCAGTCCAGAACATGATCTCGTTGTAGTGAACGGTCAGCGTGTTACCTCTGAGGGTCCCGGTCGCACCCCATAGTCCGGCGGGACTCCAGTCCTCCCACCCGAAAGCAATGAGCCCGTTTGCGACCCTGTACCCTCCGCGATACCCGCCCTCACTAAGGCCCGAGGACCTGCAGCACGAACGCGCCGTTGTCGTAGAGGACGAACCTCGACTTCTTCGTGTAGTCGCTGACGGGATACGACAGTTCACGGTCGAAGACGAAGGTGCGCGATGCCCCGATCAATGGTGGAAAGTCTGGCCCAGGCGGCGGAGTTGGCGAGGGCAGGGCGGACGGCTGATTTGTGCCAGTTGGGGTGGTAGGCGTCGACCCTCCGCATGCGGCAGAAAGCACGAGAAGCATGACGGCTGCGCCACGGCGAACAGTGGTGCCCATGATGGCCCGTTATGAACCTCAAGAGACTGCCAGCGGTCTCACTAAGCCGATCAGCATATCCCTGCCTGCAAGCCCGTCGGAAGACCGGCCTCAGGTGACCTCGCCGACGCTCAAAAAGGCCCCGCTCCCGCGCCAACACAGACAATGTCGCCGTGAATTCCGCGAATCGTCACGTGCGATCTTGGCCCATCAGTTGCTGAACCTTGCGCTGGAGTCATCCCAAGTTGCAAGCCGCCCCATCGACCTGCCCTACGCCGCGCCTTGACGCTATTCGGGAGAGTATTGATTGGTTGACTGGCCCAACCTCCGGGCCTCAGGAAGCGCCGTCTTCACCTTCAGTATCTCCATCGAATCGTCGCGCGCACCGGCGTCTCAGTGGACGCGAGTTCGAGTGCCAGACTTAACTACGGACCCGAGGTGCGCGTGCTCGATGTCTCAGTAGGGGGGGCCCTCGAGACGAAACAGATCCTGAAGCCTCACACCAACGTTGTATCGAGCTGATCGGGACGGCGTGTCAACTGCTGGCGCCCGCGCGCGTTCTGCGGAGCGAGATCGTCGGCCTCAACGGCCTCCCGCTCTATCGAATCGCCTGCGCGTTCAAGAACCCCCTCGATCTCTCTCGATTCCGCTCTGATGGTGCAAGGCTTCGCAAGGCACCCCGTGACTTTACCCAGATCGATCTCGCGCTGCTCGGCCTGCTCGAGCAGTGTCGCAGCACGTCCTGGGACGCGGACGAGGTCATTGCTTCATTGGAAAATGCTCCTGATCGACGCGTCGAGCTGCGTCGATCCGATCGCACATCTCCTGGCGGAATTCGTCAGTGCTGTCGTTTCCGTTCTGAAGCAGCGCCAGCCGACTGACTCCGTGCTCGCAGCAGTCGAAGCACTCCATCACGGCTCCATCTTGCCTGCTTCAGTTCACTTGACCGACGCGACCTGGTCTTTCGGCGATCCTCGTCTGCGCCAGTCGGCGGGGTACCTGGTTGAGTTGCTGCGCGAGTGGAATCGCTGCACACGGCCTCCGCACACGCCAGCAGATGCTCCCACAGACCACGCCCCCTCATCACAGGATGTATCTGCTTTGAGTGCGACGTGGCAGAAGGTGGTCGTTCGATATCGAGATGGACGGATTCTTCGCGGCTATACCAGCGATTTCAACGTCGTGCGGCCGCAGTTCCACTTCTCACTCGAGCCCGCTTCGGGAGACACCTTGGTGGTCCCGTTGACCCAGCTCAAGGCGCTCTTCTTCGTGCGCGACTTTGCGGGCGATCCAACCTACAAAGACCCGAAGACGTTTACCGGTCCGCCGCAGGGTCGCACGCTCGAAGTCACGTTCGACGACGGCGAGGTCCTTTTGGGGTCGACACTGAGCTACCGGCCTGAAGAGCATGGCTTCATCGTTCATCCCGCCGACAAGCACGGGAACAATATTCGTGTCTTCGTTTCTTCAGCCGCGGTGCGGCATGTTCAGTTCATCTCCCGACCAGGTGAGTTCCCGCGTGTCACTCGCGATGACGCCCCGCGACACAGCCAGGCTGAAACAACCGCCACTGTGGAGAATGGCAGCACCAGCGCGGCGCCAATCGATATGTCTGGTACGCGGCGAGCGCCGCGATTCAAGATGGTGGAGGGTACCGAGGCCGAGGTCGACGGTAAGAGGGTCGCACTCGTGAACCTCTCGGTCGTTGGAGCCCAGGTGTGCTCAGCCGGTGTGCTGACGCCGAAGCAGCGCGTAACTGTGGTATTCGCGGACCAACAACAGTCACTGCAGATCCCCTCTGTCATTGCCTCGGTATCCGCCGAGACGGCTGACGGCCATGTCCGCTATCGGGCCGGGATAGAGTTCCTGGATGTCAATCAGTCTGCCGTGCAGCGAATCATTGATAGCAAGAGGAAGTAGCGCCGGCGGCGCTTCGGCTCAGCGCTAAGCTCGCTACGCACGCGCCAACGTGCGGTTATGAACTTTGTGGGCTCGATAGCAGTCATGCGATGGACGAACCTGGAAAATGAACCTGCGAAAGTGAACACGAACCCAGAAGCAAGAACGAAGAAGCGTGAACGGTACGTGATAATGAAGGGTCGCAGCCGGCCAGACGACCGCCGGCCTTCGCGCGGGCCGCAAGGCCAACGGCGGGGGCGGGAGGAAAGTCCGAACTCCGAAGGGCAGTGCGCCGGGTAACGCCCGGGCAGGGCAACTTGACGGAATAGTGGCACAGAAAAGATACCGCCCCGACGCGAGCCCGAAAGGGCGAGTCGAGGGGTAAGGGTGAAAAGGTGCGGTAAGAGCGCACCGCGTCCGTGGCAACACGGATGGCAGGCAAAACCCCGCACGGAGCAAGACCAAATAGGGTGACGCTTGAGGGCTGCCCGCCCGAAGTCACCGGGTAGGTTGCTGGACCCTGTGAGTAATTGCAGGGCTAGAGGAATGGTCGTCGCCTCGCCGCAGCCCGCAAGGGATGGTGGGGACAGGATTCGGCTTATCGACCGACTGCGACACTTTTTGCCGACCTCTACGGCAAACCTTTTGCTGAGGTATCGCGCCGTATGGCTTCCTACCTTGTTACCGGCGGCGCCGGGTTTATCGGATCTCATCTCACGGAAGAACTCGTACGGCGCGGTGATCGCGTGCGCGTCGTCGACAGCCTGATTACCGGCAAGCGTCAGAACCTGGCGCACATTCAGAACGTGGAGTTCGTTGAAGGCGATCTCGCCGACCTCGCGGTTGCGAAGCGCGCCGTCGCCGGGATGGAGTACGTCCTCCACCAGGCAGCGATTCCGTCGGTGCCCCGTTCGGTGCAGGATCCAATCACCTCGAATCGCGCCAACATCGACGCGTCGGTGAACGTCCTGGTCGCCGCGCGCGACGCTGGTGTGAAGCGGGTGGTGTATGCCGGATCGTCGTCGGCCTACGGGAATGCGCCGACCCTGCCGAAGGTCGAAACGATGCCGACGGCGCCGCTGTCGCCGTATGCGCTGCAGAAGCTGGTAGCCGAGCAGTACTGCCAGATGTTCACGCAGCTTTACGGCCTCGAGACCGTCACGATCCGGTACTTCAACGTCTTCGGCCCGCGCCAGGATCCCTCGTCGCCCTACTCCGGCGTCATCTCGCTGTTCATCAGCGCGCTGTGCCAAGGGCGCCAGCCTACTATTTACGGCGACGGCGGCCACACCCGCGACTTCACCTACATCGCCAACGTCGTCGACGGCGTGCTGCGCGCCTGTGAAGCCAAGGATGCCAGCGGGGAAGTGATCAATGTGGCCACGGGCGGCCGGGTGTCGCTCAACCAGTTGTTCCAGGCCATCCGCGATCTCGTGGGCGCCCACGTCGAACCCATCTACGCCGAGCCGCGCGCCGGCGACGTGCGCGACTCGCAGGCCGACATCCAGAAGGCACACCGCCTGCTCGGCTACGAACCACGCGTCAGCTTCGACGAAGGATTGAAGAAGACCGTCGAGTGGTACCGGGCCGCCCAGACGACAGCCGCCTGAGCCAGACCGGACCCGAACGGACGTAGTGTCCGGCTTCGGCCGTACCGTGCATCGGGCATCCACTTGTATGCGCGAAGGCGGCCTATGGTATTTCCACATTCTTCGAGGCCTGGCCTGGAAAAACACGATGCTCGTGTTCCAGTACGACGAATGGGGCGGGTTCTTCGACTAGCGTCCGGCCGTGAGATCGGGCGGCGCCTTCAGGACGACGGTTCCGGCGACGAGATCGTGCAGCGTCTGCCGCCGCTTCGTGAAACGCTGAATAACAAACCCGATGCCCATTGTGTATACGGAGAGGTAGCTCGCGAAAAACCGCCCGAGGGCGCGAAAGAACGACAGCCGCTCTCCCCGGGTGTCCGTCACCACGATGCCAACGGCGCGCATGCCGGGCGTCGCCATGCGACGGGAGCACATCGGCAGCACGAGGTAAAGCCCGTACGCCACGAAGCTCGCTGCCAGGAGCAGGGCCGCCGCCGCGTCGCTCATCTCGCCGCCATCGTCGCCCATCGGATCGGGTACGGGCCAGTTGATCGTATCAATCGCCGCAAAAAGGATGGCCACTCCCAAAAACAGCGCCATGCCAACCGCGGCATCGATGGCATATCCCAGCGCACGAGACCAGAAACCGGCGTAGTTCGTGCCCAGCGCCTCCGTGGCCGTGACGATGGGCGCGCTCGCGAGCGCGCCCATCTGCCGATCGACGCTGGCTTGCCGCCGGGCGGCCAGCTCGGGAATCTGCGTGAGAATCCGCGGGAACGCCAGCGCACGGTGCGCGCGTTTCCCCGTGTAGGTCAGCACAAGGCCCATGAGCACAATCGGGAGTGCCGGAAGCGTCGCCTCGACGAAGAACCGGGGGTACAACGGCAGGAAACTCAGCGCGTCAGAGTCACTCACCGCGTTCAACAGCCGCACGTACATGGCGAGCAGCACGAGCGCTCCCGGCACGACGAACCACCGATTCCATTGCCGCTGCAGCTCGATCTCGGCTGCCCCCCGATCGGCCATCCATTTGCTCTCGTCGATGAACGACAACGCGGTGGACAGATTGCCGCCGTAGAGTGCCGCCCATTGTTCGGTCGGCTGTTCCCGGGACCGCCAGTCGAGCGCAAACTGGAGGTCCGGATCGCGCCAGAGGCCGGCCTTGCCGGCGGCATGCAGCGTCGCCGTGTCGTGGATGCGTCGGTACATGCGGGCGGACTCCGCTTCCTCCTCCGCCCAGGCGCTGAGCCGTTTCCACACTCGCATCAGACTCTCGTGCGAGATGTCGATGACGGTGCCAGGCGTCAGCGCCTCCGGCATCGGCGGCATGAGGAACGACCGGCTCGGCTTCCGGAACACGTCGATCACCGACTCGATCTCCGGCTGCGACGCACCCGTCGTGGCGCATAGCTGGCCGAGGGAGGTCGGCCGTCGAATGCCGCGCGAGTCGGTGCCCATGTCCGTCAGCGCCTTGAAGACCTTGGCGCACACGATGCGCTTGCGGTCCGTGTCGAGCTCGTCAAAGGCCTTCTCGGCGTGGCGATCCAGGGCATTCGCCATCGTGCCGATCGACTCGTAAGCTTCGAGCGAGAGGGCGCCCGCCCCGCCGCCCTCGTTCTGCCATCGTGCCCAGGTCCGGTTGAGGGCGTGCTGAAGGATCGACAGCTGGTCCGGATTGTCGCCCGTATCGTTGACGAGTCTCGTGAGCAGCACCGGGCTGATCTCGCCGCCGACCACTCCGACCGGACCGACGATCGCGGCCCGGCGCTCGTCGCGCGTCATCCGCGGAACGAGGTACTGGCCTTCGTTGATCGCCTCGGGCAGCCCATAGAACTGCGAGCAATCGCCGAGGAAGTCCGATCGCATCGTCAGCACCACGTAGATCGGGTGGTGCCGCTGCGCGTGCGCGGACAACAGCAGGTTGATGAACGTCGTCGCCGTCTCGCCCGCGGCATTTGGATCCTTCGCGCCGGCGCGGGCGACCGACCGGTAGCGGAACAGCTCCTCGAACTGATCGACGATCACGAGCAGGTTGGTGCCGGCAGGCAGCCGCGCCTGCTCGTAGAGATCGGAAAGACCGAGATTCGACATCTGGAGCGTGGCCGAGATCAGCTGATCGAGAGGCATCCCGCCAGAAAGTCCAGCGGGGAACAGCTGCGGGTCATGCGCAAGAACGCGGGCCATCGCGTCCAGCGGATCGGCGCCCGGGCGGAACTGCACAATCCGCCACGACGTGCCGGCGTCCGCCATGAGCCCGCGCCGGAGCGCCGGCCGGAGCCCGCAGTTCACGAGCGAAGATTTGCCGCTGCCGGATGTCCCTACCACCGCGAGGAAGCGGTTAAGCGCGAGTTTGTCGACGATCCGGTCGATCTGGCTCTCGCGACCGAAAAACAGGTACTCCTCGTCTTCGAGAAAGGGACGCAGGCCCGGAAACGGGTTCGCCCGTGTGGTCACTGCTGCCGTGCCGACCATCACCTGCTTCGGAGCGCGTCCACCAGCGGCTGGACGTCAGCCTCGCTCGGCTCGCCGCGAAGGCCGTTGATCAGGTCCGGCTCCTGGACGTCGATGAGTTCGGCTTTGTCCTCGGTGGCGGGCGCCGCAAGATAAGTGAAGCGGATCATCGGCGCCTTGTCCTGGCGATAGGCGAGCGCCTTCCTCAGATCGTTTTCGACCGTCCTCTTCCATGCCTCGTCACCGGCACCGTAAAAAAGCACGGCGGCGTCGCACTGGGCCAGCAGCTCTTGATTGGCCTGCCGGACTGTCGCGGCATCGCCGCTGAACACCGGAATCTCCACCTCGAAACCAGCACGCTGCAGAAGCCTGCGCAGCGGAATCGTCTCCTTGCGGTCCCGGGCATCGCAGACAACGTAAATCAGCCTGGACGACGATGCGGCGGAAGCCCTGACGGGCGCTTCCGGTTTCTGCAGCCGCTTCAGCGCCTCCCGAACGGCGGTTTTCACCGCTTCGATGTCGTCGGTGATGAGATCGGCGCCAAACTGCGCTTCGGCGGTCGTGTGGAGACTCCGGACGAATTCCTGCTGGTCCGCGCTGCGAGGTTCGGTGCCCTTGGGGACCCAGATAATCCGGGGAAGACCCCGTCGGCGGCTCTCCGCAATCGCCAGCTCGTTCTGGACGACGACAACCGACTTCTGGCTCGGTCCGTCGGGCACGGACCCATACAGGTTGCCGATCAGGTGCACCGAGAGCGAGCACTTCTGCAGGTGCCCCGCGACTTCTGCCCTGTATGCGTCCTCGTCTCTCGGCAGTTCGGCGTCGGGAAGCACCGTGTAGCCATGCATTCGCAATTCGGCCTCGAGCGCTTCCCGTGAATCGCGGCGATCGTAGCTGCACTCGCTCAAATAGACGGCCGGCCCGATCGTGCCGGAAGAAGGCTGGGCACCGTCCGTTTCGAGCTTCTTGACGAGCTGGGTGATGTCCCAGGCAAGCTTCGCGATCTTGAGGTTGTAGCCCTGCACGAGCTTCTCGCCGTACGCCGGGTCCAGCTCGATAGGCGCTTGATCGTCGCCGATTGTGAAGAAGGAGTAGCCGAGCACCTGTTTCACGACCGGCGGCAACGTGTCCTCGGTGTCGACCGGCAGCTTGATCACCTTGATGACACGCGATTTGTTCTCGACCAGCAGGGAAGAGGAGCGCTCGGCAGCCTGCACGAACTCCCGCACTTCGCGCAGGCACCATTCGGATTCCACGTACCGGGGACTGATGATCGACACCAGGATCGCCGCGCGGGGCAATTGCTCCAGAATTTCGTCGGAGAAGACGTCGTTCCCCGACAGTTTCGCGTCACGCCAGATCTCGGCCCTGCGCCCCATCCGCGTGCTGAGGACCGTATCGAGCGACGCGTGGAACCTCGTCACCCATCCCTGCTGCTCGGGGCTGAGCGGCTGGTTGTCGATGTGCGCGTAACTGATGAAGAGATGCCGATCGAAGGGCGGCTTCCCGCTCATGGACGGTGCATTGTGGCACAACCCTGCTACCGGCCGTCCCCGCGACGGCGGTTGTCGAACCAGAAGAGCGTGACTTTCTGCGCGCTCCGTGAGGACGGGGGAGTATCATCTGCGTCGGAAGTGAAGATGGGTTGCCCGCGATCTGGAGAGCAGTTTCCAGCTGTACAAAAGCGGAGTGGCCGTCGGTCAGGCAGGTGCCGTCCTCACCCCATCTGGGCCACGGTCGTCATTCTTGCGTGCGCGTCGGTCAGCAGCGCACAAGCCGAACCGCGGCAGGTGTTGTTGCTGCACTCGTACGAGCGCGAGGCCGCATCCCACGCGTTCGCCACGATGTTCCGCCCTGAGCTGAGCGGATCGTTCGGGGAACCCGTCGATTTCATCGAAGTGGCGCTGCAGGCGGTACGCCTGGACCCCAGTGCGTCAGAAGAATCAATCGTCAACCAGCTTCGATCCGCGCTGCCGCCCAGGCGGCTGGATCTCGTGGTGCCCATCGGGGGACCGGCGGCGACGTTCGCACAGACGTACCGGCGGCAGCTCTTTCCCACGACGCCGATGCTGCTGGCTGGAGTCGATCGCCGTTTCGTGCAGAACAGGGCCCTTGGCGCCAACGACACGGCTGTCGCCGTCGAGCATGACCCGCCGCAGATGATCGAGTCCATCCTGCGGCTTCTTCCCGACACCCGGACAGTCTTGGTGGTGATCGGGACGTCCCCGTTCGAGCAATTCTGGCTCGAGGAGCTGAAGCGCGGGTTTCGACGCTTCGAGGGTCGATTGACATTCGTGTGGACGACTGAACTGTCCTTCGACGAGATGCTGAAGGCCTCCGCCGCGCTGCCCCCGCAATCCGCGATCTTCTTCGGGACCTTGTCGTTGGACGCGAAGGGTGTTCGTCATGTCGAGGAAAAGGCGCTGGCCGCGTTTCACGCCGCCGCCAACGCGCCCATCTTCGGTTTGCACACCGCGCAACTGGGCCGCGGCATCGTGGGCGGGCCGCTGCTGTCGAATGAGGACCTGGTCCGGAGCACGGCGACAGTCGCCGCCCGGATGCTCCGCGGCGAATCGCCGCGCGGTCTCACGCCGCCACCGAAGGTTGCGTCGACGCCGGCCTTCGACTGGCGCGAGCTGCGCCGCTGGGGCATAGGCGAGAATCGCCTGCAGCCGGGCAGCGTCGTGCTATTTCGCGAACCGACGGCGTGGCAACGATATAGACCCCAGATCCTTGCGGGCATTGCTGTCGCGAGTATCCAGGCGGTGTTCGTGATTGCTTTGGTCGCGAGCCTGGTCAAACGCCGGTGTACGGAACAGTCGCTCCGCGCGAGTGAAGAGCGCTTCCGCCTGCTGTCGAACGCCGCACCGGTCATGATCTGGAGCGCAGGTCCCGACAAGCGGTGCACGAACGTCAATCGTACCCGTCTCGATTTCACCGGCCGACCGATCGAGGCGGAATTGGGCGATGGCTGGACCGAAGCGGTTCATCCTGACGACATGCGCCACTGCCGCGACATCCATACTCAGGCGTTCGACCGTCGTGAGCCCTTCCGAATGGACTACCGCCTCCGCCGTCATGACGGGGAATACCGATGGATTCTCGACACTGGCGTGCCGAGATTTGACGCGGATGGCTTCGCCGGGTACATCGGCTCCGCGATCGACGTGACCGAGCTCAAGCTCGCCAGCGTCGCGCTGTCACACTTGAGCCGCAGGTTGCTGCAATCGCACGAAGATGAGCGCGCCTGGATCGCCAGAGAGTTGAACGATGATCTCTGCCAACGGTTGATGGGGCTCACGTTGCAACTGCTCAGCGTCGGCAGGACTTCGTGTGGTGGTGCCAGCGAGATGCCCGCTCGTATCGAGGAGCTGTGCGTCCAGTTGGGCGATCTGGCGGGCGAGATTCACGCGATCTCGGATCACTGCTACTCCAGGCTCAAGCTGCTTGGACTCGCCGCATCAGCCCTGAGCTTCTGCCAGGAGCTGTCAGCGCGCCACGACGTCACCATTGACTTCCGCCACGATGGCGTGCCGGACGATCTCCCGGATGCCGTCGCGCTGGCCTTGTTCCGCGTGTTGCAGGAGGCGCTGGACAATGCCGTCAGACACGCCGCAGTGGGTCGCGTGTCGGTGTCGCTCGGCGGCAGCCGCCATGAGATTCAACTCGACGTCGCCGACCAGGGCGTCGGCTTCGATCCCGAGGCCGCCGTGAGAAGCCACGGGCTCGGATTGATCAGCATGCGGGAGAGGCTGAACCTGGTCGACGGTGAATGCCAGATCGCATCGCGGCCGGGTGGCGGGACCCGGATCCTCGCGCGTGTGCCGTTACGCCGAAGCGACTGACGGCGCGTTGCACGGCCGGCTGCTATCGCTGTGAAGATGTGACCGCAGTGACAAAGGCGGCAAGCAGTGCGTCACGATTCTCGGGATCGTCGGCGTGGACGGAGAATATCCAAGGGCTGTCGACTCTTCCCCCATAGCGTTCCGTATACCGGGAATCGCTCACCCGAGGCGAACGCGTATGACCCGTAACCTCAGGAGGAAGTCGATCGAACAACGTGGTGACGTCTTCGAAGTTGTTGGGGAGCGCGACGGTTGCCTCGAAAGAGTATTCGGGGGGCATTATCCCTGGACATCACAGCTCATCCATGAACTGATCAGCCGACTCCAGGACCTTAGAGTCAGCTAATGGCCGTTGTCGTCGGTTCATTCTCGCATTGCGCCACGCTTTTCGAATATGGACTTCGCCTTGCTTTTGTGCCAGGGCGGGGGGCCACATGGGGAACGAAGAACGGCGGAATATTCGTCACCGAGCAGCGGTAGTCCAGAAACTAATCAGCTCCGTCATCGACAACCCGAGCGTGACACTGACCGTGGATACCTTGCAGACGTGGTTGAGTGTTCCCGTAGACGCCGCCGAGCGCATTCTCAGCAGGTTGGCCGCGTCTGGGCTGGTTCGTGAAGTTCAGCATGGTGTGTGGGTGCGAGCATCCCTGCCGGGCCTCGCGTCCAATTGGTAGGTGCCATGCGGTGAGGTAAGAGGTCGAACCACGGCCTCTTCTTCTTTCGGAGAAATTCAAGAGTCAGGCATATTGAATTTCTTAGGTGAGGTGTGAGCCTTACTGACCTCATCAGCCGACCCGTCCTTCGTTTTAACCCACTCCACTGCCCGCCGTAGCCAGGCGCCCCACGACTGTCGCCGGCGTTTCGGCAGGGCGGTCTGATCAACTCACAGAACCGTCATCCCGGGTCGGACACCTTGAACTCCTTCAATTGTCCCGCCCCGCTTCAAGGAGTACGGCCTCTCGCGCGAGGACTGGAGTAGGGAACAGCGGCGTCACTGAAGCGGCGAACCCACGAAGATCAGACCATCTTGACTCGAGAACAACGTGTATCTGCACGGATCCACGGTGTCACGGAGAAGCAGCGCGTAGGTGCTGCCCTCAACCGTGAGTTGCATCACGAACCCATAGGGCCGTGGCGGCAGTCCAGAATCCGATAGCTCACGGAGGTTCTGATAGGTCTGATTGCGTGCGAACACCTGCGCCTGGACTGTGTTGATCGTCCGCATCACGCGAAGGGCATCCTGCCGTCGTGTAGCGTCGGCTTGCGTTTCGCCCGTGGCGTGCAGACATGCGAGCTGTTGCTGCGCATTGACCGCGTCCAATGCCGCACTGGTCGCGAGGGTTCCAGCAACCGCTATGACTGTGACGGTAGTTCGAGTCATCGTTGGCCTCTGTCCGCCTTCTTTCGGCCGACCGCGGTTACCCTCACCTCTTCGGCACCAGTGTTTCTGTAGTCATGGCCAGACTCCTTATAATGCGCTCAATATTCCTGCTGGGCTGCCTTGATTCAGCCGAGTCATGTGACCTGCCATGCGTTCGGCTCGTCATCTGGCTATGGCCGATGCAACCCTGTGTCCTTACTGCGGGATGGCCGGAGGCATCCACGCCGAACGTGTCGTGGCGATGAACCGCGAAGCCGTGATCAAGTCTCGCTGTAATCACTGCGAGCGGGTTTGGACAGTCCTCGATGGGCACGAACGTCGAAACCAGACCCCAGATCGGCGCCGACACGCTCGCAAAGACGGTCGCGGCAATGAGTAGCGCATCGCGTTGTTCTTGCTTCAGTCTGGTTCACGGATGCGCTGCCCGCATTGCCTGGATGGACCGTGGGAATGCCAGAGGTCGTTGACCCTTACGTGCCCTGACGGCGGTCCCGCCGTGGGTGGCGTCGTCGGTCGGATGGACCGCGTCTGCGCTCTTGGCCATCATCAACCCTCCATTCGCGCTGACACCGATCACAATGGGACTCGATAACCGCAGATCCGTCCTTCGCAACAGTTCTCGTTGCGCGGATGGTTCCTTGTTGGCCGCAGTACGGGCACGCTGGGCTTTCATGCATATACGAAAGACGACTCCTGATAGGCCGCGTCACACCTCCGGCGGCGGGAACCGAAGCGGCACGCCTCGTTCGCAAAGACGGGGCCTACGCGCTGCGGCGCTGCGATCCGCGCCTTGGCTTCGTATTGAGCGGGTTACCTTGCATCAGGCAATTCGCGGGCCAGGGAAGAACGGCAGAAATATGGCGTTGGTCGTCATACGATGGCGCAGTGCTGCTCCAGACGAGATGAACTCACTCTGATCGTGCGAGGACAACTCGACGAGGTGAACGCGCAGGCGAGACAGTAACCTGACGGAATCGTCAGAATGCGTGACCTACTGGAGAGCAGGCACCTGACGTGGCGGGAACGATCGGAAGAGAAACGTGCTCGGCCTCCAAGACCGATCATGCAATTCCTCGCCGGTGCGCTTGGAAAGTCGGCACAGGGCGGACGCGTGGGGGCCATAGATTTCGCTGGCGGACTTGTCATCGTGCCCCGAACGCCATATCGTGAACCGCCATGCGCGGACGTGCGAAATGGGTGCTCCTGCTCCCGGTTGTTCTGCTGGGACTCGCGCATGCCGACCGAGATGCGGACTCCGTCAGCAACTGGCGCCTCGCCAGCCGCGCCCCAGTGGGCCTGGCGCCGGATCCCGCAGAGACTCCTGAGGCCGTCGTGCAGGTGTACGCGGCGCGGGCAGCCCGTTGGCGCGGCTACTTCGGCGTGCACACATGGATTGCCGCCAAGCCGACGAACGCACCGGCGTTCACGGTGTATGAGGTGACCGGATTCCGGGTGCGGCGCGGGGGCCCCGCGGTCAGGGTAAGCCAGCGGTCTCCCGATGGACGGTGGTTCGGCAGCGCACCGGGTCTGCTCGCCGACATGCGGGGCGCCGGCGTCGATGCGATCATCGGTCGCATCGAGCAGGCGATCGAGACGTACCCGTACGAAAACAGCTATCGGATCTGGCCGGGCCCGAACTCCAACACGTTCACCGCGTTTGTGCTGCGGCAGGTACCGGAGCTCCGGGTCGATCTCCCGGCGCACGCCGTCGGCAAGGACTACCTGGGCGCACGCGTGTTCGCGCGGCCGCCGAGCGGCACCGGGGCACAGGCGAGCATCTTCGGCGTACTCGGGTTGCTCGCTGCCGCCGAGGAAGGGCTCGAGGTGAACGTTCTTGGTCTGACGTTCGGCCTGGATCCGAGCGATCTGGCGCTGAAGCTGCCGCTCGTCGGCAGCATCGGGTTCGACGCTTGGGCGGCAGAACACCTACCAATCTCACGTCGTTGCGTCGAATGTCATGTCCGATAAGGCGCCGCAGGCTTCGGCCGTGATCCAGGTCTGGCAGTATTCAGGCGGCTAAGGAGAAGTCCATGCGCGTGACTTCATTGATAACGCTCGTCGTGCTGCTGATGCAGACGGTCTTCGCGCAGGAATGGGTCGAGTACACCAGTCGCGCTGATCGGTTCACGATTCCCGCACCGGGACAACCGATGATCGAAACGATCGCGTGGGAGTCGGAGTACGGCGCCAAATTTCCAGGCCGCCTCTATGCGTGGCAGCAAGGCGGGACTCGCTACTCGATCACCGTCGTCGACTACTCCGATGCCCAGCGGTTCCATGCGGCGCTGAACCACATCGCGTACTCAGGAGGTCCGGGGCTGGGGGGCGTCTATTGGCTGGTCGACATCGCGGGCTCTGTCGCCCATGCCGCGTCAAGGTACCGGCAGAAGCCTGGTGTGATGGTCACGTACGACGCCTTTCACTATATTGAGTTCGTCCCCGGCCTCGCGCTGCAGCTCACCAATCCCGACACGACGCGTACTTATGCCGGCATCTATCTGCACGAGAACCGGCTGTACATTCTGGATGCCACGGCGCCCAGGGACGCCGCACCGCCGATCATCTTCCAGCAGTCGTTCGGGTTTCTCGACGCGGAGGGGAATCCCGTGAGGTATCGTCCTTTCTACGTCAACCGCTTTCCGGAGCCCCGGCCCGTTCAGGGCACCCCGAGTGCCACGCCGCAGGAGTATCAGCAGCCGCCGGCACGATGATCATCCGGTTCCGCGAGTAGAGAGACACCGTCGCAGCTCAATCGCGCTCAGAATGCCGCGATCTAATCCTTCGGCCGCCCCGTCAACGAATCGAGGATCGCGATTCTGAGAGGGGAATTCGGGAAGCGGTATGCCAAAAAACGCCCGATCGCTCACGCCGGGGCGTGAGTGTCGGGCGTCTTCGCGTGCACGGCGCACGCATCCTGGCAAGAGCCAGGATCCTCAGTGGTTGAGAACGGTTGTGCTTGTTGCGCGCGCCTCGACGATCATGCCGTCGGGGACGCGCCTATGGAGTCCGGTGGTATGTCCATGGATCCTCCACACCGTGAGTGATGCGTACATCTAACTAATACGTCCTTCCGCGCGGGCTGTCAAAGTCATCCGCGCAAGCTCGAGACTTAGTCCGTCGGCCACCGGTCGCGACCTCGCGGGGCGGGCGCGGATCTGGCTCGCGGAGACGGCCAGTCGTGGAAGCAACGGCGGAGGAACAGAACGTAACCAAGGCGTGGCTCATCGAGGCCGCCTGTAGCCCGATTCCGAGAGGGCGACGCGGACGCAATGGACGCAAAACAGGACGCGATCGCCGAGGTGGCGCAAAGAGATCATCGACGCGGCGTGCCAGTCAGGACCGTCCTGGATCCCGTTGTCGGCGTTCGAGGTTTCAGCGGATGTGCCCGCAGCCGGACGGCCCCCGCAGCGCATGCGCCCTGACACCCGTTCTGTCAAATTTCGGCCGAAAACGCATATCCGCGTCCCGCACGAGCGTATGACCATCCTTGATACGTTGCAGAACAGTTTGGGTGAGCCAAGCACGCACGGCAGCAACAAGGTTAACCGCTGGGTACGAGGTAATGGCTTTACGTATCCGCCGCGCGAAAGAGTGTGTACGGCGCATTGGCGGCGGCCGTCTGGGGATTCCTCTGCGCGCGCGTCACGCGCAGTGTGGGGTCTCTTGTGTCACGTTGCATATGCCGATATTCCAAGTAACCGCCGAGACTCCCGCCAACTTCCCTTCAGCGGCACGGGGGTTCGCGGACGGAATGCAGAAGAGAACTCCGCCTGAGTTCTCTGGGAGAGTGGTGCGCAAATTGACGTGGATTTCGCTGCGGATTCGCTACACCTGGTACTGCCCAGGACTCTTTCTCATCGTGGCGACCTCGGTCATGCCACGTTCGGTCGCGGCAGAGGGGCCGACTCTTTCTCCCGCCGAGCAGAAACTTCAGATGGCCGTCGCCGATCTCAAGCAGCGTCTGGCGCTTCGAGCTCCCGTCGTCGTGTCAATCGTGCCGACCAACGCGCTGATGATGTCGGTGGAAGCCCCGGAGGAGGAGAGCAACCCGTTCAAACTTGCCATCGATGCCGCATTTCTGCAGGCGCTGACCGACGATGAGCTCGAGGCGGCCATCGCGCACGAACTCGGGCACGTGTGGGTGTTCACGCACCATCCATATCTCCAGACTGAAGAACTCGCGAACCAGATTGCAATGAGGGTTGTCAGCCGCACGAGCCTCGAGCGCGTTTACGAGAAAGTGTGGAAGCATGGCGGCACGAAGGGCGACCTCGCCCAGTTCCTTGGCCCAGCTCCATATGCTGCGGCGCTTACAGGTGAGACTCAGCCGCGATAAAAGACCTTCGCGAAAACTCATCCGTGTAAGACTTACTCGATAGCGACCTTGCCTGATCCCCGCTGAGATTCGACAAACCCAGATAACTCGCTAAATTTCTGTGGCATGGTCTTCGCCGTCAGCGGGGCGGAGGTAGTCAACCATGTCGAAGACTCGTGTTGCCGTGCTCGCCTCAGTGGCGTTCGTCGCTTTCTTCAGTCTGCAGGTTGCAGCTCAGGCACCAACCGAGCAGGCACCCGGCGCGCAGGCACCGGCCGCTCCCGCGGCTCAGGCTGGCGAGAAAGCCGAAACGGCGAAAGGAACGCTGAAGGCCGTCAATTCGGAGAAGATGACGCTGACGCTCGCGGAGGGGGAGACCTTTCAGTACACCGCCCAGACGAAAGTGACCGGCGCGCAGGGCGGAGTCGAGGGTCTCGGATCTGCGTCCGGACGACAGGTCACCATCCAGTACACGACCAAGGGCGCCGAGCGTATCGCCACGTCGATCGAGGTGGCGGCAGCCGGCGCGAAGTAAGCGGCGCTTCTGTACTTTCATTAGCAGCACGGGAGTCGTCGAAGAGTTCGCTCGACGCGCCCGTGCTGTTCCAGTCGGCCTGACCCGGACAAGCCCACTCGACGGCCTGTCGACTTTCGCCTTTGTTCGTCTCGACGGGACACCCATTACCTTCGGGGACATAAAATCCTGGCTGGAATGGCCGTCCTTGTTCGCCCATTGCGGCTTGGCGAAGAGCGCACCTTTCTGGAGATCCACGGCCGTTCGGTTCGCGGGCTCGCCAGCACCCACTATCCGCCAGAAGTTCTTGAATCTTGGGCGGCGCGCACGACCGACGAGTCCGTTCGCCGGTTCGGGCAGAACGTCGATGGGGAAATCCGTTTGCTCGCGGAAATCGATAGCGAGCCGGTGGGGCTCGGCAGCTTAGTGCTGGGGCAGAAAGAACTGCGTGCTTGCTACGTTGTCCCAGAAGTGGCCAGGAGGGGAGTGGGCACGGCGTTGGTGAGAGAGATCGAGCGTATTGCCCGCGAGAACGGCCTTCAGGATCTGGAGCTGCTTGCTTCGGTGAATGCGGAACCCTTCTACGCGGCGCTCGGGTATCAGGTCATGGAGCGAACCCAGCATCGCGTAGGAGGGCGCGTTGCCATGGACGCGGTCAAGATGTCCAAGCGGCTCTATTGACGGCAGAGGGCTTGTAAACACTAGGACCTCGAATCAATCCGAGCGCCACTTCGATCGCCACACTCTCCAAGTGCGTCCCAGCACCCGCATCTTCGGCTCGATCTAATCGCGAACCTTCAGCAGACGTAAGCGCTTACGCCGACGGTAAACGCGATCCGCATGTCAGGCCTGTTTCACGGTCTGTTGGTGATCTCGCATGTGGCTGCGAACTTGCCTCTCGACGGTCGGCAGGATCCAAACCGAACTGAGCGGGCGAAAGGGATCTGCATCGATCGCGTCGCGACTGCTGGAGAGGGGTATGTATGGATAGGAGCCCAAACGTGACCATGCGAAAACTCGCGTTGGAAGCGACGTGCATCGTCGCCATCCTGTTTGGCGCTGTCCCTCTTGGGAGCTCGAATGCAGCGTTTGCCCAACAGTCCGCGCCGGCGCCAAAGAATCTGCGCGTCACCGGAGTGACCGATTGGACAGTTGCCCTGATGTGGGACGCGCTCAAGGGCAAGGCACCCTCCTCATACGTCGTCCAGTGCAGCAACGGCCGCAGCATGATGGTGGCTGGATCGCAGACGACTGCCACGTTCTCCAGCGGCTTCGACTACAACCGGACGTACTCATTCCGTGTGTACGCCGTCAGTGCAAGCGGCGCCTGGTCCGACGCCAGCAATACGGTCACCGCGACGCTCCTCAACGACACGACCCCGGCGGCCAAGCCGGTCGTCTCGTCCACCGGCATTGGCCCGACCCATGTCGACCTTGCGTGGGCGTACGTCGATACCGATCCAAGTCCCCGTTTCGACATCTACGTGAACGGCCAGCTCTGGCATGGGCAGGTTGCAGGCACGTCGAAGAGGATTGTGTTCCTGAGCCCGAGCACGCCCTACACCTTCAGGGTGAGGGCGCGGGACTCGGCGGGTAACTGGTCAGACATGAGCGATCCGTTCGTGGTGATCACGCCGGCGGCCGACCCGAACGACCACGAGCCACCGACGATACCCCCGGGCTTCTGGGGCGGGATCATCGACGGCGCGACGGAGGCGATGGTCTTCTGGGCACACTCCACGGACAACGTGACCCCGCAGGAGCACATCCGGTACTACCTGTACCTGAACGGCCAGTTCGACGGCGCGACCGTCGACCCTTACCCGCACCAGGTCACCATGTACCTGACCCTCGGCATCGTGAACACGATCGAGGTGTACGCCGTCGACGAGACAGCAAACCGCTCCGCTCCCGCGACCATGACGATCGACCTCAGAACTCCTTAGAGTCGTTGGAAGAAATGAAGCTACTGCCCCGCGGCATTCTGTTCGCAGCCCTTACGAAACGCGGCCAAGTGGCACAGTGTCGAGCCAAGCGGTTTGGCGGCACGAAGGCGACGCCCGATTCGATCGAAAAGACGAAACTATTTCTGTCCTTTCGCCTTCGCCCACCGCCTCTTCTGCGCCTCTGAAATCCTCTTCCGCGCAGCCGCTGACATCTTCCGTTTCCGGACACCCTTGCGCTTTACAACAATGCGACCGGCCGGGCGTCGGCGGCGTGAAAGAGTCTCGGGCATTCGGAGCGATTCGCCTCCTGCCAGAGAACGTATGGCCGCACTCAGTCGATTGACAAGCGCCTTACGGCGTGAGTCGAGTTCAGACAATTCAGCGACCAGGGTATCGAGCGAGAAAGTCCGTTTCCGTTTGGCCAAATCAAACCTCCACGAGGAAATATCCATTACCCCACACGTCGCTCACCGACGCAAACACTGACTTTGCCATGTGCGTGGCTCTGATGGATGCGTCTAGCGAGTGAGCGCACCCAAGCATCCGTTTACAGATCCGTGACTGCAGTGCAGATTCGTGATCCCCGGCAAATGACTGCGGCCGGTGGTCACGTAGACCGATAAGAAGAACGTGAGACCGTCGTGGCTCACAGTCAATCAGAACACTTTACAGAGGTAACAACGATGTTGACAGTATCTATCGTCTGGGGCGTTCTCGTAACAATGGTGGCCCTCAGTCACAACGGCAAATAGATCGTCGCTCGCCCCGTGACCGCGTGTCATGCGCGATGAGGCGGTGCAAGGAACACATGTGATGTCCCAGGGCCCAAGATTTAGACCTCACATAGTTTCCGAACGCGAATGATCGTGCTGGACGTTGAGGTTCAGCGCCAAGAGCCTCTGAGAGGCCGCAACATCTGGAACACCCGGAACCCTTGAACTGTGCGATTCGCGCACACTTTCGTCGTCGCGGCTGCGATTGTGGCATTCGCAGAGCCTACGCCTTTTCTGGACGCGCAAACGGACCCCGACACAGGCAGCTTCGCCGGGTTCGTTCTTGACCCTCTTGGCGTCGGTGTGACGGATCAGACGATTCAACTGGACGAAATCACCAGGAACCTTCAGCAGCCTGCCCGTCCGAGTAACCGTCATACCACCCGCACGGACAGCGCCGGACGCTTCGAGTTCAGAGATCTCCCCACAGGCACTTATCGCGCCGGGGGGCAACCTTCGTTTCGACCAGTGGAAGTGACCATCAAGGCTGGGGAGGCCTAGCCATGTCGCTGCTCAAGATGGTCGTGAGCTTCCAGCATCGACCGTCATCTACTTTGTACGACACGGTGAAGCGACGGACGGCTCCTTGAATGATCGGGGTCGAGCTCGAGCCGAGGCATTCCTGACCACCGTACGCGAGGTTCGGTTTACCCATGTCTTTTCGAGCCACACCCGGCGTGCGACACAAATGGTCGAACCGGTCGCCACCGCCAGAGGCCTTTCAGTGGTGCAACTGCCGCAACCAGGCACCATCGTGGGGAATGTGGAGGTGAAGGAAAACTCACCGTCAGGGGTCGCAGTCGCACCAATGATCGACGCGCTGCGGCGGGTGCCTCCAGGCAGCACTGTTCTCGTTGGTGGTAATCGGGAGAATATTTTTGCTGCGCTCAATGGCCTAGGGGTGCCCGTCTGCGGATACCCAATCCGACGCCGAATGTGTCCCGTGTCTCACCGCAGCTTGTTGGGGCGAATGGTTCGACCGGATCTGGGTGATCACGGTAACACCTAGGCCGAGACCCCGAATGATGGAGCTGCACTACGCCGCTACGCCAGGCGGTTTCTCAAAGCCGTAGCTCATTTCAATTGGCGGTCTACCGACGCGCCAGACAGTCCGTGCGATCGTCTCGCTGCGTGCGCGCGGCTCATTTGGCTCGTAAACAACGCCCGCCGCTCCTTCGGCGGTGGCAGCATGGCCGGCAGATCCACCCGGACAGTCCATTTCCGTTTCATGATCGCTTGAGGGCGAGAGCAAAACGGACAAAACACGGGTGTCGCGTCAGATTCTCGAGTTGTGTCGGCGCCGCAACCGGCCTATTCGTCGCGGTCAATTGCGCGACGATCGCGGAGACGCTGTTCGAGCCATCCGACAGTCCTGCAACTCGGGTTGTCGAACTCGGTGGCAGTGCCGCGTGCGTTGCATTGTCGTACGCACATAAGCGCCGACCAATCATCGCCTTGCGCCGACAGTTATCGCTTGCTCGCCTGGGTGCGGAGCTTGCCGTCTCTCTCGCCGGTCCCGGGAGCGTTCCGATACAACGGCGCCTGACCTCGCCGAACGTGGAGTGTTTCCGGGGCCTTCGCAAATGGACGACGAGGACAGGAGGAGACGTGATGAGGATGATGATCGCGGCGCTGCTCGTGCTTGGTCTGGCCGGAACGGCGGCGGCTGCGCAGGAGGCGAGCCGGGCGCCGGCAGCCAAGACATCGACCGTGCAGTCGGCGGTGAACCTGAATACGGCAACGATGGCGGAGCTCGAGACGTTGCCGGGCGTGGGCCCGGCCACGGCGCAGCGGATTGTCGAGTACCGGCAGCAGAACGGCGGCTTCAAGAAGATCGAGGAACTGATGAACGTCCGCGGCGTTGGGGAAGCCAGCTTCCTCAAGCTCAAGGCGCTCATCACCGTGACCGCGGCACGGACCGAGCGCGCCGCGGCGCAGTAGGCGGACACCCCGTAGTCGGAGGCCCGCCCTTCGACCTTGCTCGGGGCGCCCCGAGCGATAGTCGAGGGGGCGGGACTTCCGGCTACAGCCTGCTCGAACTGTTGTTCGCGATCACGCTGATCGCGACCCTGTCGGCAATCGCGATTCCACAATCGCTCGCCGGCGTCGATCGCGCGCGCGCATCCTCAGCGGCGCGCTACCTGGTGTCACGGATTGCCGTTACCCGCGCCCTCGCCGTCATGCGATCGGCGCATGTGGCGCTGCGCTTCGAAGAGCGGCCGTCAGGCATCACCTTTCGCATGTTCATCGACGGGAACCGCAACGGCGTACGCACCACCGACATCGCCGCCGGCATTGACGTTCCGCTCGACGCGTCCATAAGTCTTGGCGACCTTTATCCGGGGACGTCCATCGCGGTCAGCGAAGCGGCGGGCCCGGATCCCTTGCGTCTTGGTGTGAGCAACCTCCTCTCATGCACGCCGCTCGGCACCTGCACACCCGGCTCGGTGTTCGTGAGAGGCCGTGACGGCTCGCAGTTCGCCGTTCGCGTGCTGGGTGCCACCGGCCGGGTCCGCGTGCAGCGATTCAACGCTCGCGACGGGACATGGGTTGACGGGTAGAACGTTCCCGCGGCTTCTGGTACCGAAGAGACTCGTGGCGGGATCGACTTACCCCGGGGAAAGGCGCGCGCGACTGCCGCTTGCACATTTCCCTTGGAAACGGCTCGGGGAATAGCCCTCTTGCCCGCGTGGCATTGACCTTGGTTACGACGTCGCTCATGACCCCATCCGAGGATGCAAGAAGCCTTCACGGCGTCGTGGCGGCGGTGAGTGCGGCGCTTTCACGCCCGTCTGTCGATGGCGGCCTGGCCGGCATTTTCGAGAAGCAGGTCGAACGGCTGCTCTCGATGCGCGCTGTACGGTTGCGCGAGATTCCCACGCGCTACCAGGCGCGCCTGGTGACACCCACCCGAACCCCGGAATCAATCGTTGTCAGCGTTCCGACGGCGGACGCCCAGGTTCAGGCGGTGCTCGAGGCATCGTTCGAGCGCGGACGGATGCTCAACGATCGGGATTTCGAGCTGTTGACGGCCGCGGCGGAGCTGGGCGGCCTGGTACTCGAAGCCTCGCGAACTCGGGGGACCCCGCGTCCCTTGCCTGCGGACGGAGCCGCGCCGCTGATCGGCTCCACGCCGCTGATGGCGTCGCTTCGTGAGCGAGTCGAACGAGTCGCCGCCACCGATTTTACGGTTCTCATCGAGGGCGAAAGCGGGACGGGCAAGGAACTGGTGTCGCGTCAGATTCACGAGTTGAGCCGGCGCCGCACCGGACCATTCGTCGCCGTCAATTGCGCGGCGGTCGTGGAGACGCTGCTCGAGGCCGAGCTGTTCGGGATCGAGGAGCGGACGGCGACGGGCGTGCGCGGGCGGCGTGGCAAGTTCGAACACGCCGACGGCGGGACGCTGTTTCTCGACGAGGTGTCGGACCTGTCGTTGTCTGCGCAGGCTAAGCTGCTTCGCGCCATACAAGACCTTGCCGTCGAGCGAGTCGGCGGCACCGGCACGCGCCGCGTCGACACGCGGATCGTGGTCGCGACCAACAAGCCGCTGTCGGAACTCGTCTCGAGGGGCCTGTTTCGCGCCGACCTGTTCTATCGCCTCAGCGGCGTCGAGATCCACGTGCCGCCGCTGCGGCTGCGCCGCGAGGACATCCGCGAGCTGGCTGTCTACTTCCTCGCGCGCCACCGCGCCACCCGGGAACTGACGATCGCCGACGCGGCGCTCGACGCCCTGCGGTTGTACGACTGGCCCGGCAACGTGCGCGAGCTGGAGCGCCTGATGGAACGCGCTGTCACGCTGGTGCCGTCGACGCGCATCGAACTCGACGATCTTCCGCCCCACGTCTGCGGCCGCTACGGCGAGGTGCTCGGGCCGTCGATCGCCGCGAGCGAGTCGATGCGCGCGTGGGGCAGCCGGTACGCGCGTCTCATTTTCGAACGGTGCGGTCGAAATAAGCGTGCAGCCGCCCGCTATCTGGACATCAGCTACCACACGCTCGAGGCGTATCTCCGCTACGGATACCTGCCGGCCGCGGCTCCCGGCAACCGCACACCAGGATGGGCGCGGCTGCGCGGCGTGAATCACGCAGGGGAGGCCACTATTGTCAAGGGCGAAAGCCCCCCAGACGATGCAGAGTCTCAACCGGCCGATTCAGGGCGAACGCCGCACCACCGCGCGGGTAACGTGTGAACCGCTCCGCGTCCGCCTGGACCGATCACGAGAGGGCACCGTGCTTGATCTGAGCGATCGGGGGGGGCGCGCTGCTCGTGATGATGACGTCGCCGCCGCGCATGAACAGGTTCAAGTTCACCATCGAGTGGAGGGAATCGTCGGTCGAGGCGGTGCGCGGGCCGTCCGATCGGAACAGCGGCAGATCCGGCTCGAGTCGGCCACGCTGGCACGCAAGGATTACAACGTCGCGCTTGAATTTCTCGAGATGACGCCCGACACGACCGTCGCGATCAGGTGCAGCATCTACACATACTAGCGGCATGCGCGGCCGCGCCTACCCGGCGGCGTGCGCGCTCCAGCTGCGGCCGGAATACGCGGAGGTCTACAACAGCATCTGCGCCGCCGACAACTCCCGCGGCTGCTTCGTGGAGGCTGCGGCCGCCTGCGAGCGGGCGCTGGCGCTGAAGCCTGCTTACCCGCTCGCCAGGAACAACCTCGCCGTGGCGTGCGCCCGCCTGATCCGGGAGGCTGGGCGTCATCCCTTCAGGTCTTTGTATACTGCGTCGGTGAAACTCGCCGTCTACTTACCTGCGCTCAACGAAGCGCAGACGATTGGCAGCCTGCTCGACGCGATTCCCACGGCGATTCCAGGCATCGCCAGCGTGATCACGATCGTGATCGACGACGGATCGACCGATCAGACGGCGGCGGTCGCGGCGCGACATGGCGCGCTCGTCGTACGGCACCCTCGCAACCTCGGCACCGGGCGGGCGTTCATGTCAGGAGTCCAGGCCGGCCTTGCCGCCTGCGCCGACATCATCGTCGGCATGGACGCGGACGGACAGTTCTCGGCGGCCGACATCGCGCCGCTGGTCGCGCCGATCGTGCGGGGTGAGGCGGACGTGGTGCTGTGCACCAGGTTCGGACCGCACAGCACGCTGGCTGGCACGATGCCGTGGACCAAGCGGCTGGGGAACCAGCTGCTCTGCCGGATCATCAGCCTCACGGCCAAAACGGAATTCACCGACGTGTCGTGCGGGTTCCGCGCCTTCACACGTGACGCCGCGCTGCGCGTCGATATTCACAGCGACTTCGAATACATCCACGAGTCGCTGCTGACGTGGCACCGGTTCGGTCAGCGCGTGGTCGAGGTGGAGCTGCCGGTCAAGGCGGAACGCCCAATCGGCCAATCGCGCGTGGTGTCAAGCGTGTCGCACTACGGTCTGCGTGCCGCACCGATCCTGATCGGCGCGATTCGCGATTACAGCCCCTTGAAGTTCTTCGGATCGCTGGCGCTTCTCGTGTTCGTGCCGTCATTTCTGATCGGGTGCGGTGTGTTCGTGCACTGGTGGCGAACCGGCGAGACCGCTCCCTATACCTCGTTCATCACGGTCAGCGTCGGCGGGGTGCTGCTGGGGGTGCTGCTCGCGGCGGTGGCGATGCTGGCGGATCTGATCGCGCGGCTGAAGTTCCAGGTCGAAGAAGTGCTGCACGATTCGCGGCGGCTGCGCGGCCGTTCTTGACCCGGCGCAACGGCGAATAGTACGTTAGGACTTTGTGACCACCGCGAATGTCCCGAACGGTACGACCGTCTCGAACGCATCGAACGTCCTGAGGAAAACCCCGCTCAACGCCCGCCACCACGCGTCGAACGCGCGCATGGTGCCTTTCGCCGGATGGGAAATGCCGGTGGAGTATGCCGGGATTGCCGCCGAGCACATGGCGGTGCGTACGCGCGCCGGCATCTTCGACGTCAGCCACATGGGCGAGATCGAGATCGCCGGCAAGCACGCAGAAGCCGCGGTCCAGCGAATCGCGTGCAGCGACCCGGCGAAGCTGAAGGTCGGGCAGGCCCAGTACTCCGGACTGCTGACGCCGGACGGCACCTTCCTCGACGACATGATCATCTATCGCATGGCGCCGATCCACTTCCTGATCGTCGTCAATGCGTCGAACACGGCTAAGGACTTCGCCTGGATCAGCGAGCAGATCAAGTCCGTCGGCGACGTGGCGGCGATCGATTCGAGCAGCCGGTACGCGTTGATCGCGCTGGCGGGCCCGGCTTCGCGCGCGGTGCTGCAGCCGCTGACCGGCGTCGATCTGGGCGAGATCGTTCCGTTCTCGTTCGCGAACGGGGAGGTGGCGAACGCGCGCGCCACCATCGCGCGCACCGGCTACACCGGTGAAGACGGGTTCGAAATCTTCGTTCCGCCAAACATGGCCGAGCGCGTGTGGCAGGCGCTGCTCGAATCGGGCCGATCGGTCGACCTGGTTCCCGCCGGACTCGGAGCACGCGACACCTTGAGACTCGAAGCGTCGATGCGACTGTACGGCAACGACATCGACGAGACCACCACCGTGCTGGAAGCCGGGCTCGGATGGGTGATCGGCTGGTCGAACGACGCCTTCATCGGCCGCGACCGGCTGCTCGAGCAGAAAGCCAGCGGCATCACGCGTCGGCTGATCGGCTTCGAGATGATCGATCGCGGCATCGCCAGGCACGGCTACCGTGTGATCGACGGTGAGACGCCGATCGGCGTCGTTACCAGCGGCACGCAGACGCCTTTCCTGGGCAAGGCGATCGGAATGGCCTATGTGCCGATCGAGCGATCGCCGCCCGGGTCTGAAATTCACATCGATATTCGCGGCCGCGCCGCGGCGGCCCGGGTTGTGCCGATGCCGTTTTACAAGAGGCCGAAATGACCTATCCGGACGACCGGAAGTACACCAGGGACCATGAATGGGTGCGCCAGTCGGGCGACATGGCCGAAGTCGGGATCACCGACTACGCGCAGCAGCAGCTCGGCGACGTCGTCTACGTCGAACTGCCGGATGTCGGCAGTCGCGTGACGGCGGGGCAGTCCTTCGGCTCGATCGAGTCGGTGAAGGCGGTGTCGGAGCTGTTCGCGCCCCTGGACGGTGAAGTGACCGAAGTGAACGAATCTCTGAAGAGCCATCCCGAGGCCGTGAACAAGGACCCGCACTCGACCTGGATGATCAAGGTCAAGGTCGCGGGTCCCGGTGATGGGGCCGGACTTCTCGACAGCGCGCAGTACCAAGGCATGCTCGGGTAATGCACCCGCTCGATGCCAACGACTGGTTCGCCCCGCGGCACGTCGGACCATCGCCCGCCGAGCGCGACGCGATGCTCGCGGCGATCGGCGCCGCGTCGCTCGACGAGCTCATCGACCAGGCGATCCCCGCGTCGATCCGGCTGAAACAGCCGCTCTCGCTGCCGCCGGCCGAAAGCGAACACCAGTACCTGCGCCGACTGACACGGATTGCACGCCGCAACAAGACCTTCCGCTCCTACATCGGGCTCGGCTACCACGACACGATTACGCCCAGCGTGATCCTGCGCATGGTCATGGAGAACCCCGGCTGGTACACGCCGTACACGCCGTACCAGGCCGAGATTGCCCAGGGCCGGCTCGAGTCGCTGCTCAACTTCCAGACCATGGTGGCCGACTTGACGGGAATGGAGGTGGCGAACGCGTCGCTGCTCGACGAGGCCACGGCCGCGGCCGAGGCCATGACGCTGATGCATCGTGTCCGGACCAACAAGGACTCGAACCTGTTCCTGGTCAGCGAGCGCTGCCTCCCTCAGACGATTGACGTTGTCAGGACGCGCGCAGAGCCGTTGGGCATCGACGTCCAAGTGGCGGCGACGCAGGGCCCGCCGATGGAAGGCGCGCCATTCGGCGTCCTGCTCCAGTATCCGGACGAGTACGGCCTGGCAGAGGATCTCGCGCCGGTGACTCAACGGGCCCATGCGGCCGGCGCGCTCGTCGCCGTCGGCGCAGATCTGCTCGCCCTCGCGTTGCTCACGCCTCCCGGAGAAATGGGCGCCGACGTCGTCTTCGGCAACTCGCAGCGCTTCGGCGTGCCGCTCGGCTATGGCGGGCCGCATGCGGCGTTCTTCGCGACCCGCCAGGCGTTCGTCCGCCATATGCCGGGCCGCATCATCGGCGTGTCCGTCGATGCCCACGGGAAGAAGGCGTACCGGATGGCGCTGGCGACGCGCGAACAGCACATTCGCCGCGAAAAGGCGACGTCCAATATCTGCACCGCGCAGGCGTTGCTGGCGAACATGGCGGCCATGTACGGCGTGTATCACGGTCCTGACGGCCTCAGGGCGATTGCCGGACGCGTACACGCACTGGCCCGCGCGCTGGAGGCGGAACTGACCGCCCTGGGGTTGCGGCAAGCCAACGCGAACTATTTCGACACCCTGCGGGTCGAGGTCCCCGGCGGGGTGGAACCGGTTCGCCAGCGGGCGCTGGCGGCGGGCATCAACCTGCGCTACATCGACGAGACGACGGTCGGTGTCGCGCTCAACGAAACGGTGGACACGTCAGACCTCCGGGATCTTGTCGCCGTTTTTGCGGGAAAGCCGGCCACGGCAGTCGGAGGCCTTCTGGCCCCGGCCGACGACGGCCTTCAAGGATCGTTACGCCGCACCAGCGCCTTCATGACGCATCCGGTCTTCAACACGCACCGCTCCGAGACCGAGATGATGCGGTACGTGAGGAGCCTCGAGCGCAAAGACATCGGCCTCGACACGTCGATGATCGCGCTCGGCTCCTGCACCATGAAGCTGAATGCGGCGTCAGAGATGCTGCCCGTGACGTGGGAGCATTTCGGCCGCGTCCATCCTTTCGTTCCCGTCGAACAGGCCCAGGGTTACGGCGACGTGTTTCGCGACCTCGAATCGGCGCTGTGCGCGATCACCGGGTTCGCGGCGGTCTCGCTGCAGCCGAACTCGGGCGCCCAGGGAGAGTTTGCCGGCCTGATGGTGATCCGCGCGTATCACCAGGAGCGCGGCGACCACCACCGCGACGTCGTGCTGATTCCGGCGTCGGCCCATGGCACCAACCCCGCCAGCGCCGCCATGGCAGCCATGCGCGTCGTCGTGGTCGCGACCGCGCCCAACGGCAACGTCGACATCGCGGACCTTCGAAAGAAGGCCGCCGAACACCGCAACGACCTGTCGTGCCTGATGATCACCTATCCGTCCACGCACGGTGTTTTCGAGGACGAGATCCGCACGATTTGCGACATCGTCCACCAGCACGGCGGCCAGGTATACATGGACGGCGCGAACATGAATGCGCAGGTGGGCTTGACGAGCCCGGCGTCGATTGGCGCCGACGTCTGCCACCTGAATCTGCACAAGACGTTCTCCATTCCACACGGCGGCGGCGGTCCCGGGATGGGGCCAATTGGCGTGGCGCAGCACCTGGCGCCCTACCTGCCCGGCCACCCGCTGGTGCGCACCGGTGGCGAACGCGCAATTCACGCCGTGTCGGCGGCGCCGTGGGGCAGTGCGAGCATTCTGCTGATCTCGTACGGATACATCCGCATGCTCGGCGCGGCAGGCGCCACTGATGCCACGCGCTACGCGATCCTCAACGCCAACTACTTGAAGGCGCGGCTGGAGCCGTACTACCCGGTGCTGTACGCGCGCGAAAACGGGCGGGTCGCACACGAGCTGATCTTCGACCTGCGCGGGTTCAAGTCTGCCGGCATCGAGGAAATGGACGTGGCCAAGCGGCTGATGGACTACGGCTTCCATGCGCCGACCGTGTCGTTCCCGGTGGCCGGAACGCTCATGGTGGAACCCACCGAGAGCGAGGACAAAGCGGAGCTCGATCGGTTCTGCGACGCGATGATCCAGATTCGTGCGGAGATCGACGCCGTCGCCGGCGGCCGCGCGGATCGAACCGACAACGTCCTCAAGAACGCGCCGCACACGGCGGAGGCGGTCTCGGCGACCGAATGGCGTCACCCTTACACGCGGGAGGAAGCCGCCTACCCGCTGCCCTTCGTCAGGGCACACAAGTTCTGGCCGCCGATTGGCCGCATCGACAACCCGTACGGCGACCGGAACCTGTTCTGCTCCTGCCCGCCGGTCGAAGCGTTTGCCTAATCTGCGAAAGCGCGGCGGCGGAAGCCGTCGAGCAATTTCGTGGTGACCGGCCCTGGGCGGCCGCTCCCAATCGCCCGGTCATCGACTTTTACGATCGGCACCGCCTCGCGCGTAGTGCTCGTGAGGAAGGCCTCATCCGCCGCGTAGAGATCATCGTCACGAAGCACCTGCTCGCGAACGTCCACGCCGACGTCCTTGCCGATTTCGAAGAGAAACTCGCGGGTGATGCCTGGCAGCAGTCCTGACTCGAGCGGTGGCGTCAACGCCGCGCCGTTCTTCACGATGAAGAGATTCGCGGTGGTGCATTCGCTCAATTCGCCGCGATAGTTCCGCATGATCCCTTCGAAACCGCCCTTGCGGATCGCTTCCTGCGCCGCCAGCGCGCTGTTGAGCAGGTTGTTGCTCTTGATCATCGGGTTGACGGTCTGCGGGTGGTTGCGCACGACATCGACAATCACGACGCGCACGCCGTTCTCGTAGACGTCGGTCGGAGGATCGACCTGCGGCTTGACGATGATGACGAGTGACGGCGCCGGCGTGGCCTGGGGATCGTAGGTCAGCTCGCCGATGCCTCGTGTAACGAGCACGCGGATGTATGCTTCGGCGCCGTTCAGGTTCGCCGCCGCCATCGTGTCGCGGATCTGCGACGCGAGGTCGGCGTCGGTGAACGGCACGTCCAGCAGGATCATTCGCGCCGAATTTCGCAGGCGCCGCATGTGCCGGTCGTAGAGGAACGGACGCCCGTGATACGTTCGCAGCGTCTCGTAAATGCCTTCCCCGTACAGGAAGCCGTGATCGAAGACCGAGATGACGGCATCGCGATCGCTGCTGATGCGCCCGTTGACGCAGACATGTGCCGACATGAGCATCTGCAACATACCTCTGTAGTACACTTCGCGCAACCTCACCCGTGATGCGGATCCTCAACGCCGCGCAGATGCGCGAGGCCGATCGCTACACCATCGAAGAAATCGGAATACCGTCGCTGGTGCTGATGGAAAACGCGGGCCGGCAGGTCGTCGCGGCGATGGAGGCCGCGTACGAGGACCGGCTCGACGGGCGCGTCGGCGTGCTGTGCGGCCGCGGTAACAACGGCGGCGACGGGTTCGTGGTCGCGCGAACGCTGATCCAGCGCGGCGTCGACGCAGCGGTCTTTGTCGTCGGCTCGTTGAGCGACGTCCGCGGCGACGCGCGCATCAATCTCGACATCCTCGGCCGGCTCGGCGTCACGGTCGTCGAGATCGGCGACGAGCAGACGTGGGAGCTGCATTTCTCGGAAATCTCCCAGTGCACGCTGATCGTCGATGCCATCTTCGGCACCGGCCTGAAATCGGCCCTCGGCGGCATGATGGAGACCGTCGTCGCCGACATCAACGCCTCCGGGATCCCGATCGTCTCGATCGACCTGCCGAGCGGCATGTCGGCTGACACGCCGCACCTGGTCGGCGACTGCATCGACGCGTCGATGACCGTGACGCTGGCGGCGCCGAAGCTGCCGCTGGTGCTGCCGCCGGGCGAGGCTCACGCGGGCGACGTGGTGATTGCCGACATCGGCATCCCGCCTGACGTCCTGGAGAGCCTTGACGGCCCGCACATCGAGCTCCTGACCCCCGAGCAGGTGCGATCGCTGGTGGAACCGCGCGCCCCCGAATCGCACAAGGGAGACTTTGGCCGGGTGACACTGGTGGCGGGATCCCGCGGCAAGACGGGCGCTGCCCATCTTGCCGCCATGGGCGCGTTGCGCTCGGGCGCCGGACTCGTCACCGTCGCCACGCCGGCGTCGTGCCTGCCGATCATCGCGTCGATGGCGCCGGAGCTGATGACGGAGCCGCTGACGGAAGCCAAGAACGGCACGGTCGTGCCGGCGGCGGTGCAAGCGGTGCTCGAGCTTCAGCAGGACGTGATCGCGTGCGGCCCCGGGCTCGGGCGTGGCCCGGTCATCGGCGAGTTCGTGCGGTCGCTGATCGAGCGATCCACCGTACCGATGGTGCTCGATGCCGACGCCCTGACAGTCCTCGCGGACGATCCGTCCTGCCTTACAGGGAAAGACGAGCGGGACGTCATCATCACGCCGCATCCCGGTGAGATGGCCCGCCTGATTGGCGCCTCGGTCGACGAGGTGCAAGCCAACCGGCTCCAGGTGGCTGCCGAGTTTGCGGCCACGAGGCGCGTCTACGTCGTCCTCAAGGGCCACCGCACCATCGTCGCCACACCGGAAGGACACCTGTTCATCAACCCGACCGGCAATGCCGGCATGGCGACCGGCGGCACCGGCGACGTGCTGACGGGAATGATCGCCGCGTGGCTGGCGCAGCTGCTCGACGCCGAGGCGGCCTGTCGGCTCGCCGTGTTCCTGCACGGCGCCGCAGGCGACATCGCCGAGGGCAACGAAGGACAGGTGGCCATGACAGCGACCGACCTCGTCGGGTATCTCGGCGACGCGCTCAACCAGTTGATGGGGCGATCTTCCGAAGAGAAGTCTTAGTGGTTCGGACAACCGAATCAGAGGAAGAGACGACCGAGGTCGCGCGCATGCTGGCCGCGACGCTCACGCCAGGGGCCGTGCTGCTGCTGACAGGCCAGCTCGGGGCAGGGAAGACCGCCTTCGTACGTGGCCTCGCCGCCGGCCTTGGCATCGATCCCGAGGAAGTGAGCAGCCCCACGTTCACGCTGGTTCACGATACCGCGGCGGCCGTTTGACCCTGTATCACGCGGATCTCTATCGCCTGGAAAATGCAGCCGACTGAAGATCTGGGATTGGAAGAGAAGCGCGTGGCGGAAGGCGTACTGGCGATCGAATGGCCCGACCGCCTCACCCACGCAATGTCCGGGGCGATCCTCGTGAACATCGACATCGTCGATGATCGGACACGACGGATTACAGCTATTCCATCCGATAGTTCGGGGCTTCCTTCGTGATGGTCACGTCGTGGACGTGGCTCTCGCGGGCACCGGCGGGTGTAATGCGAATGAGCTTCGCGCGGCGCTGGAGCTCGGGAATCGTCGCGGCGCCGCAGTAACCCATGCCGGCGCGCAGACCGCCGACGAGCTGATGAATCATCGCCGCGACGCTGCCTTTGTGGGCAACCCGCCCCTCGATGCCCTCGGGGACCAGCTTGTCGGTGGCGCGACCCCCCTCGAGATCGAACTCGTCCTGGAAATAGCGGTCGCGGCTGCCGCGGCGCATCGCGCCGATCGATCCCATGCCGCGGTATTCCTTGTAGCTGCGGCCCTGGAACAGGATCAGCTCGCCCGGGCTTTCGTCCGTGCCGGCGAAGAGGTTGCCGATCATCGCGCAGCTGGCGCCGACGGCAAGCGCCTTGACGATGTCGCCCGAGTAGCGGATACCGCCGTCCGCGATCACCGGCAGCCCGCGCAGCGAAGCGGCCTTCGCGCACTGGCTGATCGAGCTGATCATCGGCACGCCGATCCCGGCGACGACGCGCGTGGTGCAGATCGAGCCGCCGCCGATCCCGACTCTTGACGGCATCGACGCCGGCGTCGATCAGTGCCTCGGTCGCGTCCGAAGTCGCCACGTTCCCCGCGATCAGATCGGTGTTCGGGAACTCCCGGCGGACGCGCGCGACCATGTCGATGACGCCCTGCGAATGGCCGTGAGCGGTGTCGATGACGAGGACGTCCACGCCGGCGGCGACGAGGGCGGCGGCGCGCTCGAACGAGTCGCGCGACACGCCGATGGCGGCGCCGCAGCGCAGCCGGCCGAGCGCATCCTTGCACGCGTTCGGATACTTGATCTGCTTCTGGATGTCCTTGACGGTGATCAGTCCCTTGAGCCTGTAGTCCTTGTCGACGACCAGCAGCTTTTCGACCTTGTGCTCGTGCAGGATCTCCCGCGCTTCGTCGAGCGTCGTGCCTACCGGCACCGTGTAGAGCGGCGCCTTGGTCATGACGTCGGCGATCGGACGATCGAGCTTGGTCTCGAACCGCAGATCGCGGTTGGTCAGAATCCCGACGAGCCGTCCTTCCTTGCTGCCGTCCTCGGTAATCGGCACGCCGGAGATCCGGTAGTTCTTCATCAGGTCGAGCGCTTCGTAGATCCGGTTGGACGGGGAGAGGGTAATCGGGTTGACGATCATCCCGCTCTCCGACCGCTTCACGCGATCGACTTCAGACGCCTGTTCCTCGATCGACAGGTTCTTGTGGATGACGCCCAGGCCGCCCTGCTGCGCCATCGCGATGGCGAGCCCCGACTCGGTCACCGTATCCATCGCCGCGCTGAGCAGCGGCACATTCAGCCGGATGTTGCGCGTCAGGCGGGTGGAGACCTCGACTTGCGTGGGAAGGACGGTTGAGTGCTGCGGAACGAGCAGAACGTCGTCGAAGGTCAGCGCGGTCTCGAGATCGGTCGCCGTAGAGGTGAGGGTCAGCTCGTCGGTCTTTACATCCATCAGGTTCACCTCACGCCGCTTGTTGTCCGTGGCATTTCTTGTATTTCTTGCCGCTGCCGCACGGGCACGGGTCGTTGCGGCCAACCTTTGGTTCCTCGCGCCGCACCGTCTTGATCACGTCGTCCCCGCCGGTCCGCGCCGGCCGTGGCGCCTGCCCCGGTGGGGCGGGGACGCCCGCCGGTGGCGGCGGCAGGCCGCGCGCCGCCGAACGGCGACGGCGCCGGGCCGAAGGATTATTGAGCGTGATTGGCGTGGCGCGCCGGGCGACCGGCCGCGGCACGTTGGCCGCATCTTCGTTCAGGACCGGGCGCAAGTGGAAGAGGTACCGCACCATCTCTTCTTCGATGCGCGCCTTCATGTCCTGGAAGAGGGCGAAGCTTTCCTTCTTGTACTCGACGAGCGGATCGCGCTGGCCGTAGCCGCGCAGGCCGATGCCTTCCTTCAAATGGTCGAGCGAATAGAGGTGGTCCTTCCACTGCTGATCGACGATCTGGAGCATGATGTCGCGCTCGACGCGCCGCAGCAGGTCAGGGCTGACGATCTTTTCCTTCTCTTCGTAATTCCCCTTCAGCTTCGGCCAGACGGCGTCGCCGATCTCGTCACTCGACATCTCGTCGAGATTCAGCGCTTCCAGCGTTTGCGGCTCGAGGCCGAAGATGCGCGTCAGTTCCTGGATGAGCGCCGGCACGTCCCGTTCCTCGAACTCGCAGCTGTCTTGCCGGCGAACCGGTCGACCTGGTCTTCGAGCAGGTCCTCGGCCAGCGCCAGCAGGTACTCGCGGCTGTCCACCAGCTCGTCCTCGGTCAGGTGGACCTTGCCTTCCAGGACCTCGCGCCGCAGCGTGTAGACGCTCTCACGCTGCTTGTTCATCACGTCGTCGTATTCGAGCAGGTGCTTGCGGACGGAGAAGTTCTGCGCTTCGACCTGCGTCTGCGCGCGCTGAATGGCGCGCGTGACCATGCCGTGCTCGATCGGCACACCTTCTTCCATGCCCAGGCGCTGCATCAGCCCGGCGATGCGCTCGGACCCGAAAATGCGCATCAGGTCGTCTTCGAGCGACAGGTAGAACCGCGAGGATCCCGGGTCGCCCTGACGGCCGGCGCGGCCGCGCAGCTGGTTGTCGATCCGGCGTGCCTCGTGGCGCTCGGTGCCAAGGATGTGCAGACCGCCGGTATTCACCACCTGCTCATGCTCGGTCTCGGTCTGGCGGCGGAAGTGCGAGAAGATCCGCTCCCACTCCGCGCGCGGCACGCGGTAGAAGGCGTCGACGTGGAAAAAGTAGACGAACTCTTCGTCGTCCACGAACTTCTCTTCACCCTTCGGCAGCCGCTCCGCGAGCTCCTCGGCGATCGCCTGCTGGCGTGCGATGTGCTCGGCGTTGCCGCCGAGCAGAATGTCGGTGCCGCGGCCGGCCATGTTCGTGGCAATCGTGACGTTGCCCTGGCGCCCGGCCTGCGCGACGATCTCGGCTTCCTGCGCGTGGTATTTCGCGTTGAGCACGACGTGCTTGATGCCGCGCTTGCGCAGCAGCGCCGACAGTCGCTCTGATTTCTCGATCGACACGGTGCCGACCAGGCTCGGGCGTCCCGAGGCCTGCTTCTCGAGGATGTCGTTGACGATCGCCTCGTACTTCTCGCGCTCGGTCCGGTAGACGAGGTCGGGCTCCTCGATGCGCTTCAACTCCCGGTTGGTCGGAATGACCATCACGTCGAGCTTGTAGATCTTGTTGAATTCCGGTGCTTCCGTTTCCGCCGTGCCGGTCATGCCGCACAGCGTCTTGTACTTGCGGAAGTAGTTCTGGAAAGTGATGGTGGCGAGCGTCTGGTTCTCGCGCTCGATCTTGACCTTCTCCTTGGCCTCGACGGCCTGGTGCAGGCCGTCGCTCCACCGGCGCCCGGGCATCAGGCGGCCCGTGAACTCATCTACGATCACGACCCCGCCGTCCTTGATCATGTAGTCGACGTCGAGGCGGTAGAGGGAGTGCGCGCGCAGCGCCTGGTGAATGTGGTGGAGCAGCGGCATGTTCGTCGGGTCGTACATGCCGCCCGATCCCGGCACGAGACGATGGCCGAGCAGCTGCTCCGTCTTCGCCATGCCGGTTTCCGTCAGCGTGACCGTCTTGTGCTTCTCGTCGACGATGTAGTCGCCGGTGGTCTCGAGCTGCTCGCGATCCTCGGCCTTGACGTTGCCCTGGGTAACCGCGCCCTTCTTCAGCTTCGGAATGATCCGGTCAACCTCGTAGTAGAGATCGGTGGATTCCTCGGCCGGCCCTGAAATGATCAGCGGTGTCCGCGCCTCGTCAATCAGGATGCTGTCGACCTCGTCCACGATCGCGAAATGGTGCCCACGCTGCACCATCGATCCGAGGTCGAACTTCATGTTGTCGCGCAGGTAGTCGAAGCCGAACTCGTTGTTGGTGCCGTAGGTGATGTCGGCGCCGTAGGCCACCTGCCGCTGCGCGTCCGTCAGCTCGTGCTGGATGACGCCGACCGTCATCCCCAGGAACCGGTAGAGACGGCCCATCCACTCGGAGTCGCGGCGCGCCAGGTAGTCGTTCACGGTCACGACGTGAACACCCTTGCCGGCCAGGGCATTGAGGTAGGCGGGAAGCGTGGCGACGAGCGTCTTGCCTTCGCCCGTCTTCATCTCCGCGATCTTGCCGCTGTGCAGCACCATACCGCCGATCAGCTGCACGTCGAAGTGCCGCATGTTGAGCACGCGGCGGCCGGCCTCACGCACGACGGCAAAGGCTTCGGGGATCAGATCGTCCAGCGCCTCGCCGTCAGCGACGCGCTGTTTCGAACTCCGCGGTCTTGGCGCGAAGCTGTTCGTCGGAGAGCGCCTTGATTTCGGGCTCGAGCGCGCCGATCTCCGTCACGCGTGGATAGAGGCGCTTGAGCTCGCGCTCGTTCTGGGTGCCGATGACCTTGGCGAGGAGCTGACCGATCATGGATTGGTGGTTGATGGTTGGGGGTTAGTGGAGGAGAGCTGGCAACCAACCAGCTGCCAGCCACTTACTACTAACCACCAACCGAAGTGAATATCTACCGATTGTAGCCGTGGGGCTACGGATCGGCAAGGAAACCGCAGATTGTAGAGGAGTTACCGGTCGCGCGGTTTCTGCGTGAGAAGCTGGAGCGGATTGATCAGGCGGCCGTTGGCCACCACCTCGTAGTGCAGGTGATATCCCGTGGCCCGCCCGGTTGCGCCGACCTGACCGATGATGTCGCCGCGCTGGACCTTCGCGCCGGGTTTCACCCGGGACTTCAGCAGGTGCCCATACCGCGTCTCCAGGCCGAAGCCGTGATCGATGACGACCAGGTTGCCGTAAGCGCCCTGATACCCGACCTGCTCAACAGTACCGGCCGCGGTCGCGTAGACTGGCTGGCCCCGTTCGCCGGCGATGTCGAGGCCGGAGTGATAGTCGCGGCCGCCGGTGATCGGATCTTTCCGCGGACCCATCCCTGACGACAGCCAGCCGTAGGACGGCCACATCGACGGCGTGGCCGCGGCGAGTGCGTTGCGGCGATCGACGTCGCGCGCGACGACGTGCAGGCGATTCTCGAGACCGTCCAGGAGCGTCCGCAGTAACCCGAAGGTGTCATCGGGTGACGCCAGTGCCGACAGCGTCTTGGCGTAGTTCGATTCCTGGCCCTTCGACTTCAACGGCGACCCCGCCGGTGTTCCGCCCATCGCGCGCGATTTCACGATCGCGGGAAGGCGGTTCATCGCGTTTGCGAGGTTCGGATCAAGTTCCGAACGATCGCCGAGATCAGCGATGGCTTGCTGAAGCGAGGTAATCTGGCCGGCCAGTGCTTCGGTCGCGGCGCGGTAATTCGAGTTCTCGACTTCCAGCGACTGATGACTGACGCGAAGGTCAGAGACGTTGCTGTAGGCCTTCCACGCCGCCCCCATCCCGATCAGAATCGGCGTCGCGGCGACGAGGCAGGCGGCAATGGCGACAGGGCGTACGGGGACGGTCGCACGGCGCACCACGCCGGAACTGCGATCGGCCACAAGAATCGTGTAACGCCCTGAGGGCTTCATCTTCCGCAAGGTTGTAATGATTGCGCCGCCCGAGGGTAACGCTGGACGCAAAAGGCTACCACGAGGATTATCGGTTCTTAAAGGCAAATGCTTTTGGCGATCAGCGGGCGAAATCGTTCACGCGGCGTTGCGGCGGCGGCGGTTGCCGCGATTCTGTTCTCCACCGGCGGCGCGGCCATCAAGATTGCCGCTTTTTCCGGGATGCAGGTCGCCTCGATCCGGTCCGCGGTCGCCGCCTTCACACTTTTTCTCTGGGTCCGCGGGCACCTCATCTGGGGCTGGCCGACGCTGGCGGTGGCAACCGTGTATGCCGCCACGCTGACGCTGTTTGTGACCTCCACGAAGCTGACGACGGCCGCGAATGCCATCTTTCTGCAGTCAACCGCGCCGCTATACATCCTGTTCCTGGCGCCGCTCCTTCTGGGCGAGCGCTTCCGCCGGCGCGACCTGCTGTTCATGGCGGCGTTCGCGTCCGGTCTGGCGCTGTGTTTTCTTGGGCGTCCGCCCGCAACTGCGAGCGCCCCGGATCCGGCGACCGGAAACGTGCTGGGGGTCCTGTGTAGTGTGACGTGGGCCCTGACGTTACTCGGCCTGCGATGGGCCGAGCGCCACGACGCCCGCATCGGCATCTCCGCCGTCGTGGTTGGCAATGTGATGGCGTTCCTCATCGGCCTGCCGTTCCTGCTGCCTCTGCCGGCCGCGTCGGCTGGCGAGTGGGCCACGCTGGCCTACCTTGGCGTGATCCAGATCGCCGTTGCCTACATCTTTCTCACCAGAGCCATCGCCGCACTGCCGGCGCTGGACGTCTCGTTGTTGCTGCTGCTCGAACCCGTACTGAACCCAGTGTGGACGTGGTTGATCCGGGGCGAGAACCCCGGCCGCTGGGCGCTCGCCGGCGGCGCGATCATCCTGGTGGCGACGGCCGCGCGAACGCTGCTCACGAAGGACACGAAGACGGTTTAGCCACAAAGGCACCAAGAACCCTCTTGCACAAAGACACAAAGGGACGCGGTCGATTGAATCGCCTGATTCCATCTTTCAAAGTTGGGCAACTGAAATTGAGCAGCAGGCCAAGACGAAGGCCCGTGGTTCGCAGATACGAAATGACCTGGCCGTGATGTGCCGCGGCGAGCCTTGACGCGGCCTTCAGCTCAACGAGGATACACGTCTCAACGATGAGGTCGATGCGTTGACCAGGAATGGAACGTCACGGTAGTGCACGAGGACAGGCCGTTCACGTTCGAAGGCGATTCCCTTTAGCTGCAGCTCGATGCAGAGCGCTTCCTGGTAAATCCGCTCGAGAAACGTCTCCGTTGTCTCCATCGATCACTCGATGAGTCGATACTGCAGCGCCTCTGCGATGTGTTGCGCGGACACGGCGCCGGCTCCCGCGAGGTCGGCGATCGTGCGAGCGACTTTCAGTACCCGGTCGTAGCCGCGCGCGCTCAGGCTGAGGCGTTCGATGGCCGAGCGTAAGAGCGCCCGACCCTGCGCGTTCGGGCCACAGAACCTGGCCACCGCGGCGCCGCGCAGATCGGCGTTGGTACGGCGCGGTTCGGCCTCTGAAACGCGCCTGCTGGAGCTCCCGGGCCGCACACACCCGCTGCCTGACACTCGCCGTGCATTCGCCCGGATCGGCGTCGGTGATGGCCTGGACCGGGACGGCAGGGACCTCGACGATCAGATCAATGCGGTCCCGGAGCGGACCGGACAGACGGCCGCGATACTTCGCGACCTGTGCCGGCGTGCAGCGGCATTCGCGCCGCTCGTCGTTGAGAAAGCCGCAGGGACACGGATTCATCGCCGCCACCAGGACGAAGTGCGCGGGAAATGCCGCCGTGCGAGCGGCGCGGGCAATCGTCACGCGGCCGTCCTCCAGCGGCTGACGCAACACTTCCAGGACCCGGCGATCGAACTCCGGCATCTCGTCGAGGAAGAGCACGCCGTTGTGCGCGAGCGAGATCTCGCCGGGGCGTGGAATCGCACCGCCGCCGACCAGAGCCACGTTCGAGATGGTGTGATGCGGCGCACGGAACGGCCGCGATGTCAGCAGGCCCGCACCCGCGGCCAGCGTCCCGGCTACCGAATGAATCGCGGTGCATTCCAGCGCCTCGTCGAACGTCAGCGGCGGCAGGATTCCGCCCAGCCTTCGCGCCAACATGGTCTTGCCGGCTCCCGGCGGACCGGACATGAGCAGGTTATGTCCACCGGCCGCCGCCACTTCGAGCGCCCGCCGCGCCAGCAGTTGTCCGCGCACTTCCGATAAATCGCCGTCCGTGGCCTTGATCGCAGGCGTCACCTCAGCGCTGGCGGCCGCGCGCTCGGCGGCGTCAGGATGGTTGAGCGCCTCGACCGCCTCCGGCAGTGACCGCGCGACAAGCACGTCAAGACCATCGACGACGCAGGCTTCGGCCGCGTTGTGCGGGGGAAGAAGCAGGCGCCGCAACCCGAGCCGCCGCGCGGCGATGGCGATGGGCAGCACGCCCCGAATGCCGTTGATCGCACCGTCGAGCGACAGTTCGCCCAGGACGACGGTGTCGTCGATGGCGCGGCGGGCGACCTGGCCGGATGTCGCCAGCAGGCCGAGCGCGATCGGCAAATCGAACGACGACCCCGCCTTCCGCACGTCCGCTGGCGCGAGGTTGACGGTGATGCGGTGCGGCGGAAACTCGAATCCGGAGTTCTTGATGGCCGATCGCACGCGATCGCGGCTCTCGCGCACCGTCGCGTCCGGCAGTCCCACCATCGTGAAGTGGGGAAGCCCGAACGACACATCCACCTCGATGTGGACCGCGTAGGCATCCACGCCGAAGACCGCCGCGCTGCGCAGGCTGGCAAGCACACCGGCGCGGATGCAAGACCGCGTGCCGAAGGACGCCGTTCGCAATCCTGAGAAATTCTGTTCTCGTACGCCCTGCCGTCGTCTCGAGTACGCAGGAGCTGCGCGCCCGCGACACTTCACATGTGTTCGTAACTGCAATCCTCACTTTGAGTTTAGGTGTCGCGCACGTTATTCTCTTCCAACCCCGCAGTTTGTTCCTGAGGACACGTAATGCTGGATGCACTGAAGAGTCTTGCCGGCGGCGGTAAGGCTGCGCAGAAACAAACCGAAGAGCTTGAAGCGCTGATCGCCTCGGCCCGCGAAGAGCGGAGCGCGCTGGGCGCGATGCTGACCCAGGTCACGATGCGCAGCAGCAAGCTCGCCGAGACGGGCAAGACGCTCGAGGACGTTGGCAAGAAAGCCGGCGCCGCCACCGAAACCCTGGAAGCGGTCACGAAGCGCCTGGACGACATCCAGCGACAGGCCTCGGCGCTGAGCGACGTGGAAAAGCGCGCGCAGCTGCTCGATGCCTCGATCAGCCAGGCGCAGGCGAAGACCGAGAGACTGATTGCGCCCGACGGCGATCTCGAAAGGCATCGCCGCGACATCCAGGGCGTCGCGAACGCCGCGGCGGACGTTCAGGGCGTGGTCGAGACGGTCAAGCGTGAACGTGCCGCGCTCAAAGAGGTTCAGCAACAGATCCAGAACGCGCACGAGGAACTGCGCGACGTCCGGCAGTCCGTGGAACAGGCGGCCGCCCTGCGCCCCGAGCTGGAACAGCTGCGCGCGGTCGCCATGCAGCTCACCCAGGACTACTCGAAGGCACGCGAAATCTCGCGCGAGGCCGACGACGACGCCTTCGCGGCGCTCGAAGCAGTCAAGGACATCGAGAAGCGCCTGAGCAGGCTCGGGCAGCTCCAGGAGCTGGGCCGCACCACCGACGAGAAGCTGAGCGCGCTCAACTCGCTCGCCGAGCACGTCAACCAGAAGACCCGCGTCCTCGAGGGACAGAAGCACGTTGTCGATCGCGCGGTCGTCGAGATCAACCACGTGAACGAGCTGGTCTGGAAGATGGACGCACAGATCAGCAAGGTGAACAAGGGGTTCACGGACTTCGCGCGCGGTGAGGAACTCATCGCCAAGGTCGACTCGCTGAGCGCCGAGACGCGCGCCCGGATAGAGAAGGCGGAAAAGGCGCGCGACGAGTTCGCGACCGAAACGGCGCGGCTCGAGAAGGACGGCCGCGAGCTGGTCGAGTTCATGCGCGCGAGCGTGGAGCGCATCGCCCTCGACAAGAAGGAATCAGAAGTACTGGCGCAGCGGTTGCGCACGCTCCACGAAGGGGTACAGGCCTCCGAAACCCGGATCGAGGCGCTGGCCGTCCGCGAACGGCAGCTGGCCCACTTGCCGAAGCGATTCGAAGAGTTTGGCAGCCAGTTCGAATCGCTGGCCGCCCAGGCGGAGGACCTCGGTCGGCGTCAGGCCAACATCGAGACGCTCCGCGAGCGCCTCGGCCAGGTCGAAGACATGTCCGCCAAGACGGCGGCGCAGTTTGAGAGCCTGAAGCAGAGCCGCGCCGACCTCGAAACACTGCGCAAGGAGATCCAGGACTTCCACCAGTCGTACGCCGAGGCCGCGCAGCTTCGAGACAAGCTCGGGGCCGATCGCATGGCGCTCGAAAGCTTCACCGACCGCCTCGCGTCGTTCCGCGCGCGCGTGCCCGAACTCGAGGCGACGATGGGCGCGATCCTCGAGAAGATGGCGCTCGTGGAGGAAGGGACGAAGAGCGCGGAGAAGATTGGCGACGTTGCCGCGGAACTCGATGCCCGGCTGACTCGCATCAACGCGCGGAGCCAGGTCGTCGAGATGCTCGAAAGCCGGCTGAACAGCCTGCATCTCGTGTCGTCGGACGTGGATGCCAAGGTGGCGCAGCAGCTCGCGCGCCGTGTCGAACTCGACACCATGAAGGCGGAACTCGATGGCGTCATTACCCAGATGGTCGACGCGCAGCAGAAGCTCGAAGCGATCTCGGCCCTGCAAGGCAAGCTGCTGCCGATGGACAACCGGCTCGCCATTCTGCATGACCGCCTCGAGAAGACCGGCACACGGGTCTCCGAGGTGAAGCGCGACGAAGCGACGCTGGCGGAGCAGGAGGCGCGGCTCACCGAACTCACGGAAGCCAGCCGCTCACTGGCCGCCGACACCGCCGAGCGGATGGCGCAGGTGCACGCCCTGACCGCGGCGCTGGCGCGGGCGACCTCCGCGAAAGACGAAATGATCGACGAGCTCGCCCGGGTGCAGGCAAGGCAGCGCGAGGCCCTGGCGAGGGCTGAAGCGGCGGAAGAGCAGCTCCGCCGCGCCGAGACGATGTACAGCTCGCTCGAGCAGCGGCGATCGCAGCTCGTGTTCTCCGAGAAGAAGCTCGCCGCCGTGGAGACGCGAATGGCCGAGCTGACGCGGATGGCGGCCGACATCGATGCGCGCACGCGGCAACTGAGCGATCGCGACGCGATGGTGTCTGCGGTGAAGGCCGAAGTGGAGAACGTCCACCAGATCAGCGCACGCAGTCGCGAAGATCTGCAGTACGTGAGCGCCCATCGCGACGAGGTGGCGACCCTGCGCAAGCAGGTGCAGGATCTGCTGGGGCGGGCCAGCGACGTCGCGGAGAAGATTTCCGATGTCGAGTCGCGTCGCCGCGAAATTGACGAGGTCCAGGCGAAAGCCGGGATGGTCGCGAATCTCCTTTCAGATATCCGCGGTCACCTCGAGACGCTGACCGAGCAGAAAGCCGTGATCGACCACCTGAACGAGAAGCTCGCCAACGTGGATTTCGTGATGCAGGAGGCGCAGAACACGCTGCGCATGCTGAATCAGGAGCGGGAACTGGCGCAGCGGATCGAGCAGAGCATCAAGCAGCTGCGCACGCGTGCCGGCGGGGCCGAAGAAGGGCGTCAGTTCGCGTAGGAGGCTAGTTCGTCGCGGTCGCGGTGCGCTGGGTGAAGATCGTCAGCCGCTGACCCACCTGGATTGAGTTGCTCCGCAGGCGGTTCCACGTCTTGAGCGACGCCACCGTCGTCCGATACAGCTTGGCAATCGAGAACAGGGTGTCGCCGCGCTTGACGCGGTAGATGAGCGACGCCTGAGCCGGCTCGCCGGCCCTGGGAGCCGTGTTGCTGGAGAGGACCGGGTCGACCTGGCGTGATTCCGTGTCGGGCGCCGGGTTGTCGGTGCGCGCGGTCAGCAGGGCCGGAGCGCGGGGAATAATCAGCCGCTGGCCGGTCGCCACCTTGGCGCGCGTGGACAGGTAGTTCGCCTCCGCCAGATCCGTCCGGTTTACCTTCAGCTTCTTGGCGATCGTGACGAGCGTCTCGCCCTTTTTCACGGTGTGCCAGTTCAGCGGCGCCAGTTCGGCGGGATCGCTTTGAGCGAGGTGAGCCCGGATGATGTCGCCGGTGCCGCTCGGGAACCTTCAGTTCGTAGTCCGTGGCGCGAACCGGCGTCGTCCAGCGACGGAGCTCCGGATTCAGATCTTGAATCACCTGCACCGGCGTCCCGAGCCATTCGGCGATGCGGCGGAGGTCGACCGCGGCCGAAAGCGTCACGCTTTCCGCTGGCGGCTGTTCCAGCGGCTGGACGTTCATGCCGTACTGCGCCGGGTTCCTCGCGATGATGATGGCGGCCAGGATCAGCGGGACATAGTCCCGTGTCTCACGGGGCAGGTACCTGGTGGTCGCGCTCAGGTTCCAGAAGTCCAATCGCCCTGAGCTCTTCATGGCACGCTGGACGCGGCCGGGCCCGCCGTTGTAGGAAGCGAGCGCCAGGTGCCAGTCACCGTCGAACATCCCGTTCAGGGTCTTGAGGTACTTCGCCGCCGCTCGCGTCGCCTTTTCGGGTTCTGCCCGTTCGTCGATGTACCAGTCGTGCGTCAGGCCGTTCTCGAGCGCGGTTCCGCGCATGAACTGCCACATGCCGCGGGCCTTGGCTCGCGACAGGGCCGACGGCTTGAACGCGCTTTCGACCAGCGGAATGTAGGCGAGGTCGAGCGGCAGGCCCTCCGCGCGAAAGACGTCCTGGATCATCGGCAGGAACTGCATTCCGCGGCTCAGCCCCTCTTCCAGGTACGACTTCAGGCGCCCGGTGAAAAGCTGCACGAACGACAACACCTTGGCATTCAACGGGATGTCGATGTCGTGGACGATCGCCTGCAGATCGGCGGTCACCGTTTGCGTGGTTTCGGCCGACGGCGGAGGGATCTCGAAAGTGGAGACGGCGAGGATCTGGTCGATAGTCGCCGACTCGTAGCGCTGCTCGGCGAAGCCGTCACCCTGGGCAAGGGCGGTCACTTCGTAGGCGCTGATTCGTTCCACGAGCTGGTCGAAATGGTCCCGGATGCGCGGCTCGGTCCGCCCGCCAAACGTCGATTCCAGCAGCACTTCGAGCGCCCGGTTGAACTGTTCCTTGGCCGAATCGAGATGGCCCAGCTCGAGCTCGCGCTGACCGGCCTCGAAATGCAGGGTTGAAACCGCGATGAGCTCGGTCGCGGGGTCCGCCTGCCGGACAGGCTCAGGAGCCGGAACCGGCGCGGAGGCGGTCTGAACCCCCGCCGGGGCCGTGATCGCGGCCGGGAAAGGGGCCGTGGTGCGAGTCGAGCACCCCGCGGCGACAAACGCGACGAGCGAGATGGCTCCGGCGAGAGCGCGGCTCGAGCTCAGCATCCGCCGGGTACTCTACCATTCCCGGAAAACGGTGGTCAACAGTAAGTCCAGCAGGCTCAGCAGTTATAGCAGATCTGTGAATTTATCGAGTAAATTTATCGAGGCCAGCCGGCCTGAATGAAGACCTTCTGCGATTCGCCGAGGTCTCGCGCTGACGGCGTCAGGATGGTCTTTTCACTGATCAAAAGCTTTCGCCCCGAGCGTATCGCCGCCCGCACGTCGTCTTCGCAGACGAATTCTGCCGGCGTACTGGTTGTTGCCCCGTCGCTGCCAGCGTCACTCGTCAGGCGCGCCTTGTCAGGCGGCAGGGGAGCAGGACGCGGCACCAAGCCCCCGGGATGCGAGGAACTGGTCTATTCGGGCCGCCAGCGCTTCGGCCGGAATTCCCTCGGGTTGGGGGCGGCTGGGCGATCGCGGCAAGTCACCGGCGCCGGCTGCCTGGTTCACGGGGGACGGTTTCAGCCGGCTCGGGGACGGAACAACGGCCGGACGAACCTCATAAGCGACGCGCTTGATATTGAGCAGATGCCGCGGCGTGATGTTGTCGGACGTGATGTTTCCACCCCACCCGCCGCAACCCAGCGTCATCGCCGGGTCCAGCCCCGTGGTCAGGCCGATGGAGCCGTGCGTCGTCGGGGTATTGACGCAAATCCGGAACGCCGGCTTTTTCAGCCCGAACTGCAGGATCACATCGTCATTCTTCGAATGAATCGACATGGTGTGGCCCATGCCGCCATACCGGAGGATCTGGATGCAGCGCTCGCACCCCTCCCGCCAGTCCTTGACGACGTACCAGGAGAGAATCGGCGCCAGCTTCTCGATTGAGAGGGGATAATCGCGCCCGACCCCCGTAAGAGGGGCGATGAGGGCGCGCGTACCGTCGGGCACCTTCAGGCCGACCTTGTCGGCGATGAACGCCGCCGGCTTCCCGACGAGCGCTGGGTTCGGCAGGCGCTGGGGTGTCACCAGCATCCTCGCCAGGGCGTCCATCTCCGCCTGGTTCAGGAAGTAGGCGCCCAGCGCCTGACATTCACGACGCAACTCCTCGGCAACCGGTTCGTCCACGACGACGGAGTTGGGCGACGAGCACAGCACGCCGTTGTCGAACGTCTTGCCAACAATGATGTCGCTGGCTGCCTTTTTCAGGTCGGCGGTCCGCTCGACATAGGCCGGAGCGTTCCCGGGGCCAACACCGTATGCCGGCTTACCGGCGCTGTAGGCGGCGCGTACCAGTCCCATGCCGCCGGTCGCCAGAATCACCGCGACGTCGCGATGCTTCATCAGCTCCTGGGTTCCCTCGAGCGTGACCGTCTTCATCCATCCGATGCTGCCAGCCGGGGCACCGGCACGCGCGGCCGCCTCCGCCATGATCTCCACCGTCCGGGTAATGCACCGCACGGCCGCCGGATGCGGGCTGATCACGATCGCGCAGCGGGCTTTAATCGCGATCAACACCTTATATATAGCCGTGGACGTCGGGTTGGTGGACGGCACCACCGCGGCGACAACTCCGAACGGCTCGGCTATCTCGATGACCTTCTTCTCTTCGATCCGGTTCACGACCCCGACCGTTCGCATCGGCCGGATGAACTCGTACACCTGGCACGACCCGAAGAGGTTCTTCTGGACCTTGTCGGCGACGACGCCGTAACCGGTCTCTTCGACGGCCAGCCTGGCGAGCGTCTCAGCCTGCGGCGTCACCGCCTGGGCCATGGCCGTGACAATGGCGTCGATCTGTTCCTGGGAAAGTTCGGCGAGCTGCGACTGCGCCTGGCGGGCGGCGCGAGCCAGGGCCCTGGCTTCAGCGATCGACGCGAGATCCTTGTCGGTGGGTGTTGCGGCGCTCTCGACCGCCATCGTTACGACCGGGGAAGTACTTTTTCGACGTCAGCGTGCGGGCGGGGAATCACGTGAACCGAGACGAGTTCGCCAACGCGGCGCGCGGCGGCGGCGCCCGCATCCGTCGCGGCTTTCACAGCGCCGACATCGCCGCGCACGAGGACCGTCACATACCCCGCACCGATGTATTCCTTGCCGATGAGCGTGACGTTGGCCGCTTTCACCATCGCATCCGCCGCCTCGACGGATCCGATGAGGCCTTTCGTTTCCACCATGCCGAGTGCGTCTCCGGCCATTGTTCAGCGCTAATTCCGCCCAACTGTAGCATGAAATTGCGGAGTATCATTTCACCGACCGATGCAGTTCAGACCGTCCTTCCGCCACGGCGTATTCATCATCGCCCTGTTCGCGATTTCGTGCTCGAGCGCGGACGACAACGCCGCGCCCGTGGCGACGCCAACCGTCACGGTCGGCACGCCAGGCGGCGGCGATCGGCAGTCCGATCGAGATGCGGTATCGGTTCGTCGTCCCGCCCGATGCGCCGGCCATCGACGGCGACTACTGGGTGTTCGTCCACTTCGTCGATACCGATGGCGAACTGATGTGGACCGACGATCACGAGCCGCCGACGCCGGTGCGGCAGTGGAAGCCGGGCGCGACGGTCGAGTACACGCGCACGATGTTCATTCCGAAGTTTCCCTATGTGGGGCAGACGCGGGTCGAGGTGGGCCTGTACTCGCCGTCGAGCGGCGAACGGCTGCCGATGACCGGTCAAACACGGGGGCAACGCTCGTACGACGTCGCCAGCTTCGAGATGCGGCTCCAGAGCGACAACCTGTTCGTGATCTTTCGCGACGGATGGCACGCGACCGAGGTCGCCGGCGAAGGAACCGGACTCGAATGGCAATGGTCGCGGAAGGACGCAACCTTGTCGTTTGCGAATCCCAGGCGCGACGTCGAGCTGTTCCTGCAGCTCGATCAGCCGGTCGCGGCGTTCTCCAGGCCCCAGCAGGTCGACATCCGGGCGGGAGCCGACGTCGTCGACACCTTCAGCCTCCCGACGGCCCGGACGGAGCTGCGACGCATCAAGCTGCACGGCCGCCCAGCTCGGTACCGCCGACACCGTCGAGCTGACCATTTCCGTGGACCAGACGTTCGTGCCAGCGACCGTACCGGCGCTCAAGAACAACGACCCCCGCGAACTGGGCATACGCGTGTTCCGCGCCTTCGTTCAGCCGATATAGACACACAGAGCTGCACGCGACCCGGCTGCCTTTCGTCGGTCGAGGTCTAAGTCTTTATGCCACACTGGTGCGATGGAATTTCGCTGTAGGCTCGGTACGCCCGGGGGCGAGATTATCGAGGGCGTTTACGTCGCCGACAGCGAGCGCCGCCTTCGGTCCGAACTCGAAGAGAAGGGGCTGTTTGTCCTGTCCCTGCAGCGCCGCGGCGCGTTTCCCGGGCTCACCCCGGGTGCCGTGCGCCGCCGGCGGATTTCGAGCCAGGAGTTCCTGGTTTTCAACCAGGAACTGGCGACCCTGCTGAAGGCCGGAATGCCCCTGGTCCAGTCGCTGGACATCCTGCGGCAACGCGTCGCCAACCCCACGTTCAAGGCGGTCCTCGACGGGGTGTACGAGAAGGTCAAGGCCGGAACTGCACTGTCTGACGCCTTCGCCGAGCATCACGGCCTGTTTCCCGGGGTGTATGCGGCGTCGCTCATGGCCGGCGAGCGCAGCGGCAACCTGGATGAGGTCATCCGTCGCTATGTGGCCTATGAGAAGCTGATTGGCGCCGTCAAACGGCGGACGCTCTCGGCGTTGATTTATCCGGCGATCCTCGTGGTGATGATGACAGGGTTGATTGGCATCATCGTCCTTCGGGTGGTCCCGGCGTTCTCCAGTTTCTACGCCAACTTCGACCGCGCTCTGCCGCTGTCTACGCAGATCATCGTCGGCGTCTCCAATTTCCTGGTGACGAATCTGTGGCTGATCCTGATCGGCTTCGCTGCCGTTCTCGTCAGCACGGTCGGCTGGCTGAAGCAGCCCGGCCACCGGACCAGGGTCGACGCAATGCTGCTGCGGTTGCCCTGGGCTGGGGAGACCGTGCGAAAGTTCGCCACCTCGCAGTTCGCACGTACGCTGGCCACGTTGCTGGGTGGCGGTTTGCCGCTCGTGAACAGCCTGGAGGTCGCGGGGGCGGCGATGACCAATCGGTATCTCGCCCGCGAGCTGGAAGACGTGACCCGGCACGTCAGGGAAGGTCAGAGCCTGGCCGGTGCCATGCTCGGGCGGGGCGTCTTCCCCGACGTGGCAGTCAAGATGGTGGAAGTCGGCGAGTCAACCGGCGCACTGCAGGAGATGTTGAACAGCCTGGCCGATTTTTACGACGAAGACATCGCCACCGAGGTTGGACGGTTCATCACGCTGATTGAGCCGGTGATTCTCGTGATCATGGGCGTGGTCATCGCGGCAGTGGTGCTCGCCCTGTATATGCCGCTGTTCGAGCTGAGCTCCGTCGTCGGCGGATAGAGACGTATGGCAACAGTTGACCCACACAACCTCGTCGTCCAGACCCCCGAGGACTACTCGGCCGAGATCAACCGGGCACGGCGGCTGGCCGAGCGCTACCGGCTGGAATTCGTCGACATGGACGATTTCCGGATCGACCAGGAGCTGTTTCGCGCGATTCCGGCCGACCTGATGCTGCGCTACGGCTTCGTGCCGTACCGGCGCGACGGGAAGGCGCTGGTGATCGTCGTCTCCGATCCGACCGACATCCCGATGATCGACGAGCTCGGCGTCATTCTCGCAACGCCGATCAAGGTCACCGTCGGCGCGCCTTCGGCGATCCAGTCGATCCTGAAGAAGAGCGAAAGCTCGCAGCGGGTACTCGAAGACGCCACTGAAGGCTTCCAGCTCACCGTCGTCAAGGATGACGACACAGCGGAAGACAGCCTGACGGTGGAGCGGCTGACGAGCGACATCAGCCCGATCATCAAGCTGGTCGACTCCACTATCTACACCGCGATCCAGCGCCGCGCCAGCGACATCCACATCGAGACCGGTGACGACTCGGTGCACGTGAAGTACCGGATCGACGGCGTGCTGCAGCCGGCGATGCGGCCGATCGCGAAGCAGTTCCACAGCTCGATTGTGTCGCGCGTGAAGGTGATGGCGGAGCTCGACATCGCGGAGAAGCGCGTACCGCAGGACGGACGCTTCAAGGTACGGATGCCGGGCAAGACGATCGACTTCCGCGTGTCGGTCATGCCCAGCGCGCATGGCGAAGACGTCGTCATCCGTATTCTCGACAAGGAGTCGATCAGCGAGCAGTTCACCGAGCTCAAGCTCGACATCCTTGGCATGCCCGACGAGGAGCTGCAACGCTTCCGGAAGTACATCCGCGAGCCCTACGGCATGGTGCTGGTCACCGGCCCGACCGGTTCCGGCAAGACGACCACGCTCTACGCCGCGCTGTCGGAGATCCGCTCGATCGAGGACAAGATCATCACGATTGAAGACCCGGTCGAATACCAGCTGAGCGGCATCACCCAGATCCCAATCAACGAGAAGAAGGGGCTGACGTTCGCGCGCGGCCTTCGATCGATCCTGCGGCACGATCCTGACAAGATCATGGTGGGTGAGATCCGCGACCCGGAAACCGCGCAGATCGCCATCCAGTCGGCGCTGACCGGCCACCTCGTCTTCACCACGGTGCATGCGAACAACGTCGTCGACGTGCTCGGCCGCTTCCTGAACATGGGGGTCGAGCCGTACCAGTTCGTCTCGGCACTCAACTGCGTGATGGCCCAGCGCCTGGTCCGCCTGATCTGCGCGCACTGCAAGCGCCCGGTGAGAGTGGAGCGGCAACTGCTGATCGAATCGGCGATGGACCCGTCGCTGGCCGACACGCACCAGTTCTACGAAGGCGCGGGCTGCATCGAATGCGGCGGCACCGGGTTCAAGGGACGTACGGCGATCTGCGAACTCCTCGATCTCTCCGATCGCATCCGTGAGATGATTCTCGAACGCCGCCCCACGTCTGAAGTGAAGAAAGCCGCGCACGAGGAGGGGATGCGCTTCCTCCGCGAGTCCGCAGTCGAGAAAGTAATGCTCGGCCAGTCGACGCTGCGTGAAATCAACAAGGTGACTTTCGTCGAATGAGTTTGCTTGCCTCGTGGCTCGCCAGCTCGCCGCCGGATGCGGCCGTCGAGATCGCGCCCGAGCGCGTGTCGGCGGCGACGCTGGCGGGCCGCGGAACCACCCTGAACGTCCAGTCGCACGCGACCGAACCGCTTCCTCCCGGGGCCGTGGTGGCCTCGCTCGGGGCGCACAACATCCTGGACCAGGCCGCCGTAACCGCCGCCGTGCGCGCCGTGCTCGACCGCCTCGACGGACGCGTCAGCCGGGTCGCGCTGATCATCCCGGATGTCGCCGTCAAGGTGTCGCTGGTCCGCTTCGACCAGGTGCCAGTCCGCCGCGATGACCTCGATCAGCTCGTTCGCTGGCAGGTGCGGAAGTCGGCGCCGTTCCCGATCGACGACGCCAGTGTCAGCTACACGAAAGGGGCCGTCATTGCCAACGGCGGCAGCGAGTTCGTCGTGGTGCTGGCGCGGCGCGACGTCATCGAGGAGTACGAGCGGGCGTGCACCGCCGCGGGCGTATACGCAGGGCTGGTCGACCCGGCTACTTTTTCGGTGCTCAACTACGTCCTCGAGTCGCCGAATGTTCCGGGGGGCGACTGGCTGGCCGTGCACATGCGTCCGGGCTACACCTCGATCGCCATCGTGCGCGGCGAGGACATGATTTTCTTCCGTAACCGTCCCGAGGGCGACGACGAGTCGCTCACCGACCTGGTTCATCAGACGGCGATGTACTACCAGGACCGTCTGGCGGGGCAGGGATTCTCACGTGTCCTCCTCGGCGGCAGCGGGCGCGCCGCCGACGCTCTCGCCATGGCGCGGCGCGGCCTCGAAGAGCGGCTCGGAGCGAAGGTGGATCCGCTGGGTCCGTCAGACGTGCTCACGCCTCTGACGGGCATGCTGCTGCGGGCGCGGCGGGAGGCCGTGGGCGTCTGATGCTGCGCACGAACCTTTCCACCCGGCCGTTTTATAACGTGCGTGCGGTCCGTGCCGCGCTTGGCGCGGCAGCCGTGGTCGTGCTCATCTTCACCCTGTTCAACGTCGTCGAGATCGTGCGGCTCGGACTCAGCCAGCAGACGCTGGGGGCGAGTGCGGCGGAGGCGGAGCAGGAGGCGGCGCGGCTCCGAGGCGACGCGGCGAGAATCCGGGCCCAGATCAATCCGCAGGAGCTCGCGGTGGTCGCCAATGCCGCGCGCGAAGCCAACAGGATCATTGACCAGCGGGCGTTCTCGTGGACGGCGCTGTTCGCGCAGTTTGAAGCGACGCTGCCGCCGGACGTTCGGATCACTGCGGTACAGCCCCGCATCGACGATAACAATTTCGTCATCGCGGTGGGGGTGGAAGCGAGGCGGGCAGAGGATCTCGATGCGTTTGTCGAAGCGCTCGAGAATGGCGGCGCGTTCCGCGACGTGTTGACGGTCAGAGAACAGACTTCGGAGGAAGGGCTGATCGAAGGGATCGTCGAGGCCACCTATGTGCCTCCAGCCCGCGAGCCGGCGGCTGGAGGTGGGCGATGATCGACTCGACCCACGGGCTGCCGCTGCTGCGCCGCGCCGTCGCCGAACACCGCCGCCTTGTCATAGCGCTGGCTGTTGCCCTGGCCGCGAATCTGCTCGTCTACGCATTCGTGGTGTATCCGCTCTCGCAGCGGGTCGCCAATATCGAGCAACGGAACCAGGCAGCGGCCCTGGCGCTGGCGCAGGCCCGGACCGAGCATGCGCAGGCAAACGGCACGCTGACCGGGAAGGCGCGCGCCACCGCGGAACTGGCGACGTTTTATCGCGACGTGCTGCCGCAGGATCTTGCCGGCGCCCGCCGGCTGACCTACCTGCGCCTGGCGCGCCTGGCGCGCGAGGCGAACCTCGAGTACGAACGATCGCAGTACGCGCCCGAAGTGGATGACGAGAGCACGCTCACGCGGCTCCAGATCCAGATGGTGCTGGCGGGAACCTACGCAGAAATGCGCGACTTCATCTACCAGCTCGAAACCGCGCCCGAATTCGTTGTCATCGACAACATCCAGCTGGCGGAAGGCAGCGAGGGCAGCGGCACACTGGTCGTCACGCTCGACCTGTCTACGTATTTCCGGGTGATGCCGTCGTGACCGTGCCGTCGAGGAGAAACCTGGCAATCGGCGCGGTCGTGGCCGTGGTGGTGGTTGCGGTGACGATGGCGCGCGACAACGATCCGGCGGGTTCGACGGCGACGACGCCCGCGCGACGGGGGGCGGCTCCAGCGGCTGCCACGGCCACCCTGCCGGTGGCCGACGTCAGACTGGAATTGCTGCAGCAACAGCGACCGGAGCTCGAGGAGGCGGAGCGTAACCTGTTTCGCTTTCAACCGAAGGCCGCTCCGCCGGCCCCGGCTGCGCCCCGGACTGTTGCGCCGCCGAGTCCTCCGCCGCCTGCCGTCATCGTGCCCACCGGCCCGCCCCCACCGCCGCCAATCGGCCTGCGGTTCATCGGACTCGTGGATGCGCCGACGCAGGCGGGCCGCGTCGCGATCCTCAGTGACGGGCGCGGCAACATCTTTTATGGGAAAGATGGCGATATCATCGAGGGGCGCTACAAGGTGCTGAAGGTCAGCCCCGACGCGGTAGAGCTGTCGTATCTCGACGGCCGCGGCCGACAGACGATTCGCCTCACAGGACAATGATGCGCCGACCGATTTCACTCGTGCTCCGCGTGGCCGCTCTCGCGGCCGTTGTCGTGTTCGTCGCGGGTTGCGGCGCCGGCCGCTCGTACAGCCGGGGTGCGCGCGCGGCGCAGGCGGGCGACTGGGACGCCGCAGTCGAACACTATCGCCAGGCGCTGCAGGAAGATCCCGACCGCGCTGATTTTCAGATCGCGCTCGAGCGCGCGATGCTTGCCGCGTCGATCCAGCATCTCGACCAGGCGCGCGTCTTCGAAGCGCGCAACCAGATGGAAGACGCCCTGCGCGAGTATCGCCGTGCCAGCCAGTACGACCCGACCAACCGGCAGATTGCCGGCAAGGTCAGCGAGATGGAGCGCCGGCTCCGCGACCTGGCCGAGGCGCAGCGTCCGACCCCGACGATTCAGCAGCTCCAGCAGGCGGCGCGACAGAACCCGGAACCGCTCCTCAACCCTGCATCGCGCGATCCGATCGACGTCGTCTTCAACAACGCCAGCCTGCGCGACATCCTGAATTCGATGGGGATGTCGGCCGGCATCAACGTCACCTACGAACGCGACTACCAGGACCGCAGCTACACGATCCAGCTGCGCGGCGTGACGTTCGAGCAGGCGCTGAATCAGATCCTCGCGGCCAACCAGCTGTTCTACAAGGTGATCAACGAGCGGACGATCATGGTCATCCCCGACAACGCGCAGAAGCGCGCGTTGTACGAGGAGCAGGTCATCCGCACGTTCTTCGTGTCGCACTCCGACGCGACGGAGCTCGCCCAGATCCTGAACGGCATCATCCGGATTCCCGCGCTCGCGGTGGCGCCCCAGATCGTCGCGAACAAGACCAACAACACCATCACGGTGCGCGCCAGCGCCAACATCGTCCAGATCATCGAGCGCATCGTCGAGCAGAACGACAACCCGAAAGCGGAAATCATCCTCGACGTGCAGATCCTCGAGGTCAACCGGACGCGCGCCAAGGAATTCGGCATCGACCTCAGCCAGTTCAACATCAACGCCGTGTTCTCGCCCGAAACCGACCCGCGTGCAGGCGGACGCCGACGCGCAGTGCCGCTGTTCAACCTGAACACGATCACGCGCGGGATTTCGACGGCGGACTTCTACCTGTCGGTGCCGTCGGCCATCGTGCGGTTCCTGGAGAGCGATTCGGAGACGCGGCTGATCGCCAAGCCACAGCTGCGCGGCGCGGAAGGGCAGGAGATCACTCTCAACCTCGGCGAGGAGATTCCGGTGCCGACGACCGTGTTCACGCCGGTCGCGCAGGGCGGCGCGAACTTCAACCCGCTGACCTCGTTCAACTACCGGCCGGTCGGCGTCAACATCCAGGTCACGCCGCGCGTCACGTTCGAGGGCGACATCATCCTGGACCTGCTCGTCGAAAGCAGCACGCTCGGCCCGGACATCGACATCGCCGGCCAGAACCTGCCGTCGTTCGGCTCCAGAAAGGTGCAGACCCGGCTGCGGCTGCGCGACGGCGAGTCGAACCTGCTCGCCGGCCTCCTCCGCGAGGACGAGCGGAAGTCGCTGAGCGGCATCCCGGGACTGCTGCGGCTGCCGGTGCTGCGCAGTCTGCTCGCGGCAAACGAAAGCGAAATTACGCAGACCGACATCATCATGCTGCTGACGCCGCGCATTGTCAGAACCCAGGAGCTGACGCTGGCTGATGTCAGTCCGATCTTCATCGGCTCGCAGCAGAGCCTCGGCCTCGGCGGGCCGCCGCCTCTCATCGCGGCGCCGGCTCCCGATGCGACACCGGAGCCGCCGGCGCCCGCTGCGCCCGCTCCGGCCCCGCCGCCGCGCCGGCCCTGGCGTGATCGTGGTTCCGCCGGGCAGCGGTCCAATTCCGGGGACGACAACGGTGCCTGCCGCTCCGGCGCAGCCGGCTCCGCTGGCCCCCGGCCCGGGCGCCGCCGTGCCGCCGGGCGTGCAAGGCCCACCGGTTGGAGGCGCGCCACCGGCTGCAGCACCTGCGGCCGCCGCCGCCCCGGCAATCGGAGGCCAGATCGTGGTGACGCCGCCCGGGCCCGACTTCCGCGTCGGCGCGGGTCCGTACACGGTGCCCATTTCGATCACGGGTGCGTCGCAGCTCTCCGGCGTCAGCATCACGCTGACCTTCAATCCGGCGGCGCTGCGCGTGCGGTCGGTGCAGGAGGGCAGCTTCATGCGAGCGGGAGGAGTGCCCGCCACGTTCACGCAGCAGGTCGATGCGGCTGCCGGCCGCATCGACATCGCGATCGTGCGCCCGGGGGATGCGACCGGTGTTGCCGGCACCGGCCTGCTCGGCGCGGTGCTGTTCGACGCCGTCGGCGGCGGACCGGCAAACCTTTCGATCACCGGGGCGGCGACGGCGCCGCGCGGCACGCCCGTGCAGTTGCAGTTCAACCAGGCGCCGGCGGTGACGGTGCGGTGATGATGCGTCTCGCACGGGCGGCGCGAACGGCGGCCAGCGGTCATGAACGCGGCTATACGTTCATCGAGCTGATTGTCGTCACGACGATCCTGATGATCCTCGCGTCGGCCGTGCTGCCGCTCGCCCAGGTGACCTCGCAGCGGCAGAAGGAAGCCGAGCTGCGGCGATCCCTGCGCGAGGTGCGGACCGCCATCGACCGGTTCAAGGCGGCGGTTGACCAGGGACAGATTCCCATGACCGAACTCGAGCCCGGCAGCGAGGGATATCCGCCGGATCTCGAGACGCTGGTCGAGGGCGTCAGCGCGGCGGGCGATGCCAGCGGCCGGAAGCTGAAGTTCCTGCGGCGGGTGCCGATCGATCCGATGACCAACGACACCGAGTGGGGGATGCGCTCGTACCAGGACACCCCCACGTCGACATCGTGGGGCGGGCAGAACGTCTTCGACGTCTATACGAAGAACGGCGGGACCGGCCTGGACGGGACCAAGTACAGCGAATGGTGAGGAAGCTCGTGCGTCGCGGCGCCGCCGGGTTCACGCTCATCGAGCTGATGATCGTGATGGCGCTGATCGTGGTGCTGGCGAGCATCGGGCTGGCGATGCACGCGAACAGCCAGACCCGGGCGCGGGAAGCAGTGCTGAAGGAAGACCTGTTCCGCCTGCGGGACGCGATCGATCAGTACTACGCGGACAAGAACATGTATCCGGCGTCGCTCGACGCGCTGGTGAGCGACAAGTACCTGCGCGCGCTCCCGGTCGATCCATTCACGCAGAGCGCAGACACGTGGCAGACGACGATGTCCGAGAGCGATCCGGCGAACCCTTCGGCGCAGCCCGGGATCTACGACGTGAAGAGCGGCTCCGATCGGACGGCCTTGGACGGCACGGAGTACTCGAGCTGGTAGGCGGCAGCCGGCAGCTAGTAGCGGAAAAAGGGAATGTTCAAAGCTAGCAAACCCAACCTCATCGTGCTTCTAGTCCTGGCGGCGGTGGCCACCGGGTGCGACAAGGCGCAGCTCCTTGCTCCGACCCAGTCCACTATTACCGTGTCAGCGCCGACGCGCGTGCTCCCGAGCAACGGTACCACGCCGGTCACCGCGTCGGTGTTGGAGCAGGCCGGAACGCCGGTGCAGAACGGCACGACCGTTCGCTTCACCACAACTTTGGGACACGTCGATCCGGTTGAAGTGCAGACGACCAACGGCCTGGCGATCACCACCTTCTTCGCCGGTCCGAACTCAGGGATCGCCGAGATCCGGGCCAACTCGGGCGCAGCCACGGGCGGCACCAGCTCGGGCACAGGCGGCACGACCACGGCGACGGATGGCAACGTGGTCCGCATCACGATCGGGGCGGCCGCGGTCAACGCCGTTACCGTGCGGGCGAATCCCGGCAGCGTTGGCCCCAACGGCGGGACCGTCGAACTAATTGCCAGCGTCGTCGGTGAAAACGGCCAGCTACTCGACGGCGTGCTGGTGACATTCAATGCCGACCAGGGGTCCCTGGGCCAAACAACGGCAATCACGAATTCCAGCGGCGAGGCGCGCACGACGCTGACGACCAGCCAGCAGACGATCGTGTCCGCCAATGCCGGAACGAAAACCAGCGCCAATCTCACAATCACTTCGCGAGCCGGCCCGATCGTAACGATCGCCTGTGCGCCTTCTGCAGGCACCGGCAACTGCGCTGCGATTCAGCCGAGCACTGCAAACAATACCGCCACCGTCATCTTCACGGTAACGAAACCGACCGGAAGTTCGGTGCTGCGTGCGGCCACGCTCGATTTCGGCGACGGAACATCCCAGAGCCTCGGAAATCTCGCCGGCGGCACGCTCACCGTCACGCATACGTACGAGGGACCGTCCGACACGACGAACCGAACGTATACCGCAACGGTGCTCGCGACCGACATCAATGGTGAATCCGCGGCTGTATCGACGACAGTGATCGTGACGCCGCGCTCACCGCTCAACGTCAGACTGACAGCCGCGCCTACGGTAGTCCCCGGAGTCGGCGCGACAGTGACGTTCACAGCAGACGTCACCCCGGAAGGGGCGCGCGAAGGAGTGTGCAGAAGTACGAGTGGTCGTTCGGCGACGGTAGCGACGCCGAAACCAGCGGCAACGTCACCACGCACGTTTACACGAGCAATGGTGTCAAAACCGCAACGGTGAGGGTGACGACAACCGACGGACGAACCGCCACCGCCACGACGCAGTTCATCATTTCCGGGATCTGATGGAGGAAGCGCAGGTGCCGCACGGCGAACGCGGCTACGCGATGGCGGCGCTGCTCGTCGCCATGAGCATCATGGCCATCATGATGAGCGTCGCGCTGCCGGTCTGGCGCACCGCCGTCCAGCGCGAACGCGAAGCGGAACTCGTGTTCCGCGGCGAGCAGTACGCCAATGCGATCGCGATCTTCCAGCGTCGCACCGGCGGCTATCCGCAGACACTCGACCAGCTGGAAAAGACGCGCGCTATCCGCCGGCTCTACAAGGACCCGATCACCGGCGGCGATTTCCAGCCCGTGTTCGTCGGCCAGATGATCGGCGGGGTTCCGGCTACGCCAGGGCAACCGGGGCGCGGCGCGGCCGGACAACCCGGACCGGCCGGGCGCGTCGGCGGCGGCGTGACTGCCGGACCAGTCGGCCGGGGCCAGCCAGCCGCCCGCGGGACCGGGCCGAGCGGGTTCAGGGGCGGAGGAGTGGGCCAGGCGGGTTTTGGTACTCCACAAACGCCGACCGCAGGACCGATCATCGGCGTCGTGAGCCGCAGCACCGGCGACTCGCTGCGCCTTTACAATGGCCGCGGCAAGTACAACGAGTGGGCGTTCGTGGCCACCGCAACGACGCAACAGGCTGGCGCCGGCGGTCCGCCCGGGTACTCAGACTCCCGGACAGGTAGGGGGACCCCGCGGTCAAGGTCCTCGAGGGCAAGGTCCCGTTCAACCCACGCCGAGAGGGCAGAATCCGGGTCGCGGCCTTCAGTTTCCTGGTCGTGGCATCCAGCCGCCGGCGCGCGGCGGCGGTCGCGGCCTGCAGCCGGGGACCGGTTTTCCCGGTCCGGGCACCACCAATCCCCAGCGCTAAGCGGCTCCCAGATCGCGCATCACCGCGTCGTGCACCGCGGGCCGCACCAGCTTGATCGCGTCGTTCGCGCGCGATGGGTGCACCCGGTTCGTCAACAGCACGATGTAGACCGCTCGATCCGGATCGATCCAGAGCGACGTTCCCGTGAACCCGGTGTGGCCGAACGCCCTGGGCGACATGTGGCGTCCGCACGACGAGGAGGGCAGCATCGTGTCCCAGCCCAGGGCACGCGAGCTGCCGGGAATCTCGGTGCGCGTCGCGATGAACGTCTGAAGCGTCGCCCGCCGCACGACGCCGACCTTGCCGTCGAGGATTTGCAGCAGGTGCCTCGCGTACTGGCCGACGGCCGCCGCCGTGCCGAAGAGGCCGGCGTGGCCGGCCGCGCCGCCGAGCGCCGCGGCATTCTCGTCGTGCACTTCGCCCACCAGCAGCCGACCCCGCCACGCATCGATCTCGGTGGGCGCCGTTCGCGGCGCCCACAGCGCCGGAGGATGAAACTGCAGGTCTTCCGCCAGTCCCATGTGCCGCCGCAGGGCATCGAACCGCGCCGGCAGCGGGACGTCGTTCTCGAGGATGAAACCCAGCAGCATGAAGCCGAGATCGCTGTAGACCGATTTCGTGCGCGGCTCGTATTCGAGCGGCAGGCTGCAAATCGCCCGCTCGAATTCGGCCCGCCCGCTGTAGTCGCGGAAGAACGGCACGTACGCGGTCAGGCCGCCGCTGTGCGACAACAGGTCGCGAACGGTCACATCCGCGCGGTCAGCGCCTTGCCACGCGGCAATGTGTTCGCCGGCACGGTCGTCGAGGCCGAGCACGCCGCGTTCAACCTGCTGCATGACGAACGCCGTGGTTGCGAGCACTTTCGTGAGCGACGCAAGGTCGAATACCGTGTCACCGGCCGCGGCGGGAGCATCCGGTGCGTAGCTCAGGCGCCCGAACGCGCCGCTCCACTGGGGCCGGGTGGCATCGCCGACTTCAACCACCGCCGCGGGAAATGCCTGCTGCCGGATGGCGTGTTCGAGTATGTGGCTGACCGACGAGAACATGGGGATTACCGATGCAATGTGACGAATCTACGAATTTACGCACTTACGCGTTTTCGAAAAACGCATTCGACAGGTTCACTGATCCTCCGACGCTGGCAGTGCACTGCCAATCCGTCGATTCGTAAATTCGTCAATCCGTAAATGCGTTAAGTACCATATGACAGGATGTACGTGCTGGGAATCGATGCGGGCGGCACCAAGACGGTGTGCCTGCTCGCCGACGACACCGGAGCGGTGCTCGCCGAAGCGCGCGGCGGCGGCGCGAACCTGCAGTCCGCGGGCGAGCTCGAAGTCGAGAAGGTCCTCCATCAGGTGATGGAGGCGGTGCTGGCCCAGCACCCTGTCAATCCCGAGGTCAGCCCCGAGGTCCGTCCCGCCGCCATCTGCCTGGGAATCGCCGGGGTCGATCGGCCCGCCGACGCAGACGCCGTTCGCGGCATCATGCGCCGCATCGGCTTCAAGACGAAGGCGCTGGTCGTCAACGACGCGCTGGTGGCGCTCGTCGCCGGCGCCGGCGACGAGCCCGGTGTGGTCGTGGTCGCCGGGACCGGCTCGATCGCGTATGGGCGCAACGCGCTCGGGCAGGCGGCGCGCGCCGGCGGCTGGGGCTATCTGCTTGGCGACGAGGGCGGCGGCTTCTGGATTGGCCGCTCGGCGCTGTCAGCGGTCGTTCGACAGTTCGACGGGCGCGGACCGGCAACGCTGCTGACGGACATGATCCTGGACCACATGCGGCTCGCCAGCCCGACCGAGCTGATCCACGAAATCTATTACCGCGATCTTCAGCGACAGGCGATCGCGGGACTCGCCGCGCTGGTGCAGCAGGCGACCAACGCCGGCGATGCCGTCGCGGCCCAGATCCTGAAGCGCGCCGGCAGCGAGCTCGCCGCGGCCGCGGCATCGGTGATTACCAGGCTGGGCATGCGGGGCGAGTCGTTTCCAACTGTGCTCGCCGGCGGCATCTTTCGCGGCGTGCCGTGGCTGAGGCGAGACGTCGCGACGCAGCTGTCGGAGGTGGCGCCGCGGAGCGTCGTCGGGGTACTGGACGTCGAGCCGGCGATCGGAGCGGTACGGCTGGCGATTGCCGCGACCAAGGGCCCGGTCACGATCCCGGCGTACATCGAGGCCGGGTGAAGATCGAGGTCTTCGACACGCCCGATGACGTCGCGCGCGCAGTGGCGGGACGCGTGGCGCGCGATCTTGCGGCGCAACCCTCGCTGGTGCTTGGCCTGCCCACGGGACGAACGCCGATCGCGAGCTACGCGGAACTCGGCCGGCTCCATCGCAGCGGTGCCGCCGACTTTTCATGCGCGTCAACCTTCAACCTGGACGAGTTCGCCGGCGTCGCGGCATCCCACCCGGGAAGCTTCCACGCGTTCATGAACCGGCACCTGTTCGGCGGCGTCAACCTCGCCCCGGCGCGGATTCACTTCCTGAACGGCGCGGCGCGCGATCTCGACGCCGAATGCGAGCGCTACGAAGCGGAGATCGCGGCGATTGGCGGCATCGGACTCCAGCTACTCGGCATCGGCGCCAACGGCCACATCGGCTTCAACGAGCCTGGCGGCGAACTCGTCGCACGCACACACCGCGTGACGCTCGCGGAGAGCACCCGGCGCGACAACGCAGCGCTGTTCGGCGGCGATCCGGCGCTGGTGCCGCGCGAGGCGCTGTCGATGGGCATGGGGACGATCCTCAAGGCCGCCGAGATTTTGCTGATTGCAACAGGAGAGCGGAAGGCGACGTGCATCGAGCAAACGGTACGAGGCCCCGTCACCACGCGGTTGCCTGCATCGTTCCTGCAGCTGCACCCGCGCGTCGAGTTCTTCCTCGATCGTCCGGCGGCGTCGAACCTAGCTGGTTGAACCGCGGACGTGGGTGGCTTCCGCCGCCCCCTGCAGCATCCCGCGCAGCCGCGGCTCGATGTCCTCGCCGATCGCTTCGCGCATCGAATCGTGGGCTTTTCGCAAGCGCGTGAGCGCCTTGGTGTAGGGCAGGCTTGTCTTCTGCATGACGATCGCGGCCTTGACGTTCCAATGCGCCAGCTTCAACAGCTTGTCGGCGTCGTCGTATTCGAGGCCGGTGACGATGTTGACGATCCGGCGCGCGCGATCCTTCAGCTTCTCGGATCCGGTTTGGACGTCCACCATCAAGTTGCCGTAGGTCTTGCCGATCCGCACCATCGCGCCGGTGGTGAGCATGTTGAGCACCAGCTTGGTGGCCGTGCCCGCCTTGAGACGGGTGGAGCCGGCAATGATCTCGGCGCCCACGCCCGGCGCGATCGTCAGGTCGACGAAGGTTTGCAGCTCGGTGCCCGGGTCGCAGGTGACGAAGATGATGCGGGCCCCGGCTTTACGCGCCCGCGTCAGCGCGCCGCGCACGAACTGGGTCATGCCGCTCGCGGACACGCCCACCACCACGTCCTTCTTCGTCGGCCGGAGACGGGTAATCGACCGGGCGCCCTCCTCGTAGTTGTCTTCGACGCCCTCTTTTGCGGCAAAGGTGGCGTCGCGGCCGCCGGCCATGATCGCCTGGACCAGCGTGGGATCCGTGCTGAACGTCGGCGGCATCTCCGCCGATTCGAGGACGCCGAGGCGCCCGCTCGTGCCCGCGCCGACGAAAACGATGCGGCCGCCCTTGCGGAGGGTGGTGGCGATCATTTCGACGCCGACGGCGATACGCTCGCGCTCGCGCTGGACCGCCGCCAGCATCTTCCGATCCTCGTTGATCATCAGATCGACGATGTCGCCGGGTTCGAGCTTGTCGATGTCGAGACTCGAGGGGTTGATGGCTTCAGTAGGAAGCGACTGCCACTTGGATCGCATTCAACTTACAATTCTACCGATTCAGACGGACAATCGAGTGGCGACAACCAGCGCGTCCCTCGTGGACGCTTACCTGACACACCTCACGGTCGAACGGCGGCTGGCCGCCAACTCGGTCGAAAGCTATGCGCGCGACCTCGGATTGCTGGCCGAATTCGCCGCCGGCCGGGGGCGCCCGATCGCGGCTCTGACGCGCGCCGACCTCGAAAGCTTCGTGCGCGACCTCATGTCCGAGGGACGCTCGCCGCGGTCGGTGGCGCGGGCGATTGCCTGTTATCGCGGCCTTTACCGTTTCCTGGTGGTCGACGGCCGCCTCAGGACGAGCCCGGCCGGCGACCTGAGGCCGCCCCGCGCGTGGAAGACGCTGCCGCGGTACCTTTCAGTCGAGGACGTCGATCGCCTGCTCGCTCAGCCCGACGTGGCGACGCCGCGTGGGATCCGCGACCGCGCGCTGATCGAGTTGCTGTACGCCACCGGGATGCGCGTTTCGGAGTTGATCGGCCTGCGTCCGGCCGACGTGAACCTCGATGCATCCTACCTGACGTGCACCGGCAAAGGCGACAAGCAGCGGATCGTGCCGGTCGGCGACGAGGCCACCCGCTGGGTTCGCCGCTATCTTCGTGACGGACGGCCGGCGCTGCTCGGCAAACGGAGCAGCCCGAGGCTGTTTGTGAATGCCCGCGGCGGAGGGCCGGGACTGACCCGCGTCGGGTTCTGGAAAATCCTCAAGGGCTACGCCAGCCAGGCCGGCTTGAAAACATCGATCAGCCCGCACCTGCTGAGGCACTCCTTCGCTACGCATCTACTCGAACGGGGCGCCGATTTGCGCGCCATCCAGATGATGCTCGGACATGCCGACCTGTCGACGACGCAGATTTATACGCACGTGCTCGAGCGACGAATGCGCAGCATCTATGACCAGTTCCATCCGCGAGCCTAGGTGCTGAAGCCGCTGCTGCTGGTGTGCGCGGCGGCAGCCGCTGGCGCCGCGTGGTACCTCGCGCTGCCGCCTCGCGCCACGGGCCTGCCGCCGGTCCCGCCTGGCCTGATGCAGCCGGTTCGCGGCGCGATTCACGTGCACAGCGACCGATCGGACGGCACCGCGGACACCGAAACGATCGCCGCGGCTGCCGCGCGAGCGGGACTGCAGTTCGTCATCTTCACCGATCATGGCGACGCGACCCGGAAACCTGATCCGCCTCGCTACCGGAGCGGCGTGCTATGCATCGACGCGGTGGAGATCAGCACCGGGGATGGGCACCTGGTCGCGCTCGGCCTTCCACAATCCGAGTATCCGCTGGGTGGGGAAGCGCGCGACGTACTCGAGGATGTCGCGCGGTTCGGCGGCTTTGCGATCGCCGCCCATCCCGAATCGCTGAAGCCTGAATTGCAGTGGACGGCCTGGGATACGCCGGCTGCCGGCCTCGAATGGCTCAACGCCGACAGTGAATGGCGGGACGAGTCTGGCTGGTCACTGGCACGCGCGATGTTGCTTTATCCCGGCCGCGGCACCGAGACACTGGCGGCCCTGCTCGATCGACCGGCGGCGGAGCTCGAGCGATGGGACAACCTCACGCGTACGCGTCGCGTGGTCGCGGTGGCGGGATCCGACGCGCACGCCCGCATCGGCTTTCGCAGCCTGGGGGAGCCGTATGACTCCGGCAGTTCGCTGCACGTACCATCCTACGAGCAGGTGTTCCGCGTGTTCTCCAACTCGCTGCCGGGAACGGCGCTCACCGGCGACGCCGGGGTTGACGGTCCAGCCGTCATCGCCGCAATCCGCGCCGGGCATCTCTATTCAACGGTGGACGCGCTGGCCGGGCCGGCGGCGATGTCGTTTACGGCGTCGAGCGGAAGCACGACGGCGGCCGCCGGCGACGTGCTGCCACTCAATGGGCCGGTCGCGTTGCGCGTCGAAGTCCAGGCACCTCCTGACGCCAGGATCGGGATTCTGAGGGACGGCAACATCATCGAAACGCGTACCGGTCCGCTGGTGGAACTGACGGAGGCCGCCGAACCGGGCGTATATCGTGTTGAAATCTTGCTCCCGGCGGCGCCGGGAGCACCTGCCGTCCCCTGGATCGTGTCGAACCCGATCTACGTGGGACGCGAGGCTGTCGATCCGCCGCCGGGCCGCGCGTCCGCCAGCGACGTCCTTTGCCGTGCAGTACAAGGATGGACCGGCGGCAGGCTGGGGCGTCGAGACGAGTCCCGCGTCGCTTGGCAGGATCGACGAGATTGAAGCAGCCCCGGGCATGCAGCTCTCACTGCGCTACGCGATCGGAGGCGCCGCCTCAGCCAGTCCGTTCGCGGCATTCGTCATGCCGGCGGGGCCCGAGATCCAGAAGTTCACGCAGCTGATATTTACCGGCCGCGCCGATCGTCCAACCCGGGTGTCGGTCCAGCTCCGCGATCCGAGCGGCACGGCAGGGGAGCGCTGGCACCGTTCTGTATACCTGGATCAAAACGCGCGCGAGGTGACTGTTTACTTCGATGACCTGACACCGCGCGGCCCGACGTCGCAGCCGCAGCCGGATCTCGCCAGCATCCAGGGCGTCCTCTTCGTCCTCGATACCGTCAACACCCCGCTCGGGGGAAATGGGACGATCTGGATTGACGATGTGCGATACGGAAGGTAGCTGGTATCTAGGGGCTAGCGCGCATTTCACAACGACGTAGTGTCCGCCTTCAGGCGGACCTCGGCAGTCCGGTTGAAGCCGGACACTACGTACAAATGAAATATGCGCTAGGTTCCTGGGTTGTTGGGTAACTAGGTTCGAACGGTCAGCAGGAGATAGCCCGCCCCCGCGCCAAAGAGCAGGTTCGGCGCCCACGCGGCAAGCGCGGGGGTTACCAGGCCTCCGGTACCGAGCGCCGCGAAGATGCTGATCGCCACCCAGTAGGTGATCGCGAGCACGATCCCCACGCCAATGCCGTACATCGCTCCGTGCCGGCCGGTGGTCACGGCGAACGGAACAGCGAGCAGCGTCATCACGATCGTGACGAACGGAAACGAGATCTTGCGCTCGAGGGCGACGAGCTGGGCGCTGACGTCGAAGCCGCTGCCGCGCAGCCGCTCGGTGTAGTCGCGCAGCTGCGAATAGCTCATGAACCGCTCGTCGGGCAGCTGCGTCGTGAAGTATGCCGTCGACTCGATGCCGACCTCGGTGCGTGTAAACGGCGTGAAAGTGCTGGTCTCGCCGGTCTCGGTCAGCTCGCGCGTCCAGCCGTTTTCCAGCCGCCAGGCATTGGAATCGCCGTCGTCCTCTTCGACGTGGATGGCCCGCTCCGCGAACGTCCGGCGGGCGAGTATCGGCATCCGGTCGCCAAATTCGTAGATCGTCAAGCCACTGAGCTGCTGGGACCGCGGATCGTAGTAGTCGAAGTGATAGATGTCGCCGCTGCTGCCGACGACCCATCGCCGCAGCAGCACGTCGAACGTCTGCGGCGATCCGCCGCGCAGCACGTGCCGGATCGCTTCGGCGCGGCGATTGGACGGCCCGAGGATGGTCTGTTCCAGTAGGAAGAGCACGCCCCCGGCGATGACCGCGCCGCCGATCATCGGCAACGCGACGCGATACAGGCTGATGCCGCACGCCTTCATGACGACCAGCTCGCTGTTCTTGGTCAGGATGCCGACCGTGACCAGCGCCGCGAGCAGCACCGACAACGGGACGATGTAATAGACGTACTGGGGCGTGATGAACCAGAAGAAGCTGAACAGCATGCTCCACGTCGCCTGCCCCCGGAACACTTTGTCCGACAAGTCCAGGAACGTCGAGATGTAGAAGATGCCGGCCATGGAGACGGCCGCGAGGCCCGCGACGCGCGCATATGTCGCCGCCACGTAGCGATCCAGCGTCCCGAGCAACGGCAGCCTGAGCGGCGGGATGCGGAATGTCGGGATCAGGCGCATTAGCGCGGTAATCCGGATCTGACGATCGCCTGCCCGGTCGCGCCACCGGAACAGCAGCAGCCCGAGGCCGCCGAGCGCAATGTTCGGCATCCAGGCCGCCACCCACGGCGGCACCACGTGCCCACGGACCAACGACTGGCCCAGCCAGAGCAGCACGTAATAGATGAAGATGACGCCGACACCGACCACGAAACTCGCCAGCTTCCCGTCGCGGCGGTTGCTGGCGCCGAGCGCCAGGCCAATCAAGCCGAACACCAGGCACGCAAAGGGGATCGAAAACTTCTTCTGGATCTCGAACAACTCGCTGTGTGGATAGATGCCCTGCGTTTCCAGCTCCGCGGCCCGGGCGCGCAGCTGCGGGATGGACATCTCGCGCGCGCCCGGCGTCGGACCCTCGCGCGGGAAGACCGTTTCCGGGTTCAGACGCAGCAGCAGCTGGCGGAACTGGAATACCTCGTACTTGCCCGCGGCGTCGGCGGTGTGGCGCGCGCCGTCCTCGAGCACCATCTCAACCGTGCCGGTCATTTCGCGGCCGCTCGGATCGAGCCAACGTCGCTCGCGATCGATCACGACCCGACCGGAACGGGCCAGATAGGTGGCGGGCGGCTGGCCGGGGCGGCTGTCGACCATGAACACATCGCGCCACCCGCCTCCCGACGCGGGAACTTCGCGGACGTACAGCACGACGTCGGGGAAGTCCTCGAAGAACACGCGCGGCCGCACTTCCCCCTCTGCCCGGGCGGCCACCACCGCAAACGTGATTTCGCGGAATCGCTGGTTGGCATCCGGCACGGCAACCAGCAGGATGTACGAGGTGGTCGATCCAGGCCAGCACCGACAGGAGGCCGACGGGACGCATCAGGCGCATCAGGCTGACGCCGCAGGCCTGCATCGCGACGAACTCGCGGTCGGCCGAGAGCCGCCCGAACGCCACCAGCAGACCGAGCAGGAGCGACATCGGGATGGTCAGCGCCAGTGCCTGGGGGAGCAGCGTCGCCATGATCCGCAGGACCACCGGGATCGCGACACCTTTGGAGATAAAGCTTTCGGCGTACTCGATCAGGAACGGAATGATTAACATGAACGTGAAGACCAGCAGCCCGATCACGAAGGGCCACAGCACCTCACGAATCACATAGCGATCGATTATCCGCATCCGACTCTTCAATTATGACCCGCGTTGCCGTCCTCTGGCACATGCATCAGCCGTTCTACCAGGACCTCATGACGGGGGAGCACATGCTTCCCTGGGTGCGGCTGCATGCGCTCAAGGACTACTGGGGGATGGTGGCCATCCTGCGTGAATTTCCGCGGGTCAAAGCCACCTTCAACCTGGTGCCCTCGCTGCTCGTGCAACTGGAGGCCTTCGCCCGCGAGGAGGCGCGCGATCGCCATCTCGAGCTGGGGCTCAAGCCGGCGGCGGCCCTGACTGAAGAGGAACGCGCCTTCTGCCTGGAGCAGTTTTTCCACGCGCACCGGCCGCGCATGATCGATCCCTATCCCCGGTACCGGCAGCTCCTCGAGCAGCGGGGCTCGAATGGCGCGGGGTTGAGCGCGCGATCGCAGGCGGCGCAGTTTTCGGTCGACGACCTGCGCGATCTGCAGGTGTGGCACAAGCTCGTGTGGCTCGACCCGGACTACCATCAGCGCGACGAGCGGGTGCGAGCGCTGCTGGCCAAGGGCCGGCGGTTTACCGAAGAGGACAAGGCGACGCTGCGCGCGGTCGAACTCGAGATCCTGGGGCTGGTGATTCCCGAGTATGCGGCGGCGGCCGAACGAGGACAGGTCGAGCTGTCGGCCTCCCCCTTCTACCATCCGATCCTACCGCTCCTGTGCGACTCGGACATTTACCTCCGCACGCACCCGCATTCCGCGCATGCCGCGCGAGCCGTTTCGATATCCCGGCGACGCAGCAGAGCAGCTCGAACGCGGCGCGGCACTGCACCAGCGCCTCTTCGGCCGCCGGCCCGTGGGACTCTGGCCGTCCGAAGGCTCTGTGTCGGACGCGATGGTCCAGTTGGCCGCTGACGCGGGATTCCAGTGGATGGCGACCGACGAGGAGATCCTCGCCAGGACTCGCGGCATCGCGTTCACTCGCGGCGCCGAGGGCCACGTCGATCAACCCGAGGCGCTGTACCGCTCCGTACAGTGGTCGGATACCCCGGCGCCGCAGGTCGCCTGCGGCTTCCGCGACCATGCCTTGTCGGACCTGATTGGTTTCAGCTACGCGTCGTGGTCGGCTGACGGCGCCGCGGACGATTTCATCCAGCGGCTCGTGGGCGCCGGCCGCCGCTACGCCGCCCGCACCGGCGGGGCAGAGGCGACCATCTTCGTCATTCTCGACGGGGAGAATGCCTGGGAGTACTACGACGGGCAGGGCCGCCCGTTCCTGCGCGCCCTGTACAAGAGGCTCGAGTCGCATCCCGAACTCCAGACGGTAACGATGTCGGAAGCGTGCTCGGGCGCGGCGGCGGCCGAGTCGCTGCCGTCGATTTTCCCCGGCTCATGGATTAACGGGGACTTCTACATCTGGATTGGCCATACGGACGATCACCGCGCCTGGAGCCAGCTGGTCGACGCCCGTCGGATGCTCGACGCCGCGGCCGCCTCGACGCCGCCGGCGGCGCTAGCCCGGGCGCGGGAGGAAATCCTGATCGCGGAAGGCAGCGACTGGTTCTGGTGGTATGGCGACGACCATTCCTCTGAGCACGACTTCGCCTTTGACGACCTGTTCCGCCGGCACGTGCGCAACGTCTACCGGGCGCTGGATCGGCCAGTGCCCGAGGAGCTGTTCGTCACCAATATCTCGACGGCGCTGCCGGCCGTCCGCGTCGCGCCGCCGACCGGGTTCATTCATCCCACCATCGACGGCCAGACGACCAGCTACTTCGAATGGATTGGAGCCGGATGCGTGGATGCCTCGGAGACGGCCGGCTCGATGCACCAGGTCGCCGACCGGATCGCCATCGTCTCGGTGGTCGAATTCGGCGTCGACCTGCGACATCTCTACATCCGGGTCGACGGCACCGGACCGATGCGGAGGCTGATCGAGTCAGGGAGTGATGTGCGGGTGAAGTTCCTCAAGCCGGCTGGCGTCCAGGTCGTCGTCCGGGGCGACCGGGACGGGGTCACGGCGCTCTTGGAGGAACGCCTGGCGGATGGCACCTGGAGGCGGCGCGAATGCGCGGGACTGCTGGCGGCGGCAGCCGAGATCGTCGAGCTGCGGATCCCCTTTGCTTGCCTCGGCGTAAAGACACACGACGCGGTGGGATTCCTGGTAGCGGTGAATCGGGGCGGTGCCGAAGTGGAGCATCACCCCCGGCACGGGCCGATCGAAGTCGAGGCGCCCGACCGGGAGTTTCCCGCAAAGAACTGGACCGCGTAACGCCACTTACCGTATTTGGTTAACATAACGTATATTATGCGACGTTAGGCTGAGAGCCGGTCTTTTCGTCAAGATAAACTGGACACCTGCCGCCCCAGCGAACCTACTACCTGGCCGCTCTCAATTCGCGGATGATGTTCTCGAGCGCCTCGATAATCTCGGCCTTCTCGACGCGCCCTTTCTTGAAACTCATACGCAGCTGGAACGTCTTTGCGGGTGGGTTGAACGAGAACACAAACTGCCGCGGCTTCCCGGCCTTCACCGTGGCGGTCTCCGCACGGACGTCCTTACGCGTGACCGCGCCCTGCGACGCCATGCGCTGAACCAGCGCCAGCATCTTCTTGGGCTCGGACTGCCGCACGATCTGCAGCAGCGTCGACTTGGAGGAAATGTCGGCCAGCCGACAAAGATTCCGCACCTCGTCGGGCATGTTGTTCAGCGACAGCGCTTCGGTGATCGCCGTGCGCGACTTGCCAAGCCTCCGCGCCATATCCTCGTGCGTGTAGCGACACTTCTGCGCGAGCTGCTGCAGTGCCTCCGCTTCTTCGAACGCCGTCAAGTCTTTGCGCTGGAGGTTTTCGATTAGCGCCAGCTCCATGACCTCGGCGTCATCAGCCTCGCGCAACACGACCGGCAGTTCCCGCAACCCGACCTGCACAGACGCGTGGTAGCGCCGCTCGCCGGCGATGATCTGGTAGCGGTTGCCGACCTGGCGGACGATGAGCGGCTCGATCACGCCCTTCTCGGCAATCGACGCCATCAGCTCGGAGAGGTCGCCCATCACCTGCCGGGGCTGAGCCGGGTTCGGATCGAGCGACTCGATCGGTACCATGCGGCCGACCGGTGCGCCCTCCGAGGCGGTCAGCGCCTCGACGTAATGCTCGTCATGCCGCATCCGCAGCGTGTTAGGCAGTCCGCGCTTCGACACGTTCGATGACCTCCTCGCACAGGCTGTAGTAGTCGGTCGCGCCAATCGAGTCGGGCGCGAACGTGAAGATCGACTCCTTGTACGCCGGGCTCTCTTCCAGCCTGACGCTCTTCGTGATCACCGTCTTGAACACCTTCCCGCCGAACACCTTCTGGATCTGCTCACGGATGTCGCGAGCCAGCGCCGTCCGCTTGTCGTGCATCGTAATGACCACGCCGAGGATCCGAAGCGCCGGGTTGGGCCGCTGCCGGACCTTCTCGATCGTCTCGAGCAGGTCGTCGGTGCCCTCGAGCGCGAAGTACGACGACTGAATGGGAATCAGTAGATGGGTGGCGGCGACCAGCGCGTTCACCGTCAGGAGGCCGAGGGCCGGAGGACAGTCGATGACGATGTGGGAGTACTCGCCGTTCAGCAGCGCGATCTTGTCCTTGAGCTTGAAGTGGGCGTCGAGCTCCCCCACCAGCCGCGCCTCGACCTTGGCCAGACCGATCCGCGCCGGCGCAATGAACAGGTTCGGCAGCGTGGCCGGCAGGACGATGTCGGCGAGCGTGCAGTCTCTCTCGGCGATTGCGTCGTACGTGACTTTTTCCGATCGCCTGGTGATCGAGGAACGAGATGCTGCTGTTCGCCTGCGGGTCGAGATCGATGAGCAGTGTCTTGCGGCCGCGCATCGCGAGCGCCGCCGCGAGGTTCACCGCAGTCGTGGTCTTACCCACGCCACCTTTCTGGTTGGCGATCGCGATGATCATGCGAGGCGGAACATCTTGGGGTGGAGCGACGCCGGGATTCTAGGGGTTGTAGAGGACTTCAGTCAATCTCCCAAAAATGAAATCCCAAATCATTAAGGAATGTCGGCCTGCCGATTTTGCTGGTTGCTGGCAGCGGTTAGTAGTTAGTGAGCGAGCGTTCACGTGCCCGCGATGTCGGCCGGCAGACATGCGTGCTTGACCGGTGTCCGGGCCGAGACTCTCGAACTCCTCGGTGTCGATCGCTCGTGGCGTGAGGATGTGAGCCCGCCCGTCTTCGCATTGTCGAACTTCTCGTCCGCCAGGATCGACGCGGGGAGTCGCAGTGCCATGCCATCGCTCTTTCGAGTACGCATCGACGACGACCGCCCATCCTCACGGCGAGGCCGGACCGAATTGGCAATTGGAGTTGGGGAGTTGGGATTGCCTTCTGGAGAGCGGTGCTTGTCGGCCTCATGTCGGCCGGCAGACATTGGTTAGTGGTCGGGGTTGCGACTTAGAACCGCCAACCGCTAACCATCACATCTTGTACTTCCCCATGTCGTCAGGGTCGAGGCTCTCGAGCCACTTCTGGAGCCGATCGCTGTCGGCGCGCTCGGAGGTGAAGTCGACTGTCTTCGCGTTGTCGATGACCGTCTCGTCCACCAGGATCGGCGCGCGGGTCCGCAGCGCCAGCGCGATGGCGTCGCTCGGCCGCGCGTCGACGACAACCGCTTCGCCCTTTACGGTGAGATGGATGATGGCGAAGAAAGTGTTGTCCTTCAGGTCGGAGACGACCACGCGATCGACCTGCCCGTCGAGGTCAGTGATGATGTTGCGCAGCAGGTCGTGCGTCATCGGCCGCGGCGTGGCGATGTTCTCGATCTGGAGCGCGATGGCATTCGCCTCGAAGATGCCGACCCAAATCGGCAGGACGCGCTCCCCGTCCTTGTCCTTGAGGATCACGATGGGCATGTTGGTGATCGGATCCACCATGAGCCCCTTGATGGTCATTTCGATCAGCATGGTCGGCACCCGCTACGCAGGATCGATGCCCGCGGCTTCTCCGTCGTCGGCCCGCCCCTCGGCCTGTCCCCAGACGCTGTTCGGCCCCGCCCGCCGGATGGTCACCGGTACCGTGCGACCGACCCACGCCTCCGCGTCGCGTCCCCCGGGAACCGGGAAGTTCACGACGGTATTGCCTGTCGTCCGCCCCGAGACTTGCGCTTCGCCCGTGTTCCCGGTTCGTGGGCGGCGGCGGCCGGCGGCATCGACAAGCACCTCCACCGTGGCCCCCACCAGCCGCTCGTGCAACCGGCTCTGAATCTCCCGCTGCAGCGACTGCAGCGCCACGATACGCGCCGTCTTCTCTTCCCCGCTCACGTCGTCCGGCATCCGCTTCGACGCCAGCGTGTTGGGCCGCGGCGAGTACTTGAACGAGAAGATGCTGTGGTACTGCACCGACTCCACCAGCGACAGCGTCTGCTCGAAGTCCTCGGCCGTCTCCCCCGGGAAGCCAACAATGATATCGGTCGATAGGGTCGCGACCGGAATGGCCCGGCGGATTTCAGCGACGAGGTCGAGGTATTCCTCGCGCGTGTGGCGGCGCCGCATCGTGCCCAGGACGCGCGTGGAACCGGACTGCACCGGCAGGTGCATGTGCTTGCAGACCTTGGGCAGGTCGCGCACGGCGGCGACCAGGCGCGGGCCAGTGTGACGCGGGTGCGGGCTGGCGAAACGGATCCGTTCGACCCCCGGCACCTCGTTCACCTCTGCCAGCAGCTGCGCGAAGTCGCAGCCAGGATCGTCGGGCGCCTGGTAGTGATTCACGATCTGCCCGAGCAGCTGGATTTCGCGGCGGCCGGTGGCGGCCGCGTCGCGCACGTCGGCAAGGATGTCGGCCTTGCGCCGCATCCGCTCGTGGCCTCGTGTGTACGGCACGACGCAGAACGCGCAGTGGTCGTTGCAGCCCTCGATAATCGTCACGTACGCCTTGACCGGATCGGCGCGGTGCGCGATCCCAAGTGGAAAACTGACGTCGTCCCAGGGATTGATGTCGACTTCGGCGAACGGCGAGCGCACCGCCTTCTCGATCAGGACCGGCAGCATCTTCAGGCGCTGCGTGCCAACGACGACGTCGATGACGTGGCCGTTGGTCCTGGTGAGGAGCGCGTGTCCTTCCTGCTGCGCCACGCAGCCGGCGACAGCCACCAGCGGCCGGCGGCCGGTTTCTTCCCCCATGACCCGGAGTTCGCCGAGCCGGGTATAGAGCTTCTCCTCCGCATGCTCGCGGACACTGCAGGTGTTGATGACGATGACGTCGGCTTCGAGATCGTCGCCGGTAGGCTCGTAGCCCGCCTGGTCGAGAAGACCGGCCATGCGCTCCGAATCGTGCACGTTCATCTGACAGCCGAACGTCTCGATGAGATATTTCTTCGCCATTGGTGATGGTGGTCCGCTCCGCGGAACCCAGCCCTACTTTCGCTTTCGCCTTTCGCCTTTCGCCTCGAGCGCGGGACGGGCCCCTCGCAGCGAACCAGGTGTATCACGCAACAAGTCGCGGGCGGTGGCGCGAACCGCGTCGGTCACCGCGGCCCCGCCAATCATGCGCCCTATCTCATCGACCCGTCCAGAGTCGCTCAGGCGCTCGACCGAAGTCATCGTCCGCGCGCCGCGCACGTGCTTTTCGATCTGGAAGTGCGTCGTTGCGCGCGCGGCGATCTGCGGGAGGTGCGTAATGCAGAGCACCTGGAACCGATCCCCGAGCGCCCGCAGCCGGCTGCCGACGACATCCGCCACGCGGCCGCCGATGCCCGCGTCCACCTCGTCGAAAATCAGCGTCTTCCCTTCCGCCTCGCCGACGGTCAGCGTCTTCAGCGCCAGCATGACACGAGACAGTTCGCCACCCGAGACGATTCGCGCGAGCGGCCGCAGATCCTCGCCCGGGTTGGGCGATACGTAGAACTCCCCCACGTCGATGCCGCGCTCGCTCCACTGCTCCGGGCCCGCCTCGGCGGCGTTGAAGCGGACCTCGAACCGGGTTCGCTCCATCGCCAGTTCCGCCAGGAGCTCCTCGAGAGCCCGCGCAAACGTCTCTGCGGCGGAGCGGCGTTTCTTCGACAGCTGGCGGGCGACGTCCAGATACGCGAGACCTGCCGCGTCCAGCGCCTGCTGGAGATCTTCCGCGCGCGCCCCTGCGCCGCTGAGCAGGTCTCGCTCCTCCGCCAGCGAGCGTCCCCGCTCGATGACCTCGTCGAGCGTCGGGCCATATTTGCGCTTGAGACGTTCGAGCAGCGCGAGCCGATCCTCCACTTCCTGCAGCCGGCCGGGCGACGCGTCCACTCCGTCGGAGTAGCTTCGCAGGAAGAACGCCAGGTCCTCGAGCTGTGACTTGATGCCGTCCCGCGCGTCGACGTAGGTCGCGAACTGGGGATCAATCGTCGCAAGCTCGCCCACCCGCTTCCAGATGCTGCCCAGCGATCCAAGGACAGCCCCGTCGCTCTCGTAGAGCGCCGCATAGCTTTCCTGGCACAGCATCTGGATTCGCTCGGCGCTCGCGAGCACCTGACGTTGGGCGCCAAGCGTGTCGTCCTCGCCGGCCCTGGGCACTGCTTTTTGAATCTCCCCAAGCTGAAAGGCAATCAGATCGAGGCGCGCGGCCTTCTCGCGCGCGTCCATCCGGGAGCGCTCGAGCTGATCGCGCAGCGTGCGAACGCGTGCCCACGCCTCCGCGACTCGCGCCGCGAGATCAGTGAGCCCGGCGTAGGCGTCCACCAGCGGGAGATGTGTCAGGGGATCGAGCAGGGCCTGGTGTTCATGCTGTCCGTGGAGTTCGACGAGGCGCGCTGACAGGTCGCGCAGCGCAGCCGCCGTCGCGAGCGCTCCGTTGATGAACGATCGGCTGCGACCCTGGCTGCTGATTTCTCGTCGAACGATGATCTCGTCGCCGCCATGTTCGAACAGCGCCTCGATCGCGGCGTGCGGCTCGCCAGTCCGGACGAGATCGGCCGACGCCCGGGCGCCGAGGAGGAGCCCCACCGCCTCCACGACGATCGATTTGCCGGCCCCGGTCTCCCCCGTCAGGACGTTGAACCCGGGTTCGAACTCGACGTCGACACCCTCGATGACCGCAAGGTTACGGATGCGGAGGAGGCGGAGCATGTGGGCGGAACTTCCATCGTATCATATATTTGACAGGATCCTGGTCGCGTGTTACCCTCGCCTGTCTGCGCCTGTCCCAGGGCGCGCTGCCGATGTATCGGAGGCTTCGTTGCGCACGCTTGGCTCCCTTTTCCTCCTGCAGGTGCAGGTTGAAGAGACTCCGTTTGCCGGGAGCGGCGATCGTCATCCGGATTGTCACGGAAACCACACCGATCAACCAGGCCGTCCTCGCTCATCCTGGTGCTGTTCTCGATCGTGTCGTGGGGAATCATCCTTCAGAAGTTCTGGACATTCCGCACATCGGACCGCGATACGGCCCGTTTTCTCGAAGCCTTTCGCCGTAGCAGCAAGTTTTCGGAAGTACAGGCCGTCTGCCCGACGGTGGCCGCCTCGCCCCTCGTCGGCGTCTTCCAGGCGGGCTACGCCGAGATGAACGCGCAGTTTCGCGTCGCCAGCGCCGGCGTCGGTGGCGCCGTGACGGGGTCATCGTCCAATCCACCAACGGGGACGACGCGTCCAATCCTTAAGAGCCTCGACGGCGTCGATCGCGCGCTGATCCGCGCGGCCACCAATGAGGTGAACAAGCTCGAGCGCCGCATGACGTTCCTGGCGACCACCGCCGGCGTCACGCCGTTCATCGGCCTGTTCGGCACGGTGGTGGGCATCATGATTGCGTTCCAGCGCATCGGCGCGAGCGGCTCGACCAACCTGGCGATCGTGGCGCCCGGCATCAGCGAGGCGCTGATTGCCACGTCCGCTGGGCTGTTCGCGGCGATTCCTGCGCTCGTGTTCTACAACCACTTCACGCACCGGGTGAAGGAATTCTCGGCCGCGATGGACGACTTCGCGCTCGAATTTCTGAACATCGCGGAGCGCAACTTTACATAGCGCCAGGCGGAGACTGATACAGAGCAGAGCCGATGCCCAAAGTCATGTCCTCGGCGCCCAATGCAGGCGGTCGCCACCAGCGCGGCCGGCGCGTCGCGCCCACCATGTCCGAGATCAACGTCGTCCCGATGGTCGACGTGATGCTGGTGCTGCTGATCATCTTCATGGTGGCCGCGCCGATGCTGCAGAAGGGCGTCGAGGTGAACCTGCCGGTGGCGGGACGGACGACAGAAATCTCGAGCGAGCGCGTGTTTCTCGACCTGCCGAAGTCGTATACCGACGACCGCCGGGTGTTCATCGACAAGGAAGCGATCCGCATCGACTTCCTGGCGGAACGCATCCGCCAGATCGCGCTGACCCGCACCGACAAGACCGTATACCTGCGCGGCGATGGCGCGATCACCTACCAGGAGTTGATGGACGTATTCGACCGGCTCAAAGAAGCGGGGATCCAGAACGTCGGCATGATCACGGCGCTGCCGGGAGAACGATGACCGAGGTCACCGACGTCATCGTCGCCCGACGGCAACGGCAGGAACCGTTCAGTGGGCTGCTCGTCGGCTCGGTCATTGCGCACGTCGTGTTCGTGGGTGGGCTGCTGTTCGGGCCGTTCGACTGGGGGGTCGACGCTGAGGCACCGCGCACGGTCATGACGATCAGCCTGGCCGGGCCGGCGGGCCCGCGTACAGGCGCGACGATGGAAGGGGGCAGGGAGGTTGCGCCGCCCCCGCCGGAAGCGATACCCAAACCCATGCCGCCCCCGCCGAAACCTGCAGAGAACGTGGTCCCAACCGAGACGCGGCGGCGGCCGCCAGCGAAGCCGAAGGTGGAAGAAGAGCCGCAGCCCGGCGTGACCCGCACCGATACCGGAACACGCGGGCAGGGATTCGGTCTGTCAGCGGGGGGCGGGAGCACCGGCGGCGTTCAGCTGGACGTCGCCAACTTCTGCTGCCCCGAATACATCCAGCAGATGGTGACGCTGATCCAGCGCAACTGGCAGCAGAATCAAGGGGTGAGCGGTAACACGGTGATGTACTTCATCATCAGCCGCGGCGGATCGATTCAGGGCGTAAAAGTGGAGCGGCCGAGCGGGTTCGTCGCCCTCGACCTCGCCGCCGAACGTGCGCTCCTCATCACGCGACTGCCGGAACTTCCTCCTCAATACCCCAATCCGACGCTCCCCGTTCACATTACATTCGAGTATCAGAGATGAATATTCGTGACTCCCGACTCCCAAGGTGCCAACTCCTAAGGCGCCAACTCCCAAGAGCTCACGTCTTGACACCAGTGGTACTTGCAGTTCTGTTGGGAGTTGGGAATTGGCAGTTGGAAGTTGTGCGGGGACAGCAGCCTGCGCCCCAACCGTCCGCGCCGCAACAGCCCTCCGAGATTGCCGTCGTCATCAGCGGCGATCCAGGTACGCCGCCACGGTATGCCGTGCCCGATTTCATCGCGGCGAGTCCCGATGCCGCCGAGGCGGCCAAAACCATCACCCAGGTGCTGTGGGACGACCTGGCGTTCGAGCGCGAGTTCTACCTGATCCCGCGCGACACCTACTCGACGATTCCCCCCGCCCGCAGTCCCAACCAGGTGGCGTTTCCGGCCTGGCGGGAACTTGGCGCCGACGCGGTCTTCTTCGGCACCATCTCGCGCACCGGCAACGACGTACGCGTGGAGGTCCGGCTGTTCAACGTTCGAACGCAACAATCGGTCTTCTCCAAGGAATACACCGGCACCGTCGCAAACCCGCGCCTTTACGCCCACACCATCGCCGATGAAGTCCACCAGCAGCAGCGCGCGCTCCGCGGCGTCGCCCGCACGAAGCTGGCCTTCTCCTCCGACCGGAACCGGGAGCGCATGGTCGGGACCGTCGAGAACCGCGACGTCAAGGAGGTCTACATGGCCGACTACGACGGCGCGAACCCCCGGCGGATCACGACGAACCGCCAGCTCAATATCACGCCGGTCTGGTCGCCCGACGCACGGGCCATTGCCTATACGTCCTACCGCCGCGGCTATCCCGATATCTTCGTCGCGCTGATCTACCAGGGCCTCCAGCAGGAACCGACCAAGGGCGTCGGCCAGAACATGCTGCCGATGTATTCGCCCGACGGCACGCGCATCGCGTTCATGTCGAACCGCGAGGGCAACCCGGAAATCTACGTGATGAACGTCGACGGCTCCAATGTGCGGCGGATTACCAACCATCCGGCGATCGACGTCACACCGACCTGGTCGCCAACCGGTACTCAGATCGCGTTCACTTCCGATCGCGCCGGCACCCCTCAGATCTACATCGTCGGCGCCGACGGCTTGAACCTGCGCCGACTGACGACGACCGAATCGTACGCCGACCGCCCGACATGGTCACCGCCGCCGTTCAACGAAATCGCGTTCGCGGCGCGCACCGGGCCGGGCTACGACATCAAGATCTACGACCTGGCGACCGGCGCGACCCGGCAGCTCACGTTCGGCGAAGGCACCAACGAGAGCCCGGCGTATTCGCCGAACGGGCGGCATGTCGCGTTCACGTCGACGCGGGCCGGCCGCGTCCAGATCTTCACCATCGGTCGCGACGGCCGTGGCGTCAAGCAGGTCACGCGGGATGGCAATAACTTCACGCCCGCGTGGTCGAACTAGTGGTAGAAAACTCAAACGGTGAACGAGGACGAATGCACTCAACGAAGTCACGCGCAGAGAACACGCGTGAATTGCAGAAGTTAACGGCCACGGCCGGCGTGGTGCTGGTCTTGCTCAGCCTGACGGCAGCCGCATGTGCGAAGAAACAACCGCCGCTGGCGCAGCCCGCACCACCGTACACCCCACCGGTGGCATCGGCTCCAGCCTCGCCTCCGCCGCCGTCGACCGAGGCGCTCCCGGTGCCGCCCGAGCCGCTGGCGATCGCCGAGGACGGCATCAGCGCCCGCTCGCTCGACGATCTGAACCGCGACTCGCCGTTCAGACCGGCCTTTTTCCCGCTCGACAGCGCGGAACTGGACGACGCCGGGCGGGCGACTGTCACGGCGAACGCGGCCATCATGCGCAAGTACCCGACGTGGATGATCACGGTGGAAGGACATTGCGACGAGCGCGGCACGGCCGAATACAACCTGGCGCTCGGCGAACGCCGCGCGGTGGCGGTCAAAACCTACCTGCTGTCGCTGGGCATCGCCGGGGACCGCGTGCGGACGATCAGCTACGGCAAGGAGTTCCCCTTCGATCAGGGGCACGACGAAAAGGCGTGGACCAGCAACCGCCGCGCGCATTTTGTGATTACATCGAAGTAGTGATGTCCGTGGCGCGGACCTGGTCCGGTCCGCGTGGCGAGCCTGACCAGGCTCACCCCACGACGAGGGTCAACATGAAGAAGATTTTTTCACTCGCGCTCGTCCTGATGCTGATGTCCATCCTGGCGCCGCCGGCGAGCGCTCAGAACCGCGAGCACCAGCAGATGACCGCCGACGTCCGCATGCTGCAGGAGCAGACGCAGCAACTGGCGATTACGCTGGCCGCGATCAACCAGGCGTTGACCGAGTCGATCAAGGCGCTGAATGCCCGGCTCGACCAGGCCAGCGAGGCCACCCGGAAGGGTTTCGCCGATCAGAAGCTGACCATCGACAACATCGTCGAAGGGGTGCAGGTGATCCGGGAGCGTTCGAACGACACGAACGTGCGCATCGGGTCGCTGAGCGAAGAACTCGAGGCGATGCGCATGACCGTCCAGGCGCTGCAGGCGCTCCAGCAATCGGCGCAGGCGCCACCGCCGGTCGTGGATCCGGCCGCGCCCGTCGATCCGGCTGCGTCCGCTGCGCCACCCGTCCAGCCGCCGCCCGCGGCGCTCCCCTCCACCGCGGGATTGTCGCCGACGCGGATGTACGAGACGGCGCGCGCCGACTACTTCTCCGGCCAGTACGCCAGCGCCATCAATGGCTTCGAAGCGTTCCTCCGCACCTTTCCGCGCTCGGAACAGGCCGACGACGCGCAACTGAACATCGCGGAGAGCCTGTACGCACAAAGACAGTGGCCGGAGGCGATTGCCGCATACAATCTGGTGATCCAGAACTATCCCGGCACCAACTCCGTGCCCACGGCGTACTACAAGCGCGGCCTGTCGCAGAACGAGGCCGGCCAGGTGGACGCCGCGCGCGCGTCCTGGGAAACGGTCGCGAAGAATTTTCCCGACAGCGACGAAGGACGGCTCGCCAAGCAGGGGCTGAGCCGGCTCGGGACGAAACCGTAGCGAGAAATCGGAGAGAGGCGTGAACGAATGGGCAGCGTAAACAAGGTCATCCTGGTCGGCAACCTGGGCCGCGACGCCGAGCTGCGGTACACCCCGGGCGGCGCCGCGGTGGCCACCCTGAATCTCGCCACCACCGAAGTGTGGAACGACAAGCAGGGACAGAAACAGGAAAAGACCGAGTGGCACCGCATCGTCCTGTGGGGGAAGCAGGCTGAGAGCCTCCAGGAGTACCTCGTCAAGGGGAAGCAGATCTTCGTGGAAGGGCGGCTGCAGACCCGCCAGTGGGACGACAAGGACGGGAACAAACGATATACGACCGAGATCAAGGCCGATCGCATCACGCTGCTTGGCGGGGGCGGCGGCGGCCGGAGCGGCGGAATGGATCGCGGAGGCTCGCACCCGGCGAGCGGACCCGACGAGCCGCCGATGGAGCCGATTACCGACGACGACATACCCTTCTGAGGGCTCAGGCCGCACGGCTCAGGGCCCAGCACTGAGGCCTGAGACAGCCCCGGGGGCCTGACGCCTGAGTCCAGAGCCTACTGCTTCTCTACTCGACCGTACCGATCCTCCAACCGCACGACGTCGTCGAGCTCCGGGGTCGACACTTCCAGCAGGTCGCAATCTTCGATTGCGGTCATGCGGTGCACGGTGAGCGGCGTGACGTGTACCGAATCGCCGGGGCGCATCTCACGCTTCTCGAGCGGGCCTCCCTGCTGCCCGATCTCAAACAGCATCTTGCCGCTGTGAACGTAGATGGTTTCGTCCTTCACGTTGTGGTACTGCAGGCTGAGCGCGTGTCCCGCCTTGATGTGCAGCACCTTGCCGACGTAGCGATCGGTCTTGGCCCAGTGGAGCTCGTAGCCCCACGGCTTGTCGACGCGGGTTACGGATGTCTCGTTCATTCAGTCGTCACCGTCGTTGGAATGCCGGCGCGGCCGAAGGCATCGAGCAGCGTCTGCTCGATCTCTTCGACCGTGCCGAGCGTAAGCACGCGCGCGGCGATGCGCGCCATGTCACCGGCGTGCGTGTCCTGGGCAACGCGCCTCGCCATCGGCAGCGCGCCAGGGGTCATGCTGAACTCGGTGATGCCGCAGCCGATCAGCAGGCGCAGCAGCAGCGGATCGGAGGCCATCTCGCCGCAGACCGCCACCGGGATGCCCTGCCGGACCGCGCCGCGGCGCACCTGCCGGAGCAACCTGAGCACCGCCGGGTGGAGCGGCTGGTAGCGATCCGACACTCGCTCGTCAGTCCGATCGACGGCCAGCGTGTACTGGATGAGATCGTTGGTGCCAATGGTGAAGAAGTCGGCGTCGCGCGCGAGCAGCGACGCGGTAAATGCGGCGGACGGGACCTCGATCATGATACCCACCGCCGCCGGACCCGCGTCCACACCGCGGGCGTCCAGTTCGGCGCGCGCTTCTGCCAGCAGTGCGCGGGCGGCGCGCACCTCCTGGGCCGACGACACGAACGGAAACAGGATCCGCAAAGTCCCGTGCGCGGCCGCGCGGAGGAGAGCCCGCAGCTGCGTCTTGAAGATCGCCGGGTGCGCCAGCCCGAACCTGATGCCCCGGAGCCCCGCGTGTCCCGAGCGGCCCGACTCGGCAAACCAGCGCGCGTCCAGCGCGGCATCCACCAGCGGGCGTGCCAGCTGACGCTCGTCAACGTCGAAGGTGCGGATGGTAACCGGCCGGGGCGCCATGCGCTCGGCCACCTGGCGATACTCGTGATACTGCTCGTCCTCCCCTGCCATGTCGGGAGGACCACCTGCCAGCAGGAATTCCGATCGATACAGACCGACACCCTCGGCCCCTGACGCCAGCGCGCTGGCGACATCCTCCGATCGCTCGATATTGGCCTGGAGCGAGATGCGGATGCCGTCGCGGGTCGCCGCCGGCGTGTCCGACAGGCGCGCCAGCGCGGCGGCGGGTTTCGACAAGCGAGCGCGCGCTTCTGCGCCGGTCCAGTCCGCTGGCGTCGGGTCGATGATGACCTCGCCGGTGTCACCGTCGATCAGGACCGACGAACCGGCCGGGATGCGCCGGCTGATGTCGTGGAGGCCGACGACCGCCGGCACGCCAAGCGACCGGGCCAGGATCGCGGTGTGATACGTGCGGCTGCCGGCGTCGGTCGCGAAACCGCGAATCCTGTCCCAGTTGAGCTGCGCCACCACCGACGGCGTCAACTCGTCGGCCACCAGCACGCAGGGGCCGTCGAGGTCTTCGAGCAGGTCGCGGGTGCCGCCCTTCTCGCCGCGCATGTTCATCCGGAGACGGCCGGCGACGTCGTGCAGATCGCCCTTCCGCTCGTGCAGGTACGGGTCCTGGACGTCATTGAATACTTCGGCCAGCTCGTCGAGTGCGCGCTGCACCGCCCATTCGGCGTTCACCTGCTCCGTCTTGACGATAGCGGCCGCTCGCCCGAGCAGGAGCGGATCGTCGAGCATGAGGATCTGCGCATCGAAGATGGCGGCAAGGTCCGCCCCCCGCAGCGAGGCGATCTGCTCGCGGATCTGCCGGAGCTGCTCCTCGGACCTCGCCCGGGCGCGGTCGAGCGCGGCCAGCTCCCTCGTGATCCGCCGGGCGGCGATGGGAAACCTGATGACCTGCGTCCGCTGAATGGCGACGAGCGCCGGTCCCACCGCCACCCCGGCAGAGACTCCGATTCCCTTCAGGCGTTCCACGATTCCTCACCAAATCCTGATTCGACCAGCCCGACAAGCGCGTCGATCGCCGCGGCCTCGTCGGGACCGTGCGCGGTGATCGTCAGCAGCGTCCCCCGCGCGGCGGCGAGCAGCAGGATCCCCATGATGCTCTTGCCGTCCATCATCTTTGCATCGCGGCCGACCCGGATCTGTGACGTGAACTGGGTCGCGAGATGGACGAATCGCGCCGCCGCCCGCGCATGCAGGCCGAGCTCGTTCGAGACCACCACTTCTCGCTGCGTCATCTACATCTCTAGACCAGGAAGGCCGCGAAGGCGACGGAGATCACGATGGCTTTTGCCCGCGCAGCAGGTCCGACGCCACCCAGATGGCGTTGCGGCCGTGCTCGCGCATCTCCCGCGCGACGTCGAGCAAATTCGAGTTCTCCTTGAGATTCGCCAGCTTGATCAGCATCGGCAGGTTGACGCCGGTAATCACCTCGACGTCAGTGCCGAGGAAGGTCATGGCCAGGTTGGATGGCGTGCCGCCGAACATGTCGGTGACGATCAAGACGGCCTGCCCCTCCTGCCCCTGCCGGACCTTGGCCACGGCCGCCGCGATCTCCTCGTGCGCGTCGTTGGTATCGTCGTGCCAGCCGATCGACACGGCGGTAAACCGCGGCAGATCGCCGACGATCATCTCCGCCGCGTTCAGGAGCTCGGCGGCCAGCTGCCCGTGCGTCACGACCACGACGCCCACCATGAGTCTTAGACTGCCGTTCTGGGTTCTCGGTTCTGGGTTCCGGGTTCGTGTTCCAGGTTCGAGTTCCAAGTGCCGGGTTCGGGGTTCGAGGTTCGGCGTTCGTCCTGCCGCCGTGCAACAGCTCGAACGTAGAACCAGGAACCAAGAACACCGAACCTGGAACCCGAACCTGGAACACGAACCCGGAACCCAGAACCCGGAACCCAGAAGTCCATCATGAGTCCCGGTGCTTCACCCGCAACCGCACACCCTTGACGCTGCCGAGCGATTTCTTGAGCGTCTCCGCGATCATCACGGAGCGGTGGCGTCCGCCGGTACACCCGATCGCCACGGTCAGGTAGCTCTTGCCTTCCTGCACGTAGCGCGGCAGCGTAAACCTCAGAAACGAGGTGAGCTTCTCGATGAACTCCATCGTCGCCGCATCGCGGCGCATGTAGCGCACCACCCCCTGGTCGCGGCCGGTGAGATCGCGCAGGTCGTCGACGAAATACGGATTGGCGAGGCACCGCACGTCGAACACGAGGTCGGCGTCGACCGGCACGCCGTTCTTGTAGCCAAAGCTGACCAGGTTCACGACCATCTCGGCCTTGGCGCGGTTGTCGCGCGACAGGCCCATGAAGATATCGCGCAGCTCGTGGACCGTCAGGTTCGACGTATCGAGAATCAGGTCGGCCATCGCACGGATCGCGTTGAGCTTCTGACGCTCCTCGGCGATCCCCTCGGCCACCGATCGATCGGGCGCCAGCGGGTGCGGCCGGCGGGTTTCGCTGAAGCGCCTGACCAGCGCCGAGTGGCTGGCCTCGAGGAAGATCAGCGACGGGTTCACCCGCCCCTGCGCCTTCAGTTTCCGGTAGATGCGCGGGAACTGCGCGAGGAAGCCGCGTTCGCGCACGTCGACGACGATGGCGACCTTGTCGGGGCTCGCATCCTCACGCGTCGACAGCTCCGCCATCGTCGGGATCAGCTGCGTGGGCAGGTTGTCGACGCAGAAGTAGCCGAGGTCTTCGAGCGCCCGGATGGCCTGCGTCTTCCCCGAACCGGACAGCCCGGTCAGAATCACGAAGCGGCGTGTGCCGCGTCTGCGAGCACCTACGCCTTCGGCGTAACCTCGACGCAGCTTCGTCGCGGAGGCAGGCCCGCCCGGCCGGCGCTGAATCCGGTTGACCTTCTTCCGCTTGACCTTCACGGTCGTCACACGTGGCCCCCGTGCTCGATGTCCTCGTCGGGATCCGCCTCGACGTCACCCCCGGTCTTGAGCGCCCGTTCGAGCCGCGCCACCAGGTCGCGGGCCGCGTGCCGGCCCCGCGCGCGCAGGATCTGGTTGCGGACCGCCACCTCCACGAGAATCGCGACACTGCGTCCCGGCGCCACCGGCATCCGGACGAGCGGCAGCCGTACGCCAATGAGGTCGTAATAGCTGTCGTCGAGCCCGACACGATCGTACTCCCGATTCTGATCCCAGCGTTCCAGCTGCACCACGAGCTCGAGACGCTTGTTGACGCGCGTCGACGCAACGCCGAAGAGATCGCGGATGTTAATCACGCCGAGGCCGCGCACCTCCATGTGATGCCGCGTCAGCTCGGGGCAGGTGCCGATCACGTCCTTCTCGCCGCGACGGTGGATTTCGACGGTGTCGTCGGCGACGAGCCGGTGGCCGCGGACCACGAGGTCGAGCGCGCACTCGCTCTTTCCGATACCGCTGTCGCCGACGATCAGGACACCGAGCCCGAGGATATCCATGAGGACGCCGTGGATCACCTCGCGGACAGCGAGCGCGTCCTCGAGCACCGCCGTGAGCTTGGCGATGGCCAGCGGCGTGGCGACCGCCGTCCGCAGCAGCGGGACGTTCGCCCGTTCAGCGCCGTGCCTGAGGTCGGCCGGCGGCTCCCATCCGCCGGTGATGAGCACGCACGGGACGTCGTGTGTGAACACCGCATCGAGCGCCTGGAGCCGAACTTCGTGATCCAGGGCGTCGAGAAAGCGCACCTCGCTCTCGCCGAACACGAGCACACGGCCCGGCTGCAGGTACTCGTCGAACCCGGCGAGGGCGAGGCCGGTCTTCTGGATGTGGGGACTGGTGATGACGCGGTGCCGGCCGCCGGAACCGCTGAGCAGTTCGAGCGGCAGACCCTTCGCCTCCGGCAGGCTGTCCAGGAGCCCGCCGACGGTGATAGCCGGCCCGCTCACCTACGCCTCCGGCTCGATCAGGCCCAGATGACCGTCAGGACGCCGGAACAGGACGTTAATGGTGTCGGTCATTGCGTTCCTGAAGACCAGGAAGGCATCGCGCCCTTCCGCGACTTCGAGCGCGGCTTCGTCAACCGACATCGGCTTCACCGCGTAACGACGGGCGCGGACAATCCGGATCGTGGCGCCGTCCTCGCCGGGCGAGGCCGTGGCAAACTCGCGTCGCGCACGCTCGGGCCGCGACGCCGCCGATCCCGCCTTTGCCGCCGAAACGCCCTGGCGCTTCCGCTCGGTCCACTTGCTCTTCAGCTTCTGCGCCTGGTGCTCGAGCTTCTCGGTGGCGGCGCCGAGCGCAGCCGCCAGGTCGCGGCCGGTGGCCGCGCCTTGGAGGAAATGATCGCCGCGGGCATGAAGCCTCATGTCGACGTGGGTCCGCGACTTCTCACGGGACACCACCACCTGTATCGAGACGATGCTGTCGTTGAGCAGCCGCGCGAGGCGCGCCAGGCGCCGCTCGACCGCCTTCCGCATGACGGGCGTAATCGTGACGTGTCGTCCAGTAAGTTCGAGGCGCATGGTGTTGTGGACCGTCGAAGCGGACCTTGGATCCGCCTGGTACAGGACTTTGCGCTGATTCGACGTTGGAATCTTCAGCTCTTCGCGGTACTTGGCAATGGTGCGGCGCGCCAACTCCAGACCCTCGCGCTGCAGGATGTTCACGATCTTCGAATCGCTCAGCGGCCGCCGCGGATCCTCCTGCTCGATGATCTTCCGGATCCGCTGCTTGATGGTGACCGACGACACCGCTTCGCCGTACTGGCTGTTGATGCCGCTGTGGAAGAAGTACTTCATTTCGAACACGCCCTGCGGCGTGTGCATGTACTTGTTCGTGACGACGCGGCTGACCGTCGATTCGTGCATGCCGATGTCGTTGGCGACGTCGCGCAGCACGAGCGGCCGGAGATACTCGATCCCGTGGTCCAGGAAGTCGCGCTGGAAATTGATGATGCTGGTCGCGACCTTGTGAATCGTCTTCTGGCGCTGCTCGACCGACTTGATCAGCCAGAGCGCCGAACGGAACTTGTCTTTCACGTAGGCGCGGGTCTCGTCGGTGTTCTCCGACGCGCTCTTGTCGAGCAGGCGCCGGTACACCGGGCTGATCCGCAGCTGCGGCAGCCCTTCCTCGTTCAGCACCGCGACGTACTGGTCCTCGACCTTGACGACGTATACGTCGGGGATGACGTACTGCGACTGCGAGGGGTTGTAGCGGCTCCCCGGCTTCGGATCGAGGTGCCGAATCAACTCGATGTGCTGCTTGAGATCGTCGATCGACATCCCGAGCTTCCGCGCCAGCTCCGGCACCTGGTGGTTCTGCAGGAGCCGCATATGCTCGGTGACGATCTTCTCCGCCGGCGTCCCGCCCATGCCCAGATGCCGCAACTGCAGCAGGAGGCACTCCTGAAGGTCGCGCGCGGCCACGCCGATCGGATCGAAGCCCTGGATGAGCTTCAGCGACCGCTCGACGTCCTCGAGTGGCCAGGGTCCCATCGCTGCCAGCTCTTCCACGGTGGCGACGAGCTGGCCGTCATCGTCGAGGTTGCCGATGATCGCCTCGCCGATCTCCCGGACGACCGCGTCATCCGTCTGCATGGACAGCTGCCACAGCAGGTGGTCGGAGAGCGACGCGGCCGTCGAGAGGGTGTTCTCGATCGGGGGTAGTTCCTTCACCTCCGTCGGCGTCCTGGGCCGATAGCCGTCGTCCAGGTAGTCGCCGAAGAAGTACTCGTAGTCCTGGTCGTCCCAGGTGTCGGACTTGTTGTCGGGGGGCTTCTCTTCCTGCTTTTCCTGAGCCGCCTCAACCGGCTGCAGCTCTTCCGTTGGCACCTCTTCGAGCATCGGGTTCTCGACCATTTCCTGGTTGAGCAGTTCCGATAGCTCGAGCGTTGACATCGGCAGGAGCTTGATCGCCTGCTGTAGCGATGGCGTTAGAATCAGCTTCTGGACGAGTTTGGTGTGCAGCTTCTGCGAAATCGCCATGATCAGACGGTCAGTATCGGCTCCTTGGCACCAAAAAACATATTAGTCCAAGCGGAACTCGGTCCCCAGATAAATCCGGCGCACGTCCTCGTCGGCCGCCAGCGAATCGGGCGTGCCGCTCTTGAAGATTGCACCATCGTGCACGATATATGCCCGGTCAGTAATGCGCAGCGTTTCACGAACGTTGTGGTCCGTGATCAACAAACCGATGCCGCGCGTCTTCAGGTGAAAGATGATTTTCTGAATATCGGTCACCGCGATCGGATCGATCCCCGCGAACGGCTCGTCCAGAAGCATGAAGCGAGGTGAAACCACGAGCGCTCGTGTGATCTCCGCGCGTCGCCGCTCGCCGCCCGACAGCGTATAGGCGGGGGCTTTGGCCAGCGGCGTCAGGTTCAGCTCGCCAAGCAGTTCATCCAGCCGCGCGCGCCGCTCGGCCGCGGTCAGATCGAGCGTTTCCAGAATGGCAATGATGTTCTGCTCCACGGTCAGGCCCCGGAAAATGGACGGCTCCTGGGGCAGGTAGCCGATACCCTTCCGGGCGCGGACGTACATCGGATCGTCGGTGACGTCTTCCCCGTTGAGGACGACCCGGCCCGCGTCGGGGGCGGTCAAGCCGACCGTCATGTAGAACGTGGTGGTTTTTCCGGCACCGTTCGGGCCGAGCAGACCGACGACTTCCCCCGAGGCCACTTCGAGGCTGACGCCACGCACCACCGTGCGCCCGCCGTACGACTTGGTCAGCTCGTGGGTCTGGAGCGTTGACATCAACGCGCGGGCGGCGCCGGGCACGGTCCGCCGCGCTTCGACTGCGTGCGCACTTCCTCGTTGCCGTCGACGATGATGCGTTCGGAGGACTTGAAGAAGGTCACCGTGCGGCCGATGGTCTCGCGGCATTCCTCCACGATCTTCACCGGTACGGTCGCGATTCCCGTCATCACGTAACGGCCGTCTTCAGCGAAGTAGGTGAGCCGATCGGCGGTCCCGATCCGCGTATCGACCCGCACGCTGACGAGCCCGTATGCCTCGAGGCGATCGAGCACCGAACCCTTGCTTGCGAGCACCAGCTCAATTCGCGTGGCGGTGACGTCGCCCTGCGCGCCGCTCATTCGTGAGGGCACGTAGGGAACCGGGGCAACAGGTGGTCCCACGACGGCCCGCGGCGCGGCGGCGCCCGGCGGAACGACCGCGACTGGCGCGACCGGCTTCGGCGGAGGCGGACTCTCGTACGTCAGCGTACGCGCCCTGTCGGTATACCGGATCTCGTTGGCCGACCCGACGGACGCGCCGGTATCGAGCGCAACCGTCGAACGGGCCGCGCCGGTCGCGACGAGATCGCCGCGGATTTGATCCAGGGCGATCGTGTTGCCGCGAATGGCGGTTTCACCCTGCCACAGCGCCGCGGCCCCGGTGTAGACGGCCTTCCCCGCATCGCCGTCGTACTCGAGCGTGTTGGCGCTGGCGTTGGCGGGCTGGCCCTGCTGCAGCAGGCCCGGGAGCCGGTTCTTTGCCGCCCCCGGGCGCAGGAGCGTCCGGACGTTTCCCCGCGCCGCCATCCGCCGTCCCTGGAGAGTGACGTCGATAGCCGCGCCCTCAATCTCGATCTCCGCGTCGGCCACGCGTGGGGTGCCGCCGGCGTCCGTGCCCGACAGCCTCAGCGTACCCTCGGCCGGGTCGTACTCACCTTGCGCACCGGACGCCTGCAAGCCCTGGTCTTCGAACTTCACGGCGCCGGTGAACGTCGCGCTCGTTACCTCGTCACCCGCCAGCGCGATTCGCAGCGTGTTGGAACGTGCCGTCCGCGCCGCCCGCCCCGGGGCGGCGCCTTCCCGGTACTCGACCTGGTCGTCGAACCGGGCCGCATCCAGGTCCTTGCCCGCCGTGCCGGTCGCCTCGAATGCCTGCGCGCGCACACTTCGGGCGGGTGCGCCTGGCGAAGCGGGCAAATCCACGACGACATTGCCGCGGCCCACGGCTTTCGTCAGCGAGGCGTCCGGCGCAAACGCGAGCTCCAGCACGTCCCCGGCGAACTGGCGTCCCGGTCCCTCTTCCCCGCCGGCCATCTTGATGACACCGTTGCCCGTCAATTGCGCCCGTTCGAGAATCGACCCGTCATCGGTGTAGTCAAGATCGATGTCGATCGCCGTCATCGACTCGAACGCGGATCCGCCCGCCACCTGCGAGTCGCCGCGCAGCTCGATGAACGTGATGTGCTCGTCGTCTTCCGAGAGCAACGCGCGTCCCTGGTTGGCGTCGAGCACCTGGTCGCCGCGGAGCGCGTGAACGTCGCCCTCCAGCGCGAGATAGTTCTCCACCCTGGACAGTGTGGCCGACCCCGAGCTGAACTCGTTGACAGGTTTCCCGGTGTTGCCGGCGACCACGACGCGCGCCTGCTGCGCCAGGGTGAGCACGTCGGTCATCTGGTTGTAGGTCATGCCAACGCCGGAGCCAGACATCCGGCCCTTCTGAAACGACACCGGCCCAGCCACACGAACGGTGGCATCGTCCTGGTTGAAGGTGGCGCGATCAGTGTTCGCGACAAAGCCGTCGCTGGCGATCAGCTTGACGTCGCCGCTGACCTCGAGGTCCTTACGGTTGTCGCCCGCCTGCGCTTCGCGGCCGGAGACGACGAAGTCGCGTCCCTCCCGCTGCTTCACCCTGATGACGACGTTGACGAACTTGGTTGCTCCTCCCTCGTAGGTCAGCTGCCGCTCCGCCTCGATGACGTAGTCCTGGCGCTCGCCAAGGTACTGCTGGAATCTGGCGTTGGCGCTCTCGAGAATGGCCTTGGCGTCAAGACGAGCCGGCGCCTGCACCGCCGACGCGGTCGGCCGCTTGCCAATCGCCGCATAGACGACAAACGCAAACACGACTCCGAAGGCCGCAAGGCCCCACCGGGCGTGCTTTTGCCACCTCGCCATTCGAGTGATCTTACCCCGCCGGTGCTAGCATTCGTCGCATGAACGCATGTGATCCAGCGAGGGCGGCGAGATGATCTCCCGGCGCGCGCTGCTCGGCAGCACGCTGGCGGCGGCGTCAGGGCTGGCTGCAGGTCTGCGGGTATCCGCGCAGTCGATGCAAACGCACATGCCGCCCGGCGTGCAGCCGAAGCCGAAGGGTCCCATCGTCTTTCTCGACTACGACCAGGAAGAACTCGACGTCTCGTATGACCAGGCGCCCTGGGCGCCAAACCGACCCGAAATCGACCGGCGCAACGCACAGAAGAGCGCGGCAGCCATTGCGCGCCTCGGGCCGGCGCGGCGTCTGGCCTACGGCCGCAGGGAGATCGAAACGCTCGATCTTTATGCCGCGAAACGTCCTGACGCGCCGATGAACGTCTTCATCCACGGTGGCGCATGGCGCGCAGGCCGCGCCGCCGACGTCGCCTACATGAGCGAAACCTTTGTCGATGCCGGCGCCCACTTCATCGCGCTGGATTTCAACAACGTCCTGGAGACCAAGGGTGATCTGACGGTGATGGCCGACCAGGTCCGGCGCGCCATCGCCTGGGTCTACACGAACTCGTCGAGCTTCGGCGGAGATTCCGGCCGTCTGTATATCTCCGGCACCTCGTCGGGTGCGCACCTGGCGGGCGTCGCACTGACGACCGACTGGCAAAAGGACTTCGGCCTGCCGGTCGACATCATCAAGGGCGGCTTGTGCTGCAGCGGAATGTACGACCTCCACCCGGTCAGCCTGTCGGCTCGAAGTAACTATGTGACCTTCACGCCCGGCGTCATCGAGGCACTCAGCTCACAGCGCCATCTCGAGCATCTTTCGGCGCCGGTCGTGGTCGTCTACGGCACGCTCGAAACACCTGAATTCCAGCGTCAGAACCGGGACTTTGCCGCAGCAGTCAAGGCGGCCGGCAAGCCGGTAACCCTGCTCGTCGGCGACGGCTACAACCACTTCGAGATCCAGGAGACGCTGGGCAACCCGTACGGCGTGCTCGGCCGCGCGGGGCTGCTGCAGATGCAGCTGACCCGTTAGTTCGAATCGGGCGCGCGGAAGTCGGCGATCGACAACTGGAGATAGCGCTCGCCGTTCCAGGTGTCCTGCTCGAGCGAGAACGCGAGGTCGATGGCGCCGCGGTTGGCGGCGACGAATGCCTCGCGGTCGGCGGCGCGCCAGGCAATACCCCGCAGCACGCGGCCATCCTGCTTGAACGCCATCTTCAGGTGGCGCTCCTTCAGCAGGCGCGGGCCGTCTATCACCTCGACCCCGCTCGCGCGGAATACCGGGTTGGGGTTACCGGCGCCAAACGGCGCCAGCGCGAAGAGCTCGGATGCGACCTGCGGGCTGATCGAACGGAATGTCAGCGCACCATCAATCCAGAGGCGGGGCCGCAGGTCGTCGGGCTGTAGACATCCGTCGGCGTAATCGTTGACTTGCGCCCGGAGCTCCCGGATGCGCGCCGACTCGAGGGTGAGGCCGGCAGCCTGCTTGTGACCACCGAACTTGGTCATTAGGTCCGCGCACGATTCGAGCGCCGCCAGCATGTTGAACGACGGGATGCTGCGGCACGAACCATGGGCGATGTCGCCATCCTTCGACAGGACGATCGCTGGACGATGGAAGGCGTCCACGAGCTTCGACGCGACGATCCCGATCACGCCACGGTGCCATCCGTCCCCGGCGACGACGATGACCGTCCGCGAGCCGACCTCGAGGTCGGTCTCGACGATTTTCTTCGCTTCAGCGACGATCTCCGCCTCTTCCTTCTGACGCCGGAGGTTCTCGGAATCCAGCTGCTGCGCGAGCGCGCGCGCTTCGTCGGCCATCATCTCGTCGGAGGCGAGCAACAGCCTGGCGGCGATGTCCGGCGTACTCATGCGGCCGGCGGCGTTCACCCGCGGACCGATGACGAAGCCGATGTGATAGCCGTCGATCTCCTTCCCGGTCAACCCACAGACGTCGAGCAGCGACCGCAGACCCACCTTGTGCCGGCCGGTGGAGAGCATCTCGAGCCCCAGCTTGGCGATGATCCGGTTTTCGCCGATCAGCGGGACCACGTCGGCGAGCGTCCCGATCGCCGCAATCTTGACGAACGCCGGCAGCCACGTCGTTCGGCCGGTCTTTGCGCACAGCGCCTGCACCAGCTTCAACGCGACGCCCACGCCGGCCAGGTTCTTGTCGGGATAGCTGCAGTCGCGGCGTTTCGGATTGATCACCGCGACAGCCGCCGGCAGCTCGTCGTCTGGTTCGTGATGGTCAGTGATAATCAGGTCGAGGCCGAGCATCGTGGCGTGACGCGCGGCGTCAGCCGCCCGAATGCCGCAATCGACGGAAATGACGAGCCGCACGCCATCGGCGTGCAGTCGATCGAGCGCCGGTGTCTGCAGGCCGTAGCCGTCGCGCAGCCGCTCGGGGATGAAGTGGACGACGTCGGCGCCCAGGAGTTCCAGGGCGCGCCGGAGGATGACAGTCGAGGTTACGCCGTCGACGTCGTAATCGCCGTGGATCGCAATCCGCTCCCGGCGGGCGATCGCACCGAGGATGCGCTCCACCGCCGGTGCCATGTCAGCGAGCTGAAAGGGATCGTGCAGGTCGTCCAGACGCGGGGCGAGGAACCGCCGGGCCCGATCGAGCTCGCCCAGCCCGCGGATGCACAGCAGCCTGGCGGTGATGGGCGAGATGCCCAGCTCGCGAGCGACAAGATCCGCCTGCGTGTCGTCGCAGGGGACCGGCTGCCAGATCCGCGGTGTCATAAGAGCCTGTCGTTCACTGTTCTAAGTTCTCGGTGTCTCGGTTCGTGTTCAGGTTCGGGGCGCGCGTAGCGTCCGCCATCAGGCGGACCGAACATCGAACCTAGAACAGGAACCAAACGTGAACACGAACCGGGCAGTGAGAACCCCGAAGCGTGAACGACTGATTTCATTCAGGTTCACTGATGCCGACGTTGCCCATCGCGCGGAACTTCCGGTAGCGAGCGTCAAGGCGCGTGGCGGGGTCCACGGCCGACACCGACGCCAGCGCGCGTCCGAGCGCCGCGTCGAACATCGCCGCTGCCTGGTCGTGATTCGTGTGCGCGCCGCCGACCGGCTCCGGTACGATTTCGTCGATGACGCCCAGCCGCAACAGGTCGGGCGCGGTCAGCTTCAGCGCTTCCGCGGCTTCGACCTTGCGATTGGAATCGCGCCAGAGGATGGCCGCGCATCCTTCCGGCGGAATGACACTGTAGATCGCGAACTCGTGCATCAGGATCCGATCGCCGATCGCCAGGCCGAGCGCTCCGCCGCTGCCTCCTTCGCCATGGACGGCCACCACGATCGGCGCGTCGAGCGCCGCCATCTCGCGCAGGTTGTAGGCAATCGCCTCCGAGATCCCTCGCTCCTCTGATTCCACGCCGGGGTAGGCCGCCGGCGTGTCGATGAAGGCGACGACCGGCCGCTTGAACTTCTCCGCCAGCTTCATCGCCCGCAGTGCCTTCCGGTACCCCTCCGGCTTCGCGTAGCCGAAGTTGCGGAAGACCTTCTGCTTCGTGTCGCCGCCCGAGCCCTTGTGGTGCCCGACGATCATCACGGGCTCGCCCTTGTAGCGGGCGAAGCCGGCGACGATCGCGTGATCGTCGGCGAAGCGGCGGTCGCCGCTGATCTCGGTGAACTCAGTGAACATCCGATCGACATAGTCGAGCACTGTCGGCCGGTTCGGGTGCCGGGCGACCAGCACCCGCTGCCAGGGCGTGAGCCGGGAGTAGATCTGCCCGCGGATCGACTCGATCCGCCGGTTGAGGCGATCGATCGACTGCTGGCGCTCCGGCGTCTGCGGCAGCATCGAGAGCGCCTCGATCTCCTTCAGGAGCACGCCGACCGGTTCTTCAAACTCCAGTAAATCAGGCGGCATGGACAGGGCAGGTCACAACGTTACCTGAGGCTGACCGAGCCGGTGCCGCAGATCTTTTCGACCTCCGACACCAGGCGTTCCGAGGGGCGGACGCGGATCTGGGCGTTGACGTCGAGCTTGACCCGCAGGTGGCGATCGGGGTCGCGCAGCTCGATCGCCACCCGCCGGTCCCCTTTGTGGCGCATCAGCACGTCCCACAGCTGGACGAACGTCTCGCGGCCGTGCTGGGGTGTTGACAGCGTAATGGCCACCGACGAGGCCAGCCGTTCGGTCACGATCCCGAGTGGCGCAATCTCCGATGCGAGCAGGCGTGCCGACTCGTCGTCGCGCTCGAGCTTTCCTTTCACGAGCACCATCTGGCCTTCCTCGGCCAGATGTCCGTACTGCTTGAAGGCTTCGGGGAAGACCACGACCTCGACGCTGCCCTGCGCATCGTCCAGGGTGATCACACACATCCGATCGCCCTTGCGCGTCTTGAGCGGTCTCAGGCCGGCGACGATGCCGCCGATCGAGATCTCTTCGACGGTGCGGTGTCCGTTCCCATTCCCGTTGCCGTGTCCATTCCCGTTGGCTGACTCATTGACCTGTGGCGCCACCGCGCCCACCTCGTCTTCGCCGACGGCTTTTCTGATGTTCAGGTCCCCGGTGGTCTTCGCGCCATACTCGCGAAGCGCCTCGGCGTAGCGATCCACCGGATGACCCGACCAGTACAGCCCGAGCGCGTCCTTCTCGTGCTGCAGCTGTTCGATCTCGGTCCAGGCGGCCGCCATCGGGAGCGACGCGGCCCCGGACGCGGACGTGCCTGGCTCGTCGCCGCCGAACAACTGCGTCTGTCCCAGATCCTTGTCCCGCTGCGTGCGCGCGCCATGCTCGCACGCGGCGTCGATCGCCGTGAAAAGCCGCGCGCGAAATTCTCGCTTCAGGCCGACCCGAAGGTCGGCCTCTATTTTCGACTGATGTAGAGGCGGACCTTCAGGTCCGCCTGCCAACGATTCAGGTCCGCCCACCAACGAATCGCACGCGCCCGACTTCACCAGCGCTTCGAACACGCGCTTGTTCGCGATGCGAAGGTCGATCGTTTCGCACAGCGCGTGCAGCGCCGGGATGCGCCCCCCGAATTGCGCCCGCGCCGCGATGATCGTGTTGACCGCCCCCTCCCCCAGGCCTTTGATGGCGGTCAGCCCGAACCGCACGCCCCTGCCCGGCTCCACCGTGAAATTCAGCGCGCTCTCGTTGATGCTGGGGGGCAGCATCGGGATGCCGCGCTCGCGTCCCTCGTTCAAATAGACCGCGAGCTTGTCGGTGTTCTGGGCTTCGATTGTCAGAAGCGCGGCGGCAAAGTGCCAGGGGTAATTGGCTTTGAGGTACGCGGTCTGGTACGCCAGCAGTGCGTACGCCGTCGAATGGGATTTGTTGAACCCGTAGCCGGCGAAGTACTCCATCAGCTCGAAGATCTTGCCGGCCTTCTTCTCGCTGATCCCCTGCGCCCTGGCGCCGGTCATGAACTGATCGCGCTGCATCGCCATGACCTTGGGGTCTTTCTTGCCCATCGCCTTGCGCAGCACGTCGGCCTGACCCATCGTGAAGCCGGCCAGTGCCTGCGCAATACGCATCACCTGTTCCTGGTAGGCGATCACGCCGTAGGTGTCTGAGAGGATCGGCTCGAGCTGCGGCAACTCGTACTTGATCTCGGTTTTTCCCTGCTTTCGCGCGACGTAGTCATCCACCATGCCCGACTTCAGCGGGCCGGGACGGTAGAGTGCGTTGAGGGCGATCAGGTCGTCGAGGCGTTCGGGGCGGGCCTTGCGGAGCAGCTCGCGCATCCCCGAGCTTTCAAACTGGAAAATGCCGAACGTCTGGCCGTCGGAGAACAGCCGGTAGGTCCTGGCGTCGTCCAGCGGGATGACATCGATATCGATGTCGATCCCCTCGGTCCGCTTGATCTCGGTCAGCGCGTCGCGGATCAGCGTCAGCGTGCTGAGACCGAGGAAGTCCATCTTCAGGAGGCCGACCCGATCGACCTCCTTCATGTTCCACTGGGTCGTGATTTCGTCGCGCGCCCCCTTGTAGAGCGGCGCGTAGTCGGTGATCGGCCCAGGCGCGATTACCACGCCGGCGGCGTGAACCGAGGCGTGGCGCGACATACCCTCGAGGCGGCGGCCGATGTCGACCACCTCCTTGACCTTCGGGTCCTTCGCCGCCATGTCCTTCAGCAGCGGATTCTCGTTCAGCGCCTTGTCGAGCGTCATGTCGAGCGCCGGCGGAATCTGCTTGGCGATCCGGTCGACGTCGGCGTAGGGCATGTCGAGCGCCCGCCCCACGTCGCGCACCACCGCCTTCGCCTTCATCGTCCCGAAGGTGATGATCTGCGCGACGTTCTCGCGGCCGTACTTCCGCGTGACGTAGTCGATGACTTCGCCGCGGCGGCGCTCGCAGAAGTCCACGTCGATATCCGGCAGCGACACGCGCTCCGGGTTGAGGAAGCGCTCGAAAATCAGGTCGAAGTCGAGCGGATCGACGTCGGTGATGCGCATTGCCCAGGCGACGAGCGATCCGGCCGCCGAGCCACGACCCGGACCGACGGGAATGCCTTCCTCCCGCGCATAGCGGATGAAATCCCAGACGATGAGGAAGTAGCCGACAAACCCCATCTCCTTGATCATTGCCAGCTCGTATTCGAGCCGCGCCGCGTACTCATCGACCGTGTGGCGGAGCCGTCCGGTATCGGCCAACTGCCGGAGGCGTGCCATGCGCTGCGCGAAGCCCTCGCGCACGACGTGGTCGAAGTACTGATCGAGGGTGAAACCGTCGGGCACGCCGAACGACGGCAGGTGGTTCTGTCCCTTGGGAATCGTGACGTTGCAGCGCTCGGCGATCAGCAGCGTGTTGCGGAGCGCCTCGGGATGGTCGCCGAACACCGCGGCCATCTGCTCGGGGGTCTTCAGGAAGAACTGATCGCCGTGATACCGCAGGCGCTGCGCGTCGTTGACGGTTTTCCCGGTGCCGATGCACAGCAGGACGTCGTGCGGCGAGGCGTCGCCCTGACGCAGGTAGTGGACGTCATTGGTGGCGACGATCGGGAGATTCAGTTCGCGGGCGAGCGGCAGGATCCCGCGATTGACGGTCAGTTGCTCCTCGATCCCCTGGTACTGCATCTCGAGGAAGAAATTGCCGGCGCCGAGGATGTCCCGCAGCCGGGCCGCCGCCTCGAGCGCCGGACGCGCCTGCTCCACTTTCAGCGCGCTGGCGACCTCGCCCTTGAGGCAGCTGCTGAGGGCAATCAGCCCCTGCGCATGCTGAGCCAGCAGATCCTTGTCGATGCGCGGACGGTAGTAGAAGCCCTCGGTATATCCCGCCGAGACGAGCTTGATCAGGTTCTTGTAGCCCTGGTTCGTCTCCGCCAGCAGGACGAGATGATTGGTTTCACTCTGGGGCCCGGTTTTGTCGAACCGGCTGCCCGACGCGACGTAGACCTCGCAGCCGAGGATCGGTTTGAGACCCCGATCGCGGGCGTGGTCGTGAAACACGACCGACGAGAACATGTTGCCGTGCTCCGTGACGGCGAGCGCCGGCATCTTCAGCTTGACCGCTTCGTCCAGCAGTTCGTCGATGCGGCACGCGCCGTCCAGCAGCGAGAACTCGGTGTGGAGGTGGAGATGAACGAAGTCGTTCACGCTATTCCCACTCGATCGTTGATGGCGGCTTCGATGAAATGTCGTACACCACGCGGTTGATGCCGCGGACTTCATTGACGATGCGGGAAGAAATCGCCGCGAGCAGTTCGTGCGGCAGCCGCGCCCAGTCGGCGGTCATGCCGTCGAGGCTCTCGACGGCGCGAATGGCCACGGTGTACTCGTAGGTGCGCGCGTCCCCCATCACGCCCACGCTCTGCACGGGCAGGAGTACGGCGAAGCTTTGCCACAGCCGCTCGTACCACGCGGCTTTGCGGATCTCTTCCGCGACAATCTTGTCAGCCAGGCGCAACAGGTCGAGACGCTGGCGGGTGATCTCGCCGAGGATGCGCACGGCGAGTCCGGGCCCGGGAAACGGCTGCCTCACCACGAACTCGCGATCCAGGCCAAGGTCGCGGCCCACCCGCCGCACTTCGTCCTTGAACAGGTCGCGCAGCGGTTCGACCAGCTTGAAATGCATTCGCTCGGGCAGACCGCCGACATTGTGGTGGCTCTTGATGACCACCGCCGGTCCGAGCACCGACGCCGATTCGATCACGTCCGGGTAGAGCGTCCCCTGCCCCAGGAAATCGAAACCGCCCAGCTCGTTCGCGCGCGTTTCGAACACGTCGATGAACGTGCCGCCGATGATCTTCCGCTTCTGTTCAGGATCGGTCACGCCGGCGAGCCGCTCGAGGAAGAGGTCCGACGCGTCGACGAAGTCGAGCGGCAGTTGCATCTTGTCGGCGAACCGGGTCCGGATCTGGCTGGCCTCTTCGTAGCGCAGCAGACCGTTGTCCACGAAGATGCACGTCAGGCGATCGCCGATGGCGCGATGAATAAGAAGCGCCGCCACGGTTGAATCGACACCGCCCGAGAGACCGCACACCACTTTCCCCCTGCCCACCTGCTTCCGGATGCGCTCGGTCGCCTCCTCGATGAACGCGGCCGTCGTCCAGTCGCCCGCGCACCCGCAGACGTTGTAGGCAAAGTTCTTCAGGATGTCGGAGCCATGGTCGGTGTGGGCGACCTCGGGGTGAAACAGCAGCGCGTACAGCGAACGGTCCGGCGATTCCATGGCGGCGATCGGCGCCGTGTTGCTGGTCGCCGCGACCGAAAAGCCCGGGGGTACCGCGGCGACGTCGTCGCCATGACTGGCCCAGACCCGCAGCTCCGGAGGGATCGACGAGAACAGCCGGGGTCCAGGTCCCCCGTTGCGGTTGACGTGCACCTGCGCGTGACCGAATTCGCGGTGGCCCGACCGCCGCACCTCACCGCCGAGCATGTCGGTCATGAGCTGCATGCCGTAGCAGATGCCGAGCACAGGCGCGCCGAATTCGAAGACGCCAGGCGCGCACTTGGGTGCCCCCTCCTCGGAGACGCTCTTTGGCCCGCCAGAGAGAATGATCCCGGCCGGGTCCTTCGCGCGCAGTGTCTCTATGGGCGTGTTGAACGGCACGACCTCGGAGTACACCGACAGCTCGCGCAGACGACGAGCGATGAGCTGGGTGTACTGCGAGCCGAAATCCAAAACGAGAATGGTTTGATGGGGCACGCCGAACCTGAACCGAGCAGTCGCTGTTTCGACTTTGCTCACGGCGGCCTGAGCCTGTCGAGGGCCGAGAACGCAGAAGCGTGAACGACGCGTATTATATCGTGGTGTTGGTTGCGCGGACCACGAGATATTGCGGCCTTCGACTACGCTCAGGCCGCCCTGAGCGCAAGTCGAAGGGCGTTCCTATCGCACTGCTATCGGCTGCGCTCGTCCTCGCCTGGGTCGTCTGCCCTCAAGCGCAGCAACCTGTCGACGGCACGAGCACCAACGCCGGGACGAGTGCTGAGACCAGCACCGAAATCAGTAGCACGCGACGGCGCGACGCAATCGCGCGCGCGTGGCGCGACGCCAAACCAACGCCCTTGCCGCTGGTCGCCACCGAACTCGCGTGGACGGTCACACTGCCCGCGGCGCCATCGGCGCCAGGCGCGCTCGACGATCAGCGTGTCTACGTGCCAGTGCGGTCGAACCTTCTCGTCGCGCTCAATCGCGAGACCGGGACGCTCGAGTGGAGTCGCCCGATCGAGACGACGTCGCCGATTCTGGCTGCCGATGGATCGCTGTACGTCGTGCAGCCTGGGCGCATCCATGCGCTGAGCGCCCTCGACGGCGCCGAACGCTGGTCGGTCCCAGTCGAGAGCGCCATTACCGCACCACTCGCCTGGGACAACGGGTGGCTGATCGCAATTGCCGAGCCGGGAGAAGCGCTCGCCTTCCGGGCCTCCGACGGGCATCTGGTCTGGAGGCGATCCCTCGGCGCGGCGTCCACGCATCCCGCGGTGCCTGGCGGCGAGGCGGCACTGTTTTTCGCGCTCGCCGACAGCCGGCTCGTTGCCCTGGCGTCGGCGACTGGCGAGCCGATCTGGGAACAGCGGCTGACCGGAACGATCAGCGTCCCCGCCGTCGCGCGCGATCGCGCCTTCGTCGGATCCACCGACAATTTTTTCTACGCGTTTGATGCCGACAGCGGCCGGCCAGAGTGGAAATGGCGCAACGGCGGCGACGTGATTGGCGCCGCGGCAGACGGCGACCTCGTCTACTTCGCCTCGCTCGACAACATCGTCCGCGCCGTGAACCGCGGCAACGGGAATCAACGCTGGAAGAAGCCCACCGGCACGCGGCCGATTGCTCCGCCGCTCGCCTTCGGCGGCATCGTCGTGCTGCCAGGCCTGATGCCCGCGATCACGGTGTTCGTCGGACAGACTGGCGCGGCGATGGGGACGCAGGCCGCCGCCGGCGACCTCGTCGGCCCGCCGCTGGTCGATCCCGCGCCGAAACCGTTCCGCGTCTCCCTCGTCTCGGTTACCCGCGAAGGCGTCGTCGAGGCGCTGCGCCCCGCCGGCTTGATGTTCCGCGAAACCCCGCTGTTACCGATCACCGGCCTGCCAGGCCGCGCCCTGGCCCGCGAACGCCTGCCGTAGCTTCCCAGCCTAACGGCGCGAACCTTAACAGGTTCGCGCCACAAGGGTCGGCGATACGCCATCTGGGGCCACACGCCTTTACTCAGCTACTTTGATTTCGTGTGCGTCGGCGTCAGGGCGGCGGCAAGTCGGCGGGCGCCTTCCTGGATTCGCTCGGCCGTCGGCGCGGAGAACGAGAGCCGGATCTTGTCGTGACCGGTGCCGTCGACGTAAAAGGCGCTGCCGACGACGAATACCAGCCGCTGCTCGAGCGCTCGCGAGAGCAGCGTGTTGTCATCCATACCGGGCGCTAGGGTCGCCCACAGGAAGAACCCGCCCTTCGGCGCGGGCCACCGGAGCTGGTCGCCCAGCTCTCTTCGCAGCGACTGCTCCATGACGTCGCGCTTGCCGCGGTAGAGCGCGCGCAGCGACGGCGCGAGCCGCTCCAGCGCGCCGCGCCGGAGCGATTCGTACACAACGCATTGATCGAGGCTCCCCGTCATCAGGTCCACGGTCTGCTTCGCCGTCTCGAAACGATCGGTCAGCGCGGCGGGCGCCACCATCCAGCCGACGCGAAAGCCTGGCGCCAGCGTCTTGGAGAAGGTGCTGAGATAAATCACCCGCCCGTTCGGGTCGATCGCGCGGATAGCGCGCGTGTCCGCCTCACTCGCCACGTCGTCGAAATACAGCGCACCGTAGGGATCGTCCTCGACGATCAGCATATTCCGGCGCTCCGCCCACTCGACCAGGCGACGCCGCTTTTCGAGCCCGAGGAGGAGGCCGGCCGGATTCTGGAAATTCGGGACGAGATACAGCAGGTTGACGCGATGCCCGGCGCGGCGTTCCCGCAGGCACACCTCATCCAGGTCCTCGAGATTGATCCCGTCCTCGTCCTGTCTGACGCCGGCGAGCCGAGCCTGCGCGTTCTTGAAAGCAGAGATCGCACCCGTATAGGCAGGCAACTCGACGAGTACGACGTCGCCCGGGGTGATGAGGACGCGGCCGATGAGATCGATGCCCTGCTGTGAGCCTGAAGTGATCAGCAGCTCTTCAGGCGTGACGGTGATCTTCCGCTGCGCGAGCACCGGCAGGATCGCCTCGAGTAGCGGAGCGTAGCCCCGGGTGGGACCGTACCTGCAGAACCTGCGGATCGGAGCCGGAGAGCAGCCCGCGCGCGATCTCGCGCAGCTCGTCCCAAGGAAACGACGCCGGATCGGGATAGCCGGCGGCAAACGACACCATGTCCGGCTGACGGGCGATGACCGTGCCCATCCGCCGAATGGCAGATTCGTGGAGCTCACGCCCCGTTGGCGAGAGGAACTCGTCGTAGCTCGTCATGGAGGACGGTTCGCGTCGGGGAAGCCCGGTACAACCGCAGGTATGCGCCAACCGACGTGAGGCCCAGGTACTGGAAGACCAGGCCGCGGAGCAGCCAGGCCAGCAACTGGAGCGGCAAGGCCGCCAGCCCCAGGAACGGCACGAACGCAACCAGGCTGAGTGCAGCGGTCGCCAGGAGCGAGGCGCCGGTCGCGCCGAGGATCAGCGCCAGCACCAGCAGGAATACGCGTCCGACGTCGCCCCGCTTGCGTCGGAGGAACACCGCCACGCGCCGGCCGGCTGTCGCCACGCTGCAGTTGTCGGCGGCCACGACGATCTGCACCAGCAGGTACACCAGGTTGACGACCGTGATCCACAGAACGAAGGCGAGGGTCAGCAGCGCGGTGAGGCTCCATCCTTCGCCGGGGTCGCGACGGACGACAAGGACGAGGAAGGCGAGTCCCGACAGGACGTAGACGCCCATCAGCATGAACCCGAGCCGCGCGAAACGCGGAAACAGGGCGCGGGCGGACTCAATGTATCCATCCACGGAGAAGCGCGACGCGCGCGCGACCTCGCTCAGCCGCAGCGGCGGCTCTTCGATCGCCGCGGCCTCCCGGTCGCTTTGCACCAGCGTCGCGACCGTGCCCGCCTTCACGAGAAAAATGAAGAGCGATCCTCCGAACGCGACCACCGCGACGGCGAGAAACACCGACGTCAGCACCACCGGGCGCGCTATCAGCGACGCGGCGATCGTGGCGGCCATCTGTCGCCACTCGAGCGAGATGAGCGCCGACGGCTCGCTGCCGATGGACAAGGCGACCAGGAAGATTCCGCCGATGACCGGCGCCGCGAGCAGCAGTTTGAAGAGCGAATCGGCCGACGCCTGGATCAGCGTCACCGGCCAGTTGGCGGCGGCCAGCAGCGCGCCGCGCTTGATCGCAGGCTTGAGTGAATGACGAGGCACTGGGGTTATTCAATCCTACAATCAATCAGATGCGCCTCCCCGACCGCGCTGCATCGGCGCCGCCGCCCCCCTGGGCTCGCCTCCTCCGGATCGCCGTGGCCGGCGCCGCCGCCGCGCTCTTCGTCCTGGCGGTGGGCTGGCTGACGGAGCGTATTTACCTTGGCTCGAATGAGGCCGAGGCCCGCGAACGCACCGAAGCGGCGGTGCGCGCCGATTTCGACCGGATGGCTCGAGAACTGCGGTTGATGGCGTTGGGCGTGGCCGATGCCGAGTCTGTGATCGCCGCCGCCCAGGGGGACGTCACCGCGGCACGGCGGCTGTTCGTCGCGACCGAAACGGCTGTCGTCGATGAAATCGAGGCCGATGTCGCGCTGACCGCGTACGGCATCAATGGACGTCCGCTGGCCTGGGACGGACGCCCCTCGGAGCTTCCGCCCGACCGGTTGCAGAGCGACGAGGCCTGGTTCTTCGCTCAGGGCGCGCTCGGGCTGCGGCTCGTGTACGTGGCACCCGTGACGGCCGCCGGCGGACAACGCGTCGGCACGGTGGCCGCCGAGCGCTCGCTGAGCTCGCCCACGGCCTCGCGATCCGACATCGACGCGTTCCGCTACGACAGCCGCCCGGCACCGGTCTCGATCGAGCTTCGGTTCGAAGCCGCCAGGACGACTCAGGCCGAGGGGACGTTCGAGGTGGCCGCGCCGTCCGGCGCACGTCTCTTCACCGCCACACTCGACGCGGCGGATCTGGCGCGTACGCGGAACCGGTGGCGCCGCGCAACCGTGTCGCTGGCGCTGATCGTGATGGCGATCGCGCTGGCGCTGCTGGCCGGCCCGCTGCTCGACTGGCGGAACCGATCGTCAAACGCGGCGGCGTACGCGCTCGCGGTGGCGGTGGTGGCGGGTGTCGTCATCGCCAGCCGGGCGCTGCTGCGACTGGCATCGCCAGCCGACTGGTCCGACTATTCGCTGTTCTCGGGCACGGAGTACGCCTCTCCACTGCTCCGCCCGTTCCTGTCGTCACCGTTCGACTTCCTGATGACCGGCATCGCCGCCGGCAGCCTCGTCGCACTGTTGATCTACACCGTCGAGGCGTGGCGCCTCACGAGGTGGCACCGCCGGCGCCGCGTGGCCGGCACCGCCGCAACCGCCAGCTTTGTTGCGGTCCAGCTCGCCGCCGGTACCGCCATCGCGGCGCTGCTGACGCTGCATCACGCGCTGCTGCGCGACACGGTCGCCAACACGACGCTCGACCTGCTGCACTTCTCGCTGCATCCGTGGAGCATGCCTCGCCTCGCGCTCCAGATGGCGTTGATCGTGTGGCATGCCTCGGTCCTCGGGTGCTGCGTCGTCATCCTGCGCGCCGCGGTCGCAAGTTGGGCTGTGCCTCGCCCCGACGTCGGCCTTCGCGTCGCGATGATCGGCCTGTGGGCACTACCCCTCGTCTTGTGGCAGCTCGCCGCGGACGTGCCCTTCTCGCAGCTGCTTCCGCCGCTCGTCGCCGCGTCAGCGACGATTGCGATCGTCATTTTCGCCACGCGGCTCAAGGCGCGGTACCGGCACGGATCGCAGGCCTACCGCTTGATGCTGATGACGTTTGGCCTGCTGGTACCGGCGTTCGCTTTCTATCCCTCGATGTTCCAGCTCGGGTGGCAGGCGAAGTCACAGTTGGTTGAAACGCGGTACGCGCCGCAGGCGATCAACCAGCGTCAGACCGTGCAGCGGCTGATGCAGGAGAGCCTTGCGCAAATCGATCAGTTTCCCGGGCTGGCGGAACTGGCAACCGCGCCTCCCGGGCCGGAGGACGGCGAAGCGCCAACCGATCGCGCGTTCCAGGTCTGGCGCGTCACCGGCCTCGCGATGTATCCGATCACCTCGTCGGTCGAGCTCTACGGCGCGGACGGCCGGCTTACCAGTCGCTTCGCGTTCAACCTTCCGGAAGACCTGACCGCGGTGCCCCGCTCCGACGAAGAGACGTGCGAGTGGGCGATCTACGAAGGGGTGTCGCCGTTCTTCGCGGAGGAGCGCCGGATCCTGCACGCCGGCCGCGCGCTGTGCGACGTCAGCGGCCGCCCGGCCGGATCGATCGTGGTGCACGCAATCCTCGATTACGCAAACCTGCCTTTCATCCTGTCGCAGAACCCGTATGTCGAGTTGATGCGCCCAGCCGATCCGCTTCGTGGCGAGGGCATTTCCGGCCGCGACATCGAGTTCGCGGTCTACGGCTGGAGCCGGAGGCCGCTGTATGCATCCAACGTCACCGCATGGCCACTCGACGACCCCGCGTTCAGCCGGATTGAACAGTCGCGCACCCCGTTCTGGGCCGAACTGCGCAGGGGCGATACCGGGTACGACGTCTATGTTCTCAACGACCGCGGTGGCATTTACGCGCTGGGCTTCCCTATCGCCTCCGCGCTCGATCATCTCGTCAACCTGGCCGAGCTGACCATCATCGCGTGGGGCACGTATCTCCTGCTCGTCGTCGTGACCGCGCTGCATGGGGCATTCAGCCGCCGTGGCACGACGGCACGCGCCCTGCTTCGCGAAATCCGCGCCAGCTTCTACCGCAAGCTCCTGCTCGCCTTCATCGCCGCGATCGTCGTGCCGGTCGCGGCCCTGGCGATCGCCACGCGCACGTATGTGGCCGACGAAATGCGCGCCAATGTCGAGCAGGAAGCCGTGCGCACCGCCTCGGCCGCGCGACGGGTAGTCGAGGACCTCGTTGCGCCCCGGGCGGCGCAACAGGGCGCGGGCGTCGACGACAACCTCGTCGTCTGGGTCAGCCGGCTGATCGACCAGGACGTCAACATCTTTACGGGCCCGCGTCTGCAGGCCACGAGCGAGCGCAACCTGTTCGCGTCAGGCGTGCTCCCGACGCGTACCCCTGCCGACGTTTACCGCGCCCTCGAACTCGAGAACAGTGCGACGACGGTCGTCCGCGAGCAAGTTGGCCCTTTGAGCTACCTCGTGGCGGGCACGTCCATGAGCATTCGCGGGCTCGACGCCCTACTGACCGTGCCACTGACGTCTCGCGAAATCCAGATCGAGGATCAGATCGACACGCTCGATCGACGCGTGCTCCTCGGCGCGCTCTTCTTCGTCTTCTGCGGCGCCGGCATCGGCTACTGGCTCGCGGAGCGCATCGCCGATCCGGTCAAACGGTTGACCCGCGCGACGAGGCGGCTGGCCCGCGGCGACCTCGACGTGCGGATCGCCGCCACCTCGTCGGATGAATTGCGCCGTCTCGTCGAGGACTTCAACCGCATGGCGGGCGAGCTCCAGCGGCAGCAGAAGGAACTCGAGCAGACCCATCGCCTCGAGGCATGGGCCGAGATGGCGCGCCAGGTGGCTCACGAGATCAAGAACCCGCTGACGCCCATCCAGCTGAACGCCGAGCATCTGCGCCGGGTCCATGCCGATCGCGGTCAGCCGCTCAGCCCCGTGCTGGAGGAATGCGTCGGCACGATTCTGACGCAGGTCAAGCTGCTCCGGCAGATTGCTTCAGAATTTTCGAGTTTTGCGTCCTCCCCCGCGGTCCGTCCCTCGCCAGTCGCCGTGCCGGACCTCGTCCATGAGGCGGTCGATCCCTACGAGGTGGGTCTCCGCGATCGCATCACGTTCACGGTGGATGTTGCATCGAACCTGCCGCCGGTCTACGTGGACCGGACGCTGGTGGGACGCTCGCTCACAAACATCGTCGAGAACGCGCTGCACGCGATGCCGGGAACCGGCGCACTGACGGTCGCCGCTCGCGCCGTCGACTCGGTGGTCCAGATCCGGGTGTCGGACACCGGCGCCGGAATGGATGCCGAAGCGCTGGCACGGGCGTTCGAGCCCTACTTCTCGACGAAGTCCACGGGCACGGGCCTCGGCCTGCCGATTGCCAAGCGGAACATCGAGCTCAATGGCGGAACGATTACCGTCAGGAGCGAACGTGACCGCGGCACGACGGTGGAACTGTCGCTACCGATCGCTCGCTGAAGCCGGATCAGGCGCTCGGGGGCAGATGGACGGATGGTTCTTCGTGCCCGGGACGCCGGTGGAACCGGTGCCACGCCGTTTCGGCGAACCCGGACAGCAGGTACGCATACGCCATCACGACCAGCACCAATTCCGGCTGCGCGGCGATCGCGGCGATGCCGACGGCGAGCAGCAACAGGATCGGATACTTCCGCCGCGCCGCCAGATCGATGCTCTTGAACGCGCGGAAGCGAATCGTGCTGACCATGAGCAGCGCCGGCACGATGACGATGGCCAGCACCGGCAGCGCTTCGCTGTACGACTGCATCCCCCACGGATAGGCGTAGACGGTTGACGCCGGGATCGCCGCTGCCGCGGGGCTGGGCATGCCGACGAAGTAACGCTTGTCCTGCGACCCCGACTGAATATTGAACCGGGCCAGGCGGACTGCCGCCGCCGCCACGAACAGGAAGCCCGCCGCCCACCCGAGCCGGCCCAGCGGCTGCAGGCCCCAGGAAAACATCATGATCGCGGGCGCCACGCCGAACGAGATGATGTCCGCCAGCGAGTCGAACTCCACGCCGAAGGCGCTCGTCGTGCCGGTCATCCGGGCGATACGTCCGTCCAGCATGTCGACGATGATGGCGAAGCCTATGAAGGGCGCGGCGGTGACGAACTCCCCTCGCATCGAATAGACGATGCAGGCATAGCCGCAGAACATGCTGCCCATGGTGAACATGCTGGGCAGCAGGTAGACGCCGCGCCGGAGACGACGGCGGTCGCCGTCGGTGCGGCGGCGGCGGCGTAACGGCGTCAACATCCGGATCCGCGTCCGGGCGATGTCCTTGGCGTTGTCCATCATGGCAATGTGGCGATCACGGTGACGGCGCCGACCACGCGGTCGCCCACCTTGACGGCGATCTCCGTATCTTTCGGCACGAACACGTCCATCCGGGAGCCGAACTTCATGACGCCGAAGCGGTCGCCCGGCTCCACCATTTCTCCTTCTTTCACCCGGCAGACGATGCGGCGGGCGAGAATCCCCACGATCTGGCGGACGACGATGGTATGTCCGCCGTGGTCAATCGAGACCTCCGTATATTCGTTGAGATCGCCGGCGTCCGCGCGGTACGCCGGCAGGAAACGGCCGGGATGATACCTCACTCGCGTAACCCGGCCACCCACCGGCATGCGGTTCACGTGCACGTCCATCGGCGAGAGAAAAATGCTGATCTGGCGCCAGCTCGCCTCCGGAAACTCCTGAGCGGTCGGCGCGCCGGCCACCATCACGCGTCCGTCGGCAGGCGACAGCACAGCTTTGTCCACCCGGGTGACCGTGCGATCCGGGTCGCGGAAGAAGAACAGGAAAAATCCCGAGAGCACCAGCAGGACAACGCCGGCGAGGGGATGCACCGCGAACGCGCCGATCAGGGCGAGCACGAGTGCGCCAAGAATGAAGGGCCAGCCGGCGGGATCGATACGCATATAAACGAAACCGGGTTTAATGTTCCCCCGACTCGCGCGGGAAGATTAAACCCGGTTTCTAAAGTCGTGTCGGAGGACGCTTAGGCGCCGCTATGCGCGTGGGCGTAATCGCGCGCCATTTCTTCCATTCGATCTTTCAGGGCAAGCTTCCGCTTTTTCAGGGTGATTTCTTCGACTTGTTCGGAGGCTGAAAGGTAGTGCTTGTCGGTGAGTTCGTGCAGGCGGTGGTCCAGCTGATGGTGCTGTTCTACGAGCTGGCGAAACTGGTCGTCTTGCTGCAGCAACAGGTTTTTTACCTCCTGCGCTTCCGCTGCGTTCATAGGCCGCCCCTCCTTTTAGCTTAGGCGAACGTTAACATAGACGTTACCTATGTGGCTACCCTGTCTCGACAGGAGGGGCGGCTGAGTTCTGCTCGTCCCGCCAGAGGATCAGGGCGTCTTCCACCGGATTCGTGTAGTAATTCCGGCGCGTCCCCGCCACGTAAAACCCCAGCCGTTCGTACAGGCGGCGCGCCTGCGCGTTCGAGGCTCGAACCTCGAGTGTTGCACGCCGCGCGCCAAGCGTCTTTGCCTCGGCCAGCACGTGATGGAGTAGCGCGGTGCCGATCCCCTGGGCGCGAAACCGGGGCCGCATCGCCAGGTTGTTGATGTGGATCTCGTCAAAGACCAGCCAGAAGGCACAGAATCCGGCGACTAAACACTCCTCGGTTCGAACGATGAGGATGTGGCAGACGGAGCGGTTTTGCAGCTCCCAGGAGTACATGTCGCGTGTCCACGGGTTGGTAAAAGACTCCGCTTCGACCTCCAGGACGCCCTCGAGGTCCGCGTCCCCGCCGAGCGGCTCGATCCAGTAGTGTGGTCTCACGATACTCGTCACCGCGGCGCCGCCCGGCGGTCCGCGGCGAGCTCCGCGTCGGACCGCCGCACGTAGATCGGACGAATCGCGTGCGGCAGCGGCCGTTCCCCTGCCCGATGGGCCCTGCCCGCCAGCGTGGCGACGGCCGCCGCCAGCGCGGGCGCGATTGGCGTGGCAAACCGCGCGGCATCGCCCAGTTCCGCGCGAATGCGGCTTTCGTACAGCGCCGCCCCGTCCCCGGTGAAGAGGGTCGGCCGGCCTTCCAGCCGTTCGAGCAGGATGTCGGGCGGCGCGACAACCGGTTCGCCCGCTACCAGGCCGCTTTCGTAGCGTGCGGCAAATACCTCGCCCCGCCAGGCGTCGATCCAGGTGGCGACACTCGGTCCCGGGGCCAGCCACGCGAGCGCGTCGAAGGCGGACACGCCGATGAGCGGTTTCTGCGTCGCCATCGCCAGCCCCTGCATCGTCGCAATCCCCACGCGGAGACCGGTGAACGATCCTGGTCCCGTCGCAACCGCAAACGCGTCGACGTCCTGCAGCGTCACCCCCTCGCGCTCGAGCAGCGCCGCCAGATCGCGCGGCAGACGTTCGGCCTGGTCGCGCGAACCATCCCCGGTCTGCTCACGCACCACGCGATCGTCCTGCAGCAGCGCGCAACTGCCCGCGCGGGTCGTCGTGTCAAGCGAGAGGATGAGCATCGGCTGACAGATAATAGCAACGCTCATGTCGAGCCCGGCCTCGAGCGTTACGCCCGCGATGCGTCAGTATCTCGACGCCAAGCGCCAGCACCGCGATGCGATCGTGTTCTTCCGCATGGGCGACTTCTACGAAATGTTCTACGAGGACGCGCTGGTCGCCGCCCGCGCCCTCGACCTGACGCTGACGTCGCGCTCGAAAGACGCGGCAGGCGCCGGCATCCCGATGTGCGGTGTGCCGTTTCACGCCGTTGACGGCTACCTGGCCAAGCTCGTCGGCAAGGGGTTTCGCGTCGCCATCTGCGAACAGGTCGAAGACCCGAGAAAAGCGAAGGGACTCGTCAAGCGCGAGGTCGTGCGCGTGGTGTCGCCCGGCACGCTGACAGATGCGAACTACCTGGACGCGCGCGAGCCTGCCTACCTGATGTCGATCGTCGGAGGCGACACGTATGGCGTCGCTCTCGTCGATCTGTCGACCGGTGAGTTCACGACCGCGGAGTACAGAGGGGCTGAGGGACTGCAGGCGCTCGGCGACGACATCTCGGTACTGCGGCCCCGGGAGATCGTGATTCCCGCCGAATCGGCGGTGGCTGACACGATCCCGGTCATCCGGCGGCTTCAGCTCCCGGTCACGAGCGCCGAACCGTGGGGCTTCGAGGCGGAGACGGCGCGCCGGACTCTGCTCGACCAGCTCAAGGCGCACGGACTCGAAGGATTCGGGCTCGACGGCCGCACCGCCGCGGTCCAGGCCGCCGGCGGCCTGCTGGCGCACCTGCGCGCCACGCAGAAGACCGACCTCGCGCATGTCCGGACGGTCAGTTTCAAGACCGTCGCCGACTGCCTGATCGTCGACCCGATTACCCTCAAGCATCTCGAGATCGTGACCGGCAGCGAAGGAGGCGTGAAGGGTTCGCTGCTTCATGAAATCGACCGCACCGTGACCGCCATGGCCGGCCGCCTGCTGCGGGCGTGGGTCCTTCGCCCGCTGTGCTCGCTGGAGCGCATCCGCGATCGGCTCGACGCGGTCGAGGAGCTTGCCTTCCGCTCGACCGATCGCGGCAAGTTCCGCGAGACGCTGAAGTCGGTCCACGACCTCGAGCGCCTGGTCGCGCGTGCCGCGCTCGGCACTGCCGGCCCGCGCGATCTCGTCGCGCTTCGCCAGTCGCTGGCCGCGGTGCCGCGCATCCGGACGGTGCTCGGGGACCTGCAGGCGCCGCTGCTGCGCAGCCTGATCGCGGAGCTCGACGACCTGGCCGACGTCCGCGATCTGATCGAACGCACGCTGGTCGACGAACCGGGCGTGTTTGCACGGGACGGCGGGTTCACCCGCGACGGCATCGATCCGGAGCTGGACGAGCTGAAGACAATCAGCCGCTCGGGCCGGCAGGTCATCGCCGAGATGGAGGACCGCGAGCGTGCCCGAACCGGCATCAACTCGCTCAAAGTCCGGTTCAATCGCGTCTTCGGCTATTACATCGAGATCTCCAAGGCCAACCTCCATGCCGCGCCGGCCGACTACCAGCGCAAGCAGACGATCGCGGGGGGCGAGCGCTTCACCACGCCGGCGCTCAAGGAATACGAAGCGAAGGTGCTCGGCGCCGACGAGCGGATTCTCGAGCGCGAGCTGGAGATCTTCGAGGCGCTGCGCAGTCAGGTGGCGGGCGAGGCGGGGCGAATCCAGGACACGGCGCGCGCGCTGTCCACCCTCGACGTCCTGGCGGCCCTGGCGGAAACCGCGGCAATCTCGAACTTCACCAAGCCGCACGTCCATGACGGCGACGAGTTCCTCGCCGTCGACGCCCGCCATCCGGTCGTCGAGCGGTACGCCGCCGGGGCGTTCGTGCCCAACGACATCGACCTGAACGGGGTGACTCGGCAACTCATGATCCTGACCGGGCCGAACATGGGGGGCAAGTCCACCTACCTTCGACAGACGGCGCTGCTGCCGGTGCTGGCGCAAATCGGATCGTTCGTGCCGGCGAAGGACGCGAAGCTGCCGATTGTGGACCGCGTCTTCGCCCGCGTGGGTGCGTCCGACAACATCGCCCGCGGGCAATCCACCTTCATGGTGGAGATGCAGGAGACCGCCAACATCCTCAACACCGCTTCCTCGCGCAGCCTGGTGGTGCTGGACGAGATCGGCCGCGGCACCTCCACCTTTGACGGCCTGAGCATCGCGTGGGCGGTGGCGGAATACCTCGCCACCAACGGCAGGGCCCGTCCGAAGACGCTCTTCGCCACGCACTATCACGAACTGACGGACCTGGCTGACGCCCTTCCCGGCGTGGTCAATGCCCACGTCGCGGCCCGCGAATGGAAGGACGACATCATCTTCCTGCGGAAAATCATGCCGGGCCGCTCGGATCGCAGCTACGGCATCCAGGTCGCGCGGCTGGCAGGCCTCCCGAACAGCGTCATCACGCGCGCCAGGGAGATCCTCGGCGGCCTGGAGCGCGATGAGCTGTCACGGGACGGCCGCCCGACGCTGTCAGGCGCGGCCGGTGATCCGAAGACCAACCAGCTCGGCCTGTTCGCCAGGTCGCCCGAGCCCGTATCTTCCGTAGAGGCGGATCTTCAGGCCCGCCGCCGCGATGATGAGATCGCGCACCGCTTGAAGACGCTGGACGTCGACGACACGACGCCGCGCCGCGCCCTTGAGATCCTTGCTGAACTCAAGAAGGTCGCGCAGAACGAATAACGGCTATCGGCCCCGGTCGTTTGCCGGGCTCTCGCCTTCCTGGCCGGCCGACCCCACTGATACGTCCGCAAGACCGGATCGGATCATGTGCCAGAACAGAATCACGCCCGGCATGGCGATGAACGTCGTCAGCAGGTAGAAGTTGACGTAGCCCATGTCCTCGATCAACGACCCGGCCGTCGTCCCGGTCAGGAATCGCCCGGCGATGCTCGCGAGTGCGGAGAGCAGCGCATATTGCGTGGCGGTGAACCGCAGATTGCACAGCGCTGATAGATACGCGACGACGGTCACGCCGCCGATGCCGCTGGCAAAGTTCTCGAAACCGATGACCGCTGCCATACCTATGTTCGTATGACCCGCTGCGGCGAGCGCCGCAAAGCCGAAATTCGAAACGGCCATCAGCACGAGGCTGATGAGCACCGATCGTTTCATCCCGAGCTTTGCATAGAGAATCCCGCCGACGAACACACCCACCAGCAGCGCGATGAATCCGACGCCGACGTCGTAAAACGCGATTTCGTCGTTGGTGAATCCGAGATCGTTAAACAGCAACCGCAACGTCAAGTTCGCGAGCGTGTCGCCAATCTTATGGATCAGCACGAAGATGAGGACAACGAGCGCGCCCTCTCGCTTGATGAACTCGGCAAGCGGGCTGAAATACGCAACGAGGCTTGAATCGCGCCGCGCGCGACGGCGGGCTCGCGATGCCGCAGCCGGCTCGCCCATGGCGACGGCGACGAGCATCGCCGGCAGCGCAAACAGCGCACCAGCGGTATAGGCGGCGGCCCACCCGTAGCGCGCGGCGACGACGAGCGCGACGGCCCCTGCCCCCGCCGCGCCGATCCTCCAGCCGTACTGAAACATGCCTGACCCGACACCAAGCTGGCGCGGCTCGAGCAGCTCGATGCGGTAGGCGTCGATGATGATGTCGAACGTCGCACCGGCAACGCCGACGAGGACCGCCGCGATCGCGACCGTGCTCAGCGCCTGCTGCGGGTCGACGCTGCCGAGAAAGACGATCGCGGCTATCACCAACACGCCGCTCAACCACAACCACGATCGGCGCTGGCCAAAGCGGCCGAGCAGCGGGATACGAACGGTTGTCGACGAGCGGCGCCCACAGGACCTTGAAGTTGTATGCGAGAAACACCAACGCAAACGTGGTGACCGCGCTCTTCGTGATCCCGTACTGTGCGAGTCGCGTGGTCAGCGTCGCACCAATCATTGCGTATGGTGCGCCCGACGAGATACCCAGGAACAACGCCGCCAGCGGCGCACGCTCGATGTAGGGGCGCACGCCTTCCGGAACATACGAGCGCCAGCCGCGACTCTCGACCGTGGCTCCCTGGTCGTACACGTCTGGATGCGCGTTGCCCATTAGGAGCCATTATCGGAGATTCCCTGCAATACTGAGAGGAAGAATGATGCGCCGTTGGGCCTTGTGCCTTGTGCTTTGTGCCTTGAGCGTCGGGTGCGGCGCGTCGGCGCCGTCAGGCGATGCTGACATCATCAAGGTTATCGTCCGCCTGTCCCCCGTCACTTTCGATCCGCGCATCGGCACCGACGAGGGCTCGCAGCGCGTCCATCAGCTTGTCTACAGCCATCTCCTGACGATCGACGACAAGCTCCAGGTCGTCCCGGGGCTTGACGCGCTTGCCGCGCGACTCGACAACCCGGATCCCCTGACCTATATCGTCCACCTCCGAAGCGGCGTGACATTTCACGATGGCCACGAACTGACTTCGAAAGACGTCGTCTACACGTTCGGCAGCTTCCTCGATCCCAACTTCGTGTCGGCCAAAAAAGCCGCGTACCAAATGATGGAATCGGTGGAAGCGCTGGACCGGTACACCGTCCAGTTCAAGCTGAAGGAACCGTTCGGCTCGTTTCCTTCGCAGCTCGTGCTGCACGTCGTTCCGGAGGGCTCCGGCGACTCCCTGCGGACCTTCCCGATCGGCACGGGCCCTTACCGATTCGCGAGGTACGTGCTCGACGAGCAGATAGAGCTGACGGCATTCGAAGGTTACTGGGACGGGTTGCCGCAGAACGCCGGCGTGGTGCTTCGAATCGTTCCCGACGAGACGATGCGGGGGCTGGAATTGCGCAAGGGGACGGCAGATGTGGTCGTCAACGACGTGTCGCCGGACGTCGCCTACCAGCTGCAGAAAGATCACCTGACGATCACGCAGGGCCAAGGCGTGGACTATGCCTACATCGGGCTGAACATGCGCGACGCCGCCCTGAAGGACAAGCGGGTACGACAGGCGATTGCCTACGCCGTGGACAAGGAGGCCATCGTCAAGTATCTGCGAAGGGACCTCGCGCAGCCCGCGGTCGGCGTCCTGTCGCCGGTCGCGTGGGCGTTCGAGCCTGCCGTTCCACAGTTCCCACACGATGTTTCGCGCGCAAAGCAGCTGCTCGACGAGGCGGGCTACCCTGATCCCGATGGCGATGGTCCATTGCCCCGCCTGCGGCTGTCGCTGAAGACGTCGACCGACGAATTCTTCCGCCTGCAGGCCACGGTCATCCAGCAGGATCTGCGGCTCGCCGGGATCGACGTTGACGTCCGCTCCTATGAATTCGCGACCTTCTACGCCGACGTGCTGTCAGGGAACGTGCAGATGTATACCCTGCAGTGGGTAGGCGTGACAGATCCCGACATGCTGCGGCGTCTCTACCACTCCGATCAGGTACCGCCAGTCGGCTTCAATCGAACTTACTACCGCAATCCGCAAGTCGATCGGCTCATCGATCTCGCCACGACCGCGCTGACCGACGAAGACCGGCGCAAGTATTACAGTGAGGTTCAGAAGATCGTGGCCGGCGACGTGCCGGCGGTCAGCCTCTGGTACAAGACCAACATCGCCGTCACGCGACCGAACATCAGCGGCATGCGCCTGTCGGCGCAGGCCGATTTTCTGGCGTTGAAGGACGTTCGAAAAGATAGCTCGGTAGCTCGGTAGCTGGGAAGCTTGGGTTAGCTGCCCAGTGCGGCGCGCGCCTCGGCGGAGTACGGCGACGTCGGGTGCTCGTCGACGAGCTGCGTGAACGCCTTGCGCGCTTCTTCCTGGTTGCCGCTCGCCTGATACGCCTTGCCGAGCTCCATCAGGATGGCATCCTTGGGAAGATCGTCGTCGGTGCTGGATGCCAGCGACTTCCACGCGGCGATCGCATCGTTCAACTGACCGGCGCGCGCCTGCGTATCCGCCTTTCCCATCTGCGCCATCCGGCCATAGAGGCTGTTGCTGCCGGCGCGGCTCATGACTGCGTCAAACTCCTGGATCGCCTCGGCGTGTTTCCCGAGAGCGGCCAGCGACGAGGCGTAGTGGTAGCGCGCGGTGATCCCGGCGTCGGTCTCTGGATATGCGTCAGCCGTCGCCTTCAGCTTCGGCAGCGAGGCGTTGAGCTTGGCGGCCTCGGTGGCGTATGAGCCGGCGGCTCCGAGCGTAGCCGCCGCAGGCACCTCGCCCGGCTGCGCTGGCGTCGTGCCGGCCGGGATGACGCGGGCGTTGAACGTCACCATCGCGTCCGCGAGCATCTGTTCCGCTCGGGCATCGTCTTCCTGCTGCCAGACGACGATGCCGCCGATGACGACCGCCCCCAGGAGGGCCGCCAGCAGGATCCCGGTGAGCATGCCCCTGCGCGCTTCGACGGCCTGCCGCGCGGCGACCAGCGTCTGCGCCAGATCGTTTTCTTTCAGATGATGACGTTCTTTGCGTTTCATAACTTCTAACTTCCTACTTACTTCGACTTCAACTTTCAACTTCTCACTTCCAACGTGCCCCGTTCAAGCTGGCGTCCCCGGACAGATTCGAACTGTCGGCCTCGCGCTTAGGAGGCGCGCGCTCTATCCATCTGAGCTACGGGGACCAGGCACTAATTGTAGCCAGGGAGCTGGGTAGCGACCAAGCCACCTAGTACCGAAGCACCGAATATACCTGCTCGCCTGTGAGCTTCGCCTTCCCGTTGAGGAACAGCAACTCGATCAGGAATGCCAGCCCGGTCAGCTGGCCCCCGAGTTTCTTGACGAGCAGGGCCGCCGCGGCCGCGGTTCCGCCGGTTGCGAGCACGTCGTCCACGATCAGCACGCGCTGTCCCCTGTCGACTGCGTCGGCGTGAATCTCGAGCGCGTCCTTCCCGTACTCGAGATCGTAGGTCTCCTTGATCGACTTCGCCGGCAGCTTCCCCGGCTTCCGGATTGGAATGAAGCCGGCGCCGAGCCGTTCCGCCACCGCCGCGCCCGAGGATGAACCCCCGGCTTTCGATGCCGACGACGACGTCGATGCCGTTGCCGGCATAGGGCGCCGACAGCTGATCGATGGTCGTTTTCAGGCCTTCGGGATCCCGCAGAAGCGTCGTGATGTCGTAGAAGAGAATCCCCGGCTTTGGGAAGTCGGGGACGTGGCGAATGTGCTGTTTGAGATCCATGTGCCCTTATGTGATGTCGAAACGTGAGTACGCGCCGCTCGGTTCTTCCGCGTCGACCTGCACGTCTTCGACGTGCGCGCCGGGCGGCCCTCGGCGGATCGCGCGTTCGACGCGCGTGACCGCGTCGGTCTCGCCTTCAACCCAGGCTTCGACACGGCCGTCCGGGCGGTTGGTCACCCATCCCGTGACCCCCTCACGCACCGCGGCATCGCGCGTGAAGTACCGGAAGCCGACGCCCTGGACGCGCCCGGTGACAAGAAACCGCCGTCCGACGCGCATTGAACGGACGAGATTATACCGGGCGACCTTTACCGATCCCTAGCGAAGGCGTATTCTCTGGACGCGCGTGTTCGACGACGAATCTTTCCTAGGCCAGGTCAAGCGAGTTCTTGTCGGCCGGCCCATTCCATCCAGTCTGGCGCACCACGAGCGGCTGACCAAGGCCACCGGGCTCGCCGTGCTGTCGTCCGATGCGTTGTCGTCGGTCGCGTACGCGTCCGAAGAGATTCTCCGCGTCCTGATGATCGGCGGCCTCGCCGCACTGACGTTGTCGCGGCCGATCTCGCTACTGATCGCCACGCTGCTCGCGGTGGTTGCGTTCTCCTACCGCCAGACGATCAAGGTGTACTCGCGTGGCGGCGGCGACTACATGGTCGCCAAGGAGAACCTCAGCGAGACGGCGGGGCTGACCGCGGCCGCCGCGCTGTTGATCGACTACACGCTGACCGTCGCGGTATCGGTCGCAGCCGGTGTCGCGGCGATCACGTCGGCCTTCCCCAGCCTGCACATCAGCCGGGTCGTGATGGGTATCACCTGCGTGGTGATCCTCGCGCTCGCCAACCTGCGCGGCATTCGCGAGTCGGCACGGGCTTTCTCGGTGCCCACGTTTGCTTTCATCGGACTGATGCTGCTGCTGGTCGTCGTGGGCGTGTTCCGCCACCTGACAGGCTCGGCAATCTCGGCGCCGCCGGTCGAACCGCTGGCGACGCTCGACAGCGGTTCGCTGACCGTCTTCCTGCTGCTGACGGCGTTCGCGAACGGCTGCACGGCGATGACCGGGGTCGAAGCGATCCTCGACGGCACGCCGGCGTTCAAGCCTCCCGAAGCGACGAACGCAGGACAGACGCTCATCATCATGGCGGGCCTGGCCATCACCCTGTTCGTAGGCGTCACCTTCCTGGCCACGGCAGTCGGGGCGGTGCCGTCGGAACGGGAGACGATCGTGTCGCAGGTAGGCCGGTCGGTGTTCGGTACAGGCACCTTCCTCTACTACGCGCTCCAGGGCGCCACGACGCTGATCCTGATCCTCGCCGCCAACACGGCGTACGCGGACTTTCCCCGTCTCGCCTCGGTCGTCGCCCGCGACCGTTTCATGCCGCGCCAGTTCATGAACCAGGGCGACAAGCTGGCGTTCAGCAACGGGATCATTGCCCTCAGCGTGGTGGCGTGCGGCCTGATCTGGATCTTCGGCGGTGATACGCACCGGCTGATTCCGCTCTACATGATCGGCGTGTTCCTGTCGTTCACGCTGTCGCAGACGGGGATGTTCCTGCGCTGGCGCCGCCAGCGGCCGCCGGGGTGGAGGCTCACGGCCGCCATCAACGGCATCGGCGCCATCCTGACTGGGGTCGTACTGGTCATCATCGCGATTACCAAGGGGCCCGAAGGCGCCTGGATCGTGATCGTGCTCATTCCGGCACTCGTGACGCTCTTCCGGATCACAAAGAAGCATTACGACGAGGTGGCGGATCAGCTCACTCTGCGGGATTGGACGCCACCCGGGCGCCGCACCAACGTCGTGCTTGTGCCGATTAGCGGTGTCCAGCGCGCGGTGGTGGCCGCGCTGCGATATGCAGAGTCGATCTCAACCGACGTGCGCGCGGTGTACGTCAACGACAACACCGAGCAGATTGCGGCGCTGAAAGGGGACTGGCAGACGTGGGGTGGCAGCGTCCGGCTCGTGGTGCTCGACTCTCCGTTTCGGTCGCTGATGGAACCGCTGCTCGAGTACATCGACCAGGTGGAACGTGAACGCAGCAACGCCTACATCACCGTCGTCCTGCCGGAATTCGTGCCGTCACAGTGGTGGCACCACCTGCTGCACAACCAGCGCGCCCTCCTCATCAAGGGCGCGCTGCTGTTTCGCCCGAACGTCGTCGTCACCAGCGTCCCGTTTCATCTTCGCTAGACATCCGCGATCTGCGATTTGTGATTGCAACCGGGGCATCGGTCGCAAATCACAAATCACAAATCGCAATGACACTATCTGGGGTCGACGCTGACGGTCACCTGGAAATCGCCCGAGTTGTCGTCCAGGTAGTCGTCATTGACGCCGAGGTAGAGACGGCCGCCGAACGGCGCCCGCACTGATCGGCGGTTGCCGATAAAGAGCGGCGGCGAATTCCCGATCCGCGCAATCAGCGCACCGGCGGTCTGGTTTGGTAGCGGCGCGTTCGCCTCGCGGCGGCCACTCAGCGTGCCGCCGGTACCAGCGATGTCGTTGCGGTTGTTGCTGATCCGGACCGTCCCCTGTGAATCGAACGTGATCGTGTCGCCGGCCCGGACCGTCATACCGGTATCGGTCCACGGCTGGGTCCCCTCGACCCGAATGAAATCACCGGACGTGGCCACGGCGCTGCCGCCGTTTGCGGTGGCGCCGAATTCGACTCGCGACAGCACGTTGTCGTCGTTGACGTCGAGGCGGTTGAACGCCGCAACCGTACCATGCCATTCGCGGGCATCGATGCGGTTGTTGTTATTGACGTCCAGGTTCTCGAACCGATCGACGCGGTCGAAGTTCTCGTCGTCGACGGTCCGGCCCTGGCGCGCGACCGCCTCATTCACTTCCTCGTTGTTCAGCACGCCGTCGTTGTTCCAGTCGTGCACGTCAAACGACTGGCGGCTGCCCTGCCACTCGTTGCGGCTGATGACGCCATCGTTATTGCGATCCATGCCGCGGAAGCGACGCTGGTTGATCGGCGCGGCTGCGGCGGGCGCACCGTTCGCCGCCTGGTTACTCGAGCCGCAGTAGCGAAGACCACCCGCTCCGGGAACGCCCCAGTCCCCGTACTGCTGGGTGTATTCAGGCGAGTTGACGATCGAGTCGACGACCGCGTCCATCCCGCTGCGGTTGGCCTGATTGGCCCACGAGCGCGCACCCGCAGCGTCCGGCTGCCGGCCGAGGATGTGGCGATAGATCGTCCCGACGGAGCGGACATACGGCGCGTCTTCGCCCGATTCCGGCCGCCAGAACCGCTGCTCGTGTTCATCCGACTTGGCGATGCCGCGAACCACGTTCGCGGACCGTGCCGCCCCGCTGGAGATGGTCAACCCAGGCATTGCTGCCGGCGTCGGCTCCGCGTTCCAGCATGTGGCGGTAGAGCTCGTTGACGACCTGCCGCGCGTCCGTCGTGCATGGCTGCTGGGCCATTGCGACCGAGGGCGCGAAGGTTAGTGCTAGCAACAGCATCACTGCGCGGTACATGGCATACCCTCCTGCTATGCAGATCCGTTTCAGGATTTGTGCCGTCTCCCGCTGAGCTCGATTCCGTCGCCGACGCGGCAGGTGCTGAAGTTGCAGAGATGTCCCCGCGTGGCGACCTGGTGTGGACGAGCGCTGATCGCGTTCGCGCTTATAGCGGTGTGGGCCGAGGCGTCGGCGCAGACCTCCGATCCGCGAGCCGCGATCATTGCGCGCGCGCAGGTCTGGAACCCGACCAGCGTCAGCGCCAAGGACCTGAAGCGCGGACCGACTGCGCTTGGTCCACCTCGACCTGGCGACACCGTCACATGCGACTTCGTTGAGCGAAGTTTCGAAGGGACATCCCCCAAGTTTGCGTGCGTCCTCCCCACCGGAGAGGAAGTCAAGGTCAAGTTTGGGGAGCACAATGGCGAAGTCCACGGCGAGGTCGCCGCCACGCGCCTGCTGTGGGCGCTGGGCTTCGGCGCCGACGTCATGTATCCCGTCAGGGTTATTTGCCGTGGGTGCCCGGATTCCGTAAGTGGACAGAACGTCGGTGCCCGCGAGCGCATCGTCGACCCGGCCGTGATCGAGCGAAAGATGCCGGCGCGCGCGATTCGAGGGACTGCCGAAGCGTGGTCGTGGCCCGAACTCGATCTGATCGAGGAAGACGAGGGAGGCGCTCCTCTCGCGCACCGGGATGCCCTGAAATTGCTCGCCGTCTTCCTCCAGCACACCGACAGCAAGCCGGAACAGCAGCGCCTTGTCTGCCTCGACGAGAAAGACCAGGCCGACCGATGTGCACGCCCGTTCATGCTCATGAACGATGTCGGCCTGACATTTGGCCGGGCCACGCTCGCGAATACCAACCTCGTCAGCAGCATGAACCTGGATCTCTGGTCGCAGACCCGGGTCTGGAAGGATGATTCGGCCTGCGTCGGCAATCTTCCCAGGTCGTTCACCGGCACGCTCAAGGATCCGGTCATCAGCGAAGACGGCCGCGAGTTCCTGGCCGATCTGCTGAAGCAGCTTTCGGACGCTCAACTCAACGACATGTTCGAGGCCGCCCGCGTGGATCCCGAGCCGTGGACCCGCGCCTTCAAAGCCAAGCGTCAGCAGATCGCGGATCGGCGCTGTGACGTGCTGTGGCCGGGTGGCATCCGCGCCTTCTTCGGTACGGCCCCTGTCCGCTGGTTGCAGGCTCACGCATCGACCGGGCTGACTGCAGTGATGAACGCCGTCTCGCTGCTGGGCTATACGCGCGTCTATCTTGCGATCGCGCTCGCACTGGCGTTTCTGTACCGGCTCCGCGCCGGCGCCGCGCTGCTGCTGCTCCTCGCCCTCAACGGCGTTCTGGTCGACGCGGGAAAAGCCATCGTGAGCTCACCCCGGCCTGACGCCGTGGATAGCCGCGTGCAGACACTGAGCATCCTGGACACGTTGGGTGAGTCGTTCCGCAACGATTCGCCGCTGCCCTCAGTCGATGCCGACGACGGATACGGCTTCCCGTCGGGCCACGTCGCTGCCTCGACCGCCTTCCTGTTCGGCCTGATGTACCTCTTTCAGTGGCCCTGGGTGTGGCGGGTGATGGTGGTGTGGATTCCCGCGATGGCGTTGTCGCGCATGTACCTCGGACGGCATTTTCTGGGCGACGTCCTCGGCGGAATGGGCGTCGGCGTCATTTCGGTCGCCATCGCCTTCCTCGCGCTGACGCTGGCGCGTCTCTCGAACCCGAAGTACGCGTATCAGGCGGCGGCGCGTTCACTTCTGCTCGGCGGCGTCATCGCGATGCTGACACTCTTCTACGGCGTCCTGCCAGCCTATGATGCCGGGCGATTCCTGGGCCTCGCGATCGGCGCAACCGTTGTCGTCCTGTACGTCGGGCCGCGATTCGCGCCGGCTCACGACATCCCCGTCGTCGCGCGAGTGACGAGCCTGGTGCTTGCGGCGTTTGTCTACGGCGTAGCCTGGTGGAGCACGCGCGTGATACTTGCCGCCACCGATTTGGTAGACGCACCCTTTGGCATGCTCTTGGCGGGGGCGATTCCGGCGCTGCTGGTCTTGCCGGTGCCGTTATATGTCACCGATCGCTTTCTGATCGCGGCCGCCGCAACGCGCTGGGACATAATCAAGCCATGCCGTATCCCGAACCGTTTGTCGCGCCGATGCGCGAAGAACTCAGTCGCCTCGGTGTCGAAGAACTCCGCACGGCGGCTGATGTCGACACTGCCGTCAAGAACACCCAAGGCACGCTGATGATTGTCGTGAACTCGATTTGCGGATGCGCCGCCGGAAAAGCGAGGCCTGGTGTCGCGCAGGCGCTTCAACACCAGGTGCGGCCGGACCGCGTGGCCACGGTATTTGCCGGCGCCGATCTCGAGGCGACCGATCGCGCGCGCGGCTATTTCACCGGCTACCCGCCGTCATCGCCGTCGATCGGGTTGCTGCGCGACGGCAAGCTGGTCTGGATGCTCGAACGGCGACAGATTGAGAACCAGGGCCCGCAGCAGATTGCCGAGATGTTGACCCGCGCTTTCGACGAGTGGTGCTAATCGAATTCGTGGCGGGGGACGGGCGGCGCCTGATCGAGGCCGACCCGCCCGATGACGACGTCGGCGCGCGCGTAGCTCTCGCTCTTCATCGTGTGACCTGAGAGCCGTCGCAGCATCGCAAGCTGGCCGGTGTGGGTCAGGGCGTCAGCAAGTCCACCCTGGATCAGCTTCGCGGGATCCCACTTGATCGGCGCGCCGGAGGCAAGTTCGTCATCGACCGCCTTCAGCGTGCGGAAGAAGCGCGCGATTTCCTGATCCCATGGCAGCGTCTCGGCCTCGGTAAACTGCCACTCCCCCCGCAACAACCGCAACACCCACTCCATCAGGTCGCCCATGTGCGCGACGATGTCGGCAGACGACGGCGAATCGGGTGTCTGGCGATAATCGCCAAACGCGCCCGGTGTGTCGCGCACCGCCTTCCCGGCTCGATACGCGATCGTGGCGAGGAGATGGCGCAAGATCAGACGCGTGGTTGGATCGTCCGCGGGAATGGTTGTCATGATGCTCCGGCGGAACGCCGGACAGGCGTGAGGACTACCGGACGAAGGTGAACTTCGCCTGGCCCGACTTACCGCTGCCCCATGGCCAGAGGAACGCGCCGTTGCTCGGACGCGCGGTGGCGCTGATGCGCACGTAGTACTCGCGATTCGGCTCGAGGACCGAGGTCCGGAACAGCGGTAAACGCTGGAAGCTGGTCATCAGCTGCTGGACGATGGCCTCGTTGTCGGTGCGCTGCTGCGTGTCCACCTTGCCGTCCACAACGCGCACGAGCGTGTGAACCCGCGTCAGGTTGTCGTACTCGACGCTGTTGGCGACGACCGCCGTGGCGATCGTGCGATCCACCCAGGCCGGCACCTCGAGTCGGAGATCCACGGTGTAGGTGAAAGTCGTCTTCAGCCCGCTCCGGACGGCGGCCCGGACTTCGTCGGTGAAGCCGTCCGCGAGTTCGAACGTCACCAGCACCCGGTCTTCGCGCACGAGGGGGACAATCCGCAGGCCTTCCGCGGCGTAGAGGGTCCCGGTGAGCGAAACCAGCGCCAAAACACAGAAAAATGCCTGTTTCAGCGATAGCGGCAGTCTTCTGGTCACATGTGTCATATCGGCACTTAGGGGTGCCGGCAGCACTGTAGCACAGCGCAACCTCAACCGATGTAAGATTTTAGAGTTCAGTGCGCACCATAAAGGTCGTTCTTGTCGCGCTCGTGGCGCTCGTCGCTACTGGTTCGTCCGCGCGGGCGCAGAGCAACCTCCCCGTCTCGCTGTTCGAACGCTTTCTCGAGGCGCTGCGGCAACAGTCGGGCATCCCCGGGATGTCGGTGGCGATCGTGCAGAACGGTCGAGTTGTCTGGGACGCGGGTTTGGGCTATCGCGATGTCGAAGCGCTCGTCAGACCCACGCCGGACACGCCGTACCCGGTGTTCGGTCTCACGCAGGCGCTCTCCTCCACCGTCGTTCTGCAGCAGTGCATGGAACAGGGTTATCTCAAGCTCACAGACCGGGTGCAGAAGTGGAATCCTCAATTCGAGGAAGCCAACACGACGATCGCGCAACTGCTGGCGCACGTGACGCCGGCGGGCACTTTCAGGTACAACCTCGAGCGATTCTCCGCGCTGACTGAAGTCGCGAACCAGTGCTCGAACAGCCGTTACGTGCGGTTGCTTACTGAAGAGATCTTCAACCGGCTTGGCATGATGAACTCGATGCCAGGCGCCGATGTGCTCGACCCCTCGTCACCCCATCGCCGCTGGATCAACGCGAGCACGCTGGATGGCTACGCCGCCCTCTACCGGCAACAGGCCGTGCCGTACAAGGTGGACAGCCGCGGCCGGCCAACGCGATCGACCGCGCCCGCCGGTCTCCTCAGCGCCGCAACCGGCATCATCACGACCGTGCGGGATCTCGCCCGCTTCGACTCCGCGCTCGACGACGACGGCGTGCTGCTCGAAGCGAGCACGCGGTCGCGGGCGTGGGAATCGATGGGCTCGGCACCGGTGGGCCTGGGCTGGTTCGTGTCGCGCTACAACGGCGAACAGGTCGTGTGGCACTTTGGCCTGGCGCGCGACGCGTATTCGTCGCTCATGGTCAAAGTGCCGAGCCGCAACCTGACGCTGATCCTGCTTGCCAACAGCGACGGCCTTGCCGGACCTTCCTACAATCTCGCCGACGGGAACCTCTCCTCGAACTTGTTCGCCAGTCTCTTCCTCAAGTTGTTCGTCGGCTGATGCGCCGGCGGCTGTCTGTCGCCTTTCTCCTCGCTGTCTGCGCCCCCGTTCATGAGGCGCGCGCAGACTGGCTGATCACGCCGTTCATCGGCACGTCGCTCGCCGGCGAAACGACGTTCCTGATCTTTGAGGAGGGGGCGGGATCGCGGATGACACTCGGTGCGTCGGTCGCGCTGCTCGGCGGCGGCATCCTCGGCATCGAGGCCGACGTCGGCCATACGCCAAAGTTTTTTGAGGGGGACGACCCGCTCGGTCTGATTCTATCGAGCCGGGTCACGACGATCAGCGGCAACGTGCTGCTCGCCGCGCCCCTGGCGCTCACCCGCGAATCGCTCCGGCCATACCTGGTGGGCGGCCTGGGCCTGCTGCAGGCCCGCTCCACCAATGCCGCCAGTCTCTTCCCGCTCGAAGAGGATCGGCTGGCGCTGACCGTGGGAGGCGGCGCTATCGGTTTCGTGAGCGAGCGCACGGGTTTGCGCTTCGACGTCCGGCATATCAAGGCGATCAGCGGACCTGACGGCCCGTTTCCCCGGGACGGCGTGTCCCGGTTGAGTTTCTGGCGAGCCACGGCCGGCCTTACAATTCGTTACTGACTGGTTGAGCTCACAGTTGGTGAAACCCTTGCACTACTGACAGGTATGACCGCAAGAATGTCCACTCCTCGCCACGCCAGGGTGCTGCAAGCGCTGCTCCTCGCGGTGGCGCTCGCGAATCCGGCGCTGGCGCAGACCAAGATTACGCCGGACGCGAACAAGTACTCCCCCGCTCAGGACGTCGAGCTCGGGCAGGAAGCCGCCGCCGAGGCCAAGAAGCAGCTTCCGATGCTCAACGATGACCGGGTGGACGACTACGTCGAGGACGTTGGCGCTCGCCTCGTCAACGCGATCCCGCCCGAATTCCGCCATCCGGAATTCCGGCATACGTTCGACGTGGTGAACCAGAAGGAGATCAACGCCTTCGCTCTGCCGGGCGGACCGATGTTCCTCAACCGGGGCATGATTGACGCCGCCAAGACCGAGGCGGAAATGGCGGGCGTCATGGCGCACGAGATCTCACACGTCGCGCTCCGCCACGGCACCGCCCAGGCCACCAAGGGACAGAAGTTCCAGGTCGGGGCGATTGCCGGGCAGATCCTCGGCGCGATCGTCGGCGGCGCCGCCGGCAGCGTCATCGCGCAGGGCTCCCAGTTCGGCCTCGGCGCCTACTTCCTGAAGTACGGCCGCGAGTACGAACGGCAGGCGGATCTGCTCGGCGCGCAGATCATGGCGCGCGCGGGCTACGACCCGCGCGAGATGGCCAACATGTTCAGGACGATCCAGGAACAGGGCGGCAGCAGCGGACCGGAGTGGTTGAGCAGCCACCCCGACCCGGGCAACCGCTATAACGCCATCATCAACGAATCGAAATCGCTGCGGGTCCAGGGCAACGCCAACACCGGGCAGTTTGCCTCGATCAAAACGCGTCTCGCCGGTATGTCGCCCGCCTACACGGCCGAGCAGATCGCCAAGGGCCAGGCGCGCAGCAACCGGACGGTCGGTACGGCCGGCCGGGCCCGCACGGCGAACGTGCCGGCGCCCTCAGGGTCGTATCGCACTCATGAGCCGGCGAACTTTCTGCGCGTGAGCGTGCCGTCCAACTGGGATGAAGTCGAGAACGGCAACGGCGGCGTCACCTACGCGCCGGACGGCGGCTTCATCTCGGGCGACAACGGCGGCACCGCGTTCACCCATGGCGTGCAGATTGGCGTTGCCCAGGGGGGCAGCGGCAATTTGCAGCGCGACACGCAGCAGTTGCTCAACAGCTTCTCGCGCTCGAACCCGGATCTGCAGAGCGCCGGCAATGCCCGCCGCGAAAACATCGGCGGGCGCACCGGGCTGACGACCCCGCTCAGCAACGTGTCGGAAGTTACCGGCGAGCGCGAATACATCACCTTGTCGACGGCGCAACTGCGGGACGGCAGCCTGCTCTACATCATCGGCGTGGCGCCGCAGCCGCAGGCGAATCAGGTACGAATCCGCCTTCCGGCGGATCAGGCAGTCAGTCCAGATCGCCGACTAAACCGCGAAGATACGAAGGTCGCGAAGGTCACGAGTACCAACGAAGGTATTCGTGGCCTTCGTCGTCTTCGTGACGTCGTGGTTCTACGGAAATCTCCCGGTGGCGACCAGTACGTCGAAGCGTGCCCGTCGCACCTGGTCTTCGGCAATCGCCGCGGCAGTCTCGGCATCCCGCGCCCGGCGCTGCGCGTCAATCACTTCGATATTGGTCGTCGCCCCTTCGCGGAACGCGACGTCGGTAATCTGCACGACTTCGTTCGCCTGCTGCGCCGCCGTCCTGAACAACTGCAGCGCCTGTTCGGTCGAAGCCACGGCTTCGCGGGCGATCCTGATTTCCGAACTGGCCTGGCGTTCGGCGTTGAGGCGTTCGGCACGCACCACGTCCACGAGCGCCTGACGCTCGCGCGCCTGACCACGGCGTCCGCCGACGTCGAACACGGGTACGGTGAACAACACGGTCGCGCGCCACGACCGTGCGTTGGCGAACAGACCGGTCGGCGCCAGCATCGTCGGCGTGAAGAGCGCGCTCACGGACGGCAGATAATCCTTCCATGCATCAGCAGCGCGTCGCTGAGCGGCAGATTGCCGCGCGATGATCGTCTGCACATCCTGGCGGTCAGTGACCAGCTGGCTATCGGGAACGGGCGGCGGGGGCACCTCGAAGACCGGCTCCTCTGCCGCATCAACCGGCCCATCGGCCGCGATCAGCACGCCCAGCGCTTCCTGGGCACGGCGAATCGCCAGGCGCGCCTCTTCGACCCGCGCGTCGTCTCCCGCGACTTCCAGCTGCGCCCGCAGCGCATTGAGGCGGCTGCCGATGCCGCCGAGGTAGCGCTGATTCGCATACTCGAAGTGCGCGTTCGCGTTGTCGCGGGCCAGCTGGTTCAGCTCGAGGACGCGGCGCCGGACGATGATGGCGAGATAGCCTTCTCCAGCCGCGATCGCCACGGCTCGGCGCGCTTCGTCGGCGACGCGAACGGACACGAGGACGTTGTCTTCGGCCTGGTTGCGCTCCGCCCACCGCACCGGCGTCAGTATCGGGAAACTCAGCAGCGCGGACGTGACAGTCTGTGTTCGCGGGTTGATGCTCGTCCCGGAAAACTCCGTGACCGGATCGATCACGTTGCTACTGAACGTGGCATCGATCGTCGGCAGGTAGCGTGCCCTCGTCTGCTGAAGTATCGCCTCCGCGCGCAGGATGCCGGCCGCGGCCTGCTGGACGGTCGGGTGGTTTTTCACCGCGCGCTGCACGGCTTCGTCGAAGGTGACGGTCTCGAGGACCTGAGCGCCGGCGGAGCCCTCGAGCACCATCCACAACGCGAGGACGAAGACTCCCGTACCCATGCGGTACGTCTTACCCATGCACAGCGACCTCCGCGCCGCCGCGCTTGCCCGGGATCAGCGTGCGCACGAGCACATACAAGATCGGGATGAAGATGATGTTGAGGAACGTCGCGAAGAACATCCCGCCCGCCACCGCCGTGCCGACCGAATGGCGTCCTTCCTGGCCGGCACCGCTCGCGAATACGAGCGGCATGACGCCCAGGATGAAGGCCAGCGACGTCATCAGAATCGGCCGCAACCGGATCCTGGACGCCTCGATCGCCGCATCCATCACCGACGATCCCTTTTCCCGCAGCTGCTCGGCGAACTCGACGATCAGGATCGCGTTCTTTGCCGCAAGCCCAATCAGCATCACGAGGCCAATCTGGCAGTACAGATCGTTCTGCAGCCCGCGCGCCCATTGCGCCGAGAAGGCACCGAGCACCGCCAGGGGAACCCCCAGCAGCACGATGAACGGCAGCACCAGCGATTCGTACTGCGCTGCCAGCGTCAGGTACACCAGAAGAAGCGCAATCCCGAAGATCGCCGCCGACTGGCCGCCGGCCTGGATTTCCTCGAGCGAAATACCGGACCATGCGTATCCAAACCCCTGTGGGAGCGCGGTCGCCGCCAGCCGCTCCATCGCCTCGAGCGCCTGGCCGGAGCTGACACCCGGAGCGGCGGAGCCGCTGATCTGTGCCGAACGGAACATGTTGAAATGGCTGATCACCTGGGGCGCCGTGGTCTCGCGCACGCGCACCACGTTGGCGAGCGGCACCATCTCGCCTTTGACCGTTCTGACGTAGGACTGGCCGAGGTCCTGGGGATCGGATCGGTACGCCTTATCGGCCTGCACGTACACCCGGTAGGCGCGGTTGTTGAAATCAAAGTCGTTGACGTACGCGGACCCCAGGTAGATCTGCATCGCATCGGTGATCTCGTTGATCGGCAGCCCCAGGCTGCGGGCCTTTTCCCGGTCGATGTCGACGGCCAGCTGCGGGTCGTTCGCGGTGAACCCGCTGAACAGTCCCGTCACCTGCCCCAGACTGCTGTGACGCACCGATGAGCGCCTGCAGCGCGCCGCCAAGATTCTGAATGTCCGCGGCGCCTCCCTGATCGAGCACTTCCATCGAAAAGCCGCCGAAGTTGCCGATGTTGATGCCCGGGGGTGCAAAGGGAATCACAAACCCGCTCTGAATCCCGAACAGTGCTCCGCGAATCATCGGCAGCAGTCCCTGGATCCGCTGCTCCGGGCGCTCGCGCTCGTCGAACGGCTTGAGCAGCGTGAAGATCAGCCCCTGGTTCGACGCGCTGCCGGCAAAGCTGAAGCCCAGCACGGAAAAGACCGACTCGACTTCCGGCACCGACAGCAGGATTTTTTCAGCTTCGGCCGCCACCTTGCCCGTGTACTCCAGCGACGCGCCGGGCGGCGCCTGGATGATCGAAATGAAATATCCGGCGTCTTCCTCCGGAACGAAGGCTCGCGGGACCTGGTTATAGACGTAGTACGTCAGTCCAAGAAGGCCCACGAAGACGACCGCCATCGCCCACCGGATCCTCATGACGCCGCGGACCATCCAGACGTACAGACGAGTTCCGCCGCGGATGCCGCGTTCGATCGGCCCGAAGAACCACCCGGCGCCGAGGTCGCCGCCATGACGAAGCAGCAGGGCGGACAGGGCCGGCGTCAACGTGAGCGCGTTGAACGCCGAGATCGCGACTGAAAACGCGATCGTAAGTGCGAACTGCTGATAGAGCCGACCCGTCGTCCCGGGAAAAACGCCACCGGCACGAACACGGCAATCAGCACGAGCGCCGTCGCGATGACCGCGCCAAACACCTCCCGCATCGCGTCAGACGCGGCCTGCAGCGGCGGCTTGTTGTAATCCTGGATGTGGCGCTCGACGTTTTCAATCACCACGATCGCGTCGTCCACGACGATCCCCGTCGCCAGGACGATCGCAAACAGCGTGAGCGTATTGATCGAGAAGTCGAGCAGGTTGACGAACGCCAGTGCGCCAATCAGCGACACCGGCATCGTTAGGGTCGGAATGAGCGTGGCCCGCCAGCTCTGGAGAAACACGAACATCACCAGCACGACCAGGCCGACGGCGAGCAGCAGCGTCTCGATGACCTCCCTGATGGACTCCTGCACCACGATGGTCGTGTCGAAGGCGATGCTCGCCTGCAGTCCCGGAGGGAACGACTCCCTCAACCGCGCGATCTCGGCCGATCACGCCGCGCTGCACGTCGAGCGCGTTGGCCGTCGGCAGTCCCAGGATGCCGAATCCCATCGCGTCCACACCCTGGTATCGAAGCAGTGTCGAGTAGCTCTCGGCGCCCAGCTCCACCGTCCCGATGTCCCTGAGACGGACGAGCGTCGCGTCCGGACCGGTCTGGACGATGATGTTCTCGAACTCGCTGGCTTCGGTCAGGCGCCCCGCCGCGCGCACGCTGATTTGATAGGTCTGTCCTTCGCGTGCCGGTGAGTCGCCCACGCTGCCGGCGGCGACGTTCACGTTCTGCTCGCGCAGGGCGTTGACGACGTCGCCCGCCGTGAGCCGGCGCGCGGCCAGCCGCACCGGATCCAGCCAGACGCGCATCGAGAACTTGCGCTCACCGAACACCACGATGTCGGCCACGCCCGGCACACGCCGCAGCGCGTCCCTGATGTAGACGTCGAGGTAGTTCGATACGAACAGCGCGTCGTACTCCCCCTTCTGCGAATAGAGCGCGCCCGCCGAGATGAAATTCGTGGCCACCTTCTGCACGGTTACGCCCAGCTGACGCACCTCGGCCGGCAGGCGGCCGATTGCCTGGTTGACGCGGTTCTGCACGTCAACGGCGGCGATGTCGGGATCGCGCGTTACGTCGAAGGTGATGGTGATCTGGCTGAAGCCGCTGTTGGTGCTGGACGAGGACATGTAGAGCATGCCCTCGACACCGTTGATCGCCTGCTCGAGCGGCGTCGTCACCGCTGTTTCGACGGTTGTCGCGTTGGCCCCGGTGTAGACGGCCGTGACTTGGACCGTCGGCGGCGCCACCTGCGGATACCAGGCGATCGGCATGTTCGGGATCGCCAGCAACCCTGCCAGCACGATGATCAACGAACACACGCTGGCCAGGATCGGCCGCTTGATGAAAGTGTCGACGAACACGTTACGAAGGTTTCACGGGCGCGCCGTCGCCCAGTTTCTGCACGTTTGAGACGATGACCCGCTCGCCGGCCATCAAACCGCCGAGGACGACATAATTGTCGCCCGTGACCTCGCCCACCGTCACCGGCTTCTGACGCGCGACCACGCCCTGCTGGCCCTGCTCGGCGACGAACACGAAATGCTGTCCGGCCAGGCGGCTGACCGCGATGATCGGCACGGCGAGCGTCGGCTTATTGCTCCAGACAACACGCGCGCGGACGTACTGCTGGATGCGGATCGACGGTGGCATCTGCCGGAGCGTCGCCTTCACCAGCACCGACTGCGTCGCATCGTCCGCACGCGGCGCGATGAAGCTGATCGGGTTGGCGGCAATCACCTGACCTTGCGGGTCGAGAAGCTCGACCATCAAGCCCAGTCTGAGATCCTTCGCACGTTCGAGCGGCACGTTGACATAGGCCTCGAGCCCTTCCGGCGCGTCGATCGTCGTGATCACCGTTGACGGTGTGACGCGATCGCCCTGGCGGATGACCACCTCGCCGATCATGCCGCCGGTCGGCGCGGTCACGCGGTAGTACTGCAGCTCCACCTGATTCTCGCGAATCTGCGACTGCACGGCCGCCAGCTGGGCTTCGGCGGTCTTCTGCGCCGTCTCGGCCTGCTCCAGTTCGAGGCGGCTGACCGCGCCGGCCTCGAACAGCTTCTGCATGCGGGCCAGCTGCTGACGTGCGAACGCGAGATCGGCCTCGCGCGACGCGCGCTGCGACTCGGTCACTGTGTTGGTGGCCTGCTGCTTGTCGGGATCAATCTGGATCAGCGGCTGACCGGTGGCGACACGATCGCCCGCGCGGACCAGCACCTGGCGCACGATCCCCTCGACCTGCGGCTGCACGGTCGTCGACCTGAGCGATCGAATCGTGGCGACGAACTCCGACGATTGCGGAATTGGCTTGGGTTCCAGCACGACGGTCTGCACGTCCATCGGTGGGAAGGCACCACGCCCACCGCCGCCGCCGGCACCCTGGGCATTTTGATCACCGCCGCAGGCCGAGATGATGAGTGAACAGAGAACGACAAGGACAACACGTTGAAGCATGGCGAAGCACATCGGAAATCTAACTATACCTGAGACGGACGACAGCCCCGCCAGGTTCCGCTGAGCTCGAGCGACATGATCGAGTGACCATGTTTTTCCCCGCGATGCGACCGCGGCTACGGTTCTTCGGCCAGCCGATTCCCTGCTACTTGAAGATGCCGCGAATGCCGCGGCCCAGCGCACCGAACAGCCCCTGCACCGCCTTCTGCACCTGCTGCTTGAGACTGCCCGCGTGGACGGTGCAGAGCCGCGACGGAATTTCGTCCCCTTCCTTGAAGTGCTCGATGTAAGTCGGGCATCCCTCGACGGCGCGCTGGTAGGAGATGAGGCAGAGTTCTTCCGAACGGAGATCCGCCGGAGGGGCAAACGGTTCGGCGGGGAGACGAGCCGAGACGCGCCGCATGAAGTCGGCCCAGATCGGCAGCGCGACGCGGGCGCCCGAGCCGCCGTTCTGAATCTGCTCGGGTTGATCGAAGCCCACCCATACGCCTGCCACCACCGACGACGAGAAGCCGACGAACCAGGCGTCGCGATAGTCGTTGGTCGACCCGGTCTTGCCTCCGAACGGTCCGCGAACGCCGAGCCGCCTCGCCGACGCGCCGGTGCCGCGGTCGACCACATCCTGAAGCATCGTGACCATCTGGAACGCGACCTGTTCCGACAGAATCTGTTCGCGCTCGACGTGCACCTGGTAAACGCGCTCGCCGGACGCGTTTAACACCGACACGATGCCGCGCGGCCGCACCCTGTACCCGAGTGTCGGAAACACCGCATATGCGGCGGTCAGATCGAGTGGAGTCACGAGACCGCTGCCGAGCGCCAGAGACGGGACGTCAGGCTGATCCCTCACCCCAAGGTCGCGGGCCAGCCGGATCACGGGCCCGCTGCCCACCTGCTGCTGCAGCAGGACGGCGGCCGCGTTGTTGGACTCGAGCAGCGCGGCGCGCAGCGTCAGTTCGTCGGGTTGAGAGTCGCGCTCGTCGCGCGGGATCCACACGCCCTGCGGCGCCGCGATGGCGACCTGCCTCAGGCCGGTGATCATCGAGACCGGCGACAGCCCATGCTCAAGTGCTGCGGCATACACAAACGGCTTGAACGCGGATCCCGGCTGGCGCTTCGCGCGGACGGCGCGGTTGAACGCGCTGGTCGCAAAATCCGCGCCCCCCACTAGAGCGAGCAGGTTGCCCGTTTGCGGGTCCATCGCCACGAGCGCGGCCTGCAGTCCCTTCGAGCCCAGCCGTCTCATGCCGTCGCGGACCGCCGCCTCGGCCGCATCCTGGAGTTCCGGGAGCAACGTCGTCTCCACCTTCCAGTCGGGCGGATTGTCGCCGCCGTAGACGTTGCGGAATTGTTGCCGCAGGTATTCCTTGGCGAAGCCATGCTTCGCGGCGGTCACGGCCGGCGGAGGCTGGATGCGAATCCGCTCGCCGCGAGCCGCCTGCTCCTGTTCGGCAGTGATTTTCCCCTCCTCGCGCATCCGCCGCAGCACGACAAAGCTGCGCTGCCGGGCATCGTCGAAATGATTCCAGGGCGAGTACGACGCGGGGGCGCGGATGATGCCGGCGATCAGCGCGGCCTCGGCGAGCGTCAGCTTCGATGCCGGCTTCCGCAGCAGCTTCTGCGACATCGCCTCGATGCCGTAGATGCCACCGCTCAGGTAGACGCGATTGAGATAGAGCTGGAGGATCTCGCGCTTGCTCAGAAAAAGCTCGAGCATGACCGCGAGCGCCGCTTCCTTGAGCTTCCGACCGTAGGTGCGCGTATTGGACAGAAACAGGGTACGGGCGAGCTGCTGTGTGATCGTGCTGCCGCCCTGTGTGCCCGTCTCCGATCGCAGGTTGTAGATCACGGCGCGCCCGAGCGCGATCGGGTCGACGCCAGGATGCAGGTAATAGCGGTGATCCTCTACCGCGATGACGGCATCCTTGAAGTAGGTGGAAATGGCTTCGAACGGCACGTCGCGGCGCTGTTCGTCGAGCCGGAACCAGGGCCGCCCCGCGGCGTCGTAGAACGTGGTGTCGCCGACGCCGCGATTCAGCTGGTAGACCGCCCAGGCGTTCCGGCCCGTCCACATGACCGTCATCACCACGGCCGCGATGACGATGCCGCCGCCGACGGCCAGGAACCAGTGGCGCAGCGGGATGGCGCGCAGGTCTGAAAGGCGCACTGACCGATGGTACATCGGTGTACCCTGTCGGGTATGTGGAAGCTGGTTCTTCTGCTGTTGACGGCTGCGACCGTATCGGCGCAGCAGCCAGCGGCCGGCGAACGCGATTTTCTGTCGCGAATTCGCCGGTTGACCGTCGAGGGGCGGCGCGCGGGCGAGGGCTACTGGGCGCCGGACGGTCAACGCCTGGTCTTCCAGAGCGAGCGTGAGCCGGCGAACCCCTTCTATCAGATCTACGCCCTCGACTTCACCTCAGGGGACACCAAGCGCATTTCCCCCGGCTACGGCAAGACCACTTGCGCGTTCTTTCGTCCCGGCACCGATCAGATTCTCTTCGCCTCCACCCATCACGACCCGCGGTCGAAGATGCTGCAGCAGGAAGAGCTGGACTTTCGCGCGTCCGGCAAGGAGCGCCGCTACGCTTGGGACTACGACCCCGAGTTTGAGATCTACGCCGCCTCCGAACGATCGGTCCAGTCCACACGGCTGACCAACGCGCGCGGCTACGACGCGGAAGCCAGCTATTCGCCCGACGGCCAGTGGATCGTGTTTTCGTCGATGCGCGACGCCTACAACCGGACGCTGACGCCTGCCGAGCAAAAGCAGCTCGAGGTCGATCCGAGCTACTTCGCGGAGATCTACGTCATGCGCGCCGACGGCAGCGGGCAGCGCCGCCTGACGAACGCCATCGGCTACGACGGCGGGCCGTTCTTCTCACCCGACGGTGCGCAGATCATCTGGAGACGGTTCGACGCGCAGGGCCTCATTGCCGACGTCTGGATGATGAAGCCGGACGGCACGAATCAGCGTCAGATCACGAATTTCGGATCGATGAGCTGGGCGCCGTACATCCATCCTTCGGGCGCCTACATCGTCTTCGCGTCGAACAAGCTTGGCTTCGAGAATTTCGAAGTCTTCATGGTCGACATCGAGGGCAAGAAGGAGCCGGTCCGAATCACCTATTCCGACGGTTTCGACGGCCTGCCCGTGCCGTCGCCCGACGGCCGGCGGCTGGCCTGGACGTCGAGCCGCGGCGGCGGTCGCGAGGGTCAGCTCTTTCTCGCCGATTGGAATCACGAACACGCGCTTGCCGCGCTCAAGGCGGCGCCGGAACGCAAATGAGACGACACCTTTTCATCGTCAACGTCGGACTTCTCCTCTCGCTCGCGTCGCCGTCGGCGCAGACCGTCGCGACGACGACCAGGGCACATGTCGATTACCTCGCGTCCGACAGGCTCGAAGGCCGCGAGGCCGGATCGAACGGTGAACGGCTCGCCGCCGATTACATCGCCGCCCAACTGGCCCGCATCGGGGCGCGTCCGTTGCCGGGCGCCGACATGTTCATGCCCTTCGAGTTCACGGCCGGGAGCCGCGACGGCGGGTCGCGTATCACCATCGCCGGCCGCACCTTCACGGCTCCCCAGGTCCGAGCCCTGTCGTTTTCAGACGACGCGGACGTGTCCGGGCCGGTCGTCTTCGCCGGCTACGGCATTGTGGTCCCCGAGGCGCAGAACTTCGGCTACGACAGCTACGCCACCCTCGACGTGAAAGACAAAATCGTCGTGGTCCTTCGGTATTTTCCCGAGGATGCCGACCAGCAGACGCGGGCGATTCTCGCTCGGTACTCGGATCTGCGCTACAAGGCCATGGCGGCGCGCCAGCGCGGCGCCCGCGCGCTGCTGGTGGTGACCGGTCCCCGGTCCCCCAATCCCGGCGAGCTCGTGCCGATGACGTTCGACACCGCCATCGCCGGCTCCGGCATTCCGGCCGCCAGCGTCACCGGCGTCGTGGCCGATGCGCTGTTTGGGTCGGGCAAACCGTTGCGCGAGGTACAGCAGGAATTCGATTCAGGGAATCCTCACGCCGCAGGGTTTGCGCTGCCCGGGGTGTCGGCGAGCCTCACCACGGCAGTCGTCCGGGAACGGAAGACCGCGCGCAACCTGCTGGCCTACCTGCCGGCGACCACGCCGAACGTCACCGCCGAGCGGCCGTGGGTCGTCATCGGCGCCCACTACGACCACCTCGGGCGTGGGGATCGCGGCACCTCGCTCGCCGGACGTGACGAGGCGGGCGGCATTCATCACGGCGCCGACGACAACGCCTCGGGCACCGCGGCCGTGCTGGCTGCGGCGGACGCGCTGGCGAAGTTCGCACAGCCGCGGCGGCGGAATATTCTGATCGCGCTCTGGTCGGCCGAGGAAATCGGACTGGTGGGATCCAATGCCTTCGTCACCGCACCGCCAGTGCCACTGAACCAGATTGCCGCGTACTTCAATTTCGACATGGTCGGGCGCATGCAGGACAACAAGCTGGTCGTGCAGGCGACCGGATCCAGCCCGGTTTGGGGGCGCCTCCTGGAACGCGCCAACGTCGCCGCCGGCTTCGACCTCGTGGTGCAACCAGATCCCTATCTGCCGACCGACAGCGCGAGTTTCAACCAGGCGGGCGTCGTGACACTGAACTTTACGACCGGTGCGCATGCGGACTACCACAAGCCGTCGGACACCTCGGACAAGATCAACTTCGAAGACCTCGATCGCGTCGTCGCGATGGCGGCATCACTTATCAGGTCGCTCGCCGACGCCGAGGACGCCCCGCAGTTCACCAAGGTCGATCAGCCGGCACTCCGTGGCGGAACCGTCGCCGGGTTGCGCGTGACCACCGGAACCATCCCAGACTACGCGACCGAAGTGAAGGGACTGCTGCTCGGTGGTGTTACGGGAGGCGGGCCTGCGGAACAGGCCGGCCTGATGAAGGGCGACATCATCGTCGAGATCGCCGGGCAGGGGATCGCGAACATCTACGACTACACCTACGCGCTGGAGCTCTTGAAGGTGAACCAGCCAGTAAAGGTGGTGTACACGCGGAATGGTGAGCGGCGGGAAACGATGCTCACGCCCGCGGCTCGCCGGTAGCCGACCCTGAAACTCGCAGGCGGACCTGCAGGTCCGCCTCGACGTTTCTCTCTGTCTTCTACGGCTCGGACCGGCCGGCCTGCTGCTGCTCGACCAGCATATCGCCGGCTCTTTCCGTCAGCGGATCCCTCTTGTGCTCGACCGGCCCCTGCATGCGGGCATACATCAGCGCCGCCATGAAAATCACGACGATCAGGACCAGTGACATCCACTGCGGCACCTCGATGCCGAGGTAGCCGATCGTGTGCATGTAGTCGAGGCAGAGCTTCAGACCCACCCAGGCAATGATGATGAACGCGCCATCGACCAGCGGCGGGTAACGTTCGACCAGCCTGATCAGCTGCCCCACGACCAGCCGCATCGCGACGATGCCGAGGATGCCGCCGGCGAGCACGACCCATGTCTTCGGCGACATCGCAACCGCCACGAGGATGGAGTCGACCGAGAACGCCAGGTTGACCAGTTCCACGCGGACGACCGTGGCCCAGAAGGCCGTCATGCCCATCCACGGTTTTGCACGAGGCGCGGCGCGCCGGTCCTGCGCTTCCTCATGACCCCAGAAATGCGAGTAGACCAGGTAGCTGAGATACAGCCCGCCGACGAGCTTTACCCAGGCGACTCGTATCAGATACACGGCCAGCAGGGTGGCGATGATACGGAACACGAACGCGCCGACCAGGCCATACCGAAGGGCCTGGTGGTGCTGGCGCTTGGGAAGACCGAGCACCATGATGGCCATGACGAGCGCGTTGTCCGCGCTCAGGAGACCTTCGAGCCCGACCAGGAGGCCGATCGTAATGAGATCGGTGACTTGGAAAGACAACCGCTCGATTTTAGTCGGGTTCCCTGTCGCCGAGGATTTCCTCCGCCTGCTCGGCCATCGGGTCGGCGTCGGCCGGCCCTTCCGCGCGCGCCCACACCAGCGCCGCGACGAAAATTACGACGATCAGGCCGAGCGAGAGCCAGCGCGGCACCTCGAAATGCACATAACCCGCGGTATGGAGGTATTCCAGGATCAGCTTGATGCCGACCCACGCAATGATGACGAACGCGCCGTCGACGAGCGCCGGATACCGGCTGACCAGCACCAGCAGCTGACCGATCACGAGGCGCATGGCGATGACCCCGAGAATCCCACCGGTGATGATCACCCAGAGCTTGTTCGACATCGCCACGGCGACGAGGATCGAATCGATCGCGAAGACGATATCGGTGAGCTCGACCTTCGCGACTGTGGACCAGAAGGGCGACAGTCCCAGCCACGATTGCGCCGGCTTCGCGACCCGGCGGGAGGCAGCATCTTCATGCCCGGTGAAGTGATTGAACGGCAGCCACAGCAGATAGGCCGCGCCAATCAGCATCACGAACTGCACCTGGATGAGATAGACCGCCAGCAGGATCGCGGCGATGCGGAAGGCAAACGCGCCGACGATGCCGTACTGCAGCGCTTCGCGCTGCTGCCGTTTGGGAAGACCGAGAACGAGCACTGCCAGCACCATCGCGTTGTCCGCGCTGAGGAGACCTTCGAGCGCGACGAGCAGGGCGACGGTGACGAGATCTGCTGCCTGGATGTCCAAATGTCGTTGCCGTTTTCTCGCGGACGATGAATGTGAACCTTGACATGCCCCGTATCAATTCCTACACTCGAAGGGTATCAAGGTGAAATAAGACGTGAAACAGGACCTCTACTTCATCAGCATGGCCGCGGACATGCTGGGTATGCATCCTCAGACGCTGCGAAAATACGAACGGCTGGGATTGATCCAGCCGTCGCGCACGATTGGCAGCATGCGCCTGTACTCGCGTGAAGAACTCGAACGCGTCCGCCTCATCAAGCATCTCGTGGATGAGGCGGGGATCAACCTCGCGGGCGTACAACGACTGCTCTCCATTGTGGAAGTAATGCAGCGTATTCGTCCACTGATGGATGAAGGGGCGCTGAACACGGGCGCCGGCCGCCGGCAACTCGTCACCGAAATGCGGCGGCTGAACGACGCGCTGGGACTGTAATGGAATTCAAGGATTACTACGCCACGCTGGGCATCGCGAAGGGCTCCACGGACAAGGAGATCAAGCAGGCCTTCCGCAAGCTCGCTCGCAAGCATCACCCGGATGTCAATCCGGGCGACAAGCAGGCGGAAGTGCGCTTCAAGGAGATCAACGAAGCCTACGAAGTCCTGGGCGACACGGCGAAGCGCAAGAAGTACGACGAGCTCGGCGCAAACTGGCGCATGTACGAACAGGCGGAGGCACAGGGCGGTCAGAACCCGTTCGCCGGCCGCTGGAACGTCAACACCGGCGGCGGATCTGCGCCGGGCGGCGGGTTTCGTACCATGACCCCGGAGGAAATGCAGGATCTCTTCGGCGACGCCAACCCGTTCTCCGACTTCTTCACGACGTTCTTCGGCGGCGGCGATTTCGGCGGGGCCGAAAGCCGCCGCGGTAGCCGCGGCGCGCGCCCGCGGCAGCGTCCCGGCCGCGACGTCGAACACGAAATCGAACTCTCGCTGGAGGACGCCTACAAGGGCGTGACGCAGCGCTTGTCGCTGAAGCATGACGGCCACACCCGCACCGTGGACGTCCGCATTCCCGCCGGCGTTGGCGACGGCTCGCGCGTGCGCGTCAGCGGTGAGGGTGAACATGGCGTCGGCGGCGCGGCCTCCGGCGACCTCTACCTTCGCGTTCGCCTCGCTCCCCATCCGGACTTCGAGCGCAAAGGCCGCGACCTGTACGTGAAAGTGCCACTGCCGGTGACAACGGCGGTGTCTGGCGGTGAGGCGGAGGTGCGGACGCTCGATGGCAAACCGGTGCGCCTGCGTATTCCCCCGCTCACGCAGAACGGGCAGGTGTTCAGGCTGAAGGGCTACGGCATGCCCAAGGTGGGACATCCGCAGGAGAAAGGCGATCTTTACGCGCGTGTGGAGGCGCAGCTCCCGACCGCGATTTCACCGGCCGAACGGGAACACTGGGAGGCGCTGGCCAAGCTGGCCGGAACCACGAAGGCGCACAGCGCCGCGTAACGCGGCGCCCGGAGAAGAGACGAGCACGACGATGAATCTCAACAAACTCACTGAGAAGGCCCAGGAAGCGGTGCTGACCGCGCAGAACCTGGCCAGCGAATTCAATCAGCCTGAAATCACCCCCGAACACCTGCTCGCGGCGCTGGTCGAGCAGCAGGGCGGCATCGTCCAGTCGATTCTCCGTAAGCTCTCTGTCGAGCCGAGGCAGATGGCCGCCGACGCACGGAAGCTCTTTCACGCGCTGCCCAAGGTCTACGGTGCCGAGGCACGCTTCTCGCCGCGCATGAAGGTCATCCTCGATCTCGCCGACGCCGAGGCCCAGCGCCTGCAGGACGAATACATCAGCACCGAACACCTGTTCGTCGCGCTCGCCTGCGAACCTGGGCGCTCGACCGCCGCGCAGCTGCTGCAGAAGAACGGCATCACCAAGGACGGGCTGTATAAAGCGCTCACCGAGATTCGCGGCAACCAGCGCGTGACGTCGCAGAATCCCGAGGCCACGTACGAGGCGCTCGCCCGCTACGGCCGCGATCTGACGGAACTGGCGCGCAGCGGCCGCCTCGATCCGGTCATCGGCCGCGACGAGGAAGTCCGCCGCGTCATCCAGGTCCTGTCGCGCCGGACGAAGAACAACCCGGTGCTCATCGGCGAGCCGGGCGTCGGCAAGACCGCGATCGTCGAAGGCCTGGCGCAGCGTATCGTGCGCGGCGACGTGCCCGAAGGGCTGAAGGACAAGAAGATCTTCGGCCTCGACATGGGCGCGCTGGTGGCGGGGGCCAAGTACCGCGGCGAGTTCGAGGAACGCCTGAAGGCCGTCCTCAAGGAGATCACGGAATCCGACGGCCGGATCATCCTCTTCATCGACGAGCTGCACACGGTCGTCGGCGCCGGCGCCGCCGAAGGCGCGATGGACGCCTCGCAGATGCTGAAGCCGATGCTGGCGCGGGGCGAGCTCCACACCATCGGCGCCACGACGCTCGACGAATACCGCAAGCACATCGAAAAGGACGCCGCGCTCGAACGCCGGTTCCAGCCCGTGCTCGTCGGTGAACCGACCGTCGAGGACACCATCTCGATCCTTCGCGGCCTCCGCGAACGCTACGAGATCCATCACGGCGTCACGTTCAAGGATGCCGCGCTCGTCGCCGCCGCGGTCCTGTCTCATCGCTACATCACCGACCGCTTTCTGCCGGACAAGGCGATCGACCTGATGGACGAAGCCGCGTCGAAGCTGCGGATGGAGATTGACTCCATGCCGGCGGAACTCGACGAAGTCCGCCGCCGCATCATGCAGCTCGAGATCGAACGCGAGGCGCTGCGCAAGGAGAAGGACAAGGCGTCGGTCGAGCGGCTCGCCAAGCTCGAAAAGGAGCTCGCCGATCTGAAGGAGGAACAGACGCGATTCCAGGCGCACTGGGAGCAGGAGAAGGAAGCGATCCAGGGCAGCCCGGAAGCTGAAGGAGGAACTGGAACGGCGTACGGCTCGAGATGTCGAACAGGCGCAGCGGTCGGGCGACTACGGCAAGGCGTCGGAGCTGCAGTACAGGCAAGCTGCCCGAGCTCGAACGCCGGATCAAGGAGCAGGAGGCCCGCCTGGCCGAGCTCCAGAAGAGCCAGCGGATGCTCAAGGAGGAAGTGGACGAGGAGGACATCGCCGAAGTTGTCGCCAAGTGGACCAACATCCCGGTCAGCCGGCTGATGGAAGGTGAGATCCAGAAGCTCATTCACATGGAGGAGCGGCTCCACCAGCGGGTCGTCGGACAGGACGAAGCGATCGTCGCGGTCTCGAATGCGATCCGCCGCGCGCGCGCCGGGCTGCAGGATCCGAACCGTCCGCTTGGCAGCTTCATCTTCCTGGGCCCGACCGGCGTCGGCAAGACGGAGCTCGCGCGCGCACTGGCGGAGTTCCTGTTCGACGACGAACACTCGATGATTCGGATCGACATGTCCGAGTACCAGGAGAAGCACACGGTCTCCCGGCTGATCGGCGCCCCTCCCGGGATACGTCGGCTACGACGAGGCGGGCCAGCTCACCGAAGCCGTCCGCCGGCGGCCCTACGCGGTCGTCCTCTTCGACGAGATCGAAAAGGCCCATTCCGAAGTGTTGAATGTCCTGCTGCAGCTGCTCGACGACGGCCGGCTCACGGACGGCAAGGGCCGGACGGTGGACTTCAAGAACGTCGTGGTGATCATGACGTCCAACCTCGGCAGCCAGGCACATCGCGGAGGCGCCGATCACGTCCGACGAGGGTGGACAGCTGCCGGAAGGCGTGAAGCGCCAGGTGACCGAAACGCTGCGGCAGCACTTCCGGCCGGAGTTCCTCAATCGGGTTGACGAGATGATCTTCTTCCACACGCTCGGGCTGGAGCACATGAAGACGATTGTCGACATCCAGATCCGGGGACTGCTCAAGCGCCTGGAGGACCGCAAGATCTTCGTCGAGCTCAGCGACGCGACAAAGGCCTTCCTGGTGTCGGAAGGCTACGACCCGATGTACGGCGCGCGGCCCTTAAAGCGGACCATCCAGCGCCGCGTCCTCGACCCGCTGGCCATGCGGGTGCTGGAAGGCGAGTTCCGTGAAGGCGACCACGTATTGGTCGACGTGGGAGACAATGGATTGACCTTCGTCAACGAAAAGTCGAAGGTGAAAACGCAGAAGTAAGTGAACAATAACGACCGATGCCTACTTCCGGATTGAACCCCCGCGACAAGCGCCCCGGCGATCGGCGGACGCTGCCGCGCCCCGGCCGCCCCGGGGGCGCCGTCTGGTACGTCCTCGGCTTCCTGATGCTCATGGCGCTGGCGCAGGTCTGGTTCCTGCCGCCCGCCGGCCGACCGATCTCCTACAGCGAATTCAAGGCCGCCGTTCGAGCCAGACAGGTGGCCGAGGTCACGGTCGGCTGAGCAGTCCATTCGCGGCGCCTTCAAAGCCGACGTCAACGGCAGCCGCAACTTCAACGCCGCCCGAATTGAGGATCCCAAGCTGATCGAAGAACTCGATGCCGCGGGCGTCAAGTACACCGGCGAGCAGGTCAGCCGGTGGCTGCCGGAAATCATCGGCTGGGTCATCCCAATCCTGCTGCTGTTCGTGCTCTGGAGCTTCTTCGTGCGCCGCATGAGCGGCGCCGAAGGCGGCGTCATGTCGTTCGCGCGCAGCAAGCACCGCATGTTTGCCGAAGACGACGTCAAGGTGAGCTTTGCCGACGTCGCAGGCGTCGACGAAGCCGAGCAGGAGTTCAAGCGAGATCGTCGAGTTCCTGAAGACGCCGAAAAAATACACCGCGCTCGGCGGCCGCATCCCGAAAGGCGTGCTCCTCGTCGGCCCGCCCGGCACCGGCAAGACGCTGCTGGCGCGCGCCGTCGCCGGCGAGGCCAAGGTGCCCTTCTTCAGCCTGAGCGGATCCGAATTCGTCGAGATGTTCGTCGGCGTCGGCGCCGCCCGCGTTCGCGACCTGTTCTCGCAGGCCGAGCAGAAGGCGCCCTGCATCATCTTCATCGACGAGCTCGACGCGCTCGGCCGCGCCCGGGTCCAGAGCCCGATGGGATCGCACGAGGAGCGCGAACAGACGCTGAACCAGCTGCTGGCGGAAATGGACGGATTCGATTCCCGCAAGGCGATCATCATCATGGCCGCGACGAACCGGCCCGAAGTGCTCGACCCGGCCCTGCTCCGTCCCGGCCGGTTCGACCGCCAGGTCCTGGTCGACAAGCCCGACGTGAAAGGTCGCGAAGAGGTCCTGCGCATCCACACCAAGACAGGTGAAGCTCGGCCCCGAACGTCGACCTCAAGGTCGTGGCGCAGCGCACCGCCGGCTTTGCCGGCGCCGACCTGGCCAACCTGGTCAACGAAGCGGCGCTGCTCGCCGCGCAGCAAGGACAAGACCGCGGTCGAAATGTCCGACTTCGAGGAGGCGATCGACCGGCTGATTGCGGGGCTCGAAAAGAAGCGGGTCATGAGCCAGAAGGAGCGCGAGATCGTCGCCTATCACGAGTCCGGCCATGCGCTCGTCGCGACGCTCGATCCCCAACATGGATCCGGTGCACAAGATCTCAATCGTGCAGCGCGGCTTCGGGGCGCTCGGCTACACGATGCAGCTGCCGCTCGAGGATCGCTACCTGATGCAGCGCCAGGACCTGCTCAATCAGCTCGCGGTCCTGCTCGGCGGCCGCACCGCCGAGGAGATCGCCCTCGGCGAGATTTCCACCGGCGCCCAGAACGACCTCCAGCGCGCCACCGACATCGCCCGGGCGATGGTCACCGAATGGGGCATGAGCGAGACGCTGGGGGCCATCAACTACGACGGCCACAAGCGCAGCAAGTTCCTCGACATCTCAGCTCGGCCCCGAGCGCGGCGCGTACGCGGAAGACACCGCGAAGCTCATCGACTCCGAAGTCAAGCGCATCATGGCGGTGACGCACGCAACGAGGCGCGGAGGATCCTCTCGGACCATCGCGACCTGCTCGAGTGAGTGACGCGCCGGCTGCTCGAGCAGCGAGGTCATGGAGGGTGACGAGCTGCGCACCCTGCTGACCTGCCGCCCGCGCCGCGACTCATCCCTGGAACACGCCGCTGCCGCCCGCGTCACCACGTGGCACAGCCAGCCTACGCCGTGGCGCGCACCATCGCGCCGACCGTCGCAGCAACACCTGCGCTTCATCGAGCCGCCCTGCCTGCCCAGGATCCGCTGCCCACCCCGCTCGAGCTCCTTCCGGACCGGTGCGATCGAGGCGATGGTGGATATCGCGTTCTGGGCTAGCGTGCGCCGGGAAGAAGGCTACATCCCGAAGATCTCGCTGGCCTTCCTGCGCCCGATAGCCGAGGTGTCTCCGCCTCTTTTCAAGCGGCTCGCTTCCGCTCGACCCAAGCGCCCTCACGCGCCTGGCGGCGGCCGTGGAGAGGCCGGGCATCCACCTCGGTGTCTGGCCGGAGGACGGCGCGCTGAAGGTCTGGGGCGACCCACACCACTCCCGCCGTTCTGCTTCGTCGTCGAGGTCTCGCACCTGGCCTGCTCGTGCTCAAACACCGCCCTCGCCACGAGTCTCGCAAGTTCGTCAACCTCGCGGTGCTCGAGGGCGACAGCGTCAAGGTCGTGGATGAACGCGCGTCGCTGGTCGCCGACTGCCCCGCCGTGCTCACGTCGATGCTGGGTTCGACGCATCGCGGTCAACGGCGACGCCCTGAATGTCCAGGTGCAGCTCGCCCTGTCGATGCGACGCCACGGACGAGGCGGCATCCTGCTCGATCGTCCCCTCCGATGACTGACGCAGTGGCGCGAGTCCATCGTCCATCCGATTCGCTACGCCGTGGAGCCACCCTATCAGGAACTGAGCCAGCTCTTGCACGCAGCGGGACGCCATGGTCGACCACGAATGGGACGAGGCGACCGATCGTGCCATCGACGCGCTCGCCGGCTTGACCGCGGTCGATGGCGCCACGCTCGTCACCGATCGGTACGATCTGCTGGCGTTCGGAGCAAAGATCACACGCCTCCGCGGCTCGGCGACGGTGGAACACGTCGTCGTCACGGAACCGGTCGAGGGGAGCGTCATGGAGCGCATGCACCCCGGGCAACTGGGCGGCACGCGTCATCTCTCGGCCGCCCAGTTCGTACACGATCAGCGGAGCGCCGTCGCGCTCGTCGCGTCGCAGGACGGACGCTTCACCATTTTTGCCTGGTCGGCGTGTGACAAAGCCGTGCACGCGCATCGCGTGGAGACGCTGCTGGTGTAGCCCGGCGGGTCCGCTGCGCGGAACCCGCCCTACATCGTCCTCGCTGCGCGGAACCTTCCCTGCGTCGTCCTCGCCGTGCGAACCCGGCCGACGTCGTCCCTGCCCGATCGGGTGATGTATCGCGCGTGCGTTCCGGCGACGATCAACCCATGCTCATTGACCTTTCGAACCAGATGGCGGAGGTAGTCGCCGGCGCTGCCCCGTCGATCGTCCAGGTGCAGGGACGCCGGCGGCCGGCCACCGGCATCGTCTACGGCGCCGATGTCGTCGTGACGACCATGCGAGCGCTCGGCCGCGAGGACGGCCTCAGTGTGCGCCAGCCCGAGGGCCAAGCTTTCGAAGCGCAGCTTGCGGGCTGGGATCCTGCAACCAGTCTTGCCGTGCTCCGCGTGCCGGGCCTGCAGGGACGCGCCCTCTCGCCGGCGAAGGATCAGGCCCGGGTTGGACATCTTGCGCTCGCCGTCGCGCGCTCCTGGAGCAACGCGCTGACGGCGAGCGCAGGCATCGTCTCGGTGATCGGCGGGCCGCTTCGAACAGGACGGCGGCGCGCCATCGACCAGGTCATTCGCACCACGGCGCCGATGCACGACGGCTTTGCCGGCGGCGCATTTCTCGACGCCTCGGGCGGCCTCGTCGGCGTCGCGACCGCCGCCGAGATCCGGGGGCTGGGTGTCATCATCCCAACCGCAATCGCGTGGAAGGCGGCGGCGGCCGTACTCGAACACGGCGGCATGAAGCGCGGCTTCCTCGGCATTGCCGGCCAGCCGGTGACGCTCCCCGAGTCGCAGCGCGCCGACGAAGGCCGTGAGGAGGCGCTGCTCGTGACCGCGGTCACGCCCGGGAGTCCCGCCGCCCGCGCGGGGATTCTCGTCGGCGACGTGATCGTGGCGCTCGACGCCCATCCGATCGAATCGCCGGAAGACTTGCTTGACCTGCTGGTTGGCGATCGCGTCGGGCGCGACGCGACGCTGGGAGTGCTGCGCGGCGGCGCCGCCCGCGATATCGTGGTGAAGGTGGGTGAACGGCCATCCTAGGTCAGGCGCGTCTATCGCATGCGAGTGCTTCTCGTCGGTCCGGTTGACGATCGCGCGCGGCTTCGCGCCGGCCTGAACGGGTCGCTGCAGGTCGCCGGCGAATTCCTCACGCTCGCCGCGGCAGAGGCTTCCGGGATCGAAGCGGATGGGATCCTGATCGCACCCGACGGCGGCGCCAGAGACGAAGCGATTCCGGAGCCACTCACACCGCGCGAAATCCAGGTGCTCGAACTGCTGGCCGAGGGACTCGCCAACAAGGCGATCGCCGAGCGTCTTGGCATCAGTGACCAGACCGTCAAGTTCCACGTGGCGTCGATTTACGGAAAGCTCGGGGCCGCCAACCGCACGGATGCGGTGCGGCGTGCGGTGCGGCGCGGGTTGATCACGCTGTAGGCGGGTCCGCTTCGCGGAACCCGCCTTACATGAGTCCTCGCCGCAGAATCCGCCCTACAAACGCTCGGATGGAACGACGGTCAGCTGGCGGCGCTGGCCGGCCCGCAGAACGACGACCACCGCCGGAACACCGATGTGGTCCTCGGTCAGGAGCCGATGCAGGTCGTCGATCCCGCCAATCGGATTCCCGTCGAAACCCAGGACGATGTCGGTTTCCTTGAATCCGGCTGTCGCGGCAGGGCTCCCCGGCGCGATCGACGCCACGCGGACGCCCGATGTCACCGCCAGCTGGTTCGCCCGCGCCAGCGCACGCGGAATCGGTATCTGGTTGCCGACGATCCCGATGTAGCTGCGGCGGATCCGGCCGTCTCGCATGAGGCGGGACGCCACGAACCGTGCCGTATTGCTCGCGATGGCGAAGCAGAGTCCCTGCGCCGGCGCCAGCATGGCGGTGTTGATGCCAACCACTTCTCCGCGCGTCGTGACCAGCGGCCCGCCCGAATTGCCGGGATTGAGCGCGGCGTCGGTTTGAATGACGTCTTCGATCAGACGCATGGATTGCGCCCGGAGCGATCGGCCTACGGCGCTGACGACGCCCGCCGTCACCGAATGCTGAAAGCCGTACGGATTGCCGATGGCGACCGCCACCTGTCCCACCCGCACGTCGCGCGAATCGCCGAATCGCGCCCAGGGAAGCGCCGATCCGGTGATGCGAATCACGGCGAGATCGCTGTCGGCATCACGGCCGATGAGCGCTGCCCCGGTCTCGCGGCCGTCGGGCAGCGTTACACGCATCGCGCCCCCGCGCTCGACGACGTGATTGTTCGTCAGGACGAAGCCGTCGGGCGTGAACACGACGCCGGATCCGCCGCCGCGTCCGATCTCGATGCGGACGACGGCCGGGGCGACCGCCTCGACCGCCCCGATCACGGCCTGTGAATAGGCGTCGAGCAATTCGGCGTCGCTGCGAACGCTGGTTTCCGGGATCATGAGGCGATTCTGAGATCTGTCCGCGCGTCGCGCATCACCCGAATCGGTAGGTCCAGTAAGTTGGGCTCCCATGGGACAGCGCGTCACCTTCAAAGCCAACGGCCGCACGGCCCGACGGATATCCCGCCAGGCCGAAGGGCAACGGCCCGGGCATCATCGTGTTCCAGGAAGGGTGGGGCCTGGTCCCGCACATCGAAAACATCGCGGATCGATTTGCCGCCGAGGGCTTCCTCGTCCTCGCGCCCGATTCTCTTCCACCGCGAGAAGGCGACGTGCCTGACCAGGCGGGCAAGCTGATGATGAGCCTGAGTATTGACGAGGCCGGCACGGATCTGGGGTGCGGGAACTGAAGACCCGTTTTCGACCGCCCTTTGTTGGCGGGCGATATGCTTGCGAATTATTTCAACCTGTGTCCGAGCTTTATTCACACTCCGCCCAGGTGCTCCTGGTAGAGGACGACGAGAGCGCGCGCGAAATCTTTGCCGAAGTGCTGCAGGATGACTGGCCATAAGGTCCGCACGGCGGCCGACGGGCTGGCGGGACTTCGCTTGCTCGAAGCGTTCGAACCGGATGTGGTCGTCGTCGACCTGGCCCTGCCGATTGCGAGCGGGTTCGAGGTCCTCGACGAGCTGCGTTCCGCCCAGCGGACCCACCACACCCCGGTAATCGCGATCTCGGGCAACGAGAAGGGCCTGCGGCAGGCCCGTGCGAACCCGGAATTCTTCGGCATTCTGCAGAAGCCATTCGACCCGCAGCGCCTCGTGCGTATGGTGGATCGGGCCCACCGGCATACCCAGAATTGACCGCGCTTGACATGCCGGTGATCGCAGGCCGATCATCCGCGCATGTCCAATCCTTCATTTCTCAGCCGTCGTCGTCTCATGCGCTGGGGTCTCGCCTCGGCGGGCGCTCCCCTGCTCACCCGCGCCCTTGGCGTCTCCGCGTTCGCGCAGGACTTCGGACCGGCCAGCGGCAAGCTCGGCGCGGTCGGCGGACGCGACGAAAAAGCCCTCTTCCCCGGCCCGGGACTCCCCGGCGGCGGCCAGACTGAAATCCGCATGGTGCAGTCGATCTACACCAGCGACCAGGATGAACTGGAAGTGGCGTACCGCCTGAAGCCGTACGACATGGAGTCGTGGATCAACGAGTGGTCGCGTGTCGCCGAACGGAACGAGGAACTGGCTGAAGGCTACGCCTCGGCCGGACTCAAGGTGACCGCACACGAGCACTACCGTAAAGCGCAGGAGTTCTACTCGAACGCCACCCTGTACTGCGCGGAAAACCATCCACGTCAACTGCCGACCTACCGGAAGATGCGCGAGATGTTCGACAAGGCGTGGCAGATGCAGCGGCCGCCCTTCGAGCGCGTGAAGATCCCGTTCGAGAACGTCATGCTCGAGGGCTACTTCCGCAAACCGGGTGGCGCGGCAGGACGTCGCTTTCCGGTGGTGATCGGGTTCCAAGGCGCTGACAGCATGGCCGAGAACACCATCATGGGCGGCGGCTCGTTCGTCGCTCGCGGGATGGCATACCTCGTCGTCGACCTGCCGGGCCAGGGGTCGGCCATGCGGCTGCAGCATCTCGCGCTTCCGCCGGACCCCGAGCGGCTGGCGAAAGCGATGATCGACTACCTGGAAACGCGGCCGGACGTCGATGCCTCGCGGATCGGCGCGCAGGGCATCAGCATGGGCGGCTGGACAGCGCCGCGGGCCGCCAGCGGTGAACCCCGGATCAAAGCGGTGGTGATGGGCAGCGGCTCACTCGACATCGGCCAGGACCTGTTCGACTACTACCCGCCGATCCAGGACCGGGTGCGCTGGATCGTCGGCGCGCGCGACCTCGCCGACGCGCGGCGCAAGCTGCGCGATTACACGACGTCCGGCACGGTCACGAACATTCGCGCCGCGATGGTCATCGGCTACGGGTCCGACGACCGCATCATGGACCCGCAGGGTGCGTACCGGTTGTACCAGGCCGCGGTGAACTCGAAGCGCGACATGATGGCCGGGCTCGGCCATCCGCACCACGCGGCGAAAGCCGGCGGGCCGCGCGACGACCGGCCTTCGACGCTGCAGGACTGGATGATGCGCGAGCTGCGCGCCGAAGAAAGCTAGAGTAGAACCACGACGGCACGACGGACACGAATCGGCTCGTCGTGATCGTCGTGAACGTCGTGGTCAATCCGTGACACAACCTTCGGAAGCGGATCGGACGAGGCGCACGTACTTGCCCAGGACGCCGGTCGCCGCTTTTGGCGCCGGCGCCTGCCACGCGGCCCGACGGCTGGCCAGTTCCTCATCCGACAGGTCGACCCTCAGCTCGCAGGCGTTCGCGTCGATCGTCACGCGGTCGCCGTCGCGAACGAGCGCGATCGGACCGCCGTCCTGCGCTTCCGGTGTGATGTGGCCGATGATGAACCCGTGCGAGCCGCCCGAGAAGCGGCCGTCGGTCAGCATTGCCACGTCCTTGCCCAGGCCCGCGCCCATGATGGCGGAGGTGGGCGTCAACATTTCGGGCATGCCGGGTCCGCCTTTCGGCCCCTCGTAGCGGATCACCACGACTGACCCTTTGGCGATTTCATTGCGTTCGAGACCTGCCAGCATCGACTCCTCGGAGTCGTAGACGCGCGCCGGGCCGGCGAACCGCTCACCTTCCTTCCCGGTGATCTTCGCGACCGCGCCGTCTGGCGCCAGGTTGCCTCGCAGGATGCGGATGTGACCGCGGGGCAGCACCGGTTGCTCCACCGTCTGGATGATCTTCTGTCCCGCTGACAGCGCCGGCGCTTCCGCCAGGTTCTCGGCAAGTGTCTTGCCGGTGACCGTCATGCAGTCGCCGTGCAGGAACCCGCGCTCGAGCAGGTACTTCATCACCGCCGGCGTCCCGCCGACCGCGTGGAGATCCTCCTGGACGTACGTGCCGCTCGGCTTGAGGTCGGCGAGCAGCGGCACACGGTCGCTGGCGCGCTGGAAATCGTCGAGCGACAGCGCAATGCGCGCCGCCTTGGCAATCGCCAGCAGGTGCAGGACCGCGTTGGTCGATCCGCCGACCGCCATCACCAGGGCGATGGCGTTCTCGAAGGACTGCTTCGTCAGGATGTCGAGCGGTTTCAGGTCGCGCTCGAGCAGGATGCGTACCGCGGCACCTGCCCGACGACACTCGTCCGCCTTGCCCGGATCCTCGGCCGGGAGCGATGAACTGTACGGCAGCGACAGTCCCAGGGCCTCGATCGCCACTGCCATCGTGTTGGCCGTGTACATGCCGCCGCATGCGCCGGCCCCGGGGCATGCGTGACGGACGATGTCGATGCGCTGCTCGTCGGTAATGACGCCGGCGAGGTATTCGCCGTACGACTGGAAAGCGGAAATGATGTCGCGCGGCTTGCCGAGCGCGTGTCCGGCGCGGATCGTGCCGCCGTACACCATCAGCGACGGGCGGTTCAGCCGCGCCATCGCGATGACCGACCCGGGCATGTTCTTGTCGCAGCCCGGCACGGTGACGAGCCCGTCGTACCACTGGGCGCCCATCACCGTCTCGATCGAGTCGGCAATCAGGTCGCGCGAGGGCAGCGAGTAGCTCATCCCCTCGGTGCCCATCGACAGGCCGTCGCTGACGCCGATGGTGTTGAAGCGGAGTCCGACGAGCCCGGCGGCCTGCACACCCGTTTTCACCTCGGCGGCAAGGCGATCGAGGTGCATATTGCAGGTGTTGCCCTCGTACCACATGCTGCAGATGCCCACCTGCGGCTTCTGCAGGTCCGCGTCGGTGAGGCCGATGCCGTACAGCATCGCCTGCGACGCGCCCTGGCTGCGGGGCTGGGTGACGCGTGAAGAATATTTGTTCATAGGCCATTGCCGGGTCCGCTTCGCGGAACCCGGCCTACGTTCGTGGGGAACGGTGACTAGGGCGGGCTCCGCGAAGCGGACCCGCCATTCCGCGGAGCGGACCCGCCATTCCGCGGAGCGGACCGCCATTCCGCGGAGCGACCCGCCGGGATCACACCGAGGCCGGCTGCGGGAGCTTCACCGGGTCGAGGAACGGCATCATGTCGCGCAGCTTCGACCCGACGATCTCGACCGGGTGGTTCCGATCCTGCTCGCGCATCCGCTTGAAGTTCGGACAACCGGTTTCGTTCTCGTCGATCCACTTCTTCGCGAACTCGCCCGACTGAATCTCCTTGAGCAGCTTGCGCATCGTCGCCTTGGTCTCGTCCGTCACGATCCGGGCGCCGGCGGTGTAGTCGCCATACTCCGCGGTGTCGCTGATCGAGTAGCGCATGTACTGCAGGCCGCCGCGGTACATCAGGTCGACAATCAGCTTCAGTTCGTGCAGGCACTCGAAATATGCGATCTCGGGCTGGTAGCCGGCCTCGATCAACGTCTCGAAGCCCGCCTTGACCAGCGCGCTCGTGCCGCCGCAGAGCACTGCCTGCTCGCCAAACAGATCGGTTTCGGTCTCCTCGGCAAACGTCGTCTCAATCACGCCGGCGCGGGTGCAGCCGATCGCACGCGCATACGACAACGCAAGTGCGCGCCCCGTGCCGGTCACGTCCTGGTGGACGGCCAGGAGCCCGGGCGTGCCGCCCCCTTCCGTGAACACCTCGCGCACCCGGTGGCCCGGCGCCTTGGGCGCCACCATCGTCACGTCCACGTCCTTCGGCGGCACGATCCAGTTGAAGCGAACCGCGAACCCATGCGCGAACATCAGCATCTTCCCGGCGGTCAGATGCTGCTTGATGTCCGCGTTGTAGACCTTCGCCTGGTGCTGATCCGGCACCAGCACCATGATCACGTCGGCCCACTTCGAGGCGTCAGCGATGCTCATGACCGTCAGGCCCGCGTGCTTCGCCTTCTCGACGGACTTGCTCGTCGACGGCAGGCCGACCACCACCTCGACGCCGGCGTCCTTGAGGTTCAGCGCATGCGCGTGCCCCTGGGAGCCATATCCGATGACCGCAACCTTCTTCTTGCGGATCAACTGGATATCCGCGTCCTTGTCATAAAACATCGTCGCCATGTGTGCTCCTGAAAAGGTCCGCCTGAAGGCGGACACTACTTACGCTCGGACATTGCCAATCCACGTAACGCGATCGTCAATCGTAGTATCCGGCTTCAGCCGGGCTACGAATACTTCGCCGCCGAGAGCGCCGTGTCGCCCCTGCGCATGGCGACGCGGCCGGTTCGCACCATCTCGATGATGCCAAGCGGCTCGAGCCGCGCAATCACGTCGTCCACGTGCGGCGGCTCGCCGGTAATCTCGAGCGTCATCGTCTGTTCGCCGGTGTCGACGATGTGCGCCCGGGTTTCGTCGACCACCCGCAGCAGGGCGGCCCGATCGTGTCCGGCAACCGTCACTTTGACCAACGCCAGGTCGCGTGCGACCGCGGGCACGTTGCCGAGGTCCTCGACCTGCAGCACGTTCACCAGTTTGTAGAGGTAGGCAGTCACGCGCTCGGCGCTGGCCTGATCGCTGTCAATCACGATCGTCATCCGCGACACACCCCGTTCCGCTGTGCGACCGACCGTCAGCGACTCGATGTTGAAGTTGCGGCGGCGGAAGAGCGACGAGATGCGGTTCAGGACGCCGGGCTTGTCCTCGACGAGCGCTATCAGCGTATGGTGCATGGTCTAGCTTCCAAACCCCAACATCAGATCTGATCCGCGCCGGTTTCCGCGAGCACGGACGGCTCCGGACGGCGGATCATCGCGTCGAGATCGGCGCCGGCGGGAACCATCGGGTACACGCTGTCTTCCTGTTCGACGCGGAAATCGATCAGCACCGTGCCCTCTGCATGGCGCGCGCGCTGCACCACGTCGAGCACCTGGGCGCGCTTGTCCACCCGGAATCCTTCGAGCCCATGTGCTTCTGCAATCTTGACGAAATCGGGGCTGCGCAGCGGCGTGGCCGAGTAGCGCCGTTCGTAGAAGAACTCCTGCCACTGCCGCACCATCCCCAGGTAGCCGTTGTTGATGATGGCGATGTTGATCTTGACGCCTTCCTGGGCCGCGGTCGTCAGCTCCGCCTGCGTCATCTGGAAGCCGCCGTCGCCGACGATCGCCCATACCTCGGCATCGGGGCGCGCCATCTTCGCGCCGATCGCCGCTGGAACGGCGAAGCCCATCGTCCCAAGCCCACCCGAGGTGATGAGCGAGCGGGGCGTCTCGTGATGGTAATACTGCGCCTCCCACATCTGATGCTGGCCGACATCGGTGACGACGATCGCCTTGCCCTCGGTGATGCGCCAGATGTCGTTGATGACGTGGGCGGCATACAGGTGACCGGTATCGGGCAGCTTCTGGATGTCGCGCACCGCCGCATCGCCCTTCATCGAATCGATGTAGGCAATCCACGGCGCGTGATCGTGCCGATCGATCACGTCGAGCAGATCTTTCAGCGTCTCGCGGAGGTCGGCCTCGATCGGCGCGTCCACCTTGATGTTCTTGTTGATCTCGGAGGCGTCGATGTCGACGTGAATCTTCTTCGCGTTGGGCGCGTAGGTCTTGGTGTTGCCGGTGACGCGGTCGTCGAAGCGCATGCCGAACGCCATCAACAGGTCGGCCTCCTGGATGGCGTGGTTGACCCACGCTTCGCCGTGCATCCCCATCATGCCGAGGTTCAGACGATGACTCGCGGGGACGCCCCCGAGCCCGAGCAGCGTCATCGCGATCGGCGAATCGACCCGTTCCGCGAACTCGATGAGTTCGCGCATGGCGCCGCTCTGGATCACGCCCTGCCCCGCCAGAATGACCGGCCGCTCGCGACTCGCGAATCAGCGCGACCGCCTTGTCGAGATCGTGACGCGCGCACCGGCCGCCCCGGACGGTAGCCGCGCATCTTCACCGGGCTCGGGTCCCATTCCCACTCGATCGACGCCGCCTGGGCGTCCTTCGTGATATCGACCAGCACCGGGCCCGGCCGTCCGGACTTGGCCAGGAAGAAGGCTTCCTTGATCGCCGGCATGATGTCTTCGACGCGGGTGATCAGGTAGTTGTGCTTCGTGATCGGCAGCGTGATGCCGGTGATGTCGGTTTCCTGGAACGCGTCGTAGCCAATCAGCTTGCTGGGCACCTGCCCGGTGATGCAGACGACGGGCGACGAATCCATCATCGCGGTGGCGATGCCCGTGACCATGTTGGTGGCGCCGGGACCGGAGGTTGCCACCGCCACCCCGACCCCGCCCCCCGCACGCGCATATCCATCCGCCATGTGCGTGGCGCCCTGCTCGTGACGAACCAGGACGTGCCGGACTGGATAGTCGAGCATCGCGTCATAGGCCGGCAGAATCGCGCCTCCTGGATAGCCGAAGACCGTCTGGACGCCTTCGTGGACCAGGCATTCCCAGATGATCTGTGCGCCAGTACGTTTGGGCATGCCCGCCAGTGTGACTGATGGATCCACATCAGTCAAATTGATAGTTATTCAGACACGATAAGATGAGTTGATAGGTCGCGCGGCTGGTCCAATCCTTGAAACCACCCGCGGCGTGAGGGGAGACATCATGAGAAATCACTGGACCGGGGCTGCCCTGTTGAGCTGCGCGCTGATGGTGGGCTGCGGGGACCGCCCGTCGGAAACCAGCCAGAATCTGGACCCGAATGCGCCGCCAGCCGCGGCCGACAACGCCGCCGTGGTCGAAAACGCGCCTGCGGCGGCTCCCACGAACGGCGGGCCGGCAGCGTCCCCTCGAAGGGACGGTCCAGGTGCAACCGGCACCTCGAACCGATTTTCGCCGCCGCCTGACAAAGGTGTTGCTGCCCCGCGTCGCAGCGAGGCCAGCGCCCCGGCGGCGGCGGCGCCACGGTGGCGCGAGGTGACCGTCCCGGCGGGCACGGCGCTGCCCCTCGAACTGATGACCGCGGTCTCGTCGGAGACGGCGCAGGTCGAAACGCCGGTGCAGGCGCGCCTGCGGCAGGCCATCGTCGTGGACGACTACACCGCGCTGCCGGCTGGCACTGTCCTCTACGGCAACGTGACCGACGTCGATCGCGCCGGACGCGTCCGTGGACGTTCGCGCCTCGCCTTCCGGTTCACGGAGGCGGACATCGACGGGGCACGCGAGGATCTCCGCACGAACCCCGTGTCGTTCGAAGGCGAAGCGACCAAGGGTGAAGACGCCACCAAGGTTGGCGCGGGTGCCGTCGGTGGCGCGATCATCGGCGGGATCCTCGGCGGCGGCGACGGCGCTGCCAAGGGCGCAGCCATCGGGGGCGCGGCCGGAACCGGCGTCGTGCTCGCTACCCGAGGACGTGATGTATCGCTGGCCGCCGGGACCGACGTCGCGGCGACGCTCGCCTCGCCATTCTCGGTCCGGGCACCGGCCCGCTAATCATTCGGCCGACTCTGGGACCGCGGCTTCCGCTGCCTGGAAGCCGACCTTCGAGTGCGTGCCGTCACAAAACGGCTTCGTCGTCGAAGCGCCGCACCGGCACAAAGCGACCGGGCGGCGCTTGGCGACGTGTTCGTTCCCATCCCAATCGACGATCCGAACGTCATCGCTCTCGACCACGTAGGGACCATTCTTCCGCAGCCGGATTGTTGTCGGCATAGTCAACGCTCAGTAGGCGCCTGGGTTACGGCCGATCGCGACGATGCTGCACGCCGCAATAACATTGAGCTTGCGCCGCCGCGCCTCGATGAGCAGTTCGTCGCTCTCGGCGCCCGGATTGATCCAGATCTCGGGAATCCGCTTCTCATCGAATTCGCGAAGCAGCCGGAGCGCGACGTCGGGCTGGACGTACACCGTCGCCAGGTCGATGTGTCCGGGCACATCGAGCACGGATGCATGAGTGGGGATCCCCTCGACCGCGTCCTCGTTGGGATTGATCGGAATCACGCGGTAGCCTTCGGCCTGGTAGGCACGCAACGCCTTGTTGCCGAACTTGCGTCGATCGCTCGACGCGCCGACCACTGCGACGGTCTTGGACATGGGTCGATTATGACAGCGCCATCTGCGGACGCAGTCCAGCTGTCTTCGGATAAGATGAAGCTCCCCTGCCCTTTCCCACCCGGCGGCCGGTCATGCGACGACTCACGACGTTAGCCTTCCTGTTCGCCGGCTATTTCGCGGCCGCGAAGATCGGGCTTTCGTTCGCGTCTATCCATCCGAGCGCGACGGCCATCTGGCCACCGACCGGCATCGCCATCGCCGCATTCCTGCTGTCTGGCCGCGCCGTATGGCCGGCCATTTTCGCGGCGGCGTTCCTGGCGAACATCACCACCGCGGGCTCGGTGATCACGTCTACCGGCATTGCGGCCGGCAACGTGCTCGAAGGACTGTTCGGTGCCTACCTGGTGGAGCGCTTCGCGCACGGCCGCCACGTCTTCGACCGGCCACCCGACATCTTTCGATTCGTCCTGCTGGCGGCCGTGCTGAGCACCACGGTCAGCGCGACGATCGGCGTCACGGCGCTGGCGCTCGGAGGCTACGCGCCGTGGAGCGAGTACGGACCCGTCTGGCTGACCTGGTGGCTCGGCGATGGCGCCGGGGCGTTGCTCATCACGCCAGTCCTGCTGACATGGAATCAGCCGGGCGCGACGCTGAAGTCCCTACGACAGCGGGTCGAAGGCCTGGTGCTGGTCGTCGGTACTGAGCGTAACCGCGGCCGCGGTGTTCGGAGGCTTGTACCGCCCGGCGGCGTTCCTCTGTATTCCGCCACTGGTATGGACCGCATTCCGATTCGGCCAGCGCGAAACCGCGATGGCCCTGCTTGTCGTGCTCTGGATCGCCACGTGGGGGACGCTGCGCGGGGAAGGGCCGTTCGCGACAGCGCCGCCGTTCGCGCGACTGCTCGTCCTGCAGGCTTTCATGGGCACGATGGCGGCGATGGCCATGTCCATTGCTGCGCTGGTCGCCGAACAGCGGCAGATCCTCGCTGGCGCGCAGCAGGCGCGCGACGAGGCCGAAACCGCAAGCCGGGCGAAGGACGACTTCCTGGCGATGTTGGGACACGAACTCCGGAACCCGCTGTCGGCCATTACCACCGCGGTGTACGTGCTCGACCGGACGACATCACTCGACGCCAAGGCGATGCGGGTCCGTGACGTCATCGCCGGGCAGGCGAAACAACTGGCGCGGCTCGTTGACGATCTGCTCGACGTCACACGGATCACGGCCGGAAAGATCACGCTGCGGATGAAGCCGATGGAGTTGTCGCTCCTCGTCTCGAAGACACTTGACGCGGTGCACGCAGCCGGTGTGACCGGCGGGCACGCGATCTCGTTCGTCGGATCGCCCGTCTGGGTAAAGGTGGATGAGGCGCGGGTGCAGCAGATGGTCAACAATCTCATGAGCAATGCTTTGAAGTTCACCCCACCCGGGGGCACCGTCCGGGTGAGCCTGGCGAACGAAGACGCATCGGCCGTCCTGCGAGTGGTGGACACGGGGATCGGCATCTCCGCCGACCTGCTGCCGCGGGTATTTGATCTGTTCACGCAAGGCGATCACGGGCTGGATCGAGCACAGGGAGGCCTGGGGATCGGTCTGACCATCGTCAAGCGGCTCGCTGATCTGCACGGCGGAACTGTGGAGGCGTCGAGCGCCGGGCCGGGCCGCGGTACCGTGTTCACCCTCCGGCTTCCCGCGGTGGACCGGCCACCGATCACGACACGGGCCGCCCCGCAGCCTGCGGCACCGATGCGACGCCGCCGTGTCCTGCTCGTCGAGGATCAAGCCGAAGCGCGGGAGATGCTCTGCCTCGCGCTCAGATCGGCCGGGCACGAGGTGTTTGACGCCGCAGACGGACCCGGGGCGGTCGCCGAGGCGTCGCGATGCCGGCCGGAGATAGCGGTCATCGACATCGGGCTGCCCGGCTATGACGGCTACGAAGTGGCGCGCCATGTCCGCCGCGCGGACGGCGGTGACACCATGTATCTGATCGCGCTGACCGGCTACGGGCAACCCGACGACAAGCGGCGAGCCCACGATGCCGGCTTTGACCTGCATGTCGTCAAGCCGGTGGATCCGGCGCACCTGACCATGCTCATTGCCAACGCGGAGCGGGACGTCCGATAGAATGCCGGTGCGTGTCGATGCGTCGGGCGATCCTCACTCTCACCCTGATTTCCGTCTGTACCTTTTTCCTCGGCCTCGGGCGTCCGGCGATCAGCGATTCTGACGAAGCGTTCTACGCGGAGGCCGCCCGCGAAATGGTCGAGGGCGGCGACTGGCTGACGCCGCACTTCAACTACGAGGAACGCTGGCAGAAACCGATCCTCTACTACTGGCTCACGGCTGCCACCTACGTCGCCGCCGGCGAGAGCGAATGGGCGGCGCGGTGGTGGGCGGCGCTGTCAGGACTTGGACTCGTGCTGCTCACCTGGGCGGCGGCGCGCAGGCTCACGGGCCGTGACGATGCCGCGTGGCTGGCAGGGGCAATCACCGCCACCTGTGCCGGCTACTTCGCGATGGCGCGGCTGGCGCTGCCTGACCTGCCGCTCACGCTTTTCATCACGCTCACCATCTGGTCGGCACTGGAGCAACGCTGGCTGATTGCCGGCATGGCAGCGGGACTTGGCCTCCTGATGAAGGGACCGATTGCCCTTGTGGTCCCTGGACTCGTGATGGTGCCGATCTGGTGGCGCGAGAGACACCGCCCGCCGTTCAGCGGCCGGGGTCTCGTGCTCGCGGCGGTCGTCTGCGCGGCTGTGTCGTTGCCCTGGTACTTGGCGATGACCCTTGAGCATGGTGCGGCGTACTTGCAGAGTTTCTTTGTCGGCGACAACCTGGAGCGATTCGCCACCGATCGTTTCAATGAGCCGCGCGCCATCTGGTTCTACGTGCCGATCCTCCTGGGCGGGATGATGCCGTGGTCGATCTACCTGGTGGCGCTGCCCTGGATGTCGGCGACGCGCATGGCGCGGCGACAATGGCCGCTCACGGACATCGACTGGCGGCTTCTGCTCTGGGCCGCGCTGCCGCTAATATTCTTTACGATCTCGGTTGGCAAACAACCACGGTATATCCTGCCGGTCCTGCCTCCGCTCGCGATCCTGCTCGCACGATCCATGACGACGCGCATTGCCGACGCGAATCGAGGTCCGGCGCTCGCCGCGGCGACCTGGGGAACAGCGGCGCTCTATCTGACGATCGCCCTGCTCCTCTACCGCGCGCAGCCGTTGTTCATCAGCACGTACCCGGTGCTGACGCTGCTCGGCGTCGTCGTCATTACCGTCTCGGCGGCCGCGCTCGCCTGGATTGCGATGTCGCAGCAGTGGACGCGCCTGCCTGGAGTTGCGGCCATCTGCGCCGCCCTGCTGCTGCTGTCGTTTCAGTTTGGTGCGCTTGCCGGGGCGCGGCCAGAGCCGGTCGAGCGCATGGCGGCGCTGATTCGGGCGCATCGATCCGCAAACGAGCCGGTCGGCACCTACCAGGCGTTCGTGCGGAACCTCGTCTTCTACACCCAGTTCAAGAGTGTCGATTTGTACGATGAGGGCGTCGCGCTGAACTTTCTCAAATCGCCGGAGCGCGTGTTGCTCGTCGTGCGCGCGGCTGACCTGCCGCGTCTGCAGGCTATCGCCGGCGTCTCCGCGCGGCCCATTGGCGAGCTCCAGTATCTGAATGCCGCGGGGGTGCGGTTGAGGACGATTCTCTCCCCGATTCCGGAGGAGGATTTCGAGACCATCCTGCTGGTGACCAACCAGTAGCTGTGTTAACGTTTTTGCGCCCCATGCCACGTTCCGTGCTCCTGCTGGCGCTGCTTGCGGCCCTCCTGTCCCGCCCTGCCTCCGCGGCGGAGCTGCGGCTCGAGATCGCGGGCGGATTCGTCACGATTGTGGCTAGCGACATGCCGCTACATCAGATCCTGGCGGAGTGGGCAAAGGTGGGCAGTACGCGGATTGTCAACGCGGAGCGCGTGGCGGGCCCTCCCGTCACGCTTCAGCTCGAGAACTTTCCCGAACAGCAGGCGCTGGCGGTGCTGCTGCGGTCCGTCGCCGGGTATGTGGCGGCGCCGCGACGGGCCGGTGTCCCTGGCGCCTCTCAATACGAGAGCGTGATGATCCTGGCCACGAGCACGCCGCCGGCGGCTGCGGCGGCTGCGGCTCGGCCCCCGATCAATCCTGGCCGGCTCGCGCCCGGCCGGGTTGACCTCGGTCAACCACAGCTGATGCCCGACGACCGGGACCCGATCGCATCAGGTGGGTTCCTCACTGTTGGAAACGCGCCGGCGCCGCGTCAGCCAACGCCCGCCACGGGTGCCGCGGTTCCGCCGATCCCGCCGATGGGATCGCCGTTCTCGCAGGTGCCGGTCGCGGGGATGAGACTGCCAAACGGACCCGCGAACGTGCCGCCACCGCAGCGGCCGACGACCATACAGCCGGGGATCATCATGCGGAACGGCGACATCGCCGAGCAGGAGCCCTGAGGGTTTTCCGGGACACGCAGTTCCGGGTCTTCAGTCCTCCGGAAAAATCTTTCCGGGGTTCAGAATTCCATTCGGATCGAACGCGATCTTCACGCGTTTCATGAGGGCGACGACGTCGGGCGAGAGTTCGATGCCGATGTACTGTGCCTTGGCGAAGCCGATGCCATGCTCGCCGCTGATCGACCCCTCGAGCGCAACGACATGCTCGAACAGCGCACGCTCGGCATTCTTGGCGCGGGCGCGCTGCGCGGCGTCACCGCGATTGACCATCAGGTTGACGTGGATGTTGCCGTCGCCGGCGTGACCGAACGCGGCGATGCGGAGCTGGTGCACACGGCGGAGCTCGTCGATGACGGCGAACAGCTCCGGCACGCGGCCGCGCGGTACGACGACGTCATGATTGATTTTCAGCAGACCGGTTGCCTTCAGCGCGCCTGACAGCATGCGCCGCACGTTCCAGAGCCGATCGCGATCCTCGTCGCTGGCCGCGAGTGACACGCGCATGGCGCCGGCATCCCGGCACGCGTCGGCGACACGATCGATCTCGTCGTCCACCGCGGCTTGTATCCCGTCGCATTCGACGATCAGCACCGCCCCGGTACCTGCCGGCACGACCTCCTGCTGAAGGTGAGCGCGGATCGCCGCCAGCGAATCGGCGTCGACGAGCTCGAGCGCCGCGGGCACCACCCGGCGCTGGATCAGCGCCGACACCGCGTCCACCGCCCCGCGGATGTCAGCGAACAGCGCGAGCAGCGTCGCGCGCGCGGGCGGCTTCGGGATCAGGCGCAGCACGATCCTGGTGATGACGGCCAGCGTCCCCTCCGAACCGACCAGCAGCTGCGTCAGGTCGTAGCCGACGACATTCTTGACGGCCTTAGAGCCGGTGGTCACGACCTCGCCGGTCGGCAGCACGGCCTCGAGCGCGAGCACGTACCGCTTCGTCGTGCCGTACTTGAACGCGCGCGGCCCGCCGGCGCACTCCGCGACGTTGCCGCCGAGCGACGACATCTCGAGCGAGGCCGGGTCGGGCGGATAGAACAATCCGACTTCCTCAACCGCCCGCTGCAGATCCGCCGTGATGACGTTCGGTTCCACCACCGCGAGGAGGTTGACCGCATCGATCTCGAGAATGCGGTTCATCCGCTCCATCGAGATGACGAGGCCGCCCCGCGACGGCACGGCGCCACCGGTGAAGCCGGTGCCGGCGCCGCGGACGACGATCGGCACCCGCGCCTGATTGCACCACCGGGCAATGGCAGAGACTTCGGCGGTATTCGCGGGAAGGACGACGGCGTCGGGAGGATGTCCCTGGCCGAGGGCATCCACGCCGTAGATATCGAGCGCGGCGGCGTCGGTGCGGACGTGGTCCGCACCGACGATCGCCGTCAATGCGTCAAGCAGAGGTGGAGACATTGCCAACCACGACGACCACGAAAGTCTTGAAGGTCACGAGCTGAATGACGTTTCGTGAGCTTCGCGATCTTCGCGCCGTCGTGGTTGCGTTTTCAACGGCCGGCGCTGGCTTTCGCCGGCTGCAGCGACTCGGCGAAGCGCAGAATCCTGTTCGCCCCTTCGCGCAGGTCCTCCATCGACGCGGCGTAGGAGATGCGCAGGTAGCCGGGCGCGTCGAAGCCCTCGCCGGCGGTCACGGCGACGTGCTCTTTCTCGAGGAGTGCTGACGCAAAATCGGCGGAGGTCTTCACGCCGTCCGCTGACAACAGCGCCGAAATATCCGGGAACAGATAGAACGCGCCACTCGGCTTGACGCACTTGATGCCCGGGTGCGCGGTGAGCCACGCATGAATGTTGTCGCGGCGCTTCCGGTACTCGTTCAGCATCACGGTCACCGCATCCTGCGATCCGGACACTGCGGCGAGCGCCGCCTTCTGCGTGATCGACGTAATGTTCGAGGTCGTCTGCCCCTGGATGGTGTTGAAGGCGGACGTCAGCTCTTTCGGCGCAATCGTCCAGCCGCAGCGCCATCCCGTCATCGCGTACGACTTCGACGCCGAGCCGGCGATGACCGTCCGGTCGCGATGCCGGTCGAACAGCACCTTCACGAGGTTGTGCGGCACTTGTTCGTAAATCAGCTGCTCGTAGCAGAGGTCGACGACGATCCAGATGCCGCGCTTGGCCGCCGCGTCGACGATCGGTGCCAGCGTCGCCTCGTCGACCAGGCCGCCGGTGGGGTTGCACGGCGAGTTGACGATGATCGCCTTGGTCTTCGCCGTGATCGCGGCAATGACCGCCTCGGGATGCAGCGCAAACCCTTCGTCGGCGCGCGTCTGCACGATCACCGGTCTGGCCCCCACGAGTTTCACCTGCTCGGGAATGGTCGGCCAGTACGGCGCGTGGGTGATGACTTCGTCGCCCTCGTCGAATAACGCCAGGGCGGCGTTGAAGAGCGCCTGCTTGCCGCCCGCGGTCAGCAGGACTTCGGCCGGCGTGATGTCCACACCGTACTGTCCCTTGTACCGCGCACAGATGGCTTCCCGCAGTTCCGGAATCCCCGCCGCCGGCGTGTAGCGGGTGAAATTGGCATCGATCGCCGCCTTCCCCGCGGCCTTCACATGCTCCGGGGTTGGAAAATCCGGTTCTCCCGCGGTGAAGTCAACCACCTTGTGCCCGGCGCGCCGCAGCCGTTCCGCTTCCGCGGCCGCCTTGAGCGTCGCCGATGGCGCCACCGATGCAAGCCTCTGTGCAAACATTCGCGTTCTCCCTGACGACCTGTCTGTCGCTACCTCACACCCGCTGCGTGCTTTTCCCGCATTGCGCGCTCGACGGCCGGCGGGACCAGGCCGCGAACTTCCCCACCGAGCTGAAACACTTCCTTGATCAGCCGCGAGCTCAAATATGTGTACTGCTCGGCCGGCATCATGAACACGGTTTCGAGGGTGGGCTCGAGGTGGCGGTTCATCAACGCCATCTGGAACTCGTACTCGAAGTCGGAGACGGCACGCAGTCCGCGAATGATCGCGCTGGCGCGGCACCGTTTCGCGTAGGCCACCAGCAGTCCGTCGAACGAATCGACTTCGACGTTGGTGTACTCGCGGAAGACCTCGCGGATAATCGCCACCCGCTCGTCCGAGCTGAACAGCGGTTGCTTGTCGGCGTTCACCAGCACCGCGACGATCACGCGCTCGAACAGGTGCGCACTGCGCAGGATGATGTCCACGTGCCCGTTGGTGAGCGGGTCGAACGAGCCGGGGAACACCGCGAGGCGTCCATTGGGCGCACCGGATGGCGTCATCGATTTCCCTTCATCACGGTCAGCGTGCTGTCCCCCGACGCTACGTCACGGACGCGGCTGAGGCCCGGCGGCACGCCGGGCTCGCGGCGCGATGCGCGTTCGAGCACGACAACCCCGTCGGCGGCCAGTACCTCGGCCGACGCCGCCAGGGCCCGCGTTACCGTGTCGGGGTCGATGTCGTACGGGGGATCAAGCAGGACCACATCGTGCTCTGTGCCCCGCGGCGCGCGCCACAGCACCGCCGCGACGTCGCCGCACTCGATAGTATAGCCCTGCTTCACGCCGCACAGCGCCAGGTTCGACGCGATCAACGCCGCCGCGCGGCGATCCTGCTCGATGAAGAGCACGTGCGCAGCGCCCCGGCTCAACGCCTCGATGCCCACCGCGCCGGTCCCGGCAAACCCATCGATCACGCGAGCGCCGTCGATCCGCGGCGACAGGATGTTGAAGAGCGTTTCGCGCAACTTGTCCGACGTGGGCCGCAGCCCATCCCAGGTCGGCGCCTTGAGACGGCGTCCCTTGAGTGCTCCCGCGATAATTCTCAAACGTGAAACCACGACGGCACGACGGCACGACGATCCCGACCAAGTCTGTGTCGTCTCGTCGTGTTCGTCGTGGTTAGCCTACTTCTATCAACCCGAACTGCTGCTGCCATTTCTGCTGCACGAACTGCAACAATTCGGGACTCAACCTGCCTTCGGCGACGATCACCCGCGCTTCGCGGTGGGCCTCATCCATGATGTCGCGGTCGCGCACCAGGTCTCCGGTGCGCAGCCTCGGCAACCCCGACTGGCGCGTGCCGAAGAAGTCGCCCGGTCCCCGCAGCTCGAGATCGCGCTCCGCGATGGCGAAGCCGTCGGTGGTTGACGCGAGTGCCTTCAGACGCTCCCGCGCGTCGTCGGTCCACGGCGACTGATACAGCAGGACGCAGTACGACGCGGACATCCCGCGGCCAACACGGCCGCGAAGCTGGTGCAGCTGCGAGAGGCCGAATCGCTCGGCGTGCTCCACCAGCATGACTGACGCATTCGGCACATCCACCCCCACCTCGACGACCGTGGTGGAGACAAGGATATGAATATGGCCGGCGGCGAAGGCGCTCATGATGCGTTCCTTCGCGTCGGCCTTCATCCGCCCGTGCAGCAGCGCGACGCGGCAGGCCGGAAAGATCTCGGCCTGCAGGTGGTCGGCCATTTCGGTGGCCGACTTGAGGTCAATCTTCTCGGAACCTTCGACCAGCGGATAAATAACGTACGCCTGCCGCCCGCGATCCAGTTCGTCGCGGAAGAGCTGATAGATTTCGTCGCGGCGCGATTCCGGCTTGACCAGCGTCACCACCGGCGTCCGGCCGGGAGGCAGATCGGTGATCTTCGAAACGTCAAGTTCGCTGTAGTCGGTCAGGGCCAGCGTGCGGGGAATCGGCGTCGCCGTCATCAGCAGGACGTCTGGCCGCAGGCCCTTCGCCCGGAGCGCCGCGCGCTGAGCGACACCGAAGCGGTGCTGTTCATCGATCACGACCAGGCCCAGCTTGTGAAACGTGATGCTCTCCTGGACCAGTGCGTGTGTCCCGACGATCAGGTTCGTGGTGCCGCGGTCGATGTGGGAGAGCAGTGTGTGCTTCTTCAATCCTGGCGTGCTCCCAGTCAGCAGATCCACTCGGAACCGCGACTGCGAGAGCAGGCGCGCGATGTTGCCGAAGTGCTGCCCGGCCAGGATCTCGGTCGGCGCCATGAACGCCACCTGCAGTCCGTTCTCCATCGCGACGAGCGCGGCGAGCAGCGCCACGATCGTCTTGCCGGCGCCGACATCACCCTGGAGGAGCCGGTGCATCGGCTGCGGCCGCCGCATGTCGTCGACGATCTCCTTGACGGCCTGCTTCTGCCCGGTGGTCAGCTTGAACGGCAGGATCTTCGCAGCCGCGGCGCGAACGCGATCGTCCACGGCCGGCACAAATGGCTTCAGCTCGCTCCCCGTCGCATGACGCCGCCAGGCATGGCCGATCTGAAACAGGAAGAACTCTTCGAAGATCAGCCGCCGCTGGGCCAGTGCGCGAAATGCGTTCAGTTCGTCGACCGACGCGTCGTTCGACGGGAAGTGCGCCTCGACGATGGCGTCACGCCGCGTCATCAGCCCGAGCCGGTCGCGCAGATCTGGTGACAGGATGTCCGGCAGTTCGGCCGGGAGCTGATCGATCGCAAACCGCACCAGTTTGCGCTGCATGTTGGGCGTCACGGATCCGGTCTTTTCGTAGAACGGCACGATCCGCCCGGTATGGACGCCGGAGATATCCTCCGACACCAGCTCGTATTCGGGATTGAGGAAATGAAGGCCGGTTGAATCAAGCCTGACATCGCCGAAGATCACCACGGAGAGATGCGGCTGAAGGATGTCCGCCAGGAATGGCTGGTTCATCCACGTGCAGCGGATGGCACCGCTCGCGTCACCCACTACGGCGTTGAAAATCTTGAACCCGCGCCGCCGGGTCACGGCGAGCCGCGCGCTCTTGATCTCGCCGAGCACCGCCGCCTTCGCGCCCGGCTTGAGCGAGGCAATCGGCTGCATCCGGCTGCGATCTTCGTAGCGGAACGGAAGGCGATAGAAAAGGTCTTCGACGGTGACGAGACCGGCGCGTTTCAGATCCGCGGCCTTCCGCGGACCAACGCCTTTCAGGAACTGCAGTGGAGTCTGAAGATCGATACTCAAGGCACAAGGCTCAAGTCACAAGGCTCAACAAGAACGTCCGGTATTGTGCCTTGTGACTTGTGCTTTGTGACTTGTGCCTTGAGGTCTATTGGACGACGACCGCCTGTCCCAGGCCCAATTCGATCTGCCGGATGTTCGCGGGCAGCGTGAAGATGTCGTCGAGCCGCACGCCCTGCGGGCGCCCGTCGCTGCGCGAGTAGTACGTCAGAACCTCCTGCAGCACCGTCACCGGCACGGGGATGCCCGACATCTCGGCGCGCTGCACCTCGAACCGTGCCTTGCCGTCGCGGGTGTGGAGGATGCCGCTCACGCTGACCGGCACTTTCCCGCCGATCAGGCTCAGGGGATCGAAGGCGCCGCCGCCCGCGGACCGCCGTTTCGCCACGGCGTCGAGATCGATCGTCGCCTGCCCGGCGAGCTGGCCTTCGCCAACGATGGTGATCTGGGGCTCGGAGACGCCCGTGGGCAGCACCGGCTGCGCGCGGTACACGAACCAGGAGTTCAGCTCGTCTTCGGTGAGTCGCGTACGGCGCGCGCCGACGCGCTCAGGTGTCGGCGCCTCGCCCTGACGCTGGATCAGCGCGAGTTTCTGGCTGAACTCCTCGGCGCTCTGACGCGACACCGTGGCCGCCTGAAGCGGAAGGACGAGCGTCGCGAGCACGACAACAACGGCGGACCGTCGCGTGAAGAAGGACATCCGGGGCCTCTCAGGGCTGACTTTTCGAGTGTAGCACCGCGGATTCGCCAGCGGTTTGATTTTCGCCTTCTATTCGCATATAGTCTGGCCACCTCTGCCGGGACGCCAACGCTGGCGTTTTGGCCCGGCCGGTTCGATGAAGGAGGTGCGCGTGCTTCCACTCACCAAACGTCAACGAGAGATCCTCGATTACTTGAACGAGTTCATCCAGCAGCACGGCTACGCGCCGAGCCTCGAGGAGATTGGGCGCCGTTTCAACCTGTCGTCGCTGGCGACGGTGCACAAGCACCTGACGAACCTCCAGGAGAAGGGCTTCATCCGCCGCGCATGGAACCGGAGCCGATCGGTGGAAGTGGTGCCGACGCGGACCGGCGGCCGCGCCCTCGAGCTGCCGCTGCTTGGCTTTGTGGCCGCCGGCGCGCCGATCGAGGCCGTCGCCGGCAACGAGACGATCGCCGTGCCGGAAGGCCTCGTCGGCAAGCGCGACAGCTACGTGCTGCGCGTGAAGGGCGACTCGATGATCGACGAGCAGATTCGCGACGGCGACTTCGTCATCGTCGAGGATCGCAAGTCGGCGGACAACGGCGAGATGGTGATCGCGCTGGTCGGTGGACTCGACGTCACGCTGAAGAAGTTCTACCGCGAGAACGGCAAGGTCCGGCTGCAGCCGGCGAACCCGACGATGCAACCGATCATGGTCGATCCTGACCGCGTGCAGGTGCAGGGCGTGGTCGTGGCAGTAATGCGGAAGGTACCTGACGAGATCAGCGAAGACACGAGTCACATAATCCTGGTCATGCTCGACATTGACATAGCCCTTTGTGCCTTGTCGAGCTTGTGCCTTGTACCTGCGCCATAATGGCGCCATGAGCGACCAGCCTGAACGTAAGCAGATCAACTTCACCATCGTTCCCGACGAGCAACCCGGCGAACCACGCATCTACGCCAACTTCTGCTCGATCGCCCACACGCCCTTCGACTTCACGCTGACGTTCTGCGAGGTGATGCCGCTCTCGGAGAAGGAAGTGCGCGAGGCGGAAAGCCAGCACGTGGTGAAAGCGCCCGTCCGCGCCCGCGTCGTCGTCCCGGTGCAGTTCCTGCCCAATCTCGTGGCCGCGCTCCAGGAGCACATGCGCGTGTTCTCGGACACCTACTCGAATGTCGGGTGGACGAAGGGGCCCGTGCACTGAAGTCCGCCGCCACGACGCGCCGGATCATCGACACGCTCGCCAACGCAGCATCCGAACGCCGACACCGAGCTTCGCTACCGGAATCCCTTCGAACTGCTGGTGGCGACGATCCTGTCCGCCCAGTCGACCGATGAACGCGTCAACACGGTCACGCCGGCACTGTTCAAGCGCTATCCGGACGCCGGCGCACTGGCCGCGGCCGACACCCCTGACCTCGAAGCCATCATCCTTTCGACCGGTTTTTTCCGCCAGAAAGCCGAAGGCGCTGACCGGGATGGCGCAGCAACTGGTCGGCAAACACGACGGGCAGGTTCCTGCCGACATGGAGCAATTGACCGCCCTGCCCGGCGTCGGGCGCAAGACGGCGAACGTCGTCCTCGGGCACGCGCTCGGCGTGCCGGGTCTCCCGGTCGATCGGCATGTGCTGCGCGTGGCGAACCGCATCGGCATTGCGGAGGGGGATGACCCGGTTGAGGTCGAGGCGCAGTTGTGCAAGCGGCTGCCACCGGAGATGTGGACGCTCGCCTCGGACGTCCAGATCCTGCACGGGCGCCGGATCTGCCGCCCCAAGCCCCTCTGCGCCCGAGTGCTCTGTGCGCAACGACTGCGATTACTATCGTTCGCTCCATGACCCGCGCCGCGTTCGAGCAGCTCGTCGCTGAAGCGCTGACGCTCATCCCGCGCCGCTTTCAGCGCGAGATGACGAACCTGGCGCTCGTCGTCGAAACCGAACCGAGCGCGGAACTGCTCGAGGAAATGGAGATCGAGCCGCCCGACTCGCTGTACGGACTGTACCAGGGCACGCCCCTGCCCGAGCGCACCTGGGCCTTCGGCAATGTCCTGCCCGACCGCATCACCCTCTTCCAGCGTCCGATCGAAGAAGACTGCGAAGACGACGACGAGGTTCGCGCCATCATCGGCGAGACGCTGATTCACGAGGTCGGGCACTACTTCGGGCTGAGCGAAGAGGAAATCGAGGAAATCGAAGAGCAGTACTGGCGTGGCGAGACCGGCACGTAAGCGTTTCGGGCAGCATTTCCTCGAGCAGGCCTGGGTTGACAAGCTCATTGCCGTCGTCGCCCCCGCGCCCGACGACACGTTCCTGGAGATCGGACCGGGCCGCGGGGCGCTGACCCGGGCGCTGGCCCCGCGCGTCGCGCGGATCGTCGGAGTGGAAATCGATCGCGATCTCGCGGCCGTCCTGCCCTCGCGTGTGCCCGCCAACGTCCGCGTGGTCACCGGCGATTTTCTCGACGTCGACCTGGAGTCGCTGCTGCGCGACGAGCCGGCGCCGGTGCGCGTCGTCGGTAACCTGCCTTACAACGTCTCCTCCCCGATACTCTTTCGACTGCTGACCGCGGCGGACGAGGGACGCCGTTTCCGCGACGCGACGGTCATGTTGCAGAAGGAAGTCGCCGACCGGATCGTGGCCAAAGCCGGGGCCGACGGGTACGGCACGCTTGCCGTCCAGATCGGGCTGCTGGCGGACGTCGATCGCCTGCTCACGCTGCCGCCGGGGGCGTTTCGTCCCCCGCCCAAGGTCACCTCCGCGGTCGTGCGCCTCCGCTTCCGCCCACCGGCGGCGGACGTGGGTGACCCGCGAGCGTTCGAACGCGTCGTTCGGGGCGTCTTTCTGCAGCGCCGGAAGACCCTGCTCAACGCCTTCAAGCCCGTGGCTGACTCTTTCGGCCGGTCCGCGGCGCAAGTGACTTGAACGCGCGGAACTTGATCCCTCCCGAAGGCCTGAAACGCTCGACCTCCACGAAATGGCCCGTCTTTCGCGAGCTGTGCTATAGTTTTTCCCCGGAAGTCGTTGAGCCTGCCAGAGTTGTTCAGGCGTTCCCAGCGGCCTGATAACCCGGTTCGCCGCCCGCCCGGGCGAGCGACTCGGTAGAAAAAAAGAAACGCTGCCTTAGCCGGGATCTGATGAATCAGTCCGCTGTACCCGTCGTGTCTCCGGCCACGCTCGAGGTCGTCCCACTGGGCGGCCTTGGCGAGTTCGGCATGAACATGATGGCGGTGTCCTGGGAGGACACCACCATCCTGATCGACGCCGGAGTCATGTTTCCCGACCCCGATCAGCTGGGAGTGGACCTGATCATCCCAGACCTGACGTACGTGGAGTCGCGGCGCGCCCAGGTCAAGGCGCTGATCCTGACGCACGGCCACGAAGATCACATCGGCGCGGTGCCGCACGTTTTCGATCGATTCGACGGTCCTGTGTACGGCACGGCGATGACGCTCGCACTTATCGAACCGAAGCTCGAGGAGCACGGTATCGACCCCGGCGATCGGCTCAAGACGGTCAAGCCGCGCGACACCGTCACCGTGGGCCCGCTTACTGTTGAGTTCATCCGCGTCACCCACAGCATGCCCGACTGCGTCGCGCTGGCGATCACGTCGCCGGCCGGCACTATCGTCCACACCGGCGATTTCAAGATCGATCAGACGCCGATCGACGGCGAGCACTTCGACCTGCACCGGTTCGCGGAGTTGGGTGCGCGCGGGGTGTTGGCGCTTTTCGCCGACAGCACCAACGTGGACCGCCCCGGCTTCACGGGGCCCGAAATCGAGGTGATCGACGCGTTCGAGGAGCTGTTCACCAGCACGGACGGCAAACTGGTCGTCGCCCTGTTCTCGTCGAGCATCTACCGGATGCAACTGCTCGTGGATCTGGCCGTGCAGTTCGAGCGCAAGGTCGCTTTCGTCGGCCGCAGCATCGTCAAGAACGCCGAAATTGCCCAGCGCCTTGGGTTCCTCCGGGTGCCGGCGGGGGTCCAGATCCGCGACGCCGACGTGCCGGAATACGCCTCGCAGGACGTGCTGTGCCTCGCGACCGGCTCGCAGGGCGAGCCGCAGGCGGCGCTCCCCCGCATCTCGATCGACGATCACCGCTTCGTGCGACTCGGCCCTGACGACACGGTGGTGTTCTCCGCGCGCGCCATCCCCGGCAACGAGAAGGCGATCGCCAGGACGATGAGCCACGTCGCCCGCCGCGGCGCCGACGTTGTCACTGATTCGATGAAGCACGTGCACGTATCGGGACACGGCAGCGCCGAGGAGCTGAAGCTGGTGCTGTCACTCATCCGTCCCCGGTACTTCGTGCCAATCCACGGCGAATACCGCCAGCTCTCGCAGCACGCGCGCATCGCCCAGCGGGTCATGCGCGGGATCGAGCCGCGGCTGCAGGTGCTGCTCGCGCAGGACGGCGACATCGTCCAGTTCGACGCGCGCGGCGCCCGCATCGCCGACAAGGCGCCGGCGGGCCGCGTGCTGATCGATGTGACGCGGATCGGCGAAGTGGGCGACGAAGTCCTTCGCGATCGACGGCACCTTGCGGCTGACGGCGTGGTCATCGCGGTCGTCGCCATCAGCCGTCAGAATGGAACCCTCGTGGGCGAGCCCGAACTCGTGGCCCGCGGCTACGTATTCGGCGAGGACGAGGAAGGCTCGATTTTCAAGGACGCGGCCGGTGTCATTACCGAATGCATCGAATCGTCGAGCGTCGAGGAACGCGCCGACCAGGGGCTGATGACTGAAAAACTTCGCGGCGAGCTGCGCAGGTTTTTCAAGAAGCGCTCGGGCCGGCAGGCCGCTCGTGCTGCCGGTCCTGATGGAGATTTGATGTCCGATTCAACCCTCTCCCGCCGCATCAGCGAATTCGCGGGCGTCGCGCTGTTCGCGCTGGCCCTGATCTGGCTGATCGCGCTCGCAACCTACGAGCCGACCGACCCGGTGTGGTTCTTCACGACCGACGCCGCGCACCCCCCGGCCAACTTCGTCGGACGCGTCGGCGCCTTCCTCTCGGAGCTGTCGTTCCAGCTTTTCGGTTACGCGTCGTACCTGTTGCCCATCCTCATCGCCACCATCGGATGGCACTACTTCTGGTGTCAGCCGCCGGATGCCGCGTACACGAAGGCATTCGGCGTCACGCTGTTCTTCGCCTGCGCCAGCGCGTTCCTCAGCCTCATCTTCGGCAGCACCGAGCTCGCGCGGAAGACATTTCATGCGGGGGGTTCGATCGGCACCTGGCTCGGCCTTGTCCTCTCCGACTACCTGAACCGGACTGGCTCGATCATCGTGCTGCTGACGCTGATGGTGCTGTCGGTCATCCTGTCTACGCAGTTTTCATTCGGCCGGCTCTTTGCGCGTGCCAGCCAGGAGTCGCGCGATCTCTCGGCACGCGGCACCGGATGGCTGAGGCGGTGGATCGACCGCCGCCGGAAGGAGCGTGAGCGGCTTCAGGTGGCTGCCAAGCACGGGAAGAAGGGACCGGGCATCGGGGATCATGGCTTGGACAGCAGGATTCGGAAACCGGCGATGAACGAGGATGCTGGTCGTACGCGGCCGGTCCCCGACCCTCGGTCTCCGATCCCAGGCCCACCGGTGGTCGCCCGCAAGGGCCCCGAGGTCGCGCAGCCGCTCCCGCTGCCTGAACCCTCACCAGTGAAGGCGACGGCCCGCAAGAACGGGACGTTTACGCTGCCTCCCCCGTCGCTCCTCGATGCGGCGAAGATCGAACGGAAGATCGACGAGCGCGAGCTGATGGACTCCGCGAGGCAGCTCGAGGAGAAGTGCCGCGAGTTCGCCGTGGAAGGCCAGGTCGCCCAGATTCACCCCGGGCCGGTCGTGACGACGTTCGAGTTCAAGCCCGAGGCCGGGGTGAAGTACAGCAAGATCACCGGTCTCGCCGACGACCTCTGCCTGGCGATGCAGGCTGAATCGGTGCTGATCGATCGGATTCCCGGCAAGTCTACCGTTGGCATCCAGATTCCGAATCCGAACCGGGAAGCGATCTCGCTGCGCGAGCTGCTCGAGTCAGATGCCTACCAGCGCTCGCTGTCGAAACTCACCCTGGTGCTCGGCAAGACCATTCACGGCGAGCCGTACCTGACGGACCTTGCCACCATGCCGCACCTCCTGATCGCCGGTTCGACCGGCACAGGCAAGTCGGTGGGCGTGAACGCGATGCTCACCAGCATCCTCTACCGCGCCACGCCCGACGATGTGCGGTTCATCCTGATCGACCCGAAGCGCCTCGAGCTGGGGATGTATGAGGAGATCCCTCACCTCCTGACGCCCGTGGTCGTAGACCCGAAGAAGGCGGCGAACGCGCTCCGCTGGGCGGTGCACGAGATGGAGGAGCGTTACAAGACGCTGGCGGCCGAAGGTGTACGCAACATCGATCAGTACAACCGCAACATCCGGTTGATCCTCTCCGAGGGCGGGAACGCCAAGGATCCCGACGCGCCCAAGCCGCTCCCATTCATCGTCGTCGTGATCGACGAGCTCGCCGACCTGATGATGGTGGCCAGCAACGAGGTCGAAGAGTCGATCGCGCGGCTCGCACAAATGGCGCGCGCCGTCGGCATCCACCTGATTCTCGCCACGCAGCGGCCGTCGGTGGACGTGGTGACCGGCCTGATCAAGGCGAACCTTCCGTCGCGGATTTCGTTCCGGCTCTCGTCCAAGACCGACTCGCGGACGATTCTCGACGCCAACGGCGCCGAACAGCTGCTCGGGCGCGGCGACATGCTGTTCCTGCCTCCCGCCTCGTCTCGCTGCATCCGGCTGCATGGCCCCTACATTTCCGAGCAGGAGAGCGCGCGGCTGGCGAGCTTTCTCCGCAAACAGGGCAAGCCGATCTTCAATGATTCGATCACGGCGGAAGACGAAAAGGGCGGTACGGCCGGAATCGAGTTCGAGAAGGACGAGTTGTACGACGAAGCGGCCCGCATCATCGTCAGCAGCGGCCAGGCGTCGATCTCCTACCTGCAGCGGAAACTGCGGATCGGGTTCAGCCGCGCGGCCAGGCTGGTGGACATGATGGAGGCCGAGGGGCTGGTTTCCGCGGGGACGGGCGGCAAGCCGCGCGAGGTGCTGGTTGACGCCGGCTATTTCGAGGAGGTGGATGCGCAGCTTCGTTAGCGCCTGCGTCCTCTCGCTCGCCTTCGCCACCCCGCTTTCCGCGCAGAGCGCGGAATCGCTCTACTCGGGGATGAAGGAGCAGGAGGCGGAGCTGCGCAAAGAGCTCGACCTGGCGCCGCAGCTTCGCGCCCAGCCTCCCGGCGACGCGTCGACCGCGCTCCTCGGCCGCGTCCGCTCCACGATCTGGTCGTACGAGGACATCGTCAAGCGCTACCCGCGCAGCGGATACAGCGACAACGCACTGTGGCAGGCCGCGGTGCTGTCGGCCGACGCGTTCTGGCAGTTCGGCGACACACGCGACCGCGCGGCGGCGCTCCGCCTGTTCAGCCGGCTGAAGACTGAGTTTCCGAGCAGCTCTCTCGTCGTCCAGACGTCCGGCCACATCACGCGCCTGAACGGGGCCGTGTCTGGAAGCGATGATCTGGCGATGCTGAAATCGATCCGGCGCGAGGTGATGCCCGACGCCGTGCGCGTGACCCTCGAGCTCGAGCGCGAAGCCGCCTTCTACGAGGAACGGCTGGAGAACCCGGCGCGCGTGTTCGTGGACCTGCGGAATACCCGCACGGTGGACGCGCTCAAGGACGCGACCATTACGTTTGACGACGACGTGGTGCGGCAGGCGCGAATCGGACGGCAACCCGACAACCGCACGCGGGTGGTATTCGACCTCCAGGGCGCGGGACGCTACAGCGTGTATTCGCTCTACAACCCCAATCGCGTGGTCATCGACTTCGAGCGCGCCGTCGCGAGAGAGACAAAGGCGGCTTCCGCACCACCCCCGCCGGCGCCACCGGTTCCTGTCGTGTCGGCGCCGTCAACGGCTGCCGCCAATGCGCGAGGTGGATACTCGCTCTCCCGCCAGCTGGGCCTCGGCATTTCCCGCGTCGTCATCGACCCGGGGCACGGCGGGCACGATCCGGGGGCCCAGGTTCGCGGACTCAACGAAGCCGAACTCGTCCTCGATATCGCCCTGCGGCTCGAGCGCCTGCTCGCCAAGGAACCCGGCGTGGAAGTCGTCCTCACCCGCCGGACCAACGCCTACGTTGCGCTCGAAGAACGCACCGCCATCGCGAACCGATCCGGCGCCGACCTGTTTCTCTCGATTCACGCCAACGCCAGCGGCAATTCGGGGGTTCGCGGTTTCGAGACCTACTTCCTCAACTTCGCGCCAAACCCAGAGGCCGAAGCGCTCGCCGCACGGGAGAACGCAGGGTCGGCGCGGCGCATGAGCAGTCTGCCCGACATCGTCAAGGCCATCGCCCTCAACAACAAGATCGACGAGTCGCGCGACTTCGCCTCGATGGTGCAGGCGTCGATGCATGATGTGCTGCGCAAGAGCGACAGGAACTCGCGCAACCTGGGCGTCAAGCAGGCACCCTTCATGGTCCTCATCGGCGCCACCATGCCGAGCGTGCTGGCGGAGGTGTCGTTTCTCACCAACCGCGACGAAGCGACGCTCCTGCGTTCACCGGCTTACCGCCAACAGATCGCCGAGGCGCTGTTCGCGGGGATCATGAAATACGGGAATTCGCTGAAGAAGCCGGCGATATTGCGTTCCGGTTTCTGAGAGCGCGGAGGAATCGGAGACACGGTCGCCTCGGCCGGGATCAGATACGCAATCTGAGGTTGTTACTGTCGGACTCGGGCGCAGAGGCATCGCGCATCCGTCGGATGGCGATGAAGATCAGGCCGGCGATCAACGCCGCCGACTGCCGCGGCGAGCAGCACGACGCCAGCCATCTGGAACATCCCGAGGACGACATCGATGCTGATGTCCTTCGAGGGCGGCGGCTGCTTGATGACGTCGACGACGATGGGTTGTTGCTGAAGGAACAGCACAGGTACTTACAGCTTACCCCACGCCTCCCCATCGAGCGCGAGCTCGGCGAGCGTGCGCACGGCAACACCGGTCGGCCCCTTTGGCTGGTACGGCTTCGCATCCTCGGCCCAGGCGGTGCCGGCGATATCCATGTGGACCCACGGCAGATCGCCCGCGAACTGCTTGATGAACAACGCCCCGGTGATCGCGCCGCCGGCGCGTCCGCCAGTGTTGGCGAAATCCGCAATCTCGCTCTTGAACAGATCGAAGTAGTCGTCGAACAGCGGCATCGGCCAGCTGCGATCGCCGGCGCGTTCACTCGCCTGCCGCACCCGGTCGCGCCACGCGTCGGGCGTGCCGAACAGCCCGGACGCGTACTTGCCGAGCGCGACCACGCAGGCGCCGGTCAGCGTCGCGACGTCGACCAGATGCGTGGCGCCGAGTTGCCGCGCGTACCAGACGGCGTCGCCGAGGATCAACCGTCCCTCGGCGTCGGTGTTCAGCACTTCGACCGTCTTGCCCTCCGCGCTGGTCAGGACGTCGCCCGGCTTGACCGCGCTCCCGCCCGGCATGTTCTCGGTCAGCGGGATGACGCCGATGCAGCGCACCGGCGCCTGCAGGCGTGAGATGGCCGCCATGGCGCACAGCACCGCCGCGCCGCCCGACATGTCGTCCTTCATCTTGTCCATGTTGTCGGCGGGCTTGATGGAGATGCCGCCGGTGTCGAACGTGATGCCTTTCCCGACGAGTCCGAGGACCGGTCCCTTGACGGCCTTTTTCGGCTCGTGCCGCAGGATGACGACGCGCGGCGGCTCGGCGCTGCCACGCGCCACGCCGAGCAGCAGGCCCATCTTCAGTTCCGCAATGCGCTTCTCGTCGACGACCTCAACCGAGAGCCCGGCCTCTTTCGCCAGCGCCTGCGGCGCGATCCGCAAAGACCCGAGGCGTCAGCGTGTTGCTCGGCTCGTTCGACAGCTCGCGCGCGATGTTCGTGCACTCGCCGAGGACACGGCCGCGCTCGAGCGCCGCCTCGACGGCAGCCGACGGCGCTCCCGACGTGCAGCTGCACCGCCGTCGAGCCACACGCGCCGGGTATCGCTCGTCTTGTACGCCGCGGCGTCGAAGTTGCTCAGGACGGCGCCCTCGGCCAGCATTTGTGCGGCCTGCTCGGGCGTCACGCTGGTGCCGGGACGATGGATCAGGGCGATGCGGGTGAGGCCGCGTTCGCGCGCCGCGAGTCCGGCCGCGGTCGCCGCGCGCCGCAGACCATCAGGGGTGAATTCGGCACGCGGGCCGGCTCCGACGAGCAGCACTCGCGGGCTCTTCCAGCCGCGCAGGGGCGCGACGAAGAGTCGTACGCCTTGCCCGTCACTTCGCGGCGCGCGAGCGCCGCGGCAATCTCTCCCCCGGACGCGGTGTCGAGGTCGGTCTCGTCCTTGAGGGTGTCGTCTTCGAAGACCGGGAGGATCAGGGCGTCCGCCTCGATGTCGCGAGAGGATGAAGTCGTGAGGGAAATCGCGGGTGTGTGGTGGACGGTTAGCATCAATGGGCAGCTGGCGAGCGAACGGCTTGTCGGGCCGCCGGATCACGGCTTAGAATCGTACAGCTTGGGGCCAAAGTATGACTGACCTGCGCCGCGTAAGTTGCACGGTGGTTGCGGCGGCGGTCGTGTGCCTGGCGGCTGGACTGCAGGGCCAGCAGGCCGAAGCCAAGAAACCGAGTTTATCACTGAAGGCCACGCCGCCCGTGGGCTTCACGCCCTTGCGCGTCGTGGTCGTGGTGGACGTGAAGGACGGCAGCGACGACTACGCCGACTTCTACTGCGCGGGCGTCGAGTGGGATTGGGGCGACGGCACGATTTCCGAGAACTCGAGCGACTGCGATCCGTACGAGGCTGGGAAGAGCACCATCCGCCGGCGGTTCACGGCGGATCACGTCTTCCGGCAACAGGGCCAGTTCAAGGTCGTCTTCAAGCTGAAGCAGAAGACGAAGCAGGTCGCCGCCGTCAGCACCAACGTCCAGGTTCGGGGCGGCGTGGGCGATGGCTTTGGCCGGTGAGGCGCGCGTCTCCGTTGACGCGGTGATGACCGAGCTTGCACGGCCGTGTGCGCGAACGGCTGCGCGCGCAGGTGCTGGCCAGCGGCGGCTCTCCCGATTTCGAGGACCCCGCGCTCTTTGCCGACGTCGAAGCGTTGCTGCACGCGGCGGCCGGCACACCGGACTCCGCCAAGCTCATCCTCCCCGAACTGCTCGGCGAACCCGATACCTGGCGGCTCACCACATCGATGCGCTACCAGTCGCATCGCGCCAGAGGTCCGGCCGCGGTGCTGATTCTTCCTCAAACGCCACATCCTCATGCCGGTCTTCCGCTGGTTGTACGAGTACAGCCGCGACAATTTCGAACGCCAGCGTCGCACCAACCAGGTGCTGTTTGCGTGCGTGCAGGAGCTGGCGCTCGAAACCGCTCTGCTCCGCCGCGAAATACGACGCCTGTCCGACGACCCCAAATGAAGCTCGCGTTCGTCGTCCAGCGGTACGGTGCCGACATCGCGGGCGGCTCCGAGGCGCACTGCCGCGAACTCGCGGAACGTCTCTCTTCCCGTCACGACATCACCGTCCTGACGACGTGCGCGAAGGACTACGTCACGTGGGAGAACGCGCTATCCCGCGGGCGCAGGCTCGGAAAACGGCGTGCACGTGATCAGGTTTCCGGTCGCGCGGCAGCGCCGCATCAAGGTGTTCGCGGACCTGAGCGACGAAGTGTTCGACGGCGGCGCCCCGCCCGGCCGGCAGGAGGAATGGTTCCGCGAGAACGGGCCGGATACGCCGGCTCTGCTCGAGCATCTTCGCGCGCACGGGCGCGAGTACGACCTGGTGCTGTTCTGGACCTACCGCTACTCCCCGTCCTACTTCGGGTTGCCGCTGGTGGCCGACCGTGCCGTGCTGGTGCCGACGGCCGAGGAAGACCCCGCAATCGATCTAGGCGTCCTGCTGGAATTCTTCGACAAGCCGGCCGGCTACGTCTTCCTGACGCCTGAGGAATGCGAACTGGTGTCGAGCCGCGCGCTTCACCCGCTGCGACACACGGTTGTCGCCGGCATCGGCCTCGAGCCGGCGACCGCTCGGCGTGACGTCCCGCGCGTCGATCGATCAACTCGGTATTCCGGCAGACTATCTCCTCTACCTCGGGCGCGTCGATCGGAACAAGGGATGCGACGCGCTGCTCGAGAACTTCCAGGAGTACGCGTCGACGCGTACGCACGTCACGCTCGTGCTCGCCGGGCCGGCGAAGATGCAGGTGCCGGAACATCCGCAGATCCGCGCGCTCGGCTACGTGTCCGACGAGGTGCGATCGGCGCTCCTTGCCCATGCACGCGCGCTGGTCGTGCCGTCGTGGTACGAAAGCCTCAGCATCGTGCTGCTCGAGGCGTGGAACCACGCCGTTCCGGCGCTGGTCAACGGCCGCTGCAAGGTGCTCGCAGGCCAGGTCACGCGCGCCAACGGCGGCCTGTATTACATGTTTCCGGCCGAGTTCGACGAGGCGGCAGACTACCTGCTGACGCAGCGCGATGCCCGCGACGCGATGGGGCGGCAGGGACTGGCCTACGTCGATCGCGAGTACCGGTGGCCCACGGTGATTGCCGCGTGTGGAGTCGCTGCTCGAAGACGTGCAGCGCCGTGCCGCGCACCGCCCTCACCGTAGCTCGATCGAGAGGCCGCTCAGGTCCCGTCATGTCAGCTGAACGTCCACGAACCGATCTCCGCTAACCGATACGCACGGATCTCGCAGCGGCACGGAATCGTCTGCGGGGCCCGGCGATCAGGTAGACGTACTCTTCGTAAGCGCTGATCCAGATCCGTGGGTGACGGCACCGGAGCGCTCTGCGGATGGGAGTGATACGACGCCGACGACCGTCAAGCCGCCCTCACCTGCTGCCGCCGTCGCGACATCGTCTGATTTGCGCGATATGGTCTGCCGGCGATACCTCGTACCGACCGCGCCGGCTCGGCAGCCACGTTCTCCGCCGCCACGGCCTCGACCAGCTCGCCGGCCGAGCCGAGCAAGATCCCGCAGCATTCGCGAGGCCATTCGCGCCGTGCATGCGCGGCGATCGCCTGCACCACTTCGGGCCGGATCTCTCATGCCACAGGTAATATCTACTCCTCATGACGGGCGACCACTTTGAATTTGGCGGCGAATTCGCCTGGCATCCCACCCCCGAATACCGCGAGCGCAGCCGGCTGACGCAGTTCATGTCGCGCCACGCGCTGGCGGATTTCGACACTCTGCTCAGGCGATCGATCGAGGATCCCGACTGGTTCTGGCCGGCCGTCCTCGACGACCTCGCGCATCGAGTTCTACGAACCCGTACACCCGGGTGCTCGATACGTCCCGCGGTACCGGCCTGGCCACGCTGGTGCGTCGGCGGCGTCCTCAACATCGTCCACAACTGCCTCGACAAGTGGATCGGCACGCCGGTCGAAGCCAGGGTCGCTGTTCGGTGGGAGGGTGAAGAGGGTACGACCCGCGCGCTCACCTACGGCGAGCTGCACCGGGACGTCAATCGGTGCGCGAATGCGATGGGATCGCTCGGCGTCGACAAAGGCGACCGCGTGGCGCTGTTCATGCCGATGTGCCCGGAGCTCGTCATCACGTTCTTCGCGACGATCAAGCTCGGCGCCGTCGTGCTGCCGCTGTTTTCGGGCTATGGCGCCGACGCCGTCGCGTCACGGCTGCGGGACGCGGAAGCCACGCTGCTCGTCACCGCCGACGGATACTGGCGGCGCGGACAGGCGGTGGCCATGAAAGCTGTCGCCGACGAAGCCGCTGCCGCTGCTCCCTCGCTTCGCCACCTCCTTGTCGTCTCCCGGCTCGGCCACGAGATGCCCTGGACGGCTGACCGTGATCACCTGTGGGACGAGGTGGTGCCGCCGCAGGACCACGATGCGAGACCGCGAGGACCGAGCGCCGAAGATCCCCTGATGATCATCTATACGTCGGGCACGACCGGGCGGCCCAAGGGAGCGATCCACAGTCACTGCGGCTTCCCGATCAAGGCGGCGCAGGACATGGCGCACTGCTTCGATGTCCACGACACCGACACGATGTACTGGGTCACCGACATCGGCTGGATGATGGGCCCGTGGGAGCTGTTCGGCATGACGCTCCACGGCGGCACCGCTGTGATCTACGACGGCGCCATGGATTACCCGGGACCGGACCGGCTATGGACGCTCGTCGAGCGTCACAAGGTCAGTGTCCTGGGCGTTTCGCCTACCCTGATCCGGGCGCTGATGCGCCACGGCAACGAGCCCGTTCACCGCCACGACCTGTCGTCGCTGCGCATTCTCGGCTCCACCGGCGAGCCGTGGAATCCCGAATCATGGCGGTGGCTCTTCGAGACCGCCGGCCGCACGCGCGTGCCGATCATCAACTACTCGGGCGGGACCGAAACCGTCGGGCGGACTCGTCGCCGGCAACGTGCTCACGCCGATCAAGCCCTGCGCCTTCGCGGGCCCGCCGCCGGGCATCGCCGCCGACGTCGTGGACGAGGCCGGCCGGCCGGTGCGCAACCAGGTGGGCGAACTGGTGGTTCGCGCGCCGTGGATGGGCATGACGCATGGTTTCTGGAAAGACCCCGACCGCTACGAGCAGACGTACTGGTCGCGGTTTCCCGGCATCTGGGTTCACGGTGACTGGGCGGCGATCGATGACGACGGCCTGTGGTACATCCTCGGGCGCTCGGACGACACCATCAAGATTGCCGGCAAGCGCCTCGGTCCGGCCGAAGTCGAATCCGTGCTCGTCGAGCACCCCGGGGTCGTCGAGTCGGCGGCAATTGGGATCCCGGACGCCGCCAAGGGACAGGCGCTGGTGGGCTTCTGCGTGCTGCGGGCTGGATTTACCGCGAGCGACACGCTGGCGGACGAGTTGAAGACGCTGGTCGCCACCCGGCTCGGCAAGCCGCTTCGCCCGTATGCGATCGAGTTCGTGCGGGATCTGCCGAAAACCCGTAACGCCAAGGTGATGCGGCGCGTAATCCGTTCGGCCTACCTCGGCGAGGCCCCCGGGGACCTGTCATCCCTCGAGAACCCCCAGGCGGTCGATGAGATCCGGCAAGTCCGCCGATAAGCGGCCGAAAAGGGTTTTATAGTAGGCAGGCGTTAGCACGTCTTTTGAATCGCCTTTATTTACTGCTGTCCTTCAGAAAGGTGACGTCGATGCGCGAAGTCGCGAAAACAGCCCTGATCGCCTGTGTGGTGAGCCTGTCCGTCGCCTGCGGCGGCGGCGGTCCCGAAACGAACCGGGGACCGGCGACTCCCGCCGGTGGCGCAAGCCCGGCCAACGTCAACACCGACAAGAACGCGTACCCGGTGTTTCCCAACGCCGACAGCGGTGCGGACCCGGCGGTCCCCGCTGAGCAGGGAGGCAAGGGGTTCGCTGGAGAAGGGTGGGAAACCAATGCCGACTTCGACCTGATTGGCGATCCGCGAGCGGTCAAGGGCGGGACCCTCACACAGTCCGATCTGACCGACTTCCCTTCCACGCTACGCCTTTACGGTCCAAACGTATCGGCCTGGAACCAGATGGTTCACGGGCTCGCCTACGAGAGCCTGCTTGGCCTTCATCCGACCACGCTGCAGTACATTCCGGCGCTCGCGACCCACTGGCAGATTTCCCCGGACAAGATGACGTTCCGTTTTCGCATCAACCCCAATGCACGGTGGTCAGACGGTATGCCGGTCACATCCGAGGATGTGGTCGCAAGCTGGAAGCTCGTTATCGACAAGACGTTGCAGGATCCGGCGCGCACGCTGATCTATTCGAACTTCGAGCAGCCGATCGCCGAAAGCAAATACATCGTGTCAGTAAAAGCCAAGACGGAGAACTGGCAGAACTTCCTGTACTTCACCGGCCTTTACATCTACCCTGGGCACGTGCTGAAAACGATCAACGGCGACGCATATATCAAGCAGTACAACTACAAGATGCTGCCGGGCACCGGACCCTACACGATCGCGGAGCAGGATGTCGCCAAGGGACAGTCGATCACCATCCGGCGCCGCAAAGACTACTGGGCCGAGAATGAGCGCCGCAATGTCGGCACCTCCAACTTCGATCAGATTCGGCAGGTCGTCGTCCGGGATCGCAATCTCATGTATGAGATGTTGAAGAAGGGCGATCTGGACACTGCGTGGGTCGAGCGCGCGCAGATGTGGGTCGAGGAACTGAACTATCCGAACATCAAGCGCGGCCTCAACCAGAAGCGCAAGATCTTTTCGCACAATCCCAGGGGAATGGCCGGCGCCTGGATGAACATGCGCCGCGAGCCGTACAACGACGTCCGCGTTCGCAAGGCGCTGCGGCACCTCTACAACCGTGAACTGATGGTCGAGAAGATGATGTTCAACCAGTACGTGCTGGAGGACTCAATCTTTCCGGGCAGCGTCTACGAGAATTCGAACAACGAAAAAGTGCGTTACGACCCGCAGAAGGCCGTCCAGCTTCTGGCCGAGGCCGGATGGAAGGATCGAGATGCGCAGGGACGGCTCGTCCGAAACGGCCAGCCGCTGGCGATAGAAATCGCCTATGCGCAGCAGGCGTCAGAGCGCTACTTCACGATTTACCAGGAAGACCTGCGGAAAATCGGCATCACCCTCAACCTTCGGTTCGTGACGTTCGAGACGCTCGTCAAGATGCTCGACGACCGGACGTTCGGCATGGTGTCGATCGGCTACACAGGAGAAGTCTTTCCGACTCCTGAAGCGAGCTGGTTGTCGCGGCTGGCTGATGAAAAGAACACCAACAACATCACCGGCTTCAAGTCCACGCGCGGAGACGAGATCATCAACGCATACAGCAAGGAGTTCGATTTCAACAAGCGGGTAAAGCTTCTGCAGGAGTTCGACGGGATTGTGATGAACGAGCACATCGGCCTGTTCGACTGGACCGCACCGTACGAGCGCGTCGTGTATTGGAATAAGTTCGGTCATCCTCCAGGCTACCTCACACGGATTGGCGACATTCGTGACATTCCGTCGTTGTGGTGGATCGATGCGGCGCTGTCGGCCCAGCTCGCGCAGGCGCTCAAGGACCCGTCGATCAACATGGGCGAAGGGCCGAGCGAGGACAAGTACTGGCTCGAATTCGCGCAGACCGAGTCGACCGCGAGTCCCGTCTCCGGCACCAGGTGACCGCCTACTTCATCAGACGCCTGCTTCTCGTGATCCCGACCTTTCTCGGGATCACGATGGCGGTCTTCCTGGTGATGCATTTCGTTCCGGGAGGGCCGATCGAGCGCCAGATCATGGCGTACAAGATGGCGGTCGCCACTGAAGGCGGCGCTGGCGGCGCCGCAATCGGCTTTCAGACCGAGCTCCCGCCCGACGCTCTCGATCAGCTGAGGAAGTTCTACGGATTCGACAAACCGGTCCACATCCGATACCTGCTCTGGCTGCGGAATGTGCTTCGGCTCGATCTCGGCACATCGTATGTCTACCAGGATCCGGTATGGGACGTGATCAAGTCGCGCTTCCCGGTCTCAATCTTCCTCGGGGTGACCGGATTCCTGCTCGGGTACCTGATCTGCATTCCGCTCGGCGTCCTGAAAGCGGTGTATCACCACTCGAAGTTCGACTTTCTGAGCAGCTTCATGGTCTTTCTGGGATATTCGGTGCCCGGGTGGGCACTTGGAACGGCTTTGCTGGTGCTGTTCGGCGGGGGAAGCTTCTGGAGTGTCTTTCCTCTCGGCGGCTTTCGTCCCGACAACTGGGAATACCTGACCCTCGGCGAGAAGATCATCGGGCAAGCCCGCCACATGGTGCTGCCAGTCATCTGCTACATGGTGGGTTCTTTCGCCACGCTGACCATCCTGACCAAGAACTCCCTGCTCGAAAATCTCGGCCAGGACTATGTTCGCACGGCGTTTGCCAAGGGACTCGACGAACGGCGCGTCATCTTCGGACATGCGCTCCGCAACTCGCTCATTCCGCTTGCGACCGGGCTCGGCCAGGTGTTCAGCCTGATCCTCGCTGGTTCCTTTCTGATCGAGCGGGTCTTCAACATCGACGGCATGGGCTACCTGGGCTACACGTCGATCCTGCAGCGCGACTATCCGGTCGCGCTCGGAATCCTGGTGATCGGAAGCCTGCTCATGCTCGTGGGCAACATTCTCTCCGACGTCATCTACGCGGCGATCGACCCGCGAATCCGGTTCAAGTGACCGATCGGGAACCCGGGCCGATCTCAGAGACAGCGGCCGAAACGGCAGTCCTCGCTCAGGAACTCGGACAGGGCGTCATTCCGCCTTTGCCGGTGCGATCGGAATCGATCTTCCGGCGCCGCTTCAGAAAGTTCCGTCGCATCAAGCGCGGCTACTGGTCCTTCCTGATCATCACAGGGATGTATTTGCTCTCGTTCACGCTGCCGTACCTGATGAACAGCACGGCGTTCCTCGTGCGATACCAGGGGCAGTACTATGTACCGGCGTTCAACTTCTATCCCGCGACCACGTTCGGTCAGCAGGCATTCGGCGAAACGGACTATCGCGCTCTAAAAGCAGATTTCGAGCGCGCGGGCAGCGGTGACTGGGTCCTCTTGCCGCCATATCCGTACGGACCGAATGAATCGCTGCTCGATCTGCCGGGGTCGCCACCACATCCGCCTTCGCGAGAGCATCCATTCGGAACCGACGACCGCGGGCGGGACGTGCTCGTCCGGCTCGCGTATGGGTTCAACATCTCGCTGACGTTTGCCCTGCTGGTGCATGGCGATCGGCGATGGCATCGGCATCGCCGTCGGCGCGGCGCTTGGCTACATCAGCGGCAAGGTCGACCTGCTAGGCCAACGTTTCATCGAGATCTGGTCCTCGTTGCCCTTCCTCTACACCATTATCATCATCAGCTCGATTGTCGTCCCGGTTTACGTTCCGGGGCGAATGCAGGTCCTGCAGCCTTCCTTCTGGCTGTTGATCGGGATCCTGACCGCGTTTGAATGGATGGGGATCACCTACTACATCCGCGGCGAGTTCTATCGCGAGAAGGCCAAAGACTACGTCGGCGCGGCGATCGTGACCGGAGTGTCCGAGCCGGCGATCATGTTTCGCCACATCCTGCCCAATGCGCTTACGCCCGTCATCTCGTTCGCGCCGTTTACGATCGTGGCCAACATCGGCGCGCTCGTGGCACTCGACTTTCTCGGCTTCGGCCTGCCGGCACCGACGCCAAGCTGGGGTGAGCTGATCGGCCAGGGCATGGAGAACCTGACTGAAGTGGTGGCTGGTGTTCTTCCCTCTCGGCGTCCTGTTTCTCACGCTTCTGCTCGTCGTCTTCATCGGCGAAGCCGTCCGGGAAGCCTTCGACCCGAAGGAATATTCCAGGCTTCGATGACAGCGGCGGAACCTCTCCTTCAGATCCGCGGACTCCGGACCCATTTCTTCACCGAGTCTGGCGTCGCCAAGGCGGTGGACGGCGTGGATCTGGATATTCGCCCAGGCGAAGTGCTCGGCCTGGTCGGCGAATCTGGCTCCGGCAAGAGCGTTACCGCCCTGAGCATCCTGCGCCTTATTCCCGATCCCCCGGGACGCATCGTCGGCGGCGAGATTCTGTTCCGCGGCCGCGATCTGCTCAAGATGTCGTGGGAAGACATCCGAAGGGTCCGCGGCAAGGAGATCAGCATGATCTTCCAGGAGCCGATGACCTCGCTTGAACCCAGTGTTCAGGATCGGCCGGCAGGTCATGGAGATCATCCTCGCAGCACGAGCCGGCCACCGGTAAGGAGCAGGCGCGAGCGCGGGCCACCGAGATGCTGGCCAAGGTCGGCATTCCCGACCCGGCGACGCGGATGGACCAGTATCCGCACGAGCTGTCGGGCGGAATGCGGCAGCGCGTGATGATCGCGATCGCGCTCGCCCTGAACCCCGCGCTGCTTATCGCCGACGAGCCGACAACCGCGCTCGATGTGACGATCCAGGCGCAGATCCTTGACCTGATGCTCGAGCTGAAGGCGCGGCACGAGGCCGGCGCCATCCTGCTCATCACCCATAACCTGGCCGTCGTGGCAGAAACGTGCGACCGCGTCGCCGTGATGTATGGCGGCAAGATCCAGGAGGTCGCTCCGGTCCGCGAGCTGTTCTACAACCCGCTTCACCCGTACACGCGCGGCCTGCTCGGCTCACTCCCGCGCGTCGATGGGGAGAAGGCGACGCGGTTGACGACGATCCCTGGCTCCGTACCAGATATTCACAACCTTCCGGTAGGCTGCAAATTCACGACCCGCTGCCCCGAGCGCTTCGAGCCCTGCCCCGACATCGAACCGCCGCTCATCGAAGCCTCGCCCGATCACTGGGTCCGCTGCCATCTTCACGACGACTGCCATGGCTACTTCGGACGTCATTCTTGACGTACAGGACCTAAAGGTCCGCTTTCCGGTATTCGGCGGCATCATTCCGCGCAAGAAGGGAGAGGTGCGCGCGGTGGACGGCGTGTCGTTCACACTCCATCGCGGCGAGACGATCGGGCTGGTCGGCGAATCAGGCTGCGGGAAGACGACGGTTGGCCGCGCGATCGTCAACATCCTGCGGGCGATGAGCTACCGCGTCGAGATCGATGGCAAGGTCCTCTATCACCGCGGCGACGAAGTCGTCGACCTGGCCGCGCTCGGCCGCCGCGAGATGCGGCGGTACCGGTCGGATCTGCAGATGGTCTTCCAGGATCCCTATTCCTCGCTGAATCCGCGGATGACGGTCGGCGCGATCGTGGAGGAGCCGCTCAAGATTCACACGACGCAGACCAAGCCTGAGCGCCGCGAACGCGTGCGGTGGCTGCTGGAGAAAGTGGGGCTGTCGCCGGCGCATGCAACCCGCTACCCCCACGAGTTTTCCGGCGGGCAGCGGCAGCGCATCGGTATCGCCCGGGCGCTGGCGACGAACCCGAAGATCGTGATTGCCGACGAACCCGTGAGCGCCCTCGACGTGTCGATCCAGGCGCAGGTCATCAACCTGATGCAGGACCTGCAGCAGGAGTTCGGGCTCTCCTACATCTTCATCTCGCACGACCTCTCGGTCGTGCGGCATATTTCGGATCGGATCTTCGTGATGTACTTCGGCAAGATCGTGGAGTCGGGGCCGGCCGAGGAGGTCTACAGCCGGCCGACCCACGAGTACTCGAAGCTGCTGCTGTCGGCGGTGCCCCGGCCCGATCCCGACAGACGCCGCCGGCGCCTGCTACAATAAGAAGTTCACCAGCCGGCTAATCTCCCGCCAGAGGATCCTGCTCTCATGATCGCTGTCAACAGTGTGTCGATGCGCTACGGTTCGAAGGTCCTGTTCGAGGACGTCACGACGACGTTTACCCCGGGGCGACGGTACGGGCTGACCGGCCCCAACGGCGCCGGCAAGTCCACCTTCATGAAACTGCTGACCGGCGACCTCGATCCGCAGCGCGGTTCCGTCGTCCGTCCGGCAAAGCTGGGAGTACTCCGCCAGGATCACTACGCGTTCGACCAGTACCGCGTCATCGACACGGTCATCATGGGAAACCAGCGGTTATGGCAGGCGCTGGCCGAGCGCGACGCGCTCTACGCCCGCGCCGACATGTCGAACGAAGACGGCATGCGCCTCGGCGAGTTGGAGGGGATCGTCGGCGAGGAGGAGGGCTACTCGGCTGAAAGCGATGCGGCGGTTCTGCTGCAGGGGCTCGACATTCCCGACGCGCTGCACGGGCGGACCATGGCCGAGCTGCAGGGCGGGCAGAAGGTGCGCGTGCTGCTGGCGCAGGCCCTCTACGGCCAGCCCCAGGCGCTGCTCCTCGACGAGCCGACCAATCACCTCGACCTCGACTCGATCCACTGGCTGCAGCAGTTCCTCAGCCGCTACGACGGCACACTCATCGTCATCTCGCACGATCGGCATTTCCTGAACGGCATCTGCACGCACATCGCCGACATCGACTACGAGACGATCATCACTTATACCGGCGGCTACGACGACATGGTGATGGCCAAGACCCAGATCCGGACGACGATCGAAGCCGGAAACGCCCAGCGCGAGAAGAAGATCGCACAGCTGAACGACTTCATTGCCCGCTTCGGCGCCGGCACGCGGGCCAGCCAGGTCACGTCGCGACGCAAGGAAGTCGAGCGCCTCCAGACGACCGAACTGGCGCGATCAAACATTCAGCGGCCCTACATCAAGTTCTCTACCCGGCGCCCCTCCGGCAAGACGGTCCTGGAATGTGAGGGCCTCTCCAAAGCGCATGGCGACACCCGGGTGATCTCCGGCTTCGGCGCTGTCGTCAACCGCGGCGATCGCATCGTGCTGGTGGGACGGAACGGCGCCGGCAAAACGACGACGCTGAAGGCACTGCTGGCTGACGCGCCAGACATGTCACCGTCTCCAGGCGACGTTGACACGGGCACGCTGCGCTGGGGCCACGAGGTGTCAATCGGCTATTTCCCGCAGGACCACGCGGGCGAGATCGAGAAGGGACTCACGGCGGTAGAGTGGCTGCACCGGTTCGATCCAGATGCGTCGCGCCAGGACATCCACGGGTTGCTCGGCCAGATGCTGTTCAGCGGCGAGGAAGGCCTCAAGCCGACCGAGGCCCTGTCCGGCGGCGAGACGGCGCGGCTGCTGTTTTGCCGCATCATGCTGCAGAAGCCGAACGTGCTCGTCCTGGACGAGCCCACGAACCACCTCGACCTCGAGTCGATTAACGCCCTGAACGTCGCGCTTCAGAAATACGAAGGCACGGTGTTCCTGGTCACGCACGACCAGGACCTTCTGGAGGAAGTCGGGACGCGCGTCTGGCAATTCGAGCAGGGGCGGATCGTCGACTTCAAGGGGACCTACGAGGAGTACGTGGGAGCGGTGGCATAGGTGAGCGCAGCCAAATCAGGAACGAAGGCCCAGAACTTTGCCTCGCTCGGACTGACCGCCCCGCTTGTGGCGACGCTGACCGCGCTCGGCTATGAAGAGCCCACGCCGGTGCAGTGCGAAGCCATTCCGCTGATGCTCGCTGGCCGGGACCTTCTCGCACAGGCGGCAACCGGCACCGGCAAGACGGCGGCTTTCGCGCTGCCGATGATCCAGCGGCTGGTCGAGGATGAGGCCGGCCGCCGGCAAATGCGGGGGCTCGTGCTCGTACCGACGCGCGAGCTGGCGATGCAGCTGTCGGAAGCCATCCACAAGTACGCGCGTGGCACCGGCATCCAGGTCGTTCCGCTCTATGGCGGCTCGTCTATGGAACAGCAGATTCGGTCGCTGGGCCGGGGCGCCGACATCGCCGTGGCAACGCCGGGACGGGCGCTCGATCACCTGCGTCGAAAGACGCTCACCCTCGACGCCATCCGCGTCCTGATCCTGGACGAGGCGGACGAAATGCTGGACATGGGCTTCGCCGAGGACATCGACGCGATTCTCGAGGTCACGGCCAAGACCCGCCAGGCGACGCTCTTTTCAGCGACGCTGCCGGCGCGCATCCTGTCGATTGCCAAGCGGCACCTGTCCAATCCTGCCCGCGTCACCATCGCCGTCGAAAAGACCGCGACCGGCAAGCTGCCCCGCATCCGCCAGGTTGCGTATGTCGTCCGTCGCGACCAGAAGCCCGCGGCGCTCGATCGCATCCTCGACATGGAGAATCCGGCCTCGGCAATCGTGTTCTGCCGTACGCGTCTCGAGGTCGACGCCCTCAGCGAGATGCTCAACTCGCACGGCTACCGGACCGAGGCCCTACATGGCGGGATGCAGCAGCGCCAGCGCGACGCGGTCCTGAACCGCCTGCGATCGGCCAAGACGGACCTGCTGATTGCCACCGACGTGGCCGCTCGAGGGCTGGATATCACCCACTTGTCGCACGTCGTCAACTACGACCTTCCGGCGGAAGCGGAGTCGTATGTCCATCGGATCGGCCGCACCGGGCGCGCGGGACGCGAGGGTACCGCGATCACGCTGGTCGAACCGCGCGAGCACCGGCTGCTGCGGACGATCGAGCAGCTCACCAGGCAGAAGATCGAGGTCGCGACGCTGCCGACGGTTGCGGACCTCAAGGCACGGCGCCTCGAGCTGACGAAGGCGTCGGTGCGCGAGCACCTGGTGGGCGGCGATTTCGCCGATGTTCGGGTCGTCGTGGAGTCGCTGGCGGACGAGTTCGACGTGCTCGACATCGCGGCCGCCGCCGTTAAGATGGCGCACGCTTCCTCGGCCCGCGCCGGCGACGAGCAGGAACTCGACGCCCCACCGGCCCCGGACGTTCGGCGCCCATCTGGGCCGCACGCGCGCGCCGCCTCTGACGAGAATGCCGTGCGGTTGTTCATCGGCGCGGGACGACGCGCCGGCATCCGCCCCGGCGATCTGGTCGGCGCGATTACCGGTGAGACCGGCGTCCCCGCACGCGCGATTGGCGCGATTGAAATTGCCGACAGCTATTCGCTGGTGAGCGTGCCCGAGGAATTGGCCGACCAGATCATCGCCGGTATGAAGAAAGCGACCCTCCGTGGGCAGAAGGTCACCATTCGTCGCGAGCGCGAACGCTCGCGGTAGCGCCGCGCACCCGACTTACTGAGCGGCGACGGCGTCCGTGAGCGCCTCCATGGCGGCGGCGGCCGACCCTCCTCCAGACTTGTGTCCCAAGCCCTGGAGGATGTGCTCGAGGGCGCCCAGGAACAGGAGCAACAGCGCCGGCGTCGAGCTCGCGCCCATCAGCCCGACGCGCCAGACCTTGCCAGCGAGTGGGCCAAGCCCAGCTCCGATCTCCATGTTGAACTCACGCAGCAGGCGCTGCCGCACCTTCGCTTCGTCGATGCCGGCGGGTACGCGCACGGCGTTCAGCGTCCACAGCCGTTCGCGTTCGGGCGGCAGCAGCTCAACACCAATCGCCGCGAGGCCGCGCGCAAGCGCCTGGTGATGGCGTTCGTGGCGCGCCCATCGCGCCTCGAGCCCTTCCTCCTCGACGGCGATCAGCGCTTCGCGAAGCGCGTAGATCATCGTCGACGACAGCGTGTGGTGATACTTCCGGCGCACCCAGTAGTCCTCGAGCAGCGCCAGATCGAGGTAGAAGCTGCGGCACGTGACCCTGCGGGCCTGGGCAGCGGGTGTCCATGCGATCGGCGCCATGCCGGACGGTGCGCCGACGCACTTCTGGGTGCAGCTGTAAACCGCATCGAGGCCCCACCCGGCCACGTCGAGCGGATGCCCGCCCAGCGACGTCACCGCATCAACCAGGATGAGCGCGCCATGCTCGTGCGCCAGCGCGGCGATCTCCTTCACCGGGTTGAGCACGCCGGTGGAGGTTTCCGCATGGACGCACGCGACGATGTCGGTCTCGCCTGCTGCCAGCGCTGCCTTCACGGCCTGCGGATCGATCGCGCGCCCCCATTCGGCTTCAACCCGCCGGACGTCGGCGCCGTAGCGCCGGCACATCTCGGCCAGCCGCTCACCGAAGTAGCCGGTCACGACCACCAGCACACGCGTGCCGTCGCCGACCAGGTTCGCCACCATCGCTTCCATGCCCGACGTGCCGGTACCCGAGGTTGCAATCGTCAGCGATCCGTCGGGTGTCTTGAACAACCGCCCCAGCCTGGCGCGCACGTCGTCCAGCAGCAGTACGAAGTCCGGATCGAGATGGCTCAGGACCGGCGCCGCCATGGCGCGCATCACGCGCGGGGGAATCACGCTCGGCCCGGGACCGAGCAGCACCCGCTCCGCGGCGGGCAAGGAAGAGGGCTGTGCTACCAAAGAGGACCTGCCTTTGCGCATTCGTCGGCGACCGTCAGGAATCGGCCGATGCTCGCGTTGCCAACCACGTACGGGTGAGCGGCGCCGGCCACTCGTTTCATCAGTGCGGGGAGCTTGGTTTTCGTGCCGTCGTAGTTGGAATGGTTCGAAAGCAGCACGTCTGCACCCGCTTTCGCCGCGATGTCCTTCATCTTCCTGGCCGAGTTGCTGTAGTTCTGGTACCAGAACGTGGCTGGCCGCTCCGGAGTGATGTACCGCGCCCCGCCATTGTTCCGCCAGTTGAAGTTGGTCCCACCCCAGAGCATCGCCGTATGTGCGCGGCCGTTGTCCTTCACCGGAATGATCGTGGAGATCGTTCCCAGCGTGTGGCCGGGTGTCATATGCAGTGTCAGTGTCGTATCGCCGAGCGTCAGCTTCTGACCATCGACCGCCACGACATCTCTCTTCGGTTTCGGGTACGACGCGGTGTCGGTGGCGACGAGATCCCAGTCGGCGGCGCTCATCACGACCTTCGCGCCAAACCGCTCCTGGAGCAGCCGTGCGCCGCCGACATGATCCGTGTGCGCGTGGCTGACGAGGACATAACGGATTCTTCTCGGATCAAGACCGAGCTTGGTCAGGCCATTGACGACTTCGTCTTCAACTGAATAGTCGAACAACGGATCAATCACGATGATGCCGTCGGACGTCGTCACGGCCCACGCCGAGTACTCCGTCATTCCGAGGAAGTACAGATTGTCGAACACCTTGGCCGGTTCGGCGTGCCACACCGCTCGAGGGGGTGGAGTGGGTGCCGCCGCTGGTGCGGGACCTGTCCGCGGCGCCGGCGCATTCGTCGGAGGCGGCGCGCACAGCTGATTGAACAAGAGGGTCTGATCCTGCCCGGCCGCCGCCTTGGCGGCCGCGACATGTGGTGCCGCGGCTGCAGACGGTGACGGCGCCTGCGCCGGTACCAACGCGCCGCCGAATGCGACGCACGCGCCGAGTGCCGTCAACAACCTCGAGGCCGATGTCCTCATGGCAGTGCTCCTTGCATGGTCCGGCTGAAGCCGGAACACTACGTAACCACGACCCGACATTCTAATTCCCACCCCAATGATCCAATGTCCGCGATCCTCAAATCATCGTTCATCGATCATCAATGCCTAGTCCCGGCCCTTCATCAATTCGGCGCGCCAGTGTGCGGCATCATTGAAGACCGCGTCAATCACCTCGGTGCGATCGAGGTCTGCCCGCATTTCCGACAGCCGGTCGATCAGCAGATCGAGCGCCGATCGAATCTCGTCGGCGTTGGTCACGCAGATGTCCCGCCAGACGTCCGCCGGGCTCGACGCCAGCCGCGTGGTGTCGACCAGGCCCTGCCCCGCCATTTTCAGTCCCGCGCCGGTGGCGGCCCTGCCGACCGCTTCCATCAACGCCGTCGCCGCGAGCTGCGGCAGGTGGCTGATGAGCGCCATCAGGCGATCGTGTTCCGCCGCGGTCATGGTGGTGGGCTGCGCGCCGAGGCCCGTGACGAACGCGGAGAGGCGTGCCACGGCCTCCGCTGAGTCCTTCCCGGGTGTGAAGATCCACGGACGGCGCGCAAAAAGCCCGGCGGTCGCGAATTCGAAGCCGCCGCGCGCGCCGCCGCCGAGCGGATGGCCGCCGACGAATGTCACGGGAGACTGAAGCGCCGCGGCCGCGTCGACGATCGATCGCTTGGTGCCGCCGACATCGGTGATGACCGCGGACGGCGAGACATGCGTGGCGACCCGCTTGAGCAGGACGATGTTCTGGCGAACCGGAGCCGCCAGCACGACGAGGTCCGCCGTGCCGAGCGCGGCGAGGTCGGCGGCGGCAGCGTCGATGGCCCGCCGGGAGATGGCCTCGCGCAGCACCGGTTCGCGATCGACCGCGACGACGTGCGTGGACGGCCAGGCGCGGCGGGCGGCAAAGGCGATCGACCCGCCAATCAGCCCGAGGCCGACGATGGCGATGCGGGGAAAAGATGAGAGGACTCGAATGACACGTCAGAGAGTCTTTGGGAGTTGGGAGTCGGTAGCTCTCACCGCGCCCATCCGCGCCGCGCCACCGCCTCGAGGCAGATGCTGCGGCCGATCGCCGGGGCGATGATGCGCAGCTCCGCCATCAGGCGGTCGAACTGCGACGGGAACATCGACTGCGCCCCGTCGCTCAGCGCGTGATCCGGATCGTTGTGCACCTCGATCAGCAGGCCGTCGGCGCCGACGGCCACCGCCGCGCGCGCCAGCTGCGCCACCATGTCGCGGCGGCCGGCGCCGTGGCTCGGGTCGGCGACGACCGGAAGGTGACTCAACTTCTTGACGACCGGGATCGCCGAGATGTCGAAGGTGTTGCGCGTCGCGGTCTCGAACGTGCGGATGCCACGCTCGCACAGGATGACGTCGTTGTTGCCGCCGGCGAGGATGTATTCGGCCGACAGCAGCCATTCCTCGATGGTGGCCGAAATGCCGCGCTTCACGAGCACTGGCTTGCGCGCATGCCCGAGTTCCCGCAGCAGCGTGTAGTTCTGCATGTTGCGGGCGCCGACCTGGAAAATGTCGCAGTACTTCGCGATCACGCTCGATCTGGCTGACGTCCATCACTTCGGAGATCAGCTTCAAATTGTGCGCGTCGGCCGCGCGCCGCAGCATCTGCAGTCCGGCTTCGCCGTGGCCCTGGAAGCTGTAAGGCGAGCTGCGCGGCTTGAAGGCCCCGCCCCTGAGCACCTTGGCACCGGCGCGCTTCACCGCGGCCGCCGAAGCGTGGCACTGCTCTTCCGTCTCCGCCGAGCAGGGGCCGGCCATGACGATCACCTCGTCGCCGCCGATCCGCACGTCGTCGACGGTCACGACCGTGTCTTCGGGGCGGTAGCTGCGGCTGGCGCGCTTGTACGGCTCGGAGATGCGCATCACCTCGTGGACGCCTTCGAGGATCTCGATCATCTCCTTGTCGACTTTGCCGGCACCGACCACGCCCAGGACGGTGCGCGTGGCACCGGACGACCGGTGCACGTCCATCCCGAGTTCGATCAGGCGGGCAATGACCGAATCTACCTGCGCTTCGGTCGCGCGCTCCTTCATTACAACGATCATGATTCTCGCTCCCCAGGTCCGGCTGAAGCCGGACACTACATACGACTACTCGCCGATCGCCGGTCCGAGGCCGTCGCCGCGCACGCTGGCCGCGCGCTCGGCGCGCCGCGCCTCGTCGATGATGCGTTCAAAAATCCGGACGAGCGCCTCGGCCGTCAGCGGGCCGGCGAGCTCGGTCGCCGTGTTCCGCACGCTGTTCAGCACCTGCGCCTCGCGCTCAGGCTGGTAGATCGGCAGCCCTGCCTCGTGCTTCAACCGCCCGACTTCGACGGCGCAGGCGACCCGCACGTTCAGCAGGCGCACCAGCTGCTCGTCGATGACGTCGATCCGGCTGCGCAGCTCTTCGATGTTGGTCAGGACTTCAGCCACCGCACATACTCCTCTACCCGCGCGTTGAGATCGGCCGACGCGCCCGCTTCGGCAATCACGCTGACCAGGGCGCTGCCCACCACGGCGGCGTCCGCCCACCGCCCGACTTCCCGCACATGTTCGGGCTTCGAGATGCCGAACCCGAGGGCGATGGGCAGGGAACTCACCGTCCGGATCCGCCGGACCATGTCCTCCGCGCCATCCGCGATGGCGTCGCGAGCTCCGGTCACACCGAGCCGCGAAATGGCGTATAGAAACCCGCTGCCGAGGGCCGCGGCCCGCCGCAGCCGGTCATCGGTCGTCGTCGGGCTGAGCAGGAGAATTGTATCAATCCCGCGCGATCCTGAAAGGGCCCGGAAATCGTCGGCTTCCTCGATCGGCAGGTCGAGCACGAGCACGCCGTCGACGCCCGCGGCCTTCGCCCGGTCGGCGAACCGCTCCGCGCCGAGCCGGAGGATCGGGTTTGCGTAGCTGAATATCACGATCGGCGCGCTCACCTCGGCTCGTATCCGGCCTGACCATGTCGAGCACGCCCGACAACGTGGTGCCCGAGGCAAGTGCGCGCTCGGTCGCCCGCTGAATGACCGGACCGTCGGCGAGCGGATCGGAGAACGGCACCCCGACCTCGAGCACGTCGGCGCCGCCTCGATCGAGCGCGCGCAGGATGCCTTCCGTCCTGCTGCAGGTCCGGATCTCCGGCGGTGATGTACGTCACCAGTCCTGGCCCGTTGCCGCGCGCCTTCAGCCGGGCAAACGTGTCTGCCAGCCGTCTCATCGTTTCAACGCCTCGACCACGCTCTGGACGTCCTTGTCGCCTCGCCCGGAGAGGTTGACCAGGATGACGGTGCCGTCCGGGACCTCGCGGATCAGTGCCGTTGTGTGGGCAATCGCATGCGCCGATTCGAGCGCCGGCAGGATCCCTTCGAGCCGCGCCAACGTCTGGAACCCTTCCAGTGCCTCGGCATCGGACACATGGGTGTATTCCGTGCGGCCCAGGTCGCGCAGCCAGGCGTGTTCCGGACCGATCGCGGCGTAGTCGAGTCCCGCCGAAATCGAGTGCGTGAGCTCGATGTTGCCCGCCTCGTCCTGCAGGATGAACGTCCGGGTCCCCTGGAGCACGCCGGTGCTGCCGCCGGCAAACCGTGCGGCGTGACGGCCCGGTGCGATGCGTTCGCCGCCCGCCTCGACGCCGATCAGCCTGACGTTCGCGTCCTCCACGAAACCGTCGAAGATCCCCATGGCGTTGCTGCCGCCACCGACACACGCGACGACGATGTCCGGGAGGCGGCCGACCTGATCGAGCATCTGCTGCCGCGCTTCACGGCCGATCACGGACTGGAATTCGCGGACCATGAGCGGATAGGGATGCGGCCCGAGCGCCGACCCGAGCAGGTAATACGTGTCGGTGACGTTGGCAACCCAGTCGCGCATCGCTTCGTTGATGGCGTCCTTCAGCGTGCGGCTGCCGGCGTCGACCTGCCGCACGTCCGCGCCGAGCAGCTGCATGCGGACCACGTTGAGTGCCTGGCGGCGCATGTCTTCAGCGCCCATGTAGACGCAGCATTCAAGGCCGAGCAGGGCGCAGGCGGTCGCCGTCGCCACGCCGTGCTGCCCCGCGCCCGTCTCTGCGACCACGCGCCGCTTGCCCATGCGCTTGGCGAGGAGGGCCTGCCCCATCGAGTTGTTGATCTTGTGGGCGCCGGTGTGGGCGAGATCCTCGCGCTTGAGAAAAATTCGCACGCCTGCTTTTGCCGGGTTCCGCGAAGCGGACCCGCCGGCCCCGGCGAGCCGCCGCGTTTCGTACAGCGGCGTTGGGCGCCCGACGTAAGTCTTGAGCAGGAGATCCAGCTCGTCGCGGAACCGCGCGTCGGCGCGCGCCGCCATGTAGCCGGATGTGAGTTCCTCGATTGGCGCGACGAGCGTCTCGGGGACGAACCGTCCGCCGTAGGCGCCGAAATATCCGCGCCGGTCGGGATCGCGCCGGCCGAACAGCGGACGTGCCGGGGGTGCCGTCTTAGCGTGAGTCAAATGCGCTCCGTGCGCTTGCCAGAAAGCGCGCTACCTTGTCCTGGTTTTTCACACCGGGCGCGTCTTCCACACCCGACGACACATCCACGCCGAAGGGACGCACCGTGTCAATCGCCGCCGCGACGTTGTCTGGCGTCAGGCCGCCCGCAAGCACAACCCGTCGTCCGCGAGCAGCAGCTGCCGCCTGCTCCCAGTCGACGGTGATGCCGGTCCCACCGCGCCGGACGCGATCGGCGGCATCCATCAGAAAGGTCGTCTCGGCCGGCCACGCGCCGGCTGCCTCGTCGGCTTCGCCGACAGTGATCGCCTTGAGCACCGGCCATCCCAGCGCCGCGGCGTAGCCTGGCGGCTCGTCGCCATGAAGCTGGACGGCGCTGATGCCGGTCGTCGCGACGATTGCCCGGATGCCGTCGATCGATTCGTTCACGAACACGCCGACGGCGTCGACGTCTGGCGGCAGCGCCGCGATGATCCCCGCCGCGCGCGCCGGCGCGATGTACCGCGGACTCTGCGGCCAGAACACGAACCCCAGCGCCCCGGCGCCATGTTCGACCGCATGTAACGCGTCAGTCAGGCGCGTAATGCCGCAGATCTTGATTACGCGGTCCGTAATGGGGTCGGGAGTCATTTGTTGAGGACACCTCCTTTCGATGTTTCCCCACCCACGAGAGTGTCCTCAACAAATGACTCCCGACCCCCTAACAATTTTTGGATCGCGGCTGCTGGATTGGGGTCGGTCATGAAGCGTTCCCCGATCAGGAACGCCCGGTAGCCGGCGGCGGCCAGCCGCTCGAGGTCGGCACGCGACGAGAGGCCACTCTCGCTCACGCCGACCGCCTCCTTTGGAATCCTGCCGGCCAGCCGATACGACCCATCGATGTCCACCTGCAGCGTTCGCAAATTCCGGTTGTTCACGCCAATCAGACGAGCCCCGCTGTCGACAGCCCTGGTCAACTCGTCCTCATCGTGCACTTCGACCAGCGTCGCGAGACCAAGGTCCCACGCCCGCGCCTGCAGACGCACCAGGTCCGCTTGTTCAAGCGCGGCCACGATCAGCAGGATGGCATCCGCGCCGTTGGCGCGTGCCTCGAAGAGCTGATACTCGTCCACGATAAAGTCCTTGCGCAGGAGCGGCAGACCGACCGAGCTCCGCACCGCCACGAGATGCTCGAGCGCGCCGTCGAAGAAGGTCGGCTCGGTCAGTACCGAGATCGCCGCCGCACCTCCGCGCTCGTAGTGTTTCGCGATCGACGGCGCGTCGTATTCGACCGCCAGCACCCCTTTCGACGGCGAGCGCCGTTTGCACTCGGCGATCACGTTGACGCGACCAGCCATCCCGAGCGCCTCTTCGAACGCCTTCCCGCGCGGCGACGCCTTCGCTGCCCTCACCTCGAGCGCCGCCCCCGGCTCCCGCTCGCGGCGAAGCTCCACGATTCGCCGGGTGGCGGCGACGATGGTGCCGAGCAGATCAGGCGGCGTGGTCATACAGCCGCCTCCGCCTGCGAGCTGCGCACCATGCGCTCGAGCGTCGACTGCGCGGCGCCGTGATCGATTGCCGTCGCCGCCAGGTGAATCCCGTCGCGAACGCTCGATGCCCGGCCGGCGACAAACAGCGCCGCACCTGCGTTCAACAGCACGACATCACGCGCGGCTCCTGGTGTGCCGCTCAGCACGTCGCGGACGATGCCGGCGTTCCGGGCTGCGTCGCCGCCCTGCAAATCGGCGGGTGACGCCTTCGCCACGCCAAAATCCGATGGATGGACGTAGAAGGTGTGAACGGCGCCATCCCGGCATTCCGAGACCTTGGTATAGCCGGTGGTCGAAATCTCGTCGATGCCGTCGGCTCCGTGGACGACCCAGGCGCGCTCCGAGCCCAGCATCTGCAGAGCGCGCGCAAGAAGCTCCGTCAGTTCCGATCGCGGCACGCCGACGATCTGCCGTCGCGCCCCCGCCGGGTTCGTCAGCGGTCCGAGCAGATTGAACGCGGTCCGAATCCCGAGATCCTGGCGCGTCTGCGCCGCGTGCTTCATCGCCGGGTGAAACGTCCGGGCGAAGAAAAAGGCGATGTTGGCATCCTGCAGCGTCCGCTCGACCACCGCCGGCGCCGCCGCGATATTCACCCCAAGCTGTTCGAAAACATCGGCGCTGCCACATCGGCTCGACACCGATCGGTTCCCGTGCTTGGCGACCTTCACACCCGCGGCGGCAATGACGAGCGCCGCGGCCGAGGAAATATTGAACGTTCCCGATCGATCGCCGCCGGTTCCAGCCGTATCGAACACCTCGCCCGGCGGCCACGCCAGCTTCACCGCATGCTCGCGCATCGTCTTCGCAAACCCGACGATCTCCGCAGGCCGCTCGCCCTTCATGACCAGCGCGGAGAGCAGCGCGGCCAGCGCCGCCGTGGGCGCACGCCCTTCCATCACCTCGCGCATGGCGCCGGCCGCCTCGGCTTCGGTGAGGTCCTCGTGGCGCACGACCTTCTCGAGCAGTTCGGTAAACATCACAGGTCCAGGAAGTTCTTCAGGATCCGGCGCCCTTCACCGGTCAACACCGATTCCGGGTGGAACTGGACGCCGTGCACCGGGTAGCGCCGATGGCGCACCGCCATGATGATGTCTTCCTCGCGCGTACGGGCGGCAACCTCCAAGTCCGGCGGCACATCCCCGCTGGCGATCACGAGCGAGTGATACCGGCCGGCCTCGAACTCGGGACCTACACCCTGGAACACCCCTTTTCCGTCGTGGATTACGGTGGACGTCTTGCCGTGCATCGGCGCCTTCGCGCGGCACACGGTGCCGCCGTACACCATGCCGATCGCCTGGTGTCCCAGGCACACGCCGAGGATCGGCGTGGTCGGCCCGAAACGGCGGATGACGTCTGCGGTGATCCCTGCGTCCTCCGGCCGGCCAGGCCCCGGCGAGATCACGATCCGCTCCGGCTGCAGCTCACCGATCTCATCGATGGTGATCTCGTCGTTCCGGAACACGCGCAGGTCGGCGCCCAGCTCGCCGAGGTACTGCACGAGGTTGTAGGTAAACGAGTCGTAGTTGTCGATGACCAGTACCATTTGTTCCCATGCCGGGTCTAAAGACCCCGCTCTACGCCGTAGAGCCGGACCTTTAGGTCCGCCTACAATCCGCGCTGCGCCAGTTCGAGCGCCTGGATGACCGCGCGCGCCTTGTCGCGCGTCTCCTCATATTCGGCCGCCGGGTTGGAGTCGGCGACAATCCCGGCGCCCGCCTGGACGTAGGCGCGGCCGTTTTCGATCACGACCGTACGAATCGTGATGCAGAAATCGAGATTTCCGGCGAAGTCGAGATAGCCGACCGCCCCGGCATACACGCCGCGGCGCCGGTTCTCGAGCTCCGCGATGATTTCCATCGCCCGCACTTTGGGCGCGCCCGACACGGTGCCGGCCGGAAAGCAGGCGACAAGCGCGTCGAGGCGGTCGTGCTTCTCCGACAACCGTCCCTCGACGATCGACACGAGGTGCATGACGTGCGAGTAGCGCTCGAGCGTCATGTAGGTCGGCACTTTCACCGAGCCATACGTCGCCACGCGCCCCAGGTCGTTGCGTCCCAGGTCCACGAGCATCACGTGTTCGGCGCGCTCCTTCTCGTTGCGTTTGAGCTCCTCGGCGAGACGCATGTCTTCTTCCTCGCTGCGGCCGCGCGGGCGGGTGCCGGCAATCGGATGCGTCTGCATCAGCTGCCCTTCCACGCGCACCAGCATCTCGGGGGACGAGCCGACGATCGATCGGCCGCCCATCCGGAGGAAATACATGTACGGCGACGGATTCACGTGCCGCAGCGCCCGGTAGGCCATGAACGGGTCGGCGTCGAATCGCGTCTCGAACCGCTGCGACAAGACGACCTGGTAGATGTCGCCGGCGGCGATGTACTCCTTCGCCGTGCGGACGTTGGTCTCGAACTGATTGCGGGTGACGTTCGACGTGATCGCCACCGGCTCGCCGTCGGGCCGGGCCGCCCGCGACAGCGTGCGCTCCAGCTCACGCTCGACGAACTCGATCTTGGCGCGTGCGAACTGGTAGAGCGACTCGAGGTCCTCGTCGCCCGTGATGCGCGCATTCGCAATGATCAGAATCCGGTGGCGCACGTGGTCGAATGCCAGCACCGTGTCGAACAGCATGAAGACCGCTTCGTCCTCGACGTCGGCCGTGGGCTGCAGTTCCACCGGCTCGAACCAGGCAGCGGCGTCGTAACCCAGGTAGCCGACGGCCCCGCCGGTGAACCGCGGCAGCCCCGGCACGAACGGCGAGTGGAAACCCGCCATGAGCTCCCGGGCGGCGGCGATGAACGGCTTCTCCGATTCGGAGGTTTGTCCCGCGCGATCGATGGTCGTCCGGCCGCCGCGCGAGCGCAGGATCAGGAACGGGTCCTTGCCGAGGAACGAGTAGCGGCCCACCTGCTCGCCGCCTTCAACCGATTCGAGCAGGAACGCGTAGTCGGAATGCTCCGCGATCTTCAGGAAGGCCGACACCGGCGTCAGCAGATCGGCGACGATCTCCTTGTAGACCGGCACGAAGGTGCCGCGCTGCGCGAGCTCACGGAATTCGTCGAACGTCGTTACATGCATGGTTCCCATCCGATGATGCCGAGCGCATCGGCAAACGTCTGGATGTCGGCGGCGTCCGCTGCGGGGAGCGGGACACATACCGCGTCGAGTCCCGACGCGGCGAACGCCGCGTTGCGCGTGGCGGGAACGCCCGACGTCAGCGCACCTTCGCCGGCAATGCCGTACACGGCTGTCTGAGGGGTAATCGATCGGAACCGGAACTCGTCAATCATCCGCGTCGCGGGCAGCTGCCCAGGCGCTATGCCGTTCCCGCCGTAGGTCCACCGCGATCCGAACTTGGTCGCGAGCAGGCGGCTTGGAACGCCGGCGTCGCCCATCCCGACCACCACGGCGTCGCCGCCGCTGGCGATGTCGAGCAGGGGGAGCGTATCCGACAGGCGCGTCGCGGTGACCGCCACCTTGATGACCGCCGCGCCGGTCGCGCGCATCGCACGTACACGCGCGCACAGGTCGGCGGGGACGCCGGCGAAGTCATGGGAGGACAGCACGACGCGGGCGCGATTGGCGTGGGCAATGTCGGTCAATTCCGCTTTCCACTCGATGTCGACGTAGTCCGCCCCCACCGCCAACGCGCGCGTCAGCAGCGTCCGGCGATCGTCCTCCCTTCCCTCGAATCGCCCGCCTTCCCATGTCGGACGGCAGGTCACGATGACCGGACCCCGGCGACCCTGCAGCGCACGATCAACATCCAGGTCCTGCACGCCGTCGAGACGCAGCTCCACCATGTCGCCAGCCGCCGCGTCGCGCGCCGCCAGCAGCTCGCCCATCGTGTTGCCCGTCACCGTTTCACACAGCAATGCAGCCATAAACAAAAACGCCTCTTCAACCGGTGGCTGAAGAGGCGCTTGGGTCTTGCTTAGTTCCTGATGCGTGGTTTAGACGCGCGCTGCCCCTTCAGTCGCGGACCGATACCACCACCAATAGCTGGCGGAAATCGGCGACACGAAAAAGCTAAAGCGGGGCAGCATCAGCGTGAAATTGAAGCCCGACTTTATCGCAGAGCCTGGGCGCTGTCAAACAAAAGGCCGTGTCCGGGCTATGCCAGTCAAACATAAGGGGTTCCGGCGGTTCCGGCCTTGCAGTTTGGCCGGATTACCCGTACATTCAACGTTGAGCCCGTATTTCTATGTTCATCAGAACTTTCGCCTCTGCTATTGCGCTGGTAGTGTTTCTGACGGCCGGTCTTCTGGGCCAGAGCCGGACGTTTCCAGTCGACGAGCTCAAGGCCGGGATGGTCGGCATTGGGCGCACGGTATTCGAAGGCGATCGCCTGGACGAGTTCAAGGTCCATATCCTGGGCGTCCTCCGGAACGTCATCGGTACCCGGCGCAACCTGATCCTCGCGCGCCTCGAGGGAGGCCCCCTCGCCAATACCGGCGTCATTGCCGGCATGAGCGGCAGCCCGGTCTACATCGACGGCCGGCTCGTCGGGGCTGTGTCGTACTCGCTCGGCCAGTTCTCCAAGGAGCCGATTGCCGGGATCACACCAATCGACGAGATGACCGAGGCGGCGACATTCGCCGGCCCGCGGCGCCAGGCCGCGCGCGTCGAGCTGCAGATGCCGCTCACGCCGGAGAGTCTCGCGGCATCGCTGCGCCAGGCCTTCAGCTGGATGCGGCCATTCGCCGACAGCCCGAATGACGTGCAGGTATTCGGCGACAGCTCGGTCAGCGCCGGCATCGGCACGCTGCTGCGGCCGATCGCCACGCCGCTGACGTTCGGCGGCTTTGATTCCGCGGTGATCGATCCGGTGGCCGCGGCGTTTCGCGACCAGGGCTTCGTGCCGGTGATGGCGGGGTCCTCGTCGCTGGCGCCTCGCGCGGCGCAGAGTACCGGGGGTGCGGCCGCGGCGGCGCCGCTCCGGCCCGGCGACCCGATCGGCGTCGCGCTGATGAGCGGCGACCTCGAGCTCGGCGCCACCGGCACCGTCACGGACGTCGACGGCAACCGCGTCTACGCGTTTGGCCATCCGTTCTACGGACTCGGACCGACGGCATTCCCGATGACGCGCGCGCACGTGCTGACCGTGCTGCCGAGTCTCGCCAACTCGATGAAGATCGCCAGCACCGGCGATGTGATCGGCACGGTGCAGCAGGATCGCGCCACTACCATCGCGGGGACGCTCGGCCCCGGGCCGGCGCTCATCCCGGTTCGACTCAGCCTGACGTCGGAACGCGGCACGAAGAAGACCTTCAACATGGCGATGGTGAACGACCAGCTGTTCACCCCGCTGCTCGCATACCTCTCGATCGTCAACACGCTCGGATCATACGAGCGGCAGAACGGCGCCGCCAGCTACGCCATCCGCGGGACCGCCTCGATCAAGAAGTACGGGCAGGTGGCATTCGAAGATCTGTTCTCGGGTGACCAGCCCTCGGTCGGCGCGGCCACCTACGTCGTCGCGCCCATCAACTTCCTGCTTCGCAACGCTTTTGAGGACGTCGAGCTTGAACGCCTCGACCTGGAGATCGACGCCAGCGAACAGGCGCGGAGCGCGACGCTCGAGCGCGTGTGGATCGACGGCAGCAAGCCGAAGGCCGGCGCCTCGGTCGACCTGAAGATGCTGCTGCGTACCTACCGCGGCGAGGAATTCACCAGAACGGTCCCGGTCAACATCCCGGCGAGCGCCACCGGCACGCTCTCGATCATGGTGAGCGACGGCGTCCGGCTCTCGCAGTGGGAGGCGCGTGAACTGCAGGTACAGCCGCTCCAGACGCGCGGCCTGCCGCAGATGATCCAGGTCCTCAACAACGCGCGCAAGAACAACCGCCTGTATGTGCGCCTGCTCGGCCGCGACGGCGGCGCCGTCGTCAAGGGCGAGTCGCTCTCGTCGCTGCCGCCCTCGGTGATGGCGGTGCTCGAATCCGATCGCAACGGGGGCAGCTTCCGGCCGCTGCAGAACGCCGTGCTCGGCGAGTGGGACGTCGCCACCGACCTCGCGGTCACCGGCTCGCGCACGCTGACTCTTACCGTAGAGGAATAACCCCGTGAAACGACTGCTCGCCGCGGTCGCGGTGACTGGCCGCGGCCGCCGTCGCTCATGCCGCGCTGCCGACGTTCTGGCAGGTCTCAACCGAAGCGGAGTTTCTGCAGGGCGACGTCGAGAACCTCTCGATCGATTCCTACGGGCGGATCTCGCTCGGCCCCGGCACCGATACCGTCTACGAATCGAGCGCGCCGTTTCTCTGGACGATGATCGGCGCGCCCGACGGCGCGGTGTTCGTCGGCAGCGGCAACGAGGGACAGGTTCACCGCATCGACGCGACCGGCAACAGCACGCTGTTCTTCGATGCCGAGGAACTGGAGGTGCACGCGATCGTCGCCGCGCCCGGTGGCGGCATCTATGCGGCCACTTCCCCTGACGGCAAGATCTACAAGGTCGACGCCGCCGGCAAGGGCACGGTGTTCTTCGACCCGGCGGACAAGTACATCTGGAGTCTTGCGGTCGATCGCGCGGGCAACGTCTACGCCGGCACCGGCGACAAGGGCATCATCTACAAGATCGGCGCGGACGGCCGCGGGGCGCCGTTCTACCAGACCAAGGCCACGAACGTGATGGCGCTCGCCTTCGACCGCGAAGGGCGGCTCCTCGCGGGCACGGAATCACCTGGCCGCGTCTTCCAGATCGACGCGTCGGGCAAGCCCTTCGTGCTGCTCGACTCGCCGTACAACGAGATCCATACCCTGCGTGTCGACGCCACCGGCAACATCTACGCGGCAGCGGTCAGCGGACGCGGCGGCGCGTCCGGCGATCGTCCGTCGCCTCCGCCCGAGCCGTCGCCCGCGCAGCAGCCGATCGCGTCGGTCTCGGCCGAAGTGACTTCCATCACCGTGGTCGGCGACGCCGCCGCGATCTCGGCGGCGCCGCCGCCGCAGGCGCCGCCGCGCGGCAATCAGGGACAGGGCGCCGGTGCCGTGTACCGCATCATGCCGGACGGCGCATGGGATCTGTTGTGGCAGCCGCGCGAAGACGTCCCCTATGACCTGGCATTCGAGCCGGGCGGCACCGTGCTGGTCGCCACCGGCAACGAGGGCAAGATCTACCGGCTCTCGGGCGATCCGATGCAGCCGACGCTGGTCGCCCGCGCGCTGGTGCAGCAGGTGACGACACTCCTGCCCGACCGCAACGGGCGGATGCTGTTTGCCACCTCCAACCCGGGGAAGGTGCTGCGCCTGTCGGCGGCGCGCGCCGACAAGGGAACCTACACCTCCGACGTGCGCGACGCCCAGTCGGTGGCGACGTGGGGCGCGATCAAGTGGCAGGGACAGGCTCCGGCGGGGGCGACGCTCGAGATCGCGACGCGGTCCGGGAATACCCGGACGCCCGACGAGACCTGGAGCGACTGGAGCAAGCCGTACACCGAGTCGGCGGGCAGCCCGATTGTCAGTCCGCGCGCGCGCTATCTCCAATGGCGCGCCGTGCTCGGCGCCACCCGCGAGCAGTCGCCAATGCTCACATCGGTCACGGCCGCCTACCTGCCGCGCAACACGCGCCCGCGCGTCACCACCATCACGATTCATCCTCCGGGCACCGTGTTCCAGCGTCCGTTCCCCACCGGCGACCCGGAGATTGCCGGATTCGAAGGCGACACGCCCGACCGGCGCGCCGCGTCGCTCAACCCGGCCTCTGGCGCGGTCTCCAATTCACCCACGCTCGGCCGCCGCGCCTACCAGAAGGGGCTGCTGACGTTCGTGTGGCGGGCCGAGGACGAGAACCGCGACGAACTGCTCTACGACGTGCTCTATCGCCGCGAAGGCGACACGACGTGGAAGCCGCTGAAACGCGGCCTTGCCGATCCCATCCTCGTCTGGGATACGACCTCGGTGCCGAACGGACGCTACACGGTGCAGGTCTTCGTGTCGGACTCACCGTCGAATCCGCCGGACGCAGCCCTGACGGCGTCGATGGAGAGCACGACGTTTGAAATCGACAACATGCCGCCAATCGTGAACGTCACCGACGTCCGTCGCGAAGGCACGCGGACGATCATCGTGTTCGACGTGCGCGATACGGATTCAGCCGTGCAGAAGGCCGAGTACTCGCTGGACGGCGACCGCTGGCAGACGATTTACCCGAAAGACGGCATCGCCGACTCGCGTGCCGAGCAGTTCGAGCTGGCCCTGGAAGGGGCGACGGCGGCCCGCGGGGTCATCATCCGGGCCACCGACGCGTTGAACAACATTACGAGCGCGCGGGGCGAGGCGCCGGCCGCGCCAGCCCGTCGCTGAGCGGCTTCACGACATCGTCGGCGTCCGGCCCCGTCAGCGGCGCCAGCGTCCCGGGATCGTTCGGATCAATCGACGCCTTCACCGTCGTCCGCGCCAGCAGCCACACCATGTTCACCGCCACGACGCCATCCGGCGTCTGCGCCGGCGCGAAGCGCGACAGCTTGACGGTGTCCAGCAGCGCGTTCACCTCGTCGTAGGACGCGGCGGTCAGTCCGCGGCTTTCGCGCACGGCGTGCAGCAGTTCGTAGTCCGAGATCCGCCCTTCCCGAGTGACGATCGCCGCCAGCGCGAAGACCGCTTCTTCGTCGGACATCGATTCGAGCAGCGGACCCTCCGTCAACGGCCGCGGCGCCAGCATCAGCATGTCGATCGGCAACGGGTTGCGGTCGGAGCCAGGGTTGGCCAGCGTCGTAATCCGATCGGCCATCGAGTACGGATGCTCGACACGGACGATCCGGTTGACGCTCACGACGGCAAAGAGGCATGCGGTGAGCGCCGCGGTGGCGCCGAGCGCCGGCCAGAAGAAGTGCATGTCCGCGAACGCTTCACGGAAGCGGACGGACAGCGATTGAGCCCGCTCGGCGCGAATCCTGGTCAGCACCTCCGACTGGATGGAGGCCATGGCGCCGGCGTCTTCCGGATGCACCGGCGGAGCGGCGGCGCCGACGCGAAGCGCGGCGCCGATCAGCTGCAGGTCCTCGACCCGGGCGGCGCAGCTGTCGCACCAGCGCAGGTGCGCCTCGAGCTCCACCTGCTCGACCACCGGCAGCTCCTGGTCGACGAACGGCTGGAGCATCTCGCGCGCGGCGTCGCAGCCCAGATATCGAATCATGGTCGGATCCCCAGCAGGTCGGCCCTGAGCGCCTGGCGGGCGCGGGTCAACCGCGACTTCACCGTGCCGACCGCCACGTCGAGCGTGAACGCGATTTCCTCGTAGCGCAGGCCGTCGACCTCGCGCAGGATCAGCGCCGTGCGTTGATCGAACGGCAGGCGCGCCAGCGCCTGCCAGATTTTCGCCGCCGTTTCCTTGCTGGCAAGCAGCCGGTCCGGCAGGATGTCCTGCTTCGATTCCAGGTCCCCGAACTTGCCCAGGTGATCGTCGAGCGACACCTGGTCGCCGCGGCGGCGGCGGTGCCACCACCGGATACGGTTCTTCGCCTGGTTGATGGCAATCCGGTAGATCCAGGTGCGCAGCGCCGACTGGCCGCGGAAGGCCGAAAGCGTGCGGAAGACGCGCAGGAAGACCTCCTGCGAGAGGTCGAGCGCCTCGTCGCGATCGCCAAGCAGGTTGAGCGCGAGAGCGTAGACCATTCGCTGGTGCGTGGAGACCAGCTCCGCGCACGCCACCTCATCGCCGGCGTTGCACCGCGCCACGAGGGCGGCTTCGCCGCTGTCTACATCCGACCAGCTGAGGGCGCCGGCATTCTTCACGAGATCTCCTGGGGATCTGGTCTCCATGAAGTCTACCCTGTAAAGGCTTAGACCCCCGCGGGGGGCCAAAAGTTCCCTGTTACCATACTTCTCACCCATGAAACGACTGGTGGTCATTTCGGTGGCGCTGGCGGCCCTGACGGTCGGCGTCGTCGTCGCTTGGTACGCCGTACGCCAGGAACGGGAGTTCCAGCGGCTGATTGCCGCCGGGGACGCCGCGCTGGCGGCCGAACAGACCTTCGGGGCGATCGAGGCCTTCAGCGGGGCGCTGGCGCTCAAGGGCGATTCCATGCTCGCCCACTTGAAGCGGGGCGACACCTACCGCCGCCGGGGCGAACTGACGGCTGCCCTGCGCGACCTGCGCGATGCCGCCACGCTCGACCCGTCGGCCCCGAGGCCGGTGGAGCTCCTGGGCGACGTCAACGCCGCCATGGGCCGCTACCAGCGCGCCGCCGAACACTACCGGGCGTTCATCGCGCTCGATGACCGGTCGCCCCGCGTGCTCTACAAGCTGGCCCTCGCCTATTACCGCAACGGCCAGGCCTCGGACGCGGTCGCGCCGCTGCGCAGCGCGGTGGCAATGAACGATCGGCTGGCGGAGGCGCACTACCTGCTCGGCATGTGCCTGCGCGAGCTCGGGAAAGACGACGAGGCGCAGCGGGCGCTGGCGCGCGCCATCGATATCAATCCTGCCCTTGCGGCCGCGCGCGAGGAGCTGGTCGATGTCTTCGAGCGGGCCGGGCGCCGGCAGAACGCGCTCGACCAGCTCGAAGCGCTGGCGGCGCTCGAGCCCTCGCGATCCGAGCGGCTGATCAACGTCGGGCTGGCCTACGCGCGGTGGGGCCGCACGGACGCGGCAATTCTGACCCTGGGGCGGGCCGCGGAGCGATATCCCGACCAGCCGGCGGTGTATACCGCGATCGGCAAGGTGTGGCTTGATGCTGCCGAGCCACGGAGCGACCGCGTGGCGCTGAGCAAGGCCATCGAAGCGCTGGCCCCGCTCGCCGCGTCGGCGAATGCGTCGAGCGAGGCGCTGGCGCTCTACGGCCGCGCCATGCTGCTATCCGGCGACGCGCGCAGCGCCGAGCGGATCCTGCTCGAGGCGGCCGACCGGCCGCCGGTCGATCCCGAGACCTACCGTCGCCTGGCGGATGCGTCGCAGCGACTGGGACATCTCGCCGTCGCCCGCGATGCGCTGCTCCGTTACGTGGCGTTGGCCGACGAGCGCGACGTCGATCCCGCCGCGACCGCGCGTCTCGCCGAACTTCAGCAGCGGCTGGGAACCTGAGCCTGGCTGTCGTTCACTCTTCCACGTGCGCCCTGCTCGGTTCGTGTTCACGTTCGGCTGGACGAAGAACCGAACATGAACACGATCGCAGAAACGAGAGGTTAGAAGCGTGAACGATCCTGTGCAACAGGGTCGAGTGCATCCCGCAATCCGTCGCCCAGAAAATTGAAGCCGAGCACGAGGATGGCGATGGCGATCCCGGGAAAGACGGTAAGGTGCGGCGCATCGAGCAGATGACTCCGCCCGTAGTTGAGCATCGTCCCCCAGCTCGGGGTCGGCGGCTGCACCCCAAGACCGAGGAAGCTCAGCGCCGCTTCGGCGAGAATCGCGCCGCCCATGCCGAGTGTCGCCTGGACGGTCACCGCGGGCAGCGTCGCCGGAATAATGTGGCGTGACAGGATCCGGGACGTGGTCGCGCCGAGCGCCCGCGCCGCCTGCACGAACTCGAGCTCGCGCGCGCGCAGCACCTGGCCGCGAACCAGCCGCGCATACCCGACCCACCCGATCAACGACAGCGCGAGGAACACATTCGTCAGGCTGGGACCGAGCACGGCGACCATCGCAATCGCCAGCAACAGCCCCGGAAACGCCAGCAGGATGTCGATCAACCGGCTGATGGCTTCATCGATCCGGCCACCGAAATAGCCGGCCACCGATCCCATCAACGTCCCGATCGACGCCGAGACGCCGACGACCACGAGGCCAACGAGCAGCGAAATGCGGGCGCCGGACAGCACGCGCGCGAAGATGTCGCGCCCGAGCTCGTCGAGACCGAACCAGTGCTGGCCGCTCGGCCCCTGGAGACGCAGCGCCAGCTCCTGTGTTGCCGGGTCGAACGGCACCAGCCACGGCCCGGCGACGGCCGCCAGGACCGTGATCAGGACGATGGCGGCGCCTGCCTTGGCCATGGGTCAGTCATAGCGGATGCGGGGATCGAGGACGCCGTAAACGAGATCGGTGAGCAGGTTCATGCCGACGTAGGTGACGGCAATGAAGAAGACGCAGCCCTGGACGATCGGGTAATCGCGGAAGCCGATCGACTGGATGAGGAGGCGTCCGATGCCGGGCCACGCGAAGATGGTTTCGGTGATGACTGCGCCGGTGAGCACCGCCCCGAACTGGAGGCCGATGAGCGTCACGACCGGGATCAGGCTGTTCCGGAAGGCGTGCCGGAGGACGGCGCGGCCTTGCGAGGCACCACGGGCGCGCGCCGCCTGCACGTAGGGCTCGCGCAGCTCCTCGAGGAGCGATGCGCGCGTCATCCGCGCCAGGATGGCGGCCAGGGCGGCGCCGAGCGAAATCGCGGGGAGCACGAGGTTCGCGAGCGTCCCCCGTCCCGAGACCGGCAGCCATCCGAGCTCGACGGCGAACACCAGCGCCAGCAGCGGCCCGAGCCAGAAATTCGGTATCGAAATCCCGGTCAGCGCCACCGTCGTCGCCGCGTGATCGACGATCGTGCCGCGGCGCACCGCGGCAATGATGCCGAGCGGGATGGAAAAGCCGATCGCCACGAACATCGCCGCGGCCGCGAGCTCCAGCGTCGCCGGCAGTCGATCGGTGATTTCCTGGGCGACAGGAGCGTTGCTGCGAAGCGACGTGCCCAGGTCGCCACGGGCGGCGCTACTCAGAAAACCGGCGTACTGCTCGATGAGCGGGCGATCGAGTCCCAGCCGTGTGCGCAGCGCCGCGACGTCTGCCTCCGACGCCGTCTCGCCGAGGATCGCCTGGGCAGGGTCGCCAGGGATGAGATGAATGAGCGCGAAGACGAGCGTCGCGACCCCGATCAGCACGGGGACCGTCAGTGCCAGCCGGCGCACCAGGAACCGGAGCACGTACCTAATTATCGAGGGCGAATACGTAGAGCGCATTCCCGGTCTGCGGATACCTGACATCGGGCGCGATCGTCGCGCGGCACGTTGCGCGGGCTGCCGCCGCCCAGTCCGGTCGTCACCGCGATGTACTGCTTGCCGTCGACGCTGAACGACACCGGGAACCCCTGCACCGATGTCCCCAGGCGCGACTGCCACAGCGTCTTGCCCGTGCGCACGTCATAGGCCCGGAAATAGCGATCGAGGTCGCCGGCAAACGCGAGGCCGCCGCCGGTCGAAAGCACCGCCGTCAGGAACGGCGAGCGCTGCTGCACGTTCCACACTTCGCGCATCGTGTTCACGTCGTAGGCGGCGAGCTTGCCGACGTTGCCGTCCGTGCCCGGCATCTCGAAGAATTTGCGATCGCCGGCGGTGCCGCCCGACCCTTCGGTGAACTCGACCTTGCGGCCCGAGATCTCCATGCATGACTGGGCGAGCGGAATGAGCAGCAGGCCTGCGCCCGGGTGATAGCTGGTGGCGTGCCAGTTGTGCCCGCCTTCCGTGCTCGGACACGCGGCGACCCACTCGCCTACCTTGGCGTTGATGATCTCCGGCCGGTAGCGCGGTACGCCTGACTCGAGGTCGATGCGGTCGAACACGTTGTGGAACACCGTTTCCTTGAGCGAGACGAACTCGCCGCTCGCGCGATCGAGCTTCCACAGGATCCCCGGCTTGCCGATCGTGAACACGAATTTGCGCGGGCCGATGTCGACCAGCACGCGCTCGTAGACCTCGTCGAGGTCGAGCGACTCACCCGGCGAATGCTGGTAGAACCACTCGAGCGTCGCCGGTGTCGGGGCGCAGGGCGACCGTCGTGCTCGTGTACAGCGCCCGATCGGATGTCCGCATGTTCCGGCTCGCCGCCACCCACGGCTTGGCCTGCGCCACGCCCCAATAGGTCAGGTTGAGATCCGGGTCGTAGCTGCCCGTAATCCATGTCTCGCCGCCCTTGCGGAAGCGGTTTTCGACGTTGCCCCACGTATCGCCGTTGCGTTCCCCGATCTCGGCGACGGTGTGGAACTTCCAGACCTGCTTCCCGGTCTCCGCGTCGTACGCGCTGATGTAGCAGCGGTCCGGGCCAAAGCGTTCGCATCGGGCCAGTCCCTGCACCACTTTGCCGTTGATGACGATCGGGCCGCTGGTGTTGCGTGAAACCCTTTTCCCGATCGGCCACGGCAACGTCCCAGACCAGCTTGCCGTTTCGCGCATCCAGCGCCACCAGCCTCGCATCCGTCGTCGCGACGAACAGCTTGTCCTGGTACAGCGCCATGCTCCGCATCGCGCCCTGGCCGATGATCGCCTCCGGGCCGACGCTGTGCTCCCAGATCAATTCGCCGGTGCGACCGTCGAGCGCCTGGACGATGTTCGCCGGTGTTGATGAGATAGATGATGCCGTTGTGGACGATCGGGGTCGGTTCGCTGGCTCCGCCCTCGTTCATCGCCCACACCCACGCGATGCGCAGCCGCCCGACGTTGTCGGGTGTGATCTGCGTCAGCGGGCTGTGGCTCCACGCCTGGTAGTTCCGGCGGATCATCAGCCAGTCGCCCTCGGGCGGATTACGCAGCATCGCGTCGGTCACCGGCACGTAATTCGGGACTTCGCCGGCGACCGTTAACCCACGCCCGGGCGGAAACTGCGTGCCCACTCGAGGTCCGTCGGCGGGTGGCGCGGCAGCCTGCGGTGCAGCCCCGCCCGAGGCCACGTTCGACTGGAGGATGAATGCGGCGAGTTGTTCGGCTTCCTGAGCGGTGGCGCGCCGGCCCGTCGGCGGCATCGCGGCCTGGATGTACGCCGCAAGCTGCGCGGCGGTTCGCGATCCCCAGACGCGGGTGAAATTCGGACCGGCCAACGCCGGCGCCTCGGCGGCGCCGCTCAGGTCGGCGCGGTGACAGCTCGCGCAGTTCGTCTGGTAGATCTGCCGGCCCGCGGCTACTTGCGCGAGGTTGACGGGGGCCGCTGCTGGCGGTTGCTGGCCGCGGATGACGACCGCACCGACCACGACGGCCATCACGCATATCCCGAATCGAACACCGGTCATGACGCGAGTCATCGAGTTGCCTCCTGCGGCAGCAGCCATCCCCAGAGATTCCCCTCGGGAGCCTTCTCGCTGTGAAGCTGAATGTAGAGCGAGCCCTTTTCGAGCGCCTCGACCTGGCGCGGCGTCAATTCGAGCGACCCGCTAATCGTCCCGTTCGTGCCCTTCGATACCGTGAGATCAAGAACCGCGGGACCTCGCAGCGCCCGCGGCGCAAGGTGGATCCGCGCCATCGTCGCCGGCGACCGCAACCCTTCGAAGGTTCCTTCTACGGTCAGCTTGTTGCCGGTGAGGGTGGCCTTCGCCGCTCCACGTCCGGCAACCACGCTCTGCATGGCGACGGTCAGCGGAACGACGGCCAGCCGCGCGGTAAACGTGCGCGTCTGCTGGGCGCCGGCGGGCAGCGCCGACAGCGCGATGAGAAGCCAGGCAAAAATCATGGGCCCGATCCTATACCCGACTGGCTACCAGCCAAGCTGGATCATGGCGTAGAACGCGGCCCCCAGCAGGACCCCCACCGTGAGCATCGACGTCACCGTGGCGGTGAAATACGGATAGGCCATCAACGCGATGCCGGTCACAAGCTGGGGCCACCGGTCGCTCTTACGGCCGTACGTGAAGAGGACGAACCCTATGCCGCTTGGTATCAGGGAGAGCATGAGGAAGGTGGGATCGAAGTCCATCAGAACTCGGTAGGGGGCAAGGGGACCCTGCCCCCTTCCCCCTACGCGTTTCTAGAACGCGTATTTCACACCGAACTGCATAATGCGCGGTTCGCCCTGGATTGACTGGATGCGCCCGAACGTGGCGGCGTTGAAGTTGGTGCCCGGGTTGCCCCAGTTGAAGTGGTTCAGCAGGTTGAACGCTTCGATCCGCAGCTCCACGCTCTGCGCCGTGGCGAACGGAATGAGCTTCGACACCGCCAGATTCGTCGTCCAGAAACCTGGGCCCTTGATGCTCGCCCGCTCGTGGTCGCCGAACGTGCCGAGCGCCGGCTGCACGAATGCCGCGCGGTTCAGGTAGCTCGCCAGCGTCTTCGCCCCATAGACATCGTCACTCACCTGGTTGACGCGCTGTTCCTGGAAACGCTGACCGTTCAGGGCCCGGTCGGTGCCGGTCGTCACGGTCAGCCAGCTGCCGGACCGCGCAGTAGATGATGCCCGACAACCGCCACCGCGAGAGGAGGGCACTGGCGACGGCGTTGCCGACGTCGGGCGTTTCGTAGCCGAGGCTCACGTTGGCGACATGCGTGCGATCTCCGGTGCAGTGGCCGCGATCCGCTTGCGGATCGTCCGGGTTCGTCGGTCCCTGCGCCAGCTGCGGGAACCCACCGGTCGTATCGTCGCCGTAACAACGCGACCACGTGTAGTTCCCGTTGAGGGCGATTCCGCCCGCCGCGCGGCGGCGGCCCGAGAGCTTCAGACCCGCTGTACGTCTGCTCGCCGATGCTGGTGTGCAGATCCAGGTTGCCGATCAAGGCCGCCGAGGCGGGGTTCTCCCCCGAGAGCGTCAGCTTGCGCCTCGCGTTCAGATTCGCCTGCGTGCTGCACACGGGATACGACACGCCTCCCAGCACGCACGGTCCGGTCCCGAGGAACACGGCGGGATTCTGTTGAATCTGCGTCCACAGCCGATCCGAGTAGCTTCCGAGGTAGCTGACGCTCACCCCCCACTCGCTGCCGATCTGCTGTTCGAGCGTCACGTTCCACGACTGCGTGCGCGGCGAGTTGATGTTCGGATCGGTCGCGCCGAACGCGCCGAAGGTGACGAATTCCGTGTTCGGGCTGGTCGTCACGGGATGCGGATCGCCGCCGACGTAGCTGTACGGGTCGTCAAGACCGCCGGGAGGGTCCTGCAGCAGCGAACGATTGCCCCAGGGCGGCGCGCCGGCGTTGATGTTGTGGCGTTCTCCGGTCGGGAAGTCGTAGCCGATTCCGTATGAGGTCCGCAGCGCCGTCCGGCCGTCGCCATGGACGTCCCACGCAAGCCCGGCGCGCGGCGAGAAGTTCAGCCACTGCTTCTTCAGGCCCGTCTTGCCGTCCGGGAAACCCCCGTCACCCGGAAACAGGAGACCCGCCGGCGCCCTCAGGAACTGGGTGCTCTTGACGTTGTTGCGGAAGTTGTCGAGGCTCCAGTTGTAGATCGCGCCGTTCGTCACACTCTGGCCAAAGAAGGGCTCCCACCTGACGCCGGCGTTCACCGTCACCCGCGAGCTGGCCCTCCAGGTGTCCTGGGCGTAAACCCCCTGGTACAACATGCTCATCGGGAGGGCGTTGCCGGCGCCGTGTTCAAGGCTCGACACGCGTCCGAGGAGAAAATCGGCCAGTCCGAGCCCGGCCGCCTGCCCGTTCACGATCCACGTGCCGCCCGACCCGCGCGTTGGTCAGGAAGTCCATCGTCAGGTACGCCACGTTCACGCCGAGGCCAAGCTGATGGTTGCCCCGCACCAGTGTTACGTCATCCGATACCTGATAGCTGTCGGTATTGAAGATGCCGCTGTTCACCCCGCCGATGGCTGAACGCGCCCGCCACTTCAAACGACATCTCGCCGGGGTTGTAGCTGTAGACATTCGAGCCGATGTCGTACGGCGAGAACCATTTCTCGGTGCTGCGTGTCACTCGCGTGCGGTTGTAGGTCACGCGGAACGAATTGCACGGCGTTGGACCCGAACACGAGGGTATCGCCGACGGCCACTCCCTGGTACAGGTTGTCGATCCCCTGGGCCGTCGTCGTCAGCAGGTTCTCCGACGTCTTGAACGGCGGATCTTTCTTCGCGAACTTGAACAGGTAGCGGCCGAAGATCGAGTTGTTGGTGCTGTGCTGATAGTCGACCCGGCCCAGCCCGTCTCCCTCCCGGCTGTCGTTGGGAATGCTGTAGGTAATCTTGCCGCACGGATCGGTCGTCGTCGGCAGGCGCCTCGCCATGTTCAGCGCCGCAGGACTGAACAGCGAGGGGCTGATGCGATTGTTGACGAAGCCGGCCCGCAGCGCGACGTCCCGCCCCTGGCAGGCGGCTGAGGCGAACGTCGGTGAAGTCGCCTGCCAGCATCGCGGCCGTCGGCACGTAGGTGATGTTGGCGGCCGGCGTCTGGCTGACCGACGTCCCCTGGTAGCCGCCGAAGAAGAACAGCCTGTCCCGCACGATCGGCCCGCCGAGCGTGCCGCCGAACTGGTTGCGGACCAGGCCATCGTCCTTGCGCTCGCCGGTCGCGGGATCGATCGCGGCAAACGGATCCTTCGCATTGAATCCCTTGTCGCGCACGAACTCGAAGGCATTGCCGTGCAGGTTGTTCGTCCCGGACTTCGTCACGGCATTGACCGACGCGCCCGAGTGCATGCCGTTCTGCGCGCTCAACCCGCCGGTCGCGACGCTGAATTCCTGCAGCGCGTCGGGAAACGGCATCGGCAGGTTGGCGTTGTTGTTGACGTCGTTGTGCATGGAGCCGTCCAGCGTGTAGGCGACGCCGAAGTTCAGGCCCCCGGCCACGGAGATGTTGACGCCGCCGGTCATGGCCCGGTTCGACGCGGTGCCGGTCTGCACGGCCGCGCCCGCGAGCACGATCAGGTCGGTGACCTGGCGCCCCTGCAGCGGCAATTCCACGATGCGCTCGTTTTCAACTACGTCGCTGATGCCGGCGCTGCGAACGTCGACAATCGGCGCCGCGGCCTCAACCGAGACCGTCTCCTCGAGGTTGCCGACCGCCAGCGCAGCGTTGATCGTCGGCGTGGCGCCGACCTGGAGGACGATCCCCGTTTGCACGTAGGTGCGGAATCCCTGGAGCGGCCACCTCCAGCCGGTACGGACCGGTGGGCAGGTTCGGCAGCAGATAGCCCCCTTCCCCGTCGGTGACCGCCGTGCGCGTGAATCCGGTGTCCGTCTGCGTGACCGTGACGGTGACGCCTGGCAGGACGGCGCCGCTTTCATCCGTGACGCGACCGGCCATTTCGGCGGTCGCCTGTGCCCACGCGGGGGCGATGGTCAGAAGGGTGAACGCCGCGCCGAACAGCAACGCCTGGAGCAAGCGCTTCATATGTCCTCCGGTGGGCGGAGTATACGGACATGACGGTGAAAAGACAAAGCTCCCGCCGACAGGGTTATAGCGCCCTGATCGGGGGAGCACAATCCCGGTGAGACGGGATGGCGGGTCAGTAGGGGTTGTTCACGCCGGGGATTTCCAACGTCGCGCCGCCCGCACCCTCCTTGATCTCGCGGCCGTCAGGCATGATGACCACGTTGGCGTTCATCCCATAGGTCCCGGGGACCCGCGACGGCGCGCCGATCGCCTTGACGACCATGCCGGCCGGAAAGGTCTGCGCGGTCACGCCTCGTCTCGTCATCGTCGTCACGTTGTGGAACTGGAGGAGCCATGTGTTCTTACCGTGCTCGTCGGTCACTTCGACGTAGAGAATCGGGTGCGGATTTCTGAACTCCCACTTGGTGACGGTGCCCTGGATCTCCACGCTCTTGGTGAGATCAAAGAAGGTGGAGGGCGAATGGTGCGCGGTGACGGCTGGCGTCAGTGCCAGGAATCCGCCCGTCACAATCACAACCGCCGCGGCGAGGGGCCATGCACAAGGTCTCATGTGTCTCTCCCTTTACGGCGAACTCTACGGCTCGGGATATTTCTTCGGCAGGAACTGCAGCATCGTCAGGTTGGTTTCGATGCTGCAATCGAACGGCATCCAGGGAGTCTTGGTGAACTCCCACTGCCAGCCGAATCGAACCGGCTTCGTCAGGATCAGCGGGTCTTCCGTCACCACATCCACTTTTACCATGTTGCCCTCACGCGAGTAGCGTTCGGTCACCTTTTTCCGTTGCGTGGATGGAATGAACGGGGATGCGTCGCTGATTCCGTGAGGATCGTAGGTGAACTTCGTCGTGACGACGACGAGTTGGCCATTCTCGTAGCGGCCGGTCGAATGCCCCTGGAGGAAATACTCGCCGGACTTCGGCTCGGGGTGATTGTGCCCCTCGAGCCAGACGATCCGGACCACGTCGTCCTTTTCGTAGTAAAGATTCACCCGATCGGGCAACTGCTCGATGCGGACGTTGTAAAGCGTTTCGTCGATCACGCGCGGCGAGGTGGCGGCGACGCAGTCGTACTTCGGCGCCGCGAACTCGTCGAAGGCAGCGATGATCGCCTTCGCTCTCGTCGTCAATGCGCCGACCCAATCGGCGGGCGGCGTGTTGCCGCGCCCCCGCTGCTCCAGGATCCCAGATAGTTGAGGAATCCCGGGCGCCGGCCTGGCTGATTGCGCAGCGACGTGTGAAGGATTGCCAAGCGCAACCAGCAGCGCCACCGCGGCCGCCGTGGCAGGGCCGCTCCTGATCATCTTTACCGCGCCGAACAGGGCTCGGGGCTGAACGGCGCACCCGCAGGCAGTTTCTTGAAATGCGAGCTCTGCACCCATGGTTGTCTGAGGTTCTCGGGATCCGTCACCTCGCTGATGAGCAGGATCCATTCGTCGCCGTTGGGCGCCGTCTGGCGGTGGAAATACTCCGTGACGGATGCATTCGCGCTATAGGGAATGCCGTTCTTGCGCAGGTAGCCTGGGCGCAGGTGATTCGTGACCACCTTCAGATTGCCGGTGCGGGGCGGGACGCGCGTGTACTCCCACTGCGCCGCCGAATGGCCTTGCCACGTCGGCTGCGCCGGCGGGGTTGCAGGCTGGAAATGAAACAGTCTCGTCTGGTTTCCCGATTCCATCTCCACTTTCAGCGTCGACTCGTCCTGCCAGCTGATTCGCATACGGCCGGGTATCCGCGTGACGGCCGGCGCCCCGTACGCCTTGCACTGCTCACCAGCCGCCTCGTCCTTCTCCGGATCCCAGGCAGCGGCGACCTTCTGCGCCGCGGTCGTGACGGGTACGTTCCGCACTTCGCCCTTCGGCGGAGTGAGCATACGCATCACCCAGTCCTCGGTCACGACCGACACCCAGGTTCCGGTCAGATCGATTGCGGCGTCAGCTCGCGCCGTCGGCGGCGGCCCCGCCGGACCCTGGCCGCGCTGCGCACGGCTGTCGACCGGCGCGGCAAGCAACACCGCGACGACAAGCGCCGCCCGCCGCCATTCCTTTCGGTACCGCATGGCGTCTCCGCGCGCGCTAGTCGAATGTCTCGCCGGCGCGCTGGCCCCATCCGAACCCGTCGGACGTCCGGCGCAGCGAGTTCATCTTCAGCTTGTAGTCGCCTGTTGTCCGCGACGGATCGCCGGAGATGACCACGTTGTCCCCGACCTTCAGGGTCGTTCTTGTGACGCCCTGTCCGGCGAGTTGGCCGCTGCCGCCCCATTCGACGGCCCAGCGCTGCATCTCGCCGCCCGGCGTCATCACCTCGACGTGCACCCACGAATGCGGGTTGCGGAACAGGAACTGCACCAGCTTGCCTTCAATCGTCACTTCCCTGCTGACGTCATACACCGCGTTGAAGGAATGATGAGCATACGCCGTCATCCCCAACACGAGCACTCCCGCCAGGACGAACAGCACTTTGCGCGTCATGCGATGTGTCCTCCTCGCAAACGTTACCTCGAGCCCGTGGGTCTTTTGGCGGTCAGGTTCTGATAGACCGCTTCGATGAACTTATCGGGTGATCCATAGACGCCGTCATAGTCGAGTGTGGGCTTGAACGCCTTGATCTCCTGCAGCGACTTGCCCTCCTTGATCAGTTCCTGGATGCGGTCGCGCAGGATCGACACCATGTTGCGGTAGACGCCGACGTCGGCCGAATCGCCGATCCGTCCGTGTCCCGGAATAATCATCGTCCCGCCCTGGTGCCTGAACTCAGGGACGGCGACCTCCAGGATCTTGTTCAACCCATCGATCACGCCCTGAATGGTACCCCCCTTCGCGACATCGATCATCGGATACCTGTCAGAGGTGTACAGATCGCCCGCGCTGATCACATCGGAATAGCGGAAATGGACAAAGCTGTCGCCATCGGTGATGGCCGCCGGCGCGTGGTAGACCACAACCCCTTCGCCGTTGATGAACTGGCTCATCTTGTAGATCGGCGTGTAGAACGTTTCCAGCGCCCACGCTTTCTCCGGATAGTTCGTGTCGGTCATCCTGCGCAGCACGTTTTCCTGCGCGATGAGCGTGGCGCCTTCCTCGGCACCCTGCTGCCCGAGAATCGTCGTCAGGTTGCCGCCGGCATAGGAGCTCCCCGCCGCCGCAAGCACGGGCGTGCCACCGACGTGATCGGGATCGAAGTGGCTCTGAATGATCCAGCGCAACGGCTTCAGTGGTGCGGGCGAGGCGACGATCGCGTTGTAGGAGGGACTTGCGAACCCCCACGGCGTGAACGACGCCGACGTTCCCGCCTGATAACACGTGGGGCCAACGCAGGTGGTCAGGCGCGTCGGCGCGGCCGCCACCGCGGTGCCGATTTCCTTGATCTTGGCCAGCATCGCGCCGGCCACGGCCGCGGATCCCGTGTCGACCAGCAGCATGCCGTCGATGCCCACCGACAGCGTCACGTGCCCGCCGCCACCCATGATCATGAAGACGTTGCCCCGGACCGGCAGAACCTGGAGCCCGCCGGCAGCCTGAGCAACAGTCGAAGGCTGCTGCGCGTGCGTCGCAGGCACCAGCAGCGCTGCGGCGAGCCCGAGTGCGAAAAGCAGTCGTCGCATGGCAGACTCCGGGGTCAATTGGATGCGGCCGGCTTGAGTCTCGGCATGTCCTTCAATTTCTGCCGGTACTCCGGATAGATCGTCTCGGCGCCGCCGCGCAGCGGTTCGAGCGGCAGGTTTCGTTCTTCCGCTGTTTCCTTCAGAATACGGATTCTTCCAGGGATAGAAATGGGGCACGCCTGGAAACGTGTTTTCCACTGAGACCGTGCAGGGGAAGGTACGGAAGCTCCTGCTGCGGGTTTCGCCGGTAGCTCACCGAGACGATGAACGGCTCCGAGAGGTACACGGGGTCGTCCAGATACGTCGTGATGGTGAGCAGGTCGCCGTTGACGACCAGATGTTCCGTGACCCTGGACTTCTCGCTGAACATCGTGCCGTTCGGCCGGATATAGCTCTCTTTGAGATGCGTGGTGGTGATGACGAGCGTCTTGCCGACAATCTTCCCGGTCGAGAATCCGGCCCACGTGTGGGGCGCCCATTCGGGAGGATGCGGCCGGCCGTCCATGTAGATGGGCCGGTCCAGCGCCCGCAGGAACTGCACATGATAGGCCGTGAGCTCGCGCGACACCGGATCGTTCTGCTTTACGAGTCGTACGCCGCCGCCGTAAAACCAGTTGAACACGCCGGGATGCGGCCGGCACTGGATCTCGGGCAGGTTCCATTCCGTGTGGTCGTGGCTGTCGGCCCGCATGCGGCCCGCTGCGTTGAGCGGGACACCGGAGTAGTCGCCCAGGTCGTACTGGAACGCGCCTTCAAAGGCGAGCTCGCTCCACTCGCCGCTGAAGTCGATCGTCTGGTACGTGGTGTCGAATGACGGCTGTGCCGATGCGGGCGCGCTCAGGAGCATCGCCGCCAGCAACCATCCGAACCCGAGACCCTGAGCGCGACTCATTCTGCGCATGTCACTCTCCGGCGAAATCTACGCATCTACGCTTCCACGCATTCCAATTCCGCAATCCGTAGATCCGTCAATTCGTCAATTCAAAAACTGTATTTCACTCCGAACTGCAGGATACGGGGCTCCGTCGCCTGCGTCTGGATCCGCCCGAAGGTCGCCTGCGCGAGGTTCGTCACCGGCACACCCCAGTTGAAGTGATTCAGCAGATTGAACGACTCCAGCCGAATCTCCAGGTTCTGCGCCGCCGTGACCGGCACCAGCTTCGAGAGTGCCAGATTGATCGTCCACAACCCTGGCCCGGCAATGCTCGCCCGCACGTGGTTACCAAACGTACCCGACGCTGGCTGGGTGAACGCCGCGGGATTCAGATACTGGGTCAGGCTCTTCTCCCCGTACACGTCGTCGCTCACTTGGTTCACGCGTTGCGCACCCTGGCCGTTCAACGCGGTATCGCGCCCGGTTACCACCGTCAACCAACCGCCGGAACTGGCGTTGAGGATACCAGAGATGCGCCAGTCGGAGGCGAGCGCGCGCAGGACCGGACGGGCCAGCCGCGGCGTCTGGTAACCCATCGTCATGTTGGCGATATGCGTCCGGTTTTGCGTGCAGTTGCCGCGGTCAAAATCCAGGTCGTCGGGATTGGTGGGGCCAGCGGCGAACTGGTGAATGCCGTCGCCCATCCGGTGGCCGAAGCAGTGGGACACGGTGTAATTTGCGCTGAGACTGACGCCGCTGGCCGATCGACGCTGGGCCGAGAGCTTGAGCCCGCGGTAGGTCGAGGTGCCGAAATCGTCGAACTCCTCGAGGTTGCTCACCAGCGCGCCGACAGCCGGCTGCTCGAGCGAGATCACCCGCCGGTCGTTGGTATTGGCCGCTGTGCTGCACACCGGGATGGCCACGCCGTTCAGGACGCAGGGACCGAGGCCCAGGAAGACCGCGGGATTGATGGGCACCAGATCCCAGAGCCGGTCCGAATAGTTGCCGAGGTAGCTCACCGCCACGCCCCACTGCGCACCAATCTGGCGTTCGAGGGTCACGTTCCATGACTGCACGCGCGGCGAATGAATGTCCGGCTTCATGACGCCGAACGCGCCCCCGGGCGGATACACCGTGTCGCGACTCGTCACGATCGGATGCGGATCGCCGCCGAGATGTCCGTAGGGGTTGTCGAACCCGCCCGGCGGAAAATCAAGCCGCAGGCGATTACCGAACGGCGGCGCCGACACCTGCAGGAACTGTTTATCACCGGTCGGGAAGTCGTATGCCAGGCTATACGAGGCACGCACCGACATCCGGCCGTCCCCGGTGACGTCCCACGCGACGCCGCCGCGCGGCGAGAGATTCCACCACTGCTTGTACATGCCAGAGTCACCGGGCGGAAATCCGGGATCGCCGGAATAGAGGAACCCGGGCGGCGCGTTGACGAACTGCGCGCTGCGCACGCCGCTGCGGAAATTGTCCCAGTTGAAGATCGGCGTGCCGAAGCGTCCCTGGTGCCCCATCTGCTGGCCGAAGAAGGGCTCCCACCGCAGGCCTGCGTTGAGCGTCACGCGGCTGGTCGCCCGCCACGAATCCTGACCGTACAGCCCGAGATAGAACTGCGACGGATCCGCGCCGCCGGGCCCGCCGTGCTCCAGCACCGTCAGTCGTCCCAGGAGAAAATCCGCCAGGCCCAGCCCGGTCACCTGGCCGTTGAAGTCCCACTGACCGCCGCACCGGGAACACGTCAGGATGAACGTGTCCCACGACGCGACGCTGCCACCGAACGCGAGCTGGTGGTCGCCGCGCACCATCGTGAAATCGTCGCTGACCTGATAGGTGTTGGTGTTCGTGACGCCGAATCCGGCATTGGTGCCGAAGTTGGGGCCGCCGGTCACGTTGACGTTCATGCGATGCGGCTCGTAGCTGTACACGTTGATTCCGAGGTCGTAGGGTCCCAGCGCGGGCTCGTTGTAGCGGTCGGCGCGCGTTCGGTTGTAGGCGACGCGAAACGCGTTGACCATGTTGGCGCCAAAGACCGTGGTATCGCCAAACGCCACCGACTGCGCCAGGTTGTCGACGCCCACGTTGGCCTGGTTCTGCGCCGCGAGGTGGTTGTCTGGAACGGGGATCCCCTGCCGGTGAATCGTCGCGATGTACCGGCCGAAGATCGAGTGGTTGGCGTTCCACTGGTAATCGACCTTCGATACGAACTGTCCTTCGTTGCGCTCGCCTCCGGGACCGCCAAGCGTGAACCGCAGTTCGCCGCAGGGATCACTCGTCACCGGCAACGCCTTCGACAGGTTCAACGCCGCGCGGCTGAACAGCGCCGGATCGACTCGATTGTTGACGAAGGGCGCTCGCAAGGTGATCTGCCGTCCCCCGTTGCATGCGGGCGCGGCGAAGGCGGTGAAGTCGCCGGCCATCATCGCCGCGGTGGGCACGTACGTGAGCGTGTCGGCCGGCGCCTGACGGATCGCCGTGCCCTGGTAGCCGCCGAAAAAGAACAGCTTGTCCCTCATGATCGGCCCGCCGAGCGTTCCGCCGAACTGATTGCGCTTCAGCCCGTCGTCCTTGCGCTTTCCGTCGGGGCCGATCGCGGCAAACCGGTTGGTCGCGTTGAATCGCTTGTCGCGCAGGAACTCGAAGACGGTTCCGTTGTAGTTGTTGGTGCCCGACTTGGTCACCGCGTTTACTGAAGCACCTGAATGGACGCCGTTCTGCGCCGACAGGCCGCTTGTCGCGACCCGGAATTCCTGCATCGCGTCCGGGAACGGCAGCGGCAGGCCGCCGGCGTCCGCCGGGCTGTTGTGCATGGCGCCATCGAGCAAGTAGGCAACGCCGAACCCCTGGCCGCCGGCGACGGCGATGAATACGCCCCCCTGGAAGCTGCGGTTGTTCGGCTGTCCGGTCTGCACCGCCGCGCCCGCGAGCAGAATCAGGTCCGTGACCTGGCGTCCCTGCAGCGGCAGCTCGAGAATGCGCTCCTGCTCGACTACTTCGCTGATACCCGCGCTGCGCACGTCGACAATCGGCGCGGCCGCTTCGACCGAGACCGTCTCCTCGAGACTCCCGACCGCGAGAACCGCGTTGATCGTGGGCGCCGCGCCGACCTGCAGCACGATCCCGGTCTGCACGTATGTGCGGAACCCCTGGAGCGATACCTCGAGCCGGTAGGGACCGATAGGCAGATTGGGCATGAGGTAGGAGCCGGAGGCGTCCGTGACGTCGGTGCGCGTGAATCCGGTCTCGGTCTGCGTCAGGGTGACGGCGACGCCAGGCAGCACCGCGCCGCTTTCATCGGTCACCCGCCCGTTCAGTTCGGCCGTCGCCTGGGCCCACGCCGATGTGGAGGTGAGCACTACGAGGAACGCGACCGCCGTGCACTCGCTGACGATGCGCTTCATGAGAGCCTCCCTATCAAGGGGGCAAGGGAGAAGGGGGCTGTCTTAGGAAATAGGCCTGATGCCTAGGACAGCCCTTCCCCCTGACCCCTTCCCCTTACCCCCTAGAATCCGTACTTCACGCCGAACTGCAGGACGCGCGGCGGCGTGGCCTGTGTCGTGATGCGGCCGAAGGTGCCCGTCAGGAAGTTGGTCTGTGGATTCCCCCAGTTGAAATGGTTGGTGAGGTTGAACGCCTCCATGCGCAGTTCCAGCGTCTGGCTGCCGATGACGCCGAGCAGTTTGGACAGGGACAGATCGACGTTCCAGCGTCCCGGCCCCGCCAGGCTGTTGCGAACGTGATCGCCGAACGCGCCTGGCGCCGGCTCTGCGAATGCGGCTCGATTCAAGTAGCTCTGCAGAGTCTTCTCCCCGTAGACGTCATCGCTCAGCTGGTCGACCCGTTGCGCCACCCCCTGGCCGTTGAGCGCGGTATCGCGCCCGGTGGTCACGGTGAGCCAGGCACCCGAACCGGCGCTGAAGATCCCCGACACGCGCCAGTCCGACGCCAGGACGCGCAGCGCAGCATTGGCGAACTGCGGCGTCTGGTAGCCCAGCGTCACGTTGGCCAGGTGCGTCCTGTTCTGGGTGCAGTTGCCGCGATCGAACGCCAGGTCTTCCGGGTTGGTCGGACCGGCCGCGAATTGATTCTGATTCGCGATCATCGTGTGGCCGAAACAGTAGGACCACGTGTAGTTCGCGCTCACGCTCACTCCGTTCGCCGAACGCCGCGTGCCGGACAACCGCAGGCCCCGATACGCTGAGGAACCAAAATCGTCAAAGATCTCCAGCGCGCTGATCTGCTGGCCCGCACGCGGATTCTCGAGCGAGATCACGCGCCGCGCGTTGGTGTTCGCGGCGGTGCTGCATACGGGATGCACCACACCGCTGATCGTGCACGGACCGAGTCCCATGAACACAGCGGGGTTGAGCGGGACCAGATCCCACAACCGATCGGTGTAGTTGCCCAGGTAGCTGACCGCAACACCCCAGTCCGTGCCGATCTGGCGTTCGACCGTGACGTTCCACGACTGGACGCGCGGCGAGTTGATGTCCGGCTTCATCGCCCCGAATGCGCCGGCCGGCGGGAACACCGTCTCCCGGCTCGTGGCAATCGGGTGGGGATTCCCACCGAGGTGCGCATAGGGATCGTCGAATCCCCCCGGGGGGAAGTCGACGAACGTACGGTTGCCAAACGGGGGGGCGGAGGTTTGAAGGAACTGGAAATCCCCGACCGGGAAGTCATACCCGAGCCCGTACGACGAGCGCACCGACATGCGGCCGTCGCCCGTTACATCCCAGGCCACGCCCGCGCGCGGCGACAGGTTCCACCACTGCCGGTTCATGCCTGAGGAACCGGACGGATAACCGGGGTCGCCGGCATACAGGAAGCCGGCCGGCGCGTTGATGAACTCGGTGCTCTGCACACCCTGGCGGAAGTTGTCCCAGCTCCAGACCGGGATCCCGAAACGCCCCTGCATGTGCTGCCCGAAGTAGGGCTCCCAGCGAAGGCCGGCGTTGAGGGTCAACCGCGATGTCGCACGCCAGGCGTCCTGGGCGTAGACGCCCAGGTAGTGCTGCGCGGGATCCGAGCCGCCCGGCCCACCCTGCTCCACGTTGGACATCCTTCCCAGGAGGAAGTCCGCCAGCCCCAGGCCCGTCACCTGGCCGTTGAATCGCCACTCGCCCCCGCACCGAGCGCAGGTTTCGATGTAAGTGCTCCAGTACGCCACGTTGGCGCCAAGCGCGATCTGATGGTTCCCCCGCACCAGCGTCAGATCGTTGCTCACCTGATAGGTCTCGGTGTTGGTAAGGCCGTAGCCGGCGCTCGGGTGACCCAGCAGGAATCCCCCGGTGATGTTCACGTTCATCCGATGTGGTTCGTAACTCGAAGCCTTGATCCCCAGGTCGGCGCCTTCGACCGCCGGCCGGTTGAAGCGGTCGACGCTCGTCCGATTGAACGTGACGCGAAACCCGTTGACCGTGTTGGAGCCGAGCACACGGGTATCTCCGAACGCCGCGGAAGTGGCCGAGTTGTCCAGGCCGACACTGAGCTGGTGCGTCATCGTGAGGATGTTGTCGGCAGCGGGCAGGCCCTGCTTGTGAATCGTGACCATATACCGCCCGAAGAGCGAATGATTGGCGCTCCGTTGATAGTCGACCTTAGCCACGACCTGTGCCTCGTTGCGCTCAGCCCCCGGACCGCCCGTGGGGAACCGATGCTCGCCGCACGCATTGCTCGCGGCCGGGAGCCGTTTGGAGAGGTTCATCGCCGCGGGACTGAAGAGCGCCGGGTCGACCCGGTTGTTCACGAACGGCGCCCGCAGCGCGATCGCCCGGCCCTGATTGCATGCGGGGGAGGCAAACGCCGTAAAGTCGCCGGCCAGCATCGCCGCAGTCGGCACGAACGCGAGGTTGTCGTTCGGCGATTGACGCAGATAGGTGCCCTGGTAGCCGCCGAAGAAGAAAAGCCGGTCCCGCACGATCGGCCCGCCAAGCGTCCCGCCAAACTGGTGGCGCAGCAGCCCGTCGTCCTGCCGCTTGCCGTCAGGCCCCACCGGCGAAAACAGGTTGGTCGCGTTGAACCGTTTGTCCCGGTAGAACTCGAACAGGTTCCCGTGGACGATGTTGGTGCCCGACTTCGTCACGGCATTGACCGAGGCTCCGGAGCGCACGCCGTTGTCGGCGGAGAGGCCGCTCGTGGCGACCCGGAACTCCTGTAGCGCATCCGGGAACGGCAGCGGCAGGCCGCCGCTGCTCTGCGTATCGTTGTGTATGGCCCCGTCGAGCAGGTACACCACGCCGAAGTCCTGTCCGCCGGCAACGCTGATTCGCACCCCACCGGAGAAATGGTGCGAAGGCGGCGATGCCGTCTGGACGGCGGCTCCGGCCAGCACGATCAGATCGGTGACCTGGCGTCCTTGAAGCGGAAGTTCCAGGATCCGCTCGTTCTCGACCACTTCGCTGATGCCCGCGCTCCGCACGTCCACGATTGGCGCGGCCGCTTCAACCGACACGGTTTCCTCGAGGTTCCCTACCCCCAGCGCCGCATTGATCACTGGTGCTGCGGCAACCTGCAGCACGATGCCCGTCTGCACGTACGTGCGGAACCCCTGCAGCGAAACCTCCAGCCGGTACGGACCGGTCGGGAGGTTCGGCATGACGTAGGCGCCGGATTCATCCGTCACAGCGGTTCTCGTGAACCCTGTGTCCGTTTGCGTCGCCGTGACGGTGACGCCCGGAAGCACCGCGCCGCTCTCATCGGTGACGATGCCGCTCAGTTGCGCCGTCGCCTGCGCCCAGGCGGGGGTGACGGACAGAACGGCGGCGAGCGCACACACACAAATTGCAAAGCGACCCATGAGGTCCTCCTCGATGCGGATTACCGAGCCCGACCGGGTGTATAGAGCAAGGGTCTGGTGTTGTCAACCGAAATGGTCCCCGCCTTCTAACCCGTATACAATGCCCGGTCAGATTCAACCACGACGGTCACGACGGTCACGACACTAGGAGCATTCGTGTTCTTCGTGTCGTCGTGGTTCAGTTCTTCCGGAGGCGCAGTGAAAAACCTTTCACTTATCTCAATCGCGGTGATCGGGCTCACCGTGTCGCTGCTGGGGCAGGAACCTGAACGCAGGCCTTTCTGGGCCCCGAAGCTGGGTGGCGAGTTTACCCCGACGGCGTCCGACGAGCTCGCCAGGGGTCCAGTGCCCCGGATGCCCGATGGGCGTCCGGACCTGCACGGCCCGTGGGTCGGCGGCGGATCGAACGACGACCTGGAAGCGGAAGGCGGATTGAAGCCGGGCGAGCTCCCGCTGCTGCCGTGGGCGAAAGCGCTCCGCGACAGCCGCAAGGAAGACGACGAGCCCTATCTGTACTGCACGCCCATGAGCGTCCCCGCATGAACCCGTACCCGTGGAACTTCCTGCAGTCGGTCACGTCGAAAGGCCCGGGCACCATTTATATCGTTCACGAAAACGGCGACGCGGGCCGCATCCGGCACATCTTCATGGACGGCCGGAAACATCCCGACGACCTGATCCCGTCGTGGTGGGGCCACTCGATCGGCCGGTGGGAAAAGGACACGCTGGTGATCGACACCATCGGCTACAACGACAAGTTCTGGATGGACAGCCGCGGCACGCCCCACACCGAGCAGATGCACACCATCGAGCGCTGGACGCGAACCAGCTATGGAACCCTGACCGATGACTTCACGCTGGACGACCCCGGCGCATTCTCCCGCCCGGTACAGTTGAAATTCGCGGCCAAGGTCCAGCCGCCCGGCTCGGAACTGATGGAGTACATCTGCACCGAGAACAACCAGTACGGCATTGGGTTGGGCATTGAGAACACGTACAGAGAGAAGGGGTTTGGCCTCGAGGTCAAGCCCGGGGAAATCAAGTAAGGAGAGGTCTGCGTACGTAGTGTCCGCCTTCACCCCTCGACGTAGCTAGGGGTGCCCTGAGCGAAGTCGAAGGGCAGGCGGACCCGGCGAGTCCGGCTAAAGCCGGACACTACGTACCTTGTAATATGAAGTCGCTCTAGTCGGTCACTTCACCTGGTCGCGTGCCCCAGCCAAAGCCATCGGACCTGCGGTGCAGCGTCAGCATGTGCAGCTTGTGGTCGTTCGGCGTGCGCGAGGGATTTGCCGTGATCGTCACGACGTCGCCGTACTTCAATGTCGTCCTGCTCACGCCCTGACCGGTCAGCTGACCGCTCCCACCCCACTCGATCGACCAGCGAACCGTTTGCCCGGTCTCGTCCGGCGCCTCGACCTGCACGAATGAATGCGGGTTGCGGAACTGGAACTGCACCATCGTTCCTTCGATCGAGACCTTCTTGTTCGTGTCGTACTGCGCCGCCTGCGAGTGATGCGCAGATGCCGTGACGGCCGGCAGCAGCACTACGGCGAGGATGAAAACGAGCCATCTACGTGTCATGGACGGTCCTCCAACGAACACTCCGCCATCGGCCATTGAACGCCTCGACGATAGTACGGGTGCCCTCCGGCGGTGTCAAGAAAAGGCCTACCGCGTCGAGCAGGGCTCCGGCTTGAACGCAGCGCCGTCGGGAAGCTTCTTGAAATGTGAGCTTTGCACGTACGGCTGCTGCAGATTCTCCGGGTCCGCCACTTCGGTGACCACCGTGAGCCAGACATCGCCGGTCGGGGCGGTGAAGCGGTGGTAGTACTCCGTCACGCTGGCGGCGGCGCTCAACGGCACGCCGTTCCTGCGGAGGTACCCGGGCCGGAGCCGGTTCGTCACGACCCGTAGCTCACCGGTGCGCGGCGGCTGGCGGGTGTACATCCACGCGGCTGCGGAGTAACCCTGCCACGAGGGCTCCGGCGGCGGCTGGCCGGGCCGGAAGTGGAACAGGCGCGTCTGGCTGCCCGCCTCGAGCTCCATCTTCATCGTGTAGTCGTCCTGCCAGCCGATACGCATGCGTCCGGGCATGCGCGTGATGCCGGCCGCTGTGTACCCTTTGCACTGCTCGCCGGCGGCGTCGTCGCGGGTGGGATCCCAGGTGTCGGCGACCTTCCGCGCGGCCGCGGTGAGCGGGATGCGCGTATACTCGCCCTTCCGGGGCGGCAGCATCCGCTGCGGCCAATCCTCGCTGATCACCGATACCCAGGTGCCGGTCAGATCGATTGCCGCAGCCGCCCGCGCAGTCTCGGGCGCCGCACCTGCGCCGCGGCCGCGCTGCGCGTGCATCGGCGCGGCCGAAATCACAACCGCCGCGAGGATGATCAGTATTGACTGTCCCTTTGTGCCCATCACTTTGTACTTGCTTCCCACGTCCTACTTCTTCGCGAGGCTCTCATATACCGCCTCGATGAAGCGATCCGGCGACCCGTAGATGCCGTCGTAGTCGAGCGTCGGCTTCGCCGCCTTCACCTGCGGCAGCGTCATCCCCTGCTTGATCAGGTCCTGCACCCGGTCGCGGACGACTTCGACCATGTTGCGGTAGATCGCGACGTCGGAGACATCGCCGAGACGGCCGTGGCCCGGAATCACCAGCGTTCCTCCCTGGTGCCGGAATTCCGGGAACGCGAGATCGATGACCTGGTTCAACCCGTTGAGCACGCCCTGCACCGATCCGCCCTTCGCGGTCTCGATCATCGGGTAGCGGCCCGGCGTGAACACATCCCCGGTGACGATCACATCCGAGAAGCGGAAGTAGACGATGCTGTCGCCGTCGGTGATGGCATTGGGCACGTGATACATCTGGATGCCCTCGCCGTTGACTGTACTGACTCAGCTTGTGCGACGGGATGTAGTACGTCTCGGTCGGCCACGCCTCTTCCGGATACTTCAGCTCGGTCATCCGCTTCAGGACGTTCTCGTGGCCGATGACGGTCGCCGGGATGGTGTTGCCCACCAGGCGCCCGGCTTCGCCGCCGTTATACGTGACGCCGGCCGCCGCGATCTTCGGCGTGCCGCCCTGGTGATCCTGGGCCATCGTCGACTGCAGGATCCAGCGGATCGGTTTCGGCGCCCGCGGCGACGCGATGACCGCGGTGTACGACGGACTCGCAAAGCCGAACGCGGTCAACGGACCCCAGGTGCCCGGCTGATAGCACGGCGGACCGACGCATGTCGTCAGGCGAGCGGGCGTGCCCGCGACCGAGCGGCCGATCTCCGCGACGGTCTCAATCACCTTGTCGGCTGTCGCCGCCGAACCCGCATCAATGAGCACCTGACCATCGATGCCGGCGGACACGGCGATGTTGCCGCCGGCGCCAACGATCATGAACACGTTGCCGCGTACCGGCATCACGTGCAGCTCGTTTCCCGCACCGGTCGGCGCGGTAGTCGAAGGCTGCTGCGCCCACACCGCGACCGGCAGCAGCACCGCAGCCGCGAGCGCCAGTGTTCGTGCCTTCATCGATAGCTCCACGCGCGTCATCTCGACCCCGCCGACATCAGGTTCCGGATCTTTTCGCGGTACTCGGGATACATCGTTTCTTTCCCACCCCGCAAGACTTCGGGCGGTACGCCACGCTTGGCCGCCGCGTCCTTGAGGTACGGATTCTTGCCGGGCAGGAAATGCGGGAAGCCCGGCGCGACGTTCTCGACCCCGACGGTGCAGGGAAAGAACGGCAGCTCCTGGTGCAGGTTGCGGCGATAGCTGATCGACTGAATGTGCGGCTCCTCCATGTAGGCAGGATCCTCGAGGAGCGTCGTGACGGTCATCAGATCGCCGTCCAGCATGAGGTACTCGGTGACCTTCGCCTTCTCACTGAACAGCGCCGTGTTGGCGCGGATGTAGCTCTCCCTCAGGTGGGTGGTCGTGACGACGAGCATGTTGCCGTCGTACTTGCCGGTGGAGAAACCCGCCCATGAATGCGGCGCCCATTCCGGTGGATGCGGCCGGCCGTCCATGTAGATCGGGCGATCCGGTGTTGCGAAGGAACTGCACGTGATACGCGACGAGCTCCCGCGTGATCGGATCGACGTCCTTGGTGATGCGCAGCCCGCCGCCGTAATACCAGTTGTAGACCCCTGGATGAGGGCGGCAGACGAATTCCGGGATCGACCAGTCGGAGATGTCGCCGGTGTCGGCGCGCATGCGCCCCGCGTCGTTATAGGGAAGTCCGGAATAGTCGTGCATCTCGGCGGTCGTGCCGATCTCGTGCTGCAGCTCGCTCCACTCGCCGCTGAAGTCGGTGGTCTGGTAGGGCGTGTCGAACGACGCCTGGCCGGAGGCGCCGACGCTGAAGAGCACCCCGGCAAGCACGCAGACAGCACCGGTTATGCAGGGGCGATTGAGGCTCGGCATATCTCGCTCCAGTTGAGGTGTGTTCTAGGCGCTAATCATACGTTATTGCGCTGCGGCCCAACCACACTCGCGCCTAGTTCGTGGCATTCGCCACGGCCATTTGCGCGAGCAGACCGTCGAGCGTCTTCCGATCCATCAGGCGGCCGTTGAGGACGACCGCGTTGATACGCTGCGTGTTCGCGATGTCCTCCACCGGATTCGCATCGAGCAGCACCATGTCCGCCGCTTTACCGATCTGCACCGATCCGAGGTCCTTGTCGCGGCGGAGCAGACGCGCCGAGCTGCTGGTGGCCGCTACGAGTGTCGTCCATCGGCGTCAGACCGACCCGCACCATTTCCAGCAGGCCTTCATGCAGGCTCCGTCCTGGAATCCGCCATGCGCCGCCGCTGTCGGTGCCGACGACGAACTGCACACCGCCCCGCTTCATGACGGCGATGATGTCGCGCCTGCGCCCTTCGACGGCTTTGGCGAGCTCCTGCTCCTGTGCGGACGGTGCCGGCGGCGCGGCGGCGGGCGCACCGGCGATCTGCTGCTGCCACCGCGCGCGCAACGGCGCGAACACATACTTCGCCAGGTCGGCATTGCGATCCGCGGTAGCCCGCGCGCCCCCTTCGGGCATGAAGGTCGGACTGATCCAGGTTCCCTGCTTCACGAAACGCGCCGCCAGCGCCGCGCACTTTTCCGCGCTGTACGAATCCACCGCCATCCGGCGGAGCTCGGCGTTGCGTCGTCCCCGGTCCGCCGCTGGAAGCGCGAGTGCGGCAAGCTGCCCCTTGAGAATCTCGTCCTCGCGGGTCGAGCATCCCTCGAGGTAACCGGCCCAGTGTTCGATGCTCCTCATGCCGGTATCCGACAACGCCGATGCCGGCACGCCGGTCGGCACGTGGCCGGTCAGGTACAAGCCGTTGGCCTTAGCCTCCGCGGCGATCGCGAAATAGGCCTCCGGAGTCAGCTCGTTGTGGATCTTGAGGAACTCGACGCCGCTCGCCTTCGCTTCCGCCACCGCGACCTTCGCCTGCGCGGCGTTCGTGATCTGGTAGGCGCGCGGGATTTCACCGACGCCGACCGACTGCCACTCTTCCGCCTCGCCCGCGGTGTCTCCACGCTTCGGCGGCAGCTTCTGCGCCGGGATCAACCCGTCGAAGTTGCGGCTGGCCAGGAACATCCGCGGGCCGAGCAGTTCACCCGCCTCGATGTTTCGCTTCATCTCGTGGAACTTCGGCAATCCCGCCATCAGCCGCACGCCGGTGACGCCGTTCGCGACCAGCAGCACTTCGCCAAACGTGGTGAAGCGCGGCACCCGCGAGTCGCCGCGCAGGTGCAGGTGCATATCCCACAGGCCCGGAATCAGGAATTTGCCGGTACCGTCGACGACCTGCGCTCCAGCCGGAACCGCCGCGTTTCTGCCGACTGCCGTGATGCGGTTGCCGGTGACGACAACCGTCATGCCCGGCTGCGCGGCTGCGCCCGTGCCGTCAATGAGCGTCACGTTGCGCACCACCAGGGCCTGGGACTGCGCCGACGGCGCGATCTGCGCGACGAGCAGGACCGCCAGCACGACCAGGAGGAAACGCCGAGCCGTTCGCATCTCCATACGCGTTCTCCCTAGAAAGTGAAAAGGTTGGTCACTTTGACAATCACGGCGCGCTCGACCGGCTGCCCAGTGGTCGTGTCGCGGCGGTCATTGTAGACGATGTAGATGTCGCTGAGCGGGTGGTGGGTGAAGTTGAAGCGGATGTTCGAACTGACCTGCCTGGTGTCGGCGTTGTACTGCAGGTACGCGTTCAAGAACAGGCGCGGCGTGAACCCGTACAGGACGCGCGCGCCCAGGAGCTGGGTGGTGAACTCCCCGTTCGGGAGCGTCACGTGGTTCCGGCTATACGAGAGATCGAAGTTGAGGTGATGGTTCGCCCGGATGTCCAGGCCGCCGCCCGCTTGACCGGCTCTGTCCGTTCCAGAACTCACCCCAGCTCGTGTTGCCGGTGACGCCAACTCTCCGGCGGCTGCCGCTGTCGGCGCGCATGGCGTAGCGGCGATATTCGTAGTCTCCTGCCGCCAGCGTGACCGACGGCCGAATCGCGAACGGGTTCACCAGCCGGTCGAACGTTTCAGTGGCCGTGATATTCACGAAGCCCTCGTTCTCGAACGCAATTCCCGCCGTGGCTTCCTGCGTACGCGTTTCGATCCGGCCGTCCACTCCCTTGTAATAGTCCAGGCTGCTGCCGAAGTTCAGATTTCGAATCGTGTCGCTGCTCTGCAACTGGGGGCTCCAGGCCACGTCGCCGGCGTACAACGACATGTTGCCGCGGCGCACGAATCCCACCTCGGGATTGAAGTTGGGCTGGACGGTGCTGTACTCGGTGGAGATATTCAGCTCGTCGTCGCGCCACGCCGTCTGGAAGCTCCTGGCTTGATTCCGATCGGTTCGACCCGGTGTGTCGCTGCGAAGCAGGTACGAGTCGATTTCCACCTTGTCGAACATCTGCAGGTGCACATCCGGTCCGTAGACCCGGTTGTAGTCGCCGGCGACCGGCGACTCGCGGTCGGTGACGATCGCCCCTACGTACGACGTCCTCAGGAAATTGCGCTTGAGGCGTCCGACCAGGTAGCTGTTGGATGGCGACGCCGTGGTCCGTTCAGTCTTCATCGCGAGCACGCCGACGTCGAAGTTGCCGGTCTGCCCCGACACGCGCGCGCCGCCGACGATCGGGATGGGCGTCCCCGTCGCGCTCAGGCCAATCCGGCGGCTGAAAAAGGGCACGAGGTTCGAATTGTTGTTGTTCCGGCCGGCGCCGCCGAACGAGAAGTTGCCCGAGTTCTCGAGAAAGAAGTCGCGCTTCTCGGGAAAGAACAAGTTGAACCGCGTGAGGTTGACCTGCTGCTGGTCAACCTCGACCTGCGCGAAATCGGTCCGGTAGGTCGTATCGAGGGTGAGCGACGGTGTGAGGCTGTACTTGACGTCAAACCCGCCATCAACGTCGCTCGTCGTCCGCAGATCGGTCGGCCCGAGCGGCGTCGAGGGGCCAGCGGCACGCGCCTGCGTCCCGGCTCCGATCATGAACGGCTTCACCTTGAGGTTGCGTCCCTGGCGAATGCCTTCGAGCCCGCGCAGCGTGCCTGCCTGGTCCGACCTGGTGCCGGTATAGCGCACCGGTATCGGCGCCCAGTTCGTTTCCTCGTTCTTGTGAAGGATCCTCCGGCTGACATTGACGCCCCATTCTTGAGACGGCGAATTCGAGAACCGCAACGTCTTGAACGGAATCACGTACTCGATGAACCAGGCCTCCTCCGCCCGGCTCACCTTCGCGTCCCACACCGCGTCCCAGTCGGCGTTGATCCGGTCGGCGTTCGACACCTGGCTGTCGCGTCTCGCGCCGGCCGCGTTGGTGCTGAAGACGAACGCGGAGCGCTTGTCGTGCAGGCTGTCGATCACGATCTGGACGGCGTCGGTGGCTCCCAGTTCGAAGTCCTCCCGCAGGTCCTTGATCACCAGCTGGTCAGGCTCCGAATCGAAGCACACGACCCCGACGTACAGATTGTCGTCGTCGTAGAGAAACCGGACCTCGGTTCGTTCGGTCGAGGGTGCGCCGTTGCGCGGAAACTTCTGGATGAAGTCGGTAGCCGGCGCCGCCTGTTCCCACGCCGGCTCGTCGAGCCGGCCATCCACCGTCATCGCTGCAGTGACGCGGACGGCGGTCACGATCCGCGTGGCGCGGATGGCGTCGTGATCGATCTCGACAGCCTGTGCCGACGCAGCGGTGAGCCATGCCGCCCAGACTGCCAGCGTCCACCAGACCCGCTGCATGCTCAGAAGTTGAACAGGTTGGTGACTTTGACGATGAACGCGCGTTCGACGAGCTCGCCGCCGGTCGTGTCGCGGCGGTCGTTGTAGACGACGTAAATGTCGCTGAGCGGGTGGTGCGTGAAGTTGAAGCGCAGGTTCGAGCTGACCTGGTGCGTGTCGGCGTTGTACTGGATGAACGCGTTGAAGAAGGCGCGCGGGCTGAAGCCGTACAGCATGCGGGCGCCAACCAGCTGCGTCGTGAACTCGCCGTACGGCAGCGTCACATGGTTGCGGCTGTAGCTGAGATCGAGGTTGACCCGGTAGCTCGGCGAGTAGTCCAGGCTGCTCGTAAACGACCGGTTGCGACCGTCCCAGAACTCTCCCCAGCTCGTGTTGCCCGACACCCCGAGCTTGCGGTTGCTTCCGCTGTTGAAGCTGGCGGTGTAGCGGCGATAGTCGTAGTCACCCACCGGAATCGCCACGTTCGACCGGATCGCAAACGGCCGCACCAGGCGATCGAATGTCTGGTTCACCGTGAGTGTGATCGAACCGTTATTCTCGAACTGAATACCGGTCGTCGCTTCCTGCGTGCGCGTCTCCAATTGATCGGTGGTGGCGTTCTCGAAATAGTCGACGCTGGTGCTGAATCGCAGGTTGCGAATGGCGTCGCTCCTCCGCAGTTGCGGGTTCCACGAGGCGTCGCCACTGTACTGAGACATGTTGCCGCGCCGCACAAAGCCGACCTCTGGATTGAAGTTCGGCTCAACCGCGCTGTACTCGGTCGACAGGGTCAACTCGTCGTCGCGCCATGAGGTCAGGAAATTGCGGGCCATGTTCTGACCGGACCGGCCCGGCGTGTCGCTTCGCAGCACGTACGAGTCGATATCCAGCCGCTGGAAGAACTGGAAATGGACGTCGGGGCCGTATACGCGGTTGTAGTCGTTGGCCACGCCGGACTCGCGGTCGGTCACAATGGCGCCGATCCAGGAAGTCCGCAGGAGGTTGCGTTTGTAGCGTCCGGCGAAATACACGTTCGACGGGGTGGATCCGAGCGCCTCAGTCTTCATCACCAGCACGCCCACATCGCTGCCGCTGGCATTCCCCGACACGCGCGCGCCGCCGATGATCGGAATCGGCGTCCCGGCGGCGCTCAAGCCGATGCGCCGGCTGAAAAACGGCACCAGGTTCGCGGAGTTGTTATTGAAGTTGCGACCGCCACCGCCAAAACTGAACGTGCCGGAGTTTTCAAGAAAGAAATCGCGCTTCTCGGGAAAGAACAGGTTGAAGCGCGTCAGGTTCACCTGCTGCTGATCGACCTCGACCTGCGCGAAGTCGGTGCGATAGGTGGCGTCGAGCGTCATCGACGGCGTCAGGCTGTATTTGAGGTCCAGCCCCCCGTCGAAATCCCTGACGGTGCTCATCGCACCGACGGTGCCACGACTCTGCGTTCCGCCGCCGATCAGGAACGGCTTGACCTTGAGGTTGCGGCCCGGGCGCAGGTCTTCGAAGCCGCTGAGTGTGCCGGCCATATCGGCCTGGTTGCCGCTGAACCGGGTCGGCACCGGCGCCCAGTTGCTTTCTTCGTTGAGATGCAGAATCCGTCGGCTGATGTTGACGCCCCATTCCTGCGAGGCGGCCTGGGAGAAGCGCAGGGTCTTGAACGGAATCACGAACTCGATGAACCAGGCGCCGTCGCCGTGGCTGACTTTCGCGTCCCACACCCCGTCCCAATCCTGGTTGGCTCCCCCGCTGATAGATACCTGCGAGTCCCGGCGCGCGCCAGCCGCATTGACCACGAACGTGAATCCGGTCCGTCGATCGTGCAGGCTGTCGATGAAGATCTGCACCAGGTCGGTGCTCATGAAATCAAAGTCCTCTTTGAGGTCTTTGATCAGGATCTTGTCGGGTTCGGCTTCGATGCACACGACGCCGATGTAGAGGTTGTCGTCGTCATACGCGAATCGGGCGACGGTCTTCTCGGTCGCGGGCGCGCCGTTGCGTGGCAGCTTCTGCAGGAAGTCGTCCGCGGCCGGCGCCTGCATCCACACGGCCTCGTCGAGGCGGCCGTCGAGCGTGATGTCCTCGTTGATCCTCACCGCGCTGACGATGCGCATCGAACGGATCGCGTCGTGATCGATTTCGACCGCCTGCGCCCAGGCCGGCGCGGCTCCGGCCGACCACGCGACGAACAGGAGAAACCCAATGGATAGAAAGGGATGAAGCCGGGGCATTTACCGCGGGGGATGGTAACACACGGCCACGTAGTGTCCGGCTTTAGCCGGACCGGCTTGGTCCGCCTGAAGGCGGACACTACGTCGTTGTGAAGTGCGTGCTTACTGGCGCACGCCCGTATCGGCTCGCCCTCCGTCGTCGGCGCCGCGCTGGCTGTCACGCATGGTCGTGCCGTCGGCGAAGTCGACCTTGTTGAAGCGTCCAACCGGTGCGCCCGTCTTGGCCTTCCAGACGTACAGCGTGACGACGTCTCCGGGCTGGAGCGTCGTTCTGGTCCAGCCGATGAGCTGAGCCCCCACAATGCCGCCCAGTTCCATCGTCCAATGCTGGACGTTGCCCTTTTCGTCCTTGTAGTCCGCCTTGATGAGCGGATGGGGATTGATCCAGACGAATTCCGTCACCACGGCGTTCTTCAACACGACCGGCGCGCTCATATCGAACGCCGCACCGCCGTGATGCGCGAACGACGGCCTGTCAATCGCAGCGAATCCGGCGACCAAGACCACCATCATCAGGACTTTCGGTTTCACCGTGCACCTCCAGAAATCAATTCCGCTGGCGATCGCGAATTGGGCTACCGTGCCGCACTGGGCTTGCCGGCCGGATCGGCCATCTCTTTCAAGTACCGCTGCAGCGACGACGGAATGCAGGTCGTGTTGAAAAATGTCTGGCTCGGAATCCACCGGAAATAGACTTCCCCGAGACTGACGGTCTGGTGTAGAGCTTCGGGTCATCCATGGTCGTCGTCAGCGTCAGATCGTTCTTGCTCTTCCGCTGAAAGCGTTCCGTCACGCGCGCGTCGACGCTATGGGGATAGCCGCGCCTCGGTGGCCCAGGTCTCCGGGTCCATCCCGGTTGTCTCCACCACGAAGGTGTAGTCGTCCTCCCAGCGACCCACCGAGTAGCCGTTGTAGGTTGGATCGTGAGCGTCCCTGCCCCTGCCGCCCACGTTGGCAGGCAGGGCTCGCCCGTCCGTCCAAATCTCACGCCAGATAGTCTGGAACGCGATCAAGACAAAGGTCCGGTCCGGCAGCGCGGTGATCGTCATCGAACGAATCTGGTCGTTCATGTTCCGGGGAAAGCCAAACGGATCGCAGTATCGGAGATGGGGATCGTTCGGTGTCGGCGATCAGGACATCATCGCCTTGCGCCTTGTTCCGGTCGAACAACTGCTTGCCCAACGGCGTCAGCGGTGGCGGACTCTCGGGACGGATAGGCGCGTCGAACACCCGCGCCAGACGACTCTCCTGCCCATGTCCCGGTCAGATCGCGCACCGGCGCGGGCCCGCCGGGTCCGACGTTGGCCCTCGCATCCTCCGGATAATATTTCCACGGCGAACGTGGCGCATCGCTTTGCCTGAGCAGCGGCCAGCGCCGACAGCAACAGCACGCCCGCTACGCCGGCGAGTACGCGCGTGCTCGTTTTTCGCATCGTCTGCTCCCTGTCTGTTCCTCGCACTCCGTGCTACGGGCCCGACCTAGCGGGACAGAATCGGAATGGTGTTCGCGGCGGGCGGCGGCGGTATCGTCAGCAGGAAAGCATAAATGTCAGCGAGTTCCTGATCCGAGACGACTTTCGCGGTATACGGTGGCATCTGTGCCGTGGGTCTGCGGACATATCTCGCAAACGCCGCGAAGGCAGAGGGACGTGGAGCTAATCGCGGCCCCGGGCCACCGTGAGCGGCGTAACCATGGCACTGGTAGCACCCGTAGCTCGAGTAGATCTTCTTTCCATTTTCCGCATCACCCTTGGGCGCGCCCTGAGCGCTTGGAGCAGGCGGGTACGCACATCGGAAGCCGACCCCGGATTCTGCTGCGCTTCCAGCGTGGCAGCAGCCATCAGAAGAGTCGAGGCCAGAGATAGGGCGAGCATCGCGATGACCCTCGTCACATTGCCTCCTATCGGGGTTGAGTCACGACGTCGACCAGGGCCGGCTCGCCGCGCAGAACGACATCCACGGCGCGCTTGATCGCGGGCCCGAGATCGTTGGGATTCGTGATCGGGCCTTCGCCATGCACGCCCATGGCACGCGCCATAGCCGCATAGTCGATGGCGGGATGGTCGAGCGTATTGCCGATACCAGCGTTCGTAATCCCCCGCTGATGCCGGTTCGCCATCCGCTGGATGTGCATGACTTCCTGGTGATAGGCGCGGTTGTTGTACATCACGCTGAGGAACGGGATGCGGTGATGCGCAGCCGTCCACAAGGCTCCAGGGGCATACATGAAATCGCCATCCTTCTGGATGCTGACCGCGAGTCGGCCATGCCTGCGGTGGGCCAGCGCTGCGCCCACGGCCGTGGGCAAATCGCCTCCTTCGGCAGCGACGCCACCTCCGTCAATGACCTGATAGTGCTTGTCCACGTTCCACAGCGCGCCGCCACCGACCCCTCCCACGTTCGCCCAGTCGTGATCCTTGATGGCGTTCCAGAGTTCAGCGGACAGGCGGGCGGTGCTGACCGGGCTTGCATTCCAGCCAAACGTCGCTGCAGTGCGAGCCTGTTCCAGCGCTTGTATGGAAGCGGCGGCCAGCCTCTTTCCACGCTCTTCGAAGATCCTTCGGCGCTCCGGGGTCACCAGTTTCTTGACTGCTTCGATCAGGGATGGCAGCGTCGCCTCTGGATCGGCGGCGATCGCCATGTCGACTTCGGTGTAGCGCTGGAAATTCTGATAGTTGCTCTTCAGATAGAGGTCGCTCGAGGTAATGCTCACGAGCTTGGCGCCCTGCTTGGTGAGCAGCTGAGAGCTGCGCGTCTGTTGATCCAGGTAGGTGTTGACGGTCCCCCACAAGTCATTGACGTCCAGGCCCACAATCAGGTCCGCATTCCGAATCAGTCCGCCGCCACCCTGCCTGAGGGGATGACGCGACGGGAATGATTCCACCCGAGACCGGCGCCTGAAGCGTCTCGGCCAGTTCAACCAGCAGCCGCATACCTTCCGGTGTGCGTGCGGCCTGCCCGAGAATGACAGGGTTCTCCGCCGCGACGAGGAGCGCCGCCAGCTCCGCCACCGCCCCGGCGTCTGCCGCGGGCGGCCTCGCCAGCGTGAGTTTCGGCATGCGCAGCGGACCACCGTGGCCGGCCATGCCGGTTTCCTGCAGATGGCTGTCGGCCACCAGCACGACCGGTCCCATCGGCGGCGTCATGGCGATCTTGTAGGCACGCATGGCGGACTCGGCGAAGTGCGGAAGCGAGATCGGCAGATCGTCCCACTTGGTGTAGTCACGGACCATTGCCGCCGCATCCTGCGCGCTGTGACTCCACTCCACGCCCGGGCGCCGCGTGACGGCATCGATCGTGTTGCCGAGAATGATGAAAACAGGTACCTGTCCGCCAAAGGCCTCATAGATGCCGATCGACGCGTGCTGCAGGCCGACGGTGCTATGCGCCATGATCGCCATCGGCTTGCCTTCCACCTTGGCATAGCCGCACGCCATGAACGCCGATGACTCTTCGTGGCAGCAGGTGAGCAGCTCCGGGGCCTTGTTCCCGCCGTAGTTCACGATCGACTCGTGCAGTGAACGAAAACTCGATCCGGGGTTGGCGGCGATGTACTCGAAGCCGAGATGCTTGAGCACATCGACCATGAAGTCAGAGCCCGGATGGTCTTCGATCAGTGCCTGCACATCCGCCGAGACCGGCTGGGTCTCGGCGGCCAGCGCCTGAGCCGAGGGCACCGCCACGGCGGGCGCTTGCGGTTCGGCTGCCGCTGCAATCGCGGGCTTCGCCGCCAGGGCGGCAGCACCAACCGCTGCGCCTTTGAGAAACTCGCGCCGATCGGGGTGATTCGTTTTCGACTTCGCCATCACAACACTCCTTCGGACGTCGATTCTAGAAGTTGTACTTCACGCCGAATTGCAGGATGCGCGGATCACCGCTCTGCGTGGTGATGCGCCCGAACGTCGCCGCGTTCAAGTTGATCGCCGGATTACCCCAGTTGAAGGTGTTCAGCAGGTTGAACGACTCGAGCCGCAGCTCCAGCCGCTGCATCCCGGCGACTGAGATCAGCTTCGAAATCGCCAGGTCGATCTGCCAGAACGCCGGCCCCACCGCGATGTTGCGGGTGAGATTGCCCACGGCGCCCGCCGCCGGCAGCACAAAGGCGTCGCGGTTGAAGTAGTTGTCGATCTGCTGGCCAGGTTCCAGGCCGGATGCGTTCCTGCCTGGCCCATAGATGTCGTCGACCCCGGGGACGCTGTCGGGCCGCTGTGCCGAGATACCGTTGAACGCGCGGTCGACGCCGCTGGTGATGTTGAGCCGGCCTCCCGAGCGCGCGCTGAGAATGCCCGACAGCCGCCAGCCCGACGCCAGCGCGTGCACGACGCCACTACCCACATCCGGCGTCTGGTAGCCCATGTTGAGCGTGCCCAGGTGCGTGCGGTCCTGATCGCAGTAACCGGCGTCGAGATCGGGGTCGTCCGGATTCGTATAGCCGGCGCTGGTCTGATTGAAGGCGGTGGCGGTCGGCGTGCCCTTGCACTGCGACAGCGTGTAGCTCGCGTTGAGGCTGACGCCGGTCACCGTCCGATGCCGCGCCGCCAGCTTCAGACCCTTATATTTCTGCCACCCCACGTCCGAGTTGAGGTCGAGGGCGCCGATTTGGGACGCCCTGACTGGATTTTCCAGAGACAGCCTGCGCCGCTCGTTCAGGTTCGCGTTGGTCGAGCAGACCGGGAAAGTTCTCGGGCCCGTGGCGGTGTTGAGCGTGCATGGACCCAGCCCCAGGAACACGCCGGGGTTGACTGCTGTCTGCGCCCACAGCCGGTCGGCGTAGCTGCCCAGATACGTCGCCGACACCCCCCAATTGGTCCCGAGCTGCTGCTCGACCATCACGTTCCACTGCTGCACCCGTGGTGAATTGATGCCGGGATCCATGGAGCCAAACGCGCCAAACGGGATGTAGGCCACGTTCGGACTGAGGACGATGGGGTGAGGATCGCCACCGAGATGGCCCCAGGGGTCGTCCATGCGGCCCGGCGGATCGTTGATGAGCGAGCGGTTGCCGAACGGCGGCGCCCCGGCGTTGATGTTGTGGTACTCCCCGGCCATGAAGTCATACCCCATCGAGTACGACGATCGCACGGCGAGGCGGCCATCGCCGCGGACGTCCCACGCCACGCCCACGCGCGGCGCCAGGTTCCACCACTGGATGTCCAACCCGGTCTTCCCCTCCGGGAAACCCTCGTCCCCGGGATAGATCAGTCCCGGCGGCGCATTGAGGAAAACCTGACTTCGGATGCCCTGGTCGAAGTTCTCCTCCCTGAAGATCACAATCGCGTTGTTGTCGACCGACTGGCCGAAGTACGGCTCCCACCGCACGCCGCCGTTGAGCGTCACCCGGTCTGACAGGCGCCACGCGTCCTGCGCGTACGCGCCCAGGTACCAGTTGTGAATATCGAGGATGTTCGGGCCGCCGATCTCGAGCCGCGCGACACGTCCGGTCAGGAGATCCGCAAGGCTGTGCCCGGTCGCGCTGCCGTCAACGGTCCACGTGCCGCCGGTGCGGGAGGTGCCAACGGAATCCAATTTCCAGCGCCGCACGTCGGCCCCGAAGCCGAGCTGATGGCGCCCCCGCACCACGGTCACGTCGTCGGACACCCCGGCGAGCTTGTTGAACGTTTTTCGCTGCGTCGCTGTTCCGCTCATCAGCTCGAAGTTGTTGGTGACGGTCAGCGAGAACTGGTTGGCGGGCGGATAGCTGAACATCTTCACGCCGACATCCGCCGGGCTGAAAAAGCCGTCCGGTTGGTACCGCTGCACAGTCGTATGGTTGTAGGTGACTCGTAGCGCGTTGACGACCGACGCGCTTACGACCTGGGTGTGACCCAGCACCACCGAGTGGAGCTGGTTGAGGGCACCAGACAGCGTGGTCTTGAGAATGTTGTCGCCCGGGCCGGACCACGATGGCGGAGTGCTGATCTTGGTTCCCAGGTACCGGCCAAAGAGCAATTGGTTGTTGGTCACCTGGAAGTCGACCCTGGCGACCGGCATGTGCTGGTCCTCGTTTCCGGCTTGTTCCCACTTGATTTCGCCACACGGATTCGTGGTCTGCGGCAGCTTCGCGACGAGGTTCAACGCCGCCGGGCTGAAGAGGGCCGGACTGATGCGGTTGCCGACGAACGGGGCGCCGAGGTTGATCTGCCGTCCGGCGCACTGCGGCGACGTGATCGTCGTGAAGTCGCCGGCGAGCATCTGCGCCGTCGGCACGTACGAAATGTTGCCCGTCGGCACCTGACGCAGGATGGTGCCCTGGTAGGCGCCGAAGAAGAACAGCTTGTCGCGGACGATGGGACCGCCCAGGGTGCCGCCGAACTGGTTGCGCCGGAGGCCATCATCAACCTGCTTGCCGTCCGCGCCGAACGCCGCAAAATGCAGCGGGGCGTTAAAGCGACGATCGCGCAGGAACTCGAAGCCGCTTCCGGAGAAACGATTCGTGCCCGCCTTGGTCACCGCGTTGACCGACGCGCCTGACTTGACGCCGCTCTCGGCAGAGAGGCCGCTGGTCGCCACCTGGAATTCCTGGAGCGCATCAGGGAACGGCAGCGGCAGGTTGGTGTTGCCCTGCGGGTCATTGTGCGCCGCCCCGTCGAGCGTGTAGGCCACACCGAACGGCAGGCCGCCACCGACGGAGATGAGCACGCCGCCCGACATGCTGCGGGTGGACGAGGTGCCGGTCTGGACGGCGGCACCGGCCAGCACGATCAGGTCGGTGACCTGGCGGCCCTGCAGCGGCAACTCGAGGATCGCCTCGTTGTCCACCACCGTGCTGATGCCCGCGCTGCGGACGTCGACGAGCGGCGCCGCAGCCTCCACAGTGACCGATTCCTCGAGCGAGCCCACGGCGAGTGCGGCATTGACCGTCGGCGTCCCGCCCACCTGCAGGACGATGCCTGTCTGCACGTAGGTCCTGAATCCCTGGAGCGCAACCTCGAGCCGGTAGGGCCCGGTCGGAAGGTTCGTCAGCACGTAGCCACCCGTGTCATCGGTCACGGTCGTGCGAACGAGGCCTGTATCGGTTTGCGTCACGGTGACGCTCACGCCGGGCAGCACGGCCCCGCTTTCGTCGCGGACCGTACCACTCAGTTGCGCTGTCCCCTGCGCCCAGGCGGCGCCGGCGGTCAGCAGGAGGATCAATGCACCGCGTGAACAACAGATCAGACATCTCGGCATGATGTGAACTCCTCGTGTCCCTCGGAAGGCGACGGTCACCTCACGGAGCGTCGGGCTGCGGTGCATCCGGACGCGGATTGCCGGAACTGGGTTGGCCGAACGACAGGAATCAGCCGTTTCGCGAGGCTCTTATATCACTTATGGCGACCAGTGCGCACGCCCACGTCTTCAAGTCAGAAGTTGAACAGGTTGGTGACTTTGACGATGAAGGCGCGCTCGATCAATTCGCCGCCGGTGCTCTCGCGGCGATCGTTGTAGACGATATAGATGTCGCTCAGCGGATGATGCGTGAAGTTGAAGCGCAGGTTCGAGCTGACCTGGTGGGTGTCGGCGTTGTACTGAATGAACGCGTTGAAGAACGCGCGCGGCGAGAATCCATAGATCACGCGCGCCCCGAGCAGCTGCGTCGTGAACTCCCCGTACGGCAGCGTCACGTAGTTGCGGCTGTAGCTCAGGTCGAGATTCAGATGGTAGTTCGGCCGGATGTCGAGCCCTGCCCCGACTGACTGGCTGTCGCCGTCCCAGAACTCGCCCCAGCTCACGTTGCCGGTCACGCCCACCTTGCGGTTGTTCCCGGTGCTCATGGTCGTGGTGTAGCGCCGGTATAAATAGTCGCCGACCGGGACGGCAACCGTGGGACGGATTGCGAACGGCCGTACCAGGCGATCGAAGGTCTGGTTGGCAGTGAAGTTCACTGACCCGTTGTTCTCGAACTGGATGCCGAGCGTGCCCTCGTGGATCCGCGTCTCGATCTCGCCGTCGCCGTTGTTGTAGTAATCGATGCTCGAACCGAACGTCAGATTGCGGATCGCCCGGCTGCGCCGGAGCTGCGGGCGCCAGGTCGCGTCGCCGCTGTACTGGGAGATGTTCGGGCGGCGGATGAACCCCACCTCCGGGTTGAAGTTCGGCTGCACCGCGTTGTATTCGGCCGAGAGGTTCAATTCGTCGCCGCGCCACGCCGTCTGCAGCTTGCGCGCCTGGTTGCGGCCCGGCCGCCCGGGGGTGTCGCTCCGCAGGATGTACGAGTCGATCTCGATCTGATCGAACTGCAGATGGACGTCGGGGCCGTAGACGCGGTTGTAGTCGTTGGCGACTCCCGATTCGCGATCGGTGACGATCGCTCCCACCCAGGAGGTGTTGAAGATGTTCCGCTTCACGCGGCTTACCAGATAGTTGTTGGAGGGCGTGGACCCCAGCGCCTCGGTCTTCATGGCCAGGACGCCGACGTCGTAGCCGGCGGCGCGCCCCGAGACGCGGGCGCCGCCGATGATCGGGATCGGCGTACCTGCCGCACTGAGGCCGATGCGGCGGCTGAAGAACGGCACCAGGTTGCCGACGTTGGTGCTGAACACCGACTGCCCGACGCCGCCGAACGTAAAGGTACCGGCGTTCTCCAGAAAGAAGTCCCGCTTCTCGGGAAAGAACAGGTTGAACCTGGTGAGGTTGACCTGCTGCTGATCGACTTCGACCTGCGCGAAATCCGTACGGTAGGTAGCGTCGAACGTCATCGACGGTGTCAGGCTGTACTTGAAATCGAACCCGCCGTCGAAATCGCTGTTGGTCCGCAGCGGCGAAGCCGCCACGCGCGCCTGCGTGCCGCCGGCAATCACGAACGGCTTGATCTTCAGGTTGCGTCCCTGCCGGACGTCCTCCAGTCCGCGCAGCGTGCCGGCGAGCGCCGGGCGGGTGCCGTTGTAGCGGATCGGCACCGGGGCCCAGTTGTTCTCTTCGTTGAGGTGCATGATCTTCCGGCTGACGTTGAGCCCCCATTCCTGGCTCGACGCGAGCGAGAACCGCAACGTCTTGAACGGGATCATGTACTCGACGAACCACGCCTTCTCATCGCGGCTGACCTTGGCGTCCCAGACTCCGTCCCAGTCCTGGTTCGTGGTGCCGTTGTTGGAGACCTGGGTGTCGCGCCGGGCGCCGGCCGGGTTGACGACGAAGGTAAAGCCGGATCGTCCGTCGCGCAGGCTGTCGATGAGCACCTGAATCAGGTCGGTCGTGCCGAAGTCGAAGTCCTCGCGCAGGTCCTTGATCAGCAGCCGCTCGGGACTGCTGTCGAACGCCGTGACTCCTATGTACAGGTTGTCGTCGTCGTACGCAAAACGGACCTCTGTGCGCTCGGACGCCGGCGCCCCGTTGTTGGGCAGCTTCTGGTAGAAGTCGGTGGCGGGCAGCGCGGCCTGCCAGACCGGCTCGTCGAGCCGCCCGTCGAGCGTGATCGCTTCGTTCAGGCGTACGGCGATGACCACTTTGTCGAGCCGGATCGACTCGAATTCCGCGTCGGACAGCTGCGCCACGGCGGGTGCCGCAAACAGGAGAAACCCAATAAATAGAAAGGGAAAGGGGTGACGCCGGGGCATTTACCGCCGGGATGGTAACACAGCGTCCGGAGGCCTGAAGGCCTCCGGCTACCGTGGTCGCATATCGTACCTGGTAGCGCACCGGAGACCTTCAGGTCTCCGGTGCGCGGCACCCAGTGACTCAACCCGAACAACGGGGCGCTCAGGCTGACTGGGCCCCCGGCTGTCGCTGCTCGACGACAAACGACGCGATCGTTCCGATGCCGCCATCGTCGGTTTGCGCGACCGATGGCACGACGCGGTAGTCAGCGTGCCAGAGATCGGCGGTGACTGCGCATCGGACGTAGCCATGATGGTTGTCCGAGAAGCGGAGGTGCGGGTTGTTGACGTTGCCGCCGAAGACGGTGCTCAGCGTGCGATCGCCGCCGCTCGAGATTGACGTGCCGATGAACTCGGTGGCGACCGGGTTGGCGTCGAGCCGCACGTAATCCGGCGGCACGTCCCGGACGAAGTTCTGATGGACGTCGCCGGTGATGACCACCGTGTTCGTCAGCCCGCGGGCGCTGATGAAATCGAGCACGGCCTGGCGGTCGACCGGATAGCCGTCCCACTTCTCGCCGCCGAAGGTGCGGATCGCGGGGTCGGCATTCGTGTCGTTGGGCGCGAAAGGTACCTGGTTGGCGAGCAGGTTCCAGCGAGCGGTCGAACGGTCGAGCCCGTTGATCAACCACGCCTGCTGCGCCGCACCCTCGATCGTTCGCGTCGGATCGAGCGCACTCGGACAGTAGCCGTTGACCCGCTCCGTCAGCATGCACGCCGCCGGCGCGCGATGCGATCGGTACTGCCGCGTGTCGAGCACGTTGACCGAGAGCATCTCGCCGAACTGCACCCGGCGATAGAGCTGCAGCGAGGGTCCGACTGGCAGCTGCGCGGCCCGGATCGGCATGTGCTCGTAGTACACCTGGTAGGCGCGAGCCCGCCGCGAGGCGAAGTCGGGGGCATTGTCCGCCGGGTCGGCGGGATTTTCCGGGATGAACCCGGCGTAGTCGTTCTCGGTCTCGTGATCGTCCCAGGTGACGATCCACGGGAACGAGGCGTGAACCGCCTGCAGGTACGGATCCGACTTGTAGACCGCGTAGCGAATCCGGTAGTCGTCGATTGACGTGATCTCGACGTCGGGCAGGTGCGGGCGGCCGATGGTGCCGGTTGAGCGTCCCTCGTAGATGTAGTCGCCAAGGTGGACGGCGAAGTCCAGGTTTTCGTCGGCGAGATGCTTGTGGGCATAGTAGAAGCCCTGCGCATAGTGCTGGCACGACACGAACGCAAAGCGCAGGTCTTCGATCGTACCGGCCGCCGGTGCCGTTCGCGTACGGCCGATCGGACTGAGCTCGTTGCCGACCTTGAACTGATACCAGTACCAGCGCGATGGCTCGAGCCCCCTCACTTCGACGTGCACCGAGTGACCGAGCTCGGGAGTGGCCAGCACGGCCCCGCGCTTGACGATGCGACCCATGCGCTCGTCGGTCGCCACGAGCCACTGCACGGCAAGCGGATGCGATGGCATGCCGCCGCCGTCGAATGGCCGCGGCGCCAGGCGCGTCCACAACACGACACCATCGTCCGTGGGATCGCCGGACGCGATGCCCAGGGTGAATGGGTAGCCGCCGAGTCGCTGCGCGGCGGCGGCACGCGGCCAGGCGGCCGGCGCGAGCGCGGCGTAGAGCATCGTCGCTCCAGCGCTGGTCAGGAATCCGCGGCGGCCGAACAGCTTTGGTGCTGGACTGGTCATGCGTCGTACTTCCATCAGTTCCTCTCTTCTACGCCACCTGTCCTGCGGGGAGTGCAGTCGCGGGGTCCGGGGATCATGGCGGCCGTCCCTGACGAGAGATTTGCGGGCGGATGAACCTTTGGTAAATGTTCTGAAACCCGTTGGCGACTCAGCCGTCAATGACCGTCAGTTAGTTGGACGGCTAGGTGGCTGGGTGTGGTCTAATACCGGCCTTCATAACGGGCTCGCGTATTTCGTCGGCGAACCCTCGGAGTCATCGACCGTCCTCATCGCGTTCCTCATTGGCGCTGGAGGGTGTCCATGAAACGTTTGCTCCGGGTTTTCTCGTGTGTCGCGATTCCCGTCCTTCTCAGCGGCGTCGTCGTATCGGCGCAGCTATCCACCGCCCAACTGAGCGGCCGCGTGGCCGACGAGAGCGGGGCAGTCCTGCCCGGCGTGACGGTCACGGCGACCCAGACCGACACGGGGCTCACGCGCAGCGTTATCACTGACGCGGATGGCACCTACGTGCTGCCGAACCTTCCGACGGGTCCTTACCGCCTGGAGGCAATGCTCCAGGGGTTCCGCACCTATCTCGCAGACAGGCATCGTGCTGCAGGTAGCGGCGACGCCCGCCATCAACGTGGTGCTCGGCCGATCGGCAGCCTCGAAGAGACCGTCTCGGTCGAGGCGGCGGCGCCGCTCGTCGACGTCCAGAGCGCCGGCATCAGCGACGTGGTCGATAACGAGCGGATCGTCGAGTTGCCGCTGCAGGGCCGCCAGGTCACCGACCTGATCGTGCTGGCCGGCGCGGCGGTCCAGACCGGCGTCGTCGGCAGCCGGAACTTCCCCGGCGGCGTGACCATCTCGGTCGCCGGCGGCGTGCCCACCGGGGTCGGGTACCTGCTCGACGGCGCGACGCACAACAGCCCGCAGAGCAACGTGAACCTGCCGATGCCGTTCCCTGACGCGCTGCAGGAATTCCGCGTCGCCACGAGCGGCCTCTCCGCGCAGAACGGCATGCACGCGTCGGCATCGGTGAACGCCGTCACGAAGTCGGGCACCAACGCGTTCCGCGGCAACGCGTTTCGAGTTCCTCCGGCACCGCGCGCCTCAACGCGACGAGCCCATTTGCCCTCATCGGCCCTGACGGGAAACGCAAGAACGACGGCCTGCTGCGCAATCAGTTCGGCGGGACGGCTGGGCGGTCCGATTGTGCGCGACCGGCTCTTCTTCTTCGGCGGCTATCAGGGCACCGCGCTCCGCTTCCGGCCCGCCGACCAGATTGCGTTCGTACCGATCGGCCGCAGATGCTCGCCGGCGACTTCACGGCGGTCACCTCACCCGCATGCACGGGCGGCAGACAGATCAATCTTGGCGGCGGCTTCGTCGGGAACCGCATCAATCCCGCGCTCTTCAGCCCGGCCGCGATGAACCTGGCGCGGCGCCTGCCGAGCACGACGGATCCCTGCGGCCAGATCACGTATCAGACGACGGGCGACAGCAATGAAGGACAGGGGATCGGGCGAGTCGACTACCAGCTGACCGCCGACCATTCGGTGTTCGGCCGGTACATGGCCACGTTCATCAGGAAGCCGCCGGCGTACGAGGGCGGCTCCGACAACGTGCTCAAGGCGATCGACCCCGGTCTCGACAATCTCGCCCACGCGCTGACGCTCGGCGACACGTGGGTGCTCGGCCCCACCATGGTGAACTCCGTTCGCGTGGCGTACAACCGGACGACGGTGCAGCGCTACAACACACCGTACTTCGATCCGACCGATCTGGGGATCAAGCTGCACCCCTATATCCAGGGTGTGATGCCGATCCAGGTCCTGCCCGCGTTCGAGTTGCCGGCCGGCACGACACCAGCGTTCTTCCGGAACAACTTCTACCAGGTGGCCGATGACGTGACGCTCGTTCGCGGCCGTCATCAGTTCGGCATCGGCGGCAACGGCTCGTACTTCAACGGGTTCTACCAGTCCGCGTCGCGAGCCGCCGGGATCTGGATCTTCGACGGCAGCGCCACCGGGCTGGGCCTGGCGGATCTGCTGCTCGGCCGCATCACAAGCGTCGAGCACGGCGCTGTACAAAGCCTGCCGGTGCACGGCTGGTATCTCGGGTTCTACGGGCAGGACACCTGGCGCGCAACGGAGCGGGTGACGTTGAACCTGGGCCTGCGATGGGAGCCGTATCTCGGCACGAGCGTGGAAAGCAACGCCGTGTACAACTTCAACCACGACAGATTCCTCCGCGGCGTCAAGAGCAGCGTGTTCGTGAACGCGCCCGCGGGCATGCTCTATCCCGGTGACGATGGATTTCCGCCCGGACAGACGGGGCTGAACAAGCAGTGGACGAACTTCTCGCCGAGGGTTGGCGTGGCGTGGGACCTGACCGGTGACGGGCGCATGGCGCTGCGCGCGTCGTACGCACTGGCCTACGACTTCATGGCGGGCGACTATCACAACATCAACTCGTCGGCGCCGCCGTTCGGCAACCGGTCGCTCATCTACCGACCCGCCGGGACGCATGGACGACCCGTACGGGCACGTGGGAGGCGATCCGCACCCGATCGTGACCGACCGCAACGTGGCGTATCCCGCGTTCGGCTCCTTTGGCACGATGGATCCCGCCATCAACTCGCCGCGCGTCGCAGAACTGGAACGTGACGCTCGAGCGGCAATTCGGCAGCGACTGGGGCGTTGCGGTCAGCTATCTCGGCAGCTACGTGGATCGGCTGTGGGCGCAGACGGCCTTCAATCCGGGCATCTTCATGGGCCTGGGACCGTGCACGATTCAGGGTGTGAGCTACACCGTCTGTTCGACCAACGCCAATCTGAACCAGCGGCGCGTGCTCTTCCAGGAGAATCCGATGGAAGGTCGGCTGATCGGCACGATGGATCTGAACGACGACATCGGCTGGCAGCAATACCGCGGCTTGAAGCTGTCGATGCAGCGCCGGTCGGCGGGCGGCCTCAGCCTGAACGGCAACTACACCTGGTCGCGCTGCATGGGCACGAAAACGCCGAACACCTTCGCCCAGATCGCGTCCGGGTACACGAATCCCGACGACCCCGAGTTCGACAAGGGCTACTGCGATCACGATCGCACGCACCTGGCGAGCTTTACGCTCGGGACGGAAACGCCTGACCTCGCGGGCGGGGTGCTCGGCGCGCTCGCCTCCCGCTGGCGCGCCTCGGGCATCGTGACCATCCAGTCCGGCAGCCGCATCGACGTCATCACGGGCCGTGACAACGCGCTCAACGGGCAGCGGAACCAGCGGGTGAACAAGGTCAGCGACGACTGGTATGCGAACCCGCGAACGCTGAATCAGTATTTCAATCCCGCCGCATTCGCCCAGCCGGCGCCCGGGACGTTCGGCAACCTGATGCGGAATGCGCTGACGGGACCCAGCTACTGGAACGTCGACCTGGCGATCTCGCGCCAGATTGGCCTCCTCTCGGCCCAGAACCTGGAGCTGCGGCTCGAGACGTTCAATCTGTTCAACACGTTCAACTGGGGCATCCCCGGCACCGAGCTGACCGCCGGTGGGTGGCAGGCCAATTTCAACGCGGGCACCTTCGGCCGGGTCACGACGCAGGCCGGGCGCCGCGGATCATCCAGCTCGGGTTCAAGTACACGTTCTAGGCAGGAACGTCCGGGGGCGAGCGGTTCGCGCTCGCCCCCGGATCTGTCGTTGGCTCTGGCGCGAGAGCTGCGTCAAAAGGCGCCGAGAAGCTGCCACTGCTCCACCTGTGTGGGTCCGGTCGGGCGATGCAGCGACACGACCCGCACCTTCAGATACTTCGCCCGCGTCGGCTTGAACGTGAACTCCTGCCACGGAGACGGAAACAGCCGCACATTCTGCGTCTCGAATTTGCCAATTGGCTCGAAGTAACCGGCCGGCGTCTCGTTGCCGGCGGCCAGCTCGAACTCTTTGATGTTCCAGTTCCGTTCCTCCGTGATTAGCATCGAGAACGTGTCAAATGTGGCCGGCCGATCGTCCTTGAACCCGTAGACCGCCTCGTTTCCGGTGATATAGCCCCACCCCTCCAGATCGTCGATCGGCTCGATCCAGTTCTCATTGGGCGCCCGCAGCAGGTGTCCCCCGTTCTTGCGCGACAGCAGATTCTCGCGCCTCGGACCCTCCGCCGTGGCTGGCCGTTGCGCCGGCGCAGGCGTGGCAGAACCGGCAGTGCCCGGGTTGCTCTGGTCAAAGCTGCCGGTCTGTGGTGCCTGCTCCGCTTGCCCGTCCGCATTACCCGCGCGAGACCTCAGGCTGTACACCAATCCCGCGCCTATCAGAATGCCGGCTAGTGCGATCGCTGCGAAGTGCGGCCACCGTGACCGAGGCTTGATTGCTTTTGAGGCGGCCGTTGACGCCCGGAACGAAGGTGTCGCATCAGTCCCTGCCGAGACGATCTGCGAGACCGTGGCGAGCAACTGTTGCACGTCCGGGTCGTCAGGCTCCCCGTGCCAGTTCACCAGGTTGGCGGCCTGGATACGGTGAAACTCGAGTGGCTGATCGATGTCTTCGATCAGAACTGGCACCAGAATTCCGCGTTCGCTCGCGACCGACGCCTCTGCACGCACCCACCGTGACGCGACCGATAGCGCCGACCACAACACGATGACGCAGCGCGTTGTCGTGAGCGCTTCTTCTATAACCTCATCGAACGTGCGACCCGGAGGAATGTGCCGATCCCACCAGACGGTCCACCCCTTGGATTCGAGCACGGCTGCCAGTTCGGCGGCCCTGGCCCGATCCTCCTTCGCGTAGCTGATGAACACGTCGCTCATGTGCGAATCATAGGACATTCCCTGTTCAATGACCGAAGCTCTCCTTTCTCCCCGGGAAGCCCACAAGTCATTGGATAGAAGTACCTTGTCGTCATCGCCTCGGGTTCGTGAGATCCAGGTCCGACCGCCCCAGTGCGTTGTCGGGTGCCCCGACGCGGAACCATCGCCACGCATAGCCGTCCATCGCAATCCGATGTGACCCGTCGTTGTGGGCGTTGCTATGACGGCCATCGAAGACCTCGACGAGCAGCTTGTCGTTCGGGCAATCCACCTTCATCTTGACGTTCTGCTTCGCGCTGCTGTTTCAGCGACTTGACCTTGCGACCCGTACACCGGACCGCTGATCACCGGGCCCACGACTCGTCGCGCGCGGGAGAATCCGCCATGCCGGCCAAGGTCGAGTTCGTCGTGGCTCCGGAGGAATTGGACCCACTGGGCGTTGGCCGGACGATGCCGCGTCCTCGAGCGCGCGAATCAGCGGATCGAGGTCGCCGGTGGCGAGCGCGTAGGCGGCGCGGCGAAAGTGCTCCTGACCCGGAGCGAGGGACAGCGCGGAAGCGAAGTCTGAGGAGAGAGAGTGGGAGTCTGGAATGTAACGAAAACGAAAATCGCGTACCAACGCGCGCTCGCTGATTCATAACAACGCATCCCATCGCCACTCTCCTCCTCAGCCCCAGCGCAGGAGTCGATTATTTACGACCCGCGCTTGCTTCTTACGGCAACAGTAACCCGGCAGTTCCGACTCTTCCACGCATGAACTCGTCAGCGCGTTCCCGAAACCTGCTGCACACACTTCGAGTTGTGGCGATGCGAGGTCGAGAGGGCATGACGCGAATGGCGGGGCATACGGTTTGCGCCTGCGGCACGTGCATCGAAGACCCGAACACGACTTCCACAACGGACGCGGCGCTCCTACCGCGGCCAGACTGTGCGCCCGACTCGGCCACAGTCGACCTCGCCCATTGCCGTCCACGGGTCGATCGACCGCACGACGACGACGCCTCACAGGAGAGAGGAGATTGACCAATGAACAGGTCGACGAGACACACGATCGCGTACGCCGCCGCCGGCACCTGCGTGCTGGCGTGGCTCTCCCTCGGTCCGTGGCCGGGCGCTTCTGCGCAGACCACGTTCCCGCGATCCCAACGCCAACTGCCCGCCGTCGGAATGCGGCCAGGTGTCCCCCTTTATCCCCATGCAGAGCGCCGAAGCCGTGCACATGGGGCTGGTGTGGAAAACGGGTTCGCAGAAACCCAAGATCCTCTTCCACGCGAGGTTTCCGCAGTATGTGCCGAACGACGTGGCCGACCCGGCGCTGATCGACCTGGCGATCGCGCAGGGCGCATTCACCACTCCAGGCCTCCAGTTCAACACGTCGCTGCGGGACGTGCTCCACGGCTTCGATCCATTCCTCGGTGCTCGGGATGAATCGTTCGGCGGATGACTCGTTCCAGCGGCTCACCTACGGCGGCTACCTGATGCGCCAGGGGCTGAGCCAGAGCGTGCCGACGCGCATCGTCGCCAATCGCACGATGGAGCGGCAACTGCTGTTCGACTCAATCACCCTGACGCGTTCAAGACCACCGGGAAATTCCATACGGCGCTGCTCGACGAGGACGACTTCGCGCTGAACCGCGCGGCCTTCGAGGAGAACGGCTATTCGAAGGGGATGTTCTACAACACCTACTGCAACGCGCGCGTGACGTTGTCCGATGGACGCGTCTACGTCTTCGGCGGCCACGACATGCAGAGCGACAACGGGTTGTACAAGGTCAACATCTTCGACCCGGATACCGAAACCTGGGTCAAGCGCTCGGAGCCGTGCGACCGGTCGAACTGGACCGACCGATCCGTTCGGGCGAGCGCTGTTCGCCGGCAACCCGGACGCCCAGTTCTACAACAGCTGCGATCCCCGGAACCAGCAGAGCACGCAGCCCTCCGACCCCTCCGACCAGGAGTACGCCCGCTGGTATCCCTCGGCGGCGCCGCTCCCGAACGACCAGGTGCTGGTGCTCGGCGGATTCGACCAGGACGGCACGGTGGCGCCCGATCCCGACCGGCAGGCGAAGGGCATGGCGAATCAGAGCCAGAACGATACTGCGTTCACGGCCACCCGCGTGAACATCGTCGTGCCGGAGGTCTACGACCCGATCACGGATCGGAATATCGCGCTCGAGAACGCGCGGATGGCCTTCCCGCTCTATCCGCAGATGGAAGTCGTCCAGACCGGGCCCGGCAAGGACGACTGGAAGGTCTGCACCTTCAACGGCGAGATCGACTACGGCACGATCGAGAGTGAGGACGCGCCGGGAAGCGCCGGCGTACCGTAACGCGCAGGGTCAGCGGCAGAAGGGCGGGGCCAGGTTCGGCGTCGGCGGCGGCACGCCTCCCTTCACCAAGGGCACCACGTGGTGCCTCGACGTGGTCGCGGCGCTGAACGACCCCAACCGGGACGTCCCGGCGAAGAATCACTGGACGCTGCTCGACACCGCGTCCGAGGTCAGGCCGTACTGCTGCCCCACCGCCAGCCTCGATCGAGCTCGACGCCGATCGGCGAACACCGTGTCGCACAAGTGGTTCATGATTTCCGGGGACGCAGGATGGCCAGCAGACGGGGACCGTCGAGGAGATCGAGTTCACCGATCCGACGCCGCGATGGAAGAAGGTCGGCGACATCCTGCAGCCGCTCTCGACGACCAAGGCGGTGCTGCTGCCCGACGGCAAGGTGCTCATCGGCCAGGGCGTGAACCGCTCGCCCGGATGCAACGTCGACGGAAGGCCGTGCACCTTCGAGGAACGTGAGGGCCTCCACTTCCAGATGTTCGACCCGGCGACCGGCACGGTCGAGAAACTCGCCAAGACGACGGTGTCGCGAGGCCTGCACGGGACCGCGACGCTGCTGCCGGATGCGACGGTGTTCTTCGCCGGGGAGAACCGCGAAGCGCTGGTGCGGCCCGACGATCCGTCGTTTCCGCTGATGACCTCGTATGCCGGCGAAGTCCCGCGCGGCGATCCCGATCTGGGGGTTCCGGTCGGCCAGGTCTTCTCTCCGCCGTATCTGTTCCAGCGCGGCGGCGGGCGCTCCTCACGGCCGAAGATCGTGAATGCCCCCGGACAGATCCCGTACGGGGGGCACTTCGATCTCAGGATCGCCGGCCGCGCAAGTGAGGTCGGGTCAGTGGTCCTGCTTCGCAGCGATCACAACACCCACAGCCTGACGACCGGCGATCGCTACGTGAAGCTCGCCTTCACAGGTGAAGGCCGTGCCGCTGGAGATCTTCGGGTGACCGCGCCGACACACCAGGCCCAGGCTGTGCCTGGCGTGTACATGCTGTTCGTCGTCGACAAGCGCGGCGTGCCGAGCGTCGGCTATCGCGTCGATCTCAAGCCGTAGGCGCCAACTCGCGCTCGATCGTTGGAAGGGAGCGGACAACGTGAAGACACAATGGATTTACTCAGGAACCGTGATCGTAATCCTTGCGCTTGCTGCAGCCTCCTACGCCCTCGCCCAGGGGAACTCGCGCGGGGCACGGCACGTGGCTGCAGACCTGAACGGGTATCAGGAGGTCAACTCGATCTCGACAACCGGCGAAGGGAGCTTCACGGCGAGCATCGACGACGAGAATCAGCTCATCACCTACGAGCTCACCTACTCAGGGCTCGAGGGGACGACCACGGCTCAGGCTCATATTCACTTCGCACAGCGGTCCGTCAACGGCAGCGTCACGGCGTTTCTCTGCGGTGGAGGGGACAAGCCGCCGTGCCCGCCGATCGAGGGCACGGTTACCGACGTGATCGATGCCGCCGATGTGCTCGCCGCCGTTCCGGACAGGGGCATCGAAGCCGGGGCGTTCGAAGAGTTCGTCGAGGCGATCCGGGCGGGCCACACCTACGCGAACGTGCACACCAGCAAATGGCCGGGTGGCGAGATCCGCGGGCAGATCAATGACGGCGACCAGCGGGAGTTCGTCCGGTAGCGAACACGAACGCCTCAGATAACGGTGGCCGGGAACGGCGTCGATTCCGGCCACCGCGATCGCGAGCACGTCGCGACTGAGCGGATGTGATTAACCGTGCATGCCCCAGTGCCCTTGATGCACAACGAACGAATGACTATGGGTGCTGGCGCGGCTTGAGAGCGCTGCGGAGCTTTCCGCGAGCGATCCGAGTCCCCCCGCCGGCGCAGCATCCCCGCGATCGGCGTACTCGCGCACTTCCGCGGCCTCCTGCGCGTCCAGGACCGCCTTTGCGCTCAGACGGATGCGGCGGCCCGACGGGTCGACTTCGAGCACGACCACCTCGACGTCGGCGCCGATGAGAAACGCACGAGCGATATCCGCTTCCTTCGCAACGCCGGTTTCCCTCAATGGGATGAGACCGGTGCGCCCCGGCACCAGGAACACGAACACGCCGAACTTCTCGTGACGCTCGACTTTTCCCGTGAGACGCGCGCCCGGGACGATCTCGGGTTGCGCTGGAGCCGTGCCGCCGGCACGCGCCGAACCCTCCGGAACGGGCGCGACGCCGATCCGTTTCTTCTCAAGGTCGATGCTCAGGATCTCGAATGCCCCCGTCATCCCCGTCGCGACCAAAGTGGACCATCCCTCCGATCGTCCGGTCGGCGCGAACGTGGAGGCGTGCGCCAACCCTTCGACCCCCGGCTCGAGCTCGACGAACGCCCCAAACTCCACGAGGCGCGTGACACGGCCGGTGCGCACCTGGCCGATCTCGTCGGTTTCGTGGACTCTCGACCATGGTTAGGCGCTGAGCTGCTTCAACCCGAGGGAGATCTTCTGCTTGTCGTCGTCAATGCGCAGGACCTTGATAGTGATCTCGTCACCAGGCTGGACCACCTGCGACGTGTCTGTCACACGGGACCACCCCATCTCGGATACGTGAAGCAAACCCTGCACGCCGCCACCGAGGTCGATGAACACGCCAAAGTCGCGCACCGAGGCGACGCGCCCGGTCATTACTGCGCCGGCGACGATCGATCGCCGGACCTCGGCGGCGTGCCCGCTGCTGCTCCTCGAGCAGCGCACGCCGTGAGACGACAGGTTCTTGCCGCCTTCCTCGTATTCGATAATCCGGAATTCGTAGACATGGCCTTCGTGCGCCAACAGGTCCGTCCGGACGGGGGACCGCTGTCAACCGCGAGTTGCGTCTGCGCCGACGGCTTCTCGCTGAGGCAGAGGCCTATGAGGTACGAGCTGCACCGCCAGAGATGAGCCTCCAGAGTGGAGTCTTGCCGCGTGCCGCGGCGTTTAGGAAAGAGAGAACTTAGAAGAAGACATCAACGAACACGAATGGCGCACGCCCAACCCGGTTCATGAGCCTCCGCCGTGAGGAAAAGAACAGACGGCGGCGCCTATTCTAGGCCGGTACGCCTCTCACGGCTCCGTTATGCGGCACCTTTTCAGCGGACGGGCAGGTGCGCGATTGTTCTGTGCTCACGGCCGCCCGAATCGCCGGCGAGCACAATCACCGTCAACGTGCCGGTGGGGAGGAAGCTTCCCGCAACCGAACGGGAACGAGAACGGAAATGTCCGTGTGCCGAACGCGGGAAACGTCGTCGACCCGAAGCGGGTGGCAAGCTCCGGTCGGCCAAGCCTCAACGTCTCTGAGCGAATTCCAGCCGTGTCCACGAACTGCATCTGCACGTCGCTCAGGAACACGTCAGGCCTTCCATCTCCCTGCCTTACGACATTGAACGGCGCAAGGAAGGGCGGCCGACCCGGGCAGAACGCATCGCCGACGCGGTGCGCCAGGATCGAGACCGGCTGAACCATAGTGCCGCGATTGACGAAAATGCCCGAAGAGTGCGGCTGCGGCCCTACGCCGCGCGAATCGAACGGTTCCGAAGTGAACGGTGACGGCCCGACGCCGGTGACCACATCGCTCGCCGAACCGCTCCCATAGCATCCGAAGCTCGACAGCACACCGAGCATGAAAACTGGCGCCAGCATACGTGCGTGAAGGATCGGCATACACATATCCCTCCTGCGTGTTCAGACTCGCGTGCGCGAAGACTCAGGTTCGGCGATCAGATCGGGTCTTCGCTGACACAGCGGCGAGAGCACGCAACCGCCATACCGCGTCAAGTCGCAGGCTATGGCGCGTGCACGCTCTGTGTCCATTTTTGGGACAGGTCTGCGATGTTCCTATGCCCGTGGCGCGCTCAGATCCGCGACCATATTGCCGAGCACATCGCAAGGCTGCCCCGCGGAGGCTGTGGCGCATGCCTGCCACAGACCCGCCCACGATTTACCTGACGTTTGACGACGGCCCGAATCCGGCAGCGACACCGCAGCTGCTCGACGTGCTCAAACAGCATGACGTCGCCGCTACATTTTTCGTGATCAGTCGATACATCACTGACGACACATTGCCGATTGTGCGCCGCAGGTTTTGAAGAGGGCCGTGCCGTCGCACTGCACTCGCACACGCGCAGATTCATGGTCGCGCATCCCGGCGTCGTTGCGGCGACACTCCAGGAAATGGCCGCACGCATCGAACTGCTCACCGGCTATCAGACCTGTCGCGCCTTTCGGCCGAAGGCCGGCCATCGGAGTGTGACAATGCTGATGGGCGCTGCGCGCGCCGGCTACGTTGTGGTGGGCTGGGAATGGATGCTGTGGGACATCAACGTGTTCCGCGGGAGGACCGCGGATGCGCTCGTACCCCGCTTCGTATCGCGCGCCTCACCGGGAGACATCTTGTCATTCACGACGGCGACGATGACGACCCCCGCGCGGATCGACGCTATGCGGTGGAAACCATCGACCGCGTCATACCGGAAATGAAGGCGCGCGGGTTCCAGTTCCGGACCATCTGCCGGTAGGTATGAGCGAGGAGACGATGCGAGTGCGTGTCGTCATCGCCTCGGGTTCGTGAGATCCAGGTCCGACCGCCCCAGTGCGTTGTCGGGTGCCCCGACGCGGAACCATCGCCACGCATAGCCGTCCATCGCAATCCGATGTGACCCGTCGTTGTGGGCGTTGCTATGACGGCCATCGAAAACCTCGACGAGCAGCTTGTCGTTCGGGCAATCCACCTTCATCTTGACGTTCTGCTTCGCGCTGCTGAAGTTGTGCAGCGTCAGCAGCGACGTGTTGCGCCAGTCGAAACGGATGGCGAGCACCTCAGGGACGTTCGTACGCAACACGACGAAGTTGCCCCAGCTGATTTCGGGACATTCTTTCCGTGCCCGGATCATGCGCTCCGTCCAGTTCAAGAGGGAATTGGGGTCTCGCCGCTGCTCGGCGACGTTGACCTTGCGATACCCGTACACCGGATCGTTGATCACAGGGCGCACCACTCGCCGCGCACGGGAGAATCCGCCATGGCGGTCGGAGGTCCATTGCATTGGCGTCCTGGCGCACTCGCGTTCGGGCAGGCGCAAGTTGTCGCCAATTCCAATCTCGTCGCCGTACTGCATCATCGGCGTCCCGGGGAGTGAGAACAGCAGGCTGAACGCGAGCTCGAGCCTCCGCCGATCGTTTCCGAGCATCGGCGTCAGGCGTCGCCGGATTCCGCGATCGTACAACTGCATGCGCTTCTCGGGCCCGAACGCCTCGAACACCTTCTCTCGCTGATCGGCGCTCAGCCGGCCAAGGTCGAGCTCATCGTGACTCCGGAGAAATTGCACCCACTGGGCGTTGGCTGGCCGCCGCCGCGTGTCCTCGAGCGCGCGAATCAGCGGATCGAGGTCGCCGGTGGCGAGCGCGTAGAAGAGGCGCTGGTTCACCGGGAAGTTCAGCATCATTTGAAGGCGATCGCCTTCGGCTCCGAAATACTCCAGGCTCTCGTCTGGAGGCACGTTCGCCTCCGCCAGCATGATCGCCTCACCCGAACGCCACTGCAGAAAGTCGCGCATCTCCTTCAGAAGATTGAAGTCCATCTGGTGCTCGACCCCTGGGCCCTTCTTCTCGATCAGAAACGGGACGGCGTCCATTCGAAATCCGGAGACGCCGAGCTGGAGCCAGAAGCCCATGATTTTCTGGATCTCGGCACGTACATAGGGGTGCCAGGTGTTCAAATCCGGCTGGTGTTCGTAGAAGCGGTGAAAGTAGTACTTCCCTGCCCGCCGGTCCTTCGTCCACGTCGTCTTCTGCTGGCCCGGAAACACGATTCCTTCCTTGTGATTCTTGGGCCGAATGTCTGACCACACGTACCACTCGCGAAAGAAGTCGTGCGGATCGGAGCGCGCACGTTGGAACCAGGGCGAATCGATCGACGTGTGGTTGACGACAAGGTCGATGATCACGCGAAGGCCGAGTGCCTCGGCGTGGCGCATGAAGGCGACGAAATCGCCGAGCGATCCATGCTTGTCGTGCACGCCGTAGAAATCGGCGACGTCGTATCCGTTGTCGCGGTTTGGCGAGGGATAGAACGGCTGCAGCCATACGCACGTCACCCCGAGTCCCTGCAGGTAGTCGAGGCGGCGCATCAGGCCTTCGAAGTCGCCGACGCCGTCACCATTGGCGTCCTGGTATTTCTCGACGTCAAGGCAGTAGATGACGGCGTTTTTGTACCAGAGGTCATCGATAGACATGGCTTTTCGGAATGCAAGAGGCGTGACTCACGGTGTTTTCCGATTGCGGCACGCAGAGCATGTTGCGTACCGTACCGGGCACGATTGGCGTGTGACTCGGACCGGCTGCGCAACCTGAAGATTTACTGAAATCGAACGGGAGGAGACGCCAGGCGAAATTCTTACTACGCGTGCGCCTTCGGCGGTCCACTTAGTCCGTCGCGGGCGCGCGGAAAGACTGCACCGGATTGGTGAGCGACCCGATCTTCTCGATCGTGCAGACGCTCGTGTCGCCCGCCTTCAGATAGACGGGCGGCACGCGACCTTCGCCGACACCGCCAGGAGTTCCGGTGCCGATGAGATCACCGGGCGCCAGCGTGGCAATGTTCGACGCATACGAAATCAGGTCGCGTACCGTATGGACCATCAGCACCGTATTGGCGTCCTGCATCACCTTGCCGCTCAGGGTGTACTTCACAGCAAGGTCTTGTGGATCGCCGACGAATTGGGCCGGCACGATGAAGGGCCCGCTCGGTCCGAACGTGTCGTAGCTCTTGCTGATCAGCCAGTCGGAGCCGTATCGTCCGTCCGCGCGATCTTCACGGTCCGACACGTCGGTCATCGCCATGTATCCGAACACGTAGTCCAGTGCGCGGTCGACGGAGACGCGCCGTGCCGTTTTGCCGATGACGGCCACGAGCTCGCACTCGTAGTCGACGCGCGTGCGGCCGGGCGGCAGCACGATCGGTGCGCCGTCGGCGATGAGCGACGACTTCAGCTTCGGAAACAGATATGGGTTCGGCCGCTGATCGTTCTGCTGACGAGCCCATGAACCCGGGATGCCACTCCGCACCTTCTCGTCGATCACAGTGGTGGTGCCCGCGGTTCTGCCGGCCTGGGCCATCTCGTTGGCGTGCTCGGCGTAGTTGCGGGCTGCCATCAGGATCGCGTCCGGATCGCTAATCGGCACGAGCACTTTGACGGCCGAGAGCTGGAACGCGAACGACGGCCGCTCCCGTTGCGCCTCACCTGCCAGCCGACCCAGTCGATCGGCTGTGGGCTGGTCCCAGCGGGCGATGAGGTCCTGCAGGGTGGCCGGCGCATCGATGTTGGCGCGCGTCAGGTCGACGACGAGCGAATCGCCGACGACCAGGCCGACGAACGTACGTGCGCCCTCCTGAAACATGCCGAGCTTGTAGGGCTGCGGCGCGTTCTGCGCCTCCCCCGCTGCACAGCCTGCACATGCCACCAGCGCCATAGCGACGATGGCCGCCTTACCTGTCTGCGTCATCTCCCATTCCTCCGGCAGCACTCGAATGGGCGGAGCTCACGCGCGTCTCCGGCCCGTTGAACACAGCAGTCTAGCGGGCGTGACCCGCAGCGCGGCGAAGTGGGCGGCCCATGGACGATTCGTTCCGTTGCGCCACGTCACGCGGCGCCAAGCCCGCGCCGGCAGCGCGGCGGCCATCGCCCGGACCGCTTCGGGCCGACGGTCGTCGGTGAGTTGGAGGCGCGACGGGGGACGGCTGCGGCCTGGCTTCGGTGGCGGCACCGCGACGGGTGGCGTCCCGCGAAAGACCGTCAGCGTCGACGAGACGCCGAGCGCATAGGGCAGCCTCAGTCGATGCAGCGTGCGGCGCAGGGTGGCGTTGTCGCCGAATTCCGCATCCCCGAGCACCGCGGTGACCTCGAAGCCGGCCGCTCGGATTTGACGCAGCAGCGTCAGCGCCAGGCGCCACTTCTCCTGGAAGCGCACCGTCGCGGGAATCCGCGCGCGCTGCCGCGCCTCGGGTGTCAGCCACTCCTCGGGCAGATAGAGCGCCGCGCCCAGCATCCAGGCCCGCATGCCCGTCCAAAGCGCCGCCGTCACTGGTCCGTCGGGGCGCTCCAAGCCGTCCTCCGATCGGCCCGTAGATTGGATAGACTGTCGGCTATGGCGAGGCGAGACATGCCGCTGGCCTGCGGGCTGCTGCTCGGTGCGTTCGCGGCCGAAGCGCATCACTCTATCTCCGGCATGTACGACACCCGCCGCGACGTCCGCGTCGAGGGCGTCGTCACGCAGTTCGAGTTCATCAATCCTCATGCCTTCCTGACGCTGGAAGTCCGAGAGACGGGGCGTGCCACGCAGCGGTGGCGGGTCGAGCTGGACGACCGGGGCGAGCTGTCGGATATCGGGATGACGGCGCAGACGCTGCAGCCTGGCGACCAGGTGATTGTGGTAGGCAGTCCCGCGCGGCGCGAAGCGAACCGCCTGTACCTCGAGCGCCTCGATCGCCCAGCCGACGGCTACAGCTTTGAACAGGTGGGCGGCCGGCCGCGGCTGCGATCGACGGGCCGATCGTAGCGACCAGTTCAGAACCTATCGGCTTGATAATTGGTGCGTGTGGTGGCTGATTGGCATTGGCGCGGCCGTGCTTGCGCACGTCGCGCCATTTCCCTTTCTGTTTGACGGCACTGATCGCACGCTGTGGCGCATGCCTGCCACAGACCCGCCCACGATTTACCTGACGTTTGACGACGGCCCGAATCCCTCAGCGACACCGCAGCTGCTCGACGTGCTCGAACAGCATGACGTCGCCGCTACATTTTTCGTGATCAGTCGATACATCACTGACGACACATTGCCGATTGTGCGCCGCATGTTTGAAGAGGGCCATGCCGTCGCACTGCACTCGCACACACGCGGATTCATGGTCGCGCATCCCGGCGTCGTTGCGGCGACACTCCAGGAAATGGCCGCACGCATCGAACTGCTCACCGGCCATCAGACCTGTCGCGCCTTCCGGCCGAAGGCCGGCCATCGGAGTGTGACAATGCTGATGGGCGCTGCGCGCGCCGGCTACGTTGTGGTGGGCTGGGGATGGATGCTGTGGGACGTCAACGTGTTCCGCGAGAGGACCGCGGATGCGCTCGTGCCCCGCCTCGCATCGCGCGCCTCACCGGGAGACATCATTGTCATTCACGACGGCGACGATGACGACCCCCGCGCGGATCGACGGTACGCGGTGGAAACCATCGACCGTCTCATACCGGAAATGAAGGCGCGCGGGTTCCAGTTCGGGACCATCTGCCCGTAGTTATATGCGACGGCGGGAGCTAGAATGGCGCGTCCGAGGCTATGGATCCCGAGCGTTGGCGGCAAATCTCCGACCTCTATCACGCGGCGCTCGGACGCACTTCCGCGAGCCAGCGAACGTTTCTCGACGTCGCATGCAGGGGCGACGAGTCACTGCGACGGGAGGTCGAGTCACTGCTTACCCAACCGACCGATGTCGAACTAAATGTGCCGACTGGAGGCTTGATACCAAAGGTTCTTGAAGCACTGCCGCCTTCAGACATCGTGTCGCTGGCTCCGGGCACGCGCCTTGGCCCCTACGAAATAATCGCGCTCATTGGTCGCGGAGGTATGGAGGTCCATCGAGCACGGGACCCGCGTCTCGGTCGCGATGTCGCCATCAAGATTCTGTCGCCGCATCTGGCCAGCGAGGGAATCGCGTCGCCGCTTCGAGCGGGAAGCACGCGCCGCTGCGACGCTGAGCCACCCTAACATCATCACCATCTATGACGTGGGCGAGGCCGAGGGATTCCTCTACATCGCGATGGAGTTCCTGGAAGGTCCCACGCTTCGCCAGGTGGCGGCTTCAGGCACGATGCCCCTCAGTCGTCTGCTCGAGATCGCCGTCCAGTTGGCGGCTGGGCTTGTCGCTGCGCATGAACGGCGCATCGTGCATCGAGATCTGAAGCCGGAGAACATCATCATCAGTCTTGGCGACACCGCCAAGATCGATCATGCATGCCATGAGTGCCGTCTTGGAAGAGGCGGATGGTCCCATTGAGCGAGGTGAGCTCACTCGGGTTGATAGAGATTTTGCCCTTCGCGTCCTCAGTCAGCGTGTACCACTCCCCCAGGAGGAGGGGGGCCTGCGGTAACGGTTGCGGCCGAAGAGCATGTTGCGTATCGTACCCGCCACGATTGGCGGGTGACTCGGACCGGCCGAGTCCTTATACCTGAGGTTGAGAAACGCGCATGTTCGCACGCGTCACGACCCTGACGATCCTGGCAGTCTTCACGGCTGTCCCCACGCAGTCACAGGAACGATTCTCGTTCTTCCAGGCCAGCACGCCGGAGAGCGTCGAACGAATGCTGACGATGGCAGGACTCCGTGACGATGATGTGGTGCTGGACCTCGGCTCCGGAAACGGTCTGATCCCGCTGACCGCCGCGCGCATGAACCCGCGGCTGCAGGGCCGGGGGGTCGAGATCGATCCGAAGCTCGTGGAGGAATCCAATGAACGCGCCCGGAGCGAAGGTGTCGCGGACCGGGTCCGTTTCGAGCACCGTAATGCGTTCGACGCGGACCTCAGGGAGGCAACCGTCGTCACAATGTGGTTGTTCCCGGATCTCATGAGCTTGCTCCGGTCCGTCATCCTCGAACGTGCACGCCCCGGCACACGAGTGGTCGCGAGCACATGGGGCCTTGGCAGCTGGCAACCCGATGAGATGAGCAACGACGACACGGCCATCTATATGTGGATTGTGCCAGCTCGCGTTTCCGGGGGCTGGGATTGGGATCTCAACATCGCAGGCACGCAGTTTCGCTACGCATCTGTCGTCAACCAGAACTTTCAGAGAGTTGAAGGGGTCGCACGTGCTGGTGACCGCCGCGAAGTCCTTAACGCAATGACCCTGCGCGGCGACGACATTACATTCCTGCTGAACATCACGCTGGACGGGCTGGGACTTACCCGGCACGAGTTCAGCGGCAAGGTCAACGGCGACCAGATCGTCGGGACCGTGAAGATCACACCGGCGGACCAGCCGACTCTGACATTGCCGTGGAGGGCGCAAAAGACTGAGCGCTCGGGTTACTTCGCACCAACAGGCACGGCGATGTTTCAATCACCGGGTTAGAGGTGAAGTGATGGAGCGGCCATCGGGTAGTCTCGTGAACTGGACGCAGGCGATCTATGCGCTGCACGCATTCAGCCTGCTCACAGGCATCCTCGGCGCCGCGACCGTAGTCGGGGCCTTTCTCACTGGCTGGCCGTCCATCATCGCGGTCATTCTGAACTACGTGAAGCGAAGCGACGTGCGCGGCACCTGGCTGGAGTCGCACTTCCGATGGCAGATCCGCACGTTCTGGTTCGGCCTGCTGTGGATCTCGCTCTGCATGCTGTTCATCGTCGTAACGCTCGGCATCGGTATCCTCATCGCGTGGCTGCCCATGATCCTGGTAGGCGTGTGGTTCATCTACCGGATTATTCGAGGCTGGCTTGCGCTGAACGACGGCCGGCCGATGTACGCCTAGCGCACATTTCACGACGACGTAGTGTCCGCCTTCAGGCGGACCAGGCCAGTCCGGCTAAAGCCGGACACGACGTACAAATGGAGACCGCTCAGAACGTCGGTCGTCGTCCGATCAGACGGAATACCGGGTAGCTGGCCGCGAGGAGGAGCAGCGCGTGGATGCTGTTTCGCGTGTCTCCGGCCACCGCGCCAATCAGGAACGCCACCGACCCCAGCAGCGCCAGAGCGGTCGTCCACGGGTAGCCCCACGCTCGGTACGGCCGCGGCCGGTCAGGCTCCCGCCGTCGAAGGACGATCAAGGAAATGAACGACAGTGTGTAGTTGGCGATGAAGAAGAACACCAGCAGCGTGATGACCTTTTCGAAGGTACGGCCGAACATGATGAACAGCACGGCGACGGCCGTGCTGATGAGCAATGCGACCGTCGGCGTGCCGCCGGCGTTGACCCGGGCGGCGGGCCCGCCGACGAGGCCGTCACGGCCCATCGAAAAGAGCACGCGGCTCGCCATCAAGTGGTACGCGTTGACGGCGCTGAGCATCGAGACAATCGTCAGAACACGCAGCAGAAGGCCTCCATGGTCGCCGAAGAGCGCGCTGGCCACGGCGCCCGCCGCGAACTCCTCCCCGGCAATGGCCCCAACCGGAAGGACGTAGAGAAACGAGAGGTTGACCAGCACATAGATCGCGGTCACCGTCAGCACGCCCACGAACAGCGCGCGTGGGATGCTCCTGCCCGGATCCCGCACTTCCTCCGAGAAATAGACGACGCCCGTCCAGCCGTCATAGGTGTAGATCACGCCTTGAAGGGCGAGTACGAATGCGGTGGCCAATGCGAGGCCCGAGGCTACAGACGGCTCCGCCGCGCCGCCCACGCCGTCTGCCCCGCCGACCACGAACGCCGCGATAATCAACGCCGCGAAGGCGGCGCCCTTGAGGACGCTGGTGACGTTCTGAATCAGACTCCCCTGGCGGATGCCACGCCATTGTGCAGCGGCAAACGCCACCGCCACGGTCGCCGCGAGCGCTGGCACGGAGCCGCCGAACACCGGCAGCAACTCCGGCGAAGACTCGGCGATGACGACGGTCACGGCTGCCGTGGTGCCGCAGGTCGAGATCCAGTCGCTCCATCCGACGAGAAAGCCGGCGTATTCCCCGAGTGCGTAGCGGGAGAAGACGTACTGGCCGCCCGAGCGCGGAAGTGTCGTCCCCAGCTCCGCGATCTGAATCGCGCCGATGAGTGCATAGAGGCCCCCTGCGGCCCACGCGGCAACGAAGAGACCCGGGTCACGCAGATGAGCGGCAACCTGCCCCGGCGCGCGGAAGATCCCCGCGCCGATCGTGTTGCCGATGATGACGGCAAGACCGAAGCCCACGCCGAGCACGCGCAGCAGCCGGCCGTCTGACATACCGGTCGCAGCTACCCGTCGAGCCCGGCGGTCAAATCGTCGTAGAGCAGCCTGTGAAAGAGGTGCTCCCCGGCCTCGCGCCTGACCGAGAGCCGGCCGGCTGTGTACGCGCGAGACTGCAGCCCACGCTGCACGGACGCGCAGATCGCGACGTCCTCCTGCTGAATCTGCTCGCTGATCGCGATGCTCTCGAGGTTGCGGGCGCGGGCAGTCTCCGTCACATCCGCAAAGAAGAAATCGAAGATGACCTCGGTGCGGTCCGGGCCTCGAGGGATCACGAGATTGGTGTCCACTGCGCCTGCGTAGCAGTTGATCATGAAATTGGGATACACCCACAAGTAGAGGGCGCGTTCCCCGGTCCGCACTGCGCCGGTCCGGACGTCAGCGCCACCTGCGACCATCGGGCTCGACTGGAGGCAGAAGCGATCCCCGTTTTCGATGGTGTACGTGCTGTAGTCGAGGACGCTGTCGAGCCCTTTGTGCAGGTGTGGAACGTGATACCCGCCGTCGAGATAGTTGTCGACGAAGACCTTCCAGTTGCAGTCCACCAGAGTACGAGCGCCGCTCCATCCACTGCAGGCCGCCCAACTCGTGTGCGGAGAACCGGCCGGTCAGGTCCTTCCCGAGAAACCCGGCGAGTGAAGAGCCCTCACGGTCGAGCCTGACGAATACCCACTTCTCCCAGACGTCGGTGGAGACCGGCACCAGGCCGTTGGACGACCGATCGAAGTCACGGACGCCGGCGAAGTCAGGAGTGCCTTTGAGCTCTCCTGCGAGCGAGTAGGTCCAGCCATGATACGGGCATCGCAGGTGGGTGGCGCACCCTTCCGGCGCGGTGGCCACGGCCGCGGCGTGGTGGCGGCAGACATTGAAGAAGCCGCGCAGCTCGTCGTCGCTCCCGCGGACCAGGACGATCGGTTCGCCGGCCGCGGTTTCGCAGGCGACGTACTGGCCCGGCCGCCGAAGCTGGTCAACTCGACCCGCAACCTGCCAGGCACGCGAGAACACCGTCCGGCGCTCCAGGTCCAGCACGCGCGGGTCCGTGTACCACTCCGCGGGAATCGTGGACGCGTCTGCCAGCGATGCGTTGCGCTGGTAGCTAGCGATGATGTCTGCGATTGGATGTCCCATGAACGGGCAAACTTTATCATTCGAGCCCGGCACGCGAGGTGGCTGCTCCCATTTTCCTTGCCGACCCTGCCGACGCCGCGCAACGGCGAAGCGACCGTCGGCGGCAGACGATCCTTCGACGCTATGACTGAGTGTGAGTTCGTCCCCGCTCGAACAGGAAATGAACCGTCGGCGCAGCGGACATCGTATAGCCTGCCCGGAAAGCCGCCCAGGCGGCGTCGGGCGATCACCAGCCGCGAGGACCGCGATAAGGGACCTCCGCCCGTTTCTCCACGAGAACTGCTCGAGCGGAACCGTTCGGGCTGACCCCGGCTGGCGTTTAATTCAATTGAGTAACCGCCTTCGGCGGGCTTGATGTCATCACTTCAGAGGAGGCCGTCAATGACCACGTTCACTGTCGCAAAGTATCAGGTGTTCGAGCTGGTGGGTAGCGGGCAGCCCGTCCGCGTGTACATGCACGATGACACGAACCAGTACCGCGGCTATATTGATTTCATCGCCGGCTACTCTGGCGCGCAAAAGTTCGTCGTACACCCGAATGGGATCATCAATGCGTTCATGCCTCTGGATCGTCTCCACCTCACGCTGGATATCCTTCGCAACGAAAATCCTGTGTTCTTCTCAGTCAACCCGGACTACAACTGGGCCGCACTGAAAACGGGCGAAGAGCCCACGGGCGAGGAAGAGCTCGCGGTGGCGTGATGGGAAGGTTCTGAATGACGGCGGCGATCGACACAAGGGTTTTCTAATCTGTTCGGCCGTACCCGAAGCCGCTGCCGAGCAGGCGCCGAATCCTGAAGTGATGGCGGCCGGTGTGAGGGCATCCACATCGCGCCCCATCATGGACCCCCGTTAGCCGGACGAGGCATTTGCATTTCTTGTCTTGGGGATGAACTCCCATGCCAGCCATCTTCAGGCTGCGACTTCGCCTAAACGGCGCATGTGCTGTTCGCCTCCGCGCATCCAAATGGCTTTGCATGGACGGCGAAATGATTGTTCGGTCTGCGCCTCCCGGTCGTTGAAGCGTGTAGGTCCTGTCAGGGCGCTGCGGGCATCCGCCGCCTCTCCGCCACGACGTAGGTTCAACCCATCGTTCCCCCGAGCATTAGGGGAACACGTAGAGAAGGAGTTTGCATGCGCTCCACAACCACGTGGGCTTGCGTCGTGGTCGCCGCCGTGACGCTGGCCGGCGGACCTGCTGCGGCCCAAATCAGCCACCAGGGACAGGACATCAGCGACCACGTCGTCTTGCGCGACGGGAGTCTCAGTGGCCGCGTCGAGAGTGCCTGCCCTTCCTCCGCGTCTTTCAACGGCAGGGCCCTGTTTCGCGTGTGGCCGGATGGGACACGCGCGTCCGACCCGTTTACGGTTCCTGCGGCAAGACAACTCGTAATCACAGACGTGGAGTGGACCGTTGACGCCCTCTCAACAGGCCTGCCACTCACAGCAGGAGGGACCGTCCGGACCAGGCTCCAGATTGGTAGCGGCACGACCTTCACTCAAGTGTTCCTCTCGCGCACGATCGAAGTGGGCTCCGAGCGTGGCGCCGTATCCGGGACTGAACAGCTGACGACGGGTGTTGTCGTCGCATCGAACACGGCAATCTGTCCAGGCTCGGCTGAGTTCGGCCCCAGCTTGGTGAGATCGGCCAGGATCCTCGAACTCGTGTTGCGCGGGTATTTGATTAGCACTCATTAGTGTTGGCAGTGCGTTAAAGGCTGGGGCGCGGCCATTCCAGATTGAACTGGCGAGTCATTACCGACCCTACTCAGGCCGTCGACTATCACGAAGTTCATCGCCAGAGTTGGCTACACAACGAACGCCAGAATACAAGCGCCCGCAGCAAGGATGCCGGCAGCGGCAGCGACGCCGATAGCAATCCGTGTTCGACGCACTGCGATCTCTTGAGCAAGGGCCAGCGCCTGAATCTGTTGCGCTATGTCTTGAAGCAGCTGAGCAGACTCGCTCGATCTTTGCTCCAAGCTGGCAAGCCGGGCTTCGCTGCCTCGCGTCGTGCCTTCTGCGCTACTACGTCTCGCGCGAACCAGCAGCGCGTCCGCTGCTGCGAGCATTGCGGGAGCGTGCTTCAGAATTACAGCCCACGGAATCACGCTACCCTCCAGCCTCTTGTGACCATCCGCTCCTACTCCTCCTTTTCACCCGCGCTCGTTCACCAGAATCACCGTGGGTCCGTCTGAGTCACATGCATTTGCCGCTTTACATGCGGTAGCATCTCGCAGGCTGCGGGCTCGCGCAAGCCGCTAAACAAGATGCCTCGCTACACCATCGACCGGTGATCGAGCCGTTTTCGTGGAGAAGGCTTTTCGGGTTTCTTAGGGATGAACACCATGCACCGCGACGAGAACGCCGCACGCACCTTAGGGATCAGAGTTACGCAGCCGACACGCGTAGTAGACCTGCAGGAAGGCCACATCGCTTTGAAAGCCTCAAGAAACGCCGCAGGGCCGTACGTCCGTGCCGCCGACACAACGTGTCGTGGTCTCGACTTTGATTACGGGATCGAAATAAAGCAACGCGGCCATACTGACGAGCACCGACGCGCGGATCTGCGCAGTCGGCCGCGAACATCACCAACCCTAAGCCGGGACCCAACTTTGTAGCGGCTCTATTCAACATGATGTGGCCGCCCCCGAAGCCCGGCGCGAGTACGGTGCTGCCGTGCGGATGCGCCGCAAAGGTACGAACGTGTGTCCCCCTCGCTTTTTTGTGCGTGGTCCAAATCAACCACAAGTCACCGCTCTGTTCTCGGCGGCATCAACTGCACTCGCACCGAATCATGCGCCTAGAGCGCCTGAAGACAGTCCCCGCCGACCGGCGCGGTTCATCTGCCACGCCCAGCATTTCGTCGCGTCAATCTCGGCGGCCTAATTCCCATCCGGCCGGACGTTAATTTAGTAAACGCCATCGTTCGCCTCCCGTTCGCCTACGGCCGGATCGACCTAATACCGAGATCAGTGCAGGCTACTTGGTCCGTCCGCCGTTCGACGGGAGGAAGCCCGGGAAGGGACGCTCGTTCGATCGAGCGTCCCTTTTCGTTAACACTAGAAATGGGCGCGCCGCCCCGCTTCCTATTACCGAGGAACCTTGGCAGGTGACGCGGCGACGCCCCCATGCCCGCAGTGTCATCAAACCCACACGACCAAGACGGGGGAAACTCCCCTGACGACCATGTACCGCTGCCTGGACTGCCGCGTCATGTTCTTCGTCGTGAAACCGCCGCCTGGCGGTCCTTCGCCACGTTCCGTTTAGAGACGCTCGGTGTGGCGCGAACATCACACGGCCGCTCAAGCGAGAACCTGCTCCTTAAGGCTGGGCTAAGGTTCTACTGTTTTGGGGAGTCCGGGTCCGACGCGAAGGCATCCGGGAGCACTTTCAGGGCGTCGGCCCGCTTGAGCCCGGTGTAATGGGCTCGCCAGACCGTGCCCATGCCGCCCTCGCCAATCAGGGCGACGACTTCATAGGGTCCGCGAGGCGGCTTCCGGCGCCTATCGCGTGGACGGTGGATTCCGTTCGGTGGCTGTTATCGGACACCACTTCTTTGGGGGCCAAGTCGTAGTCCGACCGCGTTACGCCTGAGAACGATTGCCATCCATGACCTCTTACTGTGTGCGACGCGTGGACGGCCGCAACTACTGCCGTTCTAGCACGGTCGTGTTGTTTACCGGCTTACCGTCCGGGCCGGTGCCGGTTACGACGTTGGTGCGAGTCTTCCCGTCCGCGGAGATGGTCGAGCGGCCGGAAACGCCGACTTTACCGTTGATGCGCTCAACCCACTGGAAGGTGCGGTCGTCGATTCGCGAGTACGCTCGTGTCGTCGGCGCGGCGGCGCCCTTCCACTCGGCTTCTTTGCCGTCGAACATCGTGGCGATCTCATTGTGGATGGACTTACCCGCGGCATCGACGGAGTCGACCGACATCTTCGTGCCCCCACCCGCCACCGATTCGATGAGCGTGACCTGACTTTTGGGGGCAGGCCCAGGACTGTACCTGAGATTTCGCGACGTTGAGTTTCCATGTACCAAGCGCGCTCTGCGGCACCTGCGCCGAGCTGACGAGCGGATATGCGACGAGCATGACGCCCAACGCGGCGATCCATAAGCGTGATGGCATGAAGGCTCCTTTATGTTTGCGGCAGGTAGTGACTACGGACGGTCCTGACCTATAGATCAGGCGAATGGCGCACATTCAGCAACGAGACGTCACTGTAGGCGATCTCCGTTTGGGTAGGTGTTCCAGATTGAACAGAGCGGATTTTGGCTCGCCCCAGCGCCCTATTAGAGCCTCCCGAAGCGTAGAAGCTCGACGGTCTTGACCCCCGGGCCACCTCGGTGGGTGCGTTCAATGGCTCCACGAAGGCATCTGGCGCGAAACCGATTATAGGGATTAGCCGGCCTCTTGCATGTCGAAGACCGCCGTTTTAGCGGCTTAGTCTCTGGAAGATACCCGCACGGGTCCACCGTCTCCCTAGAGGGCGTGCGCGTCGCGCGCCTCGGCGATACCGGCCGTCGTTTTCGTTCCGTACACCGAATGGATCGATCGTGGAAGCGCCCCGAGGTTCCATCTGGTGGCAGATCGCTACGACTTCGGTGGTCCCGCGAATGGAACTTTCTACGGCGTGTTCGTTGACCCCAAGCAGGCGGAGACGATCGAGCAGGAGTTCGAGACGTTGGTAGAGCGGCCTGGAGACGGTGACTGCGCCGAGGGGGAGCATGTCGTAACCCAAACCTGAAAAGCCTTCGTGGGTAGGCAGTAGAGGTAGGTTCGTGCTGCAACGGGCGCATAATCGGATGGATTCCGGCTGGAACCAGAAAGGAGCGTTCTCATGCGGACCCTCATCGTCCTCGTGGTCGTTCTCGTGACTGGATCGGTGGTCGCGCAAACTCCGCAGAGCTACAACCGTGGCGACACTGTCCGAGTCGAGTCTCAGGAACAGATGAAACCGAGTCCAAATCCTCGCGTCGTTGCCATTGCAGGTGATCGCGTTCGTGTGGATACTTCCGGCGTGTTCGTGAACGAAATGCCGGTTTCCTGGGTATCACGCGATTTCGCCGCTATTTATGGAAGCCGCCCAGTCAATCGCGTTGTTCCAGAGGGGCACTACGTGGTGATCGCAGACTACCGACAGAATGAGGACGTGGCACAGTTCTTCGGGTTCGTCTCGTCAGAGAGCATCATCGGGAGAGTCGAAAACAGCGGCATCGATGTGACGCGAGGTCTTGCATTTTCTCGTTAGGAATTCTGCAGGAACGACCGGGGAATCGCGCAGCGTCGGCAGCTGGTCGAGCGGTATTCGAGAGGCTTGGCCTGACCCGATCATTTGCAAGTCAGGCCGCAGTCCGACCAACAAGAGAAGACGATTCTGTGGCGCTCGCCACTTTTCAACTCATTCAGACGGCAGGCACCTGCTGATGTTTCGTAGGATGTCCTCGCCTGATGATCAGTGACCTTCGAGGATGGGACGGGTTAGCTTCCCTTCAGGTCTGGTTGATCGATCGCGTTCGCGCACCCCAGTGAGTCTATGACTGCGAAGTGCGGACCTCTCCCTCGCCATGCGAAAGCGCGATGAATGGAGCGGGTTTAATGTAGCCGCAGGCTACCCCCCGCTTTTCGCAACCCCCTCACCCGCCGTGATGAAACCGCCCGTAAAACGGCAACGCTTTTTCCGTCCTAATGGCTGAGCGATTTGTCCTCGCCACGCGCCAGCGCCGAAACCCGAAAAACCTTCTCCAGGGAAAACCGCTCGAGGTAGGACCTAGCGTCGGCCATGCGAACGGCGAAGGACACGCTTTTCTACGCCACCCGCGTCTCACGCGTTCGCTTTTGCCCTCCACGCCGTTTATACAAGTAGCGCTTGGGTCGATCGATGCCAACGGACTGGAGTACCTATGGCCCGCAAGAAGCGGGCGCGCGCCGCGCGCTGGCGGCGATGGTCGAAGAGCGGTATGTGCGCCCCACATCGAGGCGCCTTGAAATCTTAAGTGCGTGTTGTAGCGGTGCAGGGGGTTGATCCGTAAGAAACCCGAAAGACCTTCTCCACGAAAACTGCTCCGAGCACCATCGCCGCGACGGCGGCAATCGGACGTATCATTCGTGACATCGTCCCCCAAGAGCGCTCAACGGCAGGGCACCCCGCTGGCGGAAACGCGTCTTCAACAGAAAAAGGGTTGAGCATGAACTCTTACTCGGGCATCTGGCGACAGGGGACCGGGCCCTACTACCTGTGGGCCAACGTAAACTGGGACAGCTTCAAGGCCAAGTGGCAGGAGCTGAGCGGACAAAACATGCGCCTTGTGGATCTCGAGGTGCACGTTTCGGGCGGAGAGACTCGCTACTCGGGCGTCTGGCAGGCCGGCACCGGCGGTCACTACCTCTGGGTCAACGCCGACTGGAACAACTTCATCGCGAAGTGGCAGGAGCTTGCTCCTCAAGGGCTGCGGCTGACGGTGTTCAAGTCGAAGCTCGTCGGAGGTCAACTCCGTTACTTCGGCGTGTGGGGGCCAGGCAACGACGGCCACTACCTCTGGGGCAACGTCGCGTGGGACAGCTTCCGCAGCAAGTGGGAAGAGCTGAACGCGCAGAACCTGAGGCTCGTCGACCTCAGCACGGAAGTCGTCGGCGGGCAGGTGCGCTACTCGGGAATCTGGCGCGCCGGGACGGGCGGCCACTACCTCTGGGTCAACGCCGACTGGAACAATTTCGTCGCCAAGTGGCAGGAGCTTGCTCCCCAGGGGCTGCGCCTGACGGTGATCGACAGTCACATCGTCAACGGACAACGGCGGTATGCGGGGGTGTGGCGTCCCGGGAACGACGGCTATTACCTGTGGGGCAACACGCGCTGGCAGAACTTCGTGGCGAAGTGGCGTGAGCTGGCCGATCGGAGCCTGCGCTTGATCCACCTGGACATCGTCGATGCCCCCGCGGTGCCGACACGTCCGTGGGTGCGGCTGCACTTCAAGACGCTCACGACGCCGACCATCGCCCCGGTGACCATGCTCGACCGCATGCGCCAGGTCTACAACGCGTCCGGCGTCGACGTGGAGCTCGGATCGACCGAGACGCTGAATCTCGCGAACCTCAACGATCTGGACGTTGGCGCGTGCACGATGGGCAACACGACTGCGGAACAGAACCAGCTGTACGGCAACCGCAACAACGTCGCTGCGAACGACGTCGCGGTCTATTTCGTGCGCTCGACCGTGCCGCCCTTCAACGGCTGCGCAGCGCACCCCGCCAATCAGCCATCCTGTTGCGTCGTCCAGGGCGCGACGCAGTGGACGATGGCGCACGAAGTGGGGCACGTGCTCGGTCTGTCACACGTCAACAACAATGATCGGCTGATGACCGGCAACGGCACCAGCAACATCACCAACCCGCCGCCGGACCTCATCAACAGCGAGGTTACGACGATGTTGAACAGCAACCTGACGCAGGATTGGTAGGGGAACGACATGGCAAATGAAGCCCAGGTCCGCAAGTATCTCGATCCGGAAGAACCCGACTACAAGGCCGCCGCGGCCGCGCTGGGCGCCGAGGCCCTGCCGGTTCTCGAATCGCTGGTCCGAGGGGCCGAGCCTCTCCTGGCGTCGAAGGCCGCCTACCTCGCTTCGCTAATCCCCGACGAGCAGGCGACGCGAGTGCTCGAGCAGGCGGCGCGCAGCGACCACGCGACGGTACGCGTCGCGGCTGCGGCTGGCTTGCAGAAACGCGCCGACGTCTCGAGCGACGTGGCGGCGGAGTTGCTGTCTGACCCGGACGCGGGTGTCCGGAAGGTGGCCGCGAAAGCCGCGCGCGGGCGCGCTCCGTCCGCACGGCGCGATCGCGGCTCCGACGGCGGCGCGGACGACCGCGACGCCGTGAAGGGCGTGCGCAATCCGAAGGTCATCGAAGGCGAGAACGGGGGCGGGTTTTCCCCGGACACCACCGACGACGCAGAACTCGCCGCGGGCGAGGGTGGAGGTGACGTTGGTGGCTCGCGATCCCGATCCGTGATTGCCGCGTCAGGCACGGACCCCGACAGCGGCGGCGGCGGCGATCTCGGTGGCAACATCGCCTCGCGCGGCAGCCGGTCCGGCGAAGGTCCGGACGGGGGCGGCTCGGTCGGCAGCGACGCCGCCGAGACGGCCACGTCGATGCACGGCGGCGGCAGCGTCTGAATCGCGGTGTTGACGATTCGAATGGAGGGGCCGCCAGATTTTGACGCCCCTCCGTTCCACGCCAACCTTGAACCGGCGTGACATACGCCTCCGCAATCCGAATACACACCGTTCTTGACTTACCCGGCGAGCGAGCCAAGTAGAGCTCGAGCACAGCCAGCGTGATCGTTGGCTCACTTCACCCGATTTGATGCGGTTCTCATGTTTGGCGATCACGAAGTCTGGATCGAACTCCAGACCACCGACTACGACGGGCTACGGAAGGACGCACCGCGACAAAACGCTACGGCCAGGCGCGCGGTCACGGTTTTTCAGGTCTCGAGGATGAACCCCATGCACCGCGACGAGAACGCCGCACGCACCTTAGGGATCATTAGGAGCTACACCGCCGAAACGCGTAGACCTGAAGGAAGGCCGCATCGTTTTTGAAAGCCTCAAGAAACGCCGCAGGGGTCGAGAAGCGTCGCGGTGGCGTGATGGTCAGGTTCTGAATTACGGCGACGATCGACACAAGGGTTTTTCTAGCTGTTCAGCCGTACCAGAAGCCGCGACCGAGGAGGTCGCCGCGAGTCGCTCTGGACCCTCCTTCCACATTCGCATTCCCGAAGACGATCGTCTTACATTCGGGGCCCCGGCTCGATGACCGGAATGCGTTAGCGTCTCCCCCGCCCACATTTTGCCTTCATTCCATCAAAATATGATAGTCTGGCGCCCTCCCCATATGTAGAGGTTGCATGATTATCTGGGCCCACAGCCCCGGCTCCTCCACGTCCCCCCGTCCCCCTTGTCCGCTGTGCGGTCCTTCCGAGACGGCCAAGATAGGGGACACCGGCCTGAGCTCGATGTATCGCTGCCTGGACTGCCGCAAGATGTTCTTCGTCAAGAACTCCGGCCAGCCAAGCGATTCTTCAGCCGCTTCCACGTAGTACGCGTTCCGCCACGTCACGTGTACCGGGTTGCTGGACGGGCTTAGTCGCACCTATCTGGGTAGCGTCCCCACCGGGAATTACGCCATTTACCGCGTTCATCGCAACGCGGCCCCGTGGGACGGGTGGCGTAGCTCGCCACGTAAACGCAAGCGCCAAATTTATCTGCTGGGAGACGACCTCCGCGTCGGGAGCGGGCGACGACGCAGCCGGCCCGAGGGAGCAGCCCTCGGGCCAGCGTTTCGGTTCATACCCAGCGCAGGACTCTATGGCTGCGGTGGCGATGGTGAGGCGGTTCGAAGACTACAGTACTTGACCACGCCGTAGATGGGGTCACCGAACACCCAGTTGGCACAGGCGATGCCGTCAAGTAACGTCTGGTAGACGTACACGCCGTCGGCGCCGTAGCGCACCTCTTTGCGCCGGTGAACGCGCACACACCACCTTCCGCCACGCAGAACGTCCAGTCCGTCGGCGGAGGCGGGACCCTGATGGCGCACTCTTTCACCGTGCCGTAAATGGGATCGCCGAACACGGCGTTGGTGCAGGCGGTGCCATTCGCCAACGTCTGGTAGACATACGCGCCGTCGGCGCCGTAGCGCACCTCCATCGAGCCGGTGAAGGCGCACACACCGCCTTCCGTCGCGCAGACGGTCCACTCGGTCGGGGCCGGCAGGATTCTGATCGCGCAGGATTTCCGCGTGCCGAAGAGAGGATCGCCGAACACCGCGTTGTTACACGCGGTGCCATCAGTGAATGTCTGGTAGACATACGTCCCGTCGGCCCCGTAGCGCACCTCGGTCGTGCCGGTGAAGGCGCACAGACCGCCTTCCGGCGCGCAGAAGTTCCACGGAGTGTCGCCACACAGGCTGGCCGACTCCGTTGTTTCGAACGCGGAATCCACCACGTGATAATTGAAACTCTCGAGCGTAATGGTGGCATCCGCCCGGGCTGTACGACAAAGCTGACCTTCCGCGCCGGAGGTCAATTCGCCCGTTGCCGTCCACGTCACGTCGACGGTGAGCGTGAACATCTCATTTGCGGAACAGTGCCTGTCCTCGGGCGGATCGGAGAGCAAGAACTCCATGTTGCACAAGTACACCTTGGTGCTCAGCGAGGCGGTGGTGAGCGTGGGTCCGACCTGGAACTCGTCGTCTTCCACTGGGGTCGACGGTGCGCACGGCACCCCTTCCCCACCACATACAGATTGTGTGTTGGCCGTGCCAATGTCCCACGCAAACAGCTCGATGGTTGCACCGCAATTAGCCGTGGTGAATATGAAGAGCTGGGTTGCTACCGCTGCGGCGCCTGTCGCGCCGTCGCGATGAGCCTGCACCCCCAGTCCAATCCTCTCGCACCCCGGGGGGAACCTGGCGAATTCCGGAGGCAGCGTCTCTGCGGGGAAACGCGCCGTCGCCTCGACTGACCCGGCGTCTTGTGCCGCGGCCGCCCCCTCCATCAGAACGGACACCGTCGCCACCATGCAGCCCAAAAGCAGCGGTCGAAAAAGACGTGTTTTCATGGCTTCACCTCTGAAGTGCGTTCCAGGAAATGCGACCGATCTTCGACCCGCTCTGTAAACCGACGGCTCCGTCAGAACCTGCGGTGATGCTGAAAGGAAACTTCCCTGTTGGGTACTGAACGGGACGGCGTCCAGTAACAGAGATAGGTGACGACGCCCGATGTCGTGATGCGGCCGATCGCGCCCTGATGCAGGGTATCGGTAAACCACAGCGCCCCATCCGGTCCAGTCGTGATGTCGGGCCGGGTAGTGGGCCCGAGCGGGTACTCGGTGAACGTCAGTGTGGGTGTTCTGAGATCGCAGCTCTTGACCACGCCGTACAGGGGGTCGCCGAACACCTCGTTGGTACACGCGGTGCCATCGGTCAAGGTCCGGTAGACGTACACGCCGTAGGCGCCGTAGCGCACCTCGGCCGTGCCGGTGAACGCACAGACGCCGTGTTCCGGCGCGCAAAAGGTCCACTCCGTGACCGGCGGGTTCCTTAAGCGCGCACTGTTTCACCGTGCCGTAGATCGGGTCGCCGAACACGTCGTTGGTACACGGCGTGCCGTCGGTCAACGCGCGGTAGACAAACGCGCCGTTGGCCCCGTAGCGCACTTCGTTCGTGCCGGTGAAGGCGCACACGCCGTTCTCCGGCGCGCAGAAAATCCACTCTATCGACGGAGGCGTGCTCCTGATCGCGCAGACCTTGACGGTCCCGTAAATCGGGTCGCCGAACACCGCGTTGTTACATGCAGTGCCATCGGTCAACGTCCGGTAGACAAACGCGCCGTTGGCCCCGTAGCGCACCTCGTTCGTGCCGGTGAAGGCGCACACGCCGCCTTCCGGCGCGCAGAACGTCCAGTCGTCGGGCTGCTCCCGCCGCCACATCGTGGCGTAGAAAGGTGGGGCAATTTCGTAGTCGTAGGGGGGAGGGCCGCGTCTACTCCCCCCGACATGTCGCCCCGCTCATTGAGAGCGTTTGCGTAGCTCTCCCAGCCCTGCCCGAGGGTGCCGAGATCGACCATCCCCTCTGCTGCGGTCCACGAGAACGCGCGCCGGTCCCAGTTCCCGTTCGGGAGGGCCTTCGGCGTATAGACGGAACCCGCGACCCGGCCGGCGGTGTTGACCGCGAGGGCCTCGCTGTCACGGCGGCCGAGCGTGCCCAGGTCCAGCATGCCGCCGGTCGGCGTCCACGAGAAGGCGTGCACGGCGTCGTCCCCGATGGCAATCTCGCTCCAGCCGACGATTTGACCGGTGGCGCTCACGGCGGTGGCCTTGCTGCTCACGCCGCCGAGTGTGCCGAGATCGACCATCCCGCCGGTCGGCGTCCATGAGAAGGCGTGCACGGCATCGTCCCCGATGGCAATCTCGCTCCAGCCGACCACGCGGTCACTGGCGTTCACGGCCACGGCGTCGCTGTCACGCCCGCCGAGCGTGCCGAGATCGACCATCCCCTCTGACGCCGTCCACGAGAACGCGTGAGTGAACCCGCCGATCTCGCTCCTGCCCCAGCTCCAGCCGACGACGCGACCGGTGTTGTTGATGGCGCGCGCCTCGCTGCGATCGCCCCCGAGCGTGCCGAGGTCACGCATCCCGCCGGCCGCCGTCCATAAGAAGGCGTGTGTCGTGCCCAGGGCGTTAATTTGGCTCCAGCCGGTGACCTGTCCGCTGGCGTTGATGGCCGTGGCCGCACTGGTCGTGCCGCCGAGGGTGCCGAGGTCGATTATCCCCGTAGGTAGGGTCCACAAGAACGCATGGCGGTCAAACGAGAGGATGGAGCCGACCACCTGGCCGCCGTCGTTCACGGCAACCGCCAGGTTTCCCTCTTCGACCGGGCCTATGGCAGACCAGACCGCCCGTCGGCGTCCACGAGAACGGGCCAGATTCGTTCAAACGAGGAGGACCAAAAGTGTACCAGCCCACCGCCTGGCCGCTGTTGTTCACGGCGAGTGCCGAGCTGCCCGCAGCCATGGGCGTGAGGTTGATCAGCGCCTCGTACCCGGATTGCGCACCGGCGGCTGTCGTCAGGCCGAGCGCCATGATGAGAACGATTGCGAATCGGATTCTCTGTGCGGTCTTCATCGGGGATTTCCTTCTCGCTTTTGCTCGTCCCGGGAATACTCCGTACCGCAGCGCAACCGTTGTGCCAACCAACACTCCGCAGCTGCCGAGTGGCGAGTAGAACCGATCCTTCTTGTCACCGCGATATTTCGCGGCAACCGCGGATTCTTTCACCGAGCGATCGACTCTCGCAGTGATCTGCAACAGTCTCATCCCACAACAAATTCAGCGCGGCGTCGAAACAGCCCGACCGCGCACGCCGCGATGTACTTCGAGATGTACAGTGCTCCACGCCGGGCTTCGGCGGGCCGTCTCGCAGATACCTCATGCCAATAGCCCCGATGCGATTCCAGCAACGCGAAGCCGTCTTTGCCTCTGCCGGACAAATTGATCGAAGGTCACGTGTCGCTGCTGGCAGAGTCGTCAGGGAAGAGCGTGAGCGTTCGTCGTTACACCAGCACAAGGATCGTGACCGTAGGTCGACAGTCGTTTTGCTGCGAACCGAGGAGGCGATCGGGCAGCGATCGCGTGTTGATGACGTCAGTAGAGAAACCCAGAAAACCCGTGTTACCGGTTTCTAGGGTTTGCAGGTATCTACTCAAGCCAATCCAGCTTCGGAAGGCCAGCACCAGCAGTTCTATTAGCACGCGGGGCGAGCCTGGTCGAAACCCATGAATCCCCCAAAACCAGGATCATCACGAGCTATCCCATCGACGACATTCTTTCGTCGAGCCCGCACATAAGGCGCTCAGCGAGACGGTGCGCCACATAACGGTAAACGCTGTGGCCGCGCACCGATCGTCGGCGGTTTCGTTTGTGTGATGCACGGAGGCGCGATTTCCGCGTTACAGCGAGCCGCACGGGAACGGCTACTGATGCTCGTCGAACCGGCGCTCGAGGTGCTCTACCGCGCCACGCGGAGTGCGCCACCTTGTGAACACTGTGGCCGGAGTGATGCCGACCGCAATCCAGACGGCCGTGCGTGCGGCGGGCATGATTCTCGACCGCACCGGTTTCCATCCGACGTTGACCGTGGAGGCACCGGGCACCGGCACAGCCTTGCGTGGGTTCCGCGCGATTGGCTCGCGCAGATCGCTGAGTGGATCGCGGAAGCACGCGCGGCCATGGAGCGCGGCGAGCCGCAAGCCGCCGAAGTTCCGCGGCTCGCTGAGGCCACTGATGCCGTGCTGGTGGAGCGAGGCGACGAGGTGCCATGGTGAGCACCCGAATGTGCCCGAGTCAGGCGCGACCGGGATTCGCACCCTATTGGAATCCCGTTCACCAGCACATATCGAGCGGCGTGACCGCGACCGCGGCCAGTTACACGACTAGGCCGGGGGGTCGCTTCCAGAACGCCGCACGCCCCTTAGGGTTCATTGGGAGCTACACAGCCGAAACGCGTAGACCTGAAGGGAAGGCCGCATCGTTTTTGAAAGCCTCAAGAAACGCCGCAGGGGCGTCTACCGGCCCGTTCCTCCTGAGGTGCGTGCCAAATTTCGCGGCCGCGATTTTGCACTGTCCGGTTCAGCTGACCGGAACTCATCCGGTGGCTGAAGGAGGAGTGTGGATGCCCATTAGACCCACTCTCGTCGTCACCCCGCTGCTCGCGCTTGTGCCCGCCGCGCACGACGTGGTGAGCGGATGGAAGAACAAGCTCCAGTCAGCCATCGCCAGCGTCACGCCTGCCGGGGTCCTGGCCGAACAACATCGCCGCATGGCTGAGCCCGGGTCTGACAAGAAAGCCAACGACTAGGTCTTCGGTGCAATGGCGCGAACGGCGACTCAGACGGGAACGACGCGCGCCAGCGCCGACGAGACTCCGATCGCGGTCCCGGTCGCAGGGACGGCGCTCCTGCTGATCGACGTCATTAACGATCTGGCGTTCGACGGGTCCGAGGCGTTGGTTGCGCAGGCGGACTCGATGGCCGCGCCACTCGCCCGTCTCAAGCGCCGGGTCACAGCCGCCGGCGTGCCGACCATCTACATCAACGATAACTTCGGGCAGTGGCGGTCCGATTTTCGCCGCACCGTCGCACATTGCACCGCGCGCTCCTCTCCAGGCCACCGGGTGTCGGGGCGTCTCCGGCCGACCGCGCGCGACTACTTCGTGTTAAAGCCCAAACATTCCGGATTCTTCGATACCACCCTGGACACACTGCTTGAGACCTTGGGCATCCGACGGGTGATTCTCACCGGCATCGCCGGCAACATCTGCGTCCTCTTCACCGCCAACGACGCCTACATGCGCGAATACAAGATCTTCGCGCCCTCCGACTGCATTGTTTCCAATACGGCCGCCGACAATGATCACGCGCTTCGTCAAATCGCGATCGTGCTGAAAGGAAACGTCGCCGCGTCAACACGACTGAGATTTCACGCGAGCGGCAGAACTGCGAGGCGCCGAACGCCGGCGAAGTGATGGCGATGACGTGGTCACGTGACTCATCGAGTGAATGCGACTCGGTCGCGGTTTTTCGGGTTTCTCGAGGATGAACCCCATGCACCGCGACGAGAACTACCTGAGATGCGAGTCCAGTCTTTGACGACCCCACAGCGCCGGTTCCGCCACCAGCTATGCGATTCCGTGGCCACTGTCATTCATGTCGATGGGGTGGCTGAACGTTCCACCCAGTGCGCCGAGATCGATCGGCGGAGGCTGCGCATTCACCACGTCAGCCATGCCGAACGTTCCGACGATGAATATCAGGCTTCGGAGTCGCGGTCCGCAATTCATGCTGTCCTCGCTCTCACTCTGATGCTGTTGCAACCGACGCGGTCTGGGTGAACGCTCCGGGATAAATTGAGGTGTTCCTGTCCCGGTCGCAAGCTATATCTTCATATCGTTACGAAGTTCACTACAGAACGGACTAAACGGATCCCCACACTCAGCATGGACGAAACCGAGCTGTGGCTAGAGAGTGAGGGACTTGATTTGCCGCTCATTAAGAGCGACACAGCCGAAGCACCCGAAAACCTTCTCCACGAAAACCACTCGAGCGGCTCCGGCTGATGTAGACTCGAGCGTTTGGGCGATCTCATTGAATCGACCTTTGTCAGGAGGAAAACATGAAGGCTACATCAGTCGTTGTTGGCGCGCTCGTCATCGGCGCAACGGCTCTAGGCGCGCAGTCGCCTATGCGCGCGGGACGCTGGGAGATTACGATGCAGATGCAGATGCCGAACATGCCGGTGCAGATGCCGGAGACGAAGACCACTCAATGCGTCACGCCGGAGCAACTGAAGGACCCGGCCAACGCGCTGCCGCGAGGACCACAGGCCGGTCGGGGTGCGAGCCAGGATTGCAAGGTATCGGACTACAAAGTATCCGGCAACACGGTGACGTGGCGGATGGCGTGCTCAACGCCGCAGCCCATGACGAGTACCGGTGAGATGACGTTCGTTGATGACAGCTATACCGGGACGATGAAGATGAACATGCCACAGGGCGACATGTCCATGAAACTCACGGGTAAGCGGGTCGGCGACTGCGTGCAGTGACCGGCCGTGAACGGGTGGAAGAGGACGCTGGACCAAGTTGGTACGGTACGCCCGTACAGTCAGGACTTTCATACACGACGTTGTTGAGGTAACCGGTTGACACTCCTCCGTCGTGTCCAACGTCACGAGGCCGATGCGCCACGCCGGTTTTGCAGCGTTACCCACTCAGATCCCGGAAGGACCATATTCGACAAAGCCCGCTTCAGTTCTCAGGCGGGCCTTCTGTGCTTCATTGGTCATCGATCCTCGCTGGATCCAACGACTGATCTCTTCTTTGAAGAGCGGGCTCACACTTTGCGGGCAAGGACTTGGTACTGGGCGCCAAGCGGGAGTCTGCTTAGCGCGGGTTCGAGACCTCGAAACCACCTCAAGGCATGCGGAAACACAAACAGGAAGTCAGTGCGGAGAACTTCAAAGCCGCCGGACTGCAGTAGTCGACGCGCTTCCAGCACCGAGAGCGTTATCGCGTCTCGATCAAACGGAATGCGACTCATGACATAGCGAGTGCCGGGGTTCCACGGGTTGTTCTCCCAGAGAGCGAACAGTCCCCCAGGCCGCAAGGTCCGCCACACAAAGGCCACGGCACCTGCCCGTTCGTCGACCGGGATGTGATGAAACACCCCGTTGGAAAAGGCGAGGTCCTTTGAGCCGTCCAGTGTCATCTCCTCGCACAACAGGAATTTTGTGCGATCGGAGTTATGAAGTTTCCGAGCCCTCACGAGAGATCTTGGAGAGACGTCGACGCCGCAGACGGATCTGACATATGGGAGTCTGAGTAGGAACGAGGTCGCCCCACCTGTGCCACAGCCGAAATCCAGGATGTGCATCGGCTGGAAAGCCAGGTGTGTCAAACAGCGAGCCAGCCAACTGACCCGCCCCCTGGCGAAGAAATCCATGGTTTCTCCGGAAACCGAGATTCCTCTTTCGAGGGCGCTCTCGTATTCGTCGGCAAATTGATCGAATTCGGGATTGACCCAGGAGGGTTGATGGTTCATTGTCGTTGAAATCGCCAGCCGAGTACTTCGAGGAGTGCCTGCCCAAGTAAGCCAGGACTCATCGGACGTGCACCTATCCGGAAGTCGCGTTACGGGACGCTGGCATCGTGTCACGCTCGAGTGGCAGTGGTGCTGCGGTGATGGACGAAGCGCTCGCGAGTCCGTCGAGATCCCGATCCGCGTCGTGCGTCAATTGAGTTTTCCACAGGTTCACGACCTTCCGCGTGACGCTATATATGACCAGGGTCAAAGTCACTTGAAGAAAGAACACCGCCGCGATGGGTCTCGACCAGTGAATGGTCACCTGCCCAGTCTGTGCATATTGCACGAGTCCTGGCCAGACTAACCCGACTGCAGCCAGGCCCGCGACAACAGCAAGGATCCACGCACGTCCTCGATCCAATAAACGGTCGTAGAGGTGCGCGAGAAACGAGGTGTGACGGCGCGGATGCACTAGCGACAAGATTTGGTCGGACAACGCGCCCGCGGAAATCAGGCTGAACGCCGATGAGAACAGGAGTCCGCAGAGGAGCAGCCGATAAATCATCCACTCCTCAAGGCTGCGGTTCCTCCAGTAGAACTCCACAGGGTACAACCCCCAAAACAGTGCCACGAAGACGCAGAAGAGCGCTCCAAGCCTGAAGATCCGTCCTGGCTGGTACAGCAGGCTCGCGTCACTGATTGCAAGCAGAAACCGCACGCCGTCGCTGAAGACTCGGAGCTTGCTCTCACCGACGCGCTCGGCGTACGGGATCGGGACCTCGACGATGCGAAGATGGCTCATCACGGCCCGCGCACTCATCGCGGGTGTGAAGTGTAAGCCATCGGGCAACGGATACAGCTGCCCGAGGGCATCTCGACGAATGACTCGCATGCCACTGGCTGTGTCGCTCACTGCCTGACCACTGAGTGATCCGAGCAGCAACGCGTACAAGTTATTGCCCAGCCTTCGCACACGTGGCATCTGCGTACCAGGTCCCATGCGCGAACCGATCGCCACGGCCGCGTCTTCCTGCTGCATGACTTTGCAAAGGTCGGCAAATACAATTGGGTCGCACGTGCCATCTGCGTCCAGAAACGCCACCAGCCCTCCTGTACTGCGGGCAAACCCCTCCTTGATCGCAGCTCCGTAGCCGCGATTCTGTTCGAACACGATCACCCGCACGGCTGAATCACGGTCGGCAAACGATCTAGCGATCTCCGCAGTTCGATCGGTCGAGCCGTCGCTGACGACGACAATCTGAACGTCGCGGACACGTCCAACATGCCGAATATGATCCCGTGCATCCAGGCACCGTTGGATCGTGCCGCCGACACTCTCTTCCTCATTGAGCGCCGGTATCACGATGCTCAAGATCGAGAGCGGTGGTCGAGCGACTCGTGTTGCGTCCTGGCGCGACGCGTCAAGTGATTGGGCGCGTGGTCCTTCAGAAACCTGAGAATGGAGTTCGGGCATCCCTCCCCCCTTTCGTCGACCTTCAGAGGTTCTCACAAATAGTACTGCCTGTGGATCGCCGCGGCGATCGGCGCGCCGGAGCCTGCAGGATTCGACCTGGCTCTGGTGGATTCCGACTCCGCCCCACCCGGAATACCCTGCCAATCACGCCGTCCAGTCCGGTGCCGTCGTCACTGGGCGAGACGGCGCCGCCAGCAGCCGCCCTTCCAATCATCGAGCCAGATCTTCGGGACATCACGTGCTGCAGCACGACCTCGTGCTTGTATCGTTTCGTTGCTCCTCGTTGAGCGCAGTATGGACAAAGTTCCGCTGGTGCATTGAAAACAGCTGTGCGCCGCGCCAGCCAGCAAGTGGCTGAGTCGCCTTTGTCCATTCGCTGACGTATGCTCCGCGCATGACTCACTCGGCGAACGTCGCAACGCCGGCCGACGAGCTGGTGCCACCCAAATCCATGCTGTTCGATGGCTCCTCCTCACCCGAAGAGTTCATCGCGCTCGGCGACGGGTTTTGCCGCGAGATCCTCGTCAAGCGGGTTTGCCTGCGAGAAACGGAGTCGATGCTCGATCTCGGATGCGGGAACGGCCAGATCAGTCGCGCCCTGACACCAATCCTTGCCACCACCGGCGGGTATGATGGCGTCGACGTTCATCGTGAGAGCGTCGCGTGGCTGCAGAATCGTTACCGCGCTCATCCCAACTTTCATTTTCACCACATCGACGTGCACAACGTCATGTACAACCCCGGCGGTCGACAACTGCCAGAGAACTTTCAACTGCCATTCCCCAGCAAGAGATTCGACGTCGTCCTGCTCAAGTCCGTGTTCACACACATGCTGCCTACGGGAGTGCGGGCGTACCTGAAGGAAATCAGCCGCGTGCTCCGCCCTGGCGGACGCGCGGTCATCTCGTATTTTCTGCTCAACGATGAGTCACGCCATCTCATGACGCTCGGCCGCAACAAGATGGCCTTGAAACACAACTGGAACGACGACACGCTCTGCCGAATTGCGAATCCGGATATTCCCGAAGTGGCCGTGGCGCACGATGAGCAGCGGATACGTCACTTTTACGCTGAAATGGGACTTGTTCCTGTCGAAATCAGCTATGGTGACTGGTGCGGCCGTCCATCGTTGCTAGGGCTGCAGGACCTCGTGATCGCCATGCCCGCGTAGCGGCGAATTCGGGCAGGTGGAGGTCACCGTCGATTGTTCCGGTCCGCGGCGACCTCAGCGCAAATTTCAGCAATGAGGCGCTGAATGCGCGCAAATGCGCTGGCGCCGCGGCATCCATCCGGACGCATGCGCGAGGTGACTTTCGGCACGGTCTCTGCACCGAGCCGCGTCGGCAACCTGTGGCTGGGACCGACCATTCAGCTCGCACCGCTGCACTCCCGACTCGGCTCACGCCTCATCCCACCATGTCCGCCGCTGACCGTACAGGCGACGGACGCTCTGGCGAGCCAGTCCTGAGGCGCACCGACCTGCTCCCGCTGCTCGTCTACGTCGCGTTCGCAACCGCGCTCGGATGGTGGGTGGGCCAGGACGCGAACTGGGACCTCCGTAACTACCACTCGTACAACGTGTTCATGTGGCTCTCCGACCGCTTCGAGCGCGACGTGCACGTGGCAGGGGTCCAGACGTTTCTCAATCCAGTGCTCGACCTCCCTTTGTATTTTGCGGAAATCAAGTTCAACGTACCTCCGATGTGGTTCGGGCTGGCACTCTCGGCAATTCATGGCGTCCTGCTGTTCTTCGTGCACCGGGTCACCACGCTCGCCCTTGCCTTCGCTGATTGGCCCGGTGCTGGCGGTCATCCTGCAGGTGCTCATCGACGGGTTCATGATCACCGAGGCGAAGTTCGTGCACATGGGTCGCTCCTGGCGGGCACCGGCGGCGTCATCGCTGCAATTACATCGGCGTATGGCGCCGCCGTTTACGCCGAGATCGGCGCGACGATGGGAGACGCCATCGTTGGCCTGCCGATACTTGGCTCACTCGCCCTGCTGATGGCCAACGCGCACGCGGGCCGAGCCGGCGCACTTCGGGCCTCACGGCGCGCAGGGTTGGCCATCGGCTTGGCTGCGGGCGCCAAGCTCGTAGCTGCTACCTATGTCTTCGGACTATTGGTCGCGGCACTGATCATGCCGGGAACGGCGCGTGCGCGCACCCAGCGTGCGCTGCACTTCGGCTTGATGGTCTCATTGGGATTCGTGCTGACCAGTGGTTTTTGGATGTGGCTCATGTACGAGCATTTCGGAAGCCCCCTTTTCCCCCTTTACAACGCCGTCTTCGCCTCGCCGCTGGCGCCACTCGAGAACTTCAACTTCTCGGAGGTCCACCACCCCAAGACGTGGCAGGCGACGATCGCGTTCCCGTTCTACTTCATCACGGAACAGATGGTGGCTTCGGAGACATTCTTTCGCGATGGGCGTCTGGCAACCGCGCTTGTTTCGCTCGCGACGATTGGCATCGTCGGCGGGAAGCGCTGGTTGAGCGAGAGAGACTCCGCACCGAGTGTCGGCGACGTGCGTGTGCGCCAGCTTGCTGCCTTCTTTGTCGTTTGGTACGGGGTATGGCTGGCAGTATTCGCGTTCTATCGATACGCGCTCCCACTCGAGGCGCTGAGCGCCGCGATCATCGTTTCGTGCGGCGCGTATCTCACCCGCGACCGCATTGAGGGACTGCTGATCGCGTTGCCGATTTGCGCGTTGCTGATTCTCTCCACGAAGCCATTGCCGTACGGGCGGATCCCGTGGACGGACAGTTTCTTCGGAATCTCGAGGGATCACTTCACGCAGTATCACGACGCTGTCGTCTTGCTCACCGATTTCCCCACAGCCTATGTGACACCCTTCTTCCCGCAGTCGACGACCTTTCTGAGGATCAGCAGCAACTGGGGGCTCGAGTCCGGCAACGAGATGTGGCGGCGGCTGCAGGAACGCGTTGCCGCCGCGCCTGCGGACCGATTGTACTGGCTCGAGATCGCGCCCTATGCCACGCAGGAGGAGGCAGACGGCCTGTTCGAGCCGTTTGACGTAGCCTTGCAGCAATCGACCTGCGACGAGATAAAGACCAATTTCGACTCGATCAGGATTTGCCAGATGGCACGACGGTGATACGGGAAGAATGCCGCGTATCGCAGATCTCAAGGGCACCGTAGGGCCGCATCAATTCATGAGCGCAATGCCCAGAAAAGAGGAACGTGGGCCGCGATCAGCGAGCTCGTAGGGTGTGATCTCCTCCGAGACGAGACACGCACCCGTGCCCGGATACCGGCCCATCCAGGCGTCGAGCTGCTGAGCGATGTCTTGCTCGTAGAGGTTCGAAACCGGGTAGTCAGGCGGGCCGAGTCCGCTGGCGCCATTAACGGTCGGTTTGCCCGAAATTGCGGACGCGATCATCGCCGACAGATGGTAGTGAAAGTTGTGAAATTGCTGCACTGCTGCTACGTCCGAATCAAGCCCGCGTCCCTCTCGATACCCGATTTGCGAGTAGTGATCCCACGCGCTGCCTGGCCAACTCGTCGCTACATCTGGATTCACAGCGAGGTATTTCGCCTCATCGAAGTACTGCCTTGCTCCTGCGTCCCGATCAAGCCCGCGTCCCTCTCGATACCCGAACTGCAAATAGTGATTCCACCCGTTACCGGGCCAATTCTTCTCGACATCTGGATTCTCAGCCTGGTATTTCGCCTCATCGAAGTACCGACGAGCAATGAGCGGCCCCTTGTCGGGTTGAACTGGTGGAACCAGAAGGAAGGCCTCGCATGAGGCTGGGATTGTGTGCACCAGCTGCTCGTGGTACCTATATGCAACCTCGCCCGAATACATCACTGGAATTCGGCCAACCTGCTCAACAGCGATGCACAACCCGGCAGCAAGGAGAATGCCTCTGCTGCAGGCCGTGACGACCCTGCCCGAACTGCTGGATCCAGCCGCACACCACCGCAATCAGGATGGAGACTGGAAGGGCCAACGTGAGGGCCCACCTTCCTACGCCACGCATGACCGAAGCGCCAGGGACGAGCTCATATACGGCCTTCCAAGGATAGAACGAGCCCCAGCGCACCGTCAGCGCGGTCACGATGAGCGAACTGACAAGAATGCCTGACAGCCAATCCGACCGAGGGCCCAACGACTGATTGCCTCCTCGAATCGCGCGAACGAGATGCCGGATGCCCCAAGCCCAGCCGACGAGCACCAGACTTGTGACGGCAACGCCGAATCCGAGATGATTCTCGATCGCGTTTGCCACGCTGCTACTCGAGTTGAATGGCAGGCTTCCCCACAGCATATGTTCGGGCCCCAACCACAAGTAACTCGAGGGGCGAGGGAGATAGTCGATCGTGTTCTCCCAATTACGGTCAACGCCCAATCTCAACGACGGGAGGTAGATTGTAAGGAATGGAGCCAACATGATCACGCACAGCAAGGGAGGAATCCACAAGACTCGACTCGCTTCGCGAAGTCGCATAACAATTATGGCCCTTGACGCACGGTACGAGACTGCCACGATCCCCGACACACCAAGGAAGAAGACGAAAAACCATGCATGATAGAAGGCCGTGGAAGCGGCAAGGCAGACCAGGCCGGCAAAGATGCTCGTTCTCGTCACAAACTCGCGCAGGCGCATCGCCCGCTCCTCCAGGAGCAGAGGCGCGATCACCCCGAGGGCCAGCGGTTGAAAGAAGTCGAACCTGAGGTGAAGATGCCCAAGCTGGGCGAACTTCGGATAGGCGAACGCGAAGAAGAAGGCACCAACGATACTTCCAGAACAGCTAATCTTCAGGATCCGGCGAAGGAGCCAGTAGGCGGACAGATAGGACAGCAGCGACAGCAACACCAGGGTCGCATTGGTGGCCTGGAAGAGACTCAACCCAAAATTGCGGAAGAGGGTATAAAGCACTCCCGTCCCAAACATCATGTCCGAGTAGCCAAGAACTCCCTTGACCGGGTAGAACATGGACGGAGATGCCCATGCTGCGTTCCAGGCAAATACCCGGTTCCAATGTTCGAGGAGAAAGACAACGAGTCGGCTATCTCCCACATCCGCCTGGACGATATCGAAGCCGCTCAACAGGGTGGCGCGATGAAAGACGAGAAGGCCGGCACAACCAGTGACCAGAACCGGCAACATCTCCCTCAGGAAGCGCTTCACATTGTCTGACGGTCTCACCCCCATCGGCCTCATCTGACAAACCCTCGAGGCTAGAGGTTGAGCGCTTCGGCGCGATCGATCGCGTCCCCGAGCCAGTCACGCGCGTGGGCGGCGGGCGCTCGCCGGCGGCCGAACCATCCGAGCCACTGGACAGCGAGGTGGATGTGCGCATACTGCGCCGATTCGGAGAGGTCGTCGAGCGGGACACGCGTCCCTGAGCCGGCGAGGTAGGCAGCGGTCATGTCATGACGGTCCTGTTCACGCCAGCCGCCCGCAGTCAAGGCGGCGAGGTCCAGTACACCGGGGCCAACGGACGCCGTTTCCCAATCGATCGGACATGGAACGAGACTATCCGGCGCGCCCGTCATGATCACATTCGATGGATAGAACTCGCCGTGAATCAGCGTCGACGGCAGTGACAGCAGATGGTCGATGACCGTGTCGTAACGCCCGGCAAGCCAGCGCAGCGCCTTGCCATCATGGCGGGACCCCGATGGACCATCGGCGGCGAAGAACCGGAGCGCCCGGTTCATCCAGACGCGGTACCAGTCGCGGTCACACTCGATGAACCGCGCGCCGTGCCGCAAAGCCGCGCTGTCGATCGTGCCCATGCGCGCGTGAAGAGTACCCAGCCAATGCGCGGTAGCGGCCCACGTTGCCGGCGCTGCCACTTCGTCCAGGCGGGAACCGCGGACGTGCTTCAGCAACAGCCAGCAGGTGTCGGTCTGCGGCGCAATCATCGACCCGACGAGAGTGGCGCCGATGCGCAGCGGCGCCAGCAGCCGGCGGTACACTTCGATCTCACGCCGTGAGTCGGCGACGAAGGAGGGCTTGACACGCCGCACCTGCTCCGTGACGTGCCTCCGTCCCAGGTGCTTCAGCACGAGGTCGTGCTCGCTCCCGTCGTCGGTGACGGCGGTGACAAGTTCCAGGGGCGCGCTCGTCGTGTACTCCCACGGTCTGCGGAGCAGGCGGACGACGGACGCGTCACGATGTCCGCCGGCCAGCCACTCGTCGACGGCGTGGGCGATGTCGGCATCCTCCACGTCAACCGCGATCGGCGCGCCGCCGCTCACCGGCTCACCTCGTCCAGCAGGCGATTGAGCACGTGCTTCGAATCGAAGCACGCGTCGGCGAGTTCGCGCGCCGCCTTCGCGTGACCGGGGTAATTGCGGCTGATCGCCTCGATCCCGGCAATCGCTTCGTCTTCGGTCGAAAAGGTCACGAGCCCGCAGCCGGTCGGGATGATGCCGGCGAGTCCGGTGTCCTGGGCGAGAACGGGACGGCCGGAAGCCAGGTAACAGACGCTGCGGTCGCTGAACCATCCCGAGTGCGAGACCACGTAGCCGCTCTTGGCAATGGCGAACTCAGCTTTCGAGGTGTGAATGAAGGCGCGGTAATCATCGGGCGTGGCCGACACGGCGGCGGGATCGACGAGCCCCCACCCATTTTCCTTCAGCGCCGCCAGGTCGTCGGCTTCCGCGGGGTGGATCGCCAGGGCGAGCAGGAACCGCTCGTTCGTCCGGCGCGGCACCGCCATGAATCGCCGCAGCGAATGGGCCTTCTGTCCGAAATGCCTGCCCTGGTAATGAATGGACCCGTAACTGCGCCAGTTGCCGACGGTGGTCCACGGGGCCGCTGCGTCTCCTCTCGACACCGTCCACTCCGAAAGCAGGATCGGCTGAAGCGTCGTAATCCACGTCCTGCCGCACGTCGGCACGTCGCACCCAGCCCGGCCAATGCCATTGCCAACGGTCACGTAATGCGTATGCCCGTCGAAGCCGAGATCGACGCCCTCGACGGCGTGCCACAACTGATTAAAGGCTGGATCGAGATCGAGGTACACGCGGCGCGGAATCCGATCGCGCAGCTCCGCCTCTCGCAACATGCCCGAGATATTGATTAGCAGGTCGGCGTCCGCCGCGGCTCGTCGGAGCTCGACGTATGACAGGCCCACGGTTGCCCGCGTGTCCTGCCGCAGCAGCGCTGCGCGGCCCTGCAGACGGAAGCGTGACACGACGTCTTGAAAATAGCGGGCGTTGACCGATGAGGCGAGCGGCGCGTCTTGCGGTTGAATGCATCCGCGCGCGATCGGCTCCACGAGAAACACGTCGTGTCCCGTCTCCCGCAGTCCCAGCACGTACTGGAGCACGGCCCAGGTGGCGCCCCCCTGCCCGGGATCGGCGGCGATCATTCCGCTGACGAATATGCGCATGCACTAGGGCCGCGAACGGCGTGATTGCCGAGAACCGCGTCAGGCGTCGACTGTCTCCAGTAACTCGGACAACACTTTGTTCGAATCGAAGAACTCTTCCGCAATGACGCGGGCCGCACGCGCGTGCTCCGCGTAATGAGACGCGATGCTCCCGGCCGCAGCCACGGCTTCGCTGACCGTGCGGAAGCGTAGGAGTCCCTGGCCGCTGGGATAGTTCCGCGACCAGCCGGTGTCCTGCACCACCGCCGGCTTGCCGGAGGCGAGATAGCGAACCGTGCGGTCGCTGAACCAGCCCGACTGGGTGTCGACGTAGATGCCCTGAGCGACGGAAAACTCGGCGCTGGACTGCTGCACGTAGCGTCGAAACGCGAGTGGATCCGGCACCACGCATTTCGGATCGACGACGTGCCAGTGATTCCTGCGCAACGCGTCGAGGTCGGATTGATCGGCAGGATCCACCTCCAGCGCGATCTCGAAACAAAGATCGCTGCGCGCCGGCAGCGCCATGAACTTCCTGAACTCGTGCGCCTTGACCCCGTACGTCGTCGCCTCGCGGGTCACGCGTCCCAGCGGGCCGCGCCAGCTGGCTACAGTCGTGAAACGGGGCGGCAGCGGCGCGGAGGCCACCACCGGCCACTCCTCGAGCACGACCGGCTGGCGGATGCGGCGCCAGGCAATGCTTCCACATGGCACGTCGCAGAACGGCTGACCGATGTTCTCGCCCACGCTGAAATAGAGATCGTGATCGCGGAGACGATCCTGCGCGAGTCCGGCGGCATGCCAGAACTGGGTGTAGCCGGGATCGAGATCGATAAAGATGCGGCGGCGGAACCGCGGCTTCAGCACGGCGTCGGTGAGGTGGCCGCTGATGTTCACGAGGAGGTCGGCAGCCTGCGCGATGTCGGGCAAGGCGGCCCACGGCACACCGAAACTGCGGCGCTCACCCTCGACGACGAGCGCCGCGTCGAGTCCGACGTGCTTCGTCACGGCGTCAAAGTACGCCAGGTTCACCGAGCGCTCGACCGCGCACCGCGAGCCGCTGGCGTCGACGCTCGTGGACGGCGCGATCTGCTCGATGAACAACACCTCATAACCGAGCCGCTTGAACCCGAGGGCCCACGACAGCCGCGTCCAGGCCGCACCCCCGTTGTTCGGCTTGTTGGCGAGCGCCCCGGACACGACGATGGTCGCCATGCGATCAGTTGAGGGCGAGCTTCCGGACGAGAGCGCCGAGAACCAGCGAGGATTCGAACTGTGTTTCGGCCAGGCGCCGCGCCGCACGCTGATGGCGGCCGGGATCGCGCCTGATCGCGCGAGCGGCGTCGATCGCCTCTTCGCAGGTCGTAAACGTCACCAGCCCTTCGGTCGTCGGCAGCAGGCTGCGGAGACCGGTGTCCTGCGCCAGGACCGGCCGTCCGCTGGCCAGGTAGCAGATGCTGCGGTCGCTGATCCAGCCGCTGTGCGTGTCGACGTACATCCCCTTGGCGATCATCAGCTCGGCCGCCGATTGACCGATGTACTGCCGGTATCGCCAGGGATCCCCCGCCACGTCGCCAGGTGCGACCAGCGCCCAGCGATGAGAGCGAAGCAGGTCCACGTCCGCCGCGTCGCCGGCATGAATATCGAGCGCCAGCTCGAATTGGCCGTCGCAGTGCTGCGGCAGGGTGGCGAACTTCCTGAACTCGCGGGCGCGGAGGCCGTAGGTGCGGCCCGCATACGTCACCGGGCCGTAGGCGCCGCGCCAACTGACGATGCTGGTGATCGGCCCTGATGCAGCGTTGCTGCCGGCGGCGGGCCACTCATCCAGCACGACCGGCTGTCGCGTGGTAATCCAGTCGAGGCCGCACGTCGGGATTCCACACGACGGTTGTCCGATGTTCTCCGCGATCGTGACGTGGGCGTCATGTCCCTGGAACACGTCACGCAGCCCGAGCGCCTGCCACATCTGGCCGAAGCCGGGATCGATGTCGAGGAAGACGCGCCGGCGTGCCGAGGCAAGGATCTCCTCGTCGTTCAGGAACCCCATCACGTTGACCAGCGCAGCCGACGACCGCACGCGTCGGATCAGCGCCTGCCGTGTCAGCCCGATCGTGCTGGCGCCGCCGTCGCACAGCACGGCGAAGTCGCGTTCGAGGCCGAAACGGCACATTACGTCCGTCAGGTAGCGAACGTTCCACGACCGAGCGGCCGCGATGCGATTGCCGGATTCGTCCACGCACATCTCGGGCTCGAGGCGATCGACGAAGAGCACATCCCAGCCGAGTTTCCTGAAGCCGAGCAGGTGCTGCAGGAACACCCAGGTGTGCCCGCCGCGCCCCGGCTTCTGTGCCAGCGATCCGGCGATCACGATCGACTTCATTCAACCGACGTCACACGGAATCCGGGACTCTGGAAGTAACACCGGCCATCCGCCGTCACGACGCGAATGCTCAGAAAGTGCTCTCCGGGAGGGATGGCATTCGCAGGAATCGTCGCGGTGAAGCCGGTGTCGCGGTAGTTCGGCTGGCGGAAGTATTGAGCCACGTCGTCGCGGTGCGTTCCGTACGTGGCCGGGAACACCATGCGATCGACCACGACGTCTACTCCGGCCGCGGGGGCACGTTTCGGCCCGTCAACCGCCCACCCCGACACCTTCGAGTCCCGCGACCGCCGGATCTGCGCGCCTCCTGCGGTCCATGGTGCGCGGCTCTCGCCGATCTGATCCACCTGATCCCCCACGCTCACCATCGGCGCGAGTGACGGTGGGGGCGGACATGGCGTCATCGACAGCGTCAGTGCGAGCGGCTCCCGCGACGCCGAGGCTGCCGGCGCGCGCCCCGACAGTGCCCTGATGTCCACCACCACGAACCGATCCGTGCTGACGATCACGCGACCGTCTCCGACGCTACGCCGGAGACCGGCAATCATCGCCGCTCCCTGGTCTTCATAGCCGTAGCGATCGACCAGAACGGCGGAAAAGTTCTGCGCGGCGAGGCGCGACGCGAGCGTTGGCGGATCCAGACGCGTCATCGCCTGCTGCCAGCGCACCTGTTCGTTAGAAAACGCCGGGTAACTGAACCGAAGGGCCTTCGAGACCAAGTAGGGCTTGAATTGGTCGTACTGCTTCATGAGTCCGAAGTCGCTCTCACTCATGTACGCGCGGACGGGCAGCTGAAACACCATCGCATCCGCCGGCAGCGCGCGCTCCAGCGTGCCAACGAACGTGCGCAACCCCGTCACTTCCGAGGCGATAGCGGCATGTCGTTCGTTGATCCGCCGTGTCGCCTGCCCCTGGTCGGCCAGGCCGACGAGGAGAATAACGGCCAGAGCTGCGGTACGGGGGCGCGGCGACTTGACGAGGCGGTCGACAGTGGTCACCACTGCCAACAGAGAGAAGAACGTGATGAACACCGAGATACGGTTGTACGCACGAATGTCGGAGCTGACGAACAGGTTGAACACGACACCAAAGCCGCCGACGGTGCCGAGAAGAAGCGCGGCGAGCGTCAGCCGGCTGGCACCTTCGAGCAGTGGAACGCCGCGGCGCCGTGCGTCAGGTATGAAGAGAAGCGCCAGCAAGCCGAGAAATCCAACGGTGCCGACGATGCCGAGCCTGGCTGTCCAGTTCTCGTTGTCGTTCGGAAACCGCGCGGCCGCTTCCTTTTCGACCCAGCTGTTGAAGGCAGGAATGCGGTGCGGAAAAACCGGGCTGACAAGGTGCCGGATCTTCAAACCGTACGTCTCGGCCTCGGCGGGCACCTTTTCGCGCACGATCAACGGCTGGCCGTTCTGATACCAGGAGTAGAACGTGGGCGAGAGATTGACGGCCGTGCTGCCGATGATGAGCGCGACGCAGAGCACGCCAGACGCCAGGACGCGGGTCTCGCGACCGATGAGGTAGCCGATTAGTGCGCCGACGAGGATGCAGAACGAACCAAAAAATGCGTAGTAGACGTAATTGAGGCCGAGCAGGACGCAGCCGCCAAATATAACGGGGCGTTGCGTTCGTCCCCAGGTCTGGTGCGGCTCCCCCGCCGCCAACCACAATGCCGCCGCGCACGCGAACGGTACCAGGTAGATCACCAGCGCGAAGTGATCGATGTTGCGATACAAGGCGTAGGGACTCAACGCGAACAGCGTTCCGGCTGCAAACGCGCTCGCGCTCGACGCGCCGAGCGCGCGGATGCACCAGGTGGCCGACAGACCGCTCAGCACCACCAGCACGACCCATGTCACGTTGATCGCGGCGAACGCGTCAGGCACGACGCGACTGACCAGCCAGACGAGGCCCTGGTCCACGGTGCTATTGGATGGAAACGACACTTCGTCCAGTCCATACGGCGCCCCGAGCCGGGGATTCCACCACCACCAACCGTTGTCGACGGTGCTCTTGGACTGCGCCAGGTACCACAGGCTGTCACTGACGAACCCGAGCGGCACGCGGAGATCGCGGTGCCAACCCTCGAGCAGCACCCACAACGCGATTACGATCAGCGCCGCCTGCACGAGCGGGAATGCAAGCGTTCGAATGGTCGAGCGGGCGCGCGGCACGGCGGTACTCGCCGCATCGATGGTCGGAGCGAGGTCGCTGGCGCGGACTGTCATACCGTCACGGAAAGATTCGAGTCGACGCGAGGCCGTTTCAATCCGGCATCTGTCAACGAAATGGGCGCGGCCAGCAGCTGCGCCACCGTGTGCTCACGTGATCGGAACCGGCTGCCGGACAGGTCCCCAGCCATCTCGGTCAGAAATGCCAGGATCCTGCCGCCGATGTCCTGCCATGCCAGCGGGCGACCCTCGTCCAGGGCGGTACCGAGAGGCAGAGTGGCGACGTCTTCGCCATGGAGGATCCGCCCAACCACCTCCACCAGTTCGTCACGGCGCGCGAACGGTACGATGCGCCCCCGCGGCACACACCGGGCGGCGACCTCCTCGAGCAACGCCGACCCGCGCGCCACCAGCGTTCCTCCGTACGCCAGCGTGGTCAGCACCGGAAAGCCGAAGCCTTCATAGAACGACGGAAACACGACCATGCGTGCGTTCGCGTACAGCCGGTGGATCTCGGCGTCCGCGAGCATTCCGCTCTGCAGCATCCTGACCCGCGGCGTGATCGTCAGCGGCGGTCCGAGCGCAACGAACGACTCGTACGGAAAGGCGGCCGCCAGCAGCTCCAGGGTGGGCCGGACATCCTTGTGGTCGTAGTCGTTGCCGACGACGAAGATGAATCCATCCCGCCTGGAGGCGACGCGGGCGTCGGCACGCACGTAGTCGGCCGGATGGAAGGAGAGGTACGCGACCAGCTCGCGCAGGCCGCCGCGAACAAGGAAGCGGCGGCGAAAACGATCGCGGGTGTATCGGGAAATGAAGATGAGGCCGTCCGCGTGATCGGCCATGAACTGCCAGGTGCCGTCGAGATGCCGTGGCGCCGAATACGCCGCATCCCAAGAGATCGTGTCCAGGAACAGGTAGGCGTTGTAGGCAGCGGCGGCGTGGAGGTCAATCATCTCCTGGATATGCCACGGCTGCGACAGCCTGAGCGCCACCGTGAACTGGCGCGCCGGCAGCGTCGTCGCGATCTGCCAGCCAGGATACGACTCCTCGAGCTTGTGAGACGCACACGCGTCTTTGGAGGACAGCAGCGTGATGTCCCACTCCGCGTCGAGTTTGTGCAGTCCACGGCAGATGCCCAGCGCCGCGATCGTCGTCCCGTTCATACCGGAGACGATGTTCCGGCAGTCCAGCAGCAGCGACGGGCGGCTGCCGTACGCGTCAGGGAACGCGCGGGCAAGCCGCGTTTCGGCGACGGCGGCGGCGGCCGTACCGAACTCGACCACCGCCTTCTCCACATCCGGCGACAACTCGCGCAGCAGGACGCGATCGGCCTCGGGCAGGTTCCTGGCGGTGATCGTCGACGGCGGACAGGGTCTCGCCTGACCCGGCGCGTCGACCACGGCGCGATTGCAGATCACCGTCCGGAACCCGCAGCGGCGGGCGCGGCTCATGTAGTGCCAGAGCGCGCCTGCAACACTGCGAAAGCGCAGGTCGAGATCTCTGAAATCGGCGCCGACGACCGGCTTGACGAGCAGGCACCGCCCCGGTGCGTCGGCGACGAGGTAGGTGTCGGGAATCTCGGCGAGTATGCGCCGGGGCAGCTCGTCGATCTCGCGATCCCCCGCGAAGTCCAGCCGCGCGATGCTGCCGTCGGCGTGGCCGGTGAGGCGGGCAGCCGCAAACCCGATCATCGGATCGGCCTCGACGGCCTCGAGCAAGGACCCCACGGCCGCAGCTGACGGTCGAACGTCCCCGAGCAGCACGAGCAGCGGCAGGTCGTCCTCGCCTGCCGCGGCCAGGGCGGCGCGACACGCCTCGACGGGCGACGTGGTCGCAAGGCTCCAGCCGGCGGCGGCGCGGAAGCCTGCGGCAACATCCTCGGGCGCGACCGCGCACGTCACGCGACGCGCCATGGCGCCGATCGACTCCGGCACGGCGAGCCGTCTGATGGCGCCGCCAACGTCGAACCCCACCGGTACGCGCGACAGATCGATGAAGACGTCAATCAGCATGTGCGACCGCCGGCACTGCCGGGCCGGCCTCCAGAAGCGGCACGGCACCCGCCGCCGGCGCGGAGCGGTGCCGCTCGAAGAATGTCCGGTACGCGTCATCAAGTGCAGCGTAGGTGGTCTCTGGTGAGACCAGCTCAGCGACAACCGCGCGATCGTCGTCCGTAAATCGGCCGTCGCCGCGCCGCGTCAAGGCGTCGACGACCGCGTTGGCGAACTCGTACCAGTCGCGGGCGACAACGCATCGGGCAGCCAGCCGGGGATCGAGCCCGTCGATGCCGGCCGGCCAGGTGACGATCGGCCGCAGATGGCACAGCGCCTCGATGGTCTTGATCTTGGCGCCGGTCCCGGCGACGACCGGGTTGATGACCAGCGCCGCTTCGCGGTAGAGCGGCGCCACGTCATCGATCGCGCCGACGACCGTCAGGCCTGGGACCTGCCGTCCGTCGACCGCCGCGGCGACACCGCCGACGACCACGAGCTCGGCCTCCCGTACCCTGCGCCGGATCCGCGGCCAGGCCAGCCGAACGAAGTCGGTCAGTCCCTTGCAATTTCGAGGATTGCGCGATGCGACGAACAGGATCCGCCCGCCGATCGAGCCGGCGGCGTCGGCGACGACGTCGAAGTCCACGCCGGCGGTCACGACCGGAATACCCGGCGCCAGCCGCTGCAGTTCCTGGCGCTCCTCGTCCTGAATCGCGATGATCAGGTCGCCGCGGCGGAGGCGCTCGGCCTCCTGGCGGGGATCGACGACCTGGTCGCGCACCCCGAACATCCGCACTTTTCGCTCGATGCTGGAGAACACGTCGTGGGTGTCGATCACTTTCAGCACGTCGACGCGCACCAGCGGGAGCAGCCGCGTCATCCAGATGTATTCGACCTGCAGCACGTGCGGGCCCAACCATTGCTGCAGGTGCAGCACCGTCGCGATTACGTGGTCATGACAGAACGTCGACTCGATTGTGAGCAGTTCCTGCCTGCGCGAGGTGGAGGTCACGCTCTCATCGACGGCGACCGAAGGCGCCGCAGCGTCCGGGATCGGGTCGAACACCTCCGGCACATCGCGCAGATCGTGCTCGATACGTCCGTCGCGATGCACCTGGATGGCATTACCGAACGCAGCCGCGGTCGCCGCCAGCGCGTCGCGCGAAAGCTCCTCGCCGGGCAGCGGCGCAATCACCGGAATAACGCGATACCCCTGGCGCCGGTACCAGTGCAGCATCCGGTGCACCCGGTATTCGTTGCCAGCCCGCGGCTGCCAGCCGCCGACGTGCGACACCACGACGACCGTCGGATGCGTGCGCCTCGTCTCGCGCGCGTCGAGACGTGACGCGAGCGCCTCGACGTCCTTCAGACGCGCGGTCAACGCCCGTTCGGCAATCGCCAGCGAGGCCTGGAGCTCGATGTTTTCGGCCGTCAGCGTGTCGACTTGCGCCGCCCGGACGCACAAGGCGTGATTCGCTTCTGCGACCGCATCGCGCAACGAGTGCGCTTCACGACCGAGCGTGTCGAGCTCGGTTTCCCTAGCGTTGAAGGCCTGTTCCGCGTCGGCGAGCGCGTCGCGACGCCGGGTGTGATCGGACCTGAGCGCCTCGAGCTCGTTCGTCGCCTGCTGCAAGCGATCGTCGCGCTTTGCGAGTTCGGCAGCGAGCGCCTGCTGCGCTTCCGCCGCCGCCTGCTGCGCGCCAGCTTCGGCCTGCTGCGCCGCGGCGGCTGCGCGCCGCGCCTCCGCCGACGCCTGTTGTGCACCGGTAGCCGTGTGCTGCGCGGTCACCGAGGCGCCAAGACGGGCGAAGAACATGCGTACCGTGTTTGCCTCGTCGGCATCGGTGGCGAACAGCCACTGAAGCGGCTCCGGCAGATCGCGGCCAATGCCGAGGACGCCGAGCCCGTGGCCATGGCGGAATGCAAAGGAGGGATATTCGCGTGAGACGCGCTCCCACAGGCGCCAGGCCCCGAAGTCCTTCTCGCGAACGTTGATGTCGTGGCACAGCACGACGCCCTGGCCGCTTACCTTGGGACGCCATGCCTCGAAGTCGTGCGACACCGCGTCGAACGTGTGATAGCCGTCGAGGTGCAGCAAGTCGATGGCGCCATCGGAGAAATGTTCGAGCGCCTCGTCGAACGTCGACCTGATCAAGCGGGAAAATGAGGTGAAGCGCCGCTCGTGGTACTCGGACCACTCGGCGAAGACGCTTGCATCGAAGGTCCCGGACTGCGGATCGCCGAGCCACGTATCGACCGCATAACACGCGGTCGCCAGGCCAAGCGTCTGCACGGCCTGTGCGAAGCTCGAGTAGCTGTTGCCGGAATGGCAGCCCAGTTCGACGAACGTCATCGGCTGCAGCGCGTCCACGATCCAGAACGCAAACGGCGTGTGGCCCAGCCACGATGGCGGATCGACGACCCGATCCGGGGTGTGAAAGGCGATCGGCCGGTAGAGAAAGTGAGCGCTGTCCATGCCGTTGACCTAAACCGCCATGCCCTCGACCCGCGCCGCGGGTTCTGTGCCGTCGCTGGCAGCCAGCTCCGGCGGGCGTGGGTCCTGTTGCACCGGCGCCAGCACCAGCGCATCGCGATCGCGGTTGGCGAGCTGCTCGCGCCATGACGCCGACCATGGCACCTCGCGCGCCTGCACGCTCAACATCGCCGACAGCCAGGTCACGTCAACGAGACGGCAGCCGAGCGCCTGCAGCCGGATGCTCAGCAGCTGCTCGTTCAGGATCGCGCGCGCCTTCTGCTCGAACGCGTCGAGCGTGTCGCACGTCAGCCTGAACGTCGAATGCCACGTGACGCCCTGGCCAACACCGTCGCCCGTCAGCCACTTCGTGATGTATTCGCGATACTGTCGGTCGAGCGGCGCGTCGGTGCGGAACGGGGCGTCCGGGTCGCCGCTGAAGAACGGCCGGCCGTCGGCGATCGACACCAGGCTGCCGAGCGCCTTTATTTCGGCGGGCGGCAGGAAGAAGAAACAGGACCGCATCCAGTGCTGGGCCTGATAGGTCCGGACGCGGATCGGCTCGTTGTAGCAGTCGATGTGACCGATGCACACGGGCCGCCCCGCCGCCGCAGCCAGCAACGACGGCACGAACCGCTCGAGATAGGCAACATAGAGGGTGTTGAAGGCGCTCGTGGCGAAATGCACGAAGTTGTACGACCAGATGTCCGCGCCCACGAACTCGAGCGCGCGATCGAAGGCCGAGAACTCCCGCGAGCTGTTGTCGCCGCCGATCAGCACGGACCCATCGCTGCGCTCGTCGACAACCTCGCGCGGCAGCGCGTTGTCAACGACGATCACCCGCCGTTCGACAGCCCGCATGTCGCGGGCGAACAGCTCGGCGACGTCGTCTTCAGCATCCGCATACTGATCGGACCCGAACCGCGTGAGTATCGTCAGCACGCGCAGTGACGTGCCCGTCGCCGGACGCGTCAGCGTGAGGAGCCGCGCCGGCGCAGCGGCCTTTTCATCACTATCGGCCCAGCCGGCGCTTGCGTCCATCGCGGCGAAGGCATCGAAAGCCGCCGACTCGCGAAGCTCGTAAATGACGCACACACCGTCGTGCGACATCCGCAGCTCGTGGGCGGAGTCGAGCAGGTCAGCCAACTCGCGGTAATGCTCGAGCCACCACGCCGCTGTCGCGGGAAACGCCAGATAGCGGGCGCCCTGCGCGTATAGGTGCCGGAGGTGGACGATCGCCTCGACGCTGGTCGCGGGGTGATGGCCGGCGTACGAGCCCCAGTCGTCGCGCGGAAAGTGCCAGGCGCGCACCCCTTCGATTTGCACCAGGTCCTCGTCACCCTTGCTGGCGATCAGGACGACCGCGCCGGGCGGCACGCAGGCGCGCACGCACGCGCGGACGTCTTCCACGAGCTCCTCGTACCGTTCACGCGACATGGCCTTGTCCATAGCCTCAGTGCACCTCTGCTCCCGACCTGCGCCACGTGAACCGCTCCGACAACGCGACGACGATGCCTGGCGCCGCACCCTCGGCACGCACGCCGTAGCGTTGCTCGATGTGTTCGGCGAACCGGGTGTAGTGCTGCAGCCACCACAGTGCGGTCTCGGGAATCAGGAGGAAGTCGGCGCCGCGCCGCCGCAGCCGCTCCAGCTCCGCGATGCAGGCATCACTGTCCGCCGGGTAATATCCGGCGTAGGCGCCGTCATCGCCCTGTGGAAAATGCCAACCGCTGCGATCGGTGAACCTGAGGAGCCGATCGTCACCCTTGCTGAGGACCAGCACGGTTGCCCCGGGCGGAATGGTGTCATGCACCAGCTGACGCACGCGCGCAATCAGTGTGTCGTAGTCAGCACGTGTCCGCCTGCCGTATGGCGTCCACGGCACCCCCCACTTCTCTTCCCACCGCTGCCGATTGGCATGGAACAGGCCGCCATATTGACCGGTCAGGCCGAGCCGTCCTATCGACGCCTGGCCGAAGTGATGGACGAACACGTTCTCGGCGCACGCAACGCGGAGCCCCGCTGCCCGGACGCGCATCGACAGATCGTCATCTTCGAAGAGTCCGACCTCGAAGCGGGTGTCGAGCGGGCCGGTCGTGTCCCACACTGAGCGCCGTAGCCCGGCACAGAACATCGTGGCTGTGCGGATGTCGAACGCGTCACGATTGCGGCTGCGCGCGTGCTCATGCGCAAATTGCTCGAGCTCACCGTAGGTGCGATACGGCACGCCGATTTCGGCCTCGTTGCCGGCGCGGTTGGTCGTCGCCCCGATCAGACCAATCCGCTCATCGCCGAGGTGCGCGACCAGCCGGTCCAGCCATCCCGCCATCAGGATGGTGTCATTGTTGAGGAAGACGATGACGTCGCCGCGCGACAGCGCGGCGCCACGATTGGTCGCTTCGGCAAAGCCGGCGTTTGCCGGTGACAGTTCGATTCGCACGCGTCCGTCCAGCCGCGCGAGAGCGTGCAAGTATTCCTGCGTACCATCCGTGGACCCGTTGTCCACGACGATGACCTCGAACTCAATCGCCGTGTCGGCGGCGAGCAGGCTCTCGAGACATAGCCGCGTGAAGACGAGCTCCTCGTAAGTGACCACGACGACACTGGCTGCCGGATGCCCGCTGCCGCCGCGACGCCGGACGCGCGACGCGATCGGCGCAGCCATGACCGCCAGCTGTGTCTCCTCCGGCAGCGTTGTCGGCCAGCGCGAGACGGGGGTGAGCGCAAGGTCCGCCGGAAAGGTCGGGCGCCCGCCTGCCATCCGCATCCCCGGGCGCGCGTCGACGTAATCGAGCATGGCGCCCAGCACCACGCGGTAGTCGAACCATTCGCGCGCAATGGCACCTGCCGCCCGCGAATGGCGCGCATAGTCGCCGTTGATGCGCCCGACGGCCTCGAGAATCTCCTCCAGGCTCGAGAATGCAAACAGCCCCTCACCCGTCGGCAGGATATTGCTGAAGCCGGTTTCCTGCGTGATGACCGGACGACCACACGCCAGGTAGCTGGCGCTGCGGTCGCTGAACCAGCCGCTGCGCAACCGTACGTTCTGGTCCTTGGCTACGGTGAACTCGCCGCGCGACTCGCCGATGTATTGCCGATAGGCATCGAGGTCCCGGTTGAGTGCCGAGGCGTCGCGGATGCGCCATCTCTGCGCTGCGAGTACCTCGCGGTCCTCATCGAGCACATTCACGAGGGCGAGCTCGAACGGCTGATCGCAGTGGCCCGGCACGTCGATGAACTTCTCGAACTCGAGGTGCTTGCTCCAGTGGTAGATCTCGCCACGGAAGGTGACCGAGCGGTACGGCTGACGCCAGTTGGCGACCGTCGAGAACGCCTCGCCTGCTCCGCGCTGAAACGGCGCCCACAGGTCAGTCACGATCGGCTGACGCGTCGGCTCGAAGGCGAACCGATCGGACCACGGCACGCGGCAATCGGGGTTGCCGTAGTTCTCGCCCCACGTGAAAAAGGCGCAGTGGGGGGCGAGGTAATCGACGATGCCCTGGTCGCCATTGTCGAGCGAGACCTCGACTTCGACCGGATCTGTACCGACGTAGACGAGGCGGCCGCCAGCGCAATGTTCGGGTCGCGGAACGGTGCCGCCGTGAAGGTTGAGGATCACGGCGGCGTCGCGCAGCACCGCCGTCAACGCGGGTTCCGCCAACCCGAAGCACTGGCTGCGGTCGTGCGGCGCACGGAACGCCCAGTGGTCGTCCTCGAGGCCGAAACGACGCATCAGGCCCGCGATGAACGCCGCGGCGACGGCGGCGCCACTCTGCTGCTGGCCGTCCATCAGCATCCACGGCGTTTTACCGTGCTCCTCGACGTAATAGACGTCGAAGCCCAGACGCTTGAGGCCGACGAGGTACTGGATCGTGATGAACACAATCCCAGCGAGCGGCATCCGGGTCGTGAGCCCGAGGACGACGGCCTTCGGTCTGGTGGCAATATGCATGGCCGTCATACCGACCCCGCAGGTATCGCGGCGATCGGCGTCCGCAAGGCTCTGGCCTGGCCTGTCTGCACGTCGTAGAGCTGTCGATAGAGACCGCCTCGGGCCAGTAGCTGATCGTGGGTACCCTGTTCGACGATCCGGCCATGGTGCATGACGAGAATCTTCGACACGTTGCGCAGCGTCGACAGGCGGTGGGCGACGATGAACGTGGTGCGCCCGACCACCAGCCGGTCGAGCGCGTCGAGGATGACCGCCTCGGTCCTGGAGTCGATCGATGACGTGGGTTCGTCGAGAATCAGGATCGGCGCGTTCTTCAGGAAGGCGCGGGCGACGGAGATGCGCTGACGCTCGCCACCGGACAGCTGTGCCCCGCGCTCGCCGAGCACGGTCTCGTATCCCTGCGGGAGCGCCGCAACGAACTCATGCGCGTTCGCGGCTTTCGCCGCGGCAACGATCTCGTCCATCGTCGCGTCCAGGCGGCCGTAGCGGATGTTCTCGGCAATCGTCCCCGAGAACAGGAGCGGCTCCTGCTGCACGATGCTGATCTGACCGCGGAGCGAGCGCAGGGTCAGTGACTTGGCATCCCGGCCATCGAGCAGAATGCGTCCGGCATACGGATCGTAGAACCGGGGCAGCAGGCTGACCAGCGTGCTCTTGCCGGCGCCGGTCGCGCCGACAATGGCCACCGCCTCACCGGGCACCGCGTCGAAGCAGATGTCCGACAACGTCTCGGGGCGCCCCTGATATCGAAATGACACATGGTCGAACCGCAGGTGACCGGTGGCCTGCTCAATCGCCACTGCCCCGGGCGTGTCCTTGATGTCCGGCTCCTTCTCGAGCAGGTCGAACGCCATCTGCAGGTTGACAAATTGATCCTGCAGCGCCCCGATGGTGCCGCTGATCGCTTCGAGCGGCTTGTACACGGAGCCGATGTAGGCGACCACCACTAGCAACTCACCAACGGTGAGCTGCTGCTGCAGCACCAGATATGCGCCGTAGCCGAGCACCATCGCCGTGCCCATCGCGGTGGTCGCATTGACCGCCAGCGAGAAGACCGTCTGCCGCACCGTGACGTCGACGCGCGCGTCAAGGGCGCGGCGGCCCTGCTCGCGAAACCGCGCATGCTCGTGGTCTTCGCGCCCGAAGGCGACGATGACGCGCAGCATCATGAGGGCCTCGTGAATGATGGCGAGCGACTCCCCCTCCATGCCCTTGACGTGGATCAGCCGCTGGCGGATGTGCCGGCTGTAATAGCCGACCGAGTAGTAGAGAAATGGAACGATCGACAGCGACAGCAGCGCTAGCGTCGGATTGAGGCGGTAGGACACCCACAGCATGCCGGCGAGCGTCAATACGTTCTGGGCGAACGGCAGCCCGCTCAGCATGACGCTGCCCGGGGCACCGGCCAGCGAGTTGATGATGTAGATCACCATGCCCGACCGACGCTGATCGTGATACGCCATCGACAGCCGCTGCGCCTGTTGAAAGAGGTGGCTGCGGAAGTCGAGCGTCATGGCGATCTCGAGCTTGGTTTTGAGATACGTCGTGAGGACGTTGAGCAGCCCCGACACGAGCGCGACCGCAAAGCCGGCGGACACGATCAGCACCAGCAGCTTCAGCTTGTCGGTGGCGGGCACGATGCTCCGCAGAAACTCCGGCAGCGGCGCCTCGCCAAGCACGCTGTCGACGAGGAACTTCATCGGCCACGGCGTGAGCAGGCCGGCGCCGACGAACAACAGCGTCGCAAGGACAGACGCTGCCGTCAGCCCAGGGTAGGGACGCAGGTACGAGGACGCTTTGCGGAAATACTCGTACGAATGCATGACGCTACAGATCCCCGACCATGGCGCGCGAGGCGGCCGGATCTTCGGTCAGGGGAAGGGTTGTCAGCGCCAGCCCTGCTGGCTGAACCGGTGCGTGCGCCCTTGCTTCCGCGCGATCGGGCGTGATGCGTAGACGGTACCGGCGTCATGCCGGACGCTTCTGCCGCTGCGGCCAACGTTTTCAGGACCGCTCCGGATGTGGCGAGCACGGTGGCGACGGCGCCGGCGAGCGTGAGCGTACCGACGATCGTCGTGCTGGCCAGCCAGGACAACCCGGAGTAACGAAGCGCCACCGCCGCGCCCGCCGCAACGAACAGCGGCAGCGCCGCAGCCGCCGTCAGCCGCGACCTGACCGCGACCCGATGCAGGCAATTACCGTCGCCATGATCCTCGATGAGGGCGCGCACACTGAGCCGGAACCACGTGCGACTGGTGATCGTCAGGTCGCGGTCTTCCCACCACCCGCTGTCGAGCTCGATCTGCCGAACCGCCCGCTGCTGGCGCAGACGGTTCGCTGCCGACCGCAATAAGTCGGCAACGTCAATCCATCGCTGGCTCCAGTACGACGTCTCCACCGGCAACGACAGCAACAACCGAAGCGCATCGCCGATCTGCGTTGCCGCCACACCGGCCGGCAGGCCAGAGCGGATGCGTATCGCTCGACGGTGAGCCCTGGGCCGATTGATCATGCCCCGTACCCTTCCCAGGAGACGGGCGAACGGCTGCACGAAATGCAGCCACGCGATAGCGAGACGATACGCGAGCACGCTCGTGGCACGAGAGGCCCGCCGATGGCTGGCAGTCGCGAGATATCGGAATGCCGGCCGTAGAGCGCACATTTGACGAGGGTCGCGAGCAGCGTGGCCGTTGCCAGCCCGAGCAGCGGCAGCGCCAGCGGTGCGTGAAGCACCGTCGCGCCGCCCGCCGTCGCGAGCAGCACCATCCAGGCCACCTGCCATCGCCCGGAGTGCGGCAGGTACGCAAACGGATGCGCGTCGGTGCGATAGACCGACGGAAAACCGGCGGTGCCGAATGGGCCGGCATTGATGCGTTTGGTCCGCAACGAGCGCAGGAATGGCAGCGGGCTGTAGATGTGGCCCTGCCAGTCGATGCGGCCGCCGACAAACTTGTCCGGATGCTCGCCCATCAGCCAGGTTTCACCTTCGCCGTAGCCAGTCTGCTGCCGCCAGTAGGCGCGGGTCGTGGCTCGGTGCCGGTGCCACACGAGTGCCGCCGGCGCGAAGCCCACCTTCCAGCCCTTTGCCTGAATACGCCAGCACACGTCCACGTCGTCGCCGGCGCGCCAGAACACTGGGTTGAACCCGCCAATCGCGAGCAGGGCGTCGCGCCGGAAGGCGCAGTTGCAGCCGGGCACGTGCTCGGCGACTCGATCGTCGAGGAGGACATGCGTCGGACCACCTGGCGCACGTGCGACGCATTGGGCGAACCACGGGTCGTCCGGGGGGATGACCGCCGGTCCGCCGGCGGCGGCGACGTCCGGCGCGGCAAACGGTTGCACCAGATAGGTCAGCCACTCGGGATCGACCCGCACGTCCGCGTCGGTGTAAGCGACGATCTCCCCGGTCGCGTTGTGAAGACCGACGTTGCGTGCGGCTGACAATCCGGCGTTCGGTGTGTCGATGACGCGGACTGACCGATAGCGCGCGGCGGCAGCACCGGTGCCGTCCGTCGACCCGTCGTTGACGACGATGACCTCGAAGTGGGGATAGTTCACGCGTTCGAGCGCGTCCAGGCATTCGTCGATGGTCGCAATAGCGTTGTACGCACAGACCACGACCGAGACGCGCGGCGGCGGTACTCCCGCGCGCACCGGCGCACGGAAGACGTCCTGCACGGTCCGATACGCCGGTTTCGGTCGACGGTCCGCATCGACGAGACCAAAGGCCCAATCGTCAACCGCCCGCCCGCCGCGCCACCAGTCGTCTGTCCACGTGAAAACGACGGCGCCGCACGCGCCCTCGCGCAGTGCCGTCTGCAGCTGCATGCGGACGAGGGCCGACTGGCCCTCTGCTCCGTTGCGGAGGCGGTCGGCGCCGAGCTCCGAGATCAGCAGCGGTCTGGGGCCGGCGATGTGATGCAACCGCGCGAGATACGCGCTCAGCTCCGCTTCCGAATGCAGGAAGACGTTGAAGGCGCACACGTCGAGGAACGGCGTCTCAAGATACTCGGTCGGCGGGTAGTTGATGTAGGTCAGCAGCGCGTCGGGCGCCGCCGACTTTGCCTCGTCGTACAGATCACTCAGGAAGTGCTCGATCCGGTTGCGACCGTACCAGCGCACCACCGGCGGCGGAATTTCGTTCCCGAGCGCAAACAGCATCGCCGCGGGATGCGTGGCGAGACGGCGAACGTGATTGCGGACGTTCCGCCGAATCTCACGTTCGTCCGCTCGACGATCGAGAAACGCCACGTGCTGCATCCAGGGCACGCCGATGATGGCGCGCAGGCCGCAACGAGATGCCTCATCGAGCACCGCAACAGGCGGCGCGGTGTAGGTGCGCACGGTGTTGGCTTCGAGCTCGGAGATCGCGTCGAAGTCCTGAGCGACGCGCGGCAAGGCGGGGAACAGAACGCCGTCGGCATCCGGCGCAAACGTGCCGTAACTGACGCCCTTGATCAGCCATCGCTGTCCGTTGACCTGCAGGAACTTGCCGGATACGACTGGACGATCGAAAGGCACAGTGCCGGACATGTACATCCTGGGGACGGTTACCCAAATGAAATCGCCATGTCAGCGCGAGAACGGTGAACTGAGGTAGAAGCCCTAGCTGAGCGGCATGCGAACGCAAACGCCGGACCAGCACATGACTTTGACGGCAGGTACGGACACCCCGGCCCACGAATTGCTCTCGGAGCGCCTGCCACATAGTGTCTGGCTTTCGCCGGACGATCGCTGCCACGTAGTGTTCAGCTTTCGCCGGACGATCGCGACTCTATGCGGTCTTCTCGATCCAGAGACCACCGCCTGGGTTCTTCATGAACAGCGGGAGGTGGCGTTCGGCAGTCGCCCGGTGATGCTCAGCGACGTACGAGTTGAAGAACAAGACCTTGAAGGCGGCGTTGAATTGAAGAAATGCCTTGAGCAGGTAATCCTCGTTCCACGCTCTGCCGGCGCGAATCCAGGCCTCGGGGTATCCGAATGGCCAGAACACGTCATGAAAATGAATGAGAACGCCGTTGCGCAATCGTGGCAGCACAGACGTGACGAGATGCACGACATCGCTACCCACTTTGGCCACATGGGATGAGTCGATGAAGAGCACGTCGCCGGCCCCGAGACTGGTGAACCGGTCCATCGGGACGTTCTGCACCACATCGCTGATGACTTCGTGCCGCCTCGCATCGTCCCCGGTCAGCAGCGACAGCAGCCGCTGCGGGAACGGATCGATGAATGTCATCCTGATGCCCCGATGACAAAAACGGTCGTTGGTGTCGAGCATGACGGCCGACGAGAACCCGGATCCGACCTCGACGATTCTCCGCGGCTGGCGGTAACGCAGCATCGAGTAGAGGATGATGGCGTCTCCATAGGAAAAATATGGATTACCGAAGTAATAGCGAAGGCCGGGCGTCTGCTCTTCCGTGAACGGCATGTCGACTTGGTACGAACGAAACGACTCGAGTAACGCGAGTTGCAGTGGCGCCTGAAGGTCGATACCGGGAATGTCCGTCACGGTCAGGTCGAAAAGACTCGCCCTGTAACGATCCACGACATCGAGGTCAGGTATCGGCGAGTAGAAATGGCCCGGTCCCGCGAATCTGAGGAAAGGATTGGCCTGCCAGTCGTCGTGCACCACGTAATGTTCCTCCGTATCGGAAGACAGCTCGAAACACAGAACGTAGGATCGTAGGTAGAACGCCACGCCAGGGATGGTGCCTCGTTGAATTGATGCATCACAGGCTTACATACGCTGAATTTTTTATACGCGATCTCGATGCACATCGCGTGGAGCACAGGCGCTGTTTGACGGCAACGGTTCGCGCGTCGCCGTTTATCTGAAGGTCACATCCGTAACAATGCAGTGACTTCCTGCTCGGATGTCGGGTGCAGGACGTAGGGCCAGCAAGCGTTCCTGCGGATACGGCGTGCGCGCATGCGGTCGACAGCTCAACTGCAGCTTCACGTGATGTACCGCAGACTGGGAGTCTATGACGACGGCGATACGCAGACGCGTTCGGCTGGTCACGTTGTTCGTGCTGGTTGCCGTCTGCCGCGTCGTGTCGGCTCAAGACGCCCTCGCACTCCGCGGCACCGTCAGAGATAACACCGGCGGCGCCATTGCGGGAGCAGCGGTGACACTCACCGCAGAGCAGCCGGAGCAGCTGCCGCAGCGCCAATGGACCACGACTTCCGACGCGAACGGCAGTTACACACTGGAAAACCTGAGCCCTGGCCGCTTTCGCCTTTCCGTCTCCATGCCGGGATTCGCGACGACCGAACGGTCACTGGAGGTCACCGCTCGTGGCGCCCCGAACGGCGATGCCACCCTTCCTGTCGCGATTGCAGAACACGTGGTGGTCGTCTCTTCGCTCGAGGACCTTCGGCGCGTGACCGGCATGCGCCCAACCGGACTGCTGCTGGGCCCTGAGCAGCTGGATCTCCTGCCAAGTGATCCGGACATGATGCTGCAGGTCCTGCAGGAGCTGTCGGTCACGTCGGGCCGACCCGACCAGGTTGCGGTATACGTCGACGGCCAGCCGCTGACGACCCGTCTGCCGCCGCGCGAATCCATCCTGAGCATCCGCATCTCGACCAACGCCTATGCCCCTGAGTTCGCCGATCCGTCGAGCGGTGTGGTGGAAGTCGTCACCAGGCCGGCGGGGAGCCGCTATCAGGGCGAGTCGCAGTTCACGTTCAACGATTCCGCTCTGAACGCGCGCAACGCATTCGAGACAGTGCGGCAGCCGACCAGCACGGCGGCGTTTTCCGGATATCTTGCCGGCCCGATCGTCCGCAACCGATGGAGTTTCCTCGGCTACGCCGGTCGATGGTGGCGAGATGACCGCCTGATCGTCAATTCCACGTACGTCGATCCCGTTCGGCTCGTTGCCGAGCCGTTCGTCGCGAGCGTCTCCACCCCGGCACGAACGGATTCGTTCAGCGTGCGTAATGACGTCGCGCTCTCATCGCGCCACCTGCTGTCAGCCGAACTGGTCGGCAACCGCGATTCGGCCCGCAACCAGGGATTGCAGACGGGTCTGGATCTGCCCGAGCGTGCCATCAACCGCGATGGCAGAACCGACGCGCTTCGCGTGGGGCTGGTGTCGTCGTTCTCGTCACGCAACATGGCCGAAATTCGCGCTCGCGCCGAACGCCGCAGGCTCGTCGACTACGCGCTCACCAAGTCGCCGGCGGTCCTCGTGCTCGACACCTTCTACGCCGGCGGCAATCAGGCCTCGCTTCATCTGGATCGCGCTACGGATGATGTCTCGGTCACCGCTGCGTTCACCCGGACTCTTGACCGCCACGCAATCCGCGCGGGTGCGCGCTTCGACTCCTCATCGGTTGACGAGTTTCGGCAGACGAATCAGGCCGGCACGTTCGTCTTCGGATCGGCGATCGACGGCAGCGGGGCCATCGTCGCCACGCCGCTGAATCGCTACCTCCGGACGTTGGAGGGCGATGCGGGGTACGGCCCATCATTTTTTTCCATCGCGCGCGGCGATTCGCACATTATCTTCCGCGACTGGCAGGCGTCGTGGTTTGTGCAGGATGACTGGCACCAGTCGGCGAATGTGACACTCTCCTATGGATTGCGTCACGATCTGCAGCAGCAGAGTGGATCGCGGTGGACGTTTGCACCCCGCGGCGGCCTCGCCTGGACGCCGGCCGCGCGCCACACCGTGCGCATCGCCGGCGGCGTGTTCTATTCGCGCATCCCTGCCGATGTCGCCCTGGACGTGCTCAGGTACGACGGCGTTCAGGTCCGCGAATACGTCGTCGATCGGCCGGACTTCTTTCCGACCATCCCCGCCGCCGTCGAGAGCATCGGCACGTTTCTGCCGACGGTGCGGGTCAGCGACGATCTCGAAACACCGCGTACGGCGGCGGGCTCGACCAGCTACGAATGGCAGATCGCGAAATCGCTGTTCGCCTCGATCAATTACACCTACCGGCGTGGCGCGCACCTGCTGCGCACTCTCAACATCAACGAACGGGATCCAGTCACGGGCGTGCGGCCACGTCCGGATGCGGGGCCGGTACTGCAGTTTGCGTCAGCCGGCCGCTCGACGACGCAGGAGATCAGCGTCACGGTTCGCGGTTCGTTTACGCGCGTCTCGATGTTCGCGACCTACACGCGGGGATCGTCACGAAGCGACACCGACGGCCCATACAGCATGGCGGCAGATTCCACCACTCTGCAGGGGGAATTCGGACGCGCGGGCGACGACGAGCGTGATCGTGCGGTCGCTGGTGGCGTCGTGAGCCTGCCGGGTAGCGTGTCGGTAAGCGCCTTGCTGACCGCCAGCTCGGGTCGTCCGTTCAATATCACGACCGGTCGCGATGACAACGGGGACCTGCTGTTTGTGGACCGCCCCGCCGTGGGGGTGTCAGGCGATGTCGATGCGCTGGTGACACCATTCGGAACCTTCGATTTGTCGCGCCCCGCTGGTCAGCCGATAATCGACCGGAACACCGGTGTTGGTCCGTCGCAATTCGTCCTCAACGTCGGTGTGGGAAAGAGGTTCCTTCTCGGCTCGACTCGGTCGACGGGTGGAGGCACACCATATGTGACTGTCACTGCGAGCGCTGAAAACGTCACCAACCGGGTGAACTACGCCGACTTCAACGGGGTCGTCACTTCTCCGCTGTTTGCCACGGCGAACCGCGCATTGACTCCGCGACGCATCGAGCTCGCCGCCCGCGTCGGCTTCTGAACGACAGTCGCTCCAGACCATGGAGCCGTGCAGTCTCTAGGATCAACGCACGTTGGCACACCGTATTCACCTTCTAGCGTCCACTCGCCTCACAAATTCTGACGAGTGCGCACTTCTCTCTCAGGCGATTTCATCTAGTCGGAGTCGCTGTGCGTCGGCCGCTCCACCACAACAAAATCGGCGGTCTCCCACGTAAAGGGCGGAGCTTTGCGCCGATCCTCCAGTCGCTGCTCACGCTCGATACTGCTCGACGACCTGCGCCGATTGTGCAGCCGCCGGTCCCAGGACAGTTTTACAGGCAGGTCAGCAACGGTTTTCTGAAGCCGGTCGAACCGCCGAAGCGCGCCCCTGCGCACGATGATTTCGACGACCGGTTCCTCTGGATTCTGTGGCCCCCCGCCTTTCCTATTCGCCATCAAGGGTTCTATCGGCAGTAGCAAGTACAAAGTTGAGCTCAACCGTTTCTCAGGAGGAGTCGGCGCAGGTGGAGTTCCGAGGTTACGCGCCGAGACGTCTATGCCACAAGAGTTGAATCTCTTCTGGCATTTCCAGATAGGCGCGCCGATTGACGACTTCAAGCACGCATCCCTGCTGTTCATAGAACCGGCACGCGGTCAAATTGGTGTTCTGCGTCTCCACCCGAATTTCCCGATAGTTCCGTGACCGCGCCCACTGTTCAGCCGCATGAAACAACGCCGATCCAATTCCTTTGCGGCGCGCTCCCGGCGACACTCGGATGTCCCAGAGGACGGCCAGATCCTTGCGACCATCGAGCATCACCAATCCGGGCGTATCGACGGCGATGATGGCGCCGCCCACTCGCTGTCCTCCGACGATCGCTGCCAGCAAGCCCCAGTTAGACACATCGAACCGCGCCGGCCACGTTGTGGGATGTTCGACGCGGTCGGAGTCCTTTACATATGGGACAGGGATTTTTCGCTCTGAGAGCGCGGGCGTAAAGCCCTTTTCCTCTCGTATGTCGAACACCTTCTCGACCATGAAAGCGATCGGCACTCGTGCATACTCAGCGAATCCCGCGCGGATCGACTCCTCAACGATCTGAATACGCTCTCGGCCCATCATTGTCTTGCGTCCGCGGCATGAGCAGCATCGTTCGCGGCTTGCGGAGCCCCGCAGCCTCCGAGATGCTACCCCAACATCCCTGCCACGGGGAGAGCAATCACGCCCCGACTGCATCACACGGTAGGCCGCCCCTGCGTTCGTGCCCATCGGGGACCGTCCATATCCGCCTGGCATGTCACTCCCGGCGGTGCAGCGCAGGGGTGAGGGAATCGGTGTGTCGCGTGCGTTCTACACGATGAGACGCGCCGGATGTGGATACCCCGCACCGACATGCATCTCACAGGAGAACGAAGATGCGCTACCTTTCCATTCACCACCCCCGCCTTCGACCACTCACCATCTTGGTGCTCATGGCGGTGCTCGCTCCCACGGCCTTCGCTCACGCAGCGACTGATTCGAAGATTCTTCCCGCCACCATTTGTCAGGTGTACATCCCCTTCGACAACCTGTCCTCGAGCGCGATCGCAGAACTCCGCGACAGCATCCGCTATGGCGTCAATGGTCGTGTGGTGAACTGGAGCACCACCAAGGCCGTCAGCGTCATTTGTCCCATCGTCCGTGATGCGGTGGCGAGCACACTCGATTGGTTAACCGTCTACTTTGAGGACAATTATCCGGGCACCGGCGCCAACGACATCGGCAATGTGAAGTGTCGTTTGCGCAGCAACGATCGTGAGGGCCTAAGCGACGTCGCGCAACACTACGACAGCAGCGACGACGTGGACGGTGACGACGGTGACTTCTTCATGACGGTTGACGCTGCGGAAGACGACGGCAACTACACCTTGGCGTGCACGCTGCCTCCTGCTCACCCGACAGGTGGGCTGTCGTCCATAGGTTCCATTCGCTATCAGGAACCATAACAGTGACCGCGGCACGCTCCACGCAGTGACGGCGAGCTGCAGGTCTGCGCCACGTGTCGGCGCCGCAGGCCAGATCGCCAACGATGACGTCCGGGCGGCGGCGGCCCACGAGCGGATCGCCGTCGCCCGCGCGCTGTACCAGGCCCTTGGCTACTCGCAAGAGGCAATCCCGTCGGTGGATCTTTCTCGTGTAGCTAACTTGCGGCCTAAGGTTCGCTCACACGGTTTTCCGACGGCGCCATATCAAGGTGATCAGGCGCTGGAGCAGCGCGAGTGACGCAAATATTGACAGCGCGCGCCGCAGCCGTCTTGTTTTCGGCTCGCGCCGAACAAGGCGCTTGGGCTCAACGGCGTGGACGACCGCCCGTCCGTCTTGTGAACAGCGCTGACATTGGTAGCGCCACCCTTTCGTCCGATGCTGGGAAGCCGCGGGAAGCGGTTCCCATTCCTCCTCCTTCCACTGAGGCGCACCGATCCCCTTGGCGTGCGCCAGACACAGGACGTCGCCGCAATTCGACCAATACAGGCCAGTTTCCGACTCGTGGAGTTTGCGTTTCGCCATTGTGTGTATGCGCGCCTCGGGGTGCTGCGACTTTGCGCCCGTGGTCGCTTTCCTGCGTCCGCCGCCTCTCCGTGCCATGAACGCGGACTGCCTTGCCGGAAAGATGGCAGTAACAACGTTCCGCTCGCGAAGGTTTTGTCTGCACAAACCTCGCCCGTTGCGCACTACGCTTTCGCCGCAGCAACAGCTTTACGGACTCGCCGTGGATGTGCGGCGGTCGTGGCGGGCGGGGACATTGGCGCTCCTAATTGCAGTGTTTCGTGGCAGAATGCGCGCGGCACCGACTCTCCAACCCAATTTTGATTTGCCCAACGCGTCACAAAGGGCCTCGAGTGACCCGCTATCGGTTTGTACGTGTACGTCTGGTGACGATTGCCGGATGCTTATTGGCGGCCGTCCCGCTTTGGGCGCAGGCCCCTTCTGATCCCGATGTCGCAATCCGTCTGTATGACACTTTCGGCATCGCGAACGATGACATCCGCACCGCTCAAGATGTTGCCGGCGCGATCTTCAAGGACGCTGGCGTGCAGGCTCGCTGGCGCGACTGCTCGAAGGACGTGATTCGAGGTGCGGCGCGCCAATGCGGTGACACGCTGAACCCCACGGAAGTCATCGTGCGCATCCTGACCGAGCGATCCGACCAGCAACATGACCTCATGGCGCTGGGATACTCTCTGGTCCCACAGAGCGCCCGCGCCATGCTCGCTACCGTTTTTGGTAACCGTGTCACCCGGGTCGCACAACGGCTACATCTTGAGCGGGCGGCTCTATTGGGTAGAGCAATCGCTCATGAGGTAGGGCACCTGCTTCTCGGCACCAGCGACCATGCGGCCGACGGTCTCATGCGCGGGCACTGGAATGACGCCGCGTTGCTGCGCGGTCACGCTGACGGCTGGAGATTTTCGAGGCAAGAAGCGACCCTGATCAAGACGGAGCTCTGGGCGCGCCATGTACCAGAGACGGAGTTGTTAACGAACTATGCCTTCGTGGATTCGACCGGGGTCGAGTTGGAGGACGCACGATGACACGATCGCACCGCTGCGACGTGAGCCAGACGTCAGGCGGGCGTACGCAGCGTGGGTTCGCGGTCCCAGATTCTGCCGCCTTTCGCGGCCTCAATGAACGTCGCGATGTCCTTCGCCGACCGCACGCCGATCACACCGGCGTCGGATGCCGCGCCCGCCCGTTCTAGCAGCCGTCCGGCGGTCTCGGTGGCGCCGATGACTTTCAGATGGCCATACGCGTCGCGGATCCAATCGACCGCCGCCGCCTCGCGCTCGAGCATCTTCGCCCCCTCGACCGACGGGGCCACGACCACCGCGTCAAAAAAGATTGACGGCCCGCCGGCCAGCTGATGATCGGCATCGATGCGCTTGCCGCCCGTGCCTTTGACCCCGCCAATCTTCGGCGCCACGACGTGCAGCTTGGCGCCAGCCTTTTCGACCGCGGCCTTGAGCGAGGCGACAAACGCGGCGTCGGTACCGTCGGTGACCAGGACGCCGATCTTGCGGCCTTCGATCGTCTTCGGCGCCTTATGCACCAGGCTCAACGCGGGCGACGGCTTCATGTCGACCTTCGGCCGCGCCGGCTTGATGGTGTCGGTCTGTCCCTCCATCCCCAGCCCGGCCTCGACACGGCGGTGGAGATCCTTATCGATGTTGGCCAAGTGGCCGAGCATGCGGCGGCGGACTGCCACGGTGGAGACCTTGCTCAGCTCGAAGGTGAACGCGCTGACGATGTGACGCTGTTCGGGCGCGGACATCGAACGCCAGAACAGCGACGGCTGGCTGTAGTGATCGGCGAAGGTGTCGGCGCGCTCGCGGACCTTCGATCCGGAATCGAGCGCCGGCACCGAGGTAAAGCCGCCCGCCGGATCCTCGTGCGGGCCGTCAGCCGCGAGGCTGTTCGGCTCATAAGCCACCTGGCCCTTGTTCACGTCCATCCGTCGAACCCCGTCGCGCTGGAAATTGTGCATCGGGCACTTCGGGCGGTTGACGGGAATCTCGTGAAAATTCGCGCCGCCCAGCCGCAGGAGCTGCGTGTCCGTGTACCAGAACAGGCGTCCTTGCAGCAGCGGATCGTTGGTGAAGTCGATGCCGGGGACGACATGGCCGGGATGAAACGCGACCTGTTCCGTCTCCGCAAAAAAGCTGTCGGGATTGCGATCGAGCACCATCCGGCCGACCGGCTGCAGCGGGACGAGTTCCTCCGGTATCAGCTTGGTGGCGTCCAGGACGTCGAACGGAAACGAGGCCGCGGTCTTGTCGTCGAACGCCTGGACCGAAAATTCGAATTCCGGGAACGCACCTGAGGCGATCGCATCGAACAGGTCGCGCCGCTGCGAGTCGGGGTCGGCGCCATAGAGCTTCACCGATTCGTCCCAGATGAGCGATGCCGATCCGATCTTCGGCCGCCAGTGAAACTTCACGAAGGTCGATTTGCCGCGTGCATCAATGAAGCGGAACGTATGGACGCCGAAGCCCTCCATCATGCGGAACGAACGGGCCAGCGTGCGGTCCGACATCGCCCACATCAGCATGTGCATACTCTCGGGCATCAGCGAGGCGAAATCCCAGAAGGTGTCGTGCGCGCTCGCGGCCTGCGGAAAGCCGCGGTCCGGCTCCATCTTCACCGCATGGATCAGATCGGGGAACTTGATCGCGTCCTGAATGAAAAACACCGGGATGTTGTTGCCGACCAAGTCGAAGTTACCCTCTTCGGTGTAGAACTTGACGGCGAAGCCGCGGACGTCGCGCGGCGTATCGCCAGAGCCGGCGCCGCCGGCGACGGTGGAGAAGCGGACGAAGACCGGGGTTTTCTTTTTGGGATCCTGCAGGAACGCCGCACGCGTCAGCGTGGCCATCGATTTGTACGGCTGGAAGTAGCCGTGCGCGCCTGAGCCCCGGGCATGGACGATCCGTTCGGGAATGCGCTCGTGATCGAAGTGAGTGATCTTTTCGCGGAAAATGAAGTCTTCCAGCAGCGTCGGGCCGCGGCTTCCGGCACGCAGCGAGTTCTGGTTGTCGGCAATGGGCGCGCCCTGATTGGTGGTCAACCGCTCGCCGCCGGACGCTGCCGTCTGGTGCGTTTCGCCGCCTTTACCGGTTACCGCGGACACGGCCCCGCCGGCCCGGCCAGCGCGTCCACCGTTCTTGCGTTGTACTCGTTGTCCCAAGGTGTCCTCGCTCTTGTCGCAGAGTGTCGATTGCAGGATGCTGATTCAGGTTTGAAACAGTATAGCGGCTGCAATACTATTGCAATCAACGGCAGAGGTAGCAGCCCGTGAATAAGCAAGTCGAGCAGCGCTTCCGTAACACCAGGACACCGCTGACGCTGCAGCGTCGCGCGGTGGTCGACGCGCTGTGGAACCGCCACGACCATCCCACGGCAGATGAGCTCTTCGCGGACCTGCAGGTGCGGCTGCCGGGTATTTCGCGGCCTACGGTGTATCGGGTGTTGAATTCGTTGGTGCGAATGGGGATCGCGCGCAAGGTCTGTCATCCGGGTGCCGCCGCCCGTTTCGAAACCCGGGTCAGCCGTCACCACCACCTGGTCTGTGTCCGCTGCGACAAGGTCGTCGATTTCGAACCGTCATCCCGCCTCAAGGTGTCGCTGCCGGACGCCAGCCGCCACGGCTTCCGCCTCGATGACTACTCGATTCATTTTCGCGGCGTGTGCGCCGACTGCATGAAGCTCGAGGGTCAGCACCCGCGGAAACGCGCCAGGCGCACAACAAGGCGGGGCTAGGCTCGTGACTTACGAGGCGTGCTTCTGCTTGGCTCACTTCCGGGGTTCAAACTGCTTTCGCGCCGTATCGAGGAGCGTCTCAATGTCCGGACCACTCGCGCCGAACGCCTGAGCGAGTTCTGCCCGGACTCCCGCCTCGTCAAACGTGATCCACGATTCTGTCGCGACGTACACCTCGTCCTGCTCGCGCTCCGGTACCTGGACAGAGGACAGGTAGCGCTCATGGTTGATCTGAAACGTTTCGCGATTGCTATCATCGGCGATCTTGATTACGACGGGCATCTCAGGCACGTGAACCTCGGAGAGAAGGATGCTGCCGTTGCGGTTAATACCATCATGGGCTGGCACGTCGGTATCGGCACCCTTGCGTCGAGGCGAAAAGATACGCCGGACCGAATTCGCGAAGACGATTATCTCACTTCAGTCCAGTGTCACGACAGGACATGGGCGCGACGAGCGGAGAAAATCCTGGACTCGCGCCCATCATTCAATCCCTAAAACGCGGGTTAGGCGCGGGAACTTTTAACGCCTCGCGCATGATCGGAATGCTGGGTGGAGCGGTTGAGGACGCACTCCGTGACGGCTTCGCAGGTCTCTGCGCAGCCGGCGACATGACGTGGTTGCTTGACGAGGCGCCCGGCTCCGAGGAACTCGCCGAATATGAAGCGTTGCTCAATCACTTTTACAAGGGCAGTCGGGCTGGTGCCGCCGCTTCGTCATTCCAGTCGGAGAACCGACGCCCACGATAAAGAAACCGACGGAAATTCCACGCATCTCCCCCAGGCGTGATTCTTGCCAATCACGGCACCATGCCCTCAGTTAGCGCATCGCGGCAATCGACTTCGGTCTGTCCTGCGTGCTGCAGCCCCCTGGAAAGCCGTCACCACGTCGTGCTGCACATCCGCATCACAGAGTGGTGGTGCCCAAGTTGCGAAAACTGCGACGTGTGGTGGGGTGACGGCCTTCCTTCAAAGCTGGCGGTTCAAGCCAATTTACGTAATCACAACCGCGACTAGTACCCGCTCGTAGTTGCTAGTCGCGTACCCCGAAGAGAGCGTTGATCCACGAGAACGCAAGGGTGCCGACGCCAACGACGACGCATGTAGCAACTGTACGCCAGAGCGCGTCGGTGCCGGTAAACTCCCAAATCGCGAGAATAGACGCCACAACGGCGACAAGGATACACGCCGTGGTAATCCAGAACGAGAATGACACGACACGGCTTGGATTTAGGAAGCCGCCCCTTGTATTTTTCGGAAGGTCTGCTCTATCCATCGGCGCGCGCCTCCCGGCATCTAGCACCGGTCGATCGCCTTGGTGCGATCAAAGAATGATCACACATCGCCATGAGGTCCCTTCGGTTCTCGGCCATAGCCGCGTTTTAAAGGTGTTCGCGGTTAACGAGGCCGACGACGACATCGTAGAGATCAAGAAGACGTCAGAAAGGGTTGAAAGGAGATCATCGATTTGAGGTTACTCAGCAAGCGTTGCCATCGCCATACTTGTCCTCGTATGCCTGTCGACGAAATACGATTCGCATAATGTCGGACAACGTGCGCCATGCCTTCTTGCTTGACGTGACTCCAGCTGGCAAACGCCTAGCCGGTGGCCGGTCACGGAGCCGACGAAAGGAACCCCACGGCGGAGGACTGCGAGTGAGGGCAGGTTATCTCGATTGCGGCGAGGCCGCTTCGAGGCGCCGGAGTTCGGCGGACCAGTTGTAGACAAGCTGGAGGCGACTCGGCCTCGCATCCGGATCTGCCTCCACCATCACGAAGTGATTGCCGTCCGGAAAGACGTCGAAGTTACTATCTTGCGTGGTGTCGAATGGCCCGGAAAAGAGTTCCATGGGAATGCCCGCGCGGAGCGATTCAAGCTGGTCCTCAATCGGGACTGCCATGAGCGTCGGGCCGTTCATGTAGAACAATTCCCGGCCGTTACGCGACCATCTGGGTGAATAGCCGCCCCCTGTTCCTGAGACCGTCCACTTTCCCCGGGTCACCTCCGGGAATGGACGAACGTACACTTCGCGGCGCCTTGTTTCCGACGAAACGAGCGCGATCCACTTTCCATTCGGCGACACGATGCCACCGTTTTCGAACGCGGGCGTGGCAATCAGGGGTCGTGCTTTGCCGTCGGGAGGCCGTATCCAGATGTCAAACAGGGTGGTCGCGGCATCGTCATTGAAGATCAGCGTTCGGCCGTCCGGTGACCAGGACGTTGGGTACTGCGGCCGTTCACGCAGGAGCACGTCCTCCTGGGGCGTGCTTGCGTCGGCGGCGCGGCGATATATCTCTCCCGACGTGTTGTACACAACCTGGCGACCGTCGACGGTCCAAATCGGCGAGAGGCTGTGGCCTGTCGTCGCGAGTGGAGTGCTCGACTGCCTGACGAGGTCGTAGACCCAGATCTGAGACGGTCTCGGGTCGATGGTTACGGCGACGCGAGTGCCGTCCGGCGAGAGATGCGGGAAGCGGAATCCACGGCGGTCGCCGACGAGGGCAGAGCGACGTCCGCTCCGGTCGAGCTGACGAGCGTGTGCGCCAGACCCCCCGCCGCGAACACCAGATCTCCGGACGCGGACGCAACTGAGAAGTACGCCGCCCCCTCGCCCCCGGTCTGGGACGGTTACGTTGCCCGCCGTTGACGCGACGCGCTGAGGCACAGCGCCCGGAGTCCTGAAGGCCCCCGGCGACACCGCCGCATCCCATATTCGGGTCGCCGGAGACCTTTAGGTCTCCGGTGTTCCACCGAAACCAAGCCGCGCCATCGTCTTCAGGAGGCACCCCGTTTCCGCCAGCAACCGCAGAATCATGGAGTGCGCGATATACGTGTCACGTCGCGGGCGATCCCGTCGCGCAGAGCGGTGACAGTGTCGGCGAGTGTCCAGTCGACCTGTTCAAACACTCCAACTGCCGTGGCGAGCGCCCGCGCCGAAGCGCCGCCGCGCCCGTAGACGTCACGGTGTACCTCGAGGTAGACCGCATCGTTCAGGACGCTCAACAGCACCGGCTCATAGATGATTCGCCCGAGTGTGCCGACGCGGATGCGCCCAAACAGCCGTGCGATATCGTCGGCGTGGACGCGGACGCAACCGTGGGACACGGCGCCGAAAATGCTGGACGGGGTGTTGGTGCCATGGATGCCAATCCCGGAACTGCTCAACCCGATCCAGAATTCGCCGAGCGGATTGTCCGGTCCCGGTGGGACGACCGCCGCCTGGATCCGTCCCCTTCGCCTGCTTTCTTCCAGAATTGACACAGGTACGTTCCAGGTTGGATGGCGCTCGAGCACCTCTACGACGAACGCTCCGCTAGGTGTCGGCCAGCTGGGACGGCCGACAGCCACCGGATATCCAACGGTCACGCCGTCCGCACCGCGGTGGAACAGCATCCGCTGGGGGACGTTCACGATGAGCTCAACCGAATCGAGCGCAGCCGAGACGATGTGACGGTTGTCGATGCGGACTACCTGGCCCGATGCGAGCCTGGCGCTCGCAGGCAGGTTGTTCTCACGCACGAGCGTAGCCGAGTCGATGCCGTATCGTGCTCCGATGCTCCGGAGCGTGTCTCCCTTGGTGACGAGGTAATCAGTAATGGCACCCACGAATCGATCTGGCCTACCGCGAAGGGCCGGAATCGACGCCGGTTGGGTTGTGCGCGTCGTCGGGTGGGCCTCAACGCTCGGCGCCTGCGGTTCCTGACCGCGCACCTGAAGCGCCGTCAGGCAGAGGCATACGAGCGAGAGGCAAAGTCGGCTGGGCATAAACGCCCTTCACTGCATTCAAAGCACACCGTAGGCCAGGCCGTCATGCTTGGGAAACACAGGAAGGAAACGGCTTATCGGAGGGGTGTACCCCGGAGACGCAATGAAACAGACGATCGCGCACACCTTTGAGTCGGCAGAACATGGAGATCTTTCTCCAGTGGGCATCGCGAGGACCCGACCAGTTCTGCCTTCGGTACAAGTTAGCCCGTACCAGACGAGGCAACGGCGTCTTGCGCAGGTTGCGCCGACGCAACGTGGGCCGGCGCCAATCTGCACCCGTACGTGATAGACACCGACATCGAAGGGTGAAAGATTCCGTCATCATCTCGGCGGTTCGAACGCCGACCGACAGACCTCGGCGGCCTGACAAATCTCTCCGCCACCGAACTCGGCGCGCGACCGACGCCGCGCGTATGCTTCGGCTGCTGTCCGGGCGCAGGCGTCAGGTCATCACCGGGTTGGCCCTGCTCCCGGGCACGTCGAGATCGCGGCGACCACGGTCGAGTTCGCGTGTCATCCGAACAAGAGACGGCGTCAGTTGAGCTATCGATATCAGCCCTCGAAAGCGAAGCCGCGGCATCACCGTCGCGCTACAAGGGACGACTCGAAAGGTGTCTGTTGGCGCTGATCGCACTGGGATTCTACCTGCCCGCGGTGTGGGTCACGACGGGGGCGCTGACGTCTGCCGACTATCCCGTACACCCGTTGGCGCTCGGCGCGGGCATACCTTGCCTCATGACCGGCCTCCGGCTCTTTCATCGGTCGCACGCGGATCTTGGTTCCAATTGGTCGGTCACGCTGGAAATCCGCCGGGACCATCGGCTCCTCACCGAGGGCGTCTACTGCGTCGTCCGCCACCCGATGTATTCGGGAATTCTTCTGTATTCGGTCGGCCAAGCCCTTGTCGTGCCGAACTGGATCGCGGGCCCATCATATTTCGTCGCTTTCGCGACAGTATTTGCCCTTCGTGTCGGGCCTGAGGAGCGCATGCTGCGCGAGGAGTTCGGGACAGATTTACTTATCGATCGATCAATGCTGCCACGCGGTGCCTCGAAGCGGTCGATGGTGTAGCGAGACATTAAGCGAATTGACCCGAGCTTGGAGCATCCGTTCGAGCAATGCGTCGACATAGGGCCTCACGTCGAACGTGATGTCGTGCGGAGACCATAAGCCGCGTCGAACGCAAAGCCTCGTCCGGCTGACGGGGTCGATGATGCGGTCGCACGATATCCTGAGCATCCCGAACGTGACCCACACTGATAAGCGAAACCCCGGTAGGGTTCGGGTCCTCGATGACCATTATCAGGCTTCTTCGCCCCACGACGACTGCGCAGGGCCGGGGTGCCGTGCGTTGTCTTAACCACACCGGGTGCGCCCACGCGCCATGTGCCGCCGCTTCGTCATCTCGGTCGGAGAACCGACTCCCGACGACCACAATCACAAGGCATTCCGCGCGTCTGCACCGGGCGTGGTTCTTGCCTATAAGGTCCAGCATGTCCTCAATAAGCGCATTGCTGCAATCAACAACTACCCACTGCCGTGCGTGCAGTAGCCCCCTCGAAACCCGTCACCAGGTGGTGCTGCACGTCCGCATCACAGAGCGGTGGTGCCCACGTTGTGAAACCTGCGACGTGTGGTGGGGCGGTAGCTATTCCTCAAAGATTGCGGTTCGCGCCAACTCGCCCGCCCGCGACTAGCACCCGCTCGCACGATACACGCGGTGGCCCTTCGGTGCTGCCGCTACTGCAGTGTCCCTCATGTGATCAGCCACCTGCTGCCGGAACCGATCCTGTCACAGTCGAGTAGCATTGCACGGGATGCTCAAGGACTTGGACGGAGATGGCCGACCCGTGTTGTCGCGGTGCATGGGGTTCATCCCCAAGAAAACCCGAAACACCTTCTCCACGAAAACTGCTCGATCGTACCTACCGCGCCCTGGTTGATGCGCCGGACTCGCACACAATACTGATTGAGTAACAGCCCATAGGCTACTTGAGATATATAGGACAGAATTCAGACAGACCGCCCTGGTCGTCTATATCGCCCGTGAGAACTATCCGATCCAGATCACTTTGATACTGAGCAATGTTGCTACCTTGATACTAATCAATGTTGCTTTGGCAACCTGCGTGTAGGCTAATAGATGTTTTCTTCGGAGGGTTAGATGGCCAAACGGAAACGGACGTTCTCGCTAGATACACTTGTCGCTGAATTGTCTGAACTCGACTCACGCCGCAAGAAGCTCGTCAATCAACTCAGTGCGGTCATACGTTCTCTGGCAGGAGGCGCATCCCTGCTCATGCCCGAGACTTCTTTCCCGCCGAGGACGCCCAGCTGGTAGCACTCTCGCAAAGCGCAAGGGTGCACGAAAGCGGAAGATGTCAGCGGCGGCGCGGAAACGGATTTCAGAGGCGCAGAAGAAGCGGTGGGCGAAGGCGAAAGGACAGAAGTAGATCGATCTAACTAATGGGCACCTTAGGAGGCGTGACAGGGTTCCGCCGACCCCGACGCCTCGTCATCAAATATCCTCAGACGACTGGAAGTTCTGGTTGTCGGATCGCATCTTCGATGACGCGACTGAGCCACTGTACGGTGTGGAACGCGCTGACCCCCAGAAGCGCGGAATGCCCCAGAGTCAACGGCAAGCTGTCGAGTGTCCGGTCTAAGTCATCGCGGTGATAGGGATCGAGGCGGGAGTGTTTCAGCATCGTGCTGAACGCCTCGATTGGGACGCCTGACCTCGTCGCCACACTTTTGACGTGCTCAATGTCAGGAGGGGTCCCCTCGAGCACCGCGATGTACCCGAGCAGCGCCACCGGGTGAAAGTGGAAGATCCAGTAATACTGTGAACCCACCAGCGTCGCCACGGCGGGCGGCGGAATTCGCTTCAAAAGTTCCGTGCGATCGATCCCCAGAACGGCGAGGTCATCGAGCAGCCAGTCGTCGTGATTCGTCTCCTCTGGAATGTGTTGCGACAGATAGTCGGCCAGGCGACCGGCCACGGGATCGCTATTCGAGAAAGTCAGCGCACGATCGAGAGCGGCTTTCATCAACGGCACGCTGGCGCGGACAACCGCATGATTGTGAAACAGATACTGTGCGTAGATCTGCGCGAATCGTGGATGATTCCAGAAGGCGAGCGCGGCGGTGTGGAGTGGAGCACTGACCAGGCTGATTTTCGCCCGCAACGCCCGACTCGGGCTGACTACGACCATCAGTAATCCTTGCCGCGTCAGAACATGATGCCGTGCGGCACGTTCACGTTCCTCTCCCGGAAATCCTTACCCAGCTTGTTCGCCACAAAGATTAGATACATCACCTCGTCATTTGTGAGAGTGTCCAGGGCAGCCTCGTCTGCAGCGGAGGAGAAGCGATACTCTTCGGGGATAAGGCCCGCCTCCTCGAGCAGCCTGCGATTCGTCCCGGGCGGTACTCCCTGCACTGTCATCTCCATAACGGCAAACTCCTCTCCGTCTGGAATGATCCGATGAGCCTTCTTCGCAATGTGCGCCGACCACGCACGCATGCTGGCCGCGTTCGAAGCGCTGACACCCGCAGTTGATGGCAATTGCTACGCCAAGAGCGAGCCTTCATGTCGAGAGTGGTGAACGGTAACGAAGTGGCCTGTGCCCTGTGGGTTAGCGTCCCAACTCCGGGAAGCCGGTTGGCTGGTCAAGCCGGTGCAGACGTACAAGACTTACGAAATGTCGTGACCTAGGAAATGCCCGTGGCCACCGCTGCTGGTCAGTATTGAGTGCGGGCGCTTCATCTCCAGCGCACGCGCGTTCGGCACGGCGCACGCGACGAGCAAAGGGCATCGCGACGGCTCGCTTCCGAGCGCGCCCGCCGGCGGTGTCGCAAGCTTGACGCTCGGAGTCGGTTCTTCACCGATTACTACTTCGTCAGCCCGCGGATGTCTCGCAAATACCGGGCAAGGGCGCCGCTTACAATGTGACCCCGTCGCCCTCGAGAGAGAGCAGGCCGATCGTCTGAAGCAGCGTCGGGAAGCGGGAGTGCCATCGCAAGGGTTCATAGATGGGGCCGATTGCGAGAAAACAAAGCAAGACATCGTGAGCATCGGCCGCCTTCTCGAGCCAGTCGAAAGCCAGATCCGGCTCGTCGAAGGCGATGTGAATCCAAGCCCAGGCTATCGGCGGCACGTAGCCGTCCCTCGAGATCTCGCGCATCTGGTCGACGAGTTCGCGCGCCTTCTCCCTGTTACCGGCTTTGACGTAGGTTGCGGCTAGCGACGCCAGAACGATGGAGTAATTACCAGAAAGCGTTCGCGCGGCCTCAAACGCTTCGATGGCTTCAGCGAGGCTCCCCTTCCCCTCATAGCTGAGCGCCAGGACACAAAACAGCTCGATATCGTTCGGGGCGAGCTCGAGGGCCTTGCGACACATGTCGATGGCACGGTCGTACTGTCGGGAGTAGTACGCCACGCCTGCGGCGCACGTGTTTACAGTCGCTGAGAGAGGATCGATCAGAAGCGCCTCTTCGGTCTCTGAGCGTGCTTCATCCAACCGTCCCAGATGCGTCAAGTACGTCGCATACTGCACCCGGGCGTTCGTGTCGCCGGGATTGAGCTGGCGCGCGCGCCGGAATTCCCGTTCTCCTTCCGCCCAATTCCGCTCGTAGTACGTCCTGAAGGCCGCTAACGACACGTGCGCGTCCGCCAGTGACGGATCGACATCGAGCGCCTTCATCGCGGCGGCTCTTGCGTTTGGCCATGCGACGTCTGGCGGCGCAAGCCCCCACGACGCGACCGAGATGTGGTAGTCAGCGAGGCCGGCATACGCCGGCGCATACCGCGCGTCTCTCGCCAGCGCTGCCTCGAAATACTCGCGTGCCTTCTCGAATCCTTCACTGCTGCGCCTGTTCCAGTGGAAGCGTCCCTTGAGATACAGGTGATACGCCTCCAGATCCCTCGTGTAGCGCTTCACAAGCGGCGCGCCGCCCCGGTCCGTCAAGGTGATCTGAAGCTTGGCCGCGATCGTGTGGGCGATCTCGTCCTGGATCTCGAAGATATCGGTCATCTTGCGATCGAAGCGGGTGGCCCACAATTGACAGCCGTCGCTCACCTTCACCAGTTGGACGCTGATGCGCACGCGATCGCCGGACTTCCGCACGCTTCCTTCCAGCACCGTCGAGACGCCCAACCGCTCACCGACGGTCCGGATGTTCAGCGCCTTTCCTTTGAACTCGAACACCGACGTTCGAGACACGACGCGCAGGTCCTCCAGCTGGGAAAGCGCATTGATGAGCTCCTCCGTGAGCCCGTCGCTGAAGTACTCGTTCTCGCCGTCGGAACTCAGGTTCACGAAAGGCAGGACGGCAATCGACGTCGGCAGCACATCCTCGACCTCCCAGTGCCTGCACCAAATCGGCCTCGAGAGCACCCGCGCTGCCGTGCCGTCGATCGGGATCGCTCGCAATGGCTCGCTCGATGACCTGCACGAACACAGTCGGCAGATCAGCTCTGGCGTCTCGCAGTCGCACGGCCTTCGACTGAGCGTGCCCCCCCTGGAGCTCTTCGACCGTTGTCGCTCGAACGGGATGCGATCCGGTTACGAGGTGGTACAAGAGGACACCGAGGCTGTAGATATCGCTCCGCACGCTGGCGGGCGACCCGTGGAAGATTTCAGGCGCGAGGTAGAGCGGCGTGCCGGCCACGTCCTGCCACGCCAGACGATCGCCGGCATCGATCGCACGGCCCGTTCCGAGATCCATAAGGACAATCCGTCCACCGTCCTCGCGCATGACGTTCTGCGACGTGACGTCGCGATGAATGAGCCCTGCGGCGTGAATCGCGGCCAGCGCGCGGCATAGATCGATCCCGATGAGGGCCGCTTCTCGCGCACTAAAACGCCCCTGCTTCAGGAGCGCTTGTTCGAGCGTCACTCCCCGAATCAATTCCAGCCACAGGCCAACGCGCGCCCCTTCTGCAGCCACACCGTGTACCGTGATGACGTTGGGATGATGGACCCGCGCCATCAGCCGGCCTTCGTGAAGAATGCGGGACGCATTCCAGCCTGGATCGTCGCAGAGCAGGAGCTTCAACGCCACTTCGCGTTCGAGAAGGGGATCCCACGCCCGATACACCTCCCCGAATGTGCCTGTTCCGAGCCGCTCGACCAGCGTCAGGTGGGCCCAGTTTCTAAGAGACGATGCCGGATCCGCCTGCCCCGTGATGGCCGGCCGATCGAGCCCCTCGCGATCTCCTGATTTGATCCGCTCCACCAGGTCGAACCTCGATTGGGGGTCCGCGGGTGCGCTCGGTGCGCCCGGCCGAGCATCGGCCCGATCATCCACCCTGGGATTACTCATACGGCTTGCAAGAAGGCACGTGCAGTTGTTGGCAGTGCCGACAGTATAAGGCATGCGACCACTCCTTGCGCGCTCGAGCAGTTTGTTTCTAATGTCAGTTTCGTGGAGAAGGTTTTTCGGGTTTCCTACGGATGAACCCCATGCACCGCGACAAATGCCTAATCCTCCGTTTTTGGCTACGCCGAGCGTTTCTGGCAGCCTTGGCCTCCTTCCGGGGTAGGGCCTTCATGGCTCCGAACACGTTGCGTGGTACTAGGCCTGCGCCGCATTGAAAGCGGCGCATTCCGCCTTACGGCACTCGAACTCGCGTCGCCGTTCGGCACATCGCTCGCTCGGCTGAAGGATTGGGTCCACGTATCGCGCGGGTTTAGAATTGGAAGTCATGGGCCGGCCCGACAGCTTCGCGGAGTTCGAGGCGACCAGTCTCTTCTGCCCGAGGTGCCGCCGCGCGACGCCGACGCGGGGGAAGCTCCTGCTCGTTCTGCCGAGCGGCAACAAATACGACTACGTCTGTGCCGAATGCGGCACAGCAGTGGGTGGCAAGACCGACAATGATGCGTCCGACTTCTACCGCACGGCACCGCCACCACCTCTGCCCCGTCGCCGGCGTCGCTCGTAGTCACCCGCCCGGTTTTATGTGCTGATTGGGAAACCCCTAAGAAACGCTAATTCGATTCCTGGATCCCGACGTGTCCTTGGATAGGTTCTTCAGCCGTTACGCGGAACTCTCGCTCGGACCTCAACCGGAGGCGCTGGCAGGCCTCTATGCACCGACGTTCATCGTCGGCGACCAAAGGGAAGTCAGGCTTTTACGAACGACGTCCGATTCGTCGAATGGCTCCGGCAGGTCGCCAACTTCAATCGCCAGCATGGCATGCGCGATCTCACGGCGATGTCGATTCACGACGTAACATTGAGTCCACTCCACACCTTGGCGACAGTGACATGGGGTGCTCGATTCGAGAAGACTGGCGACCGCATCATCGAATTCGAGATCTCGTACCTGCTCGAGAAGGCAGAGGACGAGTGGCGAATCCTTTCGTACGTCTCCGGCAGCGATCAGAATGCCGAAATGGAGAAAGAGGGCTTGCTGTAGTTTGTTACGAAGGGGGACCCTGTGGACTCGCGCTACAGCGGTTTCTGGCTGCACGAGGCGTGAGTTGCGAGGTCATCGCGCCGGCGCTGATTCCGCGTCGCAACGGCGATTGGATCAAGACTGACCGCCGAGAAACCGGCTATCTGTTCCGAATCGATCTCGACGAAGATGCGCCCTATGGACGCACGATTCATCAGATCGCCGTCGAACCGCTCCTGGACGACGACGGGCTTCTCATCGACGGGGCGACCTGGTGGTGGTCCAGCCGACGGGGCTGACGTTCGTGCGGCTCAATGGCAGGGCGGATCGGGGCAGGGCGGTCGAGCGCCGCACCCATCCCTCATTGCGCGAGCCATCGACAGTTGCGCGGGCGCGGAACTTCTATCTGATCGTCAACGCGGACTTCACCAACAGCATCACACCATTCACCGTGACGGGGCTCCCGGGCAACCACAACGACGACGAATAGCGCCGGCGACCCGATCATGGTCATCGCGCTGAATGACCGTTTGGTCAAAGAACGAGGTTCGCCGACAGCAAGGCTGTCAACCACAGGAGCCGGTCGGCATGCACAGCCGACGCGCATCACTCGTGACCCCAGCGCAAATGGGCGGACAACCGTGCATTCGGGGCATGCGTGGAGCGCGATGGGGACCTCACACTGGCCGCCATCACTCCAGGGTCGGTCTTGTCTGAAGCGCTGGCTCCGCAACGGGGACAATCGATTGCTCAGCAAGCACCCCGTCGGCATCAAAGTGAGCGGTGGAACGATGTCAGGAGAGCGCAATGAAGTGTTCTAGGGTCAGACTTCGGACGCAGAACGCCATTAAATAGGAATGTGAAATGCAAAGTCTGCAATCGTGTCGCAGACTCCCACGTGTCCAAAGTGTCATAGTCAGCACACGGTTAAAAATCCTGGTAAGGGCAACATCGCCGTTTACGTGTGCTTGGATTGCCGCTTCATCTTTACAGTCACACCGGACCCATCGGCCGGTGCCGTTGGCCACGGCCACGGTTTTTCGGACTTCTCGAGGATGAACCCCATGCACCGCGACGAGAACGCCGCACGCACCTTAGGGAGGAGCTACACAGCCGAAACGCCTAGACCTGAAGGAAGGCCGCTTATCCATCCGCGTTTCTGCGGCTCGCGCTCGAAGCCATCGACGACCCACGAATATGCATGGGGTTCATCCCTAAGAAACCCGAAAACATTCTCCACCACGAAAACTCGTGGCCGCGCTATGTCGTCGCTCATGGTGCGTACCGTATCGGCATAGATGGCGGTCGGAGGATGAGCCAGGCTACTTGTAAGTGCCGTGGGAGACACCTGAAAGGACACGTATCCATGAAGAAGCTACAGATCGCCGCTCTCATCGTCGTGTGCTGTGCCGCCACCGCGGACGCGCAGATCGGCGCTTTGCCCCGGGGCGTGATTCAGTCGCGCGGGCCCGTCACGAACCCGCCAGGCGGCACGGTCCTCGCTGAAGTGACGAACATCCGCAGCGGCCCGCGCGCCTTCTCCGCCATCATCACCGTGGTGGGTGCCGGCACCTCCGTGCTCCTGGAATGGCGCGGGTCCCGGGGAGCCAAATGGTCGCAGTTGATCGTTGTCACCCGCGAGACGGGCACGCTAGTCGTGCCGATTCAGGAAGCGCAGGCCTTCGAGGAGGGCGATCGGCTCCGGCTCACCGTCTCCGAGGCCGCGGGGATCACCATCGGGACCGTCTGGGCCTCCCTCAGCCTCCAGTGATGGCCATGCCTCATGGCCATGGCCGCGCGTAGGTGTGAGACCCAGCGGCGGCTCCTGTCGAGTGAATGGAGTCCCGGCAAACATTTTTTTCTTCCGTCGTCTGCGCTGAAGAAAAAACAAATGTTTGTTGGGAGCCGTGGCAAGGGGAAGCGGCTGGGTTAGCGGCGAAACGCAGTAAATCCTTCAGCCTTTCACGCCTTCAATCACGAATCGGTCGATATGTGTGATGACCCAGATGGAGTCGTGTGGGATATCTGCGCGCCAAGTTCGAACATGGCCTTCAGGGATGATCTGCGCGGATCGTCGGCCGCGCGTCGGCCAGAGGCTAACCCTCGGCGGTCGCGCTGGTTCACGAAGCCCTCGGAGGCCGTTCAGTTGGCCGCACGGCGCGGGAGGGGTGCGCGTGCCCACACACCATGCTGCACTTCACGAACCAGCCCGGACGCGGCCATCCTGCTGAGAATGCGCTCGGCGGCGTCTCTGGGGACACCCAACGAGGCCTGCAGGGTATCCACGCTCAGGGTAACGCTGGGGTCGCCGAGGACGGAGTTGATTAGCTTTTGGACTACCGCGGCTCGCTGACGAATATTCCGGCGTTCTGGATTATTCCGGCGTTCTGGATTCCCCATGTGCCCCCCAGCATTGGTAACAAGAGCAAGGGAGAGTCCATATCACAGAGTTTGGGGCAATGCGAAAGGGAACCGACGAGAACGGCCACCAGCGGACTCGAAGTTCCTGCTGTTGGCTGATCAGTTCTGGATAAACTCTTCCTTACAACCTTGGCCCCCGCCAACACCCCGACGCCATGTTACGGGTGTTCCAACCGTTCCGGCCCTAGAGTCTTGGAGCGAAGGCGGCAGCGGCGTCCCGATGTTGCTGCGGCTGCTCGATGTACCGGATCGGCAGGTTCGATCGCTGGCGATTGTCGCACTGGGGCAGATTGATGCGTGTGGTCGCGCTGCATGGGGTTCATCCTCGAGAAGCCCGAAAAACCATGACCGCGTCCATTCACTCGAACGTGAGGCTAGCCGCGTCTGCTCTGCCCTGCGTAGAGCGTGGCGGCGCCGATGACGAGGGCATCTTCGATCAGGCCGCTGACGGTCGTGGACAACGGCAACCGCGTGCGTAATTGGAACGCACCGTGTGTGGCGACGACCGCGATTGCGGCCCCGACCAGCGCGCCGAGCCACACGGACTGGCGGTCTTCGGCGGCGATGAAGCCGCCCACCACCGCCCCCATGACGGCGCGGCCAGCCTGCGGCGTGGCGTCGGTGCGGTTGCCAACGAACGATGTCTTGTCGGCCATCATTTCGCCGGCGGCCAACAGCGCGGTTGCCGGTTTCAGCATGCCGCCGTACTGGGCGGCGAGGGTTGCCGCGCCGGCCATGCTCCGCATTCCAGTGATCACGCCCAGCGCGAGAATTCGTTTCAACGTTCCTGCGGTCATATGAGTCGTGTCCGTTTGGTGTGGTGCGTGAACGTCACGTCGACGCCCTGATGAGTGAGGCCGGACGCGTCGCGCGAAGGGCGTTTCGATGACCCGTGCAGCGCCAGTAGTGATAGGCGCTGGTGCGCGCGCCGGTGCCAGCGCCGCTGGTAGTAGCCGGCCAGCAACATGAATCCCACACGGCTCCACCAGTTCGGGAATTCCCCGTGCATCCAGCGCGCCTCGATGCGAAACCGGAGGTTGCCGTTCGCCTCCTTCGTCAGCAGGAACCACTCGACGCCGCGCTCTAAATGCCCTTCCAGCGTGTCGTAGCGAAAGCCGAACACGTCCGCGTCGTCGCGCACCCGGGTGACGACCGCCGGGCAGAGATAGCGCAGTCCCCACACCTTGATTTCGAGCAGTAGTCGGCGGAGGTGCAGCGGTCCCGCGGGATCGAAGTGCGCGACGACAATTGAGGGATCGGAGAACTGATATGTAGCGAGTGCGTTTTTGGCGCGTGCGAACCGTGCCTCCACATCCTCACCGCGGGCGATCACCGCTTCGGAGTGATAGTGATGCCAGCCATGGTCGCCGGTCATGTCCGTTTCTACAGCGTCGAAGTTGAGCGTTCTGCCTGCAAGCGCCTCCAGGCGGGTCCGCAACGCGGCGCTCCGCCATCCGCCGAGCAGCCGCCACTCCGCCATTAGTCGCCGGCCGCCAGGAAGGTCGGATATCGCAGCGGTTCGCCGTCTTCAGATGTCTCGTCAACCTCGTGCGTGTCCGCGTGGATGCCGCCGGCGATGCGGGCGTTCATCGACGCGGCCGTGTTCCGAATGAAATCGGCCCACGTGTTCGTTTGCATCGCCTCACCGATCGCGAGGAAACCCAGCCGCTGTAGGGCCGTTCCGGAGCGGGCGCGACTGCGAATGTGAAAAATGACCGCGCCTGCCGGATTGCGATAGGCCCCGAACGTGATGCGGCCGGCTTCCGGATGGCCCTCGAGCGTTGCCAGCGTGACGCTCTGCGCATCCTCGTGGACGACACGGGCGCTGCAGCGCTGTCCCGGCGTAATGACGATGTCGAGCACGGTGTCCAACGCAACCCCGTCGGGGGCAGTAAACGAGACCAGCGCGGCCGGTGGAAGCGCGCAGAAGTTCGCTTTCACTCGTGACATCACCTCGGATGGGCTACGCGGGCCATCGGCGAACACTGCCCAATAGTCGCGCTGCAGCAGCGGACCGGCGCCATCGGTTGCGGGCAGCAAATCAGCCGACACCTACCGCCAAGAGGCAAGGTTGGTGCCGGTTTTGCCTGCAGCTGCTGCATGACCATCGAGATTAACCCTGCAGCGAAAGCACCACTGGCGAATCCCGCAACAGAACCAGCCCTGGCGGAGGTGCCGGTTCTGAGGCGAGAACATGCCGAAGGCGAGATCGCGCGACTGATCGAACAGCAAGCGGCAAAAATTCCCTCCCAGTGGTTCCTGTTCAGCGCGATCGGTGCGATGGGGGCGTCGCTGGCGCTCGAGCTCGCCGGTAACACGCGGGCGAGTCGGTTCGTGGGGATGTGGCCAACGCCGCTGCTGGCGTGCGGAATCTATAACAAGATTGTCAAAACGTTGGGCACGCGGTAGACCAGCGTCAGCGGTCGAGCGCCCCGTCGAAGCTGCACCAAGTGGGTGAGTGGGCGGGAGGAAGCCACAGAAAGGGCGCCACCATCTTTCAGAGGCCGTCCCCCTTTGCTTCGCAGAGTCCGCATCCGCTGACGTGCCGCGGCGACCCCATTTCTTATACAAGTCTATGGTCGCTCAGGAAGACCTGTCCCACCTCTGGTTGGGAGCCGCCGTGTCAGGGTCAGCGGTTCCGACCCGCCAAGTTCAGAGTGAGTCATCGTCCTTGCCGCTCGCCGCTCAGCTGACGACGTGCCCGCAAGAAGCCCGCTCCGCCGAAAACGGCCCTCGGAAGAACCGAACCATATGCGCTGAGTTATCAGCACCTTGCTACCGGTCTTTCCTTCTCAGAAGTTGAATCCTGCGAGCAACCTGACGTTCGAGACTCCCCACGCCGTGGCTTTCATCTCGAAGAACATGCCGCTTTGCCTGCGCATGCCGACGATGAAGTTCATGCCGCCGTTAAAGTCGGTGTCGCTGAAGTCGAACCGGCCCCTGTCGTCGTCGATGGGGTCATCCGTATCGACGTGATCGCCATCGTCGGTCTCGAATCCGCGATGGCTCAGGCTGAAGTTCGGACCGGCACCGACATACGGCAACCATCGCGTTTCGCCACTGAATCCGGGGATGGTGTAGAGCACGTCGACGTTGATCCCGAACAGCGTCGTCAATTCCCCCAGTCCGAACTCGACGCCTGGGCGGACCTGGAGGGTCGGCAGGAAGATGGGGCCGAACGTGGCGTGAGCGCCGAAATCGATGATCTCCGGGTCCAATCCAATCCCGCCCTGCACCCCGGCACCGAAGCGCGTCGCGGTACTCTCAGCACCGGCCGCGGCGTTCTGAATCGGCGGGGGCACATTCTGCTGAGCCGTCGCGATGTTCGGAAAGATCAAGAAGGTGGCGAGTACGAAAACTCTGTTCATGTGTCCTCCGTGTTTAACTTGCCGTCTGAGTCGTTGCAACACGAAAGCCATGAATGCACCGAGTTTGTGATGGCATCAATAACCGCGCTGCACGCGTGAGGGATTTGGTCGAACGGGGAAACGGGGGCATAAGCCGTCCGTTTACGCGATGCTCGTTTCGCAGACGAAAGCCACGCTGTGGTTGCTCTATGCGATGACGCTGGCAATGAGAGGCTACGTGACCACCAAGAGCCAGCGCTCATCGAACTGTGGAGCAGCGCGGCCGCATCCAACGCACGGTTCACGTCGGCCAGCGGCCCTCTGTATTCTATGGATCGCCGAGGAGCCGTAGTTTCGCCACATGTTGAAGGAAGGCCTGTCGTCTTCATCGACTGCGATCACCTCACCGTCGATGACGGTCTCGTCACGCAGCTTTGCGAGCCCGTAATGTCCGGAAAATGAGCCTCCAAAGCTATGCGGCCGCACGGTAGTAGTAACTGAGCAGGCCAGCGACTCGCTGGTGGCAGTGGACGTGACCCTCAGCATGCCGAGCCCCTGGTGTCCTGACCCAGTTTCGGAAAAGGGCCAGACGGTCTTCATCAACCGCCTGGCCTTGCTTACTTGGGCGGAGGAGCGTGGACCGTTCCGTATTGATTACGTGTTCGCCGTCGGCTTGTTGTAGGGCTCGACCGCCACAATGGCCTGCCCGTCGCCTCCAGAGGCCTTCTTGCTGGTGACGGTCACCCATTCGCCGGGTTTCACGGTCTTCACCGCACCCACCGCGGCTGGTGCCTGGAACTTGAACGTCACGTAATCATTCGGGACGTCGCGGGATGCAAGCTCCACAGGAAACGCAAAGGCTTCCGTAAGCTTCTGAGTGGGGTCGTGCTTGACGATCTGTCGGATGGCGTCAGCATACTTATCCACGCCCGACCAGGTCAGCACCACGCGGTCCCCCGCCTGGAAGCGCCCGACCTCCTTGGCTGCGTCGGCCAGCATTCTCGCTTTGACCGTGAACGTCCCAGTCGCCTGATCAGCCGAGACCAGCTCGGCGTGCCAGATAAACGTGTCGGCGGTCGCCTGAGGCTGCGTCTGCGCGGTCGTCACACCCGCCCCGACACACAGCGCGACCACGAGCACTGCGATCAGTTGTCTACACATACGGTTCCTCCTTCAGCAAAAGGACTCAGCGTTCTAATTTTTTTTACCAAAGGAGATTTTTTCGTGTCAAGAGAGCGGCGGGGTCGCGCCTGGCAGGCGTAGGCTGATGACTCTTGGCCCTTCGGGGAAGACCCACGCGCCGTACCAATAGAGTGAAACGGGAATCCGAGCGCAGGCTATCGAAGAGCGGTTCGACGTTGAGCAGGCCCATCTGCCAATCCCTTGCGCGTTAGCCCTCGCGACGTTCAGCACCGTCCGAATGGGACTAAGGTCGCCGTCAGCGATGAGAGAAGACAGGTTGTGAGCGAGGCGCAATGTGGCCTTCTGAAAGAACCTCAGCCCTCGATGACTCTGCCGAGGACAAGTTGCCACCAAGCGAGAGCATCTTAGCTGCGTGTTGTCACGGTGCATGCGGTTCATCCTCGAGAAGCCCGACAAGACCGTGACCGCGTCCATTCACTCGACCAGAACAATGGTTTGACAGCGTCAGACATAGTGAAAATTCCGCAGCGCAGCGTCGCGCATTCTGGGGCGACGGTGAGCACCTGCACGACGGCCCCAAGCCCGCATAGTTCAGAGACCGGGATGGAAACTACCTTCAACGTCGTCTGGGGGGACTAGCGAATTCGCTGAAGCCACCGGCGAGGATCCGGATGCCTCGGCGGGTTGCACCGCACCGATACCCTCTGGTGGCCGGGACGGTTAAACCGGCAAAAATCTGAGCGATTTTACCGCTCGGCCGGATCTGCCGGGTGGCTTACCAAAGCAGATTTCTTAACGCCGACGTACGCGAACATTCAGTCGCTGGCGTCGCGGCGAAACACGTGCTGGACATCGATGTCGTATTCCGATCGCACGAACTCGTCACTTCCTCTGTGAGTCGGATAGAGTAAACCTCCGCAACCACAGTCGGTCGAAGGAAGGAGACCGCAGATGTCCGACAACCACAGATCGTTGGCGCAGCGTTTCTACGAGGAAGTGATCAATCAAAAACATCTTGGCACGATCGACGAGCTCTGCGCGCCAGACATCGTTGACCACAATGCGTTGCCCGGTCAACGGCCGGGTCGCGACGGGCTAAAGGACTCGTTCGGCCAGTTCCTCACCGGGTTTCCGGATTTGCGCGCGACCGTGCATCAGTTAGTTGCCGAGGCGGACATCCTCGTCTCCCGCTTCACGATGGAGGGAACGCACACCGGTGAGTTGATGGGCGCAGCGCCGACGGGACAGCGGGTCACATTTCGCGGAATCGATATGGTTCGCATTCGCGATAACCGGGCCGTCGAAGTCTGGCACGAAGGCAATGACCTCGAGATCCTCATGCAGTTGGGAGTACAGCCGCCATCGGCTACCTAGCGACAACTGAACGCGTACGCGGGGGAATGGGACGTTATTCGCGCCATTCCTCCGCGCTGCCTAGGACTCAGGGCGATGGAAGGTTCGTTGCACGGCAATGCGACGCTGAGAGCGATAGAGACTGCCGCTTCCCACATGGCTTGGCAGCAACACGTTGGGACGCCGCTCCCCCTACGGAATCAGGAGACGTCAACGACGCATGTCGAGCCGCTCACGCCGCGACCCTATTCCGGTGACAACGACTGACGGGAGAGCAGGCACCCCGCTGCCCCCGCTCACGCAAGTTCCTCTCACTCCCTACGGCGTGCTAACGCTCTTGATGCCGATAACGGGCGTCATCCGGTACCGGTTGCTCCCCGTCAGGGTAATCGACCTGTCGCCCTCGAAATCCAGATCGATCGTCGTCGTGCTATTCGCGACTAACTCGAAATCACGGTTTAGTTTCACTTCGCCCGACGGGATCTCGAGTGAGGGACTCGATGTGAATCCGGTAGGTGGTGCCAGCGTCGATGCGCACGCAGGTTCAGTTGTCGGCGTGCCCCCAAAATAGATGACGGCCTCCGACACGATCAGCCTCACCTGAGTGTAACGTCCCGCGGTGAGCGAATCCGCACCGAGAATATCGAAAGGCCCTTCGAGCTTCTTCAGGTTGCAGGTGCGGCTTGCGGTCGCCGGCGCGCCCGCGAAATCTACGGGCATCCATTCGCCGTCCGCCGGATGAATCTGCAGTTCTTTGAAAGTCACGTGGACCGCCGAGGCGTCGCTGTAAGGGGAATCCGTGATCATGACTCTCAGGTTCCCGGATTGCGACGGGCCGGACGGTGAGCCGCACGCAATAATGGCAAGCGAGACGCCGAGGGTGATAGTCAGAACGACGGTCAGACGCAGCATAAAGTGCATTCCTCCACTCAGGCGACTACCGCAACAATGAGACCGATTACGAAGCAAGACTCTAACGGCGGCGAGATCAGCACCTTGCGCGGATCGTCTGCACATATGGAGACGTAGTCGGAGGCAACAGTTTCGTGCAACCTGCTTTCAATTTTGGTGGTTCTGTTAGCTAGGTTTATAACCCACCCTCCTCGCCCGCAAGACACGCGACCCCGAGCGCCTGAAGGTCATCCAGCAGCTAACCATGTTGTCAGTGACCCCATTTCAGTGGACCTTCGCTCCAGGCTCATCGGCGGACCAACGGCTCCCGCAAGCCGGACATTGAAATACCAGAGACCGCGCGCCTTCCAGAGCCTCGGCAATCTGCTTCGCAATCGGCAGCGCCTCGTCCACCGGAATCGGCCCTTGCGGGATCCGAGCGGCCAGCGTCGGCCCCTCGACCAGCTCCCTGAATTCGATTGCTGGGATGGGGTCGATGAGACGACCTCCGGAACGCGCTAAAAGGGTTTCTCGGTCAGGTTCAATGATTTCGTCGGCGCCGAGCCGTGTAACAACACGCTCGCATTCCACGACGGTGGCCCAAAACCATAACGCTGGCCCTGAGTGATCGCACGGACCGTCATGCGCGTCGGCTCAAGGGGTGTGTTAACCGGTCCTGGGGCGTGTGCGCCAGTCGTCCACCGTAAGTGCCCAGCGCTCGTGATCACACCAGCGGCCACTAATCTTGAGATATTTTGGTGAGAAGCCCTCGAGGCGAAATCCAAGCCGGCGCACAAGCCTTCGTGAAGCCTCATTGCCAGGTTGGATATTGGCTTCCAACCGGTGAAGTCGATGGACCTCAAACGCCTCTCGGAGCACAGCATGCAGGCCCCGGCTCAGTCAACCCATGCCCCGTCGTGCAGGCCCGATGCCCCGTCGTGCGGCAGAACCGGTCCAACATAGCCAGACTTGAAAGTGCCACGCACGATCTCGCTGATGTTGATGACGCCAGCAAGCTCACCTTCGTCTGTGCGAACCCAATACCCCAGATGAGCAGGCCCACGAAGCCGGCGAAGGTATGCCTCCCCTCCCCCTATGACGCCAGCAGCCACCTTCTCTGTGCACCCATACCCCAGACACCCACCCTCAAGGCGGCCGCCGTCCGCGGTGGTGTCACCAGTCCGCGGTGGAGACTACGGCTTCTTGCGACAGCTGCCAGGAATTCCCTTCGCGATCTGTTCGACGGAGCTTCGAGAATACCGGGCATTACTCGCCCGGCTTCGCCGGCGTTGTGACCAGAACCAGCAGCAACCGCGCGCATCGCAGCCTATCGCGTGTGGGCTTGCGCGTAATCGACCGCGAACTGACGCATCGCCGGATTCGTCTGCCCGAGCAGCGTCGCTTCCTTCGTCGCGCGCTCGACATCCCAGTGATCCACGGCCACGCGCTTGATCAGCCACATAGTGGCCGCGCGGTTGCCGCCGGCGCAGTGGATGAACGCGGGCTCCGCGCCTCTGGTTGTGATGGCACTTAAGAACGCCGCGGCGGCCTTGGGATCGGCGGAGCCGTCGGTACGGCACGTGAAAGTAGCGAAGGCCCGCGGCCTTCGCCGCCGCCTCCTCCTTTTCGACGTTCGCGCCTTCCTCCGAGGCGAGACGCAGGTTGACGATCGACACGAACCCCATCTTCTTCACCTCGACCACCGATTCGGGAGTGATGGCGCCTGCGCACGCGACGGTCGTTTCGAGCCGCGCCAGGTTTCTAATGCCCGGCACGTTCTCTTTGGTGACCTGCTGCGCGAGCGCGGACCCACCGCAGAGAAAAAACGCCGCGACGAGTGCTGCAAAATAGAAGCATGCGCGCATAAGGCTGTCCTTTCAGGGTGAGCGGAACGGTGACTTCATCCGGGCCGAGACGAGTGCCAAGTGCCAGACTCACGCGGACCCGCTGCGATTATAGGGAGAATCGTCAACTTCCGGATAATCCCATGTTCGGGTAGCCGGAGACCTTCAGGTCTCCGGTGCTTCACCTAAACCAAGCCGCGCCATCGTCTTCAGCAGCCCCTGACGAGACAGTCCCAGTTCTGCCGCCGCACGCGTACGGTTGCCGGACGCGCGCGCGAGCGCGACCTCGACACAGCGCCGCTCGAACTGCGCGCGCGCCTCAGAGAGCCGGCGCGACGTCACGCTGGCGGCGCCCGTGATGGCCGGCGGCAGCAGCGACGGCCGTACCAAGCCGCGCGCCGGCGCGGCCACGGCCAGCGCCGCGATCACGTTCTGCAACTCGCGGACGTTGCCCGGCCAGTGATACCGGGCGAGCTCCGCGAGCAGCGCATGCGTCAGTGTCGCGCGGCATGCGACCCGTGCCGACGACGCGTGCCAGACGTGCTGCGCCAGGACGGGGATGTCCTCCGGGCGCTCGCGCAGCGCCGGCATCCGGATCCGAATGACGTCGATCCGATACAGCAGATCCGCCCGGAAGCGGGCCTGGGCCGCGTCAGCGCGCAGGTCGCGATTGGCGGCGGCCACCACGCGCACGTCCACCTTCCGGCTGAACGTCTCGCCGACGCGCCGGACGTCCTGTTGCTGCAGCACGCGCAGGAGCTTGGCTTGTCCCCGTGGCGAAAGATCCGGGATTTCGTCGAGGAACAGCGTGCCGCCGTCCGCCTCTTCGAACAGGCCGGCCTTGTCGGCGACGGCGCCGGTGAAGGCGCCGCGGACATGGCCGAAGAGCTCCGACTCGAGCAACTCGTCGGGCAGGGCCGCGCAGTTGACGTCGCAGAAGCGGCGCTCGCGCCGCGCGCTGAGCTGGTGGACCGCCCGGGCCGCGAGTTCCTTGCCGACCCCGCTCTCCCCCTCAATCAGCACGGAAAACGGCGCCCTGGCGGCGCGTTCAATCGCGCGACGAACCTCCTGCATCGCGGCGCTGACGCCAATCAGTTCCGGAACCTTCGTTGACGCGTGCGATGCCTCGCGGAGGGACACCAGCAATGCGTCGGCACGGGGTGCGGCCACGGCTGCCGCGAGTTCGAGGAGCTCGGCCGCCTGTGGCGGCGGCAGACGATCGAGCGGCCATCGGCAGACCAGCGCGGCGACAAGACGGCTGCCCAGGCGAATCGGCACGCCGATTTCGTGGCCGCCGCTCTCGACATCCTCGGCAATCAACAGGCCGGATTCGAGCGTACGTGCCCCAAGGCATGTCGGCAGACCCGCGCCTTTGGTGACGAGCGTACTGACCGCGCCCGCATCGGCTGATACGAAGTCGATCCGGGTGGGGACGAGATCGCGCGCAAGGCGGCCGGCGACGCGTTCGAGCGCCCTCCGGTCGGTTTCCTCGTCATAGACCAGATGAACAAGCGTGGCGGCAGTGGACGCGATACGCGCAGGTGACGAGGGCTCGATAGCAACCGGACGCTCGCCCACAGCTCTTACGGCCAGGCGTTGATCGATCGCTCGGCGCAGCAGCGCGGGAACCGCACGACGAACGCGAAGAAGACGGGCGCGTTCACCGCGCGCCTCGCGGTCGCGGCCGGCGCGGCTCAAGCCGTCGTGCCAGATCAGCCGCGCACGGATCGCGCGCAGCGGCAGCCGCGCCTGCCGGGACAGCCCTTCGATCGCCTCCAGGCCCTGCCACGCCAGATCGAGATCACCTGCCGCCGCCATGACGCGCAGATGCGCGGTGAGCGCGACGACTTTCGTCGCGGCATCCGCATCCGCCCCGTTTCTTGTCATCAACAATCGTGCGCGCTGCCCCGCAGCGAAGATGTCGCCGGCGGCCACGAGCACCCGGACAGCCGTCGCTTCAATGGTGGCAACGGTGACCGTATCGATTCCGTTGTGATCGTCGAGAGGCGGCAGAATGCCAGCCCGTGCCTCATCAATCCGTCCCTGCCAGAGAAGCACACGGCCGAGCATGGCGGTGGCCCACGCCTGGCGGTCCGGCGTGAGCTGCCGCGTCAGCAGCACTGCGCGGCAGATAGACTCGGCATCCGTCAACCGTCCGGCATCCGTTCTTGCCGTCGCCTGCCAGATGCGGGCTTCTCCGGCCCCCGGCTCATCGTCTGCCGACTGCGCGAGCTGCGCGGCGTCCTCGAACATCTTCTCCGCGGCGCCCGGCCCGCCGCGCTCAAGCAGCATCCTGCCAAGCGCCACGTGAACGTTGGCGGCGGCGGTAAATGCCTGCCGGCGCGCGAGGCTGCCGCCGACCTCGCGCAGCAGCCGCTCAGCCGAAGCGTGCCGACCCGATCGCTGCAAATTCGCGGCGTGGGCGGCACGCTCCATCAGTCGCACGACCTCTGCGGTCGGCGCCGCGATCCGGTTGCGCGCGGTGGCCGGCATCAGGCCGTATGCAGCGCGCGCCTCTCGAACCAGCCCCGCCTTACCGGCGCCATCAGCACATCGAAATGTCAGGAGCACGTGCGGGCGCGGCGACGAGGACGCAGCCTGAATGAAGGCGCCGCGAGCGGCCGCCAGGCCACGGGCAAAACTGCCAATCAACAGGAGCGTGCGCTCCTCGAGGTCAGCGGCGAGCGCCACGCGCCAACGCAAATACAGCGGCACCAGCAGCGGAACGAACCCGTGGCGCCTGGCGCCGGCCGCGGTCCGTGCGGCCACCGCCGCCGCCTGGGCGCCGTTGCGCGCGTCGGCCACCACCCAGCGCGGACATCCGTCGCGCCCATCGTTGAGGATTTCAATCAGTGAATCCGGGGCGCCACCGTTCGGGTCCCCCGGCAGGTCGTCGAGTCGCACGGCGGCGCCTGTCACCAGATCGCACCCGTGGATCTCGTCATACGCGAAGAACCGGTCGTGAATCAGCCGCGGCACGACGGACGACGCATGCAATCCAGCGCACCGATCGAAACAGGCGGAAAACCTCCGCGTCTGCACGAACGCAGGCAGTTCCTGCACGCGCCCTCGCCGATCACGTCGTCAATTTTTCGAAGGTTGATCAGCCCGGAGGCTTGAGGTCCGGAGGCCTGAGGTCCGGAGGCCTAAAGGCCTCCGGCTACCTAGTTCGGGACCGAACGTTGGTCGCCGAACGTTGGTAGCCGAACGTTGGTAGCCGGAAACCTTCAGGTTTCCGGGACAATGGTTCCAGCGAACGGATACTCTCCGACCGTACGCGTAAGGCCAGCCCGTACCGGATTTCCCAGCACGTACTGAACGTGACGCTCGGTACTCTCGTCAGTGCGGAGCACATGGTCGAAGAAGCCCACTTGCCAGAGACGGTTGCGCGTACGCTGCGTGTACGCAAAACCCGTCGCTTGCTTCCATCCCTTTACAAAGCCACGCAGGTCCGCCGATTCAGACGCCCCCTCCACCACGAGATGCACGTGGTCGGGCATGAAGCAGTACGCCAGAACTCGAAACCCGGTGGCCTGAGCGGTGTTGCGAATCTCCAACAGGATCATTGCCACTAACTCCGGGTCGGTAAGCAGGCGACGACGGCCGTTTGTACAAATCGTCAGCGAATACCGATGGAGGCCCAGGTAATCGAACCCGCGAATCCGGGGCGCGCCGTTGGGCATGGTCGCACCGTCGTGCAATTGACATGCATAGTGCGAGGCCAATTCCGAGAGACGTGCGAAGGCCGGAGGCCTGAAGGCCTCCGGCTACCATCGCGTGATTCAGGGACCTTTACGGGTTACTGGACGTTGACGGTGATGGTCGAGCAGAGCCCTTCGATCGTGCGGTGCAGATCGTCGCCCACCTGCAGCGTCAGCCGGTGCTGGCCCGAGGGCATCTGCATGTCAATGACGTTCTTGCCGTCGCCAAAATGCACCCACGGCGCCGCGCGCGGGATGGCGGTTCCCGTCGGCAGGCAGTCGGCGTCGATGGCGACGTGGTGATGGCCGAGGGCGGGGCGGGTTTCGGTCACGGTGCCCTGCGGCACGGCGGTGATCTGAAAGTCCTCAGCGCCGAACTCCAGGTGTACCGGGCTCGTCACCGTCGCGCCGTCTGCCGGCTGAACGAAGAACACTCGAGGACCCGCCGGCGCCGACTGCCCGCACGCCGCGCAGGTCAGCGCAGTGGCGGCGAGGATGGCGGTCCCTATCATCGTGGATGTCCGCATGGTGCCGCAGAGTGTATCACCGGTAAAATGGCAACTACATGCTCAGATTTCTTTCCGCCGGCGAATCGCACGGCCAGGCACTCGTTGTCACGGTTGACGGCATGCCGGCGGGCCTCGAGCTCGACATCGACGCGCTCAACGAACAGCTCCGGCGGCGGCAGGGCGGATACGGCCGCGGACGGCGGATGGCCATCGAGAGCGACCGCGCGGAGATCCTCGCCGGCGTCCGCCACGCGCGTACGACCGGCGCGCCCATTGCCCTGCTGATTCGCAATCGCGACTGGGTCAACTGGCAGCAGACGATGTACGTCGAGCGCGAGATGCCGGAGGGTGCGAGCGGCGTGAAACGAGCCGAGGTGACGCGGCCGCGGCCGGGCCATGCCGATCTTGCCGGCGCGATCAAGTACGGGCACGACGACATCCGTGACGTGCTCGAGCGCGCGAGTGCCAGGGAAACCGCGGCCCGGGTCGCCGCCGGCAGCCTGGCGCGACAGCTGCTCGGACGGTTCGGCATCCGGATCGTCAGCCACGTCCCGGTCATCGGCGACGTCATGCTGCGCGACAACCGGATGGTGTCTTTTGCCGAGGCAAAGGCGGTTCCCGAGGACGCCCCGCTTCGATGCGTGGACGGCGACGTGCAGAAGCGCATGATGGCGGCGATTGACGCGGCACGAGAAGCCGGCGACACGCTCGGAGGCGCCTTCGAAGTGATAGCGAGCGGCGTGCCGGCCGGCCTCGGGTCGTACGTGCAGTGGGACCGCAAGCTCGACGGGCGCCTCGGTCAGGCGATCATGTGCATTCACGCCATCAAGGCGGTCGGCATCGGTATCGGGCCCGAAGCCGCGGTTCGTCCCGGATCGCGCGTCCACGACGAGATCGTGCCCGGGCCCGAGACTGCCGCGCCTGTCCGCCCCACCAACAACGCCGGCGGGCTGGAAGGGGGCGTGACCAACGGTGAAGACGTCCGCGTGGTCGGCTTCATGAAGCCAATTTCCACGCTGATGAAGCCGCTCAGGTCAGTCGATCTGACGACGATGATCTCGGCCCCGGCGGCAATCGAGCGCAGCGACGTCTGCGCCGTGCCGGCCGCCGCGGTCGTCGGGGAAGCGATGGTCTCGTTCGTCCTCGCCGACGCCTTCCTGGAAAAGTTCGGTGGCGACTCGATCGACGAGATCGAGCGGCATTACCAGGCCACCGCCGAACAAGTGCGCCGGCGCTTCGCGGCGCGCGGCACGCCGGCGTGATTCGTCCGATCCTCCGATACGGCGACGAGGTTCTCCACCAGCCGGCCGCACCCGTCACCGAGATCACGCCCGACATCCGCCAACTGATCGACGACATGGTGCAGACGATGTACGCCGCGCCCGGGATCGGGCTGGCGGCGACGCAGATCGGTGTGCCGCTGCGGATCTTCGTCGCGGATGTCTCGGGGGGGCGTAACCCGTCCGAGCTTTTGACCTTCATTAACCCGGAGCTCGTCGAAGCGACCGGCAGCCAGGACGAAGACGAGGGCTGCCTGAGCGTCCCCGGCTTCAACGCCACCGTCGCCCGGCCGGCGCGCGCGGTCGTCAGGGGGCTGGGACGCGACGGCAACGAACAGATCGTCGAGGGCACCGGCCTCCTCGCCCGCTGTTTCCAGCACGAGATCGACCATCTCGACGGCACGGTCTTCGTCGATCGACTGCGCGGGCTTCAGAAGGACCTGATCGTCCGGAAGATCAGGAAGCTCGCGCGCACGGGCAAATGGTGAGCGCGCCGACCGGAGGCCTGAAGGCCTCCGGCTACCGCGTGGTGTTCCTGGGGACGCCGCAGTTTGCCGTGCCCACGCTGGAGAACCTGCTCGACTCGCGCCACACCGTGTGCGGCGTGGTGACCCAACCCGATCGGCCGCGCGGCCGCGGCCAGCAGGTGTCCGATGCGCCGGTCAAGGCGTTGGCGGTACAACGCGGCCTGCCGCTGCTTCAACCCACGCGGCTGAAGGACCCCGCCTTCGCGGCGGCGCTGCGCGAGTGGCGGCCCGACATCGGCGTCGTCGCGGTGTACGGAAAGATCATTCCGGACGAGATCCTGGCGCTTCCCCCGCTCGGCATGATCAACGTCCATGCGTCGCTGCTGCCGAAGTATCGCGGCGCCGCCCCGATTCAGCGCGCCATCATCGACGGCGAGGCGGTGACCGGTGTGACGATCATGCGGGTTGAGACGCTGCTCGACGCCGGCGCCATGCTCGGCAAGGTCACGCGGCCGATCGGCGCCGACGACACCAGCGACGTCGTCGAGCGCGATCTCGCCGCGCTCGGCGCCGACCTGCTGCTCGACGTGCTGGAGCAGATCGCCGCTGGCACCGCGCAGGAAGAACGCCAGGACTTCATGCTCGCCACCTTCGCGCCGCGGTTGACCAAGGACGAAGGCAGGCTCGACTGGGCGCTGCCGGCGGCATACATTCACAACCGCGTTCGCGGACTCCATCCCTGGCCGCATGCGAGCACGAGCCTTGATGCTTCGCGCGTCATCCTGCTGAAGACGAGGGTCGAGCCTGGCACGACCGACGCGGAGCCGGGCACGATCGTGGACGTCTCGGCTGATGCGATCCACGTTGCGACCGGGCATGGAGGGCGTATTGCGATCGAGCAACTTCAGCCCGAGGGGCGCCGCCCGATGTCGGCGCGCGACTTCGCGGCCGGGCGGCGGGTCGCAGCCGGTATGAGATTTACGGATTGACGATCTACGAATTTACGGATTTGAATTGCGTCGATCGTAGATCCGTCAATTCGTAAATCCGGTCGTCGCGATGACGGCTCCGGCGCGCATCGCCGCCTACCAGGCGCTGCGCGCCATCGCCGACGAACGCGCCGACCTTCCCTCCGCCCTGGCGCACTCCCGAGAGCGCCTGTCAGACGAACGCGACCGCGCCCTGGCGGCGGAAATCGTCACCGGGTCGCTGCGCTGGCAGCGCAGTCTCGATTATCTCGTTCTCGCACTTCGCCAATCGTCCCCTGGAGAAGGTGGACCGCGACGTCGTGCACATTCTTCAGGCTCAGCCTCTACCAGCTCCTGCACCTCGACCGTGTGCCGGCATCGGCGGTGGTCGACGACGCGGTGGATCTGGCCCGGCACGCGCGCAAGGGCAGCGCCTCCGGTTTCGTGAACGCGGTGCTCCGTTCGGCGCTGCGCCAGCGGAACCGCCTGCCGTTCCCGCCGCGGCCCGGTCCCGAAGGAGACCGCGCGGCGGCGATTGCGTATCTGGGCATCACCCACTCGCATCCCGACTGGCTGGTCGCTCGCTGGCTTGACCGGCTCGGGCTCGACGCGGCCGAGCGTTGGGTCCGCTTCAACAACGAGACGCCGCGCCTGACGCTGCGCGCCAACACGCTTCGCGCCTCCCGCGAGCGTGTGGCCGCCTCGCTCGCGCCGCCAGCATCGAAACACGGCCAGGACGCTACGCCCCCGATGCACTCACCGTCGCCGCCGGCAACCCTCTGCGGCTTCCCGCGGACGGATCGTTTTTCGTCCAGGACGAAGCCTCGCAACTGGTAGCGGTGGCGGCGGGGGCACGACCCGGGGAGCGGGTCCTCGACCTGTGCGCCTCGCCCGGGGGAAAGACGGTGGCCATGGCGGCCGACATGGACGACCGCGGCCTCTCGTTTCGTGCGACGTGCGCGCGCAGCGCATGAGCCTTCTTCGCGAGACGGTGCGTATGAGCGGCGCTCGGTCGATCCGCCTCACCCGGGTCCCGGTCTCCGGCGCGCTGCCGTTCGCATCCGTATTCGATCGCGTGCTCGTGGACGCGCCGTGCTCCGGCCTTGGCACCATTCGTCGCGACCCCGACATCCGCTGGCGACGTCTCGAGCGCGATCTGGACGCCATGGCTGCGGACCAGCTCGATCTGCTTGAACGTGCTGCGCCCGTCATTCGACCGGGCGGCCGGCTTGTCTATGCCACCTGTTCGAGCGAGCCGGAGGAGAACGAGCAGGTCATCGACGCGTTCCTCTCGCGCCACACGGAGTTCACGCTGACAGACTTGCGCATCGACGGCGCGACGTTGCTGCAGCCGCTGCTCGACGATCGCGGCATGCTGCGCACCCTCCCCTTCGCGCACGGACTCGAGGCGTTTTTCGCCAGCGCGTCGTAGCGGTATCTGAGTTCGCGCTGAATGCTGCTGAAGGCACGCGGGTCTGGTCGCTCGGCAAACTGCTGGTGCTTACGGCGGCCCTGACCGGGACCTTTCTTCTCTTTGCGCTCGTGTCGATGCGCGTCGCCCTGCGGGCGCGCGACGTGGAAGTGCCCAACCTCGTGGGCGCCACCGTCGAGAACGCGACGCTGACGCTCAACGAGCTCGGCCTCGCGCTGCGCATCGATCCCAACCAGCGGCCGGACGAGCGGGTGGCCGCCGGCGGCATCATTCAGCAGGATCCGGTTCCCGGCGCCACCGCGCGTCGCCAGCGCTCGATTCGGGTATGGGTCAGCTCGGGACCGCGGTCCACCACCGTCCCCGGCCTGGTCGGGCAGAACGAACGTAGCGCACGGATGCGTGTCGACGAAGAGGGGCTCGAAGTTGCCACGGTCTCGGAGTTCCGCTCACCCGACTACCCGGCCGACGCCGTCGTCGCCCAGGACCCGGCGCCGAGTTCCAAGGCGCCGAGCGTCTCGATGCTGCTCAACCGCGGCGAACAGGGCACGACATATGTGATGCCCGATCTCATCGGCACCAACGGCGAGCGCGCGGCTGAAACGCTGCGCACGCGCGGCTTCCGCGTCACGATTGTCGGCTCCCAGCCGTATCAGGGCGTCCCGCCGGGGACCGTTGTCCGGCAGCAGCCGCCGGGAGGATTCCGCGTCGCGCCTGCAGAGGCCATCTCGCTCGAGGTGAGCCGGTGATCCGAGATCGCTCCATCGATCTTGTCGGCCAACTTTGCGGACCTCGGGCGCGACATCGCCGCGGTCGAGCGGGGCGGCGCCGACCTGATCCACGTAGACGTGATGGATGGACACTTCGTGCCCAACATCACGATCGGACCTCCGGTTGTGCGCGCCATCAAGAAGGTGGCGACACGCCCGCTCGACGTGCACCTGATGATCGAGGAGCCGGATCGGTTTATCGACGACTTCATCGCCGCGGGCGCCACCATGTTGTCGGTGCACCAGGAAGTGCTGCCTCATCTGCACCGGACCGTTTCCTATATCAAGAGCCGTGGCGCCAAGGCGGGCGTGGTGTTGAACCCGGCGACGCCGGTGTCGGCGCTGGAAGAGATCGCCAACGACGTCGACTTCGTCCTGATCATGTCGGTGAACCCCGGCTTCGGAGGCCAGGCGTTCATCCCTGACAGCATCGAAAAGGTGCGCCGTGTGCGCGATCTCCTGACCCGCACCGGCTCCCGCGCGGCCATCGAGATCGACGGAGGCATCGACCGGACCAACGCCGCCGACGTCGTCGCCGCCGGCGCCTCCATCCTCGTCGCGGGCAGCGCCATCTTCGGCACGTCCGACCCCGAAGAGGCTACCCGCGCGCTGCGCGCCGCTTCCAGCACCGCCGCCGGATCCCGTACATGACGCTTCGACGGACCCGCGTCCGGGCCCGCTACGCTGAAACGGATCGCATGGGCGTCGTGTACTACGCCAACTATTTCGTCTGGTTCGAGGTCGGGCGCACCGACTGGCTCCGGCAGACCGGCTGGACGTATCGCGAAATGGAGCGCGACGGCATCTCGCTGCCGGTGATCGAGGCCCAGTGCGAGTACCGTCAGCCGGCCCGGTATGACGACGAGATCGAGATTGCGACGAAGGGAACGCTGGTCACCCCGGTGCGGGTCCGGTTCGATTATGAGTTGACACGCGCCGAGGACCAGGGGGCCATTGCCGGCGGACATACGGTGCATGCCGCGGTGGATCCCGGGGGCCGCCCCTGCCGGCTACCAGCCCGCGTCCGCGGGATGTTCCCCGTGTGACAGCTGAGACGGCTCATTTCGCGTCTATACCGTCAGACGCTGGACACCGTACGGTGTCTACAATAGTGAAATGGCTTTACCCCGGCCCGACTGGATGACCCTTGCTCATGAATAAACTGGCCATCGCGATGGCCGCGCTCGTGACCATCTCTGCCTGCTCTGCCCGGCAGAACACCCCGCCGCCCGGAACCGCGCAGCCTGACCGGTTCCTGTTCGAGCGGGGTACCGAAGCGCTGAAGCAGCGCGAGTGGATGAACGCCCGCACGTATTTTCAGCAGATCGTCGACGGCTATCCGCAGAGCCCGTTCCGTCCCGATGCCAAGCTCGGCGTCGGCGATTCGTATCTCGGCGAAGACACCGCGGCGTCGGTCGTACTTGCCGCGAACGAGTTCCGCGAGTTCCTGCAGTTCTACCCCACCAGCATGCGCGCCGACTACGCGCAGTACAAGCTGGCGATGAGCCACTTCGAGCAGATGCGGGCGCCGGAGCGCGACCAGACCGAAACGCGCGAAGCGCTCAAAGAGTTCGACGTGTTCTTCCAGCGCTACTCGAACAGCCCGCTGGCCCCCGAGGTCAAGAAGAACTGGCGCGTCGCCCGGGATCGCCTCAGCCAGGCGTCATACGGTGTCGGGCTGCACTACTACCGCAGCCGCTGGTACCCGGGCGCCATCGATCGCTTCCGCGAAGTCCTCCGCGACGACCCCGACTACACCGGCCGGGACTCCGTCTACTTCTATCTGGCGGAGTCGCTGGCCAGAACCGATAAGACACCAGAAGCCATCCCGTACTTCGAGCGGCTGCTCGAGGAATTCCCGAGCAGCGAACACGTCGAGGACGCCAAGGTCAGGCTTCAAGCGCTGAAAAATCAATAACTTATCGGTGAGGCCGATGACAGTCCAAGCGAAGGTTGCAGCGTCCCTGGTGGCCGCCGCGGTAGTGGTCGGTGTATTGCCCGTTTTGGCACAGCGTGCACCCGCGCCAGATCCTGTGAAGCTCCCGCCCGAGGTGCTGTCGCTCGCCTGCGCCCCGAAGCTGTCGTTCGAAGCGCCGCCGACGCCTCTCCGCGTCACCGGCAGCCAGGAATCGTTCGTCCACCGCGTCTTCGGCCCGGGCGATCTGATCACCATCAACGCGGGCAGCGACAACGGCATCGAGGTCGGCCAGGAGTACTACACGCGCCGCGCCGTCCCGATTGAGCGCCGCGCGATCGGCCGCGACAATCCGGCCACGATCCGCACGACCAGCTGGATTCGCATCTGGGCGGTGGACGACGAGATGTCGCTGGCGACGATTACCCACGCTTGCACCGGGGTGGAGTTGAACGACTTCCTCGAGCCGTTTTCACTCCCCGAGGAGCCGGCGATCTCCGTGCTCCGGCCGAAAGCGCAGCGCGGCAACTACGGCCAGGTGATGACCGGCAACGACCGCCGCACCATCTTCGGGCGCGACGACTACTTTCTCGTCGATCGCGGCAGCGACCACGGCGTGTCGCTCGGTTCGAGGTTCGTCATCTACCGCGACAATCGGCAGCCGGAGAACTTCCTGTTCGAACTGGGCGAGGCGGTGGCCGTGGAAGTGATGCCGGAATGGTCGGCGCTGCGCGGCACGGTGTCGTACGACGCGTTCCGCACGGGCGACTACGTCGCGCTTAGAAAATAAACCACGACGACACGACGTTCACGACACTTTCTTGGATTTCGTGCGCGTCGTGCCCGTCGTGGTTGATTCGTTTCTGGCGCGCGCGAGGTTGACGTCAGTGACGCGCGCGTTGACCAGCCGCTGGAAGCGGCGGTAGTAGTCGATCGCCGACGCGACCGCGGCCACCATCACCACCCAGAGCGCGACGTGGCCGATCGGCGCCAGCCACGGCAGCGGACCCCACCCCAGGATCAGCAGCAGGATGGCAGTGACCTGCGACGCCATCTTGATCTTCCCGAGCGGGGATGCGGGCATCGCGATACCGCGCGTGTGCGCGTAGCTGCGCAGCCCGGTGATCGCGAACTCCCGTCCGATGATCAGCGCCACCATCCACGCCGGCGCCAGACCCAGCTGCACCAGCGAGATGAACGCCGCCGACGTGAGCAGCTTGTCGGCAATCGGGTCGAGCATCTGCCCAAGCCACGTCACCTGCCGGCGGCGGCGTGCCAGGTAGCCGTCCAGCCAGTCGGTCATCGAGGCGAGGGCAAAAATGGCCGCGGCCACCAGCTCCCTGGACAAACCGAGTATGCGGCGTCCTTCGAACTCCGTCAGGAGCACGACGACGAGGAGCGGAACCAGAAACATCCGCACGAGCGTCAGCGTATTCGGCAGGTTCATGGCGACCGGATCGGGGGACGTCAGATTCTACCATCGACTATCGGGTAAGATCGTTGATTGTCATGAAAGCAATTCTCCTTGCCGGGGGCAAGGGCACGCGCCTGCGGCCGCTGACGATTCATACGCCGAAGCCGATCGTGCCGATCTTCAATCGGCCCTTTCTGCATTATCAAATCGATCTCCTCAAGCAGGTCCCCGAGATCGATGAAGTCATCCTGAGTCTCAACTACCAACCGCGCCGCATCGAAGAGATTTTTGGCGACGGCTCGAATACCGGGATCAAGATCCGCTACGTCGTCGAGCCGGCGCCGCTCGGCACCGCCGGCGCCGTCAAGTACGCCGGCGACAAGCTGACCGAGTCGGTCGTCGTGTTCAACGGCGACGTGCTGACCCAGATCGATCTCGCGGCTGTCATCCGCCTCCACCGCGAGCGGAAGGCCCGCGCGACGATTGTCCTGACGCCGGTCGAGAACCCGTCGGCGTATGGCCTGGTTGAGACCGACGGCGACGGCAACATCCTGCGCTTTCTCGAAAAGCCGACGCCCGACCAGATCACGACCAGCCATATCAACGCTGGCATCTACATCCTCGAACCGGAAACCTTCGACCGGATCCCGAGCGACGTGCCCTGGTCGATCGAGCGGAGCTACTTCCCCTCGCTGGTCGAGCGCCGGGAAACCTTCGTGGCCTACGTCTATAACGGCTACTGGATCGACATCGGCACGCCCGAAAAATACGTGCAGGTGCACCGCGACATCATGGATGGCCGATACGTCGCGGCGCCGTTCGTCAACCTGCCGGCGCCGCGGACCTCGATTGCCCCGGACGCCCGGATCGAAGACGGGGCGATTGTCGAGGGGCCCTGCTTCATCGACGAAGGCGTCATGGTCAAGGCCGGGGCGCGGGTTGGTCCCTATTCCGTGATCGGCCGGCAGACGCTGATCGAAGAAGACGCGTCGGTGGATGCGGCTATCCTGTGGCCCAACTGCCGCGTCAGCCGCGAAACCACCGTCCGCAACGCCATCCTGGGCCGCAACTGCCACCTCGGCCGGAACGTCAACGTCGACAACGGCGCGGTGCTGGGCGACAAGACCACGCTTACTGACTACACACGGGCCTGACATTTGAACCTCAATTCCGATATTTTCAAGGCCTACGACATCCGCGGGCTGTACCCGGGCGAGATCAATGAAGAGGTCGCCCGGCTGATCGGCCGGGGGTTCGCCGCTTATCTGCAGGTGCCGCAGGTGGCTGTCTCGCGCGACATGCGCGTCTCGTCGCCGGCGCTCGCCGCGGCGTTCATCGACGGCGTACGCGACCAGGGCACCGACGTTGTCGACTACGGGATGATGGCCACCGACATGCTCTATTTCGCCGTCGTCCGAGACGGGCTCGGCGGCGGCGCGCAGATCACGGCGTCGCACAATCCCGGTCAGTACAACGGGGTGAAGATGGTGCGCGCCGGCGCACTACCCCTGAGCGGCGATGCGGGAATCGGCGACATCCGCGACATGATCGCGAACGATCGCCTGCCGCCGCCGGCGGCGCGACGCGGCTCGGTGTCGAGCCGGAATGTCCTCGACGACTATGTCAACAAGGTGATGTCGTTCATCGATCCGACGGTGATCAAGCCGTTTACCGTCGTGCTCGACGCGGGTAGCGGCATGGCGGGTCTGGTGGCGCCGAAGCTGTTCGATCGGCTTCCCTGTAAAGTCACCCGGCTGTGCTTCGAGATCGACGGTACTTTCCCCAATCACGAAGCCAACCCGTTGATCGAGGAGAACCGCCGCGACATCACCGAGGAGGTCGTCCGTCAGAAGGCCGACGTCGGCATCGCCTGGGACGGCGACGCGGACCGCTGCTTCTTCATCGACGGCAGCGGCGAGTTCATCGCGGGGGACTTCGTCACCGCATTGCTGGCCGAAGCCTTCCTGCTGAAGAACCCCGGCGCCACCATCATCTACGACCTGCGTGCGAGCCACGCGGTGAAGGATGTCGCCGCGCGCTACGGCGGCCGCGCGCTGATGAACCGCGTCGGTCACGCGTTCATCAAGCAGCGCATGCGGCAGGATGACGCCAGCTTCGGCGGCGAGGTCACCGGGCACTATTACTTCCGGGACTTCTATTATTGCGACAACGGATTCATCCCGGCGCTGCTCATGCTCGAGCTGATGTCGAAGAAGAACCAGTCGCTCCACGCCCTGGTGCAACCGTTCCGCGAGAAGTACTTCATCTCCGGCGAGATCAACACGAAGCTGGCGTCGATGCAGGAGGTCCCGCAGAAGCTGGCGGCGATCGAAGCGCGATACAAGGACGCCACGCTTGCGCGGATGGACGGGCTGTCGGTGGACTATCCCGACTGGCACTTCAACGTTCGGCCGTCCAACACCGAGCCGCTGCTCCGCCTCAATCTCGAGGCGGCCTCTCCGGCGCAGATGCAGCAGAAACGCGACGAGGTGCTCGCGCTGATTCGCGGCTAGGCGGACCTGAAGGTCTGCCTCTACATCCATGTTTCGTAGAGGCAGGTTTTCAGACCCCGCCTTTCCCGATCGCGGGGTCTTGAGCACCCGCCTTGCCGATCTCCCGCGCGATGGTTAAGCTAATCGTCCGGGCAACGCGGGCTTAGCATAGTGGTAATGCTCTGGCTTCCCAAGCCAGCTAGACGGGTTCGATTCCCGTAGCCCGCTCCACCGAACCGTTTTATTAACTAAAACTTACTGAGACGCTGCGTTCGCCGTCTCCAGAATGTCTCCACCGCGTGGTGACACTCTCGGTTCCAGCAACCGAATCGCCTCGTCGAGCGCCGCTGGACTCAGGTGCATATAACGCTGCGTCGTGCCATTCTGACGGCTTTGGTCAAGTCCCGACCACCACGAACCGCCACAACGGCGAGAGGACTGTTACGCCTCGACCACGGACGCGAGTCGTTTAAATAGACACGCGGCAGCTGCTTCCACCGTCCGTCGCGCAAGCGACGACACCAGGCTTGCGATATCATCACCGCGGTTTGCCAGAATCCGAGAGGAGTGCCCGATGAGTCTACTCGTGGTGCTGATCATCCTTCTCTTGCTGTTCGGCGGCGGCGGGTTTTATCTCGGCGGCCCGAGAGTCGGCGGGAGTCTCGGCGGGCTGATCCTGATCATCCTCCTCATCTTGTTATTGACCGGCCGACTGTAAAGGGCCGTCTCGGCCCCGGCAATGTCACGCGCGTATTACCGCGCAGCGGGGCACCGAGGGGAGTTGTGAGGCAGCGGCCCGCTGCCCGGAGCGTGCCCCGCGCGGGTGGGAGGATGCCTCGTGCGTGGTGGCTAGAGGCGTGTGCGGACGGGATGTCGCAATTTTTGCCTGACAATAGACGGTGTGTTTGGCGAGCGCGGCCCTCCAACGAACGCTGGTGACCAACGACGCCGATTCGGCCCCCTCGCAGTCAGGAATACGCCTAACTCCAACGTCTAGGCCAACAGCGGTGCAGGCTGGTGTCTGTTCCCTTCTGAACAAGCACTAAGCGCGCGCCAGCTCGAGGGCAGACACTCGCCTCTCGGCGAGCTTTGCACGGTGCCCACCCAACTCGAGATCTCCCAAAAGAGTCGTGCGAGAAATCCGGCGTACCATCGATCTATGAACGGTTTCGGCGCGATCAAGTGGCTGGCCCGCGTGGGCTTCCTTGTGAAGGGTGTGCTCTACATGGTCATCGGTGCACTCGCCCTCCAGGTCGCAGCCAAGGCAGGCGGACGCGTAACCGGGACGCGTGGCGCGCTCACCACCGTCCTCGGACAACCATTCGGCCGTACGCTGCTGCTCGTGGTCGTGGTTGGGCTTCTCGGCTACGCCGCCTGGCGCATCCTTCAAGGACTCTTCGATCCAGACCGCCTGGGCAACAATTGGCGTGGCCTTGCGATCCGTGCGAGCTTCGTGGTTCGCGGGGCCCTGCACGCGGTGCTGGGCTGGCAGGCATTCCGCCTTTATCGAGGGCTGTCGGCCGCGTCGGGAACCAGCGAGCGTGAGGTCGCCACCGAGGCATTCCGGTGGCCGCTCGGTGATTGGCTGGTGGTACTCGCGGGGCTCGGTCTCATCGGCTTCGCCGTGCAGCAGGTGTACGCGGCGATCACCTGCCGATTGGAGCGCAATCTCGATGTCGAAGAGATGCGACGCGAGGCTGGCGAGTGGGCGGTGGGTCTGAGCCGGTTCGGCGTGGCGGCACGCGCCGTTGTCTTTGCGCTGCTCGGATGGGCAATCGTCGTCGCCGGCTGGTTCCGCGATCCGTCGGAAGTCGGCACTACGGCCTCGTCATTCCGCACGCTCGCTGCACAACCGGGAGGGCTGGGCCGTTGGCTTCTCGGCGTGACGGCCGCAGGGTTCGTCGCCTACGGTTTCTATGAAATCATCCACGCGCGCTATTTACATATCCGACGCGTCCGGTAAGACCGCACCTGAAGCGTGGCAACCTGGATTCAAACAAGCGACCTTCCGGCCGCGAACCGATCAGCGAGCATCGAAAACATTAGCAGAATGCACTGCCCAGCGCTCGCGGCAGTGTAAAACCGGAGAAAACGACCTACGCCACTCCCCTGCTCGCCATCTTCGCCATGAGCGCCCTGAGCCGATCTTCCTTCGCGGTCATATAGCGTTCGGTTGTGCTGGAAGCTCAGGGCTATGTATGCACCCGTGCGGGAGCGAGTCTGGGCGTGTTGATGTGATTGTAAGGCTTATACAGGTGAAAGCTGGGACCGCTCGCCTGTCAGCTAGCGAACGGGAGACCATCTCGAGCCTTGCTGTTCCTTGTGGGCTCGTCCCTGGGTCGTGTGATCTCGACGCCTCCGGCCGACGACGAAGGACTACTTCGTCCTCAAGACGAAGCACTCAGGGTGTTCGGTCCCCGTTGCCCACTGGACTCAGCTCGTGCACGCGGACTAATCGATACCGCGCGATGTTATCATCGAATTTCGAGCGTTCAGATGGTCCGTCGGTGACTGTCCTCGGACGTCGTGCCGTGCCCTATGCGCTACATGGTCCTCGCGTGTGACTACGATGGGACGATGGCCGCTCACGACTACGTTGCGAAGGCGACCGTCGACGCCCTCGAGCGCGTCAGGCGCACCGGCCGAAAACTCATCCTCGTAACAGGTCGCGAGCTCCCGGATCTGCAACGCGTGTTCTCGCGGCTGGATCTGTTCGATCGCGTGGTCGTGGAGAACGGAGCTGTCGTTTACACGCCTGCCACTGGCGCCACTCGCACGCTCGCCCCTCCGCCGCCCACAGAGTTCGTTCACGCGCTACAAAGCAAGGGCGTGTCGCCCCTGTCCGTCGGCGCTGTGATCGTTGCGACCTGGCATCCCCACGAGACGACTTGACTCGAAACGATCAGGGATCTCGGGTTGGAACTCCAAGTCATCTTCAACAAAGGTGCCGTCATGGCGCTGCCGGCCGGCGTCAACAAGGGCGCCGGCTTGCAGGCTGCGCTCGAAGATCTCGGCCTTTCCCCACACAATTGCGTCGCCGTCGGTGACGCAGAGAACGATCATAACTTTCTCGCCATGAGCGAGTGCGCGGTCGCCGTGGCCAACGCGCTGCCCGCGCTGAAAGAGCACGCCGATCTCGTCACGGCCGGCTCACGTGGCGACGGAGTTGCTGAACTGGTCGGACGATTGATTGATTCTGATCTGGTCGATGTTGACCTCAAGCGTCACGAACTCGTCATCGGAACCACCGGTGAGGGAATGGACGTCGGATTGCCACCCTACTGCGGCGGCATCATGATCGCGGGGCCGTCCGGCAGCGGGAAGTCGACCATCGCGACCACGATTCTCGAACGGCTCGCCACCGCCGGCTACCAGTATTGCCTGCTCGATCCCGAAGGCGACTACGAAGAGTGCGAACCGGCGATAGTCGTCCGCGGTAGCGACATCGACGCATTGGTCCAGCAGGCGCTCGATGTGCTGGTCAAGCCGGCCAATCATGCGGTGATCAACATTGTCGAACTGGCGCTGCAAGACCGGCCGCTCTTTTTCGAACGCCTGTTTCCAGTGCTGCAGGAGTTCCGAGCGCGATGCGGCCGCCCGCACTGGATCGGGCTCGACGAAGTCCATCAGTTCCTTCCGGCCGACTGGGCACGGGCCGAAATCATGTTGTCGCCTTCGACATACGGGCTCCTGATGATCACGGCGTATCCGGAGCGCGTTGCACCATCTGTCCTCTCGTTGGCTGACATCGCCATTGCCTTGGGACACGCTCCAGGCACAACTCTCGGAGCAATCGGGCGGAGCGCGGGTAGGGTCCCGGATGCGAAGGGTCTTCCCCTCGATTTGGCGGCAGGCGAGGCTCTCTTGTGGCGTGTCGGTGGGGCAGCCACACTCCGTTGCACGGTCGCGCCACCTCAATCCGAGCGGCGACGTCACCGAAAGAGGTACGCCGACGGAGAAATTGTTGGCTACCGCAGCTTCTATTTCCGCGGCCCAGACGGGAAACTGAATTTGCGGGCGCACAATCTGAGCTTCTTCGTGCAGATTGCCGAGGGCATTGACGACGAGACGTGGATATTTCACCTGCAGCAGCGCGACTATTCGCGGTGGTTCCGAAAGGTCATCAAAGACGAGGGGCTCGCCGAGGAGGCAGCGCTCGTTGAAGCCAATGACACGCTTCTCCCCGGCGAGAGCCGCGCACAAATCTGCCGCGCCATTACCAGCCGCTACACGGCGCCAGGCTAATCTCACGCGCCTCATTCGGTGCGGTCCGACGCGTGAAGCGCACGCTTCGAGCCAGGCGCCCCGGTCCGAATTGCACGTCGCCGAAACCGACCGCCTATGTGGCGTCTGATGGGGCTTGTTGCAGGAAGCGATACCGTGCGCTTTCCCGGCCGGCGGTTCCCTGCAGCTTGCGTTCAGTCTCGAGCCAGTCCTCGCGATCGTGCCCATGCTCGCCACCGCGCCAGCGCTCGTACGCCCGATAGGCATCTGGTGTTGGGACCGCAACGGTGCCCTCTGCCGGAATCGTCGGGAGTTGCTCTTTCATGACGGTCCTCCTGGGCAACGGGAGCGCGATCGCGGTAGGGGCGGTGAAGTACGGAGTTGAAACTGCGCATCCACATCAATCTGGCGGTGACGTTGGGGCGAGTCGGTCGGTCAGAATCGGACTATATATCGCCCGTCGCCCGAGGCTGAGGCGATCCATCGTATCGATTCGCAGGCCCCGGGTCGGCCTCCAGTACTGCTCCCACGCCTCCCACACACGGTGAGCCTTCAATCAAAACCACCTCAAGCGTTCTGGATAAACCAAGTTCGAAAATCGTCCCTAACATCCAGCGAATACGTAACAGTCACAACACAAATTGAGGCTCTTGGGGGGCGTGCACTCTCCACGCCCCCACGCGATTTCCTGCGAGTTATGCGGGTCTTGTGTTCCGGTGCGCCGTCTCTGCGGGTTCGCTAACCGGGACGGATGCGGCGAGACCGCGCACAGCCAAGACGTGGCTGGCGGCCGCCCGTTGCTACCGACGATGAATCAACGCCTCTTCTTGAACAGGTCCTTGAGCGCTCCGAGCGGATTGCTGCTGCGTTCGTGCTGTCCCGGCGCTGGGCCCGGCACGTTCAGGTTGCCCAACTGATTCATGAGCGTTGGGATCACCAACCCGCTGACGTCGGGAACGAATCGGGGATCGGACGTTGTTCCCTCGACGAGAAATGGAATACGCTGGCTCCTGCTTTCGCTGCTGCTCGTTTCGCCGCCCGTGAGCGCGCCGATGACGTCACCGACGGCGCCACCCACGCTGCCGGCCGTTCCGACCATGGAACTCATCCCGCCGTGCAGTCGCGCCGTCACGGTCGCGACCATCTTGAAATCAAGATTGTTCCGCGCATCGATCGTTCCCGCGCCAATGAGATAGCCCACTGCAGGCACGACGGCATTGAACGTATCGAAGTGCAGTCCGTTCTGCGCCATGCGAAGGTTGGTGGTCACCTGTTCGATGTCGAGATCGTTGCCGGTTTCGAGTCCGCTGAACCCCGAGATCGCCTTCACCTGTGTGCCCAGATTGAATCCAGCCAGCTTCGCGCTATACAGGCCGACGTGCCCCACGGTGACGAGGTTGTTCGTTGGGCCAGAGACAATCAGGTCCGCACTGAGTGTGCCCGCCGCGAGATTGGTGCCTTTGGGAAGGTGAATGCCGATACCGGGCAGGAACGATTTGAGATCGGTGACCGGCATACGGTCGCCGGCAACCTTGATGTTGACGAGCGCGTATTCTCCCCGGCCGGAGCGGTAGGTTCCGTTCAGGCGAGCGGTTGCGTTGCCGATTCTCAGCGTGGACGGCCCCAGGACTCCTGAATGCTTCTGGCGGTTGTACTTTGTATTGAAATCCACCGTGACGGGTTGTGCAGACGGTGAGCCCCCGGCAACGAGAAGAGCCTTCGAGATCCTTGCGGTACCCCTGATTTCCCTTTCGTCGTTCTTGGATGCAATCGTCGCGTCGACGTCGAGCAAGCCGCCAAGGCCAACTGAGGGATTGAGAAATCCCCTCGCAGCCAGATTGAGCCCGTTGATATTGAGCCTCCCGTCGAGCGGCGTGAGTGAGGCATCCTCCCGGTTCAGTGGTCCAACGTTGCCAGCGAGCTTGAAGTGACCGCCGCCGTCGAGATCCCCACTCGCGGTCACCGGAAACATCGATGTCAAGGACGCGTCTGACGCAGTGACATCGACGTGATCGTAGATGCTGTGCTTCCTCGAATTCGTCGAGCCGACGATAACCCGTCCGTTCTTCCACTCGAGCTTCTTGAACGCTACATTGCCCGAAGGCATGGAAGACGAACCGAGTGACGCGTAGTTCCAGCGACCGGCCGAATTCCGAATCAAGGTGACTTGGGGACTATCAATGATGATAGTCGTGACCTCGACCGATCGCGACAGAATCAGCGGCATCAGCTCGACACCGACCGAAACGGATTTGGCCTTGAGAAATGGCGAGTTGCTGAACTCCGGGTCGTCGGCAATGACCAGCGTCTCGGTCGTGAGCGACCCCCTCGACAGAGAGAGCCTCAGATTGCCGAGGTCGACTTTGCGGCCCAGTGCCTTGGAGGCACTTCTTTCGATGACGGGGCGGAATTGATTGACGTGAAACAGAAACGGCGTGATCGCCAACAGCACGACGATAACTCCGACGATTGCGGAGGTCATCCGAAGAGCGCGGCGAGTCATGGCATCCTCCGAGGTGGACCGGGGCGAGGTGGATTAGCCGCTACCGTTCCCGATGCAAGTACGAAGCCCGTGATGGCTGGTTCGGTGAGGTCGCCGTTCGGTACTGGTCCTTTCGCCCCCTGTCGTCCAAATCGCGTGGGCTCGTCTGGAAGACGTCGTCCGTATATCTGCTCGACGTCGGCCTCGACCGGTCCGTCGAGTTCGGCAAGCAGGCTCGGTTTGTCGTCGAGTTCAACGATCGGATTTGTGCGTCGTGTTCCGCAACAACTCTCGTCATCTCACCTTCTCGTTAGTAACCGTCAGGTATTGCGCTCGTGAAGGCGTGAGTAGCTGCAAGGACTCGCAGCTACTCACGCCCTCCCTTTCCGCAGTCGCGGTACGTAACGGCCTGACGGTCTGACGGACTGGCGGTTACGCTCAAAGAAGAACCCTCGACGTGATGACGTTGGCTGCAGCCAACCACGCCGTTCGCGGCTAACCAACGGGCGGATCGTGTAGCGCAACCCGGTGCTATCATCCCGCCAGTCTTGGAGTTGCCACAGGCGAGATGGCGACAGAGCAGCCGCCGTTGGCTGCGAAGGCGACACATTGCTTTTTTTGGACTCGGACCCGCTCTCCTCCTGTGTTTCGGTAGCGCTCGGTCTGTGGGGGGCGCACAATCTCCCCAACGTGTCGGAATCGTCAACCTGGAACAGAACAAGGCGCTTGTTAGAAGGTGGATCGAGGAAGGGTTCAATAAGAGAAACCTCAATGCAGTAGACGAGATGTTCGTAAGATTTGTCATCGGCGGGGAACGGATCGGCGGCGCGGGGGCTGAAGCAGAATATGAGCCGGCACTTCACTGCCTTTCCCGATCTTCAGGTATCGATTACTGAGGTCATAGCCGAAGAAGACAAGGTCGTGATCTGGTTCACGGTCCGGCGCGCGGTGCGACAGATGTCGTAGCGTGTGCGGAGTGACGCATTTGTTCGATCCGCTCCCGAAGAAGGCGGTGATGTCGCTGCGCCGCCGCGCCGCACCGATCCGTTCGTCGGTGACATCGCCCCCGCTCAAATGCGCCTATGAGCCGGGGCTTGACAGTCGGCCCGATAATCGCGATCAATTCACGCACATCATTTCAGTCAGCGGAGGTGCTATGGCGCGAGAGTTCCACGGAGGCCTTGCCATTGTCGCATCGCTCCTTCTCGCGGGGTGGGCGACCGGCGATCCGCGACCGTCGCCCACGCTCGTGTTGCGGGCCACCTACGACACCGGGCTCGGCGCGAATGGGAGCGAGATCATCAGCATCCGCGATACCGATGGCATCGCCGCGCTGACGAATATCGCGGGCAGCATCGATCTGCTCGACCTGTCGGACCCGCTGCACCCGCAGCGTCTGCAGCGCATCGCAACCGATCTTGCACTAGGCACTCCCAATTCCGTGGCCGTTCACCCGCACTGCGACTACCTGCTCGTGGTGCTCGGCGCGCCGGGCAGGCAAGGGACCGTGGCCGCCTATCGCCTGTCGGACGGGGCGTTGCTCGCATCCGTTCCCGTCGGGATTCAGCCGGATTCGATCGCGATCTCGCCCAACGGCCAGCACGCGCTGGTTGCGAACGAGGCTGAGGCGACCGGGCTCAATCAGAATGGCGGCCCAGGTTCGCTGTCGTTGATTGATCTCGCAGGGTGCGGCGCGCGCCCGCCCGGCCTCTCAGTGACGACAATCGCCCTGCCCTCGCTCGCCGGCCTGCCAGGCTTCAGCGTCGGCCGCACCGATGACATCGGCCAGATCGCGATTGACAACACCCCCGCAACCATTGAACCGGAGAGCGTGACGTTCAGCCACAACAGTCGATTCGTGTACGTCACGCTGCAGGAAAACAATGGTGTCGCGCGTGTCGATGTGCAGACCGCCGAGTTGATGTTGTTCGGCGTCGGTCAGACAACTCACCTGGCCGACCTGACCGTCAACGGCATGTACGCGCCGGTTCAGGCGCTGACGGCATTTCGCGAGCCCGACGGCATCGCGCTCGACGTGACGGGCCGACTCTTCGTAACTGCAGACGAGGGCGATACGCGCAGTGGCGCTGGAGCCTCGGGCTCCCGCGGGGGGCGAACCGTGAGCGTGTTCGATGCCCGAAGCGGCGCCTTATGGAGTGATACTGGCTCACAGTTGGACGATGCGGCAGCGGAGGCCGGCCTGTATCCCGACGATCGCAGCAACCGGGGCGGGTCAGAGCCCGAAGTCCTCGACCTCACACATGATCGCGGTCTGACGCTCGTCGCGGTTGGACTCGAGAGAGCCAACGCCGTGGCGCTGGTTGACGTCAGCGAGCCGTCAGCGCCTGTGGTAATCAGCGTCGCGGCGGCAGGGATCGGGCCGGAGGGAATCAAGTTCTTTCATGCCGGATCCCGCCTCTTCGTCGCGAGTGCGAATGAAGTGTCAGGGACGGTCTCGATCCTTGAAGTCGTGCGCTAGGTCGGGGAGCAGCACGCGCGGCTATCCTACGGCCGCGCGATAGGATGAGCTCTTAGAGCTACTTAGCCGACGCATCGCCCACGGGCGAGGAAAGCTGATGAGCCGGGCGAGGGTTATCCCGCTCCAGTTATGTTTCATTTCGTCATACAGGCGATGGATCTCCAGATCTTCTGCGCATTCCGCAATTAGCCCTCGCTCGGCTCTGTGCCTAATAGGCGCGTTGATCTAAATGGATCCCCGTACTTGTTCTTACGCCACTCTCTGGTTTCTGCGTATGCCTGCCGGTTCGCATTACTCATCATTGCGCCTGTGCGCCCCAATTTCCTCAACCGGCGCCTGCAACTCGATCAGGGTTTGATGCTGAAGGGATAGATGGCGTTCCCGGTCGGCAGCCGTTCGTCTGTTGGCATTTGGATCACGTTGAGCGCGACGTCCGCGACGGTCTCGCGCCACATCCAACAGCCACTGTGTAGCGAGCGTCAAAGCGAGCCACCAATATCGGAAAAGACTGACAGCAACACTGTCGTGACGTTCGGTATGGGTGGCTGCCGGAAGACCGGAACAAGCTTTTCGGGGCTACGCAGCGACCCACCAAACGGCAAGTCCCGGCAGTTGCGGGCCCCCGCAACCACGTTCCGCCTCACGCCCGGTAGCCGTCTCCAGAATGTCTCCACGACTCAGGTCAATTGACGAGGATGAGTGTAGACTCCAGAGGAGAACTCGAACGCTGTAACCGGCCGGGAATCAAACCCTCGAGGCCAGAAGTCGCGCACCATCACCACGTTAGAAAAACGCGCTGAAAGGGTTCGATTCCCGTGGCCCGCTCCAGTTCCCATCAACGCCCATGTCGCTGTTCCGCTACGGACGCGATTACTACACCGATGCCGCTGCACAGCAGCTGCTGGCGGCGGGCGGATGGTTGTTTGTCACGCTCGTCGGGGTCTTCATCGCCGTGCACCTGCTGCGGCGATCAGGAGGACACCCCGTGGCGAACGACCCGGCCAGCAAGGTTTCGGCACACGCCCGCCTGCAGAAGTACGAGATCGGCGCCCGCTTGTATCACTGGGGAAACGCGTTGGTCGTGCTGGCGCTCGGCTTCACCAGCGTCGCCCTGTTCGCACCCGGCTCCCTCGGTGACTGGCCCTGGCTCCTGCTCCACGAGATCGCGGCGGTCGCGTTCATTCTTCTTCTCGCCCTGCACATCGTCGTGGCGCCGCGTCGCGGCGAGGCTCGATCGATGTGGTTCGAGGCCAGGGACGTCCGCGATCTCCGCCTGATCGGGGCGAACTTCATGGGGCGGACGCGCAACTACCCCGCCATCGGAAAGTACGACCCGCTGCAGAAGCTCTATCACGCGATCCTGGCGCTGCTGGCCGCTGGGATGATCGTCAGCGGCATCTGCCTCCTGCTCAGTGCCGAGGCCTGGGCGACGTTCAGCCACGCGACGATGCGCTATATGCGCCTGGTGCATGACGTCAGCGGGTTCGCGTTCCTGGCGATTCTCGTTGGCCACGTCTACTTCGGCGTGATTCGTCCCAACTGGCCGCAGCTGGCGGCCATGTGGACGGGGCGGCTTCGCGGTTCGAGCTTCAACCTCTATCACGACGCCGCGCGCTGGCGGCCGCGTGAGGACTGACGCCATGGACGACGCGCCCGAGCCACCAGATCGGGGTCGCCGGTCATTCATCCAGGCAGGCGCGGGAGTCGTAGTCGGCGCCGCCTCGTTGATCGGCGCCGGCCGGCAGCTGCGCCTGCTGCGGGCGGCCGATGACCAGCGGCCGCACCTCTCGGCGCGCGACTATCACACGACATTCGCTGACATCGAACTGCGCGTGAACGGACAGCCTCGTCCGGTGCGGGTGCCGCATCAGAGGACGCTGCTCCTGACGCTGCGCGAGGACCTCGGCCTGACGGGTACGAAGAAATCCTGCAACCTCGGTCAGTGCGGAGCCTGCACTGTGCTGATGGATGGGCAGCCGGTCTATTCATGCATGGTGCTGGCACTCGATGCGACCGGCCGTGAGATCAGCACGATTGAAGGCGTCGGGATGAACGGCGCGGTGAACGGCGGGCTCCATCCAGTTCAGGAAGGCTTCGTACGTCACATGGGCAGCCAGTGCGGGCACTGTACGCCCGGGATGGTCATGTCGGGTGTTGCGCTGCTTCAAGAGAACCCTCGGCCCACCCCGGATGACATCCGAATGGCGCTGAGCGGCAACCTGTGCCGCTGCGGGAACTATCGCAATGAGATCGCCGCCGTGCTCGACGCCACCGGCGTGCGCGAGCCCCTCGGCGCACAGATTGTCCAAAGCAGCGAAGGTGTGCTCGGCGCAGGCCTCAGATCCACGATTCCCACTCTTGATGCACGGGCGAAAGCGACCGGTGAGGCTCTCTTCGCTGGTGACGTCGGCTTCACTCGCGACGGGCAACTGAGCGGGCTCCTGCACGCCAAGGTCGTCCGCTCACCTTACGCGCTGGCGGACGTCCTGGAGATCGACGACAGCGCCGCCCGATCCCTGCCCGGATACCGCGGTATGGTCACGTTCCGCGACGTCCGCGGCTACCAGGGGATCAACGAGGCGAGCGAGCGGGCGCCGGCCAGGAGCGATCGACTGTTCATGAACGACCGCGCGCGCTATGTCGGCGACGCGATCGCGGCCGTTGCTGCCGACGACGAATACACCGCGCAGCAGGCGCTGGAGCTGCTTCGCGTGTCGTACGACGTGCAGGAGCCGTTTCCCGACGCCGAGCGCAACCTCACGGACAGGGTGCGTGCCATTCACGACGGCACCGTTGCCGGGTTTGCCGGTCCGCAGCCGGCGGACATGCCGACCGTCGAGTACAAGCGCGGCAATCTCGAGCAGGGCTTTGCCGAAGCCGACATGATTGTGGAGGGCCGTTACGTGACCCCGATCCAGTGTCACGCTCCGATCGAGCCTCACGCCGTCGTGGCGGCGTGGCAGGGCGACACGGTGACGTTCTGGGACTCGCAGCAGAGCGTCTTTGCCGCGCAGGAGATGCTGGCGAATGCGCTGGGCGTCGAACGCCGGAACGTTCGGGTGATTTCAAATCATGTCGGCGGAGGCTTCGGCGGCAAGTGCACCGACACGCTTGGCAAGACGCTGTACCAAGGCATCGCTGCGCTGCTGGCGCGCAAGACCAGCCGCCCCGTCCGCCTGGAGTACACGCTCAAGGAACTACTGTTCGCCGAAGACACGCGAAATCCCTTCGTGTTCGAGCTGCGCACCGGGGTCAAGAAGGACGGGACGATGACCGCCTTCGAATGCAAGGCAATCGCCCGAACCGGCGGATATGCGTCGAGCGGTCCGGCCGTGGTCAGCGTCGCCGGGCAGGGCATGGTGGCGACATACCGGATCCCGAACTACTGGTACCACGGCTACTGCGTCTATACGAGCTCACCGGTCGGTGGCGAGATGCGCGGCTTCGGGCATCCGCAGGCGGTGTTTGCCCGTGAGACGCACATCGACGAGGTGGCCGACGCGATCGGCATGGACCCGCTCGAGTTCCGTCGCCGCAACAGCCTGCGTACCGGCGACCTGATCGACACCGACGTCGTCCCCAACGTGCCGCTGATGAACATCGGTGCCGAGGCGTGCCTTCGCGCCGGCGCTGAAGCGATCGGTTGGAGCGGCTGGCAGCATCCCGCGAAGAAGGCGGGTACGAAGCGCAGAGGCATCGGCATCCGTTTCAGCCAGGAACACAGCGGGCGGAACGCGTCGAACGGACTGGTGTGGATGGACAGGGCGGGAAAGATCCATGTGCCGATCGGCGCCGGCAACCTCGGCACGAACTCCCATACGGGGATCGCGCTCATCGTGGCCAGCGCACTGGGCGTCCCGGTCGAGGAACTCGATTGCACCTGGGGCGACAGCACGACGTGCGCCTGGGATTTCGTCAGCGACGCGAGCCGTGCGGTGCATTGCCACGGCAAAGCGATGTACAACGCCGCAATCGACCTGAAGCGGCAGCTCGATGCGCCGCGGGCGGGCCGAACCGTGCCCCGGGCCGATTTCACGCCGTACTTCGACCCCGAGACTGACGCCAACCCCTATCTCGACGAAAACACGGGACAGGTGATGAAGGATCCGCCACCGACCCTGCACGAGCATACCGACACGCTCGCGCGACGGATTGTCGCCGACGGCGGCCTCGTTGGCCTGGGCTGGTACGTCTGGAATCCTTCGGCCGAAAGCTGGGGTGCGAGTTTCGCCGAGGTTGAAGTGGACATGGAGACCGGACGCGTCTCGGTGGTGAAACTCGTCGGCGTCCACGACTGCGGCCGCGTCATCCACGTGCCTGGGGCGAGGGGGCAGGTCGAGGGCGGCACCGTCATGGGCCTCGGCTACACCATGACCGAGGAGTTGCTCATCGATCCGCATACCGGCATTCCGGTGACCCAGTCGCTCTACGAGTACCGACCGCCGACGATGCTCGATCTGCCGGAACTGGTTCCAATCCTCGTCGAAGCGCCAGTACCGGCCGGGCCGTTCGGTGCAAAGGGGCTCGGCGAGAACCCGATGTTCAACGCGGGCGCCGCGGTCGCGAACGCCATCTACAACGCCACGGGCGTCCGCATGCGGGAAATCCCGTATACCTGGGCGCGCACCTACGGCGAGCTTAAGCGCGCGGGCAAGCTGGTATGAGCATGTGGCAGATCGCCGTCGACGAGCCCGCCCCGTTCGAGCTGCTCTCGCCGCGCTCCCTCGAAGAGGCCAGCGATCTTGCCGCCCGCCACGCCGGCGACTGTTCCCTGCTGGCCGGAGGCACCGATCTCCTCGACCAGCTGAAACTCCGCCGACGCACGCCGCGATTCGTGATCAATCTCAAGACGATCCCCGGACTGGGCATGCTGGATATCCGGGCCGACCGAATCTCGGTGGGTGCACTCGCTACGGTAGGCGCACTGGAACGAAGTGCTGACGTTAGACGTCTCTGTCCGGCGCTGGCTGCGGCGGCATCGCGCGTGGCGACCCCGCAAATCCGGAACGTGGGAACAGTGGGTGGAAACCTGCTGCAGGACTCGCGCTGTCCGTACTATCGTGGTCCCTGGTATTGCTATCGTGCCGGCGGCATTCAGTGCGACGCGCATCACGGCATGAACCAGGAGCACGCCATCTTCGGTGGCAGCCGCTGCTACACAGTGTCTCCCTCCGATCTCGCACCTGCACTCATCGCGCTCGGTGCGAATGTCCGGATCCATGGACTGGCGCCGCGGGAGCTTTCCCTTCAGGATCTGTTCGTTCCACCCAGCGAGAACATCACCGTCATGCACCGTGTTGAGCCCGACGAAGTACTGGCTGAGGTCATGGTGCCGGTGCGCGAGGGCACGCGCTCGATTTTCATCAAACACGCCATGCGGAACTCGTGGGACTTCGCCCTCGCCAGCGTGGCGGCGGCACTGCGCCTCGAATCGGGCGTCGTGCGCGATGTCCGCGTCGTCCTCGGTGGCGTCGCGCCCGTTCCCTGGCGGAGCGCCGCCGCGGAACAGGCCGTCGACGGCGAACGACTGACGGCGGCCACGATCGAAGCAGCCGCACGGGCGGCAACTGCGGACGCTCATCCACTGGCGCAGAACGAATACAAGGTCGCGCTGGTCCACACGCTCGTGCGCAGCGCTCTGACGGAGCTCGCACCATGATGCGCATCCTCCGGCGCTGGTTCACCCGTTCGCAGGTGCGCCTGCAGCCGCGACAGACGTCGGGTCGGGAGGTCGCATTTGCCGCTGGCTACAGTCCGCTGGAACTGGAGCGCGCCGGCGTTACAGAGGCACAGGCGGTCGCGGAGGGGCTCTCGATCGATCGCGCACGGCTGTCTGCCCTGGGCTCGAACGTGATGCAGCTCCAGAAGCTGCGGCGCGCAAGAGGATGGCGTTGAGCCTGGCCTTAGGCGCCGGATGTAGTGTTCGGCTTCAGGCGGACCAGCACGGTCCGGCTGAAGCCGGACACTACGTTTTACTGCGTCGCGACGATACGGAGATTCGTCGGCGGCGCAAGCTGCGGCGGTTTGTAGCCGAGTTGAACGACCTCGAAGTCGTCGGCCGTGAGCGAGCGAAACGCGGGATTGAGGATCCCGTTGTCCCAGCGCGTGTCGTAGGTGCCGCTCACATACAGGTCCGACCCGTTATCCGCGACGATGAGACCGTAGCGCTTCATCGCGCGGAAGATCTTCTGGATTTCAGGTCTGAATCCTGAGATGTCGCGGCTGGCCTTCAGCCGCACGCGTGCCCCCATCGGGAGCGCACCGGCCTGGGACCCGGCGCGGTGCGAGGCGGGATAGACGGAGCCGTTGGTGCTCCGCACGGTGACCCTGAAGGCGTGGCGGATCTCGTCCGTGCCAAACACCTCGTCGTGCCTGACCAGCCCGGGCAGGATGGCGAGCCCGGCGGCGTCGGCTGACGTCCACCCGTCCGGCCGCCGCCCGTTGGCGTTCAACTCGAAGAACGCGCCCGACCCTGCGCGCCACCCGGAACCGTCGTGGAACACGTTGTAGAGCTCGTACAGATGGCGATTGTCGCGATCGACGATCAGCAGGTGCCGATCGCTGCTGCTTCGCAGGTCGACATTGCCAGGCTCGCCGCCCTCGATCCAGTGCGCCTGCGTGATGGCCTCGGCCGGAATCGGATAGAACGGATAGCTCGTATTGGTGGAATGGTTCACACCGTCGCTCTCAGCGGAGTACTGAAACGTCACCGGCTGCTTCGCCGTGGCGCCGTCGACGACGAGGTACGGGAAGCCGTAGATTTGAACGCTGCCGGGCGACACGTCTCCGCCAAAGTCAGGGTGCATCCGGCGAACGGTCCCGTTGTTGATGAAGGCGATGTAACCCGCTGAGCCGGAATCCGTGGGCGCCGTCGAGATGTCCAGGTTCCACCAGTTGTCGGCCGGGAACAGCGGGAGCGGCGGCGGCAGCGCACCCCCGGGCACACCCGCGGCGATCAACGCGGTCAGCGCTCCGGCGACGATGGCCCCGGCAAACCCAGATGTCCGAACAGGGCGATGCATGGGCCCACACGTCGCAACCTCCGCGCCAGAGGAAAACCGCACGATTCGGCTCGCCGGCCCCCCGCGCAGGCACGCTTCTGTTAGAGGGTGTGCAATTGTGCGCGTGCTCGTGTCAGCGGAGTGACACGCCTACGGCCGCCGCCAGCAGCGTCGATCCCGGCGTTGGCCTCTCTCCCCCGCCGGCGCCGATCATGTGGAATCGCACGTCGAACGAAAACGCCATCCGCGGCTTGGCGAACCAGCGCGCCCCACCTCCGAAGTTGATCGCGGATCGGCCGCCATGATCGAGCACTCTCGCCGCCGTGATCTCGTCGTCATCATCCTCGTCGACGAAGGATGACGCCCGGGTGGACAGTTGAGCGCGCCCGAGGCCGGCGCTGAGATAACTCCATCCGGCTCTCGAGCCGAAGTTCAGCGACAACTGAGGCGCCACCACCGTCAGCAGCGCCGCCACGTCTGGCGTAACGGCCAGCGTGGTCGCCGAAGACCCGTCACTGTTCTCGCCTCGATCCCCGGCCGACGCCGTTCCGCGCGCACGAAGCCACGTCGCGCCGACACCGATGCGGGCCGGCCCCAGTTGCAGCAGGTACATGTGACCGCCGACGTCGACGCCATAGCCGCGCGAAGGCACAGCCGTACTCGAGGGAATTGGCGGGAAGAAAGAGGCGTCTCTCGGCAGCGAGACGGTGGCGCCGCGCACGTCGATGACCCAAGGCCCGGGGCGGTCGGGCTCCCCGGCTTGAGGGGCAGTTTGTGCGCCGGCCGGCGCACACAGACTGAGCCACACCGCGGCCGCTATCGTCAACTGCCGCATCCGCGTCAGTATCCCTTGGCGGGTGCGGTTGCCTGCTGGCCGCGCGATTCCTGGACGATGCGGACGCCGGCGCTGGCGCCGATGCGGGTCGCGCCGGCCGCCACCATCGCCTTGAGGCTCTCGAGGTCGCGTACTCCTCCCGCGGCCTTGACCCCCATCTCCTCCCCGACGACGCGGCGCATCAGCGCGACGTCGTGCGCGGTGGCGCCTCCCGGGCCAAAGCCGGTCGAGGTCTTCACGAAGTCGGCCGCGGCCGCCTTCGCCAGCGTGCACGCGGTCACTTTCTCCTCGTCGGTCAGGAGCGCCGCCTCGATGATGACCTTGCTGACGGCGCCCGCCTCGCGACACGGGCCGGTCACCGCTTCGATGTCGCGCTCCACCACCCGGAGATCCCCCGACTTCAGCGCGCCGACGTTGATCACCATGTCGATTTCGCAGGCGCCGTCGAAGATCGCGCGCCGCGTCTCGAAGTGCTTCGTGTCGGCGGTGCTTGCGCCGAGCGGAAACCCGACCACCGAACAGACCTTCACCCTGGTGCCGTGCAGAAGGCGCGCGCAGACCGCGACCCACGTCGGATTCACACACACGCTGGCGAATTCGTACTGCGCCGCTTCGCGACAGAGGGTCTCTATCTCCTGCCGCGTCGCATCCGGCTTGAGCAGCGTGTGATCGATCATCCCCGCGACGCCGCTGGTCGCGCCGCCTGAGGCATGGAGGCCTATGCGGGTCGCGCCGGCGTCGAGAATGCCCTGGAGCCGCTCGGGACAGCATTCAGACAGGACGGAGTGGCAGGAACAGCGTTCCGGCGCCGGCGCATGGCCGGCTGCCGCCAGCTCTTCGATGATGATCTGGATCAGTCGCTGGATGTCCGGTGGCTGCATTACTCGAGGTCCCGGATCTTCGCCAGCCTCCGGATGTAGCGCGGCTCCCGCATCGGCGTGTCGATGAACGTATCGACGATCCCGAGCGCCTCCTCCGGCGTGACGAGCGTGGATCCGAGCGCGAGCACGTTCGCGCCGTTGTGCTGGCGGGCGTACCGGGCGAGCGTCTGGTTCAGGCACATGGCGGCGCGAACGCCGTCCACCTTGTTGGCCGCGATCGTCGATCCGAGACCGGCGCCGTCGATGACGATGCCGGCGTCGGCTTCGCCGCGGCTCACCTGGACGGCCGCCGACGCCGCGGTATCGGGATAGTCAACCGGCTCGCTGCTATTGGTGCCCAGATCGTGGACCGCGACACCGCGTCCGCGCAGGTGTTGAAGGATCGTCTTCTTCAACGCGACACCGGTGTGATCGGCGGCAATTGCCACGTTCTTGACCTCGGCCTTCGGCGCCAGCGACTCGGCATCGCCGGCATGTCCGTCGCGCACGATCGAGATACGCCGCGCATTCAACGTGTCCTGCGCCAGCGGTGTGACGTGCCCGCCGGCGACCAGGACGACGGTGCTGCCGTAGTCGAGCGTGCGGGCATCCGCCTCTGTGATCATCTGGAAGCGTTTCATCAGGCGAGAGCGCTATGTTACTCTCGCGTGCGAGCCGGCTCAAACCACACGTGGACGTTCTGATCTCGACCGACGACATCCGGAAGCGCGTGCGCGACATGGCGGCCGACATCGCGCGCGATCATCCCCGCGGCGTCCACCTCATCGCGGTGCTCAAGGGTGCATTCGTGTTCCTCTCCGACCTGGCGCGCGACCTGCCTGTTCCGTGCTCGTTCGATTTTCTGGCGGTATCGAGCTACGGCAAGAGCACCTCGTCATCCGGGCAGGTGCAGCTGCTCAAGGATCTCGACTCGGGGCTCGAAGGACGCGACGTCGTCATCGTCGAAGACATCGTCGATACCGGCCTGACGCTCGCCTACCTGCAGGACATTCTTCGGGCGCGGGCGCCCCGCAGCCTGCGAACGGCCTGCCTGCTCAGCAAACCGTCACGGCGTCAGACCGACGTGAAGGTGGAATACGTCGGCTTCTCGATCGAGGACAAGTTCGTGGTCGGCTACGGGCTGGACTACGCCGAGCAGTACCGTAACCTGCCGTACATCGCCGTATTGGACAACCCGGAGGCCTGAAGGCCTCCGGCGGTGTTACCAGGGTTGGTAGCCGGAGACCTTCAGGTCTCCGGTCAACGGACCGCGGCGCGAACTTTCTCGGCCCAGCCACGGGCCTCGGCCAGCACTGAGCCCTCGTTCAAGGTCAGCACCGTCCGATCTCTCATCAGCACCTTGCCGTGGACGATCGACGTGCGGACGTCGTCTCCACGCGTGACGTACACGAGGTGTGAGACTGGGTCGTACATCGGCGTCTGCCTCGCCGACGTCATGCTCACCACGATCAGGTCCGCCCGTTTGCCCGGTTCGAGCGAACCGATCCGATCCGCCATGCCGAGTGCGCGCGCGCCGCCGATCGTCGCCATCTCGAGGACCGTGCGCGCGCCCACGGCGCGAGGATCGTTGGACTGCAGTTTGTGCAGCAGCGACGCAACCCGCATCGCCTCGAACATGTCGAGGTCGTTGTTGCTGGCGGCGCCGTCAGTGCCAAGGCCCAGGGCGACGCCCGCCGCCAGGTAACCCGGAACCGGCGCGGTGCCGCTGGCAAGCTTCATGTTGCTCTCGGGGTTGTGCGAAACGGCGACTCCACGCTGGCGCAGGGTCGCGATCTCTGGCTCTGACACCCAGACTGCGTGCGCCGCCAGGACACCCGGACCGAGGAAACCCAGTCGATCGAGGTAGCCCACAGGCGACGCTTTGTACTGGTCCTGCGCCGTCTTCACTTCGTCGCGTGTTTCGGCGAGGTGAATCAGCGTCGGAACGCCGTGCCGCATCGCCAGGCCGCGCGCGGCCATCAGCGTGGCACCGTCCAGCGTGTACATCGCGTGCGGCGCCACCGCCGGCGTAATCAGCGGATCGCCCTTGAACGCGTTGATGAACGCCTCCGCGCGGACAAGGGCGTCTGCCGGGGTCTTTGCATCGGCGACGGGAAACTGAATCACGGTCTGACCGAGGACGCCGCGCAACCCGGCCGCCCTGGTCTCCTTCGCGATTTCCTCCTCGAAGTAATACATGTCGGTGTAGGTCGTCGTACCCGACTGGATCATCTCGAGCGCCGCGAGCCGGGTGCCGGCGCGGACGAACTCCGGTGACACGGTCTTCGCCTCGGCCGGGAAAATGTACTTCGTCAGCCACTCCATCAGCGCCAGGTCGTCGGCCAGCCCGCGAAACAACACCATGGGCGCGTGGGTGTGGGTGTTGATCAGCCCGGGCATCACCACCTGCCCGCCGGCATTCACCGTCTCGGTGCCGCGGTACTGGCGCTGGATCGCTTCGGTCGTGTCGACCGCCACGATGTCGGACCCCTCCACCGCGACGGCGCCGTCGGCAATCACCCGCCCGGCCGCATCCATCGTTACGACGGTGCCGTTGACGACGACCAGCGAGACCTGGCGCTCGCCGGTCTGGGTCGAGACCTTGACGAGCGCGATGGCGACGACCAGCAGCAGGGCGACGAAGGCGGGTTTCATATCAAGTTGGAAGTGTGAAGTGAAAAGTTGGAAGGAAGCACTTCCAACTTCAAACTTCCAACTTCAGACTTCACATTATGATATCTGCCGTGCCGCTGCATATCGTGAACCATCCGCTGGTGCAGGACGCGCTGATGGAGTTGCGCGACACGCGCACCGAGCCGCCGGCGTTCCGCCGCGCGGCCAATCGGATCAGCGTGCTGCTCGCCGCCGAGGCGCTCCGCGATGTCCCGTCGATCGCCGGGACGGTCACGACGCCGCTCGGCCCTGCCTCAGGCAACGTGGTGCGCGGCGATGTCGTCGTCGTGCCGGTGTTGCGCGCCGGCCTTGGGATGCTCGACGCCGTCCTCGAGCTGCTCCCGGCGGCGCGGGTCGGCCACATCGGACTGCAGCGCGACGAGGCGACGGCGATCGCGTCGAAGTACTACTCGAAGCTGCCATCCGACCTGCGCGACAGCTACGTGCTGATGATCGACCCGATGCTGGCGACCGGCGGCAGCGCGGTGGCGGCGATCGACATGATGAAGGCCGCCGGCGCGCGCACCATCCGCATGATCTGCATCGTCGCGGCCCCGGACGGCGTGGCGCTGGTCGAACGCCAGCATCCCGACGTGCCGGTCTACACGCCGGTCGTGGACAGCCATCTCGACGCGCGCAAGTACATCGTCCCGGGACTCGGCGACTTCGGCGATCGGTTGTACGGAACGGTTTAGCGGCTGTGCAAGACTGAATTTTCGTCCGGCCTCCGCCGGCCGGTTCACCTCAAGGGCTCGGGCGCCAACTCGTGAAACAGGGCCGGCCTCCCCGTTTCACCGTCTGGATCTGAAAATAGAAATCGGTTGCGGACCGTGGGCGTGGCTGCGGAATGCCGTAGAGCTGGAGAACTATCGCGAGGAGGACTAATGCCGCGAGGGGTGCTTACGGTTGGGTTCAAGACCCACCGTAATGGGCTGACATCCCAGTCTCTCACCCCTCGTTACACATTTAGACGTTGGGCGGTGGCGGTTTGGCGGTTCGATTTTCGCGTCCCGCGCCACTAGACCACAAGCCGCCGACGCGGTTGAACCCCTGAGCAGTTCGCTACCTCACCCCGCACCTTCTCACAACCCACACCGCTGCTTGTAGGCGCTTCCCGATATTCGGCTCGCCAAGCGGCCCTCACTCGCTGGCACACAACCCAAGCAAGTAAGCCACACCGGCAGCCACGCCCGCAAAAATCGGCCATGGTCGAGAAAGGTGGAAATGAGGTTGTGATCGTGGTGTCTGGCGTAACTGGTGCTGACATATGGTTAGATGCTGCAGCGTGTATTGCTCCGAGGCCGCGAGTCCGGGTAAGCTGTTGACCGGCAATCCTTTCACCTCAGGGGCGCGTGGCTCAGCGGTAGAGCATTCGCTTCACACGCGAGGGGTCGGTGGTTCGATTCCACCCGCGCCCACCAATTAATCCATTACAGTCGAGCGTTTTCGTTCGGGATTCCTCGCGGTCGCTACTTTCGGATGCTGCCCGAAGTGGGTGAATGTGGCCCTTCGTGGCTGTTGATCAGCCGGTTGTAGACAGGATTTTTTCTCGGGCAAGGACGCCTTCCGCCGCTGCTTCGCGTGTGGGTAGGGTCCCGTGGGGTGCGGGCTCTTTTCGTTTACGGTCAGCGAGCGCTCACCAACCACCCACGCAACTAAGTAACCCTTTGAACCGCTGCGCGGTCTATCAGATCCGGCCGTGGCCGATACCGAGATTGCCCTCCGCAGACCTTCGGAGTGCATTCGATGCGGTGCCCCGACAGGTTCGGTCAAGCTGCAACAGACCTTGCGGGGTGCCCATATCACGCTGGAATGGTGCTGCACCGCTGTAATGCCGAGTGGCGTCAAACGGCGCGACGAACAGCCCCGCTAGGCGTTCTTTCGCCCCTTCAGTCTTAGCCGCTTCCCGTATTCACGAACCCGGCGGATTACGCGGCGGCAACCAGCCGCTGCCTCCATCTGCACGAGTCGTGTTGCATCCGGGACATGAATGACTAGCTGATCCGAACTCAGGATTAGGCGCGGCACACGATCATCAGGCGGCTTGCGCTATTCTGCCGCATGTCCGCTTACTGGCGCAAAGGCTCGATCTTGAATGTGTGTCGATAGATCCCGTAGCAACGCCCCCTGATTGCCCACGTGTGCTACCAGTTCTTTTAGTCCCTCGTCAAACTGTCGCGGCAACGGTGCAGCCGCCGCCAGGACGCTGGCAAAACGCCGGAACTCGTCGTGCAGTTTCTGCATGCGCATTATCAACTGGATTCGCGCCGTGCGGACCTCAGGGAAAAGAGCGTTGTGTTCCTCCAAGGCAAAGATCCAGTTAGTTGCGGAGGCGTGTCTGGATGCTTGCAGTCAGCGTGTCCGCCAGCCGTGTCCGCTGTTCCTGAGTGACTGGATCTGAGTATAGAAGAACGTGCATCGGCACGGAGCACGCGCGCATTCGCGGTTGCTCCATGTGCAACACCGGCGTCAGGAAACGTCGAGCTTCATTCAGCAGTTGCATGTTGAGCAGTTGAACTTGTGCCGACGCCTGTAGCTGTGTGGACTTATACCAGCCCACCACAGCCACCGCAGTGCTCACCGCCGCGACAAGCGGGCCGACGTTATCGACGTCTCGCCCCTGTGCCCACCACATAAGCGACAGGCCGATGGCACCGCCCGCACAACCGACACTCAAAGGAACCAGCATCCGGCTACTCGCGATGTTCATGCGCGCCGGATTGTATCCATCCCGCTCTCGGACGGCGTGTCGACTCTCCCCGCCCTCCTGCCCCGCGTAAGACCGCTGCCCGCGACATTCCCAATACCGCATCTGGATCGTGTAGTCGGTCCCAGTCGTGTGGACTGCGATCACGTCGTGCCATCGGCGGCAGTGGGGGCAGTAAACTTGTGAGCCGGGCTGGAGGCGGGGCGATTTGTCCATCTGCTGCACGCATTGTCGATCACCATCGTGACACCTTGGGTCACAAGAAGAGACTCGCAAACGCCAGAAACGCACTCGTCGTTCCAAGTGCCAGGACGATGGGCTGAATGACGACGACAGCCAATCCCCAGCGAGCCAGCGCCGGATGCACGTTGCCCCGGATTCGCAGATCGTAGAGCACGGCCGCAATCACGAAGAGATCGGTGAGCAAGAATATCGACACGAGAAAGCCGGTTAGCCCCACGCTGAGATAGGTAGGAGCCAGCCGACCAAGCGCAGGATTTAGGAGGGTGATTGTCGCGAGCAACATCAGCCGCCGATGGATCTCCGGGGCTCGGCGTTTGGCGAGCGCAACCCAACAAGAATGCCGAACAACACCGTTCCGCTAGCCTTTTGGAATCAGACGTACAGAGACTACCAAAGCGCAGTTTCACGTCACCGAGTCGCCTTTACCGCGACGCCGGTTTATGACAACAAAGGCGGCCATCGGCCATATCTTCGGGTGGATGCCGAAGGTGACCTCACCCAGGCTGTCTTTGGTGCTCATGATCTCTCGAGCCAGCGAGCGGTCATGAAACGGAAATGGATTTTCCGGGTGGATTTGCCCGCTACCCTGCCGCCGCCAAAGGATCGGGCGGGCGTCGCGTATAACCACGGACGCCACCGGGTGAAGGCGAGGAAGCCGGCCATCACCCAACGCGTTGGCGCAGCGACGCGCGAAGGCCGCGAAAAGGCGAGCGAGTTAGGTCCTGCGACCTACCCGGATGAGCCCATCGGCAGACCCTCTGAACAGTCGCAATGAGTTCATCTTCGTTGACAGGCTTACAAGGGCGAGCATCGGCGCCAGTAGGCGACTTGAACGAAGCCCGTTGGCGCGGGGGCAGATTCGCATGGGATACTCGACGGCTTGAGGAGATGTTCGGCACCAACCCCGTAAGCAGAGGCCATCCCTAACTGCTTGCTTTCAACGAGGAGGGGCCATGACGGAGATTCAGCGGTACCTCGCCGAGGAGGTTGCGGAGGACCTTGCTGACGGCATCATCACGCGAAGGGAGGCGATACGCCGCCTGGGCCTGCTGGGCGTGACCGGTGCCGCGGCGACCGGGCTGCTGGCCACGTTCGCGGCCGGCGAGGCGGCAGCGGCCGCGCCAGGAAGACTCGGCACGGCGTTGGCGCGGCGCGTCGGAGAACGGCCTGGGCGCCCGTCGCCCGCGAGTCGATCACGTTCGCGGGACCCCGGGTGCCGCTGATGGCCGCCTGGGCACCCGCCGCCAAGCCGCGCGGCGGCGTGCTCGTCATCCACGAGAACCGCGGGCTGACCGAACACATCCGCACGGTCGCCGGTCGGCTCGCCGCCAGCGGGTACTCCGCGCTGGCGCTGGACCTCCTCTCCGAGGAGGGCGGCACCGGGGCGTTCCCCGGCGAGGCCGAGGTCGCGGCCGCGCTCGCACAGATCCCACCGGAACGCTTCGTCGAAGACATGAAGGCCAGCCTGACCGAGCTCAAGCGTCGCGTCCGCGGCAAGAAGCTGGCCGCGATCGGGTTCTGCTTCGGCGGCGCCATGGTGTGGCGCCTGCTCACCTCCAACGAACCGCGCCTCGCCGCGGCCGCTCCCTTCTACGGACCGTTCCCGGAGGGCGGCAGCTTCGAGGGCTCCCGCGCAGCGGTGCTCGGGGTCTACGGCGGACTCGACGCACGGGTCAACGCCACGCCGCCCGCGGCCAAGGCGGCGACTCGAGGCGGCCAGCGACTGAAGTACGAGCTCCTCACGTTCGCCGAGGCCGATCACGCCTTCTTCAACGACACCGGGGCCCGCTTCAACCCGCACGCCGCGGCGGAGGCCTGGCGTCGCGCGCTGAACTGGTTCGACGCCGCCGACGACCGCCACGACGCCTAGGTGCCACCGCTACGCCGTGGGTGCCGGCGAACAATCCGCACTGAGCCGCCGGGAGGACGGGGCCGCATAAAAGGCGCTCCGTCAACCCGGCGCGCAAAAGCCGCGTTAATCGTTCTTATCGTCTGACGACGTACGGCGTGCGGATTCGTTAAAACGACATCAGCGTCTACGGTCCGATGAACTCGCGGTAGTTCTCTGAGGTGATACGGACCGTGACTGCTTGACCCGTCCGTCCGAGAGCGCGGCCGGGCAGATCGTTGATCCGATACATGAACGCGGCCGGATCGCCAACTCTCAGAACGATGTGATCCCGTACTTCGACCACAAGGCGTTCTCCAGGCTGCATCAGACGGTAGGCAACGGTCAGACCGTCAGCGGTCGCAGCGATCCAGCAGGCTCCTAGCGTTTGAATATCAAGGCGGAAAAAGGTATCAGACTGGCTTGTGAGTGCGGTACGGGCTTCCCGTCCTGACGTGGCGACCTCCGTCTGGCCCACAGCATCCTGACTCAACTCTGCGGGAATGCGCGGTCCTCGAAGGGTGATGATGTAGGCCACCGCGCACAGCGCCAGAGCCAATGCGACCATCAGCACCCGCATCGGGATGGCTCGTCGACCCGATTCACCGCCATCGGCGTCGTGATGAACAAGCGGCGTAGATTCGAGCTCCGTGCTTTCGGTCTCAGTCACTTCAGCGGCAACGGGAAGTCGCTCGAACTGGGCGAGGTACCGGCGGACCGTGTCCTCCGGGTCGAGCTCGACCTGCCGGGCGTACGCCCTCAGGAATCCCCGAAGAAAAATGCCGCCAGGCAGATGGTCAACCTGATTGCGTTCGAGCGCGCGAAGCGTCGCTATGCCGATCTTCGTGGTCCGGGCGAGCTCCTCCAGCGAAATCCCCCGTCGCTCCCGCGCCTCGCGCAGCGCCACACCCACATCCATATGAGCACCACGATGTCCGTACGATCTTACCGTTCAAGGACGGATGCATGCGCAACGACAGATTGCAGGATGCTGCGCGAACCGGACGGTTTAGGGCCGATTTTTGAGGACTGCGCCCCAAATGACGAAAGCTCATCGATTCGAGTGTGGCGCGATGGCGGCCGAGCCTAGATGAGATGGCAAACGCTAGGCGGCCAGTGTGGGTCCGGCGAGGGCGCGATTCAGGAAGGGACTAAATGACCATCAGTTGGTCGGCACGAGGCGCTTCAGCTCCTCAAACCAGTTCAGCGTGACGTTGATTCGTCCTCGGTTCGGATCGTTGCCGCTACTCGAGCTCGGGAGAACAACAATCAATCGATCTCCGTCAGGCGACAAATCGAAGTTTCGTCCCGGACCTAGGAGGATTGCGCTTTGAATTGGCAATGACACTGATCGGCCGATCTTGAATGAAGGCGTTGTTTCGACCTCGACGCTCACTATTTCTTCCGCCAGAATGAAGTAAGACTTCACGCCCATCTGGTGACCACAATGGTGTCCTGCCTGCGTCTACTGGCAATTGATACTTGGCCCCTGTTGGAGGGAATGGCTGGACAAACGTTTCCATCCTGCCACCAATCTCGGCGGATACGTACGCAAACCACCGCCCGTTTGGCGTGAATGCCGTGAATCGTTCATTAAACGGGCCTTCAACAAGCGGCTGGGGTGTGCGGTCTCCATCCAGCGACAAGAACCAGGGTCACCGGCGCCAAGTCCTTCACCCGCTCCCGGCGTAACAAGCAACGCGAGCGTTCTCCCGTCGGGACTCCACGCTTCCGGCCTGTTTCCGGTACCCGGTTGGTTTCGTAAGACGTTCCGCCGAACCATTGCCGTCGGCGGACTGCCAGAAGATGCCGAGGTCGCCTTCCCGGTCCGACAGAAACGTCACACGTCCTCCATCAGGCGCCCAAATGGGAGAGGTGTTTCGACCACGAAGGTCAGACGCCGCCCCGCGTTGACGCGCATCCGGCTCGATGGAGTTCAGCCCGCCGGGTGTCAGTGGTCCTGGGTTGCTTACTAACCGCCCATGCTCATCGACCACGACCAGCGTGATCGGCTCACGCGGGGTGCCCAAGGCGCACCATCCGCGCGCTCAGCGCATCGATGGCCACGAACGCCTCCTCGACCCGTAGTGCGCTCATTCCGTGACGTCGATTCGCGACCGTGATCCTTGCCGTACGGCTGTACGACGCGGGAACGCACTCTGCCTGACCTCCTGTGGAAGTGCCGTGAGAGGTCACAAACCATGGTGATCTCCACGCTGTACGGGGACCTCCCCAGGTTCATCCCAGGCGTGGCAATTCGTGATTCCTGGCAATAAATGACAGCGATTGAGGATTTCGCTTCATGTCGGGGGCCCTTAATGATTCCATCGCGGCGCGCACGTGCCGCATATCCGGCACGAATGTCCCGCGGCAGCGCGGCGGACGACGGGAGAGCACCTTGCACTGCCGCCCCCCATGAAACTGACGGGTGCTGTACTGGCCGTCGCCTTCGTCGTCGTCGGGTTGTCGCGAGCAGCGACCGCACAAACTGACACGTCGTCCCACTTCGTTGTCGTCTACGCTGCTCCAACGCTCAAACACTCCGGATTGTCACCTTCAGAAAACGTCCTGAGCTTCAGCGTGCCAGTCGAGATCCCTGGCGCACGTCTGCCTGCCGGGCCGTACATATTCCGGCTTCTGGGACCATCGATCGTGCAGGTGCAGAGTGTCACCCGATCGAGGGTCTACGCGACGTTTCTCACGATCCCGGCCTCGGAGGTTGGAGACCCAAGGCGCGAACGCATCACGCTCGACGTATCCGGTGAGGACAGACCGCCCCGCATCGTGGCGTGGTACCGGCCAGGGTCGACGGGACACGAGTTCCTGTATCCCAAGCCAAAGCGCGAGCCCGCGATTGAGCTTACGGAACAAGAGGCGCGGGAGGAGACCGGGTCGGGCTGGCGCTAGGTAAGCTGCCAGCCCACCCTAGCGACAGGCGATCGCCTCAGACGATTGTGGCATTGCTGCTCGAGTCCGTAGACGTGCGTGATGTTCGGATGATTCAGGGAGGGGCATTGTCAAGACGTTCATGGTCTGTTCTGATGCCGCCATGTCTCGGTCTTCGACCCGACCAACGCTCTACAAAGGGTACCGCTTCCCCGCGGAGATCATCAGTCGGTGCGTATGGCTCTATTACCGCTTTGGTGTGAGCCTGCGTGACGTGTCCGAATTGATGCTGGCCCGAGGGATCGAGGTCTCTCACGAAGCCATTCGCCACTGGACGCTGCGGTTCGGCACGGATACGCCCGACGATTGAGGCGCACGCGTGGGACGTGCTCGAACATCTGGCACCTGGATGAACTCTGTCTGATGATCAATGGGGAGCGCAGCTGGCTCTGGCGGGCCCTCGACGACGCCGGCGAGGTGCTCGACATCCTGGTTCAACGCCGCCGGAGCGCACTCGCCGCGAAGCGCTTTTTTCGCAAACTCTTGAAGGGGCTACGCATGGTGCCGTACGCCATCGTGACCGATCGGCTGGCGAGCTACTCGGCGGCAAAAGCCGTCGTGATGCCGACCATCTCCCATCTACGCGGCTGGCGCCAGAACAACCGCGTCGAGAACTCGCACCAACCCGTCCGCCAGCGTGAGCGAGGGCTGCAACGGTTCAAGAGTCTGCGCCACGCTGCGCGCTTCTGTTCCGTGTTCAGCACGGTCTGCAACCAGTTTCGGCCCGGCCGCCATGCGCTGTCGGCACCCAACTATCGCACGGTGATGCGCCGGCGTTGGCGGGAATGGGACGTCGTCTCGGAGACGACGGCGTTCGCTGTCGCAGCGTGAGTCTCGGTCAACACTCCGGTCCGTAGTGGTCAAGAGCCATTCAACACTTTCCGCCGGATGGCGCGAACAACTTGACAACGCCTGGGCGAGATGTGCAGGCTTCCGCTCCGTGTTTGCGGTGTTTTGTTTTACAGCCTTCGGTTAAACAGCTTCGGGGCCACCGTAAACGCAGAGGACACCGACCCCGCCCACCGTCATTGTCCTATCCCGAATATCCCCATGGGCTGCACAGCTGTCCGGGACAGAATTGTGTTCGAGAGGTTTTCGGCAGGAAATCGCAAGTTGTGGCGTGATCGCAGCAGGCTGATCGGGCCCTGGTCCGTTTAGCAAACCGCCCTACGCGGCCCTCTGGAAGTATTCGATTTGCCGCATCCAGCTGGTCAGTGGGTTCCATCTGGGACAAATCTGGGCCACCATTCAAGCCACGAAAACCGAGAGTTTTCATTCGTGATCTCTCGCGGTAGCCTCTCCGGGAGGTTGCCCACCGTGACACTACGCGTGACTCCGGATGGCTTCAACTTTGGTTCGTGCGATTGGTCACCGAGAAATCCGCCTCCGCATAGTTATCGTCGTCCGAGTAAAGCCAACCCGACCATGTCTGGTCCGGTCCCAGCACGAAGGAATTGATCTGCGCCTGACTGTAATCGTCGCCGGACGCCTCGTCCGAGTTGTAGCAACGCAGCTTCACCGACACCTTCACCGAGTCGTCGCTCTGTAGATCGCACGTCACGTACAGTTTTCCTACCGCGTCGTCACAGGCACATTCGAATGTCTTCGTTTTATGCGTCGCGGTCCCCGGATCCAGATCGACAATGCCCTCGATCTCATTCACGCAGTGCGGATAGGCCGCAGCGGCGAACTCGTAGTCTGTCGTCGCCATGAAGCCTTCGATCCGGATGCGGCGGAACAGGTGCGAAGGCGCCTCGAGGTCCACGTCCGCGGTGACCGTCTGGTTTGCGCTGACGTCGACATGAACCTGCGCGGTCAGCAGCATGTTGTCCTGCACTTTCTGCACGTCGAGCAGGACAGGGCCGGCGGGTGCACCCTTGATCTCGAAGCTGCCGTCGCTCTGCGAGGCCGTGAACTGACTCACCGATAGCTGAACGTTTGCCCCCTGGACCGGGTCGCCCTTGAAGCGGACGACCCCCTTGATCGTGCCGGTGTGCGCCACTTTCTTCCACTTGTGAACGACCACCTCCTCGACACGCCAGTCGCGGAAGATGAGCGGTTCACTGAAGCCGTAATGGGCGCCGTCATAGAACATCAGGTTCTGCGGACTGACGGCGTTGGCGTCCACCGTCTGGCGCCACTGCTCGGAATCTTTCGCGTCTTCGTCAGCCCAGTCGGTCGCGAACGTGTTGAGAACCTGGTTCGAAATGTCGTCTGCCACGTCGGTGAGGGCCTCGCCAAACGAGCCCACGTTGATCATGATGAAGGAATGGAGTCGGTTGAACAGTACTTCGCCGGCCGCGAGCCGTTCGTCGGCGTCGTACACGTACAGGCCATCGGGGGTGTTGACTGCGATCTGCGCGCCGCCGTCGAGGTCGGCGGGTTCGAGCGCGCCTTCCATCGTGAGGCCTCCGTCCTTGATGGCCATCCAGATGAGCGATGAACACACCGTTGGCTTGGTGCCTGCTGCCCATTTAGCCTCGGCTGGCGCCGTGCTGCTCAGCCCAATCGTGGGGTCGGTGTAGCAGAAAAAGCGATAGTGGCATTTCCCGGCCTGCTGCACGGCGAAATTCGCGACGTCGTGCAGCTTGCTTCGGATTGCGGTCGTTTCGATCAGAGGATCTGGTTTCACGATCATCGGCGCCGTCACTTCGGGCGAGGCGAGCTGTCCCAATTCCGATGCGAATCCTGAAATGTTGTAGGTGTCGCCCGTTTCGGGATCTACCATGTCCTCGCCGTTCACAGCCGCGTCGACCGACTGGGTGATCACTCCCGGCCAGAGATACTTGAGTACGTCTGGGCGGATGCCGTCGCTGCCTGCGAAGTCGCCTGTAATGCGGTCTTCCGCCGCCGTCGAGTGCGTGATCTCGTCGCGGTTCCTGGTCATGATCCCTGAGTGCGAGAACGGCTGCGGCGGCGTGACCGCGGCGAGCACCGCAGCGATCAGCCCCCCGTTGCCCGGACTCAGGATGATGTCCCCCTTCTTGGCGTTCATGAAGCGGGGCGGCAGCTTGACTTGCCGCGCCTCACTCGTTGGCAGACAGAACATGCCGTCAGGCACGACGTCCGGAAGGTTCCACGGGTCGCATTCGTCGCCCTCGACCGCCTTCGGCGGCTCCGCACGCGACATCACGTCCATCGGTCGCTTGTCATCGAATGCAACGAGAAGGTCCGAGCGGAGGATGCCCTGAAGCTCGAACTGCCGCAATTCCTTGATGCCGATGCTTCGCGGATTGGGAACCACATCGCGCGCCACCAGCTTGGCGAGGGCCCCCGCCAGCGCCGCGGAGATCCGGTAACCCGACGGAAGGTGCTGCGGGAGATCGAAATGCGCTGTCACGCGCACCGGCAGACCGTTCGGCGCCTGGCCGGTGTAGTGTGCGACCAGCCCGATGATGCTCGTGGGCAGCAGCTCTTGTGCCACGAACACGGGAATCACGGTCGTGTCGTTGGCCTTCAGGAGAACGTTGACCCTTTCGGGCGCCAACATTTCCGAGAACCGCCTGCCCTCCCCGTAAATTCGTTCGATGCGCCTGCCGCTTAGCGTGAGATTGAACGATTCCGGGTTTCTCACAGTGATCGTGGCGCGATAGCCGGGCTGCCCAGGATCCTGGTCCTGATGTACCTCGCGCTCAGATCGGTCTCCGCCACGAGCGGCTGCAACATCCCCCTGCGTTTCATTGCGACGTAATGGTTGTGGACCGTCACCGTGCGGCGGACGACGACCTGTTTGCCATCGGGCATGGACATGATCACCGACACATGGAACATCTGGTACAAGTGCGTCGCGTCGAGATGCGGCCCGTAATCGTGCGTGACATTTGGCATCACCGTTCCGAGCTTCACGCCGTCGCCGAAATCCCATTGGTAGGCGATGACCTGAGTGCCGCTGCCCGCCAGTCCTCCGACCCCCGGCGGTCTCGTCCGCGGTGGTCTTGGCCTGACAACAGTCGGGACCGGGCGGACTGTAGGTCTCGTTTTCAGAACGAGAGGTTGCGCGAGCTGGGCCGGCGTCAGCTTCGACGGCCGACCGCGCCGCCGGAGTGCGGGGCCTCGAAGCACGCCGAACCGGGCTATGGTCGGCTGATCGGGTTGCCAGCGGACGCGCAAGCCAGGTGGCCGTGCGCCACCGTCGGGTTTGACGACCTCGATTGTTGTAGAAAGCTTCTCCATCCCGCCGCGGCGATGTGCGATCGCCGTGATGGTATGGGTTCCCGCATAGTCCCATGTCAAGTACTGCAGTAGAACCCGGCACACCGTTGATCGAGATCGGCACGGTCTCCCTGTTGTCATGAGGCTTGCCATCCGGTCCTCTCACTTCGACGCGGACGCTCTGGCCGGCCGCGGCGGTGCTGGGGGTGCAAACGATGCTCCCCAGAAGTTTCGTCGGCCAGACCTGGGGGCTGATCGGATTGGTTGGACTCATGCGATGAACTCCGGATGCTCTGCGATACGTATACGCTCAGATTGTAAAGGGGGTTATCACGTCCCTAGCCAGGCTGACGACCCTGAAGAGGAGGTGTCGCTGCGCTCGAGCATGGATAATGCACGCGGAGGGACGATATGGCCATTTCACGCCTGGCGATCTTTTCGGGTGCACTGCTGCTTATCGGGGCAACTCTTTTCGGCCAGCAACCGGCAAGTGTACCCGCCGGCCCTCCCGCGCGGTCAGTCATCGCCGTGCCGCGTGGAGATATCGAGCACGGACGCTACCTGGTGGAACGCGTGGTGATGTGCTTCGAGTGTCACTCGACTCGCGACCCTCAAGGAAACATCATTCCCGCAACGCGCTTCTTTGGCGGTCCGATGCCGATGCGCCCGCCATGGCCGGCCGACTGGCCAGCAGTGATTCCTCGCATTGCAGGTCTCCCGGGTTACACAGATGAACTTGCGATCCGACTGTTGACGCAAGGCGCGATCAAACGAGACGGCACTCAGTTGCGGCGCCCGATGCCGCCGTTCCGGATGACCCCGCAGGACGCGGCGGATGTAGTGGCATACATCCGGTCGTTCTGATTGCGGCTACGCAGACAGGGCTGAAGACGGGGTCAGTTCTTCGGCAACCCTTCGAGGTTGGCGCAGCCGAGTGTGTTGCCGCCCTTGCACCCCTGATTGTAGAGCGCCGCGGCGCGCGTGAGATCCCGGGTGACGCCGCGGCCATTCTGGTACATCCACCCGAGGTCCGTGCACGACCGCGCCTCCCCGTTGTCGCAGGCCTTCTGCGAGAGCGCCGCCGATCGAGCATCGTCTCTCGCGACACCCGTGCCCTCCCGAAGAAGCGTCGCCAGGTTGCCGCATCCGACGCTGTTGCCGCCGTCGCAACCGCGCTCGTAGAGCGTCGCCGCGCGCGCGAGATCCCGGGCAACGGCGCGACCGCCCTCGTACATCCACCCGAGGTCCGTGCACGAGGGCGAGTAGCCGCCGTCGCACCCCTTCTGAAAGAGCCCGAGGGCGCGCGCATCGTCCCGCTGCACGCCCTTGCCATCGCGATAGAGGATCGCCTGGTTGCTGCAGCCGATGGAGTTGCCGCCGTCACACCCGCGTCCGTAGAACGATTCGGCGCGCTGCAGATCTCGGGGAAGGCCGCGGCCGTTCTGGTACATCCACCCCAGGTCCGTACACGAGGGCGCATAGCCCTTGTCACAGAGCTTCTGAAAAAACGCCACGGCCCGCGTCGTCGCGCTCGACGCCCTTGCCATCGCGATACAGTATCGCGAGGTCGCTGCAGCCGACGTCGTTGCCGCCGTCGCACCCGCGCTGGTACAGACCCGCCGCCCGAACCATGTCCCGGTCCACGCCGCTGCCCATCTCATACCTGTAGCCGAGTTGCGTGCAGTCGGCGGCGCGCCCCGCGTCACACGAGGCCTGGCACGCCACCGCGTCGGCGCTGGTGTCGCACGTCGTCGTGGACGCCGGCGCATCCGCGCCGGCAGGGACATCGCTCGGTGCCGGCAGCGAGGGTTCGACGTCGCGTCGGGACGCGAGAGCGACGACAATCACGACAGCCAGCGCGAGCCCGCCCAGTGCCAGCAGCACGGCCGGCCGTTGTAAGGTACCAGGAGGCGTTCTGGCGTGCGGGATCTCGGGACCGACATCCTCGCTGGTTGATCGCAACGGCTCCCCCGGTTGGGCGAGCACCCCGGCGATGTACGTTCCTGCGCCCCCGGCGGACTCGGTCGGTCCATCGGCACTTTCGGGCACCCTCGACCCGCGCGCTCCCGAAGCATCAGTCGCCGCTGAAGCATTCGGCGCGAGGCGGCTCACGCCTTCGAGCAGCAACTGGAATTCCGGATTCCGCCGTCTCGCGGCGCCAGCGGGTCAGGTTGGCGTTCTGATACTGGCGGAACCCGAACGGCGGCGTGACGTCGTCAATCAGAGTCGGCACGAGCGTGCCGCGCCCCTTGGCGTCCCCCGCCTCGTCGCGAACCCAGTCGGACTTTACCGACAGGCGCGACCACAGGACGATGACGCATCGCGCGGTGGCAAGCTGCTCCGCGATGACGTCCTCGTAGCTTCGCCCGGGAACGATTCGGCGGTCCCACCAGACCGTCCAGCCGAGCCCGCTCAGGGCGTCGGCGAGGTCTGCCGCCCGATCGCGGTCTTCCCTGACGTAGCTGAGGAAGATGTCGGCCACAGCGTCCCCGATACATTACCACACGTGGCGCTGCGGTGCGCGGGTGACGGCATGCGTAACCGGAGTCCAAGTCAGACGCGCGACGCCACTGGACACCGGCACCGGAGTTGAGTAGTTTAGGGCCGTGAAAACAGTACAAACCGTTTCGGCGGCGGCCCTGCTTGCGCTTGTGCTAGCCACGCTCCAGGGGTCCCCCGTTGCAGGACAGGGCACATCCGGCGAGAAGCTTTTCCTGCGCGGCGAGACGGTCCTGTTCCTGGGGGTCGGGATCCCGCACAGCTGCGCTCTCAACAGCTATTTCAAGCGCGGCGACCGCATCGGATTCCGATTTACCGCAATCAATCCGGCGACGGGCACACGCGACCGGGCCTCCCAGCTCGTCGTGCACCTCAACTATCGCGGCCAGACGATCGACCTGCCGATGCGCGATCGGCAGAACGTCAAGCAGCCGGAGCGCGAGTTCTGGATCGCGGAGTGGAAGGTCCCGGACGACGCGGTGACGGGAATTGTCAACTACACCGTCACCGCCCGAGATCCCCAGGGCCGGACCGGAGAATTCAAACCGTTTGACGTGGAGTCGTCCCAGATCTTGATCGTCGAGGACCGCGCCTGGCTGAAACGTTGAGGCGCACTATGGCGCCGCACAGACGAAGTTAGACGCTTCGTCAATGCTGCCGCTGCCCTTGTACTTGGCGACCTGCGGATACGGGCACAGCGGGCGGCTGCGATCCACTGCACCGTTCGTGCTGTGGGTCGCGATCATCGTGTCCGGCGCCTGGCCCTGCTCCACCCAGCGCTCGAGCGCCGCCATCTTGTCGAACGCATTCGGACCTTCGCCGCCGCCGCAGTGCCCCATCCCCGGCGCCATGAACAGGCGGACACTGTCGGAGGCCTTCGTGGCGCCACCGAGATTCTCAACCACGCTGTTGTAGTACTTGATCGTGTTCACGGCAGGCACATTCGGATCGCTCCAGCCGTGATAGAGCAGCAGCTTCCCGCCGTGCGCGAAGAACGCCTTCATGTCGGGGTCGGTCGCGTTCATGATCAGGTTCTCGGGCTGGTCGCCGCGGACGACGTCGCTGTCGAAGTTGAAGGTCTTCCAGTCCCAGTTCGGATCTTTGAAGACGACGTAGCGATACTGATCGTAGATGTTGTTGGACGGTTCTGGGCCCAGCGCCTGGACGCCCCAGCCGAGTTCAGTCCCCGGCACGAGCGAGGCGAACAGTTCCTTTCCGGTGCGCGGGTTGACAGCGGGCGAATAGATTTTCCTCGCCGCGTCCACCTGCGGCGCCGTGAGGCACGATGATACGTCCTCCCCTTTGCACAGCAGTACCCCGGGATCGAAGCTGCACGTCGTCGGGTTGTCGATCAGCCCGTCCTTGAGCCCGTCACCGGCATCACACGCCGCCACGGCCGCTCGATGAATCACCGGATACTTTGCCGGAGGGATGTAGCTGGCCGGATCCTTCAACACGGCGTGGGCGATCCACAGCGAGATCGCCGTCCGGTTCGCCGGCGCACCGGCAATGATGCCGTCGTAGTCGTCCGGAAATTGCTGCGCTTCCTTGAGGCCCTGGCGGCCGCCGGTCGAGCAGCCGTTCCAGTACGACAACCTCGGTGCGCTGCCGTAGAACGCCTGGATGACCGCCTTCGCCTTCACCGTCATCTCGTGTTCAGACCGCCACGCGAAGTCGATCAGCTTCTCCGGATGCCCGAGCGCAAAGGTGCCCCGGCCGCCGACGTGACCGGTGTCGGTGGAGGCGCTGGCGTACCCTGCGCGAACGGCATCCGCCATCGCCGGGTAGCTGATCGCTCCGGCCCACCCTCCGTTGCCGACTGCCTGGAACTTGCCGTTCCAGCCATTGGCCGGCAGCCACACCTCAACCTTGATGTCGGAATCGCTGGTCGGCGTGAGCGTCGCGGACACGCGGCAGAACTCGGAAAGCGTCTTGAACGGATTCGCCGCCGCCGGCCGATCGCCCGGCGGAGAGAACTGCCCCGCGGGAACCAGTTCGGCTCCAGTGACGGTCGCATCCTTCAAGGCCAGCGAGGCGAGCGTGTCGCAGGACGCCGCGGCCGCCGGCACTGCGGCGAAGCACAACAACGTCCCCACTACCCAGGTGATGACCAACCTCTTCATGGCGCCTCCAGCGGATTGGAGTATACCGAGCGGTACACAAAAAGGGCAGCCCCGGAAGGCTGCCCTTTTCTGCCTCGCAACATTGGCGACTGGCGCCGTTTACGAGGGCTTCTTCAGCTGGGCGACGAGCGCCTCCAGCATGCGTGTGTACTCGGCGTCGTTGGTCTGGAACGCCTTCGTATATTCCTGTTCCGAGATCTTGGCCTTGCCCCAGTCGCCGTCGAACGCAATGCTCTTGCCGCCGGTGTCGACGGTGTCGTACGGCTGATTACGCCGGCCCAGCTGCAATCCGTTGGCGCCGAGGTCGGCGATCAGGGTTTTCGTGTCCTTGATCGACGCGCTGTTCAAGTCGATATAGACGTCGCGGTAGTTCCGTCCCTGCAGCTGCGCGTCCATCCGCTCGGGGACGATGTAGCGCGCCTTGACGACGAGGAGCTGGCTGCCAGGGAAATAGAGTGCGCCGACATACTGATCGCCTTCGATCTTCGCGGCGACGGCGTCGAGCTTCATGGCATCGAGCATCTTGACCAGCTCGATGGCGGGCTGCGACGAGCGCGATTCCTGGGCGAAGGCAAGCGCGGGCGCGGCGAGCAGCACGAACGCGGCCGAGGCCACAGCGCATCTTGCGACGCACGCCACGAACACGGTCAATCATGAGCACCCCCAATGGCAGGATGCGACTTGTATCACCGGACCGTCCGGCGGTCAATACTGTCAGAACAGGCTGACGCGGACGTTCAGGAACTTCCGCGGATCGGCGCGGATATCGCGCAGCAGCTGTCGGAGCTCGCCGACCGCGCCGTTCATGTTCTCATACAACTGCCGGTCGCGCAGCAGCTGGCCCGCGGTGCCCTGCCCCTGCTCCAGCCCGCTCATCACCTTGTCGAGCCGATCCGACATCGAGTTCAGCCGATCGAACAGCTGCCGTTCGCTGATCAACGCGCCCGCGGTGCCCTTCGCCGCGGCTGATGCGCCCGGTGATCGAGTCGAGGTTCGTCGTCGTCGACGTCAGCGACGTGGCCAGCGCATCGTCGTTCAGCAGCTTGCCGAGACTTCCCTCGCCCGCCTTGATGCGCGCCGTCACTGCCTCGAAGTTCTGCAGCGACGCCTCGAGCGCCTTGGCTGCCGCAGGATCGTTCGCAAGGCGGCCGAGCGTGCCGCGCCCCTGACCCACGTTCCGGACGACATCCTCGGCGGCTGCCACCAGCCCGTTCATCTGGTTGTACAGCGCCTCGTCGGTGAACAGCCGCCCGACCGTGCCGCGCCCGCCGCGCATGTCCTGCAGCAGCACCGTCAGCTCGCTCGATGCCCGCCGTGGCCTTGTGTCGCCACCTCGGTCAGCGAGCCGGTCGGCCGGGCCCGCCCGCATGTAGCCCCATTCCGGGATCGGCGTCCCCTGGCTCGACGCGGTGATGTCCACCGCCGCCTCGCCGAGCAGCGACACCGAGCCGAGCGACGCCACCGACCTCGTCGTCACGCGCGGCTGCATGTCGCGCGCGATCTCCATCGACGACCTCGACGCGATCGCCGACCAGTTCAACGCCCGTGACCGACCCACCTCGACGCCGGCGAGCCGCACCGGCGCGCCCTCCTTCAGCCCGGCGATGTTCGGGAACACGGTCTTCAGCGAGTAGCGCTGCCAGAAGAAGCCTCCCTCGCCGCTCAGCAGGAAGATCAGCAGCGTCGCCATGACCAGGGCAAACACGGTGACCAGGCCGATCTTCAGCTCGGCCCAGGCAAGAGAGCGCGTGCGCGGCATTACAGGATGTCCTCCTTAACTTACGACAGAAAGGTCCGCATGTACGGATCCGTCGGGGCGCGCAGCTCCGCGGCATTGCCTTCGAAAGCCAATCGACGCCATCCCTCAGCATGATGAACTCGGCTTCGTCGGACTTCTCCGGGTCGGCCGGCTCGATCCGCATCAGCCCGTCGTCGCGCCGGACCGCCTCGTGCGTGGCGACGTAAGAACGCGTCGCGCAGCTGATGCGTGACGACGATCGAGCTGACCTTTTCCAGGTCGCGCAGCTTGATGATTTCCTCGTCGACCGTCGTGGCCGTGATCGGATCCAGGCCGGTCGTGGGCTCGTCATACAGCAGGATGCGCGGCTTCGCCGCCATCGCCCGGGCGATCGCCACCCGGCGGCGCTGACCGCCCGACAGCTCCGACGGCATGCGGTCGATGTACTCGGCGAGGCCGATGAACCCGAGCACCTCCTCGACCCGCGCGCGCACGTGATGCGGCGGCATGTCGGTCTCCTCGTACAGCTTGTAGCCGACGTTCTCCGCCACGGTCAGCGAGTCGAACAGCGCGCCCTCCTGGAACACCATCCCGAGGTCGGCGCGCACCTTCATCATCTCGAGCTCCGACATCGGGTCCACGCGCTCGCCGTTCACCCAGATGATGCCGGCATCGGGCTTGAGCAGACCCGAGGATCAGCTTGAGGATGGTGGACTTCCCGGCGCCGCTGGCGCCGAGGATGATCTTCGTGTGCCCGGTGATCAGCGTGAAGCTGACGTCGCGCAGGATCACCTTGTCGTCGAAGGCGAGCGACACCTTGTCGAAGCACGACGATCGGCGAGCCCGGGCCGAGCGCCTCTTCGAGTTCCGCCGAGCGCGGTCGTCACGAATGCCATCAGTAGAACAGCGTAATCAACAGCCGCGTGACAAAGAAGTCCACCGCAATCACCGCCACGGACGCGGCCACGACCGCGTTCGTGGTCGCCCGGCCGACACCCTGCGTGCCGCCGCGCGTCCGCAGGCCGACGTGACAGCCGATGGTCACGATCGCAAAGCCGAGCGCGAACGGCTTGATCAGCCCCATCCAGGCGTCCTGCAGGTAGAGGCCCTCGATCACCGACGACCAGTAGAGGCTCGAGGCGACGCGCAGCTGATACACCGCGATCAGCCACCCGCCGATGATGCCGACCGTGTTGGCGATGACGGTCAGCACCGGCGCCATGAAAAAGCCGGCGAGCACCCGCGGCACGACCAGCTTGCGCACCGGGTCGGTGCCGAGCGCCCGCAGCGCGTTGATCTGGTCGGTCACCACCATCGAGCCGAGCTCGGCGGCAATGCCCGATCCGACGCGGCCGGCCAGCATCAGCCCGGTCAGCACCGGACCCAGCTCCTTGATCATCGACGCGCTGATCAGCCGTCCGACGAACGGACGCGCGCCGAACTGATCGAGCGTGATGCCGGTCTGCAGCGCCAGCACGGCGCCGGTGAAGAAGCCGGTGAGCAGGACGACGGTCAGCGAGCCGATGCCGATCTGCTCGAACTGCTCGACGATGTCGCGAAAGTAGAACGGGCGGGTGACGCATCCGCGAAACGTCGCCATCTGCAGGCGGACGTACTCCTGGATCTCCAGCAGCGCGGACTTCAGCCAGTCCTCGGCCAGTTTCAGCACGCGCTACCGGCCCGCCGGCAGGCCGGTCAGCCCAAGCTCGCGGCCGCGCAGCGTCTTGAGCGTATCGCGCAAGGCGGCCGCGCGCTCGAAGTCGAGGTTCGCGGCGGCCGACTTCATTTCGACCTCGAGACGGCTGATCTCGGCGTCGAGCTCCGCCTGCGTCCGGAACGGCTCGCGCGTGTCTCGCGGCGACGGGCCGATCGAGTAGTCGCGCTCGTACACGCTCGACAGGACGTCGTCGATCTGCCGGACGACCGACTCGGGCGTGATGCCGTGCTCCTCGTTGTACGCCGCCTGCAGCGCCCGGCGCCGCTCGGTTTCCCCGATCGCGGTCTTCATCGAGGCCGTCATGGTGTCCGCGTACATGATGACCCGGCCGTTGACGTTGCGCGCCGCGCGGCCCGACGTCTGGATCAGCGACCCGCCCGAGCGCAGGAAGCCTTCCTTGTCGGCGTCCAGGATCGCGACCAGCGATACTTCCGGCAGATCCAGCCCTTCGCGCAGCAGGTTGATGCCGACGAGCACGTCGAACGCGCCGCGCCGCAGGTCGCGCAGGATCTCCACCCGCTCGAGCGTGTCGATGTCGGAGTGCAGGTAGCGGACCTTCACGCCCAGCTCCTGGTAGTAGGTCGTGAGGTCCTCCGCCATCCGCTTGGTCAACGTGGTGACCAGGACGCGCTCCTTCTGCCCAACCCGGTCGCGAATCTCCTTGAGCAGGTCGTCGACCTGGCCGCGAACCGGACGCACTTCGATCGGCGGATCCATCAGTCCCGTCGGCCGGATGACCTGCTCCACCACGACGCCGCCGGCCTTCGACAGCTCGTAGGGGCCCGGCGTCGCCGACACGAAGACCACCTGCTTGACGCGATGCTCCCACTCTTCGAAGCTGAGTGGACGGTTGTCGAGCGCCGACGGCAGGCGGAAGCCGTAGGCCACCAGCACTTCCTTGCGCGAACGGTCGCCGAAATACATGCCGCGAACCTGCGGCACGGTCTGGTGGCTTTCGTCGACGATGACCAGGGCGTCGTCCGGCAGGTAATCGAGCAGCGTCGGCGGCGGCTCGCCGGGCGCGCGGCCGGTCAGGTGGCGCGCGTAGTTTTCGATGCCGTGGCAGTAGCCGATCTCACGGATCATCTCGAGGTCGAACATCGTCCGCTGGTGAAGCCGCTGCGCTTCGAGCAGTTTGCCTTCCTTTTCGAGATACCCGCGGTACTCTTCGAGCTCCTTCTTGATCGACTCCACCGCGAGCTTCGTCCGGTCGCGCGAGGTGACGAAGTGCGACTTCGGATACACCGCCACCTTGTCGAGCTGCCGAATGACCTTCCCGGTCAAGGCATCGAACCACGAGAGCTCGTCAACCTCGTCGCCGAACAGGCCGATGCGCAGCGCATGCTCTTCGTACGACGGGACCACCTCGACGATGTCGCCCCGGACGCGGAACGTGCCGCGGCCGAACTCGGTATCGTTCCGCTCGTACTGGATCTCGACCAGCTTCCGCAGGATCTGGTCGCGGTCGATGCGCTGCCCGCGCTCGAGCGGCAGCAGCATGCCGTAGTAGGCCTCGGGCGATCCCAGGCCGTAGATGCACGACACGCTGGCGACGATGATGACGTCGCGGCGCTCGAAGAGGGACCGCGTGGCCGACAGCCGCATCCGGTCGATCTCGTCGTTGATGGTGGCCTCCTTCTCGATGTACGAGTCGGTGGCCGGCACGTAGGCCTCGGGCTGGTAGTAGTCGTAATAGCTGACGAAGTACTCGACGGCGTTCCGCGGGGAAGAACCGCTTGAACTCCTGATAGAGCTGGGCGGCCAGCGTCTTGTTGTGCGCCATCACCAGCGTCGGCCGGTTCACCGACGCGACGACTTGCGCCATCGTGAAGGTCTTCCCCGACCCGGTCACGCCGAGCAGCACCTGGTGCGAGTCGCCGCGGTTCAAGCCGTCGATGAGCTCGGGAATGGCGCGGACCTGGTCCCCGCGTATCTCGAAGTCACTGACGAGCTTGAACTGATCGTGAACCGAAGGCATGTGCGACTTGTGATGTGCGATTTGTGATGTGTGATTGCGGGCCCTGAATCACAAATCACAAATCACCAATCATAAATCGCTTACGGGGCTTCCTTGTAAAGCGCGAAGTAGCCGCGGCGGGACTGGATCCGGACGTCCTTGAGGTCCGGGCGCACGAGCTTGATCTGCACCCGCCGCCATTTGCCGTCGAGCGCGGTGTTGGTGGAGGTGTAACCGATGCTGTACTGCGCCCGGATTTGCGCTACAACTTTGTCGTACGCCGCTTCGACGTCCTTCATCGCGGTCGGGAAGAATGCCTGGCCGCCGGTGGTTTCGGCGATCTCCGTGAGCCGCGACCGCTGCACGAGGCGCGCGCTGCTCGGCTGGTGCTCGAGGAAGCCGACCGTATGGATGGTGACGTCCGAGGCGCGTACCAGCGTCATCACGTCGCCGAGCGCGATGGCGCTGCGCGTGTCGCCTCCGTCAGTGTAGAGCAGCAGGATCGTGCGCCCGTCGTTTTCCGCGGCGCCGTCGAGGAAGACGCCGAGCGCGTCGTACATCGCCGTCCAGCCCCCGGGCTGGCGGCTGCGGATCCGCTCGACCATCCGCGGGAAGTCCTTCTGGCCGTACCTGGCGACGCGGACCTCGGTATCGAAGTCGACCAGCGTCATGTCGACGGCGTCGCTCAGCGTGTTGAGGAACCGGACGGCGGCCGATCGCGCCAGCTTGATGTCTTCCCCCATGCTGCCGCTGGTGTCGAACAGCAGCCCGATGTGGAGCGGCGGCGCCGAGGTGGCCTGGTCGCCCCGCGCGAAATAAGTGGGTGTCTGCTTCTTCCCGTCCTCGACAATCTCGAAATCGTCGATGGCGAGATCCTGGATGAAGTTGCCTTTCCTGTCGGTGACCGTGACGCCGAAATTAACCAGGTCGATACCGGCGCGGAAGGTGGGCTGTTGACCGGCGACGGCGCCCCGGCCGAGCACAGCGGCTCCCAGCACGAGGGTGATTATTGCGATCCGGGCCCGGCGCGTCGGCATGTCTATGATTCGATCCTACACCGGCGCTCCCGCGGCGCCGATAACCAGGGCGTATAATCAGTGTTTCGCGCCTATGGTCCTGGCTCTCGCTGAGGCGGTCGCGGTCTTCTCATGAGGTGCCTCGCCGTCTGCCAGACCGAGCTGGTCATCAGGATGCTCGACGAAATCCTGCTGCCCAGCTTCGAGGTCGACTTCATCGTCGAAAACAAGCCGCTCGCGCGTCGCCTGCACGAGGCAGGCATGAACGTCCTCGCCGCCGACCCCCGCCGCACCGACACCTATCTCAAAGCCGACATCACCCCGGGCACGTGCGTCATCGTCGAAGACAACGGCCGCCGCAGCCTCAAGAAGACTCTCGACGCGATCCGCGACGCCGGCGGCACGCTCGTGTACGTGCTCGGCGTCGGCATCTCCGATTTCCGCAAGCGCGAAGAGGAACTGAAGTCGCAGTTCCCGGAGCTGTACTACCTGGCGCTGTCGGAACTGTTTGGCGGGCCGCTGCTCACTGAATTCAGCCGCTCCCTGACGCGCCTGAGAGTCCAGCAGTATCAGCGGTTCATGAGCGACGCGGAGCGCGTCCTGATCATTACTGCACAACGACCCGGACCCCGATGCCCTGGCGAGCGGCCTCGCCCTGCGGAACGTCCTGCGGCGGAACAAGCAGACGGCGATCATCGCCGCGCTACAGGGGGTGACGCGTCCTGAGAACCTGCGGATGGTGAACCTGCTCGACATCCACGTCGAGATCATCAAGCCGACGGACGTCGCCTCCTTCGACCGCGTGGCGATGGTCGACGTGCAGCCGCACTACTTCAGCGGGGTGATCGACCGTGTCGACCTGGTGATCGACCACCACCCGCGAACAGCCGGGTTACAGCGCCGTCTTCAAGGACATCCGCGAGGATTACGGTTCGACGTCCACGATCCTGACGGAGCACCTGCGCGCCGTGGACGCGAACATCTCCGAGCGGACGGCGACGGCGATGCTCTACGCCATCAAGTCCGACACGCTGTTCTTCAACCGTCAGGCAAACCGCGTCGACATCGAGGCGTTCTCGTACCTGTACCCGCTGGCGGACGCCGCGCTCATCCGGAAGATGGAGGGCGCAGAAATCACCACCGAGCGCCTCGAGTACGTCCTGAGGGCGATGCAGAACGGGCAGATGACGGAACAGGTGTTCTGCGCGTTCCTCGGCGCCTCGCCGCGGGAAGACGTCATTCCCTACGTCGCCGACTTCTACCTTCAGCTCGAGAACGTGAAGTGGACGATCGTGGCGGGGATCGTCAACGACGCGGTCATCATGTCGGTGCGGAACCTCGGGTACTCACGCAACGCCGGCGAGTTCGTGCGCAAGTATTTCGCCGACATCGGCAGCGCCGGCGGACACCGCGCGATGGCCAAGGCAGTCGTGCCGCTTGCCGCCTTCCGCAACAAGTTCGGCAACCTGCAGGCCGAAGGCTTCACGCAGCGCGTCCTCGGCCTGGCGCTCGAATTCCTCCACGAGCATCAGCCCGGCGACAAGAAGCTGGTCAAGGCGTAGAAGGTCCGGCTGAGGCCGGACACTACGTACGGCTGGCTCAGTCGTAGTGTCCGGCTTCAGCCGGACCGCGAGAGCGCCGACTCGACGTCCGTGATGATGTCTTCGGCCGCCTCGCACCCGACGCTGAAGCGGATGAAGCCCTCACTCACCGCGTCGCCGCCCCAGCGGGCGCGGCGTTCGGCGATCGAGTGCACGCCGCCGAAGCTGGTGGCTTCACGCACCAGGGTCAGGGATGCGAGAAACTTCTCCGCGCGGACGCGCGTCGAGAGATCGAAACTGAGGACGCTGCCAAAGCGAAGCATCTGCAGTTTGGCGATGTCGTGCCCGGGGTGGCTCGGCAGGCCCGGATAGTGCACCGCGGCGACGTCCGACCGTGCGGCAAGCGTCTCGGCCAGCCTCTCCGCAGTGGTGCACTGGCGGCTCAGTCGCAACGGCAGCGTCGGCAGCGATCGATGCGCCAGCCACACTTCCATCGGGCCGGGGATGGCGCCGTGCTGCGTCCGCCATAACCGCAGCGCGTCGGCCAGCCGTGCGTCGCTGGTGCCGACGTGGCCGAGTATCAGGTCGCTGTGGCCCGACATCGCCTTGGTGTCGGAAGCGACGACGAAGGTCGCGCCGAGGGCGAGCGGCTGCTGCAGATAGGGTGTGGCGGTACTGTTGTCGACGGCGACGAGCGCACCGCGAGCCTGTGCCGCCTGCGCGAGCGCCCGGATGTCGCAAACGTCGAGCATCGGGTTCGTCGGCGTCTCGAGCCACAGGAGCGTGGCGCCGTCGAGCGCGGCCATCTGCGCGTTGTCCCGGGTCGGGATCAGACGCACGTTCACGCCAATCGCTTCAAGCCACCCCGCCGCCACGCGCCGGATCGTGTAGTAGCAATCCGAGGCCAGCACCAGAGTGTCGCCGGGCCGGAGCGTCACGCCGAAGACGGCAGTGACCGCCGCCATGCCCGACGCAAACGCGACGACGTCGCCGCCTTCCAGCAGCCGCAGCGCGTCTTCCCACGCCGTCCAGGTGGGATTGTGAAAGCGCCCATAACTCAGCGCATGTGCGGACGGGTCGCCCGGCGACGTGAAGGTGGACGAAAACTGCGGACCCGCCAGGAAGGGCCCGGGCTCGCCGATCTTGCGATAGCCGGCATGCACGATGCGCGTGTCACGATGCATGTCAGGTCCGGGAAGAGATGCGGGCGAGATGCTCGCCGCTGGCGCCGACGACCGGCTCGATGAACTGCCGGTACGCGTCCTCGTAGGCGCGCTCCATCAGTTCGACGAGATCCTGCCGCCGGTCCGAGGCGTCATCATACGCCCCCGCCACGTCGAACACGCCGACGGGATTGTGGGTCGGACGCACGAGGTAGACGGAATCGAACCTGAGGCGCGCCAGCTCCATGGCGTCGCGCAGCGCCGCCGATTCGGCGGCGGCGAGGAACTCGCCCACGCGATGCTGAATCTCCAGGCGAGGGACGCTCAACCGGTGCGGCGGCGGCGTCGCCACCGCACTGACGACGATGGCCTGCGACACACCGGCACCGGCCAGCTCATCGAGAAGCCGCGAGACGGCCCCTGGGCGATCGCACATCCGGTGCGTTTCGCCGCGCCAGAACGTGTCGGCGCCAAAGGTCATCAGGTGGGCGTCGCAGCCGACGGGAGGCGTCAGCGCCGCGGCGACGAAGTCGAACGCGTGATCGCGGCCGGCGCCCGCGAGGTCGATCGCTTCCGATCGCCGTTCGCGCCCGGGACGCGGCGCGCCGAACTCCTGCCGGTATGGTTCCCGCAACAGGGCCCCCACCACGTCGCGGCGGGCATCGAGATCGGTCACCACGGCCATCAACTCGCGAAAGCCCGGCTGGCCGAGGTTCTCGGTGAGCACGTCCGAATACCGGCGGCCCAGGGCGGTGCCCGACGGCCGCGCCATGTGCGTCCCGCCCCGGATCAACTGCCAGAGGGCATCGCCAAACCGGCGGCGAGCCGTATCGACGTCGATCGGCGCACCAAGGACTCGCCACCACCAAATGCCGGCCGCCTTGCGGCGGGCCTGGGAGCGTCGCATTTCCAGGGCAACACCCATAGCAGCCGCGAGCAGGATGACGGCGACTTCAAGAAGCGCCGCGAAGATGAAGTAGATCGGATAGGCAGGCCATCCGGCGACGAACAGCAGGAACGGCAGCGCGAGCGTCGCGAGGAGAAGCGCGGCAACCCACGCAGTGGCGCGAAGCGGCCACTTCCAGCGGTACATGGCGCGCGCGCCGCGGCCGCGCCAGACGCCGTCGGGCTCCCAGAGCCTGGCGCCGCCGTCGATCGCCGCGAGCGCCGCCGCGGCCGCGCCGGCCCCCTGCCCCGCCATGACATCGATTTTGACCCCGGCCTCCTGGAGCGCCCGCAGCACCCCGGCGTGATACGCGCCGTGGGCCCCGGTGCCGCACAGCACGAGCGCCGTGCGGCGTTCAGGAGAATAGGGCTGCACGCGTCATTCTGCGCCCGCGTCGTCGTGGATGGTGATGACCTTGACGAGCTCGAAGCGGCGGGCGCCCGCCGGCGTGGTCACCTTGATCTCGTCGCCCTCTTCCTTGTTGAGGATGGCGCGGCCGATCGGCGACGAGGTCGAAATCATGCCCTTCTCCGCGTCGGCATCCTCGGGCATGCACAGCTGGTAGATGATCGTGTCGCCGGTCTCGGCGCGCAGGTGAACCGTGGACCCGAACCCGGCGCGGTCGTGCGGGATGCGATCGAGATTGATCAGCGAGATCTCGCCGACGCGCTTCTTGAGCATCGCGATGCGGGCGTTGACGATCTCCTGCCGCTCCTTGGCGGCCTTGTACTCGGCGTTCTCGCGCAGGTCGCCCAGCTCGCGCGCGCGCTGGATCTCTTTCGGCAGCTCGAACTTCAACTCGCGTTCGAGCGCGGCGATCTGGGCGTTGAAACGCTTCAGAATGCGATCTTTCACAGCCGATTCAGACTCTAACACAGTCTGTTATGCTCAAAATTTACGTGAAGAGCATTTCGAGCCGCGAGAATCCCATCGTGCGGACGTATCGCGAACTGGCGAGCGAGCCGGATGCCGGCGGCGCGCGGCTGCTGCTCGACGGCGTGCATCTCGTCCGTGACGCGCGCGATGCCCGGCTCGGCTTCGAGTCGGTCGCCGTCGCCGCGTCCCGTCTCACCGTGGAGACTGAGGAAGGCGCACTCGCGCGCGCGCTCGAGACGCGAGGGCGTGGCCGTGCTCAGCGTCGCCGACGAGGTTTTCGCCGCCATGAGTCCGGTGCGCTCGCCTTCGGGCATTGTCGCGATTGCGGAACGTACGCCGACCGATGCGGCGGCAATCTGGAATAACCGCGGCGGCTTCGCGCTGGTGGCGGTTGACGTGCAGGATCCCGGGAACCTGGGCGCGCTGATTCGGACGGCGGAAGCGGGGGGTGTCACCGGCGTGGTGGTCAGCGGGGCATCGGCCCACCCTTTTTCGTGGAAAGCGTTGCGCGGCAGCATGGGAAGCAGCATCCGGCTGCCGATCGCGAGGGCCGCTGACGTCGGCAAGATCATCGATTGCCTCCGGGCCGCGGGGACACGCACGATCGCCTCCGTTGCCCGCGGCGGCCGCGCGCCCGACGAGATCGACTGGACCGGATCGATCGGGCTGCTTCTGGGCGGCGAAGGGCCGGGGCTGTCGGATAGTCTCGTCGCCCAATGCGATGAGCGCGTCACCGTGCCGATGGCCCCTCACGTGGAGTCCTTGAACGTCGCGGTCGCGGGTGGAGTGCTCATCTACGCCGCGCGCCGCCAACGCCGCCCCTCGACGCGCCCCGGGGCATCCTGAGTGATAGTCGAAGGACGAGCATGAGCGCCTCGCTGTTCGACGACGACGTCCCCACTCAGTCCGACCGCAGCGGCACGCCTTCAGGCGCGCCTGCCGCCGGGACACCGCTCGCCGACCGGATGCGTCCGCGCACGCTCGACGAGGTCGTCGGCCAGGATCACATCCTGGCGGCCGGCAGGCCCCTGCGCAAGGCGATCGAGCGCGACCTGCTGCAGTCGATCATCCTGTGGGGACCGCCCGGCACCGGCAAGACCACCCTTGCCCGCATCGTCGCCGACATGACCAGTGCGCACTTCGTCCAGTTCAGCGCGGTGCTGTCGGGCATCAAGGAAATCAAGGATGTCATGGCCGCGGCGGAGGTCCGCCGCCGGACCACCGGACGCCGGACCATTGTCTTCATCGACGAAATCCACCGCTTCAACAAGGCGCAGCAGGATGCGTTTCTGCCGCGTGTGGAAGGCGGCGACATCGTTCTGATCGGCGCGACGACGGAGAATCCCTCGTTCGAGGTGAATGCGGCGCTGCTCTCGCGCTCGAAAGTGTTCGTGCTGCAGCCGCTGACGGCGGCGGGGATCGAGACGATTCTTCGCCGGGCGCTGGCGGATGCCGAGCGCGGCCTCGGGGCCACGAACGTGGAGGTCACGGACGAGGCGATCGGCGCAATCGCCGGGTTCGCGAATGGCGACGCACGCAGCGCCCTCAACTTGCTCGAGTTTTCCGCCGCTGCCGCGCCGAAGGCGGCAGACGGTTCGGCCCGGCGGCTCGATCTGCCGCAGTTGGAGGATTCGATCCAGCGGCGCGCGCTCCTCTACGACAAGGGCGGCGAGGAGCATTACAACCTCATTTCCGCGCTCCACAAGTCGATGCGCAACAGCGACCCCGACGCCGCCGTCTATTGGGTTGCACGGATGCTCGAGGCGGGCGAGGATCCGCTCTACATCGCCCGGCGGCTGATCCGCTTCGCGTCGGAGGACGTCGGCAACGCCGATCCACAGGCGCTGACGGTGGCCGTGGCGGCGAAGGATGCCGCGCATTTCATCGGCATGCCCGAGGGCAACACCGCCCTCGCGCAAGCGGCCATCTACCTGGCGACCGCCCCGAAGAGCAATGCCGTCTATACCGCCTATGGCGCCGCCGCCGCCGATGCGCATACGCAGGCCGCCGACCCGGTGCCGCTGCATCTGCGCAACGCGCCGACGAAGTTGATGAAGGACCTGTCGTACGGGAAGGACTACCGCTACGCCCATGACGAGCCGGACGCGGTTGCCGACATGACGTGCCTGCCGGAATCGCTCGCCGGCCGGCAGTTCTACAAACCGGTCGATCGCGGGTTCGAGAAAGAGATTCGAAAACGGCTGGAGGAGTGGAGAGCGAAGAAAACTGATCGGCGGTAGCGGAGGCTAAAGGCCTCCGCCTACGCAGGGCAACCTTTTCGCCGTCGTCGACGGGTATGAGGCCGGGAATCTTGCGGAACATCTCGGGCCGCACCGGCAGGATGAACGAGAAGCGATAGTCGCCCTGCATTCGTCCAATCGGAATCCCCACCAGGTCGCCCTGCTGGTTCAGGACCCCGCCACCGGACACGCCGGGATGGCCGTCGGTCAGGCAGGTTACGAGGCCGTTCGTCGTGCGCTGCCCGACGTAGCCGGTGCTCAGGATGATGCCCTTCGAGTAGTCGTTGCCCAGCCGGAAGATGGGCTCGGCGAAGTCGTAGTTGTAGGCGGTGTCGATCCGCAGCGCCGGTAGATCCACATTGCCGCGAATGCGGATGATCGCCCAGTCGCCCGAGTGCACCTCGACATTGGCGTCGCCGCTGTCGACGACGGTGGCGGGCAGATCCTTGTTCTTGTAGCGGATGGTAATCGAGACAATACGCCGGCCGTCGCGCCCCTCGCCGGGATCGTCCAGTGCAATCACGCCGTGCTTGACGGTGATGAAGTAGCCCTCGCCGATGTAGCCGGCCGTGCCGTAGCTGGTCTTGCCGAAGTTGTCGACGGCGTTGAGCTCGACGAAGCTGTCGCGCCGCTCGCGCAGCAGGCGCACCGGCATCAGCCCCATCTCGCTCTGGAGCTGCCGCTTGATCTCGTCTATCAGCGCGCTCTGCGCCTGGCCATCAGCAGGAACGATCTCCGGCTGACGCTGACCGTCTGTGCCCGAGGGAACGACTGCCCCTTCGCGCGAGCGAAGAATGCCGCGAGCCAGGTTGTCCTGAAGCGCCGACAGGCGAGCGTCGTTGTCGGCAATCTGCTGCGCCATCGAGTGCTGCGCGGACCAGCTGCCAAGGCTGAACGCGAGCGACGACAGCGAGAATGTCAAACCGGCGTAGAGGATCAACCTGCGTACAGACACTACGCGCTCCGACCTGTCCCCAGCCGTTGGGAACGGAAGAGATAACCGCTTAATTGTCAGCTAATTGCGAGCGAGGTTAACTGTACGATCGCACTCGGGCGATGTCAAACAAGAACGCGTTATGAAGTTATATCCGCTGGAAATTCTTCTCGACCTCCCGCCGCGTCAACCGCAGCATGACGGGACGTCCGTGAGGGCAAATGGTTGAATATGCAGTCCGGCGCAGTTCTTCAAGAATGTGTGCCATTTTTTCTGCCGTGAGCGGGTAATTCGCCTTCACTGCAGCATGGCAGGCCATCGTCGCGGCCGTGCGTTTGAGCGCCGCATCCACCCCCGAGCCTCGATCGAGCCCTTCCAGATCCTCCGCCAGGGCGCGAATGGCGGCATCGCATTCCTCCCGGCGCAGAAGCGCCGGGACCGAGATCAGGCGAATCGCATCCCCGCCGAACTCTTCGACCTCGAATCCGAGCCGCTCGAGCTCAGCCGTATGCGCCGACAGTGCCTGACGCGCCGCCGCCGGCAACTCGATCAGCATCGGCTCGAGGAGGCGCTGGCTCTCCAGGCGGCCGCCGCTCAGCCGCTCCATGATCCGTTCGAAGAGCACCCGCTCATGGGCGACATGCTGGTCGACGATCGCGATGCCTTCCTCGTCCACGGCGATGATGAACGTGTCGCGAAACTGGCCAAGAGCAATCATCGGACGGATCATCGACTCCGCCGTCGGTGCAATGAGGTTGTCACCGGTCGGTGCAATCGACCTGTCGACTATCGGTGCGAACCCGCTCTCGATCTGTCGGTGCGATCGCACTTCCGCCGGTCGGTGAGGTCCAGCGGCTCGGAAACGTTCCGGCGTAGGTGGTCGGCAGAGGCAGCGTCGTCGCGGGGCGATCGTACGGGGATTGCGCTTCGAACTGGAACTCGGGTACAGGGCCGCGCCCGAGGGCGTCGCCCAGCGTCCGCCGAATCACCTCGTGCATGTGCGACTGATCGCGGAAGCGCACCTCCGCCTTGGTCGGGTGGACGTTCACGTCGACCTGCGCCGGCGGCATCGTGATGAACAGGTGCACCTCGGGACTGCGTTCCTTGATTGACGCGACGCTGTATGAATCGATGATGGCGTGCGCGATGGTCCGGTCCTTCACGATCCGCCGGTTCACGAAGACGTTCTGCGGCCCGCGTGTGGGCCCCTGCTCGGCCAGCGCGGCGACGTAGCCGAGAACCTTCACATCGCCGGTATCGCGCCGCACCTCGACGAGATCGGTCCGCTCGCCGTAGAGCTGATACAGCCGATCCCGCACCGAGGCGACCGGTGGACACTGAATCACCTTGCGTCCGGCGCTCGTCAACGTGAAGCCAATCTCGGGATAACAGAGCGCGAGCTGGGTAACGATGCGGGAGACCTGCGCGGACTCGGCGCCATCGGACTTCAGGAACTTTCGGCGGGCGGGCAGGTTGTAGAAGAGATCGCCGACGTCGATCGACGTCCCCTCGGCCATCCCCACTTCGGCCACCGCCGCGACGGCGCCGCCGTTGATGCGGATGGCGGTGCCCGAGTCGGCGCCGCGGGCACGGCTGCGCAGAACGAAATGCGAGACCGATGCGATGCTGGGCAGCGCCTCCCCACGGAAACCGAGCGTCGCGATTCCCTCCAGGTCCTCCGCACGCCGGATCTTGCTGGTCGCATGCCGTTCGACGGCCAGCCGGGCGTCGTCCGGCTCCATCCCCTCGCCGTCGTCCTCGACGTGAATCAGCTTCTTGCCGCCGAGTTCGATGGCGATGGCAACACGCCGCGCGCCGGCATCGATCGAGTTTTCGACCAGCTCCTTGATCACCGAGGCCGGCCGCTCGACGACTTCGCCCGCCGCAATCTGGTTCGCGAGATCGCCGGGAAGGACCTGGATGCGACCCACGTCTAGAGCCAGCCGTTGCGCCGGAAGACGGCAAGCATTGCGGTGGAGATCACAACCATGAGACCGAAGACCCACCAGAACTGCGTCGCCGGGCCGCCCGGGAATTCCGGCAACGGCACGTTCATGCCCCACATCCCGGTCAGCACCGTCAACGGCAGGAAGATCGTAGACATGACCGTCAGGACCTTCATCACCATGTTGAGGCGGTTTGAGATCGTCGAGAGGTGCGCCTCGAGGATGCCCGTCACCCGGTCCTGCAGGAGCGTCGCTTCGTCGGAGAGCCGCACGAGGTGATCGTAGACGTCGCGGAAACGATAGGTTAGCTCGTCGTTGATGATGGGAAACTCCCGGCGCGCGAGACGGCCGACCGCGTCGCGCTGCGGAATCAGCACCCGCCGCAACGACGCCAGGTCGCGCTTGAGCGCGAGAATGTCACGTACCAGGTCGGGCTTATCGCCCAGGATGGCCTGGTCCTCGAGCACGTTCATGTGCTGCTCGAGCGACTCGATCTCGGGCCGGTAGTGGTCGACCATCACGTCGACGATGCGATGCAGCAGGGCCGCCGGGCCTTCGCCGAGGATCCGGTCGTGCTTGTCGCACACGCGCTTGAGCGCGGCGATGCTGCGGGAACTGCCGTCGTGCACCGTGACGAGATAGTTCGGCCCGAGGAAGAAATCGACGTCGCGGGTGGCGAACCAGTGCTCCTCCACCCTGAAGTCGATGCCGTGCAGGATGAGGTAGAGGTAGCCGTCGTAGGTTTCAATCTTGGGATGGTGGATGGCGCTGAGCGCGTCTTCGACGGCGAGCGGATGGAAATGAAAAACGTCGGTCAGGATCCGGCTTTCCTCGGGGGCGGGCGCGACGAGGTCAACCCAGAGCGTGACCCGGGATCCCTTCTTCAGCCAAGCAGGGTCGATCGAGTCCGCGCACGTCGTGTCGCCGTTCTGATGTACGTAAATGCTGATCATGACCCGGCGGCTCCGCTCCGCGGAAGCCGCCTTACGTAGGCCTGGTTCCGCGCCCTTCGACAGGCTCAGGGCGTCCCGAGCTGGCCGAGGGGCGAAGCGGACCCGGCATCAATCCCCGACTTTGACCGCCAGCGCCGCCTGCGCGGCGGCAAGACGCGCGACCGGCACGCGGTAAGGCGAGCAGCTCACGTAGTTGAGCCCGACCTTCTCGAAGAAATGGATCGACGAGGGATCGCCACCGTGCTCGCCGCAGACGCCGATCTTGAGATCGGCGCGCGTGCGGCGTCCCAGCTCGACGCCGATCCGCATCACCGGCCCGACGCCGTCTACGTCGAAGGTCGCAAACGGATCCTTGTCGAGGATCTTCTTGTCCTGGTAGACGCGCAGGAACTTGCCAATGTCGTCGCGCGAGAACCCGAAGGTCATCTGCGTCAGGTCGTTGGTGCCGAACGAGAAGAACTCCGCCTCGGTCGCGATCTCGTCCGCCGTCATCGCCCCGCGCGGCACCTCGATCATCGTCCCGACGAGATAGTTCACCTTGACGCCCTGCTCCTTCATCACCGCCTCGGCGACGCGGTTGACGACCGCCTTCTGGTCGCGCAGCTCCTTCACGTGCCCGACGAGCGGGATCATGATCTCCGGCGTGACCTTCACGCCCTCCTTCGCCAGCCGGCAGGCCGCCTCGATGATGGCGCGCGTCTGCATCTCGGTGATCTCGGGATACGTGATGCCGAGCCGCACGCCGCGATGGCCGAGCATCGGGTTGAACTCGTGGAGCTGCTCGACGCGGCGGAGCAGCCTGAGCTTCGCTTCGAGTTCGTCGCCGCTGTGGGCCCGCGACTCGAGCCTGGCGATCTCGACCATCAGCTCTTCGCGCTTGGGCAGGAACTCGTGGAGCGGCGGATCGATGGTGCGAATCGTGACCGGCTCGCCCTTCATCGCCTTGAACACGCCGTAGAAGTCCTCGCGCTGCAGCGGCAGCAGCTCGTCGAGCGCCGCGCGGCGATCCTTCTCGTTGTCCGCCAGGATCATCCGCTGGACGATCGGAATCCGCCCCTCGCCGAAGAACATGTGCTCGGTGCGGCAGAGGCCGATGCCGCGCGCGCCGAAGGCATAGGCCAGCTCCGCCTGATCGGGCTGGTCGGCGTTGGCGCGGACGTTCATGCGGCGGTACTTGTCCGCCCAGGTCAGGATCTGCATGAACCGCCGGAAGATGTCTGACTTTTTCCGTTCCAGCTGGCCGCTGAGCACCTGGAGAATCTCGCTCGGCTTCGACGCGACCTTCGCCAGCTTCACTTCACCGGTCAGGCCATCGAACGAGACGAAGTCGCCCTCGCGAATCGTATGCCCGTCGACGCTGAAGCGCTTGCCGTCCTCGTCCACTTCGAGCGCGGAGGCCCCGACGATCGACGGCTTGCCCATCTGGCGGCCGACGACGGCCGCGTGCGACGTCATGCCGCCGGTTGCGGTCAGCACACCCTGCGCCACGAACATGCCGCGGATGTCATCCGGCACGGTTTCGCGACGCACGAGGATGACCGGCTTGCCCTCGTCAGACCACCGGACCGCGTCTTCGGCGCTGAACACCACCTGCCCGCTCGCTGCGCCCGGCGACGCCGGCAGGCCCCTGGTCGCGACCGGAATCGACGTCCACTCCTTCTGGTCGAACCCCGGGGCGAGGAGCTGCGACAGCGATTCCGGATCAATCTGCAGGATCGCCTCTTTCGGCGTAATCAGCCGCTCGGCCACGAAATCGGTCGCGATGATCACCGCCGCGTAGCCGGTCCGCTTGCCGTTGCGGGTCTGCAGCATGAACAGCCGCTCGTCCTGGATCGTGAATTCGAAGTCCTGGACGTCTTTGTAGTTGCGCTCGAGCCGGGTCGTGATCTCGCGCAGCTGCTTGTAGGCCTTCGGCAGCACTTTCTCGAGCTCGGCAATCGGCTGCGGCGTACGGATGCCGGCGACGACGTCCTCGCCCTGGGCGTTCACCAGGAACTCGCCGTAGAACTCCTTGGCGCCGGTCGCGGGATTACGCGTAAAGCCGACGCCGGTAGCCGAGCGATCCCCGGTATTGCCGAACACCATCATCTGGACGTTGACGGCAGTGCCGATGTGATCGGGGATGTCGTAGATGCGCCGGTACTCCTGCGCCCGCGGGTTCATCCACGACCGGAAGACCGCGTCGCGCGCCATCTTCAGCTGCTCACGCGGCTCCTGCGGAAAGGCGCGTTTTGCCCGATCGCGGACAACTCTCTTGTAGCGCTCGACGACCTCGCGCAGCGCCCCCTCGTCGAGTTCGGTGTCGAGCGTCGCGCCCGTCGCCTGCTTCACCGCCTCGAACTCGTGCTCGAACACGTCTTTCGGAATCTCGAGGACGACGCTGCCGAACATCTGCATGAAGCGGCGGTAGCTGTCGTAGGCAAAGCGGCCGTTCGCGGTGCGCGCCTTCAGCCCTTCAACCGCCTTGTCGTTGAGCCCGAGGTTGAGAATGGTGTCCATCATCCCGGGCATCGAGAACTTGGCGCCCGATCGCACTGACACGAGCAGCGGGTTCTCGGTCGACCCGAGTGTCGCGCCGGCGGCCTTTTCCAGCTTCTTGATCTTCTCCGCGATCTGGGCGTCGACCGCCGACGGAATCTTGCCCTTCTGCTTGTAGTAGAGCGAACAGACGTCGGTGGAAATCGTGAACCCCGGAGGGACCGGCAGACCGGCGTTGGTCATCTCGGCGAGGCCCGCGCCCTTGCCGCCGAGCGTGTCGCGCATGCCGCGGTTGCCGTCGGCCTTCCCGCCGCCGAAGAAGTAGACATACTTCGCGGTTTTCCCGGTCTTCCTCCTCGGTGCTGCCTTCTTGGCCATTCGTAACTCTCACGCCTCCGTGACGATCTCAGAAATGTCAGCGATGTCGAGGATGAGATCACGCAAAGCCGCGACCAACGCCAGCCGGACCCGCCGGAGCGCCTCGTCGTCCGCCATCACCAGCACGTCGTCGAAGAACTTCGCGACCGCGGGCTGCAGCGCCGCGATGCCGGCAAATGCCTCGCGGTAGTCGCCTTTGGCCGCCGCCTCACGAATGCCGGGCGCGCGCGAATCGACTTGCGACCACAGCGCCTTTTCCGCCGGTTCGACCAGCCGCGCCTGGAGACCCGGCCAGCCGTCAACGGCGCCAACGCCTTTGCTGATGTTCTTGACCCGCTTCAACAGTGTGGCCACGCCCAGCAGTGCCTCGGATCCGCTCATCTGCGCCAACGCTTCGAGCTTGAGGCGCGCGTCGAGCGGGCTCGTACGCTCGATGCCGCCGTGCAGCACGGCCCTGACGTTGCGCACGTCGTAACCACGCTGTTCGAGCAGATATCCGAGCCGATCGGACATGAATGTATGGAGAGGCGCCGCGCAGTCACCAAACCCGCCGAACGGCTCCGACGCGCGCACAAGCAACGGACCGATCGGCAGCCGCGCGTTGAGCCCCGTCAGCTCGGGCAGGTCGGCCAGGATTTTCACTGCGCCCTGGGCCTGGCGGCGCAGACCCAGCGGATCGCGCGACCCCGTCGGCCGCTCGCCCGCCGTGAACATCCCGACGACCGAGTCGAGTTTGTCGGCCAGCGACACCGCCGACCATGTGATCGCGGCGCCGCCCAGTTGCTGACGTGAGGGGGGCGCATCGGCTTCAACACCCACTGGCAGGTAGTGGTAGTAGATCGCCTTCCACACCGGCTCCGGCAGTCCTTCTTCGCGCGCGTAGATACCGCCCATGGTGCCCTGCAGCTCGGTCAGCTCGCGCACCATGTCGGTGGCCAGGTCGGCCTTGACCAGCCGTCCGGCCTGTTCCGCATACGCGGCTGACTGGGGGCGTTCGAACGCCGTCTCGGCGATCCACTTTGCCAGTGCGGCGATGCGCTCCGCCTTCTCACGATAGGTGCCGAGCTTCTTGTGGAACAGGATCGTCGCGAGACGCGGGATCCGCGATTCCAGCGTCACCTTGCGGTCCTCGTCCCAGAAGAATCGCGCGTCGCGCAGCCTGGCTGTCAGGACACGCTCGCCGTTGCGGGCAATGACCTCCGGCTTTTCCGGCTGCGTATTCGTCACCGCCAGGAATGCCGGCTTCAGTTTGCCGTCCTCGTCCACCACCGGGAAGTAGTGCTGGTGATGAATCATCGTCGTCGTCAGCACTTCTTCCGGAAGCTGGAGGAACTCCACCGGGAAGTGTCCGGCGACGACAGCGGGATATTCGACAAGATCGGGCACTTCCTGCAGCAGCGACGAGTGCGCGGCGACGAGTCCGCTGACGCGGCCGCCGAGCCGGCGGGCGTGTGTTTCGAGCTCGCGCTTGATCCGCGACTCGCGTTCCGCCCGATCGAGAATGACGAAATTCTCGACCAGCCGATCCTGGTAGTCCTCGAACGTCTTGACCTTGATCGCGCGTCCCGCGCGGCCGCTCGTCGTCAGAAAGCGGTGTCCGTAGGTCTGCGACCCCGACCGGATGTCCTGGACGTTGGGACCCTGCGCCTGTTCGGTGCGGCGGATCACGAAAGGCACGACGCGGCCGCCGTACATCAGCACCAGCCAGCGAATCGGCCTCGCGAAGACGAGCGGGCCCCTGCCGTCCTCGAGATATGCGTCCCAGCGCATCTGCTTCGGGAACGTCAGGTCGCGCAGCAGCCCGCCCATGACGTCGGCCAGCACGTCGACGGCGGCCTTGCCGCGTTGCTGTACGCGATACGCCAGGTAAGGGCCCTTGGGCGTCTGGCTCTTTTCGAGCGTCGTGACATCGACGCCGTATTTCCTGGCAAAACCTGTGGCGGCGGACGTCGGGGTGCCGTCCTTCTGGTACGCCGCCGTGACAGGCGGGCCGGTCACGAGTTCCTCGAAGTCGGTCTGACGCTCGGCCAGCTTCGCCACCCTCGCGGTCAGCCGCCTCGGCGTGCTGTAACCCTCGGCGCGCGACGCCGGCGTCAACCTGAACTCCTTCAAGCGCGCATCGAGGTGCGTGGCGATCTGGCGGGTCAGCCCGGGCAGCCAGCTCGCGGGAATCTCTTCGCAGCCGATCTCGATCAGCAGTTCGCGGTCCATGCGCTACGCGCTTTCCGCCTGCGTCGCGGGATCGTCCACGTACGCCTTGGCAATCCGCACGGCGAGCTGCCTGACGCGCAGGATGTACGCCGTCCGCTCCGTCACGCCGATACTGCCGCTCGAATCGAGGACATTAAACAGGTGCGAGCACTTCAGGCAGTGCTCGAGCGCGGGCCAGACCAGCCCAGAGGCCAGGAGCGTCTCGGCGAACGTGTAATACCGATCGAAAAGATCCCGGTGCACCTGCGCAAAGGCTTCCGCCGGCATGTCCACCTGTCCGAATGCGTACTTCGACTGCTCGATCTCCTCCTGCAACCGCACCTCGCCGTACTTCACGCCGCCGCCCCATTCGAGATCGAAGACGTTGTCGACGCGCTGCAGGAACATCGCGATGCGCTCGAGCCCGTAGGTGATCTCGCAGGAGATCGGATCGAGGTCCATGCCACCCACCTGCTGGAAGTAGGTGAACTGCGTGATCTCGAGCCCGTCGAGCATCACCTGCCAGCCGATGCCCCATGCTCCAAGCGTGGGCGATTCCCAGTTGTCTTCCTCGAACCGGATGTCGTGCTGCCGCGGATTGATCCCGCACGCCTCCAGGCTGTCGAGATAAATCTGCTGCACTTCGTCCGGCGATGGTTTGAGGATGACCTGGTACTGGTGGTGCTTGAACAGCCGGTTCGGGTTCTGTCCGAAGCGGCCGTCGTCGGGCCGGCGCGAGGGCTGGACGTAGGCCACGCTCCACGGCTTGGGCCCGAGCACGCGGAAGAGCGTCTCGGGGTGGGACGTGCCCGCGCCGACCTCGAGATCGAGCGGCTGCTGCAGCAGGCAGCCGTGCGAGGCCCAGAAAGCCGAAAGCTTGAGAATCAGGTCCTGGAAAGTCACGAAGGTCGCCGCGCCTTAGTTGTGCCGGCGCAGGTCGCGCAGGACGCGATCCGATTTCAAGTCTTCTCCAGGTGCATGGCGATCAGGCCGCGGTGCACCTGCTCCAGCTCTTTGAGCGTCCTGCGCTCGGCCGGCAGCTCGCTCACGCGATCCGGGCTCACGCTGCGGGATGCGGCGAGAAATGCCATCGCCGGCTCCGAAAGCGTCCCCTTGCGCTTCCGGATACACACCCTGGAGCCGCAGCAGCCAGTATTCGAAATAGCGCGCAAGCGGCTCGACGGGCGCGCCGCCCGACAGCGCATTCAGCATCGATGCACCAAGCCGGTACAGGCGCTCGTCGGCGTCGGCGTCCTGCGCCCACTCGTCGAGCAGTTCCGCGAAATAGCTGACATACCCGAGCGCATCAGAGCCGGGCGCATCGGAGCCAGACGCAGTCGGCGCCGGAGGCCCGTCTCGTAGAGTCGGATTTTCAGGGCCGCCTGGCCTGGGGCCACCTACAAGCCCAAGCGGCGACCGGACGGTCTCCGCGTAGTTCAATCCCACCAGTTCGCGCCTCTCCTTCTCGAAATACGCCACGCGGACCTCGGTCAGCGGCTCCAGCGCGCCGACGAACCGCGACCGCGGCCGCCGTGCGCCCTTGGCGACGCCGCGCTTCTTGCCGCGGTCGCGGGTCAGGAACACGACGATGCGATCGGCTTCGCCGAGCTTGTAGGTGCGGAGCACCAACGCGTCGGCGGTGTACAGCGGCACGAACTGTGCCCGATTCTACTCGGTATACCGTGCTAACGGCCGAGCCAGGCCGCGACGCACAACTGCGCAGCGAACACGGTCGCCAGGCCGAGGAACGAGAAGAACCCGAAGACGTCGGTCATCGTCGTGATGAACACCGACGACGCCAGCGCCGGGTCCATGTTGGCCGCGCGCAGCCCGAGCGGCACCAGCGTGCCCGGCGGTCGCCGCCACGAACATGTTGATGATCATCGCCGCGCCCAGCACCAGGCCCGAGCACCGGGTTGCCGCGCGTGGCCCACGCCACGAGCGCCGCGACCAGCGCCGAGCACGACGCCGTTGCCGATGCCGACCGGCGCTTCCTTGAGCAGCGCCTTGCGCGAATTGCTCCAGCGTCAGCTCGCCGAGCGCGATGCCGCGGACGATGACCGTCAGCGTCTGGGTGGCGGCATTGCCGCCCATGCCGGCGACGATCGGCATGAACACCGCCAGCGCCGTGATGCGCTCGATCGTGCCCTCGAACAGCGCCACCACCGACGCCGCCAGGAACGCCGTCACGAGGTTCACGCCCAGCCACGGCAGCCGCTTGCGCAGCGACTCGCCCGCCGGCGTGAACGCCCGCTCGTCGCCGGCCACGCCGGCCAGACGATAGATGTCCTCGGTCGCCTCGTCCTTGATGACGTCGATGACGTCGTCCACCGTGATGACGCCGACCAGCTTGTTCTCTTCGTCGACCACCGGAATCGCCAGCAGGTTGTACGACGGCGACCTGCCGCGCGACCTCCTCCTGGTCCATGTCGACGCGCGCGCTGATCAGGTCCGCCGTCATGATCCGCTTGAGCGGCGTCTCCGGCGAGACCAGCAGCAGGCGGCGCAGCGACGACCACGCCCACCAGGTGCCGGCGCTCGTCGACGACGTAGAGATAGAAGACCATCTCGACGTCGCGGTTGGTCTGGAGCTCGGTGATGGCCTCGCCCACCGTCATGTCTTCGCTCAGCGCGAAGACATGCGGGTTCATGATGCGGCCGGCTGTCTGCTCGTCGTACTCGAGCAGGTTCTCGACGACGCCCGACTCCTTCGGGCGCATCAGGTCGAGGACCGCCGCCGACAGCTCCTCCGGCAGGTAGTCGATCAGCGCCGCGGCGTCGTCGGAGGGAATCTCCTGCGCGAGCTTGGCGATCTCTTCGGCCGAGCGGGTGGCGAGCAGCGCCGCGCCCGCCTCCGGACCGAGCTCGGAGACGGCCTCCATCGCCAGCCGGCCGTTGCGCTCGGCGAGCAGGCTGAAGGCCGCCTCGCGATCCTTGTCGGGCAGCTCGCTGAAGACCTGGGCGAGGTCGGCGGGATGCTGCTTCTGCAGCAGGTTCAGCAGGTTGGCGGTCGCACCAATGCGCAGCAGTCGCTTGACCGAGTCGAGGACGAGATCGATTCTGCGCTGCGCCGCCATGGTGAAGGTTCGTCCGTCACTGTTAAACAGCTCAATGTAGCACGCAACGCAGCCGTCTGACCCGGATTTTGCCGCGGAGGGAAGCGACCGCGTGGTTACGCCACGACCGAAAGCGCGCGTTCGACGCCGACGGCAGACGCCGAGACTGTCAGCCGCGTCCTAAGTCGGCTTGAGCCCCATCTCGTCGAGCACCCGCTCGTCGTCGCGCCACTCGGACTTCACCTTCACGTGCAGGTCGAGGTATACGCGCGCAGCGAAGTAGCGCTCGAGCTCCGGCGCGCCGCCGTGCCGATCTCCTTGATCATCGCGCCGGCCTTGCCGATGACGATCGGCTTCTGGGACTCGCGCTCGACGAGGATCGTGCAGTAGAGGTTCGTAGGTGGCGTCCTCGCCGGCTCCTCGAAGTCGATCCACGACGACCGCCGTCGAAAACGGCAGCTCGTCGTGCGTCAGCTGCAGCACCTGCTCGCGGACGATCTCGCCGACGAAAAAGCGTTCGGGCTGATCGGTGACGTAGTCCGGGGGGTAGAGCGGCTCGCCTTCGGGCAGGTACTGGAGGAACAGCCGCTCGAGCACGTCGACGTTGGTGCCGTCGGCGGCCGACACCGGCACGAACTCGACGAACGGGTGCGCCTGCCGGTAGTGGTCGATGATCGGCAGCAGCCTCGCCTTGGCGATCAGGTCGACCTTGTTCAGCGCGAGGATCGCCGGTGTCGTCACGTCCTTGAGCAGCCCGAGCAGGTAGCGGTCGCCCGGGCCCGGCTTGACCGACACGTCGACGACGAGCGTCGACCAGATCGACGTCGCGCATCGCGTCGAGCGCGATGTCCACCATCCGGACGTTCATGCGGTGCGTGGGCTTGTGGACGCCTGGCGTGTCGACGAACACGACCTGGCCGTCCGGGTAGTTCTTCACGCCGACGATCCGCGTGCGGGTGGTCTGCGGCTTGTCGGACACGATCGCCAGCTTGTGCCCGACGATGCGGTTCAGCAGCGTGGACTTGCCGGCATTGGGGCGGCCGACGAACGACACGAACCCGGATTTCATTCCTGCTGAGAGGTCGCGCGGGCCGTGGTCCGACGCGAACCGCCGGGTCGCCCTCGCGGAGCAGCGCCTCGAGATCGAGGCGGCGCGTGAACATCGCGAGCCGGCCGTCGGCCGTGCGCGGCCACTCGTCCCGCGGTCGGTCCCAGTAGAGCTCGACGCCGTTGTCGTCTGGATCCCGCAAGTACAACGCCTCGCTGACTCCGTGATCTGCAGCCCCGTCGAGCGGAATTCTCGCCTCCAGCACCCGACGAAGTGCGACGGCCAGTTCGGCGCGGGTCGGATACAGGATCGCCGTGTGATAGAGGCCGGTGGTGCCCGGCGGGGGCGGCGATCCGCCCAGCGACTCCCAGGTGTTGAGCCCGATGTGGTGATGGTAGCCGCCGGCCGACAGGAACGCGGCGCCCGGGCCATACCGCTGCGTCAGTTCGAACCCGAGGACATCACGGTAAAACCGGAGCGCCCGTTCGAGATCGGCGACCTTGAGATGGACGTGACCGATGCGGACATCCGGGTGAACGGGCGGCATGACTATCGTCGAGCCCTCGACTCCGCTCGGGCGCCCGAGCCCGCGTCGAGGGGCGCGGGAGCGCCCGCCGCGCTCACCCGCACCTTCGTGATCCGCCGGCGCTCCACCTCGAGCACCTCGACCGCCAGATCGTCCACCTCGAAGGTCTCGCCGACGTACGGCATGCGGCCGAGGTGCGACAGCAGGTAGCCGCCCAGCGTCTCGAAGCCCTCGCGCTCGATCTCCACGCCCAGCCGATCCCGCACTTCGTCGACGCTCACCTTGCCGCTGAAGACGAACGTCCCGTCACCTTCGTCGGTCACCGTCTCGCTCTCGACGTCGTACTCGTCGCGGATTTCGCCGACGATCTCCTCGAGCAGGTCCTCGACCGTCACCAGGCCGGCGGTGCCGCCGTATTCGTCCACGACGATCGCCATCTGCGCCTGGCGGCGCTGCATCTCCTTCAGCAGCTCCGACACGCGCTTGCTCTCCGGCACCATGTACGCCGACCGCATCAGCGTCGTCAGCGGCGGCTCGGCGCCGGGCGGCAGCGCCACGAGATCCTTCACGAACACGATGCCGATGATGTTGTCGAGGTCCTTGCGATAGACGGGAATACGTGAGTACTGCTCCTCGCGAAACAGCGCCCGCAGCTCGGCCAGCGTCGCGTCGAGCGGGAATGGCGATGATGTCGGGGCGCGGCGTCATGACTTCCTGGACGACCGTCTCGGTGAAGTCGACGATCGACTGGAGGAGCTCGCGCCCTTCCTCTTCCGAAATGTCCGCCTCCCCTTCCTGCTCCTCGGCGGCGGGCGGATTCGCGTCGCTGTCGGCGGCGGCGCCGTTCGCCGCCGGCTCGCGGTCCGGCCCGCGCCGGAAATGTCGATCAGCAGCCGCGTCATCGGCCGCATCAGCCGGGCAATCGGCTGAAACGCCACCAGCAGGATGTCGAGCACCTGCTCGGGATCGCCCCGCGCCACCAGCATCGGCAGCAGGTGCTCGCAGACGACGACGAAGGCGACCAGCGAGACGAAGAAGGTCGCGACCGAGCGCGCGTCGTTCACCGTGCTGAGGCTCGCGATCAGCACGCCGGCCAGGACGGTGCACAGCCCGATCAGGATGCGAACGGGAATGAACAGCTGCAGCGGATCGTCGAGGTAGCGGCCCAGGCGATCGCTGCGGCCGCCGCGCTCGGCCATCAGCCGCAGCGACAGCCGCATCAGCGAGCTGAACGCCGCCTGCACCGAGCCCGAGGAAGACGGTCGCGCACGCGAGCAGGAACAGGGCGAGCGGCGTCACCGGTGTCGCTCGATCAGTCCCTCGCGCAGCCCGCCACGCCGGCGGAGCCGCGCCTCGACGCGGGCCATGCGGCCCCCGTCGCGCTCGTGATCATAGCCAAGAAGGTGCAGCAGCCCGTGCAGCGCCAGCACCCGCAGCTCGTGCTGGAGGGAATGGCCGGCCTCGCCCGCCTGCCGGCGGGCCACGCCCGGCGGCAATCACGACGTCGCCGAGATAATCCGGCTCATCCGAGGGGAACGAGAGCACGTCGGTCGCGACGTCCTTGCGCCGATAGCGGCGGTTCAACGCCGGACGCGGCCGTCCGGGACCATCGCGACGTCACGACGCCGCCGGCGCGGGCCGGTGCCACCGACGCCAGCCAGCGGGCCAGCCAGGCGCGCGCGTCGCACCTGAGGTCACCACTTCAATCGTCAGACGCCGGCGCGCCAGTCATTCATTCTTGCGTGAGCCACCGTTCGTGAACGCCTCGTAGGCCTTGACGATCTGCTGCACCAGCTTGTGGCGCACGACGTCCTTGTCGTCGAAGTACACGAACCCGATGCCCTCGACGTCCTTGACGATCTTGAGCGCCTCGACCAGCCCCGACATCCGGGCGTTCGGCAGATCGATCTGGGTGATGTCGCCCGTGACGACCGCCTTCGACCCGAACCCGAGGCGCGTCAGGAACATCTTCATCTGCTCGGACGTGGTGTTCTGCGCCTCGTCGAGGATGACGAAGGCATCGTTGAGCGTGCGGCCGCGCATGAAGGCGATCGGCGCCACTTCGATCGTGCCGCGCTCGAGCAGCCGCGTGGCTTTTTCCGAGTCCATCATGTCGAAGAGCGCGTCGTACAGCGGGCGCAGGTACGGGTTCACCTTCTCCTGCAGGTCGCCGGGCAGGAACCCGAGCTTCTCGCCCGCTTCCACCGCCGGCCGCGCCAGGATGATGCGGCTCACTTTCTTGGCGACGAGATAATTCACCGCCTGCGCCATCGCCAGGTAGGTCTTGCCGGTGCCCGCGGGCCCGACGCCGAACACGATGTCGAACTGCTCGATGGCGTCGAGATACTTGCGCTGGTTGACGCTCTTCGGGTTGACGCGCCGCCGCGTCCCCTGCCGCTGCCCACCCTTCAGAAAGTAATCGCGGAGATCGAGATCGGCGTTCTCGGCCAGCAGCTGCGCGGCGGTCTTCACGTCGCCGTTCGCGAGCGTGTACCCCGCGTCCATGAGCGCCCGCAGCTGGTCGAAAATGAGCTGTGCGCGCTGCTCGTCGCCGGAGCGCCCTCGACGGTCAGCTCGCCGCCGTGCGTGCGGATGTCGACGTTGAGCAGCGTTTCGATGTGCTTGAGGTTGGCGTCGTGCGCGCCGTAAAGCGTTTCGATGCCGTCTTCGGGCAGGGCAATCTTTCTCATAGACCGGGTTTCATATCTTCAGGTGCAACTCCTTCAGCTGTTTGGCGTCCACTGGCGACGGCGCGCTCGGACATCAGGTCCACGGCGGTCGCCGTCTTCGGGAACGCGATCACTTCGCGGATCGAGCTCTCGCCCGGCAGGATCGCCGTCATGCGATCGAGGCCGAGCGCGATCCCGCCGTGCGGCGGCGTGCCGTATTCGAGCGCCTCGAGGAAGAACCCGAACCGCAGCTTCGCCTCCTCCGGGCTGATGTTGAGCAGCGAGAAGATCCGGCTCTGGAGGGTGGCGTCGTGGATACGAATGCTGCCGCCGCCGATTTCGCTGCCGTTCAGCACGAGGTCGTACGCCTTGGCGCGGACATTGCCCGGATCCGTCTCGACCAGCGCGAGATCGTCGTCGTGAGGCGAGGTGAACGGGTGGTGCATCGACACGTATCGCTTCGCCTCCGCGTCCCACTCCAGCAAAGGAAAGTCCACGACCCAGGCGAACGCGAACTCATCGGGACTGAGCAGCCCCTTCTGTCTGGCCAGCGTTGAGCCGGAGCTGACCCAGCAGTTTCGACGTCGCGTCGGGCTCGCCCGCCGCAACCAGCAGGATATCGCCGTTGCCAGCCGACGCCGCGTCGAGCATCCGGGCGACGTCGTCCTCGCCCAGCGCTTTCATGATCGAGCTGGTGATCGCGCCGTCCTGCGCCGCGCCGCGCCCAGATCAGACCTGCCGCGCCGAGCTGCTTCGCCTGGTCGACGATGCCGTCGACTTCGCTGCGCGAATAGCCGCCCGCGTTCTTGATGACAAACCCGCGGACCGTGCCGCCGCCGGCGACGATTTCCTTGAACACCCGGAAGCTCGACTCGCGGAACAGCTCGCGCAGGTCCTGAATCTCCATGCCGCAGCGCAGGTCGGGCTTGTCCGACCCGTACTTCGCCATCGCTTCCGGCGTACGGCATCCGCTGGAACGGCGTCTCGATGGTGCGGCCCACTACCGCGAAGATCTCTTTCATCAGCGGCTCGATGACGCCGAAGATCGTCTCCGGCCGCGCGAACGACATCTCGACGTCCACCTGCGTGAACTCCGGCTGCCGGTCCGCGCGCAGATCTTCGTCACGGAAGCAGCGGCAGATCTGGACGTAGCGATCGACGCCCGAGATCATCAGGATCTGCTTGAACAGCTGCGGCGACTGCGGCAACGCGAAGAACTCGCCCGGGTGCACGCGGCTCGGCACCAGGTAGTCGCGCGCGCCTTCCGGCGTCGACTTCGTGAGGATCGGCGTCTCCATGTCCCAGAACCCGTTCTTGTCGAAGTACTGTCGGATCACGGTCGTCAAACGATGGCGCAGGCCGATGTTGGCCTGGAGGCGCGGCCGCCGCAGATCGAGGTAGCGATACTTGAGGCGCACATCTTCCGACACGTTCGCCTCGTCGGCGATCGGAAACGGCGGCGTCTTCGCCTCGTTCAACAACGTCAGCCGGCGGACGACCACTTCCACCTCGCCGGTGGTGAGCTTCGGGTTGACCGTCTCGGCGGAGCGCCGCCGGACCCGTCCCGAGGCGCCGATGACGTACTCGGAGCGCAGGCGCTTGGCCTTGGCCATCAGCGCCTCGTCGTCCTTGTCGAACACGACCTGCGTGACGCCGGCACGATCGCGGACGTCGACGAACAGCAGTCCGCCAAGGTCGCGCACGCGGTGGACCCACCCGAGCAGGACGACGTCGGCGCCGACGTCGTCCGGGCGGAGCGCGCCGCAGGTATGCGTGCGCGTCAGATCGCCGAGCTGCTCAGCCACGCTGCGTCAATTCCCTCAGAATGGCGGCGCCGGCCGCCGATTGTGGATACGTCTGCTGCGTCTGCGCAGCCAGGTTCTTCACCGTCACGGTTCCTGCCTTGATCTCGTCGTCGCCCAGCAGTGCAACGAACGGAATGCCTCGTCCGTCAGCGTACTTGATCTGCTTGCCGATCTTGTCGGCATCCGGATACACGAGCACCCGCAGGCCGCCGGCGCGAAGCGCGTCGGCGACGCGCATCGCGTCAGCGGCAGCCGACGCGTCGAAGGTGGCGACCATGACGTCGGCCGGCGACGTGGCCAGCGTGGCCGGGAACATACCGCGCTCGGTCATGACGACGAGAATCCGCTCCAGGCCGAGCGAAAACCCGCAGGCTGGAATGTTCTGCCCCGAGAACATGCCGACCAGGTTGTCGTACCGCCCGCCGCCGCCGAGACTGCCGGCCAGGTCGGCGACATTCACTTCCATGATCGCGCCCGTGTAGTACGAAAGCCCGCGGGCGAGCGTCCCGTCGAACGTCAGCCTCGGCCCCGCTGACGTGCCGCGCGACAGCTCGAACACGCGCCGCAGGTTGTCGATCGCCGCCTGGCCGACCTGATCGGCTTCGACGAAGCGCGCGGCGTCGTCGAGCGACGACAGTCCAGTCTTGAGTGCACGGACCGCCTGGGCCAGCCGCGGCTCGTCGCCAAGACCCTTCGCCGCCCATTCCTTGACGACGCCCTCTTCGCCAATCTTGTCCAGCTTGTCGAGGACCACGAGCGTCTCCCCCTCGCGGTCGGCGGGGAATCCCGCCTGCTTCAACACGGCGGAGAGGAGATGGCGGTGGTTGATGCGAATGACTGAAACTCGGTGAAGCCGAGCTCCGTCATCGCGTCAGCGACGGCCGCGCACAATTCCGCCTCGATTGCCGGCGACGTCGACCCGAGCGAGTCCACGTCGCACTGGAAGAACTCGCGGAACCGACCGCGCGCGGGACGGTCGGCGCGCCACACCGGCTGGATCTGATACCGCTTGAACAACCGCGGCAGCTTCGCCTGGTGCTGCGCCACCACGCGCGCCAGCGGCACGGTGAGGTCATAGCGCAGCGCGAGGTCGGCCTCGCCCGTCTCTTCGTGCTCGCCGCGCTTCAGGATCTTGAAAATGAGCTGGTTCCCTTCGTCGCCGTACTTGCCGAGCAGCGTCTCGAGGTTCTCGACCGCCGGCGTCTCGAGCGGCTCGAAGCCGTAGCGTTCGTAGACGCGCTTGATGATGCCGATGACGTACTCGCGGCGCCGCACGTCTTCCGGCAGGAAGTCGCGCATGCCGCGCGCCGGCTCTGTGCGTTGACTAGGCAGGGGCCTGCTCGGACTGAAAGTCGAGACGATAGCGCACGTAGTTGTCGGCGTACCACTTGATGGACGCGTCTTCCTCGCCCGTCAACGAGCGGCGAACCTTCCCGGGCATCCCCATCACCATCGAGCCGGGCGGCACGACGATCCCTTCCGGCACCAGCGCGCCGGCGGCGACGATCGAACCGGTACCGATACGGCACCCGTTCAGCAGGATGGCCCCCATCCCGATCAGGCAGCGATCCTCGATGGTGCAGCCGTGGACGACGGCGCTGTGGCCGACCGTGACGTTGTCGCCGATCACGGTGGGATGCGTCTCGCGCATGACGTGCACCAGCGACCAGGTCCTGCAGGTTGGTGCGCGCACCGATGCGGATCGCATTCACGTCGCCCCGCACGACCACGTTCATCCAGATGCTGCTCTCGGCGCCGACATGCACGTCGCCGATGACCTGCGCGCTGGCGTCAACAAATGCGGAGGGAGTCCACGGTCGGTAAAATGGACCGGATACGGGCGAAGCATGCTTTCTGAATTATAGAGGGCGCTAGAGCCTCGGCAGCGTCAACCCCTGCTGCCGCTGGTACTTGCCCTTCTTGTCCGCGTACGACACCTCGCAGATCTCGTCGCTCTGGAAGAACAGCACCTGGGAGATGCCTTCGTTGGCATAGACCTTCGCCGGCAGCGGCGTCGTGTTCGAGATTTCCAGCGTGACGTAGCCCTCCCATTCGGGCTCGAATGGCGTGACGTTGACGATCAGGCCGCAGCGGGCGTAGGTGGACTTGCCGACGCACACCGTCAGCACGTCGCGCGGGATGCGGAAGTACTCGACCGTCTTCGCCAGCGCGAAGGAATTCGGCGGAATGATGCAGACGTCCGCCTTCACGTCGACGAACGAGCGGTTGTCGAAGTTCTTGGGGTCGACCACCGTGCTGTTGATGTTGGTGAAGACCTTGAATTCGTCGGCGACGCGGATGTCGTAGCCGTATGACGACAGACCGTAGGAGATGACGCCGGCGCGCACCTGCCGATCCTCGAATGGATCGATCATCCCGTGCTCGAGCGCCATCTTTTTGATCCACTTGTCGGCTTTAATCGAGGGCACGTTTATCGCCTGCCTAGAAAGGTAAAGAGGAGCGTGAGCACGATACTCACCAGTATCGACGTCGTCAGCGGGAAATAGAATGAGAAGTTGCCGCGCCGGAAGGTGAAGTCCCCCGGCAGCCGGCCGATGGGCAGCCCCAGCGTCATCAACAGTCCCGCCGCCGCGATCAGCAGACCGATGACGATCAGGAGCCTGCCCACTTAGATCATCTCCATGCCCCGGAAAAAATAACCCAGTTCGAACGCCGCGGTTTCCGGCGCATCGGAGCCGTGCGTCGCGTTGCGCTCGATCGAGCTGCCGAATTCCTTGCGCAGCGTCCCGGCCTCGGCCTTGGCCGGATCGGTGGCGCCCATCAGCGTTCGCCACTTCTTGATGGCGTCCGGCGCCTCGAGCGCCATCAGCACGCACGGACCGGACGACATGAAGTCGGTGAGTCCGCCGAAGAACGGGCGCTCGCGATGGACCGCGTAGAACCCCTCCGCTTCCTTTTTCGTCAGGTGATGCAGCCGCATCGCGCGAACGGTGAAGCCCGCCTCCTCGATGCGCGCCAGGATCCTGTCCCGCCAGCTTCCGCTCGACCGCATCCGGCTTGATGATCGCAAACGTTCGTTCCATATACCTCCGGCAGGTCCGCTGCGCGGAACCCGCCCTACTTTCCGAGCACTTCCTTCATTTTGGCGCCCATGTCGGCCGGGCTCTGGACGACGTGAACGCCGGCCTGCGTCAGCGCCGCCATCTTCTCGGCGGCTGTTCCCTTGCCGCCGGCGATGATCGCGCCCGCGTGTCCCATACGCCGCCCCGGGGGCGCCGTCTGGCCGGCGATGAAGCCGACCACCGGTTTCTTGAACTCGCGCTTGATGTAAGCGGCCGCGTCCTCCTCCGCCGTGCCGCCGATCTCGCCAATCATGATCACGGCGTCGGTGTCGGGGTCCGCGGCGAACAGTTTCAAGCGCGTCGATGTGGCTCGTGCCGATCAGCGGGTCGCCGCCGATCCCGATACACGTGGTCTGCCCCATACCGACGCGCGTCAGCTGGTGGATCGCCTCGTAGGTGAGCGTGCCGCTCTTCGAGACGATGCCGATGCGTCCTTCCTTGCAGATGTGTCCGGGGATGATGCCGGCCTTGGCCTTTCCCGCCGAAATGACGCCGGGACAATTCGGGCCGACCAGCCGGGTCTTCTTGCCTTCCATGAAGGTGAACGCCTTGAGCATGTCCACCGTGGGAATGCCTTCGGTAATGCAGACCGCCAGCGGAATCCCGGCGTCGGCCGCTTCCATGACCGCGTCCGCCGCGAACGGCGGCGGCACGAAGATCACGGTGACGTTCGCGCCGGTCTCACGCACCGCGTCGTGGACGCTGTTGAAGATCGGCCACCCTTCGTGGGTCGTGCCCCCCTTGCCGGGCGTCACGCCGCCAACGACGTTGGTGCCGTACGCGGCGGCCTGCTTGGCGTGGAACGTCCCCTCGCGGCCGGTGAGACCCTGGACGATCAGCCTGGTGTTCTTGTCGAGCAAAACGGCCAACGGCTACCCCTTCTTTCGCCAGCGCGACGACCTTGTCGGCCGCTTCGCCCATTGAGTCGGCGGTCGTGAAGTTCAAGCCGCTCTCCTTCAGGAGCCGCTTCCCTTCCTCGACGTTGGTGCCCTCCATCCGGATCACGATTGGCACCGGCACACCGAGTTCCTTCACCGCCGCGATCACCCCCTGCGCCAGGACGTCGCAGCGCAGGATGCCGCCGAAGATGTTGATCAGCACGGCCTTCACGTTCTTGTCCGACGTCAGGATCTTGAACGCGTTGCGAATCTGCTCGGCGTTGGCACCGCCGCCGACATCGAGGAAGTTGGCCGGCTCCCCGCCCGCCAGCTTGATGATGTCCATCGTCGCCATGGCGAGTCCGGCGCCGTTGACCATGCAGCCGATGTTGCCGTCGAGGCGGATGTAGTTCAGCGAGAACTTGGACGCCTCGACTTCGAGCGGATCCTCTTCGCTGAGATCACGCAGCTCGCGGATGTCCGGGTGGCGATACAGGGCGTTGTCGTCGAACGACACCTTCGCGTCGAGCGCGAGCAGGTCGCCGCCCTTCGTCAGGATGAGGGGGTTGATTTCGATCATCGAGGCATCGGTCTCGATGAACGCCTTGTAGATGGCATCGAGCACCTTCACCAGCTTCTGTGCCGGCCCGGCCTCGAGCCCCATCCCGAAGGCCAGCTTGCGCGCCTGAAACGGCACGATGCCGGTGCCGGGATCGATGTATTCACGCAGGATCTGTTCGGGATGCGACGCGGCCACTTCCTCGATGTCCATGCCGCCGGCGGCGCTGGCGATCACGACGGGACAGGCAGCCGCGCGATCGATCACGATGCTGAGATACAGCTCGCGGTCGATCTGCAGACCCTCTTCGATGAGCACCCGGCCCACCTGCCGTCCCTCCGGGCCGGTCTGGTGGGTGACAAGCGTCATCCCGATCATCTGCTTGGCGAGCTGCTCCGCTTCGCCCGCGGACTTGGCGAGCTTGACGCCGCCTCCCTTGCCGCGGCCGCCGGCGTGGATCTGCGCCTTGACCACCGCGATGGTGCCGCCGAGGCGGCGTGCGATCTCGGCGACGTCCGCTGACGAAAACGCGACTTCTCCTCGCGGCACGGGCACACCGAACCGGGCAAGGACTGACTTAGCCTGATATTCGTGAATTTTCACTGATGGACGCTTTGAATGAGGGTTGCGGGCCGCAAACAGCCTCTCATCTTAGTAGGGGGAAGGGGGCAGGGGGAAGGGGGCAAGTGCAGACGGTGCGGGGTGCGACGGTGCGAAGGTGCGGCGGTGCGACGGTGCGGGGCGCGAAGGTGTTGACCTTCGCCCCCGCGCTCCGGAATTACCGGTAGATAAACTGGTAGCCGCGGTTGGAACCGACGGGATACCAGGCAACGATGGGAAGCGGCTGGCCCCGTTCCACCTCGCCGAATGACACGGGGGCCTTGAACCCGCGCGGCCGCGTCACCGGCGTTGTGAAACCCACGAACAGCAGTTGCTGGTAGTTCGTCGACCTGACGCGGACGATGGGCGCGTTGGCGTTGATGTCCCGCTCGAACACATACGTGCCCGCGGCCAGCGTGACGCCAGGCAGGGCCACCCGGCTGCCAAACGTCAGGTTGTTGACCTCGCTGAGAGGGGCGGTTGCCTGCGACGTCGTGCTCACCACCATCGCGGCGAGCACTGCGAGGACCGATATCCAGAGCGTGTTTCGATTCAGCATTGTTACCTCCTACGTTGACTAACGCGCGGAGGAGCCGAATGAAACAGAAGAGACCTTTAACGGACAGGATTCTCCAGTGTGACCTGGCGAATCCAGACGCCGCGCACGGATTCCTCGCCCTCGGCGAGCGGAGTCGAGAACTCGCGTGCCAGTCCGATCGCTGCGCCGGCGCCGGTAGGCGAGGACGTCACGCCGCCGACGCCTCGCAGCACGCCAACGGCTTCACTCGGCAGCCCGACCGCCTGCACGGGGTTTTTCGATCAGGGGGCGGAAGACCGGCGAACAACTGCTCGAACGAGGGTAATGGCGCGGTATTGGCGAAGATGATGAAGTGCTCGCGCCCGCCGGCGCTTGTGACCTGCCATGACAACCGCTCGCCTGCCTGTACACCCGGAAGACGATGCATCTGCCCGGCGGGCAGCGGGTTCGCCACGCTCTGGCCGGGCAACGGAAAGAGCAGATAGCCTTCGCCCTGTTCATCCTCGTTCACGACATATACGTGGGCCGGCACCGAGGTTCGCACCTGCAGCGACAGCTTGTCACCGGGAGCGACCCGCGTTCCCTGTCGCAGGCGAACAGGCACCCCGTCGCGCTCAACGTATAAGGCAGCCTCGATCCGGTATTCCCCCGCGGCCTCGCCAGCCACGGCGGGCGGCGGCGCGACTTCGACGGCCGATTCGGTTCCGCGGAACATCGCGTAGCCGCCAAACGCCAGGGCCAGGAGACAGATCGCCATCGCCGGTGCGTACCGTTTCCACCGCGAGCACGGAACGGGGACCGGAGAGGGCGAGAGGGTGTCGGCCAGCGCGGCCTCGAGCGCGCCGGCACTTTGGAAACCGGTCGGCAGGACTTATCCGCAAGTGCCCGTTCGACGACGCGGACAAACGAAGCCGACAGGTCAGGGCGGGCGTCACGCAACGGCTTCCGCGGGAGGCTGCGCTGGTGGTGGCGGGCGACCTCGCTTCCGGTCGCGCCGTGGATCGGATAGGACGCCGTCACCAGGTAATACAGCAACACGCCAAGGCTGTAGATATCGGACGCCCGCGTGCGGTCCTTTCCCGCAAACACCTCCGGCGCCAGGTACACAGGCGTCCCGGCACAATCCCCCTCGCTGCCGACGGCCCGATCCAGCATGCGGCCGGCGCCGAAGTCCATCAGGATCGTCCGGCCGCCGGTTTCGCGCATGACGTTGTGCGCCTTGATGTCGCCGTGGATCATCCCTGCCGCATGGACAGCGGCGACGGCTCGACAGAGATCGATGCCGATTACCGCTGCCTCACGCGCCGCCAACGGTCCATTGTTCGCGACTAAATCATTCAGTGCCCGCCCGCGAATCAACTCCATCGCGATGCCGACCTCGTCGGCGATGCGCTCGACGCGGTAGATGCGGACCACGTTCGGATGGGTGACTTTCGCCAGGAGGCGCGCCTCTTTCAGCCCGCGCGACAAGTCCGCCGATTGATCCTCCGCGCCCTTTCTGATCACTTTCAGCGCGATCTCGAGCTGCATGTCCGGGTCGACCGCCTCGAACACGCGGCCGAACACCCCACGTCCCAGTTCGCTCTTGATGGGGAATGGTCCCCACTGGGTCGGCGTGATCTCCGTGACCGCCGTGAAGCGTTCGAGTGCACGCAGCTCATCGACGATCGGCGCGCGGTCCTGATCGGGCAGCTGCCGAGCGACATCCTTCCAGTCCACCCCTGTGCCATCGGCGATCGGCGACGCAATCGAGAGCAGTCCGGAGTCTTCAGCGCCGGCGTTCATGGGCCATACCCTCCGCGAGTTTGACGAGTGCGCCGGACGGCCTTCTATAACAGGCGGGCGGCCGCGTTACCGGGAGCAGGGAGAACGGAGCGGACGGTGCGAAGGCTTCGTGATGCCTTCGCACCGCCATCGCCTGTCGGTCAGCGATACATGAACTCATGTCCGGTGCCCGAGCCGACTGGATACCACACGAGAATCGGGGCCGCCCCGCCGGCCGGCGCTTCGCCGAACGTCAGGATGCTCGCCGCCGCGTTGCGCGGTCGGGCCTTCGGAATGGTGAACCCGAGATAGAACTGCGTCTGGCGGTTCTGGCTCAGGACACGCACGATATACGGGTCCGTCCCTGCGGGACCGGACTCGAACACGTAGGTACCCGCGGCAAGCGTGACGCCGGGCAGCGACACGGGCCTCGAGAATGTCAGGTTATTGATCCTCGTCAGCGGCGTCGGTCTGCTGGCGGCGTGCGAGGACGATGCGGCCAGCAACCCGGCGACGGCGACGACGGACGCGAGCGTGGCAATGTGTCGGAACATCGTTGTTTCTCCTTCACTCCTGTTAACGCGAGGCGCAGGACGATCAAACAGCCGGGATGCTGGAAGTGGGCCGGAAACACGTAAAATACCGGCGACTCCTGTGGATCCGCTCGTCGGCACGACGGTGGCGCACTACGACGTCGAGGCCAGGCTTGGCGGCGGCGGGATGGGCGTCGTCTACACCGCGCGCGATACCCGGCTCGGACGCCGCGTCGCGCTGAAGTTCCTGCCGCCGCAGTGGAGCCACGACGAAAGCGCCAAGCAGCGCTTCATCCGCGAGGCGCAGGCTGCCTCCGCCACCGACCATCCGTACATCTGCACCATCCACGACATCGCCACCGCCGCCGACGGACAGCTGTTCATCGTCATGGCCCACTACGACGGCGAGACGCTGAAGACGCGTCTCGAGCGTGGACGCTTGCCGGTGGAGGAGGCGATGGAAATCGCCGCGCAGGTTGCCGAAGGTCTCGCCAAGGCGCACAGCCAGGGCGTCGTACACCGGGACATCAAGCCGGGCAACCTGATGCTGACCGAGAACGGCGTCAAGATTCTCGACTTCGGCCTGGCCAAGTTTGCCGATGCACGGCTGAAGCTGACGCTGGAGGGCTCGACCATCGGCACGATCGCGTACATGTCGCCGGAACAGGCGCGCGGCGAGGAAGCCGACGCGCGCAGCGACGTGTGGGCCGTGGGCGTCGGTGCTGTACGAAATGCTCACCGGCAGCGTCCCGTTCAAGGGGGGCTACCCGGAAGCCATCTCCCACGCCATCCGGAACGACCCGCCCGCGCCGATACGAGCCCTCGTCCCCGAGGTCTCGGAAGCGCTCGAACAGCTCGTCTTCCGCGCCCTTCACAAAGAGCCGGCGGTGCGTCCGCCCTCGGCGCGGGAACTGGCGCGCGCGCTCCGCCTCCTGCAGGGACGGACGCTGCCGCTCGACCTCCGCACCGAAGTGCTGCCACCGGTCAACGCGGTCCGCGCCGCGACGGCACGGCGACCGAGCCGTTGGCGTTCACGAAAAGCGGCGGGCCTGGCTGCGGCGCTTGTGGCCGTCCTCGCGGCCGTCGCGCTGTGGATCTTCTCGCCGGTCGAGCGCGTCCCTTTCGTCGTTGCGCCCGTGGTGAACCAGACGGGCTACGCCGAGCTCGACGGCTACCGGATGGCGCTGACCCGCGAGCTGATCGCGCAGCTCGCCGACTCCCGTCAGGCCCGCGTGATGCCCTACGACCAGCTTCTGCAGATCGTTCGGCGCTTCCAGGCACCCGGGCAGGACGTCTCGAGCCGCGAGGCGATGCAGTCGCTTGCGGCGCACAGTGACGCGAGGCTCATCGTCGTACCGACCCTGCTCTACGAGAACGGCGGATGGCGGGCACGCGTGGAATTCCGCCGTCCGGACACAGCAACGGCGGACGGTGCCTACGAAACGGCACCGGTGGTCTCGTCGCTCCTCAAGGACACGGTGTACGGCTTGATGCCGCGGCTGGCGGAGGGCGTCGAGGCCCACCTGCTCACAACCGCTCCACGGCGCGCGTACGTCGCAGACCTGGTTTGGAGCCTGATCGAGAATGCCACCCCGATGCATGCCGTAAGGCTACGGACGCTGGACGCCGCGGCGCTGCTCGAACGACGGGCTCGATGCCTACGATCGCCTTGAATATTCCGCTGCGCTCCGCGCCTTTGTGGCCGCCTCCGAGCAGGACCCCCGTAATCCGGTAATTGCCGCCTGGCGCAGCCGCACTGCGACGTTCATGCGGCGGGACACCGAGGCGGCCGACAGCGCTGGACAGGCGGCGGATATGGCCGGCGATCAACTGCCCGCGCGGGACCGATGGTTCGTCGATGCCGTCGTCAACGAGGCCCGCCGCGAGTTTGGAGCGGCGGAAGGCAGCTACCGCGATATCGCTGCACGCTATCCCGACGAGGCGGCGCCGCTCGTCGAACTGGCGGGCTTTCTCGACCGCCGCGGGCGAACCGCGGACGCGATTGTCACCTACCAGCAGGCGCTGGCGGTTGATGACAGCGCCGCCCGGGCCGAGGTGGAATTGTGCCGCCTGTATAACCGATCGAACGAGGGCGCAAACGCCCGCGACCGCGCGCAGCGCGCGGTCCAAAAGTACCAGGTCCTTGGCTCGCTCCCGGGGAAAGCACAGGCGCTCTTCTGTCTCGCCGACACGCTGCGAAACGGCGGCGACCAGGACCGCGAGCAGGCGCGCCGAAGCGCAGACGAAGCGCTGAAGATTCTTGAAAGCATCGGATCCGAGTACCAGATTGCGCGCGCCTATTACTACATTGCGCTGGTAGCCGGCGTGCAGGGCCGACGCGCCGACGCGGCGGCGTCCGGCGAACAATCGCTTGCCGCAACCCGCAAGGCCGGCAACCTCGTCCTCGAACCGCTCGTGCTGATGAACCTCGGCGTCACGCACGAAGCGCTGGGCAACCGTTCACGCGCCTCCGACTACTACCAGCAAAGCTACAAGCTGTACGAGTCGCTCGGCGACGAGGCCCGAGCCGCCCAGATCCAGGCCAATCGCGCGGCGTTGCTGATTCAATCCGGCGTCGACGCCGAGGAAGGGCTGCGGGATCTGCAGAACGCCCTTGCCGTGTTCAGGAAGATCGGCGACCGGAACTTCGAAGTGTTTGCGGCGCTGTTGACCGGTGCGCACCACCGCTATGCCGGCAGAATCCTTGATGCCGAGCGTGAGTTGAACCGCGGGCTGGCGATCGCCAGGGAGCGCGATCTGAACGACGACATTGCAGCCCTGACGCTCGATCTCGGGCGAACACGTTTCGAGGTGGGCGATTACGCGCGCGCACGGGAACTGCTCAAAGACGCGCTTGGCGATGGATCCGGGCCCAGAGCCCCCGAGGCTCGCATTCGACTCGCAATCGTTCACACGCGGTTGGGGGACTTCGCCAGCGCCGACACGGAGTTGATGAAGGCAGCCGCCGAACTCGAGCAGGGGCGGGAACGCTGGCTTTTTCCTCTTCTGGAAACCGCTTTCGGGACCGTGGCCTACGAGAGGGGCGGGCTGGACGACGCGCGCATGCACTTCGGCAGGGCCGCCGTGATTGAGGTCGATCCTGACCCCGACGGGGCGACCTTTGAGGCCCGCGCGTCGCTCGGGCTACTCGACGCGCTCGAAGGAAAGGCCGCCGCCGGGCGTGCGGCCGTGGCGGCAAGCCTCGCCGAGGCCCGGAAGATGGGCCGGTACTCCCTCGAATCCCGCCTTCGAATCTACCTGGCGCGTATTGATACGGGCCTGCGGCGATTCGATGACGCCCTCGCCGCACTCGAGGGGATACCGCCCGACGGCGCGCGAGCGATCGGCCCCGAACTTCAAGCGGAGGTCCACTACTGGCGGGCGCGCGCCCTGCTCGGGCGCGGCGACCGGGCAGCCGCACAGGCCGAAGCCGATACGAGCCGCAAGCTGATTGAGCCGCTCCGCAACTCACTTCCCGTCGCCGATCGCGATCGCTTCGCCTCCCGCCGCGACATCCGATCCCTCTTCGAATAGCCCGCCTTTTTTCGCAGCCGGCTGTTCGGACCCGGCGGCCATGACGTTTTTCCGCAAGGAAAAACTCCTCCACGGGGTATAAAACCTGAACCCCCAGGAGCAGCCAATCAGGAGGGTTCGCATGGGATACGGAGAGTACGGCGGAGGCGGGAGCGTCAAGTGGAAAGTCGATGTCGACGATGAGACCAAGCGCGGGGAAAAGCGGGTCTCCGCGTTCGGCCGCGACGCGAAGAAGGTGACCAACTTCAAGGTGAGTCTCGAGTACCCGACCAAGGCCGCCGCCGCAAGGGACCTGGAACGATTGAAGAAGGACGGGTTGACCATCCGCGGAAACAAGATCGTCTTCGAAGTCCCGGTCCAGCCAATGAACGAGGACCAGATACGGGTGGAATGGTAGTAGTGGAATGGCAGTAAAGGGCGTCTGACGTTCGCGAGCGCTCGGGAGGCAGCTATGGGCTACGGAGAGTATGGCGGCGGGGGAAGCATCCATTGGACGGTGATCCATGGAGGCGACGGCAGAGTGGAGAATGGCAGGGATCCTGAACCGAAAAAAGGGAGCAGCTCCAAGGCCTTTGACAAGGAACAGAAGTTCATCGTCGTCATCAACGGCGTGCGGATGGAATTGCCGATCACGGGTGAAGACAGCCAGATTCAGATCTATTGGCCGCCGCATCACCCCGACAGTGCCGACAGGATGCAGGAACTTCAGCCGAAGATTAAGGAAGGGCGCCGAAAAAACGAGGAGGCGCATCGCGCCGCCAACCCGCCGGCAACAGAGGGCTAGCCGCGGCGGAACAGGCGCTGCCAGATCGGAGGCGACGTCCTCAGCTGAGCCAACGCGGCTCCCAGGTCAGCGGCCGACTGATACCGCTGATCGGGCACCTTCGCGAGCAGTCGGTTGACGATTCGCTCCAGCTGCGGCGGCCGGTCGGGTGAATACGAGGTCAGCGGTGCCGGGTCTTTGTCGAGCACATTGCTGACAGTCTCGGACGGGGACGCTCCGCCAAATGGCAGCCTCCCCGTCGCCATCTCGTAAATCACCACGCCCAGCGAAAAGAGGTCGCTTCGCGGATCCAGCGGCATCTGCAGGATGCGCTCGGGGGCCATGTAGTTCGCCGTCCCGATCGGCCGGCCGGGAATCGTCGACCCCCCTAGAATCAACTCCCCGGTGTCAGGCATCAGGAAGCGCCGCGCGAGCCCGAAGTCGAGCACCTTCACCTGACCGTTGCTCCCGACGAGGATGTTGCCCGGTTTGATGTCGCGGTGAACGATGCCCGCCGCGTGCGCGGCCTCGAGTGCCGCCGTGACCTGCAGGGCGATGTCGGCCACCTCCGGCGTCGCCAGGGCCCGGCGCGCCATGTGCAGCTTGAGGTTGAGGCCGTCCACGCGCTCCATCGCGATGAAAGCCGTCCCCTCGTAGTCGTCCACCTCGTAGACCGTGCAGATATTGGGGTGGCTCAGCCCGGCGAGCGTCTGGGCCTCGCGCTGCAGGCGGCGGGCGGCGTCGGCGTCCCCGGCCAGGTCCTGGGGCAGGAACTTCAGCGCCACCGGCCGGGACAGGCGGAGGTCTTCTCCGTCGTACACGACCCCCATACCGCCCACCCCGAGCTTTCCAGTCACGCGATAGTGGGAAAACGTGGTCCCGATCATGGCGGGGAGGATACCAAACGGCCGAGCCGGCGTCGTGTTCGGTTTGACCCGTATCGCCGTTATTACAACTATGATGCAGACTTCAACCGTCATGAACGGGCCCAAACCCACGCCACCACCTGAGGATGAGGCCCACGCCGACGCCCTGTTGAGCGACGAAACGACGATGGAACTGGTCGTCCGGGCGCGCGAAGGCGACCGGATGGCGGTCGAGGCCCTCCTGCAGAGATGCCTCCCTTCGTTGACGCGTTGGGCCCATGGCCGCCTTCCGTCGTCAGCGCGCGGCGCGCTCGATACCGGTGATCTCGTCCAGGAAGCGGCGCTTCACGCGCTGCGGCGCCTCGACGTGTTCGAGCCGCGGCACGTCGGCGCGATGCAGGCGTACCTGCGCCAGTCGGTGATCAACCGGATCCGGGACGAAGTGCGCCGCGTGACGCGCCACCCGGCCCCGGTGGAGCTGCCGCCGGATCATGCCGTCGACGCGACCTCGCCGCTGGAAGCGGCAATCGAAGCGGAATCGTACGAACGCTATCGGAATGCGCTTTCGGCGATGAATCCGCGCCACCGCGAACTCGTGGTCGCGCGGGTGGAAATGCAGTGGAGCCTGGCGGAAATCGCGCAGCGCTTCGGGATGCGCACCGCCGATGCGGCCCGGATGGCGGTCAGCCGCGCGCTGAAGCGCCTGACGGCGGAGATGGCGCCACGCCAGAATTAGTTCGTGGCTGGTAGCCGGAGGCCTTCAGGCCTCCGGCCCCACGCGCCAACTACATTCCGATGACGTCGACCAGCTCCTTCACGGCGCCGGCCGACTTCTTCAGCGCCGCGTCCTCCTCCGGCGTCAGCTTGATCTCGATAATCTGCTCCATGCCGCGCGCGCCGAGCTTCACCGGCACGCCGACGAACAGATCCCGCACTCCGTACTCCCCCTGCAGGAACACCGAGCACGGCAGGATGTGCTTCTTGTCGAGCAGGATCGCTTCGACCATCTGCGCAGCCGCGGCGCCAGGTGCATACCACGCGCTCGTGCCCACCAGTTTCGTGATCTCGGCGCCGCCATTCGCGGTACGGGTCGAGATGGCGTCGATTTTTTCCTTCGATAGCAGTTCTGTAATCGGGATGCCTGCGACGGTCGAGTAGCGCGGCAACGGCACCATGGTGTCGCCATGGCCGCCGAGGACGAACGAGTGCACGTTCTCGACCGACACGTTCAGCTCCATGGCGATGAACGTGCTCATCCGCGCGGAGTCGAGCACGCCCGCCATGCCGATGACGCGTTCGCGCGGGAACTTGGTCAACCGATAGAGCGCCTGCGCCATCGCGTCGAGCGGATTGGCTACCGGGATGATGATGCTGTCGGGACAGTGCTCGACCACCTTCGGCGCGATGCTCTGCATGATCGCGAAGTTGTCTTTCACCAGGTCGTCGCGGCTCATGCCCGGCTTCCGCGGCTTGCCCGACGTGATGACCACGACGTCGGAGCCGGCGGCGGCGGTCCAGTCGTTGCCGCCGATGATGCGGGAGTCGGAGCCGAGGATCGGGCACGTCTCGTAGATGTCGAGCGCGACGCCGGCCGCTTTCTGATCCGCGATGTCGATCACCACGACATCCGCTAACCCTTTTTCCGCGATGGATCTCGCCACCGTCGCGCCGACGTTGCCGGCGCCGCCTACCACAGTCACTTTTCGTCTCATTCGATCCTCGTGTCTTCGCCGCACCTGAAGGTGCGGCGCTACGTCCGTAGAGGGGGACCTTCAGGTCCGCCGATGCGATCTTCAGGTCCGCCCACGCGACTTCAGGTCCGCCGCGCTTAGGGCGAAGTCCCACAGTCGATCCGCAGGTTACGCACAGTTTCTGTTGAAAACCCTGTTGAAAAGAGCCGACGGCGGCCATGGATCGCGCGCGAATCCGAAGATTTTAGCGGTTTGCACCATCGTAGTGCGACGTTTACCGGCGCGACACACGGGCCTCAGCGGCGCCGCAGATTATACTTTCGGAATCCATGAAAATTGTTGTCGCAGATGATCTTCCTGCCTCGGCGCTCGACGTACTGCGCGCGGAAGGATGGGAGGTCGACGCCCGTACGGGTCGTAACCCCGAGCAATTGTCCACCGATGTCGCCAACGCCGACGCGATCGTCGTTCGCAGCGCCACCAAGGTCACCGCACCCATCATCAACGCCGCGCCGCGTCTGCGGGTGATTGCCCGCGCCGGCACCGGTGTCGACAACGTCGACGTCCTCGCCGCCAGCGGCCGCGGCATCGTCGTCATGAACGCCCCCGGAGCCAACAGCATCAGCGTGGCCGAACTCGCGCTCGGCCAGATGCTGGCGCTCGCCCGCCACCTCCCTGCCGCCGATGCGGCGATGAAACAGGGAAAGTGGGAAAAGAAGAAGTTCCTCGGTGAAGAGCTGCGCGAAAAGACGCTCGGCCTCGCCGGCCTCGGCCGGATCGGCCAGGAGGTCGCACGGCGGGCGGCGTCGTTCGGCATGCGCCTCATCGCGCACGACCCGTTCATTTCCGCGCAGGTAGCGAGCGACCTCGGCGTCGAGCTGGTGTCGCTGGACGAGCTTTTCGCCCGCGCCGATTACATCTCGCTCCACATGCCGAGCAACGAGAAGACCAGGAACATCGTCAACGCCGAACGGCTGGCGAAGGCGAAGAAGGGCATCCGGATCGTCAACACCGCCCGCGGCGACCTGATCGACGAGGCGGCGCTGGCGGATGCGATCGAAGCCGGTCAGGTCGCCGGCGCGGCGCTCGACGTGTTCCAGAAGGAGCCAACCGTCGATTTCCGGCTGCAGAACCTGCCCCAGGTCGTGGCGACTCCACACATCGCCGCGTCGACCCGCGAGGGGCAGGAACTGGTCGGCATGGAAACGATGGCGGCGTTGCGCGACTTCCTGCGCGACGGCATCATCCGGAACGCGGTGAACTTTCCCTCGGTCTCGGCCGAGGAATTCAGCCGTCTGCGGCCGTTCGTCGAACTCGGCGAGCGGCTCGGGGCGTTCGTCGCGCAGATGAACGACAGCCGCGCCCAGGCGGTCGGCGTCCGTTATTACGGCGAGCTGGCCGAGGGGCGCAACGACATGATCATCAACTCAGTGCTGGTCGGCCTGTTCAAGCCGATCCTGTCATCCGGCGTGACGATGGTGAACGCGAGGAGCGTGGCGGCCGACCGCGGCATCGAAGTGATCGAGTCGCGCAGCTCCAGGCCGCGCAACTACACCGCGCTCCTCTCCCTCAAGCTGCACACCAGCGACGGCGAGCGGTGGGTGGAAGGGGCCGTGTTCGAGCGCGCGAGTCCGCGGATCGTCCTGGTCGACGGTATCAATGTCGAGGCGCCGCTCGAGGGCACGATGATCGTCATCCGCAACAACGACCAGCCCGGAGTCATCGGCGAGATCGGGACGATCCTGGGGCGGCACGGCGTGAACATCGCGAACTTCGCGCTCGGTCGCGAGGGACGCAACGCGATCGGGGTGGTCATCGTTGACGAGACCTCGCCGATCCCCGATGCGGTGCTGACTGATTTGCGAAAAGTAAAGGCGATTCTCGAGGCGCGAATAGTGCGAGTCTAGATACTCCCAAGTCCCAACGCCCAACTCCCAAAACGATGTGGAGCCTTGTTGGCAGTTGGTTATTGGGAGTTGGGTTTTGACAGCGTAAGTCTGAGACTGGTGCCGTCGGCTTTCACCAGTTCGACAGCTTCGCTTTCAATCCGCCCGACGCGGTAGTCGCCCGGCACCGCGTCGCCCTCGTGAACGAGCAGAACCCCAGACGGCGAGCTCAGAATCGCCGTCCGTTCCATCTGGTCGCCTTTCTGATCCTCGGCGATGCCAGCCAGCTTCATGGGCGGGAGCGGAGCGACGAACGGAATCGCAACGGGCGGAGCCAGTGGTGCAGGCGCGGGCTCGGAAATGTCGCCGCCCCGTTCGACCTCAGGACGGGCCGCGCTGAAGCGGAACGGATTGCGCTGCGGCTGCGTATACTCCACTTCGCGCCGGACACGAACCTGGAGCCGCTCGGCCTCGCGCTCGATGTCTGAAGCAACGGCCCCGCGCGGTGCCGGCGGGCGCGGACCCGCGGCCGTGCCCTGCGGCGCGCTCGCGGGTGGCGTCGACGCCAGCCATCCCGCAAGCACCGTGGCTCCCGACACGACGGCGTAAGATTTCCAGGTCATTCGAAATCGGCTCTCATTCTAACATTTCGGTTATTTCGCCGAACGTCTACAGTGTCTGGTCCGCCGCAGCATGTTATGATTCGCCGTGCCGCCCGTCGCGTTCAGAAATCCTTTCGAACGTACGTCACAGCCGCTGCACGCCGTCGTCGTCATCCCCTCCCGGTATCACTCGACGCGTTTCCCCGCAAAGCCGCTCGCTGATCTCGCCGGCCGCCCGATGATCGCGCACGTCTACACACGCGCGGCGGCGGCGCAAGGCGTCGATGCGGTGGTCGTCGCGACCGACGACGAGCGCATCGCCCAGGCGGTGCAGGCATTCGGCGGCGTCGTGCGCATGACGCGGCGCGACCATCGCACCGGGCTCGATCGGATCGCCGAGGTCGCGGCGGACCTCACCTGCGAAATCGTCGTCAACGTCCAGGGCGACGAGCCGCTGATCGAGCCGCGGGCGATTGCGGAGGTTCTCGCACCTTTCGACCGTGACCCCTCCATCCAGATGACTACCCTGAGACGGCGCATTACCGACGCCGCCGAGCTCAATAGCCCGCACGTCGTGAAGGTGGTGGTCGATCTCGAAGGGAACGCGTTGTACTTTTCGCGCGCGCCGATCCCGTCGGCCCGTGGATCGTTCGTGTCGGAGTTGCCCAAAGCCGGCCCTTACGAACGCCAGCTTCGGGAGTACGCCGGGGCCAGTTCGAACGGGTCGGTCTTCAAGCACGTCGGGCTGTACGCGTACCGGCGCGCCTTCGTTCGCGAACTCGCCGCGCTCCCCCAGACGCCGCTCGAGTGCGCGGAGTCGCTCGAGCAGCTGCGCGCACTGGAGCACGGGTTCGACATCTACGCCGTTGAAACTCACTACGATTCCATCGGGGTCGACACCCCTGAGGACCTTGAGCGCGTCCGGCGGCAGGTGACCGTTGGCGCGCGGACATGAGGCGAAACCACGATGCAGGGACCTAGCGGACGGCCCGTGAAATTCATCTTCGTCACCGGCGGCGTTGTTTCATCACTCGGCAAAGGACTGGCGGCGGCGTCGATCGGCCGGCTGCTCGAGGACCACGGCTACACCGTCGCGCTCCAGAAATTCGACCCCTACATCAACGTCGATCCGGGCACGATGAGCCCGTATCAGCACGGCGAGGTGTACGTCACCGACGACGGCGCTGAAACCGACCTCGACCTCGGGCACTACGAGCGGTTCACGAGCATGGTGGCCACCCGCAACAGCAACTGGACCACCGGCAAGATCTACCTTTCAGTGATCCAGAAGGAGCGCCGCGGCGACTACCTCGGACGCACCGTCCAGGTCATCCCGCACATCACCAACGAGATCAAGGACGCGATCCGCGCCGCCAGTAAGGACGTCGATATCGTGCTCGTCGAGATCGGCGGCACCGTCGGCGACATCGAGAGCATGCCCTTCCTGGAGGCGATTCGCCAGTTCCGCCTCGACGTCGGCCGCGAGAACGCGATCTACATCCACCTGACGCTGGTGCCCTTCATCGGCACCGCCGGCGAGCTCAAGACCAAGCCGACGCAGCACAGCGTGCGCGACCTGCGATCAATCGGTATTCAGCCCGACATCCTGCTCTGCCGGACCGATCGGTTCCTCGACGCCGATATCAAGCGGAAGATCGCCCTGTTCTGCGATGTCGAAGAGGAAGCCGTCATCACCGCCAAGGACGTCTCGACGATCTACGAGGTGCCGCTCGTGCTGTCTGCCGAGGGGCTCGATCGGATCGTGCTGAAACTGCTCCACCTGCCGCTGACAGAAGCGCGCACCGAGGCCTGGCAGCAGCTCGTGCACCGGATCAAGAACCCGCTCGATGAGCTGACCGTTCACGTCGTCGGCAAGTACACCGGGTACGAGGATTCCTACAAGAGCCTGAACGAGGCCTGCTTTCACGGCGGGTTTGCCAACCAGGTGCGGGTACGCCTCAACTGGGTGGAAGCAGAGGCGCTGGAAAAGGAGAGCGGCGCGGCGCTGCTCGAGAATGCGCACGGCATCCTGGTGCCAGGCGGCTTCGGTTCGCGCGGCACGCGGGGCATGATGAAAGCTGCCGAGTATGCTCGCGCGCGGCGCGTCCCCTTCTTCGGTATTTGCTACGGATTCCAGTGGGCGACGGTTGAATTTGCCCGGAACGTCTGCGGGCTCGAGGGGGCTGACTCCACAGAAGTCGACGAAAACGCGCCGCACAAGGTGATCTACAAGCTGCGCGATCTGCTGGGCGTCGACGATCTCGGCGGCACCATGCGTCTTGGCCGTTATGCGTGCGAGCTCGCCCCGGGATCACTCGCCGAGCGGATTTACAGTTCCCCGCTGATTCACGAGCGCCATCGCCATCGCTTCGAGTTCAACTGCCTGTACGAGCCGTCCCTGAATGAAAACGGGATGCGCGTCTCGGGCCGATCGCCGGACGGGAAGTTCGTCGAGATCGCCGAACTGCCGGCCCATCCCTGGTTCCTCGCCGTGCAGTTCCATCCGGAATTTCAGTCGAAGCCGCTCAGGCCGCATCCGCTGTTCGCGAGCTTCGTCGAGGCGGCGTATCAGCACAAGACCGGAAAACTGGCGACGGTCGGCGTCGCCGCGGGAACGCGTTCCTGACGCATAGAATAGGGGGCGTGAAGCCGGTCCACATCGGGTCGCTCTCGATTGGCGGCGGTCAGCCGCTGGTGTTCATTGCCGGTCCATGTGTGATCGAGAGTGCGCAGCACACGCTCGACACGGCGTCTGCCATCCGCGACATCGCCCGCCGTTGCGGCGTGCCGGTGATCTTCAAGGCGTCCTACGACAAGGCCAACCGCACGTCGCGCACGTCGTTCCGCGGCCCGGGTCTCGACGCGGGGCTGAAGATCCTCGCCGACGTCAAGGCGCGCACCGGCCTTCCCGTGCTCACCGATATTCACCAGGCCGATCACGCACCTGCAGCGGCGGCGGTCGTCGACGTACTGCAGATTCCCGCCTTCCTGTCGCGCCAGACCGACCTGCTCGTCGCCGCCGCGCGTACCGGAAAGGCGGTCAACGTCAAGAAGGGCCAGTTCCTCGCGCCGGGCGACATGCGTCACGTGATCGAGAAAGTGACGGCCGAGGGCAACCAGTCGGTCCTGGTCACGGAACGCGGCGTCAGCTTCGGCTACAACAACCTGGTCGTCGACATGCGTGCGCTTCCGATGCTGCGCGAACTGGGCTACCCGGTGGTCTTCGATGTCACGCACAGCCTGCAACTGCCCGGCGCGGGTGACGGCGTCACCGCCGGCCTGGCGCAGTACATCGAGCCGCTGGCGTCCGCCGGCGTGGCCGCCGGCGCTGACGCGGTGTTCATGGAGGTCCACGAACAGCCGGCGCGGGCAAAGAGCGACGCCTCGAATGCCCTGCGGCTCGATCAACTCGAACCGCTCGTGTTGAAACTCAAGCGGATCGACGCGGCCGTCCGCGAGACGGCGGCCGCAGGGGTCAACCGGTGACGCGCCTCACCGCGGCGGACATCACCTTTGCGCGCAAGGTTCTGCAGACCGAAGCTGACGCAATCCTGTCCCTCATCGACAGGCTCGACGACCGCTTCGATCTCGCGATCCGGATGCTTCTCGACTGCCGCGGTCGCGTCATCGTCACCGGCATGGGTAAGTCAGGCATCATCTGCCGGAAGATCGCCGCCACGCTCGCCAGCACGGGTACCCCCGCCCATTTCCTGCACCCCGCCGAAGCGATTCATGGGGATCTCGGGGTGATTCAAACCGACGACGTGGTGATTGCGCTGTCGAACAGCGGCGAAACCGAGGAACTGCTTCGGTTGCTTGAAACTATCAAGCGGCTTGGCGCCCGCCTCATCACTCTCAGCGGCAACTGCGAGTCCACGCTGGCGCAGGCTTCCGATGTCGCGCTCGATTGCCGCGTCTCGGAGGAGGCCTGCCCGATGAACCTCGTCCCGACGGCGAGCACCACCGCGGCACTGGCGCTGGGCGACGCGCTGGCGATGACGCTGCTCGTCGCCAAGGGGTTCCGGGAAGAAGACTTCGCCCACCTGCATCCGGGCGGCCGGCTGGGTAAGCGCCTGATGCGGGCCGGCCAGTTGATGCACGCCGGCGACAAGGCGCCCGTTGTCCCCGTCACCATGTCGATGAAGGACGTCCTCGAGGAAATAACCCGCAAAGGCCTGGGGATGGCCTGCGTCGTCGAGGGCGGCACGCTCGCGGGCATCATCACCGACGGCGACCTTCGCCGGCACCTGACGCTCTCGGGCAGTCTGCTGGACCGGACAGCGGGTGACGTGATGACGCGCAACCCGGTGACCATCGATCGCAACACGCTTGCCGCCGAGATCCTCAATATCCTCGAGCAACACAAGATCACCTCGGTCGTCGTGGTCGATCGGAACCGGACAGTCGAAGGGGTCGTTCAGCTCCACGATCTGTGGCGCACGGAGATGTTCTAGCATCGTCGCACGTCGCACCGTCGCACCACCGAACCACCGCACCTATGAACACTCAGTTGTACCTCCTGGCTGTCCTGTTCGCCCTGCTCCTGGGGCTGTTGGTCGGCAAGGCGTGGGAGCGGTACAAGCTGCGGGACGGCCGGTGGATCGATCGGCGTCGGCTGCGCGAAACGCCGCACTACATGCTGGGGCTCAACTTCCTGGTGGACAGAGAGGTGGACCAGGCGATCGACGAGCTCACCCAGGCCGCCAGTACGGACACCGATGCGCTGGAAATCCAGATGATCCTCGGCAACCTCTACCGCGAGAAGGGACAGGTCGGCCGAGCCATCAACGTCCACCAGTCGCTGCTGCAGCGCCCCGACCTGACGACGCTCGAACACGCGTATGTGCTGCTCTGCCTTGGCCTCGACTTCCGGCATGGCGGATTCGTGGATCGCGCGCTCGAAGCCTTCCAGGAGGTGCTGGTACTCGACCCGAAGAGCCGCTACGCCCTCGTCAACCTGCAGAAGCTGTACGAGGATCAGCACCAGTGGGGGGAGGCGCTGCGGATCCGCGAGCAGATCGCTCGGATCGACGCCGGCCGCCAGCCTGACGACCAGCAGATCCTCGGGTTTCTCCGCAACGAGATCGGCGTCGCGCAGCAGCGGGCGGGCGATACGGCTGCTGCCGCCCGGACGTTCACCGAGGCCATCGATGTGGATCCGCGCACCGCGCCGGCCCATCTCAACCTGGGCGACGTCCGCGAGCGCCAGGGGAACCTCGCGGGCGCCATCGAGGCCTGGGAGGGGCTGGTGGAGGCCGTGCCCCAGCACGCGTATTTCGCATTCGAACGACTCGAGCGCGCGTATCGGTCGCTTGGCACGCCGCAGCGGTTCGTCGCGCTTTGTGAGCGGCTGATCGCGCGCGACCCGCAGACCTGGCGCGCCAGGCTGGCGCTGTCGCGCCACCTCGCCGCGGCCGGCCAGCACCAGGCTGCCTTCGACTGCCTGCTGGACGCACTTCCCCACCATCCCCACGGCCTGGCCATTCACCAGGAGATTTGGGAGACACTCGGCGCACTGGGTTTTGCGCCCGCGCTGATTCGCCGCTACGTCGACCTGACGCGCGAAGCGGTGTTTTATCTCGATCCCCACGTCTGCCGGCGCTGCCGCTACCGCAGCACCGAACTCCTCTGGCAGTGCCCGCAGTGCCACGAGTGGAACACGTTCGTCGAAGAACGAAGCGCGCCGGCCAAAGAGGCCGCGGCCGCTCAGCTCGAGTCGCTAGAGCGCTAGCTAGTTACCGGTAGCTGGTAGCCTGAAGCCGGTCTTGGCCCTCGACAACACTGTGCGGCGGATAGCGCTCACCGGTGGTATTGCCACCGGTAAGAGCCACGTCCGTGCCCGGTTCGAGTCGCTTGGCATCCCGACGATCGATTCCGATCTGATTGCTCGCGAAGCCGTTGCGCCGGGATCTCCGGCTCTTGCCGCAATCGTGGAGAGATTCGGCCCGCACGTGCTTGATTCCCGCGGCGCGCTTGATCGCAAACGGATGGCGAATATCGTCTTCTCCGATCCAGACGCCCGCAAGGCGCTCGAAGCGATCGTTCATCCCGAAGTGCGCCGGGCCACCGACGCGTGGTTCGCCAGCCTGGATCCCGCGCAACATCCGTTTGCGATTGCCGACATTCCCCTGTTGTACGAAGTGAATCGAGACCGCGACTTTGAGTCAGTGATCGTCGTGGCTGCTCGCCCCGAAATTCAGCTTCGACGCTTGATGGATCGCGATGGGTTGTCCGAAGCCGAAGCGAAGCGACGGATCGACGCGCAACTCCCGATCGACGACAAAGTCGGGCGGGCAGACTTCGTCATTCGAACGGATGGTTCACTCGACGACACCCACCGGCAGGTCGACGAACTGGCGCGGCGACTGGCCGGTAGCCGGTAGCCACTAGAATGAAAGGCTAGATGAGTGCGCGGATACTCGATGGGCAGGCGCTGGCCGCAAAGATGCGCGCGGAGATCGCGCCACGCGCTGCCGAATTCAGCAGCCGGTATGGCCGCCCGCCTGGACTGGCGGTCGTCCTGGTCGGACAGAATCCAGCCTCTGAGATTTACGTCAGGCTCAAGTTGAAGGCGGGGCGCGAAGCGGGTTTTCGCGCCGATCTCGAGCGGCTCCCGGAGGGCGCGTCGCTCGCTGACGTGCTCGCACTGGTCGAGCAGCTGAATGCGAGCGCCGTGCACGACGGCATCCTCGTCCAGGCGCCGCTGCCAAAAGCCGTCGGCGACGGCGCGATGTCACGGGTCTTCGACACCATCGCGCCGCACAAGGACGTTGACGGCGTTACTCCAAGCAGCGTCGGCCGTCTTGTACAGGGCCGCCCACTGTTCGTGCCGTGTACCCCGCTCGGCATCATCGAATTGCTGGAACGTGAGGGTGTCCCGCTCGCCGGGCGCCGCGCCTGCGTCATTGGCCGGAGCGAGATTGTCGGGAAGCCGATGGCGTTGCTGCTCCTCCAGCGCGATGCGACCGTAACTGTGTGCCACTCAAAGACGCCAGATCTCGCGACGGTGACCCGGGAGGCGGACATTCTTGTTGCGGCGGTCGGGAGGGCCGGCCTCGTGACCAGGGCATTTGTGAAACCAGGCGCCACGGTCATCGACGTCGGCATGAACAGCATCACGGACCCGATGACCGCCGCGGAGTGGTATCACGAAGGACATCCCCGCCTTGCGACCTTCCGCAAGAACGGCACACTGCTGGTCGGCGACGTGCATCCCTCGGTCGCCGATGTGGCGAGTGCGTTGACACCCGTGCCAGGCGGTGTGGGTCCGCTGACAATCGCGATGCTGATGTCAAATACTCTCCGGGCTGCGCAGCTGATGGCTGGTAGCCGGCAGTCGGCAGCGCCTACCGGCTAGAATGACGCCCATGCGATCAGCCCCTGTCGCCGATACCGCGACCGTGCTCGACACCGAGTTCAAACGCGGGCTCGGCCTCTACGACTCGACGATGGTGGTGGCCGGCTCGATGATCGGGTCGGGAATCTTCATCGTCTCCGCCGGGATGGCGCGCCAGCTTGGAAGCCCTGGCTGGCTGCTCGTCGCGTGGGTGGTGACCGGTGTGCTTACGATCGCCGCCGCGCTCTCCTACGGCGAGCTCGCCGGGATGATGCCGCGCGCGGGCGGCCAGTACGTGTACCTCCGGGAGGCGTACTCGCCGCTCTGGGGGTTTCTCTACGGCTGGACGCTGTTCATGGTGATTCAGACCGGCACGATTGCCGCCGTGTCGGTCGCGTTCGCGCGGTTCACCGGCGTGCTGTTTCCGGCCATCGCAGAGAACCGCTACCTGATCGCCCCGGTACACATCTCGACCGGCTACGCCCTGTCGCTGTCCACGGCGCAGCTCCTGGCAGTCGCACTGATCGTGCTTCTGACCTGGACGAACACGCGCGGGCTGGATTACGGCAAGGTCATCCAGAACACCTTCACGACCGCTAAGACCGGCGCACTGATCGCGCTGATTCTTGCCGGTCTCCTGATCGGCTGGAACGACGCGGCCGTCGCCGCGAACTTCGGTGAGTTCTGGTCGCCGCGTGGATTCGAGTCGATCGCCGAGGGAGTGGCGGTGACGTCCGCGTTCGGCATCTTCGTCGCGCTCTGCGTAGCACAGACGGGTTCGCTCTTTTCGGCGGACGCCTGGAACAACATCACGTTTACGGCCGGCGAGGTCAAGGACCCGCGCCGGAACATCCCGCTGTCGCTCGCACTCGGCACGATTATCGTCATCTCGCTGTACCTGCTGGCCAACCTGGCCTACCTCGTGACGCTGCCGTTCGAAGCGATTCAACAGGCGCCGGCCGACCGCGTCGCGACCTCGACTCTTGACGCGATCTTTCCGGGTCTTGGCGCGCCGCTGATGGCGGCCGCGATCATGGTGTCGACCTTCGGCTGTAATAACGGGCTGATCCTGGCGGGTGCGCGCGCCTACTACGCGATGGCACGCGATGGGCTTTTTTTCCGAAGAGCCGGTGAGCTCAACGCAGCAAAGGTGCCGGCGTGGGGCTTGGTGCTGCAGGGGATCTGGGCGGCAGCGCTGGTCTTGCCGCGCACGTACGACCCGGCGACGGGACAGTACGGGAATCTCTACGGAAACCTGCTGGACTACGTGGTTTCGGCGGCGCTGCTTTTCTACGTCCTGACCATCGCCGGCGTATTCCGGTTGCGGACGAGCCGCCCCGATGCGGACCGTCCCTACCGCGCGTTCGGCTACCCGGTGATCCCGGCGCTTTATATCGTTGGCGCGCTGACCATCCTCGCGATCCTGCTCGTTTACCGGCCCACCACGACCTGGCCGGGATTCGTTATCGTCCTGCTGGGGCTCCCGGTGTTCGCGGCGATGCGCCGACAGCCTTCCCGATAACCCAGCCAACCGCCGCGACGGCGGCGCCGATGCCGAGAATCGTCAGGCCGAACCGATCGGCGATTTCCGGTGTCACGCGGATACCTACCCGGCTGGTCAGCGCATCGAGCTCGCTCCACCGGGCCAGCGTCTCCGTCGTGACATTCCATTCGGTCAACAAAGCCAGCAGGGTAATGGCGGCGCCATTGAACAGCAGCAGATAACCCGTAATTTTCAGCGTGTTCGCAAAGCCTTCCCCGTTGCTGCGGGCTGCCGCTTCGCGCGGGTCGGCCAGCGGGCTGTGCGTGCGGCCGTAGAACCAGTAGATGAGCATTCCCAGGTCGAGCCACACCAGCAGGCGTACCCAGGTCATCACCGACAAGCTGACCATCAGGTACAGGCACGATACGACGCCGAGGATCGGAATGACCGAACCTCCGGGTGCCCGAAACGGCCGCTCCGCATCTGGACGGGTGACGCGGAGCACCATTACCGCCAGGCACACCACGACAAAGGCAAACAGCGTCCCGATGCTCGTCATCTCGCCAACCACCTGGATCGGGACCAGTGCCGCCACGATCGCGACGATGACGCACGTGATGATGGTGGTGATGTACGGGGTCTGGAACCGCGGGTGGACCTCGCTGACGCCCTGGGGCAGCAGTCCGTCGCGGCTCATGGCGAAAAAGATGCGCGGCTGGCTCATAAGCATCACGAGGAGGACGCTGGTGATGCCGGCGACGGCGCCCGCCGACACCAGGCCGGCCGCCCAGTCCAGGTTGATGACCGACAGTGCATACGCGACCGGGGCATTCAGAAACTGCGCATCCTGTCTGAACTCGACGACCGGAACAATGCCAGTCAACACCGCGGACACGGCGACGTACAGCACCGTGCAGATGACCAGCGAGGCGATGATCCCGATCGGCAGGTCCCGGCGCGGATTCTTCGCTTCTTCCGCCGTCGTCGAGACCGCGTCGAACCCGATGTAGGCGAAGAAGACCACCGCCGCACCGGTCATGACGCCCGACCATGCGTAAGGCATGAACGGAGTCCAGTTGTCGGGTTGGACGTACCAGACACCTGTCACCAGGAAAAACAGGACGGCCACGATCTTGATGCCGACCATCACGGCGTTGAAACGGGCGCTCTCACGGATGCCGACAACGAGCAGCACCATGATGAGCAGGACGATGATGAAGGCCGGGAGGTTGATCAGCGAACCGGGGGCGGCACCTGGCGCGGCGGTCATCCACGCCGGCAGCTGGAGGCCGAAGCCGGCGAGGATCCGCTGGAAGTAGCCGCTCCAGCCGATCGCAACGGTCATCGATCCCACGGCATATTCAAGGATGAGATCCCAGCCGATCATCCAGGCAAACACTTCGCCAAGCGTCGCGTACGCGTAGGTGTAGGCGCTTCCCGCGATCGGGAGCATCGAGGCGAACTCCGCGTAGCACAGGGCGGCGAACGCGCACGCCAGCCCCGCCACCATGTAGGACACGACGATGGCGGGCCCCGCCTGGTTCGCGGCGGCGATGCCGGTCAGCACGAAGATGCCCGTCCCGATGATCGCGCCGATGCCCAGCAGCGTGAGGTCCCACGCCGTCAGGCTGCGGCGCAGCGCCTTGCCACGATCCTCGGCGTCACTGACGCATCGTTCGATCGACTTGGTCTTGAGGAGATTTGAGTCCATTCGGCCTCCGGCGTGCGCGCACGCCGAATCGAGTTACCGCTGCGCGGATGACGGCGTTTTTGGGTTGAGCGGACCGATGTGTTGCCGCTGATCCTCGAAGGTGAGCCAGATCGAGACGCGGTCTTCCTTGCTCGTCGTCCTCGTCGTATGACCCTTGCCCGTAAGATCGTCGATGAACTCCATCGAACCAGGCGGCAGGTCAACCTTGCCTTCGGCCACCTCGAGTTGTCCGCTTCCGGAGATATTGATGATGTACTGACGCTGGGGACCGGGATGCCAGTCGCTGAAGCGACCGGGTGGTGATACCCGCACTTCCACGCTCTTCACCTTCTCCAGCACCGTCTTCGCGTCCAGCACGATATCTTCGACATGCGACAGGCCGTCCGTGCCCGTATAGATTCGTTTGATGACGGTCGGTCTGCTGCTGCCCTGGGCCTCCACCGCGTCCTGACCGGCGCGCCAACCCCATGCGAGCACGCACGCAACGACGAGGGCGCCCGCCAACAGCCATCTGATCGCAAATCTCATACTGTCCTCCTCATCGCGGCAAAGGGATCGATGATCGGAAGTCGTTGCGGATTATACGTCGATGGTCGATTGGGACACGCGCTTCGGAAAGGCGATGCGTCGCCGCGATGAAGCGCGGGAGTCAGACTGGCCTGGGCCCAGCGAGCTGGGCCGACACGGTGTGGTCTAAAAACGCAAGCGCAGGCCCGCTCCGGTCGATACGCCGCCAGCCTGGGCCCGGGTGTTGCCACCGTTCGCCGACGGCAGCTCCACATTGGCTCTCGTGAACTGAACAGAGAACCCGATGCCTGCACGGTTCGTGACGAACACCGCGACATCACCGCCTGCATTGATGCCCAAGGCCGATTGAGAGCCGTTTGCCGTCCCCGCGCTTCGAAAGCTCGCTTCGTCGAATGGGTAGGCATCGGCGTACGCGAAGTCAGTCACGAGGTCCTGCGAGACTCCGAAGTACCGAGGGCCCCCCGAACAGTGAAATCGTCAATCTTTCACCCACTGGAAAAACGCCGCGCGCCTGGACGTGAATGCCGAGTTCATCCCGTGTGAGGCCTGAGACCTCGCCGCTTACCGTCCTGGGCTGGTTGAAAAAGAACGGATGTGGGACTGACGCAACCAGGGTCGCGGGCGCCGAACGGCGGTAATGACTCACGCCCAGGCCAACCGCAAGCATTGGCCTGACCTGAATGCCGCCTGCCACGTCAATCATGGGGCCGGACTTGCCGGGGTAACGCGACTCGAACCGTCCTTCTTCAGCGCTGGCCAGAAACGTCACGCTATCCCGGAACTCGCGCGTTTCCACCCGGTACGCGCCGTTCACGGACACAAACCAACGCTCACCGCCTCCGGTCTGCGCAGACACGGCGACGGGCGACGTGACCAGGAACGCGACAACGATTGCGAAACACGTTCGGCTCATCATGCCCCCTCAGAACACCCCGACCGCGGTCCAGGCTTGCGTGATCGAAACCTCGGGGCCGCTCCCGTCTCCGTACAGGTCCCGCGCTGCCTGGATCGTTGCCGCCCGGGCCATCGAAAACGTGGCAGACGCAGGCAGCATGTAAACGAACGCGCGGTAGAACGCCTTTTCGATCTGCCCCATGTGGGCGAGGCCGACGCCTTTTACGGCCAGCCCCGACGTGCGATTCGTGCCACCCACCACGGCAAGATAAAACGCGTGGCTCGGAATGGTGGAGTTGACGTGCACTCCTCCATCGTCCTCAGAGCCGGTATAGCGGAGCCTGTAGTGATCGGGGTTTCCAAAAGCCCCTGGGTTGCTCAGCGAGCGGATGCCATGCAGATCGCTGTAGTAGCTGCGAAACGTGTCTTCGCCAATGATGAAGTCGGCCTCCCCGCGGAAAACGCCCGTCGGCTGATGGAAAAACTCGACCGCCGTGCCCATGATGTCGGAGAAGGCCTCGTTGAGAGCGCCTGATTCATTGAGATAAATAAGGTCGGACGAGGAGTTCGTCACCGCGTGAGTGAGCTCGTGGGCGACGACATCAAGCGATCCCGCGAGCGGCGCCACGGTCTGGCCGGCGAACGCGTACCTGGACGGGATGCCATTCCCGAAGTACATCAGGCCCACGCCATTCGGGCCGCACTCGCCGCACCAGAACGCATTGACGGCGAAATCGAGCAGCTCGGGTGGCAGCTCCAGCGCACCTTCCTGGCTGACGCCGTTGATCAGCGAGACGATGGGTCGATCCCGGTCGTCGAGCCCGTGGCGTCCATGACGTTTGAAGAAGTAGTCATAGGTCCACCCGATGTACGCGTGGGCATCTACCGCCGCGGCGTCGGTCCAGTCGTTGTCGGCGTCGGTCGCCAGGTCCGACGCGAACAGTGCGCCACCGTCGAGCACATGCAAGGCGCGATTCACCTCGCCGCGCATGTCGAACGTCGTGAGTGCCGGAGGTCTCTGCTGGTCGCTGGTGACGAAGGCACCCCCCTGGCGGAGCACTGATAACTTCTTCCTGTCGCCGAGCACGCCAACACCCGTACCGACGGCCGCCTGCGTGTGTATCAGTGAATACCGCAGCAGCTCCGCACCAGTTGCTGCATCAATGAACGTTCGGAATACCTGGCTATGCTTTCTCACGGCGGCCGTATACGCGAGGCGATGGCCGGTCGTCGGCACATTCACGACGACGAGAACCGGCTGGCGCAACAGCGACGCGTCGGCGCCGGCGACGTCGAGTACGCGTGCGCGAGCCGTCTCGATCGTCAACCCTGGCTCCGTCGCAATGGTCAACGGCGGGGCGAAGCTGCCGAACAGCCACTCCGTGACGCCGCGGTCCGAGCTGCGGACGATCTCCGCGCCCCAGATCGGAACCCCACGATGAGACTGGCTGAAACGCTCAATCAGCTGCGAGGTGTCGCGATCTCGAACGACACTCTCGACCCGTAGCGCCCCTTCCTGTGTGGCTTGCACCACGTATCGATCCCAGGCGCGCAGCTCTGCCACCGCGGTGGTCTGCACCAGCAGCGTTGTCGCCTGCTGTGCGATGCCCGGCTCGTTGATGAGCAGGCCCGCGCTCGCAGCGACGGCGACAACCGCGACTCCGTGTTTCATGACGTGCGTCTCCGCGCCGCGGCCGATACGGCGCCGGTTCGATTTGTATGTGAGGGGAGGGTCGAGAAGACTATCGGATGTTCTTCAGACCCGAAATAGCGATCCGATCTGCATCCCTCTGCACAGGTCGCGCAGGCCTGTCTCGATGAGCGGCGGAACGAATGGAACCGGCTATGTGCGCTGCAGCGCGCGCTGGTACGCCGCCACGCGTTCCGCGGGAGCGCCGGTCGCGACGAGATCGCCGATCACCGCCACGCCGGACGCACCGGCCGCGATGACGCTCGCCGCCGTGTCCAGCGTAATACCGCCAATCGCGACCACGGGAATGCCGCGGGCGAGTCGAACCGCCTCCGCGACGCGATCGAGTCCGACCGCGTCGTATCCTGTCGCTTTGGTGCGTGTCGTGAAGACCGGCCCGATCGCAAGGTAGGAGATCGGTGCTCGCGCCGCGGCTTCTATCTGCGTCGTCGTATGCGTGGAGTGGCCGACGATCGCGCGATCACCGAGGATCCGGCGCGCGGCCCCTGGCGGCACGTCCTCCTGGCCGACGTGGGCACCGGCCGCCCCCGACATCGCCGCGAGATCCACGCGGTCGTTCACGACGATCGCGCACCCGTACGGCTCGGCCACTTTCACGACCGCGTCGCACAGCGCGAGGAAAGCGCCTGATGGAAGCTGCTTCGCGCGGAGTTGAATCAGCTGGGCGCCACCGTCGAGAAAGGCCCTGGCGAGATCGGCAGGTGTCCAGCCGCGGGTCGCGGACAGCTCACCGTCAACGATTGCGTGCAGCCGAACGCCCTGGAGGTTCGGAGTCAGACGGCTTCTGCCAGCGACCCTGCGCCTGGCTTCGGCTTCGCGGCGAACCGGTCCATGAAGCCGGTGCCGAGGCGGCCGACCACGAAGTCGGGTTCAGCCAGGATCTTCAGGTGCAACGGGACCGTCGTCTTGATGCCGTCAACCACGGTCATCTCGAGCGTGCGCCGCATGCGGGCGATCGCCTCGGCCCGGTCGCGCCCGTGGGTGATGATCTTGGCAATCATCGAATCGTAGTACGGCGAGACGGTGCACTCGGAGTGCGCGAACGTGTCGACGCGCACACCGGGGCCGCCTGGCACGCTGAAGGCGTGGATGACGCCGGGAGACGGCGAGAACGTCTCCGGATCCTCGGCGTTGATCCGGCATTCGATCGAGTGGCCGGTGAAGGTCACTTCGCTTTGCTTGAACGACAGTCGCTCCCCGGCAGCGATCCGAATCTGTTCCTTGACGATGTCGATCCCGGTGACCATCTCCGTGACCGGATGTTCCACCTGGAGCCGCGTGTTCGTCTCCATGTAGTAGAACTTCCCTTCCGCGTCCATCAGGAACTCGAAGGTGCCGGCATTGGTGTACTGCACGGCTTTGGCGGCATCGACGACGAGACTGCCCATCTTGCGGCGGACCTTGTCGGTGAGACCGAGCGAGGGCGACTCCTCCAGCAGCTTCTGATGCCGGCGCTGGATCGAGCACTCGCGCTCGCCCAGGTGGACGAGGTTGCCGTGATGGTCGCCCAGGATCTGGAACTCGATGTGCCGCGGGTTGTCGAGATACTTCTCGACGTAGACGTCGCCGACGCCAAACGCCGCTTCCGCTTCGCGCTGCGCCGTGCGCAGGGCGTTGCCGATGTCCGCGGGGTTGCGGACCACGCGCATGCCGCGGCCGCCGCCGCCGGCCACCGCCTTGATGATGACCGGATAGCCAATCTCCCTGGCGACCTTTGAGGCCTTTTCCTCGTTTTCGACCGGCCCATCGCTGCCCGGCAGCATCGGCAGGCCGGCCTTTTTCATCGCCCGCCGGGCGCGCGCCTTGTCGCCCATCAGCTTGATGACGTTCGGATCGGGGCCGATGAAGCGGATGTGGCACGCCTCGCACACCTCCGCGAGGTACGCGCTCTCCGACAGGAACCCGTAGCCGGGGTGAATCGCATCGGCGCCCGTGATCTCGGCGGCGCTGATGATCGCCGGCACGTTCAGATAGCTGTCGGCGCTGCGCGGCGGACCGATGCAGACGTCCTGGTCCGCGAAGCGCACGTGCAGCGAGTTCTCGTCGGCCTCGGAATAGACGGCGACGGTCTTGATGCCCAGCTCGCGGCACGCGACGATCACGCGCAGCGCGATCTCTCCACGATTGGCGATCAGAATCTTTTTGAACATCAGGCTGGTTTTATCGCGAATAACCGCTCGCCGTACTGTACGGCGTGGCCGTTCTCGACGTAGACCTTCACGACTTCGCCATCGATCTCGGCGTTGATCTCGTTCATGAGCTTCATCGCCTCGATGATGCAGAGCACCTGCCCCTTTTTCACCGTGTCGCCCACCTCGGCATAGGGCTTGGCGCCGGGCTCGGACGCGCGGTAGAAGGTGCCGACGATCGGCGACTTCACGACCGCGAACTCCACCTCCTCGTCGGCGGCGGCAAACACCGGCGCGCCGGTGGAGGGCGGCGTCGCGCCTGGCGGCATCCCCGGGGCCGGCGGCGCCGCCGGCAGGGCGGGCGGCGGCGGCGCGGCGACCCAGTGACCGCCGCCGTGCTTCCGCAACCGGATCTTGAAGTTCTCGCGCTCGAGCTCGAACTCGCTGAGCTCATGTTCGCGCATCATGTCGAGAATCTTTGTGATCTCGTCGAAGTCCATGGTCACAGGGCCATGAGCTCGCGCGGCACGCTCGTCAGCACCTCGCAGCCGGTTTCCGTCACCAGCACGTCGTCCTCGATACGCACGCCGCCGAAGCCGGCCAGATAGGCGCCCGGTTCAACGGTGAACACCATGCCCGGCGCGAGCGGCACCGACGGGACATCGGGACGGGGGCGCGTGATGCGGGGTTCCTCGTGAATGTCGAGGCCGAGGCCGTGCCCCGTGCCGTGGCCAAACGCCTCGCCGAGGCCTTTCGCCTCCAGCACGCCACGGGCCGCAGCGTCGACGGCCGTGGACTCGACGCCGGGACGAATGGCGGCGATGGCGGTCTGGTGCGCGTCGTAGACGGCTGTGTAGAGCCGGCGGGCCTCGGGGGACGGCGGCCCGATCGACACTGTACGGGTCAAGTCGCAGCAGTATCCGTCCAAGACCCCGCCAAAGTCCAGCACGACCAGGTCCCCCGCGCCCAAGATCCGGTCGCCGGCACGGTAATGCGGGAGCGCAGCGTGAGGACCCGAAGCGACAATCGTGTCGAAGGCGAGCCGCTCGTAGCCCGCGTCGCGCATCGCCGATTCGAGCGCCGCCGCGACCGCTCGCTCTCGCTGACCGGCGCGCGCGGCGCGAAAGACCGCCTCCGCCACGGGCCCGAGACGTGCGGCCGCATCACGTATGGTCGCCACCTCTGTCGCGTCCTTCACGACCCTGGCGGCCTCCACGACTCTGTCGGTGACCCGCCACGCGAGGGTGAGACTGCGCGCCGCCGACGTTCGCTGCCACCAGTCGTGCCTGGCGACCGACACATGCGCCGCCTCGAAGCCGACGGTGGTGACGCCGATCTCACCGAGGCACTCCAGCAGCGCATCGTCATAGCTGGCCGGAACGTCGCGCATCACCAGGCCGGGACAGGCCGAACCCGATTGCTGGAGCATCTGCACGGCTTCGCGGTATCGGAAGTCCACGAGCAGGTGCACGGCATCCTCCGTCAGGACGAGAATGCCCGACGACCCCACGTGATTACTCAGGTACCGGATGTTGGCGACGCAGGTGACCACCAGCGCGTCGAGACTGAGTGTGTCGAGTGTCTGCCGGACGCGCGCATGCCGCGCGGCCAGGTCGATGGATGTGGGGTGCACGGATTTGGTGATCGATGATCGGTGATTTGTTCATCGATTGAAACATCGATGAGTGGGTTGGCTTACGGCGTCCGCCCCGTCCGCTGCGCGCGGTCGGCCTGGATGCGCGCTTTCCAGCCCTCCAGCTCTCCAAGTACGGGATGTGGTGGCGGCGGCGCGGGGATCGGAACTTGAGGTGGCTCTGCAGCCGGAGCTGGCTCTGCAACCGGAGTCGGCGGCACCGGGGGCCCGCTACGCGCGGCCAGCTCGTTCATGCCCTTCTGCGCCAGCAGGTTATCGGGCGCGGCGAGGAGCACGTACTCGAACTCCTTCCGTGCTTCCGGATACTGCTGCAGCTCGATTAACGCACGCCCGAGGGTTACGTGGGCGGAGAGATAGGCCGGATGGTACTCGAGTCCTGCCCGGCATACCCGGACGGCCTCGTCGTGCTCGCCCGCCTTCCGCAGCTCCTCGGCAAACGGTGCGAAGGCGATCGACGCCGGGTCTTTTTCGACCCGGCGTCGCAATTCGTCCAGCCGATTGTGATCGTCCACGACTGGCGTGTTCCTCCCTAGGGCAGCTTGACGTCCACGATCTGCGTCGTCGTCCCTGTCCGTCCAGCGCTGTCCGTGACATTCAACCGGACGATGTACGTCCGCTCATCCGCGTAGGTGTGGGATGTGATTGGATCCGTTCTCGTTTCCGTCGTTCCGTCGCCGAAGTCCCACGTGTACTGCGTGATCGTGGCGCCGCCGGCGGCGGTCGACGGGGATCCGTTGAAGAACACGGTGTCGCCAGGCTGCGGATTGCTCGGCGAGAACGTGAAGCTGGCAGTTGCGCCTCCGCCCACGGTCACGGTTGCGCTCGCCGACGCCGACTGGCCAAGGTCGTCGGTCGCGGTCACCGTCACGACGTAGGTGCCGTTTCGATCGAACACGTGTGTCGTCGACGCGTTCGACGTCGTCGTGTTCGTGCCGTCGCCCCACAGCCACTGGAAGCTCACAATCCGATGATTCGGAGCGACCGTAAACAGGGCGGTGAAGGACGCGGCCTGTCCGGCGAACGGCGATGCAGGCGAGATGTTGATCCCCGTTACCGTGGGCCGCGGCGCCGCGGTGACGGTTACGTTCTGCTGCACGGAGGCAGTGGTGCCGGCAGCGTCGCTCACCGTGAGCGTGACGCTGTGGATGCCAGGCGTCTGGAACGCGTGCGTCTGGATGCGTCCGGTCTTGACGGCCTCATTGCCAAGCGCCCAGGTGTAGGTGCAGGCATCCATGCAGGCCACACCTTCGTCCGTGGTGGCGGAGGCGTTGAACGACGCGACCTGGCCGACCTCTGGTGATGCAGGCGTGACCGTGAACGACGGGGTGGGCGGTGTCGTATTCGCAGCCCCCGTCAGCGTTACCTCGATCGTACGTGGAACAGCGCCCCCGCTCACGTTGCCCACCGGTGTCGCTGCGACGGTGACGGTGTTTCCCGCGATTGCCGATGCCGGAGGCGCTGTCAGCGTGAAGCTCGCCTGGCCACTGGAATCAGTCAGCACCTCGGTGGCCGACAGCGCAGCCGAGGCCGGACTGATGGTCAGCGTCAGCCGCTGGCCCGCCACCGGTCTGTTCTGCGCGTCGCTGACGCTCAACACCACCACCGACTGCGACGAGCCATCTCGCGGCAGACGATTGGGCGTTGCGGTCGCCGTAACTGACAACCCGAACTCGGACGGTCCGGTCAGGCCCGGCGCATCGACGTCGTCGAGCGCGCAGCCGACCATGGACAGACTTACGCCCAGGACAAAAAGGGCGATTACCGATCGAACACCGAATACCGTCTTCATCATGACCTCGTACCTACTCGGGGTCCGCGAAATTGCCGAACTGGACGCCGATGCTGCCCGTTGCGGCAATCTCGCGGCCGGCCTGATCGCGTCCGAAGAACGTGATATCGGCAACGGTCGCGATGATGCTGAAGCTGTTGCGAAGACCTAGGAGTGGTGCTTCGAATTTGGCCGTGTGCCGGATCAGCTCGAACGACGCCGTCGTCGATTGGCTCCCGGGTGTCACGGTGAAGGTCACCGCCGAGTCGAACGGGTACGGGATATCGACACCCGGCGTATTGCGGCCGTCACTCCGCCGAAAGGTCACCAGATAGCGATTGATGGTGACGGAGTTGCCAAGGCTCAGGAGTTCAGTCGGATCCTTGCCAATCACGCGCATCGTCACTCGGCCGGAATCGCTGAACACACCTCCATCCGTCAGGACATCTGAATTCAGCGTTCCCGTGAAGGTCGGGGGATCGTCTGCGCCCGATGCGGCTTGCAACGCATCGATAATCACGATCCCGGACGATCGGTCGCGCATGGCCATATCGCCGCACGCGGCCGTCATGGCGGCCAGGCAAGCGACCGTGGCAACCGGCACCAGTTTGAATGACATCGCTCTCACGGCAGTCTCTCCTACAGCCTCATGATGCGCGGCGTGATGAAGATCAGCAGCTCGCGGCTTTCGTCCGTCAGTTCGTTGCGCTGGAACAACCAGCCCAGAAGCGGAATGCGATAAAGACCCGGTGTGCGGTCCTGACTGCTCTGCTCACGGCTGACGTAGATGCCGCCGATCACCGTCGTTTCGCCGTTGTTGACCAGCACCTGCGTCCGCGCGTTCTGCGAGTCGATGGGAGGAATACCGTTGATAGCGCGGCTGAAATCAGGCGCTTCGTTGACCACCTCGATGATCATGATCACCGTGTTGGACGCGGTGATCTGCGGTGTCACGTTCAGTCGGAGCGCCGCCGGGCGGAATGACACGGTCACCGTGTTGTTGGCGACGGTCTGGATGGGAATCTGCACGCCCTGCTCGATGGTCGCCGCGATGTTGTTCTGGGTCGTCACGCGCGGCGTGGACAGCAGGCGGCCCTGACCCGAATCCTCCAGGGCAGACAGCGCGACATCAAGGTTGAACGCGCCGTTGATGGCGCCGAGCGCCAGTCCGATGCCCGTGCTGGCTCCCGGGATCGGCAGGTTGATGACGGTGGACGCCGCATCCGTGGCGGGGCCCTGCCTGATCTCATACCCGGGGGGACGTTGCCGGCCTCGTTGCCACCGGTCCGGCCACCGAGCTGCGCCGAGTTCGGAAATCCGAGCGGCAGGGTGTTGGCCAGTTCGGTGACCGCGCGGCCGTTGAAGCCCCACTGCACGCCAATCCGCCGCGCAAAGTCGCGGGTCGTCTGGACGATGCGCGCCTCGATCTCGACCTGCGGCTCAGGCCGGTCCAGCGTGCCGATCAACTCGCCGGCGCGCGTGAGTCGTTCCTGGAGGTCGGTGATGATCAGCGTGTTGGTGCGGACGTCGGTGGTTATCGACCCGCGCTGCGACAGCACCGTGGCCGTCAGGAGCGGTTGGACGAGCTCGGCGCGCGCGTAGCTCAGCGTGCGGGTCATCGTCGTCAGCGTGCCGGCAAGCGCCTGCGCCTCGGCGAGCTTCTGCCGCTGCGCCTCCTCGTCGGCCAACACGGTGAGCGGCGCGATCCGAACGATGGTGCCGTCGATCACGTAGCCGAGCCGGTTGGCCCGCAGGATGATGTCGAGCGCCTGATCCCACGGCACGTCGCGCAGGGCGACGTCGACCGTCCCCTGGATCGACGGGTCGATGACGACGTTCAGGCCGCTGATCTCGGCGAAAGTCCGGAGTACCGCCCGCAGATCGGCTCCCTGGAAGTCAAGGCTGACCGGGAAACCCGTGAAGCGTTGCGCCGGACCTGCTGGCTGCGGCGCCTGACCTACAGCACCCTGTGCCGCCTGGGCAGCCGGCGCGGGCGAAGGTGTGGTCTGACCTGCCGGCGCGGCGCCCTGCGGAGGCACCTGGCCCTGCGGGGCGGCGGCCGCCCGTGGCGATTGCAGTACGTCGCGGACGGAAGCCGGGGTCGAATCGGCCGTGCCCGCCGGGGGATCGAACACGACGGTCAGGTCGTTGCCGTTCGCGGAGCTCTCGAGCCTGTACGGCGCGTTCCGCGTCAGATCCATCGTGACCCTCGTCACCAGCGGGTTGTTGATGTTCAGTCCGACGCGCACGGAATCGACCGGACCGGTGCCGATCGGCGTGGTCCCGGCAAGCGCCGACGTGGCATTTGGCAGGTCGATGTAGAGCTTCGGCGGACCGTCCTTGGACGCCTCGACGCCCGAGACCACCAGCCGGCCAGTACCTGTGGAGCGTCACCGCCGTCGCCTCGCCGCGGCGCGCGACGCGAACGTCGCGGATCGCGCTCGATGGATTCGAGCCGTTGATGATCGCGTTGGTCGTGTTGGCGGGACGATCGAGGCGATCGGCCTCGACGTAAATCATGTTGCGCGAGCTCCGCACGCGGGGCCGCATTGGCTGGACAAGCGTCACGTGCACGCGCGCCACGCTCGCGCCATCAGCACCCTTGGCAGTCTCGACTTGCACGGCCGAAAACGGATGCCTCGGGTCGGGCTTGAAGTTGTCCGCGAAGCCGGCGGCGACGATGTCCCGCAGTTCGATGACGAACTCGTGCGGGTCGGGCTGCGAGGCCACGTACGGGACAGGGTCGGATGCTTCGATCGCGATCACCCCGGCACGCGCGTCCACTCGGGACCCGATTTTCTTGAGCGTAGCGACGTCGACGCCGGCAGCCTGGGGGGCACGCGCGCCGAGTGTCATCGCGACACATAGGACGATGAGAGTGGTGTATCGGTACATGTCTAGTTCGCCTCGGCCTGTCGGAGCACTTTGCGCACCTCGCGCTGCTTCTCGAGCGAGAGCGGATCGTTGACTTGCTGCAGGATGACCATGTCGTTCTGCGAAATTGTCCGCACCGTGCCGTCGAGCAGCCTGTCGCCCGCGCGAACGATGTAGGTCTTCTGGTCGACGCCCTGGAGGATCGCGACGAAGCCTTCCCGGCTCCGAACCGTACCGCGAAGAGTGACTTCGGCGGTTTCCAGGCCGGCGAGCCCGCCAGGCCGCGCAGCCGCGCCCACGCCGCCTCCGCGCGTTGTCGTCGAGCCGCGGCGCACCAGGTTGACGAACGGATCGCGCCGCCCTTCCGGGTTGTAGGTAAAGCCTGGCGGTTCAATCGGCGCCTCGGCTGCCGGCGGCTGCGCGCCCGTTGCCGGCGGCGCTCCCGCGGGCGCCGTCTGCGCACCTGTCGCCGGGGGCGCGGGTGCCTGTTTGGCATCCGCGGGCGCAGGTGGTTGCGCGCCAGTCTTGGGCGCGGGTGTCTGCGCACCAGTCGCGGGCGGCGCCGGTGATTGCGGCGCGGTGCCTTCCGACGCGCGTTCCACTGCGCTTCGGGCACCTTTTGCGGCGCCGATGGCGGCCTGGGCTTGTGCCCGCGCCGGAACGGAAGTCAGCAAGACCGCCGCGAACACAGCCGCGATACGCGAGATCATGCTCATCCCTGTCCTGCCCCGCGGCCCCGGGCCGGCGCCGCGCCGCGACCGCGTCCGCCCGCCGCCGGATCGATCAACACGAAGGTCGTCGCCGTGGCCTGCGCCCGAATCGTGGGGCCGCCGCCGGCGTTCTCACGAGCGCGAATCTCCAGTCCGTTGACGTTGATGATTCGCGGGAACTTGCTGACGCGCTCGAGAAACGCGCCAAGGTCGTGATAGGTGCCCTCGAGCTCGAGCCCAATCGGCCATTCGGCGTGAAGCTGGCGCGTGGCGACTGCCTGCGGCGTGAATCCCTGGATGGTGAGATTCGACTGTGTCGCCATAGCCTGCACTCGCCGGAGCAGATCGGCGACGTCTCGCTCTTCCGGTAGGACGGCTCGCAGCCGTTCGAGCTGTGCCTGCAGCCCGGCGACCTCGCTGCGGAACTGCGGCAGACGCCGGGCAGTAGCCAGGCCCCGGTTGATGGTGGTCTGCAGTGACGCGAGCTCGGTACGCTTCGCCACAAGCCCTTCCTGCGCGGGCTGGACGTAGAGTACCAGAAGGCGGCCGTGATCCCGAGGGCCAGCGCGACGAACGCACCAATCTGGCCGTACCAGGGCAATTTGTTGAGTGACAGGTCCATAGCCATTTTGCGTATCCGGCGATCCCGCCTTATTCGGCGCCGCCGCCGCGGGCACCAGCGGGAGCGCCGCCTCGCGCCCCGGCTCCGCGCCCCGCCGCTCCCGCCTCGGGCGCCGCGGGGAGATTGATCTGCGCGCGAACAGTAAAGCTCACCAGCTCAGGCGACGTAGCTGAGGCCGGCTCCACCTGACTCTCGACGATCTCGATCGGCTTGCTGAGCAGATCGTTCGACCCGAGGTTGCCGACGAAATCCGACAGGGCGATCAGGGTGGTGCTGCGCCCTTCGATCGTCACTTGCTCGGCAGTTTGTGTCATCGCGGTCAGCCACAGCATGTCGGGCACGCTCTTGCTGACGTGATCGAGCAACTGGACGGGGATGCTCTGGCCGCGACGCAGCTGCTCGATCAACTCGACGCGCTGCTGGAGGGTCGTGCGTTGCGCCTCGAACTGCTGCACTTCCACCAGCAGGGACTGCAGCCGCGCCGACTCCTGCTGCGCCGCCATGATTTCGGCGTCGAGCTGCGCCGACTCTTGCCCGAGCGACCAGTACCACCAGCCGATGCCCAGCGCTGTCGCCGTGAGGATGAGCGCGCAGATGACCGTGAGGCTCTGCGTCGGATCGAATGCGAAGAGCGGCTTCTTGACCTTCTGCCGTTCGACGCCGAGGAGGTTGACGCGAATCATCGGTCGCCCGCCCGCCGCAGCGCCAGGCCGACGGCTACCGCCCCGGTAGACGCGGCTTCGATCACGTCCCCCTCAATTTTCGTGTCCCACGTGATCGTCTTGAAGGGATCGAACTCCTCGACCGGCGTGCCGAAGCGCTCGGCCAGCATCTCGTAAAAGCCTTCGACGCGCGACGCGCCGCCGCTCACCACGATCTTGTCGAGGTGATCCGACGACGCCGTCGCCTTGAAGAAGTCGAACGTCTTCTGGACTTCCAGGAGCACGTTGTCGGTCATCGAGCGGATGACGTTGCGGGCTTCATCGACCGTCGCGCCGTCGACGGGAATGCCCTTCTTGAGCTGCTCCGCCACGCTCGTACGGCAGGTCGAGATCCTTTTGCAGCGCCTCGGTATACGCGTTGCCGCCGATCGAGACGTCGCGCGTGAACACCGACTGGTCGCCGTTGAGGATGTTGACGTTGATCGCGCTCGCGCCGGCGTTCAGCAGGACGACCACCTGCCCCGGCTCGAGCCCGTAATTCATCTCATAGGCGTTCTGCAGCGCGAACGCGTCGACGTCGACGACGACCGCGTTGCGGCCGGCCTGGGCGATGACCCCGGTGTAATCGCCGATCTTGTCCTTCTTGGCGGCAACCAGCAGGACGTCCATGCTGCCGCGCGAATCAGGGCCGGTGCCGGGATCCAGGATTTGATAGTCAAGGTTCACGTCCTGAACGTCGAACGGGATGTACTGCTCCGCCTCCCAGTAGATCGACTCGTCCAGTTCGGCCTGCGTCATCACCGGCAGCGTGATCTTCTTGACGATCACGGCGTTGCCCGAGAGCGACGCGCAGACGTCCTTGGCCTTGAACGCCTTGTTGGCGTCGAACACGCGGCGAATCGCGTCGGCGACGGCGCCGGCGTCGATGATCGCGCCATCGACGATGGAGTCGGGCGGTACAGGCTGGGAGCCGAACGCTGCCACCCGGTAGCTGTTCCCGATGGCCTTCAACTCAACTGCCTTGACCGCGCTCGACCCGATGTCGAGGCCGACGACACTCTTCAGTTTGCCAAACACTAGCGCCCTCGCTGCGAAACGGCCCGTGCAGAAACGTGAGGTGGGCCGGTCTAGAACACGTATGGGTCGGTCTAGAACACCTGTCGAGCCTGCTTATCGGACGCTGGGGCGAAGACGATACATATCCAAGACTGTGCTGCTACGCGCAAAGGGCTACTGTCGGTAACTTGACAGTAGCCACAACCGTCCGTAGAATTGGGGTTTGCGGTTGTAGGTCTTCTCTGTACAGATCGGGATGTCCCCCGGTCGGGACCCACCCGCGAAGGATTCCCTTCTCATGCGTACGTTTGTGGCGAGCGCGAAGAGCGTGGACAGCCGGTGGCATGTCATCGACGCCCAGGGCCAGGTGCTCGGGCGGGTGGCGACCCTCGCAGCGAAGCTGCTGCAGGGCAAGCACAAGGCGATTTACACCCCGTTCATCGACACGGGGGACCATGTCGTCGTCGTCAACGCGGCGACAGTCAAGCTGACCGGCCGCAAGGAAGACCAGAAGATCTATCGGCGGCACAGCGGCTACGAGGGCGGCCTGCGCGAAGAGCGGGCCACGGTGGTGCGGAAGCGCCAGCCGATCCGCCTGGTCGAGGAAGCCGTTCGCGGCATGCTGCCGAAAACCAAGATGGGAGACGCGATGTATCGGAAACTGAAGGTCTACGCCGGACCGGACCATCCACATACCGCGCAGCAGCCCAGGAAGACCGAGGTCGCCTAATTGGCCAGCATCGAATACTACGCAACAGGACGCCGCAAGACATCCACCGCCCGCGTGTTCCTTCGGCCCGGCAACGGCCTCATCACCGTCAATCATCGAGCATTCGAGAATTTCTTCCCGACCGACGCGCTGCGGACGCAGGTGCGCCGTCCGCTGCTGCTGACGGAGATGGGCGAGAAGTTCGACATTCTCGCCACCGTCGCCGGCGGCGGGGTGAACGGTCAAGCCGGGGCCGTCCGTCTCGGCATTGCGCGCGCGCTGGTGGAGTTCAACGCCGAGCTGCGCCGCCAGTTGAAGAAGGACGGGCTCCTCACGTCGGATTCACGCGTCAAGGAACGCAAGAAGTACGGACTTGCTGGAGCGCGTAAGCGGTTCCAGTTCAGCAAACGTTAGAGAACGGAGGTCGCTTGGCCGGTATTGCGATGAAGGATCTGCTGGAAGCCGGAGTGCACTTCGGCCACCAGACGAAGCGGTGGAACCCGAAGATGAAGGAGTTCATCTTTGGTGAGCGGAACGGCATCTACATCATCGACTTGAACAAGACGGTGAAGAAGTTCCGCGACGCCGAGGAATTCGTCTCGAACCTGGCGGCAGACGGCAGAACGATCCTCTTCGTCGGCACCAAGCGGCAGGCGCAGGACGTCATCTCCGAGGAAGCGCAGCGCTGCGGGATGTTTTACATCAACCAGCGCTGGCTCGGCGGCCTGCTCACCAACTTCACGACCATCCAGCGCAGCCTGGGCCGCCTCCGCGACCTCGAGGCAATGGTCACCGACGGCCGCTACGACACGCTGTCGAAGAAGGAGATCGCGCGCAACGAGAAGGAAAAGCGGAAGCTGCTGAAGAATCTCGAGGGCATTCGTCAGATGTCCCGGCTTCCCGACGCGATCTTCGTCGTCGATACCCGCAAGGAGAAGATCGCCGTGGACGAGGCGCGCAAGCTCAAAATTCCCGTCATCGGCATCGTCGACACCAACTGCGACCCCGACGAAGTCGATTTCGTGATTCCGGGCAACGACGACGCCCTGCGCGCGATCCGGCTGTTCGCGTCGAAGATCGCCGAAGCGGTGTCGGCGGGGCGCGGGATGCGTGAATCGCGGATCGCCGAGGAAGCCAGCGCGCAGGCCGAGGAAGCGGCCGCGGCCGACGCCGCCGCCCGACTGACGCGCGCCACGCGGCCGCAACGCCGCCCCGAACCCACGCCCGCAGGCGCCTAGCATTTCCCGGTCCGGCTAGAGGCCGGACACTACGACTCTGTAGTGTCCGCTTCAGGCGGACTTACGATGGCGCCGGCTTTCCGCCGGCGCTTTGTCTGTACCGAGAGACTTCAATCATGGCAACAGCAACGATTACGGCAGATCAGGTCAAGCAGCTTCGCGACAGGACCGGCGCGGGGATGATGGAGTGCAAGGCCGCACTCAGCGAGGCCAACGGCAACATGGAAGAGGCGATCACCCTGCTCCGCAAGCGCGGCCTCGCCCAGGCCGCCAAGCGCGCGGGCCGCACCACCGCCCAGGGACTGATCGGCAGCTACATCCACATGGGCGGCAAGATCGGCGTCCTGGTCGAGGTGAACTGCGAATCCGATTTCGTCGCGCGCACCGAGGCGTTCCAGAACCTCGTCAAGGAGATCGCGATGCACATCGCCGCGGCCGATCCGAAGTGGGTCCGGCGCGAGGACGTGTCGCCTGACGCGGTCGAGAAGGAAAAGAGCATCTATCGCGCCCAGATGGAGAACTCGGGCAAGCCGGCGAACGTTCTCGACAAGATCATCGAGGGAAAGCTCGGCAGCTTCTACTCGCAGTTCGTGCTGCTCGATCAGCCGTTCGTGCGCGACGACAAGATGACGGTTTCCCAGCTGGTCGCCGAGACCTCGGCGAAGACCGGCGAAAACATCACGATCGGCCGCTTCACCCGGTTCAGAGTGGGTGAAGGAAACGAATAGGCAGAACGTTCCGTGTTCCGGGTTCTGGGTTCCGCGTTCGGGTTGAGCGTTCGCGGTTCGTGAACCCAGACCGGAACTCGGAATCCAGAACTATAATCAGGCTTCGATGTCAGCAGCGCCCGTCCCGCAGTATCAGCGCGTTCTCCTCAAGCTGTCGGGCGAGGCGTTGATGGGCGACCAGCAGTTCGGGGTCGACCCGGCCGTCACCGAACGCATCGCCCGCGACGTCAGCGAAATCCAGGGGCTCGGCGTCCAGACCGCCATCGTCATCGGCGGCGGCAACATCTTCCGCGGCCTGGCCGCCAGCGCGCGCGGCATGGACCGCGCCACCGCCGACTACATGGGAATGCTGGCCACGGTCATCAACGGCCTGGCGCTGCAGGATGCGCTCGAGCGCCACAACGTTCTCACTCGCGTCGTCACGGCGATCGAAATGCGGGCGGTCGCGGAACCGTTCATCCGCCGCCGCGCGATTCGCCACCTCGAAAAGGGACGCGTTGTCATCTTTGCCGCCGGTACCGGCAACCCCTACTTCACTACCGATACGGCGGCGGCGTTGCGCGCCATGGAAATCAAGGCCGAGGTGATCCTCAAGGGCACGAAAGTCGACGGCGTCTACACGGCTGATCCGATGCTCGACCCCGCAGCGACGAAGTACCCTTCCATTTCGTATCTGCAGGTGCTCGAGCGTCAGCTCAAGGTCATGGACGCCACGGCGATCTCGCTCTGCATGGACAACAAGCTGCCGATTGTCATCTTCAACCTGAAGGAGCCGGGAAACATCCGGCGCGCCGTGCTTGGAGAACAGGTGGGGACGACAGTCGGCGTTTAGCTGGTGGCCGGTAGGACATGCGCGCCCTGCTACCACCTGCCGGCTAGCGCCTACCAGCCAGGTGACTTATGGATTTCAGTGATCTGAAAGGCATGTTTTCAGAGTGCAAGACGCGGATGGACAGCGCCATCGACCGCGTGCGAAAGGACATGGCGAGCGTCCGGACCGGGCGCGCCACCGTGAGCCTGCTTGACGGCATTCATGTCGAGGCCTATGGCTCGAAGGTGCCGATCAACCAGGTCGCCTCGCTGTCGGTGCCCGAGCCCGCGCTGATCGTGGCGCAGCCGTTCGATCCGTCGCTGCTCAAGACCATCGAGAAGGCGATCGGCTCGTCCGACCTCGGGCTGAATCCGTCAAACGACGGAAAAATTGTGCGGATCCCGATTCCTGCGCTGACCGACGACCGGCGGAAGGAGCTCTCCCGCCACGTGCACAAGCAGGCCGAGGAAGGCCGCAACGTCGTGCGGCAGGTCCGCCGCGACGCCAACGAACGCCTCAAGAAGCTCCTCAAGGAGCACAAGATTTCAGAAGACGACGAGCGGAAGGGGCTCGATCAGGTCCAGAAATTGACCGACGATCACGTCAAGCTGATCGACGAGCTGCAGAAGAAGAAGGACCAGGAACTGTTAGTTCACTGATGATTTGCGATTGATGATTTGCGATTGGCAACAATCACAAGTCGCAGATTACAAATCGTCAATCGCCAAAAGAGACCCCGAGCGCGCGGGCCGTGGCGACGAGATCGGAGTCGAGCGGCACGGTCTTGATCTTCCCCACCACGTCGCCCAGCGGGATCGGCACCAGGTCGGGCGGATGGTTCGCAACCATCTTTCCGTACTGCCCCCTCATCAGGAGTTCCACCGCCTTGCCGCCGAAACGGGTGGCCAGCGTCCGGTCGAACGACGTCGGCATTCCGCCTCGCTGCAGGTGCCCCAGGACAACGTAGCGCGACTCCTTCTTGGTGCGAGCCTCGAGCTCGCGCGCGCACACGGCGCCCGCGCCGCCGAGCCGCTCGGCGTACCCGTGGTGGGCCTCTTCGATCAGGCTGACGCTGCCCCCCTTGGGCTTCGCCCCTTCGGCGATGACGACGATGCTGAAGCGGGCCCCCCACCTGTCGCGATCGCGGATGCACTCCGACACCTTGTCGAGGTCGTACGGGATCTCCGGCATCAGAATCACGTCGGCGCCGCCGGCGACGCCGGCGTGTACCGCAATCCACCCCGCGTAGCGCCCCATCACCTCGACCACGATGATGCGGCGATGTGCCTCGGCGGTCGTGTGCAGCCGATCGATCGCGTCGGTGGCAAAACTCACGGCGGTATCGAAGCCGAAACAGCTCGTGGTGCCAACGATGTCGTTGTCGATCGTTTTCGGCACGCCGACGAGCGGGATCCCTTTCTTATAGAACTCGTACGAAATCGCGAGCGTTCCGTCGCCGCCGATGCACACCAGCGCATCGAGTCCGGTCTTCTGGAACATCTCCATGACCCGATCGCCGTAGTTGAACGTCCCTTGCGGCGTCGTGATCGGCTCCGCAAATGGATCGCCGCGGTTCACGGTGCCGAGGATGGTGCCGCCCAGGCGCAGGATGCCGGTGACGTCGCGAGGCGTCAGCGGCCGGGACTTCTCCGGGTAGATCAGACCGTCGAAGCTGTCTTCGAGACCGATGACCTCGACGCCTGCGTTGTAGGCAGTTTTGACGACCGCGCGAATGACCGCGTTGAGCCCGGGCGCATCGCCGCCGCCGGTCAGCACGCCGATTTTTTTTACGGTGGACATGAGTGCGGGAATGGACGCGCCGCGACGTGAGCTACATGTTACACTGACGATCCTTCAGGAATTTCACGATTCGGGCGGCTAGCTCAGCTGGGAGAGCGCTGCGTTCGCAATGCAGAGGTCAGGGGTTCGATCCCCCTGCCGTCCACCATTTTCTAACAGCATCTTCGTTCCTCGGCCTTCAAGTTGCACGATCCCGGACGGTTGGCATTGCTGGGAGGCAACTATGGCTATCCTCGGGTGGATTCTGTTCGGGTTGATTGTCGGCGCGCTCGCGAAATTCGTGATGCCTGGGCGTGATCCAGGCGGCATCATCGTCACGATGCTGCTGGGCATCGCCGGTGCCGTGCTCGGCGGTTTCATCGGGCGGGCCATGGGGTTGTACGGTGAAGGCGAAGCCGCGGGATATTTTGTGTCATTCCTCGGCGCCGTCGCGCTGCTTGTGCTGTACCGGATGATGGGGCGCCGACGCGTCGCGCCCTAGATTCGTTTGAACAAGGCACGAGGCACAAGGCACAATGCGGGTAGCCTGTCGCACATAGCCGGTAGCTCGTAGCGCTACCGGCGACCGGCGACCGGCTACCGGCTTGTGGCCTTGACAAACTCCCGCATCCCTCTCGGGCGGGCGCATATGCTCGCCTCTTCCGTTATGCGCGAAGCGCGGCGCGCCGGGATCGGCGCTGAAGCGATTACCGCAGTCGGAAGCCTCCGCCGTTACGCGCCAGACATCGGCGACGTAGCCTTGCTGGGCGTCGTCCCGATTACTCGCCACAGGCAGGTCATGAAAGCCTTTACCCGCCTGCCGCTCGTCCTGGACGTCAAATCGCAGAGCGAGTCCACCGTCGTCGCCGACACGGAGCGTGGCCCGGTGACGCTGCATCTGACAACACCTGAGCAGGCTGGCGCCGCGCTGGTCTGGCACACGGGGGCGCGGGCACACGTCGATGAGCTCCAGGCGAGGGCGTTGAGGCTGGGGTTCCGTTTCGACGCCGGCGGGGTGTCGCGCACCGGCGGGTCCGAACTCGCGTGCACTTCCGAGGACGAGCTGTATGCCCGCCTCGAACTTCCGTACATTGCCCCGGAACTGCGCAGCGGCAACGGCGAGGTCATCGCGGCTGAACGGGGCCAGCTGCCCCGCCTGGTGTCCGCCGAACACATCCGGGGTGACCTCCACATGCACAGCACGTGGAGCGACGGCCGCAACACCATTGCCGACATGGTGAGCGCGTCCAGGCAGCTCGGCTACGAATACGTCGCCATCACGGATCACTCGGAGCGGGCATGGTCGTCGCGCACGCTCGCCGCCGGCGACATTGCGAAACAGCGGGCGGAGATCAACGACCTTCGAAGCAAGGTTCGCGGCATCGAGATTCTCCACGGTGTCGAAGTCGACATCCTGTCCGACGGCAGCCTCGACTTCGATGACACTCTGCTCGAAGACTTCGACATCGTCCTCGCGTCGCTGCATGAGGCCGGGAGCGATGACGATGCGCGCCTGACCGAGCGGTATCTTCGGGCGATCCGCCATCCGCTCGTGAATGTGATTACGCACCCCGCCAACCGGGCGCCCGCACGGTCGAGCGGATACCGGCTCGACTTCGAACGGCTGTTCGCCGCCGCCGCCGAGACCGGAACGGCCATGGAAGTTGACGGCGCGCCTGGTCACCTCGACATGGACGGCGAGATTGCCCGGCGGGCCGCGGCCGCCGGCGTCACCATTGCGATCGACAGCGACTGCCACCGTATCGACGGGCTCGCCCGCCAGATGCAGTTCGGCATCGGGACGGCACGCCGCGGGTGGATCGAGCCGTCGCACGTGCTGAATACGCGGCCGATTGAGGACGTCCGGGCGTTCGTCGCGCACAAGCGCGGGCGTGGCTAGCGGCAGCGGCGTGGCAGGCCGCATCGTGATCGCCTGCATTGTCGCCACCGTCGCGTTCTGGTGCGTACACGCGGACGCTGCTGCCAGGGGTTGATGCCGGCGATACTGGAGGCTTCCAGGCAGCAGTGCTGTGGCCGCAGGTCAGTGCGCGTCAGGCCTACCCGCTCTATTACAACCTCGCACGGCCATTTGTTTCGGCCGCGGCGCCTGCTGATCCCGCGCGAGCGCTGAACCTCTTTTCCGCAATATGGGGCGCTGTGGCGGTTGGACTGGCGGTCTACGTGTCTGCGGCGATCACCGGCTCGTTGACCGGCGGCGCCATTGCCGGCGGGCTCCTGGCATTCTCGTACACGTTCTGGACTCAGGCAATCATCGCGGAGGTCTACACGCTGCACCTCGCGCTGATCGGGCTGTGCCTGCTTCTACTGGGGGCTTACGCGGCCAAGCCAACCCTGCCCCGCCTGACGGCGTTCTTCATCGCCTACGCAGTCGGCTTCGGCAACCACTTCTCGATGATTCTGCTGCTGGTGCCATTCGCGGTTTTCCTGCTGCAGACGATCGCCCAAACCCGCGAACCTGTTCAGGACGCGAGTGGTCGCGGTCACGCTCGCAGCGATTGGTATGGGAGCGGTCCAGTATCTGCCGAACCTGATGGCGGTCTGGACTGCCTACGACGCGCCGGCCGGCTGGATGAATCGCGCGGCGGCATTCTGGTTCGACACCACGAAACAGGATTGGCGCGACACGATGGTCCTCGGTATCCAGGCCAGCCAGACCTCCGATCGGCTCGCGATGTGGTGGTTCGACGCGCGGCAGCAGTTCGGCGCCGCGGGACTCGCGCTCGCCGCCGTCGGCATCGTCGGACTGTGGCGGAGATCACGCCTGTGGGCCGTGCTGATTGTCACGGCGCTGGCGATCAACGCGGCATTTGCGTTCACCTACAACGTCGGCGACACGCACGTGTTCTTCCTGCCGGGTCACTTCATGACGGCGTTGTGTGCCGGCGCGGGGATCGCATGGTGCATGCGACGGCGTTCGTCCACCCTGCGCGCAATCGTGGCGACCGCAGCGCTCCTCTACGTCGGATGGCGCGGCTGGTCGACGTGGCCGGCCGTCGATCGACACAATGACCGGCGCGCTGAGCAGGTGATTGCCCGCCTCTCGCTTGGTATCGACGAGCAGAACGCGCTCCTCGTGTCTGAGATGAACTGGCAGCTGGAAAACGTCCTCCTCTACACACAACGCCATCTCCGCCCCGATCTGGCCTGGCTGCGGCTGGGTGAGGTGATGACACATTGGCCATTTCTCGTGGCCGACAACCACCGGATTGGCCGCGATCTCGGTCCTACGCCACAGGCGGCGCGCCGATGTCGTGGCCGCGTACGGGCCGGCCTATCCCCTTTTTCCAGACGATGCCCTGCCGATTCGAACGCTGGAGCAGGCAGCCGACGCCGTGCCGGCCGGAATGCCGTACGTGATGAGCGTGCTGACGCCCCCGCGCGAGGTGGGATTCGACCCCGAGGAACTGACGGCGGCGCTGCGATCGCTGGCTGGGGAGGACGACTCGGCGGCGGCTTCCGGGGCTGCCTTCGAGGTATTTGCGGGGGTCACTGGCGAGTCGGTGCAGTATCACCGGGCGTCCAATCGGCCATTCACCGACCGCGTGCAGCTTCTCGACGAATCGCTGACGGTCCGGATGGACTCCTGGCTGCCGTCAGATACATTTCGACGCGCCGGCTTCGGCCACGTCCTCCGAGGCCGCGAGCACGTCATGATCATCGAGCGGGGGATCAGCCTCGTCTGGTTCGGCCCCGCCGGAGTGCCGTCTCAGCCGTTTTACTGGGCGAGCCTGTATGCGATCCAGCCACGCTTTCGTCTCCCTGTGGCCACACTCCAGCTCGCTCGTGCGGGCCTGCTGAGGCGTGAGCCCTGAGGCCCAGGACCTGCTGTTCTTGGCGCGAAGCTTGAAGGTGCCTGAGGATCCGATGCTGTTTCGCCCCGCGCTCGTCCTTCTCACGTTCTGCCTTCTCCCGGCGCTCCCCGGCGCGCAGGCGCGACCAGCGCCCGATGCGCTGGCGAAATCGCTGCAGCAGCGCTACCAGGGCGTCCGCGACTTCGCCGCCGACTTCGTTCATACCTATCGCGGCGGCGTGCTGCGCACCCAAACGACCGAGCGGGGCAACGTGAAGATCAAAAAGCCCGGCCGGATGCGCTGGGTCTATACAGCGCCCGAGAAAAAGGAGTTCGTCTCCGACGGCCAGAAGGTCTACTCTTACCTGCCGCAGGATAAGCAGGTCTTGGTGGCGTCGATGCCTTCCGACAACCAGGCGACGACCCCGGCGCTGTTCCTGGCAGGCAAGGGCGATATCGCACGTGATTTCACCGCCACTTACGCTGAGACCGCGCCGGCCGGGGCGGCAATGCCGCCCGGGACCACCAGCCTGAAGCTGACGCCGCGGCAGTCGGAGCCGGAATACGAGTACCTGGTGGTGGCGATCGATCCAGCCACCCTGCAGATCCGCGCCCTGACCACGCGCGACCGCCAGGGGGGCGATTCCACCCTGACTTTTACGAATCTGAAGGAAAACCAGGGAATATCCGATAAGGAGTTTGCGTTCCGCGTTCCGCGCGGCGTCGACGTCATCACTGATGGCACACGCAACTAAGCGACTCCTCCTCCTCCTTGCGACCATCACACTCGCAGGCTGCGCGACGACCTCGGCACTCCGGGCCGGGGAGAACGCCGAAGCCGCACAGGACTATGACCGCGCCGTTGTCGAGTACACGCGGGCTCTGCAGGCCAATCCCGACAACCGCTCGGCACGCCAGGGTCTGGAGCGATCCAGCCTGCGGGCCGCGCAGGACCATTTCACCCGTGCGCGACGATTCCACTCCGCCGGCAGGCTGAACGAAGCGCTGGTCGAGCTGCAGCTGGCCGCGGAGCTGAACCCCAACGACTCCACCGTCCAGCAGCTGCTCGAGATCGTACGTGCGGGAAGTTCGCGCCGGCGTCGCGATCGCCACGTCCGGCAAGACCCAGCTCGAGACGCTGATCGAACGCTCGCAGAACCTGCAGCCAACAGGCTTCGACCTGCCGGCCGACATCAGGCTGCCGACCGCGCTTACCTTCCGCGATGCCAGCAGCCGCGACGTCTATACCGCGCTGGCGCGCATGGCGAACGTCAACATCGTGTTCGATCCGCAGTTCCGCGATCAGCCGGTGACGATCGACCTGCGTAACGCGCTCTTCACCGAAGCGCTCGCCTCGCTGTCGACCGCGACCCGCAACTTCTATCGCGTCACGGCGCAGCGGACGATAACCGTCATTCCCGATACACCGGCGAAGCGGACGGAATACGAAGAAGAAATCGTCCGCACGTTCTACCTGAGCAACGCGGACGTGAAGGAAACGCTGGACCTGCTCCGCATCGTGATCGATAACCGCCGGCTCGCGCCGATCACCGCGACCAATGCCCTCTCAATCAAGGACACCCCCGAGCGCGTCGCCGCCGCGGGCAGCCTGATCGCGGCGATCGACAAGGCGCGGCCCGAGGTCGTCATCGACGTCGAGCTGCTCGAATTCGACCGCACACGGCTCCGCGAATACGGCTTGCAGATCGCCTCACCCGGATCACCGGGCATCGACGGCCAGGTTGACGTCAACCGCGAAGGCTTGACGCTGCGGGACCTGCAGGACCTCAGCAACTCGGGCGTCTTCCTGACGAACGTGCCGGGTCTGTTTTACCGGCTGCTCAAGACAGATAACAACACACGCGTCCTCGCCAACACGCAGCTCCGGACGTCGGAAGGCATGCCCGCACAGGCGCGGTTCGGCGAGCGAGTGCCGGTACCGGTCACCGTGTTTTCGCCAATCGCCACGGGCGGCGTTGCGCAGCAGCCGATCACTTCGTTCAACTACGAGAACATCGGCGTCAACATCGACATCACGCCGCGGACGCATCACGACGGCCAGGTCTCGCTGGCGCTCAAGATTCTCGTCAGCAGCATTTCCGGGACCGGCTTCGGTGGTCTGCCCACGTTCGGCAACCGCGAGATCAACACGGTGATCCGCCTGCAAGACGGCGAGACGAACCTGCTGGCGGGCCTCATCCGCGACAACGAACGCCGGGTCCTGGAAGGCGTGCCGGGACTGATCGACCTTCCACTCGTCGGCCGCCTGTTCGCGCATAACCGACGCGAGACTCAGGAATCGGACATCGTCCTGACGTTGACGCCGCGGATCTGTACGGGTGCTTGACCTGACCGAGGACGATTTACGGCCGTTCCGCGTCGGCCGCGCCGGCACGGCGGGGACGGGCGGGGTGATCGACTTGCCGGTCGTCCTCGAGCCGACGCCGCAGCTGCCACCAGCCGCGCAGCCACAGCCGGCTCAGCCAACGCCGCCGCCCGATATGCCACTGCCGCCCGCGGCTCCGATCCAGCCGCCGGCGCCGCAGCCGACGCCGGCGCCGCCACCGCCGCCGCGTTAGGCACTATTCCACCGGCTTCTATTCGACCTTCGCCACCCGTGCCCCGAGCGCCTGCAGGCGCTCGACCAGCTGGCTGTAGCCCCGTTCAACTGTTTCGAGCGGCAACACGCGCGACTGCCCTTCGGCAGCCAGCCCCGCAGCGATCAACGACATTCCGGAGCGCAGATCGCGGCTGTCGAGCACGCGGCCGCCACGCAGGCGAGTCGGCCCGGTGACGATGATGCGGTGCGCGTCAGCGAGAAAGAGATCCGCACCCATGCCGCTCATCTGCTCGAGAGCGAACAGGCGAAGCTCGTACATCCAGTCGTGCACCAGGGTGCGGCCGTCGGCCTGCGTCGCGAGCACCGTCACAAGGCTCACGAGATCGCTTGGGAACGCCGGCCAGAGACCGGTCGTGATGCGGCGAACGGCGATCGGCTTCGACGGTTTCACCTGGAAGACCCCGTCGCGCATGCCGCAGCGTACGTTCATCCGTTTCATGACCGCGGCCACGACTTCGATGTCCTCTTCGCGCGCGCCTTCGATGTCGATCTCGCCGCCGGTCGCCGCGCCGACGACCGCCCAGCTGCCCGCCTCGATGTAGTCGCCGCCCAGGCGATGCTCGGCCCCGTGCAGCCGCGGGACGCCTTCGACGCGAATCTTCGTGCTCCCGATTCCCGATACGCCGGCGCCCATCTTCTGCAGGAACTCGCACAGCTCAACGACGTGCGGCTCGGCGGCGGCGTGACGGATTTCGGTGACCCCCTTGGCGCTCGCGGCTGCAAGCAGCGCTGTCTCGGTGCCGGTCACCGAGGCTTCGTAGAGATACATCGACGCCCCCGTCAACCCGTCAGGCGCCTCGAGCGCATGGTCGGCGCCAATGTTCTGCCGCGCACCCATGGCGACCAGCGCGCCGAGGTGCGTGGAGATCGATCGCCGTGCCGGAAAGTCGCCGCCCGGGGGCGCGATATGCGCACGGCCGACGCGCGCGAGGAGCGGCCCGAGCAACAGCACCGACCCGCGCAGCCGGCCAACCAGCGCCCGATCGGGCACGTGACTGTGCAGCTGTGGGGCGCGCACGCGCAGGGTCGTGCTGCCGATGCCCTCCACCTCGGCGCCGAGATCGAGGAGAAGCCGCGCCATCACCTCGACGTCGCCGATCCGCGGGACGTTGGTCAACACGCACTCGTCTTCCGTCAGCAGGCACGCGGCGAGCAGCGGCAGTGCCGCGTTCTTGTTGCCTTCGACCGCTACGCGCCCCTGCAGCCGGTGGCCGCCTTCAATCAGCAATGTCGACATTCAGTTCTCGGTCTCCTGGAGAAACGCTACGTCGGGATGATCGCCGAATCCCACAAATGCCGGCTCTGGGCGAAGGCGGATGCCGAAACGGTCCGCGACACGCCGCTTGATCTGCACCGCCAGCGCCAACACGTCGCGTGCCGTGGCGCCGCCCCGGTTCACGATCGCCAGCGGGTGCTTGGACGAAATGCCGGCGCCGCCACAGTTCGAACCGCGCGCGAAACCCGACTGCTCGATCAGCCACGCGGCCGGAATCTTCAGCTGTCCCCCGGGGAGTTCGTAGGCGGGAACATCGCCGCCCACCTCCGCCATGAGCCGCGCGCGTTGATGCGCGGCGACCACGGGATTCATAAAGAAGGACCCCACGCTGCGCGTATCGGGATCCGCCGCATCGATGACCATTCCCTTCCGGCGCCGAACCGTCAATACCGCGTCTCGCGCGTCAGCGACCGTCGGGGCGCGAATCCCGTTCCGCTCAAATTCGCTGATGACGTCAGGGTAGGTCACGGTCGGCGGCGTCTTCGCCAGGCTAAACGTCACGTCACAGACGACGTACCGGCCGGCGTCCGAACCCTTGAAGCGGCTCGAACGATACCCGAAAAGACACTCGGCGCCGGAGAGCATCGTCGTGGCCCCGGTCGCGCGATCCAGCACGGTTACGCTGGTGATGGTCCGGGACACGTCCTGTCCATACGCTCCCACGTTCTGAATTGGCGTTCCGCCGGTGGTGCCGGGAATACCAGACAGGCATTCGAGGCCGGCGAGCCCGCGCACCACGGCGGCCGCCACCACCTTGTCCCAGGGCTCGCCGGCGCCGACGCGTAGCAGCGTCTGCTCGCGCTGAGTTTGGAAGTCGAGACCGGCAAACGCGATCTGCAGCACGAGGCCGTCGAAACCGTGGTCCGCAACCACCAGGTTGCTGCCGCCGCCGAGCACGAACAGGGGCACGCCCTGGTCGCCGCTCCATCTGATCGCAGCCGCGGCCTGGCTCACCGCCTCAGCCCGCACAAACCACCGCGCCCTTCCGCCTACGCCGAGCGTCGTCAGCGGCGCCAGCGGCACGTCCGATTGCGTCGCAATCGACCGATCAACGGACGGCAAGAATCTTCCCCTCCGCCGCGACGAGCGCGGCGATGGCATCGGCCCGCCGGCAGACCTCGAACTCGATCCAGTCGCCCGGTCCGAGCTGACCGGCTGCCGGCAGGTCGGCCGTAATGACCACGGCAAGCTGCGGGTACCCACCGGTCGTCTGCCGATCCGCCATCAGCAGGATCGGGTCGCCGGATGGCGGTATCTGCAGGCCGCCCATGAACGTCACGTCGGAGATCATGTCGCCGCGACCGCGCGCGGCAATGGTCCCACCCAACAATCGGTACCCCATTCGATCGGACCGCGGCGAGATCGTGAAGCGCGTGCGCTGCAGCACCTCGAGCGCCGACGGCTCGAAATGGTCAACCTGGGGGCCGGGAAGCACGCGCAATCGCGCCCCACCGGCTGGAACGTCGCGCGGCCATATTGAGGCGGTGGCACCGCGGTTCGTACCCGTTCCGAGCGGGACCCGATCGCCTGTCTTGAGTGGACGGCCAGCAATGCCTCCCAGTCCGCTGGCCACGTGGGTAGCGCGGCTGCCCAGAACGGGCTCGGTGGCGATGCCCCCGCCGTCGAACGCCACGTACGCGCGCGTCCCGGTCCGGCGATCGCCGAAGCGCAGCACGCTGTCCTTCGAACACCGAAGGAGCGCCGGGAGTGACACGTCTGCGCCGTCCAGTGTTGCGCGCAAATCGCCGCCAGTGACCGCGATCCGCGTTTCCTGCTCCAATCTCAGCTCAGGGCCGACCAGCGTGGCTTCAAGCGTCGCAGCATCGGGAGGATTGCCGACGATGGCGTTCGCCATCCTGTGTCCGGCGTAGTCCATCGGACCGCCCACGGGCACGCCGAGGTCTTGATGCCCCCACCGCCCCGAATCCTGCACCGTCGTCAGTAGTCCGGCACGCAGTACCGTGACTCCACGCGCAGTTCCCGCGTGCGTCGTGGCCGCCTTCCGGCTGACCGCATTTCGACCTAGATCGGACGCTTCCTCTGGGCTGGTCGGCACAAATCGAACCTCGTCACCAGGCGCAAGCAGCGCCGGCGGGGTCCGAGTCGGATCAAAGAGCGTCAGCGGTGTGCGTCCGATGATCCGCCACCCGCCCGGCGATTCTCGCGGATAGATCCCCGTCTGCGCGCCGGCGATTCCCACCGATCCTGCCGCCACCCGCAGGCGTGGCGCTGCGTGCCGCGGCGCCGCGATTGAGGGATCGGTGTGCGCCATGTACGGAAATCCCGGAAGAAACCCGAGCATATAAACGCGATAACGCTTCGCCGCGTGGCGCGCGACGACCTCGTCGGTCGAGCATCGAGCGAAGGCGGCGACGTCCGCCAGATCAGGGCCGGCGTCACCCCCATAGACGACGGGGATGTCTACCCACCGTCTCCGATCGTTCGTAGAGTTGGTGACAGCGGCGTCGTGCAACGCGGCGGCGACCGCCGCAACGTCGGTGGCGAGCGGATCGAAAAAAATCGCGACTGACCGGAATGTCGAGACGACGTCGCGAACACCCGGAATTCCCCGCTCGCGGACGACTTGCGCAATCGCGTGCGCCCGCGCGTTCACGTCAGGATCGATCACGGCGTCACCCACCTCGAGCAGCAACGCCGAATCGCCAGCCTGTTTAATGGGGTCGGAGGTCATTTCTGGAGAACAGTCGGGGGCCTCAGGAGTGTCCTCCGGAAATGACCCCCGACCCCGATTCCAGTGCCTGCAGCAGCTTCTGGTGGATGCCGCCGAACCCGCCGTTCGACATCAGGACAACCACGTCGCCGGCGCGGTGCTCGGACACGACGGTGCGGACGATGTCGTCGACGAGGGGGATGTGACGTGCGTGCCGCCCCTGCGTGCGGAGATCGTCGACAAGTTGTTCGGCGGAGAGGCGCTCGGCTTCCGGCAGCGACGACCGGAACACGCCGGCGATGACGACTTCATCCGCCGCGCCGAATGCGGCGGCGAAGTCCTGCTGGAACACTCGCCGGCACGACGAGGCGGACCGCGGCTCGAAAACAGCCCAGACACGCCGCGACGGAAATCCAGTACGGAGCGCGGACAGGGTTTCGTGAACAGCGGTTGGATGGTGGGCAAAATCGTCCAGCACCGTGACGTCGCGCCGGATGCCGACGATTTCAAGCCGTCGCTTGATGCCCTTGAAACTCCTGAGGCCTGCGGCCAGCTCGGCCGCACCAAGGCCGCGATGGCTGCCCACGGCGATAGCAGCGAGCGCATTACGGACGTTGTGCAAGCCTAGCAGCGGCGACTCGAACCTGCCAACCATGTCGCCGGCGCGGCGCACCTCGAATCGAGTCACACCGTCGGCGTGGGTCACGCCCGACGCCTGCCAGGTGGCATCTTCGCTGGTCCCGAACGTCTCAACCGGGCTCACCGCGTAGGGCCGGAGCGCCGCGGCATGCACGCTGTCCGACCCGAGCAGCAGGAGACCGTTCTTCGGCACCAGGTTGACCAGCCGCCGGAACGCCACTCGGACCGCGTCGAGATCGGCGTAGATATCAGCGTGGTCGAACTCGATGTTGTTGATGACGGCGATGTCCGGCAGGTACTTGAGAAACTTTGCCGTCTTGTCGAAGTACGCGCTGTCGTACTCGTCGCCCTCGATGACGAAGTCGCGGCCATCGCCGAGCCGGTAACTCGACCCGGCGTCACCGAAATTCAGCGCGATGCCGCCGACCAGCACGGTGGGGTCGAGCGAACCGTGCGTCAGCAGCCATCCGGTCAACGACGTCGTCGTGGTCTTGCCGTGCGTGCCGGCAATGACGATCGAGCGGGAATTCCACAAGAAGTGGTCGCGCACGACCTCTGGCAGCGAGCAGTAACGTATCTTCCTCTCGAGCACCGTCTCGAGTTCGACATTGCCGCGTGAAATCGCATTGCCGACGACGACGAGATCGATGTCGGAGGTGATGTGCTCCGGTGAGAATCCCGTCAACGTTCGAATGCGCTCGGCCTCGAGGAAATCGCTCATCGGCGGGTACACATTCTGGTCGGAGCCGCGCACATCGTGTCCACGCTGCTTGAGGAGGGCCGCGGCAGTGGCCATCGCCGTCCCGCAGATCCCGATGAAATGAATGTGCCGCGCGTCAGTCAACGGGCGATTCCTCGACGATCACGACCGGATCCGGCGTGGTCTTCACGCGCACGCGAACACCGAGCGGAAGCGTCCAGCACGGTCCGGTGGTATGGCCCGACGGAAACCCGAAGATCACTGGTCCCGGCACATCGTCGGCAAAGTTCGCGGCCACGTCGCGGGCGGTGGGCTTTCCCGATGCCTCGTCGCACGCGCGCATTTCGCCGAACACCATCGCGCTCGCCCTCGCGAGCAGCCCTCCGAGACGCAGCTGCATGAGCATGCGGTCGAGACGATACGGCCGCTCGCTCACGTCCTCGATGAACAGCACGTAGTCGGCGGGGGGATCGAACGCATACGGCGTCCCCATCGACGCCGCAAGCTGAGTCAGCGTGCCGCCGAACATCGGACCGGAAACATCGCCCGGCTTGATGACCGACAGTCCCGGCGGCCTCAGTTCCAGCCCCGCCCCCTTCCCCAGCGCAAGCTGCAGGAACGACGTTTCGTGATATCCCTCGGCGCCGCGCGCAAGACGGCCCTCGATCATCGGCCCGAACAGCGCCGCCACGCCGCACTGGCAGTTCAGCCACGAGAGAAGCGACGTATTGTCGCTGTACCCGATGAACAACTTCGGACGCCGCTGCGGATGCCACGCCGTCAGCTCCGGCAACAGCTGCACACTGCCGTAGCCGCCACGCACCGCCAGCAGCGCGGAGACATCCGGGTCGTCCCACGCCTGCTTGAAGGCGGCCGCGCGCACGGCTGCCGATCCCGATGTAAACATCGACGTCTCGAAGACCGAGTCGTCGAACACCGGCTCGAATCCGAGCCGCCGCAGTTCCGCGATCCCGAGATCGAACTCCGCGCGATTGAAGGAGCTGGCGGGCGCGACGACGGCAATCCGATCGCCGGTCTTCAGTGCGGGCGGCTTGATCACCCACGCCTCGCGCAGACGCCGCTACCGTCCTTCACCCTTCTGACGTTCTCGCTTCCCGGTTCGGGTTCACGTTCGCGTTCGGTCCGGCTAAAGCCGGACACTACGTAGGCCACAGAGCAGCCACCGGCGGCATCTTCGTCCGCGGGCGTAATGGCCGCCTTCAGCCGGGCCGGGCGAACTTCGAACCCCGAACCCTGAACCCCGAACCGAACCTGAACCTGAACCCGAACCGAGAACCGAGAACCGAGAAGCGTGAACGACATGTTCTAGAGATAGGCAGCCATCTCGTCGGCAATACGACGATGGGCATCGCAGCCGACGACGGTTCGGAGGTCTTTGGCGCCGGCCGTTACCGCTGCGGCGAGGAACCGTTCCTTGGCGCGGCGATTGCGGGTCAGGGCATCTTCCAGGCGCTTGTACGGAATGCGGCCGTCCTCGACGGCGTGAATGAGCTCTTCCAGGACCTCCGCTTGCGCCTCAATGTCGCCGCCGCGGTCTTCAACAAGGTGGCGGCAGACCAGCACGGCGTCGCAGCCCGCGGCAATCGCCTGGACGGCCGCGTCAGGTACGGCATAGGTCGCGGCCAGCGCCTTCATTTCAAGGTCATCGCTGAGAATGACCCCTTCGAACCCCAGTTCGTCCCGCAGCAGGTCGTAGACGATGCGTCGCGACAGCGTCGCCGGTTTCTCCTCGTCGAGCGACGGCACCAGCACGTGAGCGGTCATGATGAACGCGACGCCGGCGGCGATCGCCTCGCGAAAGGGCACGCCTTCCACCCGGCGGATGCGGTCGGGCGGATGCTCCACGACCGGCAGCGCCACGTGCGAATCAACCGACGTATCGCCGTGCCCGGGGAAATGCTTGCCGCACGCCGCTACACCGTTGTCCTGCAACCCACGCACGATCGCGGCGCCGAGCTTCCCCACCGCGGAGGCGTCCTCGGCGAGTGCGCGATCGCCGATGACCGGGTTCTTCGGGTTGGTGTGAATGTCGAGTACGGGCGCGTAGTCCAAGGTGATGCCGACCGCCCTGAGCTCCGCCGCCAGCGCCACGGCGAACCGCGAGGCCAGCGCCGCGTCACCGGCGCGGCCGAGCACGGCCATCGGCGGCCACTCGGTGAACGGCGCCCGCAGCCGTGCGACGCGGCCCCCTTCCTGATCCACACTCACCCAGAGCGGCGCGCCGGACGCGAGCGACTGAATGTCGTGCGACAGCTCGGCGACCTGCTCGGGCGCCTCGATGTTCCGCGCGAACAGGATCACGCCCCCAAGCTGGAACTCGCGCGCCAGCGATCGCATCTCGGCTGGGATCGTCCTCGCCGGCAGGCTGCCGATCAGCAGCTGCCCGATGTTGCGGCGAACATTCGACGGCACACCTAATTATCTACAGAACCCAGGTTCTATAATTCACGTCGTGCGTATCGCTACCTCCGCGCCCACCCGCATCGATCTGGCGGGGGGCACGCTCGACATCTGGCCTCTTTACCTGTTCCATCCCGGCGCTCAGACCATCAACGCCGCCATCAGCCTGCGCGCGCACGCCACGGTCGAAAACCGCCGCGACTCGCGAATCGTGATCACCTCGCAGGATACCGGCACGACCGTCGAAGCGGACAACTGGATGGAGCTGCGCCAGCGTGGTGAGCTCAGGCTCCTGTCGCTGCTCGCCCATTTCTTCGAAGCTCGCGGCATCACGCTGACGACGTCGTGCGAGTCGCCGGCCGGAGCGGGGATCGCAGGATCATCCGCGCTGAATGTCGCCGTGTGCGCAGCGCTCGCCGAATGGCAGCGTACCCACTACGAGCCGGAAGCGCTGCTGCAGGTGGCGATGAACGTGGAGGCGCAGGCGATCCGCGTGCCGACCGGACTGCAGGATTACCGGCCGGCGCTGTATGGCGGTATCGCCGCGCTCGAACTGGACGTCGACGGCATCCGCCGCGTGCCGCTGGATGTCGGGATTCCGGAACTCGAATCCCGGCTGGTCCTCTGCTACACCGGCGAGCCTCGCAATTCCGGAACCAACAACTGGGAGATCACCAAGAAGCATATCGACGGCGACCGCCACGTCTTCGACTGTTTCGAACGGATTCGAGACGCCGCGGCGGCGATGCGCGACGCGTTCGCGAAACAGGACTGGGACGAGGTCGGCTCCGCGATCGCCGCGGAGTGGGACACCCGTAAGCGTCTTGCCCCCGGCGTCTCCACTCCCGCAATCGACGACCTCATTGCCAGGGTGTACCGCGCGGGTGCGACCGCCGCCAAAGTTTGCGGCGCCGGCGGCGGCGGGTGCCTGTTCTGCTACGGGCCGCCGGATCGCAGGGGCGCCATCCGCGACGCCCTTGCCGCCGGGGGCGCGCGGCTGCTGGATTTCCGCATCGAACGGCACGGTCTCGCGCGTGGATAACAAGCAGGTCGCGCAGGTCTTCGCGGAAATCGCCGACTTGCTCGAAATCAAGGGGGGAAACGCGTTCAAGATCCGCGCGTATCGCACCGCCGCCGACACGCTCGCGGCGTGGGGCGATCCCGTGGCACGAATGGACGAACCCCAGCTGCGTGCGTTGCCGGGCATCGGCAAGGATCTCGCTGCGAAGATCCTGGAACTCTCAGCTTCCGGGACCTGCCTGTATCACCAGGAGCTGCTCCAGGAATTTCCGCCGACCATCCTCGACCTGCTGCGTCTCCAGGGTGTCGGGCCAAAGACCGTCGCCCTGTTGTACTCCTCGTTGAACATCACCACCGTCGAGGAGCTTGCCGAGGCGGCGCGAAGCGGCCGGCTGCGCGATCTGAAAGGGATGGGCGCGAAGAAAGAAGCGCTCATCCTGAAAGCCGTGGAAGAACGGCAGAAGGACACCGGCCGCCACCTGCTCGCCGATACCGTATCGGTCTCGGCCGAACTCGTCGGCTACCTGCGCGGGCGGGCACCGGACGTGGATTTCATCCCGGTGGGCAGCCTGCGCCGCGGCTGCGAGACGTGCGGCGACCTCGACATCCTGGCGATCGGCGGCAACCCTGCGTTGATGGAGGCCTTTCTCGCGTTTCCAGGCGTCGAGCGAGTCCTCGGTCAGGGCGACACGAAATCGAGCGTTCGAATTCGCGGCGCTTACCAGGCCGACGTGCGGCTGGTGCCGATCCAAAGCCGCGGCGCGGCCATGCAGTACTTCACCGGCTCGAAGGCGCACAACATCGCGCTCCGCGACCGCGCCATCCATCTCGGCTGCAAGTTGAATGAGTACGGGTTGTACCGCACCGATGACAACTCACGCGTGGCCGGTGAGACTGAGGCATCGATCTACGAAGCCCTCGGAATGGCATGGATCGATCCTGAGCTGCGCGAGCATCGCGGCGAAATCGAGGCGGCGCTGGAGCGGCGGCTGCCGCGGCTGGTCGCGGAAGCCGACATCCGCGGCGACCTTCACATGCACACGACGGCGACAGATGGCCGCGACGATCTCGAGTCGATGGCCGCCGCCGCTCACCGGCGCGGGCACAGCTACATCGCCATCACGGACCACAGCCAGGCGCTGGCGATGGCAAATGGGCTCGACGAGCATCGAGCACTCGAGCATGCTGCCCGCGTGCGCTCGCTCAACGGCCGGTTCGACGGGCTGACGCTGCTCGCCGGCATCGAGTGCGACATCCTGGCGGACGGACGCCTCGACCTCGCAGACGACTGCCTCGCGGAGCTGGATCTGGTGATCGCCTCGGTCCACTCGCACTTCAGCCAGGACATCCAGCAGATGACCGACCGCGTGCTCCGTGCCCTCGACTCTCCCTGGGTCGACGTGCTCGGCCACCCCACCGGCCGGCTGCTGCTCAAGCGCGACGGACTGCGTCTCGACGTCGAGCAGGTGATCGCGATGGCCGCGCGGAACGGTGTCGCCCTCGAGATCAACTGTCAGGTGGATCGGCTGGATCTGAACGACGCGCACGCCCGCCTCGCGCACGAACGCGGCGCGCGGCTGGTGATTTCGACCGACGCGCACTCCGTCACGGCACTCGGCAACCTGCGCTGGGGTATCCAGACGGCGCGCCGTGCCTGGGCCACCCCTGAGGTCGTCCTCAATACGCGCGGCGTCGATGAGCTGCGGCCTCTACTCCGCCGCAGCCGGCCGCGAGGCTGATCTCTCGATGGCGTTTGTGCCACTCAAGTCGTTGAAGCCCGGAGGGCCACCGGATCCGAAGGCTGTGCTCGCCGAAATCCGCGCGATCTATTTCAAGACGACCAGGAAGACCATCGATCACGACTTCGATCACGCGATCGAGCTCCTGAAGAGCCTCGCCGCGGAGGACGATCGCGAGAAAGCCACGGTCTACATGGAAGGGATCGCGCAGATGCAGCGCGAATGGTCCAGGCGCCGGAAATAATCAGTGCACCGGAGCGAGCTTCTTGCGGGCAGCGGTCCGCACGACGTCCGGGATATTGCGGTCGGTCGTCAGCAGCTTCAGGTCTTTCTCGTTCAGGCGCTGCAGCAGGTTCATCGACACGGCGATCGGGGTTTTCGGGTTTTTCACGAGCGCGCTCGTCACCGTGTAGCTCTTCATCCAGGCGCGGGTATTGCCGATGATCCGCAGGATCTCCTCGGAAACGTTGGCCATCTTCGCGATGCCCGACACTTCGCTCTCGCTGATCTTGGGGCTGCTCAGCACGGCCACGGCCACGATCTTGTTCGGATCGCGAATCAGGACGGCGCGCTCTTCACGGGTGCCCTTCATCGCCAGCGCCAGCCGCTGGGCCGGATTGAGCGCCGCGATCTTCTGCAGCGTTGACTGCTTCTTCTTCTCCTTTTCTTCGAGCGTCAGGTTTTCTTCCGGTTCCGGGTCGGGGTCGGGCGCCACGTACGGCTGTGCCGCGGCGGCGTCGCCGGCGCGCACGGCCAGCAGCGTCGCTTCCGCCGTACTGGCAATTTCGGGATCGGCATCGGTCAGCAGAAACTCCAGCGTCAGCCGGAGTTCCTCGGCGCGCAGGCCCAGCGCGCCTTGCGCCACCATCATGCGGATGTCGCGGTCGACTCCGCCCTGCTTGAAAATATCGAGAAAAGGCGTACGAAACAGTGAGTCCATGTGGAATAACCGGCCTAGGGGCGTGCCGCGAGAGTGAAGACCAGGATGACGCCGATCAGGGCGCAGATGGCCACGACGGTGGCGACCGTCATCGGCCCGCCGCGCCGCGTCGGCTGGTTCAGATCGTACGACGGTTTCGGCGCGTGCGGACTGCCGGCCGTCACCGAGTCGTCCGGGAACTGCGCCATGAAGTCGCCGACGGTCTGCTCGGGATCGGCTCCGACTTCGATCGCGAAGGCCCTGACAAAAGCACGAGAAACAATGCCGCCCGGCAGCCGCGAGATGTCGCTGCGCTCGAGCGCCTCGAGTGCGCCGATCGAGATCATCCTCGCGTCCGCGATCTGGCGAAGCGATACGCCGCGCTCCTCGCGCAGGCGGCACATCTTCATCCCGAAGTCGGGCCTGGTGTGGTCTGCCGCCGCTACTTTGGCCCTCATGTTAGGGAAGGCCTTCCAAAGGTGCCAAACGCCGCGATCGCGCCTGTCATCGCCTGCGGCAGCGCCTCGATCGTCTCGTTCGCGAAGAGGCCGACGGCGGCGAAACCCGCCGCGCCGGCGCGCGCGGCCGGCGCGCAGGTTGCCGCGCTGATGCCGCCGATCGCCAGCACCGGCAAGGCCACGACTGCGCACGCGTCGGCAAGCCGCTCGACCCCGGCCGGTGCGACGCCCGGCTTCGAGTCGCTGGCGAACACTGTTCCGAAGAGCAGGTAGTCGAGTCCGCCGGCCCGTTCAGCCGCCAGCGCCTCCTCGGCGGAATGGACGGAGCGGCCGATCACGAATGCGGACGGCGCAATCTCCCTCACGCGGCTCGCTTCCATCGAATCGCTCCGCAAGTGAACCCCGTGCGCGCCCGCCGCCAGTGCCACATCAACCCGGTCGTTGACGAGAATGCGCGCCGGTGTGTCCTCGACGGCGCGGAGCGCGCGTTCGACCAGCCGCATGGCGGGAAGCGCGTCGAGCCCGGGTTGTCGAATCTGGATCAAATGCGCGCCGGCGTGCGCGGCCGACGCAATCCGCCGGAACAGATCTTCTTCAGCCGGAGAGGACGAGACTGGCGCGGTAATCATGCAGACGACGGGCCGCACCGCTGCCCTAGTCTTCGGCAAACTGCGTGGGCTTGATCGAGGCTGGGCGCTCCGACGATCGAGCCAGTACCAGCGACACCAGGTCGGCGACGCCCGCGACGACATTGATCAGACCGAGCCCCGACACCGCGCCACGGAAATAGAAATTGGTGGTGAGCATCCCGATCGCCGGCGCCATCTGCGCAAAGTAGTTGCGCTCCCAGAAGACCGACCACGGGATGACGATCAGCACGAAGCCGACTTCGAAAAAGAACGCGATCAGGAGCAGGCGTTTCACGTGTCGCCGCCTATATCCGCAAGGGCGTCGCTCAGATCGATTTCAGAACCGTGCGGGGCCGCATGGGTGGGGGTCGCCGCCGCTTCGATCGCCTGGAGGCGCTTGCGGCAGTCGGCCAGCCCCTGGTCATCCCCGCGCAGCGTCCGCAGGTCGATCAGGTGCATGAGGTACTGCTTGGCCTCGGTCCCCCGTCCTTGACGGGCGGCGATGTCGGACAGCTGCCATAGTGCGTGATCGTGGTTGTGGTCCGCCTCGAGCACCTTCTGGTAGACGGCGTTCGCTTCCGAGTACTTCTCCTCGAGCCAGTAGTCGTCGGCCAGCTGGACGTAGGTCCGCACCGCTTCGTCGAGCTGTCCCTGTTGCAGCAGGCTGTGCGCGTTCCGAAGGTCGGTGTCGGGATCTGTGGGCACCGTGGTTCGCCTGGGGTGGATTACTCGATCGTATCAAACAGTGACGGTGGCCTGAACGATCGGCGGTGCAGCGCCGAGTAGCCGTGGCGAGCCACCGCTGCCAGGTGGTCGGCCGTGGCGTATCCCTTGTGGCGGTCGTAGCCGTAGCGCGGGTCGGCGGCGTGGTGCTGCAGCATCTCGCGATCGCGCGTCACCTTGGCGATAATCGACGCCGCCGCGATCGCGCTGCAGCGCCGATCGCCGTGCAGGACCGGGCGCTGCGCGATCGGCAGCTCGGGAATCCTGAACGCGTCCACGAGAACGAGGTCCGGCAGCGGCGCCATCGAGAGCACTGCCCGCCGCATCGCCTGGAGCGAGGCCTGGTGGATGTTGATGTCGTCGATTTCAACGGGTGGTGCCGACGCCACCGCCCAGGCGAGCGCCTTGCGGATAATGACGCCGTAGAGCCGCTCGCGCTCGGCCGCCGTGATCATCTTGGAGTCGCACACGCCGGAGATGTAGCGGTCGGGATCGAGAATTACCGCCGCGGCAACGACCGGGCCGGCCAGACATCCGCGCCCCACTTCGTCGCACCCGGCGACGCGATAGAACCCCCAGCGCCGCATGGCGTTCTCAAGGGTGCGCATCGCACGGGTTCGAACCATCGGGAAATCCCATCTCCCAACAACCCAACTCCCAACCACTCCCAGACGCTCGGGAGTTGGGCGTTGGGCGTTGGGATTTACTGAGTCTTTCTGGCGGTCTCCTTCATCCTGGCCGCCTTGCCCTTCAGGTTGCGCAGGAAGTACAGCTTGGCGCGGCGAACGCGCGCCGACCGTACCAGGTCGACCTTGGCGATCGTCGGCGAATGCAGTGGGAAGATCCGCTCGACGCCCTGGCCGAACGACACCTTGCGTACCGTGAACGAGGCGCGCGACCCGCCGCGGTGCAGCCCGATCACGATCCCCTCGAAGATCTGGATGCGCTCCTTGTCGCCTTCGCGCACCTTCACGTGCACGCGGACCGTGTCGCCCGACTTCATATCGGGCCGTGCGGTCGTCATCTGCGACTTTTCAACCAGTTCCATCGCGGTCATTGTTCCGTCTCCTGTTCCTTCCGAATCTCGTCGAGCAGCGCCAGCTCTTCGTCGTCCATCGCCGCCGGATCGAGCAGTTCGGGCCGGCGCTCGAGCGTCCGTCGAATCGCCGTCTTCCTGCGCCACCGCCGGACCAGCTCGTGGTGCCCCGACATCAGCACGTCAGGCACCTTCTGGCCCGCAAACTCCGATGGACGCGTGTAGTGCGGGTAATCGAGCAGCCCGCGCGAAAACGAATCCTCTTCCACCGACCGCGTGTCGCCCACCACGCCGGGCACCAGTCGGCTGATCGCGTCCACGACCACGAGGGCCGGCAGCTCGCCCCCGCTCAGCACGTAGTCGCCAATCGACAGCTCCTCGGTGGCGACCAGCGTGCGAATCCGCTCGTCCATCCCCTCGTATCGGCCGCAGAGGAACGCCACGTGCCGCAGCCCGCTCATCCTGGCCGCTTCCGCCTGGGTGAACCGCCGCCCCTGCGGCGACAGCAGCACGACGGTATCCGGGTCTCCACGCCGCGTCCGGATGGCTTCTACCGCCCTGGCGACCGGTTCGGGCTTCATCACCATGCCCGGCCCACCGCCATACGGGACATCGTCCACGCTCCGGTGCCGATCGCTAGTGTAGTCGCGCAAATCGTGGACCTTGATGTCCAGCAGTCCGCGCTCAACGCCCCGGCTGATCACCCCTTCGGCGAGTCCGGCCTCCACCATCCGGGGAAAGATCGTGACGATGTCGAACTTCATTCAGCTCGAGCAGTCCCTCGGGCGGTTCGATCCGGATTCTCCGGGCGGCGACGTCGACGTCGACGCAAATATCAGCCGCCAGCGGGACCAGTATTTCACCACGCGCGCCGTCGACCACCAACCGGCTGCCGCCAGCACCGCTGTCAACCCGAACGACCGTCCCTACCGCCGCGCCTTCCGCCGTCTCCACCGAGCAGCCGACCAGCTGATGCTCGTAGTAGCGGCCCGGCTCGAGCAGCTGCAGCGATGCCTCTGGAACTCTCAGCTCCAGTCCGGCGAGCCGCTCGACCGCCTCGATGCTCGACAGTCCTTCGAAGCCGATGACCGGCCGGCCATTCTGCACGCGCGCGGTCGCAATCGTGAGCTGTTCCTCGCGTCCGCCCGATCGCGTCCACAGCGTCGCTCCCGGTCGGAACCGTTCGGCGATGAAATCCGTTTCGGGATTGACGACGACATCGCCGCGGAGACCGTGGGGCCTGGCCACCCGGCCGACCACCGCCATCTCGTCCCAATCAACCATCGTCAAATTGACGAATCTGCGAATCGACGGATTTACGGATTTACGGATTTCCAAACCGATTCGTCAATTCGTCGATTGGTAAATCCGTCAATCCTTTATGTCCAGCTGCGCCCGTTTTCCGTGCTTTTCGGCCGTCACCGCCAGCAGCGTCCGCAGCGCCGCGGCCGTGCGTCCCTGCCGGCCGATGATCTTGCCCATGTCGCCCGGCGCAGTCTTCAGCTCCAGGATGCTCATGCCGCGCCGCTCCGTTTCAGTGACCCGGACGGCGTCAGGCTGATCGACCAGCGCCCGCACCACCACCTCAATCACCGCGCGAAGCGGGCTTCCGTCGCCCGTCGTCGACATTACTGCGGCGCGGGCGCCTCGACCTTTGGCGCCGACAGGTCGCGGGTGAGGTGCTTCGCCAGCAGCGTCTTCACCGAGCTGGACGGCCGCGCGCCGTGTTTCAGCCAGTGCTCCATCCGCTCCTTGTTGACGTTGAACTCCGCCGGCTTCGACCGCGGATTGTAGGTCCCCAGGTTCTCGACGACATCGCCCAGGAGACCGGAGCGCGCTTCGCTCAGCACCACGCGGAAGAAGGGCTTCTTCTTCGAGCCCACCCGCGTCATTCGAATCGACAGCATTTTTACCTCGTCTTGATGAGCCCCCACGGCCCACCCTTCTTCCGCTTCTTCCCGCCCGGCGCCTTGAATCCGCCGCCCTGCATGGCCTGCTGCGCCATCTTCGGCAGCTTCATCCCTTTCATGTTCTTGCCGAGACCGGCCATGCCGCCCTGCCCGATCATCTGCATCACGCGGCGCATCTCGGTGAACTGCTTGAGGAGCCGGTTGACCTCCTCCACCGTGGTGCCGCTGCCCGCCGCGATCCGCTTACGGCGGCTGCCGTTCATGACCGACTGATCGCGCCGCTCTTCCGGCGTCATCGAGCAGATGATCGCCTCGATGCGCCCCATCTGCTTCTCGTCCGGCTTGTTCTCGGCCAGCTGCTTTACGCCGCTGAGCCCGGGGATCATACCGAGGACGCTTTCGAGCGGCCCCATCCGCCGGATCGTCTTCAGCTGGTTGCGGAAGTCGTCGAGCGTAAACTCGTTCTTCCGCAGCTTCTCTTCGAGCGCGGCCGCTTCGTCTTCGTCGATCGCCTGCTCGGCCTTCTCGATGAGCGACAGCACGTCGCCCATCCCGAGCATGCGCGAGACGATGCGGTCGGGATGGAACAGCTCGAGGTCCTCGAGCCGTTCGCCGCTCCCCACAAACGCAATCGGCACGCCGACGACCGAGACAACCGAGAGCGCCGCGCCGCCCCGAGCGTCGCCGTCGAGTTTCGTCAGCACGACGCCGGTGACGCCGACGCGGCGATTGAACTCGCCGGCGCTCTTGATCGCGTCCTGCCCCGTCATCGCATCGGCGACATAGAGCAGGTCAGACGGCTGCACGGCATCCTTGATCGCCTGCAGTTCGTCCATCAGGTCGTCGTCGATGTGCAGACGGCCCGCGGTATCGACGATCACGGTGTCAAACCCGGTGGCCCTTGCCTCGGCCACCGCGCCCTTCGCGCGCGCCACCGGGTCCATCGTCTCCGGAGTGTGCACCCGGATGTCCGCCTTCTGGCCCAGCACCGACAGCTGTTCGATTGCTGCCGGCCGCCTGACGTCCGTGGAGACCATCAGCGGATGCCGTCCCTGTCTGATCAGCCACTTACCGAGCTTGCCCGACGTCGTCGTCTTGCCCGACCCCTGCAGACCGAGCAGCAGGACCACGCGTGGTGTCGGCGCGTCTTTCTTCAGGCCGCCTTCGGTGTCCCCGAACAGGGCCAGCAGTTCGTCGCGGACGATGCCGATGACCTGTTGACCCGGCGTCAGACTTCGCAGGACCGCCTGATCAGTCGCCCGATCGCGGACCCTGTCGACGAAGGCCTTGACGACTTTGAAATTGACGTCGGCTTCGAGCAGCGCCAGACGGATTTCGCGCAGCGCCGTTTCCACGTGCTCGGGCGTCAGCCGAACTTCCCCGCGGAGCGACTTGAAAGCGTCCTGGATGCGGGTGCTGAGCGAATCGAACATGGAAGACGGGGTCCTATGGCGCTAAACCCAACTAGCGCAAACCCTTATCTTAGGCGAGCTTTGGCTGCTCGGGCAAGTCAGGCGGGTCTGCTTCGCTGGGCCCTACGCACGGCGGCCGCGAATGTAGGGCGGGTTCCGCGAAGCGGACCCGGCTAAACCGACGAAAGCCGGTGGCCGAGCTTGTCCTTCTTGGTCTTGAGGTACTTGCGGGTCGAATCGGACGCCGGAATCTCGAGCGGGACCGCTTCAGAAATCGCCAATCCGTATCCCTGCAGGCCAACGAACTTGCGCGGATTGTTGGTCAGGAGCCGCATCGTCTTGACGCCAAGGTCGCTCAGAATCTGCGCCCCGATGCCGTAGTCGCGCTGGTCGGCTTTGAACCCCAGTCGCTCGTTGGCCTCAACCGTATCGAGACCCTGGTCCTGGAGCTCGTACGCACGAATCTTGTTGGCCAGGCCGATGCCGCGCCCTTCCTGGTTCAGATACAGCAGTACGCCGCGCCCCTCCTTCGCAATCCGCGCGAGCGCAGTTTCGAGTTGCGCGCCGCAATCGCAGCGACCTGAATGGAAGACGTCGCCGGTCAGGCATTTCGAATGCACCCGCACGAGGACGTCCTTGCCGTCGCTAATGTCGCCGCGGATGAGGGCAATGTGTGTCTCGTTATCGAGCTGATTCTCATACGCGAAGATGCGGAACGCGCCTTGCTCCGTCGGCAGCTCCGCCGACGCCACGCGCTTGACGAGACGCTCGGTCCGCATGCGGTACTGATCAGGTCGGCGATCGTCACCATCAACAGTCCGTGCTTCTTCGCGAACTTCGTCAACTCCGGCACGCGCGCCATCGTGCCGTCGTCATTCATGATTTCGCAGATGACGCCAGCGGACTCGTGCCCGGCAATGCGCGCCAGATCGACCGCCGCCTCCGTATGCCCGGCGCGCACCATGACGCCGCCTGGCCGCGCGCGCAGCGGAAACACGTGACCTGGCCGCGCAAGATCCTGCGGCTTCGTTTCAGGGTCGATCGCCACCTTCACCGTTCGGGCGCGGTCAGCGGCCGAGATGCCGGTGCTGGTTCCGTGCTGCGCGTCGATCGATACGCAGAACGCCGTGTCGCGACGCGCCGCGTTGTTGCTGACCTCGAGCGGAACCTCCAGCGCGTCCAACCGGTCCGGCATCAGGGCGAGACAGATGAGGCCGCGTCCATGTCGTGCCATGAAATTGATCGCGTCACCGGTCACCGTTGACGCCGCCATGAAGAGATCGCCTTCGTTCTCCCGGTCCTCGTCGTCGACAACGATGATCATGCGTCCAGCCCGGACGGCTTCGATCGCCTCCTCGATGGACGCAAACGGGCCCTTGCGGCGAGCGATGCGGATTTTCGGGTTCTTTGTTGTCATGTGCGACGGGCTGACTGAAACCGGCTCCTACGTACTCTTCAGCAAGTACGGCTGCGCGGCGCGGGCGACGTATTTGCCGACCATGTCGCATTCAAGGTTAACGCGATCGCGGACCGTGACTGCGCATAGATTTGTGTGCTCCCAGGTAAACGGAATGATCATCACGTCGAATTCGCCGTCGCGCAGGGCGGCGATCGTCAGGCTGACCCCGTCGATGGCGATGGAACCTTTCGGGATCATGTAGCCGGCGAGCGACTCCCCGAAGCCAATCGTTATCCAGTGCGCATCGCCCTCGTCTCGCGTCGCCTTTACCGTGCCGATTGCGTCGACGTGGCCCTGGACGAAGTGGCCGCCGAAGCGGCTGTCGGCGCGCATGGCCCGCTCGAGATTGACCTCGGATCCGGTTCTCAGGCCACCCAGGGTGGTGACGCGCGCGGTTTCCGGGCCGATGTCGAACTGCGCGTCCCCGTCTGAGGCAGCGATCACTGTCAAGCACACGCCGTTCACCGCGAGGCTGTCGCCCGGACGCAGATTGGACGCCAACGGTGCACGGACGCGCAAACGCATACCCGCCTCGCTCGAGACTGTTTCCGACACCACGCCAACCGACTCAATCAGGCCGGTGAACATATCCTTCAATCAACGAGTCGGGACCGAGCGCCCGGGTCCGCTGCTCGTACAGGGACGCCGGTGTGAACGCGATCCCCTCGAGGAAACCGGGTGCGTTGGCGCCAATCGTCATCGGCGCCACATAGAGCTGCACGTAGTCGACGACGTCTTCTTCCCACGCGGCTTGATGTATTGCCGCGCCGCCCTCGAGCAGCACGCTCTGGATATCGTGGGCGCTCAACGCGCGAATCGCCGCGGTCACGCTCGGATCGTCGACCTCGAGCAGCGTTGCGCCCGCACCTTCGAGCGCATGCGCGCGGTCGGCGTGAAAGCGCCTGGCCTCGGACGACGTCACTATTATCACTGGTCCCGACGCCAGCGTTGAAAAGACGCGTGCGCGCCGGCGAGGCGCGCAACCCGCGGTCGAAGACCACTCGCGTCAACGGCCGTTCGCGGTACACCAGGCGCGCGGTCAGCAGGGGATCGTCGACGAGAAGCGTGCCGGATCCAATAGCAATCGCGTCCACCTGGGCCCGCTGGTAATGCGCGTGACGGGCCGACGCCTCGGAGGTGAGCTGCGTGCGCTCGCCCGGCGCCGCCGCCATTCGTCCATCCAGGCTGGTGGCCGCCTTGAGGATCACGAAAGGCCGCTTCTCACGCATCGCCGTGATGAAGGGTTGGTTCAACCGCACCGCTTCGTCGCGGGCCACGCCGGTCTCGACCACGATGCCGCGTTGCCTGAGAGCGGCGAAGCCCCGGCCCTGGACGAGAGGAAACGGATCTTCCATCGCAGCCACGACGCGGACGATGCCGGCGGCCATGATCCGCTCGGTGCATGGCCCGGTGCGGCCGGTATGGACGCACGGTTCGAGCGTGCAGTACAGCGTGGCGCCCCGTGCCCGCTCACCGGCTTCCTCCAGCGCAGCCACCTCGGCATGGGGTTCGCCGGCGCGTTCATGGCAACCGTCGCCGACGACGATGCCTTCAGGCGTGACGATACAGGCGCCGACGAGCGGGTTGGGGGTCGTCCGGCCGATGGCGCGGCGCGCATGCTCGAGCGCCCGCCGCATCCACCGCACGTCCGCGCGCCGAAACGGGTCGTCTACCACTTCTGCTGAAACAGGGCGTCGACGTAGTCCTGGGCGGAAAAAGGAATCAGGTCGTCGATACCCTCTCCGACGCCGACGTAGCGGATCGGCAGCTTGAGGTCGTGGGCGATAGCGACCGCTATGCCGCCCTTGGCGGTGCCATCGAGCTTGGTGAGCACGATCCCGGTCACGCCGGCGACGCTGGTGAACTCGCGCGCCTGCGCCAGCCCGTTCTGACCCACCGTCGCGTCGAGTACCAGCAGTACTTCGTGCGGCGCCCCCTCGGCCGCACGTCCGGCGACGCGGCGAATCTTGTCGAGCTCGCTCATCAGGTTGGCGCGCGTGTGCAGGCGGCCCGCCGTGTCGACGAGAATTGGATCGCGGCCCTTCGCTTTTCCAGACTGGATCGCGTCGAACACGACCGCAGCCGGATCGGAGCCTTCTTTCGCGCGAACGATGTCGACATGCGCGCGATCTGCCCAGATCGCCAGTTGCTCCACAGCGGCGGCGCGGAAGGTGTCGGCCGCGCACACCAGCGGCTGCTTCCCGGACGCCTTCAACAGGTTGGCGAGCTTTCCAATCGTGGTTGTCTTACCGGTGCCGTTGACACCCACGATCAGCGTGACGTGCGGCGTGTAACCGTTCAGTGCCGCCGACGTGTCGACGGCGTCGAAGATGCCCCGGATCTCGCTCTTGACCAGCTCGCGCAGGCTTTCACCCCGACGCGCCCGGCTGCGGACCGCGGTGACGATCTGCTCGGTCGCCGCGATGCCGACATCCGCCGAGATCAGGAGCTCTTCGAGCGCCTCGACGGTGTCGACGTCGATTTCCCTGGCTTCGGGCCCCTGCGCGTCGGCGCGTTCGACAATCTCGTCGAACCGGACAAGCAGCTGTTCTTTAGTGCGAGTCAGCCCCTCGCGAAGGCGATCAAAAAAACCCACAGATGATTATCCCGCCTCTGCACGTTGCGGCCGCAGCATCAGGTCATAGAGCGCCGTGCGTGCATCCTTGCGGCCGCCAAGCAATTCGGCCACCTGGGCGGTAATCGGCAGCTCGACGCCGTGCCGGGCTCCCAGCGCGAGCGCGGCATCCGTCGTCCGCACGCCTTCCGCCACCATCTTCATCCCCGACAGGACGTCGTCCAGCGAACGGCCACGCGCGAGCTCGATGCCCACGTGGCGATTGCGGCTGAGCGCGCCGGTACAGGTCAACACGAGGTCGCCCAGGCCAGTTAACCCGGCGAGCGTCTCGCGCTGTGCGCCGGCGGCGCAGGCGAGGCGGGTGATCTCGGCCAGCCCGCGCGTGATGAGGCCCGCCAGCGCATTGTGCCCAAGCGAAAGGCCCTCCGCGACTCCCGCCGCGATGGCGATGATGTTCTTCAACGCCCCGCCCACTTCGACGCCGATGACGTCGCTGGTGCCATAGAGGCGCAGGTAACCTGCCCGGAAGTCCGCCTGCACCTGTTCGACGACGGTGGCATCGCGGGACGCGACTGAGACCGCGGTGGGAAGCTGGCGGGCGAGCTCCGCTGCGAAACTGGGGCCCGAGAGCACGGCGACGTGAATATCCGGACCAAGCTCCTGCTCGATCACCTCGGACATCCGGAACAGCGTGTCCTGCTCGAGACCCTTCGTCGCGCTCACGACCGTCGCCCCGCGCTGAATGATCGGAGCGGCGCGTTTCAGGATTTGTCTCGTCCCGTGGGAAGGCACGGCGGCGACGACGAGTTCGACGCCGCGAAGCGCTTCGGCCAGATCGCCGGTAACCCGAAGACGCGGGGGGAAGCGGATGTCGGGCAGGTAAACCGCATTCGCGCGGCGCTCTGACATGTCGGTCACGAGGCCGGCGTCGCGCGCCCACAAACAGGTGTCGTGGCCGGCGCGGGCGAGATGCACCGCAAGAGCGGTTCCCCACCCCCCTGCACCGAGTATCGCAACCTGACGAATATGCGCCTCCCTAGTTGGGGTCAGACCAAGGGTCAGACCATTTGGTCTGACCCTTGGTCTGACCCTACAGCCGCTGGCCGACGCGGCGCTCGGTTCCGGCGAGCAGCCGCGCGAGGTTGCCGCGGTGGCGATGGATGATGATCACCGCGGCGATCATGGCCCCGATGGTGACCGCGGCCGGCACGTCCATCGCCGCCATCGTCACAGCCAGCGCCACGGCCGCGGCGATCGAGCCAGCCGAGATGTAACGCGTGACCCAGAGCGTCAGCGCGAACACGGCGCCGGCAACGGCGACCGCGGCCGGCGTCAGCAGGACGAACACCCCCCCGGCAGTCGCGACGCCCTTGCCTCCACGAAAACCGAGCCACACCGGATAGATGTGGCCGATGACGGCCGCCAGCCCGCCCGCCACCGGCGTCGCGGGCTCCGCGGAAAGACGCTGCGCGACGAGCACTGCCACCGAGCCCTTCGCCGCATCCAGCAACAGCGCCAGCACCGCGTTGGGCACGCCGCTTGTCCTCAGCACGTTCGCGGCGCCAATGTTGCCGCTGCCGGCGAAGCGCAAGTCCACGCCGCGCCGCCGCGCCAGCAGGAACGCGAACGGGACCGATCCCGCGAGGTAGCCGAATGCGACGACAGCGATTTCGTTCATGAACGATGATGCAACCGGGTCCGATGCAGCGGCGTGTAGACCGCGCCTTTCGGCGATGTGCGGCTCTGGAACAGTGTAATCGCCTCCACCGGCGTCATGCCGAATCGCTGGTCGGCCAGCGTCTCGAACAAGGCTGCCGATCGAAGGCCGGCTGCCTCGCGCACGCGGGCGAGGGTCACGTGTGGACGATACGGTCGCTCTTCCCGGGCAATCCCGCAGGCAATCAGCCGGCGGCTCACCTCCGCTTCCAGCGCGGTCAGCCCTTCCACGCCAGAGGAGATGCCTGCCCATAACACACGCGGCGCGCCCCGCTCTGGAAACGCGCCCGCTCCCCGGAGAACGAGCTCGAATGGATCGATCTCCAGCTCCTCTAGCAATGCGCCCGCGATCGCCGACGCCTTCTTGTCATTCACTTCACCAATGAAACGTGAGGTCACGTGCAGTTGTTCGGGACTCACCCACCCGATGCGTGCGGCCGGCGCCAACCCATGTGCCCTCTGCCGCAGCTGGGCGCTGAATGCGGCAAGCGACCCTGCCACTGCTGGATCGATCTCGACCGCGACGAACAGTCTCACGACAGCAGCATGCGCCGGATCATGTCGAGCGCCGCCTGGGACGCCTGGAACTTGACGAGCTCGCGATCGCCGACGAACCGGAAGACGCGAGAACGGACCCCGGACGGCCCGACCGCCGCCACCGCGACGGTGCCGACCGGCTTCTCAGGCGTGCCGCCTCCGGGCCCGGCGATGCCGGTGACGCCCACGCCGATGTCGGCCTTTGCGCTCGCACGAATGCCCTGGGCCATCGCCTGCGCAACGCGCTCGCTCACGGCTCCGTGCTCCTCGATGAGCGCGGGCGGAACGCCGAGCAGCTCGACCTTGGCGTCGTTCGCGTATGCCACCACCGCGCGCTCTACGTAACGGGAGCTGCCGGGCACGTCCGTCAGCCGTGAAGTCAGCAGGCCGCCGGTGCACGACTCGGCGCAGGCGATCCGCAACCCCCGTTCGACGAGCAACTCTCCGACAACCTGTTCGAGAGTGTGGCCTTCCAGGCTGTAAGCATCGAGACCGAGCACGGCAGCGACCTGCGCCGCGGCAGCGGCGGCAGCGGCCGCCGCCCGGTCACGCGACTGCGCGCGCGCCGACACGTGCAGCTCGATTTGACCCAGTGACGCGAGGATCGTTGCCGCGACCGGCACATCAGCCTGTGCCCACTCGCGATACAACGGCTGAACGGCCTCCTCCGTGTGCGATTCCGTGCGACCGGTGATCTTGATGACGCGCCTGACCAGCGACAACCCCTGCGACCGGGGCGCGAGCAGTTCCTCCACGACCGATGCGAGCATCGCCTTGAGCTCGCGCGGCGGCCCGGGCAGGAGCAGGACGGCCTGCGAGCCGGTATCGAGCCAGAGTCCCGGCGCGGTCCCGTTGACGTTGTCGATGACGCGCGCCCCGGCAGGCACCATCGCCTGCCGCCGGTTGATCGCCGGCATCTCCATCCGGCGCGATTCGAACCTGGCCCTGATCCGCGCCGTAATCCGCTCGTCCTCGGCCATCGCCCGGCCAAGCACCTCCGCGACCACCTCGCGCGTCACGTCGTCGTCGGTCGGGCCCAGCCCGCCGCAGCAGACGACCAGATCCGCCCGGCCGAGCGCGTATCGCACCGCCGACGCCAACTCCCCGCGGTCGTCGCCGATCTGGCTCTTGCCGACCACTTCGATCCCCAGGAGGTTCAGCTGCTCGGTGATGAAGAGTGAATTGGTATCGAGGCGAGACGACGTGAGCAGTTCGCTGCCGACCGCGAGGATTGCCGCGCGGCTCAGACCAGCCATCCGGGTATCGCCCAAATCAGGCCGTGCATCACGAGGTTTCCATAGATCGCCGCCATCCCATCGTCAGCCATCACGCCAAGCCCGCCCGGCAGGCGTTCGAACCGAGCCGACGGCCAGGGCTTGACGACGTCGAGCACACGAAACACCAGGAACCCGACGATAGCGCCCGTGACGCTGACCGGCAAAAACGCCAGCGTGATGAGCATGCCGACCACTTCGTCCATGACGACAGGCGCGGGATCGATGCCGCCAAAATAGTGCTCGGCAACAGTTCCACTCCAGATGCCGATCGCGAAGAGCACGAGGATCGCGGCCACCTCCACGGTCATCGAACCGGTGCTGCGGATCAGAAAGAAGACGGCGAGCCCTGCGGCCGACCCGAATGTGCCCGGGGCCAGCGGTACATACCCAAGGTATCCGCACGTGGCGATGAACAGCCCTACCCGGTGCATTCGCAGCTCGAAGAGGGCGCGATCAGGCGGAAGGGAGAGCGACGACGCGTGTGTGCGTCAGACGATCGTGGAGCGCGCGGCGCTCGGATCCGAGGAGCGCGGGAAGAAAGCCGATGCCGAGCGTCACGGCGGAGGCCACGCCGGCCAGCGTCCGCTTCACCGCGAGCGGACCGTTGACCGTTCCGTCTTCAGCGGTCACGACGCGGATGCGCATCGCCATCTTGCCAATCGTCTGGCCGCCAACGGCAGTGAATGCGGCGAAATACGACAGCTTCACCAGCAGGAGAAAGGCCACGAGCGGTACGAGCGGCAGTATCAACAGATCGTCCAGCGTCAGGCCGGTCATCCGGACGGTGAAATACACGACCGCGAGGTCTATGGCGCCGAGCAGAGCGTGATCGATGGCGGCTGCCGCCAGACGCGCCCCGGGGTCGCTGTCCGCGGCAGGCGCGCTGCCGGCGGCCAGCCGCGACGCCGTGCGCGCGCGCGTCTCTGCGATCGGTTCGACGTCGGCGACTGGCGTCGGGTCTTCCACGAAATCAAGCGCCGGCGATGATTCGATGGGCCGCGATGGCTTGGGCACCGCACGCGATACCGCGCGAAGCCGCGGTGCCTCCGGTGTGCGACGAACGGCGAGCGGGGCACGAGGCGCTGCGGGCACCCGGATCATCGGCTCGTCGCCGGCGTCGAAGAGCGATGCGGGGCCAAACGCACTCGCCTTGCGCTCGACCCGCATGGGAGGATCGCGCCGCGGCTCGGGTGCGGGTTCAGGATGCGGATCCGCAATCTCGAGGGCTGCCGGCGATTCAGCCAGCGCCGCGGTGTCCGCAAGCGCGTCGGCGTCCATGTGATTGAACTGGTCGTCCCACTGCACGGACGCCGGGAGCGTATCGTCCGATGCGCGCAAGGCGAGTTCGAAGTCGAGATCGATCGACGGATCCGGATCGTTCATCAGCGAGAAGTCATAGCCGCAGTTCTTGCACCGATCGCCGGTCTCGAACCCGAGATAGTTGCACTTCGGGCATTTCACGGCTGCACCCCCGCGGGCGCCGGCGTCGGGATTCCCGCCGCAACCAGGAGCTGGCGCTGAATATCGATACGAAGGCGGTCGGCGTCGGCCCGCAGCGGGTCCGCGATATCGACGCGGTCCAGCTGGCGGAGCGCATCGCGCAGGCGACCGCCCGCGTACAGCTCGTGGGCCCGGGCAACGGCCGTCTCCGACGCGCGTACGACGGGCAACGGTTCGTCGAATGCCGCCTGGGCCGGTGGTGCCGGCGCCGCCACCTGGAGCTCCGACAGCCACGATCCGATCGGCAGCCCGCCCACCAGCATGCCCACGGCCAGGACGAGCGCGAAGATCGCAGCGGTTGTCCACCCGCGCCGCTGTGGCGGCGACGGGACGCGCGGGCGCGCCGGAGCAGGGCGCGGCGGCAGCGGATCGATCCGAAGATCGGCGGGAGGCGCGGTGACACCGACGCGGTTCAAGCGATCAAGAAAGATGTGCGCGGTATCGCTACCCTGGTCGCCGGCTCGTGTCAGCAGCTCGCGCGCCTTGTCGACCTCGCCGGCGTTGTAGGCGGAGACGCCGATGTGGAGAAGCTCTTCGGTCTCGCGGTGGCGCTCGGCCAGCGCGCTGCGCGCACGTTCGATGTACGCGCGGGCGCGGTCGTGGTGACGTTCGAGGAAGACGACCCGCGTCCACACGCTGATCGCGTGCTCGTAGTGGCCGGCGAAGTAGTGATCGAGCCCGAGGAGCAATAGCTGTTCGATCCGCGCCTCGCGGTCGGCGTCGTCTGGCGCATCCGCGCCCCGGACCGGATTGGTCGACAGCGGATCAGACATCTGCGGTGGGTAAGGTCGAGCGATTATCGGGCAAAACTCTTCACAGGTCAACGAATTACGGCCGGAATCCGGTGGCCGGAACCGCTAGCCGGGGGCCTTCAGGCCTCCGCTCGTGGTACAACGCGGCGGAATGATCATCGAGAGCGTGCCCAACGTGAGCGAAGGTCGGCGCAGCGAAGTGGTCGACCGGATCGTGCAGGCCGTCGAGCGTGTGCCGGGGGCGCGGCTGCTCGATCGGTCGTCTGACGCGTCGCATAACCGCTCGGTCATCACGCTCGCTGGAGAACCAGCCGCACTAAAACAGGCGATCCTCGAACTCTTCGAGATCGCGGTTGCGGACATCGATCTTCGCCGTCACTCTGGCGAGCATCCGCGCCTCGGCGCGGTCGATGTCGTGCCGTTCATTCCCATTGACGGCGCGACGCTCGACGACTGCGTGACGCTCGCCAAGGAGATCGGAGCCGAGGTGGCGCGCCGATTCCAGGTGCCCGTGTATCTATACGAGGAAGCGTCCAGCAATCCGGCCCGCAAGAACCTGGAAGACATCAGGCGGGGTCAGTTCGAAGGGCTTGCGGCCAAGATGTCGCAGCCGGAATGGGCGCCCGACTACGGCCCCGCGTCGCCGCACCCCAGTGCGGGAGCGACGGTCATCGGCGCGCGCATGCCGCTCATCGCCTACAACATCAACCTCGCCACCGACCGTCTGGACGTGGCGAAAAAAATCGCCGCCGCGGTACGGTTCAGCGGCGGCGGCTTCCGCTACGTGAAGGCGATGGGTGTCGCGCTCCAGGACCGCGGCATCGTCCAGGTGTCGATGAACCTGACGAATTACGAGAAAACGCCCATCTTCCGTGTGTTCGAGGTAGTCAAGCGCGAAGCCGAGCGATACGGCGTGGCGGTGCTCGAAAGCGAAATCGTCGGCCTGGTCCCGGCCGCCGCCCTCGTGGAGACGGCGCGCCACGTCCTGCAGCTCGAACAGTTCACCGCCGCGCAGATCCTGGAGACACGGCTCCGCGACACGCGCTAGTATGCGTCCTCTGAGATGACGGTTGTCGCGCGCACGGTCCGCTCGTCGCTGCTGAAGCCCACGGCCATCAACACCATCCTGGCGGAAGTACGGCAGCTCTGGGCCAGGGGCGAGCCGGTGATCTCGCTGATGCGTGGTGAACCGGATTTCCGCACGCCGCGGCACATCGTCGACGCGGCCACAGCAGCGCTCGAGTCGGGGCGCACCACATACCCGGATCAGCGTGGGGAAAAGGGGCTGCGCGACGCGGTCGCGCTGAAGCTCGCGACCGAGAACCGTCTCACCTATGACCCCGCGACCGAGATCCTCGTGACGACAGGCGCAACTCTTGGCATTCAGACGGCCTTGATGGCGACGATCGCCGACGGCGACGGCGTCCTGCTGCCCGATCCCGTATACGACGCCTATCAGTCGCCGATCCGGCTGGCGGGCGGCATCGTGCAACCCGTCCGTGCGCCGATCATGCAGGACCGCTTCGTGCTGACGGGCGATGCCCTCGAAGCGGCGGTAACACCAACGTCCCGAGTCCTGGTGTTGAATACGCCCTGGAATCCCGTCGGTACCGTGTTTCGCGACACCGAGCTGTGGGACATCGCCGACTTCGTCATCCGCCACGACCTGCTGCTGATCAGCGACGAAATCTACGAGGCGATCGTCTACGACGAGCACCGGCACGTGTCGCCGGCCTCGCTGTCGCCCGATATCGCCGCGCGGACGATTCTCGTCAACAGCCTCTCGAAGACCTACGCGATGACGGGATGGCGTGTCGGCTATTGCGCCGGGCCGGCGCCCCTCATCTCGGCCATGTTGCTCGTCCTGCAGCAATCGAGTCGGGGCCCGGCGACCTTCGTGCAGGACGCCGCCACGGTTGCGCTCTCGCACCCGCAGGACTGCGTGAACGAGATGGTTGCGGAGTACGCGAACCGCCGCGCACAGGTCCTGACCACGCTAGACGGCATTCCGCACGCCCGCGTCATGGCCCCGGAGGGCGGCTTCTTCGCCATGGTGGACGTGCGTGCGACGGGATTGCCCTCCGACGAGATTCGGCGGCGGCTCCTCCATGAGCACGGCGTGGCCGTGGTACACGGCTCGGCGTACGGTCCTGGCGGCGAAGGCACGCTCCGCGTGTCGTTCGCGAGCGGCGGCGATACCCTGGCCGACGGCCTCGATCGCCTCGCCCGGGGCCTCGCGCGCCTATGACCACGCTTCGTCACGAGCTCGAACAGCAGCTCGAAGGCGAAGTCCGGTTCGACAAGGTTTCCCGCGCCCTCTACTCCACTGATGCCAGCGTCTACCAGATCGAGCCGCTTGGTGTCGTGCTGCCGCGGTCGCGCGAGGATCTCATTCGCCTCGTCCGCATCTGCGCGCAGTTTCGCTGTCCGCTCACCATGCGCGGCGGGGGCACGTCTCAGGCCGGACAGGCGATCGGGGCCGGACTGGTGGCGGATACCTCGAAGTATCTCAATCGCATTCTCGAAGTGAACGCCGCCGAACGCTGGGCCCGGGTTGAGCCCGGCGTGGTACTCGACGAGCTGAATGCCGCGCTGCGGCCGCACAACGTCCGCTTCGCGCCGGATATTTCGACCGCAAGCCGGGCCACCATCGGCGGCATGATGGCGAACAACTCGTGCGGTGCCCGATCGGTGCTGTACGGCAAGACGATCGATCACGTACTCGAGCAGGAAGTGGTCCTCTCGGACGGCTCGGTCGTCACGTTCGGTCCGCTGGATGCCGCCGGCCTCGAGGCGGCCAGCGCGGGGGAGAGTCTGGCCGCGCAGTGCTATCGGGCGGTTCGTGGCGTCGCCGACAAACGGGCCCAGGACATCGAGCGCCGGTTTCCGAAGGTGGTGCGGCGGGTAGGCGGGTACAACCTCGACGAATTCATTCGGCCCAATCGACCGTTCAATCTCGCCCGGCTGATGGTTGGATCCGAGGGCACCCTCGGTGTCGTGTTGAACGCCAGGGTGAATCTGGTTCCCCTTCCGAATGCCAAGGCGGTAATGGCGATCCAGTTCAACGACCTGCTGGAGTCGCTCGCCGCCACGCCGGTCATCCTCGGGCACCGTCCGTCGGCGGTCGAGGTGATGGACAAGTTCATTCTCGATCACACCCGCCAGAGCGCGGCCCTGGACGGGCTGCGGCGCAGCTTCATCGAGGGGGAGCCGGGATCGCTGCTCTGTGTCGAGTTCTACGGCGATCGCGACGAGGACCTGCCGCCGCGGATGGATGCCGTCGAGCGGGACCTCCGCTCGCACGGCCTTGGCTACCGCTATCACCGCGTCATCGATCCCGCGGCGCAGGCGCAGGTCTGGAGTCTGCGCGAAGCCGCGCTCGGGTTGTCGATGGCGATGAAATCGGAGGCCAAGTCGCTCTCGTTCGTCGAAGACACAGCCGTCGCGCCGGAAAAGCTTCGCGACTACATCGAACGGTTCCAGGGGATCATCCGGCGTCATGGGACGACGGCCGGGGTCTACGCCCATGCCTCGGTCGGCTGCCTGCACGTGCGGCCGGTCGTCAACATGAAGACCGAGGCGGGCGTGCGGATGTTCGAGGCGATCGCCAACGACGTCTCCGACCTCGTCCTCGAATTCGGCGGCGCACTCTCGGGCGAGCATGGCGACGGGCTGGTGCGCAGCCCCTTCATGCGCAAAATGTACGGGCCGGAGATCTACGACGCGTTCTGCTCGATCAAGCGCGCGTTCGACCCGCACGGCATCTTCAACCCCGGCAAGATCGTCGACGCGCCGCCGCTGACGTCCAACCTGCGCTACGGCGCCGGGTATGTCACGCCGAACCCACCCACCCACTTCGACTACTCGGACTACGGCGGCCTGGCCGGCGCGGTGGACATGTGCAGCGGGCTCGGCGCATGCCGCAAGAAGCTGGCGGGCACGATGTGCCCGTCGTACATGGCGACACAGGAGGAGGCGCATTCGACACGCGGTCGCGCGAACGTGCTCCGGCTGGCGATGACCGGCCGGCTGGGCGAAGCCGGGCTCGGCGACCAGGGGGTCTACGGCACGCTGGACCTTTGCCTCGAGTGCCGCGCCTGCAAAGCCGAATGTCCGGTGGGGGTTGACGTCGCCCGGTTCAAGAGCGAATTTCTCGCTGACTACTGGGCCCGCCATGGCACGTCGCTCGAAGCGCGCATGCTCGGCAACGTGCGCCGCGTGGCCGCGCTCGGCAGCCGCCTCGCGCCACTCTCGAACTGGCTTGCCCGCACCGCGCCGGTCCGCCGCGTCAACGAACGGCTGCTGGGGATCGATCGCCGGCGGACGCTGCCGGCGTTTCAGCGGCGGACGCTCGCCGACCTGGGGCCGCGCGCCGACGATTCGTGCGACGCGGTGATCTTCAACGACACGTTCACGAACTATTACGAGCCGGAGATTGGCGCGGCCGCGCTCGACCTTCTGCGCGTGGCAGGCGTCCGGGCGGGACTTGCGAGCGACCACTGCTGCGGGCGTCCTCAGATTTCGAAGGGCTTGCTTCGGCAGGCAGCGCAGCTCGCCGAGCGCAATACCGACGCATTGTTCCCGCATGCCGCTGCCGGGCGCGCCATCCTGTTCTGCGAACCGAGCTGCCTGTCGGCGGTGCGCGAAGACGCGCCGGCGCTGCTCCGTGGCGACACGCGGAAACGGGCGGAGGCGGTCGCCAGGGCGTCGGTGCTGTTCGAGGAATTCGCGCGCACGATCGTGCCGCGGCTCGCCCTGTTGTCAGGGCCTCCGTCGATCCTCCTGCACGGACACTGTCATCAGAAGTCGATGGGACTGGTCCCGGCGGCGAAATCACTGTTGTCGATGATCCCGGGCGCAGCGGTCGTGGATGTCGACTCCGGCTGCTGCGGGATGGCGGGGTCGTGGGGTTATGCACACGAGCACTTCGAGATCTCCCGCGCGATCGGTGAGCGGCGACTGTTTCCGGCCGTGCGTGCCCGTCAGTCCGGCGCAGTGGTCGCCGCGGCCGGCACGTCCTGCCGACACCAGATCCGGGACTTTACCGGTGTCGACGCCGTTCACCCGGCTGTGCTGCTACGCTCGCTGCTTGACCCTAAATCCATTCCTGCACCAGGCCGGTAACCGCCGCGGCAATCAGCAATCCGGCAGCGGCGCCGATCCACCCTACGACCTCCGCGTGGGCAATGAGCACCGGCGCCGCCCGTACCGATGGCCATCCCGGCCACGTAGGTGAGGATGGCGCCCGACACGCCGCTCACCACCGCGCCGACAACCTCGGGCAGGCCCGACGCCTCCATTGACGGCTCCATGTCGCCGACGGCTGGCATGCGCGCCACCACTGCACGCGCGAAATGGCGCGGCGGTTCCCACCGCGGCTGCCGCAGCGCCTCGTCGAGACGCGCGTCGGTCAATTCCTCAAGTCGCATGCGATCGTTCACGACGCCGCTCGAGCACCGCCTCTACGCGGGCTCTGAGCAGCTGACGTCCTCGAAACACGAGCGTCTTCACGGTTCCGGGCTTCACCTTCAGCATGGTGCCGATGGTCTGGTAATCGAGCTCGTCAAGGGTCGCATAGACCAGCGGCAGACGGTATTTGTCAGGCAACCCCTGCAGCTCTTCACGAATGATCCCATCCAGTTCCTCGATCGGCAGCCGCGGCCTCGGGATTGCGCTCCGGCGCGTTCGCAGTGGCCCTTGCGCTCGTAGCGTCCGGCTTCGGCCGGACGTGCCGCAGATGGTCGATCGCAACCCGATGCGCGATGGTGTAGATCCAGGTCGACAGCCTGGAGCGGGCATCGAAGTAGCGCAACCCGCGAAACACTCTGAGAAAGGTCTCCTGCGCCAGATCCTCGGCGAGGTCGTGGCTACCGGTCGCGCGCCAGACCACCGTGCCGACCATCTGCGCATAAGCCTCGACCAGCCGCGCGCACGAGTCCTCGTCCCCCTCCAGGCATTGGCGAACCAGGTCCCGGTCGTCATGGTCCACGGTGGGGGCCCATTCTTCGATGAGACGGAGACGAGGGCAAATGGTTTCACCGGGCGCACCTGAAACCTTTCCGGGCCATCACCGTCTCATCCCGGCACAGGAGGACATATATGGATGCTGCAGTCGTTGGTGAACTGACCGGGCTGCTTGGCGTAATGGTTCCCATCGTCGCCATTGTTCTCGGCATCGGCGTCGCGTTCTGGTCGATCTACTGGGATCACCAGAAGAAGCGACTCCAGTACCAGGAACGGCAGCTGATGATCGAAAAGGGGCTGACGCCGCCGCCCATGCTGCCGGACCAGAAAAAGCGGAACACGCCCGAGGATTGCCTCCGGCGTGGCACGATCCTGCTGTTCCTGGGCATCGGCTTCGCGATCGGTACTGCGGTGCTGGCGAATTTCACGAACGATGAGGAGTTCGTGGGGATCGTCGGCGTGACCGGCGCGATCGTCGGCTCGCTCGGACTGGGCAATCTGACGTACTACTTCATCGCCACACGGCGCAAGCCGGAGGAGCCCGTCGCGACGCTCTAGGACTTACTTTCCACTTCCCACTTTCAACTTTTCACCTGTACCATGCCAGCCCATGTCACTGGCGTGGTTGTCCCTCGGCGCCCTGCTCATGGCGATCGTCGTGAGCTGCTTCACGCGGCTCAACGTCGGCGTTCTAGCGGTGGCGTTCGCCTGGATCGTCGGCGTCTATTTCGGCGGGATGCGGCTCGACGACGTCCTCGCCGGATTTCCGATCCAGTTGTTCCTGACGCTGGTCGGCGTCACGCTGCTGTTCACCCAGGCCCAGTTGAACGGCACGCTCGATCAGGTGGCGCATCGCTCGGTCCGCCTCTGTCGCGGCAACACCGGCCTGATTCCCGTCACCTTCTTCCTGCTCGGGCTCGGAATCGCCTCGCTCGGTCCCGGTAACGTCGCCACTGCGGCGATGCTCGCGCCGATGGCCATGGCGGTTGCCACGCGCGCGCGAATTCCGCCGTTCCTGATGGCGCTGATGGTGGGCATGGGCGCGCAAGCCGGCGCCCTCTCTCCGTTCGCCCCCACGGGCATCATCGTCAACGGCATCATGGAGAAGATCAACCTGGCCGGCTACGAGTGGCGCACGTACTGGTCGAACGCCGCTGCCCACGCCGGGCTCGCGTTTGCCGGTTATGCGCTGCTCGGCGGCGTGACGCTCTTCGGATCGAAGTACTCCGGCTCGGCGGACGACATGCCTGAATCCACGCCCGTCTCCGCCGCCCACTGGATCACACTGGCCGTCATCCTCGGGGTGATCGTCAGCGTGCTGTTCCTGGCGGCCAACATCGGTATGGCCGCATTTGCCGGCGCCGTTGTCCTCGCGGCCGTTCGCGTCGCCGACCACGAGCAGGCGGTTCGCCGGATGCCGTGGACGCCGATCGTGATGGTCAGCGGCGTGACGGTCCTGATCGTCGCTGCTCGAGAAAACGGGCGGCCTCGATCTGTTTACGGCGATGCTGGCTCGGATGGCCAACGCGGGACACGGTCACGGCGGCGGTGGCGTTCGTGACGGCGGTGATTTCTGTCTACAGCAGCACGTCAGGCGTCGTCCTGCCGGCGTTTCTGCCAACCATCCCTGGCCTGGTGATGCGGCTCGGCGGCGGCGACCCGATCGCGATTGCCGACCTCGATGAACGTCGGCGCCCACCTGGTGGACATGTCGCCGCTCTCGACGACCGGCGCCATGTGCCTGGCCGGGATCACCGACCCCGCGCAGGTCCGGCCCACGTTCAACCGGCTGCTGGCGTGGGGATTGTCGATGACCGTGATCGGCGCGCTGCTCTGCTGGGTATTTTTCTAAACGCACGACGGCACGACGGACACGCCAATCGATCTTTGTGTCGTGCGCGTCGTGTGCCTCTGTGCAATCCTCAAGCCCGGTGCTCGGGGTAGCCACGAGCGGCGATCGGCCAGACGCCGGTGACTTCCTCGCCTTCGAGCGCATACAGCACGTCGTGCAGGTTGATGGTCGGGTCGGTGTGCGACGGCCGCAGGAACACGCGGTCGCCGACCGCAATCGGCGACTCCGCCGGAATCATGATGGTCGCGTGCTCGTCGTTGAGCGACACGACCGACGCTCCGTCGACACCCCTGACCGTCGGCAGACCATGGTCCTTGGTCATCGACTTGTGGCCGCAGTCGGCGACGCAGCGCCGCGGATCGGGACGGCTGACGATCGTCCCGAGCGCCCAGAACGCCTGTTCGAACGGCACGTCGAGCCTGCCGTAGTCGGTGTCCATCAGGACGTACGACCCCGCCTGGATCTCGGTGATGCCGTCGACGCGGCCGCTGATGTCGTACGTCCCGGTGCCGCCGGCCGACACGATGCCGCACGGCAGGCCGGCGGCGCGGACCAGCGCGGCCGTCTCGACCAGTCCCGCCATCGCTTCGCGAGTGCGCGCCTCGCGCTCGGCCCGATCCGGCAGGCTGACGACGTGGCCCTCGTATCCCATCACGCCGCGGAGGTCGACGCCGGCGGTCGCCGCCGCCTTTCTTGCCAACGCGACCGCTTCCGCCCCGGGCAGCACGCCGCATCGCGTCTGGCCGACGTTCAGATCGATCAGCACGCCGACGGTGACGCCAGCACGACGCGCGGCAGTGGAGACTTGCTCGAGACCCACCGTTGAATCGACCGCGATCGTCGTCCGCACCCGCCCGGCGAGCGCTGGCGACACGGTCGCATTTGCCGGGCCCGATCGGTTCGTTCGCGATCAGTACGTCGTCGCAGAACTCCGCCGCCACCTCGGCTTCCGAGACCGTGGCGCAGGTCAGGCCGACGCACGATCCGGCCGCGAGCTGGCGGCGAGCGATTTCCGGCGTCTTGTGCGCCTTGAAGTGAGGACGCAGCCGGCAGGCACCGGTCGCGAAGAACCCCGCCATGCGATCGATGTTCCGGTCGAGCGCGGCGACGTCGACGACGAGGGCAGGCGTGGGAATCTCGTGGAACAGACTGGAACGGATCGCGATCAGGCGATTTCCTCGTCTTCAGAGCGGCGCGACGGCGCGATGCCGAAACCACGCATCTTGCGGTAGAGGTTGCTGCGCTCGATGCCCAGCAGCTCCGCGGTCCGCGAGATGTTGCCGTGCTGCGCCGCGAGGGCGCGCAGGATGTAGTCGCGCTCGAACCGGTCGCGCGCTTCGTGAAGCGGCGCCTCCAGCGACGCCTTGGCGACCGATGCCGGCTGGCCGCCCGGCGGCGCGACGCTCTGTTCCAGGAATGACAGATCGCGCGACGACACCCGATCGCCCGGCACCATGATCATCAGCCGTTCGACGAGGTTGCGCAGCTCGCGGACGTTGCCGGGCCAGGCGTACTGGCGCAAGGCGATCAACGCGTCGGCCTCGAACGTCTTCGGCCGCCGGCCGTACTCGCGGGCCAGCATCGCCATGAAGTGCTCGGCCAGCAGCGGAATGTCTTCCTGCCGATCGCGGAGCGACGGCACGAAGATGGGCACGACGTTGAGACGGAAGTACAGGTCTTCGCGAAACCGCCCGCCGCGGATTTCCGCCGTCAGGTCCTTGTTGGTCGCCGCCAGCACGCGCGCATCGACCTTGATCCGCGTGGACCCGCCGACCGCCTCCATCACCTGCTCCTGCAGCACGCGCAGCACCTTGGCCTGCGTCTTCAGGCTCATGTCGGCGATTTCGTCGAGGAAGATGGTGCCGCCGTGCGCCGCTTCGAACTTGCCGCGGCGATCCGCCACGGCGCCGGTGAACGCGCCGCGGACGTGGCCGAACAGCTCGCTTTCAATCAGGTCCTCGGGAATCGCCGCGCAGTTGACCTCGACGAACGGCGCCTGTCCGCCGCCGGCTGAGCTGGTGGATGTTGCGCGCGACGAGCTCCTTGCCGGTGCCGTTCTCGCCAAAGATCAGCACGCGGCCGTTGGTCGGCGCCGCCATCGCGACCTGCTCCCGCAGCTTCACCATCGCGTAGCTCTCGCCGACCATGGTGTGCTGTGCGTCGACCTTCGCGCGCAGAGCGCGGTTCTCGGCTTCGAGGCTGCGCTGCCGCAGCGCGTTGCGGACGACCAGGACGGTCTTCTCGAGCGTCAGCGGCTTCTCGACGAAATCGAACGCCCCCATCTTGATGGCGCGCACCGCCGACTCGATGTTGCCGTGGCCCGAAATGATCACCACCTGCGACGTCGATCTGACGCTCGCGCATCCGCGCCAGCGTCGCCAGCCCGTCCATCCCCGGCAGCCAGACGTCGAGCACGACGACGTCGTAGGTCTGGCGCCCGAGCCGCTCGAGACACGCCTCGCCGCTGTCGACCGCGTCGACCTCGTAGCCTTCGTCGCGCAGCACGCCGCCCAGCGCGCTGCGGACGCCCGGCTCGTCGTCAACGATCAGAATGGATGGCATTGACGGATTTACGAATCGACGGATCGACGAATTTGCTGAATTTCCATTGTAACTGATCAAATCCGTCGATTCGTCGATTCGTAGATTCGTCAATTCGTGAATTCAGCACGGCAGCTCAACTGCGAAGCGAGTTCCGCTCGGCGAGTTGTCGGTCACTTCGATGCGGCCGCCGTGCTCGGCGACGATGCGGCGGACGATGGCGAGGCCGACGCCGCTGCCGCGCTGCTTGGTCGAGTAGTGCGCGCAGGAACAGCTTGTCACGCTCGCCCGCGGGAATTCCCGGGCCGTCGTCGGCGACGACGATGCGCACGCGATTCTCCGCCGCGAGGTGATGCGTCTCGACGTCGATGTGGCCGTGCCCGCCCATCGCCTCGAGCGCGTTGTTCACCAGGTTGCGAATGACCTGGCGGATCTTGGCCTGGTCCACGAACACCGAGGGCAGTGACGGGGCGAACTTCGGCCGCAGCTCGACGTCGCCGGTAGTGCCGTCGATAGATGTTGAGCACGTCGGTCAGCAGTGCGTGGAGATCGGTCAGCTCGACGCGCGGTGCCGGCATCCGCGCAAAATCCTTGAACTCGTTGACCAGCCCCTTCAGCGACTCGACCTCGCCAACGATCGTCGTCGTGCACTCCTCCACCAGCTCGCGCGTCTGCGGCGGGCGCCGATCCGAAATGCTTCTGCAGGCGTTCGGCCGACAGCTGAATCGGCGTGAGTGGGTTCTTGATTTCGTGCGCCAGCCTCCGCGCCACGTCCTGCCACGCGGCCGCCTTCTGCGCGCGCACCCGCGGCGTGTCGTCCTCGAGCACGAGGACGATGCCGTCGGATACGCCGTCCTCGCGGCGAAGCGGTGTGGTCATCACCGTGAGGTGCATCTCGCGGCCGTTGCGGATGATCGACACCTCGCGCGGCGGCGCGTCGTCGCGGCTGCGGGCCGCTTCGTCGATCACCACCGCGAGCGGCTTGTAGTCGGGCGATCCGAACACCGTCGCAGCAGCCAGTCCGGAGACCGGCGTCGCCAGCCCGAGCAGGCGCGACGCGGCCGGGTTGACACGTGCGGATGCGGCCGGACGTGTCCACCGAGATCACACCGGTCGCGATGCGTTCGAGAATCGTCTCGACGTATCGGCGGCGCCCCTCGACGTCATGGTGCTTGTGCTCGAGCTCGATGGCGGACTGCTCCAGGCGCCGGCGGCTTGCCGACAGGTCGGACGCCATCCGGTTGAAGGCTTCGATCAGCGACCCGAACTCGTCGCGGGTGTCAGCCTCGACGCGGTGGTCGAGATGTCCGGCGCCAATCTCGTTTGCGGCGACCGCAAGCATCTGCACCGGCCTGATGATTCGCTTGGTCAGGTACAGGCCCATCCAGGTGGAGCCGACGAGAATCATCAGCGTCAGCATCAGGAAGAACGACAGGTAGACGCCGGCCAGCGGCTGCCGCAGGACACGCAGCTGCTGATAGTCCTCGTAGGCTTGCGTCATGCGCCGCGAGCGCGCCGCGAACTGGTTGGTGACGTAATCGCTCGCGACGACAACACCCTGCGCCTGGTTTCCGGCCGCCGAGCGAACGGCGACGGCGCTGCGAATCAGGTCGCCGCCATCCGGCAACCGCTCGACCACAGGGGTCGAGGCCTGCCCACGCGCGACTCGCGCGACGAGGGTGTCGGAGGCGGCCTGTCCGGACGTCCGCGGCAGCGGCGCCGGGCCGATATCCACGATCGGAATGAGGATCGGCTTAGCGGCGCCTGCGCTCTCGATGCGAAACACCTCGACGAGGCTGAGGCGCTGCTGCAGCACATCGGGTTCGACGACGTTGCGGACGGTCTCGGCGGGTGCCGAGGCAAGATCGATGTCGGCCAGCGCTCGAGCCAGCCGATCGGCCTGGGCCGCCACCAGCCGCTGCCGCTCCTGGTAATAGTCGCCGGCAATCGCGTTCGCCGACGACAGCACGTCGTCCATCGGCGCGTTGAACCAGCGGTCGATGCTGTTGCGGATGACGCCGCTGCCGGCAATCAGGACGAGGACCGCGGGAATCAGCGTCATGCCCAGCATGAGCGCCACCAGCTTGGCGCGGAAGTGGGCAAACGGCAGCGCCTTCCGCTTCTCGACCAGCAGCTTGACGATGTTGCGGGCGAGGACGAACACCAGCGCCACGAGGATCGTCAGGTTCGTGGCGGAGAGGGCGTAGAGGACGACTTCGGTGAGGAAGTCGGGAGCGAACGTCGGCGGATCGGCTGGCCAGCGCCAGCAGGCTGGCCAGCGCCCCAATCAGCACCACGATGCCCGCCAGCAGAAGCTTGGTGTTGTCGCGGAAAGGCCGGCGCTTCGGCGCGGAGCTTCTCCGCGTCGGCGGGACGGTCTTCGGCCGCGCGGGTACTTCGCGAAGGGACAGGGCCATCGTGTCCGGAGGCCGGGTCACTCCTTTGCGTTGAGCAAATCCTTCAATTCGGTCATGAACTCGCCGATGTCGCGGAAATGCCGGTACACCGACGCAAAACGGACGTAGGCGACCTTGTCGAGACGCTTGAGCTCCTCCATGACGAGCGCCCCTACTTCCTCGGTGCTCATCTCCTTCTCGGGGCGCTCCTGGACGGTCGCTTCGACGCGGTCGGCGACGGCCTCCACCGCCGCCACGCTGACGGGACGCTTCTCGCAGGCCTTCAACAGGCCGGCAATGAGCTTCTGGCGCTCGAAGCGTTCGCGCGTGCCGTCCTTCTTGATCACCATATACGGGATCTCGTCGATCCGCTCGTAGCTGGTGAAACGCCGGCCGCAGTCGAGGCACTCGCGCCGGCGGCGAATGACCTCCCCTTCCTTGCTCTCGCGCGAGTCGACGACTTTGTCGCCGAGATGACCGCAGAACGGGCACTTCATGGTTGTGCCAGCTGATTCAGGCGGCCGACGGTGAGTCCGTCCTGCGCCATGAAGACGAAACCGGTCAGCACGACCGGGATGTAGGAGATGGCATGGGTCACGATTGCCGCCGCCACCGCCGCGTCGTTCGGGGCGCCGAAGAACGTCGTCACGCCAATGCGGTAGGCCTCGTGATAGCTGCCGACGGCCCCGGGCGTGGGCACCGCCACGCCGATGACGAGCAGCGCCTGCAGCAGAAACGTGCCGGTGAACGGCATGACGATGTTGAACGCGATGGTGACGAGCCAGGCTTCGGCCGCAATCGCCAGCCACAGCGGAAACGACCAGAACACCGCCAGCGCGAGCGCGCGCGGCTCGCGGGCGACGGCAAAACCGCTGCTGAATGTCTGTGCCAGGCCCGCCAGCCGGTCGGCCACTCGATGCGGCAGCATGCGCGCCGCGCTGAAGACGAGCCGGCCGATCCGTTCAGGATGTGTCGCGAGCACCCACATCATTGCCATCAGCACCAGTGCCCCCGCGCCCGCCAGGGCGGACGACACCTCAATCGCGCGGCGAAACGCAGGCGGCAGGCTCGCGGGGTCTGACAGGCCCCATACGTAGAACACCAGCAGCGACAGCACGGCGATCAGATCGAGCACGCGTTCCATCACGATCGTCGCGAGCGTCGCCGAGGTGCTCAGGCCCTCCTGGCGCGCGAGCAGATACGGGCGCAGCACGTCGCCGGCACGCGCCGGCAGCACGCCGAGCGCCGCGAACCCGATCACCGTCGTCCGGAGCGCGGTTCTGAAGCGCGTCGGCCCAATCGGGTGCAGCAGGAACTGCCAGCGATAGGCACGAATGACGTAAGTGAGGATGACCGCAAAAAAACCGGCGACCAGCAGCTCCACGCGGGCACGCCGCACCTGCACCCAGACGTCGCCGAGGTTCGCGTGCCGGAGGAACCACGCGAAAAGGGCAATCGCCAGAACTGAGACGATGATCGTACGGAGGCGCACGGAGGTAACACAATATATCAGGCCGTTCGCGGACGATGACCGGAACTATTGCGTACGGTTGCGGGCTCCGAATCGTCCCTGTAAGATGCCCGCTTCTCCAGTGCCATTGGCCGCTCCCCTGATCGAAACGCGACTGAATGGGCTTGCTCCGCATCGCCAGGGCAAGGTTCGGGACCTCTACGATGCGGGCGACGCGCTGCTGCTGGTGGCCACCGACCGCATCTCGGCATTCGACTACGTGCTTGGCTCGGGCATCCCGGACAAAGGCAAGGTTCTCACCCAGCTCTCGGCATTCTGGTTCGAGTACACGCGCAGCATCGTCGCGAACCACGTGATCGAGACCGACGTCGCGCGTTTCCCGCCGGAGCTGCGCCGCCACGCCGACATCCTCGCGGGCCGCTCGATGCTTGTCCGCAAGACCAACCCCGTTCCGATCGAATGCGTGGCGCGAGGCTACCTGTCGGGATCCGGATGGAAAGACTATGTGGCGACAGGCGGGGTGTGCGGCGTTCAGTTGCCGGCGGGCCTTCGCGAGTCCGACAGGCTGCCGCAGCCGATCTTTACGCCGGCCACCAAGGCCACGACCGGCCACGACATCAACGTCAGCGAAGCCGACGCCGCCGGCATCGTCGGCGCGGCATTGCTCGACCGGCTCAAGTCGTTGACGATGGCGCTCTACGCCGCCGGCGCGGAGCATGCGGAACGCTGTGGCATCCTGCTGGCGGATACCAAGTTCGAGTTCGGCATCATGCCGGACGGCGAGGTAATCCTGATTGACGAAGTGATGACGCCCGACTCGTCCCGGTATTGGCCGAAGGACCAGTACAATCCCGGCCGGCCGCAGCCGAGCTTCGACAAGCAGTTCGTGCGCGACTACCTCGAACAGATTCGCTGGAACAAGCAGCCGCCGGTGCCCTCGCTTCCGGACGAAGTCGTGGCGAAGACACGCGAAAAGTACGTCGAAGCGTTTCGCCGCCTGTCGGGCAGGGAACTCAACTGATGCCGCTGCGCGACGCCCTCGAACGCCTGGTCGACGACATGATTACGAAAGGCGTGCGCTACGAGGAAGCGCACAAGGAATTCGAAAAGAAGTTCATCTCCCACGTGCTCGCCAGGTCCGACGGCAACCTCTGCAAGGCTGCCACGATGCTGGGCATGCACCGCAATACACTCAGCCGCAAGATTTCCGAGTATCGCCTCCGCCGTCCCGCGTAACCGGCAACGCGATGTTGCCTTGACACCTGTTTTTCACCATCGCTACAATTAGCAGTTGCCTACGGGGAGTGCCAAGCTCCCGGGCGTGGCCCCCCGGATTTCGCGGGGATATCACAAGATTTTCAATATTTTCAATCCTCAGACTCAGTCTGGAGCCGAACGCACATGAAAGTCAGACCGCTACACGACCGCATCATTGTTCAGCGCCTCGAGGAAGGCGAACAGAAAGTCGGCGGAATCATCATCCCGGACACGGCCAAGGAAAAGCCGCAGCAGGGAAAGGTGTACGCCGTGGGCGCCGGCAAGGTGAAGGACGACGGCAAGCGCCAGCCACTCGACGTCCAGGATGGCGACACCATCCTCTTCGGGAAGTACCTGGGGCAGGAGATCAAGATTGACGGCGAGGAGTACCTCATCATGCGCGAGGACGAGGTCCTTGCCGTTCTCGACGGGAAGGGAAACTAGACCATGGCAAAGCAGATTACTTACGGTGAAGAATCGCGCCAGGCGATCCTCCGCGGCGTCAACCAGCTGGCGAACGCGGTGAAGGTGACGCTCGGCCCCAAGGGGCGCAACGTCGTCCTCGACAAGAAGTTCGGCTCCCCCACCATCACCAAGGACGGCGTGACGGTGGCCAAGGAAATCGACCTCAAGGACCCGCTCGAGAATATGGGCGCGCAGATGGTGCGCGAGGTCGCGAGCAAGACGTCGGATACCGCCGGTGACGGCACCACGACGGCGACCGTGCTGGCGCAGGCGATCTACCGCGAAGGCGCGAAGAACGTCGTCGCGGGCGCCAACCCGATGGAGCTGAAGCGCGGGATCGAGAAGGCGGTCGCGGCGATCGTCGAGGAGATCAAGAAGATGAAGCGGGACGTCTCTGGGCAACATGGTCGCCCAGGTCGGCATGATCTCCGCCAACGGCGATCAGACGATCGGCACGATCATCGCCGAAGCCATGGACAAGGTCGGCAAGGACGGCGTCATCACGGTTGAAGAGGCCAAGACCCTCGAGACGTCGCTCGAGGTCGTCGAAGGCATGCAGTTCGACCGTGGGTATCTGTCGCCGTACTTCGTGACCGACGCCGAGCGCATGGAAGTGGTGCTCGAGAACCCCGTCATCCTGATCCATGAGAAGAAGATCAGCTCGATGAAGGACCTGCTGCCGGTGCTGGAGCAGGTGGCGCGCCTCGGCCGCCCGCTGCTGATCGTGGCGGAGGATATCGAGGGTGAGGCGCTGGCGACGCTCGTGGTCAACAAGCTGCGCGGCACGCTGCAGGCCGCGGCCGTGAAGGCGCCCGGCTTCGGCGATCGCCGCAAGGCGATGCTCGAGGACATCGCGACCCTCACCGGCGGCAAGGCGATCACCGAGGACCTCGGCCTCAAGCTCGAGAACATCAAGCTCGAGGACCTCGGCAAGGCCAAGAAGGTCACCATCGACAAGGACAACACGACGATCGTCGAGGGCGCCGGCACGAAGGCTGCCATCGAGGGGCGCGTGAAGCAGCTCCGCGCGCAGATCGAGGACACCACCTCGGACTACGACCGCGAGAAGCTGCAGGAGCGGCTCGCGAAGCTGGTCGGCGGCGTCGCCGTCATCAAGGTTGGTGCGGCCACCGAGACCGAGATGAAGGAGAAGAAGGCGCGCGTCGAGGACGCCATGCACGCCACCAAGGCGGCCGTCGAGGAGGGCATCGTCCCCGGCGGCGGCGTGGCGCTGCTGCGCGCGGCCAAGGCGCTCGACAAGCTGAAGCTCGAGGGCGATCAGCTCGTCGGCCTGCAGATCGTCAAGCGGGCGATCGAGGAGCCGATGCGCTGGATCGCGATGAACGCGGGGCAGGAAGGGTCGATCGTCGTCTCGAAGGTGCGCGACATGAAGCAGGACGAGGGCTTCAACGCCGCAACCGAGACCTACGAGGACCTGGTCAAGGCGGGCGTGATCGACCCGGCGAAGGTCGTCCGCAACGCGCTGCAGAACGCCTCGTCGATCGCCTCGCTGCTGCTCACCACCGAGGCGCTCGTCTCCGAGATTCCCGAGGAGAAGAAGGAAGCGCCGGCGATGCCGCACGGCGGCGGCATGGGCGGGATGTACTGACCCGGAGGCCTGAAGGCCTCCGGCTACCGGTAGACGGAAACCTTCAGGTTTCCTGCAGGGCGGGTTCCGCGACAGCGGACCCGCCCTTTTCTTATTTCACGAGCTTTCGTTCGAGGCGCCGCAGCGCCACGAGAAACGCCAGGCTGCCGGCCACCGCCAGGTAAACGATGTGACCGGCCAGGGTTGGACTCACCGCACCGGTCGTCAGCCCTCGCAGTAGCTCGACCGCGTGGTACAGCGGCAACGTCGCAACCATCCATTGCAGCAGGTCGGGAAGCTGGGCGACCGGAAAGAAGATACCGCTGAACAGGAACATCGGCATCACCAGGAGGCCCATCACCGGGTCGAAATCTTCGATCGTCCGAATAACGGTGGTCATGCACAGCCCCATTGCGGCAAATACCGCCGAGACGAACACGGCCACCGGAAACGCCGCCCCCGCCCACGGCGAGAGCAGCAGCGGCTGTTCGAGCACGGTTCCCATCACCAGTGACACAACCAGGAAGGCGGCGGCATACAGGGAACTGCGGGTGACAGCCCACAACATCTCGCCGAGGGCGATATCCGGCACAGCCATCGGCGTGGCTAGAATCCCGTCGTAGGTCTTCTGGAAATGCAGCTTGAAGAAAATGTTGAACATGCCGTCGGACACCGCGCCGTTGAGGCAACTCGACGCCAGCAGCCCGGGCAGCACGAACGCGCTGTAGGCGACGCCGTCGATATCAGGAACCAGGCCGCCGAGACCAAAACCGATACCGAGTAGATAGAACACCGGTTCGAAGAACCCCGAGAAGATCACCATCCACGTGTGTTTGTAGACAGTCAGGCTCCGCTGCACCATGCGGATGGCCCGCCGCAGCGAGGGGATCTTCATGCGCGAATCTTGCGCTCGAACGTCCGCACGGCGGCGAAAGCCCCGGCCGCGACCATGGCCAGTAGATACGCGAGATGCACGACCCAGGACGGCGAGTCGATCGCATCCAGCGTCAGGGCGCGCGTCAGCGCGACGCCGTGAAACAGCGGCGTCAACCACGGCAGCGGCTCCAGCCAGTCCGGCAGGCGGCTGATTGGAAAAAAGACGCCGGAGAACAGAAACAACGGGGTGATGACGAATCGGAACACCACGTTGAAGTTGCCGCTGGCCTTGAGGGTCGCCGCGTAGGCCATGATTGGCGCGCTGAACGCCAGGCCGGTCAGCACCGCCACCGGCAGTGCGAGCACGGCGCGGGCCGAGTGCGCGACGCCGAATCCCATGATGACGAGCATGAAGGCGGTAGCGACCATCGACAGCCGGAGGCCGATCCAGACCAGCTCGCCGAAGACGATATCGCCGACCCGGAGCGGTGTGGCGCTGAGGGCGTCGTAGCTGCGCCGCCACACCAGCTTGTTGTGAACCGGAAAACTGGATTCGAACATCGCCGTCTGCATGCAGGCAGCGGCGAGGAGACCAGGCGCCAGGAAGTGCAGAAACGGCACGCCGCCTGGCAGCACGGCGCCACTGCCGTCGATCCGAGACCCAAGGCCCACGCCCATTGCCGTCAGAAAGAGGGCAGGCTGGAGGAAGCTGCTGAACAGCGACCCTCGCCAGACACGCCGGTAGACCAGTGCGTTCCGCTGCACGACCCGCACTGCGGCAATCACACCCGTCTCACTCGATCAGCCGGTGGCCGGTCAGCTGGAGGAACACGTCCTCGAGCGTCGTCCGGCGGACGAGCGCGCTATCGATCGGGATACTGAGCGCGCGCACGCGTTCGAGAACATGCTCGGCGTCGGACGTATAGAGCTGAATTCGATCGGGCAGCTCCTGCACCCGATCCGCCAGCCCGGACAAGCGGCCATCAAGCGACGCGCGCACGTCATCCGGCATTCGCAGCTCCAGTACTTCCGGGGTGGAGTAACGCTCGATCAGCTGCCGCGGCGACCCCTCGGCGATGATCTTCCCGGCATCCATGATCACCAGTCGATCGCAGAGCTGCTCCGCCTCGTCCATGTAATGCGTGGTCAGCAGCAGTGTCGTTCCGCGCCGCTTCAAGCGGTAGAGCCGGTCCCAGATCACGTGGCGTGCCTGCGGATCGAGCCCGGTCGTCGGTTCGTCGAGGAGCATGAGGTCGGGCTCGTTGATCAGGGCGCGCGCAATGGTCAGGCGCCGCTTCATACCGCCCGACAACGGTTCCACCTCGGCGTCGGCACGATCCGCCAGCTGGACGAAGTCGAGCAGCTCCGCCGCGCGCCGCCGGGCGACTTCGGAGGACACGTCGAAGTAGCGCGCATACATCAGCAAGTTTTCACGCACGGTGATCTCGGCATCGAGATTGTCGTGCTGCGGCACGACGCCGAGGCGGGCCTTGATCGCGCTGGCCTGCGTGCGGGGATCCATGCCGAGCACGGTCAGCTGCCCGGCCGTGACCGGCGACGCACACCCAATCATGCGCATGGTCGACGTCTTGCCCGCGCCGTTGGGACCGAGGAAGCCGAACGCCTCGCCGGCGACGACGTCGAAGTCGATTGCGTCCACTGCCGTGAAGCCGCCGAAACGCTTCACCAGACCACGGGCGTGGATCAGCGGATCATCGGTCACGAGCCGATTCTAGCGCCCGCGATTCGAATCCTGCCGGCCGCGCCGTCGATAATAGCGGGCATGTGGACGAAAAAGACGCCGGACGATGTCGAGGCCTACCTGGCAACGCTTCCTCCGGATCAACAAGCTGCCCTCCAGAAGCTGCGCCGGACGATCAGGGCCGCAGCGCCGGCGGCGGAAGAGTGCATCAGCTACCGCATGCCGGCATTCCGCCACGGCGGGCGACTGCTGGTCGCGTACGCTGGATTCAAGAACCACTGTTCGCTCTTTCCGTGCGGCTCCGTGAAACCATTCGCGGAGGAACTGGCGGGTTACGAAACGAGCAAGGGGACGATCCGGTTCGACCCGAAGAAGGGGCTGCCCGCATCGCTCGTGCGGAAAATCGTGAAAGCGCGCGTTGCCGAAAACGACGCCCGCGGAAAGAAGAAGAGGCGGGAGTAACCCGCCTCTTCTGGTCTTCTCACCTGCCGATGGCGCGTGACGTTAGTTCCACTTCTGGATCGCCTGGTAGTGCTGCGACTCAGGTACCAGCTCGGCCAGCTCGATACGAAGCATGTTCGGCGCCGTAATGTTCGACAGAACCGCCTTGGTCGGGCTGACGCGGCTGTCGGCTACGTTGACGCCGCGCTGCTTGAACATCTCGATAACCGGCTGCATCTTCTCGACCTGAATGCCGAGGTGGTTGATCACCGCCGGTCCCTGCGGATCGCCCGGCTGCAATTCGATGAACGTGTTGCGGCTGATGTGCACATAGACAAGCCTGGGCTGTCCTTTTTCATCGAGGCTCCGGAACGCCTCTGGGAACCCGAGTGTCTTGGTGTAGTAGGTAATCGCCTCGTTGAGGTTCGGAACCGCGACCCCCACATGATTCAGACCGATCAGCCCCCGGTTCGGCGTCATATTCTGAGCCGCGACCGCTTGAACGGTGAGGCCGATCGTCAGTCCGGCAACAAACAGCATGAAACCACGCATGACACGCTCCTTTCGACAGGCGAATGTGAAGTGTGTGGATTCTAGCGCGGTCCGGCTGAAGCCGGACACTACGTTTTCGGAAGGCGACGTTATCGGTTTTCGGAAGGCGACGTTATCGGAGGGTGAAGGTGAGCTCGATGGTGACGAGCACCGCGACCGGTTCGCCGAAGCGGGTGCCGGGCTGGAAACGCCACTGCTTGGCGGCTTTTACCGCTTCCTGATCGAGACCGAACGTCGGATCCAGCGATTTGACGACGTCCACGCGGCCGACCGTGCCGTCTGCAAGCACGACACACTCGAGCAGGACCGTTCCCTGGACCTTCGCGCGCATCGCGTCAGCGGTGTACTGCGGCTTCACCTCGCGCACGATGCGTGGGTTGATGACGCCACTGCCGGGTCGATACACGCCGCCGCCGGTGCCGCCGCCGCTGCCCTGCCCAAGTCCTGAGCCCTGGCCGGAACCCGCGCCGGTACCGGTCCCGGAACCGGTTGAGGTCGAGTCGGCGCTCGATTCGATCACACCCGGGGAGTTCTCGGCCGCCGCGGCCAGCGTCTCGGCCGGGATGTTCAATTGATCGAGCGGCGGGACCTCAGTCGGCGGCGTTGGTTCCAGTTCCGGTTCAGGTGGCTTGATCGCCGGGACGCTGATCTCGTCCTCGCCCTTCAGTTCCGCTTTCTTCGGCGGTTCCGGCTGGTTGTTACCGCCACCACCGCCGCCACCAGGACCCGGGTCGGCCAGCCAGACGATCTGCCTCGGGAGCGAATCCGGCAAGATGGCTTCGCGGATCGGGTCGGGGACGAGCCAGACGAAGAGGAGCCACGCGACGACAAGGCCGGCATGGCCGATCAGCGAACCACCAAGCGCCCCGCGAATCCGACTTTGCGGACCTTCGAAGTCGAAACGCACTTCTGCCGGGCGGCCATCATCCGGCCGCAGCGTCAGGTGCTGAGACCTGGGCAGTTCAGGCGGTGTGCGCTTCTCGGTCTTCGCCATTACGATGGCTGTAAATTCAGGCGGGTTGCGAGGATCGCAGTCCGCCCCGATTGCCGTAAATTCATTCTCCCCGAGGCTCCCGCCGGCCGCAACTGCAAAAGGGATACCTCGGCGGGGGGCGTCAATCGGGCCACGTCCCGATGATGATCTCCTGCCCGCCGGTTTCCCGCATCACTGCGCGCGCGCCCGGTACTTGTGGGTCTTGGACGTGTGCGCCGACCAGAAAGTCTCCAGCGGCAATCCGGCTTTCCCACCGCGAAGCGTCGTCTGCAGGCAACCCCGCGGTCTCGAGCGTCCGGGCAATCCCCCCAGCCAGGTGCCCAGCGGCCTCGCCCAGGCCCGCCGCCAGCGGACCGTCAGCGACGATGGGGCCGATGCCGGGCATGACGAGCGCGATGGCGGCGAGCACATGGGCACTCAGCTCGCCAAGCCGCGACGCCGTGCCAGAATCCTCGATCTCGGAGCCGGGCGACGCGCCCGCTGCGCGCGCGATCCTGCCTTCCTCATCGTGCGAACGCGCGACGATCGAGACCCGTTCGCGGGGGACGCCAAAGGCCCTGAGACGACGTGCCGCCTCGGCGGCCGTCGCCGCGTCGCTGAAGAGCGCAAGCACCACCGGGTGCGGCATTGAGGTAACTCTAGATCAAATCCCAACGCCCAACTTCCAACATCCAAATTATCTGGGATTTGGGAGTTGGACGTCGGGAATTGCAATTCAGTCCGTCATATACCCGTCGCGCGCGCGAACCTTTGCGCCCGGCTTCTTCAGGACGACGCGAATCGATCGCCACTCCGGCCGATCGGTGTCGATCGGATCCGCCGGCGTATATCCAAGCAGGTACTGATACCGCAACTCCTTTGCGACCTCGGCCAGCGTCTTGTCGAGATCGCGGACGTCGCGCAGCAAAAACGACCGGCCGCCGGTGACCACCGCCAGCTCCGCGAGCAGCGGCGGGCGTTCACGGCCGAATGTAATCAGGTAAATGAGTGCGTTGCTGCGGCGGGCGCGTTCTACGACTTCGGCGGCGCCGGCCTTGCTGTAGCGATCATTTCCGTCTGAAAAGATCACCAGTGCCTGGCGGCCGGGTTCGGACGCGAGCCGATCGAGCGTCGTGATGATCGCATCGTGCAACGCGGTTGTGCTCCACGGATCGAGCGCGTCAATCGTCCGCCCCTGGTTGAACCGATCCATCGTCAGCGGCGCGATGACTTCGGCGTCGTTGTTGATGGCGACGACCATCGACCGGTCGCCCGGCTTCAGCGCGCGCAGGAACGACTGCGAGGCCTGCTTCGCGAGACGCAGCTTGTCGCCGGCCATGCTCCAGCTCCGATCGACGCCGAGCGCCACCGTCAGAGGGAACTCCCCGGCGGCGAACGTCGAGACATCCTGCAGATCGTTGTTCTCGTAGACCTCGAAATCCTCACGCTTCAGACCAGTAATCGGCTCGCCCTTGGCATCTGTGACGGTGGCGTAGACCTCGACGAGCTGCACCTGGGAGGAAAACTGCGCGAGCGGACCTTCCTGGTCGTGGCTTTCCTGCGCGATCAGCCCGGCTGTCGCAGCAAGAGCCAGTACGGCCGGGGCAAGCAATCTGGTCATTGGGAGTCCTCAGGTTCAGGTTCTTCAAAACCCGTTCCGAACACCACCGCGTGGTACAATCACGATTCGCGCCGACTGTCCCCGATCTGTGTAACTTTCAACTGTCCAGGTGACGTATGGGCCGCATTGGCATCCCGGAGCTTCTGATCATCCTCGCGATCATCATCCTGATCTTCGGGGCCAGCCGCCTGCCTGAGATCGGTCGCGGGATCGGCAAGGGCATCAAGAATTTCAAGGACGCGACGAAAGAAGGCCCCGAGAAGTCCTAGCGGCGCTTCCGCTTCTTCCGCTCTTCGCGTTCTTTGCGCCCAGGCCGCTGTTCCCGCCGGCGCTCCCCTTTTGGCTTCACCTTGCTCCTGATCGGCTGACGCGATCGCGTGTCGCGGCGCACCGATTCGAGAATCTCCACCAGCCCCAGATCGACCTGCCGGCGCTCCATGTCCACGCGCACGACCTGCACCAACACCTTGTCTCCGAGCCGGTACACCCGCTTGGTGTTCTCACCACGCAGCGTGTGCTGCTGCTCGACGAAGCGGTAGTAGTCGTCCGCCATGCTCGAGATGTGGACCAGCCCCTCGACGTAGTGCTCGATCAACTCGACAAACAGCCCGAAGGGCGCGACGCCGGTGATGTAGCCGTGATACTCGTCGCCGACCTTGTCGGCCATGAAGCGGACCTTCTTCCACTGCAGCAGCTCGCGCTCCGCCTCGTCGGCGCGCCGTTCCATCTCGGAGGTGTGGCGCGCGACGTCCGGCAGTTCCTCGTCGAGTTCCTCGCGCCGCGCTTCGGCGATCTCGCCCTGGCGCGAGGCGCGTAGCATGCGGTGCACGACCAGGTCGGGGTAGCGCCGAATCGGCGACGTGAAGTGGGTGTAGTGCTCGGCAGCGAGTCCGAAGTGGCCCAGCGACGCGGCGTCGTAGCGCGCCTTCTGCATCGTGCGGAGCATGAGCGCGGCGATCGGCCGTTCTTCCGGCGTGCCGCGCATCCGATCGATCAATTTCTGGAAGTGCTTCGGCCGCACCGCGTGACCGTGCGCCGCCAGGCTGTAGCCGAGCGTGGTGATGAATTCCTCGAAGTCCTCCACCTTCTTGACGTCGGGCGCCTCGTGCACGCGGTGGAGCGCCGGCGCGGCCTGGGCGACGAGATGGGACGCCACCGTCTCGTTCGCGAGCAGCATGAACTCTTCGATCAGGCGATGCGCGACGTTGCGCTCCGACGGGATGATCGCCTCGATCTCGCCGAACTCGGACAAGACGACTTCCGTCTCCGGCAGGTCGAAGTCAATCGCGCCGCGGCGCCGGCGCCGCGCGTTCAGGATCTCGAAGAGCTGGTGCATCAGGTCGAAGATTGGCACCAGCGCGGTGTATTGCGTGATCGTCTCCGGGTCGCGGTCGGTCAGGATGGCGTTCACGGCCGTGTAAGTCATGCGCGCATCGCTGTTGATGACGCCGTCGTGCATTTCGTAGCGGACGACGGTGCCGCGCCGATCCACTTCCATCAGGCATGACTGGACGAGCCGGTCGACGTGCGGGTTCAGGCTGCACAGCCCGGTCGCCAGCTCGGACGGGAACATGTGGACGGCGCGTTCGGGAAAATAGACGGACGTCCCGCGCTGGTAGGCTTCCTCGTCGAGCGCGCTGCCCTCCTTGACGTAATGCGACACGTCGGCGATGTGCACCCCGAGCCAGTAGTTGCCGTTTCCCAGGCGCTCAATCGTGATCGCATCGTCGAAGTCCCGCGCATGCTCGCCGTCGATCGTCACGGTCGTCACCGGACGGAAATCGGTACGGCCGCGAAGATCGCGTTCCTTGACGTCCCCGCCGAGCCGGTTCGCTTCCTGGATCGACTCTTCCGAGTGCGTGTCGGGGATGCCGTGCTTGCGGATGATGATTTGCGTGTCCACGCCGGGCTCATCGATCCGCCCGAGGACCTCGACGACGCGCCCGATCGGCCCGCGTGAGGCGGTAGGCCATCGCGTGATCTCGACGAGCACCATCTCACCCGCCTCGGTTGACGCCCGCTGGCCGGTCGGCACATGAATGTCGGTGAGGATTCGGCGATCGAACGGCACTACGTAGCCGAGCCCCGAGGCGTCGACCTCGAACCGGCCGACCACGGTCTCCTGGCTGCGCTGGAGAATACGAATGATGCGCCCTTCGAGGCCGCGCTCGGTCTGACGCTCGATCCTCGCTACCACGCGGTCGCCGTGCATCGCTTCGGCGAGATTGGGCGGCGCAATGAAGATGTCCTTCCGCTCACCCTCCGCGTGTTCAGGGACGACAAATCCGAAACCGCCGGGATTGGTCTGCAGGCGCCCGACCACGACGTCCATCTTCTCGGCGACGCCGTAGCGATTGCCGCGAATCTGGAGCAGCTGGCCGCTGGTGACGAGCGCCTTGATTAGCCGTTTGAAACTGTTGCGCTCTTCCCGCGGGATGCGCAGCAGCTGCGCGAGCTCGCGGGCGGAGGCGGGGTGATGAACCTTCTCCGTAATCAGGCGGAGAATCTCGTCGCTATCCAATGAGGATCACCTGGAGATCGCCCACGTTGGTGTTGGTGGGCCCTGTGCGAATGAGGTCGTCGAGACGATCGAAAAACCTGTAGCTGTCATTGTCATCGAGGTATCGCTCCGGCGCATCGAGCCCCGCCGCGATCGCCCGCGACAGCGTCGTCGTATCCACCACGGCACCGGCCGCGTCGGTGGGGCCGTCGACGCCGTCGGTGCCAACGCTGGCGGCCACGGCCGGCCGGTCACAACGGTTCAGACGGCGCACCATCCCGAGCGCGCATTCCTGGTTGCGTCCGCCCGACCCCCCTCCGACGACGTGTACTGTGGTTTCGCCGGCAGCAAGCACGCAGATCGGCCCGACTGCCTGTGCCGGTGGCAGCGTCGCTGCTTCGATGAGCGCGTCGCCGGCCAGTCGCGCCTCGCCGACAACGGGCTCATCGATGATACGCACCGCATAGCCGAGGCGTTCAGCCGCCGCGCGCGCGCCATCGACAGCCGTTCGAGACCCACCAATCACACGCACCGTGGACGACGCCAGGCGGGCATCCCCCGGCTTCGGCGTGTCGGCAACGATGCCGTTCGCGCCATTGCGGAGCCGCTGGACGACGGCCGCCGGGTAGGCGCGTGTTCCCCCGTAGCGCTCGAGCACGTCGAGCGCCTCGGCGAACGTTGTGGTGTCGGGCACCGTGGGTCCGGATCCGATGGCGGACGGTTCGTCGCCGACGACATCTGACACTGCGAGCGTCACGACAGAGGCGTGGGTCGCCGCGGCGAGCCAGCCCCCCTTGATTGCCGACAGATGCTTGCGGACGGTGTTGAGCGCGTGCACCTCCGCGCCGCTCTGGAGCAGGCGCTGGGAGGTGAGACGCTTGTCATCGAGGGACACGCCGGCGGCAGGCAACGCCATCATGGCTGAAGCGCCGCCCGACAACAGCATGAAAAGCAGATCCTGCGTCGTTGCCGCGGTGGCAGCTGCGAGAGCGGCCTGGGCGGCGGCCACGCTGCGGTAATCGGGCACAGGATGAGACGTGACGTGCCATTCCACATCAGTTGGCAACCCTGCCGCCGGCTGATTCGAAATGCCTATGGTCCGTCGGAACTTGGTTCGCGGAAGCACTCCTGCCGACGCGAGCAACATTGGAAGCGCGGCCTTCCCCACCGCCACGACGTCGATAGCCGTCGCCGACTGGACGGCGTGCATGATCTCCGACGTGTCGAGCGCCGCCCGCACGAGCGTACCGGCATCGACGGCCTGCAGCGCGCCGCGCACGACGGCCGTCAGGTCGTTGCGAAGATTGGAAAGTGTTTTCAGTGAATCTGTCGGGGGTCGGACCAGGCGGAAAGGCGGGTAACTGTATCGAATTGCTGTAGGAGACGACTCACGACTTTGTCGGCGTCTGCGTGTGAGCAGAGACGATCGAGCTGCCCCATCACGCGGGTCAGCGCCTTTTCCACCTCGCTGATCGCGTGCTCGGAGTAGAACTCACGCTGCTGGTCGAGGCAGCGTTGGCACTTGAGGAATTCTTCCCGGTAGAAGTTCGAGAGGGAAGGCAGCACCGGGTCGCACGGCGGGCGCGAATCGGTCAGGAAGCGAGAAATCCGGTTCCGTGACGCCGGCATAATTTGATTTCCCTTCAGTCTAGCGACCTGCCCGAATGGCTGTCAATCCGTGTTTACGCGGCGTGCCGGGCGGCAACGAGTCCCCCGGCAGCCCCTACCGCCATCCCGCCGGCGACGAGCGCTGCGCACAAGCCCACCGGGAGAAATCGAATGGAAGCGCCCTCAAGCATGGTGCCGAGTTCAGGGCCCCACCAGGCCCCGGCTGCCGCAAAACCCACCCAGAGCACAAACAGCGCGACGAGCGAACCGAGGCCCCCCTGGAGGAGGCCCTCGACGATAAATGGGCCTCGAATAAAGGCAAGCGGCGACCCGACCAGCTGCATGATTTCGATTTCGTCGCGGCGGGCCTGGAGACCCAGCCTCACGACGCTGGCGACGGTCACGGCCGCGGCCAGCGCCATCAGCAGCCCGAGCGCGAAACCGGTGCCCCGGATGGCATTCAGACCGCTGGCCACGCGCGTCAGCCACTCGCGGTCGTAGCGAACGTCGGCCACGCCTGGGAGCGTCGCCACCTGCTCGACCAGGCCCTGGGCGCGCCCGGCGCGTTCGGCTTCAGGGCGTAGGCGCACCTCAACCGACGCCGGGAACGGATTGTCGTCGAAGCTGGACGCAAGCGACGCGAGTTCGGCGAAGTCCCGCCGGAACCGGCCCAGCGCATCCGCCTTCGACACGTATTCGTGCCCGTCAGCGATCCCGCTGCGGTCGATCACGGCCTCGATGGCGCCGCGCTCCTCCGAGGTCGCCTGGTCGCTCAGGTAGACCGAGAATTCGGAAGCGGCGGTCCACTGCGTCAGCAGCCGTTGCACATTCCACGTGGCCAGCAGCAGCGAGCCAAGCACGATGATCGCCAGCGCGATCGCGATGACGGCGGCGGCGCTGGATCCGCCCCCTCGCAGCAGGTTCCGCCAGCCCTCGCGCAGCGCGTAGTCGATCGCCCTCATGCGACTTCCACGAGACGGCCGGCGTCGAGCGTAATCGTGCGGCGGCCAACGAGGCGAATGAGCTCCCGGTCGTGCGTCGCCACCAGCACCGTGGTGCCGCCGGCGTTGATCTCGCGCAGAAGATTCATGATCTCAAGCGACAGATCCGGGTCGAGGTTGCCGGTGGGTTCGTCGGCGAGGAGCAGCACAGGGTCATTGACGAGCGCGCGTGCAATCGCGATGCGCTGCTGCTCGCCGCCCGACAGGTCGCGCGGATAGGCGCTCATCCGGTGCTGGAGCCCGACCCACTTGAGCACCTGGAATGCGCGGCGCTGCTGCTGCGACGGCGGCACGCCGAGTACCTGCGGGACGAACGTGATGTTCTCGAGGACGGTCCGGGTTGCAAACAGCTTGAAGTCCTGGAAGACGAATCCGATGCCGCGGCGGTATTCCTGGATTTCGCGGCGCGAGAGCCGCGAGAGATTGCTGCCGTTGACGAAAATCTCGCCTTCGCTCGGTCGCTCCTGCAGCAACAGCATGCGGAGGAATGTCGACTTTCCGGCGCCGCTCGGCCCGGTAAGGAAGACAAACTCGCTCTTGCCGACAGTGAGCGACAGATCGCGAATCGCGTACAAACCGCGACTGTAAAATTTCGAGAGATGGTGCGTCTCGATCACGCTGCCTGTGCACCCGGGGCCAAAGGCGTGTGTTTAGTTGGAGTGAAGGAAGTATAGCACGCCGTCGTCGCACCGCCCGGTCTACGTACGGTCGAGTTCACGCTTCACCAGCTGATTGACGAGCTTTGGATTACCCTTGCCGCCGCTTCCTTTCATGACCTGCCCGACCAGGAACCCCAGGGTGGCCGTCTTGCCGGCTCGGTACCTGAGCCACCGCATCGGTGTTGCGGCCGAGCACCTCCTGGACAATCGCCATGAGCGCGGATTCGTCGCCGATCTGCGCGAGACCTTCCGCGGCGACGATCTGGTCTGCCGCCCGGCCCGAATCGTACATCTTCGTGAACACGTCCTTGGCGATTGAGCTGCTGATGGTGCCGTTCTCGACGAGTGCGATCAGCCCGGCGAGCGCCGCGGGCCTGAGCGGGACCGACTCGATGGACGCGCCGCGCTCGTTCATCGTCCGCAACAGCTCACCCATGACCCAGTTGCTGGCCGCCTTGGGGTTGCCGGCCGCTGCCGCGACCTGCTCGAAGTAGTCGGCCAGCGCTGAAGACTGCGTGAGCACTCCGGCGTCGTACTCGGGCAGGCCGTAGGCGGCGACGAATCGCCGCCGCCGCGCTTCCGGCAGTTCCGTCATCGTCGCCCGCACCGCCGCGATCCGCGCCTCATCGACGACGACCGGCGGCAGATCCGGCTCCGGGAAATAGCGGTAGTCGTGCGCCTCTTCCTTGCTGCGCATCGAGAACGTGCGGCCAGTGGCGGAATCCCAGAGACGGGTCTCCTGGATCACGCGTCCGCCACCCTGAATCACCTCGATCTGCCGCTCGATCTCGTACTCGAGCGCCTTTTGCACGTAGCGGAAGGAGTTGACGTTCTTCACTTCCGCTTTCGTACCGAAGGCCTGCTGTCCCGCCGGGCGGACCGAGACGTTCGCGTCGCAGCGCAGGCTGCCTTCCTCCATGTTGCCGTCGTTCACGCCGAGCCACACGAGGATGTCGCGCAGCCGCGAGAAGAACTCGGCGGCTTCGGCCGCCGATCGCATGTCGGGATCGCTCACGATTTCGATCAGCGGCACGCCGCTGCGGTTGTAGTCGACATAGGTCCGGCGATCCGAGTCGGGAAACCCTTCATGCAGCGACTTGCCCGCATCCTCTTCCATGTGGATGCGCGTCAGCCCGATGTGCTTGCCGCTGTCGGTGGTGATGTCGAGGCCGCCGCCAAGCGCCAGCGGCCGCTCGTACTGCGAGATCTGGTAGCCCTTCGGCAGGTCCGGATAGAAGTAGTTCTTCCGCGCGAAGATGGACGTCGCCTGGACGTCGCATCCGAGCGCCAGGGCCGCCTTGATCGCATAGTCGACCGCCCGGCGATTGAGCACGGGCAGGGCGCCAGGCAAGCCAAGGCACACTGGGCAAACCTGCGTATTGGGCGCGGCGCCGAACGCCGTGCTGCAGCCGCAGAAGATTTTTGTATGTGTCGCGAGCTGTGCGTGGATTTCGAGCCCGATGACCGGCTCGAAGGTCATGCGACGATCGGGCCGGCGTCCTTCACCGAAGGCGAGACGTCCTGGGCGAACGCCTGGAAATTCTCGGCGAACATGCGCGCGAGCTTCTTCGCCTGCGCGTCGTACGCGGCCGGGTCGCTCCAGGTGTTGCGCGGATCGAGCACGCTGGCGGGCACCCCGGGGCACGTCGCTGGGTATATCGACGTTGAATACCGGGTGGCGCGAATAGCTCACCTGATCGAGCTTGCCGCCGAGCGCGGCGGCGATCATGGCGCGCGTATGCGCGATCCCCATGCGCTTGCCGACGCCGTACGGACCGCCCGTCCAGCCGGTGTTGACCAGCCACACCCTGGCGTCGTGTCTGGCGATCTTCTCACCGAGCAGCCGCGCGTACACGCTCGGGCGCAGCGGCAGGAACGGCGCGCCGAAGCACGTGCTGAACGCCGCCTTGGGTTCGGTGACGCCTGTTTCCGTGCCGGCCACGCGCGCGGTATAGCCGGACAGGAAGTGATACATCGCGCCGTCCGGGGTCAGACGGGCAATCGGCGGCAGAACGCCGTAGGCGTCGGCCGTCAGCATGACGATGTTGCGCGGGTGGCCGGCCTGGCCCGAGAGAATCGCGTTGTCGATGAACGAGAGCGGGTATGACCCGCGCGTATTCTCGGTCAGCGATGCATCATCCAGCTGGAGCGCCCGCGTCTCGGGATCGATCACGACGTTTTCGAGCAGCGTGCCGAAGCGGCGCGTGGTCGCGTAGATCTGCGGCTCTGCCTCGGCCGACAGCTTGATGACCTTGGCGTAGCAGCCGCCTTCGAAATTGAAGATGCCCCGATCGCTCCAGCCGTGCTCGTCGTCACCGAGCAGGCGCCGTTCCGGATCGCTCGAAAGCGTCGTCTTCCCGGTGCCCGAGAGGCCGAAGAACAGCGCCGAATCGCCGGCGGCGCCGACGTTCGCCGAGCAGTGCATCGACAACACGCCCTGCAGCGGGAGGAGATAGTTCAGGATCGTGAAGATCGACTTCTTGATCTCGCCGGCGTAGCGCGTGCCGCCGATCAGCACCAGCTGCTTCGCGAAATTCACGAACACGAAGACATCCGACCGCGAGCCGTGGCGCGCAGGGTCCGCCTTGAAGCCGGGCGCGTCGATCACTGTGAACTGTGGAACATGTTCGGCGCGCTTCACCGGATCGTTCTCCGGCAGGAACATGTTCCGCGCGAACAGGTTGTGCCACGCGAATTGGTTGACGATCCGGATCGGGAGACGGTAAGCGGGATCGGCGCCGGCCCACGCATCGAGAACGAAGAGGTCCTTGTCGCGGAGATACGCCGACATGTCCTGGTGTAGCGCGTCGAACTTCGCCGGGTCGAGCGGCTTGTTGACGCCGCCCCAGGCGATGTGGTTCTCATTCGCCGCCTCGCGGACGAAAAACTTGTCGTTCGGCGATCGGCCGGTGTGCGGTGTCGTGCGGCAGACGAGCGGGCCTTCGGCGGCGAGCTCCCCTTCGCCACGGCGGATGGCTTCCTCGTAAAGGATCGCCGGACTGAGGTTCCACTGAACCGGGCCGGAGCGCAGTATGCCAACGAATTCGAGACCGCGGGCGCGGTCAACGTGGGTGGACATCAGAAAAACGCATCGTATCGATATGCATCAGGGGCCGTCAACCGGCTTCAGGGCCCGAACGCCAGCTAAGGTATAGTGATCAGGCGGGTAAACAGCCCGACCCGCCTGCCGTATTCATGTTCAGCACGACTACGCGCCGCGCCTCGTCCACCGTCGCTGCCAGCACCCCGGCGCCTGTCGCGCCGCTGTCGCGGGACTCTGCTCTGGCCGGCGAAATCAAGGCGCTCGTGGTCGCCGGGCAACGCGAGACGGCCCGGGAGCGGTTTGCAGACCTCGTGGCGCTCCAGCAGCGGCGCGCCGCGCGGATCGCGTATCAGTACCTCCGCGACGTGCACGACGCCGACGAAGCGGTGCAGGATGCGTTCGTTAAGGTGTTCACGCACATCGCCAGTTATCGCGAGGATCTGCCCTTCGAAGTGTGGTTTACGCGCATCCTCGTGAATGGATGCCTGGACATGCGCAAGGCGCGGTCCCGCCGGCTTCGCTGGGTCCTTCCCGCGACGGCCTCGACCGAGACGGCGCCCCGGGAGCCGGTGGCCCCCGAGGCAGGCCCTGAAGACCGGCTGCTCGCGAGCGAACGCGGGCAGCAGATCGCAGCCGCCGTCGCGCAGCTGCCGGAGCGGCAGCGCGACGTGTTCACGCTGTGCCAGATCGGCGGACAGACCGCGCACGAGGTGAGCCGCGCGCTGGGCCTCAGCGAGGCGACCGTCAGGGTTCATTTGTTTCGCGCCATCCGCAGACTGCGGGGGCTGCTGGAACACGAGCGAAGGTAAGTCATGCGTCATCCGCATCTGTCCGACGATCGGCTCATTGACGTCTGCCTGGACCACGCGCCCGGCGCGACGGAGCAGCGGCACCTTGCCAGTTGTAAGGTGTGTGAGGAGCGCCGCGCGCGTCTCGCGTGCCTGCTGGACGACGCGTCGGACGTCGCGGCCGCCGAGGCCGACGCCCAGTTCACCGAAGAGCGCCTCGCCCGTCAGCGCGCGCACATCCTGCAGCGGGTCGAACAGGAGTCACGCCACGGTCAGCTGATCAGCTTCCCGGCGGGGCATGCGGCGTCGCCGTCGCGGCTCCGCATCATCAAGCCGGCATCGCGCTGGATCGCCGGCGCGGCGGCCGCCGGCCTGTTCATCGGGTTGCTTGCCGGGCACCTGGCGCACGATTTCACCGCCGGCCGCGTGCTCCCCGCTCGGCGCGCGGCGTTTGCGCCAGCCGAGACAACCATCCAGGCCGTGTCGACGACGATGTCGGAGGAAGAATTCCTCGGCCGTCTTGAGGTGGCCATCGAAGGCACGGGCGGTTCAGCGCTGCGGCCGCTCGACGACTTGACGCCGCTCGTATGGGAGGTTGCGGCGCAGTAGTGCCACCTCTGGTCTTCCGCAAGGGCCTCGATCTGAAGCACGAGGTCGCCGGCGTCCTCGCTGAAAGTTATCGCAGCGACCTCATCGATGCCATCAAGGACTCGGACTTCCGCTACGCGTCCGGCCGGTTCACCATCCATCTCGCGCGCGAGTTCGGGTTCTGCTACGGCGTGGACCGCGCGGTCGACTACGCCTATCAGGCGCGCCGGCGGTTTCCGGATCGCACCGTCTTCCTGACCGGCGAAATCATCCACAACCCGCACGTCAACGGCGAACTGCGGTCCCAGGGCATCCGCTTTCTCAGTGACGAGGGCGAGTCGCTCGACGCGCTCACCGCCGCCGACGTCGTCATCCTGCCGGCATTCGGCGTGACGATTGAGCAGTTGATGGACCTGGAACGGCGTGGCTGCACCCTGGTGGATACGACGTGCGGCTCGGTGCTGAACGTCTGGAAGAACGTCAAGCGCTACGCCGAGGACGGGTTCACGTCAGTCATCCACGGCAAGTACTGGCACGAAGAGACGCGCGCCACCGCGTCGCAAGCGCTGCACGCGGGCTGCGGGCAGTATCTCGTCGTCCTGAACCGGGACGAGGCGCAAGTCGTGTGCGACTACATCCGATCCGGCGGGCAGCGCGAGACGTTCCTCGCGCAGTTCGCGCCGGCCGCGGCGCCGGGCTTCGACCCGGATCAGCACCTCGGCCGAGTCGGCTGCGCCAACCAGACGACAATGCTGAGCTCGGAGTCGCTCGAAATCGGCGAAATGTTTCACGCCGCGATTCGCGATCGCTACGGCGATGCTGAGCTCTCCCGCCGCTTTCGCGCGTTCGACACGATCTGCAGTGCGACCCAGGATCGCCAGGACGCCGTCAGCGCGCTGCTCGGCGAACAGTCGATTGATCTGATGATCGTGATCGGCGGCCTCAACAGCAGCAACACCTGCAACCTAGCGCGAATCTGCGCCGGACAGGTGCCGACGTATCACATCGCGGATCCAGACGGACTGTTGTCGGCCGACGTCATCAGGCACAAGCCGGTTGGACAGCCGGCAGAAACGACGACCACCGGCTGGCTGCCGGCCGGAGCGGTCACGATTGGGTTGACATCCGGCGCCTCGACGCCGGACAACCTGGTGGGGGCGGCGATTCGCCGCCTCGAAGCGTTGGCGACCTAGTCGGACCCCGTCTGGGGCTCGATGGTGACCCGCACCCGCTGACCGACCCGGGCCCGCATGTAGTTGTGCAGATCGCTGCCCGGTTTCACGACGATCATCGTCTGGTTATCAATCGCGAAATAGCCTTCCTGGGCTTCCTGGTCGGTGGCGCCCACGCGGCCGCTCAGCGTAAATCCCTGCTGCGCGGCGTACGCCAGCCCGGAAAGCACCAGTCCAATCAGGGTCACGAAGAGCAGCACACGTCTCATTGCACCATCCCTCGCCGCAGCGCAGAGGCCGCCGGCTGGCCTCCCGAGCGCAAGTCATATGCCAGCCGTGGTATTGCTATATGTTTGAGGCCACGCCAGTAAACGCCCCCGGCGCGTGGGTCGTATTCTGAGGCAGGTCATCCATGAAAGTCTCCAAAATCTTCATCCGGGGCATGGCACTGTTGGCCCTGCTGGCGTTCTGCGCCGCCCCGGCCTTCGCCCAGCGCGGTAAGTGGTGGCAGGACGAGCGTTTCCGCCGCGACCTGGGCCTCACCGCCGAGCAGAGCGTCCGGCTCGAAGAGATCTTTCAGAAGACCCAGCCAACACTCCGGCAGCGGATGCAGGCGCTCGATCAGGCCGAAAAGGAATTCGATCGCCTCGTCGAGACCGGCGACGATGCGTCGGTGCTCGATCACGTGGGGATCGTCGAAGCCGCCCGCGCCGAACTGAACAAGACCCGCACGGTGATGCTGCTCCGGATGCGGCGCAGTCTCACCGCTGACCAGTGGGCAAAGTTCACGGCGCTCGCCGATCAACGCAATCGCGACCGGCGTCAGCGCTGACACGTCTTCCCGGGCCGTAGCATCATGATGAACACTGGTTTCCGTTTCCTATTTCCGATCGTCCTCCTGGCCGCCCTTCCGGCCGCCGCCCAGGACAGCGCCGCCGACCGCAGCCGTCTCGACGAGATCGCACGCGTTGCCGCGCAACAGTATCTCGCGGCCCGCGTTGACGTCGAAGACGGACAGACGCGGCCGACCACCCCGCCTCCGCCGCCGGGCACGCAGGCGGATCTCACGCTGCAGGACGCCACCACGCGCGCGCTGGAGCGGAATCTCGAATTGGCGGTCGAGCGGCTGAATCCGCAGACGTTCGACCTGAGCATCGCGCGCATCCAGGCCGCCTATCGCCCGACCGCGACCTCGCAGTTCGGTCAGCGCGCGGTGGTGCAGCCGCCAACCAACCAGTTGAACGGCGGCAACATCGTCCAGAACGACACCACGACTTACAACGCGGGCATCGCGCAGAACCTGCCGTGGGGCGGCGGCAACTTCCAGTTCCTGTTCAACAACAACAAGCAGGTCACGTCGAACATCTTCGCGAACTTCAACCCGACGTTCACCTCGAACTTCAACTTCCAGCTGACCCAGCCGTTGTTGCGCGGTTTCCTGATCGACAACAACCGCCAGCAGCTCCGCGTCACCGCCATCAACCGCGAGATCTCGGAGATCCAGCTGCGCGGCACCATCGCCACGACACTCGCGTCGGTGAGAAACGCGTACTTCGAGCTGGTTTATGGGCTCGAAGCCGTGCAGGTCGCGCGCGGTTCGCTCGAGCTGGCCGAAAAGCTTGTCGAGGACAACCAGTCGCGTGTGGAGATCGGCACAATGGCGCCGCTCGACGTCGTCCAGGCGCAGGCGGAAGTGGCGACGCGGCGGCAGGCGGTCGCGCAGGCGGAGGCAACCTGGCGAACGTCAGAACTCGCGCTCAAGCGGCTGATCGTCAGCGGCACCGACGATCCACTGTGGCGCTCGTCGATTAATCCGATCGATCGTCCAGTCTTCGCCCCGGAACCGCTCGACGTCGAGGGTGCGGTCAGGAGATCGCTCGAGAGCCGCACAGATCTCGAGCAGGCCCGCCGGCAGATCGACGCAAACGATTACACGATGCGCTTCATGCGCAACCAGACACTGCCAGCGCTCGACGTGGGGGCGACATACGGCGCCCAGGGGCTCGGCGGCACCCAGTTCATCCGCCAGGGCAGCGGCCTCGGCAGCACGGTCATCGGCCAGATTCCCGGCGGCTTCTCCGATGCGCTGCGGACGTTGACGGGCCGTGACTATCCCACCTGGAACTTCCAGATGAACCTCTCGTATCCGATCGGCGCCAGCGCCGCGGACGCGAACTATGCGCGCGCGCGAGTGCAGCTCAGTCAGTCGACGGCGCAGCTGCGTGCCCTCGAGCTGCAGGCGGCCACCGATGTGACGAACGCGGCGCTGCAGGTCGAGAACGGATTGACTCGCTACCAGGCGGCGCTGGCGGCACGCGAGCTCGCCCAGACGCGTCTCGAGGCGGAACAGAGCCGATTCGACGTCGGACTCTCGACCAACTTCTTCGTGGTCCAGGCACAGCGCGATCTTGCCACCGCGCAGAACTCGGAACTTCGGGCCCTCCTCGACTACCGTCGTGCCCTGGTGGACTTCCAGCGCGTGCAGGAAGCGCCGGCGAACCGCGGCGGTGGCATCACGGCGATTAATGCGGGCGGCGGTGGCGGAAACTAGATGACAAAGACGGTCCTGATCGTGGTCGTGCTGGTCGCGGCGCTCGCCGGCGTTGCGGTGTACTCGGGCGTGTTCTCGCGCGAACCGGCGGAGGCCGCGGGCGGCCTGCCTGGCCGGCGGCGCGGCGCCAGGGCGGCGGCGGGAACTTCGGCGGCGGCGGGTTCGGCGGCAACCGCCCGCCGATGACGGTCGAAATCGCGACCGCGCACCGCGGCGCGATCATGCAGCAGCTGGTGGTCGTGGGGAATCTCGTTGGCGACGCCACTGTTTCCGTGGTACCGCGGGCGGCCGGCAGGCTGCAGGACATCGACGTCCGCCTCGGCGATCGCGTTATGCGCGGGCAGCGCATCGCCAAGATCGAGGACTTCGAGATCCAGGAGCAAGTCAAGCAGCAGGAGGCCGCGCTCGAAGTCTCGCGCGCCACCATCCGGCAGCGTGAGGCGGACCTCAAGCTTGCGGAGACCAACGCGGAGCGATCGCGCAACCTCTTCGCCCGCCAGCTCCTGCCGAAACAGACGCTCGACGACACCGAGGCACGCTACCAGGCCGCAGTCGCGCAGCTCGATCTCGCCCGCGCGCAGAACACGCAGTCGAGCGCGCGGCTGGACGAGCTTCGCATCAATCTTCAGAACACGATCATCGTCTCCCCCTCCGACGGCTTCGTGGCTCGACGCGCCGCCGATCCCGGGGCTTTCGTCGGCCAGAACGCACCAGTCGTCGACGTCGTCGACATCGGCCGCGTCCGCCTCGTCGCCAACATCGTCGAAAAGGACCTGGATCAGCTCCAGGCCGGCGACGAGACGCAGGTTGAAGTGGACGCGTTCCCTGGTGAGATGTTCATGGGCCGGATCGCCCGAGTCGCGCCGGTGCTCGACCCGGCGACACGAACGGCGCCGATCGAGATTGAGATTCCGAATCCCGGCTTCCGCCTCAAGCCCGGCATGTATGCGCGCGTGACGGTCACCACCGACGAGCGCAAGGACGCGCTCGTGGTGCCGGCGAATGCCGTGGTCGACACTGGCGGCCGGCGCGGCGTGTTTCTCGCGGCCGAGAACAGCACCGTGTCGTTCAGACCGGTGTCGGTCGGCGTCGAAGAGAGCGCCCAGATCGAAATCCTCGACGGCCTGAGCGAAGGCGACCGGGTGGTGACGACGGGAGCCGCCGGGCTGCGAGACGGCGACCGTGTCGTGCTCGCGTCGGGCGACGGGCCGAGCGACGCACCGGCAGGCGGCGCGGCGCGCCGCGGGGGCGGCGGAGACGTCGGCCGCGAGGGCGGCGCACGTCAGGGGGGCCGGCGCGGCGGCTCCAGAGGGCAGCAAGGCACACCATGAGCATTCCTCGTTTCGCCATTCAACGGCCGGTCACGATGTTCATGCTGAGCGCCGTGATCGTGCTTCTCGGCGCGATCTCGCTGACTCGGCTGCCGGTCGACCTGATGCCGGAGTTCACGGCGCCTACCATCTCGATCAACGTCGGCTACCCCGGCGTCGGCCCGCTCGAAATTGAACAGCTCATCACCAGACCGATCGAACAGGCGGTCGGCGCCGTTGCCGGCGTCGAGACCATCTCGTCGAACTCGTCGGAAGGCCGCAGCAACGTCCGCATCAACTTCGCCTGGGGCACCGACATGAACGAGGCGCTCGACGACGTCCGGACGCGCATCGACCGGGTGCGCGGGCGCATGCCGGAGGACGCCGAGCAGATCCAGATCTTCAAGGCTGATTCGAACGCGCAAGCGATCATGCAGCTGGCGGTCGAAGGCGACTTCGACCCGGTGACACTGCGCGAGATCGCGCAGAACGACCTGACGACCCGGCTCGAGCGGGTGCCAGGTGTCGCCGCGGTGACGGTCAACGGCGGCCTGAGGCGCCAGATTCATATCGAGCTGTCGAAAGAAAAAATCACGGCGCTGAACCTCTCGGTCGATCGGGTAGTGCAGACGCTGCGACAGGAGAACCAGAACACGCCGCTCGGCGAGGTCTCGCAGGGCGACGCGACCTATCTCGTCCGCAGCCAGGGCGAGTTCACCAATCTCGATGACATCCGCAACCTGGTGGTGATGACCCGCGCCGGCGTGCCGGTGTACCTGCGCGACCTTGCCGAGGTCACCGACTCCACTGAAGACCGCCGGCAGTTCATGCGCATCGACGGACGGCCGGGCGTCCGGATGGCGGTCAACAAGCAGTCGGAAGAGAACACGGTCGCGGTCTCGGAGGGGATTCGCACTGAAGTCGAGCGCATCAACCGCGAGGTGCCCGGCGTCCGCGTCCTCGTCACCAACGACCAGTCGATCTTCATCGAGCGCGCGATCGACAACGTCCAGGAGCACGCGCTACTTGGCGGCATCCTCGTCGTGCTGATCATCTTCGCGTTCCTGCGGGACTTCCGCTCGACGCTGATCGTCTCGACGTCGATTCCGGTCTCGGTGATCGGCACGTTCGCCCTGCTCTATTTCGGCGGCTTCACGCTGAACACGATGACGTTCGGCGGCCTCGCGCTCGGCATCGGCATGATCGTCGATGCCGCGATCGTCGTGCTCGAGAACACGCACCGGCACCTGCACATGGGCAAGGACCGGATGACGGCGGCGATCGACGGCAGCGAGGAAGTCTGGACCGCGATTCTGACGGCAACGCTCACCCACATCGCGGTGTTCATTCCGCTGTTGTTCCTGTCCGGTTTCTCGAGCATCCTGTTCGGCCAGCTCTCGTTCGTCGTGATGTTCTCGCTCGCCATGTCGCTCTTCGTCGCGGTGACGATCGTGCCGGTGCTGTGTTCGCGCTGGCTGCACACGCCGGACGAGGAGGCGTCGCGCTCGGGCTTCATCGGACGGCTGTTCCGCGGCAGCGAGTCGTTCCTCGAAGGCGTGGACGAACGTTACAGGAAGGCGCTGCACTTCTCGCTCGCGCACCGGCCGACGGTGATCGTCGGCGCGCTGGCGTCGGTGGTCGCGGCGGTGATGATCTATCCGCTGCTGTCAACCGAACTGCTGCCACAGACCGACGAAGGCGAAGTCAACGTCAATGCCGAGCTGCCGGTCGGCACCCGGGTCGAGCGCACCGAAGAGGCGATGCTGCGGCTCGAGGAGATGGTCAAGCAGTACGTGCCCGAGGCGACGACCATCATCACCAGCGGCGGCGGCTTCGGCGGCGGCTTCGGCGGCGGCGGCAACACCAACCGCGGCCAGATCAACATCCGCCTGGTGCCGCGCGAGGAGCGCGAGCGCACCAACGACGAGATCGCCCAGGAGCTGAGGCGCCAGCTCGCGGGCCTGCCTGGTGTCATCGTCCGCGCGAACCCCGCGGGCGGCAACTTCCAGCTGTTCCGGATGCTCGGCGGCGGCGACGCGGATGCGCGCCTCGCTTTGGAAATCCGCGGCGAAGACCTCGACGACGCCCGGCGGATTGCCCAGGAAGCGCGCGCCGTGATGGAAGGGACGCCCGGGATTGCGGACGTCCGCGTCGGCCGCGAAGAGGGACGTCCCGAGATCACGATCCGCGTGGATCGCCCGAAAGCCGCCATGCTGGGGATGACGCCGCAGGCCGTGGCCACCACCATCCAGACGAACGTTGCCGGCACCACGGCCGCGCAGTTCCGCGAACGCGGCAACGAGTACCCGATCATCGTGCGGCTCCGCGAAGCGGATCGCGAGGAGATTGCCGATATCGGCGACGTGCTCCTCAGCACGCCAACCGGCCAGGTCGTGCCCGCGCGCAACCTGCTCGCGGTCGGCCGCGAGGCGGGCCCGGTGCAGATCGACCGCAAGAACATGGAGCGGATCACCCGGGTCAACGCCGACATCGAGACCAGCCTGAGCGAGGCGATTACCGCGGTCCAAGCGAACCTCAACCAGGTGCGCGTCCCGCCTGATTTCGCCGTCGGCTTCGGCGCGGAAGTCGAAGAGCAGGCGCGCGCATTCCAGCAGCTCCTGCTGGTGCTGGTGCTCGCGGTGCTGCTCGTCTACGCGGTGATGGCCTCGCAGTACGAGTCGCTGCGCGACCCGTTCATCATCATGTTCTCGATCCCGGTCGCCGGCATCGGCGTCGTCCTCAGCCTGCTCGTCACCGGTACCGCCTTCAACATGCAGGCGTTCATCGGCGTCATCATGCTGGCCGGCATCGTCGTCAGCAACGCGATCCTGCTCGTCGACTACATCAACACGCTGCGCCGCCGCGACGGGATGCCGCTCCGCGAGGCGGTTGAAGTCGGCGGCCGCCGCCGGCTGCGGCCGATTCTGATGACGTCGTTCGCGACCATGCTCGGCCTGGTGCCGATGGCCATCGGCCTTGGCGAAGGCGGCGAGCTGCAGGCGCCGCTCGCCCGCGTCGTGATCGGCGGACTCCTGGCGTCCACGATGGTGACGCTGGTGCTGGTGCCGTCGGTCTACACGCTGTTCGAAGAGGGATGGGCCGGGCTACGGAAGAAGGCGGCTCATTAGCTCGCGGATCGTCCGTCCGGTCACCGGGTCGACCCAGTCCGGCGCAATCTCGGCGAGCGGTTCGAGCACGAAACCGCGCTCACGAAATCGGGGATGCGGAACCACCAGGTCCCGCTCCTCGATGATCTGATCCCCATACAGAATCACATCGAGATCAACGGTGCGCGCCGCGCCAGGATGCGGCCGCGTCCGTCCGAGCGTCGCTTCGATGCTGAGGAGCGTCTCGAGCAGCGCGCGGGCCGACAGCGCGGTCGAGCCGACGGCGGCGGCGTTCAGGAAGCGCGGCTGCTCACCGACGCCGACCGGCGCGGTGTCGTAGAAAGAAGAAAGGCGAAGGTCGGGGATGACGGACTGGATGGCGGCTGCCGCCTCGCGAAGATGGCGCTCGCGGTCGCCGAGGTTGCTGCCCAGCGCGATCGCGACGGAAACTGTAAGGGGGTCGGGAGTCATTTGTTGAGGACACTCGCGAGTCAATTCGCGAGTGTCCTCAACAAATGACTCCCGACCCCCTTACGATTTATTCCATCCACCGATCGGGCAGGACGGCGCCCTGGCGCGGAACCCCGCCGGTGCGTTTACCGAGCACGTCCTCCATGCCTGACGCGGCCTGCTCGAAGACGCGCTGGTGCTCGCGCGACTCGCCGAGGACGACGTCGAGCATGATGCGGTGCCGCGCGTGCGTAATACCCGCCACCCGGTCGCGCCACCGATCGACGAACGATGCCAGCGTCCGCGCGTCGTCCTCGAGGATGCCGCGAAACGTCGCCGCATCCCCCTTCTTGCCCTTCACGACGATCTCCGGCACCGGGATGCGTCTTCGACGCTGGCGGAAACGCCGCGTTCAGTTCGCCGAGGGCCGATTGAAGCCACCCGACGTGAGTCTCCTCCCGGTTGATGACGTACTGGTAGGCGTTGTTGAAGTCGTAGTGGCTGACGGTGCGGGCACCCGCTTCGTGACGTTCGAGCAGCGCCATCCGATCGGCTGCGAATTCGGTCAGGATCTGCTGGAGCTCGATCGAGTTCAACGATTCAGGCTTTCTGCTTTTCCTTGCAGGTGATGCAGACGCGGGTCCACGGGATCGCGTTCAGCCGTGCCTCCGCGATCGGCTCGCCGCAGTCGCGGCAGACGCCGTAGGTGCCCTGTTCGATCCGGTGCAGGGCCTCCTCGATCGCCTGGAGGATCTTGGCGTCGGTCTGCTTGAGCTTGAGCTGGATGTGGACTTCGTTGTTGCCGCTCGCCTGGTCCGCCATGTCGCCCTGGCGTCCGGAGTTGTTCTCCATCGTCCACTGCAGAGGCTTCGCGGCCGTGCCGCCGAGCAGCTCGGCACGCTTCTCCATCAGCGCTTCCCGGAAGATCTCTACGTCCATCGAACCAGCTCTCCGAACGTTCGATCTTAGCTATTCGGCGCGGAGGGTAGCAAGCGGCTTGTGGCGCAGCACGTCGAGGCTCGCCAGTACGCCAATCGCCGCTACAAGGAGCGAGGTGGCGACAATGCCGCCGATCGTGATACCGGGGGTGGCATCCCACGGCATTTCCAGTGCGAAGCGGGCGACGGCCCAGCTGAGCACGATCGCGCCGAGGGCGCCGATCGTGCCGGCGATGGCCCCGAGCACCCCGTATTCCAGGACGAGCATGGTGACGATCAGCCGGCTGCTCGCGCCCAGGGTCTTGAGAATCGCGGCCTCGTAGACGCGGCGAAACTTGGTCATCGACACCGCGCCGATGAGAATCAGGCCGCCGCTGAGGAGGACGAGCGCGCCGACGACCGTCACCGCCAGCGAGACATTGTTGACGATTGTCTGGACGGTCTGCAGGATCTCCCGCAAATCGATGACCGAGACGTTCGGGAACTGCGAGACGAGCGAGGCCTGCATCCGGGCGCGGACGTCGGGATCGCGCGGCCCCTGCAGCGCCGAAATGTAGGTATGCGGCGCGCCATCGAAGGTGCCGGGCCGGAATACGAACATGAAACCGCCGGCACGGAAGTCCTGCCAGTCGACACGACGCACGCTGGCCACCCGGGCGGTGATGATCCGGCCGAGGACGTCGAATCGCATCTCGTCGCCGACGTTCAAGCGCGAGCCGACCCGGAAGTTGCCGTCGTTGTCGCGATCGTTGAAGCGCTCCTCGATCGACACTTCAGCCTGACCTGGCGCCATTGGCTCGTCACCCCACCATTCGCCGTCAATCAACTCCTCGTTTGCCTCGAGTTGCGATCGGTAGGTGACGGTGTACTCGCGCGCCAGGCCGCGGCCCCTCACCTGCTCGTAGCTGTCGAGGTCCATCTCGCGGCCACGGACGGCGACGACGCGGGCGCGGAGCGTCGGGATGATCTTGGCGGGCGGCGCGTCGCCGTTCGAGGCATCGAGGAAAGCGGCCAGCCGATCGCGCTGTTCCTGCTGGATGTCGATCAGGAACATGTCGGGCGCGTCGGGCCCCGCCTGGATCGCGAAATCGCGAAGAAGATTCGCCTGGAGCGTCCGCACGCCGAGGATGAAGAACGCGCCGAGGCCGACCGCGAGCAGGATCACGCGCGTCTGGTTGCCCGGCCGCGCGATGCGCAGCACCGCCTGTCGCAGCGCGAACGACTTGGCGTAGCGCAGCGGCTGGACGGCGCGCACCAGGCCGGCGCCGGCCAGGTGCAGAACGAACGCGGTCGCGACGAAGCCGCCCGACAGCATCAGTCCCACCTCGAGCGAGCCTGCCTGCCACGCCGCGACCGCAACCAGCGCCGCGGCGACGCCCGCCGTGACGCCCCACTTCAGCCAGTCGATGCCGGCCGCCGGCGGCACGTCCTGGCGCAGCAGCAGCGATGGCTTGACGAGCCGCACTTCGAGCAGCGGCACCAGTGAGAACAGGATCGATACGAGTAGGCCGATCGCAAAACCCTGGGCGACGGCGGCCGCCGTCAGCCCGAACTGCACGTTCATCACCGCGGTCAGGTCGCCGACGAATGACGGCACCGCCGCCATCACCCCTGCCGCGAGCACCACCCCGAGGGCGCTGCCGGCGGCGCCGAGCAGCAGCACCTGCGTCATGTAGATGGCGAGCATCTGCGGCGACGTGGTGCCGATGCATTTCAGGATCGCAATGCTCCGCACTTTCTGCTGCACGAACACGCGCGTCACGCTCGAGACGCCGATGCCGCCGAGAATCAGGACGACCAGGCCGACGAGGCTGAGGTAGTTCTCGGCGCGGGCGAGGTTTTCACCCATCTGGTCTTCCGTGCGCCGGTACCAGCGGACGCCGACGAACTCGTTCGCGAACGCGTCGCGGAGGTCGTCCACCAGTTCCTCGCCGGCGGCCTCCGGTACGCGGAGCAGTTGTTGGTACGACGCGCGGCTGCCGAACGTCAGCAACCCGGTCGAATCGAGGTCGGCGCGGTCGATCACCACGCGCGGCCCGAGCGTGAACGCCCCGATGCGGCGCCCGGGTTCGGCGGTAATGACGCCGCGGATTTCGAACGGCTCGGTCCCGATCAGAATCTGATCGCCGACTTCGAGGCCGAACTGCACGAGCAACTCGGGGCGCACAAGGGCGCCGTGCCCTTCGAGCAGATCGTGGGAATAGGCGCCGTCCCGGAGCGTAAACGCGCCGTAAAGCGGAAACTCCGGCCCGACCGCGCGCAGCTCCACCATCCGCGTTGCCAGCTTCGCGGGGTCGGCCGGCCGCACCATGGTCGGGATCTCGGCCGCCTCGGATCGGATCGTGATCCGGCCGGCGCGCGCTTCCTCGTCCAGCGTCTTCAGGACCGTGTCACTCCACGGGCGGTTCGTGGTCAACATCACATCCGCCCCGAGCAGTGTCCGCGCTTCTCCGGCGAGCGCCACGCGGACGCTCTGGATGACTGACCGCAGCGCCACGATCGAGCCGACGCCGATGGCGATGCAGACAAAGAAGAACAGGAGCCGCTGCCACGACGCGCGGATTTCGCGCATCGCCATGCGCATGATGAAGGTCATCGGAGCACCTCAGCCGGCGTGTCCACGGGCCGGCCGTCGCGCAGCGAGAGTCTCGAGTCGGCCAGCGCCGCGAGCTCGGCGTCGTGCGTAACCAGCACGAGGGTGGTCTGCCGCGCCCGGTGCACGTCCAGCAGCAGCTGCATGATGTGCCGGCCGGTCGTGGAATCGAGATTGCCGGTCGGTTCATCGGCCAGCACGATCGGCGGGTCGTTGGCGAGTGCGCGCGCAATCGCCACCCGCTGCTGTTCCCCGCCCGAGAGCTGCGACGGGTAGTGATGGCCGCGATCCGACAGCCCCACCTCCTCGAGTAGCTGCCGCGCCCGCGGGACCGCGTCACGCCGCCTGGCGATTTCCATCGGCACGAGGATGTTCTCGAACGCGGTCAGCGACGGCACAAGGTGAAAGAACTGGAAGACGAAGCCGATCTTCTCGCCTCGCAGCCTCGCGAGTTCGTCTTCGCTGAGCCGCGTGATGTCGGTCCCGTCGACCAGGATCTCGCCGGTGCTTGGAGCATCCAGTCCGGCGAGCAGTCCGAGCAGCGTGGACTTGCCGCTTCCCGACGGGCCGACCACCGCCATGAAGCGGCCCGACGGAATGGACAGGTCGAGCGGATGCAGAATCGTCAGCGGACGGCCGCCGCTCTCGACCGTTTTTGATACGCCGCGCAGCTCGATCATCGATCCTTGTCGAGGACCGGTTCGAGCGCGCGCCAGATCGTCCCGGCTATGATGCGGGCGCCTTCGGCGTTGGGGTGGATGCCGTCGGAATTGTTCAGCGCAGGGATGCCGGCGACGCCGTCGAGGTAGAACGGGACAAAGACGACGTCGTGTGCATCGGCGAGGTCGCGGAAGACCTGCCTGAACTCGGCGGTGTAGAGCGGACCGTAGTTCGGGGGCGCTTCCATCCCCGTCAGAATCACCGTGATGTCCCGCGTTTTCGTACGCGTAATGATCTCGTCGAGATTGCGCTTCATCTGGGTCACCGGCAGACCGCGGAGGCCGTCGTTTGCACCAAGCTCGATCACCAGCACCTCGACATCCCCGTCGAGCGACCAGTCCAACCGGCTGAGACCGCCCGCGGACGTATCCCCGGAGACGCCCGCGTTGATCACCTCGTAGGGATAGCCCTCGGCCGTGAGGCGCTCCTGGATCAGCGACGGCGTCGACTGCTCGCGCGGCAGGCCGAGCCCCGCGGTGAGACTGTCGCCTAGAAAGACAATACGACGCGGAGCGCCAAGACGTTCCGGCTGCGCCTGGGACTGTGCGGGGACACCGGCGGCCTGTGTCCGCGGGGCGTCCGCCGATCCGCACGCCACGGTCGCGAGTGGCAGCGCGAGCAGCAGAGAGCGTAGGATCCTTGGCATGCGCTTCACGTTCATTGTATCTCTGTGACCTCCACGACCTATCCCGGCCCGATTCATGGCGCGCTCGACGAGGCCTATCGCCGGCTCGAGGAGCGCGGGTTTGCCGACGCGCTGTGGTCGCGGAGGCTCGACGTGTGGAGCGCCGATCCCGCTGTCCAGCAGAAGATCGCCCATCGGCTTGGCTGGCTCGAGAGCCTCGCCTTCGTCACGCCACACCTGCCGCGTCTGCGCGCGGTCGCTGGATCGGTCAAGACCAGCGGCATCACCGACATCGTCCTGCTCGGCATGGGCGGCTCGAGCCTCGCGCCCGAGGTCCTGCGATCGGTCATCGGCGTCACGCCGGGCTTCCCGCGTTTTCAGGTGCTCGACTCCGTCGATCCCGACGCGGTGCGCGCGGCGATGGCGCATGCCGGGACCTCGTTGTTCGTCCTCGCCAGCAAGTCGGGATCGACGATCGAACCCAACGTGATGGCCGCGGAAGCGGAGCGGCGGCTGCGGGATGCCGGCATCGCCGATCCGTGGTCGCGGTTCATCGCGATTACCGACGAAGGAACAGCGCTGCACGCGCGGGCGACGCGCAGCGCGTTCCGTGAGACGTTCGTCAACCCAAGTGATATTGGGGGACGCTATTCCGCGCTCTCATTCTTCGGGCTCGTGCCGGCAGCGCTGATGGGGATCGACATCGACGACCTCGTGGCATCCGGCCGCGCGATGGCCGATGCCTGCCGCGAGCCCGACCCACGTCGCAATCCCGGGCTGGCACTCGGCGCGCTGATGGGAGCAGGTGCGCGCACCGGTCGCGACAAGCTGACACTGGCTCTCCCGCCGCAATTCCAGCGGTTCGGCCTGTGGGTGGAACAACTCGTCGCTGAAAGCACAGGCAAGCAGGGCCAGGGCGTTGTGCCGGTCACCGGTGAAATTGGCGACGACCCCCTCGGCCCCGATCGCGTCATCGTCCATTGGGGGTCAGACCAGGGTCAGACCAAGGGCCAGACCAAGGGCCAGACCAAGGGCCAGACCAAGGGGTCAGACCAAATGGTCTGACCCCATCCATTGTTTTGGGGACGGCGGGCCTCGGGGGTGAGTTCTTCCGTTGGGAATTCGCGACGGCGGCCGCCGGTTTCCTGCTCGACATCAACCCGTTCGACGAGCCGAACGTCCAGCAGGCCAAGGATGCCACCCGCGCCCTGCTCGATACCTACGTCGCGCAGCGGCGTCTGCCAGTGCCCGAACCCGACGCCGCAATCGAGGGCGTGCGAATGACGCTAAGCGATGCGGCGAGACAGCGGACTGACGACCCGTGCAGGCTCCTCACGCTGATCCAGCCGCCGGATTACTTCGCGGTGCTGGCCTTCCTGCCGCCTGACGATCAGCGGTTTGCGAGCATCCTCGAGAGCGCTCGGCGCCATGTGGGACTGAGCACCGGATGCGCTGCCACCCTCGGGTATGGACCGCGTTACCTTCACTCGACCGGCCAGCTCCACAAGGGCGGGCCCAACCGCGGTGTGTTCCTCATCGTGAGCGCTGATGCGTCCCCTGACCTGGAGATTCCGGGGGAGCCGGTACTCGTTCGGCATCCTAGAGCAGGCTCAGGCGTTGGGAGACTTCGAATCGCTCAACCGCCTTGGACGGCGCGCTCTACACGTACACCTTCCAGGCGGTGACGCGGACCTGCTCCACCGGCTCCTTTCAAACCTCCTTAAGTAAGGCAATATAACAATTTAGCCTCAGAAGCTCTTCCATAAGGCAGGACGATCTGTATACTTTGTATCCTCCCTCATGGCCACTGGTACGTCGCAGTCGGCGCTCGGCCGGGCTAATGTCGCCCTCGATCGTGGCCGCGGCGTCGAAGCCGCTCAGCTGCTGACCCCTCTTTTGCGCTCAGGCGCCCTCAACAAGGACGACGAGGCCGCCGTGCGCGCGGCGCTCACAGCCGCGTGGCTCCTGCAGGACGACCTGGGCCAGGCCGCTTCGGCGCTCGGCCGTACTCCCGACGCGATACGCGAGCCGCTCGCCGACGCGCGCCTCGCCACGCTCTGGCGGCTGCATGGCCGCCTGACCTTTGCGCGCGGCGAGCAGTCACGCGCGATCGCGCTGCACATGCGCGCGCTGAAGCACGCCGAGCTCGCGCACGACTCGCGCGCAATTGGCCTTGCGCACTACGAGCTGGCTCTCTGCTACAAACAGGTCGGCGACACCGGCATCGTCCGCGACCATCTGACGGAAGCGGCTTCGGCGCTCCATGCCGCCGGCGACCGGCGTCACCTCGCGCTCGTCCACTCGCTCTCCGCTGTGCTGCTCGCCCAGTCCGGCCGCTACGACGAGGCCGCCACCGCACTGCGACACGGCGAACGGTTGGCAATGGCCATCCCTGCGGACGATGTGCTCGCGGGGATCGTCCATAACCAGGCGAACGTGGCCTTGATGTGCCACCAGCACGATCAGGCGCTGGCACTCGCTGAACGAAGCGTGTCACTACACCAATCGCTCGGCACCAGTCATGGCCTCGCCGTGGCGCTGGCGACGCTCGGCCAGATTCTCGTGCAACTTGGCGATCTCGAGCGCGCCGAACAGGTGCTCACGCGCACCCTCGAGGTTCGCAGCACGGTGCAGTTCCAAGAGACGACCGGTGCCGTCTTCGACACTCTGGCGCAGATTCATCTGATGCGCGGTGCATACGAGCGTGCCGGTGAATGCCTCCGCCAGGCGAGTGACGCGTACAGCGCGCACAGCTCGCAGACGATGAAGTGGTACGAGTGGTCGCTCAGGATCCTGGGCGTCAAGCTGGCCATTCGCCGCGCGGCGCACGAGGAGGCCATCCGCCAGGCTGAGGAACTGGTCCGCACCGGCGGCGTGCCGCCGAGCGAAGCCATCCAGGCGGAACTCGTCTTGTGCGAAGCACTGGTTGCCGCCGGTCGTGTACCAGAAGCCGAGCTGAAGCTTGAATCGTGCGAACGGCACCTCGCCCCGCGATCCGCGCCCGGAAACTGGGGCGAATTCCTGCGTATCCGGGGCGCGGTGCACGAGCAGTCGCAGCGCCCTGCCGCCGCGCACCACGACTTTGCGCAAAGCGCCAGCGTGTTCGAGTTGCTGGGCGAGCGGTATCACGTGGCGCTGAGCAACCTGGCCCTCGGCCGTCTCGCGGCGCGCGCCGGTCACCGGACCGCGGCTGAACGCTACCTGGAACGCGCCGGATCGATCTTCGGCGCGCTCGGCGCCGAGCGCGACCTGACGGAAGTGGCCAGCGTTCGCGCGGCGATGAACGAGGCGACCGCGACGCCGCCGGTGGTTTCTGTGGTTGACGCCGATGAAGCTGTCGTGCGACGTCTCGTTGATGCGGCGATCATGCCCGAGCTGCTGGCGCGCGAAACTGCAACCGCGCTCCTCGAAACCATGGAAGTCGACGCGTCGATCGTATTCGTCGCGCCGGCAGGTGGAGACGTGCGCGTCCTCGCCGCCGCGGGATGCGACGCCGACGTCGCCCGGGCGCTGGCACGCGCGGCCTCGCAGGGCACGCGCGAGTACGGCGACGGACTCCGCCTGCTGACGGAACCCCTCGGCGCCGACCCTGACGGCCCGCGATCCTGCGCGATCGTCGCGGCTCAGCGGCTCTCCGATGCCGCGACCCGGCGGCTCCGCATGTTCGCGGCGATTGCGCGCCAGGGGTTCGAACTGTGTGGCATCCGCGAACGCCCCCGCCAGCCCGCCGAGCCCATCAACGAACGTCCGCTCGAGCCGCTGCTCCCCGGTTTCGTCTGCGCCAGCGCCGCCATGGCTCGCGTGGCGGAGCAGATCCAGCGCCTGCAGGGGCACGACCTGACCGTGCTGATCACCGGGGAAAGCGGAACCGGCAAAGATCTCGTCGCACGCGCCATTCATGTGGGCTCGCCACGGCGCGGCGCGATGTTTCTTCCCTACAACTGCACGACGACCACGCGGGAGCTGGCCGATAGCCAGCTGTTCGGCCATCGGCGCGGCAGCTTCACCGGCGCCGTGACGGATCAGCCGGGGCTGATTCGATCGGCCGGCGGCGGCACGCTGTTTCTCGATGAGATCGGCGATCTTCCGCTCGACGTGCAGCCGAAGCTGCTGCGATTCCTCGAACAGGGGGAGGTGATGCCGGTTGGCGAGACCCGGCCGCAGGGCGTGGACGTGCGAATTCTTGCCGCGACCAACGCCGATCTCGAGCAGCGCGTGGCCGAAGGCAAGTTCCGCGAAGACCTGTATTACCGCCTCTGCGTCATCAGGATTCAAGTGCCACCGCTGCGCGAGCGCCGCGAGGAAGTCCCCCACCTGAGTACGTTCTTCCTGCGGGAAGCGTGCGACCGGCTGGGCAAGCCCGAAGTCCAGCTCGCGGCCGGCACCCTGGACCTGTTTGCCCGCTACTGGTGGCCAGGTAACATCCGGCAGCTGCGCAACGAGATCCAGCGCGCCGTCGCGATGAGCACGCCAGGAGGCACCATCGAGCCGGAGCACCTCTCCCCCGACCTCGCGGCGCCGGGTCCCTCTGAGGTGACCGGGATCGCCTCGGGCGTACTGCGCCAGATACCGCGCAACCTGGCTGCGGCGGTACAGGAAGTTGAACGGGAGCTGATTGTCACGACGCTTGGCCGGTCGCGCGGCAATATCTCGGAAGCTGCCCGAGTGCTGGGACTTACCCGTCGCGGCCTCTATCTCAAAATGCGCAGGTTCGGACTGGACGGTGTAATGGCGGATACCTAGTAACCAGGTATACAGGCAACTGGATACCAGGTATACTGCAGCGGCCGTAACATCGGATGGGTCAGGTGCGATTGTCTCTTATAAATCAATAACTTACGGCTTGCGCAGTTTTACGACCTGACAGATCGGACACGGCCTCCGCATTGATACTGCACAGTGCACCAATCGCTACAGAGGGGGCTCAAGGTGATTCACTCAGTTGCGACTTCACGACTTTCAGAGGCACCACAGATATCGGTACGGGCGCGGGCTGGCGAGCGCCGCAAGGTGCGCGTCGCCGGGCGTCTGACGTGGCGCGATGCCAGCGGGGCTCTTCGTTTCGTTTCCGTCGTGACGCGCGATGTCAGCGACGTGGACGCATTCGTCGAGTGCCAGGCACCGACTTCCATCCCGCTCTACCGCCTGGTGCACTTCCAGATCGAACGCACGGCGCGCGACTGCAGCGAACTGCCGTCCGTCCTCCAGCAGGGCAAAGTGCTGTCGGCGGTCTACCGCGTCGGCCCATACAAGTCGGCCACCGGCACGCCGCAGGGATATGCGCTGCGCCTCCTGATCGAGCCCGGCGGCACGGCTGCCGCGTCGCGGAAGCGGGCGGCCCTCGCGGTCGCCAATTAGCCTGCAGCCGGTAGCCGGTAGCACTCCGTTCGTGTTACCGGCTACCGGCTCCACGCTACTTGCTGTCCCTCTTCCTCCAGTACCTCGCCAATCCAAGCCACACCAGTTCCGGCGGCGCGGCCGCCCGGTACGAGGCGAGCTGCGCCTCGGTCATGTGGCGCCGCAGTTCGTGCTGCAGATCCTTCGCGAACCGTGTGCTCTGCTCTTCGTCAGTACCCGGGCTCTGACAACCGCGCGCGCACGAGGCCTGCCATCGTGTCGAGATTCTGCATCAGTGTCGTCAGGTGAGGCCGCGGGTTGTTGACCGGGCCGAAGTGCGTCATGAAGATCGCGGCCGGCGACCACGCCTCGATGCGCGCCACGCTGTCACGCCACGCTTCGATGTCGATATCGGGAGGCGGCGTCGGCGGCAAAATGTATCCCCCGTCGATGCACACGCCGCCAGTATCACCGACGAAGGCCACACCGCTCGATCGATCGAAGTAGCTGACGTGGTGCGATGCATGCCCGGGTGTGTACGCAATCTCGAAGGTCCGGCCGCCGGCCTCGATCCGCTCGCCGCCCGCGACCACCGTCATGTTCTTTTCAGGCACCGGCGCAAACTCTCCCCACAACTCATCCATACGCGCACCATAGAGACGTGTCGCGCTCGCGAGCAACTTGGATGGGTCCGCCATGTGCGGCGCGCCACGCTCATGCACGACAACCCGGATGTGCGGATGCTCGCGCACGAGGGTACCGGTCGCGCCGGCGTGATCGAGATGAATGTGTGTCAGCAGCAGCTCGGTGACATCGCTCAACCGTAAACCCTGCGCCTGGAGCCCGAGGTCAAGTGTCTCGAGACAACTGGTCGGGCCGGGGTCGATGAGCGCGAGCGTATCGGCACCGCGCACGACGACCGTGGCCACGGCGTGCGGCCAGCCAAGAAACAGCAAATCAACCCACGAAAGCCCCGGCGCCAGCGTATTCACGTATGCAGGGGCGGATTATACTGAGTCCGCTCTCATGCTTCCGATCGATGGCTCGGCGGTGCTTACGGCGGTCGCCCGCCTCGCGGCAGAGGCGACCTCGCTCGACGAGCTCGTACCGCGGCTGGCGACAATTGTCCGCGACCTGATTCCGTTCGAGCGTCTGCACGTCCTGCGCCTCGATCGCGCCGACTCGGTCGTGCTGTACATCGCGCGTGCCGACGGCCAGCTCGAGGTCACGGGCCATCATATTGCCGATGCGCCTGGCGACGTCGATGCCATCGACGCAGACGCCCAGTCGCGGATCATCTGCAACGTCGGCAGCGGCGCGACGATCGACGGGGCCCTGTGGTTTACCTCTACTCAGGCCGAGGCGTTTTCCGCCCACCACCAGGTCCTGATGGACGCGATCGCCGACCTGCTGGCGCTCTGGCTGCGCTACGACGCGCTGCGGAGCACCGAACACCTCCGCCGGGAACGTCTCGACACCCTCGATCGCCTCTTGCTCACGATGGCCGAGGCGCTGGACATCCGTCACATCTTCGCCGAGGCTTCCGACGTCGTCCGGGTGGCGCTGCCCCACGACATCTTGGCGCTGACGTCGTGGGCCGACGACGGGAAGTCGTTCAGGGTGTACGCGATGGCTGGCGCGCAGGTGGACGACCCGGCATTCTGGGCGCCGACAAACCTCGCGACCGACGAACAGGCGCTGCTCCATCGCGACCCGTACATCGTGCACGACGTGGCGGCGGAGATGGCGCCCGGCAGCGTCCGCGGGCGGATGTTCGCGCGGCTGAACGTGCGATCGGCGCTGCGGGTGCCGATGCCGCTTGGCACCGGCGTCTTCGGATCGCTCTTCTTTCTCGCCCGCGAACCGGCGCGCTTCAGCGAGTCCGATCTCGGATTCGCCCGTCGCGTGGCCGACCTGCTGGCACTGGCGCTGTCGCACCAGCGCCTGGCCGAAGCGGACCGGCGCGATGCCGCCGCGCGGGAGACAGCGGCGCAGCTCGAGGCGAAGGTCGCCACGCTGACCCGCGAGCTCGAGGCTCGCACCGGCCAGCGCCGCGTCGTCGGACACTCGCCGCAGTGGAAGGACGTCCTCGCGCACGCCGCGCGCGTCGCGCAGACCGAAACCACGGTCCTTTTGACCGGAGAGTCTGGCACCGGGAAGGAAGTAATCGCGCGGTTCATTCACCAGGGATCCCGCCGCAAGAACGGTCCGTTCGTGGCCATCAACTGCGCGGCGCTCCCCGACCAGCTGCTGGAATCGGAGCTGTTCGGCCACGAACGCGGCGCTTTTACCGGTGCGGTCGCGGCGAAGCCCGGACGGATTGAACAGGCGAACACCGGCGTCCTGTTCCTCGACGAGGTGGGCGAGATGGCGCCGGCCGTCCAGGCCAAGCTGCTGCGCGTGCTCGAAGAGCGCGAATTCCAACGCCTGGGCAGCACCCGCGCCAGCCACGCCGATATTCGGGTCGTGGCGGCCACCAACCGCGACCTGCACGCCGCGATGCGGCGCGGCGAGTTCCGCGAAGACCTCTATTACCGGCTCGGCGTCTTCGAGATCGCGCTGCCGCCGCTGCGCGAACGGCTCGACGACATCCTCGAGCTTGCCGATGCGTTCCTCGACGAGATCGGAGCCACTGTGGGACGCCCGCCCGCGGGCATTGCGCGGGAGGCGAAGGACCAGCTGCTGGCCTATGCGTGGCCGGGCAACGTGCGCGAGCTGCGGAACGCGATCGAGCGTGCGGTGATCCTTGCTGACGGAGGGTTCATCCGCAGCGAGCATCTGCCGGTCATCAACCTGCGGGCGAACGCCGCGGCGGCCGCCGAGGCCGCCGCCGCACCCGCCGCGTTCCCCGCCGGCGGGGTAAACCTCGAAGCAATCGAGCGTTCGCTGGTGGTCAAAGCGCTCACCCAGGCGCGTCACAACAAGACACGCGCCGCGAAACTGCTCGGCCTGACGCGCGCACAGCTCTATTCACGTATCGAAAAGTACGGGCTCGCGGAGAGCGAGTCGTGATCGCGCGCGGCATCGTCCTGCTGATCGCGGCGGCGGTCGCGTTCGGCGCGCTGCGGCTCGCCTACGGCCAGCGGCCGGCATACGTGCACGTGCGCTGGGCGCCCACCGTGGATGCGGCCGGACGCGCGCAAATGGAGCGCACCTACCATCTCACCCGCGGCGAGCTTCGTGAAGGCAATACGTGGGGTTACTACGTGACCGACGTCTCGGGTGCCAATCTGCGCGCGCTGGTCGAGAACCCGGGCGTCGAAGACACGCACAACATTCACCGGACCGCCTTCCGCATCTGGCGGACGGCGCCGCGGGGCGACTACCTTGGCACGCGTCCCGCGTGGATCGCGTCGGCGCTGGAACTCCTCGTGCCCGGCTGCCTCGCGCTCGGGGCCCTGATGATCGCCGTCGGCGCGTTCAGGACGTGGCGGACCCGGCGCACCCAGGCGGCGCCGGCTGTTACCTGACCTGATGCGCGTGCTGCTCGCGCGGGTCCGCCGCGTGCTGATCAGTGCCGCCGTGATCCTGATGTTCCTGGTGCTGGCCGGCGCCACTTACCAGGGCGCGGCGACGGCCCTCGAGCGGCGGCAGTTTCCCCATCCCGGCCGCCTCGTCGACATCGGCGGCCATCAACTGCATCTCCACTGCATCGGCCAGGGTGCGCCGACCGTCGTCCTCGAAGCGCCGGCGACGGGTATGTCGGCGGCATGGGGCTGGGTCCAGCCTGAGGTCGCGCAGCTCACGCGCGTGTGCACCTACGACCGGTCGGGCCTCGGATGGAGTGAAGCGGGAGACCGCGGCTATGACCCCGCGGCGGTACCCGACGAACTGCATGCCCTGCTCCAGCACGCCAGCGAACCGGGACCCTACGTAATCGGAGGCCAGGGGCTCGGCGCCGCGCTTGCGACACTGTACGCCGCGCGCTACAGCCCGGAGGTCGCCGCTCTCGTCCTGGTCGATCCACCGGTCACGGATCAACCGGCGCGCCGCGCGGTCACGCGGCTGCTGAACGCGTCTCCGTGGCTGGCTCGCACCGGCGTGCTGCGGGCCACGCGAGTCATGTCGAGCAGCGCGGCGGGATTGCCCGAGATCTCAGCCCGGCCGCTGAGCGCGTTCCTCAACAGACCCGATCATCTGACCCGCGCCGCATCGGAACTGGCCCGCTGGAACCAGGCGGTCACGCTCGCGGCCGCGGCGCCGCGCGACCGGGCGATCCCGGTCGCGCGCGTCGAGGGCGCTGGCCCCTCTCATACCGCGCTCCTGACCGATCCAGAGCGCGGCGCCGCGGTGGCGGCGGCCATCCGGTCGGTCGTCGAACAGGTGCGGGTTCAGCCCTGAAGTGGTTGGTTGGGCGTTGGGAGTTGGGAGTTGGTGGTTACTCCTAACCACCAACCACCAACTAGTTGGCGATGCGAACGGTCAACGGAGCGGTGAGACGGGTGGTGACCGTCGCGCCTGGTCCCAGCCGCACTTCTTCCCCGCGCGTCGCGAGTACCACGCCGGTGCCGCCCGCGCCACCGATCGCCGCGCCCTTGGCGGCGCCGTCGCCGCCGCCAAGCAACGCGCCGACAACCGCCCCCGCGCCGGCGCCGACGGCGATCTTGGTCGCGTCCTCGCCCTTGGTGGCTTCAGCCTCGTGCGAGAGCGGCGCGGTCATGACGTCGTAGCGCTCTCCGCCGTGCGTCAACGAGTTGAATCGGTACGCGAGACGCGCGCGACCCTTCACGCGTCCCGACCGCTCGACGTCGGTCACGTTGCCCACGACCGCGGTACCGGCCGGCAGCACCGTCGCGCCATTCGCGGAGACCGCTTCCGTCAATTCGGCGCGGACCGCATCCTCCACGCGGCTCGAGTCTGAGGCGATTGCCGACTGCAGCCGCAGTCGCAGCGTCGTCCCTGCCGGCAGAGTTACCTCACGAATTGCGGGCTTCGCTGTTGCTCTTGCCGGCGCCGCCGCTTCAGACGACGCAGGCGCTCCCGCAGCCGCTTCCACATCTTCCGCCGGCTGACCGCCGCCGCATGCCGCACAGATAGCAGCAACTGCCACCATGCTTGCCAGTTTCCTCACGTCGCCTCCCCGGCCCGTGCAAGTTCGGACCTCATGCGTATTGCATTTAGACACGAAATTTGTGACCGATACACGCAATTTGTGCGCGAAACACACGTTTCAGCGTTCCGCCCCATCCATAGTGCGAGAAGCTTGCCGCTAGCATAGAGGGATGCGAAAAGGTGCTCTCCTCATCCTCGTTCTTTTCGTATTTTTCGCCGCCTCGCCTGCGGCGGCACAACGGCTTTCCGGCACTGTCGTTCCCGAACATTACACCCTCTGGTTCGCCCCGGATCTCGCGAAGGCAACGTTCCGGGGCCGCGAAACGATCCGTGTGCAGCTCAAGACGGCTGCAACCTCGATCACGCTGCACGCCGCCGAGATCGACTTCGTCGAGGTCGTCATAGAGGCCGGCGGCACGTCGCAGGCGGCGCGCGTCACGCTCGATGCGAAGACGGAAACTGCGACGCTCACGGTGCCGCGGCAGATTGCCGCGGGCCCCGCGACGCTTCGCCTCACCTACAACGGCATCCTCAACGACAAGCTTCGCGGGTTCTATCTGAGCAAGTCGAACGGCCGCAGCTACGCCGTCACGCAGATGGAGGCGACCGACGCCCGCCGGGCGTTCCCGTCGTTCGACGAGCCGATCTACAAGGCCACGTTCGAGGTGTCGTTGATGATCGACCAGGGCGACACCGCCATCTCGAATGGCGCCCAGCTGTCGGATGCTCCGGGACCCGAGCCGGGCAAGCACACCGTCGCATTCGCGACGACGCCGAAGATGTCCACGTATCTCGTCGCCATGATCGTCGGAGATTTCGTCTGCCGGCCGGGCGCGTCCGAGGGCACGCCCATCCGCGTGTGCTCGACGCCCGACAAGCTCGGACTGACCCAGTTTGCGCTCGACGCCACCGAGCAGCAGCTCGCCTTCTACAACGGCTACTTCGGCATCAAGTACCCGTTCGGCAAGCTCGACATCATCGCGATCCCAGACTTCGCCGCGGGCGCAATGGAGAATGCCGGCGCGATCACCTTCCGCGAACGCCTGCTGCTGGTGGAACCTGAGCGCGCCTCGCTAGGCGTGCGCAAGAACGTCGCCTCGATCATCTCGCACGAGATCGCGCACCAGTGGTTCGGCAACCTGGTGACGATGAAGTGGTGGGACGACATCTGGCTGAACGAAGGGTTCGCCACCTGGATCGCCAGCCGGCCGCTCGCGGTGTGGCGACCGGAATGGAAGGTCGAACTCGACGACGCGGCTGAAACGCAGTCGGCGCTGGGACTCGATGCCATGCGCACGACACGCGCGATTCGGATCGAGGTGAACACGCCCGATGAGATCAACGAGGTGTTTGACGGCATTGCCTACGAGAAAACCGCCGGCGTGCTGCGCATGATCGAGGGCTTCGTCGGCCCGGAGGCGTTCCGCCGCGGCATCTCGTCCTATCTGAAGAAGTTTTCCTATGGAAACGCAGCCGGGGAAGACTTCTGGCGCGAGATGACCAACGTCACGGGGCGGCCGATCGACAAGATCTTGCAGAGCGACGTGACGCAGCCGGGTGCGCCCGTGTTGTCGATCACCGCGAAATGCACCGGCACGAACAGCGAAATCACGTTGTCGCAGGAACGATTCATCGGCACGCCCAACGCGTCGGCTCCGCCGCAGACGTGGACCGTCCCCGTGTGCTTCAAGACCAGCGACGGCCCCCCGCGCTGTGAAGTACTCGATCGTCCACGACAGACCTTCCCCGTCAACGGCTGCGCCAACGTCTTTGCCAATGCCAGCGGCCGTGGCTACTACTTCACCGAATATCCGTCGCCCGCCATGCGCGGGTTGATGACCAGCGTCGCCGGCCTCACGCCGGTGGAGCGCATCAGCCTGCTCGGCGACGAGTGGTGGATGGTGCGGGGAGGCCGTCATGACATCGGGATGTACCTCGATCTCGCCGGCAGTCTCGCCAACGACGAGACCGCGGCAATCACCGAGGCCGTTGCATCGCGGCTCGGCTTCACCGTGGAGTATCTCGTCGCGCCGGCGCAGCGTCCCCGTTACTACGCCTGGATCCGCGGGCGGTTCGGCCCGGCACTGGAGGCGCTCGGTGTCCCGGGTGACCCGGCCGACAGCGACGAGCGTCAGAACCGCCGCGCAGAACTCCTGAACCTCGTGGCGCTGGCCGGCGATGACGCGGCACTACAGGCGCGGGCCCGTGACCTGGCGGTCAGCTACATGATGAATCCGATGTCGCTGCCGGGAACGCTTGCCCCGACAGTGCTGCGTGTCGCCGCAGCGTCGGGCGACGCGACCTTGTACGACCGGTACACGGCGAAACTCGACATGGTCAGCGGCCAACCGGAGGAGTACTACCGTTTCTTCACCGCGCTGCCGTCGTTTCGCGACCCCGCGCTCGTCCAGCGGACGCTGCGGTTCGCCATCTCGCCGGCGGTGCGGACGCAGGACGCCGGCCAAGTGATTGCCAGTCTGCTCGGACAGCCCCACTCGCGCGATGCCGCGTGGGCGTTCGTCCAGGCGCAGTGGCCGACGTTGACGCAGAAGCTGGGAACGTTCCAGGGAATCCCCGGCATCGTCGGCGCGCTGGGCAACTTCTGCTCGCGCGACGCCGCCGCGCAGGTGAAGCAGTTCTTCGGGAAGAATCCGGTGCCGTCGGCCGAACGCACGCTTCAGCAGGCGATTGAGCGAATCGAGAACTGCGCCGCGCTGGTCGAGCGGCAATCGCCCGCGCTGAGTGCCTGGATCGCCACCGTCCGATAGCGGCGGTACAATGCGGATCTCGTGCGCACACTCCGCATGCGGGCCCTCGCCACACTGATCGTCCTCGGGCTCGCGCTCAACACCATCGCGGTCGACGCAAAACAGGCTCGTCCGGCGGCGAAGCCAGCGGCCAAGCCGCCGGCGCCGCCAGCCAAGACCGAGAAGACCGTCCGTACCGCGTTCTACGCATTCACCATGACGACCCAGCCGGGGCTCCTGCCGGCGCCCGAGCGGCGGCGCGCGGGCGGCGCGCTCGCGCCGCTGGGCGATGGTTTTCTCGTCGTCACGGCAACGGGCGACTTCTACCGGCTGACCTGGAACAACGGCGCCAACACGCTGCGCGCCCAGAAGCTCCCGATGACGGTGCCGTTCAACCGGCCGGCGTTGCTGAAAGCGTCGGGCGCCGGCGCCGCGGCGCCCTTTCGCATCACCGATCTGCTGGTTGACGAGCGCGGTGATGCGACACAAGTGTACGTGGCGCATCACTACTGGGACAGCGCCGCGACGTGCGTCACGCTTCGCGTGTCGTCGACCACGCTGCCCGCAGCGGGCGGAGCGGCGGGCGAGTGGACCACGGTTTTCGACTCGCAGCCGTGCCTGCCAGTCGGCAGGATGTGGCCGATGGGCGAACAGGCCGACCGCAGCGGCGGCCGCCTCACGCGCCTCGAGCAAGGGCTGCTGCTGACGATCGGCGACCACGGTTTCGACGGCCTCGAAGACGTCGACTCGTTCGCGCAGGAAGCGGGCAACAGCTACGGCAAGATCGTCCTCATCGATGAGGCCGGCACTGTGACGCCGTTTAGCATCGGCCATCGCAACCAGCAGGGGCTCGCCGTCGACACCCAGGGCCGCATCTGGTCAACCGAACACGGGCCTGAGGGGGGCGACGAGCTGAACCTGATTGTCGAAGGCGGGAACTACGGCTGGCCGCTGGCCAGCTACGGTACCGAGTACGGCACCGACAACTGGCCGTTTGCGGTCAACGCCAAGACCCACGGGGAATATCGCGAGCCCGCGCACGCCTTCGTGCCGTCCATCGGTATCTCGCAGCTGGTGCAGATCACGTCAATGTACCTGCCGCGGTGGACCGACGATCTGCTGATCTCGTCGCTCCAGGCCGGACGCCTGTTCCGGGTGCGCCTGAGCGGCGAGCACGTGATCTACACCGAATCGATCGACCTCTCGATGCGCATCCGCGATCTGGTCGAAGCGCGCGACGGCCGCATCGTCCTGTGGAACGACGACGGCCAGATCGCCACGCTCGCACTCGCGCCGCCAGCCAAGTAACCTCAAAACCGGAAGGAGGCTTCAACCACTCACCGCTTCATGTTGAAGCCGGTCAGCACACTCACGCGCATCCCCGCCCTCGACGGCACTACCGCGATATTGAAGGGCACATTGAGGGCGCCCTTCGACACGGTGACGCCGCCAGCCAGAGCCAGGGCAACGCCGGCCGGCGTGACATTGGGGCCGAGGCCGAATTCCACGCCCGATCCGGTCCGGAGACCCACCAGCCAACTCAGGCTCGGGATGACAATGCCCTGCTCGAGGCCGCCGGCGAGGACCACCCACTCGTTCACCGCGGACAGCCCGGTCGGGCTGGTCTTGATCCGCTTTTCGAACTGCCAACCGAACTGCGAGAGCGCCCACCCGGCGTCGATCTGGCGGTCCCTCAATGTGTCGGCCACACCGGGACTGAGAAACGTGGCCCCGACCCGAGGGCCCGACAAGCTGACCGGCGACAGCGGCGCGCGAGCCGCCTGCGCGTGCGCCGAACTGGCGCACACGCCAATCACCGCGAGCGACGACAGTCCGTATCGAATGAGTGTGTGCATCTGCTTCATGACGTTCCTCCCTTGTGAAGGCAGACTACCGGCGCGGGCCCCGGCAAGTCCTGACGTGCCGGTGAGAAAACTCTGAATTACTGTGAGCGCGGGTCGGGCTAGACTTCGGGAAGTGCCGGTGTATCGTTTCGGCCCATTCCGGCTCGATACCGACGGCTACCGGCTGACCAGGGGCGAGGCGGCAGTGCCGACATCGCCGAGGCAGTTCGACCTGCTTGCCTGCCTGGCGGCAGAGCCGTCGCGGCTCATCACCCGCGACGAGCTCTTCGAGCGGCTGTGGCCGGGAGTCGCCGTCACCGACAACGCGCTGACCCAACTGGTCTCGGAACTGCGCCAGACGCTCGGCGATTCGTCGGGGGAGCCGCGCTATGTGCAGACGGTGGCGCGGCGAGGCTACCGGTTCATCGCCCCGGTAGAGCGCATCGACTCACCCGCCATGGTCTCCGCCGCGAACCCGGCGATGACCGGCCGGACGGCGCCCGAGACGTCGAGCCTCGACGTCATGCGTGCGGTAACCGACGGGCGTCTGCAGCTGGAGGCGCTCGACGGATCACAGATAGAAGCGGCGATTCAGAACTTCACCCGGGCGATCACACTTGATCCCACCTTCGCCGCCAGCTACATCGGCCTGGCGAACGCACACTTCTGGCAGTACGAGCAGTCGCGCTTCTCGTTCCGGCCCGACGCGCCCCTGCTCGCGCGCTCGATCAGCGAAGCACGGCAGGGGATGGCGCTCGCCCCCGACTTCGCCGAGGCGCATGCCACCCTCGCCTACCTGCTGGCGGCATCGGATCGGCCCGAGGATGCCTGCGCCGCAGCGCGCCAGGCTGTAGCGCTGCAGCCACAATATTGGGGACATCACTTCCGCCTCGGCCACGCCGCCTGGGGACAGGAGCGGCTCGAGGCGCTGGCCCGATGTCTGCAGTTGTATGCGGCGTTTCCGTTTGCGTACTTCCAGATGGCAATGGTCCACGTGGCGCGCCAGGCGCTCGACGTCGCCCGCCGCGTCCTGGAAGAAGGGATCGCGCTCCAGGCACGGCTCGGAACCGGCCGCAGCCGTTTTCCGGCCAACGGGCTTCACTGGATGTGTGGATCGGTGCTGCTGTCGCGAGGAGACGTGGCCGGGGCGCTCGCCGAGTTCGAGCGCGAGCGCGACGGCGGACACGGGACGTTGTACGGGCGCGAGTACACGGTGGCGGCCCTCAACGGACGAGGTTGGGCGCTGCTCGAATCCGGCCAATCGTCGGAAGCCGAGTCCGTCTTCCGCGAATCGCTGGCCATGCACGCCGACCAGGTGCGTCCTCACCTCGGGCTCCTGCAGGTCGCGCGCCGGCTGGGCCAGAGCTCCGCTGCTGACGCCGCGCTGGCGGCAGCGAGGCAGTCTATCGATCAGGTGCGCCAGGGCGGGCGGACCGTGGAGGCGTCGTTGATGTCAGCCGCAGAGAAGACCGTCGAGGGAAGGCACGAAGACGCGGTCAACGAGCTCGAATCGCTGCTTCTGCGATCCGAGCGCGGACCGGCCGGATGGCTGGTGCCGATTGAGCCGCTCTTTCGACCACTCACCGCTTCCAGCAGGTTCGGCGAGGTGTTGCAGCGCCTTGCCGAACGGGCGGCGTGATCATGACGCGCCGTTCGACACGTTTTGCGCTCGCGGGCCTGATCGTCCTGGGCAGCGCCGTGGACATCGACGCAGCGGAACTGCAGCAGGCAACTGTCGACGGCTTCAACCGCTACGTAGCGGCCTACGAGGCTCAGAGCGCCGCCGGGCCGTTTCTCTGGATCGACGGCGACAGCGCGGCGCAGCGCCAGGCGGGTCAGGTCGCCCGCGGAGGGGGCCTGGTCATGGAACGGATTGAGGTACGGAACGGCGGCCAGGAAATCGACATCCCCGACGGCGTCGTCCATCACTGGCTCGGCACCGTCTTCGTCCCCGGTGCGACGGTGGACAAGGCGCTGGCGCTGCTGCAGGCGTACGACCGCCACGCGGACATCTACAAGCCGGCGATTGCCCGATCGCGCCTGCTGGCCAGGGATGGCGACACGTTCAGGTTCTTCCTGCGCTTCTACGCGAAGAAGGTCATCACCGTCGTCCTCAACAGCGAGCACGAGGCAAGGTTCACACGGGAAGATGCGACGCGGGCCCGCAGCCGCATCGTCAGCACCCGGATTGCGGAAGTCGAGAACCCCGATACGCCGCAAGAGCGTGAGAAGCCGGTCGGCAACGACGGAGGGTTCCTGTGGCGGCTGAATTCGTACTGGCGGGTCGTCGAGCGGGATGGCGGGGTCTACGTACAGTGCGAAACGCTGTCGCTGACGCGGTCGATTCCCCTTGGCTTGAAGTGGATTGTCGGGCCGTTCGTAACCAGCGTGCCCCGCGAGTTGCTGTCGTTCACGCTGGTGACGTCGCGGACGGCGCTGCGTTAGAGCAACGCGTCCAACTGGTCGACGATGGCCATCCAGAGGTCGCTGAGATGGCTGCCAACGTCGCCCACCGCCGCTAACACGAAGACTGCGATCAAGCTGCTCAGGAGCCCGTATTCCATGAGGTCCTGGCCACTGTCGTCGCGGAGAAACGCGCGGGCGCCGGTGATGAGATGACGCATTTGCCCGAACCTGTCGCAAGGGCCGTACCGTGCAAAAACACTAAGTAAATCGTACGCGGCAGCAAACCGGGCGAACGAAATCGTCGGCGGGAATTACGACTTTCTGGGGTTCTCTTCGATCGTCAATTGCCACCCCCTCCGGTCGCGTTGTCCTGCCTGGCGGGGTCGGGCCCCTTCCCCTCTTTGAACAATCGCTCAGCCGCGCGTGTGTTCGCCAGCATGCCGAGCAACCCGTAATTGCCTTCGTGGCACGTCGACTCGTAGACCTGGTTCATCTTGTCGGGAAGCCTTTCCCACGGAACGGCGACGGTCCACGGACTGGTCCACGTCGTGGAATCCTCAACGGTCACACGGTAGTCGATCTCATCTGTGGAGACGCGCCTGAATCGCTCGACGAGGCGGAGGTTCTCGCGGCTGCCTTGGTACTCCATCCTGTTGGTGAAGTTGGTGGTCTCGGCCACGAGAGTGTCGCCTTCCCAGCGTCCGCGGGCGTCGCCGTGCAAGAGGCGGATGCGTGACGGCAATGGAGAGCGGCCATCCACCGGGATCACCCGCAGGAACCCCTGTCCCTGGCCGGAATCGTGATAGATGCCGACCTGGCCCGGCGACTGGACGATGCGGTAGATCCCGCCAAGGTTTGGCAGCGTCGCGCCGAAGCAGCGCTCGGAGTTTGAGCGGTCCTCGGGACCGTCGGAGCGATTCATCCTTTCGAGGTTGTAGATCGGCGGAGGCTCGTTCCGGCGCGGCGAGACTGGTCCCGGCCTGCCACCGGACGTGCCCTGGAGCAAGGCCTGCAGGTACTCGTTCGTCTCCGCCAGCCTCTTCTTCGCCGCTTCGGTGAACGATGGAATACGGCCGTCCGCCGGATCGACGATGAGCGATGTGCGCAAGCCGGCAAGCCGCGTCGCACGGTTCTCCCACACCGCGTTGTAGGCGCCGGCGACATCCTGCTCCGTTCCACGCTGCGCACGCCGATCCCGGCCGGGACGTCCGAGCAACTCCGTCAGGTACTCGTCGGCTTCCGCGGGCGTAAGCGTGCTCCTGGCGGCCCACCGTTCCGGGCGCTGCAGCGGCGTGGCGGTCTGACCGCTCCAGATCCCCTGCAGGTCGGGCTCACCCCAGGGTGTTTTCAGCGCTGCCGCGGCCGTTGCACCCGTGCGCTGCGGCGCCGCGGAGAACACCGACAAATCCACTGCATTGGCGAGCGCTTCGTACCCGGCATCATTCGGATGCAGGTTGTCGGCCGACGAGTACTTCTGCAGCACCTTCGTCGGTTGCGCCGGATCACGGATCGCCGCCTCGAAGTCGAACACCCCGTCGTACTCGCGGCTGGTCCGGAGCCAGCGGTTGAACGCCTGGCGCGTGGCCTCTCCTTCGGGCGTCCAATAGTCAGGAGCGAGCGTTGCGCCCTCGAACGGCGTCAGAGTGGCGGCGTAAACCTTGAGCCCGCGCGCGCGCGCCCTGGTAATGATCTGGCGATGACCGGCGATCAAATCGTCCACCGTCGCGCGCTCCTGCCGGTTGCCGATGTCGTTGATCCCGATCAAGACGACGAGGTGCGCGGCGCCAGCCTGTGCCAGCACGTCGCGATCGAAGCGCGCAAGAGCGCTCTGGCTGTTTCCGTCGCCCAGCAGCCGGTTGCCGCTGATCCCGGCGTTAAGCACTGCCATCCGCATGTTCTGCGCGAGCAGACGACGCGCCAGATGATTCGGCCAACGGTTGTTCGTATCCGGCGTCGACCGGCTGCCGGCAGTAATGGAGTCGCCGAACGCGACGACTGCGCTGATCTGGTCCGGAGCCGTCACCTCCACGCGCGACACGAAGTGCCAGAGCAGTGTGGTCGTCCGCACAGGCAGCTTCGGCGCCCCGGCATGGTTGCCAGTGTCAGAGATGTAGTTGGTCTGCACGGCGCCGCCGCCGGTGTAATGTGAAAGCGGCGATCCTGCTGCCGCAGTGTCGCCAGGCAGGTACAGATCCACGGCCACGTCGGCGAGATCGGGAACAGCCAGCGTGACCGGATCGCTCACCAGCACGGCGCCGGGAGCGATGGCGGCCGACGCCTTGCCGCTGAACAACAACGGCCGGCTCGAGCCGGACACGATCGTCTCCCCTTTGTCGCGGATCGCGAGACTGGCGGCGCCGACGCGGAGCGGTGCGGTGCCAAACGCGTTGCTGAATACCGCCCGTACCTCCGGACCGCCGATACTGACGCGGACGATCTGTCGAATCGTCTGGTTGTTGAAATTCAGCGGCGGCGCCGGCGGGGCCTGGCCCGCGGCGGCGGCAGGAGGCGGTGGAACGGCGGGGCGGGCGACCAGGGCGGTCGCCCACGTGCCCACCCAGTGGCGGCCGTCCGTCCCCTGACCCGCTGCGTCGCTTGGCGCGCCGGCAGCGGCGGCGAAGATCAGGCCGACAGCGAAGACGACGCGCCACACCATCAGAAGCTGTACGACCCGCTGAACTGCACCAGGCGGCCGTTCAGAATGAGCGTCGGCCGGCGCCAGCTCGCACCAAACGTGACGTTTTCGCCGAGCACGTCCGCCGCATTCAACAGGTTGTAGATGTCGAAGTTCAACTGCACCCGGCGCGAAGCCGCGAGGGTCAGGTACTTGGTGACGCGCATGTCCACCTGGGTCCGCCGCGCCTCGCGGAGCGTCTGCGGCATGACGAGCGGCACGGCGGCGGTCCGTGTGCCACCCGACAGGTTGCGCCCGAGCGACGGCAGGATCTCCGCCGTCGTCGCGTTGTAGGTCGCGGTGTACGGCGTGCCCGGCAGGTTCTGCAACGTCGCGCTGAACATGAAGTCCGCCGGCAGCGGATAGCTGCCGTTGAACTTCACCTGCGTGTTGCCAGCCAGCGGCGTCACGACCCGGCAGGTCTTCTGCCCGTCGATCGTCGTCGCCGTGTGCGGAACCGGGGCCGCGGCCGCACCCGGCAGGCTTGCGGCCACGGCGCCGGGCGAATCGACGTCAAAGCACACGTCGTCGACCGTGCGCCCGGTGTCGAGACCACCAGCGATCCGCGCGCCTCCCCGCAGCCTGGCGTCGAAACTCAGGGACACGAAATCATTGACGCGCTTCTGTTTGCCGAAGTTCGACGACTGCGTGACGAGGTTTGAGACTGCACCGAACCGATCCGGGTTGACGTCATAGAGACCGCAAATCTGATAGCCGCCGCCTTTCGGCAGGCCCGGATCGAGCGGAGCGGTGACGCAGTAACTTGAAAAATTCTCAGGACCAACGCGCGCGTTGTCGGTGATGACGAATGCGCCGTCGAGGTTGTGATAGTACCCGCCGGTCACGGAGACGAGTGCGCCCAGCTGGTGCTGCATCTCGGCCCCGAGGTCCCACGTGTACGGCCGGATGCCCCACCCTGACCTCACGTCCTGCGCATACTCCGTCGCGTTCGGATCCGACTTGCCGAAGGCCGAGTTCGCCAATGGACCGCACTCCCCGTTCGACCCGAAGTTTTTCAGGTCGCAGTCAGGGGAATAATCGCCGTCCGCATCGGTCCAGGCGCGCGTCGTCGTATTGATGGCGCGGAAAAGCGGATGGTAGTTGCGAACCTGCGTGTTGCCGGTCATCGCCACGTAACGGCCGAACGAGACCTTCGCCGCGGTCCGGCCGTCGCCAAACAGGTCGTAGGCAAATCCCAGCCGGGGATCGATGTCCTTCCACGACGGCGCGCCGTGGACCGCCGGATATTCCAGCGCCGCCGTGAAATCGTGCGCCGGTTCGCGGACTGCCGGGATGTATCCGTTGTAGTAGTCGAAGCGCAGTCCCATGTTGAAGGTGGCGCGTCCCTTCGTCCACTGATCCTGAGCGAAGACCCCCAACTCCGCCTTCTGGTAGTAGGTCTCGTGGTAGATCGCGTCGTAGCGCACCGATACCGGCACGCCGCGGTTGAAGACGTACGAAACGCCTTTCGCGCCAGGAAGTCCCGTGCCTTCCTTGATCGTGTCTGAATAGCCCTCGTCGATCTGGATCCCGGTCTTGAAGGTATGGGAACCGGTCACGTAGGAGGCGGCGAACCGCTGCGTGTAGCGGTCGCCGATGCGGCGGTTCGGGTGATAGAGACCGCCGACGTTGTTGTACCTGAAATTCGTCGACTGCTCGGTAATCGCCACGTCGTCTTCGCTGGTGCCCGGATTCAGGAGGCCCGGCCAGTGGAACATCACCATCGACGCGCCCGCCTCGAGCAGCAGCTTGTTCGTCCGCGGCGAAGTCCACGTCGCCTGGACAATGCCATTCGGCCACAGCCGCCACCACGCTTCGCCTTCCTGCGCGTTGGTGGCCCCGCTGCCCAGCCCGGACGCGGCGCCGCCCGACTCGCAGATGCAGTCGTGCTTGATGTCGGTGAACATGTTGAGCTTGTTCCGGTCCGACACCTGCCAGGTGATTCGCGCGGCGTGCGACTCATATCGATCGTCCCGGTAGGCGGGGCGCGACGTATCCGGCGTATAGAACGGGGTGCCCTGTGTCTTGTTCCAGTAAAGCCCCGCGGCCTGGTTTCGCGTGCCCCAGCGGCGAATCGCCGCAAAGAACCACACCTTGTCCTGTTTGATCGGTCCGCCGACCGTGAACCCCGCGTCATACATGCGATTCAACTTCGGCACTTCCGTGATGCCGCGCGCGACGATCTCATCAGTCAGGTTGCTGCTCTGCATGCTGTGGTTCGTGAACATGCCGGAGACATTGAAGCGAAATAAATTGCCGCCTTCTTTCGGCACCATGTTCACGGCGACGTTGGGAGAGTCACTGTCCGCGTTGGCGCCGCCGGTTTCGACGACTGATTCCTCCACGGTCTGGTGATTGAACAGGTAGCCGGGTGAATCGCCGGCCCCGGCGTAATTGTCGATGCGCATCCCGTCGTAGTTGATATGGCTGCCGCGCTTGCCGTGGAACGTGCCCTTTGTCTGCTGCGAATGGTAAGCCCCGGTGCTGCCGCCGACGGTCGCATTGCCGGTGTACCCGGGGGTCAGCGCGATCAGGTTCAGCACGCTCGTCTGTCCCGTCGGCAGCGCCTGCAGCACTTCGTCGGAGACCACCTTCTGCTGCCGCGCGCTCTGCGTGTCGACCAGCGGCGCCGCGCCGGTGACGGTGATGGTTTCTTCCAGCGTCCCCACCTGCATGTCTGCATTGACACTGGCGGCGAAGCCGGCCGTGAGCGAGATGCCGTCACGCTTGAACGTGTTGAATCCGGTCAGGCCGAAGGTGACCGAGTATTCGCCAGGCGGGAGCGCGACGATGTTGTAGCGGCCCTCGGCGTCGGTAACGGCGGTGCGCACCTTTTCGATGAGTGCGGGGCTGGCCGCCTCAACCGTGACGCCCGGCAACACCGCACCGGAGGTGTCCTTCACGACACCGGCAATGGAACTCTGTTGTGCGGTAGCGGGTGAGGCGAGCAGGAGTAGACCGAGAATTGCGACCAGGATCGGACATACGCGACCGACTCGCAGCATGGTTGCCTCCTCGAGGTCAGAACGAAGGGCGCCAGAATACGGTCGCAAACTACATCCCTGCCCCGGTGAAGTCAAGACAGCAGAACCGTCAGCCGTGTATACTCCCCCCGCACTTCACACCCGGCGATCACGAACCTCGGCAATGCGTGTCTCGTGTACGGCGGTGCTTGCGGTCTCGCTCGCCGCGGCCGCCTGCGGATCGAACTCGCGCGTCGCTGACGACGCCCCGGCAGCAGCACGTCCCACCGACTGGTTCACCGAGCACGCCGCCGCCGCCGGCATTGATTTCATGCATTTCAATGGGATGTCCGGAGCCTACTACTTTCCCGAGGTCATGCCGCCGGGCGTCGGCCTGTTCGACTACGACAACGACGGAGACCTGGACCTCTACCTCGTTCAAGGGCAGACCCTGGGGACCGGTGCCCCCCTGCGGCGGCCCGCCGGGCCTCTGACCGGACGGTTGCTTCGAAACGACTTGCACGCCGGTCCCGACGGCGCGCCGGTACTCCGATTTACCGACGTCACCGACGCGAGCGCCCTCACCGCCGCGTCGGGCTACGGTATGGGCGTCGCTGCCGGGGACATCGACAATGACGGCTGGACGGACCTGTATCTCACCTATTTCGGCCGCAATCAGATGTGGCGCAACAACGGGAACGGGACGTTCACGGACGTGTCGGCGCGATCCGGTACCGATCTCGACGGGTTCGCGGTGTCGGCCGCCTTCGTCGATTACGACCGCGACGGATGGCTCGACCTCTACGTCGGGAACTACCTGCGTTACAGCGTCGCGGCCGATCAACGGTGCTCAAACCTCGCCGGCGTCCGCACCTACTGTCCGCCGCAGGTCTACCCTGCCCTTCCGGACCGTCTTTACCGCAACCGCGGGAACGGCACGTTCACCGACGTAACCGCGACGGCACTGGTTGGCCACGAGTTCGGCCGCGCCCTTGGCGTCTCCACCGCGGATTTCGATGGCGATGGCTGGATTGACATCTACGTCGCCAACGACGGCAGCGAGAACATCCTGTGGACCAACCAGCGCAACGGGACGTTCCGGAACACGGCGCTGCTCGCCGGCGTCGCCCTCACAGCCGAGGGACAGGCGGAAGCGAGCATGGGGGTGGATGCCGGCGATTTCGACAACGACGGCGACGAAGATCTCTTCATGACCGAGTTGAATGGAGAAGGCAGCAATCTCTATGTCAACGGCGGGACCGGCGTGTTCGACGATCACGGCGCCCGCTCGGCGCTCGGTCCCTCGAGCCTCCAGTACACCGGATTCGGCACGGCGTGGTTCGATTTCGACAATGACGGGTGGCTTGACGTGCTCTCAGTGAACGGACGTGTGCAGGCGGCGGAGGGGGACGCCCGGCAGCCGTTTCCGCTCGAGCAGCGGACGCTGCTCTTCCGGAATCTCGGCAACGGCCGCTTCGAAGACGTGAGCAGCCAGGCGGGCGGCGCATTCGCCGTCACCGGGGTCGGGCGCGGCGCCGCGTTTGGCGATCTCGACAACGACGGCGACGTGGACGTGGTCATCGGCAACGATGCCGGGCCGACACGCCTGCTGTTGAACCATGTCGGCAACGGCCATCACTGGATCGGGCTGCGCCTTGTGAACCAGCGCGGCGGCCGCGACATGCTGGGCGCGCGGGTGGAAATCATCCGCGACGACGGCACGGTGCTGACGAGACGTGCGCGCGCGGATGGCAGCTACGCGTCGGCCAACGATCCGCGAGTGGTGGTGGGGCTCGGTCCGGCAGAGGCCGCACCGCGCGTGCGGGTGCGATGGCCCGACGGGCGGACTGAAGCGTGGTCCAGTGTGCCGGTCGATCGATGGACGACCGTGGTACAAGGAACCGGACAGTGAGAACCCGCGCGTGTGCCGCGGCACTAACTGGCGCCCTCCTGTGGGCGGTCGCGTGCGGATCACCTGCGCCCGACAGAAGCGCCAATACGGCCGGCGACCGCCCTGCGCTCCGGCCGGTCGCGCTTCCCCCGGTTGCGGGCATGAGCGAGTCGGTCGCCGAGCAGATGCAGGATCGCTACGCGGCCGTCGAGCGCGAACGCACTCGCGGGCCGGGTCATGACGCGGAGTACGCCCGGGCGTACGGCGAACTCGGCAAGGTGCTGCTGGGCGCCAGCTATCTCGATGCGGCGGAACCTGCCCTTCTCAACGCAGCGGCACTCGATCCTGCCGACGCGCGGTGGCCTTACTACCTTGGCCACCTGTATCGCTCCAGGGGTGCGGTCCGTGAATCGGCGCAGCAGTTCGACCGCGCGCTGCAACGCCGGCCCACCGATGTTCCAACGCTGGTCTGGCTGGTCGATGCACTCCTCTCCGAAGGCCGCACCGACGAGGCCGAGCCGCTCGTGCGCCGTGTGCTGAACGAGGACGCGACGTCGGTCGCCGCGCTGTATCAGGCAGGACGGCTGGCGCTGGCTCGCGGAGATCACGCCGCGGCCGTGCGACAGTTCGAGGCTGCGCTTGATGGTGATCCAGCCGCCACGGCACTCCACTATCCGCTCGGGCTGGCGTACCGCGGCCTGGGTGATACGGCGCGCGCCGAACGGCATCTCGCACAGCGATCGCGTGAGAACCGGATCGTGGAACCAACCGATCCTTTGATGGAGGAGGTCCAGCACACGGTCGCCGGACCGCTCGCGCTCGAAGTGCGCGGCGTGGAAGCGCTCAATCGGCGCGACTGGGTGTCCGCGGTAGAGGCGTTCCGGCAAGGCACCGCACTCGCCCCCCGCAGCGCGTCTCTCCATCACCGACTCGGCACTGCGCTGGCCATGATGGGCAAGGCCGACGACGCCAGGCGGGAGTTCGAGGCCGCTGTGGCTGTATCGCCGGGTTACGCCAAAGCCCACTACAGCCTCGGCGTGTTGCTCGAGGATCGAGGTGACGAGGAAGGCGCGCTCACACGTTACGCCGCGGCCGTACAGAGCGAGCCTGACTATGCCCAGGCCCGGCTCCGCCTGGCAGACGTGCTGCGGCGACGCGATCGCCTCGCGGACGCGCTGACCGAATACGAGCGGGTGATGAACACCGACCCGACGCTCAGCGATGCGATGCTCGGCCGCGCCATCACGCTAGTTCGCATGAGGCGGTACCCCGAGGCACGCGAGCAACTTCTCGAGGGGATGAAGGTCTATCCGGCCCACATCGGATTCCCGCATGCCCTCGCGCGACTGCTGGCAGCAGCGCCCGACGACAGCGTCCGTGACGGCCGCCGCGCACTCGCCCTTGCTGAGCAGGTGCTGAAGGCCGAACAGAGCACCGACGTTGGCGAAACGCTCGGGATGGCTCTCGCCGAAGTGGGGCGGTTCGAGGAGGCCGCGGCCGTGCAGCGGGATCTGATCGCGGCCGCCCAGCAGGCCGGACGTTCGGACCTTGCCGCGAGGCTGCAGGACAATCTTCGCCTGTACGGTGCGCGTCAGGCGTCGCGGACTCCGTGGCGTAGCGAAGACGTCGGAGACAGGCGATGACGCCGCCGTCGCTCGCAGCGGTCCTGTGCGTCGGGTTGTCGTTGCTCGTCGTGAACGCGGCTTACCTCGCCATGAGAGCCGACCCGACGATCACGTATTACGTCAACGTCGCCCTGCATCCTATTCTCGGACTCGCGCTCGCGGCGCTGGCCGGATGGCGGTTTCGCACAGCCTGGAAAACGTCGGTCCTGCGCATGCTCACGACGCTCATGCTGACCGTTGCCGCGGCACTCGGCATCGTCGTGCTCGTCGTCGGCGCCACCCGCCCGTATTACACCGTCGTCCAGGCGCACGTCGCCACGGCGGTTATTGGTCTTGCCTTGCTTGCGGTTGAACTCTGGCGCACGGCACGTCCGGGCCCGATCCGTCTCAAGCGGATTGTCGCTGCCGCGACTGTCGTCCTTTTTGTCACCGTCTGCTCCGCCGCACTGGCACGGGCGACCCGCGACGACAACCGGACTCGTACCTACCGCATCACCAATCCAGATACCGTGCCTGTCACGATGAACGAGGAGGGCGGCGGCCCTGATGGCCCGTTCTTCCCTTCGTCGGCCGGGACCTCGGGCCGCGGCATCATCCCGTCGAGCTTTTTCCTGGCGAGCGCCTCCTGCGGCCGGTGCCATGGCGATATCTACGAACAGTGGAACTCGTCGATGCACCATTTCGCCTCGTTCAACAACCAGTGGTACCGCAAGTCGATTGAGTACATGCAGGATGTCGTCGGCACGCGGCCGTCGAAGTGGTGCGCCGGGTGCCACGATCACGCGATGCTGTTCAGCGGGCGGTTCGACCAGCCCGTCGCGCAGCAGCTCGAGACACCGGAGGCGCAGGCCGGCCTGGGCTGCACGTCGTGTCACGCCATCGCGAAGGTGCACGGCACCATGGGACAGGGTGGGTTCGAGATCGAGTACTCGCCGCTGCACGACCTGGCGGCCAGTCCGAATCGCCTGCTTCGCGCAGCGCACGATACGCTCCTCGACCTGGCGCCGCGGCCGCACCGTGAAGCGTTCCTCAAGCCATTTCACCGTGAACAGGCCGCGGAGTTCTGTTCCTCGTGCCACAAGGTTCACCTGGATCAGCCGGTCAATGCCTACCGGTGGCTTCGCGGCTTCAACGATTACGACAACTGGCAGGCGTCAGGCGTCTCGGGTGACGGCGCGCGTTCGTTCTACTACCCGCCACAGGCGCAGACCTGCACCAGCTGCCACATGCCGCGCGTGCCGTCGAACGATCCCGCGGCACGCGACGGGATGGTGCGTTCTCATCGCTTTGCGGCAGCCAACACCGCGGTGCCGTTCGTCAACCGCGACACGACGCAGTTGCAGGCCGTCCACGATTTCCTGCAGGACGGGCAGGTGACCATTGACGTGTTTGGCATCGTTCGTACGGGTGCGCCGATTGATCCGGGGCCTTCCCGCGCCGGCGGCGACATCCAGCAGGCGACGACATTTGCCGTCGGCGAGGAATCCCTTGCCGCCGCCGGCATGCCGACGGTTCTGGCGCCGGCCGCTGACCTCAGTGGCCCGTTCGGCGCAGTCCCGGTGACGGTGGTACGCGGGGAATCGGTTCGTCTCGAGGTAGTGGTCCGCACCAGGAAGGTGGGGCACTTCTTTCCCGGCGGGACGGTCGATGCGTTCGACGTGTGGGTGGAGTTGGAAGCCCGAGACAATCTCGGGCGGACGCTGTTGCATAGCGGCGCCATCGAGCCGTCCGGCGAGGTCGAACCGGGTGCGCACCGGTACCGCAGCCTGCTGCTGGATGAACACGGCAATCCCATCAATAAGCGCAACGCGTGGGCGGCCCGCGCGGTGGCGTACGTGCGGCTGATTCCGCCCGGTGCGGCCGACACGGTTCATTACCGGCTCGACGTGCCGGAGAAAGCGGGAGACACGATCACGATTACCGCGCGGCTCAAGTACCGCAAGTTCGCGTGGTGGAACACCCAGTGGGCATACGCAGGGGTGCGGGATCCGGAACAACGCACATTCGCCCTCGCGCCGGGGCACGATGACGGCGCATGGCTGTTCACGGGCGACACCTCCCGTGTCTCGGGCCAGCTGAAGACGATCCCGGACCCTCCCATAACCGAGATGGCGGTCAGCCGTGCGACGTTGTCGGTACTGCCTGAAGGTTCGGCGCCGCGCGAGACGAATCCTCTCAGCGCAGGCCATCTCCGCGAGCGCTGGAACGACTACGGGATCGGCCTGCTGCTGCAGGGCGACATCCGCGGGGCAGAAGCGGCATTCCTTCACGTCACGCAGATCGATCCCGGCTATGCCGACGGATGGGTGAACATCGCCCGCGCCAGGATCCAGGAGGGCAACATGCCCGACGCCGAACAGATTCTGAGGAAGGCGCTCACGGTCGATCCCGCGCTGGCCAAGACCCACTTCTTTCTGGGCACGTCGTTGCGGGCGCTCGGGCGGTATGACGAGGCGCTGACACATCTTCGCCGAGCCGCCACCCAATATCCGCGCGACCGCGTCGTGCTGAACCAGATCGGGCGCGTCCTGTTCCTCAAGCGCGCGTTTTCAGAGGCGATCGTCGAATTCCGCAGGGTGCTCGCGATCGACCCGGAAGATCTGCAGGCTCACTACAACCTGATGCTTTCGTACCAGGGGGTCGGCGATGCGGTGGCCGCCGAGCGCGAGCGGCGGCTCTACGAACGGTTCAAGGCCGACGAGGCGTCGCAGGCGATTACCGGTGACTTTCGCCGGCTCAACGCGCACGACAACAACGAGCGCCAGTCGATCCACGAACATCGGACGGTGTCGAATCGATGACGCGACGCGGGCACCCACGCAGTCGTGCCTTGGCGGTTGCCTGCGCGATTGCCGCGCCGCTCGTGCTGATCGCGCAGAGCGGCCGGCCCGGACCGGCGGCGCAAACCGGGCCCGCGGCAACGGCCGTGACATTCACGGATGTGACCGCGGCAGCCGGCATCAAGTTCCGCCACAGCAGCGGTGCCTTCGGCCGCAAGTACCTGCCTGAAACGATGGGATCGGGCGTCGCGTTCCTCGACATCGATGCCGACGGATGGCAGGACGTGTTCTTCGTCAATGCCACCCGGTTCCCGGGCCGGCCTGACGCGGCATCCTATCCGGCTCTATACCGCAACAACGGAAACGGCACCTTCACCGACGTCACCCGCGCCGCGGGCCTGTTCGTCGAGATGTACGGGATGGGCGCCGCGGCCGCCGACTACGACAACGATGGCCGAACCGATCTCTACGTGACCGCACTTGGCGCGAACCGGCTCTTCCGCAATGCCGGCGGCTCGCGGTTCGTTGACGTGACGACGCGGGCGGGCGTGGGGGATCCGGGATTCTCGACGAGCGCCGCCTGGCTCGATTACAACCGCGACGGCGTGCTCGATCTGTTCGTGGCCAACTATGTCGAATGGTCGCCGCAGAAAGACCTGTTCTGCACGCTCGACGGCACGTTGAAATCCTACTGCACGCCCGAGTCGTACCAGGGTCACAGCTCGACGCTCTACCGGGGCAAGGGCGACGGGACATTCGAGGACGTGACGCGCCCCGCCGGCATCTACGATCCGAATGGCAAGGCGCTGGGCGTGGCGCTGATTGACTACGACAGCGACGGCTGGATGGATCTGTTCGTCGCGCACGACACGCAGCCGAACCGGCTCTATCGGAATCTCCGGAACGGCCGGTTCACGGATGTGGGGCTGATGGCGGGCGTTGCCTTCAGCGAGGCAGGCGCCGCGCGCGCCGGCATGGGCGTCGATGCGGCCGATTACGACGGCTCCGGCCGCCAGGGCCTGATCGTCGGGAACTTCTCCAACGAGATGATGGCGCTGTATGCAAACGAGGGTACGGGACTGTTCATCGACGAGGCGCCGGCGAGCGCGGTCGGCAAGGCGTCGCTCCTGACGCTCACCTTCGGCGCGTTCTTCTTCGACTACGACCTCGACGGGCGGATCGACATCTTTGCGGCCAACGGCCACGTCGCCGACGACATCGGCCGCGTCCAGCCGAACGTCAAGTACGCCCAGCCGCCGCATTTATTCAGAAACACCGGCGCCCGGAAGTTCGAGGCAGTGACCGGCAGCGCCGGGACCGACTTCGGACGCCCAATCGTGGGACGGGGCGCCGCGTACGCCGACTACGACGGCGATGGTGATCTCGACGTGATCGTGACCACGAACAACGGCCCCGCGCGGCTCCTCCGCAACGACGGCGGGAACCGCAATCGATGGATTCGGGTCGCGGTCGTGGGCACGCGGTCGAACAGGAACGGCATCGGGACGAAGGTCCAGGCCATCATCGGGGACGCGCCTGGTCCCTGGGCTTACGTCAAGACGGGATCGAGCTACTGCTCGCAGAGCGAGCTGCCCGTCACACTCGGGCTGGAACGGGCGCAGCGCGTGTCGCTGCGCGTCACATGGCCGGACGGACAGGTGGAGACGATTGGACCGCTCGAGACCAATCGCACGGTCACCGTCACCGAAGGGCGCGGGATGACCGGCACACGATGACAAATCGGCTGCGAACCGGCGCGGGCGCTGTCGCACTCGCCGTCATCGTCGCGGCGCCGCTCGCGTGCGGTCGATCCGGACCCCCGCCAGCAGCCGCAGACACCCGCGAGGCGGCATACCGCGCCAACAACCGCGGCGTCGGGTTGCTCGAGCAGTTTGCCTACGACCAGGCGATTGCGGCGTTCCAGGAGGCGCTCCGGATCGATCCGGCCGTCCGGCTCGCGCGAATCAACCTGGCGATCGCCCAGTTCTATACCGGCCGGACGCAGGATGCGGCTGCCAGCGCTCGCGAGGCGCAGCAGGACTACCCGGACGCGCCGGAACCGTCATATCTCCTCGGGTTGATCGCGCGCGCCGACAACCAGCCGGACGAAGCGGTCCGTCAGTTCGAGCGCGTGCTCCGCGTCGACCGCGATGATCCCGGCGCACGCATCAACCTGGCGATGGTGCTGCTCGAGCAGCGGCAGTACAAGGAAGCGGCGACGATGGCTGACTCGGCGCTGGTGCTGGAGCCATACAACGCAACCGCGGCGTATACGGCCGCGATGGCGATGACGCGAATGGGCGACGCGGCCGCCGGCGCCCGCGCCCTCGAGCGATTCGAGCAGCTTCGCACCGCGCCCTATGCCGTGACGTATTCCCAGTCGTACCTGGAACAGGGCCGGTACGCCGAAGCGGTGCCGTCGACCGGCACCGAGGCGGGCCTCACGACCACCGCACTGCCGGCCGTCGCGTTTACGGATGCCACCGCCGCCCTGATTGATAGCAGCGTCTCGTTCGGCGGCGCGGCGGGTGCCGTGACGCTCGCCGACATCGATAACGACGGTGATCTCGACGTGCTCGGCGGCGGATCGTCGCTTCGGCTGCTTCGCAACGACCGCCCGCGCCTGGCCGACATCAGCGCCAGTGTCTTCCCCTCTCCCGTTGCGGACCTCGTCGGCGTCGTCGCCGGCGATCTCAACAACGACACGCGAGCCGACCTGCTCGTGCTCACCGGCGCTTCGATGCAACTTCTGGTTCAGAATCCGGATGGGCGATTCGTATCGGCGCTGCGGCGCGGCGGGTCACGAGGGTGGGCGACGACCGGCGCGCTCGCCGACATCGATCATGACGGCGACCTTGACGCGCTGGTTGCGGGAACGACGATCCTCGTCCTGCGAAACAACGGCAACGGCACTTTCACCGACGTGACGGCGGCTACCCGAATCGCCGTCGCGGGTGGGGGCGTCGTGGCGGTCGCCCCGACCGATCTCGACAACCGCCGCGACGTCGATTTCGTGATCGTGGCGCGTGCCAGGAGCCCGATGCTGTTTCGCAACCTCCGCACCGGCGGGTTCGAAGATACAGGCATGCTGGGCACCGCGCCGGCCGACGGCGACTACACCTCGCTGGCAGTCGGCGACGTGAACAAGGACGGAGTCACCGATCTGCTGCTCGGCCGCGAAACGGCGCCGGCCGTGTGGATGCTGAGCGAACGCGGAGGGCGTCACCGTCCTGGCAACGCCCCCGCGGCCACCCTGGGGATGACGGCCGCGCAGCTGTTCGACTACGACAACGACGGGTTACTCGATCTACTGGCCACTGCCAACGGCGCGCCGCACCTGTTTCGCAACACCGGCAGCGACTGGCAGGAACACGGCGCAGCCATCTCAGCCCTGCAAGCCGCTACCGCTCCTGACTCGCGCGCGCGGGGCATGGCGGCCGGCGATCTCGACCAGGATGGCGACACCGACATCGTCTCGGTCGCACCAGGAGGCGCTCTTCGCGTCTGGCGCAACGAGGGGGGCAACGCCAACCGCGCGATTCAGATCGCCCTTGCCGGACGCACGTCCAACCCCGCGGGGCTTGGCTCGAAGATCGAGGTGCGCGCCGGCAGTCTCTACCAGCGGGTTGAGACGGCCGCGGCCACGCCGCCGGTCACGCCCGCCGACGTGACCATCGGCCTCGGCACCCGCGCGGGCGTGGACGCGGTTCGCGTGTTGTGGCCCTCGGGCGTCCTGCAGACCGACATTCCAACCGTCACCGCCGGTTCACTTGCGAGACTCACGCTGACCGAACTCGATCGCAAACCCTCGTCCTGTCCATACCTGTTCACCTGGAACGGCGAGCGGTTCGAGTTCGTGACCGACTTTCTTGGCGGAGGCGAGATGGGATATCTCGAAGCGCCGCCTGCGCACCGCAACGTTCCCGATCCCGACGAATACGTCCGAATCAGTGATTCGCAGCTTCGAGCACGCGATGGCCGATTCGAGATCCGGGTCACCAACGAGCTCGAGGAGGTCCTGTTTCTCGATCACGTAGCGCTCATCCCGATGATGCATCCGGCCGACGCGGCCGTGTTTCCCGATGAGGGGCTGCGGGTAAGGGCGCCATCCACGACCTACACCGTGCGGCAGGCGATGCCGCCCCGCGCGGCCGTTGACGATCGTGGACGCGATGTGGTCGCGGCGCTCTCCCGTCGCGATCGCACGTTCGTAGACGGCTTCACGTTGCTGGCCGTGCGCGGCTACGCCAGCGAGCACACACTGACCCTCGATCTCGCTGGCGCGCCGCGACGCGCCGCCCACGAGCGGACCGTCCTCCTGTTAACCGGGTGGACCGACTACGCCTTCTCAACCGATAACGTCCGCGCACACCAGGCGGGGTTGACGCTGATGCCGCCTGTGTTGCAGGTGGAGACGGCCGCGGGGGGCTGGAAAACGGTCGAATCCGACGTCGGTATTCCAGTAGGGCGACCGCAGACGCTCGTGCTCGATGTCACGGCGTACGCCCAGAGCCGCGTCCGCATCCTGACGTCGATGCGTATCTACTGGGACCAGATCCTCGTCGGGACCGCAACCGCCGGCGCGGCGGTGCCTGCGTCCGTTTCGATGCTCGGTGCCGACCTGCGGTGGCACGGCTTCTCGAAGGAAGTATCGATCGGCGGCCAGCCGCTGTCGTACAACTATGGCTCGGTGCGCCACGTGACGCCCTGGAAGTTGATGCCCGGTCGCTACACGCGTGAAGGCGACGTGCGGGAACTGCTTGACGCCGCTGACGATCGGTTCGTCATCGCGCGGCCGGGTGACGAGCTCGTCCTGTCATTCGACGCCTCGACACTGACGCCGCTCCCACACGGCATGCGTCGCACGTTCTTGCTCTATAGCGTCGGCTTCAGCAAGGAGATGGATCTGCACTCGGCAAGCCCGGACGTCGTTCAGCCGATTCCCTTTCGCGCAATGCGCTCCTACCCGTTCACGTGGCCCGAGGTCTACCCGCATCCGCGGGACATCGAGACCTTCCACACGCGCGTGGTGCCGCGCGCGGTGCCACGTTTGCTGCCCGAGGACCTCCGGTAATGACACCCATTCGATATACCGCCGCCGCATGTCAAACCGACCTGCCTAACCCCATCGATCGGGCTCAAATGCGTTCGAACACCGATCGCATCCTGTCGATGATCGATGCTGCGGTCGCGGGGAGCGCGCCCTTCCTGCCGGTCCGGCTCGTCGTCTTTCCCGAGTTCGCCCATGCGGCCCCCGTGTTCGCGGCCGTTGGCGAGCTGCACGAGAAGCTCGCCGTCGAAATCCCCAACGAGCACACCGAGGCGCTTGCCAGGAAGGCGCGTGAATACGACATTTATATCCAGAGCGGCTCCATGCTCGAAATGGATCGCCGGTGGCCGGCCCGGGTCTTCAACACCACCTGCCTGATCGGGCCCGAGGGCATTCTGTACAGGTACCGGAAGGTGAATCCCTGGATTCCGTACGAGGTGCATTCGAGCCCGCACGATCTGGAGGGGTACGACGAACCGCTGTTTCCCGTGGCCGACACGCCAATCGGAAGGCTTGGGTGCGCGATCTGCTACGACTGGCTGTTTCCCGAGGCTCTCCGCCAGCTCGCCGCCAACGGCGCCGAGGTGCTGATCCGCGTATCAGCCTACATGGACCCGTGGGGCTCGACGGAACCGATGAACTGGTGGGGCACGGTGAACCGCTGCCGGGCGCTGGAAAACCTCGCCTACGTCGTGGCTGCGAACCAGGGCGCCAGCTTGCGCCACTACCCGCCGTATTCCTGGCCGGGCGGCAGCCAGGTCGTGGACTTCGACGGCCGTGTGCTGGCGGAAGCCACGCCGGGTCCCGGTGAGCGCATCGTTACGGCGCCCATCGACATCTCGGCGCTCCGCCACGAGCGGCAGACGCGATCAGGGCATCACATGCTCGCGCACCTGCGCACCGAGGCTTACCCTGTCTACGGCACGCACATCTATCCACCGATCGCGCGGGCCGCCTCGGCGCTCTCCTACGAGGAAAACCTGAACCGCATCGCGACGGCGAAGGACACGGTTCAGGAAAACGAGGTGATACATTACTCAGCGCAGCGGAGGACCACATGACACGTCGAGATGCGGGATTCGTCCTGACGACCGTGATGCTCCTGGCGCCGGCACTCGCGCTCGTGGCGAACCAGCCACGCCAGACGCCCGCGGCCACAACCGCCGGAGCCGCGCTCCGCACGCCCTGGGGCGAGCCCGATCTGCAGGGGATCTGGAACGGCGAAACCCTCACACCGCTCGAGCGCCCGGCGAGATGGGCCGACAAGCCGGTGCTCACGCCGGAGGAAGCCAAAGCGGTTGAAGCATGGGTGGAATCCACGCCCGGGCGCGACGACCGGTCGCTGCGCGGCACCGAACGCGACGTCGCCGGTGCGTACAACGACCACTGGAATCCGCCCCGCACCAGTTTGTCCGACGGCCGCACGGGGTTGATCGTCGACCCTGCCGACGGCCGCATCCCGCCGATGACACCCGAGGCCGAGAAGCGGACGCGCGAGATGCGCGAGTATCTGCGGGCGCTGCTCGACGGCACCGCGCGCGGCCGGCCCGGCGCCCCGATCTCGCCGCGCCGGAACGAACCGCCGCCGGCCTACAACATCGAGCGGATGAATCGTTCGGACGGTCCCGAGGACCGCTCGACGATGGAGCGCTGCTTCGGCGCGCCGATGCCGATCTACGAACGCGCGATGTACCGCATCGTCCAGTCCCCCGGCCAGGTTGGCATCTACGTCGACTTCGGCCAGGGCCAGGGCTTCATGCGCACCATTCCGGTGGATGGATCGGCGCACCTGCCGTCGAAGGTCCGCGTCCTGCACGGCGACGCGCGCGGCCGATGGGAGGGCAACACGCTCGTCGTGAGCGTCGCCAACTTCACCAACAAGACGGACTTCTTCGGATCGCGCGAGAACCTGCGCCTCACCGAGCGGTTTACGCGCGTGGCCGAGGATCGAATCAACTACCGCGTGACCGTGGAGGATCCGACGACGTGGACGAAGCCGTGGACGTTTGAGATGCCGTGGCTGCGGCAGCCGGCCGGGCCGAACCAGGTCTACGAATCCACGTGCCAGGAAGGCAACTACGGCCTCCTCGGCATGCTGGCCAACACACGCGCCGCCGAGCGGCTGTTCAAGGAAGGCAAAGGTCCCGATCCCGCCACCCAGGACAACGCGAGCGGCGGCGGCACCGGTGAAGCACGCACCGTCGGCAATTTTCCGAAGTAAGAGCTCCGCACGTAGTGTCCGGCTTTATCCGGACTTCCCAAGTCCGCCTGAAGGCGGACACTACGTCGTTGTGATCCGCGTTACGAGAAGCCGATCCAGCGGCCGCCCCAGCCGACCGTGGACCACAGCGCAATCGACGTAATCGCGACGGCGCGATACGACGCCGGCGCGAATCGGCCCGCCGGGGCGAACACCACGGAACGACGGACGGTGAACGTGAAGATGACGGCCAGCAGCAGCGCGGTCATCTTCGTCCAGAACGCGAAGCTGTAATAACACTTCACCGCTTCAGACAGAAACAGCGGCACGCCCGAGGCGATCATCAGCACGAGGCTGCCCACCACCCACGGCTGCACATCGCGGGCGAGCCGCGACACCGGATGGTTGCGCAGCCCGAGGCCCAGCAGCCGGAAGTCGACGACGAGCACCGCGCCGCCGATGACGGCGAGGCCGAGCAGGTGAAACACTTCGACCACCGGGAACAGCCACAGCGAGTCGCGCACCGCCGTGCCAATCGCGCTGTTCTCGAGCGCCTGGAATAACGGCAACAGCATCTCGTAGTCTCCCCTACCGGTAAGGATCGATGTCGGCGGCCGTGCAGCCCGCGGCGGCGGCGATCACCGCCGGCAGGGGCTTGCCGCAGTCGAACCAGTTGTAGGCGATCATCCGGCCCGAGCATACGATCGCCGCCCACAGCACCAGCGAACACATCCCGGCCACGCGCGCTGGACGCGGCGGCGTGACGCCGACGTCCCACTCCGACAACTTCGCGTAGATGCCGTGATGGAAGACGAACGCATTGAGACCAGCCAGGATCAGCAGGACCGCCTTGATGCGGAAGAAGATGTTCAGGTAGGTGCGCAGCGGAATCGCGTAGAAGAGCAGGATGCCGCTGATGACCATGACCACGAACCCCGCCTTCGTCCACGGCAGCAGGCGCCGCGCGACGTCCGAAACCGGCACGTCGCGGAAGATGACGTTGATCAGGCGCAGATCGAGCAGGACGGCGAACCCGACGAACAGGCACAACGCCCACACGTGCACCGATTCGATCGTCGCGTAGGCGTACTGCGACTCATGGAGTGCGATGCTCCACTCGGTGTTGGCGAGCCACTCGACCGCCGCGCGAATCGACATCAACCGCGCACGTCATCGGTCATCTGCCGATGTCGCCGTCGCTGTCGCCGCCGGTGGCGTTGTCCTGCAGCTCCGGGTTCGGGCCCTTCCCTTCCCGGAAGAGCCGCTCGGCGGCGCGTGTGTTGGCCATCATGCCCAGCAGGCCGTAGTTGCCCTCGTGGCACGTCGACTCAAACACCTGGTTCAGTTTCTCGGGCATGCGTTCCCAGGGCACCTCGAAGGTCCACGGCCGTGTCCACGTGGTGGGATCCTCGACGGTGACGCGATAAGTGACCCGGCCCTCGGCGACGCGCGTCAGCCGCTCGACCAGATGGAGGTTCTCGCGCGAGCCGCGGAAGTCCATCTTCTGCGTGAAATTGGTGGTATCGATGACGAGCGTGTTGCCGTCCCAGCGCGCGCGCGAATCGCCGTGCAGCAGCCGGATCTTCGACGGCAGATGCGCCGAGCCGTCCACCGGGATCGTCCTGATCACGCCCTGGCCCTGGCCGGAGTCGTAGTAGATGCCGACCATCCCGGGCGACTGCACGATGCGGGCGACCGCGCCGTAAATCGGCATCGTGGCGCCGAAACAGCGTTCGCTGTTCTGGCGATCTTCCGGCCCGTCCGAACGATTCATGCGCGCAATGTTGTAGAACGGCGGCGGCTCCTGGCGGCGAGGCGAGATCGGTCCGGGTTTTCCGCCCGACGTGCCCTGAAGCAGCGCCTCGAGATACTCGCGCATGGCGGTGGCACGCGCCTGCGCCTGGGGTGTCATCGCAGGGACCTTGCCGTCCGCGGGATCGACGATGAGCGCGGTCCGCCCGTCGGCGAGCTTGGTCGGCGGCGCCAGCCAGTGCTGGTTGTAGGCCTGCGCAACGTCCTTCTCCGTTCCCTTTTTCGACCGGTCGTCCCGTCCGGGGCGCGATGCAACCTCCTCCTCGAGGGCTTCGGCTTCCGCCGGCGTCAGCACCGGCTTGCCCGCGAACTTCGCAGGACGCTCGAGCGGCGTCAGCGTTTCGCCGCTCCAGATGCCCTGCAAATCCGGTTCGCCCCATGACGTCTTCGGCGGCGTGTACAGCCTGGGGTCCCTGCGCGGCGAGCGCGATCACCGACCGCACCACAACGGCCACCGTCGCGAGCACGAGCGCGATGCGTCGAGCAGTCATGGCAACCTCCGGCTGGATAGTAGATAGGGTCCACGAGGGTGTCAACGGGCGTTCACGGGGCCCTTGGGGCGGTGGTAGGATTCCTGCCGATGCGGTCATGCTGGCGGTTCACCATCGTGCTCGCGGCTCTGCTGTTCGGCGGCGTCTCGTGGACCGATGGTGGCGCAGGCCGGAAAGACGGTTGCGGACCGGGTCTACACCGAGGCGCAGGCGCAGCGCGGGCAGGCCATCTACGACGCGCAGTGTGCACCCTGCCATGGGTCCATGCTATCCGGAGGCTTGGGGCCGCCGCTCGCCGGCATGGATTTTCTGCGCACGTGGGACAAGCGGCCGCTGCTCGAGCTCGTCGACAAGATCGAGAAGACGATGCCGGCGACCAGTCCGGGCACGATCTCTCGCGCGCAGGCGACCGACCTCGTGGCGCATCTGCTGAAGACGCAGCGCGTTCCCCGCTGGATCGGCGGAACTGAGCGGCGACGCCATGCTGAAGCAGATCACGCTCGTCGGTCCTCCCGCGAGCGCACCGCGAACTGCCGCTGCTGCGTCGGCGAGCGCCGCCGCGGTGGCGATCACTTCCGCCAAGCCCCCGGGCAACTTGGCGCAGTTGATGCGGGGGATCCTGTTTCCTAGTTCCAACCTGCTCTTCCAGGTCCAGTCTTACGATCCGGCGGCACCGAAGCCTGTCTACCAACCGGACACTGCGGCATTTTCATGGGTGGACTGGGGAGGAGGCATCTATTCGGGATGGGAACTGGTCGATTACGCGGCGATTGCGATCGCCGAATCGGCGCCGCTGCTGCTGGCGCCCGACCGCCGGTGTGAAAACGGGAAGCCGGTGCCGGCGGACCGCGCGGACTGGATTCAGTTCACCGCGGAAATGGCTGAAGCGGGAAGGGCCGCGTATCGGGCGTCGCAATCGAGAAATCGCGAGGCGGTCTCAGATGTGACGAATCAGATCGCGGACGCCTGCCTGCACTGCCACGAGGTCTACCGTGACAAGCCCGGCGGCACGACGGCCGATCCCTCCAACAAAGCCGCGCGCTGTTAAGTGGGGGGTCGGGGGTCATTTTTAGAGGACAGTCGAATTCACGTCGTAGCTGATTTTCGACTGTCCTCTAAAAATGACCCCCGACCCCCTTACAGTTTTGCTACTCCAGTCCGCCGCCGCCGCCACCGCCGGTGGCGTTGTCTTGCGTCGCCGGATCCGGTCCCTTGCCCTCTTTGTACAGCCGCTCGGCGGCGCGCGTGTTCGCCATCATGCCAAGCAAACCGTAGTTGCCCTCGTGGCAGGTTGACTCGTACACCTGGTTCAACTTGTCGGGCAGCCGGTCCCACGGCACGTCGATCGTCCACGGTCTCGTCCACGTCGTCGCATCCTCGACTGTGACGCGATACGTGACGCGGTTCGGACCGGTACGCGTGAGCCGCTCGACGAGATGGAGATTTTCGCGCGATCCGCGGTAGTCCATCTTTTGCGAAAAGTTAGTGGTGTCGATGACGAGCGTGTCGCCGTCCCACCGTCCGCGCGCATCGCCGTGCAGCAGCCGGATCCGCGACGGCAGATGAGCGGAGCCGTCCACGGGAATCGTGCGGATGAATCCCTGGCCCTGTCCCGAATCGTGATAAATCCCGACCGCGCCGGGCGACTGGACGATGCGATAGACCGATCCGAGATTGGGCATGTTGGCACCGAAGCACCGCTCGGTCGTCTGGCGATCTTCCGGGCCGTCGGAACGGTTCATGCGCGCCACGTTGTACACCGGCGGGGGCTCGCTGCGCCGTGGCGAAATGGGGCCAGCCCTTCCACCCGATGTGCCCTGCAGCAAGGCCTGCAGATACTCGCGCATCTCTTCTGTGCGCTTCTTCGCTTCGGGGGTCAGCGGCGGAACCTTGCCATCAGCCGGGTCGACGACCAGCGAGGTGCGACCGTCGACCAGCCGCTGCGCCGGCGGCAGCCAGTGTTCGTTGTACGCGCGGGCGACGTCGCGTTCCGTGCCCCGGGCCGACCGATCGTCGCGCCCGGGCCTCGAGTGAATTTCCTCTTCGACGGCCGCCGCTTCCTGCGGGGTGAGGATCGGCTTATTGGCAAACCGTGCGGGCCGCTCGAGCGGTGTCAGCGTCTCGCCGCTCCAGATGCCCTGCAGGTCCGGTTCACCCCACGGCGTACGCGGTGCCGCGGCCTGCTGCGCCATGGCGCCGCCGAGAGACAGGACGCAGATGGCCATCACCGCCACGATCGCCGTCAAACCTCGACCGTTCATAGCCGTCCTCCCGCGCATAGTAGATACCCGCCTCCCAGCACTGTCAACGCGCATTTGACTTAGCAGATCAATTCTCGTACAACGTCGCCCACCTACGTGTCTGCGAAGGGAGCGTCTGATATGCGGAACGCGTTGAATCACGCCGTGAGCGCGATCGCGGTAGTCGTTGTCATCGGCGCCGTCTTCCTGTTCTCGATGCAGACCGGCGAATCACAGGCCAACGCAGGCGCCGCCGGGCAGGTTCGCCGTACCGCCGACGGCAAGCCCGACTTCAGCGGCATCTGGCAGGCGAACAGCCTCGCGCACTGGGATCTTCTCAGTCATGATGCGCGGCCGATCGTGGCGCAGCGCGGCGCCTATCCGGACGTGCCGGTCCTGGCCGCGCCCGTGGTGGCGCTCGGCACCATCGGCTGGATCCCCGCCGATGTCGGCGTCGTCGAGGGCGACGAGATTCCGTATCAGCCCTGGGCCGCGGCGCGGCAGAAAGAAAACTTCGCCAACTGGCTCGATCGCGATCCGGAGATCAAGTGCTATCTCCCGGGCGTGCCGCGCGCGATGTATATGCCGTACAAATTCCAGATCATCCAGGGCACGGCCAAGGTGATGATGGCGTTCGAGTTCAGGAACGCGGACCGCACCATCCACATGGATGACGTCGTGCCCTATCCGGGCGATGCCTTCATGGGGCACTCGGTCGGCAAGTGGGAAGGCGACACGCTGGTGGTCAACGTGTCGAGCTTTACACCCAACACGTGGTTCGATCGTTCGGGGAACTTCCATAGCGACGGGCTACGCGTGACCGAGCGCTATACGCCGCTGGGGCGCGACGCGATTCAGTACCGAGGCGAGAATCGAGGACGCGAAGGTGTTCACCCGCCCGTGGACGATCCGCGTGCCGATCTACCGCCGGCTCGAGCCGAACGTGCGCCTGGTGCCGTTCCGCTGCATGGAGATGGCGGAAGAGACGGCGCTCGGCCACCTACGCCGCGAGCCCCTGGTGAAGCACTGGGAGGGCAAGACGATGGCGATCGACGTCACCCGGAAGGTGCCGGCGACCGAGGAGGAGCTATACCAGCTGTATATTTCGGGGAATCCGCCGGAGGCGCAGTAACGGCGCCCCCGGCGTCAGTTTACTTAGTTCGGCCGCTTGGCTTCGTCCGGCGAGCCGGTGCCCGATGAGCCAAGGAAGAGTGTCCGGCCGTCGGGCAACGTGAGGTCGCGTCCGTTCGCGCGGCGCGAGCCATCCTTCGCCCGATAGCCGTCGACGACGATCTCGGTGCCGGGCAGCAGATCGGCCTTGGTGAACCCGCGCCGGAACAGGACATTCGGCGTACCCGCCTCGATCGCCCACTTCTCGACCTTGCCGTCAGGGAGTGCGACGTCGATGTGGATCCACACGTGCGGATTGACCCACTCCATCCTGGTGACGATCGCCTTTTTGAATTGGATGGGCTTGCTCGCGTCGAATTCCGCCGCGAACGCATGATGCGCCGACAGCGGTACGGCCTGGAGGACCAGCACCAGCCCCGCGCTAACGACGAGCACTGCTCCACGAGCAAGCTTTCTCATCATCGAATCCCTCCCTGCAGCGACGTGACTGTCTCGGAACGGGATCGCGGCCCGTTCGCTTGGCGCTAGGGATACCTCCGAACGGCGCGTCTGTCAACTGTGGGGGGGAGCGCCGCGGGCGATCTCAGTGGAGTGCGACATGAGGCATGTCGCTGATCAGCGTCCAGCCGCTCGCCGTCAGGCGCTCGAGCAAGAAGCCGGCGCGACTCACGGCATCCGTCGTCGTCAGGTGATGCTGCGCGACAATCTCGCCGCCGTCAAGGACGACGGCCAGGCTGCAGCCGGTGTCGCCGCGCTGCTGCAGCGTGCAGTCGATGGTCCGCTTGTCGGGACGTGTGAGACGCCAGATCGGGATTTCGCCGCGGCGGCGGCGGGTGCGCGGTTTTCGAACCATGGCGGGGCCGACGCAAAAGGTGCGCCGCCGCCCGCGCCCCGTCGTTGCGGCTTTCAGCGTGATCGCGGGGGCCAAAGTCCCAGTGTGGGCTGAGTTTTGCCTGCGCCCAGCGAACCGTCGACAAATCGACAATCGGATAGGTTGACGTGCAGGTCGCCGATATCGATGAAGGGCACCGCTATGTGGCGATCGGCGACGCGTGATCTGGGGTGCGCTTCTCACGGACGTGGTCGATGCTCCAGATGCCGGCGCCCTTCGCTGCCACGTATAGAAAGAAGAAGCAGTTGAAGATGGCGGATTCGCCGAGGATGCCGGGCGGCTGATAGATCGGCAGAATGGCGAAGGGAAACTGGCGCAGGAAGTACGCCGCCGCCATGTTGCCGCTGGCGATGAAAGCGGCCCACCGCGTCCAGAGCCCGATGATGATCAGGGCGCCGAGTACCGTCTCGAGCACCGCGGACACACCAAGCAACGACGCAATCTCGACCGCACCGCGCGGACGCGCCCCGGGAGGCCAGTCGAACCACTTGGTCGTACCGTGCAACCAGTACATGAAACCGACGACGATGCGCGTGACGGCGTAGAGTGGCTCCGCAAACCTGCCGAGTAGTCTTTCCACAGTCTGTATCTAATCCTTACTTGACGACGCCGCCGGCCGGATCGCGGATGGCCTTGTTGAACGCCTCTTCCTCCGACGGCACACAGAACGTCTCGAGGCGCTCATCGGTGCCCTTTTCCACCTGCAGCCGGTGCACCTTCGTGTCGCCGCCGACGGGCTTCGTGTACAGGTCCGGATCGGTAATCGTCACCTGCATTTCGAGGGTATCGAACGCGGGACGCCGGTAGCGTTCCTGGACGCGGGCGTTCGAGCTGATCGGGTGGCCCCACATGTCGGCCCAGACGCGCTCGTCGAGCGCGATCGTGTCGACGACCAAGCTGTCGCCGTCCCAGCGTCCGACGGAGTACCCCATCCATCGCGGATCCGGATCTTTCGGCAGTGGCCGGCCGTCAATCCAGATCGTCCGGGTACTGGTGGCCGTACTCGAAGAACTGGACCACCCGGTCCGGCAGATGCACGAACTCGAACGATCGGGCGGCGATTTCGGTCATCAGGTTGCGCGTCAAACCGAGGGGGTCGCATTTGCCGAGCGGATCGTTGCCGAGGACGGGAGGCACGGCTCGGGGTCCGAATGACGGCTTATTGGCGTCGAACAGCTTCTTCCCTGCCGGCGTCAAAACCATGGTCGCCGCCTCGCCAAAGTTCGCCGTGCCCTTGACCCGCGCCCACACGCCGGACAGATCACGCGGCGCGACAGTGCCCTGGCGAGGCGCACAGGCGTTCGGTCGCTGCCAGTCGTTCATGCACGGGATGGCGGCCTGGCCTCCGCCCTGTGCCAGTGCCATCGCGGCAACAGCCAACATCGCAGCGGCGACCGCGCCCACGCCTCGGATCCCCACGAAGCCTCCTCGCCTACTGCTGCGGCAGATCCCGGAAGTACGACTTGCCGTTGATGACGACCTCCTGCACCACCATGAAAGGCGTGCCGGCGCGTGACGGGTAGCCGCGTACCGAGACGGCGTCGCCGGCCTTGAGGGTGTCCTTCGACCAGCCCGAGCGCCGCAGCAGCGCGATGCTATGCAGTTCGCCGCCCCAGGTCACGACCTTGCCGTCGGCGCCCTTGACGTCGAAGAACAACTGGCCGTGCGGGTTGACCATGACGAACTTCGTCACCACGCCGGACAGCGTCACTTCCTTCTTGGGATCGTAGGAGGCGTTCGTGCCGTGGTGCGCCAGCGGCGCCACGCTCGCAAGCAGAGGCCCGATGGCAACAACGAACGCCAGAAATCTGCGGTGCATGCACTCCTCCACTACAACGAGGCTGCTAGGGATACCTCCGAACCGTGCGAAGTGTCAATTCGTGATTGACAGAGTCCTCACGTGGGGTAAATTATCCGTGCCGGTCGCCGCAACCGCTCCCGTCGCAAAAAACGAAATGCGGGAGCGATTCGCTTTCTTCCGCATCGCACTCGCCTATATCCCGGGCGTTGCGATCAGCCACGCGACGAAGTTGTCGGACAGATTTGGCCTTGTTTCATCCGCCACCATGAGCAAAAATTCCCATGCTCGTCAACTCACCACTACCGGGCGTTCCCACGGCGTTCGGTAACGTCGACAACTGTTGTTCTACACACTACAAATGAACCCAAGGGTGCTCGTACGTCCGACCGCTGTTTTCTGCGCCGTCGCCGCGGTCGTGGCGTTGTCGCAACCCGCTGGAGAGGCACAGGTCGGTGACGCGCTTCCGTTCGCGAAAAGCTATACCGTCACCGGCAACTATGTCGTGGGTGGCGTGGACCTGAAGGCCCAGACAGAAGGCGCAGGGATTCCTCACGGGGACGATTCCCATCAGCGGAGTGCCGCCGAATGCGGACATCCTGGCCGCATTTCTGTACTGGGAAACACTCTCGACCAACATCGCCCAGGTGGATGGCGTGACCTTCCGCGGCCAGCCCGTGACCGCCGTCAAGGCGACGTCGCAGGTATCTGGACACCGCCACCGCACAGTGCTTTACGTCCGGAAAGGGCGGCGCGTCGGCAACGTATACGGTGACGGAGTTCCGGGCGGATGTATTGCGGCTCCTGCCGCAACAGCTCGACGCCAACGGGAAGCCTACCGGCAAACGAATCGTCAACGACGACCGACCTGCTGAACAGCGGGTTACCGCTGCATACTGTGGCGCTTCCTGAAAGCGGAACCGGTAATCTAAGCGCCGCAAAGCCCCGGCGCCAGCCTGTTCGTTGTGTATCAGCAGTTCCGGCGAGCCGCTGACGAAGATTGTCCTCTACGACGGCATCCGCGTGCAGGCGCGGGGCGAGGTCACGACCCAGACGATTCGGGGATTCTTCCAGTCGTCTGCCACCCACACCGCCAAGATGACGCATATCGTCGGCAGTGGTGGCCCGAACCCGACGAACCGCCTGTGGTTTTCCAACGGCCGCCAGGCCCCGGCGAGCGTCACGAGTGCGTTCGCAACCGCGTCTGCTCCCGCGTCGGATCGCGCATGGTCGAACCCGACACTCGACGTGACTTCGATGATGCCGGGCGTCGACCTCCATACGGGGTTTGGCGAGGAGGTGTCGACGTCGGTCGATCACGTCAACGACGCGCCGTACGACTGCCTCTCGTGGGCGGCGATCATTTTCAGTACAGCGGTGCAGGACACCGACGCTGACGGATTGATCGACCTCACCGAGGACGTGAGTCACTTGAAGGCACCTGACGGCTCGAGCCTGCCCGACCTGGCGGCGATGCACGCCAGCTCGACGCACAAGGATCTGTTCCTCGAGATCGGATCCATGTTCGCGGCGCCGGGGACAACTTACGGCGCACCCGATGCACCGGTCAACGATGATTCGGACCAGGTCACCGATCCGGTCGGTCACAACCATCTGCCGCGGCCGGCGGTGCTGAAGACGATCGGAGACGCCTACAAGAATGCGCCCGTCAGCAACGTGGATGGCGTCCCAGGCATCAAAGCTCACTTCGACGTCGGCCCGGGCTATTCCACTGCCGGACCCGAGTACGCCACCGGTGAGGCCGACGACTACCTGGTACCCGCGGCCCTCGCGCGCGGCGGAGAGGCGCTCGTGGAAGTGGCCTGCGAGCCGGGCCCGACGCTCGAGTGCCAGTTCCCCGCATTCCCGGGAACGGTGAGCTGGAAGATCGGCTACCAGCTCATTCGAGACGCGTTCGTGGGACCTGCCGGCGAGGAGCTCTCACCCGACGATCAGGACGAGTGCGAGCAAGCGGGGAACTGCCGGCGCCGATTCGATCGGGACCGGATGGAATTCTTCCACTACGCGCTGTACACGCATGCCCGTGGGCTCCCGAAATCACCGTTCGAGTGCCTCGATTCGGGCGGCGTGCCGACTGGTCCCGATGCGGCCGGCGCCTGCGAAGGCTCACCCAATCCGAACTTCAACGTCCCGACGAGCAGTTCCGGCGTCAGCGACTTGCCGGGCGGCGATGCGATGATTGCGCTCGGACTCTGGGACGACTTCGTCGGCACGGCGTTCGTCCAGGCATCGACGACCATGCACGAGCTCGGGCACCAGTTCGAACTGTGGCACGGCGGAGCGCCGCCGACGTTCACGCTGGACGGACAGATGCAGGTGCAGCCGAACTGCAAGCCCAATCACCTGAGCGTGATGAGCTACCTGTTCCAGGTGCGCGGGCTGGTCGATCCGATCGGGGTTCCGCATACGGACTATTCGCGCGGCGTGAATTCCGACGTCGATGAAACATTTCTCAATAACGCCTCGATCGGTGTCGTCGCCTATCGGCCCGCGTGGTTTGCGCCGTGGGCGCCAGGGACGCTCGGCTACATTCTTGGGACGCCGCCGGCGCAGAAGTTCTGCACCGGAGCCAGCTTCCCTGACCCGCTGCCGGCCGATTGGGTGCCGATGGTTCGCATCGACGCCACGAGCGTGCTGTCCCCACTTGACTGGGATGCCAACGGAGATCCATTCAACACGCCGTCGGGCAGCCAGGACGTGAACCTGGATGGCGCGATCAGTGGCGACCTCAATGCGACGCCGAAACTCACCGGCTTCAACGACTGGCAGCAGTTGCGGCTCGACCAGGTGGGCAGCCGCAGGAACATGGCCGGGTTTTCATCGGGCATCGACTTCGGCGGTGGCATCGACTTTGGCGGCGGGGCTTATTTCACGTCCGGAATCGATTTTGGCGGCGGGATCGATTTTGGCGGTGGCATCGATTTCGGCGGCGGGATTGATTTCGGCGGTGGCATCGATTTCGGTGGCGGCATCGACTTCGGTGGCGGCATCGATTTCGGCGGCGGGATTGATTTCGGCGGTGGCATCGACTTCGGAGGAGGCTCGGAGCTCGACTACGAGACCGTAGTGAGGCTCGGACATACGCCGCCGAACGCCATGACGGGATGTGTGATCGGCGGTTCCGGGATCAGCGGCTGCACCGCGGGTGGCGCCCCCTTGCACCGCACCCGCACCGGTTGGACCGCGCCGAATGCCGGCAAGGCCGCCCAGTACCGCGTATTCCGCGCGACCGGCGCAGACATCACGCCGGCCACACTCCCCGTGCTCGCCGCCACAGTACCCGGGCTCACCTGGATCGATCCTGAAGAGCTCCCTGACCGCGTGCAGTTCACGTATTTCGTGAACGCCCTATTCAATAACGGCACGCCAAGCGGGCCGTCGAATTACGCGACGATCATCGCAGAGAACTCGGCGCCGGTGGCAATCGGCGATGTCGCCTCGACGACCGAAGACACGGCGGTCGACATTCTCGTCCTCGCGAATGACACCGACATCGATTCGGCGGCGGCGTCCTTGCGCGTGGCCGCCGGATCGATCGGCGACGTTCACGGAGGCACGGCTGTACTGCTGCCGGACGGTCGCACGATTCGGTTCACGCCCTTGCCGAGGACCAACAGTACTCAGCGCGACGCGGATTTCCACTTCACCTACAAGGCGAACGACGGGTTCTGGAGCGGTGATCCTCGAGTGCCCATGAGCGTCGACTCGAACAGCGCGACGGTGACGATTACGGTGAATCGTCCGCGGGGGGGCGGCCGCCCCCGGTAGGTCCCTGCCAGGTCGCTCTTCGAGGATAATGACGTGGCCGCGTGGACGGCCGGGTGATGGTTACCGAACACGCACCTGTCACAACGATGACAGAGGAGGATGCCGGTTATGGATCCGATCAGACGCAAGATACTCAAAACGGGCGCCGCGGCGGCGGCGATCGCGGCAGCGCCGCAGGTCCTCGCTCAGCAGGGCGGGCAGGCTGGAAGCGCTCGCGTCTACGAGAAGGGCCCGGTTCGTATCCGCTATGAGGACACTGGTTCCGGATTCCCGCTGCTGCTCATCGCCGGCGGGGGATTGAACGGCTCAACGATCGCCGGCATACGCGGCGGCAATCCCTTCAACACGATCGACACGTTCAAGGGAGACTTCCGCTGCATCTGTGCGGACCTGCGCAATTCCGCGGGCGAGTCTACCGGTCCGCTCGAAATCGACCGGCCGTGGGACTCCTATACGGACGACCATCTCGGCCTGATGGATCATCTGGGCATCGACAAGTTCATGGTGCTGGGCTTCTGCATCGCCGGCCCCTTCATCTGGAACCTCATGAGGCGTGCGCCGGCTCGGGTCGTCGCCGCCGTGCCGGCGCAACCGGTGGGGTTCCGGCCGGAGCTGCCCAACTCGCTCTACGACAGCCAATCGACCGGCTGGGGTGCGGAACTGATCAAGCGCCGGCCGGAGTTCACGAAGGAGATGGTCGACCGATTCCTGACCCGGATGTTCCGAACCAACCCCGACTTCGTGTTCACGGCGACGCGCGATTTCGCGCGCAATTGTCAGACTCCCGTACTGGTCCTGCCGGATGACACCGCGGGGCACTCATACGCCGTCGCGATCGAGAGCGCGATGCTCGCGCCGAAAGGCCAATTGAGTATGTACCCCTGGAAAGACACCCCGGAGAAAATTCCTCTGGCTGTGCGCCACGTTCGCAGCTTCCTTCTATCGCATCGGCCTGCTTCGACGTAGACGTCGGCCTCGGAACGTCACAACCCGAGGGTACTCACGTATCCTCGGGTGTTTTTTGGTCGACTGTCCCGTGATCGGCCGATGGCTTGCCATGGCTAAACCTCAGCAATTCGAAGCGAACGTTTGCTCGTGCTTCGGTGTGCCCGGCCCTTCAGCCGACGATCGCAAATACCAGCTAGCGCTGTTGCGTGGCGGCCCCGAGTAGTCGCTGAACGGCCGCGGCAAGTTCGTCAGGCAGACATGGCTTCGCGATGACATCCGTGAAGCCTCGCGCCAATGCTTCTTCCCGTTCCTCTCGCAGCGCGTGTGCAGTAAGTGCCACGACTGGAATGTTGGCGCACGTCGGATCGGCTCGAATTGCCCGCAGGGCGTCTGTGCCGTTCACGTTGGGCATACTCAAGTCCATCAGCACCAAGGCCGGGTGGTGCGTCGTTGTGAGTGCGACTGCATCCGCCCCTCCCGTCGCCGTGATGACACGGTAGCCGCTGACAGTCAGACACACCTGATAGATTTCCAGCGCGTCTACGAAATCGTCCACGATGAGGATGAGGGGACTGCCTTGGGTGACCATGGGGAACTCGGGGATTCAGTAAGAGGCTTCGAGGGTAGCACTCATTCAGCGCAGACCCCAAGTTTTCGATGCGACCTGCGAAGGGGAAAGAACTGCAATGCGGTGCAGTCATCGCTCTCCCACAGCTAGAACCGTCACAACGCCTCGACGCCGACCTGCCGTCGTCTCGCTGGTTGATTCGCTCGGATGAGCTACGGACAATATTTCTCGGCGTGGGGGGTAGCCTGGGCTCACCGGATACCAATTGCAGAGGATTTGATCCCACTGGCTGCGAGATCAACTGGAAAGTGCTTGCCAAATCTCCTTTGACAGAAATCGGTGAGGGTAACAGCCGGACGTGAGTAGGCGAACGGTCATCGTGATTGATGCGCCATCCCGAGTTGGAAGGGCTGGTTCACCGGCACATACGTCATCACCAAAGCTCCGTAGTCACCGCGTTGGACGGGCACTCGAACGGCGACGTCCGCTCGTTGCCAGGCCGAGGAAGCCATTCGGCCGTCAGGAGCCACGAGCACCACCTCTCCGGCCAGACGTTCATCGAAACCAGGGGCCGACGTATCCCACCGCAGAGAGGCCTGCAGCCAGCCGTCACCGGACACGGATATCAGGAAACGCTTACATGACGACCGCGCATCCCAAACCCACCTGAGGTTCGGAGCGCAGATATCGCCGACTTCGACAATGCTGTCAATGAGGCCGTTCTCATCGAAGGGCTCACCAATGCTCGGTTGCCATTGAGGATAGAACCACGGTGACCAGCCGGGGTCGGAACCCTCGAGGCTGCGGATTCCAAAGCGCGCCCAACGCGGCCAAGATCCTTCGTGGCCGGTCTGCCAGCCCTCCAGAGTCTTGTGACCGACAATCGACATCGCGACAGACCGTGGCACGCTGGCATTCGAAGGTACGAACAGCAGCCTAGGTGCTTATTGGCCTCGCGGCACGCGCCGGGTGTGGACCGAGTGGCAGGGTGATGGACTGGTTTATCCACCGGCATCCGGCCGGCGTCGAAGTGCGATGTGGCTATGGCGACGATGAGATCGCGCCGCTACTACCGAGCCTTGCGGCGATCTGTTCGCGATGTGCTGCGACGGTCAGATTCACCATCGCGGAGGTGAGCTTTGGCCATACGCAGGTCGTGCCTGTTGATGCGCCATGCGTGGTGACAGCGACCGCATTCGTAGCCAATCCTGATCATATCGCCCGACAGAACACGGTCCTGTCGGACGCATCCGATGCCTCCGCAACGCGGGCAATCAAGTTGTCGCATGGGTACGACACGGTCGAGAGAGATCGCAGACCGTCGTTGGCGAGTGCAACATCACCCGGCAGAACCTCATCCGGTGCGACGGCACGTCCTGTTCCGGCAGACGGAGCCACTAAACACGGCACTCTTCACAACCGTCGAGGGCCGCAGGCTCAGAAGTTCTTGTTTGCCCCAGATTTTTGTCTGCTTCGCGCTGTTGGAACGGCGATCAACGGGGGGGAATCTATCCCGAACGTGATCCACAGTCGGTTAATCGCGGGGAGTTAAAGTCGGCCAGCGCCGAGTTGGACGCTCGGACGACGATCTGCGGGCGGTGCGCGTGCTGGAATGGTCCCGTGGGGGGCCGCGCTGGAGATGGAGACATCTGAAGGATGACGATTCCACCGAACGACCTGTGGCGGCTCGTGGACCGGCTCCAGGTGGCCGTCATGCGCGTGCAATCATTGCGCGCGAGACACTGTGAACAGTCTGACGATCTCGATGCACTCGTGAACGCGGTCGCGGATGCCGCGGAACTCGTGCGCGGCTGGGGCGCGGCGTCCGCCGGCGATCGTGATTGACGCTGCCGTCATGAGTGAACCGGACGAAATGAAACGCGCTGCGTACGGTTTCGGAGATGCTGTGGAAGGGTTCACCTGAACATGAGGGGATTGTCGTTTGGCGGGGCTCGACTGCACCCCTACGTGTCGAAGCACGGGGAGCGTGCAACCTCAATTCCGTTGACAGAGCAGGAGTTCGTATGCGCTACACAATCGCAAGACCTTTGGCTTGCGTAGTGGTCGCCGCGATGGCACTGGCTGGCGAACCGGCTGCGGCTCAAATCAGCCACCAGGGACAAGACATCAGCGACCACGTCGTTTTGCGCGACGGGAGTCTCGGTGGCCGCGGCCTGGCCGTCTGCCCTCCCACCGCGTCTTTCAAAGACAAGGCTCTGTTTCGGGTGTTCCCGGATGGAACAAGGGCATCCGACCCGTTTACGGTTCCTCCGGGAAGACAACTTGTGATTACGGACGTGGAGTGGACCGTTAACGGCCTCTCGCAAGGCCCACCGCTCACAGCAGGAGCGACCGTCCGGACAAGGCTGCAGATTGGTAGTGACCTGACCTTCGATCAAGTCTTCCTCTCACGCACGGTCCAAGTGGGCTCCGAGCGTGGAAATGTCTCCGGGAATGAACAGCTGACGACCGGGTTCGTGGTCGCGGCGAACACGACAATCTGTCCAGACTCGGCTGAGTCCGGCTCAAACACCCTCCGATCGGCCAGGCTCGTGGAGCTCGTCTTGCGGGAGTATTTGATCAGCAGCACTCACTAGGCTGGCTTTCTCCGCGACCTATTGAGAAATCCGCACTGAAAGCGGGAACAGGCCGGTGCGAACCGACCGACATTCCCTAACCCCGTCACCGAGCGACCCCGATTTCCGGACAGCAACCCCGCAGCGCGGTCTGAAGGAAATTTTCACCGATCTCATCCATACGTAGTTTGCGTTGTCCACGTCGCTGCTTACCGGACATGTGTTGAATTGCAAACCGCCACGTCGCCTCCCTGCGCAGGCCGACTCCGCTTTTGGCGGCGGCCTCGCAGACGGTCTGCATTCCAGCAATAAATAAATGTGACGTGCAGCGGGAGTCTCTCGTCTCTCATTCGTGGAGGCCTCCCTCCCGTCGCTGAGCGGCGTTCCGACAGCCTGCCGGGCGCCGCTTGGGGAAGCACCCGCGGGCGCGCGGCGGACACTTTCGTGTTTGGCGAATATGGACTCACGTGGGCATCAGCGCCGACCCAATTCATCGCCTCGTCGGTCAATTCGGAGGTGTTCACATATCGAGCGTCGAATGTCTCCTTACGCGCCCGTTTTTGCGGAGCGTTTCGGGACTTAGCCAAAGTGTTGTCAAACCGGACCGAATCGGATCTGCGTGAACGTCGTATCGACTTGTCATCCTCCGAGCTAGGTGACCACCGCGCGACTGTCGGACGTCGATGCGTCATTACCAAGGGCGTAGCCGTTTTGCTTGACGCTGGCGTGCCGTCAAGGTCCGCAGAAACTGATGACACTTACTCGTTCCACGATGCTTGTCACGGGGGGACGCGAGAACCTCGACGGCGGTCGCTTCGGACGCTGTGACGCTGATCAAAGCGGACGTGCACGATGTGGCGGTTATCCGCCCATTCCTCGGAGACGCACGCGTGGTGTTATCACCTCGCGTGTATGGGTGTTCGCCATTCGACCCACTCGCCAATCGAGAAATCATGACGTCAACGCCACGGGCACGCTGCATCTCCTCCGGGCCTCGCGCGAGTCGGGCGTCCCTCGTTTCGTCTACGTGTCGAGTTCCGAGGTGTACGCACAGCCCTCCACGTGCCGATGACCGAGGAACATCCCACCCGTCCGTCGACCGTGTACGGCGGCTTAAAGCTTGTGGGCGAGTGTTATGCGCGCGCGTTTTTTCTTAGCTATGGCTATCCCACCGTTGTGGTTCGGCCGTTCAACACCTACGGATCGCGCTGTCAGCACGGAGGCGACAGCGGAAGGTCCCGCAGCTTCCCCCTCAACATTAATCGGGGTCGAGCTTGCAGTAAACAGCGACAGTGCACCCTCAATTTGCCTGTCGGTTGCAGTCGTAAATCTTGTCGACCGAGGGCTTCGTCCACCGCGCGATGGCCGGGGTGGGGCACCCCTCGTGATTAGGTGCGCCACGGGCTTAACCGACCGTCGCGTCCGCGTACGGCGACAGGCTAGCGCACGAACGCAGTGGAATTGCGGTCTGTGAATTGCTCCCGTATTAGCGCTACCGTTCGCATACCACGCATCACGAAGGCAAGTCCGTGAAAAGGAGGTGTTTAGTCTCGCATTTCGGCGATTGCGTCTCCAGAGTTGCGGCGTCGCACCCTTTTTTGTCGCGCACCGCAGAAGCAGCTCGGCGCGCGTGATGTTTGAGTTGCCCTTCGACCTGATCGTCTGTTTTGCTGCTTTTTCGATTTTCCTGTTCTATCAGCAGAGACACGCGGTGGAGTTGCAGTACGGCCGCGCGCCCTTGGAGACGTTCCTCACATGTTCGGCGGGTACAGCGGCTGTATTCGACGTCGCAACGCTCCTGTATTTTGGGTTCGCCGAGTCCTGGTGGAAGGCGGGAAAGCTGCTTGCGACGTGGGCGATTATCGTGTCGATGTCGGCCATCGCCATTGAATTGGTACTCGCGCGTGCGGTCCCGGTCCTGCCGTACGGACTCAGCGTGCTCGGATTCGTCGCGCTTCCAGTGCTCGGATACGGGATTGTTCGGGCGCTGCCGTAATCCGGCTTAGGACGACTCGGGCAGAATGCGGGCGGCTCGGTCCGTGTTCCGCCTTGCCGTGCACCGAACGGCTTACGCCGCCTTTCCGAAGTCGAGCCCCTATGAAGTCACCGCCCTGATTGGCGAGGGCGGCGTGGGGAAGGTCGGGCGAGCACATCTCAAGGGGCTCAAGGGGCACGATGCCCTGAACGTGCTGCCGGACATCACGCCGCACCTCCAGGGTCTTGCCGGCGACGAATCCGATTTAGGAGCACTGATGCCGTGACCAACGTGCGAGTACGAACTTCCGATTGGGTTTTGCTCGCGTTCGTCGGCGTGCTGGTCTTGGGCGTCACCTATCTGGTCACGCACAAGGACGCTTACCTGCGTACCCCGTTGGACGTGGCGGCCTGCGTCGCGTGCGTCGCGCTCGCGGTGGCCGTGCTGGCGACGTTCACATTCCCGTCCCGCACTCGAGCGCGAATCGTTCTCATGGTCGTTTTCGGGATCGCCGCGCTGTATGCGATGGAGGGCTTCTTCTTCTGGGACCCTCTCAAGCTGCGAGGCCCGTACCCGCGTGACGGCTTCGATCAGCGAGGTATCTTCGAGGTCGTGCGCGACCTGCGAGCCGATGGAACGTGGGTGTATCCAGTTAAGGTGTTGGCCACGCGGTTGGAGTCGCCTCCCTCCGTGATGGGGATGCCGGTGGTGCCGCTCTCGGGCGTGCCCCACGCGCGGATCGTGATGTGTAACGAGGCCGGTTCGTATGTCACGTATATCAGTGACCGCTTCGGCTTCAATGGCCCCGACGCGATATGGGAACGCCCCGGGGAGGTGGCGCTGATTGGTGACTCCTTCGTCGAGGGCTGGTGCGTACGCCGCGAGGATAGTCTCGCCGCCGTCATCCGTGACGCGCACCCGGGCACCCTCAGCGTCGGACATGCGGGCCATGGCCCGCTGGCGGAACTTGCAACAATCCGCGAGTACGTCGCCCCGCTGCGCCCCGCCCACGTCGTCTGGTTTTTCTTCGAAGCCAATGACCTCACGCCGGACTTGCCGACCGAACTGAAAAGCCCGGTGCTGCGGCGCTATCTAGAACCTGACTATACGCAGCAATTACGCCTCCGCTCGGTCGCGATCGGTAATGAGATGCGCCGGCAATTCGATGCACGCTTTGCGGCCTGGACGCCGCCGGAGGAACCGTCGTCAATGGGCCCCTTCGCGAAGTTGCGCACCCTACGCTTGATGACCGGGATTGTCGAAGGTCAGGAGCAGCCCATCGTTAGCCCCCCACCTGCGCTGGACGAGTTCGGCCGGATCCTCGCGGAGGCGCACCGTACCGTCAAAGAATGGGGAGGGGTGTTGCACTTTGTCTACCTGCCCCAAGTTGCGTCAGTAATGGCTGATCGGGATCCTCCCTATCACGAACGCGTACTGGCCCTCGCTGCGGATCTTGGCCTGCCCACGGTCGATCTGACCCCTGATTTCAGGGGACATCCCAATCCGCTCTCGCTGTTCCCGTCCGACGAGGGACGACACCTACTCAAGACGCGCGGGCTCCATTACAACGCTGACGGTCACCGCCTTGTAGGGCGGCGCATCATCGACGCGCTCCAACGTTTCGAAAAGTAACGCCGGCGGCGACATCCGATCGCGTGGCAGCTCCTCGGACGTGCCGGCGCTTGGGGTCAGCGATACGTGGCTCGTGAATTCGCCGACCGCCTGACACGTCCGCTCGAAGGAGCACTTGTTAAATGACTGCGGCGGGTCGTGACGACGCTCGCCGGGGCGTGCAGCCCGGAAACGCTGGGGCCCCGGCGGGCAGTTGTTGCACCGTGGCGATTGAGAGTTGCCGCGCAACAGGCACAGCCGTTCACGCGCATCCCGAAGTTGGGTCCCTAGGGCCGTGATGTAGAAGTGCAGCCGTAACGGGGGCACCGCTTGGTGCCCCCGATTAGGGCTGTGCCGGAGGAGCCTGCGAACATCGGTGTCTTTCTATCCACTAGCGTATTCCTGCTGAACAGGGTGCCCGGAGATGTCCGGCAGGAGGGACCGAGCCTCCTGATCGGACTGGTCCTGCTCTGGGAGACCCTCTTGCGCCCGTGTGAAGCCCATTTCGGAAAACGGGGTCAAACAACATATGGGGCTGCGATTCGCGCACACTTTCGTCGTCGCGGTTGCGATATTTGCATTCGTGGAACCGGTGGTAATAGTTGATTTGGGCGCGAGTCAAATTTCTCCAAGTGGCAACCCACTTCCAATGCGCGAAGTGGAGGCTTGTCGGGTTGAGTTTACAGATCGGGGTCAGGCGTCCTTGAACGCGAGATGGGGCAGGACAGATTGCCCTCTACGAAGTCACCACCGATGACACGGGACACCCGGCAAACTTGAAACGCCAAATCATCGAAGGGCGGGAACACTTGCCGCTTCTCGTCCGGCTTGATCAGCTTGAGGCGTGTGTTCGGCGCCGCCCGAGCCGCCACCGGCGTCCACGCAGACGACCCCGGCCGCCAGGACACGGCCAAAGAAGTGACGACGATGAACACCGACACCGACCATGACGAACGGTTCGTGGTGGCGCTCGTCGAGCGCATCGAGAACGACCTCCTCGCCGTCCTCGAGCGGCACACGCGGATGCAGGATGCCGAAGGGGCGCCCCGGTTCTCGCGGCACGTCGCGTTGCACGCGACCGGCGGAAGACATCGACCTCGCCGCGTTCGAGCGCGAGTTGGCGAAGCGCGGAAAGGCCCTGGCCGACCTGGGCTTCGGACGCGACTGCCCACGGTGACCCGAACGGCGCGGGCAGGATTACCCAGCGTCGCTACTGCTTGGTACGGTCTTCGATCAGCAGCGGGAGTCTCTGTGGCGGTCGCGTTCGCCATAAGTCATTGACGGCCACGATCGATCCCGGGCCCTGCGGTGGATCGGCAAACGCAGAGGGGTCGAACATCGGATCAAGCCGAACGTGGGTGAGCGAGAACTGCAGGTCAAACGTCCGGCCGACGATCCCGTGCCAGTCGTCGCTGACTACATGGACGCGCGCGGGAACGCCATGCACGCGGTCATCGAACGTGGCCCTCCATCGAATGATGTCGCCCGCGACAGTGGTCAGCAGCGAAAACGGTGTCCACCCAAAACGCTCATTCGTCCGTCGCATCCACATTTCGATTGGACGCTCCCGCTCCAGCGAGAACTGCACCAAGTGTTCTCCAAACCGTCGCGCAGAAATAGACCCCTCGAAGCGTCCTCGCGCGAGGCATCCGCTGATAACCCATGCGAGATCCCCGGCCGTCAAGGGCACCCCGAGTAGCGCCTGAATCACATCGATCGACCGCTCGCTTCGCACCGTTTGATTGCCCCGCAAGAACAACGCCGCGATCACGTCGTCGGACGTCTTCCAGGCATCTCTCGCCACGAAGGTGAACGCCGGCAGTGCCGCGTCGATCGATTCGAGATGCAACGATCCGGAGAGCAGATCGGTCCGTGCGCGAAAGTCGCCGCGCACACGATCCCCCTTCGCCGTTCCGCGCACAGCGACGTCGGCAGTGATCGCCGTATTGGGAAAGGGGCAGCCGTACAGTTGAAGGTCACCCAACGGCGCCATAGACGCCGGGTCGGCCCACTCAACCCCGACAGCATCGCGTGGGACGTCTTGGACGGAGGCGCACCCCGAGGCCACGATAATGAGGCCGCCGGCACACAGGGCGATCGGTGGGATTGACAGGCGCATAGGGGCCGATCTCTTATCGCGCTTCCGATGGGTCGCTGATCAGCGGCGAGTCCGGTCGTCGCCGTGTTCGCCGCACGCTATCCAGCGACACAGGCGACACCGGTGCTCGCAGCGCCGGCGTGAACGTGTGACCATCGAGCGTTGGATTGATTTGGACGCGGTGCAGCGATAACCGAAGGTCGAACACACCGCCAACCCCGTTCCATTCTTCACTGACGAGACGAATCTCTCGAACAATATGGCTGACGCGCTCACCGAACATCGCCCGCCACCGAAGTGGTTCATCTGGAATGGCGCCTGTCATCTCGCGTACGGCCCACTGGGAGGACGACCTGTCTTTCTGTGCCCAGAGCTCCAGCGGCGAATGCGATCCGATTAGCGTGACCTTGACCACGTTACTTCGCATCTGCCGAGACTCAAGTAAACCGAAGCCGAACGGACACCCGGTGAGTACCCACAGCACCTCTTCGGGCGACAGCGGCACACCGAGCACCGTTTCCAGCACGACGCGCGAACGCTCGGGTGTGACGAACGAATTGTGCCGAGGCAAGAAGAGGGTTCCATGCGTTCCACGCACCTGGCTTGATGCGTCGAACGTGTTGCTGGCGACGTAGACGAACGACGGAGGAGAATCCTGGCTGGATTCCAGACGCAGTGACCCCGTAAAGAGATCGGTTCCGACCCAGAACCGCCCGCGAAACCGAGCACCTCTTAAATGACCGCGAACAGACACCTCGGCGGTCATCCTCGGGGCGGTGTTGCACGGAACGAGCACCGCTCGGCCGAATGCATCGTCGGGATTTTCGGCCTCTACCGGTGCCGCCGTGTGCACGGGTGCGACGTGTACCGGCGCGCACGCCGACACCATCACGATGACAGCGGCGGCGAGGCAGCGCCTAAGCAACGAAGACAGATCGGTCATAAGTGGAGCGCGAGTCGAGGTTCGCCTGGGGGCGCGTCGGGTCCGATGGCTGAGGCCCGTTGCCTGACCCGCGCTCCACGCCAGACACTGCAAGTCGACGCCCATTCTCAAATCCCGCCGCATGCCTGGCGTCGCGCACGCATTCGATGCGTACTGTTGCGTGGCGGCAGACGTTGTTCTGTCGCGGGGCAGACACTGATCGCAGAAAGACCGCGCGCGTTGACGGTTTCGGAGTTCAAATTGGCCTGGCTCCAAGGTGTCGCCGCGCTGTTCTCCCCCTTCCGCGCGGTCACGGTTTTTCGGGCTTCTCGAGGATGAACCCCATGCACCGCGACGAGAACGCCGCACGCACCTTAGGGATCATTAGGAGCTACACACCCGAAACGCGTAGACCTGCAGGAAGGCCACTTCGTTTTGAAAGCCTCAGGAGACGCCGCAGGCAGTGCGTCAATCGGCAGTGACCAGCGGGCAGTAGCGCGTATTACGAAGCCCCGAAGCGAAAGACTGCATAGGATTCGTTTTCGAAGATCAACGTGAGAGGAATCGGCTCCGGATGCGCGTAGTCCTTTCGAATGAGCAGGTGTGTCCAATGATGTCTGCGCGCCGCCTGGACGATCGCGTCACTCCAGCTGCCAGCGCTCAGAAGCTGCTGAAGCTCTTTTCGCTCTGCTGAAAAGTCATACGACTCATACGCGTAGTTGCTCGCAAATGCCTGATGACCGAACAACGCAGGGATCTGCATCTGCCGATCCTCGCGCAGGAATTGTTCGGCCGGATACCGGAGATCGTTGGTCACGATCACGGTGTTCTTCGTCGGTATCACCGTCAAGGCCTCGGCAATCGATCGATTGTCTACAAACTCGTAGCCCTGTTGCGGCTCGACGATCAGCAGTCGCGAATACCACGCAGCCGCACAGACCGGTGGAACGACCGTTAGCGCGATCACGCCCAGGAGCGGGGCGCGGAGGTACCTGAGGGTCGTCCATCGTGCCCCCACGACGCTCAACACGAACGCATGTACCAGGATCGGGACCGGCGACATGATCTGCCCCCAATCGTCATCGGCTCCAATCCCTGTGTTCAGGCCGACCGGGTGCCACACGTTGACGACGAGGAAAGGCGCGGCGGCGAACAGCAGCAGTGGCAGACTTCGCATACCCCCGTCGTCACGTCTGGCCGGAAGGACCGGCAGGACGATCAGGGCTGGGAGGAGGAGCCAGGCAGCGTCCAGGCAGAACCCGAGCAGGCGGTCCCGGTCGGCAAGATACTTCACGTAGAAGAGCGGAAAGAGTTCCGTTCGTGATGCTGTCGAAGTCGGCAGGACCCACAATGCGAAGTACAAGACGCCGAAGAGCGCTGCCGCCGTTGCCGCCGGGATGAGCGGCCGGAAGCTTCTCGCTGCTGCGGCGCGAAATGTCTGTGCGAGTATGAATCCGGCGACAAGGGCTACGCCGGTCGGGGACTTGAAGACGACAGAGACCCCGACGAGGAACACCGGCAGGCGCCAGCCGAATGTCGGAGCGAGTGCGATGCTGGCGAGACTCGCAAGAACGAGAAAATGCGCGGCGACGTTGTGACCGACATTCGCTGCAAGGCCCCAGATCTCCCAATGCCTGGTGACGGATTGAAACGGGCCGTTCTGTAAGAGGGGTGCCTGCGACTGCCAGAAGCTGTACCAGAGCGTCGGGACCGAGACGAGCAGCATGGGAACGGCGACAACGGAGGGAAGCGCGGGACAGAGCTGCCGCGCGAGGAGGACGGCAGCCGCCAGGATGCCGCCTGCCAGCAGCGGGAGAACGATCAGGAACAGTGAGTGATGCGGGGCGACTCCCGAACTGCGTGAGATGAGGGCGGCCAGGCCATGAACGCCGTAGTGGTACGGCCATCTCCCCCCAACAACACTCAGCGATTCTGGAGGGAAAGCGGTGGCTGTCACCAGCGCATGCACCTTCTCCAGGAAATACGGCGTATCGACGTTGAAGAACATGGGCGGGAACTCGCCGGGCGCCATGCGCATCGCCGCGATCACCAACGGGGACAACGCCGTGATGCTGACCAGCCCGGTGACGGCACTGCCCCAGCTGAACGTGAAATCAGGTTGGGGCGGGTCGAAGGCCTCGCGCCCGTGAACGACGACAGCGCCGATGAACAGTGCCACGGGACCGGCGAGCCACGGCAGGGAGAGCGCCAAAGACAGGACAAAGCCGACAGTCGTCAGCAGGAGTCCTGCGATCAGGCGGACGACACCAAGGGCCAGCGTCGTCCGGTCGGCTTTCGGCTCGACGAGCAGCGCCCCGACGACGTAGCCAAGCAGATAGACGACGACCACCGCCGCCGAGGCGCTCGCGAGGCTGGCGCTGCCGAGCATTTGGTCGGACAATTCTACGCATCGTCGACGGGTTCGGGACGAGTGGATCACCCAATGGGGGATCGGTTAAAACGGAAACACCCTATGAACCGCGGCGTGGCACG